>NZ_CP097289.1 GCF_023498005.1 Streptomyces durmitorensis | reverse complement strand
CGAACACCCGGGCTGCGCCCGGGTGTTGCGCTCCCGCTCCGCGGGAGCGCTGGCGTGGGGCTGCGCCCCACGCTCACCCGCCTTGCTGCGCAAGGCGGGTGACACTCCGTCCGCTGCGCTCCCGGAGTGCACCGCTGCAGCTCCGGAGTGCAGGCCTTCGCTGCGCTCCGGCCCAGTGGGTCCGCTTCGCTCCCCCACCCAACGGCCCCTCCGGCTTCGCCTCCAGGGCCTCCGATCTAGCACCCACCCGACCCGCTTTAGTTGGCGGACCTTGACGGGTGTTCACAGGCCTAACGGCCTAGCAGCAGAAGGGGCTGGGGGGTTCGTGAGTTCCAGTCAGATCTGCTGCACCAGCATCCATATGGCGAATCCCAGGACCAGCACCCCGCTCGCTCGTTTCATCGCGTACCCCTTACTAGTGGGTTCGGTCGCATCCGGATCCTTCACCCACCCTCTCTGCATGTTTCTGTTCATCCTCCAAAGCAGTTGAGGCCGTATGACCTGCACAAGCCCCATGATCAGGAAGAGGCACAGGAGCGGGATGAGGACTGGACTGCTGTCGCCGTCGGAAGCGGCTTGAATGACTGCGTCGCGATTCATGCTTCTCCGAGTGCCCGGGGTGCTTCCCAGGAAACAGTGTCGATCAGATGAGGGTAGCATGCTTCATTTTCAGTATCGGATAGACTCTGGAATCAGAGCCTATCCGCCAGGCCCGCTCCGAAGGATTATCGAGATCCATCCCACAGCCGTACCGATGACCATGACGGGCAGAGCAGCCAGCCACGTCAGTCCAACCACAACCCTCACGGCCCCTCTTAAACCGGATACACCCCAGCAGAAGGCAGGCGAAGCATGTCCATCACAGGCCACGCTGACCAACGCGAGGCAGCCCAGCGAGAGACCATTGACGCGGTCGTGCGCGCCCTCGAACTGCCTGCAAGATCGCTTGTGCCTGAGCGAGGACTCCGGACTCAGGTGTCATGGCCACCGGGTCCGGGAAGACCCGGGTCGCGGCCCGCAGCGCAGAGAAGCTCCACGCAGGCCGTGTGCTGGTACTCGTCCCCCTCGCTGGACCTGCTCGCCCAGACCGAGGCCGCGTGGCGTGAGAGCGGCCACACGGGCCCGATGATCGGGGTCTCGTCCCTCCAGGGCGAGGACGTGACCTTCCCCAACACCACTGACGTGAAGGAACTGGTCGACTGGGCCCGGCTGTTCGACAAGGTCACCGTGTTCGCCACGTACGCGTCCCTCGGGCTCGGCACCCTGGAGCGCGCACAAGGCAGGCCTCCCGGGCTGGGAGCTGATCGTGGTCGATGAGGCGCACCGAACGTCGGGTCGGCTGGGCAAGCCCTGGGCTGTCGTCCACGACACACCCGCATCCCGTCCCTGCGTCGCCTCTACATGACGGCCACGCCCCGACTGTGGCAGCTCGGGGACGAGGATACCGAGGGGCGCCGGGCGAGTTGGTCGCAAGCATGGAGGACAGCCCGGACGGGCAGTTCGGCGCGCGCTGCTACACGCTGATGCTGTCGGAGGCCATCGGCCGGGGGATCTGCGCGCCGTACCAGGTGGTGTGCGTGGACATCACCGACACCCAGCTCCAGGCTGCGCAGCTCCTGGGTGCTGAGGGACGCTCGGACGAGGTCCGTGGGGCCCGGATTGCAGCCCGCGCTGCTCAAGGCGTCGTCCGAGGAAGGCTTCTGACGCACGTTCGTCTTCCATCACGTGGTGAAGGAAGACGAGGCGTTCGCGGCCGGGATCGCCACGGACGGCACAGTCGTGGAGAAGGGCTTCCTCAGCTCGGTGAAGGTCTTGCGCGAGGGCGTCGACACCAAGAACTGCGACTCCGTCTACTTCGCCGACGTACGCGGCTCCATGCCCGGCCTCGTCCCGGCCGTGGGACGGGCACTGCGGATGCAGCCAGGCGAGGGGAAGGTCGCCTTGTTCATGGTGCCAGTGCTGCTCGGGCCGGGCGAGACAGCGGACAACATGCTCACCTCCCGGGCATGCGGCGGGTTGGCGAAGCTGCTGGAAGCGCTCTGGGCGCACGACGCACGCGTAGTGGAACAGCTCGCCGAACAGCAGGTCCCAAGCCACTACAAGCCCGTCCAGAAGGCCGCGCAGGGCCAGGAGAGCCGGGCGAGGGGAACGGGTCCGGCGGCCCGTCGGCGTCCGCGCGAGAGCTGCTGAAGTTCTCCGTGCCGCGCGACCCGGCGCAGCTGGCAGCGTTCATCAACCTGCGAGTCCTCAACCCCGACCACGAGCACTGGCGGCGCGGCGTCGAGGCCGCCGTCATCTACGCCCGCGAGCACGGCGACCTGAAGGTGCCCTTCACCTACCGTGTGCCCGGTGGCGAGGACCAGGCGGGTGGCTGGCCTCGCTCGCCGCGTTCCCCCTCGGGCAGTGGATCGCCGACAACCGGCGCTTCTACGCCCGCGGAGACATGAACGAGGACCGCATCTAGCAGCTGGACAAGCTAGGCATGGTGTGGTCGCACTTCGACGTCGCGTGGGAGGAAGGTCTCGCGGCGGCGCGTGGATGGGCCGAGGTGAACGGGCACCTGCTGGCCCCGCTGGACGCCGCGCATCAGGGCTATCGGGTGGGGATTTGGCTGAAGAACGCGCGGGCCGCCGCCCGCAAGGCGCAGGAGATCGAGCAGCGGCGGGCCGAGAGCCTGCCGGTGAAGTCGTCGGCGGGGGCGATGTCGGACGAGCGGCGCGAGCAGCTGGAGGACATCGACGCGTCCTGGCGGGTGGAGTGGCAGCGTGCCTTCCACCTCGTCCTGCTCCACCTGGAGGCCGGCCGGCCTCTGCCGACCGAGCCGGGCGACGTCGTGCACCAAGGCGACTGTGCTGCCGACCTCGCCCGGTGCAGCGCGGGCTGGGCCGTGAGGCTGATCTCGTGAGCCCCCTCCAGGCTGAACCCGCGGTCAGCAGCGCCCCGCAGTCGATCCCGGCGGAGGGCGTCGGCCGGCGAGTGTTTCCCGGCCTTGGTTCCGGACGGAGAGCCGGGTAGCAGAAGGCCTCAGACTGCGACGGAGAACAGATCCACCACGAAGACGAGTGTCGAGCCCGCCGGGATCAACGGCGAGGGTGACTGGTTGCCGTAACCGAGGCGCGGCGGAACGATGATCTCGCGCCGGCCGCCGACCTTCATCCCTCTGACACCGCGGTCCCAGCCCTTGATGACCTTGCCACCGCCCACGGCGAACTTGAACGTCTGGCCCCGGCCCCAGGAGGTGTCGAACTCTTTTCCGGACTCGAGGGTGACCCCGACGTAGTGAACCCGGACAACCCTGCCCGGCTTCGCCTCAAGCCCGTCCCCGACGACAAGGTCGCGGATTGTCAGTTCGGTGGGAGCGTCACCCTCCGGAAGGTCGATCTCGGGCTTCGTCAGTTCACTCATTGCAGCCTCATTCGTTCGCCGCCGGAAGCCCTCATACAGACCAGCCAGGTGCAGGGTCACTCTATGCGGTAGATCATCATGCCGTCCTGAACGCTGATCTCCTGGAGTCATGGCTGAGGCCGAATCCGACTCGCTACGCGTCCGGCCTGGAACTCTCACCCGCCATCGCCCGTTCCAGGATTTCCGCAACGACTTCGGACTTGGCGTCGGCGTAGTTCTGCATGTATTCCCAGGACTGCAGGGAAAGTGACCGTTTGGCGTCGGCGTATAGCTTGCGGTCGCTGCTGACGGTGCGCAGCCGGTCGCGGAAGCGCAGCATACGGACGGCTTCTTGGCAGCCTTCGGGCAGGACGTGCAGGTTGGCCGATTCGACGCCTGGGGCGAGGTGGTATTTGCGCAGAACGCGGTGCTCGTACCATTCGGGCTCTCGGATGACGAGCGTGAAGCCAAGGTTTTCCAGGGCCGGTACGTAGCACGCCTCGTCGCCGGGATCGGGGACGGTCAGGAGCATGTCGATGACCGGCTTGGCGGGCAGGTCCGGCACGGAGGTGGAGCCGACGTGCTCGATCCGGTGGTCGACGTGGCCGAGGCGCTCACTCATGGGGACGGCCTCCTGCTCGAAGACCGCGGGCCACCGCGGGTCGTACTCCCGCAGCGTGACCTGGCCGTTGAGCTTGGGCGGAGCGACAAGGTGGGCTGTCTCGATCTCCTCGGCGGTCATGGGTATGCGCGGGACTTCGTCATCGGGCCGTCCGGACATGGGAGCTCCCGTCTGCGCTCTGGGGCCATGAAGCCAGGGCTCTCGGCAATGGGTTGATGGCTTTCCGGCCCCGGCGCGGTTGGTGGTCATCCTTGCACCGCCGCAGATCCAACCGCCACGACCAGCAACCCCGCGAACCTGTGCCGTCAGGGCACGGGCGTCGTCCCCAGCCGTTCGCTGAAGCTCCTTTCGAAGTCGGGGCAGCCCTCTGCAGTGTGTGTATGGCCTTTGGCTCACGTCGGCTTGACGAGGTGTTCGGTGGCTCCCTTGGCAGCATCAGTTACGCCGGGCTCGCGAGCCTGATCGGCATCACCGCTACACCGCCGATCCGGGGATTCGGGGGGGCTGGCCAAGGGCGTTGTGGCCGTCGCCGATCACCTCGGAGGCGTGATCGGCGACGGCATGGCCGAGTACGGCGGTGTCCCGTCCCGGGCCTTCGGCGTCGAGCTCAAGGACCATCATCTGCGGGGCCTGCGGCAGTGCATCGCCGCAACCACAGCGCCCCCAATCCGGTGGGAGGCTTCCCGGGCGCCGGAATGCCGCTCCGCGGTGACTTCCTCCTCGCCGCGGTGTGTCAGCAACACTGCACGCCGAGAGCGCGGGGGCGGGTTCTACCGGTTGTACCGGTTCAGGAGGGATTGGAGTAGGGCTGCGTACCGGGTGCCCGTGTCGAACGGCGCGTAGCGGGCCGGGGTGTCCGCGCTGGTGCACGGCGCCAGCGGTGCGACGACGGTGCTGTAGTCGGGGCGGTGTTTGTACTGGATGGAGATGCGGCCGCTCTCACCGTGCCGACCCGGTGCGTCGCCCGACGGTAGACGCCGTTCGTGGCCCGCTGCAGGTAGTCGGGAAGGGAGACGAACACCGCGTCAGGGACCAGGGGAACCGAGAGCCAGGTGCCGTCCTCGTCCTGCACCTGCAGGCCCGGCGTGTCCTGGAGCTCGACGGTGAAGTAGGCGTGGTCGATGTGCGGGGACATCGCGTAGTCGACGTTGTTGGCGATGTCGGCGCCGTGCCCGGGCCGGTAGGAGTTGAGGCCCAGGTGGTGCATGGGTGAGGCCCGACAGGAATCGGTGAGCGCACCCTTGAGCGCGAGGTCTTGGGCGCAGGCCGCGAGGAGTTGGTCTCCCAGCACCACCAGGCTTTGGATCAGCGCGGAGCAGTTCGCGAACGGCTCGTGGAAGAAGCCGGGTGACGGCTCCGAGGAGGCTGGGGTGGGCAGTACCGGCCGCGAGGGCTCCTCTCCTGGCCGGGCCCGCCTCAACCGTGGGCGCCGGTGCCGCGGGAATGCTTGGGCGCTGCGGGGGTTGAGGGTCGGCGGCGTCGTCGGACGAAGCTCTGCGGTTCGGTGCCGCTCAGCGGGGCATCCGGCGGTCCACTTCCCGCGCTCGCGTCTCCAGTGCGTCGGCGACGGCGGCTGACGAGGCCCGGGGCTCATCGCCGATCCTCTGCTCAGCAGCCCTGGCACAGGGGAGCCAGAATTACATCGCCGCGGTGCTGATGGCGTTGCGGGTGCCCGGGCCGTAGACGCCGAGGGGTTCGTTGATGGCGCGTGCCTGTTGCATGCGCGCGACCGCGGTCGCGACGTCGTGGCTGTAGTAGCCGTCCACGGGACCGGTGTAGAGACGTAGTCGGCCCAACTGCTCCTGCAACTGCCGAACCGAGGTGCCTGTGCTGCCCACGTGCAGCACGCTCGACGCGGCTGCGCTGCCGGCTGCCTGATGCGAGCGGGCAGGCGGGGCGTCGTGCTCGGCGCTCCCCGGGAGTCTTGGGTGTGGTGCGGGCTTGCTGGGCGGGGTGGGCGCGGTGGGTGCCTTGTCGGGTACGGGCGAAGACCCGTGACCGGGAGCGTGCGGTTGCCGAGCGGGAGGCGCGGCGTGCGGACTGGCGGGGGCCGGGTGGCCGTGGGACTGGGCTAGGAGCCCGGCGGTGAGAGCGAGCAGCGCCGCGGACGCATAGCCGTAGGAGAGCGGCGGGAAGCCCCGTTTGGGCTTGATCGCGCCATGGCGGGCATGGGGGCGGGACCGAGGCTGTCTGCCTTTGGAGGCGGTCGCGCGGTGGTGTCCCTTTCCCTTTCTGCCCGGGGTGGATGCCACGTGTGTCAGCCCGTCCATCGGGCGCGGCACTCCCAACGCCGTACGCGAACGTCGTTGCGACGCGCGCGTCGAAGTCTGCGTCAGGTAGGAGGAGAGCGCGGGGTACGTGGACGGGTCCGGGGCGGCTGCTTGGTAACTCACAAGATCGAACGTAGACGTCCGTGCGGCGCCACTCCCCCGCTGCCGGCCCCGAACTGTGATCCTTAAGGCTGCCTTGATTGATGACTCAGGGCCAGCTAAGCCCCAGCACGTCGCACGCCCGCTCCTCGGGCATGAACCGGCCGCGGCGCGGTCGGCGCTGCGGCGCGGTGCCAGGTCACTTCGTATCCGCTGGGTATGAGGGGGCGCTTGGCTGCCTTCGCAGCCGACGTTGCACACCTGGGCGCCCTGGCTGCCCTGACTGCCCGCATCACCCTTTAGGCCAATCGGGGGAAGGCGGAGCGGTCTCCATCGATGTGGGCCCGCCGGCTGCGGAAGGATGCGTTCCATGCGAACCATGAAACGCGTTCTCCTCGCGGCTGCGGCCGCATCGCTGCTGGTGGCGAGCCACGGCGCAGCGGCCGTGGCCTCCGCGCCCGCACCCACGCCTGCACAGTCCACGCCGGCAGCAGGGCCGGGCTGGCACCACGTGGCGGATTTTCCTCCGACCGAGGAGAACCGCTGTCATGAGCGCGGCCGGTGGTACTTGGAGAACGGCGTACGCGCCTACGAGTGCCGAGCCGCCGGAGTCTGGGAGTTGTGGGTTCTCACCGAGCCCTCCTGACCAGGGCCGGGGCCGGGGCCGGATCGTCGCCCTCAAGGTGGTGCCGCCCGGCAGCCATACGCGATCGTCCCTACGGCCGTTTACTGACTCTCCGCCTCGAACGCCTGGGCGACAGCAAGGCTGTCCTCGTAGACATGGTGCCGAGTGACAAGGCCGTCTTCGACGGTGAGGTGCAGGGCGAACCGCGCGCGATAGGCACGTCCGGTCGGCCGGGCGGTCTGGCGGATCTCGCCGAGCACGACCGCCTCATTTCCGTCGATGAGGATGCACTCGACCTCGGTCGCCACGTGTTCCGGGATGTGGCATTCGGCGAGCTCGCGATAGTGGGCGGCTGCGTCGGCTCGGGTGGACCGGTGACGGATCCACGGCGTGGCAGTGCGGCCGTGCTCGGCCTCCGGCCAGTCAAGCTTCCAATCGCCCCGCTCCGCATACAGCTCGGAGATGCGCTCGGGGTCGCCCTCGCCGATCCTGCGCAGCAGTTCCTCAACCACCGTGCGCGTGTTTGTAGGTGCGGCTATAGGCATGGCAGACCTCTCCCCTCCAGGTCCACGCCCTGTCGACGTGGTGAGATCACCGACATTGCCAGCGCAAGTCGGTCGAGGCGATTACCTCTGGAGTAAGGCAAGCCCATCACCAAGATCCGCTTTGATGCACGTCCTAGCGGCCCTTGACCCCTCGAGCGCGTTGCGGACAGTTGCGCGCAACGACCGTCCCGCGCACCGGTGTCGACGGTCAGGGGCGCGAACTGTCCGCCCGCGTGCGTGATGCTCCTGGGCATGCCCCCCTCGCGGGAGCGCACGATTCATTTCAGTGCGTCCTTCAGTGCTGCAGCGAGGATTCCAGTGCTGCAGCCACGGCAGCGAAGGCGGCAGCTACCCGGCCGTGACGGATCGCCTTCTGGGCGTGGCACACCCAAGGTCCCAACCGTCCCAAACTCCGCCTGCCTGGCTCATTGTGGCCAGGGCGCCATCGCGGAGGACCCCGTCGGCTGCCGCGGCATCCACGTCCCAGACCACGCCTCCTGCCTGGCCCACCTGGCCGACGTCGACCGCGATGCCTGCTTGGCCCACCTGGCCGGCCTGGCCCCCGGCACCGACATCGACCATCGCGGCACCACCTTCACTGAATCCCTACTCGACGCCCTTCTCACAGCTCTCCGCGACTCTGCCACAGCACACAGCCGCTTTGGTGCCGCCCGGTTCGATTCGGCGACTGAGGCTCGGGGCGGCCAATCGCTGCTTCTTCTCCCGTAGTTGCCACCGCAGCAGGCCGTGGATGGTCTGGTCGGTGCCGTTGTCGCGCCACTTGTAGAAGTAGTACTTCACTGCCCCGGCAGGCGGCAGGTCGTGGGGCAGCAGGTCCCACTGGCAGCCGCTGCGGTTCTGGTACAAGATCGCGTTCACGGTCTTGCGCATCGCGTATCTGCCCTGGTGGCCGCTGACCGACGGATGCGCGACCTTCCGTGCTGTGATCACGGGTTCGACCAGTGAGCGATGACAAGCCGGACGGAAGATCAGGTACTGCACTCTGAGTGTTTCGGGCACGCCCGAAACACGATGACCTCCGCCGGGGCACGGTGGAAAAGTCAGCCACGTGCATCAGCCGATGCCACCGGGGAGATGTGCCGCCCCAAACTGACCAGACGGCACACAACGGGGGAAGCTCAGATGCGAACCAAACGACTCGTCACGTCCATGACGGCCGCCTTGCTCCTGGCCGGCGGCGTGAGCGCCGGGACCGCCACGGCCACCAGCAGTACACCCCATGGCGGCTCGTCGGTCATGGGTGCATGCCCGGACACCGGCAACGAGGTCACCGTCCCCGGCGGCAAGGCCGAGTGGGATATCACCTGTGAGAGGGGCAAGGTCCACGTTCGGGGCCACGTCAAGGACACCAGGATGGACGGCAAGTGTGCCCGGGTGAAGGCGACGAACCCCCGCAACGACGAGAAGAGGAAGAAGTCGGCCTGCGGAGTGGGCACCGACAAGTCCTTCGACTGGAACCTCGGCAAGGGCAGCCAGGCCAAGGTGTACCTGTACACCTCCTGACCTGGCATATCCATGGGCAGCGCCCTTACGCGCGACGTACGGGCGCGCGCTGCCCACCTCCTTCCCACACCAACCTGGCTCGGGCGGTTCGAGTCGGACTCGACCTGCCCGCCCGGGACGTGCACGCCTACATCTCCAGGCGGGCCATCGTCGTCGACGTGATCGCCCTGTACTGACCAGCAGGTTCCTGACCGACCCTCGGCGACGACCTGACGTGAACCTCTGCCGATGCGTCCGGACCGTGGCCCGAACTCGCAGGTCCGACAAGTGGCTTCGTAAGCGAGAACGGGGTCCGGTTGCAGGTGAGTGCGGGGCCCAGTTACCGCCTGTCGGGGCATGAAATGTATGCGGAGGCCAGCTGGATGGGGCTGGTGCCTTCCTCGGCGCCGCGATGATGGCTGCCCCTGTCGCGGGTCACCCGTTGCGGGCCCGCGACCTGTGCGGGGCCCTCGACCTGCCGACCATCCCGAAGAACACCGAAGGCATCCGGTCCAAGCTCAAGCGCCTGGTCACACGAGGCGTCCTCACCGAACCCGAACCCGGCCTGTTCGCACAGCCCCGCACCTGATCGACGATCCACCCCACTGGCCAGGTCCCCTCACCCAACTCCGAGCCCGAAACAGGGCATTACCTCGCCTACTGCACTCCTAGGTCTTGCTTCGCGCCCGCCAGCGCCGGCCTGGCGGGCAGTCGAACGGCGGACAAGGCAAGGTCACGCGGGGACGTCGAGCGGGGGGTGCTCAAGCACGCGAGGCTTGTACTCGACCAGCTGGATGCGGCCGTCGAAGGTGCGGTGCCCGATCATCTCCAGGGCAACGTCCGGATAGCCGTCGTAGATGCGTTCCTCACCCGTGGCCCCGGTGATCACCGGGAACATCACGACCCGGAAGCGGTCGACGAGTCCGGCTCGCAGCAGGGACCGGCACAGGCTAAGACTGCCGATCGTACTGAGGAGCCCCGAGCCACTGGACTTCATGGCCCGGACCGCCTCGACGGCATCGTCACGGACGAGCGTGGAGTTGGCCCACTTCAGTTCCTCCTCGAGCGAGGAGGAGAACACCACCTTGGACGCTTGCGTGAGCTCGTCGACGGACGCCTCTTCCTCGGGCCTGAACTCGTCTTGGCCATGTGGGACCTCGCCTGCGGCGAAACCCGACATCAGACGGTAGGTGTTTGCTCCCATCAGGTAGGTGACCTCGGGCTGCTCACCGAGCCACGCAAGGTACTCCGGGCCCTCCAGGCCCCAGAACCCGGGCCACCCCTCTCCCGAGGCATGGCCGTCGAGGGACGTGATGAAGTCGACGAGAAGCTCCGGCATGGCGGTTCCCTTCCTGAGGCGTCACAAGCTTGGACCGGCCGCGACATCCAAACTCATCGGCCGCGCTATGGAGTGGGGACGGCGGGCTTGAGCCCTGCCACAGCCCCAGCTCAGCCCACCCTCGAACGGCCCAGGCCGACCGTCACTCTCAGCCGGGCCGAGTGCAACGCTCAGGGGCCAACTGAAACGCTCAGTCACACACTGTGACCGAGCGCTGTAGTTGGCGGGATTCGCCAACTACAGCACTCAGGACGTAAAGCGCTCAACCAGAGGCCGCCCACCATCCGCTGGCCTTTGGTCTCGGGGACGGCTGCGGGCCTGTGTCAGACCGCGTCGAGGAAGCCGCGGACCGCAGTAGCGAAGGCGGCCGGGTCGTTGGCGTAGACGAAGTGGTCGGTCTCCAGCTCGACGAGGTGGGTGCCGGGGCGCCGGGTGACCATCTGCTCTGCCTGCTCCGCCGGCAGGACGCCGCCCTTGGCGCCACGTAGCAGCAGCGCCGGACAGGCGGAGCCGGTCCAGTCGGCCCAGTGGTCGCCGTGCACCTGGTCCTCGGAGTCGTAGATGTCCTGGGGGTGGAAGTGCAGGCCCCAGACGCCCTCCGGCCGCTCACGCACGGCTGACTCGAAGTGCGGTGCGAACGGGCCGAGTTGCGCGACGAACGTCTCCCGGTCAGGGCGCCGCCCTCCGGCAGACTCAGGACGAACGCCAGCGGATTGCTGCCGTCCAGGCCGAGTTCGGCGCATCCCTCGGCATTGATCAGCGCGGTGACGCGCTCGGGGTGGCGGGCTGCGAACTGGTAGGCGTTGATCGCGCCGAGCGAGTGGCCAAGGAGCGCCGCCCGGTCCAGACCCAGGTGATCCATGAGGGCCTTCAGGTCGGCGAGGTAGCCCTCCCGGCTGTAGTCGGCCGCCCGCCCGGACTCGCCGTGGCCGCGCTGATCGGGGGCTATGACCCGCCACTTTGGGGCGAGACGTGCGGCGAGACCGGCGTACGACAGGCCCTCGGACATGTGCCCGTGCAGGGCCAGCAGCGGGCGGCCGGTGCCGCCGAAGTCCATGTAGGAAAGTGTGCGGCCGTCGATGGTGAGCGCGGATCGCTTGGCGATGTCGGTATCCATGGCTTCACCGTAGAGCAGATCTATACACACGTACAAGACATTCGTTTAATACGCTTGTTTGAACCTCGGTGGTCTGCCCACCCGCCGCCCACCTGTCGCGCTCGATTCGATCCCCGGTCGGGCTGCACCGGATCACCGACCCGGGCGGCGCGGCGTCGCACGACGCCATCCCGCAGCACTTCGCCGAGCACCCATCCCTCCCGATTCCGCCGTCCCGCACCGGCGGGACGCTGACCAGCATCAAGGCGGTGCAGCGCCGTCTTGGGCCGCAAGGCGCGGGTCCTCTGCTCCAGCGGGACGAACGAGCACGGCGCTACCGCATCGGCAATGCCCTCCTGACCGGTCCCGCGAGGGCATTCGCCATGGCTGATGCCCGACCCTCGACCCGGCCTGGTGCGCGGCGAGGGATCGTCACCGGTCATCTGACGCGGCCGCGCCATCGGCAGAAGACAGCGGCGCCCATCCAGGACCTGCCACTCGCGACGCGCACGGTCCAGATCGGTGGGACCGACGAAGTCGGGGGCGATTCCCCGGCAGAGCGCGTCGTACGGGAGTCTCGATCCATCCCGGCAATAAGCGGAACTTGACTCCAGCTTGAGGCGGGCTTCCGAGCGACCGGAGAAATCGACCCGTAGGGCGCTCTGTCCGGCATCGTCAGTGGATGTTCCCGCCGCCAGTCCCGGCTGTGCTACCGCGCAGGGGGCGTACTGGTCTTGCCCCCACTGATGGGAGTGCGGTTCTCCGTGGCTACCTCGCTGAACGAATTCGGCCGCTTCGCCTCGTCCCACTGGTCCGGCTCGGGTGAGCCGGGCGATATCCAGTTTGGCGGTGTCTCGGTGGAGTTCCAGCTCGACCGCGAACTCCTTTGCAGAGTCTCGGAGTTGGCCGAGGAGTGCGACACCACGGCGCCCGTGGTGCTGCAAGCGGCGTTCACGGTGCTGCTGCACCGCCTCGGCGGGGGCGACGGCCTCACGGTGGGACTGTCCGTGGCCGGGTCGCCCGACGAGGGTGCGGCACGGCTGGTGTGGCTCGGCGCCGACACGTCGGTGGCGCAGGGGGATCCGGGGGGCGAGGAGCCGTCGTTCACCGCGCTGGTGACGCGATTACGGGACCGGGCCAAGAGCCCGATGGCCTCTGAGGACGTCCCCTGCGGGCTGCTCAGTCCCCTCCCCCGCTCCGCCGGGGAAGGGCTGGTCTGCACGCTCCGGTGCGACGGTGACGTGCACGGGCCGCAAGCCGCGCAGTCACTCGCAGAGCGGTTCGTGCAGGTCGTTCGCCAGGTGGTGGCCCAGCCCCACCTGCGGATCGGGGCGGTCGGGGTGTCACTGGCACCGGTGAGCCGGCGCGAGATCGAAACGTGGGAGCGCCGTTATCCGGGACTCGCCGAGGTGTGGCCGCTGACGGCGCTGCAGTCGGGGCTGCTCTTCCACACGCTCCTGGACGATGCCTCGCGGGGGACCTACCAGATGCAGTTCGTCATCACACTGCGCGGGCCGGTGGCGGGGACCCGGATGCGGGCGGCAGGTCAGGCCCTGCTCGACCGGTACGCGAATCTTCGGACGGCCTTCGTGGCGGGAGCCGACGGGCAATCGGTGCAGGTCGTCGTCGACGGGGTGGAGCTTCCGTGGCGTGAAGTGGACCTGAACGAAGAGACGCAGACGAAGCTCGAGCCGGGTACGGCCTTCGAAGCCTTCCTCGCGCAGGACTTGCGGAGCCACTTCGATGTGACGGTGCCGCCGTTGCTGCGGATGGCGCTGGTGAAGGTGGGTGCCGAGCGGTTCGAGCTGGTACTGACGGCACATCATCTGCTGTTCGACGGCGCGTCGTTGCCCGTGCTGATGCAGGATCTGCTGCACCTCTATACGGCCGACGGGGACGCTTCCGTGCTGCCGCGCGTGGCCGAGTACCGGGACTTCCTGGCGTGGTCGGCGGGGCACGACCGGGATGCGGCGGCTCGTGTGTGGGCCGAGGAGCTGGCGGGGGTGGAGGACCCGACATTGCTGGCCCCCGTCATCGGATCCGGGGCGGGCGGCGACGCGTCAGCAGGGATCGGCGAGGTCAAGGTGGCCCTGACCGCAGGCGTGGTGCGTGAACTGGCCGGGCGGGCCGCCGAGTTGGATGTCCCCCTGGACGCCGTGGTGCAGGGCGCCTGGGCGCTGCTGCTCGCCGCGCTGACCGGGCAGCAGGACGTGGTGTTCGGGGCGACCGTGCCCGGACGCCCGAAGGCGGTGCCCGGCGTGGCCTCGATGGCCGGGCTGTTCGTCAACACGCTCCCGGTGCGGGTCAGGCTCGCGCCCACGGACACTGCGGCTGATCTGCTGCGCGGGATGCGGGAGCGGCATCAGGCGCTCTCCGGCCACCACTGCGGCCTGGCCGACATCCACCGGGCCACCGGCACGAGCGTCCTGTTCGACACCCTGGTGACGTCCGAGTCGTACACTTTGGGCAACCACCGTGTGGACCGCCCAGGCGGTGCCGACGTGGGCTTCGAGGTCACCGGGGTTCGTTCGTCCGCCGGCACCCACTACCCGCTGACGGTCACCGTCAACGCCGAGCCCCACCTCCAGGTGACCGTGCAGTACCAGCGTCACCTCTTCGAGAGCCCCGCCGTCGAAGCCGTCACCAAACGGCTGACCCGTCTCCTCCAACAGATCGCCGCCGACCCCGAACTGCCCGTCGCCCGCCTCGATCTGCTCGGACCCGCCGAGCGGGACCTGCTGCTGCACGGGCACAACGACACCGCCGTGCCCGTCGAGGCCGCCACCCTCCCCGGCCTCTTCGAGCAGCGTGCCGCCGCGACACCCGACGCGGTGACGGTCGAGTGCGCAGACAGGTCGCTGACGTACCGGGAACTGGACGCGCGCGCCAACCGGCTGGCGCGTGAACTGATCCGGCACCGCGTGGCGGCGGAGACCGTGGTGGCGGTATCGCTGCCGCGCTCCCCCGACCTGGTGGTCGCTCTCCTCGCCGTGATGAAGGCCGGCGGCACCTACCTGCCGGTGGACTCCGCATACCCCGCGGACCGGATCGCCTACATGCTGGAGGACTCCCGCACCCTGCTGATCCTGGCGGACACCACCACGGCGGACGCACTGCCCGACCTCGCCGTGCCGGTCCTGCGGTTGGACGACCCCGCGACCGCCGCAGCGGTGGCGCGGCACGACGGCACTCCGGTGACCGACCAGGAGCGGCCCGGTGGGCCGGTGTCCGTCGCGAACACCGCGTATGTGATCTATACGTCGGGTTCGACCGGGCGGCCGAAGGGTGTGGCCGTCACTCATCGCGGGGTGGCCAGTCTGATCGCGACGCAGCAAGCGCGCCTCGACCTGACGGCCGCGAGCCGGGTGCTGCAGTTCGCTTCGCCGAGCTTCGACGTCTCGGTCTACGAGGTGTGCATGGCGCTCTTCACGGACGCCACCCTGGTGCTCGCCGCCCAGGAGCAACTCGCCCCGGGCAGCCCGCTGATCGACACCCTCGCCGTGCGGCGGGTGACCCATGTCTTCCTGCCGCCTGCCGTCCTCGCGGCGCTGCCGCCCGGCACACTGCCGGGCGTGGCCTCCCTCGCCGTGGGCGGTGACGCGGCCACGCCCGAGCTGGTGACCGGATGGTCAGAGGGCCGGGACCTGGTCAACGCCTACGGGCCGACCGAGACCACGGCGATCGTGACCTTCAGCGATCCCCTGGTCGCCGACGACCGCACTCCGCCCATCGGCCGGCCGATCGCCAACACCCAGCTGTACGTCCTTGATGACGCGCTGCGCCCGGTGCCGACCGGAGTGGCAGGTGAGATGTATGTGGCGGGTGAGGCGCTCGCCCGCGGCTACCTCGGCCGGCCGGGCCTGACCGCCGAACGCTTCGTGGCCTGCCCCTTCGGCGCACCCGGCCGCCGGATGTACCGCACCGGCGACATCGTCACCCGGGCCCCCGACGGCCAGCTGGTCTTCCACGGGCGCGCGGACAACCAGGTCAAGATCCGCGGCTTCCGCATCGAACTCGGCGAGGTCCAAGCCGTGCTGGGCACACACCCGGGCGTGGCCCAGGCCGTGGTCGTCTGCCTCGAGCAGGGCGGCGACCGGCGCCTGGTGGGCTATGCGGTGCCCGCCCCGGGCGCCACCCTGCCGACCTCCGCCGAGCTGCGCGCCCACGTAGCCGAGCGGCTGCCCGAGTACATGGTGCCCTCGACCGTCGTGGCCCTCGCCGAGGTGCCGCTGAATCCGAACGGGAAGCTGGACCGGCGCGCCCTGCCCGTACCCGACTACACGGGCGGGACGAGCGGGCGCGCACCTCGCACACCCCAGGAGCAGGCCCTGTGCGCACTGTTCGGGGACATCCTCGGGGTCGAGCGGGTCGGGATCGACGACAACTTCTTCGACCTGGGCGGGCACTCGATCCTTGCCACGCAGCTGGCCAACCGGATGCGCACGACCCTCGGGGTGGAGCTGCCGCTTCGGGTGGTGTTCGAGTCGGCGACCGTGGCGTTGCTCGCGGCGCACCTGGATGCGGGCAAGCCGTCCTCGCGTCCGGTGCTGCGGCGGGCTCCGGTGAGGCCGCAGCGGGTGCCGTTGTCCTACGCACAGAGCCGGCTGTGGTTCCTGGACCGCTATGAGGGCCCTTCGGCAACGTACAACTTGTCCTACACGCTGCAGCTGAGCGGCCAACTTGACCCGGAAGCACTCGCGTTGGCGATGCGGGACGTGGTCGTGCGGCACGAGAGCCTGCGGACACTGTTCGTGGCGGACGGCCAGGGTGTCGCGTCGCAGGCGGTCGTGGAGGAAGGCGATGTCGTCCTCGATGTGCCCGTGCGCGAGGTGACGCCGGATGCCGTGACCGCCGCGGTGGCAAAGGAAGTCGCCCACCGATTCGATCTGTCGGCCGAGATACCCGTGCGGGCGTGTGTGCTGCGGCGCGGGGCCGATGAGTACGTACTCGTCCTTGTGATGCACCACATCGCTGCCGACGGCGCGTCGATGGCTCCACTGGCCCGCGATCTGGCCACGGCGTACGACGCGCGTCAGCGCGGAGAGGAGCCCGCATGGGCAGACCTGCCGGTGCAGTACACGGACTACGCCCTGTGGCAGCGGGAACTGCTGGGGCAAGAGGAAGATCCCAAGAGCCTCGCGACCGCCCAACTGGAGTACTGGCGCACAGAACTCGCGGGGGTGCCGCAACCACTGCGGCTTCCGCTCGACCGGCCGCGGCCACCGGCGGCAAGCCACCGGGGCGACACGGTCGAATTCACCCTGGAACCCGACGTCCACGCCCGGCTCCAGGAGTTGGCCAGCGCTCAAGGGGCCACCGTACCCATGGTGCTGCAGTCCGCGCTCGCGGTGCTGCTGCACCTGATGGGCGGGGGTGACGACCTGACGATCGGCGCACCGATCGCCGGGCGCACCGATGAGCAACTCGCCGATCTGGTGGGGTTCTTCGTCAATACGTGGGTACTGCGGGCCGACCTTTCGGACAACCCCTCGTTCGAGTCCCTGGTGCGGCAGGTGCGGGACAAGGCCGTCAGCGCGTACGACCACCAGGACGTGCCCTTCGAGCGGCTCGTCGAGGCCCTCAACCCCGAGCGCTCCACGGCCTGTCACCCGCTGTTCCAAGTCATGTTCGCCTGGCAGGGAAACGGCCGCGAGAACATCGAACTGCGCGGCCACCAGGCCCAGTTCACACCCGTCGCGACCCCAACCGCCAAGTTCGACCTCCTTTTCAGCATGTCCGAGGGATCCGGCCATGAGATCTCGGGCGAGATCGAGTACGCCACCGACCTCTTCGACCCGAGCACCGTCGAGGCGCTCGCCGCGCGGCTCGTGCGGATCGTACGGCAGCTGGCCGCCGAACCCGGGCTGCGGATCGGGGCCGTTGACGTCCTGGAGGCCGGCGAGCGCGAGCGGCTGCTGCACGAGTTCAACGACACGGCCGCCGATACGCCGGCCCTCACCGTTCCCGGGCTCTTCGAACGGCAGGCGAGCGCCACACCGGACGCCCCCGCAGTCGTGTGCGGCGAAGTGACCTTGACCTACGCGGAGTTGAACGCCCGCGCGAACCGGCTCGCACGGGCACTCGTACGCCACGGTGCAGGGCCGGAGCAGCTGGTGGCACTCGCCCTGCCACGCTCGGCCGACCTGATCGTGGGGCTGCTCGGCATCTGGAAGTCCGGCGCGGGGCACCTGCCCGTCGACCCCCGCTATCCCAGCCGCCGGCTCGGCCACGTCCTGGCCGACGCACGCCCCCGGTGCCTCCTGACCGACTCCTCGACGCAGGGCATCCTGCCGCAGGGCGGCAACGGCGACGACGGACCCGTCCGGCTGCTCGTGGACGAGCTGGACCTCGACGACGGTGACGGCGCGGACCTGCGAGACGACGAACGGACGGCTCCGCTGGCTCCGCACAACCTCGCCTACGTGATGTACACCTCCGGCTCCACCGGCACCCCCAAGGGCGTCTCGATCACCCAGCACGGCGTCGTGAACGGCGTACTGCGCCTCGCAGGGCCGGCCGGTGTCTCAAAGGGGTCGCGGATCCTCGCCGCGACATCGGTCGCCTTCGACGTGTCGGTGTTCGAGATCCTGACCGCACTGTCGGCCGGCGGCTCGGTCGAAGTGGTCCGGGACGTCCTGGAACTCGCCGAGCGGACCGGCTGGACCGGCGCGGTGATCAGCACCGTGCCCTCGGTTTTCGCGGAGCTCCTCGATGACATCGCCGACCGCATCGACGTGGCCACCCTTGTCTTCGCCGGCGAGGCACTGCCCGACGCGCTGGTGGCACGGGTGCAGGCCGCCCTGCCCGGGGTGCGCGTGGTCAACTCCTATGGGCAGAGCGAGAGTTTCTACGCCACCGTGGCCGAGCTCCCGGCCGGGCACGACGCGGGGGGACCGGACGCGTGCGGTGGCACCGGCAGCGCGCCGATCGGCCGGCCCTTGGGGAACATGCGCACCTACGTCCTCGGGCCCGGCCTCGAGCCGGTGCCGGTGGGCGTGGTCGGCGAGCTGTATGTCGCGGGCGCCGTGGGCCGCGGCTATCACGGGCGGCCCGCGCTCACCGCCGAGCGGTTCCTTGCCGACCCCTACGCTCCCCGGCCGGGCGCGCGGATGTACCGCACCGGGGATCTGGCGCGCTGGAACGAGCAGGGGCAGCTGCAGTACGCGGGCCGCGCCGACGCCCAGCTGAAGATCCGCGGGTTGCGCATCGAACCCGGCGAGGTCGAGGCCGCCCTGACCGCGCACCCCGATGTCGCGCAGGCGGCGGTGGCCGCGCGCGAGGGCCGTGGGGCCGGTCGCCAGCTCGTCGCGTACCTGGTGCCCACACCCGGCGCCGTCGGGAGCGGGGGCGGCGACGACATCGCCCTCACCCCCGGCGTGCCGGTCGGCGAGGTACGCCGGTTCACGGCACAGCGGCTGCCGGAGTTCATGGTCCCGGCCGCGTTCGTGGTCCTCGACCGGCTGCCGCTGACACCCAACGGAAAGCTGGACCGGGCTGCCCTGCCCGACCCCGAGTTCGGCGGCGGCAGCTATCGGGCGCCGCAGTCACCAGTGGAGGAGATCCTGGCCTCGGTGTACGCCGAGGTGCTCGGCGTGGACCGGGTCGGCGCCGACGACGACTTCTTCACCGTGGGCGGGGACAGCATCCGCTCCATCCAGGTGGTGTCCCGGGCCCGGACCCGCGGCGTCGAGGTCACCCCACGCCAGATCTTCGAGGCCCGCACGGTGGCCGCTCTCGCCCGGCTCGCCTCGACGCAACGCCAGCACGCGTCGGACGCGGCGCTGGAGGAGTTCGACGGCGGCGGTGTCGGCCCGATGCCGCTGCCGCCGATCGCCCGGCACATCCGCGAACTCGGCGGCAGCTGGAACCGGTTCACCATGTCCGCACTGCTCCAGCTCCCCCAAGGCATCGACCTCGCAGGCCTTGCGGCCACCCTGGGCGCGGTCATCGACCACCACGACATACTGCGGTCAAGCCTGGAGTCCGCCGGTGACGGAAGCCTGCACGTCGCGCCGCCGGGGTCAGTCGACGCGGCGGCGCTGATCCACCGTGTGACCTGCGACGGCCGCTGGAGCCAGGACTGGCAGCGGGACGCGCAGGCCGAACTCGACACCGCAACAGAGCGGTTGGATCCCGAGTCAGGAGTGATGGTCCAGGCCGTCTGGTTCGACCCGGCGCCCGGCGGCGGCACGGGCCGACTCGTCCTTGTCCTGCACCACCTGGTGGTGGACGGGGTGTCGTGGAGAATTCTGCTGCCGGACCTCGCCGCTGCGTGGTCCCAGATCCGCGCGGGCCGGGCCCCGGCCCTGCCCCAGGTGGCCACGTCCGCGCGGCGCTGGAAACACGCGCTCGCGGCGGAGGCGACCGCCCAGGACAGGGTCGCCGAGCTGGAGCTGTGGCGGTCCATCCTGGATGGACCGGACTCAGCCCCCGACCCGGTCATCGGCTCCAGGCGGCTCGACACCGAACTGGACCGCGCGGACACGGTGGACACCGTGCAGATGCGGCTTTCGGCTCCGGTCACCGAGGCACTCCTCACCGCGCTGCCCGCCGCGTTCGGCTGCGGAGTCCAGGACGGGCTGCTCGCGGCCCTCGCCGTGGCCATCGCCCGCAGAGAAGCGGCACGCCGCGACCGCGTGCCGCCCGGTCCATCCGATACGACACAGCCGGCCGGTCCATCCAATACGGCAGAGCCGACGGGTTCATCCACACGGTCCGCCCCCTCCGTCCTGATCGGCGTGGAAGGCCACGGCCGCGAGGAAAGCGCCGTCCCCGGCGCGGACCTGACACGCACGATCGGCTGGTTCACCAGCCTGTTCCCGATCCGCATCGACCTCACCGAATGCGATCTCGACGAGGTGGTCGCAGGCGGACCGGCCGCCGGAGCACTCCTCAAGACCGTCAAGGAACACCTCCTGTCGATCCCCGACCACGGCCTCGGCGAGGTCGGGGAAGCCAAGCCCGGCGAGGACAACGGAGCGCGGAGTCCGCTGGAGCGACGCGGACGGGCGCGGGATCCCGGCGCCGTGGTGTGAGCGGGAGGTGGGGGGGGACGGCGAGCGGTGAGTCGGCCCCCCACCCTGCCACCGGCCACCTGAAGACGGCTTCAGGTGGCTTCAGGTTGTCTTCAGGATCACTCCGCCACTGTGGATCTTGTCGAGCCCACCGCCTCGCACCAACCGACGCGCCGTCAATTGGCGTGCCAGGAGGAACTTTCCGATATGCAGCCCCTCATCGATCACGCCCGGTCCTTCCACCTACAGTCCGCGGCACGACCCGAGGAGTTTGCCCGGCTGGCCGAGGGCCAGTCCCCGCAGGTTCTGTTCATCACCTGTTCCGACTCCCGGGTCGTCCCCTCATTGATCACTGGGGCCCGTCCTGGTGAGCTCTTCGAGCTGCGGACCGCGGGCAACATCGTCCCTCCGTACACCTCCGAGCAGCCCACGGGCGAGGCGGCCACCATCGAGTACGCGGTGGAGGTGCTCGGAGTCCAGGACATCGTCGTCTGCGGCCACTCGCACTGCGGCGCGGTGGGCGCGCTGCTACGCGGTGACGACCTGACCTCCGTCCCGGCGGTGCGCGACTGGCTCGCGCACGCGACGCCCCGGCCCGACGGGGTGGTGGGAGACCCGGCCGTCGCCCAGGCCGTGCAGAACCACGTGCTGACACAGCTGTTGCGACTTCGTTCCCATCCTTACGTCGAAAGCCGCCTCGCGCAAAACCAACTCCGCCTGCACGGTTGGTTCTACGAAGTGCACACGGGGTCCGTACTGGCCCATGACGTGCACGGCGACACCTTCCAGGCCCTGTGAGCGCGACCGTGGACCACCGGACGAAATTCCCTCATCTGCGGCAGGACTTCGCCGCCTCGCTCGTCGTGTTCCTGGTCGCCCTGCCGCTGTGCGTGGGCGTCGCCGTGGCCTCCGGTGTGCCGGCCGAACTGGGCCTGATCACCGGCATCGTGGGCGGTCTGGTCACCGGCATGATGCGTGGCAGCAGCTTCCAGGTCTCGGGCCCTGCCGCCGGACTGACCGTTCTGGTCTTCGAGGCCGTGCAGGAATTCGGGCTGCCCGCACTCGGGATAATCGTGCTCGCGTCCGGCCTTCTCCAACTGGCCATGGGAGCCTTCAGGCTGGGGAGCTGGTTCCGGGCCATCTCGGTCTCGGTCGTCGAGGGCATGCTCGCCGGCATCGGACTCGTGATCATCGCGGGCCAGTTGTACGCGGCGGCCGGCATGACGGCCCCGGCCTCCGGCCTGGGTAAGATCTCCGGGCTGCCCCGGGCACTGGTCGATGCCGCCGGGAGCGCTACTGCCCTCGCATCCCTCGCTCTCGGCGCGGGCACCATCGCCGTCATGCTGGTGTGGAAGCGGCTGCCGCGGCCCGTACGGTCCGTTCCGGCGGCGCTCGCCGCGGTCGCGCTGGCCACACTGGCGTCTCTGGCATTCGCCATGCCGGTCGACACGGTCGAGGTGCAAGGGCTGGCCGGCTCCATTCAACTGCCCGGGCTCGACGCCATCGGTGGGCTCGCCGACGTGAGCATGCTCGGGACAGTTCTGGCCTTCACCCTGATCGCGTCGGCCGAGAGCCTGTTCAGCGCGGCGGCCGTGGACCGGCTGCACGACGGGCCGCGCACCGAGTACGACAAGGAGCTCATCGCCCAGGGCACAGGCAACGTCGTGAGCGGGTTCCTCGGCGCGCTGCCGATGACCGCGGTCATCGTGCGCAGCTCCGCCAACGTCCAGGCAGGCGCGCGGACCAAGGCCTCGCGCGTCCTTCATGGCGTATGGCTGCTGCTGTTCGCGGCGTTGCTCCCCTTCGCACTGGCGCTCATCCCGATCCCGGCCCTCGCGGGCATCCTCGTCCATGCGGGGTGGAAGCTCATCCCGCTGCGTTCGACAGTGACGCTGTGGCGCGCGCACCGGGGCGAGGCGCTGATCCTGGTGGTCACCGCGGTGGCGATCGTCGCGGTGAACATGTTCGAGGGTGTTCTGATCGGCCTGGCGCTGTCCGTGGCGAAGACCGCCTGGCAGGCCTCGCACATCAGGCTGGAGGTCACCGACAAGGGCGCCGGCCCCATCGAGGCGTGCCTGACGGGCAATGCGACCTTCCTGCGGCTGCCGAAGATCCTCGACAACCTGGAGGCGCTGCCTCAAGACCGTCCCATCCGGCTGGATCTCTCGGGCCTGCACCACCTCGACCACGCATGCGGGACGGCGCTGGAGAACTGGTCGACGCGGCACAGTGCGGCCGGGACCGAGCCGGTGAAGGTCACTGAGCTGCCGTTGGAGCGGGCAACGTCCGGCTGACGCACCCTCTCGCGGGAGCGTAGCGTCCCTCGCTCGGGCCCCTGTCTGACGTGGCAGGGCCCGAGAGAGGGACGCTGGTCGGCGATCGGGGCTCAGGTTCCGGGCACCGCGGAGTGTCCTGGTGTCGCCGCCCCCCCCAGCGCCGACAAGGCGGTTCGATCGCTTTCCGGCGGTCTGGGCGAGCGGTACGCCGAAGCGCGCCAGGCGCAGCGGCATCAGGGACTCCACCGGGGCCTTGCGGCGCCAGGAGCGGCCGAAGCGGGCCTGGAGGCGGGCCTGGTAGATGAGGCGGTCCTGCTCCAGCTGGATGACCTGCTCGTAGGAGCGGATCTCCCACAGCTTCATCCGGCGCCACAGCTTGAACGTGGGCACGGGAGACAGGAGCCAGCGCGTCAGACGCACGCCCTCCATGTGCTTGTCGGCCGTGATGTCCGCGATCCGGCCCACCGCGTGCCGCGCCGCCTCGACGGCGACCACGAACAGGATCGGGATGACCGCGTGCATGCCCACGCCCAGCGGGTCGGGCCAGGCCGCCGCGCCGTTGAAGGCGATCGTCGCCGCCGTCAGGAGCCACGCCGTCTGGCGCAGCAGCGGGAAGGGGATACGGATCCAGGTAAGCAGGAGGTCGAGCGCCAGCAGGACGCAGATGCCCGCGTCGATGCCGATCGGGAAGACCACCGAGAAGCTGCCGAAGCCCTTCTGCTCGGCGAGTTCGCGCACGGCCGCGTACGACCGAGGCGCGTGGCCGCGCATGTGATAGGGGGTCTCCCAGGGCTGCGGTTAACGGGCGCACTGGGGGCTTCGTCCCGTTAGTGGTTGGCCGTCGGGTCCGCGGAGAGGTCGAGGGTGAACGCCACTCGATCGGGTCCGGGGCCGTCGTAGTCCGGCTGCACGGCTGAGGCCGCGAAGCCGAGCCGCGTTCTGGGGCCCGCCGTTCCGTGTCTTCGCCCCCAGCGAGATCCCGCTGCTCGTACTCCGCTCCCCGCAGCAGCCTCTCGCGCCCTGACACGGAGTGAGCCGACCATCCCGCATGGACCCGCTCGGGACGACGCCGTCGATGTCGAGGCCGAGGGCACGAGGTTGACGAACCGACAAGAGAGAAGGCGGAGGGACGCGAGCAGCGCCAGATAGGTGATGCGAGCGTGCTCGAGCCGGCGAACCGGGCACATTCAGCCATGCTCAGCGATGTACGACGTAACAGAATTCGCCGCAATGCTTCTCCTGGTTCATGCGGGGCTGGTGGGCTGACCGCGCTCAACTCACCGATCACAGGAGGCGTGCGTGAATCTCGTCGTCAACGGCGACGCGGAGAGCGGGTCCGGCGGCAGTGCCGACCCCGTCTCGAAGGTCCGCGGCTGGAAGGTCGCCCAGGGAGCCCCGGCGCTCATCGCCTACAGTCTCGGCGGCGGCTACCCGACCGCGTCGGACCCCGGCCCGGCCCGCCGCGGCAGCCGCTTCTTCTCGGGCGGCAACAGCCCGCGCACAGCTCTGGTACAGGACATCGACCTGCCCAGGAGCGGCCCGACTGGACGCCGCGCCGTCGACGCGGGCAAGGTCCGCTACACACTGGCCGGCTGGCTCGGCGGCTTCGCCGGACAGGAGGACGGCGCGCGCCTCTCCGTGGAGTTCCGCGACGCCAAGGGCACCCCGGTCGCTCTCAGCGTCCTCGGCCCCCTCAGCGCGGCCGACCGGCAGGGTAAGACCGGGCTCCTGGAGCGCACGGCCGAGGCCGCCGTGCCGCCCACCGCCCGCTCGGCCCGCGTCCTGCTCGTCTTCACGCGCAGCGGCAGCGGCACCTCCAACGACGGCTACGCGGATGCCCTTTCCCTCACCCTCAGCGCCACCGGAGGCCGCCGATGACCGTCAACCGACGTGACCTGCTCAAGTCCGCCGCGGCCGCCGGAGCGCTCGGTCTCGCCTGGCCGCTCGCCACAGGCCTCACCCCGGCTCAGGCCCGCGAGGCCGCCGAGAACCTGGGTGCCGAGTACGACCGCGCGCCCTTCACGCTCGGCGTCGCCTCCGGTGATCCGCAGCCGCACTCCGTCGTGCTGTGGACCAGACTCGCCCCCGAACCGCTCGCCGCCGAGCAGAGACTTCCCGAGGTCGTGGAGGTCGAGTGGGTCGTCGCCAAGGACGCCCGGCTGCGCCGCGTCGTCGCCCGGGGCACGGCACCCGCGTCGGCGACGCTCGGCCACAGCATCCACGTCCCGGTGAGCGGCCTCGCTCCGGGTAAGCACTACTGGTACGCGTTCAAGGCACTCGGAAGGACCAGCCGGGTCGGCCGTACGAAGACGGCGCCGAGCGGCCGCGTCTCCAAGGTCACCTTCGCCGCCGCCAACTGCCAGGCGTTCCACGACGGTTTCTACGCCGCCCATCGTGGCATCGCTCGCGAGAACGTCGACTTCGTCATGCACCTCGGCGACTACATCTACGAGCACGGCCAGGTCGGCGGCGTACCCGAGAATCATGTGCGGGACCACGACGGACCGGAGATCCTCACACTCGCCGACTACCGCAAGCGGCACGCCCTGTACAAGGGCGACAAGTCGCTGCGCGAAGCGCACGCCGCCCATCCGTGGTTCCTGACCTGGGACGACCACGAGGTCGTCAATGACTACAGCGGCACCGGCGGCGACGCCGCGTTCATGCGGCGCCGCGCGGCCGCGTACCAGGCGTGGTTCGAGCACATGCCGCACCGCGACTCCTTCGGCGGGTCCGCACTGCCCGACCCGGAGATCCACCGAGTGCGGCGCTGGGGCGACCTGTTGGAGCTCGCCGTGCTCGACCTGCGCTCGTACCGCTCGGCGCAGAACCTCCCCGACGGCACCATCCTGGGCACCGAGCAGAAGGCGTGGCTGAAGAAGACCGTCGACCGCGCCCCCGACGCCTGGCACATATGGGCCAACTCGATCATGCTGAGCCAGCTCCGGGGCCGTCCTGGCGGCTCGTACATGTTCACCGACCAGTGGGACGGATTCCTCGCCGAGCGCAAGGAGGTCCTCGGGCACGTGCACGACAGCGGTCTGGAGGACCTGGTCGTCATCACCGGTGACTGGCACTCGGCGTTCGTCGACGACATCCGTACCGACTTCGACGAGCCGGACTCCCCCTTGGTGGGTACGGAGTTCACCGCGCACTCGGTGACGTCCGGCGCGTACTCCGCGGACTGGAACGCGGCCAACGGCCCTCTGATGGGCCAGGCCAATCCGCACCTGAAGTACTTCGAGGGCAACCGATACGGCTACGACGTGTACGAGGTGACGCCGGAGCGGTTCAGCGCGCACATGCGGGTCATCAGTGACCGCAGGGACCCGCACTCGCCCGTCAGCACGCTGACGACATTCCATGTGGACCGGGGCAAGGCCGGGTCCTACGAGGACGAGGACACCAAGGGGTCACCCGCGCAGTACCGCAGGGACTGACATCAGGCACCGACATGCCCCGGCCCGAAGGCCGGGGCATGTTCAGGTGCTGACCTGCGGTTATAAGGCGGCCACTGCAGTGTCGCTCGACGGCTATATCGCCGGCCCGGACGACCAGCCTGGCCAGGAGCTCGGACGCGCCGGTGGACGTCTTTTCAACTGGCTCGACGACCGGGAGTCCAACGGTCCCAGTGGACAGGTCTATCGCGAGGCGCCGGCGACCGGCGCGGTGATCTCCGGCCGTCGCACTTTCGAACTCGCCGGGCGCTGGCAGGGCGACCACCACGACGGCGTGCCGATCTTCGTCCTCACCCACCAGGTGTATGACGAGGACGTGCCACCCGGTCACGCGCGATTCGTCACCGATGTCGAGTTGCGCCCGTCAAGCTCGCGCAGCGGCAGGCGACCGGCCGGTCATGGTGCACGGGCCGGGGCGGCCCAAGCGCTTCTCCGAACCGGGCAGGTCGACGAGATGGAGATCCACCTGATTCCGGTCCTCCTCGGGGACGGCCGACGGCTGTTCGACCACCTCGGTGGTGATCACATCGAACTCGACCTCGTCCGACGACTCGAGGACCGAGACGTCACGCACCTCCGCTACCGCGTGTGCCGACCCGAGGAGGCAGCATGAAGACGCTCTTCGTCTCCTACCGCGTGACCGAGCTGAACCGCTCGCTCGGCTTCTACACCGCCCTGGGCCACGTCGAACTGGGCAGGGTCGAGGTCGGCGACGGGGCTCGCCTCGTGGTCCTCAGGTTCCCCGGCGAACCGTCGGCCTCGCTCGAACTGGTCCACCGCCCCGGCAACGGACCGGTCGATGTGGGCAGCGGTTTCGACCACCTCGCGATCCAGGTGGAAGCGCTCGCGACCACCCTGAAGACCCTGACCGAAGCCGGCCTGGGACCCGAACCCCTTCAGTACCCGGGCGGCTCTCACGGCCCGAAGACGTCGTGGCTCACGGACCCGGACGGATACCGGATCGAGTTGGTGCAGTGGCCATCTGGACATCCCGACGGCATCACAGCAGCAGACTTCACCTGAGGCGGTCATGGCCGGTGGGCCGGCACCGCTTCTGGCGATCAGCTGCCATGCTGGCACTGCCTGATCATCGCTCTGCTCGAGCCCCTGATTATGGACACCGAAAACACAGCTACCAGCTTTGGCGTTGCGGCGGGTACGGCACCCGTCCTGCTCCTGCGCAGACGCTTCCCCTTGATCACGTTCTTCGCCACCATGCCGTGCCATGCCTACACATGGGTGGTGTGGGCGCCAGGCGTGGCGCTCTGCAACCTCGCAACTACCTGCACACGTCGGTGGATCCTGATTCTCGCCAGCGTCCTGTTCGCGACGGTCTGCAAATTCCCTGGTCGCCCGACGCAGCGGACTGGTCCACGGTGGACAGCATCCCGATGATCCTGCTGAACTTCGGCAGAAGCATCGGGCCCCCTCTGGCCTTGGGCGTGCTGGTGCGCACCCGCCAGCAGCTCATCACCAACCTGGAAGAGCTGCGGCATAGCCGGGCCAGCGAGTCTGACCTGCTCGCCGACACCAGCCCGGTCCCGGACGAACAACGGCGCTACCTCATCGCCCATCGAATGAGACCGGTAGCCGCTCTGCCCGCCGGCCGCACCGCCCACTGCTCCACCCGCTCGCAGCGGGTGAACCGCAATTCCGAAGATGCCCACGGAGGCAGCAGGGCCACGGCGTTGGACGCGAGCACACCGTAGAAGGGCAGCGCCACGACGGGTATGGGCGGCCGTAGCAGGAGGTAGCGGGTGGTTTCCAACGCCGCCGGGGTGCAGGCCAGTTCGCTGCGGTAGTCCCCGATGCGAGCCTTAAGGGCGGACAAGGATCGCGGAGGCTCGAGCACGCCGAGAGCCTGGGCGATACGGGCCGTCTGCGCCACATACGTGTCGCACTCCGCAATGCTCAGGGGGCGCGCCCCGTACTTCTGATGCGCCCGCAAGAAACTGTCGGCCTCGGCCACATGCACCCATTCCAGCAAGTGGGGATCCGATGCGCGGTAGGCGATTCCTTCGTCCGTGAATCCACGGATCCGCTCGTGGACACCTCGCACGCGTGCGCAGGCCGCTTCGGCGCTCGACGCGGTGCCGTAGGTCGTGGTGGCGAGGAACGTGCTGGTCCGCTGGAGGCGTCCCCAGGGGTCGCCCCTGAAGCCGGAGTGCCCGGCGACCGCGGCCATGGCGACCGGGTGGAGCGACTGCATGAGCAGCGCGGAGAGCCCGCCGATGAACATCGAGCTGTCGCCGTGGACGCGGCGGATCGGGCTGTCGGGCGGGAACCACCGCGGCCCGGGAGACAGATGGATCTTTTCGCGGTTTCGCGGGCCGTCCGGGCCCGCGACCCGTGCGAACAGCAGGGAGCCGGCACGCTCGCGCAGCGGATCGAGGAGCGACATGACGGCCTACGGTGCTCCCTGCTGTTTCACCATCACACAGGTACTTCGCCGTGCGTCCGGACTTCGGATGCACGGACACCGCATTCTTTGTCCGGGATCGTCAGCCGATGCGGCCGGGCCTGCCGCGCCCGGAGAAGCGGCCACCACCCTCGACGTACGCCTTCGTGCCCTGCTGCGAGCACAGGACGATGGCGACCACCGAAAGGATCAACCCACTGATGAAGCCAGCGAGTTGGGCCTGTGCCGTGTCGGTGCTGAAGTCGGCCTGCGCGATCATCGAGCCGATCGCCACTCCGGACAGGGCGGCGATGATGCCGAGCTGCATGGTCAGTCGCTCGGCCCCGTCCGCGTCGGCCGCGAGGAGCCGGTACGCGTTGCGCGCTATGGAGAGCCCGAAGAGCAGGAGCACCAGGCAGATGAGCGGGCCGAAGCCGGACTCGAACGTCTTGATGCCGGTGTACACGGCGTAACAGGCCATGACCCCGCCGATCAGCATCGAATAGACCCCGGCGGCCGTCGCGACGGCCGGCCGCCGTCGGGCGGCCGGGGTGGGCGCGGGGGTGGGGGTGGACGCGGGGCGGCCGTCGTAGGGGTTACGCGGTGGGTTGGTCACGACGTGTCCTCACTCTCGTGGCGCCGGTTCGCCGCGCGGGACGTTACACGTCGGCCAACACGCCTGCCAGACAATGCAGTTGGCGGCGCGGCGCAGTCCGCCCTGCCCGCTGAGGCGGCACTGACCTGCCCGGTCCGACCCGGCGTGACCTGGTCTTCGATGTGCGTGGAGGTGCTTGTGGCGGGACAGTGGACCCATGAAGGATTCACATGTCCCTCCTACGGAGATGCCGCCGGTCGAGGGTTCGACGGCGGAGGCTCATCAGGAGCTGCCCGACGGCGGAGTGTGGCAGCACCCGGCGTGGTGGCTTTCGCTCATCGTGATCGGCGCCGCTCTGATAGCGGCGTTCTTCATCGTGCGCCTCGTAGGACTCTGAGCGTCTCTTCGCCTCTCCTCACACGTGCTTGCTCGGCAAGTGCATCCACAAGGCGGGTCCGTACGGAAAGGGTCGTACGGACAATGCCGTGGCCCCATGCCGACCGCACCCCAGGAGAGGAACCGCGATGCGCCGCACCCGGGCGGAGGCTCCACCACCCGTCGTCGGCGGCGAGGGCGCGCGAACCCTCGGACCCGAGCATGCGAACGTCCAGCTGCTGTCACGGGAGCCACTCGCCCCTGATCCACACTCCTCGGACCCACACGTCCAGGACCCACTCGGCCGGCATCCCGCGGGCCGCGGCCGCTCCAGCGCCTCGCACACGGCAGCCGCGGTCGACTCCGACGTCGGCGCCGCGGTGGGGCGCCGACGTCGGTGATGTCCTCCAGGAGCGGCTCGACGCGGCGGTCGTCGTCGACCCGGCCTTCGCCCAGGGCGTGGCCGAACATGTCGTCGCCTTCACGCTGGACGGCGGAAAACGCATGCGCTCGCGGTTCCTGTGGTGGGGCCTGCGGGCGTGCGGTAGCCCGGTGGACGACGCTTCCGTGCGGGCGGCCCTGCGCTTGGCCGCGGGCATCGAACTGATCCAGACGTGCGCGCTGGTCCACGACGACGTGCTGGACGGTTCGGCCGTCCGCCGTGGCCGGGCCGCCGTCCATGTGGACCTCGCGGCCACGCCCGGCGCCCACGCCTCTGGGTCAGGCGCTTCGTTCGGTACGGGCGCCGCGATCCTGGTCGGCGATCTGGCCCTGGCCTGGGCCGACGACGTGGCGGCTGCCACGGAGTTCCCGACGCACAGGGCGCGCGAGGTGCGAGCGCTCTGGCAGGCGATGCGGTCGGAGATGGTGGCCGGTCAGTACCTCGACCTGTACGGGCAGGCGACGGGTTCCCGCTCGACTTCCCTGGCCATCAAGACGGCCTCGCTCAAGAGCGGTCTCTACTCCGTGGAACGGCCGTTGGCCTTCGGCGCGGCTCTCGCCGGAGCCGACCGGCGCACGACCCGGGCACTGTGCTCGGCCGGCCGCTGCGCGGGCATCGCCTTCCAGCTCAGGGACGACCTGCTCGGAGCGTTCGGCGACCCCCGGCACACCGGCAAACCCTCGGGCGACGACATCAGGGAAGGCAAGGTCACCTATCTCCTCGCGGTGGCGCGGACCCGCGCGCAGGCGACCGGCAGCCGCGCCGTGCTGCGGCTCCTGGACACCCGGGTGGGCGGCGGCGCCGCACTGACGGAGGGCGACCTGGAGCGCGTACGGGACGCGTTGGTGACCAGCGGCGCGCGCAACACCGTCGAGACCAAGATCCGCCGGCTCCTCGCCCAGAGCGTGCGGCACCTCGACCGCGCCGCTCCCGCACGCCCTGCGGCCGCCCCGTTGAGGGACCTGTTCTGCACCGTCGCGGGCCTCCCTGCGGCCGCCGCGCCCGATGCCGCGGTCGGCCCGCCTCACGCGCTCGGCGGCTCGGCGCCGGGCGCCGCGTGACCGTCGTGGAACGTGCCGCGGTGCCCGGAGGCCGCGCCGGTCTCCTCGAACAGGGCGGGTACCGGATCGACACTGGGCCGACGGTCCTGACCATGCCCGACATCGCGGACGAGGCGTTCGCGGCCGTGGGCGAACGGCTCGCCGACCGCGTGGACCTGATCCCGCTGCATCCGGCTTACCGGACGCGTTTCGCCGACGGCGGCGTCCTCGACGTCCACACCGGCGCACAGGCCATGGAAGCCGAGATCGCCCGCTTCGCGGGAGCCAGGGACGCCTTGGGCTACCGTCGGCTGCGCAGCTGGCTGCAACGTCTCTACCGGGTGCAGATGCGCCGGTTCATCGACACGAACTTCGACTCCCCGCCCGTGGGTGGTGGAGGAGGCGATCCTGATGGGCTCGTTGTTCAAGGAGTTGGAGGCCCGGGAGGCGACTGCCCGGGTGCGGGTGGACGAGCTTGAGGAGCAACTGGCCGAGGTGACGGGCCGGCTGGAAGAGGCTCGGGAGAATCTGGACCGGTTGCGCATCGCTCGGGAGACGGTGTCCGAGGTGATGGCCGAGATGTCGGCGGATGCGCCTGCCCCGGTGGATGCGGAGCCGGAAGTCGTCGGGCCGGACGAGACCGAGGGGGCATCTGCGTACGCCGGAACCGAGCGGCAGATGGTGAGGGTGCTGGCGGTACCCCACTGGCGGCCGGGAATGGACACGAGTGCACTCCCGAAGATCTACCGGGACATCGTGGAGGTGGTCCGGACCTGTTCACTCCGGCCCATCGCGAGGCGGCAATGGGGCCCAACTCCTCATGAGAGAAGGGCTCTTCTCCCTAGAGTCGAAGGTGCCAACCAAATCGACGCTCGCCGAGAAGAGCCCCGGAATGGAACCGTATGACACAAGCGTGAGTGCTGACCTGTTTGCCCGCTCGGTCAGTGCCTTCGAATCGCTGTTACGCACCCTGCAAGGCAAGCCGGCCCAGTCGTTCACCCACGCTGAGCTGGAAGAACACCTGGAACAAGCCGGACGTCAACTGATGCGGCAGCTACTGCAAGATCACCTGGACCTGCGTGCCCGCAGGGAAGAAGAGGCAGCCCGGCGGGAAGTGCCGCCACGAGTGATCGGCTCGGACGGGCGGCCGCGACCGTGGCGGGAGACGGGCCACGCACGCTGGCTGGCCTGCATGTTCGGCCTGGTGCGAGTGGAACGCATGGCCTATCGGGGCCCGTTGATGGCCAATGTCCATCCGGCCGATGCGACGCTCTCGCTTCCCGCGGGCCAGCACTCGATGGGCTTGCGGCGACTCGCGGTGACCGAGGCGGTGCGAGGCTCATTCGACCAGGCCCAGACGGCGATCGAGCGACGCTGCGGACGAGTACTGGGCAAACGCCGCCTTGAACAGCTCGTGGCCGCCGCCTCCAATGACATCGACTCCTTCTACCAACAGCACATTCCCGTCCCCTGCAGCCGGGACGTCCTGCTGGTCATCGAGGTCGACGGCAAGGGCGTGGTCATACGACCGGAAGCGTTACGGCCCGCCACCCAGAAGGCCCGCATCGCCGCCGAGGCCGGACATCGCAGCCGACTCACGCCGGGCGAGAAGCCCAACCGCAAGCGGATGGCCTCCGTGGCCTGCGTCTTCGACGCCGTCCCCACTCCCCGGCGCCCACACGACGTGATCCATCGCATCCGCCCGGCGGCCGCAGCAACCGCCGTCGGATCCGCCGCGGCCCGGCCGCGACACGCAAGTGGTGCACCGCCTCCCTCCTCCACCCGGCCGAGAAGGTCATCGCCGACGTCTTCGCCCAGGCCGAAGCCCGCGACGCCGGCCACCACCGTTGCTGGATCGTCCTGGTCGACGCCGCCCGCCACCAACTCGACCTGATCCAGCGCGAAGTCACCCGACGCGGCTGCACGATCAACGTGCTCCTCGACTTCGTGCACGTCACCGAGTACGTCTGGACGGCAGCCCACGCCTTCCACAAACCCGGCACCCCGAAGCGGATGCCTGGGTCGCCGGCCATCTGAACACGATCCTCGCGGGCCAAGCCGACCGCGCCGCCCAGGAGATGACCACCCAAGCCGACCAGGCCGGCCTCCGGGCCAGCCGGCGAGAGGCCGTCGATACCTGCCGTCGCTATCTGACCGGCCGCCTCGACCAGCTCCGCTACGACATCGCTCTGGCCGCGGGCTGGCCCATCGCCACCGGCGCGATCGAGGGCGCCTGCCGACACCTGATCGGCGATCGCCTGGACATCACCGGAGCCCGCTGGGGCCTCGACGGAGCCGAAGCCGTCCTCCGACTCCGCACATTGATCGATAACGGCGACTTCGATTCCTACTGGCGCCACCACACCGCGCGCGAGCACCAACGTCTCTATCCGGGGCCTGCCCAGCAGAAGTACAGTCTCACGGCTTGATCACAAGCTCCCTCACGCCACGGACTCGAACAACTACCGGTGCAGATACGGGTCATGTGAATGAGCGACCGGATCCGGATGAGCCCTGCACCATTCCACAAGACGATCTGTCAGACGATCGAAGGGCCCGTCATCAGCAGGAACCTCCAGATTGCTGATCACGGCCAAGTCGCCAGCGATCTCTCGGGACGCCGATGCATCGAAGACCAGCGGTTCGTCCAAAGTCCGCCGAAGGAACAGGACCAGCCGCTCGAAGCCGTCGTCCCAGTTGACGTTGCCATTACGGCCAGCCTCGTCGCGCAACTTCTCCACGGCCCGGATCAGTTCACCCTGCACGGTGACCGCCTGCCCCCGTTCAGGGACATACGTCCGCCAGATCCGGCCTGCCTCTTCAGCGTATTTCACGAGGGCGCACTCTATCGCCGTCGCCCTCCCTCAGAACGAGCCGCACCCAACGGCTTTGGCTATGACGTCCTGCACTTCTACGCCAGCGGTAACACCACGACGGCTCTGTTCTCCATATAGCCGACCAGGTGGCATGTAGCTCTGAGAAGCCGCGTCGAGGCGAGTGCGACGGCTGGTCGGTGTAGGGGACCGTTCTTCGGTTCTTTGTCCGCGGGGCCTCTCCGAGCGACTGACCTGCCGGTGGTCAAGAGTTCTGACTGCGATCTTGCTTCGTCGTTGTGTTCCTGTTCGGTGCCCGGGTCAACATGCCGTCCATGGTCAGTGCCACGAGCCGGTCCGCCTGCTCAAGGGGCAAGTGCTCGCGGGTCCAGGCGGCGGCGTTCATCAGGGCGAAGATGTCGGCGCCGGTCACGTCCCGGCGGAGTGCGCCGACCGCTCGGGCGTTGGCGATCAGCTGGTCGCTGATGTCTGTCATACGCACGCAAGAGGCATGGAGTTCGGACTCCTGGTCACCCAGGCCGTCAGCCAGCACAGCGGCCAGCCCCTGGTAGGCGGCGGCGTGCTCGACTACCGCGTACACCCACCGGATGAGCGCTTGCGCGGGCGGGGAGCTGGTGAGCAGTTCCTGCCCGTGCTGGAAAAGGGCCTGATTGCGTTCGCGTAGCAGTGAGCCGACGAGGGCGCGACGGTTGGGGAAATGGCCGTACAGCGTGCCGATCGCGACGCCAGCCCGTCGGGCGACGCTGTCCAAGGGCGCGTCCGTGCCCTCTTGACGGAAGACCGCGTCGGCCTCGGCCAGGAGGCGATCGCGGTTGCGCCGAGCGTCGGCACGCAGCCGGCGGCGCGGGGGCTCGGTCATCTTCTTCGCTCCTTGCTAATTCGAGGAAGCCTCAGGTTAACTCTTTCCGAGGGTCCCTCAGGTTAGCCGTTTTGGGGGCCGCCGTACCCGTTGAGGGGAATTACATGATCTTGATAACGGGAGCCACCGGCTCCATCGGCAGGTCCTTGGCGGGCCAGCTGCGTCAGGCCGGCGCGGCGTTTCGGGCACTGGTCCGCGACGAGGCCAAGGGGCGGGCAATGGGCTGCGATTTCGTCGTCGGCGACTTCGACGACCCGAACTCGATCATCGCAGCGCTTGACGGCGCGGACCGGCTGTTCCTCAACAGCGCGGGCGCGCAGCCGGTGGATGGGGAGCAGCCGATGATCCGTCAGCAGAAGACCGTGATCGACGCAGCGCGCGAGACCGGCATCACGCATGTGGTGAAGGTGTCGGTCTGGCAGGCTCGCCAGGGGGCGAAGCTCTCCCAGGGCGCGCACGGGGAAATCGAGGAGTATCTGCAGGCGTCTGGTCTCGCCTGGTCGCTGCTGCAGCCCGCTGGCTTCATGCAGAACTTCCTCACGCCGGAAGCGTTCACCTCTGACGGAAACCTGATCAGCAGTTACGGCAGCACTCCCGTCGCCCACATCGACTGCCATGACATCGCGGCCTGCGCGGCCGTCCTGCTGGCAGGGTCGCTGGCCCAGGAGAAGGCTTTCGTCCTCACCGGCCCTGAGGCGCTCACTGACGCCGAGGTCGCCGACAAGGTTTCGTCCGCGCTGGGCCGGCCTGTGGGACGTGCGGAACTGCCCCCCGACTCTCTGGCCGCCGCCATGAGGTCCCAGGGCCTACCGCCCCGGTTTGCCGACGATGTCGCTTTCCTGGTTAAGGAGGTCGCCGCCGGATCCCAGGCCACGACCACGACCACAGTCCGCGATATAACCGGCCGGCCAGCGCGCACATTCGACGACTTCCTGGCAGCCAACCTGCAATCCTTGCGGGCCGTCGCCGCTCCACCGACACCCTGAGTACCCCAGATCGGAGATTCCGGAGCCCCTACCGTGATCATCGCGACCTGCGGCGGACCAATCCGGCCACCGGGGCGAGGTGTACGCATTTACTGCGGCAGCGCCGGAAGGGCGGGACGGCGTGACGATCGAACCAGTGACCGAGCTTGAGAGCGGGGGCGCACTTCGGTTGCCGCGTGCTCGGGTCGCACCTCTGTCCGCCCCTCCCGCGTCGTACACCGCGGCGGTCGAGCGGTACCTCACCGGCGCGGGCATCGCGAAGTCGTTCGCGCGGATCTGCCGGATCTCGCTGACGACGTGGGGATGGATGCTCGCCGGCGAACCGGCGCCGACCGGATCCGCCCGCCGGGGCGCGAAGCCGCCCGCCTTCCCCGTCGCCGCGATCGACGACCCGACGCTGCCGGAGGTGCTGGCCGAACTGGCGGCGGCGAGGGCTGACGAGATGGACGCCGACACCGTCAACCGGGAGCTGTCCATCGCGCGCAAGGCGATCGGCTGGTGGCAGCGCCAAGGCTGGATCGAAGGCGATCCCACGATCGGCATCGAGCGGCGGCCGGCACCGCCGGACCGCACCAAGGCCCTGGCGGAGAACCAGATCGCCGCTCTGTGGCGGCTGGACGTGGCGCTGCGGGAGAAGACGCGGTGGAAGATGCTCTACGAGCCCGCCGCACGGGCCGACGAGGTGCTGTGCCTGAACGTGGAAGACCTGTACCCGCAGGACAAACGCGGGAAGATCACCGCCAAGGGCGGGGCGACCGAGTGGATTCACTGGCAGTCCGGCACCGCCCAACTCCTGCCCCGCCTGATCGCCCGCCGCACTCGCGGCCCACTGTTTCTCACCGACCGCAAGGCCCCGGCCGGAACGCCGACGCTCGACGTGTGCCCGGAGACCGGACGAGCCCGGCTCTCCTACCGCCGCGCTGAGGAGATCTTCGAGGAGAACACCCGGCTGCTGGCCAACCCGCTCGCCTCACCCGAGGACATCGAGGACCTGGACGGCTGGACCCTGCACCGGCTCCGGCACAGTGCCCTGACGCACGACGCGGAAGACGGCACCTCCACTCCGATGCTGCTGGCCCGCTCCCGCCTCCGTGTGGCGGGAGCTGTACGAACCGTGCACAAAAGCGTGATCCCGCCGTGCCCTCGACCGTCGACACTCGTACGTCATGGACGAGATCGCGCTACCGCATAAGGGCCGCGGCGACGGAACCGTACCGGTGCTGCACGTGCCGGGCGGGACGGCGACCGTATTGGAGATCAAGAGCAACTTCTACGGGGCGCTCTACGTCTACGGCCTGGTCGACACCCCGGACACCCTGGCGCGCGGCGACATGCTGTGCACCGTCAACTCCTTCAGCCGGGAACGCGCACGCGCCGTCATCCCACGGCAGTACACACACATCGCCGTCGACCCCGGCAGCCGCAAGAGCAAACCGCGCTGGAAAGCCGGCTTCCGCTCCTCCGACACCTGCCGCGGGCTGAAGGAGACAGCGGCCGGGAAGCACCCAGACGTGCTCCTGTACGAGGGCGGCGGCGCGACGGCCGTCTTCGAGGTGCACGGGAAGGGGTACGCGCGGCTGTACCACCGCGCACTTCCCAGCCGCCGATCGCCCGCCAGAGGCACGGAGGGGAAGCGGGCGGAGCTGCAGTCCGTCGGGACCGGGCCCTTCCGCGGGAAGGTCGTCATTCCAGGACCGGGACTGATCGAGGTGGACTGCCTGGTGCCCTGGTCGCTCACCCTCCGTCCGGCATAGACGAGATGAGCCTCTGCCAGGCATTCAAAGGGGCCCTCGTCGGCCCGCGACGTTCGCGCGGCATCACGGGGCGCGGTCTGCTCGAGGTCAGCGCTGGCGAAGAAAGTGGTCTACGAAAAGGGTCTGAGCGGCGCGTGGCCTACACAGCAGCAGCGTACAAAGGTGCCTGACGGGAAGCCGCCGGAGCAGCGGGCGGGTATGTGTAGCTGTCAGGGTCGGCCGGGGTGCCGTCGTAGCACTCCAGGCAGGATCCGAGGGTCTTGAGCGGGAGGCAGCGGTGATACCGCCTGGAGCACGAGGGGCAGGTCTGCCGTTGGGCCATCGCCCAGTCAAGCGCGACCTCCTTGGCGAAGGTCATCGGCCGTATCGGCAGCGTCTTGTCGATCTCGTACAGCCATGCCTTGCGCTTGCCGCCCCGGCACTCGATCGCGGCGACCGGTTCCTGGCCGCCGGGCCGTAGGCGCCGCTCCCGCAACTGCCGCATGGTGTCCAGGCCTTTGGGGGCCTGCCTCCAGCGGTAGACGGGGAAGTCGTCGCTGTCGTAGACGTCGATGTCCCGGACGGCCGGCAGGGACTCGGGGTCAGCGGCGTCGGGTAGTAGGTGGGCTGGGGCTGCTCGCCGTAAGCTTGTCCTACCGTTTTAGCTCGGGCCCACGCCGGTCATTCGTAGGATCGGTGGACCCCAGGAGAGCCGTCGGCTGGCGGCCGCCGCACATGGTGCCGGCCTCGAGGCACTTCTGGAGCAGTTCCTGCCGGACATGCTGCACCGCTTCAAGGTACGCACCGGCTGACGGGGGCCATTTGGCGTCTACTCCGCGAGCTGCTTCTTCAGCTCGCCGGCGCGCGGCCCGGAGTCGGTAGCGGGAATCTTCCAGCGGTGGGCGCTCTCCTCGCCGTCCACGTAGATCAGGGTGCCGCCTTTCGCCCGGGCGGGCGTGAGGTCGAACGCCTGGAGACGCCACTGGTAGGTGCCCGGCTGCACCGCATCCGCGTTGTTGTACTTGTCGACGGTGATGCTCGTCGAGTTGCCGCTGTCGAAGCCGACCGCCTCCCCGTCCGGGGCGATCCACGACCAGCCCCCGCCGCTGATCGGCGCCACCTCGTCCGCCGGTACCCCGGTCATGGCCTTGTCCTTCATCGTGACCACTGCGAAGACGCCGTTCGCCGCAGTCTCCGTGCCGCTCTTCTTCAGCCGCTCGCGGGACGTCGTCGTGGTGGTGTCGCGGGTGAGTCTGCGGTGGTGCATGAGCCAGCCGATGCTGCGCTCGATGGTCCAGCGGCGCGCAATGATGGTGAACCCGCGGACGCCCGGCGGGCGTTGGACGGGGTGGACGTCGATGCCGAGGCGGGCGCCGTGGTTGATGGCGGTGGTGCGGTAGCCGGCGTCCACCCGTGCCTTGGTCACCCGCGGGTGGGCGGCGGCGATGCGGGACAGCAGGGTGGCGCCGGCCGCGGTGTCGGACACGCTGGCCGCGGTGACCAGCACGGTCAGCAGCAGACCCAACGTGTCGCAGCCGAGATGGCGCTTGCGGCCGGTGATGCGTTTGCCCGCGTCGTGCCCTGGTCGGCGAGGTGCACGTTGGCGGAGGTCTTGATGGTCTGGGAGTCCAGCATGCGGGCGGAGGGCTCGGGCCCGCGGCCCGCGGCCCTCGGCCTCCCGGACCAGGAGCGGCAGCAGGCCGGTGAGCTGTTCGAACACGCCGTCCTGTTGCCACGTGGTGAAGTAGCCGTACGTCGTGGCCCAGGGGGCGAAATCGTGCGGCAGATATCGCCAGGGGATCCCGGTGCGGTCCACGTACAGGATGGCATTCATGATCTGTCGCAGGTCGTGCTCGGGCGGCCGGCCGATGTCCAGGGCATCGCGGCGGCGCCGGGCCCGCCGGGCGGCGAGTACGGGTGCGGTCAGCTCCCAGCGTTCATCGCGTTCATCGGACAGGTCGCTGGGATACCCGGTGTGCGGGGTCATGTTTTGGATGTACCGCGCGGCGAGCGGCCTGGCCAGCAGGCACAGGGTGGTGGGCCGGGCCGAGTTGGGAGGAGACAGGAGGTGCCGGGACGAAACAGTCCCCTGCCGACGCATCACCGCCTGCTCGCTCACTGCCCCCTCCCGCCCCAATGCGGCTAGGCCGCCAGAACACCATGCATGGCCATGAAACAGCGCCAAGCACCCAGTTAGACTCATTGTTTAAATCTGGACTCCTCCTCTAGCATGCGGATGGCAGCGTGCCTGCCGGGTCGCAGGACCCCACGACCGCACGTCGAGCGAGGAGAAGCCGGAACCGTCCATGAATGCCGAACAGCACTCAGCCGCCACTGCCCCCGACCTGTACGACCGGTCCGGACAGCGCTACCCCCTGGACGAGCCCCGCTGGCGGGGCAAGGACGGCAGCCCTCTCGCCGTCAGTGCACTGCCGGGCCTGCGGCCCGAGCAGATCGACACCGCCGAACGGTCCCTGTGGCGCTACCACGCGGCCCTGCCCGTCGACGCCGCCCGCCGGGTGAGCCTGGGAGAAGGGTGTACGCCGATGGTCCCGGTCGACTGGGCCGGCCGACGCGTGCACTTCAAGCTGGAGTGGTTCAACCCGACCTCCAGCTTCAAGGACCGGGGCGTATCGGTGATGATGTCCCACCTCGTGGCGCACGGCGCCGATCGCGTCCTCGAGGACAGTTCGGGCAACGGCGGTTCTGCGGTGGCCGCCTACGCCGCCGCTGCCGGCATCCGAGCCAAGGTGATCGTTCCCGCCCTCACCTCGGAGGCCAAGATCCTCCAAACCCGCGCCTACGGAGCGGAGGTCGAGCTGGTGGGCGGTACCCGCGACGAGGTCGCGGACGAGGCGATCCGCCAGTCGGAGCAGATCCCCTACGCCAGCCACAACTGGCACCCCATGTTCCTCCAGGGCACCAAGACCATCGCCTACGAGATGTGGGAGTCCCTCGGCTTCACCGCACCCGACAACGTCGTCCTGGTGGCCGGCGCGGGCAGCAACATCCTCGGGTGCGACCTCGCCTTCGGCGAGCTGCTCGAGGCGGGCCAGATCGACCGGCGCCCGCGCCTGTTCGTCGGGCAGCCCGAGCACTGGGCGACCATTGCCGACACGTTCAACGGCATCGCCCCCTCCAGCCGCGGCGAGCGGGTACCGACGATCGCCGAGGGCGCGTCGATCGCCCGCCCGGTCCGACTGCCGGAGGCCGTGGCGGCCATCCGCCGCTCCGATGGCGCCGCCTACGCCGTCCCGGAGGCGGGGATTCACACCGCGGTCCGTGCGCTGAGCGCGCGAGGCCTGTACGCCGAGCCGACCAGCAGCGTTGCCGCGGCAGCCCTCGACCACTTCCTCGCGACGGGCGACATCGCGCCGGGCGAGACGACCGTGGTCGTCCTCACCGGTGCGGGGCTGAAGTCCGCCGAGCAGCTGGCCTCGGTCTTCGCCGGGCCCAGCGACTGAGCCGATACCAGCAAAGGAAAGCGCGATGGCACACCCCTCCCCAGACGATCTCACCGACGCACACCCCGTGCGGAAGGATGCATTTCTCGTAGCGGAGGACGAGCACCTGGTACAGGAAGCTGAGCGCATCGCCGTCGCCATCGGCCGCATGTTCCCGGGCCTGTGCGAAGTCGTCCTGCACGATCTGCGCCGACCCGACAGCGCCATCCGCGCCATCGAGAACAACCTCTCCGGGCGGCAGGTCGGCGACTCCGCCACTGAGTTGGGGCTGCGCCGCATCGCTGATCCCGACTACCCCAGCGTCATCCAGAACTACAGCAACCAGTTCCCCGACGGACGCCCGGCGAAGAGCACCTCGATCGGCATCAAGAACGCTGACGGGCGTTACGTCGCGGCACTCTGCCTGAACCTGGACGTCAGCACGCTGTCCCCGCTGGCACTGACCCTGGCCAACCTCGTCGCCACGGACAACGAAAATACGGGTGAGGCGTTGGAGACGCTGCGCGACCGCACGGGACGCGAACTGCGGTCGGCCATCGACTCCTTCGCGGCCCAGCGCTCCAGCACCCCCCGCAGCCTTAACCGCGACCAGAAGCGCGAACTGGTCCGGCATCTGCATCACGAGGGATTCTTTGAGGCCCGCAGTTCCGCACAGCACATCGCCGACCGGCTCGGCGTCTCCCGGGCAACTGTCTACAACTACACGAAATAGCCACCCCACCTAACCGGCCACGGCCTGAAGCACAGCCCCCACCGCCAATACCGGGCCCCCACCCAAAACGGGACTGACACGAAAATAGAGTCAGTCCCCGGCGGCGGGGCCCGACGGGCTGCCGGACTTGGGCCTCGACCCCGAATCCTGAACACGGGTTATGCGGCTGGTGTCAGCGTAGTTGGTGTGAGGTGGAAGGCGTTCTCGAAGGCGATCGGTGATCGTTGTCCGAGGCGGGAGTGTCGGCGCCGGGTGTTGTAGCGGTGGAGCCATCTGAACGCGTCGAGTCGGGCCTCTCGCCCGCCTGGCCAGCTCTTGCGTCCCTGCAGGGTCTCGCGTTTGAAGGTTGCGTTGAAAGACTCGGCGAGTGCGTTGTCCGCGCTGGACCCGACCGCGCTCATGCTTCGCCGGACCCCTGCTGACCTGCAGGCTTCAACGAAGGCACTGCTCGAGTTGCTCGTGTACTGGGCTCCGTGGTCGGTGTGCATGATCGATCCGGCGAGGCTGCCGCGGGTGCGGACGGCCGCGGCCAGGGCGTCGACCACGAGGTCCGCGCGCATGTGGTCGGCGATCGCCCAGCCGGCCAGACGGCGCGAGGCGAGGTCGATGACGGTCGCCAGGTAGGAGAACTTCCCGCCCTCGATGGGCAGGTAGGTGATGTCGCCGACGTACTTCGTGTTCGGCTTGGCTGCGGTGAAGTCGCGGACGATCAGATCTGGGGCCCTGGCTGCAGCCGGATCGGGGATGGTGGTGCGGTGCCGGCGGCGCAACCGGACCCCTTCGATCCCGGACTCCCGCATGATCCTGGCGACCCGCTTGTGATTGACCGCCTCACCGATCGTCTCCCGGAGCTCGGCGGTGATCCTCGGCGCTCCGTAGGTGCCGTCCGATTCCTGGTGCACCGCCCGTATCCGGACGGCCAGCTGTGCCTCGGCCGCCTGCCGGGCGGCCCGGTCGGCGGCTGTCCGGCGCCAGTAGGAGAAGCTCGAGCGGCTGACGCCAAGGACGCTGCAGAGCCGCTTCACGCCGTAGCGGCACTGCAGGTCAGCGACGCACTGGAAGCGGTTCACCAGCGCGTCTCCCCGGCGAAGTACTTTGCCGCCTTCCGCAGGATCTCGCGTTCCTCCTCCAGCTCGCGGACCTTGTTCCGCGAAGCCGCGCTCTCCGCCTCCAGCGGGGCCGGCGGCTGGGCCGCCTCCGGCGACCGGCGTCCCCGCGGACGGCTTGCTCCGGCAGCCCTCACGCAGTTCCGCAACGTCTCCGGGTTGATCCCCAGATCGGCAGCGACCGACCTGATCGTCGCCTCCGGCCGCGACTCGTAGAGCGCGACCGCGTCCGCCTTGAACTCCGGCGGGTAATGCTTCATGACCCGAGATGTCCGTTCTCAGGTCCTCAGGAACCAGCGTCTCGTGTGTCCGACATCAGGGGTCAAGGCCCCCGCCCTCCGCCCCCGTCGGCCGTGCCTGATCCTGCTCCTCGGACAGTTCATCTGACGGCACGGATTCCGCAATCCGGATCTGCCGGCGGGCAGTAAATCCCAGGCCCACGAGGGCGTCAATGTCGGCCAGGGCGTGGTGACTTGATGCCTCGCTGCGCGCACGCCTGCGTCGACACCTCGCACTCCCCCAGCCGCGCCCAAATTAGCCAACTTGCGCTGAGCGGACGCCTCTCGTCCATGCTTCGCCTTGCCGGCCCGTGTTCCGGTGCGGGCATCCGGTCACCAGGTGAGGGCTCTTTGCGCTGCGGAAACTCGGACAGCACACTGCTGGGCGACTCAGTGCGCGGCCGGCTGCCGCGAGTCTCCACGTCGCGCTCACATCTTCTTCACTGACCTAAGCATGGCTTTTTCGCCAACGTGGCCACGGCGTGGCGTACTTGACAAAGTGTCATGATCGTTTGGTGTTACGATCTCGGGCACATGCCACGTGGACTTTTTCCTCGGCTTGGCTACAGCCAGGGGGCTCTCCGGGTGGTGAAGGCTGCCCACGCCGAGGGTCCGCATGGACAGATTCCGAGAGCTGGACTCCAGCCGCTCAAAGAGAGTCACATGACAATTTTGCAGGATCCGACGGTCTGGGCGCTTGCTGCCGGCGTCCCTGTCGCCACCATGGTGGTCGTTCGCCAGCGAAAAACGACTGAGTCGTTGCGCCGTCAGAAGCGGGGACTCGAAAGCGATCTGACCGAACTTCAGGGCAGCCACGCTGACCTCCAGTCCACCATCGCAGAGCTCCGCAGGGGCTACGACGAGGTGGTCCGACAGGCAAAGGAAGAGGCGGAGAACGCCACCAATACCGTACTGAAGTCTGCGATGCAGACCCTTCAGGGCCTCGCGGCGGAACAGCAGCGGGCCATCTCCGGGCTGCAGAAGAAGTACGGCGATTCGGCCGTGCTGCGGGATCTTCTGGACGTCGACCACATGAACTCGCAGTTCAACCGGCGTGCACAGTCCATTGCCGTGCTCTGCGGCGGGTGGCTCGGCCGGCAGCGGGATGCGGCATCCATCTACGACGTGATCCGCGCAGCTCAGGGCCGTATCCGGCACTACCAGCGCATCGACATCGCCTCGCGGGTGGACATCGCGGTGACCAGCCGCGCCGTCGAGCCGGTCGCGCTGACGGTGGCCGAACTGCTCGACAACGCCACCAGCTATTCGGCGCCGTCCTCCATGGTCGACGTCGAAGTGCGGACGGTGCCCAAGGGCATGTGCATCGTGATCGACGATGCAGGCGTCGGGATGAGCGAGGAAGAGAAGACGGCCGCCACAGCTCTGCTGTCCAGTGGGTCCGCGGTGAGCGTCTCCGAACTCGGCAATCCTCCCGCGTTCGGTTTCGCGGTGATCGGTGCGCTGTGCGCGCGCTTCGGGTTCACGGTCACCATCGACAGCACTTCTCCCTACGGCGGCGTCCGAGCGGTGGTGATGGTGCCGAAGGAGTTGTTGACCGACATGCCGGAACCCGCGAGGCCCGCCGCAACGCAAGGGGCCAACGCGGGCACAGGGGACAGCGGTTCGGCTCCCGCGACGACGGCGGGCGACCTGCCCCGGCGACAGAACAAGCGCCGCGCCATGGCACTCGTGCCGGACAACCAGCCCGATGAAGCGACTGCGCCGCCGGCCCGGTCGGCGGAGGCACGGGTGGCGGCCATGGGCGCATTTCAGCGCGGCACTCTCAGCGGCCGAAGTGCGGGGGTACCGGCCGCCGAACGCGACACTCCTGCCGATACACACGAAGGATTCGATGCCCCGTGAGCGACGACCTGTCCTGGATGCTCGAGGACGCGCTGGCGATTCCCCATGCCCTGCACGCGGTCCTGATCTCTGCTGACGGCCTGCAGATGTCCCGCACCGCGGAGATCGGCCGGGACGACGCCGACAAGGTGGCCGCCGCCGTGAGCGGACTGCAGTCGCTCAGCCGGTCCGTCGGATTCTTTTGTGGTGACGACGGCACGACCTGGCGCCAGACGCTCATCGAGTTCGACGGTGGCTGGGTGTTCCTGAATGCCGCAGGAGGTGGCTCCTACCTCGCCGTGGCAGCGTCCGCCGAGGTCGACATGGGAGACATCACGTATCGGATGCAGCAGCTGGTCAGCCGACTGGGCAAGGCCATGTCGACCGCCCGCCGCACCGACACGGTCACCTCATGACGGATCCGGACCGCACCGAGCCCGAGCTCGTGTCCGAGGCCGGCGAATTAGTCCGGCCCTATGTCATCACCCGTGGACGTGACCTGCTCGACGAGGGCGCGTTCGCCCTCATCACCCTCGTCACGACATCCACCGATGAGCAGCAGCGCCCCCAGCGGCTCTCGCCCGAGGAGCAGCAGATCCTGGAGATGTGCTCCAGCGGCTACCTCTCGGTCGCTGAGATCGCCGCCCATTCTCAGCTGCCTCTGGGTGTCGTCAAGGTGCTGCTCAGTTCCCTCGCCGAGGGGGGCTATCTGGTCACCCGTGCGCCGGTTCCCTCGGCTCGTCTCGCCAACAAGGCCTTGCTTCAGGAGGTGCTCGATGGTCTCAAGGCTCTCTCTGTCTGAGGACGCCTACGTGCGCAGCGGTGCACAGCAGACTGCGGTGAAAATCCTGGTCGTCGGGCACTTCGCCGTCGGCAAGACCACTCTGATCGGCTCGCTCTCCGAGATCGCGCCGCTGTCCACCGAGGAGCAGATGACGAGCCTCTCGGAGAGAGTCGACGACCTCAAGGGAGTGCAGGGGAAGACCACGACGACGGTCGCCCTGGACTTCGGTCGCCTGACCCTCAGCGAGCGCATCGTGCTGTATCTGTTCGGGTCACCGGGCCAGCAGCGGTTCGTCAATCTGTGGGACGACATGGCCCGCGGAGCGCTGGGCGCCCTGGTCCTGGTGGACCCCGAGCGACTGGCCGACAGTTTCGAGGTCATGGATCTGGTCGAGAGCTACGGCCTCGACTTCGCTGTGGCCCTCAACCAGTTCGACGGCAGCGCGGTACACACCCCCGAAGCAGTCCGGGAGGCGCTCGATCTGCTGCCCGACACCCCGGTCGTCACCATCGACGCGCGCGACAAAGCGTCGTCCGTCAACGCCCTGATCACCATGGTCCGCTATCTGCAAAAGCGCGCCGCCCTGGAGCACGCATGACAACCCCTCCCGTACCTCCGCCCGGCTGCCCCGCACACGGCAGCGGGCAGCGCATATCCCTTGACACCCCGGAGTTCGCCGCCAACCCGCACGCGTACTACCGTTACATGCACCAGCTCGGCCCCACGGCGCCGGTCACCATCGCGCCCGGCGTGGAGGCGACCCTGGTGACCGACTACAACGCGGCTCTTGAGCTGCTGCAGGATCCCACTACCTTCCGCAAGGACGCGCGCCGCTGGCGTGCGCTCAACGAGGGCCTCATCCGCCCCGACAGCCCGGTCCTGCCGTTGCTGGCCTACCGGCCGAACTGCATGTTCACCGACGGCGCCGAGCACGTGCGACTGCGGCAGGCCATCACCGAGAGCTTCGCCCGCGTCAGCAACAGCCGGCTGAGCCGCATCGTCAACCAGGCCGCCCAGTTCCTCATCAACCAGTTCAGCGCTCGCGGCAGTGCCGACCTGCTCAGGGACTACGCGCAACAGCTCCCCCTGTACGTCTTCAACGAACTCTTCGGCTGCCCGGCGGAGATCGGCGACCGGGTCCTGTTCGGCATCTCCGGCATGTTCGACGGCGTCAATGCCGAGCAGGCCAGCCAGGTCCTGCTCCAGGCGGTCGGCGAGCTGGTGGCACTCAAGCGCGTCCATCCCGGGGAGGACATCACGTCCTACCTGATGCAGCACCCGGCACAGCTGACCGACGAGGAACTGGCGCACACGCTGGTGCTGCTCCTCGGCGCGGGCGGCGAGCCGGAAGGCAACCTCATCGGCAACGCCTTCTACACGATGCTGACCGTTGAGGAGTACGCGCGCAACGGGCAGTTCGACAAGGCCCTCGATGACACCCTGTGGCGTAACGCGCCCATGTCCAACTACGCGCCGCACTACCCGGTCTCCGACACAGACGTGGCCGGCGACAAGGTCCGCGCCGGTGAGCTGGTCCTGGTGTCCTTCGGTGCCGCCAATACGGCGCTCGCGGACCAGGGGGCCGACACCCGCGGTCACCTGGCCTGGAGCGCAGGCCCGCACGCCTGCCCGTCCAAGGAACCGGCCAGGCTCATCGCCCTGACCGGCCTGGAGGCTCTGTTCAACGCGCTGCCGGACGTTGAACTCGCGGTCCCCGCGGACAGCCTCGCCTGGCGGCCCGGCCCCTTCAACCGAGCTCTGGCCAGCCTGCCCGTCCGCTTCGGTGCGGTCACCCCGCGCCCCGCGGCCGCGCCCGAGCCGACGGCCGCGTCCCCTCGCCACCAGGCGCACCCTCCCCTAGCGCCCACACCCACGCCCACGCCTGCGGAGCCGCAGGCCACCGGCAAGCCGGCGCGCTGGAGCAGCTTCGTGAGGTGGCTGACGGGCCAGTAGCCGGTGCACCCCCTGTGATGTAGGCGACACGGGCAGTTGTTGTAGCCTGCATGAAAGATCAACTGCTGGGGTAGGACAGCGCGGAGTGTCTGGAGTGACACGAGATGAAGGAGAGGCAGTGAACCTCGCAACCTCCGCGCCCCGTTCCGCAGGCAACCGGCCGGGCCAACGGCGCACCACATCCAGCAGCAGCAACTCGTGCGGGTGCGACGACCCCGAAAAGGCGCAGGGCCGAATAGCCGTGGCTTACGACGGATCGGCCCTCGTCTCCCGCCTCGTTGGCGCAGCACGTCCCCGTACCTCCGCGCCATACAGAAGCTTCTTGCGCCGTGCCGTGCGAGGAACGCGATGACGTCCCTGCCGGAGGCGGGCATACCGGCAGACGAACCCGGTAAGGCCACGCTCGGCGATCACGTGCTGGGTCAACTACAGCGCCTCGGCGCCGCGGTGGGCCTGAGCGAGGCGGACACCGCGCTGTACGGGCAGGTCCTGCTCGACTCCCTCGCGGACTCCGCCCGGCGACCGTTGTCTCTGCCCCCGGCGTCGCCCAGCTTCCTCTCCGACGACCACACCCCCGTCGAGTTCTCCCTGGCCTGCACGTCGGACGCCGCCCCGGCACTGCGGGTGCTCGTGGAGCCCGGATGGACCCACGAGGACATGGGCGACAGCGGCCGCGCCGGACTCGAGGCCATCCACGCGATGGCCGCCCGCTGGAACTTTTCCACCCATCAACTCGACGCCCTGCACGACTTGTTCCTCCCCGCCACGGCCGAGGGGCCGCTGTCCCTGTGGTACGCGCTCGATCTGCGCGCGGGAGGGGTCCCCGGCGTCAAGGTCTATCTGAACCCCTCCGCCGCCGGACCCGAGCACGCTGCACACACCGTGCAAGAGGCGTTACGCCGACTTGGCTACGACAAGGCCTTCGCGCAGCTTCCCCCCGCGGCGGGCTATCCGTTCCTCGCACTGGACCTGGGCTCCTGGGAGTCACCTCGCGTCAAGGTCTACGTGAAGCACCCGCGTATGTCGGCCGACGACGCCTGCGCGCTCGGCCATGCCTCCGGGGCCGCAGCGGCAGACATCCGCCGCTTCTTCCACGCGGCCGCCGGACCCCTCCCGCCATCCGGGCAGCACGGGGACAGTACGCCGCGCCTGCTGCGGCGGTCCGCGCTCACCTGCCATTCCTTCACCGAAAGCGACAGCGACCCCAGCGGCTTCACGCTCCACATCCCCGTCCGTGACTACGTGCGCGACGACGAGGAGGCCCTCGACCGGGCAACCACCCTGCTCACCCGGTTCGGCATGGACCCCACGGTCCTGCGCCGGAGCCTGCGCGCTCTCACACAGCGACAGCTCACCGACGGTGTGGGGCTGATCGCCTACCTCGCTCTCGTGTACGAGCGAAACCGGCAGCCCCGCATCACGGCCTATCTGTCCTCTGAGGCCTATCTGACCAGGGCGCCGACAGAGCAGTACGCGCAAGTCGGCCTGTTAGCTGCACAACGCACCCAGAGCGCTCTGAACTCCGGTCGCAAGGCCGCCGATCATGCCATCCCGCACACCGCACCAAAGGAAGTCACGTGGAGCCGTACCGCATCAAAGTTGTAGAGCCGATCGCGTTCACCACCCGGGCGGAGCGCGAGGCCGCGCTGAAGCGGGTCGCTTACAACCCCTTCGATCTGCGTGCCGACGAGGTCACCATCGACCTGCTGAGCGACTCGGGGACCGGTGCCATCTCCGCGGACCAGCTCGCCGCGGGCATGCACGGCGACGAGTCCTACGCCGGCAGCCGCAGCTACTACCGGTGGCACGAGGTCGTCTCCGAACTCACCGGATACCCCCACATCCTGCCGACACACCAGGGCCGCGCCGCCGAGCGCATCCTGTTCGCCGCCCTGCTCAAGCCCGGCACGAGCGTGCTGTCCAACACCCACTTCGACACCACCCGCGCCAACGTCGAACTGACCGGCTGCCAGGCCTACGACCTGCCCTGCGCCGAGGCGAAGGACCTCGACAGCGATTACCCGTTCAAGGGCAACATCGACCTGATCGCCCTTGAGCAGGCGTTGGAGAACGCGCATCAAGCGCCCGTGGCGGCCGTGCTGATGACCATCACCAACAATGGTGGCGGTGGCCAGCCGGTCAGCATGGAGAACCTGTACCGGACCGCCGAACTGTGCCGCCGCCACGACGTCCCCCTGATCCTGGATGCCGCACGTTTCGCGGAGAACGCCTGGCTGGTGACCCAGCGCGAGCCCGGCTACGCCAACCGCACCCCCCGCCAGGTCGCCGAAGAAGCCTTCCGCCTCGCGGACGGCTGCGTCATGAGCGCGAAGAAGGACGGCATCGTCCACATCGGCGGCTTCATCGGTCTCAAGGACCCTGAACTCGCCGAGAAGTGCGCGGGCCTGCTCATCGCCACCGAGGGCTTCACCACCTACGGCGGCCTGGCCGGCCGTGACCTCGACATGATGGCCCGCGGACTTGTGGAAGTCACCGAACCGGCCTACCTCGCCGAACGCGCCGACATTGCCGCCTACCTCGCCGAGCGCATCCGCGAGGCCGGAGTCGACATCGTGGAGCCGGCAGGCCTGCACGCCCTCTACGTCAACGCCGGGCGGCTGTTGCCCCACATCCCCCCGCACCAGTACCCGGGCACCGCACTGGTCTGTGAGCTCTACCTACGCGGAGGCATCCGCTCGGCGGAGCTGGGCAGCCTGTACCTCGGGGAAGAGGACGAACAAGGCAACTCCATCAAGACCGCACCTTATGAACTCGTGCGGCTGGCACTCCCCCGTCGGGTCTACACCCGCAGCCACTACGACCATGTCGCCGCCACCCTGGCCGACATAGCCAAAAACCCCGAATCGGTGCACGGCTACCGCATCGTGGGTCAGTCGCCGATCCTTCGCCATTTCAGCATCAAGCTGGAGCCCGTGCAGTCCGGCGGCTGATCTCTACTCGACACGTCGCTTCGCGCAAGAGTGGGGCCGGCAGCGCCGGCTCCCACTTCTTGAGCTCGACTCTGTCGGGGATCTTGGAGTTTCCCGGTGGCAGCATGGTCAACGGGCATGCTCGGGACCCCTACCGGTGGATCAGCAAGCTGTCCGAAGCCGCCCGGCTGCTGGATGAGGGTTGTGGGTGCCGAATATTACGTCGGTGCAGTTCAGCACCGCTATCGCGCCAACGACAGCGGTCGGCAATGATCAATGCCCATGCTCCTCCGACTGGCCTGCATCGCCGTCACTCACGCCTTCACCGCCCTGCGGCTGATCCCGATGAACGACCACGACAAGGACGTCGAGATCCTCGCGCTGCGTCACCAGCTCGCCGTCCTGCAACGTCGGCTCGGCAATCAGCGCCCCGGATTGCAGGCGGCCGACCGCGCCTTCCTGGCAGCGCGACTTCATGAATAACCGTCACATCCGCCTCAGCCGCAACCCGCGTCCCGGCCGCCCCCGCACAATCGCCTCCGTCCGCCGCCTCACACTCCGCCTCGCCTCGGAAAACCCAGGCTGGGGATACCGGCGCATCCACGGCGAACTCGCGCTCCTCGGCATCAAGCTGGCGCCCTCCACCGTCTGGGAAATCCTCAAGGCCGAAGGCATCGACCCTGCAACCCGACGCTCGAACGTCACCTGGGCCACCTTCCTGCAGTCCCAGGCCGAGGCGATCCTCGCGATGGACTTCATCGAGACCGTCACCCTCACCGGGCAACGTCAGTACATCCTCGCCGCCATCAAGTTCATGATCCGCGACCGCGACGCGACATACCCCGCCGTCATCGACGAGATCCTCTCTCAGGCCGGGATCCGTACCGTGCTCACCGCCCTCCGCACGCCACGCATGAACTCAATCATGGAACGCTGGGTTCGCAGCCTGCGCCGTGAACTCCTCGACCGCGCCCTGCTCTGGAACGAAGCCGCACCTCTCCACGTCGTCCCCGAACCGCTCGAACAAGTACAGATCGAGCGTCTTGACATCGGCGTGGCTGAAATGGACGCGCAGCATGTCGTTGGCTCTCCCCGCTGAGCGCGAGGGGCGGGTACATCGCAGCGCGAGGGGTCAGGAGACGATAACCGTGTCCTCAATGCGTGCGTACGGGGACCGGCCAGGGGCGGCGGGCAGGTGCCCCTGGCCGGAGCGAGAGCGCGATGGTTCGCTTCGGGCAGGGAACCGGAGCGGACATCGTCAGTTGCAGGCGTGGCCCCAGCCCATGTCGGGGCGCCAGGTCTTGGTGCTCGCGGTCCCGCCCTGCTTCTTCCAGGTGAACTTCGCCTGTACCTGGAAACTGTTCGTCGGCCACCTGCACGGATTGACCGACGAGGTGCCTGCCAGGTCTTGGGTTCGGTGCCAGCCGTCGTTGTCCTTGGCGGACTTCACCGTGAGCGTCCTGGTGCCGTTGAAGCGCAGGAGCTTCACGTCGTTGACCGCGACCGTGTAGTTGCCACCGCCGGCGGTGTCGGTGATCTTCGCCCGTGCCCGGTATGTGTCGGCCTCGTCGTCCCACCATACGGTCGCACAGCGCTTGACCTGCTTGCCGTAGCACTCCCAGGTGCTGTCCGCGGACGCCATGGACGGTGTGAAGACGATCGATGCGCCCACCGCTGCGACGGTGAGCCCACCAGCCGTACCGATCCGGCCGAGTTGCTTGAGCCTCATGAGGTTCCCTTCCATGTCCCGCGGCCGTTGACGGCCGCCGGGTCTCCAGAGCTGGCGACGGGAACGCTAGCCGGGAATCCGGGGTGAACCGTGAGGCGTGCGGTGCTGTTCCGCAGCCGTGACAACGTCCGGATTCGGCTGCCGCCGCCAGCCGACCGAGCCCCAAATCTTCCAGGGCGCGAGCGACGGTCGGCCAGGAGGTGACGTCTGGGCAGTACCCGGTGCGGTGGTTCGTGACGTCACTCTCAGCCCACCGGCCTGCCTTGCGAACGAAGTTGAAGTCAGCGGCGCGGTTTCCGCGCCCCGCGTTTGGGTTCGGGCGCGGGGACGCAGCCTTCTGGGTTGGCGCGTAGAAGGAGAAGGCCCGCAGCGTTGCCAGGGCACCTCGTGCGGGACGTGTCGCCGCCTGCGGCGCGGGCTCGGGGGTGCGAAAGCCCGGCCGGGCGTGGGTGCTTGGCCTCGGTGCGGCAGTCGTGAGCGTGTTGCTCGTCGCGCTGATCGTCGTCGTGGCGCCGCGCCATCTCCTGGCCTGGGAAACTGCCGGCGCCCGCGTTCCGGACCGCGCGAAGGCAATCAACGACATTCGGACCACGCTGCTGCAGGGGCTGGCCGGGGTGGCATTGCTTGTTGGAGCCTTCTTCACTTGGCGGCAATTGCAGGTGACGCGGTACGGACAGCTCAGCGAGCGGTTTACCGCGGCGGTGGAGCAGTTGGGCAACCCTAGCGTGGAGGTGCGCATCGGAGCGGTCTTCGCTCTGGAGAGGGTCGCTGTCGACTCACGGGACGATCGCGGGACCGTCGCCGAGGTGCTCTGACTGTTCGCACGACGCATCGCACTCGCCACACCACTCGAAGCCCGCCCCACCCCTGGCGAGATAGCGAGAAGCGGTGAAGTGGCCCTGGCGCACGCGGGTGACACCTTGCTGGTCCTACGCTCCCCGGATGTGCACGCGGCGGTCACCGTGCTCGGCCGTGCTCCACGCCCCGAGGGGCTGACACTTCGTCTCCAGCGGGTGGACCTCCGACGCTCGATGCTGGACCACGCGGATCTCGTCGACGCGGACCTGCACTACGCCGATCTGACAAACGTGCATCTCCAGGGGGCCCGGCTGCAACGAGTCGACCTGTCCGGAACGTGGCTGGTCAGAGCAACTGGGAACCGACCTGCGACAGGCCTCGATGCGGTCCGTCTTGCTGTGCCACGCCCGGCTCGACGACGCCGACCTGCGCGCGGCGGACTTGAGCAATGCCGACCTGACAGCGGCCGTCATCGGTGCCGCGCGATTCGAGCTGGCTGATCTGCGCGGCGCGGTTCTGACGGGCACCGACCTGACCGGGGCGCCCCCGCGAGGTCGTCGCTGTCTCCCCACCGGGTCACCGTTCCGGAACCGGTCACCTGCCAGAGAATGACCTTGAGGTTTCCCGTCTCGGTGATGACGGAGGTTGCCAGCCGTCCGCCGGGCGCCGCACCGATGTCGTGGCCGTTGGTGATCCCGGCCAGTTCGTCGCTGTCTCCGAGTACGGCAGCTGCCGTACTCGCCCTCAGTGCCCTGACCACCTCCTCCGCCCAAGCCGACGCGGCCAGCGAGCGCCTACAGAGGTCGATCGATGAGCAGATAGCCGAGTACGGCGGAACGCAAGTCCCTGACTGCGCCGTTGCCTACGATGACGGCGCCGTTGTCGTGTTCCCCAACCCGGTGACCGGCGAGGCCCCGGACAACCTCGGAAAGGGAACTCATACCGCCCAGGCCGAGAGCTTCCAGTAGAGGCCTGCCGAGGCAGGGGAAGCTGGCAAGGCGAAGAGGGCGGCTACTGCGATGGCCGCCGATGCAGCCTTGATCATCTTCATGATTCGGAAGTTGCCGCGCAGCGAGGATGAATATTCCACCCTTCGGAATGAATCGCCCTGATGAACGGGCTCGCCTTGCCCGACCACTTGCCGTCGGGATAGGAGACGGTGACGAACGTCCAGGTCTCCTCCAGTGCGGCCGCGTTGAGCAGGTTGGCGAACTCGGTTGTCGCGTCGTGGGCGTTGCGTGCGTGCAGCGGGCAACGGGCAACGGGCAACGGCACATTGATGTGAACCACGGACTGCGTGCTTTGGGCATCATCGTCGGCCAGCGTCATCAACTGCCGGGCTGCCGCCTGAACACGGTCGGCCCGTTCCCTGCCCAGGGCCCCAACGACTCGTTCCTAAAAGCTCACGCCTTCCGCCCTCCCGGCAACAGACCAGACCTTCCGCGAGCACCCGGGGCCACTCCAGCCCCGGGCGGGGATGGAGGGGAGGAGCCTGTCCACAGAAGGGGGCGGCCAGGTTCATCTTTTGGTCTGTGGGCCATCCCTCTGCCCGGCGTGACCTGCCGGCACCGGCCGTTCGCCTGCCCTGCCGCCGTAGCGGGGCCCCCACCTGCTCTGCATCTCCCCTGCACCCGCGACCCTGGCTTCGGGCGCGCCCTGCCGCTGAGGGCCTGGAAGGCGGTGACGCCGGAGACAGGCGGAGCCGCACCTTGTCCGAAGGCCGGAGTGCCGGGCCTGGACGCGAGCCTGTCCCGCGCCCGACCGCCGGTCCCTTGTCCCCCAGACCTCCACCCGCGCTCCTGGCTGCGAGCATCGCCTCGACCGCGACGAGCTCGATGCCGACCAGCACCGGCGCTCCTTGCTCGCGCTCGCAGAGCAGCTCGACACCCGGTTGCGCGGAGGGCATTGGCATACGGCGTCCTCACCCGGTCGGCGACATGCCGACAAGCTGGGCCAGGTCGACACCGGTCTCGATGACGGCGTCGGCTCGCCGCTGGCGCCGCCCCGCCTCATCGACGGCAGCCTGCGCGCCGGCTGGGCGGATTTGACGGCCTGCAAGTCCGTGTCACCGGCGCACCGGAGGCTCTCACCTGGCTCGAGCACGGGCAGCACCGAACCACCAGGAGGGACACCGGCATGGCGAAGCCGTCCGCCAGGCTCCCCCGCGGCGGACGGCTCACGTCTCGGCGCGGGGGAACTTACGGTTTGTGGGTTACCCAGAGCAGTTCCGCCGGCCAGCGGTGTGCCCAGTCGGGTGGGTCGGTTTCGTTGTAGCCGTTGGGTGTTCCGAGGTCGGGCCGCGGCTCGATGAGGTCGTCGATGACGAGACCCGCGCCGCGCAGGACCTTGACCCAGTCGCCGTAGGTGAGCTGATAGCTGCTCGCGCCGTCGTCTTCGGCGATGGTGTTCAGCCCGAAGTAGTCCTGCCGCAGCGTCGTGGTCACGCGGCTGGCAGCTTCGTCGTAGCAAGCTTCGAACCATGGGCTGGCGACGTTGAACACCAGCCGCCCGCCTCGGACCAGGACGCGTGCGGCCTGCGGGACGGCCAGATGCGGGGGCGCCCAGCTGAGCCCACCGAAATCGCAGAACACCAGGTCGAAGCTCTCGGCGGCGAAAGGGAGTTGTTCGGCGGCGCCTTGCACCAGCGCGTAGCGGGACGCTCCCATCGCGCGGCCCGCTGCCGCGAGTTGGGCCTCGGACAGGTCGAGCCCGACCACGTCTGCGCCCTCGGCGGCCAGCGCCCTGGACCACTGGCCGGCGCCGCAGCCGAGCTCAAGGACGCGCTTGCCCGTGACGTCACCCAGCGCGTGCAGGTGCGCGTCGGGGATGGAGTACATGCCCCACAGCCGGGGTGTGGCACCGATCTGCGGATCGTGCTCGTGCTGGTAAGCGCTGCTGATCTGATTCCAGAGCCGCCGGTTGGCGGGGATGCTGTCCACGCACCGACTCCAGCACTGCCTGCCAGGAGCGGTCAACACGATTAGGGCACCGGCCGGTCTTCACCTCGGTCCGGCCCCGGATCGGCCCCGGATCGGCCCTGGATCGGCCCATGACCCGCCGGACGAGCCCTACCCCCTCCCGGCCGTCGGTTGCCGTTGCCCCGGCAGATAGAGCCCGGAGGCCGCAGTCAGGCCGGGGCATGCCTGCCACAGCCGATCCCGGCCCCTGACGCGGCGGACACCGTGGTCCTGGTCGTGTCCGAACTCGTCACCAACGCCCTGCGCCACGACGGGTGCCGCTGCACAGGGGGAAGCTGACTGCGCACCCCTGACCTGAACGGCGGCACCGGAGGCTTCGGCCGGCCCATGGTCAACCGCCTCGCCCGCTCCACCGCGGCCACCAGCCGGGCCGCCGGCAGCAAGACTGTGAGCGCTCGCCTTCCTCGGTAGCACCCCAGCACCGCGGTTCAAGCAGTTGGCCGGCCGGCGAATATAATCTTGCGCATGTCGAAGCCTGACGAGCTGCTCGTTGAGGTCGCCGCCCTGGTGGAATCCGGGCAGAGCAACCAGATGTCCCTGACCGTGGTAACCGGTGGTGCTGTCATCACCGGCCGTCTAGCTCCCGAAGCAGTGTGGCGGCAGAGGGTGGCGGAGGTGCTGACGGATTCGGACCGCTTGGCAGAGTTCTCCGCCGTCTTCGATACCCCGGCGAAGAAGGACGGGCCGCCTACGTATCTGCACTTCCATGTCGCCCGGATCCTGCAGGGGACCGTGGGAATCCCCGAGACAGGCGGGATGTACCGCGTGGCGATCGAAGACATCAGCACCTGGACCGTGGGCGACTTCAGCTATTCCGACCACTGAGCACAGCCACTCAACAAGAACCCGCCGCACTCACTGTGGGCCCGACCAGCGCGCGTGCCGGTCGGGCCCACATTGCTGTCCATGTGCCGGACCCTCGCCACGGTTCAGGACGCCCTCAACCACGAACACTGAACCAGCCATTGGCGCTCACCAAGCGGCGAGTCCCAATCGACGCGGGCGTCGGGCATTGCTCGGCTATGTCGTGCCACCCTGAGATCCCGCATTCCATCTTGGTGAGGTGTTCCGGTCAAGCGGACCAGGGTTCCGCGCCGTACCTGAGTCATCCGCCTGACGATTGGTCAGAGCCTGGAGTATGAGCGCGCCCACGCACAACAGCGCGCTCAGTCCCCAGATCGTCAGATAGGCGGAGAGCGCCGGGACGTCCGTATCCCCGACGACCAGGGAGCCGAGGATGACCGCCGAGCCCGCGCCCGCGACGCTGCCGCCCAGGGTCTTGAGGTTGTTGTAGACGGCGGTCGCGCTCGCCGTGCGGTCCGTGGTGCTGCGCTCCGCGATCAGTGTGGGCAGGCCGCCCATGGCCAGGCCCATGCCGAAGCCGGCGACGGCGGAGGCCAGGGCGAACAGCGGCAGTGTGGTGTGGGCGGCGATAAGCCCCCCGCTGCCGGCCGCCATCAGCGTGAAGGCGAGCAGCAGGACGCGCCGGTAGCCGGTGTGGGCCGCCACTTTGGCCACGAGGCTCGCCCCGGCGAAGGCCAGGACGTGGGGCACCGCGCCCCATGCGCTGATCTCCCAGGTCGTGAGCCCGAATCCGTACCCCTCGTCGGCCGGTGAGGCGGCAAGGTACGAGATGGCGACTGCCTGTCCGCCCAGCATCACGGCGCCGAAGACGAAACCGGAGATGTAGTACGGCGCGGACCGGGGGTGGGCCACCGTGCGGACGTCGACCAGGGCGTGTGGCCGGCCCCGTTCGAGCCGGACCCACCAGGCGAGCAGGGACAGGGAGATGGCGAGGCCGCCCAGGGTGAGCGGCGAAGTCCAGCCCCACGCCTGGCCGCGTGCCGTCGTGCCGAGGAACAGCAGCAGCGCCAGGCCGAGCAGCAGCGCGCCGGTCCAGTCCATCCGGCCGGGCGCGCGTGTGCGGGACTCGGGGATCGCGCAGTACGAGAGGGCCAGACAGGCACACGCGATCGCGGCGAGGACGCAGAGCGTCGCCTGGACGCCACCGGTGAGTTCGAGCAGCGGGCCCGCCAGGCTGTGGCCGAGGAGCGAGCCGAGGGTGAGTGCGCCGACGAGAAGCCCTACGGCACGCCGCGCGCCCTCGAGGTCGAGCCGGTCCCGTACGAGGCCGATTTCCAGTGGCAGCAGTGCCGCCAGCGGACCCATCAGGGCACGACCCACAAGGAGCACCGTCAGATTCGGTGCGAGGGCCACCAGAACAGTGCCCACCGCGACGCAGGCCAGGGCGACCCGGATCAGCCGACGGTGCCCGTACAGATCGCCGAGCCGCCCGAACACCGGTACTCCCACCGCGGCGGCCAGGAACTGGACCGCCATGTACCACTGCGCCTGCGACGCGCTGATGGACTGCCAGTCCTGTACGGCCGGCACCAGCGCCGGGCCCGACCCCTGAAGGAAGCCGCTGACCAGCTCGAAGACGACCAGCAGACCGACGACGGCGGTGACCCGGGGCGCCGCCACCTCCTGTGTCCCGCCAGGCGCTCTCATGCGGACGCCCCGGCGGCGAGCCGACGCTCCGCGAGTTCGGCGAGCAGCGCCGCCTGGCGGTGGAGCACCCGGTCGTCGAACTCGGCCCGCGGGGAGTGGTTCTGCGGCGCCTTCTCCACGTCCACGCCCTCGGGCGCCGCGCCGACCAGCAGCATCGCGCCGGGCACCTCGTTCAGGACCAGGGAGAAGTCCTCCGAACCGCTCGCGGGCTGCGGGGCATGCCACACCTCGCCCGCGCCGAACAGCTCGCGCGCCGTCTCCAGGGCGAACTCCGTGGCGACCGGCTCGTTGACCGTGACCGGGTAGAGCATCTCGTACTCCACCTCTGCCTCCAGGCCGTGCGCGGCCGCGATCCCGCGCACAAGGCGTGGCAGCCCCTGGGCCAGCCGTTCGTGGTTCGCTTCCGAGTAGCTGCGTACGGTCGCCTGGAACTCGGCCGTGTCGGGGATGACGTTCTGCTGCGTACCGGCGTGCAGCTGTCCGACGGTCACCACCACCGGGTCGAAGACGTCGAAGGTGCGCGTCACCCAGTTCTGCAGCGCGGTCACCATCTCGCAGACCGCGGGCACCGGGTCCTTGGCGTGGTGCGGAGCCGAACCATGCCCGCCCTCGCCCCGCACCGTCACCCGCAGGACGTCGGACGCCGTCATGACGGTGCCGGGACGGGACGCGACCCAGCCGCCCGGCAGCCGGTTGGCCGACACATGGAGAGCGAAGGCCGCGTCGAGCGGCTTGCCCGCCGCGTCCAGGACACCCTCGGCGATCATCGCGCCCGCGCCGTTGTGCCCCTCCTCACCCGGCTGGAACATGAACACCACGTCGCCCTGGAGGCTCTCCCGGCGCTCCGCGAGCAGCGTCGCCGCGCCGACGAGTCCGGCGGTGTGCAGATCATGCCCACAGCCGTGCATCCGACCCGGCATCTCGGAGGCGTACTCCACCCCGGTGAGTTCGTCCACCGGCAGTGCGTCCATGTCGCCCCGCAGCAGGACCGCCCCACCGGGGCGGCCACCGCGCAGGACAGCCGTGACGGAGGACAGCTCCCGGCCGAGCGCGATGTCGAGCGGGAGACCGTCGAGCGCGGCGAGGACCTTCTCCTGCGTACGCGGCAGCCGCAGGCCGAGCTCCGGCTCGCGATGCAGGGAGCGGCGCAGCCGCACGAGATCGGGCTGGAGTTCCCTGGCGCGTTCCAGTACGGACATGCTGCGTCGACCTCCTGATACGGTTCCGGCTTTCGGTGGGGCAAGACTGAAGTCCTGACCCTTCCGTCGGCACCGAATCGCAGGAAACGCGCAAGGGACTTCGAATGACGCAGCATTCCGGGCACAGTCCGGTACGGACGCTCGACGACGTCGACCAGGCCCTGGTGCACGCACTGCAGATCGCCCCACGGGCCGGGTGGAACGAGATCGGCGCCGTACTCGGCCTCGACGCTGTCACCGTGGCCCGCCGCTGGCACCGGCTCACCGAAGCCGGTGCCGCCTGGATCAGCTGCTCCCCGTCACCCGCCCTCGCCTCGGCGGGACAGGGACTGCTCGCCTTCGTCGAGGTGGACTGCGCCAGCGGCAGCCTGCTGACCGTGGCCCAGTCCCTCGCCCAGCTTCCCCACGTCTCGACCGTCGAACACGTCAGCGGAGACCGCGACCTGCTGCTCACCGTGATGGCCCCGGACCTCGCGGCGCTCACCCACTGGGTGACCCGCGGCATCGGCGCCATGCCGGGCATCGTCGCCACCCGTACCCACCTCGCGAACACCGTCTACGCGGAGGGCAGCCGCTGGCGGCTGCGCGTCCTGGACCGTACCCAGATCGCCCGCCTCGCCGACACCGGCGCCACCCGCGCCGAGGCCCCCGTCTTCCCGCTCACCGATCTGGACCACGCCCTCGTCGCCGCCTTGTCCATGAACGGCCGCGCCACCTACCGCGCGCTCGCCGACGCCTGCGGGGCGAGCCCGGACACGGTCCGCCGACGGCTCGGCCGGCTGTTCGCCGCCGGCATGCTCCAGACCCGCTGCGAGGTCGCACGCCCCTTGTCCGAGTGGCCGATCACGGTGATCCAATGGGGGCGGGCGGCCGCGGGAGAGCTGGAACGCGTCTCCCGTGGTGTCACCGGCGCGCGTGAGGTGCGGCTGTGCGCCGGCGTCACCGGCCGGAACAATGTCCTCGTCGTCGCCTGGGTGAAGTCCCTCGCCGACGTGCAGCGCTTCGAGGTACGACTCGCCCAGCGCGTACCCGGCCTGGAGATCACCGACCGGGCCGTGGCGCTGTGGCCGCTGAAGCTCAGCGGCCATCTGCTCGACGAAGAGGGATACCGCATCGGCGGAGTCCCTCTGGACGTGCGCACGGCCGGAGCGATCCCCCGGTCCGGGGCGCCCCGGAGCGCCGCCCGGCCACCGGAGCGCAGCGGGGACGTTTGAGGGGCGGGGCAGGACCGCGATCCAATGAGGCGCGATCATCAGCTCATGGATCTCCAGGGAATCGGGGCGGGGCCCGCAGCCACTGTCGCCCTCGTCGGCCTTCCAGCGGCTCTCGCGGTCGGCCGCTGGCAGCTTCGAGCCGCTTGTCGAGCAGCGGCAGCAGTTGGTGACGTCGTTGCGGTTTCCGCCGGTCAGTGACACCGCGAGTGGGATGCCCTGGCCGTCGACGATGAGGTGATGCATGCTGCCCGGCCGTGCTCGGTCGACCGGGCTGGGCCCGCTTCTGGGCCCCGTCGGGCCGCCCGCACATGCGAGGAGTCGATCACCGCCCGGACCAGTCCCGCTGGTTCTTCGACCGCAGCTTCTCCAGCAACACCGCGTGCGACTCGTCCCAGACGCCCGCCTCGTTCCAGGCTGCCAGGCGTCGCCAGCAGGTCATTCCCGAGCCGAAGCCCAACTGCTGGGGCAGGTACTCCCATTGGATACCGGTGTGCAGCACGAACAAGATCCCGCACAGCACCTGCGGGTCCTGCACCCTAGGCCTGCCCTCCACCAGCTTGGGTCCCGGTTCGGGCAGCAACGGCTCGATGAGCGACCACAGTTCATCCGACACGATCCACCATTTTCGCAGGTCAGCCAGCACACGTGCGGTGCACCACCAGCAGACGAAGAACGACGTGGCCCGCACGGCGAGCGCACTCGGCCGGGTCCACACGGGAGTACAGCCACAACGAGATCCCGGCGTGCCGGAGATCGTAGGGCCTCTTGGCCAACCCGGAGGCGAGTTCCGTTCGGTCAGGACGTACTTGCGTGCCCGCGCCCACGTCGTGCCGTACCCCGCTGGCTCCACGTCGTTGCCCGCCTGGTTCCGGAACAATCGGCCGTCCGACGCCACTCCGAACCGTTCGATGTGTGCACAGCATGCGCACGACCATGCTCCTGGATTGCGTGCATGTCACCGAGTACGTCAGCTGCACTGCCGGCCGAGGGCGTCCGGTTGGTGGTCAACACCGTCACCAGTCGGGCCACTGCACGAGCCGAGGGCACTTCAGCCGATCTGGTCACCGTTGTTCTCGGTGCGTGCGAAGGCCGGTCAGATATGCCTGAGCACCCCTAAGGACCGAGCACCCCAAAATCCTGAATCCTTTGACCAGAGACATAAGAGGCGCCCCTCCGGATCAGCCGGTGGACCTGTCCAACCTGATCTCGCTCTCCGATGTGTCCCCTTCGGGCGTACTGAACGCGTCCATGCTGACCCACTTGCCGTCGACACCGGAGAAGTGGGTGATCTCCAGGAGCGGACCATCCTTGCGGCAGCCGGGGTCGGACTTGGGCGCATTGCCGTCGTTGCCGGCTGTCCGTAGTTGTGCCGGGGCGGTGTAAAGGGTGGTCTTGGGGTCGTTGGTGTTGTCGATGTCCACGAGGGAGAACGCTTCAGTGATGTAGTGGCAGGTGTTGCCGTACTCCTTGATGCGGAAAGTTATACCGTCCTCTCCAGGGGTGAAGACCCTCATGTCGAACTCCTCGTAATGAGTGAGCTTGCCGGGCTTGGCGCTCCGCTGCCCTCCAAAGGGATCCATGATCCTGCTGCCCGGATCGGACAGCGGATGCTTCTTGAAGACCACAGGGTCCTCCTCGCCCGTAGCCCGCTCGATGGTGTCGTCGGACGAGTGGGTAAGGGTCATCCCGGGCTGCAGCTTGGCGCAGTCCTCGGTGGCGGCTTTCGGTTCGGAGCGCTCCAAGGTGCCTGCGGCGATCTTGATCCCGGACCCGGTGGACGCGGAGGTGAGGCGGCCGCTGTAGACGCACACGTGACCCTCCAGCCACGTGGAGTACTCGGCAACCTTGTCGCCGCGCCCGCCCCCGGTGATCTTGAGGCGGACAGGGGTCCGATTGCCCGTGCCGTTCACGAACGCGCCGGTCCAGGTACCGGCGTACCCGTCGGGCAGGATGCTGGGCTTGTTCTTTTCGCCACCGGTCTTCGGGGAGCCGGTGTCCCAGGGGCGGATCACGAAGAGCCCGCCCACGAGCACGGCGAAGGCGGTGGCGGCCACGGCGGCCACGACAACACGGCGTCTACCGAACCGAGTTGGGGCAGCGGGGCCGGATGGCACGTTACTGGGTGCGCTGTGCAGGGAGGGAGCGGGCGGCAGTGGGGGTGCCTGCGCGGGAGGCTGCCAGGAAGGTTGAGGCGGGTTCTGGTGTGTGGGCGTGGCAGTCGGCGTATAGGGCAGGACCGGGGCGGGAGCCGGGCCGAAGCCGATCGCCGAATCCGGTGCCGGGCCTGCGAGGACCGTTGGCTCCGGGGCCCGACTGGGCGCGAAGTCCAGCAACTGTGCGGACTGGCGGCCTAGTTGGCTGAGCACCTTCCCCGGCAGCCAGGGCTCATCGGGGTCCGTGGCAGTGCGGGCCAGGACGTCCTGGGGGGTGGGCCGCTGGGTGGGGTCCTTGTGCAGGCATTGCTGTACGAGGTCGAGGAGGGGTTCCGGTATGCCGCTGAGGTCGGGGTGCTCTTCCGCGACGCGGTACATCAGCGCGTGCAACCCGCTGGCCGTCGTCCCGAACGGGGAGCGTCCGGTGGCAGCGTACGCGAGGACCGAGCCGAGGCAGAACACGTCGGAGGCGGGAGTGAGCCTCTGCCCCCGCACCTGCTCAGGCGACATGAACCCAGGCGAACCGATCACCGCACCGGTACGCGTCAACGCGCCCTCAGCCAGGGTCTCAAGCGCCCGCGCGATGCCGAAGTCGATGACCCGCGGCCCGTCGATGGTGATCAGGACGTTCGACGGCTTCAAGTCGCGGTGGATCAGCCCCGCTGCATGGATCTCGGCCAGGGCCCGTGCCAGGCCGCTCGCGAGGGCACGTACCGAGGCCTCGGGCAGCGGCCCGAAGTCCTCGGCGACCACGGTGGTCAGGTCAGGTCCGGGCACATATCCGGTGGCGACCCAGGGGGACCGGGCCTCGGTGTCCTCGTCGAGGACCGGCGCGGTCCACTTCCCGCCCACCTTCCGGGCGGCTTCCACCTCGCGGGCGAACCTCGCCCGGAATTCATGGTGTTGGGCCAATTCGGCCTGGATCACCTTGACGGCGACGGTGCGCCCATCCTCGGAGCGGGCGAGGTAGACGCGGCCCATACCGCCGGCGCCGAGGCGGGCGATGAGGCGGTAGGGGCCTATGTGCGTCGGGTCTTCGGCTGTCAGCGGGTCCACGGGAGGACCATAATCGACGGACGTTGAACGGAGATCGGGAATTGCCGATCGTCAGCAACCATCCGCAGCAGGTGGGGAGATCGGCCGCGCTGCTCGTCCGGGGCCGGAGCACCTGTGACGAGGATCGCGAACGGCTCGTGAGGGAGCAAGACGCTGGAGCGGCTCAGGTGGACGGTACGACGGATCAGTCGGTCCTGGATATCGCGTCACTGTACTCAGCGCTCCCGTGGAGCGGCGCGCGCAACTCCAGGTACGCGCCCTCGGAATCCTCGCCCATGTTGTAGGGCTCGAGGTCCATGAGCGGTCCGTCGGCGGCGCATCCAGTTTCGGACTTGGCGCCGCCTTTTGGTGTCGCCGGGGCGGTATGCAGCGTGAGTTGCCCGTCGTTGTCCGTGATGGAGAACGGCTCGGCGACGTAGCTGCAGGGCTTGCCATCCTCCCTCTTGATGCGGAAGGCCACGCCCTGCTTCCCCGGCCCGGAGATCGTGAGGTCGAACTCCGTGTCGTACATACCGATCTTGTCGCTCCAGGAGCCGTAGAAGGACTTGAGCGCCGTGGTGCCCGGGTCGCTCATCAGGTCCTTCGTGAGGATCATGGAGGACGTTCCTCCCGTCACCAGCTCGAAGGTGCCGTCGAGCGGGCTCTTGAGGGTCATCGCGGGCCGCTCCTTCTCGCACAACTCGGCGGCGGTCTTTGGCTCGACGCGCTCCAGAGTGCCGGTGCCCACCTTGGCCGTCGAGCTGCCCGACACGGAGGTGAGGCGGCTGCTGTAGACGCACACGTGGCCCGTGGTCCGCATGGAGTACTCGGCGACCTTGTCGCCACGCCCGCCCTTGGTGACCTTGAGACGGACCAGATGGGACGGGGCGGATGTGCTGCCCGTGACCGCGGCCTGCCAGGTGCCGGCGAACTTCGTCGGCAGAGTGCTGGTCCCGCTCTTCTCGCCATCGCCACCGCCGCTCTTCGAGGATCCGGTATCCCAGGGTCGGATCGCGAAGAGCCCGCCCACGAGTACGACGAGCGCGGCGGCGGCCGAAGCGGCGACGACAAGACGACGCCGACGCCACCGAGTTGAGGCCGGAGGGCCGTGGGCCACGCTGATGGACGCGTTGTGCAGGGCGGGTGGGGTCGGTGGCGGGGGTGTGTGCGTGGCCTCCTGCGTGGGTGCCTGCCAGGCAGGGTGCGGATTCTGGTACGTGGGTGTGGCAGCCGACGCGGGGAGCGGGGCCGGGGCAGCGGCCGGGCCCGAGACGGCAGTCGGCTCAGGGGCCCGGTGAGGCGCGAGGTCCAGCAACTGTGCGGACTGTCGGCCCAGTTGGCTGAGCACTCTCTCCGGCAGCCAAGGCTCGTCAGGATCCGTGGCGGTGCGGGCCATGACGTCCTGGAGGGTGGGGCGCGCGCCGGGTTCCTTCTGGAGACACTCCCGTGCGAGGTCGAGGAGGGGTTCCGGCATGCCACTGAGGTCGGGGGCTTCTGTCGCGACCCGGAACATCAGGGCGTGCAGCCCACTGTCCGTCGTCCCGAACGGGGAGCGTCCGGTAGCGGCGTACGCCAGGACGGAGCCCAGGCAGAAGATATCGGAGGCGGGAGTGAGCCTCTGTCCGCGCACCTGCTCAGGCGACATGAACCCGGGCGATCCGATCACCGCACCGGTGCGCGTCATCGCGCCTTCGGCCAGGGTCTCCAGGGCCCGCGCGATGCCGAAGTCGATGACCCGCGGCCCGTCGATGGTGATCAGTACGTTCGACGGCTTCAGGTCGCGGTGAATCAGCCCCGCCGTGTGGATGTCGGTCAACGCGTGGGCGAGGCCGCTCGCGAGGGCACATACGGAGAACTCCGGCAGGGGACCGTGCTGCTCGGCCACGACGGTGTGCAGGTCGGGCCCGGGCACGTATCCGGTGGCGACCCAGGGGGACCGGGCCTCGGTGTCCTCGTCGAGGACCGGCGCGGTCCACTTCCCGCCCACCTTCCGGGCGGCTTCCACCTCGCGAGCGAACCTCGCCCGGAACTCGCGCTGCTGGGCCAATTCAGCCTGGATCACCTTGACGGCGACCGTGCGCCCATCCTCGGAACGGGCGAGGTACACGCGGCCCATGCCACCGGCACCGAGGCGGGCGATGAGCCGGTAGGGGCCTATGTGTGCCGGGTCTTCGGCGATCAGCGGGTCCACGAGAGGACGATAATCGACAGGCCCGGCACGGAGATCGGGAATGAGAGATCGTGCGCGCGAACCTTCAACAGGTCATGGCGTGTACTGCGCGAATCCGGCATCACCCGCGAGCACAAAGCGGGCCGCTACAAGGCCGTCGAACTGCGCCGCGACGACCTGGATACCCGCTTCCCCCACCTCCTGCACGCCGTCCTCACCGCCACTCCCCCACAGCCCGCCGATTCGGCCCGCCGAAGGCCTGGAGACGCCCCGCGCCAGCCGGTAAGCCGCCGCGGACGGTGCCCGACGCAGGCGCTTCGGTCCGGGGCGGTGACCTCGGTCAGGTCCGCGCCCGCGCGGGCTCTCCCAGGTCGACCGGGGCGTCTCGTCGAACCCGACGAGGTGCCCCGGCCCTGTAGCGGGGCGCGTTGTTGGCCCAGGAGCGGGCGCAGCCGGGCAGATCAGGCAGCTTCAGCACGGCAGGCGCGGGCCCAGGTGATCGCTCCCTTTCAGGGTGCGGGGGCCTGGCACGGCACGCGAGGCCGTGCGGTGACACGGGCTCAGGAACACCGGAGACGGCCCCTACCGGGCGCACTGCAGTGGGTCAGAGGCCTGGGCGGGGCGCAGCGCTGTTGCGATGGACGCCCGGTGGACAGCCGCTGCGCCAAGGCCTCGCCATGCCTCTCGACGTAGCCGGGGCCGTCCTGGAGGGCGGTCCCGAGGACCGCAAGCTCGTGCTGGACGAGACGGAGAAACAGTTCAACATCGGAGATGCCTGCCGCCCTGCGGCGAGCAGCGCGTTCGCTCCGGCCGAGCCTCTTCTGCGGGGGCCCGGCGAAGACGAAGTTGCCCGGAGCACGTTGCGGTCCCTGCAGCACGCGTGGACAGCAGCCGCACGCTCCTGGAGGAGTTGCAGGTCTCAGCCGTCTCAGGCCGCGGTGGTGGGGTGTTCGGTATCGGCAGTAAGGCGGTGTTCGGTGTTGATGCGCTGGGCTTCTTCGAGTTGGTCTTCGAGGATGACGATGCGGCAGGCGGCCTCGATGGGGGTGCCCTGGTCGACGAGTTGTCGGGCGCGGGCGGCGATGCGTAGTTGGTAGCGGGAGTAGCGGCGGTGTCCGCCCGCGGAGCGCAGCGGGGTGATGAGGCGGGCTTCGCCGATGGCGCGCAGGAAGCCTTGTGTGGTGCCGAGTATCTCGGCGGCCCGGCCCATCGTGTAGGCGGGGTAGTCATCGTCATCGAGACGGCCAAACGTGTCGTCTGCTGTCATCTGCACCTCTTTGTGGAACGCGTGGAGGGGCCCGGGTGCCGTACTGGCACCCGGGCCCCGAAGGAAACTGCTACACCATCTGCCGGCCCTAGTGCTGCGCCGGCTTTCTGTTTCCGCTGGCCCGACCTGGAAGTTGTCGGGGTTGCGGGGATCGCGGTTGCTTGACCGGAGACCACCTCACTATCGATGTCCTGCGGTACCCGGACTCAACACTCCGCCCGGGCGATCCTGATGGCGCCTGCTTCCTCCGTTCATCCCTCTTGGATCACTTGCCACTTACCGGAACTGCGTACTGCTGGGTGATGCGTACCGCTGGTGACCTGATGGAGCGCCACTCTTCGGCAGCCAGCCCCGTCGCCTCTCCTGCATCTGCTCTGGCTTAGAACCCCACTGCCGAACCTCCCGGCGCGCACGCCCGCAGCCGACGCCTTCACCGAGGTGCTGCTCACTTGCCTGCACTGCTGGGTACTGCGAACTGCACTTGCTCGTACTGCACTTGCTTGTACTGCGGTCCTGCTCACGGCGGCCCCTGATCACTGCGGGCCACCCGGTCCGGTCGTCAGCCCCGTCACCGTCCTGCAACCGCTCTGGCTTCGGAACTCCACCACCGCACCGTCCTGCGTACTGCACTTGCGGGTACTACTACCCGGCAGTTCATCCCTGCCGGGCCCTGCTGTCTTCCTGGCTACGAGAGAAACCATAACCACACCACCACCCAATGTCTACTCTGACCGACATAGATTTCCGTCAGGCCAACAGCTAGATATTCGAACTCCATGAGCGAGGGGTGAACGTTTCACGAACATCCACAGCAGCCGATTGCTCCCTGCCCGCACATCCGCCCGGCCCCCTGCGCGCCGTCGATAGCGGCGCACTGGAGTGCAGAGTCGCGCTCGACGACACTCGTCGTATTGGCGGCGCCCGAACCAGCGGCCCTCAGGCCTCTGTGACGTCGGGACGACTGAGGCGATCCGCCCCCTGGTAGTACTCAGCCACCCGCGTGACGGTCTCAGTTGGGTAGTCGCGATGAAGGCCCAGCGGACGCCGGATGCCCTCTGCATGCACGATCGTCTCGCCCAGCATGGCCACGGCAGGCAGGGGAGGCTTGGCTGTACTGGGGACAACACGCCGGAACCGCTCAAGTGTCTCGGCCGGGGTCTCACCGAGCTGTTCGGCCAGCCGCATCGCCACCTGTTTGTCGAAGTCGAATCGGCAGCGGATCACGCCAGCCAGCGCACAGTATTGAGGCTCGCCCCCGCAGTGAGGTGCGCCAGCACCTCACGCACCATCAACCCGGCACACAGTGACGGGGTCGCCCACTGATCGTCAGACAAATCCGCAAGATCGGCTACCAGTGCCGCTCGCTCAGTACGGATCAGTGGCCAGACCTCGGTCCCCGGACTGCGATCTGCTGCCAGTTCCGAACCAGCCATATGGGCAGGTCTCCTGTCACGAGTCGTGCTCTGTACTACACCTGGACCGGAACGCGTGCTTGCCCGGAAGAGTGTTCGAAGGAGAGCCTCTCCCGCTCAAGCAAAGTCATCGCCCACCAGGTGACTATTCCTCGACGCACCGAACCGGGCCCTGTCAGGCAGCACAGTGGACATGCCGAGTCGGTAGCAGGTCCTGACGCTAGAGGGCGTCTGAGAAGCCTGTCAGCGGGAAGTTGCCTGGTAGCGGGGTGATGGCGCACTTTCGGGGGCTGGGGTGTGCGGGCTACGTACCCGTTACTCGACGGATCTTTCCGATCCGGAGTGGGAGATCCTGTGCCCGCTGGTTCCGGCGGTCAAGCCCGGTGGTCGACCGGCGAAACACACACGGCGGGAGATCCTCAACTCGCTGGCTTACTGGCTGCGGGCCGGCTGTGCCTGGAGACTGCTGCCGCATGACCTGCCGCCCTGGCAGACGGTCTACCACTACTGGCGGCAGAGGATTCCGCTCGACCTGGGCTCGGGTGGGAGCACCGCCTCCGGCAGTACCCCTCTTCGCGGGGGTCCCGCGGCGTTGGGTGGTGGAGCGGACGTTTGCCTGGCTGGGACGGTGCCGCTGACTGTCGAAGGACTACGAATACCTGCGAGTCTGCTCGGAGAACGCCATCTACCTCACCATGGCCATGCTCCTTGTGCACCGCCTCGCAAGACCAACCCGCTGACAGGCTTTTCAGACACCCTCTAACGACCTCGGGGAACGGGTCGTGTTGGTCTGGCGGTTCGGCTGGTGGGTGATTCAGCAGGCCGTGGCGCGAACGGGCACGAGTTCGGTGCTCGTGAGGCGACGGGTCGCGCGTCGGGCCACGCGGTCGAAGACCAGGCCGGCGATGGCGAGGTGGGTCTGCTCGTAGCCCTCGCGGCCTCCGGTGTAGCGCTGAAGCGGATGCCACTGCTTGTACTCGGCGTTGGTGTGTTCGACCACGGTGCGGGCTGAAGACAACCGGCGACACGGCGTAGAACGGCGACAACAGGACCTCCGGGGCAGACGAATTGGCTTCGCAACCCTCGTGCTGCACCAGAGGTCCTGTCTTCCTGCGCCCAACCGGCCGAAATCACCTGCCCAGGCAACCTGTTCGTACAGAACCGCCCTCACGATCGACAGGGCTACGGCTGCCGTGCAGGTTCGCCAGTGATCGCCTACGACCGCCGCTGTTGGTGTCAGCCGGTGATGTCAGCGGCGCTGGAGGCGGTCCGGGCAAGGGGGTGGAAGTTGATTCGTTCGCGCACCACGGGGAAGCCAGCCTTGGTGAAGTTCGCGGCCATGGGGAAGTTGCCCCGGTCCGTGGCGCCGGTGACGACCTCCGCGCCCTGTTCCACCAGGAAGTGGGTGCACTCGGCGAGGAGGTCGTATGCGTAACCATGGCCGCGATGCTCCGGCAGGACGCCGATGAAACCGATGGTCGGTCCGGAGGGGTTGTGCGCCGGGATGTGGATGCCGGCCAGTTCGCCTTCCGGGGTGCGGGCGAGCTGCCACCATTCCCGCGGGGACGGGCACCAGTGGAAGAATTCCAGTTCTTCCCGCGCGGCCTGGTCGAGGCCGCCCTCCTCGATGGCCTTCAGCGCGTGGGCGTCCAGCGTGGCCGCGTGGATGCGGCGCAGCGCGTCGAAGAAGAGCGCGTCGTCGGGTTCGGGGCCGAAGACGGGGCGTCCGGGCCGCTCCGGCAACCCGCGTTCCGGGGTCCAGCGGTACAGGAAGCGTTCCACCAGGAGCTCGTAGCCGGCGGCCCGAGCGGCGGCGAAGCGAGTCTCGGCGGCCGCGGCCAGGGCAGGGTGCTCGCGCCAGTCGCCGGGCAGGTTGAGCTCGAGTTCGACCCGCCACGGGGCGGAGCGCAGGAGTTCGGCCCCCGCCTCGACCTCGCCCTCGGCGACGTCGAACCAGTTGAGGTTGATGGGTTCCTCGTCATCGGGACCGCCCCACCAGGCGCCGCGGGCGACGACGGCGCCGTCGCGCAGGGCCACCCGCTTCCAGTGGGGGCGGTGCGTGGTCCGCTGGTGCGCGGCACGGGCGTTCAATGGGTCGGGGTGTGCGTCGAACAGATGGGCGTCGCTCTCGGCGAGCGCGCGGATGACCGTATCGGTCATGGGTTCCTCCGGGATGCGTACGGCAGGAGCGCTCCCGGTCGGATCAGAGGTGCCACACCGGGGTAGCGGGAAGGGAGCGCTGGATGGTTGAGAACTGCACGGCACTCGCCTCCTTCCGTTCGCCTCACGCGGCGTGGTCCGGAGCCATACGTTACTTGGACACCGACGGGTCCGTCCACGGAAATGGCGAACCGTGCCGACGAAGCCCCTAGCCTCGCCGTTTCATTTGGTTTGCGGCTGATGGGGCAGAAACGCGAAAGTTCCTTCCTGACCTGGGGCGATGAACTTCGCAGTAGAACTGCGACGACAGGACCTCCGGGGCAGACGAGCTGGCTTGGCAACCCTTGTGCTGCAACGGAGGTCCTGTCTTCCTGCGCCCAACCGGCCGAAATCACCTGCCCAGGCAACCTGTTCGACCAGAACCGCCCTCACGATCGATAGGACTACGGCTTCTCACCCGTACGGCCCTTCCTCTGGCACGGCCTGACCTGCTCGCATTCGCTCGCGAAAATTCATTCCACGCAGGGCCTGTTGCTCGCTACACCCTGATGCACCACACCAGGCGACGTGGTGGCTGCCCTCCAAGGCAGGATGCGAGGATCGAACGATGAACAATCCCCGCCGTGAGCTACTGCGCTGGCAGTTCGACATGACCTGGTCACTGTTCACGTATCACCTGGAGCGGCTCGCGCCCGAGGACTTCCTGTGGGAGCCCACTGACCTGACTTGGACAGTGCGCCCGGACGCCGCTGGAAACTGGCTGCCGGACTGGGCCGACACCGAGCCCGACCCCGTTCCCGTTCCCACCATCGGCTGGGTGAGCTGGCACATCGGCTGGTGGTGGAGCACTGCCATCGATCACGTGCAGGGACGTACTCCCCGGGAGCGTACCGACATCACTTGGCCCGGCAACGGACCGGCGACCGTCGCCTGGCTACAGGATCTGCGTGCCCAGTGGCTGGCGGTCCTCGACAAACTCACCGACGCCGATCTGGACGCCGCTTCCACACTGCCGTGGCAGACCCCGCCGGACAACACCATCGGCCACATGATCGCCTGGCTGAACGCCGAGTTGATGAAGAACGTCGCTGAGATCGGGCAGCTGCAGCTGATTCGGGCGGCCTCGAAGCCGCGACCCAGGAAGCGATAAAGCTCAGGGAAAGGAACCTCGTCCAGCACGGCCGCCGGGACATCGAGCCCAATTGCTCCCCAGGTCGTAATTCTCGTGAACATCCACGACCCCAGAGCTCGCCGACTGCTGCAGGTCGACGCCGTTGTCATCCAGGCACTCGCCGGTGGGCCACGTTCTTGAAGTGGCGGGCGGGCACCGTCGGGCTCGACGTGAACGGTCCAACGTTGGAAAAGATTCCCATGATTGGCGCTCGTCGGTTCAGGTCATCCCACGCAGGCCTTCAGCACTGTCGTCAAGGAGCAAATGTCAAGAGTTGTGAATCGTCTGAGGGCAAGACTGCCTGTGTGGAGCGGCGGAACCGCTGAACGTCCTGCCGGACGGCGGGCTGCTACGGGTGTTGCTCCCACTTGGTTCGGGTGAGTTCGTACTCGACTTCTCCGTGCTCGGAGCCTTCGATCGCCTCCGGCCAGTGGCCGGTGAAGTGGCGGAGAAACAACAGGCCCGCCTTCTCCATCACACGCCGGGATCCCGTGTTGACCGTCATGGTGTTCGCGGTCACCCGTTCCACCCCAAGATCCGTGAAACCCTTGCGGATCAGGGCCCGTGATCCCTCGGTGGCGTAGCCGCGGCCCCAGGCGGCCTTGTTCAGCCGGTAGCCGAGTTCCGCCACGGAGGGGTTGTAGTCGTCCAGGGGGCGGAGTTCGAACCAGCCCAGGAAGAGGCCGGTGTCCGTCTCCTCCGCGGCCCAGTAGCCGCGGGTCCCGAAGCACGGGTAGTCGTGCAGGAGCCTGGGCAGGGTCTGTGCCTGGATTACCTCGAGGCTGGTGGGCCGGCCGCCGTTGATGAAGCGCATGACGTCGGGGTCGTTGTCCAGTGCGAGCAGCTGGTCGGCGTCGGCCTCGGTGAACGCGCGCAGCACGACCCGATCGGTCTTCAGGAAAGTGTTCATGCCGCGATCTTCACCACCGGCAGCTGGACCCGCCACCGGATTTCGCAGCAGGCCAGCGAAGGAGTGGTTGTTCATGCTGCGAGGGTCTCGGGCCTTCGACGAGGCGACCTCGTTCGAAGCGGGCACCAGCCCTCAAGAGGGCAACGAAGCGGGGTGCGTTGACCGGCCGCCAGCGGGTCTGGCGGACTCGACGAGCTTGAGGACCTCAAGGCTGTCCCGTAATTGCTGGTCACCCCGTTGGCGATGGCGCGCTCTGCGGTCCCGTGGTTAGCCGAAGATGAGCTTGACTTCCTTGGCCAAGCAGAACCTCATGACGGTGACCAGCTGGCTGAGGTCATCGATGCGTCGTTGGAGCACTGGGTCACTACCATTGAGCGTCCGTTGGTCAAGAATTGCTTCCAACCGCGGCAGCACGGCTGCGCATTGAGCGGGAGTGAGGTCGGGACCGTCGTCATCTGGGTGGTCGAGTAGCGGTGCCAGTGTGGTGGACACGCTGCTCCACGAGCGGTCTCCGCCGAAGCCGTTCATCTCCGCGAGCGCGAATCCCGCGACCTGGGCCAGCCACTGCCTGAACAGGCTGAAGCCGGTGTAGGACCAGGAGACGTCAGGGCTCGTCACGTCATCGTCTCCTGGGAAGAGCATGAGTCCCATCCCATCCCCCTTGCTTGCCTGGTGCCCAGGATCAGTCGTGAGGAGGGCCCTCGGCAACTGAAATGATCTCACGCATGGCTGGTGTGATCATGGCGTCGGAGAGGTCTTGGATAGCCCCTTTCACCGGGCTCAGTCCGCGTGTGTTCGGCAAGTTGGTGACCCAGTTACGCCGCGACACCGCAGGCGAGCGACCACGCGGACGGCCGTGGAGCATGTCGCCGGAGGACCGGTCTTGCTGGTCACGGCCTACGGGCGAACGAACTTGACGATGAGGCCACTTGCCCCGCTCTTAGGTATCTCCAGCAGTCGAAGAACTACAGGTACTCCACCGCCCACCAGGTCGTCATCGACGCCGATACCCGGCTGATCGTCGTATTCGGCCAGCCTTTGCCAGGAAACCGCCACGACTCACGCGGCTGGGAGGAATCCGGCGCCAAGGCCGCGGTCGGCACCACCATGACCATCGCGGACGGCGGCTACCAGGGCACCGGCCTACTCATCCCACACCGCCGGGCCGCCGGGCCGCCGGCACGAGCGAACTACCTGGCTGGAAGGAGCAACATAACCGCTCGCACAAACGGGTTCGCGCCCGCGTCGAGCACACCTTCGCCCGCATGAAGAGCTGGAAGATCCTGCGCGAATGCCGTCTCGAGGGCGACGGTGTGCACCACGCCATGCTCGACATCGCCCGCCTGTACAACCTCAACCTCGCCTGATAGGCCAACGGATCGCACAGCGTTCAGCTACGTACGCCCGACCCTAAGATCAATTACGGGAGGCCTTTAGGCGCTGTTTCTCGGAACATGTGCGGAGCCAGATGATGAGGGCTGCGAGGGTGACGGTGCCGAGGTAGCTGTAGGCCCGTTTTTCGTAGCGTGTGGCAACGCCGCGGAAGCCGTTCAGGCGGTTGATGGCCCGTTCGACGGTGTTGCGACGCCGCCCTCGATGCAGCCGCCGACACGTATTACCTGACCGCTCGCCGCCGCTGGCGCAGGTGACGTCGCCCCGCCCGACACAAGTGCCCGGGGGCGCGGCCGCCCCGGGTATCCGGTCTCGGGCACAGTCTTCCTGCCGGCACCCTGTTGACGGGGGGCGATCTTGGATTCAGTCCCGCCTGCCCGCTACCAAGCTGGCCCTCGCACATTTAGCCAACCCGGGGCCAGTGGGCAGCCGCCGCGCGTACGGTCACACCAGGAACGACGGTGACCGCCTGGTCACACCGCGTCAACGCGTCGGGAGGGCCGAAGCATGGTGAACGCCGGGACGTACTGGATATGGCAGCAGCTCGCCACGAACGATGCGCTGCCGGACGAGGCGCTGCCCACGGTGACCGAGGCACTGTGCTCGACCTCCCTCGCCCCCTACGGCGTCGACAGGCAAGGTGAGGAGCGCCGCACCAAGGCCCTCGCGGACGCACTGCCCGCCCTGCTCCGCCGCGTCACCCGCCCCGGACTGCGCCGCCAGCTCCTTCAGCAAGCCGATCACCAGCAGCTCGCTGAACTCGCCGCCCAGGGCATCGTGGTGGCCGCCGACCTGCCGGCGATCCTGCGCACCCACCGCCCGACGCCCGGCCTGGTCATCGGTCTGGCCCGCCACCCCGACCAGGTCGAAGCCGCGATCGGCCTGCTGCCCGGCATGCACGACACCGACCTCGAGAACGTAGTCACCCACTGGGACCCCAACCGCTACCCGCACCGGCCGGATACCGAACCTGCCCCTCCCCTACCCCCGGTGCTCTTCGACGCAGTCCTGGAGCACGCTCTCACCCCGCTCGCCCGGCTACTGGCAGACCCTCACCACGAGGGGTGGAAGGTCGCGCAGCGTGCCGACCTGGGCCTGCCCAACGTGTTCGGCGAAGGTGCCCCCTGGCGGATCCTCGCGACCTGCCCCGACCGCTGGCACGACCTGGTCGAACACCCCACCCTCGGTTCAGCCATCCAGCACCTCTTGCTGGACCAGGCTGAAGCAGAAGCCCGCCGCAACCGCATGATCGCGTCCAGCGGCTCCTCTCTCATCCAGGACACGGACGATGGCCCGGGCGAACAGCCAGAGCCGAAGCCGGCGCTCGACCTCGCCCTGCTGCGTGCCTGCCTGCCCGCCCTGTGCCTGCCGGAGATGGCCGACCTGCCCAAGCCGAGTGTGTCCGCTCGCCACCGGCTCCACCAGATCGCCGACCGGGTCCGCTGCAACCCACGCCTCCTCGACATGGCGGCCACCCAGCTACAGGCGACCACCGACACATGCGTCCGCCGCGGCCACCTGCTCTCCCCACTCCGCAACGACGACCGCGAGCACCGGGCCGTCGCCATCGCCGAGGACTTGGCCCTCCTCAGCACCAACCCCGCCCACCTGGCCAAGGCCTGCGCCCTGCTCGCCACCCTGGAACAACCCGCCGTCGTCTCCACCCCGCCCGGCCCTCGCCTGGCCCGCATCACCGCCGGCACCGACCTGCTCAGTCCGGTCCGCCTCCTGGAGCACCACTACCAGCACCGGCGGGTCGCCGCGCTGACCGAACTCGCCGCTAACCCGCACACCCCAGGCACCGCGGTCACCGACACGCTCCCCGCGCTGCACCCGCTCGAACTCGCCTGGATCGCCCACCAAAACGACATCCCCGACTGGCTGCACACGGCCGCGGCCGCCCTCGCCCCGGCCGACGACAACGAGGCCGTACTGCGGCTGCTCACCGACGAGGAACTCGACCGCCACCCCGACCCGGCCGCCGTGCTGCAGTCCTGGCTGGACGCCCCTGAATCCGAAGGGTTCTGGTCGCGCCGCGACGTCTACAGCGCCGTCCTCGACTCCCGCCACCACACCCTGCACCACCTGCGCCAGCTGCCCGCCTACGAGCTACTCACCCGCAACGAACCTGCCCTCGCCCTCCCGCACCTGCTCGCACACTGCGGCAGCCAATCCAAACGCTGGAAGGCCCTGTTCGAGGCCCTCGACAACGGCCCCACCGACGAAGAATTCACCTTTGGGGAACTACTCGACAGCATCCACGATCCTGCACCGGCCCGAGGCGGCAGCTCCACGGCAAAGGCCCAGGCATGAGAAACGCTCCTACCCGCGCCCGAGCCGAAGCGACCGCCAAGTCCAGCTGACATCTGCCGGTTCCGACTCGGCGGCCCGCCACCCTCACGAACGGCGAGCCGCCGCGCCTCCCTTGCGCTGACGACCGGGTGCTGCTGCGTCCCGGATCTCCTCGGTGGCCGCACGGAAAGCAGGGGCGGCGTGAGCGAAGTAGTCGAAGAGAACAGCGCGTTGGTCCGGCGTGTATCGACTGAGAACCTCGGCGATCTGACGCCGGGCAGGCCCGACCACCTTCTCAATCTGGTCAAGGGAGTCGGCCACCGGCTCGACGACGACCTTGCGTCGATCATCCGGATCGGCAGCCCGGCGGACGAATCCGGCTCGCTCCAGGCGGTCGATCAGGCGGGTTGTCGCCCCGGTGGTGAGACCGGTACACGCGGCCAGTTCTCCCGAGGTGAGCGTGCCTTCCAAAGCGATCTGGCTGAGCGCATACCACTCGGAGGCGCCGAGCCCCACCGCTTCCGCACCGGCCATGCCATGGAGTCCCACAGCGTCGAGGTACTGACGGAAGACCAAGTGCTCATCTACCGGCGTCGGGTCTGCCATGTCCCTGGTCCCTTGCTAGATAGCTGCACACGTGCAGATAATGTTTATATGCAGTATCTGCATCAGTGTAGCTACCTGGAGGACGCCATGCCCACTACGGACGACCGGAATGCCGTGACCACGGTGATCGCCTCCCTCATCGACGCCTGGCGACGCCACGACGCCGACGCGTACGGAGCGCAGTTCACGCAGAACGCCACCTACGTCACCTTCGTCGGCACGTACTACCAGGGCCGCCGCGACATCGTTGACAGCCACCGGACGCTGTTCGCGAAATTCCTCAAGGGCACCCAGCTCGCCGACGAGATCCTGGACGTCCGCTTCTACGGTCCAAGCACCGCCGTGGTCACCGGCCGCGGTGACAGCTACAAGGGCAGCAGGCCAAAGAAGCTGACCAAGGTCCAGACCTACACCCTGGTCCGGGAGCCGGACGGCCAGTGGCGCATCGCGGCCTTCCATAACACCAAGCGCAAGCCGCTCATGGAGGCCATCTCCTTCAAGGCCGCCCCCGCTCTCGTCCCGGCATCCCAGAAGTGACCGGTGAAGCCGCAGAAGACCCGCACGGGCAGGCGCCGACACACTCGCATCGCACTCCTGCCCGTGGTGCGGGTCCGACTGCTGGAGGCGGTGCGCTCGCTGGTCGTCCTCGCGCACCGGGTGCTCTGTAGCGGCGTCCTCCCGGCTGGCGCACCGGCTCCTCGTCTCGCGGGCATGGTCGACCCTTGCGGCACCTATCACGCAACTTCTGATTGCCGGATACCAGCAGATTCAGTCGATCGAAGCCGAAGAACAAGTCCGGTTCTACGCGGTGCAGTCGGAATTAGGCGATCTTGGGGCCACAGCGCATACCGACGTAGACGCAGCCTGTGCCGTCCTGCAGGGCGGAGAAGACCACGGGCATGTAATCCTCGCTGAATGCGGCACCCACTCCCGTGCCGGCGAACACCGACTCCGTCACCGGTAGCAGATCGATTTCCAAGGGCTCGGAGAAGTCCTTCATTCCGTCGACGAACTCGTACACCGCGTGTCCCGCACCGTCCCGTTCGGTCACAGTGATGACCACACCCTCGCGCCTGTACGTGCCGAGGAGCGGTGCGAGGTCAACCACCGGCGGCTCGGCCGGAGGGGCGAAGGGCGCAGGCATCGTCACGCCGGCCAGGTCGGCGAGCAGTTCCCGGTAAAGGGCCGCATACAGCTCGCGCGCCCCACCGCCATTGGTAAGCAGGGCGACCGCGACGCCCGCCGAGGGGACCACGCGCAGGTAGCCGTACTGTCCGATCGATGCGCCGTCGTGGCCGTATCCCTGGACGCCGTCCCAGTCGTACAGGGTCCAGCCCAACCCCCAGCCGTCGGCGCTGACCGTCCACTTGTCGGGTGACTCAACCACGCGCTGTTGCATCAGCGCGACGGTTTCCTCGGACAGCACGCGCGTGCCGTCCTGCGCGAGGCCGCCGTTGAGGTGCATCTGTGCGAGCCGGACGACGTCCCCGGCTGTGGCGATGACCCTGCCGTAAGGTCCTGCCGAGCGCGGCATCAGGTCCCAGGCCGGCGCGGGGTCCGGATCCTGGCCCGCCTCACCCAGGTGCCCCATCGCCGCACGGAACCGCAGCGCTTGTTCGGGCAGCGTCATGGTGTGCGTGAGGCTGAGCGGAGTGAGGAGCAGGTCCTCCAGTGCCTTGTCCCACACCTTGCCGGTCACGACTTCGATAATCCGGCCGAGGACGTTGTACCCGACGCTGCTGTACGAGAGCGCGGTGCCGGGCGGGCAGTCGAGCGCCACGTCCCTCGCAGCCTCGACGTACTTGGCGAGGCAGTCGTCGCCGCGTCCGCTGTCATGGGTGAAGTCGCAGGTGAGGCCACTGGTGTGGCTGAGCAGCTGGCGCGTGGTGATCACCTTGGTCGCGTCGGGGTCGGCGGCGGAGAACTCCGGCAGGACCTCCACGACCGGTGCGTCCAGGTCCAGTTCACCTGATTCGGCGAGCCGCATGATCAGAGAGGCTGTGTAGATCTTGGCGATGGAGCCCATCTGGAAGACCGAATCGGTCGTCGCCTCCACTCCCGTGCCGCGATGCAGCACGCCACTGGCCAGCTCGTGGATGGTCCGGTCGACGAGAACCGCCAGTGACGCGGCGGGGACGTGATGCTCGGCACGCAAGGTGTCCAGACGGGCCTGCCAGTGGGCAATGTCCAATTTCTGGCCCGCCGAGTCCCGCGCTCCCCAGGCGCCCTTGCTCCCCCAGTTGCCCTGTTCATCCCAGTTCACGACGTTCGACATCTTGAGACCCCCGACTGTTGCGTACGGCGTTCCTTGCTGCGAACACTGTACGCACTCGGGAACAGCGTACGCAAGATGCGCACGCTGTCCGCTATGGTGAGGCAAGAAGGTGGAGCGAGTAAGGGTGAGGGGCGTATGTCAGCCGAAGAGAAGCCGATCGCATCGGTGTGGACCCGTCCGCAGCCCCGGCAACGGGAGCAGCTGACCCGCGAGCAGATCGTCGCCGCAGCGATTGAGTTGCTGGACGCGGAGGGCATCGAGGCGCTCAGCATGCGTAAGCTCGGCACCCGCTTGAAGGCCGCGGCTACCTCGCTCTACCGACACGTGGCCAACAAGGACGAGCTGATCCAGTTGGCCGTGGACGACGTCTTCGGAGAGCTGCACATGCCGGTAAGTGCCGAACGTGGCCAGTGGCGTGCGGACGTCACTTGCATCGCCACGGAACTTCGTGCGATGAGTCTGCGACACCGCTGGCTCGCGGCCGAGCTCGGCCAGGTCGGTCTCGTCCATATCGGCCCCAACGCCATGCGGATGGCGGCGGGCCTGCTCGCGCAGTTCGAAGTGGCGGGCTTCCCGGCGGACGAGAGGGACCGGGCGATGGGGACGCTTACGGCATACGTCATCGGTATCGCCGCCTCCGAGGCCGCGTACCTTTCGTTGATCGCCCGCAGCGGCAGGACCGAACAGGAGTGGGTGGCGGGCCTGCGGCCTGCCTTCGACGACGCCTCGCACCAATACCAGCGGCTACGAGAGGGAAGCTCTGCCCAGCAGGACCTGCCCCCGCAGCAGATCCGCGACGACGACTTCGCTTACGGGCTTGAACGGGTCCTCGACGGCCTGAATTCTCGGATCGGCACCTGAGTGAGGGTTTGAGATCCCGAACTCCTCAGTCGACCGAGAAGCGGTACTGCGCCTGTTCGAGCTGATGCGGGACGTCGTCACCGACCTGCGAGGCGGCTTCCAGATCATCGTCAGTGACCACGCCAACCTCCCCGGGGAGTGGTTCCAGAACTGCGTCCGCTACAAGCGGCGCGACGGCGAGGCCCTCATTCCCCAAGTCTGGATCGACGAACACGGCGGCAGCAGCGACTGAGCAAGCGCCGTTGCCGGATTTCTCACGCGGCGCTCCCGGGCCTTCGAAGTCCCTGCCAGCCACGCACCGGCGATATTCAGTCAGCGATCGGTGATTCGCAAGCGCATATCCGCTGCAATGCCAGGGTGTCAGTGCGTGCTGCCATGCTGATCAGGCGCGGCTCTACTCGTGGTTGTCGCGTGCCTTAGGAGCGCGAGCAGCGCGGCAACAGCCCGGTCCCTCCGACTTCAGCGAAACCCTTTCCGTCCATGGCGTCGACGGCTACCGGATCCTGCGCGACACCACGGGTGTCCAACCGCACTGCTACTTCGCCTGGGCCGAAGGCAGCCCTCTGAAGCACATGTTCCGCTACTTCCTCCTCGGCCGCGGCGACACCGCCCCCGTCACACGCGAAATCCTTCGCAAACACGAAACCGACCCCGACCGCCGCCCCCGCGTCCACGTCGGCTGACGGGCGAGCAGCGGGCGGCTGCCGGGCGATCCGGAACCTGAGTGCGCGCAGAAGCACTGCGAACAGGCCGGCCGCGGACTGCGTCTGGTCTGCGACCAGCCCTTCATCGGCCGATTCGGGACCTCATCTGCGCAACATCACACTTCCCCTGATACGCCACCACCCACGACGCCTGCGCATGACGCGAAGTACCCCCGACCTGACCGGCAGCGGCTTTCCCTCAGGGGCCCCGCGCACGGAGACGCTCATATATCTGCCGGGTCGGTGTATCCGCTCGGGACGCATGCCCCCTGGCACTGCCTCGGGTTGGGAAGCTGGAGAGTCATCCGTCCGCCCTCTGCACGGCGTGCTCGGCCACCTGCTCTTGAGGCGTGGACTGCAACAAGGCAACCTTTGCAGGTCCTTTGGCCGCCGTCTGCGACCAGTCCGGCTCCGGGCGATCGTGAGCAGCTCCGCGGGATCCATTCAGCACTCCCCGCCCCGTGGCTCGACCCAGATCGCAAGTGATCTCGCGGCGTGATCCACCGAATCGGCGTGTCTGCCTGTCAGCCTTGTGCTCAGGCGCTCCAGCCGCCGCCGACGGCCCGGCTCGACAGGTACGAGTCGCGCAGCGCCTTGCGCAAGCCGGGAACGATCTCGTCGAACCGCGCGGCGAGCGCTTTGAGCGCCTGGTTGTGGGTGCGGCGGTCTCCTCGGCTCCATACGCAGGTCACTTCGAGCTCGGTGGCGAGCACGGCCATGGCCAGCTCATCCAGCGGGACCGTCGCCGGGTCGGCCTCGCTGAGCACCGTGTCGCGTACGCGCTCCTGGAGGGCGCGCACCTCCTGCGTGTGGGTGACGGTGACGCGGTCGGTCGGGATGAGTCCCATCACCTTGCCGCGGGAGACGGTGACCTCTCCCGTGGCGGCGAGCTGGTCGCGGACGGGCGTCTCGGCGGTGTGGGCCTTGTTGTGTAGGAACTGGAGCCAGCCCTTTGGCTTGTTGTCGGGCAGATCGCACCACACCGCGGCGGTGAAGGAGTCCTCCGGCGCCTTCCCGGGCCTCCGGATGACCTTGCCTCCCGTGGCGTCGAGCAGTCCGTCGCGTGCCAGCTCGGTCAGGGCGCCGGCACGCAGCAACTGGCCGCGGCCCTGCAAGTTGTCGAGCTGGAACTTGCCCTGGTCCACGGTGTAGCAGAGCAGATACAGACGTTGCGGCAGTGTCTGGGGCATGTCGTCTCCCATGCGAAGGGGGCGGGGGTTTCAGATGGCGCAGGGAGGAGGGGCGAGCGTTCTCATGCCTTGTGGGCCTCGAAGCCCAGGTGTTCGGCCAAGAAGCGTTCCGCCGCGGTGTAGAGGGCGATCACGTTCTCCGGGTTCTCGATGGCGTGGCCCTCGTCCTCCATGACGATGTACTCGACGGGGACGCTTCGTGCGCGCAGGGCCTCGACGAGCCGGTCGGATTCGGCGAGGACGACACGGGCGTCGTTGGCGCCGTGCACCACCATCAGCGGGGTGCGGATCCGGTCGACGCGGCTGATCGGGGAGCGGGCCAGCATGTCGGCCTCCTGCTCCGGGTCGGCCGGGTCGCCGACGTAGGTGTACCAGTTGTAGACGAGCATCGGTTTGACGAAGTCGGGCTGGCTGCGCATGAAGTTGGCCAGGTCCGAGACGCCGACTACGTCAACGGCGGCGGCGAAGACGTCCGGGGTGAAGGTGACGCCGACCAGTGACGCGTACCCGCCGTAGGAGCCACCCATGATCGCCACGCGGTCCGGGTCGGCGTACCCCTGCTCGACCGCCCACCGCACGCCGTCGATGAGATCGTCGTGCATCTTGCCCGCGAACTCCCCGATACCGGCCCTGGTGAACGCCTTGCCGTACCCGGTGGAGCCCCGGAAGTTGACCTGAAGGACCGCACAGCCGCGGTTGGCGAAGAGCTGCGCGGCGGGGTTGAAGCCCCAGCTGTCCCGGGTCCAGGGGCCGCCGTGGACGAACAGCACCAGCGGCAGCCGGGACGGCTGGATGCCGACCGGCAGCGTCAGGTACGAGGGAAGCGTCAGGCCGTCGCGGGAGGTGATCGTCACCGGTCGCATCGGGGCGAGCGACCCGGGGTCGAGGTCCGGCTTCGCCCGGTGGAGCAGGCGGCTCTCTCCCGTGGTGTGGTCGTAGAGGTAGGTGGCCCCGGGGGCGCGGTCGTGGGTGAAGCCGGCCACCCACCGCTGTCCGCTCTCGTCGCTGGAAAGACCGGCGAGATCGCCGTCGGACAGCTTCTCCAGGTTCTCCAGTACAGCGGCGAAGTGCGGGTCCAGAGCATGGATCACCTGTCGCTCCCCGAGGTAACGGACCCCGAGCAGCTCACCCGAGCGTCGGCTGCGGATCAGTGGGGAGGGCAGGGCGGGGAAGACTCGTGCGCGGGTGTCCAGGTCGTACCGCGGGTGGGAGTCAACCTCTTCCTCCTGGCCGGTGGCCAGGTCGAGCCGGGCCAGGCGGAGCCGGTCGCTCCCGCGGTGCGAACCCACCCACACCCCGGTGCCGTCCGGGGTGACCTCCATGGGGTAGACCCCCAGGGGAGCGTCGCCGCCGTCGAACAGCGCCACTGGGTCCAGCGCGCCCGTCGCGCCGTCCCGCCGTGACAGCTCGATGTCGCCGCCGGCCGTCGTCGCCAGCGCGAACAGTTCGCGCTCGCCGTACAGCCAGCCCTCGACATTGCTGCCGGGCATCTGGGCGAGGGTCGTGAGGGTGCCGGTGGCGATGTCCAGTTCGACCAGGTCGAACTCGGCCCTGTCGCGCAGGTTCAGCTGGGTGATCACCGTGCCGGGCTTCCCGGCCGGCAGGTCCAGGCCCATGGTCCGTACCCCGGGGTAGGGCGTGAGGTTCACCGCGGGGGCGTCCGCGTCCGCCAGGTCGACGCGGTAGAGGTGCAGGTTCTCGTCGCCGCCCTGGTCACGGGTGTACAGCAGCCACCGCGGGTCACGGGTCCAGTGGTAGCTCACCACTCCGCGGTCCTCGGTACTCACGCACTGCGCGTCGCCCGGTGCATCGACACTCTCGATCCAGACGTTCAAGCGGTTCTTCCAGGGCGCCAGGTACGCCAACTGACTGCCGTCCGGCGAGAGGGTGACCTTCGCACGGGGCGGCGGTCCGAAGAACTCCTCGACGGAGATGGTCTCCCGCTGTGCCATGGCGGTCCTTCCTGCGGTGGGGCGCCCGATGGCGCAAGGAGGCGGGGCCGAAAGGCCAACTTGTCACTTAATGACGGTGTCACTAAGTGACAATCACCGCAAGCACTCCCTGGAAACTTCCCGACCGCCATACATGCGCCGCGAGCGAGATCCACACCCCGGAGCAGAGGCGCAAGCGCCCCACCGAGGGCAGTCGGCCGAGCGACGGCTAGGACGTGACGTGCATCACATCGATACGGGTAGCCAACCTTGTCACTTAATGCCACAGTATCACTTAGTGACGTACTGGCATCGCACTTGCCCCCCCAGACGAACTCGGGAGAACTGACCACCATGAAGACCAAGAGCTTCCTGGATACAGAGTCCGACGCACCGGCGGAGCAGACGGCATCCCAGCAGCGCTCCTCGGTCCTGGACCAGGCGGGAGGGACTCAAGGAGTCATCTACTCGGCGCTGCCCGCGCTGGCATTCGTCGTCGCCAACAGCGTCGGCGGAATGCGGGTGGCGATCGTCGCCGCCCTCGCCGTCGCGATGGCCATCGGCGTGGGGCGGCTGGTGCGCAAGGAGTCGGTGCAGCCCGCGGTCGGCGGCGTGTTCGGCGTCGTGATCGCCGCGGGCATCGTCTGGTTCACCGGCTCCGCCAAGGACTACTTCCTCATCGGCATCTGGGCGAGCCTGGCCGGCGCCGTCCTCTTCCTCGCCTCCGTCCTGGTGCGGTGGCCGCTGGCCGGTGTGATCTGGAACGCGGCCACCGGCAAGGGCAACGTCTGGCGTGCGGACAAGCGCTCGCGGCTCTACTACGACATCGCCACCCTGGTGCTCGCCGCCGTCTTCGGCGCCCGGTTCGCCGTCCAGCAGTACTTCTACGCGACCGACCAGGTCGGATCGCTGGGTGTTGCCAAGATCGCCATGGGCTTCCCGCTGCTCGCCCTGGCCCTCCTGGTGGTCGCCTGGGCCGCCCGGAGCTCGAACAAGCGGCTGAAGGCACTCGGTCTGTTGCCCGCCAAGCGCGGTTGACCCTCCCCCAGCAGGCGCCGGCCGCCCGACGGGCAGGGCCCGAACGTATCCCCGGGCACGTACGTGCCACCGGGCGGCGGACGGTTCCCCTCCCGAGCGGGAGGGACCACGGCCCGCCGCCGACGATGCCCGCTCTCCCCCTCCTCCCCCGGAAAGAAGGAATGGCATGGCGACAACGGGCCAAGGAGAAGTAGTCCGGCCGCTGGGAGCATTCGAGCGCACGATTGACTTCTACATGCGCCGCAATCCTCTCCAGTTCTCCCTGGTCGCCGAGATGGACCGGCACATAACGGAGGCCGAGCTGGCCGTCGCGCTGGTGAAGCTGCGGCGTCGGCACCCGATGCTCGGGGTGACGGTGGACCGCACGGCACCCGCGGCCGTCTACCGGGCGACCAGCGCCGCGATCCCGGTGACGACCCTCGCCGAGGGCACGCCCTGGCAAGCGGTCGTGGCGGCCGAGCAGACCCGCCCCATCTCCCCGGCACCGGGCGGTCCTTGGGTGCGCGCCGTCCTGCTGCCTGGGGGTCGGCGGTGCGACATCGTGCTCACGTTCGCCCACCAGGTCACCGACGGGGTCGGCGGGCTGCGGGCGCTGCTGGACCTGGTGGCGATCCTGGACGGCGCGGAACCGGCCCCCGGCCGTGTCCCCGAGGCGCTGGAAGACCTGCTGGCCCGCCAGATCACGGCACCGGAGACCACGGACACCTCGGGCGCCACGGACACCGCATCGCCGTCGGCGGACGATCCACGCATGAGCGGGGGCGGCGAACTCGCGCCGTTCTCCGGGCAGGTGCCGCACCTGCAGGCTCTGGCGCTCGACCAGGAGCTGACCTCCCGGCTCGTCCACCGTTGCCGCCAGGAGAGCACGTCGGTACACGCCGCGCTCTGCGCCGCCGCCGCGGTGGTATTCCACCGGCGCGGACGGGACTTCGTACGGGTACTGACCCCGATGGACCTGCGCCGGGCCTGCGGCCTGCCCGACGAGGTGGTGAACCGCTTCGCCGGGGCCCGGACCGCGAGCGAGGCACACGAGGCCGACGACTTCTGGAAGCTGGCCCGCGGCACCCGCGAGTCTCTGGCACGCCAGCGCACTCCGGGTGCCCTCAAGGCCGCCGGTGCGGCACTCGCGGAACACGCCCCCACGAGCGCGGAAGAGGCCGAGGCGATGATGGGTGCTGCCACCGCCGCCGACATCCAGATCACCAACCTCGGTGTGGCAGAACCGTGGCGCCAAAGCACGGAGACGCTCACCGCCCTGTGGGGCCCAGGGCAGATCACCCAGCTGCGCGGGGAGCACGTGCTCGGCGTCGTCACCGTCGGCGGGCGGCTGCGGATGACGGAGCTCACCCACGATCCCGTTGCCGGTCTGGTCGGGGACATCGCCGTCGTGCTGGCCGAAGCCTGCGCCGGGTCGGGAAACGGCGCGGACTCCGGAACATGAACACTCGGCCAGAGCCGCAGGCCGCTCGATGGCACCCGCGAGCCGAGCACCTGGCTGACCTCGCTCCCTGGCAGCCGCGCCGAGCTGGAAACGGGCGTCACTTAATGTCATTATGACACTGACGGGCTGACACTGGAACGAGCGGAGGTGACCGACATGGCGACGGCCAAACGTGGCGGAAACGGAATGAGCGAGCAGCGGCGCCACCGGCTGCGCCTGGAGATCTCCCGGGAAGCGTCCCGCCTGTTCTGGGCCCAGGGCGTGGACGCCACCAGTGGTGACCAGATCGCCGACGCGGTCGGCCTGTCCACCCGCACCATCTGGCGCCACTTCCGCAGCAAGGAAAGCTGCGCCGAACCCATCGTGACGCAGGGCGTGGAATGGGAGATGCGCACACTGCGCGACTGGCCCGCGAACCTCTCCCTCGAAGAGCGCTTCAGCACGGAGGCGAGCCGGTTCCGTCGTGAGGCCAGTGCGGTCGAGCTGGCCGACAATGCGCTCGCGATGCGGATGATCCGCCTCGCCGACACGGAACCGGCCCTGCGTACCGCCTGGCTGATGGCCTGTGACCTGGTAGAGCGCGAGATGGCCGAGATCATCGCGAAGCGTCTCGGGCGCCCGGCCGACGACCTCGACGTGCGCCTGCATGCCGCGGCGGCCTCGGCCGCCATCCGGGTCCTCAACGAGGACATCGGCGCCGCTCTTCTCGACGGCGCCGACCCCGCACAGTTCGCCGACGCCTCGGAACGCTTGGCGCGCGCCGTCCGCAGGGCCACGGGAGGGGCCGTGGGGGATCCGGTCGCCGACGTGGAATGACGATGCGGATGCTTGCCAGTCTGGCCCCTTAATGCCGCCGTGACACTCGATGACATTTATGAATGCGCTGTGACGGGGTGATCCGAATGGAAACGCTCACGAGCCCTTCTAGCAGAGGGATGAGTGAGCGGCGGCGCCACCGGCTGCGCCTGGAGATCTCCCGGGAAGCGTCCCGCCTGTTCTGGGCCCAGGGCGTGGACGCCACCAGTGGTGACCAGATCGCCGACGCGGTCGGCCTGTCCACCCGCACCATCTGGCGCCACTTCCGCAGCAAGGAAAGCTGCGCCGAACCCATCGTGACGCAGGGCGTGGAATGGGAGATGCGCACACTGCGCGACTGGCCCGCGAACCTCTCCCTCGAGGATCACCTCGCGGCCGAGGTCGCCCGGCACCACAACGCCGCCGATGCCGGGGAGCAAGCCGACACCTTGCTCGCGATCAAGATGATCCGCCTTGCGGACCACGAGCCGCCGATCCGGACAGCCTGGCTCATGGCCTGTGACCAGGTGGAGCGCGAAATGACCGCCATCATCGCCAAGCGTCTCGGGCGCCCGGCCGACGAGTTCGCGATGCGGCTGTACGGGGCGGCGGCCTCCGCCGCCTTCCGGGTCTTCAACGAGGAGCTCGGCGCAGCCGCGCTGCGCGGTGTCATTCCCGAGGATCGCGAAGGCAACGTGGTCCGACGCATGGCGCGGGTCGTGCGCGATGCCACCGCAGGAGCGATCGGCGACGCGGTCACCCGGTAGCAACCCGCACAAGCCTCCGCAACGACTCGCGGCGTACTCGGCCACCAGGACCGCGCCGACCGCCCACTCCCCGCCGAACCCGACCCCCTGCAAGGCCCGGAAGACCAGCAGGGTGCCGAAGTTGGGCGCGAAACCACAGGCGACCGTGAACACGGCGTACACACTCACCGTCCACATCAGCGCGCGTACCCGGCCGACCCGGTCGGCGAGCACTCCGGCCAGCGCCCCGCCCACGGCAGACATCAGCAGAGTCACCGTGGCCAACAGGCCCGTCTGGCCATTGTCGAGCCCGAAGTAGACGCCGATGGCGGCCAGACTCAGTGGCAGCACGTAGAAGTCGTACGAGTCCAGGCCGTAGCCGCCGTACGCGCCGAAGAACGCACGCCGCCCGTCAGGGCCGAGCTCGTGGAACCAGGCGAACCGGCGGCCGCCGTCCGGCGTCGGCCCCGCTTCCCGCGGCAATGGGCTCCGCTGATCCGCTGTGACGGCCTGGTCCGGGGCGGCGGTCTCGTCCGGGGCGGCGGTCTGACAATGACCAGGACCGGACGTCCCGGGCGGCCCTGGTGGACCTGGTGGACCTGGTGGACCTGCTGACCGGGCAGAGAACCACCGACCTGCGCCATAGGCGTGCTACGGGGCCTGTCCATCTTCGATGGATGTCATGTCTGCGCATGGCCTTTGGTTCCGGGCTTCTTGATGGTCACCGTCGGCCTTGCGCGGATTCGACTACGCACCTCAGGGCGCGCGGCAAAGCGCCAGTAGAGAGCCCTGCCAGACTCCGACCGGGTACGACTTGCCACGAATGGTCTCCCATCCGCCCGATTCGCGGTCGCCGTCAAGAGGTGGGTGGAAGGCATCGGGAAGTGACGTGGATGCTGCCGCAGCCGACACTCGCCGAGCCGGTGGCCAGCCCTGTCCTGCGGCCGGGCCGGGCAGTCGAGCCAAAGTGGGACAGATTTCAGACACCGTCTCGGAACCTCCGGTCATAGGTTGGAGACGGCATCTGAGGAGTGCCCCCGCTACCTTCCTGTCGAGGTCGCGACCGCGCGCTCGATGGGACCGGGCCCCGACTGTCAGTGGCGCAGACGAGAATCCCCACATGACCTCACCCCAGCACCTTCAGGGCCTCCTCGCCGATTTAGGGCTTGAGCAGGCAGCCACGTTCACGGCCGTGCACGGCGGTGACGAGGACGCTGTCATCCGGCTCTTCGGCGGCAACCCCGAGCAGTGCCGCCCCCTGCGACTGGAGGAACTGCGCGAGCACTACGACGGGGATCTCATCCTGGTCTCCCGGTCAGGACCTGCCGTCATCGTCGTGGAGAACAACAACTACCAAGGTTCTCGCCAGGAGGTGCTGCGCCCGCTCTCTAGGCACGGCCGCACCGCCAGCGTCTACTGGAACGTCAACGCGGTCTCCCAACTGAGCCTGGCCGAGGACGGGCTGATCTCCTCCACATTCGAAATGCTCGCGCCCGAGGACATATTCGGCGCGCGCCCCGACGCCTGGCAGCCCCTGTTGCAGGGCCTGAACCTGGAAGACAATGACAACCTGTGGGGCGCTGGCCTGGCGGCTGTCGAGCGCGCGACCGGTGCGCGATTCGGCAACTCCTGGGTACGCGGCCCGCACCGCGCTGTGGAGATCACGCGGGTGCCGGAGTACCTGCTGGGGCAGGGACTCATCGACTCACCCCTCCTCAAGCGGGAGCCCTTCCTCAGCTATCTGGCCGGCCTGGGACCCTCGCTGCTGCAACCGATGCGGCGCCACGCCCTGGACCTGGCTCTCGCACACGCCCACCTGCGCGAACACCCCCTGGCCGTAGCAACACTTACAGCCGCCACCCTCGCGCCCGACGCGAGAGTGCGGCTGCGCGAGGACCTCACTGCCGCACACGACCAAGCGCTCCCCCGGGCCCGCGCGCTGCTGATCGGCGAGCCGGAAGACTTCGAACCCGAGTGGGAACGCCCCTCCCACCTCGTCTTCCGCCAGGCCATCGTCTTCGGTGTCCTCGCCCAGTGCGTCGCTGCCCATCTGCCCACCCAGGCGGACGGGCTCCCGGACATCCTCAGCTCCTTGGTCACGGCGATGACCGGGGACGGCGCACGGGTCGAGGAGTTCTGGATGGTCCAGCACCTGCACAACGCGGCACGAAGAGCAGCCTGACCCGCGCAGCTGGACACCGCACCGTCAGACCCCGGCGAACTCGCCGGAACATCCCGGCCGTCAACCACAGGAGAACCTCCATTCCGAGGTTGCAAGATGGGTTGTCAGCGTTTGTACTGCCTGCTCGATCTTCCCCAGCTTGTCCTCCAGTTGAATCGTGGGTCGGTTCTCCCGCAGCGCCCACGCCACGACGTCGAGGTCGAGGTCGACGGTGAACTCCAAAGCCTCCACTGCCCCGGCAGGACCGTCCGCGTTCACGGTGAACGTGTAGACGCGGGAAAGCTCGGTGTTCGGGGATGGTCCGGGCCAGTACCTGCAGAACAACCTGAGTCAGGTCCGGCTCATCCCCCGCGGGAAGCCAACTGGACTCCAGGGGCGGGTCGAATGATATTTCCGACACTTGTATGAGCATGACGGCCTCAGGCCGGGTCTCGCGCAATCCTGCAGACCCGTCAAAGGGAACTTCCACATAGGGCTGTCAGTAGATGGATCCAGTTTCTCAGATCCGACCAGAAGAGTTGCTCTCATCTCTGACACCTTGTTGCTTTCGCACGGCTGGGACTCCCTGTACATCGAATCGGGACCGCAGTCAAGAGTCAAGAAACGACGGTGGTTACGGACAATGACCCAACGGGAACTTTTTCTACCGGGGACACTCTGAGTGCAGAGCCCCTACTCAGGAAGGGGTTGGTCTGGTACCTGCCCAGCTACAGCACAGTAGAGGTGGCGCATAACGGACGCGCTGACCCCAACGACCGTGTCCGCGCACCTGCGGTGCGGTCAGATGCTATCGACTACCTGATCAGGGATAAGAGGGATTTCGACGTTCCTGGCGCAGATCCGACCATAGTGAAGAGTAAGGTCGTACGCCCTGTTCTGCAGATCGACTTGCCGTTCATTGAGGGCGTGAGCCTGAGAGATTTCAGCAAAATCACAACTGCCGAATTTGACTCTTACAGGGCGTTTCGAAGTTTCCTTCGGAATAGATTTCTACAGATGGAGGAAGGATTAAATGCGGATGGCACGGAGGTGGCGCTCGCATTAATCAGGGAGGAGATTGAGGACCAGGTTAGGGCTGTCACGTCAGAGATGCAGACTCTTCGCCGCAAGAGGGCATGGGCAGCTACTGGGGCGGTCGCGGGAACCAGTTCAGCACTTCTCGTTGCGGTAAATAGTGCGCTCTTCGAAGCCGCCCTGGCAGCCCTAGGACTCGCCGGCGCAGGGAGTCTCTGGCAGTACTTTGGGGCCCGTGCAGAGAACAGCTATCGTCCCCTCAAGAGCGGAAAATGGTATTACGTTTGGCTACTAACGAGAGAATTCCAAACTCTCTGAAAGAGACTCGCCCTGGCCGTGGCCTTCACCGACCCCGTCGGCGACGATGACGAGATCGACCTCGGAAGGCAGTACCTGAACGCCCTCGACCTGCGCGCCACGCCCCTGACCGTGCAGATCGCCGCACTCATCCGCGACACCGGCACCACAACCACCCAGTTCGACGACCGCGCCCACCTACTGCGCACCGAAGCCGAACTCGCCGGACTCACCGCCATCCAGGTTCTGCTCGAACTCGCCGTCGCCTTCCACCACGCCGTCCGCCGGTCCGCTGGACAGCGCCTACTCGCCCGAACTCCCACGCTGCGAGCGGGAACCCCGGCTTGAGCTGCGCGCCAGATCGCTTACGAACAACGTCGCCTTGGCCACACCACGTGCCCAACGAGGAGCGCCGCCCCGCGCTGTCCAGAAGACGCAAGCGCAGCCGCCGACGAAGAGCAGAACGACGACCGACAATATGAACGCGAGCATGATCCACCCTATGTTTGTGTGATGGCCTGCGTCATCCGCTCAGGCCGTCCTGACCTCCAGCAGACCGTACGATTGCGGTCAGTAGACGTGGCTTCGCCTTACCCTACGGCCCCGGCTGGCCCCTCCGCCCAGCCGGGGCGTTTGCGTATCTACAGGACGTCGGCGATTTCCTCGACCCTGTCGGCGAGTTGGGAATCAGGGCGGGGGACACGTCCCATGCCGAACTCCTCCACGGTGTCGACCTTCAAGCGGCGAACGGCGTCCCGCAGCCGCTGGGGAAGACGGGTTTCGCGCGATGCCGTGGCCGACTGCCGTGTGCGGGGGGGCGCAGGGTGGGTGGGTCGGAGAGGGTGAGGGCCCGGTGGGCCCAGAAGCCGGCGTCTCGGACTTCACCACGGCTGAGGTGGTAGAGGTTCAAGCACTGAGCGGCCACTGCGTTGTGGGGGTTTCCCCATCCCTAGCTGGATTCGATATCCAGGAGGACTCCTGACCACCGCGGCAGGTTGATCCGCTGCCGCCGGTCCAGCCCTGAAGGAACGCAAACGACCCTGAACACACGCTCCACACCCAGACCAACGCACCCCGGCCGAGTCGGCAATGGTCCCGGACCAACTCGATCAGCCCTTGACGAATGGTCAGGATCCCGCTCACGCGAGTGACATCAGAAGTCATCGCGATTGATCATGCAGAGACGCGCTCAGTGACTCCCAAGCACGCCGCGAAACGACTCCCGCTCAGACCTCCACAGCCGACAGGGTGTCCCCGGCGAGCGCAAAGGGCCGCTACCTGGCCGTGTACGGCACCAGTTGGGGTATTGCGGGGATCGCAGCACCTCTCTTGGGGACGCAACTGCTCGAACATGCCGGGCCAGCCGGGCTGTGGAGTGCGATGGCACTCGCATACCTGCTGCTCGCGATCTGGCTCAGGCCGACACCACTGCGGACCGCTTCGACCGGACGGCACAGCGCCAAGGGGAGCGGAAGTGCCCAGTGACGTCATGAGGGAGCTGTACCCCGCTATCGCCAGACCGCTGGTCTGGCGAACCAGTCTGCACCTGCCCGCTGCTGCTCACCGGTCGGGAGAGTGCTTGCGGTGGGGGTCGAGCCGGAAGTCGGGACAGTCGCGGCTTTGACAGGCGCCCGGGCCCCATACGGGAACGAACACGCCGAGGGACTTGTGGCGGTGCACCGCGGCCGGCACGGGCTTCTTGCAGGTCGGGCACTCATACACTTCAGACTTACGCTTCATTTTGACCATATTTTTACTGTATGCCCATGTTGGTATGCCGGGAAGTGGCGGGAAGTGGCTTGTTCCCTCGTTATGGGCGGCCCTCCTGGCGCGGTGGGTCGGCTGGGGGCTCAGGGTCGTGCGCCACAGGTGGCGAGCTGGGCTGCCCGAGAGGTCTGGAGACGTCTGCCTGCTCGTCGGCCTGCTCCGTGGCGCCTGCCGGGGCGGGCCTTTTGATGCTGAGCACTACGGACCCTGTCAGGACGATGACGATGACAGCGAGGCTGATCGGTGAGGGAATTTCCGGGATGCCGGGGTTGATCATCTTGTGGGACGCCTGGAGGATGAGCTTGAGGCCGATGAAGGCGAGGATGATCGCCAGGCCCTTGCTCAGGTAGTGGAAGCGGTCCAGGAGCCCGGCCAGCATGAAGTACAGGGCTCGCAGGCCCAAGATGGCGAACGCGTTGCTGGTGTAGACGATGAACGCGTCGTCGCTGACCGCGAGGACGGCGGGAACGCTGTCGACGGCGAAGATCAGATCGGCGGCCTCGATCGCGGCGACCACCGCGAGCAGCGGGGTCCCCACACGCTTGCCGGCTTCCTTGACGAAGAACTTGGCCCCCGCGTATTCGTCCCGGACCGGGATGACCTTGCGGAGCATCCGTACGGCGAAGCTCTTGCCGGGATCGAAGCTCTCGTCCTCGTCCTTGAGAAGCTTGTAGGCGCTGTAGAAGAGGACCGCTGCGAACGCGAACAGTACGGCGGTGAAGCGGCTGACCACGGCAACGCCGAGGGAGAGGAAGATCCCGCGGAAGACGAGCGCGCCGATGACGCCGAAGAACAGCACTCGGTGCTGGTAGGCGCGGGGCACCTTGAAATACGCGAAGATCACGGCGAAGACGAACAGGTTGTCGACCGACAGGCTCTTCTCCAGCAGCCATGCCGTCGTGTACTCGGTGCCGGCCGTGGCGCCGAGTACGAGGAAGACGACCGCGCCGAAGATCATGGCCAGGCCCACCCACAGGCCGCTCCAGGCAGCGGCCTCCTTGAAGCCGATGACGTGCGCGGTGCGGTGGGACAGCAGGTCCACCGCCAGCGACACCACCACCGTCGCGGCGAACGCCCCCCACAGCCAGAGCGGAACCTCAAGCACGCCAAACACCCTCACTTGGCCCGCGCAAAACGCACAGGCCCCTACACAGAAGTGTCCGGCATTGCGCCCCCGGGAGCATGTGGAGCGATCGCAGCGGGGGAGAACTCGAGTTGTCGGCGCCCGCAGGGGCAAACCGCGCTGCGGCGGCGACGGCCGCCTGATCGGCTACTCCAGCCTTCTTCAGGCTCAGGCGGCCGTGGTGTTCCAGAGCCCTGCGCCGGGCCCGGCAGAGCAGGCCCAGGGCGTAGCAGTCGAGGAACTCCACCGGTCGCAGGTCCGCAACGGGTGCAACGAGCTGCACAACGACCGGCGCACCACCACCGTGGAAGACGGCCTGGTGCACGTCTCCCCCGATGCCGCGCTGGATTCCCCCGATGTCGCGCTGGATCCCTTCGACCGGCCACCGCGCACCGTGTTCAACCTCGTGGTCTACGAATCACCCACCGAACCGCGGCGCACCCTGCTCAAGATGACGGTGACCTCCCACGACGATCGTGGGCCCCTCACACACGAAGTGACCACCCGGGCACAGACCGACACCGCCATCTCCGAACTCGAACAGGCCGCCGTCGCGCTTCGACGGTGGCGCACGTTCCTACCCCAGTAGCGATCCTCAGCTGCTCGCGCCACCGCGTCGATGCGTCCGAGACAGGCCCTCTGCCGCGCGGGCAGGAACTCCCGCGCCTTGGCGGCACATTGACACCCGAAGCGGCAAGGAGATGCCCGCCAGCAGGCGAGAGCTGTCTGCCGGCCGCAGCGGCGGGTGGCAGCACGGTCGCACGCCAGCCCGCCCCACCACCGGTAGACGACCCACCCCATCCTCAGCCCGGCCAGGGCCAGGGAAGCTCCCGCCAGGGGAAGCAGGCCCGCGCACAGTGCCGCGAGTCCCACACCGACGGAGTCCGCGACCAGCGCGTTGCGGCTGTCGTTGCGCTGCAGGTGAGCGAGTTCGTGCTCCAGGACGTACGGCATCGCGGCGCCACGGGCTGTTCGGCCAGCACCGGGTACGGATCGTGCAGGACCTCGAGGTCCAAGGGTCGTAGCGGTCGGAGGGCATCGCGGGTCGGCCGCCCAGCTCGCCCCCGTCTTCGACGCGGAAAGGCTCGCGGCCGAACTCACGGCCGTCACCGCCCACATCTGGAATCCGCAGCGCATCCACACGTACGGCGGGCAGGTCGGCCAGCCCGCCGCGATCGACTGGCGGGTCCTGCCCCTGCGCAGCCTCGGCGGCGAGCCGGAGCGCACCTCCCCCGGGCAGCCCCGGCCCTCAGCCGTTCAAGAAGCCGCACTGGCTCGACCAACTAACTGCCTACCTCGCGCAGATCCTGGACTCGATCCCGGCCCCGCTGAACGCGGTGCGGCTGATGGCGCTGGGGCCCGGTGCCGTCTCTAACCCGCACAGCGACCCCAAGTACCGCCTGGACCGAGGCCTCGTGCGCCTGCACATCCCGATCATCACCGACCCGGGCGCTGTGCTCGTCCTGGACGGCGTCGAACACTGCTGGCAGGCGGGCTGCCTGTGGTTCGGAGACTTCTCCCGCGAGCACCTGGTGCGCAACACCAGCCAGACGGTGACCCGGGTGCACGTCGTCATGGACACCCCGCTCACCGCCGACCTCGCGGCCTGGTTCCCGGACTCCTAGCAGTACCTGCTAACTTGCGGGGAGGTTCTCTTCAACCGACCCGCCCCAGCAACGGCCCCCGCCTGGCTCGCCGGGCTGCCGTACGAGGGACTGCTGCCGTCCGGGTTCGCGGACTTCGACGCGGCCGCCCCGCTGGATGGCTCCCTCATTCTCGCCCGCATTCACCGCGGCGCAGACGGTGTCCTTGCCCTGACGGTCGCCGGGCGCACCTTCGCGCTCGTCGCGGTCGGCGGCAGCGAGTTCCGGTTCTCCGGCTGGAGCGAACAGCGCAGCCTCCAGCCGGACCGCCGACGGCGGCCTGATCCTGCGGGTCCGCCGGGGCCGCGCGCTCGCCGACCGGCACGTGACCGCAGCCCCCTTCTAAGCGCGGTGACCGGCTTCCGGTTGGACCAGCCCTCGGGAGAGCTGGACCGTCAAGGAGCGGTACGCGGAGGAGCTGCACGAGGACGTGGAGGGCCTTGCGGCCACGCTCGCCGGGCTCGGGGTCACCGTGTACCGGCCGTTGCCCCTTCCTCGGGTCGCGGCCCCGATCGCGGGCCTGGGCTGGGAAGACGCCCCGACCCCGGCGCTGAACATCCGCGACAACACCCTGGTCCTCGGCAACCAGATCATCGAGACGCCGCCCGCGATCCGCTCCCGCTATCTGGAGACCCGCCTGCTCGCCCCGGCCTTCACCGCCTACTGCCACACCGACGTCGTAGGGGCTGGGCCGCGGGTCCTCGACGGCCTCAGTCGGGCCGCCCAGGGTGGTCGCGGTGTCCCGCGCGCCGCGTACACCGGGTGCGGCGAATGGCCGACAACCACATCGACAGCACGGTGCTCGCCCTGAAGCCCGGAGTGTTCCTGGCCCGGCACGACGGCATCCGGAACCTGATGCCCGAGCCGCTTCGCTCGTGGCGCTACATCGTGCGTCGGAGCCGGGCGTGTTCCCGGTCTACGACGACTTCGACGTGGTCCCCGTGCGGCACCGGCACAGAAGGTTGTTCGGGGGCCGGTTCCACTGTTTCACCCTGGACACCCGGCGCACCGGCGGTTTCGAGGACTATGTGTCGTGACTCTCCCCGGCGTGTTGCTACTGGACGCGGCTGGTCCTGAGGCGGGTCTCCTCGCCGCGGCGACAGCCGCCCGCGGCCACCAGGTCCACGCCGCGACCACCGCCGCGGCGTATGCAGGCTACGGGCCAGAGCTGAAGGGCCTGCTGGCCGGGTACATCGCCACCGATTCACCCGGCCCGAGAAGGCCCTGGCCGAGACCGCCGCGTACGCCCACCGCACGGGTGTTGGCGCGGTGCTGACTGTCAACGAGTACCTGACCGAGCTCGCCGCGCATCTCTGCGCCGAGCTGGGGGCGCCCGGCAACGAGCCGAGACGAGCGCGAGCGGCCCGGCTGGTGCGGCCGAGGCCGCTGCCGTCGCTCGCGGCGTGGTCGGCGGCATGTACGCAAGCGGCGGCGCCCCGGGCGTCCTGATCCAGTCGTACGCAGCCGGGAAGGAGTACAGCGTCGAGTCCCTCACTCAGGGCGGCACTACAACGCACCTGGCCGTGACCCGGAAGCAGGTGACCGGCGGCGCGAGGAGGGTCGAGACGGGGCACAGCCTGCCCGTCGCCCTCCCCCGGGCCGTTTCAGGCGGCCTGTGTTCCGGGAAGTTGAGGCGGCCGTCATTGCGGCCGGTATCCAGCACGGCGCCTCGCACACCGAGGTCATCGTCAGCGAGGACGGGCAATGCACGGTCATCGAGATCGGCGCCCGCCTCGCCGCAGGACACATCGGGGTCCTGATCCAGCACGCCCTGGGCATCGACGTGTGGGCGGCTCTGCTCGATGTTGCCCTCGGCCGATCGGCCGCGCTCGCGCCAACCACCCGCGGGTACGCGACCGTGCGGTTCGTGACCAGCTCGTGCGACGGGCGGCTGATGTCTGCCTTCGGCTTCCCGAAGACGGGGCCGGGGGTGCCATTTGTCCGCTGGCGGGCCACGATCGGCGGCCTCGTCCACGGGCCGGGCGCCAACAGGCACCGGCTGGGGGCGTTCGTGGTCACCGGTGCAGAGGCCGAAGAGGCCGAGGAGCGGGCCGACACGCTCCTGCGGCGGGTACGTATCCACATCGACCGGACCCCGGAGAACACCAGTCAGGTCAGGCCGGCGAGCACTTCAGCCATCGCGCCATAGCTGTCGCGGACCGCGTCCGTCTTGGCCAGCCGGTACCGCTCGACACGGACCGCTCCCAGGTGCCGGGCCACGTATACCTGCGCCCGCCACACCGCTGGCCTTGCCTGGTCACACGGCTCCCGATGTCTGCGGATCCGTTGGGAACGTCGGGCCGACATTCACGAAGCGTTTCTCAAACTCGCCTGCTACTTGATCACCTACCGACAACTGGCGTGTTGGGCGGCCCGTAGACGGCTGAGAGCTGTCTCCGCCTACTTCAGCGGGTCCGACTTCAGGAAGGTACGCATCTCGATGGCAAGGCGGCGCATGTCTTCTCCAGGAGCATGGAAAGTCGCCATCTCGAAACGCCACTCGTCATCGGGGAGACGGTCATGCAGCCTCCACGTCAACCGGACGTGTGATCCTGCGTGCTCGGCAGCCAGCGTCAAGTCGTCCTCAGGGGAGCGCCAGGTCCTGGTGCCGTTCCAGCCACGAAACTCCTCTGCCAGTTCGGCAAGGAAGACGTCGAGGCCGTCACCGTCCCAGGTCCTCACCATGAACTCGATCCGCGCCGACTCACCTTGAGCTGTCACGAGGAAGTCGCGCATCACGTCGCCACGCTCTTCCGGGTACGAACGTGTCAGCTGGTGGAAGCGCAGGCTGATCGTTCGATACCGGTCACCTCCGACGCGGACAACCGGGTTGGTCTCGTCTTCCTCCATCACGTGTGCAGGCTACGGACACGAGGCTCCCAGTGAATCCCGGTAGCCGCGCAACGCGCGGTCCCGCAAGGACTGCAGGGCGCCCGCAGCCCTGCTTCCGCTGCCGTGATCAGGCGCCGTCGAAGCGGTCTTCCCGCGGGCCAAGCCAGCGATCGAGTGCGGCGCCGACGTCGGGGCAGTTCTTGCGGATGACGTCGAGGAAGGCGTTCAGCACTGGGGGACGATCCCGGGCAGAGAAGGACAGGACCAGGTCGGGCAGCGGCGTGCGCGGGGTCACCTCGCAAAACCACGTCCCACGCCGCGGGGCCGCGAGCATGCGGGACGGTCCGAGCCCCACACCCACATCGCAGGCGGCAAGGCCGACGATCGTGTGGATGTCCCGCGCGACGGTCGCACCGGAGAGCGCCGGGGACTCCTTGCCCAGCAGGGTGCTCAGCCCGGCAAGGACGGTGGGCTCGTCGGCGCCGGGCGCCACGATCAGCGACTGCTGCCGCAACTGGTCCACGCTCACCGACGGTTGGCCCGCGTAGGGGTGCGTGCTGCTCACGACTGCGACCAGGTGGTCGTGTCCGATGGGTACCGACACCAACTGCTCGGCCCCGGCGCCCCGCGGCCGGCCAAGGGTGATCGCCACCTCCAGTTCACCGGCGGCCAGGGCAGCCGTGCTGCGGCTGGTCGCCATTTCATGCAACTCCAGTCGCACGTCGGGCCGTTCACGGCCGAAGCGGCCCAGGACGTCTGGGAGGGGGTCGAGCAGCGCCGAGGCGACGAATCCCAGGCGCAGCCGTCCCGTTTCGCCGCGAGCTGCCCTGGCCGCGTCGACCGAGGCCGCCGTCATCTCCTTGAGCGCGCTGCGCGCCCGGGTGAGGAAGGCCGTGCCCGCCGCCGTCGGGAACACTCCGCGGCGGGTGCGGTCGAACAGCCGGGTGCCCACCTCGCGTTCGAGGTCGGCGATCTGTTTGGACAGCGGAGGCTGGGCGATGCCCAGGGCGTCGGCTGCCCGGCCGAAGTGTTCGTGCTCGGCCAGGGCCAGGGCGTATCGCAGGTGTCGCGCCTCCATGCGTACCTCCTGCGCCATATCTTGTGGGTATCACCGGCCAGCTTGCCAGATCTTTCCCTGGATGACCGGGGCAAGGCCACGTGAGATGCAGTCATGACCAACCTCTCCCCACCTCACACCGTCTTCGTCCTCGTGCACGGGGCCTGGCACAGCTCCGGCCAGTGGGCGCCGACGCAGCGTGCACTGGCCGGACTCGGCGCCGCGAGCGTGGCCGTCGACCTGCCGGGGCACGGCTTCGACGCACCCCTGCCCAGCGGTTACCTCCTGCCCGGCCAGCCGGGCCTGCTGACCGAGAAGTCCCCACTCGCCGACGTGACCATGGACGACTGCGCCCAGACCGTTCTCGACGCGCTGCGCCAGGTCCGCCGCCACCCCCGGATCGTCCTCGTCGCGCACAGCGCGGGCGGCGGGCCCGCGTCGCTCGCCGCAGAGCGGGCGCCCGAACTCGTCGACGCGATCGTCTATCTGTCGGCCTTCGTCCCCGCCGGACGGCCGCGCTTCTTCGACTACCTCGCCTCGCCCGAGAACGCCACGGCACGGGGTGGGAGCCTCAACCTCGGCGACGCCGAGCAGTTGGGCGCCGTGCGGATCAACCCGCTCTCGACGGACCCCGCCTACGTCGAGGAACTACGACAGGCCCACTACCATGACACCCCGCTGGACCGCTTCGACCGCTGGCGCTCGGTCCTGAGCCCCGATCTGCCGCTGGCGATACCCGCCACCCCGGTCGTCGTGACCCCCCAGCGGTGGGGACGGATCCCGCGGATCTTCCTGCGCTGCGCGGACGACAAGGGGCTGCCGGCGACCGTGCAGGATCTGATGATCTCGGAAGCCGACGGGGCCTTTGCGGACAACCCGTTCACCATCCGCACCCTGCCTGGCAGCCATAGCCCCTTCGCCGCCCGGCCCCGCGAGCTCGCCGCGGCGCTGCTCTCGTGAGCAGCGGGCGCCTCATGCTGCCGGTGGTGCTCAGCGCCACGTTCGTGCAGCTCCTCAACGTCACCGTCGCGCAGGTCGCGGCCCCGGCGATCCAGGCCGATCTGGGCGCCGGGGCGGGCACCGTGCAGCTGATCCTCGCCGGGTACACGTTGACGTATGCGTGTCTGCTCATCCCCGCCGCGCGGCTGGGCGACCGATACGGCTATCGGCGGCTGTTCTGGGTGGGCACTGTGGTGTTCACTGCGGGCTCGGTGGGCGCCGCGTGTGCTCCCGGCTCCACATGGCTGATAGTGGCCCGGCTGGTACAGGGCGCGGGCAGCGGTCTGGTCGCCCCGCAAGTCCTCTCGCTCATCCAAGCCGCCACACCCACGGCACGCCGGCCGCGCGCCCTTGGCCTGTACGGCGCGACCATGGCCGTCGCCTCACTGGCAGGGCCACTGCTCGGCGGGCTTGTCCTGCGCGCCGACCTCTTCGGTCTCGGCTGGCGGCCGGTGTTCCTCCTGACGGTGCCGGTGGCTCTCGCCTCGCTGGCCGGGGCGGCCGGGCTGCCCCGCACACGCGGTGCGGACGGGCTGCGTGTCGACAAGCCGGGCGCGGTGCTGGTCACCGTGGGCGCCGGGGCGCTGGTGCTGCCACTGGCGCTGGGACGGGAGGCGGGCTGGCCCTGGTGGACATGGTCCAGTTTCACCGTGGCCGCAGCTGCCCTCGGCTTCTTCGTCCGGGGCCTGCCCCGGCGGCCGGACCCTCTGATCCATCCCGCGGTGCTGCGGGACCGGGCGGCGCGCAGCGGCACCCTGCTGGTCTTCTTGTTCAACACCGGGGTGCCCTCCTTCACCTACCTGCTCTTCCTCCATCTTCAGTCCGCCATCGGCTACTCGGCCCTGGACGCCGCACTGACCTCGGCGCCGTTCGCCGCCGCCGCTGTCGTCGGCAGCAGAGCCGCGCCCGCCCTCACCCGCTGTCACGGCCCGCGCGTGCTCACCGCCGCCGCCCTGGCCTTGGCCGCCATGTCCCTGGCGCTGGCCCCGCTCGTCGGCTCGTCAGCCGGACGCCGAGCGGCTCTGCCCGTGCTGGCCGTCGGCGGCGCCGCGTTCGGTGCGTTCACCGCCGCGGTCTTCGCACTTGTCCTGGCTACACTGCGGGGCCCCGCCGCAGGATCGGTCTCCGGGCTGCTGCCCACGGCCCAGCAGCTCGGCGGCTCCGTCGGCGTGACACTGGCCGGCCTCGCTTACTACGGACCCGCCACCGGTACGGGCGCCGCCTTCAGCCACGCCATGGCCTACCAGGCCACCGTCTTCACCCTCACCGCCGTGGTCAGCCTCCGCCTCAGCGACCGGCAGGGAGCTAAATCTCCGGCCACAGCATCCACACCTCAGCGTCGGCCTTGGGAAGCTGCGCCCACACCTAGTACTGACGGCTGCAGACCACCGCCTCGCGGTCACTGATGTAGCTCGCCGGGGACTGAGCCTCACCCTACGAGACAGACCCAACTAGCAGACGCCAAAGGGCACTTAGTGACATCACACCTGGGATCGGGTAGCCGGAGCACGTCTCCACCCTCGGCCAAGGGCACAACCAACGAAGACGGGATCAGGCCGGCGCCGGCCGTGCAGTGGCGCATGCGCCGCAGGAAGATCCTGAACTGGCTTCGGGACCGTGCCGACTGTCCAGCCGGCGGGCGACATGGTCCTGCACGAACTCGCTGAGCAGTACGACAGCCTGGCCGTACGCGCATCCCTGGAAGCTGGGGCAGTCGACGCGGTGGTCGGCGTCCGGCTCCTGCCCGGAGAGGTAGGGCTCGGTCACCTACCCCTTAGGGGGCGTGGGCTCGCGGTCCCATGCCTGTGTGGCGTGTTGGAGGGGGAGTTCGCGTTCGATGTGGACGTGGAGGCGGTCGTTGTCCAGTGCGGTGGTGACGCGGCGCAGGAGTTCGGTGCTGGGCTTGAGCCAGGTATTGAGAGCGGGGCCAGGTGGGCGCCTGTCGCGCGGTTCCCGGCGCAATCAGGTAATCAGGAACCGTGAACAAGGACGCGAGCGACCCCTTCGTGCATGTCCGGGGCGCCAGTGAGAACAACCTGCGGAACATCGATGTCGACGTTCCGCGGGACGCGATGGTCGCCTTCACCGGCGTCTCCGGTTCGGGCAAGACCTCGCTCGCGTTCGGCACGCTCTACGCGGAGGCCCAGCGGCGCTACTTCGAGTCCGTAGCACCATACGCCCGAAGGCTGCTGCACCAGGTCGCAGCGCCGCACGTGCAGGACATCACCGGATTGCCACCCGCCGTGGCCCTGCAGCAGCGACGCGGGGCGCCCAGTTCGCGCTCGACGGTCGGCACCATCACCACGCTGTCCAATCTGCTGCGCATGCTGTACTCCCGCGCCGGCACCTATCCGCCCCGGGCCGCACGGCTGGAAGCCGAGTCGTTCTCACCCAACACCGCGGCCGGCGCCTGCCCGGAGTGCCACGGACTGGGCGTCGTGCACGACGTCGCCGAGGACCTGCTCGTCCCGGACCCCTCGCTGAGCATCCGCGAGGGGGCGATCGCCGCCTGGCCGGGCGCCTGGCAGGGCGCCAACCTGCGCAGCGTCGTGAGCGGCCTGGGGATCGACATCGACCGACCGTGGCGCAGGCTCAGGAAGAAGGACCGGGACTGGCTGCTGTACACGGACGAACAGCCCTCCGTGTACATCGAGCCGGAGGAGGGCCGCGTCGACTACGGCTACCAAGGCAAGTTCTGGAGCGCCCGCAAGCACGTCATGCACGTCCTCGCCGACTCAAAGAGCGAGAAGATGCGCGAACGGACACTCCGGTTCGTCAGGAGTGTGCCCTGCCCCGAGTGTCACGGCAGCGGACTGCGACCCGAGGGACTCGCCGTGACCTTCGCCGGACATTCCATCGCCGAGATCAACGCGATGCCGCTCACCGAAGTCGCGGCACTGCTGCGGCCCGTCGCGGGGCGGTCCAAGGCCGACGCCACCACGTCGACCGCCCGATCCGGGGAGACGACCGAGGTCGCGGTCCGGATCTGCGGTGACCTGGTCGCACGGGTCGACGTACTGCTCGACCTGGGCCTCGGGTATCTCGGCCTCGGGCGCCGCTCGACAACCCTGTCGCCCGGCGAGGCGCAGCGCCTGCGGATCGCCACCCAGCTGCGCTCGGGGCTGTTCGGCGTCGTCTACGTCCTCGACGAACCCTCCGCAGGCCTGCACCCGGCTGACGCGGAACCGCTGCTGGACGTGCTGGACCGCCTCAAGGCGGCGGGCAACTCGCTGTTCGTCGTGGAGCACGACATGGACGTCGTACGGCGGGCGGACTGGGTGGTCGACATCGGCCCCGGCGCGGGCGAGGGCGGTGGGCGCGTGCTGTACAGCGGCCCGGTCGCCGGTCTTGAGCAGGTGAGGGAGTCGGCCACGAGCCAGCACCTGTTCGGGCGCGCCAAGCCGCTCGATCACCGCCCACGCACACCGCACGGCTGGCTGCACCTGAGCGGCGTCTCCCGCCACAATCTGCACGACGTCTCCGTCGACGTACCGCTCTGCGTACTGACCGCGGTAACAGGCGTGTCCGGCTCCGGAAAATCGACACTGGTGACGCAGGTCCTCGCCGAGGTCGTCCGCAGCCACCTCGGACTCGTACCCGAGGAGCCCGACGAGGCGCAGCTGGAGGTCGACGTCCAGGACGCGTCGGGCATCGAGTCGTTCGACCGGCTGGTCCGGGTCGACCAACGGCCCATCGGCCGAACTCCCCGGTCCAACCTGGCCACGTACACGGGGATGTTCGACGCGGTGCGCAAGCTGTACGCGGCGACGGACGAGGCCAGGGCGCGCGGCTACTCGGCCGGACGGTTCTCCTTCAACGTGCCCCAAGGGCGGTGCGAGACCTGCCAGGGCGAAGGATTCGTCGCGGTGGAACTGCTGTTCCTGCCCGGCACCTACGCGCCGTGCCCGACCTGCCGGGGCGCCCGGTACAACGCCGAAACGCTGGAAGTCACCTACCGCGGCAAGAACATCGCGGAAGTGCTGGCGCTGTCCGTCGACGCCGCCGCCACGTTCCTGTCTGCCGTCCCGGCCGCCTCCCGCAGTCTGGAGACGTTGCGCGAGGTGGGACTGGGGTACCTGCGACTGGGCCAGCCCGCGACGGAACTCAGCGGTGGTGAGGGGCAACGCATCAAGCTGGCCACCGAACTGCAGCGAGCCCGCCGCGGCCACGCGCTCTACCTGCTCGACGAGCCGACGGCGGGGCTGCACCCCTCGGACATCGCGCTGCTGCTGCGACAGCTGCACCGGCTCGTCGACGCGGGCAACACGGTCGTCCTCGTCGAGCACGACCTGGACACGATCGTTACCGCCGACTGGGTCATCGACCTCGGGCCGGGCGGCGGCGACGCGGGCGGGCGGGTGATCGCGGCGGGCCCACCGGCCAAGGTGGCAAGGGCCCGCCGCAGCGCCACCGCGCCCCATCTCGCGGCCAGGCTCGCGGGCTCCTGACGACGGCGCGAGGGACTGAGCACCGGCCACAGGGAGCAGACCCCGTACTGGGAGAGCGAGGAGATCCAGCCGCGCCGCCTGCACCGGCCGACTGGAGCCAGCGTGTCATCGCAGCGCCGACGCCACTCCGGGGGCCATTCTGTGGGCACGAGCGGTCGCGGGGACAGACACCGAGAAGGATCCAGTCATGCAGGCGTCGTCGCAGGGCGGCCCTTCCTGCTCGGCTCGCCGACAAGTCAGGCCAGGGGCAACGGTTCGATGTCGAAGTGGTCAGTGAGCCCTTCACTGCAGGGGCCGAGGACCCGTCCACCTTGATGCCGTGGGTATCGGGGTACTCGTCTGCTACGTGGGCCTGATGGTCATCAACTTTGTGTAGGCGCTGTTCATCCTCAACGATCAAGCGTTCGCTTCCATGACACGAAACCCGTTGAACGCAACGGACTAATGGCGATGGAGTACGGCTCATCCCGCCCGTCTCCTGGCGGCGGTGATGAGACGAGCGTGATGGTGCGTTGGTGACCGGGCTGGCGGAGGGCAGATCGGTTGTTCAGCAGTACATCGGCTCGTTGGCGTTTGCCGGACCTACGGCCACAGGTGTCCGCAGTAGCAGCGTCCTGTCCCAGCACCTGCGGACGTCACCCCGTCCTTGGGCCGCGCGGGAAGCTCTCTCGCACGGCGGCCGGACCAAAATCCGGCCGACGCGAGCCGACAGCGCGCCCAACGGGACCAGGCGCCAGCAGGAGACGTACGGGATCAGCTCGGCCATCTCCAGTTCGGAGGTGAACACCGGCTCCACCCACCGAGCAGCACAAGACCACCCGCGGCCCCACGGGACACCCCGAGGACTTCGGTGCCGTAGGAGGTGAGCAGGGAACGCAGTCCTGCACCCGATCCCTGACGGCAACCTGTGGGAAACACTCCCTCCCTACGGTCTCCTCTACACCGGTCATGGCTGCAACGGCCGGTGTGCGCGGAGGTGCTCACCGGTCTCGGCGCTAACCAGCCGTCTTCCGCCGAGCTTTCAGGGAGGAATGATGGCTGTACCCACGCATGCCGTCGCACCCGAGACGGGACCACACCCCGTTGATGTCCGGCCGCCAATGCGCCGCCTGGTGCCTCTGAGCCTGCAGCATCTGCTCGTCGCCTACGCGGGCATGGCGACGATGCCGTTGCTGGTGGGCAACGCGCTGAACTTGCCCGAGGACCGGATACGGCTGCTCATCAGCGCCAATCTGCTGGTGAGCGGGCTCGCCACACTGCTGCAGTCGCTCGGCGTGAAGCAGGTCGGGGCCCGGTTGCCGATCGTGATGGGGTCGACGTTCACCGCGATCACGCCCGCTGTGCTGATCGGCAAGGAGCATGGGCTCGCCGCCGTGTTCGGGGCGACGATCGTCTCAGGTCTGGTGACCGTGGCCGTCGCACCGTGGTTCGGACGAGGGCTGCATCTGTTTCCGCCGTTGGTGACCGGGACCGTCATCGCTGTGATCGGTTTCTCGCTGGTGCCGTCGGCGGCCGGGCTCATCAGCGGTGGCCACGGTGCCGGCGGTGGGCGCGGGCTTGCTCTGGCCGGGGTAACGGTGTTGCTCGTGGTGCTGGTGGAGTGGCTCGCGCCGCCCTCTCTGGCCCGGTTCTCGGTGCTCGTCGCGATGGCTGCGGGGACCGTGCTCGCCTTGCCGCTCGGCCTGTTCGACGGTTCGGGCATGACGGACGCGCACGCGGTGACGGCGCCGGACCCGACCGCCTTCGGAGCACCCACGTTCGTTGTCCCGGCGATCGCGGCGATGCTCGTCGTGCAGCTCGTGAACATGGTCGAGTCCGTCGGGGACACGCTCGCCGTCGGGCAGATCGTCGAGCGCGGGGACGACGCGCCCACCGTCGTGCGGGCGCTGCGCGCGGACGGCGTGGCGACCGCGGCTTCGGGAGCTCTCGCCTCCTTCCCCATTGTGACGTTCGGGCAGTCGGTGGGCCTGGTCAGCGTGACGCGGGTGCGCAGTCGTCATGTCGTGGCGCTGTCCGGCCTGTTCATGGTGGTGCTGGCGTTCGTTCCGGTGTTCGGGGCGGCCGTCGCAGCCGTTCCGGGGCCGGTCCTCGGCGGAGTCTCACTCGTCATGTTCGGCATGGTCGGCGCCGTCGGCCTGCGCATCCTGGCCCGTGCCGACCTCACCGACTCCCGCAATCTGCTGACCGCGGCGCTCGCCTTCGGTCTCGGGATGATCCCGGTCGGCTCTCCGGACTTCTACGCGCCACTCCCCCCGTACGCACGCACGGTTCTGGACAGCGGCATCGCGGTCACCGGCATCATCGCCTTCGCCCTCAACCTGCTGTTCCACCACGCGCCCCGGCTCCGGAAGGACCACGCCCGATGACGACGCCCGACATCGACACGATCACCGACGTCACCGTCCTGAGCGAGGGCAACTGGCACGCCGGGATGGACGTCCACCTGTCCGACGGGCGGATCAGCGCTGTCGTACCAGCCGGTCAACTCCCCCATGGGCCGCGGGTTCTGGAGGGTCCCGGCGGCCATCTCACCCCCGGCTTGGTGAACACGCACACGCACCTCTTCCAGGCGGGCCTGCGAGGCATCGGCGAGGGCCTGCCGCTGCTCGCGTGGCTCAGTGCCGTCGGCGAGGAAGCCGCGCTGCTCACCCCCGAGCGGGCCTACGCGACCGCGGCCGCAGCCGCAGCCGAGGCGCTGCGCAGCGGCACCACCACACTCGTCGAGCACATGTGGCCGCACCCGTCCTCCGAGGTGCATGACGCGGTGCTGCGGGCGCTGCGCGACAGTGGAGTGCGGGCGTTGCTGTGCCGGGGCGTGGCCGACCGTGCGGACCGTGGCCGCAAGTGGGGCTTCGACCCGCGTCTGATGCAGCCCCTGAAGGAGGCGCTCGCGCACACCGACGAGCTGATCGCAGCGGCGCGCGGCAGCAGGGTCGGAATCGGGGTCGCCGTGCCCAATCCGCGGTGTCTGACCCCGGAGGGGATGGCCACTGTGCGCGACTACGCAGACGAGCGCGGGCTGTCCGTCTCGCTGCATCTCCTGGAGACGACAACGGACGACGCAATGTGCCGCGCACACGCGGGAGTCGGCGCCGTGGACTATCTGGAGCGAGCGGGGTTCCTGTGGGAGCGGCTGCTCGCCGTGCACTGCGTGGAGCTCGACGCCGCGGGCCGCGCGACGCTCGCCCGGACCGGGGTCGGCATCTCGTACAACCCGCTCAGCAACATGCGCCTGGGCAGCGGAATCGCTCCCGTGCCGGACATGCTGGCCGCCGGGCTGCGGGTCGGGCTCGGCGTCGACGGCGCGGCCAGCAACGACACCCAGGACATGCTGGAGGCGCTGCGCATCGGCGCGTACCTGCAGCGGGCCGCGCACCGCAAGGCCGATCTGCTCGGATTCCCCGAGATGTTCGAGCTCGCCACGAACGGCGCGAACCAGGTTCTCGGCCTGGAGGAACGCCCGGACGGCATACAGGTCGGCATGCAGGCAGACCTGGTCCTGCACCGCTTCGAGAAGGACTACGCCTGCCTTCCCGTACGCGATCCAGGGGCCACGCTCCTGACATGTGCGAGCAACCGGACCGTAGCCGTGGTCATGGTCGGCGGCGAGGTCCTGATGCGCGATGGAGAACATGTCCGTCTCCCCTCCGCGGAGTTGGCGGCCGGGCTCGGATTTACTGCCGCGTAACACCATGATCGCCGGTGGAAACACACGCCGGGCAGGCTGAACGCATCGCGTGCGGGGCCTGGGTCACCGGGCCCCGCGCCAGCTCACGGCGCCGGACCCACGAAGGGGTCCGCCACGACCGTGCCCGCGGGCCTCTGAGTGTCCGCGGTGGGGAGCGCAGGGGCGGTGACTGCATCCCGAGAAGCCACCATCGCTTCGAGGAGCGACAGCCGCGATGACTGAAACGACGTACAGCCTGGCCGAGTTGGCCAAGGAGACGCGCATGGGCGGGACCGGCACGGAGACCTCCGCCCGGGAGATCCGCCGGATCGACCTCAGCGACTTCGACGCCCGCAAGGCCGAGATCACCGAGGAGCTGTGGGCCGCCGCCACCGACATCGGCTTCTTCCAGCTCGTGCACCACGGCATCGACCAGGACGCCGTGGACACGGCGTTCGCCGACGCCGAGCGGTTCTTCGCCCTGCCGCAGGAGACCAAAGCGCGGCACGCCCTGAAGAAGGGACTCAACTCGGGCTGGGAGTCCATGACCCAGGTCCGTCCGTCGATCGGGACGCCCGACCAGAAGGAGTCGTACCAGCTGACCCGGCCGCACATGGACGGGCTGTGGCCGGACGACGCACTGCCCGGATTCCAAGTGCGCACGCTCGCGTTCGAGGCACGCTGCCGGGAGCTGGCCATGCGTGTGCTGTCCTGCTTCGCCGACAAGCTGGGTCTGCCCGACGGGTTCTTCGCGCGCGCCCACGACCCGGCCAGTGAGCAGTACCAGTCGACACTGAGGATGCTGCACTACTTCGCGGTACCCGAGGACGTCGAGATCCCGACCGACGTCTGGCGGGCGGGCGCGCACACGGACTTCGACTGTCTGACGCTGCTGTTCCAGCGCGACGGACAGGGCGGGCTCCAGGTGTGCCCGGGCAAGGAGGCCGAGGCGCAGGAGTGGACACCGGTCGAGCCGGCCGACAACGTGATCACCTGCAACATCGGGGACATGCTGATGCGCTGGAGCGACGACCGGCTGCCGTCGAACTTCCACCGGGTCAAGTCACCGGGCCCCGGTGACGACCGGTCGGCCCGCCACAGCATCGCATTCTTCGCGCAGGCCGACCGTGACGTGGTGATCGAGGGGCCGGCGGGCCGTTATCCGCCGATCACGGCCGCGGACTACATCCAGCAGCGCATCGCCGCCAACTTCGCACGCTAGAGGAGGAGTGACGTGACGATGCCCATGAGGAGCGCCGGTTTCGGGCGGCTCGCGGTGCTCGGTCTGCAACACGTGATCGTGATGTACACCGGGTGTGTGACGGTACCGCTGGTGTTCGGTGCGGCGGCCGGCCTCGACGCCGCGACGGTCGCCGTGCTCATCAACGCCGATCTGCTCGTGGCGGGCATCGTCACGATCATCCAGGGGGCCGGGGTCGGCCGGATCCTGGGTGTGCGGATGCCGGTGATGGCGGGGGCGGCGTTCACCGCGGTGACGCCCATGATCCTGATCGCCGGAGAGTACGGCCTGCAGGCGGTGTACGGGTCGATGCTGGCCGCAGGCGTCTTCGGCCTGCTGGTGGCTTACCCGTTCGCGAAAGCGGTGCGCTTCTTCCCGCCGCTGGTGAGCGGTGTGGTGATCACGGTGGTGGGGCTCGCGCTGATCGGGGTCGGGGTGAACCTGGTCGTCGGCAGCGACCCGAAGGCCCCCGACCATGCCGCGCCCTCACGGCTCGCCCTCGCCGCCTTCGTGGTGATCGTGATCCTCCTCGTCGCCCGCTTCGGCCGTGGCTTCCTCGCCCAAACCGGCGTCCTTCTGGGCGTGTTGGCGGGCACGGCGGTCGCGGTGCCGTTCGGTCTGGTCGACGTATCGACCGCGCGGGCGGCGGACTGGGTCGGGGTCAGCGCTCCCTTCCACTTCGGGGCACCGCAGTTCCCCGCGGTCGCGGTGCTTTCGATGTGCGTGGTGATGCTGGTGCTGTTCGCCGAGTCGACGGCGGACCTCCTCGCGGTCGCGGAACTCACCGGAAGGAAGCTGACGACCGCGGACATGGCACGTGGCCTGGCGGCGGACGGCCTCTCGGGTGTCCTCGGCGGCGTCATGAACGCCTTCCTGGACACCGTGTTCGCGCAGAACGTCGGCCTGGTGACCATGACGAAGGTCCGCAGCCGGCATGTCGCGACCGTCGCGGGCTGCATGCTCCTGGTACTCGGCCTGGTCCCCAAACTGGGCGCGCTGGTCGCCGGATTGCCACAGCCCGTGGTCGGTGCGGCAGGCCTGGTGATGTTCGCGACGGTCGCTGCCGTCGGCATCGGCACGCTGCGCACCGTGGACTTCGACGGCACGCACAACCTGCTGATCGTGGCCGTGGCGATCGGCGCCGGTATGGCCCCGGAGGTGGCCCCCGACCTGTACAGCAAGCTCCCGGAGGGGGTGGGGATCGTGCTGGGATCTCCGGTCACGAGTGCGACGTTGGTGGCCTTCGGGTTGAATCTGGCGTTCAACGGAAGGGGACCCAAGCTCGTTCGAGGCGCGGAACCAGTCGACGTACCAGCCTAGGGAGGTTCCGAAAGGGCCGTTGAGAGCCGTCAAGTCGGTGACCTTGCCCGAAGCCCGGCTCGTCCCGGTCCTTCCCACCGCGGTTGCCAACACCGGAGCGGCGAGCCCTCAACCGCCCGCCAGCCCAAGCGCGTCAGCCTGACCACGACCGGCGAACTCGCCGACGCGCCGCTGCGGTGGGGACGGGCGGGTTGGTAACCGCCCGTCCCCACCGGTTGAGTGCGGGGTCGGTCAGGCCGTCGCGGGCTGCGGTTCGGGCGTGGGGCGTGTCAGGCGTCCGGTCCGGTGCAGGCCGTAGAGGGACGCCGAGCAGGCCAGACCGAGCCCGAGCAACGCGAGCCAGGGCAGCGCGGACATTCCGGCGGCCCGGGCAGCGTCGAGGGCTGCGCCGGTGAGCAGGTTGCCGAGCGTGATGCCGATTCCGCAGATGGTGTTGTAGAGGCCGTAGTGGGTGGCGACGAGGCGGTTGCCCGCGAGCCGGACAATGGTGTCCATCTCGAAGGGGTACGCGATCATCGTGCCCAGCGCCAGCATGAGTGCGGCCAGCGTAGGCGGTACGGAGGCGAGCAGCCACAGTCCGATGCCGGTGTCCGGCACCGGGACGGCGGTCGCGGCCAGGAGCGGTATGAATGCGGCTCCCATGATCAGCAGGCCCCAGGCCAGGGCGCGGCCGGGTTCCAAGTGCTCCTTGCACCAAGCAGTCACCCGGGTCTGGCAGAGAATCGTGGTCAGGCCGGAGGCGGCGAACAGCAGTGCCACGGCAACGGTTCCGAACTCGCCGTCGCCACCCAGGCGCCGCACTTCGAGCGGCAGCGCGAGATAGACCTGGAAGGACAGGACGTACGAGCCGATCATCGCGGTTGAAAAGAGCAGGAACGCCCGGTTGGCGATCACGCCGCGCCACTGCGCCAGCACACTCTCCCGCTCACCGGTGCCGCCGCTTGCGCGATCGTCGCCCCTGCGGGCAGGCAGCGCGCGGATCTGCACCACGCTCAACAGAGCGAAAATCGCTGCAGAAACCAGGCAGGTGATACGGAAGTCGACTCCTGTGAGCAGCATCCCGACGAGCGGGCCGAGCAGGATGCCCGCCTGGTAGAAGACGTTGAACAGGGCGAATGCCTCGACCCTGCGCTCCCCCGCGTCCGCCGCGAGGTAGGCCCGCACGGCGGGGTTGAACAGAGCGCCCGCGAAGCCGGTGGCCGCCGAGGCCGCGATCAACGCCACGACCGAGTCGACCAGACCGAGCGTCGCGAAACCGGCTGTGCGCAGAACACATCCGGCGACGATCAGCGGCTTGTAGCCGAACCGGTCGGCGAGGGTGCCGCCGATGAGGAACATGCCCTGCTGGCTGAAGTTCCGCACCCCCAGCACGAGACCGACCAGCCACCCCGCGAGCCCGAGCGATCCCGACAGATGCTGTGCCAGGTAAGGCATCAGCATGTAGAAGCCGAGATTGATGGTGAACTGATTGGCGAACAGGAGCTGCACGCTCCGGTCATAGGAGCGAACCTGCGCGATCGTGGCCTTCACCGGCCCCCTCCTTCGAGCACGCCGGACTCGGTCGGCTGGGAGAGCGGATCTGCGACCTCGGTGCAGCGGGTCCAGCGGGTCACTTCCTTCTCGTCGGAGCGGCCCACCACATCCGGTTCGGGGGCCGGGACCACTCCCAACAGCCCCTTCGCGGCGCAGTACTCGTCGTCGTAGACGGTTTCCAGATAACGCTGAGGCCCGTCGGGGAAGATCGCGACGATGCGCGTGTCCCGAGGCTGCGTACGCGCCAGCCACCCGGCCACGAGCGCGACCGCGCCGACGCTCCAGCCACCCGTGGCGTAGTGCGAGGTCGCCAACTGCCTGCAGGACCAGACGGATTCGGCTGGTGCCACCCAGTGCACCTCGCTGATGTTCTTGTACGCGACGTTGCGCGGGTAGATGCTGGATCCGAGCCCGCGCATGAGCCTGGGCCGGGCGGGCTGCCCGAAGATGGTCGAGCCGACGGTGTCCACCCCCACCAGGCGCATGTCCGGGTAGAGCTGGCGAAGCGCCCTTGAGATGCCCGCGGAGTGGCCCCCGGTACCGACACTGCATACGAGTACGTCGATGTGGCCGATCTGGGAGGCGAGTTCGAGGCCCAGCGGAGTGTAGGCGGAGACGTTGTCGGGATTGCCGTATTGATCGGGGCACCAAGCTCCGGGCTCCCGCGCAAGCAGTTCGACGACCCGGTCCCGGCGGGCCTGCTGCCAGCCTCCGGAGGGGTGCGCTTCGGTCACCGTGTCGACCCTGGCACCGTACACAGCAAGGAGACGGGCCATGGACGGTTCCAGACCCGGGTCGGTGACAAGGGTGACGGGATGCCCGTAGACCATTCCGGCGAGGGCAAGGCCGAGCCCCAAGGTGCCACTGGTCGACTCGACGATCGGGCAGCCCGGCAGCAATTCGCCGCGGGCACGCGCCCGTTCGACCATGTGCAGTGCCGGGCGGTCCTTGATGCCACCCGGGTTGAAGCCCTCCAACTTGGCCCAGAAGCCACGGTCGGAGGGGGTGAACGGCTGGGCCACCCGAAGGACAGGTGTATTGCCGACCAGCCCTGGCAGGCTTGAGCCGGCAGGAGTGAAGTCACTCGTGGTCAGAGAGTGCATCTGATTCGCTCTCATTTCGCTGTAGAAGCTGCGCGGGTGCTCGTCTCGCACGGCACGCCCGTCAGGCGAGCAGCGCGGCGGTCGACCGCGGCCGACCGCGAAGGCGGCTCCTAGATCAGCCACCTGCACAGGACAGCCGGTGTGGCATGGCTGCCACCTGGTATCCGGCTGGGCACAGCTCGGAGGTGCTCAGCGATGAGCGGTGTGACAGGGGCCGTCGGGTTCGCGAGCGCACTCGCGTACGGCAGGCCGCGTACGGACGCAGGAGCGGTTCCGACGGAGCCGGGATCGGAGACGGAACAGCCTGATGGTGACTCAGGTCCGTCGAGCACCTCCGTCGTGGGCCCTCCCTCGGGCGGGGGCAGTGTTCGCGACACGGCACTGACGCGGGCCATCGACTGCTCACCGGCGTGCGCGGTCTGGGCGCCGCACTGCACCAGCGTGAGCAGGAGAACGGCCACCGCGGTCCATACGAGTCGGCGCTTCCACAACGCCTGGGCACACGAAAGGGACCAACGTCCCGAAGGCGAACTCGCCCATGCGGGAGAGGACATCAGTTCAGCAGAGCAGGGCGGCACAGATCCTCCGTGCGGCGGCTTTCCCTGCCGGATCGTCCACGGCAGGGCAGCAATGAGTGGGGGGGCGACGAGCCGTCGAAACCATCCCCGAGCCACCCGCAGGAGGGCACGCAAGGGAAGGTCAGACGCCGGGCACCGGCCGGGACGGGAGGAGGCGCGACGACGGCCTCGGGCCGCGTCGGTAGACCTCAGCGAGGTGTCGGCCGATGGAGAAGGGGGCGCTGACCTAGATGCGTAGAACTGGAGACTCCGCCGCGTGCGGTATCGGAACGACGAAGCCCCGCACGGCTGATGGGCGGACGTGCACGAGCGGCGGCACCAATGTGTCCGCTGACGAATTCATCGAAGTGAGGCATGGCAGCCCGAGCGCGGGGCTCTGTGACGGCTGGCCAAGACCGCATTCGTCGAGGGCGTGCTCCTGCCCGTGGCTGTCGCCGCCATGGTGATTGACCGGCGCCTCGGCCGGGTCGTGCGTGGCAGTGGCAGTGGCAGTGGCAGTGGCAGTGGCAGTGGCAGTGGCATCAGGCTGCTCCGGCCCGAGTTCAGCGTGGCCGGCGATCGCAGTCGAGGCCCCGCTGCCCGACGCGACGTGACCCGCTGTGCTCTCGGGGCTGGCCGCGTGCGTGTACAGAACGCCGAAGAGGAGCAGACCAAGGCCCAGCAGGCGCAGCGGAATCGCAGTTGCGCGAGTCCGCTGTGCACCGGAAGGAGACCAGGCCGTAATCACGTCGTGATCCTAGCCTCTGTCTGTCTGGCTGGCGTAAAGGGCTGTGCGAACAGCGAATGAACAAGCCACCTGGGCCCCTTGCCTACCGCATACGGCGCCCGAGGTCACCCTCAGGTCAGGGTATTCGCGATACGCAATCGACCGCTTGAGCACACGGCACAGGACCGACACCGGTGCACCCGGCTGAGTGGTTCCGCCGGGTGCACCGGTGTCTGGACCTTGTCCGGTTCCCGACGTCAGCTCTTTCCGAGAATCTTGTGCATCTTGTTCATCTGGTCGATCTCGGCGATCTGAGCCTTGATCACCTATCGAAGCCGTCGCACGCCACTTCGGCCTTAGCGCCTCAGGACGGATCGGCCTTCGGGTCCTCGGTGTTGATGAACGCGGCGTCGAGGTCGGGGACATCCGCGTTCACCGGCACAAGAGAGACGGCGAGGCTCGCGTTGACGATGCGGCCGATGGCCTGGCTGTGGGCGAGTTTGGGGCTGATCGCCCTCCCCACGTCGTACGCCGCGAAGCTCCGCCGTACGCGGACAAGGCCCAGGAGGGGGTCGACGGAAACTTCGGCGAAGACGGCTCCGTAGCCGTAGGTGGAGATCTCTGAATCGGCTTCGCCCGGACCCCAGTTGCCGGTGGTTTCGAGGCCGGGCAGACCGACGCGGCGTGTGCGCGGCCGAGCCCACGCTCGCCATGGTGCAGGCCGCCGCGTGCAGGGGCGCGGCGGGGTAGCTGGAGTCGCCCGGCCTGAAGGTGACCGCCGAGGCCGGCAGCCCCAGGGCGTCCGCGGCGACCTGCATAACCGAGGTGGTGGTGCCGGGGCCCATGTCCGCGGTGGCCGCGAAGACTTCGGCGGTGCCGTCGGCGCGGATCCGGGCCCGTGCGCTGGAGTCGCGTCGGTTGTTGTGGTAGCTGGCGGTGGCCATCCCCATGCCGATGGGCAGGTCGCCGTCCGTGCGCGACCTCGGCTTGGCGCGCCTGCGGGATGCGGTGTCCGAGGTACGAGGGGACTCGGTCAAGGCGCTAGGAGGGCAGGGGCGATCACGGGTTCGGCCCGGCTGCACGCACCAGGCCGACTCGTCGATGCGCCCAAGTAGGGAGCAGCTGGGCGGGCTCTGCCGGGAGCACGGGGCTGCTGCCTGCGCCCCCGGGCAGAGGCTGTCGGTGTCCATAGGGCCGGGCTGGGGAGGTGGGTCAGATGGTTGGGTGGAGGTAGAAGGTTTCGTTGGCGACGGGGTACTGGCCGATCTGGTCGGGCCATTGGATGACCCAGGTGCCGTTACCGGTGCGGCCGCCGTTGATGTTGGCGTACAGGCCGGTGGCGTTGTTGCGGAGCATCGTCATGTTGGGCAGCGCGGCGTTGGGGTGCTCCAGGGTGAAGTTCTGGGTGTCGCGCTGGGGGTCGGGAGTGCCGTTGACGTTGTGGCACTCCCAGATGTTGAGGTAGTTGCCGGGCCTGCTGGCCAGGCCGTTCTGGACGTCCAGGCACTTGTTGCTGTCCGAGCTGACGACGCGGTACATGGGCTTGCCGTTGCTGCCGGTACCGACGTGGAAGAGACGCCAGCGTTGGTTCGAGGCGCCGTTGGGGTCGTAGATGATGACGTGGCTGCCGTTGCGGTCCTGGCCCTCATATACGTCAAGCACGCGGGTGTCGGAGTTCTCCGGGTGGATGGTCAGCTCCCGTGGCTCGGCTCCGCCGCGCATCGAACCGAAGTGGACGGGCCAGTGGTCACTGCCCGCGTTCACGCCGACGGTGGCCTGCCAGTTGTCCGTGTCGACGTTCGAGACCAGGTAGTCCAGCTCGCCGCCGCTGCGCTGAGTGGCCTGGCCGGGGTTGTAGATGCGCGTGCCCTGCGGCAGGTACTGGTTGTGCAGCGCGTACGGGTTGCGGTTGAAGTCACCGAGGACGGCCCAGTTCTGGTACGTGGCGGTTGCCGCGTCCCGGGAGACCCGGCCCACCAGCGAGGCGGCGTCGCTGCCTCCGTTGGCGGAGGCGTGGATCGAGGCGAACAGGACGTTGTCGGCGCGGTTGCCGACCGCCAGAGCCGAGCGGTAGACACCCGCCACCTCACGCACATCATCGGGCCACCAGGACGTGACGATCCCGACGTTCTGGGACTGCTGATCGAGGATGTGCAGGTAGCGAACCGGGTGACGGCTGGACTCCCGCCACTCGTAGACGCGTGCGCCGCCGCGCATGCCGATGTACGTGGAGGCGGCGGGCTGGGTGTCGGGGACTTCCTGGAGCGCCACCACGGAGTTCGTCTGCGCCAGGGCGTAGGCGCCGGCCCACCGGTCGCGTCCGTTCTGCATGTTCCAGGTCGCCGTGCGGTGCGTGTCCGGGTTGGCCGCCTGTGCGGTGCCCGCGCCCGTCACCAGGAAGGTGCAGAGCATCAGCGTGGTGGCCAGGACGGCCCCCAGGCGACGTAACAGACCGCCGCGAGCCGTCCGTAGGGCGGCTCTTTGACTCTGCTTCAGAGATGCTGTGCTCGCACCATGGCCGGCTGACCTGGCGGCTGCGAGCATCACGGCTACGGCCAGCGTGATGGCCGTAGCTAGACCGGACAGCGCGCGAGTGTGTTCCTTGCGCCTGGGTTTCATTCGTCCTCCGATTCCTGCGGCGGTTGCCGGCGGGATGGGCCGTTCCCACCACGCCCGGCACAGTGGCCAGATGGTCAGTTGCCGTCGGCTTGCCTGATCAAGTCACCTGGTGGCTTCGGCGGCGTCCTCGATCAGCTTCGCGGTGGTCTTCGGGTGGCTGATCATCACGACGTGGGACGAGGTCGGCACATCGACGACCTTGCGGAATTTCGCACGGCGGTACATCCAGCGTTCGGCCGCGGGCGGGATCGTCTTGTCCCGTCCTGCGACCAGTCCCCACGACGGAATCGTCCGCCACGCGGAGGCCTGAGTCGGGTAGGTGAAGGCGTCCGCGTCGAAGGGCCGCTGAGTGGCCTGCAGGAGTCGACCAGCACGACCGGCCCGCTGATGGAGTCCAGCAGACTCCCGATGTACGGAGCGTCGGTGGGGATACCCCTCAGCGGGTTCGACCCCGCGATCGTGATGTAACCCCTGCTCTGCAGCTCCCGTATGACTCCGTTCCAGCAAGACGAATCGGCGTAGCCGCCGTGGACCAGCACGACGGTCGGCTTGGCACCCGGCGCGGGGCGGCTGCCGGTTGCGGCCGTGGCGCCGCTCGAGGTGAGGATCGCGGCCGACGCCGCAGCGGCCGCGCCGGTGGCGATGGCTCTGCGACGGGTGAACCTAGGGCGGACGGACACGCGGATACTCCTGAGGTGGTGGACAGAGCAGGCGGGTAAGAGGCGTCTGGTCCGGGCGGAAATGCCGCCCGGACCAGACGCGGGCGCGCGACTGCTAGGACCGACCGCCCAGGCTCTCGGCGGCTTGCGCGATGACGGCGGCCACGACGGCCGGGCGGGAGACGTAGACGGCGTGACTGCCCGGGGTTTCGGTGACGATCGCGCGGGCCCGTTCGGACATGCCCCGCTGCGCCGCCGGAGGGATCATGCGGTCGTCGGTGGCGACGAGGTACCAGGACGGCTTGGACTGCCAGGCCGGTTCGGAGACCGCTCCACCGAGCGCCTCGACGCCCCACGGGACCTGGGAGTCGGCCATGAACGCGGCCTGCTTCTCGGGTACGTCGGCGGCGAACGATGCCGCGAACTTGTCCCGGTCCAGGAGCAGGAACCCGTTCTGGGGCGGCAGGATCGGCGGGACGGCTGCGCCGGGTGGCGGGTCGGCGATCAGCGTGCTGACCGACTCGCCCTTGTCCGGGGCGAACGCGGCGATGTAGGCGAGGGCGGCGACGTTCGGGTGGTTGCCGGCCTCGGTGATGACGGCGCCCCCGTAGGAGTGGCCGACCAGGACGGCCGGGCCGTCGAGGGTGTCGAGGACGTGGTGGGTGGCGGCGACGTCGCCGGCCAGGGACTCGGTCGGGTTCTGTACGACGGACACCCGGTAGCCGTCGGCGGTGAGGTGGTCGTAGACGCCCTGCCAGCCGGATCCGTCCACGAAGCCGCCGTGGACGAGCACGATGTTCCTGAGGGTTGCCATGGCCCGTGTCCCTTCTGGCCGGACAGGCCCGGTGCCTGTCCGAGGGCTCCCATACAAGTCGTGTGCGCACCGGGTGAACACGCAGAGCAGCACGCAGAGTTGCGCACTGCCCGGCTTCCGCGCCTCAGTCGCCGACCGTGGCCAGGGCGTGGCAGCGGTCGCGGGCTTCGGAGTCACCTGCCGCCGCGTACACCTGCGCCGCCCGCGTGTAGAGGTGCCGGCTCTGGTCGGTGCGGCCGTCTTCTGCGTGCAGGGCGGCCACGTCTTCCAGGGCCTGGGCCAGCCAGAAGTTCGAGACATGGAGGTCGTCCAGGAGGCCGATCGCCGTGTTGAGGGTGGCGAGGGCTTCGGGCCGTCGCCCCAGCAGGGCCAGTATCTGGCCTATGCGGATGATCACCACCGGGCGGCCGAGGGCGGCGATGTGGGGAGTCATGCCGGATTTCTCGTCCTCGACCAGGGAGCGCGCGAGACGGTACTGCTCCAGGGCTTCGTCGTAACGTTCTTGGTCACGCAGGCAGTTGCCGATCCCGACGAGGCCCTGGACGTGGGAGTCGATGTCGCCGAGCACTTTGAAAGCCTCCGCCGCGCGTGAGGCTGCGTCGAGGGCCTCGTCGTGACGGCCGAGCGTGCTGAGGGCCTTCTGGCTGTAATGGTGTGCCCAGGCGATTTGCACCTCCGCCCCGCTGCGTGTGGCCAGTTCCAGCGCCTGCGCGGTGTATCGCAGCACGGTGTGCGGGTCGCTGGGTGGTACGGACTGCACCCACGCCAGGTAGTTGAGTTGAGTTGCCTGTGCCGGGAGGTCGTCGAGGGCGGCTGCGGCTTGTGCTCCCCGGGTGAAGACTTCGCCCCAGTGAGGACCGTGCAGCCAGCGGTCGGAGAACCAGTGCATGGACTCCGCGCAGTCCAGGACGAGAGTGTGCCGGCCGTCGTCGGCCGCGGTGCGCATCGCGGCCATCCAGTTGCCCACGTTGGCGCGTAACCATTGCTCGGCCTCGTCTGCCGTGGACAGGGCGGCGAGGTCTGCGGGCCTGTCGGGGCGTCCGTAGCCTGGTTCGAACCATCGCCCGGCCGTGGTGGCGGTATGTAACAGCCACGAGGTCACCGTCGGGGTGATGGTCTCCCGGCCTGGCGAGGGTTCGTCGTGGCGGAAACGGTCGCGGGCGAACAGCCGGACCAGGTCGTGGAAGCGGTAGCGGCCCGCGGTGCCGTCGTGCAGCAGGCCGAGGTCGACGAGGTCGTCCAGCGCCTGCCAGGCGTCCTCGATCGGCATCCCCCCGGCCACCGCCGCCAGCGCGGCGTCGAAGTCCCGGCCCGGGATCACCGCCAGGCGCCGGAACAACCTCCGGGCACGCTCCGCGAGTTGCTCGTACGACATGCCGAACGCGTTGGCGATCTTGAGGTCGCCGGCCGTGAACTGGTCGAGGCGGCTCTCCTCCCTGGCCAGCCGCCGGGCGAGTTCGTCCGCGTCCCAAGCGGGTCGGCTGGCGAGCCGGTTTCCGATGATGCGCAGGGCCAGCGGCAGGCCGCCGCACAGATCGGCGATCCGGGACAGGGCCGCTTCGTCGTCGGACGCGGCACGCTCCCCCAGGATTCCGGTGAGCAGCTGCATGGACCGGGACAGCGGGAGAGGGCCGAGTACGAGTCGGCGTACGCCCTCCAGTCCGGCCAGCAGCCGCCGAGTGGTGATCAATACTCGGCCGACGCCGCTACCGGGCAGCAGCGGGCGCACCTGTTCCTCGGACGCGGCGTCGTCGAGGACGACCAGGATCCGATTCTCGCGCAGCAGCGACCGATACAGGGCGGCCCGTTCCGGCAGGTCGCCGGGGATCTGCTGGTCGGCGACGCCGAACGCGCGCAGCAGCATCCGCAGGGCGTCGCCCGCACCGACCGGGTGCGGGGACATGCCGAAGAGGTTGACGAAGAACACCCCGCCGGGGAAACTCGGCCGCTCGGCGTGCGCGGCCCGCACCGCGAAGGAGGTCTTGCCCAGGCCCGCCGCACCGGTGATGAGTCCCACCACCCCGACCCCCGGGGTGCTTTCGGCGTAGACCAGCTCACTCAGCCAGATCAGCTCCGTACCGCGGCCGGTGAAGTCATCGACCATCCGCGGCAGTTCACACAGACCGCCCGGACGTGACCAGTGATCCCGAAGCCGGCCGCTGCGCGCCAGCTCGACCAGCTGCCGACGGGCCCCTTCGCCCAACGCGAGCGCATCCGCCAACGCCGTCACGGTGCGATGCTGAGGCCCCTTGCTGTGTCCGCGCTCCAAGTCCGACAATGTCCGGGCGCTCACCCCGGACATCCCGGCCAACTGTTCCAACGTCAAACGTCCCGCGCGCCGGTGAGCGCGCAACGCTTCCCCGAAACCAGGCTGTCCGGTCAACAGTCCCACCCCTCCCCTCCCAGCAGACAACGAACTGACCGCGCCGCACGCCTCCTCGCCCGCTCGGGCCACCCCCCGGCTGTGTACGTAATATGCCGCCCGCACACCGGCAGGGACATACCTGAGGCCGTCGTTGCCCGCCGTGGGTCAAGGACGCCCACCCCCGCCCCGCGCTCGCGGTATGCATGCGCAGGCACTGTCGGACAATCGTCACTACGACGAGAGCGCCGAGCAGCGGCTCGGCCAGATATCCACCGCCCAGAACGCCTCGCGGCCGATCCGGATCAAACGGCCCTGTACGCGGCGCAGGTAGGCGGCGAGTTTACGGAGTGACCAGCGGGTAAAAGGCTGCCCGAGCTTGGTCGGGCGGATGGTGGCCCTCTGGACGACGACTTCGCGATCACCGGCGCCCGGCCGTACTGGGTGACTCTCCATCACATGGGGAGCGAGAACAGGCGCACTGGCCCTGAGGGCCAGCGGGCGTCGTCGCGCAGGGGCGTCACCATAGTCCGCAGTGGCATGGTCACCAGGCGGCCTTCGGGTTGTTCGACCAGTACGACGTTGTCGAGCGGGTGCCATCCGAGGCGCCTGTAGAGCGACACGAGGGGAGGGCGGCAGAACAGGAGTGCGTGCTGAGGACCCATTGTGCGGGCGTGCTCCAGGGCAGCTGTGACGACGAGCCGAGCCAGGCCATGGCCTTGCATGCTGGGTGCGACGGCCACCCCGCCGACGCCCACCACCTCTGTCGCGGCGCCACCAATCGCGACAGGCAGTCGCAGCAGGCCGGCATGTGCCACGAGCCGGTCCTCGTGTCTGATGCCGAAGTGTTCTTCTTTCGGCAGCCAGGTCAGACCGGTCGAGGCGACACCGAAGGGATCACCGCTGTCGCCAAGAATCTCTTCCTGGTTCGCCTTGGTGTATTGAGGGAGCCGCATCACAGTCGGTGTCACGGAGGGTCGGTTCTCAGACATGGCCCCATGATGATCTCTCCGCCGAGCACAGGCCAAGCAATTCTCCACCGCCCTTGGGGACCCGACGTCCCTACTTCTCCAACTTCTCCACCGATCCGCTCATTGAACTGACCCCGGCGCACCGGTCCGTCAGGACGCACTTCACCAACAGTGACTACGACAACGGGTGCGACACCTTCGGCGGCGGATTCGACCGGCTGCCTCCATGGCGGTCGGTAGTATCGGCGTCGTCGGCGAGTGTCAGCTCGCCATTTACGTGAACGAGCACCTGCGGTACCACGCTGGACGGGCGCGAGGAGACCGCGCGCAAGCCACGTGCCACTCTTCTCGAGATGTCGAGCGTGGACTCGTGGAAGTACCTCGAGCTGACGCCGATCCGGCTCCGCGTCAGCTGGTCGGACGGCTACTTCTCCGCCACCGCCGGCTACTTGAGCGAGGCCAGCTTCGGCAGAAGCATGACTGAGGCGATCAATGGCGCGGGAGAGATGATCTGCCAGCTCTTTGGAGCTCCGGTGCAGGCCGCCAAGGAACTGGGCTTCTCCGCAGAGCTCGACAAGTCCGCGATTATCCGTATCCGAGCCGCCTGACCTCGCGGACCGCTCCCCCTCCACGCGTCTGGTCGTAGCCGTCGCGAACCAACTCGGCCATCTGCTCAACGAACTGGTGCAGAAGCAGAAACAGTAAGGTGCGCCGCTGGTGGCCGCGCTCGGGGTCGAACATCGATGGAACACGGGGAAGTCGGGTGAAGTCGACCACCGTGAGCTCGAAGCCCTGCTGCGGTTTGGGTGTCCTGCCGTCCTGCGGCGGACAGTCGCACAGGCGGGCTTCAGCGGCCGCCGCACCGGTCAGCATCCGCAGGCATCGGCTTGGTGTCCGCCGCCAGGCAGGAGGAGTACACCCGCGGCGGCGTGGGCCGCAGCTCCGATTCTGACGTGGCGCCGGCGACGATGACCAGCCCGGCACCGACCACGGTCAGCCCTGCCATCGCGACGAGCCAGCCCCGGCTCACCGATCGCCGCCGAAGTGGTTGCGGAACTCGTCACGGCAATCGTCCTCGCTGCCGACCCGGACTCGCGAGAAGCCCAGCACCCCGTCTTCCTCACCCTCCTGCTCAGCCTTGGCCAACTGCCTCTCCATGTCTGCGATGTACTCGGCGCACTCGGGGCTGCCGGCAGCGCACAGCCGGTCAGCGAACACCGCCTGCGCCACGAGCGGCAAGACCTTACACCCGGCTATGGCCGGCGACCACGACCTGGCCTCTGTCGCACTTTCTGATCTCGCCTACCGGGCCACCTGGCTCTCCCGACCCGACGATGCGATCCGCGTCATGGAACCGCACACCGGCCGCCCGCTCCCTGCTCGACGTACGCCGCGCACGCGCCTGCGCAGTGCTCCAAGACCGCTCAGGAACCCAAGAAGCCCTGGCATCAGCGGGGAAGGAACTCGAACGCGCACACCCCAAGGACACACCCCCGGTGGTCTCCTGAATGTCGATGGCAGACGTCAACGCCGACGCCGGGCGGTGCTGGCTCGACCTCGGCAACCCACACCGTGCCGCCGCCGCGATCGGCGCCGGACTCGGCGAACTCGACCCCCGCCGCTCCCGCACCAAGACGGTGTTCCTGACCTACCGCGCCCAAGGCTCGCTCCGCAGCCACGACGTCTCGGCTGCCGCCACTGATGACCGAACCGCGCTCGACTCAGGAGCCAGACGCTGTGTCGACCTCGTCTCCACATTCATCCGCCGTCTGGAGGACCGAAGCGAGCGGCCCATGGCCGAGCTGCACGCGTACGCCCGAGAACGCCTCGCTGGATGACGCGGAAGTTGGGGCGCTCGCTCCGCAGCCCCGCTCCGGTCTGGAGGCGAGGGCGCCCTTTCGCGATCTTGCCAGAGGCTCGGCTCTCGCGAGGCCCTCCCCTGCTCGTCTCACGCCATCAGAGTTCGTCGCCGCTGAACAGTGCGGTGCAGTCGCTGTCCGAGCCCTCTTGGCATCATCTCGACATGCCCCGCCCCTCCCCCGCACCGTCCGAGCCGTCGACACCGATCAGCTCCTGGACCTGGCCCTCGTGCAGCGGCTGACGCACCGCACCGAGGTGCCGCGGCAGTGGAGGTCCCAGAAGTTGATGACCGTCAGCACCGGCGAACAGATCTGGGGTCTCCTCGACATCCTTCCCGGCACCTTCGACAAGATCCCGGAGACCCTGGACACGGCGTCCGAGAAGGACATTGTCAGCCGCATCGAACGAGCAGTGACCGTGCGCGAGTAGGTGAAACGGATGGCCGATGCAGGCGAGTGACGTCCCCCTACAGCGATGCCGACGACGGCGCTCAGGCGCACCCCCTCTACGCTCGATGATCGACGCGGTGGCCGCCGCGGCCGGGCGTGGCGGGGGGAGAGAACGTGATGGGTGCGGGCTGGCGCAGGCTGTGGCTGACGATGGCCGTGGGCGGGATCGGGCTGAGCTTGTACGCGCTCTGGCTGACCGTCGATGAGTTCCGCGACCGGGCTTCCAGCGAACGGGACATCGCCGCTGCCTGCGACCACTTGGTGACGGGGGCACAGGTGATGGATCTGCAGGGCGGAATGGTCCGCGCGCAGTCCGACGACGATGACGACTACCGGCTCGATGCACGGCATCTGCCCAGTGCCTGCACCATCTACAAGGTGAGTGGCTCGCGCAAGACCGATCTGTTCCGGCTGATCGTCGAGAGCAGCGACGATGCCGAGCCGGTGAACATGATCAGCGACGGCTCCCCCTTCTTCACCCGCGAGGGCTCCTACCCGAAGGATGACGTCACCGCGGCCGCCGACCGCGAGCCTGAAGCGTGGCCGCTGGGCGACGGCACGCTGGGCTCCTACACGAACATCCGCACTACCATCCGTGCCGAGTGCGGCCCCGGCAGTGGCAAAGCGGTGCCGGGGCTGCTGCACGTGACCGCCGTGGGCCGGTACCCGGAAGTCTCCGCAGAGGACCGCCAGCGCCTGGCCCGCCTCGCCCGCTCGGCCACGCAGCAGCTCACCCAACGGATCGGCTGCCGGACCCAAATACCTTCCCTGCCCGATCAGATGACCACGGTCCCCTTGAAGCTGCGCCCGGCTGCCTCGGCCACCGGCTCCTGCCGCTGGGCCGGCCAACTGGGCAAGGAACAGGGGGCAGGCCGGCTGCCCGACCGCGCTCTGACGATCCCCGCCCGTGAGGCGAACCCCGTCGAAGGCTGCCTGCTGGCGGTCGGCCCCGCCCGGGTCCGAGCCATTGCCGGCGGCCTGGACGGCGATCAGCGCGACTACGCCGAGGGTGCCCTCAGGTACTCGCCCTGGTGGCTGCGCACGGTGTCCTACTTCGGCGCCGACGCCAACTCCGTGGGCTACGACGCGACGGGCGACGACCAGAGGCTCAAACCGGGAACGGCGGGAGGCGGTGACGGCATCTGGTGGGCGTCCTCGATCTGCAACGGCAAACCGGCCCTGCACGCCCTCACCGCCGACCGCCTCTACAGCGACGTCCTCGGTCACAAGGCGCGCCGCTCGATGTTCCGCGCCTACGTCGACGACATCACCACCCGACGCGGCTGCACCCACGTCACCTACCCCACCGCCAAGGACTTCCACGACCTGTAAACGCCCCAGCTCCGTGCGCTGTGCCCAGGGCCGGTCATCGGGCCGGGAGGCCGCCGCCCTGCCCACCGGCGCCGACGAACTGGGCCTCGCCGACGCCCACGTCCTACGAACGGGGAGGACACATGCACAGCGGAATCAAGGCCACGATCATGGCGGTGGTCGGAGCGTCACTGGCACTGGGGCTGAGCGCTGCACCAGCGTCGGGCTACAGCGACGGACGACAAACGCAGGACCAGAAAGCCCTGGCGTGCAACGTCATGGGCGCCAGCGACAAGGACGGCCAGAGCTACATCCAGAACCCCCTCCCGTCCGGCTCAAAGATCTACGGAAACCCGAACAGCGCCTGCACCCACAGCTACATCGGCCCGGACCACACGGCCGACTACCACTGCTCGAGGAAAGGAGGCGACGGCCGTCGCTACACCTACACCAGGTTCTTCAACGGCAGCGACGTCCGGCACGGCTGGGTTCGCAACAGCACCTTCCACGATGGCGGATCCGAGGTGGATTGCGCGTCTTGAGACCCGCCCCATGAGTGAACGGACGAAAAACGTCTCCTGGAGCGACGGAATGCCTAGGGGCTGATGACCCTGCGCAGCGTAGCTGTCGTACGTCGGCCTTCCGACCTGCAGCTGGCCGCCGAGTTCCACGACTGCTGTCGGGAGATGTGCACCGTCGACTCAGGGACGCATGACGATCTTTCCCACGTGCCCCCTGCGGGAGAGTTCTTCCTGCGCCTGAGCGGCCTCGTCCAGCGAAAAAGTCGCGGCGATGACGGGGTGGACCTCTGCCCGCCGGGCCAGGTCCATGAGCAGGTCGAAGTGGGTGGGCGTGTGCATCGCGGAACCGATGACCTGGGCGTTGTGGAGGTAGAGACGGCGCACATCAAGGGTCACGGCGTATCCACCGAGCGCGCCGGCGATGACCCAGCGGCCCCCTTCGCGCAGCAACGGCAGTCCCTCGCTGACCAGTTCGCCGGCCACGACGTCGAGTGCGATGTCGATGCCCTCCGATGCGGCGGCACGGATTTGCTCGGCGATGTCTCCTGAGCGGTCGATGACTTCGTGCGCGCCCGCTTCGCGGACGGCGTCGATCTTGGGTCCACTGCTGATGGCGAGCACCCTTGCGCCGCGTGCACGGGCGATCTGCACCAGCGCGATGCCGACGCCGCCGGACGCTCCCGAGACCAGGGCGGTTTCCCCCTTGCGCAGGCGGCCTCGCTCGATCATGCCCAGTGCCGTGCCGTAGGCGGTCGGCAACGTCGCGAGCTGCTCGTCCGTGAGCGGAGATTCCGTCACGTCGTGCACACGCTTCACCGGCGCCGTCACGTACTCGGCGTATCCGCCATCGCGTTCGCTGCCCATCAGGCCCACGGGGTTGGCGTCCGGCCCTTCGGTGTCGTAGATCGCGGGGTCGACGACCACTCGGCGTCCTACGAGGTCCTCCGGTACGCCGGTCCCGACGGCCACGACCCGTCCGGCCACGTCGGCGCCCTGGATGCGCGGGAAGTCGATCGGGCCTCGCCATCCCGACAGTGCCTTCGGGTCGTCCGGACGGCCATAGGCGCCCTCCCGGGTCCACAGGTCGGTGTTGTTCAGCGCTACCGCGCCGACGCGGACCAGCACCTCCCCCGCCTGAGGGGCGGGGACGGCGACCTCCGTCAGCTCAAGGACCTCCGGTCCACCGTGCCTGGAGATGCGCACCGCTCGCATGGAATCGGACACACCCATCGTTTGAACCTCCTCGGGTATACTGATCTGTAAACATCATCCACCGTACACCGCTCTGTGAAGGGGGTCCGTCGTGCAGGAGGCGCGGCCTATGACGCCGGCCGGCCGCCGTATCGTGGCGGCCGCCGAGGAGTTGTTCTACAACCGCGGCATCACAGCGGTCGGTGTGGATCTGATCGCCGAGCACTCGGGCGTGACCAAGCGGACCCTGTACAACCAGTTCGGTTCGAAGGACCACCTCGTGGCGGCCTGTCTCACGGAACGCGACCAGCGCTGGCGGTCACTCGTCGGTGCCGCCGTTGACGCCGCCGACACTCCGGCCGAGGCAGTCACCGCCCCCTTCGAGGCCCTGCGGGCCTGGAGCGGGACCAACACCCGCGGATGCGCCTTCATCAACGCGCTGGCCGAACTCCCGGACCCCTCACATCCCGCACACCGCATCGCCGCGAACCAGAAGCTCTGGCTGCTGACCCTGTTCAAGGAACTCGCCGCCGCAGCGGGCTGCTCGCACCCGGCCACCCTCGCCACTCAACTCCTCGTGCTGCACGAGGGCGCTGTCGCCACGCAGCCCCTCTCGCTCGACACCCTTCAGGAGAGCACTGACCTGGCACGAGTCCTGGTGCAACGTGGCACGTCACCCCGCCGGTAGAGCGTTTCCGGCGACGTGCTGTCGTTCGGCCGCGCGGCGAACACGTCCACAAGCACAAGCGGCTCGGGGCGCCGTCATTCTGGAGCTGTACGTCGAGGGACTGCCGGGTGGTCGATACGCGGGCATAGCCAAGGCGGACGTGCCCGACCGGTTCGGCGCCGGTACTCACCGGCCGCGGCAGTTCGGCCCCCACCGACCCCGGCTTGCGCACGGCAGGGGTCGACACGTTGAGAACCTTGGCGAGTTGGGGCACGAGGCGGAAGCCGGCGGCGTGGTACGGGGTGGCCCTCTTGCTCCTCCCGGTGCGGCAGGACGAGCCCGCCGGGGCAGCGCAGGTGGACATCGGGCAGGCGTGCGATTCCACGCGCATAAAGTCGTCACACCCCGCCGCCCGGCGGTCCACCCACGGCGATCCGGTTCATGAGTCGCCAATGAAACACGTGGAGGAAGAACGACCGGGCACTATCGCCGCCGATCTCCATGCTCTGTCGGCTGATTAGCGGTGGGACCGAGGGGCGGGCCAGCGGCGGGTGGCGTGGATGGAACCGAGCAGATCGAGGGAGTGGGCGCTGGGGCTGCCTGGTTCGGCGTGGTAGATGACGAGCTGCTGGCCGGGGGCGTCGCGTACGTCGAAAGTCTGGTAGGTGAGGGTGAGGGGGCCGACGTCCGGGTGGAGAAGGTGTTTCGCGTCCTGGGTCTTGCCGCGCACGGTGTGGGAGTTCCAGAGGCGGGTGAAGTCCGCGTTGTCCTCGGTGAGGGTGCGGACGAGTTCGCGCAGCCGTGGGTTGTCCGGGTCGAATCCGGTTGCCTCGCGGAGGTTGGCGACGGTGGCCTGTGCTGCCCGGTCCCAGTCGGTGTAGAAGGTGCGGCCTGCGGGGTCGAGGAAGGTCATGCGGGCCAGGTTGTCCGCCGGTTCGAACGGGGCGTAGAGGGCATCGGCCAGGGTGTTGGATGCGAGGAGGTCCAGGGTCCGGTTCATGACGAACGCTGGAGTGTTCGGGTAGCCGTCCATCAGCTGTCGCAGCGCCGGGCTCACCTGCTCGGTGGCATGGGCGGAGGGCCTGTCGTTCGGCGTGGCCCCGGCCAGCCGGTACAAGTGCGCGCGGGCCTCCGTATCGAGGTGCAATGCGCGGCTGAGTGCGTCGATCACCTGGGGTGAGGGGTTGCGCTCACGGCCTTGTTCCAGGCGGGTGTAGTAGTCGGCGTTGACTCCGGCCAGGACGGCGACCTCCTCGCGGCGCAGTCCGGCGACTCTGCGGGGCCCGTAACTCGCCATGCCGACGGCCTCCGGCCGCAGGCCGGCGCGGCGTGCGCGCAGGAAGCCCCCCAAGTGGTTGTCGTCCATGTGTTCAGGCTAGGCGAGGGCTCGGTGTGCTGCCTGGGTGTGCCATGCCCAGCCAGCACGCGTCCTGGTTGATGGCCGGTGGCCTGCCCAGACTCGGTGGAGCCGGAAGGACCACATCGTGCGAGGAGAGGAGTCCGCCATGACCGGGACCGTTGAAGGCGACCAGGTCGACGTGGTCGGGATGTGGGTGACCGCGGATGGTCACATCCGGCAGGAGCTGCTGCCGGACGGCCGGTACGACGAAGCCCGCGGCGAGCGGGCCAGCGCGTACACCGGCCGGTACACGGTGATCGACAGCCACCTGGACTACGTCGACGACACCGGCTTTACCGCCACGGGCGACATCCGGGACGGAGTGCTCTATCACGAGCACCTCGTGCTCTACCGGGAGCAGAAGCAGGCGTAGAGAAGGCCGGGCCCGTGACCGCCGCCCTGGTAGCGGGGGCCGACTCCGCCGTCGGCGGACCAGGAAGTTCCGACACAACGGCAGTCAACATCAACGAGGATCAAGGACCACATCCATGACAGGACAACGACTTGACGGCAAGGTCGCGCTGATCACGGGCGCGACCGGCGGCCTCGGCGCGGCGACCGCCGAGCTCTTCGCCGACGAAGGCGCCCGGCTGGTGATCACCGACGTCGCCGAAGGCCCGCTGCGGGAGCTGTCCCGCCGGATCGAGGCACGCGGTGCGGAGGTCGTCGCTGCCCGCCTCGATGTCTCCTCCGCGCGGGAGTGGGACGAAGTGATCACCGTCGTACGCGACCGGTTCGGAACGCTGGACGTGCTCGTGAACCTCGCCGGCATCGTGGACTGGCCAGGTATCGAGGACACACGGGAAGAGGCGTGGGACCGCGTCATTGACGTGAACCAAAAAGGCACCTGGCTCGGCATGAAGGCGGCGATGCCGCTCCTGCGTGCGAGCGGCAACGCGTCGGTGATCAATACGTCGTCCGTACTCGGCCTGGTGGGAAGCGGTGCGGCTGCGGCCTACCAGGCGTCCAAGGGGGCTGTGCGCCTGTTGAGCAAGACCGCCGCGGTCGAGTACGCCCGGCAGGGAGTACGGATCAACTCGGTGCATCCTGGGGTGATCGCCACGCCGATGATCCAGGACCTCCTGGACGACCAAGGCGACCAGCAGCCGGACATCCAACGCACCCCCATGCGCCGGGCAGGCCGCGCCGACGAGGTCGCACCCGCGATCCTCTTCCTGGCCTGCGACGACTCCTCGTTCGTCACCGGCACGGAGCTGGTGGTCGACGGCGGCCTCACCGCGCACTGAACCACCCAGCCCTACGAGGTCCACGTGGGCCTGCCGTGAATGCGTCAACGGCGCCCGCACTCACACTCACCTTCTCCACTCCAGGACCGCACCATGACACCTGCAACCGCATCCGCATCCGCATCCGCATCCGCAGCAACATCCGAATCCACTGAGTTCGCTGGGAAGATCGCCCTCGTCACTGGAGCCGCGCGAGGGGTGGGCCGGGAGACCGTGGCGCTCCTCCACGCCCGCGGCGCCCAGGTCGTCGCCCTCGACCTCCGCCCCGACGTCACGAACCTGGCGGAGCAGTTTCCCGGCGTCATCACAACAAACGGTGACATCACCCAGGAGGAGACCGCCCACCGCGCGGTGGCAATGGCCCTGGACGCCTTCGGCGGCCTGGACATCCTCGTGAACAATGCCGGGCGCACCCAGAACAAGCCCGTCACCGAAACCACGGCCGAGGACTGGGACACCGTGATGGCGGTCAACGCCCGCGGCTCCTTCTTCTGCGCCCGCGAGGCATTCCGGGCCATGAAGAGCCGCGCCGGCGGCGCCATCGTGAGCACCGGCTCGTACGCCTCCACCGTCGCCCTGCCCGAAGGCGTCGCCTACAGCGCGTCGAAGGGCGCTCTGGCCCAACTGACCAAGGTACTCGCCGTCGAGGGCGGACCACTGGGCATCCGCGCCAACCTCGTGGCCGCGGGCGTCATCGAGACGGACTTCCTCGACACGATCCGCCCCGACAGCCGCGCCTACCTGGCATCCTTCGCCGCCGCGCAACCACTGGGCCGAGTCGCGCAGCCCCAGGAAATCGCCGAGGTCCTGTGCTTCCTCATCTCGCCCCGCTCCAGTTTCGTCACGGGAGCCGTGGTCGCCGCCGACGGAGGTTTCACCGCGATCTAACGACGCATCAGGCAGCACATATCTGGCGACCACGGCCCGCAGCCGTGGTCGTCGGCACCTGTCACCGGATGATGTAACCGGGCGGTGCTCGAGTCGCGGTGTTGCGGGCTGAGGTGTTGTGGGTGGAGACGTTCACTGAGCTGCAGATGGCTACCCTTCAGCGGCTGCTGAGGGTGGTGCGTGAGCGGGGCGGCAACGGGACGATGATGGGGCGGCCGTGGTGTCTGGCGCTGGCCGAGCGCGTGGTGCTGGTGACGGTGTACTACCGCACGAACCTCACGATGCGGCAGCTGGCGCCGCTGTTCGGGGTCTCGTCAGCGACGGCCTGTCGAGTGATCCAGAAATTGAGCCCGCCCCTTTACGTGGCCTGTTCATCCGGATCTGGTCGGCCGCGGTGAAGACGTACGTCTTGGCGGTCATCAACTGCTGGGTGAGGTCAACGAATTCCCCGAAGGGGGCGTCGAGGCCCTGTCCGGAGGCGTGCATGTAGGCGACGGTGGTCGCGCAGGCGAAGCGGACGTTGTAGGGCGGCAGGGGCCTCAGAGGGCGAGGGCCTCCTCGCCAGGAGCACGGTCTACTCCGGGGAGAGACTGGCCGTCAGATCGGCCATCACGTCTGTCTTTCCATCATGGTGCGGCCGGGCAGAGCCAGTCTGCGCGGGCTACGACGGCGGCAGCGGCGCGAGGCCGTGGCACCGCTGCTGGGTGCCCTGCTTACGGTGTTCGCTGGACCAGACCGGTGGTGAACCACCGCACGTGGGTGGCAGCCAGGTGCACCGCCATCTCGGCCCCGCGCTGATTCTCAAGCCTCGTCGGGCTCTGGGATCCGTGCCGGGCGGTCTGGCCCTGCCACAGGCGCCGCATCATGTCGACCACCAGTGCGATGTCGTCCCAACCCCCACCTGCTGGGATCGCCATGGAGAACCGCCGCGGCGAAATCCGAATCACGCCCAGCATCGTTCCGAGCGTCGCCTTGGCGTCGTTTCGGTTCGATGAGGGACTGGGATGCCGACTCCACGCCCTTGATCGCTTCGCTGTACGACTCGGAGGGATCGGGATCCCGCCCGAAGGCACGCTTCCAGGCGGTTGCCAGGTTGTCGGCGGCTAATCCGCTCTGCGAGGTGCGAGCTGTTGCCCACGGGCGCCTGGCCCATAACCGACGAATTGCATCCTGCCCGCTACAGGGTTACGTTTTCAGTTAGGCCACTTTGAGCCCTCGGGGCGCTTCAACGTCAGCTTCTTTCAAGGGAGCCATAATGACGTTCCCCGAGCTTGTTTTCGCGGCTCTCGCCGTCGACCCTACCCCCAGTCCTTCAGATCCTGGAACGCCCAAGAACCTTAACGACAACGGCACTGGCGGTGTTATCTGGGTTCTCATCTTCCTGCTTGTTTTCGCGGTAGTCGCCGTGCTCATCGCGAAGTGGTACCAGATGGTTGCCCGCAGAGACAATCCAACTGTCAGAAGGTCGATCGACGGGGGGATAGTCCGTGCCGCCATGGCACTGATCTCAATCAGCGCCCTGGTCATCCTGACGGTTCTCTCCCTGTACACGGGAGCAGTCGGCGACAACGAATTGAAGACGGCGCTCATCACCATAACAGCGGCGATCACGGCCTTCTACTTCTCCTCGAAGAGTTCCGACTCGGCACGGCAAGACATCATCCAGGCCATCAAGGACTACCCATCAGCGCCCGACGTCACGGGCATCACCATTGCGCAAGCGCGGAAAGTTCTTGACGGCATGAATTTGCGACTCGATTTCCCTAAAGAAGCCGCGGACACCGCGGAGATCGAAAGTCAGGAGCCTAAACCGGGGAACCCCGTGAGGGAGGGAAATATTCGGGTTCAGATCAAGGCCTGACGACTGCTACCTGCGCTGCGCAGTACGGAATGTCCCCGGGGGAACGGCAGCAGACCCCGGTACGGCAGCAGGGGCCCGGACCGCGTGTCGCGGTCCGGGCCCCTGCCCCGTGCGGTGCCGCCCGGCGGCGGCGCCGCGTCAGCTCTGTGCGCTGTCGTCGCCCGTCTGTCCGGCGGCCTCGGCTGCGCCTGTCTTCTCGCGCATCTTGCGCACCAGCTCCGCCTTCTGCTCGGCGGCACCCTGGCGGTCGAGGTTGCGGTGCGGGCCGTTGTTCTGCCGTTCGGTGCGGGACAGCTTCTTGCGCTTGCCGCCGCCCATGCCCACGGGGTTGTTGATGTTCTTGCTCACGGGTTCTCCCGAAATGATGTGAAGTGCTCTACGGATTCATCGGCGGGGTGACGGGCGCGGCGACGTCGAAGGACGTCAGCAGGGGCCCATCACGCTCTCACTCGTAAATCAGCGTCTGGAAGAACATGCCCATGACGTTACCCGGTTCCCTCGGCCCCGCACACCAAGTTTCCGCCTCCCGACATCAGGCCGGGTCTTCGGAGAGCGCCAGCGGCCGGGCCGGCTCGGCTGGGGATGGAGTGAGTGTACTTGGCCACAGGGGCGGGCGGACCCGTCCTGTGGGTTGTCCCCGTCCCGGCGTGACCTGCCGGCCCGGGCAGTTTGCCTGCCGTGCCGCTGTGCTGAAGCTGAAGCTGAGGTTGAGGTTGAGACTTCTACGGTGAGGCCACTCGATGTGACCATCCCCCACCACTCCTTGGCCCGACAGAACAAGGCCATCTGGCGGCACTGGCGCGGCAGCCACCGCAGGTCTCCCGACTACGGCTGCTGGCTGCTGGCTGCTGGCTGCTGGCTGCGGCGGGCTCAACGCCCAGGACCCGAAGCACACCAAAGAGCCACCCGCTCCAACAGCCACCAGTTCAGACACCGGCCTTACGCATCTAGGCTTCGTCCGTGAGCATCCGTCACCGAGGAGGTACGGCCATGCGTATTCCCGGTCCTGAGCCCCGCGCGGACGGCGGGGTCGGCGCCGTCTCGGCAGCAGGGGGACTGCACAACTACCAGTTACGCCTGCACGCCGAGTACGGGCCCGTCGTACGGTTCCAACTGCCGGGCGCCGAAACAGCCGTATCAGTGGCCGACCCCGTACTGCTGGAGGCCACGGCTCATATCAACAAGCGCCCGGAGCAGCTCTTCGAGTTTCTGGCCCCGCTGTGCGAGGCGGACAACCTGCAGGTGCTCGACGCCGAGCAGCACGCCCCGTGGCGGCGCGTGCTGCTGTCGGTGCTGGCCGGACGCCCTTCCCACGAGCGGCACTTCGCGCAGTTCACGGCAATGGCCACGGCTCTCGCCGACCAATGGGCCCAGCAGGCAGTGCGGGAGACCTCAGAGCGCAAGAGGCCCGGCAAGCCGGTCGCGTTGCAGAAGGACCTCACCGCGCTGGCGCTCCGTATGATCTGCCAGTTCTCGCTGGGCGGCGCCGCCCCGGACCCTGACCGCGTCATCGCCGCGTTCGAAGACGTGCTGACCGAATATCTCGGACGCCTCTACCATGTGCCCGTCCCCGGCACCCAAGAGGAGCGGGCCAGGCAGGCCGACGAGGCCCTCACCTATCTGCGTGCGACGGTCGACGAGGTGATCGCCGCGCACGGTTCGGGCGGCCGTGCGGACAAGAGCGATCTGATCGGGGCGCTCGTCGAGGCCGGTGAGAGCCCCGTGCGCATCCGCGACACCGTCATGGTGACGATGCTGGCAGCGCACCACACCACCGGGGTCGCCGTCTCCTGGACGCTGCATCTGCTGGGCCGCCACCCGGAGATCGCCGATCGGGTCGCGGACGAGCTGGACCGCGTGCTCGGCGATCGCCCGGCGCCCGACTACGCCGACCTGCGCGAACTCACCCTTCTCGACATGACGCTCAAGGAGTCAATGCGGCTCTACCCGCCCGGCCCGTACGGCGCGCGGGAGACGACCGAGGAACTCGTCCTGGGCGACTATCACGTCCCGGCGGGGGCCACGGTCTTCTATCCCTTCTGGGCCGTCCACATGAACCCCGACTACTGGCCCGAACCCGAGAAGTTCACGCCCGAGAGGTTCACCCCGGACGAGGTGGCCAAGCGGCCGAGGCTGGCCTACATCCCCTTCGGGCTCGGCCCCCGTAGCTGCGAGGGTGCGGCCCTGGCCATGGTCGAGGCAGAACTCGTCCTGGCCGTACTGCTCAAACGCTTCCGCTTCAGGCCCGTGCCAGGTCACGAGGTGACGCCCATCGAACGGTTCGTCCTCTGGGCGGAGGACGACATCCACATGACACTCCACCCACGCACCCCGGGCCAGCCGTGTCCGGAGCCATAAGGAAGGGCCATCGCTCAGCCGACCAGCGTGCGCAATGGGCACGCTACCGACCGGTGGCCGTGCAGCCGACGTTGCGCCGCCAGGCCGCCGTGGTGGGCCCGCACCGTCCCGACGACGGGGCGAAGGCCTCGGACGGTCGGTTCACTCGCAACGGCTGGGGTGGGAGCGATGGGCATGCGCTGGTGACACAGATGCGCGCTGTCGGTGACACTTCTCCTCAGCGACCGGTGCCGAAGATCGCTTCGAGCACGCGAAGCGCCCGGTCACGAACGTCGTCACGCCTGAAGGGACGCGGGGCTCTCCGTCTCAGGCTGGTGCGGCGCAACTCGATGCGAGAGACGGGGTGAGGGCGACGATGCCTGCGCCGGGAACGACGGCTGTCCTGGCACTGCTGCCGGACGCCGAACCGCTGCTGGAGCTGGCCTCCCAGGTGGACACGCGGGTGGTTCGGCCGGGTGTGCCCGCACATGCGACGCTGCTCTACCCGTGGCTGCCCGCCGAGGAGGTCGACGCGAGGGAGCTGGAGCGGTTGCGGGCCGTACTGGTGCGGGCCGCGCCGGAAGCCGGCCGGATTCCCCTGCGGCTGGCCGAGGTCGAGCAGGCCGGCGCGTTCATCGGCATCCCGGTGCCCGAACTGCGCTCCCTGGCCACCGCCGTTCGCACCGCGTTCCCCGAACAGGTCCCCTACGGCGGCCGGTTCGGACAGGACCCGCAGGTGCACGTCACCGTATCGCTGGACGCAACTGCCCGCACGGCAGCCGACATCGCGCGCCGAGTCACCGGCCGTCTGCCCATCCGCACTGAGGTGTCCGCTGTGCACGTGGTCGCTCTCACGCCCGACGGTTGGCAGGTTCTCGCGGAGTTCCCACTCACCACTTGACCGGGCGGAGTTTGCGATCGGTCTTCAGCCGGTCTGCCAGAAGCTGAGCGTTGCGGGGGTTGCGCCCCGCATCGCACCCTCCGTCGTGGCTTGCACGAGCGCGTCACCGGGCTTCCGCGCCCTCACCCTGCGCGCCCTCGCCGGAAGACTGCTCACCGTTGCCGACAGACTGCGTTCGCGGGCCACGCCCAGCTGACGCATCAGATGTCCCGCAAGTGGCGGAACATCCCCCGTGCTTCTGCGGAGGCGCCCGTAACACCGGAGGTCTCGCTCGCCCATCTTGAACCCGGCACCAACCAGCGGTGAAGTCCATACAACCAGCTCCGCCCTTCGGCGGTCACACCAGGCAGACCCGCGCCCCGTCGACCGAGTGAGAGCCGCCATGCCACACAGCCGCCGCATCCTGACATACGCCATCGCAACCGCCGCTGCGGTCACCGCCGGGCTCGTGCTCCCGTCCGGTGCCACCGCCGCCGCACCCACGGCCACCACGAGCGACTTCAACGGCGACGGCTACGCGGACCTCGCCGTCGGCGTACCGGACGGGACCGTCGACGGCCAGGCCAAGGCCGGGTACGTGAACGTCGTCTGGGGCGGTCCGAAGGGCGTCGGCGCCCACGGAAGCATCCGTGTCACCCAGGCCACTCCCGAGGTTCCCGGCGCCCCGGAGGCGGGCGACCGCTTCGGCGCGTCCGTGACCCTGACGGACCTCAACGGCGACGACATCGCGGAACTGCTCGTCGGTGTCCCCGGCGAGGACGTCACCGACCGCGGTGCGGACGCGGGCATGGTCATCGCTGTGGGCGGCTCGAAGGACGGGCCGGGGCCGGCGTCGACGGTCCTGACCGGGCCTGCGCCGGCAGCTGCGTACGGCAAATCGGTCGCGGCAGCCGACCTGACCGGCGGCGACAACAAGGTGATCGTGATCGGCGGCACGGACAAGGTCGTCGCTCGTGTCATCCAGGGTGAAGACAGCATGATCACCACCGTCGTCACCGCCCCCATGGGAGGCCGCGCCCCCATCCTGACCACCGGCGACTTCGACAGCGACGGCCGCGACGACCTGGCCGTGGCGTACTGGACCGCGGGCGACCCCAACACGCAGTCCCACGTGCGCCTGTGGAAGTGGGACGCCGACCGGGCCGAGATGGCCAACTTCTGGAACACGGACAGCGCCGGCGTGACCGCGCTGGCCGCCGGCGACTTCGACGGTGACGGTCACGACGACCTGGCGCTCGGCGAATGCCGTGAGATCGCCGACGAGAACATCGACGACCCGTGCGGCCCCGAAAAGCTCGCCAAGGGGGGAGGCATCCACCTCCACTACGGAAGTCCCGAGGCCGGCTCGTTCGGCAGCCGCGCCCAGACCCTCAACCAGGACACGGCGGGCGTCCCCGGGGTGGCCGAAGACGGCGACCGCTTCGGCGCCGCCCTCGCCGTCGCCGACGTCAACCGCGACGGCCGCGACGACCTGATCGCGGGCGCTCCCGGTGAGGCCATCTCGAGCAAGGCGGGGGCGGGCGCCGCCTGGTTGCTCCACGGAGGCGCGCAGGGCCTGCTCGACGCAGGCGGCGCAGCCAGGTCCGTCGCCTGGAACCAGGACACGTCCGGCGTCCCGGGCGTCGCCGAGACGGGCGACACCTTCGGCGCGGCGGCCGCCACGGGCGACTACAACGCCGACGGCGTACCGGATGTCACGGTCGGCTCCCCTGGCGAGAACGCCTCCCTGGGCGCCGTTTGGGTCCTCCCCCGCGGCTCGGCCCGCGACTCGGCGGCCTTCTCGCCTCGCACGCTCGGCCTCCCGTACCTCTCCACGGCTCAGAATTACGGCAAGCCGCTGAACAGCCACTGACCGCGCCCTACGGAAGCTGCGCCCTCACTGACAGTGCCCTCACTCAGCGAACTGGCCCGCGAGCGCTGAGTGTCGGCTTCGCACAGGGTGAGGCCCGGAGACAGTCGAATTACCTCCGGGCTTCATCTTGCTCGGCAGTCGAGCCGCAGGAAACTTCTGATGTCAGGACAGGACGGCGCCGATGATCGCGACCACGACGATGAGCAGGAACATCGTCCTGACGAACCAGGGGCGGTCGCCGATGCCCTTCCAGTCGGCAGCGAATGTCAGGCCGGCCACTGCCACAACAGGCCATATCAACCAGTGCAGGCTGATCGGGTGGTCGATAAAGTAGGCCAGAGGCATGTAGAAGACGGCGTAGCCGAAGGCGAGCATCGCCGCCCCGCGCCAGGGGACGGTCCGTCGGCCCGCGGCGTCAGTGTTCTGGGTGTTCACAGCAATCCCTCAGGGGAAGAAAACAGGGGAAGAGATGACGTCTACTTCAGGCCGTCATAGCAGGCCTTCTTGATGGATTTGATGCCGAACAGCGTAGATCCGCCGGATCCGAGTGCGGCCATGGCGCCCTTCTTGGTGTCCACGCTGGCGAGGGTGGCAAGTACCTTCTTGACGCCACCGGCGTTCTTGATCACCTTGAAGGCGGCCTTTCCCGGGGCGAATGCCGCGGCGAGGGCGGCACCGCACTTCATGGAATTCCAGGTGTCGCTGACCATCCCGCCTGCGATCTCCTTGGTCTTGTCCCACCACTTGGGGTCGGCGACGACGGGGCAGGCGGTGGACTTGTCCGTCTGGATGGTCTGGATGAGGGTGTCCCCCTTGTCCCCCTCAAGCCGGTAAGTGGTGGGCACCGGCTTGCCGTTGGCGTCCTTGGCCCAGGGGGTTTCGAAGAGACCGACCACCTCGCCGGCGCTGTCGCCCACCACTACGCCTCCCTCTTCCAGGAGCGCGGCGTGGGCGCCACTGGGCAGGTCCAGCGGGAAGCGGTACTCGGTGGGCGCCGACGCGTTCTTCAGCGTGATCAGAGCACTCGCGCTGCCGTCCCGGCTGACCTGAGCGGCAATGTCGACGGGTCCGTCGGGCTGGGTGTACATCACGGTGCCGTTGGCCGTGGCGCTTGCCGATGCGGCAGCCGAGCCCGGCAGGCCAATGGCCACCCGAGTCCCTTCAGGATCAGTCACGGCGATCTTGCCGGAGCTGGTGGCAGGCATCTCCACGCGCGTTCCCGCCACGTCCGCGATCAGGTTGCCCCCACCTGTCCGCGGGGTGGTCAGGTGGGTGGTGCCAGTGGCGCTTTCCACGACGGACGCCGCGACGTCCGCACCGGGCGCGGGCATGCCCGTGCCGGCGAACGCCGGAACCGTGGTGACCAGCATGGCGGAGGCGGCCACCGCCGCCATACCGGCCAGCGCCGATGCTTTGTCAACGGAAAGCTTCATCATGTCCCCCCATGGGATGTTCAGCCGTCACTGCGATCGAGAGGTGACGGTAGGTCATAAATGATCATTCCATGGATATAAGCCGCATTGAGCATGCCATCGAGGGGTAAGGATCACTGGAACCAAGCAAACGAAGATCACATTCGCGTTCCTCGACGCGTCCCCACACCGGACCGGACGCTCAACTCCCGCGCCCGACCACCGGTCCTTCGTCCCAGGAAGCGTCCCGACCCCCCTCTTCGGGCCAGCGAACCAGCTTCGCCTGACCCTCGCGCTGACCGTCCCTCAGCCCTCGCTACTCGTCGCCCCGCCATGGCGTCCTAGGTCGGTCTCCTCATCAATGCCGGCAGAGAACTCAGCAGCGAACATGTCTGTGCCCAGCGCCGCGAGGGTCTTGGCGGTGATGCGTTCGACATCGCCGCGCTCGGCCTCCGGGAGTGGAGCGCCGGCTGACTCACGGGCCCGGTAGCTGTGCCCAGGAAGCGGGCGGCCTGCGCGGGTTGACCCGCGAGGGCGTAGGCCCCGGCGAGGCCCTCGTGGGCGAGAGCCAGGGACCGGGGGTCTCCGCTGTCACGGGCGACGGAGAGGCCCTGGTAGTGCAGGGACAGGGCCTCGGACGCGTCACCGCGTTGTTCAGCGAGGAAGCCGAGTTCGGCGAGGAGGAGTGCGGGGCCGGGGCCGAAGTCGACTTCGCGGTGCCAAGTGAGGGTTCTGCGGAGGTGCTTCTCAGCGCGGTGCGCACCGACAGAGTTCCGCCAGCGCCGGTCGACACACTGAGGACACACCGAACGAACTGTCCGGTGCGGTCAGCCGAAGTAGCAAAGAACCAGGAGTCATTGCATGTCGGAGTACGAGAACAACCAGCAGTCCACGGTGTCGGTGATCGGCCTGGGGCAGATGGGGACCCGGCTCGCCCAGGCATTCCTCACCACCGGCCATGCCACCACCGTATGGAACCGCTCCGCCGCGAAGGCCGACGCACTCGTCACCCAGGGCGCCGTCCGTGCGGCGACCGTTGAAGAGGCGGTCGCCGCGAGTCCCCTGGTCGTGGTCTGCCTGCCGGACTACGCGACCGTGAGCGATCTGCTCGGCCGGTGGCGACGCGCCCGCGCGGGCGGACCCTGGTGAACCTGACCTCCGGCACCCCCGGAAGATGCGGCCCAGATGGCCGGCTGGGCGGGCGGGCACGGCGCCGCCTACCTCGACGGTGCTGCCATGAGCGGCACACGGCTTGTCGGGCGGCCAGAGGCGCTGTTCGTCTTCAGTGGTTCCCTGCATGCTTTCGCCACCCACCGGACGGTGTTGGCCCGCTTGGGTAACTCCGTCCACCTAGGAGCCGATCCGGCGCTGGCCCCGGTGTACGACACCGCGCTGTTCGGCATGGCCTGGGGTGCGCTGGCGGGCTTTACCACGCCGTCGCGCTGGTGGGCGCGGCAGGCGTCGACCCGTCGGCCTTCGCGACGGTGGCGACGGAACACATGCCGTTCGTCACCTCGCTGATGGCCGACCACGCCCGCCAGATCAAGGACGGCCGCTTCCCGGACGACGACGGCACCGTGGAGGTGCACGCGGCAGCGATGGAGCACCTCCTGGACACCAGCCGGGCCCGCGGCCTCGGCACTGACGTTCCAGAGCTGATCGGGAGCCTGCTGGATCGCGCGGCGGCCACCGGCCACGGCTCCAGCGGCATCGCCAGCGTCATCGAGACGATCACGAAGGGCGAGCGGAATGCCTGACCAGGCGAAGCCCCACGTCCTGGGCCTTGGCCGCATGGGCGCCCCGATTGCCTCCGCGTTCCTCAACACCGGCTACCCGGTCACTGTTTGGAACCGCACCGCGGCCAAGGCCGACGCGCTCGTGGCACAAGGCGCCACCGGCGCGAGGACGACCGCCGATGCGGTCGCGGCCGGCTCACTGGTGATCGCCTCGCTCCTCGACCACGTCGCGGTCCGGCAGGCCCTCGCCCCCAACGCCTCCGCGTTGCGCGGCCGCACCCTGGTCAACCTCGCCAACAGCACCCCCCGACCACGCCCGTGAGCTGGCCGCCTGGGCCGCCGGGCACGGCGCCGACTACCCGACGGCGCCATGCTGGCCCTCCCCGAGACCGTCGCCACCCCAGAGGGCTTCTTCCTCTACAGCGGTTCCCGGCGCGGTTCCCGGCATGCCTTCACCACCTACCGGCGCGAGCTTGAAGTGATGGCGCCGACCCACTACTTCGGCACCGACCCCGGCTCCGCGTCGATCCACGACCTGGCCCTGCTGGGCACCGGATACGCGGTTCTCACGGCGGGGTCGACGGGTGTGGGCAGGCTGAACGCGCCCAGGATTCGCCCGGCGGCGGCGAGGTCGCCCTCTGCCTGGATGTGCCCCGCGGCGACTGTCGCGCCGAGGTCGTGTCCGCCGTAGACCACACCGGCGAGGATCTCGGGCGGTCCGGTGAGCACGGCGTCCGGAGCCTCCTGCGGGCCCCTCTCGACCAGGAGCTTCCCGTCCTCCAGGACCGCGCGGGCGACCTCCGCACCCACGCGCAGCTCGACCCTTGCGCGCACGCCTTCGGCGCGGGCAGGATCGAAGTTCGTGCGCAGGGAGAGCAGGAACGAGGTCGCGCTAAGGTACGCCGCGGCGTCGTGGTCGGGGGAACGGACGGCCCAGCGGCCGAGCGCGCGCAACACGGGCTCCAACTCGTAGGCCCACTCGGTGAGTTCGTAGACCGTCGCGCTCGTGGGCGGCGGGAGACGGCGCTTGCGCAGAAGACGGGATGCCTCCAGCTCACTCAGGCGCTGGGCGAGCACGTTCGTCCCGATCCCGGGCAGGTCCGCGCGCAGTTGACCGTATCTCTTGGGCCCAAGGAGCAGCTCACGCACCACGAGCAGCGCCCAGCGTTCACCGACCAGATCGAGCCCGTGGGCGATCCCGCAGGCGTCTTGATAGCTCCGCTTCGTTGCCATGGCACCACTCTAACCCACGCTACTTCTTCTTCGAAATTTAATGCTTGCAAAACAGAAGTAGCACCTCTAGGTTGATCCACGCAGGCCGGGGGTCCGGCCCGCAGACACCAGAAAACTCAGGAGACTTGAGATGCGCACCCTGATCAGCTCCGCCTTCGTCTCACTCGACGGCGTCATGGAGGCCCCCGGCGGCGAGCCCGGCTACCGCAACTCCGGTTGGACCTTCAAGGAGGTCGAGTTCGTGGAGGAGGCGTACGAACTCAAGGGGCATGAGCAGGAGGAGGCCACGGCGATGCTGTTCGGCCGCACCAGCTACGAGGCGTTCAGCCCCGTGTGGCCGGACATGGCGGAGTTCGCCGGCTACAGACCGCTGCCCAAGTACGTCGTCTCCACCACTCTCACGGAGAACGACCTGGTCGACAACTGGGCCGAGACCACCATCCTCCGCTCACTGGATGAGGTCGCGGCGCTCAAGGAGAGCGAGGGCGGCCCGATCATCATGCACGGCAGCGCCACCCTCAACCGCAACCTCTCCGACGCGGGCCTGATCGACCGCTACCACCTGCTCGTGTTCCCTCTCCTCCTCGGCGCGGGCAAGCGACTCTTCTCCACCACCGACAAGGACACCCAGAAGCTCAAGCTCGTCGAGCACAAGACGTACGCCAACGGCATGCAGAAGCAGATCTTCGACGTCGTCCACTAAACGGGCCGGCGTGCGAACTGCCGCTGCCCCGGCACGGGCCTCTCCCCCAAGGGTGAGAGCGACGGGATCGGGAGCTGCTGGAGGAAGCTCGCTCGAACTGCGCCCCGACGGCATCGCGCTCCGCGTGCCGGATCCCCCGTCCTGGGACGAAGCCGTCGTGGACGGGCCGGACCATCCCGGCGCCCGCCGATAAGGGCGCGGGCGAACAAGTGGAACTTGATGGTGACGCACGGCTCCTGGTCAGGTTCGCGAAACCCCTACCGGCTTCTGCCGTGCCCGACAGGATGTGCGTATGCCATCCAGAATCAAGTTCAGCGGCGCCGAGAAGGACATCACTCTCGACGAGCTTGAGGACGCCATCCATCACGCGCGCAACGCCGGGGCCAAGGGAACCAGCTATGTGTACGCGGTCCTGAGCACCAGCGGGAAGATCAAAGAAGTAGGCGTGGACATCGGCGACGATACCGACTACTAGGTCCGCTGACGTCAAGGCCCCGGCCGCTGGCAGCGACCGGGGCCTTCGCCATGCAGGAGCGTCTGTCCGCCGGTGCTTGAGAGACACTCGTTACCGACGGTGCCGGCAGGCGAAACGCTCCAGGAGGGCTTCTCCCCGGCCGGCGAGGAGATGCCTTCACGTCTCGGCGCGGCGGAACTTAGGGTTTGTGGGTTACCCAGAGCAGTTCCGCCGGCCAGCGGTGTGCCCAGTCGGGTGGGTCGGTTTCGTTGTAGCCGTTGGGTGTTTCGAGTTCGGGCCGCGGCTCGATGAGGTCGTCGATGATGAGGCCCGCGCCGCGCAGGACCTTGACCCAGTCGCCGTAGGTGAGCTGATAGCTGCTCGCGCCGTCGTCTTCGGCGATGGTGTTCAGCCCGAAGTAGTCCTGCCGCAGCGTCGTGGTCACGCGGCTGGCAGCTTCGTCGTAGCAAGCTTCGAACCATGGGCTGGCGACGTTGAACACCAGCCGCCCACCTCGGCCCAGGACCCGTGCGGCCTGCGGGACGGCCAGATGCGCGGGCGCCCAGCTGAGCCCACCGAAATCGCAGAACACCAGGTCGAAGCTCCCGGCGGCGAACGGGAGTTGCTCGGCGGCGCCTTGCACCAGCGCGTAGCGGGACGCCCCCATCGCGCGGCCCGCTCCCATCGCGCGGCCCGCTGCCGCGAGTTGGGCTTCGGACAGGTCGAGCCCGACCACGTCCGCGCCCTCGGCGGCCAGCGCCCTTGACCACTGGCCGGCGCCGCAGCCGAGCTCAAGGACGCGCTTGCCCGTGACGTCACCCAGCGCGTGCAGGTGCGCGTCGGGGACGGAGTACATGCCCCACAGCCGGGGCATGGCACCGATCTGCGGATCGTGCTCGTGCTGGTAGGCGCTGCTGATCTGGTTCCAGAGCCGCCGGTTGGCGGGGATGCTGTCCACGCGCCGACTCCAGCACTGCCTGCCAGGAGCGGTCAACACGATTAGGGCACCGGCCGGTCCTCACCTCGGTCCGGCCCTGGATCGGCCCTGGATCGGCCCATGACCCGCCGGACGAGCCCTGAGGCAGCCGCCCACTTGACCGTGTGCGCTCCCAGAGCCCACCATTGAACCTCTACTGATCGCGTAAGGCAGCCTGCACCGCGCTTCGCTTGGGCGCGAGTAGCTACTTTGTTGCCCGTCCCGGTCCCGAAGTGGGAGCCGACCGCTTCCGGCGCGGGCGGGTGTCGTGCTCGGCACCGCGGTCGTGGAAGACACACCTCACCACCCGGGCCGACATCCCCTGCGCCCCGGCCGTACGCAGCCGCGGACATAGCAGAGGCGCCGATGTCAGTCGGAGTGCGGCTCCTCTGCTGGAGGGGGCGCGAGGGGGCGCGCCCGCCGACCCTGGTCTTGCGCGCCCCCGTGGGCGTCCCCTTCCAGCGTTGCATCCGTGCTTCGTTTCACCTGCTCAGCGAGGGACAGTGCGTCCCAGCTTGCCATTCTGCCCGCCTACTGTGGTGGCTGGGACTGGCCAGCTCGCAGGCTCAAGTCGTCCAACACACGCAGCCGTTGACGGGTGAGCACCGGGGAAAGATCCCGGCCTGCCGTCGACCGCTCGAGCGCCGACAGCTCAGAGAGTCGCCTCACGACCCGTTCCACCATCAGCTCGCGCCGCCGCATGGCCGGGGTGGCCACTGCCGCCTTACTGTCCCTGAGCCTGCTGACCGCGTGCGGCTTCGAGCCCCTCGGCGGAGTCTCCGCACCGCAGGTGGAGTCGACACCCCCAGACCGCGTTCCACTCAAGACGGAATCGAGCGGGCCGTGAGGCCGCCAGGGCGTCACACCCTCTGCATGTAGACCGCCCAGCCGGTGGCTGTCCAATGGGTTGAGTCGCCGGGCTTCTTGGAGAAGTCGTCCTTGTCGCCCTTGGGGCATGCCTCGGGCGAGTAGTCGGTGTCCTTCTTCCCGTTGGTCCCGTACCACTCGATGACCACCTGGGCGCAGTAGCCGTCGGCTGTCAGGTCCTTGACCCATCCACCCGCGTACGTGCTGTAGATGTTGCCCTCCGACTCGCCCCAGCTCGTGGCCTTGCTCCAGGTGCCCTGGGCGGTGAAGTCACCGCTGGAGGCCACGAGGACCCGTTCCTTCTCCAAAGACGCCTGAGCAGCCTGTGAGTCGGCGACGGCGGGTGCGGCCGCCCCCGCTGCCAGGCCGCCACCGACGAGCATGACGGCAGTGGCTCCCAGCGATGCCAGCTTGAGCTTCATACGATTCCCCCTTGGACAGGTCGTTCACGGACGGCCACGGTCGGACCGCGGAATCTCGCCGCCGTGCTTGGCGGGTTCCACTGTTGTCCGGCGGCGCCGTGCCCAGCCAGGCTTTTGCGGCTGACCGCAAAAGCCGAGCCGGGTGCGGATCCTCTGAAGGGAAGGTCAGCTGTCGCCGGGTGCATCGATGAAGACGGCGCCGGTCTCGGCCATCCGCTCGACCGCATAGGCCGGGTCGATGAGTGCCTCAGGAGTGTGGATGCCCGGCGTGACGGCGTCGCCGCGCAGCGCGAGCAATCGCTCGATGCCGAGTGCGATGCCGACTGCGGTCAAGGGGCGCTGCCCTGTCGGGTGGACCAGGTAGCTGCTCGTACTGATCGGTGCACCGCCTCGGTGCGCTCCTTCGAGGTCGAGCCGGACCTCGAAGGAAGCGGGCTCGCCGCGGCGCCGGCCCGCGGATTCGCCGACGGCGAAGTCGAAGCGGACGTTCGGCGCGTCCGTCGCGAGGGCGAGACTTGGTACGTCGAGGATGGCGATGCTCTGGCCGGGCAGGACCGTGCCGTCGGTACTGCGTACATCCGTCTGTGCGTCGGGGCCGTTGATCCAGGTGAAGACGCCGTCTCGGCGCACCAGTCCCGCCGAGGTGGCGGTGGACCATCTCTGCAGATCCGCTCTTCCCGCCGGTCCGCCGGTGTCCAGTTCGTCCAGGACGGCACCGATCCGGATGGTGTCGATCCGGTCGAACTGCCGGGCCGAGTGCAGTGCCGCGAGGACGACGGTACCGGCGCAGTAGTGGCTGGCCACCAGGATCGGTGCGGCGCCTGCCCGTTGGGCGCCCGCGACGACCTCCGGCGCGATGTCTGTCAGACCACTGGAGATGCTGAGGTAGGGCAGCCCGCGATGCTGCGCGTACCGCAGCCCGTGCAAGTGGTCGTCCCATAGCGCGGCGACCACCGCGGAGTAGTGGTGATCGGCAGGGAGGCCGAGATCGGCGCGCAGCAGATCGGTGGTCACGGCCGTTGCGGCGCCCAGTTCGTCGGCCACCCGCTGCGCACGCTCGAGGTCACGGCCCGCGATCGTCAGCGGCAATGCCGGGTGCCATTGGCGCAGGAAGGCAGCGGCCCCCGCGCCCGCCTGTCCCGTACCGCCCAATATCAGTACCGATTCCGACTGTCCCACTGTGGGTTCCCCTCACATCACATCCGTGAAGCTACATTTTGTAACCTACGTTTTGTAGCTTAGATTCGGACGCGAACGCAAGGGAGGACCATGGCCACCACACCGACCCGCCTGTCCAAGCAGGCCAGGCGGGAGCAACTGCTCGACACCGCGGTGGCGATCGTGCGTACCCACGGGACGGACGGTCTGACGCTGGTCACCCTCGCGGAAGCAGCCGGGGTGAGCAGACCGATCACATACGGCCACTTCGCCACCCGCCCGGGCCTGCTGCTCGCGCTCTACCGACGGCTGGACGAACACCACCGGGCCGCGATCACACAGGCGTTGCAGGATGCCGCACCCAACATCGGCGAGGTCGCACGCGTCATCAGCGCCGCCTACTTCGCCTGCGCCACTGACATGCCGGAGCTCAGCGCCATTTCCGCCGCGCTCAAAGGGAACCCGGAAATGGAGGCGGTCCAGCACGAGTTGACGGACAGCTACACGGACTTGATGGCCACAGCGCTGCTGCCGTACTCCGGCCTCCCGCCCCAAGCCCTCCGGCTGCGCTGCGTCGGCATACTGGGCGCGGCCGAGGCGATTGCCGCCGAGCTGAACCGAGAACGGGCAACCGACGGCGAAGCGGTCACCGCGCTGACCGACCTCATCCTGGGCAGCCTCGACGCCAAGGCCGACCGTTAGGGCCTCAATGGAACTGCACTCAGGCCAGAGGCGCTTTGGCTTCCGTTCTAGTGGCCGTCACAACACCCCAGTTCAGGGGACGCTATGAACTTCAAGATCCGGGAGATCTGGACAGTGGCTCAGGGCCGAAGGACAACGGCTCCGCCGTCGGAACCCTGGTCGACGCTCTTGCTCGAACGAGAACACCAACGGCCCGCTACCACACCGGGATGGGCAACCCCTGCCGAGCGGCTGCACGAGCTGACAGCCCCAGCAGGTGACCTTTGTCTGCTTGGGATCGTCGGTGTCCCAGGGCTGGGCGAAGAGGTCGACCCACACGCCCCATGCCTTGAGCACCGTCATCAGCTCCGACGCGTTCGCGGCGTCAGCGGATCCGATGAGGGCCGCGCCCATGTCGTAGTCGAAGCCATCGATACGTTCGCGGTCGTACTCCCAGTGCGGCCGTGGTGATCAGCGAGACGAGCCAGACAGGCACACGCTGCACGGTTACATGCAGCCCGCCGCAGCGCAGTTCGACTCCAGAGGGGTTCGGTGTGACTGTCCGCTCTGCGACTCATGTTGGCGTCCCCTTGCTGGGCTTCGCTGTGCTTGGCCTTCATAACCACTGGCTCCTGTCACGCGCCGATGCGTGACATAAATGAAGGAAGCGACACGACGCCACGACGCGGCGTCCCCGGTCGCATCAACACTTCGATATCAGCAAGGGAACCCTTCCGTGAGCGAACACATGGCCCGGCATGACCTGTCGGCAGGACCTGACGCCGGGCAGTTGGCGGAGCGCCTCAGCGCACACTTGGTGAACGGCATCGATCACCTTGCGGACTCCGCTGGTTCCGCGAGCTTGATCGACTCACATTTCGACACCGGGCTGCTGGTGTTGGGCGCTCGCTGTGTCGTCGATCCCCGAGCGGCGGCGTTGGAGACATGGGAGGCCACCGTTAACGCGATGCAACTGGGATCAGCCTTGTTCGCCGTGACCGCGACGGGCGAGGGCTCCGTCGAGTGCCGCATCAACCGGAAGATGCGGACGCTTCCAGCCGTGGGCCTGATGTCAACTGCCGATGCGGGAAAATGGCTGACGGCGTTCTGGCTGGCCGTCATCTGCCGTGATCAGGCGCGGATGACGCAGCTGTGCGAGATCCCCTTGGAGCGACTGCGTGCACCCGAGGGACAGTATGACGAGTACATCTATCACTGGATAGACACCCTGCAGACGTACTGGCTGCGCCGGGCCGGGTTGGTGGAGAAACTCACCGCTACGTTCCAGGCGTCGGATCCTGCCGTCGCGCGAATCGCCCCGCGCGACCTCCTGGATGGTCTGCTGTACCCACCGATCAGCCTCTTCTACCACTTCGTACGCAAGAATGAGGAGGGGTTCAGTCCCGCCCTATGGGAAGCCTTGAAGCTGCACAAGACCTACTGGACGCTGAACGAGGTTCGGGAAGCGGACATTGATGGAAGCATCGCCTTGGGGCCGCTGGCTATCGCTTGCCTTGCCTACGACGGGGGAATTCCGATTGACGTCGAGTCGGAGTACCTGCCGAAGCATCTGCTGCAGCGCAGCTGGTTGGGCGAGTTCCCCACGTGACGCCGGGTGACCGTCAGCGTCCGCCTCATGGAATCCCCGTCGGCAGAGCCGCAGTTGGGTCCTGGTATGGAGAGACTGTGTTTCCCCGCGGTGGAGGACCACTTCGAGGCCGACGAGGGCCGGGAGGCGAACGCGACGGGTGTTGGAGTCCGGGACGGGAGGCGGGCGCGGACTCAGGGCTCCGGCGTCAGCCACCGCTCGGGCAGGCGCAGCCCCGGTGGCAGCGGCTGTCCGGTAGAGGGCACCAGTCCAATCGGTGCGGGGCCGACCACCCCGTCGGGGAAGCCGACGTCGCCCCCGGAGAGCTCCGCGTGGGTGAAATCGACCATGCTGCCGGAGAACACCGCACCGACGAAGTCGACCTCGCCCCCGGAGATCACCACCCTGCGGAAGCTGACCGCGCCGTCGGAGAACAGCGCCCTGCGGAAGCTGACCGCGCCCCCGGAGAACACCGCAGCCACGAAGTCGACCTCGCCGCCGGCGAACTCCGACTCGCTGAAGCCAACCGTGCCGCCGGAGAACCGCGCGCGGCGGAAGCTGACCGTGCCGCCGGAGAACCGCGCGCCGAGGAAGGAAACCCTGCCGCCGGAGAACTCCGCCAAGGTGAAGTCGACCGTGCCACCGACGAACCGCGCGCCGTCGAACGAGACCGTGCCACCGGAGAACCACGTGCGGTCGAAGGAGACCGCACCGCCGGAGAACACAGCATCACGGAAGGAGACCGTGCCACCGGTGGAGAACACGGCACCGGACAAGTCGCCGCCGTCGAAGACGACCCCGGTGAAGTCGAAGTCGTGCCCCTGCCAGGAGAGGTGCGTTTCCTCGGGGCCGACCGACATGCGGTCCCGGATGACGCGGATGATGGTGTGGCGCACCTCCCGCATCGCCAGGTAGATACGCCGGGCCGCGGCGTCATCCGGCGGGAGATCGGACTCGGCAATGTAGGGCAGGCGCAGATACGCGCACAGCACGTCGATGCACGTCTGACGCAGGAGGTCGGTGGGCGCATCGTCGGCGAGCCCGGCCAGCGCGTGCACCCCGCCCAGCCGGACCGGCGTCTGGTCATCGCCGAGCTGGGAGACGGCGGTGGTGAAACGCTCGGTGTGCAGCCGGGTCGCCTCGCGCAGCGCGCCTTCCTCATCCACCCGCTGGCGCCGGTAGGCCACCACCAGGGCGACCAGCGCACCGGCCCCGGCCACCACCCCGAAGGCCAGCTTCACCAGGTCGAACAGCGTCGAGGCGTCCAGGCGGCGCTGCGTCTTCAGCCCGCGGGCGCCGAGCAGGTCCCACCCGGCGAAGAACACCCCGGCCGCGATCGCGATCGCGGTGACAAAGGTCAGGGCAAGGACGACGCCGACGTTCCACAGACGCAGGCCGCGCCGCTCCCGGCGGCGTATCAGATTTCGGATCACACCCCGCAGGATCTACGAGAAACTCAGCCGGGCGCAGCCCTCCGCCCCATCTCATCTACGCCGAGGGCGCGGCAACGGCCCGGGGCCATCCACACGGAGGCGACCTCGCGTCCGGAACGGACGTGCAGTGGTGTCGTCCATCGAGAGGTTCGCCGGACGGCGGGTCAGGCGGAAGCCGGTGCCTGTGAGGCAGCCGTCGATGGTTTCGGATGGCGCTGGATCCGGCGCAGACCGCGACGCAGGACGCGTTCGAGATGTTCGTCGTCGGTGTGTTGTCGCCGTGCCACAAGCGTGTGCCTGAGCGCTGTAGTTGGCTCGATTGGCCAACTGATGCGCACAGCACGTCACAACAGCGGTCCCGGGGCTTGGCCCAGGCCGTCGTGGATTCTGGATGAGTGCCCACGGTGTGTCTGTGGCTCGTTCGGACTGACTCGTTGCGCTTACGGTCGAGCGCCGTCGATGCGGTCGAGCAAGCCTTGGGCTTCGACCGTGCGGTAGTGGCCTGGACCGAAGGAGGCCAGACAGGCGTTGTGAGCAGCTGCGGCCTGGAGGCGGGCTTCGGAATCACGGCGCAGCCCCAACAGGGCCGTGCCAAAGGCCAGTTCGACGGCGCCTGCATCTGGATGGCGCTGGTCCTCGGACAGGCCGTGGTACAGCTCGTCGGCGACCTGCGCCTCGGCCAGGGACTCTTCGTGGCGGGCTTGTCCGTTCAGGCTGCGTGCCAGGCCGAGCCGCAGGACCAAGGACGCCCGGTCGGGAGCGCGATGGACGGCCAAGGCCTCGCGGGCGAGCGCCTCGGCTTCCTCGTGGCGCCCCTGCGCGTTGAGGGCGAAGACCAGTCCATTGCGTGCGGCCGTCGCCAGAAGTGACATCTCCGGGCCGGTACCGCGGTTCGCGGCCTCGGCGACGGCCGCACACTCCGCCTCGCACTCGGCGTACCTGCCGAGCGAGGTCATCTGCTGAGCACGGTCCGAGCGCAGCTTCAGGGTGAGCCAGTGACCGGCTCCGAATATCCTGCTGAACGCTGGCAGCGCTTCGTCGTACGTGGCGAGCGCCTCGGCGTGGCGTCCCTGAGCGCCAGTCGCGATCGCGGCGATGTTCAGCGCCACCGCTGCGTACTCGTCGTTGCGTGGCCGCGACCGGGCCACGGCACGCGCCTCGGCCTCCGCCTCGGCGTAACGCTTGGCTTCGTAGAGCGCTTTGGCCTGAGCCACAGGCGTTCCCGTCATCCGCCTGGCATCGCTACGGCCGCGCGGCCGGAAGAATCTCATGGCAGGGATCATACGGATGCGGCGCACGCTGCCCGCCAAGGGATCGGAGCTGGTCGGTAGCCCTGTGAGCTGGGGACAGGCAGGCGTGGGAACTCCTATCGCCGAGGGGGAGCGCCTACCAAGATGCGCTACGAATGCCTTACGTGAATTGAGAACCCACAGCGGCCACGGCCATGCCGCTGCCCCGCTCGATTACATCTCTACAGCTCACTGTCAATGCCGGTGACTGCCGGTGGGCCGAGTGGGGCATCAGCTTCGTTGATTCCCGCTTCCTTCAACGCAGCCACGACAAGCCTGGTGGCCTGCAGTTCAGCCTCGTAGCGGTCGGCAGCTTCCACTTCGAGGCGAACCGAGAAAGTACCGCCTTCGTTCAACGTCAGCAGGTCAACGCCTTCACTCTCGCTGACGTCAGTGTGCCGAGAAGCCAGCTCCCGCTCGAGAGCCATGCATGCCGAGTCATTGATGTCGCTGAGGAAAGTGCCAGGGACAGTGATGACGAACGTGGTCATGTCGGCTCCTCGCTTGGACGATGTCATGTGTCACTTCCCCTGCCCACGTACATTGCAGTGAATCCGACACCGGACCGTTGCATGACACGCACCAGGTGTACGGCGGTCACCCAATGCTTCATTTCAGAGGAGCGGACCGATCACCCTCCCGGTCCGGAGCGACGAGCCCTGTTCTACGTGCCCGCGTGCGGAGTTGACGTCGTGGTGGGTGGGCATGCCGTCCATCTGGTGTGGCGCAGCCAGTTCTTGAAGGTCATCAGGCAGTGCTGGGGGCCCGTGACCTGGGCGAAGGTCGAGAGCGACGAGCGGGTAGTGGGCGGCGCCGAGGGGCAATGTGAAGGTCGGGCCGCCCCGGCCGCCCGGTCGGGAGGGGCGAGCCGGTCCCGCAGGTTCTCGAAATACGGCGCTGTGGTCAGCACCGAGACGTGGTCCGCTCACCAGCCGTCGGTCTCCTTGCAGAGCATGTCCTGCGACCGCATCAGGCCGACGACGGGCACGTTGACCGTAGATTTTCCTGGACCGCGGGACTGAACCGTCTCCTCTCCGCCTCCGTCTCTCTCGTGGGCGACACACGTTCGCCCGGTCGGCGTGGAAGCGAGCGGCCCCTACCGGGCCTGGATGGGTATGCAGAAGAAAACTCTGATCATCAGCGCAGCCTGCGTAGTAGGTCTCTGGGCCGTCGGCTCGGCCGTGACGCCCCTGCTGAAGGAACACAACGACGGCTTCCCGGACGTGTTCAACGACCATGTGCTCCACGAACGCGTCAAGACCTTCCCCACTGAGCACGAGGCCCGAAAGTCCGCCGACGGTGAACTCATCTTCCGGCTCCCCAAGTGGGTGCCCAGGGACGCCACGGACATCACGATCAAGGCGCAGACCACCGGCAACGCCAAGCTCATGCGCTTCACCCTCGCCGACACCCCGCTGAAGCTGACCGGAGAGAAGAGCTGCTTGGAAGGCGCCTTCACCGACGGGCCCACGCTGGCAGCGAGCTGGTGGCCACAAGACGTGGGGGCCGATGACGGACAGCCCGACTGTTCCGGGCAGTACCAGCTGCGGGTGGCAGTCAAGGGAGACAAGGTCTACGCCTGGAGCAACGGCGACATGGTCGAGAGCTAAGAGGTCGCTTCCTCTGCAGGGCGAGGCTATTTGGGCCGTGCTGCCACGATGCCGGACACACGCCTGGGCACACCCCCCACTCGGCGGTTTCTCCAGGTCACCGGTTCAAGGGGTCTATGCAAGGCCGCCGTTACTCATCAGCAGCTGACCGTTGATCCACTCGCCTTCCCTGGAGCACAGGAAGTCGACGAGGTGCGCGGTGTCCTGCGGAGTACCCAACCGACCGAGCGGGGCGCTGCGGATGCAGTGCTCCCGGACTTCCTCGGGCATCCAGCCGGTGTCAACCGGTCCGGGATTGATCGCGTTGGCGGTGACGCCGAGGTGGGCGAGTTCGTGGGCGGCGGCCAGGGTGATGCGGTCCAGGGCTCCCTTGCTCGCTCCGTAGGGCAGGTTGCCAACGGTGTGATCGCTGGTGAGGCTGACGATCCGTCCGGTTCCCCGCTCTGCGGCGAACCGGCGTCCGAACTCGCGGATGAGCAGCCAGGGGGCGCGCGCGTTGACGGCGAAGTGCCGGTCGAAACTCTCCAACGTGGTGTCGAGGAGCCCAGAGTCGACAGACTCGCAGTGGCTCATCACCAGTGCGGTGACACTGCCCATCCGTTGTTCGACCTCGTCGAAGACGCGTGCCGGGGTATCTGGGTCGGCGAGATCCGCCTCGATTGCGGCGGTGGACGCACCCTGTTCGGCCAGGGTCTGGCTGATCACTTCGGTCGCGCCGGGCTCGCTCCCCCAGCTCATACGGTCGTCGTAGGGCGTCCAGTAGGTGAAGGCGATGTCCCAGCCCGATGCGGCTAGCCGCCGGGCAATGCCCGCGCCGATACCAACGGTGCGGCCCACCCCGGTAATCAGGGCGAGTGGACGGTTGGCCGGAGGGCTTTGTTCGTGGGCAGGCTGTTCACGAGCGGTGTTCATCGTCACGGTCCGGAATGGTTCACGAAGGGCTCCGCAGCGTCAATCAAATTCCCGCGACGGCGCGGCAGATGACAGGCGTAGGCGGCACCGCGAGGGCGAGCTTGGAGATCCTCACCAGCGTCGCTCACGCGCAGGCCATCGACTTCGCTGAGCCAGCCAGCCAGCCAGCCACGCTGCGCTGCGACGCCTCGTGCGACCCACCTGCTACTTGCCCAGGGCCTCCGACTCGGCGCCATCCGTCTTCACACTGCGGGAGCCGTTCTGCATGGCCGTGGACTTTTCGACCAGCCTCCCGGAGGCTGTTCCCGTGGACTCGCCGCTGACCACCTATCTGCTGCCTGCCGTTCTCGCCGTGATCATGTTCGGTCTCGGACTCGGCCTGTCCGTGGCCGACTTCCGCAGGATCGCGGCGTATCCGCGGCCTGTGGCCGTCGCGCTCGTCTGCCAGCTGGTGCTGCTGCCCGCTGTCTGTCTGGGCCTGGTGCTGGCCTTCGACCTGAGTCCCACGCTGGCCGTCGGCATGATGCTGCTCGCGGCCTCTCCCGGCGGCACGATGGCCAATATCTTCAGCCATCTCTTCGGCGGCGACGTCGCCCTCAACATCTCGCTGACCGCCATCAATTCGGTCATCGCGGTCGTCACGCTGCCGATCGTCGTGAACCTCTCCCTCGACCACTTCATGACCGGCACGGACGAGGCGCTGGGACTGCGCTTCGACAAGACACTGCAGGTCTTCCTCGTCGTGCTGGTGCCGGTCGCGGCGGGGATGCTGGCCCGACACCGCCGCCCGGACTTCGCCGAGCGCTCCACGGGGATCGTCAAGGTGACGGCGATTGCCGCGCTCGTCGGCATCATCATCGCCGCGCTTGCCGCCGAGCGGGAGAACGTGCTCGGCTATCTCGCCGACGTCGGCCTCGTCGTCTTCCTCTTCGGCGCGATCTCCCTCACCATCGGCTACGGCGCGACCCGGCTGGCCCGCGGCGACCACCGACAGTCCGTCGCCACCTGCTTCGAGATCGGCATGCACAACACCACCCTGTCGATGGCGATCGCCCTCAGCCCCTCGCTCCTGGACAGCACCAGGATGGCCATTCCCTCGGCGGTGTATGCGGTGGGGATGTTCGTCATGGCCCTGACCGCTGGATTCCTGCTGCGCCGCGTCGCCCCGGCCGAGACTGCAGCGGTCGGCGCCGGAGCGCCTGCGGCGTCCATCCCTGAGAAACAGGCACCGCGCAAGCAGCTGGGTCCCCGGTGGTTTCCGTGGCCTGCCCGGAAGCGGGCCGCACCCGGCCGGGAGAGGTTGTGACCCCAGGGGGCAGACGCCGCCGGTCGCGACGTCCGGTTTCAGGACCAGGGCAGGACGAGAGCGCCCCAGGCCACAACGGGCCCCGCTGCGACGATGCCGCAGGTGTAGCCGAGGACCTGGCGGTAGAAGCCGCGTCGTTCCACTCCCCGTGCGTTGCTCAGCACTAGCGCGCCATTCGTCGAGAACGGAGAGACGTCGACGATCGTCGTGGAGACGGCGAGAGCGGCTATCAGGCCCGTCGAGCTGAGGTGGCTGGTCAGCAGCAGCGGAACGGCGATCGGGATGATCGCGGTGAGGATCGCGGTCGATGAGGCGAAGGCGGAGGTGACGGCGACCGTGAAACACAGGAGGAGGGCTACGACGAGCGGGGCCCCGAAGTCGGCCGCGTGCTGGGAGATCTTCTCGATGATCCCGGCGTGCTCCAGCATCGCGATGTAGGTCATCATGCCGCCGACCAGCAGGAGGGTGTGCCAGCTGATGCCGTCCACCGCCTTCTCCTGGCGCTTCATGTCCAGCAGGGCAAGCAGCGCTCCGGCGGCCAGGGCGAGGACACCGATCTGCATCTGGAAGCCGAGAGCACACACCACCATGGCAGCGAGGGCGGCGAGCGTGGCCCACTGGTGCCCGGTTGCCCGCTGTGCTTCCGTGTCGCCGTTCGTCGCCTCCTGTTCGGGCGGCGTGGTCGGGTCCGTCGTCATCGTGCGGCGCCGCAGGGCGGCGAAGGTCAGCACGGACAGCAGGAGATTGACGGCGAAGCTGGCGAAGAAGAGCGTCGCAGGGGCGACGGACAGCTCGGTGTCGTCGACCATGCCGAGCACCAGCGCCCCGGAGACGGCCATGGGCGAGAAGGCTCCGGCGTGGGCTCCGCTGATCACCATCATTCCGGTCATCAGCGGGTTGATGTCGTAGCGGAAGGCGAAGTTCATCGCGATGGGTACGAGGATCGCCACGGCGGCAGGGGTGAAGGTGCCCAGCGACGTCAGCACACCGGCAAGAAGGAACAGCACCCAGGGGATCAGGGACGTACGACCCCTCACCAGGCGGACTCCGGCGGCGACCAGCAGATCGACCGTGCCGTTGCGGCGGGCCACGGCGAACAGATAGGTGACGCCGACGATGGTGAGGAAGAGCTCCACGGGGAAGCCCTCAAATATCTGATCCTCCGTCATGTTCAGTGCGGTCGTACCGATCGCGAACGACGCGACGAAGGCCAGGATGCCGATGTTGATCGGCAGGACGGTGCCGACGACGAACATGACGAGCAGCGCGCCGACGGATACCAGCTCAGGAGACATCATTGTCCTCTTTGTCCTGCGGAAGGGGGCGGGGCGAGCGAGAGGGCCCGGTGGCTGCGGCTCACCGGGGAGGGGCGGCAGGGGTCAGGCGGCGGCCGGCAGTGCGGGATCGCGTACGAGGATGCGGGCCTGGCACAGCACACGCGCGGCCCGGGCGACGGTGACCCGGTCAGGTCCGCTGCCCGAGGCTTCCACGGCCAGCACCCCTGCGGGGGTGCCGATGCGCAGGACACCGCGGCCGGCGGCGGTGGACGCCTCGGCGACCACGGTGCCCTCGGTGAGGTTGGCCGCGGCCACGGCGACCGCGGAGGTGAGGCCGATGGCCGGGTGCGGGGAGTTCATCGACAGCATCCGCACGGACACGTCGTACTCGTGCGCGGCCACGTGTTCGCCGAGGGTGGTGGTGTAGGCGGCGGGAGGGCCGACGAGGCCGACCTTGGGCACCGCGTCACCGGGCGCCGCCCCGGGTTCGGCCAGGCCCATGCGGACCGCGGACGCATGCCGGGCCGCGCGCAGCCAGGGCACCTCCGTGCGCATCTGCTCCAGCGTCTCGGCTCCGGTCCGATCGGCGCGCAGTGCGTCCACCAGGACCACCGGGGCACCGGCGTCCACCATGCTCACGGCCAACGACCGCTCGCCGACCTGGAGTACGTCGGCGGGGCGGCCGGTCGGCAGGAGGCGGCCTGTCGCGGCGCCCGATGGGTGACGGAAGGCGAGACCTACCGGCACGCCTCCGGCCAACGTGCCCGGAACCGTACGGTCCCCGAACTCCTGGACTCGGCCGCCCGGAGTGTCGACCTCGGCTTCGAGGACGGCGCCCGTGTTGGTGTTGCGCATGACCACGGGGGTGCGGTCGTGCCTCAGCGGTACCAGTCCCTCGGCCACGGCGTAAAGGGCAATGGCTGTGGCGCAGTTGCCGCAGTTACTGCCCCACTCGACCGTGCCGGTCCCGATGCCGACCTGCGCGAAGAGGTAGTCGATGTCGACGCCGTCATGGGCGCTGGCGCCGACCACGGCCGCCTTGGACGTGGTGGGGGTGGCGCCGCCGATGCCGTCGAGCTGAACGGGGTCCGCCGCGCCGTAGGCGTCGACCAGGATGCGTTCGATCCGGTCGCGGTCGGCGGGCATGTGTACTTGGGGGAAAAGCCAGCATTTGCTGGTCCCACCGCGTACGAGAGTTGCGGGAACGTGCATGTCAGAGCGTCTTTCTCTTAGCGCATCGGGTGCGGGACCGCTGCGTTGCGCAGACTCTCGCAGAGCCTTTGGCTTGAGCACAATGTCTCGTTTCTTGAGGCAGGTTTAGCTGGGCTAAAGTCACTGCATGCTCAATGTCCGCCGACTGCTGCTGCTCGCCGAGGTCGCCGAGCGCGGCTCGCTCACCGCCGCCGGCGAGGCCCTGTCCATGACCACGTCCGCCGCCTCCCAGCAGATGTCCCTGCTCGAGCGCGAGGCCGGGCAGCCGCTGATCGAGCGGCTGCCCCGCGGCGTGCGCACCACCGCGGCCGGCGCGGCGCTCGCTGAACGGGGGCGCGTCATCCGCCGTGAACTCCAGGCAGCGGAGGCCGACTTGGAGGCGTTCGGGCATCTGGACCGTGGCGTCGTGACCCTCGGCTCCTTCCCGACGGCCAGCGCCTCACTGCTGCCGTTGGCCCTGACCCGCTTCCGCCGCGCCCACCCGCAGGTACGCACGGTCGTGCGGGCCGGGGTCCTGGCCCAGCTGCGGGAGATGCTGCACACCGGTGAGGTGGAGCTGTCGCTGCTGTGGGACTACGACTGGAACCGCGTCGACGACGACCAGTTGATCCTCACACCGCTCCTCGAAGACCCCACGGTCCTTGTCGTACCGGCCAGTTCACCGCTGGTCGCCTCCGACCGTGTCCGACTGTCCGAGCTCGCCGCCCAGGAGTGGATCATCCGCGCCGAGAACCACCCGGTCGCGGACGTGCTCCGGCGCGCCTGTCATCAGGCGGGCTTCGAACCGCGCATCGCCTACACCTCCCACGACTACCAGGAAGCGCAGGCGATGGTCGCCGCCGGCCTCGGCCTGGCTCTTGCGCCCCGACTGGCCCTGACCAACCGGCGCAGTGACGTACGCCTTCTCCCCCTGTCCCACGACCAGTCCCCCGACGCCGTCCCACCGGTCCGCCGCATCCTCCTGGCCGGGTCCGCCCAGCGCGCCGCCACGCCCGCGGCCCAGGCGATGGCCCGCGTCCTGCACGCCGTCGCGCGAGGGTTCACCGACCCCGGCCTTGACCGGCCTCAGCTCGGTGCGGTGCGAAAGCGCTGACCATCCGGCAGCGGGCTCGCGTCGGCGGTCGCCATCTGACTCGTCCCAGCCGAGGGGTAACCCGAACGGGGGCCCGGCGTTATGAGGCCGTGGGTATCTGGCTGCTGAACAATTTCACCACTGTCGCGCTTGCCGGGCTGCTCGGTGGCGGCGCCGTACTGGCTGCCGTGGCCGGCACGCTCGTACTGAGACGCAGTTTTCCTCACCACGCGAACGGCACGCACAACGAGATGATCGGCGTTGTGCTCGGCATGTACGCCGCGATCTACGGCATCATCCTGGCCTTCGTCGTCGTGGCCGAGTGGGAGGGCCTCAACGAGGCGAGGACAAACGTCGCGCTCGAGGCCAGCCAGACCGCCGAGGTACTGCGTGATGCCTCTGCGTTCCCGGCCGACCAGGAGCGCCGGGTGACCAACGCCGTCGGGGCGTACGTGCGTGTCGTCGTCGACGAGCAATGGCCGCTGATGCGCGCGGGAGAGCCCGACCCCGAGATCACCAATCCCGAAGTGACCGCGCTGTACGAGGTGTTCCAGGAGTACGAGCCGCAGACCGAGGCCGAGAAGACCTACTACGCACAGTCCGTCTCGACGCTCGGCGAGATCGCGGGCGCACGCCGTACTCGGCTCGCCGACTCGGAGCAGTCCCTGCCGTCGCTCCTCAACGTCCTCGTCTACGGCGGCGCACTCGTCATGCTTCCCCTGACCTTGCTCTACGGCATCAGGAGCGTGCGTGCGAATTTGATGTTCGTCGTGTCGGTCGCCGCACTGATCGGCGTGAGTCTGCTGCTGTGCTTGACGTTGGACCATCCGTTCGCGGGCGAGCTCGCCGTTTCGCCTGCGCCCTTCAAGGAGGGCGTACTCGCTCAGTTCTGGCACTGACCGGCCGCGAGCCGGGCTGAAGAGCTCCGTTCCTCTGCGTCCGCGTCGAAGCCGACCGGTTCCCAGCGCTTGGCCAGGAGTGCGATCAGACCCAGTACGGGGGCGGCGAGGATGACCCAGTAGACGTCGGTGCCCAGGCCGCTGCTGAGGATGGGGAAGAAGAACAGGGTCAGCGTCGAACCGAGGCGTAGGACCGCCTGGTTGAAGCCGATGCTGACGCCGCGCATCGATGTGGGGAAGCCCAGCGAGGCGTAGCTCATGATGTGCGCGCCGGGGCCGAAGCCCTGGGCGAACATGAACGCGCCGAGCATCAGGATCCCCGCCGTGACGGCGGCCGTCCCGGAGGGGGCTGCGATGAGGCCGAGCACCGTGATGGCGACGAACTGGATCGCGAAGCCCAGCGTCATCATCGGCCAGGCGCCGCGGGTCGATGCCCAGCGGATGCCGAGCAGTCCGCCGGTCAGGGCGAAGAGGAGGTTCAGGGCGAAGGAGGAGGCGATCGTGGTCAGCGGGCCCTGGGTCATCAGGGTGGCGATGATGATCGGCAGCCCGAACGCGACCGCGTTGTAGCCGAAGGTCTCCGCCAGACCGACCGTCACCGACTGGATGGTGCGCGTGCGGTACGGAGGGGTGAAGAGCCGTGCGTACGCGGCGAGGCCGGGCCTGGGCGGGCGGGGCGCCTGCGCGGGCACATCGTCGGCGACGCGCGCGTCGACGCCGTAGGACTGGCGAAGGATGCGCGCCGCGCCTTCCAGGTCGCCCTGGTCGGCGGCCCAGGTCGGGGACTCGTTCATGTAGCGCCGGCGCAGCAGCAGTACCAGCAGCGCGGGTATGGCGCCGAAGCCGACGGTGAAGCGCCACAGCCAGCCCAGTTGGGCGTCGGGCAGGACGAAGTAGAGGAGCATGATCACCAGGTAGCAGCCGCTGGTCGCGGTGTACCAGGCGGGCGACCAGGCAGCCGTGCGTGAGCCCTTGCTGCCCTTGCCGCGCAGCCGGGAGAATTCGGCGAGGAACGCGATGGCGACGGGGATGTCCATGCCGACGCCGACGCCCATCACGAAGCGCGCCGCGATCAGGGTCCACACGTCCTGCGCCAGCGCGCACACGAGCGCGGTGACGACGAAGAAGAGCATGTTCGCCATGAAGACCCGGTAGCGGCCGATCCGGTCCACCAGCCAGCCGCCGACGAGAGCGCCGACGAGGGATCCCACGCTGATCGAGGCGGTGACCGTGCCGGCCATGGCGGAGCTGAGGCCGAACTGTTCCGTGATGTCGGGAAGCCCGTAGGCGAGGGAACTCAGGTCGTAGGCGTCGAGGAAGATGCCGCCGAGCGCGATGATCACGATCATTTTGGCGTGCTGGCCGCGCGCCGTGCCCGAGTTGACCAGGTCGGAGATGTCCGCTGCGGAGCGGATCAGTACCGTGCCCGGCGCGGTCGCCAGGGTCGTGCTGCCGGACGAGGGGGAGGTGGAGCTCACGAGCGCCTTCCGGGGTGGTGCGGACGTACCGGCGAATCGTCGCACCGGCCGGAAATCGTCCGTACGCATGTCCGCATAATGGTCACCGTCGTCTGCGTCATGGACGTCAGCACGATCAGCGGGCGGTCACACCCTCGGGAGCCGTCGCCGTAGCTGGTCAGTCCCCCACCGTCGCCGCCACCGGTTCGCGGCGTGCCACGTCCACCAGCGAGCGGTCGGTGATTTTGAGGGCGGGTGAGACGGCGAGCGTCAGGGTCGACACGCTCATGAACGGGTTGAGGTGGTTCCAGCCCCAGGTCTCCAGAGCCGTTCGCACCGCGGCCGCCTGGGCGGCGACGTCGTGGGCCGGGCGGGCGGAAAGGACGCCGCCCACGGGCAGCGGCATGCGCGCCGCCACGGTCTCGCCCGCGGCACCCCTGACGACGGCCACCCCTCCCCCGTCGGCGACGACTGTCGCGGCGGCTGCGGCCATCGCCGCGCGTGAGGTACCGATCGTCAGGAGGTTGTGGCTGTCGTGGGCGTACGTCGACGCCACGGCGCCCGCACCCAGATCCCGGCCCACCAGCGGGGCGAAGACCATGCCGGGGCGTCCGTAGCGGTTGCGTACGCGGACCAGTGTGGTCCGGCCCTCCCAGTGCACCTCGCCGCCGGAGACCGGGAGTTCGACCTCGGTCGCTTCAGTGTAGGTGTCGCGCGGGTTGACGCTCATCGCCCGGAAGCGGTGCGTGCCGTCCGGCAGGTCCACGCGCCAGCGGTATCCGTCCTCCTCCTGGGCTTCTACGTCCACGCGGCTGTCCAGGGGTGGCACGGCAAGGGTCTCCGAGGCGGGTGCCGCCTGTTCGGGCACGCCGTCGCGGCCCACGATGCGGCCACCCGCCAGCACCAACGCGGGCTCGAACGCGGCGAGTTCGCCCCGCAGCAGGACCAGGTCGGCGCGCTTGCCCGGGGAGACCACGCCTCGGTCGTGGAGCCGCAGGCGCTGGGCCGGCGTCCAGGTCAGGGCCTTGAGGACGGCGTGGGGCGGGAACCCGGCGGCCACGGCGACCCGCGCGATGTGGTCCAGGTGGCCTCGCTCGACGATGTGGTCGGCCGCGAGGTCGTCCGTGACCAGGCACAGCGGCGGGAGTTGGGGCAAGGACAGCAAGGCTGTCGCCACGTCCGCGGTGAGGCACTTCTCCTGGAGCATCATCGTCATGCCCAGGCGTGCCTTCTCCAGGACCACCTCGGTGCGGTTCTTGGTGTGGTCGGAGTCCACGCCGGTGGCCAGGTACGCGCTCAGTTCCGCGCCGGTCAGGTTCGGGCAGTGGCCGTCGAGGATCGCGTCGTGCGCGCGGGCCACCGCGGTGATCTCGTGCATGCGGCGGTCACCGGCGACGACTGCGCGGTAGTCCATGACCTCGCCGAGCGCGACGACACCCGGCCACCCCAGCATGTCCGCGATGTCGTCGGCGGAGAGGGCCGCTCCGGCGTGCTCCAGGCCCTCAAGGGCGGGCACGCACGAGGGAACGCCCCACAGCTGGGTCTGGGCGGTCTCGCGGCCCGCGTCGATCATCCAGCGCATGGCGTCCCGGCCGGCGACGTTGACGATCTCGTGCGGGTCGGCGAGGACCGTCGTCGTGCCGCGGGCCAGCGTCACGGCGGCGAACTCCTGAGGCGTCAGGAACGCGCTCTCGATGTGCATGTGGGCGTCCACGAAGCCGGGGACGATCAGCATGCCGGTCGCGTCGACCTCCTCCCCTGCCGTGGCCGGGGTGCCGGGCGGGAGCACCGCGGTGATGCGGTCGCCCCGTACCAGTATGTCCGCGGCGAACTCCTCACCGGTGAAGGTGGACATCACGCGCCCGCCGCTGATCCGGAGGTCGTGCTGCTCACTCATGTGGTCGTGCTCCTTGCGAAGGGTGTCGTCACGCGTGGGCGGGCGCGGCCCGCCCTGGAGAAGGGTTGTCGGCTCGGGCTGACGGGGCGGTCAGGGGACGAGTGTGTAGAAGTAGTAGCCCAGCGGGATCATGACGATCCACAGCGGCCAGGGCACCTCGCGGATCCGGCCGCTGACGGTCTTCACCAGGACGTGGGCAGCGAGGCCGGTCGCGATGCCGGTGCCGAAGTTGCCGAAGAACAGCGTGGTGGCGACGGTCAGGGCGGCCGGGATGGCGTTCGTGGGGTCCTTGAAGTCGACGTTCTTGAGCGCGCCGAGCATGTTCAGACCGATGAACATCAGCGCGGATGCGGTGGCCGCGGAGGGGATCAGGGTGGCGAACGGCGTGACGAGCAGCAGCAGTGCGAAGCCACACGCGGCCCATACCGATGCCAGGCCGGTCTTGCCGCCGGCGTCGGCGGCGGCCGACGACTCCAGGTAGGCGGTCATCGAGGGCGCGCCCACGGCTGAACCACCCATCACGGAGACCGAGTCGACAAGGAAGGGGCGGCGGGAGCCGGGGATGTTGCCGTCCTTGTCGAGGAGACCGGCGCGTCCGGAGACGGCAAGGAGGGTGCCGGTCATGGAGAAGAACTCGGACACGAAGAACGCGAAGATGTAGGGGAAGTATTCGGGCTTGAGTGCGCCGAGGATGTCGATGTTGAAGAGGAGGGGGCCGGGTGAGTCGGGGGCCGAGAGGAGGCTGTCGGGGACATCGGTCACGCCCAGCGGCACGCCGACGACCGTGACGGCTGCGATGGTGATGAGGAAGGCGCCCGGTACTTTGCGTGCGGCGAGGGCTGTGAGCAGCAGCAGGCCGGCCAGGGCGAGGAGCGCGGTGGGCTCGGACAGGTCGCCGACCGCGAGGGCCGCCTTGTCGGCGTTGCCGACGACGAGGTCGGCGTCGCGGAATCCGATGAGGGCGATGTAGAGGCCAAGGCCGCCGCTGATGGCGTACTTGAGGTTCATCGGCATGAGCCGCGTGACGAGGTCGCGGATGCCGAAGAGGGTGAGGAGCAGGAAGGCGACGCCGGACCAGAAGACCATGCCGAGTGCCGTGTCCCAGGGGACATGGTCCTGTCCGACGATGGTGAACGCGATCAGGGCCACGCCGCCGAGGCCCGGGGCGACGACGAACGGCAGGTTGGCGATCAGGCCCATGGCCAGCGTCGCGAGGGCGATGGCGATGATGACGGCGGTCGTCGCGGCGCCGTGCGGCACACCGGCGGAGGCCAGCTGGCCGGGCACCACGACGACGGCGTAGGCGGCGGCCATGAACATCGAGGCGCCCGCCACGAGTTCCGTGCGGTGGCTGCTGCCGCGGTCACGGACGCCGAAGAGCCGCTCGACGGGCGAGGCGGGCGGCGGGGTGGCGGCGTCGGTCTGCTCGCCGGGCGGCGGAGCGGTGGTGGGCATGGGGACCTCGGGCGGGGTGAAGGGCGGGCACGCGGTTGTCGGCGTGTCAGAGTGCGGGCGCGCGGGGAACCGGTTTGGCACGGTCTCTGCAACTTGGCACGGTCTCTGCAACCGGTCTATGAAACCGGTTGCAGAGACCGGTTGCGGGTATCATGGCACGGCGTCAGGCGAAAGTGAACACTGGCCTCGGACGGATCTTCGATCCGTGCCGGGCCCATGAGGCAGGGGACGGCATTGGCGACGCTCTTGGACGTGGCGCGTGCGGCGGGGGTGTCCAAGGCCACCGCCTCGCGGGCACTGCAGCGCCCCGAACTGGTCGCCGAGAGCACGCGACTTCGCGTCCGGGAGGCGGCCGACCGGCTCGGTTTCCAGCCCAACGCCGCAGCCCGCGCGCTGACCACGGGCCGTACGGGCTTGATCGGCCTGATCGTGCCGACGCTCTCGAACCCGTTCTTCGCGCCGCTGGTGATGGGCGCACAACAGGCGGCGGAGGAGACCGAGAGCCATCTTCTGATCGCGGTCTCGGAGTATGACGCGCAGCGTGAGGCCGCCCTCGCCGACCGGCTCTCCGAGCAGGCCGACGGCCTGATCATGGTGACGCCGGTCGGCACGGACGCCGCGCTGCGGGAGCGGTTCCGACGGCGCCCGCTGGTACTCGTCGACCGCCAGGTGGGCCGACTGCCCGCAGTGGTGGCCGACACCGCCACGGGCCTGGCCGAACTCCTTGACCACCTGCTGACACAGGGTCACCGCGACATCGCCTACGTCTCCGGGCCCGCGGATTCCTGGGCAGACGAACAGCGACGGACCGCTCTCACCGCACGGGCGTCGGCGGCAGGCGCCCGCGTCCACGTCCTCGGACCCCTGCCGCCCACGTTCGACGCCGGGATCGAGGCCTCACGCGCGCTGCCCGCCGACGCCACGGCCGTCCTCGCCTACAACAGCTACCTGACGCTCGGACTGCTGCACGGCCTCGGCGTGGCCGGACGACGCGTACCCGAGGACGTGAGTCTGGCCGCGGCCGACGACCTCAGTACGCTCAGCGCCACCACTCCCCCGGTGACCGCGCTCGACGTGCCGCTCCGAGAAGCCGGGGCACTTGCCGTCACCCGCCTCCACGAGCTGCTCGACGGCCACCGGCGCACGGTCACCTCTCGCCTTCCGGCTGCCCCCGTATTGCGCGCGTCGACGGCTCCGCCGCGCGGCCTGTAGCCGGTACGTGCTTGCCCCGTGGCCCATTCTGCGCAGCAGAGGAACACGGGGGTTGCAGCCTTACGGCTTCGATGACTTCGGCAACGTGAGGATTTCGGCTCCGTCCTCGGTGATGGCGATCGTGTGCTCGCTGTGTGCCGTCCGGCAGCCCGTCGCGCTGCGGAGCGTCCACCCGTCGGCGTCGGTGACGAGTTTGGCGGTGTCCGCCATGACCCACGGCTCCAGTGCCAGCAACAGCCCGGGGCGCAGTTTGTATCCACGGCCAGGCCGTCCGATGTTCGCAACGTGCGGGTCCTGGTGCATCGTCGACCCGATGCCGTGCCCTCCGAATTCGGTGTTGATCTCGTATCCGGCCTGGTGAAGGACTGTGCCGATGGCGTGGGAGATGTCGCCGACACGAGCTCCGGGTCCGGCGGCGGCGATCCCTGCGGCCAGCGCGCGTTCGGTTGTCCTGATCATCGCGACGCTCTGTGGGGGCTGCGCATTGCCCACGACGAAGCTGATGGCGGCATCAGCGGCGACTCCGTTCTTGGAGACGGCAAGGTCAAGTGTGAGCAGATCGCCGTCGGCGAGCGTGTAGTCGTGGGGCCGCCCGTGGAGCACGGCATCGTTGACGGCCGTGCAGATGTAGTGGCCGAAGGGGCCGCGTCCGAAGGATGGTGCGTAGTCGACGTAGCAGGACAGCGCTCCCGCCTCGGCGATCATGGTCTTGGCCCACCGGTCGATGTCCAGGAGGTTCGTGCCGATCGCGCTCCGGCCCTTCAGTGTCTGCAGGATGTCTGCGACCAGGGCGCCTGTGTCTCGTGCCCGGGCCAGCAGGGTGGGGTTCAGGATCTCGATCATGTGCCACTTTCCTCGCGGAACCAACAACTATACCGGTCAAACTATACCGGTATTAGAATGGGGTCACGTTCGACTGCCCCTCACTCCAGCAGAGGAGATCCCCTCCCGCCCGGGGGGGGCTCCGCCCCGCCGAGGCGATGAGTTTGTCTCTTGCCCGAGGTCTTCCACTTTGACGGTCCCGCCCCGATGGGGCGCGAAGCGGAACATCCCGATGCCATGGAGAAGAGATGGAGGCCGGAATGAGCAATCCGATTCGGCTGTACATGTCGATGTCGCTCGACGGCTACATCGCCGGCCCGGACGACCGACGGGGCCAGGAACTCGGACGCGCCGGTGGACGTCTTTTCAACTGGCTCGACGACCGGGAGTCCGACGGTCCCAGTGGACAGGTCTACCGCGAGGCGCTGGCGACCGGCGCGGTGATCTCCGGCCGTCGGACCTTCGAACTCGCCGGGCGCTGGCAGGGCGACCACCACGACGGCGTGCCGATCTTCGTCCTCACCCACCACGTGGATGACGGGGACGTGCCACCCGGCCACGCGCGATTCGTCACCGACGTCGAGGACTGCGCCCGTCAGGCTCGCGCGGCCGCCGGGGACCGGCCGGTCATGGTCCATGGGGCGGGCGCGGCCCAAGCGCTCCTCCGGGCCGGGCAGATCGACGAGATGGAGATTCACCTGGTTCAGGTCCTCCTCGGGGACGGCCGCCGCCTCTTCGACCACCTCGGTGGCGATCACATCGAACTCGACCTCGTCCGACGACTCGAGGACCGAGACGTCACGCACCTTCGCTACCGGGTCCGCCGCCCCGAGGAGACCGCATGAAGACGCTCTTCGTCTCCTACCGCGTCACCGATCTGGACCGCTCGCTCGGCTTCTACACCGCCCTGGGCTACGCCGAGCTGGGCAGGGTCGACGGTGGCGACGGGAGCCGCCTCGTGATCCTCAAGTTCCCCGGCGAACCGGCGGCCTCGCTCGAACTGGTCCACCGTCCCCTCGACGGACGCGTCGACGTGGGCAGCGGTGTCGACCACCTCGCAATCCAGGTGGACACACTGGCCGCCGCCCTGGAGCGGCTGACCGACGCCGGTCTGGAGCCGGGTCCTGTCCAGTACCCAGGCGGCCCTCACGGCCCGAAGACGTCGTGGCTCACCGACCCGGACGGCTACCGGATCGAGCTGGTGGAGTGGCCGCCCGGACACCCCGACGGCCTCACCCCCGCGGACTTCTCCTGAGCGGCCCAGTGAGCGTTGCTCGCCACCGGCACTCCCCTTGAGACTCGGTAGCCAGGCGCACCCCCAGACCGACCAACAGCACTCCGGAGACCTGTTCCATCCGGCGCCGAACAGACTGCCGCTGAAGCACTCCTCCGACATGCCCGGCCAGCCAGCCAGCCAGCCCAACGGGGTACCAGATCAAGTCGACACGGCCCAGATCACCGAGAAGGCGAGCAGCGTCGGAAAACAGGGGCTCCGTGCGGCACGAACTGCGGCAGGAATGACACCGCGGCTGTCTCCGCTCGTCCCTGATCCGGCTGTCCGGCTCGCCTCGCCTCGCCTGCGGGCACGGTGGTCACCGGAGGCGTGCGCGGCCTGGCGGCCTGGTTGGCCGGACGTACGCCTGTTGTGTCACCCGTGGCAGCGGAGGAGCTGCCTCCTCTCGGGCCCTGGCCGCCTCACCCTCCGCAGTGCCTGGACCGCCTGTGACCTCGTGACCGGGCAGGGCGCGGGGTGCGCCGGTCTCGGCCCGAGCGGCGGAAGGAATTGCCTACTGCGCCCCGCCCTGTAGCTGCGTGCCCGTGGCGAGCAGAACTCATCTGTCTGCACACGGTCTCCGACGCCTGCATGACGCCCTCGCGAAGCCGGCCAGTCCTCCGACGAACTGAGAGCCGGCGACAGGCCGTCGCCGCCTTCCATTCCGGCACGTTCCCGTCGCGGAGGTGACTATGGATGGATGAACACTGCAGAGCTCTTGGCGGACGCGTTCGATCGTGTCCAGGAGGAAGTGCATGCTGCCGTCGACGGTCTTTCGCCCGAGGAGCTCGCTTTCCGTCCTGACGACAAGGCCAATTCGATCGTCTGGCTGGTGTGGCACCTCACCCGCGTCCAGGACGATCATGTCACTGACGCGGCGGGCCTGGACCAGGTGTGGACCGCCCAGGGCTGGTACGACCGCTTCCAACTACCGCTCGGCGAGGAGGAGACGGGGTACGGGCACACGGCCAAGCAGGTGGCGTCGCTCGATGGCGTCTCCGCCGACCAGTTGCGCGGCTACTACGACGCCGTCCACGAGCAGACCCTCTCCTTCGTGCGCGCACTCGACGACACGGCGCTCGACCGCGTCGTCGACGAGCGGTGGACGCCGCACGTCACCCTCGGCGTCCGGCTGATCAGCGTCATCTCCGACGACCTGCAACACACCGGCCAGGCCGCGTACGTCCGGGGCCTTCTGCGGCGCCGTTGACGTACGCTCACTCCGGCCCGGTCGGCGGCATGATGCGCCGGCTCGTGGGGGCACCTTCGCCGCTGTTGCCTTGAAGGGGCTCATTGCCTCAGCGGGCGCCTAGGGAGTGTCCTGTCGTTCAGCGGAGCCAGATCATGATGGCGGCGATGACGACTTCGGCTCGGTAGATCGCGGCGCGCTTGGCGTATCGGGTGGCCAGGCCGCGCCATTGCTTGAGCCGGTTGCAGCAGCGCTCGTACGTTCCGGTCGTGGTAAAGGTCGCGGTCGCAGTCGCGGTCGAAGCAAGGTGGTCGGCCGCGGCGCCGGGATTTCTGATCAGCACGCTCGGGGGTGGTGGTGGCGATCCGGCGCCGGCGTAGCTCGGCGCGGGTGGACGGATGCGAGTATGCCTTGTCGGCGATGACCCGATCCGGCCGCGACCGGGGACGCCCCGGCCCCGGCCGGGGCACCCGGATCGCCTCCAGTAGCGGCACCAACTGCGGGTTGTCACCGGCCTGTCCGGGCGTCAGCAGGATCGACAGTGGACGGCCTCGCCCATCCAGAGCCAGGTGCACTTTGGTGCTCAACCCGCCGCGGGTCGTCCCAGTGCCTCGCCGCCGACCGGCGCAACCGGCCACGTGCCGCAGCCCCCTTTCGTCCGGGCCCTTGCCGCATGCTGATGGCCCGGGCGATGGTGGAGTCGACCGGCACGATCCGCGCCCAGGCCGCATCGGTCAATTCACCACGACGAATCATCCGACCATCATCGAGCCCCCGACCTACCCCATGTCCTCAAAGGGCGTTCGGGTCAGCCAGGGTCAGCGAGGCGACGCGGCCTGTCCGATACCGCCGCCTGATCATTTTCAGGCTGCTCGGCTGACGTCCAACCGTTCGGACGACGGCTCGTATCCAGCTGCCCGGTAGGCGGCGACGGCGGCAGAGTTCGAGGTCGGGGTGGTGACGAGTGCGCTTGATGCACCCAGTTCACGCAGCGCCGCCGCACCGGCGACGCTGATCGCCGTCCCGTAGCCGCGACCGCGATGGTCGGCGTGCACGCCCACCGGCTCCAGCAGGCCGGGCTTGCCCGGCCCGGCCGACCAGACCGTAGCCGCGGCCACCGCGTTGTCCTGGTCGTCGTAGCCGATCAGGCAGCGGGCGTCGGCATACACCGGCCCGGCCGCGAGGACGTGCCAGATCTCCTCGGTGAACGCCGGGCTGCCGAACGCCGAGCGATGCACTGCGGTGCGCACCCCCGCCGTCTCCGGACCGGCTACCTCGATCCGCAGGCCGGACTCCTTCACCGGCTCGGCTAGGTCGCGGCGCAGCGGCGTCCACGGCTCGTCCAGATTCCAGCCCGCCTCCAAGAGGACCTCGCGGAGCAGGGCGCCGTTGGGGATTTCGAGGCCGACCTTCCCGGGCGGCAGGACGCCGCGCTCCGGATCATCGAGGTCCGCCAGCAGCTGGCGCGCCAGCTCACCGTCCTGTCGCAGATCCGGCGCGGTCGTCAGGCGCAGCACATCAGGGTCGTCCAGGTATCCGACGGCAATGATCCGTCCGTCCACGCTCCAGGTGCGGACGGCCGCGGCCAGCCTCTCCGCGCCCAGCGCCCAGGCCCAGCCGAGGTCTCCCGGATGGAGTTGCAGCGGCGTGCGGTCGTCCTGCCATGCGCGGAGGGCATCCACGACCCCGGTCAGCCCATGGACGCCGGGCTCGTTCAGAACGATCGTCATGTCCCGCATCTCACACCATCGCGACGACCGGCCGCACATGGTTTTACTCAGCCAGTCAGATCGATAGGACACGCCTGGTCGAAAGGTCCCGCCACCTGCCATGGGGCCCTTCGCCGTACACCGCGTCGGCCGCAGGAGCGGCGGCCATCTCAAAGACGTGGCGACCTCCCGGCGGGATGGGCGGGTACGGTCGGCTCTTTCCACTGACGATCAGGGTCCGACGGCCAGGTCGTCGGAGTTTCCGGCGTCCAGTCGCGGCCACTGGGCGATGGGGCGTCCACCCGACTCCCCCGGCACCGGCGGCCAGTCGGGTGTACCGCTGTCCGTCCTCATGGAGCAGTCTTGTGGCCAGCCGGAGGGTGAGTCCTCCCACGACTCCTGGCGTCCGTAGACGGCGAGGTCCATGAGCGCGTAGCTGTAGTCCATCGCCTCCACGCCTCGGCGGTTCGTCCAGTAGGTCTCGAAGACGCGGTCGCCGTCCCGGACGTAGCACACGAGGTGGAACAACCCGATCTCACGACCGACGAGGAGCTCGTCGAGGGAGGGCTGCGCCGAGTACCACGGCAGGCTCCAGCCCATGAAGTCTCGGTAGCGGAGGCTCTCCTCGTAGGACACCTGTGCGTCGGCGGGGCCGAACGCGGTGTTGCGGCCCTGGCTGAAGACCGCGTAGGTGATGTCACGGGAGTGCAGGTAGGAAAGCTCGCTGACCTGGCTGAGGAACAACGTGCAGCCTTCGCACTGATCGGGCGCGGGCCGGGCGGGCCACCACATGCAGTAGTAGGCGACGAGCTGCCGACGGCCTTCGAACGCATCGCGCAGGGTGAGGGGTCCGTTCGGCCCGATCAACTCGAGGTCGGGGTCGACCTCGACCATGGGAAGGCGCCGACGGGCCGCGGCGATCGCGTCGCCTTCCCGTGTGTGTGCCTTCTCGCGGGTGCGCAGGTTGTCGAGTTCGGCCTGGAAGGTGGCCCGGTCGACGACCGCCGGCTTGCCGAGGGATGCTGCTTCGTCCTTCATGGCTGCTTTCTCTCCATGTTCCGGTGGCGTTGGCTGAAGCTTCCTGTCATCTCCCGCCGAAGGCGGGTGCCTCGCCGGCGGTCAAGGTCCTGGCGTAGACGCTGAGCTCTCAGGACTCCTATCGAGTACCGGTATCTGTCGGCGGTATCTGTCGGCGTGTACCGCTGAGTCCCCTGCGAAATCGACGATGGTCGCTGGCCGAACGCATGGGTGCTGCTTGCGTGCGGACGGCGCCGGTTTCCTCAGGAATCGTGCGCGGCGATCACGAGTTTCCAGCCGCTGCCGGTGCAGGCCGCGCTCAGCGGCGGAAAGCGGTGGCCGCGCACGTCGGCGCTGTAGCGGTGGTGCTCTCCGCACTCACACTCATAGATCCCCGACTCGGGGACGATCTCGCCGGGACGATGAACCTGCTCTTCGTTCTCGCTCATACATCCGGTCTAAGGGGCCGCGCGCCCTTGCGCGACCCGGGGCACCCGATACGGCGTGCCAACCACCCTCCAGGCGCTCAGGGTCGCTCCAGCCCGGCGTCGGTGACGGTGACGGTGACCGTGACCGTGACGATGGTGTCCTTACTTGCCTGGAACCCCTGTGAGCTAACCTGCCCCCATGCGCGCACAGTTCACCGGCTGGCCGGAGCAGGCCATGGACGTGTTGTGGCAGCTCCAGGGCGAACCGACCCACGCGACCCGCGAGCGCTGCCGCGCGGACCGCGAACGCCTGGTCCGGCAGCCGATGATCGCCCTGCTCAACGAGGTCGCGGACACCGATCCCCGATACGAGGACTTCTCCGTCTGGCACTACCGCACCGGCTCTTGGTGGTGGCAGCACCAGAGCGCGGTGATCCGGCTCGGCCGCCAGGTCGAGATCGGTCTCCGGTTCTCCCTGGACGGCCTGCGGATCCAGGGCGCCTGGTGGTACCCCGATCCCGGCCAGGTGGACATGTTCCGCAAAGCCGTGGCCTCGGAGGGGAGCGGCCGCGAACTGTCCGCCATCGTCGAGGACGTGCGGAAGAAGGGCTACGACATCTCCGGGGACGTCATGAAACGCCCCCCGCGCGGCTATCCGACGGACCACTCCCGTTCGAACCTGCTGCGCCACCGATCGCTGATCGCCGCCCGTCCCCTCGGCTGCGAGGAGTGGCTGCACACCGCCGAGGCGCTCGACCGGGTCCTCTCGGCCGCCGCCGACCTGGACGCCCTGCTGGTGTGGCTGGTCCGCCACGTGAAGCGCACCGCCTGACATCACGAGAGCGCCTGCCGAATACTCCGCATTCTCGTCGAACCGCGACGGCGTCCATCACTCTCTGACCAGGCAGAAGGGATGTCCAACAGGATCGACGAGGACTCGCGCCCTGGCCTCGTCATGCGGCTGATGATCCGGCTTGCTCGCGCCAAGCTGCAGCAACCGGGCCTCGGCCTCCTCCAGCTCTTCGTCGACCTTGAAGCAGATATGAAGCTGCTGGGGAACGGTCTGATCGGGCCAGCTCGGAGCCCGGTAGTCGTCGACGCGCTGGAAGCCGATCAAGAGTCCGTCCCCCCAGTTGAGACCGGCGAAGCCAGCATCGGATTTCGGATGGAGTTCTAGGCCAGTGGCTTGCTGATAGAACGCCACCAGGGCCAGCGGATCAGGGCAGTCGAGTGTTATCGCGCTCAACTTCATCTGCGGGGACATCGCACCTCCGGGTCGATTATTGAACTTCGCGGTGCACACCTTAGAAGCCGCCACCCGCCCGCTCCGCGACCATCCCTTCAGAGGAGCTGCACCCATCTGATTTCGCCCTAGGTCATGCGGTATCGGCCATGACGCGTCAGCAGACGCGGTTCATCCGCCCGCGGTGTCGTCGGCCTCCCAGCGAAGCAGGTCGCCCGGCTGGCACTTGAGCACCTCGCAGAGCGCGGCGAGCGTCGCGAAACGCACCGCCTTGGCGCGGCCGTTCTTGAGTACCGCCAGGTTGGCGGGCGTGATCCCTACGCGGTCTGCGAGTTCGCCCACGGACATCTTCCGCCTGGCCAGCATCACGTCGATGTCGACGGCGATCGGCATCAGATCACCTCGTCCAACTCGGCCTGCATCCGCGCCGCTTCGACGTCGCGGGCGACGGCCTGCGCGAGCGGCATCCGCAGCACGAGCACGACTAGCGCGACTCCCAGGATGGCCACGCCGATCCCGCCCATGATGAGGGTGACGCCCGGGTCGTCCCGCTGGCCGGGCTCATTCAGAGGTCGTTTTCAGCTGGTTTGCGCCGCCTCATGTATCTCTTCACTCGTCTTGTGCCTCACACGTGTCGATTTCCGGCACGCCTCCGATAGACGGAGGGGGCATCGGTGCACGTCTTGGGATGAGACAGGCTTCGCAGGATGAGACCGGCAAGACGGGCCTCACATTCGGCCCATGGAGCGCCTTCGCCCTTGTTGTCCCTCCAGTCATGCCCTGTCACAGGTACATGTTGGAATCAAACAGGCTTCACAGGTGAAAACGACCTCTCAGAGGTCGTATTCATCGCTAGCGCCCCTGTATTTAGTGGTTTGAGGTGCGATGGCGAGTGGTGCTGAGGTGCTGTGTAGGTAGGTCGGGGCGTGGGAGTCGGGTGATGTGTCTTCTGGGGAGGGAGTCGGCCAGCGCCTGTCTCATTCCAGGACGCCCGGTTCGTGATGGCGCTCCCACGGTCACAGAAGCATGCCTGGGCGCACTCGCTTCGGGGCGGTATGCCCAGGTCATGAGCGAACGCCTGCCGTATCCCAGTGATCTGTCCGATGCCCGCTGGGAGTTGATCGAGCCGGTCCTGGTGGCCTGGCGGTATGAACGCCACGGCCGGGCCCTGGGCTTCGGCCGACCGGCCGAGTTAGACCTGCGCGAGATCATGAACGCGATTCTGTACGTGGACCGCACCGGGGTGCAGTGGCGCTACCTGCCACACGACTTCCCGCACTGGAACTCCGTCTACGGCTACTTCGCCCGCTGGCAGAAGGAAGGCTTCTTCGCCCAGCTCAACGGTCTGCTGCGGGAGTTGGTACGTGAGCAGGAGGGCCGGAGTGCCGAGCCGTCTGCCTGCGTGATCGACGCGCAGAGCGTGAAGACATCCACCAGCGTGCCTGCCGCGAGCCAGGGCACGGACGCGGGGAAGAAGATCGTGGGCCGCAAACGAAGCATCGTCACCGACACGCTCGGACTCCTACTTGCCGTGCTGGTCACCGCAGCCAGCGTCCAGGACTCCGTCGCCGGCACCGACCTGCTCGACCAGGTCGCCGCCGACCACCCCACGCTCCGCAAGACCTGGGTGGACGGCGGCTACCGCAAGCACTTCGTCGAGCACGCCGCCACCCTCGGCATCAACATGGAGATCAACGCCCGCAAGCCCGGGACCAGGGGTTTCACTCCAATCCCTAAACGTTGGGCACTCGAGCGAACCTACGGCTGGCTGATGCTCCACCGCCGCCTGGCCCGCGACTACGAAACCCACCCGCACCGCTCCGAAGCCATGATCCACCTCGCCATGACCGACCTCATGGCCCGCCGCCTCACCGGCGAAGCAACCATCTCCTGGCACGACCCGACACCAGCACACCAAACCCGCATAACGGGATGAAACAACAGGATGAAGCGACCTTTGAGAGGTCCTATACGAGGTCACCCAAGCGAGCTCGAGAAGGCTTGAACCTGATGGTGACCGCTGGCGGGGCGGGAGCGTTGCCCTCCGCTGGCGGGGCCCGGCCCCGTACGGCGGTGTCTGTCGTTCGGACTCAGCCCCGAACGACAGACACCTTATGGGGCTACTTCTTCTTGCGGGAGGCTGTCTTGGGCTTGCTGTGGTGGATGGTGGCGCGGGTCTCCTCGGCTTGGGCCTGGATGGTCTTTTGCACGGCGGCGGGCAGGTGCTTGCCGCGGAAGGTGGTGACCATCTTGTTCAGGACGGCGTCGGCTTCGGTGAGGTTGCCGTCCTTGGCGTGCACGGTGGCGAGGCGGCGCATCGTCTTGTTGAGGGTGATGTTGTCCAGGCCCTCGTCGCCGGTGGAGGCGTTGATGGCGGCGCTGAGCTGCTGGACGCTCTCCTTGATGTCGGGTTCGCGGACGGTGAGGCGGCCGTCTGCGATGTGCTGGAAGTGGCGGCCGGCGTTGGCGCCGCGGGACAGGCGGGCGTGTACGGCGAGAGGATGGTCACCGTAACGTTCGATGACTTCCTGCAGGGCGTCGTTGCCGCCCTGCAGCTGGGGCGCGTCGGAGCCGAGGAACGTGAGCAGCTGGCCCTGGTCATCACCCATGAGCAGTTCGCCGATGTGCTGGTCTGCGGCACCCACGGGCTGGCGGACCCGCACCGTGCGCGGGGCGGAGACCACGCGGGAGCCGTCGGGGGCCTGATAGGCGGCGCTCACCTTGTACAGGCCGGGTTCACCGAAGTAGAGCCCGTCGGCGCCGTAGCCGAGGTAGGTGCTGGCGTAGAGGGCCGGTGCCGCCTGGGTGAGAGTGGTGGTGCCCGCTGCGACGTCGTGGCCGGCGCATACGCGGGTGAGAGGCCGGAAGGTGCGGGAGCGCCCGGAGGGATCGGTGACGGCGACGATCATGTGCCCTGCCGACGGCTGCAGGTCGGACGTGACGAGGATGTCGCCGCGACTGCCGGTGCGGCTCAGCTTGAACTGGGCGACGACGGGTTCTCCGTACTCGAAGGTCTCCTTGCCCTCGATCTCCAGCGCGAGGCCGGATTCGTCGGTCAGCGGCAGGGTGGACGCCTGCGCCGCCGAGAGGTCCATCGCAGAGTTGGTGTTCCAGTTGGTGCCGCCCATGATCACGTTCCGGTAGAAGCCGTGACGCAGGTGCCGGATCTCGTCCTCGCTGAACCGGAACGGGAATGCACCCCAGAACGCCGCGATGCCGTTGGCGGTCTCCCCCTGGTAGAAGTGCGGGTAGTTCATCCACGACAGGTCGCCGTAGCCGTTCCTGGGGCCGAGCGGCGCGGGCGGCGTGGTGTTGCCCTTTTCCCACGCGTGCACCAGGTTGAAGGCGTGGCCGATTTCATGGACGTAGGTGTGCATGTCCCAGGCGACGCCGCCCAGACCGTGTTCCCTCAGGGTCTGCGCGAACACGGCCGCGCCCTGCCGCTGCAGGCCGGACAGGTAGTCGAACATGATCCCGGCTGTGCTCGCCCCGCCGGCGTACTTGCCCGCGACCAGGGTCCACAGCTTCCACTGCGGCACGTCGCGATACGCGCTGAAGTTCGCCACCATCGCGGCGTGCAGTTCGGCGTCGGACCACAGCAGGTCCGCATCGGCCCCGGTGGTGTCGAGGACATTGCGGGTCCCGGCGACCCGCATCTCGATGCCCGCCTCGGCGAACGCGGACGGCACGGTGATGATCCGGTCGGCGTACCCGGGCGGAGTAGTTGCCTTGGCCGTGTCGTAACTGGCGAACTCGGTCTCGCCTACCACCGTGTCGACCTCGTAGTCGACGGTGCGGAAGTACGCGGACACCCTGGGCAGGCCGTACCAGAGAGCGTGATGGGAGGTCTCCCCGTTCTCCAGGATCAGCCAGTGAGCTGCCGGCGGTGACTGGCCGGCCGGGGCGAGGGCGAGCAGGATCCGGAGCTGGGTGAGATCGGGGTTGGGAGTGGCCCACGCGAGGTCCTTGACCGTGGCCATCACGTAGCTGTCGGACCATTGTGCCCGCACGCCGGTCGACCGGAAGGAGTTGGTGTAGGTGGTGGTCTCGCCCGACACCGTGAAGAGGTCGCCGCTGATGGTGGAGAGCGTGCCGGCGCCGTCGACGTCGACCCGTATTTCGACGGTCTGACCGGCGTCGGTGGCCCGGTAGGTACCTGACACCGGAAGATACGGTGTCACATAGGGTGCCGGAAGCGTCTCGGGGCCGGTGGCCAGCGAGGTGAGCGCGCCCGACTTCTCCACGCCGGTACGCCAGTTGAGGATGAGGCCCTTGGCCCCCTTGACCAGCAGCGAGCGGCGTACATCGCCGGTGGCGGGCGGCAGCGCGACGACGTGGTCGAGGTCGGAGCGGAAGTCGGAGGGGAGTTTGGCCCAGCCCGACGAGTCCGCGTCCGGTCCCTCGGTGATCAGAGCGTTCCGCTCGACGGGCGACCAGACGGTGGACCAGTTGTAGGTGATGACGCGGTTGCCCTTGAACAGGTACGTGCGCAGCTCGTTGGCCGCCGAGTTGGGTGCCTGCAGCAGGGCGTCGACGTTGTTCTTCCAGTCGGCCGGCAGCCACGTCAGCATCTCGAGCGGGTTGTGCCAGACGGCGCCGCTTCCCACGCGGTAGGTCAGGCTGTCCGTGCCCGTGATGAACAGGTACTGCGCGGACCCGTCCGTGTGAGCAGGCAATTGCAGCACGGCATCCGGATACAGCGCGAAGTCCTGGTACTCATACTTCGACAGGTCGGCGAACTGCCCCCCGTACGCCGCGGAGGTCGCCCCGTCGAACAGCAGGGCCCTTTCGCTGACGCCTGCGGCTTTGGAGGGCCGCAGAAACATCGCGGCCCACCCCTGCGAGTTCGGACATGCCACCGCGCAGCGGAATCCGGTGGACTTGGGCCTGAGGAACGCCATCAGCGTCCCCTTCCTGAAAGTGGTCGCGGCTTCAAGCACGCGAACGCTGGGCCTTCACCTCAGCACCGAGGCGCATGTTCCGCTGAGCCGCTACCGGCCGATGCGCTGCGATCTGGGCACCGGTGAGGGGACGTTTGCCCCAGGCGGCCCGCGCCCCGGAAAGCCGTATGACGACCATGCGTCCCCACAGCACCACGCACCCTTTGAACTTAACCGTATCTGCCCGGAGTTGACAGAGCCGCAGAACCCAGGCCCCCTCCTGAACCACCCGTGAGAACGGGGGGCTTCCGGCGTCCGGAACCCGGACAGCCGCTCTGGCCGAAATCACCAAAGAGGCCACCGTGTCCATCATCAGCACTGGCTCGCACGGGTCCATGCAGCAGTCGCGTGCCTCATTCCCACCACCGCGTCCGGCTCCAGGCCGGGACGCCGGACCCTGCCGCCGGGCGACTGCCCCGTCATCGGGTGCGGCCAGGAGGCCGTGAGTCGCAGCGTGCAGCACCGCGACTCGACCAGCTCACACAGCACCTCGGCACCACTCACCACCGCACACCGAACTAGCAGATATAGAGGTGCTAACGATGAAAACGACCTCTCAGGGCCGTGACCGCGAACCACACGAGAGCAGCCGCAACGATCGCGCCGATGATGCCGTCCACCTACCGGAAGGCGGGGTGGGAGAACACGGTTCCGCGTCGCACCATCGTTACCAGTCGCCATACACAGACCAGGGCGACCTGGACCGCTCCGATGCCCAGGATCGTGACCACCCGCAACGGGGTCAGTGCGAGCGGCCCGTCCTCCGGGTCGCTCCCACTGACCCACACCCACACCATCGATACCTGAACGAACACGGTGCCGACGGGCACCACCACGCGAGCACGGCACGCCGCGCGCGCACTGTCAGCTTTCCCATGCCCCATCCTCCCAGCGCGGCTCCCGGGTGATCGGGCGATGGGCGATGGGCGATTGACGCTGCACAAGGTTCCTTGGTGGTGGACCGTGTTCAGGGCGGTACGGCTGTGACAGAACGAAGACGTGGCGGGGGACTGGCTGTAACTCGGTGCGCGATACAAATACTTCAGACCGCACGCACCGCGCTACCCCTGGGGAACATCGTGAAGAACACCCGCCTCACCGCCCTGGCTGCCATCGGCGTCGCCGCCACCCTCTCCCTCACCGCCTGCGGCGGCAGCGACTCCGGCAAGGACTCCTCCTCCAAGGGCTCCTCGTCTTCCTCATCCTCGGACGACGGCTCGAAGTCCTCGGACGGCGGCTCGGAGGCCGGCAACGCACCGTCCGACTCCGGCCAGGACACCAAGACCGACGCCGGCGCCGCGAACGGCGCGGCGAAGACCGGCAGCAAGGTCACCTTCTGCAAGACCAAGGACCTGGCCATCAACGCCCAGGACGCCGCGCCCGACGAGACCGCCGGCCGGATCAACATCACCATGATCAACCGCGGCTCGGCCACCTGCTCCGCAACCGGCTTCGCAGGCGTCGACATCAAGGACGCCGACAACACCTCCAACCCCATCGAACGCGGCCAGGCCCAGCCCCGCATCACCACCCTCAAGCCCGGCGACGCCGCCGTCTTCAACCTCGCCTACGACATCGACAACACCGGCAACAGCCTCACGCACCCCACCCACATCCAGGTCACACCCCCCAACGAGACCCACACCGTCGACCTCGAATGGCCCGCAAGCGCAGGCGACATCAAGGGCGCCTACACCGACGTCCAGGTCTACCCCACCCACACCACCAAGTAGACCCAAGCCCGCCGCCACCCTGCGGCGACGCGGCATCAGTCGCGGGAGGCGCTCTTGGTCGACTTCCCCTCCAGGGCCCGCGTGCCCGCAGCGCAGCTGTCCCTCAGGTCCTGCAGTTCGGCGGCCGACAGCTGTTTGAGGGCGGAGCCGCGGCGGCTGTCGTCGAGCTGGGCACACGCGCTGTCCAGCCACTGCGGGGACGGTTCGACCCCGACGAACGCGGCGAGGCGGGCGAGTTCCTCCCGAGGTGCGTCGAGCAGGTCCTCGTAGGCGAGTGTCATGCGCTGACCGGCAGGCAGGCCGTCGATGAACTGTGTGCCCTGGACGACCAGTTCGGACCACAGGTCGCCGAACCGTCGTAGGGGAAATTCCCGGTCATACACGAGGGCGGCATCGAAGGTGTCGCCGAGCAGGGGTGCCAAGTCCGGTGGAAGAGAGCGCACCTGCTCCTCCGTCAGTTCGCCGAAGCTGTCGACACCCGTCCGTTCCCTGATCTCACGCATCAAGGTGATGGTGCGGTACCCAGGGTGGCGGCTCATGGACAGCGCGCAGTCCGGTCCGTTCCGGAAGAGGTGCACGAACTTCGCGTAGGGGAAGGCGGACAGCAGCCCCGGTGCCCAGCCCGTCGAGTATCCGGAGCGCTCCACGACGGCGGTGCGGCCGAACCGTTCGCCGAGCAACTCGAAGAGCGCCTCGTGATGGGCAGCAGCGGCACGCTCCGGCCAGTCGACGACCGCCGCACGGATGTCGTCGAGCAGGCCGTCGGGGTCGTCGGTGAGGTGGGGCAGCACCATCAGGGAGAGGGCGGGGATGCCGTCGGTCTCCGCCCGGTACCGCCCCGGACGGCGCGTGTAGAGAAACTCCGGCATCAGCACCCCGCTGCGGATCATGCTCGCGAAGTAGGGGGTGGGCCGGAACAGGGTCTCCCAGAACTCCGAGCCCGACACGTGGCCTTCCGGGAAAGCCACGTCACCGACCGAGGCCAGGTACTCGTTGAGGCTGAGCACCTCGGGATGGGAGTTGAGGATGCGGGACAGGGCGGTGGAGCCGCTGCGGCCCGTACCGATGACAAAGGTCAAGCTGCGCAAAGTCGCTCTCCGAGGGCACAGGGCGGCTGTTCCAGGGCTTTCACCACCTCAGCACACCTGAGCCCAGGGCACCAGGTGACAGCGACGGCGCCCCTCCGCCGCCATCCGTGGACAGCGACGGCGCCCCCTCCGCCGCCATCCGTGGACGGCGGCGGAGGGGCGAGTGAGGCCGCGCCCTCACGTCCCGCAGTTGCCCGACGTGGGCTCGCCGGCGAAGCGCCGGCCGAGCCACTCAAGTGCCGGGCCGTTGCCTTGGATTGCCGTCCCCACATGCGACTGACCGGGGAAGGACTTCCACTCCACGGCGTTGCCCTTCGCGCACCAGTCGGCCCGCAGCTGCTGCCCGACCGCGTAGGGGATCGTCTCGTCCGCGTCCCCGTGGTACACGAACGTCGGTGCCGAGGTCCGCTTCGTGCCGATCAACTGCTTGGCGATGGCCTTCCGCCAGTTCGGCCGCTCCAGCGGGTTGGACGTGGTGACGTCCTCGATCTTCTTGCCGCGCCCAGCCTCCAGGACCGTACCGACACACTCGCTGCGCACGACCTTGGCCAGCTTGCGGCCCTCCTTGTTGAGGTACTTGTTGAGCGCCAGGGACGGCTGGGCGGCGTTCTGGCCGACGGCGGACATCAGCAGATAGCCGGCGCTGTCGCCACCCTCCAACGACTCGGCGACCTTGGTGAGATCGGCGGGAACACCTCCGCTCGCTGTCCCCTTGACCTTCAGCTCGGGGGTGTAGGCCGCGGCCATCTCGGCGGCCTTCGCGCTGGCTCCGCCGCCCTGGGAGTAGCCCATGATGCCGACGGGCGCGCTCGCGGAGACGCCGTACTTTGCCGCCTCCGGGTGCCGCTGGGCCGCACGTGCCGCATCGAGGACGGCGCTGCCCTGAGCCTTGGCGACCATGTAGGTGTGGTCGCCGGGGGTGCCGAGGCCTTCGTAGTCGGTGACGGCGACGGCGTAGCCCCGGACCAGCGCGGCGTTGACGAGCGGCGCCTCGGCGGTCGTACCGCCCGGGAATCCGGCGGACGGTGCGCACTTGTCGCCGAGACCGACCGTGCCTACGGCGTAGGTGATCAGCGGACGAGGGGTGACCTTTCCGTCGTCGGGGACGATCACGGTGCCGGAGACCTTGTTGTGCCGCCCGTCGGCGGAGGTCGACCGGTAGACGATCTTCCACGCCTTGGTGGGGGTCGGAACGCCCGGGGTGTACTGGAACGAGGACGGCTCCGAGCTGATGATCTCGCCATGCCTACCCGGGCGCTTCATCGCCTGGCCCGGGTGGCGCTTGTCCTTCTCGTGCTTCGCGGCGTTGGAGGCCTTGCCGGCGGTCGGCGCCGGTGAATGGGTCGAGGGGGTCGCGTCTGGGGCACCGCCCGCGTGGGTGCTCTGCGCGGCGGCGGACCCCGGGAGCCCGAGCACCGCCACCGCGAGGACGGCACCCGCGGCAACCGGCCGTCTGCGTAAGACTGACATCATGCAGCTCTCCCAACTCTCCTGTGTACAAGGGGGGTTGACCAGCACCGTACTGACCCGTCAGTAATACGGCCATAGATGTGCAAGGTCCGAGGCGGGGCCAAATATCAGGCGTCTGTCCTGTTGGATCAAGTTGGATCAAGCAAGTCCGATTCGTTCAAGAAGGCAGCGGCATCGGCTCACTATCCTCACGACCATGAACAGCACCGACAAAGAATCCCGCCACCTCAGCGTCTACATCGACCGCACGGTCGACGAGGTCTACGCCTTTGCGTCGGACCCGGTGAACCTGCCCGCGTGGGCCCGTGGCCTGGGAGGCTCCATCGAGCGGATCGACGGTCAATGGGTTGCGGAATCCTCCCCCATGGGAAGGGTCGCGGTCACCTTCGTGCCGCGCAACGAGCTGGGTGTACTCGACCACGACGTCACGCTGCCCTCCGGGGAAACCGTCTACAACCCGGTCCGTGTGATCCGCGACGGCAACGGGAGCGAAGTCGTGTTCACCCTGCGCCGGCAGCCACAGACGAGCGACGCCGATTTCGACCGTGACGCCGCCACGGTGGCCGGTGACCTGAACCGGCTCCGAGAGCTGATGGAGCTCGCATAGAGGCGAGCCGGGCAAGACATGTTGCCCGGCAGTCTCGCGAGGATGAATCCGCGCGTGCTTGTGTGGAACTGCGCAATACGATCCGCACGCGACGATGGGACGAACGCGATGCCGCTTGAGGGCGAGTACGGTCCGCATCCGGTGCAGTGGGTGCGCGAACAGGTCGAGTTGTACGAGCGTTCGGGCGGCACGCAAGGGGGGACGCTGTGGGACACGGGCCTGCCCGTCGTCATCGTCACGATGCGCGGCGCGAAGAGCGGCAAGATCCGCAAGATCCCGCTGATGCGCGTGGAGCACGCGGGGCGGTACGCGGCCGTGGCCTCGAACGGCGGCTTCCCGCGGCACCCGGTCTGGTACTTCAACCTCAAGACCGATCCGCACGTGGAGCTCCAGGACGGTTCCGTACGCCGGGACATGACGGCCCGTGAGATCAGCGGGGACGAGAAGGCCGAGTGGTGGGAGCGCGCGGTCGCCGCGTATCCGCCGTACGACGAGTACCAGGAGAAGGCCGACCGTGTGATCCCCGTCTTCGTGCTGGAGCCCACGTCCGCGACCGGGCCGGCGGATGCCCCACCGTCGGTCGCCGAGGGCGACGGCTAACGTGTGGGCATGGCGATGACGGGGAAGCGGCGAGTCCTGTACCGGCAAGGCAGCGGGTTCTGGCGGATGACAGCGAAGTGGGTCCTGGTCTTCGGGGTCCTGTATCTGCTGGACGGCGGACTGCTCCGGTCGTGGGGCGACGCTCTGGTCTGGCCGATGATCGGGATCCTGCTGTGGGTGCCGTTCGGGATCGGCGTCGTCTGGTACCCGAAGAAGGACCAGCTCGTCGCGTTGACGACGCGTGAACTGCGGGTGCGGCGCAAGCGGCTGCCGATGGAGATGGTGAATCTCCTGCACGTGGCGCGGCTGTGGCTGGAAGGGCGGTCGACGGCCGACGACCAGCCGGTGCTGGAATGGACACGGTTCGACCGGGTGGTGTGGGTGCCGCTGCGGGACGGCCGGGCGTTCAGCGTGGAGTTCCGCGACCCGGCCGCGTTCGCCGAGGTATTCGGCGCCTTCGCGGTCGCGGCGTGCGGCGGGCCGGACATCGTCCGTGCCAGGGCCGCCGTGGAGTCCTACCCGGATCCGCTCCCGATGCGGCGGCCCCGCCCCACCGACGACGGCTCCCCTCTGGACCTCTTGGACATCTTCAGCTGAGAGCCGCAGACGCGCGGGAAGGGGCAGCTGTCCGGCAGGAACGCGGGTAAGGCTCGCAGTCTCAGCGCCCGAGTACCTGCCCGTAGTACAGCGCCCCCCGCAGCCCGAACAGCCGGGCCGTCACCGTCGTGGTCCCCGAGGGCCAGCGCCGAGCCGAACTCGTCGTTGACCTCCGGCGCCCCGGGGACCCCGGCCGAGTCCTGGTGCCAGGCCGCCGACCTGGCGGTGCCCGAGGCGTCGAGCAGACCGTCCGGGCCCGAGGTCAGCACCGTGACCGAACCGGCGCGGTCCAGTGTCCCGATGGCCTCGCTGGGCGTGCCCGCCACAAGGTCGTCCCGGCCGTCTTCGTCGAGATCGCCCGCGGCCGGCTTGATGCCGAAGTTGTCCGCGTCCTCCACCGTGCCCGCGACGCCCGGAGTGTCCTGGCTGACAGAGGTGGTGAACGTGCCCGCCTCGGCCGCGCTGCTCGTCGCCGTCGCCGTCCTCGCGTCGGTGGGGCTCGCCCCTCCAGCGACGCCGACCACGGTGTCCGCGTACCAGGATCTCTTACGGCGCAGAGGTACTCCACATCGCAGGGCTGGGAGGTCAGTTCACGTGCTGGAGGGCAGACGGATGTCTAGAACCCGAGCACTTCGCCGTAGTTGATGGCTCCGTTGGGCAGCGCGAAGCCGAACGGGGTCAGCGACTTGCCCAGCGGGTACGTCTCCTCGGTGCTGCTCGGAGCGAACCAGACGCCACCCGACCTGGGCTCACCGGCGTTCTCCCCGGGCGCGCTCACCGCGCTGTCCGGCAGCCCGTCGCGGTTGTAGTCGCCGACGGCCACCTGGGCGCCGAAGCGGTCGCCGGCCTCGGCCGTGCCGGGCATGTTCGGGGTGCTCTGGCTGCGGGCCAGACCGCCGTGGAGGCCGTGCTCCGTGTTGTTGAGAGTGACGTATCCGCCCGCGTCCTTCACGGTGCCCACGTCCTCGCCGGGCACGCCGACCACCAGTTCCGGACGGTCGTCGCCGGTCAGGTCGCCCGCGCTCAGCGCGGCGCCGAAGTCGTCGCCCTCCTCGGCGGTGCCGCCGACCTCCGGGTTCGACTGGGTGAAGCACTCGCTCTCGGTGCCGAATTCCGCCGTCTTCGAGCCCTTGAGCAGGAGCACCGCACCGCCGAGCCGGTCGCTGCAATGCGTGGTCTCCGACTCGGGGTTGGGCTGTACGAGGCCGACCGCGAGGTCGTCCGTGCCGTCCCGGTCGAAGTCGGCGGCGGCCAGCGAGCTGCCGCGGTCGGCGTCGGCGTACCACTGGGCGGGCTTGGCCTGGTCGTCCCAGCGCGTGATGAAGGTGCTGGAGTCCTCCATGCCCTTCCAGGTGGCGGCGAGGTCGTCCCGGCCGTCGCCGTCGAAGTCGCCGGTGGCCAGGTCGGTGGTGGCGCCGCCCATGCCGTACTGGCGCACAGTGGTGGGGGTCACCGGGTCGGCGGTCAGCGGGCCCGGGCGGAACCGCAGCGAGCCGCGCTCCTCGCCGCTCTCGCCGTACGCGAGGTCGGTGTCGCCGTCGCCGTCGTAGTCGCCCGTGGCGATGGTGTTGCCGATCTTGCTGAACTCGCCCGAGCCCCTGGCCACCGTGGTGCCCTTGACGTTCCACCCCGAGCCGTCCAGGACGGTGATGGTGCCCTCGTCCTGGAACTGCTCGGAGGTGAGCGACTCTCCGCTCGCGCCGACGACGAGCTCGTAGACGCCGTCGCCGTTCACGTCGACGGGTGCCACGGAGGAGCCGAAGCGGTCGCCCGCCTCGGGCGTGCCGGGTATGCCGGCCTCGGCCTGGCTGATGACGCCGGTGGACCCGCTCGGGCTCTGCGGGCCGCCATAGATCACGCTGACGTAGCCGGCCTTGGCCTTGCCGTCCACCGTGGCGTTGGGCATGCCGACCGCGATGTCCTCGTATCCGTCGCCGTTGAAGTCGAACCGCGGGGTCGTGGCAGCCGCGGCGCTCCCGGCGAGCGGCAGGGTCAGACCGGCGGCGGTGAGTGCCACTACGGCTGCGGTGGCGGTCAGGGTACGTACGCGCACTGTGGAACTCCGGTACTCGAAGGGGGAAATCAGAGGGAAAGGCTTCCGGGGGTGTGACTCGTGAGGCGTACGAAGGGTTGTGCGAAGGTGGCGACCCGGTGAACGCGGCTTGCTTCAGAGTGAGTTCCGCCCCCGGGCCCGCATCGCGAAACCGACTTGGAGAACCCCGACGGTCAGACGGTGCTGAGCGGGTGGGCCGCCGTGGCGGAGCGCGGGGGCCAGGCTCGGGGGGCGAGGATGCCCAGGACGTAGGCGCGGGCGACCAAGGCGGGGCGGGTCGCGGCGCCCAGGGATTGCCGCAGGCGGCTGAGGTGGTAGTCGACCGTCTGCCGGGACAGCTTCAGCGAGGTGGCGATGTCGCTGTTGCTGCTGCCCTCCGCAAGGAGGGACAGGATGCGGACCTGCGCGGCGGTGAGCGACGGATGGGCCTCGTGGGCGAGGCTCTGGTGCGTGACGACGGCCCAGACATGCCGGGCACGGGCAGCGGAATGGCCGACCGTCGTCAGGTGGAGCTGCGCGCGGCGTTGCCGCCCCTGGCTGTCGACGAGCACGGCCGATGTCTCCACTCGTCTGGTGCGGCGCGCTATCAGACCATTCCATCTGCGGTGCAGCCCGTCTAGTTCAGGGGTGGGGGCGAGCAGAGTGCGGGCGCGGCGGCCCACCAGGTCGGGCAGACCGAGGTGGAACAGGTCGGCGGCCGCCGCGCTCGCCTCGATCACGCGTCCGTCGGCCGAGAGCAGTGCGCAGGGCAGGCCGCTGTGGTCGCGCAGCGCCTGTAGGTTCTCCTCCGCCTCCTGCCGTTGGACCTTGGCACGGAGGTGGTCCGTGATGTCCACGTAGATTCCGGCGACGCAGGTCTGCGTGTTCTCCCGTACGGGAAAGCGGTGGCCGACCGCCTGACCTGGGCTGCCGTCCGGGCGGCGGTAGCCGAGGGTGTGGCGCACCTGCGTGCCCCGGTTGAGGATCTCCTGGTCCAGGGCGCGGAACCGGACGGCCTCGGCGGGGGCGTCGAAGTCCTCGATGCACTTGCCGGCGAGTTCTTCCGCAGTGGTGCCGTAGAGGTGCGCGTAGGCATGGTTGGCCCACAGGTAGCGTCCGTCCCGGTCCCGGATGAAGGCCGCGGCCGGGGCGCGGTCGATGAGGTCGGCGAAAGCCGCGTACCGGCGCGGGACTTCGGGGTGGGCCTGTCGGCGGCCTTCCTCGGGCGGGTGCCCCGGGGCCGAGCGTTCTTGCTGCATCCGTTCCAGGAAGCGCTGTGCCCTACCGGTGTCGGCGCAGGCACCGCCTCCGCCCTCCAGTGCCTGCCACGGCTCGTCGACCTCCCACCAGAAGACGGGAAGGTGCTCGAGGAATGCCTTGAGTCTGGAATCGTCCACAGCGGTTTCTCCGTCCGTATACGGCTAGTTGACGCACAGTCATCACGCGAGGCGTATCCCGTCCCGGTCTCGCGCATGCTCGCTTCTCGGCCGAAGTGGTGGCTGCCCGCGAGGTGCCGCGGCCGGCCTGCGATCCCTCGCGGAGCACGAGGTGGCCCAACACGGCCTGCGACTCAGGCATTTGCCTGAGGCGCAGGCGCCTCCGGTGGCGTTCGCGGGTGCCTGCCGACTGGTCCCCTTGAGTGTGCGGGTGAACACGCCCTGCAACGTACGCCCGATGATCCCTCGTGTTCTACGCGCGTCACCGATCTGTACGACACCACGACACGTACCAACCGGATGTATGGAGACGAACCTCGATGAGCAAGGTGCTGTTAGTGCACGCCAAGGGTGGTCCGCCGCTCGGTCACGTCCTGTCCCGGGCGGCCGCGCGGGCGGAAGTGCATCTTCTGACGCTCAGCGCTCTTCCTCCCACGGCGGCGGACGCCGCCCGGACACTGTGCGCCTCGGTGGTGACACCCACCGACGCGCAGCGCTCCGACCTGGTGTCCCTGATCGTCTCGCGGGCCAAGGCCGTGGGCGCGGACGCGGTGTTCACCTTCTCCGAGTACGCGGTCGTGGCCGTCGCCGAGGCCTGCGAGGCGCTCGGCCTCGCCGGAGCGGGCAGCGCCGCCGCGCTCGCCCGTGACAAGCGCCTGATGCGGCGCACCTGGCAGGAACACGGCCTGCCGCAGCCCGAGTTCCGACCGGTCGCCACGGAGGCGGACCTGCACGAGGCGGCCGTCCACCTGCCCTTCCCGCTGCTCCTCAAGGCGGCCTGGAGCGCGGGGTCCACCGCGCACCAGATCATCCGCTCCCGGCGCGAGGTGTCCGCCGCCTGGCGTCGATCGCGTGAAGTAATGGCCGAATCAGCCCTGTTGGGGTACGCGGAGCTCCATGTCGCCGAGGCCGAGGCGGACTTCGTGGTCGAACAGATCGTGACCGGTACCGCTGCGGACTGGTTCGACGAGTCCGGCTGGGGGGACTACGTCAGCGTCGAGGGGGTCGTGGCGGACGGTGTGTTCCGTCCGGTCTGCCTCAGCGGCCGGATGCCCACGGTCGAGCCGTTCACCGAGCGTGCGGGCATCACTCCCGCCCTGCTGTCCCAGGACGCCCAGGACCGGATCGTGGCCCTCGCCCGGGAGTCCGTCGACGCCCTCGGCCTGCGCGACTGTGGAACCCACACCGAGATCAAGCTCGGTGCGGACGGCAGCATGTGGCTGATCGAGACGGCCGCCCGGTTCGGCGGCGCGATGACGGTGCCGCAGGTCGAGGAGGTGTTCGGCCTCGACCTGATCGGCATGCTCGTCGACCATCTCCTCGGCCGCCCGGTCGAGTGGCCCGAGCACGCTCTGACGCCGGCGCAGGCGCACGGTGCGGCGGGCTCCCTCGTCGTCCTCGCGGTCGACGGCAAGGGCGAAGCCTGGCAGGACCGCAAGGTCTGGGACTTCTCTGCGGTGGCGGCGGACGTGCCGCTCGGACGGGGCAGCGAGCTGTCGGTGGTCGCGGAGAGTTCACTGGCCGACGGCAGCGTCGTGCCGGTCTACGACCCGGCCGCGGGCGCCAACACCATGGCGGCCCTGTGCCTGCTGTCCGCCACCGACGCGCGGACGGTGCTCCGCGACTTCGAGACCCTGGTGGACGCCCTGCCCCGGGTCCTGCCCGCCGCGCAGCCCGAGGAGGTTTCCCGATGACCGCCCAACTGTTCACCGGCTCCGCCGAGCCGGCCACGGACCGCACGGTCGTCGGCGAGAACCTCTCCCTTCCGCTCTTCCGTACCCTCTCGGGTGTCCTGGCCGGTCATCCGTACCTCAAGGTCGTCGTCGACCGCGTGGAGAACAGCTGGCACCTGCTCGACACGGCCGCGCACCCCTTTCACGTCAACTACATCGCCACGCGCGTACTGGGCATGGAGCTCGCCGCGCTGGACGCGGACCTCGACGCGTTCAACGCTTCCGTCTACATGGACCCCGGGCGCCGCTTCCTGCTCGGTGTGCTGTCCCTGCACACCGAGCAGGACACGGAGGGCCGCGAACGCGCCTTCCTCGTCCTGGAGACGACCGAGGCCGACACCATGCACGGTGAACTGCTCGCCCTCTTCTACGAGTTCGTACGATCACGCGTCGACGACCGGCTGCCCGTGCTCCTCAAACCCGCCAATCACGGACAGGAGGAGGAGCTGGCGGCGATCAGCGAACTGCTCGTGCCACGCGTCCTGAGCCACGAGCTCTTCGGCTCCAGGACCCGGACGCCGCTGAATCCCGGCGAGGCAACCGGGCGGTTGCGGTACTTCCGTACGCACGAGGAGTACACGGCGGCGGAGGCCGGGCTCGGCTGGGCGGACATCGTGGCCATGCCGTGCCTGCCGGACGACGTGCCCCGGGTGGCTGGATTCCTCAACACCAGGCCGATCACACCGCTTTCGCACACCAACGTCCTCGCTTCAGGCTGGGGCATACCCAACGCGATCGTGCGCGACCTGGAACAGCTCGTCGAGAAGGACCGACTGAACGGCGCGTGGGTGCGCTACCGGGTGCGCGAGGACGAGATCTCCCTGGAACGGCTGGACCACGAGCCGGACCTGCGGGCCCCGGCCTGGCACCAGCAACGCATCCGCCTCGAACCGCCCCTGCTGGAGGACACCCCCGTACTGGCCCTGCACCGGCTGCGCAGCACCGACCGGGACCGGTACGGCACCAAGGCGGCCAACCTCGGCGAGCTGCACCACGTGCTCGACAGCCGTACGGCCGACCTGACCGCCTTCTACGGTCGGCCCCGCCCGCCGCGCGAGGACCTCTACGGGCACCTCGCGGCGCGGCTCGGCCTGAACGAACCGTCCTCGGCCGAACTACGCGCCGGTGCGGCCGACTTCGTGGCCACCACGGTCGGCGCCCCGGAAGGTGTCGCACTCCCCTTCGCGCTCCAGCAGCACTTCCTCGCCTCCTCCCCCGCCCTCCAACAGGGCATCGGCAAGCTCAAGATGGCACTGGAACTCGACGCCATCGACGTGCTGGACTCCCTCTGCCTGCAACTCCAGCACCTGATCCGGCACGCTCCCGTCCCCGAGTCCGTCACCCGGCAGATCAACCAGGCGCTCCCCGCCGCCGCGGATGCGCGGCGGCGTCTGGTGGTGCGCTCCTCGTCCAACGCCGAGGACCTTCCGGGCTTCTCCGCGGCGGGCGTCTACGACTCCGTCACCACCGTCCACGGCACCGGCGAACTCCTGGAAGCCGTACGCCAGGTGTGGGCCTCTCTGCTGTCGCCCCGCAGCGTGCGACTGCGCCACCAGGTCGGCATCTCCCTGGACGACACCTACATGGGTGTGATCGTCCAGGAGTACGTGCCCGCCTCTCTGGGCGGTGTCCTGGTCACCTGCAACCCGACCCGCCGCGAGGACTTCCGCAACGTCTACCTCAACTGCTCCCCCGGCTCCCCGGAGCAGGTGGTCGACGGCACGGTCCTGCCTCAGCAGTACCTGTACAACACGGTGGAGGGCGGCGGCCGCACTGTCGCCCTGGGCTCCTGGGGCGAGGCCCTGTCCGCCGAGACTCGCGCCCGGCTCGCCGACCTGTCCCTGACCGGGCGGCTCCTCCAGTCCCATTTCAGCGGGGCGCGCTTCGGTGGTGCCGAGGTGGACAAGCCGCTGGACATCGAGTGGCTGATGACCGAGCGGGGCGACTTCCGTCTGGTCCAGATCCGCCCGTACGCGCTGTGAGCGCGCGACGTGGGCGTCCGCGCCCCGGCAGAGAGGGGCGTCATGGCCTGACGGACACCGCCCGTCGGGTCATCCGGCTCAACTACGGCTTCCAGCTGCTGTTCAACTTGCTGTGGTGGATGCCGGTCTTCTACGCCTACCAGAAGGCAGCCGGGCTCTCGGACGGGCAGATCTTCGGCATCCAGAGCATCTACTACGTGGCCTTCTGCCTGTTCGAGATCCCGACCGGGCTGATCGCCGACCGGATCGGTACCCGCAACTGCCTGCGGGCCGGGGCGGTGGTCATGACGGCGGCCAATCTGGCTCCGGTGGTCAGCGCCTCGTACACCGGCTTCCTCGTCCACTTCCTCGCCATCGCCGCGGGCCGTTCGCTCACCTCGGGTGCGGCGAGCGCCTATCTGTACGACGGGCTGCAGGCCGAGAAATGCGGCGAGCACTATCTGAAGGCGGAGGGCACCGCGCGGGCCCTGGGGCTGGCGGCCAAGGTCGTGTGCTGGCCGCTGATCGGACCCCTGATGTCCGTCGCCCACGCGGCTCCATACGTCCTCAGTGCCCTCAGCGCGGCGGGCTCCCTCGCCTGTGCCGTCGCGCTGCCCCGACTTGCCGGAGCGGACGAGGGCACGGGGAAAGCGACCGAGCGGACGAGCGGAGGACGCAGAGGCGGCGACTTCCTGCGGGACGCGGGCTCCGCACTGCGCTGCGTCGCCTCCTCACGGTGGCTGGCCCTAGTGATGGTGCAAGGCGTCGGGGTCTTCACGCTGTCCCGGATCTGCCAGGTCAATCTCTTCCAGCCGATCCTGCTTGACCACGGCATCGCGGAGGCCTCGCACGGCGGAGTCCTTGCCGCGATGACGGTTGCGGAGGCGGTGGCCTCGGCCCGCCCCCAGTGGCTGAGCAGTCGCCTCACACCGGTCGCCTGGGTCTCGATCCTCAGCCTCGCGCTCGCGGGCACCCTCGCGGCCATGACGCTCGGCGGGCCCTGGGCCGTGGTCACGCTGCTCTGCCTGTTCGCCGCCGCGACCGGTTTCGCGTACCCGGTTCAGCGCAAGCTGGTGAACGACGCGGTGCCCGCGCACGCCCCGCGCGCCACGCTTCTCTCGGTCGAGAGCATCGTGGACCGTGCGGTGTGCGCACTGGCCGCGGTCGCCGCGGGCGCTTATCTCTCCGCCGGGCACCTGGACGCCCTGCTGTGGCACAGCGCGCTCGCGACGGCGGTGCTGCTCGGAGCCTTCCAACTGTTCCTGCGCAGCGGGATGGTGAAACGGGGCCCGATGGTCGCCGCCCCGGGAGGGCTCCCGGCCGGGGCCGAGGGTCCGGACACGACGGACGCGGACAGGCAAGCCCCGACCGACCGCGCTGCCCTGGGGACGGACCCCGGCAGGGAGTCCCTGCACGACGCAGGCGACGCAGACCGGCTGACCGAAGGTGGACGCCGCAGGCCGCGGGGCTGACACGCAGCCGCACAGACGGGCCACCGCCTGCCCCGCTGACGTACGCACCCTTGAAGGGTACGTACGTCAGCGGGCCCGATGCTCGCCGACTCCGGTCAGCGGGAACGACCGCCGAGGACCTCAATCAGCCGGACCGGGAGGAACGCGGGCCGGTGGGGCCGGGCGACCTGGTACGCCACATAGCCGAGCGACGCCGCGGCATGGACCTCCTCGGCCGTCTCCGCCTGGTAGACGACTCGGCAGCGGCCCGATTCGGCCTTCGCGCGCTGCCAGAGGGCGGGAGCCGGTTTGCGTTCCGCTTCCGTTCGGGGAGTGAAGATCCGGTCGCCGAAGTCCTTCCAGACGAAGGGCTCGGAGCCCCGCCACGTGGCATCGACCTCCTTCTTCAGCCTGGCGGCACGCTCGGCGTCGGTCGCGCCCCAGGAGGAAGGGACGTTGGTGATCAGGCCGATTCTGATGTGGCGTTCGCGCAGGGCTCGCAGGTAGGAGGCCGCGCCGGCCTGATAGCTGGTGCCGCCGTCCTCGGCGGTGTGCACAAGGGTCTCGCCCAGGTCGAAGTACACGACGGGGCAGGCACGTTCGGCGCTCACGCGCGCGACGGAGGGCGTCGCCGTGACGCCGCCCGCGTCCCCGGGCACAGCCACACTCGCCGTGGCGCACAGCACGGTCGACGCCAGGGCGGCACCGAGCGTGATGCTCGTCCGGACCGAGCCCGTGAAGGCGGATCTGTTCATGGCGTCGTCGCCCTTCTCCTGGCGCACCACGAGGGTGCGCGAATGTCCAGTCCATGACAGTCAGCCGCCGCATCCCACGCGGCAGCTGACTGTCCAGAAGTTCTCTCATCGCTTCGCCGGTCCACCCCGCTCTACCCGTGAACACCGGGTGACACTCGGGTCCCGCATCACCGCCCTTGGATCCCCACGTGAAGGCCACCTCGCGGCGTGATGTGTTCGAGTCCACAGGATGTGACCGTCGTCGTCCGCGACAATGTCTGAATGGACCTCCCTAGTCAGCTCGTTCCGATCCCGAACACTTCCGGCCTGCACGTGTGGATGCCTTACCGCAGCGGCGGTTGGGGGTACGCGAACTGCCTGTGGATCATTTCCGGCGATGAGGCCGCGCTCATCGACACCCCGTATGACGGGCCGCTCACGGATGCGATGATCCAGGCCGCCCGTCCGGTCCTGGGCGGGCGCCAGGTGTCGACGGTGGTCAACACGCACGCCAATGGCGACCACAGTTGGGGCAACCACAGGTTCCCCGGCGCGAGTGTCATCTCCACGCAGTCCGGTTCCGAGCACCAGCACGAGGAGCCGACTCCGCAGGACATGCACCGCCTGCTGCACGAGACGTCGCCCGAGGATCCGTTGGGCTGGTATTTCCGCCGTCACTTCGGCGTGTTCGACTTTCTCTCAGCCCGCGAGCCCATCGCCACGAAGACGTTCAGCGGCCACCACACCTTCACGGTCGGGGAGTTGGAGGTCGAGCTCTTCGAGGTCGGGCCCGCGCATCACACGGGTGACCTGATCGTCCGTGTCGGCGATGTCATCTGCGCAGGCGACGTCTTCTTCCCCGACGACCACCCTCCGCATTGGTCGGGTCCGATACAGAACGTCATCGACGCCAACGAAACGATCCTGGGCCTGTCACCCAGCATCATCATCCCCGGCCATGGCGGGCTCAGGGGTCCCGGTGACGTGCGCGAGCACATCGACTATCTGCGCGCCGCGCAGCGCGAGATTCGACTGCGCTTCGAAGACGGTCTGACGGTTGAAGAAGCCATGGAGGACATCTTCCGGCGCGGCTTCTATCCGCAGCTCGGCCTTCCCGAGCGCCTCATGATTGTGATCGCGATGGAGTACCGCCATCTGCGGGGCGAGGTCCTGGGTCACAGTGTCATGGAGTTGGCGCATGGAGCCGCCCGGTGGGCCTTCAACCGTCGCACCGACCCGGGGCTTCCCGTCGCCTGATCGGCATGCCCCAGCAGCCCGAGTAAGTGGAGTGGGGTGCCGCCTGCCGCGTCGGGCGGCACCCCGACCGAACATGGGATGGCCGGAGGCGACCGGTTCGGCGTCCTGGGCACACACACCCGCCGGGGTTCGGCGTCCAGGAGTGACCATCCAACTCAGCGACTTGACCAGGCGCAACCTATGGACCGCCAGACGCGGCGCCCGTTTCAACCACCGAAACGCACGGCCTGTGGTTCCGCTCTGCGGAAGGCCGCCAACGGGTCGCTCACCCCTTGATCGCACCGCGAGGGGGGCGGGGTTGAACACGAGCATGGTGAATCTCGCCCCGGGCGAACCGAGCGGCATGGCGGTGCACATGGTGACATCACCTACCCGGGAGGGAGCGTGATGGATACAGCACTGGTCCAAGTGCGCCTCTTCGTCCGGGCCCCCGTATGCGTGATACCGCATCTTCCGTGTGTCGCCGTTGGGGTGGACGTGTGCCACATGCCGGTCCCTGTAGAGGGGGCGGACCACCGGGTCCGCGTCGACCTCCTGGTCCAACTGTTGCAGATCGGCGTTCTCCGGGTGCGCGGCCACAGCGGTCCGCAGCTGGGCGGTGAGCGGTATCGCCCACTGGGTCTCCCAGTTGACCATCTGATGCTCCCTGACGTCCTCCCGCAGCAGCATGTAGCGCCTGAGGTTCTTCTCGGGGAGTACCGGCTCGGCTCCGTGAGGGCGGGGGAACATGCGAAGGAAGTCTTCGTTGCAGGCAAGGACGTTCCAGGCGACGTCGTTGACGTAGCACGGTTGGCCCGCCATGGCTTCCACCGCCACCTTCCAGGCCGGGTGGACGTTCGTGCCGGCCAGCGGATCCTGCGGGTGGGGCGGCTCGTGACCGACGGAATAGACGTAGAGCGCGATCCTCTCCCGCTCCTTCAGCTGCAGGACGTTGGAGACCCGGTCGAGGAACTCAGGTGTGGGCGACGGCATTTCGCCGCGTTCGAGCTGCGCGTAGGTCCGCTCGGACACGTAGAGGAGCTGTCCGACCTGAGCCTGCGAGAGACTTGGGGAACGGCGGCCACGACCGGTGCGGGGAGGCCAGCCCAGGCTTGAGGGATCCACCTGTTTCCGCTTCCACTGCAGCAGTTGCCGCAGCGCTGCCTTGTTGTCCACCGTTCACCCTCTCCTGCGCTGAGCGCCGCCCACGCCCGACCCATATACCGGAAGAACGCTTTCCTGAAATTCGCTGACAGGAAAAAGCTGGTCCTGGTGGTGTCCATGGGGCGGTAGCGACAATGGGCGTTCGGATCTGCTCGTGCAGCGGGATACGCGGCGATCCTCAACTGCCAGGGGGAATGCGCGTTGTTGCAGACGACTGCCGTCAGACCGTCGGAGGGCAATGGCGTTTCCGTGGCGCGCACCCTCGCGGTGCTGCGTGCGCTGTAGCAACTCGGTGACGGCGCCCATCCGCTGTCCTCCATCGCCGCCCGGGCGGGTTTGCCGGCCCCCACCGCCTATCGCTACGTCCAAGCGCTGGTCGGCGAGGGAGCCCTGGAGCGGCGAGGGCCGCGCGGCCACTACTCCCTTGCAGAGGCACCCCATTTGTTCTCCGGCTCCTTCTCCGATTCGTCCGGTCCACCGATGAGCACGGGTTCGGCTACGGTTCGCGCCGAGCTGATCACACTACAGTCACGCACTGGCCAAATCGCCCTGGCCTACGCACCGCTGTTGATCGGGAAGCCGATGCGTATTCGCGCAGAGCAGGCTCTCGGCGCACGCGCGCAGCAGCTTCAGGCAACCCCACAAGCGTCACTTCAGGCCTTGTGGCGTGCTCCGCTCGATACAGACCCTCCGGGGTGGGCCATCCTGGCCTGCCTCGGGGACGTCACCGCGGCACGGCCTCAGCTCGCCCGCATCCGCCAGGACGGATACGCCGTCGGCCCGTCTCCCCTGCACGGCAAGGACGCGATCGCGGCACCGGTCTGGCGGGGCTCGACCGTGGCCGGTGCGGTCAGCCTTCTCGCCGCACACAGCCAGATGCGCAGTCCCACGGTCCGAAACCGCTTGGCGGGGGCCGTGCTGGATTCGGCAGCGATCATCAGCAGGCAGCTGACGTGCGCCGGCATGCCCGGATCTACCCTTTGACCTGCATCAACTCACCATCTCTGCGGCGCTTTCAGAACGGGATCCCCCATGTCCCGCTCCGTCCTGTTCGCCATCCTGGGCTTCGCCTTTCTCGCGTCCCCCGATGCCAGTTACATCACCGGAGCTGTCGTACCCGTGGACGGTGGCGGAGGCATGGGGCACTGACGGAATCCGCGGGGCCGAGGCTCCCCGTGCCACCACCCCGCGGTAGGGCTATCCCTAGGCACGAATCGGGGGGTGCCCGCAGCGATACCGGGCGACGACGCGCCTAGCGTGCGGTACATGCAGATGACCAGAAGTGGACAAGCAGCCGTTGCCGGTGTCGTGATGCTGGCCGCCGTGGCAGCGGGAACGTCACCCGTCACGGCCTCAGTTGCAGCCAAGGAGCCGTCGGGGCTCGCGCAATACCTCGACCAGGACGTCGACTGGCACGACTGCACCCTGGGCCCCGACGACACCACCGGAAACAAGTTAGACGCCGCGGGCGCCCAGTGCGCCGACCTCACCGTGCCGCTCGACTACACCGACCCCGGCGGCCGAACCCTCACCGTCGCCATCTCCCGGCTACGCGCCACCGATCCGGCGCACCGGGTCGGCCCACTCCTGCTCAACAACGGAGGCCCTGGCGGGCCAAGCCTCGACATGCCGCTCACGGTCGGCGCGGCCATGGGGAAGGTGGCGAAGAAGTACGACCTCATCGGCGTGGACCCGCGTTTCGTCGGCCGCTCCACGCCGCTGGACTGCGGCTGGGACGTCGGTTCCACGGTCTTCTCGGCCGGTGAAGGACGGGCCGGGTTCAAGCACTCCGTCGCCCGTCAGCGCGACCTGGCCGAGCGGTGCCGAGAGACGAACGCAGATGTGCTGCCCCATGTCAGCACACGCAACACCGCCCGGGACATGGACGTCGTCCGAGCCGCGCTGGGCGCACAGCGGATCTCCTACCTCGGCTACTCGTACGGCACCTACCTCGGTCAGGTCTACACCGAGCTGTTCCCCGGCCGCACCGACCGCATGGTGCTGGACGGTGTCATCGACCCCGCCCGGTACACCCAGACGCTGCTCGCCGACTCCACGGGAGCCAACGAACGCGCGCTGCACGCCTGGGCAGCCTGGACCGCAGCCCGGCACGACACCTACGCCCTGGGCCGCACCGCCGACGCCGTGCTGACCACCGTGCGCGGCATCCAGCGGGCCGCGGCCGCAAAGCCTCTACGGGTCGGTGACTTCCGGGTCGACGAACACTTCGTTCCCCTCGTCTACTTCAGCGGCCTGGGCAGCGATCTGGACAAGCCTCGGGCCGAGCTGGCCACCGCGACCCGAACCCTCGCGCGCGCCGCCGACGGTCAACACGTCGAGCCCGGAGCGGGGTTGTCCGCGCTTCTGGCGGCCATGACCACCAAGGCCGGTTCTCAGCAGGGCAGCGCGCAGGCCGCCATCCTGTGCGGAGATGTCGCGACGCAGCGCGGGACCGAGACCTACTGGCGTGACATCCAGGCCGGCCGCAAGAAGCACCCCTTCGCCGCCCCGCTCTCGTACAACATCACAGCGTGCGAATTCTGGGACGGTCCGGCGGAGGCGCCGACGGTGGTCGACAACGACGTGCCGGCCCTGTTGGTCAATGCCACGGGCGACACCCGTACCACCTACTCCGGCGCGCGCCAGGTGCGCGACCGGTGGTCCCGTTCTCGCCTGGTGACCCTGTTCGGGGCCAACCAGCACGGGGTCTACGGCGAGTACGGCAACAGGTGCGCGGACGCGCAGGTCAACGCCTATCTGGCAGACGGCCGACTGCCCGTGCGCGACGTGTCCTGCCCGGCCTAGGCGCTGTTTCCCCGGGGGGTTCCACGCCGACGACGTGGCGTCAAGACGCCGGGCGGTCAGCTTTTGACTGAATGCGGACGACTGTGAGGTTCCGCTCCGAGGCCGGTGAGGGAGCGGGATGATTCTCATGACTTCGCCGGCCGCCGACTCTGCCGGTGTGCGCGCGGGGTAAGGCTGTCGTGGCCCTGTTCTTGCCACGGTGGTGCGCGATGTACGGGGCCCGGGCGCTCGGTGGTTGAGTGGACCGCCGGTGGTGGGGCCTGCGCCACCGCACCGCTGCCGGTTCCCGGGGTCCTTCGGATCTGCCGTCAGGGTGCGGAACCGATAAGGGGGAAGTCCCTTGATTTCTGCACTCTCCAGACCCCGCCGCACCCAGTCCCGCCGACGCCGCCTGACCTCGCTTGCTGCCGCCGGCACGCTGGCACTGACGGGCGTGGCGGCGCTCACCGAGCCCGCTCACGCCGATGTCGGCCCGAAGGCGTATGTCTCCAACTTTGGTGGTGACGACGTCTCGGTGATCGATACGAGCACCAACACCATCACCGGCAGCATCAGTGTCGGCAGCAATCCCACCGGCGTGGCGGTCAACCCGGCTGACACGCAGGCGTACGTCACCAACTTCGACGACGGCACCGTCTCGGCGTTCGACACCGGGACCGACGCGGTCACCGCGACCATCCCCGTCGGCAGCAACCCCCTCACCGTGGCGTTCACCCCGTCCGGGAACCGCGCGTATGTCACGAACCTCTCCGACTCCACCGTCTCGGTCATCAACACCGCGACCAACACGGTCAGCGCCACCGTCCCGGTCGGAGCCGGGCCGAACGGGACAGCGGTGAACCCGTCGGGCACCACCGCCTACGTGACGAACAACGGAGACGACACGGTCTCGGTCATCAACACAGCGGCCAATACCGTCAGCGCCACCGTCCCGGTCGGGGACGGGCCCTCCGGAGTGGCGGTCAGCCCGTCAGGGACCACCGCGTACGTCACCAACAACGACGGGACCACGGTCTCGGTCATCGACACCGCGACCAACACGGTCAGCGCCACCGTCCCGGTCGGAGCCGGACCGAACGGCGTCGCGTTCAGCCCCTCCGGCACGCGGGCCTACGTCACCAGCACCGGCAGCGACGACGTGAAGGTGATCAACACGGCGACCAGTACCGTGACGGCGACCGTCCCGGTCGGCGACAGCCCGGCCAAGGTCGAGGTGAACCCGTCCGGCACGGCCGTCTACGCCACCAACCGGGCTGACGACACCGTCTCGGTGATCGACACCGCGACCAACGCCGTCACTGCCACCATCAGCGGGTTCAACAGCCCTTACGGCATCGCCTTCGTTCCCGCGCCGCCAACGGCGCAGGAGGCGGACATCGACGTGAACTTCACCGCCAAGCCGAACCTTGGCCTCCTGGTGCCTTACCTGAGTTACACCCTCACCGCGCACAACACCGGCCCCGACGCCGTCACTTCCGCGACCCTGACCGCCGCGCTCCCGCCGGGTGCCTCCGCCACGAACCTCTCCGCCGGATGCACCGTCGCCGCCTCCACGGTGACCTGCGCCTACGGAGCCATCGCCGACGACGCGAGCGTGAACAAGACCTTCCGTGTCCCGCTGCACCTGCTGACCCTCGGCAAGGTCAAGGTCACCGGCCTGCGCACCGCCTCCGCTCCCACCGACACCCACCCCGCCAACGACAGCGCGGCCGTCACCTGCACCGCTGTCTCCGTCATCCTCGTCACCTGCCCCTGATGCCGCACCTGCGGTGATCCCACGGAGGGCAGCGGCACGGCGACCACCTCGCGGGACCGCAAGACGCAACCCGTGCAGGCGTGATCAGTGATGAGCGGGGCACTCGTCGACGATCGGCGCAGCCACCGGAACCGCCGGTGGCGCGCCGTTCATCGGCAGGAGAAGACAGATGCTGGCATTCGCGGCGGCCGTGCTGTTCGTCATCGCCTTCATCATCCACGCGACCGAGACGTCGACCGAAGCCGTCTTCAGCCCGACGAGTCTCATGCTGGTCGGCCTTGCCCTGCTCGCTCTGCACTCGGGCGGCATGGGGTCGGGGTGGTCCGCACGCGGACGGGGACGCGGGCGCCGGCGCTGAGTGTCGTCGGGGAGTGCATTTTGACAGGGCCTTAACATATTGGGGAGCGGTCGCCAGGATGCAAAGCGCTCGCACTTCTGCGTAATTTCCTGTGCCGAACGCGCAATTCATGCATGCATCGGCCCGTCAGTTCGTGCTTCGATCCGCACGTCAGTCCGCGCTCACCAGCTTTCGACCACCGCAGCAAGCGCGGCCGGCGCGCGCCCTGCCTGACACACCCCCAAGCGTCAGGAGGATGCCCCATGTCCCCACGCCCTCGTCCAGGGCTCACGTTGCTCGCCGCGCTCGCACTCATACTCTCCGGGCTCACCGCCACCGCCGCCTCCCCCGCGGGCGCGGGGAAGGCGCCAACACCGTCGGCTTCACCGACGACGGCGACTTGATCTCCTTCAAGCCCTACGCCCTCGCCGACGCGAAGTCGTTCACCGCCCGCATCGCCTCGGGCGGCGCCCGGGGCACGATCGAGATCCGCGCCGATTCACCGACCGGGACGCGGCTCGGCTCGGTGGCCGTGCCCGTGACGGGCGGCTGGGAGAACTACCAGGACGTGACGGCGAACCTGTCCGGAGCGCCGTCGGGAACCACGGAACTCGTGCTGGTCTTCAAGAGGCCGAGCGGTCAGGGCAACCTCTTCGACGTCGACGCGTTCACCCTCGCCACCGCCGCGTTGAAGGGACGTCAGCCATGAGCAGCATGAGCAGAGCGCTGAGGCGGCTGCGCCACGCACCCGCCGCTCTCGCCCTCGCACTGGCCGCCGTCCTCACCGTGCCGATCACGGCAACCGGGTCCGCGAAGGCCGCGTCCTTTGACGTCCTGGTCTTCTCCAAGACGGCGGGCTTCCGCCACGACTCGATCCCGGCCGGTATCGAAGCCCTGCGCGGCCTCGGCCAGGAACAGGGCTTCACCGTCACGGCCACCGAGGACGCCACGGCCTTCAGCCCGGACAACCTCTCCGGCTACGAGGCCGTGGTCTTCCTCAGTACCACGGGCGATGTCCTCGACAGCGCCCAGCAGGACGCCCTGCAAACGTACGTCGACTCCGGCGGAGGCTATGTCGGGGTGCACGCGGCGGCCGACACCGAGTACGACTGGCCGTACTACGGACAGCTCGTCGGGGCCTGGTTCAAGAGCCATCCCGCCATTCAGCAGGCCACCGTGGTCAATGAGGACCGCACCCACCCGGCGACCTCTCACCTCAGGGCCACCTGGACCCGCACCGACGAGTGGTACAACTACCGCACCAACCCCCGCTCCGACGTGCACGTCCTGCAGAGCCTGGACGAATCGACCTACAGAGGCGGGGAGATGGCGGGCGACCACCCCATCACCTGGTGCCACGCGCAGGGCCAGGGCCGTTCCTTCTACACCGGCCTCGGCCACACCGCCGAGTCGTACGCCGACCCCGACTTCCGCACCCTGCTGCTCGGCGCGGTCCGCTACGCCGCGGGGCAGGCGCCAGGCGACTGCGCGCCTGATGCTGGAGGCGGCACGGCGGAGGGATCGCAGAACGTCCACCTCTTCTACTACCCGTGGTACGGAAACCCTGCCGTGAACGGGAGTTGGCGCCACTGGCCCCAGGGCGGTCACACCCCGCCCGACGACGTCGGCACCGACTTCTACCCGGCGCTCGGCCCGTACGACTCCGGGGACATGGAGGGTGCCGTCGCCCAGCACATGAAGTGGGTGAAGGAATCCGGCACCGGGGTCATCGTCTACAGCTGGTGGGGCCGTGACGGTTACGAGGACCGGCTCGCCAAGGGCGTCCTGGACGCGGCGGCCGACGAAGGCATCAAGGTGGCCTGGCACCTGGAGCCGTACGCGGGGCGTACCGCGGCCTCCACGGTTTCCGACATCCAGTACATCAACGACACCTACGGCAGCCACCCCGCCTTCTACCGGTCCGCCGAGCACGGCGACAGACCGGCGTTCTATGTCTTCGAGAGCCTGCGCATCACCGACTGGGCCGCGCTCGACGAGGTGACGGACAGCAGCATCGTGCTCGCCCAGACGACCGACACCACGAAGATCGCCCACTTTTCGGGGATGTACACGTACGACGGGATCGCGGGCGCCACCGCCCCCGGCTGGAAGCAGGCCGGCGACTACGCCCGTGCCCACGACTTGATCTGGGCCCCTTCGGTCGCTCCCGGCTACATCGACGACCGGGCGGTCCCGGGCAACACGACTCCCACGCTCGACCGCGCGGACGGCGCGGCGTACGACAAGCAGTGGAACAACGCCCTGGACCCGGCCGTCGGCGGCTCGCCCGCCTGGGTGTCGGTGACGTCCTTCAACGAGTGGCACGAGGGGAGTTCCATCGAGCCGGCCGACAGTTCACCGCCCGCCGGTCACGGCTATCTGACCTTCGAAGGAGCGTACGGAAAGACAGGCGAGGCGGCGGAGACCGCCTACCTGGACCGGACGGCGTACTGGGTGAACCGCTTCGCACGCCGGTAGCCGGTCAGGTCTCCCGCCACACTCGCGCCGAACTCAGTTGGTTTCTGACCGGATGCGGCGCGCGCGGCCCGGTCAGAAACGGGCGTGTGTGGTGATGTCCGACTCGAACTGGTTGATCATCTGAGGCGTCACCGTAGGACGGCACTGGCCGATGGCCTCCAGGTAGTCCGCCGTGCTCGCGCCCGGCATCGGCTCCTGGGCGGCCGTCGGCCCGCCGGCCGGGACCAGATCGCGCTCGAAGGAGTTCTGGGCGGCGATCCGGGCGGCATGCTCGATGTCGGCGGGCGTGAACAGGTCGCTCGCCGCGACCAGTTCGTCGACGTTCACCTCCGGCCGGCCGTCGGTGTAACGGGTCCAGATCGCCGCCCGGGCCGCCTTGTCCGGCGTACCGATCGGAATCAGGTAGTCGAAGCGGCCGGGGCGCAGGAAGGCCGGATCCAGGGAGCGGATCGAGTTCGTCGCGCAGACCAGGAGCCGCTCGTCGCGCTCCCGGAATCCGGGGATGAGCTTGAGCAGTTCGTTGGTCACCCCGTGCATCCCGCCGGGCTGTGCCGGTTCCCGGCGGACCGGGGCGATCTCCTCGACCTCGTCGATGAAGACCAGCACCCGTTCCAGCTCGGCGATCGCTGCGAACGCGGAGCGCAGCGCCGCCGCCAGATTGCCTCCGTCGGCCAGCCGGGAGGGCAGGATCTCCACGAACGGCCAGCCGAGCCGCGAGGCGATGGCGCGCGCGAAGGTCGTCTTGCCGGTGCCCGGCGGGCCGAACAGACCCACCGCCCGTGGCGGGCGCACACCATGTCGTGCCGCACGCTCCGGCTCGGCAAGCGGAAGCACGATCCGCCGTTCGATCAGGTCCTTCTCACGCTCCATGCCGACGACCTTGTCCCACAGGTCGGCGGGCAGCAGCCGGCCGCCGAGGTCGTCGAGAAGGCTGGCGGCGGGCCCGTGCACCGGCTCCACCTTCTCGAAATAGGCCACAGCAGGACGGCGGGTGTAGCCCGCGTTGAGGAGTCCGTCGCCGAACAATTCCTCCTCCGGCAGGACATAAGCGATCCGGCCGACCCGCGCGGCGACCAGGCGGCGCTCGAGCTCGACCAGGAGCGCGCTGGCCAGGCCACGCCCGCGCCAGGCCGGGGCAATCGCGATCCGCATCACCCAGGCCCGCTCTCCCGCCACACATGCGAGCGCCGTCCCGATGGGTACGCCCTGGTGGACGGCGACGACGCCCGGCTGCCGGGATGTCAGGGCACTGATGCACTCCGCCACGGAGAAGACGGATTCCTGGCCGAGCTCGGCCGTGGTGTCCATCAGGTGGACCACCGCGGCGAGATCACTCTCGCGATAGTCGTGGATCAGCCAGTTCACAGGCCCGCCCCTCGCTCGTTCTCGTTGTCGCACCGCTGCGGCGAGGCTAGAGGCGCGGGAGATCACGGGTCGTGCGCCGCATTGCACAAGGCGCGAGGGGAACTGCTACGAACCGTCACTGGGCATACGGCACCGATCGTGCCCGGCGTCGGCGTGGCAGCGGCCCGGCTCGGGAGGGTCAGCAGCTCTGCCAGAGGCGGGTCATCACCCGCACCCCGAACCGCAGTCCTTCGAGCGGCACCCGCTCGTCGACGCCGTGGAAGAGACGGCCGTAGTCCAGATCGTGCGGCAGTTTCAGGCCCTTGAAGCCGAAGCACCGGATGTCCAGCTTGGTGAAGGCCTTCGCGTCGGTGCCGCCCGGGTTGCAGTACGGCACCGGGTGCCCGTCCGGGTCCTCGGCGCGCACGGCCGCGCACATGGCGTCGACGAGCGGGCCGTCGAAGGAGGTTTCCATGGCGATGTCGTGATTGACCCACTGGCGGGAGACGGAGGGCAGCAGCAGCGCGTCGATGGTGTCGATGAGTTCCTGCTCGTGACCGGGCAGGAAGCGGCCGTCCACGCGGGCCGTCGCCTTCCCGGGGATGACGTTCGTCTGATAGCCGGCCGAGAACATGGTGGGGTTCGCCGAGTTGCGGAGCACCACCTGCATGAAGTCGGCGACATGACCGAGCTTGGCCAGTTCCTTGTCGACGGCCTCCTGGTCCAGGGTGCCGAGCACCTCGAAGTCGATCTCCACACCCAGGAGTTCGGCTGCCTTGGCGAGCAGGGCGCGCACCGGCTCGATCAGCCGCACCGGGTGGCTGTGCCGGCCGATGCGGGTCAGCGACTCGGCGAGGTCGGTGACCGCGTTCTCGTCGTTGGGCGAGGATCCGTGCCCGGCACGGCCGTTCGCCGTGAGCTCCATCCAGGCCATGCCGCGCTGGGCGTTCTCGATCGGGTAGAGGCGCCGCGTGTCGTCGAGGGCGTAGCTGAAGCCGCCGCCCTCGCCGATCGCCTCGGTGACGCCCGCGAACAGCTCGGGCCGGTGCTCGACCAGCCAGTGCGCGCCGAACTTGCCGCCCGCCTCCTCGTCGGCGAGGAAGGCGAGCACGATCTCGCGGGCCGGCCGGGTTCCGGTGCGCGCGAAGTGCCGCGCGGTGGCCAGCATCACGGCCACCGTGTCCTTCATGTCGATCGCGCCGCGGCCCCACAGGTACCCGTCGTGGATTTCACCGGAGAAGGGCGGCACCTGCCATTCGGTCGCATCGGCCGGTACGACGTCGAGGTGGCCGTGGACGAGGAGGGCGCCCCTGGTGGGATCCGTGCCGGGGATGCGGGCGATTACGTTGGCCCGTCCCGGTGCGCTCTCGACGAGCGTCGATTCGATGCCCGCCTCGGACAGGCGCGCCACGACCCAGTCGGCGCAGGCCCGTTCGTCGCTGGTGGGGTTGGAGGTGTCGAAGCGGATCAGCTCGGCGCAGAGATCGACGACCTCTGTCTGCGCCTCGTCGGAGGCCGGGGTGGTGCTCAAGGCCGCGCCGGGAACAGGGGTGTCGGGGTTGCTCATGCCGCTCCTACGGTGTCGGGCGTGCGGTCGGCGGGGGCGGGTGTGGCCTCGTCGTCCAGGGTCGTGGTGCCGTACGTCCTGATCCAGCCGAGCAGACCGAGCACGGAGTAGAGGATGAACGCGGTGGCGAGCGAGTTCAGGGCGGGGATGCCGCCGTCGTAGAACTTGCCGACGCAGAAGGCCAGTGCCCAGATCACCAGTGACATCGGCACCCAGGTCGGCGAGGTGGTGGGCAGGGTCTGGGCCGCGCGGGTGTCGTCGAGGGGCTTGCACATCCGCCGCACCACCCAGTACTCCGCGACGATGATGCCGCCGATGGGCGGGATGGCCACGCCGAGCACCGACAGGAACTCGGTGAAGTGGGTCATGATGCCGACCGCCGACAGCAGCGTGCCGGCCAGGCCGAGCATGATGGTGACGACTCCGCGGTGCAGACGCTTGCCGAAGACGACCTGGAAGAAGTTGACGACGCCGAGGGAAGAGCCGTACAGGTTCCAGTCGTTGATCTTCGCCGTCGACATGAGGACGACCAGGACACCGAAGGCGCCCGAGGTGGAGAGCACGATGTGCGAGACCTCGCTGCTCTTGACCATGTGGCCGAGCAGCACGCCTGTCATGCCGACGATGTACTCGGAGAGGATCATCGACGAGGCGCTCTGCAGAAAGACGTGCGAGCCCTTCTTGTTGTAGCGGGTCATCTCGGGGGCGACGATCGCACCGGTCATGAAGCCGCCCGCGATGGCCGTGGCGGCGACGGCGAGCGGGATGGTCTCACCGGGCGGGGGCGCGCTGACGAGGTCGGCGACGGAGTGGTCCATGAGGGCGTCGGTCACCGACCAGGCGACCATGGCGAAGAACAGCGGTGTCACGATCTTGGCGAAGATCGCCATGTACTTGAAGCCGAAGATGACCAGGGCGGTGATGGCCACGCCGGCGACGACGCACCACAGCCACGAGGCTCCGCCCACCAGGGCCGACACACTGTTCCCGAAGATCGAGTTCTGCACGCCGAACCAGCCGACGAGGCTGACCGCGATCACGAAGCTGACCAGCGCGGATCCGTTGCGCCCGAAGCCCACCCAGCGGGTCAGGAGCGGAGTGGCAAGGCCCTCGCGCATCCCCGCGAGGCCGATCGCGAAGATCACGACCTCGAGCACGACCGCACCGAGTGTGAAGGCGAGGAACGCGTCCCCGAAGGTCATGCCGACGCCGATGGTGGCGCCCAGCGTGAACTGGGAGATCGAGCCGGACTGGGCGAGCCACTGGAGCAGCATCGTCCAGAAGCCGAGGCGCTTGTCGCGCGGGACGCGGGACAGCGCGTAGTCGTCGCTGCCGATCTGCTTGCCGCCCGTTTCGGCGGCGGAGGGGGCTGCCATCACGACTCCCTGGATGCGTGGCCGAAGGTCTGCAGGTGCGCCAGCGAGCCGTACCGGTTGACGAGGTTGTCGAACTCCGCCACATCGTGGAAGTCGAGTCGGCCGCCGCCGAAGGCCTTCGCGGTCTCGACGGCGAACCGGGCTGCGGCCGCGATGTCGGTCTCGTGACTCGCGCCCGTCTGGCAGCCGGGGACCGCCGCGGCCGAGGTGACCGCGAGGCCCACCACCGGGGCTGAGGTCGCGGTGGCCGGCTGCAGGATCGAATTGATGTGGTGTACACCGTTACCGTAGGGCGTGATGTCCTGGTTCGTCACGGGATATGTGACCAACGGCTCACCGGTCACCACAGCGAGCAGCTCGCCGAGCTGCTCACTGACCCGCAGCACCCAGCCCTCCTTGACGGTGGGCGAGAGGGCCAGGCCCTTGTGGTTGATGATCCGGTTGCCCTTGGTGGTGTCGATGGAGAGCACGGCCTCCATCTCGTCCGTCACCTCGTGCCGGTTCATGGTGGCGATGTCGACCGGCGAGTCCATGAACGGGACCGGGGCGTGCGGCGCGGTGGGGGCGTCGGGGCAGATGTGGGTGGCGATCACGACGTCGCCCTCCAGCACGTCGCCGCGGCGGCGCATGTCGAGCAGCTTGGCCGCGGCCGACAGGGCGGCCACGGCACCGTCCGCGTCGGAGACCAGGCCCGCGATCTCCGGCCGGGCGCCTACGCCGCCGAGCCTGCCGACGACGCCGAGCGTGCGGGCCGGGCCGCCTGCCGCACGGCCCGAGCGCCCCGGGATCCGGACGCGCACGAAGTCCGTGGAGCCGCGCTCGCCGGTGACCGTGGTGACCTCGACGCCCGACCCCCCTGGACCCGCGGCCGAGTCGAGGTACGCGACGGCACGCTTGCCGTCGGCGTCCGGATCATCCAGCAGATCCATGATGGCCAGGACGTACTTCAACATGGGCGACCTCTCCTGATCGTGCACGCCGGGCGGGTGGCCCCGCACCGGTACGGAGACCAGAGTCGGGATGCGTTAGCGTTGTGGGCAATGCTTTCCCGTTATCTGCAATAAGGGTCTGCATGGTGAGATGCCCGACCCCGCACACACCCGTACCGGGCCCGCATGCCCCCCTCCGCCGCCCACCAGGAGCGACCGCCGATGCCCCAGGACATCCCGCTCGACCGGAAGACCCCGGCCGGCGCCCTGCAGACCGTCGACCGCGCCCTGCTCGTGCTGCTCGCCTTCGAGCGGACCCGGCCGGACTGGGGCGTGACCGAGGTCGCCGCCGAGTTCGGCTGGGACACCTCCGTCGCCCAGCGGCTGCTCTCCACCCTCGCCGGCCGCGGCTTCCTGGTCTCCGACCCGGTCACCCGCCGCTACCGGATCGGCCCCGCCGTACTGCGCCTCGGCCGCCTCTGGGAACGCTCCGGGTCCCTGGAACTCCTCGCCGGGCCCGTCCTGGACGAGCTGCGCGCCGCCACCGGCGACACCGTCCTGTTCTGCCTGCCCGACAGCTTCCACATGCGCTGCGTCGCCGCCGTCGAGGGCGAGGAGGGGCCGCTGCGCTACTACCCGCTGGTCGGCGAGCTGTATCCGGCGCACGCCGGTGCCACCAGCAAGTCGTACTACGCCTTCCTGCCCGACGAGCAGCGCAACCGACTCTTCCGCGGGCGCCCCATGGCCCGCTTCACCGACCGCACGGTCACCGACCCGGACGTCCTGGAGCGCGAGTTCCTGCGGATCCGCGCGCAGGGGTACGCCTGGACCGTCGGCGAGTACGACGCCGGGATCGGCACCGTCGCCGTACCGGTCTTCCTGGGCCGCGAACCGTACGGAAGCCTCAGCCTCGGCGCAGCCAAGGAGCGCTTCCCCGAAGGCCCCGACGGTCGCCTCGATGCCCTCCGCCGGGCCGCCCAGCTCCTGGAGAAGCGCCTCACCCACCCGCCGCAACGCACCCGGCGCCCGCGCGGCGACACCGCCTGAGCGAGACGCCGCACGACGGCCACCCGCCGCCGCCACCACCCACGTCACGCGAGCAACCCACCACCCCAATGCCGAAATACCCCGCAAGGAGCCTGAGTTGACCCGGACGAACCTGCTGCTGCTCTCCAACTCCACCCAGCACGGCCGCGGCTACCTCGCCCACGCCCTCGACACCGTCACCGGATTCCTCCCCGAGCGCGCCCGCCTCGCCTTCGTCCCCTACGCCCTCGCCGACCACGACGCCTACACGGCCAAGGTCCGCGACGCGCTCGCCCCGTGCGGCATCGACGTCCGCGGCGTGCACGAGGACGGCGCCCCGCTGTCCTCACTCGCACAGGCCGACGCGGTCTTCGTCGGCGGCGGCAACTCCTTCCGCCTGCTGAGCGCGCTGTACCGGACCGGACTGCGCGACGCCCTGCGTGATGCCGTACGTGCCGGGCTGCCCTACATGGGCGCCAGCGCCGGCACGAACATGGCCGCTCCCACCCTGCGCACCACCAACGACATGCCCATCGTGCAGCCCCCGTCCTTCGCGTGCCTTGGCCTCGTCCCCTTCCAGATCAACCCGCATTTCCTCGACCCGGACCCGGCCTCCACTCACAAGGGAGAGACGCGCGAGGAGCGTCTCACCGAGTTCCTCGAGGAGAACGACGTCCCCGTGCTCGGCCTGCGGGAGGGATCCTGGCTTCGCGTGCAGGAGGACCGCGCCACGCTCGGCGGCGAGAACCCGGCCCGCCTCTTCACCCGCGGCACACGCCCGCGCGAACTCCCCACCGGCTCCGATGCGTCCGAACTCCTCACCGCACAGGCCCACTTCGACACCGTGGCCACCCATGCCTGAGCCCTCTCGGCCTCAGGGACACACCTGGGCCACCAGGGCGGGCAGCGCCTCTCCGAGGGGCAGTGCGACGCGCTGCGTGGCCCAACGGTCACCTCGGGTCGGCCCCTGATTGACGATCAGGACCGGCGTGCCGGACTGTGCCGCCTGACGCACGAAGCGCAGCCCGGACATGACGGTGAGGGAGGAGCCGAGCACGAGCAGAACGGCGGCTTCCTCGACGAGGTCCCGGCACGCCGCAACGCGCTCGGGAGGCACGTTCTCTCCGAAGAACACGACATCGGGCTTGAGAACCCCGTTGCCACAGGCCGAACACGCCACCACCCGGAACTCACGGACCGCCTCGTCGGGCAGTTCCACGTCACCGTCCGGATTGACCCGCGCCGCTCGGTGCCGCTCGGCGTCATCCTCGAACCGCGGATTGGCCTCACGCAGTCGGTGGTCGAGTTCTGAACGGGAGCTGCTCTGCCCGCAGGCCAGGCACACGACCCTGCTCAGGCTCCCATGGAGCTCGATGACGTCCCGGGCCCCGGCGGACTGCTGCAGCCCGTCGACGTTCTGTGTGATCACGCCGGTGAGCAGGCCTGCGTCGAGCAAGGCGGTCACAGCACGATGACCGGCATTCGGGCGGGCCCGCGTCATGGCCCTCCACCCCAGCTGGCTGCGGGCCCAGTACCGTTGCCGGGCCTGCTCGGCGCCGACGAACTCCTGGTACGTCATGGGGGTGTGCCGACGCAGGGAACCGTTCTCCCCTCGGTAGTCCGGGATACCTGACTCGGTGGAGAGCCCGGCCCCGCTCAGCACGGCGACTCCTCCCCCGCGCACCGCCTCGACGACAGGCGCGAGGTCGGTCACGGCCGGGAGCAGGCCGCCAGTGGGCTCCCAGGTCAGTGTGGGGCGCATCCGCATAGCTGCCAGCGTACGTGGCGGGCGCCCGCGCACCCCGGCCATGCCGGCAGCGGATGCCTCAGGAGCGGACCCGGCTACTTTTCTTGGTCGCGGCGGGTCCCCGACGCCCTGTCGGCCGTGCGGGCGCCGGTGGCTTCCTTGGCGGACAGTTCGGGTGGGGATTCCCCCGCGGCGAGGTGCTCCAGTACCTCGGCGAGTTCCCGGCAGGCGCTCTGCACCGATCGTCGGGTGGCGCGCTGTTCGGCGACCATGGCGGACAGCAAGAGCGCCGTCAGCGCGGCGGCACCGTTGAATGCCTGGAGTTTGGTCATGACCTCGATGGCCGACAGGTGGAGGAAGGCGCCTTGCTGCGTATTCGCCTCGAACGTGGTGAGCACGGACGCGAACAGCGCGCACAGCATGCTCCCGGCCAGCTGGAAGCGCAGCGCCGCCCAGATGAGCAGCGGAAAGACGAGGAAAAGCAGGCTCAATTCGCCGAGCACGGCCACGGGCACGACGATCACGGCCACGAGGCCGAGGCACACCATTTCCTTCCAGCGCCTCAGTTTCAGTGGTCCGGCGGCTCCCGCCAGGACGAGCAGGAGCGGTGTGATGAGCAGGACGCCCATCGCATCACCCACCCACCAGGCCAGCCATACGGACCAGAACTTCCCCGTCGCCAGTCCACCGGTCACCACCTGCGGCCCGACCCCCGCCGTGGCACTGATCAGCATGGCGCCGAGCCCTCCGAGGAAGACCAGGGCGAGGCCGTCCCGCACACGCGAGATCCCGAGCCGGAAACCGACCGCTCGCAGCATCAGATAGGCGCAGAGCGGGGCGATGGTGTTGCCCGCGACGGTGATGAATGTGGCGGGCTGCGGGGTGGCGAGCGACGCGATGACGAGGAACGACCCGATGGCGATCCCGGGCCAGACCGACACGCCGTAGACAAGCAGTGCGGCAACGGCGAGGCCCGTGGGCGGCCAGATGGGGGTGACGATCACTCCCTCGACGGTGAGTCGACCGAGCAGGCCCAGCCGCCCGGCCACGTAGTAGCAGGCGGCAACAGCCAGTGTCTTGAGGACTACCTCCAAGGACAGCCGGAACCGCCGGGTCACCAACACAGCAGCCATCAGACACCGCGCGGACCATTTCGGCCATGCGAGCGCCCGCGTCAGTGTCCGGGCGCGTCCGCAATGGTGCGGTGGGCACGTCTACGGGGCGCCGTCGTCGTGGCCGATGATGAGGACGGCGGCGTCGTCCTCATGCCCCACCGTGTCCGCCAGCCGCATGACACCGCCTGCGAGAGTGTTGATGCCCAGTCCGGCAGCGGCCGTGACCTCGGCGAGCCGCGTCACCCGGCGCAGGCCTTCATCGAGGCTCAGTGTCGGCCCCTCCACCACACCGTCGGTCAGCAGTACGACGACGCCACCCGTGGTGAGCCGGTGGCACACCACGGGGTACTCGGCCCCTTCGAGTACGCCGAGCGGGGGGCCGCATTCTCCTTCGTCGACACCGGATCGGCCGTCCGCCGTGGCCCAGATGTGGGGGATGTGGCCGGCCCGAGCGCACTCCAGGACGCCGGTGGCCGGATCGAGCCGGAGAAAGGTGCACGTGGCGAAGAGGTCCTCGCCCAGAGAAACCAGGAGATCGTTGGTACGCGCGAGCAGCTCCCCGGGGTCGCCCGTGACCGAGGCAAGCGCACGCAGTCCCACACGGACCTGCCCCATGAACGCGGCGGCCTTGATGTTGTGCCCCTGCACGTCTCCGATGGACAGGCCGATACGGCCGTCGGCCATGGTGAAGGCGTCATACCAGTCTCCCCCGACGTTGAGCCCGTGGTTTGCGGGCATGTAGCCCACGGCCAGCCGGATGCCCGGAGGCTGCGGAAGGTCGTGGGGCAGCATGCCTCGCTGCAGGGCCACTGCCAGCTCGACCCGGGAGCGCTGCATCTCCGCGAGCTCCCGGGCCCGGGCAGTCAGCGCCCCGAGCCTGGCAAGCAGCTCGTCGCCGTCGTCGGCCGCCTGCGTACGGAACATTGATCGCCCCGGTTCCGCGAGAGCACCTCGCGTCAGTTCAGCTTTCTTCCACCATGTGCACATTTGGCATTACCGTCGCGCTCAACTCTGCCCGGAGATGACGGGCATCGCACCCTGTCACCCTCCGCGGCGGCTGGTATGCCACGGCGGAGAACGGCGTGACGGTCGGGGATGTCCGTGAGGACATCGCACGCCAGGAGTGGGAGATGGCGCTCGGCGTTCTCATCGAGATCGGTGATCTTTGCCCCGTGCCCGTGGCGTTCTGGGAGTTTCTGGCCGAGGCCGCTCGGCAGATAACGCTGAGCCTGATGGGACCTGAGGAGGGTGGACGCCGGAGCGCCTTTGCCGGGGACGGCCGGCTCCGGCCGTTGTGGGACATCGGGGGCGGCACCGCTGACGGGCACGGCCCTGATCGTCGAGGTCCTGCCGCCCCCAACCTGAGTCCACCACGCGACCTGAGCCTCGGGAACGCCGAATCCCCGGACGCCGTGATCTACGTGCATCACAATGGCACCACGTTCCGTTGCCGCCGCGGCGTTGCTCGCCGTGAACACCTCGCGGGTGGGCGAGAGAAGGGGAAGACGTGAGTGAGAGACAGCACCCGTCGGATGTGTCGGGCAGGCTGAACACCGGGGTCGCGCACAACGCACGCGTGTGGAACTACTGGATCGGCGGCAAGGACAACTACGAGATCGACCAGCAAGTCGGTGACCAGGTCGCCACGATGTTCCCGGTGATCCGGGACGTGGCCCGCGCCGACCGCCACTTCCTCGGCCGCTCGGTCCGATTCCTGACCGCCGACTGCGGAGTGCGGCAGTTCCTGGACATCGGCACCGGACTGCCGACCCTGGACAACACCCACGAGATCGCCCAACGGATCGCACCCGAGTCGCGCATCGTCTACGTCGACAACGACCCCATCGTGCTGGTCCACGCCCGCAGTCTGCTGACCGGTACTCGGCAGGGAGCAACTGCCTACATCGACGCCGATGTCCACCACCCCGACGGCATCGTGGAGGGCGCATCGGCAGCCCTCGACCTCGACCGGCCCGTCGCGGTCATGATGCTGGGCATCCTCAACTTCGTTCTCGATACGGACGAGGCACAGCACATCGTGCGCCGGATCATGGATTCCGTCCCCTCAGGCAGCTATCTCGCCCTGACTCACCCCACCACCGACACCGATCTCGGTGGTGAGGGCAACGTCGAGGCCATGAAGTTCTGGAACGAGAACGCCACCCCGCCGATCACCGCCCGCAGCCGTGCGGAGATCAGCTCCTTCTTCGACGGCCTGAACCTCGTCACCCCCGGCCTCGTGTCGTGCTCGCAATGGCGCGCTGAGTCCAACTCCGCCGCCGTACTGCCGCAGTTCGGCGCGGTGGCGCTGAAACCCTGACCAGAGATCGTCGAGGCCGCGTCAGAAGTGCGTGGCGATCCCGAATACGCGGCGCAGCTGCGCCATGTCGTGCCGGTCGTGCTCCGACGGTTCGTATCCCTGGTGGAAGTAGACCTGCTGCTCGGCGGACAGGCAGGGGACGGGCGTCCCGTGGACGGCGCCCGTCACGAAGCACGCCGAGGGGTAGACGAAAGGGCTCCGCGGATCGGGTGATGCCTGCACTGCTGAGCCGTCGTCGGAGAAGACCAGCGGGTGAAGGTCGATCTCTCGCCCGTCCGGAGCCGTCATGACGAATCGGATGGGCCTGAAGTCCAGGCTCTCGACGAAGCCTTCCGCCGAGAGCGCCGCCAACACGGCGGCTTCCTGGTCCTGCCGGTGCATCAGGTCCAGGTCCCGGTGGTCCCGGGTCTGCTCGCCGAGCAGTGCATCGATCCCCCATCCTCCACCGATCCAGACATCCACCTTCGCTCGCCGCAACAGGGCCAGGACGAGCAACACATCATCGGCTGTCATCACCCGATGCAGGGTAGAGGCGACCGCCTCCGGCCGCTGGGCTCGATCCGGCAACTTCAGCTTCCTGTCGAGAACGCGTTCGCGTGCCCCAGCGTTCAATCGATGGGCCAACAGCGCCCAGAGCGGCGAAGAACGCGCCGAGGAGCAGCCAGCCCGCCGTGCCAAGGCCAAGCACGACGGTGGTGAGGATGGCGGGAGCGAGCGCCTGGCCTGCGCTGAAGCCGAGCCCCAGAAGCCCTTGGTACTGGCCTTGGGCATGGTCCGGTGCCAGGCCGAAGCCAAGGGCGAAGCCGGCCGAGGACTCCCATATCTCGCCGAGGCTGTGGACGAAGATCGCCGCGACCACGAGGCCGGCGGCCGCCCACACGGGAGTGTGCGCGGTCAGGGCCATCATCGGACAGCTGAGGAGGAAGAGCAGGCCTGCCGTGCGGAACGCTCTGCCGCCGTCGCGAGGGGTTTCGATGCGGGATCCGATTCTGGTCTGCAGGAGGACGCAGACCCCAGCATTGATCGCGGACACCGCGGCCACGGTCCAGCGCGGTGCGTCCGTGTGCGACGAGATCCAGATCGGCAGAAGCAGGGACACGACCGGGTACTGCAGCCCCATCGCACCGTAGAGGGCGGTGAAGGCCACGAACGGCCGGTCGGTGAGAGCGATCCAGCGGCGCTGCTGCGGCGGTGACGCCAAGGCTCTGTAGTTGGGGAGCAGGAACAGGAACAGGGCGCACAGGGCGAAGCTGGCCGCGTTGCCGAGAATCAGCACGCTGTAGGCGGTACGCGTATTCGCTGTCACCGCAAAGCCGGCGCCCACGGTTCCCAGGACGACGCCCAGATTGACGTAAGTACGGAGCTTTGCCCTGAACAACGCCGGCCGGTCGGTACCGACCCGGACCACGAGGGCTCCCCAGGCCGCGCCGGCAGCGGCTGCGGCAAGCTGGTCGACGGTGGCGATGACGGTGAGGGCAGCCCAGCTGTCGACAAGCACGAGAGCGGACATCGCCACTGCTTGAACCGCCAGGGCGAGCATCATGATCGTGCGCGGCCCACGTCGATCGGCCAGGTGACCTCCCGGTATCCCCGCGAGCAGGCCGATCAGTCCGGCAACAGTGAGGGCGGCACCCACCTGCACCGCCGGTAGATCCACGACCAACGTGAAGTAGAGCGCCGCCGCCGTGTTGAAGAGGCCATTGCCGACTCGGTTCACGAAGCTGGCCAGGATCAGCACACGCTCTGACCTGTTGGCCCCCGCCATGTGAGCTATTCGGCCGCGCGATCTCCCCTTGATCATGGGCGCAGGCTAACAGCGGTCCCACGCACCACCGAGGACCCGGTCGTGACCGTGATCGTGCTGCGCGCGCTAGGGGATCAGCGTGCCGGGGCCGTTGTCGCCGCTCAGGTTCGCGCCGAACAACGCCTTCGCCGCCGGTGCCCCGAGGTCCTGCGGGTTCTGCGCGACCGACTTCGAGGCCGTCAGGCCGGAGGCCGCGCCGCGCAGCAGCCACACCGCGCCGCCGTTCACGACGGCATCCAGGTTCTCGCCGGGCGCACCCGCGGCCAGGTCCGCCTTGCCGTCGCCCGTCACGTCGAGCAGACGCGCCGACCCGCCGAACACGTCGCCGGACTCCGCGACACCCGGCACGTCCGCCGTGTCCTGGTGGAACGCCTGCGCACTCGTGCCGGTGAGCCCGCCCTTGGCGCCCTTGAGCAGCACCACCGCGCCGGCTTTCGCCTTCGAGCCGATCGCCTCGCCGGGGACGCCGACGGCCAGGTCGGGGTATCCGTCGCCGTTCGCATCGCCCGCGCTCAGCCGCCCGCCGAACTGGTCACCCTTCTCGCTCGCCCCGGGCACGCCCGCCGTGCTCTGCGTGATCGTCTGCGTACGGGTCTGGCTGGGGCCGGAGGGCGAACCGTAGTAGATCTTGACGGTGCCGGGGTCCTCCTCGGTGCCCTCGGTGTCGCCGTTCGGGAAGATGCGGGTGGCGAGATCGGCGTAGCCGTCCTGGTCGAAGTCGGCCACGGCCGTGCTGGACGAGGAGTTCAGGCGCTGGGGGACGGTGGACAGGCCGTCCTTGGTACCGAGCCAGAGCTTGCCGCCCTCGGCGTGGTTCTCGTAGACGTAGAAGGTCGCGAGATCCTCGATGCCGTCGCCGTTGAAGTCGCCCGCGGCGGTCGAGTTGATGGTGTTGTCGGTGCTGTACACCTGCACCTGCCGCTCGCGGGCGGGGACGCCGTCACGGCTGAAGGGGCCGTACAGCACGTCGTGGTAGTCGTAGTCCTCGCCGTTGCGCATGAACAGGTCCGTGTGCCCGTCGCTGTCGAAGTCGCCCGCGGTGAGGTCGTCGCCGACCTGGGCATTGGCCGGTGCGTCGATGCGGACCGCGCCCTCGCCGGAGATGCCGGTCTTCCGGCCCCACAGGACGATCACCGATCCGTTGACGTTGTTCTCCGGCCGGTGATCGCGGGCGACCACCGCCAGGTCGGTCAGGCCGTCACCGTCCAGGTCGCGGGAGATCATCGCGGAGCCGAAGACCTGGTTGTCGCCGGAGGCGCCGGGCACATCGGGGGTGTCCTGGGTGATGACCGTGGTGCGCGCGGAGTCGACGCCGTTGGCCGATCCGTAACTGATCGTGATGTAGCCGGCCCAGGCGTGGCCGCCGATCTTCGCGCCGGGGGCGGAGACGGCGACGTCCTGATAGCCGTCGCCGTCGAAGTCCTCGCGCACGGTGGCGGCACCGTCCTCCGCGGATGCGGTGCCCGCGACGATCGGCACGCCGAACGACCCGATGAGGGCGGCGGCCACGGCGGTCGATATGGCGGGTCTGCGGATGCCCACGGTTCCTCCTTGGAGCGCGAGCGATGTCGAGACGCGTGCGCGCAGATGTGATTCATCTGCGAGACACGCGGAAACGGCTGATGGTTGTGCGCTGAACGACACTTGGATGGGCGCGGACCGGCTCATGACCTGGCGCATACGCACCAGAAGGGACGGATCCGGCTCCGGGCGCCGGGTCGGGGCCGGTGGCCCCGCCGCTAGGATGAGGGCCGTTTGCCCGCAGGGAGTTGAAAATGCCGAGCCGCCACTCGGAGGGGACCACCTCCGACAAGCCTTGGAACCAGACGTTCAGCCACTCGATGTGGCGGGCGAACAACTCCGTACACCGCGCCCTCAACGAGCAACTGCGCTCCCTCAACGTCACGATGACACAGCTCGGCATCGTCATGACCCTCGACCAGCACGGGCCACTGTCCGGGGCAGACCTCGCCCGCGGCCAGAACATCACCCCACAGAGCGTGACCACGGCACTGGCACACCTGCAGCAGATCGGATGGATCGAGCGACACCCGCACCCCGTACACAAACGAGTCGTACTGGTCGAACCGACCAAGGCAGGACTGCTGGGCATGACCAAGGGGCGACAGCTCGTCGAAACGGTCGTCGAACGGCTCTGCGAAGCAGTCGGCGGCCCCGAGGAGCTGGAACGCCTCACACTCGGCATGCGCCGCATCGCCGTAGCCCTCGACGGCCCCGACTCCCCCGTAGCCCGCATGTGGCCCGACCCACCCAAGACCGACTGACAACCAAGCCCTACACAGCCAAGCCCGAGCCCGACGGAGCGGCACACTTGCCTGCCCGCGAACGTGGGCGGCGTCGGCGACGCATGGGCCGCATCGGCGGACCCGCGACCATTCGTTCCGCTTTGCCCTCTGGCCATGGCGCGCGCATCCGGGCACCATCTCCTTGCTCCACCTGCACCACAGCCGTCTCACTGTCAGCACGGTTATCAGCAGGAAGGAATCCGCATGCGCGTCCACTCCGCGCTCACCGCGCTCGCGCTCACCGCCGGCGCCCTGATCGCACCCGGCTTCGGCGTACTCACCACGGCCACCGACGCCTTCGCCGCCACCAAGATCAGTCACGCCACGGCAACCTCCATGTTCCGCGCGGCTGGCGTCACATGGTCGTCTTCCGGCAGCTGCTCGGACCGCAACAGGCCGACGTGCACGTCTTTCGATCAACTCAATCTCGCCTCCGCACAAGGGGCTCAGACCCTCAAGCAAGCCAGCGGCTGTGCCCTCAACGTCACGGGCGGCACGGAAACCGGCCACGCGAGCGGTACGTACTCGCACTGGAACGGATACAAGCTCGACTACGGCAAGAACTCCTGCATCACCAGCTACGTCAAGAACACCTTCACTTACATCGGCCCGCGTGGTGACGGTGCCCCGCAGTACAAGTCCGGCTCCGGCAACATCTACGCCGACGAGGGCAATCACTGGGACGTCCTCTATTACAACTGCGGTGGCTGCTGACCCGAGTGGCCCCGGCACAACCAACGGATCGCTCCGGCCGAACGCCGTTTGAGATCGCAGATTCTGGGAGACCGGTAGACATGGCTGTTCTCAGAAAATGCGCACGCCCTTTGCTCGCTTCCGTCTTCCTCACGGGAGGAGTGAGCACCCTTCGGGAGCCCAAACGCGTGGCCTCGGCGGCCGAGCCGGTAGCGATCCCTCTGGCCTCCCGGATCCCGTGGCTCACGGAGGATCCTGAGCGCCTGGTCCGCGTCAACGGCGCGGTCCAGGTCGGGGCCGGCTTGATGCTGGCGACCGGACGGCTTCCGCGCCTCGCCGCGCTCGCTCTGGCCGGATCGCTGGTGCCGACGACGTTGGCGGGGCATGCCTGGTGGAAGGAGGAAGACAAGGAGCGGCGGGCGGCTCAGCGCACGCAGTTCGTCAAGAACCTCTCCCTGTTCGGCGGGCTTCTGATCGCGGCGGCTGACACGCACGGCAAGCCGTCCGTCGCCTACCGCGGCCGAACCGCCGCGGTGGCCGGCCGCCGCAGTGCACGGCATGTCCGTCGCGAGGCCGCGGGCGCGCTGAGTGATGCGGCCGGGTCCGTGCGCTCGATGTCCGAGAGCGCACAACAGTCGGTCGCGCGGCGCTTCTGAGGCTCGCTCACCACCAGTGTGGGAGGCAGCGAGGTACGGGAGGCCGCACGTGTGCGTGGCACTCCCGTACCTCGGTCGCCGGAGTGGACAGGACAAGCTCAACCGATGCCGATCGACGCGACCTCGTAGACGGCGGTGGAGCTCATTGACAGCCCTCGGCAGGTCAGTTGGCAGGGCGGTGTGCGGTGGGAGTGCACCTCGACGTCGAATGACGTCGTACGAGGCAGGCGGCCGGTGATGCGGATTCGCCAGCGGCTGTCTTCCCGGGAAGTCCCGATCACCGCGTATTCATGCCGGCCGGCCGGGCCGAAGCGTCTGAGCACGGCCGCGACGGCAGCCTGCTGCGGCGGGAAGAGATCCGTGTACCCGCGCAGGTGGTCCGCGTGAATCCGGTCGGCCAGGTGCTCTTCGACCACTGCCACCGACGACGCGGCATCGAGACCGCCGTAGTAGACCCCGTCGGGTGCGACTACGACGTTGGCGGCGAACCTGTCACCACCGACGTGGGTGCATTCCCACACCAGGTCCGGCCAGCGCTCGCTGAGGGCGCGTCCCACCGGCCGACCGCGCACGGCGCAGCAGGTGTCGTGCTGACCGTGGGTGCAGACGAGGACGACGGGCGGCCGGCCGAGTTCCCCAGGGGCATCGAGGGCAGCGGCGATCGCCACCAAGTCCTGATCACGGCTCCATGTGCCCCAATGCTGGCGGTAGACACCGGAGTTCTCATGGCGCAGCACTGCCCAGCGCCTGGAGCCTTCGGGGCTGCGGCGTCCGTGCCGCCTCACCAGAAGCACGCGCGCCCGCACCGCCTGGGCGGCGGCGAACACGAGTCCCTTGGTGTGGGGCTCGAGGTTGAGGCCGTCGAAGCCGTTGGGCGGCCAGCCGCCTCGGTATTCGATGAGTACCCAGACAGAGCCGTGCGGAGCCGTGCCCGCGAGTGAGTCGCCGCGTGTACGCGCGGCGTCAGCGCAGAAGAAGCGTCCTGCCGCCGTCACCGTGGCCACGTCACTGTTCTGCGGGCACCAGTACGCCCGCGCGCAGCAGTCTCTCGGCGAGTTCGACGCCGAGTTCACCGGCGGTACGGACCCCGCCGTCGAGCATGCGGGTCACCAGCGGCACATCAGTCTCCGGAAAGTCGAACCAGCCCACGCGCGTGACCAGACGCGGGCCCTCCAGGCGTGCTTCCAGCTGCCCACGGAGTCGTACGCGTGAGTGAGGGCCGAGGCCGTCGACGGCCTCGAGCTGGGCCAGCGGGCCCAGGGGCGCGGGGCGTGCCTGGGCCCGCCGGGTGCGGTGGAACAGCGGAGCGGAATCGGCCTTGGTGACAGCGGCGACGAGGCGTTCGCGGACGGCGTCGATCTCGCCGCCCGGCCCGTCCACCCCCAGCGGCAAGGTGCCGCGCATCTGGGGATCGTCGCGCAGCAACGCGAGGGCGGACTGGGCGAGTTGTTCGGCCAGGGCGTAGCGCGTCCATGTGTGGATTCCGAGCGTCAGGTGGATCGAGACCTCACCCTGCGCCTGGGCGGCGTGCAGCCAGCCCCGCGGCAGGTAGAGGACGTCACCGGGCTCGAGAACGGTGTCGATGTGGGCCTGCCCCTTCGCGGCCTCGGCGACCGCGCTGCGGCGGTCGGTCCAGGGCTGATCGCGCAGTGGGTCGGGATGGACGGGCTCGCGGACGAGCCAGCGCTTGGCGCCTGCGATCTGAAGAACGAACACATCATGGACGTCGTAGTGGTCGTCGAACCCGCGGTTCTGCGGTGGAGTGACGTAGGCATTGGCCTGCACCGGATGCCCCAGTTCGGTGCTCAGCCGGGCGCTGAAGTCCGCGACCGGCCCCCACGTGCGCTGCAGGGCTTGCAGGACGAGGGTGGCGCCGTCGGCGAACATGCACCACAGAGCGGTGTCGTCCAGCTGATCACCGATGGTGGCACCGACACCGGCGGACGAGGTGAACGACGCATCCGGAATGGTGACGCCGTCCTTGGCCACGCGCAGGAAGGGCGTGCGCAGCCCTCGGCGCGAGGTCAGTTCATCCACGGCTTCGGCGGAGAACAGGTCGGAGAAGTCGCTCGCGCGTCGCGTGAGCAGCGCTGTGCGCGCCCAGACGTCGCGGGCGAACTCCTCCTGGCTCAGGCCGGTCAGCCGTGCCTTCAGCACGCCGACGCCTGCTGTGGCGTCGGCGTGCTGAAGCGCGGTCGGGGGGATACTCAAGAGCCGCCGGCGGAATCGTCGGCTCCGCCGTCGGCACCACCGTCATGGACACCGGGCGTACCCGCCGCACCGCCGTCCGCGGGGCCCTCTGCCCCACCATCCGCACCACCGTCATGAACACCCGGCGTACCCGCCGCACCGCCGTCCGCGGGGCCCTCTGCCCCACCATCCGCACCACCGTCATGAACACCCGGCGTACCCGCCGCACCACCGTCCGCGGGGCCCTCGTGCTGGTTCGGATCCTGCTCGGGGTTGGTCATGGTTCCTCCTGAGAATCGAACGGCTCGGATGGGGCACACCCCCAAAGTCCTCCCTGCTTTCACCAAGCTCACTCACGCAAATCTGGTCGGCAAAAGCTGATGGGCCGTTTCGGGGTCGAGGACGGCAGCCCTCCGCCCCGGGATGCGAGGAGTGATCCGCCGGGGTGCCATGGGGAGACGAAAGAGGTTCGACAGACATGGCACGTCCAGTGTCCGGCCTGGAGAGCCTCGACTCGGGCGAGAGACCGACGAGGGCGCGGTCAAGATCTCCTGCGACGACTCACTCGGCAGTCTGAGAATTCACCACGAACCGCGCCCCGTCCGGATCGCTCAGCACTGCCTCTCCCACGTCACGCGCCTCCTGCACGAGGCTGCCACCGTGGTCCCTCGCGGCCTCGATACACGCCGCTACGTCGGCCACGGAGAAGTGGATCTGCCAGTGGGGCCGCATCGCGGGGTCACGCGCGGAATCGACCGCACCCGAATGGATGTGGGCCACCACAGTGTCGGCCCGGCTGCGCAGCACGACCCTTTCGTTCTCGTAGTGGACTTCGCAGCATCCTTCCGCCTTGGACGCCCAGCCCAGGACCTCCGCGTAGAAGATGGCCGCGTCGAAGGCGTCTCGCGTGTGGAGCTCCACGAAGACCGGGGCCACACGGCGCCATTCCTCCCAGTCGGCCACCAGTTCCCCCTCCCAGACGCCGAAGACCGCTCCGTCACGATCGGCCAGCAGAGCGGCCCGGCCGGGCGGGAACGAGATGGGTCCCACAGCGGTCGTCCCACCGCGTTCCTGGCTCCGGGCCGCCGTCTCGTCCGCGTTGGACACCGCGAAGAAGGGAGTCCACGCGAAAGCCTGCTGCGCCATGGCCTCCACGGCGGATACGCCCGCCACCGGAACGCCGCCCACACTGGCGAATCTGTACTGCTCCCCCAGTTTGCCGCTGCGCCAGTCCCACCCCAGGACGGCGGAGTAGAACTTCTCCGTAGTCGACAGATCACGCGTGGTCAAGCTGACCCAGCAAGGTGCACCGAACACCGAGCGGCTGTCCACAACCCCGCTGCTGTCCGCCGTGTCGCTGTTCATCTTCGTACCGTTCTGAGGTCGGTGGTCTTCCCACGAGCCTTCTGCCGTACTTTCCTGGCCCATGGCAGCCGGATACGGCCAGAGGACCGCAATCCCCTTCCATCATCCTCCCGACCGGCAGTTGGCGCGGGAAAGCCTCGACCGGGCAGTCGGCCGCTCTTCTGCCTGAATCGAGTCACTCCGGGCGCAGCCACACTGTCGCCAGGGGCGGAAGGGTCACGCGCAGGGAGGCCGGGTGGCCGTGTGCCGCTTCGGGGTCGGGTTTCAGCGGGCCGCGATTGCCGGCATCACCTCCGCCGTAGCACGCCAGGTCGGTGTTGAGGATCTCCCGCCAGACAGTGACGGAGTCCGGGACCCCGAGCGGGTAGTCGCGGCGGACCACGGGCGAGAAGTTGCACGCGGCCAGGAGCGGAGTGCCGTCGGCGGCGAAGCGCAGGAACGCCAGGACGTTGTCCTCGGCCGCGTCCGCCGTGATCCAGGAGAATCCGGCGGGCTCGGTATCGCGCTCCCATAGGGCGGGAGTGGCACGGTACTCATCATTGAGGTCGCGCACGAGGTCCAGTACGCCCCTGTGGTCCGGTTCCGCCGGATAAGCCGGGTCCAGGAGGCCCCAGTCCAGGCCGCGTTCCTGCGACCACTCGGCGCCCTGCGCGAACTCCTGCCCCATGAAGAGGAGTTGCTTGCCGGGGTGGGCCCACATGAAGCCCAGGTAGGCGCGGTGGTTGGCGCGCCGCTGCCACCAGTCCCCCGGCACCTTGGAGACCAACGCCTGCTTGCCGTGGACGACTTCGTCGTGCGAGACGGGCAGGACGTAGTTCTCGCTGTACGCGTACACCATCGAGAACGTCATCTCGCCGTGGTGGTACACGCGGTGCACCGGGTCACGCTTGATGTACTCCAGGGAATCGTGCGACCAGCCCATGTTCCACTTCATGCCGAAGCCCAGGCCTCCGAGGCCCCCCGGACCGGTGTCATGGGTGGCCCGCGTCACGCCGTCCCACGCCGTCGACTCCTCGGCGATCGTGACCACTCCAGGGCAGCGCCGGTAGAGCGTCGCGTTCATTTCCTGCAGGAAAGCCACCGCGTCGAGATTCTCCCGGCCGCCCGACTCGTTGGGTGACCACTGCCCCTCTTCACGTGAGTAGTCGAGGTAGAGCATCGAGGCGACGGCGTCGACGCGCAGGCCGTCGACGTGGAACTCCTCGCACCAGTACGTGGCGTTGGCGACAAGGAAGTTGCGGACCTCTTTACGGCCGTAGTCGAAGGTCAGGGTGCCCCAGTCGGGGTGTTCGGCACGTCGGGGGTCCGCCGGTTCGTACAGGTGCTCCCCGTCGAAGGTCGCCAGGGCCCAGTCGTCCTTGGGGAAATGCGCGGGAACCCAGTCGAGGATCACTCCGATGCCCGCCTGGTGCAGGGTGTCGACGAGGTACTTGAAGTCGTCGGGCGTGCCGAGGCGTGACGTCGGCGCGTAGAAGCCGGTGACCTGATAGCCCCAGGACCCGCTGAAGGGATACTCCGCGACGGGGAGCAGTTCCACGTGGGTGAATCCCGCATCCGTGACGTAGTCCGTGAGCTGGTCGGCGAGTTGGCGGTAGGAGAGGCCGGGCCTCCAGGACTCCAGATGGACCTCGTAGACGGAGAAGGGTGCCTGATGGACGGGGCGGTCCGCACGGTGCGCCATCCACTCCGCGTCCTCCCACACATGGGCCGAGCGGGTCACGACGGAGGCGGTCGCCGGTGGCACCTCCGCACGGCGGGCCATCGGGTCCGCGCGCACGGTATGAGTGCCGTCAGGGCGGGTGATGTCGAACTTGTAGAGGGCCCCCTCGCCGATGCCGGGAACGAACAGCTCCCACACGCCGGTCGAGCCCAGTGAGCGCATGGGGTACGCGGCTCCGTCCCAGTGGCAGAAATCCCCGCAGACCCTGACCCCACTCGCATGGGGCGCCCACACCGTGAACCGGGTGCCCAGCACGCCCTGATGAGTCATCGGGTGTGCTCCCAGCGCCTTCCACAGCTCCTCGTGCCGGCCCTCGCCGATGAGGTGCAGATCGAATTCCGCCAGTGCAGGAAGGAAGCGGTAGGGGTCCTCGTGCTCGCCGTCGCGGCCGTCGTAGGTCGCGCGCAGCCGGTACGCCGGCGTCGCGTCCAGCGGCAGAACAACGGAGAAGAAGCCGTCGCCCATGTCGTGCAGGGCCACGCTTCGCCCACCGGTGAGGAGTGTCACCGCTTGGGCATACGGGCGCAGGACCACAAAGGCCACGCCTCCGGGCACCGGGTGTGCGCCGAGCACGGCATGCGGGTCGTGATGAGTGCCCGACAGGAGGCGCTGCCTGTCCTGTGCGTCGAGTGGGACCTCGGGAACGCGGGCGTGGCCTGCGGCGACGGTCGGAGCAGCGGCGTGGGAAGTGGGGGCAGGAGAGGTGCGCAGGACAGTCAAGGGGCGAGCAGCGGACGTCTCGGTGGTGTCCACGGTCTCAACTCTCCTCTGCGAGGCGGGCGATGGCCGCCATCGGGACGGGCAGCCAGTCGGGACGGTGCCGGGTCTCGTACAGCGCTTCGTACACCGCCCGGTCCGTCTCATACGCACGCAGGAGTTCGGCGTCCGCACGCGGATCCCACGGGGATTCCGCCGCGTAGCCGGCGCAGTAGGCCTCCCGGCATCGCTCCACCCATTGGGCGCGCCGAGGCCGCCGGGTGTAGGCCGCGTAGTCGAAGGAGCGCAGCATGCCCGCCACATCGCGAACGGGGGCCTGCGGGTGCCGACGCTCGGCCAGCGGCCGGGCCGGTTCGCCCTCGAAGTCGATGACGAACCAGCGGTCGTTGGCCCGGAGCACCTGGCCGAGGTGCAGGTCGCCGTGGATCCGCTGGGCCTGGCGGCCCGTACCGCGTGCGGCGACCGCTCCGTAGGCCGACTTCAGACGAGACACGTACGGAACGAGATCCGCCACCTGATCGGCGGCGCTCTCCAGACGGCTCGTCATGGCGGCGGCAAGCCGTACGCCGCCGTGCGGGTCCAGCGGCTCCACCCCGAACGCCCGGGTCAGCGCCAGGTGCACTTCGGCGGTGGCTCTGCCCAGTTCGTACGCCTCGTCGCTGAAGTCCTCGCCCGCGGCGAGGGATTGGAGTGCGAGCGTCCAGCCGTCCGTCGCCTCACGCAGGAAGGGCTGGAGCACTCCGAGAGTCATCTTGCGTGGCTCGGTGGTCCAGAACCAGGCCACGGCCGCGGGCACTCGGGCACAGCCGCCACGAGCCAGCGCCCGCGGCACTTCCAGGTCCGGGTTGATGCCCTGATGGACACGGCGGAACAGCTTCAGGATGTAGGAATCCCCGTACACCAGGGAGGTGTTGGACTGCTCTCCTTCGAGCAGCCTGGGCTCGAGCCCCTCCGGCACCACGGTCTGCGCGTCCCGTTCGAAGCGCAGGGGTCCCATGGCGCCGGGCGTCCTCAGGCGTTCCAGGAGCAGCGTCGCCGACCGCGGGTCCAGCAGGGCGTCATACACAGTGAGTCCGGCCAGCGGTCCCGCGTCCGGTCGGCCGATGAACGCGTGCTGGAGCCGGAGCGGCAGGTTCTCCCGGACTCCGAGGATCAGTTGGTAGCAGTCATCGGGCTGCCCGGAGTGGCCCGTGCGGATCAGCAGATGCAGGCACCCCGGGTGCAGTGCTGTCGTCGACAGCACTTCCAGGTCCGTCACCGGCCTGCCCTTGCCCGCGAACCACCTCTGCTTCGGCAGCCACTCGCGAAGGAGCGCGGCCAGCGAGGTGAGCACCTGGGGAGGGCTGAGGCTGCTCGGCGACTGCGATGCCGTCTTCAGCATGAGACACGTCCCTTCAGAGGTGCACCATGGGTGCGGCCGGGGGCTGTGGCTGGTTCGTCAGGCGGAACCAGTAGAAGCCATGTCCTGCCAGAGTCAGCAGATAGGGCAGCTCGCCGATGGCCGGGAAGCGCACACCACCGATCAGCTCCACCGGGTGGCGGCCGTTGAAGGTCTGCAGATCCAGTTCGGTGGGCTGCGCGAACCTGGAGAAGTTGTGCACGCACAGCACGAGGTCGTCCCCTCCTTCCTCCGATGGAGGGGCCTCGCGCAGGAAGGCGATCACCGCCGGGTTCGACGACGGCAGTTCCGTGTACGAGCCGAGTCCGAACGCCGGGTTCTGCTTGCGGATCTCGATCATCCGGCGGGTCCAGTGCAGCAGCGATGACGGTGAGGACATGGACGCCTCGACGTTGGTGACCTGGTATCCGTAGACCGGATCCATGATCGTGGGGAGGTAGAGCCGTCCCGGGTCGCAGGAGGAGAAGCCCGCGTTGCGATCGGGCGTCCACTGCATCGGGGTGCGCACCGCGTCGCGGTCACCGAGCCAGATGTTGTCGCCCATGCCGATCTCGTCGCCGTAGTACAGGATCGGCGATCCGGGCAGCGACAGGAGCAGGGCGGTGAACAGCTCGATCTGGTTGCGGTCGTTGTCCAGGAGGGTGGCCAGGCGCCGCCGGATGCCGATGTTGGCGCGCATCCGCGGGTCCTTGGCGTATTCCGCGTACATGTAGTCGCGCTCTTCGTCGGTGACCATTTCGAGGGTGAGCTCGTCGTGGTTGCGCAGGAAGATGCCCCACTGGCAGCCGGAGGGGATGGCCGGGGTCTTGGCGAGGATCTCGGAGACCGGATAGCGCGACTCGCGGCGCACGGCCATGAAGATGCGCGGCATGACGGGGAAGTGGAAGGCCATGTGGCATTCGTCGCCGCCGTCCTTGAAGTCGCCGAAGTAGTCGACGACGTCCTCGGGCCACTGGTTGGCCTCGGCCAGCAGCACGGTGTCGGGGTAGTGGGCGTCGATCTCGGCCCGGACGCGCTTGAGCAGGCCGTGCGAGCGGGGCAGGTTCTCGCAGTTGGTGCCCTCCTCGGCGAAGAGGTAGGGCACGGCGTCCAGGCGGAAGCCGTCGATGCCCAGGTCGAGCCAGAACCGCAGGGCCGAGATGATCTCCTCCTGGACGGCCGGGTTCTCGTAGTTGAGGTCGGGCTGGTGGGAGAAGAAGCGGTGCCAGAAGTACTGCTTGCGCACCGGATCGAAGGTCCAGTTGGAGGCCTCGGTGTCGACGAAGATGATGCGGGCGTCCTGGTACTGCTTGTCGTCGTCCGCCCAGACGTAGTAGTCGCCGTAGGGCCCCTGGGGGTCGCTGCGGGACTCCTTGAACCACGGGTGCTGATCGCTGGTGTGGTTCATCACGAAGTCGATGATCACGCGCATGCCGCGCTGGTGGGCGGAGTCCACGAACTCCACGAAGTCGGCGAGGTCGCCGAACTCGGGCAGGACCGCGGTGTAGTCCGACACGTCGTAACCGCCGTCGCGCAGCGGTGACTTGAAGAACGGCGGCAGCCACAGGCAGTCCACGCCCAGCCACTGCAGATAGTCCAGCTTGGCGGTGATGCCCTTGAGGTCGCCGATGCCGTCGCCGTTGCTGTCCTGGAAGGACCGCACCAGGACTTCGTAGAACACGGCACGCTTGAACCACTCGGGGTCGCGGTCCTTGGCGGGCGTGTCCTCGAATGTGTCCTGGACGGGCTCGTTGATGATCATGGTGTGGGTGACCCTCCGATCAACGGTGCTTCGTCCAGGCCTTCGGGTCCGCCCAGCCCGCCCGAGGAACGGCCGCCGGGCACCGCCGCGACCAGCACGTGCGCACCGCCCGGCTCAAGGCGTACGTAATTGGCCTTGCCCCAGTGGTAGGTGTCGCCGGTGAGCTCGTCACGTACCGGCACGGTCTCGTGCCAGTGGAGGCCGAGTTCCGGCATGTCCAACGAGACCGTGCCCTCCTGGGCGTGATCAGGGTCGAGGTTGGCGACCACCACAACCCAGTCCCGGCCATCGCGCTTGCTGTAGGCGATGAGAGCGTCGTTGTCGACCCGATGGAAGCGGAGATTCCTGAGTGACTGCAGTGCGCGGTGGCGCCGCCGCACTCCGTTGAGCGTGGTGACCAGGGGCGCGATGGAGCGGCCGTCATGCTCGGCTGACTCCCAGTCACGCGGGCGCAGTTCGTACTTCTCGGAGTGCAGGTACTCCTCGCTGCCCGCGTCGACCGCCTCGTTCTCGCACAGCTCGTACCCCGCGTAGATGCCCCAGCTCGGCGAGAGGGTGGCGGCAAGGATCGCCCGCACCTCGAACGCCGGGCGGCCGCCCTCCTGAAGGTATGCGGGCAGGATGTCCGGCGTGTTCGCGAACAGGTTGGGGCGCAGGTACGCGGCGCTCTCCACACTGAGATCGGTCAGGCACTCGGTCAGTTCCTGCTTGGAGTTCCGCCAGGTGAAGTACGTGTACGACTGCTGGAAGCCTGCCTGGGCCAGGGCCCGCATGACCGCGGGGCGCGTAAAGGCCTCCGCGAGGAAGATGACGTCCGGGTCGGATGCGTTGATCCGGGCGATCACCTGCTCCCAGAACACGACGGGCTTGGTGTGGGGATTGTCGACGCGGAAGATGCGTACTCCGTGGCCCATCCAGAACCGCAGCAGCCGCACCGCCTCCTCGACCAGCCCTGAAAGATCCGCGTCGAAGACGATCGGATAGATGTCCTGGTACTTCTTCGGCGGGTTCTCGGCATACGCGATGGTGCCGTCCGCCCGGTGGCGGAACCACTCCGGGTGCTTGTCCACCCACGGGTGGTCCGGCGAGCACTGGAGCGCGAAGTCCAGGGCGACTTCCAGGTCCAGGGCGGCGGCGCGGCGCACGAAGGCGTCGAAGTCCTCCAGCGTGCCGAGGTCCGGGTGCACTGCGTCGTGGCCGCCCTCGGGGGAGCCGATCGCCCAGGGCACCCCGACGTCCTGTGGGCCGGAGGACAGGGAGTTGTTCGGACCCTTGCGGAACGTGCTCCCGATCGGATGGATCGGCGGCAGATAGACGACGTCGAAGCCCATCGCGGCGACGGCAGGCAGCCGCTCGGCGGCGGTGCGAAACGTGCCCGAGACCGGCGCGGCGCCCTCGCGGACGACGGCGCCCTCCGAACGCGGGAAGAACTCGTACCAGGACCCGAACAGGGCGCGGCTCCGCTCCACCAGCAGCGGCAAGGCCTGCGAGCGGGTGACGCGCTCACGCAGGGGGTGACGCGAGAGAACCTCCTCCACCCGAGGAGCGAACGCGGCCTCCAGGCGGGCAGCCGGCGACTGCAGCTCGTCCCGCAGGGTCTCCGCGGCGTCGAGCAGGGCCTGGCGCTCCGCGGTGCCCGGCACTGCGTCCGCGGCCCGCTCGTACAACAACGCACCCTCTTCGAGGGTCACTTGAGTGTCGATACCGGCCGGGACCTTGATCTCGGCGGAACGACGCCATCCGGCCACCGGGTCGGCCCAGGCTTCCACGGCGTACGTCCAGCGCCCCTCGGCGTCCGGTGTCACGTCCGCACCCCAGCGATCAGTGCCCGGGGCCAACTCGCGCATGGGCGCACGCGACCGGGCCCGGCCGTCGGGACCCAGCAGCACGACGACTGCACGGACCGGCTGGTCGCCTTCACCGAATACGGTGGCCGTCACTTGGAAGGTCTCCCCCGGCACCGCCTTCGCGGGACGACGGCCACAGTCGACGATCGGGCCGACGTCCAGAACGGGCACGGTGAACGAGACCGGGGCGTCTTTCGGGTCCGGGTTGCTCGACGGAACAGGAGGGATCGAACAGGCCGGGCTCGTCCTGGGACTCCGGGTCATCGCTCTCTCCTTTGCCCCGCTCCGGCCCAGGTAGCGCTCGGCGGTGTCAGCGGCGAGCCGCGCCGTGCGCTCTCCCACCAGGACGCACAGCGTGTAACCCGCGTTGTCGAACTGCTCGCGCACACCCAGGTCGGCGGGATCGGCCAGCAACAGCCGCTCCCAGGCCCGGTAGTGCTCCAGGTGCCTCGCGACCTCGGCTTTGGCAGGCAGCAGCATCACCCTGTCACCATCTCGTTCTCCCCGAATGCCCGCAGAGCACCTGGCTGGTGCCGGAGAGCGGGTCGACGAACCGATGTGAGTGCCGGACGCACTACATGACCCATAGTGCACACACGCGCACGTAGCGTCCTGTTGGATCTTCCATCGGGGGTGCGACCTGCTCGTGTTGCACGAATGGAGCAGCGCTCCCACCCTGAAAGTGACGCAGAAGCGATCAGCTCTCACGCTTCGTGTTCGGGGTGGCGGCTCGCAGAGCCGACCAGTTCGGAAGCCTCGCTGAGAGGAACCAAGAACGATGAAGACTGCATTTCCCTGCTACTACCACCTCGAGGTGGAGATCGGCCCGCAGAGGGTCGCGCAGGTTCGGCGCATTCTGGCCGCGCATCTGCGGCACTGGGGTCTGGGTGTTCTCGTCGAACCCGTGAGCCACTGTGCCGGCGTACTGCTCGACGCGATCGAGGCGCATGCGACGGACAAGCGCGCGAGCGTCGAGATGTGGTGGAACGGCCAGCACCTCATCACGGCCGTGTCCGACAACGAACGCGACCTTCCGCATCCGCACCACGGGCTGGAAGGTCGCCTGGCGCAGATCGCCGCGCTGAGCGACGGCTGGGGCAACTGTCCGGCGGCCAACGGAAAGATCATCTGGTTCTCGCACCGTGCCCGGTCCGCCGACGGCGCCCCCCTGGCCCCCATGCCGCCCGCGCCCAGTCTGCGCCCGGGTCGCCGGGAACCGCGCGAACTGCCCGTGGCCGCGGACGCGGCTCCCTTGGAGGCGAAGCCCTCGGCCCCCGCGTCGGCGGAGCCCGTCCCCGTGGGTGCCTCCTCGAACTCGCACGCCGAGCAGCCGTAGGAGACATGCCCCAGGATGGGGAAACGAGCGCACCACGGCCGCGGCATCCGCGGGTGAAGCCTCGCGCCCGGCGCCCATGAGCGCCGGGCGCGCGAACATCCAAGACCCCGCTCATCCGTACGGAGGCAACAGCTTGCGCAGCTGGATCGGGCACCCGTTCCCCCTCGGCGCGACCTACGACGGCGAAGGAACCAACTTCGCTCTGTTCAGCGAGGTCGCCGACCGCGTCGACATCATCCTCATCCATGAGAACGGCTCGCATGACAGCGTCCCTCTCACCGAGGTCGATGGCTTCGTCTGGCACTGCTACCTGCCCGGTGTCGGCCCCGGCCAGCGCTACGGATACCGGGTGCACGGCCCCTGGGACCCGGCCGCGGGTCATCGGTGCAACCCCGCCAAGCTGCTCCTCGACCCCTACGCCAGGGCGTTCGAAGGGCAGGTGGACAACGCCCCCGCGCTCTTCGAGCACGCCCCGCAGGGCCCCGAACCGGCCGACAGCGCCGCACACACCATGCTCTCCGTGGTCACCGATCCCTCCTTCCCCTGGGAAGGTGACGTGCTGCCGAAGCGTCCCTATGCCGAGACTGTGATCTACGAGGCCCATGTGCGGGGTCTGACCCGCAGCCACCCCGGGGTCCCCGAGGAACTGCGGGGGACCTACGGAGGCCTGGCGTCCGAGCCGGTGATCGACCACCTCCTCTCGCTGGGTGTGACCGCCGTCGAACTGATGCCGGTGCACCAGTACGTGCAAGACGGCTTTCTGCGCGACCAGGGCCTGTCCAACTACTGGGGGTACACCTCCATCGGCTTCTTCGCCCCCCACAACGCCTACGCGGCGCACGGCGCGCGCGGCCGGCAGGTCACCGAATTCAAGTCGATGGTCAAGAAACTGCACACGGCCGGGCTCGAAGTGATTCTGGACGTGGTCTACAACCACACAGCGGAGGGCAATGAGAACGGCCCGACGCTCGCCTTCCGCGGCATCGACAACGCCTCGTACTACCGTCTGGCGGAGGACGATCCGGCGCGGTACTTCGACACCACGGGCACGGGCAACAGTCTGCTGATGCGACACCCCAATGTGCTGCAACTGGTCATGGACTCGCTGCGCTACTGGGTCACCGAGATGCACGTGGACGGGTTCCGATTCGATCTGGCCGCCACGCTGGCCCGGCAATTCCACGACGTGGACAGGCTGTCGGCCTTCTTCGACCTGGTCCAGCAGGACCCCGTGGTCGGCCGCGTCAAACTCATCGCCGAGCCCTGGGACGTCGGCGAGGGTGGCTACCAGGTCGGCAACTTCCCGCCCCTCTGGTCGGAGTGGAACGGCAAGTACCGTGACGCGGTACGGAGCTTCTGGCGCGGTGACGACAACTCACTCGCCGAGTTCGCCTCTCGGCTCGCAGGGTCGTCCGACCTCTATCAGCACGACCGTCGCCGTCCGCGGGCGAGCGTCAACTTCGTCACCGCACATGACGGCTTCACGCTGCGCGACCTGGTCTCGTACAACGACAAACACAACCAGGACAACGGCGAGAACAACCGCGACGGCGAGAGTGCCAACCGGTCCTGGAACTGCGGTGTCGAGGGACCGACCACCGATGAAGGCGTCCTGGAACTGCGTGCGCGCCAGCAGCGCAACTTCCTCGCCACGCTCCTGCTGTCGCAGGGGATTCCGATGATCGCCCACGGCGATGAGATGGGCCGTACCCAGCTGGGCAACAACAACGCCTACTGCCAGGACAGCGAGATCTCCTGGGTCGACTGGGATCTCGATGAGGACCAGCACGATCTGCTCGACTTCACACAGCGGGCGATCACACTGCGCGCCGCGCACCCGGTGCTGCGAAGACGCCGCTTCTTCCGCGGCGGCACGGTCACTCACGGAACACGGTCTCTGCCGGACCTGGTGTGGTTGAGGCCGGACGCACAGGAGATGACGCAGCAGGACTGGCAGCGGCCCGACGCCCACGCCGTCGGTGTCTTCCTCAACGGCGACGCGATCACAGAGCCCGACACGTACGGCAGGCCTGTGCTGGACACCTCCTTCCTTCTCCTGCTGAACAGCTACCGGGAGCCGATCGTCTTCCAGCTGCCGAACCTCACGTACGGCGAACGCTGGGCCACCCGGATCGACACCTCTGAGGCGCGAGGCCTCTCGGACGAGACCGAGCACAAGGCGGACAGTGAAATCGCCGTAGCCGCGCACAGCTTGCTCCTGCTCTCCCGGTCCTCTTGACCCGGGCGGCACGATCATGTCGGCGGCCAGGCGCTCAGGCTGTCCCGATACCCGACTCCACCATGGTTGCGGCGAGCGGGAGTCGGTCAGGCCAGGTGGAAGAGTTCGGAGAGCGGCACCATCGCGGCGTCAGGATCGCGCCCGTCCAGCGATTCGAAGTACGGCGCCATCTCCCGCTGCCAGCGGGCGTTGACGTCGGTGGACGCCATCGCGGCTTGCGCGGCCGCGAAGTCCTCGGTCTCCAGGTATCCGACCACGAGCCCGTCCTCCCGGGCGAACAGCGAGTAGTTGTGCCAGCCCGTCACCGACAGGGCCTCGAGCATTTCCGGCCACACGGCGGCATGCCTTTCGCGATACTCGTCGAGCCGGTCCTGACGGACCTTGAGCACAAAACAGACCCGATGCATGAATGCGTTCCCGTCGCGCAGTTGAGCTTTTGAAAGGTTTCATCCCTGGCCCCGGACGATAGGTTGAGCTGTACTCAGGCGTCAACGCGTGGGGGGGGTAAGGCCCCACACCCTGCGCTCTGTTGCGGGGCGCAGCCCGGTGCGCGGACGCTGACCACCAGGAAGGCGACCGCGCAGGCTGCGAGCATGATCAGGGCCGCCCAGCCGGTGGCGACGGTGAAGCCGTGGACCACACCCCGCCGCTAGGATGAGGGCTGTTTGCCCGCAGGGAGTTGAAAATGCCGAGCCGCCCCGCGGAGGGGACCGCCTCCGACAAGCCTTGGAACCAGACGTTCAGCCACTCGATGTGGCGGGCGAACAACTCCGTACACCGCGCCCTCAACGAGCAACTGCGCTCCCTGAACGTCACGATGACACAGCTCGGCATCGTCATGACCCTCGACCAGCACGGGCCACTGTCCGGGGCGGACCTGGCCCGCGGCCAGAACATCACCCCACAGAGCGTGACCACGGCGCTGGCACACCTGCAGCAGATCGGATGGATCGAGCGACACCCGCACCCCGTACACAAACGAGTAGTACTGGTCGAGCCGACCAAGGCAGGGCTGCTGGGCATGGCCAAGGGGCGACAGCTCGTCGAAACGGTCATCGAGCAGCTCTGCGAAGCAGTCGGCGGGCCCAAGGAGCTGGAACGCCTCACGCTCGGCATGCGCCGCATCGCCGTAGCCCTCGACGGCCCCGACTCCCCCGTAGCCCGCATGTGGCCCGACCCACCCAAGACCGACTGACAACCAAGCCCTACACAGCCAGGCCCCTCACAGCCAGGCCGGCCAAGGCCACTTTCGCGATCACCGGCGACCCCGGCGCCTGAACCGTGCGCCCCCTCCGTACCGAGGAGAGCTCTCCGCCTCCGGTCTCAGCCATTTGGGACATTGACAGGCAACTGATAACTTGACCGGCGAGTTCGATCAGGAGGGCCGTCTCACCATGTCCGCGATATCCACCCCCCACCACCGCGCCGTCGCGCGCCCGGCGCTGACCACCGTGCTGGCGTGTCTCGGTATGTTCGCCGCCTACGTGCCCATCGGCAGCGTCTCGGTGTCCCTGTCGCGTATCCAGCAAGGGCTCGGCGCCTCCACGTCCGACCTGCAGTGGGTCTCCGACGCGTTCATCCTGCCGATGGCCGCGCTGATCCTCACCTTCGGCCTGATCGGCGACCTGTACGGCCGCAAGAAGGCCTACCTCGCGGGCATGCTCCTGTTCGCCGCCGGTTCCGTGACGTCCCTGACCGCGCACAGCGTCGAGCAGGTCTGGGCCGGCCAGGCCATCGCCGGCGCGGGTGCCGCGGCTCTCGCCTCCTCCACCCTTGCCCTGATCAGCCACGCCTACCCGGACTTCCGGGCCCGCGCCAAGGCCATCGCCGCCTGGGCCGCGTCCCTGAGCATCGGCATGGCCCTGGGCCCACTGATCAGCGGCGTCATCCTGGAGCACGCCACCTGGCGCTGGATCTTCCTGCCGGCCGCCGTCATCACCGCCGTCACCGGCCTGGTGGCCGTGCGGATGCTGGAAGACTCCCGCTCCGCGCACGGCCGCGCCATCGACGTACCCGGCCAGATCGCCGCGATCGTCTTCATCATCGGCCTGATCTACGGCGTGATCGAGGGCGGCGGGGTCCACGGCTGGGGCCAGACCAAGGTCGTCGTCGCGTTCGCCGTCGCCGCGCTCGGCCTGATCGCCTTCATCGTCGCCGAACTGCGCTCCCCCTCGCCGATGCTCTCCCTGAAGCTGTTCGCAGTGCGTCCCTTCACCGGCGCCGGTGTCGTCAACGCCATCGTCATGTTCGGGATGATCGGCTCGGTCTTCACCCTCAGCCTCTTCTTCGGCAGCGTCCAGCAGCTCTCCGTCCTCGACATCGCCTGGCGGATGCTGGTCTTCAACGGCGTCTCCATCGTGACCGGACCGCTCGTCGGCCGTCTGATGGGCAAGGTCGCACCCGGCGTACTCCTGTGCGTCGGCCTGCTCGGCACCGGCGGCGCCATGCTGTGGCTGACCGGCCTGCAGACCGACTCCGGGTTCGGCGCGATGGCCGGCCCGCTCGCCCTGTTCGGCCTCGGCATGGGTTTCGTGATGACGCCGATCAGCGCGGTCGCCGTCGGCAGCGTCCCGCACCACCTGGCGGGTATGGCGGGCGCGGGCAACAACACCCTGCGCCAGCTCGGCGGCGCCCTCGGCCCCGCCGTCCTCGGCGCGGTTCTCACCAGCCGGCTCACCTCCGCCCTGCCCGGGCACCTCGCGGACTCCGGACTGCCCGCCGCCGACCAGCAGCGGGTGGGCGAGGCCCTCGCGCAGGGCGGTGTGGGTGCCGCGGGGCACCTCGGGCTGTCCCCCGAGGCAACCGGTCCCGCTCTCGGCGCGATCGGCGCGAGTTTCACCGACGCTGTCCACGTCTGCATGACCATCGGCGCGGTCGGCATGCTGGTGGCCCTGATCGCCACGGCCACCCTGATCGGCTTCCGCCGCCCTCAGCAGGCCCCGTCGGCGACTGCGGCCTCCGCCCAGGAAACGCCGCAGGCCGGCGCTCCGGCAGAGGCCCAGGAAGCGCCCTCTGCTCAGGCCCAGGAGGCGCCCGCCCAGGCCGGCCCCACCCTCCACGGACGCATCCGCACCTCCGCCGACACCTCCCGCTCCACAGTCACCCTGATCTCCCTGACGGGACGTCAACTGGGCCGGACCATGGCCCGCTCCGACGGAGGCTACGAGCTCGCCGCACCCGGCGCCGGTACCTACGTACTGATCGCCGCCGCCGACGGGCACCAGCCGCACGCGGCCACCGTCACCATCGGCGGCCAGCCGCTCGCGTACGACATGCTGCTCTCCGGCCCGCAGGGCCTGAGCGGGGGCGTCAGCGGCGCCGACGGGCTGCCGGTCGGCGCCGCCACGGTGATCGTGACCGATGTGCGCGGCGAGGTGCGCGGCACCGGACAGACCGGCCAGGATGGGGAGTTCGCCTTCGAGGAGCTGCCCGCCGGCGAGTTCACCGTCGCCGTGACAGCGGAGGGGCACCGGCCTGCCGCCGTTCCCGCCACGGTCAGCGACGGCGGAACCGGTCGAGTGGAGATCGCTCTCATCCCGGGCGCCCGGCTCCAGGGCGCGGTGCGCTCCGCCGATCTGCGTCTGGTGCCGGATGCCCGCGTCACGCTGGTCGACGCGGCGGGCAACGTCGCCGCGACGGCCACCACCGGCACGGACGGCGCCTACGCCTTCACGGACCTGGACGCAGGCGAGTACTCCGTCATCGCCAGCGGCTACCCGCCCGTCGCCACCCCGCTCCGCGTGACGGGCCCCGGCACCGACGCCCTCGACATCGAGCTGTCCCACCCGGCGCACTGAGCCGTTCTCGCTCCGCTGTCCGCAACCAAGATCGGGACCATTCCCGCGGGCTCTCCCGTCACCTGACGGGACGACCTCTCTTCAGGACGGGGGCATGCTCCGATCCTTGTCCTATGGACGATGGCGTGAAGTGGCTCGTGCTGAGCACGAGCGGGCTCCTGGTGCTGCTGAACGCGGGTATCGGCATCCTCGCCCTGTGGAGTCACCGTGCCGGGCTGCAGGTGACGGAGCGTCTGATCACCTCGGGCGAGCTGGACGCCTACCACCCGGCATGGCTGACCCGCTGCGGATACCGCAGCACCGGGACATCGGTCTGGTACCGCCGGCTCGTCGCCTCGGAGGTGGCCCTACGGAGCCTGAGCCGGCCCGACACCCCGGAGCGGACCGAGCCGACGCCGCCGGAGCACCCGCTCACTCTGGAGGCGTGGCACTACATTCGCGACGCGCGGGCCGCCGCGATGTCGGTGACGGAGAAGGCGCTCGCCGTACAGCCCGCGCTCAAGACGGCCCGCGCCATCCACGCGCAGCGGCTGACGGGCTACTTGCCACCCCGCCGCACCCGACGCGACGACCACGCCGACCGCGCGCTGTGGGCCGCCGGGCTGATCGCCGCGGGATGGGGCACGCTCAGCACTGCCTCCTGTTGGGACAGAGCATCTCACTACGCGCTCACTGCGAGGTCCTGGCCCGGCAGGAATCTCACAGCTGAGGGGCGGGGTCCGTGTCGCCGTACCTGATCCGCGGCGGCCGGCGGCCGAACCGCGCAAGGGCGGGCCGATCTGGCTCGGTGGATGCGGCGGCCTCTCCTCCTCGGACGACTTCGGCAAGACCTTGACGAAGGTGACCGGCGACGGGGTCTCCGCGCTCGGATTCGACGGCTCCCGGCTGATCGTCGGCGGCCCCCGCCGCGTCGGCCCTCCGGCGGCGTACGCGGGGACCACCGGCCGCTCATCGACAGGCTCGCCGGATCGTCCACTCGCTCCTGCGCCGTGCCCGGTTCACCGCGTTCCGACATCACCACCTCGAGCCAGAGGGGACGCGTCTTCAGCTCGCGCAGTCATTCAGATTCGTCCCTGCGGGCAGGGGATGACGGTCGAGATCCACCACGGCCAGACCGCGCCTGCTGCCCGGCGCGCAGTGCAGTCCCGGCACCATGACCGCAGCCCGGATCGCCTCGTCGAGGAGCACTTCCCGGGCCCCGGAACTAGGCCGAATGTCGGATGCGGCCAACAGCGCGGGCAGTAGCCGCTCCAGATGAACGGCATATCCCTGCGCGGAAGGGTGGAAGGAATCCGTGCACAGCAACGTGTCTTCGTTCTCCACGAGCAGCTGGCTGTCGTACAGGGACACAACCCGTGCCCCGGCCCGCAGCGCCTCGCGGGTCTGGAGCATGGCGAGCCTGCGGCTGCGGTGCCCGGCGAAGCGACGGGTCCAAGGGCGCAGGGACGGCTGATGACGGATCTGCGGGCAGCTGGCCAGCACGACGGACCAGCCCATGTCCCGCAGCCTGACCAACTGCTGAGCCAGCTGCCCGGCCGACGTGGTCATCCGTGTCGGGACCAGCACGTCGTTGCCCCCCACGATCACCACGGCAGTGCCGGGAGCCCCGTCAACGCGGCCGAGCCGCTCGACCTGTTGGCTCAAGTGGGTTGCGGTGGTGCCGAATCGGGCCAGCACGGCCAGGTCGACGGGTCGGTCGGCCGTGGCGGCGAGTTCGGCAGCCATCACACCGCCCACCGCGCGAGAGGGATGCCCCGCGCCGACGGAGAGCGCGAGCGAGTCACCCAGGAGCGCCAGCCTCAGAGGCTCGCCTGAGGGCGGACCGTAGCGCCCTGAGCACTGAGGGATGTCAGCGCGGTCGGGGCGGACCGGAGCGGAGAGGACTGCCTCGGAGTACAACCGGAGCAAGGGCCTCTTCACGCGCCGGACGATGCTGTTGCGCAACCTCCTCATCGCTGGGCCGCCTTCGCGAAGAGATCGGCCTGGCGTTCCGCATCGGCCTGCAACTGCGAGATGAAGAGGGCAAGTTCGTCCCGGAGCGCTTCGGCTGACGTGTCGAGTCCGGTCAGCTCGAAGATGCGCCAGTGCCGGAGCAACGGACCAAGAATCTCGTTCCAGTGCACGCCGAGGTTGTAGATGTCGGCGCGGGCGATGGCGATGGCCTTGCGGCGGAAGCCGGGGATCTGGGCTCCGGGCATCTGAAAGGCCATGGCCTCCCGGCAGATCGCCCGCACCATGGCCGACGGATCGATGGCGAGTGCCGCGTCCACCAGGGAACGGTAGAAGACCATGTGCAGGTTCTCATCAGCTGCGACCCTGGCCAAGAGGCGGTCGGCCACAGGATCGCCGGTGCGGCGACCGGTGTTGCGGTGGGCGACCCGCGTCGCGAGTTCCTGCAGGGCTACGTAGGCAATCGCTTCGTGAAGGGTGCGGTCACCACCGTCGTAGCCTGACTCCATGACAGCCATGCGCTGCCGTTCCAGCTCGTCGGCGTCCACGCTGCGGGTCACCACGAGGTAGTCCCGAATCGCCATGGCGTGACGGCCTTCCTCCGCCGTCCAGCGATGCACCCAGGTGCCCCAGGCGCCTTCCCGGCCGAAGCGCGCGGCGATTTCGTGGTGGTAGCTCGGCAGGTTGTCCTCGGTGAGCAGGTTCACCTCCAGCGCGGCCCGCACCTCGGGAGAGAGCGGCGCCGTGTCCGGATTCCACGCTTCGAGCTCCGCCTCCTCGGTGTCCGCGAAATCCTGGCCACACCCCCAGGGCACATAGCGGTGCGGCATCCATTCCTTGGCCATGCTCAGATGCCGGTTGAGATTCTCCTCGACGATGGGTTCGAGCTCCACCAGCAGGTCGATCGGCATGCAGACTTCTTCCTTGAGTGAGTGAGGGAGGGAGGGGCGAGCGCAGGTGCCTTGCGGGGCGACGACACGTCGCGCCGAGCGGACGCGTCATACCGACCGGAAGGCCAGTGCGACGTTGTGCCCGCCGAAACCCAGCGACGTACTCAGCGCCGCAATGGGCCTGTCGGGCAGGCGGCGGGGCTCGTCGCGTACGACGTCCAGTTCGATGTCCGAGTCCTGGTCGTCCAGGTTGATGCTCGGCGGAGCTGTCCTGTGGTGCAGTGCGAGAGCCGTGAACACAGCCTCGACGGCACCGGCTGCCGCGATCAGGTGTCCGGTCATCGACTTCGTCGCGGAAACCGCGGCATGGTCCAGGGCTGTACCCAGGCCCCTTCTGAGCGCCCGGGACTCAGCGAGGTCACCCGTCGGGGTCGAGGTGGCGTGAGCGTTGATGTGCACCACATCCGCAGGGGACAGGCCTGACCTCTCCACCGAGAGGTCGATCGCCTGGGCCAACTCACCGCCTTCCGGGTGCGGTTGGGCGATGTGATGGCTGTCGGCCGTGGTCGCGGAGCCGGCGATCTCGCAGTAGACGCGGGCGCCACGGGCTCGGGCGTGCTCGGTGGATTCGAGGACGAGAGCTGCTGCCCCCTCCCCCATCACGAAGCCGTCCCTGTTCTTGTCGAAGGGACGTGAGGCCCGCTTCGGGTCGTCGTTCCTGGTCGACAGGGCGCGCATCGCGGCGAAGCCGGCGATGGCCAGGGGCCTGACGATCGCCTCGCTTCCTCCTGCGAGTACGACATCGGCATGGCCGAGGCGGATCAGCTCGGTGGCGCGGGCCACCGACTCGGCACCGGACGCGCAGGCACTGACAACCGCGTGAACTCCGGCCCTTGCTCCTGTCTCCAGGCCCAGGACGGCAGCCGGGCCGTTGGGCATCAGCATGGTTACGGAGAAGGGGCTGATGGAGCGCGCGCCCTTCGCACTCATGGCTTCGTACTGGTCGAGTGTGGTGCCGAGGCCGCCCATGCCACAGCCGAACACCGTGGCAACACGCCGTGGATCGAGGCCGCAGCCGCCGCCGGCCGCGCCCTTGTACCCGGCGTCCTCCCAGGCCTCACGCCCAGCGATCAGCGCCAACTGCCCGCTGCGATCAAGATGGCGGCACTCGGGGCGGGAGAGCATCTGGCCGGTGTCGGCACGTACGCGTGCGGCGATGCGTACCGGCAGTTCATCGGCCCAGCTCTCGTCGATCTCGCCGACCCCGCTGATGCCACCAAGCGCAGCGGCCCACGTCTTGGCGACGCCGCTTCCGATCGGGGTGAGCGCGCCCAAGCCAGTGACCGCGACGTCTGATGCCGCGCGGGCCGAACATTGCCGTACAGAATCAGATCTGAGCATCAGGCAGCATCCTCATCGATCGTCGGAGCCTCAGAGCGACCCGGCCGTCTCCCAAAGGGGCGAAGTGGGCGTTGAGCGTGTTCGCGTGCTCGGCTGTGTCGGAGGCCGGAAAGTTCAGTTCCCCCGGCCCCGGGCTCTCCCGTTCCGGTGCTGTGCCCCCCGCCGCGGCCAGGACGGCGGGCAGCAAGCGGGCCGCGGCCCTTGCGTAGGCATCCGGCGACGGGTGGAATCCGTCTGCCGCATGCGCCGCGGACGGATCCTCGTGACACAGCGGTTCCGAGAGCGAAGCGACCCGGGCGCCTTCGGCGAGCGCGACCGTTGTCTGCAGTCGGGCAAGGCGTCGGGCCCTTCGGCGCACCAGGGAGCGAACCGGGCGGTGCAGTCCGTTCCCCCACCCCAGGTCGGGGCAGGCCGCCACCACAACGGAGCAATGCTCGGTCCGCATCAAGCGGATCTGACAAGCGAGGCGCCGGGCACGGCGGTGGAGTCGAACCGGGAGCAGCACGTCGTTGGCACACGCCATGACCACCACGACGTCCGGTTCAGCCCAGACGGCCGTTTCCGCTTGGCTCTGCATGGAGGTGGCGGTGGCTCCGCGCTCCGCCTCGACCCGTACGTCGACCGGTCTGCCGAGTTCGTCGGCGAGGGCGGCGGCCAACAGCGCGGCGGGGACCTGGTCAGGTCGGTCGGCGCCACAACCCAAGCTGGTCGAGTCGCCGATCAGCATGAGGCTGACGGGTGTTCCCCGCCCCTCGCCATACCGGCCGCAGACCGTGAACTCGGGGAGATTCACGCTCCGGTACTGGGCTCGCCCCAGACAGGCCGAGTAGCAACGAGCCATGAGCCTGCGAGTTCTCGCGATCGGGGCCAACTGGGCTGCTGGGGTGGACGACTTGTGCATGTGTTCCTCCTCAGGCCGGCGAGACAGCTGTCCAGAATGCCGATGTCATACAGAGGCGGAAAGCACACCCACATGCGGCCCGCCCTCAGGCACCGCGGATTGCATGGCGGCCCCCTTCATGCCGCGCACCAAGTACTCAGTGGTGACCCGAGGGGCCCGTACACGCACTCCGAGTGAGTCGAGGGCACCGGTGTCGAAGGACAGGCGTTGCCTCAGGTAGGGCAGGACCGCGTCCAATCCTTGCGGAATGCCCCGCACGTCCACAGGGAGATGAGCACTCCCGGTCGGCCGGAGCAACAACCGCAGGGGGAAGAGGTGCTCGAACGCCGCGGTGATGCGGCTGATCGGCGTATCCCGGGGATGCACGACGTGCATCAGCTGCGGCCCCGGTTCGTGCGCCCGCTCCGTCACCTGCGCCATGGTTCGCGCGGCGGCCACGACCGGCAGAAGGTTCAACCGCGCCTCGGGGTCGCCCGGCACGCCCAGCGAGAGGGAGAGGCGCTCGCCCCCTTCCGCCGTCGAGAGCAGCCGACCGGCCACCGCAGCGATCTGAGCGAGCCCGTGGCGAGGGAGTTCAGGCTGGTCGGCCATGTCGGTGACGAGCAGGCCCGTTCGATGCACTACGGCACGAGCGCCGGTGTCGGCCGCGTAACTGTGTACATACCGATCGGCGTCGGCGTGGGCCCTCTCGTGCCGATTGCGGCAGTTCCCCGACGTGCGTGCGGCTCCGGATTCCCGGACCGTGCCCGGGGGCTGTGCTCCGTGTGCGAACACGGTGCTCACCTGATGGAACACAGTGGGGCGCTCCCCCGACGCCGCGAGCGGAAGCAGCGCGTGAGCCCCCTTCGCAGGAACTCCACCCGCGAAGTCGCACCCCTGATGGAAGTCCGGGCTGGCCGGGCAGTGCCACACCACGTCGAACCGATCCGCGAGCGCTTCGTAGGCTCCGCGCCCCATCCCGAGGTGAGGTGCTTGCGGATCGACGTACACCGCATCCAGCTGGTCACTCATGTCCAGAACGGACTGCGGCGGATAGCCGAGAAGCGCCAGCCTGCCGAGAAGGCGCCTACGCACCACAGCGGGGTCGCGGGTGGCGAGCAGCGTGAGCCGGTGTCCCCTGCTCAGGAGCTCCGAGGCAAGCCGGGGTCCAAGAAAGCTGGCCCCGCCGGCGAGTGCGATCTCCATGTTCGTCATCCCTCTCTCCCTCGCACAAAGGCTCTTCAGTCCGACCGTCGGTCTCGACTGCTCTGTCTCCCTTTCTATCGATTACTTCAGGCACGAGGACGACACCGAATCAGCCTTTGGCCTGTTGAAATTGTTGAATGCACGAACTCCATCCGGAGTTCTCACGCTCTGTCGCGGCCGACCGGGATGTGTGCCGGATTCCCCCTAAGAAGCAAGAGGGATGTGAATGAGGTTCGGCTCGGGTGCGGCGATGGACTCGGTCAGGAGTGTCTTCAACTGGTCAGCGGACCGCGCCTGCCGGGCTTTCACGCCGTAGGCACTGGCCAGTCCCATGATGTCGACACCGGGGAGATCCAGACCCGGCAGAGGCCCTGTCCCGAGGGTGCGTCCCCAGTTCTTGAGAATGCCGTACTCGCTGTTGTCCAGTACGAGGACCGTCAAGGGGACTCGGTACTGTGCCGCCGTCCAGAGAGCCTGCAGCGTGTATTGAATGGACCCGTCGCCGATCACGGCGACCACCGGGCGCCCCGGCTTGGCCAGTTGAATGCCAACACCGCCGGCCAGGCCGAAGCCCAGACCTCCCGCTCCCGTGAAGTAGTAGCTGCCCGGCCGCGAGAACGCTGCCGACTGCCAGTAGGCGGGCAGCTGTTGAGCCGCCTCATTGACCACGATCCCCTCATCGGGCAGCACCTTGGCGAGTTCGGTGAAGATCTCGACGTCCCGCAGGGTCCCGTCAGTCGCGGGGGCAGCCTCTTCGTCCGTCCGAACCGACGGCATCCGAGGTGCGAGACGGTCCCGCCGGCGGACCTTGCTTCCCGCCAGCGACCGGCAGAGTGCCTCGGCGGCGGCGACCGGTGAGCCGAGCCAAGAGGTCCCGGTGACAGCACGGGCGGCTTCCTCGGGATCTGATGTGACGTGCACCACCCTTGTTCCCGGCGCAGCGGCGGGCCCTCCCGTCCACTGGTAGTACGTGAAGACGGGAGCTCCCAGCGCCAGCACCAAGTCATGGCCCTCCAGAGCCTCCGCGACGCCGTCCGCCGATGACGGCAGCGGTCCGCGGGCCGCGATGTGCGCGCTGGGGAAACCCGCCCGTGGTCCGAAGGCGGGCAGCCACACCGGAGCGTCCAGCCGCTCGGCCAGAGCCACTGTCGCGGCATAGCCCGCCTCGGTGTCCAGTTCCGGACCGGCGATCAGAGCGGGCGCACGGGCCTGCGTGAGCTGCGCGGCCAGCACGTCGAGCGCTCCGGGGGCAGGCACGGAGTCGCTTGTGCGCGACCTGTGGGAGGTTCCCCCCGCCGGTGCATCGACATGCTGCTCCCAGTCGTCCATGGGCACCGAGACGCACACGGGCCCGGCCGGCGCCTGGCCGGCGCGCAGGATGGCCTGGCCGAGCACCGCCGGAGTGTCCTCTGCGCGGGCCGGCTCCGCCGTGTGCTTGGCCGCCCCCTGTGCCAGAGCCATCGGGTGACGGTTGACGAGCAGGGACGGTGTGGGCAGAGCAGCCCTGACCTGCTGCCCGGCGAGGGCCACCACAGGACTACGGGCACCGGCAGCATTGACCAGGGATCCCATCGCATTACCGAGACCAGTGGACGTGTGCAGGTTCACCACGGTGGGCTTTCCCGTCGCCTGGGCGTATCCGTCGGCCATGGCCGTGGCTGTCGCCTCGTTCAGGGCCAGTACGTAGGTGAAGTCCTCCGGCAGCTCTGCGAGGAAAGGCAATTCGGTGCTTCCGGGATTGCCGAAGATGACGCGCATGTCGTGATGCCTCAGAAGTTCCTGAGTGCGCTGCCTGACCGTGCTCATGGTTACCTTCTTCACTGGGGAGTTGTGCGGGAACGGGGGTCAGCCGTGCAGCGCGGACGCCATGCGCTGTTCGGCCATCTCGTCGGCCACGGCGCTGGGGGCGGTGCCAGTTGACTCGGCGGTGGCGAGGATCGATATCGTGGTGTCGTAGATCCCCTTCGCCCGTTCGCGCGCAGATCCGGCGGAGAACGCGGCGGAGGGCCTTTGGCCCTCCTGTGCCACGTGGATGACTCCGCCCGCATTCACCACGTAGTCCGGCGCGTAGAGAATGCCCCGCTGGCGCAGCCGCTCCTCGGCCCCCTCGTAACCGAGTTGGTTGTTGGCGGCTCCGCAGACGATGGCGGCCCTGAGCCTGTTCACGGTGACCTGGTCAAGTACTCCGCCCAGCGCGCAGGGAGCGAAGACGTCCAGTTCGGCGTCGAGAAGCGCCTGTGGGGAGACGGTGTGAACCTGGGGGTGCCTGGCACGGATGTGGATGAGCGCGCTGGGCCGTGTGTCGGCGGCCAGGACGGACGCTCCTTCCTGGATCAGCAGGTCCACCAGGTGTTGCCCCACCTTCCCCACGCCGCACACCCCTACGCGCCGTCCGCGCAGCTCGGGATCGCCCCAGCGGACAGCAGCGCTGGCCCGCATGCCCTGCAGCACGCCGTAGGCCGTGAGCGCAGACGGGTCGCCCCTGCCCCCGCAGTCAGGAGAGCGCCCGACGACGTGTCGCGTCTTCTCGCCGACCACGTCCATGTCCGCTGATTCCGTGCCGACGTCGCAGGCGGTGACGTAGCTGCCTCGCAATGATTCGACGAAACGCCCGTAGGCGAGCAGGAGCCCTCGGGACTTGCGCCGCGACGGGTCGCCGATGATGACCGCTTTGCCGCCCCCGTAGGGCAATCCGGCGAGAGCGTTCTTGTAGGACATGGCGCGGGAGAGGTTCAAGGAGTCCATGACAGCGTCGGCGGCGCTGCCGTAGGCCTTGAAGCGTGTGCCGCCGAGTGCAGGGCCGAGCGCCGTGGAGTGAATGGAGACGATGGCCTTGAGTCCGGTGGCACGGTCCTGGCACAGCAGGACCTGTTCATGAGTGCCTTCACCCGCTCCGCCTGCTCCCTTGGCGAAGACCCCTCCTGCGAGGTCGAGCACCTGGGACTGCGGGGGTACTCCTGACTCACTCGCGGGTGATTCGGCGATGGAACGACGCATGTCGGATTTCCCCTTCTTCTGGGATCTTGGAATTGGCAGGCCGCCTCTTGAAGTGCAGCCCGGATGGAACGCGCACTGACAATTCGCATGACGTGTCGCGTGCGCCGTCCTTCAACAGTTCCCGCAACCGGCGCTCCAACTGCCGTCCATCACCGACGGGTTGTTGAGCACGTTGAACCGGACAACGCACCAGTTGCCCCTCGGCGTGACCCGCCCCACGCGACGGCACCGCGACTGCGTTCTTGGTCCGACTATCCGTTTAGTGTTGAATTCCGCGTGAATCAGTTCCGCTCGGCGCACTCTGGGAATTCGCTGGGAATGAACGATCAGCACGCATACCGCCGCAATCCAAACCTGCTTCTGGAATGGGGAGGTGACGCCCGGAGCGACGAATGGGCCCCGGCCCTCCTCGATGCCCGCCGTGGCCTCACACACTCCTGGCCGTGTCCCCCGGACGGCGTGAACCTCCGGTTGCAGGTGCTGGCCCGGCTCGGCCGCCCCGGCACCGCCGAGACGCTCCGCGCACACTGGCCGGAGGCGCCCCCGCTCTCGTATCTACGAGACGTGCTGGCCGAGTTGGCGGATGCGGGGACCATCGAACCGTGTGTCGATCCGTGTCCCCCGCAGGATCTACCGCGAAGCGGCCTCGGCTCCTGCTCCCCGCACCAGCTGGCGGCCCATCACGAGGCGTGCATGGTCCCACCGGACATCGGCGCCCTGCCCGGCCCGTCGCCCCCTGCGAGGCTCTGCCATGCCGAGGCCACCGCGGTCACGGCCCTGCCCCCTGGGACCTGCAAGTGAGCAGCTGTCAGCGGTAGTGGAGAAGCGCCGCAGTGTGCGGTCCTTCCACGAGCGCCCGGTTCCCTTGCTGCTGCTCGCGGCACTGCTCGGCCGGGCTGCCCGAGTGCGCGGATTCCTGCCCCCGCTCGAGCATCAGCAGACCCAGCGCCCGTCCCCCTCCGGCGGCGGACGGCACAGCCTGGAGATCTACGTGCTGGCGAGAGCCGTCGACGGGCTGCCCGCCGGGGCACACCACTACGACCCCTTTGACCACGCCTTGGAACATCTCGCCCCCTGGGACGCGCGTCTCGATGAACTGACGGACCGGCTGATCACCCGCCCCGGGCGGATGGACCGGACTGCGCCCGTCAGCTTCTACCTCACCTCGTACACAGCTCGTACATCGTGGAAGTACGGCCGCATGGCGCTCAGTCTCATTTACCGGGACGCGGGATGCCTGATGCAGACGCTGTGCCTGACCGCGACGGATCTCGGCCTCGCCGCCTGCCCCATCGGGGCCATCGACGCGCCCGTGACCGCTCCCTTCCTGCGGGACACCGACGAGGAGCTGATGCATGTGGGCGGGTTCGCGCTGGGACTGCCGGCCGGGGGCCGACCGCCCGCCGATCTCCTGACACCCGCCCGAGGAGGAAGCCATCAGCACACGCAGCCTCATTGACCGGCACCGGACATCCCTGCCGCCGTGGTCCCCGTTGTCCTACCGCGAACCCCTGGAGATCGTCTCCGGGCACGGGCGCACCGTACGCGGCGGAGACGGGCGCGACTATCTGGACTTCTACTCCGGGGTGGCCGCGAACCTGCTCGGGTACGACGTTCCACAGGTGCGCGAGGCCGTGGAACGGCAGTTGAGCACGGGTGTCCTGCACACATCGACCTTCTACCTCATCCGTTCCCAGGTGGAGCTGGCCGAGCGCATCGCTGATGTCTCAGGGATCGACGACCCCGTGGCGTTCTTCACCTGCTCGGGCACCGAAGCCGTGGAGACCGCGCTCCTGCTGGCCACGGAGTACCAGCGCAGCCGGCACGTCATCGCCCTGCGGCACAGCTACCACGGCCGTTCGTTCGGTGCGGTGGCGGTGAGCGGCGACAAGCGGTGGCAGGGGACAGGACTCTCCCCCGTGTGCGTGGACCACGTACCTGCCGGGCCGGAACAAGGAGACGGCGGTCACGGCCAGGTCGACGGGTACGCGCTGGAGCTGGAGGATCTGATCGACGCGGCGCCCGGGCGCCGGATCGCCGCTCTGATCGCGGAGCCCGTCCAGGGAGTGGCCGGTGCCGTACCGCTCGCCGACGGGCAACTGGCCGCATACGCGCGAGTGGTGCACGACCGGGACTCGCTCCTGATCTGCGACGAGGTGCAGACCGGCTGGGGGCGCACCGGTCGATTCTGGGGCCACCAGTGGGACGAGGACGTCCGTCCGGATCTGCTGGTCTTCGCCAAGGGCGTCGCGGGCGGACTGCCCCTGGGTGGTGTCGTCGGGCGGCGCGCGGTGATGTCGTGCCTGCCCATGCCGTCGATCTCCACGTTCGGCGGCAATCCCCTGTCCACGGCCGCCGCCGTCGCGACCCTCGACTTCATCGTCGAGCGTGACCTTCCGCGACGGGCCGGCCAGGCGGGGCGCGCGTTGGGCGCGCTCCTGGAAGAAGGGCTCGCCGGGCTCGCGAGCGTGCGACGGGTGCAGGGGCGCGGCCTGCTGCTCGGAGTGGCGTTCCAGGACCCGGCTTCCGGTGCGCCCTGCGCCGAGGTGGCCACCGCCGTCCACGAGGAGTGCCGGGCCCGGGGACTCCTGGTGGGGCTCGGCGGAAGCGCCGGGCATTGCGTGCGCGTCATGCCGCCACTGACCTTGACCGATGAGGAAGTACGCCGGGGCGCCGCCCTGCTCGTGGACGCGGCCCGCGGCGTGGACCGATGCTGGAGCGACTCATGACCGAGATGAACACATCAAACCCCTTTCCCCTCACCGATGTTCAGCGCGCCTACCTGATGGGGCGCCAGGCCGGACAGCCCCTCGGGGGAACCGGATGCCATATGACGTTCGAGTTCGACCACGGCCGCGCGCCCGACCCGGAACGTCTCGACGAGGCCTTCCGTCGGCTCCAGATGCGCCATGTCTCACTGCGGACCTCCTTCGCCGGACTAGACCACGGGGTGCCGCTCGACCAGCCGCCGGGGCGCCTCGCCGTCCATGACCTGAGGCAGGTGCGCTCCGGTGCCGTGGACGCCGAACTCGGCCGCATCCGCGAGGAGATGGCAGGACAGCTCCTCGACGTGGCGGCCGGCCGATTGATGGATCTGCGGCTCACCCTGCTCCCCGGCGGAGGGGCGCGCCTGCACGTGGACATCGACCTGCTGGCCGCCGACCCGCCCGCCATCAGGGTCGTGCTGGATGACCTGGTGGCCTTGTACGACGGTGACCTCCATTCCCCGGCAGGCGACTTCGCGCAGTACCAGCGCGAGCAGAAAGCCCGTGCCCCACTCAGTGGACAGGGCGGTCATGCCGATCGTCATGAGTCGTCCACGGCTCCCCGGCTGCCCTACGCCGTGGAGCCGGACGAGCTGCCGGTGGTCCCCCGCTTCGCCCGGCGCGAAGTGGTGGTACGGGGTCCGGCATGGCAGCGGATCAAGGACAGGGCACGTGCGGCCGGCGTGCGGGCCGATTCGGTACCCTTCGCCGCATTCGTCGCCACCTTGCAGCGGTGGAGCGAGGAGCAGGACTCCGATTTCGTACTGAATCTGCCGGTGTTCGGCCGGCCGGGTGATGCCCCTCACCACACGTGCACCGTCGGCGACTTCAGCAAGCTGCTGGCCGTGACGGCGCCCGCCGCGCGGTCAGGACACCTGGGCGATCTGGCTCGCTGGGCCGACGGGGCGCGTCGCACGGACGCGCCCACCGTGACCCGGTTGCGGGAGGCGGCGCGAAGCCGGGGGGAGACAGCCCCTGCGCTCGGCGTCGTGTACACCGCGCTCGCGCGCAGTTGGGTCTCCTCACGTTTCACGGACAGGTTCGGCGCCCCCGCCTGGATGCTGTCCCACACTCCGCAGGTGTGGCTCGACTGCCTCACGTACCCGGCCTCGGATGCCGCCGACGACGGCATCGTGATGGCCTGGGACGCCGTCGAGGAGGTATTCCTGCCCGGGACGCTCGACGGCATGACCGAGTACTGCGGCACCGTGCTCGACGCCTTCGCGGACGCGGACTGGGACGTCTCGGTACCGGAACAGCTGCCCGCCCGTCAGGTGGCCACCCGCCGCCGGGTCAACGACACCCGGGGGCCGGAGAGCGGGCTGCTCCTGCACGAGCGCTTCTTCCAGCTGGCCGCGGAGCGACCCGAGCGGGCGGCCCTGCACCACGGAGACAACACGCTCACCCGCGGTGAACTGGCCGAGCGGGCACTCCGGTTGGCTTCGCACCTGCGTCAGCTCGGGCTGCGCGACGGCGAGCCGGTCGGGATCAGCCTGACGTCCGGCGAGGCCCAGGTCGTGTCGGTGCTCGGCGTTCTCGCGGCGGGCGGAGCCTATGTGCCGGTGGGCCCTGACCAGCCCGAGGAACGCCGGGAGCAGGTCCTGCGGGTGGCCGACGCGCGATTCGTGATCGGTGAGGAGCGGCAAGCCGGCGCCGCCGACGCCCGACCGGCCGGCGCTCCCGCTCAAGTCCCCTTCGACGTGGCCCTGGACCCTGGCCTCGCTCCCTTGGCCCGGCCCGTACGGACTGCGCCCGGGGCGCCCGCGTACGTGATCTTCACGTCCGGCTCCACCGGTACGCCCAAGGGCGTGGAGGTCAGCCACCGGTCCGCCGTCAACTCCCTGGAGGACCTCAACCGCCGCTGGGGCGTGGGCCCCGACGACTGTTGTCTGTCGGTCTCGGCCCTCGACTTCGATCTCTCCGTCTACGAGATCTTCGGCCCGTTGATGGCAGGCGGCCGCGTCGTCATGCCGCGCGGCGACCAGCGCCGCGACCCCGAAGCGTGGCTCCGTCTGATGCGCGAGCACCACGTGACCGTCTGGGACTCGGTGCCGGTCCTCCTCGACATGCTGGTGACCGCCGGGGAGCTCGGCGGCGCCCCCAGCACCCTGCGTGTCGCGTTCACCGGTGGTGACTGGATCGGCACCGATCTGCCCGGCCGCCTGCATCGCCTGGTGCCGGAATGCCGGTTCGTCGCCTGCGGCGGAGCCACCGAAGGAGCCGTGTACTCGAACTTCCACGAGGTGACGGAAGTGGACCCCGACTGGCCGTCGGTGCCCTACGGCACCCCCCTGCGCAACCAGTGCTACCGCGCGGTGGACGCGCACGGCCGCGACTGCCCCGACTGGGTGTCCGGTGAACTGTGGATCGGCGGCACCGGTGTCGCGCTGGGATACCGCGGCGACCCGGACCGCACGGCCGAGCGTTTCGTCGAGTACGACGGGATGCGCTGGTACCGAACGGGGGATCTTGGCCGGTACCGTCCCGATGGAGTCCTGGAGTTCCTGGGCCGCTCGGACCACCAGATCAAGCTCAATGGATATCGCATCGAGCTGGGTGAGATCGAGGGCGTCCTGGGCAGCCACCCAGATGTCGCCAGGGCGGTGGCGGTGCTGGTCGGGGAGGGGTCCGGGCGCCGGATCGTCTCCTATCTGATGCCCAGCGGAGACAGTCTGGACCTCGCCGCCGTACGCGATCACGCCGGACGCCGGCTGCCTGGGTACGCCCAGCCCGACACGTGCCTGCTGGTACCCGAACTGCCCCTGAGCGGCAACGGAAAGATCGACCGCAAGCAGCTCATCGGCTGGGCGGCGCCGCTGCGTGAGCCCACACCACAGGAACCTCCGCTGCCCGGTACGGAGAGGGCGCTGGCCCACGAGTGGGCCGCACTGCTCGGTCGCGCCCCCGCGTCCCGCCACGACAACTTCTTCGACCTCGGCGCGGACAGCCTGCTGGCCATGCGGCTGTCCCTCGCGGTGACCGAACGGTTCGGCACGAAGGTGCCGCTGCGCCGTCTCCAGTCCGCGGCCACCCTGGTCGGCATGGCCCGCGCGATCGACGACGCACCGGACACCGGACTCAAGGAGACGTCGTGACAGGGCCTGTGTCCCCCGCACGCCGCTGGCTGCGCCCCTTGAACTCCCCTGCCCATGCGGAAGTCCGGCTGATCTGCTTCCCGCATGCGGGGGCGGGTGCCAGCGTCTACCGCCGGTGGCTGCCCCATGTACCTCGCGACCATGAACTGTGGGCCGTGCAGTATCCCGGGCGCGAGGACCGGGTGGCCGAGCCCTCGCCGCCCGATCTGTCGAGCCTGGCCCGGCACGTGGCTTTCGCGCTCCAATGGACGGCCGACAAGCCCTATGTGCTCTTCGGCCACAGCATGGGAGCCGTCCTCGCCCATGAGACCTGCCGGCACGTCGCCCTGCTCGGACTGCCCGCCCCTCGCCGCCTTGTGGTCTCGGGCAGTGCACCGCCTGCCTCGGCGGGTGCGGCCTGCCGCGCCGAGGCGGGCACGCCTCCCGAGTGGCTCGACGAACGTGCGGCGCCCGGCGCCGAGACGACGACACTTGCCACCCAGGCGCTGGATGCGGACATCGATCTCCTGAGCCGCCATCGCCCCACCGAGGCACCCGCGTTGGACGTGCCCCTCGTGACGCTGCGGGGCGCCGACGACCCCAGCGTCCCGCCGGATGCCGCGGACGGCTGGCAGGCGCTCACCACCGGGAAGGCCGAGAGCGTGCTTCTTGAGGGCGGCCACTTCACCTGCTTCACCCACCCCGGGGCGACCGTGCGGCACGTGGTGCAGGCGGTCGAGGACCTGTGACGACTCCCTGTCGTCCTTGCGTACCACCGCCCAACGGAGTGATTCGGTGGTGGGACATCGCTGATGTGACCACCCACAGGGCAGGCATATGCCGCATGAATGATCCATTCGCTCACTCCCCGTTGTACGGCACCCGCCCCTGTACGCGCACCCCTGACCCCCCGTCCCACACGCGACAGGGCACGGCACACAATCCGACGACGACGGTCCCGACCGCACCTGAAGAAGGCCCTCTAATTCCCTTGGAAATCCGCCTTATTGACATACACCACGCCCACATTGTCGAGCGTGTTGAATGAACAGAAACGACACATCTCTGAGTTATTCCGCCCTTCGCAGGGGGAGGAGAAAAGCAGAGCCGTGGCAGTGCCGCGAAGGAAATTCACCCAGAAGACCGGTGACAGCGGCCTGCGTCGGCAACGGCAAGAGTTCAGGAGCGTGATGACGGACAGGAAAGGCCACAATGAACGACTGCGTGCCCTCCTCGCCGAGGCGGAGTGGACGTCGGCCGCCCTCGCCCGCGCGGTCAACATCGCCGGTGCCGAGGTCGGGCTGGGGCTCTCCTACGACCGGACCTCGGTCTCCCACTGGCTCTCCGGCACACAGCCTCGACGCCGGATTCCCCAGCTGGTGGCCGAGGCGTTCTCCCGCCGCCTCGGGCGTGCCATCACGCCTTCCGCCGCGGGATTCACGGCGCCCGACACGGAAACGGCCGGAGCGGATCCCGGAGCGCCGAGGGACGCCGACGCCGTCCACCAACTCACGGCTCTGGTCTGCTCCGACACCGATCCCCTGCACCGCGTGTCCTTGCAGCGCTCTCCGTACGAGGTGGAGCTGCCCCTGGCACCGTGGCAGCCGGTGAAGCCCTCGGCAGCAGGCCCCACCGACAGGACGCCCGGCATACGCGGGACCCGCACGTCGAGAGTCGGCAAGACCGAAGTGGCCACTGTGCGTGGCGCCGTGGAGTCTTTCGCATCCGGCCTCGACCGCCACGGAGGAGGGCATGCACGCTCCGCCCTGTGCGCGTATCTCGCCGACGATGTGGTGCCTTGGCTCCATCATTCGGCGAACACCCAGGCGGGCCGGCAACTGCGCAAGGAATCGGCGCACCTGGTGTTCGTCCTGGCCCGGCAGTACGAGGACTGCGGCATGCAGGGACTTGCCCAGCGCTACTTCGCCGGTGCGATGCGCCTGGCGAACGAGGCCGAGGACCGCGTCACTTGGGCCATGGCCCTTCGCGCGCTGAGCAGTCAGGCCGCGACACTGAACCACCGCCGTATCGCCCTGAACCATGGCGAGGGGGCACTGGCGTCGCTTCCTCCGGAGGCGCCCCCGGCCGTACGCTCCTTCGTCACCGCCCAACTGGCGGTGGTTCGGGCGATGACCAACGACCAGAGCGGGGCGTTGGCGGCACTCGCCGATGCCGAACGAGCGACCGACCAGGCGGACTCGGAGCCTTCTCCCTTCACCGCGTATCCCCGGGCGGCCCTGGAATTCCAGCGAGCGCAGACGCTGCGAAGCCTCGGTGACATCGGGGGCGCCTCGAAGGCATTGACGGCCTCCCTGGCACACCGCAGCCCCGACGACCGTCGAGGCCATGCCCTGACCTGTGCCGTTCGCGTGCACCTGCTGCTGCGCGCCGGTCATGTCGAGGAAGCCGGTGCGAACTGGCTGGCCTTCAACCGGGCCGGTACCGGGCTGCAGTCCGCCAGGGTCAACCGCGCGGGGCGATCGCTTCAGCGGGCGTTCCTCCCCTACCGCTCACAGCCGACGGTGAAGGCTCTGCTCAACACCTCGGGTTCGCTCTCCTGACAGCTGCGGACCCCTCAATGGAACATCCGTTCTCACCATGGTCTTTCATTCGAATTGACCGGCTGTTCATCCCTCGTCCGGGGCGTTTGCAGGGCACGACTGCATGTTCCCCAGGGAACGGGCAGTAGAAGTATATGTCACAGTATTTCCGTAAAAAAATCACGGAGTGGCTGTACCGGTCTGCCTGTGGTGCCGTTCAGTACCTGTGGGCGAAGGCCGGGGAGTTGGGCCGCGTCACCCCCTCCCGGCCCGCGCGGTTCCGGTTCGCACATCTGGGGGACGGGGCGTGCCTCGCCTTCCCGCCAGGGGCGATCTTCGGTGAGCAGTGCATCGTGATCGGCGATCACACCTTGGTGGGCGTCGCGGTCAGCATCTCGGCCGGGTTCGTGCCCGGCCAGGATCTGGGGCCCGACCCCGTCGTCGAGATCGGCCGACGGTGCTCCATCGGTCGCGGCTCCCACATCGTGGGCCACCGCTCCGTGTGGATCGGAGACGACGTGTACATCGCCCCGTACGCGTACATCACCGATCAGAACCACACCTTCGACGACCCCGGCAGACCGATCGGCATTCAGCAACCGGCCAACAACCCCGTGGCCATCGGTGACGGCTGCTGGCTGGGCACCGGCTCGATCGTCCTGCCTGGCACCCGGCTGGGGCGCAACGTCGTGGTCGCGGGTGGCGCGGTCGTCCGTGGCACCTTCCCCGACCACTGCGTCGTCGCCGGCGTGCCGGCTCGGGTGATCCGCCAATACATCCCCGGGCACGGCTGGCAGCCAGTGCCCGCGCCCCGAAAGGAAACAACATGAAGAAGCCGCCGGAGGGCGACCTCCCCATCATGATCGTCGGCGATTCCATCAGCCACGGCAGCAGCGGCGACTGGACCTGGCGCTACTTCTTCTGGAAGCACCTGAAGAACCACGACGTCAGCGTGGACCTCGTCGGCCCCAAGGCCACTCTCGACAACATCCGCACGACTGAGGTCGGGGATGACGACGACACCTATGCCGACCCCGAGTTCGACCGGGATCACGACGCCCAGTGGGGGCGGCCCTACGTCACAGAGAAGGAAGAGATCCACGCCAAGGTCGCCGAGTACGAGCCCGCGTACCTGCTCACGCTGCTCGGCATCAACGACCTCTTCTGGTACGGCGTCCGGCCGGCCCAGTTCGCCGACAACCTAAGGGAGTTCATCGTGAACGCCCGACGTGCGGCACCTCAGATCCGCATCGTCGTCGGCACTGTCCTCGAGACCCAGAAGGCCGTGGACGAGCCGGAGTTCGCCGCGCTGGTCGACGCCACCAACGAACAGATCCGAACGGTGGCGTCCGAAGAGGGCATCCACGTCGCCGACACCGCGGCCGAATTCCGCGCCGCCGAGCACACCTGGGACGGCACTCACCCCAACCCCAACGGAGAGGTGCGCATCGCCGCGGCGTTCGCGGACCGGATCGCCCAGTCCTACGGACTCGGAGCCCGCTATCCCCGGCCCTACCCAGTCCTCGACGTCGTCGACAGCCGGGCCAAACGGGCCACTGACTGACCCGGCCAGGCCTAAAAGCGATCCCTGAGGGCTATCGGCTCCTTCGCCGTCCCGCTCGCCAATCCGCTCATCGCCAACGGGCTTGTACGACCATGCGCCTGTGTGCGAGCGGCATGAGTTCACCCGGCGCACTTCGGCGCACAAAAAAACATCCATGACACCCGCCCGCACGGCGAGATGAATGGACATGCGGGTGTGGATCGATGCATCTCGGACACATGTACATAGGATCTCCGCTTTCGACTGGGTGTTAGACGGGTGGACCGATGAATCCCAACTTTGGAATGAGCGCGACACGGCGACAGGCGATCGCCCGACGCTCCCGCAGCATTACCGAGTCAAGTCTCTTCTCCACCGCGGCGATGTCAGCCATTCTCGCGAATGCCGGGCTCCTCGGCATGGAGACATATGCCGGACTCACCGAGCGATGGCATACTCAACTCCGCCTGGCGGAACTCGTCTTCCTCGCCGTCTTCACGGCCGAGATCACTCTGCGGGCGCTCTCCCACCTCGACTGCCCCAAGCAGTTCTTCCGGGAGCCGTGGAACATCTTCGACGCCGCGGTGATCCTGTGCGCATTCCTGCCGGGACTGGGCGACAACACCACTCTGTTGCGCATGCTCCGGTTGCTCAGGATCCTGCGGGCGGCGCGCTTCATGCCTCAAATGCGCATCATCATGACCGCGTTGGTGAAGAGCGCGGGCGGGGCCGCCAGCTTCCTCGCCGTCGGGCTTCTGGTGCTCTACGTGTACGCGATGGTGGGCTGGATGTGGTTCGCCGACGACGACCCGACGCACTACGGATCGATCGGGCGGGCGGCCCTCACTCTGTTCATCCTCATGACGCTCGACGGCCTCGGAGAGGCGGTCCGCGCGGGGCTGGAAATCTCTCCCTGGTCCTTCGCGTACTACGCCTCCTACGTCCTGCTCAGCTCCTTCATGCTGGTGAACTTGCTGATCGGCGTGGTCATCAACTCGCTGGAGCAGGCGCGCGGCGCGGAGGCCGACGCGTCATCCTCCCGGTCGGACGACGCGAGAGACGGTGGCGCCGGCGCAGGCCCACAGGAAGCTCATCGGTACGCGAAGCATCCCGCGACCGAGGTGGATCCGGTCAGTGTCCGGGAACGGTTCACGAAGGCCCGGCGCGCGCTGGACGACGCCGAACGTCTCGCCCTGAGCACACTGCCGCACCAATCGACTGACCCTCGCCGCAGGAACTGACCCATTCACGGTTCCCCAAAGAATGCAGCCGACCTCCGCCATCGGGCACAGGTTTGTTGAGACTGTTGAATCGGGTTATTTCGAGCCGTAAAAAGCGCCGCCGTACGCCCCCAAGAGGATTCTCTCCTCAGTGCGCGTCACCCACATGGCGGCAGCAATGCGCATGCTTCGGGTAATTGAGGTCAGCCGAACAGTGAAGGGTCGACCACCCGACTGATCCAAGGAAAGGGAAAACAGCATGCAGGCGAGCACCCACGAAGAACAGGCCTCCGAGAACAGCAAGGGAAAATCCACCGATGAGGATGCGTACACCTCGGCCTACCGGGCCATTTTTGACGCGTTCGACGACGACAAGAGCGGGACTCTCTCGCGGAACGAACTGCTCACCCATCTCGCGGTGATGGGAATCCGGGAGGACGACCCCCGGCTCGAGGGAATCCTGGCGGCGACCGAAGACGGCGAGAACGAACGGGAGATGGGATTCGACGAATTCGTCTCCCTCGTCAAGGAGCACAGCGGGCTCATCCAGCGCGCGATGCGCGGATCCCTCGCGGTCCCGGATTTCGAAGGCCTCAGCGCCGACCTCGACCGGATGCACCGGGAGATCCTGCCGACCCGCTCCGGCGAGGTCGCCGGCTACATCCCGCAGCTGGCGCGGGTGGATCCCGAACAGTTCGCCATCTCCGTGTGCACGGTGGACGGTCAGCGCCATTCGATCGGTGACAGCGCAGTCCCGTTCTGCGTGCAGTCGGTCTCCAAGACCATCAGCTACTGCCTGGCCCTCGAAGAGCACGGAGTCGAGCCCACGCACCAGCATGTGGGGCGCGAACCGAGCGGCCAGAGCTTCAACGAACTGACCCTGAACCGGACCGGGCGTCCGCACAACCCGATGATCAACGCGGGCGCCATCATGAGCTGCGCGCTGATCCGTCCCGAAGAGTCGCTGGCCGATCGGTTCGACCATGTCGCACAGACCTGGCAGCGGCTCTCCGGCGGTCGTCGCCCCGGCTTCAACAACGCGGTCTACCTCTCCGAACGCGCCACCGCGGACCGCAACTTCGCGCTGGGTTACTCGATGCGCGAGAGCAAGGCGTTTCCCGAAAGCACCGACCTCAAGGAGACACTCGAGTTCTACTTCCAGTGCTGTTCCATCGAGCTCGACGCCCAGATGCTGGGCATCGTCGCGGGCACGCTCGCGAACGGCGGAGTCTGCCCGCTCACCGGCGACCGTGTGTTCAGCGAGCAGACGGTCCAGCACTGTCTCTCCCTGATGACGTCCTGCGGCATGTACGACTTCTCCGGCGAGTTCGCCTTCACCATCGGCCTGCCCGCCAAGAGCGGCGTGTCCGGCGCACTGATGGTCGTGGTCCCGCAGCTCATGGGGATCTGTGTCTGGTCGCCCCGGCTCGATGAGCTGGGCAACACGGTCCGCGGCATCGAGCTCTGCCGCAAACTCGTCGAGACGTACCAGGTGCACCCGCATGCCGCGGTGGAGACCCAGGCCACGCGCAAGGACCCGCGCAAGCGCCGCAACCAGAGTTCGGTGGAGAGCGTCGTCGCACTGTGCTGGGCGGCGGGCCAGGGAGATCTGGACGAGGTACGCCGACTCGCCGCTTCCGGCACCGACCTCGGAGCAGCCGACTACGACGGCCGAACGGCACTGCACCTGGCGGCCTCCGAAGGGCGGACCGAAGCGGCTCGGCTGCTTCTGACGCACGAGGTCGACCCCGCGCCCGTCGACCGATGGGGCGGCACTCCGCAGCAGGACGCGGAACGCGAGGGCCACAGCGAGATCGCGGAACTCCTTCAGCAGGTGACCGAGACGGTTCCGCGGCAGAAGTCGACCCGCTCGGGCAACGGGTCCGACAAGACCGGCAGGACATCCGGGGCGGCGCAAGCACAGCCGCGCGCCTGAGGGACCCGGATCCGGAACGCAATCACCCGCGCCGAGGGGACGGCCTCGCCGTACCGGCCGCAGTTCGTGCCGTCCCCTCGCCGCGCGAGGCGTCCGAGACAGTCGGCACAGGCTCACGGAGTTCGTGACCGGCTGATGATCAAGGAGAACGCATGAATGGGCCATTCGCGCTGCCCGGAACCGGAACGCACCGAGGAGAAGCCGGTCGCGAGCCCCCGCTCTCCGTCGATGTGCGACCCAAGCACCTCATGCGCACACGATCCGCTCTCGCGGCTCTGATCTGTACCGCTGTGTGCTGGATCGCCGTGCAGGCACCCGTGGCGCAGGCTCGGCCGAGCACCGACGCCTGTGCCCGCGCCGGGACCGACCTGGACCTTGAAGGGCTGGGCCAAGTCGCCCGCGACCACGACGTGGGTGAAGCGGTACGCCGAGCCTGCAGGTCGACCGCCCCGACTCCCCCGCCGGCCACCCCCGCACCGCCCCCTCCGCCGAAACCCGCACCGCCGAAGCCGCCGGTCAGGCCTTCACCCGAACCTCCCGCGCCGGCCCCGGCGCCACCGCCACAACGCGACACCCCGGCGGCCAAGCCGCCGCCCCCTGCCTCCCCCTCCCCCAAGCCCTCTCCCAAGCCCTCCGTCCCGCGCGCCTACGACGGCGTGCGGGGGGAGAAGAAGACCGGCGGTCCGCCTCTCACCGCGACGGCACTGCTGCTCGTGGTGCCCGCGGTCCTCGCCGCTGCCGCACTCGCACGAGGCTCCGGCCGCGGCCGCAGCTGACCCGACGTTCCCCGTTACCGCACAGAGTTACCGCACAGAGTTGGAGACAGACATGCCGTACTGGCTCAGGCTGGTCATCGCCATGGCCGCCGCCGGCGCAGTCATCTACGTCATCACCGGGCTCGTCCAGCGGCGGGTGAGAGCCGATGACGACCCCTCACAGACGCCGGATGTCATCGAGTACATGACGATGATGATCGGGGTGGTGTACGCCATCGTTCTCGGCCTGGCCATCGCGGGGGCCTGGGAGGCGCGCGGGGAAGCCCAGACCGTCGTACAGAACGAGGTTCAGGCCCTGCACGAGGTCACCGAGCGAGCCCAGGTGTTCCCCGCCGCCAGGCAGGAGGCAATTCAGCGGAGCCTCGACTCCTACGCCACGTATGTCGTGCACAAGGAGTGGCCGCAGATGTCGGCCAAGGGGCAGCTCAGCGACCGGGGAGACCAACTCTTCGGCCAGGTGCGCACCGCGGTCCTCAGGAGCGAACCACGCGACGAGCTGCAGGGCCAGGCGTATGCGCCCATGGCTGATCAGATCGCGCTCGCCGATGAGGCCCGCACCAACCGGGGTGGAGCCGCGGAGCCCACCATGCCGTCAGTGGTCTGGTTCGGCCTGATCGTGGGTGCCTTGGTATCGATCGGCATGATCTTCGCCCTCCAGATCAGGCGCACGCCACGCGAGTTGACCGTGGCCGTGCTGTACTGCGCGCTCTTCGCCTTCCTGCTCTTTCTCATCTGGGACATGGACGCGCCCTTCAGCCGCGGCATGGCGATCACCGCCGATGACTTCCTCACCTTGCGGGGGTGATCCCGGGCGAGCGGTCATCAGTGGGCACGACAACCCTTCAGTTCAATTCCTCACCACAGAAATGGATGCGTGATGAACAGGTGCAAAGGACTGGTGCAGTACTTCAACCGTGAGGGTGGCTACGGCTTCATCGTCCCGGTCGGCCAGCGAGAGCCCGTCTTCGTCAAACGTGAGGACTTCGACGGCGACCTGAGGGTCCTCTCGGAGGGACAGCAGGTCACCTTCGAGCTGGAACTGGGCTGCGGGCGGTTCGAGGCCCGGCATGTCCAGCCGTGATGCCCGACGAGGGCGGCAGTCATCCGGGCTCCCGACCCGCCACTAGTTCCTGCGCTGCTTGGCCAGCAGCGCACCGACGGTGGCGTACGAGCGATAGGGAAGGAACTCCCGCCGCAGTGCGGCCCCTGCACGGTCCGTGCTCGTCGACTGCAGTCCCGACCCGGTTTCCAGGAACGCCCGCCAGCTTCCGCAGGCTTCCTCCACGTGGCCGGACCGCAGCAACAGCTTGGTTCGGGCCGCATGGGTGAGCGCGTGACCGCGACGGTCGTCGGGCCTACGGTGCTCGGAGGAGACGGAAAGCGCCTCGATCGCGCCTCTGACGTCGCCCAGCCCGCGCAGCGTCTGCGCACGCTGGAACTCCAGCGCGGCCCGCGGATACGCACCGAACGGCCCGGCGGCCGAACCGTTCTCCTCCCAGCTCCTGCCCGCTTCCTCCAGCGCGGACAGCGCATCGCGGCGCCTGCCCGCGACTGCGCGCGCGACGGCAAGCTGAGCCGCAACGAACGACCGGGACGCGGGTGACGTCTTCGCCGGCAGCGCGGCGTAGGCGTTCTCGGCGTGGGACAGTGCGGCCCGGAGATGCTTGAGGGCCAGGGACTGACTACTCATCCCTCTCAGGATCACTGCCCATGTGCTGCGGTCTCCGGCCTCGTTGGCAAGCCGGAGGGCCGCGGCATAGAAGAGCTGTGCCGCGCCGTGGAATCCGCTGTCGCTGTAGAGGCGGGCCCGTACGAAGGCCAGACGGGCAGCCTCTGTGAGCAGTTGCTGATGAACCTGGGCATTGGCCGGTCTGTTCAGCCAGGGAACTACGTCATCGGCGAGGAAAGCCGAGAGAGCCGAGCGGGCATGACCGCCGCCGTGACGGTCCAGCCCCTTCGCGAATGTCTGCACCGCCGCTTTCAGCGTGGCGACTTCCGTCTGCCCCGCCCTGGGCCCGGCCGGGCGGGTACCAGCCCCCGCCATCCGCGACACTTCGCGCCAGCGGGGCACGGCTTTCGGAGCCGCCAGGTAGGGGGACTGCTGCAGGGGCCGCGAGTGCACGGCGTCGGCGTCCGTGCTGGTGAGCTCGGCCAGATTGGCGATGGCACCCGCCCGGCTGTGCGGAGCGGCCTGCCCGGCCCGTTCCCCACCGTCATGGGGAAAGCCCGCCACGACAGCGGTGATGGTCCGTCCGAGCCTTCGGGAGAGGACCTCGGCCACCAGTTGGGGCACCGGGCGACGTGGACGCGACCCCGCAAGCCAGTGTGCGACCGACGTCCGGTCGTACGACAGTGCCAGGCCGATCTCCCGACCGGCTCTGTTGACGGCGCGCGCAAAACTCGCAGAAGTCCATTCCGCCTCGGCCAACAAGGCCCGCAACCGATCGTTGGGAATGCGTTTGCTCGCCAATGGTCTCCTCAAGCCCTGCCGCCGGACGGCAGGACCGGCCTGGAACGCCGCCCCTGGCGTTTTCAGGAAGAATATTCCCCTGTCCCATCCAGACATACGGACGCGTGCGGGGCGCACGGGAGCGTCCACGTCCGATGCCGATCGGATACGCAACAGGTTCAACACCCTCAACTCCCCACCGGCCCATGCCGTGTATTCGCCCGGGAAACCGAACTCCTGACATCGACACCACGATTCGGGAGTGTTTCCTTGACGGTGAAACTGGCAGTTCTGGACATGGACGGCACGCTCTTCAACGGATTTCTCGCCGCGGACATGGCCAAGGCTCTGGCCAGAACGGCGGAGTGCGACACCGCTTCTGCCGAAGTCGCGCTCGACGCGATCCATCGATACCAGGCAGGTGTGATCAGCCACGACGAGTGCGCGAGCGATTTCTACGAAGCGTATGGGCAAGCGGTCACCGGCCTGCGCGCCGTGACGCTGGACGAGCTAGCTCACCGGGTGTGGAAGAAGTCCCGCCTCCACGTCTTCGGCCATGCGAAGCCCTTGGTCACCTGGCTGCAGGCCCAACAGATGACCGTATGCCTTCTGTCGGGCAGTCCCGACAACGTACTGCGACCGGCCGCACGGCAGTTGGGCATCAAGCGCTACTGGGGCATGACCTTGGCGCAGGCCGGCGGTCATCTGACGGGACGCGTGGAACGTGCTCCCGCTCTGCGCGGCGCCAAGTCCAAGATCCTGGAACACATCACCCGGACGACCTCCGTCGACTGGGCGAGCTCATTCGCCATGGGAGATTCGTCCTCGGACATCGACGTACTGGACAAGGTGGGCCGGGCGGTCGCCTTCGAACCCGACGGCGAGCTGCGACAGACCGCCGAGAAGCGGGGCTGGACCGTGGCCGACCGGCACGACGTGCTCCATCGTTGCCGACTTCAGTGGCAGTCCCGGGTGTAGCACGCGGCGGGCGGAACCGACGCAGTGCGGACGCGTTCAACACGTTCACCACCTCCGCATCGGATTGTCCGTTCTGCATCGCGTAGTTCGGGGATTCGCCTGGAGACAGAAACCCGCGTACGGCGGAAGGTGGTAATGAACGTGCTCGGAGAGGTTCCGGCAGAGACACAGCACGATGTGGGCGAGCTTCGGGAGCTGCCTCCGTCAGAACGACTCAGGCACAACTCAGGCCCGTCGACACCTGGAACGGTGTGAGCGATGACTGAGGGCCTGTGGTCGATCACCCCTGCCGAACAGAAGGCCGCCCGGGAGGTCGACGCCCGCTGGGGCCCTCTCCTGGCCGACATGAGCCGCGGTGCCGACGCCCGTGACGCCGCGGGGGAGCCCGTGCCGCAGCACTACTTCACCGAGGCGGCCGCCCTGGGACTGCAGGCCCTCTCCCTCCCCCGCGCGGTCGGCGGTGAAGCCATGGACCCGCTGACCTCGGCACTCACCATGGAACGGATCGGATACCTGTGCCGTGAGAACGGATTCCCACTGATCCTGGGCACCCGCACGATCATCGCCGAGTCGCTGCTCGCCTCGGGCCGAAGGGACCTGACCGACCGCTATGTCATCCCCGTCGCGCGCGGCGAGCTGGGCATCGCCCTGGCCTACAGCGAGGACGCTGACGCGTTCTCCATGCGCACGACCCTGCGCCGCTCTCAGAGCGGGTACCTGCTCTCCGGGCACAAGGCGTTCACGACCGGCGGCCTCCTTGCCGATGTCTTCCTCGTCTACGCGAACGACGGGGCCGGGGACATCGCCGCCTGCCTGGTCCACCGCGAAGACCCCGGCGTCACCGTCAACGCCCTGGACCCCGTCGGCAACCGCACCTCAGGGCCCGCGTCGCTCGACCTGAGGGACGTGCCCCTGAGCCAAGACCGGATCGTGACGGACGGCGATGGCATCAGCCACGCCCAGCGCCTGCTCAACGCCCGCAGGCTGACGGTCTGCTGCGCTTCCCTCGGCCAGGCACGTGCTCTGGTCGAACTCAGCGCGGCCCGGCTCGGCACGACCGTCCGACACGGCCAGCCGCTCAGCGATCTCCCCAACGTCCAAGCCGCCCTCGGCCGCATGTACATCGCAGTGGAGACCGCCCGGGCGATGCTCTACCGGGCCGCGCGCCGAGCCACCGACGACGAGGCCGACCTCTTCTTCGACCCGCTGGTGTCCGCGGCCAAACACCGCATGACCGACTGTGTCCGCTCCGTGGTGGAGGAGTCGCTCCAGGTCCTGGGCGGCCACTTCTACTACGGCGACCCCTACTTCGGAATCTGCCTGCGCGACTTCACCGGACTGGTGGCTGCCGCAGGCACCCAGAACCTCCTCGAGGTCAACCTGGGTGCTCTCGCCGCCACCTCCCTGCCCGACCCCGACGGCCCCGGCCACGTCGGAGCACCCCGAAAGGACAACACCCCCGCATGACGACACTCCGCTTCTCCGGCCTGCTTCTCCGCTTCGTCGACTACGAGCGCACCATCATCAGCCACGCCCCCGTCCTGGGTGACGCCATCGCCGAGGTCGAAGACCGGTTTCCCCGCCTGCGCCCCATCCTGCGCGACGGCGAAGGCCGGATGAGGGCCACCCACAGGGTCTTCATCAACGGCGAGCTGTCCCGCGGCGCCGGCCTGACCACTCCCCTGCACGAGGACGACGACATCGAATTCCTCACCGCCATCGCGGGAGGCTGACCGTGCCGATGCCGACGGCCACGCCCCGTGAGATCACCTTCGAAGTCCCCACCAACCCGACCCAGTTCGGTCCTGACCAGCTCCGGCCCCGGTTTCTGCTCGGCCTGTCGATGAGCGCACTCTCCCAGTGGTTCGCCGCGTACCTGGTGCCCCACTCCCGGATGCTGCACGATCATCTCACCGGGTGCGTCATCGGCATGGTCCGCCTCGACTCCCACCTGCCGGACCTGCGCTTCTGCGATGCCGACTGGCTGGCAGTCAGCGCCCGTGTAGAGGCCAGCGACTCGGCGACGTACCTGCGTTTGAGCGTCGACATCCACGCACGTCTCCAGGCGGGCACCGACCCCGCACTGCAGGTCGCCACCATCCGGACCGACCTGCGCCTGCTGACCGTCGTGGACAGCCAGTCGCTCACTGGAGTCCCCGGCACTCTGCCCGAGAGCCTGTTCGCCCTCTTCCGGCCGGAGGAGATCTACCGGCCGGATCGCAAAGCCCAGGTCCTGGCCGCCAAGCCGCCCGAGGGCAAGGAGCTCCTTGAGCCCGTCAGTTGGAAGACTCCCTTGTGCCGCAGCCACTGCGAGGTCGCCGATCAGTGGCTGTACAGCGAGCTCGTGGAACTCCTGACCCAGTCCAGGGAACGGCTTTTCCTCCGGGACACCACTCCGCCGGAGGTGGCGCGAATCGCTGTCGGCCGCCCCGTGCGCAGCGTCACCGCGGTCTTCCGTCGCGCGATGTACGCCTTCGAAACGTGCCGCATCACCACCCGCGTCCTGACCGGCACAAACGGAGGCGCAGGCGAGGGCGAGCCGGTGATCTTCCAGCACTCGGTCGACGATCCAGCCCGGCCCGGTGCGTGTGTCACCGCGTGGGAGACCGTGGGGGCCACGACCTAGCGTCTCTCAGCGAGGAGGCGAGACCGGAGAGAGTGCAAGACCGGATGCGTGGAGTACGTGGAATCAGAATCGCCGTCGTGGGCGGCAGCATCGCGGGGTGCGCCGCGGCGCTCGCCGCCCATCGTGGGGGCGTCGGCGAGATCGTCGTGTACGAACGCGCCGTCGACCGCCCGACGGACCGCGGCGTCGGGCTGGTCATGCACAATTCCCGCCACGGGGAACTCAGTTCGCAGGGATACCTGGGTACGGATACACCCTGGGTCCAGCTGACCCGGCGCCGCTGGTACGTACGCGACGGGCTCTCGTCGCTGGGCCGCGAGGTTGCTGTCACCCCCTTCCCCTTCCGTACGTACACCTGGGGGCCGCTCTGGCACGAACTGCGCCGTCGCGTTCCTGACTCGGCGCAGTTTCGCCCCGGAACCACGGTCACCGGCATCGACATCACCCCAGAGGGCGCGGAGTTGACCGCCGGATCCGAAGGCCGGGCCGAGCACTTCGATCTCGTCATCGGCGCGGACGGCTATCGTTCGGTGGTTCGTAGAGCCGTCTGCCCCGACCTCCGTCCGGAGTACGCCGGTTACCTCGCCTGGAGAGGCGCCTTTCCGGCCGACCGACTCACCGATCCCGCCGCGTGGGCCGACGAGGACTGCGTCTTCGCTGTCTTCCCAGGCGGCCAGCTCACCGCCTTCCGCATCCCGGACGGCGCGGGCGGCCACCGGGTGAACTGGGTTCTCTTCACCACCCCGCCCACGCGTCTCGACCTGGCCCTGAACGACCCCACCAGCCTCCCGCCCGGCACCGTCACCGAGGCCCTGCACACGCACCTGACCGAGATCGCCGACACCCATCTGCCGCCCTACTGGGGTGAGTTGGTGGGTCTGACGGCACCCGACGAACTCTTCATCCAGCCGCTGTACGACTTCACCGCACCGCAGTACACCACCGACCGGCTCCTCCTGATGGGCGACGCGGCCACGGTCGCCCGCCCTCACACCGGCGCCGGCACCGTCAAGGCGCTCCAAGACGCCACAGCCTTGGAGTCCGCCCTCACCACGCACCCAGGATCTCTGGCTGACGCTTTGAGAACGTACGACGCCGACCGCAGCGCCGCCGGTCGCACCATGGTCGACCTTGGCCGCAGTCTGGGACAGGCACTGGTACAGGAAGCCCCGGACTGGGGAGCGATGGATCAGTCCGCCCTCGACACATGGTGTCAACAGGCGGACGGTGGCGGCGCACTCGGCGGGCTCAAGCTGCCCCGGACGGTGAGTGAGCGAAGAGCTCAGTCGGAAACGCCTTGACGTGCGCCCCGGTTGACCGCTGAGACGACCGCTTTCAGCGAGGCGCGTGTCGTATTCGCGTCGATACCCACGCCCCACAGCACCTGGCCGTCGATGGAGCACTCGATGTACGAGGCCGCCTGCGCCCGCGCGCCTTCGCTCATCGTGTGCTCCTGGTAGTCCAGCAGCCTCGCATCGACACCGGTCACGGCCAGCGCTTCGAAGAAGGCCGAGATCGGGCCGTTGCCGGTGCCGGTCAGGACAGTCTCGATGCCGTCCACGACCGCGTCGACCGTCAGCGTGTCCAGGCCGTCCCTGTCGGTCGCGGTCTGCCCGGACCGCAGCTGGAAACGGCCCCACCGGGCGTCCTCCTGGCCGTCCGGATTCGGCAGGTACTCGTCCTGGAAGGCCGACCAGATCGCCTTCGGCGTGACCTCGCCGCCCTCGCTGTCGGTCTTCGTCTGGATGATCTTGGAGAACTCGACCTGCATGCGGCGCGGCAGGTCCAGCTTGTGGTCGTTCTGCAGGACGTAGGCGATGCCGCCCTTGCCGGACTGCGAGTTGACGCGGATCACGGCCTCGTACGAACGGCCGACGTCCTTGGGGTCGATGGGCAGGTACGGGACGGCCCACTCGATGTCGTCGACCGTCTTGCCCTGCTGCTCGGCCCGGACGCCCATCGCCTCGAAGCCCTTCTTGATGGCGTCCTGGTGGGAGCCGGAGAAGGCGGTGTAGACGAGGTCGCCCGCGTACGGGTGGCGCGGGTGGACCTCCATCTGGTTGCAGTACTCGGCGGTGCGGCGGATCTCGTCGATGTCGGAGAAGTCGATCTGCGGGTCCACGCCCTGCGAGAAGAGGTTCATGCCCAGCGTGACCAGGTCGACGTTGCCGGTGCGCTCGCCCTGACCGAACAGGCAGCCCTCGATGCGGTCGGCGCCGGCCATGATGGCCAGTTCGGCGGCGGCGACGGCGGTGCCGCGGTCGTTGTGCGGGTGGACGGACAGGCAGACGTGCTCGCGGCGGGTCAGGTTGCGGGACATCCACTCGAAGCGGTCCGCGTGGGTGGAGGGCGTCGAACGCTCCACCGTGGCGGGCAGGTTGAGGATGATCTCGCGGCCCTCTTCGGGCTGCCACACGTCACAGACGGCCTCGCAGACCTCCAGGGCGAAGTCCAGCTCGGTGTCCGTGAAGATCTCGGGGCTGTACTGGTAGCCGAAGACCGTCTCGGGGCCCAGCAGTTTCTCGGCGTACTCCATGACCAGGCGCGTGCCGTCGACGGCGATCTGCTTGACCGCGTCCTTCGAGCCACGGAAGACGACCTCGCGCCAGACGGGCGCGGTCGCGTTGTACAGGTGGACGGTGGCGCGCTTGGCGCCGACCAGCGACTCGACGGTGCGGGCGATCAGCTCTTCGCGGGCCTGCGTCAGGACGGAGATCGTGACGTCGTCCGGGATCGCGCCGTCCTCGATGATCGACCGTACGAAGTCGAAGTCGGTCTGGCCCGAGGAGGGGAAGCCGACCTCGATCTCCTTGTAGCCCATGCGGACCAGCAGGTCGAACATCTCGCGCTTGCGCGCCGGGGACATCGGGTCGATCAGCGCCTGGTTGCCGTCACGCAGGTCCGTGGAGAGCCAGCGGGGAGCGACCGTGATCCGGTTGTCGGGCCACGTGCGGTCGGGGATGTCGACCTGCTCGTACTGCCCGTACTTGTGGATCGGCATCCCCGAGGGTTTCTGAGGTTCACTCACCGCGCCGGTGGCCTGATTCATGCGGCTCATGATCCTTGGTCCCCCGTCGTTGTCAGCCACTCGCCCGGCCTGCTTCGTCTCGACCGGGCATGACCTTGCCGTGTCCGTATGTGTCATGCCTCATCGAGTGCCCCCGGCCGCCGGAGGATCCGTGCTGTTCACCGGCGAGGCTGTTGAACGTGTTGAGCAGCGTTCCTCTGGACGTGTCTCGCCCTCGAGCCTGCGAAAGCGGGCGACACTGCGGTGATGACCATGGATCACTCAGCCACGACACGACGACGCTTTCTGGCCGTTGGCAGCGCTGCTGTGCTGCCCCTGTGCTACCCACGGAGTGCGGTCGCCCAGAGCGCGGATCCCTGCCACGAGCAGCCTGCCCGGCCATCAGCGGCTGACGGGCGCCCCGGGCCCCGGCCGGTTCCGGAATCCGAGATCGCCGCCGGCCCCATGACTCTGGCCCTCACCTTCGATGACGGACCGAGCCCGCTGTACACCCCTCGGGTCCTGGCGGTCCTGCGCCGCCACGGGGTGCGGGCGACGTTCTTCGTGCTTGGCGTCAATGTGGAGAAGTACCCCGATGTCGTACGCCAGATCGTTGCGGACGGTCACACGCTCGGCAACCACACCTGGTCCCACCCCAAACTCGAGAAGCTGTCCACGACAGCAGTCCGTCGCCAGATCACCCGTACCAACGAGGCTGTCGCCCGCGTCCACGGCGGCCGTAGCCCTTCTCTCTTTCGCGCTCCCTACGGACACTTCACCCCTGCCGCACTCACGATCTGCGCGGATCTCGCAATGCGGCCCTTCTGCTGGTCGATCGATCCGCGCGACTGGTCCAACCCAGGCGCGGCGCACATCTCTGCAACTGTCCTGGACCAGGCCAGAACAGGGGCCGTCGTCCTTCACCACGACGGCGTCCTGAGCCGGCACACGTACCCCGAGTACGAGGGCCGCGCCAACCGCACCCAAACCATCGAAGCCCTCAAGGCCTACCTGCCCCGTCTCCTCGACCGGGGATTCCGCTTCACCACCCTCGCCGCCTAATGGCAGCTCGACCGCTGGACGTCGTGTTCGACGAACTCGTGCAGAACCAGGGCAGGGGGGCGGCTCTGCGCCTGAAGTTCGTGGCCCACAAGGACCGCACCTGGTTCCTGGCCATCGTCCTGCACAGCTTCGCGAAGCACGCCGAAGGCACCAAACTGACCGACCTGGAACAGGCCATCGTGTCGGCCTTCCGCAAGAACGGCTACACCGACCAGGAGATCAAAGCGCACGGGAAGCTCGACAGGAAACTCCCGCAGTCACTGCGCAGCGAGATGTTCTCGAGCAGGTTCGCGCAGCTAGACGTCAAGCAGAACTACACCATGGCCGAGCTGAAGCGCGACGTCCCCGAGATCATCAAGTCGGCCCACGCGATCCCGTCGGCCACCGCGCCCGAAGGTGGCGTGCAACAGGCGGGCGCGGAGCAAGGCGGCTCCCCCTCCACCTCGGCGGCCTCTGCGCGGTTCACCATCAAGGCCTCCAAGTTCACCGGCCGTTCTCGGCGCCACCGTCGTGGCGGCCTGGGTAGCGGCCGTGGTGGCGGGAGTCGGCGCCATGATCCAGTGGCTCATCGGCTTCATGGAGGATGACCACGTCGCGGACAACGTCCTCGTCTTCACCAGCCAAGCGGTGGCGAAGCAACTGCCGACCGCCGGAAAATCGTACGACGTCGTCCGACGCTTCACCGATGGCAAGGGTGACTACAACCTCACGGTGAAGGTGGCACGCACCACCTGACCTGCCCCTGGTCAGGCCGGACTCGACTCAGTCCTGACCGTGCGAGACCTGGCCCCACGCCGTGCCCGCCTCCCCCACACCGGAGGCGGGCACGGTCGCACAGGCGCAGCGCGGCCTCACTCGGGCACCCAGGAGTACGCTGGGTGCAGCGGGGGCCTCTCGTACGCCGGTGCTCAGGCCGGGCCAGGCCCCGCGGTTCCATGGCGCTCGCTCCCAGCCCTTCCGTCCCCGGATCAGGATCAGCCGGCGGCCGAAGCGTCGTACGCATCCGAACAACACGCCCTGAACGTCCCTTCGCCGCACGCCAACAGCCGCGCAGGAGCAGCCCGTGACCCCGGCCGCGCCATCGCACCGAGGTCAAGGAGTTCCCCATGCCGGCCAGTTCCACCACGTCCGCGGCCCATGCCGGTCCAACGAGCGCACCGTCGGACGCCGTCCAGCCCTCTCAGGAACAGGAATACGACGGAGCGGGGCCCTTCTCCGCGGAAGAGCCGACCGCCCCGCGCAGCAGGGGCGAGCGGCTGTACGTGATCGTGACGACGGTGATCGTCGTTGCTCCCTTCCTGGCGCTGGGCCTGGCCGTCTGGCTGCTGTGGGGCAGCCTCATCCATCCCGCTGACGTCCTGCTCGCCCTCGTCCTCTACATGGTCACGGGCTTCGGCGTCACGGTCGGCTTCCATCGCGGCCTGACCCACGGCGGATACCGTGCCGTCCGGCCGGTACGCATCGCGCTCGCGGTGGCCGGGTCGATGAGCTTCCAGGGGGACGTCATCGGCTGGGTCGCGACCCACCGCCGCCACCACGCCTTCACGGACCGGCCGGGAGATCCGCACTCCCCCTACCGCTACGGCACGCACCTGCGCGGCCAACTGCGCGGTCTGCTGCACGCGCACATCGGCTGGCTGTTCCGCAACGACGCCACGCCCGCCGAACATTACGCCCCTGACCTGCTCGCGGATCGCGACATCCGCGCTGTCTCGCGCGCCTTTCCCGCCCTGTGCATCCTCACCCTGGCACTGCCGTTCGCGGTGGGCTGGGCCATCGGCGGCACCTTGGTCCACGCCCTGACCGCCTTGCTGTGGGCGGGACTTGTGCGCATCGCGCTGCTCCACCACGTCACCTGGAGCGTGAACTCCCTGTGCCACGTGATCGGGGACCGGCCGTTCCGCACCCGGCGCCATGACCGGGCCACCAATCTGTGGCCGCTGGCCCTGCTCTCCTTCGGCGAGAGCTGGCACAACCTCCACCATGCCGACCCCACCAGCGCGCGCCACGGCGTCGACCGCGGCCAGCTCGACCCCTCGGCCGCCGTCATCCGTCTCCTCGAGCGCCTCGGCTGGGTGCACGACGTGCGCTGGCCGACCCCCGATCGCGTCGCCTCCCGTCGGCTGTGAATCCACCCGCCCCTCCGCACAGCAGTCCGCAAGAGCTCTCATGGCCACCGCACTGCAGCCCTCACTCCCCCGAAGCGCGCGGGGAGTCGGCGTCCGTCCGCTGCCGGATCAGTGGCGACGACGATGCGTGTTCCGGCGCCAGGGGCGCGAACGCCCCCGGCCGCCGTCACGCTTGCGCGCCACGGCCGGACCGCGGCGGGCTCCGTGGAGGGGGCGGTGGGTGGGTGGCTGCCCTGCGGCCTGCCCGGCCCGTGTCGCGGCAACGATCAGGATCAGCAGGACGCTGAAGGCCAAGCCTGTGAGCACGGCGCTCACATCTCCCTGGTCAGATGGCTCGGCAGAGCCACAGCGACCAGTGCCAACGGGGTGCCGCCACCGCCGTACTCCCAGTCCTCTTTGGCATCCGGCTCCCGGCCGGCCTCTGAGCTGCCGTGGAGGACCTGTTCCGCTGCCATGAGCGTACTCGCGGTCACAGGAGGCCCGGCGCTCTCGCTCGCGGCGGCCATCAGGCGGGCTGCTGCCGGGGCGCTGGACTCGGGCGGTATCACCAGCAGGTCCCATCGGCCCGCGGTGTAGGACAGGAGCATGATCTTGTGGGGGTCCAACTCCGTCGTGAACCAACCCACCTTCACCACATGGCCGTTGACGGGCACTTCCCGCGGGATGACCGGCCAGTACATAGGGTTGACGGCGATGCGAGTGATCCGCCCCCACAAGGGATCCAGCACGTCGGCCAGAGTGGAGAGCTCCTGCGCCAAGTCCCGGGAGCGAGGCCACCAGGCGCCGTCCAGAAGCCCTCGGGCGGGGCTCACGGGTTTCAGCGCGAGGCGGGCGGTCGGAACCCTGAAGGGCACGATCCGCAGGGTGGGTCGGTCGGTGGTCGCGGGCATTGCGCGAACCTGTCTCCGGACCGCTGGCCCGTGGGCCCGGCTCGGTGTCGTCACTCGCCGAGAACGACACCGACGTGGAAGCCGGTGCGCGAAAGACTCTCGATACTTTGAGGCTACTCCCCTGGAGGCGGTAACGGACTTCGTCGACGCGGGACTTACGAACGTGGCTCTGCGCGCCCGCACCGAACGTGCACCTTGCTTGCCGGCCTTCCTACCCCCTCGCGCCCCACCCAGCACTCCTCTAACCCGACAGGAGTCGATTACCTCATCGGCCAGTATGCAGAAATCTATCCTGGCCGGATTAGACATTGAGCATTGGTGGTAGCAACAATGAGCGCGTGTCCAGACCCCGCATGTCAGGAGTAGCCCCATGCCCGAGGGCCTCAGCCGCCCCAAGTGCGTCGTGGAGCAGTACACGAGGGAGGGCAGTTGGGTCGTCGTCGTCCGAGGGGACCTCGACATGGACTCCATGCCCCCGGTGCGCGAAGCCATGGAGAGGGCGGCCGCCGCACTCCCGGTGCTCATCCTGGACACCGGCGCAGTGAGCTTCGCGGACTCCTCCGCATTGAACCTGCTGCTCCTCATCCATCAGGCCACCACGCTGCGCATCGCCGCTCCGCCGCCCCAACTGCTGCGCATGCTCCGGATCACCGGCGCCGACCAGATCCTCAACCTCTACCCGTCCACGGAACAGGCCTGCGCGGCGGCAGGATGAAGCCGGCCGCGGGGCAGCGTCGGCGTGAGGCATCCCCAAGCGTGGGGATGCGGTGCTCCCCACCACCGCATCCCCACAAGGGCCCTCCCGGAGTTGGGGGATGCGGGATGTACCCCCACACGCCGGGCGGGCGGAGGCTGGAGCCGTGTTGTCGGTGATACGGCTCCAGCCGGGCCTCTGTGTTGTTCCGGCTCGGGGGCTGGGAGCCTGATGGAAGCACGCGGTCAGCGACAGCACGTGAATCCTTCGCCTGAGAGAAGGATATGGCTCCACGCGCAGCCGCGACAGAGGGCGGCTGGGTAGTTGGCTGCCAGGCACGGCGAATTCGGGCAGGCTGGTGCGGGGAGAATCTGGCTGTCGGCAGGGGGCGCAGAGCCGTGCGGGACAACGGGGAGCAGTTGCTGGAAGCCCAGTTGGGTGGGCTTCTGCGTGAGGTGCGGCGTCAGGCATCCTGCGAGGCCGGGCCGGACGTCTGCAGGATGCTCGACTGGTTGCACCGGCAGACCGGCGTCCACGCCGCGGTGGTCGCGCAGGACGCGGGCACGGTGGAGGCGTCCACGGCAGCCTTTCCTCAGGAGGTGCTGTCCGAGCTCGCCGGGCTGCTCGCGCGCCTGTGCGGAGGGCAGTTGGCCGCGGCTGCGACCCAGACTCAAGGGCTGCACGTGCGCTGCGAAGCGCTTGGACCGCACGGACCGCGCCCGGTGCTGGTGGTGGCCGCCGGGTCGCAGCCGACCGCCCAGACCGTCGCGCTGACCTCGCACACCGGCAGCGTGCTGGCCCTGCTGCGCCGCGCCGAGGCCGGACAGGAAACGCGGCGGGTCTACGACGACAAGGCACGCCAATTGCGATTCGCCGTGCTGCACGGGCTGTTGGCCGGAGGTCCGCTGCTCGCCCGGCGGATGACGACCGGTGTCGTTCCCCCGCTCCTGGACGCCGATCGGCTGCGGATTCACCTGCTGCGCTGCCCGTCGGCCGACCGTGACCGGATCGCACAGGCCCATCAGGATCCTTCCGGCTATCACGGGTCGGCGCTGATAGTGCACTGCCCCGTATTCAAAGAGCATCTGATCTGTCTCATCGCCGAGGACGACGAGACCAACCGCGCTCGTGACGGCGTCAGCCACGGCCCGGCGCCCGGGCTGGCTGAGACGCTGCGTCGTCTGGTGCGCGACAATCCGCGCTATGCGCTGGGCATCAGTGGCGTACAGCCCCTGCACGCCACGGCGGAGGCCTACAGCCAGGCCGCCCATGCGCTGGCCGGTGCCCGCACCACGGCCGGCCGTGTCGCCTTCCATCAGGGCCAGACGTCGTTGGCAGGCCTCCTCCCCGTTCAGCCCGCCCTCGCCTGGGCCCGGGCGTTTCTGCGGCCGCTGGACGCCGCCCCCAAGACCAGTGCCGACATCACCCGGCTTGCGACGAGCATGCCCCGCTCCGGCGTGGCCCGTCTGCTGGGCCTCAGCCGCAACACCGTCACCGCCCACCTCAGGCGTGCACAACAAGCCCTCGGTCAGGACCTCGCCGACGTCCGCTGCCGCGCTGCCGTCCACCTGGCCCTCGCGCTCGTCGGCTCTGGCTCCGGTCCCGAACCCGATGGCCACCACGTGCCCCCTGCCCTGGAGGAGTTGCTGAGCACCGAGCCCGCCGCCGCCTGGGCCCAGACGGTGCTGCGCCCCCTGCAACCCCGCCACCGCCGCACGCTCCAGGCCTGGATCGACGCCAATGCGGATGCGCAGCAGACCGCCCACCGCATGGGCATCAGCCGCAACACGGTCCGGGCGCACCTGCGCACCGCAGAGGCCGCTCTGGGCCTGGATCTCCTGACCACCGGCACCGGCACCCACCACGTCGTCCACGCGCTGCACATCGCCGCGGGCCGGGCCACCCAGGCCATCTGAGCACCGTGCACAACCCGAGCCCGGAGTTGAGCACCGTGCACGTTGGTCCCCGGGTCCGATGACTTCTAGCCTGTAGACAACTGCCCGTGCACCAGGCGATTCCGGCGCCCTGACCAGCGCCGGAAGACCCGAGCGCCTGGGCAGCGCCTGCCTGCCCCGGCGTTTCGGGCCGTCCCGTGAGAGGTCGGCCACCGAGAAACGCGAAGACCTGTGCAGGCAGGACAACGCCGTAGCGGACCATCGGGGGAAACCGTGCTGCGTATGCACTTCACCAGGGGCGATCTGTCCCGGACCCGGGTCGCCGAGAGGCCCGACCCACTGTGGGAAATCGTCCTGAGCATGCACCAACTCCAGGAAGGCAGAAGGAACGCCCGCGCGATCCTCGGCGGACGGACGCCGTCCCACCCGCAGCAGCAGATACTGCGCGCGCTGACCCCGCTGATGCCCGCCCGCGGATACTTTCCGGACTTCCTCACCCCCGCGGCGGCGTTGGACGGGCTCGACAGCGGCATCGACGCCGTCCTGTCCACACCCCGGCGCCGCATGCGCGAGGAACTCTCCCTGCTGGCGCAGCACCACGCGCTGCCCGCCTGGACCCGGTCCCTCGCCGACGGCGAAGTGGACACCCTGCACTGGCTGGGCAGAGCCCTGCACCGGTACAACAGGTGCGTCCTTCAGCCCCTGTGGTCCGGGGTCGCCGGCCGTGTGGAGGCCGACCGGCAGCACCGCACCGGAGTGCAGTGCCGCGGCGGGACGGAAGCGATGCTGCACACCTTCGCGCCCATGCTGCGCTGGGACTCCTCGGTGCTGGCCGCCGACTACCCGGTGGACAGGGACGTGCACTTGGGCGGGCGCGGACTGCTGCTCGTCCCGTCGTACTTCTGTCGCCGTACGCCGGTCGCCCTCCTGGACGAGCAGTTGCTGCCCGTGCTGGTCTACCCCGCCTGCTCCCCCGTTCCGGAGCAGGCGGCCACGGCGGACTCCAGGCTGGCGCCCCTGCTGGGGCACACCCGTGCCGCAGTGCTGCAGACGCTCCACCAACCCCGCACCACCACCGAGCTGGCTCGCCACGCCGGCGTATCGCTGTCATCGGCCAGCGAACACGCGGCGGTGCTGCGCCAGGCCGGACTGATCGCCAGCATGCGGGAGCGTCAACGGGTGCGGCACATCCTCACCCCCTTGGGCGCCGATCTGCTCAACGGCGGCGCGATGCCCTTGCTGCCCTAGACGACCACGCTCGCCTCTCGGCCTAGGGGCCTACGGGGCTGTCGCGGGGAGTTCCACGGTGACGCGGATCCCGCCGGCGGTGCGCGGGGTGAGGGTGAGTCTTCCGTCGTGCGCATGGGTGATCGTCTTGACGATCGCCAGGCCGAGACCGACGCCTGCGTGGTCGGCGTGCACGCGTTCGGTGCCGCGCTGGAACGGGTCGGTGAGTGTCGAGGCAAGCTCCGGGGTGAGCTTCTCGCCGGTGTTCTCGACCGTGAGGAGCACCGTCTTGGGGCGAAGGCTCGTAGTGACCCGGACACTGCCCTGGTCAGGCAGGTTGTGGACGATCGCGTTGTGCACGAGGTTCGTGGTCAGCTGCAGCAGGAGCGCCTGCGATCCGATGGTGGGGGTGATGTCGCCGCCGGTCTCGATGGTGACGCCGTGCTTCTCCGCGAGAGGGAGGAGCGTTTCGGTGGCTTCTTCCGCCAGGAGGGACAGGTCGACCGGCTCTCGGGTGAAGGACCGCTGGTTGGCACGGCTGAACAGGAGCAGTGCCTCGGTGAGGTCGATCGCTCGGGTGTTGACGGCGTGGAGGCGGTCGACGAGCTGGTCGGTGTCGCGGTGAGGATCGTTGCGGGCCGCCTCGAGGAGTGTCTTCGTGATCGCCAGCGGGGTGCGCAGTTCGTGAGAGGCGTTGGCCGCGAATCTCTGCTGTTCGGCGACGTGCGCTTCGAGCCGTACGAGCATGGTGTCGAAGGCGTCTGCGAGTTCGCGGAACTCGTCCTTGCGGCCCGGCAGTTGGATCCGGTGGGACAGTGAGCCGTTCGTGGCCATGCGGGTCGCGTCCGTGATGCGGATCAGGGGAGCCAGCATGCGGCCGGCGAGGATCCACCCTCCCACGAGGCCGAACACCAGCAGGAATGCCAATACCACTGCTGCCCTCGGAGCGAAGACACCCAGGAGGACGGACCGGACGGGAAAGACGCCACCCATGTCGTTGTCATCGGCGTTCTTGAGCATCGCACGGTCGGGGACGTAGCGGAGGAGGAACACCCACACCGCCCCGAGCAGCAGTCCGCCGGCCAGCATGAGGAAGCCGGCGTAGCTGAGGGTGAGTTTGAGGCGGACGCTCAGCCCGGGTGACCTATCCACGCCCGCCTCCCCCATGTCCGGACGCCGGCTGGGCGTCGATGCGGTAGCCGACGCCTGGCACGGTGGCGATGATCCAGGGTTCGCCGAGCCGTTTGCGCAGTGCCGAGACGGTGATGCGCACGGCGTTGGTGAACGGGTCGGCGTTCTCGTCCCACGCGCGTTCCAGGAGATCTTCCGCGCTGACGACACCGCCTTCGGCAGCGACGAGGACTTCGAGCACGGCGAACTGCTTCCTGGTCAGCGCGACGTAGCGGCCGTCGCGATAGACCTCTCTGCGGAACGGGTCAAGGCGCAGACCTGCGATCTCTCGCACGGGAGGCCTGTTGTGGGCGCGCCTGCGGTCAAGTGCTCTGAGCCGGAGCACGAGTTCTTGGAGTTCGAACGGCTTCGTGAGGTAGTCGTCGGCGCCGAGTTCGAACCCGGAGGCCTTGTCGTCGAGACGGTCGGCCGCGGTGAGCATGAGGATCGGCATGCCGTTGCCGGAGGCGACGATGCGTTTGGCGATCTCGTCACCGGACGGTCCTGGGATGTCGCGGTCGAGGACGGCGATGTCGTACGTGTTGACGCTCAGCAGTTCGAGAGCGGTGTCGCCGTCACCCGCGATGTCAGCCGCGATCGCCTCCAGGCGCAGGCCGTCGCGGATGGCCTCTGCCAGATAGGGCTCGTCCTCGACGATCAGCACACGCATGCCCTTGATGCTACGAGTCGGCACATATCGTCGGCGTATCGAAAACCGGATACGTGCCGGCAACGTCGCGCTGCCTTGACTGGCGGTATGACTCGCATCCCAGCACGAACAACGAGCCGCCGGATTCGATGGCTCATTGTCGTCGGCCTGACAGTCGCCATAGGAGTGATCACCGCAGCCCTCGGGCACTGGCTGCCGAAGCCCTCGCTCTCCTCCTCCCCCTCGGCCTCCCTGCCCGCTCCGGCCGCTTCACCGGCGGATTCCCACCGCGGTGAGCCCCGCGGCACGGTAGGTCAGGCCGACGGTGTCGTCCCCGACGGCGTGACGGTCTTCGACGACGCGATGCCGGCCGTGGCCAAGCTCGATCCAGGTCTGCTCAAGGCCCTCCGACAGGCCGCGACGCCCGCTGCGGACGACGGAGTCGAGTTCAACGTCAACAGCGGCTGGCGTTCCCCGGCATACCAGAATCAGCTGCTTCGCAAGGCGGTCGCCGAGTACGGGTCCGAACACGAGGCCGCCCGGTGGGTGGCCACCGCGGCGACGTCTCCGCACGTGTCGGGGAAGGCGGTCGACATCGGCCCATCCGATGCCACGGCGTGGCTCTCCGAACACGGCGCCGATTACGGGCTCTGCCGGATCTACAAGAACGAACCCTGGCACTACGAACTGCGCACCGAGGCGATCGCTCATGGCTGCCCGCGCATGTATGCCGACCCCACCGAGGACCCGAGGACGCAGCAGTGACCGGCAGTGAGCGAGGACAGACGATGGCAGAGGCGGAGACGGAGCACGTGGACACGGCGCGGGTGGACACGGAGCAGACGGGACGGAGCGGCTCCGGCCGCCGGGATACCGGCTCCGGTGACCGGAGCGCGCACATCCGCCCGGATCCCGCTCCCGGTGCCGGGCACACGCGCATCCACAGGGCGATCCGCAGCGCCTCCCGGCCTGGGCCCTGGAAACGTGGCCTGGTGCTCGCGGCCCTTGCGCTGCTGCTCGGCCTGGTCATGCTGCTGCACGCGAGGATCCCGAACCGGATCGGGAATCTCGGCAGCCTGACGGAGACCGTCCTGCCGTGGTTCGGCCTGTTCATCCCGATGCTGCTGGCCGGGGCTCTGTGGCGCCGCTCCGCTTCCGCGGTGGCCGCGCTGCTGCTGCCGGTCATCGTATGGCTGAACCTCTTCGGAGGGCTGCTCGCCGACAAGTCCCACCCGGGCGGCGATCTCACCGTGGTCAGCCACAACGTCGGCGCCGACAACTCCGACCCGGCCGGCACCGCCCGCGACCTGGCCGCATCCCGCGCGGACGTACTGGCCCTGGAGGAGATCACTCCGCAGGCGAAGCCGCAGTACGAGAAGGAACTGGCCGAGGCGTACCCCCACCACACGGTCCAGGGCACGGTCGGCCTGTGGAGCAAGCTGCCGCTGTCGAACACCCGGCCGGTTGACATCAAGCAGGACGTCGGGCCGCTGGGGGACGCCAAACCGGCCGAGGTCAAGCTGGCGTACAACCGGGCGCTGCGCACGACGGTGGCCACGGACCAGGGTCCGCTGGCGGTGTACGTGGCCCACCTGGGGTCCGCACGGGTGAATCCCAGCGCGGGCTTCTGGACGGACTCGCGGGACCGCGGCGCGCAGGCGCTCGGCACGGCCGTCGCCGCCGAGCGGAACGAGCGGGTGGTGCTGCTCGGCGACCTGAACGGCTCGACGGACGACCGCGCGTTCGCCGGCATCACCTCGCAGCTGCGCTCGGCCCAGGAGGTGGCCGGGAGTGGCTTCGGCTTCAGCTGGCCGGCGAAGTTCCCGGTGGTGCGCATCGACCAGATCCTGGTCCGCGGTGTGCAGCCGGAGAGCGCGTGGGTACTGCCGGACACCGGCAGCGACCACTTGCCGGTGGCGGCCGGAATCAGCTGGTGAGCGCCGCTGCGACGGTCCTGCCGGGCACCCGAATTGCACCATGTGGACGCGCCTTCCGGCCGCTCGCTGCGGCCCTCAATGTCGCAGATCAGCGGTTCTGACACGCAGCTTCTGAACCCCGATCACCAGGAGAGGTCCTCTGGACCGTTACGCTTCGCAGTGTCTACGGCGTCAAATAGCGGGCGCTAACCACTGGAGGAAGTACTTCATGCTGATCGCTCAGCGTCCCTCGTTGACCGAAGAGGTCGTCGACGAATTCCGCTCCCGGTTCGTGATCGAGCCGCTGGAGCCGGGCTTCGGTTACACCCTCGGCAACTCCATGCGGCGGACTCTGCTCTCCTCGATCCCGGGTGCGGCCGTCACGTCCATCCGCATCGACGGTGTCCTGCACGAGTTCACCACCGTGCCGGGCGTCAAGGAGGACGTCACCGACCTCATCCTCAACATCAAGCAGCTGGTCGTCTCCAGCGAGCACGATGAGCCCGTCGTGATGTACCTGCGCAAGCAGGGTCCCGGTCTGGTCACCGCCGCGGACATCGCGCCGCCGGCCGGTGTCGAGGTGCACAACCCCGACCTGGTTCTCGCCACGCTCAACGGCAAGGGCAAGCTGGAGATGGAGCTGACCGTCGAGCGCGGTCGCGGCTACGTCTCGGCCGTCCAGAACAAGCAGGTGGGCCAGGAGATCGGCCGTATTCCGGTCGACTCCATCTACTCGCCGGTGCTCAAGGTCACGTACAAGGTCGAGGCCACGCGTGTCGAGCAGCGCACCGACTTCGACAAGCTGATCGTCGACGTCGAGACCAAGCAGGCCATGCGGCCGCGTGACGCCATGGCGTCCGCGGGCAAGACCCTGGTCGAGCTGTTCGGTCTGGCGCGCGAGCTCAACATCGACGCCGAGGGCATCGACATGGGCCCCTCGCCGACGGACGCGGCCCTGGCCGCCGACCTGGTGCTGCCGATCGAGGACCTGGACCTCACCGTCCGGTCGTACAACTGCCTCAAGCGCGAGGGCATCCACTCCGTGGGTGAGCTCGTGGCCCGCTCCGAGGCGGACCTGCTCGACATCCGCAACTTCGGTGCGAAGTCGATCGACGAGATCAAGATGAAGCTCCACGGGATGGGCCTCGCGCTCAGGGACAGCCCGCCCGGCTTCGACCCGGTCGCCGCCGTCGACACCCTCGCCGCCGACGACGACGCGGACGCCGGTTTCGTCGAGACCCAGCAGTACTGATTGCTCCGTCGGGGCGCGCGGTCCGGGGATTCCCGGACCGCGCGCCCCGACGTCATGGACGGGGGTCAGGCCAGCCGCCACAGATGGTCGGCCGTTCCGTTGTCCTCGAACTGCACGACCTGCGCGCTGTTGGCCGTCGACATGCCGTCGACGCCGAGGACCTTCCCGCTGTGCCGGTTGCGGAGCAGGAACCAGCCGTCGCCCTTGTCGACCTTTTCCCAGCGCAGGTGCGCGGCTCCGCTGTCGGTGAACTGGACCGACCGGGCCGAGTCGGCCGTTGACGCTCCTTCGATGCCGAGCACCTTGCCGCTGTACCCGTTGCGCAGTGTGTACCGGCCCTCGCCCCGGTCGATGAGCTGCCACGCGTGGTCGCCGGTACCGGAGTTGTCGAACTGCACCACGCGGCCGCCGTCGTCCAGGGACATGCCGTCGACAGCGAGGACCTTGCCGCTGTGCCGGTTCTCGATCCGGCGGTAGGGCGGCTCGGGCGTCCAGGGGCGGCCGTCGGGGGTCGCCGTGGGGAACGCGGTGACGCGCAGTCGTGCCGCGCCCATCGGGATCAGGGTCACTTCTTCTTGCGCGCCCGTGGCACGGGCGGGGCCCTGCTGGAGGGGCGCCACCACGTGCTCGTCGTCCGCGACCCATTCCTCCAGGCGCCGGGCGCGGGCACGGATGCGGACCGGGACGCCCTCGTGCGTGAACGGGTCGCCCGTCAGGGGTCCGGGGTCGGCGGTGAAGGAGAGGTCGTCGCCCGGGTCGGGGGCGAGCGCGTAGTTCCACGGGGTGGTCGCGTGCACGGCCTGGTGCGGGAAGGCGTCCGTGCCCGCATACCGCTCGTACGACTCCCCGATCCGCAGGGAGTACGTCAGGGGGCCGCGGTCGACGCTCACCGCTCCGCTCCTCCAGGTGCGCACGGTGGTGGTCTGCGGCAGCCGCAACGTGACGCGATCCCCCTTGCGCCAGGTCCGCTCGACCTCGGCGAAAGCCGGTCCGTCCGGGGCGCGCAGCCGACGGCCGTTGACGGAGAGCTCGGGCCTTTCGCACCAGCCGGGTATGCGCAGGCGGAGCGGGAAGCGCACCGGCTTGTCCACGTCCAGAGTGAGGGTGATGGTCTCCTTGAAGGGGTAGTCGGTGGCTTCGGTGATCGTGACGGAGGTGCCGTCGCCGACCTTGGCCGTGACCCGGCACGGCGCGTACATCGCCGCCGCCAGGCCGCGGTCCGGAGTCGCGAGCCACAGCTCCTCGGTGAAGTAAGGCCAGCCCATGCCGTAGTTGTGGGGGCAGCAGCGGTACTGGTCGACGCCGGGCTGGAAGGCCTGCATCGCGAATCCGTTCTGGAACTGCCCTTGCGTCTTGCGGGTGTTGTCCAGGTCGACGCTGTTGGCGCTGGTGACGTAGTGGATGCCCGATCCGGCGGGGTCGGTGGCTGCGGGCAGCATGTTGAAGGCCAGCTCTTCGCACAGGTCGGCCCAGACCGCGTCGCCGGTGATGCGGGTGAGCAGTTCGTGACTGGCCATGAACTCGACGGTCCCGCAGGTCTCGAAGCCCTGGCGGGGGTCGCCGAAGCCGGGGCGGGCGTTCTCGTCGCCCGCGAAGCCGCCTCCGGGGAACTGTCCGTACGTCCCGATCGCGGTCGCGTAGTTGCGGTAGGTCGCCCGGGTGTGGGCCGCTTTGCCGGAGCGCAGCGCGTACTGGGCGGGCTCGCGGAAGCCCTGCGCCACATTGACGTTGTGCCAGTCGGCCACGCCGTCGGCCCAGTTCACGCCGTGGGTGTGCATCTTGTCGGCGAGTTCGAGCAGGAAGCCCTCTTGGGTGCGGTTGTAGAGCCAGAAGGCGACGTCGAGACCGTCGCCCCATCGCTTGGAGACCCAGCTGGAGTCGAAGGCGCCGGGCCCCTGGGCGTTCATGAAGCGCATGAAGCGCAGCAGGAACGGGACGATCCGCTTGTCCCCGGTGAACTCCTCGTGCGAGCGCAGCGCCTGAAGGAGCGGCAGGTAGGGCCAGAAGTCCGGGCCGCCGTTCAGCTGGGTGCGCAGCCTTCTCGGGCCGAAGAACCCGTCCCCTTCCTGGGTGGCGACGATCGCGTCGATCCACCGGCGGCTCTCCGCCAGGGCGGTGCGGTCTCCGGTGAGGGCGGCGAGGTCGACGTATCCGCGCAGCCAGTACGTCACTTCCTCCCACCCTTCCTTGTCCGGGTGCACCCAGCCGGAGTCGTCGAACGCGAGGAAGTGCGAGATCTCCGCGTACCGCCCGAACAGACCGCCGAGAAGGAGGTCGAGCTGTCCGCGCAGCCAGCCGCGCGCCGTGACACTGCCGACGGGAAGTCTCTGGAACGCGGTGGGGGCCAGGGGCGCGGCGTTGGGGCCGTACAGACCGCCGCGCGCCGGGGTCGCCGCCTGCGCGGCGGCCCGGCCGGTGACGACGGACGTCCCGCCGGCTGCACCGAGGGTGATCGCGCCGGAGCGCAGGAGGAAGCGGCGTCGGCCGAACTGCGTCATGAATACCGTCCCGTCGTTGTCCGTGTTGGCCGGTGGCCGGTGGCTAGTGGCTGCCGTGCGTGGCGCTTTGCAACGTTGGAAATCTGTGGTGTGCGAGATCTCTGGAGCGTGGGACACAGGGGCAGTTGGCATCCCAGCACCGAGTGACGGCGTTGTCCAGAGGGAGGGATGGGATCAGAAATCCGGCACTAGGGCGCCGAAGCGGTAGGGACGGTCAAGCGCGGGCCACGAACACGCCGTCGTTACCGAAGCCGACGAAGTCCGCCTTCCCATCGCCGGTGGTGTCCGCCATGAGGCGGGGGTGCTTCGGGACACGCCAGCCTCCGGCGCTGTATCCGAACTGCGGCCTGACCAGACCCATCGTGTCGAACTCACCGCCGCCGCGTGACCGGGCCACCCATACGCCCTCGTCGCCGAACCCCACGACGTCGGCCTGGCCGTCGCCGGTGATGTCGGCCAGGAAACGTGGGTGCTTCTCCACCCGCCAGCCGGTCTCGTAGCCGAACTCGTTGATCACAAACTTGGGGCTCTGGAAGCTCCCGTCGCCGTTGGAGATCGCCGTCCACACTCCGTGTTCGCCAAAGCCGACAATGTCCGCCTTGGAGTCACGGGTGAGGTCCGCCAGGAAGCGCGGGTGCCTTTCGACCCGCCAGCCGGACATGAAGCCGAGGTCGGCGAGCACGAACTTCGCCTCCTGGAACGTCCCGTCACCGTTGGAGAGTGCGGTCCATACCCCTTGGTCACCGAAGCCGACGAGGTCCGCGCGGCCGTCGCCGGTGATGTCGGCCAGGAAGCGAGGGTGCTTCTCCACCCGCCAGCCGGTCTCGTAGCCCAGCTCGGCGAGCACGAACTTCGCCTCCTGGAACGTCCCGTCGCCGTTGGAACGCGCGGTCCATACCCCTTGATCGCCGAAGCCGACGAGGTCCGCGCAGCCGTCACCGGTGATGTCGCCCAGGAAGCGAGGGTGCTTCTCCACCCGCCAGCCGGACCCGTAACCCAGCTCGGCGAGCACGAACTTCGCCTCCTGGAACGTCCCGTCACCGTTGGACAGTGCCACCCAGACGCCCTGGTCGCCGAAGCCGACGACGTCCTCGCCGTCCCTGTTGGTGACGTCGGCCAGGAGGCGGACGTGCTTCTCCACCCGCCACCCCGATCCGTAGCCGAAGTCGGTCACGACGCGTCGAGGCGTCTCGAACCTGCCGCCGGGCTGGCCCGGTGACAGATACACGCCGTCCTCGGCGAAGCCGACGATGTCGAGCCGCCTGTCACTCGTGGCGCGCGCCAGGAATCGCAGGTGCCGTTCGGTCCGGTAACTCCCGGCGTTGTAGCCGTAGTTGCGCAGCAACAGGCTCGGGGCCCAGCCGAAGTGGCCGGGGGTGTACTGGCACAGGGCGAACGTGTTGGACTTCATGAGGCATGCGATGCCACCGTCGGCCGCGCAGGTCTCGCAGTTGCCGTTGACGAGGCCGTACCGCCCGTGGGAGCCACCGCAGTCGCAGGGGCCCGCCGCGTACTCGTCGGGGCAGCCGAAGACATGCCCGGTCTCGTGGGCGAAGACGGTGTCGGTGTTGTCCGGTCCGTAGCCGATGCTGGGGTTCATCACCACGTGCGTGCGGGCGACGGCGGCGTACGCGATTTTGATGATCGGGTACTTGACGAAGAATCCGCAGTACGTCCAGCGGGTGCTGAAGCGTTCGCGAAGGCCCTCGATGTAGGTGCGAACCCCGCCCGCACCGGCCTTGTGGCCGATCGCCTTCATGGTCGGATCCCGCCAGAGGGCCTCGAGGTCTTCGGCCGCCGGATCCGCGGGGACGGTCAGTGCCACGTTCTGGACGTCGTAGGCGAAGCTGATGCCCGCGACCGGGTTGGCCGTGACGGCGAAGAAGCCCAGGCCTTCCTGTACCTCGGCCACGATCTTGACCACTTCGTCGTCGGTGAACTGCAGGTCGGCCGTCGGCCCCTGCACGATGACGATGCCGACCGCGACGCTCCCCTCCAGGTACTCACTGTTCGTCGAGTGAGGCTGGACACCCTCGGTCACGCCACGGGAGCTCGACAGCGCACCCTCCGAGGTGGCGCAGCCCGGCATGTCCCAGGTCTCGCCCGCGCGTGGCCGCCGCTCCTTGGCCGTGCGGTAGGTGTCCGACTCCCGCAGCCGCAACGCCGCGAGGCCCAGCGCCTCTGCCTCGGTGAGACCGTCCTTCTCGTCAGGCTCGGGGCCCGGCTGACCGACCGCGGAGTCGTCCTCGGGCACGGCGACGACGTGGAGCCGCCCGTACCGGTGCAGCGTGTGTCCCGCCCCGTCCAGTACGGCACGCTCGGTGACTTGGAGAACTCCGGCCATCTCGTGCCTCCGTTCCACGCCGACGCCGAAGACGCCAGAACAGGACGTCCCCGTGCGTGGTCTGAGCGTCACGCTTCTCCTGCACCCGCGAACGGTCAATACGCACCACCTGCCACCCGCTCCGGGCAACCTGGCGTACCTCGCCCGACCGTGCCGGGTGCCGCCGTGATCAGGCGGCATGGCACGGCCTTACCCGGCATGGGGCGGGATCAGGCTCCGTGGCGGGACCGCTCGAGGCCGTCGAGGATCAGGTCGAGCCCGAACAGGAACTCGTTGCCGCGGTCGTAGCCCGGCTGAAGGAGGTGCTCGGCAGTCGCCTCCTGGAGCGAGAACCCGTAGATGTAGCTGTCCAGGACGGACACCACGTGGGCGGTCAGCTCGGTCGAGAAGCCCGCCCCTCGGAGCGTTCCGATCACGCCGTCGTGGTGGCGCAAGGTGGCGGGCCCGGGGGTGGCCCGCGACTCCATGAGGCCCGTCGCCCAGGGGTGGCGGGACATGACCGTGCGGGCCGAGATGGCCCGGCGGCGCATCGCCGTCCGCCAGTCCGCCTCGTCGGCCGGAAGGTCGATCTCGGCGAAAACGGCGTCGATCATGCCGTCGAGCAGGTCGACCTTGTTCGCCACGTGGCGGTACAACGACATTGCCTCGACGCCGAGTTCCACGCCGAGCTTGCGCATGGTGAGCGAATCGATCCCGCTCGCGTCGGCGAGGGCGATGGCGGTCCGCAGTACCCGATCCCGGGTCAGCGGGGGCCGGGGGGCAGGCTCCGGGTGGGTCATCCGCGTCCTTCCCGTCCTGTGCCTTGACATGCTTACGGCGTAAGCGTACGACTTACGAGGTAAGCTTACGTTGTAAGGGGCCGATCATGGTGTCCGAGCGGCGCAGACCGAAGGGCCCGTCCCGGGCGGCAGGTCGCCTGCGGGTCACGCATGCGGCGGCGCGCAGTCGCCGCGCTCATCCATGCAGTGCCGTCCAAGGAGGGCACCATGACACTGGCCACTCCGTATCCCACTCAACTCGGCCTCAAGGGCACACGTCACATAGCTCGCTGGCGGCCACTCGTGCAGTGGCTTCTCGCGGTTCCGCAACTGCTGATCGCCTACGTGCTCAGCCTGTTGCGCGGGGTGCTGACCTTCATCGCCTTCTTCACCGTGCTGTTCACACGGCGCATCCCGCGTCCGCTCTTCGACGCGATCGCCATGACCTTCCGCTACGAGTGGCGCGTGGCGAGCTACGCGCTGTTCCTGCGTGAGGACTATCCGCCCTTCGACTTCCAGTCCGCCTCCGGCGACGACGGTCTCGATCCACACACCGTCGTCACCTTCACCTACCCGGAGCGGATGTCGCGGTGGCAGCCCCTGATCAAGTGGCTGCTCGCCGTCCCGCACTATCTGGTGCTGTTCCTGCTGAGCATCGCAGCCATGGCTTCCGTGATCGTGGGCTTCTTCGCCGTGCTCATCACCGGCGAATATCCGCTGGGGATACGCGACTTCGTCGTAGGCGTCTACCGCTACAACCTGCGGGTGCAGGCCTACGTCGGTCTGCTCACCGACAGCTATCCGCCCTTCAGCCTGCAGGCGGGCTGACCGCTGGCCGACTGCCCGGCTGACACGGCGGCCGCGAGGCACCAGGGATCAGATCCCGGCACCGTCGGTCGACGAAGGCACGGCGCACGGGCGGAGGACCATGAGTGAGTCCTCCAAGGTCGCCACCATGGCAAAGGGGAAGCGGTCGAGCTCAAGACAGAGTTCGACGTCATCAGGATGGACGCCTTGACGCACACCCTCTGCCAACTCGGCGGCGGCGCGCGACTCGGCAGCCCGGCGGACGAACTCGGCAGCATCCGTTTCGGCCTCCGTGGCCCTCCGAGCGATGTACTGAGCGCACGCCAGGTCCTCATCGGCTCGCCCGTCCTCGCCGGTGACCACGAACGTGACGCTGTCGCTCTTGCGCGTCCGCAGGAGCCGAGCCGTTGCCTCCGCCACCACGAAGCTCGCGCACAGCACCAGCGCCGCGTCCTTGACCGCGAGGGCGCCGACCGTGCCTGCCGTGGTCTTCTGCACAACGGTCCGTCCGGCAAGGTCAACAGACCTCAGCAGGCCCGGCGAGTTGACGGCGTCGAACCCGGGCGCGGGCGGACCGTCCTTGAGCGTCACCCAATCCGGGTGGCGGGCCTTGAGCACGAGGGCTTCGTCCAGCGACTCAGCAAGGACGATCTTCTCCGCTCCCTGGGCAAAGGCCCAGGCCGCCACGGTGAAGGCACGCATGACGTCGACCACGACCGCCACGGACGGGGCTTCGGCCAGCTCAGTGATGCCAAGGAAACGAGAGTCCATTCGGATCATGATCGCGCATACCCGGCGCGAAGCACCCGGTGAGTGGTCCACATCACCAGGGGCAGTACGGAGGTCGGGGCTCCCGGCATCGCCAGAAGGCCGCCGTCCAACTCGCCCTCGTACGACAGGCGCTGTGCCCGCCCGTCATGCACGATCACGATCACGATCGCGCCACGGGCCGTCTGGCAGCAGGGCGCCGAGCACCGCCAGCAACTGTGGCGGCTCGACCGGGTCTGACAGCGAGCCCAGGTCAGACCACGCGATCCAGACGTGCGTGTCGAGGCTGGCCTGCTCGTCGGGGAGCAGGCCGGTCCGCACGAGCGATGGTTGCTCGTCGGTGAACCGCGCGACGAAGAAGTGCTCCGTCCCGATGTAACGCCGACCGTTCCACTGCACATCACGGTCGACGGCCACATACCGATCGAGCACCGCGCCCGGGTCGAGTCCGGTTTCCTCGACCAGTTCGCGCCGCGCTGCCACCAGCGGCGTCTCGCCCGGCTCGATCCCGCCACCGGGTGGCTCCCAGAGGAATGCCCCGTCGAACGGATCACGCCAGTGCATAAGAAGCACGCGATGGGCAGCGTCCAGACAGATGACCCGAGAGGCGGACCGTTGCGTGGTTTCCACCGCACTGACGCTATGCGGTGCTCGAAACGTCGATCAAGACCTGGAGCGCGTCGATCGGCATCGGGCTCGGATGGGATCTCAGCTGGGCGTCAGTCGATACAGAACTCGTTCCCCTCGATGTCCTGCATCGGGATGCACGAATCGTCGCCGTCATACAGCGTTTGCACGTGTACCGCCCCGAGCGGGACCAGGCGTGCGCACTCGGCCTCAAGTGCGGCCAGGCGCTCTTCACCCACGAGGCCGGTGCCGACGCGCACGTCAAGATGCAGCCGGTTCTTGGCGGCCTTCCCCTCGGGGACGCGCTGAAAGTACAGTCGCGGGCCCACGCCTGACGGGTCGACGCACGCAAACCACGCGTCCTGCTGGTCAAGTGGCTGCGAGCTCTTGAAGTCGTCCCAAGTAGCGAACCCCTCCGGTGGCGGCGGCACGACGTACCCCAACACCTCGCACCAGAAACGAGCGAGGCGCTCCGGTTCGGCGCAGTCGAAGGTGACTTGGAACTTCTTGATCGACATCATCAGGTCACCGTAGGGGCGCGCGCTGCTCAGCGAAACCCTGCTCAGGCGCGGCGGACCCGCCAGAGCCATACTGCCGTGCCGACCATCAGGGCGAGCATCGTCAGATTGGCCAGGAGGGCCGGGGTACCGGCATCCGGGCCGCCGCTGGACAGGTTCCAGGTCGCGATGATGGCACTCGGCAGAACGGCGGCAAGCAGCACGCCGCTGGTCTTCTGTACGGCGGTCCAGTGCACCGAGGTACAGAGGAGCACCGCGCCGATGATGCGGAACAGGACACCGATCAGCGGCCCGGGGTTGTCGGGGAAGACCATCAGGAAGGCCATCGAGAGGGTGAGCATCAGGAGCGGGACCAGGGGGTGCACCTTGCCTTGCCGGGCGGGTGCACCGGCATCACCCCGGGCCGGAGCCCCGGCAGTGAACCCGTTCCCCGCCTCGGTCAGCGCCGTCGCCGCGATCGTACGAGGGTCCCCCAGCGCCGCCAGGACCTCGCCGATCGGGGCATCGGGGCGTTCGGCGCGCGTCACCTCTATGTGTTCGGCGAGGTCGGCGAGGAGTTCCTGGCGACGGTCGGCGGGGAGTGCGGAGGCCTCGCGCTCGACGGCGGAGAGATAGTCGCGAACGGGGTCGGCAGAGGTCTTCATGCGGGGTCTCCGGTGGGGGGTTGCGGGGTGGTCAGGAAGGCGTCGACGGCGTTGCGGAAGCCGGGCCAGACGCGGGTGAACTCGTCGAGTGCGGCCCGGCCGCTGCCGGTGAGCGCGTAGTAGCGACGGGGTGGGCCGGAGGCGGACTCCTGCCAGGTGGTGGTGACCAGGTCGTCGCGGCGCAGCCGGGAGAGCAGCGGGTAGACCGTGCCCTGGCTGGTGGCCAGGGCGCCGGAGTCCTCGAGGGCGTGGAGGAGTTCCACGCCGTAGCGGGGGCGGTCCCGCATCAGGGCGAGTACGCAGTACTCCAGGACGCCCTTGCGCAGCTGGGCGGCTGCCCGGGCCTGCTTGGTCGAATCACCTGGTTCCATGCGATGCAAGATACCTGGTGGGGCAAGTGAACGGGAAGGGGGGTGGGGCTGAACAACCCGGCGATGAGGCGTGGTCAGGCCGGAAATCCCCAGGGTCAGCGCGCGGCGAGAGCTGCCGGGACCTTCATCGGGTGCCCGCCGTACCCCGCGGTCTTCAACTGAGACTCGTCGCCGACGTGGAAGCTGAGCAGCAGCGGCCCGCCCGGCCGAAGCACTCGGCGGAAGTGCGCAAGAACCGAGCTGATCTCGTCGTCGGGAATGTGGATCAGTGAGTACCAGGCGACCAGTCCGGACACCGAGGCGTCGGCCAAGGCGAGCTCCAGCGCTTTCCGGGAGGGGCGCGCGTGGCGCGGCTCTCCGCCCGTCGCGCGAACGCACGGATCGGCCCCGGATCTGCCCTGAACATCAGAGCGACGGGCACGAATGACGCAGGTCACTGAGGCGTGGTCCGCATGAAGCGGACGCACGTGCAGCGCTGACGCAAACGCCCTCAGATCGAAATTCCTGACTTTCGGCGGGTATCCCCATGACTTTCGGCATGCTTTCGGACCCGGGAAAACAACGAAGCTCGAAATATGGACGAACGGAAGTCCCGCACCACGCCGCGGTACCTCGAAATAGCCGACCGAATCACGAACCTGATCACCGAGGCGCAGGGCCCCGCCGACATCAGGCTCCCCTCCGAGCGGGAACTCAGCGAGATGTACGGCGCCCATCGCGACACCGTGCGGCGTGCCCTGCGCAGGCTGCGGGAGCAGCGGCGCATCTACACCGGCAAACGCGGCACGTTCGCCTACTCACTGCGCGCCGCCCCCGAGAGCGGCGCCGGTCAGAAGCCCGATGTGGCCACGACGGCCCGGCTCACCTATGAGCGGGTCCCGCCGGACGTCGCCAAGGTGCTCGCGCTCGGCGAGGGCCTTCAGACCTTGGTACTGCGTCATCGCGCCTACCGCGGCACGTCCGTCCTGGTCCGCACCTCGACGTCGTACTTCTCGTCGGCGCTGTTGACCTCCGTGCCGCAGCTGAGGGACCGCGCGCGGCCCGGCCGTCCACCAGAGCCGACCACGCTGCGCGACGTCCACGCCTGGCTGCTCGACGCCCAGGTGCGTCCCGCCCGTCCGACAGCCGTCCGGTCCTCGGCACGGGAGACTCGTGCCGAGGTAACGGACCAGGACAGCGACTGGGCGTGGCAGCGCACCCTGGTGCACGACCAGCACGGCCGACTGATGGCGGTCACTGATCTGGGGCACCGGCGCGGGCTGTGACTGCTTGGGTCTACTTGGTGGTGTGGGTGGGGTAGACCTGGACGTCGGTGTAGGCGCCCTTGATGTCGCCTGCGCTTGCGGGCCATTCGAGGTCGACGGTGTGGGTCTCGTTGGGGGGTGTGACCTGGATGTGGGTGGGGTGAGTGAGGCTGTTGCCGGTGTTGTCGATGTCGTAGGCGAGGTTGAAGACGGCGGCGTCGCCGGGCTTGAGGGTGGTGATGCGGGGCTGGGCCTGGCCGCGTTCGATGGGGTTGGAGGTGTTGTCGGCGTCCTTGATGTCGACGCCTGCGAAGCCGGTTGCGGAGCAGGTGGCCGAGCCGCGGTTGATCATGGTGATGTTGATCCGGCCGGCGGTCTCGTCAGGCGCGGCGTCCTGGGCGTTGATGGCCAGGTCCTCGGTCTTGCAGAAGGTGACCTTGCTGCCGGTCTTCGCCGCGCCGTTCGCGGCGCCGGTGTCGGTCTTGGTGTCCTGGCCGGAGTCGGACTGCGCGTTGCCGGCCTCCGAGCCGCCGTCCGAGGACTTCGAGCCGTCCTCCGAGGACGTCGAGCCGCCGTCGGATGACGAAGAGGACGAGCCCTTGGAGGACGAGTTCTTGCCGGAGTCGCTGCCGCCGCAGGCGGTGAGGGAGAGGGTGGCGGCGACGCCGATGGCGGCCAGGGCGGTGAGGCGGGTGTTCTTCACGGTGTTCCCCAGGGGTAGCGCGGTGCGTGCGGTCTGAAGTATTTGTATCGCGCACCGAGTTACAGCCAGTCCCCCGCCACGTCTTCGTTCTGTCACAGCCGTACCGCCCTGAACAGGGGGCACATGGCGGGTTCTCAGTCGGTCGGAGGGGGCGGCGGTGTCGGCGCGCCGGACGGGACCGGGATCTTGGCATAGGTGCGCCCGGCTGCGGGAGATGACGTCTCGTCATCGTCGCCGCCGGTGCGGGCCTGTGCCGGCAGGAACACGTCGCGGGCAGCGCCCGGGTCCCACCCCGTGTCCACCACCTTCTTCTGCCAGGTGATGGCCGCGACCAGAACGAACGCGCCGAGCAGCAGGATGAGGATGATTCCGCCCACCGATCCGGCCTTGGCCGCGTTGCCCATCAGCAGGCCGAACCAGCCGAAGTCCGAGTCGCCGAACGTGGTGTTGGCCGAGCCGAAGGACCCCAGGACGCCGAGCAGGAGCGCGGGCAGGAACGTGATGAGGACGCCGTTGAGGAAGGCTCCGAGCGCGGCTCCGCGGCGTCCGCCGGTGGCGTTGCCGAAGACCCCCGCGGCGCCTCCGGTGAAGAAGTGCGGGACCAGACCGGGCAGGACCAGGGCGGTGCCGAACGCCGGGTTGAACACCCCGGCGAGCAGGCCGAGGCTGACAAGGCCGCCTGCGAACGAGCAGATGAAGCCGACCAGGACCGCGTTCTGCGCGTAGGGGAAGACGATTGGCGCGTCCAGGGCCGGAATGGCTCCGGGGACGACCTTCTTGGCGATGCCCTGGAAAGCGGGGACGAGTTCGCCCAGGATCGTCCGGACGCCGAACAGGATCACCGCGACCGCGATGCCGAACTGCAGGCCCTGACTGAGGGAGGACATCAGATAGTTGCCGACCCCGGTCGCCCCCGTACCGCCGAAGGCCTTGAACGCCTCTTCCTTGCCCACCTTGGCCAGGAAGACGAGGGCCATCACCACATAGATCAGGCCCATGGACAGGGCCGTGGCCACCATGGAGTCACGCAGGAACCGCAGCCCCTCGGGGAGTTTCATCTCCTCCGTGGAGCGGCTCTTCTTGCCGACGGCCTGGCCGGTCACCGCGGCGACGATGTAGCCGGCAGTGCCGAAGTGGCCGACGGCGACGGTGTTGTTGCCGGTGACGCGTTTCGTCCAGGGGTGGGCGAAGGCAGGCATGGCAACCAGCAGGATGCCGAGCAGGACGCCGCCGACGACCACCACGATCCACGAGGTGACTCCCGCCGTGGCGAGGACCATGGTCAGCATGGTCGCCATGAAGAGCATGTGGTGCCCCGTCAGGAACACGTACGACAACGGCGTGAAGCGGGCCAGCAGCAGGCTCACGAAGAAGCCGAGGATCATCAGCCACGCGACGCGCGAGCCGTACTCGGTCTGCGCGATGCCGACGATGGCCTCGTTGGTGGGAATGACGCCGTGCGACCCGGTCGCACCAGTGATCATTTTGCCCAAGGGGGCGAGCGCCGCGCTCACGAGCGACGCACCTGCTCCGATCAGCAGGAAGCCGAGTGTCGCCTTGATGGCGCCTCCGACGATCTGTCCGACCGACTTCTTGAGGGCGATGAGGCCCACGGCCGTGATGATGCCGATGAGGTAGGCAGGGACGCTGAGGATTTCGTTGACGACGAACTTGGCTATGTCGACGAGTACGTTCATGAGTGCTTCCAGGGACAGTCAGCGGGCGTCGGTCAGATGTCGTAGAGATCGCGGAGTATCGCGTCGACCTCTCTCGCACTCGTGAAGTCCTCGACGACGCGCACCGGGACGCCCAGGTCGCCGAGCGTCCTGGCTATCTCCCGCGAGGTGAGGATGGCAACCGCCTCGGAGGCCTTGCCCTTGGCGGAGATGGTGTCGGTGGCCTCCGTCGTCACATGACGCGACCACTTCCACCGATCGAGAACGTTGTCGAGAGTGGACTTCAGGAACAGGCTGGTCCCCACGCCGTTGCCGCACACGGTGAGGATCTTCTGCGCCCCCGCGGCGCCCCGGCCTCCGCCGCTCGGGGCCGACTGCTCCTGCCCCTCGGCCTTCATGAGGATCTGCCGTACCGACTCGGGGGAAGTCGCCCGGTCGAGGGCCTGGACCGTCTCAGGGTCGGCCAACAGCCGCGCGAGGGCGCCCATCGCCTCGGTGTGCGCCGTCGCGTCGGTGGCGGCGAGCGCGACCACCAGACCGACGGGGTCGTTGCTCTCGTGGTGGAAGGGCACCGGCCCGGCAAGGCGCACCCATGACATGCCGGTGCGCCGTACAGCAGGTGACGGGCGGGCATGTGCGAACGCGAAACCCGGCGCGACGACGATGTACGGCCCGTTCTCCTCTACCGTACGAAGCATCTCCTGGGTGTACGCATCGGTACTGACGCCGTTCGCGACCAACAGGTCACCGGCCGCCCGCATCGCCCCCTGCCAGTCAGGAGCCGAGACATCGAGCCGGATCGCCTCTACGGGAAGGAATTCGCTGAGCTGCACCATACCGACAAACCTAGATCACGACGGTGGGTCGACGTGGTCGCGAAGGTAACCGCGATACGGGACAAAAGACCTGAGTCGTACGGACCGACGCCGCCCCGTCGGATCTCACCAGCCACAGCACACTGGACATTGAAGGTCTTGCACTTGCACTTGCACTTGGCAGAGGGGGAATTCGGCCGCGAGCGAGTAGACGGAGACAACCTGCGGCAAGGAGCAGCGAGCCGCATCAGCCGACCAGCAGCACCAGCTTCCCGCGCACGTGACCGGCCTCGCCGACGCGGTGGGCCTCCGCGATCTCGGCGAGCGGGAAGCCCCGCGCGACCGGGAGCGAGAAGTGCCCGGACTCGATCAACTCCCCGATCTCGCCGAGCACGTGGACCGCACGCCCGGAATCCCCGCGGCTGAACGTCACCTCATGCTCTTGCGCGCCGCCGAAGTCGGCGATCGTGACGACGTGCTCCGGGCTGCCCGCGAGCTCGATGAGCTCGGGCAGCACCCCGCTCCCGGCGACATCGAGCGCCATGTCGACGCCATCGGGCGCGAGCGCGCGGACGCGGCCGATGAGGCCCTCGCCGTAGGCGACGGGCTCGGCGCCCAGCGAGCGCAGGTGATCGTGGTTTGCCGGACTGCCGGTGCCGATCACGCGCGCACCGCGCACCACGGCCAGCTGAACAGCGGCGCTGCCGACGGCTCCTGAGGCGCCGTGGATGAGCAGAGTGTTGCCGCTTCCGACGCCGCGCTGGTCAAGCGCACGTGTGGCCGTCTCGATGGCGGCAGGCAGCACGGCGGCGCCGCGGAAGTCGAGCGACGGCGGGATCGGCGCATAGTAGGACAGCACCGCCAACTCGGCCTGGGCCGCCCCCTCGACGGAGAAGCCGAACACGCGATCACCAACAGCTACGTCCGCCACACCCTCACCGAGCTCGTCGACGACGCCCGACGCCTCGTGGCCCATGGTCTGCGGGAGCTCACTGTCCATCAGGCCCTCGCGCTTCTTCCAGTCGCTCGGGTTGATGCCGGCCGCGCGCACAGCGATCCGGACCTGTCCGGGACCCGGATGCGGGTCGGGACCCGGATGCGGGTCGGGGAGATCCACGATCTCCAGTACCTCCGGGCCCCCGACTCGTCCGCCACCACCCTCACGTTTCACTGAACGTACGCCGGTAGGCACCAGGCGTGGTGCCGAGATGCGACCGGAAACGGCGGCGCAGATTGACCGCCGAGGCCAGTCCGACCCGGGTGGCGATGGTCTCGACCGGCAGGTCGGTCTGCTCCAGCAGAACCCGTGCCGCGTCGAGGCGCCTGCCGAGCAGCCACTGTCCCGGACTGATGCCGAGCTGGTCGGTGAACCGTCGGGCGAGGGTCCGGCTGGAGAGCCCGGCGCGTTCGGCGAGGCGATCTAGGGTCAGGTGGGCGTCGAGCCGGGCGGTGGCCCACTCCAGCAGGGGCGCCAACGATTCGTCCGCCCTGGCCGGTGCGGGCTGTGCGGCGTACTGGAGCTGGCTGCCCTCCCGGTGGGGCGGCAGGACCATGTTCCGGGCGATCTGAGCTGCGTATGCCGCGCCGTGGTCGGCACGCACCAGATGCAGGCACAGGTCGATGCCCGCACCGGTTCCGGCGCTGGTCGCCACGTCGCCGTGGTCCACGAAGAGCACGTCCGGGTCCACCTGCACCTCGGGGAAGGCGGCGGCGAGCTGGGCGGTGCTGCGCCAGTGCGTGGTGGCGCGGCGGCCGTCGAGCAGCCCGGCCTGAGCGAGGACGAACGCCCCCGTACAGATGGCGACGATCCTCGCCCCTCGCCGGTGGGCGGCCCGCAGCGCCTCGGTGACGGCCGGCGGCACCGGCGCGCCGGGCGGCTGCCAGCCCGGGACGACCACGGTGTCCGCCTCCTGCAAGGCCTCCAGCCCCCCGTCGACGAGCATCGCGAAGCCGACGGTGGTCCGCAGGGGGCCGGGGCGCCCGGCGCAGATCCGAAAGCTGTAGCGGGCCGGGACGTCCTGCGGGGCGCCGCCGAAGACCTCGGCGGCGCAGGCGAGTTCGAAGGGCGACTGGGGCGGGTTGAGCAGGGCCGCCACCCGATGAAGCCGATGGAGGGTCATGGCAGGAATGTACCCATGAGTGTCTTTCTGGACTCTCGGCCGGGAGGCAGGCCCGGGTCACAGTGGTCCCATGAGTGGATCCACCGGAACGAAAGTGCTGAGGACCGACGTCCAGGTCGACGGCGAGGCTGCCAGCTATCTGACCGTGGAGCAGGACGGCCCGGTCGTCCTGCTGCTGCACGGCACGTACTGGAGCCGGGTCTGGCTCCCCGTCCTTGACCGCCTCGCCGAGGCCGGGCTGCGGCCCGTCGCGGTCGATCTCCCCGGCCTGGGGCGCTCGGGAGGCGAGCTCACCCTGGAAACGGCCACGGTCCCTGCCCTGGCGGACTGGGTCGCGCGATTCGTGTCCGCGCTGAAGATCTCCGGGCCGATCGCCGTCGCGGGGCACGACATCGGCGGCGCCATCGCGCAGCGTCTCCTCGTCCAGGACGGGCTGGAGGTGTCCGGGTTGGCCTTGGTCAACTCGGTCACCTACGACTCCTGGCCCGCGCCCCACGTGGCCAGGTTCCGGGGTACGGGGATCACCGCGGGGACCACCTCCGACGACGTTCTCGCCGCCCGACGACAGGCGGTGACGGCGGCGCTGGCCGGTGCCGCCACCGAGCAGCGGATCGCGGACTATCTGGATCCGTGGACCGACCCGCGGGTCCGCCGCTCCTGGATGGCCCTGGCCGGCGCGGCCGACAGCCGCTACACCCTTGATCTCGTTCCCGCGCTGAAGCGGTCGACGACGCCGAAACTGCTGATCTGGGGCGAGGACGACGCCTTCGAGAAGGTGGAGTACGCCGAGCGGTTCGCCTCGGAGATCCCGCGGACCACGCTCGTGCGCATCCCGGACGCGGATCACATTCCCACGGAGAACGCGCCCGGACAGATCGCCCGTGCGCTCATCCGCTTCTGTCATCCTCGACCGCGGATCATCGACAACAGCAGCCCGTGAGTCTCGGCGTCCGCGGCCACCAGGAGCCCACGGCCCGCGTGCTCGACCGGTGCCCCGTCGACTCCGGTGACGACGCAGCCGGCGGCCCGGCACAGGGTGATGCCGGCGGCGAAGTGCACGCTCTCGGCCAGGTCACCGCCGTCGGTGACATACGCGGCGCGCTTGCCGGCCGCGACCCATGCCAGGGCCAGCGTCGTGGACACGACCCGTGGCCGGAACCGCTCGACGAACCCGGGGTGGGCGAGCAGGTCCACAGCCCGAAACCCGGGCGCGCTCGGAAAGGGCGGGTCCAGGTTCACGTCCACCAACTGGGTGGCAGCCGTCGGCGCCAGCCGCGTGTCGCTCCCGTCGCGCCGAACCCAGGCGGTCGCACCGTCGGTCCAGAAGACCTCGCCGCTGAACGGGTCGGCCACCGCGGCCGGACCGTCGCGCAGGGCCACGTTGACGGCGACCAGCATGTTGCCGACGGCGTAGTTGAGCGTGCCGCACAGAGGGTCCACGAACCACTGGCGCACCGCGTCGGCCGCCCCCTGCTGCCCTCCCTCCTCGCCGTGCACCGCATCGTCGGGCCGCGCGGCACGGATGACGCCAAGGATCGCCTCTTCAGCCGCCACATCGGCATCGGTGGCGAAGTCCCCGGCGCCCTTGTCGATACGGGTGAGCCGCTGCCCGTACCTGGCGTGCACGGCCTCAGCGCCGGCCCGCGCCGCAGCTGTCGCCACATCAGCATCGTCAAGGCCCGCAATTGAGTTGATCACGGCATGCAGAGTAGCGGGACGACGTACTCCCCCCGCTCCCCCACCCTCAGCATTCGACGCATCCCGACGAACGACACAGCTGTGTAAGGACGTTGAGGCAACTCAGGTGCGGTGCGGGTGACAGGTACGAAGCGGCTCGCAGGGTCCGCTGACAGCGCCGACCGCCGTCGGCAGACCCTGGGCGTCCCGGAATCGGTCCCGGGCCTCGGGGAGTTGCCGGGCCGGCTCCTCGTCCGGACCGCCGCGGCCGTCGCCCGCGCACCGAACCGCCAGAACCAGCCCAGGTCCCCCGCCTGCAATGCTGATGGCTGGCCCAGACCCGTGCTCGCGCAAGGTTCCTGGCAGTGGTTCGCCACGTACATCGGGGTAACCCTCCTTACCGTGACCCTTTCCTACTACCGGCTGCCGACGTGTGCTCCCGGCCTCCGATCCGCGTACGTGGGCAATTTGGCGGCGTATTCACTGGTCGTCGGCCTGTGTCTGGCGATCGCGCTGGGGGCCTCGGCTCATTGATCGGGGTCGGGCTCGGGCTCGGCGGTGGACGTACCGGGGTAGTGTGCTGCGCTGTCGGATTGCGCGGCTGCTTGGATCCGCGTCGACAGGCGCGCACGGGGGCGGGAGTTCATGGGTGACGGGGATGATTGTGTTCGGCTTTGTGCTGGCTGCGGTATTGGTCGGCATGGCGTGCGTCACGAAGGCCCGCGTACGCGCGGTGCGGCAGGCCCTGAATCCGTCGGCGCCCGAACTCCCCGACGCCGCCTTCACCGTCGGCCGCGTCGTGCTCCTCGGCATGGCAGGGCTGGGAGTGTTCACCACCGTCCAGTTGATGGGCGCCTCGGACAGCGTCGAGTGGAGCGATGACGAACTGACCGGTGCGGCAGGCCAGGCCGTGACGGCATTGGACGGCAGTTCCCGCTTCGGCGACATCTTCGGTGACGACAGCGGATTCGACGACGAGTACGCGACGATGATCGAGGACGAGGTCGTCGAGCACGGCGGCGGCGACGCCCCGCAGCACGGGGTGGACGCCGCCCCGGCAGCCGCCAATGAGGCATCCGACGCCCTCTACACAGTCGCTGCTTCCGGAGCGAAGGCGACCGTGTGCGTGCACGTTGAGCGCACCAGGTCGAAGGGCGACGACTACGAGCCCCCAGGCGTGGCGGGCGGCTCCGGGACGGTGACCGTACCGAGCTACGAGTTCACGGTGACCAGTCGCGCGGGAGACTGCTGAACATGAACGACGACGTGCGCAACATCCTTCTGGGCATAGCGGCTTCCGGGATCAGCGCAGGCCTCGGGTGGTTCACCCGCACCTACCTGTGGCGCCGCGCCCGCGTGCGCAAACAGCGGTTCTTCGGCCTCGCTCCGGACTCCGAGTGCCTTCTGGTCGTCAACGGCAAGGCTGGGGACGCTCGTTGGGCCGTCGCCCGGCACGATGTGTTCGCGCTCCTCGAACTGTCCATGCTCATCAAGGAGTGCAGGGCGAACGTCCAGATCGTCGCGCACGACACGGCGGGGCGGGGCTTGGGCGAGACGACCGAGTTCTGTGTGGGTGGCCCTGTGTCGAACAGCCGGATGGAGGCACACCTGCGGAACCTGCTGCCGGGCTTCACGATGGACACGGTTGCCTCGTCGGGGCCGGACTGCGGAGCCTTCGCCATCGGCGGTGATGTCTACCGGATGGAGCGGGGCAGGGCCGAACACGTGCTCCTGGCACGGGTGGTGGATCGCACCGAGGGGCAGGAGGCCCGGCCGATCTTCCTCATCTGTGGCCAGCACTCCAACGCCAACCACGCCGCGGCACGCTATCTCGCGCGTCACCACGCGCGGCTGGCGAGCACGTACAAGGGTGCCTCCTTCTGCCAGCTCCTCCGGGTCGTCGACTCGCAGGCCTACGGGCCGGAGGTCGTCGAGCTGATAGGCGATGTCACCCAGGCCACCACCACTCCCCCCGTGCCCGCCTGACCACGCCGTCCCTCCGTGTGGCCGCCCCGCGCCTCGGCTCACCAGTCGTGGACGGTTCCGTCCTGGAGTCGGTTGACCGGCAGATACGCCGCTTCGTAGGGGTGGGCCGCAGCCAGGTCTTCGTCCAGTTCCACGCCGATGCCCGGGGCCTCCCCCGGATGCAGGTGACCGTCCCTGAACGTGTAGGCGTGCCGGAACACCTCGTGGGTGAGCGACGTGTGGCCCGAGTACTCCTGAATTCCGAAGTTGTGCACCGCGAGGTCCAGGTGCAGGGCCGCCGCCATGCCCACCGGGGAGATGTCCTCGGGGCCGTGCACCGCGCTCTTGATCTGGTACTGCGCGGCGAAGTCGAAGAGCTTGCGCAGCGGGGTCACGCCTCCGAAGTGGGTCACCGCGGAGCGTACGTAGTCGATCAACTGCTCGGTGATCAGGGCCTGGTAGTCGTGGACGGTGTTGAAGACCTCCCCGATGGCCAGTGGGGTCGAGGTGTGGCTGCGCACCAGGCGCAGTGCCTCCTGGTTCTCGGCCGGGGTGCAGTCCTCCAGCCAGAACGGCCGGTACGGTTCCAGGTCCTTGCCGAGCCGGGCGGCCTGGATCGGGGTGAGGCGGTGGTGTGCGTCGTGGAGCAGCGGGAGCTGGGTGCCGAACTCCGCGCGGACCGCCTCGAAGACCGTGGGTGTGTGGCGCAGGTAGGCGTCGGTGTCCCAGTCCTCCACGAGGGGGCGGGCCTGCTGGTGCAGGACGGGTGAGCCGTCGTCCTCGGTGCTGTGCACGCCGTACACGGCCTTCAGGCCGGGGATGCCCGACTGGATGCGCACCGCGGGGTAGCCCTCGGCGATCCTGGCCCGTACCGATTCGAGGAGTTCGGGGATGTCACGGCCGTTCGCGTGCCCGTAGGTACGGATGCGTTCGCGGCTCGCGCCGCCGAGGAGTTGGTAGAGCGGCAGGCCCGCGGCCTTGGCCTTGATGTCCCACAGGGCGACGTCAACTGCGGCGATCGCGGCCATGGTGACGGGGCCGCGCCGCCAGTAGGCGCCTCGGTACAGGTACTGCCAGGTGTCCTCGATGCGGTGCGGGTCACGGCCGGTGAGCAGCGGTACGACGTGGTCGGTGAGGTAGCTGACGACGGAGAGTTCCCGGCCGTTGAGGGTGGCGTCGCCCAGGCCGGTGAGGCCGTCGTCGGTCGTCAGCTTCAGGGTGACGAAGTTGCGGCCGGGGCTGGTGACGACGACCTTCGCGTCGACGATCTTCATGCTGTGCTCTTTCCGGTGCGGTGTGGGGCGGTGCTGGCGGTGGGGCTTGCTCAGCCCTTGGTGGCGCCCGAAGTCAGGCCGGCCACCAGGTACTTCTGTCCGACGACAGCGGCGATGACGACGGGGACGGTGATGAGGGTGGCGGCGGCCATGAGGCCGCCCCAGTCGGTGCTCGCGTACGAGATGAAGTTGAAGAGGGTCACCGGCACCGTCTGTGTGCGGTCGTCGGCGAAGACCAGCGCGAACATGAAGTTGTTCCAGCTGAAGACGAACGCCAGGAGCGAGGCGGTCGCGGTGCCGGGTGCGGCGAGCGGCAGCGAGACGCGCCAGAAGGCGCCGAACGCGCTCAAGCCGTCGGTGCGTGCCGCCTCTTCGAGTTCGACCGGCAGCCCGGCGAAGAAGCTGATCATGATCCACATGATCAGCGGCACGGAGACGAACATGTGGCTGAGCACGAGGACGGTGTAGGAGCCGACGAGCCCCATCTGCGCGAACAGGTAGTACCAGGGCACGAGCAGCGAGATCGCGGGAACGATGCGTGCGACCAGGATGAGGGAGCCGGTGCGGTGCATGGCGAACCGGCCGACGGCCCACGCCGCGGGCACGGCGATGACGGCGGAGAGCACCGTGGAAACCACCCCCACCAGCAGGGAGTTGCCCATGGAGCGGACGATCTGTCCGGCCTCCACGATGCTGCGGAAGTTGTCGAGGGTCGGCTTGAACCACAGGCCCACGCCGGGGTCGGTCACCTGCACGTTGGTCTTGAACGCGGCGGCGAACATCCACACGAGCGGCAGCGCGAAGACCAGCGTGACGAGCGTGATGGCTATCCCGCGCAGCCACGTCCACTTCCGGCGACCGCGGGGCTGCGTCGTGCGGCCGCGGGGCTGCCGTGCGACGGGGGGCCGGGGCGCGGGGGTGGCGGTGGTACTCATGCGTTCTTCCCTCCTCCGCGGCGGCGCAGCACGACCACGACACCGATGATGAACAGCGTGAACAGGACCAGGACGGCCGCGGCCAGGCCGTACTCCTGGTAGTCGAAGGTGAGGCCGTAGGCGTAGACGTTGAGCGTCTCCACCTCGAAGTCGGAGCCGCCGCCCGCACCCTTGGTCGCGTAGAGGATGTCGAAGGTCTTGAGCGCGTCGACGGCGCGCAGGACCAAGGCCGTGGCGAGCGTGGGGCCCAGCATCGGCAGGACGACGTAGCGGAAGCGCTGCCAGGCGTTGGCACCGTCGACGAGTGCCGCTTCCTCGGGCTCCTCGGGGAGCGTGCTCAGGCCCGCGAGCAGGAGCAGCGTCATCATCGGCGTCCACTGCCATACGTCGATGAGCATCAGCATCGGCAGTGACTGGCTCACCGAGCCGAGGAACTCCTGGCGGGGCAGCCCGAGGCCTTCGAGGAGGTGGTTCGCGATGCCGTTGGTGGGGTCGAGGATCAGCAGCCACAGGATGCCGATCGCGACGGGGGTGGCGAGCAGCGGAATGATCAGGACGGTGCGGACCAGGCGCATGCCGCGGAACGGTTTGCGCATGAGCATCGCGAGCGCGAGTCCCAGAACCGTCTCCAGGATCACGGCACCGACCGTGAAGACCAGGGTGCGGCGTGCGGCGGGCCAGAACCGGCGCGTGTCGCCCAGTGCGTCGGTGAAGTTCCGCAGGCCGATGTGGCGCTTGTCGGCGTTCACCGCGCCGAACGCGTCGGTCAGGCTGAGGTCGAGCGTGAAGGCCAGCGGGAAGACGATCATCAGGCCGACGAAGAGCAGCGCCGGGGCGAGCATCGCCCACTTCAGCCGCCGGTTGGCCTGTTCGAAGGTGCGGGGGGTGCGGGTACGGCGCGCGCCCGGACGGGGCGTCGACGATCGCGTGCCGGCCTGGGGCGCGGAGACCTCGGTGGCGGCCATCAGGACTCCTTGTGGCGGTTGTCGCGGACGAGGAACTCGGCGAACTCCGCGTCGGCGTCACGTACGACGGGCCGTACGGACTCGCCGAGGATGGCTGCGACCAGCGGCCGGCCGACGATGTCCCTGGCCCGGCCGACCTGGAGGACCCGCGGCCGGTCATAGCCCAGACCGCGTTCGGCGTTGAGCCGCATCGCCTCGGCGAGGTCCGGCGGGAAGGCGGCGAGGGTCCGGCGGTCGGACCACACGGAGCGGCGGGCGCCAGGGATGCCGTCCGACTGGAGGGCGGCGGACATCTTCGGCCCCGCGGCCCACCTGATGAACTCCCAGGCGTCGTCGCGCAGGAGGGAGAACTTGTTGATGCCCAGGCTCCAGGACGGGATGTTGTGCGGCTTGGCTCCGGCCGGGCCCGCGGGGAAGGGCGCGAAACCGACGGACTCGCGCACGGCCGGGGTCGCGATCTTCGGGTCGAGGAAGTTGCTGTAGATGGCGTCGGCGTCTATGTAGAACGCGGCTTTGCCCTGCGCGAAGATCGGCATGGCCTGTTCGAGGCTCATGTTGGTCGCGCCCGGCGGTCCCGCTGTGCCGAGGAGCTTGCCGTAGTAATCGTAGGCGGCCAGCGCCTGACGGCTCCCGATGGCGGACTTGCCGTCGACGAGGAAGTCGCCGCCGTGCGAGTACAGGAAACTCGACCACTGGGACACGGCGCCGCTGCGCTGCCCGCGGCCAACGTATCCGTAGAACCCCTTCTTCTTCTCGGTGAGTTCGAGTGCGGCCGACATCAGCGCGTCCAGGGTGCGTGGCGGGCCGCCGAGCCCCTCGACGAGATCCTTGCGGTAGTACAGCGTGGGGCGTTCGGTCACCACGGGGACGCTCAGGATCTTGCCCGCCGCCAGGGACGCATCGCGCGGCGCCTTCTGGAAGTCCGCCCAGGCGAACTCCTTGTCGCCCTCGACCAGGTCGGTCAGGTCGGTCAGCCAGTCGTTGTGCGCGAAGACCAGTTGCTCCTGGAGCGCGCGCACCATCATGACGTCCACGTCGGTACCCGATGCGTTGAGCTTGACGTTGTAGCTGCTCGACAGCTGGTCGGAGGTGAGCAGGGTCATCGAGACCCGGCGCCCGATCCGCTCCTCGAACTCCTTGGTCCGGCGCTTGATCGCCTGCGACCACACATGGTTGATCGCCATGATCCGCAGCGGGCTGCGGGCCGAGGGCCTGGTGCCCTGTGGTGCACAGGCGCCCGATGCGCCCATGCCGATGGCGCCCGCCGCGCCTGCGGCCAACCTGCCGAAAGAGCGCCGACTCAAGGGCTGGCTGCTCGTGGACATCGTTGTCCTCGTCTCTGTCCTGGGAGTGTTCCCGGACCCGTGGTTCCAGCAGTGGTTCCCACCGCGGTCCAGGAGTGGTCCAAGGGTGGTCCAACTGGTAGGACCAGTTGGAATCTGACGGGACCGTAGCAGGATGCGGAGGCTCGCCAACAGCCCCTGAGAGAAAGATCCACACAACGAAGCGGTCACGCCCACCGCCACGAGCCTCGCCTCGCGCAGCCCTCAACTGCAGGTCAGGGCCTACCCGATGGCACTTGGCGGCTACTCCCCCGCCCTGCCGCCCGCCCGTCGGACCTCCGCCTGCCCCAGGAGCGTCTCGATGTGGTTGCGCGCCATGATGTCCACCTGCACATCGAGATCAGCGCCGTAAGTGCGCAGTCCGAGCATGAGGTGCTCCCGCATGCGCGAAGCCGCGAGCTCCTCGTCACGCGCCTCGATCGCCTCGAAGATCTCCGGGTGATGCGGCACTCCGGGCTCGCCGATCGAGGGGTCCGAGTTCGAGCGGAGCATCATCTCGAACATCATCCCGCTGATCGACGACAGCATGATCCGCAGTACGGGATTCTTGCTCGCCACCGCGATCGCGTCATGGAACTCCATGTCCGCCTGCGCCTTGACGACGACGTCGGTGGCCGACTCCAGGGCATCGCACGCGCCCCGCATCACCGCGATGTCCTCGTCCGTGGCCAGCCGGGTCGCCAGCCGCACCATCTCGACCTCCAGCGGAAGCCGCGCCTCGATGAGCTGACGGACCGTGGGCCGGCCCGCACGATACAGCGCGTCGTACCCCCGGGCCTGGCCCGAGGTCTGCTCACGCACGAAGGAACCGCGCCCCGGAGCGACCTCGATGAGGTGCTGCGCTTCCAGCCTCCGCAGCACCTCCCGCACGACATTGCGGCTTGAGCCGAACTGCGTGGCCAGCTCACGCTCGGAGGGCAGCTTGGCCCCGACCTCGATCTCACCGGAGCGGATCTCATGTTCCAGCTGGCGCGCGATCCGCTCGGTCAGCAGGCCGCGCTCAGCCGTTTCGGGGAGACGGCCCGGCTGCGTGGAACCCGGTGACGAGGAGGATGCGGACGGCTGCATGGTCGCAGCGTACAGCGGGGCCTTGCTCCCATCCCAGGTAGTGGTGATCTTGCCGAGGGGGGTGATCAGGCGGTTGAGCTGGGGTGGCGTGCCGGCGTGTCCCTATGTGCGCTCCAGGCCGTGGCGGGCGGCCCAGCCGTTGATCGCCGAGGCCAGCTCTTCGGGGCGGTCCTCCGGGGAGTGGTGGCCGGCGAGGCCGTGGCGGGAGACCTCCAGGCCCGCGATGTGTCCCTCGCACCAGGCGACGGCTCCCTGGTCGGTCATCGCGCCCGGTCCCGGTTCGAATGCGGCCAGCAGCTTGGGGACTTCGGGGCTGGCGGCCAGCCAGGCGTCGTAGCGTTCGATGCGGGCCACGACGTCGGCGGGTTCGGCGTCCAGCGGCATCATGCGGGTCCACGCCAGTACCGGGCGGCGGCTGTGCGGGGTCGGGAAGGGGCGGCGGTAGACATCCAGGTCCGCGGGGTCGAGCGGGGTGGCGAGCGTGTCCGGCAAGCCCTCGATGAACAGCGAATTCTCCAGGATCATCTCCTCGCCCACGCCGGGGGTGCGCAGAAGCGTGAACAACTCCCTTCCGGCCGAAGGGAATTCGTCACCGACCAGCGGTTTGACGATCGTCTCGGTGAACGCGATGCCACGGACGCGACCCGGGAGGCGTGCGGCGCGGTCGAAGGCGAGCGCGCCGCCCCAGTCGTGGCCGACGAGGACGGCCTCGGCAAGGCCGAGGGCGTCGAACCAGGCGTCGAGATGGCGGGCGTGGTCGTCGAAGGAGTAGGCGAGGTCGGGCTTACCGGATTCGCCCATGCCGATGAGGTCGGGAGCCAGGAGGCGGCGGCCGGGCGCGGCCACACCTGGCAGGACGTTCCGCCACAGGTGGGAGGAGGTGGGGTTGCCGTGGAGGAAGACGAACGGCAGCCCGTCGGGGTCGCCGGACTCCCGGTAGTGGAGGGTGGATCCAAGGACGGGGAGGGTGGGCATCGCGGGGTCACTTCGCTTTCAGGGCAGGGGTCGGAGGGAGGGGGTCAGACACGGGGAGTCAGGCGCAGGGAGTCCGGCGCGGGGAGTCAGGCGCAGGGAGTCCGGCGCAGGGAGTCCGGCGCAGGAGTCAGAGGTTGAGGCTCAGGGCGCGTTCGACGGTGATCTCGATGACGGCCAGGTCCGGCGGGGCGGGCGGGGCCGCGCGGTAGCGGACGGTGTAGCGGCGAACCGCTTCGGCCAGGCACACGGGATCGTCGGTCACGGCGGCCCGGCCTTCGAGGGTGAGCCACCGGAAACCGTCCGCCTGGCAGAGCGCGACACGGGCCATCGGGCCACCCGCCGTCACGTTGCGGGCCTTGCGGGCCCCCGCCCGCGTGGTCACCCGGGCCAGGCCTGCGGCAGCGTCGAAGGTGAAGCGAACGGGGGTGACGTGCGGTGTGCCGTCGGGGCGCAGGGTGGTGAGGGTGGCCGCGTGGGGGCGAGCGAGGAACGCCCGTGCGGTGGCCGGGAGTTCGGCTGCCCGGCTCACTTCTTCTTCACGCCTTCGTTCCAGATCAGCTTGGCGATGTTCGGCTTCACGGCCGTGGTGATCACACCCATGGCCCGGTGGACGTACTCCCGCTCCTCCAGCTCGCGCAGCATGCTCGCCGCGAGGTCGGTGCGTGCGGTGAAGACGCCGTCCGCGCTGGTGTCGGCCGTGTGGTAATCCGTGACGACGGAGTGCTCGAAGAGGCCCGACGGCCGGACGAGGGTCCAGTCGAGGTCGGTCTCCCGGATCACGGCTTCCATGCGGCGCATGTCCTCGTGGAGGGTGCGGCCGAGCCGTCGGTTCACCAGTGGGTCGAGCACGTGGTTGAAGAAGTGCGCGCCGGCGGGGCGCCAGTTCGGGTCGGCGATGCTGGAGCTGACGGCGAGCAGGCGCTTGATGCCGTGGCCCGCCATGGCCTCGGTGATGGCCTTGGCGCTCGCCGAGTACGTGGTGACGGCCTCCTTGCTGAATCGTGCGCCCAGCGCGGAGAGGACGGCATCCGTCCCGCCGATCGCGGCGTCGACGGCTGCCGGGTCGGTGGCGTCGGCGACGGCCACGGTGAGGGCGGGTCGCGGGGTGAGTGAGCCGGGGCGGCGGGTCACGGCGACGACCTCGTGGCCGGCGGCGATGGCTTGGTCGGTGAGGTGGCGGCCGGTCGGTCCGTTGGCGCCGACGACTGCGATGCGCATGGTGTCGGGACATCCCTTCGTGGGTTCCTGGAATGCCCTTGACTGTCCCGATCCGTGTGCGCAGGCTCAACGCTGATGAATAACGAAGCCTCTGCTCCAGCCCGCACGCGAGGCCGTCCCCGCGGCAATCCGCCGACCCGTGAGTCGATCGTCTCGGCCGCCCGTGCGCTGTTCTTGGAGCGCGGCTACCGGCGCACCACTCTGCGCGCGGTGGCAGGAGCCGCCGGAGTCGATCCGGCGCTGATCTCCTACCACTTCGGCTCGAAGAAGGGGCTGTTCGCGGATGTGATGCAGTTCCAGTGCGCCAACGCGCTGACGGTGGACCATGTCCTCGGCGGCGACCCGACCACCCTTCCCGAGCGTCTGATCGACGCGGTGACGGGGCTGTGGGAGGACGCCGATTTCCTGACGCTCACCGCCCAGGGCGACGAGGCCGCCGAGGTGATCCGTGAATACCTGGAACGCGAGTTGCTGGCCCGGCTTGTTGAATTTCTCGGCGGCCAGGACGCGACCGCCCGCGCCACCGCCGTGACGACGATCCTCGGCGGCCTGATCTACACCCGCTACCTCAACCCGCTCCCCACTCCCGCCAGCCTCACCCCGTCCGAGGCCCGCCATGTCCTCGCCCCGGCGCTGCGCGCGGCCCTGACCCCCAGGCCACGCACCGCGTCGCCCCGGGCCAACGGACGGCTGGGAGCACGGTCTTCGGCGTAGCGAGGGAGCGTGCCGGAAAACGGCGAAGGGGTGGGCCCGGCCGTCCCAGGCCGGGCCCACCCTCAGGCACGCACGCCACCGCCCGTGGCGCCGCGCCGCTCTGGGTTGGCGCACTCAGATGCGCGTCACCGCGTTGTCGCACTCAGGTGCGCGTCACCGTGTTGTCGCATTCAGGTGCGCGTCACCATCTGTACCAGCGGCCCTTGCGGCCGCCGCTTGCAGCGGGCCTGATCACGAAGCCGAGCAGCCACACCACCAGCAGGATGACCGCGACCCACCACAACGCCTTCAGCGCGAATCCCGCACCGAAGAGGAGCAGGGCCAGAAGAAGTACCACGATAAGGGGAACCATTGTTATCAACCTCCAGACGACCGTGTGCTCCCATCCCCGCCACGCAAACACACAAGATGCCTGTTTCCCGCATTGGTTGAAGGGATCCGATCCCGATCGCGGTCACGATGTTTGGCGGACAGCTGAGCGGCCAGACGTACCGACAGCACATGACGTCGATGCCAAGGGAGCGTGAGCGGACCATGACCGCCAACGAGAAGGCCAAGGCGAAGACCGAACAGGCCGGCGGCGCAGCCGCGCAGGCCATCGGACGCGCGGTGGGCAATGAAAGCCTCACCGCCAAGGGTCACGCCCTGCAGATGAAGGGCGACGCGCGCGAGGCCAAGGAAAAGACCAAGGACATCGGCAAGCATTAACACCTGTGCCACTGCACGCCGTTGGGGCGGCCCCTCCTTGGGGCCGCCCCAACGGCGTTTGGCCAAACGGAAATAGACCACGGAAGCGACGGCCGATCACCACCCGCCCATGAACCGCCGTCGGCCCCCACCTGGGGCGATCAGGATGTCATTGATGGCGATACGCCCGCTTTTGGCACGAAGAGCAGCATCCGCAATATGTCCATCTTTGAGTTAGAAAGCCACTCCTTTATGCCATTGACGGAGTATATGCAGGTGTCCCCAATTCAGTGAAACGGGTCACACCGGCGGCCGCGCCAGCGGGAGCCGGTGAGCACATTTCCGTTCCACGCAAAGAAAGTTGGGGTTTTCGATCAAAGAGGGCAACAGGCTCCGGTCACCGGCGGCCGGAGCCTCGCACATTTCTATTTGAATTCTGGCCTTGTTCTGTCCGGTCTTTCTCGCCTAACGTCACCGTCAATCCGGATGGAACGCCGAATCCTGCCGCTGTCCGGAAACCCTCCACCCACTCACATACGCCCGGCAGGAGCGGGGGACCCAGGTAAGCCGCCGATCCGGATTCCGGAACGGCTCGGGGTGAAGTCGCCTTTGCAGTGCGACCGGACACCTCCCGTCCGAACCCGACAGCTCACCTCGTAGGCGACGGAGAGGAAATTCGTCATGCCTGCAAAGGGAAAGCACCGCCGTCCCAAGTCCAGCTCGCTCACCCGGGGTATCGCCGCCGCAGGGACGGGCGGGGCCGTGCTCGTTCTCCCGGTGCTCGGCGCGACCACCGCCGGCGCGGCGGAGGCGGCCGCGGCCGCCAAGCCCGCCGCGGCCCCGAAGACCTACGTCGTCGTCGCGGGCGACACCCTCTCCAAGATCGCCCGAGAGCACTCCGTGAGCGGCAGCTGGAAGAAGCTGTACGAGGACAACCGCAGCGCCCTCGGCGACGACCCGAAGCTGATTCGCCCCGGTGTCCGGCTCACCCTCGACAAGGAGGACTCGGGCAAGCCCTCCAAGGCATCCGGCGAGCGGGCGGACCGCTCCGAGCGCAAGGACGCGGTCGAGCCCGCAGCCGCCCCGGCGAAGAAGTCCTACGCCAACAACCTCGACGGCTGGATCAAGGAGTCGCTCGACATCATGGCCGAGCGCGGCATCCCCGGCTCCTACGAGGGCATCCACCGCAACGTCATGCGCGAGTCCTCCGGCAACCCGCTGGCCATCAACAACTGGGACTCCAACGCCACCGCCGGAACTCCCTCCAAGGGGCTCCTGCAGGTCATCGCCCCCACGTTCTCCGCGTACCACGTGCCCGGGACGTCGCTGGACAGCTTCGACCCGGTCGCCAACATCACCGCCGCCTGCAACTACGCGGCCGACCGGTACGGCTCGATCGACAACGTGAACGGCCCGTACTAGACCTGATCCCTGTTCGTCTCCAGGACGTCCACCTGCGGCAGAGAACGGTGCCGATGGTGGGCGTCCGCCGTCTGCGCGAGCCCGGGGCGGCCCAGCGCGCGATAGGCCGTGACGAGGAGTTCGTTCGCCAGCGCCTCGCGCTCCGGGTCGCCCGCGGAGGCCCAGTGCAGGTCGCGGCCCAGCAGAAGGGCCTCCGTCGGGTCGCCCGCCGAGCAGCGGCGGCGGGCTTCGTCCAGGGACTCCCCCAGAGCCTCGGCGTCGTCGAACATGCCGTACATGTACGTCGCGAACTTGTACTCGTCGGCCCCGTTGTGGGCAGGGCGGCCCAGCGCGGAATCGCCCGACGCGAGTGCGCCCGCGCCGTCGAGCGTGGTGATCCGGTCGGGGTCCACGGGCGGGACGGCCGTGTCGTACGCCCTGGAGTAGGCGAGGCCCGTCTCGGTGCGCTCACCCGTCTCGACGGCGGTCAGCGCATCGCGCAGCAGGCCCAGGCGCGAGCGCCGGGCCGACACCTCGTCGTCGTCCTGCACGTCGTCGTCGAGGTCGCGCCAGCAGCGTTCGAGGATCGCCCGCACCGCTTCGAGCGGGGTCTTGGCACGCGTGTCGATGCCGCCGCCGTCGTTGTTGTAGTAGGAGGCGACACCACTGCAGGTGCGGCCGTCGTCGAACCACAGGCCGTGGTGCAGACCGTCGGAGCCGCCGTGCAGGAAGGTCACGAACTCCGGCGGATCGCGGTAGTAGCGACCGTGCACCCGGACGTCGATGCCGTCCCTCGGCCGCAGACCCGGGTCCGCGAACAGGTCCAGGATGCCGACCGGGCTCACGTCCAGGTCCTGGAGCGCCCGCTCCCCGTCCGGGCCGAGAGATCCCAGGAACTCCCAGAACTGGAAGATCGATTCCGGCAGTTCGAGCCCCCAGTCCTGCCGGAACCGCTCTTCCACGGCGGCCCGGCCCGTGAGACCCCCGCCCTTCTCCCCGCTCATTGAACTCCCCCGCTCATGACGCTCGTACGGCCGACGACGACGGCCAAGAGTATGGCTCGCTCAGGCGTCGATGATGACCGGGATGATCAGGGGCCTGCGGCGGTGTGTGCGGTACGCCCAGTTCGCCACGGCCCGAGCGATGAGCTGCTCCAGCTGGTGGGCGTCGCCGACCCCTTCCTCGGCGGCGGTTGCCAGAGTCTTCTCGATCACCGGGATGACGGACTCGAAGGTGGTCTCGTCGTGGACGAAGCCGCGGGCCAGGAAATCGGGGGCCTCGGCGAGCGCGCCCGTGTCGGCATCGACGATGGCGACCACGGTGACGACGCCCTCCTCGGCCAGCGTGAGCCGGTCCTTCAGCGAGGCTTCGTTGACACCGCCGACGGTCATCCCGTCCACGTAGACGTAGCCCGCGGGCACCTTGCCGGTGATGGAGGCGCGGCCGTCGACGAGGTCGACGACGACGCCGTCCTCGGCGATGACGACACGGTCGGGGTCGACGCCGGTACGGATGGCGAGGTCGGCGTTGGCCTTCAGGTGCTTCCACTCGCCATGGACGGGCATGACGTTGCGGGGCTTGACGATGTTGTAGCAGTAGACGAGCTCACCCGCGCTGGCGTGCCCCGAGACGTGCACCTTGGCGTTGCCCTTGTGGACGACGTTCGCGCCCCAACGGGTCAGCCCGTTGATCACTCGGTAGATCGCCGTCTCGTTGCCGGGAATCAGGGAGCTTGCGAGGAGAACGGTGTCTCCCTTTCCGATGCGGATCACATGGTCGCGATTGGCCATCCGCGACAGCGCGGCCATCGGCTCGCCCTGGGATCCGGTGCACACCAGGGTGATCCGGTGGTCGGGGAGCTTCTCCAACTCCTTCATGCTGACGACCAGGCCCGAGGGAACGTTCAGATAGCCCAGGTCGCGGGCGATGCCCATGTTGCGGACCATCGAGCGGCCCACGAAGGCGACCTTGCGGCCGTGCTGGTGGGCGGCGTCGAGCACCTGCTGGATACGGTGCACATGGCTGGCGAAGCTGGAGACGATGACCCGCCGCGGCGCGGTGCGCAGGACCTGCTCGATCGCGGGGTTGAGCTCGCGCTCGGATGTGGTGAAGCCCGGCACCTCGGCATTGGTGGAGTCGGTGAGGAAGAGGTCTACGCCCTCCTCGCCGAGCCGCGCGAAGGCGCGCAGGTCGGTGATGCGGTCGTCGAGCGGGAACTGGTCCATCTTGAAGTCACCGGTGTGGAGCACCATCCCGGCACCCGTGCGGATGGCGACGGCGAGCCCGTCGGGGATGGAGTGGTTGACCGCCACGAATTCGCAGTCGAAGGGCCCGAATCCGCGCCGGTCCCCCTCCCGCACCCGCACCGTGCGCGGCCGGATGTTGTGTTCCTTGAGCTTGGCCTCAAGGAAGGCAAGTGTCAGCTTCGACCCGACGACGGGGATGTCGGACCGTTCGCGCAGCAGGTAGGGCACGCCGCCGATGTGGTCTTCGTGGCCGTGTGTGAGGACCACGGCCACGACGTCGTCAAGGCGGTCCCGGATCGAGGTGAAGTCGGGAAGAATGACGTCGACGCCGGGCTGGTTCTCCTCGGGGAACAGCACGCCGCAGTCGACGATGAGCAGCTTGCCGGCGTGCTCGAAGACGGTCATGTTGCGGCCGATCTCGCCCAGGCCGCCCAGGGCGACAACCCGCAGGCCTCCCTTGGGCAGCGGCGGGGCAGGCTTCAGCTCGGGGTGCGGATGGCTCATGGGGTGACGCTACCGGAGAGTTGAAAGAGCTGTTCAACAGGATGCCCGCGGGCCGCGCGACATGCGCACAGCACATCCCCCGGACGGCTGGTCCGACTCGTCCTTCGAGCTCAGACGCGGAAGATGTGCACCACGTGCCGGGCGTCGGCCAGGGTGTGCGGGGCCAGGGCGTGGTACGCCCACACGTGGACCCAGGCATTGCCGGTGCGCAGGGTGAGCACCGCCTTCATCATGCCGGGGGCGAAGTAGGTCAGGAGCAGGAAGGCCGCCGACAGCACTGCGTCGCCGGGTGAGCCGAACCGTGTCCAGGCATCCCAGAGGTGGAAGACGGCATAGGCCAGGCCGCACAGGATCACGGTCGCCGGGGTCGAGCCGGTGAGACGGAGTATGCGGGGCAGCAGGATCGCGTAGATGAAGATCATGGCCGGGAGCACCGCCCCCACGAGGTAGAGCGTGAAGGTCAGCGGCACGCCCAGGAGGAGTTGGCGGCCGCCGAGGTCGAGGATCTCGGGTTTGAGCACCAGGAACTGCACCGCCGACTCGACCAGGAGGACGGTGGTGATCAGGACGGCGTCGGCCGCGCGGTCACAGGAGCGCAGACAGAGCCGTTCGGCCGTGTAGCGGCGGAAGTACAGCAGGGGCAGGAGGGCGTACACGACCACGTTGTAGAGCGCCCAGGTGACAGCCTCCGCCGCGGTGACCTGCTCGTGGGTTCCGTAGAGCGTGCCCGCGAGGTGGAAACCGAAGGGGTGCCAGCCGAGTGAGCGGGCGAGGATGTGTCCGAGGGCGAGCCCGGCGGCTCCGTAGGCCAGCAGCAGGAGAGTCTCGCGCAGGGCCTGGGTGCGCTCGGGGGCTCGGGCGGCGATGTCCGGGCGCCGGCGGTGGCGGGTGAGCAGCCGGACGAGGGCCATCAGAAGCAGAACCTCGACGAGTCCGATGTTGGCTTCCAGTAAATGGTCGGTGGTTGTTCGCCCGGTGCTCGACGGCCAGTTGAAGGGCAGCCGGTCCCCGGCGGCGGCGAGGACCAGCGCGTTGAGGGCCGACCAGCCGAGGACAGCGGCCCATACGGCTCGTGAGCGTGGCAAGGGGATACGGCGGGCGCGGCGCGACTTCGGGTCGGTGGAGCGGGTGAGCTGCATGGGAGCCTCCGCGATCTATGTAGCACGACCGTGCCACATAGAAAGTAACACAGGCGTGCTATAAAAGACTCATGCCCAAAGTGGTCGACCCTCAGCTCCGCCGAAGAGAGCTGGCCGAGGCCGTATGGCGCGTTGTCCGGCGCGACGGCCTGGACCACGCCTCGGTTCGCAACGTGGCCCGGGAGGCGGGCCTTTCGATGGGGTCGTTGCGGCACTACTTCGTGAGCCAGTCCGAACTGATGGCCTTCGCCCTGCGCATGGTCATCGACCGGATCGAGCAGCGGATCGCGGCGCTGCCTCCGGACGACGATCCCCTGCGGCACGCCGCACGCACCCTCGCCGAACTGCTGCCGCTGGACGACCAGCGGCGGGCGGAGAACGAGGTGTGGCTTGCTTTCACGGCTCGCGCCATGACCGACCCCGAGCTGCGAACGCTGCGCGACGAGGGGTACGAAGCGCTCCGCGCGGGCTGCCGCGGTCTCGTGGCGGGCCTCGTCAGCCCCGGCCGCGACCCGGAACAGGAGACCGCCCGGCTGCACGCCCTGGTGGACGGGCTCGCCGTGCACGCGGCGATGCGGCCGGACGTCGAGACCCCCGAGTCCATGTACGCCGTCGTCGTCGACCACTTGGCGGAACTGCGGACCCCGCGGGCCGCTCGCCCTCCGGCCGAACCCTGACGGGGCCCGGCCGGGTCGGCGCGGGAATCTGCGTGCCATGAGACCCGCCGTGGATCACCGAGGGACGGAAGCGCCGCTCTCGCCCGCCCTGCGGTCCTGGACCTTGGTGCGATACAGCCACAGGACGACAGAGAGACCGAGGACGGCCAGGGCGACGACCAGGACCCACCGGCTCACCCAGGACACCCGCTGCGACCTGGCCGTCGCCGGAGGCGGCTCCACGGGACTGCGGACCTCGCTCCTCGCCAAGCACCGCCGTCCCGACCTCGATGTGCTGGTCATCGAGCAGGCCACCTGCGCTCACGCGGCCAGCGGCCGCAACGGCGGCTTCTGCTCCCCCAGCCTCACCCCGACGAACCCGACAGCCACTGACCGACCCACGGCGGGAGCACTTCAGTTGGCGGTGAGCGTCGCCGTTGCGCCAACCCGGTGCTCAATGGCGAGTTTCGGCTGGTGAGGGCAGAAATCAGGGGTTGCCGACTCCTGTGTCACTCGACGGGTGCCACTGCGGAGGCCAGGGAACGTCGCGGGTGATCTGGCCACCGCTGACGCCAAGGTCGCGGCGCGCAGCCCGCAGGAAATCCTCACGCGTCTTCCGGAACTCAAGGTACGCCTCGGGCCACGTGGCGGTGCCGGCAGTCGGTCTGCCGCGAGCCAACCACTCGAGATGCCAGAGCGCGCGGTTCAGTTGGACGGCAGCGGTATTGCTGTCCACGTCACCGAGCAGCCAGAGGGCTTCCGCGAGCGCCGACCGATGGGCCTCGGCCGCTGCGAGTTCCTCAAGCGTGGCAGCCGTCGGCTCCAGCGGCGTCGACCCCGTGGTGAGTCCACGGGCTATGGCCAGCCCCCTGTACCGGTTGCTGAGTTCCTTGACGGTGTGGGCGTACTCCGCGTAGGCGTTGAGGCGCCGTTCGTCCCATCGGACGGACTGCTGGCGTCGCCACTGCGTGCGTTCGTTCACGGCAGAGACAACAAGGGACAGCACCGCTCCCGTAGCAACGCCGACAAGCGGCAGTACTTGACTGGCGAGGCTCATGCATCTCCCTCGTGAGTGAACGGACAGCCTCCCTGGTTCATATCCCTGGTGGGCGTTGGCACTCGGGCCGAGGCCCCCGAAATGCGCAGGGAGATCAAGGCACCCGTGCCACCACCGCGTACATCCCGCTCGGTTCGGGCTGCGGCGCGGGCTCCTCGCGGAACCACTCGGGGGCCGTCACCAGGCCGGGCTCGACGGGCTCCAGACCCTCGATGAAGCGGACTGTCTCCTCGCGGGAGCGGAGCGCGAGCGTCATGCCGCTCCTCGCGTACTGCTCGGTCACCTGCTCCGCCACCTCAGGGAAGATGTCGTTGGAGGCGTGGGAGAGCACCAGGTGGCTGCCGGACGGCAGGGCCGAGACCAGCCTGGCGACGATGCCGTACGGGTCCTGCTCGTCCGCGACGAAGTGCATCAGCGCGATCAGCGACAGACCGATCGGACGGCCGAAGTCCAGGACGGTACGGGCGTGTTCGAGGATCACCTCCGGCTCGCGCACATCGGCCTGGATGTAGTCGGTGGCGCCTTGCGGGCTGCTGACCAGCAGGGCCTCCGCGTGACGCAGCACGATGGGGTCGTTGTCGGTGTAGACGACCTTCGCGGACGGCGCGATGCGCTGCACGATCTGGTGCAGATTCGGAGCGGTGGGAATCCCGGCGCCTATGTCGAGGAACTGGTCGACGCCCAGTCCCGCGAGATGGGCGGCGGCCCGCTTCATGAACGCGCGGTTGTGCAGGGCGCCGATGCGCACCTCGGGCGGCAGCTTCTCGCCCACTGCCTCGTCGACGGGGTAGTTGTCCTTGCCCCCGAGCAGCCAGTCGTAGACCCGTGCGGGGTGTGCCTGTCCGGTCTCGATGCGGGGGCGGGGGGAGGGTGCCGTCATGAGCGGACTCCATCGTCACAGGGAGGCGGGCGGGTGGCTGGCGGGTGGCTGGCGCTCAGCAGTTTGCCATGCCAACTGGCCTTTACAGCAGGTGCGTTGACGGTCCGAGCACGGTCGGCGCGGGCATTCCGGTACAGGGCTGCCACCGCCGTTCGCATGTGCCTTGGCTCACATGGGTCCTCCGTCCTGCGGACACGGCGCAAGTTCGGTCTCGCATGGTGGTCGCGCTCTGGACCTGGGCACTGGGCAGCATGTTTCCATGCACATAAGACGTGATCGTCCCGCGCACGGCAATGGCGCCGTACGCCCCGACCGGCTGTACCGGAGCGCGCCGCGCGCCGTGCCGGACCCCGGTGTCAGCCGTTCCAGAAAGGGCTCCTTTGACCACGCGTTCCGAGACGAAGACCACGCTCGCGCAGTTGCTCACCGCGATCGAGCACCGCAACCCGGCCCAGCCGGAGTTCCACCAGGCCGCCCAGGAGGTCCTGGAGACTCTGGCGCCAGTCATCGAGGCTCGCCCCGAGTATGCCGAACCCGGACTGATCGAGCGGCTCTGCGAGCCGGAGCGGCAGGTCATCTTCCGAGTGCCGTGGCAGGACGACCGGGGTCGCGTCCACGTCAATCGCGGGTTCCGGGTGGAGTTCAACAGCGCTCTCGGCCCGTACAAGGGCGGCCTGCGCTTCCACCCGTCGGTGAACCTCGGCGTCATCAAGTTCCTGGGCTTCGAGCAGATCTTCAAGAACGCGCTGACCGGTCTCGGCATCGGCGGCGGCAAGGGTGGCAGCGACTTCGACCCGCGCGGCCGCAGCGACGCGGAGGTCATGCGCTTCTGCCAGTCGTTCATGACGGAGCTGTACCGGCACATCGGTGAGCACACGGACGTGCCCGCGGGTGACATCGGCGTCGGCGGGCGCGAGATCGGCTACTTGTTCGGCCAGTACCGGCGCATCACCAACCGCTGGGAGGCCGGTGTCCTCACCGGCAAGGGGCCGGGCTGGGGTGGCTCACTGATCCGTCCGGAGGCCACCGGGTACGGCAACGTCCTCTTCGCGGCGGCGATGCTGCGCGAGCGCGGCGAGGACCTCGAGGGCCGCACGGCGGTCGTCTCCGGCTCCGGCAACGTCGCCATCCACACCATCCAGAAGCTGGCCGCCCTCGGCGCCAACGCCGTGACCTGCTCGGATTCGTCCGGTTACGTGGTCGACGAGAAGGGCATCGACCTTGACCTGCTCAAGCAGGTCAAGGAAGTGGAGCGCGGCCGGGTCGACACCTACGCCCAACGCCGGGGCGCATCGGCCCACTTCGTGCCGGGCGGGCGAGTCTGGGAGGTCCCGGCCGACATCGCGTTGCCGTCGGCCACACAGAACGAGCTCGACGGCGACGATGCCGCCGCTCTGATCCGCAACGGCGTGAAGGCCGTTTCGGAGGGCGCCAATATGCCGACGACCCCCGAGGCCGTGCATCTGTTCCAGCAGGCGGGTGTCGCGTTCGGGCCCGGCAAGGCGGCCAACGCAGGCGGTGTGGCGGTCAGCGCCCTGGAGATGGCCCAGAACCACGCCCGTACGTCGTGGTCGGCAGCACGGGTCGAGGAGGAACTGACGCACATCATGAACGACATCCACGCCACCTGCCACGAGAGGGCCGAACGCTACGGTGCCCCCGGAAACTACGTGACGGGGGCGAACATCGCAGGCTTCGAACGGGTGGCGGACGCGATGCTGGCCCAGGGCGTCATCTGAACCCCAGGCGCCAGATGCCTGCCCGTGGGCCCCTGCCGAGAGTTCGGCAGGAGCCCACGGTGTGAAGAGCCGCCGAGGGCCGGGAGCCGGTACCTGCCCTCGATGAGCGGCATTCCGGCCGACGTCAGCTACCGGCTGCTGGCGGCCGGACGGCCCGGCCTCACTTCAGGTGTCGCCGGCCTCACTTCAGGTGTCGGGTGAAGAACTGGGCCGCAGCGTCCCCCGCGAACTGCGGGACGCCGGTGTGCCCGCCGAGATGGGCGTGCAGGGACTTCTCCTTGGAGCTGAAGGCGTCGAACAGGTCCAGGGCCGCCTGCCGGTCGTTGCCTTCGTCGTCCCATTGCAGCAGGACGTGCAGTGGAATGGTGACCTGCCGGGCCTCCTCGAACATGGCGCGCGGCACGAAACTTCCGGCGAACAGAACGCCGGCCGAGATACGCGGCTCGACCACCGCCAGCCGGATGCCGATGGAGATCACTCCCCCCGAGTACCCGACCGGGCCACCGATCTCGGGCAGCACAAGGAGGGCGTCCAGGGCGGCCTGCCATTCCGGGACGGCCTCTTCGACCAGCGGGAGGATGAGGGCGTCGACGATCCCGTCGCTGACCGGTTCACCGGCCTCCATCGCCCGCCGCAGGTCGGCCCGGGCCTGCTCGGCGGCGGGCAGGCGGGGCCGGTCGCCGCTTCCGGGGAGCTCGATGGTGGCCGTGGCGAAGCCATCCGCCGCAGCTTGCTGGGCTCGGGCCACCAGTCGGGGGTACATCTTGCGCAGCCCCAGGGGAGGATGGCCGAGCAGGATCAGAGGCGCCGGTGCGGAGGCGGGTGCTGACGCTGATGCCGTTGTCCACAGGATGCCGGGGATCTCACCGAGGGTGAATTCGCGTTCGAGGACGCCGTCGTCGAGGCGTTGCTCGGAAGTGAAACGCATGGTCGTGCCTTTCGGGAGTGCACTGGAACGGCGCTCCCGGACGACCTGTCTATCGCCCGACCGTGGCCCCGGAGGGGAGCACCCATGTCGATACTGCGTTCACGGGTACCACCTCCTCGATCTCTCGCACGGCCTCCGGAAACGTAGCAGTGGCCGCCCTCGTCCGCCTATCGGTTTTTGCGGAGTCTCCGTGGCCGGATGCTTCGTATAGAGAGGCTGGAAAATATGGATAAACGCACCTAAAACCACCCTCAGAACAGGGCGGAGGCGCAAGTACAAGATCCATGCCCCCTTCCTCTCCGCGCACGACGAGCGATACCCCTGAGAACGAGCGGCCGGTCAGCGGGCGCCGTGGACAAGGGAGTGGACCATGCGCGATGAACGGTTCGAGGGCGGCTGGCACGTGGACGAGCGCTGCATGAATTGCGACGTTGCCCGGCAGCTCGCCCCCGGCCTGATCGGGGAGGCCGACGGCCGCGCGGTCGTCTTGCGCCAGCCTCACGGCCAGGACGAGATCCGGCAGTTCCACGCCGCCGCGCACGCCTGTCCCACCCGCTCGGTTCGTCCCCCGACCGGGCGGCTGGACGCGGCGCTGGATCCCTTCCCACTGGCTCTGGACGACTCCGTGTACCTGTGCGGGCACAACTCCCCGCACAACGCAGGGGCCAACTCCTACCTGTTACGCCGCGCCGACGGCACCGTGATGATGGTGGACACGCCACGCTGGAGCACTTCGCTGGCCGCGCGCCACGAGGCGCTGGGGCCCGTCACCGACGTCCTGCTCACCCACCGCGACCACGCCGCGCACGGCCGTCGCTACGCCGATCGCTTCGGGGCCAAGCTGTGGATCCACGAGGGTGACCTCGATGCCGCCCCGGACGCCGACCGTGTGCTCCGTGGCACCGAACCGGCGGAGATCGCCGAAGGGGTCGTCGCCTTCCCCCTTCCTGGACACACGCAGGGCAGCGTGCTCTATCTCGCCGACCAGCGGTACTGCTTCAGCGGCGACAGCTTCTACTGGTCGCGCACGACAGCGGACATCGAGGTGGCCGACAGTGTCACCTGGTACTCCATCGAGGAGCTGGCCGCCTCCCTGGCCCGCACCGCCCACCAGTTGCGCTTCGAGTGGCTGCTACCGGGCCACGGCGACCGCCAACGCCTCCCCGGCGACGACATGACACAGCGGCTGCGGCAGCTGACGACGCGTACCCAAGAACTCCGGCCCCGCCCCGTCGACTTCACCGCGATGCGCTGGTAACAGCTCTGACCCTCGCGAGTGGGGGCTGGTACCCCCGTCGGCCGGGGGCGCTGGCGTACGACAAGGGCCACCTCGCCAGCAGGGCCGGGACCGCCGAACGCGGCACCGGCAAGCCGATGGTGGGGGCCGAGGGTCGGTTACGGATGGGCAGCGACACCACCACCCTGCCCGGCTGCCTCGACCGCCCCTGCGGCAATGCAGGACGTCGCGGAGGTAGCGCTCGACTGGCCCGGCATCCGCGTTGAAGCTGCCTCTCCTCGCACCCCAGCCATGCATGAGGACGGCACGAGACTTCGGCCCGTCCCGGTCGACAGTCTCGACGGCTATCCGCGCCCGTGACCTGCATCTGAGCCCCGGGCCTCTGGGTTCCTTGCCGCCTGTCGGCAAGGAGCAGTCAGACGCACCGAGTTTCACAGGGCGTTGACTGGCAACACGGACTGCATGGCTGACGAGAGAAGAACCTCTGATGACAGCGCCGGAAACGGCCGGCACAGCACGAAGGCAACAGCCGCCAAGGGGCGGTCGACTCCAAGCACAGGAGCGCACAAGGTGAACACCACTGCACAGAAGGCCAAGCAGGAATCGGCTCAGGCTGCCGAGAAGGCGAAGGATTCCGCTGGCGAGGCGACCGACGCCGCCGCTTCTGGTGCCCATTCGTTCGGTCTCGCGACGCAGCGCGCAAAGCAGGCGGCAGCCGCCGGTATCGAGAGCGGCGGCAAGACAGTGGTATCGGCCACCGGCAAGGTCGCTTCCACGGCAGTCACCGGCTGGACCCTGGTGAAGAACCGCAAGGCCATCGCCGCAGGGGCTGCCGCTGGTCTGGTCACCGTGGTCGGAGCTTCTTTCACCGCCGGGCGCCGGTCAGCGAAGATCCAGGGCGGACCGCTGACTCGGCTGACACATGGCCGTATCTGACTTCTGCCGTATAGACCGCATAGACCCACCACTTCAGGCGTCAGCGGTACGCCCGCCTTGTGCGCCGGGGTGCAGGTGACGGTGGTGCGGACCGAAGTGCCCCAACAGCGAGCCAGGGCAGCGCCCACGGCCTGGCGCGGGCGCTCGACCAGGAGGCGGGGGCCAGGCCGGTCGGATCCGTGAAAGCTACGGATCAGGTGCCCGGCTTGCGGCCGTAGACGAAGACGTCGTCGCCCTTGCGCAGCATGTTCCAGTACTGCACGGCGTCCTTCTTCGTCATGTTGACGCAGCCGTGGGAGCCCGGAGGGGACCAGACGCTGATGCCGACGGAGTGGAACGCCTGGCCGCCGTCGAAGAACTGGCTGTACGGCATCGGCACGTGGTAGATGCTCGACACGTGGTCGATGTTGCGCCAGTAGACCTTCTTCAGGCCCGTGCGGGTCTCGTGGCCGTTGCGGCCGGTGCGCACCGGTACCGGGCCGTACTTGAGGTTCCGGCCGTCCTGGATCCAGCTGAGCTGGAGCGTCAGGTCGACGCAGGCGATGCGCCCCTTGTTGGTCGGGCACTTACCCGCCTTGTTGGGGGTGTTGCCCACCGCTTTCTGCTTGTTCATGAGGTTCATGACGCCCCAGGTGACGCTCCCCGCGTACCCGGCGTTCGGGGTGATCTTGTGCTTGGTCTGGAAGGCCTTGATGACCTTGCAGTCGGCTGCCGACTGCTTGCCGTCCACCGGGCGGCCGAGGAACTTCTCGACCTGCTTCTGGTACGGCCCGGTCTGTGTCGAGCACGACGCGGCCTGAGCACTGCCCGTACCGAGCGCCACCGTGAGCGGGGCCACCAGCACGGTGATCCCCAGAGCCACGGCTCCTCGTCTGCGTATGTCCCCCACTGCTGACCACTCCTCGTTCGTCATTCGTCATTCGTCCACGGGTCGGATCCCACCTGCTAGACGACGCGGCCCCGGAGTTCGTTGTAGGGCAAATCGACACAGGTGTGTAACAGAGGATGATTTGTCGCCGGGTGGCGGCCCGGCCGCGGGGGCGCCTTGCGGCCCAGGACCGGCGCGTGCCGCCGTGACGTCGTGGGCGTGGCGCGAGGCGCCGGCCCCGTACGTTATGGTTGATCTTGAGCCCGCAGCCGGTGAAACCCCGGCAACGGGCCCGGCGTTGGTCGTCCAAGGAAAGACGCCCCGCTTCCTGCGGGGAAATGCAGGTGCAAGGCCTGCCCAGCGCTCATGGCGAAGCCCCGGACGCTTTTCGGCATCCGGGGCTTTCTGCTGTGCTGCTACGCCTCCGTCAGGGCGGCGACCAGCTCATCCAGGCTCTGCGCCCACCAGTCGAAGGAGTCGGTCGTCCTGGGTGGATCCCCAACCGGCCGCCGGACGTAGGCGGTTCGCATGCCCAGTGCCTGAGCTCCTCGTAGGTCCCAGGCGTGCGCGGCAACCATCAGCACACGCTCGGGCGGACATCCCGCCGCCTCAACCGCGAGCTTGTAGACCTCCGGAGCGGGCTTGTAGGCGCGGGCGTCGTCGGCCGACAACACCTGATGCCAGCGCAGCCCCGCATGCGCGTTCAGACGGAGCAGAGCGCCGGGAGTGGCATTCGAGAGTCCCAGCACCGGAAAGCGCCGCGAAAGGCGTGCGAGTCCGGCGACGGAGTCCTCCCAGGGGCCGAGCCGCTGCGATGCGGCAGCCAGCCGCCCGATGACCACGGGGTCGGTGAGCCCGGCGCGCTCAGCCACCCGCTCGGCCGCCTCGCCGTCGATGACCTCGCTGTTGGCGTACGAGCGGTCCCCCTCTCCGATGCGCCGCTGCTCACGCTCGACATGCTCGTGCCACACCGCGAGCAGGTGCTCTACCGATGCCTCTGATGAGGCATCGCCCGACTCGGCGACCGCCTCGCCGATGGCCGCACCGAGCCCACCGGCCTCGTCCACCATCGTTCCCAGGACGTCGAGGACGACGACCTCGATATCGCGTGCCTCGGGCATCCGTGATCCCAGCTCCCACCACTACGTCACCGGTTGAACAGGTGACAAGTGTTGCCCGACCGCACGTCACCGGTCAAGATGGTGACGTGCACTTCGCCTTCGTCAGCGGAAACCCCGCCCTGGACCTGGTCGCCACCGTGGAATCCCGCCGCGACCAGCCCCGCGACCTCCTTGCCACCCCCGCCGACCTCGAACAGTGGGTCATGGCCTGCGACGAACTCCCCGACCAGGTGCCTGCCGACCCCGCAGCCCTCACCTGCGCCCTTCAGCTCCGCGAGGCCATCCACCAACTCGCCCTCGACCTCATGCAGAGCCGCCCCTACACGCCGGGCAGCCTGGACATCCTCAACGACGCCGCCGCAGGGCCGCTCCCCGCCCTGCGCCTCAGCGACGCAGGCACCCACCTGTCGGGAGATCTCCGCTCCGCGCTCACCCACATCGCCCGCCGCGCGATCACCCTGCTCGCCGACCCCCACACCTGCCTGAAGGAATGCGGCCGCCCCACCTGCACCCGCCTCTACCTCGACCGCTCCCGCGGCACGCGCCGCACCTGGTGCGGCATGCAGGCCTGCGGCAACCGCGTCAAGGCCGCCGCCTACCGAGCCCGCAAGCACACCGCCCCATAGCCCCTCGGGAGGACAACGCCCGGCGTACACGCGGCGCCGTCAGTCGTCGATGCCCGAGCGCTCCACCCCCGCCACGATCCACCGCTGGAAGAACAGGAACACCACGAGCAGCGGCACGATCGACACGGCGGCCGCGATGAAGAGTTCGTGCAGCCTGATCACCTGTGACGTGGTGAACGACGACAGCGCCACCTGTACCGTCCACGCGTTTCTGTCCTGGCCGATGACCAGCGGCCACAGGAACGAGTTCCACGCACCGATGAAGACGATCGTGCCCACCGCCGCGAAGACCGGCCGGGAGTTGGGCACGACCACCCGCCAGTACGTGCGCCAGTATCCGAGCCCGTCGACGCGCGCCGCGTCCTCCAACTCCCTTGGAAATCCGAGGAAGTACTGCCGGAAGACGAAGCACGCGAAGGCGGAGAACAGGGTCGGGACGATCAGGCCGCGCAGCGTCGACACCCAGCCGAGCGACGAGACCAGGACGAAGGACGGTACGAAGGTGACGGAGGCCGGGACCATCAGCGTGCCGAGGATCGCGTAGAACACCTTGTTCGCGTGGCGGTAGGGGATGCGGGCCAGGCCGTATCCGGCGAGTGAGGCGAGCAGCAGCGTGCCGAGCGTCGTCGCGACCGCGATCAGGGAGGAGTTGAGCAGGGAGCGCGCGAACGGCACAGAGGTGTCGTCGAAGAGCTCCTTGACGTTCCCCCAGCGCAGCGAGGACGGGAAGAAGGTCCACTCGGGCGAGGTGATGTCGCTCTCGGCCGAGAGTCCGTTGCGCACGAGGAGGTAGAAGGGGATCAGGAACAGGAACGCGAGCGCGATGAGCAGGGAAAGCCGCAGCGCGCGGCCCGCCCTGACCCTTGAGTCGTCTCTCACTCCGCCTCCTTCTTGCCGAGCCCGAACCACTTCGCCTGTCCCACCGTCACCACCGCGATGATCAGGGCGAGCAGGACGGCGCCCGCGCTGCCGAGGCCGAGGTTCTGTCCCTGGCCGAGCGCCGTGTAGTAGAGGTAGACGAGTGGGGGTCTGGCGTAGGGCGGGTAGCCGCGGGAGTCCGAGAGCAGGTTGTAGAACTCGTCGAACGCCTGGAACGCGTTGATGACCAGGAGCAGCACCACCGCCACGGATGTGGCTTTCAGCTGGGGGAAGGTGATGTGCCGGAAGACCTGCCAGCCGGGCCGTGCCCCGTCCACGGCCGCCGCCTCGTAGAGGGTGGGGCTGATGCGCTGGAGTCCGGCGAGGAAGAGCACCATGTAAAAGCCCGCCTGGAGCCAGAGCCGGACGGTGACGATGACCGCCCAGTACCAGGGCGGGTCGGTCGTCGACAGCCAGGCGATCTGGTCGCCGCCGAACCAGCCGAGGACGGTGTTGGCGAGCCCGAACCGCACCCCGTTGAAGATGGACATCTTCCAGATCAGCGCGGCCACCACGTAGGAGCAGGCCGCGGGCAGGAAGAAGACCGAGCGGAAGAACGCCTGGGCGCGGCGTTGGCGGTGGACCATGAGGGCGAGCGCGAGGGAGAGCGCGTAGGTCGCTGGCACGATGAACAGCGAGAAGACGAGGAAGGTCCACAGGCTGTCGGTGAACGCCTCGTTCTGCAGCATCGCCGTGTAGTTGCCGAAGCCGACGAAGTCGCTCGGGGTGACGGTGTTGTGGGCGTCGAAGAAGCTGAGGTAGACGCTCCACCCGAGCGGGATGTACGTGAAGATGCCCAGGCCGAGCACGAAGGGCCCGACGAACACCCAGAACCAGAGGGTGCGGTTCTGGTGTCCCCACAACTTCCGTCGCCCGGTTGCCTGTCGGTCGTCACGGGCTGCTGTGGTCACGACGTCTTCTTCACCCGGCCGAGCTCGGCGGACACCTTGCGCACGACCTTCTTGAGCTCGTCGTCCGGGTTCGCGCCGTCCTTGATGATGCGGCTCAGGGCGTCCTGGTAGGCGCTCCTGCTGGCCGGGGTCCACAGGAGGGGTTCGGCATGTCCGTATTCCGTGGTGTAGCGGACGGCGTCGGCAGCCGCGCCCTTCCTGAGCTTCTCGGCCTTCTTCGCCAGGGAGATGCGGGCCGGGATGTGGAATCCGTACGCGAGGGCGAAGTCCTCCTGGCGTTCGGTGCTGTCGATCCACAGCCACTTGAGGAAGTCCTTGCCGGCCTGCTGATGCTTGCTGCGGGTGCTGACCGCGGCGGCGTACGCCCCGACCGGCACCGACGGCTTGCCCGCGGCTCCGTCCTTCGGGAACGGCAGGACACCGAAGTCGTCGCCCAGTTCCTTCTGCACGGTCGGCAGCGCCCACAGGCCCGACCACTGCATGGCGGTCAGCCCCTGGACGAACGCCGACGGGTCCGACCAGTCGGCGGGCGCCCCCAGGAGCAGCGACTTGTCGGCGTACAGCTGGTGGATCTTGCCGAGGGCGCGGGCGGCAGCCGGGTCGTCGAAGCCGACCTTTCCGTCGGCGGTGACGAGTTCGAGGCCGGCCGCGTGCAGGGGCGTGCCGCCCAGGACGCCGGCGCCGCCGTCGTTGCCCAGGAACAGGCCCTTCGTCTTCTTCGTGGTGAGTTTCTTCGCGGCGTCCACGAGCTCGTCCAGCGTCTTGGGCGGCTGGACACCGGCGTCGGCGAGCAGGCTCTTTCGGTAGTAGAGCATCTGCATGTCGATGACCTGCGGGATGCCCCAGATCCTGCCGTCGTACGTCTTCGGGGCGAGGACAGCAGGGTTGAAGTCGTCCTTGACGCCGTCGAACAGCTCGGTGAGGTCGGCCACCTGCTTGCCCTGGATCTGGTCGAGGGAGGGTCCGTTGGCCTCGAAGACATCGGGGCCGGAATCGGTGAGGAGCGCCGCCGCGGTCTGTTCGTCGTAGTTGCCGGGCCGCCACTGGACGGTGACGTTCGCCTTCTTGTAGGCGGCGGCATACTTCTTCACGGCCTGCTCGGTGCCCTGCTCGCCGTACTGGTGGTACCACTGCGACAGCTTCGGCCCGTCCCCTGAACCGCCGTCGTCCCGGCCCGTGTTGGAACCACACGCGCTCAGCAGCCCCAACGCCGCGCTCGCCCCGAGCAGTCCTCTGCGGCTGATGGTCATTGATCGTCCCCCTGTTCGGCGTACGGCTGATTCCGACGGCCCAACGATCAACCATGCAGGCGGATTACGACAGGGGGACTACGGCCGTGTGTCGGCTGATCCGGACACCCGGTTCTACCCTCGTCGGATGGCAGCCACCAGATACCTCCGGCAGGGCCCACGCGTGGCCATACGCCGCCTCCGCCGTCAGGACTACGAGGAGCTCTCCGCGCTGCGCCGGGAGAGCGCCGAGATGCTCCACCGCTGGCTGGGCGCCGGCGAGCTGACGGCGGAGGCCTTCGAACTGTCCCTTGAGCGGTTCGAGCAGCCCACCCACGAGGGCTTCGTGATCTGCCGCCACGACACCGGCGCGATCGTGGGAGGCGTCAACATCAACAACATCGTCGGGGGCAGCCTCCAGAGCGGATCCCTCGGCTACACCTCCTACGCCTCCACCACCGGCCGCGGCTACATGACGGAAGGTCTGGGGCTCGTGGTCGAGTTCGCCTTCGAACGGCTGGAACTCCACCGGTTGGAAGCGAACATCCAGCCGGACAACACCGCCTCACTCAACCTCGTCGAACGCCTGGGGTTCCACCGCGAGGGATTCTCCACCGCCTTCCAGTTCATCAACGGCGAGTGGAGGGACCACGAGCGCTGGGCGATCACCGCACAGAGCGGGCGTACTACCCTTCCAGCGTGAAAGAACCCACCGCGCCCCAGGGCCCGCCGCCGGACGCCCAGGACTCGGCCGCCGTGCGGGGCAGCCCCGGCAGCATGAAGGGCGCTGGCCGTCCGGCCAACCAGGGGCGGCGCGTTGCGGCCCGCAATCGTGCCGCGCTCATCGCGGCCGCCCGCGAGGTCTTCGCCGAGCAGGGTCTTGACGCGCCCCTTTCGGCCGTCGCCCGCCGCGCTGGGGTGGGACAGGGCAGTCTCTACCGGCACTTCGCCGACCGGATCGCGCTGGCCTCCGCCGTCCTGGACGAGAACGTCCAGCAGATCGAGCTGGCCGCCGACGAGCCCGAAGCCGACCTCGCGAGCGTCCTGGGCGTGGTCACCTGGCACCTGACCCGCTCGACGGCGTTCGTCGACCTGCTGCGCATACGGGGCGCGCGGGGCGACGGCGAGCAGGCCAGGGCGCTGGCCGGGCGCGTCCACGGCGTCCTGTCACGGTGCCTGCCCGCAGGCCACCGGCTGTCCGCCGACGACGTCATGCTCGCCGTAGCGATGGTCTCCGGAGCCGTCACGGGCCCCACCCCTGAGGAACGGGAACGTCGCGCTCTGGCGGCCTGGAGTCTGCTCGGCATCGAGGTGGGGCCGTTGCGGCCCGTCGAGACCGACGTCGACGTGTGACCGTCAGCCGCCGTTGGACTGGCGGATGCCCTCGGCGAGCGCGGTGAACCGGAAGACGTACCCGCCGTCGGGGCCGCTGACGGTCATGTACGCCTTCTTGCCGCCCGGGGTGATCGCGACATTGGTGGCCGATTCCAGCCCCTTGGCGGCGTTGGCCGGAATCTCGACGGTGGCGAGCCGCTCTCCGTTCGGGCTGTAGACCGCCATGGCCGGTCGGCCGTGCAGCGCCTGGTAGAGGTTGCCGTCGGCGTCCACGGCGATGGAGTCGGTCTGGGCCACCCCGGCGTCGACGTGGATGGCCTCGTGCTGGGAGGTCACGGCGGTCTTGTCGGCGTCGAGCAGGAGGTAGGAGACGGTGTTCTCGGCGAGTTCACTGATCCACAAGCCGTGCAGCTTCGGGTCGAACATCACGCCGTTGGGGTGGGCGAGCCCGTCGGCAAGGACGGTGGACTTCTCGCCGTCGCGGTCGATGCGCACGATGCGGCCCTTGGCCTCGCCGGGCTTCATGCCGTGCAGGTCACTGACGTACAGATTGCCCTCGTCGTCGAAGGCGATGTCGTCGAGGTTCGTGGCGGAGCCGTCCACCTCGCCGGAGAAGAACGTACGCGGGTCCGAGCCGTCCGGCTCGATGCTGACGATCGATCCGGTGTAGTCGGTGAGGTAGAGGCGGCCGTCGTACGGGCTGATCTGCGCGGAGGTGTAGGCGCCCGTCCTGTCGGTGTAGACGCCCTCGCTCTTCCCGGTGGCCAGGTCGACGGAGAGGACCTTGGGCTCACCTGCGGGTGCGGTGACGTCCACGACGTACAGGTCGCCGTCCTCGGCCAGGACCGGGCCCTCCAGCAGGGTCCTGCCGGTGGCCTCGTGAGGGTCGGTCACGTGCGCGATCTGGGTGGCGCGAATCGTGCGGCCTTCGCCGGACGGCTCGGGGCGCGAGGCCGATGCGGCGGTGGTGGCGGCGGCCTGGGTGCCGCATCCGGTCAGGGCCAGCAGGCCGCCGAGGGCCAGGATCGCCAGGGCGGGGCCGGGGTGGGGTGTGCGGTGGGCTGTCATGGGGTGGAGGTGCTCCTTCCGCGCGTCCGGGAGGGGCCGGACCTGCTGGTGTGCGGGAGACGGGTGTCAGGCGGCCGACCAGCCGCCGTCGGAGGGCAGGATCGCGCCGTTGATGTTCACCGCGTCCCTGCTGAGCAGGAACGTGATCGAGGCGGCCAGTTCATCGGCCATGGCCAGGCGCGGGATCGCCACGCGCATCTTCGCCGTGCGGGACGAGCCGTAGGGGGCGGCGGCGGGCATCGGGATGCCGGTGGCGACCGCGCCGGGGGCAACGGCGTTGATCTGCACGCCTGTTCCCGCGTACTGATAGGCCGACGACATCGTCAGGCCGACCAGGGCGTGCTTGGAGGTCGTGTAGGCGGCGCCGGCCGCCGAGCCGCGCAGGGCCGCCTCGGAGACGACATTGACGATCCGGCCGCCGCCCGCGGCGAGCATGCCGGGCACGACGGCGCGCATCAGCCGCATCGGGCCGTCGACGTTGATGCGCATGACGCGTTCCCAGGTCGTGTCGTCGACTTCGTGCACGGCGGCGTCGTCGTCCATCACGCCCGCGACGTTGGCCAGGGCGTCCACGCGCCCGCCCGCGGCGGCCAGGACGGCGTCGGCGGAAGCGGGAGCGGTGATGTCCGCTGTGACGGGCACGAGTTGCTCGCCCAGGTCGGCGGCCAGGGCCGCGAGGCCGTCGGCGGAGATGTCGACGGCGATGACGCGGCCGCCCTCGCGCACGATGCGGGAGGCGACGGCCTTGCCGATGCCGGAGGCGGCGCCGGTGACGACGACGCTCCGGCCACCGAAGCGGCCGGGCGTGACCTGCTCGGTCCACGGCTCGGGGGCGCCGATCTCGACGCCCAGGTCGGGCTCCACGGCAGGGACGGCGGCACCGGTCGGTGACGGGGCCGGTGCCGCCGTCGGCACGCCCTCGGGGATCTGCCCGGTCTCGGCCGCGGTGACCAGCACGTCCACGAGCTCCGGCGGGAACTTCCCCGCGGACATCTTCACGAGCTGCTCCAGCGGCAGGCCGAGGGCGGGGGCCAGGGCCTCCTCGCTCTGTCCCTGGGAGGCCAGCAGGCCGCGCAGCACCTGTCCGGCGGTGGGCTCCGCCAGCCAGTCGCGCAGTGGGGAGGCGGGGGTGACGTTCGGCATCGCAGGCCTTTCATGTCGTGGCGCTCGGGCGGGGCGCGAGGTGACCGACCCCAACCGGACAACACTGTCCGGTTCCTGGGTTACGGTACCTGTGGCCGCACGGGACGCTCCAACGAGGGCACTGATCACGCCTGTTCGGGACCCGGCGCACCTCCCCCACGAGCCCGACCCCCCTCCCCCACGAGAGGCCTCGCACCATGCACCTGCCGCAGTACGCCACCCAGCCGACCCCGCAGGAGATCGTCGCCCTGCGCGAGCGCTACCGCCTCGAGCGGGAACGCCGTGTGCGACCCGAAGGCGCGGGCCAGTACCGGTCCACCGAGGCGGAGTTCGGCTACTTCGCCGACGACCCGTACTCCGGCGGGACGGCGGAGCGCGAGCCGCTGCACGACGTGGTGGACGTCGCGATCGTCGGCGGCGGGTTCGGCGGGATCCTGGCGGGCGCACGTCTGCGCGGTCAGGGAGTGGCGAAGGTGCGTGTCATCGAGAAGGGCGGTGACTTCGGCGGCACGTGGTACTGGAACCGCTACCCCGGCATCCACTGCGACATCGAGTCGCACGTCTATCTGCCGCTGCTCGACGAGACCGGATACGTACCCGAGTGGAAGTATGCCCCGGGCGAGGAGATCCGCAGGCACGCGGTGCGTATCGCCGAGCAGTTCGGCCTGTACGAGCACGCCCTGTTCTCCACCGCCGTCACCTCCCTGACCTGGGACCAGAAGGCCGAGCAGTGGCTGGTCAGGACCGACCGGGGCGACGAGTTCCGGGCCACCTACGTCATCACCGCCACCGGCACGCTCTCCGAGCCCAAACTGCCCGGCATCCCCGGCATCGAGGACTACCGTGGCCACACCTTCCACACCTCGCGCTGGGACTACGGCTACACCGGCGGCAGCCCCGAGGGCGGCATGAAGGGCCTTACGGGCCAGCGGGTCGGCGTCGTCGGCACCGGCGCCACCGGTGTGCAGGTCATCCCGATGCTGGCCGAGGACGCCGGTCATCTGTACGTCTTCCAGCGCACGCCCTCGGCCGTGGACGTGCGGGGCCAGCAGCGCATGACGCCGCACCAGGTCGGGGCGGACCGGCCGGGGTGGGCCGCCGAGCGCCGCGAGAACTTCCTGCGGATCTGCTCCGGTGAGTACGCCGAGCAGGATCTGGTCGCGGATCGCTGGACTGAGTCGGCCGGTCTACTCGAGAAGCTCCTGCCCAGCTTCCGCCGACGGGGTGAGCCGGACTTCGAGGCCGCCTACGAGGTCGCCGACCACGCGACGATGAACACGATCCGCGCCCGCGTGGCCGCCGAGGTCACCGACCGGGCCACCGCCGCCGCCCTCAGGCCCTGGTACCGGTACGCGTGCAAGCGCCCCACGTTCTCCGACAAGTACCTGCCCGCGTTCAACCGCGACAACGTCACCCTGGTGGACACGGCCGACACCCACGGTATCGAGCGCATGACCGAGCGCGGCGTCGTCGTGGGCGGGGTGGAGTACGAGGTCGACTGCCTGGTGTTCGCCACCGGGTTCTCCGTGGGGCTCTCCGGCATCACCTCCGGGAAGCTGCCCGTGACCGGCCGCGACGGCATCCAGCTCCTTGACACGCTGAGGCAACGGGGCCCGCGCACCCTGCACGGCTTCACCAGCAACGGATTCCCGAATCTGATCCGGATGGGCTCACTGCAGAACGCCAGCAGCGTGAACTTCACGCACATCCTGGACGAGCAGGCCGTGCACGCCGCCGCCCTGGTGGCCGCCGCGCAGGAGAAGGGCGCCGTCGTGGAGCCCACCCCGGAGGCCGAGGACGCCTGGGTCGACGTCTGCGGGCAGGGCGCCCCCGACCACGCGTGGTTCCACGCCGAATGCACCCCCGGCTACTACAACGGCGAGGGCCGCGGCCGCCCGAACGGTCCGACGGCCTATCCGCACGGCGCCGTCGCCTTCCACGAACTCCTGCGCCGCTGGCGCGAGGAGAACATGGGCGAGGCTCTCCAGGCCAAGGCCGCCGCCTCGGCCTGATTCCCGCCGAACCGGCAGGCGGACAATTTGCCGGTCTCTCTTGATCAGCCTAATTTTGCGGCGACACGGCTTTTTCTCGGTCAAGAGGAGAAAAGCTTCATGGTGAAAGGCCTTCCGCACAGGAAGCCCCCGCGATCCCGGGGGCCCGAGACGGAATGGACGCGCACATCACGGTCGGCGACCGACCGCATGGCGCGTACGCTGCTGCGTCGCCGGAAGAAGGCGCTCAGTGCCGAGGACGTCATGGTCTCGGATCGCCCGAAAGTGCGGCGCGCGGTGACGGCTGCCGCACTCGGCAACACCATGGAGTGGTTCGACTTCGGCGTCTACGCCTATTTGGCGGGCACGATCGGCAAAGTCTTCTTTCCGTCGAGTTCGCCCGGGGCCCAGGTCGTCGCCACCTTCGCCACGTTCGCCGCGGCCTTTCTCGTTCGCCCTTTGGGCGGTCTCGTATTCGGGCCGCTGGGTGACCGCATCGGCCGGCAGAAGGTGCTCGCAGCCACGATGATCATGATGGCCGCGAGCACGTTCGCCGTCGGCCTGCTGCCCTCCTACGCCTCGATCGGCTTCGCGGCCCCGCTGCTGCTGCTCCTGTGCCGACTGGTCCAGGGCTTCTCCACGGGCGGCGAGTACGCCGGTGCCACCACCTACATCGCCGAGTACGCCCCCGACCAGCGGCGCGGCTTCCTGGGCAGCTGGCTCGACTTCGGGACCTTCGTGGGCTACTCCCTGGGCTCGGGCCTGGTGACGGTCCTTACGCTCACTCTCGGATCGGACGGCCTGGAGAGCTGGGGCTGGCGCATCCCCTTCTTCATCGCGGGGCCGCTCGGGCTCATCGGCCTGTACATGCGGCTGAAGCTGGAGGAGACGCCCGCCTTCCAGCAGGAAGCCGCCACCGCCGCCGCGGAGCGAGAGGCGGGTCCCGAGGGCGGCGAGGACGACCCCGTCGAGCAGGCTCGCCAGTCCGGCAAGGGGCGCCTCAAGGAGATCTTCACCCGCCACTGGCAGGCGGTGCTGATCTGCATGGGGCTTGTGCTGCTCTACAACGTCACGAACTACATGGTGACGTCGTATCTGCCCACCTTCATGACCGTGACCCTGGGCGAGAGCGACACGACCGCCCAGTTGCTGGTGCTCGGCACCATGCTGCTCGTCGCTCTCGCCATCACCACCGTGGGCCGCAGCTCCGACCGGTGGGGCAGACGCCCGATGTTCATGGGCGGCAGCATCGCGCTGATCGCACTCGCCATCCCGGCGTTCCTGCTGATCCGGGAGGGCGGCATCCTCCTGCCCGCGTTCGGCTGCGCCATCCTCGGTCTGCTGCTCGTCTGCTTCGCCGGCACGGCCGCGGCGACCCTTCCGGCCCTGTTCCCCACCCGTCTGCGCTACGGCGCGCTGTCGATCGCGTACAACATCTCCGTCTCCCTCTTCGGCGGTACCACCCCGCTGCTCGCTTCCTTCCTGGTCGACAAGACCGGCAACACCCTGGTGCCCGCCTTCTACTTGATGGTGGCCGGGGTGATCGGGCTGGTCTCGACGTTCTTCCTGCACGAGACCGCGGGCCGACCGCTGCGTGGCTCAGGCCCCATGGTCGAGACGCACGACGAGGCCCGCGAGATGGTGGCGCGCAGCCGCACGGAGGCGGGGCGTCACGCACGCGACGTGTGGCTGCGGTTGTGGCATCCCCGTGGGAGCCGCAACGATTCCACGCGGGGCCGCAAGCGCGGGGACTGACGTGTCGCGCGCGGTGCGACGGCCGGCGCGGCGTGCTCACGATCCGGACTGCCGTCCGACTCCCCCGGGCTCCTCCTCCACCGCCACCTCGAAGGTGTTGAGGAAGTCGCAGATGCGTTGGTAGAAGCGTGCGGCGTCATCGAGGGTGTGCCGGTCGAGCAGTTGGTCCGTGGCGGCCAGGACGGCGGCTTCGGTGCCGGAGAGCTTCACGGCCGAACCGGTCTCGGCCGCGGCGATCGCCTCATCGCCCAGCCGCGTCTCCGAGCCTGAGTACGGCCCGGTGCGAGGAGCGATCGCCGTCAGAGAAGGGAGAAGACCCGCCGGAACAGGTCCAAGGCCTCATCGGCCCAGCCAAGGGCCTTCAGGGACGAACCCAGGTTCCCCGGCGGGCGGATGACCAGTGTGTCGTGGCGGATGAGCCGGTCGAAGTCGACGAGCACCGGGTCCTGGCGGAGCGTGTCGCCGTCCGGGCGGAAGAACCGGACTCCCGCCAGCCGCATCACATTGATCACCTCCTGGGCGAGAATCCCGTACCCGACGGTCGTCGGGTGGACACCGTCGAGGGAGAACAGGCCGCCGTCGGTGCGCCGTTCACCGTCGCCCGCGAGGAAGTGGGAGTTCGGCGGCGGCGAGAGCGCCTGCAGCGCCGAAGGCAGCGGATACGGCTGCCACCAGGCCGGACGCGCCTGCGGGTCCTCGGCGTAGCGGCGCGATGCCAGGCGGTCCATCAGGCCGCAGGTCTCCAGCAGGTACCAGTCCTTCCCGTTCTTCCGGGCAGCGCGGACCGTCGCGGTGATCGCGTCGTTGTACTCGTCGATCGCCTCGTCCACCTGCCGCGCCTCGTCCGCGGTGATCTTCGGGTCCCGGCCGGCGTCGAAGTCCCTGTCCTTGATCCACGGACGGGTGTAGTAGGGGTAGTACCGCGAGCCGGGCTTGACCTTGCCCGCCACCCCGCGTGCTATCGGCGCGATCGTCACGTGCGGGACCGTGCACCAGATGACGTGGCGCGCCTTGATGGCGGCGACTTCCGCGGCCACTTTGCGCAGTTCGGACGTGAAGTGCTTCGGCTGCCAGACCGTGAAGCGCCCCTTGTCGTCCAGGCTGTCGAAGCCTGAGTCCTCACTCCACACCACGCTCAGTTCGGTCACCGCCCGCAGCGCGTTGTTCGCGCCCAGGAATACGATGAGCGTCTCGATGCCGTGCTTCGCCCCTGTGCCCTCGGTGTCCTTGCCCAGCTCGGCCGCCGCGCTCAACTGCGTCAGGGCCCCCGCCGCCTGAGGCCGGGTGGGCAGCACCCGCAGCGCCGCGCGCTCGCCGGCGTTCTGCACCACCTGATTCACCAAGTTGTCCTTGGGCACGTCGATCCGCTTGCGGCACTCGTCCGCCGACTTCGACAGCGCATCGCGCAGGTCCCAACCGAACACGGCGAGGTTGTGCATGATCGCCGTGGTCGAGGGCACCGTTCGGCCCGGCCCGCGCTCCCAGTAGTCCTCCACGCGGTCCATCACACTGCGGGCCCGGAACAAGGCCAGCGGCGCCTCCCACCAGTCCACGGTCCGCCCGTAGCGGGACTCCAGGTCACGCAGGAACAGCTCGAGGTTGAAGGGCATCCCGCCGAAGCCTCCGTAGAGGGGATAGCGGAAGTCCGGCAGGCATCCCAGCTCGTGGGCGACGATCGCCGGGTACGACAGAGGGGTGTTGAAGATCGCCGCGCTCTGGAAACCCTGCGTCAGGGAATCTCCCACCGCGACCAGCCGGTGCCGCGGATTGCCCGCCCGGTTCGTACTGACGTCGACCCCCACCTTGGGATCGGCCTCGGGCACCCGTGGACCTTGACGACGTACGGAACCGGCCATGATTCCCCCCTGGCACACCGCGGGGCACCGGCTGCGCCCTCGCGCGGGGCCTGTTCCTGCGTAGCAGAGCCTGCCCGCGGGCGGCACGTCGCGGACGAGAGATACGCAGAATTCGGTGCCGCCGGGCTTCTCGCACCATCGGGCGGCGGTGTGGGGTGGATCACAGTGGTGAACTGTCACGCTTCGCCGTCGCGGGGTGTCTCGATGGGCGTGCGACGAGAGGAGCAGGGTGTGCTGACGGAGTACCGGTCCACAATGACCGGGCGGGACGGGGTCGCTCATGACTGAGGACGACGCCTTCACCGAGCACCGGCCGCTGCTGTTCACCATCGCCTACGAGATGCTGGGCAGCGTCGCCGATGCCGAGGACGTGCTGCAGGAGAGCTACCTGCGATGGAGCGCCGTCGACCGGGCGGCCATCGAGCATCCGCGGGCCTACCTGGTCCGCGTGGTGACCCGCCAGTCCCTCAACCACCTGCGCGCGGTCAAGGCACGGCGCGAGGACTACGTCGGTCCGTGGCTGCCCGAACCGATCCGCACCGCGCCCGAGGTGACCGAGGACGCGATCCTGGCCGAGTCGGTGTCGATGGCCATGATGCTCGTCCTCGAAACGCTCAACCCGACCGAGCGCGCGGTGTTCGTGCTGCACGACGTGTTCGGCTACACCCACGGCGAGATCGCCACCTCGGTCGGCAAGACCGAAGTGACCGTGCGTCAGATCGCCCACCGCGCACGCGGGCACGTCCACGCACGGCGCCGCCGCTTCGAACCCGACTCCGATGCCACCCGGGCCATCGTCCGGCGATTCCTGCTCGCGGCCACGACCGGTGAGATCCAGGCGCTGATGGACCTCCTCGCGCCCGACGTCGTGGAGATCTCCGACGGCGGCGGGAAGGCGACCGCCGCCCGCCGGCCGATCACCGGCCGCGACGACGTCGCCCGCTTCGCCCTCGGCGTGGCCCGCACCGGCATCACCGCCACGACCCGCATCGAGCACGCCGTTCACAACGGCATGCCCGCGGCTCTCTGCCTCACCGACGGCCGACTCGACTGGCTGCTCGCCTTCGAGATCCACCACGGCCGGATCACCGGCCTCTACGCCGTGCGCAACCCGGACAAGCTGCACCGCGCCCGAACGGTGCGCCCACTCGACCGAGGAGATCTCCAGCCATGGAAACCATGACCGCCCGGCGCACCATCGACGCCCCGATCGACGACGTGTTCGCCTGGCTCACCACGACCACCAACTACACGCGCTCGCCCCTGGTGCTGCGCTGCCGTCTGACCCGCCACGGCGACGGCGCCCCCTACGGCGTGGGCGCGGTCCGCAGCCACCTCTGGATGATCGGCTGGCTCAGCGAACGCATCACCCGCTACGACCCGCCCCACGCCACCGAGTACGTCGTCGACCGCAGCGTGCCACCGTCCCGGCACGAACTCGGCCGCATGACGTTCACCGAGACCGACGGCGGCACCCTGGTCGAGTGGACCACCCGCGCCGAAATGCGCGCCCCGCTCGTCGGCGCCTTCCTCACCCGGCACCTCGTACGCCCGATGATCACCCGCAGCTTCCACAGCATCCTCGACGCCGCCGCCACCGCACTGACCCGACACCCCAGCCCCAACCGGGGTTGACGACGCACGCCGTCCCGGGCGGGACAGGGGTGGCGGCTGTTCCACCACTCGCATGCGGTACGAAGTGTTCTGTGAACGAACAGATTCAGCCCGCGACCGTTCGTGTCTTCATCGCTCTCGCCCCGCCCGACGACGCGAAGCAGGAACTGGCCCGGGTACTCGAACCCGCCTACCGCACGCATCCAAGGATGCGGTGGAACCGCATCGAGGACTGGCACATCACCCTGGCGTTCCTCGGTGAGGTCCCCGCATCGGCGGTTCCCCTCCTGCGTACGCCGCTCGCGCGCATCGCGGCCGCCCGCAGCCCCCTCACCCTGGCGCTGCGCGGTGGCGGGCACTTCGACGAGCGTGTGCTGTGGAGCGGGATCGACGGCGACCTCGACGCGTTGCATCTGCTCGCCACCGAGGTGCGTGCCGTGGTCGACGACTGTGGCATCGCTCGCGCGAACCGGCCGTTCCGGCCGCATCTGACGCTGGCCCGCGCCCGCCGGGACACTCCGTCGTGCGCGGTGGAAGCCGCCGCCGGGCTCGCCGAGTTCAGCGGCCGCACCTGGCAGGCCGCGCGGCTGCACCTGGTCGCCAGCAACATCGGCCGCGGACCTGGACCCATCCACTACCGCGATGTCGGCGCCTGGGACTTCGAGGCCTAGTCGGCTCCTGGAAGCCCGGGTGTCACGCGATGGCGCTTGTAGTGGCGAGCCGCGCGGGCCCGGTTGCCGCAGGAGGCCTTGCACCACTCCTGCCTGCCGTGGCTCTTGACGAAATAACGCACGCATCGAGGCGCCGTACAGGCGCGCAGCTGCTCGCGCTGCGGGCCGCTCAGAAAGTCGACCGCTGCGCGGGCCAGGGTCGCCAGGACGCCGATGTGCGGGTCGCTCTGCGCCGTCAGAAACCGTGCGGCGGGGGTCCCGTCCCGGGGCCAGTCCAGCTGCGGGGCGACCAGTTCCCGGGCGGCGGCCGCGTTGAGGTGGGCCAGCGCCTTGTCCGCGGGCATCAGGTGACGGGCGTCCGCCGGGCTGGGCGGCGCCGGGCTCACCGCCCGCGCGAACAACGCCCGTACCGCTCCCCGCAGTTCGATGATCCCCTGTCTGAGGGTGTCGTCCGCCGTGAGTTCCCCCGCCCGGATGTGGGCGGGCAGCAGGTCGTCCTGCGCGCGGATCCAGCGGGTGACGTCCTCGGCCGTGGCCAGGTCATCGGCAACACCGCCGTCCCCGTCATGCCGGATCGTGCTCGCCAACTCCAGTGCCGGCCAACGCTCCACGATCCGTCCCCTTCTCCCGCAGCCCGTGCCGGGCCCTGCTCTCAACCACTTGATCACATCCCCCGCACACTCTACTGTCCCTAACGGTAAACCCGTGGACTTCCGTTAGGGACCCGAGGCGGGGATCCCGCCACCCGACCCCGCCACCTTGAGGAGACCGAGCGATGACAGCGTTGCTTGCCCACATCAGCGACCTGCACCTGGACGGCAGCGAAAGGGCGACCCGGCGCGCCACGCACGTCATGGACTACCTGCGCGCCCTGCCCCGCCCGGTCGACGCCCTCCTGGTCACCGGGGACATCGCCGACCACGGCGACGAGGCCGAGTACGAGGAGGCGGCCCGGATCCTGACCGCCCCCTTCCCCGTCCTCACCTGCCCCGGCAACCACGACGCGCGCCCCGCCTATCGCAAGGCCCTGCTCGGCCAGACCCCCGACGACAGCCCCATCAACCAGGTGCACCACATCGCCGGCACCGCCGTCCTGATGTGCGACTCCACCATTCCCGGCCGCGACGAGGGGCGCCTGGACGCGGCGACACTCGCCTGGATCGACTCCACCCTTGCCGCGCTGCCCCACGGCACCCCCGCGCTGATCGCCTTCCACCAGCCGCCCGTCGCGCTCCACCACCCGCTGCCCGACGCCCACGGCCTCCAGCACCCCGAACAGCTCGCCGCGCTCCTCGCGGCACACCCGCGCATCGCCGCCGTCCTCACCGGCCACGCGCACACCGCGGCCGCCACGACCTTCGCCGCACGCCCGCTGATCGTCGGACCCGCCATCACCTGGACGCTTCGCCTGCCCTGGGAAGGCGACCAGCCCGCCGACCGCGAGCAGCCGCCCGGCCTCGCCTTTCACATCCTGGACGACGACCACCGCCTGACCACCCATTACCGCGTCCTCCCGTAAGCCTGGAGGGGAGAGGCCACCTCACGACCTCTCCCCCAACAGCTCGCTCAGGGACGCCAGGTGAAGGTGGCCACCGCCCCTGCGGGCAGCGTGTAGGTGAAGGTGCGGCCCGCGTCCGTGACCGAGAACGCCTTCGCCGCGGAGCCGGTGTTCACCGCGTACACGGCCCGCGATCCGTCCGGGTTCTGGAACGCCACGTTCTGGATGGTCGAGTCGGCGGTCGAGCCGATCCGGGCCGCTCCCTCGTCCACGAACTTGGTCAGATGGCCGAGCATGTAGAACTCGGCGTTCCTGGTGACCGTGCCGTCGCTCCTGGTCTCGACGACGCCGTTGCAGCGGGTGCCGCACAGTCCCTGGTGCGGGCCGCCGTTCTCGTCGAGGGCGAGGTTCCAGCTGACGACGGTCTCGCCGCCGCTGCGCATGTTCCGTACGACCAGGTTCTCGGCGTGCCACTTCAACGTGTCGCCGAACGTCTTCGAGGCGTCCGAGGAGTCGGTGCCCGAGCACTCCGTGAAGAACACGCGCTTGCCCGCGTCACGCACCTGCTGCTCGGCCTCCGGGCTGCCGCCGTAGCAGTGGAACGCGGCGCCGATGAGCCGGTTCATCCCCGACGTCTTGCCGAACACGTCGAGCGGGTAGTTCGGATGGTCCCAATTGTGGTCGTAGGCAAGGACGTTGGTGCTCAGACCGGCATCGGTCAGGGTCTTGTCGAGGACCTTGAGGAAGGATGCCTGCTCACTTGAGGTCATCGACATCGACGGGTACGTGGAGTTGGCGAACTCCGGTTCGTTCTGGACGGTGAGGTCGGTGAGCTTCACACCCTCTGCCTGGTACGCCTTGATGGCCTTGACCAGGTAGTCGGCGTAGTCCTGGTAGTGCGCGGCGTTGAGGCTGCCGCCCTTGAGGGAGCCGCCGGTCTTCATCCAGGCAGGCGCCGACCAAGGGGATCCCATGAAGCGGATCCGCGGGTTGACGGCGAGTGCCTCCTGGAGGACGGGGAGGGTGTCCTTCTTGTCGCGGTCGATGGTGAAGGTGCCCTTGGTGTCTTCGTACGTGGTGAAGTTCGCGTCCGTGTTGAAGTCGCTGCTGCCCAGGGGCTGGCGCAGGTAGTTCAGGCCGATGCCCTCACCCTCGCGTGAGAACAGGGACGTGAGGAGCTCCTTGCGTCGGTCGGCGGGCAGTTGCCGGATGAGGCGGGCGGACGCCTCCGTCACCGAGGCCCCCGCTCCGGTGAAGCGCTGCCCCGTGGCTCCGGGGTCGATGCGGATGTCCGTGCTCTGGGGCTGACCGGTGAAGGGCGCCTCGCCCGCGTGCGTGAGCCTCTTGCTCCCGTCCGGCGTGGTGATCCATACCTGCGCCGCCGGATCGGCTGCCGCGCGCTCGGAGTTGGCGTGGGCCGTCGCGGGGGCCGGGCGGGCCTGTGCCTCGCCGAGGGGGCCATAGGCGATGGCCGCACCGGCGAGCGCCAGGGCGGCTGCCGCTCCGGCGGTCTTCAGGCTTGTGCGGGGGTGTCTTCCCGTGCGCGTTCCGGCTCGTGTTCTCATGTGCGGCTCCTGGTCTGCGGTGGGACGCGAACAGGGATCCGTCGCAGGCCCTGCCGTACGGCGACGGCAGGGCCTGCGGCGGCGTGAACGGGCAACATGGAAGCACACTTACTAAGTACTCAGTAAGTGGTCGGGGAGCGGTTCTTTCCGGGCGATCAACTCGCGCCTAGACTCCGCACGGTGAGCACGCAAAAGGCGGCGAAGACCGCAGGCGCGAAGACTTCGACCGACCGCCGACGCCAGGGGGAGCCCACCCGCCGCGGCCGCAGCCAGGCGGCCCAGGAACGTCACGACGAGATCCTTCAGATCGCCATGGAAACCTTCGCGGCCCGCGGCTACGGCAAGGCCTCGCTCGCCGAGATCGCCGATCGCGCGGGCCTGACCCAAGCGGGCGTCCTGCACTACTTCCGCACCAAGGAGAACCTCCTCACCGAGGTCCTCGAACTGCGCGACAACGCCGAGATCGCGCCGCTCGGCCCGCAACGGCCCCGCGGACTCGCCTTCCTGCGCCACCTCGTGGACACCGTCCGCCACAACACCGAACGCGAGGGCATCGTCCGGCTCTACACGGTCCTCTGCGCCGAGAGCGTCACCGACGACCACCCGGCCCAACCCTATTTCCGGCAGCGCTACGCAGGCTTGCGCACCTTTATCACCGAGGCTCTCGCCGAAGCCTGCGAACTCGACGAGGCGCGGCCCGACCTGGACATCGAGAACACCGCCAACGTGATCATCGCCGTCATGGACGGCCTCCAGGTGCAGTGGCTCCTCGACCCGGCCGCGGTGGACATGGCGGCCGCCACGGAGCAGGCGCTCGACGCCCTTCTCGCGCACATCCGCGCCCAGCATTCCTGACAGCCGAGTGCCCCGCCCCCTGCATCACGGGGGCGGGGAGGCCGGAGCTACGACTGCGGGGGCTGGTCCTGGTCCCTGCCGAACTGGTCCTTGAGCTTGTCCTGGGCGGTGTCGACCTGGCTGGAGTACTTGCCCTGTGTCTTGTCGTCCACGAAGTCGCCCGCCTTGTCGACTCCCTTGCCGGCCTGGTCCTCGTGGCCCTTGAGCATCTGCTTGAGCTTGTCCATGACTGACATGGGCAACCGCCTCTCTGTGTCGCCCCCACCACCAGGCTCACATTGCGGGGCGCGATGCGCATCCGGTGACCCGCCCCGGCACCTCTGCCTGCGCTAACCCGTTCGGGCGCCCCCTGCTGCACCGGGTGGGGCATCCCCTGAAGCTGAGGGCGCGAAGGGCACTGCGTACGAATCCAACTCGGAAGAAGGCGTTCATGGCGAAGGCGTATCTGGTGGGCAGCGGAATCGCGTCCCTGTCGGCAGCCGCGTTCCTGATCCGCGAGGGCGGATTCTCGGGATCCGACATCGTCGTACTGGAGGAGCAGGACCGTGAGGGCGGGAGTCTGGACGCCTCCGGGTCGCCCGAGACCGGCTACACGATGCGCGGCGGCCGGATGTTCGAGATCCACTTCGAATGCACCTACGACCTGCTCGGTTCGATCCCCTCTCTCGATGATCCGTCGAAGTCGGTGACCGACGACACCTTCGCCTTCCACGAGGACTTCGCCTGGGACGACCACGCCCGGCTCGTCGACGCCGACGGCAAGGTGGTCGACTCGCACTCGATGGGCTTCTCCGAGCGTGACCGGCTCGAACTGGTCAAGTGCGTGGGCACCCCCGAGAAACTGCTCGACGGCAAGCGCATCACCGACTGCTTCAGCCCGGAGTTCTTCCGTACGAACTTCTGGTGGATGTGGTGCACCACCTTCGCCTTCGAGCCGTGGCACAGCGCGATCGAGTTCCGCCGCTACCTCAACCGCTTCATCCACCTCTTCAAGACCTTCGACTCCATGTCGGGGATCTACCGGACCCGCTTCAACCAGTTCGACTCGATCGTGCGCCCGCTCCTGAAGTGGCTCACCGAGCAGGGCGTGACCGTGCAGCTCGGCACCAAGGTCACCGAATTGAGCCTGGCCGACGGTGACGCCCTCACGGTCAAGGCTCTGAGCTGCGCACGGGGCGACCGGACCGAGGAGATCACCCTCGGCCCCGACGACCTCGTCATGGTCACCAATGGCTCGATGACAGCCGGTTCGACTCTCGGGTCCACCGACACGGTGCCCGCCCTGGACACCTCGGGACGCGACGGCGCCTGGCGCCTGTGGGAGACCCTCGCGGCCAAGCGGCCGGGGCTCGGCAAGCCGGAGGTCTTCAACTCCTCGATCCCTGAGTCGACTTGGGAGTCCTTCACGGTCACGACCAAGGACCCCACCTTCTTCAAGCTGATGGAGAAGTTCAGCGGCAGCGAGGCCGGCAAGGGCGGACTGATCACCTTCAAGGACTCCAAGTGGCTCCTGACCATCGTCCTCAACCACCAGCCGCACTTCCACGGCCAGCCCGAGGACACCTTCGTCTGGTGGGGCTACGCCCTGTTCCCGGACGAGGAGGGCGACTACGTCCGCAAGCCGATGCGTGAGTGCACCGGCCGCGAGATCCTCGACGAGGTCCTGCACCACCTGCGCTTCGAGGAGGGCCCGGAGATCCTCGACCACTCGATCGTGCTCCCGGCCCTGATGCCGTACATCACCAGCCAGTTCCTGGTGCGCAGCGCGGGTGACCGGGCTCCGGTCGTGCCCGAGGGCTCCACCAACCTCGCCTTCATCGGGCAGTACGCCGAGGTCCCCGACGACGTGGTGTTCACGGTCGAGTACTCGGTGCGCACCGCCTGGACGGCCGTCGCGCAGCTGCTCGGCCTCGAGAAGCAGCCCCCGCCCGTCTACAAGGGCGGGCACGACCCGAAGGTGCTGGTCGAGGCGTTGCAGACCATGCACAGGCGCTGACGGCCGCCGCCGTCGCGCTAGGCGGACTCACGCACCACAAGCTCCGGCTCGAAGATCACTGAGGTGGGGTCGGTCCGTACGCCCTCTATCTGTTCCTGCAGCAGCCGGGCCATCTCCGCGCCCATCTCCTCGACCGGCTGCCGCACCGTCGTCAGCGGGGGCACGCAGGTGACCGCCACGCTCGAGTCGTCGAATCCGACCACCGCCACGTCCTGCGGCGCCCGCTTGCCCTGTTCCCTCAGGACCTGGCAGACGCCTTGTGCCATCAGGTCGTTGGCCGCGAACACCCCGTCGACGTCGGGATGCTCGGCCAGCAGGCGGCGCATCGCCTTCGCTCCGCTCTCCAGGGTGAACCCGCCCTCGGCGACGGGGATGTAGGGCTGGCCGCCCCGCTCCATGCCGTCCTGGAAACCGGCGAGGCGTTCCCGGCCCGCGGGGATGTCCAAAGGGCCCGAGATGGTCGCCACCCGTCTGCAGCCGCGGGCCAGCAGGTGGTCGGCGGCCAGCCTCGCCCCGTCCCGGTGTGCGAAGTCGACGAACGTGGCGTGGGCCCGCAGTGCCGGGCGCGCGAAGAACACCGCGGGCAGCCGCGCTTCGGCGAGCAGGGCCGGCAGCGGGTCCTTGGCGTGCGTCGAGACGACCAGGGCCCCGTCCGCGTTGCCCTGGCGCAGGTAGGTCACGACCTGTTGCCGGGCCTCCTCGGTCTCCGCGAACATCAGCACCGGGTGCATGGCGCGCGGGCGCAGGAATCCCACCACCCCGCTGACCGCCCTGCCGAAGAACGGGTCGGCGAACACCCGGGCGGCGAACGCGTTCTGCGCGGTGTCGGAGTTGTCCCCGGCGCCCGACACGACCAGGGCGATGGTGCCCGCGCGCTGGGTCACCAGGGAGCGCGCCGCCCGGTTGGGCGCGTAGCCCGTACGCTCGATGGCCGCCCGGACCACGTCCTGGATGGCGGGGGCGACATTGCGCACGCCGTTGACCACCCGGGAGACGGTGGCGCGCGAAACCCCCGCTTCGCGCGCCACGTCCTCCAGCGTCGGCATCTGTCTGTCCATTCGGGAACCCTAACGCCCCGCCCCCGCGAGGCCATAGAGCGCTCTCCCGCACTGACTGGCCGGCTACCGGCGGTCGTTTGACCTGCGTACCGTCGCTGTCAGCGGCAGATCCCCCGCGCTGCGCCCCGCGAGGACCCGCCAGACGCCCGCTTCACTTCGCCAGCGGCCCGCCCGCGTGTCCCAGTGCCGCAGCATCCTGGCCGGTATCCGCACCGATGCCGTCACCGTCTCCCCCGGCTCCGCCCGGACCGCCGTGAAGCCCACGAGCCAGCGGACCGGTCGCTCCACGGCGGATTCGGGCCGCGCGAGATAGACCTGCACCACCTCACGCCCCGGACGCGCGCCCGTGTTGCGCAACTGGACCTCGACGACCAGCGCCTCTCCTCCGTCGACCCCATCACCCCCATCGCCCACGTCGACCTCGCTCGCCGCTCGTAGGCGGTCGTAGCTCCACGTCGTGTAACCCAGGCCATGGCCGAACCAGTAGGCGGGTTCGAGGCCCGCCCTCAGCCACGCCCGGTAGCCGATGTGCAGGCCCTCCGCGTACTCGAGCACACCGTCACGCGGTGTTGTGTCCCTGACTGGCACGTCCGCCAGGGCGGCTGCCCAGGTGGTGGGCAGCCTGCCGCCAGGTTCGGCCTGCCCGAACAGGACGTCGGCGAGCCCCGATCCCGCCTCCTGCCCGGGGAACCACGACAGCAGCACCGCCCCCGCCTGCTCCCGCCAGGGCAGTTCCACCGGCCCGCCCGAGTTGACGACGACCACGGTGCGCGGGTTCACGGCGGCCACCGCCGCGACCAGTTCGTCCTGGCGGCCGGGGAGTGTGAGCGAGGTGCGGTCGTGCCCCTCGGACTCACTGCCGTCGGTGGTGCCGACCACGACGACGGCCACGTCCGCGTCCCGCGCGGCCTCGACCGCTTCGGCCAGGGCCTGCTCGGGCTCCGGCTCGGGCGCCGCGGCCGTCACGACGACGGCGCGGCCGGTGTCGGGGGCCAACTCCCGGCGTGCCACGACGTGCGCGGCTTGGCCGCCTGCCAGCCAGACCGAGGCGTGGCGGCGTGGAGGGTCGAGGTGAATGACGGCCGGATCCTCGGTGTCGCGCGCGAACTCCCCTTCCACCAGCAGTTGTCCGTCCACCGCGAGACTCATCCGGCCGTAGCCGCCCACACCGAACGTCCACTTTCCGTCGCTGGGCGGACGCACCAGGGCGCTGATCTCGACGGTGTGCGCCCGCGGCGCGAGAGGAGGCTCCAACTGCCGCCCTGACAGGCGGTGTTCGGCGGACATCTCGCGCCCGGCCGCGTCCAGGATCCGCATCAGTACGCCGGGCTCCCCGGTCAGGGGGTTCGCGCACCGTGCGGGATCCAGCGGCAGTGGTTGCCCGCCCAGGTCCGGGCCCGGGGCGTACCGCACCTGGGCCCGCCCGTGCAGCCGGGCCCTGATGCCGTCCAGGGGCGTGACGACGTCCGCCGGGTAGACCCCGGCGCTGCCTTCTCCCTGGAGCCGGGGCGCGCAGGCGTGCCGTCCGATGACCGCCACGCTGTGCAGCGCGGAGACGTCCAGGGGCAGGACGTCCTCGTTCCGAAGCAGGACGGTGCCGGCCGCCACGGCCCGCCGCAGCAGACGGCGGGCCGTGCCACCGGGCCACGCGTGCGGCGGGAGCCTGCGTCCGCTCCCGAGGGCGCCGACCCGGTCGGCCAGGGTGAGCAGACGCACCACCTTGTCGTCGACCGCCTCCTCGGGAACGCCGCTCCGGACCGCGGCCACCAGGGCCTCGCCCCACGGGCCGTCCGGGCCGGGCATCGCGAGGTCCTGGGCGGCCGCGGCGCTCTCGGCCGTCAGCCGCACGGCACCCCAGTCGGAGACGACGGCCCCGTCGAATCCCCACTCTCCTTTCAGCGGTTGGGCCAACAGCTCGTTGGCGGTCATCGTCGTGCCGTTGACGCCGTTGTACGCGCTCATGACGAGCCACACGCCCGCTCTGACGGCGGCCTCGAACGGGGCCAGATACACCTCGCGCAGGGTCCGCTCGTCCACCCGTACGTCCATGGTGAGCCGCTCGGTCTCCGAGTCGTTCGCCACGTAGTGCTTGGCGGTCGCGGCGACGCCGTGGGCCTGGATGCCGCGGATCAGGGCGGCTCCGGTGCGGGCGGCCAGTTCCGGGTCTTCGGCCAGGCACTCGAAGTGGCGCCCTCCCAGCGGGGTGCGATGGAGATTCAAGGTGGGCGCCAGGACCACGTGCACGCCCTTGCGCAGGGCCTCGTGGGCGAGCAGCTCGCCGAGCTGACCGGCGAGTCGCTCGTCCCACAGGGAGCCAAGGGCGGAGGCGGAGGGCAGGAGCAGCGAGGGGCTGCGTTCGTCCCACGCCTCCCCCCGCACTCCGGCGGGACCGTCCGAGAAGACCATCTCCCGTAGCCCCACGGCTGGTTCGGCCCGGGTGCGCCACACCGTGGCTCCGGTCAGCAGACCCACCTTCTGCGTCAGGTCCAGCGTGCCCACCAGCGTGAGCAGTTCGTCCCGCGTCATTCGTTGCTCCTCCTGCCCCCGACGAGGATGCGGCGCCGAAGCCGGATCAGTCGCAGATCGGTCCCAGATCAGTTGACGGTCAGTCAAAGATCACTTGTAGACGCCGAACTCGTAGAGCGAGTAGCCGTATCCGGTGCCTCGCTCTGTGCCGTTGACCCGGACGTAGCGGCCGGAGCCGCTCACATCGAAGTCGTCGACGCCGCCGTTGCCGCCGCGCACCTCGTGCACGGTCTTCCAGTTCTGTCCGTCGTCGGAGGTCTGGATCGTGTACGTCTTCGCGTACGAGGTCTCCCAGTTGAGCTGGACGTGCTTGAAGGAAGTGGTGGAGCCGAGGTCGACCTGGACCCACTGCGGGTCGCTCCAGTCGCTGGCCCAGCGCGTGTTGCCCTTGCCGTCGACGGCGTTGGCGGCGGGGCACGGGCAGTCCCCGCTGCCGGGCTGGAAGGAGGAGGCGGTCGCGGGCTTGCCCAGGGCGACGTTCGTGCCGTCGACCGGCGGCACCACCACGCGCACGGACCGTGTCTCGATGCCGACATTCCCCTTGCCGTCGGTGACCTTGACGTAGATCTTCCAGACGCCGGGCTTGTCCGGGGCCGTGACCTTCAGACGACCCGACCCCTGGTCCGTGGCGGTCAGCGGGGTGAGGTCCTTGTTCTTGTCGATGTACATGCTGTTGGCCAGCACTTCGTACGTGAGCGCGTCGCCGTCGGGGTCGCTGACCTTGGTGGTGAGCGTGAGCGGGCCGCCCGCGGGGACCTTGCCCGCGTCGCCGTCCACGGCCAGTTCGGAGATCACCGGCGGGGTGTTGTCACCGGCGGTGCTGCCCTTGTAGGCCTTCTTCGCGGCGTAGTACGCGAGTCTTTTCTGGCCCGCGGGAAGCAGGTTGAACCAGACGCCGCCGAAGTCGTACTCCGTGCCGTAGTGGAACATGGTGGCGCCGAGCGCGACGCCGCGGTGACCGGTGACGCAGTCCCAGGCCTTGGTGTAACCGGCCGCCTTGGCCTGGTCGGTGGGCTCCTCGGGAACCCCGTTGGCGTCGTCCGGAACCTCCCACTCCCCCGCGGGACCGGTCTCGGTGACGATGTAGGGCTTGGTGTAGCCGCCCTTGTCCCAGTCGGCCTTGATCTCGCAAGCGGCGTTGTAGGCGTTGACGGCATAGAGGTCGAGGTCCGGGGCGTTCTTCTTGTAGTACGGCCAGGCACCGGTCCAGGCGTCGGTCGAGGTGACCGGGTGGTTGGGGTCCACCGCGTGGATCTTCTTGGCGACGTCGTTCACGAAGGTGGTGTACGCGTCGCGCTGCTTCTCCAGCTCGTCACCGGCGTAGCAGTTCTGCAGGCCGAGCACCGACTCGTTGCCCACGTTCCACATCAGGACACCGGGGTTGTCCTTGTAGGTGCCCACCCACTTGGGGAACTCGTCGAGCATCTTGTTCTTGTACTCGGTGTCCGTCAGGTAGTTGACACAGCCGCCGCTTCCCGGGCCGCCGCCGGGCTGGAGCCAGAAGCCCGCGACGACCTTGATGCCGTGGGCGGCGGCGGAGTCGAACAGCGGCTTGCTGGAGGCGTCGGTGCCCCAGGTCCGGATGGTGTTGACGCCCATGGACTTCAGATCGGGCATGTGCTTGTCGGCGTCGGCGACCGAGGGACCCCAGGTCAGGCCCTTGACCTGGTAGGGCGAGCCGTCGACGGTGAGCTGCCAGTTGCCTTGCGAACCGGTCACCTTCACGACGCTGCCGGCCGCGTGCGCCTGCTGTGCGGGCAGCGCGAGCGCGCCGACCACCAGCAGGCCAGCTATCGCGGGGGCCACGATGCTGCGTGGGGAGAGAGCGGTACCAGGTCTGCGCATGGGGGTCTCCTGGGCGAGGGGGAAGAGGTGTTGGGGCGAGGGGGGGGAGGTGCGGGGTGGGGGCAGGCGCCTGTGAAGGGCGGAAGGGAGCCCCGCCCTTCACAGGCCTCGGTCACGGCAGCTCGTAGTTCTCGTCGAGCGCCGCGCCCGCTTCGGGGTGCGTCTGGTCATAACCGCGCGGGTCGCACTGCAGGCCGCCGACGATGCAGTGGTCCACCAGCGCCTTCAGCGTCGCGTCGTCCCACGCGTTGAAGAAGTCGTAGTGGAAGGAGTGGCTCGCGCCGCTCGCCAGTCGAGCCTTCGACAGATCTCCGTTGACGGGGAACGCCATCTTGAACTCGACCATCGGCAGGGCGACGGGGTGACTGGTCGGGCAGATGTTGTCGTTGGTTCCGTCCTTGACCACCGGGTAGGACATGTGGCTCTGGTGGTTCGGGGAGTCCAGCGACTTGCCGTCCCAGCAACTGGGCGCCTGGAAACGGATGTTGAGCTGGGTGTCCGCCGTGGTGGGGCAGTCCTTGGGGAACTCGACGTTGAAGTAGCTGGTCCCGCACTCCCACCCTTCGACGAAGCCCGGGTGGTTGCGGAACTCCTGTGCGGTCTGCATCGGGCTGCCGACGACGAACCTGAGCCCCTTGGGGAACGGCCGCACGCTCGTGTAGTCGGTGACCCCGGCCTTGTAGTAGATCGTCTGATCCCCTACGGGACGGATCTCCTTGTCGCCGTTGTACAGCGTCGGCATCCAGTACGCCGACCTGTCGCCGGGAGCAAGGCACTTGGTGGAGCCGGAGTCCAGCGACCCCGTGGTGCTGTGGGCGTTCGTCGTGGTGTTGCCCATGAACGTGTGGTCGTGCGACTTGCCGGGCTGGCCGGGATAGACGACGGGGTCGTCGGGGGCGGTGTGCGACACCGAACAGTGCGCCTGGAACTCATGGAAGTAGCGGTGCGGTGGCGCCTTCGCCGACGGCTTGACGCCGGTGACGCGCGACTTGGCGGGGATGTACCCGTCCGCGTCGGCGTCCTCAGCCGACGCGCGGGTGGATGCGGCCATGGCGTGTCCCGCGTGGGATGCCATGGCCTTCGGCGACCGGGACTGCGACGCGTTGTCGGCGCTGACCGCGATGCCGCCGATGCCGAGTGAGCTCAGTATCAGGGCGCCCGCGATGAGCGCTCCTGAGATCGTTCTCGATCTCCGTGCCATGGAGACCTCCTGCCACGTGGAGAGGGATGGGGGGACCGGCCTGCCGGGAGCCGTGGCCGTGCGCTCCCGGACACCGGGTGGGGACATGCGTGGCCGAGGGCACGCCGATCGGCCGCCCCAGGACACCTGTTGCAGAGCACCCGTACGGCAACGGAACTGGGAGAGCGCTCTCCCGGAGTGTTCCCACCGTGACACGAACGTGTCAAGAGACGGTGAACGAATGGCTGTCGATGACGGCGGCCCGCGGCCCCGCACATGACGTACGCGACCGGCCGCTCCCCCGGTCGCGCGATCTCCTCTGCGCAACTTCCCGGTGGTCAGGGGGCGTTGGGAGCCTGGCACCCGTGAATCCGGGCGCAGCCGCGCGGGTCGGCGCCGCCCTGCGGCAACATGGAGAGGTGGTTCACGAGCGTTGACGTCTCGGCGCGGCGCGGCGCGACGCCTGAAGGATGCACGAGGAATGCAGCGCAGGAGAGCGCTCTCCATGAGCGCTCTCCTGGATTCCGCAGGCCCATCAGGGGCATCAGAGGTATGCCGTTGAGCGGTCAGCCGCCGTCGCAGGTGAGGTCGGCGGGCCGCATGAAGCCGAGCTTCTGGCCGTTGTCCGTGCGCGAGACCTGCCACAGGGCGTCCACGCCCTGGCGGGTGCCGTTCACCGGGGTGCCCGGATCGAGGTAGCCGACGATCTCGGTCCACGGGTTGTCACCGGCGTAGATCGGGGCATCGGCGTGGGTGGCGAAGCACGTGCCACCGGCTGCGGCGGTGCCGCCGAGCATCGGGAGCGTCAGCAAGCTCAAGGTCAGCGCGGCCGCGAGTCGGGTCGCGCTCTTGCGCGCCGGTCGGGTACGGGACAAGTGGGTCCTCCAGGTGTGGGCGAGTGCTCCACGTGTTCTGCGGGGCCGGGTGAGCGACGCGGGGCCGGGACGCGTACGTCCCGGCCCCGCGTCCGTCGCCTCAGAGGTGCTGAGTGCTGGAGATGTCAGGGGCGACCACACCGACACCGGCGCCGGGCGTCGGCGCGGCGCTGTCCGTCCACGGTGCGGCGTCGCCGATCTCCTCCAGCGTCCCCGCGGCGTGGGCGGGCTCCTTCGTGTCGGCCGTGTCCGCTCCCGGGGGCGGGCTGATCGCGGCAATGACGGCCCCGGCGGCGAGAGAGGCAACGGCCAGTACGCTTCGCTTCTTCATACCGGGGTCAACTCCCCGTCGCCCTCAAAGGGCACGGCCTGATCCCGGAGATCACTGCAGCGGACGGTTCTGGTTCTGGTCCCGGTCCGAGGCGTGGGCCCACGGCGCCTACGCTGTGCGGATGTTGGTCTACGCCCCGGCGGCGCTCCTGTTCCTCGTCTTCTGCGTGCGCGTGGCGCGCGAGCGCAGGAAGTTCAGCAATGCCGTGATCCTTGGTCTCGCCGTGCTCTGCGCTCTTGCGGCCTGGGTGTTCCAACTGGTCAGGTCCGGTTCGGCATCGGGTCAGGCCGTCGCGTGGGCGCTGCTGGGCCTGGGGGCGCTGGGCATCCTCGTACTGACCTGTCTTCTGTTCCTCAACGGCATGCAGATGGTGCGCAAGGAAGGCAGGAGCCCCACCAACCTGCTCTCGCTGCTGGCCGCGTTGTGCATCCTGGGGGTCGTGGCGCTGCTGGTCACGGCCGTGGTCGTGCGGACACCGCTGTGGGTCGGGGTGGGCGTGGCGGCCGGCGGGCTCGCCGCCTACCTCTCGTTCCTGTTCCTGAGCTTCGTCTTCTACGCGTTCCTCTACGGGCGGCTGCGGGTGCGCCGCAAGGCCGACTACGTGGTCGTACTCGGTTCGGGCCTCGTCGGGGGCTCCACCGTGCCTCCCCTGCTGGCCAGTCGCCTCACGCGAGCGCATGCGGTGCACGCGGGCCTGGCCAAGCGGGGCGGCTCGCCGGTGCTCATCACCTCGGGAGGCCAGGGCCCTGACGAGGACGTGCCGGAGAGCCATGCGATGGCCGACCATCTGATCGCCCGTGGGTTTCCCGCCGACCTGATCGAGCGGGAGGACCGCTCGACGACGACCGACGAGAATCTGCGGTTCAGCAAGGCGATCATGGAGCAGACGAAGCCGGACTACCGGTGCGTCATCGTCACGAACAACTACCACGCGTTCCGGGCCGCCCTCACGGCTCGGCGGACGGGGATCAGGGGCCAGGTGGTGGGCTCGCCCACCGCCGCGTACTTCTGGCCCACCGCGACGATCCGCGAGTTCACCGCGGTCCTCGTCGCGTACAAGCGGACCAATGCGGCCATCTGCCTGCTGATCGTCCTTGGCGGGGTCCTCGCCTGGTGGGCTCGGCACAACGGCGCCGGGTGAGGCTGCCGCCGTGTCCCCCTGAGGGAGACGACGAAGCCGGGGCTACGGCCGGCGGCGGGGCTTGCCCTTCTTGCCGCCCTTGGCGGGGCCGCCGGAACTGCTCCGTGCGCTCTTGCCCGGCGTCCCGCTCTTGCCGCTCTTCCCGGTCTTTCCGGTGGGCTTTCCGGTTCCGGTGGGCTTTCCGGCCGTCGGCTTTCGCCTGGCGCCGCCCTTGTCGGGGCTCTTGCGCTTCGACTGGTCCGCGGCCGAACCGGCGGCGGGAGTCTGGGTGCGGCCGCGTGAGCTGTTGACCGTGCGTCCCCGGACGATGCCGATGAAGTCCTCCACCAGGTCCGTGGTCGCCTCCTCGGGCCACGAGAGGGCGACCCTTGATTCGGGGGCTTCCGACAGCGGCCGGTAGGTGAGGTCCTTGCGGTGGTGCAGGCGGGCGAGCGACTGGGGGACGGCGAGGACGCCCACGCCCGCCGCCACCAGTTCGATGGCGTCCGCCGTGGTGGCGGGGCGCTCGTTCGCGGGCTGCCCCGGCAGGCTCTCCCACGGGAGGGTGTCGTCGAGGGGGTGCAGCACGATCTCGTCGGCCAGGTCCTCGGTCGTCACTTCGTCGACCGCCGCGATGACGTGATCCTTGGGGATCACCACGACCGTCGTCTCGGTGTAGAGGGGGATCGCGCTGAGGTCCGTACGGTCGACCGGCAGCCGGACGAATCCCGCGTCGGCGCCACCGCCCCGCAGGAGCTCGAACGCCTCGCCGGGGTCCACCGCCACGAGGGTCAGCGGCACGTCGGTCCGCCGCTCGTTCCAGATCCGCACCCACTTGGTGGGCGTCACCCCCGGGACATACGCGAGCCTGAAGGAAGGGGTTACTTGCGAGTCTGTCACCCCGCCAGGTTACCGGTCGTGGTCGGCGGTAGCTCACATGCTCGATACCCTGGGGACCATGACGTCGCACCAGACCACCCAGACCATGAAGCCCGCGACCGCGGCGAAGAAGCTGGGTGTGTACCTCGAGGCCACCCCCGCCGAGTTCCAGGAGGGTGTCGTCTCGCGCACCGAGCTCAACGCCCTGCAGACCGAGCCGCCCGAGTGGCTGCAGGAGCTGCGGCGCAACGGCCCGCATCCCCGGCCTGTCGTCGCGGCGAAGCTCGGCGTGTCCATCGCCGGTCTCGCACGCGGCGGGGTCACGGAGGCCCTGACCACGGAGCAGATCGACGCGCTCAAGACGGACAACCCCGAGTGGCTCCAGAAGGAGCGCGCCACCCAGGCCGAGGTCCGCAAGGAGACGGTACGCATCAAGGAGAAGAACGCGGAGCGGGCCGAGCAGGACCGCCGTCCGCGTTCCTGACCCGGACAGGACCGAGCCCCCGGACCCTGGCACCGTCAGCCGGGGGCTCAGTCATGCGCGGCCGCGCTTGGTCAGCGGCCGTACCGGGCCGGATGTCCGCCCCCGTTCCGGGCACGGCCGGAGCCCCTGCGATGCTGATGCCGTGGTCCTCACCCCCGCCGTGCCGGAACCGATAACCGCCGATCCGCCCACCTCCGCCGAGAATCCGCTGCTCACGCAGTCGTGGCTCGACCTTGCCTTCGTGCACTGGGCCGTGGACCCCGCGGACGTCGCTCCGCTCCTTCCGGCCGGGACGGTTCCCGATCTGCACGACGGGGTGACCTATGTGGGCCTCGTCGCGTTCCGCATGCACCGGGTCGGCTGGTTCCGGCTGCCCGGCATCCCCTATCTGGGTACGTTTCCCGAGACCAACGTGCGCCTCTACTCGGTGGACGCCCATGGCCGCCGCGGCGTCGTCTTCCGCTCCCTGGACGCCTCGCGCCTGATCCCGGTGGCGGTCGCGCGGGGTGCCTTCCGGCTGCCGTACCAGTGGTCGCGGATGAGCATCCGCCGCAGTGGCGACACCGTCACGTACACGAGTGCCAGGCGCTGGCCGGGCCCGCGCGGTGCGTACAGCCGGATCGCCGTCCGGGTGGGTGAGCGGGTCGAGGAGCCCACCGACTTCGAGCACTTCCTGACGGCCCGGTGGGGCATGCACAACACGTTCTTCGGGCGGCAGATGTTCCTGCCGAACGTCCATCCGCGCTGGCCGCTGCACCGGGCCGACCTGATCGAGTGCGACGAGGACCTGGTCGCGGCCGCGGGGCTGCCGCGGCCGGTCGGGGATCCGGTGAGCGTGCTGTACTCGCCGGGCGTTCCGGTCCGTTTCGGGCGGCCTGCGCGGCCGGGCGGCATCCCGACTCCCTGACGGGTCGCACGACGGCGTACGACACCGTGCCGTCCCCGTACGCCCTCACAGCGAGGTGGGTACGACGAACAGGGCCCAGGTGACGAGGGGGCCGATCACGGCGATGCCGAGCCCCCAGGCCATGAGGCGGCGGAAGACGAAGTCCCGTTGGTCCTCGGGGGTGTTGGCGGTCACCAGTGCTCCGCTGGTGGAGAACGGCGAGGCGTCCACCACCGACGCGGAGATGGCCAGCGCGGTGATGAGTCCGACCGCTCCGACCTCACCGGCGAGCAGGAAGGGCACGGCCAGCGGGATCAGCGCGCCGAGCATGCCGGTCGTTGAGGCGAAGGCGGAGACCAGGGCGCCGATGAGGCAGATCAGGAGGGCGCCGAGGAGGGGTGCCTCGATGGAGGCGACCTGTTTGCCGAGGTAGTCGATGGTGCCCATGCGCTCCATCTGGCTCACGTAGGTGACGATGCCGCAGACCAGCAGCACGGTCGACCACGCGCACCGGTCCACAGCGCCGGTGACCGACTTCGGGGAGACCAGGGAGAGGACGACGGTGATGGTGAGCGCCATCAGGCCGACGTCGAGGTCGAAGAAGAGCGCTCCGGCGACAAGGCTCAGCAGCCCGAGCAGGGTGAGCGCGCGCGGTCCGTCGAGCTTGAGGGGTTCGTCCTGCGCCGGGGGCCTGGTGGTCGTGGCGACGGCGAGGGCGCGCCGGGGTACCGCGCCCGCCCCGACCAGTTGGCCACCGGTTCCGCCGGTTCCGCCGGGCGGCGGTGCGTCGTCGTGGCGCTCGCTGTCGGCGTTCGTGTCACCGCCGCCTTTGTACGTTCCTGCGCGTTGCCCGAGCAATCGCCGCCCGCCGAAGACGAAGAAGACGATGACGCACAGCACCACGTTGAACAGGAACGAGGCGGCGAACAGGAGCGCGGGGTTGCCCGGCAGGTCGTTGCGCTCGACCACGTTGTTGGTGATGCTGCCGAACACGCCGATCGGGGAGAAACCTCCCGCGCTTGCTCCGTTGGCGATGAGCAACCCCATGAGCACGGGATTGATGCCGTAGGCGACGGCGAAGCCGAGGCCGATGGGGGCGACGATGCCGACGGCCGCGGGGGTGACCGCGCCGACGGCGGTGAGCATGGCGGTGACGAGGAACATGACCCAGGGAATGAGGGCGATCCGGCCCCGCACCGCTTTCACGGCAGCGTTCACGAGCCAGTCGACTGTGCCGTTGTTCTTCGCTATGGCGAACAGAAGTGTGACGCCGACGAGGACGACGAACAGGTCGCCGGGAAACCCGGAGAAGAGATCGTCCGTCGACTCGTCCGCCACGGTGGAGCCGATGATGAACGCGGCCACGAGGGCGAGCGCACCCAGGTGGACTGCGGAGAAGGTCGCGATGGCGAAGACAAGGACCAGGGCGATGATGGAGATGACTTGATCTGACACGAGGGCTCCCTTGCCGTCGGCCGATGGTCATGTCGCGGCGCGCCGGGGCGCGTGACGAGGGGTGCGCGCGGCACCGAAGAGTGCGCGGTGAACGACGGCGCGCACGGACGTCCACCCCTGGGCCTCATGAGCCCAGGGGGGATGATGAATTCCGCCTGGCGGAATTGAGCTTTCGCAATGGGGAGTATTGGAGTGCGCTTCCCGGGGCGTCAAGGGGAACGCCCGAATGCGTTGCGCGGGGTGGAGACGGGGCGGCGACGGGGTGGAGTTCGCTAGCGCCCGGCCTCGGAACCGCCCCCCGCACCCTGCCGCGAATGCCCCAACGCGGCGCTGACCTGCCGCGCGGTCTCGCTCACCAGCGCCCCGTACGTGGCACTCGCCTCCTGCGTCATCCGGCTCGTCGGCATGTTCACGCTGATGCTCGCGACCGGCGTCCCCGACTCGTCCCACACGGCGGCCGCGACCGCCGACACGTCGTCGCGCCACTCCCCGCCATTGGTCGAGTACCCCCGCTCCCTGATCCGCGCGAGCTCGGCGAGCAGCCGCTCCCTGTCCGTGATGGTCGAGCCCGTGAACTCCTCAAGACGGAGGGCTACTTGACGGTCAATCACTTCCCGGGGGCTCACCGCGAGGACCGCCTTGCCGTTCGCGGAGGCGTGAAAGGGCAGCTGGGTGCCGAGGGCCAGGATGATCCGCACCGGCTTGGAGGTCTCCAGGCGCTCGATGAGCACCACCTTGTCGCCGTCCGGGACGGTCAGATGAACCGTCTCGTCGATGCGCCGCCGCAGCTCTTCCATCAGCGGCAGAGCCACGTCACGCAGGCTCAACTCCCCCGTGGCGCGCCGCCCGACCTGCAAGGCCTTGGTGGTCACGACCCAGCGCGTGACCTCTCCGCCGGCCGGGCGGATCCAGCCCGCCTCGTGCAGGGTGCGCAGGGCGCGCTGCGCGGAGCTCTTGGGCAGCTCCAGGCCGCGGGCCAGCTCCGCGACGCCGATCGGCTGCCGCGCGGCGACCTCTTCCAGCACCCGAAGTGCGTTGAGAACGCTCTGCATCCGTTGACTCCCCACCGGGTCGGCCCTACGCTCCTCCGTGCCACCTTACGACACACCGTGCCACAATACGGCACGCATAGCAAGGGAGTTGGCCACTGTGACCTCTCGACCCGGGCGGCACTTCCTGCAGATACCAGGCCCCACGAACGTCCCCGACCAGGTGCTCCGCGCCATGTCGGCGCCGACGATCGACCACCGGGGTCCCGAATTCGCGGCGCTGACCACGGAGTTGCTCGCCTCGCTGAAGCCGGTCTTCGGCACCACGGGGCCCGTCGTGGTCTTCCCCGGCTCCGGCACCGGCGCCTGGGAGGCAGCCCTGGTCAACACGCTCAGCACCGGGGACAGGGTGCTGCACGTGGAGACCGGCCACTTCGCCACGCTCTGGCAGCAGATGGCCGCGGGCCTCGGCCTCTACGTCGACTTCGTGCCCGGCGACTGGCGCCACGGCGCATCGCCCGAGGCGGTCGCCGAACGGCTCGCTGCGGACAGCGCCCGTACGATCAAGGCCGTCTGCGTGGTGCACAACGAGACCTCGACCGGCGTGACCAGCCGGGTGGCCGACATCAGGCAGGCGATGGACGCGACGGGACACCCGGCGCTGCTGCTCGTCGACACCATCTCCTCGCTGGGCTCGATCGACTACCGGCACGACGAATGGGGCGTCGACGTCACCGTCGCCGGGTCCCAGAAGGGTCTTATGCTCCCGCCGGGACTCGGCTTCAACGCGGTGAGCGAGAAGGCCCTGGCCGCCTCCCGCACCGCGCGGCTGCGCAGGTCCTACTGGGACTGGCAGCCGATCATCGAGGCGAACCGGCGCGGCTTCTTCCCGTACACCCCCGCCACCAACCTCCTCTACGGCCTCGCCGAAGCACTGCGGATGCTCCAGGCGGAGGGGCTTCCCGAGGTCTTCGCGCGGCACGACAGGCACGCGGAGGCCACCCGAAACGCCGTGCGCGGCTGGGGACTTGAGGTGCTGTGCGCCGACGACCGCGAGTACTCGTCCTCGCTGACCGCGGTGCTCATGCCCGAGGACCAGGACGCCGACAAGGTGCGGAAGATCATCCTTGAGCGGTTCGACATGTCCCTGGGCGCGGGCCTCGGCAAGCTCGCCGGACGGATTTTCCGCATCGGCCACCTCGGCCACTTCAACGATCTGACGCTCGCGGGCACGCTCGCCGGGGTGCAGATGGGCCTTCAGCTGGCCGGTGTGCGCATCGATCCCGGCGGGCTCACCGACGCCCTGGACGTCCTTCGCGCCGAGTGACGGCTGCCGTGCGCCCGCCCGACTCCCCAACCGGCCGAGGAGGTTGCCGAGCATGACCGTCACCGAGGGCGAGAGCCCCACGCACGACAGCGCCGAAGGCGCCGAGAGCCAGGAACAGGCCCGTGGGCTCCACGAGGACCTGGTCAGGGATCTCGACGGAGAGGTCCAATTCGACGACTACACACGGCACTTGTTCGCCAGGGACGCGAGCATGTACGCCATCACACCGCTGGGCGTGGTCTTCCCCCGGCACGCCGACGACGTGGCCGCGGCGGTCGCGGCCGCCGCGGCCCACCGGGTGCCGGTCGTGCCCCGCGGGGCCGGGACGAGCCTGGCGGGCCAGACCGTCGGGCCCGGCCTCGTCCTGGACCTGTCCCGGCACATGAACCGCATCGTGGAGCTCGACCCGAGCAGTGGCACGGCTCTGGTCGAGGCCGGTGTCGTACAGGACCAGCTCAATCGCGCAGCGAGCCCGTGGGGGCTGATGTTCGGCCCGGACACCTCGACCAGCAACCGCGCCACCATCGGCGGGATGATCGGCAACAACTCGGCCGGCAGCGGCTCGGTGCGCTACGGCATGACCATCGACCACGTTCGCGAACTCGACGTGGTGCTCTCGGACGGGAGCCGGGTGCCCCTGGGCCGGGTCGACGAGGCCGAACGCGCGCACCGCGCCGGGCAGTCGACGCTCGAGGGCTCCCTGTACCGGGAGCTGCCCGAGATCGTCCGGGCCAATGCGGCAGCCATCGCCGAGGGGTTCCCCGAGCACTGGCGCCGCGCCTGCGGCTACCGCCTGGACCGGCTCGCCCGCGAGGACGCGGCCTTCGACCTCGCCAAGTTCGTCGTCGGCTCGGAGGGGACCCTCGCCGTCGCGACGAGCGCCCTCGTCGATCTCGTGCCCAAGCCGCGCCGCACGGTGATCGCCGTCGGCCACTTCACCTCCGTGGCCGGAGCCATCGCGGGCACTCAGGACGCGCTGGCCTGCGACCCGGCCGCCGTGGAGCTGATGGACCGTACGATCCTGGATCTGTCCCGGCGCAAGATCGAGTACGCGGCGCTCGGCGACCTCCTCGAAGGCGAACCCGAAGCCCTGCTCTTCGTCTCCTTCACGGGCGACGACGAGGCCGAACTCCTCGACCGGATGCGGCAGCTCACGAAGCTGTGGTCCCGGCACGGGCACAGCTACCACACCCTCCAGGCCGTCACCCCGGCCCAGCAGTCGTCCCTCCTGAAGGTCCGCAAGGCGGGGCTCGGCCTGCTGATGGCCGCCAGCGAGGGCACCCGGCGCCCGCTCGCCTTCGTCGAGGACACCGCGGTCGACCCCGTGCATCTCGCGGACTACACCCGCAGGTTCAAGGACGTCCTCGACCGGCACGGCATGACGGCCGGGTTCTACGGCCACTGCTCGGTCGGCTGTCTGCACATCCGGCCCTACCTCGACCTCGCCGACCCGGCGGACGTGAGCCGGATGCGTGCCGTCGCGGAGGAGGTGAAGGATCTGGTCGCCGAGTACGGCGGCGTGAACTCCAGCGAGCACGGCGACGGTCTCGCGCGCAGCGAGTTCAACCGGGAGATCTTCGGCGAGAAGCTGTACGAGGCGATGCGCCAGGTCAAGCGGCTCTTCGACCCCGACGGAGTGCTCAACCCCGGCAAGATCGTGGACGCGGCGCCGATGACGGAGAACCTGCGCGACGCGGCGCTGACGCCCGCCGAGCCCTTGCGCACCCGGCTGTCCTTCGAGGTCGTGGGCGGTGGCGGCATGCGGGCGGCGGCGGACCGGTGCATGAACATCGGCCTGTGCCGCAAGTCCGGCACCGGCGCCATGTGCCCCTCGTACATGGCAACCCGCAAGGAGGAGGACTCCACCCGCGGCCGGGCGGGAGCCCTGGTCAAGGCCCTTTCCGAGCCCGACCCGAAGGCCGCGCTCGGGGACGAGCGGCTGCACGAGATCCTCGACCTGTGCCTGATGTGCAAGGCGTGCAAGAGCGAATGCCCCCTCGGCGTCGACATGGCGACCCTCAAGAGCGAGACCCTCTCGCACTACCACGACACCCACGGAGTGCCGCTGCGCTCCCGCCTGTTCGGTGCGATCCGGGTCCTGAACCGCCTGGGGTCCGCGACCGCCCCGCTGTCCAATCTGCCGGGCCGCATCACACCGGTGCGCCGGCTCATGGACCGCCTGGTCGGCATCGCCCCGCAGCGGCCGCTGCCGGTGTTCGCGCGCCGCAATCTGCTGCGCTGGTTCCGGCGCCGTACGCCCGCCGCGCATCCGGTCACCCAGGGCACCGTCACCTATCTCGCCGACTCCTTCACCACGTTCACCGAGCCGGGCATCGGCCGCGCGGCCATCGAGCTCCTCGAACGGGCGGGGTGGCAGGTGCGGTTGGAGAGCGGGGGCTGCTGCGGCAGGTCGAGCCTCTCCAAGGGCTTGGTCGACGACGCCAAGAACAAGGCTCGCCAACTCGCCCACACTTTGCGGGAGTCAAGCGAGCCCGGCTCGCCGATCGTGGGGTGCGAGCCCTCGTGTCTGATGACGCTGCGCGACGAACACCGGGCCCTGCTGCCGGACGACGCCGCCGTCAAGGACATCGCGGGGAGGGTGCGCCAGGTCGAGGAACTCCTTGTGGAGGCCATCGACGACGGACGCCTTCGGCTGCGCGAGGACTCCTGGCTCGCCGGACGCAAGCTGCTGTACCACGGTCACTGCCACCAGAAGGCGGAGGTCGGCACGGCGGCGACCGTCGCGCTCCTGAAGCGGATCCCTGGAGCGACGGTGAACGAACTGGACGCCGGCTGCTGCGGTATGGCGGGTTCCTTCGGCTTCGAGTCCGAGCACTACGAGGTGTCGATGACGGTCGGCGAGGACCGGCTTTTCCCCGCGATCGAGGCCGAGGACGCCGACACGGTCGTGGTCGCCACGGGTGTGTCCTGCCGTCAGCAGATCTTCCACGGGACCGAGCGCGACGCCTGGCATCCGGTGCAGTTGCTGTGGGAGGCGGTGGAGCAGGCGTGAGCGCGGAGGCGGCCGCGGTGACCGAGCACCGCGACCGCCCCGCGCCCGGCCATGTCACGCGGCCGCGTGGGAGCCGCTCACCCCCGCGGTGCCCGCCTCGTGGTGGATCGGAATCCCGGCACCGGTCAGCGGAACGCCCGACCCACCCCGTCGCGCCGCGACGATCTCGGCCGCGATGGACAGGGCGGTCTCCTCCGGCGTACGGGCCCCGAGATCGAGCCCTATCGGGGAGTGCAGACGGGTCAACTCCTCATCGGTGACCCCGACTTCACGCAGACGTGCGTTGCGGTCCACGTGGGTGCGGCGCGAGCCCATCGCACCGACGAACGCGACGGGAAGCCGCAGGGCCACCTCCAGCAACGGGATGTCGAACTTGGCGTCATGCGTGAGGACGCACAAAACCGTGCGGCCGTCGGTCGCGGTGTCCCGGAGGTAGCGGTGCGGCCAGTCGACCACGATGTCGTCCGCCTCGGGGAAGCGGGTCCGCGTGGCGAAGACCGGGCGGGCGTCGCACACGGTCACGTGATAGCCGAGGAACTTGCCCGTACGCACCAGGGCCGCGGCGAAGTCGATCGCACCGAACACGATCATGCGGGGCGGCGGCACGCTCGACTCGACGAACAGGGTCAGGGGCACCCCGCAGCGCGATCCGCTCTCCGACACGACGAACTCGCCGGTGCGGCCCGCGTCCAGCATCGCGCGGGTCTCCCCCACCACCGTCCGGTCGAGGTCCGGATGACCGCCCAGACCTCCTTCGTACGAGCCGTCGGGGTGGACGAGCACGACCCTGCCGAGGAGTTCGGCCGGGCCCTCGGCCACCCGGGCGATGGCCGCCGCATCGCCCCGGGCGGCGGCCGAGAGCGCCGCCGCGAACACCTGCCGGGCGGGTGCGTCCGCGCCGAGCGGCGTGACAAGGACCTCGATGACGCCGCCGCAGGTCAGACCGACCGCGAAGGCGTCCTCGTCGCTGTAGCCGAACCGCTCGCGCACGGCCGTGCCGTCCTGGAGCGCCTGGACGCACAGGTCGTACACCGCTCCTTCCACGCAGCCGCCGGAGACCGAACCGATGGCCGTGCCCTCGCTGTCGACGGCGAGGGCCGCGCCGGGGTCGCGCGGCGCGCTGCCGCCCACCGTCACGACGGTGGCGACGGCGAAGTCCCGGCCCTCCTCGGCCCAGCGGTTCAGCTCTTCGGCGATGTCAAGCACCCGGGGCTCCTCCTCCGTTCAGGATGCGGTCGGGCCGGATCGGCAGGTTCCGGTGGCGTACGCCGGTGGCGTGCCAGACCGCGTTGGCGATCGCGGCGGCGGCCCCCACGATGCCGATCTCGCCGATGCCCTTGATGTCGATCGGGTCGTCCGCGTCCGTGTCCTGAACCCAGTCCGCCTCGATGAGCGGCACATCGGCGTTGGCGGCGAAGTGGTAGCCCGCGAAGTCGGCGCCCACGTGGCCGCCCGTCGCCTGGTCCCGATGGGCCTCTTCGTGCAGGGCCATGGAAAGGCCCCAGGTCATCCCGCCGACGAACTGGCTGCGTGCGGTCAGCGGGTTGATGATCCGGCCCGCGGCGAACATGCCGAGCATGCGCCGCACGCGCACCTCACCGGTGGTGACGTCGACGGCGACCTCGGCGAACTGCGCGCCGTAGGAGTGCCGTTCCTTCTTCGAGAGGCCTCCGACGGCCGCAGCGGTGTCGGAGCGCACGGTGATTCCCTGCGGCGGAATGTCGCCACCCAGAGCCAGTTGCTCCCGCAGCTCGGCCACCGCCGCCGTGACCGCCCAGCCCCAGGAGCGAGTGCCCATCGAGCCGCCGGAGATCGCCGCCTGGCCGAAGTCGCTGTCCCCGATGCGCACATGGACGCGCTCCTGGGGCACCTCCAGGGCCTCCGCGGCGATCAGGGTCAGCGCGGTCCGCGCGCCGGTCCCCACGTCCGCAGCGGTGATCCGCACCGTGAAGGTGCCGTCGGCCTCCGCCGTCACGGCCGCCGTCGACGGCGCGACGATCACCGGGAAGGTGGCCGCCGCCGTGCCGGTGCCGAGCAGCCAGCGCCCCTCGCGGCGCAGCCCGGGACGCGGGTCCCGGTCGGCCCAGCCGAACCTGCGGGCACCCTCCTGGAAGGCGGACAGGAGATTGCGGCTGGCGAAGGGAAGCCCGGAGACGGGGCCCACGTCCGGTTCGTTGCGGGCGCGCAGCGCGATCGGGTCGACGCCGCACCGCTCGGCGAGTTCGTCGAGCGCGGATTCCAGGGCGAACGAACCGGGGGCCTCGCCGGGCGCACGCATGTAGGTCGGCGTCGGCACGTCGAGGCGCACCACGCGGTTGACGCTGCGATGGGCGTCGGAGGCGTACATGGGACGTCCGAACCCGGCGCTCGACTCGACGAACTCGTGCACCGTCGAGGTGAGGCTGTGCGACTGGTGGTCGACGGCGCGCAGCCGTCCGTCGGCGTCGGCGCCGAGCCGCACGCGCTGGGCGGTGGGGCTGCGGTAGCCGGTGAGCGAGAACAGCTGGCGACGGCTGAGGACGACCCGGACCGGGCGGTCGAGGAGCGTCGCCGCCATCACGGCGAGGATCTGGTGCACGCGTACGCCCTTGGATCCGAAGGCTCCGCCGACGTGCTCGGACCGCACCCGTACCGAGGCAGGGTCGAGCGAGAACAGCTTCGCCAGCTCGTCGGCGACCCAGGTGCTGCCCTGGTTGGAGTCGACGACTTCGAGGCGTCCGCTGTCCCAGCGCGCCATCGCCGCGTGCGGTTCCATGGAGCTGTGGTGCTCTTCGGGGGTGGTGTACTCCGCGTCCACGACATGAGCGGACGCGGCGAGTTCGGCCTCCAGGTCGCCCTTCTCCACCAGCATGCCGTCGCCGTCCGGCGTGTACGTGCCGGGGTGGCCAGCGGAGAAGGCGACGTCGTGCGACTTCTCCTCGTACCGCACCACCAGCGCCTCGGCGGCCTCTCTCGCCTGCTCGGAGGTCTCGGCGACGACGAGCGCCACCGGCCAGCCGACGAACGGCACCCGGTCGTGCTGGAAGACCTCGACGATCGGGTCGGGCGGGCCGAGCATGCTGATGTAGTCGCTGTCGACGCGCGGCGCGTTCCCGTGGTGCAGGACGGCCAGGACACCGGGCATCGTGCGGACGGCGTCCGACTCGACCGACAGGATCCGGCCGCGGGCGATCGTGGAGAGCACCAGCCAGCCGTGGGCGAGTTCGGCGAAGGGGATCTCCCCCGCGTACCGCGCCGCGCCGGTGACCTTCTCCCGGCCCTCCACGCGGGTGAACGAAGCGCCGGCGGCGCTCGCAGAACCGGTGGACGTGGTCGTCGTGGTCCGCGCCGTCATCGGGTCGCCTCCTCGGTGAGCTCGGTCAGCAGGGCGACCACGAGGTTGCGCATCAGCGTCACCTTGTAGCCGTTGTCGGGCAGCGTCTGCGCGGCGGCCAGTTCGGCGTCCGCGGCGGCCGCGAAGGCTTCGGCGGTCGCCGGGCCCGAGGTCAGGGCCCGCTCGGCCTCCCGTGCGCGCCACGGCCGGGACGCCACCGCGCCGAAGGCCAGGCGCACTTCGCGTACGACGCCGTCCTGGACGTCGAGCGCGGCGGCGATCGAGCCGATCGCGAAGGCGTACGACGCGCGCTCGCGCACCTTGCGGTAGCGGGAGTGGGCGGCGACCGGGGCGGGCGGCAGAGTGATGCCGGTGATGAGCGCGCCGGACGGCAGCGCGGTCTCCAGGTGCGGGGTGCTGCCCACGGACAGATAGAAGTCCGCGAGCGGCAACTCACCGGTGCCCGCGGCTGTTTCGTACGAGATCACGGCATCGAAGGCGGCGAGCGCCACCCCCATGTCGGAGGGGTGGACGGCCACGCAGTGCTCGGTGGCGCCGAGGATGGCGTGGTTGTGGTGTTCACCCCCGACAGCGGGGCAGCCGCTGCCGGGGTCGCGTTTGTTGCACGGTTTGGACAGGTCGGCGAAGTAGCCGCAGCGGGTGCGCTGGAGCAGGTTGCCGCCGACGGTGGCCATGTTGCGCAGCTGGCCCGAGGCGCCGGCCAGGACGGCCTCCGCCAACGCGGGGTAGCGGCGGCGCACTTCGGGGTCGGCCGCGAGGTCGCTGTTGGTGACGGTGGCGCCGATCCGCAGCCCGCCGTCGTCCGTGACCTCGATCCGGTCGAGGGGCAACTCGCGTACGTCGATGAGCAGTCCGGGCCGCTCCACACCGGTCTTCATCAGGTCGACGAGGTTCGTGCCGCCGCCCAGGACGCGCGCGTCGGGGTCGCTGCCGAGCAGTGCGACCGCGCCGGGGACGTCGAGCGCCCGCTGATATCCGAATTCCCTCATGCCACGGCCTCCGTACCCTCGGTCTCGGCTGCTGCCGCCTGCGCGACCGCCTGGACGATCGACACATACGCGCCGCAGCGGCACAGGTTGCCGCTCATGCGCTCCCGGATCTCGTCGGCGCTCAGCTCGGGAACACCCGCCTCGGGCCGTACGTCGGTGGTCGCGGCGCTGGGCCAGCCCGCCGCGTGCTCCTCGATGACAGCGATGGCCGAACAGATCTGTCCGGGCGTGCAGTAGCCGCACTGGTAGCCGTCGAGGTCGAGGAATGCCTGCTGCACCGGGTGCAGCCCCTCTCCCTCCGCCGCCACGCCTTCGATGGTGGTGATCTCACGCCCCTCGGAGGCGACGGCGAGTTGCAGGCAGGAGACCGCACGGCGTCCGTCGATCAGCACCGTGCAGGCGCCGCACTGTCCTTGGTCGCAGCCCTTCTTGGTGCCGGTCAGATCGAGGCGCTCGCGCAGGGCGTCGAGCAGGGTGGTGCGGTGGTCGACGGGCAGCGAGTGCTTTTCGCCGTTGATGTTCAGCGTGATGGCGCTGGACGTCGATAGGGCCACGATCAGCCTTCTTTCGCTTCTGTCAGCTTTTTTCACGTAGGAGCGGGAGTGTCGTGCGGGACGGTCCCGCCGGAGGCCCCGGTAGGGGGATGGCACTGTGCGTGAGGGAGGTCGACTCGGGGCATCCATGGCCCATGAGGCGGGGCGGGCGGTCCACGGCGATCGCGACCGATCATCCCCACCGGCTGGCTCTGCCGGTATGGTGACCCTAAGCGGACAGCTGTCCGTTAGCTTCAAAACTTAACGGACAGTTGTCCGCTTAGCAAGAGTGGTCCCGGCCGCGATTCTCGGGAGGAGGACGAGTGCACCAGAAGAAGGACCCGCAGCTGCGCTCGGACGCGCAACGGAATCGCGAGCGCATCCTGGAAGTCGCCCTGGACGAGCTGACGCACTCGGCGGACGCCCCGCTCAGCGCGATCGCGAAGAAGGCGTGCGTCGGGCAAGGGACGTTCTACCGCAACTTCCCCAACCGCGAGGCTCTCGTCCTCGAGGTCTACCGCTACGAAGTCCAGCAGGTCGCCGACACCGCCTGCCAGCTCCTGCAGACCCGCCCGCCCGACCAGGCCCTGCGGGAGTGGATGGACCGCCTCGCGCAGTACGCCATGGCCAAGGCGGGCCTGGCCGACGCGATGCGCAAGGCCACCAGTAAGCAGGGGACGCTGGCCGGAGTGGGTCACGGGCCGGTGAGTTCGGCCGTCACGCTCCTCCTGAAGGCGAACGAGGAGGCAGGCACCATCCGTCCCGGCGTCACCCCCGACGACTTCCTGCTCGCCATCGCGGGCCTCTGGCAGCTCGATCCGCACGGCGACTGGCAGTCGCGCGCCGGACGGCTCCTTGACCTGGTCATGGACGGTCTGCGCGCAGGAGCGCCGCGGTGACGCAGGCCGCGGCCAGCAGGATGACGAAGGCGACCGTCAGAGCCGTGGTGTAGCCGTGCACGGATGCCGCCGTGGGGGTGGCCTGCGCGGTGGACGCCAGGTACGACGCGGTGGCGCTGGCCGCGACCGTGTTGAGCAGGGCCGTGCCGAGCGCCGCTCCCAGCTGCTGGGACGCGTTGTACGCCGCCGCCGCGGCTCCGATGTCGTGCGGCGGCACGTCCGCGGTGGCCAGGCTCGCGGTGGGCGGCAGGACGCAGCCGAGGCCGAGGCCGGTCAGGATCAGCGCCGGCACGAGGTACAGCGGGAAGACGTCCGTGCTCTGCGCCGTCAGGCGGGTCAGCAGGAACATCCCCGCGGCCGCGGCGAGCAGCCCCGGCACGATCAGCGCGGCGGGGGCGACACGCCCGTGGAGCTTCCCAGCGATCAGTGTCGCGCCGGCCAGGGCGGCCACGGCGTTGATGATCAGCGTCAGGCCCGCCTCGACTGGCGAGTAGCCGAGGACCGTCTGCGTGTAGTAGCTCATGAACAGGTAGAAGCCGAACATCGCGACGAACAGCAGGGTGATCGAGGCGAACGCACCGGCACGGGCGCGATGCGTGAGCACCCGCAGCGGAAGCAGCGGCCTCGGTGCCCGGACCTCGACGGCGGCGAACACGGCGAGCAGCAGGACACCGCCCGCGAGCAGGGCGATGACCTTCGGTGAGCCCCACCCGAGCGGTTCGGCCTCGTTGAAGGCGTACACGATCGCGGCGAAGCCCGTGGCGCTGAGCAGGGCGCCCGCGACATCGAGCCTCCCCTCGCCCCGCACCGGCCGGTCCCGGGGCACGAACGTCGCGCCGAGCACGGCGAGCAGGGCCACGGGGACGTTGACGTAGAGGCACCAGCGCCAGCTCGCGTACTCGGTCAGCAGCCCCCCTGCGACCAGGCCGACCGCCGATCCCGCGGCGCCGACCGCGGCGAACACGCCGAAGGCCCGGCCGCGTTCGCCCGGTTCCGTGAAGGTGATCGTCAGCAGCGAAAGACCCGCGGGTGCGAGGACCGCGGCGAACGCCCCCTGCAGCGCCCGCGCCCCGAAGAGCGTCTCGGGGTTCACGGCGGCCCCGCCGAGCGCGGACGCGGCGGCGAAGCCGATCAGGCCGATCAGGAACGTGCGCCGGTGGCCGAGCGCGCCGCTGATCCGGCCGCCGATCAGCAGCAGCCCGCCGAAGGCGAGCGCGTACGCGGTGACGGCCCACTGCCGGCTCGCGTCGGACATGCCGAGCGCGCTCTGCGCGGAGGGCAGCGCGATGTTCACGATGGTCCCGTCAAGGACCACGAGGAGCTGGGCGGCGCTCACCGCGAGGAGCGTCCACCAGCGCCGCCGGGCGGAGTCGGCGGCGGGGCTCGGCGCCGTGTCGTCGCTCGGCGTCGCGTCGTGGGGTGCCGGGGCTTCGGCACGCAGCTGTGCCCCGAACCGTTCGTCGTCTGCTGGATTCATGACTTCAAGTGTTTCGTTGAAGTGGCCCCGGAGACTTCTGCTCACTTCCGGTCGGCGCCCCGGGCGTATCACGCTGTGAACCCTCAAGCCCCGGTTGCACCCAGCCGTGACAGAATCCGCCCTGAACAGCGGCGATGAGGGTGTGAGCGCAGTGACACGGCGGACCAGGACCGGCACATGGGACCGCTTTGTGGCGTCGGATCCCGGACTCCTGCGGCTGATGGCGGGGCTGCGGACGGTCGGCGCGATCGCGCTCACTCTCGTCGTCCTCGCGCTCATCGGCACGGATGTCACGCACATGGTCGCGGGCGCGATGACCGCGATGGTCTCCACCTTCGCCATCAAGGAGAAGGAGGTGCGCGGCCAGGCCCTCACGCTCGCGCTCGGCCTGCCGGTCGCCGTCACGGCGATCTCCCTGGGGGCGCTGCTGCACGACCAGGTCATCGCGGGTGACATCTTCTTCGTGGCGCTGATCTTCGGTGCCGTCTACAGCCGCCGGTTCGGCGACCGGGGCACGGCGCTGGGTCTGATCGGCTTTCAGGTCTACTTCGTCTCGCTGTTCGTGGGTGCCACCACGTCCGCCCTGCCCAGCCTGTATCTGGCGCTTGCCGTCGCCTTCGTGTGCAGTGCCGTCGTACGGTTCGCCGTCGTGCCGGAGACGCCGGGCCGTGATCTGGGGCGGCTGCGCGTCGCCTTCAGGGCACGGCTCGCGCAGCTGGTGGCCACGCAGATAGAGCTTCTCGACGCCGCGCCCGAGCAGTTGGAGAAGGTCCTCGACGAACTGCGCCGTGGCACCGCGCGGCTGCACGAGACCGCCCTGATGATCCAGGGCCGCCTCGCGGAGGGCACCCCCGACGCGGCCACGGCGACCCTGGTCCAACGCCGCGTGGCGGACGCGGAGATCGCCGCCGAACGTCTGGGCGTACTCCTCCTGAACGCGCGCAGCGCCGAACGCGCGGACACCCTCACCCTGCACCTGCCGCACGCGCCCGTCCCGGCGACGGGGACACGCATCCGCGCCGAGGACGACGCGACCGTCACCCTGCGCCGCGATCTGAAGGCACTGCACCTGCTGGTCGGCCGCCCCGTCGCCGACGACCGGGGCACGGGCCTGGCCCACGTGCGCAACAGGCTGCTCGGCTACCGCGACGAGGACAACCTGCCGCGGGCCTCGATGGCCGTCCAGGACGTCTTCCGCGGCATCGGTGAGGCCGCTCGCGCCGTCCTCGGTCTGCGGCTCGCGCTCGACGGTCCCCAGGACGAGTCCGACGACTCACCGGCGACGACCCGTTCCCGCGAGGAGTTCGACGCCGAGGACATCGCGATCGCCGGTGCCGAGGAGGCCGCCGAACCCGACGAGGACGACCGCACCGGGCTGCGGCGCCCCACCACGAGGGCCGCCTTCCAGGTCTCCGTGGGCTCGACCCTGGCCATCATCGGCGGCGAGTTCCTCTCCACCCAGCGCTGGTACTGGGCGGTGCTCACCTGCTGGGTGGTGTTCCTCAACACCGCGTCCACGGGCGAGATCCTGGTCAAGGGCTACCGGCGGCTGCTCGGCACGGTGCTCGGAGTGGTCGCGGGTGTGGCGCTCGCGGGTCTGGTCGGCAACCACACCTGGGTCGCGTTCGCGCTCGTCCTGGTCTTCATCTTCGCGATGTTCTTCACCGCTCCCCTGTCGTACGCGCTCATGTCCTTCTTCGTCACGGCGATGCTGGGCCTGCTCTACACGCTTCTGAACACCTACAGCCTCGCGGTGCTCTGGCTGCGCATCGAGGAGACGGCGCTCGGGGCCGCCTGCGGCATCATCGCGGCGGTCCTCGTCCTTCCGGTGCGCACCGACCATCGCACCGACGAGCTCCTGAACACGGTCCTGACCCGCCTCGCCGACGTCATCTCCGCGTCGGTCGAGCAGCTCAGCGGCGGTCCGGCGGCCGATCTCCTGGACAAGGCGCGCGACTTGGACACCGCGCTCGACGATCTGCGCGCCTCCATCCAGCCGTTGACCCACCCGATCACCCCGCTGCGCGGCCGCCGCAGGACCGCCCGCTATCTGGTGGCGCTCCTGGAGACCTGCGCCTACCACGCCCGTTCCCTTGCGGCGACGGCCGAGCTCGTGCCCTACAGCAAGAACGTCGCCGCCGATCCGCGCCTGGAGCGGGCCGGCCTGCGCATCGCCCACAACATCGAGGTCATCGCCGCGTACGTGGACGACGACAAGGCCACGGGTGAGGTCGAGTCGGGGGCCAGCATCGCCTCGATGCTGGAGGCCGAGGGGTCCGGCGCACCGCGCTCGGGCACGGTGACCTACCGCGTCCTGCGCCATCTGCAGCGCCTCGACGAAGGCGTGGTGGGCCTCGCCCGGCCCCTCGACGTACCGGTCGCGGGCCGCGGCCGGGCGGCGAGCAGGGCTCCGCGGGTCTGATCACCTCGCGACGGCCCTCTTGGGGGCCTGTGCCGCCGCGAGCCGGGGCTGCGCCGCGCGCAGTGCGGTGCGCCGGCCGGAGAGCGCGGGGTTGGTCAGGGCCAGGAACCAGGCGTCCAGGGCCGCGTGCAGGCCGCGGGCCGCGGCGGCGTGACGGCACGCGCGCAGCCCGTCGACGCCGACGATCCAGCGGGGCCGGGCCACGACGGTGACGGAGCGCACCCAGCGGTCGACCTCGGTCAGGTCGTCGGTCTGCACGGCGACCAGTCTGCGCGGGGAGATGACGGCCGTCAGGGCGCGGGCGATGTCGCTGTCGTCGGGCAGCAGGGCCACCGGCTCGCCGTCGAGGTCGATCAGGCCGACCAGTTCGATGTGCGGACAACCGCGGTGGACGAAGGACAGACGGGCGGCCGGCGTACGGGCCAGCAACTCGCGGCACTCCTGCTCGGTCAGCGCACTTCGTTCGCTTCGGTCCATGTCCCGGCTCCCCAGCGGGATGCCTGCCCGCTCGGCGGACAGGGTTACATCACGGGCGAGATCCAACGCCGGGGTCCTGGGCGGCGGTGCCTCCCCGGGCGAGGCCTCGACTCGCTTCCGTGGAGGACACTTTGACTGTCGTACTGCCGGGGCGCGGACGCAATACGCCGGGGGGCGGCTCCGGCGGAGGGCTGAATGTCGCCCCTTGGAGCCCCATGTGGTGGAACCCCAGGGGAACCGGCGCGGGCAAGGGCTCTGCGGGGGCGGCGCGATCGGCGCGGAAGGAGTCGAGGAGGTAGGCGACGAACCGGCGGGAAGCGGCCGGCGCCTCATCGGTGGAACACGCGGTGATGCCGCTGTTGGCCATGAGGAGGAGCGGGAGGTCCGACACGTCGAAGTCGGGACGCAGCCGGCCTGCGTCCTTCGCGCGGCGCACCAACTGCGCGAAACCCCGCTCGGCGCGCATGCGTTCGCGCTCGAAGTCGATCGCGTCCGGGAAGGCCGTCAGGAACGCCGCGGTGAATCCGCGGTCGACCACGTGCATGGCGCACACCTTCTCGATGGCTGTACAGAACCCGCGCCATGGATCGGGGTCCGCGAGGGCGTCGTCGACGACCGCCACACACTCCCCGAGCTGATCCTCGAAGACTTCCGTGACCAGGGAGTCCCGCGTGGGGAAACGGCGGTAGAGCGTGGCCATACCGACGCCGGCCCGGCGCGCGATGGCGGCCATCGGCACGTCGAGGCCACGCGCGGCGAACAGGTCGCGGGCCGCTTCGAGGACGCGCCGGCGATTGTGGAGCGCGTCCGCGCGCAGCGCCGTGCGCGCGGCGGGTGCAGGGGCTGTCGTCGGCCGCATCCGAGAGGAATCAGCAGGCATGTTTCTCACATTAGCTCAAGTGGACGCCCCTCTCCGTTTAGCGCGTTAGCGTCGCTGACAGTGATATTTGACGGCCACAGATGGGGATACGGAAACGATGAGTGACATGCGCGCGGCTCTGTACGACGGGTACGGCTCTCCGGAGGTCCTGTACGAAGGCACGTTGCCGCGACCGGTCGCCGGCCCCGGCGAGGTGCTGGTGCGCGTCCACGCCGCCAGCGTGAACGGCGGCGAGCTGATGGGCCGGGCGGGGAAGGTGCGTCTGGTGACGGGCTTGGCCGGGCGGGGCTGGCCCAAGCGCACGGGGGTCGACTTCGCCGGTGAGGTGGCGGCCCTTGGCTCGCCCATGCCCGGACTCTCGACGGGCGACCGGGTGTGGGGCGCCATGGCGCGCTCCCAGGGATTCGGCAGCGCCGCGGAGTTCGTGGTCGTGCGCCCTCGGCAGCTGGCCCTGGCACCGGCCGGTCTTGATCTGGTCGAGGCCGCGGCCCTGCCCGGTGTCGGCACGACGGTGATCACGGCGCTGCGGGACAAGGCCGGGCTCGCGGCGGGTGAGCGGCTGCTCGTGCGCGGTGCGAGCGGCGGCGTCGGGAGCGTGGCGGTGCAGCTCGGCCGTGCGTACGGCGCGCATGTCACGGCGCTCGCGGGGGCCAGGAACCTCGACTTCGTGCGCGGCCTCGGAGCCGATGAGGCATTCGACTACGCGACGACCGGCGCGGCCGACATCGGCCCCTTCGACGTCGTACTCGACACGGTCGGCACGGAGTTGGGCGCGTATCGCCGGCTGCTGGCACCGGGAGGCCGGATGGTGTCCGTCACGTTCGACGCCCGGCGCATGGCCGCGTCGATCTCCTACATCCTCGGGTCCGCGGTGTTCGGCCCGCGGCGCGTGCGGTTCTTCAGCGGCAATCCCGGCCATCAACTCTTCGCGGAACTGGCCCGGTTGACCGAGAGCGGGGCGGTCCGACCCGTCGTGGACACGGTGTACCCGCTGGCCGACATCGCCGGGGCGCACCGCGCGCTCGAGGCGGGCGGAGTCCGTGGAAAGCTCGTGGTCGACGTCAGGGCGTCACAAGCCGCGGACTTGAGCTGACGGCTTCCGTCGCGGTCAGGGACTCCAGCAGGAACGCTGCCGCCTCCCGCAGCGGTGCCGGGGCACCGGGCCTCGTGAGCAGACCGGTGGCCGTCCGCCGGAGTGTCCGGGTCGTGCGTACGGATCCGATGCGGGCGGCGCGGGGGGCCACCTCGGCGATGAGGTCCTCCGCCTCCCTCCAGGCTCCGGCTCGGGCCAGGGCCGAGAGGAGCTGTGCGGTGAACAGGTTCCGGTAGGACGGGCCCGGCGCGGTGGCCGCCTCGTACAGGAGCGGGACGGCCCGGTCCCATTGGCGCAGCCGGGCGAGGACCCAGCCCTGGTGGCCGAGCAGCTCGGTGCGGTCGATCCACCAGGCCCAGGGCGGGTCGTGGCGCGAGATGCCGTCCAGGAACCGGCTCTGGGCACGGGCCATCAGGTCTCGGGGCTCCCGGTCGCCGCCCAGCATGGCGATCGCGTGCGCCCGGCGGATCAGGACGAGACTGCTGACCCTGGCGGGGAGCGGTCGCGTCCCGTTCACGCGGGCCGCGGTCTCCAGGGCGGCGCGCGGCGCCCCCGTATGGGCCTTGAGCATGCTGTCGTTCAGCAGGACGAAGCGGGCCGTCCAGCGGTCGCCGCACAGCTCCGCAAGGGTCAGCGCCCGTGCGTTCATCCGGTGAGCCGCGCGGTAGAAACCCGCGTCGAAGAGGATCCACCCGATGACCTCGCACAGCTCGGCGAGCGCCGCGAGCCGGTCGCTCCCCTGGGCACCGAGGGTCCGGGGATCAGCCGACAGTTCCGGGATGCGTCTCATGGCCTCGCGCACGACGGGCATCGCGGAGGTCGCGCCGGACGTGGCGTCGAGGGCCACGAGGCGCTCGATGGTGTGGACGGCCAGGGGGATCACGTTGCCATGATCCGCCACCCGTCGGCGTTCCGTCGATCAGCGGGCCGACTCCAGGCGGTATCCGAGCCCCCGGACCGTGTCGATGGTGCAGCAACTGCCGGGCTCCGAACCGATCTTCTCGCGCAGTCGCTTGATGTGGACGGTGAGCGTGTTGGTGTCGGTGAGTTCGTCGCCCCACAGTTCGCGCAGGATCTGCTGGCGGCCCACGACCTGATGCGCGTGCTGCATGAGATAGCCGAGGACCTGGAACTCCCGCAGCGGCAGGTGCAGCGGCCGGCCGCGTATGCGGACGTGCATGCCGGCCGGGTCGAGTTCGATGTCGCCCACGGTCAGCCGCTCCCCCGGTCCCGCGCCCGACGCGGGTGCCCGCCACAGCAGCGGAAGGATCTCGGCGAGGCGGTAGGGGCGCGCGACGACCGCGACCGCTCCGGCGTTCAGCGCCGCCACCGCTTCCTCGGCGTCCTGCGGGCCGACCCCCACCACGACCGTCAACGGGCAGAGGCGGCCGAGGAGTTCGGTGACCGCCGCCGCGTCGACGACGGGCAGCGGGGCACCGAGCAGCACCATCGACGGCCGCTCAAGGCCTGCGCGCAACAGGACTTCGGCGCCGTCACGGCATTCGGTGACCTTGATGCCTTCCGCGGTGAGACCGGCGGCCACCTCCGCGGCGACCGCCTCGTCGGCCTCGGCGAGCAGCAGCGCGGGTGCGGTGGGCAGGCGGCTCGGCGGCCGTCGCGCTCCGGGCTGCGGCATCGGGCCACCCCCTTATCCGAAGCGGCCGGTGATGTAGTCCTCGGTGCGCGGGTCGGCCGGGTTCTCGAAGATCTTCTCGGTGGTGTCGTACTCGACGAGGCGCCCGTGACGTACGCCCTTGTCGTCGACGTCGGCGGTGAAGAAGGCGGTGTAGTCGGAGATCCGCCCCGCCTGCTGCATGTTGTGCGTGACGATGACGATGGTGAACTCGGACGCGAGCTCCGCCATCAGGTCCTCGATGCGCGCCGTGGCGATCGGGTCGAGTGCCGAGCAGGGTTCGTCCATCAGGATCACCTCGGGCCGCACGGCGATCGCCCGCGCGATGCACAGCCGCTGCTGCTGCCCGCCGGACAGTGCCAGGGCGCTGGCCTTGAGCTTGTCCTTGACCTCCTCCCAGAGGGCGGCGCCGGTCAGGGCCTCTTCCACGAGGTCGTCGAGGTTGCCCTGCATGCCGTTCACGCGCGGGCCGTACGCGATGTTGTCGTAGATCGACTTGGGGAACGGGTTGGGCTTCTGGAAGACCATCCCGATGCGGCGGCGGACCTCGATGGGGTCGACGTCCGCGTCGTACAGATTCTCCCCCTGGTAGACGACCTTGCCGGTCACGCGGGCGCCGGGGATGAGGTCGTTCATCCGGTTCAGGCAGCGGATGACCGTGGACTTGCCGCAGCCGGACGGTCCGATCATCGCGGTGATCTGACGGCGGCCGATGGTCAGCGTCACATCCCGGACCGCCTGGTGGTCCGCGTACCAGATGTCCAGGTCGGAGATGTGGAAGACCGGGTCGCCGAGGGAGGGCGTCGGCCTGCCGCGGCGGCGGTCGCCGATCGCGAGTGCCAGGGAGCGGCCCTCGGGCGCACCGTGCTTGGCGAGTTCGGGCACCGGCTCTTGCCGGTGCGTGGCGGTGGAAGGGGTGGAGGCAGGGGCGGGGTCTTGGTTCATGAGGGTCACCAGCGCTTGCTGAAGCGGTTGCGCAGCCAGATCGCGGCCGCGTTCATGAGGAGGAGGATGGCGAGCAGGATGACGATCGCGGCGGCTGCCAGGTGGTGGAACTCCTCGCGGGACTGGCTGATCCAGCCGAAGATCTGGATGGGCAGGACGGTGTACGCGCTCTCCAGGCCCTCCGGGTTGAAGGCCACGTACGTCACCGCGCCGAGCAGCAGCAGCGGTGCGGCCTCTCCGATGGCCCGGGACAGGGCGAGGATCGACCCCGTCGCGATGCCGGGCACGGCCGCGGGGAGAACCTGGCGGCGGATGGTCTGCCACTGGGTCGCGCCCAGGGCCAGGGACGCCTGCCGGATCGACTGGGGCACGGCCCGGATCGCCTCCCGTGACGCGATGATGACGACCGGCAGGACGAGCAGGGACAGCGTGAGTGCGGCCGTCAACACCGTGGTGCCGAGGGAGAGTTGGCGAGCCAGCAGGCCGAGGCCGAGGATGCCGTAGATGATCGAGGGCACGGCGGCCAGGTTCTGGATGTTCAGCTCGATGAGCCGGTTGTACCAGCGGTTGGGATCGGCGTACTCCTCCAGGTAGATGGCGGCCATGACGCCGGTCGGCAGGCAGAAGAGCGCGGTGAAGGAGACCACCCAGATGGTGCCGAAGATCGCGGACTGCGCGCCCGCGGCCTCGGGACGGCGGATGGAGGGGAAGTTGTTCCACAGCCGGGAGTCCAGGCGCGGCCAGGCCTCGACGAGGACGTACGTGAGCAGCACGCCGAGGAAGATGATCCCCACGCCCAGGCAGCACAGAAGCAGGACGCGGAAGACGCTTTCGCCGGGCCGGAAGCGTGGTCCCGCGAGTTTCCGGGGTGCCGCCCGCGCGGGTGGTTCGGTGACGCGGATGTCGGTCATTCGTACACCTCCCGGTACTTGCGCACCAGGCGGATGCTGATCATGTTCATCACGAAGGTGATGACGAACAGCAGGGCGCCGACGGCGAAGATGGTCTTGTACTCGAAGGACTGGACGGGGATGTCCCCGGAGCCGGCCTGGGCGATGAACCCGGTCATGGTCTGCATCGCGTCCAGCGGGTTGAAGCTGAGCGTGGCCCTGTTGCCGGACGCGATCGCCACGATCATCGTCTCGCCGATCGCGCGGGAGATGCCGAGCACGCAGGCGGCGACGATGCCCGACAGCGCCGCGGGCACGACGACGCGTACGGACACGATGCGCTTGCCGGAGCCGAGCGCGTAGGCGCCGTCGCGCAGGGCGTCCGGCACGGCGGCCATGGCGTCCTCCGAGAGCGAGGCGATGGTCGGGATGATCATGACGCCCATGACGAGTCCCGCGGACAGGGCGTTGTTGAAGTCAGGCCCTTCGCCGAACGGCCAGTGGTCCTGAAGCAGCGGGGTGACGAAGCTGAGCGCGAAGAAGCCGTAGACGACGGTCGGCACTCCGGCGAGCACTTCGAGGGCGGGCTTGAGTACCTTGCGCACGCGTGGACTCGCGTACTCGCTGAGGTAGATGGCGGCGCCGAGTCCGACCGGAATCGCGACCAGGAGCGCGATCACCGTGATCAGGAGGGTGGCGCCGAGCAGCGGCAGCACGCCGTATCGAGGCTTGGTGAACAGTGCCGTCCACTCGGTTCCTGCCAGGAACTCGCCGACGTCCACCCGGCCGAAGAACTCGGCGGTGGGCGGGATCAGCGAGATCACGATCCCGGCGGTCGTGGCGACGGACACCAGGGCGGCGAGCAACAGGAGTGCCTGGATGACCCGTTCGCCGTAGCGCGGGCGGGTCCTGCGCAGGGTCTGCCGCCCAGGGGGCCCCACGGAGGGCGGACGAGGCGGCGAACTCACTTCGCCGACGCCTTCAGCTTGTCGAGATCGCCCTTCAGCTGCTCCTCCTGCTTCTGGTTGAGCGGGATGAACATAGCGTCCTCGGCAATGGATTCGTTGTTCTCGACGTAGTACTCGACGAAGGCAAGCACTTCTTCCCGCTTGAGGGACTTGGCGTTGGGATAGATGGAAAGCGGCCGGGACAGCGGCGCGTACTCGCCGTTCTGCGCGGTCTCGACGCCGGGTGCCACACAGCCCTTGCCGCCGTCGACCTTCAGAGCCTTGAGTTTGTCGGTGTTCTCCTCGAAGTAGGAGTAACCGAAGTAGCCGAGTCCGCCCTTGGAGCCCGCGACGCCCTGCACGGTGACGTTGTCGTCCTCGGTCGGCGAGTAGTCGGTGCGCGAGGCGCCCTCCTCGCCGTTGACCGCCTCGGTGAAGTAGTCGAAGGTGCCGGAGTCGGTGCCCGCGCCGAACAGCTTCAGTGGCTGGTCGGGGAATTCCGGGTCGATCTGGTTCCAGTTGTTCACCTTGGACTTGGGTTCCCAGATCTTCTTCAACTGCTCGACGGTCAGGCAGTCCACCCAGTCGGCGTCCTTGTTCACCACCACCGTCAGCGCGTCGTTGGCCACCTGGAAGTCCTCGTACGTGATGCTCTTCTTCTCGCAGGCCGCCTTCTCCTCGTCCTTGATGGGACGGGAGGCGTCGGAGATGTCGGTCTCGCCGTTGCAGAACTTCTCGAAGCCGCCGCCGGTGCCCGAAGTGCCCACGGTGACACGGACCTTGGGCTGCTCCTCGGCGAAGATCTCGGCCGCGGCCGTGGTCAGCGGGGCGACGGTGCTAGAGCCGTCCACCTTGACCGTGCCCGAGAGCTGCTTGCCGTCACCGGACCCGGAGCCACCAGCGTCACCGCCCCCGCAGGCGCTCAGCGTGAGAGCCGCGGCGCAGGTCAGCGCCGCTCCCCCGACGAACCTTCGTGAACCACTGGTCGCGTTCATGTCTCACGATCCCTGGTGTCGGGCCGGTGACTCAAACCGGCCGCCGAGGAGGTCCGCGTGGAGCGGAGCTCCCTTCAGACACCTTGGATCGAACGGCGGTCACATGAACTCAGGATGTACGGGAGGTGTCGCCGCGCCGAAGCATAGCTGAGCGTCTATATAGACGATCATCACTACATGAATGCCGCTCGCACGCATCGAACTCCCGCGACAGCAGGGGCAGTTGAGGGAGTCGAGGGGTATTTGACGAGGCGTCAGGATGCTGTGCGAGCAGGCGCACGCAGAATCTCCCGCACCGCCTCCATGCCGTCCGGATCCACCGAGTACCAGACCCACGTCCCGCGCCGCTCGCGCGCGAGCAGACCCGCCGCGGTCATCGTCTTCAGGTGATGGCTGACCGTCGGCTGCCGCAGCCCGAGCCGCTCGGTCAGGTCTCCCACGCACGCCTCACCGTCGGGGGCGGACTGAATCAGGTGGAGCAGTTGCAGGCGGGTGGGGTCGGCGATCGCCTTGAGCACGCCTGCGATGCGCTCCGCGCGGGCGCGCTCCATCACCGGTACACCTCGGCGGAATGCGAGCGGCCGACATCGCGGACCACCTCCAGACCGAGCACGCGGTCGAGGTGGGCGAACGTCTCGAACTTGGCGCCGCCCGGAACATCGGCTGCCGCTTCCAGGTCGCCCAGGAGCCGCAGCACGGCCGGGGTGTCGAGGCCGTTCTCCAGGGCGGCCCGTGCCCTGTCCACGAAGTCGGCGGGCATCGCCTTGGACGGTTCATCGGCCCAAGCTGCCACGGCCTTGCGCCAGTTGGCCAGCCGCACGCCTGCGGCGTCGACGGCTTCCGCGGTGACGTCGACGGGTTCGTGGTGCGGGTGGCCGAGCAGAAAGAGCCGCAGGGCGAGCGCGTCCCGGCCCGCGTCTTGGTCCGCGTCCCGGTCCGCGTCCTGGCCCGCGCCTCCCCCAGCAGCGGCTTCACCGATGTGCAGGGACAGACCGCCCGCTCCTTCGTACGTGCGGCTGGTGAGGTGCACGGCCGGCGGGCCGCCGAGCGCTTCGGTGATCTCGTCGGGGGTGCCGTGGGCGTCGGCCGGGCGGATTCCGGCGGCGTCGGCCGACGCCGCCGGTGGGCAGGTCCATCCGATGAGCACGGTCCGGCCGCGCAGCTCGGCGACGCGGGCCAGGACGTCCGTGACCAGCAGCACGCGCAGACCGGTCAGGTCATCGGGGTCGTCGGCCGACGGCGCGTGGGCGCACATCCGCAGCGGTCCGAACCCGGCCAGATCATCCACGATGCTCAGCACACCACGAACACTAGGCGTACCGCGCCTCTATGGCACGCGGCGGGAGCAAGCCGGCGGGCATGGAGGCGTAGCCCCGTGCCCGCCCCGCCCGCCGCCCGCTCCCGCTCACGTGCTCGCTCAGGTACTCGCCCTCAGCTCACGCCGGTCCGACCCCGCCCGTGCAGGCCGCGCCGGGCTCCGGGGTCTGCTCGCCCTGGACGTACTTGCCCAGGAACTGTCCGACCCGGGGGTCGGACGCCTTGTCCACGGTGAGCTGGCGGCCCCACGCGGTGAGCGTGAGCGCGCCCTTCTGCTCCTCGACCGGGCTCATCAGCGTGTAGGGCGTGGCCTTGACCTTCTGGCCCAGCGTCTTTATGTCCCCGTCCGAGGCCTTGTCGTTGTACGTGATCCAGACGGCGCCGTGCTCCAGCGAGTGGACGGCGTTCTCCTCGCCCAGCGGCTTGTCATACACGTCTCCTTGGCAGTTGGCCCACGCCTGGCTGTGGTCGCCGCCCGCTGCCGGGGTCATCGGGTAGTCGACCTCCTTCGTGACGTGGTTGCGCCCGAGCTTCTTCGCGTCCCACGTCTTCTCGCCCTTGACGGGGGCCTGCGCGACGGCCTTTTCCTTGTCCTTCTTCTCCGACGCGTCGAGCAGGACGTACGAGCCGAATCCGGCGAGCCCGGCCAGCACGGCCACGCCCGCTGTGATGGCGATGACGCGGTTGCGCCGGTCCCGCGCCTGCTCGGCGCGGCGCAGCTCCTGGATGCGGGCCTTGCGTGCGGCGGTGGTCGCGGCCTTCTTGCCTGTCTTGGAGGTACCCATGTCCGGGGATGTCCTTGTCCCCGCCGTGCCCGGGGCGCGGCGGTGGTGATGATGCGTGAGGTGGGCGGCGCGAGCGCGCGAGCGTGACCACGTCCGTGGACGGACGGGTTCGGTCGCGCGAAGGCCCGGCCTAGGTCCTCTGCACCTGAAGGACGTGGAGATCCGGGGCATGGCGGTGAACAGGCCCCCGCGGCACGGGATGCGAGGTGGCCGGGGCCGCGGGCAGTCCCGCCTCCACCAGCGTCGTCGGCACCGAGGGTTCGGGAGCAGGGAGCGCGGTCGCCGCGGCGTGCGTGGCGGAGGCGCACCGGTCGCCGGGCGGACAGCTGTGGCCGAGTGCGGCTTCCTCGGCGGGTGACGCGCCGCCCTCTCCGCCCGTGGGCGGGGCGGAGACGGAAGCCATCACGTCACGGACGCGTGTGTCGTCGTGATGGGCAGCGGAGCCGAAGCACACGCACAGGACGGCCAGCAGGGTGGCCAGGCTGATGCCGAACGCGGCGCAGCGCGCGGCCGTGCGCCGCTCCTCGCACCCCGTGTCCCGCAGACCTGACGCCATGGCCGCAGATAGTAGCCGCTGTCTTCCCGCTCATGTCCCGTGGTGCGCGAGGGCCTTGTGCGGGTCCGGGGCTCCGGGCACGACCGCCGGGTCGGCGTGCACCAGTGCGGCGGTCAGCTTCGGCACCGCGTGCAGCAGGGCGTGCTCCGCGTCGACCGCGACCTCGTGCGCCTCCCGTACGGACAGCTCTCCGTCCACGACGACCGCCACTTCGGCACGCAGCCGGTGGCCAATCCAGCGAAGGCGCAGCTCGCCGACGCCGCGTACGCCGGGAACCGTCAGGAGCGCCTCCTCCGCCGTGTCGACCAGGGCCGGGTCGACGGCGTCCATCACCCGGCGGAACACCTCGCGCGCCGCGTCCCTCAGCACCAGGAGGATGGCCGCGGTGATCAGCAGGCCCACGATCGGGTCGGCGAGCCGCCAGCCCAGGGCGGCGCCGCCCGCGCTCAACAGGACGGCCAGCGAGGTGAATCCGTCCGTGCGGGCATGCAGACCGTCGGCCACCAGGGCGGCCGAGCCGATCTCACGGCCGACGCGGATGCGGTAGCGGGCGACCCATTCGTTGCCGATGAAACCGATGACGGCAGCGGCGGCCACCACCCAGAGGTGTTCCAGCGTGCGGGGGTTGAGCAGCCGGTCGACGGCCGCCCAGGCCGCGAAGGCCGCGGATGCGGCGATCGTCAGGAGGATGACCATGCCCGCGAGATCCTCTGCGCGGCCGTAGCCATAGGTGAAGCGGCGCGTGGCGGCCCGTCGGCCCAGGACGAAGGCGATACCGAGGGGGATCGCGGTCAGCGCGTCCGCCGCGTTGTGCACGGTGTCACCGAGAAGCGCGACCGAACCGGTGAGCACCACGATCACCGCTTGGGCCCCGGCGGTCACGCCGAGGACGGCCAGCGAGATCCACAGCGCGCGCATGCCGCGGGCGGACGACTCCAGCGCCGTATCGACCTTGTCCGCGGCCTCGTGCGAGTGGGGTGTCAGCAGGTGCCCGGCCTTGTGCCGCCACCGGGCCAAGCGCCTCGCGCCACCGGGCTCATGGCCGTGGCCGTGGCCGTGGCCATGGTCATGGTGGTGGTGCTCGCGCGAAGGGTTCGGGTGCGGGTGCGGGTGTCCGTGCTGCTCACTCACGAGTACGGCCTTCCGACGCGGGACGGGAGAGTGGACACCGCTGGGCGCCCGCACTCATTATGTGCGTATGAGCGCACGCATGCACCTATCACCTGCGCACGATGCGCACCCGCAAGATCCGGGCACCGAGCACTTCGCCCATGCCGCCGAGGTCCTCGGCCTCCTCGCCGACCGCACCCGGCTCGCCCTGCTGCACACCCTCGGCGCGGGCGAAGCGGATGTCACGACCCTGACCGCAGCGTGCGGCGCGGCTCGCCCGGCGGTCAGCCAACACCTGGCCAAACTGCGCCTCGCCGGGCTCGTCTCCGTACGCAAGGAGGGGCGACGGATGATCTACGGCCCGCCCGACGGGCATCTGCGCCGTGTGGTCGACGAGGTCCTGAACCTCGCCGACCACCACCTCAGCGGGGCCGCCACCCACGACTGAGCAAAGGCGCCCGAGCGGGCCTCAGGCGTAGGTGCGCCTGCCGCGCCGGTAGGCGATCTCCCCCAGGACGATGTCCACGGCGAGAAAGGCCGCCAACGGGATGCCGAGCAGCGGCACGAAGTAGCCGAGCGCGGCGATCGCCGCCATCAACGGGACCAGGACATGCGCCGGTACGTGTTGCCACGCACCGCGCGGCAGCGGGCGCCCGAAGGAGCTGCCGCGCCCGCGCTGCCACCACATGCGGTATCCCCACACGATCATCAGGATCAGGCCGAGGGCGAGAACGGCGAGGGCGATCTGGTTGACAAGACCGAACAGCGTGCCGGTGTGCGCGTCGATGCCCCAGCGGGTCAGCTTGGCGAGCACGGGGTAATCGGCGAACCGCAGCACTTCGGTGACCTCGCCGGTCGCCGGGTCGACGGCTACGGAGTCCTGCTTCTCGGGCCAGCTGCGCTGGATCTGCCTCACGACGTACGCGGACGACGCGTCGGCGGGCGGCACGACCTCGACCGGGTTGGAGAGCCCCTCGGCACGGGCCGCCTCCAGGACGGCGTCGAGCCCGGCAGCGTCACCGCCCGTCGCGCCGGACGAGCCCGATCCGCCGTGCCCCGCGTGCTCCCCGCCGCCGGCGCTCGCGGTCAGCGCCGGCGTGGTCTGCCCGATGGCCTCGCGCAGATCACCGACGCTCTGTCCGGCATACGTCGACCAGGTAAGACCCGTCGCCGACAGGAAGATCAGCCCGACGGCGGCCCACACACCCACCGAGCCGTGCAGCGAGAGCGTGCGCCGACGGCCGGTCGTCCCGCGCAGCTTGCGCTGGGACCGCCGCCGCGCGAACCACAGCACGAGACCGCCGCCCGCGATCACCCACAGCCAGCTGGCGGCGAGTTCGCTGTAGAGCCGGCCGCTCTCGCCCAGGTGCAGATCGCGGTGGAGCTCGTCGATCCAGGTGCGCAGCGGCAGCGCGCCGGTGGAGCCGTACTGCTCCAGGGCGCCGCGCACTTCGCCGTTGTACGGGTTCACGAATACGGCGAGCGTGCGGTCGGCGTCCACGCCCGGCGCTCCGGACAGGAGCACGCGGGTGGTCGCGCCCTCCTCCGGCGAGGGCCGTACCGCGCTGACCGTGCCCTCGGGGTGCGCCTTGCGGGCGGCGGCCACCTGTTTCGAGAGCGGCAGCTCGGTCTTGTTCTCGCCCACGGGGACGCGCAGTTCGTGGGAGTACACGATCTTCTCGGCCTGGTACGAGCAGGCGTACAGGAGTCCCGTGGTGGCGGCGACGAGCAGGAAGGGTGCGATGAGCACCCCGGCGTAGAAGTGCAGTCGCAGCACGAGCGGACGCAGCGACGCCCATCCGGACCGTCCTGCGGAGGGCTGTGCCTCCTGGGTCTCCTGCCCGTCGTCCGGGGCGAGGAGTGTGGGTTCGGCGGACATGAGCTGCTCTCCTGGATGAAGGGGTGGTGCGGAGCGGCCGCAGCGGGCGGGCCGGTGCAGGAGTCGGCCGGAGAGGCACATGAGTTCCCGGCAACGGCCATGAATCGTGTGATGCGCGCCACACCGATCGGTGTGCGTCACACCGACTGGTGTGGGCGACCCGGGTCGACGGGGAGGATCCGGCGGACGGTCACGCGCCGCGATCGGCGCGCCCCGCACCCTTCACCGGCGGCGAGGGCAGGACTAGCGTCGAGAGCCCGGGAGTCCTCAGGTCCGGGAACCCCCGGAACCGGGGCCCCTCAAGACTCCGTTGGAGACGCGATGCTCCAGACGCGCGAGTTGTTCGACAGCCTTGCCTCCCGTGCCGACCACCTCGACAACCAGACCCTGGCCACCGCCGCCGACGCCCTCTCCGCGTGCGAACTTGCCGTGACCGCCTGCGCGGTCGGCATGCTCGCCGAGAAGGAGGCCGATGAGCTGCGGGCCGCCATCAACCGCGACCTCAACTGCGCCGACGTGGCCTGCGCCACGCGGCGGGTCCTGACGCGCGGCACGGACGCCGATCACGCGCTGCTCGCCGCGCAGTTGGAGGCGTGCGTGATGGCCTGCGAGCACAGTCATGAGCTGTGCGCCCAGCACGCGCCGCAGCACGAGCACTGCCGCCTGTGCTCCGAGGCCACCGACCGCGCGGCCACTGCCTGCCGCGAGGTACTGCGGAGCCTGGGCTAGCGCGCGGGGTCCGGGCTCAGGCCGCCGCCCCGGCGTCCCCGGGGAGCAGTTCGCGCAGCATGGCCTCGAACTCGTCGGCCGTGACGGGCGCGTCCGCGAGGAGCGCTTGCAGAAGCATGCCGTCGTAGGCGTTGGCGAAGAGCCTGACGCGCAACGGGTCGTCGGTGAAGAGCCGGGCGAAGGCGCTCAGGGTGTCCGCCCAGTGCCGTGTCGGCCCGCGCAGATCGGGCCTGCGCGAGGCGAGCAGGCACAGCTCGAACTCCGCGAGCAGCCGCCCGGGGGCCGTGAGCAGGTCGGCCATCAGGCGGGCGAGTGCGCCGCGCTTGTCGGTGCCGTCGCCGGGTGCCTCGATCAGCCACCGCAGGCGCTCGGCGTCCTCGTACATGCAGGACGTGAGCGCCGCGGTCAGCAAGGCGTCGATGCTCTCGAAGTAGTACGTGCTCGCGGTCGTCGGCAGGTCCGCCTCGCGGGCCACCTTGCGGTGCGTCACCCCGGAGGCGCCGTCCCGCGCGATCACGCGCAAGGTGGCCTCGATCAGTTCGCGCCGACGGCGTTCGCCCTTGGCCCTACGGCCGTCGGTGATCGGCTCGTTCAGTGTGCGACTCCTGTCCGGTGACGGTCTCCGCGACGATACCTGGCCGGTCGGGCCCCCTCGTGACCTCCTCCCTGCCGACCGCCCGCGCCGTCTCCGCACTCACGTGCCGGTAGCTGAGCAGGGTCGTCAGGAGCGCGAGGGCGCCCATGGCCAAGGACACGGTGAAGCCGGCGCGGGTACCGAAGGAGTCCACGACCTGCCCCGAGGCGGCGGCGCCGAGCGCCACGCCGATCTGCAGGCCCGCGATCATCCAGGTCATTCCTTCGGTGAGCCGGGCCGCGGGGGTGAGCCTCTCGACGATGCCCATGATGGTGACCATGGTCGGCGCGAAGAACACGCCGGCGAGGAAGACCGCGGCGGACAGGGTCGCGATGCTGTTCACGACGAGGAACGGCAGCGTCGTCAGGGCCGTGCCCGCCACCCCGATCACGAGGAGTCTCGGGAGCGGCACGCTCAACTTCAGTGCCCCGAAGGTCAGTCCCGAGACGGCGGACCCGACGGCGTACACGGCGAAGACGATCCCCGCTGCCTCCTTCTGCCCCTGCTCCTGGGCGAAGGCGAGCCCCATCGTGTCGACGGTCCCTGCGATGGCGCCGCCGAACAGCAGGGTGAGCGCCATCGCGAGGAGCGAGCCCGACCGGATCGCCGACCGCCCCGCACCGTCGGCCTGCGGCTGCACGGGAGGTTCGGTGCGCTTCTGCGGGACGAAGAGCAGTACGCCCACGACGAGCAGCACCGCGGCGACCATCGGCCCCGCTTCGGGGAAGAGGGCCGTGCCGAGGACGACGGCGATGGCGGGCCCGATGATGTAGGTGAGCTCGTCGACCACGGATTCCAGGGAGTACGCGGCGTTGAGCCGCGGCGAGCCGCGGTACAGGTGGGTCCAGCGGGCTCTGACCATCGCACCCATGCTCGGCATGAACCCGGCCAGGAACGCGAAGACGAAGAGGGTCCACACGGGCGCGCCGTAGTACGCGCACAGGAGCAGCCCGCCCAGCGCGGCGACGCTGACACCGGTGGCCGGGAGCAGGACGCGCCCCTGCCCCAACCAGTCGACCACACGGGATATCTGAGGACCTATCAGGGCCATGGACAGCGTGAACGTCCCGGCGACGGCGCCCGCAAGCGCGTACTCGCCGCGCAGCTCGGACAGCATCGTGAGGATGCCCATGTGGGTCATCGGCAGCGGCAGGCGTGCGAGCAGCCCGGCCGCGGAGAAGCCCTTCGCCCCCGGTGCGGAGAACAGTGCGCGGTACGGGTTAGCCATCGAGGGCTCCTCGGTCGTTTCCGGGCAGCAGGAAGTGGCGCATTCGGGCCTCCGCAGCACATCACGAAAAACTTGAACGAACGTCCCACTTTCTATCACGGGTGGCCTCCGGGAGGGGTGGGCCCGGATCACGAGAAGGGCGAGGCCCGGATCGCGGCCGCGTTTCGCACCGCGGTGCCCTATCCGGCAAACTGCCCGGATGGACTATGAGTTCTGGAACGACATCCACCACCGCGGCGGCATCGCCGCCGTCAAGAACGCACTGGAGGAGCTGGCGGAGCGCGGTTCCGCCGAGGACGTCGACGCCGCGATGGATATGGCCTGCCGGGTCATCGCCGACGACACCGCACGTCTCCAGGCCCGCGCGGATCAGGCCGAGGCCAGACTGCGGATGCTGACCGACGAGGCGCGTGAGGTGGGGCGCCAGGTCGACGCGCACGCCGAGGCCGAGGGCTCCGCCGCACCTCAGGAGCGCGCCGAGCGCGACTGACCGTCACCGGGCGCCCGGCAGCTGAGCCGCAGAGCTGCTTGGCGCTTTCGGGGCTCCACCGTGACGGCTCCCGGTGCTAGCGTCCCAGCGTCCGGCGCGTACCGCGCACGCTTCTGCACCGCCTTCTTGAGCACGCCTTCTTGAGCACGCCTTCTCGATCGAGCACGCCCTGTCGAACTTCTCGAACTCATCGAGCGCGATTCCTTGACGACCGACCGCACGTCGCTGAAAGGGATGCACCCATGACCGTGGAAGACACCGGCGCACGCGGCACGACGGCGCCCACCCCCGAAGAAGTCGGCGCGATGTACGACCAGTTCGGCGACATGCTCGCCCTGACGCTCGGCTCCACCGCCGTGCACATCGGCATGTACGCGCCGCACGGCGAGCACCCGCCCGTCACCACGCTGACCGCGCTGGCCGACCTCGCCCAGGACCGGCAGACCGAATTCCTCGTCGACACCATCGACTTGGCGCCCCACGAGCACCTTCTCGACATCGGCTGCGGCACCGGCGGCCCGGCCGTCCGCCTGGCGGAGCGCACCGGCGCCCGCGTCACCGGGATCAACGTCAGCAAGAGCCAGCTCGCCCGGTGCCAGGAGCACCTCAAGGCCCGGGGCCGGTCGGCCCCGGGCCTCGCCGAGCGGGTGGACTTCGCCTACGGCAACGCCATGCGACTGGACTACGCGGACGCGGCCTTCGACGCCGCGTGGTCCATCGACTGCGTCCCCCACTTCTCGGACCGGCCCGCAGGGCTCCGTGAGGCCCTGCGGGTGCTGCGTCCCGGCGGGCGTTTCCTGTTCACGGAGTTCGCCCTGCGCGGCAGCCCCACCGCCGAGGAAGTGGCGGCCTATACGCGGATGTGGACCTGTCCCCCGCTCACCCCCTTCGCCACGCTCGTCGGCGAACTCCAACAGGCGGGCTTCCATGTGGAGTCCGTGCGCGACATGACCGCGAACGCGGCCCTGTGCGGCGAGCTCATGTGCGTGCTCTACGAGGACCGGCGCGGCGAGATCGAGGAGCGGTTCGGCAAGGAGGCCCTGGCCCACACCGATCCGCTCATGGCTCCCTACCGCTCCTTCTGCCGCGACCACATGGACTACTACCTGCTCGTCGTGCGCGCACCCGAGGCCTGACGCGGCACGGCCCCGGGCGCGAGCCAAGGCCCGACGCGGGTCAGCTCACGGTCACCTTGACGACCGGCGAGACCGTCGCGCCGCTGGCGACGCGCAGTTCGTTCTTGCCCTTGAGGCCGAGCTTGGCGCGCAGGCCGTAGCTCCCGGACTTGTTGGTGACCGTGCTGGCGGGCAGGGCCTTCCACGCCCCGTGCTGCTTCTGCTGCAGGGTCACCTTGCTGCCGGCCTTGAGCCCGGTCGCCTTGCCCGTGATGCGCAGCTCCTGCCAGGCACGGACGTGGGAGACGGACGCCTTCGCCGTGAGCGTGGCCGGGGCGGGCTTGGCGGCCGCCTGCGCGGGGACGGGCTCCGGGCCCGACCCGGCGGCGAGCGCGGCGGTGGCGGGAATCAGCAGGACCGATCCGGCGATGGCGGAGACGGCGGCGGTGCGCAGAAGGCTGTGGCGGCGGATGTTTCGCATAACGGCAGTGATCCCCTTGGTCGTCGGTCAGTACGCGGCCCTCGTCGTGCGACGAGCCGCACAATGAGGAACATAAACGTATGCACCCGACATTGCGATCACCCGGAGAGCGCGTAACGGAATCCGATAAAACCGGTCACAGCGTCGCAACTGCCCTCACAGCTCGGCCGCGTGGTCTTCGACCCGGCGGCCGCGGACGAGTCCCATCAGCGAGGGGCCGCCGCGCAGGCACCAGAGCGCGATGACGGGATCGCAGATGGCGCAGCCGAGGGACGAGTCGTGGGCGAAGGGGATGATCGGGTTGCCCTTGATGTGGTGGAGCAGGTCCCAACCGGTGTGGAGCAGCCAGCCGATGCCGATGAACGTCCAGGATTCCAGGCCCCGGTAGGCGCAGTACGTGACGGCGGCGGTGAAGAGGAACTCCCAGCCTCCGAATCCGCCGCCGCTCAGGTAGGCCGCTCCCGCACCGGCCACCATGATCGCGTTGAATCGGCGCCGGTTCGGTTCGCGGATCAGGGACATGACGAGGGCGTACAGGACGCCGATCAGTACCGGTGCGACATAGGTCATGACCTGCATGGAGTTCCTTCAGCGGTGGCGCGCGCCCGGTCAGTGCCGGGATCACCGCCGAAGTTATCCGGGCCTGCGGCCACCTCCCAGTGGCATTAATGACAGCCTTTAACGGGATAGCGCCACCTGCGGTGCGGACCCTCCATCCGGCCCCTCACCGCCCCTTGGCCTCGCGACGGCCCACCTCGTCACCGGCCAGGACTGACTCGATCCCGTGCCGCCGCTCCCCCAGTACCTGCTGGCAGTTGGCGGCTTCCGCGGCCGGGCTGAAGGGCCCTGCGCCGCGCCGCGCCGCCACGGCCGCCCTCGTGTCGTCGGCCACGAGATCGGCGTTGATCGCTGTCGCGGCCGCCATGCCGGAGGCTGCGGACACCATGACTCCGGCCACAAGGTCGGTGACGTTTCCCGCGACCCACACCCCCGGGGCGTCCGTGCGGCCGGTCGTGTCCGACTCCACGTAACTACCCACGCCCATCGGGTGGTTCACACCGGTCAGGCCGAGCCCCGCGAGCACCGCGCCGCGCGCCTCGAACCGCGGTGCCACGGCCAGAGCCCGCACCGGGATGCTCCTGCCCGAGGCAAGCCGTACGCCGGAGAGCTGGTCAGCCTCGACGTCGAGACCGGCCACCTCGCCGTCGACCACGGCGATGCCGCGGGCGGCCAGTTGCTCCCACTGCTCCCCGGTCAGCTCGCCCGCGGTGTGCAGGAACAGGGTCACGTCCGGCGACCACTGGCGGAACAGGAGCGCCTGGTGCACCGCCATCGGACCGGTCGCCAGGACGCCGATCGGCTCGTCGCGCACCTCCCAGCCGTGGCAGTACGGGCAGTGCAGGACGTCACGGCCCCACCGCTCGCGCAGGCCGGGCACATCGGGCAGCTCATCGACGAGCCCCGTCGTCACCAGCAGGCGTCGCGCGCCGTGGCTGCGGCCGCCCGCGGTCTCCACCACGAAGCGCTCGCCGACCCTGCGGACGGCCGTCACCAGGTCCGACACGATCCGCCCGCCGTACCCGGTGACCTCCTCCCTGCCGATCCGCAGCAGTTCGCCCGGCGCGAGGCCCTCACGGGAGAGGAACCCGTGCACCCCGTCGGCGGGAGCGTTGCGGGGCTCCCCGGAGTCGACCACCAGGACCGAGCGCCTCGCACGGGCCAGGGTCAACGCGGCCGAAAGACCCGCCGCGCCGCCCCCGACCACCAGCACGTCAACGTCCTGCTCATTCGTCTCGATCTCAGTCTCAGTCATGCGGACACCGTGCGCCCGACCTCAGCAGATCGGCAAGCTTCCTTGCTGTTTCAGCAATAAGCGCTCGCGCCGGTTCACCGCCCGCACTCCAGCTCCGCCAGGTTGACGGCGTCGGCCATCACCCGCATGCCCTTGTCGCTGGGATGGAGGTGGTCCCCTCCGTCGAAGACCGGGAGCAGGCGTTCTGGGTCGTACGGGCTGCGAAGCGCCTTGTCGAAGTCGGTGACGGCATCGAGATCGGCGCTGTTCCTGATGAAGTCGTTGACCTCCTGGCGCACCGCCTCACCCGCGGCGTCGAACTCCGACCAGTCCTTGAAGGGCAGTACCGTCGCGCCCACGACGCACTTGCCCGCCGCGTGCGACCGCTCGATGATCTGCCGGTATCCGGCGATGAGTTGGCCCGCCGTGACGCCGGTGTGCGCCTTGATGTCGTTGATGCCCTCGAACAAGAACACCGTGCGCACGCCCGGTTGGGAGAGGACGTCGCGTTCCAGCCGGGCCAGGGCGCTCTGCCCGGCGCCGTCGGCAAGCACCTTGTTGCCGGAGATGCCCTCGTTGGCGACACCCTTGATGCCGGTCCCGGACGCACTCTGCAGCCGCCGCGACAGATAGTCGGGCCAGCGGCGGTTCGTGTCGCCGGTGGACTGCCAGCCGTCCGTGATGGAGTCGCCGAGCGCGACCAGGGCGCCCGTGTCCGCCCCGCTCTCCACACTCACCGCGTCGAGATGGAACCACGAGCTGATCCGCTCGCCCCAACTGCCCTCTCCCTCCTCCCGGGCATGGTCGCCACTCGCCGCGTACGACGTCTGCATGGCCATGCCGTGCCCCGTCGCCTGGCCCGCGGCCTCGGCCACGTACAGGCTGACGACCAGATCGCTCTGGGCCGCGAGCCGTCCGGACAACGGATCGCTGGTCACGCTCTCGCCCGGCGCCACCGTGACGGTCCGCCCGCCCCCGAAGGTGATCCTTCGGTTGCTGCCGGGGACGAGCCGCGCGCCCTCCGCGCGCGCTCCGGCGTAGGCGCTGCCGAAGGTCACCGGCCGGTCGCCGAAGGCGTTGGACAGCCTGATCCGCGGATGGGCGCCGCCGACGCTCGTCCGGACGACGAGGCGGTAGCTGCGGTCGGCCACCGCCTCGCCGAGCCGGTCGGCGCTCGCTCCCCACGTGACGACCTGATGCCGCGACGACTCCCCTGCGGCCGTCGCGGCCGAAGCCGTCGCCGGTAAGCACAGCGCGAGCACGAGCCCGCAGACGGCAGCGACGGCCCGCCCACGGCGCACGCGCCACATGCCGGTCCTCAACTGCCCGCTCCCCGCAGCGTGATGGAGCCGCCCGGCTCAAGGGCGACCTTCCTCCTCACTCCTCCGTACGACACCGTGGTGCTGCGTCCGCCGACACTGCGCAGCCGGGCCTCGGTGACCTTCCCCGCCCGCCAGCGCAGGTCGACCACGAAGCCGCCGCGCACGCCGACGCCGGTGACCGAGCCGGAGCGTGCCCAGGCATCGGGCAGGGCGGGCAGCAGCTCGACGTGTCCCGGCCGGGAGTAGACCAGCATCTCCAACATCGCTGCCGCCGTACCGAAGTTGGAGTCGCTCTGGAAGATGCCGCGGCCCTGCTCGACCTCGTAGATGTCGAAGAGGTTCATCGCGGTGCCGTTGCTCCCGCCGATCGACGGCCGCAGATTGTTCACGACCAGCTGGTACGCCTTGTCCGCGTCCTTCAGGCGGGCCCAGCACAGGCTCCGCCAGGCGTTCGCCCAGCCGAAGCTCTCCATGCCGCGCGCGGCGAGCAGCGCCGTTGCCCCTTCGACCAGGGCCTTCGGGGTCGATTCGTCGGGGCGGATCCTGTCACCGGGGAAGAGCTGGACCAGCGGGGAGAGGTGCCGGTGGGTGGTCTCGCCGAGGTTCTCGGGTGACATCCACTCCTCCAACCAGCCGGTCTTCTGGCTGACTTGGGGGAGGTGGAGCCGGTCCTGGAGCTTGCCGATCGCCTTGCCGTGGGCGGTGTCCCTGCCGAGGACGGAGCAGGCGGTGCGGTAGTTCTCGAAGAGCGCCCACACCAGTTCCTGGGCGTACGTGATGCCCTTGGCGTCGAGCGGACCGTGTTCGGGAGACCAGTCGCTGTCGGCGATCAGGACCTCGCGGCTCTTGCCGGTCGCCTCGTCGGTGACGGTCGTCGTGAGCAGCCGGGCCTCCCAGAACTCGCAGGCCCCCTTGAGCAGCGGGTGGATCCTGGCGAGGTAGGCCCTGCCCTGGGTGAATTCGTAGTGCTCGAAGAGGGAGTTGGACAGCCAGGCGTTTCCGGCGGGATGCCACCACCAGCCGTTCCCGCCGTGGATGTTGGTGGAGATGGCCACGGTCCAGCCCGCGATCTTCCCGCTGGAGTTGCGGTAGCGGTTGCGCGGGTCGTTGAACAGGGTCCGGGTGAGTTCGGTCCAGGAGGGAAGCTGCGCCAGGCAGTAGTCGGCGTACGCGTCGAAGCAGGGGGAGAGAGCCGCACGGTCGGCCAGCCAGTAGTTCATCTGGATGTTGATGTCGGTGTGGTAATCCGCCATCCAGTCCGGGTCGTTGCCGTCCAGCCACAGGCCCTGGAGGTTGAGCGGCAGGCTGTCGCGGGATCCGGCGATCATGAGATAGCGGCCGAACTGGAGGTAGGACGCCTCTAGTTCGGGGTCGGGCTCGCCGTCCTGGGCGCGTGCCTGCACACGCTCCCAGGTGTCGAGGCCGCGTTGTGCCCGGGACGACGTGCCGAGCGAGACGTCCATCCGCTCGAACAGGCGCCGGTGGTCGGCGACATGGGAGTGCAGGAGCGTGGTCGGCGAATGGCGGGCCGCCGCGAGGGCCTTGGTCCTGGCGAGCCGCTGCGGGTCGAGATCGGGGTCGCGGTAGCCGGCGGCCGCGTCGGGCGCGTAGTTGGTGCCGCCGCTGACCACGACGGTGAGCTCCTTGCATCCGGCGAAGGAGATCCGCGAGCCGTCGACGGCCACCGTGCCAGTGGTGCTGTACGCCGTCACCGCGGCGCCGTAGCGAAGACCGCCGTCCGGGAAGGCGGCGCCGAACGAGGCGGACCGGGGGCCGTGCGCGGTGGTGGTCTCGTCATGCGTGCCCGCGAGGGTGACCGTTCCCGTGTGGCGGCCACCGCCCTGCTGCGAGAAATGCAGGACGATGGCGTCGTCGGGATGGCTCGCGAAGATCCGGCGCAGATACCTCACCCCCGAGCGGACATACGAGGTGGTGACGAGCCCCTGGCTGATGTCGAGGTCGCGGCGGTAGTCGGAGACCGCCGAGAGGTCGTGGTCGGGTATGTCCACGGTCAGTCGACCAAGGAGAGTGAAGGAGCCGAAGTCGCCCCGGCCATAAGGGAATTGGCCGTCCGCGTCGAGGGTGGCGTTGAGGCCGCCGGTCCACAGGGTCGCGTCGGTGATGAGGAGCAGTTCGCGGGCGGGGTCGTTGCCGGTGAGCGCGCCGAGCCGCCCGTTGCCCACGGGCAGGCCCTGTTCGATCATCGCCCGGTCGGATGCGGGCGCCTGGTACCAGAAGCGGGTCGTCTCCGCTGCGGCGAGCAGGGGTGAGTCCGTCTCCCGGGTCGCGGGGGCGGTGGCCGCGAAGGCGGGCAGGCCGCCGAGTGCGGTGAAGGCGCCCGCGGCGGCGGCCACGGAGAGGATGTCGCGGCGGCTCGGTCTGCGCCGGGCCGAGCCGGTGTGCTGGTCGTCGTCCACGAGGCACTCCATTCCGGAGGGATGGTGCGTTTGGGGGGGGGTGCATGCGGGATGTGCGGGGGCCTTGCCTGTCAGGAACGCTTCGGTACGCCGATCCGGTCGATGTCAGGGGCGTAGCCGTCGCCGCTGTCGAAGGTGACCGTGTTGCTGCCGGCCTTGAAGGTCACCGGCACGCCGATCGTCTCGGCGGTTCCCCAGTCCCCGGTGGAGGGGAACTTCAGGGCGGTGGGGCCTTGGCCGTTGGCGGAGACCTGGACCGTGCGCGGATCACCGCTGACGTACGCGACGTCGATCACGTAACGCCCTGCCTTGCCCACCACGACGTCGTTGAACCGGAGCTTTCCGCCCTGGTAGAGATTGCCGACCTTGCTGCCCCCCGAGCACGCGGCGCAGTCGCCGACCGCCGCGTGGCCGCTGAGGGTGTTGGCGGCGGACTCGGCCTCGTACCCCGTCATCTGCTGCTCGGGGCCTCGCGGTGCGACCGTGAACAGGCGCGAGCCGTGCGCGGGCAGCGTCTGGGTCACCTTGTCCTTGTAGGTGCCGAGGTCCTCGTGGTTCCACAGGTCACGGACCTTGCCCCGGCCCGAGAAGCCGAGGGTGGAGAAGTCGGCGGTGACGGCGGCGGGCGAGTCGCCGAGGTTGAACAGGGCGACGGTGTGGCTGCCGTCGGCGTTCTTCGCGCTCCAGACCTGCCGGTTGCCGGATGCGGTGACGGGCCTCGCGGGTGGCGTGCTGCCCTGGTTGAGGGCGATGACCTCGCGGTTGGTCAGGAGCGATACGCCGTAGTCGTCCAGGCGGGTGAGGTCGTCGCCGGTGTAGAGGGGCGACTTGGCGATGGCCCACAGCGTCGCGTAGCTCTGCCGTTCGGCCTTGGTCAGGCCGTCCATCTCGCCGTTGCCCACGTTCAGGGAGTCGAGGTCGTTCCAGCCACCAGGACCGGCGTGCCGGGTCCAGCCGGGAGCGTCGTCCCAGCGGTCGTCGACGGAGTTCTCCCACGACACCAGGGTGTTGCAGTAGCACTCGACGTCCGTGTCGATGCGCCAGCCGTTGGAGTACTGCTTCCAGTCGGCGACGTGGTTGATGTCCAGGGCCCAGGAGATCTCCAGGTGGATCGGGCGCCCGGCCTTGGCGATCGCCTTCTTCCAGGCGGCGACGTCGGCGACGTTGTTGTAGTTGTCTCCGCTCTTGGAGGAGCCGGGGCCCACTCCGTCCAGCTTGAGGAAGTCGTAGCCCCAGTCGGCGAAGAGCTGGGCCTGCGAGTCGATGTACTTCTGCGCGCAGGGCCGGGAGAAGTCGAGTTTGTAGGCGCTGTCCCAGCCGTTGGTGGTGCGCAGGTCGTCGTGGACGATGTCGGCGGTCGTGCAGCCCTCCGCGTTCCAGATGGGCACCTTGCCCTCGCCGTACGCCTCCTTCTCCAGGCCCACCGGCAGGTAGATGCCCGCCTTGAGGCCCTTGGCGTGGATTTCCAGATGGGCACCTTGCCCTCGCCGTACGCCTCCTTCTCCAGGCCCACCGGCAGGTAGATGCCCGCCTTGAGGCCCTTGGCGTGGATGTCGTCGGCGACCGGTTTCATGCCGCGCGGGAAGCGGCCCGCGTTCGGTGCCTGGCGGGCGTAGGCGTCGAACTCCGGCTTCCACGCCATGTCACGCCACCAGCCGGCGTCGATGTTGACGTACTCGTAGCCGTACTTCTTGAGCTTGGACGCCATGGCATCGGTCTGCTGGAGGACGTTCTTCTCGGTCAGGTAACTGTAGTCGCCGTCGGGGTTGAGCCCGGGGTACTTCGAGGACTGCATGCTCCAGCTGGTCCAGCCCATGAAGGGCTTCTGGGCCAGATCCGCGGCGGGCCTCGCCTCGGCCACAGGAGCAGCGGCGGCGGGCACGGCCGTCGTCGGACCGGCGGCGAGGGCGAGGGCGAGCAGGGAGGAGTACAGGGACGACCGCATGGGCCGGACCTCCTGAAGTCGGGGGCAGCGTGTCGGGGTGCGGGACGTACGCGCGGCTGTGCGGGTCAGCCCTTGCCGGAACCGATGGTCAGCCCGCTGATGAACTGGCGCTGGAGCGCGAAGTACACGAGGAGCGTGGGGATCGCGGTCAGCAGCGCACCGGCCGCGATGAGGTTGGGGTTGGTGAAGTACTGGCCCTGGAGATTGGCGAGGGCGGAGGTGATCGGTCGCTTGTCGCCGGTGTCGATCAGGGCGAGCGACCAGAAGAAGTCGTTGTAGATCCAGATCGATTCGAGGGTGGCGAGCGCCGCGAAGGCCGGGCGGCACAGGGGCAGGACGATCTGGAAGAACTGCCGCCACACGGGAGCGCCGTCCACCAGGGATGCTTCGGTGATCTCCTTGGGGATCGTCCTCATGTAGTTGCTGAGGACGAAGGTGCAAAACCCGCACTGGTAGGCGATGTGGATCGCGATGATGCCCCAGACGGAGTCGTAGAGCAGGAACGAGTCGCTCATCCAGCCGGGCAGCGGGACCTGGAGATAGAGCCGGTACAGCGGGGTGATGAGCACCTGCGCGGGCAGCAGGTTGCCCGCGGTGAAGAACATGAGCAGGGCGATGTTCCACCGGAAGTCGAAGCGCGAGACGAAGAAGGCCACGGCGGCCGAGAACAGCAGGGTGCCGAGCACCGCCGGGATCGTGATGAGGACGGAGTTCCAGAAGAAGTGCGGCATCCCGGACTGGCTCCAGGCGTTGGAGAAGTTCTCCAGGCTGATGCCGTGCGGCCAGGACAGATAGCCGTGCTTCGCGGTGTCCTCGTAGGGCCGCAGTGAGGTGTACACCGCCCACAGCAGCGGGACGAGCCACAGGAGGGCGATCCCGCCGAGGAGGAGGTGCCTGCCGGTCTGCCGCCCGGGGCGCGGTGGGCCGTCGCCCGTCGGGGTTGCGCGGCGGGTGCGTGAGCCGGCGGCCGGCGGGGTGACGGTCGCGGTCACTTGTCCTCCTTGCGGAAGGTCTGTACGAGGAAGGCGCAGATGGCCAGCAGGGAGACGACGAGCAGGACGACCGCGAGCGCGGAGCCGTAACCGATGTGGCTGGACTCGCCGATGATGTTGTCGGTGATCAGGAGCGAGAGGAGCTCCATGCCGGGTTTGCTGCCGGTGCCGCCGCCCAGGACGTACACGATGTCGAACGCCCGCAGCGACTCCATGACGGTCACGACGAGGATGATGATGTTGACCGGCTTGAGCGCCGGAAAGACCACCCGCAGGAACGTCTGGCGGCCGTTGGCGCCGTCGAGGGCGGCGGCCTCCTTCAGCGCGGGGTCGAAGCCCTTCAGGCCCGCCAGGTAGAGGATCATGATGTAGCCGGTGTGCCGCCAGGCCGACGCGACGAGCACGGCCCAGAGGTTGAGGTCGGGGTCGCCGAGCCAGTCGATGGGCTGACCGGAACCCGCCCCGCTCAGGATGCCGTTGAGCAGCCCGTTGTCGGGGTTGTAGATGATCTCCCAGATGAAGCCGACGACGGCGAGCGAGAGCACCATCGGCAGGAAGATCGCGGTCTGGTAGATCCGTGTGAAGCGGATCTTCCGGTCGAGCTGGTAGGCGAGGAAGATGCCGAACGGGGTGGGCAGCAGCGCCGTGAACAGCAGCCAGACGACGTTGTGCTGGACGGCCGGCCAGAACGGCGGGTAATTGGTGAAGATCTCCCGGTAGTTGTCGAGACCGGTCCAGCGGATGTCGGACAGCGCGATGCCGTCCCAGTTCGTGAAGGACAGGCCCACGGAGGCGAGCGCGGGAAGCCAGACGAAGACCAGCAGGGCGAGCAGCGGAATGCCGACGATGACGGTGAGGAAGACGCGGTCACCGGGGCCGAGCCGCCGGGGTCGGGCACGCTTGGACGGGGGCGCTGGGCGCACTGTGCGCACGGGGGACATGGTGAACCTTCCCGGTCCTGATCAGGCCGTGTCAGGAGGTGTCAGGCCGTGAAGAAGCGCGAACGCTGGGACTCGATCTTCTTCAGGAGGGCCGCGCCGTCGTCCGGGTGACCGAGCCACTGGGTGAATCCGGGCAGTACGACGGTGGAGATGAAGCCCGGGTCGCTGTCGCGGTCGCCGAACTGGGTGATGTGCTTGGCCGACGCGATGAGGTCGGCGGACTTCTTCTGCAGGGCGTTGTACTTGCCGGTGTCCGCACGGGAGTTGACGGCGACGTTGCTCGGGTCGACGCCCATGTAGAGGTTCTCGGCCTCGGCGCCGCCGAGGTAGGCGAGCAGCTTCGTGGCGCCCTTGAGGTTCTTCGGCTTGCGGCTGAGCATGAAGCCGTCGGTGGGGGCCTCGACGGCCTCCTGGCCGTGGGTCGGGTCGACCTCCGGGAAGGGGAAGAAGTCGATGTCCGCGCGGAGCTTCTCGTCGGTGATCTGCTGGCCGAGGAAGAGCCCGATGACCGCCATGCCCGACTCCTTGTCGAGCAGCGACTGGGCGGCGTCCTGCCAGGAGCGGCCGCCCGCGCCCTGCTGGTAGAAGCCGCTCAACTCACGCCACAGATCGAGGGTCTTGGTGGTGCGGCGGTCGGTCCAGGCGACCTCGCCCCGCATCAGGTCCATGTGGAAGTCGTAGCCGTTGGCGCGGAGATTCAGATAGTCGAAGGCGCCGAGGATGGACCAGCTGTCGCCGCCGCCGTAGCCGGACGCGATCGGCGAGAGCCCGTCCTTCTTCATCTTCTTGGCGAGAGCGGTGAACTCGCTCCAGGTACGGGGGACTTCATAGCCCCGCTGCTTGAACACGCTCTTGCGGTAGAAGACGGCCCATGGGTAGTTGTACAGCGGGACGAAGTAGTACTTCCCGTCCTCGCCCTTGGACAGCTGCTTGGCGGCATCGCTGAATCCGGAGCCTATTTTCTCCCATACGTCGTCGATGGGATGGGCCAGCTTCTTCTTGGCGAAGTACTGCATGCGGTAGCCCGCGAACCAGGTGAAGACGTCGTCCGGGGTGCCCTGGAGGTAGGTGGAGATGCTCTTCTGGAACGTGTCGTGGTCGACGGTGTTCGTCTTGACCTTGAGGCCGCTGTCCTCGGTGAACGCGCCGGTGACGGCGGCGTAGGCCTTCTCGGGGGTGGCATCGGCCCCGTTCGACCCGAAGGTCACCGTCTTCGGATCGGCGGCAGGACCGCCGCCGCAGGCGGAAAGGAGCGGGGCGCCCAGCGCGGCGGCCCCGACCCCGAGGGATCCGCGGACCACGGTGCGGCGGCTCGGCTCGCGTGCCTCGCGGGTGGGGAAGGGTCTGCGGCTCTGCTGCGTCATCGCAACTCCTAGTACGTGTCTATGCCGATGAAGGACTGGATCGCGGTGGCCGCGGCCCCGCGCGCCCACTCCTCGAAGGGCAGGGGACGTGTCATCACGTCGCACTGCGCGGCGGTGCCGAAGGCGGACGCGGTGAACGCGTCGCGGATCTGCTCGGCGAACAGGTCGTACGCCGCGAGGCCCTCGCCGGAGATGATCACTCGCTGCGGTCCGAGGACGTTGACGACGGCCCCGATGGCGCGGCCGATCGCCTCCCCGGCTCGCGTGTAGGCCTCGCGCGCGCCGGGGTCGCCCTGGTGCGCGAGCTCCAGGGCTCCGGCGGAGTCGGTGACCGGGGCGCCGGTCGCCTCGCGGACGCGGCGGATGATGGCGGCGTCCCCGGCGATCGCCTCCACGCAGCCGGTGTTGCCGCAGTGGCACGGCGGGCCCAGCGGGTCGATCGGCAGATGGCCGATCTCACCGGCCACGCCGTGCGCGCCGGAGACCACCTTGCCGTGCACGACGAGACCGCAGCCGATGCCCGCACCGACGGTCACCAGGGCGAAGTCGGAGATGCCCGCCCCTGCGCCGAACCACTGCTCGGCGACGGTCAGCGCGCGGACGTCGTTGTCGACGGTGACGGGCAACCCGGTGACGGTGGAGGCCAGTTCGACGAGCGGCACGTCCCGCCAGTCCAGGAAGGGCGAGTAGCGCACGACACCCGCGGCGCGGTCCACGTCACCGGAGACGGCGAGCCCGAGCCCGCGCACCTCGACGCCGAACCCCTCGGCCTCCGTGAGGAGTTCCTGGACGAGTCCGGAGATCGAGGCGAGCACGGCGCCGGGGTCGCGGTCGGTGACCGGGAGGTGGCGGGCGACGCGGATGCGGCAGCACAGGTCGGCCAGGACCGCGATGATCTCGTCGCCGGTCACCTTGACGCCGATGAACAGGGCCCGCCCGCCGTCGACCCGCACGAGGGTGGCGGGCCGCCCGAGGGAGGGCCGTGCTTCCTCGTCCGCGTCCTCGACGAGGTAGCCGGCGGCCATCAACGGCCGTACCGCTTTGGTGACCGCCGCCGAGGACAGCGCGGTCCGCCGGGAGATCTCGATCCGCGTGAGCGGGCCGTGGGTCAGGACAGTGGTGAAGACCAGGGAAGCGGCCGGTGTGGGTGCCGGAACCACGTCGATACGAGGCGTCGTCGAGCGCATGGCCGAAACGTAGGGGGTGTTCTTTTCCTCTGTCAATGAAAGAAACAAGAGCCTTTCAAGAAGCCTCTACAGAGGACCCGGGCCATTCAAATATGCGACAGAGGCCGGGTGTTGACAGTTGATCGAAGGGAGTGTTGGCTGCCGCATGTTCTCGAGGCGCTATCTGAACGTGAGGATCCATGCCTGTGATCTCCTTCGCCCCTGAGACCGGGGTCTGGCTGCTCTGCACTCCCCGCACGTCGTACGCGCTCCGGATCGATGAGACCGGAGCGCCCTGTCATCTCGCGTGGGGACCACGGCTGACCCTGGAGGAGGCAGAGGAGTTCGCCACTCCCCCGGCCCCGCACCCCAGCAGTTTCGAGGGGCGGCCGCCCGTCGGCGATGAGCTCCCCGTGGACGGCGGGGCGCGCTACGGAACCCCCTCGCTTCAGGTGCGCTTCGCCGACGGCACCCGCGCCTTCGAATGGCAGGCGACAGGCCACCGCGTCCACGAGCCCGCGCCGGGATCGACGGAGCTGGCCCTGGAGTTCCGTGACCGGCACTACGCCCTGGAGATCACTCTCCACTACCGCGTCCACGACGACAGCGACGCCGTCGAGCGCTGGTCCGTGCTGCGCAACACCGGCGAGGAAGCCGTGACGCTGCTGCGCGCCGACTCCGCCGCATGGACCCTTCCGGCGAGGGACGACTACCGGCTCAGCCATGTCACGGGCCAGTGGTCCGCCGAGACCCAACTGCACCGGGACCGCGTGCCGTTCGGCGAGACGGTGCTCACCAGCCGCAGGGGCATCACCAGCCATCACGCCAACCCCTGGGTGATGCTCGACGCGGGCGGCGCGACCGAAGAGCACGGCCAGGTGTGGTGCGCGGCCCTGGCCTGGAGCGGCGGCTGGCGCGTCACCGTGCAGCGCACCCCTGACGGCCGGGCGGGCCTCACCGGCGGCGCAGGCCACGACGGCATGACCCAACCCCTCGCACCAGGCGAGGAGTTCACCACTCCCCAGTACGTCGGCCTCTACACGGACGGCGGTTTCGGCGAGGCGAGCCGCGCCTGGCACGCGTACGTCCTCGGCCACGTGCTCCCCCACCCCGAGGAGACACGACCGGTCCTCTACAACTCCTGGGAGGCCACCGGATTCGACGTCGACGAGGGAAACCAACTGCGCCTGGCCGCCCGGGCGGCGGCGCTCGGCGCGGAGCTCTACGTCATGGACGACGGATGGTACGGCGCACGCCGCGGCGAAGGCGCCGGGCTCGGCGACTGGACACCGTCACCGGACCGCTTCCCCGAGGGGCTCGCTCCCCTGGTGCGCGAGGTGCACCGGCTCGGGATGGGCTTCGGTCTGTGGGTGGAGCCCGAGATGGTCAACCCGGACAGCGATCTCTACCGTCAACACCCTGACTGGGTCCTGCACTTCCCGCACCGCACCCGCACGGAGCTGCGCAGCCAACTGGTGCTGAACTTCGCACGGCGTGACGTCGCGGACTGGGCGTACGGCTGGCTGACCCGCCTGGTGGGCGACCACGGCATCGACTTCCTCAAGTGGGACATGAACCGCGCGCTCAGCGAGGCGGGCTGGCCGGACCGGGCGGACGGCACGGAGCGCGTGCGGACGGCGTACGTGCACCGCCTCTACGACGTCATCGACCGGCTCCGCGCCGACCATCCCGGCCTGCGGATCGAGGCGTGCAGCGGCGGTGGCGGGCGGGTCGACCTGGGCATGCTGTCCCGCACGGACCAGGCATGGGCCTCGGACAACACCGACGCGGCGGACCGCGTCCTCATCCAGCACGGCTACGGCCAGATCTACCCGGCCCGGACCATGGCCGCGTGGGTGACCGACGTGCCCAACCCGCTCACCGCCCGGTCGGTTCCGCTGCGCTTCCGATTCCATGTCGCGATGGCCGGTGTGCTCGGCCTCGGCGGCGACCTGACCCGCTGGACCGACGAGGAACTGGCGGAAGGCGCGGCGCTGGTGGCCGAGTACAAGCGCGTGCGCCACCTCGTCCAGCACGGGACCCTGCACCGCCCGCGCGGCCCGGTCGACGACGGCCCGGCCGCGGTGCAGTACACCGCGGCGGACGGCAGCGAGGCTCTGCTCCTTGCCTGGCAGAGGGCCCCGCGCCACGGCGCCGCGCACCCGCCGCTGCGCCTCGCCGGCCTCGATCCCTCCGCTCGCTACCGTGACGCCCGCACGGGTGCGGTCCATTCCGCGACCGTACTGAGCGACTACGGACTCCGGCCCGAGCTGCCGCGTGGCGACTGGGCCAGCCTGGCGGTGCACTTGGTCCGGGTCCCTTGACGGTGGATCAAGTCGTCTGTTGCCCCAGCTCGGCGAGCATCTTGAGCATGGCCTTGGCGGAGGGCTCCTCGGAGTCGATCCCCTGGATCTCGGCGCCTTCGAACAGGGCGGGCTCGGCGCTGCGGGGGAACATGGCCTGTTCGTACTCGGTGAGTGCGGCCTCGATGTCGTCGGGGTGCGCGGCGAGGGACTTGCCGAGCTCGGCGCCGTCGAGCATGGCCAGGTTGGCACCCTCGCCGTTGGGGGCGGTGAGGTGGGCGGCGTCCCCCAGCAGGGTCACCCCCGGGACCCGGTCCCACCGGTGGCCGGTCGGCAGGGCGAAGAGGGGGCGCAGGGCCGGCGGGGTATCGGTGTCGGTGATCAGCGCGGTGAACTCCGGCGCCCAGCCGTCGAATTCCTGGGCGATGCGCGCGGTGGCCACGGCGGCATCGCCGAAATCGATGGACTCGAACCAGTCCTGCGACCTGGACAGTCCCACGTACGCGTGCAGGGTGCCGCCCTTCTCCCGGTGAGCGAAGATCTCCCGGTCCGGTGCGGGCACGATCATCGACCCACCGCCGACCGCCTTCGCGACGGCGGGGTGCCGGGTGCAGGCGTCGAACAGGTAGGTGTCGACGACCGACTTGCCGACGTACTCGGGTGTGGCGGTGGAGAGCAGCGGCCGGACCCGTGACCACGCGCCGTCCGCGCCGACCAGCAGGCTCGCCATGACGGTGCCGCCGTCGGCGAACGTCACCTCGTGGCGGCCATCGCCGAGAGCACGCGTGCCGCTGACCTTGTGATCCCACCGGACGGTGCCGGCGGGGAGCGCGTCGAGCAGGATCTGTCGCAGCTCGCCGCGCTGCACCTCGGGGCGGCCCCCCGTGCCGTCGTCGGTCGTCTCGTGCAGGAGGTTCCCGTCCGGGTCCAGGACGCGCATGGCCTGGCGGCCCTCCAGGATGATGCCGCGGAACTCGTCCATCAAGTCAGCCGCTTCGAGGGCGAGTTGTCCGTTGTAGTCGTGGATGTCGAGCATCCCGCCCTGCGTGCGTGCCGTCGGGGAGGACTCCGCCTCGTACACCGTGGCCGGGATTCCGCGGACGTGCAGGACGCGGGCCAGGGTGAGGCCGCCGAGTCCGGCGCCGATGATCGTGACGGGGGTGCGCATGGCGACTCCTCCAGGTCGGGGCCGCCCGTGATCTCCGGCGGCCGTTCCTGGAAAGGTGTCAGGACACCCCGACAAGCCACCGACAGCTGTCCGACAGTCCCCGCCTAGCCGCTCGCCATGGCGCGGCGGACGCTCTCGTGGAGCAGGGCGCGGCGCTGCTCGTGCAGTTCCGGCGGCTCCTGGGCGGTCGCGGCGTAGACATTGCTGACCGGTGACCACGCCATCGACATGGCGATGACCATGGCCATCACGTCGAACGGATCCCCTTCGCGCACCAGCCCGGCGGCCTGCGCCTCGGCGATGGCGCGCAGCTTGCGGTCGTCGAGGCGGTCGGGGTCGTCGACCAGGTGACCTGTCGGGCGTCGCTCCAGGCGGGCCCAGGTGGCGAGCCGGATGAGGTCGGGGCGCAGGAGGTACTCGTCATAGAGACGCACCGCCCAGTCCGCGAGGTCCGCGGCGTCGATCGGCACGACGTTCACGATCCGCTCCAGCGAACCGAAGAAGATGGCGTCGAACAGCCCTTCCTTGTTCCCGAAGTAGGCATAGAGCTGAGCCTTGTTGGTGCGCGCGGCGGCCACGATCCGCTCGATGCGCGCCCCGGCGATCCCGTGCTCGGCGAATTCCTGGGTCGCCACGTCGAGGATGCGCTGGTAGGTCGCGGCTCCGCGTGTGGTCAAGGGCTGGTCGGCCATGCCCGCAGGCTACCAAACAGAACAGTTGGTTTGTCTGGCGGTCCGCAGGCGCCTACTCTCCAAATAGACCGAACAGTCTGTCTGAGGATCCGAGGAGGGCCCATGAGGACCACTGTGAGCTGGCAGGCCGAAGGACCGGCGACGACGCTGCGGCGGACCCCGCTGAAGCGGCGCGACCTGCGCCCTGACGACCTCGCGATCCGGGTGGACTACTGCGGGGTCTGCCACACGGATCTGCACGCCGTCCGGTCCCGCGAGGACGGCCGGCCCCTGGTGCCGGGGCACGAGTTCACGGGCGTGGTGACCGAGACGGGGTCCGAGGTCTCCGGCGTCACGGGCTTCGCCGTCGGTGACGCGGTGGCGGTGGGCAACATCGTCGATTCGTGCGGCACGTGCGCCATGTGCCGGGCCGGCCAGGAGAACTTCTGCCATGCGTTCCCGACCCTCACCTACGGCGGAGTCGACCGCCACGACGGGTCGACCACCCAGGGCGGCTACTCCCGTGAGTACGTCGTCCGGTCCCGCTTCGCATACCCCCTCCCCTCCGTCCTCGACCCGGCCGCCGCCGCTCCCCTGCTCTGCGCCGGGGTCACCGTCTGGGAACCGCTGCACGCCCTCGCCGTGGGGCCGGGCGTCCGCGTCGCCGTGGCGGGCCTCGGCGGTCTGGGGCATCTCGCCGTCAAGATCGCCGTGGCGCTCGGTGCCGAGACCTCGGTCATCAGCCGCTCGCCGGACAAGGCCGACGACGCGCGCCGCCTCGGCGCGCACGACGTGATCGTCTCCACCGACCCGGAAGACATGGCCGCCGCTCGCGACCGGTTCGACGTCGTCATCGACACCATCGCCATCCCGCACGACCTCGGCCCCTACCTGCGCCTGGTCGCGCTGGACGGGACGCTCAGCCACCTGGGCCACCTCGGACCCGTCACCCTGGAGACCACCGACCTGCTCATCGGACGCAAGCGACTGAGCTCCGCGGGGAGCGGCGGGAGGCCCGCGACCGCCGCCATGCTGACCTTCTGCGCCGAGCACGGCATCACCGCCGACATCGAACTGCTCCCGTCGGCCCGCGTGAACGAGGCACTCGACCGGCTCGGGCGCAACGACGTCCGCTACCGCTTCGTGCTCGACTTGTCCGACCTGGACTGAGACACGAATCCTGCCCCCTGCCCTCTGCCCCCTATCCCTTGCCCCTTGCCCCCCCTGAGCTCGGCGAGAGGAGGCCCCCGGCCGCAGCAGCTCGACTTGATAGGCAAGTGAGCGTTTGCCTATCATGTGGTCGTGGCCGACGAACTCTTCAAAGCCTTGGCCGACCCCACCCGTCGCATCATCCTCGACGAGCTCACGGAGAAATCCGGACAGACCCTGTTCGAGATCTGTTCGCGACTGAGCATGAGGCACCAGCTCGGCATCTCCCGTCAGGGGGTCTCCCAGCACCTTGGCGTACTGGAGGCCGCCGGGCTCGTCGAGACCAGGCGGGAGGGCCGCTACAAGTACCACGACCTCAACACGGCCCCACTGCGGCACATCGTCGAGCGATGGCCCGTGCCCGACACATCCCGACCGGAGGAGAGCACTCCATGAAGATCCATCTGACCAGCGTCTTCGTCGACGACCAGGCCAAGGCCGAGGCCTTCTACACCGAGATCCTCGGCTTCGTGAAGAAGCACGACGTCCCGGTGGGCGAGAAGGACCGGTGGCTGACCGTCGTCTCACGCGACGAGCCCGGCGGCACCGAGCTCCTCCTGGAGCCCGCCGGCCACCCTGCCGTCAAGCCCTACCGCGACATGATCGTCAAGGACGGCATCCCTCTCGCCCAGTTCGCCGTCGACGACGTACAGGCGGAGTACGAGCGCCTGCGCGACCTCGGCGTCCACTTCACCCAGGAGCCCTTGGACATGGGCCCCATCACGACCGCCGTCTTCGACGACACGTGCGGCAACCTGATCCAGATCGCGACCGAACCGCAGTAGGGCGGATCGCGGCAACCATCGCGCGCCCGGCGGCGACTACGAGGCGAGCCGCTCATCGGAAACTCCCCGAAGGAGACGTTCCCATGATCATTCCTCGCTCCCCCGCGCTCGTCAGAGTCCGATCCCGCGTACGGAAATCGATGCGGGCCAGGCGCCTGGCATCGCTCGCCGGCGCCACCGGCATCGCCGCCGCGGCCGTCCTTGCCGTCCCGGGCACGGCGGCCGCGCACGGCGTGGCCATGATGCCCGGGTCGCGCACCTACCTCTGCTACAAGGACCTGCTCGCCAACTCCTCCACCCAGATGCCCACCAACCCCGCCTGCAAGGCGGCAGTTCAGGAGGCCGGCACCACCCCGCTGTACAACTGGTTCGCCGTGCTCGACTCCAACGCGGGCGGTCGCGGCGAGGGTTACGTCGAGGACGGCACCCTGTGCAGCGCGGGCGACCGCAGCCCCTACGACTTCTCCCCCTACAACGCCGCCCGCACCGACTGGCCCGTCACTCACCTCACCGCCGGTGACACCATCGAGGTGAACTACAGCAACTGGGCCCACCACCCTGGCCAGTTCAAGGTGTACGTCACCAAGGAGGGCTTCGACCCACAGCAGCCGCTGGGGTGGTCGGACCTGGAGAACGTACAGACCGTTCAGAACCCTCCGCAGGAGGGCGGCCCCGGCAGCGAGGCGGGTCACTACTACTGGGACCTGCAACTGCCGGAACGGACCGGTCAGCACATTCTGTTCGTCCAGTGGATCCGCTCCGACAGCCAGGAGAACTTCTTCTCCTGCTCCGACGTGGTCTTCGACGGTGGCAACGGCGAGGTCACCGGATTGACCGGCGGCGAACGGTCGAGCACGGCCGTGACCGCGCTCGGCGCGGGCAAGCAGAACACCGAGGCGGAAGCGGTGCACGAGGGCCACGAGAACCATGAAAGCCATGACGGCGGCTCGTCGGCCGACGCCCGCCCCGCGCCCGACACCACCCCGGACATCGCGAACGCCGCCTCCGACTCCCCCATGGACTCCTCTGGCGCCGGTCTGGTGGGCGCCCTCGCGGGTGCCGGTGCCGTGATCCTCGCCGGCGGTACCGTCCTGCACCTGCGCCACCGCAGGCCGGACGCGGATCAGTAGGTGCGCCCCTGCCGCCGGGCCAGCGCCAGCACGCTCAATCCGAACATCAAGACCCCCAGGGGGAGATGGACCGACGGGACGTGCGCGATGCCCAGCACCACCTGAACCGAAGCGAGTGCGAGGAAGCCGGACGCATGCCAGACAGGCCGCGGCGAGCCGCCGCCCGGCTTCCACGCCAGCACGGCGGCGAGCACGTACAGCATCGACGCCCCGTACATCACGCGGGCTCCGGCGCTGTGCAGCGTCTCTCCATAGGACGAGGTCAGCAGGAGTCCTGAGGAGACCGCCTGGAGGAAAATCGTCAGGGTCTGCAGGGCGATCGCGATCTGCAGGAACGAAACGCCGCGCCGTGCGTTCGCGTTCGCGTTCGCCGTCACCTGGGTGGCCATGTCGCAGTCCCCTTTTCCGCCCGCGGGCAGTGGATCGATAAGGTCTCACCTGCCCGACGACGCGGGCCTGCGAAAGGTAAGGCGAGGGGCGGCCGGAAGCATGGGGACTGTCGGGACCAGCACCGATGAGATAGCCGGCGAGCGACACCAACTGATCAATGTCGCCTACCGGTTGCTCGGCTCGGTGACCGAGGCCGAGGACGCCGTACAGGACGCCTACGCACGCTGGTACGGGCTGTCGCGAAGCCGCCGGGAGGAGATCCTGTCCCCCGGCGCCTGGCTGACGACGGTGACCGGCCGCATCTGCCTGGATCTGCTCGGCTCGGCGCGGGCCCGCCGTGAACGCTATGTCGGCGCGTGGCTGCCCGAGCCACTGCCCGATCGCACCCAATGGGACCACGCGGGCGGCGCCGACCTCGCCGGCCGCGCGGACCCCGCCGACCAGATCGTCCTGGACGAGTCGGTGACCATGGCCTTCCTCGTCGTCCTGGAGTCGATGACGCCTGCCGAGCGGGTGGCGTTCGTCCTGCACGACGTCTTCCGCTACCCCTTCGCCGAGATCGCCGCCGTCCTCGGCCGGACGCCCGCCGCCTGCAAGCAGCTGGCGGCCTCGGCCCGGCGGCGGGTGAGCGTCGCGCGCGCTCCGGTGACGGAGACGGCGACGGCGACGGCGACGGCGACCGGCCGGGCAGACTTGGTGCGGCACGTCAAAGAGGCTTGGGAGACCAAGGACATCGCGGCCCTCGTCGGTCTCCTCGATCCGGCCGCGGTGATGACCGCCGACGGCGGCGGCATGGTCGGCACCGTCCTGCATCCGGTCGAGGGCGGCGCACGCATCGCCCAGTACATGGTCGCCATCGCCGACAAGGCTCCCGGGCTCGAACTCCTGGAGTGCTCGGTCAACGGAATGCCGGGCCTGGTGGCCCGGCGTGGCGGCATCGTCATGACCGTAGCCGCGTTCGACGTCTCCGACGGGCGCGTCACGCGGATCTGGGCGGTCCGCAACCCCGAGAAGCTGCGCCCGTGGACGCGGGAGGGCTAGCTCACGGATCACCCTTTCCTCGCGAAGGAAGACCGTGAATTCCCCGGGAAAGAACTTCTTCTTCTGTCGACGTCGGCCGGGATCTCGCCGCCTCTCCCTCATGAATTTCAGCCCAACCGCGTCTTACGACGAATGATCGCGCCGCGGATGAGCCGTCAAACACCCCTGGCCAACAGGTACTTGTGCCGCCCGCGCCAGTAATCCGCGTACGCATCGCCCGCACATCGCATTACAACCCACCCCAAACCCCGGCAGTCACACGTAATTGCAAGGACCACGTATGCCTCACGGAGGTTATGTAATGCCCTCTCAGCCCTCTCACCGCATCAACCACCGGATTATCCGTACCGCGTCGGCGGTGACGCTCGCTCTCGGTACGGGACTGGCCGCTCCGTTCCTCCTGGCGGGCACCGCCACTGCCGCGGCGCCGGAAGCGACTGCCGCGTTCAGCGAGAGCGACCACGGGATCCTTTACACGGCGGCCTCCGGCCAGACGAATCAGGTGACCGTCACCGCCTCGAAATCCGCAGGAACCGAAGAGATCACCTATGTGATCGACGATGCCGTTCCGGTCAGTGCGGGAGACGGCTGCTCTTACCCCGACAGCACGGACCGCACCAAGGTCTCCTGCACCGTCGCCACTCTGGAGAGCCAGGACCCGTACGCCACTTTGAAGTTGGCGCTCGGCGACGGTGACGACACCGTCTCCTACGACAACTCCACCGACCAGACGTACTACTTCGCGCGGGCCGAGCTCGGCGACGGCAAGGACACCTGGAACCACACCGGCGGCGTCGACGGCAACTCCGTCCTCGGCGAGGCGGGCAACGACGACCTCTCGGTGGGCGAGGCCGGCGTGGTGAGCGGCGGTGACGGCAACGACACGCTCCATGCCGCCGACGGCAGCATCGCGCAGGGCGGCAACGACAACGACACGATCTACTCGGACGGCGAGGAGAGCGCGGTCGACGGCGGCGCGGGCGACGACGTGATCCAGGGCGGCGCCGAGAGGCAGAACCTGTCCGGCGGCGACGGCAACGACAGGATCCGCGGCGGGGCCGGCGACGACTTCCTCTACGGCGGCAAGGGCAACGACATCCTGTACGGCAACAGCGGCAACGACACGATCTACGGAAACAGCGGGAATGACGAGCTGTACGGCGGCGCGGGCCAGGACACCCTCTCCGGCGGTCCCGGCACCAACATCGTTCACCAGGACTGACCTTCACATAGCCGGGGGTGCCGCGCGGTCATCCGTACGGCACCCCCGTCTCACCCCCGACGCACGCGTGCTTGGCGGCTCGCGCGACGGAAGAACGGCTCAACGGACCCGGTCGTAGACGAGGGCCAACGTCCCGTGCTCGCCCGCGCTCTGGCTGACGAGCGACCACTTCCCCGTGGTCTGCGGCTGGCGCGCTTCGGCGAGCTGGGCGAGGACCCGACCGAGCGGGGCCGCTCGGCCAGCAGGCTCACGAGCCGCCAGCGGGCCGGGTCCGCCCGTGCGGAGGGGAGTGCGTGCCGCCCATAGGCTGGCTGCTTGGTTGACACGGCAAGAGGCAGGCAGGGGCAAGAGGGCGGGAGCGGGAGCGGGACAATCGCTTCATGACGCGCTCTGCACCGGACACCCACAACAACGACGGCAGCTATCTCCTCGACAACGCACAGTCCGAGGCGGGCACCCGTTTCGACGCGCTCGGCGAGCTCTTCGACCCGACCACGTTCCGGCACATCGAGGCCCTGGGGATCACCTCGGGGTGGCGGTGCTGGGAGGTCGGGGCCGGCGGTCTCTCGGTGGTGACGTGGCTGGCCGACCGGGTCGGGCCGACCGGCCGGGTCCTGGCGACCGACATCGACACTTCCTGGGCCTCGCGAGCAGCAGGCGGCGTCATCGAGGTGCTGCGCCACGACGTGGGCCGGGACGAACCGCCGGCGGGCGGCTTCGACTTCGTCCACGCCCGGTTGGTGTTGGTGCACGTGGCCGACAGGGAGCGGGCGCTGCGCGCGATGGCCGGTGCGCTGCGGCCGGGCGGGTGGCTGCTGGTGGAGGACGCCGACCCGGCGTCGCAGCCGCTGATCTGCCTGGACGAGTACGGCCCCGAGCAGGCGCTGGCCAACAGACTGCGGGCCGGATTCCGCTCGCTGCTCGCGGCTCGCGGCGCCGACCTGGCCTACGGGCGCAAGGTCCCCCGGCTGCTGCGGGAGGCGGGACTGACCGATGTCACCGCGGACGCCTACTTTCCGATCACGTCACCGGCCTGCGATGTCCTGGAGGCGGCGACGGTCCGACAGGTGCGCGAGAAGCTGGTCGCTGCGGGGCTCGCGACCGACGAGGAGATCGACCGGCACCTCGCGAGCGTCACGTCCGGCCGCCTCGACCTCACCACCTCCCCGATGATTTCCGCGTGGGGACGCCGGCCATAGGGGCACGGCACGGGGGCCCGGCCCGCCGTCCGCGGGGCGGCTCAGGGACCTGCCTGGCGGATCGTGCCCTCTCAGGGCTCCACGCCGCAGCGTCGCGCGATCACCTCAAGGCGTTCGAGTTCGCGCCGCGCCGCGGTCGGGTGGGCGAGGTCGAGGGCCATCTCGGCGCGGGCAGTGACGTAGAGGATGTCCTGGCGTGTGGCCGCGTCGATGTCTGGGGCGGCCTGGAGGCGGCGGCCCGTGACGGACAGGGAGACCGCGACGTGGTCGAGACGGTCCTGCAGCCCCAAGGGCAGCACCTGCCGCAGTACGTCCTTGGCGTAGTCGCGCGCCTGCCGGTCCGCCTCGCAGGGGCGAGGCGGCGAGGGAGCCCAGCGAAGGGCTGCCTCCCTGGCGTCGTCGTACATGTCCGCCACCAGTGCGCGTGCGGTGCTGAAATCGCCTTCAGACGCGGACTCGCGGGCCGACTCCAACAGGGACCGCAGTCGGGCGCGGACCTGGGGGTCCTCACCCGTGCGGGCGTCCAGATAGCCGGACCACACGTCGAACGCCTTGCTCAACTCGGCGTCCGCCATGGCCTCGTACGCGTCCGGCACTCCGCCGCCTCTCCCGTCGGGCCGTCCCGGTGCGGACGGCAGCGGTTCACGATAGGGCGGGTGTCGGGGGCGATGCCTGCGAATTTCCGGCCGCCGGGAAGAGGGTCCGACGCGGCCTCGGGGCCCAGTCGGCCCGCACGGGTGCCCCCGATGTCCGGGGCTAGGTTGCCGCCGCGAAAGCGTCGACGCCCGTGAGGTCGGCCGACAGTGCCCACAGGCGCGCGGCCTGCTCGGGGTCGGTCGCGTGTGCGTGCACGCCGCCTTCCGATCCTTCGCCCGCCGGATCGGCGATGTCGCAGTCCTCGCAGTACACGCCACCCATGCCCGTGAGCTGGGGAGAGGTCGCCGCCCATACCTGCGTCGCCGCGCCCTGCCCGGGCGTCTTGAAGGTGGGATCGGTCGGGGTGCCGTTCTCGTCGATCCAGCCCGCGTCGACCATCTCCTCCTTCGCGAGGTGGCGCTGCAGGGGGGTGAGGATGCTGCCCGGATGCAGTGCGAACGCTCTGACTCCGGCGTCGCGGCCGAGCGCATCGAGGTGCACGGCGAACAGCACGTTCGCCGTCTTCGCCTGCCCGTACGCCTGCCATCTGTCGTAGCCGCGCTCGAACTGCACGTCGTCCCAGCGCATGCCGGTGATGCCGTGGGCACCGGAGGACACCGCGATCACTCGCGCGCCGCCGCGGGCGATCGCAGGCCAGAGGTGGTTGATCAGCGCGTAGTGACCGAGGTGGTTGGTGGCGAACTGCGCCTCCCATCCCGGCCCGACCCGCGTCTCGGGGCAGGCCATGACCCCGGCGTTGTTGATCACGATGTCGACCGTGCGCTCCGAGGCCAGGAACCGGTTGGCGAAACCGCGGACGCTGTCGAGGTCGGAAAGGTCGAGGTCGTCGGTCTCAACACCGTCGATGCCCTCGACCGCCTCCCGAGCGGCTGCCCGTCGCCGGGCGGGGACCACGACACGGGCTCCGGCACCGGCCAGAGCCCGGGTTGCCTCCAGACCAAGACCCGAGTAGCCACCAGTGACGATCGCGGTGCTGCCGGACAGGTCGATCCCGCTCAGGACGTCGCTCGCGGTGCTCCGGGCACCGAAGCCCGATCCGATCTTGTGCTGAGGTGTCGTCATGGCGGAGACGCTAGATGCTGGACCGCGCTCTAGGTCAAGGGCTGTTGGCGGCGAGGCTGCTGTGGTCGTGATCGCTCCCAGCCTCCGTGGCCGTACGACGGAGCTCATTGAGGATGCCCACGAGATCAGTGATCACTCGTCAGGCCGGAGTCGGCAGGGGACTTGCGAGTCCCTGGCGGAAAACCGCGTGCGCCCAAGATCTGCCCGCGTTATCGTCGGCCGTATGAACGTCACCGGCCCACACACCACCGCGACCGCGCGAGCGACCAGCTCGCCGGTTGCCGCCGCCTGACGTACTTCCCCCTTTCCACCGGCGACCGGACACGGTCCGCCGGTGGTTTTCCGTGGCTCTGCCGCTTCGGTTCCGGTGTGCGGACGCGTAGTCCGGTGCCTCCCCGCTGTGTATGCGAAGGAGCCACCCATGAACACCGAATCGATCACCACCGAAGACGTCGTGCGCACATTCGTCGAGTACTACGAGGAGCGAGGACACCGCCGGATCACCGGCTCGACGCTGCTGCCGCCGCCCGGTGACCCGGTGCTGTTCACCAGCTCGGGCATGCATCCGCTCACCCCGTACCTGGAGGGGCGGCCTCATCCGCTGGGCAGGCGTCTGGTCAATGTGCAGCGCTGTCTGCGCACCACGGACCTGGAGGAGGTCGGCGACTCCACCCATCTGACCGTGTTCGAGATGCTCGGCACCTGGTCGCTCGGCGACTACGAGGGCCCGCGGAGCCTCGACTGGGGCTACGGGCTGCTCACCGACGGGTTCGGCATCGATCCACGTCTGCTGCACGCCACCGTTTTCGGTGGCGACGACCAGCTCGGGCCCGACACCGCATCGCTGGAGCTGTGGCAGCAGCGCGGGGTGCCGGTGGAGCTCACCGTCGAGGACAACTGGTGGTCCAACGGGCCCACCGGCCCGTGCGGCCCCGACTCGGAGATCTTCCTGTGGACCGGCGACACCCCGCCGGAATCGACGCCGACCGGTGACGACCGCTGGGTGGAGGTGTGGAACCACGTCATGATGCGCCACCGTCGGCTCGCCGACGGGTCACTCGTACCGCTCCCCCAGCGCAACATCGACACCGGGCTCGGCCTGGAGCGGCTGGCCTCGCTGCTTCAGGGGCGTACGTCGGTCTTCGAGAGCGACCTCTTCGACCCCTGGCGTCGGCTCGTGCCGGGCCTGTGGCACATGGACGAGCCGTCGCTACGGCTCGTCTGCGACCATCTGCGCTCGGCCATGGTGGTGATCGGCGACGGGGTACGCCCGGCCAACACCGGCCGCGGTTACGTGCTGCGCCGACTCGTGCGGCGGGTGCTCACCGTACTGTGGCGGGACGACGACTCCTCACGCGAACTCGTGGACCTGCCGGGCGAGTTGATGCGGCACACCCTGGATCACTTCCGCCAGGACGTGGATCCTGGCGAAGTGCGCCGGGTACTGATCGAGGAGGAACAGCGGTTCAGGAAGCTCCTGGAGCGGGGCCGCCAGGTACTGGCCCGGCCCCGGTTCCAGGGTTCGCTGGACGAGGAGGACTTCCACTACCTCCACGACACCCACGGTCTGCCACGCGACCTGATTCTGGCCTTGCGTCAGGGGTGAGGGGTGACGGGTGAGGGGGACGGGTGAGGGGTGTCACGCGTCGACCACCAAGTGGCCCAGCGGTCGGGAGCAGCAGAGCAGGATCTTGTTGTCGGCGATCTCGCGGGGGCGGATGCCGCCGTTGTGCTGCATGTCGACCGAACCCGCGAGCAACGTGGTCTTGCAGGTGCCGCACATGCCGCGCGCGCAGGAAGCCGGCAGCGTGATGCCCGCACGGGACGCGGCGGCCAGGACGGACGAGCCCGCGTCACAGTCGATCGTGCGCCCGCTGCGGGTGAACTCGACCGTGAAGCTCTGCCCGGTGCCGGGCTCGACGGCCGGCCCCTGGAAGGTGAAGCTCTCCTCGTGGTAGCGGGCCATCTCGAAGCCCTCCGTCGAGAGCATGTTCCGCACGGCTTCCATGTAGCCGACGGGGCCACAGGTGAAGACCTCGCGTTCGAGGAGGTCGGGGGTGATCTCCCGGACCATCGCCGTGTTCAGTTGCTCGCCGCGGTCGTCGAGGAGGTGGATCACACGGAAGTGGGGAGCGGTGGCGGCGATGAACTCGAGTTCACGGCGGAAGATGATGTCGTCGAAGGTGCGGGCACTGTGGACGAACACCACGTCCACGGGGTGCGCCAGGTCGTAGAGGGTCCGGGTCATCGACATCACGGGCGTCACGCCGCTGCCGGCCGAGAGGAAGAGGTACTTCGGCGCCGGATGCCGGGTGATGGAGAAGTCGCCGAGTGGCCCCCGCGCTCGCACAGTGGCGCCCGGCAGCAGGCGCTCGTGGAGCCATGGGGAGACCAGGCCGCCCGGCATCCGTTTCACCGTGATCGTCAGGAGGTCGGGGCGGGTCGGCGGTGACGAGATGGTGTAGCAGCGTTCGACTGGGTGGCCGTCGATGTCAAGGACGAGGGTGAGGAACTGGCCGGGGTCGTGCCGGAACATCCGGGGTTCGGCGGATTCGAGGACGAAGGTCCGGACGTCGGATGTGACGTCGATGACCTGTTTGCACACGAGCAGCCCGTCGCCCCAGGCCGGCGGCAGGCCCCCGGTCGTCGTGGTCGTTGTCCTCGCCACCGCCGTCGTCATCATCGCCGTCGCCCTCATCGCTGTCGTCCTCGTCGCTGTCGTCCTCGTCGCTCCAGGTGTGCCCTCAGCCGGGTGATGTACCAGTTGACGAAGTCCTCGACCTGCGACTCGCTCGGGCTGTAGGGGCCGGGCACGTAGGCGGGGCTGCTGATGCCCTGGTGGGCGCGGGCGACGAAGGTCGCGTCCTGTTCGTTCGTGACCGCCCATACGCGCGTCAGGGCGTCGAGGTCGTAGTCGACTCCTTCCTCCGCATCCGCGTGCACCAGCCAGGTGGTACGTACGAGGGTCCGGTCCGACGCGAGCGGGATGACGGAGAACGTGACCGCGTGGTCGGCCGCGAAGTGGAACCAGGCGTTGGGCTGCAGGTGAAGACCGAGGTGCCCGAGGCGCGCCGTGGGGAAGTCCGCCAGCAGGGGCTTGACCGCGGCTGTGCCGTCCTCCGTGAAGGACTCGCCCGCGAGGTCGAGTGGTTCGCGTTGGATGCGGAAGCCGGTGGGGCGGTCGTCGAGCTCCTCGATCGGGGCGTAGGGAAGCCCGAGGGCCTCGTACGAGGCGCGTGCGTCCGCGTCGGCCTTGAGGAAGCGCTCGTAGGTGGGGAGCAGGGCCGGCGGGACGTTGGCCGCGGTGAAGTTGTAGAGGGGGAAGTAGCAGCGCTGGAGCTCGGGGTGGCCTGCGCAGTGGTAGCACTCCCGGTTGTTCTCCATGGTGAGCTTCCAGTTGCCGCGCTCGACGAGGTCGATCTGCTTCGCCACCTTGGCGTGGGGCAGGTTGTGCGGCGCGATGTAGGGCTCGACGCGGCGTGCGACCTCGTCGAAGTCGGCAGGGGGCCGCTCGGCGAGGCAGATGAAGACGAGGCCGGTGACCGTGCGCGCGTGGACGGATCGGAGGCCGAAGCACGAGCGATCGAAGTCGGGCGCCTGCGACTCGGCGTACCGCAGCCGGCCGTCCACGCCGTAGGTCCAATGGTGGTAGCCGCACACGATGTTGCCCACAGAACCGCGTTCCTCATTGAGGATGCGGGCGCCCCGGTGGCGGCAGACGTTGTGGAAGGCCCTCACCTCCTCGTCATCGTCGCGGACGAGGATGACGGAGTACGGTCCGACGGTGACCGTGACGTAGTCACCGGGTTCGGGGAGTTCGGCCTCCGTCGCGACGAAGAGCCAGCTGCGGGCGAAGACGGCCTCGATGTCGAGGTCGAAGAACTCGTCGCTCACGTAGAACGGGGCTTCGAGACTCTGGCCGACGGAACGTCGGGCGACGAGTTCGGCGGTATGCGTGACGGGGGTCGGTGCGTTCATCGCGTCTCTCCGATGGCTCGTCAGACCGGCAGGCACAGCCGCAGGGCGTCGTAGATCGCAGCGTGGATGTTGCGGCTGGTGACCGCGTCGCCGATGCGGAACAGCTGGTACCGGCCCGCGTCGTTGCGGACGACGTTCTGTACGTCGTGCGCCAGCAGGGCGCGGTGGTCCACCTCGCCGAGATTGCGGGAGCCGGCCAGCAGGTCGTTGTACAACTCGTCGTTGGGCAGGGTGCCGTGCTCGACCACGACGTGGTCCACGACCAGTTCGGTCTCGGTCTCCGGCTCGGTGTACTCGCTGTAGAGGGTCGCGGCCAGACGCCCGTCCCCGGTGCGGCGCACGGAACGCAGTCGCTGGGCGAGGACGGTGGTGACGCCGTCGGCTGCGAAGACCCGTAGATACGCAGGTGAGTTCATGCTGCCGACGTCGGGCGCGAGCATGCGCTCCGGCGTCACGTAGTGCAACCGGGCGCCGCTCGGGGCGAGGAGTTCCACGGCGTCCATCGCCGGATAGCCGCCGTGGTCGTCGTAGACCAGTACGGCGTCGGTGCTCCGAGGGCGCAGGGAGCCGGACATGACGTCCCAGGTGTCGGACACCAGGCGCTCGCCTTCGCCGAGGAAGGACCGGTTGGGGACACCCCCGGTGGCGACGACGACGAGGTCGGGGTGCTCGGCGAGCACGTCCTGGGCCTCGGCGTAGGTCCCCAGGCGGAGGTCGACGCCGAGGTGTTTGCACTCACCGACCCGCCAGTCGACGATGCCGAGCAGATCGCGGCGCCGGGGGTTCTGCGCGGCGAGCTGGATCTGGCCGCCGGGCTGGTCGCTTGCCTCGAACAGCACGACGTCATGGCCGCGTTCACCGAGGACGCGTGCGGCTTCGAGCCCGGCGGGACCGGCTCCGACGACGACGGCCTTCCGTCGGCGGCCGACGGCCGGGGGGACGATGTGCGGTACGTGGAGTTCGCGTCCGGTGGCCGGGTTGTGGATGCACTTGGTGTCCCCGGAGTCGTAGATCGCGTCCAGGCAGTAACTCGCGCCGACACAGGGCCGGATGCGGTCCTCCTGTCCGGTGGCCACCTTGGTCACCAGATGGGGATCGGCTATCTGGGCCCGGGTCATCCCGACCAGATCAAGGAGCCCGGCTCGCAGGGCGTGCCGCGCGGTGGCGGGGTCGGCGATGCGGGCCGCGTGCATCACGGGGATGTCGAGGCGGCGGCGTATCTCGCCGTTGAACTCCAGGAAGGGCGCCAGCGGGGTGCCGATCGAGGGGATCGTCCGGGCCAGGGAGGCGTCACTCTCGATGGAGCCCCGAATGGTGCTGATGAAGTCGATGCCGTCGGCGCTGAACTGCTCGGCCGCCGCCATCCCCTCGTCGAACGTCAGGCCGCCTGGGCGGTCCTCGGCGAGTGCCATCCGCAGGCCCACGACGAAGTCGGGGCCGACGGCATCGCGCACCGCACGGAGCACACGGCGCGGAACGGCAAGACGGTTCGTGAGGCTGCCGCCGAGCTCGTCGTCCCGGTGGTTCGTCGACGGGGACAGAAAGCTGTCGAAGAAGTGGCCGTACGACTGGAGCTCGATGCCGTCGAGGCCGCCCGCCCGGCAGCGCAACGCCGCGGCGACGTAGTCGGCGACGATGCGGTCGATGTCCCATGGCTCGGCGGCCTTGGGGAACGCGCGGTGCGCGGGCTCGCGCAGCGGCGACGCGGACACCACCGGCAGCCAGTCACCCGAGTAGTTGCTGGTGCGGCGGCCCAGGTGGGTGACCTGGCACATGACGGCCGCGCCGGCGTCGTGCACGTCGTCGGCAAGCCTGCGCAGCCACGGCACGATCTCGTCCCGGTACAGGAGCAGGTTGCCGAACGACGGCGGGCTGTCGGGGGACACGACCGCGGAGCCGCCGATCATCGTCAGGCCGACGCCGCCGCGCGCCTTCTCCAGGTGGTAGGCGCGGTAGCGGTCCTTGGGCAGGCCGTCCTCGCCGAAGGCCGGTTCATGGGACGTACTGACCACCCGATTGCGCAGGGTGAGGTGCTTCAGCCGGAAGGGCCGCAGCAGGGGATCCACGTTCGAGGTCTGTGCGCGCACATCCGCTCCTCGAGAAGCTCTGTGGGCGGAGAGACAGCGGCCACGGGCTGGGCCGCGCTCAGAAGGTCAGCCATGCATTGCGTTTCGCAATGCGAAACAGATACGCCATGCGAGACAAATGTGGAGCCTGGGCGTCTCCGTCGTCAACCCCTGGAGCGCTGCGCTCAACCGCGCCTGATGTAGCCCTTGCGCCACGAGATCTTGTCGCCGGCGGCGATGAGCTGCTCGACGAGCCCGGACATCGTGTGGTCGTTGATCCGGAACGTCGGACCGGAGATGGTCACGGCGGCGATGACCTGCCCGCTCAGGGACCTGATGGGGGCGGAGAGAGCGGCGAGTCCGATCTCGTGCTCCTCGCTCGTGACGCCGTAGCCGAGTTCACGAACGGTCTGCAGCTCCTCCTTCAGGAGCGCCGGGTCCGTGATGGTGTGCGGGGTGAACCTCTCCAGCGGCTGGTCAAGGATCTCGGCGGCCTCTTCCTGCCGCATGTGTGCCAGGAGGACCTTGCCCGCCGACGTGGCATGCAGAGGCGTGCGCTTGCCGACCCAGTCGATGCTGGTGATGGCCGCACTGCTGATCACCTGGTCGACGCTGACGACCGCCTGGCCGTCATGGACCGCGAGGTTGACCGTCTCGCCGACGGCGGCGGCGAGCTCCTGACAGATCGGGCGGCTCAGCAGCGACAGGTCACTTCCCTTGGTCGCCCCGCCGGCGAGCTCGACCACGGTGTATCCGATGCGGTAGCGACCCCGTTCCGCGTCCTGTTCGACAAGGCCCCTGGCCTCCAGGGTGGCGAGCAGGCGGAACACGGTCGACTTGTGGATCCGCAGGGCTTCGGCGATGTCCGTGACGCCTGACGGTCCCTGCGCGGCGAGTACTTGGAGGATCGAGACCGCTCGGTCCACCGACTGCACCGATGTGTCGCGCGCCCGACCGTTGCTGCTCATGCCGGGAAGCCTATCGGGACGCGGTCGCCGCTCTCCTTGTGCGTCAGGGGACGGCCTCCCCGGAGGCGCCACCCTCACCGGGACCTACGCGTGTGGGTCACTGCGCTGGTCGGCCACCGTCCGCAACACCTCGACCAGGGCCGCCACCGCCGGCCTGCGTTCGGCCGAGGCGCGGCACACCACGACGACGTGCCGCTCGATCCGCTCGCGCAGCCGCACCACGTCGAAGCGTGAGGCGCGAAGGCCGAGCATCAGCTCGGTCACCGTGCTCACGCCGATGCCCGCCTCCACCAGGGCCAGGGTCGCCGCGGTGTCGGTGACCTCGTGGCGCACGTCCGGTTCGAGGCCCGCGCGGCGGCAGGCGGTGCGGACGGCACGGCCGTAGTAGCTGCCGGGCGACGGCAGGATCCACGCCAGGTCCCGGGTCTCGGCCAGGGCGGCGCGGGAGCGGCCCGCCATCCAGCCGGTCGGTACGGCCAGGGCGAAGCGCTCGCGGCAGAGCCGGGTCACCCGCAGAGCGGCGTCGCGCGGGATGGGCACATCCGGGTAGTCCAGGCCGAGCGCGAGGTCCACGCCTCCCGAGGCGACGGCGTCGTACACCTCGTCCACGTCCATGTCGCGGCTGTGCACGGCCAGTTCGGGGTGGGCCGCGTGCATCCGGCGCAGGGCGGGCGGCAGGATCTCGGCGGCGGCCGTGGTGAACAGGCCGACCAGCAGCGTGCCGGAGACCACGCCGCTGCCGCGTTCCAGCTCCTCGACGGCCTCGGCCTCCGTGGCCAGGATCCGCTCGGCGTGCCGGGCCAGCGTGATCCCGGCGTCGGTGAGCTCCACCCGGCGGCCCGCACGGCGCAGCAACGGTGTGCCCGCGGCCCTCTCCAGCGCGGCGATCTGCTGGGACACGCCGCCCGGGGTGTATCCCAGGGCCTGCGCGACGGCGGTGATGGTGCCGCGCCGGGTCAGCTCGACCAGGGACCGCAGCTGGGAGCTCGTCCAATCCATGAAGCGACCGTATAGAGATCGTCAAAGATCAGGAGCAGAAACTGTTCATGGACGTCAACGGTCGGGGTGCGTCACGATGACGAGCAGCCAGCTGATCAGCGTCCCTCGAGTTACTGAGCACGTTCCTGACGGCCCATGCCGCACCCGTGAACTGACGCCTCTTCAGGCCCGTCGGTGCGGGCGCCGGCCTCTGGAAGGGATCGGCCTCTTGTCCTCCTCTCCGCGTCCGTCCTCCTCTTCCCGCCCGGCCCCCGCCCCCGCCTTCCGCGCCCTGCCGCCGACCGCCGATGTCGTGATCGTCGGCGGGGGCGTGATGGGCGCCTCCATCGCCTTCCACCTCGCCGAGGCGGGGGTGAGCGACATCGTCGTCGTCGAACGCGGCGAGCTCGCTTGCGGCAGTTCCGGGAAACCGATCGGCGGCGTGCGCGCCCACTTCTCCGACCCCCTCAACATCGAGCTGGGCCAACGGAGTCTGTGTGCCTACCGGGACTTCCCGCACCGGCCCGGCGCGGACATCCGCCTGGACACCGTGGGCTATCTCTTCCTGCTCACCGACGAGCGGCAGGCCGCGGACTTCGCCGAGAGCGTGCGGCTCCAGAACAGCCTGGGCGTGCCCAGCCGCATGATCGACGCCGACGAGGCACGGCGCCTCTGTCCGTATCTGAGCACCGAAGGCCTCGTGGCCGCCGTGCACTCCCCCACCGACGGGCACGCCCGCCCCCGCCTCGTCGTGCACGGGTACGCCGACGCCGCGGACCGGGCAGGCGTCCGCTTCGCCACGCACACCCGCGTCACCGGCATGGACACCACCGGCGACCGTGTCAGCGCCGTGCACACCGACCGCGGCACCGTCGCCTGCTCCACCGTGATCTGCACGGCAGGCGCCTGGTCCGGCCGGATCGGCGCCATGGCCGGCGTCGACCTCCCCGTCCGGCCGGTGCGTCGCCAACTGGCCTTCACCGAACGGCTTTCGCCTTCGGCGCCGCGGATCCCCTTCACCATCGACTTCACCTCGTCCGCGTACTTCCACAACAGCGACGACGGGCTGCTGTTCGGCCTCGCCGACTCCCGCCAGGCCGACGGCTTCGACACCACATGGACACCGGAGTGGCTCGACCTGTTCCGGGACGTCGTACGCCACCGCGCCCCCGCCCTCGCCACGATGCCGATCGCCGACGGGTGGGCGGGCCTGTACGAAGTCACGCCGGACCACAACGCACTGATCGGCCGCTGCGGCGAGCGGCCCAACTTCCTTTACGCCACCGGGTTCTCGGGGCACGGCTTCCTCCAGGCCCCGGCCGTCGGCGAAGTCGTGCGCGACCTGTACCTGAAGCGCGAGCCGTGCGTCGACATCGCGCCGCTGAGCGCCGACCGTTTCCGGACCGGGGCCGCGAACCGCCCCGAGGCCCACGTCGTATGACCCTCTCCTGTGCCCTCTCCCGTGCCCTGTCCCGAATCCGATCCCGTACCCGATCCCATGTCCCGACTCCGTATCCGAACATTCGAGAGGCAGACCTTCGATGATCAGCCAGTGGCAGCTGCGGGCCGCCTTCGCCGCACGGCTCTCGGAGATGTACGGGCGGGAGGTCCCCGCCTACAACACGCTCGTCGACGTCTCACGCGAGGTCAACGAGGACACCCTGCGCGCGCAGGGCGCCGACGCCGAACGGCTCGGCTCCATCAGCCGGGTCACCGCGGAACGGCACGGCGCCATCCGGGTGGGCACCCCCACCGAACTGCGCCACGTCGCCCGGATCTTCGGCGCGCTCGGCATGCGCCCGGTCGGCTTCTACGACCTGCGGGAGGCGGCCGCGAGCGCGGTGCCGGTCGTGTCGACGGCGTTCCGCCCCGTGGACGCCGACGAGTTGGCGCGCAACCCCTTCCGGGTCTTCACCTCGCTGCTCACGCCCGCTGACCCGCGCTTCTTCGACGCCGAGCTGCGCTCCCGCCTGGAGACGTTCCTGGCCGGGCGCGAGCTGTTCCCGCCGGAGCTGCTCGCCCTGGCCGACCGGGCCGAGACCGAGCGTGAACTGCCCGAGGAGTACGCCGAGCGTTTCCTCCATCTCGCCGTCCAGGCCCTCGAGTTGTCGGCGGAGCCGATCGACCGGGCCTGGTACGAGGAGTTGGAGAGAGTCTCCGCGGTCGCCGCGGACATCGGCGGCGTCCGCTCCACCCACATCAACCACCTCACCCCGCGGGTCCTGGACATCGACGAGCTGTACCGGCGGATGACCGAACGCGGCATCGAGATGATCGACACCATCCAGGGCCCGCCGGGCTGGAAGGGCCCCGACCTGCTACTGCGCCAGACGTCGTTCCGCGCCCTGGCCGAACCGCGCGCCCTGCGCCTGGCCGACGGCAGCGTGATGCGCGGCGCGCTGCGGGTGCGGTTCGGCGAGGTCGAGGCCCGCGGCATCGCCCTCACCCCCGCGGGCCGCGCGCTCTACGACCGCCTGCTCACCCTCGCCGACCACGAGGCCGCCCGGCACCCCGCAGCCGACCGCACCGAACTGGCCCGCACACTGTGGGCCGCGCACGTCCCCGCCACCGAGCGCGAGCTCGCCGCGCGGGAACTCGCCTACTTCACCTACCACGCCGCACCCGACCGCCCGCGCAACGGCACCCAACCGCCCACCACCCTCGCCGAGTTGGAGCGCCGGGGCTGGGTGCGGGCTGAGCCCGTCGTCTACGAGGACTTCCTGCCGCGCTCCGCCGCCGGGATCTTCCAGTCCAACCTCAGCGGCGCGGGCTCCCGGAACACCGAGCAGGAAGGCGCCGCGTACGACAGCGAATGGCTCTCCGGCGCCATCGACCGCGAGGTACTCGACCCGTACGCCCTCTACGAGCAGCAGCAGAGCCTCTCGATCACCGAGGTCGGCCGCGAACTGGGCCTGGACCTGAACAGCACGCGCCGCTGATCCTCCGCAACACGCCGTCCCACCTCACCCAGGGAGCATCATGACCGGCACCACCACCCTGCCCGGCACCGACGACCTGCGCAGCCGTGCCCTCGCGAGCCTGCGGCGCATCGGCGTGACGGTCCCGGAGGGCAGCGACTTCCCGGCGCGTACGCCCATCACCGGCGAGAACCTGTTCGGCCTGACCGCGGCGACCGCCGCCGACACCGAGGACGCCGTCGCCGCCGCCCGCGAGGCATTCCTCACCTGGCGCACCACCCCGGCGCCACGCCGGGGTGAACTCGTGCGCCGCCTGGGCGAGTTGCTGCGCGACCACAAGGGCGACCTGGCCGACCTGATCACCATCGAGGCGGGCAAGATCCGCTCGGAGGCGCTGGGCGAGGTCCAGGAGATGATCGACATCTGCGACTTCGCGGTCGGCCTCTCGCGCCAGCTCTACGGCCGCACCATCGCCTCCGAGCGCCCCGGTCACCGCCTCGCCGAGACCTGGCATCCGCTGGGCGTCGTCGGAGTGATCTCCGCGTTCAACTTCCCTGCCGCGGTGTGGTCGTGGAACACCGCGGTGGCTCTGGCCTGCGGCGACACCGTGGTCTGGAAGCCGTCCGAGCTGACCCCGCTGATCTCCCTGGCCTGCGACCGGCTGCTGGCCAAGGCCGCGGAGGAGGTGGGCGCCCCGCGCGACGTACACCGTCTTCTGCTCGGCGACCGCGCGGTGGGCGAGCGGCTGGTCGACGATCCGCGCGTCGCGCTCGTCAGCGCCACCGGCTCCACCCGCATGGGCCGCGAGGTCGGGCCGCGCGTGGCGGCCCGGTTCGGGCGCAGCCTGCTCGAACTCGGCGGCAACAACGCCGCGGTCGTGGCGCCCTCGGCCGACCTCGACCTCGCGGTGCAGGGCATCGTCTTCGCCGCCGCGGGCACGGCAGGCCAGCGCTGCACCACGCTGCGCCGTCTGATCGTGCACCGCGACATCGCCGACACGCTCGTCGCGCGCCTGACGGCCGCCTACACCAGGCTTCCCATCGGGGACCCGTTCGACGAGGACACCCTCGTCGGGCCGCTCATCTCGACCGCCGCCCTCGACCGCATGCAGGACGCGCTCGCCCGCGTACAGGCACAGGGCGGCAAGATCCTCGCCGGCGGCAACCGACGCCTGGCGGACACGGCGCCGCGGGCCGCGTACGCCGAACCGGTCATCGTCCGCGTCGACGAACAGACCGACGTCGTACGTCAGGAGACCTTCGCGCCCATCCTGTACGTCCTCCCCTACGACACCCTGGAGGAGGCCATCGCGCTGCACAACGGCGTCCCGCAGGGGCTCTCCTCCAGCATCTTCACCCGCGATCAGCAGGAGGCCGAGCTCTTCCTGTCCTCCGAGGGCTCCGACTGCGGCATCGCCAACGTCAACATCGGCACGTCCGGCGCGGAGATCGGAGGCGCGTTCGGCGGCGAGAAGGAGACGGGCGGCGGGCGCGAGTCCGGCTCCGACGCCTGGCGCGCGTACATGCGGCCCGCCACCAACACCATCAACTACTCCGGCCGCCTCGCCCTGGCGCAGAACGTCAGCTTCCTCCAGGCGTGACGTCCGGGGAGGCCGCTTCCACCGGGACGGCTTGAAACGCATGCCGATATGGGTATACGTTTGCTGTCATGGCACGAGCAACGACGACGTCAGACGTCTTCAACGCCATCGCCGAGCCGCAGCGCCGGGACATCCTGACGCTGCTGCGGGCAGGCGAACGGCCGGTGACGGAGGTCGCCGATGAGCTGGGAATGACGCAGCCCGGGGCGTCCAAGCACCTGCGGGTGCTCCGCGAAGTCGGCTTGGTGCGGGACCGCAAGGCGGGCAAGCAGCGCCTGTACGACCTGGACGCACGTGGGCTGCGAACGGTTCATGAGTGGACCGGCGGGTTCGAGCAATTCTGGAACGAGAGCTTCGACCGGCTGGACGCCTACGTGCAAGAACTCAAGCGGGAAGGGCAACAGGAGTAGCTGATGAATTCGACTGGGCGAGAAGCACCGGCGCGGTCCGCGACGGCCGACCGCGAGATCGCGATTTCCCGGGGCATCGACGCCCCACCAGAGCTGGTGTTCAAGGCCTTCACCGAGGTGCGGCACCTGTCGCGCTGGTGGGGGCCGGAGGGGTTCACCACCACTACGCGGGCCTTCGAGTTCCGCGTCGGCGGGGTGTGGGATTTCGTTCTGCACGGGCCGGACGGCACCGATTACAGCGAATGGATCACCTGGACCGAGATCGTCCCGCCGGAGCGGATCGCGATGCTCCACGGCGAGTACCGCGGCGACCCGAATGCGTTCGAGTCGGTCCTCACGTTCGCGCCCGACGGGGAGACGACCCGGATCGAGATGCTCACGGTGTTCCCCACCAAGGAGCTGCGCGACGAGGCGATCAAGAAGCACGGCGCGATCGAGGCCGGCCGGCAGACCCTCGGCAACCTGGCTGCCTACGTCGCGGAGATCGTTCGTAAGGGAGTTGAGGGCTGATGGCCGGCAAGGTGTTCTTCAGCGTGTCGATGTCGCTCGACGGGTTCATCGCGCCCGCGTCCCCCGAAGAACTGATGGGGCGGCAGTGGATGGAACTGCAGCAGTGGGTATTTCCACAGCGGTTCTTCCGGGAGAACCTGAAGCTCGGGGAGGGCGGCGAGGAAGGGCGCGACAACGACATCGTGCGGGAGACCTTCGAGCGCACCGGCGCAAGCGTGATGGGCAAGCGGATGTTCGACGCCGGCGAGCATGCGTGGCCCGAGGATCCGCCGTTCCACACACCGGTGTTCGTCGTGACGCACGAGAAGCGTGACCCCTGGGTGCGGCAGGGCGGGACCACCTTCCACTTCGTCAACGACGGCATCGAGTCCGCGCTCGATCAGGCCCGCGAGGCCGCCGACGGCCGAGACATCCGCATCGCGGGCGGCGGCGCGACGATCCTGGAGTATCTGAACGCCGGTCTCATCGACGAGTTCACGATCGCACTCTCGCCCGTCCTGTTCGGCTCCGGAGTCCGCCTCTTCGAGGGCATCGACGCGAGCCGCGTGGCTCTTGGCCTGGTCGGTGCGGAGCCTTCGCCGAGGACGACGCATCTCCGTTACACCGTGCGTTCGCGGTAAGCGCGGAAGGCGGCCATGAGGAATCCGGGGCTTCCTCGGGCTCGCGGCGGCGAGTTTTGTCAGATCCGTTGACGAACCAACTACCTGCTCCTAGCTTCGAGTCGCCGCGCTTCGTATGTCATATACGAGACGCGGTATGCCATACGCGGTGTACGCATGCCCTGAGTTGAGTTGGCGTACCCGGGCACAGTTGAGCGCCAAGGAGGAGAGCCCGTCTTGAGTTCCCGCATCCGTAAGAGCCCACGCCGATCCGCCCCAGCAGCCATAGCCCTGTCGCTCCTCCTCGGCATCACCGCCACCGCCTGCGGGGACGACGGCTCCGGCATCGCGGGCGAGGAGGGCAGCGAGGGCTCCGGCAAGGGGACGATCACCTTCTGGGACAACAACACCGCTGTGCGCCGCGGCATCTGGATGGAGATCATCAAGGACTTCGAGAAGAAGTACCCCGACATCAAGGTCGATTACGTCGGCATCCCCGCCGAGAACGCCCAGTCGAAGTACGACAACTCCATCCAGGGCGGCGGCCTGCCGGACGTCGGCGGCGTCGGCGCCGCCATGCTCGCCGCCATCGCGGCCCAAGGCGCGCTGGAACCGCTGGAGGACCGGCTGGCCGCAAGCCCCTTGGACGGCGAGCTCAGCAAGAGCATGCTCGCGTCGACGACTTCGGCGGGCGGGACATCGCAGTTGCTGATGGTCCCGACCTCCGCGAACAACGGCGTGCTGTACTACCGCACCGACCTCTTCAAGGCCGCAGGTCTGGACGCACCGACCACGTGGAGCAAGTTCTACGAAGCGGCGGGCCATCTGACCGCCAAGGACAAGAACCAGTTCGGCTACACCATCCGCGGCGGTGTCGGCTCCATCGCCCAAGCCCTGGACGCGATGTACGGGCAGAGCGGCATCAAGTCCTTCTGGAACGCGGACGAGACGAAGACCACGGTCAACGACCCGAAGAACGTCGCCGCCCTGGAGAGGTACACGGCCCTCTACAAGAAGACGACCCCGGCCGCCGACCTCAACAACAACTTCACGCAGATGGTCGCCCAGTGGGACGGCGGCCGGATCGGCATGCTCAGTCACAACCTCGGCTCCTACCAGGACCACGTGAAGGCCCTGGGCCCCGGCAAGTTCCGCGGCCTGCCGAACCCGAAGGCGGCGGGCGGCAAGCGCGTCCAGGTGTCCAACCCGATCGACGGGCTCTCGATCTTCAAGACCAGCACCAAGAAGAAGGCCGCCTGGAAGTTCGTCGAGTTCGCCTCCTCGCACCGGGCCAGCTCCAAGTTCAACGAGTCCGCGGGCCTGATCCCCGCCAACAACAAAGCGGTCAAGGACGCCTGGGTCGAGAAGTCCGAGCCGACGCGCCTGGCCGCCGACGCGCTCAACTCCCCGGCCACCACGATCGTCCAGCTGCCGTACTACCTGCCGGACTGGAACACGATCTCCAAGGCCGAGAACGAACCCGCCTTCCAGAAGGTCATGCTCGGCAAGACGAGCGCCAAGGGCTTCCTCGACGACCTCGCAGACCAGCTCAACACCGCGCAGGCCGACTGGAAGCGGCAGAACTCCTGAGGTGTCGATGGGGCAGACTTCGTACCAAGCCGGCGGAGACGCAACCGCGCCCGCCTCGACCAACTGGAGCCCGAGCAGACCGAACGGTGGTGCTCCGGGCGGCGGTGGTTGAACTGGTCTCGCGGTCGGGCCAGCTCAAACGGCCCGCGCCCAGACGGCGTTGGGCACGACGAGCTGACCGCCCTCCGCCGCGTGGACGAGGGCACCTGCCCCACCTCATGCCGCTAAGGTCCCGGCATGAGGTGGGGCAGGAGAGGCAGCAGGGTGCGGCCGTGCGCCTGGTGCGGGGAGCAAGTCGAGCAGACCAGCCGTTGGCGTAGGCGCCGATACTGCTGCCGCAGCCACCATCTGAAGGCCAGCGCACTCGCCCGCCTGCTCGACGCCCTCGACTCGCTGACTGGCTAGCAGGCGGCCGCGAGGCCACCGCCAGGCGCACCGTGGCCGCCGCCCATCGGCGTCACGTGCCAGTCGCTCTCGGCAGGCGCCAGGCCACCGCCGGGCGCGCCATCGTTTTCGTCCAGGGGGCCGCCTTGTCGGCGCCTTCCCAATCCAGGGCGCTCCACGGGGCCTTGCCCTGGTAGCACGCGGTCGCCGGGCTGGTGAGGCCCTGGCGGTAGTCGTCGGCCATCGGCGCCAGGCCACCGCCGGGCGCCCCGCTGCTGTCGCCTGCCGGCGCGACGCCTGTGCCCACGGCAAGGCCCCCTGCGGCCAGGAGCGCCACCGCCGTCGCGCGCGTCACCCTCTTCTTGATCGTCATGTGTCCCCCATCGCACCGCGAACAGATCCGCCCGAGCTTCTCCCTCCTGCCGCGGCTGACTCCACTCCTTTCGGCCCTGCCCGAAACACCCCAGCCTGCGATCCGCTCGGGTCAGGGGGCGAAGGCGATGTCTGCGGCGATGGGCAGGTGGTCGCTGCCGGTGGCGGGCAGGGTGCGTACGTGGGTGACGGTTGCCTCGCGGGTCATGACGTGGTCGATCCGGGACACGGGGAAGGACGCGGGCCAGCTGAAGGCGAACTCCCGTTCCGATGTGTCCAGCCGTGTGGTGACCGGGGCGAGGCCGCGGTCGTCCACCGTGCTGTTCAGATCGCCGAGCAGGATCAGCCTGTCCAGCTTCTCGGCGGCCAGCGCCGCCCCCAGCAGGCGGGCGCTCTCGTCCCGCCGGCCGGAACTGAAGCCGTGCCACTGCACGCGGACCGAGGGCAAGTGGGCGACGTACACCGCGACTTCGCCCCACGGCGTACGAGCCGTCGCCCGCACCCCGCGGTTCCAGTCCTTCCCGAACCCCTCCGGCCTGATGTCCACCGCCCGGACGTCCGTCAGCGGATGCTTCGACCAGAGACCGACCGTGCCCCGCACCGCCCGGTAGGGATACCGCGGCGTCAGTTCCCTCTCGTACACCGGCAGCGCGGAGGGCGTCAGCTCCTCCAGGGCGATGAGATCCGGGTCGGGACCGGTCAGGGCTCGGGCGGTGCCCGCAGGGTCGGCGTTCACGTCGCTGACGTTGTGCTGGACCGCCGTGACGTCGTGGGCGCCGCGGTGCTCGGCCGTGGCCACCCGACCGGCGAAGAGGGCTCCCCAGACCGTGGCGGGCAACAGCAGTGCCACCAGCGCGACGGCCGAGCGGCGCAGCAGGGCCAGGGCGAGCAGCACGGGAACGGCCAGGCCCAGCCATGGAAGAAACGTCTCTACGAGGCTGCCGAAGCGGACGACGGCGTTGGGCACGGCTGCGTGGAACGCCAGCAGGGCGGCTGTCAACACGGCGAGCGACGCGAGAACCCGGCCGCGTGCCCAGGGCGACCGCCCTGTCGCCTCCGCTCCCCACCGCAGCCAGTCCACTCGTCCCCGCCCTGTCTCTTGCGCCGCCCGGTTCCCCCATGTCCCCGTAAGCGCGACGTGCCTGGTAGGACGCCGTCATCGGGTGATCAGGTTCCGGCCGCCGGATGCGGCGTGGGCGGGCGGCGGGAACACTGGGGGTGCGCGTGCCCGGACGCACGCGCGACACCGTCCGTTTCTGTCGAAGGGACATACCGTGGCGGATCTCTACGCCCTTGTCGGAGAGCACCTCGAGAAGGCCCGCACCGCCGCGCACGGACGCAGCGCCGAGCTGCTCCTGCACGACGGTCCGCTGCGGCAGAGCCTCATCGTGCTCACGAACGGAACCGAGCTCGGAGAGCACGACACGCCCACGGCCGCGACGCTGTTCGTCCTGCGCGGGCGGGTCGCTCTCACCACGGAGGACGACACGCTCGAACTGGCCGAGGGTGAGTTCGCGCCCGTCCCGCACGAGCGCCACGGCCTGACCGCCCTGGACGACTCGGCCGTCGTCCTGACCGCCGTCACCGAGGTCTGAGCCGACGGCGCTACCGCGGTGCGACGGCCTTGAGCCACTCCTCGACGGCGACGACCTCCGCCCACTGCGGGAACAGCTTCTCGGTCAGGAGCGTGTGCACTTCGGGGTCCAGGTCGATGCAGGCGTCCGCCAGGACGGTGAGTCCGAGGTCCCGGTCGTTGGCATGACACGCGGTGTGCAGCACGACGCCGCTGGTGGCGATGCCGGTGAGAACGAGGTTGTCGATGTCGCGCGCCCTGAGCACCAGGTCCAGGTCGCTGCCCGAGAACGCGCTTCCGCGCCGCTTGGTGACCACGGTTTCGTCCGGCAGGGGCGCGATGTCGGGGTGGATCTCGCTGCCGGGCTCGCCCTCGATGTGCAGGCCCGCCCGTACGACGGCGGTGAGCGCCTTGTTGCGGGTGCTGACATCAGGCCGGCCCGGTCGTAACGCGATGACCACGTAAATCACCGGGATGTCCGCCGCTCGGGCGCCGTCGATCGCCCTGCGCAGACGCGGCAGATATCCCGAGCCGTCGTCGGCGAGGTCCACGATCTCGCGCTGGACGTCCATCACGAGGAGGGCGCTGTTCCCCACGCCCGTCATCCCTTCGTTCACGACGCCCGTCATCCCTTCGTTCACGACCGCACCGCCACCGCATCGACCTCGAACAGCATCCCCGGCAGCGCGAGAGAAGCCACGCCGCTCAGCGTCTGGGCGGGAAGCCGCTCGCCGAATCGGGCGTGCAGGGCCTTGCCCAGGATCTCCAGCTTGTCCAGGTCGTGGTCGACGACGAAGGTGCCGAGCCGGACCACGTGCTCGTACCCGAGGCCGACCCCCTCCAGGGCCGACCGCAGCCGGTCGAAGGCGAGATCCACCTGGGCGGCGAAGTCGCCCGGCACAGGGGTGCCGTCGGCGTCGGAGGCGTACTGGCCGCCGATGAAGACGAGTTCGCCGGGTGCCGAGGCGGCATGGCTGTAGCCGAAGGGGGTCGGATCGTGGAGGGTGGCGGGGTTGGTGATCGTGCGCTGATCGGTCGTCATGTCTGGTCGAACATCCCGTGATGGCGTACCCATTCCGGCGGGGCGGAGGCAATCCCGCGGCGATGCGATCATGGCGCGTGATGAACGCCGATGACGAGTGTGCCGGGCGCGATCCCGCGGTCGACGGGTGGCCGGACGTACCGGGTGAGACCGCCCTCACGATCAAGGTCCCCGAAGCCGACCCGAAGGTCCGGGCCGGATTCCCCGCCCATGTGACGGTGCTCTACCCCTTCGTGCACGAGAGCCGTCTCGACGCCGCGGCCCACCGCGAACTGTCCGGGCTCTTCGCCGGGCACGACGCCTTCACCCTGACGTTCGCCGAGTTCGCCCGCTATCCCGGTGTCCTCTACCTCGATCCGTGGCCGCACGCCCCGGTCACGGCTCTGACCAAGGACCTCACCGGGCGCTGGCCCGAGGCGGTGCCCTACCGGGGGATATTCGAGCCCCCGCTCGCCCCGCATCTGACGGTCGCGAACAACGAGGGCCCCGCGACCCAGGACGCCGCGTACGACGCGTTGCAGGCCGAACTGGAGCCCCTCTTGCCGCTGAGCTGTCGCGTCCGCTCGGTCCACCTCATCGTCTGGGACGGCACGCGCTGGCGGGACCGCGCCACGTACGAACTCGGCCGCCGGCCGGGAGAATGTCCTGCCGCCCGAGATGCAGCACACCCCTTTCAGCGATATGCCTGAGACACCGGAACTGATTCCGCGACCTCGCGGACCCGGCGAAAGGGGCATCCGCCGTGGACGACTACCCTCTGATGAATCTCTTCCTGACCATGCTGTATCTCTTCCTGTGGATCATGTGGTTCTTCCTGCTGTTCAAGGTGATCACCGACCTGTTCCGCGACCACACGCTCAACGGATGGTGGAAGGCGGGCTGGCTCATCTTCGTGCTTGTCCTGCCGTTCCTCGGGGTCCTCGTGTACCTCATCGCCCGTGGCCGCAGCATGGGCGAGCGGGACGTGGCCCAGGTCAAGGAACAGGAACAGGCGTTCCGCAGCTATGTACAGAAGGCGGCGGGTTCCGGCCCGGGCGGCGGCCACGTCGACGAACTGGCGAAGCTCGCCGAGCTGAAGAAGAGCGGTGACCTCACCACCGAGGAGTACGAGAAGGCCAAGGAGAAGATCCTGGCCTGAGGGCACTGGCCTGAGGGGCACTGCCGCCCGCCGCGGTTATGCTCCGGAAGCATGACCATCGAGCTGCGGCATCTGCGGGCCTTCCTCGCCATCGCCGAGGAGGGCAACGTCACCCGCGCCGCCGCCCGGCTCCATCTGAGCCAGCCCGCGCTGTCCCGCACCCTGCGCCAGCTGGAGGACCATCTGGGCGCCCGCCTCGTGGACCGCTCCACGCATCACCTGGAGCTGACCGTCCAGGGGCGGACGTTCCGCGACAAGGCGGCTGCCGCGCTCGCGGCCGTCGAGACCGCCCTGGATCCGCGGGGGCTGCGGAGGTGGCCGCTGCGCCTGGGCCACACCTGGGCCGCCCTGGGCGACCACACCGTCCCACTGCTGCGCCGCTGGGACGAGACGCACCCCGGTACGCCGCTCGAGCTGTTCCGCATCGACGACCGCACGGCGGGCCTCACCCAGGGCAGGGTCGACGTGGCGCTGCTGCGCGGCCCGGTCGCCGCGGCCGGGCTCTGCACGGAGCTGCTCCTGTCGGAGGAGCGGGTGGTGGTCATGCCGGCCGACAGCCCGCTTGCGTCACTCCCCCGGGTCACTCTGGCGGATCTCGCCGCCCATCCGATCGCCCTCAACACCGTCTCCGGCACCACGACGATGGACCTGTGGCCGACGGCCGCCCGCCCGGTCGCGACCATCGAGGTGACCAACACCGACGAGTGGCTCATCGCCATCGCCGCGGGCCGCGCCGTCGGGGTCTCCACGACCGCCACCCCGAGCCAGCACACGCATCCCTCGCTGGTCTTCCGGCCGCTCCCGGACGCGCCGCCCGTTCCCGTCACGCTGGCCTGGCGCGCGGGGCTGGGGCACCCGGCCATCCCTGACCTGGTGGCTCTCGCTCACCAGGTCATCGCGGCCACCGCCCGCTGACGGCCTACGGCCGCGGGGCGCGCAGGCGTACGGGCAGCTTCTGCACGCTGTTGCCCACGAAGGAGGCGTGGCGGGGCAGTTCGGGTTCCGGCGTCGCGAGGTCGAGGTCCGGGAAGCGGCTGAACAGCTGCTCCAGGGCGATGGTCGCCTCCATACGGGCCAGCGGGGCGCCCATGCAGAAGTGCGCGCCGTGGCCCAGGGAGAGGTGCCGGGTGGTGGTGTTGTCGCGGGTGATGTCGAAGCGGTCGGCGTCGGGGCCGTGGGCCTGCTTGTCGCGGCCCGCCGCGGAGTATCCGGCCAGGACGGGGGTGCCCTGGGGGATGACGGTGCCGTCCAGCGTGAGGTCACGGGTCGGGTACCGGAAGGGGAAGTAGCTGACGGGGCTGTCCCAGCGCAGCGTCTCCTCCACCACGTCGGCCCACGCCACCTTGCCGGCCACGGCCAGGGCGAGCTGGTCGCGGTGGGTACACAGGGCGCGTACGGCGTTGGTGATCAGGTTGAGGGTGGTCTCGTGCCCGGCGATGATCGTGAGCATCAGGGTGCCCAGCAGCTCGTGCGGGCTGAGCCGGTCGCCGTTCTCCTCCCGGGCCGCGATCAGGGCGGTGGTGAGGTCGTCCCCCGGGTTCGCGGCACGGGCGGCGGCGACGGCGCCGAGGACTTCCACCATCTCCTTGTTGGCCGCCATCGCCTCTTGGGGACCGATGTCGGTGGCGACGATCTGGTTCGAGAGGTGGTGCAGGCGGTCGTGGTACTCGGCGTCCACGCCCAGGAGTTCGCAGATGACGCCCATCGGCAGCGGAAGCGCAAAGTGTTTGCGCAGGTCAGCGATGCCGTCGCCCGCAGCGGCCGCCTGGTCGAGGCCGTCGAGCAGATCGGTCGTCAGGGCCGTGATCCGCGGCTGGAGTTCCGCCACCCGGCGCGGGGTGAACGCCTTGCCCATCAGGGAGCGCAGCCTGCGGTGGTCGGCGCCGTCGGCGGTGGTCATGCCCTGCACCGTCGCGAACGTCTTCAGCGGCCAGCCGTCGGGTATCTCCCCGGCCTGCAGGGCGGCGAAGTGCTCGGCGTTCTTGGCGACATCGGGGTGCGCGAGGAACTCCTTGAGCGCGTCGTGGCCGAGGACCGCCATGCCCTGTACGTCGCCGGGCAGGACGGCGTGCGTGACGGCGCCGCGTGACAGGAGCCGGGCGTTGTCCGCGTGCGGGCAGCCGCCGGCCGGGTCGAAGCGGTGCGGCTGGTCGGCTGCGGTGTTCACCGGTGACTCGTTCAACGGGGCTCTCCTGGTCGAGGGGGCGGATCGGCGGCGGCGATGGACGCGCCGGGCGGGCCGGCGGTGCGGGTCCGGTCAGCGCACGGGCTGATGGTCCGGCAGGGGCGCGGGATGCTGGGGCAGGACGGGGGCGGTGAAGCGGACCGGGAGCGCGGCAAGGCCTCGGCTCCAGGGCGACTTGATCCACTCCAGTTCGCCCTGGGGGATGGCCAGTTCGAGGTCGGGCAGCCGGTGGCGGATCGTGTCCACGGCGGTGCGGGTGATGAGCCGGGCCGGGTCCTGGGCGGGGCAGATGTGCGGGCCCGCCCCGAAGGCCAGGTGGGAACGGTTGCCCACGACCGGTGTGCCGTCGTCCGGGAGGATCTGCGGGTCGGCGTTGGCCCCTGCCAGACCGAGGATGAGCATGTCGCCGGTGCGGATGTGCTGCCCGCCGAAGGTCATGTCGCGGGTGGCGTAGCGGGCGGGGAAGTTCTGCGTGGGCGGGAAGCGCCACAGCACCACGTCGAGTGCGTCGTCCACGCTGAGGTGGCCGCCGGTGAGCGAGGAGCGGAACTCCGGGTCGCACAGCAGGATGCGCAGGGTGGTGGCGATCCAGTTGACGGTGGTCTGGTTGCCCGCGACGAACATGACCACGAGGTTGTGCAGGACCTCTTCGTCGGTGAGCCGGGCCGGATGGTGCAGCAGGGCCGATGTGATGTCGTTGCCGCGCCGGCGCCGCTTCTCCTCGATCAGGTGGAGCAGGATCGCGCCCATGCGCTTGCTGGCGTCGGCGGAGGCGCTGGTGGCGGAGACCGTTCCGGCGACGGCCTCCACGAGGTGCCGTCCGGTCTGGTCGTCCAGGCCGAGCAGCTCGGTGATGACGCGCATCGGGAGCTTGCGCGCGTAGTCGGCCACCAGGTCGGCCTCGCTGCGCTCCGCGAACGCCACGATCACCTGCTCGGCCGTGGCCCGCACGGTGCGGCGCAGTTCGTGGCCGTTGATACCGGCCAGCGCGGCGGAGACGGCGGCGCGCATCCTGCGGTGCTGCTGTCCGTCGGCGAACAGCAGGGCGGGCCGCCAGCCGACCATGGGCAGGATCGGCGAGTCGGCGGGCACGCGCCCCTCCCGCAGCAGGCTCCAGCGGCGCGGATCGTGCGAGAAGTCCTGCTCGTCGCGGGTCAGTTGAAGCACTTCACGGTGGCCGATGACGAGCCAGGCGTCGACGCCCGGGGCGATGGTGACGGGAGCCACCGGTCCGTGGTCGCCGCGCAGTTGCTCGTACAGGGCGGGCAACGCATCGCCGTCGAGGTCGGGTCCGTAGAGCGCGGTCGTCGGCGCCGGGGTTCCGTTGACCGGGCAGCGTGCGGGCGGACCGGCCGCGGCGTGGGGCGAGGTCATGGGGTCTCCGTGGCGACGTCGATGAGGTGGCTGACGAGGGCGATCAGGGCCCGGACCGAGGACGCCGGGTCACGTGCGTCGCAGGCCACCACGGGGGTGTCGGGGAGCAGGTCGAGGGCCGCTCTGAGGTCGTCCGCGCCGTACTGGGGGCTGCCGGGAAAGACGTTGACGGCCACCGCGAAGGGCAGCCCGAGCTCCTCCAGGTTGCCCAGGGCGTCGAAGGACGCCTCCAGGTCACGCGTGTCCACCAGGGCGAGGGCACCGAGGGAGCCCTTGGCCAGGTCCCGCCACGCGGGCAGGAACCGCTGCTGGCCCGGGGTGCCGAACAGGTAGAGCACCAGCTCGCCGTCGATGGTCATCCGGCCGAAGTCGAGGGCCACGGTCGTGGTCGTCTTGCCGTCGGCGACGACGGTGTCGACCCGGGCGCCCGCCTGGGTCATGACGGCTTCGGTGGACAGGGGTTTGATCTCCGAGACGGTGCCGATCAGGGTGGTCTTGCCGACCCCGAGCGGTCCGACGACCAGGATCTTGGCGGCGCCCGCGACGCTGGAGGTGAGGTACTTCCCGGACCCGGCCCCCGAACTGGCCCCGGGCCCTGGAGCGGCCTCGGCGCCGGATGGTTGCGAGGCCTGGGACGGCGCGTCAGAGGCGGCTTTCGAGACCATGGAGGACCTTTCTGAGCATGGTCACATCGGTGTGTTCGGCCGGGGGCACGGGCGGGCGGGTCACGATGAGCCCCCATTCGAGGAGATCGCAGAGCAGCACCTGTACGACCGAGGGGGGCTGGCCGATGTGGGCGGCCACCTCGGCCACCGAGAGGAGCCCCTGGCAGTGCGCCAGGATGGTCTGGTGCTCGGGCTGGAGCGACGCGGGGAACGGCGCGTCCGTCGCCATCACCAGGGACTCCCAGGCCAGGGCCTCCGTGTCGGACGCCGCCCGTCCGCGAGTGATCACGTACGGGCGGATCGCCGAGGCCTTCGGCTCCTGTGGCCCTGGGCCGTTCATGACGCCGCGGCGGCCGGATCCCGCGGCTTGCTGCTCAGATGCGCGCCGATCTTCACCACGAGCAGCTGCATCTGCTGGGCCACAAGGCCGACGTCCGCCTCCAGGTCGGTGGCCACCCCCAGGTGCGCGCCCACACCGGCGTGGGTGAACAGCACGAAGCCGTGGTCGGACTCCAGCATCAACTGCCGTACGCCGGCGCCTGACCCGAAGAGCAGCGAGGTCGTCGAGCGGCCCGTCATGGTCATCGCCGCGCAGGCCGCGGAGAGGGACTCGGCCTCGGCGACGCTCAGGTCGGCCACAGGGCCGGAGAGGTTCTCCGCTGACGCGTGTCCGAGCCGCAGCCCGTCCTCGGAGACCACCACGCTGTGCCGGACCCCGGGGATCTCGATCAGCGGGCGGAGCATCCAGCCCAGGTCGGGAAGGGGGGTGATGATTCCGGTCACTGCCGGCCTCCGTCTTGCTCGTCGGGGGTGGGGGGTTGTGACGGTGTCACGGTCTGCGGGGGCTGCGCCGACGGGTTCGCGTCCGGCGCCGGGGCCCGGTCCGCGTCGAGGGCCGCGCGGCCGCGCAGCGAACCGGACACCACGCTGGCGATGGACGCGCGCGCCGCCTCCGGGGTCCAGGGGGCAGCGGGTGCGGCCGGGGGCGCCTGGCTCGGCGGCGGAACCGGCCGACGGGCGGCGGCCGGACCCGCCTGGCGCCGGTTCCGCCGCCGGGGCAGGCCGGCCACTGTCTCGCTCACGGGAGGTGTGCCCGGTGCCGCGGCCCGGGCGGACAACTCCACGTGCTCGGCCGGATCATGCTGTTCGTGCACCGGCGCGCCGCCGTGCTCCGGAGCCCCGCCGGATGCCGTCGGCTGCCGCGCGGGAAGGCCCACGGGCGGTTCGTGCTCGGCGGCCTGCCCCGGTGCCGCCGCCATCTGGGCGCTCACGCGATGGGACCCCGTGAGGTGCGAGGGCGGTTCGGTGAGCAGCCGGAACGGCACGAACGTCACGGCGCGCGTGCCGCCGTAGGCCGAGGCCCCGCTCAGCTCCACGTTGAAGCCGAGCTCCCGGCTCCAGCGGCCCACGCAGGCCAGGCCGAGGCGGGGCACCGCGCCCAGACGGGCCAGGTCCTGGTCGTCGCGGAGCTGCCCCATCGCCCGGTGCAGCACGTCCGGCGGCATGCCGAGCCCTGCGTCGTCGATCTCCAGGACCGCTCCGGCGCCCACCTCGCGGATGGTGACGACGACGTGGGAGCGCGAGGGCGAGAACACCGTGGCGTTCTCCAGGAGTTCGGCGATGGCGTGCATCAGGCCCTCGACCGCGGGCGGCACCGCGTAGAGCGTCTGTCCGCCGTGCACCTCGATCCTGCTGTACTCCACGATCCGCGACTGTGCGCCGCGTACGCAGTCGTACAGCGAGACCGGCCGTGTCTCGCGGCGGGCGGGCCAGATCCCGCACATCACCAGGAGTGTCTGGGCCTTGCGGGTCATCTGCGCGGCCGCGTGGTCGGCCTTCATCACCTCGCCCATGAGGTGCGGGTCGTCGATGGAGCGCTCGACCCGGTCGAGGACCTGCTGCTGCACCGTGGCCATCGCATGCATGGTGCGTGCGACGGACTCGAAGGCGGCCTGCACCGAGTCCCGCAGGCCGCGTTCGCGGCGTACCGCCTCGTCCGAACCCAGCGCCACGGCCACCGCCGCCAGCGCCCGGGCGAACTCCTCACCGGTCTCCCCCGGCGGGGCCAACGGCCCCGGCACGCCCTCGAGTCGCTGTCCGGCGCGCACCCTCTCCGCGATCGCCGGAAGCCGCACGCCCGCGAGGTGCGTCACCTCCGCCTCACGGACCGCGGCAACACGCTCCTGCCGGGCGCGCTCCGCCCGCTCGGCGGACAGCTGCCGGACCAGGACCAGTACCCAGGCGATCAGGAGCACCGCGACCGCGGCGCAGCCACCGGCCAGGACCTGCCGCCACTCGGCCGCCGCGTCAAGGGCGGCGAGCACCGCACCCGCGATCGCGAGGACCACGGCCACCAGCCACACCGCGGCCTCGCGGCCCACGGACCCGCGCTTGAGACGGCTCACCACGGCGCACTTGACCCGGCGATCGTGCACACCTTCACCACAACGAACGAACCCTCCCCGCAAGCACCGAACTCCCTTACGAATAGGGAGCGAGGCGATCTTAGGTCAACTCGGCATTTTTGGCTCGTCGTTGAGGAATCCTGCCTTCCGGACCACCTCCCCCTGCCGGGACTTGGCCGGAATCACTGCCTGGCGAGGGGGCATCGGGCGAGCAGAGCCGCCGGTTGTGCGGCATCCGGACGCGGCACGGTCCGGCTGGGCGGCGGCTGTTCGCCCCGGTCGATCCAGGCCGCCATCGCCGTGAAGGCCGAGCGGTGGCAGGGCACCAGGGGCCGCAGCTTGTCCGGGAACGTGTCGACTAGCGAATCGACGTGCGTGCCGCCCTCCACGCGGTAGTAGCGGAACAGATCGTCGCGGCCTGCGCCGCGCACCATCTTCGCGTAGACGTCCGAGTCCCTGCTGATGGGCAGCTGGACGTCGAGGGTGCCGTGCACGGTGATGAGCGGTTTGCCGATGCGTCCGGTCAGGGCGATCTTGCGCACGGCGGCGCGGACCTCCCGCGGCCGGGTCGCGTACGCGTAGTCGGCGTCGCACGCCGGTGTCCCCGGTGCGCAGAAGGGAGTTCCGGCCTCCGTCGCACCGTCGTAGCCCGGGTCGAGCTCCTCGCGGTAGATCCGCTGGGTCAGGTCCCAGTAGACTTGGTGGTGATAGGGCCACAGGAATTCCGAACCGGCGGGGAAGCCGGCGGCGACCATCTCCCGATGGGCTCTGCCCGCTCCTTCACCACCCGCCGCGTAGAGCGGATAGGCACGCAGCGCGGGCGGCAGGAAGTCGAGCAGGTTCGGGCCCTTGGTCCGCCACAGCGTGCCTTCCCAGTCCACTCCCCCGTCGTAGAGCTCGGGATGGTTCTCCAGCTGCCAGCGCACCAGATACCCGCCGTTGGACATGCCGGTGGCCAGCGTGCGCGCGGGTGGCCTGTGGTACCGCTGCGCGACCACCGTCCGTGCGGCGCGGGTGAGTTGAGTGACGCGGTCGTTCCACTCGGCGATCGCGTCGCCCGGCTCGGCCCCGTCCCGGTGGAAGGCCGCGCCGGTGTTGCCCTTGTCGGTCGAGGCGAACGCGTAGCCCTGGGAGAGCACCCAGTCGCCGATCGCCCGGTCGTTGGCGTACTGCTCGCGGACCCCGGGTGTACCCGCGACCACCAGGCCGCCGTTCCATCGGTCGGGCAGGCGGATGACGAACTGCGCGTCGTGCTTCCAGCCGTGGTTGGTGTTGGTGGCCGACGTGTCGGGGAAGTAGCCGTCGATCTGTATGCCGGGCACCCCGCGCGGCGTCGTCAGGCCCGCAGGGGTCAGCCCCGCCCAGTCGGCCGGGTCGGTGTGGCCGGAGGATACCGTCCCCGCGGTGGTCAACTCGGCCAGGCAGGAGTTGACCTGGCGCTCGGCGCCCGGCACCTTCAGCCTCGCCGAGGACGCGCAGTGCCGCGCGTCGCCGCCGTGGGTACCGCCGGACTGTTCGGCGGCGGCCGGGACCGCGGCGAGGGTGACGAGCACCGCCGTCAGGGCGAGGGCGCTGCGCAGCGACCGCGCGGTACGCGCCCTTGTGGGCAGGGGTCTGGGCGGATCCATGGGCGGATCAGTGGCGGGCACGGGTACCTCCGGGGGACGTGAACACGTACGGCCGACTGCGGCGGCTGCGTGGGGACCGTCAGGAGCAGGTGCCGTCGGCGATGACGTAATGGCCGGTCGGCGACTCCTTGAGGGTGTGGGTCACCGCGGTGTTGTAGAGGCCCATGTTCTGGTTCGAGCCCTTGGCGTAGACGTAGCCGCCGGTGGTGGTGGCTCGTCCCGACTGGACGTGCTGGTAGTTGTTCGCCGTCCAGCACTTGGCGGTGGAGCCCGTGGTGGAGGCGGTGAGCCCGGCCGACCGCGCGCCTTCCGTGCCGGCCGTGTCGCGGGCGGCCACGCTGTACGTGTGGCCGGAGCCGGGGCTGAGGCCGGTGTCCGTGAACGGCGGCCGGTTCGGCGTGGCGATACGGGTGCCGTCCCGGTACACGGCGTACGACGCGGCGTCGGTCACGCCGTTCCAGTTCAGAGTGACGGACGTGTCGGTCGCCCCGGTCGCGGCCAGGCCGCCCGGGGCGGGCAGACCGCCGGGGTCGGAGCCGTCGAGGCCGAAGAAGCCGGTGATCCAGTAGCTGGAGCAGATGGAGTCGATGAAGTTCGCCGTCCCGGTCGCACCGCACTCCTGTGCCCCTGTTCCCGGGTCGACCGGGGTGCCGTGGGCGATGGAGGGCACCCGGTCGACCTCCACGGCGACGCTTCCGGCCGTCCCGAGGTACTGCTCCCTGCGGGTCGAGTTGGGGCCGATGGCGGAGGTGCGGTCCGGGCTCTGGTCCAGGCCGTGGACGGCGGTCCACTGGTCGCGCAGTTCGTCGGCGTTCCTCTTGGCGACGGTGGGGTCGTTGTCGCCCTGCCAGATCGCCACCCGCGGCCAGGGTCCGCCGTAGCCGGGGTGGGCGTCACGGACTTCCTGGGCCCAGGCCGAGGGGGTGCGGTCGACGCCGGGGCTCATGCAGCTGTAGGCGGAGAGCACGTCGTCGGCACAGGCGTACGGGAGGCCCGCGACCACGGCGCCCGCCTTGAACACGTCCGGGTAGGTGGCGAGCATCACCGAGGTCATGGCGCCGCCGGCCGACAGACCGGTGACGTACGCCCGTTCCGGGTCGGCGCCGTACGCGGAGCCGGCGTGCGCCACCATCTGGCGGATCGAGGCCGCCTCGCCCTGGCCGCGCCGCGTGTCTCCCGGCTGGAACCAGTTGAAGCACTTGCTGCTGTTGTTGGCGGACGTCTGCTCGGGGAAGACGAGCAGGAAGCCGTGCTGGTCGGCGAATTTCACCAGGCCTGCGTTGTCGGCGTACAGCTGGGCGCTCTGGCCGCAGCCGTGCAGGGCCACCACCACCGCGGGCTCGGCCGCCAGGCTCGTCGGGCGGTACACGTACATGTTCAGACTGCCCGGATTCGCGCCGAAGTTGCCGACCTTCTCCAGGGCGACGGACGTCGGAGCCGCCTGCGCGGCGGGCGACGGCGCGCACACCGCTGCGGCCACGACCAGGCCCACGACGGCGGTCACCCGCCCCAGGGCCCGGCGCCATGGCCCTCGCCGGGCCGCCGCTCGGGCAGGGGGCCTTGCGGACGGCTGCGGATTCAACTGCGGATTCGACTGGGGATTCGACTGGGGATTCAATCGTCTCTCGTACGACGGCATGGCGGCTCCCGACGGAGTGCGACGCGCTCTCCGGGGCGGATCACGCGACCCCGGACCGTCCACTCCTGCCGTGGGCCGGTACGCCGGGGTGCCGGCAACCGTAGGAGCCACCGGAACCGGGGCAGAATGGCGACGGCCGCCACAACGCCGTCAACTGCCGCTGGTGTCGGACCTGTTGCCGCTCAGCATCGGTCCGTGCTATCAGCGTCCGCCGCGTGGTGACCAGGGGCGTCCGCGAGGCCGGACGGGACGGCCACCGGCGGGCGCTGGTTCACACCTAGGGCCTGTCCGACGGGCCGGCTGGGCGGTCTGCGGTGACCAGCCACGACGTGCTGCGCAGCCGGACCATGCCGTCCGCCGCCTCGTGGCCGCGCAGATGGTCCGTCAGGGCGCGGCGGGCGAGGACCCGTGCAGTCGCGTCGGCCTGCTCCATCAGGTGACGACCGGGGCCCGTTCCCAGCAGGAACTCCGCCGCGTCCTCGGCTCCGTCTCCCCATGCCCCGTAGGCCTGCGTCTGGTTGATGGTGATGCCGGTGAATCCAGCCGCGGTGAGGACCTCGCGGATACGGTCCGTGGCGGCCAGGGAGAACATGCCGGGCAGCCCCGGCTGCCCGAAGTCGCCGACCGGGAGGAAGTCGCGCAGTGCTGCCATCGCCGCCACCCAGTCATTGAGCGTGGCATCGGCCGGGCAGACGAATGCCAGGCGCCCGCCGGGTCGCAGCGTCCGGCCGATGTTGCCGAAGGCCGCTACGGGGTCGGCGAAGAACATCACCCCGTAGCGGCTGATCGCCGAGTCGAACGCGCCCGCCTCGAAGCGGTGTGTCTGCGCGTCGCCTTGTGTGAAGGAGGCGTTGGTGATGCCCTCTCGCTCCGCGCGGGCGCGGGCCTCGGCCAGCATCGGGCCGGACAGGTCGAGGCCCAGCGCGCGCCCTTGGGGTGCCCGGAGTGCGGCCAGGCGTGTGGTCTGCCCGGTGCCGCAGCCGAGGTCGAGGGTCCGGTGGTCCCCGGTGATTCCGGCGGCGTCGAGGAGAGGATCGTTGAAGCCCTCGTTCACGGCGTTCCAGCGGTCCTGGTTGCGGGCCCAGTGGGCACCTTCGGGGCCGTTCCATGCCTGTTCCTGCTCGGTGTTGATGATGTCTGGCACGGGTGCCTCCTGTGGTGGATGACGGAGAATGGGCGTGCGCCCAAACAGTATGGGCGCGCGCCCAAACTGGCAATCCCCGCTACTATCCGAGGGGTTGTGCGCCGTGAGGGCGGCGAAAGGCGGAACGGAAGAGGGCCCATGTCACCGCGCGGAGTAGCGACGCCGGACGTACGCGAGCGGCTGTTCGCGGCCGCCGAGCGCGTCGTGGAAAGGGACGGGCCCGGCGCGCTCACCAGCCGGTCCGTCACGACCGAGGCAGGCTGTGCCAAGGGGCTGCTGCATGTGCACTTCGCGGGGTTCGACGAGTTCGTGGCCGAGTTCTTCCTCGACCGGTTCGCGCGGACGGCCGCGAAGGCGCAGGCACTGTCGGGGCTCGCCGGGCAGGGCACGGTGGCAGGGAATCTCGAGGCCGTCGCCCTCGCACTGTTCGCCTCCGGCGGCCCCGCCATCTCAGGCCTCGCCATGACCCGCCCCGCCGCCGCGCTGCGCATCCGCGAGGCCCTGGAAGGAGGGGCGCCGGGCTTCGCCGCGATCCAGGAGGCCATCACCGGCTACCTGAAGGACGAGCAGGGACTTGGCCGGGTGGCGGAGACCGTCGACCCGTGCACGGTGGCCCTCGCCATCGTCGGCACCGCCCACCACCTCCTGATGACCAGCTGGCCGGGCACATCTGACCCGCGGCCCCCTATGAGGCGCCTGGTGGCCGCGTTGGTGGACGCCTAGGCGGTGTCCGACGGGTCGCGCGAACGGCCTGGTGGTCCTGGCGTGAATCGCGTGGGTGCCAGGGGGCTCGGGGCGGGCTCCTGGTGAGGACAGCCCCGGTCAGCGAGCGATCTCGTCCAGCGCTGGATGAGGTAGCCGCCGGCCAGATGCGCCCACAGGCACTCGAAGAACAGCATCGGGCAGCCGCCTCGGTCCGCGACACCTGTCGCGCACCCACCGCCCACGGGCGCACGCCGCTGAACTGGGCAATCATCGCGCTTCCCGCGCTCGCACTCCGGGCAACCCCGAGAGAAGCGACGTGGGGCGTGTGGCCAAGGTACTGGGGTCCGATGTACGCACCGGCGGGCAGGCGCCATGGGCGAAGGCCGGGCAAGGCGTCGTGGATGCGACGTGGGACGAGGACGCCGGGCCGGATGGTCTGCCAGCCACAGCGGTAACCCGCCGCGACCAGGGGCCGACGCACCGTGCCCGGGGAGGCGGCGCGCAGCGGTCAACCGTTCCCCTACCGAGGCCGGTTCGCCCCTCCCCGGTCGGCCTTCTCGGTGGAACCGTCCGAAGCAGGGCCCCTGCAGGGGCGTGCCGGAAGGCGGTTGCAGCGTGGACAAGCCCCTGATCGTCGGAGTCGACGGCTCGGATCCGAGCCTGCGCGCGTTGGACTGGGCCGTGGACGAGGCCGCGGCGCGCGGGGTGCCGCTGCATGTCGTCCATGCGTCGAGGTGGGAGTGGTACGAGGGGCACGAACCGTCCTTCGACATCAACCGGACGTCCGTACAGGCCCTTTCGGACCACATCGCGGCTTCGGCGGTCGAACGCGCCCTGCACCGCACCACCGTCGTGAAGGTGACGAGTGAGGTGCTGCCCGAGGACCCGGCCGTCGCGCTCGCCCTGATCAGTCCGGAGGCCTGTGCCCTGGTGGTCGGCAGCCGGGGACGCGGCGAGCTCGCCGAGCTGCTGCTCGGTTCGATCAGCCTGTCGGTGGCCGCGCACGCCACCTCGCCCGTGTTCGTCGTACGCGGCGGCGAGAAGAGTCTGCGGGGCGGGTTCCGCACCGTCGTCGTCGGCGTCGACGCCCCTCAAGAGGCGGACGGTGCGGTGGAGTTCGCCTTCCGTGAGGCAGCGGCGCGCAACGCCGCCGTGACCGTCGTCCATGCCTGGCGCCGCCCCGCCCGGGAGATCCCCGGCTCCCCCTCGACGGCGCCTGACGACCACCAGCGCCGGGCCACGGAGCTGGTCGAGGAGGCGGTACGGGACGCGAGGGCCGCCCACCCCGAGATCACGGTCCGCAGCGAGACGGTCGAGGGCCACGCGCGCACCGCGCTCCTCGCCGCTTCCCGGGACGCCGATCTCCTGGTGATCGGCGCCCGTCGCCGCAGGGGGCACGTCGGCATGCAGCTCGGCCCGGTCAACCACGCCCTGCTCCACCACTCGGCCTGCCCGGTGGCCGTCGTCCCGCACGCCTGACCGCTCGGGCACACGGCCTGAACTCCCGTATGCAGGAGGCAACGTGACACGAATCCGAACGACAGCCCTCGACGCTTCGTGGCGCGCGGCGAGCCATCCGGCCGTCGGCCAGGTCTACCGGATGAGCACTCCTCTCTACTGGACGAGCATGCCTCTGCTGACCGAACCGCTGCGGGCCGAGCACATCAAGCCACCCCGGTTTCCCGGGCACGAGGCACTCGCCCACCGCCGGAGGCGGCGGAGGCCGCCGCCGGGGCCTGGACCGGCTGACGCCCCCAACGCATCGCGGAGGTACGCACCATGACCACCCAGCAGACCATCACCGCCGGCATCGACGGCTCGCCCGAGAGCCTGGACGCCGCCGGCTGGGCAGCCCGTGAAGCCCTGCGCCGTGACCTGCCCCTCCACCTCGTCCACGCCTGCGACCCGCCGGTGGAAGGCAGTCGGCCGCCGGAGATCGACGTCCCGTTCCACCGCGAGGACGGCGCGCTCGACCGGGCCGTCCTCCGGCTCTCCCGCGAGCACCCCGGCCTGGGGATCCTGGACGAGCAGGTGACAGGACCACCGGTGCAGGCGCTGTCGGCGGCGGCCAGATCATCGGCTCTGCTCGTCCTCGGCTCACGTGGCTTCGGCGCGCTCACCGGGGTCCTGGTCGGCTCGGTCGCGCTGGCCGTCGCCGCGCGTGCCGCCTGCCCCGTCGCTCTGGTCCGGGCGGGAGACCACCCCGCCGACGAACACCGGGGCGCGGGCGGTTCGCGCCGCCCGGTCGTGCTCGGCCTCGACCTCGACCGCCCCGACGACGAACTCCTCGAGTACGCCTTCGACGCGGCGGCATCCCGCCAAGCGCCGCTCCATGCCGTGCACATCTGGACCGCGCCCCTGATCCCCTCCGCGGACGCCATCGACCCCGTGGAGGAGAAGTCGCGCCTTCTGGCGGCCGTACTCACCCCCTGGCGGCACAAATTCCCCCGCACACAGGTCACCGAGCGGCTCCTGCACGGTCTGCCGGGCCACCACTTGGTCAGGGCGGCTTCGACCGCCGGTCTGCTGGTCGTCGGCCGCCGCATCCCCGCCGGGCCGCATCTCGGACGGACCGCGCACGCGGCGATCCACCACGCCAGGTGCCCGGTCGTCGTCGTCCCGCACTACTGAGGGACCGCCCCCGCGGAGGAGACTCACCCGCGGCGGAGGATGTCAGGGATCCCGGTCGGCGCTGCGATCACCGGATGGCTGAAGACAACGCGGGTGGCCCGCTGAACTTCGTCGTCCGGCGGGCGCGGGGAGTGCTGGGAATCATGGATGAGGCGGCGACCACGGTGATCCGTGCGGTGGCCGGCGCGGTGCTCGACCGCATCGACCTGGACGACCTCGTGTCGCGCGTCGACGTGAACCTGATCGCCGAGCGGGTCGACGTGCGGCGCGTCGCCGACCGGGTGGACGTGGAGGGGATCGCCGACCGGGTCGACGTGAACCGCATCGCCGACCGCGTCGACGTCGATCGGGTCGCCGACCGGGTCGACGTCGACGCGGTGATCGTCCGGATCGATCTGGTGGGACTCACCGGCGGCGTGCTGGCCGAGATCGATCTCGGGCGGATCGTCCGGGACACCGGGGGCGGGATGGCGGCGGAGACCGCCGACGCGATCCGGCTGCTCGGGAGGCGCGGCGACCGGGGCGTCAACCGGTTCAGTGACCGGCTCCTCGGGCGTGCGGGGCCGCCGCAGGGCCAGGGGGACGGTCCGCCGCCCGGGCGTGCGCGGTGAGCGTTACAGGGCTCGGGTCCGGGACCCGGCCCGAACCGGCCGGGATCGTGTCGCGTGGCGTCGCGGCGGTGCTCGACGCGTTGGCCGTCGCCGCGCTCGGCTTCGCGGTCCAGGTGGGTGCCGGGTGCGTCCAACTCCTCGTCGCCGGGCCCCCGTTCCGGTTCCCCGAACTCCCCGGCTGGATCTCCGGCGCGGCGGGGTGGACCCTCGCCGTCCTGTACCTCGGCTGTTCCTGGGCCGCGATCGGGCGCACGGCGGGAGACATGCTGATGGGGCTGCGCGTCACCGGCCGCGCCGGCCGGCTGCTCGGGCTGCCGCGCGCCCTGGTGCGTGCAGCGCTGTGCGTGACGTTCCCGCTGGGGCTGTGCTGGATCCCCTTCAGCAGACGGCACGCGTCGCTCCAGGACCTGATGGTCGCCAGTGCCGTCCGCTACGACGGGCGTTGACGCCGTCCCGCGGTGCGGTCAGCGGGCGGCTTCACCCCTGCCGGGTGGGGGCGGGGGCCGGAGCCCGGGGCAGCTTGGCGGCGGCGGCGAACCCTCCGAACCCGATGACGGCGAGCACCACGAGCGCCACGGCGTAGGGCCCCACGGCCGGGTCCGCGACCAGGATGGTTCCCGCGATCGCGGTGCCCACCGAGGATCCGAGGTTCGACACACTGCGAGAGAGGCCGGATATCTCGCCCTGCTGGTCCTCGGAGAAGCTGGACTGCACCACGTTGACCGAGGGCGTCAGCATCACCCCCATCCCGAGGCCGATGAGCAGCAGACCGGGGACGGACGTCCAGGCCTTCGGTTCACCGTGGGCCATGGCGAGCAGCAGACCGATGCCGCAGACCGTCACGGCGAACCCGGTCATGACGAGCGTGCGTTGCTCGTGCTTCTTGGCGAAGCGCGCGGCGCCCAGCGAGGACACCAGGAGGCCGAGGGTGGACGCGCTGAAGATCACGCCGGTGTCGATCGCGTTGTACCCCCGGACGACCTGGAGGTACGCGGCCACCACGAAGGACACGCCCATGAGCATCAGCCACTGGGTGTGCTGGGTGATCAGACCGAGGTTGGAGGTGCGGTTGCGGAACAGGTCGGTGCGCAGCAGTGGTTGGGCCCCGGCGCGCTCCTTCGCCCGTATCCAGCGGAAGAAGCCGACCAACAGCAGGGCGCCGACCAGCAGCAGACCGCTCATCAGCCAGACGTTGTCGTCGGCGGCGAGGATCCCCATGACGACCAGGACCAGACCGGTCGCGGACAGCACCGCGCCGCCGGTGTCGAAGACGCGGCCGGGGTTCGGGGGGAGCGGATCGTCGATGCGCCGGGTCAGCACGATGATCACCGCGACCACCAGGGCCTGGAAGACGAAGGCGGCCCGCCAGCTGATCGCCGACGTGATGAGGCCTCCAATCAGCGGCCCCGCGGCGGCACCGATGCCGCCCATCGCCATGATCGCCCCGAAGGCACGGGCACGGTCGGCCACGTTCGTGAACAGGAGGGTGGTGAGGATGTACACGGGCGGGATGAGCAGGGCCGTGCCGACGCCCTCCAGGATCGAGTTGCCCAGGATGAGGACGCCGAGGCCGGGCGCCACCGCGCTGAGCAGCGCGCCGACCCCGTACACGGCGAGGCCGATGACGAGGCAGCGCTTGCGGCCGTACCGGTCGGTCAGGATGCCGCCCGGAATCATCAGGGCCGCCATGACGAGGAGGAAGATCGTGATCGCGGTCTGCACGCCCTGCACCGTGGTGTCCAGGTCCTCGCTGATGTCCTGGATCATGACGTTCATGTTCGAGCCCGCGAAGCTGCAGATGAACTGGGCGAGTGCGAGCGGCAGAAGCACCTGACGCGGCCAGGGGCGCTTCTCCTGCCGGGCGCCTGCTCCGTCTGGTGTGGACGGCACGGTCATCGCCTCGCCTCCTTGTCGCCGGCCGGACGACGGCCAGCCTCGTGGGACGCCCGCCCTGCGGCGTCACCCCCGGAGGGTGACGACCAGGGGTACCTGCCGGGGGCAACACTCGGGGCACAGCGGTGCAATCGGCACCCTCCTCGACTACGGAGGTCCCGGCATGGCCACGACCACTCAGCACCATCGCCCCGGCACCGCGCAGATAGCGGCCGGCGGGCTGACCATCTTCGCGGGGGTTCTCTTGTTCCTCTCCGGATCCATGGACTTCTGCCGTGGTCTCATGGCCGTCCTCGAGGACGACATCTTCCTCGCCACACCCGGGTACACCTTCGAGTTCGACCTGACGGCCTGGGGCTGGATCCACCTGCTCATCGGCACGGTGGCCGTGATCATCAGCTTCGGCCTGCTCGTCGCCGCGAAGTGGGCCAGGATCCTGGGCGTGATCATCGCCAGCCTGATGATCATCGCCAACTTCCTGTCCCTCCCCTACCACCCCGTCTGGTCCATCACCCTGATCGCGATGAACGGGTTCATCATCTGGGCCCTGTGCGTGGTCAAGAAGGAAACCGTCTACTAGCAGAGGTGGCCCATGAGGGACGGACGCGCGCCCACGGGCGCCGGGCAGAGGTGAGACGCCGGTGCACGGGACGCCGCCCGGGGTCAGGACCCTGCGGAACTACCGCCGGGAGTGGTTGTTCAAGGACGTGGTCGCAGGCGTCGTACTGAGCACACTCCTGGTGCCGCAGGGCATGGCCTACGCCGAACTGGCAGGACTGCCGCCGATCACGGGTCTGTACACCTCCGTGCTCTGTCTGCTCGCGTACGCCGTGGCAGGGCCCTCCCGCGTCCTGGTGCTCGGTCCGGATTCCTCGCTCGGCCCGATGATCGCCGCGACGGTCCTGCCGCTGCTCGCCGCCGACGGGGACAGCGGACGCGCCATCGCGCTGGCCTCGATGCTGGCCCTGATGGTCGGCGCGATCACGCTCCTCGCGGGGGTGGCGCGGCTCGGTTTCGTCGCCGATCTCATCTCCAAGCCCACCATGATCGGCTACATGAACGGCCTGGCCCTGACCATCCTCATCGGGCAGTTGCCGAAACTGTTCGGCTTCTCGACCGATGCCGACGGGCTGATCGGTGAAGTGGACGCCTTCGTCCAGGGGGTGGCGGACGGGCGGACGGTGGCGGCCGCCGTCGCGGTGGGCGGCGGCTGCATCCTCCTGATCCTGCTCCTGCAACGTCTGATGCCGAAGATCCCGGCCGTCCTCGTCATGGTGGTCCTGGCCATCACCGTGTCCGTCGTCCTCGATCTGGACGAGCACGGGGTGAAGACCGTCGGCCGACTCCCCGAAGGGCTGCCGCCGTTCACGGTCCCGCACATCGGCTGGGGCGATCTGGGCCCGCTGTTCGTCGGCGCCCTCGGCATCGCCCTGGTGTCCCTCGCCGACACCATCTCCAACGCATCGGCCTTCGCGGCCCGCACCGGGCAACAGGTCCGCGGCAACGACGAGATGATCGCGATCGGCACGGCAAACATGGCCGCCGGTCTGTTCCAGGGCTTCCCCGTGAGCACCAGCGGTTCCCGCACGGCCGTGGCCGAGCGGGCGGGGGCCAAGACGCAGCTGACCGGGGTGGTCGGTGCGGCGCTCATCGTCCTCATGCTCGTCCTGCTGCCGGGGCTCTTCAGCGATCTGCCGCAGCCCGCGCTCGCCGCGGTGGTCATCACGGCCTCCCTCTCGCTGGCCGACCTCGCGGGCACGAGGCGGCTGTGGCGGCAGCGCAAGGCGGAGTTCTGGCTGTCCGTCGCGGCCTTCCTCGGGGTGGCCCTGCTCGGTGTGCTGCCGGGGATCGCCGTCGCGGTGGGCCTGTCCATCCTGAACGTCTTCCGGCGCGCCTGGTGGCCCTACAGCACGGTCCTCGGGCGGGTGCCAGGCGTGGAGGGCTACCACGACGTGCGGTCGCACGAGAGTGCCGGGCTCCTGCCGGGTCTTGTGATCTTCCGCTTCGACGCGCCGCTCTTCTTCGCCAACGCCAAGGCGTTCCGCGAAGAGGTCCTGCGGTACACCCGCGCAGAACCGGCGACGCGGTGCGTCCTGATCGCGGCCGAACCGGTGACCGACGTCGACACGACCGCGGCGGACATCCTGGAGGAGCTGGACGCGGCGCTCCTCGAGCTCGGCGTGAGCCTGGTCTTCGCCGAGCTCAAGGACCCGGTGCGGCACAAGATCGAGCGCTACGGATTGACCCGTACCTTCGACGCGCGCCGCTTCCACCCCACCGTCGAGGCCGCCGTGGAGGCGTTCCGTTCGGACAACGGCGTGGACTGGGGCGAGACGCCCTAAGTGCCTGTTTGGGAAGGGCTCTTCGGAGAGGCCGGAGGCCTAGCCTGAGAAGGTGTCCGGCGGATTCGGAGTGGTGCAGGACCGCCGGTGTCCCAGTGCGGAGACCGGCTGCCACTGGACACGCGATCGGACGCGCGGTTCTGCTGCGCCACGTGTCGTTGCAGGCAATGGCAGCTCAGCCTTCGGGTCCGGCGGCGCTGGGCGGCCGTCCACCGCGGTGCGGGGATGCGGCAGTGCCCGGAGTGCGGGACTGCGTGGATCGCCTCGCTGGAGCGCCGCAAGGACGCGGTGTTCCGCTCCGGCCGGTGCCGGACCCGGGCCTGGCGGCGCCGGGCGGAATCGTTCAGCAAGCTGTCACAGTGACGGCACCGTGAACGACTCACCCCGTCAGATTCGCCCTTCTATCGGGCAGTTGGAGTCGATTCTTGCGGTTTCACTGCGGCGGGTCGACGGTGGCGTCGTGCGGGCCGAGCCCCGCCGCCGGCACCGCGCCGACGCCCCGGCCCGCCTGGTGGGGTGGTGGCTGCCATGCCCGAGACCGGCGAGAAGACAGGCCAGGTCACCCGCGAGCGGTTCGACCAGATCATCGCCGAGCTGCGCGAGGAGATGGAGACCGACCGGCGCATCCAGTTCGTCGTCGGAGACCGCGCGCTGGAGGTGGAGCCGATGCGCCCGGCGGGCGGCTCGCCCACCGCCATCGGTGACCTGCCCACCGTCTCGGCCTCGCTGCACCTGCTGGCCGAGGAGTCGGCATCCCGTATGAGACGGTCCGCAACAGCCGCTGGGTCGCCTCCCGCTGGCCGGAGAACTACCGCCGGGCCGGGCTGTCCTTCCACCCTTCCTGCTCGTCCGGCAGCTCTTGGTCGCTGGGTTCATCCGGGCCCATGACGGGGTTCTACCCGGGGTCTTTGATCAGCAGCGGGATCCCGAACAGGCACTCAACCCACCCGCTCATAGGTAAGGACGGTCTTCGGGTGGTTGCCGATCTTGCGTAGGCGCAGCGGGCCGTCCGAGGACTTCACGTCGAAGGAGTACTCGAGCTCCTCCGGCGGGCAGTTGACGGTCCTGGTGCCCTGATCGAGCTTGAAGTTGCTCATGGACAGGTCGTGCTGGTCTATGCCGGTGACAACGGCGCTGCCCTTGCATCGCGGGCCGGTGCGGGACTCGATGACCACGCGTGCCCATCTGCCCGGCTCGACCTGGTGGATGGTCAGCTGCTGGCTGCCGTCCGTGGCTCGCCACCGGCCCACGAACCAGGGGTGGATGGGCTTGTACTTCATGGCCACCTTGGCGAATCCGGAGCCTTTGCGCCAGGTCAGCGTGGTGGTTCTCACCATGCCGCGATCGACGAAGTCCACTCGGGCGCCACCGTCGCGGATGCGGGCCTTCGGCCAGGCGATGGTGTTCTTGGTCGGGTCGGTGGTCCAGGAGGAGAGGTCCCCGGTGGCTACGGCCGCGATCACTTCTTGCGGTTCGTCGCCGTCCCTGCAGTGCGCGCCGAAGCCGGCCGCGAGCCACACGGTGTCCCGGTACGCCTTTGCCCTGATACCGCCGCACGGTTTGGTGCCGGTCTCATAGACCGTCTTCCGGGCGGACCAGGCGTCGTCAGAGGCGTCGCGATGCTGCGCCTCCAGGCCGCGGCGAGTGAAGCGGAGGGACACCTGCCGGCCGTCGGACAGTTCGAGGACGGTGTGGTCGTCGTCGGCCTCGACGACCCGTGAATCAGGCTTGTCCTCGGGTTCGCGGTGGGACTTCGTGTGCTTCGCGCTGCTGCCGGACGGTCCCTTGTCCGATTGCTCGGCGCAGCCGCCGACGGCTGCGCCGAGCATCAGCACCGCTACCGCCCACGCCGCTGCGCTCTTCGTTCTCATGCCGTGTCAGCTCCCCTGTACGCCGCGCCGCGATGCCCGGGCCGGTGGGTGGCACGAACTCGGCGATGCTAGCCGGTGGGCGGCCCGCCCTGCTCGGCCCCCGGCACGGTGCGGCCCCGGCGGTTCCGTCACTCGTCGAGGACGGCGGCGACCGCACCCGGGCCCGCGCCGCCGCCTCCCGCACCTCCAACTCCCCGATCAACGACCCCATCAGCGTCGCCTCCTCCACCCACACGGTAGGGCTCGGCCAACCGGGCCAGGACCCTCACCGCGATGAACCGCATCATGGGCCGTGTCACCGATCGGCGGAAGTTGTGCCGGTGGTCAGGTCCTCTTCGACCAGTCGGTGCGGGGGCCTTTGCGGGTGATCCTGCGGGTCATAAGGGTGATGAGTCCCTAGGTCAGATGGGCTTCCGAGTGGTGGGGGAGCCGTTCGTAGTCGCGGACGTTCCGGCGGGATTTCATGATCCAGCCAAGGGTGCGCTCGACTTTCCAGCGTCGGGGAGGGACCACGAAGCCTTTCGCGCCGCGAGGCCGCGAGACGGTCTTGAGGGTCATGTCCAGGAAGTCGCCCGACCAGTTGATGAGCTGGCCGGCGTAGGCGGAATCAGCCCAGATCTGGGTGATCTGCGGTTGCATCACGCGCAGGCGCCAGAGGAGTTCGCGGGCGGCATCGCGGTCGGCCTGGTGTGCTCGATCTGGCGGACCGCCGGAACCCGGTCACGAATACGGCCCCGGGTCTCCTCGGAATTGTCGAACTGGGCCCGGTTCACCACCGAACGCGTCGTGTCGTTGCGCATAGCCTGCCGCGCGACCCGTGGCCGCTGGAGAAGCTCCTCGGTCACCGTCTGCGCGACCTCGTCGTCCCGGGTCAGCTCCTGAACCACCCGCACCCGCCCGGCGCGGGCAGCGTCGCCGCCGCCTCCGGCCGGCGAAGAAGGGTCACCGCGACCTGGGCGGCGACCTCGTCGTCCCCGGTGAGATCGGTGACGGCCTGTACCTTCTCCTCGACCGAGACCGGCGTGTCCACCCGCTGCCCGACCAGGCGTTTCGCCCCGTCGTTCGTCCAACCTCGTCGGCCCGTGCGCTGGTTGAACGGAGGGTCCTCAATCTGTGCCCACCGCTCGCTGTCACCTGCGGCGTTCGGCTACGGCGTCACCGTGACGGAACTCCGCGACACCTTCGACCGCCAGGCCCGCGTGCGGCACCGCGAGGAACAGAACACCGCCGACCGCTGGCGCTCGACCCCCACCGTCCACTCACGCGCGCAGACCGGACACGTCATCACGTCCCCACGCTGCATCGCCGCCACCCGCCGCCGTGCCTGTTCCAGGGCTCGCCACCGCCGTGACCTGCACGTACCCGAGCAGAACACCGCTGCCGCCGAACCGTCCCGCCAGACCTCATGACCACCAGGATCCAGCCGTACAGGCCGCCCGACTAGAGATCTCAAACACTCACCAAGGCCGGGAGGATCCACTGGCCGTGACCGAGAGCACGTGCGTGCCCCACGGCGGCAGATCGACGTAGAGCCCGTCCGCCGCCAGCTCCGCGCCCGGGCGCTCGTACCGCTCGGCGTCGAGGATCCCGGTCAACTCCCAGGTTCCCTGGCTCAGTTCGCCCCAGGGCAGCCTCACGCATGCCTGTGCCCGATGCTCCGAGAGGTTCACCACGGTCAGGAACCGCCCCGCCTCACCGGACCAGGAGGAGGCGACCAGGGCACGGCCGGAGTCGTTGTCGGGCCAGCCGTCGCTGTCCAGGAGCTGCCACCGCCCCGTACGCATGGCGCTGCGGTGCACGGCCGACAGGAGACGCTCGTGGAACGCCCGCAGGGAAGGATCCGGCGGCTCATCCGGACGCCGGTCGAGGAAGACCGGCAGGTGGACGCGTCGCCCGGTGAACTGGCCCTCGTGCCACAGGGTGGCGCCGGGCAGCGTGGCGATCAGGACGGCCGCCGCCCGCTCCTTGGCCGGGGGCAGGGTGCGCGCGGCCCGCGGCTCGTCGTGGTTCTCCAGGAAGCGCACGAGCCGGCGCTGGTACTGCTCGTCGGCCCGCAGGTGCGCCCGGACCGAATCGGCGCTCTCGTTCAGGACCCGGTCGTAGAGACGCTTGTCGTAGCAGAAGTCGAACCCCTGCTCCTGCAGGGCCCATTCGAGGTCCCAGTACGCCTCGGCCGCGAAGACCATGTGGGGATGCTGCCGGCGGACGGCAGCCACGACCTCGGGCCAGAACTCCTCCTGCGGCTGGGTCCCCGCCCGCTCGCCCCACGTCCGCGCGAAGACGTCGTTCATCAGCAGCATCGCCATGTCGCAGCGCACCCCGTCGCAGACCCGGCCGATGTCGCCGAGCACCTCCGCGGTCGCCCGCCGCAGGGCCGGGGCGAAGGCGTTCAGCTGCACCACGTCCGGCCAGGGCGGGAAGAACGGGTCGCGGCCCCGCGCGAGCACCGCGCGCCCTGTGTCGAGGAACCCGGCCGGATCACGCCGGACGTCCTCGGCGTCACCCTGCACGAAGTACTCGGGGTGCTCGCTCACCCAGGGGCTGTCGGGGGCCACGTGGTTGGGCACGTAGTCGAGCAGCAGCCCCACTCCCCTGCGGTCGAGTTCGCCGCGGGCGGCCGCAAGGCCGGCGCCGCCGCCGAGTGCCGCGTCGACCTCGTAGCGGCGGATGCAGTACGGCGATCCGGCGATGTCCTCATCGCCGATGTCCGGGACGGCCTCGGCGAACGCGCCGCGCAACGCCGGGTTGTCCAGGGCGATGGCCCGTCCCCCCGGGCTGCGCTCCCACACCCCCATCAGCCAGACGGCGTCGATCCCGGCGGGCGTGATCTCGTCCCACACGTCCTTGGGTACGTCCGCGAGGCCGACGGGACGGCCGGCGCGGAGCCCGATCTCCCGCAGCCATACGCGGGTGTTGACCTCGTGCACGACGGGCTGCGCGGGCAACTCGGTCATCACTTGTGCCTCCTCGCGGATCCGGAGCGGAAGTCGTCCGGTCCGAGCGTGCCGAAGATCTTCATCAGGGCCGCGACCAGACCGGTCCAGCCCGTCTGGTGCGATGCGCCGACTCCCGCGCCGTTGTCGCCGTGGAAGTACTCGTAGAAGCTGATCAGATCGCGCCAGTGCGGGTCGTCCGTGAACTTCGCCTGGCCGCCGTACACGGGCCGCCGTCCGTCGTCGCCACGCAGGAAGATCCGGGCGAGGCGGCCGCTGATGTCCTCCGCGACCTCGTACAGGTTCTTCCGTACCCCCGAGCCGGTCGGGCACTCGACGGTGAGGTCGTCGCCGTAGAAGCCGTACAGGTTGAGCAGACCGCGGATGACGAGGGCGTTCATCGGCAGCCAGACCGGGCCGCGCCAGTTGGAGTTGCCGCCGAACATGCCGGTGTCCGACTCGGCGGGCAGATAGCCGACCTTGTACTCCTCGCCGTGCACCCAGAACGTGTACGGGTGCTCGGCGTGGTGGCGGGAGAGCGCCCTGATCCCGTAGGGGCTCAGGAACTCGTCCTCCGACAGGAGCCGGGCCAGCACGCGCACCAGCTTCTTCTCGTCCAGGACGGACAGGAGCCGCGGGCCGCCCGCCGTACCGGCCTGCGCCGAGGTCAGCGTCACGGACAGCGAGGGGTGGCGCGCGGCGAACCGCCGCAGCCGCTCGCTCAGACCGGAGAGCCGGGCCAGCTGGTCCGGCTGGAAGACGGTCGAGGCACACAGCGGAAGCAGCCCCACCATGGAGCGGACCTTCAGCCGGACCGCCTGTCCGTCCGGCAGCCGCAGCACGTCGTAGAAGAACCCGTCCTCCTCGTCCCACAGCTCGTCGTGGAGGTCCCCGACGCGGTCCATCGAGGCCGCGATCCACAGGTAGTGCTCGACGAACTTCAGGACCAGATCCTCGTACGCCGGGTTCTGCTCGACGAGTTCCATCGCGATCTGCAGCATCGACTGGCAGTACAGCGCCATCCAGGCGGTGCCGTCCGCCTGTTCCAGGGAGCCACCGGTGGGCAGCGGGGCGCTGCGGTCGAAGACGCCGATGTTGTCGAGGCCGAGGAAGCCGCCCTGGAAGATGTTGCGGCCGTTCGGGTCCTTGCGGTTGACCCACCAGGTGAAGTTGGTGAGCAGTTTCTGGAAGGTGCGCTCCAGGAACGCGTGGTCGGCGTGGCCGGTCGTGCCCTTCTCCATCGTGTAGACGAAGTACGCGGCCCAGGCGTGCACGGGCGGGTTGACGTCGCCGAAGTTCCACTCGTAGGCCGGTATCTGGCCGTTGGGGTGCAAGTAGGCGTCCCGCAGCAGCAGTTCGAGCTGCTCCTTGGCGAAACCGATGTCGACGACCGACAGGCCCACGGCGTGGAACGCCAGGTCCCAGGCGGCGAACCAGGGGTACTCCCACTTGTCCGGCATCGAGACGATGTCGTCGCTGACCATGTGGAACCACTCGCCGTTGCGTATGCCGGGACGGGGCGGGCTCCACGGGGTCAGGTCGTGCTCGGCCAGCCACATCTCCAGGTCGAAGCCGTAGTACTGCTTGGACCAGAGCATCCCGGAGAGCGCCTGGCGCATGACGCGCGCCTCGTCCTCGCTCGCCCCCTCGGGGGTCAACTCCCGGTAGAAGGCGTCGGCTTCGGCGATGCGGTCCTTGAACACCGTGTCGAAGCCCCGGGTCAGGGAGAGCTGCGCGCCGGCGGGGCCCATCCGAAGCCGCAGTGTCTGCGACCCTCCCCCGGGAATGGTCAGCGTGTGGTGGGCGGCCGCCTTGGTGCCCTCCTGCGCCGGGTTGACGGCGCTCTCGTCCCCTTCCACGACGTACCGGCCGATGGCGTTCTTGACGTAGGGGCAGGCGTTGGGCGAGCCGAACAGCCGCTCGTGGTCGGTCTCGTTCTCCGTGAACAGCAGCGCGGCCCCCTCGCCGCACCGCAGGTCGTAACTGCCGAGCTGAGGGTGGTCGGCCCGGACCGTGACGGTCGAGCGCGGCCCGTCGACCGCCCGCATCCGCGGCCTGGCCTCCCCCTCGTGCTGCTCGCCCCAGGACCAGGTGTTGCGGAACCACAGGGTCGGCAGCACGTGCAGGGTCGCCTCGTCGGGCCCCCGGTTGTCGACGGTGACGCGCATCAGGATGTCGTCGTGGTCCGCCTTGGCGTACTCCACCGTCACGTCGAAGTACCGGTCGTCGTCGAAGACGCCGGTGTCCATGAGCTCGTACTCGAACTCCTGCCGTGTGCGGTCCCGGTTGACGGTCACGAGATCGTTGTACGGGAACGCGGCCTGGGGGTACTTGTACAGGTACCGCAGGTAGGAGTGGCTGGGGGTGCTGTCGAGGTAGAAGTAGTACTCCTTGACGTCCTCCCCGTGGTTGCCCTCGCCGTTCGTGAGGCCGAAGGCGCGCTCCTTGAGGATCGGGTCGCGGCCGTTCCACAGGGTGAGGGCGAGGCACAGGCGCTGCTTGTCGTCGCAGATGCCGCCGAGCCCGTCCTCGCCCCACCGGTAGGCGCGTGAGCGCGCGTGATCGTGCGGGAAGTAGGACCATGCGTCGCCGCCGGGGCTGTAGTCCTCGCGGACCGTGCCCCACTGCCGTTCGCTCAGATACGGGCCCCACAGGCGCGACCTTCCGCTCCCGTCGCCGTTCGGTCCGATCCGTCCGGCGTGCGTCCGCGTCTTCATGCGCGTCTCCCTGCCTCGGTCAAACGGGTGCGCCAGTCTTCGCGGGGGTCCCACGGCCCGCCTCACCTTTCGGGGGTGAGCCGTCCTGGGGCGGTCCTGCCGCGCGGGCGACGAGGGTGATCGCGATCTCGTACGCGGCCAGCAGCGCGCCGACCACGAGCAGCGCGGTCCACGACGACAGGAGCAGCGCGATCAGGGCCGCGACCACGGCTCCCGACACCCGCAGCACGTCGGCGTGCTGGGCCAGCCACGGCCGCACCCGCGCGCCCTCGGGGAGCCGCTCGCCGGCCTTGGCCACGAAGTGCCCGGTGGCCCGCACCCCCTGCGCCGTGTGCCGGCGCAGCGCCACGGGCAGGCGTCCGGGTCCCACCAGATACGCCAGCACGGCGATGGCGATCCCCAGCCACAGCAGCTGGTCGCCCCGGTCGCGCAGGGTCGTGAACACCGTCCACAGCGCGGCCTGTACGCCGTCGCGGTAGACGCCGGACGGCACCTGGTCGAGCAGTTGGTCACGGACCGCGCGCAGCACGGTCGAAAGCACCGTGACGGTCACCACCAGCCACAGGCCCAGCTGGAGGAGGGTGCGCCGCCGCTGGGGCGATATCCACAGGGCAAGCCCGAGCAGGACCGGCACACCGATCACCAGGCCCACCACCGCGCGCTTGAACAGCAGGACGGACTCCTGCAGTTGGCCCAGCTCGTTGCGGTTGTAGAGGCGGATCTGCGCGAAGTCCTCGGGCAGCGAGACGCCGAGCGCGCTCTCGATGCGCTCGTGCAGGCCCGGCGGTATCTCACCGGAGGAGAGGGCGGGCAGGTCCAGCTTCTTGCCGAACAGGGTGGGCAGTTGCTGCTCCAGGGAGCGCAGCGCGTTGTTGACCATCGGCAGCAGGTTCAGGGTGACCGTGTCGCCGCTCACCCGCACGTTCTCGTTGCGTTCCTCGAGCACCTCGACGATCCGCTCGTGGGCGAGCCGGTTCGTCGCACGCCACAGCTCCTGGAACCGGTCCGTGGCGATGAGTTTGGAGATCGAGTCCCGCAGATAGTCGTGGACGGCTCCGGTGACCGGTGCCGCGAGGAAGGACGCGCGCGGCGGAAGCGTCTCGGACAGCCGCTGCTCGACGTCAAGTTGGTCGAAGATCTCACGCGTCAGATAGCTGGAGACGGCGGCGTTCACGTCGGGGTCCTCGGGCAGCGGCCCCACCGTGGCGATCCAGCGGTCCGTGTTGAGCGTGGTCCGCGCACCCCACACACCCACGATCGAGGTGACGGCGAGGACGGCGACCAGCGCGATCAGCACGGCCGCCACGGTGCGCCGGAGGGACAGCAGGCGGACCTTGCGCCGCCGTTCGGTGCCGGCCCGGTCACGCAGTGCGGTGACCTCTGCCCGCAGGCGCTCCAGTTCGGACTCGTTGGTGCTCTCCCGGGTGCGCCCGTCGTCGCCGGGGTCCGGTGTCTCGTGATGAGTCATGGGCGTCGTACCTCCGCCTCCCACCGTCACCGCGCCCGTGCCCGCCTTGCTCACCTGCGGCGGGTGACGCGCCGTACCGGCTGCCGACGCTGTGATGACGGCCGTGACGGGGGACGTGACGGCGGCACATCCGCGAGAGGAGACACGATGGCTGGGATCGGACCGGTACAACTCCTGACGGTCGAGTTCGGACCTGACGCCAAGTTCGAAGGACGGATCATCGAGGAACTGGCGATCCTTGAGGCGAACGGACAGATCCGCGTCCTGGACATGCTCTTCGTCCGCAAAGAGCCCGGCGGGAATCTGTTCGCCCTGGACTTCCAGGCCGAGGGCATGGGAGAGACGGTCGCCTCGCTTCTCGGGATCTCCGAGGAACAGGTCCGTGCCGCGGAGGAGACCCACCCGAGCCTGGCCGAGGGCAACGCCTTCGGCCTGACCCTCACGGAAATCAGGGAGATGGCCGAGTCCCTCGACCCGGGGGCCGCCGCGGCATTCATCCTGCTGGAACACATCTGGGCCAAGTACCTGCGCAAAGCCCTCCGCGACGCCGGCGCGGTGCCGGTCGCCGAGGGCTTCCTCACCGAAGAGGCGCTGGCCCCCGTTCTCACCGAACTGACGGCAATGGCGCAGAAGTTGGGTGACCCGGTCACACCTCAAGCAGGGCCGCACCCGACGACCGACAACCACCGCAGGAGGGCCTGATGGCCGATCTCGTCGTGCTCGGATTCTCGGACAAGGAGAAGGCGGAAGGGGTTCTGCGGCTCGCCAAGGAACTGCACCGCCAGGAACTGCTCGACCTGGAGGACGCGGCACTCGCCTGGCGGACCATGGACGGCAAGCTCCATGTGCGTCAGACGTTCAGCACCACGTCCACCGGCGCGGCCAGCGGCGCCCTGTGGGGCTCGCTGTTCGGGCTGCTCTTCCTGATGCCGGTGTTCGGTGCCGCGGTGGGAGCCGCCACCGGAGCCGTCGCCGGAAAGCTCACCGACATCGGCATCAACGACGCCTTCGTCAAGGAGACCGCGAGCGCCCTCGAACCGGGCCGCGCCGCCGTCTTCGCCCTCGTCCGGCGTTCGACACCCGACCGCGTACGTGACGCGGTGCGTCCCTTCAACCCCACCGTGATCCGTACGTCGCTCACCAAGGACCGGGAGGAGGAACTGGTCAAGGCCCTTCAGGAGAAGTGACCGCAGGCGGCCCGGCGCTCCGGGCCGGGCCGCCGTGGCAGGCGCCGTCCCCCACGGGAATTTCACCCGGGTGAGATGGCGCCTGCCGCGCGCTCCCGCTGCGCGGTCGACCCCATACTTGCCGCAGCCGCACCACTTGGCTCCGAGAGCGAGGTGCCGCCCATGGCCGAGTCCTCACGCCCCGCACGGGACACCGGCCCGAACCAGGCCTCCGTCGGCACGGCACCCTCGCTGCCCCCTTGGCTGGTGCCCAGACCCCGTCTGACGGGCCGTCTTGTGCGGGGCGTCCTCGGACCGCTGACGGTGATCGTGGGGCCCGTGGGCGCCGGCAAGACCGCTCTCGCCCTGGAGTGGGCGCACACCCGGCGTCTGCCGGGCCCGCTCGCCTGGGTCAGCTGCGACGGCCGGGCCGAGCAGTCCAGCGTCTTCTGGCCGCGCGTGATCGGCGCGCTGCGCGAGGCCGGCGTGGACGTGGCCGAACCCGTCACCTCGGAGGCGGAACCGCTGCTCGTGGCGGCGCTCGCCGCCGATCTCAACCGACGCGGTGAGCCGGTGGTGCTGGTCCTTGACGACTTCCAGCCCACGCCCGGCTCCCCCATCGCGGAAGGGGTCAGCAGCCTCCTGCGGCATCTGCCGGGGGTGCTGCGCCTGGTGGTGCTCGCCCGCCGTGACCCTCCCCTGCATCTGCACCGGGGCCGGCTCACCAGCGAGGTCACCGAGCTGCGCACCGGCGACCTGGCCTTCGACGACCGGGAGACGGCGGCGCTCCTCGCCCAGCACGGGATCGACGTGCCGAAACAGACGGTGACCACGCTCCGACGGCGCACGGACGGCTGGGCGGCGGGGCTGCGTCTTGCCGCGATGTCCATGGAGAAGCGATCCGATCCCGAGCGGTTCGTCACGCAGTTCGCCGGCGACGACGAGGCCGTCGCCAGCTACCTCGTCGAAGAGGTGCTCGATCAGCAGCCCGACGGCATGCGCCGACTGCTGCTCACGACGAGCGTGCTGGATCGCGTGAACGCCGAACTGGCCGTCGAGCTCTCCGGCGAGGACGCGGGCCGGCACTTCGCCTCCCTCGTCCGCGAGAACTCCTTCCTGCAACCCGTCGGCCAGGGCTGGTACCGCTGCCACCAGATGTTCGCCGACGTACTGCGGATGTGCCTGCGCCACGAGAAGCCCGGCCTCGTCGCCCAGTTGCACCGCCGCGCCGCGGCCTGGCTCGGCGAGCACGGTCTGCTGGCCGACGCCGTGCGGCACTTGCTCGCCGCGGGCGACTGGGGCACGGCGGGACGGCTGATCGTGGACCGCCTCGCGATCGGCCAGGTGCTCGGCCTGACCAGGCTGCGGCTGCCGAACGAGCTGACCCGTCGGCTGCCCGAGCAGCTGCCGGCGGAGCACCCCGAACCGGCGCTGCTCGCCGCGGCGGTCGCCCGGGTCCGCGACGACGACCAGGCGTGCATGCGCTACCTCGTCCTCTCCGACCGGCTCCTCGCGGAACTGACGGCGGACGAGGACCGCATGGCCCGGTGCCGCCTGGCCCGCGCCGTCATCCGCATGGACCAGCTGCGCTCCCGGAGCCCCCAGGAGGCGCGCGCCGCCGCGGCCGACGCGGAGTCGGCCCTCTCACGCCTGCCGCACGCGGTGCTCGCGCAGCGCCCCGAGATCCTCGCCCTCACTCTGGCCATCCGCGGCAGCGGCGAGTTACGGACCGGCGGCCTCAAGCCGGCGGAGGCCTCCCTGACCGGAGGGCTCAAGGCCGCGGGCGCCGCCGGGAACGGCGCACTGCGCCGGGACTGCCTCATCGAACTCGCGCTCCTCGAGGCGCTGCGCGGCCGCTTCCGGGCCGCCGACGAGCTCGCCGCCCAGGCCACCCAGCCACCCCTGCCCGCCTGGACCGTGGCGGAGCGCTCGCAGGCGTGCCTGCATCTCGTACGCGCCTGGGTCGAACTGGCACGCGCCGAACCAGGCCGCGCCCGGCACGAACTCACCGGCGCCAAGGCCGTGTTGGGCGGATTGCCCGACGACTTCCTCGCCGAGATCGCTTCCCTGGTGGCGGGGCTCGCCACGGTGGTGGAGCAGGGCGGTTCCGCGCCCGCTCCGATCGCCGAGGTGGTGGCCGCGTCCCGGCTGCCCCGCACTGTGCTGCGGGCCCTGGTGCCCGCCTGTGTCTCCCTGCTCGACTCCGCCCGTCACAGGTCGCCCGCCGCCGCGCCGCAGCACACGGCCGCCCGGCCGGCCCTCACCGTCGTGTCCGCCCCGGCGGCCCCCGCCGAGCGGCTCAGCGCGCGGGAGCGCGACGTCCTGAACCGGCTGGCGCAGATGATGACCACCGAGGAGATCGCCGAAGAGCTGTACCTCTCGGTGAACACGGTGAAGACGCACCTCAAGAGCGTCTACCGCAAGCTCGCCGTGACCCGGCGCTCGGCCGCGGTCCGGCGGGCCCGCGAACTCCAGCTCCTGTGACTGTGGCTTTGGCTTTGGCTGTCAAGTTGGCTCTGGCTTTCCGCCCTGCACGAGCCCCAGCACGCGGGCACGCTGCACGGCTTCGGCCCGGGAGGCCACGCCCAGCTTCCGGTAGACGGCGCGGACATGACTCTTGACGGTGTTCACCGAGACGTACAGGTCCTCGGCGATCTCCCGCAGCGGCACCTCCTGCTGCAACCGGCACAGCACCACCAGCTGACAGCTCGTCAACGGCCTCGGAGGCGGTGGTACGGACACGGGCCGCCGCGACTGCTCGGGCACCAGGGCCAGGACAGCCGCTGCCTCGCCCACCAGCGCACCCGCGCTGCGGAGATCACCTACGTCCCCCGCGATACGTACGAGGGTGCCGGCGACCCACACCAGACAGGCCGTCACGCTCGGATCGGCCGTGCCCACCGTCCCCCTCGAGCCACCTCCAGACTCCGTGCGCAACGCTGCGGTCATGCCCCTCACCTCCCCATGTGCAGGGCATTACCCCTACACCCTGGGGCGGCCGGCACGCCGGTGGAAGGGGCCGGTCAGCCCTTTTCGAACGGGGGCTCGATCCTTACCGCCGCCCCGTCCACGCCGCTGGCCAAATGCCGGTGCCGAGACCGGTCTAGGTGCTGGTGCCCGGTACCCGGCGCACCTCGAGGAGTTCGAGCCCCAACGCCTGGATGCGGTCGAGGATCCCGTACAAGGCTGCCTGGTCGAGTCCCACACCGAGGAGCACCGTTTCGGCGGGGCGCAGCACGACCGTCAGCTCTCCGAACGCCGACCGGAAGGCCTCGCCGATCCTGCCCCGGACGCGGATCTCGAAGTCGGCGCCGCCGGGTGGTGTCCCGGCCGGTTCGGGCCCCGAGCTTTCGTGTGCCCCGCCCATGGCGCCACCTCCAGTGCGACGGCCCTGCGTCAGCCGCCATTCTCCTGGCGGCACGGCCGACGGCATCACCTCGTGCGGGTGACGGTGGCGCCACCTGGGCTTCCGGGCTCATCCGCTGCGGGTGAACCGGCCGGGCGGCGCCGGGCGGGATGCTCCGGGTCCACCGAGGAGGAGGTTCGACATGGCAGATCAGATCTCGCCGGACCAGACGCGTTCCGGCGCGCCCGAACCGCAGCCCCACGTCAGTCCGGTCGCCGTCGGAGGAGTCGTCTTCGCCGTATGCGTCCTGGGCATCATCGGGTCGTTCCACGCGATCGCGGGACTCACCGCGATCCTGGACGACAACTTCTACCAAGCGCAGAACGACTACCCGTTCGACTTCGACGTCAACGTCCGCGGCTGGGTCCAGATGCTCACCGGCGTCCTGGTCCTCGCGGCGGCGCTCAACATCTTCAGCGGCCGTACGTGGGCCCGCGCGGTCGGGATCGCCGTCGCGGGGTTCAGCGCGTTGGAGAACTTCTTCTTCACCCCGTACTACCCGGTGTGGTCGGCCATCATCATCGCCCTGGACATCCTCGTGATCTGGTCGCTGACCATGTACGGGCACCGTCAGGCCCACAAGGTCTACGGGGCTCCGGTGTAGCGAGAGGACACCTCAGTGCCGGGAGGTCAGCCCGAGCCTGCTGATCAGACGCCAGTCGAGCCTCGGCCGCTCCCGGTAGGTCCCCGGCCGCAGCCGGGGCACGACCACCCGCAGCACCCCGGGCCGCACCTCGCAGTGCACGGGGACGCGCAGACGCACCGCCTCGCCGTCGATGCCGACCGGGATCTCCTCCTGGTCGGCGTCGACGACCACGGAGGCCGCGGTCGCCCGGGTCAGCCCGGCGGACTGCGCTCCGCGCAGCAGCCCCGCGGCCTGTGCGGCACTCGTGACGTGGACACCGACGCAGCCAAGGGTCCCGCCGTCCAGGCGTGTGCGGCGGCCGAGGCCCGCGATGTCGTTCGTGCCGTAGGGGTTGTTGCTCACGAGCAGGGCCTGCGGATCCGTGAAGTCGTGCTCCCCGGCGCGTGCCGTCAGCCGCGCACCCCGGTGGCCCACGAGGAGATCGGGCAGGAGCCCCAGGGTGGTGCGGGTCTTGCCGTCCCGGTAGGCCGGGCTCTGCACCACTTCGGCGTACGCGCCGAACGACACGTTGTTGACGAAGGGCCGCCCGCCGGCCCGGCCGAGATCCACCCGCAGTTCCACCCCGTCGCGCAACGCGTCAAGGGCCTTCGACGGGTCCTCGCGGTCCAGGCCCAGATCGAGGGCGAAGTGGTTGCGGGTGCCCGCCGGGATCACCAGGAAGGGCAGGTCGAGGGCGGCGGCGACCTCGGCGACCAGCGCCTGGGTGCCGTCACCGCCGGCGACGCCGAGCAGATCGGCGCCCTCGGCCGCGCACTTGCGGGCGAGGGCCGCCACATCGGTCTCGCCGGGCCCTTCGAGGAGCACCACTTCGGCGCCCAGGGCACCGGCCCGCTCGTCCAGGGCGAACCGCCGCACCTTGCCGCCGCCGGAACGCGGATTCATGATCAGGACCGGGTGTACGAACGTCGAGGCCGGCTGCTCGGGCATCTGGTCCGGGGCAGCGTGCCGGGCGAGGGCCGCCCGGCCCGTGCCCGCCGCCAGGAGCCACAGACCGCCGGAGGCCAGGACCACCCAGGTGAGCCGGGCCTGGGTGAACTCCACAAGCACCCAGATCGGCGTGATGAGCGCAAGCAGCGCCGCGAGGATCCGCGGCAGGCCACGCCTGCTGAGGATCCACCACACCGCGGCGGCCGTGATCGCCAGGCCCGCGAGCCCCACGCCGAGCAGCGCGAAGGTCTTCAATCCCGCGAACACTCCGAGCACCAGCACCGCGGCAGCGGCGGATGCCAGGGACGCACGGGCCAGCCATCGCTGTCCTCGCATCGTCGGTTCCATGCCTCTCAGTCTGTGGCCTCGGAGCGCCCCGGGCCTCACCCCTGGAAGGCGACTTCACACCACCGGGGTGACGCCGAGCGGCCGCGCCGCGCCCAGAGTCCTCAGCGCCTGGAGGGAGCACACCATGACCGAGACCACGCACCATCACCTCACCCCGCAGCAGCGGGCGGCCCTGGGTAGGGCGGGCCGGTCCCGTGCCCGGCGGTCCTGCCACGCCGAGTTCGCGCCCGCGCCCGACCGGCCCGACCCCGTCGACGTGATCGAGCGGCAGTCGGCGAGCCGGATCCCCGAGCTCGTGCCGATCCGCTACGGCCGCATGCTCGAATCGCCGTTCCGCTTCTTCCGCGGGGCGGCCGCCATCATGGCCACCGACCTGGCCACCACCCCGGACAGCGGTCTGCGGGCCCAGCTGTGCGGGGACGCGCACATGTTGAACTTCCGGCTGCTCGCCTCGCCGGAGCGGCATCTGATGTTCGACGTCAACGACTTCGACGAGACGCTTCCCGGACCGTGGGAGTGGGACGTCAAACGCCTCGTGGTGAGCCTCGTCATCGCCGGGCGCGAGAACGGCTTCAGCCCCTCGCAGCGGGCCCGCGTGGTGCGATCGACGGTCCGCTCGTACCGGGAGTCGATGCGGGGATTCGCCCGGATGCGGACGCTCGACGTGTGGTACTCCCGCATCGACGTGGAGGATCTGCACGCCACGCTGTCGGCCAAGCTGGACTCGCGAGCGCGGCGGAGGGTGTCCCGCACGATCAGCAAGGCCCGCACCCGTGACCATCTCCAGGCCCTGGAGAAACTGGCCCGGGTGGTCGACGGCCAGCTGCGGATCGCCCCCGACCCGCCCCTGATCACTCCGCTCGACGACCTCATGCCGGGGGTCGAGCGCAAGGAGCTCGAACATCAGCTGCGGGACCTGATCGACCGGTACGCGACGACGCTTCCCGCCGACCGCCGGGCCCTGCTGGCCCAGTACCGGGTGGTCGACATGGCGCGGAAGGTGGTCGGGGTGGGCAGCGTGGGGACGCGCTGCTGGATCATCCTGCTGCTCGGCCGGGACGACGGTGACCCGCTGCTGCTGCAGGCGAAGGAAGCACCGGCGTCGGTGCTCGCGGAGTTCGCGGGCGCGAGCAGCCACCTCAACCAGGGCGAACGGGTCGTCGCCGGGCAGCGTCTGATGCAGGCGACCAGCGACATGTTCCTGGGCTGGGAGCGGGTCGAAGGGCTCGACGGTCGTGAACGCGACTTCTACGTACGGCAGTTGCGGGACTGGAAGGCCATCCCCCAGGCCGAGCTGATGACCCCCGACGTCATGCGCCTCTTCGGCCGGATGTGCGGTGCGACCATCGCCCGCGCGCATGCCCGCTCCGGTGACCGGATCGCCATCGCCGCCTATCTGGGCGGCTCCGATTCCTTCGACCGCGCCCTGGCCCGGTTCGCGGAGTCGTACGCCGACCAGAACGAGCGTGACCACCGGGCGCTGGCCGCCGCGGTGCGGGACGGCCGGGTGACCGCGGCGCCGGATCCGTCGGCGTGAGAGACCGGTCGCCCACCGGGCGTCAGCCGTCGGCGCAGGAAATCCTCCTCGGAGAGCAACCGGCCGACGGCGACGCCGAACACGACGACGGTGAAGAACAGGATCAGCCAGGACAGCAAGGTGAACACCGAGCCGAGTGCCCCGTAGCGACCTTCGCTCATCCGGAGCGCACGGGGCAGCCACAGCCCCGACAGAGAACAGAACGAGACCACTCCCGTGCCCGTCAGCAGGGCGCCCGGCAGCAGGGGAAGCCAGGGCACCCGGCCGGCGAGCAGCAGGTGCTGGGTCCACCACCACATCAGGACCGACGCCCCCAGCTGCAGGGGCACGCCCAGGACGGGGCCCGCGCCGAACGCCCGGTGCAGCATGCCCTGCACGATGAGCATCGCGATCCACACGAGAAGCCACACGGCCCAGCGCCAGGCCACGAGCCGCACACCGGAGCGGGGCAGGTCCCACGAGCGTTCGCACATGCGTTGCAGGGCGCGGGTGAAGGCGGTGGCGGACAGCAGCGCGACCAGCACGCCCGCCGCACCCCAGCTGTGCAACGCCGTGTCACCGCCCGCGGCCACGCCCTCGGCCTGCGCCACCACGGGCCCGCCCGAACCGATGAGGGTGCGCAGCGAGCGCAGCAGTTCGCTCCGGACGGCCTGCGGGCTGAACGAGGCCACCGCGATGAGCATCGGCAGCGCGGCCAGGAACGCCTGCGCCGCCAGGCGCGTCGACATGTCAAGGATGGTGACGCGCACGAGCTGCAGGACGACGCGTCCCGCCAGCGGCCGGGCCGCACCGGCGATCGGCATGACGGTGTCCTCTCGTAGCAGGACCAACTCCTGCCGGACACCTTCTGGTTCGGTGCCTCGCCGCACGTCGCCCGCTCCGGGTGACGTACGCAGGTGACCGTCCGAGTCGGCCCCGTCATCACGACACGCCGAGGCAGCAGCACGCCAACTTCGCCGCAATCGGAGTTAGTTGCCCCAGACATGTGCCAAACACGCCCCGATGGGGTCATGATGGAAATCTCTCACCTCCCTGTCCCACCAGGGCAGATGAGGGATACGCGGACCGATGCCACGGCCCGGCAAGACGCCTTGCCGCGACCTGCCCATCGGTACGCCACTCACGATCACCCTGGCCCCCGGTGAGCCCGTTCCCCTCCCCTCCCTTGGCACATGTCAGGCCTCGTCCACACCGAGGATGCCATCATGATCAACGGCGCCCCGCCCGCCAGCAACGGGCATCTGCACACCTACCGCACGCAAGGTCATCTGGTCCTGGAGTTCCGCGGCGCCATCGACATCAGCGCCGCCCTCGACATGGCCCCTGCCCTGGACGCACACACAGCACGGCCCGCCCTCACCGCGATCATCGACCTCAGCCCTGTCGACTTCTTCGACTGCTCGGGCCTGCGCCTGCTGTGCCGGGCCCGCCGGCGCATCCTGGAACACGGCGGCCGCCTGCAACTGGTCTGCTCCCGCCCGCTGACCCTGCACATCCTGCGGGTGACCGGCCTCCTTCCGGTCTTCGACCCCGTTCCCTGCCTCGCGGACGCCCTGGGCCAGCCCGATGCGGAAGCCGGCTGACCGCTCCCTGCCCGCCGGTCGCCCGGAAGGCCCGCACTCGTGTGGCGGCTGTCCACTGGTGGTGTGGCCACACGCCGGGACGATCGGAGGGAACGGGTCCCGCGAGGAGGGGTAAGGCCACATGGAGCCACCACGTCAGCCCTACGGCTACGAACCGGGGTACGACAACGGATCGCCACAGGGCTACAGCGGGCCTTCCGGCTACGGGCAGCCCTCCGAGTACGGGAACCAGGCGCCGCCCTCGCGCTCCCGCGTCGACGCCGGGCGGCTGTGGATCGGCGGCCTGGTCACCGCGCTGGTCGCCGCCCTCACCGCCGTCGTCGGGCTGCTGCTCGTACGGGGCATCCTCGGCATCCCGGTCTTCGCGCCCGAAGGTGACGGCGCGATGGGCGATGCCTCGACCGGGCTGCTGGCCGGCGGTGCCGCGCTGGCCGCCCTTGCGGCGACGCTCCTGCTGCATCTCCTGATGCTCGGCACGCCCCAGGCAGGCCGCTTCCTTGTCTGGATCGTCTCCCTGACCACCGTCGTGATGGTGCTGCTGCCCTTCACCTTCTACGCGTCGCTCGAAGCCCAGATCGGCACGGCGGCCGTCTACCTGGCCATTGGCGTCGCCATCGGCTCGCTTCTGTCGGCCGTGGCGCGCGGGGCCGTGCGCGGCAGTCAGGGGCAGTGAGGCAGGAGCGGCAAGGCGGGGCTCACGGACGCTCCCTGAGCCCCGTCGCCCTGGTCACGAAGGCCTCGTGCAGCTCCCTCACGGCCCGCGGAAAGGAATCACTGCGGCGGCGCTGAAGGACCACGAGGACACGGGTGGTCTCGTCCGTGAGCGGGCGGTGCGTGATCATTCCGGCCCGCTCCAGCGGGTCGCCGATGACGCTGAAGTCGGGCAGGAGCGCGGCCCCTAGGCCTTCGGCCACCATCAGCTTGCCCAGTTCCGCGCCGTCCGTGGAGTACGCGAAGGACGGCGGTGAGCCGCCGAGGAGGCGGTGGGCGTAGCGGTGCATGACGTAGCCGGCGCGCATCGCGATGAACGGTTCCGTCTCCAGGTCTGCGGGCGAGACCGCCTTGAGACGGGCCAGCGGGCTGTCCGGGTGCAGGCAGACGACGGGCCTGCCGCGCAGCAGCTCCGTGGTGTCGACGTCGGGCGGGGTGTCGTCGCCGTCCAGGTAGTTGACCAGGCCCAGGTCGAAGCGCCCCTCGCGCAGGCCGCGGTGGATGTCGTCCTGCTGCGAGCCGACCATCTCCACCTGTGTCGCCGGGTGGGTCTCCCGGAAGGCGCGCACGGCGGGGACCAGGAGCGGGGCCGTCGCCGCGTTCACCGTGCCGACGCGCACCACACGGCTGGACTGGTGCTGATCGTGCGCGGCCCTGCGCAGCCGGTCCACCGACTCCAGTACGCCGATGATGTGCGGCAGGAGCTCACGGCCCTCGTCGCTGACCTTCACGCCGGAGCGGTGACGGTCCAGGAGCGAGACGCCGAGCTCCCGCTCGAGGTTCCGCACGGTCTCGCTCAACGCGGGCTGGGAGAGGTGGAGTTCGCCCGCGGCGCGGCGCAGTGAGCCGAGCCGGGTGACCGCCTCGATGTACTCGAGCTGCTCCGTCCGCATGCCGCGCGCCTCTCACCGAACCCCCGATGTGGGAGGGAAACCCTATCAGGGCTTAGTGATTACCGACTCGACGTCCCGTGGGGGCAGCTGCTTGAATCGAGCACATGAATGCAGTGCGATCCCCCCTCACGCGGCGACGGTACGTCGACCTCGCGCGGGTGTGCAGCGCCTGCTGTCGCCACGGCCGCTGAGCATCCGCCGGGCACTCCACCGTCTCTCGTGCACGTGAACTCCGCGACCTGCCGGGCCTGTTGACGGCCCGTGCGCTTCCCTGTCGGGTCTGACGGGTCCCGCCTACGTGCCGAGCAGCGCCGCGCCCTTCGCGACTGCGTGCATCCGCAGGCCTGCCGCCTGCCCGCCTTCCCTCGCCTCCCCCTGCCTCGCACCACCGGCCCACGTGGCCGCGTACCCGAAGGACTTCCGCCATGGCCACCGTTCTCACGCTCACCGGCAGCGCATCCGCCCCCGGCTCCTCCCGCACCGCGCGTCTCGTCAAGCACCTGGGCCGCGACCTCGCCGCGCAGGGGCACCGGGTGCGGTCACTGGACGTACGCACGCTGCCCGCCGAAGCGCTCCTGTCCGCGGACACCTCGCATCCCGCCGTCGCCGAGGCGGTCGCCCTCGTCGAGGACGCCGACGCGCTCGTGGTCGGCACACCCGTCTACAAGGCGGCGTACTCAGGCGTACTCAAGACCTTCCTCGACCTCCTTCCGCAGTACGCGCTGCGCGGCAAGCCCGTCCTGCCGCTGGCCACCGGCGGCTCCCCCGCCCATGTCCTCGCCGTCGACTACGCGCTGCGGCCCGTCCTCACCTCGCTCGGTGCCGAGGTAACCCAGGGCTGGTTCGTCCTGGACCGCCACATCACGGCCGCCGACGACGGGACGGTCAGCCTCACGCCCGACGCGGACGCCGGCCTCGCGCCCGTCGTCGACCGCTTCCGCGAGGTGCTCGCGGAGCCGACGCGGCTCGCGGTCGCGTGAGGGGGCAATCGGCTTTCCCTTCCGCACGGAGAGCGCCACCCCACATCCCTCCTCCTCCCTCCCCGGCACCCGAAAGGCCCGCCCATGCCCCGTATCCCCGCCTCCGATGCGGAGGCGATCGCGCTCGCCCGTCAGGTGGCCGAGCGTTGCGCGAGCTCACCGAAGCCGGTCTCTTCACGCTCTCGATCCCCCGCTCGTATGGCGGGCCCGAGCTCGGTGCGCAGCCTGGGCGAGGCGTTCACGGAGCTGACGGCCGGTGACGCGAGCGTCGGCCAGATCCCGCAGAACCACTACTTCTTCGTCAACGTCCTGGCCCACGCGGGCACCGAGGAGCAGCGCGCCTTCTTCTACCGGGAGGTCATCGCGGGGCGGCACTTCGGCAACGCGCTCTCCGAACGAGGCACCCGTACGGCCCGTGAGTTCGCCATCGGCTTCGAACGGCACCCCGACGGCGGCCGCGTCCTGAACGGCACCAAGTTCTACGCGACCGGATCGCTCTTCGCGCACTGGATCCCGGTGTACGCCGACGACGAGGAGGGCCGCACGCATGCCGCCTGGGTGCCGGCCGACCATCCCGGCGTGCGCGTCGAGGACGACTGGAACGGCATGGGCCAGCGCACCACCGGCAGCGGCACCGTCCGCTTCGACCAGGTGCGGGTGCCCGCCGAGCACATCGTGCCCGTGTACTCGGTCTTCGAGAAGGACGAGGTGTTCGGCGCCTTCGGCCAGTATCTGCACGCGGCCATCGACACGGGCATCGCGGTCGGCGCCCTGCGCGAGGGCAAGCGGCTCATCCATTCCCTGGCCCGCCCCCGCCTGGAGGCGAGCGTGGAGCGCGCCGCGGACGAGGGCGCGGTCATCGACGGCTTCGGCGAACTCGCCCTGCGGGTGCGCTCCGCGCGCGCCCTGCTGCGCGAGGCCGGTGACGCCCTGGACGCCGCCCGCGCCGAACTGACCGAGCAGAGCGCCGCCGAGGCGTCGGCCGCGGTGGCCGCGGCCCGCGCGCAGTCCGACGCGGTGGCCCTGGCCGTCTCCAGCGGCATCTTCGAGCTCATCGGCACCCGCGCAGCGGACCGGGACCTGAACCTCCACCGGCACTGGCGCAACGCCCGCACCCACACCTTGCACGACCCACGCCGTCTCAAGCTCCGCCACCTGGGCGACTGGGAGCTCAACGACACCCCGCCGCCCCGCAACGGCCTGGTGTGAGACCAGCCCGACTTCACGTCCACATCAACCACACCGACGACCCCGCTCATACGACTCACATGGCTCACAGAGGACCCCCCCCCACCCATGCCCCTGACCTTCCATTGGTTCCTGCCCACCAACGGCGACAGCCGCCACATCGTCGGCGGCGGCCACGGCGTGCCCACCGGTGCCGCCGGGGGCGACCGCCCCGCCACACTCGCCTACCTCACCCAAGTGGCGCGTACGGCAGAACAGTTGGGCTTCGAGGGAGCACTCACCCCCACCGGCGCCTGGTGCGAGGACGCCTGGCTGACCACGGCGATGCTGGTGCAGTCGACCGAGCGCCTGAAGTTCCTGGTGGCCTTCCGCCCCGGTCTCGTCACTCCGACCCTCGCCGCGCAGATGGCGGCGACCTATCAGCGGCACTCCGGCGGACGCCTGCTCCTCAACATCGTCACGGGCGGCGAGGACCACGAGCAGCGCGCGTACGGGGACTTCCTCGGCAAGGACGAGCGCTACGCCCGCTGCGACGAGTTCCTGCACATCGTCCGCTCCCTGTGGCGCGGCGAGACCGTCGACTTCCGAGGTGACCACGAACGCGTCGAACAGGCCCGCCTCGCCCGCCTCCCCGCCCCGGTGCCACCGGTCTACTTCGGCGGCTCGTCAAAGGCGGCGGGCCCGGTGGCGGCCCGCCACAGCGACGTGTACCTCACCTGGGGCGAACCACCTGCCCAAGTGGCCGAAAAGATCGCCTGGATCCGCACACTGGCCAGGGCCGAGGGCCGCGAGGTCCGCTTCGGCATCCGCCTGCATGTCATCGCCCGTGACACGGCCGAGGAAGCCTGGGCCCAGGCGAACCGCCTCCTGTCGGGCACCGACCCGTCCGTGATCAGCGAGGTGCAGCAGGGCCTGGCCCGCTCCGGCTCCGAGGGCCAGAAGCGCATGCTGGCCCTGCACGGCGGCAACACCGACCGCCTGGAGATCTACCCGAACCTATGGGCAGGCATTGGCCTCCTGCGGGGCGGCGCGGGCACGGCCCTGGTCGGCTCGCACACGGAGATCGCCGACCGCATCGCGGAGTACCACGCCCTGGGCATCGACGAGTTCGTGCTCTCCGGCTACCCGCACGTGGAGGAGGCGTACTGGTTCGGCGAGGGCGTGCTGCCGCAGCTGGCCACGCGGGGCCTTTGGCGCCACCCCGCGGCGGCATCACTCGACGAGACACCGGCGGCGGTGCCGTTCGCCTCGTAGCCTCCTGACTCATCCTGCGGCGGGGCGATAGCGCACGTTCGAGCAGTTGGCGGCCGATCGGGCAGACCGGACGGGCGCCCCGAACTCATCGCCGCATGTTCGGACCGTTCGGATTCTCGGCCGGGGGCTCGAGCGTCATCGGTCCGTACCGCGCGGTGGGTGCCTCGGTCGTCAGGGCCCAGTAGCGGTCGCCGTAGGACCAGTGCCACCACTCCGTGGGGTAGTTGACCAGGCCCGCCGTGGCGAGAGCGGCGGTGAGGGTGCGGCGGTTGCGGCGGGCGGTCGGGGTGATGAGGTCGCAGTCCATGTAGCAGGCGCCCTCGCTCTCCTCGGGGCTCGCGTTGACCGGGGTGCCGAGATCGAGTTCGGTGCCGGACGTGGTGCACAGGGTCAGGTCGACCGCGGCGCCCGCGACGTGCGGGCCCACTTCGGGCGGCGAGAGGGAGCGGCTCGTCTGCCGGTGGAGGTAGGCGTCCGACCAGTCGGGGTTGGCCTTCCTGAGCTCGGCCGCGTAGTCGTCGAAGTACTGGATCTGCAGGGCGAGCGGGCGGTATCCCTCGGTGACCAGGAAGCGCAGGCCCTCGGGCAGCAGCCGGGCGGCGCGGGCCAGGCGCCAGGCGACGCCCTCGCGCAGCTGGGCGTAGGACCCGGCCGGGTCGGCGAGGCGGTCGTCGACGTCCAGGAAGGGCAGTTGGCGCAGGTCGACGAGGGCTTCGCCGCATTCCTCGACCTGTATGCCGACGACTCTGGGGTCGTTCATGAGGATGATCGGCGACATGCTTGCCCCTTCGTGGCGACGGTGGCGGGCACAGCTCCGGGGACGGGCTGCCGCCCGCCCCCGGAGTCCCCTCCGTGCCCTGGCAGGGGCTCTACGCGACGAGCGGCCCACACGACCGACGGTGTCGGTGGTGTGGGCCGTACGAGGCATCAGTGGCCTTCCCCCGTGCTTCCCCCGATGAATTCCGCTGAGTCCCCCGTTGTTTACTGCGATCCCCCGTTGCCGTGGGCACGTACACCCGCCGACATCCACAGCGTGACGCAGCCCGCTGCAAGTTCTCTGCAAGTGCGCGGTAAGCGGACTTCAGGGCACCGCACGCCGGGACCGGGTCAGAGTCCCGGCTCGTTCCGTTCGCGCGCCTCGTACGCCGTGAAGACCTCCCGCGCCTCGGCGCGCAGCGCACCTGCCGCCACCCGGTCGCCCGCGGCCTCCCGCGCCGCGGCGAGATCGCGCAGGGTGCGGGCGCGGGGCAGCGGCAGCCCCAGGTCGTTCCAGAGGGCGGCGGCCGCGGTCAGGTGCTGTTCCGCGGTGTCGAGGCGGCCCGCGGCGAGCTCGCACTCGCCGAGGGTGCGCAGGCCCAGTGCCTCGCCGAAGCGGTCGCGCTGCCCTCGGCAGACGTCGAGTACCGTGCGGATCTCTGCCGCCGCTTCGGCCGAACGGCCCAGCCTGATACGGGACTTGGCCCTGGCCTGCATCGCGTACGCGAGCATGAGCGGGTCACCCAGCGTGCGCAGGAGGTCCACCGCACGGCCGGAGAGGTCCTCCGCGGCCCCGTACTCGCCGAGCGCGCGGTGCACCAAGCCCAGCGAGCGCAGCGTGAGGGACTCGCCGCGGCGGCTGCCGAGCCTTCGGTAGGCCCGCAGCGACTCGTCGAGGAAGGCGCGCGAGGCCTCGAAGTCGCCGAGTTCGAGCTGGACGGATCCGGCGTACCGGCAGGAGAGGCCGATGCCCGGGTCGTCGCTGAGCCGGCGGAAGCCGTCGACGGCGCGGACGAGGGTCTCCTGCGCCGCGCGCAGCCGCCCCGCTTCCCGCAGCGCGCTGCCGAGCCCGGCGAAGGCGGCGGCCCGGCCGCGTATGTCACCGAGTTCGTCGCAGAGCCCGGCCGCCTGCTTGAAGTAGCCCTGCGATTCGGGGAACCGGTCCTGTTCGTAGCGGAGTTGGCCGAGGCCGATGAGCAACAGGGCCTCGCCCGCGCGGTCCTCGGCGCGGCGGGCGGCGGCCAGGGCCGCGTCGTGGGTGCGCCACCAGGCTTCGAAGCGGTTGCCGACGGTGTACGCGGAGGAGCACAGGGCGGCCGCCGCCTCGCAGGAGAGGGTGTGCAGGTCGAGGGCCGCGGCGCGCTCGACGGCGGCGGCGATCGCGTCGGCCTCGGCCTCGAACCAGGCGGCCGGGTCGGCGAGCGCCCGCTGGGTGGCCTCCGGCCCCACGGGGCAGACGAGCTTGCGCAGGGCTTCGCCGGCGGCTCCGCCCGGGCCGCCCGCGTCCAGGAGGCCGCGGTGCAGTTCGACGGCGCCGGACGGCGTCGCGGACGCGGCGCGGCCGGTCAGCCAGAGCCAGGCGCCCAGCGCGCGGCCGACGGCGGCGGCGCGTTCGGCAGGTGGGTCCTCGGCGTCGGCGCGTTCAGCGGCGTACACGCGCACCAGGTCGTGGGGCCGGTAGCGGGGCTGGCCCGCGCGGTCGACGCCGGTGCAGTGCAGGAGCTGGGCGTCGATGAGTTGTTCCACGACGCGGTCGGCCTCGGCCTCCGGCACGTCGAGCAGCGCGGTCACCACCCACGCGGCCACATCGGGCGCGGCGAGCAGGCCCAGGCGGCGCAGGGCGGTGCGGGCGGGAGCATCCAGGGCCCGGTAGCTCATGCCGAGGCCGGCCCGTACCTCCAGGTCGCCGACGGCGAGTTCGTCCAGGCGGTGGTGTTCGTCCGCGAGCCGGTCGGCGAACATGCGCGCGGTCCAGTGTGTGCGGGTGGCGAGGCGGGCGCCGGCGATGCGGATGGCGAGCGGGAGCCCGCCGCACAGCTCGACGATGCGCCGGGCGGCGTCCGGTTCGTCCGTGACGCGCCGCTCCCCCGCGACGCGGCCGAGGAGTTCGGTCCCGGGCTCCGTGTCGAGCACGTCGAGGTCGGCGCGGTGGGTGCAGGGCAGGGCGCCCAGGCGGGCCCGTGCGGTGATCAGGACCCCGCAGGTGGCGCTTCCCGGGAGCAGCGGGCGCACCTGGGACTCGCTGGCCGCGTCGTCGAGCACGAGCAGGACGCGGCGCCCCGCGACCAGGCTGCGGAAGAGGTCGCGCCGCTCGGCGTCCCCGTCGGGCGGGTCCGCTCCCAACGCGTACAGGAGCCGCCCGAGCACCTCGCCGGGTGCCACGGGGTCGGTCGCTCCCCGCAGCTCGGCGTACAACTGCCCGTCCGGGTAAGCGTCGGCCACCTGGTGCGCCGCCCGGACCCCCAGGGTGGACTTGCCGACGCCGCCGGGCCCGGACAGCACGACGACCGGCATGGCCTCGCGCGTCCCCGACAGCGCGGCCCGTACATCGGCGAGTTGCGTGTCGCGCCCGGTGAAGTCACCGATGGTGGGCGGCAGGAGGGCCGCCACCGGGACGGCGACGGCGTCCCTGGGCACCGCGGGGTCGGGGGCGTCCGGGGCCACCGGCAGGAGCGCTTCGTCCGCCCGCAGGATCGCCTCGTGCATCCGTCTGAGGTCGGGGCCCGGATCGATGCCGAGCTCCTCGGCCAGTACGTCGCGCCCGTCCACGTACACGGCGAGCGCGTCGGCCTGGCGTCCCAACCGGTAGAGGGCGAGCATCAGTTGGCCGCGCAGTCGCTCGCGGGTGGGGTGCGTGGCGACCAACGCGGTGAGCTCGGCCACCAGTTCCCTCTCGCGGCCGGTCTGCGCGAGGTCCGCGGCGATGCGCTCCTCCAGGGCCGCCTGCCGCGCCTCTTCCAGCTGGTCGGCCATGGCCCGCAGCGTCTCGCCGATCCCGCCGAGCGCGGGACCGCGCCACAGGGCCAGGGCGTCCCCCAACAGCCGGGCGGCCGCAGCGTGATCGCCCTCCGCCGCGGCCTGCCTGCCCTGTACGGCCAGGCGCTCGAACTCGACACGGTCGACGAGGGTGGCGTTCGCGTGGATCAGGTAGCCCGGCGGCCGGGTCTCGATGGCGTCGGCGGACAGCGCGCGGCGCAGCGCGGAGACGTACGACTGGATCAGCGAACGTGCCGTGTCCGGCGGCCTCTCGCCCCAGATGGCGTCGATCAGCGCGTCGACGGACACCACGCGCCCCGGCTCCAGGAGCAGCGCAGCAAGGAGCGCTCGGGGCTTGGGCCCGCCCAGGGCGAGCCGACGGCCCGCGCGCCATGCTTCGACCGGGCCCAGCAAGCGGTAGTCGGTGTCCGTGTTCACGCCCGTCTCCATGGGTCCTTGCCCCGCGCCGCCCCCACCGCCTCCGAGCCCCCGAGCCCCGATCGGCTGGTCATAGTACGTCTGCCCGTTCTCAACTCGCGTGCACACCAAGGGAATCAGGCCATCCGTCAGCCGGGCGCGGAGCAGCTCCGGACGGTGGCTCCAGATGAGGGCGGATTTCAGCTGAGAGGAGGGTCGTCGCGGGGAGGCGGAGCCTCGGCCGCGCCCGGGGCCTGCGCGTCCGCACTCGACACCGGGTCGTCCGTGGTCGGCGCGAGCGGCACGGCGCCGCCGCCTTGGAGGCGTTCCAGGTCGGCGGGCCGCACCTGGATGACGATCAGGGCGATCAGGGCGGCGACGACGGCGAAGACGGCAGCGGCGATGAAGGAACTCGAGATGCCCGAGGCGAGGACCTGGTCGCCCCAGCGCCCCGGCAGCTCACCCGTCCTGCGGAACTCCAGCTGCTCGGCCCGGGTCGCCTCCGCCATGAAGCGGGGGACCTGGTCGGTGGCTTCGTTGCGGCTGGCCGTGCCGAAGACGGTGACGAGGACGGACAGGCCGAGCGAACCGCCCACCTGCTGGGTGGCGTTGAGGATGCCGGAAGCCGCTCCGGCATCCTGCGACTCCACGCCCGAGACCGCCATGAGGGTCAGCGACACGAACTGCATGCCCATGCCGAAGCCGAAGACGAGCACGGGGCCGAGCAGGCTTCCCGTGTACGTGCTGTCGACATCGGTCAGCGTCAGCCAGCCGAGTCCCACGGCGGCCAGCACCGCGCCCACCACCATGAAGGGCTTGGGCCCCCACTTGGGCAGCAGTTGGGAGGCGAGTCCCGCGCCCACGGCGATGATCGCGCTCACCGGCAGGAAGGCGAGACCGGCCCGCAGCGGGCTGAAGTTCAGGATGTTCTGCACGAAGAGCGTCAGGAAGAAGAACATCCCGAACATGGCCGCGGCCAGGCACAGCATGATCCCGTAGACACCGGCGCGGTTGCGGTCGCGGAACATCCACAGCGGGGTGATGGGCTGCTTCGAGCGGCGCTCGACGGCGAGGAACAGGCCGAGGAGCACGACGGCCGCCGCGAAGGACGCGATGGTCAGGCTGTCGCTCCAGCCGTCCTCGGATGCGCGGATGAAGCCGTAGACGAGCAGCACCATGCCCACGGTGGAGGTGAGTGCGCCGAGGAGGTCGAAGTGTCCCGGGTGGCGCTCGGACTCCCGGATGTAGCGGGGTGTCGCCACGGCGATGAGCAGGCCGATGGGGATGTTCACGAAGAGGACCCAGCGCCAGTCGAGCCACTCCACGAGCAGCCCGCCCGCGAGGAGTCCGATCGCGCTGCCGCCGGCCGACACGGCCGCGAACACGCCGAACGCCCTGTTCCGCTCGGGTCCTTCGCGGAAGGTCGTGGTGATCAGCGAGAGGGCGGTGGGCGACGCGATGGCGCCGCCGACGCCCTGCAGCGAGCGTGCGGCGAGCAACTGCCATGATTCCTGGGAGAGTCCGCCGAGCAGCGAGGCGAACACGAAGAGCAGGACGCCGAACATGAAGACTCTGCGACGCCCGAGAATGTCGCCGAGGCGCCCGCCCAGGAGGAGCAGACCGCCGAAGGTCAGCGTGTAGGCGTTGATCACCCAGGACAGGGTCTCGGTGGAGAAGCCGAGCGAGGTCTGGATGTGCGGAAGGGCGATGTTCACGATGGTGATGTCGAGGACCACCATCAGCTGGCACGAGGCGATGACGAGGAGTGCGATACCGCTGCCGCTGCCCCGCTTCGGGGAGGCGGCAGGCTCTGAGGGTGTCGTCCGAGAGCCCGTCATGGGAGTGCCGGTGTGTCCAGCGAGCAGTGAACGGAGGCGTTCACTGGTCCCAGGCTAAGCCTGTCCGCCCGGCCCCGCCATTCGTTCACGGGGCACGGCTCGGGCTCTTCGCGGTCGGGGTGAAAGCCGTCGCGGACCGAAGCGGCCGGGGCGCGATGTGACCCACGACACCCCGGCCGCCCGATGACTTGATCGAGCCCCACCCGTCCTACTGGCAACAACACTGCGAAGGACGGGACGGCATCACCATGACCGAAGCCACCAAGGGCCCTGCCGCCTACTTCCCCTCGATCGAGAAGAAGTACGGCCGCCCGATCGCGGAGTGGAAGGACCTCATCCGTTCCTCTCCGCTGACCAAGCACATGGAACTCGTCGGCTGGCTCAAGACCGAGCACGGTCTGGGGCACGGACACGCCAACGCCCTGGTCGCGCACACCCTGGCCGAGAACCGCACCACGTGAGCCGCCGCTGCCGCCCCTACCGGCTCAGAGCGGCGCTTCCCCCGCGGGTGCGGCGCCGCGCGAGCCGGTGGAAGGCCTTGGGCGCGGACCGCGGTGCGGGCAGGGCCCCCGCGACCGCGTCGGCGAGGAGCGTGGTGACCGTCTCGGCGGCACAGGTGCGGTTGGCGCCGATGCCGCCGCTGGGACCCCGCTTGATCCAGCCCACCACGTAGGTCCCCGGCTGTCCGGCCACCCGGCCGCCCTCGTGCGGCACGGTGCCGGTGGTCTCGTCGAAGGGCAGTCCGGCGACCGGCACCCCGCGGTAGCCGATCGCGCGCAGCACCATGTCCGTACGTATCGTCCGCTCCCCCGACGACTGCACGACGCGCACGCCCCGGACGGCTTCCTCGCCGAGCATCTCCACCGGAGCGGAATGGAAGCGGAGCACGATGCGGCGCCCCGGGGCGGGCGGCTGCGCCCAGTCGACGCGGTCGCGCGTGACGTCGCGCAGGAGGGCCGCCTTGCCCTGCGCACCGGTCCCCGAACCGGCTTCGTCGATGGCGGCCCCGGTCCGAGGGTCGTGGTCGTCGACGACCAGATCGAGGCCCGGAACGTGCTGGAGGGCGAGCAGTTCGGACCTGGTGTACGCGGCGTCCTCGGGGCCCCGCCTCCCGAGCAGGACCACTTCGCGCACCTTGCCCGCGCGCAGCGCCGCCAGCGCGTGGTCGGCGATGTCGGTGCGGGCGAGGCCGTCGGGGTCGGCGAGCAGGATCCGGGCGACGTCCAGCGCGACGTTGCCGTTGCCGACGACGACCACGCGCTCGGCGGACAGGTCGATCGCGTCCGGCGCCGCGTCCGGGTGGCCGTTGTACCAGGCGACGAACGCCCTCGCGGAGATGCTGCCGGACAGCTCCTCGCCCGGGACGGCCAGGGTGCGGTCGGCCGACGCGCCCACGGCGTAGATGACCGCGTCATGGTGTGCGGCCAGTTCCTGCGCGGTGACGTCGGCACCCACGTCGAGGCCGAGGTGCATCCGCACCCTCGGATGCGTGTGGAACCGCGCGAAGGTGTCGCCGACCTTCCTGGTCGCGGGGTGGTCCGGTGCCACGCCGAAGCGGACCAGGCCGCCGGTCTCGGGCAGCCGGTCGATCAACGTGACTTCGGCGCTGGTGTGCAGGAGCAGGTCCTGGACCGCGTACATCCCGGCCGGTCCTGTGCCGACGACGGCGACCTTGAGCGGCGCGAAGTCCGACGGCAGGACGCGCGGGAAGGACGGCTCGTCCCAGGCGTGGAAGTTCGGTCCGTCCGGGGCCGGTTCGGGCTCGCGGTCCGCGTAGTACGCAGCGTTGATCGTCGCGTACTCCTGCTGCGCGACGGGCAGGCTGTCCACCGGGAAGATCGCGTCGACCGGGCAGGCGTCGGCGCAGGCGCCGCAGTCGATGCAGGTCTTCGGATCGATGTGCAGCATCTCCGTGCTGCCGAACGCCCGCTCCTGGGGCGTCGGGTGGATGCAGTTGACCGGGCACACGGCGACGCACGTGGCATCGCTGCAGCAGGTCTGGGTGATGGCGTAGGTCATGTCGTCGGCTCGACTCGCTCGGCTCGGATCGCTCGGCTCGGATCGGATCGCTCAGATGAGGTGGGCGCGCTTGTAGAAGGCAAGCGCCGGCTTGGTGAGCAGCCGGGAGGAGGCCAGGAACTCCATCAGTCCCGAACAGCTGGACCGCATCATGGACTTGTGGTGTTCGTTGGCCTTCGCCTCGGCGAGGGCGCGCTTCTCGTCGAGCCCGGCGTTCGCGTACACCTTGGGGTTCACCATGCTGGTGACGATGTAGTACGAGGCGATCGCGACGACGAGCGCATTGATCTGGCGGCGCAGTCGGCCCGCACCGGAAAGCCGCTTGCTCGTCTGGTCGCGGGCGAACTTCATGTGCCGCGATTCCTCGACGACGTGGATGTTGTTGATCGTGCGCACGAACGGCACGACGCGCTCGTCCCGCATCCAGTCGCGCTGCATGACGTCGAGCACTTCCTCGGCCACGAGGATCGCGGCGTAGGCCGCCTCCCCGAAGGCCACCGTCTTGAACACCCGGCCGAGTTCCATCGCGAACCGCTTGGGCCGGTAGGCGGGCGCGCCCAGCTTCTCGGCGCCGCGGGCGAACATGATCGAGTGCCGGCACTCCTCGGCGATCTCGGTGAGGGCCCACTGCACTTCGTCGCTGGCCGGGTTCTTCATGTAGACGTCGCGCAGCACCATTTGCTGGAGGATCATCTCGAACCAGATGCCCGTGCTGGCCACCGATGCGGCTTCCTGGCGCGTCAGCTCCTTGCGCTGCGCGTCGGTGAGCTCCTGCCAGTACGGCGTGCCGTACAGGGAGCACCATTCCGGACTCGCGCCGTGGAAGTCGCGGTCGAGAGGGGTCTCCCAGTCCACCTCGGTGGCCGGGTCGTAGGCCAACACGGCGGCCGAATCGAGCAGTCGCCGGGCCACGTCGTCCTCTTCGGGACGGTCCTGCGATGTCGGCCGAACAGTGCTGCTTGCCATGCTGCGGCTCCTTGACTCTGATGCGTACGTTCTCTTGTTCGCTCAGGCAACGGACCGGGGCGTCGTCCCGCGACGCGCGGCGGCCCGCTTGTTAGACAGACCGTATAACAAGCGGGTCGGGCAGCCTACCCCCGAGTAAGAACTGAATCTACGCAAGTTCTTGCGGCAACAACCCTGCGCAGGTCAGGCCTCCTGGAGACCCCATTCGGGCAGCGATTCCCCATCACTCACCCGTCACACCGGACACCAAAGCCGCCCTGAGCACCGGTAGTTGAAATATCTTGCAGAAAGCATTGACGCGTACATGCGTGGACGGCAGGCTCCCCTTCGGAATCCCCCCACGGCAGCCTCCCCCACGAGCAGCTGCCCTTCTTTGGGCACTGCTGTGCCCGGTCTCGAAGGAGCCGCACCATGCAGCACCGTTCCCGCCTGCTGGGAGCCACATCGGCCGGGGTCCTGGCCGCGGCCGGCCTGGCGACGTTCGCGCCCTCGCAGTCGCAGGCGACACCGCCGGGCGACAAGACCGTCACCGCCACCATGTTCGAGCGGCCGTACGCGGATGTGGGCAAGGCATGCGCCGGCGAGCTCGGCCCCGCGGGCTACGGCTACGTCCAGGTGTCGCCCGCCACCGAGCACATACAGGGCGACCAGTGGTGGACCTCGTACCAGCCCGTCAGTTACCAGCTCGCGGGCCGCCTGGGCGACCGCGCCTCCTTCAAGAGCATGGTCGACGCCTGCCACCAGGCAGGGGTCAAGGTCATCGCGGACGCCGTCATCAACCACATGGCGGCCGGCGCGGGAACGGGCACCGGCGGCACGCAGTACGGCAAGTACGAGTATCCCGGCTACTTCCAGGACGCGGACTTCCACACCTGCCGCACGAGCATCAACGACTACACCAACCGCGACAACGTCCAGAACTGCGAACTGGTGGGCCTTGCCGACCTCGACACGGGCAGCGACGCGGTGCGCACCACCATCGCCGCGTACCTCGACGATCTGCGGTCCCTGGGTGTGGACGGCTTCCGCATCGATGCCGCCAAGCACATGGCCGCCGACGACGTCGCCGCCATCAAGGGCAAGATGAGCGACCCCGGGTTCTGGGTCTCGGAGGTCATCCACGGAGGCGGCGAGGCCGTCCAGCCCGACGAGTACACCGGCATCGGGGACGTCGACGAGTTCCGCTACGGCGGGCACCTCAAGAGTGCCTTCCAGGGCGGGAACATCGCGCAGCTGAAGTCGGTCGCCGACGGCAAACTGGGCAGCGGCTCGGCCCGTACGTTCGTCGACAACTGGGACACCGAGCGGGGTGGCTCGACGCTCACCTACAAGGACGGCGCGACCTACGCCCTGGCCAACGTCTTCATGCTCGCGTCCCCCTACGGCTCACCGAACGTGTACTCCGGCTACGAGTGGTCCGACAAGGACGCGGGCCCGCCCAGCGGCGCAAGCGGCTGGACGAACACGCACACCCAGCAGGCGGTCACCGGCCTGGTCGGGTTCCGCAACGAGGTGGGCGCCGCGGAGCTGACCGACTGGTGGGACAACGGCGGCAGCGCCCTCGCGTTCGGCCGCGGGGACAAGGGGTTCGTCGCCCTCAACAACGGCGACGGCGAGCTGACCCAGACGTTCACGACGTCCCTGCCCGGCGGCACGTACTGCAATGTCGCCAAGGCGTCCCCGGACAGCTGCGACGGCAGCACCGTCACCGTCGGGGACGACGGGAAGATCGAGACCACCTTGCCCGCCCGCAGCGCCCTGGCACTGCACACCGGCGCCAAGACCGGCTGATCTAGACCAGGCGGAACACCGGATGACGTACCGACTCGGCGGCGAACTCCTCGTCCGTCGAGTCGCCCGTCACGTCGAAGTAGGGGCGGGTGACGGGTACTTCGCGCCAGTACTGGCGAAGGACGGGGACGCTCTCCTCGGGGCCCAGCTCGACCACGCGCACGGTCTCGGACCTGCCGCCCCTGCTGAGGTCGACCTGACCGGCCACGCGGGCGTTGCGCACCCAGTTGCTCACGCCGTAGGCGCCGACGAGCCAGCGCTCGCCCCCGGCTGACATCACGTCGACCGGGGTGGAGAACGGACGGCCCGACTTCCTGCCGCGCACGGTCAGGATGTAGCGGTAGCCCTTGCCCATCCCGAACCGGGTCATCGTCCGGAACACGCCGTTGATCAGGCGCGTGCCGAAACCGATGCGATACGTCTTGGCCATCAGCCTTCTTCCTGTCGAGTGACCGGCGGTTGCCACGCGGCCAGCAACTGGGCCGCGCCAAGGCGGGCTTGGCGCGCCGGTTCGGGTGAACCCGTGATCGCGGCCGTGGTGATGGCCCCCTCCGCGAGCAGGACCAACGGGCCGACAGTCTGCCCCGATTCGCCCGCCGCGGCCACAAGTCCCGCCATGTAGGCGTGGAAGGCGCTCTTGTGGGCCCGGACGGCGTCGGCCACCGCCGGGTCGGCGGCCCTGAGTTCGCCGAACGAGTTGATGAACGCGCAGCCCCGGAAGTCCGGCTCGCAGAACCACTCGTAGAGCCAGTCGTAGACCGCGAGGACGCGCTCCACCACCCCGCCCGGCACGCTCTCCGCGTACTCGGCGAGCCGGCTCCGCCAGCGGCGGTCGCGGCGCTCCAGGCAGGCGAGGACGAGCTCCGATTTCGAGGGGTAGACCTGATACAGCCGCTTGAGCGAGACGCCCGAGGCCGCACGCACCTGGTCCATGCCCACGGCCTGGATCCCGCGCTCGTAGAAGAGCTCCTCGGCGGCGTCAAGGAGTCTGACTTCCGCTTCGGCGCGATCCATGCGAGCTCCAAGGGACGAGGACGGGGACCGGGGCGGGAACTGGGGGCGAGAACGGTCGTTCTCCGACCCTACTACGGCCCTGGGCGCGCCCGCATCATTGCGCGAGAACGACCGTTCTCCTACCGTGGACTCCCTCGCCGGAGAACGACCGTTCTCGCGACTGTGCGACGTGTAGGAGAGAGCCATGACCACACGACCCCCCGTCCCGCCCTTCACCCGGGAGACCGCGGCCGAGAAGGTTCGCCTCGCCGAGGACGGCTGGAACTCCCGCGATCCCGAGAAGGTCTCCCTCGCCTACAGCAAGGACTCCCGCTGGCGGAACCGCGCGGAGTTCGTCACGGGGCGCGAGGCGATCGTCGCCTTCCTGTCCCGCAAGTGGGACCGGGAGCTCGACTACCGCCTCATCAAGGAGCTGTGGGCGCACGACGGCCACCGCATCGCGGTGCGCTTCGCCTACGAATGGCACGACGACTCCGGCCACTGGTACCGCTCGTACGGCAACGAGAACTGGGAATTCGACGACGACGGCCTGATGCGCGTCCGGCACGCCTGCATCAACGACCTGCCCATCCAGGAGTCCGACCGCACGTACCACTGGCCGCTCGGCCGCCGCCCCGACGACCACCCCGGGCTCAGCGACCTCGGCCTGTGACGGCCGACCGGCCGGACCCGCGGGACCAGCGCCTCAGGAGCAGGGGCAGCAGCACGCACTGCGCGGCGACGGCGACCCAGAACTGGCCCGCACCGCCTGTGCGTTCGGCCAGCTGGTAGCCCTCGCCTCCGGCGACTCCGCTGACGAAGGCGCCGATCCCGGCCGCGAGGCGCTGGTGACCGAAGACGACGGCGGGTGCGCGGCGCGACCGGGCCAGGGCTTCGAGGTCGTTCTTGAAGAACAGGACGATCTCGCCGACGCAGACGAGCAGGGCTCCGGCGAGGATCGCGGCGTGGCTGCCGACGGCGAGCATGGCCATGCCTGCGGCCATCGCGCCGAAGCCGATCCACAGGGCGCGGGCGTAGGGCAGGCGCGCGATCCGGTCCGCGAGGAGGAGCTGCGCGACGACGAGCAGGAACGCGTAGAGCGCGAGGACAAGGCCGTAGTACGTCGTCGAGGTGCGGGGCACCGCGTACAGCGCGAGGTAGTGCTGGAAGAACATGAAGACGTACAGGCTCAGGACGGTGGTCGCGAAGGGCAGCACCGCGAGACCGGCGAACGCGCTTTCCCGGTGCGCGGGTTGTTCCTGTCCGGCCCTGTCGCTCCGGCCGCGCTCGGGGCCCTCCGCGGGCAGCAGCGCATGGCCCGCCGTGATCACCGCGAACAGCACGGTCACCGCGGCGAAGAGTCCTGCCGATGCGCTCAGGACGAAGGGTGCCGCCGCCAGCGGCCCCAGGGCGATGCCCGCGTTCAGCGCCGAGCCGCTCGCGGACAGCAGCAGGGGGCGCCGCTCCTCGTCGACCTCGTGTATCAAGTACGCCTTGTTGGCGGGCAGATAGAGCGCGGCGCCGACGGACACCAGGAAGAGGGCGAGGACGGCGGCGGCCGGGTGGCGCAGGCCGGGCAGGAAGCAGCCGAACCCCGCCGTGCGGATCACCAGGGCGAGCAGCATCGTGCGCCGCAGCCCGATGCGCTCGGCGACCGCGCCGCCCACCGCACCGCCCGAGAACTGCACCAGCGAGGCGACGGCGAGTACGACGCCGACCGTGCCGAGCCCCATGCCGAGCCGCTCGTGGAGCAGCACCGACATGAAGGGCAGAACGGCGAAGCTGCCGAGCGGGATCAGGAACGACCCGGCGAGCAGGAACCGTTGCGGCCCGGTCAGCCGCGCGAAGCCGGATCGCAGGCGTCCGCGCGGCTTCCCGAGGAGCGTCACTCCGGGGCGTGGGCGGCGACGAGCGGCCGTATGCTCCCGGCCGCGCTGAGCGCACGGTGCAGGGCCAGTTCCGCGGTCACGCCCTCGGCGAGGACGATCCCGGTGCAGCCGCGCTGGTCGTTCACGTGCTCCAGGCGGTCGCCGGGGGCCGCGGTGGGATACCACTCGGGCGAGCCGGGGAAGGCGGCGAGGCCGTCGAGGCCGGTCCATCCGGTGAGGGTGCCCGGCCGGTCGGGGTAGACGAGGACGAATCCCGTGGCGGGGCCCGTGGCCGCCGGTGCGTCGAGCAGGGCGGGGCGCAGGCCCAGTGCCACGGCGATCGTCGCGTCGTACACATTCGTGCGCAGGGCGCGGCACAGTGCCTCTCCGACGAGTGCGCCGCCGATGCGACGGTTGATCTCCACGAGCTGAGGACCGTCGGTGGTGAGGACGAACTCGACGTGTGCGAAGTCCGCGTCGTGGTCCGCCGTCCTCAAGACGCGCCCCACCCAGTCCTCGATGAGGGCGAACTCCGGTTCCGGCAGGGCGACGGGGAAGGCCGCGGCCTCCTCCCGGACGGAGGGCTCGGAGGACATCTGCCGGCTGAGCACGCCCAGGAGCTTCGTCTCGCCCGCCCAGCTGAGCGTCTCCGCGCTGTAGACGGGCCCGGCGAAGAAGGGTTCCGCGAACAGCCCCCCGGCGAAGGGGCGTTGGGCGGCCTCGCGGAGAGCGGTGTGCAGCTGCCGCTCGTCGCGGACCAGCCAGACGTTGCGCGACGAGGTGCCCGCCGAGTCCTTGAGGACCACCGGCAGGCCGATCCGCTGGAGCACCTCGTCGGCCGCCGAGGGGTCGGCCGGGATCGTGAGGCCGGGGCCGCGGCTCAGGTCCTGCTCGTGGAGGAGGTTGCGCACCCGGGATTTGTCCCGCAGGAGGCGGACCGCGGCCGGGTCGGGCCCCGGCAGGCCGAGTTCGGCGGCGAGGTCGGCGCCCGGCACGCTCCAGGTGTCGGTCGAGTTGATGAGCCCCTTCAGGCCGGGCACCGCGGCCAGGGCCGCGGCGGACGCGGCCGTGTCACGGGTGTCGACGTCGACGATGTCGAGTGCTCCCGGTTCCAGGCGGTCCAGTTCATGCCGGTAGACGGCTCGGTCGCCCGTGAGCAGACACAGCCGGTGCCCGGCGGCACCGGCCGCCTCCACCAGACGTCCGAGGCCGAAGGTGAGTGCTTCCAGGGCGGCGATCGTCACGATGCCTTCCCCTCCTTCTCGTGCTTCTTGGTGCGTACGTCCTCGTGCTTCTTCGTGCGTACGTCGTAGCTGCGCCGGTTCCACTCCATCGCCGACCACGGCAGGGCGAGGTCGGCCAGGTCGGTGATCTGGTGCGGCTTGAGGGTGCGCGGGTCGAGGGCCTCCTGGTGACGGGAGAAGACCCGCTCGGTGTAGCGGTGTCCCGTGTCGGCGCCGATCACCAGATGCATACGGTCCGGGTTGCGGGCCGCCTCCCAGGCCGTGACTAGGTGGGCCGCCCCGGTGGAGAGGCCCGCGAACACCGCGTGGGCGCGCAGCAGATCGACGGCTCCCGCCATGGCGTGCCGGAAGTCGACCCAGTGGAGGGTGTCGTACAGGTCGTGGCGGACGTTGTCGAAGGGGATCGAGCTGCCGATCCCGGCGATGATCGCCTCGGGGTCGCTGAAGTCCTCGCTGCCGAAGGTGACGCTGCCGAAGGGCTGAAGCCCCAACAGCCGTACCTCACGGCCGCGTTCGCGCAGCGGTTGGACGAGTCCGCCGGTGGAGGCACCGGTGCCGACGGCTCCGACCACGGTCAGCGGGGCGTCGGGCAGGGCGGCGTCGACCAGGTCCGCGAACTCCTCGTAGCCGGCGTAGTGGACGCCGTCGTGGTACTGCCGCATCCAGTGCAGGTCGCCGCGTTCGACGAGCAGTTGCCGCACCCGCCGCACCCGCCGCTCCTGGTCGAGCCGCAGGCTGTCCGAGGGCGGCATCTGGTCCACGGTCGCGCCGAGGATCTCCAACTGGGCGCGCATCGCGGCGTCGACGGTGGTGGAGGCGACGATGTGGCAGCCGAGGCCGTAGCGGTGACAGGCCATGGCGAGGGCAAGGGCGTAAATGCCGCTTGAGCTGTCCACGAGGGTCTGGCCGGGCCGTACGGTGCCGCGTTCGAGGAGGGTGCGGACCGCGCCGAGCGCCGCGTACACCTTCATCGTCTCGAAGCGTGCCAGGACGACGTTGTCGGAGAGCCGCAGCAGGTCGGGGGCTTTCATCGCGTCGGTGATGTGCCCGTGGACGGTGGCCGCGGGGGCCGCTGCCATGCGCAAGGGGGTCACCGCCCGACCGACCGGAGGTAGCCGCCCAGGTCCTCGGCGCCCTTGACGTTGCGCGGGCCGCTGACGGCGTCGCCGTAGGACATGACGAAGAAGCGGCCCTCCTTCACGGCCGGGACCGACTTCAGGCCGGGGAGCGACTTCAGGTAGGCGATCTTCTCCTTGGCGGGCTGGTCCGCGTAGTCGATGATGACGATGACCTCGGGCTTCGCCTTGATGACCGGTTCCCAGCCCACCGTCGTCCAGCCCTTGTCGAGGCCGTCGAAGACGTTCGTCGCGCCCGCTGCCTTGATGATGTCGTTCGGTGCGGCATGGCGCCCTGCGGTGAAGGGCTGGTCGGTCCCCGAGTCGTAGACGAAGACCTTGGCCGGGTCGCCCTTCTCGGGCCAGGTCTTCTTCAGGGCGGTGACGCGCCCCTTGAGGTCGGTGACGACCTTCTCGGCCCGCTTCTCCACGCCGAAGATCCGGCCCAGGTTGTCCAGGTCGGTGTAGAGCGCCTCAAGGGGCGTGACGTCGACGCTCTTGTCGCCGTAGTCCCAGCATGTCTCGGTGTGCAGATAGCTGGCGGACCCGACCTTGTCCAGGAGGGCGGGCGTGATGCCGCGCTCCTCGCTGAAGCCGGAGTTCCACCCGGCGAGGACGAAGTCGGCCTTGGCGTCGACCACGATCTCCCGGGTGATGCGCTCGGTGCCCAGGCGCTCCACGTCGGCGTAGTCCGTGCGCCAGGGCGAGCCCTTGATGGAGGGGTCGCCGAGCTTGTTCATGACGTAGCCGCGCATCCGGTCGGCGAGACCGAGGGAGAACATCTTCTCGGCGCCACTGACGTCGTAGGCCACCGGACGCTCGGGACGGGTGTACGTGACGTCCTTGCCGCAGTTGTTGACGGTGACCGTCTCCGCCTTGTTCTTCGCCGTCGGCTCGACCTCGGCGCCGCAGCCGGTGGTCAGGAGCCCGGTCGTGAGCAGCACGGCGGCTGCCAGGGTGCGGGGCAGCGGTGGTCGGTTCATGAGTGCGGTCCTTCTGCCAGGGCGTCGGCGGGTGCCGGGGTGCCGGTGGGGGCGAGGTCGTAGACGAGTTGGGGCGTCCCGGTGCGCGGGTGGTGCACGACGGTGGCGTCGACGCCGAACACCTTGCGGATCAGCTCGGGGTTCAGGACCTGTGCCGGGCTGCCCGTGGTGACCAGGGAGCCGGAGCTCAGGACGGCGATGCTGTCGCAGGCCGCGGCCGCCAGATTGAGGTCGTGCAGGGCCGTGAGCACGGTGAGGCCCGATCCGCGCAGGAAGGAGAGGAGTTCCACCTGGTGGCGGATGTCGAGGTGGTTGGTGGGCTCGTCCAGGACCAGGACGCGGGGTTCCTGGACGAGGGCGCGTGCCACGAGTACGCGCTGCCGCTCGCCGCCGGAGAGGGTGAGCACGCTGCGGTCCGCGAGGTGGGTGACGTCGAGGCGGTCCATCGCCTCGCGGCACAGGGCGCGTTCGCGTGCGGTGAGGGGATGGTTGCCGCTCGCGTGCGGGGCGCGGCCGAGGGCCACGACTTCGTCGACCGTGAAGTCGAGTTCGGTGTGGCTCTCCTGGGTGAGAGCGGCGATCGACCGGGCGCTGTCGCGCAGTGTGAGCGACGCCAGGTCGGTGCCGTCCAGGAGCACGGCTCCCGAAGTTGGCTTGAGCGCGCGGTAGACGCAGCGCAGTGCGGTGGACTTGCCGCTGCCGTTCGGGCCGACGACCCCGACGATCCGCCCTGCCTCCACCTCGATGTTCAGCCGGTCGACCAGGGCGCGCCCCGCGGCCTCGACCGAGAGCTCCCGCAGTACGAGGGTCATCTAGCGCCCTCCGAACAGATAGCCGCGGCGGCGCATCAGCACGATGAACACCGGTACGCCGATGAGCGCGGTGATGACCCCGAGCGGCAGCTCCTCGGGGGCGAACGCGGTGCGGGCCACGAGGTCGACCCAGACCAGGAAGCAGGCACCGGCGAGCGGCGCGACGGCAAGGACCCTGCGGTGTGTCGAGCCCACCAGGATGCGCACGACGTGCGGCAGGACGAGCCCGACGAAGCCGATCGCGCCGCTGACCGCGACGATGAGACCGGTGGCCGCCGCCGTGAGGAGGAAGAGGCGGCGCCGCAGTGCCTCCGCGTCCACGCCCAGGCTGGCCGCGGTCTCGTCCCCAAGGGACAGCACGTCCAGGGACCGGCTCTGGCGCAGCAGCACCACGACCGTCACCAGGACGGCGCCTGCCGCGAGGGGCAGCGACTCCCAGGACGCCGAGCCGAGACTGCCGAGGAGCCAGAACAAGACCGTGCGGGCGGCCTGGCCGTTCGGGGAGAGGAAGACGAGGACGCTCATCAGCGCCTGGAACCCGTATGCCAGCGCGACACCGGTGAGGACGAGACGCAGCGGCGTCAGGCCGAGCGGTCCGCGCGCCGCCAGGTACACCAGAACGGTGGCGCCGAGCGCCCCGAGGAACGCGGCGGCGGACAGGGCGAAGACACCCAGGCTCGCGAAGACCCCGAACACCACGACCGCGGTGGCTCCGACCGACGCGCCGGACGAGATGCCGAGGACGAACGGGTCGGCGAGGGCGTTGCGCACCAGCGCCTGGATGGCGACGCCGACGACCGCGAGCCCCGCCCCGACCACGGCGGCGAGCAGTACCCGTGGGGTGCGCACGTGCCAGACGATGGAGTAGCCGCTCACCTCGTCCGCCCCGATGCTGCCGCCGGTGAGAGCGGCAGTCAGGAAACGCACGACGTCCCCGAGCGGCACGACGGTCGGGCCGAGGGCGATTCCGGCGAGCACGGAGAGCACCAGTGTCACGGAGAGCACCGTCAAGGTGGTCACGAGCCGTCCGCGGCCCGCCTTGCCCGCCGTCGGCTCGTAGGGGGCTGCCTCCGGGGAGGCGGTCCCTGTTGTGGCCTCGGTCATGAAGTCCCTTCACCCATCGGACAGTTCGCAGCGATGCGGCCGCCCCGGCGCGGGTGCGGCACGATCCAGTAGTCGGCGGGCGTCGCCGCCGGGTTCCCGGAGATTCACGAACTGCCCGGTCACTGCACGGGCTTGGTTCCTCGCACGATCAGACGCCGCGAGTGGTGGTCGTAGGGCGCGCCGTCGAAGCCGCCGAAGCACTCCACGTCGGTGAAGCCGGCGTCTTCGAAGAGGGCACGCAGCTCGGCCGCGCTGTAGAGGAAGGAGGTGATCGAGGCTTCGCGCGCGACCCCGTCGCGTACGAGCGTCCAGTCGGTCCGCAGCCGGGTCCAGCTGTCCAGGACGGTATCGCGCTGCACCACGTAGGCGCCGTCGAGTTCGACGATCTGGGGGCGGCCGATCCAGCCGGCGAGCACTTCTTTGCCCATCACGTCGATCAGCAGCTGCCCGCCCGGCACCAGCGAGTCGTGGGCGTTGCGCAGCACCTGGAAGTTGTCCTGCGCGTCGTCGAAGTAGCCGAAGGAGGTGAAGACGTTGAGCACGGCGTCGTACGACTGCGGCTCGACGTGCGTGAGCATGTCCGCCCGGAGCAGGCGGACATCGGCCGCGGCGTCCTCGCACACGACGCGGGCTCGCTCCAGGAGCTCCGCGCTGAGGTCCACGCCCGTGACCGTGTAGCCGCGGCGGGCCAGCGGCACCAGGTACAGGCCGGGCCCGCAGCACAGGTCAAGTACGCGGCTGCCCGCCGGGAACCCGAGCAGCGGCGAGTGCGCGACGATCTCGGCTGTCTCCGCACGCCGCTGCTCGGAGAACATCGTCTCGGAGAAGTCGGACCAGAATCCGTCGTCCTCGTACCAGTGCATGCTGCCGCGACCTCGCTCCAGTGGGCTGTTCCGGCCCGTACGCACGCGGCTGGATGTGCCGCGTGCGTACGGGACTTGCGCACCAGTGGTCGGCTGCGGGTGGCTTCTGGTTCCCGGGCGGGGAGCCGGGCTGTGTGACTTCTGGGGGAGCTTTCTCAGTCCTCGGTGTTCAAGCGGCCTAGGCGCCGCTCGCCTTGAGCATGTCCTCGCGCTCGACGATCTTCACGCGCTCACGGTCCTCCGCCTCGCCGAGGGCCTTCTCCGCGGCGTCGAGGCGGTACCAGCCCTCCCACGTGGTGAAGCGGACGTTCCGCTCGCCGAGGAAGGCTTCCACCGCCGACGGGTCGGGGGCCGTGGGCGTGTGCAGGCGGGCGTTCGCGTGGTCGTCCAGGAGGCTGGCCACCGTCTCGTTCGCGTCGCCCTTGGTGTGACCGATCAGGCCGACGGGGCCGCGGCGGATCCAGCCGGTGACGTACGTCGACTGCAGGTGCTCCCCGGTCTCCTCGATGACCCGGCCGCCCTTGTCGGGCACCGTGCCCGACGCGACGTCCCAGGGCAGCTTGGGCAGCTCGTCGGAGAGGTAGCCCACGGCGCGGTAGACGGCGCCGAGGTCCCAGTCCTTGAACTCGCCGGTTCCCTTGACGTTGCCGGTGCCGTCGAGGGCGGTGCGCTCGGTGCGCAGGCCGACGACCCGGCCGTCCTCGCCGAGGATCTCGGTCGGCGACTCGAAGAAGTGCAGGAACAGCTTGTGCGGGCGGTCGCCCGCGTCGCGGATCGCCCAGTTCTCGAGGGTCTTGGCGACCATGTCGGCCTGCTTGTTGCCGCGCCGGGTGGCGATCGAGCCGTCGTCGTAGTCGATGTCCTCGGGGTCGACGATGACCTCGATGTTCGGGGAGTGGTCGAGCTCCCGCAGCTCCATGGGGCTGAACTTGGCCTGCGCGGGGCCGCGACGGCCGAAGACGTGGACCTCGCGCGCCTTGTTGGCCTTGAGGCCCTCGTGGACGTTCGGCGGGATCTCGGTCGACAGGAGCTCTTCCGCGGTCTTGGCCAGGATGCGAGCCACGTCGAGCGCCACGTTGCCGACGCCGAGGACCGCGACCTTCTCCGCGTCGAGCGGCCAGGTGCGCGGCACGTCCGGGTGCCCGTCGTACCAGGAGACGAAGTCCGCGGCGCCGAACGAGCCGTCGAGCTCGATACCGGGGATGTCGAGGGCCCGGTCGGCCGTGGCGCCGGTGGAGAAGATCACCGCGTCGTAGAAGCTGCGCAGGTCGTCGAGGTCGATGTCGTTCGGGTAGTCGACATTGCCGAAGAAGCGGATCTGAGGCTTGTCGAGGACCTGATGCAGGGCCGTGACGATGCCCTTGATCCGGGGGTGGTCGGGGGCGACGCCGTAGCGGATGAGGCCGAAGGGCGCGGGCATCCGCTCAAAGAGGTCGATCGACACACCGGGCTCGACCGCCACTGCGGATTTCAGCAGCGCGTCGGCGGCGTAGATGCCGGCCGGACCGGCTCCGACAACGGCTACCCGCAGAGGGCGAGACATGATCAGGTTTCCCTTCGAGCGAAGACATGGGGCTCGTGGGGAAGCCTAAACTAAGGCAATCCTAAGTTAGTACGCGGGCCGGGTCTATGACCTCATAAGGCCAGCTTATGGGGTCACGTAGGCAAGGTTTGACTTGTGCCCGGCAGGGCGCGCGGCCCTGCGAGGGGTCACCGCCCTTCGGGGCGCGTGGAGATACGAGCGGGGCGTGAGGGAACTCCCGCAGGCGACGCCGCGTTGTCAACTCACCGAGTTCGCAACCGAGTTCGAGCAGAGCTCGCTCAGCGCTTCGAGCAGAGCGCACTCAGTGCACCAAGTCCGTCGCGTTGTCGCGTTGTGTCGAGTTGTCGCGTCGCCCCGTTCGCAGACTCCCATCCCCGCTCTTCACGGAGGCCCGGAACCATGACCCGCGATCACCATGATCACCGCAATCAGCCCCAGCCGTCCCGTCGCACCGTCCTCGGCGGCGCCACCGTCGCGGCTCTCGCGGTGGCGACCGGCGCCGGAACGGCAGGCGCCGCCACCGCAGCGCAGGGCTCCAGATGGCCCACCGAGTTCCCGCTCCCGGACGGCTTCCTCCCCGAGGGAATCGCCATCGGCACAAAGCCGTACGCGTACATGGGCTCGCGCGCCAACGGCGCCATCCACCGCACCGACCTGCGCACCGGCCGGGGCGAGGTCTTCTTCGAGGGAGCCACCGGCACGGTGGCCGTCGGCCTGAAGCTGGACGACGACGGCCTGCTCTACGTCGCCGGGAACACCGGAGTCGCGCGGGTCCTGGACACCCGCAGCGGCAGGCTGGTGGCCACGTATCAACTGACGGAGGCGGCAGGCCACTTCATCAACGACGTCACCCTGCTCGGCGACCGTGCCTGGTTCACCGACTCGCGCGACGGCGTCCTCTACGGAGTGCCCCGCGGCCGCAAGGGCACGGTGCGCGCGCTGCCGCTCGGCGGCGACTGGGTGCAGACACCGGACGTCATCAACGCCAACGGCATCGTGGACACCCCCGACCGCCGGGGACTGATCGTCGTCAGCAGCTCACCGGGCAAGCTCTACCGCGTACACCTCAAGACCGGGCACGCCAGCGAGATCACCCTGGCCGGAGCGGACAGCGTGGTCAACGGCGACGGCCTCCTGCGCATCGGCCGCACCCTCTACGTCGTACAGAACCGCCTGAACCTGATCAGCGTGTTCGAACTCGACGCCGGGGCCCGCACCGCCACCCTGCGCCGCACGATCACCGACCCCCGCTTCGACATCCCCACCACGGCGGCCCGCTGGGGCGATCGCCTCTACCTCGTCAACGCCCGCTTCACCAGCCCGCAGGAGCCCGGCACGACCTTCAACGCCGTCGCCGTTTCCCTCTGAATCCCTTCTCGGGCGATGAATCCGCTCTGGAGCGCGGGCAGGCGGCACCCATTGCAAGATCAAAAGTGGCATCGGGTTAGCATATGAGCGCCGCCTAGCTCGAAAGATAAACCTGTGACTGTCAATGACGACTCGTTCACCAACTGGAAGAACCGCGAGGAGATCGCGGAGTCGATGATCCCGATCATCGGGAAGCTGCACCGGGAGCGGGACGTCACCGTCCTGCTCCACAGCCGCTCCTTGGTGAACAAGTCGGTGGTCAGCCTCCTGAAGACCCACCGATTCGCCCGGCAGATAGCCGGTGAGGAACTCTCCGTCACCGACACGCTGCCGATCCTGCAGGCCCTCACCACGCTCGATCTCGGCCCTTCGCAGATCGACGTGGGCCTGCTCGCCGAGACGTACAGGGCCGACGACCGCGGCCTGTCGGTCGCGGAGTTCACCGCCGAGGCCGTCGCCGGCGCCACGGGCGAGAACAAGATCGAGAGCCGCGAGGGACGCGACGTCGTCCTCTACGGCTTCGGCCGCATCGGCCGCCTCGTCGCCCGCCTGCTCATCGAGAAGGCCGGTTCGGGCAACGGACTGCGCCTGCGCGCCGTCGTCGTCCGCCAGAGCGGCGGGCGGGACGTCGAGGACTTGGTCAAGCGCGCCTCGCTGCTGCGCCGCGACTCCATCCACGGCCAGTTCCAGGGCACGATCACCGTGGACGAGGCGACCAGCACGATCATCGCCAACGGCAACGCGATCAAGGTGATCTACGCCAACGACCCCTCCGAGGTCGACTACACGGCGTACGGCATCAAGGACGCCATCCTCATCGACAACACCGGCAAGTGGCGCGACCGCGAGGGGCTCTCCAAGCACCTGCGCCCCGGTGTCGACAAGGTCGTCCTGACCGCGCCGGGCAAGGGCGACGTCCCGAACATCGTGCACGGCGTCAACCACGACACGATCAAGCCGGACGAGCAGATCCTGTCCTGCGCCTCCTGCACCACGAACGCGATCGCCCCGCCCCTGAAGGCCATGGACGACGAGTACGGCGTGCTGCGCGGCCACGTGGAGACCGTCCACTCGTTCACGAACGACCAGAACCTCCTGGACAACTTCCACAAGGCCGACCGCCGCGGCCGCTCCGCGCCGCTCAACATGGTGATCACCGAGACCGGTGCGGCCTCGGCCGTCGCCAAGGCGCTGCCCGACCTGAAGGCGCCGATCACCGGCAGCTCGATCCGCGTCCCCGTCCCGGACGTCTCGATCGCCATCCTGAGCCTGCGCCTGGGCCGCGAGACGACCCGCGAGGAGGTTCTCGACCACCTCCGCGACATCTCGCTGCACTCGCCGCTGAAGCGACAGATCGACTTCACGACCGCCCCCGACGCCGTCTCCATGGACTTCGTCGGCTCCCGTCACGCGTCGATCGTCGACGCGGGCGCGACCAAGGTCGACGGCGACAACGCGATCCTCTACCTCTGGTACGACAACGAGTTCGGCTACTCGTGCCAGGTGATCCGCGTCGTCCAGCACGTCTCCGGGGTGGAGTACCCGACGTACCCGGTGCCGGTGGCCTGATACGGCGGCACGACCCCGCGGTGGGGCGGCAAGGGATTCCCTTGCCGCCCCACCGACGTTGCAGGTCAGTCGCCGAGCAGCCTGCGGGCCCCCAGGGCGAGCGAGAACTCCACGAGGTCGCCGACCCGGGTGAGGCTGCGCCCGGTCAGCTGCTCGACGCGGCGCAGCCGGTTGAGGACCGTGTTGCGGTGGCAGTAGAGGCGGGCGCCGGCGCGCTGCGCGGAGCCGTCGCTCTCCAGCCAGACGACGAGCGTGTCGAGCAGCAGGTCCCGGTCGGCGGGGTCGAGGGAGCGCAGCGGGCCAAGGACCCGCTCGGCGAGCGCCTCGGCCAGCTCGGGCGACGAGACGACGAGGGCGTCGGGCAGACGTTCGTCCAGGAGCACCGTGCCGCCGCTGCGGGGGCAGGCGCGCAGTGCCGTGTCGGCGAGGCGGCGGGCGTAGGGGACGGCGGCAAGGCCCTCCACGGGTGAGCCGATCCCCGCACGGGCTCCGGGCGGCAGGGAGAGACCGGCGCCGAGCGCGGACACCTCGGCCGCCGGGTCGCCTTCGGCGTCGCCGAGCAGGACCAGGGCGTACTGGACTCCGGGAGCACAGTGGCGCAGCGTCCGTGTTGCTGTCGGCAGGGTGACGCGGGTGTCCTCGCCCGCCACGGCGAGCACGGCGTACCACCCGTCCTCGGGCAGCCCCAGGACGTCGGCGGCGGTGGGCAGGTCGGTGAGGCGGGCGCTTCCGTCGAGGAGGCCCGCGGTGAGCAGCCGCAGCCGGTTCTCGTGCTGCCAGGCCATGCGGCGCTCGGTGCGGCGGTAGGCGTCGGCGACGACACCGCAGTGCTCGTCGACGAAGTTCCATACGTCCGTGGCGACATGGATGAGCAGCCCCATGTCGTCGGGGTTGCCGCGCGAGACCTCGTCGACCAGGCCCTGCCACACCATCGCCCCGCCGAGCCGGAAGGCGTGCAGCAGCGCGTCGAGCGGCAGGCCCCGTTCGGCGCGCGCCCCGGCGATCTGCATGGAGGTGCGGTGGGCGGCCTCCCTGGTCTCCCCCGGCTGGAGGAGCGAGGTGACGCTGTGCCGCAGCGAGCGGTGCACCTCCTGCCACACCTCGGTGGGGCGGGTCTCGATGTCCGCCCGGTAGACGGGCTCCTGCTCGCCCAGCTCGGCGACGAGCCGGTCGGTCATCGCGGCCAGGTCTCGCAGCAGGGCGCGGGCGGCCCGGTGCAGCACGGCGACGGCATCGGCGTCGAGGAGGGAGCGCGCTCCGGGTGCGAGGGGCGTGATGGCGGGCACTTCGTGCAGGGTCCCGACCCGTGACCGCAGGACGTGTGGCATGGGGCCTCCACGGGGAGTGTGCGCACTGCCGGATCTTCCGACGCCCGAAGAATGGCATACCGCCCAGTCGGTACCTAGAGGTGTGCGGCAATCTCCTCATCACGGTCCGGCAACCCGCCGTCACCCGCGAGCAGCCGCGAGAGCTCGACGCGGGAGCGTACGCCCAGCGCGGCGAAGACATTGCGCAGGTGGTGGTCGACGGTGCGGTGGCTCACCGAGAGCCGCACCGCCACCTCCCGGTTGGTGGCCCCCTCCGCCACGTGCCGGGCGATGCGCTGCTGCTGCGGGGTCAGTACCGCGAGGGGCCCCGGCCCCGGCTCCCCCGCCACCGCCTCGCCCGCGGCGCGCAGTTCACCGCGGCTGCGGTCCGCCCAGGCGCGCGCGCCGCACCGCTCGAAGCCGACGAGGGCGTCCCGCAGCGGATCGCGCGCCTCGCGGGTACGGCGCCTGCGGCGCAGCCACTGGCCGAACAGGAGCTGCGTACGGGCCCGTTCGAACTCGCCCGGCGAACGGTCGTGGAGCGCCAGTGCGCTCTCGTACGCCGCGGCCGTCTGCTGCGGTGGAGCCAACAGGGCGCGGCAGCGTGCCAGTTGGGCCGGGGCCAGGCCGTCGACAGTGACATCGGCCCAGCGGGCGAACTCCGCCGTGGCGCTGCGGGCCTCTGCCGTGCGCCCCGCCTGGACGGCCGCTTCCACGAAGCAGGGGACGGCCAGCATCCGCACGGCGAAGTGCCCGCGCCGCGGCCCCGGGGCGACCAGTGGGGCGAGCCGGGCCGCCGCGTCCCCCGGGCGCCCCGCGGCGAGGTCCGCCCGGGCGACCGCCCAGACGGCGAGCGTGGCGGCCTGGGTGAGACCGTGCGGTCCCGCGCCCGCCGCCGCGGCTGCCGCGTGCGCCGCGCAGGCGTCCGCGTCGCCCTCCACGGACGCCGCGAGGGCGAGGACGGCGTGCAGCGAGACCGCGACGTTGGGCTGCCCGATGCGGTGCGCGGCCCTGAGTCCTTCGAGGGCGTGCGCCCGCGCCCTGGTGTGGCGGCCCGCGCGCAGCTCTCCGTAGGCCAGGTGCTCCAGGGCACGCGGCAGCAGGACCTCGGGGCCATAGGCGCGTACGGCAGCGAGCGCTCGGGCGCCCGCCCCGCAGGCGGTCTCGACCTCGCCGACGACCAGGGCCGCGGCTCCGGCCCGCAGCAGCCCGGCCGGGTCGCTCGTGGCGGGCAGGTCCTCCAGGCAGCGGCGCAGCTGGGCGTGGCCCTCGGCGGTGCGGCCCGCGAGGACCGCGCACATCCCGGCGCGGTACGCCTCCAGGGGCGGGTCGTCCGCGCAGGCGGGGACGCGCGCCATGGCCTCACGGTAGGCCGCCGCGTCGCCCATCGCCCAGGCCGCCTCCGCCGCGCCGATCAGTGCGTGGCGGGCCGGTTCGGGCGGGAGCAGCAGGGCGGCGGTCAGCAGCTCCTCCCGGGCGTCGGCGGCGGGACCGTCGGCGAGGGACAGCAGTCCGCGCACCCGGTGGACGCCTCCGTGGGCGGGGGCGCCTGCGGTGCGGGCCAGCAGGGCGCGGGCCCGCACGGGGTCGCCTGCGAGCCGGGACGCTTCCGCCGCGGCGGCGAGCCGGTCGGTGCGCAGCGTCGTGTCGGCGGTGAGCGCGGCGGCGCGGGCCAGGGCGGCGGAACGCTCGGCGTGCGGGCGCGGTTCGGTCGCCGCCGCGGCGAGGGCTCCGGCGAGCGGGGCGTCGTGATCCCCTGCCGCGCAGGCCAGTTGGACCAGGCAGGAGAGGGGGTCGCGGCAGACGGCGGCGAGGCGGGCGTGGGCGGCTCTGCGGCGGGCGAGCGGGGCACGGCGCAGCACGGCTCGGCGCAGGAGCGGGTGGGTGAAGTGGACGCGCCCGCCCGCTCCGACGACCACGCCTGCGGCTTCGGCGGGTGCGAGTCCCGAGGGGGCGGCGCCGGCCCGCACCAGCAGGGCGAGGTCCGCGCCCGCACCGTCGGGTTCGTGCTCACCGGCCGCGGCGGCGAGCAGCAGCAGGGCGCGGGCGTCGGCGGGCAGTACGGCGATGCGGGCGGCGTAGTCGTCGAGGAGATCTTCTCCGCCGGGCAGGGGGTCGGGCAGCGGGGTACGTCCGGCCAGTTGGCCGGGGGTGAGGGCCGCGACGAGCGCGCGGAGCAGGCGCGGATTGCCCGCGGCCTCGCGGATCAGCCAGGCGGCGACGACCGGGTCCGCCGAGCCGCAGGTGAGCCGGTCGAGCAGCGCGGCGGCCGCGCTGTCGTCGAGTGGCCCCAGGTGCAGAGTGGCCAGTCCGCTCAACTCACCTGACCCTGCACGGTGTTCGGCGAGGGTGAGCAGTACGGCCACGGGTCTCTCGGCGGGCAGGAGGCGCAGGTCCGCCAAGAGGGCGGACCTGGCTGCCGAGGGCCAGGTGTGCGCGTCGTCGACGCAGACGAGCAGCGGGCCCTGCCGCGGCAGCGCCGTCGGCACGGTCAGCTGGACCGACGGGATGCCTGGCGCGCAGGTGTCCCGCGCGTGCTCCACGAGCGCGGTGCGGCCGAGGCCCGGCGGCGCGGTCAGGACGAGCACGCCGCCCCGCCCGGTCCGTAATCGCCCCACCAGGGCGTCCACGGCGGCGATTTCCTCGCGGCGGCCGTGGAGCTCGGGGGGCCTGAGCGTGCCGGGTACGGTCGTCGAAGGGGTCACGCCCGCACGTTACTTTCGCGTAACACGGCCCGGAAGCCCCGCGTCCGCACGGCTGGGCACGCCCCCAACGGTCGCCGCTTCCGGGTGTGCGCGGGCACAATGCCGGGGCCCCGGGACGACACACGTCGTCCGCCGCCGGCTGACCGGCGACGGACGACGGGCCCCCATGACGGGTCGTCAGGATCAGGAGGTGTGTGGGCAGTTGCCCCGGTACTCCTCGATCGTCAGGCTCGGCTGCGGCAGCGGGCAGAGGAACTGCTCGTAGCGGGTGTCGTTGTCGATGAACCGCTTCAGCCAGGAAATGCTGTACTTCGCGATCGTCGTGTTGGACGAGTTCGGTGTGAAGTGGGTGGCGCCGTTGAGCTCCAGGTACGCCTTGTCCAGGGAGCTGGGCAGCGACCGGTAGAACGGCTCGGAGTGGCTCGCGACAGGGGCTACGGTGTCGCCGTCGGCGCCGACGACGAGCGTCGGGGTCCGCAGCTCGGGCCAGGTCGTGTCGGTGTTCCAGCCGGTCAGCGGGATCGCCGCCTTCAGCGAGGTACGGCTCTTGGCGGCTTCCAGGGTTCCTCCGCCGCCCATGGAGTGCCCCATCACGCCGAGCCGGGAGGCGTCGATCCGGCTCCGCACCGAGCTCGTCTTGGTCAAGTAGTCAAGGGCGGAGAGGAGTTGGCGCCCCCGGCTGGAGGGCTGGTCGAGCGTGGTGAGGGTGTCGATGGTGAAGACCACGAAGCCCTGCGAGGCGAGCCGCGGGCCCAGCCAGGCGATGCTCGACTGGTAGGCGGTGAAGCCCGGGGAGATGACGACCGCGCCGAAGGTGCCGTCGGCGGTGGACGTCGGGTAGTAGACGGTGCCGCCGCCGAAGCCGGACACGCTCAGCGACGAGACGTTGGTCTGCGAGACGGCGTAGGAGCCGCGCGAGGCCTCGATGCTGGAGACGGACGGTTCGGGGCCGCGTTCGTAGGGATTGTCGGCGGCGGCCTGGGCGCCGGGCGCGAGGCCGGTGCCCAGGAGTCCTGCGGTGGCGACCGCGGCGGCCAGAGCGGCCCGCACCACGGGGCGGGAGAAGACGTGCAGGCGCACGGAGGGGTCCTCTCGATCGTGGCGGACCACGCGGGAGGAAGGAGATACGCCCCGGTGGAGACCGCCGTATTCGTTGGCGGTCCCCACCGTGGCGGTACTGACAGGGTGTCGACATCGGCGAAATCACCGGTGTCGCGGGAACGTGGGCCGCGTCAGCCGCTCAGGGGACCCTCAGCCGCGCAGGGGACCCTCGCAGGAGTAGTCCGCTGTACCGGCGCGCCCGTCGGTCCAGATGTCCACCTCTCCGAAGGCGCAGTTCATGTCGGTGAGGTTGTTGTCGCCGCCCGCCGCCCGGTCGAGGATGAAGGCGTCGACGGTCTCGGACATGTCCTTGAAGACGAGGTCCGGGTCGGCCGCGTCGCCGAGGTTCGCGGTGATCCGTCCGGTGCACACGAACCGCGGGCGCGCGGGGGCACTGGTGGAGCGGCAGTCGGGCGTGATGCCGGTCGTCGCGGTGAACGAGGTGCGGACCTGGTCGGCCGTGCTGTCGCGCAGCTGCCCGACGGGGACGTACTGGGTGTCGGGGACGAACAGGTCGTCGACGTGCGCGATCTGCTTGTCGAGGAAGGCGTCGTAGGCGCTCTGGAGCCCGGTGTCACGGCCGAGGCGGTCGCGCCAGGCGTCGAAGGCTCCCGGGTCGTCTGAGCGCAGGTGGCGGTACATCTCCTTGATCAGCGCGGGTCGTTCGGTCCACAGGAACTCGAAGAACGCGCCCGCGTAGTCGTAGAAGCGGAAGCCGTCCCCGTCGTAGGTGGCGTGCAGCAGCTGGTCCACGCTCATGCGCGGGCCGCCGTTCGCGGTGTCGTCGATGATGCCCTGGATCAGCGACTTGCGGACCTTGATGCCGTCGTCGCGCGTGGCGCCGTCGAAGAACTCCGCGGTGCCCTCGTCCATCGCGGTCGTCCGGTCGCCCTCGTACCACGGCCCCTCACCGAAGAATCCGGGCACCGCCCAGCGGCCGTTGAGGTAGTGCGTGTACTCGTGACGGAACAGCTCCTCGAGCGTCAGCGAGGAGTCCTGGGGCACGCGCCGCTGGTAGGTGTAGAAGGTCGCTCCCCTCTCGATGTAGACCCCGCCGTTGTCGGTGCCCATGCCGGTCAGGAGCGGGTGGAAGTTCTCGTAGTCGGCGCGCGAGGCGTACAGGACGGTGTTCAGGGTGGTGTTGGGGTCGCCGCCGAGCGGCTCCTGGGTGCCGACGACGCGGTGGAACTGGGCCTTGACCTGCTTGCTCGCGTAGTAGAGCTGGTCGACGGTGTCGCGGTCGAGGGCGGTGCGGACCTTCATTCCTCCCTCGTCGTACGCGTAGGTCTGCGGGAAGAGGCGGCGCTCGATGTCGTCCCTGCACACCTTGTACGGCTTGCAGGCGTCGAACTCGATGAGCCAGGTGACGACCTTCGCCCACGGCGCGCTGCCGTCACCGAAGTTACGGGCGGTGGTGTCGAGGAGCGGGCCGAGCCCGGCGACGATCTCGGCACGCAGGGCGTCGATCTGGCCGAACCGGCCGTACTCGCTCACCGCGTCGCGCACCACCCAGGCGTTGGTCCTGCCCTTGAGGTGGACGTACCCGCCGAACACCTTGAAGGCGGCGCGATAGGAAGCGTCGGCCGCCACCGCGGCACGGAAGGCGGCGTCCTGGTTGCCGGGGTAGACGCCGAGGTAGTTCAGGCTGAGTGCCGAGAGGGCGGCGCCGCCCCAGGAAGCGTCCTGGGCGGTGTCGGGGTGGGCGGCGTCCATCGTCGCCAGGACCCGCTTGACGAGCGGAAGTTGATGCTGGCGCAGCCCTGTCGCGCTGGCCGCAGTCAGTGCCTCACGGAGTGTCTCGGCGTTGGAGCGCGTGACGTCGAAGGCGCGGGCGGCCGTCCCGAAGGCGTCCACGGCCCCGCGCATGGCGGCCAGGGTCGCCGGGTCGCCGATGTCGACCTCGTCGTGCGAGAAGGCCTGGTAGGAGACCGCGTGCAGGTACGTGAACATCTCCAGCAGGTGACTGCCGTTGGTGCCGTCATGGGATGCGGCGAGCTGGGTGGCGCGCCGGGAGACGGCCTGGATGTGTGCGCGCGACATGACCGGGGCGAGGCGCTGGTCCCAGGTCCAGACGAGTCCGCGCAGACAGCCGTCGGCGGTCACGGCCGGGTCGGCGAGGAAGTCGACGAACTGCGCGGGCGACAGGCCGGTGACGCCGTCGAGGGTGCACGGCACCGACTTCTTGCCGACGGTGGCGCGGGGCACGTCGGCCGTGGCCTTCGCCTTCTTCGTACGCGGGCCGGGCACACGGCCGTCGGTGAGCGCGCCCGGGGCCGGAAGCTTCCAGGTGGCGGACTTCGGCGCGCTGCCTCGGCGGTCGACCCGGTCGGACGGGCTCGGCGCCTCGGGTCCCGACGCGGCGGGTGAGGCGGCGGCCGGGCGCGGGTCGGGAGTGGCGGCGTCCGCGCCGGCGATCGGCGCGGCAGTGGCGCACAGCGTCACGGATATCGCCGCGGCGACCACGGATCTGCGCAGGGTTCTGGGTTGGTGCACGACAGGCTCCTGGTGTGTGGGAGGTGAGGCAAGCAGTGCGTGCGTGATGGCGCGAAGGCACTTCCGGGACCTCCGACATCAACTGCCATGCGTTCAGCGGCACTTGAGGAGGGAGGGCCTGCGCCATGTGATGCGTAACGTAGTAATGTGAAATGGTACTGACAACCCCTCAGGCACCGGGATGCGTCCCAAGTCCCCTGCGGCACCCGCCCGTTCACCCAGCTCGTGCGCTCCACTCAGGCACACCGGACGCCGGGGATGGAACAACGTGACCTTGTACGCTGGTGAACCACTCGGGGCGGGCGCGCGGGCCACGACCTGCGGGGCCACGAAGGGATCACCACCATGGGCCACCTCCCACAGCGCACCCTCGTCACTCCCCGGGAGCGGCTGCGCGATCAGGTCGCCCACCATCTGCGGGCCGCGCTGATATCCGGCGAACTCAGGCCCGGCGAGGTCTACTCGGCGCCCGTTCTCGCCGAGGACTTCGGGATCTCCGCGACGCCCGTGCGCGAGGCGATGCTCGACCTGGCCCGCGAGGGCCTGGTGGAGCCGGTCCGCAACAAGGGCTTCCGGGTCACCGAGGTCAATGAACGCGATCTCGACCAGTACACCGAGATCCGCACGCTCATCGAGGTCCCCATGGTCGGCCGCATCACCCGCTCCGCGACCCGCGCGGACCTGGAGCGGCTGCGCCCCGTGGCCGATGAGATCGTGCGCGCGGCCCGCGACCACGACCTCATCGGCTACCTCGAGGCCGACCGGCGGTTCCACCTCTCCCTGCTCGCACTCGGCGGCAACGACCGGCTCGTCGAGACCGTCGGCGACCTGCGCAAGCGCTCCCGCCTTTACGGACTGACGGCGCTCGACGAGCGCGGCCGGCTGATCCCGTCGGCCCAGGAGCACATCGAGCTCTTGGACCTGATGGTGGCGGGCGACGCCGAGGGCGCGGAGCAGTGCATGACCCGCCATCTCGGGCATGTGCGCTCATTGTGGGCGCACGGCGCCAAGGAGTAGACGGGTGGACCTACTCGCGGGTTCGTTTGATTCTTCAACACATTGCGCGATTCGTTGACGCGGACTGTTCACATCTTTATGGTCGCCTGACCTTCCCCGGCGACCCCGCAACGGAGCACAATGAGGTCCCTCCCCCGCACGGCCCGGTTCATCGCACCCTTCCTCGTGGGTGTGCTCGCCGCGGCCGTTCCCCCCACCGCGGCGGCCGACATCGCGACCCCGAGAACCGAAGAGCCGACGACGCCCGCGCCTTCACCCCATGACGACTGGACGCTGACGTCGACCCGCATCGACGCGAAGGACACCTACCACGCCTTCGTCGGCAACGGCTATCTCGGCCAGCGCGTCCCGCCCAACGGAACCGGCTACGCAGCGTCCGACGCCAAGACCGGATGGCCGCTGTTCACCCCGCGCTACGACGGTTCCTTCGTCTCCGGGCTCTACGGCCACAACAAGGACACCACCGAGAACCGCCAGGTCGCCGCGGCCATCCCCACGTGGACCCCCCTCACGGTGTCCACCGGCGGACCCGCGTCCGAGACGTTCACCTCCGCGACGCCCGCCTCCCGGATCTCGCACTACCGGCAGAGCCTCGACCTGCGCCGCGGCCTGGTGCGGACCGAGCTCACCTGGACGGCCGCCGACGGGCGGGCCACCGACCTCGCCTACGACGTCCTCGCGGACCGCGACAACCCCCACGTCGGCGCCGTACGCCTTCGCATGACCCCGCACTGGAACGGCAGCGCGAAGGTCACCGACCGCATCGACGGCCGCGGCGCCCGGCGCATGACACCCACCGGCGGCGGCGCCCGCTCCGGAGGGCAGACCATGGCCGTGGGGTTCCGCACGGACGGCACGAAGACCGAAGGCGCGGTCGCGTCGACGCTGCGCGCGGGGCAGGGCGTGCGTACAGGAAATGAACAAACCTCAGCCGGCGCCCGCAAGTTGAGCGCCCATCAGTCCGTCGGTGTCCCAGTCCGCTCCGGCCGGACCTACGAGGTCACCAAGTACGTGGGCGTCGACACCGCACTGACCTCCCGCGCCCCCGAGCGCGACGCCGTCGCGGCCTCGCAGGATGCGGCAGGGCGTGGCTGGGACGCGTTGTTCAGCGGCCACACCGCCGCCTGGCGCAAGCTGTGGCGCAGCGACATCGAGGTGCGGGGACGGGGCGAGTTCCAGTCGTGGGTGCGGTCCGCCCAGTACGGACTGCTTTCCAGTACCCGCACGGGCGCGACCAACAGCATCTCCCCCACCGGCCTGAGCAGCGACAACTACGCCGGCCTCGTCTTCTGGGACGCGGAGACCTGGATGTACCCGGCGCTGCTCGCCGCCCACCCCGATCTCGCCAAGTCCGTCGTGGACTACCGCTACCGCACCCGGGCCGGCGCCCGTGCCAACGCCGAGAAGCTCGGCCACCCCGGTCTCTTCTACCCCTGGACCAGCGCGAGCAAGGGCGACCTCAAGTCCGAGTGCCACAGCGTGGATCCGCCGCACTGCCGCACCCAGAACCACCTGCAGAGCGACGTCGCCCTGGCGGCCTGGCAGTACTACCTCGCGACCAAGGACACCCACTGGCTGCGCACCCGCGGCTGGCCGGTGATCAAGGGAATCGCCGAGTTCTGGGCCGACCGCGCAACCCGCAACGCCGACGGCAGCTACTCCATCAAGGACGTCGCAGGGCCCGACGAGTACAGCAACGGCGTCGACGACGGCGTCTTCACCAACGCGGGCGCCGCCACCACCCTGCGCACCGCCGCCCGCACCGCGAAGATCCTCGGCGAGGACGCCCCCGCGAGCTGGCACACCGTCGCCGACAAGCTGCGCATCCCCTACGACAAGAAGAAGCAGGTCTTCCAGCAGTACGACGGCTACAAGGGCTCTGTGATCAAGCAGGCGGACACCGTGCTGCTCATGTACCCGCTGGAGTGGCCGATGTCGAAGCAGGCCGCCATCAACACCCTCGACTACTACGCGGCCCGCACCGACCCCGACGGCCCCGCGATGACCGACTCGGTGCACGCCATCGACGCTGCCGCCATCGGTGAACCCGGCTGCTCCGCGTACACCTACCTGGAGCGTTCCATCCGGCCCTTCGTACGCGGCCCGTTCGACCTGTTCTCCGAGGCGCGCGGCGACAAGGCGGGGGCCTCGGACCCCCTGTCGGGATCCCCGGCACAGAACTTCACGACCGGCCAGGGCGGCTTCCTCCAGGTCTTCACCAACGGCCTGACCGGGCAGCGGATGCGTGAGAACAGCGTGCGCCTCGACCCGATGCTGCCGCCGCAGCTGTCCCAGGGCGTGAAGCTCGACGGCCTGCACTGGCAGGGCCGTACGTACGACATCGCCATCGGGGCCCACGAGACCACCGTGCGCCTCACCCACGGAGAGCCTTTCGAGATCGAGACGCCGCAGGGCAAGCAGGTCGTCAGCCAGGGCGCGCCCGCGCACATCAAGACCCGCCGCCCGGACCTCGAGCCCACCGACAACCTCGCCAGGTGCCGTACGGCGAAGGCGACTTCGGAGCAGCCCGGCCAGTACGCGAAGGCCGCACTCGACGGCAACACCGCCACCGCCTGGGTTCCCGACACCGCCCGCGCGGGACTCACCGCGGACCTCGGCAAGGCCTCCCGGATCTCGAAGATCACCCCGCACTGGACGGACGTGAAGCCGACGAAGCACACCGTGCAGACCTCGCTCGACGGAAAGCACTGGAAGCACTGGGAGACCGCCGCACCGGACGCGGGCACGGCCCGCTACATCCGGGTGACGTTCACCTCGAAGGACGCGAAGAAGCCCGCGGGCATCCAGGAGTTGACCGTCGGCCGATAGATCACGGCGGAAGCGGCGGTGGAGGCACAAAGGAGTGCCGCCACCGCCGCTTCCGTTGTTAGCCTCCCAGGCGTGGCAGACGAGGCGTACGAGAACCCGAGGCTTGCGGCGCTCTACGATCCGCTCGACGCGGACCGCGGCGATCTGGACGTATACGCCGCCGTGGCAGCGGAACTGACGGCGTATCATGTACTTGACGTGGGGTGCGGCACGGGCACGTTCGCGCTGCTCCTGTCCGACCGCGGACTGCGGGTGACCGGCGTCGAACCGGCCGCCGCATCGCTCGACGTCGCGCGGTCCAAGCCCGGCAGCGAACGCGTGCGGTGGATCCACGGCGACGCGACCGTGCTCCCCGCGATGCGGGTGGACCTGGCCACCATGACCGCCAACGTGGCCCAGGCGATCGCGGACCCGGAGACATGGGAGGGCACCCTGCGCGGAATCCACGCCGCGCTGCGGCCCGGCGGCCACCTCGTCTTCGAGACCCGCGACCCGGCCAGGCGGGCGTGGGAGGAGTGGAATCGCGCCGCGACCCACCGCACGGTCGCCGTCGAAGGCGTCGGCGACGTCGAGACCTGGCTGGACGTCACCGACGTCACCTGGCCGCTGGTGACCTTCCGCAGCACGGTCGTCTTGACCGAGACGGGCGAGACCCTCACCTCCGACTCGACCCTGCGCTTCCGCGAACGCGACGAAGTGACCGCCTCCTTGACCGCGCACGGCTACGTGGTGGACGAGGTTCGCGACGCCCCGGACCGGCCGGGCAGGGAGCTCGTCTTCTTCGCCCGTCGCCCGGAGGTCCACGAGGACGAGGTCAGCGCAGCGTCATCCGATACGTCAGCGGCGAACGTCCGGTGATCAGGACCCGGATGCCGTCCGGGGTGAGGGAGCCGTTCATCCAGGTGTAGCGCTCCCCCGGCTCGACCACGGGCGGCTGCTTGCCGCCCTTTCCGTTGCCGGGGCCGAAGGTGATCCGGTCGTCGCCGACGGTGTAGGTGGCCTCGCCGCTGACGAGCTGGTAGGTGTCGTCGGATCCGGCGACCGGCTCCAGGCCGTCGCCCGACAGCTCCCCGCCCCGCCGGAAGCACAGCTCAAGGGCCAGCGGCACAGCGGCCTCGGACACGTCGAAGGACAGCTCCCAGCCGCCGCCGTCCGTCTCGCGCACCAGGATCTCGGTGCGCAGGGTCCGGTACTCCCCCGGCCGGTGCGGGAAGTCCATCGCCGACCAGAAGCGCCCGTCGTCGGTGAGCGGGTAGAGCCCGTCCTTGCGCCGGTGGCGGCGCGGCAGCGGCTGGTGGAACGCCGCGCGGACCTCCGCGTGCAGCCGCCACGCGTCGCCCCGCCGCTCAAGCCCCTCGGACCGGAAGGGCCCGAGCGAGAAGAACTGCGGGGCAAGACGCAGCGAGTCGAGGATCCTGCGGGGGCTGTTCGGGTCGGCCACCGTCCGCCGCAGCCGCCGTGCGGCCGGAGATCCCCGCGGCCGTGGCCGTGGCGGAGGTGGCGAGGAAGGTCCTGCGAGCGATCACGCTGTCTCCCCATGGGGCATGCGTACGTGGTGGCGTACGTCGATGGCGGTGAGCGCCAGGGCCAGCGGCCCGGGCACGAGGAACGCGAGCGGCAGCATCATCCAGGCGCACAGCACGGCCGCCGCCAGGGCGAGCAGGACCAGGAGGCTGCCGCCCACGTCCCGCGCCGCGTCACCGGCGGCGCCGCGCACCGCGGCACGCCAGTCGCCGAGCGCTTCGGGGCGGGCACAGGCGCGCAGCCCCACGACCACGGCGCACGCTCCGATCGCCGCGGCCGTCACGGCGAAGACGCGGGCCCCCGGCAACCCCACCCCGGCCAGGGCCAGATCGGCGGCGAACAGCAGCACCCCGGCGAGCACGACCGCCCCCGCGGCGAGGTCACCGGCACGGAACCTCTGCCGCAGCAGCACCAAGTACCGCCTGGCCGTGGTGGGTTGACCATCCCCCGTGCCGCGCACGACCGCGCAGGCGGTGGAGAGCGCCGCCGGAGCGGTGATCAGGGGCAGACAGGCGAGCGCCGTGACCACGCCCAGGGCCAGCACATCCGCGAACAAGGTCATCCGCGGCCCGAAGATCACGCCCGGCTCGCGGGTCCGCGCGCTCATCCCTTGACCCCGGAGTTGGCCATGCCCTCGACCAGGAAGCGCTGGAAGGCGAGGAAGAACAGCACGATCGGCAGGAGCGCGATCACCGACATGGCGAACATCGGGCCGAACGCCGACTGGCTGGAGGCATCCACGAACGACCGCAGCGCCAGTGTCAGGGTGAACTTCTCCGGCGAGAAGAGATAGATCAGCTGGGTGAAGAAGTCGTTCCAGGTCCAGATGAAGGTGAAGATCGCGGTGGTGATCAGCGCGGGCCTGGTGAGCGGCAGGACGACCAGGAAGAAGCTCCGGAACGGGCCGCAGCCGTCGATCCTGGCGGCTTCCTCCAGCTCACGCGGCAGACCGCGCATGAACTGCACGATGAGGAAGACGAAGAAGGCCTCGGTGGCGAGGAACTTCGGCAGGATCAGCGGCCAGTAGGTGTTCACCATGCCGAGCTGGTTGAAGATGATGTACTGCGGGATCAGGACCGCGTGGTGCGGCAGCATGATCGTCGCGATCATGAAGGCGAACAGCGGGCCGCGGAAGCGGAACCGCAGCCGGGCGAAGGCGTAGGCCGCGAGCGAGCAGCTCAGTACGTTGCCGATGACCGCGCCGCCCGCGATCAGCAGGGAGTTGGAGAGCAGTCGTCCGACGGACACGTCGTCCACGCCGTCGAGGGCGGTCGAGTAGTTCGACCACTCCAGCTTGCTCGGCAGCAGGTTCAGGCTCGCGATCACCTCGTCGGCGGGCTTGAGCGAGGTGGCGACGAGCCAGGCCAGCGGGTACAGCATCACCAGGAGCGCGGCCAGGCATCCGGCGTGCAGCGCCACCCGGCGCCAGGGAAAGGACCGACGGCCCACGGTGGTTGCGGTGGTGGTCATCGCTCCCCCTCGTTCGCGTAGAAGACCCAGGAGCGCGAGGTGCGGAAGAGCACCGCGGTCACGGCTCCGATGGCGAGCAGCAGGACCCAGGCCATGGCGGAGGCGTAGCCCATGTGGGAGGCGACGAAGCCACGGTCGTAGAGGTAGAGCGTGTAGAAGAGGGTGGAGTCGGCGGGGCCGCCCTTGCCGCCGCTGACCGCGAAGGCGGGGGTGAAGACCTGGAAGGCCTGGATGGTCTGGAGCACCAGGTTGAAGAAGAGCACTGGTGACAGCATCGGCAGCGTGATGGAGATGAACTGCCGCTTGCGGCTCGCCCCGTCCACCGACGCCGCTTCGTAGAGCTCGACGGGGATCTGCTGGAGACCCGCAAGGAAGATCACCATGGGGGCTCCGAACTGCCAGACCGTCAGCAGGGCCACGGCCAGCAGTGCCCAGCCGGGCTTGTTGACCCAGCCGCCGGTGTGGATGCCGATGTCGGACAGGAGGTTGTCGACGGTGCCGCCGTCGTTGAAGACCGCCCGCCACACCAGGGCGATCGACATGGAGGCGCCGAGCAGCGAAGGGGCGTAGAAGGCCGACCGGTAGAAGGACTTGCCGCGCTTCATGGACTTCAGGGCGAGCGCGACGGCGAGGGCGAGCGCCAGTTGCAGGGGCACGGCGATCACGACGTACATCAGGGTCGCGCCGACCGAGCGCCAGTAGCGCGGGTCCTCGGTGAACATCTGGACGTAGTTGCGAAGGCCCACCCAGCGCGGGGCGTTGAACAGGTCGTAGTCGGTGAAGGAGAGATACAGCGAGACGGCCATCGGGAGCAGCGTCAGGACGACGGCTCCGAGCACCCAGGGCGAGAGGAACACCCAGGCTGCGCCCTCGCGTCGGATCCTGCCGCGCTGCTGCCGCGGTGGCGCGGGGCTCTTGGCGCGCGCGGGCTTCGCGGGGATGTCGGTGGTGGTCATGACCTCAGCTCCGCCTTCGCCTCGGTGATGAAGTCCTCCGCGGCCTCGCGGGGTGTCATCTGCTCGAACGACACCTGGTCGTAGTCGCGCTGGAAGGTGGTCTGCAGGGAGGTGTCGCCGCTGGGCGGGGCCTTCGGCGGTGTCCTGAGGCTGCCGTCGACGGAGTCCTGGTAGTCGGCGACGACCTTGTCGAAGTCCTTGAGCTGGGGGCCGATGTCGTCTCGGATCGGCTCGTTGACGGGGATGCCGCGGGAGGCGCCGAGGATCGCCGCCGCCTTCTCGTCATTGATCATGAAGTCGATGAACTCGGCGGATTCCTCAGGGTGTTCGGTGGTGGCCGCCGCGCCCATGAACATCGAGGGCTTGAAGTACTGGCCGGGCGTCCCGTCCGAGCCCGAGGGCATCGGGGCGAGGGTCAGGCCTTCGCCCACGATCGCCGTGAATCCGCTGGAGGGCGCGTCCCAGTTGAAGTCGGCGACCGCCTTGCCGCGGGCCAGCGGCTGGTTCTCCACCGACCCGTCGAGCTGCGTGGTCTGCTCGGCGGACGACACCGCGCCCGCGCGCCGCAGCTTGTCGGTGAAGGTCCACCAGCGGGTGAGGTCGTCGGCCGTGAAGCCGAGGTCGCGGTCCTTCGTGTACAGCGACTTGCCCTGGCCGCGCAGCCACACCTCGAAGCAGTCCTCGCTCTGTCCGGGGTCGATGGAGCCGGGCTTGCCTGCCTTCTTCGCCAACTCCCGCATGGCGTCGGCCCATTCGTCCCAGGTCCAGCCCTTGCGCGGGAGCGCCACCCCTGCCGCCTTCCACTGCTCGGCGTCGTACACGACGGCCTCGGTGCCGCGCCCCTGCGGGATCGCGTACTGGGTGCCGTCCACGACGCCGGTGGCGAGGAGGCCGGAGTCGATCGCGTCCGTGCGCAGGGCCTTCTTCTGCTTCCCCAGGTCGAGCAGGATGCCGCCGGACGCGTACTGGTCGATCTGCCGGTAGTCGAGCTGCATCACGTCGGGCGCGTCGCCGCCCGCGGCCTGGGTGGCGAGCTTCTGCTTGTACGCCTCGTAGCCGGCGAACGAGGTCTGCACCGTGACCCCGGGGTGCTCCTTCTCGAACAGCGCGACGGCTTCCTGAGTACGGGCCGCCCGGTCGGGGTTGCCCCACCAGGTGTAGCGCAGAACGGTCCTGCCGCCGCCGCTCGATTCGTCCGAGCCGCCGCAGCCGGTGAGCAGCACGCTGAGCGTGAGCACCGCGACCGTCGCGCAGGACCACTTCGTCCTGTTTCCGGGCATGCCGAAGACACCTCTCCTCTCTGGTTCCTTGACGGGCTTGTCTGGTGAAGGCTGCAGCTATGCGCCGTGGTACGGGAGCGTGGTGCCCGGCAGTTCGTATTCGTCGCGGCGCCCGCACATGCCGTAGCCGCCGATGCGGGAGGGGCGGCTGTCGTACGAGCCCGATCCCGCGAGGTGGTCGGGGCTGCCGGCCTCCAGCGCGTCGAGCTGCGCGCCGGTGCGCTCGGCGGTGGCGAGGGCGCCGGCCCGCCACAGTTCGCGCCAGGTGGGGACCTTGTCCCGCACGAGCCGGGCCGCGGCCTGCTGGAACTCCAGGTAGGGGCCGTTGTCCCCGGCTTCGAGCGCCTCTCGCAGCGGCAGATAGCCCTCGACGGCCAGGTCGCGGCGCTTGCGTGCGGCGGCTTCCGCCTCCGGCCCTTCCTTCGCGGGGAGCTTCGCCGTGGCGGCGTACCGCTCGGGGTCGGCGAGCACGTCGGGCGGGAAGGTGAAGACGGCGTCCCCGGCCTCGGGCAGGCCGCTGTTCTGCATCAGGACCGTGATCCGCAGGTCACCGCCCTGGACCATGCGGTGCACGGTGCCGGGGGTGAACCACGCGACCGAACCCGCTTCCAGGGGGACCTCGCGGTAGCCGTCGGGGCTGAGCGTCTGGACGGCGCCGCGGCCACCGGTGACGACGTAGGCCTCGGTGCACACGAGGTGCAGATGCGGGCTGCCGCCGCACACGCCGTCGGCGGCCTCCCAGTCATAGGCGCTCAGGTGCGAGAGGCCGACGGCTCCGGGCAGGGGGTGCGGAAGGCTCACCATGACAGGCCCTTCAGGTGGGTGGCGACGCGGTCGCGGTCCCAGGCGCCGTCGGCGACCACGACGCGGTAGCGGTAGGTGAAGGAGGCGCCGGGCGGCAGCGCGAACTCGTCGAAGAACGCCCAGGAGAAGGCGACGGTCGGGATGGGTTCGGAGCGCACGAACCAGTGCGAGTCGTGGATCGCGCTCGACGCGTCGAGGTTCTCGGGGGCGTGCGCGAAGACGAGGGTGGAGTGTGCGTCGACGTCGTCGTGCTCGGCGGTGAAGGCGAGCCAGGGCCCCTGGGTGCCCATCAGCTGCGCCGCGTCCTTCTCGTCGTCGGGGCCGAAGGCGTCACCGCCGGTGAAGTCGCGCGGCCCGCGCCACTGCAGGCCCGTGTATCCGGCCATGTCGCGTCCCGCTGTGGTCGGCGAGCCGAAGCGCAGGGGTTCGTCACGGACGTTGGTCAGACGGATCGACCAATCCAGGGCCCATGATCCGGCCTGCTCGTCGACGGAGTGGACGGTGATGCCGCGCTCTTCCCTGGCCCATTCCCGGCCGCCGTTCTCGATCCAGGTGAGCTCTTCGACGAGGCTGAGTCGGTCGTCCTCGACGTCCAGGGCGGAGAAGCCGTCGTGGCGCATGGAACCGACCCGCTCCGGCAGGCGCAGATAACCCTCGCCGTGGACATAGCAGTTGCCGCCCCAGAAGTTCTGCCCCGACAGATGACTGGCGGTCATCTGGAGGCCCTTGTGCCAGCGGTGGTCGTTCGGGCGGTATCCGGAGACCTGGTGTCCGGCCAGGGTGCGCAGCGGGTGGATGTAGGGCTTGCGGGCCTCGAAGGGGTCCGGGTCCGGCGCGTAGACGTAGCTGAGCAGCTCGACGCCACCGGCCTTGACCGTGATCCGCTCGCCGTGGGTGTGGGTGACCTGAATCGTCATCGCTTGGGGCTCCAGTCGGGGTGGCCGCCGTGCATGGCCGGGTAGTAGGGGTCACCGGCGGCGATCTCGCCCGCGAGCACCGGCTGTCCGGTGAACGCCGACTTGTAGAGCGCGGCGGCGAATTCGAGGGTGCGGCGGGCGTCGGAGCCGCTGCCCGGCGGCCGTACGCCCTGCTCGTACGCGTCGAGGAGGGCACCGAGCTGGGCGGCGTGCGAGCTGGGTACGTCGGCGGCGGGCGTGCGCCAGGCGTCGGCGCGCTCGGCGTCGACGTGCGGGGCCGGGGTGTAGACCCAGTCGTCGTTGGAGTGCCCGTACAGGTGGGTGAGTTCGACGGTCGCGTCGGCGCAGTCGACGCGGATGCGGCTGACCTCGTCCGGGGACAGGACGCTGTTGACGACGGTGGCGAGCGCGCCGTTCTCGAACCGCACCAGGGCGGTCGAGACGTCCTCGCTCTCGGTGTCGTGGACGAGGCGGGCCGCCATGGCGCGGATCTCGGTCCAGTCGCCGAGCAGGTGCAGGAGCAGGTCGAACTGGTGGATGCCGTGCCCCATGGTGGGGCCGCCGCCCTCGCTCTCCCACCGGCCGCGCCACGGCACCGCGTAGTAGGCGCTGTCCCGGTGCCAGGTGGTCTGGCAGTGCGCGACCCGGGGTGCGCCCAGCTCGCCGCCCGCGATCAGTTCGCGGGCGTGGACGGCGCCCGAGCCGTAGCGGTGCTGGAAGACCACGGAGGCGTACGTTCCCGATGCCTGCTCGGCGGCGGCGATCTCGTCGTACTCGGCGAGCGAGAGACACAGCGGCTTCTCGCACAGCACCCACGCGCCCGCCTTCAGGGCGGCCACGGTCTGCTCCCGGTGCAGCGAGGGCGGTGTGCCGATCAGGACCAGGTCGGGGCGGACCGCGTCGAGCATCGCGTCGAAGTCCGCGTAGCCCTCGACGTCTTCCATGCCCGTCTCCTCGGCCTCCGCGCGGAAGGCGGTGAGCCTGGCCGGGTCGACGTCGACGGCGGCTCTCAGCTCGATCCGGTCGGAGTGGGCCCGCAGGGCGGGCAGATGACTGCCGGTCACGATGCCGCCGGTGCCGACGACCGCGGCACGTAGACGGGTGGGGGTGGAGGACATACGGTCTCCTCGAACGAGCTTAGAAAGCGCTTGCACTGGGGCCGACCCTAGGCACCGCGGGAATGTCAGGACAAGACCTCGGAGCCGAAAACTGAATCGACTCAATATGTGGACAGCGAACGTTGCCCGAACGCCGCCCACCACCCCCGCGCCGACCAGGATCTTCATCCGCGCCGGTGGAGATCCCTCAAGTCGGCGGCGCATCCCGTTCGTTCGGGCCCTCTTGCCCGGCGCGGTCGCACCTGCAACGGTTGCCGCGCGATCACCGCCTCCCCCGTGCCGCCCCGCATCCGGACATCCCGCACCCTCCACCTCCCCGAACGGAATCCCGCATGCCCTTCGCCGCCCCGCGCCGTCGCCGCTGTGCCGTGGTGGGACTCGGCGCCCGCGCCCAGCTCTTCACCGAGGCGCTCGCCGGTCCCTACGCGGACCGGATCGAGCTGGCCGGTTTCTGCGATGTCAACGCGCACCGCATGGCCGTCCACAACGGCTGGATTGCGTCCGCCCACCCCGGCCGCCCGCCCATACCCACGTACTCCGCGGACGACTTCGAGGAGATGCTGCGCCGCGAGCGCGTCGATCTCGTCGTGGTGTGCACGGTCGACCACCTGCACGACCACTACATCGTGCGGGCGCTCGAAGCGGGCTGCGACGTGGTCACCGAGAAGCCGATGACCACGACCGCCGAGCGCGCCCGGCGCATCCTCGACGCCCAGCGCCGCACGGGCCGCGAGGTCCGCGTCGCCTTCAACTACCGCTACAACCCGGTGCATTCGGCCGTGCGCGAGCTCCTGGCGGACGGTGAGATCGGCGAGGTCGGCTCGGTGCACTTCGAGTGGCTGCTCGATCTGCGCCACGGCGCCGACTACTTCCGCCGCTGGCACCGCGACAAGGCGAACTCCGGCGGCCTGATGGTGCACAAGGCCACGCACCACTTCGACCTGGTCAACTGGTGGCTGGGCGCGCAGCCGGAGACCGTCTACGCGCAGGGCGGGCTCTTCTTCTACGGCGACGAGGCGGGCGACCGGCGTGGCCTGGCCCGCGACTACACCCGCGCCCATGGCTCCACCGCCGCCGATGGCGACCCCTTCGCCATCCGTCTCGCCGACTCGTCCGTGCTCAGCGCCCTGTACCTGGACGCGGAGGCGGAGGACGGCTACCACCGCGACCAGAACGTGTTCGGGCCCGGGGTGAGCATCGAGGACGACATGGCGGTCCTCGTGCGCTACTCCTCCGGCGCGACCCTCACGTACCACCTCACCGCGTACGCGCCCTGGGAGGGCTATCGGATCGCCTTCAACGGCAGCGAGGGGCGCGTCGAACTCCTCGTGGAGGAGTCCACCTGGACCCGGCCCGATGTGCGGACCGACGGGGCGAGCGCCGTCCTGCACGGCGCGGCGGTCGGGGACGAGGCAGGGCGCACCCAGCTCCTGGTGCGCCGCTCCTGGGAGGAGCCCCGGGAGGTGAAGGTGCCCACGGGAGAGGGCGGGCACGGCGGCGGGGACGTGCGCATGCTGGCCGATCTCTTCGGCGAGCGGGCGCCCGGTGACGCGGACTCCCTGGGCCGGGCGGCGGACGCGGGCGACGGAGCCCGCTCGCTCGCCACGGGCCTCGCCGCGAACCGTTCCTTCGTCACGGGGCTTCCGGTCGACGCCCGGCGCCTCATGGACAGCAAAGGCGACAGCTGAAACGGCGTCCGGGCCGGCCCGCGTGGGCGGCCCGGACGCCGCGTCCAGAGGTGTCGGACTCAGACGAGGTCGAACCGGTCGAGGTTCATGACCTTGTCCCAGGCCGCGACGAAGTCCTTCACGAACTTCTCCTTGGCGTCATCGCTCGCGTAGACCTCGGCGAGCGCGCGCAGCTCGGAGTTCGAGCCGAAGACGAGGTCGGCACGGGTGCCGGTCCACTTGACCGCGCCGTTCGCGTCACGGCCCTCGAACTCGTCCTGCGCCGCGGACGTCGACTTCCAGGTCGTGCCCATGTCGAGCAGGTTGACGAAGAAGTCGTTCGACAGGGTGCCCGGCTTGTCGGTGAACACGCCGTGCTTCGACCCGGCGTGGTTGGCGCCCAGGACGCGCAGACCACCGACGAGGACCGTCAGCTCGGGCGCGCTCAGGGTCAGCAGGTTCGCCTTGTCGATCAGCAGGAACTCGGCCGGCAGACGGTTGCCCTTGCCGGCGAAGTTGCGGAAGCCGTCGTTGGTCGGCTCGAGCGCGGCGAACGACTCGACGTCCGTCTGCTCCTGCGTGGCGTCGACACGGCCCGGTGTGAACGGCACCGCGACCTGGACGCCGCCGTCCTTGGCCGCCTTCTCCACCGCGGCGGAGCCGCCGAGGACGATCAGGTCGGCCAGCGAGACCTTCTTGGCGCCGGAGTTGAAGGACGACTGGATGCCTTCGAGGGTGCGAAGGACCTGCGCGAGGTCGTCCGGGTTGTTGACCTCCCAGCTGCGCTGCGGCTCCAGGCGGATACGGCCGCCGTTGGCGCCACCGCGCTTGTCGCTGCCGCGGAAGGAGGACGCCGCGGCCCAGGCCGCCGAGACGAGCTGCGCGGTCGTGAGGTCCGAACCGAGGATCTGCTCCTTGAGCGATGCGATGTCGGAGGCGTCGACCGGCTCGCCCTCGGCCTCCGGCAGCGGGTCCTGCCACAGCAGTACCTCGGAGGGCACCTCCGGGCCGAGGTAGCGCACGATCGGGCCCATGTCACGGTGCGTCAGCTTGTACCAGGCGCGGGCGAACGCGTCCGCGAACTGGTCCGGGTTCTCGTAGAAGCGGCGGGAGATCTGCTCGTAGACCGGGTCGAAGCGCAGCGACAGGTCGGTGGTGAGCATCTGCGGGCGGTGCTTCTTCGACGCGTCGAAGGCGTCAGGGATGATCGCCTCCGCGTTGGTCGCCACCCACTGGTGGGCACCCGCCGGGCTCTGGGTGAGCTCGTAGTCGTACTCGAAGAGGTGCTTGAAGAAGTCGTGGCCCCACTTGGCGGGCGTGGTGGTCCAGATGACCTCGAGACCGCTGGTGATCGCGTCCTTGCCCACGCCGGTGCCGTGGGAGTTCTTCCAGCCGAAGCCCTGCTGCTCCATGGGCGCGGCCTCGGGGTCGTCCCCGACGGCCTCGCTCGGTCCCGCGCCGTGGGTCTTGCCGAAGGTGTGGCCGCCCGCGATGAGCGCGACGGTCTCCTCGTCGTTCATCGCCATGCGGCGGAACGTCTCGCGGATGTCGCGGGCCGCGGCGACCGGGTCCGGATTGCCGTTGGGGCCCTCGGGGTTGACGTAGATGAGACCCATCTGGACGGCACCCAGCGGGTTCTCCAGCTCACGGTCGCCGGTGTAGCGCTCGTCGTCGAGCCAGGTGGTCTCGGGACCCCAGTAGACGTCCTCGTCGGGCTCCCAGACGTCGGCGCGGCCGCCGGCGAAGCCGAAGGTCTTGAAGCCCATCGTCTCCAGGGCGACATTGCCGGTGAGGACCAGGAGGTCGGCCCAGGACAGGCTCTGGCCGTACTTCTGCTTCACCGGCCAGAGGAGCCGGCGGGCCTTGTCGAGGCTGACGTTGTCCGGCCAGCTGTTGAGCGGGGCGAAGCGCTGCTGCCCGGCACCGGCGCCGCCGCGGCCGTCGCTGATGCGGTACGTGCCCGCGCTGTGCCACGCCATGCGGATCATGAGCGGGCCGTAGTTGCCGAAGTCGGCGGGCCACCAGTCCTGCGAGGTGGTGAGGACCTCGGCGATGTCCCGTTTCACGGACGGCAGGTCGAGGGTCTTGAACGCCTCGGCGTAGTCGAACTCCTCGCCGAGAGGGTTGGACACGGCGGGGTTCTTGGCGAGGATCTTCAGGTTGAGCCGCTCCGGCCACCACTGGCGGTTTCCACCGCCCTGGGTCGGGTGCGGCGCGCGACCGTGCGCGACCGGGCAACCGCCGGTCTCTTCCGGCTCGGGGTCGGTGACGATCGCGTCATGGTTGTCAGTCATGGGAATCCTTCCGGACGGGGCGGATCACGGTGCTCAGGAACTGCGAACGGCAGATCAGTCGGGGGCGCCCAGGGACGGCACGGGCCTGGTCGGCCGAGAAGCCGAGGGCGCGGTGGTCACCGCCCAAGGGCCGGCGCGGGCGTGAACGGTACGCCCGCGGTCGACATGGGCAGGCTTCTTCAGGAGAGCCGGGTCCTGGGCCGGTTCCAGGCGGAGCTGGATCGGTTCCAGGCCGAGGACGACCACCCGCTCGCCGGACTGTTTCTCCGCGAGCGGGGCACTGGATGTCGGGGCGAACGCACCGGATGCCGGGGCGAACGGACCCGTCTCCTGAAGTCACGTGCTGTTCCCTGCTGTTGCCCTGTCCCTTGGCCGTCGGCCGGAACTGATCCTACGATGGACGAAGTCCAAGTCAATACGACAGACGGGGCCGTACGAATTCAGTCGTCGGACGACGCACAGTTAGGCTGGTAAGCATGAGCGATCTCCTGGAACGGCTCCGCGGACGAGGCTGGAGGATGACCGCTCAGCGCCGGGTGGTCGCCGAGGTGCTCGACGGCGAACACGTCCACCTCACCGCGGACGAGGTGCTCGCGCGCGCCACCGCCCGACTGCCGGAGATCTCCCGCGCCACGGTCTACAACACCCTCGGTGAACTGGTCACCCTCGGCGAGGTGATCGAGGTGTCGACAGGCCGCGCGAAGCGGTACGACCCGAACGCCCACCACCCCCACCAGCACCTGGTCTGCTCGGGCTGCGGCGCGATCCGGGATGTCCACCCCGCGGGCGACCCGCTGGCCGAGCTACCGCCCTCCGAACGCTTCGGCTTCACGGTCTCCGAGGCCGAGGTGACCTATCGAGGGCTGTGCCCGGACTGCGTCGCTCGGGGGTGAGCCGGCACGTCAGAAGCCCCCGGCCCGACATCCGGACCGGGGGCTTCTGAACACCGGGGGCTTCTGAACAGGGAGGGCTACGGAGCCATCTCGTACTCCCCGGCCAGTGCCTCGACCCGCTCCCACACCCGCGCCGAGCGGGCCTCGTCGACGACCGGGCGGCGCACCGCGCCCAGCGCCCAGCTCTGCTGCTGTGCGGTGGCGGAGTCCTTGCCGTGCAGTTCGACGGCGTGCGCGGAGAAGTCACGCACGAGAACCGAGAAGAGTTCGTCGAGCACGTCCTGGTCGAGGCCGGTCAGGCGCGCCTGCTCCAGGATCAGCTGGCCGTGCACGACGAGGGCGAACAGCTGGCCGACGGCGAGGAGGAGGTCGAGGTCGCGGCTCTGCTCCTTGTCGGGGGCGGCCGTGGTGACGAACTCGCAGAGGGCGTCGGCCTGTTCGCGGAAGCGGGCGACGTTGGGCACATCGGCGTACGCGTCGTAGGCGGTGCGCCAGTCGTGGAAGCGGATGGCACCCAGGCCGCGGGCCGGCCCCTGCCGGAAGAGGAAGTCGTCGTCGGCCGCGTCCAGACGGGTCGGCACGGGCTCGTACTCGGCCGGGTTCAGCAGGTGGTTGCCCATGAACTTGAGGATCAGGGCGAGGTTGACGTGGACCGTGCCCTCCAGCTTCGGCAGACCGCGGATCTCGACGGCGGCCTGGGCGAAGTAGGTGTCCTTCTCGAAGCCCTTGGCGGCGATGACGTCCCACATCAGGTCGATGACCTTCTCGCCCTCCGTGGTCACCTTCATCTTCGTCATGGGGTTGAAGAGGAGGTAGCGGCGGTCGTCGGGGCCCGCGGAGCGGAAGTAGTCGACGGCGCGGTCGCTGAACAGCTTCATCCCGACGAGGCGGACGTACGCGTCGGTCAACTCGCGGCGCACGTGCGGGAAGGCGGTGACGGGGCGGCCGTAGAGGATGCGGCCGGTGGCGTGGGTGACGGCCTCGTACATCGCGTGCTCGCAGATGCCGATCGAGGCGGTGCAGAGGTTGAACTTGCCGACGTTGACGGTGTTGAGTGCGGCGTCGAAGGCGGCGCGGCCGGTGTGCAGCACGTCGTCGGGGCCGACCGGGTAGTTCTCCAGGCGGAATTCGCTGACGTACTTGGAGGAGTCGACGACGTTCTTGACGAGGTGGTACGCCTCGTGACGGCTGTCGGCGGCGAAGAAGACGTAGCCGTCGGGGCCCTCGACGTCGGTGCGGCGGCCGAAGACGGAGACAAGGCCGGCCTCGTTGCCGTTGCCGATGTAGTACTTGGAGCCGCTGGCCCGGAAGCCGCCGGCACCGTCACTGTCCGGCTCGAGCAGCATGTCGGTGGAGTAGATGTCGGCGCCGTGGGTCTTCTCGGACAGGCCGAACGCGAACACCTCACCCTGGGAGAGGAGCTCCGCCGCGCGGGTGCGGGCGGCCGTGTTCTCGCTCTGCCAGACCGGGCCGAGGCCGAGGATGGTGACCTGCCACGCGTACCAGTAGTCGAGCCCGTAGAAGCCGAAGATCTCGTTGAGGGCGGCGATCCGGGCGGTGTCCCAGCGCGCGTCCTGCTTCCCCTCGGCCGCGGAGGCCGGGGTGAGGAAGGTCGCGAAGAGACCCTCCTTGGCGGAGAACTCGATGAAATCCGCGAGCCAGGCACGGGTGCGGTAGTCCTCGATCAGCCGGCGCTTGCCACGGGCCTCGAACCAGTCGACGGTCGCGCGCAGGAGCCTGCGGGTCTCGGGGTCGAAGTGCTTCGGGTCGTAGGTGCGCGGGTTGAACAGCAGCGGGTCGGCCATGGTTGTTCGCCTTTCCGGCTCGGGAGGTGAGGGGTGATGGTGCGGTGGGGTGTGCTGGCGGTGTGGAGCGCCGTGCCGGTTCAGTCCTCGGGACCGAGCCGGTGCAGGGTGTCGAGCACGTCGTCGAGCCAGGCGAGCGTCATGCGTTCGTACGCGATGCCGCCGCGCAGCACGACATGCTGGAGCTCCTGCCCGGCGTCGGGCGAGGCGGGCGCTTCGGGTCCGGTGAAGTCACGCCGCTCCCCCGCGAGATAGCGCGCGAGCCGCTCGGTGTGCGCCTGGCGGTGCCGCTCGACCTCACGGATCAGGGCGGCCGGGTCGTCGAAGGCCGCGCCGCGGATCTTCACGGCGAGCTCGTGCCGCACGCTCTCGGGTTCGATGGGCTCGTGCAGCCACTGGGAGAGCACGGACCGCCCGAGGGCGGCGACGGAGTACTCCTTCTTGTCCGGCCGCGCCTGCTGCGGCACCTCGCGGACGTCGATCCAGCCGTCGCTCTCCATGCGCTTGAGGACGCGGTAGATCTGCTGGTGGGTGGCGGTCCAGAAGTACCCGATGGACCGCTCGAACCGCCGGGCCAGCTCATAGCCTGAGCCCGGCTTCTCAAGGAGCGAGACGAGGATCGCGTGCTCTAGCGCCATGCCCCGATCCTGCTATGCAACTCGTTGCATAGACAAGTGGGGCCGCCCTGGTGAGACACGGCTCACCCGGGTGATCGGGTGCCCTCCGGGTGCTGATTGCTCTCGCTCCCCCGCCGCTGCCCCGCCCCGGCCACCGCCGGTCAACCCGGCATCGACTCCAGGAACGCGGCCGCCGCCGGTGAGTTCCGCGTCCGGCTCCACACCAGCCGCTCCTCGCGGACCGGCCCGTCCTTCACCGGCACCACCGTCAGCCGGGGAAGCCTCGGCACCAGGCGCGACGGCAGCAGCGCGATGCCCAGCCCGCCGCGCACCAGGTCGGCGAAGAACTCCAGGCCCTTGGCCTCGAACGCCACCTCGCGCCGCAGCCCCGCGGCCTGGAACGCCTCATCGGTCTGCGCCCGAGCGGCGATCCCCGCGGGAAAGTCCACGAACACCTCGTCGGCCAACCGCGCCAGCGACACCGGGGCGCCCGACGCCTCGCCCGCCAGCGGGTGGTCGGGGGCCACGACCACCACATGGCGGTCGACCACGAGCGTCCGCGTGCCCAGGACGGGATCGTCCGTACGGAACGAAGGCGGCACGCCCAGGAACGCCAGGTCGAGGGCCCCTTCCCGCACCCCGCGCACCAGAGCCTCGCTCATGCCGTCGATCAGGCGCATCGTGACCTGCGGATACGTGGCGTGATACGCGCGCATCAACTCCGGCACGTCGACCGCCGTCACCGTCGAGATCGCCCCGACGGCAAGGCGACCCCGGATCTCCCCCGTCGCAGCCGCCACCTCGGCCCGCGCACGCTCCGCTGCCTCAAGGGCCTGCCGCGCGGCGGGCAGGAACGCCTCGCCCGCCGGTGTGAGCGCCACCCTCCTGCTGGTCCGCTCGAACAGCCGCGCCCCTAGCTCCTTCTCCAGCTTGCCGATCTGATGGCTGAGCGCGGACTGCACCACCAGGCACCGCTCGGCGGCACGCGTGAACCCACCCGTCTCGGCGACGGCGACGACATAGCGCAACTGCTGCAGCTCCATGCGATGCATCGTGCTGCGCGATCGTTGGGATGACAAGGATGTGTTGGACTCATCAATGAGGACGGCCCCAGGCTGACTGCCATGACACAGACGGGACTTCACCGCCACCGCGTCACGGATCCGGAGGAGCACGGCGCCCCGCGCCGCGGCCTGCTGCTCCTCATGGCCGTCGCCACCGGCCTGTCCGCCGCGGGCAACTACATCGCCCAGCCCCTGCTCGACCTCATCTCCCAGGACCTCCACCTGGGCAGCGTCCTGGCGGGTCTCGTGGTCACCGCATCGCAGGCGGGGTACGCGCTCGGGCTGCTGCTGCTCGTCCCGCTCGGCGACGTCATCGACCGGCGCCGCCTGGCGGTGACCCTGTTCCTGGCCACCGCCCTCTTCCTCAGCGTCTGCGCCCTCGCCCCCGGCGGCCCTCTCCTCCTCGCGGGCACCGTCCTTGCGGCCCTCACCTCGGTCGGCGCCCAGGTCGTCGTCGCGCACGCCGCCGCCCTGGCCACCGCCGAGACCCGGGGTCGTGCCGTCGCCACCGTCATGTCGGGCGTTCTGCTCGGCGGCCTGCTGGCCCGGACCGCCGCGGGCGGTCTGTCCGAACTGGGCGGCTGGCGCACCGCGTACTGGGTCCTCGCCGTCCTGATGACGGGCGCGGCCCTCACGCTCCACCGCCGCCTGCCGCACCTGCCGGTCACCGCCGACCTGCGCTACCCGGCCCTGCTGCGCTCCACCCTGTCCCTGCTGCGGAAGGAGCCGGTGCTGCGCAGCCGCGCCCTGCTCGGCGCGTTGTCCTTCGCCTCGTACAGCGTCCAACTCACCGCGCTCACCTTCCTGTTGGCCGGTGCGCCCTTCCACTGGTCCGCGCCCGCGATCGGCCTGTTCGGCCTGTTCGGTGCCGTGGGTGTCCTGGCGATGACGTTCGCGGCGCGCCTCGGCGACCGCGGCCACGCCCAGCGGGTGACCGGCGTCGCCACCGCCCTGCTGCTCACGGGCTGGCTGATCCTGCTGGCGGGAGAACACTCCCTGGCCTGGCTCGCGGTCGGTGTCGTAGCCCTGACCATCGGCCAGCAGGCGGTCCTCAACAGCAGCCAGACCATCCTGTTCGCGCTCGACGCCCAGGCCCGCAACCGCATCAACTCGGCGTTCGCGACGAGCCTCTTCCTCGGCGGCGCCCTGGGCTCCGCGCTCGCCTCCGTCGTCTGGGCGACGGCCGGCTGGTCCGGGGTCTGCGCACTGGGCGCGACGCTGGCCGCCGGAGCCGTCGCCGTGTGGGCACGGGGACGTGCCGCCTGCACCGTCGGCCACTCACGTCGCACTTCACCATGAAGTACGTCAAGCCTGCCTGCCCCTTAGCCCGGCGGCCTGCCCCTTAGCCCGGTGGTCACTTCCGCTCGGGGCGTGCCGCCGTCCGCCGAGGAGGCTCCCCGCGCTCACCCGCCGAGAACGCGAAGCCGACCTCCGTAGCGTGACGGCCATGGTGAGGAACACACCCAACGCGGCCGACCGTCACTTGATCCGTATCGCAGCGGCCTCCGGGCTGGAGTTGAGCGCGGCCCGCCTGGAGCGCTGGCGAGCGGCTGGGCTCATCCCACGCCCCGGACCGGACACCTTGATCCAGGTCGGCGGCTCCCGGGTCCATCCCGTGGAGACCGCAGCCCTCGTGCTGGGCCTCCTGGAGTGCGCCAGGCACTGCCGCGCGGTCGACGACCTGGTGCTCCTCGCGTTCTTCAACGGCGTTCCCGTGCCGACCCAGCCGGTACGGATCGCCCTCGCCAAGGCCTTCTTCGGGACCTACGTGCAGCGACGGGACGACGAGCGGGCGGCCTTGGACAGCGTGCCGGCGGAGCACCGTGACGCCGATCCGCCCGAGTACAACTGGGCCGAGGCGGCAGCCGAGTTGGACATGGCCCACCACCGGGACGCCGTACGGCAGATGAGGGCCAATCTGAAGCGGCGCCGCGACCTCGCCACGGCCTCCCGCGCGGAACTCGACGCACGTGTCCGCGGCGTTCTGATCTGGCTCAACGCTCCCGCCCTGCCGACTCACGACGCCGTCTTCATGGCCGATCTGCGCAGCGCGATGGCGTTCGACGCCGCCCCCGAACGCTCCCGGGCCGCCTGGCTGTTGGCCGCCCTGTGCCACAGCGAACAGCGGGCGGAACGCCGTGAGACCTGCGGCGAGGAGCGGCTGGCCACGCTGCTCTCCGTGCCGGACGACGAGCTGGGGAGCCTGCGCGAGCAGGTGGCCGAATCGCTCGACGCCATGTGGTTCATGGCGACCGAAGGACGCAGCCGCCACTACGCCATCGGGTCGGCTTCGACGGCCCGCCATGCGGGCCGCATGCTCGTGGAATGGATCAGCGTCCGCCAGGTCCATCCCCCCGGCTCCCGGCCGGCTCAAGTCCTCGTGGACAGCCTGCGCGGCCTGTGGCTGCTCGTGGCCGAGACATGCGGCGAGGGCCGGGCCGCGTTCCAGCAAAGGACACGCCGACCCGGCCTCTGAAACCGGCCGCACCACCCGCCTCGCCGACCGAGGCGGCCCCGCCGCCCTGCCGCCCCGCTCAGTTCACCGCCTTCTCCACGAGCGCCCCGATCTTCGCCGCGCCCTCGGCCGTCAGCTCCGTCAGGGCGTACGAGGCCGGCCACATAGAGCCGTCGTCGAGGTTCGCCTTGTCGCTGAAGCCGAACGTCGCGTACCTCGCGCTGAACTTCTGCGCGCTCTGGAAGAAGCAGACGACCTTGCCGTCCTTGGCGTACGCGGGCATCCCGTACCAGAGCTTCGGCGCGAGCTCCGGCACGCTTTCCTTGATCACGGCGTGGATCCGTTCGGCCATGACGCGGTCCGATTCCTGCATCTCGGCGATCTTCGCGACCACGGCGGCCTCTTCCTCCGCCGCCTTGTCGGCGCGCGATCCGCGACGCGAGGACGCCTTGAGCTCCTGGGCGCGCGCCTTCATCGCGCCGCGTTCCTCATCCGTGAATCCGTCGAACTTCTCGGCGGTCGCGGTGGGCTTCTGGGTGGTCGTCATGGCGGGCTTCCTTACGTACGCGGGTGTGCGGGTGGATGAGTGGCCGGGTGGGATGCGGTCGTGCCCGGGAGGTCAGCCCCACGCACCGGCGATCTGACGGGTCGTGGCGTTGAGCCGGTTGAACAGGTTGGTCACGCCGATCATGAGGACGATCGCGGCCAGCTGCTTCTCGTCGAAGTGGGTGGCTGCGGCGTCCCACACCTCGTCGTTCACCGCGTCGGAACGGTCGGCGAGGCGCGTCGCGGCCTCGGCGAGCTCGAGCGCGGCCCGCTCCGCCTCGGTGAAGTACGGGGCCTCGCGCCAGGCGGCGACCGTGGCGAGGCGCTCGTCGCTGACGCCCGCCTTGCGGGACGACTTCGCGCCGCCGTCGACACAGGCGCTGCAGCCGTTGATCTGGCTGACCCGCAGGTGCACAAGCTCCAGGGTCTGTCCCTCCACCCCGCCGGAGTGGACGGCCTTGAAGAGGGTCTGGATGGCCGGCATGGCGTCGGACAGGACGACGGCGGGGTTCTGCATACGGGACTGCATCTCGGTGTACTCCTTCTTCCGGTTCGCTCCCCGTTCCCTCGGGGCGTGACTCCATATCAGCCCGATCCGCTCGCCACGACCACGGCGATGGGACACCGTGGGACAGCTGAAACAGCCTTGAGCAGCGAAGACTTGGCCCGGTAGGTTTCTGGCGACACGGGACATGGGGGGTACCTGGTGGATGCAACACAACGGACCGCGACGGCGGACCCGCAGAACGACCTTGCGGCCCGACTGCGCCTGATCCAAGAACTGTCCGGACTCGGCGTGCGGGCACTGGCGCGGGACGCCGGTCTCAGCTCCTCGTCGCTTTCGCGCTACCTCAGTGGCCAGACCGTGCCGCCCTGGCCCGCGGTGATCGCGCTCTGCCGCCTCGTCAAGCGCGACCCCCGCCCGCTGCGCCCCTTGTGGGAACGCTCCTCCAACCCGCTCCCCGCACCCCCGAAGTCAAGCCGCCAGGGCAGGCCGAGGCCGCGCAACGATCTGCCGCGCGACGTAACCGACTTCACCGGGCGCGAGGCCGAACTCACCGCCGTGCTCGCCGCGGTGGACAGTCACCAGGTGGTCGCCGTCGACGGCATGGCCGGTGTGGGCAAGACCTGCCTGGCGATACACGCCGCGCACCGGCTCGCCGCCGACTGTCCCGACGCCCAGCTCTACGTGGATCTCCACGGGTTCACCGAGGGCCGCGAGCCGCTCGACCCCGACTCCGCGCTGCGGATGCTGCTCGGGGCGCTCGATGTCCCGTCCGAGAAGGTCCCGCGGGAGGGCGTCGAGCAACTGGCCGCCTGCTGGCGGTCGGAGCTGGCCGGCCGCCGGGTCGTCGTGGTGATCGACAATGCCGCCGACGCCGACCAGGTCCGGCCGCTGCTGCCCGGCGCCGGTCCGTCCGTCGCCCTGATCACCAGCCGCAACCGGCTCATCGGCCTGGACGAGGTGCCCCCGGTCTCCCTGGACGTACTGAGCCCGCGGGAGAGCGCCGAGCTCCTCGCCCGCGCCAGCGGCGACCCGAGCGGCCTCGACGGCCGCCTGGCACGCGACCCGGAGTCCACTGCCGAGGTGCTGCGGCTGTGCGGCCATCTGCCGCTCGCCCTGCGCCTCGCCGCGGCCCGGCTGCGGCACCGTCCCGGCTGGACCGTGGGCATCCTCGTCGAGCGGATGGCCGAGGGCCCGAGCGAGTTCGACACCGCGTTCGCCATGTCCGTACGGCAGTTGGACCGCTCCCAGGCCCGCCTGTTCCGGCTCCTTGGCCTGTTGCCCGGCGGTTCCTTCGACGCGTACCTGGCGGCGGCGCTCGCGGACGTACCGCTGCGCAGCGCGCGGGCGATCCTGGAGGACCTGGTCGACGCGCACCTCGTACAGGAGTCGGCGGCCGGGCGCTACCGGCTGCACGACCTGGTGCACCAGCACGCGCGCCGGGCAGGCACGGAGCAGGACTCACCGGCCGAGCGGGAACGCGCCCTTGGCCGCTTCCTCGACTACTACGTGCACGCGGCGGCCGCCGCGGACGCCGCGATGCCGTTCCTGTCGCCGGGCCGCCCGGCCTCGGCGGGCAGGCCTCCGGCAGCACTCCCGCACTTCACCGACAAGAACGCGGCGTTCGCCTGGCTCGTCGCGGAGTACGAGAACCTGGTGGCCGCCTTCGAGACGGCGGACGCCGTCGGGGCCGACGCGCATGTGTGCGAGCTGCCGCGCTTCCTGCGGGCGTACTTCGCGCGCCGCTGCGGCACGACGCACCTCAACGTGCTCTTCGAGCGGTCGCTGTCCGCCGCCGAACGCCTGGGCGATCCCCTGCAACTGGCCGACGCGCACAGCGATTTGGGGTTCGCGCGCTACAACGCGGGCCGTATGGCGGAGGCCGACGCGGCGTACGAGGCCGCGAAGGCGCGCTTGTCCCAGGCGGGCGACTTCGGTTCGGAGGCCGAACTGGCCCTGCGGCGCGGCTACCTGAAGTGGGACGAAGGGCATGTCCAGGAGCCGCTCGAACTCTTCAGGCTGGCGGGGACGTTGTACGAGCGGGCCGGTTCCCCCACCGGCACGGCCAGTGCTGCCGCGTCGGAGGCCTGGGCGATGCTGCAGCTGGGACACCGCGAGGAGGCGGCGCAGCGGGCCCGTGAGGTGCTTGCCGCCCCTCATACCGATCCCGCATGGCCGCCCGCGCTGACGGCCCGGATCACCCTCGGGGTCGCCATGGCCCACGAGGAACCCGACGAGGCGGCGGAACACCTGCGTCAGGCACTGGCACTGGCCCGCGAGGACGGACACCTTCACAACGAGGCATGGTGCCTCAACTGCCTGGGTGTCGCGTTCCGGCGCATGGGCCGCTACGAAGAGGCGCTGGACGCCCACCGCAAGGCGTTCGCGCTGCTCGACGAGCTCTTCGAGGAACACTGGAAGATCCGCTTCCTCAACGGCTACGCGGAGACCTGCCGCCTCGCGGGCCTGCCCGACGAGGCCCTGCGCCTGCACCGGCGGGCTCTGGAGCTCGCCCCTCATTTGGGTTACCGCAATGAGGAGGCGCTGGCCCACGAAGGAATCGCGATCCTGCTCGACGGGACAGATCCGACCGCAGCCGCGGAACACCGCGCCGCAGGTCAAGCCGTGCTGCGGACAGAGCCATCAGCCGGTTGTCCGAGGGGGTGAAGGCGCATCCGACATACGGGGCCGCGCCCCGATGGGTGTCCCGATCCAAGGCTGTCAAACCCCATGGCAGCCACACAGTTTCGCGGGTATCAGTGCTGGTTGCCAGACGTGTGGGACGTGCGGGATGGTTGCTTAAAGGCAACGTTCCTTCGAGTTGATGAGGTGAGGGATTCGCCCAGCGGGTCCTCAATTCTTGGTCTCTCCCCCCGCGCAGACCGGCGCCGCCACAGAGCAGGACTCTCCGTTGAGTCATGCTCCCTGCCCCGTCCTCGTCACTGACGCCGAGGGCGTCATCGTGCTGCGCAGCGACGCGGCCGGTGCGCTCCTGCCCCGGGCTCGGCCCGGCACCGTCTTCACGGACGTGGTCCCCACCTGGCTCCGCGCCGCGCACGACGCGCTGCGGGTGCCGGACCGGGGTGCCGACCGGACAGCGGGCAGACCGGCATCCGGTGCGATCGGCGAGCGCAGCTTCGAGGCGCACACCGGCGTGCGGGACGACGGCACCGTGGTGTGGTGGCTGGTGGACGACACCGACCACCGGCTGGTCCGTGAAGCCCTGCACATGGAGCGCGAGCGGACCGAGTTCCTGGCCAAGTCGTCCAACCTGCTGCTCTCCTCCCTGAACCTGGAGCGCTGCATGGGCGTGACGGCTCAGCTGGCCGCGGAGTATCTCTCCGATGCGGCGCTGGTCATCGCGCCCTCGCGGGGAGCGCGGCTGCCGGTGATGACGTGCCTGCGCGGCGAAAGCCCCGTCCGGTCCCAGGAGTCGGCGGATCCGGACGATGTGCCCGGACTCGGAGAGGCGCTGCGCGGCTTCCCGCCGGTGCCGTCGCGGTGGATCGATCCCTCCGTGGCACCGGACTGGATGGTGCCCGAGGACTTCGGGCCTGTCGGCTCGATAGTGATCACTCCACTGCCCGGTCACGGAGTCGCGGCCGGTGCGCTCGTCCTGCTGCGCCGCTCCAGCACGGCCGCGTTCACCGACGGTGAAGAAGTGTTCGCCCGATTGTTCGCCACGCGCGCGGGGGCCGCCATGTCGGCCGCACGCCTGTACGCGGAACAGACCTCGATCACCGAGGTCCTGATGCGCGAGCTGCTTCCCCCCTCGCTGCACCAGATCTCCGGTGTGGACTTCGCCGGAGGCTACCGCCCGTCGGAGGACCATGAACGGATCGGCGGGGACTTCTACGACGTGCACCCCGCGGCTGTCGAGGGCGAGGCCTCGCTCGTGACGCTCGGGGACGTCTGCGGCAAGGGTCTCGAAGCAGCGGTGCTGACCGGCAAGATCCGCAACACCTTGCACGCCCTGCTTCCCCTCGCCGACGACCACCAGCGGATGATCAGCCTGCTGAACACCGCTCTGGTCAATTCCCATCACACCCGGTTCGCGACGCTGGTCCTGGCCTCCGCCGTGCGGGAGGGCAGCGCGGTGAACCTGCGGCTGACCAGTGCCGGTCATCCGGCTCCGCTGATCGTCCGTACGAATGGTGCGGTGGAGGAGGCCGAGACACGCGGCACGCTGGTGGGCGCGATTCCCGATGTCCATGCCCGGACCGCTTCGGTCACCCTCGCGCCCGGCGAGTCCTGCGTGCTCTACACCGACGGGATCACCGAGGCCAAGGGCGGGCCGATGGGCGGTGACGAGTTCGGTGAGAGGCGGCTCCAGCGCGTCCTGGCGGAGTGCGCGGGCATGCCGTCGGAGGGAATCGTGGAGCGCGTCCAGATGCTCGCCTCCCAGTGGGTCGGCAGAGGCCGGCACGACGACATGGCGGTCGTGGTGATCTCCGCGCCCCGCACCCAGCATCTCAGTGCGGTGAACGGCCGCACTCGGGGCAGGTACACCGCATGACGACGCGTACTCCACACCGGCCGCCCGCCGGTGAAGCAGTCCAGCAAGCGGCCGGTGAGCTGTGGGCAGCCGTCGCGGCGGCCGATGAATACACGGCCACCGATGTGGTGCTGCACGCTCTGGACGACGGCGTCGCACCGGAGAGCGTGCTCCTCGACGTGATCGCCTCGGTCCAGGGCAAGGTCGGTGAGGAGTGGGCCGCCAACCGCCTCACCGTGGCCCAGGAGCACGCCGCGACAGCCATCAGCGAGCGGGCCGTGGCCGCGCTCTCCGTGCACCCGGCCGCGCGCACGGCCCCCTACCGGGGCAGGATCACGGTGGCCTGTGTGGACGGGGAGTGGCATGCGCTGCCCGCGCGTCTGCTGGCCGAGGTACTGAAGCTGCGCGGCTGGCACGTCGACTACCTCGGCGCACAGGTCCCCGCCCCGCACCTCATCGCCCACCTGCACCGCACCGACACCGACGTGGTCGCGCTCTCCAGCTCGATCGCGGCCCGGCTGCCCACCGCGCACGCCGCGATCACCGCCTGCCAGGCGATCGGCGTACCCGTACTGGCCGGTGGAGCCGCGTTCGGGCCCGACGGCAAGTACGCCCGCCTGCTGGGCGCCGACGCCTGGGCTCCCGACGCCCGCGCCGCCGCCGACCGCCTCGCCCGGGCGCCGCTGCGGCGCCCGCACCCCGGCCACCAGCCCATCGACGACCTGCCGCATCTGGACGACCAGGAATACACCATGGTCTGCCGCAGCAGGACCTCCCTCGTGCGCACCGTCTTCACGGCGCTCGAGGAGGCGTTCCCCGCCATGCGCGCGTACAGCGACTCGCAGCGTGAACACACCGCGGAAGACCTCGCGCACATCGTGGAGTTCCTTGCCACCGCCCTCTACCTGGGCGACGAGGACCTCTTCACCTGGTTCATCTCCTGGACCGCGGGGATCCTCACCGCGCGCGGTGTGCCGGCGCACAGCCTGCCACCGGCCCTGGACATCCTGGCCCACGAGCTCAAGGACTTCCCCAGAGCCGCCCGGACCCTCGAAAGCGGCATCGCCGCGCTCACCCCCCACCCCCGCGCCACCGCAGGAAAGCCCGCATGACCACGACGCCGCCCACGCCCTTGCGCCTGACCACGGTCGACACCGAGGACACCGTCCGTATAGAGCTCCACGGCGATCTCGACCACGACAACGCGGACCATCTCCTGCACGCCGTCACCGGCAAACTCGCCGAGCACCCGCGCCTGGACGACCTGCACCTGCACTGCTCGGGGCTCGACGTCGTCGACTCGATGGGGCTCTCGATCCTGCTGATGATCCGTCGCAGGACCGGCGCGGCCGGCGTCCGGCTCCATCTGGACGACCGCACCGCGAAGCTCGATCGGCTCCTGACCCTCACCGGTACCCTGGATCACCTCACGGCGCCCCTTCCGGGCGACGTGAACTCCCCCCTCGGCAGCACGGCAGAACCCCCGATGACAAGCGGGGAAGCGACATCGGCCCGCCCCACCGGGCCGCACCGCACCACCTGACGCCACTCGGCTCCCCGCCTCCGCGCGGGGAGCCGAGCCACACACTGACGGGGCGCACATGCCAGTACCAGAGTCCACCTCGCACACCTTCTCCCACGCGGCCACTCGGTCCGCGAGCGGCATAGTCGAGCTGCTGGACGTGATGTGGGAACACGCCAGAGGGTCGGCCACCATCGCTCCCGCCTCCACCTCGCAACTACGCCTGATGTACGTCGTCGACCGCGCCGAGGGGATACGGATGCGGACCCTGTGCAAGCGGCTCGCCACCGCCCCTCCCTCCGTCACCCGCATGTGCGACCGCCTGCAGGCCATCGGCTTCCTGGAGCGGCTGCCCTGCCCCGGAAGCGGACGGGAGGTCACTCTGCGGCTGACCGCCGAGGGGCAGAACCACCTGCTGCGCATCCGCGAGCAGCGCGAGAACACGCTGCACCACGCCATCAGCGCCCTGCCCCAGGCCGAGCGGCGCGCGCTGGCCAAGGGCCTCGCGGGACTCCACGCCCAACTCGCCGCGGACGCCGACGAGGAGAGCAGACCCGGCTTCGCCCCGGCAGCCTGAACCTCCGTGCGCCCAGACCCCGTTCTCTCAGAAACGCACCGCGTACGAGACGCGCCGCCGCAAGGACTTGGTCCGCTGGGCCTCGTGGAAGCGGGCGTCCTTCTCCAGGATCTCGGTGGCCCGGCTCACCTTCGCACCTGCCCTTTCGATCGCCTCGTCGAGCGGCATCACCAGGGGCAGGTCGAAGATCTCGACGATCCGCTCCACGCGTTCACGGACGGTGCCGCCCACCACGTGGTAGGGGATCTCCAGCTCCTCCAGAGTCTCGATCAGCAGATCGTCGGACATCTTCCGGAACGGCTCGGAAACCGGCCGATGGCCGTCGGCCTTCATCTCGAACTCCACCGGCAGATGCACATAGGCGTCGTAGATCCGCTTGGCACGGGCCTTGGCGACCGCGCCGTAGGCGTCCATGTACTGGCGGTAGAACCGCTTCACCGGCAGCCCGGCGATGTTCTTCACCGTTCGCAGGAGCAGGTTCGCTCCGGGGTTGATACCGACCCGCATGCGTGCCTCGCCGTAGATCCATTCGTGGATCACGGAGCCGTCCGAGATGAACGGCCCCTGGCCCGCCTCGTGGTGGATCCGCTCCTCGAGTCGGCGCAGCCCGAGCATCGTCAGTTCCATCGCGCTGAGTTCCTGGACCTGTTTGCCCGGCACGAGGTCCAGGAGGATCTCCCGGGACGTCATCGCGTGCGTACGGGGGATGCCCGTCGCCATCGACAGCGTCTCGGTCGTGGTGCTCTTTCCGCTGGAGTACGTTCCGGAGATCGCCAGGTGCAGACCGCGCTGCGGGGTGCTTGTGTCCCCCATGAGGTGCTCTCTTCCCGTTGTCGGTGGCCCGGCCGAAGCCGGGTGTGAGGTGATGTGGTCAGCCACCGAGGCCCAGACCTCCGCTGACCGGCAGGACCGCCCCGGTGATGAAGCGACCCGAATCGCCGGCCAGGAAGCGCACGGCGGCGGCGACGTCGGCGACTTCTCCGGCGCGGCCGAGCGGGGTGATGGCCAGCAGATGTTCGCGTCGGCGATCGGTGATCCCGCGGCTCATGTCCGTGTCGATCAGGCCTGGTGCGACGATGTTGACCGTGATGTTCCTGGGCCCGAGCTCCCAGGCGAGGGAGCGGGCCATGCCGAGCATTCCGGCCTTCGCGGCGCCGTAGTTGACCTGTCCCGGCGCTCCGTACGCGTAGGTCATGGAGGAGATCAGTACGATCCGTCCCCAGCGCGCCCGCACCATCCCCCGCACGGCGCGGCGCATTGTGCGGAAGGCGCCGTGCAGGTTGACGTCGACGACGTCCGTGAAGTCCCGCTCGTCCATGCGCAGGAACAGCGTGTCCCGCGTGATGCCCGCGTTGACGACGAGCACTTCGACCGGCCCGTGTGCGGCCTCCGCCTTCTCGAAGGCGGCGTCGATGCTCTGACTGTCCGTCATCTCGGCGCGGACGCCGAGCAGTCCGTCGGGCGGCGGCGCGTCCCGGTGGGTGACGGCGACTTGATCGCCGTCGGCAGCCAGGGCGGTTGCCACGGCGAGCCCGATGCCTCGGTTGCCGCCGGTGACCATGACCGAACGTCCCATCAGTGACTCCTCGGGGCCGTATCCGCCCGCGGCGTCGGTGTGCGCTTCCTGGTTCATCGGGTCACCTCGCCGAGCCGGTCGCCGCCGCGCAGCAGTGCGACGCATCGGCGAACAGATGGTCGACGGCTGCCGCGAGGCGGTCCGCCGTCAGGGCGTTCGGCAGCAGCCGCCGGGCGAAGCGCGGGCTCGGCGGCACTCCGTCGCGCCGTTCCTCGGCCATCAGCGGCGGCAGGAACGCCATCGGCGTACGGGAGAGTGCCGCGTCGCTCTCCGCGAGGAAGCGCAGGGCGCGCTGCCTGTGTGCCTCGGGCAGCCAGTCGAGGAACGGCAGCCGGACGTCGATGACCTCGCCGTCCGCGAGGTCGCCGGAGTCGGCGCCCACCTGGACGCTCGGCAGCCGGCAGGGCGCGGCCCGCCACTCCTCGCGCAGCATGGGGACGCGGGCGCGGGCCTCGTCGAGCAGGACGAGCAGCGGCCGTTCGCCGTCCAGGTGCTCGCGCACCTCGGCACGCTGTGCCGCGTCCGGCCACAGTCCCGTCGGTGTCCAGTGTCGCGCTCCCGGACCGGGAGCGGGCTCGTCCCAGAGCACGCGGGCCGGTCCTTCGAGCACGACGAGCACGTCTCCTAATCGGAACGTGGGCGTAAAGTGCATGATCTGTTTCCCCCGTTGTGTTGCTTAGGCGTAACTGTGTTCCTCACGTGCAACACCGGCGCGAATTGAATTCCGCAACGATGGAATAGGTGTGCACCGGTGGCGAAGTCGGCCGTGCGGTTATGCGGCGGCGGGCAGGCGGTGCGCCAGCCAGCAACGGCCGTCGATTCCCGCGAAATCGTCGACCGCGAGTTCCGCGGTGCGCCAGCGGGCGTCGCCCATGGACAGGAGCCGGGAGCTCTCGGTCCGCACGGTCGGGGTGAAGCTGTGCCCCAGCGGTCGCACCGGAGTGCCCGCACTGATGACGAAGCGCCTCATCCAGAGCGTGTCGCTGCTGCCTCGGGAGAGCCCGTCCTGTGCATAGAGCAGGATCTGGGCCAACTGGGCCACGCCCACCAGCGCGTCGACCAGGGAGACCGAAGGACCGTAGGCCGCTTCCGCTCCGCAGGTGAGCGCGTCCTCGTCCGTGGCGACCACACGCTGGAGTCCCCGGATCTCCTGCCGGTCGAGGTCGACGCGGACCTGCTCGGCGTGCTGTTCGCGCTGTTTGTAGCCCACGCCGTAGTGACGGGCTCGCGCCGGCCCCAGTGCCTGCGTCTCGTCGGCGTACGTGGCCGGTGACCCCGCCCCGCCGACCTGCTCGTGCACCAGCGTGCAGCGCACTTTCAGGCGCCCGACCCGGCAGTCGAACGTACTGGCCAGCAGACCGCGTTCCCCGGTCGGACCGTCGACTGCGACCAGCCTGCCCTCGACAGGAAAGTCCGCGAGGTCTTCGTGAGGCGTGCTGCCGGCCCGTACATCGGCACGGCGCAGCCAGATCCTGCGCCGCTCGGCCGGGCCGAGTCCGAAGGCCCGGCCGATGTGCGTCTCCGCCAGGTTCGCGGCGAGCACCAGTGCGTCGATGCTGCTCAGGTGCGGCCGCAGCTCGCCGGCGCCCGTCTTGCGGGACCAGTCACTCGGATACGCGAGCGTGCCGCGCGCGGTGATGAACCCGCCCGGCTCCGCGGAGCCGTCGGTGGTGATGTTCTTGAGGCTCTGGGTGACGCGTTTGTATCCGCTTCCGAAAAAGCGGGAGCTGCCAGGCCCGAGGCAGCTGTCCAGAGATCCGTACAATAATTCCTTGTTGCTCATTCCCCGTTTACCTTCCCCCGTGTCGCGGACCATGCGGCCCGGACAGAAAAAAGACTAGCCAGCAGCCAAAGGGGAAAGCAATTATTTACGGCATTCTGTGACGGCCTGCACAGATCCATCCAAAGGAAACCTCAAAAAGGGATCCTTTAACTCCAGTTGGGCCGGAGCAATTCCGAAACCGGTCGGACATCACTCGCAGGCCACCACGCGCGGCCAGCGGTCGGCGAGCAGATCGCCGAGCAGCGACCGCAGCCGGTCGCGGTCCTCGGCGGGCACTGCGGACAGGAAGTCCTGCTCCACGGCGTCGACGGCGCGCCCGGCGCGCTCAAGTGCCTCGCGGCCGCCATCGGTGAGGCGCAGGATGTAGCGCCTGCGGTCCGACGGGTTGCGCCGCCGCTCCACATGGCCGGCCCGCTCCATCTCGTCGATCAGAGCCACCATGGTCGTCGGGTCGAGGTGGAGGAGCCTGCTCAGATCCTGCTGAGACAGGCTCAGATCGCTCTCCAGCGCGGCCAGGACGTAGAAATAGCGCAGGCGCATGCCCTGCGCCATGAGCGCCCGTTCCGCGTCCTCCATCAGGATCGATCCGGCCTTGTTCAGCAGATAGCCGGTCCTGCGGACGAGGGGGAAGTCGAGCGCGGCGGGTTGCGTCGGAGCGGGCGTCGCCTCAGTCATCCGGGCCGTTCCCCTTTACTGCTGATGTGCTGCTGAGATCTCGGTGACACGACCGGATCAGGGGATGCCGTTCTCGGTGCTGCCGAACATCCCCTGTGCCGATCGTCGATGGCGTCAAGGGTACTGGCGGTGGCACCGGCCTCCAAGGCCGGTGCCACCGCGGTGCCGCGTCCGATCGGGGCGGGTAGCCCGGCCGTCTCCGACCGGGTTACCCATCTCCCCCGGCTCGTACGGACTGGGCCACGGCCGGCACTCCGGCACTCTCGCCCTCCAAGAGCCCTTGTGCTTCAACGCCGTTCACCACAGCCCGGCTCTCCACCTCCACGGTCTCGCCCCGGGCGCTCTCGTGCAGGTCGCGCGTACGAATGAAGCCGAATCCGATCACCGCGCCGACGGCGGCGACGACCGCACACACGAACATCACGTCGGTCAGCCCGTCCACGAACGCGGTGCGGGCCGCCGTTTCGAGTGCGGGGGCCAGCGCCGACGGCGCACGGCCGACTGCTTCCGCGCCGCCTCCCGCCGCCACGGCCTCCCCGAACTCGTGCGCGTCCGGGCCCAGTTGCCGCCCCGCCGCGGACTGCGTGAAGAGGTCACTCACCCTGCCCTGGAAGGCCACGCCGAATCCCGCGATGCCGATGGCGACGCCCACCTGCTGGAACGTCTCGTTGATCCCCGATGCCATGCCCGCCTTGGACGGTTCCACGACGGCGATGGACAAGGACGCGCGCGGCGGATTGAACAGCCCCATGCCCAGGCCGATCCCGAACATACTCGGCAGCAGCGCGGTCCAGGAGGTGTCCGGGCCGGTGAGCGCGACAAGGAAGAGCCCGATCGCGATGAGCGCGAGGGAGGTTCCCATCAGCAAGCGCTGCGGCACCCGGGTGGTCAGCGATCCCGAGATCGCGGCCGCGACGAACAGCGTCGCGGTCAGCGGAAGGAACCGCAGGCCGGTCTCCCACGGCGAGTACGCGAGGACGTTCTGCACGTACGACACCAGGAGGAAGATCGCGGACATCGTCGCGGCGGCGCACAGCAGCGTGACCACCGACACCCCGTTGAACGTCCTGTTCCTGAACAACGACAGCTGGAACATGGCCTGTTCGCCGCGACGCCTCTCCACGACGCCGAACGCGCCGAGGAGCACCACAGACGCCGCGAACATGCCGACGATGGGCGCGCTGGCCCATCCCTCGGCCTCTCCCCGAAGCAGGGCGAGCACGAGGAGAGTCAGCGCGCCGGTGAAGAGCACCAACCCCCACCAGTCCACGGCGGGGGCCGACTCCACGCGGGACTCACGCATCCGCAGCGCACTCACGACCATGGCGAGCAGTCCGACCGGAACGTTCACCAGGAAGATCCAGCGCCAGCTCAGCCCATCGGTGAGCGCGCCCCCGATGAGCGGACCGAAGGCGATGGAGAGGCCGACCACGCCACCGAAGACGCCAAAGGCCTTGCCCCGGTCCTTGCCCTGGTACTCCTGCCCGATCAGCGCGGGCCCGACGGCGAACAGGACCGCTCCCCCGAGCCCTTGAACCCCCCGGGCCACGGACAGGACAGCGGCGTCGTTCGCGAGGCCACAGGCGAGAGAAGCCGCCAGGAACACGACGAAGCCGATGTTGAAGACCCGCTTGCGCCCCAGGCGGTCCGCCAGCGATCCGGCCGTCAGCAGAACGGCGGCGAGACCGAGGGCGTACGCGTCGAGCACCCACTGGAGCGAGGTGAAGCTCGCGTCGAAGGCGTCCCTGATGTCAGGCAGCGCCACGTTCACCACGGTCAGATCGAGCAGCAGCATGAACGTGGCCACACAGACCACGGCCAGGGTCCACCCCCGCCCGCCCACCGAAGTCGTTCGTCCGGACATCGTTCCCCCGAGTTCAGAATGATCGAGTACTCAAATCATCGATATTTCCAACGATTCGAGAAGCTACGAACACACCGGACGTCTGTCAACGGACCGCTCACGTCTCGGCCATGATCCGACTGGAAACCGCCGGACCTCCCGCTGGGGGACCTGGTGCGCGGGGCGAGAGCCGGGGCAGGCTAGTTTGCTCGGATGAGTCTTCTTGATGATGTGGCCGAGCGCGACGGCTGGCGCTGCTGGGTGTGCGACGAAGCGGTGGATCCCGACGAGTCGGTGAACGACCCGCGGGGCCCCAGCGTCGACAGCCGGACCGCCGACCGGAAGGCCAAGGTCACCGAGCGGCTCGCGCACCGCGGATGCAACACCCGCAAGGGCGCGGTCAAGGTGGAGATCGCCTGGCCGGACCGCCTGTACGTGGTCGAACCCGCGCCGCTGATCACCGTTGCCGGGAGGCTGGAGCGCAAGGGGGGCCGCGAGATGGTGGGGCGCTGTCCGACCAGGCGGGACGCCCAGGAGGCGGCGGACTGGCTGGTGGACCGGTTCTCCCGACTGGTACCTGGACTGCCGGTGACCGCCGACATCGAGCCGGGCGGCGGCCAGTACCTCGTCATCCTGGCCACCGGCCGCCGCTGACCGCCGCTGACCGCCGACTTCCCGCCGGGGCGTTCGCGCAGCCGGCCGCGGTCAGCTCAGCGGGTCGGAGCGCTGTCGGCTTCCCTGGGGGCGGGTTCGCGGACCGCGGGGGCCGTGCTGCCGAGCTTCTCGCCTTCGACATCGACGTGCGGCAGACGTCGGTCGAGCCAGCCGGGCAGCGACCAGGCCCGCCCGCCGAGCAGGGCAAGGACGGCAGGCACGATGGTCATGCGGACCACGAACGCGTCGAGGACGACCCCGATGGCCAGCCCGAAGCCGAGCGACTTGATCATGGCGTCGTCGCCGCCGATGAACCCGGCGAAGACACCCGTCATGATCAGCGCGGCCGCGATGACGACCTTGCCGCTGTGCCGGAAGCCCTCCGTGATCGCCCGGCGCGGGTCGGCGCCGTGGACGTGCGCCTCCCGGATCCGGGTGACCAGGAAGACCTGGTAGTCCATGGCGAGGCCGAAGACGATCCCGACCAGGAGGATCGGCATGAGGCTCATGATCGGGCCGGTGGCCTCCAGGCCGAACAGGCCCTTGAGCCAGCCCCATTGGAAGACCGCGACCACCGCGCCGAGAGAGGCCAGGACGGACAGCAGGAAGCCGAGCGCCGCCTTGAGCGGCACCAGGATCGAGCGGAAGACAAGGATCAGGACCAGGAAGGCCAGGCCGACGACGAGCGCCAGGTAGGGGATGATCGCGTCGGCGAACTTCGCGGCGACGTCGATGTTCATCGCGGTGGTGCCGGTGACCATGGCCAGTGCACCGGTGGCGGCCTGGACGCTCTTGGCCTGGTCTCGGATGGTGTGGACGAGGTCTTTGGTCTCCTCGCTCGCCGGCGGGCTCTTGGGGACGAGGGCGACCATCGCGGTGTCACCGGCCGGGTTGTACGTGGCCGGGGCGACGGTGGCCACATCCTTCATGTCCCTGACGCTGTCGTCGAGTTGGCCGACGGCGTTCTTCGTGGCGGCCGGATCGCTGCCGCTGACGACGAGCGTCAGCGGGCCGTTGAAGCCGGGGCCGAACGACTCGGCGAGCATGTCGTAGGCCTTGCGCTCGGTGGTGGAGGTGGGCTTGGTGCTGTCGTCGGGCAGACTCAGTTCGAGCCTGGTCGCGGGCAGCGCGATCACACCGAGGCCGAGGACCGCCAGGAGCAGAATCTTCCAGGGGCTGCGCAGGACGAAGCCCGCCCAGCGCTCCGCCAGGGGCGGCTTCGTGTCGGCAGCCTTCGAACCGTTCGTGCCGGGTGCCTTCGAACCGTTCGTGCCGGCGGCCTTCGAACCGGCGGACTTCTTACGGGAAGCGCGGCCGAGAACGCGCTCGGGGGCGAAGGCGAGCAGGGCCGGGACCAGGGTGACGGAGACCAGGACGACAACGACGACGGCACCGGCGGCGGCCATGCCCATGGCCGTGAGGATGGGCAGGTTCACCACGGCCAGGCCGACCAGGGCGATGACGACGGTCAGCCCGGCGAAGACCACCGCGGAACCCGCGGTGCCGTTCGCACGGGCGGCCGCCTCGCGGGCGTCGTGGCCCACGGCCCGCTCGGACCGGTAGCGGGAGACGATGAACAGGGAGTAGTCGATGCCCACCGCGATGCCCAGCATGGTCGCGAGGGACGAGGTGCTGCTGTTGAGGTCCAGGGCCGTGGTGAGCGCGGTGATGGCGCTGACGGTGATGCCGACCCCCAGCAGGGCGGTCAGCAGAGGCATGCCGGCCGCGATGAACGAGCCGAAGGTGACGACCAGGATCAACGCGCCGAGCACGAATCCGATCGCTTCGGAGGAGCTGCTCGCCTCGGCGGGTGCCAGCGCGCTGCCGGACGCCTCCACGGTCAGCCCCTGGCCGCGCGCCGCGTCGAGGGCGTCCTGGAGGTGGCCATGGTCCGCGTCCGTCAGTTCGGCGGGCTTGGCCTTGTACGTGACCTGAGCGTAGCCGGTGGTGCCGTCGGCGCTGATGGTCTTGGCCTTGAACGGGTCGGCGACCGAGGCGACTCGGGGCGAAGAGCCCTGCAAGTCCTTGAGCAGTGCGGAGACTTCGGCTCGCGGCTCGTCGGCGGCCAGCTTCTCCCCCTCGGGTGCCCGGACGACGACACGGGCGCTCGCCCCGTCGGCGTTGGCCGCGGGGTACTTCTCACCGAGCACGTCGTACGCCTTCTGCGCCTCGATGCCGGGCAGCGTGATGTTCGAGTCGCCGCTGCCGCTGCTGCCCGCCGAAGCGGCGCCCGCGACGCCGAGTACGACCGCCCAGAACAACAGGGTCAGCCAGCGACGCCTGAACGCGCCGAGCCCGAGCCGGTGCAGAAAAGTAGCCATGAGAACAACAGTCTCCGTACGTCAGGAACGAGACGAGGATGGGAAGCGGTTGGGGCCCTGGGCTGCCACCCGGAGGGTGTGCCGGGCGGTGTCTGCCGACGGGCCGGGCGGGGCACAGGCGCCGGGGGAACGCCCGTGCCCTCGAACCATGCTGCGGCAGTACGCGGCGGCGCCGCGTCAGCCCTGGGTACGGGGTGCGGCGTTCCTTGTCGGTCATCCGGCCGACACCACATGAGCCATCCGGCTCCCTAGGCTGGTGGCGTGGACTGGAAGCTTCCGTTCTTGCCCGGCATCCGCCGCGTCGTCTCCGCCGCCGCGGTGGTGTCCCTGGCCCTGCTATGGGCTGCGGACATCTTGGTGCTGCTGTTGGTGACCGAGCCGCCGATCACGCCCACCAGTTGGCTGCCGGTGTTCGTGACCGGACCCTTGGCCGCGCTCGCACTGCCCGGCCCTCACCACCCACTGCCTTTCCCCGCGCGGGCGGTGGGGGCTGCCGCCATCTCCCTCACGCTCAGCTGCGTGTGCCTGTTCGTGCCGGTGAGCGGGACGGACTTCGGGTATCTGGAGATGTTCGCGCTGCTGTTTCTGATCATTCAGACACTCGCCCAGGTCCACAGCACCCGCGCCATGGCGTGGACGGTCGCCGCCCTGGCCGTCGGCATGCTGATGCAGACGCTGCGTACCCGGACCCTGGACGGCTTCGTCGGGGGCAGCTACATGGTGACGATCCTGCTCTCGCTGGGCATCGCCATGGGGTGTGTCGTCCGCGCGTCGGAGGCCCGTCGCCAACGTGCCGTACGGGATGTGCGGCACGCCGAGCGGCTGGCTCTGGCCCGTGATCTGCACGACCTGATCGCCCACCACATGACGGGCATCATCGTGCAGGCCAACGCGGCCCGGACCGTTCACGCGGCCGCGCCCGAGAAGGTCGAGCCCGCCCTGGATGCCATCGCCCGGTCCGGTACGGAGACCTTGGAGTCGATGCGGCGGCTGGTGCGGGTGCTGCGCGAGGACGACCATCAGGCGCTGCGGCCGGGCGATCTCCTCGCCGAACTCGGGGACTTCGTCGGCGAGTTCTCCCGGCGCCGGCCCGACGCTCCGGCGGCCCGCCTCGAGGCGAGCGCCGCGGTCCGCACGAGCCGGTTGAGCCCGGAGGTCGAGGCGACCGTGCTGCGGGTGGTCAGGGAAGCCCTCACCAATGTGCTGCGGCATGCCCCGGACGAGCGGGTGACCGTGCGTCTGGACGCCGACCCGGGGTGGGTGCGGGTGACGGTGACCAACAGCGCGGGACAGCGCCAGGCGGACCATCCGGCGGGCGGGCGCAGCGGCTTCGGCCTGATCGGTCTTCGCGAACGCGTCGAGGCGCTCGACGGCACGTTCCGGGCCGGTGTCACGAACTCCGGTCAGTGGGAGGTGGTGGCCAAACTGCCGCGCCCCCTCACGGACGCTGGTCCCGCGAGGTGACCACACCGTTCTCCCAGGCCCAGGCCGCGATCTCCACGCGGTTGCGGGCCTCGACCTTGGCCTGGATCCGGGCCAGGTACGTCTTCACCGACGACAGCGACAGGAACAGCTCCTCGGCGATCTCCTGGTTGGTGCGTCCCACGGCCACGAGGCGAGCGATCTCCGTCTCCCGGCTGCTCAGCCCGGCGGCCTCCTGCTGCTCCTCACCGCCTGCTCGGTGCCGCAGCCCACGCAGCAGCCGAACGGTGACCGCGGGCGAGACCAGCGCGTCGCCGCGAGAGGCCGCCCGCACCGCCTCCACGAGCAGCGCGGGCGGAGCGTCCTTGAGCAGGAAGCCGCAGGCGCCGTAGCGCAGGGCGTCGCGTACGTAGTCGTCCTGGTCGAAGGTGGTGATCACCACGACGTTCATCGCGGACTCGCCGGACGGCCCGCCCGCCAGGGTGCGGGTGACCTCCAAGCCGTCCATGCGTGGCATGCGGATGTCGGCCAGCACCACCGCGGGGCGGAGCCGTCGGGCCAGCTCGACGCACTCGACACCGTCTCGGGCGACACCCACGACTCGGATGCCCGGCTGGGCGTCGAGGATCATCTCGAAGCCGGCCCGGACCAATTCCTGATCGTCGGCGATCACCACATCGATCGGCTCATCAGGCACAGCCCGTTCCTTCCGCCTCCGGCAAGATTCTCATCGTATTCCCGGTCAGCCCAGGAAACTCAACCGCACCTGACGGTCGGGGTTGTCCCGGTTCGTGTCGACCAGGCACACCGACTGCCAGGTCCCCAGCTCCAGTTGGCCCCTCACCACCGGCAGCGTCGCGTGCGGCGGCACCAGCGCCGGAAGGACGTGGTCGCGGCCGTGGCCGGGGCTGCCGTGGCGGTGCTGCCAGCGGTCGTCGGCGGGGAGCAGCGAGTGCAGCGCGGCCAGGAGGTCGTTGTCGCTGCCCGCGCCCGTCTCCAGGATCGCGATGCCCGCGGTCGCATGGGGGACGAAGACGTTGAGCAGGCCGTCGCGCCCGGCTGCCGCCTCGCGCAGGAAGCTCTGGCACTCGTCGGTGAGGTCGAGGACCTTCTCGGCCGAGCCGGTGGTGACGTTCAGGACACGTGTGGTGAAAGCATCAGACATGGGTCCATCGTCCCTCACCATCTCCCATTCGCTGATACGCGGCGTCCGCCTTACGAGACGCCATTGACCGTGCGCAGACGATCTGGCTACGTTCTGCGGCATGTTGCGTTCAGCTCTGCTCACCACGCGCGGTCACATCGACCTGCTGCGGGTGGCTTCTGCTGCGTGTCGTCGCGGCTGCTGACGTTCTCTCAGCCCGCTTTTCACCGCCTTCCTTTCTCTGCCCTGACGCCTTCGCGCGGTTGATTTCGCCGTCCCGCGCGTAGGCCTTTCGGGCATCCCTCCCTCCTGCCGTGGAGCCCCATGAGCATCAGCCATGCCCCGCCGGATTCCTCGTCCGACATTTCGGGTATATCCAAGCCCGACGATCCCGCCCGGGACGTCGAAGGCGCCGAGGGCGCCGAGGGCGCCGAGGGCGCCGAAGACACCCGGTCGGCGCCGACCGAGCTCGTCCCCATCGTCCCCGCATCCACCCGCCGCACCCGCGTCCCCCGCTGGCTGCGCCGCACCTCCGGCCCTCTGGCGCTCCTCGCACTGTGGCAACTCCTCAGCTCCACCGGGGTGTTGACCAAGGACATCCTCGCCTCTCCGGGGACCATCGCCGGAGTCGCCCGTGACCTCCTCAGCGACGGTTCACTGACCTCCGCCATGGGGGTCTCCCTGCAGCGGGTCGCGGTGGGACTGCTGCTCGGCACGGTCGTCGGGACGGCGCTCGCGCTCGTCTCCGGGCTCTTCCGCGTCGGCGAGGATCTCGTCGACGCCAGCGTGCAGATGCTGCGCACCGTGCCGTTCGTCGGGCTCATCCCGCTGTTCATCATCTGGTTCGGCATCGGTGAGGCGCCCAAGGTCGCCATCATCACGCTGGGTGTCTCGTTCCCGCTCTATCTGAACGTGTACGCGGGAATCCGCGGGGTCGACTCGCAGCTCATCGAGGCCGGGGAGTCCCTCGGACTCTCGCGGTGGGGGCTCGTGCGCCACGTCATCCTGCCGGGGGCGCTGCCCGGTGCCATGACCGGGCTCCGGTACTCCCTCGGCATCGCCTGGCTCGCCCTCGTCTTCGCCGAGCAGATCAACGCGGACTCCGGGATCGGCTTCCTGATGGTGCAGGCGCGTGACTTCCTGCGGACCGATGTGATCGTCGTCTGCCTGATCGTCTACGCCTTCCTCGGCCTCATCGCCGACTTCATCGTCCGCACCCTCGAAAGGCTGCTGCTGCAATGGCGACCGACGTTCACCGGCCGGTGACCCCCAACGCTCCCAACACCCCTACCACGCACGCCACTTCGGCCGTACGCGTCGAAGGGCTGACCCGCTCCTTCGACGGGCGCGCCGTCATCGATCAGCTCGACCTTGACGTGAAACCGGGCGAGTTCGTGGCACTTCTGGGGCGCAGCGGCTGCGGCAAGTCGACCCTGCTGCGCATCCTCGCCGGGCTCGACCGCGACATCGAGGGGACGGTCCTCGTGCCGCGCCGCAAGGCCGTCGCGTTCCAGGCGCCGCGGCTCATGCCGTGGAAGCGCGTGTGGCGCAACGTCCTGCTCGGCCTGAAGGGGAAACCTGAACGCGGTGTCGCCGAGCGGGCGTTGGAGGAGGTCGGGCTCAAGCACCGTACGAACGCCTGGCCCAAGACCCTCTCCGGCGGAGAGGCTCAGCGTGCTTCACTCGCCCGCGCCCTGGTGCGCGAGCCCGATCTGCTGCTCCTGGACGAGCCGTTCGGCGCGCTCGACGCGCTCACCCGCATCAAGGCCCAGCGTCTCGTCGACGAGCTGTGGCAGCGGCGCGGCTGCGCCGTCCTGCTCGTCACGCACGACGTCGAGGAGGCCGTGCTCCTCGCCGACCGGGTGCTCGTCATGGACGAGGGGGTCATCGCGTACGAGACCGAGATCGATCTGGACCGGCCGCGCGGCATCTCCGACCCGCGCTTCGCCGAGCTGCGTGCCGAGCTTCTGAAGCGCCTGGGCGTCGACGCGCCCGACGCGGCGGAGGCAGAACCCGTCGCCGCTGCGTGAACCGCCCGCACTCCCCCTCCTCGTGCCCTCCTCGTGAACAGCACGAACACACCGAACGGACTCACCATGCGACGACACCTCGCCGCCCCCGCCCTGCTCCTCCCCCTGGCCCTGCTCCTCTCCGCCTGCTCCGGCGCCTCGTCCGCAAGCACCTCGTCCGCCGGATCAGGCGGCGGAACCGACGGCAAGGGGTCGCTCACCCTCAACGTCGGTGACCAGAAGGGCGGTGCGGAGGCCGTGCTGCGCGCGGCCGGGGAGCTCGACGACCTGAAGTACAAGATCCGCTGGTCCACCTTCACCTCCGGGCCCCCTCTCCTGGAAGCGGTCAACGCCAAGGCCGTGGACATCGGCGCCGTCGGCAACACGCCGCCCGTCTTCGCCGCGGGAGCGAACTCGAAGATCTCCGTGGTGGCCGCGACCCACGGCACCGCCGCGGGCGAGGCCATCCTCGTCCCGAACGACTCGCCGCTGAAGAAGCCGGGGGACCTCAAGGGCAAGTCCGTCGCCGTGGCGCAGGGTTCGTCGGCGCACTACCAGCTGATCGCGTCCCTGAAGGAAGCCGGGCTCGGCCTCAAGGACGTCAAGGTCAAGTACCTCCAGCCGGCCGACGCGCTGGCCGCGTTCACCAGCGGAAAGGTGGACGCTTGGTCGGTCTGGGACCCGTACACCTCGCAGGTTCTCCAGGGCAAGCAGGGCCGCGTCCTGACCGACGGCGACGGCCTGGTCAACGGCCTCAACTTCCAGGTGGCGGCGCCGGACGCCCTGAAGGACAAGAGGAAGTCCGCGGCGGTCGACGACTACCTGAGGCGGCTGCGCAAGGCCCAGGACTGGGTCTACGACCACCCGGAGGCGTGGGCGAAGGTCTGGGCGAAGGACACCGGCCTGCCGTACGAGGTCGCGCTCGCGGCCGTCAAGCGCAGCAACGGCACGCGGGTCCCGGTGGCCGTCGACAAGAACGTGATCACCTCCGAGCAGGAGATCGCGGACACCTTCACCGACCAGAAGCTCATTCCGCGCCGCATCGACTTCGGTGACTTCGTCGACACCCGGTTCAACGGCGACCTGCCGCCCTCGACCAGCAAGCCGCGCACGTACGACAAGGAGTCCTGACGATGACCGTCCACCTCAACTGGTTCCTGCCGACCGGCGGCGACGGCCGCACCCTCGTCGACCGGCACGCCTACACCGACGGCGGCATCACACGCTCCCGTGTCACTCCTGTCAGCGGGGTGCGGGCCCCCGACATCGACTATCTGATCCAGATCGCCAAGGCGGCCGAGCAGTTGGGCTTCGAGGCGGTCCTGACCCCGACCGGCACCTGGTGCGAGGATGCCTGGCTGACGACGGTCGCCCTCGCCCAGCACACCGAGCGGCTCAAGTTCCTCGTGGCGTTCCGTCCTGGCGTCATCTCCCCGGTGCTGGCTGCCCAGATGGCGGCCACGTATCAGCGCATCACGCGCGGGCGCCTGCTCCTGAACGTCGTCACGGGCGGCGACTCGACCGAGCAGCGGCGCTTCGGCGACCACCTCGACCACGATCGGCGCTACTCCCGAACGGACGAGTTCCTTTCGGTCGTACGGGGCGTGTGGGGCGGCAAGCCCTTCGACTTCCACGGCGAGCACTACGACGTGGAGGGCGGCCTGACCGCGCTGCCGCCGGACCCGCTGCCGGAGATCTTCTTCGGCGGTTCGTCGCCGGCGGCCGGTCCTGTCGCCGCTCGGCACACGGACGTGTATCTGACGTGGGGCGAGCCGCCGGAGCAGGTCAAGCAGAAGATCGACTGGATCCGTGGGCTCGCCGAGGAGCAGGGGCGCACGGTCCGGTTCGGGATCCGGCTGCACACCATCTCGCGTGATTCCGCCGCCGAGGCGTGGGCCACGGCCAACCGGCTGCTCGACGACCTCGACCCGGACACCATCGCCGCGGCCCAGCAGGCGCTCGGCCGCAGCGAGTCCGTCGGCCAGCAGCGGATGCTGGCGCTGCACGGCGGCTCCCGCGACGACCTGGAGATCTCGCCGAACCTGTGGGCGGGTGTCGGTCTCGTGCGGGGCGGCGCGGGCACCGCGCTCGTCGGCAGCCACGCGGACGTCGCCGACCGCATCGAGGAGTATCACGCGCTCGGCGTGGAGCACTTCGTGCTTTCGGGCTATCCGCATCTGGAGGAGGCGTACTGGTTCGGCGAGGGCGTGATCCCCGATCTGGCGGCGCGCGGCCTTCTGCCCCGGATTCCGGCGTCGCAGCTGGCCGGAGTGCCCGCGGCGAACGGGCGCCCGGCCTCCGCTCCGGGCGGCGCCCCGCTCCTGGTGGCGGGCGGTCGCTGACCCGGATCCCGGCGCGGGAAGATCCCGGGCCCCGATGGAGTTAGTAGAAGCGTGAACGACATCGGGGCACGGGACGCGGCCGCACACGAAGCGGCACAAGAGGTGGACGCAGTCGTCATCGGCGCCGGGCAGGCGGGCCTGTCCAGCGCCCATCACCTGCGCAGGGTCGGCTTCGAGCCGGACCGGGACTTCGTCGTCCTGGACCACTCGCCCCGGCCCGGCGGCGCCTGGCAGTTCCGCTGGCCCTCGCTCACCTACGGGAAAGTGCACGGGATGCACTCGCTCCCCGGCATGGAGCTGACCGGCGCCGACCCCGCGCGGCCCTCGTCGGAGGTCATCCGGGAGTACTTCGAGGAGTACGAGCGGCGCTTCGACCTGCGGGTGCACCGGCCCGTCGACGTACACCGTGTCCGCGAGGGCGACGGCGGGCGGCTGCTGGTCGAGACGTCGGCCGGGGCCTTTGCGACCCGCGCGCTGATCAACGCCACGGGCACGTGGGACCGGCCGTTCTGGCCGCGCTATCCGGGGCAGGACACCTTCCGCGGGCGGCAGTTGCACACGGCGGTCTATCCGGGGCCCGAGGCCTTCAAGGGGCAGCGGGTGATCGTCGTGGGCGGCGGGGCTTCGGGCACCCAGCATCTGATGGAGATCGCTCCCTACGCCGCCGAGACCACCTGGGTCACCCGCCGGGAGCCCGTTTTCCGCGAGGGGCCGTTCGACGAGAACTGGGGGCGCTCGGCCGTCGCCATGGTCGAGGAGCGGGTGCGCCAGGGGCTCGCGCCGCAGAGCGTGGTGTCCGTGACCGGCCTTCCCGTCAACGACGCCATCCGGCAGGCGCGGGCCGACGGGGTGCTCGACCGGCTCCCGATGTTCGACCGCATCACGCCGAGCGGCGTGGAGTGGGACGACGGGCGGCGCGTCGATGCCGACGTCATTGTCTGGGCCACCGGATTCCGGGCGGCGATCGAGCACTTGGCGCCGCTGCGGCTGCGCGAGCCGGGCGGCGGCATCCGGATCGAGGGCACCCGGGCCGTCGCCGACCCCCGCGTCCACCTGGTGGGCTACGGACCTTCGGCCAGCACCATCGGCGCGAACCGGGCGGGGCGGGCTGCCGTGCGGGACATCCAGCGGCTGCTGGAGGACGCGTCGGTCACGGTCTGATCCGGGGCGGCGCGGGCGCGCGCCCGCGCCGCCGCGCGGACCGCTAGCCGTCCTGCTTCTTCTCGTCCTTGTTCTTGCTCTGGTTCTTGTTGAACTCCGCCACGTTCTTCTGCTGCTCCTCGAAGCTCGACGTGAAGCGGGTGTCTCCCGGCTTCACCGTCACGAAGTACAGCCAGTCGCCCTGCGCCGGGCTGGTCGCCGCGCGCATCGCCTCGTCGCCGGGGTTGCCGATCGGGGTGGGGGGCAGGCCCATGCGCGTGTAGGTGTTGTAGGGGCTGTTGATCTTTGTGTCGCGGTCGCGTGTGTTCAGCGTCGAGCGGTTCAGGGCGTAGTTGATCGTCGAGTCCATCTGCAGCGGCATGCCCTGGTCGAGGCGGTTGTAGATGACCCGGGCCACCTTGCCCATGTCCGCCTTGGAGCCTGCTTCGGCCTCGATCATGCTGGCGATGGTGACGGTCTGGTAGACGTTCACCGCGTTGCGGTCGGCACCCGCCGTGACCTGGCCGCCGCTGAACTTCTTGGTCGCCGTGTTCACCATGTACGAGAGCACGGACGCGGGAGTCGACTGATTGCTGATGGGGTACGTCGCCGGGAAGAGATACCCCTCCGGGTTGCCGCCCGCGTCGCTGGGGAGTTTGAGAGCGGCCTTGGGAATGGCCTTCTTCGTGGTGCCTTCCGGCATGCCGAGGGCCTTGTCGACGGCCCCGTACACCTGGCCCGAGCGCCAGCCCTCCGGGATGGTCAGCGACTCGGGGCGTGCGTCGTCGTCCGGGAGCAGCAGCGGCACCGTAACGGCGGTGACCGCCGCGACGGCTCCGGTCGCGATCAGGGCGATTCGCCCCCGACGCGTCAGTCGAATCGTGCCCCGGCGCGGAGTCTTGGTCTGCAGCATGCGGGCACGGTATCCCGCAAATGCCGACATTCCGTGCATATCTTCATCTTGCTGGCTCCAGTTGGGCGTCTCGGCGAACCAGGGCGGCGTAACGGCCGTCCTTCGCCAGGAGCTCCTCGTGGGTGCCGCGCTCGGTGCTCCGGCCCGCGTCAAGGACCACGATCTGGTCGGCTCCGCGGACCGTGGAGAGCCGGTGGGCGATCGTGAGCGTCGTCCGGTCGGCGGACAGGGCGTCGATGGCCTCCTGCACGGCGTGCTCGGTGTGCGTGTCCAGGGCGCTGGTCGCCTCGTCCAGGATGAGCACGGGCGGATCGCGCAGGATCGTACGGGCGATGGCGAGGCGCTGCTTCTCGCCTCCGGAGAAGCGGTGGCCGCGCTCGCCGACCACCGTGTCGTACCCGTCGGGCAGGGAGGCGATGTGGTCGTGGATCTGGGCGGCGCCCGCGGCCGCGATCAGTTCCTCGTCCGTGGCGTCGGGCTTGGCGAAGCGGAGGTTCTCGGCGACCGAGGCGTGGAAGAGATACGTCTCCTGGGAGACGACGCCGACGGCGCGGGCCAGCGTGTCGAAGTCCAGGTCGCGCACGTCGACGCCGTCGATCGTCACCCGGCCGCCCGTCACGTCGTACAGCCGGGGTACCAGATAGCTGAGGGTCGACTTCCCCGAGCCGGTGGGGCCGACGACGGCCAGGCTGCCGCCTGCGGGGACGGTGATGTCGATGCCGTCGAGGATCGGGCGGCTCTGGCCGTCGCCCGTGTCGTACCGGAACTCGACGTCCTCGAAGCGGACTTCGCCCTTGATGGTGTCCAGGCGCACCGGGCTCTCGGGCTCGGTGATGTCGATGGGCAGGTCGAGATACTCGAAGATGCGCTGGAAGAGCGCGAGCGAGGTCTGGATCTGCACGCCGGTGGAGAGCAGGCTCACGGTGGGCCGGAACAGGCCCTGCTGGAGCGAGACGAAGGCGACGAGCGTGCCGATCGAGACCGTCGGGCCGCCCATCTGGAAGGCGAGTCCCGCGGTCCAGTAGATGACGGCGGGCATGGCGGCCATGACGATCGAGATGACGGCCATGCGCCAGCGCCCCGCCATGTTCGAGCGGACCTCCAGGTCGACGAGGCGGTCGGACTCGTCGGCGAAGGTCTGGGTGAGCGAGTCGGAGCGGCCCATCGTGCGGCCGAGCAGGATGCCGCTGACGGAGAGCGACTCAGTGACCGTCGCGGCCATCGCGGCCATCTGCTTCTGCCGCCGGGTGGCTATCTTCTTGCGTTCGCGGCCGACTCTGCGGCTGATCCACACGAAGACGGGCAGCAGAAGCAGCGAGACGACCGTGAGGCGCCAGTCCAGGGCGAGCATCGCGACGATGGTGGCGATCACGCTGGTGAGGTTCGAGACCAGGGAGGTGGCGGTGGAGGTGACCGTCGCCTGCATGCCGCCGATGTCGCTGGCGATGCGGGACTGGACCTCACCGGTGCGGGTCCTGGTGAAGAAGGCGAGCGACATGCTCTGCAGGCGGCCGTAGACCGCGGTGCGCAGGTCGTGCATGACGCGCTGCCCGACCGTCGTACTGATCAGGGTCTGCAGGACGCCGAAGACGCTGGTGACGACCGCGCTGAGGATCATCCCGAGGGCGAGCAGGCTCAGCAGGCCCGTCCGTCCCTGCGGGATCGCGGTGTCGAGGATTTCCTTCAGGAGGAAGGGGGTGGCGACCGAGACCAGGGAGGCGGCGCCGACCAGCAGGCCGACGATCGCGAGACGGGCGCGGTACGGGCGGAAGAGGCGCAGGATGCGGCGGATCTGCCGCGGCTGTTCCTCTTGGCCGGGGGCCAGGGGCTGCGGTGTCCACTTGGGTTCGTCGGGACGCATGGGCTCCTACGGGAGGCGAGGCGGCCGCCGGCACGCGGACCGGCGATGACGGTCGGCACATGGGCCGATCATGGCCGTCGGCACACGGGCCGACGACGACTGAGGGATCATAGCTCACTGTTACCTATACTCACAATGAACATGGTCCTGATAATGTTCCCGCATGAACACCCCGGACGCCGACGGACTCCTCGCCGAACAGTTGCTGCGGCTGACCCGCAGGCTGCACCGCATCCAGAAGCGCCATCTGGTGCCGATCGGCATCACCCCGGCCCAGTCGCGCCTGCTCCGCACCCTCGTGCACTACGACACGCCGCCCCGCATGGCCGACCTCGCCCAGCGCCTCGAAGTGGTCCCGCGCGCCGTGACGAGCCTGGTCGACGGCCTGGAGGCCAGTGATCTCGTGCGTCGCGTCCCCGATCCGACCAACCGCCGGGTGATCCGCATCGAGCTCACGGACGCGGGAGGCAAGGCACTCAGGCAGCTGCGCAGCGCGCGCAGGGCCGCCGCAGAGGACATCCTGGCTCCACTGGACGCCGAGCAGCGCGAGCAGCTGGGCGGCCTGCTGAACGCACTGCTGGACGTGCCGGACGTCCGCCGCTGCTGACCCCCGCCCACCGTCCGGCACCGCCTGACCGTCCGACACCGCCGAGGAGAGCTCATGCCGCTGCTGGAGCCCACGCCGGAAGCCCTGCGCCCCGCCTCACGCCCGCGGGGCCCGGCCCACGACCGGGTGCCGGACCGGCAGGCCGCGGGCACCCCCGAGCCGCTGCGCTCGGAGCTGACCGCACTGCTCGGCGCGGACAAGGTTCTGACGAAGATCTCCGACCTCGTCCGGTACGCCTCCGATGCGAGCCCCTACCGCTTCGTGCCGCAGGTCGTGGTCGTCGCCGAGGACATCGACGACGTCTCCGCCGTCCTGTCGTACGCGCACGGCAGGAGCCGCGAGGTCGTCTTCCGCGCGGCGGGCACCTCGCTCAACGGCCAGGCCCAGGGCGAGGACATCCTGGTCGACGTGCGCAAGCACTGGGCGGGCGTCGAGGTCATCGGCGAGGGCGAGCAGGCACGCATCGGTCCCGGCACGACCGTCCTGCGGGCCAACGCCACGCTCGCCCGGCACGGGCGCGTGCTCGGCCCCGACCCGGCGAGCGCCATCGCCTGCACGATCGGCGGGGTCGTCGCGAACAACGCGTCCGGCATGACGGCGGGCACCACCCGCAACTCGTATCGCACGGTGGCCTCGCTCACCTTCGTCCTGCCGACGGGCACGGTCGTCGACACGGCGGACCCGGACGCCGACGAGCAGTTGGCCCACGCCGAACCGTCCCTGTGCGAGGGCCTGCTGGCGATCAAGCGGGAGATCGAGGCGGACCCGGAGCTCACGGCCCGCATCCGCGCCAAGTACGAGATCAAGAACACGAACGGCTACCGCCTTGACGCGTTCCTGGACGGTGCGACGCCCGTCGAGATCCTGCGTGGCCTGATGGTCGGCTCCGAGGGAACCTTCGGGTTCATCTCGGAGGTCGTCTTCGACACGCTTCCGCTGGACCGGCAGGTCACCACGGGCCTGCTGTTCTTCCCCTCGCTGACGGCCGCCGCGGCGGCCGTCCCGCTGTTCAACGAAGCGGGCGCGCTGGCCGTGGAGCTGATGGACGGCAACACCCTGCGCGCGTCCACCAGCGTCGCGGGGGTGCCCGCCGACTGGGGGCAGCTCCCGAAGTCGACGGCCGCGCTCCTGGTGGAGTTCCGCGCGCCGGACGAGGCACGCCAGGAGGCGTACGAAGCGGCGGCCGCCGAGGTCGTCGAGGGGCTCGAACTCGTCGCGCCGGTCGCTTCGGTGACCAACGCCTTCACTCGTGACCCCAAGACGATCGGGGGCTATTGGAAGGCCCGCAAGGCCTTCGTGACGGCGGTCGGCGGCTCGCGGCCCTCCGGGACGACGCTGATCACCGAGGACTTCGCGGTGCCGCCGTCCCGGCTCGCCGACGCCTGTGAGGCCCTCCTTGAGCTCCAGACGCGGCACGGCTTCGACGCGGCCGTCGCGGGCCATGCCGCGCACGGCAATCTGCACTTCCTGCTCGCCTTCGACGCGGCTCTTTTGGCGGACGTGGAGCGTTATGCCGCGTTCATGGACGAGTTCTGCGCGCTCACCGTCGAGCGGTTCGACGGGTCGCTCAAGGCCGAGCACGCGACGGGACGCAACATCGCCCCGTTCCTGGAGCTCGAATGGGGCCCGAAGGCCACGGAGTTGATGTGGCGCACCAAGCAGGTCATCGACCCGGACTGTGTGCTCGCGCCGCGCATCGTCCTGGACCGCGACCCGAAGGCCCACCTCCGCGGCCTGAAGACGATCCCCAAGGTGGAGCTGATCGCGGACCCCTGCATCGAGTGCGGCTTCTGCGAACCGACCTGCCCCAGCGAGGACTTGACGACGACTCCGCGCCAACGGATCGTGCTGCGCCGCGAGATGATGCGCCAGTCGCCCGGCTCCCCGGTCGAGGACGGCCTGGTGGAGGCGTACGGATACGACGCCGTGGACACCTGCGCCGGCGACTCGACCTGCAAGCTGGCCTGCCCGGTGGGGATCGACACGGGCGCACTGATGAAGGACTTCCGGCACGCACGGCACTCGCCGCGCGAGGAGAAGGTGGCCGCCGTCGCCGCCAGGAACTTCAAGGCGGTCGAAGCCGCCGCGCGCCTGGCCGTGGCCTCCTCGAGCCGGATCAGCGACCGGCTCCTGACCACGGTGACACGCGCCGCGCGCAAGGCAGTTCGCCCCGATCTGGTTCCCGAGTGGCTGCCGGACATCCCGGGGGCGGCCGCCCGCAAGCTGCCGCGCACCTCGCGCGTGGGCGCCGACGCCGTCTACTACCCGGCGTGCGTCAACCGCATCTTCGGGAGCCCGGGTGACCGTTCCCTGCCGGAGGCGGTGGTCGCCGTCTCCGCACGCGCGGGAAGGCCCGTCTGGATTCCGGACGATGTCGCGGGGACCTGCTGCGCGACGATCTGGCACTCCAAGGGGTACGACGAGGGCAACGCGGTCATGGCCAACCGCATCGTGGAGGCGGCCTGGGGCTGGACGGCGGGCGGCAGGCTGCCCCTCGTGGTCGACGCCTCGTCCTGCACTCTCGGTATCGCGCACGAGGTCGTGCCCTACCTCAGCGCCGACAACCGGCAGTTGCACAGGGAGCTGAACATCGTCGACTCGCTCGTCTGGGCCGCGGACGAGCTGCTCCCCCACCTGACCGTGCACCGCACGGTCGGCTCCGCCGTCCTGCACCCCACCTGCTCCATGAGCCACCTCGGCGACGAGGCCCAGCTGCGCGCCGTCGCCGAGGCCTGCGCGGACGAGGTGGTCGTCCCGGACGACGCGGGCTGCTGCGCCTTCGCCGGTGACCGCGGCATGCTGCACAAGGAGCTGACGGAGTCGGCCACCCGCAAGGAAGCGGCGGAGGTCACCGCCCGTCCCTTCGACGCGCACCTCTCGGCGAACCGCATGTGCGAGGTGGGCATGGACCACGCCACGGGCCGCGCCTACTACTCCGTACTCCTGGAGCTGGAGCGCGCGACGCGTCCGTGAGCACCACCCCGCCAAGACACCCGCACCAGACGCCTCGCAACCGAGGCGCGAAATAAATCCAACTCCCTGGCCACTTCGGTCCCTTGCGCCACGCCCGTCCCCGCATCAGGGTGGCATCCGTTCCAGCGCAGGCATCCAAGCCACGGAGGTCCGATGCACGACGAGCACGCCCTACCGAACCCTGACGAGTCCGCGACCCCTGACGACTCCGCCGACGGCGCCTCCCGCCGTGCCGTGCTCCGCACCGCGGGCCTCGCCGGAGCCGGGCTCGGCCTCGGCGCCCTCACCGGCGGCACGGCCCACGCCGACGCCCCGCAGGGCGCGCCCGCCGCGGCGGCCTCCGCCGCCGAGGCTCCGCCCCGCAAGGGCAAGACCATGGTCGGCGTACCGTTCGAGCGGCGTTCCACGGTGCGCGTCGGCATCGTCGGCCTCGGCAACCGCGGCGGCAGCATGATCGACCTCTTCCTGGCGATCCCGGGAGTGAAGGTCGTCGCGCTCTGCGACCCGGTCAAGGACAAGACGGCGGCCGCCGCGAAGAAGGTCACCGACGCGGGCCAGCCCGCCCCGGCGACGTACACCAAGGGTGATCACGACTTCGAGAACCTGTGCAAGCGCGGGGACGTCGACTTCGTGTACGTGGCGACGCCCTGGGACTGGCACTTCGAGATGTCCAAGACGGCGATGCTGAACGGCAAGCACGTCGGCGTGGAGTGTCCCGTCGCCCTCCAACTCGACCAGCTCTGGGAACTGGTCGACCTCTCCGAGCGGACCCGCAGACACTGCATGCAGTTGGAGAACTGCTGTTACGGCAAGAACGAGATGCGTGTCCTGCGCATGGCCCACGCGGGCAAGTTCGGCGATCTGCTGCACGGGGCGGGCGCGTACAACCACGACCTGCGCGGCCTGATGTTCGACCCGGACTACTACGAGGGCCCGTGGCGGCGTCTGTGGCACACGCGGCTGCGCGGTGATCTCTACCCCAACCACGGCTTCGGTCCGGTTTCCAACTACATGGACATCAACCGCGGCGACCGCGTCACGCACATCTCCAGCTTCGGCACGCCCGCCCTCGGCCTGGCCGAGTACCGCAAGGCGCACATGCCCGCGGGCGACCCGAGCTGGAAGGAGACGTACATCGAGAGCGACCGCACGATCAGCCTCGTGCAGACGGCGAAGGGGCGGGTGATCCGTCTGGAGCACGACGTCTCGACCCCCCACCCCTACAGCCGCATCAACAGCCTCGGCGGCACCAAGGGCGTCTTCGAGGACTATCCCGAGCGCATCTACATCGAGCCGGACCACACGAACGACGAGTGGGGCGACTTCGGCAAGTACGCCGCGGACTTCGACCACTGGCTGTGGAAGGAGCACTCCAATCCGCCGGGCGGGCACGGCGGCATGGACTACATCATGATCTTCCGTCTGATGCAGACCATGCAGCTCGGCCTCGTGCCCGACTTCGACGTCTACGACGCCGCGGTCTGGACGTCGCCCGTCCCCCTGAGCCATCTGTCGATCAAGGCGAAGGGCGCGCCGCAGGCGATCCCGGACTTCACTCGCGGACTGTGGAAGAAGGAGCGTCCGGGAGTGGACTCGGAGAAGCCGAAGGCGTAAGGGACTTGGGCTCATCGGGCCCGGCGGTGCTCACGTCAGCGCTGCCGGGCTCCTCCGCCTGCTCGGGTACGAACGCGATCTCGCCGCCGAGGACCTTCTTGGCCCGCGCCGTGTCCAGCGCGCCCTCCCAGCGCGAGACCACGAAGACCGCGACGCAGTTGCCGAGCAGGTTCGTGGCGACGCGCATGGCGTCCATGATGCGGTCCACGCCGAGCAGCAGGGCGACCGCACCGGCCGGGATGACCCCGAGCGCCGAGGCGGTCGCGGACAGCGCGAGGAACGCCGAACCGGGCACGCCCGCCATGCCCTTGCTGGTCAGCATCAGGACGAGGACGACCGTGATCTGCTGGCCCAGGCTCAGGTCCACGCCCACGGCCTGCGCGATGAACAGCGTACCGACGGAGAGATAGATGGAAGCGCCGTCGAGGTTGAAGGAGTACCCCGTCGGCAGGACCAGGCCCACCGCGTCGTCGCGGCAGCCCGCCTGGCGCAGCTTCTGCATCATGCGCGGCATGACGGCCTCGCTGGAGGCCGTGCCGAGCGCGAGCAGCATCTCCTCGCGCGTGTAGCGCACGAACTTCCACAGGCTCAGACCCGTCAGCGCCTTCAGGGCCACGGCGAGCAGGACGAGGAAGATCAGGGCCACCGCGTAACAGACCCCGATGAGCTTGCCGTACGTCGACAGGGCGCCGAGACCGTACTCCCCCACCAGATGCGCGGTGGCGCCGAACACGGCGAGCGGTGCCAGCTTCATGATGAAGCCGACGATCGCGAAGACGACCTCCTGGCCCTGCTCGATGGCGGGCAGGATCGCGGGGACCTTCGTGTTGCCGAGATGCAGCAGCGCCGCGCCCACCAGACAGGACAGCACGAGGACTTGGAGCAGCGAGTTCTCGGCGAAGGCACCGATCGCGCTGTCGGGCAGCGAGTGCAGGATGAACTCGCTCGTGGAGGGCAGCTCACCGCCGCCGGTCTTCGCGTCGACCTCGGACGCGTCGAGTGTGGCGGGGTCGACGTTCATTCCGGCGCCGGGACTGACGAGGTTCCCGGCGAGCAGGCCGACGACGAGGGCGACCGTGGTCGCGACCTCGAACCAGATGAGGGCCTTGATCCCGATGCGCCCGAAGGCCTTGAGATCTCCGGCCTTGGTGATGCCGGCGACGACCACGCAGAACACAAGGGGGGCGATCATCGCCTTGATGAGACGTACGAAGCCGTCGCCGAGCGGTTGGACGGCGGTGCCCACGTCGGGCCACAGCCTTCCGACGAGGACTCCGAGCACCAGCGCGCAGGCGACCTGCGCGAACAGTGAGGTGCGCAATGTGCGTGCTACGCGTCGCGGTAGGGACGGTACGGACTGCGGCACGGGCACTCCTGTAGTGAGACTTCAAGTGACTTCTGCCATACGGAACTTTGTTTCCGCGAGGCGCCACTATGGCGGAGTGCCCGCTTCCGCAAAAGACCTCCAGATCACATCGGTGTAAATCTTGGATCTTGCTCCAAGAGCCGGGGCGGAGAGAGGGAATCAGCAGCGCAGCCGGTTCACCGTGAGAGCGCCCTGTTCGGTGGCCAGCGTGCGGTCGTGGCAGCCGCCGTCGCCGTACACGCGATAGCGCTCACGGGATGTGCCGACGGCGTGCCGGTCCTCGCGCGGGGCGTTGGCGGTGTACGTCGCGTCGCCTTCGTAGCGGTCGTCGGTGACCGTACGAGCGGTGCGGCGCCCGTCCTTCCTGACGACGGTCTCCGCCCTGTCGCCGAGGGTGATCTCGGTGCGCAGGCGGTCACCGGCGCCCAGCGTCGTCGTGCCGTCCATCGTGTACGTCCGGTCGGTACGGGTCGCGCGGCCGTCCCGGGTGACCGTCTCACGGTCGGTCCAGGTCGACTTGAGCGCGTCGGTGGACTCGCCCTCGGTCCAGCGGTGGACGGATGTGTTGGCCAGCGCACGGGTGACGGTCGTCTCGACGCGGCCGTGAGAGGTGTCGACGTATCCCGAGACGCTGAGCCGGTGGCTGCCCGAGGTGTCGAGACGGTGCTCGCGCTCCGGCGAACCGGGCGTGTACGTGGCCTGGTTGGCGAGGTCGCCCGCCTTGTGCGCGGTCAGCTTGCCGGTGACGCGCTCGCGCTTCTCGTCCTGCCAGACGAGGACGTTGGTCGGCGTGTGCCAGCCGGTCGTCGCCTCCGGCCTGCCCGCCACGGACACCTCCACCTGGTGCGGACGGCCGTCGTTGAGCAGCCCGGCGAAGGGCGTCAGGTCGTACTCGATGGGCTTGATGTCGAAGGCGCGGGGACCCGGAATCACGTACCACAGGAAGGGGTTGGACCAGCCGCCCGTCCACACGGTCGGGAACGGCGTGGCGACACCGGCGAGTTGGCCGTCCACCGTGACCTGCACCTCGCGGTAGGGCCCGTCCTCGGCCTTGCAGGAGTAGGGCGCCGCGTCCGGGACCGTCAGATACCAGTACTCCTCGCAGCCGCCGCCGGAGCCGGTCGCGTAGACCTCGGCGACGATGCGCTCGCTGTTGCGCGGGGTGGTGAGGGCGGTGCCGTCGCCCAGCGGCAGGACGCGGTCCGGGGGCCCCTGCTCGTCCTTCGCGTCGCCGTTCGCGCCGCCCTTCCGCGCCGCGTAGAACGTCAGGGTCGCCTTGACGTCGATGACGCCGGTGTACGTCTCGTTGACGACGTTCCCGATGAGCATCTCGACCCGCTGGTCGCGCGCCAGGGTCTCGCGGTAGCGCGTGACGTCCTTCTCCACGGACCAGGAGATGCCGTCGACGGACGGCTCAGGGGTGGACGTCCTGAAGACCTCGACACCGCCCACGCGGAGATAGCCGAGGCGGTCGTACTGCCGCCCCTTGACCTTGCCGTCGAGGCGCAGGACGACCTTGCCCCAGTCGCCCGCGCCGCATTTCCCGGGCGGGCTGTAGGCGCCTTCGTAGGGCGTGAAGTCCTTGAACTGCGCCTCGGCCACGGTCACTTCACAGGACTTGGTGTGCGGCTTCGGGACGGGCGGGGCGGCCGTGACCGGGTCGTGCCAGTCGTTGCCGAATTCCGGTGGGGGCGTGTCGGCCGCCGCCGGGCCCGCGCTGAAGAGTGTGCTCGCCGCGAGGGTGACCCCGGCGAGCATGGACATGACGCGTCTTCTCATGGGGGATTTCTATGCCCGACACGCCCCGCGGAGCTAGCCCTTCAAGTTCGCCTTGTCCCCCATCACCACGACCGGGTGCTGCTTCGGGTCGAGGCTCTTCAGGAGGTACTCCATGCCCGGCTTCGACAGGCTCACGCAGCCCGACGTGCCGCTGCCGTGGTCCATGTGAAGCCAGATGCTGCCGCCCTTGGACTGGCCCTGGGGGCGGGTCGGGTCGTTGGGCGGAGTGCCCTTGGCGCGGTTGTAGTCGATGGCGATGACGTAGTCGAAGTCGTGCCAGTGCGTCTTGGGCCAGTAGTGCGGGGCCTGCATCGACGTGCTCTGGGTGTACGGGAGTTCGGCGCCCGGGTCGGCGAGGACGCCGCCCGCGTCGGTGAGCGTGTAGACGCCGACCGGGCTGCGCTTGTCGTTCTCGCGATGGTCGGTGGTCCAGCCCTTTTTGCCGTTGTGCGCGGCCCAGCTGCGGGTCTTGTCCCACGTCGAGCCGGACTTCTCGTACAGGACGACGGTGGACTTCGCAGAGTCCTCGCCCTGGCCGTAGACCGCCACGACCTGCCGGGAGTTCTTCGGGATCTTGTTCTGGAGGCGGTCGCCCACGTCGGGGATGCGCTTGAGGTCGGTCGTCGCCGGCGCCCCGGCTCTCTTCGCCCGGTCCGCGTCGTCCTTCTTCCCTCCGGCCTTCGCCCCGTCGTCCCCACTGCCACAGGACGTCAGAAGAACACCGCAGGCCGCGACCGCGGCCACCGCTCGCACCGCACCGGCTATACGCATCCGTCCATGGTCGCACCCGGTTCACGCGAGCCGTCCCGGCGCCCGGCCCCGGGCGGAGAAGGGGCCGAATCTTTACTCCCCGACGGAAAATCGTTTGCTTCGCGCCACCGTCCGAGGCGAACCTTTCACGGCCTGTTACCGCCGCTCGATGTCAGTTGCCTCCCCCTGTGGAGCAGCTCCTCCGCCCGTTCACCACCGTCCGCGCACCGCCGCCGTCCGCGCACCACCATCCGTTCACCACCGTCCGTTCACGCCGGCACGCTCCGCCGAACCGACGGTCTGTCTCTCCGACCCTGGGACGTCACCCGTCATGCAGATTCGCGATCTACCGTTCACCGACCCGGGCATGCCGGATGCCCGCTCGGGCCCTCACTTCCTGCGCTGGCTCGGGCGCAACCAGCTCGGCGGCCAGCTGAAATCACTCGCCTGGGGTCTCCTGCACTTCGGCTCGATCGCGGTCCTCCCCTACCTCGTCGGACTCGCCGTGCAGGCCGTGGTCGACTGCTCAGGGGAACGACTCGCCGTGGCGGGTGCGGTGATGACGCTGAGCGGCCTCGCCATCGCCCTCGGCGACACCATGCTGCACCGCACGGCGGTCACCAACTGGATCACCGCCGCCGCCCGCGTCCAGCAGCTCCTCGCCCGTAAGACCGCGCAGCTCGGCTCGGCGCTCACGCGGCGCGTCGCCGCCGGTGAGGTGGTCGCGGTCTCCACCGGTGACGTCGAGAAGATCGGCTGGTTCGTGGAGGCCGCCTCGCGGTTCACGGCTGCGGCACTCACGGTCGTCTTCGTCTGCGTGGGCGTCGTTGTGTACCAGCCCGCTCTCGGCATCGTCGTCGCGGTGGGCGTCCCGGTGCTCGCGCTCGCCGTGCTGCCGCTGCTGCCGCGCGCCACCCGGCGGGCCGACCATCAGCGCGAGAAGGCCGGGCGCGCCACAGAGCTTGCGTCGGACACCGTGGCGGGTCTGCGGGTGCTGCGCGGCATCGGCGGCGAGGAACTCTTCCTCGACCGCTACCGCCGCGCCTCGCAGGAAGTGCGTACGGCCGCTGTGCGCAGCGCCCGGATGTGGGCGGCGATCTCGGCGGTCCAGGTGCTGATGCCGGGGCTGCTCCTGATCGCGGTTGTCTGGCACGGCGTGAATCTGGCCCGCGAGGGCCGGATCACCATCGGCGAGCTGGTCACCGTCTACAGCACGGTCACGCTCCTGACCTACCCCTTGCGGCACTTCGAGGAGATCGCGATGGCCTACAGCTTCTCGCGCCCCTCAGCCAAGCGGGCCGCCCGGGTGCTCTCGCTGCAGCGCACGGCGCATGCCGGTGACGGGCCGCGGGACGGCACGGACACGGCTGCGGGCGGCCGGAGTGGCGACGTGGAGATGCCCTCGGGTGATCTCTACGACCCGGCGACCGGACTCCTGGCTCCCTCGGGCCGGTTCACCGCCGTCGTGTGCGGCGACCCGGACGAGGCGGGGCGGCTCGCCGAGCGCCTCGGCGGGCACGCGGCGTTCGACGACGCGGAGGAGCTGCCGTCCGTGCTGCTCGGCGGGGTGGCGCTCGACGAGCTGCCGCTGGCCACCGCCCGTACCGCCGTCCTCGTGCAGGACAAGGACCCGGTCCTGCTCTCGGGCACACTCCGCGGACTGCTCGACGTACCGGCGTCGGGAGCGGTGAGCGCCGACGACGCCCTGGCGGCGGCGCAGTGCGCGGACGTCCTGGACGCCCTGGCGCAGGCCTCCGTGGACGAGGCCCCGATGGACGCCCACGTCACCGAGCGCGGACGCTCCCTGTCGGGCGGGCAGCGCCAACGTCTCGCGCTGGCAAGGTCGTTGGTCACCGATCCCGAGGTCCTCGTGCTCGACGAGCCGACGTCAGCCGTCGACTCGCACACCGAGGCGCGGGTCGCCGAGGGCGTCAAGGGGCTGCGCAAGGGACGTACGACCGTGGTCCTCACGTCGTCACCGCTGCTCCTGGACCGGGCCGAGCGTGTCGTCTTCCTCCATGAGGGCGAGGTCGTGGCGGTGGGCGAACACCGCGAACTGGTGCACAGCGAGCCGCGCTACCGGGCGGTCGTGACGCGCGAGACGGATGAGGAACGGGCCTCGCAGGCGCCGACCGGCACCAACACCACCACCGACATCGGCATCGACATCGACATCGACATCGAGGAGACGGCATGATCGGCCTGGCGCCACCGGAGTACGACCCGGCGGCCCCGACCACGGCGGACACCTTGCCCGTGGGCGCGCCCGCGACGGTAGGGGCCTACGTACGCGAGCTGTTCAAGCGGCACCGCCGGGCCTTCGCCCTGCTCATCACGGTCAACACCTGCGCCGTGGTGGCTTCCATGGCCGGTCCCTACCTGCTGGGCGATCTGGTCCAGAACGTCTCGGACAGCGCCCGCGACCTCCATCTGGGCCGCACCATCGGGATCTTCACCGTGGCGCTGGTCGTGCAGGCCGTCTTCGTCCATCAGGTGCGGGTGCGCGGTGCGATGCTCGGTGAGCGGATGCTGGCCGATCTGCGCGAGGACTTCCTCGTCCGTTCGGTCGGGCTGCCGCCGGGTGTGCTCGAACGGGCCGGGACGGGAGATCTCCTCTCCCGGATCACCACCGACGTCGACCGGCTCGCGAACGCCATGCGGGAGGCGGTGCCGCAGCTCGCCATCGGCGTGGTGTGGGCCGCGCTCCTGATCGGCGGTCTCGCCGTGACAGCGCCGCCGCTGGCGCCCGCCCTCCTCGTCGCGGTGCCTCTCCTGGTCGTCGGATGCCGCTGGTACTTCAAGCGGGCGCCCTCCGCCTACCGTTCGGAGGCCGCCGGGTACGCCGCCGTCGCCGCCGCTCTCGCCGAGACCATCGACGCGGGGCGCACGGTGGAGTCGCACCGGCTCGGAGAGCGCCGTGTGAAGCTGTCGGAGCGCCGGATCAAGGAATGGACGGCGTGGGAACGCCACACCCTCTACCTGCGCTCCGTCCTCTTCCCGGTCATCACCTTCACGCACACCCTCGTGCTCTGTTCCGTCCTGATGATCGGCGGCGTGTTCGTCCTCCAGGGCTGGATCAGCGTCGGCCAGCTGACGACGGGGGCGCTGATCGCCCAGATGCTCGTCGACCCGCTGGGGATCATCCTGCGCTGGTACGACGAGCTGCAGGTCGCCCAGGTCTCGCTCGCTCGGCTCGTGGGCGTACGGGACATCGAACCGGACGCGGGCGACGGCTCCGTCACTCCCGACGGACGCCATGTCCTCGCGGACGACGTGCACTTCGGCTACCGCGCGGGCGTCGACGTCCTGCGCGAGGTGTCGCTCGCCGTCGAGCCTGGTTCGCGTGTCGCCCTGGTCGGCCCGTCCGGCGCGGGCAAGTCCACCCTCGGCAGGCTGCTCGCCGGGATCTACGCACCGCGCGACGGTCACGTGACGCTGGGCGGGGCCGAGCTGTCGGCCATGCCCGCCGAAGAGGTCCGCTCCCACGTGGCGCTGGTCAACCAGGAGCACCACGTCTTCGTGGGCTCCCTGCGCGACAACCTCCTCCTCGCCAGGACCGGGGCGCGGGACGCGGAGCTGTGGGCGGCTCTGGGCGCGGTCGACGCGGACGGCTGGGCACAGGCTCTGGGCGAGGGCCTGGACACCGAGGTGGGTTCGGGCGGCTTCGCCCTCACCCCGGCACAGGCCCAGCAGATCGCGCTGGCCCGCCTGGTCCTCGCCGACCCGCACACCTTGGTCCTTGACGAGGCGACCTCGCTCCTGGACCCGCGCGCGGCACGCCACTTGGAACGCTCCCTCGCCCGCGTCCTCGACGGCCGCACGGTCGTGGCCATCGCCCACCGGCTGCATACCGCGCACGATGCGGATGTCATCGCGGTGGTCGAGAACGGCCGGATCAGCGAGCTGGGCAGCCATGACGAGCTGGTGGGGGCGGGGGGTGCGTACGCGGCGCTCTGGCGGTCCTGGCATGGATAGTTCGTCGACCCGGGCGGCGGGCGGGCCTGAGGCAGGTCAGCCGGTGGCGGGCGGGCCTGCGGCGGGCGACCTGGCGGCAGGCGGGAGTCCCTCTCGCTTCGTGCCGGGCGTGTCGCATCAGGCTCTGCTGAGTCGTCTGCTGCCCGATGACGTGGTGGCTGAACTGCCCGTTCTCCACGGGCAGTTCCATCACGTGGTGATCGGCTCGGACCGTGTGGTGCGCTTCGCCCGCACCGAGGCGGCAGCTGCCCGGCTGACCACTCGGGCGGCCGTGCTTGGCGTTCTCGCCGGGCTCGACCTCGGCTTCCGCACACCCGAGCCGCTGCTGGCCGGCGGTGCTCACGGCACGGACGAGCCGCCGTACCTGGTGCTCGGCCGAGTCCCCGGAGCACCACTGGCCGACGGCGTACTCGACCGCCCCGAGGTGGCCGATGCGGTGGCGGCGCAGTACGCCACGCTGCTGACCGCCCTCGCCGACGCGGGCTCCGACGAGGCAGTCCGAGCGGCGCTGCCGCATGCGCCCGTGGACGAGTGGCGGAGGTTCGCGGCGGACGTCCGCGCGGAGCTGTTCGGCCTCATGTCCGACGCAGGGCGGCTGCGTGCCGAACGGGAGCTCGCGGCGCTCGACCGCCTTCCCCACGTCACCGGGGCGCTGGTGCACGGCGACCTCGGCGGCGAGAACGTGCTGTGGGACGACGCCGAGGGGTGGCCACGGCTCAGCGGGGTCGTCGACTGGGACGAGGTCGCGCTCGGCGATCCGGCGGAGGACCTCGCGGCGGTGGGCGCCAGCTGCGGCGGTGACGTACTGGACCGGGTGCTGGCAGGGATGCTCACGCTGGGCGGCTCGTCGACGGCCGAAGGAGGGGTCGCCACGGACGAGGGTGGAGCGGTCACAGACAACGAGGTGGCCGCACGTGCCGCCACGATCCGCGGCAGCTTCGCCTTGCAGCAGGCCCTGGCCGCGCTGCGCGACGGTGACGAGGAGGCGCTGGCGGACGGTCTTGCCGGGTACGTCTGAGGCACAGGGACCTCACTATGTAAAGCTCGCCATCTAGACCTCGCCGGTACGAACACTAGAGTGAACCGGTGACCCGCCTGCCGGACGACCCGCCGCCACGTATCACCGAAGACGACCGTGACAAGGCCGTGCTGCGCCTGCAGGAGGCGTACGCCGAAGGTCACGTCCCGCACGAGGAGATGGACGAGCGCCTCCACCAGGTGCTCACCGTCGAGACCCACGGCGAGCTCGTGGCGGCCTTGGCCTCGCTCCCGGCAGAGAAGCCTGGCACGACGTCCACGATTGGCGCCGCCGCCGGACGGATCCAGCGGCGCGGCGCCTGGCGGGTGCCGCGCACCCTCAAGGTCGAGTCCGCGTTCGGAAGCGTGCACCTGGACCTGTCTCAGGCGGTCTTCGAGCATCCGGTGGTCGACATCGAGCTGCAACTCGGCTCCGGCAAGGCCCGGATCACGGTTCCTCGCGACGCGATCGTCGAGATCGAGGAGCTGCGCACGGACTGGAAGGACGCGCGCTACAAGCCCTCGCGGCGGTCCCGCCCGGACAGGCCGGGCGGGCCGAAAATCCGGATCTCCGGGGCCATGGGGTTCGGACGGCTGAAGATCCGCCACGCACGGCGCTGAAGCCTCACCCCGCATCGGGACCGCCGGTCCCGCACGTCTGCCGGACCGGCGCTCCTCCTGTCCGCAGGCGGGACCCGCCCTCAGATGAAGTTGAGCGCGGCCGCGCCGCCCACTCCCCCGAGCAGCATGAAGGCCGGCATCAGCACCTTCAGCTCGATCCAGCTGCCCGCCCTGAACCGCATCAGCTTCGGCGGCCCGATGGGGTACCAGCGCTTGCGGCCGATGGGGATGGGCCACAGGATCGGGCAGCCGGAGACCGTGAGCGCGTCCCCGATGTCGTGCACCAGGGCGCCGAGCACGATCGGAAGCCCCAGCCACAGGTACTCCTGGCCCGGCGCGGTGAACAGCCAGTCCGCGCCGTTCCCGGGCTTGTCCAGGACTCCGGCCAGGATCCAGGCGCTCGTCGCGGCGAGCAGCCACACCAGCACGTCGCTGCTCGATCCGCGCGCGGCCCGCCACAGCAGGCCTTCGATGGCGAGGACCATGTGGACGAAGAGCAGCGCGAGGACCGCCCAGCGGCCGCCGAAGATGGCCAGGCCCGAGGCCCCCGCCCCGATGAGGACCGCCCACAGCCAGGTGTGCGTGAGGGTGCGGTGACCGCCCGCACGGCGCGGGTCGCCCTGCTTGCGGGTGGCCTTGTAGACGGCCGCCGAGAGCTTGTCGACGATCTCGCACAGGCCTCGGGAGACCGGCCCGAAGGCCCGCGAGATGGTCGCCGATTTGTGGTCGAGGTCGGGTGCGAGCGCGGCCCCGGCGCAGATCAAGGCTCCGACGAGGAGAACCGGCCAGGGCATCGTGTGCCCCGCCGCCGCCGCGGCCGCTCCGACGCCGAGCCAGGCCGCCGCCCCCGACAGTGAGTGTGCCGGACCCATCATGGCTGTTCCCCGCCTCATTTTCGTTGTACTGACGCCCCGTTGGCGACACAGCGTAGCGTTCGTGATCTTCGTACGAACCGCCGGTTCCCTCATCGGGTGAGAAGGAAGGCAAGATGGGGGTGTGACACTTATTGATCAGCTGCCGCCGGATGCCGACCCCGATGCTCTCTTCGAAGCCTTCTCCTCGTGGGCCGAGGGTCAGGGGATCACTCTCTATCCGGCTCAGGAGGAGGCGCTGATCGAGGTGGTCTCCGGAGCCAACGTGATCTTGTCCACGCCGACCGGCTCCGGAAAGAGCCTGGTCGCGGCGGGTGCACACTTCACGGCGCTGGCCCAGGACAAGGTCACCTTCTACACCGCGCCGATCAAGGCGCTGGTGTCGGAGAAGTTCTTCGACCTGTGCAAGCTCTTCGGCACCGAGAACGTCGGCATGCTGACCGGCGACGCGTCCGTGAACTCCGACGCGCCCGTCATCTGCTGCACGGCCGAGGTCCTCGCGTCCATCGCGCTGCGGGACGGCAAGCACGCCGACATCGGCCAGGTCGTGATGGACGAGTTCCACTTCTACGCGGAGGGGGACCGCGGCTGGGCCTGGCAGATCCCGATCCTCGAACTGCCGCAGGCGCAGTTCATCCTCATGTCCGCGACGCTCGGCGACGTCTCGATGTTCGAGAAGGATCTGACGCGCCGCACGGGACGCCCCACCTCGGTGGTCCGCTCCGCGACACGCCCGGTCCCCCTCTCGTACGAGTACCGCCTGACGCCCATCACGGAGACCCTCACCGAGCTCCTGGAGACCAAGCAGGCGCCGGTCTACATCGTCCACTTCACGCAGGCACAGGCCGTCGAGCGCGCGCAGTCGCTGATGAGCATCAACATGTGCACCCGTGAGGAGAAGGACAAGATCGCCGACCTGATCGGCAGCTTCCGCTTCACCACCAAGTTCGGCCGCAACCTCTCGCGGTACGTACGCCACGGAATCGGCGTGCACCACGCGGGCATGCTGCCCAAGTACCGGCGACTCGTCGAGAAGCTGGCGCAGGCCGGTCTCCTGAAGGTCATCTGCGGCACGGACACCCTCGGCGTCGGCGTCAACGTCCCGATTCGCACGGTGCTGTTCACCGCCCTCACCAAGTACGACGGCACGCGCGTGCGGACGCTGCGCGCCCGGGAGTTCCACCAGATCGCGGGCCGCGCGGGCCGGGCCGGCTTCGACACGGCGGGCCTCGTCGTGGCGCAGGCGCCCGAACACGTCATCGAGAACGAGAAGGCCCTCAACAAGGCGGGCGACGACCCGAAGAAGCGCCGCAAGGTGGTGCGCAAGAAGGCGCCCGAGGGCTTCGTGGGGTGGACCGAGTCCGGCTTCGAGAAGCTCATCTCCTCCGAGCCCGAGCCGCTGACCTCCCGCTTCCGCGTCACACACACCATGCTCCTCGCGGTGATCGCCCGTCCGGGCAATGCGTTCGAGGCGATGCGTCACCTCCTCGAGGACAACCACGAGCCGCGCAAGCAGCAGCTGCGGCACATCCGCCGCGCCATCGCCATCTACCGTTCGCTGCTCGACGGCGGCGTGGTGGAGAAGCTCGACGAGCCGGACGCCTCGGGCCGCATCGTGCGTCTGACGGTCGACCTCCAGCAGAACTTCGCGCTCAACCAGCCGCTGTCGACGTTCGCCCTCGCCGCCTTCGACCTGCTCGACCAGGAATCCCCGTCGTACGCCCTCGACATGGTGTCCGTCGTCGAGTCCACCCTCGACGACCCGCGCCAGATCCTCGCCGCCCAGCAGAACAAGGCGCGTGGCGAGGCCGTGGCCCTGATGAAGGCGGACGGCGTCGAGTACGAGGACCGCATGGAGCGGCTCCAGGACGTCACGTACCCCAAGCCGCTGGAGGAGCTCCTCTTCCACGCGTACAACACCTACAGGACGAGCCACCCGTGGGTCGGTGACCACCCGCTCTCCCCCAAGTCCGTGATCCGTGACATGTACGAACGGGCGCTGACCTTCACGGAGTTCACGTCCTTCTACGAACTCGCCCGCACCGAGGGCATCGTCCTGCGCTACCTCGCGAGCGCGTACAAGGCTCTTGAGCACACCATCCCGGACGACCTGAAGTCCGAGGACCTCGAAGACCTCATCGCCTGGCTCGGCGAGATGGTCCGCCAGGTCGACTCCAGCCTCCTCGACGAGTGGGAGCAGCTCGCCAACCCCGAGGTCATGACCGCCGAAGAAGCCCAGGAGCGCGCCGACCAGGTCAAGCCGGTCACCGCCAACTCCCGCGCCTTCCGCGTCCTGGTCCGCAACGCGCTCTTCCGCCGCGTCGAGCTCGCCGCCCTCGACCACGTCGAGGAGCTGGGCGAACTGGACGCCGATTCCGGCTGGGACGCGGACGCCTGGGGCGCGGCCATGGACAAGTACTGGGACGAGTACGACGATCTCGGCACCGGTCCCGACGCCCGCGGCCCCAAGCTGTTGCTCATCGAGGAGGACCCGGAGCACGGTCTGTGGCGCGTCCGGCAGACGTTCGCCGACCCGAACGGCGACCATGACTGGGGCATCAGCGCTGAGGTCGATCTCGCGGCCTCCGACGAGGAAGGCCGCGCCGTCGTCCGGGTCACCGACGTCGGCCAGCTCTGACCGCACCGAGCTTCCCCCGGACAGGAGTCGAGGAACCGTCATGAACAACCCCGCCGACCGTCTTGTCGATCTGCTGGACCTGGAGCAGATCGAGCTCAACATCTTCCGTGGCCGCAGCCCGCAGGAGTCCCTGCAGCGGGTGTTCGGCGGGCAGGTCGCCGGGCAGGCCCTGGTGGCCGCCGGTCGCACCACCGAGGGCGAGCGCCCGGTGCACTCGCTGCACGCGTACTTCCTGCGGCCGGGCCGTCCGGGCGTGCCGATCGTGTACCAGGTCGAACGGGTGCGGGACGGGCGCTCCTTCACCACACGCCGTGTCACCGCGGTCCAGCAGGGACGCACCATCTTCAATCTCACCGCTTCCTTCCATCAGCCCGAGGAGGGCGCTTTCGAGCACCAGCTGCCGCCGCGCATCACGGCTCCCGACCCCGAGACGCTGCCGACGGTCGCCCAGGAGATCACCGAGCATCTGGGCGAGCTCCCCGAGCAGCTGGAGCGCATGGCCCGACGCCAGCCCTTCGACATCCGCTACGTGGACCGGCTGCGCTGGACCCCCGAGGAGATCAAGGACGCCGAGCCGCGCAGCGCGGTCTGGATGCGTGCGGTCGGCCCGCTCGGCGACGACCCCCTCGTCCACACCTGCGCGCTGACGTACGCGAGCGACATGACGCTCCTGGACGCCGTCCGCATCCCGGTGGAACCGCTGTGGGGCCCCCGAGGCTTCGACATGGCCTCGCTGGACCACGCCATGTGGTTCCACCGCCCGTTCCGCGCGGACGAGTGGTTCCTGTACGACCAGGAGTCCCCGATCGCGACGGGTGGCCGCGGTCTCGCGCGCGGCCGTATCTACGACATCGAGGGCAGGCTGCTGGTCTCGGTCGTACAGGAAGGGCTCTTCCGTCCCTACGGGGAGCGGCACATGGACGGCCGCCCCTCGACGGGTTCGTAGGGCGGTCGCGTCAGCCCGGCTTCTTGCCCGCTTCCATGGTCTGGCTCTCGCCCTCGGCGTCGATGTGCGGGAGCAGCCGGTCCATCCAACGAGGCGCCCACCAGGCGGCTTTGCCGAGGAGCGTCATGACCGCGGGCACCAGCAACAGGCGGACCACGGTGGCGTCGATGAGCACACTGGCCGCGAGGCCGAGCCCCAGCATCTTCACCACGATGTTGTCGCTGATGATGAACGCGGCGAAGACACTCACCATGATCAACGCGGCACAGGTGATGACCCGTGCGGTGATCTCCAGGGCGTGGGCGACGCTCGCCTTGGCGTCCCGGGTGCGCATCCACGCCTCGTGGACCCGGGACAGCAGAAAGATCTCGTAGTCCATGCTCAGTCCGAAGACGATCGCGAACATCATCATCGGTACGTAGCTCTCGATCGGGACCTTCCCCGAGACCCCGAGCGCCGGCCCGCCCCATCCCCACTGGAAGACGGCCACGACCACCCCGTACGAGGCCGCGATCGACAGCACGTTGAGCACGGCGGCCTTGACCGCGACGAGCAGCCCTCGGAACACGACAAGGATGACGAGGAAGGCCAGGGCCACGACCACCGCGATGATCAGCGGCAGTTTCTTGGAGACGATCTCCAGGAAGTCGGCCTGTGCGGCGGTCGTCCCCGTGACGTACGTACTCGCCTTCGTCCCGGACACCGCCTGCGGCAGCACGTCGTCGCTCAGGTGCTCGTGCAGGTCGGTGGTCCGCCCGTCCTGGGGAGCGGCCACGGAGTACGCCGTGGAGATCAGGACGTCGCCGTCCGACGTGGCCTTGAGCGGAGTGATCACGGCCGCGTCGGGTACGCCGGTGAGGGCCTTCTGCGCCTGGGTCGCCAGTGCGGATCTGTCCGACTGCGGCACGTCGGTCTGGTCGATGACGAGGGTCATCGGACCGTTCGAACCGGGTCCGAAGGCCGAGGACATCAGGTCGAAGGCGCGCCGGTCGGTGAAGGACTTCGGGTCCGCCCCGTCGCCGATGTGCCCGAGCTGGATGAAGAAGACGGGGACCGACAGGACGGCGAGCACGGCGGCGCCGCCGATGAGGAACCACCAGGGCCGTCGCTCCACGCGCTGCGCGTAGCGGTGCCAGCCTCCCTTGGATGCCTCACCTGTCGCGGTGTTCGTCTCGGCGATCGGGGCCCGCACCCGGAGCTTGTCGATCCGCCGCCCGATCAGGCCAAGGAGCGCCGGGACCAGTGTCAGCGCGCCGAGCACCGCCGTGACGACGGTGACCGCGGCGGCCAGGCCCAGCTTGCCGATGAACGAGATCCCGGAGACCCACAGGCCGGACAGAGCGATGATCACTGTGCACCCGGAGACCAGTACCGCCCGTCCGCTGGTCGCCGTCGCATGCCCCGCCGCCGTGAACGGATCCTGGCCCAGGAGATTCTGACGGTGTCGGGTGACCAGGAAGAGGGCGTAGTCGATCCCGACGCCGAGCCCGATCATCGTGGCCAGCGTCGGCGAGACCGTGGCGAAGGTGAACGCGGCCGCCAGCAGGCCCAGGCAGGCCAGGCCGCACAACACGCTGACCAGCGCCGTCACCAGAGGCAGCAGCGCCGCGAGCACGCTGCCGAATCCGATGAGGAGCACCACGATCGCCACACCGAATCCGATGGCCTCGCTCGTCCGGTCGTCCGGCTCCGGCCTGGCCAGCTCGCCCAGCGGGCCTCCGTACTCCACCTCCACACCGGCGGAACGCAACGGCTGCACCGCCTTGTCGACGCCGTCCAGATAGTCGTCGCCGAGGGTGGAGGGCTGCACGTCGAAGCGGACGGTGATGTAGCCCGTCTTTCCGTCGGAGGACAGCGGCCCGACGTTCGGGGTGCCCGCGGGCTGCTGCTGCGCGGGGAGCGGGCTCTGCGCGGACAGCACGTGAGGAAGCTTCTGCAGGCTGCTGACAGCCGAGCCGACCTGGTCACTCTCGTCGCTGAGGGGCTTGTCCGAGTCGTGCAGCACGACCTGGGCGCTGTAACCGCCGGCCGCGGGTTCGTGTGCCTTGAGGACGTCCAGGCCCGCCTGCGACTGGGTGCCGGGCAGGGAGAAGTCGTCCGAGTACTCACCGCCGTAGGCATGGTTCAGAACCTGCAGCCCGACCAGAGCGGCCAGCCACACCACGATGACGATCACGCAGTGACGGGCGCACCACTGCCCGATGCGCCGGAGCCGGCCTCGCTGTGGCGCCGAGCCGCCCGGCCGTGGGTCACGCGGCCCATGTGACACAGACATGCTTGCTCCCGTAGGCATAGGTCACTTCGGATTCAACGCAACGGCAGCGCTCTCGGCACCCGGGGGCGGGGAAACGGGTGACGTTCCCGCGCGCGCCGTACAGTCCTGAAAAGGAATTAGCCTGCTGACAGCGACGGCACGGAACGTGCGCGATGGACGGACAGGACATCGGTGCCTCCGATCGCCTGGGGTGAGGCAGAGGAAGGGATGGGGCATTGACCAGGGACGAGGACATGACGGGGGACCGCGACCGCCTGCTCGCCGAGGCCGTTCGGCTGCGCGAGGACGGTCGCCGCGAGGAGGCACGGCAGCGACTGCTGGCCCTGTGCGAGCAGTTCCCGCAGGACCCGGATGTGGCGTACCAGACCGCGTGGGTGCACGACGCACTCGGTCTTGAGGCCGAGGCGGTGCCGCACTACGTACGCGCGGTCGAGGGTCCAGGCCTAGCTCCCGATGACCGCCGGGGGGCGCTCCTGGGCCTGGGCAGCACTTACCGCGTCCTTGGCCGCTATCCCGAAGCCGTCGTGACCTTGGGTGACGCGGTGTCCGAATTCCCCGACGACGCCGCCCTCAAGACCTTTCTGGCCATGGCCCTCTACAACACCGGCCGGACACACGCCGCGATGGAGCTCCTCCTGACCGTGCTCGCCGCCACCAGCCAGGACCCGGGCATCGTCGGCTACCGGCCCGCGATCGAGTACTACGCCAAGGATCTCGACGCCACCACGTAACGGCGCCGCCCGCGGGCCGCCCCCGCGGCCGTCTCGCTACGCTCCCCTGCGGCGCATCCACTTGAGGAGGCCTCGTGGCTCCTGCGCCCGCCCTCTCGTCTCTTGCTCGGGCAGTGCGGTGGGTGGTGCCTCGTGATCCGGCCCGAGGTCAGGGCTTGGCTCAGCATCGAGCTCTGCCCGGGACCGGGGGCCGGAAGCGGACTCCTGGTCCGGTGCCGGCACGGGAGCAGGCTTTGACTCGGGCCGTGGTGCCGGGCGCTCCCCTCGGGCCTGGGAGAGGCCGATGGTCAGGTTCGCCCGCAGCCAGCGGATCTCGTCCGGGTCGTCCGCGGTCGTGATCTTCTGGATGATCCGTCCCGCCGGTGTATCCGGCGCTCCCTGACCGCCGAAGGGGTCGGGCATGAGCCTGCGCACATAGGCGCGTTCGTACGGATCCTTGATGATTTCCGCGATCTGGACCGGGTCGAGCAGCGAGGCCACGGCGGCGGCCCGCTCCCAGGGATCGTCGGACTGCCGCAGCAGCGCTCCCGCGTGGCGGCCCCGCCAGTTCCGCGCCCGCAGGTCGACGCCTGCCTCCAGTTGGGCGCGGATCGTGCCAGGGGCCCGGCCGGTGAGGAGGCCGGAGTTGACCTCGGCCTCGGCGAACTGCCTCAGTTCCTCGGCCAGATACAGCCAGACGACGGCTCGATACCTGTTCAGATAGAACTTCACCGGCGTGACGAAGCCCGCACGGGTGAGCCGAGTGAACCGAGCCGTGGAGATGTCCATCAGAGCCGCACCCTCCGTGGTCCCCACGGCTCTGATGCGCTCCACCCATGCCTCGGGAAAGCCCTCCCCGGCACGGACACGCTCGATCTCCTCGCGTGTGACGCGGCGCCGTCCACCGGCCGTGTCGCTGACGGTGCGGATGCGCCCCAGCATCACGGCGAGCTCGAACTCGCCGCGTTTCAGACCCAGTTCCCGTGCCGCGCGGCTCTGCGTGACCGATGTCCGTGCTGCCGCGTCAGCGGCTTCTTGCGTGATCGTGTGACCTGTCATGGTGGTTCTCCCCCGTGAGGCGTCTTTGCTCTCGGGAAAACCGTAGCGCGATCACCGCGACCCGCGCCGAGCCTGTGGATAACTCTCGCCGCGTCGACGTTTCAGCTGGTCAGAGGTCTACCACGGGTGTCCGCTCCGGCTGCCGGGCGCCCACGCCGAGATGCTCGCCGACACGATTGACGAGGAGTGTCATCTCGTACGCGACCTGACCGATGTCCGCCTCCGCGGAGCTGAGGACGCACAGGCAACTGCCATCGCCTGCCGCGGTGACGAACAGCACCGCGTCGTCGAACTCGATCATCGTCTGGCGCACGTTGCCGGCCCGGAAGTGCCGCCCTGATCCCTTGGCCAGGCTGTGCAGACCGGATGAGACCGCGGCCAGATGTTCCGCGTCTTCCCGCTTCAGCTCGGAGCTCGCTCCGGTCACCAGGCCGTCGTTGGACAGCACCAGCGCGTGCCGTACGGGCTCCATGCGCTCGGTCAAGTCGTCGAGCAGCCAACCGAGCCCCGTGTTCTGCACCATGTTCCCGTCTCCCCGCCTTCTGTTCCCCCTGGCCGGAGGAACTGACCTGCCAGCCTTCCCCACCATCGGCGCCTCGGCAAGCATGATGAGGACATGGCACAGAAGATGACCGAGGACCAGTGGCGGGCTTTCGTCTCGCAGGGCACCCGTACCGGCAAGCTGTCGACCGTCCGGGCGGACGGCAGCCCACATATCGCACCGATCTGGTTCCTGTTGGACGGGGACGAGTTGGTGTTCAACACCGGGGCGGAGACCGTCAAGGGGCGGAATCTGGCGCGGGACGGGCGCGTCGCCCTGTGCGTGGACGACGACAGGCCTCCGTTCGCGTTCGTGGTCCTGCAAGGGCAGGCCCGGCTGATCGACGATCTCGACGAGGTACGGCACTGGGCCGGCCGGCTCGGCGCCCGCTACATGGGCGAAAGCCGCGCCGAGGAGTTCGGTGAGCGCAACGGCGTGCCCGGTGAACTCCTCGTGCGCGTCAAGATCGACAAGGTGGTCGCACGCGGCGGCGTCGCCGACTGACGCCTGAGCCCACGCTCCGGCGTCTCAGCCCACCGTGTCGAGCAGCCGGGCGGTATGCATCCGCCCGGCGTACTCGACCAGGCGTATCAGCACCTCCTTTCCCGAATCGCGATCCCGTGCGTCGCACAGCACCACGGGGGTGCCGCGGTCGAGGTCCAGGGCCCGTGACACCTCGTGCGCACCGTACGTACGCGCGGTCGCGAAGCAGTTGACCGCGACCACGAACGGAATGTGCCGATGCTCGAAGTAGTCGACGGCGGGGAAGCAGTCCTCGAGCCGTCGGGTGTCCGCGAGGACAACGGCACCGAGCGCGCCCTGGGACAACTCGTCCCACAGGAACCAGAAACGGTCCTGCCCGGGTGTACCGAAGAGGTACAGCGACAGGCCCGACCTGATGGTGATGCGGCCGAAGTCCATGGCGACGGTCGTCGTGGTCTTGCGGTCGACTCCGCCGGTGTCGTCCACCGACTGGCCCGCCTCGCTGAGCAGTTCCTCGGTGCGCAGCGGGCGGATCTCGCTGACCGCGCCGACCAGGGTGGTCTTGCCCACCCCGAAACCGCCCGCGACCAGAATCTTCAACGCCATGGCGGTCGTGTCGTCGCCGCCGGCATCAGAGCGCTCGGAGCCCATCGATCACCTCTCGCAGGATCTTCTCGTCGGGCAGCTGTGCGGGTGGCACGGGTCGGCTCACCTTCACGCAGCCCATTTCCAGCAGGTCGCCGAGCAGCACTCTGACCACGCCCACGGGCAGATCGGCGTCGGCCGCAAGTTCGGCGACCGACTGGGTCTCGGTGCGGCACAGTTCGATGAGCGACCGGTGTTCCGGCCCGAGCGCGGTGTCGTCCCCGGGGCCCGGGGCGTTCTGATCCAGCGTGACGAGCGCGATCAGATCGAAGCGCGCTCCGCCGGGGCCCGGTTGGGTCCGTCCGCCCGTCATCGCGTAGGGGCGGACCAGTGGTCCGGCCTCCTGGTCGTACCACTGGCTGCCCGCGTCGCGCGGGACGCCGCTCCTGTCCTCGGTCATCTGCGTCGACCGCCCTGTCTCATCCGACGGCCGGCGGCTGCGCCGCGAAGCGCGGGGGCGTGTAGAGATGCTCGCCCACCCGCTTGACCAGGCGTGCCATCTCGTAGGCGACCAGACCGATGTCGGCCGTCACGGAGCTGAGTACGGCGAGACAGGAGCCGTCACCCGCCGCTGCCACGAACAGGAACGCGTCGTCCATCTCGACCATGGTCTGGCGCACTCCCCCGGCCCCGAAGTGCCGCCCCGCGCCCTTGGCGAGGCTGTGGAATCCGGAGGCGACAGCGGCGAGGTGCTCGGCGTCCTCACGGCTGAGAGCGGTCGATGCGCCGACGGCGAGCCCGTCGTTCGAGAGCACCACGGCGTGCCGTACCTCGCCGACGCGCAGTACCAAGTCATCCAGCAGCCAGTCGAGTTCGCCGGACCTGTCGGCGGTTCTGCTCTGATCCTGGATCATGCGTGGTCTCCTTCGGTGCTGTCACTGGCCGGTGCGGGCCCCGGTATGTCGGGGACGGCGCCGACGATGCCGGGCCGGCGACCGCCGCCGCGGGTCCAGCCGTCGCGGTAGGCGGCCATGCGGTCCCGTACCTGTTCGGGGCTGCGTTCGGTGTCTTCGCGGACGCTCACGGATCCGGCGACGTCGTCCGGGGGGCGCTCGCGCAGTTGGGGGGCCAGGCTGGCCTGACGCACGCGGCGCGGGAGGTCGTCCGAGGGCTCGGGGGCGCTGTCGGGTTCCGCGTCCGGTGGCTTGTGCAGGCGCAGTGCGGTGACGCCTGGGGGCGTGGTCACCGGTGTCTCCGTGGACGGGGCCAGTGCGGGGCGGGCGGCCGGGGCAGGCACGGAGTTGCCGTTCATCGGTGCGGGATCGGGCACGCGCGCGTGTCCGTCCTGGGTGCGGTCACGTTCCATGGTGTGTGCTCCGGGGCTCTCCGGTGTGGTGCTCTGCAGCAGTGCGGTGGGCAGGAGGACGACCGCGGTGGTACCGCCGTAGGGGGACGTACGGAGGTGCACTTTGACTCCGTTTCGCGCGGCGAGCCGGCTGACGACGAAGAGCCCCAGTTGGTCGCTGTCGAACAGGTCGAGCGTTTCGGACTGCTCGATGCGGTGGTTGGCATCGGCCAGGGTTTCCGTTCCCATGCCGAGGCCGCGGTCCTCGATCTCCAGGGCGTAGCCGTTGCCGACCGGTTCGCCGTTGACCCGCACCTTGGTGTGGGGCGGCGAGAACTGGGCGGCGTTCTCGACGAGTTCGGCCAAGAGGTGGGTCAGGTCGGCGACAGCCGTGCCGACGACCGCGGCGGCGGGGAGTTGTCGCACCTCCACGCGCGCGTAGTCCTCGACTTCGGAGACGGCCGCTCGGACGACGTTCGTCAGGGAGACGGGCATGCGCCAGGCACGCCCCGGAGCGGCTCCGGAGAGGATGATCAGGCTCTCGGCGTGCCGCCTCATCCTGGTGGTGAGGTGGTCGAGCCGGAAGAGGTCGCTCAGTTCGTTCGGGTCGTCCGACCTGCGCTCCATGCTGTCGAGGAGGCTGAGCTGGCGGTGGACGAGGACCTGACTCCTGCGGGCGAGGTTGACGAAGACGCCTGAGATGCCGCTGGCGAGCTCGGCGCGCTCGATGGCGGCGCGCAGGGCCGCCCGGTGCACCGTGCCGAGCGCTTCGTAGACCTGCCCCGTCTCGTCCTCCGCGGGCGGGCCGGGTGGAGCTTCGGCGTGAATGTCGATCTCCTCGCCGGAGCGCAGCTTCCGCATGGCGTCCGGGAGTTTGTGGCGGGCGATCTCCAGCGCGCCGTTGCGCAGGCTCACGAGCTCGACGACAAGACCGCGCCCGATGCGGACGGAGATGACCAGTGAGGCGGTGACGGCCAGGAGCCCGAGGAGCACGGCGGCGCCTGCCGGTGTGAGCAACCCGCGGGTGAACGGGTCGGCCCGGTCGGCGGCGCTGCGGCTCGCACCCACGTCGATCGCGCGGAGTTCGTCCCGCACCTCGGCGTGGGCGCTGTCCCACTCGGCGGCCGGCGCCGCGGCTGCTGCCTTGCGGCCCGGAGGTGCGACGAGCACCTTGTCCTCGACGGCGCGCACGTCGGCGTACGCGCTCCCCTCCACGAGGTCCTGCCAGCCTGCTCGTTCGGGTCCGCGCAGATCCGCCACCGCCGCGTCGGTCAGGGTCCGCCGGGTCTCGACGGCACCGGTGAACTGACGCAGTCGTTCCCCGTCCAGGGAGCCGTCGAGCCGGGCGCTGGACAGGACGACGTCCTCGCGCGCCAGCATCTCGGCGGCTCGGGAGAATTCGAGCAGCACGCGCGCGTGGGAGCCGAGTTCGGCTTCCTGGATGCCGGTGAGTGCGCCGCCGACTCCGAAGGCTGCCGAAATGGTCTTGGTGTACTGGCCGTAGGTCGCGTCCCAGGCCGTGCGGCGGTCGAGCACGTCGGACCGCACCGTGCTCAGACCTTCTGCCTGGGAGACGAACGTTTCGAGCCTGGACTCCACGCCGGTGGGCAGGTCGGCGCCATCGGCGACGGTCTGGCCCTCGCCACGACGCAGCTTCGCCACCGCGCGGTCCGTGCGTCCCGCCTGCCGTTCGAGTTCGCTGCCGCGGTCGGGCGCCGGCTTGGTCGCGTAGCGCACGGCCGCCGCGCGCTCGGCCTGCAGCGCCGTGATGGCTGTGTCGACGGGTCCGCGCACCTGGGCGTCGACGCGCTGCAACTGCCGCAGGTGTGCCATGTCCTGGGCCGTGCTGACCGTGGCGTATCCCCACAGTGCGAGCAGGGAGACGACCGGCACCATCAGGAGGCACACGATCTTGGCTCGTACGGTGCGAGGACGCGGCCACCACGAGCGTCCGCGCGCGGGGGTCTTCGGCGGTGCGGGCTCCGAAGGGGCTTTTGCGTCGGGCCGTTCGTCGGCGGGCGGTCCCGCGTGTGCGCGGCGACCACGTGCCGGGGCCCCGGGATTCGGCGGCACAGTGCCGCCGGCCGGGTCGGGGGTCCTACGGGGTGTACGCATGGCCTCCTCGCTCGGAGAGATTTCGGGGCGTGTGCCCGGCCGTCCGCGACCGGTCCGGGGCGCCGCTACCCGGCGGCGCGCTCGACCGGCCGCTGGGCCGCCACGGAGGCCTCGCGCTCCCCCGAGGTCGGGGAGAGCGCGACGAACGCCGAGGTCAGGAAGAGATAGGAGCCGAGGCCGACCGCAAGGGGGAAGATGAACTGCATGGTCGTGGCGCCGGACAGTGCGGCACCAGACTCGGTGACCCGCACGCTCACGGCCAGCATTCCGGTGTAGTGCATGCTGCTCACCGCCCCGCCCATGACAAGCGAGGCGACGGCAACCGCGAGCGGCGACTTGATGTTCAGTGCCGCCCACAGGGCAGCGGTCGCGGCGACGACGGCGATGACGACGGAGAGGCCGACCAGCACCGGGTCGTAGCGCACGCTGCCGTGCAGCCGCAGCGCGGCCATGCCCAGGTAGTGCATGCTCGCGACGCCGAGCCCGGTGGTGAGTCCGCCGAGCGCGAGCGCACGCCCGCGGTCACGGCCGTAGCCGACGGCGAAGACTCCGGCGCCGACTACGGCCATCGCGACGATCAGGCTCAGGATCGTCAGGGGCACGTTGTAGTGGATCTCGGTGCCGGTCACGCCGAAGCCGAGCATGGCCACGAAGTGCATCGTCCAGATACCCGTGCCGATGGCGGAAGCCGCGGTGATGAGCCAGTTGCGGCGTGAGGTGCCCGTGGCGCCGAGGGCACGGACGGTGCAGCGCAGCCCGAGAGCGGCGCCGATACAGGCCATCGCGTACGACAGCACGGGGGTCAGCCAGCCGAAGGTGGCGTGGTCCAGGTGTCCCATGGCTCCGGGACGCTAGTCCGGACAGGGGCGCACAACGGGGGCGCAGTTCGAAAGGTGTTGGAATCTGACAGAGACAGGGTCCTGAACGATCGCGTCACGCTCGAACGTGTGCCCCCAACGCACATGCGAGTCGTTGAGTAATCATGGCCACATGAGCGATGACCACACGCGTGTCCGTGACTTCTTCTCCGCCCGGGCGGCCGACTGGGACACCCGGTTCCCCGACGACGGGCCCGCCTATCGCGCCGCCGCGTCCGAGCTCGGCCTGCGCGCCGGCGGCCACGTCCTGGACGCCGGGTGCGGCACGGGACGCGCGCTGCCCGCGCTCAGGGAGGCCGTAGGGCCCTCCGGAGTCGTCCTCGGGGTCGATCTGACTCCCGCCATGCTGGAGGCCGCCACACGAGCGGGCCGGGACCGTGAAGGGCAGCTCCTGCTCGCGGACGTGACCCGGCTCCCGCTGCGGAGCGCGTCGCTCGACGCCGTGTTCGGGGCGGGCCTGATCTCCCATCTGCCCGATCCGGCGCAGAACCTGCGGGAGTTGAGGCGCGTGGTGCGTCCCGGAGGGGCCCTCGCTCTCTTCCACCCGATCGGCCGCGCGGCGCTCGCGGCGCGGCAGGGCCGCCAGATCACCACGGACGATCTGCGGGCCGAGGAGAACCTCCGCCCGCTGCTCGCCGGTTCGGGCTGGCAGTTGACGTCGTACATCGACGAGGACGCACGATTTCTCGCTCTGGCCGTGCGACAGGACTAGACGGCCGGAAGACCGGCGAGACCACGTTTTTCCGGTGGGCTCGATGGTGGACTTCTCCTCCCCGGTGTCCACGGCCCACCGCTGGAGAAGCTTGCCGGGACCGCACGGCTTCAGCGTCACCGTGCCGTCCCGCGTGGTGGCTTCGAGGCACTGGTCCTTGTAGTGGGTGCTCTCGATCGTGTAGATGCCCGTTCCCGCTGGGGTTTCGCCTACCAGCTCGAGCCGTCGGGGTGCGGGTATGTCACGCCACCGGCCTGACCTGGCCGATCCGTTCTCGCTCGGCAACCACCGCGGCGAACGCCTCGGGGTTGTCGAACATGACGTTGTGCCCCGCCTCCGGCACAGTCACCACCCGCACCCCGGCCGCCACCAGCTCCTCCGCGCCCGCGAGTTCGCCGCTCCGCGCGCCCTGCAAGAAGACACGCTCCACAGGCAGGTCCATGAGCATCGCGCGCATCGTGGGCAGCGTCCCCCTCACGAGCCCCGTCGCACTGCGATGCAGGGCGCGGGGGTCGGCCAGCCGCATGGTCGCCGCCCACAAGGAGCCGACCTTTTCGAGCACGCGCGCGTGGCCGTCCGCCACGAAATCCTCCTCTTCGTAGGACGCGATTCCGCTGCTGCCCGCCGTCACGGCCGGGTTGGGGTCGAGATTGGCCTCGGTGAGGACCAGCCGTGACACCAGGTCGCCGCGGCGGTGCGCGAGCACGATGGCGACGGAGCCGCCCATGCTGTGCGCGACGATCTCCGCCCCCGTCACCTGGGCATCGTCCAGCGCCGCGGCCAGGGCGTCCGCGTGTTCCTCCAGGGAGTAGCCGAAATCCGCCGGGCGGTCGCTGATGCCGTGGCCCGGCAGGTCGACGAAGAGCGATCGACGTCCGGCCAGCTCAGGTCTGGCCGCGATGTGCGCGTGATAGACCGTCGACGCCGCGCCGAGCCCGTGCACGTACACGCGGGCCGGGCCGCAGCCCTCGCTCTCCGTCCAGCGGACACAGCTGCCCTGTGCGTCGAACCGTGCCTGTCGCATCGTCGCTCCCTCATCCGCCTGCCAGTGCTTCCGAGACAATACATCGGTGGCGATGTATTGCGGAGAGGATGTACACCGCTGGTGCGGCAGAATGCACGGCATGCTCGAACTGGCCATCCTCGGATTCCTCTACGACGCGCCTCTGCACGGCTACGAGCTGCGCAAGCGCATCACCGCCCTGACCGGGCACGTACGCCCGGTCGCGGAGAGCACGCTGTACCCCGCCATCAAACGGCTCGAGAAGGCCGGCTTGCTGGTCCGCGAGACACAGCCCGGCTCCGTGGCGGCCCCGCGCCATGTCCTGAACCTCACAGCGGAAGGCAGGAGTGAGCTGCGCCGCAGGCTGACGGAACCGCAGCAGGGGGACATCACCGACGAGAACCGCTGGTTCACGGTCCTCGCCTTTCTGCGCCATGTCGACGACACGGCGGCCCAGGCCGCGGTCCTCGAGCGCCGCCTGGCCTTTCTCGAGGAGCCCGCCAGCTTCTTCTACGACGGCGAGCGCCCGCTGCGCGCCGAGGATCTGGACGACCCGTTCCGGCACGGCATCCTCACCATCGCCCGCGCGACAAGCCGAGCCGAACTCACCTGGCTGCGGGCGACGTTGAGCTCACTCCGCTGAGGTGGTCGGCCTCACTCCGCCGAGGCGGCAGCCGACTCGTCCGTGTGCGCCACCGGGCAGCCCCGGACTCCGGGCACCGGGAACGTGCCGAGCTCTCCGACCCGATACCCCTTCGGATAGCCCTTGATCTCCCAGTTCTGCCGGGCGTAATGCGGCGCACTACGGGGCGGCATCAGCCGCACGGTGCGGCCGCGCAACCGCACCGCTCGCCCGACAAGCGTGCGGGCGACAGGGCCTGGCGGTTCGTAGCGGAAGGCGCGCAGGAGGGGCTCGTCGAGCAGGGCGAGGGTCGAGGCACGCAACAACGGCGCCAGCGGGCCCGGATACCAGGAGGCCATGAGGTCGAGGGTCGCGTCGGAGACCTTGCGCGCACCCTCGTCCCACGCGAAGTGGGCCTCTTCGTAGGCATCGAGGCACTTCTCGAAGGCTTCGTAGGAGTCCGGGATGTCCTGGATCCCCATATGCCGCCCCAAGGTGCGGTAGTAGACAGCTGCCGCGGTCGTCTCGTGGCGTGACAATCTGCGCCACCCGTAGGCGTCGATCCAGCGCTTGGGCATCACCACGAACGTGCACAGCACGTAGCGCATGTCTTCATTGCTGATGTCGTAGCTGCGGTGCATCTGGTTGATGCGGCGGATCGCGGTGCGGCCCTCGTCCGTGCCGAAGCCGTGCTCGACGACGGTGTCGAGAAGCAGGGCAGTGTCGTCGTACCGCTTCTGCGTACGGTCCGTCAGTTCCGCCGTCTCGGCCAGGAGTCGGCCGATGCTGGGAACGGCGTACGTGCGGTACAGCGCCAGTTCAAGAGCTCGGGTGTAATCCCAGGGGAACTCGTACGTCGCGGTGAGCCGGTAGATCGCCAGGGCGTCCTTCTCCGGGTCGAGACGCCGAATCTCCTTGAGCCGGTCATAGCGCTTCACCGCACGGCCCCCCTTCTGTCGTCGGAGCTCCAACTCTACGTTGGAGTACAACAGATGAGTGATCATCAGCGGCAACCACAACCGGGGGGAAGGTGGCCCACATGTTCGACAAGCTCCGCAAGCTGTGGCACACGGACGAAGCGGTCCGCAGCAAGAAAGAGCGCCCGCACAACCTCTTCGAGGCGGCAGCCGTCTACGTGGCGGCGTGCGCCGAGGACGACCAGGACCGACAGGACGAAGCCACCGGGTGGGTGTCACCGGAGGCCCTGTCCTTCGGCGTCAGCGAACTCGCCTGCCGGGCGGTGATCACCCTCGCCCGGGAGCGCGACGAGTCGCCGTCGGACGTGGCGCGTACGCTCCTCGGCCTGCCTGCCGCCTGACGTCCGTGTGCGTGGGATCGGAACAGGCCAGTGCCTCCTGGAGAGAGTTGCCTGCCTCGGCCGCATGCGCGAGACGCTCACGGACCTCCCGCGGGGTGCGTGGGCGGTAGCCGGGGCCGTCGCCGCAGCAGCCCTGCCGGAATCGGAGTCCGGACAGCAGGACCGCGCTCAAGGCGCGCCACGCCGCCGTGTCGCGCCGCTTGGGCACGGCGAGCGCTGAGCCCGCGTTGAGCAGCTGGCCCCCGCACCGCGGGCAGATGTCGGCGCGCACGCGTCCGTAGTCGGCCGACTTCTTGAAAGAAGCACGGCACGGCAGACAGACGAAGTGCGAACTGGCTCTGGGCATGACACCCAGCGTAGGCGTCCGGCACGGAGGCCGACGAGCGAGTTCCCGGTGCGTACGAGCGAGTTTCCTGGTCACGCACCCCTCGACGATCAAGCGGACCTGTGGTTAGGGTGCGCCGACGGATGAAGCGATGGGGAGGCTGGCATGGCCGGAACGGACGACGCTGTCGCCGCCGAGGACGACGCGCTGTACGTGCTGACCGCGGTGCTGCTGACACCCGCGAAGTTTCCCAGTGTGCTCGGGGACGACTATCCGGAGGCGTGCGCGGCTCTGGGGCTCTCACCGCTTGCCGCCGGGTACGGCCTGGTGCTCGGTCAGGACGGTGCGGGCGCCCGGTGGACCGTCGTCATCGACGACGTATCACTCGTTGCCGTCGCGATCGCCTCCTGGGACTGCGGGATGGAGTACGACCTCTCGCCCGACGAGCGCACGGTGGTCGCCGCGCTGCCCGGCTGGCCGCTCGCCGTCGCCGTCGCGGCGCCCAACGTGCCCGCTCCCCACGACCCCGAGCCCGAGGATGGGGACCAGAGGCCGCTCTCGCCCCCGCAGTCCGACACATGGGGTCCGGCCCAGCGAAGGCTCGGTGCCGACGAGATAGCGCTCCAGTGGGCTACGTGGCGCGAGCAGATCGACGACGCCGACTTCTCGACCGACAGCGCCGAGCAGGGCGCGGACACCGGCCCGGAGGGCGGCGACGCTCCGAAGACCGATGCCGATGCCGATGCCGACGATCAGGCTCCGCTCACCGGCGTACGTCGCGTCCTGGCGGAAGCACGGGCGTACGTGGAGACTCCGCCGCCCCTGGGCCGCGTGCGGTCGTCGTTCGCCTCCGGGGAGGCCCGCACTCTGCGTGCCGACGGTCCTGGCTGGTCCATGGTCGCCAGGACGGACGACATCGCGTTCGTGCTTCTCGACGAAGAGCCCGGAGAGGTGTTGCCGGTGGGGCGCGGACGCGATCTGCCCTGGCTCCTCGACGCGCTCGACAAGATGGCCGTACGCCCCGCCTGATCCCTCTGGCGCCTCTCTGCCCTCTCAGGGCACCGCACCCCGTCAGTGGTCGTGCTCGGGATCAAGGAGGAAAGCCGCCGTCGCCGTGTCGTGGTCCGCATGGTCGCGCAGGGCCACCAGTTCGGCGCGCCAGGTCTCATCCCACGACGTCGCCCGGCCGCCGGCGCGCACGAGCGCGAGCGCCATCACTCCGGCCACCGGCGTCCCGCGCTCGCGCAGCAAGCGGGCGGCGGAGAGCAGTGCCGCACGCGCGCGTGGAGTAGGGACCTCCGGATGGAACCCGCTTCCCAGGGGCAGCCGTTCGGGGCGTTCCTCGACCAGTTCCAGGAGCCGCTCCCACCGCGCTGCGTGGTGCTCGCCGTGGCGCACGGCGGCCAGCGACGTGTCCCATGCCAGGGCCGCCGCATCGGCGTACAGACCCACCGCATGCATCGACAGGGCCAGTGCGTCGGCGATGAGCAGCGTCTGGGCAGTGCCTCGCCGGACGCACAAGGCCTCTCCGATGCCCGAGAGCCGACGGAGCGCATCAGCTCTCGCCTGCGGATCCGGCGTGCCGGCGAGCTCCTGGAGCCTTCGGATGACGCCCCTCAGGATCGGCCCTCCGACCGGCCCCAGTGGGAACCAGGCCAGTTGCTGTGCGGCCGCGTCCCACTCCCTTCGGCGTCGCGCCGGGTCCGTGGCGACGTCGGCGACGGCGCGCAGGGCGTCGGCTGATTCCGGTGTGAACCAGGCGGGCAGGGCGCGGCACGCGGCGACGACGGTCTCTTCGTCGCCTTCCCTCACCAGGCGGGCCAGGAAATTCGCGTAGGGCTCCCCCGCGGCTTCGCTCACGGGCCCCACGCGCGCGTGGACCACCGCTTCGCGTACGGCGGGTTCGTCGGCCGCCCTCACCAGGCGGTCGGCGATGGCGGGGCGGGCGATCGCGGCGAGGAGGTGGCGCGCCACGACGGCACGTACGTCACGGTGTTGCCCTGGTGCGTCCCAGGCCGCCACCAGGACTTCGAACGCCGCGTCACCGGTGAGCGCGCCAAGGGCTCGGACAGCCTCCTTTCGCGAGCCGACGGGGGCATCCGACGCGCAGGCCACGGGGGCGAGCAGGGCGACTGCCTCCGGATCTGGTACCGCCTCCAGGAGTCGGCGCACGGATGCCATGGCCGCCCGCCCCCGGACACCGCCCGTCGCGGCATGCCGGAGCAGGAAGTCCAGCAGTGACTCGGTGGCAGCCGGTGCGCCGTCGTGGGCCGTGCCGAGGAGGTCGCCCAGTGCGCCAAGTGCCGCGGCGGCGATGGGTTGTGGCGCCGACTGCGCGAGTGTCGTGAGCAGCTCCGGTTCACGCACCTGCGCTGCCGCGTCGGCACGAGTGCGCAGCGGAGCAAGCTCATCGGCGGCCACGCGCGCGTGGTGTTCGTCCCACGCGCGGCGCTGTGCGGGCAGCCAGCGGCCGGTGACGCCGGGGCGCAGCCCTGAGGCCCAGGCCGTGGCTCGGGGCCGTACGCGGCCCGTGAGCCCTTCTTGGGCGGCAACCAGCACGGAGTCCAACAGGTCCGTGCGCCGGGTGACGACGGTGCGCAGGATGATCGGCACCGCTGCGAACGATGCGTCGTAGCCGATCAGTTCGGCGCTGCGCCGCTCCCGCAGCTCCGCCGGCCCCGTCCAGGCGGCCGCCGCACGGGCAGCGACGTCCGGGTCGTCGGACTCCAACACCATGGCGCGCACCAGAGTGTCGAGTTCCGGCAGCGTGGAGAGGTGCGGTGCGAGGAGTTCCGCGACGGCGATGCGGAGATCGGGGCGCACCGGTGTGTGCGGCGATGCCGCGGACCAGATGGCACGCGCCGCTTCCTCACCGATGCGCAGCGGCGCGACGGGCTGGCGGGAGCGCGGGTCTGACACCAACTGGCAGAGCAGTTCCGTGGCATGGGCGGCACGGTCGGTCCTGCCGGTCGCCGCTGCGCTCTCGGCTGCGCGGCGGAGCAGCTGTTCCGCCGCTGCGAGCGTGTGGGTGGTCGAGTCGCGGGACTGGACGGTGGTCAGCGCCGCGTCGCGCAGGACCCGGTCGGGCAGCGCGGCGAGCAGATACGGGGGCGCCCCCGCGAGCTGCTGGAGAGCGGCCCTGCGTACTTCCTCCTGGTCGTGCCAGGCCCGCTCGCAGTCCCCGGCGATCCGCGCGAACTCGTGCGGGTCGCCTTCTAGTTCCGCGCAGGCGAGTAGAGCGGGCCAGGCCATCAGGCGCTGGTGGACGCGGTGCTGCCCGGCCATGTCGCGCAGCACCGGTTCCCCCAGGGCGAGCGGGAGCGCGACGGCCAGGCGGCTGGATGTCCACTCCTGACGTGACCAGCGCTCCACCCAGGGCGTGACGAGCGCCGCTCTGTCGGCCGGGGCCAGGGCCGTGAGTGTGGCTATGGGCAGGCTCCGCACCGAGCGGCGGCGGGCGGTGCGTTCCTCCACCAGGCGGCGGCGTTCCGGGGCGGGGAGCATCATCAGCAGGCTGTCGGGCTCGATGGCGTGGCGTCCCGGGCCGCGATGCCGCGGCTGCGTCACCGGGCAACGACGGGCGAGGTCCACCAGGTCCGCGGGCGGGAGTTCGCGCAGGGCACGCCGCGTGGCGGGCGGCAGCGCGCCGGCCGAGAGCCGTAGTTCACGGGGAGAGCCGTCCTGGTTCGGTGGGGCCGCGCGCAGGATCTCCAGGACTCTGGCGGGATGGCGCAGCAGTGTGCGTGCCGCTTGTGGCGTCAGAAGATCGGGCGCCCGCGCCAGGAGCAGCAGTCCGGCCTCCGGGTCGCGTTCCGCGGCCACGCTCGCGACCGCGCGATGGCGGCCCGAGAAGCCGTGGCGGTCGCGGTTGGCGCGGCTCTCGCCGCGGGTGACCAGCAGGCGGGCCACGGCGATCGGTGCGGCGCGGGTCAGCGCGCTCAACGCGCCTGTGGGTGGGTCGAGTCGGGGCAGCCACGCGTCAACCGCCTCGGCGGGGCAGGCGGGCAGGAGCTGGGCGGCGTCCCGGGCGCCGAAGCGTTCGTGAACCTCGGGCAGCAGGCGTGCGGCCAGGGTGTGCCGGCGGCTCAGGCGCAGGACGCGGTACGTCTCGTGCCGTGCCGTTCTGATGTCGCTCAACGCGAGCTGTTCCAGGGCTGCTTCCGGGACGGGAAGCCGGATGGCGGCCGCGAGTGCGCGACGGCGCAGGAGGGGGTCGGTCAGGGCTTCGGCGACGGTGGTGAGGTCGCGCCGGGTGACGGCGAGGAAGAGGCCGGTGTGCCGCTCGTCAGGGGTACCTGCGGCGAGGGCGTCGCGGAGTGTTCCGTACGCGTCCGTGGTGAGCGCGCGGGCATAGCGGGCCAGTGCGCTCATGCGGGCCGGGAAGGGCAGTGGGTCGAAATGGGCCTTCAGCCAGGCCGACGTCAGCGGCTCGGGAGTGGGCTGAGGCTGGGAGGACGGCGTCTGCGACGCCTCGTATGCGGCCATCAGCGATCACCGAGGGATCGCTGGGCCTCCTTTCGGGAAGTCATGTGCGCCATGGTCACCGGCGCAGCGCTGGGGCGCAATGGGTTTTCCGCTCGCGGAGCCGCCTTGGGCGAAACCGCGAGCGGAGCAGCCGTCAGCCCCTGTGCGTCGAGCGTCCGCTCACCGGTTCGGTGCCCCTCCGGGGTGCCGGATCAGTGGCCGATCTCCTTGCGTGAGACCCGGCGCAGCCTGCGTCGCTGTCCGGGGTCGAGGGTCAGATAGGCCGCGGCCGGGACCCCGAGCACGATCAGGAGGGCGGCCCACCAGGGCAGCCAGATCAACAGGATGAGGCCGGCCGCCACACCTCCTGCGGCGATCTTCGCGTTCTTCGACATGTGCGTCGCCTCCTTCGCGGCTGTTGCCGCTCTCTGTCTTGAGAAACGGGCTCGGGCCGCCCACGGTTCCAGTCTGCTCCCCTGACAGACCCCTGAGGAGCGACCCTGACACAACCCTGAGGTGCGGTGCGTGTCCGGGCGGCTACTCGATCCTCAGCGGCTCGCCGACCTCGTACATGTGGCGCAGTACCTGTCGGTAGGAGTCGAGGAATCCGGCCTCCGTGTACGGCATGCCCAGCTCGGCGCAGTGGGCGCGGACCAGGGGCTGGGCGCGTCGCAGGCTGGGGCGGGGCATGCTCGGGAACAGGTGGTGCTCGATCTGGTAGTTGAGTCCGCCCAGGAACCAGTCGGTCAGCATGCTGCCGCGGACGTTGCGCGAGGTGAGGACCTGGCGGCTGAGGTGGCCCCAGCGCTCGCCGTCGGGGTCGGGCATCTCCATGCCCTTGTGGTTCGGCGCGAAGGCCAGTCCGAGGTGCAGTCCGAAGAGCGCCTGATGGATGGCGGCGAAGGCAAGGGCGTGGCCCACCGGCATGGTGACGAGCAGGAGCGTCACGTACCCGACGAGGTGGGCGACCAGGAGGAGGCCCTCCAGCACGCGTTCGCGCGGGGCCTGGCGGCGCAGATCCTGGAAGCCGTAGATCTTCATGGCGACGCCCTGGAGAAGCGTCAGCGGGAAGAACAGCCAGGCCTGGTTGCGGGTGAGCCAGCGCCGGAAGCCGAGGCGGACCTTGGCCTGCTTGCTGGTCCAGACGAGGATGTTCGCGGCGACGTCGGGGTCTTTGTCGAGGTGGTTGGGGTTGGCGTGGTGGCGGTTGTGCTTGTCGTTCCACCAGGCCGAGCTCATGCCGAGGAGGAGATTGCCGTGGATGAGGCCGATGGTGCGGCTCACGCGGCGGTCGCCGGTGATCTGGGAGTGCCCCGCGTCGTGGCCTATGAATGCCGTACGGGCACACAGTGCGGCCAGGACGGGTGCCAGGAGCAGCACCCACCAGGAGCCTCCGATGAGGAACATGCCCGTCGCCACGGCGGCCAGTGCCACGGTGTTGACCACGATGGTGCGGGCGTACCAGCCGGTGCGGCGGCCCAGGAGTCCCTGCTCCTTGACGGTGCGCAGGAGAGGCGCGAAATCGCTCCCGGCGGGCTGCCCTGTGGTGGTGCCTGGGGAACGCTCCGCGACTGCGGCGGCGGCCTGGGACATGGTGAGGTCTCCGGTCTCTGACTGGATCGGGCTGACGCGACACAACGTATGAGCCGGTGACCTGGGGCAACCATGGCGCCTTCACCCGTCTTGGAAGGGGGCCAGCACCGTCTGGAAGGGGGGTTAAGTACACCACGGGAGGGGCGTGACGGGGATCACTCCTTGATCGCTCCCGCCTTGCGCGAGGTGTGCTGTACCCTCGGCGACTCCGACCCTAGTAGTCAAGTTTGAGGAATGCGCCATCGCCGTGCCCAGGCCCCCTGCCGCGTCACCTTCCGAGATCTCTGAACTGTCCCGCTGTTCTGTGCTGTTCGTATCCGCCGACCCGGCACGCATGGGCCGGGTCGCCTTCTGGAACCCGGAGGGTGACGCACCGCCCGCCTGCTCCGCCGGCGCCATCGAGGAGCTGACCGTCGCCGTGCCCGGCGACGGCGGAGTGCAACTCAGCGATGTGTCGGCGGTGGTACTCCCGGTGCGCGCGGCACTCCCGGTGCTGACACGCGCGCGTGCCACGGCGGGGGCTCACCCGACGGCCGCGTTCTGGGGAGCGACGGGTGTGCTCGCGCTGCAACTCGCCGCGCGCGGGCTGCTGTTGCCAGGGCTGACGCCGAGCGATCACGACGCGTGGCGCTCGGGACCGCTGGGCGCCGACGACCTGCGCCGCCTGCGCGACCTCGCCGCCGCGATGCCCCCTGCCGCGCACGCCCTGCCGCTGGACGACTCCGAGCCCCTGCGGCTGCCCGAACCCGAGCGGCTGCTGCGTCAGTTCCTCGACGCGGTGGCCGACACGCTGCCGCGCTCCCCCGCCGCGACGCTGGCCGCGGGCGCCCCCGCCTTCGCCTCGCCGCAGCCTCAGCACATCCCCGAGCAGCGCCCCTGGGCCACCGATGTCGCCGCAGGGCACGACGCCGGCGTACGCATCTCGCTGCGCGTCGAGGTGCCCGGCCTGGTGTCGGACACCCCCGAGGGGACCCGGCTGCCGTTCCGCGCCGTGCTGCAGATGCACAGCGTCAGCGACCCTTCGCTCGTCGCGGACGCGGCCGAGGTGTGGGCCGGCTCCGGCGCCTCGGGGCAGACCTTCGGGCCGCGGTCACGGATGGACGCCCTGCTCGCGCTGCGTCGCGCCACGCGCGCGTGGCCGCCGCTCGCCCCGCTGCTCTCGGCCACCGTCCCCGACGCGATCGAGCTCGCCGACGAAGAGGTCACCTCGCTCCTGGGTGAAGGGTCCCGCATGCTCTCCACCGCGGGTGTCGAGGTGCACTGGCCCAGGGAGCTTGCCCGCAATCTGACCGCCCGTGCGGTCATCGGCCCGCCCGACGAGGAGGCGAAGGAGCCGGACAAGCCGTCGTCGGACACGCCGTCCTACCTCTCCGCGGACGCGCTGCTCACCTTCAACTGGCGGTTCGCGCTGGGCGACCAGCCGCTGTCCCGCGAGGAACTCGACCGCCTCGCCGAAGCCAACCGCCCCGTGGTGCGCCTGCGTGACCAGTGGGTCCTCATCGACCCCGAAGAGGCGCGGCGCGCTCGCGCACACCAGGACCACAAGGTCACGCCGATCGACGCCCTGAGCGCCGTTCTGACGGGCACGACCGAAGTGGCGGGGCGTCGCGTGGACGTCCAGCCGACGGGCTGGCTCGCCACGCTGCGCGAACGCCTCGCGGACCCCGAGGGCATGGAGCCCGTCGGCCAGCCCGAAGCGCTCGCCGCGGACCTGCGCGACTACCAGCTGCGCGGCCTGAACTGGCTGGCCCGGATGACCTCCCTGGGCCTGGGCGGCTGCCTCGCGGACGACATGGGCCTCGGCAAGACGATCACGCTCATCTCCCTGCATCTGCACCGCCAGGCGGACGGCGAGTCCGCGGGACCCACCCTCGTCGTCTGTCCCACGTCCCTCATGGGCAACTGGCAGCGCGAAATCGAGAAGTTCGCCCCAGGCACCCCCGTACGCCGCTTCCACGGCGCTCGGCGCAGCCTGGAGGACCTCGCCGACGGGGAGTTCGTGCTCACCACGTACGGCACGATGCGCCTCGACTCGGACAGCCTGGCGCAGGCCCCTTGGGGGATGGTCGTCGCCGACGAGGCCCAGCACGTCAAGAACCCCTACTCGGCCACCGCAAAGCAGCTGCGCACCATCGGGGCACGCGCACGCGTGGCGCTCACCGGCACCCCCGTGGAGAACAATCTCTCCGAACTGTGGGCCATCCTCGACTGGACGACACCGGGCCTGCTCGGCAAGCTCGGCACCTTCCGCACCCGCTACGCGCAGGCCGTCGAAAGCGGCACGGACCCGGCAGCCGCCGAGCGGCTCGGCCAACTGGTGCGCCCCTTCCTGCTGCGCAGGCGCAAGTCCGACCCGGGCATCGCACCCGAGCTGCCGCCCAAGACGGAGACCGACCGGGCCGTCTCCCTCACCACGGAGCAGACGGGCCTCTACGAAGCAGTCGTACGTGAGACGCTCGCGGAGATCTCCGGTGCCGACGGCTTCGCCCGCCGGGGTCTGATCGTCAAGCTGCTCACGGGTCTCAAGCAGATCTGCAACCACCCCGCGCAGTACCTCAAGGAGGACAAGCCGCGGATCGAGGGCCGTTCCGGAAAGCTGGAACTCTTGGACGAGTTGCTCGACACGATCCTCTCCGAAGACGCGAGCGTGCTCATCTTCACGCAGTACGTCCAGATGGCGCGCCTCATCGAGCAGCACCTGGCGGCCCGCGGCACCCCGTCCCAGTTCCTGCACGGCGGGACGCCCATCGCGGCGCGCGAAGCGATGGTGGAGCGCTTCCAGGACGGCGAAGTACCCGTTTTCTTGCTGTCGTTGAAGGCCGCGGGCACCGGCCTCAATCTGACGCGGGCCGAGCACGTCGTGCACTACGACCGCTGGTGGAACCCTGCCGTCGAGGCGCAGGCCACCGACCGGGCGTACCGCATCGGGCAGACGCAGCCGGTGCAGGTGCACCGGCTGATCGCGGAGGGGACGATCGAGGACCGTATCGCCGAGATGCTGCTGCGCAAGCGGGAGTTGGCGGACTCGGTCCTCGGCTCGGGCGAGGCCGCGCTGACGGAACTCACCGACGCCGAGCTGTCGGATCTGGTGGAGCTGCGAGGGGGGACGCGATGAGCGACACGTACGACGAGTCGAACGGCGACACACACGAGGAAAGCCGTCATGGAGAGGGCGCGTACGACCACGAGCGCACCTTCGCCGCGCTGCCGGCCGCGCACGGGCGGGGTTTCGCGCAGAGCTGGTGGGGACAGGCCTGGCTGAAGGCGCTCGAGGACACGGCGCTGGACCTCGCGCAGCTGAAGGCCGGACGCAGGCTGGCGCGCGCGGGAGCCGTGGGGGCGGTCTCGGTGCGCCCTGGCCGGATCACCGCGGTCGTCAAGGACCGTGACGGCACCCCGCGCCGCTCGGACGTACTGCTGCAGCGGCTCAGCGAGGACGAGTGGGACCGCTTCCTGGGCATGGCCGTCGAGCGTGCCGGGCACATCGCGGCGCTCCTGGACCGCGAGATGCCGCCGCACCTGGTGGAGGACGCGGCGGCAGCGGGTGTCGAGCTCCTGCCCGGCATCGGCGACCTGGAGCCGGAGTGCGACTGCGACGCGTGGGACCACTGCGGGCACACCGCCGCGCTCTGCTATCAGGTGGCCCGGCTGCTCGACCAGGATCCGTTCGTCCTGTTCCTGATGCGTGGCCGTGCCGAGCGCGAGCTGCTGGATGAGCTGCAAGTACGCAGCGTGGCGCAGGCCGAGGCCGAGGAGGCCCCCGCGCAGGAGCAGGAAGTGGCCCAGGAGGGCGTGGACGCCGACGAGGCGTACGCGGAGGGGGCCATCCTGCCCCCACTGCCCGAACTTCCTCCGCTGCCGCCTGAGCCGGGTCTGCCGCCCTCGCTCGACACGGAGGCGGAGCCCGCGCCCGGTCTCGACGTGGCGGCGCTCGAGTTCCTGGCGGCTCAGGCGGCCGTGGAGGCGCGCCGGATGCTGGCCGAGGCGCTCTCCACCGGACACGAACGGCATCCGGTCGAACAGGAATTGGCGCTGGAGGAGGATGCCGTACGTCTCGCCGCCGCGGCTCCCGCGGCACAGGTGGCCGTCCGCCTCGCGACCGCGGCGGGGCGCGGCGGGGACGGGCTCGCGCTGGCCGTACGGGCCTGGGAGTACGGAGGTCCAGCCGCGCTGTCCGTCCTGGAGGAGGAGTGGACTCCTGAGGCGGACGCACTGGCACGCGCGCGTGCGGCGCTGGATGCGGCCTGGGACGACGGTGAACGGCCACGGCTGCGCGCCGTCCGCAATCGCTGGACGGTGGTCGGCGGCGACGCCCAGCTGCGGCACGGGACCGACGGCCGCTGGTGGCCCTACCGCAAGGAGCGCGGCCGCTGGACCCCGGCGGGCCCCGCGGCCCACGACCCCGCTACGGCACTGGCCGTGGTGACAGGCGGCGAATAGGGCGGGCAGGTCCGGTGCGGGTGCGGGCGTCCCCGCGCCCGCACCGGACCAGAGGCGCGACCCGCGCGCGACCGCGTCCGCGTGTCCGCATACGCGTGGGTGCCCGTGTCCGCATCCGCGTCCGTGTCCGAGTCCGAGTCCGCCCGGAAGTGTTCACGCCCGAAACAGCCCGCCCGGCGCGTTCACGCCACCGAAGCACGCCGCCTGGCCGGAACGCACACGGCGGCCACCGGCGTATCCATGCCTCCCACGCACGCGCCGGGAACACTGGCGCGCGCACTCCCCCTGACCAGCGATTGAGCGCGGGCATGTCATCCGCGAGTGTGGATCACACCGGTTCCGGGGGTGCCGACCGCGACTGGACGCCCCCGACCCGCAGGGCCCCGGAGTGAATTGAGTGCGTCAGCGTGATCCAGGCGAAGGGGAGGACAGAGGCCAGGTGCCCAACTACCGCTGACCGACCTGCGGGTGACGGCGGCGCCTCCTGCCCCTCGCGGGAGGCGCCGTCAGCACGCCCCCTCCCGTTCACCTCTCTGCCTCCCTGTGTTCGCGGCGACGGCGAAGTCTGATCGCTGTCACCGAACACTCGCGCCCCAGGAGGCACCCATGTCCCCGCACGCCGCACGTAAGCGTCGCGTCCGCCGTTCCGTCGCCGTGGGTGTGCCCTTCGTCGTGCTCGCCGCGATCGCGGTGACCGGGACCGCCACGGGCGCCCCGACCGGCGACAAGGAGAAGTTGCCCCGCATCACGTCGACGGCGACGCTCGGCGATGTCCCTCTGGGCACGTTCAGTAACTCCCTGCTGCCCGGGACGGTGAGCGACGACCGCGGTGTGGATCTCGGCGGCATCGGCAGCGACATCTATCCTGCGGGCCGCAAGGGCGAGTTCTGGACGGTCACCGACCGGGGGCCCAACGGCCAGATCAAGGTGGACGGCAAGAAGCGACGTACCTTCCCCGTTCCCGGTTTCGACCCCGCGATCGTGAAGATCCGCGTTTCCGGTGACACCGTGAAGGTCATCGACGCACTCCCACTGACGACCTCCTCCGGGAAGCCCGTCACGGGCTTGTCCAACCAGGAGGGACGCGATGAGGCGCCGTACACCTACGACGCGAAGACAGCGCTGACCTACAACCCGAACGGCCTGGACACCGAGGGCATCGTGCGGTCGCACGACGGCAGCTTCTGGCTGGTCGACGAGTACGGTCCCTCGCTCGTCCATGTCTCGGCGCGCGGGAAGGTGCTCAAGCGCTATGTCCCCAAGGGCCTGAAGCTGTCGGGCGCCGGCTACCCGGTCGTGGAGGCGCTGCCGGGCGTTCTGCTGCACCGCAAGGGCAATCGCGGCTTCGAGGGGCTCGCTCAACTCCCCGGTGGGGACCTGGTGATGGCGGTCCAGAGCCCGCTGTCCCTCCCGGACGAGGACATGGGCGACGCCTCGCGGACGACGCGGCTGCTGCGCTTCTCGCCGAAGAAGCAGGCGGTCACCGCCGAGTACGCGTACCGCTTCGACGCGGTTGATGTCGTCGACCCGGGCGAGGACGACACGTCCGAGCTGAAGATCTCCTCCGTGGTGGCCGTCGGGCGCGACCGGCTCCTCGTCGAGGAGCGCACCGACAAGGCAGCGCGGCTGCAGACGGTGAAACTGGACCGCCGCTCCGACATCCTCGGCGAGCGGTGGGACGACGCCGCCACGAAGCCCTCCTTGGAGCAGCTCGACGATCCGGCGGGCTCTGGAGTGCCCGTCCTGAAGAAGCGTCTCCTGATCGACCTGGGCGCCATCGACGGTGTGCCCGACAAGATCGAGGGCGTGGCCCGCGTGAACAGCCGTACCCTCGCCCTGATCAACGACAACGACTTCGGGATGACAGACGGGGCGGAGGCATTCGACAAGGACGGCCGGCTCGTGGACAGCGATGTGGAGACCACGGTGACGTACGTACGGCTGCCGAAGGGTCTCTGAGCGCGCTGTCCCCGCGTCCGACGTGCCGGTCAGCCGGTCAGCCGGTCAGGGCAGTGGCTTGGTGACGCCCACCCGCAAGAAGTAGTAGGGCACTTCGTTGTCCGCGCGTGACGGGATCAGGGAGTCCAGATCGCTCGGCAGGTCACCACTTGGCAGATCGCTCGGCAAGCCGCTGGGGAGGTCCGAGGGCAGGCCGCTCGGCAGGTTCGACGGCACCTCCGTCGGCAGCTCGGAGGGGATCTCCGACGGGATGCTCAGCGACGGAGTGGGCTTGCCGTCCGAGCTCTCGCTGGTCTCGGAGGGGCCCTTCTTGTCGCCGGAGCCGTCACCGCTGGTGGCCACCAGGACCACCGCGACGACGGCTCCGATCGCGACGATCACGGCGAGCAGGACGAACAGCCCGCCCCGCCGTCCGGACGGCCCTCCCGGCGGCGGCTGAGGCGGCCACCCGCCTCCTCCAGGCGGTACGCCGCCGCCTCCAGGGGGCATGCCGCCACCCGCGGGAGGCCAGCCCCCGTCGCCCGGTGGTGGCCCGTACCCGCCGCCCGGAGGCGGACCGTACCCTCCTCCGGGCGGGCCGAAGCCGCCATCACCCGGAGGGGGTCCGTCACCCGGCGGAGGGGGAGGCTGCGGCGGTACGGGCGGCATGGCCATACCGTCAAGAGTCGCCTCGAAAGGGTCAAGATGCGACCCCTGTGCGGAAGTTGATGCCTCCGGAGCAGGAGCCTGCGGTCAGCCCCGCACCCCCAGGAGATGATCCATGGCCAGCTGGTCGAGGTGCTCGAAGGCCATGCCACGGTCCGCGGCGGCCTTCACGTCGAAGTCCTCGAAGGCAGCGCGGTCGGCGAGCAGCCCGGAGAGACCGTCTTCGGCGGTCGGCAGGGACAGCTCGTCCAGACGGGAGGCGCGCAGGGCTTCCTGGACCTCCGGATCGGCGCGGAAGGCGGCCGAACGCTCCCGAAGGATCAGGTAGTTGCGCATGCAGCCGGACGCCGACGCCCACACGCCCGCGTAGTCCTCCGTACGCGGGGGCTTGAAGTCGAAGTGCCGCGGCCCTTCGTAACCACCCCTCTCCAGGAGGTCGACCAGCCAGAAGGCGCTCCGCAGATCGCCCGCCCCGAAGCGCAGGTCCTGGTCGTACTTGATGCCGGTCTGGCCGTTGAGGTCGATGTGGAACAGCTTGCCCGCCCACAGGGCCTGGGCGATGGAGTGCGGGAAGTTGAGGCCGGCCATCTGCTCGTGGCCCACTTCGGGGTTGACGCCGAACAGGTCGGAACGCTCCAGGCGCTCGATGAAGGCGAGGGCGTGCCCGACGGTGGGCAGCAGGATGTCGCCGCGCGGCTCGTTCGGCTTGGGCTCGATCGCGAAGCGCAGGTCGTATCCCTGCTCCGTCACGTAGTCGCCGAGCAGGTCGAAGGCTTCCTTCATGCGGTCGAGAGCGACGCGCACGTCCTTCGCCGCACCGGACTCCGCGCCTTCCCTGCCGCCCCAGGCGACGTAGGTGCGGGCGCCCAGTTCCACCGCGAGGTCGATGTTGCGGATCGTCTTGCGCAGCGCGTAACGGCGTACGTCCCGGTCGTTGGCCGTGAACGCCCCGTCCTTGAAGACGGGGTGCGTGAAGAGGTTCGTGGTCGCCATCGGCACCACGAGGCCCGTCGCGTCGAGCGCCTGCCGGAAGCGCTTGATGTGCGACTCGCGCTCGGTGTCCGAGGCGCCGAAGGGGATCAGGTCGTCGTCGTGGAAGGTCACTCCGTAGGCACCCAGTTCAGCCAGGTGACGCACGGAGTCGGCCGGGTCGATGGCCGCCCTCGTCGCGTCCCCGAACGGGTCCCTTCCCTGCCAGCCGACGGTCCACAGGCCGAAGGTGAACTTGTCCTCAGGAGTGGGCTGGTACGTCATGTGCGGCTCCCTGGATGACTGGTGCACGACTGCGTGGCCGACCCGGGCATGGCTGCATGCCCGCTCATGTGCGGCTGCCGCGACTATTTCGTCATGGCGATTAACAAATTAGTATCCGGAGGCATCCCTGGGAAGGTCGGACGGAAAGAAGTCCGGGCGAGCCCGGAAAGAGCCGCGGGAACGGAGACCCCCGATGTCATCAGCACCAGCAGCCGACGGGCCCCTCGTCGTCGGCGTGGACAGCTCCACGCAGTCCACCAAGGTCCTGGTCGTCGACGCCGCCACGGGCAGGGTGGTGGCCTCTGGTCAGGCCCCGCACAGCGTCAGCTCGGGGGTTGCCCGCGAGAGCGACCCCGAGGAGTGGTGGAACGCCCTGTGCGCGGCGCTGGAACAGTGCGGCAGCGCGGCGCGTGAGGTTGCCGCGGTAGCGGTCGGCGGCCAGCAGCACGGGCTCGTCACGCTGGACGCGCGGTCCAGGCCGGTGCGGCCCGCGCTGCTGTGGAACGACGTGCGCTCGGCGGGACAGGCCCGCACCTTGGTGGACCGCCTGGGGGGCCCGAAGGCGTGGGCCGAGCGCGTCGGCAGCGTGCCGGGGCCCTCCTTCACCGTGACCAAGTGGGCCTGGCTCAGCGAGCACGAGCCCGAGGCCGCCCGTGCCACCGCGGCCGTGCGACTCCCCCACGACTACCTCACCGAACGCCTCACGGGATCCGGCACGACCGACCGGGGCGACGCCTCCGGGACGGGGTGGTGGGCGTCGGGGACGGAGGCGTACGACGAGGAGATCCTGGGCCTCGTGGGCCTGGACCCCGAGCTGCTCCCACGGGTGGTCCGGCCCGGCGAGGTCGCGGGCACCGTCCGCGGAAGCGGCGAACTGCCCTTCTCCAAGGGCACGCTGGTCGCCCCCGGAACCGGCGACAACGCGGCAGCGGCACTCGGACTCGGCCTGCGCCCCGGCACCCCGGTCCTGAGCCTGGGCACGTCGGGCACCGTCTACGCGGTCTCCAGGCGGCGCCCCGCGGACCCGACGGGAACGGTGGCGGGCTTCGCCGACGCGCGCGGCGACTGGCTGCCGCTGGCCTGCACCCTCAACTGCACCCAGGCCGTGGACCGGGTGGCCGCCCTGCTGAGCCTGGACCGTGAGGCGGTGGAGGCGGGCAGCTCCGTCACCCTGCTGCCCTATCTGGACGGCGAGCGCACTCCTGACCTGCCGCACGCCTCGGGGCTGCTGCACGGGCTGCGGCACGACACGACTGCCGGGCAGCTGCTGCAGGCGGCCTACGACGGAGCCGTGCACTCGCTGCTCGGCGCCCTTGATCTGGTCTTGGAAGCGGACGCGGACCGTTCGGCTCCGCTCCTGCTCATCGGCGGCGGGGCGCGCGGCACGGCCTGGCAGGACACCGTGCGGCGGCTTTCCGGACGCCCCGTTCAGGTGCCCGAGGCCCGGGAACTGGTCGCACTCGGCGCAGCCGCACAGGCCGCCGGCATCCTGACCGGCGAGGACCCGGCGGCCGTCGCGCGCCGCTGGGGTACGGCCGAGGGGCCCGTGCTGCCCCCTGTGGAGCGGGACGAATCGGCGCTCGCCCGGATCGCCGGGGTAGTCTCCGACGCGGCGCCGCTGCTCGGCAGCGCGGGCCACGAGGACGCACGGCCATGAGGACGGAAGAACAGGGACTGACGGGGGCATGACCGCACCACCGCACGACGCGCGCCAGGGCACGTCCGGAGCCCGGCTGCCCGACACCCAGCAGGGGATGCGACGCCGCAACCTCTCCCGCGTCATGCACGCCGTCGCGGCGCACGGGCCGCTGTCCCGTGCCGCCGTGGCCACCCGGATCGGTCTGACGCGAGCCGCCGTCTCCACCCTGGTGGACGAGCTGATCCGCTCCGGGCTCCTGGACGAGCTGGGCCCCGAGCGCCCCAGCAAGGTGGGCCGCCCCGGCTCCGCGCTCGCGGTCAGCAGAAGCGGACCGGTCGGCATCGGCGCCGAGGTGGGCGTCGACCATCTCTCGGTCTGTGCGGTGGACCTGCGCGGCGAGGTACGCGCGCGTGCCGTGCGACAGGGCGACAACCGGGGGCGCGCCCCCCAACCCGTCGTGAAGGAACTCATCGCTCTGGTACGGCAGGTGAGCGACGAAGCCCACCTCGCCGGACTGCGCCCGGCGGGACTGGCGGTCGCCGTACCGGGCCTCGTCTCGCGCGGCACGGCGACGGTGGTCCGCGCCCCCAACCTCGACTGGCACGACGTCGACCTGGGCGCACTGCTGCCCGGCGGGCTGCCGCTGACCGTGGACAACGAGGCCAACTTCGGCGCACTGGCCGAGCTGTGGCTCGGCGACGAGGTGCCCCAGGACTTCCTGCACGTCTCGGCGGAGATCGGCATCGGCGCCGCGCTGGTCGTCGACGGGCGGCTGCTGCGCGGGACACGCGGCTTCGCAGGCGAGTTGGGGCATGTGCCGGTGTGGCCGGACGGCCCGGCCTGCCCGTGCGGCGGCCGCGGCTGCCTGGAGCAGTACGCGGGCGAGGAGGCGGTGTTGCGCGCGGCAGGCTTCTCCCCGGGGGCGGACCGCGTCGGGCTCCTTGCGGAGCGCGCCGCGCAGGGCGACGAGGACGTACGTAGAGCGCTGCACGGCGCCGGGGCCGCCCTGGGCATCGCGCTCACCGGTGCGGTGAATCTGCTGGATCCGCGCTCGGTGGTGCTCGGCGGAGCCCTGTCCCGGCTGGCGCCGTGGCTGCTGCCGTCCCTGGAGGCCGAGTTGGGGCGCCGCACGGCGGGTACGACGTGCGACGTCGCTGTCTCCGGGCTGGGTTCCGACGGCCCTTTGCTGGGGGCCGCGCACTCGGCGATACGGGCGGTCCTCGATGACCCCGCGGGTGCGGCCGCTCTCGGCTCCTGACGGGCCGGGCACTGGTCCGCCCCCGGTGGACCGGGGCATGGGCGCCAGCAAGCTCCACCTGATCGCCGTCGAGGCGCACGGCATCCCGCTCGTCGCGATCACCGCCGTCGGCAACCGCAGGGACGTCGTCCAACTGGCAGATCGCTCGGCGCGGCACCAGACAGCACTCGTGGCGGTCAGGCCCGCGCAGCCTCACATCCGGGATCTCAGCACGTCGACCTCACAGCCCGGCGCGAACGGGTCGAAGCCGTGCTCGACCAGCCAGCGAACCCCCAGCAGGCTGCGCAACGACCACCACGCTTGGATCACGTCGAGGTCGACGTCGGTGCCATAGCCGGCGACGACGTCACCGATGTGCTCCTCCTGTCCGAGCGTCAAGGTGGCGAGGTCGTACAGGGCATCGCCCTGGCCCGCCTCGGACCAGTCGATGATGCCCGTGATCTCGTCATCGTCGGCGAACACGTGAGCGATCTGCAGGTCGCCGTGCGTGAACGCCGGAGTCCACGGCGCGAGCGCCGCCTCGGCGACCTGGCGGTTGCGGGTGACCAGGTCGGCGGGCAGGACGTCGTGCGTCACGAGCCACTCGCACTCGCCGTCGAGATCCGCCGCCACCTCGGCGAGGTCCCGGCCGGCTCGGCCGGGCCGGGGCGGCAACGGCGCGTCGTGCAGTTTCCGGATGGCGGCACCCGCAGCTGCCCACGCCGTCGGCGACGCGGTCGACGGCTCGCCGAGGCGGCCCAGCGTCCTCCCCGGGACCGCGGCGATCGCGAGTACGGGCGGCTTGCGCCACAGGATCTCCGGAGTCGGGACCGGCGCCAGGGCCATCGCATCGACCTCGATGTCGATGCGTGCCTGATCGGCGTCCACCTTCAGGAACACGTCGCCGACGCGCAGCGTCGCACGCTCGGAATGGGCGACGACGACCTTGACCTCATCCATGGGCGACCAGTATCCCGGACTACCCTCCACGTCGCCGGGATTATCGCCTCCGCCCGCGCTGCTGACCGCGTCCCGCAACCCGGCGGCGCCTCGTGCGCGACACCGACGTATGACCACATCGCCCTGTCAACGCCACTGCGGTCCCCCGACGAAATGCACGTCGTACGTGTCGTGCAGCTCATCCATGCTGTCCCATGCCGCCTCACCCCGCGCGATGCGCCCCAACTGACGGAAATAGCCGAACCGCTCGATTCCCGGAGTGAGAACAGCGAAGAACTCCGCCGGGCCGCCGGCAGAAGCTCCGAAGGCGTGCACTACGCCGGGCGGCACCACGACCAGACCACCCGCGCCGACAGCGGTCGGAGCACCGTCGAGCAGGAACTCCATGGTGCCGCCCAGCACATAGAAGAGCTCGGTGGACAGGCGATGGTGGTGCGGGCGCGTGCCGTCGGCGCCGGAGGGCAGCGCGAGCCGGTTGGCCCCCAGGAGCCCGTCGGTCGCTCGACTGTCCTCGAGCAACTGGAATTGGCCTCCTCCGGGCAAGGGCACTTTCTCCGCGTCCCCTTCGTGGACGATCAGGGCGGGCGGGGTGCGAGGCATGTCGTACTCCTTCGAGTGCCATGAACATCGTGGTGGCCGTGCGGATCGTGATGGTCGTGAGGATCACGGCGGCCGTGGTGGTCGTGAGGACCAGTCCATCGCGGGAACACAGCACGTCCAAGAAGCCGTTCACGAAGACAGTGATCACTTGCGCTGATGAATGCGCGGAATTCGGACTGAATGCGGGAGGGGCGGCGACCACTGTGGAGCTTCGGCAACTCGACTACTTCGTGGCGGTCGCGGACGAGGGCGGCTTCGGCCGGGCGGCCGGGCGGCTGCACGTCGTACAGGCCTCGGTGAGCCAGCAGATCGCCCGTCTCGAGCGGGAGTTGGGCCTACGCCTCTTCGACCGGACCACCCGTCGCGTGGGCCTGACAGCGGCTGGGGAGCGGCTGCTGCCAGAGGCGCGGGCCGCGCTCGCAGCCGCTGCCCGTGTGGGTCATGTGGCCGCGGAAATCGTCTCCGGTGGGGAGGGTGTGCTGCGGCTCGGCACCGCCCGCGCGTTCGCAGAGCGCGTGCACCCGGCCCTCGACGTGCTCGCGGAACAAGTGCCGGGGCTTCGGGTCCGTCTGGTCCAAGAAGCCCGCGAGCGGCGTATCGACGCACTACGGAGCGGGGAGTTGGATGCCGCGCTCGTCCGGGGTGACGGACCGTTGCCGGGCCTGGCGGCGGTGCCTGTCTGGGACGATCCGCTGATCGTCGCGTTGCCCGCGACGCATCCGCTGGCAGCTCTGCCCCGTCTCGAGCCGGCCGATCTCGCGGGCCTGCCGCTGCGGTTGGCGCCGCGAGAGCGCAATCCCGCGTTTCACGACCTGGTGACGGGGTTACTGCGGGCCTCCGGCACCGATGTGCCGGCCGGCCCGCACTTCACCACCTTGCAGGAGACCCTGACGGAGATCGCCACGGACTCCGCGAGCGGCGCGGAGTCCTGGACGGTCTTCGACCTCGTGGGAGAGCTGCCACCAGCCCGCCGCATCGCCTTCCGGCCGCTGTTCGGCGCACGCTCGACCGTCAGCCTCGCCATGCGGCCGGGGCCGCTGTCCCCCACGATCCGGCACCTGCTCGCCGCCCTGGAGCCCTCGGATGCACAGTAAGTCCTGTGGCCCGTCCCCGTGGGTGACGAGGCTTGAGTCTCCAGTAGGGGGAGACGTGAAGGTGGAGGCATGAACGGCGACACGCTCTACTCGATCGGTGATCTGGCCCGGCGGACCGGCCTGACGGTCAAGACCGTCCGGTTCTACTCCGACGCGGGGATCGTGCCGCCCGCCGACCGCAGCCCGGCCGGCTACCGCCTGTACGGCACCGATGCCGTCGCCCGCCTCGACCTCGTACGCACCCTGCGCGACCTGGGCCTTGACCTTCCCACGATCCGGAAGGTGGTGGACCGGGAGATCTCACTCCCCGAGGTCGCAGCGGCGCACGCGGACGCACTGGAGGTGCAGATCCGTGTGCTGCGCCTGAGGCGCGCGGTCCTGACAGCGGTGGCCAAGCGCGGGTCCACCCCAGAGGAGTTGGATCTCATGCACAAGCTCGCCAAGCTCTCCGAGGACGAACGCCAACGTCTGATCGACGACTTCCTGAGTGCCGTTTTCGACGGCCTGTACGACCATCCTGCCTTCGCGGCGGTCACCCGCTCCCTCACTCCCGAGCTGCCCGACAATCCCGAGGCCGAACAGGTCGAGGCATGGGTGGAGCTGGCCGAGCTGTTCCAGGACCAGGGGTTCCGCACCACCATGCGAGGGATGGCCAGAGATATGGCGGCCGACCGCGCCCCGGACGGCAGCACCGGCCTGCCCCGCACCCTCGCCGAGGTTCTCCGCTCGCAGGTCACCCCGGCCCTGGCGGCAGGCATCGGTCCCACCTCGTCCGAGGCCGACCCCATCGTCACGGCACTCGCGGCGCACTACGCGCACATCATCGGTCTCCCCGACGACACCGCCCTCCGGCGACGCCTGGTGGCCCGCTTGGAGACCATGGACGATCCCCGCAGGGACCGCTATCTGACGCTGCTCGCGGTGATCAACGGGTGGCCCGCACCGGAGAGTCTGGCGCCGGTGTTCGAGTGGGCCGTCCTGGCTCTGCGTGCCCGAATGCCGCGGTAGTGGGCCAGCTGAGCACGGGCTGGCGGCGTTCGCGCCCATCGCGGCGGACGCGGAAGCCGTGCGGCTCTGCGTGCCAATGACCGCCGGAGTACATCGCACCAATCGGAGTGCATCGCACCAATATGTCGTCATGTAGTTCCCGTGAACCGAGCGTCGCCCTCGTATCGCGCGGGCAGAATCGCGAGACTGGGCAGATCGCCACAGAGCCGACGGGAATGAGGACAGCGATGGAAAGGGACCGGCATGCCCACGTCCTGAGCGACACCAGCAACGAAGCCGCGCGCCACTACGAGCGGGCGCTTGACGCGCTGTTGTTCTTCCGTGGAGAGGTTGCCGACGAGGCGCAGGCCATGGTGACTGCGTCCCCCGATTCCGCGATGGCGCACGTCTTCGCTGCGTATCTCGGGCTTCTCGGCACCGAGGAGAAGGAGGCGGCCGCGGCCCGGCAGTCCTTCAGGGCCTTCCGGGACTCAGCCGATCTTGCCGGGCTTTCACCGCGCGAGAAAATGCACGCGGCTGCGGCCGAGGCGTGGCTGGACGGGGACATGCTGCGTGCCGGCGACATCCTCGGCGAGATCAGCACCGGGTTCCCTCGCGATGCCCTCGCCCTCGCCGTCGGTCACCAGATCGACTTCTTCACGGGCGACGCGCAGCGGCTGCGTGACCGGATCGGTGGCGCGCTCTCCGCGTGGGACGGTGACGACCCGCACTCCGGCCCGCTGCTGGGGATGTACGCCTTCGGGCTTGAAGAGGCCGGGCACTACGACCACGCCGAGGAGATCGGTCTGCGAGCGGTCGAGCGTCACCCGCGGGATGTGTGGGGCATCCATGCGGTCGTCCACACCTACGAGATGCGCGGGCTGTTCGACCAAGGGATCCGCTATCTGGACGCGCGGACCGGGGACTGGGCCGACGGCAACTACCTCTCCGTCCACAACGCGTGGCACTACGCCCTGTACGCACTGGAGGCGGGGAGCATCGAGAGGGTCCTCGGCGTCTACGACAACACCCTCCACAACGAGGCGTCGCAGGCCATCGCCATGGAGCTCCTGGACGCCTCCGCCCTGTTGTGGCGGCTGCTCCTCGCCGACATCGACGTCGAGTCCCGCTGGGCGGCACTCGCCCAGGCATGGGCCGGGCGTGAGGCCGGCGCCTACTACGCCTTCAACGACGTCCATGCCGTGATGGCGTACGCGGGGGCCGGGCGGCTCTCCGATGCCGAGCGGCTGGTGAAGGACCGCGAGCAATGGCTCGCCCGGACCGACCCCGCGGTGTCGAACCACGCGATGACGCGCGAGGTCGGGATCCCGGTGTGCCGCGCCCTCATCGCCTACCGGCAGCGGCAGTACAGCCGCGTGGTCGAGCTGCTCGCCCCGATCCGCTACCGCCTCAATTCCTTCGGCGGCAGCCACGCACAGCGCGACGCCATCCAGCGCACGCTGGTGGAGGCCGCCATCCGCTCCGGCCGGCACGACCTGGCACGCACCTTGCTCAGCGAGCGCATCAACCTGCGTCCCATCTGCCCCTACAACTGGCGAGCCCGTGCCCGGCTGGCCGACCGGCTCGGAGACACGGCTCAAGCTGCGGCGGCGCGCGACCGCGCCGAGAGGCAGTCCGCTGTGGGTGCCGCTGCTTGGGGCTGAGTACGGCTGGGCCGCCCTCCGCTCCCTCCGTCCCCTCCTCTCCCCCACCCCTGAGGTCCCCTGATCCCCTGGTCCCCTGGTCCCCCTCAAGGGTGGCCGGGTTATCCACAGTCACGGTGCTATACACAGATTCAGGTCGCGCCCTTCCGGCTCAACCGACCTTCGCCGTAACGTAATTGAGGCGAGACACCATCGCCCTGGCGGCGGTTTCGTGTCCTCGTGGTTCGGGGGATTCAGGTGTCGGGGGCAAGCCATCCTGGGCTGCGTCGCTGAGGCATCGGCCCGCACAAAGGTCCCCTGTCCCCCACAGCGCAACAGAGCGACAGTGCGATAGATCGGTAGATCGGTAGATCGGAGCAGCCCTGCCATGAACCAGCCTCGGATCCTGACCGTCCGGCCCGAACCGGGCGAGTATGCGTGGACGTTCGGTGGCGCGCCGCCCGTGGCGCGGATCGCTCCGGGCGCGGTCCTCGATCTGTACACGGAGGACTGTTTCGCGGGGAACGTACGCTCCGAGAAGGACCTGGTGTCCGAGGTCTGCCAGTTCCCGTTCCTGAATCCACAGACCGGGCCCTTCCACATCGAGGGCGCGGAGCCGGGCGACACCGTCGCCGTGCACTTCGTGTCGATCGAACCGGCTCGCGACTGGGCGGCGTCCACCACCGTTCCCCTCTTCGGGGCGCTCACCTCCACCCACACCACCGCATCGCTCCAGCCGCCGCTGCCCGAGACCGTGTGGATATGGCAGCTCGACCGGGACCGGCGCACCGCGCAATTCAGCGCGCGGGACGGTGACTTCGAGATCGCGCTGCCGATGGATCCGATGCACGGGACGGTCGGCGTCGCACCGGCCAATCTGGAGGTGCGCTCGGCGCTCGTGCCCGACGCGCACGGCGGAAACATGGACACTCCCGAGATGCGGGCCGGGGTCACCTGCTACCTCGGGGTGAATGTAGAGGGCGCGCTCCTCAGCCTTGGCGACGGACACGCACGGCAGGGCGAGGGAGAGACCTGCGGGGTCGCCGTCGAATGCGCCATGAACACAGTCGTGATCGTCGAGCTCCTGAAGGGGATCCCCACACCCTGGCCGCGTCTGGAGTCAGACACCCACATCATCTCCACCGGCTCGGCACGCCCCCTTGAGGACGCCTTCCGAATAGCCCAACTCGACCTTGTGCAATGGCTGGTGCGCGATTACGGCTTCAGCGAGCTCGACGCCTACCAGTTCGCGACGCAGACCGTCGAGTCGCCGCTCGCCAATGTCTGCGACACCAACTACACGTGCGTAGCCAAGATCCGCAAGGAGTGGCTGCCCGCGCGTGAGACTCACCGGGGGCTGCACGCGCGGCTGCGCGAGACGGCCAAGGTGCTGCCCCACTGAAGAGCCCAGCTGTTCCCCCCACCGAGAGGTAGGCCGGCCATGGATCGAGCAAGACGGCATCCCAGCAGGCGCAGGCTGTTGCAAGGAGCGGCTCTGGCCGCCCTCCCTGCCGCACTCCTCCCCGCCACCCGCGCCACGGCTCGCCCTCGGGCGGTCGACTATCCGCTCGCCGAGTGGGTTCCGGCAAGCACCTCCAACTACACCGCCGCCAACCGCCCCAGCACGTACCCCGTCGACTACGTGATCGTCCACGTCACCCAGGAGACCTACGCCGACACCCTGGCCATCTTCCAGAACCCGGCGAAGAAGGTCTCGTCCCACTACGTGGTGCGCTCCGAGGACGGCCACATCGCCCAGTGCGTCCGCGAGCGCAACGTCGGCTGGCACGCGGGCAACTGGGACTACAACACCCGCAGCATCGGTATCGAGCACGAAGGATGGGTGGATCAGCCCGAGTACTTCACCGACGCGATGTACGAGCAGTCCGCCCTGCTGACCTCGGCCATCTGCGACACGTACGGCATTCCCAAGGACCGCAAGCACATCATCGGGCACGTCGAAGTGCCCGGAACCGACCACACCGATCCGGGGCCGCACTGGGACTGGACGCGCTACATCCGCCTGGTCAACTCTGCCTGACATCAGCCACCTGATGCTGTGGCGCCTGCCGGGGCGCTTGTCGGGTCACGCTCGCGGGGCGACGATGGCAGCACCGCATCGCCGTCCCGGGAGGCCGAGTTGACCGAACCATGGGTGGCCCTGGATTCCGGCGCCGATCCTGCCGAGCGGGTGCGGGTGCTGCGGCGCGCCCACGAGAGGTTCACCGAGGCAGGGACGGTGACGCTGCCGGTGCGTTCCGTCGTGGCCGACTCGTGGCGGCGTTCGGCGCGAGCCCGGGTCAGCCCCGAGGACACCGGCGCGACGGTGGAGCTCACCGACGGGGACCTCGGCGCGTATCGCGCCGAGCATCCGCTGGCGGGGGTGATGCCGCTGTTCCGTGAGCTGATGGGCACGTTCGCGATGGACGGTGAGCACCTCCTCGCGGTGTGCGACGCGCACAGCAGGCTGCTCTGGGTCGAGGGACACTCCGCGACCCGGCAGAAGGCGGGGCGGATGAACTTCGTGCCGGGTGCTCGGTGGGCGGAGTCCGCGATGGGGACGAACGCTCCGGGCACGGCGGTGGCGCTGGATCGGCCGGTGCAGGTGTTCGCCGCCGAGCATTTCATCCGGCGCGTCCAACCCTGGACGTGCGCGGCGGCTCCGGTGCACGATCCGCGGACGGGGCGGCTGCTCGGGGCCGTGGACATCACCGGGGGCGACGGCCTCGCGCATCCGCACAGCCTGGCCTTCGTGCAGGCGGTCGCTCGGGCGGCGGAGTCCCAACTGGCGCTGCTGTCACCGCCGGTGGAGGCCAGGGACACGGTGGGTCTCACCGCGCTCGGCCGCGATGAGGCACTGCTGCTGACCGGCGGTCGCAAGGTGCGGCTGAGCCGCAGGCACAGCGAGATCCTCGTCCTGCTCGCCCGCCACCCGGAGGGGCTGACCGGCGACGAGCTGCTGTGCGCGCTGTACGAGGACGAGTCGGTGACGCCCGTGACGCTGCGGGCCGAACTGGCACGGCTGCGACGGCTTCTGGGCCCGGAGTTGCTGAGGTCACGCCCATATCGGCTCTCGGTGCCGGTCGAGTCGGATGTCGATGCCGTCGAGCGACGGCTCGGCTCCGGGGCCGTCACCTCGGCGGTCGGCGCGTACGCGGGTCCGCTCCTGCCCGCTTCTCAGGCCCCTGCCGTGGCGCGGCTGCGGCGCAGGCTCGCCGATCAGCTGCGGGCGGCGCTCATCGCACGCCGCGACCCCGATCTCCTGGCCGACTGGGCGCACGCCCCGTGGGGCGAGGACGACCTGCCGGTGTGGCGCGCGCTGGCGCAGGTGCGCCCGACCCCGCCGGTGCTGGCCCGTCTGCGCGAGCTGGACGCGGAGCTGACTGGCGCCTCCACCAGCCGCCAAGCAACGCACCCGACGTAGAGAACCAGCCACGAAGCAACTCCCGCAACGTACCTGCAACGTTCGCGCTCCTACTCTCCCGGTGAGAGCTGCCCAACGGCGGGCAGCCTTCCCCGGGAGGCCACCAAAATGACCCGTTACGCAGCGCCCGGCACGGACGGCGCAGTTGTCTCCTACCAGTCCCGCTACGACCACTTCATCGGCGGTGAGTACGTCCCGCCCGCCCGTGGCCAGTACTTCGAGAACCCGAGCCCGGTCAACGGGCAGCCGTTCACCGAGATCGCCCGCGGCACGGCCGAGGACGTCGAGCGCGCCCTGGACGCGGCGCACGCCGCCGCGCCCGCTTGGGGCCGCACGTCCGTGACCGAACGCGCAGACGTCCTACGGAAGATCGCCGACCGCATGGAGGCGAACCTCGAAAGCCTCGCGGTGGCCGAGAGCTGGGAGAACGGCAAGCCCGTCCGGGAGACGCTGGCCGCCGACATCCCGCTCGCCATCGACCACTTCCGCTACTTCGCCGGAGTGATCCGCGCGCAGGAGGGGTCGCTGAGCGAGGTGGACGAGGACACCATCGCGTACCACTTCCACGAGCCGCTGGGAGTCGTCGCGCAGATCATCCCGTGGAACTTCCCCATCCTGATGGCGACATGGAAGCTCGCGCCGGCCCTCGCAGCGGGCAACGCGGTCGTCCTCAAACCCGCCGAACAGACCCCGGCCTCCATCCACTACTGGTTGCGTCTGGTGTCCGACCTGCTGCCGCCCGGTGTCGTCAACATCCTCAACGGCTTCGGCGTCGAGGCGGGCAAGCCCCTCGCCTCCAGCCCGCGCGTCGCGAAGGTCGCCTTCACCGGCGAGACCACGACGGGGCGGCTGATCATGCAGTACGCCTCGGAGAACATCAAGCCGGTGACGCTGGAGCTGGGTGGGAAGTCGCCGAACATCTTCTTCGACGACGTGTGGGCCGCCAACGACGACTTCCGCGACAAAGCGCTGGAGGGCTTCACGATGTTCGCCCTCAACAACGGCGAGGTCTGTACCTGCCCGTCGCGTGCCCTCGTCCAGCGGGGCCACTACAGCGAGTTCATGGAAGCGGCGGTCGCCCGCACGGAGCAGATCGTGGCGGGGCACCCGCTGGACACGGACACGATGATCGGTGCCCAGGCCTCCAACGACCAGCTGGAGAAGATCCTCTCCTACCTGGACATCGGCCAGCAGGAGGGCGCCAAGGTTCTGACGGGCGGTCAGCGCATCACGTACGACGGCGAAATGGCCGGTGGCTACTACGTCCAGCCGACGATCTTCGAGGGCGACAACCGCATGCGGATCTTCCAGGAGGAGATCTTCGGTCCGGTCGTCTCGGTCGCGTCGTTCAGCGACTTCGACGACGCCATCAAGACCGCCAACGACACGCTGTACGGCCTGGGCGCCGGAGTGTGGACCCGCGACATGAACACCGCCTACCGGGCGGGCCGTGCGATCCAGGCGGGCAGGGTCTGGACGAACTGCTACCACGCGTATCCCGCGCACGCGGCGTTCGGCGGCTACAAGCAGTCCGGGATCGGGCGCGAGACGCACAAGATGATGCTGGAGCACTACCAGCAGACGAAGAACCTTCTGGTGTCGTACTCGCCGAGGAAGCTGGGGTTCTTCTAGGCATTAGAAAAGGGCGCCTGACCAGGTGTTTCACCTGTCAGGCGCCCTGCCTGAGCGCACCTTAAGCCGTTGGGTGGATCGCGAGGTAACTCCCGATATCTCCCACTGCTATCCCACCTCTGACCAGCTGTTCCGGGGCATTTCCGGGCCAAGGCCCGGCTCATGTGTCCTCTGCACTGCGGTCCTGCCCCTCCCACCTTCGCATCGACTCCTCGATCAGGCTGTTGGCGTGGTTCCGCGCCTCGGCCAGAAACTTGGCGTAGTAGCGAAAGAGGACCTGGATGCTCTGCCCGGCGCGGCGCGCACACTCCGCCGGGTCGACACCGGAGGCAAGCCAGAATGAGATCCCTGCGTGGCGTAGATCGTAGGGGCGTTTCGCCAGCTCAAGGGCGAGTTCATCGAGAGTCAATGTCGCCTCGCGCGCACGCCCCCATGTGATGTTGTACGCGGAGGTATCAACGTAGTTCCCCGCGCCATTGCGGAACAGGCGCCCATCGGGTGCAACACCGAAACTCTCTATGTGCTCGCGCAGCATGCGCACCAGCACAGGCGGGATAGGCACGGGCCTCGTCGCCTTCGCCGCCCGTCGCTTCAGCGAGTGGACCTCGTGAACGGCACCGTTGTTCGTCCACTCCTTCCCTGCCGTTACGACCCCGCCCTTCAGGTTGAGGAGCCCCCACCCAGTCGCCGGCAGTCGGCACTGGGACTTCTGCAAGTGAATAGCCTCAGCAGGGCGCATCGCGGCGTAATACATGCAGCCGAAAAAGGCGTACAGGTGTGGGCCTCGACCGGGCAGTACCCTGACGGCTGCAAGCAGGCGACCCACCTGCGCCGGATTGGGCACGCAGTCCGGATCAACTTCGTCGGCAACTTCGGGCGCGGACCAGCGAAGGCCGCTCATCGGATTCTGGGTGAAATACCCTCTTTCCACTGCGACTCCGAACACCTCATTGACGGCAGCCTTCTTTCGCTTCGCGGTCGTCGCTGCGGCGGTTGCCCCATCGACCTTGCGGCACAGAGCGTCGAGTCCCCGGCGCAGCACATCGGGCTCCGTCAATTCGCTCACAGACAGCGAATGACGCTGCAGCCAATCCAGGGCCACCTGCCACTCCCCGGGCGGATCCTCCCTCCAGGCTTTTTTATTGAAAGCCCATGAATACAGTGCCCTTCTCAGTTCACGAGGCGCCCGGGACATGTGCTCTGGCTCGACGAAGGCTGGAGTGATGGTCGCGAGAGCATCGGCAAGCGTTCGACGTGTATTCCCGGGCGTACGGTCCCAACGCTGCTCGATGTACTCGCGCGCCAGGTCGTACCAGGTGGTGCGCTGTTTCAGGGCCCGAAGCTCGGAGGCCGGCAGGCCCGTCCTGGTATCGAACGGCTCGCCGTTACGCGCGGCAGTCACGAGTTGGGAACGGCGGCTCTCCGCAAGCCCCTTCGTGAGAAAGGACTCGGACTTCTCCCGCCCATCAACCGTCCATCGAACCTCGAACCCCTTGCGACGATCGGGTCGCTCGCGCGTGTCCCAAAATCGAACCCTATAACTCATCGCCATTCAGGCGTATCCCTCTCACACGCTTCCCACCACGCGTCTAGATCGACGCGGCGGCAGCGGAGTTCACCATTCGGAAGTTTGATCATTCGGGGCGCTTGACCACGAGAGCGCAAGCGGTAGAACGCTGACGGGCTCATTCGGATTTCCGTCAGGACCTCGGCGAGTTTGAGAGCAGGAGGGCGAGCCATTTTTCCCCTGGAGATTTGAACGAGTCGCCAGACGCTGGGCGGCACAACAGAGCTAACTCAGTTGAGCGTCGGCATGGAAGTTCACCGCATCCGCACGTCTCCACCGCCAAGTGCAGCCGCTGCGAACTCCTCAATGGTCGCGACGATCGCCGGTTTGGCTAACCGGCGATCCTGGTCTATGTTGCGAGCCGCATCGCCCAGAGCCCGGCTGCTCTCGCGTTGCCTTCCGTTAGGAAGCCAACCGGTATGAACGCAGGGCGGGGATCGCGCCGTCCGTGACGACTACTAGCAGACCCTCGTCGGCGAGTCGGTCAGGAGCTCGCGCTACGACACACCCAAGAGCCCTAACGGCATGGGCACTTGCAGAGTCCCGGACCCGCAACCCGATGCCCGGTCGCGGTGATGGCTGCATTGAATTTTGCACCTCGCCGAACAGCCCGGCCGCGACCGGACCAGGCGCTCAGAATGCCCTGCGCGAAAGGGGTTGGGGAGAAGGGAAGCGGGCGGAACGAATAGCGGAACCCGACAGACAAACCTCCTCGATAGGGACCAAGCCATCAGGCAGCCGACGTGGCCGCGCTTCTGACCTGGTGTTTCCCGGTCGTTGTACGTTGACATGCTCCCGGCGAAGGTTTCCAGTCCTTTGAGGTTCTTCCTTGTCTGCCGTCGGCGAATGCATGCCGACAACTGCGTGGAACCCTGCCCGGCCAGGGCCGCGAACAGGGCACGCAGGCCCGCCTGGGCGACCGTCGTCCCGATGCAGGAGTGCGGCCCCCACCCGTAGCCGAGGTGACGGTTCGGGGAGCGGTCGAGCACCAGGTCGTCCAGCCACTCGAAGGCGGCCGGGTCGCGGTTGGCCGCCGCGAACAAGGCGACGACCCTCTGCCCCGCCTCGATGTCGATGCCGCCGATCCGGCAGGCCCGCACGGCGATGCGCGTGGTGCCCTGCCAGGCCCGTCGAATTGACGCTCCTACAACACCCTGAAGTCGTATCGGTGGGTGGCCAGCCGGTGGCCTGAGCAGCACCGATGCTCTGGAATGGCGTCCAGCACCCACCAGACCCTGGCTGCGGTCTCTGACGACGAGGAACGCTGGGCGGCGATCAAGAATCCGAGGGTCTGGCTCGTAAGACCCGGTCCGCAGGCGTCCGAGCGGTGGGCCGGGGTAGACGACTGACCGGTCCGCCCATCGGCGCGGCCGAAACCCGGGAGAGGACACGATCAGCGTGAGCGACGCCGAGCACCGGAAGCAGACCCCCGACGGAGCGGCCGAACTCCTGGTGCGCTGCCTGGAGAACGAGGGCGTCGAGGTCGTGTTCGGCGTGCCCGGCGAGGAGAACATCCGTTTCACCAACGCCCTCGCCCGCTCGGAGAAGATCCGCTACGTCCTCACCCGGCACGAGCAGGCCGCGTCCTTCATGGCGGAGATGCACGGCCGGCTCACCGGCTCGGCGGGTGTGATGTCCGCGACGCTGGGGCCCGGCGCGATCAACCTGATGCTGGGCGTCGCCGACGCCATGACGAACAGCACGCCCGTCGTCGCGATCAGCGCGCAGGTCGGCAAGCAGCGCAACTACAAGGAGTCCCACCAGTTCGTGGACCTGGTGAGCATGTTCGCCCCGGTCACGAAGTGGTCGGCGGACGTCCCGGCCACCCAGGCCATCCCAGAGATGATGCGGCGCGCGTTCAAGACCGCGGAGTCCGAGCGGCCCGGCGCCGTCTACCTCGCCGTGCCCGAGGACGTCGACGAGGCGACGGACGGCTCGGACCTGCGCCCGCTGCGCAGGGACATCGTGCAGCCCGAGGCGCCGTCCCCGAAGCAGATCAAGCGGGCGGTGGAGCTGCTGCGGGAGGCCCGCCGGCCGGTGATCCTCGCCGGACACGGCGCGGCGCGCGGCGGCGCCGCGGAGTCGCTGACGGCGTTCGCTACCGCACTCGACGTGTCGACGGCGACCACCTTCCACGGCAAGGGCGTCCTGCCCGACGACCACCCGTGCGCGACCGGCACGTTCGGCTTCATGCGGCGCGACTACACCAACTTCGGGTTCGAGGAGGCCGACGTCGTCATCGCCGTCGGCTACGAGCTGCAGGAGTTCGACCCGTCCCGGATAAACCCGGATGGTGACAAGAAGATCGTCCACATCCACCGCATCCCGGCGGAGGTGGACGACAGCTACTCGGTCGATGTCGGCATCATCGGCGACATCGCCGCCTCCCTCGACGCTCTCGCCACCGCACTCGACGGCCTGCGCTGGACCATCGACGACGAGGACACCACGGCCACCCGCGCGCTACTGGCCAAGGAACTCGATCAGGGCGCCGCGGACGAGCGCTACCCGCTCGCCCCGCAGCGCGTCATCGCCGACACCCGCGCCGCACTCGGTCGCGACGACATCGTGCTGGTCGACACCGGCGCGCTGAAAATGTGGATGGCCCGGCTCTACCCGACATACGCGCCGAACACCTGCCTCATCTCCAACGGCTTGTCCACCATGGGCTTCTCGCTGCCCGGCGCGCTCGCGGTCCAGCTCGCCAGGCCGCAGACGAAGGTGCTGGCGGCGGTCGGCGACGGCTCGTTCCTCATGCACTCCCAGGAGATCGAGACGGCGGTCCGCGAGAACATCCCGCTGACCGTGCTGATCTGGGAGGACAACGGCTACGGGCTCATCAAGTGGAAAATGGACCTGGAGGTCGGGGAGAACTCCAACACCGACTTCGGCAACCCGGACATCGTCCAGTACGCCCGCAGCTTCGGCGCGAAGGGCTACCACATCGAGTCCGCCGGGGACCTGCTGCCGACGCTCCGTGAGGCACTGGCGGACCCGGGCGTGTCGATCATCAACTGCCCGGTGGACTACGCCGAGAACATGAACCTCATCGAGCACCTCGGGCACCTCGACTCGGCGCTCTGACCCGCCCGCGCGGCGCGGCCCGACCCCCGTACGGGCCGCGCTGCCCGGGCCGCTGTCACGCCTCGCGCGCAGCGTCCCGCCCCGAGGACCGCCCCGGACAGGACTGCGCAAACTCGTGACGTCGCATGCTGATCAGGCCGCAGTCGTATCTCCGCATACCCGACAAGGGGGTAAGGACGTGCTCAGGCAAGGAGCAGCTCGGTGATCTCATCGGCGAGCTTGGGGCCGAGCGAGCCCCAGCCGTCCTTGTAGCCGTAGACGCTCGCCAGGGTGCGGGCGTCGTAGTCGCCGTTGAGGATGTCGATGTCGGTGGGGGTGATGAGCGAGGGATGGGCGACGCCGACGGCGCCCGAGACCCTCAGCAACTCCCTGCGCAGGGTGCGCAGGTAGCCCGCGGCCCGGATGGCCTTCGAGGGCGCGTCGATGCCGCGCGTCAGCCACGGATTCTGGGTGGCGATGCCGGTGGGGCATGCGTCGGTGTGGCACTTCTGCGCCTGGATGCAGCCGATGGACAGCATCGCCTCACGGCCCACGTTGACCATGTCGACGCCGAGGGCGAACGCGACGACGGCGTTCTCGGGCAGGCCGAGCTTGCCGGAGCCGATGAAGGTGATGTCGTCGGTCAGCCCGCGCTCGGCGAACACGCTGTAGACGCGGGAGAAGCCCATGCGGAACGGCAGGGACACCGAGTCGGCGAAGATCAGGGGAGCAGCCCCGGTGCCGCCCTCGCCTCCGTCGACGGTCACGAAGTCGACCCCTCGATCACCTCGCTCCATCAGGGTGGCGAGTTCCTCCCAGAAGCCCATTTCCCCGATGGCGCTCTTGATCCCGACGGGCAATCCGGTCTCCGTGGCGAGCAGTTCCACGAAGTCGAGCATCGAGTCCACGTCGTGGAACGCGGTGTGCCGCGACGGCGACGCGCAGTCCTTGCCCGCGGGGATGTCGCGGATCCCGGCGATCTCGTCGGTCACCTTCGCACCCGGCAGCATGCCGCCGAGCCCCGGCTTCGCACCCTGCGAGAGCTTGATCTCGATCGCCTTGACGGGCCCGCTCGCGACCACGGACTTGAGCTTGTCGAGGTTGAACGTCCCGTCCTCGTTGCGGCAGCCGAAGTACGACGTACCGATCTGGAGGACGAGTTCCCCACCGTTGAGGTGGTAAGGCGACAGGCCGCCCTCGCCGGTGTTGTGCATCGTCCCGGCCAGCGCCGCGCCCTTGTTGAGTGCCGTGACGGCCGCGCCGGACAACGAGCCGAAGCTCATCGCCGAGATGTTGACGACACTCGTCGGACGGAACGCCTTCGCGCGGCCTCGTGGTCCGCCGAGCACCTTGGCCGAGGGCAACGGCGCCTGCGCGTCGCGCAGATCGGGCAGCCGACCGGCGAACGTGCGCTGCTTCACGTACGCGTGACCCTGCACGTGCTCGACGTCGTCGTCGGTGCCGAACCCGAAGTAGTTGTTCTCCTCCTTCGCCGACGCGTAGATCCAGCTGCGCTGGTCACGGCTGAAGGGCCGTTCCTCGTCGTTGGACGTCACGACGTACTGCCGCAGCTCGGGGCCGATCTTCTCCAGCAAGTACCTAGCGTGCCCCAGCACGGGGAAGTTCCTCAGCAGTGCGTGCTTCTTCTGCACGAGATCGCGGGCGGCCACCAACGCCAACGCCGTGGCGGCTGACGCGCCTATGTTCCGAGCACGCATGAAAGACGTTCCTCTCCTCGACTGGCCGAACCTCACCACGACCGGCTACCCCACGCCAGCGAAATGCCACGGGAGGGCGGCGACGGCTCTCCTCCTGCGCGCGGTCGGGGAAGCGGGCGCAGGGGCTGAGGCCGAGGCCGGAAACCTTCTTGAGGGTGGCGTCCCAGCTGACCGTCAGTTGGTAGTCGTCCTTACCGGCGATCACGGAGAAGCTCCGCTTGTCGATGGATTCACTCAAGTCGACTTCCCAACGGTGTCGGGAGGGGGCCCTGATCCAGATCGAGTTGAAGTCCCCCACGCAGAGGGCGGGCCGGACACCACCCGTCGTACAGATGGTGCCCTTGAGTCGGAGCGCTCGCTCATAGATGACTGGGGACGGCTTCCGCACGCCTTCCAGCTCCGAGAGGATCACCGCGTCGAAGAAGTCGGTCCACATGCCCTTGTCTGCGTATGGGTTGTACGGCTCGATCCCGAAGCTGTTGCTCAGCATCGCGACTTTGACCCCGGCCTCGCGGGCTCTCCTCGCCGCGGCGACGATCTCCGGCTCAGGGTGAAGGTTGGCGAGTGCGCACTGCATCAAGTTGCTGGGGTCGATTCCGAGGATGCCGCCAATGACACCGTTCCAGTCCTCCTGCGTGGCCTCCCCCACCTCCAGTGCTGCGTAGACGGCTATGCCTTCAGGATTTGTGTTGAGGGCCGCAAAGTACTCGCCAGGCTTCAGGCCCTCTGATCTCTCGAACGCCTGTCCATTCATCCTCATACGGGTGGTGAGCACACCGCCGAAGTCGAGAATCAGGCCACGGAACGGGTTGGCAACGCGTCCTCCTCGCCAATCTGGTCGTGCATCTATAACGTCAGCAGCCGCTATTGGCCTTGCCCGCGGGCTACATGATTCCCTTCCAACGCCATGGCGGTGCCCCGAACCGGCCCCGCAGGCAGTCGATGCGATGCTGCGCCTCGCGCCGCCACTCCGGGTGGTTGGCGGCATGCTGTGCGGCGTACGTCGCCATACGCAACTGACGTGTAGCCGAGAGGAGTTCGTATCCCCCCCACTCTGTGACGTCGACTCCGTAGGTATCGCAGAACGCGGCGTACTCCTCGGCCGACACTGCCCCTGTCGTGGTGAGTTTTACCGCGGTCGATACGAGATCCCATTCCGGTGGACCGAACGAAGCGCGCTCGAAGTCCAGCAATAGCGGGCCAGCCTCCGTGCGTGCCACGTTGCCGACCCAGGCATCCCCGTGGACCACACACTCGGGCAAGCCGTTCGGCTTCGAATTCCACTGGCCCTTGAGCTCTTCGAGCCGACCTTGCATCCACTCCCGGTCGTCGTCGGAAATCGTGCTCGCTGCATCGATGCGCTCGACCAGGCGGACAAACGGGTCCAGCTCACCGAGCGGCAGGTCAGGCTTGGGCAGAGCGTGCAGTTGTTTGATGAGCGCGACGACGTCGGCGACGGTCCCGTTCTCGTGTGGGGGCAGCTCCTGCCAGAACGTCACCGGATGGCCGTGAGCAGCTACCGGCTGGTGCAGTTCAAGTACACGTACGGCAGGCACGTATTGTTCTACCAGCCAGCGGGCGACCTGGACCTCGCGCTCTGCGGCGGCGTACTGGCCAGGCTTAGCGATTCGCACCACCACTCCCCCGGGCAGCCGCCAAAGGGAGTTCTCGGCGATTCTTATCGGCTCAGCACCGGTCGAGTCGAGGCCGACGGCCAGGCAGGCCACCTGAAGTATGGCGTGGGTAGCCGTGGTTGATGGGGTCACGTCTGAACCGTAGCCGCGATGCGCTCGCGTAGGTCGTTAGCCTCGGAGAGCTTCCGGTGTCGCCCTGCGAACCGGGCGAGCTCCCGCAGATCGTCGGCGGCACGGCACGAGGTCAGCTTGCCGGCGTCGTCCAACGCTCGATGGCCCAGCACGACCGCGTGCCGCGGGTCATCGCCCTTAACCATGACTAGTGAAGCGAGCTTCGTCTCGGAAATGGCGCGCGAGCGGGCGAAGGTGCTGCCGCGGCCCTTCAGGCCGGAGCCAGCGAGTTGGCAGCCCGTACCGCCGCTGCACACACCGGCGCGCTGGTCGGCGACGACAAGGTGATCGACGCCGTCTTCCGGCAGTGCGGGGTGATCCGCGTCGACAGCATCGAGGACATGCTCATCACCGCCGGACTCGCCGCGCGCACCGGGCCGCTGTCGGTCCCGGGCGTGGGCGTGGTCTCCATCTCCGGCGGGGCCTGCGACATCCTCGCCGACCGGGCGGCAGAGGCCGGGATGTCCCTGCCGACTTTGCACGCGGACACGGAGAAGGCGCTGGCCGCCGTCATGCCTCCCTACGGCACCGTGCAGAACCCGCTGGATGTCACGGGCGCGGCGATCGTCGACCCCTCGCTCTTCACCAAGACGGTCAGGGCCATGGCCGATGACCCGGACATCGGGATCGTCGCCGTCGTCAACGCCCTCCCGGCGTACGGCGACGGTCCCTGGGAGGGGCAGTCCTACATCGACGCCACCGGCGCAGGTGCCGCACAGGCGTCGACGCCGGCCGTCCTGGTCAGCCAGATCGTCCAGCCCCTCACCGACTACAGCCGGGGCATCCTGGAGCCCGCCGGACTGTCGTACGTGCTGCCGGGCCTCAAGCAGGCCGTGACGGTTCTGACGGGGCTAGCCCACTGGTCCCGGACCCACCACCGGCTCGGCTCCGGGGCCAGCAGCCGAACCCAGGGAGCAGTCCCTGCACTTCCCCCGGCTGCCGACCGCCGTGGTGCGTGGTCCGAAGACGCCGCGCGCCGCCTTCTGCGGGACGCGGGCATCCCGGTCGTCCCCTCGGTCCTGGCCACCTCGGCCGGTCAAGCGGCGGAGGCCGCCGAGTCCTTCGGCGGACCCGTCGCTCTCAAGATCGTCTCACCCGGCATCCTGCACAAGAGCGACATCGGCGGGGTACGCCTCGGCGTCAGCGGCACCGACGCCGTGCGGGAGGCGTACGAGGCGGTGCGCGCCAGCGCGTCCCGGGTGCCGGACGCGGTGGTCGAGGGCGTACTCGTCTCTCCCATGCGGTCAGGCGGTACGGAACTGCTCGTCGGTGTGGTCCGGGACCCGCAGTGGGGACCGATGCTCGCCGTCGGACTCGGCGGCGTCTTCGTGGAGGTACTGAAGGACTCCGCACTCGCCCCACTGCCCCTCGCTCCCGGCCAGGCGACCGAGATGCTGCTCAGCCTGCGGGGAGCGGCACTGCTGCAGGGTGCCCGCGGCACCACGGCCGCCGACCTCGACACCGCCGGCGAGGTCATCACCGCGATCGCCGACCTGGCCATCGCTCTGGGGGGCGACCTGGAATCTCTGGAGGTCAACCCGCTGCGGGTGGACGGCTCCACCGTCGAGGCCCTGGACGCCCTCGTCACCTGGCGAACCGCCTGATCCGCGGGCCATCCGCGTGGAGGCGGCCCTGTACGACCCAACCCCTGGAGTTTCGTCGCGATGAACAGCCCCCTCACCACCACTACCGAGGCCCTCGACCCGCGCACCCCCGTACTGGTGGGTGTCGGCCAGTCCTCCGAACGCATCGAGGACGCCGACTACCGGGGCCGCTCCCCGGTCGAACTCGCGGCCGACGCCGCACATCAAGCCCTGGCCGACTCGGAGGCGGACGTCCGGGCGATCGCCTCCGCGCTCGACACCGTCGCGGGCATCCGGCAGTTCGAGATCTCGACACCCGGCGCCCGGGCGCCGCTCGGCAGGTCGGGCAACTACCCGCGCTCGGTGGCGCAACGGCTGTCGGCCAACCCGGCCCGGGCAATCCTTGAGGTCGCGGGAGGACAAGGACCGCAGCATCTGATCACCGAGCTGGCCGCCGCCATGGCCGAGGGCCGGTCCGAGGTGGCACTGGTCTTCGGCTCGGAGGCCATCTCCACCGCCCAGCACCTGGCCGGGGCCGAGAACCGGCCCGACTTCACCGAGCACGTCGAGGGGTCCCTCGAAGACCGCGGCTACGGACTCAAGGGCCTGGCGTCCCGGCATCTGGCCATGCACGGCCTGAACGACGCGCCGTCCCAGTACGCCCTGTTCGAGAACGCTCGCCGCGCCCGCACAGGTCTGTCCCGCGCGCAGTACGCGGCCGGCATGGGCGCTCTCTTCGCCCCGTTCACCCAGGTCGCGGCCGCCAACCCGCACGCTGCCGCACCCGTGGAGCGCGACGCCGCCGAGCTGACCACCACCACCGGGAAGAACCGGCTCATCTGCGACCCCTACCCCCGTTACGTGGTCTCCCGCGACAAGGTCAACCAGGGAGCGGCGGTGCTCCTGATGACCGTGGCGGCCGCCCGACGGCTGGCCGTGCCCGAGGACAGGTGGGTGTTCCTGCACGGCCACGCCGCCCTGCGCGAACGGGAACTGATGAGCCGACAGGACCTCGATCGCAGCCCGGCCGCCGTCTCGGCCGTACGGCATGCCCTGGAGGTCGCCGGAATCGGCCTGGCCGACCTCGCCACCATCGACCTGTACAGCTGCTTCCCGATCCCGGTGTTCAATCTGCGACGGCCTGGGCCTGAGCCCCGCCGACCCGCGCGGTCTGACCGTCAGCGGCGGCCTCCCCTTCTTCGGGGGAGCGGGCAACAACTACTCGATGCACGCCGTCGCCGAGACCGTCGGCCGCCTGCGCGCCGCCCCCGGCACGTTCGGTCTGGTCGGCGCCAACGGCGGCACGATGAGCAAGTACGCGGCCGGCGTGTACTCCACCACCCCGGCACCATGGCGTGCCGACCGCAGCACCGCTCTGCAGGCCGAGGTCGACGCGCTGCCGGCCGTCGAAGAGGCACGCCTGGCCGACGGCTGGGCGACCGTCGAGACCTGGACCGTCAAGTACGGCCGCGACGGCGCCCGCACCGGCATAGTCATCGGCCGGCTGGAGGCCGACGGACGCCGCTTCGTCGCCCGGGCGGCCGACGGCGACAAGGCACTGCTCGATCTGCTCAGCACCGGTGAGCCGTCCGGCACCCGGGTCTACGCCCGGTCCTTCGGCACCGGCAACCGCGTCACGGCCGACGACACCATGATGGACGAACTGTTCCCGCCCCGCCCAGCCGTGCTGCGGGACGACTACCAGCACGTCCTGGTGCGCCGCGACGGACACCTGCTGGAAGTCACCATCAATCGGCTCGAAGCCCGCAACAGCCTCCATCCACAAGCCAACGAGGAGCTCGACGAGATCTTCGACGCCTACTTCCGCGACCCGGACCTCTGGGTGGCGATCCTGACCGGGGCGGGCGACAAGGCTTTCAGCGCGGGCAACGACCTCATGCACGCGGCCTCCGGCAAGCCCATGTGGGTGCCCAAGAACGGTTTCGCCGGCCTGACGTCCCGCCGGGAGATGCCCAAACCGGTCATCGCGGCCGTCAACGGGTTCGCCATGGGTGGTGGCTTCGAGATCGCACTCGCCTACCACCTCGTCGCCGCCGACACCACGGCACTCTTCGCCCTCAGCGAGGTGAAGGTCGGTCTGGTCGCCGGCGCCGGCGGGCTGGTGCGCCTGCCGAGGGCCGTACCGCAGAAGCTCGCCGCCGAGATGATCCTGACCGGCCGTCGTCTGACCGCCGCGGAAGCGCTGCACCACGGACTGGTCAACCGGCTGGTGGAGGCGGGATCGGCCCTCGAAGGGGCCAGGGCACTCGCCGGGGAGGTCCTCGGCGGCTCCCCGACGTCCGTCCGGGCCTCTCTGCAGATCATGGCCGAGACCCAGGGCATCGCCGACACCGTGGACGCCGTCACCCACCCGTCCCCTGCACTCGACGAGTTGCTGGTCAGCGAGGATTCCGTCGAGGGCATCACCGCCTTCGCCCAGAAGCGCAAGCCGAACTGGCTGAACCGCTGAGCGACGGAGCCGGTGCGGGCATCTGACGTATCCCCGCACCGGATCCGGTTTCATCGGCGTTCCAGGAACCGACACCACCGCAGCCCATGCCCGAGCTCGTCAGCCGACATTCCGTGGAGGCTGTCGTGGTGTCATGCCGCGGCCGGGACCCGAGCGGTACCCGAACCGGGGCTGGGTCAGCGGGTGACCATCAGCTTGCGGACGCCGTAGTTGGTGCCGGTGAAGTCCATGGGGACTTCCTCCAGCGGGGTGGCGAGCCGCAGGTTGGGGAAGCGCTGGAAGAGTTTGGGCAGGACGGTCCTGAGTTCGGCGCGGGCGACGTTCTGGCCGAGGCAGGCGTGGACGCCGTAGCCGAAGCCCATGTGGCGGGCCATCTTGCGGTCGATGTCGAGGGTGTCGGGGTCGGTGAAGGCGCGCGGGTCGCGGTTGGCGGCGTTCATGGCGACGACGACGAGGTCGCCCTTCTTGATCTGGGCGCCGGCGAGTTCGAGGTCTTCCTTGGCGACGCGGCCGAGGCCGAACTGGACGATGGTGAGGTAGCGCATCAGCTCCTCGACCGTGGTGCCGGTCTTCTCGGGGTGTGCCAGCATCTGTTCGCGCTGCTCGTGGTGGGTGAGCAGGGTGAGGGTGGACAGGCCCATCATGGCCGCCGTGGTGTCGTGTCCGGCGAACAGCAGCAGCACGCCGAGCCCGATGAGCTGCTTCTCGGTCAGCGCCGCGTCTTCGCCGTCGGTCTTGTGGATGAGTTCAGCGAGGATGCCGTCGGTGGCGCTGGTGCGGCGTTTGTCGGCGACGAGCTTGGTGATGTAGTCGATGAGCCAATGGGCGCCCTTGTCGCGTTCCTCGCGGCTCTTGGCCATGTCCATGAGGTCGACAGTGGCCTCGTGGAAGCCGTTGCGGTCCTCGTAGGGGACGCCGAGCAGTTCGCAGATCACCAGGCACGGGATGGGCAGGGCCATGGCCTGGACGAAGTCGAAGGTCTCGGGGCCGGCGGCGATGGCGTCCAAGTGCTCATCGACGATCTTGTCGAGGTAGGGCTGGAGCTTGTTCTGCACGGCCTTGGGGGTGAAGCGGGCGGTGAGCAGACGGCGGTAGGCGCCGTGCTCGGGCTCGTCCATCATCACGAAACCGGCGTCGAAGGGGGCATCCTCACCGGCCTCGGCGACCTCGCCCTCGGGGGTGTCGTGCCGCGGACGGCGGGCGCTCAGGCGCGGGTCGGTGAAGACCTGGCTGCCCTCGTCGAAGCGGGTGACGAGCCAGCCGCTGGAGCCGTTGGGGAAGCGGACCTTGACGATGGGCTGGTCCTCGCGGAGCCGGGTGTACTCGGCCGGCGGGTCGAGGGGTGCGTCGGCTTCGCGGGTGACGGGCTGGTTGACGAGGATCTCGGTCACTTCTGCTCCTGCGCGGTGGGGGGCTGGGCGGCGGTGTGTGCGTCGATCGCGGCGGTCACACCGGTGTGGGTGGCGGTGGCCTTGCACCAGCCGGTGTAGACGGCCAAGTGCAGGACGGCCTCGCGGAGCTGATCCGCCGTCAGTTCGCCGTTGACCAGCGCGCCGTTGGCGATGATCTGTACGAGTTCGGGCCGGGCGACCGTGGCGGCGACGCCGAGGGTGAGCAGCCTGCGGTCGCGGACGGACAGGCCCTCACGTCCCCACACCTGCGCGAAGAGGTAGTCGACGGTCTCGGCGCTGAAGGGGTCGCTGCTGTCCTGGATGGCGGTGCTGAAGCCGGGCCCGTACGCCTGGTCCATCATGTGCAGGCCGTAGGCGTGAACGTCGTCCTTGGAAGGCGCTGGGGACGGTTCCGGTCCGGCGTCGAGCTGGAGGGTGCGGCGGGCCTGCGTACGTACCGCCTCGACGAGGGGGATCTGGACACCGAGGGCGGCGGCGAGGTCCCAGGCTGCATCGAGGTCCTTGGTCATCAGAGGTTCGACCTGCCGGCCGACAGCCTCGGGCAGCACGCCGTCGGCGTCCTGCATGCGCAACAGTTGCAGCAGAGTGCGCCCCTCGGGGTCGGCTGCATCGATGACCTCGGCGAGCCGGACAGGGTCCACACCCGCGGCGCGGGCCAGTGCCGCGGCCTCGGCAACCGTTCGCCAACTGCCATAGGTGACAACGTTGCGGGCGATCTTGGTGGCCATGCCGGCGCCGGTCGGGCCGCAGTGCACCACCTGTTTCGACCAGTCCTCGATGACGGGCAGGGCGGCGTCCACGGTGCGCTGCTCTCCGCCGAGGATGGCGACCATGCCGTTCTCGGCGGCCTTGTCGCCCGGGGTCACCCCGCAGTCGAGGAAGCCGACGTCGTGTTCGGCGCACAGGGCGGCCAGTTCGTGGACGACTGGCAGGGCGACGGTGGCGAGCAGGACGATCGTCAGGCCCGGCCGGGCCGCCTGCAGCAAGCCGTTCTCGCCGCTGATGACCTCGCGGGCCTGGTCGGCGTTGACCACCGCGACCATCACGACGTCGGAGACCTTGGCCAACTCGGCGGGTGAGCCGAGCGGATCGGGCACACCGGCCAGGTCCGTGGCGGCGTCGGGGCGGACGTCGTAGACCGCGGGGACGCGTCCGCTGCGGGCCAGGCTGACGGCCACACCGCCGCCGATCATTCCCAGGCCGATCACACCGGCCCTGAGGGTGTCGCTCATGCTGCACTCCCGGTGAGAAGGGGGGCCGCCGCGGCGACCTGTGCCCGGTAGCCGCGCAGGGCCCGGACCATGTTGATGCCGACCGCCGCGCAGGTCCGGCCGTTCTTGCCGTACAGGGCGACCAGCTTGCGCTCGGCCGTGCTGCCTTCGACGATGCGTACCTCGTCGGCGCCCTGGGTCCGGCCGTAGATCTGGATCTTCAGGTCGTACTGGTCGGACCACACGTAGGGCACCGAGTCGAAGGGCGTGGCACGCTCCGGCCCGGCCAGGATGTTGCGGGCGACGACCAGCCCCTGCTCGGCGGCGTTCGTGCGGTGCTCGATCCGCCAGGGTTCACCGGTACGGGCGTTGAGCCAGCAGGCCACGTCGCCCGCCGCCCACACCCCGGAGCCGGCATACAGCGTGGCGTCGCACTCCACGCCGTTGCCGACCGGAACACCGCTGCCGGTGAGCCACTCGGTGTTGGGCCGGGCGCCGATGCCGACCAGGACGGCGTCCGCGGTCAGGGCGCGGCCGTCGGCGAGACGTACTCCGCTCGCCCGCCCACCCTCGGTGAGGACTCGGTCGACGAGGACTCCGGTCTCGATCCGTACGCCGTGCTCGTGATGGACGGTGCGCAACAGAGCACCCAGTCCGTTGCCGAGGGCGTCGCCCATCGGCTGGGCGGTGTCGGTGACGAGGGTGACCTCGCAGCCCAGGCCGCGTGCCACGGCGGCGGCCTCGGCACCGACGAAGCCGCCACCGACCACGACCAGATGCGGCCGCTCCGCGAGGTCCTCGCGCAGCGCGAGCGCGTCCTCCAGGGTGCGCAGGACGTGCACCCCGTCCACCGATTCGGTGCCCGGCAGCCGTCGGGCCCGCGTACCAGTGGCCACCACCAAAGCGTCGTAGCCGACCAGGCTGCCGTCCGCCAGGGTGACCTGACGGGCGGTGGTGTCCAGGGCAACGGCCGGTTGGCCCAGGCCCAGCTGAAGGTCGAGGGCTGCGAGGTCGTCCTCACCGCGCAGATGGAGCCGACCTGTGTCCCACACGCCGGACAGCAGCTGCTTCGACAGCGGCGGCCGGTCGTAGGGAAGGTGCTGCTCCTCACCGATCAGCGTGAGCGACCCGGTGTAGCCCTCGCGCCGCAGCCCTTCCACGACGCTCAATCCGGCCGCGGAAGCACCGACCACGACGATCCGCGACGGAGCGGCGGTAGCGGCACTCACACCCGCACCTGGATCACGGCGGCCGGGCAGACCGCCGCGGCCTGGACCACATTCTCGGTCTGCTCGGCCGGCGGGGTGTCGTCGAGCAGGACCACGACGCCGTCCTCGTCCCGCTGGTCGAAGACCTCCGGCGCCGCCAGCACGCACTGTCCGGCACCGCAGCATTTGTCGAAGTCGATGGAGATGTCCATGGGGATTCTTCCTCCGTCAAGCCCCGAGGATCGCGGGGCGACATCGATCAGCCCAGGTCGTTGCCCTAGGCACCTAACTAAGTTCAGCGGCGACTGTACTCCTGCACATACGGGGCAGCAACCGGCCCCCCGAACACGCTTGTTGACGGCGTGAAGGACGTGTGAACGCGGGATCCGCCGCTGGGAGCCGCCCCCGCTGCCAAGGGGCGACGGTTCCCGCTACGACTGCGGGCCGTCCAGCCCCGGGGTGCTCCTCAGCGCCCTGATCCTGCGCGACGCCTCGGTCTCGCATCCGCCTCTGGTGACGAGAGGGCCGTCGTCGCCGGCCACGACGACAAGCGAGTCGACCAGTCCGTCGGCGAGCTGCAGGAGCAGATCTTCCGAGGACTCGTCGCGGTAGAGGCTGTGGTGCAGCGAGACCATGCCGTGAAGTCCGGCCCACAGCGTCTGCGCGGCCTGCTCCACCGGAAGGGACAGGCCGAACCCGCCTTCCGCGCAGCTGTGCAGACCGACGCGCAGGCCGGCGGAAATGTGGCGCGCCGGGTGGGCGCCGATCCTGCTCGGGTCCGCCGCCGGCTGGTGCACCTCGAACATGAGCCGGTAATGGCCGGGATTGCTCATGGCGAAGCGGCAGTACGCGTGCGCCTGCGCCCGGACCCGGCCGCGCGGGTCCGTGTCGTCACCGGCCTGGGCTGCGGCGGCCATCTGGGCGGCCAGTTCGCCGAAGCGATCCTCCAGCGCTGCCCACACCAGCTCGGTCTTGTCCTGGAAATGCAGGTAGATACTCGGAGCGGAGATGCCCACCTCCTGGGCAACCGCCCGCATCGTCAGCCGCTCGGAGCTTCCCCATTCGCCGAGCAATCGCTGGACCGCGGCCACAATCTCCCGGCGCCGCCGCGAACCCTGCCCGTCCCGCTGACCGCCACCGGTCGGCCCTGCCTCCATCGCGTGCACTCCCTTTCCGCCAACAGGTTAGCCAGCCCGCCCCCTATCCCAGGACTGCGGTGCGAGCGCGGACGGTGTGGCGCTGCCGCAAACGAGCACAGCGAGATTCGGATGCTGATCGATACGGGGGCAACACGCAGGACTTGACAGGGAACAGACCTGGTCCGATGAGACCACCCATGCCGTCCACGAATCCCTTGTCCCGCGCGTCGAGTTCGTCCACGAAGCCGACCCCGACGACCCCCAGTGGAAGATCGCCGCATACGAGAGCCCGGTCGGCGAGCGCTTGTGGCACGCCACCGCGGTCCCCGTGGAGATCATGCGGGTACTCCTCGGCAGCCTCGCCTCCACCGATTCGGCGGGAATCGCCGCGGGCAGCATGGTCTCGGAAGAGACCATCGCCGAGGCCACCCGCCCACTGGCCGACGCTCGCTGGGGACACACCGTCGACGGCCGCTGGATCCACTGGCAGGCCGTGGAAGACCACCCTGCCGGGGTCCAGTTCGACGCCTTCACCGCCCACTCCCATCACAGCGCCCTGCCCGCCTGGACATTCTGGGGCGGCGGCGCCTGCACTCTCCGGTGGGCGCTTCACTTCTCGACGTACGCTCCAGCCTCCGTGCTGCAGGATGTGGCCCTCGAGGTAGCCCAGGAGCCAGTCACGGCCCGAACCCGACGGATGAACACCCTGAGCCGTACCGACATCCGCGCGCAGCCGACACGACGCGCCAGTCCGGCGAGGGGGCGGTAACCCGTTCCGGCAGTCATACATCGACCCAGGCAGCGTGGTTCGTCTCCGGGAGCTGGGCGCAACGATGGCGTCCGAGGTGGACGACGAGGTAGTCCAGGAGTCCCAGCGGGACACTCCCACGCGGGACCAGGCTGACCAACTCGGCCAACTGCTGCGCCGGTTCGCGCACCGCGCAACATCCTTCTGGTGCGCCGATCTCGCGGTGCCCACCTCCATGACCTACGACGGCACCCAGTACACCCTTGAGGTGCTCACTCTTCAAGGGGTCGGAAAGCCGGCCCCCAGCACGGTGTCGACCTCCACACCGGTGATCACGGGGCAGCCGATCCTCGCCTCCCGAGAGGGCACCTTGCTGCCTTTGGCTCCGTGGCTGCTGGCCCGCACGGAACCCGCCTCGGGCACCGTTCGCTGCCTAACTGGATCGCGCGCGGGTTCCTGACGGCCTGGGGCGCTGCTTGGAATCGCATGTCAGCAGGTCGCAGACCTGCTTTCGAGGCATCCCTCACACGGGTGGGATTCCGGTGATTAACCGCGGATTCTACGAGTGCCGCTCGTAATCTGCGTTGTTGTAGAGCAATCCGGAACCCCTCGCCTCGTAGTGCTGAGGCCATCGAAATCTGCGGCAGAGCAACCGTCGTCCTTACCGGAGCGCGGTCTGGCCGAGGTGCTCACGCTGGGATCGCAGCGGGGTGCGGGGAGTGGTACGGACGGTCAGCGGGCGTACTTCTTCGACACCCTGGCCGAGTACCAATGGGCGCAAGACGCAGCGGGGTTGATGCCGGCGACGATCGACCAGCTGGTGAAGCCGGTGATCGAGGTGTGCGATCACTACGATCTGGTGCCGTGGGAGCTGGCGCCCAAGCACGTGGATCAGTACTTCGCCGGGCTTGGCAAGCGGGCACGGGGCACTGTCAGGGCAAAGATCAACAACATTGACGGGTACTTCGCCTTCCTCGAGCAGCGCCATGCCGGAGAGATCGCGCGCCGTTTCGGCGCGGCAGTGGAGTCGCCGGTCGATCCGTTCACTGCACACACCGACAACGAAACCAGGCTGATGTCGGAGTCCGCCAGAAGCACCGTGACCGGGCTCGGCGTCCTGCTGCGCTGGCTGGGCGCCGAAGCACCCGTAAGAGAGAGCGACACCCGTGCCGTGGCCGCAGCCCGGCCCGGCCGGTATTCCGTGCACAAGATGACCGGCTTCCTCGCCGCCCGCAATCTCCTCGCCCGCGACCTCGACCCGGGATCGGCGACGGTCCGACTCCCCATCGTCCGGCCAGCCGCCGCAGCCCCCGCCGCTCGGCACCGGACCGCGGCAGCCAGAGAGACCGCCCTCGAAGCCACGGCCCGCGCGATGACCAACCGTCTGCCCGAGCCGATGGCCACGGAGTTGGGCGCCTGGGTGCGGGTGATGCGCGGTACCGGCCGCTATCGCCACCCGGCCGTGGGCTGGCGCCGGATCCGCCTCAACCTCTACATCGTCAGCCCCACCCCCAAAAGCTGGGCCGCTGCAACGCCAAGCCTGCGCGAGATCACCAAAGAACAGGTGACCGCGGAACTCGACCGCCACCAGGGCAACAAGGCCCGCGGGATCTTCCACGTTCTGCTCAGTATTTTCCGCGCCCTGAAACAAGAGCGGATCATCTTCCGCAACCCGCTGACGGGCCTGTCACTGAGCACCCCTGCACGGCCACCGGTCAGCCTGCCCAACGATCAGCTACGTGGCCTGCTGAACCGGATCCCCACCGTCATCGGGCGCCTGAGCGTCGCACTCGTCACCATCCACGCCGTGAAAGGCGAGGAACTGCGCCGCCTGCTCCTGACCGAACCACCTCCCCCAGCACAGGGCTCTGCTCATCCGCAGGGGCGAGCGCACCCATACCGTCTACCTCGACCGGCTCACCCACAATCTCCTGACCGACTGGCTCAGCGAACGCACCCACCGCTGGCCTGCCTCTCCCAATCCCCACCTGCTGATCACCGCCCACAGCGCCCACCACCCCGAAACACCCCCGCTCAGCTACTGCGCCCTGCGCGCCCCATTCGACCAGGCCGGCATCTCCATGGGCAGGCTATGGAGAGACCGGGTCCTCAGCGAAGCGCGCACCAGCACCGACCCGATGCAGGTGGTCCGACTGTTCGGAATCCACCCGAGCACCGCGATCCGCTACGTTCAAAGCGCCCACCCCGACAAAGCTCTGCCGCCCATTCGCTGACCGTGACTTCACCGGTAATCGGCGCAGTACCACCCGCGGGTGATCTTGTCCTGGGCTTCGGCATTCTGCGGATCTCGGGCTGACCAGGCGAGAGCATCGAACTGTACGGCGTCGGCAAAGTGCCGCTCCTCGTCTGAGGGGTATGCGCCCAGGAGGAATGGGAGAATTCATGGGATCCACCGAAGGCGTCAGCGTGTCGACCCTGGTGTCTGCCGCATCCTTTGCCGCCATGCAGTCACAAGGCGTCGACTTCGTGATCGCGAGGGGCTACCAGTCCGCTGGCCGCGTAGACCCCAACGCGGCGTCCACTGTGGCCAACGCATGGGCCGCCGGGATGTCGCGCGTCGACGTGTACCAGTTCCCCTGCTTCTCCTGCGGCAACGCTGCCGGGCAGGCGAACACCCTCGTCACATACTTGAAGGACAAAAACGTCAAGTACGGCAAGGTGTGGCTGGACGTCGAAGGCCCCGGCACCTACTGGGGCAACAGCACCTCAGCTAACGCTGCCTTCCTCGCCGACTGGTTCCAGGCGATGAAGGAAAAGGGCGTCGACGTCGGCATCTACACCTCCGAATCACAGTGGGTGCCGATCGTCGGGAGCTACACCGACGGCAGCGAATTCCCTCTCTGGTACGCGAACTATGACGGCACACAGAGCTTCGACGACTTCACCCCCTTCGGTGGCTGGACCAAGCCCAGCATGAAGGCTTACGCCAACACCACACTGGCCGACGCGGGCGTCGAAAGGTTCTGGTACCCCAGCTAGGCGTACCTTTCCGATCATTGGTGGCGGCCTCGACTGGGTTGTCGCGGTCCACTCCACGATCGTGCATGCCCACCAGCACGCGGCCGGGGCCCGCAAAGAGGGGCCCCGGCCGTGGGCCCGGGACGGGCTGAAGACGAATATCCACCCCTCGGCGGACGGACCGGACCGCAACTCGCGTCGGATTCCCACCTCAGTGGACATACTGCGGCGGGTTCCCGCTTGTTCGACGCCGGGAAACTGCGAACCTGCGCGCTTCTCAATTCGACGGTCTCCAACGCGTAAAGGAGGGTCTGACGCCGGAGACTCCCTTCCGGTATGCGCGAACAGATGAGGGCAGGAGCCTCCCGGCCGTCCACCATCCTCAAGCACGCTGGCTGACCCTGTCCCCGTGGACGTAACCCCAGCCGACATCTCAGGGCTCGGACCAGGGATAGACGGAAATCAGGACTATCCCGGGGTGCAGCTGATCTGCGTGCGCCGGCAGATCGCATCGGGCCCCAACTCCGTGACGCCCGCCTCGGTAGACCGAGGCGGGCGTCACGGAGTTGGGCAGCTCAGGCGGGGGTGATGTTCTCCGCCTGCGGGCCCTTCTGGCCCTGGGTGATGTCGAAGTTCACCTTCTGGCCTTCCTGGAGCTCACGGAAGCCGGAGGCGTTGATGTTCGAGTAGTGGGCGAAGACGTCCGGGCCGCCGCCGTCCTGCTCGATGAAGCCGAAGCCCTTTTCCGCGTTGAACCACTTGACGGTACCGCTGGCCATGTGTCCTCCAAGGGGACTCGAAGTCGCCTCCCACACCTTGCGGGAGGCGGAGGTGGTCGTCCTGGTCCTCAGAGACGCTGAACAGCAAGCTGCCCGTGAACTAGCGTCCACGGGCGGTACTTCGGAACCACGACTGCTGACCTGGACGCTACACGGCCCCGTGCGGTCGAAGCTACGGCCGAGGCTGACCTGCGCTCGGCAGTACTCGACGCCGAATACACCTCACTGGTCGAAGCGGTCGAGTCGACCCTCGACGCCACGGGGCAAACCCGACAATCAACTGGTCGCCGCCAGTAACGCCTACATCGCCTGGGGCACCGACCACCCGGGCGCATACCAACTCCCGTTCGAGAGCAATGACGCACTGCCGGAGACCAGAGCCGTACACGGCCCCCGACTCCAGGCACGCATCGTCGAACTCTCGCGGCTCGTCGACCCGGATGCAGCCTTCGCCTCCGCACTCCTGCTGTGGTCGGCATGGCACGGTGTCGTTTCCCTTCGGCTCCACAAAACCGAGTGGGGCTGGGGAAGGTCCGCACAAGAGGCGAATCGCCGATTGGTCCGAGCATTGGCGACGAAGAGAGCCCGGACCCCCGATCCGGACAGGCGCACCGCCCTTTAGAAAGCAGCCTTACTGGTCGTAGCCGTCAACAAGTGGCCGTGACTGGCACTTTCACAACACGCCCCAGGGGTTTCGTTTGGACCGGCCGGTCGTTGGTCCAGCTGTGCCGTTGACTGACGCCCCACGGGCATGTACCGAGCCAATGGCGTGACCACCGACACCCCGGCTACCTGTCTCCCGCTGTAGAGGGAGTCCCAGCGCGACATGCGCACGGCCAGGGCAAAGCACCGCGCGAAGGACGCTCCTGTCGCCGCGGAATCAACTGCGTGCTGGGGCGTCGAGCAGAGGAGATCTCCGTGGGGCTGAGCATCAGCTGGCCGGCCGTCGCCGCCGCGATCGTGACCGGCATGGCGATCGCCATGGTCTGGTACAGCGACTGGGGCCTCTTCGGCACCGTCTGGCGGAAGCTGACCGGAGTCACCAAGGAAGACTCCGCGCGAGGCGGCAAGAGACCGTTCGCGGTCCTGGTCGCATCGATCGTCGTCACCGCACTGGCGCTTGCCGTCGCATGCTCCATCGCATCGACCTTCTTCGAGAGCAGCTCGCTCTGGCTGGATCTGGCCGTCGGACTCGTGACCTGGCTCGGCTTTTCGCTGTCCACTCTCGCGCAGCACAACGCCTTCGAGCAGAAGCCGGCTCGGCTCACCCTGATCAACTGCGCATATCAGCTGGTGCTGTTCGAGGGTATGGCCCTCGCCGTCGGGCTGCTGCGCTAGGCGCTCTCGTTCGGTTCACGCGTCGGACGAGAGGAAGATGCCTGCAACGCGCAGTCCGGCCAAGCAGATCGTGGCCGTCTCCTCTTAGCGGGCAGCGATGGAGTGGCGCTGCTTGAGGTGGTTGACGCACTGTTCGACGGTGTTGCGCGGTGAAGCCCCGTCCCCATGTGCCGTCGGCGGCTCGATCCGCGGCCACCGCGCGTCCGCCACCGACACCCCCGGACCGACCACGCCAAGGCGTGTTGCGGAAGCGCCGGTCACGGCCCCGAGTTGGCGGCTGCGGCAGCAACGGCTCATGCCTGGCCTGCCGGCCGCGCGTCGGATCATCACGCCCGACAGCGCGTGATCGCATGCCCCGGCCCGCCCTTCACTCCCACAACAAAAGGAAACGATCGTTTGCGCTATGGGGCTGCCGATGCTACGTTCAACGTGAAACGCAAACGTGCGTTTTCGTTTACCGGCAGGTCGGCCCACGCTTCCCCAAGGCCACCGCGCCGACGGTGAGGAGCGCGTCATGCCGAAGTCGCCAGCCATCACTGCACTTCCGTGCCGGACGGACGTCCTGATCTCCGGGGCGGGCCCCACGGGTCTGACGCTGGCGGCCGGCCTGCGCCGACTGGGCGTGGATCATGTTCTGATCGACCGCAACGCCGGGATCCAGCCGGGTTCGAAAGCTGCTGCCGTGCAGCCACGCGCGCTGGAGTACCTGGACCGGATCGGTGTGGGTACGGGCCTGGTCAAGGACGGGCACAAGGCGCGCGGGTTTTGTCTGCATGACCGTGATCGGACGCTTCTGCGTGCCTGCTACGACCGGCTTGATACACCGCACCCTTACATGTTGCTGGCCTCCCAGCAGACGACTGAGGAGCATCTGGTCCGCCAGCTCGCAGAGTTGGGCGGCACCGTGCATCGCGAGCACCGGCTGGTCGGCTTCGCAGTGGATTTTCCCGGGGTGACCGTGACGGTTGCCGGGCCGGACGGGGTGCTGCGTGCGGTGACTACGCGATATCTGGTGGGATGCGACGGTGTGCACAGTCAGGTGCGCGACGCCGTCGGCATCGGCTTCCCAGGTCAGGCGCCGGAGCAGCTGTTCGCGCTCGCCGACGTATACCTGAAGCCTGGCGCGCGGGCGGCGGTGTCCGAGGGTGCCACGTTCTTCCTGTCGGGGGCCGGCCTGCTGCTCGTGTCCCCGCTCGCGGGGGATCTGTACCGCCTGGTCGCACCGGTATCCTCCGGCTCGCCGCCACCCGACGCCAAGGCGGTCGAACACCTGCTCGCCAGGCGCGGCCCCGTCGGCGGGACCGGGAGTGTGGACCGGGTTGTGACGGCTTCGACCTACCGCACGCAGGAGCGCGTGGCCGAGCAGTTCCGTTCCGGTCCGGTGTTTCTGGCCGGGGACGCCGCCCACACGCACAGCCCGGCAGGGGCGCAGGGCATGAACACCGGCATTCAGGACGCCGGGAACCTGGCGTGGAAGCTGCACGCCGTCCTGACCGGTATCGCCCCCGAGGCACTGCTGGACACCTACCACCGGGAGCGGCAGCCGGTCGCGGCCCAACTCGTCGCCCTGACCGGTCAGTTCTCCCGGATCGCGGCCCTGGCAGACCCGGCGGCGGGCCGCCGCCGCAACGCGCTGCTGGTGGCGGCTGCCGCCACCGAGGGCATCACTGACTGGCTGGCCGCCACGCTCGCCCAGCTCGACGTCGCCTACACCAGCGAACCCGACCTCGGCGTCCCACGCCCCGGCACACGCGTCTCACCGGTGGCAGTCCCGCCGGACGGCCTGCATTGGACCCTGGCTCTGCCCGGCACACCACGGCGTGGCATCACGGCGAGTGGCCACGGCGTGTTGGCCGTCCGGTACGTTCCGGACCTTCCGACCACGCTCCTCGTACGCCCCGACGGCTACCTGGCCGCCGCAGGAGTCCCCGATTCCCCGGCCAAGGTCATCGACCGCATCGGCGAGTATCTGCCCCTCGCGCAGTAAGTCCGCCTGCAGAACAGCTCGTTCAAGGAGACACGGACATGTCCTCTCACACCGATTCCCCCACTCTCATCCGCCGCGTCGCCGTCTTCGACGGCGACCGACTGGCGCCGGCGCAGGACGTACTCATCGACGGCCCGACGATCACCGCCCTCGGCCCACACCTGGACGCACCCGCCGGGGCCACGGTCCTCGACGGCACAGGGCGCACCCTGCTGCCCGGCCTGATCGACGCCCACACCCATACCACCGACACTGCGCAGCTGCGCCAGGCGTTGCTCTTCGGGGTCACGACCGAACTCGACATGGGCGGCGCTGCTGAGACCGCCCGGCGCATGCGCGCCGCGGCCGATGAGCGGGACGACCTGGCCGATGTACGCGTCGCCACCACCGGAGCCACCGCCCCGGGCGGCCATCCCGGTCAGCTGGTCGAACTTGGCATGATCGCACCGTTCCCGACGGTGGCCGGGCCGGGCGAGGCGGACGCCTTCGTCGCGGCCCGCGTCTCCGAAGGCGCGGACCATCTGAAGATCTTCATCGAGGACGGCACCGCCATCGGCAAGCCGCTGCCCCTGATGTCCACGGAGACGGTCAGCGCCCTCGTCAACGCCGCGCACGAGCAGGGGCTGCGAACCGTGGCCCACACTCTGACCCGCACCGCGGCACGCCAGGCGATCGACTGCGGCATCGACGGCCTGGCCCACTCTCCCGCCGACGGTCCCAGCGACCAGGCCCTGGTCGAAGCGGCCGCGAGCAACGGCGTGTTCGTCGTGCCCACCCTGACCGCGCTCACCGGGATGACGCCCGTGCCGGCCGAGTACGCACTCGCCGACGACCCGCGACTACGCCCGTACGCGGACCCGCAGTGGCTGGCGGACCTGGAGGAGAACCGCACTACCGACCCGGGCCAGCGCGTCGGACCGGTCGGGGTCGATCCCCGGCACGCCGCCGATGCCGCCGTGCGGATGTTCCGCCTCGGTGTGCCGCTGCTCGCGGGCACCGACGGCACGGGTGGTCATGGTCATCCCACCACCCATGGCATCAGCTTTCACGGCGAACTCGCCCTGCTCGTCGCCGCGGGGCTGACTCCGGCCCAGGCCCTGACCGCCGCTACCGCGGCGCCCGCCGACGCGTTCGCGCTATCCGACCGAGGGCGCATCGCCCCTGGTCTTCGGGCCGACCTGCTCCTCGTGGAGGGCGATCCCACTCGCGACATCACCGCGCTGCGGGACATCGTCGGACTGTGGCGTCGCGGAACCGCCGTCGAGCGCACCGCGCCGTTCGCCGCACAGGCCCGGGAGTGACCATGACCAGCACCCAACCCGCCACGCTGCCCGCCCCGTTGGGCATTCACCACGTCAAGCTGCCCGTCACCGACCTGGAACGCAGCGCTCAGTGGTACGTCACCGTGCTGGGCGCCCGCCGCCTGACCGAGCTGGACCACCGCCGCCCAGATGGCACCCTTTTCGCCGTCATCCTCGACGTCCCGGGCCTGGGCACCCGCCTCGAACTACGGCTCGACCCGGCCACCGCCACGGCGCTGCGGGGGTACGACTTCCTCACCCTGGCCGTTGACGACCGGGCGGCCCTGGACGAGTGGATCGCCCACCTGGACACCCTCGACATCCCCCACTCGCCGCCTGTCGTCGCCCTGGTGGGCTGGCTCCTGGTCGTCCCCGACCCCGACGGACAACGCCTGCGGCTCTACACCAACACGCCCCACGGCCTGGATGCCGCCCGCGTCGAGTACGACTCGCCCTGGCTCAGCACCGGCCCCGCCCCGCACCGCGGATCATCCAGTACGGGCGCCGCTGCCTCGGGTCGGTCCGTCCACCTGATGGCCAGGGTCTCGGCCGTACCCGGCCGCGGAGAAGCACTGCAGGACCGGCTGCGATCCCTGGCGTCGGCCACCCGCCGCGAACCCGGGTGCCTCGCCTACCGGATCCACCGCAGCGCACTGGAACCGGACACCTTCGTCGTCTACGAGGAGTGGACCGGCCACAGCGCCCTCGACGCCCACGGCGAGACGCCCCACATGGCCGCCTTCCGCACCGACGCCGCCGATCTGATCTCCCCTCCCCCACACACGGAACCACTCGTCCCAATCGCCGAGACCTGACCCCGCCCAGACCCTCCTCAAGCCGCTCGCTATGAAATCCCTCTGCCTCAGCGGGCGTTGCCGCCGAGCAGTGCAGGCAGCGCCGCACTCACGCTCTCCGGCCCGGCTGGCAGTGCCCCTTCGGAGGCGGCGCGCTGGCCGTCGAGCCAGAAGGCGATCTGGCGCCTCCAGGCATCCGGAGCGGTGCCGCTGGTTCGGCGGGTGAGCTGGGAGTTGAGCCAGAACAGCGGTGGGGGTCGCCGTCGGCCGGCGCTTCGGCCGCGAGGGATACCGGGTGGCTCTCGTCGCCCGCCGCCGTGACCCGCTGGACAGGCTCGTCGCGGCGGCGGGCGACGAGGGCATCGAGGCTGCCGCGTTCCGCGCCGACCTGTGGGACACCACGCTGTACCGGCGCTGGTCGCGGAGATCGAAGAACGGTTCGGCTCGATCGACGCCTGGTGTACGCGCCGTTCAGCCCCACCACCCTCGTGCCCGCGGCCACCCTCGACGCCGCGGCGCTGCGGGAGCGGACGGACCTGTATCTGCTCACTCCCGTCGAAGTCGTGCACACCGTGCTGCCCGGGATGCTGGAGCGCGGCGACGGCGCCATCCTCTTCGGCTACGGCTCGTCGGTGGTGCGCCCGGCAGCGGGTCTGTCCGGCCCCGTCCCGGTGATGGCCGCCACCCGCAACTACCTCCACGCTCTCCACGGTGAAGTCGCCGAACGGGGCGTCTACGTGGGCGCGTTGGCGGTGCGCGCGGTGATCGAACGCAGCGAGGGGCAGGCAGCGGTGCGGTCCGGCGAAACCGCCCCGAGCAGTACTTCTGCCACAAGAGCGCGGTCACAGCGGACGCCACCGGCGAGACGGACACGACGATCGCGCAGCTCTGCGCAGTCGTGCGGCGCCTGGCCGCCGCGCTCGACACGCTGGGCGTCGGCTCGGACGCATGGGTCGGCACCTCAGCGGAGATCCGGCCGTCAGCACATGGGTTCTCTATGCGCGAGGAGAGCACGACCTCAGGCGCACCGGAGCCGGCTGGAAGCTGGCCGGGGTACGCCTCCAGCCCGTCCACCACACCGGCAATGCAAACCTCCTCCAGGACGTTGCCTCCTCCGCTGCGTAGGAGTTTCGGTGCGCAGGGCAGCCGGTCTACTCGGCCTCGGCCAGGTGGGCCTTGAAGAAGTCGGCGAGCTTTGCGACCGCGGGGCCGACGTACCGCTCCTTGTCGTAGAGGTCGACGTGGCTGGCTCCGTCGATCCAGTGCAGCTCCTTCGGGCCGCGGGCGTGCTGGAACGCCTCGACGGCCATCCAGGACGTCACCGCTTCGCTGCCGACGATCATCAGCAGCGGACGGGGCGCGATCAGGTCGACGAATCCGAAGGCGTCGAAGAAGGCCAGGCGGTCGACGCTGGACCAGGTGAGGAACTTCGCCGAGCGCGGATATTGGGCGCGCTCGGTGCGGTAGTACTCGAAGCCCTCGAAGCCGTGCCGGCCGCCCAGGGCGCGGGCCTGCTCGGCAGTGTCGGGGAAGAGCGGGAAGCTCTGCATACCCTCGCCGCGGGCTTCGGCGGTACGCGCAGCCGCGGCGGCGTCAAGCATGCCCTGGATGACGGCGGGGTCCTGCGCGCCATCGGCGCCCAGGCGGAACTGGCGGGCGATGTCGACGGCACTGACGGTGCCCACGGCCTGGATACGGTGGTCGGTAGCGGCGGCGGGAAGCACGTATCCGCCGGAGGCGCAGATGCCCAGTACCCCGATGCGGTCGGGGTCCACATCGTCGCGGGTGGTCAGGAACGAGACGGCGGACTTGACGTCCTCCACCCGCTGGGCCGGGTCCTCCAGGCCACGCGGGGTTCCCTCGCTCTCGCCCTGGTAGGCGGCGTCGAACGCGAGGGTGACGAAGCCGTGCCCGGCCAGGCGCCGCGCGTACAGGCCGGCGGCCTGTTCCTTCACACCGCTGCCGGGATGCCCCACCACGATTGCGGGGCGGGGGCCGTCAGCTTCGCCGTCGGGGGTGTAGAGGTGGCCGACGAGGTTCAGGTCGGCGCTGGTGAAGTGACGTCCGTCTTCATGGTGCTGCTCTCCGGTCACACAAAGGGCGGGCTCGCCCTCAGGGGGCGGGTTTCCGGTGACCGCGTCGAGTGCGCCGGCCACCTTCACCACCATCGCGCCGCCCTGTCCGAGGTTCCAGGGCGGGACCTGCCTATGCAGATCAGTACCAGGCACGCGGCTGCCACCCCGAGGACACTGGGAGCCATGGAAAACGCCGGCGATCCTCCGGGCGGCAATGACCTGGGCGACTTCCTGCGCGCCCGCCGAGCCGCCCTCGACCCGCACCAGGTCGGCCTGCCCGACGATGGCCGCCTGCGCCGGGTAGCGGGCCTGCGCCGCGAGGAACTGGCCCAGCTCGCCCACGTGAGCATCGACTACGTCGTCCGGCTGGAACAGGGCCGGACCCGCCGGGTCTCCCGTCCTGTCCTCGACGCCCTCGCCGACGCACTGCAGCTCGCCCCGGACGAACGCGCGTACCTGTTCGCCGTCGCCGACGTCCCCCAGGCCGCTCCCGCCCGACAGCCCGCCCGGCGCAAGATCGACCCGCAACTGCAGCAGTTGCTCGACGGCATGCACGACATCCCCGCGATGGTCCTCAACCGCCGCATGGACGTGCTGGCCTGGAACCGAGGTGCGGCGGCTCTGCTGACCGACTTCGCCGCGCTGCCTGCCCACGAGCGCAACCTGATCCGGCTGACCTTCCTCGACGACGCCTACCGGGCCCTGTACGCGGACTGGCCTCGCGCCGCCCGCGAATGCGTCGCGGTCCTGCGGATGGAAGCCGGACGCAACCCCAACGACCGAGCCCTGACTGACCTGGTCGGCGAACTCACCGTCCGAGACCCGGACTTCCGCACCTGGTGGGGAAGCCACCAGGTCCGCGGGCCCAGGCAGCTCACCAAGACCTACCGCCACCCGGTCATCGGCACCGTGACCCTCGACGTCCAGCAGTTCTCCGTCGACACACAGCCCGACCAGCAACTCGTCGCCTACACGCCCCCACCGGGCTCCCCTTCCCAGGAAGCACTGCGCTTCCTCCTCCAGTGGTCCGCCGACCCGGCCGCCCAGCCCGGCGACCACACCACGGACCAAGACCGCAGCCGGTAGCGATCACCGGCGAAGCCTTGCCTGACCGGTGGCCCGGTCGGGGTCCCCCTCCGGTGGCGTTCGGCTCGGGGCCAACGAGAGGTCGGAGCACGCAGACAAGCAGTTACGGCGCGCTGAGCGCGACCGAGCAGGTGACCGGCGTCTGCCCGAGGTTCCAGGCAGCGGACCGCCGAGTGCTGTCTGGTTTCACACGAAGGTGATGGTCTCGTCGACGCGTGCCGAGTGGATACCGACGGAAGTCTCACGCATGTACTGCTCGCGCAGTTCGTGGGCCTTCTTGTACGCGTCGGTCGAGAGTGCCTCGGCCATGGCTTCCTGCGACTCGAAGCTAATCTGCACGATGGCGTCGATCGGGTCCTCCGCACCGTCGGAGGCGAGGTCGGTGAGGTGGTACTGGACGTAGGCAAGGGTCTGCGGGAGCGCCTCATAGGTCGGTCCGTATTCGTATTTCATGAAGTGGCGGAAGTCCTCGGTGGAGACCTCGGGTTTCTTGCGGATGACGGTGAGCAGAGTGATCACAGACGGTCCTTTCAAGGCGTGCCTGGTGGCCCCAGGACAGGTCATCACAGCCGGGATGTCAGACCTTGCTCTTCCACCTCCCCATCACCGTGTACTCCCCGTGTCTGTCGAAAGCACAGTGCACAGGTTGGCGAAGGCGCCAGGCTCCGTGCGGTTCCCTCAACGGCTGCGATGTCCCCGTTGATCGTGAGTCCTCGCACAACGAGCATCGCCGGGGCCCGGCCTGGCAGCACCTCGCCGGACGGAGACACCGGGGCCCGTCTCCCCGGCGACAATGACGGGGTGAAAACCCGGTGAAGCGCCTCACGACGACGGCACTTCGTCGAAGGCCGACGCCAGGGACGAAAGACCGCCGATCAACTGCTCCGCACTGACCGGCGCCACCAGATGACGGCCGACCAGCAGCCCCGGCATGAGGGTCATCAATACCGCCGCGACCTGCTCCGGGTCCGCAGTCGGCGGCACCCGCCCCTCATCGCGCCAGCGCCGCGCCAATTCCGCAAGACTGTCACGCATCGCCAGATAGAACGTCCGGGTACGCCGTTCCAGTTCGGGACTGCGCAGCGCCTCACCCCATGCCTGGATCGCGATGCGGGTCAGGTCGTACGGCTTCCCTTCGCCCCGCTCACGAGCCTCGGCCACCATCGCCTCGAGGACCTGCGACGGCGACGGCGTGGGACGGCGCTCCAACAGCCGCCCGAACACATCGCGCACCAGCGTCAAAGCCTCCTCCGCGGCGGCGTCGATGAGCTCGTCCTTGCTGCGGAAGTAACGGTAGACGGCACTGGAGGACATACCGGTCGCGGCGATGACGTCGTCCATCGACGAGGCGTGGAAGCCATTGCGGGAGAAGCAGCTCCAGGCACTGACCAGGATGTGGCGGCGCCGTTCTTCCCGGCGCTCCTCACTCAAGCGGGGCATGTCGCCCACCCTAAACGAAAACGATGGTTCCCGTTACTGGAGGGCGGAGGACGCCTGCCGGTCGTCCAGCAGCTGCGCACCGCGGAGCAGGGCCAGGCGGTCGGCGTCCGTGCTGCCGGGTGCAGCGGTGCCGACCAGCAGGCTCTGACCGGGCGCGTCCTGCACCTCGAAGGTCTGGTACGAGAGGGTCAGCGTCCCCACCACGGGGTGGTGGAAGGTCTTGGTCCTGCTGCCCAGCCGGTTGACGTCCTGGTGTCCCCACAGCTTTGCGAACTCCTCGCTCTCAGCGCGGAGTTCATCGACCAGGGCCGTGATCCGCACATCGTGGCGCTCATGCCCGTACGCAAGCCGCAGCGCGGCGACGGTGTCGCGCGCCACGCTGTCCCAGTCTGCGAACAGCGTGCGCGCCGCAGGGTCGCAGAACAGCGAGTGGACCATGTGGCGCGGGTCGGCCAGCGGGGAGAGCAGCGCGGCGGCCGGCGCGTTCGACGCGAGGACGTCCAGTCGGCGGTTGACCACGTAGGCGACGGCTGCCGGAAAGGTGTCCATCAGCCGCTGCAGGTCGGGTGCCACCCGCTCCCCGTCGAGGTCGGGGGCTTCGTCGCGCGGTACGAGGCCGGCCAGGCGGTAGGCGTGCCAGCAGGCATCGGAGTCCAGGCCCAGGGCCCGGGCGAGGGCGTCGATGACCTGTCCGGAGGGGTGCCGTTCGCGGCCCTGCTCCAGGCGCGCGTAGTAGTCAGCGCTGACCCCTGCCAGTACCGCGACCTCTTCGCGCCGCAGCCCGCTCACCCGGCGACCCATGGAGCGGGGAAGTCCCGCATCCTGCGGGCTGACTCGGGAACGGCGTGCCAGTAGGAATTCGCCCAGTTCATTGCCGCTCATACCCAAAATGCTACGCCGCCTCTACCTAGGAGTGCGGCACCCAGGAAGAGACCTCCTGCCCCATCCGCGAGACCAGACCCATGCTGGCGGAACCGGACGGTCCAACCACGAGGCCGCCTGCCTGACGAAGGGATGAGCATGACGTACCCGCCCACGGCCACCCCGAAGATCGTCCTGATCACCGGGGCCAGCAGCGGCATCGGCGAGGCCACCGCCCGACGGCTGGCAGCAGCGGGCCATCAAGTGGTGCTGGGCGCCCGCCGCACAGAGCGCCTGGACGCCCTCGCCAAGGACATCGAAGCCGGTGCCGGCAGCGCCCTGCCCCACACCCTGGACGTGGCCGACCCCCTCAGCATGCGGACCTTCGTCCAGGCCGCCCACGACCGGTACGGCCGCGTCGACGTCCTGGTCAACAACGCCGGAGTGATGCCCCTGTCCCGCCTTGACGCGCTGCGGACCGACGAGTGGGACCGCATGATCGACGTCAACCTGCGCGGAGTCCTGCACGGCATCGCCGCCGTCCTGCCGATCATGCGCACCCAGGGAGCCGGACACATCGTGAACATCGCCTCCGTGTCAGGGCTGCGGGTCGACCCGACCGCCGCCGTCTACAGCGCCACCAAGCACGCCGTCCGTGCCCTGTCGGAGGGCCTGCGCCAGGAGAGCAGGGACCTGCGGGTCACCGTGATCAGTCCCGGCCTGACGCGCAGCGAGCTGACCGACACCATCGGCGACCAGAACACCAAGGACGCGGTCTCGGGCCAGATGGACATCGCCATCCCAGCCGCCGCGATCGGCGAGGCCGTCCACTACGCCATCGCCCAGCCTGCCGAGGTGGACGTCAACGAACTCGTCATTCGCCCCACCGCTCAAGGATGAGCGGCACGCCCCGTTACGGAAGGCAGCTGTCATGGTGACCGAAGAACAGGTGCGCGCCTGGGTCGAGGGGTATCTGCGGGCCTGGACCAGCAGCAACAAGAAGGACATCGCCGCACTGTTCACCCCGCAGGCCGAATACCACGAGTGGCCCTACGCGACCGACTGGATCGGCCGCGACGCCATCGTCGAAGGCTGGCAGGGCCGTGCAGGATGGCAGGAGGGCGGCTGGGACTTCGACTGGTCCCTCCTCACCATCAACGGCGACACCGCGGCCATCGAAGGAACCGGTCGCTACAAAGAACTGGGCACCTTCGCCAACCTGTGGACCGTCACGTTCGACGAGAACGACAGATGCACCATGTTCCGCATGTGGAACAACGAAATCTGACCTGCCAGGCCCGCTCCTGACGCCGCACCTTCGGAGCCCAGGGTACGGCGGGCGACGGCGTGCCTACGCACCCGCTGAGGACCATTGGTGCTGGGCTTCGCACTCGGCGTACGCGTATGAATCCTGCGGAAACTGGTCGCATGGGCCAGCGGCCACCGCGGGCACCGCCGCCACCAGCAGCGTGGTGAACACGGCGAAGGAAGCGAGAAGGCGATACATGGTGATCCTGTCGATGGTGATCACGTGCGGCGGTCCGGGGCGGTGGACAGAAGAATGGTCGGGCCACACCGGACGAGCCTCACGACGCGCAGAGCCGGTTCAGGTCGTTGACGTCCGCCTGGAGAACCTGGGTACCCGGGCTGTTCCAGGGGTGCTGGTTGAGGAAGTCCTGCGCGGCGTTGCGTACGCTCTGCCAGTCGCTCGCGCCGGTCGGGGCGCCTGCCTGCTGCAGGTCGGCCCGAGTGTTACGGACGGCCTCGCCGCAACTGCTCGCCCTCAGGCCGACGGATGCGGGGGCCGCTGCGGCGACAGTGCCGACGGTGGTTCCGAGCGCCACCGCACTCATGACGACGGCGAGTGCCGCCCTTTGGATCTGCATACGCTGCACCCTCTCTGGCAGGCGCCCCGTCAGATGGTGGCGCTCACCTTCAGCCATTGCACGGTGAAACGGAAGTCATTCCTGCCCGCAGCGAAGAAACGATCAGCCATCACCCATACGAGGTGCGGCACTTGATGCGGTAGTCCAGCGCCCTCCGTCGTCGGGGTGCTCACTCGGTGGCGGCCGGCGAGCCCAGACGCGTCAGCGATTGTGCGGACGGGGAGCCGGGCTTTGCGTGGTAGACGACGAGGAGTTGGCCGTCGGTGCCGTTGATGGTGAGCTTTTCGCGGTACAGCTCAAGGTCTCCGACCTTGGGGTGCCGCATCCGGCTGACTTCCGTTTCCCTTCGGCGGACATCATGGCGGGCCCACAGGCTTCGGAAGCGGTCACTCTTGAGGGAGAGTTCGCCGACCAGCGCGGCCAGGCGCGGGTCGTCGCCGGCCGGTCCGGCCGATGCCCGCAGTTGGGCGACCACGCCGACGGTGGCCTGTGCCCAGTCGCGGTGCAGTTCCCGTTCGCGGGGGTCGAGGAAGGCCGCGCGCAGCCGGTTGACGCCGGGCGCCATGTTCGGAGACAGGGCGCGGGCCATCGGATTGGCGGCCAGCACATCGAAGTACCGGCCGTGCACGAATGCGGGCATCGGCATCTGCGCCAGCATGTATTTGATGCTGACCGGCACCCGCTCGGCCGCCGGTCGGACCGTCTTGCGCGGGCGGCTGCCGGACAGGCCCAGCAAGTAGGCGGTGGCGTCGCCGTCCAGTTGGAGGACACCGGCCAGCGCTTCGAGGACCTGGACGGAGGGGTTGTGGTCGCGTCCTTGTTCCAGGCGCAGGTAGTAGTCGGAGCTGATGCCGGCGAGTGTGGCGACTTCCTCCCGGCGCAGCCCCTTGACCCGGCGCAGTCCGTGCGGGGTGATCCCGACGGCCTCGGGGCTGACCAGCTCGCGCCTGGCCCGTAGGAACGCGCCCAGAGGGTTGGTGTTCTCCATGACACCCAAGGTAGAGCCGCTGTGTGGGAGGTGGCTGGTCTTTTCACTCCTAGGAACACGGGGGTACTGCCGAGATCATCACGCACGGAGGAAAGTGACAGAACCGGCAGGTTGTCACGAAACCCCGGATGACCTGCTCGGCAGAGAAGACAAGGAAGGCACGACATGACCACCACCACTCCCGGCGGAACGCTCACCCTGGCGGAAGACCTCGCGATCAGCCGCATGGGCTACGGAGCCATGCAACTCACAGGCCCCGGCGTCTTCGGCCCGCCCAAGGACCGTGACCAGGCGCTCGCCGTGCTACGCGAGGCGGTCGACCTCGGAATCACGCACATCGACACCAGCGACTTCTACGGCCCCGCCGTCGTCAACGAACCCATCAAGGAAGCCCTGCACCCCTACCGCGCGGACCTGCGCATCGTCACCAAGGTCGGCGCCCGCCGCAGCGACGACGGCGGCTGGATCCCTTCCCTGGAGCCCGCGGACCTGAAGGCCCAGGTTCACGAGAACGTGCAACACCTGGGCCTGGACATCCTGGACGTGGTCAACCTGCGTCTCGGCTCCGTCGAAGGCACCTCAGAGGACTCCATCGCCGAACAGTTCGGTGCCCTGGCCGAGCTGCGCGAACAGGGTCTGATCCGCCACCTCGGCCTCAGCGGCGTATCCGACGCCCAGCTCACGGAGGCGCAGACCATCGCCCCGGTCGTCACCGTGCAAAACCTCTACAACCTCGCCAACCGGACCGACGATGCCCTCGTGGACCGCTGCGCCGCGGAGAACATCGCGTTCGCATCGTTCTTCCCCCTCGGCGGCTTCAGCCCCCTGCAGTCCGAGACCCTCACCCGGGTCGCCGCCCAGCTGGACGCCTCGCCGCAGCAGGTCGCGTTGGCCTGGCTGCTCCAGCGCTCGGCCACCACCGTCCTGATCCCCGGTACCTCCTCCGTCGACCACCTGCGCGAGAACGTCGCCGCGGCCGACCTGCACCTACCGGCCGACGCGGTCGCCGAACTCGACGCCATCGGCAAGTAACCACCGCCGCCCAGCACACTGCCCTCGACACTCGGGCGGCGCCCTACTCCCCGGGACCGCGGGGCTCACTCAATTCCGCACCGGCCGTCCCGCAGGGCAGGCCGTACCCCCGGCTACCTCGAAGGAGCCCGGCATGCCCAGAGCTGTCCGCTACGACCACTACGGAGGCGTTGACGCGCTCTACGTCACCGACGTCGCCACACCCAATCCGGCGGCCGACGAAGTCGTCGTCGAAGTGGTCAGCGCGGGAATCAATCCAGGCGAGGTCCCGGTACGTGAGGGGCTCGCGCACACCATCTGGCCGGCCACCTTCCCCTCCGGCCAGGGCAGCGACTTCGCCGGCCATGTCGTCGCCGTGGGCAGCGCCGTGCGCACCCCTCCGGTCGGCGCACAGGTGATCGGGTTCACCAACCAGCGCGCCGCGCAAGCGGACTACGTCGCTGTCCCCGCGACCCAGGTGACACCCAAGCCCGCAGCCGTCGGGTGGGACGTGGCGGGGTCTCTGTTCGTGGCCGGCACCACCGCCTACGCGGCAGTGCGGGCCGTCGAGGCCAAGCCCGGGGAGAGCGTCGCGGTCAGCGCAGCCGCCGGAGGCGTGGGCTCCCTGACCGTCCAACTGCTCCGCCGTCAGGGCGTGCGCGTCCTCGCCATCGCGGGCAAGGCCAACCACGGCTGGCTCACTTCCCTTGGCGCGGAACCGCTCGCCTACGGCGACGACCTCGAAGAGCGGCTTCGTGATGCGGCGCCCGACGGCATCGATGCGTTCATCGACGCGTACGGCAACGGCTATGTCGAACTCGCCATCAAGCTGGGCGTGGCGCCCGTACGGATCAACACGGTCGTCGACTTCCTCGCCGCGCAGAAGTTCGGCACCAGGAGCGACGGCGGCATGTCCGCCGCCACCTCGGATGTCCTGGCCGAACTCGCCGCACTGATCGCCACCGGCGAACTCGCCGTCCCCATCAGCGCCACGTACCCCATCGAGCAGGTCCGAGCGGCATACACAGCGCTCGCCGGGCGGCACACCCGAGGGAAGATCGTTCTGCGGATGCACTGACCGGCACGTTTGCCGGCCGGTGCAAGCTCTTCTTCGACCTCGTGTCTCCTGGAACATCTCGACCGGAGCGGCGCCGTGCAGACGATGGTCCTGTTCCTCGCGGTCTCGGGGGCCTGGGCCTCCACGGCCTGGTTCACGAAACCTCTCCACCCCCTAGCGGCTCTCCGTACGCCTGGTGCTCATCGCATTCATGCCGGCAGGCCCCTTCCTCACGACCATCGCCCGATCCAAGGCAATCTCCCTCGTGACGCTCACCGTCCTGGTCCCGCTCAACGGCCGGCCGCCGCCTCTCGCCGTGGGAGCGTGTGGCCACCACCATCCTGGTGATCGCCGCCGCCGTGGGCTGATCACCAGTCCCGCCGCCCGTGTCAGTCGGAGACCAGTCGCCGTACGGCTTCGACGACCGCCGCACGGTGGGCGCGCAGTGCGGCGCCCTCCAAGGCGGCCGGGATCACGGGGCTGGCAGGGGTCCATGCACTGGCGAGGGCCAGGACAAACGTCAGCAGGTCTTCGGCGGTGAACGTCGTGGGAACGAGCCCGTCGGCCTGCGCCCGCGTGATCTTCTCCGTCTTCTGCTCCATCGACGCCGCGAGCTGGGCGGGGCCCGGGCCGCGGCCGGTGCGCTCCAGCCGGTTCCAGGTCGCGAGCCGCAGCTGATGCGGGTTGGCGATCAGGAAGTCGAACAGCCGACCCGAGTAGCCGGGAAGGTCCTCGGGGGCGAAGGGCACTTCGTCGAGGATCCGCGCGACATGGGTGTCCATGACGATGTCGAAGAGCTGGTCCTTGTTGCCGAAGTACGTATAGATCTGCGCCTTGTTGACCTCGGCCGCAGCACCGATCCGGTCGATGCGGGCACCAGAGATGCCATGAGCGGCGAACTCGTCGGTGGCGGCTTGCAGCAGCCGGGCCTTGGCCGCCTCGGAGTCTCGGGTCCGTGGGGTTCGTGGGGTGTCAGGCATACCGCAAGAGTAATACAAATAAACGTTCAGTTACCTCGAGTGGTAGCATCTAAATGAACGTTTAGTTTGTTGGCGCATGCGTGAGTGCACACACAGCTCCGAGCGGGCCCCGCGCCCGCTGCCGCCCCCTCCCCCGGGGCATCAACAGAGAGGCAACTCCGATGTCCAAGGTCTGGTTCGTCACCGGAAGTTCCCGCGGCCTGGGCCGGGCCCTCGCCGAGGCCGTCCTGGCCTCAGGCGATCAGTTGGTTGCCACAGCCCGCAGGCCAGAGCAGCTCGACACTCTCGTCCAGCGCTACAGCGGCCAGGTCCGGACGGTGGCCCTCGATGTCACCGATCCCGGCGCCGCCCGCCGAGCCGTCGCGCTGGGCCTGGAGACCTTCGGCCGGCTGGACGTGCTGGTCAACAACGCCGGCTACGCGGACGTCGCCTCCATCGAGGACCTCACCGAGGACGGTTTCCGCGCCCAGATCGACACCAACTTCTACGGAGTCGTCAACGTGACCAGGGCCGCACTGCCCGCGATGCGCGAGCGCGGCGCAGGGCACATCGTCCAGATCTCCTCCATCGGCGGACGTATCGGCTCGCCCGGCCTGGGCGCCTATCAGGCCGCGAAGTGGGCTGTCGGGGGCTTCTCCGAAGTCCTGGCCAAGGAAGTCGCCCCGTTCGGCATCAAGGTCACCCTCATCGAACCAGGCGGCATGCGCACCGACTGGGCCGGATCCTCGATGAGCACACCGCCGATCAGCGACCCCTACAAGCCCGTCATCGGACCCGTCGTCGAGTTCCTGGACCGCCACAACGGCACCCAGAGCGGCGATCCAGCACGGGCCGCCCAGGCCGTCATCCGCGCCACCGAGGCCGACGAGCCGCCGATGCACCTGCTGCTCGGCAGCGACGCCGTGGCCATCGCCGCCGATGCGGCCCAGGACCTCGCTTCATCCGACGCCGCCTGGCGCGCGCTCAGCGAGTCGGCCGACTTCCCCGCCTGACCGGGACGTCTTCCGCCTCCCAGCACCTCTCCCCAAGGACCACACCATGGCTACCTCCATCGAGGTCGGCACCATCAGAATCACCGCGCTGAGCGACGGCGCGAGTCACATGCCACCGATGTTCTATCCGGGGCTGGACTTCGAAGCCCATCCGGAACTGCTGGAAGGCGACGGGACCTATCACATCCCTGCAGGGTGCTATCTGATCCAGGGCGAGGGCTTCACCGTCCTGGTGGATGCCGGCAGCGGCCCGGACAGCATCCCCTTCCCCGCGGAACTCGCTGCCGCGGCCGGCCTGGACGCGGCGCCCGAGTTCATCGCGGAGGGCGGCCGCCTGCCCGCGGCCCTGGCCGCGACAGGAGTGGCTCCCGGAGACATCGGCACGCTCTTTCTCACCCACCTGCACGGCGACCATGTCGGCTGGGTCGCCCCGGGCGGAAAGCTGTTCTTTCCGAACGCGGAGATCGTCTACGGCGCCGCGGACTGGGACGCACTGATCGCCCCGGCCCCCGCCGATGACCCGGCCCGTCTCGGGATGGAGGCCGCCAAGGCGGCCGGGGTACTGCGGGCCATCGACGCGCCCATCATGGAGATCGCCCCCGGAGTCACCGCCCTCCACGCTCCCGGGCACACGCCGGGCCACTACGCGCTGCGGATCGCCTCGGGCGGCCAGGAGGCGTACCTCCTGGGAGACGCCGTGCACCACCCGCTGCAGCTCGGCGACACCGGCATTTCCTTCCTCATGGACGCCGACCCTGAGCATGCGCTGCGGACTCGGGAGAAACTCCTCGCCCGGTTCGCGGGCACCGAAGTGGCCCTCGGCATCGATCACTTCCCCGGACTCGACTTCAAACGGATCACCGTCGACGACGGCCGCCGGTGGACCGACGCCTGACCTGCCCCCACCAGGAATGCGAGCAAGAAGATGATCAACTACGACAAGCTCTACATCGGCGGCCAGTGGGTCGCACCCACCAACACGGACCTGCTCGACATCCGTTCACCGCACGACCGGCGCCTGATCGGGTACGCCGCGCAGGGCGCCCCTGCCGACATCGACAAGGCAGTTTTCGCCGCCCGCGAAGCCTTCGACCACGGGCCCTGGCCCCGGATGACCCCGGAAGCCCGCCAAGAGATCGTCGCCCGCTTCAACACACTGCGCGCGGAACGCGCCGAGGAAGCCGCCGCCCTTATCAGCGCGGAGAACGGCGCACCCCTGTGGTTCACCACCTGGGGCGCACCCGCACTCGATCAGGCGGCCGACGCCTACCTCCGGGCGGCAAAGGACTTCGGCTGGGAGGAGCGCCTCGATCCGACCGGAGCATCCGGGACCGTGGTGCGCCGCGAGCCCATCGGGGTGGTCGCCGCGATCATTCCGTGGAACTCCCCCTACTCCGCCGCCCTGGTCAAGATGATCCCCGCGCTGCTCGCCGGCTGCACCGTCGTGCTCAAGGCATCACCCGAGAACTCCCTGAGCATCCTGCGCCTGGGCGAGACCTTCACCGCCGCAGGCTTCCCCGAAGGGGTTGTCAGCATCATCCCCGCGGACCGCGAGACCAGCGAGCACCTGGTGGCCCACCCCGGCATCAACAAGATCTCCTTCACCGGCTCCACTGCCGCGGGGCGCCGCATCGCCTCGATCGCCGGGGAGCAACTCAAGCGTGTCAGCCTGGAGTTGGGTGGAAAGTCGGCCTCGATCATCCTTGAGGACGCCGACCTCGCAGCAGTCACCGAGGGGCTGAAGTTTGCGTCCTTCGCCAACAACTCCGAGAACTGCCAGGCCCACACCCGCATCCTCGCGCCCCGCAGCCGCTACGACGAGATCGTCGACGCGCTCAAGGTGCTGACCGAGAGCCTGAGGGTCGGGGACCCCGCCGACCCGGATACGTTCATCGGGCCGATGATCCGTGCCGACCAGCAGAAGCGGGTCCAGGACTACATCCGGATCGGCATCAGCGAAGGCGCCCGCCTGGTCACCGGTGGCCCCGAGACCCCCGAAGGACTCGAAGGCGGCTTCTACGTCACGCCCACCCTCTTCGCCGACGTCGACAACAGCATGCGCATCGCCCAGGAAGAGATCTTCGGACCCGTACTGGTCGTCATCCCCTACGAGGATGAGGACGATGCCGTACGGATCGCCAACGACTCCCCCTACGGGCTCGGCGGCGGTGTCTGGACCACCGACGTCGAGCACGGCATGGAGATCGCCCGCCGGCTGCAGACGGGCGGAGTCAGGATCAACGCGGCGCCGCCCGTCTTCGACGGCCCTTTCGGCGGCTACAAGGACAGCGGCATCGGCCGGGAGAACGGCGTTGTCGGGCTAACCGAGTACGTCGAGCACAAGACGATCGCCGTCTGAGTACCCCGCGCGCCCTCGCGTTCCTGGACACCCTCACTGAACACGCCAGTATCTACCCCGCCGCGTCCGTAACGCACTCGGTGTACACGCAGAGAGAACTCCGGCCCAACTCCCCCTTAGTACCGGAAGTTAACCGAACAGGTTGACCGACTTCCAACCTTAGGTCTGTGGACGTTAGTCGGCTGGGCGCTGAGCGATGGCATCGATCTCGAAGAGCAGTCCCGGCATCGCCAGCCCGGCGACGATCTGCAGCGTGCCCGCGCCACCCCCGGATTGCGTCATGGATCGGACCTTCCCTCTGCCCACCTGGCGAAGTCGGCCGACCGCAAGACGGCACTCACCGCAGCAACGGCCTCAGCGCCATCGTTCTCCGGACACCGTGCTGCTCGACGCCGCCAGCGATCACCTGCGCGCTGCCTCCCGACGAGAAGGATCATGATGTTGCGCCTTCGTGCTCGCCGAGTCGGGACTGCTCGACCCCCCGGCCGCGTGGTGCACCGGATCGTCGTTGTCCGCGACACCGCGCCACAGGATGATCAGCGCCGACTGTTTGGGGCGAGCTATGCCCGCGGGCAAGAATCTCGTCAGTCCGGGCGAGGGTCGGTCCCCGTACGGCACAGTGGCAGGCGACGTGCGCAATGGGGCGACCTGATCAGCCGTGGGGGTCTTGGCAGTTCGTGAGTGCGTTCGCTGCTTGGAGGGGTGGGGCCTTGATCGAGCAAGCGGGTTTCGGGGAAGTGCTGCGTGCTCACCGGCGCTCGGCACGACTGACGTTGGAGAAGCTGGCGGAGGTGTCGGGGGTCAGTGCCCGCGCGCTGTCAGACATGGAGCGGGGGCGCAGCACAGGACCACAGCATCGCACCGTTACCGCATTGGCGGACGCGCTGGCATTGGAAGGGGAGGCTCGTCGGCAGCTGATCGATCTGGCTCGCGAAGGCAGACTGCAGAACCACTGGGCACGTCCTGGGGGTCTGTGTGAACTGCCTGGGGCTGTTGCGGACTTCACTGGTCGCAGCGCGGAGCTGATCTGGATGAGTGAACTGGTGTATGCCGAGATTTCGCCGGGCGTCGGGGTGGTGGGACTCATCACCGGCTCGCCGGGTCTGGGCAAGACATCGTTCGCTGTCCGTGGAGCTCACTCGGTGCGTCCGAGCTTTCCGGGCGGGGTGTACTTCATCGATCTGTTCGGGATGTCCCAGCGCCCATTGCCTTCCGATGACGCGTTGTCGGTACTTCTGCGCGCGCTGGGTGTCCCCGCCCCGCAGGTCCCGGGCGACGTCCAGGAGCGGGCATCGCTGTACCGCTCGCTGCTGCACGACAAGCGGGCTCTGGTCGTCCTGGACAACGCTGCCTCCGAGGAACAGGTACGGCCCTTGCTGCCGGCCACGGGTGTGAGCAGGGCGCTGGTCACCTCCCGGCGGTTGCTGGCGGGTCTGGAGGGCGTGCGCAGGCTTGTCCTCGGCCCGCTTGCGTTACCCGACTCCATGCGACTACTGACCGGAGTTCTGGGGGAACGCGCCGCATCCGACGAGGAATCGGCACTCACCCGGCTCGCGGAACTGTGCGGAGGTCTGCCTCTGGCCCTGCGGATCATTGGCAACCGACTGGCGAGCCGGCCCGGATGGGACGCGGCCGAACTCGCCGGGCGGCTGACCGACGAAGAAGGCCGACTCGATCAATTCAAGGCCGGGGACCTCAAGATCGCCAACGCTTTCGGCATGTCGTACGAGCAGCTTTCAGAGCGTGCGCGGCGGCTCTTCCGCCGCCTGGCCGTGGTACCGGGCCGGGACTTCGACGCAGCTCTGGCGGCCGTGGCCGGGGGAATGCCGATGGAGGACGCCTGGAACGCGCTCGATGACCTGGTCGATCTGGGCCTGCTGCAGGACAGCAGCGCGGGTCGCTATCGCTTCCACGACCTGGTTCGCCTGTTCGCTCGCAACCGGTTCAAGGAGGAGGAGCCCCCGGCCGGACGCGAGGCAGTAACGCGAACGGTGACGTCGTGGCTGCTGCGCACGGCGACGATGGCGGGACGCTGGTTCGAACCCGGTTACGGACGGCCCGCCCGGCCCGCCCCCGATCTCGCCGTCCTGGCCTCGGCGGACGAGGCCGACTGGTGGTTGCGGGTGAATGTGGACAACTGGGTGGGGGCGATGCGGACTGCGACGAGCAGCAGCGCAGAGCACTTCCTCGTCCTGGACTGCGCGGAGTCGATGCACTGGTTCTCGGAACGATGGGTGCACAGCCCGCATTGGCACGAGGTCTTCATGCTCGGCTCGCAGGCCGCCGCAGCTCTGGGCGACCTGGCGCAGCAGGCGACTCAGCTGAACTACATGGCTTGGGTCCACTCGGTGCCGCCGGCAGACCCTGAGGCTGCGCTGCGGTGTGCGGACGAGGCCCTGAAGCTGGCCACCCGGGGCGGCGCCACGGCGCAAGTCGCCTGGTCGCTTGAGTACACCGCAGGAGCACTCCTCCAGCTCGGACGGCCCGGCGAAGCCATCACGTTCTCGTTGCGGGCAGCGGAGTCGTTCAGGAGCATCGGGGACACCGACTGCTACGTCCAGTGCCTGGCCAACGTCGCCCACTGCCTTCGCAGCCAAGGACGCTACGCCGAGGCACTGGAGCAGTACCGTTCCGGGCTTGCTCTGATGGACGACGAGAGCTCGGGGATGACGCCGAGTGTGGCGACCCACAGCCGGCCCTTCGCACTGATCCGCATCGGGCAGTGCCTGGGGCACCTCGGCCGCCGTACCGAGGCGATCAGCCTCCTGGACGCACTCCAGCTTTCCGACTTCCGGCAGGCCGGGGCCCTTGAGGAACTGGCCATGTTGCTGGCCGAGGAGGGACGGACCACGGAGAGCGGCCTCACTTACCTGCGAGCGGGACAGGTATACGAGGCGATCGGTGATACCGAAGCCCACCGTCGCTGCCACGCCCTTGCCACCGCCGGTTCCTGATCGCGGAATTCCGGCATTCCACAACTCTGCGTGCTGCTCTGCGTGTTCCGCTCGCCGGCGCGCGACTTGGATGGGGCACGCCGGACAGGCATGGGGCCTGTCCCTCCAGATGGGACATGATCATGACGGCCATCAGGAACATCGTGCTCGTACACGGCGGCTTCGTAGACGGATCAGGCTGGCAGGACGTCCACGAGCACCTCACCGCAGGCGGCTACCGGGTGGCCGTCGTGCAGAACCCGACCCTGTCACTGGCCGGTGACGTCGCCGCCACCCACCAGGTCCTCGACGGCCTCGACGGTCCGGCGGTGCTGGTCGGCCATTCATACGGCGGCGTCGTCATCACCGAGGCGGGCAACCATCCCAATGTCGCCGCGCTCGCTTACATCGCCGCGTTCGCCCCTGACAAGGGCGAGTCGGTCGGCTCGCTGATCGCCGACCCGCAGCCCGGCACGCCTGTCCCGCCGATCCTGCCGCCCAAGGACGGCTTCCTGTTCCTGGACCGGGACAGGTTCGCGGCGTCGTTCGCCGCCGATGTGCCCGAGGCGCAGGCGGCGTTCATGGCCGATTCCCAGGTTCCGTGGGGTGTCGACGCGCTCGATGGGGCGGTCTCCGAACCGGCCTGGCAGTCCAAGCCGTCCTGGTATCTGGTCGCCACCGACGATCGGATGATTCCTCCGGCGGCGCAGCGGGCCATGTCCGAGCGGGCGGGCGCGATCGTTTCCGAAACCCCGGGCAGCCACGCCGTCTACGTTTCTCGCCCGGCCGTCGTGGCCGCCGTCATCGCGCAAGCCGCCGAGAATCCGGGCGGCCGGTCCTAGCAGTCGAGCGCCCGCCCTCATGCCTGTCCCGGTGCCCACCACCTCAGGAGTACTCGCATGTCCATCCGCCCCACGTTCACCCGCCGCAGAGTTATCGCCACCGGCGCGGCCGCCGCGGCATCGGCCGCGATCCTCACCCCGAGCAGCGCCACGGCCGCGACCGGCAGCCGCCTCACGCCAGGCGCCAAGCCGACCGTCGTGCTGGTCCACGGCGGCTACGCCGATTCGTCTTGCTGGAACGGAGTCATCCGGGAGCTGCAGAGCAAGGGTTACACCACGATCGCCGGGTCGAACCCGCTGCGGGGCATTCCCACCGACGCCCCGTACATCGGGAGTCTGCTGGACTCCATCAGCGGACCGGTCGTGCTGGTCGCCCATTCCATGGGTGGAACCGTCATCACGAATGCCGCCGCCGGAAAGAGCAACGTCAAGGCACTGGTCTACGTCGCAGCCTTCGTGCCCAAAGTGGGGGAAACCCAGGGCGAGCTCATCGACAAGTTCCCGGGCAGCGAGGTCCAGGCCGTGAGCGTGCCGGTCCCCTACACGAAGTCCGACGGCACCACCGGAACCGACCTGTACCTGAGCAAGGACGGCCAAGCAGCCTTCGCCGCCGACGTATCGACCGCCACGTTCCAACTCCTGCAGGCCACCCAGCGGCCCTTCGACGCAGACGCCTTCACCTACCCGACTCAGGCCGCCGCATGGCGGACGATCCCCTCGTGGGGGCTGGTCGCCGGCCGGGACAAGACGATCCCGCCCGCGGCCGAACGCTGGATGTACCGCCGTGCGAAATTCCGCAAGGTCGTCGAAGTACCGACCTCGTCCCACGTCGCGATGATCAGTCACCCGAAGACCACCGCGAAGCTGATCGAGGACGCCGCCAGAGCCAGCAGGTGACCTGCTCAGGCAAGCCGCCGCAACTGATCATCTGGCCACCGAGCCGCGGATGCGCGCACCGCCATCCCCTGCACCGCTCGGCGGCCAGGCCATTTGTGCAAGGCGTGGTGGGAACGGCCCATCGCGCCGGCAACCGTCGCAGGAATCGGAGGACGAATGAGTCCCAGTCGCAAGGAACACACGCGCACGCTGTTTGGTCTGGCTACCGCCAAGACGCGAACCGTAGCTGTCACGCCCGCAACCTCCGCCGGAGATGGTGTGGTCACGGCATCTCTGAAGCAGAGTCAAAGACTCGTCCTACGGACGGCTCGCAGCGCGACGATCGGGGGCACCTCGGGACCCGCACACGCCAGCACAATCCGAGCCCGTAACGCCACCGCCTGGGCCGACGTCGCCCGACGCGTCCACCGCTCCAACTCCGCCTGCTCTTCAGCAGATAGCAGCAACGGTTCCAGCTTGGGGCCCCGACGCGGAACTGACCCACCAGCAGCAGTAGTCATACCTGTACTAACGACCAACTACTGACGCAGGACACTAGAGACCCCTCTCGATCGAATTCGCGATGGCGCGAAGGCGCTTCGCCGCCGATCGCGCGTCGCCGATCCGGTAGGTCGCATAACGCGGATCCTGCACGTCCTCAATGCTCCGCACGATGTCCAGGTCGAGGCGATCGAACAGCCTGAACGTGCCGAGTAGTTCGTCGATGTTTGGTGCCAACGGTGAACCGCGCTCGATCAGCGATACATCGCGTGCGGAAACGGCCTCCTCCGTCTCCGACTCGGTCTTGAGTCGGGAGATGACGAGGGACAGGATGTCGAGCTCGCGCTGCCTCGTGTCAATGAGTCCGGCAAGTCTGGACAGCCCGTCCGGCACCTCGAACAGCATCGCAACGTCGGCTGGCCGCAAGCCGAGGGCCTCAGCGGAGCTGACGACCTGGCCCAACTCGTCGGCCGTGATGAGCGCCCACTGCTTCCGCTTGGCCATGTTCTTGATCGTGTCCCCACTGAAGGCGGGGCCGATGATGGCGACGTACTCCGCGGAGCGCTTCTCCTTGTGCGTGTCGATTGCCACGTCGCTCACGTTGCTGTGCGTGACCCGACCGGATGACGTCGACTTTCCGTCCACGATCGCGGTCCGCAACGACCCGTTGCCGTCGTACCACTGCACAAGGATGTCGGTGTCACCAGAACCGCTGATGCGCTGGGCGCGAAAGCCCATGTGCCTGAACGAGCTCTCGATGTGCACCTCGAACGCCGCACCGGGTGCCGCGCCGTCGGCGCCCGGGTCGACGGAGCTGCGCGTCAGTGATTCCACGATGAGCGAGAGCGTGTCGGGTTCGCCCGGTGCGCCCGACGTGGTTTGCGCCAGGCCCGGTGACAGCTCCAGCTCCGCAGCGGCCTCCGGCAGGTGCGGTTCGGCGAGGGGGAGCGTCTCAATGAGACGTAGCCCGGTCGCCGTGGCCTGGACCGACGACCAAGACGTCTCGATGAGCAGGCCCGATTCGACCATGAAGGCCGTGAGCCACCGCACCTTGTCCTTGTTCAAGCCGTACGTGATGCCTTCCCGGTACACGTCGTTCCTCGGAACATTGGCCTGCGCCGCACGGATCAGCTCGCCGACGAACTTCATGTTCGCGTGAAGGATCCGGATGAAGTCGATGTCCGATCCCGACCGCAGCCACGCCTTGGCAGCCGGCGTTGCCGTGAACACCCCGCGGCGGACCTCGAGAAGTAGCCCGGCGGCCCGCATGAACGGCAGCATACTGTCGACGCTGCTGCGCTTCAGGCCGAACCGGTCCGCGATGAATCCCAGCAGTGTGCCCTTCTCCATCTGGTCCTCTGCGGCCGCGATGCACGTCCGCAAGTTCTCGATCTTGTTGGGGTCCTCTTTCGGGCTCGGAACCCAGATGTTGTAGGTGTTCCTGGTCTCCTGGGCGCCGTCGTTCGCGGCCAGGTGTGCGAGGAGCGCGGCGATCTCCTCCGGGGCTTCGGGAATGTCGACCGCTTCATCCGAGTCGTGCATGGCCAGGGCCGAAGGCGTCACGACTTCCCAGGCGGCGAAGAGCGACCGTCCTTCAGCGGTCGTGCTCTGCTTCCGCTCTCCCAGCCATTCGGTCAGCCCCAGGACTTCGAGCCAGGTCATCCGGACACGCGTGTTGTTGACGCTCGTCCAGTCGAGGTTGTACGACTCAATCAACTCGGCATTGACCTCTTCAACCGTCAGCGGCTCGCGCACGAGCAGCCCGAGCACCTCGGCGAACAGCCGGATCCGCTCGGCCATCAACGAGGCAAGACGTGAGCGCGACTCGTCCGCGAGCAGTTCGGAGCCCTCGGCGGTCAGTTGAAGAACTCCTTTTCGATTCTGGACCAACCCCATCGGACGCAGCGCGTACGAGTACTGCCGCCAGGACCTCGACGACTCGACACTCGACAGCTGCGGCCGCGCGTCAAGATCCGTGGCCTCGCCAGCGCCGATCCGGCGAACGAGCTCAAGGGTGAGCGGGAACATCTCGTCCTTCCCGCACTGGAGGTTCGGTGCGGATGATGCCTGCTGCATCCACCTGCTCCGCTGCGCCCCGAGAGCCGACATGGTCGGGGCGGTGGCCGGTTGGCTGGTCGCGCTGAAGGGGTCCGGAATCATTCTGGTGTGGCCGTTCCGTTCATATCACTGGCGGGTGATTCGGCAGGGGACCCTGTCAAGCGTGCACGTTACTGCCGGCCACTGACAGGCGAGACCCAACTTCCAATCGAAAAAATTGAACTGACCGACCAACAGCTGAGCCCGATCGAATGCGCCACATCCTGGCGCCACTTCCTGCCGGGCAACCGCACCGTCAGCAACAAGACGCGCGTGCACCTGGCCACGACACCTGCAACTCCCGTCCGTCAACCCAGCAGGACGCCCTCTGGTGAGCAGACTCTGACGGCCTCGACCAGCCGCACGATGGGCCTCGCCGGAGGGATCCGACGAGGCCCGTCGGGTCAGGACCCCGTCCACGCAGAACCCTCGCTGCGCCGTACCACCTGAAATGTCTCACGTGTCACGCCGGTATCACCAAGCCCGTAGACGCTCCCAGACGACAGGGTGCATTCCTACACAAACGGCATAGTTTCAGACTTTGTGGACGCCAGAAGAGGGTTTTGCCGACCTGTGCCATGTGGGACCGAGAGCCAGGCTTTCCCCTCCCACGAACAGACCGCCCTGTCCAACAACTGGCCCCCGGCGGATCAAGATCCGGACCATATGCGGGCCAAGGCTTCCCCACACGACCGAAAGGAGGCCGTTTTGCCTGGTGAACACGACAATGGGCCGTGTACCACCAGCAGACGAAGAATCTGCTGGTGTCGTACTCGCCGAAGAAGCTGGGGTTCTTCTAGGCATTAGAAAAGGGCGCCTGACCAGGTGTTTCACCTGGCAGGCGCCCTCCTTGAGCGCATCGTAAGCCGTTGGGTGGATCGCGAAGTAACTCCCGATATCTCCCACTGCTACCACCATCGCATCGACTCCTCGATCAGGCTGTTGGCATGGTTCCGCGCCTCGGCCAGAAACTTGGCGTAGTAGCGAAAGAGGACCTGGATGCTCTGCCCGGCGCGGCGCGCACACTCCGCCGGGTCGACACCGGAGGCAAGCCGGAATGAGATCCCTGCGTGGCGTAGATCGTAGGGGCGTTTCGCCAGCTCAAGGGCGAGTTCATCGAGAGTCAATGTCGCCTCACGCGCACGCCCCCATGTGATGTTGCACGCGGAGGTATCGACGTAATTTCCCACGCCATTGCGGAACAGGCGCCCATCGGGTGCAACACCGAAACTCTCTCGCCTTCGCCGCCCGCATCGCGTCTGGTGGTGCGCGAGTCGGCCTGAACTGGTCCAGCGGGTGGTACCCGAGGCGCCTTCGCGACCACAGGGCGGTGGTCGGCGTCGACATGGCGATCGGGAGGTGCTGGCTTTGCAACCGCAGACTGGTGTCAGCGGCCAGTTCGGAATCCTCACGTGCCGCCAGTTGTGATGTCACTCTTGGTTACGGCCCGGGCTCGACGTCTGACCCGACCGGTCACATGCAGATGGACGCGACCAGTTGTCGAGCCACGTCAGTGCCGGGCACAGGCGATCAGCTGTCCGCGTAGTGGGCGTCGGCAAGAGCCTCGCCGAAGAGCCGGCCGGCGAGTTCCACGCAGCGCATCCGGGCAGGAGAGAAGTCGTAGGGCATCTTGGTGATCGCTGCGGCGGCACTCATCTCTGTGCCCTCCTCCCCTTTCAGGTCGGCGTCGTAGATCTCGAAGATCTTCTCCTTGGCCGCGTCGAGACCAGCAGCCTCGATGGCCTGATTCAGGGCCACTTGGTGAGCGCATCGCTGTACGGCGAGCTCTTCGACGCGCGGGTCGTCGGGTTCGACGCCGTCGTCGAGGGCGGCCTCGGCCGCCTCAAGACGGTCCTCCTCGGCCCGCAGGTCGGGGTGGGTGGCCAGCACGATGAACATGCCGGCCTGGATGGCGGCGCCCAGCGGCCCGAAGATCCGTTCCGTGACCAGCAGGGCGTCTAGATCGGATGGGCGCAACGCGCCCGGGGGCAGGTGGCTGAGCCGGTCCGTGACCAGTTCGGAGAGCAGCCCCAGCGGGCTGCCCACCTCCTGCAAGCGCTGGACAGCCGCGCGCCGACGTTTGATGGCGGCCTCCTGCGCCGCCAAGGTTTCCTCCAGCCTGCTCAGGACCGACTCGATATCCTGGGCTTGGTCCAGGGCTTCGTCTCCAGCTTCGGCCCGGGCTTCGCCGAAGGCGGCCCGCATGTCGTCAAGGCTGATACCGGCATCAGCCATCTTGCGGATCCACAGCAGGCGGATCATGTCGTCATAGCCGTAGCGGCGCCGGCCGTCCCCGCCGCGCTCGGGCTCCGGCAGCAGATCGATCTCGTGGTAGTGGCGGATGGCGCGTGGGGTGATCCCGGCGAACGCAGCGGCATCACCGATCTTGACCTGCCGGGGAGGTGTGAGGGAGGGGTACATCGCAGACAGAGCCTTTCGTGCTGTGGTGCCCCGACCCCACCACATGCCGCTACGGCATGTGCAACAACCCCATCCAGGTGCCACCGGAGCCAGTCCCTAGCTGCCGCCCGGACCGATCAAGAACGACGAACCATCCGGGAGCGCAGAGTGACCACCAGCGGCCAGATTGCTCCCCGCCAAGTGGCCGCCGCTGGGGAATTCCCACTGCCCGCCGACGCAGGCTGGCCCCATGCGATGGCCCTGAAGCTGGAGCCCGTACTTGGCCGAGGGATCATGCAGGTCCGAAAACTTTGCCGGGGTTGAGAATCCCGGCCGGATCGAGAGCATGCTTCACCGCGCGATGCATCTGCAGGACGGCTGGGCCGAGTTCACGGGTGAGACCGGGCCGCTTGAGCAGTCCCACACCGTGCTCACCCGTCACCGTGCCACCCAGTTCAAGGGCGTCCGCGATGATGTCGTCGAACGCCGCGCGGGCCCGGACCTGAGCCGCCGCGTCACCGTGTTCCGTCACAAGCAGCGGATGCAGGTTGCCGTCGCCGACGTGCGCGATGTTGGCGATGGTGATCCGGTGCTTCTCCGCGGTCCGGTCGATGCGGGCCAGCATCTCCGCCACCGCCCCGATGGGCACACAGACGTCCTCCGTGAGGACCGGCCCCAGCCGCTCGAGCGCGGGGAAGGCCAGTCGGCGGGCCGCGAAGAGCATCTCGGCCTCTTCCTCTGTCTCCGACCGGTCCGCCCAAGTAGAGCCAGCCCCGCGGAAGCAGTCGACGATCCGGCGGGCGCCTTCCTCGGCGGCGCGGCCGTCATCGTCGAAGCGGGCCAGGAGGACCACGTCCGCCTCGGCGGAGAGTCCCATGTTCTTCCAGGCGTCGACCGCGCGCAGACAGTGCCGGTCGACGAGTTCCAGCGCGGCCGGCCGCAGCCCGGCGGCAGCCGTCGCACGCACCGCGTCACCGGCCTGCCCGACGCTGTTGAAGTAGCCGATGGCGGTCACGCCGACCGGAGGCAGGGGTCGCAGCCGGACCGTGATTTCGGTGACGACACCGAGAGTGCCCTCGGCGCCCACCATGAGCCCCACAAGGTCGTAGCCGGCGACCCCCTTCGACGTACGGCGCCCGAGCCGGACCACCTCGCCCGTGCCGGTCACGACCTCCAGACCGAGGACATAGTCGCGGGTGACGCCGTACTTGAGGCAGCACACTCCGCCGGCGTTCGTCGCGACATTTCCTCCGATGGTCGACCAGGGCGAACTGGCAGGGTCGGGCGGGTACCACAGGCCGAGCGCCGCTACATGGGCGCGGAGGTCGTCGTTGACCACACCGGGCTGTACGACGGCGAGGCGCTCCAGCTCGTCGACCTCCAGCACCCGGTCCATGCCGTCCAGCGCGAGGATCACGCCGCCTTCGACGGCATTGGCGCCCCCCGACAATCCCGTACCGGCGCCGCGTGCAACCAACGGGACTCCTTGCTCCAGGCACGCACGCACCACGGTCTGGACCTCGTCGGTGCTCTTGGCGCGTACGACGGCCACCGCTTGGCCAACAGGCGCCCACATCGCCTGGTCGTGGGAGAGGCCGGCGATGATGTCCGGATCAGTCACGACCCGGCCGGCGGGCAGCCGTCGCCTGAGTGCTTCGGCGATACCCACGGCAGGGGGCGTCGTGCTGACGATGTCACGCTCGGCCACCCGTACACCTCCAGAGAAGTCGACTCACATGGGACGGAAGGAGAGCTGCGGCGTCCAGGCTCACTGGGCGCGGCAGGTCCTGAGGTAGCTGAGGAACGACGCCTGCAGCCCGGTCACGTGCGTCTCGTGCATGAGTGCGCTGGTGACGGATCCGCCGCGTGAGGTGAGGCTGTGAAGGAACGTGGCCGTGTTCTTCGTGAGGTTCTGGTAGACCGCCAGGTCTCCGAGGATCTCCTGCTCGTTGAAGGTCACGTGCAGCTTGGTGTCGGGCAGGGTGTCGCCCATTGCTTCCAGCCGAGCGAAGACCTGACTGTCCGCATTGACGATGCCGGGGCTGCCCGCGCCGATGCTCTCGAAGAAGGTGTTCTTGGTGAGCCAGGCGTAGAGACTGAAGAGTCCGCCGTACGAATAGCCAAAGAGGCCATGACCGCTCGGCGCCGTGCCGTAGTCGCGTTCGATCCGCGGGTGCAGGTCGTCGGTAAGGAAGTTCAGGAACATGTCCCCGCGGCTGTCGCTCAATTCAGCGAGGTAGGCGTCGGCTTGCGCGCGCGTCATAGTGCCCGTATCGACCCCCATCTCCACCGCATCGATGAACTCCTTCGCGATGGGTTCGCCGGGGGGCACGAGGTCCCGGTTGCGCAACCGCTCCCAGTGCTCTGCTTCCTCGCCCGCGTACCCCACGCTGACTTGGACGTAGGGCTGAATCGACTGCATGGGGTCCAGTTGCGTGACGATGAGTGGAGCGGTCATACCCACCGCCCAGTTGCCGTCGAGCACGTACACGACAGGCGCCGGCGCCGCGGCAGGGTCGTAGCGCGGTGGCGTGGTGACCCAGACACCGTAGTCGTGCCCACCTCCGGAGCGCATCTCGAAGTAGTCGGTGTGGGGGAGGCAGCCCTGCCACATGGTGCTCATCTGAGGTCCTTTACGATATGGCCGGCCTGGATGACCAGGACGGCGTTGGTGGGGTCGGAGAACAGTTCCGGGTCTTCGAGCGGGTTGCCGTTCCACAGAACGAGGTCTGCCTGCGCGCCGGGAGCGATGACACCCACCTGGCCGGACAGGCCGAGGATCTCGGCGTTGGTCCGGGTCGCCGCCACGAGCGCTTCCATCGGCGTCTCGAGGGCCGCGCGCAGGCTGAGTTCTTTGCCGCGCCGGTCCTGGGCCGGGCCGATGAGATCGGAACCCAGCCCGATCCTTACTCCGGCGCGCTTGGCGGCAGCGAGCGCCTTCGTCATCTGCTCGCGTACACCCTCGACTCGGTCGCGGGTCGACTCGGCGAGACCGGCTCCGGCGGTGTCGTGCAGCAGTTGCTCGACGACAGCGAACGTGGGCACGAGGGCAACCTCGCGAGCGGCCATCAGGGCCGCTGTGGATTCGTCGAGGCTGGTGCCGTGCTCGACACAGCGCACCCCTGCCTCGACCGCGTTGCGTATGCCCTCGTTGTTGTGGGCGTGGACGGTCACATAGGTGTTCCGTGCCGCAGCTTCTTGAACTGCGACAGCGATCTCTTCGACGGTGAACTGGGTGTCGGACAGCCGATCATGTGCGCCCACCACTCCGCCGGTCACGCAGAGCTTCAGGAAGGAGGCTCCGCGACGGAAGGCTTCGCGGACGTTGTGACGCAGCTCGTCCGCGTTGCCCGCCATCATGGAGAGGGCGCACAGGCCCGGGATGTGGTGGCTGCTCCACAGCTCGGTGGGTTCCCATTCGGCTCCGTAGTAGCCGTGCCCGCCGATCTGGCACTGAACAGGTCCGCACGACAGCACGCGAGGCCCTCTGACCTTGCCCTTCGCGATCGCGCTGACGACACCGCCGTCGATCCCGCCGGTGTCGCGAACCGTGGTGAAGCCCGCGTCGAGCGCCGCGCCGGCCGTGGCGAAGATGTCCGCCGCGAGCTCGGCGGCGCTGATCCCGAACGAGAAGTGCGGCTGGATCGGGCTCGACAGGCCCAGGTGGACGTGAGCGTCGATCAGGCCGGGCGTCATCGTCAATCCCTCGGCATCGAGACACTCGCCGTGCGCGCTGGAGACACCGAGTCGGGTGATGCGGCCGTTCTCGATCGTGATGCCGAGCTTGCTGGGATCGCGCCCAGATCCGTCGATGACCGTCGCGCCGACCACATGAGCAGATCCCATCGTCGATCCTCCACCGTTGCATCCGTCTTTTCCAATGGATAAACTGCGGGAGTGATCCTGTCAACCTCGCAACGCAACGGCAGCGCGCGTGAACGACTCCTGGCACGGCTTCTCGACGCCTTCGGCGAGGCCCTGCCCCCGCCGGAGATGTCACTCCGTGAGATCGCCGCCCGAATCGAGACCAGCCACGCCCTGCTGCGCTACCACTTCGGGTCGCTCCCGGGCGTCTTGGCCGCCATGCTCACGGCCCAGCGATCCCGTGACAACGAGGCACTACTGGAGGCCGCCAATGAGGGCACCTTCGACGATTTCGTCGCGGCGATCTGGCGTGCTTACACCCGGCCGGAGCAGCTGTCGCGTGTCCGCGGCTTCTTCTACGTCGTCGGCCTGGCCGCGTACGCCCCCGAGGACTTCCGTGAGTTCGTGGAGTCGATCGACGACCTGACCGTGATGCTGTCCTCACTCGCGGAACGCGAAGGGCTCGAGGCGAAGGAAGCGCGGGAGGTGGCCACCGTCACCACTGCCGCGATTCGCGGCCTCCTCCTGCAAGAACTCCTCACTCCCGGAACCCGCCCGGAGGACGCGGTGACCTTGATCTTGCGCATGAACGAGGGCCGACCCGCTCCACGATCACGTCCGGAACCTGGTCCGGCAAGAAGAAGGTGAGTTGGAACATGGCTGAGAGCACAGACGTAGTCGTCGTCGGGGCCGGGGTGATCGGATCCTCCATCGCTCTCGAACTCGCGAGGAGCGGCCTGCGAGTGGTCGTGGTCGACAAGTTCGGCGGCGCAGGCAACGGCTCCACCAGCGCATCGAGCGCCGTGGTCCGCTTCACCTATCCCACGATCGCGGGCGTCAACGCTGCGTGGGAGTCCCGTCACTGCTGGGAGGCGTGGCGCGACCATCTCCAGGCACCCGCCGGTGAACCCCTCGCAGCGTTCAACCGCTGCGGCGTCACCCTGCTGGACGTGGACTTCGCACCCTGCGGCATGTTCACGCGCCACTTCGACAAGGTCGGTGTCCCGTACGAGAAATGGGATGCACAAGAGCTGTCCGAGCGGCTGCCCGCCGTGGACACCGGCCGGTATTTCCCGCCCCGCCCCGTTGATGACGACCAGTTCTTCGCCGACGCTTCCGCTCGGCTCGGTGCTCTCCACACACCCGACGGAGGCTTTGTCGACGACCCGCAACTCGCCGCACGCAACCTTGCTGCGGCCGCTCAGCGGCACGGAGCCGCCTTCCGCTGGAAGACCGAGGTCACCGCGGTGATGCGGCGCGGGGGACGCGTGCGCGGGGTGCGCCTCCATGAGGGAACCGAACTGTCCGCCGGGGTGGTCGTCAACGCGGCCGGCCCATGGTCGGGACAGCTGAACCGGCTCGCCGAGGTGGGCGGCGACTTCACCGTCGGTCTGCGGCCGCTTCGCCAGGGGGTGCACCACGTAGCGGCCCCCGCGGGCTACCACGACGTCGGCGGCGACCGTCAGGCACCGGTGCTGGCTGACATGGACCTCGGCACATATATACGGCCCGAGGGCAGGGAGTTCCTGCTCGTCGGCGGCACGGAACCCGAGTGCGACCCGCTGGAATGGCTCGACGATCCGGACGACGGAAGCCCCCTTCCGACCGTGTCGCAGTTCAGGACGCAGGTGACGCGGGCGGCTCGCCGACTGCCCGGCCTGCGCGTTCCCAACAAGCCCCGGGGTGTGGCAGGCGTATACGACGTGACCGACGACTGGACCCCCGTATACGACCGAACCGAACTTGCCGGCTTCTACGTGGCCATCGGCACCAGCGGCAATCAGTTCAAGAACGCCCCGCTGGTGGGCCGCCTCATGACCACCCTGATTCATGGTGTCGAAGGCGGGCACGACCACGACCGCAGTGCGCTCACGCACACCTGCGAACACACTGGCCAGACCATCGACCTCGGTGCGTTCTCACGCCGACGCCGGCCGACCGCATCCACGGGCACAGTACTCGGCTGACGCCGGGCCGCTGGGGCCGGTCAGGCGGCAGATGCGCTCGCGGCCATCCGGCAGCACACCAGCCGCCTGACGGCGCGAGAAGGCACGCGCAGCTGAAGGAGCCCGCCGGCAAGGAGCACAGGACTCGTGCACGTCACCGGGTGACGTGCACGGCGAACGCCGCAGGTGCCGGTAGCTCCACCGCCACTCCCTGACCACCACGTCGAAAGGCAGCACCACGACACCAGCCCACAACTGCACACTCCGACCGCGCCGGCACTCGGCCTGCTAGGCCGAGGCCCAGCTGAGGCGGAACAGGTCCTGAGCACGCTCCAGGTCCCGCTCCGTACGCAACTGCAGCTCCAGGTCACCGATGCCGTGGTGCCCGAGCCCCGCCACATCCCGGGTGAAGCCCGCAGCAAGGTCGACCGCCTTCGGGTCCGCCTTGAGATGGACGAGCAGCTTGGTCTACTGAGGCGCGAGCACGCAGGCGAAGTTCCGCAGTCGCTGATAGGCCGCGTATTGCTTGCGCTGCACCCGGGTGACGCCTGCCCCGATCGAGCGAGCCGACACGCTGGTCTCCCTTCCGATCGATGTCACCTGGCTGAGCCGGGAGAACATTGGCCAGCTGATCGAGGTCTGTGCCGGGATCCGTCACCCGAAGGCGGTCATCCTCTTCCGCCAGTTCGATCCGCTGGGACAGAGGAAGGACATCCCGACCAACTCGCGCCGGCGGTTCACCGAGGTCGAGCACATGTCCTTGCTGCGCACAGACCTCGCAGCTCTCGACGTGAGGGCGCACGGCGCCCTCTGCGCGGGAATCGGCGTCCAGAGCTCACTCCGCCACGCGATACCGCCCGACGAGAAGGCCCGGATAGGCAAGCGCGGTGGCGGCCCCATGTACCCGCTGAGTAGCCGGCACTGGCCTGGGCGGTCTGAACTGTGATGGCGCCTGATCGTCGGCAAGGCCCCTCTGGGACACGCCCTGTGGCTCGGTGGCAGCGGACACCGTCCGGCAACGACAGTCGACAAGCCTGTGACTGGACACTTCGGTCAAAGATCCCGACGGCTCGCACCTGCGCGAGCTGTGGGACAGACGGCGCGGCTTCTACCAGCCCGGCGAGGAAGCGGCCCTGACCCGATACGTCATCGACGCGCTGACCGTCCTCGACCGGGTCGAGGAGGGCCACGAGTCACTGCGCCGCTACGCCATGGAACCCCGCCTGCCGCACATCACCGCGCGCACCCTCGCCGTCTGCGCACCGGACGACCACTTCTCGCTCCCCTCCCTGGCGAAGTTCGCGGCCGCGCTCGGCTGCGAGACCAGAGTGCTGTCCAGCGGTCATGTGGCGGCGCCGGAACAGGTGCCCGAGGAGTTCGCGCGTACGGTCCTCGCCTGGGTGGGGTAATCCCCTCGACCCACGGTCATTCGATGCCGATGCCGGCCCTGAGCACAACTGGGACCAATCAACGGTCCCGAATCGGGCATAGGTGTTGGCATCGGACTGACTGGACGCCTTGAGACGGCTTTCCTACCTGTGCCATGTCGTACCTCGGGGCCAGTGGCAGCGCCTGGCATGCTCCCGCGCGATCTACAGGCGCCCTGAGCTGCTCATCCTGGATGAGCCGACTTCGCAGATGGACGCCATCACGATGGTGGTCACGCACCAGTTGGAGAACACCCGCCTCGCCGACCGCATCCTCGTCATAGACAGGGCCGTCCAGTACGGGCAAATGCAGGTGGACCGCGGATACCTGCCGCCTGTCCCTGAACACATGAAGTGGTGGGAAGGCGTTGGACCAGGAGCCGAAGCCCTCGGGCCGCTCAACGGAAGGCGGATACTCGCGGTCGGATCAGGACCTGGGCACCAGGCCGTTCACCTGGCACGCGACCACGGGCCCTCGTCGACGCCGTTGAGCTGTCGCCCGCCCAGCATCAACGAGCAGTCCAGCAGTTCACTGGCGTGCCCGGCGTCCGATTCTGGAACGCCGATGTGGTCGAGCATCTTCGCACCGTCGCGCCGTACGACGCTGCGTAAGCGATCGGAACTCTCGCGTGCAACGATCCCCAATACCTCCTGCTGGCGCTCAGGGGACGGACTTGGTGACGGCGCGCGACTGGCGTTCTCGGCCTTGGTCGCGCCTCGGCAGGAGGCGATCCGGATTCGCGGGCAGGAACCGATCCCTGTGGAGATGTGGGTACTGCCCCCCCAACTCTGGGAGGACGTGCTGTGCGCGACCAGCCCTCGCTCACCCGGCGGTCAGGATGCCTGCTTCAAGGCATTGGCGTACTGCTCATCGGTAACGGGCTCCAGCCGAGTGTGGTGCCGTCGGCGTCGCCTACGACCATGGCGATGTGCGCCATGAGCGTGGTGTCGGTGCCGCCAGTGCTTCTCACCGGCTGGGCACTTGACGATCTGTCCGGCGTTGATACGCGTGACGCTGGTGATGTAAAGGGCCTGGAGCGTTGACGTGACTCTGCCAATTTTGGTGCGGGCGCCAGGGGTGAAGCGGGCCAGGGCGGTGGCGAGACGAACGGGTTTGGTAGGGGTCTCGTCGGCCTGGCCTGGACAACGCCCGGTTGGCTGCTCCCAAGTGGTAAAGATTCTTTGGTTCCGCTCAAGCCTCGCGTACTGCCTCACCGCTGAAGGTGGCTCTGGTGCGAGAGGTGGACGTGAACCGTTTCTCCGCCGTGCGGGGTTCGTTTTCCCGGGCATGGGACAGGGCGAGAAGGGTGACGGCGCCTTGGTCCCTGCTGTTCCGGCCGCACTGCTGGATGCGTACTGGCTAATGGTCGACTCTCCTGCTCGGTTGCGTTGTGAGCGGTGTCGGCCGGAACAGGAAAAGGGCAGCCCAGCATGTGCTCTGCGGCGCTTCTGCAGCAGCGAAGAGGTCGACCATCGGCGCCACCAAGGGGCTGTGTCGCGCAAGTGGTGGATGGCGCGGGCCGCAACGCTGGCCTTCGCTTCGGGCTCCGTCGTCGTCGCGGTGTGGGCGACGGCCGTGGCCGGAGGCTGAGCTCCCTCCGCCTCGGGCGCAGGTCGCGGGCGCCTTGCGGGACGGCTTCCCCCTCGGTGCATCCCGCAAGGCGCCCCCCTCCCGAACGAGCGCGGGGACGCGGTAATGCTCCGCGGCAGCGACCAGGAAGGGCTCAGTATGGTCACTGTCTGGCCACCTGCCCAGGGCCAGGCAGAACATCACGCTCCGCTTGCGCCGGTTTCGGGTGGGAGGCCAAGGGGACCTGTTCAGCCAGCTGAGGGCAGGCCCGGTTTTCGTCACCCACGAATGGACAGGCGAACCCGAGAACCGCGAACTCGCAAGCACGCCCAAGCCCCCTGGTCGACGCCGCCGCCATCCCGGAAGAGTTCGTGGACACCACCGCCAGCGCGCTGCACGGATATCTCATGACTGGGCCGCAAGTGGCCCTGGACGGAGGGCAATAGAGGCCACGCGTCCCTGACGGGCAATGATGGCTGATGGCGCGAAGATTCGCGTTTCAGGAGTTACTGACAGAGTCCGGGCACGGCGCCGTGCCCGGACTCTGCGAGTAAGTGGGATGAAGCCTGCCCGCGGGTGGTGGACGTCGCGGCTTCGATATCGCCTGGGTGGCGCGGTCGCCGCTTCGTCCCGCCGCGCGGCCATCCGGCGCCCGGTGGCGGCCCTCCGGGCCGCGCGGCGACCGGGGCCCGCTTCCGGATACCTGGCTAACGTTCTACTCTCAGACCAGGTGACGTTGGGCTCTGGCCCACACCGCAGGCTCCCTGCCCCCGAGCCGTGACCGACTGACGAGGCCGGGCTGGAGCCGCATCGCCGACAACGCGACTCCAGCCTCCCGCCCTCTCGGTGTGCCAGCGGGGCAGCTCCCGCAGCTCGCCACCGCCGCCTGGAGGGCACCTGGCGCGAGGACCGATCGAGGGGGAGCCTCGGTCCCTCGCGCTCCCGGCCGCCGCCGCGCTGCGCGGCGGCGGCCGGACACCGCAATCGTCCCATCGCAGGCGCTAGATGTCTGCAAATCGGCTCATTTCCCCGCCCGGCCCCTCTCTGTGACGCCGTCAACCCTGAGCGCCTCTACGCGGTACGTCGGCTTCGGTGGCCTATTGGCGCCGACCCGTTGGCACTATCGGGCCAGGAGGGCGCTGACGGTCTTGCCGCCGGGCATCGGGCGGGGCCACCGAGGTGGTGTGGGCGAGGTCGTTGACCATGGGCCAGCCGAAGCCTCCGGTGTCGCCGTCCAGGTCGGGGGTGCGCAGGCGTGGCGCGTGCGGGCTGCGGTCACGTACGGCCACCTCGATGGCGTCCGGGTGTGTGGTCAGGTTCAGGGTGCAGGTGCCGTCGCCGTGGCGCAGCGCGTTGGTGACGAGTTGCGAGACGACCAGGATCACGGTGTCAGCGGCCTCGGCCGCCGTCGCCGGTACGAGCCTCCCGAGGGAATCCCGGGCGCTCTCGCGTGTGTCGGCGACGGATGTCGTGCAGCGGACGGGTGCGACGTTGACGCTCCGGTGCTTGTGCCCCGGCCTGTGGCCCGTTATTCCGGCGGTGACGGTCTTCGCGTCTGCCCCCGTCGGCGTCGAGGTCGATTACCTCACTGTCGAACACGCGGAAATCTGTGTCGGCGGGAGTAGACATTGGGTGGTGGTGTGGTTATGGTTTCTCTCGTAGCCAGAAAGACAGCAGGGCCCGGCAGGGATGAACTGCCGGGCAGTAGTACCCGCTGGTGCAGTACGCAGGACGGTGCGGTGGTGGAGTTCCGAAGCCAGAGCGGTTGCAGGACGGTGACGGGGCTGACGACCGGACCGGGTGGCCCGCAGTGATCAGGGGCCGCCGTGAGCAGGACCGCAGTACAAGCAAGTGCAGTACAAGCAAGTGCAGTTCGCAGTACCCAGCAGTGCAGGCAAGTGAGCAGCACCTCGGTGAAGGCGTCGGCTGCGGGCGCGCGCGCCGGGAGGTTCGGCAGTGGGGTTCTAAGCCAGAGCAGATGCAGGAGAGGCGACGGGGCTGGCTGCCGAAGAGTGGCGCTGTCGCAGGCCACCAGTAGTTCGCAGTGAAGAAGTAGGTGCAGTACCCGCAGTACAGAAGTGAGTAGTCGTTCAAGAGGGAAGAACGGAGGAGCCTCGCGCCATCAGGATCGCCCGGGCGGAACTGCAGAGCCCGGGTACCGCAGGACATCGACAGTGAGGTGGTCTCCGGTCAAGCAACCGCGATCCCCGCAACGCCGACAACTTCCAGGTCGGGCCAGCGGAAACAGAAAGCCGGCGCAGCACTAGGGCCGGCAGATGGTGTAGCAGTTTCCTTCGGGGCCCGGGTGCCAGTACGGCACCCGGGCCCCTCCGCGCGTTCCACGAAGAGGTGCAGATGACAGCAGACGACACGTTTGGCCGTCTCGATGACGACGACTACCCCGCCTATACGATGGGCCGGGCCGCCGAGATACTCGGCACCACACAAGGCTTCCTCCGCGCCATCGGCGAAGCCCGCCTGATCACCCCACTGCGCTCCGCGGGCGGCCACCGCCGCTACTCCCGCTACCAACTTCGCATCGCCGCCCGCGCCCGACAACTCGTCGACCAGGGCACCCCCATCGAGGCCGCCTGCCGCATCGTCATCCTCGAAGACCAACTCGAAGAAGCCCAACGCATCAACGCCGAACACCGCCACGCCACCGAATCAGTGCACCCGCTGACCGCGCCCTGACGCAGCAGAGACCTGCAACCAAGGGGCAACCGGGAAGGCTATATGCCGTCGAACCCGACGTGACCACGACGGTGCGGCTCACGCCCGTCATCGGCACGCAGCGTTCCCACCCAGCAGCGGCGGATGCTCCGCGTCCCGCCGCCGAGACTGGGCGGGGAGGGCGGCGTTCGTTCCTTCAGGAGGCACTTGCACCCTGGGCGGCGCCTCGGACTCGCCGAACGGCGAAAGGAGCGGGCGCACAGTGTTGTTGCGCAAGGCTTGATGTTGTCGCAACCCGTGCCCTCCCCCGTCAGACGCACGGTGGGCGAATACCTCCCGAACGAGTGCCGTTTATAGGACACCCTCATGGATGAGTGTCCGGCTGGGGCGGGTGGGCAGGCGGGCCTGATGAGACTTCTTCTCGCTCTTGAGCGCGCGATGGAACGGTGGATGGCCTCCCTGTGGGGCAGCGTTCGGCCACCCCGGCGGCAACGGGGAGCGGTGGTGTCCATACTTTGCCGGGAATGCGACGAGCGGGCCCTCATCCTGGAGCGGGGCCGCACAGTGGCCCCCAACACCTTCACCGTGGAGTTGCCGCGCCAAAGCCACGTGCAACTCGCGTCGGCAAGGGTCGAACTGGGCAACTACCTGGCCCACGAAGTGCACCGGCACGCTGCCGAACAGGGATACACCTTCGCCGGGCCCGTCGCAGTGAGCCTCTGCCTGACAACGGAAACGACCGTCGGGCGGTTCCGTGTGCAAAGCAGGATCTCCCCCGCGACACGGACCTGACAGGACCAGCCACACCGAACGCCTAGTTGCTGCAAATGTCCTTCCCAGCAGTTACGGGAGTCGGGCGGCCGCGCGAGCTCGCGAACATTTTCCCAACTCGCGCGGCGGTACGAGGGCTTGCCGGCTTGCCCCTCGTACCGCCGTTCAGCGGGAATCTACTGCTACTTCAAGCGATCCGTCCCGATGTGGTGTCGACGGAGAGGAAAGCCATTCAGCAGGGTGCGCGGGCCGATGAAGACGATGGAATCGGGTTCACCCGAAGTCCACACCGCGTCACAAGCCGGGCAGAGGAACTTGTTGGAAAGCCCGTGGGTGTGGCACCCGCACACCGGACACGGCTCGGTGTCGTAGTACATTTCCGTGATCTCGCCCCCTTCTCGTCCGCGACTCCCCTGTGAGGTCGCCGCTCTCCTACGCTTCGATGTCCGGCGAAGGCTGGCCCTCTTCGGCTTCGCTGGGCCCTTCGGCGCGGGCGATGTCGTTTCGCCAAGTGATGGCCCGGACGACCTGGCCAAACGTCAGACCAGTACGCTCTGACAGCTCCTCAGGGGTGATGCGGCCAGCCCTGTAACGCAGGGCGCGTGCGATCTGAGCGGCCCAGAGTTCCTCTTCGTTGAACGTGCGGCGCTGGTAGACCTCTTCGAGCACGGCGAGGTGCTCAGGCGAGCAGGCCACGACCAAGCGTTGCCCGTCTCGTGTGGGCGTGTGGTCGTCGACAGCGGAGGAGTCGGCGACCAGAGCGAGCACCCCACTTTGCCCGGCAAGGGCGAACCCGCACAGGTCACACAGATCACGTGAAGGCCGCCCATTCTCTGCTTCCTCAGTGTGTGCATCCATCCGCCTCGTCTACCCGACGTCGGCAGGTTATTGCCCGCAATGTCACCGTGGTGGGGCCCCGATCGTGCAGCCCCCTCAGTCCATCTCCCCGGCCGGACCGAACGTGACACCGCCCGGCAGTACGAGGCCGGTAATGGGTGCCCCCTCAGAGCAACCATGGCTGCCACAGCCCCCGTTGGGCACGCTCGCCCTTCCGGGCGGGTGGCGTCGCGGGGTGTTGCTGGTGCCCTGTCGCCGTCAGGGCCTGTCGTTTTCCAGGAGGAGTTGGTGGTGCAGCACGGCGCGGGCGGTGGCGAGCAGGGGGAGGTCGTGGGTGAAGGCGTGGGAGCGGAGCCGGATGAGGGCCTGGGCCGGTGGGATTTCGAGTTGGGTGGCCAGGTATCCGGTGGCCTGGTGGACCTCGGCGAAGTACAGGTCGCCGTTTTGGATGTCGAGGAGGCCGGTGGTGTCGGGCCGGGCGGCCAGGTTGATGACGAGGCCGGCCAGGGCGTTGGCCAAAGCGAGGGAGTCGGCGAGCTGAGCGTCGGCCAGCGGGCCGGGGGTAGTGCGGTGGCCGGTGAGCACGCCCAGCGTGATGACCCCGATCCGCAGAGGCAGAGCGAAGACTGCGGCGATGCCCAGGTCGGTCAGCGGGCCGGGCAGTCCGGGCCAACGATCGCTCGCCATGGCCGCGACGTCAGCGATCAGCACCATCGCGGATTGCTTGGCCGCCTCCGGGGTGGGGCCCTGCCCCTGGACCCGTTGGAGGTCTTCCAGCGCGGCGCTCAGCAGGCCGCTGTGTTGCAGGAGTTCGGCGTCATGGCCACCGGGAGCCAGGGTCAAGGCCAGCCCGTCAAGGCCCAGGAGCCGTGTGCAGGCGGTCAGCGGCAGCAGCGGCATGCCCGCCCCGCGATAGGAGGTGAGGGCGCACAGATGCGCGGCCATCGGACGATCCGGCACGGCGCACCGCCTTTCCCAGGCTGCCAGGTCAGGTGCTGGCACTGGTGCCGGGATCCAGTAACGTCCGCTCGGCGCTGCCATCCAGTACCTGCAGCGCCACGGCGGTGAGCGGGGCCCGCCGGTTGCGGGCGTAGCGACGCATCAGGTGGAACGCTTCCTCGACGTCGATCCGGCGGCGGTTGGCCAGCGCACCCTTCGCCTGCTCGATGATGACCCGGCTGTCCAGCGCCTGCTGCAGTTGGGCGATGACGCTCAGGTGTTCGTGTGCCGCCCATTGGTGGAGGATGCCGATCGTGGCGGTGTCCGCCAGCGCCTGCCCAAGCCGCAGCCCGGCGGGCGCCAGCGGGTGCATCTGGTCTCTGAACAGGTTCAGGGCGCCGATGACCTGACCGCGCAACTGCAGCGGGGCGGCCACCACCGAGGTGAACCCCGCCTGCCGTGCCCGCGGCGCGAACCGCGGCCACCGCACCTGCGCCAGGGCATTGTCCAGACGCTCCTCGGCCACGGCAGTCCCGCTGCGATAGCAGTCATGACACGGGCCTTCGTCCCACTCCACGCCGGCCAGCTCAAGGCGGCGGGCGTTCTCATCGGAGGCCGCCACGTCCACCACCGGGCCGTGCGGCAAGGCCAGCACCACCCCGGCCGCACGTACGTCCAGCAGGTCCACACAGTGCTCGGTCAACTGGTGCAGGAACGCGATGACGTCGAAGTCCTTGACCAGTGTGTCGGCGAGCTCCACGAACGCCGCGGCCAATCGCTCCTCACGCGACAGATCCGACATGGCGCGCTCAGCGCCCCTTCCCTTGTTCTGTGCGCTACAGAAGGGACGAGGCGATGACCTGCGGCGTACGGCGGTCTCCCGCCCACGACAGCCCGTCGAACGGAACCGTTCCGGCAGCACGATGGTGGCCCAGCCGCAGAGGACCGGGAAAGCATCCGCTGGCGGGTATCGCACCTTTCAGGAGCCACCGACTACCGGCATCAGACCGACGCACAACCTGCTGGGGACGTCACGGATCCCCTCCACCATACTGCGAATCGCCAGCGCAAACCGGACACTCCCTCTCCCGATCACCAGAAGGAAACTCAGGCCCTTCTCTGGCAGCGGCATATCGCTTGAGTTGGCTCTCCAGCAATTCGACTTGCCTTACGCAGCGCCTGAGTTGGCCCGCGAAGGAGGTTGACCAGGCAACGCAGGCTCGTGGACAGCTCCCGCGATCTCGAGACACCCCGCAAGACGGCCAGGGCTACTTCCCTAGGATCTCGGGGGATCAGCCCTCGCTGTTGGTTCTGACGTCGAGTCAGGAATTTGCCGGTCACAAGGCACTTCTATGCCTCCGGCCAAGGTCACCCGACCCCGCCCTTTAGATGTAGGTGTCACCGAAGTCGGCAGACAGGGCGATGCCGGTGACGTAGCTGGCGCGCCGTCGGCCATGGGGGTGCTGATGGTGCCGGGGCATACGGCGTTGCTGCGGACGCCGCGGGAGCCGCATTCGAGTGCGGCGCTCTTGGTCAGACCGATCACGCCGTGCTTGGAGGCGTGGTGGGCGGCGCGGCCGGGGTTGCCGACGAGGCCGCCGAGGGACGAGCAGTTGACGACGGAGCCGCTTCCCTGGGTGCGCATGTGGCGCAGTTCGTGCTTCATAGCGGTACACGGAGGCGATGCGGCGGCACGGCCTCGAACAGCGCCTGCACGTCCACCACGCCGCCTACTCCGACGAGGGCGGCTTCAAAGCCGGTCTCACCCTGCTGACGGCCGAGCGACCTCCGACCGCCATCATGTCCGGCGCCGACGTGGCAGCGCTCGGCATCTACCGCGCCGCGCACGAACTCGGGCCCCGCATCCCCGAGGACGTGTCCCTCGTCGGCTACAACAACACGGCCCTGGCGGCCCTCGCGCCGGTGCAGTTGTCCAGCGTCGACCAGGCCGGGCAGGAGATGGGAGCCGCCGCGGCGCGGATGCTGATCGAGCGGGTGGAGGGCCGCCGGGACCGTGCGATGCGCTCCACCATGACCCCGCGCCTGGTCCTGCGCGCCAGCACCGCCGCGCCGCGGGGGCGGTAGCCCGTGTCTCGGCCGACCGGTACGGGGACTCAGCGGCCGACGCCCTCGTGCGATCCAGTCCTCCAGGTGAGGCGCTTCGGCACCGATGGTGGTGTCCTCGCCGTGCCCGGTGCGCACGATGGTCGTGGCGGGCAGCACCAGGTGCCGCCGTCGAGGGTGAAGACTCCGGACGTGACGACGCGTTCAATGCCTACGCAGGCCATCAGAGGATGACCACCGAGCGCAGAACGTCGCCCTTGTGCATGCGGGCGAAGGCGTCCTCGACCTCGTCCAGGGCGATGGTCTCGGAGACGAAGGCGTCCAGGTCCAGGCGGCCCTGGAGATGGAGGTCGATGAGCATGGGGAAGTCGCGGGAGGGCAGGCAGTCCCCGTACCAGGAGGACTTGAGGGATCCGCCGCGGCCGAAGACGTCCAGGAGCGGCAGTTCGAGCGTCATCTCAGGCGTGGGCACGCCGACGAGGACGACGGTGCCGGCCAGGTCGCGGGCATAGAAGGCTTGTTCATACGTCTCCGGGCGGCCGACGGCCTCGATGACGACGTCGGCACCGAAACCGCCGGTCAGTTCGCGGATCGCCTCCACCGGCTCGCTCGTACGGGAGTTGACGGTGTGGGTCGCGCCCAGCTCTCGGGCGGTGCGCAGTTTGCGGTCGTCGATGTCGACGGCGATGATCCGCGCCGCGCCTGCCAGGCGTGCGCCCACCACGGCGGCGTCGCCGACCCCGCCGCAGCCGATGACGGCCACGGAGTCGCCGCGCCCCACTCCCCCGGTGTTGATGGCGGCACCGATGCCCGCCATCACACCGCAGCCGAGCAGGCCGGCCACGGACGGGGACGCGGCGGCGTCGACCTTCGTGCACTGTCCGGCAGCCACGAGGGTCTTCTCGGCGAAGGCGCCGATACCGAGGGCGGGGCTGAGCTCGGTGCCGTCTGCCAGAGTCATCCTCTGCCGCGCGTTGTGGGTGTCGAAGCAGTACTGCGGGCGTCCGCGTCGACAGGCACGGCAACGGCCGCACACCGCACGCCAGTTGAGGATCACGAAGTCACCGGGGGCCACATCGGTCACGTCGGGGCCGACCTGTTCGACGATCCCGGCCGCCTCGTGGCCGAGGAGGAAGGGGAAGTCGTCGTTGATACCGCCCTCGCGGTAGTGCAGGTCGGTGTGGCACACGCCGCACGACTGGACCTTCACCACGGCCTCACCCGATCCCGGGTCCGGCACCGTGATGGTCTCGACGCGTACGGGTTCGCCTTTGGCGCGGGCGACGACTCCCTGTACGTACTGGGGCATGGAGGATGGTCCTTTCAAAGGGGAGGTCAGAGGGGAGGTCAGAGGGGAGGTGTGGGGCTCGGCGGTCAGTTCGCCCGGCGGGCGCGTACCGGCAGGGAAGCCCAGGACCGCAGGGTGTTGTTGAGGTGCCGCCGTGGCGGTCCCGCGAGTTCCAGGTGCTCGACGCGGCGGGCCAGGGCGGTCAGCAGACACTCCGCTTCGAGGCGGGCGACGTGTTGGCCGACGCACTGGTGGAGGCCCATGCCGAAGCCGACGTGGCCCGAGGGGTCGCGGGTGAGGTCGAAGCGGTCGGGGTCGGTCCAGCGGGCGGGGTCGCGGTTGGCGGCGCCGAGGAACATGAGGATCTTCCCGCCCTCGGGGATGCGGGTCCCGGCGATCTCGACGTCGGTGGTGGCGGTCCGGAAGAAGGTCTGCACCGGCGACTGCCACCGCACCGCCTCGTCGAACGAGATCCGCGCCAACTCGGGCCGTTCGCGCAGCCGTTGCCATTCCTCGGGATGCGTGGCGAAGGCGTAGAGGGCGGCGGCCAGGCCGTGCACAGTGGTGTCGACGCCCGCCGTGAGCAGGGAGCGCACCACCAGTGGCGCCTGCGCCGGAGTGAGGTCGCCGCGGTCGGCGGCGGCCCAGATACGGGCGCCGAAACCGTCCTCGCTCAACGCCTCCCGGGCGCACTGGTCGTTCACCCAGGCAGACAGCCCGGCCGTCCGGTGCGCGTCGGCCAGGACGAGGTCGTTGCGCGGTCCGAAGGCGTTGAAGGCCATGTTGCCGTAGGGCAGCAGGTTCTCCCTGCCGTCCGGTCCCAGGCCGACGGCGTCGGGGAAGACCCGCAGCGGGAAGGCCGTCGCCAGCGCTTCGAAGGCGTCGAACTCCGTTCTCTGTGTGGCCAGTACGGACTCGACGAGTTCCTCGGCGACCGCCTGCCATGACTCGCGCAGTCGGCGCAGGGCGAGCGGTGCGAGGATCTCGCTCAGCACGCGGCGCGGGGCGTCGTGGTGGGGCGGGTCGGCCTCCAGGAGGAGGCTCGGCGGTCGCCACGGCTTCTCGTGGCGGAAGTTGGCCAGGCCCACCCCGGCCCCGGACTGGAAGGTTTGCCAGTCGACGAGCGCCGTGTGCACCTCCTGGTGGCGGGCCAGGGCGTGCACGTCGTAGCGGGTCAGGCGGACCACGGGTCCTGCGGCGCGCAACTGCCCGTGCAGGGGGCCGGGTTCGGCGAGATGCCCGGCGGCGAACGGGTCGACGTCACTGGTCGGCGTCGCGGCGGGGACGGATGCTGGTGCGGACATGGCGGCTCCACGGAGTGCGGCTCGGAGGAACTCGGGGTGGTGAACGGCGGCTCGGCCGTGCGCAGGATGTTCAGAGGTCCAGGACGAGGCGGTCGGAGCGCGAGCGCGAGACGCAGGGCAACAGGCAGTCGCCCGCGGCGCGTTCATGGTCTGCCAGGACGGCGTCCCGATGATCGGGGGTTCCCGCGAGGACCGGGACCAGGCAGGTGCCGCAGGTCCCCTGCTCGCAGGAGGACAGCACCTCGGCTCCGGCCCCGCGCACGGCGTGCAGCACGGAGACGTCCGGGGTGACGGTGACGGTACGGCCGCTGCGGCGCAGTTCCACGTCGAAGGCGGTCTGCCGTACGGGCTCGGACGGGGCGGCGGCGGTGAAGCGTTCGGAGCGCAGGCTGCACGGCGGCCAGGCGGCGCACGCCTCCTCGACAGCGGCCAGGAGCGGGGCAGGGCCGCAGCAGTACACCTTGGTGCCGGGCTCCGGCCGCTTCAGCCACGTGTCCAGGTCGAGCAGCCCGCACTCGTCCTGAGGGCGCAGGTGCACGCGGTCGCCGTAGGTGCCGGTGAGGTGTTCACGGAACGCCATCGAGGCCCGCGTCCGACCCCCGTACAGCAACTGCCAGTCGGAGCCCATGAGTTCGGCCTGGTGGATCATCGGCAGGAGCGGAGTGATGCCGATGCCGCCCGCGACGAAGAGGTACCGGTCGGCCGGGGCCAGCGGGAAGTGGTTGTGCGGGCCGCCGACACCGACCGGGTCGCCTACCGCCAACTGGTCGTGCACGTAAGCCGATCCGCCGCGCCCGGCGGACTCTCGCAGCACCGCGACGCGATAGCGGTACGGGTCCCAGCGATCGCCGCACAGCGAGTACTGGCGGGCCGTGCCGTCCGGCAGGACCAGGTCGATGTGGGCGCCGGGCGTCCAGTCCGGCAGCCGGGCACCGTCCGGGCGGTCGAGAGTGAGGGCCACGACGCCGTCGGCGACGGTTTCCTTGGCGCGGACCCGCAGCGTCAGGGTCGGGTCGGGCAGGGGAATCGCAGGCAGCAGTTTGTGTGCGACCACGTTGTCGCCTCCCGTCTGTGGATTGCGGGAAGGATGCGCGTGGCCGCGGTCGCGCCGCGACGGCCTTCTCACTCAGTGAGAGACGAATGTCGTGCCGCCGTCTCATCGCTGTCGGCCGTCACATCGCTGTCGGCCGTCACATCACTGTCGTACGACTGTCATCCAGCGGCCGTCCCGCGCGCGGCGGAGGTCTCGACTACGCGGGACACGCCCCGGGCCGCCGTCCGCACGACGGGCACGATCGCTTGCGCACTCCGGTCGTTGGGGACGATGACGGACAGCGCCGCCACAACGGTGCCGTCGGCGCCGCGCACCGGGGCGGCGATCCCGAGGGCGTCGTCGTGCACGTATCCCGGGCAGTACGCGTACCCCTGTCGGCGCACCTCGGCCAGAAGTGCCCGCAGCCGCGCGGGGGTGGCCGGAGTGGCCGGGGTGTAGGCGGTCAACTCCCCTGCAAGGACGCGCTCCTTCAGCGTGGCCGGGCCATGGGCCAGCAGCACCAGGCCGCTGGAGGAGGCGTGCAGCGGCAGTCGGCCTGCGATACGGGTGTAGTTGATCACCGCGTTCGGGGCGGAGAGCCGCTCAAGGAACAGCACCTCCTCGCCTTCCAGGACGGCGAGTTGGACGTGGTGGCCCACGACGTCGTGCACGCCCTCCATGAACGGCATCGCGGCGTCGCGCAGGGAAAGGGCCGGCGAGGCCCGTACGACGAGTTCCCACAGCCGGACCCCGATGCGTACGCGCCGGTCCTCGTCCCGGCTCAGGAACCCGTGCGCGGTCAGCTCCCCCACCAGGCGGGAGGCCGTGGCCACGTGCAGACCGGTGCGGCGGGCGATCTCGGAGACGGTCAGCGCGGGCTCGTCCGAGCTGAACGCCTCCAGGATGCGCGCGGCACGGGAGAGGACCGACTCGTGATGCGGTGGCTTCATCGCGTGACTCCCACGAACACTCCTTTCACCCGGCGCTGTTCTCGGCCGGCCCGTCCTGTGGCTGGGGCAGTGCCGCCCCCACCCGCGCGGCGGTCTCCCGCAGCCAGATGTGCGCGGCGTCGTGCGTGTGCACCGGATGCCACCACAGTGCCTCCCGCAAGGAGACCGCCTCGTAGGGAGGTTCCACGACCCGCACAGCGGCGATCGGCGCGAGCCTGCGGGCGAGCCTGGCCTGGACCATGGCGATCCGGCGGGTTCCGGCCACCAGGAGCGGCAGCAGCTGGAAGCTGTCGACGGACACCTCCACGTGCGGCTCCACGCCGAGCATCCCGAGCTGACGCACGGCCGGTGCGTCGTAGGTGCGCTGGTAGGTGACCCACGGCAGGTCCGCGAGGTCCTGGCGGGTGAGCCGGTCCGTGACGGAGGGGTGGTCGTCGGCGACCACGAAGACCCACCGGTCGTCGTAGAGGTCGGTGGCAGGGAAGTCGCTGATGACGCCGTGCGGCATGAGCAGTCCGTCGACGGTGCTGAGCAGGGTGGCGGTGTCGTCGACGACGGTGGGCGGTGTCTGGGTGAAGCGCAGGCGGATGCCAGGGGCCTCCTCATGGATGACGCGGGCGAGTTCGGCGCCGAAGACGGAGACGGCGTAGTCGGAGGCCACCAGCTTGAACTCGCGGCTCTCCACGGCCGGGTCGAACTCGGCCTGGCTGGAGAAGAGCCGTTCGAGGACGTCGTAGGCGGTGGAGGTGCGGTCGAGGAGGACCTGCCCGAGGGCGGTGAGTTCGTAGTGGCCGCCCACGCGGGCGAGCAGGTCGTCGTCGAAGTGACGGCGCAGCCGGGACAGCGCGGCGCTCATGGCGGGCTGGCTCAGTCCGACGCGCTGCCCGGCGCGGGTGACGTTGCGCTCCTCCAGGAGTGCGCGCAGAGCGACGACGAGGTTCAGGTCCAGGCGGGCCAGATTCACGTTCTTTCCCTTGCTGCGTACGGTGTCGGGCGCGCTGACCAGTGGAAATCCATCTGACGGATGACTCTCATCCACACAATCTATTTCCCTGATCGCTGGTGGCGGGTCCAGATTAGTCCCACCGCAATCAGGAGGTCATGTCCGTGAAACCTGCTCCCGCATCCGCGCCCTTCGCCGGCCCCTTCGCCCTCGCGACTCTCTCGGCCCCGGACGGGCCGGCGTTCCCCGCGCTGGTCACGCCCGATGAGCTCGTCGTGGACCTGCGTACCGTCCTGGACGACGACGACCGGCTGACCGTTCGCCGGCTCCTGGAGGGCTGGCCCGCGGTGCTGCCGCGGCTGCGTGCCCTGGCCGGCGACGGCTCCGTGGAGCGCAGGCCGCTGGCGGAGTTCCGGGTGCACGCCCCGGTCGAGCCGCGCCAGGTCTTCCAGTCCGGCGCCAACTACCGCCAGCACGTCATCGACCTGCATGTGGCACACCGCGCGCCGGGCGACGAGCGCCCGGAGGAGGAGCGGCGCGCGGAGGCCGCCGAGATCATGGACCGGCGGGCCGCCGACGACCTGCCGTACGTGTTCATCGGACTGCCGAGCGCCATCACGGGCCCGTACGACGACGTGGAGCTGCCCGCCTGGGCCGAAAAGCCGGACTGGGAGCTGGAGTTGGCGGCGGTGATCGGCCGTCCGGCACACCGAGTATCCGTGGAGGAGGCCCTGGAGTACGTCGCCGGGTACACGATCGCCAACGACCTCACCGACCGCGCGACCGTCTTCCGCCGGGACATGCCGCAGATCGGCACCGACTGGCTGCGCAGTAAGAACGCGCCCGGTTTCACGCCGCTCGGCCCGTGGATCGTGCCGACCGAGGCGATCGCGAACCCCGACGATCTGCGGCTGGTGCTGAAGCTGAACGGCGAGACCATGCAGGACGAGTCCACGAAGGACATGATCTTCAATGTGGCGCGGATGGTCTCCTACGCCTCGCAGTCCGCTCAACTGCTCCCCGGTGACCTGGTGTTGACCGGTTCGCCCGCCGGGAACGGCATGCACTGGGGCCGTCTGCTCCGCGACGGCGACGTGATGGACGGTTCCATCACCGGGCTCGGCGCGCAGCGCACCCGATGTGTGGCGGAGGTGGCGTCGTGACGGCTCTGGACCGGACCGCCCTGGACCGGACCGACCCGGAAGGCGCGATAGCCGAGGCCGCCAAGGCGTACTCGAACTGGGGGCGTTGGGGCGAGGACGACCGGCTGGGCACGCTCAACTTCCTCGACGGGGCCAAGCGCCGTGAGGGCGCCGCGCTCGTGCGGCGCGGCGTAAGTTTCTCGCTCTCCCAGCGCTTCGACATGGACGGCCCGCAGAAGGGCTGGCGGCGCCGGACCAACCCCGTACACACGATGCTCGACACCGGCACCGACGCCGCCCTCGGCAACCAGGGCTTCCCGCACGGCCTCGGCGGCGCCGACGACGTCATCGCGATGCCGCTGCAGTGCTCCACGCAGTGGGACGGGCTCGGCCATATCTTCGACCACGGCAAGGCGTGGAACGGGCGGGACGCGGCGGCCACGGTCACCTCCGAGGGAGACCTGGTCACCGGCATCGAGCACATGGCGCCCTACGTCGCCGGGCGGGGCGTCCTCCTCGACGTCGGCCATGTCGTGGGCGAGGACGGCGAGTTGCCGGACGGCTTCGCGATCACCGAGGAGCATCTGAGCGCGACCGCCGAGGCGCACGGCGTGGCCGTCGGCCGCGGCGACCTCGTGCTGGTGCGCACCGGGCGCCTCGCGCGGGCCAGGCGCGAGGGCTGGGGCGAGTACGCGGGTGGCCCGGCGCCGGGTCTCTCGTTCACCACGGCGGGCTGGCTGCACCGTACCGAGATCGCGGCGATCGCCACCGACACCTGGGGCTTCGAGGTCCGGCCCAACGAGTTCGACCACGCCTTCCAGCCGCTGCACCAGGTCGCCATCCCCAACATGGGCCTGCTCATCGGCGAGATGTGGGACCTGGACGCCCTCGCCGACGACTGCGCACGCGACGGCGCGTACGACTTCTGGCTGACCGCCGCTCCCCTGCCGATCACCGGCGCCGTCGGCTCGCCCGTCAGCCCGATCGCCGTCAAATAGCCCTCAACCGACCGGTCCTCGACCGACTGGCTCTCAACCGGCCGGTCCTCAACCGCCTTGAGGGACAAAGGAGTTCCCATATGAACACACCCCGCACGGTTCTCGTCATCGGCGGCGGCGCGGCCGGCAGCGCCGCCACGATCCTGCTGCGCCGCGCCGGTATCGCCGTTGACCTGATCGAGGCCAAGGACGACTGGAACGCCACCGCGGGCTCCGGCATCACCCTCCAGGGCAACGCCCTGCGCGTGCTCCGTGAGCTCGGCGTGTGGGAGCACGTGGAGAAGTCCGGCTACGGTTTCGGCGCGGTCGGCATCACCGCCCCCGACGGCACCGTCCTGCACGTCGCGGAAGACCTGCGTACCGGCGGTGACGACCTGCCCGCCACCGTCGGCATGCAGCGCCCGCAGTTGCAGCGCATCCTGATCGACGCAGTCCGCACGAGCGGCGCCCGCGTCCGCCTCGGCGTCCGCGCCGAGTCCCTGGCCCAGTCCGCCGACAAGGGCGGGGACGGCGTCACCGTCCGCTTCAGCGACGGCACCGCATCCCGCTACGACCTGGTGATCGCCGCCGACGGCCTGGGCTCCACCACCCGCGCGGCCATCGGCATCACGGACCGGCCCGAGCCCACAGGCATGGCCATCTGGCGGATCGCCGCACCCCGCCCGGCCGGCGTGACCCGCACCGACCTCGCCTACGGCGGCCCCGCGTACATCGCCGGCTACTGCCCGACCAGCGAGAGCACGCTCTACGCGTACGTCGTCGAGGCCAGCCGCGACCGGGCGTCCATACCGGCGGACTCCTACGCGGACGAGATGCGCGGGCTCGCCGCGCACTACGGCGGCCACTGGCCCGAGATCACCGCGCACATCACCGACCCGGCCCAGGTCAACTACACGTGGTTCGACCGGATGCTGGTCGAGGGATCCTGGCACCGCGGCCGCGTCGTCCTCGTCGGCGACGCCGCGCACTGCTGCCCGCCCACCCTCGCCCAGGGCGCGGCCCTTTCGATGGAGGACGCCTGGGTGCTCACCCAGATGCTGACCGCCGCCGACACCTGGGACGACGCGCTGTTCCAGGCGTACTACGAGCGGCGGATGCACCGCGTGCGCCCCGTCGTCGAAGCCTCCGTACAGATCGGCCAGTGGCAGCTCGACGGAGTGCGCGACGCGGACGTGCCCGGACTGATGGGCCGCACCATGACCATGCTGCGGGAGCTGCCGTGACGACGCCGCCCACCGTCGACGTGCACGCCCATGTCCTGCTGCCGGAGATCGAGACGCTGGTGGACGGCCTGCCGGGCCTTGCCGATGCGAAGGCCCTGGACGCCCGCCGCAACGGACCGGCCGCGCTGAAGGCCAACGGCCCGATGATCGGCGAACGCATCCCCCGCCTCACCGATCCGTCGGCCCGCCTCGCCGCGATGGACGCCCAGGGCGTCGACGTCCAACTCGTCAGCCCGTCACCCTCGCACTACCACTACTGGGCGGACGAGGAGACGGCCGAGAAGGTGTACCGGCTGGCCAACGAGGCGACGGCGGCGCACTGCGCGGCCGCGCCGGACCGGCTGCGCGGTCTCGGCCTCGTACCGCTCCAGCATCCGGAGACCGCCGTACGAGCCCTCGAACACGCCCTGGAACAAGGGCTGTCGGGGGTGGAGATCTCCAGCCACACGCCCGGTCGCGAGCTGTCCGACCCGGCGTACGAACCGCTGTGGACGCGGGCCGAGGAGACGGGAGCGATCCTCTTCCTGCACCCCTTCGGCTGCACCCTCGACGAGCGCCTGGACCAGTGGTATCTGTCCAACACGGTCGGCCAGCCCACCGAGAACGCCGTGGCGCTGTCGCACCTCATCTTCTCCGGCGTCCTGGACCGCCACCCCGGCCTGAAGATCGTCGCGGCGCACGGCGGGGGCTATCTGCCCACCCACATCGGCCGCTCCGACCACGCCTGGACGGCGCGCTCCGACGCCGGCGCGGGCTGCGCCCACCTGCCCAGCAGCTACCTCAAGCGCCTGTACTTCGACTCGCTGGTCCACGACCCCTATGTCCTGCGGGAGTTGGTGCGGGTGGCAGGCGCGGACCGGGTGCTGCTCGGTTCCGACTTCCCCTTCGACATGGGCACCGACGACCCGGTCGGCGCCCTGCGCGCCGCCCGGCTCCCGGACGCCGACTTCCACGCCGTACGGGGCGGCAACGCGGCCGCCCTCCTCCGCCTCCGGAAGGACTGACCCCCATGAGCGGACGCCTGCTCACCCACCTCCGGCACGTCGACCTCGCCGTGCCCGACTACGACAAGCAGCTCGACTTCTACTCCGGCGTCTGGGGCCTGACCAAGGTCGCCGAGGACTCCGGAATCTCCTTCCTGGCCGCCGAGGGATCGCCCGAACAGTACGTGGTGCGCCTGCGCAAGGCGGCCGACAAGCGCCTGGACCTCGTCTCGTACGGCGCGGCATCGCGCGCGGACGTGGACACCCTCGCCGCTCAACTCGCCTCTAGTGAGGTGCAGTTGATATCGGAACCGGGCGCGGTCGACACGCCCGGCGGCGGCTACGGCTTCCGCTTCTTCGACGTCGACGGCCGCACCATCGAGGTCTCCACGGACGTCGAGGTACGGCAGCATCGCAAGATCGAGGAGAAGGAGGCCATCCCCGTCAAGCTCTCCCACGTGGTCCTCAACTCCCCCGACCTGAACCGGACCCGCGAGTGGTACGAGCGCCATCTCGGCTTCGCCCTCTCCGACACGCTGTCCTCACCGCACATGGGGGAGGTCATGCACTTCATGCGGATCAGCAACCAGCACCACTCCATGGCCATCGCCCAGGGCCCGCACACCGCCCTGCACCACGTCTCCTTCGAGATGCGCGGCATCGACGAGTACATGCGCGGCTCCGGCCGCGTCATGCGCGCCGGATTCCAGAAGATCTGGGGGCCCGGACGGCACATGGCGGGCGACAACACCTTCACGTACTTCCTCGACCCGCACGGCAACACCGTCGAGTACACGACCGAGCTGGAGGAGCTGGACGAGGACACCTGGCACCCCCACGTCTACGACTTCTCGCAGCCCGAGGTCACCGACCAGTGGGGCACCGCCAACCCCATGAACGAACTCGTCGCCAAGGAGTCGTTCAACGACCCCGACCGCGGCGTCTTCATCGCCCCGCCGGTCTGACCCGACCGGATCCGCCCCCGAGTTCCGGGGGCGCGGCGGCCCTGTCCATGCCCTGACTCCGCCCTCCGCGCCCCCGGCCCCTGCCCGCGTCAGGAGCCCCCATGCGATTCGCCACCTACGAACACCAGCACCGCACCCGCGTAGCAGTCGTCGAGGCGGACGGCACGCTCTACCCGCTGCCCGGCACCACGTCACTCACCGACCTGGTGCGCTCCGGCGGCGGCCTGCCCGCCCTGCTCGACGCGGGCGCCGCCGCGCTCGACGTACCGCCCGGCCCGCACGTCTCCCAAGTGCGGCTGCTGCCCCCTCTCCAGCCGTCCTCCGTACGGGACTTCGTCACGTTCGAGGAACACGTCGAAGGCGTGCGCAAGGCCGTGGACGGCGTCGCCGGAGTGCCCGAGCAGTGGTACACGGCGCCCACCTTCTACTTCACCAACCCGCACGCGATCTACGGACCGGGCGACGACATCCCGATGCCGCCCGGCTCGGCCGCCCTCGACTACGAACTCGAAGTCGCCGCCGTCATCGGCCGCGAGGGCAGCGACCTCACGCCAGGACAGGCCCGCGACCACATCATCGGCTACACCGTCTTCAACGACTGGTCCGCCCGCGACCTCCAGTCCGCCGAGATGAAGGTCGGCCTCGGCCCCTGCAAGGGCAAGGACACCGCCACCACCCTCGGCCCGTACCTGGTCACGGCCGACGAACTGGAGCCGTACCGCACCCCGGACGGCTTCCTGCGCCTGGCCCTGACCGCCGAGGTCAACGGCCAGGTGACCGGCAAGGACCTGCTCTCCAACATGAGCTGGACCTTCGAGGAGATGGTCGCCTACGCCTCGCGCGGCACCCGCGTCGTCCCCGGCGACGTCCTCGGCTCCGGCACCTGCGGCAACGGCGGCTGCCTCGCCGAACTGTGGGGCCTGCGCGGCGAACAGACCCCACCGCCCCTCGGCCCCGGCGACACCGTCACCCTCACCGTCGAAGGCATCGGCACGGTCTCCAACACCGTGGTCGCCGGCGCCGCGCCGGTCGCCCTGCCCTCCGGCCGGCGCCGCTCCCGGGAACGGCCGTGAGGCTCCGCGGCAAGGTCGTGGTCATCACCGGCGCGGCCCGCGGCCAGGGCGCCGCCGAAGCCGAGACGCTCACCCAGGAGGGCGCCCGTGTCATCGCCACAGACGTCACGAAGGCCCCGGGCATCCACCCGCTCGACGTCACCGACGAGGCACAGTGGGCCCAACTCGCCGCGGAACTGAGTGAGTCGTACGGGCAGATCCACGGCCTGGTCAACAACGCGGGCATCACCTGGCGCGCCCGCCTCGACGAGATACGCGCCGACGACTTCGCCCGCGTGCACGCCGTGAACGTCACCGGCCCGCTCCTCGGCATCCAGCACCTCACCCCGCTGATGCCGCCCGGCGCCTCGATCGTCAACGTCGGCTCCTCCGCAGCCCTCACTGCCCACTACCCGGTCGCCTACACGGCCAGCAAGTGGGCACTGCGCGGCCTGTCCAAGACCGCCGCAATGGAACTCGGGCCGCGCGGCATCCGCGTCAACACGATTCACCCCGGCTTCATCGAGACGGAAATGACCGCGTCGGCCGCCCCCGCCTTCCGCGAGAGCAACCTCCGCGAGACCCCGCTCGGCCGCACCGGCACGGTCGACGAGATCACCCCACTCGTCGCGTTCCTGCTGTCGGACGACGCCTCCTTCATCACGGGGGCCGAGATCCCGGTCGACGGCGGCTACACCGCCCATGGCGGCGCCAAGTCGATCTCCGACGCCCTGCGAGCGGCAGCGGACACGTGAAGCGCCCGGAGGGCAAGGCCGCCCTCACTCCGGGCCCACCCCCTCCCTGAAAGGACCGCGTACCACCGTGGACAAAGTCATCGGCAGCGCCGCAGAGGCGGTCGCCGACATCCCCGACGGCGCCTCCCTCGCCGTCGGCGGCTTCGGCCTCTCCGGCATCCCCGCCACCCTCATTGACGCCCTCCACGCCCAGGGGGCAGGCGAGTTGAGGATCGTCTCGAACAACTGCGGCGTCGAAGACCACGGCCTGGGCGTGCTGCTCTCCGCCGGACGCATCGCCCGCGTCACCGGCTCCTACGTCGGCGAGAACAAGGAGTTCGCCCGCCAGTACCTCGCCGGAGAACTGGAGGTCGAACTCACCCCGCAGGGCACCCTCGCCGAACGCCTGCGCGCGGGCGGGGCCGGCATCCCTGCCTTCTACACCCCGGCCGGCGTCGGCACACAGGTGGCGGACGGCGGCCTGCCCTGGCGCTACGCCCCGGACGGCACCGTCGCCGTGGCCTCCCCGCCCAAGGAGACCCGCACCTTCCACGACCGCCCGCACGTCCTGGAGCACGGCATCACCACCGATTACGCCCTGGTACGCGCCTGGCGCGGAGACCGCCACGGCAACCTCGTCTTCCGCCGCGCAGCCGCCAACTTCAACCCCCTGGCCGCCATGGCCGGCCGCGTCACCCTTGCCGAGGTCGAAGAACTCGTGGAACCGGGCGAGTTGTCTCCCGACGCCGTCCACCTCCCCGGGATCTTCGTCCAGCGGATGGTGCGCCTCACCCCGGAACAGGCCGCCGCCAAACGAGTCGAGCGCCGGACGACTTCCACGCCTTCGACGCCTTCGACACGAGAGTCGGTACGTTCCTGATGCCCTGGACCCGCGACCAGATGGCCGCCCGCGCCGCCGCCGAACTCACCGACGGCTCGTACGTCAATCTCGGCATCGGCCTGCCGACCCTGATCCCCGGCCACCTCCCGCCCGGCGTCCATGTCGTCCTGCACTCGGAGAACGGCATCCTGGGCACCGGCCCGTACCCCACGGACTCGGAAGTCGACCCCGACCTGATCAACGCCGGCAAGGAGACGGTGACCGTCCGGCCGGGCGCCGCCTTCTTCGACTCCGCCCTCTCTTTCGGCATGATCCGCGGCAGCCACATCGACACCGCCGTCCTCGGTGCCATGCAGGTCTCCGCCCGCGGCGACCTCGCCAACTGGATGATCCCCGGCAAGATGGTCAAAGGCATGGGCGGCGCCATGGACCTCGTCCACGGCGCCCGCCGCGTCATCGTCCTGATGGACCACACCGCCAAGGACGGCACCCCCAAGATCCTCGACGAGTGCACCCTGCCCCTGACCGGCGAACGCTGCGTCCACCGCGTCATCACCGACCTCGGTGTCCTCGACGTCACCCCCGACGGCCTCACCCTCATCGAGACCGCCCCCGGCACCACTCTCGACGACATCACGCGCCGAACGGCGGCGCCGCTCCACGTGCACGGGCCCGCAGCGAACTGACAGATCCTCGGACCCAGGTCCGGTCCGCAACGTCTTCACCAGCAGTTCGTCCCGACGGTCGGTGAGGCGAGTCATCCGGCGGCGCGGGCAGCGGACCTCGGGCGGGGTCTGGGAAGGACTGAATCACCCGTGCGACGACGCGGCATCTGACCTCGGGGGCATCCATCGCGGGTGGCGTTGGCGACGCCCGCATTGGCCATGAGACGGCTCGGCCCGGGCCTGCGTGCCCTCGGCCGAATTGGCGCGCCTTGAGGGTGGGGGAGCAATTCAGCCAGGTTTCTTCACTGTTGGAGCATTGGCCGAAGTCCTCGGTGTCTCGCTCGATGAGCTATTCCGGCAGGCACAGCGGCGAGAGGCCGGTCTGTGGTCCGCCGGGTATGAGGGGCGGGACATCGATTCCTACGTCGCCTCCCTGCAAGACGCGCAGATCAGCATGGTCGCCGACGTCCGCCTGCCCCGCCAAGGACAACCGTGCCCCCTTCGGGGAAGGACGCACCAGCGAGGGCCGAGCCCGCTTCCGCAGCCTGCTGCACTCCGAAGCGGCGCAAGCCGACCTCGGTGAACTCGCGGAACACGCAGGCCAGGCCCGAGTGGCGGTGCTGTGCTTCGAGAGAGACCAACAGCGCTGCCACCGACACGTCGTCCTAGAGACCCTGCGCAAGCGCACGTCACTACCCGTCAGCCCCTTGGCCTGACTTCAACTCCCCTACACGGCCGCGCCTTTGCGCGTGCCCACCACCTCACTTCCAATCTGGTCCAGACGCAACGGACCGGGGGTGGGGTATGGCAGGAGCGTGGGAGCGCGCGCGAATACTGATCACGGTCAAGACGTATCCAGAACTGTCAACGAAGTACCGCGAGACCAGCTGCGTCGCCGGCATACGCCTCGATCGCGGCGCCCTCGAGCACGTACGACTGCTCATGGGAACGATCAGAGCTCCCGAGTGGAATCCCCCCACTCCCCTGCGCGCAAGGATCGCCGCTGCTTCCTGAGGTCAGCCTCCACCTGACCGACCCCCTCACCGACCAGTGGGAACACCAACTGAGTCTGACTCCCGCAACGGGAAGCCGACGACCTCGATATGGAGCGCATAACCGGCATCGCCGTCGTCGCAGCCGCCCACTCCGACGTGTATGCGGCCACCGGCCGCCTCCTGGGGCTGCTGACCGCCGTGCTGCGTTCCCTGGCAGGAGAGGGATCGCGCTGGCCCGACAGACCCTCTCGGCCGTCGACGAGATGCCCCGCCCCCAAGGCACAAGCCATCAGGGAACTGTGGCTCCGCGATCTCGCGCTCACCACCTGGCACGTCCTGCGGGCAGACCACAGGTCTCACGATCCGGCAGGACGGAAAGCCTTCCTCGGCGCCTGGACAAGCATCTGAACGCCTTCTCCTCCAACAGGCCGCGCAAGGCTTACGGTGCTCGAGTGTGCGGCACGAGGCGCACGTCCCCGGCCGAGGTCGCACCGGCCCCACCCCTCAATAGAACAGGGCCGCGCAGTCAATGCCGCACGGCCCTGACGCTGTACACCTCAGGTCCTGGCGACGCCGGGCACGAGAGCGCAGGCCATGGGAACTCCGAACCACGACAGTTGGCTCAGACGTTTGACGCCGACGCACGACACGTACGACACGTACGATCACGCCGCACACCGGGACTGTGCGTGCGATGCCCGCCCATGCCGACGGGCACGTACGATCACGCTGCGGTCGGCGGACTGGATGATCCAGCACTGCGCTCTTCGGCGTTGATGCGTTGGGCTTCTTCGAGTTGGTCTTCGAGGATGACGATGCGGCAGGCGGCCTCGATGGGGGTGCCCTGGTCGACGAGTTGTCGGGCGCGGGCGGCGATGCGTAGTTGGTAGCGGGAGTAGCGGCGGTGTCCGCCCGCGGAGCGCAGCGGGGTGATGAGGCGGGCTTCGCCGATGGCGCGCAGGAAGCCTTGTGTGGTGCCGAGTATCTCGGCGGCCCGGCCCATGGTGTAGGCGGGGTAGTCGTCGTCATCGAGACGGCCGAACGTGTCGTCTGCTGTCATCTGCACCTCTTTGTGGAACGCGTGGAGGGGCCCGGGTGCCGTACTGGCACCCGGGCCCCGAAGGAAACTGCTACACCATCTGCCGGCCCTAGTGCTGCGCCGGCTTTCTGTTTCCGCTGGCCCGACCTGGAAGTTGTCGGGGTTGCGGGGATCGCGGTTGCTTGACCGGAGACCACCTCACTATCGATGTCCTGCGGTACCCGGACTCAACACTCCGCCCGGGCGATCCTGATGGCGCGAAGCTCCTCCGTTCTTCCCTCTTGATCAACTACATACCGAAGGGGACTGCGTACTGCTGGTACTGCCCTACTGCGTACTGCTGGTGATACGAACTACTGGTGGCCTGCGACAGCGCCACTCTTCGGCAGCCAGCCCCGTCGCCTCTCCTGCGTCTGCTCTGGCTTAGAATCCCACTGCCGAACCTCCCGGCGCGCGCGCCCGCAGCCGACGCCTTCACCGAGGTGCTGCTCACTTGCCTTCACTGCTGATTACTGCGAACTGCACTTACAGGTACTGCACCAGCGGGTACTGCTGCCCGGCAGTTCATCCCTGCCGGGCCCTGCTGTCTTTCTGGCTACGAGAGAAACCATAACCACACCACCACCCAATGTCTACTCCCGCCGTCACAGATTTCCGCGTGTTCGACAGTGAGGTAATCGACCTCGACGCCGACGAGGGCAGACGCGAAGACCGTCACCGCCGGAATAACGGGCCACAGGCCGGGGCACAAGCACCGGAGCGTCAACGTCGCACCCGTCCCCTGCGCGACACCCGTCGCCGACGCACGCGAGAGCGCCCGGGATTCCCTCGGGAGGCTCGTACCGGCAATGGCGGCCAAGGCCGCCGACACCGTGAACCTGGCCGTCTCGCAACTCGTCACCAACGCGCTGCGCCACGGCGACGGCACCTGCACCCTGAACCTGACCACACACCCGGACACCGTCGAGATGGCCGTACGTGACCGCAGCCCGCACGCACCACGCCCGCGCACCCCCGACCTGGACGGCGACACCGGAGGCTTCGGCCGGCCCACCGTCACCCGCCGAGCCTCCGGCGGCAAGACCGTGAGCGCGCGTCTCGCCGGGTAGCCCCACCGCCGTATCAGCTGGAGCACCGGCGAATACAATTCGCCTCATGTCGAAGCATGATGAGCTGCTCGTGGCCATCGCCGCCCTGGTGGAGTCCGGGCAGAGCAATCAGATGTCCCTGACCGTCGTCACCGATGGCGCTGTCATCACCGGTCGACTGGCTCCCGAAACAGTGTGGCGTCAGCGTGTCTCAGAGGTCCTGACGGACTCCACCCACCTGGGAGAGTTCTCCGTCATCTTCGATACCGCCACCGAGAAGAACGGGCCGCCCACACATCTACACTTCCACGTCGCCCGAATCCTGCAGGGCACGGTGGGGATCCCCGAAACCGGCGGGATGTACCGCGTCGCGATCGAGGACATCAACGCCTGGACCGTGGGCGACTTCAGCTATTCCGACCACTGAGCCACCAGAGCACCGGCATTGAACAGCGGTGCGGGGCCGACCGGCGCGCCGGTCGGCCCCATGACTGAGCCAGTGTCCACAGGTGTCGTTTCGAGCTGACTCTGGGAGCCGTTTGGGCTGGTTCCGCATGCTCAATATCAGTGCGCTTGATGTCGCTCGTACTTACGAGGGTCTTGCGCGCGCCCTGGATGCGACCGTGGGCGGCCCTCCGGCCTTCCCTCTCCATCTCAAGGCCGGCGCCGACTTAGGGGCTCAGCTGGTCTGGCTGTTCACGCGTCTGGGCAGGCACGACATCAAGGCCCACATGTCGGCGAGCGGCCCGCCAATCGTGCCGAGGCCGAACCCGCGCATCACGAGGGGGACGGTCATCGTGAGGGGCGTCAGGTCGCTCTGCCGAAGGAAGTCCCGAGACCAACCCGTCAAGCATCTCCCTGGACCTCACACACGGGGAGTTCCGCACGACCGTTGACAATTTGACGCATCGTCCGGCCTGACCCCTCACGTACGAGAAGTGGGTCCCGCAACGCCCGATCGCGTCGCGGGACCCACTGGAAGGCCCGGCCGAACGTGAGGAGTACCTGTCCCTCACAGCTACCGCGCTCACCTCGGCCGGGGCCGGCCCGTCCTGCCCTCAGTGACGGGCCGCCTCGGGATTGCGCCGTACGCCGACCACCGCGAGCAGAGCGCCCAGCACGCACAGCACGCCCGAGACGAGCACGGCGGTGTGTACGCCGTTCATGAACGCCTGGTGGCTTCCCTCGACTACGGCGGACTTGAGCTGCGCAGGCATCTCACCGGTGACCGGTGCGACGCCCATCGCCACGGCGTCCTTCGCCTCGCTCAGTCCGTGGGCCGCGTCGGCCGGCACCCCGGACGAGGTCAGCTCGCCGGTCAGCGTCGAGCCGACGCGGCTGCTGATCAGAGACACCAGGACGGAGGTGCCCAGCGCACCGCCGACCTGCAACGCGGTCGCCTGAAGGCCGCCGGCGACACCGCCGTCCTTGACCGGTGCGTTACCGACGATCGCGTCGGAGGACGACGCCATCACCATGCCGACACCCAGCCCGAGCGCGATGAACGGGGGCCACATCGCGGCGTACGAAGAGTCCGCACCCCACCCGAGCATCGCGAAGCAGGCGCCCGCCTGGAGCACCATGCCCAGCGGCATCGTCAGCCGGGGGCCGAACCTGTCGGTGAGCGCGGCGCCCAGCGGTGAGGCCACGACCGACGCGAGGCTCAACGGCAGGGTGCGCACGCCGGCCTCGACCGGGGAGAAGCCGTGCACGCTCTGCAAGTACAGCATCACGAAGAAGATCGTTCCGAGCAGGACGAAGAAGTTCAGCGCTGTGATGACGGTGCCGATGGTCAGCGCCGGATTGCGGAAGAGGCGCATCGGCAGCAGCGGGTGCGCCACCCGGGTCTCGTACCAGCCGAACAGCAGCAGGATCACCACGCCTCCGACGATGGCACCCAGGGTGCCGCCCGAAGTCCAGCCCCACGTCTCGCCCTTGACGACGCCGAAGACGACGGCGAGGAGGCCGAGTGCGAGCAGTACGACGCCGGGGACGTCGAACTTCTCCTGGGCGGCAGCGGTGTTCTTGCTCTGCGGCAGCACGGCGATGCTGAAGACGAGCGCGATGACGCCGATGGGTGCGTTGATGTAGAAGACCGACTCCCAGTTGACGTGCTCGATGAGCAGGCCGCCCACGATGGGGCCGAGCGCGGTGGAGACGGAGGACACCATGGCCCAGACGCCAACCGCCATGCCGAACTTCTTGGGCGGGAACACGGCACGGAGCAGGCCCAGGGTGTTGGGCATCAGCAGCGCGCCGAAGAAGCCCTGGAGCGCGCGGAAGGCAATGACCCCTTCGATGGATCCGGCCAGGCCGATGGCCACGGAGGCAACGGTGAAGCCCGCGACTCCGACCAGGTAGAAGGTGCGGCGGCCGAAACGGTCGCCGAGCTTGCCGCCGAGGATCAGAGCCGCGGCGAGGGCGAGCAAGTAGGAGTTGGTGACCCACTGGAGGTCGGCTGTGGAGGCATTCAGGTCTCGGCCGATCTCCGGGTTGGCGATCGCGACGACCGAGCCGTCGAGGCCGACCATGAAGAGGCCGAAGGCGACGGCGAGCAGAGTCAGCCAGGGGTTGGCGCGTCGGCCGCGCGGCTCGTCCACCTGGCCCGAACGGGCAGGTGGAGCCGAGGGATTCAGGACGTCGGAGGGCATGAAGGTGTCTGTCCTTCGTGAGAAAACGAACGTGGAGACGCGGACGGGAGCGCGCGTCCGCGCATGACGGAGCGGTTGTCCGGGACCGGACCTGGGTGTCCGGATACGAGAAAGGGAGATGCCACCCCGTCGACACGTGCGGAAAGGCCCGTACGGTTCGTACGAGTACGCGCGTGGCGGGCCACGAGGAGTCCGGAAGGGCAGTCCTGTACGCGTGTCAGTGAGTGGCGTGGGGAAGGCGCTCGTTCAGCGCTTCCAGCGCGCCCAGCGCCGAGCCGAGGGCATCCAGTTCGCCATCGGTCATGGTCCGCAGCGCCCGGACGACCAAGCCGCTCATCAGGTCCTGGACCTCGGCGAGCTCCTGCCGCGAGGTCGAGGTGAGGTGCAGGTGCGCGACGCGCTTGTCGGCGGAGTCCGGCCGACGCTCCAGCAGACCCTGCTGGGTCAGCTGGGTCACCAGCGCGCTCACGTTGTTCGGCTTCATCAGCAGGGCCTCTGCCGCCTTGCGCACCGTGACCCCGTCGTTGGCCTCGACGTGACGGAGCAGTGCGATCTGCGCCTCGGGCGGCTTGGGGGTCTGCGTGTGCGGACCGATCTGCCGCTCCATGGAGCGGGCCAGCGCAGGCAGGCACGACACGAGCACAGTGGCTACGTGGTCGATGTCCTGGGCGGACGCGCTGGGCCGGGTCATGACCAGCACTCTAGGTATAGAGGCATACCTATGTCAAAATATCTACTCACCTCAGGGGCCTCGGAAGTCGACTTGGCGCGCCAGTAGGCCTCGTACACCACCTGCTCGCGTCCCGGCAGGGCGGCCGGGTCGGCGACGACGTCCGGCAGACCGAGTCCACGCAGTGGGCGAGCGCGTTGAGACCGGAGGCGACACTCATCGCCACGGGCAGGGACAGGGTGAGTTCCGCGCCATGGACCACCGAGCGGGGCAGGACCTGTGGGTCCGAGTCTGTGGCCTTACCTGCCCCTTCCGTCAGTCCCCGAACGCTGGTGACCTGTGAGTTCGCGCAGGCCGTGGGGACGGCAGCTTCGAGCCTTCCGAGTGGAAGTGCGCGAGGAGTAGGGAGCCGCCGCCCCGGGGAGTCGGGGCTAGGCGAGGGGGACGGCGATGTTCAACGACGAAAGCCTGCCGCCGGAGGGCTTGGGTGAGGTGGTAGTCGGCGGCATCAGATCACGGATTCACCTGTGCTCGACAGCATGTAAGCGCTATAACACAAGTAGTGATGCGACCATTGGCAGGACAGGGCGATGTGCACCTTATTCCTCCTTGCAGCCGGGCTCTCTCGGCTGACCCACCTGGTGCGGCGCTGATGGGCGGCCGTAAGCGTTGGGGTGAGGCGGCATTCAGTGTGGGGCAGCTTCCGGTGGTCGCCGAAGCCGCACCTGAGTGGTACTCCACCCGCCTTCCGGACTCCTACTACCAACCTGAGGTGCTCACCAACCTCGCGCCGGACGCTCAGCTCTACTACTCCTGTCCGGCTTGCACGCGGCATTGGCGGGTCAACCCCAGCCTATGGAGTGACCCACCCGGAGGGTTCGCCTGCCCGTGTGCTCCATCCGCTGCTCTCGACCCAATTCGGCTGCGGCCGAGGGCGGGGTTTCTGTGCCGGGACTGCAGCGCGGAGTACACGAACTTCATCAATCCGTGGGACCGGCCCGGGCGTTGCCCGCGATGTCTCTCCCGTAAGAGCATGTTCTGGTCGGCCAAGCCCGGTCGGCGCATCCCGGATCTGTTCTTCAGCACCCCCTCCAGCGGTGGGGTTTCCAAGGCCATCCACCGGTGGAATGCCGACTCTGCGGCGGATTTGGGTCGGCTTGCGGCGGAGATGGAATTGGTCCTTGACCTGCCTGGAGCCGAGCGTCACCTGGTCGCCATAGCGCTGTTTGCCTCCCGTTTGCGCGCGGTGGCGGGAACTGATCAGGACCGCGTGGCCCTGATGAACTTCGAAGCGACGGCACTTCGGGAAAGCTACAAGTCGACGACAGACGTCACTGCCGGATGGACCGCGCTGCGGCTCTACTTGGATGCGGCGGCGATGGTCCGGGGGAAGCTAGCGGAGGCGCGGATTACTCTCAACGTCGCGCGCGCGGCCTACAGCCTCCTCGCGATCAAACAGCCGCTTGTCCTTGCCGCGACCGGGGACGGTGATCTGCTGCGCATCATCGGGCTAAGCGCGGCGGAACATTCCCTCGTTGTGCGCGGTAAAGGGATCGACGACCGGGACGCGGCGGACGCGCCGGCGCGGGTCTGGCACCTGATGGGTGATCTCTGCGCCACGAGCTCAAGTTGGGAGTCGCTGGTTGAGGCTCGGCAGTACTACGACGAGGCGCTCGCGAGGCCGGGCCTGCCCATCGCCATCCGAGAGTCGATCGTCGCGAGCCAGGAACGGGTCAACGCACAGATGGCCCGATCGTGTGGCAAGGACGGCTTCTGATGCCGGGCCGACTACAGGTTGTTGCGCACTTTTGGGCTCAAATGGACAGTGCCGAGGCACACCTGTACGCACAGCGCTGGGATGCCGCAATCGTCGTGCTGGAGTCGACGCTGCGGGAGATCGCGATGAATCGCGGGCATTTTCGCACTGTGCGGCTCGCAATTCAGCACCGTCAGGCTGCTGAAGCGTTGGCTGTGGCGTACGCCTGCACCGGACGGTACGACGACGCGTGGCGCACGATGGAGGAACTACCAGGTCACGACATGTTCGGTGATCCGCCGCACAGGGTGGATCACCGGGGCGCCGGCTTCGAAGGGCTGGGCATCCTGATGTCGCTGATCGGAGGAGCCCTCGGTGAGGGCGGCGCCGCAGCGGGCAGCGTTAGGGCGCCGGAGTCGGACTGGGCGCTTGACGATGGTCGGGCTGGGGTTGGCCTGCTGCAGATTCTGGGTCACGGCAGCACGACGGTGCTGCTGCTACGGACGCTCGGTGAAGGCGGCACGGTGACCACCCGCGGGGTGCGGCGTGAGGTCGAGAATGACGTGATCGCCGAGGCGTTCGCGGCATTTGGTGGCACCACGTCCGCCGACGCAGAGAACTATCTCTTGTCATTGGATTCGGGAATTGCCGAGACAACTGGAGCCCGAGTTCGCATGGCGGCGGCCTTTGCCCGGGTGGCGCCGCTCTTAGTGGAGCCCCTTCGGGAGTTACTGGGTGGGTCGCGTCTGCGCTCTGTCGGGATCTGTGACGATGGCAGGTTCAACCACTTCCCCTTCGAAGCGCTGCCGTGGCCGGATCCCACGACACCGGCGCAGGTGCTGGGCGACCGGTACGGCGTGTGCTTCGTGCCTTCGGCAGCGAGCGGGCTGCCCTGCCGGGCCTGGCAACGCCGGGAGCGGCCTCGGGTGCTGTTCGTCGCATATGACGGCGCTGACCTGGACACGGATCGAGACATCGCGCGGATGCGCGAGTTGACCGGGTTGGATGTGACCGTCATGCACACTGCTGATTGCGCCAAGCGGGAGATCCTCACCGAGCTGTCGAAGGACTACTCCCTAGTGCATTTTTCCTGCCACGGCAGGTTCGACATTCTCCAGCCGAGCAGATCGGCACTGCTGCTCAGCAAGAAGGCCATGGACGTCCTGCACTTCGACGACCAGGGCCTGCAGGAGGCGAAACCGGGTGATCAGCGGTACCAGTTGACCGGTGAGGACCTCGACGAGATCCATATGCCCGGGGCCCCGGTGGTGAGCTTGTTCGCCTGTTCGTCGGCCGCCCCCAAGCCGCCGATGAACTTCGGGTTCACAGGGCTGCCTGGCGCGTTCCTCCGCGCCGGCGCCTCGGCCGTGATCGGAAGCCGTTGGAGCGCTTCCAACGATCTCTGCTTTTCTCTGCTGTCCACTATGTATGCGGCCATCAACGACGGCATGCCGCCCGGGGCGGCGTTCTTCGCCGCGCGGCGAACGCTGCCTTCGACGCAAGAACCCACCGTGTTTCACCAAGGCTTGTTCTGCTACATCGGCGCTCCAGACCAGGAGACCTCGTGACGCGACGCACCATCGTCGAAGCACACATCTACGGGGCGGACGAGGAGATCACCGCCCTCCTCAACACCGGGTTGGCTGACATCGAGGTAACCTCGCCGCCGTTGATACGGAGCGTCGGCGCTCAGGTGCTGGAGATGTCGGGCAACGTTGCCAGCATCGTCGCCGGGCTGCTCGCCATCAAGGCAGCACTATGGCCGCCGAGCCCTCCGGTGCCTCCGCGGCCGGTCACCATCGTCCTGCGAAATCTGGAGGGGGACACGATCGAGCTGCGGGAGGCGTCCGAGGAGGAACTGAGGGCAGCGATCGATCCGCCGCCCGACGCACAGGAGTGATCCCCTGCCAGGCACCCCAGCGGATGGCAGGGGCCGCCCTCCCGACGACGTGCGGACCCACCCGCCCGGGGATATGAGCAGGGCCCCTGTTACCGTGCGCCGATGTCAACGATCAAGCAACTCCAAGTGACCTTCGATTGCGCGGAACCTGCGCGTCTCGCCGGCTTCTGGTGCGAGGTGCTGGGGTACGTCGTACCTCCGATCCCGACGGGATTCGCCACTTGGGAGGATTTCCACCGCTCACTACCGCCTGAGGATCAGGTGATCTACTTCGCGTGCAGTGACCCCTCGGGGGTGGGCCCGCGCCTGCTTTTCCAGCGCGTTCCCGAAGGGAAGGTCGTCAAGAACCGGCTGCATCTTGACGTGCGGGCCGGTATCGGACTCGTGGGTGAGGAGCGCCTGGCCACGCTTGAAGCCGAATGCGCACGGCTGGTCTCGCTTGGCGCGGTACATGTGCGAACGATGCGTGCCGATGGCGAGAACGAGTCCTGCATTGTGATGCAGGACATTGAGGGCAACGAGTTCTGTCTCGACTGAGGATCCTCCGAGTCGGCGAGGTAGGCAGCCGCCTCCCTTGGACCTCTCTGGTCTCGTATGCAGTCGCGGAGGATCTGCCAGGTCTTCATCCGGGCGAAGTCGTGCTCTACGCAGGCCCGGTCCTGCCCTTGCTCGGTCTGCTGGTCGAGCCGGTTGTGCGTCTGGATCTCGTGCAGGGGCCGGGGCAGCACTCCTGCTGAGCGGGGCCGGGTCGCGGAGGACGTGCAGGTCATCGTGGACGCCGACACCCGCTGGGTGATCGCCGCGGCGCGTCCGGTGCCAGGCACCACCGCGGGTGCCCACTCAGGGCCAGGAGGACGACGACACGGCGAGGGCCTTCATCACGCCGTCCAGGCCGTCGCCCACATGCACAACCTCGCCCTCGCCTCATGACCAGAAGGCCGCGATCCGGTCCCCCGGCCCGTTGCGTCACTTCTTGTCCTGGGGGCACTTGTACTTCCCATCGGGGCCCCAACGGTCCACAGGACCACCGTCGTTCTGCTTGAACGCGCCGCAGTGGAGAACCAGCCTCTGGCCCTGCGCCGTGTGGTTGAGCATCACGAGCGCCTTGTTCAAAGGCGGTTTGGAGCCGCGACGCTCCGGAATCCTGATCTCCCCGCTGACGCCCTCAAAGCGAATTCCCTCGTCAAGCTTGGACTTGACCCCCTCGGCGTCCACCGAGTCCACACTCGTGTACTCCCTGTCCGCCGCCGAGGACAGCACCTTGAGCGCATCGTGCGCCAGTGCCACATGCCCGTCGTTGATCCAGGGATCGCGGTCCGTGTACCGGCGGATGTAGCGCGTGATGAACTCCTTGGCCTGGCCGTTCCCGTCCGCATGCCCGTCGGGCAGCACATGGACCGTGTGGTAGAGCCGCAGCCACTCCTTGTCCAGGTACTGGCCGCCGAGTGCGGCATTGGTGAGTTCGTTGCTGCCGATCACCGTCAGCGGTATCCCGGCACAACCGCCGTCGGGTCCATAGGCGTTGACGAACTTGGTGAAACTCTCGACGCGGGAGGCCCAGTAGACGACCGTGCGGCGGTCCTCCTTGACGACGTCGCACACGTGCTGGGCCGTGTCCTGGGCGGAGACGTCCGTGCCTCGCCCGCCGGGGAACTCCCACGTCTCGGTGCCCGCACCGAATTTCTGTACGAACTTCCCGCCCAGTTCGCGGGTGTAGAGATCATTGGGGTCCTTCACGACCAGGGCGCGCGTGGAGCTCTCGCAGCGCCCCGGCTCCGTCTCGATGATGTTCCCGTGCCGCGCGAACCGCGCGGCAATGGCCGTCTCACGGCTGTTGTCCGGGGACATCGGCCGGTAGTACTCACCGGCCTGCTGCATGGCGACCGCCGTGGCCGTCGTGCCGATCACCGGAACCTTCCCGTTGCTGAGGATCCGCGCGGCCTCCTTGGTCAGCTGCCGGCTCTCCCTGAACCCGATCACGCCGATGACCGTCCGGCTGTCCTGGCGCTCCTTGTTCGCCTCGGCGTCCCGGACCACATCCCTCGCATGCCGGACGACGTGCTTGAACTTCCTTCCGGTGTCCCGGACCTCGACATACAGCCGCACTCGGTCCTCGTCCTGCGAAGCCAGACGGTTCAGCTCCTCCTGCGCCAGGAGAATGCCGCGCAGTTCGGGGATCATGCCGTTCATGACCACCTCGTCCGGGTCGGGATCCACTCCCGCCCCCAGGTAGACCACCCGGCGTACCGGCTTGTGGAACTTCTTCTCGGCGGTCAGCGCCTTGGCGTTGAGCTCCTTGATGGCGCCGAGGACCTCCTCGTACTGTTCCTGAGGTGTCGTGCCCTCGTCCGTCGCACCGGGAGCCACGCCGGGGGCGGCCCGCCCCTGCACGATCTCTCCGTCCAGGCAGTGCTGGGGTGCTGCCGGAGCGACCGAGCAGTACACGGCCGTGGACAGCAGGGCGAGTATCACGCTGCCGATCGCCAGTTCGCCGGTCAGCTCCGTCCGCGGCCCCCAGCGGAACTTCTTCACCGGAGCCGGATGGAGACGTTCTCCCTGGTCGGCCTCCCCATCGGCGAAGGTCGGCTGCTGTGCCGACACCAGCAGCGGGGGTGGAGCACCCTTACCGGCGGCGGCCGGGACCAGCTTGTCCGCCGCCTCGTTCAGGTTCCGGCAGGTGGGCCAGCCTTCTTGCGCGTAGGCCGCGGCCTGTCCCACGCCGACCAGCAGCAGAGAGGCGCTCCCCGCTTCGTCGGCGACCTTCAGGTACGTACTGAGGAACCGTCGCGTGAGCAGCGCCTCGGGCGTGCCCGCCTGCGGCAGGCCGAACAGGACGACACGACGGGCCCTGCGGCGGCGCGCCCAGGCGCCGAACCACCCTGGCCGGGCGCGGTCGAGATCTGCCAGCAGGGCGCGGAACAGCAACTCCTCACGTGTCTCGAGCTGCCCCTCGGGGCCGCCGCCCCGCAGCGTCAGCAGGTTGCTCATGCGCTCGAAGAACCGGCCCGAGGGATCGATGCCCCGCCAGGACACGAACCAACTGCGCTTGGACCTGATGAGCCGCCGACTCCACCAGGCCGCCCAGCACCATCGTGGGAAGGTGTGGAACAACGGTTCACCGACCGCAGGCCAGAACTTGTCGACCCAACCCGCCACCGGCGCAGATTCCGCGCAGCTCACCCTCGTCAGCGCGCCCAGCAGCCCGCTGGCGGACCGCAGCGTGTAGATGTGGTCGCGCAGAGCCTTCTCGTCGAGGGCGTCGGGCTCCGACTGGGCCCGCTGTACGAGGTCTTTCATCAACTGGAAGGTCCGCAGCCGCAGTTCCCCGACCTTGGGCGGACTCGCACCGTGCAGGCCCTCGCCCGCCTGCAGCGTCAGGAATCGCTGCTGTGGCTGATCGGGCGCGGGAGCATCCGGACGGCGCAGCCTGGCGTAGGGGACCAGCTTCTCCTGCTCCTGCGGTCCCAGGACGAAGGCGAACTTGTCCAGGAGCTCGTCCGAGAAGCTCTCGTCCCCCGTGTTCAGGAGCATCGCCGGCAGCACCTTGTCCCGCAGGCTCTTCCACTCAGCCCGGGGAGGGACCACCGCCTTCCTGAAGGCAGGCAGGAAATCACGTGAACTGGGAAAGGCCGGGAACCTGTTCTCATGCAGTGGTCGGTCTGCGTGCCCGGGCGTGGGCTGGTGCCTGTTCGGAGGTACGGATTGGTTCATGGCGAGCCTCCAGCTCTCCTCCATGAGTGATGCGATGCCGGTCGCGGTACGGCTCGGTCCGGCCGAGCGCGCCCCGGAGCGGTTGGGTGGCCTGGCTCAGCGCAGCTCGATGCCGCGGGTTTCGGGAAGCCCCAGCAGTGAGACATAGGCCAGCGCGTAGCCTGCGGCGGCGAAGCCGAGCGCGCCGCCCACGCCCCAGCTGTCGGAGAGGAATCCGACGAGGGTGGGGAAGACGGCTCCGACGGCCCTGCCGGTGTTGTACGTGAACCCCTGTCCGGTGCCGCGCACTTCGGTGGGGTAGAGCTCGGCGAGGAAGGAGCCGAAGCTGGAGAAGATCGCCGACATGCAGAACCCGAGCGGGAAGCCGAGCAGCAGGGATATCTCGTCCCAGTCGGCGGGGACCTGGGAGTAGCTCAGGACGCACAGGGCCGACAGAACGGCGAAGGTCTGGATGGTGAGTCGGCGTCCAAGCCGGTCGGCCAGGTGGGCGCCTGTCACGTAGCCACAAAACGCACCGATGATCTGCACGACGAGGAATCCCCCGACACCGGTGACCGACAGGCCCCGCTCGTCGCTGAGGTACTTGGGAATCCAGGTCGCCAGGGTGTAGTAGCCGCCCTGTACGCCGGTGGACAGCAGGCCGGCCAGCAGGGTCGTACGCAGCAACTGGCCCCGGAAGATGTCCAGGAACGAGTGCGAGCGTCCTGCCGCCTTCAACCGTTCGGTCGCGGCAGGCGCGTCCTTCACGTTGCGCCGGACGTAGAACACGAGCAGTGCGGGCAGTGCGCCGGTGAAGAACAGCACCCGCCATGCGATGTCATCGTCGACCAGGTTGTACACCACCGTGTAGGTGACGACCGCCAGGCCCCAGCCGACGGCCCAGGCCGACTGGATCCAGCCGAGCGTGCGTCCGCGGTGACGGCTCGCGGCGTACTCGGCCACCAGGACCGCGCCGACCGCCCACTCCCCGCCGAACCCGACCCCCTGCAAGGCCCGGAAGACCAGCAGGGTGCCGAAGTTGGGCGCGAAACCACAGGCGACCGTGAACACGGCGTACACACTCACCGTCCACATCAGCGCGCGTACCCGGCCGACCCGGTCGGCGAGCACTCCGGCCAGCGCACCGCCCACGGCGGACATCAGCAGAGTCACCGTGGCCAACAGGCCGGTCTGGCCGTTGTCGAGCCCGAAGTAGACGCCGATGGCGGCCAGGCTCAGTGGCAGCACGTAGAAGTCGTACGAGTCCAGGCCGTAGCCGCCGTACGCGCCGAAGAACGCACGCCGCCCGTCAGGGCCGAGCTCGTGGAACCAGGCGAACCGGCGGCCGCCGTCCGGCGTCGGCCCCGCTTCCCGCGGCAATGGACTCCGCTGATCCGCTGTGACGGCCTGGTCCGGGGCGGCGGTCTCGTCCGGGGAGGGGGACCTGCCCGTGGAGGTGGCCTTGTCCGGCGAGGGAGAACTCATGCTCATGGCCTTGCACCTCTCAAGGGGCTTGATGGGGCCGCGAGTTGATGCATCGTCACCGTAGAGGATTGGTGAACAATCCGACAAGAGGATGCGTCATTGTTCCTCTCCGAGGGGTGTCATACAGTCATCCTGAGGTCTGAGGAAGGAGCATCCATGAGCCGCCAAGCGGATCAACTGGCAGACGACAAATACCTGTTGGGACGGTCGAGCATCTCCGAACGGGTGGCGGATCTGCTGCGGATACGCATCGGCGAGGGCCAGTTCAAGCCTGGCGCGAAACTGTCCGAGGACGAGATCTGCACGGCCCTCGATGTCTCCCGCAACACCCTGCGGGAAGCCTTCCGCCTGCTGACCCATGAACGACTGCTGGTCCACGAACTCAACCGGGGCGTCTTCGTACGCAGACCCAGCGCCGCGGACGTCACCGACATCTACCGCGTGCGACTCCTGGTGGAGTGCGCCGTCGTCCGCTCCCTCGGGCAGCCGCCCTACGGCCTCGACGGCCTGGCGGAGGCCGTCACCGACGGCGAACGGGCCACCGCGGCGCAAGACTGGGACGCGCTCGGCACGGCGAACTTCCACTTCCACCGCGAGCTCGTCGCCCTGGCCGGCAGCCCCCGCATTGACGAATGCATGCGCACGGTCCTGGCCGAACTCCGCCTGGCCTTCCATGCGTTGACAGACCCCGAGGCCCTGCACTCCCCGTACCTGGAACGCAACCGCGCCCTGCTGGAGACGCTGGAGAAAGGCGACACGGCCCAGGCCGAACAGCTACTGGAACGCTACCTCGCCCACTCCAGCAACAACTTGATCCGCGCTTCTTCAGCAGGCGCCCGCCCTTGATCGTGGCCCTGGCATGCTCGCCTTCCGTACCGGCGACGCTTCAGATACTTCATCGCCCAGGACCTGGCCGAGGGGCGCACCTGGCAGCCGTGCGCCGCTGGTCAGTGCGAAGACGGTACGGCTGGTCCCTGTTGGAACAGGCGGCGGCCATCGGAAACTTGACCATCACCCCGCAGTTGGCTGTGATCATGACTACGGTGCCGATCGGATCTTCGGGGTAACCCGTCGGCACGATCGGAGTGCCTTTGTCGCCTTCAGTCCGCTCAACCACTGACACTCCCGGCTCTGGCTTCAGCCGTCCGGGCCGCTCGAAGTAGAAGCCCCTGGGCCCCTGCCGTGCGCCGCTCTCCCCGGGTGGTGGAGTCGCCGCAACACCCTTGACCAGCGCGCTGCCGTCAAGGACACACTTGCCGTCGAACCGGTGGCCGGCGAAGCCGAACAGATGGGTTCCCCGACCCAGCCGCAGCAGCCCCATGGTGACGTGCGTCGCTTCGAGGGGCACACCGCTTGGCAACCGGGGTGGTGGCGTAGCGCCACAGCGCATCCGCGACGGCGTGATGAGCCTGCACGACGTGATGTTGTGCGGCCTGGAGAAATGGATCCACACCCCTATGAACTGGGGTGTTGCGACCACCGCTATAAGTCGAGCACCGCGGCGACGGAGCCCACGCCAAGAGCCTCACCGACCGAGCCATGCCATGCGGCCCGGCCTGGGGGCCGGATGGCCCATGGCGGAAGAGGGGGGACGGGAAGAGATTGGAGTCGGCAGGGTCGCGCTCCAGGAAGAGGCAGGGCCATGAACGCTTTTCCCATTTCCACCATGCTGCGGGCGTTGCCGGTCGAGCACCGAGAGCGGCTGATGGGCCTCGCCCGCGAGGTGTCGTTCCCGCAGGGAACCCGCCTCTTCAAGGAGGGTGGGCGCGCCGACCGGTTCTGGATCATCCGTACCGGCACCATCGCCCTCGGCATGCACGTGCCCGGTCGCCGAGCAGCCGTCATCGAGGCACTCGGGCACAACGAACTCGTGGGCTGGTCCTGGCTGTTCGGGCCGCACGCCTGGTGTCTGGGCGCCGAGACGACGAGTCCGGTGCGCGCGTACGAGTTCGACGCCGAGGCGGTACGGGTCATGTGCCGGGCCGACCCCGTGCTGGGAATGGCCGTGACCCAGTGGGTGGGAGACATCGTCGCCCGCCGGCTGCGGTCAGCGAGGACCCGCTTGCTGGATGTGTACGCGCCCTACGGCAGCGGCAACTCTCGCTGACCCGACCACGATGGAATCGTCGGAACCGACCAAGGAGTCACCGTGCACGGCAGCCCGCACATCGTGAGCGACGTGATGACCCGCACCGTCGCCTCCATCGGTCGCAGGGCCGACTTCAAGGAGATCGTGCAGCTGATGGAAGAGTGGAATGTCAGTGCCCTTCCCGTTCTGGAGGGCGAGGGCCGGGTGGTCGGCGTCGTCTCCGAGGCCGACCTGCTGTACAAGGAGGAGTTCCGCGACGCCGACCCCGATGGCTCCACACAGCTGCGGCGATTCTCCGATCTCGCCAAGGCCGGTGCCGTGACCGCCGAGGAGCTGATGACATCGCCGGCGCTGACCGTGCACGTAAACGCGACCCTCGCGCAGGCCGCCCGCATCATGGCGCGCGCAAAGGTCAAGCGGCTCCCCGTCGTCGACGACACCGGAAGGCTGGAAGGGGTTGTCAGCCGCGGCGATCTCCTGAAGGTGTTCCTGCGGGACGACGAGGAGGTCGCCGAGGAGGTCCGCAGGGAAGTGGTGTCATATCTGTTCCCTGCGTCGTTCCCGCCTGTCCGTGTGCGGGTGAAGGACGGGGTCGTCACACTCGTCGGGCGCGTCAGGGACACCTCTCTGGTGCCCGTGGCCGCACGCTTGGTGCGGGCCGTCGAGGGTGTGGTGGATGTGCAGTGCGAGCTCGCAGGACCGGCTCGCCGCCCGGAGCAATGACCGGCAGCCGAATCCGACGACCATCGTCGGACTGGGCCGCTCGGCCCTGGTGCGTCCGCTCCACAAGGGTGACGATGGTCATCACAGTCGGCATGTGATCCGTGGTCCACCATCGAACGAGGGGACGTCATGGCCGGGGCTCGTACCTTCACGGAAGAGAACCCGATCCGGGTCTTCCTGCTCGATGACCACGAGGTCGTACGACGCGGTCTCACCGACCTGCTGGACTCCGAGCCCGACATCTCAGTGGTCGGCGACGCGGACAGCGCCGAGCACGCGCTGGTGCGCGCACCGGCCCTGCGCCCGGACGTCGCCGTCCTCGACGTACGCCTGCCGGACGGTGACGGGATCAGTGTCTGCCGCGAGCTGCGCAGCCTGATGCCGGAGCTGGCCTGTCTGATGCTGACCTCGTTCGACGACGAAGAGGCCCTGCTCGACGCGATCATGGCCGGGGCGGCGGGCTATGTGCTCAAGCAGATCAAGGGCTCCGACCTGGTTTCGGCGGTCCGCACGGTCGCCTCAGGGCAGTCGATGCTGGACCCCACGACGACTGCCCGCCTGATGCGCTCCCTGCGCGCGGGCCCCGCCGAAGGACCGGCACTCGCACCTGAGCTCGCCAGCCTGTCACCCCGCGAGCGGGACATCCTCACGCTCATCGGAGACGGGCTGACCAACCGCGAGATCGGCAAGAAGCTCTACCTGTCCGAAAAGACGGTGAAGAACCACATCTCCCGGCTGCTGGCCAAGCTCGGCGTCCAACGCCGCGTGCAGGCGGCGGTCCTGGCCAGCCATCTCGAACGGCCCGACTCCACCGACCATCCGACACGATGAACCCGTCCTGCCCCGCCTCACCGTCCTGCCCCGCCTCACCGTCCGGGCCTGCCGCCGGGCCGCGCCCTTCTGCGGTCAGCCTCCGGCCGCGGATCCGTCCGCACTCACGGGAACCCGCCACACCAGCCGCGTGCCACCGCCCTCCGGCCGTGCGTCGAGTGCCAGCGTTCCGCCGAGGGTGACGGCCCGCTCCTCGATGTTCTTCAGCCCGCTGCGCTGGGCGCCACCCGGCACCCCGCAGCCGTCGTCCATCACCGTGAGCGTCAACTCGCCCCTGGAGCACTGAAGTCGGACGTCCACCGCCTGTGCTCCGGCGTGCCGGGCCGCGTTACTGAGCGCCTCGCCGAGGACAGCGACCGCATGGTCGGCGACGTCGCCGGGGACATCGGTCTCGACGAGCCCCTCGATGCGCAGCGCGGGCTGGAATCCGAGTGACGTGGCCGAGTCCCCCACCGCCTCGGAGACCCGGCCGCGCAAGCCGTCGCTCTCCCGCCCGCCCCCGCCGTGGGTGCGCAGTCCGAAGATCGTGGACCGAATGATCTTGATGGTGTCGTCGAGGTCGTCGACGGTCCGTGTCAACCGCTCCATGCCCTCGGGGTGCTCCATGAAACGCTGGGTGCTCTGCAGGGTCATGCCGGCCGCGAAGAGCCGCTGGATGGCGATGTCATGGAGGTCGCGGGCGATGCGGTCCCGGTCCTGCAGCAGGGTGATCTGTTCCGCGTCGCGGCGCCGCTCTGCCAGCTCCAGCGCCAGCGCCGCCTGGTCGGCGAACCCGAGCAGCGGCCCGGAGTCCACGTCGCCGAACGGCGTACCGCCCGGCACACGCCCCAGCAGCAACACGCCCCGCGCTCTCCCGCCGGCGCCGAGCGGCACCGCGACCACGGGTCCGAGCCCGGCCCACTGGGCTTCACCTTCGCCCGTGCGGGAGTCGTGCTCGATGTCGGCGCTGACCACCGGTTCCATCGCGCCGAGTGCCGCTCCGACGAAACCACCCCGCGCGGACAGCACCAGACCGCTGCGTTCCTCTCTGCCCAGGCCGACCGCCAGGGCCGGTCGCAATGTCTCCTCGCCCGGCACGCGCTCCGCGATCAGCCCCATGTCGGCGGATACGATTTTCCGGGCCTCGTCGACGATCAGTTCCATCACGTCCGCGCTCGGCGCACCGGTCAGGAGCATGCTGGTGACCTTGCCGCTGGCCCGCTGCCAGCGCTCGCGCAGTCTGGTCTCCTCGTACAACCGTGCGTTCTCGATGGCCACTCCGGCGGCCACCGCCAGCGTCGACAGGACGGACTCGTCCTCCGCGTCGAATTCCCCGGCGCTGCGCTTCTCGGTGAGGTAGAGGTTTCCGAACACCTCGTGGCGCACCCGGATCGGTACGCCGAGGAAGGAGTGCATCGGCGGGTGGTTCGCCGGAAAGCCGTACGACGCCGGATGCTCCGACAGCTCCGCCAGCCGCAGGGGCACAGGGTGGCGGATCAGCTCTCCGAGGAGACCGTGCCCGCTGGGCAGCGCCCCGATCTCCGACCGCCCGTCCTCACCAATGCCGACGGTCAGGAACTCGGACAGACTCTGGTCGCCGGCGATCACGCCCAGCGCTCCGTACTCGGCGTCCACCAGCACCACCGCGGCCTCGACGATGCTGCGCAGCACCTGCGGCAGGTCGAGTTCCCGTCCGACCGAGAGGACGGCCTCCAGCAGGCTGTGCAGGCGGTCCCGCGTGCCGCGGACCGCGTCGATGCGCACCTGCAGCTCGCCCAACAGTTCGTCGAGCCGCAGTTTGGGCACGTGCTCCTCGGAACCGCCGCGTCCATCCCCGCTCATGACTTCCTCCGACCGACACAGCAGACAAGGCAGTTCGAACCGGTTCCTCGCTGTTCACCGTACTGTCCCGGGGGCCTCGACATCGACATCAAGCGGGCCGAAGACCGGCTGGCATAACGGCGGCGCGGACCGCCCCTAGATCACCACGCCCGCTCCCGCACGGGACTGTCGCTGCCCACTCATGGCGGCGAAGGACATGGGGGGCGATGCGATGCCCACGTGGATCAGCTTCCTCGGGGCTCGGCCGCGAGTTCCGTGCCGATCCGCGTGGCCCACGCCTCGATCTGCCCGAAGTCGCGGAAGTCCCCGCCCCTTCCGGAAGAGACGATCTTCCGGGCCATGAATCCTGTCGCTCCCTCTACGAGGCAGCCACCGAACGTGATGTGTTCCCTGGCGCCGAGCCGGGCCATGGCCCGCTGCACACCGGGCACGGGCGGGATGTCCCGTTCCGGAGCCGTGGCGTCGAGCGGACCGCTGCTGAAGAACCACAGCGGATGCCCGGCCAGCGCGCGGCCGTGACGGCGGACGAAGCGGCGGGCATCCCTGTGCCAGTGCCCCGCGTACAGCCCGCCACCCACCACCACGGCGTCGTACGGCTCCACGTTCGTCACGGACCGGGCAGGTATCGCCTCGGCCGACATTCCCTCCTTGCGCAGGACTTCGGTGATGGTCTCGGCGATCCGCGCGGTCGAACCGTTCGTCGTTCCGTAGGCGACCAGCACTTTACTCAGCATGACGGTGCGTCTCCTCTCACAGCTTTCGAAGCCCTTGCCCGGTCACACCCTGCGAGGCTCGTCCGGCCTCAGGTGCGAGTCGTCGAGCCGGTAGGTGAGCTTCTCGATCACCTCGCGGCGGCGGATCTCGTCGTCGGGTTGGAGGAAGACCCGGATGAGGTCGCGGCGGGTGACGATGCCGACCAGCCGGTTCCCCACGTCCACCACCGGCAGCCGCTCCGCACCGCTCTGCGTCATGGTCCGGGCGACCTCGGCAATGGTGTTGTCGGCGCGCACGGTGACCGGCGGCACGGACATCAACTGTCCGGCGGTACGGGCATGCGTCTTCGGAGCCTGCCTGCGAGTGCCGCGGGTCAGCCCGGTGAGCCGGAAGCGGCGCTTCGATCTGGCCGGGTCGGGTGTGTGCTCCCGCCGGACCATGAGGTCGGTCTCGGAGATCACCCCGATGACCTTCTCGTCCTCGTCGACCACCGGCAGTCCGCTGATGTGGTGCTCGACGAGGAGTCCTGCCACCTCCTGGAACGGGGTGCTGTGCAGAGCACGGACGACCTCCATCGCCATCACGGATCCGGCCTTGTTGTGCTTCATGTCTGTTCCTCCTCAGCGCAGTCGGCGCAGGTAAGGGTGCTGAGCCCTGCGCGGCAGCAGGCGGACGCGTGCGTCGAGCACGCTGACGGCATCAGGCATCGCGAGGACGGGGTCGAAGTCGGCTTCGGCGAGCTGCGGCAGGTCGACCGCCATGCGAGACAGACGCAGGAGTAGCTGTTCGAGGCCTGCGAGGTCGACGGGTCCGCTGCCCCGTGCCCCGAACAGGAGCGGTGCGCAGCGCGGGGCGGTGATCAAGTCGTGTACGTCGAGGTCGGTCAGCGGGGCGAGGCGGGCGGCCTGGTCGGCCAGGACCTCGGCCACGGTGCCGCCGAGCCCGAACAGTACGAGCGGGCCGAAGACCTCGTCCTGCACGACTCCCGCGAACAGTTCGGTGCCGCGCGCGGCCAGCGGCTGGACGACCACCCCGGTCATCAAGCCCACGAACCGTGTCTCGAAGTCCCGGAAGGCGGCGCGGACTTGGGATTCACCTTCGAGATCGAGGTGCACGGCGTGCTGTTCGCTCTTGTGGAGCAGGCCTTGCCAGTGAGCCTTCAGGACCACCCGGCCGTCGGGGCCGCGCAGCCGTTCGGCCGCGATGACGGCGTCGTCCTCCGTCTGCACCCAGGACCACGGAAGCTGGGGAATGCCGTAGCAGGTGAGGAGTTCGCCGCAGGTGCGCGGGTCGAGCCAGCCGCCGTCCGGGTGGGCGGCGAGGTACGTTTCGGCGACCGCGCGGGCCCGGGCCGTGTCGACCTCCGCGAGCTCTGGGATCGTGCCCGCCGCCCTGCTCAGCCACGCCGCGCGGTGAGCTGCGTGGGCCAGCGCGCGTGCTGCCGCGCCGGGTTCGGCGTACGAGGGGATCGAACCGCCCTCGGTGGCCGGCAGCAGCCTGACGGGCAGGTTCTGCTCCAGGCGTACGACGGCGACCGGAAGGGCGCGGCGTGCGGGGCCGCTGGTGAGGGCCCGCACGAGGTCGTCGCCGGTCGCGGCCGCGACGGCCGTGGGGACGAGGGCCAGCAGGACGGTGTCGATACCCGGGTGCCGCATGATCCGGTCCACGCAGTTTCCGAGCTGCTCCTCCGTGACGGCGGCGGTGACGTGGACGGGGTTGCCTGCGGTGGCACCGTCGGGCAGTACGGCAGACAGGCTTTCGATCACCGAGGGCGTGAGCGGCGGAAGCGAAAGTCCCGCTTCCTCGCAGGCGTCCGCGGCCAGGACACCCCCGCCTCGCGGATTGGTGACGATGACTACGCGGGTCCCGGCCGGCAGCGGCTGGGAGTACAACAGGGCTGCGGTTTCGAGTAGTTCACCCACCGAGCGGGTGGCGGTGATGCCGGCCTGGGTGAACAGCGCCTGCCGGGTCATGGTCGGGGTCGCGGCGGCCGCGGTGTGCGAGGCGGCGGCTCGACGGCCGGCGTCAGTGCGGCCCGCGTCGACCGTGAGTACGGGCATGCGGCGACTCACGCGCCGGGCGGTACGGGAGAACGCCCGCGGATTGCCGAAGGACTCCAGGTGCAGCAGGGCGAGTTCGGTGCGGTTGTCGCTCTCCCACCACTGGAGCATGTCGTTGCCGCTGACGTCGTACTTGTCGCCAAGCGAGGCGAAGGACGAGACACCGATGCCAAGCCGGGACAACCCGTCGAGCAGGGCGATGCCGACGCCGCCGGACTGCACGGCGACGCCCGCCGTGCCGGGGCGAGGATGATCCGCTGCGAAGGTGGCGTCGAGGGAGAGTGCCGGGTCGGTGTTGGTGATGCCGAGGCAGTTGGGTCCGACGAGCCGCATGCCGTACGTGCGGCAGGCGGCCATGAGGGCTTGTGCCTGCTGGCTGTCGAGGCCGGCCGAGACGACGAGCAGTGCCCGGACCCCAGCCTTGCCGCACTCCTCAGCGATGCCAGGGAGAGCTGCCGCGGGCACCGCGAGGACAGCGAGGTCCGGGACCTTGGGCAGCGCGCTGACCGACGGATAGGACGGAACGCCGAGGATCGACGTGGCGCAGGGGTTCACCGCGAAGAGCCGCCGGGTGAAACCGCCCGCGTGCAGATGGTGCAGGAGAGCCCGCCCCACCGACCCCGGCCTGCGTCCGGCGCCGACCACCGCGATCGCGTCCGGTCGCAGCAGCGGCTCCAGGCTGGCCACGTCGGCGGCCCGGCCGCGCGCCTCGACGGCCGAGAGATAGGCGTCGTCCTCGTCCAGTTCGATGGCGCAACGCACCTCCGGACCCTCGAAACGGCGTGCGGTGCGCAGGCCCAGGTCGGCGAAGAGCCGAAGCACTTCATGGTTCTCGGAAAGGGCGTCGGCCGTGAACGTGGTGATGCCGTCCGCACGGGCGTCGGAGACCAGGTGCTCGACCAGGAGCGTGCCGACGCCCCGATGGTGCAGTCCGTCGGCCACCGCGATGGAGATCTCGGCCGTGGCCGCTTCGTCGCCGACCTCGTACTCGGCCAGACCGATCACCTGGTCCTTCGACTCGGCCATCAGCGCCCGGTAGCCGGGGCGCGGCGGCGTACAGGCCCGGTCGGCGGCCATCCCGGCGGAATACCGGCTCGCCGCGAAGAACCGCAGCCTCAGATTCTCCGCGGACATCTCCTCGTAGAACCCGTGCAGTTGCTCGTGATCGCCCGGCCGCACGGGACGTATGCGCACGGTGGTGCCGTCCGAGAGCAGGGCATGGACCGTGGGTCGGCTGCGCGTGTCATGGGTCATCGTGGCTCTCCTCCAGGCCTTTTGCCACTTCGAGCATCCAGCGGATCGGCCAGTGATCCCATGGGCTGCCCGGGGTGCTTTGGGGGCCGGTCGGCCCTGGAGTCTGGTCCCGCACGAGCAACGGGCCCAGCTCGGCACCCGGCGAGCATCGAGGGTGCAAGCGTGGGCCCGGGCGGGGTGACGGTGACGCCGTAGTCGGCCCACTGGAGGGCCGCCGGGTCCCTGGGGCCCGCCTTCGCCCGGTCGAACGCCGCGCGGAGGTAGGTGCGGGCGATACGACCGACGCCGTTGATGCCGACGCGTACGGTCATGACGTTGAACTCCCTTGCGGGGTAGTGGCGTTCAGGCCATCCAGGTCCGGTCGAAGCGGGAGCCGACAGATCTCCGAGCACCTCGACCCGCGCGTCGCGGGGACCGTGGCACAGGACCGCGCCGAGCAGTAGCTCGGCGAGGCCGCTGCGGCCGCGCGAGCCCAGGATCAGTGCCGAAGCGGTACGGCCTTCGCGCAGCAGAGCGGGCACGGGCTCTTCGGGCAGTACCTCTTGGCTCAGGTCAGCTGTGCGGAACGACGACGGGGGCGGTGGCGTGGTGCAGTACGGCGTACGTGACGGAACCGACGCGCGCGCCGAGCGGGCTGCGGCGGATTCGGTGGCCCATGACGACCAGGGAGGCCTCGCGGGAGGCGTCCACCAGGTGATTGGCGGCCGTCCCGTACCGGGGCTCCTCAACGACCTCGAGGGTTCCAGCCATGGACGATCCGCAGGGTGGTGGCACGGCGGTCGGCCGCGTCGAAGGCGAACTCGATGAGCGAGGGCTCCGGGTCGTCGATGGCCAGGCCCAGCACCACAGGCCGGTAGGGGGTCGCGGCGGACGGGATGCCCGCCGGGTCCATCAGGTGTTCGTCGGCGGCCTGCTCCCCTGCTCAGGCCGCGCGAGCCCAGGACGAGCAGCGCGGCGTCATCGGCAAGGTGCGCCAAGACCTCGCCGGGCCGGCCGTAGACCTGCTCCGGGGTGCCGCAGGCTCAGTCCCTCTGCGGACTCGCGGGGCCTGCGCCATCGGCGCGGGAACCGGCTCCCAGACGTTGACGAGTTTCAGCGGCAGGCCGCGCAGCTTGGCCTCCCTGGCCGCCCTCCCCCACTCTCGGGCGAGCCGTGTAGGAGCGGGGCAGCACGTCAGGTCGAGGTGAGCCGGAGTTGGCCACGATCGCCTTACGCGGCTTGACCGTTCAGTCCGCCTTGGACGGCGACCACAGGCTGACCGTGCAAGCGCTGCCCCCGGTCAGAGATAGTTCCGTTCCTCACCAGTCGGCATCCGTGCGATGGGCACGACGACCGGTGTCGTCCGGCAGGCCGGGAGGCCTCGGCAGGGGGTCGCTGAAGTGGTGTGCAGCGATCCGTGCGTCGTGCTGGGCGTTGAGCAGGTGGATCAGGCGCATTCCGATGCCGATCGCGAGGACGATCACCGCGATGACGACGAGGGTCTCCACGAGGCTCACCTCCAGCCGTTTCCGGACAGCGGGAGGGCGCTTCGGCCCATGGAGTCCCCGAAGGGCGACATGCAGGCCCCGCCTTCGCCCTCCCAGGTGGCTTCCCGGCGCTGCGCGTCGCGGATGCCACGCCCGATGACGGCTTCGTTGGCCATCAGGATGCCCGCGGTGAGGACGCTGCCCGGAATCGCGGCGGCGGCCATCAGGCGGGCCGCAGCTGCGGGTGGGGTCTCGGGTGGGATGACGAGGAGGTCCCAGCGCCCCACCGTGTAGGAAAGCAGGATGACCTTGTCAGGGTCCTGCTCGGTGAACCAGCCCACGTGCAGCCTGCGCCCGTCCACGGACACCGTGTGCGGTACGACGGGCCAGCGCGTGGGGTTCACGGTGACGCGGGTGATGCGCCCCCAGGATTCCTCCAAGGCGGCGGCGAGCGGTGGGAGCTGGGCTTCGAGGTCTCGGGAGCAGGGCCACCAGGCCCCGTCCAGCTGACCGCCGAGGGTGGTCTTCGGGGTGAGGGACAAGCGGGCCGGGAACTCTGCGGCGAGGTCGCGGGGCGCGGTCCGGTCGAGGGTCGTGGTCATGATGCGGACCTGCCCCCGGACTGCCCGTCGGCAGCCCGGTTCATAGGCGATCGCCGGAAGTGACACCCGCGTGAGAGCCGGTGTGCGAAGTACTCCCGGTGCTGCCACTGTACGCCCGTTCGGTGGGCTCTGGTCGGTTTGACCAGGTATTTTCCGGCGGGCAGTGGAGCGGGCGGCGGGAGTATCGTGAAGTGACGGCGGGCTCGTGCACGCCGCCGACCGGGCACCGGCGTGGGCATGGGCGCCGATTTGCGACAACGCACGGCCGCACCCCGTAGACGGGCGGACCGACATGGCTGACTCCGACATCCCCCACACGCCCCCGCTACTCCTGCCGGATGCGATCCACCAGGCGGTCAAACCCGGTACGGCCCTGCTGCGGCTGGAGACCACGCGATCCCGTGAGGGACTCCTCGACGGCGCGTGGTGGCCGCGCACGCGCGACATCGAGACCGAGCTGCCCGCACTGATCAGCGTGTTGACCGGGCACCTCGGACCGATCACACGGGTGGGCGTGGACGCGTCCGCCTGGAACAGCCTCCCGACCCGCCTGGTCATCGACGACCAGGTCGTGCACCTCGACTCCGACCCGGTCGGCGACGACACCGTCCTCATCACCCGCGGCGACAACGACCACTTCGCCCTGCTGGTGGTTCCCCCGGACACCACAGCCGATGCCGCCCGTGAAGCGATGGCCCGTGCCGTCCGCGCCGACAACATCACCCAGGCCGCTCAGATCCTCATCGCCACCACGCCCGAACCCGAGACGTCGTCTTGACCGAGCCCAGAACCGGCCCTCACAGCCCAATTCCCCTACGCCAAAGGGACTTACTCGGCTACCCGGCCTCATTCCGTCCGACGGCGCCAGACACCCGCACTTGGGGCCGGGGCCAACTGGCGCGCCTGGTCGGGGCCGTGGCCGGTCTCGGCCACGGAGCTCGTTCGCGGCGATGTGCCGCTGCCAATCCGGCGAACCCTCGCGGGTGATCTACCGCCCGCGCTTCCACTGTCCGCTCAAGGGACGGGAAGAGACACATGATCCCCTTGAGGGTCCGTGCGTGACGGGGACGAGGACCACGTGGCAGCGCGCATGGTGCAGGAGCGCATGGGTCACCGGGCCGAGTTGCAGTCCCAGCGTGAACTTCCGGCGGTGCGCGGCGATGACGACGACCTCACCCGTCGCGCCGGCGTCGATCAGTGCCCGAGCGGGTGCGACGCGTACCGAGCGGTTGTCCAGATGCACGAAGGGGTGCTCCTTGTGGAGTGGAGCCACGACCAGCTCGGTCGACGCCTCCTCTCGCCGTGCGCAGGACTTGCGGTCGCTGTGCGTACGGTCGTTCCGTCCGTAGGCCCATGCGTGCACGACCGACACCCCGGCATCTCGTCGGAGGGCCTCCGCGAAGGCGAAGGACACTGCCGGAGCGTCCTCCTCGCCCCGCACGCCCACGACGACGGTGCGCACACGGGCCGTCGTCCGCAGCGGAGGTTCGTACCGGACGACGAGAAGCGGGCTTCGGCAGTGCGCGGCAACGCGTAGGCTCACGGAACCCAGCAGCAAGCCCGCGAATCCCCCGTTGCCGCGGGTGCCGACCACAGTGAGGGCCGCTGCCCGACCCCTCCTCACCAGCACTTGCGCGGCGTCGTCGGCCACGGCGACGGTGGTGACCGGTACCTCCGGGGCCAGCGCCGCGATGTGCCGGGCGGCCTTCGCCAGGATGTCCGGCGCATCATCGTCCAGGGGCTCGTACGCGCCGCCCCAGGGCCAGGCATGGACTATCTCAAGGGGCACCCGGCGGCGGTGCGCCTCCCCAGCCGCCTGTTCTAGTGCGTGCGTCGCCGCTCGAGATCCGTCCGTGCCGACCACGACGTGGCCGTGCGGGCTTTCGCTTCGTCGGCTCATTTCCCCTCCTTCTCGTGGCGCTGCCCGTGACAGCTGCGAAATGGCGTGCTGTGTACGGGCACGAGCCTCAGCCGCGGCCTTCGGGCGAGCGGGAACACTCCGTGCGAGCAGCGATGAAGGCGATGAGGCCGGCCGCAGCAGCGATGCCGATGTCCGGCCAGGACAGGGCCGAGGTGCCCAGGAGATGAGCGAGGAAGGGTACGTACACGGCAGCGACGCCCAGAGCCGCCGCGGTCAGCACGGCGACCGGAAGGCTGAGGTTTCGGCGCGTCAGAACCCGCTCGCGCAAACCCAGTGCGACTCCGAGCTGGGCGGCCAGCAGGGACAGGAACAGCACGGTCTGCCAGGGGCCGCCGGTGTGCCGGACCCAGAGACTTGCGCCGAGACAGACAGCCGTGACAAGGATCGACAGCCGCAGCACACGCTGCCACAGACCGCCGCCGAGAACGTGCTGCCGCGGGCGGCGGGGCGGACGGTGCATCGCGTCGGGTGAGGAGGGTTCGGCTCCCATGGCCACCCCGGTCAGGCCGTGGGTGAGGAGGTTGATCCACAGGATCTGTCCGGCGCGCAGAGGTAGTACGAGGCCGAACAGGGGCCCCAGGAGCATGATCAGGATCTCTGCCGCACCGCCTGCCAGGGCGTAGAGGAGGAAGCGGCGGATGTTGGCGTAGACCCGGCGTCCTTCCTCGACGGCAGCGACGACCGAGGTGAGTTCGTCGTCGGCGAGGACCAGGTCGGCGGCCTGACGGGCGACTTCGGTGCCCCGGCGGCCCATGGCGACGCCGATGTCGGCCTGGCGCAGTGCGGGGCCGTCGTTGACGCCGTCGCCGGTCATGGCGGTGACCTCGCCGCGTGCCTGCCACGCCCCGACGATGTCCAGCTTCTGCTGGGGCGATGTCCGGGCGAAGACCCGGACTGCGGTGAGGTCGGGGATCTGACCTGCCGCCAGTTCCTGGCCGGTCACCACCAGTCCCGGCTGCTCGGCTTCGTCGCGCCGCAGGATGCCGACGCGCACCGCGATCGCGCGGGCTGTCGCCGGATGGTCTCCGGTGATGAGGACGGACGTGATGCCCGCGCTCCTGCAGGCGAGCACGGTCGCCTCGGCCGCCGCCTTGGGCGGGTCACTGATGGCCGCAAGGCCCAGCAGTCTCAGGCCGCTCTCGCTCTTCTCCGCGGGGTCGGGCAGAGCGGTGTGGGAGCCCGCTGCCACCGCCAGGACGCGGTAGCCCTCGGCGGACAGGGCAGCCGCCTCCTCGCGCGCCCGCTTCAGCACCTCGGGCTCCTCGTCGAGCAGCGATGGCTCCAGCACCGCTTCCGGGGCGCCTTTGAGGCAGATGTCGATCGCTCCCCCGGCTGTGCTGTGGAGGGTGGTCATGCGTTTGCGGAGACTGTCGAAGGGGACTTCCCCGACCCGGGGCCGGTCACGGAGGAGGCCCTCCCGGGCGCAACCGGCCTTCGCGGCGCCGGTCAGCAGGGCGGCTTCCGTCGGATCGCCGAGGGCTGCCCACGGTGTGGCCGCCTCGGCGGGCGGGACCAGCGAGGCGTCGTTGCACAGCGCCCCCGTCACGAGGACTTCGCGTACGGCGTCAGCCAGGGCGGGAGTTGGAGGCAGACCGGCGTGCAGGAACTCGCCCACGGGTTCGTACCCGGTCCCGGAGACGGTGACAGTACCGAGGGGGGTCCAGACGCGTTCGAGGAGCATCCTGCCCTCGGTGAGAGTGCCGGTCTTGTCGGTCGCCAGGACGGTGACCGACCCCAAGGTCTCGACGGCGGAGAGACGGCGCACCACCGCGTTGCGGGCAGCCATCCGCCGCGCGCCCAGGGCCAGCCCGAGCGTGACCACAGCCGGCAGCGACTCCGGGACGGCGGCCACGACAAGACTGATCGCGGTGACGGCCATGAGCTCCAGCGACTGACCGCGCAGCAGTCCGAGACCCAGGACCAGGAGACACAGCCCGACAGTGACGAGGGCCAGCACCTTCCCGAGCCCGGCCAGGCGTTTCTGAAGGGGAGTCAGCTGCTGCCTGGGATGCAGCGAGGCGGCGATCACGCCCAGGGCGCTGTGCGCTCCGGTCGCGGTGACCGTGGCCACGGCTCGGCCCCGCACCACCACCGTCCCGGCCCGCAGCCGTGCCGTATCCGGGTCCGTTCCATGGACGTCCTTGTCGGCCGGGACGGATTCTCCGGTCAGGGTCGATTCGTCGACCAGGAGTGCGGCGGCCTGGCGGAGAGTGGCATCGGCCGGGACGATGTCGCCCTCGCCGAGCATCAGGACATCGCCCGGAACGACGTCGGCGGAGGCGACTTCCTGCTCGGTGCCATCACGCCGGACGCGCGCGGTGGGGGCGGTCATGGCGGAGAGGGCCGCGACCGCGTTGTCCGCCCGGACCTCCTGCACCACCCCGACAGTGGTGTTGAACAGGACGACCACACTGATGATGATCGCGTCGGCGTAGTCCGCGGTGGCGACGGTCAGTGCCACCGCGGCCAACAGCACGATGATCAGCGGGTCGCGGAGTTGCGCGGAGACGCGGGACCACAGGGAGATCACGGCGGGCGGGGCAAGCGTGTTGGGGCCGCACTCGGCCAGCAGCCGGGCAGCCTGTTCCCGGCTCAGGCCCGCTTCGTGGGTCGGGTCGGGGTGGACATCGGACGATACGGACACGACGGCTCCGACTGCTCTGGTTCCGGCTCACAAGTTCTGTGACGGGGTGCGGTGACGGTGACGCGATACCCGTCCCTGGAGGTCAGTTGGTCCAGGTCCACTCGCTGACCTCGGGGAGATCGGTGCCGTGTTCGCGGATCCAGGTGTGGTGGCGCAGTCGTACGTCCACCATCTCCTGGCGGACCGCGGCGGCGCGGACGGCGAGACCGGGGACACGGTCGATGACGTCCATGACGAGCCGGTAGCGGTCGAGGTCGTTGCGCACCACCATGTCGAAGGGCGTGGTCGTCGTGCCCTCCTCCTTGTATCCGCGCACGTGCAGGTTCGCGTGCCCGGTGCGCCGGTAGGTGAGGCGATGGATGAGCCACGGGTAGCCGTGGTAGGCGAAGACGACGGGCTTGTCGGGGGTGAACAGGGCGTCGAAGTCCGCGCCCGACATTCCGTGCGGATGCTCCTCCTGCGGGAGCAGACGGGCCAGGTCGACCACGTTGACGACCCGGAAGGCGAGGTCGGGCAGGTGGCGCCGCAGGAGCTGGGCGGCGGCCATGACTTCCAGGGTGGGGACGTCCCCCGCGCACCCGAGGACGACATCGGGCTCTCCGTCGTGGTTCTCGCTGCCGGCCCAGTCCCAGATCCCCGCGCCGCGGGCACAGTGTCCCCGGGCCTCTTCGAGCGTCAGCCAGTCGAAGCAGGGTTGCTTGCCCGCCACGACGACGTTGACGTAGTCGCGGGAGCGCAGGACGTGGTCCGCCACGGACAGCAGCGTGTTGGCGTCCGGCGGCAGGTACACCCGTACGACCTCGGGTGACTTGTTGAGGACGTGGTCGATGAAACCGGGGTCCTGGTGCGAGAAGCCGTTGCTGTCCTGCCGCCACACGTGCGAGGTGAGCAGGTAGTTGAGCGAAGCGATGGGACGCCGCCAGGGCAGGCGGCGTGAGGTGCGCAGCCACTTGATGTGCTGGTTGACCATGGAGTCGACGATGTGGACGAACGCTTCGTAGCAGGAGAAGAGGCCGTGCCTGCCGGTGAGGAGGTAGCCCTCCAGCCAGCCCTGGCAGGTGTGCTCCGAGAGGATCTCCATCACCCGGCCGTGCGGGTCAAGGTGCTCGTCGGTGTCCAGTGTCTGTGCCTGCCAGGCCTTGCCGCTCGCCCCGTACACGTCCTGGAGACGGTTGGAAGCGGTCTCGTCCGGACCCACGAGGCGGAAGTCACGCCGCTGCGCGGTGTTCTCCATCACCGCTTCCAGGAGGCCGCCCAGGACCCGGGTGGGCTCGTGCAGGGTGGTGCCGGGTTTGTCGACGGGTACGGCGTGCCGGCCCAGCGGCGGGATCGGCAGGTCGTGGACGAGCAGCCCTCCGTTGGAGTGCGGGCTCGCGCCCAGCCGCCGCGTTCCGGCCGGTACGCAGTCCAGTACGGCCTCACGCGGCCGCCCGGCCTCGTCGAAGAGCTCCTCGGGCCGATAGGAGCGCATCCACTGCTCCAACTGGCGTAGGTGGTCGGGGTTTTCGCGCACTCCGCTCAGAGGGACCTGATGGGCACGCCACGTCCCCTCGACCGGCAGCCCGTCGACCTCGGCCGGTCCGGTCCACCCCTTGGGTGTGCGCAGGACGATCATCGGCCAGCGGACGCGTTCGCTCACACCTTCTTCGCGGGCTCGCCGCTGCGCGGCCCTGATCCGGTCTAGCGCGGTGTCCATCGCTTGCGCCATGGCGCTGTGTACCCGCAGCGGTTCGTCGCCCTCGACGTGCAAAGGCTCGTGCCCCACGCCCCGCAGGAAGTCGTCGAGTTCTTCCCTGGGCAGGCGTGCGAGCACGGTCGGGTTGGCGATCTTGTAGCCGTTGAGATGCAGGATCGGCAGGACGGCCCCGTCGTGAACGGGGTCGAGGAACTTGTTGGAGTGCCACGAGGCCGCCAGCGGCCCGGTCTCTGCCTCACCGTCGCCGATCACGCATCCGACGAGAAGATCCGGATTGTCCAGGGCCGCACCGTAGGCGTGGGACAGGGCGTACCCCAGCTCGCCGCCCTCGTGGATCGAGCCGGGAGTCTCAGGAGCCACGTGGCTGGGCACGCCGCCGGGGAACGAGAACTGCCGGAAGAGCCGGCCCATGCCGACCTCGTCCCGGCTGACGTCCGGATAGGTCTCGCAGTACGTGCCCTCCAGCCAGGAGTTCGCCAGGACGGCAGGACCGCCGTGGCCGGGCCCCCAGACGCAGACGATGTCCTGTCCACGCTCTCGTGCCACGCGGTTGAGGTGGGTGTGCACGAGGTTGAGGCCGGGCGAGGTCCCCCAGTGCCCAAGGAGCCTGGGCTTGACGTGTTCGGGCCGCAGCGGCTCCTTGAGGAGCGGGTTGGACATCAGGTAGATCTGGCCGACGGCCAGATAGTTCGCGGCCCTCCAGTGTGCGTCCAGCGACGCGAGTGCGGTGTCGTCGAGGTAGCGGGCGTCTCCCCGGGCAGGGCTGTCCATGTCTCGCTCCCTTGGCTGATGGCGAGCCGGTCCGGGCCGTCCGCCCCGCCGGTGGCAGGGGCCTTTGGCCGCCGACGGTCGCCGCTCGGCCAGGACCGGTCCCCGACCGCGCAGACGACCACGGACGGTCTCGCGCTGCCGCCCATCGTGGTCGCCCCGACGGGCGGCGGGAGAGGGGCCGTTCGGCCCCGTGCCGACGCCGGGTGGCCTCTCTTGTCGCACGGCCGCCGGTGCGAGGGTCGAACCGAACGAGCCTGTGCGAACCGAACGCGTCTGTGCAGAGCCACATCCAACAGGAGGCGAGCATCATGCTCCGTCCCGTCATCGTCGGCATCGACGGATCTCCCGAGAGCCTGGCCGCCGCCGGCTGGGCGGCGCGGGAGGCGCAGCGCCGTGACACGGCACTGCGCCTCGTCCACGCCTGGGCATGGTCCCCGCATCCCTCCGCCGCCGTCCCCTCGACGACCAGCCAGCGCCAGTGGGCACAGCGCATCCTGCGCGAGGCCCGCGATCACCTCGGATCCCTGTATCCGCACCTGCACGTCGAGGAAGCCCAGATTCCGGGACCCGCTCCGGCCGTACTCCTGGAAGCGTCGTCGCAGGGCGCGCTTCTTGTGCTGGGCTCACGAGGGCTCAACGGCTTCACCGGCTACCTCGCGGGATCGGTGAGCCTGAGCCTCACGGCGCGGTCCACGACCCCCGTCGCCCTTGTGCGGGCGGGCGAACAGGCGGCGGACGCACACCAGTTGAACGTGGAGGGTCACAGTTCGACGGACACTCCGTACCGCGCTGTGCTGCTCGGAATCGACCTGGCGCACCCCGGCGATGAGGCCATCGCCTTCGCTTTCGAGGCGGCGCAGTCGCGCGGCGCCGCCGTGCAGGTCCTGCACGGCTATCGGCCACCCTCGATCGCGGCGACGGGCCGGGGTGCCGGGGGTGGCCGCGAGACGGCCGCAGAGCACCAGTCAGCCCTCGACGCGCTGGTGCAGCCGTGGCGGGCGAAGTACCCCCGTACGGCGGTGACGACCTCAGCGCTCCGGGGCCGTGCGCAGAGCCTGCTGCTGCACGCCGCGTCCGATGCCGGACTCCTCGTCCTCGGCCGGCGCGACCGGCCCCGCTCCGGCCCGTTCACGGGGCCGACGATCCACGCGGCGCTGCACCACGTCCGGTGCCCGATGGTCGTCGTACCGCACGCCTGACCGGGCGATCGTCATCCGGCCGGCACCTCACCCGACGGACATGCGCCGATGTCCAACTGCCCTACACGCCGCACCGGTCGGCGGACAGGGCGGAGGAGGGGGACATGCGGACGGCATCCGACCGGGCGGCCCGGGCAGCCGCGACATCGACGTCACGCGCGGGGCGAAGAGGGCGGCCTCGATCGCCCTCGTGCGGGCCCGTCGCGTTGGACCTGCCCCAACCGGCCCGCCGGGCAGGGACCTTCGGCGGGTGCCCGAGGACCGATCGGACCGGTCCCGGCACCTGGACCCGGCGAACAGTCTGGACGGACTCACACAGTTCGCGTGACACGAGCAAGGGCGGGACACCATGGCACTGCACCAACGCCCCCGACGACGCACGGGCATCCGTTTTCCCGCTTCCCGCAGGGCCCCGGCGCAGGGTGCGGCGGCTGGCGGAACAGTCGCGCGTCTCGACGAAGCGGCCGCGTCCACCGTCGCTCTCGCACGTACCACCGCCGTACTGCGCATCCTCACCGCGTTCACCTTCCTCTGGGCGTTCTTCGACAAGACCTTCGGCCTGAGCTACGCGACCGGGCATGGCAAGGGATGGCTCGACGGCGGTTCCCCGACGATGGGCTTCCTGAGCGGCGTCTCGGCCGGGCCGATGGAGGGCACCTTCCATGCCTGGGCCGGCGATGCCTGGGCGGACTGGGCCTTCATGCTCGGTCTGCTGGGCGTTGGCGTCGCGCTGGCGAGCGGTGTCGCGCTACGGCTCGCGGCACTCGCCGGAACGGCCATGATGGCCCTGATGTGGGTGGCGGAATGGCCTCCGGCCCAGCACCTGTCCGACGGCTCGCCCAGCATGTCGACGAATCCGCTCGTCGACTACCACGTGTTGTACGCAGCCGTCCTCATCCTGCTCGCCGTGGCACACGCCGGGCGCACCTGGGGGCTCGGTGGCGCATGGGCACGGCTGCCCCTCGTACGGCGACACCGCTGGCTCCTCTGACCCGCCGCCACCCCGCCGCTCCGCCACCAGCGCCCATCGATCCCTCGCATCGCCACCCGCTCGTGCCTCGCGAGCGCCCGGAGCCCGTCGATCACAGGAGAACCGTCATGAGCGCACACCCGCGGACCACAGCGGAGAACCCCCGCGGCCTCCCCGTACTGCGAGACATGAGTGCCGTCGTGTTCGACACCGACGGCGTCATCACCGACTCCGCGCGGCTCCACGCCGCCGCCTGGAAGACCGCCTTCGACGCATGTCTGCGCGCACAACCGTCACGGGGCCCAGGGCCCGAACGGCCCTTTGACCTTCCCGCTGACTATCTGCGCTACGTGGACGGCAGATCGCGGCTCGACGGTGCCGCCTCGTTCCTCGCCTCGCGAGAGCTGCGGCTCCCGGCAGGCAGCCCCGACGACCTCCCGGGAACCGGCACCGTGGGGGCGGTCGCCGCCCGCAAGGAGCAGCTCTTCGTGGAACGCCTGAGCCAGGGCCGCATCGAGGCGTATCCCGGAACGGTCCGGCTGTTACGGATACTGCACGCCCGCGGCGTGCCGATGGCCGCCGTCTCCGCCTCCCGCCACGCAGGCGAACTGCTGCGGGGCGCCGGGGTGTTCGAGCTCTTCGCGGCCCTGGTGGAAGGCGCGGAGGCGGCCCGGCTTGCGCTGCCGGGCAAGCCGGATCCCGCTCTGTTCCTGGAGGCGGCCCGCAGGCTCGGCACGCCGGTGGAGCACACCGCGGTGGTGGAGGACGCCCTGGCGGGGGTCGAGGCAGGTCGCCGCGGCGGGTTCGGGCTCGTGATCGGCGTGGACCGTACCGTGGGTCCGGGCACGGGCGCAGCACTGATGGCACACGGCGCCGACGTCGTGGTCACGGACCTGGCCGAACTGTTCGGCGACGGCGGGGAGATGCGGCCATGACGGGATGGACCTGGGAGTACCACGGGTACGACCCGGCGTCGGAACGCCTGCGCGAGGCACTCTGCACGCTGGGCAACGGATACTTCGCCACCCGCGGTGCCGCACCCGAGTGCCCGGCCGACGACGCCCACTACCCCGGCACGTACGCCGCGGGCTGCTACGACCGGCTCACTTCCACGGTGGCCGGCCGGCAGGTCGAGAACGAGGACATCGTCAACCTGCCCAACTGGCTCCCCCTGCGCTTCAGGATCGACGCGGAGAACGGGGGTATTTCTGAGGCCGCGGAGAGCACCGACGCCCCCTGGCTCACGCCGGACAGTGCAGCGCTGCTCGACCATCACCAGCACCTGGACCTGCGCGCCGGAACCCTGGAACGCACCATGCGCTACTCGGTCGGGGGTGAGCGGGTGCTGTCCGTGCGACAGTTGCGGCTCGTCCACATGGCGGACCCGCATCTCGCCGCGCTGCGCACCGAGTTCACCGCTGAGGGATGGGCGGGCAGCGTGGAGGTCGAGGCGGCCCTGGACGGGGCGGTCACCAACGACGGCGTCGCCCGCTACCGGCAGCTCGACGGCCACCACCTCACAGACGTCCGCACCGGGCGCGGCACACCGGACTCCGCCTGGCTGACCTGTCGCACCCGTACGTCCGCGATCCGCGTCGGCATGGCCAGCCGTGTGACCGCCGATGGCCCCGTCGAACGCCGCCACACCGAGCCTCGCGCCCTACGGGTCACCCAATCCCTGCGCCTCTCCCTCGCGCCCGGCCGTACGACCACCGTCGACAAGGTCGTGGCTCTGCACACCTCACGCGACCCCGCCATCAGTGATCCACTGCACGCCGCCGTCGACAGGGCAGGCCGGGCACCGGGATTCGAGACGCTCCTCATCTCGCACCGCGCGGCCTGGCTGCGCCTGTGGAACAGCGCAGAGCTGGACGTACCGGGGAAGTCGGGCGGCATCCTGCGCCTGCACCTGTTCCACATCCTGCAGACGCTCTCCCCGCACACGGCCGACCTCGATGTCGGGGTGCCGGCCCGCGGCCTGCACGGGGAGGCCTACCGGGGCCACATCTTCTGGGACGAGCTCTTCGTCCTGCCCTATCTGAACCTGCACTTCCCCCAGATCTCCCGTGCCCTGCTCACCTACCGCCACCGGCGCCTCGAACAGGCACGGAACGCGGCCTCCGACGCCGGCCGGACCGGCGCCCTCTACCCGTGGCAGAGCGGGAGCGACGGTCGCGAGGAAACCCAACAGGTACATCTCAACCCCCGCTCCGGACGATGGCTGCCCGACCACTCACGACTCCAGCACCATGTCGGATCGGCGATCGCCTACAACGTGTGGCAGTACTGCGAGGCCAGCGGGGACACCGAATTCCTGCACACCAAGGGCGTGGAGATGCTGACGGAGATCGCCCGCTTCTGGGCAGATCTCGCGACCTACAACGACAGCACCGGACGGTACCGAATCCTCGGCGTGGTCGGCCCCGACGAGTACCACGACGCCTACCCCGGGTCCTCGACGCCCGGTCTGGACGACAACGCCTACACGAACGTCACCGCCGCCTGGGTACTCGCCCGCGCGCTCGACGTGGTGCGCGCACTGCCACAGGCGCGCCAGGACGAACTACGCGAGCGAACCGGCCTCCAAGAAGCCGAACTGATCCGGTGGGACCAGGTGTCACGGAAGCTGCGGGTGGCCTTCCACGACGGAGTCATCAGCCAGTTCGAGGGCTACGGAACGCTCGCCGAGCTCGACTGGAGCGCCTACCGGGCGCGTTACGGCGACATCCGCAGGCTCGACCGAATCTTGGAGGCGGAGGGCGACACGGCCAACCGCTACCAGGCCTCCAAACAGGCCGACGTCCTCATGCTCGGCTACCTCTTCTCGCCGTCCGAACTACGCCAGATCTTCGCCAGGCTGGGCTACGAACTGGACGACGCGCTGTGGGCGAGGACCGTCGACCATTACATGCGGCGTACGAGTCACGGCTCCACCCTCAGCGGTCTTGTGCACGGCTGGGTGCTTGCCCGCCTGCGACGCGAGGACGCCTGGACGTACGTCGAGGAGGTGCTGGCGGGCGATGTCGCGGACGTCCAGGGCGGCACCACGGAAGAGGGCATCCACCTCGGCGCCATGGCCGGCACCCTGGACCTGGTCCAGCGCGGGCTCACCGGCCTCGAGACACGGGACGGAGCCCTGTGGCTCGACCCCGTCTCGCTGCCGCGACTCTCCGAATACGGCTTCTCCGTGCGCTATCAGGGGCATGAGGGGGTCACCGTGCAGGTACGGGCCGGAGAGCTCTCCATCAGCGCGCCCACCTCTGAGCGATCGCCGATCGACATCAGGCTTCCCACTCGTACGGTGTCCCTCGCCCCGGGCAAGAGCTGCTCGCTGCCGCTGCACGACCGGTGAAGCACGCCTTCGACCGGACCCGGCCCACGTCGACGGCCGGGGCCGGGGCCGGGGCCGGGGCCGGGGCCGGTTGGAGACGGTGAGGGACCAACGGCCCCTGCTGCGCGCTCCCATGACGCGGGGAGAGTGGGGACATCCCGAAGACGGCCAGCTCAGGAGGCTCCAATGTCCCGCACCGTGATCGCAGGCATCGATGGTTCACGCGAGAGTCTGGCGGCCGCGGAGTGGGCCGCCGGTGAGGCTTCGCGGCGACGACTACCGCTTCGGCTGCTTCACGTCCGGGACCCGTCCCCCGGGGTGCGCGCGACGTTCGCCGGTGCCAAGAGATCACTCTGGCCTGACGGCGGAGCGCAGTCGGCGGCCGAGTCCCTCCGGATACGGCACCCGGACCTCGATGTGGCAACCGACGACGTGCTCGGCAGGCCCGCCGAAATCCTCTGCACGGCGAAGGACCAGGAACTTCTGGTGCTCGGTTCACGGGGTCTTGGCCGACTGGCGGGCTTCCTCCTCGGCTCCGTGTCGCTGGCGGTCATGGCCCGCAGCACCACCCCGGTCGTCCTCGTGCGGGCCGAGGACACGTCGTCCGCGCGGGAGTGGCTGCCGTCCGGCGATGTCGTGGTGGGCCTGGACACCGCACAGCCGTCGGACGCCGTGCTGGAATTCGCCTTCGCCCACGCCGAACGGCACGGGGTCACGCTGCGGGCGTTGCACAGTTGGCAGCTACCCCCCTTGTACGGCGGCGATCCGACGGGCGCAATGCTGTCGGCCCAGTCCGAACTGGCCACGGTGAGGGGCGAGGTCCTCGAGGAGATTCTGGCGCCCTGGCGGGAGAAGTTCCCCACCGTCGCCGTCACCGAGCGGTGCCGGCTCGGTCATCCCGCGCGCGACCTCGTGGAGGCGTCGCGCGATGCCGGTCTCCTCGTCGTGGGCCGCATGGGGCACCGGGCGAACGTCGGCGCGCACATCGGCTCCGTCACGCACGCGGTGCTGCACCACTCGGTGACCGCGGTGGCCGTGGTGCCCCACGCCTGACCAAGCGCGACCGCCGCGCACCCGCACGGCCGACGCCGACGCGAACTCCGCTCCCTTGCCGGAGCAGACCCTCCGGCCGACGACAGGAGGCTCTCCCATGTCCCCCACCTCAGCGCCCGGCCCCACCGCCCCCGCGTCCCGCCACCGACAGGGTGACATGGGCCGACGCGTGTCGTGGCGTCGAGAGCAACTCGGTCTGTCCCGCCAGGACGTGGCGGAGCGATGTGGCTCGGTGCCCGGCTACATCAGATACGTGGAGGAACAGTCCGTCACGTCACCGGGTATCGGCTTCCTGACCAGCCTCGCCAACGCGCTGGAGACGACGGTTGCCGAACTGGCAGGCGGCACGGCAGACCTCCCACCCGGCACCGCAACAGCGCCCTACCGTCCGCAGTTCACCGAACTGGGTGTCGGGGAGTGCCATCGGCTGCTAGGCACGCACGGCATCGGGCGAGTGGGATTGTCCACGCCCGACGGGCCCGTCATCCTGCCGGTCAACTACATCCTGTCGGAGGATGCCGTCGCTTACCGGACTGCCCCGAACGCTCTTCCCGCGTCCGCCGCGGGAAACCGGGTCGCTTTCGAGGTGGACCGCATGGACGACGCCCTCAGCCAGGCGTGGAGCGTCCTGCTGTCAGGCACGGCACGTGCGGTCACAGACCCCGTCCAGGTGCGTCTGCTGAACGAGAGGGCTCAATCGCTGCCGTGGGCGGGGGGCGACCGCGACCTCTGGATCGCGATCACCCCCACCCGGCTCACCGGCCGCCGGATCGCCGCCCGCCACACCTATCTCTCGTCCGCGGTCGCGCGGCCCGAACTGCAGTAGCCCACCCGCGGATCCGGGCCCACACCTGGCTGGCGAGTGCGCGCGGGTCGATGCCGGGCGGGGCGATGTTGGCGGCACAGCGTCCGCTGCTTTGGCCGATGATCGAGAAGGTGGCATGAGTACCGCCCGACCTGTCCGCTCCGGCCAGGCAGTCCCTGACAGCAGCTGCCTCGTCGGTGATCTTGCAACGAGGATTCCACAGCCGAACATCCGGGCGCGAGGACCAGCAACGCTGCCGCAGCGTGGTCCACTCGGATTGGCGCGCTGGGGCTTGTGTGGCGTGTCCTGGTCTGCGAGTGAGCCGAGTGCTGCAACGCCGCCGTCGCAGTTGTCGGCTCCCGCCAAACGGCCGCGATGTGCTGCGCGCCCCCGAAGCCCCTCGCCGAGCGCGATCGCCCACCCAGCGCTACCCGCAGGTGACCTTTCCATCCAGTCCCGAACGGGCCTGGGCGATGTCCTCGTTGGACCGCCCGATGAAGTTCCACCACAACCCGATCGCATGCCCCATCGCGGCCCGAGGGTAGATCCACCATCACGTCGCCAACCAAGTCCTCAATGCCCGCCTGTGGATCCAAGCACCGGGCCAGTTGCGGTCCAGTGACCGGCCTTCCACGCGTAGCAGACGAAGAACCTGCTGGTTTCATACAGCCCGAAGAAGCTTGGGTTTCTTCTAGAGCCTCACATGGATCAGTGCCTGGTCAGGACGGACCGACGATCAGTCAGTGGCCGACTGCACGAGAGGCTTCGGCTGGACGGTCGGCCGGTGGTTCGGGGTGTAGGCCCAGGGGCGGAGCTGTTCCAGGGCCTTGCCGATGCGGAAGGCGGTCGGGTCGTCGTAGGTGTGGCCGACGATCTGGACGCCAGTCGGCAGGCCCCAACTCGATCGGCCGCTGGGCACGTTGAGGACCGGGCAGCGGTTGCTGATGTTGAACGGCAGGGTCATCGCCGCCCACAGGGGCTCACCGTGGTCCTCGCCGTTCACCACCACGCGGCCCAGGAGATCGTCCCCTGCGGGCAGCCCCGGTACGGCCGTGGTCGGGCAGATCAGGGCGTCGAAGGGAGCGATCGCCTCGGCCAGTTCGCGCTGCAGCCGGGTCTCCACGCGCAGGCCGTCGAGGTAGCTGACCTGCTCACGCGCGACAGCCATGGTGTCGGCGAAGGCGGCTGCGTACGGCGACATCCGGTCGCGGTGCTCGGCTTCGATCTCGCGGACGAGGGCGCCGAAGATGGTGGAGAAGTGTGCGGCGGCACTGGTGAGGAGGTCGTCCTTGGTCCACGGGAGTTCGATCTCCTCGACGATCGCGCCCGCGTCGGTGAGGGCACGGGCGACGGCGCGGGTGTTGGCCTCGATCTCCGCCTGGACGTCGTAGGCGCCCAGGCGGAGGCACAGGGCGATGCGCATCCCGGCGACCGCGTCGTACTCGGCTGGCAGGACGAGTTTCGGGCGCAGTGGGTGCGGGTCTCGTTCAGGACAGGGCGGGTGCGGCCCTGACCGGGGCACCGAGCGGCGTTGCCAGCAACATAGGAAGTGATCTCCAGGCGGATTCGGCACTCCCGGTAGCGTGTCCATCTGCCGCATTCAGCGTCATGTGTCCGGCCGGCCCGTGCTGAGGGCATGCGGCGGAGAGCGACGAGGGTGCAATGAGTGAACGTGCCGCGGACACCGGAACCACGGTGGCGGTGACCGTGCACCTCCGGAGACAGCTCCGGGGACTCGAGAAGTGGGACCCTGACGGCGCAGACCGCTGCTGCACCGAGGACTCCCGCCGGTGGCGCCGTATCGTGCGCGAGCTGCTGGACCAGGGCCACTCCACCCGCCCCGACAACACCTGAACCTTCCACCGTGGGTGGCCGCCTACAAGTACCCGCGGATCGTGCGCTGCGTCGACGCACTCCCGAAAGGGGCGACCGGCAAGATCCTCAAACGGGAGATCGTGGTCGGGCCGCTGATGGCCCCGCCTGTCTGATGGACACGGGCAAGGTCCGGGTCAGGTGCGGGAGCAGGTGCTCGATGCTGCGGCAGGCGCGGGCCGCGTGAGGGGCTGCTTGCGTGCGGGGCCATCAGGGCGGTGACGTGCGGGTGACGCGCCCCGGTGACGCTGAGGGCGTCCCACCGGCAAGCGACCGGCAGAGGCTACGCGAGAGGGGCACACCATCATGAGCAACGCCCTGGCCGTGGCCGCGGTCACCGCCACGCTCGCTCATGTGCTCGGTGAGGCGCTCGGGAACCAGGGGCCCGGCGAGGTGCCCAATGTGAAAGTGTCCACGCTGCGGCCGGACATGGACGCTGCCACGGGAGCGAACGCCCGCGGCATCAACGTATTCCTGTACCAGGTGACGCCCAACCCGGCCTGGCGCGGCGACGACCTGCCGACGCGACGGTCCGACGGCACCGCTCTGACGCCCCCTCAACAAGCATTGGACCTCCATTACTTACTGTCCTTCTCCGGCAACGAGGCCGAGCTCGAACCCCAGCGGCTGCTGGGCACCGCGGTCAGCACCCTCAACGCGCGGCCCGTTCTCACCCGGGAGGTCGTGCGCGACGCCATCGCGCACGCTCTGGCCGCTCCTGTACCCCAGCCGTATCTGCGGTTCGCCGACCTCGCCGACCAGGTGGACGTGGTGCGCTTCACCATGCTTCCGCTCAACTTCGAGGAGCTGTCCAAGCTTTGGTCGACGTTCTTCGAGGTCCCCTACCGGCTCTCGGTGACCTATCAGGGCAGCGTCGTCCTGCTGACGAGCGACGTTCCTCGCCACGTGGCACTCCCCGTGCACTCCCGCACCATCGACGTCGCTCCCCTGGGCCGCGGCCCACAGGTCGCCCGTGCCATCGCCGACTCAGGGGCGGACGACCCGATCACCGCGGGCACGCCCCTCCGCGTCGAGGGCACCGGCTTGCGGAACTCCATCACGCGCTTCCGGATCGGCGGCGTCGAGGACAAGGTCCCGGACGGCCAAGTGGCGGACACCAGCCTCACGTTCACGCTGCCCGCCGACCTGCGCGCCGGTGTGCACGGGCTGCAGATCCTGCATCCGCGCGCGATCGAGTCCAACGTCGTGCCCGTCGTCGTACGACCGGTCGTCGGTCCAGGACCTGTGACGACGGCGCCCGGCGCGAGCGGCACCGTGGACATCACCGTGCCGCTCCTGCCGAAGGTCGGCCACCGCCAGCGCGTCGTCGTCCTGCTCAACGGCCACGGGGCCACGTCCCCCCGCGCGTACACCTTCGCGCTGCCGTACGGCGGAGAGGATCCGGCGGACTCCGACGCGTCCGTCGCCGTCCGGAAGGCGGATCTCGAGGCGGGAGAGTATCTGGTACGCGTCCAAGTGGATGGAGCCGAGAGTGTTCTGACGATAGATCAGGACCGACTCTACGCCGCGCCACGGGTCACCGTCCCATGACCGCCGCGTCGATGAGCACGGACGACAGCTGGACCGAGGCCAATCAGCGCTATGTATCGGCATCGTTGGGCGTGCTGAAGCACATCGTGGGGAGGTCGCACGAAGAGGCGGACCGGGAAGAGACGGACGGAGGGGACCTGCTCCGCCTGGAGGAAGAACGTGTCGCCTCTCGGGACGCGATGTCGGAGCCGCCCGCCCTCGACCGCATCGCTTCAGCCCTCGCCCTGTCGGACTTCGAGCGGGATGTGCTCCTGCTGTGCGCAGGGGTGGAACTGGACTCCTCGGTGGCCGCCGCGTGCGCGACCGCGCACGGTGATCCGGTGCACCGGCACGCGACGTTCGGCCTGACGCTTGCCGCGCTGCCGGATGCCCACTGGAGTGCGCTGAGCCCGGCCGCGCCGCTGCGTCGCTGGCATCTGGTCGACCTCGTGCACCCGCAGCTGCCGACCACGAGCCCGCTGCGCATCGACGAACGGGTGCTGCACGCCCTGGCCGGCCTCGCCTACCTGGACCCGCGGCTGAGCCCTCTGGTCCGGCCGGTGCAGGTCCCCGAAGCTCTGCCGGCCGCCTTGGGGGACGCGGCCGGCAGACTGGCGTCGCTCTGGTCGGACCGGGGCGCGCATCCGCATGTCCAGCTGCACGGCCCGCAGCGCTCCGACTTGCTGGCGGTCGCCGCCGCCGGGTGCACGAGGGCGGGCTTGCGTCCGGTACGCGTTCGGACCGCTGACCTCCACCTCCCCAGCGCTCCCTCCGACCGCGAACTGCTCGCCCGGCTCTGCGAGCGGGAGACGGTGCTCGGCGCGGTGGCCTGGCTGCTGGACGTCGACGAGCCCGAACAGGCGGCGTCCGCCCTCGACTTCGCCGCCGGTACGGATGCCCCGCTCGTCCTGCTGGCCCGTGAGCCGCTGTGCGGACCCGACTCCCGCCCTCGCGGGATCGCGGTCTCCCGGCTGTCACCGTCCGACACGCGGGACGCCTGGACCCACGCCCTGGGGACCGGCACGGCGCTACGTCTCCATGGCGGGCTTGATCGAGTGATCGGCCAGTTCGACCTCGGGGTGGAGGCGATGCGGGCCGCTGCCGAGGAGGTGGACCGGAGCCTCCCCGCGGAAGCGGCGGGCCGCCAACTCTGGCAGGCCTGCGCCGCCCAGGCCCGCCCGACGCTCGACGCCCTCACGCAGCGCATCACGCCGCGGGCCACCTGGGGCGACCTGGTCCTCCCCGCACCCCAGACGGAGGCCCTGCACCAGCTCTCCGCACACGCACGGCATCGCCTGCGCGTCCTCCACGACTGGGGCTTCGCCGCGCGGGGTGGCCGCGGTCTCGGCACGAGCGCGCTCTTCGCGGGTCCGAGCGGAACGGGCAAGACGCTTGCCGCGGAGGCCCTTGCGGCGGACTTGGACCTCGACCTCTACCGCATCGACCTCAGCCAGGTCGTCAGCAAGTACATCGGTGAAACGGAGAAGAACCTCCGCTCGGTCTTCGACGCGGCGGAAGCGGGCGGCGCCGTGCTCCTCTTCGACGAGGCCGACGCGCTCTTCGGCAAGCGCAGCGAGGTCAAGGACAGCCACGACCGCTACGCCAACATAGAGGTCAGCTACCTCCTCCAACGCATGGAGACCTACCGCGGCATAGCCGTCCTCACCACGAACCTGAAGGACTCCTTGGACTCGGCCTTCCTGCGGCGCCTGCGGTTCGTTGTCCATTTCCCTTTCCCGGACGAGGAGTTGCGGGCGGGGATCTGGCGACGGGCGTTCCCCGGCAGTACCCCGATCGACGGCCTGGACCCCGAGCTGCTGGCGTCGCTCACCATCACTGGCGGGTCCATCGCCAATATCGCGTTGTCGGCGGCCTTTCTGGCCGCCGAGGATGACCTGCCCGTGGGTACCCACCATGTGCTGGCGGCTGCTCGTACTGAATACGCCAAACTCGAGAAGGTCCTCACGGACACGGAGGTGCGGGGATGGGTTCGACCGGACGACGAAGCTCTGAACCCGCGGTCGGGCGGTCCACGCCATCGACTCGACTTGGCCGATTCCCCGCGCCGATCCGAGAAGCACTGACGAGGCCCGGCCAACCACTGCCCTCGACGGATCGCCAGCAGATGTCTCAGCGCTTTGCCTGGGACTTCAGCCACGTGCGAGTGCACACCGATGCGACGGCCGCGGCATCCGCCAGGTCCATCGGCGCGGCTGCGTTCACTGTCGGTAACCACATTGTCTTCGGCGCCGGCCAGTTCGCCCCGTCCACACCCGCGGGAAGCAGAGTCCTGGCACATGAGCTCACGCACACAATCCAGGCGCATCCAGGTCAGACAGAACCCGAGATCGCCCAGCCGAGCGATCCACTGGAGAGGGAAGCAGCGAGCAACGCCTATCGAATACACGACAACATCCCGCTGCGGATATCTCCCGGTGCTTCACATCGAATTCACCGTCAGTCCCAAGACGACGACCAGGGATCCGAACTTCGCACACCGAACGCAAGGGTGATCTACCTCGACGGAAACCTGATAGAGGAGGAGCTGAAGCGAGGAAACGAAAATGTAGCAAGGACCTTGAGAGGCCTCCTGTCCACGGCTGACGTGCGACTCGCGCGATGGACATATCATGAACTGGTGGAAAAGCCAGAACTTCCACGGACGTCGGTGGCCAACAGGTTGATGATCGAAGAGCTCTCAAAGCAGGGCCTGCGCGTGGAGGCCACCTACCCACCTCTGTCGCAAACGGTGGACCGGCGACTCGAGAACGACAGCCCCCGACCGGTCACGTCGGAGCTCGACCTGCAACTCGTCGCAGCAGCACGGGCCGGCCGGGGAGAAATCTGGAGTGTCGACAAGGTTTTCGCCCGGAACGGAAAGGCGGTGGAACAGCGTTTCGGAGTGAAGGTCGCAACTGAGAGTGCACTCGGCTCCGGAGGCTCAGGAGCAAAGGACTACCGTGTCGCTCGGCAGCTCATGGGACTTGCCCCCATCGACATCTCGATGTCGGGGGTCGTCCGCAGACAAGGCGGGACAGGAAACGACTCCGGCGGGACCAGCAACGGACCCATGCCATCGGCTAAGGGTGGGGGCTCCGCAGTCACGCCAAAGGCGATACCCACGCCCCAAGGGCGCTTCACGGACGCGACAGGGCCTCGCGCGGAACAAGGCTCAACCCGGGCCTTGGTGGGCTCGCCCGACATGACTCCACCGATGGTCTTCGGGCCGTCACCACGAGGAACCGCCATTGCACAAGGCGCAGTCGTCGCCCTTCAAGGGCTCAACTGGATACTCAAGGCGGTCAATGACGCCATAGAGGCAGAACGCGTACAGGCGGCTCTCGACCTGCTACAGCCGCGCATCGCAGCGACACAGCTTCAGCACCCGTCGCACGGCGTACTCCTCGTGTTGTTCTTCGCCCGATTCCAGCCCGTGCCGGACAGCCCACTGGTCCCCCCTATGGGGTTGACACACATCGAGATGGGATCCGGGATATCTCTCGATGAAGCGCGCATCCAATGGCGCAATGTTGACCGATGGCGCAACCGGACCCCCGGCCGAGAGGTCACCACTCAGGAATTGTGGATCCCTCCGCCGCAACCAGCGGAGATTTCGTCATACCGCACACCATTCGACAAGTTCGCATTGGCTACCTTCACTGCCGGAACGCCCATTCTGCAAGATGTGAATTGGGGCGGAGTCACAGGCTTCGATGACGAAGGCATAACAAGTCTGAGTTCACACCGAGAGACAGCATTGAGATTCTTCCTGCTCAGCGTGCCGAGCACCATTCAATTCTTCGCAGGAAGTTTGCACGAAGTGTCCATTCCAGTAGAGGATCGAACGGTCGCCACCGGAGAAGCAGTTCCCGCAGTCAACCTCGACCCAATCATCCCTGGGGATGCCGCAGCCATTTGCGCATTCCCGGCCGACGAGCAGACTGTGACAGCATTTTCCACCGCTCCGGCAACACATGACAATTACAGGCAATTAGATAGGTATCCGAACTTCGGGATGGTTCGATGGGTACCCCCGGAGAACGTGACCGTGATCCGAAAACTCTGAACCGACGCGAGCTTCCAGGGCTGGTGACGATGGGGTGACGGGCGAGTGATGCGGCACGGGAACCATCATCCCCGGTGTACCACCGAGAGGAGTGCCCACCGTGCCCAGTGCGCTGACATATCCCGGGGTCTACGTAGAAGAGATCCCCAGCGGAGTCCGGACCATCGTCGGTGTGGCGACGTCCATCACCGCGTTCATCGGGAGGGCTCCTCGTGGGCCCATCGACGATCCGCGGACGATCAACGGGTTCGGGGACTTCGAGCGGATCTATGGAGGGCTCTGGGGGAAGAGCTCGCTGGGGTTCGCCGTGCGGGACTTCTTTCTCAATGGCGGGAGCCAGGCCGTCGTTGTCCGGGTGCACGAGGGCGCCAAGAAGACCCGGCTGACGCTGCCCGACGCGTTCAAGCTTGAGGCTGCGTACGAAGGTGCTTGGGGGAATGAACTGCGGGCCCGCGTCGATCACGACGTGTCCGAGGATGTGGCCAAGAGCTATGGGCTGGCCAAAGCGGATCTGTTCAATCTGACGCTCCAAGACACGGCCACCGGCGTCCAGGAGATCTTCCGCAATGTCACCGTCGCGGAGAGCCCGGCCAAGGTGGACCGCGCGCTGGAGAACGGCTCGGTCCTTGCGCGCGTCGTCATGCCGCTGCCGCCCGGTGTCCCCAAGGAGAGCGACGCGGACCTCGAGGCGAAAGCCCTCGACGCCGACGACGCGGTGAGCAAGCCCGCCAAGGCTGCGCTTGCGAAGCCGCCGTTCGGGTCCGACGATGATCCCCGGTCCGTGGGTCTCGCAGCCGACGCAGACAAGGGGAGCGACGGCGACCCGTTGGTGCAGGACAGCTTCATCGGGGCAGGGTTCGAGAACGGAAAGCAGGGCCTCTACGCCCTCGCCAAAGTCGACCTCTTCAATCTTCTGTGCATTCCGGGCTACACAGCCACCGACGACGTCGACCCCAGCCTCGTCACGGTCGCCGCCCAGTACTGCGAGCGCCGCCGCGCGATGCTCCTGGTCGATCCGCCCTCCGCGTGGAGCACCAAGGACGAGGCGCGGGACGGCGTGACCAGCGTCGGGACGAGCAGCAAGAACGCGGCGTTGTTCTTTCCGCGTCTGCGCCAGCCCCATCCGCTGCGCGGCGGCCAGTTGGCGGACTTCGTGCCGTGCGGCGCGGTCGCGGGGATCTTTGCCCGGACCGACACCCAGCGAGGCGTGTGGAAGGCGCCCGCCGGGCTCGAGGCCACGCTGGTCGGCGTGCCCGAGCTCTCCGTTCTGATCAATGACCAGGAGAATGGTCAACTCAATCCGCTCGGCGTCAACTGCCTGCGCGACAGGCCTCCCGCCGGGCGCGTGATCTGGGGCGCGAGGACCCTGCAGGGAAACGACCAACTCGCCTCCGAGTGGAAGTACATCCCCGTACGACGGCTGGCCCTCTACATCGAGGAGAGCCTCTTCCGGGGAACTCAGTGGGTCGTCTTCGAACCCAACGACGAGCCCCTCTGGGCCCAGATCCGGCTGAACCTCGGCGCCTTCATGCACGACCTCTTCGTGCAGGGCGCGTTCCAGGGGAACACCCCGGCGAAGGCGTACTTCGTGAAGTGCGACAGCCAGACCACGACCCAGAACGACATCGACCGGGGTGTCGTGAACATCCTCATCGGATTCGCGCCGTTGAAGCCGGCCGAGTTCGTGGTCATCAAGCTTCAGCAGATCGCCGGCCAGATCCAGACGTGAGGGAAGCGACATGGCCCAGTTCACCGTCGCTCAGCGGCGATTCGACCCGTACAAGAACTTCAAGTTCCTGGTCAAGTGGGACGGCCAGTACGTCGCGGGCGTCAGCAAGGTGAGTTCGTTCAAGCGGACCACGGAGGTCGTGCGGCATCGCGAAGGCGGAGACCCCAGCAGCAGCCGGAAGTCCCCGGGGCGGACGGAGTACGAGGCCATCACCCTGGAGCGCGGGATCACGCACGACCCGCGGTTCGAGCAGTGGGCCAACAAGGTCTGGAACTTCGGATCGGGGCTCGGCGCCGAGGTGTCCCTGCGCGACTTCCGCAAGGACATCATCATCGAGATCCTCAACGAAGCGGGCCAGGTCGCCATCGCCTACAAGGTGTACCGCTGCTGGGTCTCCGAGTTCCAGGCCGTACCCGATCTCGACGCGAACGCCAACGCCGTGGCGATCCAGCACCTCAAGCTGGAGAACGAGGGCTGGGAGCGCGACTACGAGCGTCCGGAGCCCGACGAGCCGACCTTCACCGAGCCGGGCCCGTGATGGACGGTCAGGACGGTCCCGATCGGTACCCGGAGCAGTTGCTCGGGGCGTGGGAGCGTGGGGTCCCGCGGCCGGTGGCAGGGCGGGCCCTCGTCCTGCTCGCCATGGCGGACGAGTCATCGGCGACCGACGACGAGCTCGCCTCGCTGAGCATCGGCCGACGCGACGCCCGTCTCCTCGCCCTGCGCACCCGGCTGTTCGGCGAACGTATGGTCGCCCTTGCCACGTGCGCCGCGTGCGGTGAATCCCTGGAACTGGACTTCTCCGGCGCCGATATCACCCACATCGACCACCCGACGGCGGCCCAGGGCGTGGACCCACTCGTGGACGGGCCCATCAGGCCCGTCACTCTGCACATCGACGGATTCGAGCTGCGCGTCCGTCTCCTCGACAGCCGGGACCTCCAGAGCATCGCCGACGAGACCGACCTCGGCAGCGCACGGGACACACTGCTGCGTCGCTGCATACTCTCGGCGCGTCGGGAAGACGCGGAAGTTGCGGCTGCCCAGCTGCCCGACGCGGTTCTGGACGCCGTCGACGAGTGGCTCGCCGCCAGTGATCCGCAGGCCGACGTCCAGTTAGAGCTCCGCTGCCCCGGGTGCGCGGCGGCCTGGCAGCAGGGCTTCGACATCGTGGGCTTCCTGTGGGCCGAGGTCGACGCGTGGGCGCGGCGGACTCTGTACGAGGTCCACCTCCTCGCCTCCGCGTACGGCTGGCGAGAGAGCGATGTCCTCGCCATGAGCGTGCCGCGCCGCCAGGCGTACCTGGATCTGGTGAGCTCATGAACGGGCCAGGGGCAGCAGCCTCGGGGGCCGGTACGGCGGGGGCGGGCAGTGCACGGGGCTTCGCCGGTCATCAGGCCGCGCGCGTGATGGATCCGGGGCGGCTGGTACGTCCGCGGGTGGTGTCCCTGTATGAGCCGTTCGAGCCCTTCCAGCCGTTCCAGCCACTCGCGCCGATCCCGTCGTCGGACGACGGTCTGTCGGGAGGCCGCCGGGGCATCATCACCGCGTCGGCGGAGCCGACCCAGCCGTCATGGCCATCGCCTGCGCCATCGCCTCTGCCTGCCCGCTTGCCGTCGCTCTCGCCCTCCCTCCCACCCGGTCGGTCACCGGTTCAGCCACCGAGCGCGACGGATACGGATACGAGGACGGGGACAGGGACGGGGACGGAAGTCAGCCATACCGAGCCGGTGTCGGCCGCGTTCTCCTCACCTCCGACACCCGAACCGCACACCCCAGATCCCCGGGACGCCGAGCCCCCGCCCCCGACCCGAGAGCCGGTACGGCCGGTACGGCCGGTACGGATGCAAGTACCGGTGTACGTCAAAGAGTCGGCGCACCTGCCGACCGCGGAGCCCCTGCCCGAGCCCCACTCGGCGCCCGCGCCGAGTTCTCCCTCGGGGCCGGAGCACCCGCAGCAGCAGAAGTCTCCGCTCCACACCGCAGCGCTCCCCCAGACGGCCACGCTCCCTGTGCCGCCCGCGCACCAACCCACGCGGCACCAATCCCTGCCCCTGCCCCTGCCCGCACCCGCCGTACGCCCGGCCGTCACACCCTCCGCCGCCGCGTACGCCGCTCAGCCGACGGCACCTGCCGCGCCACCCCAACCACCTCAACCCCCCTCCATCAACGTCACCATCGACCACATCGAGCTACGTCCCACCACCTCGACTCCCGCACCGACTCCCGCACCCCCCGCCTCCTCCCCGCCCCCGGTGATGACCATGACCGACTACCTCAACCGACGTCGCGAACGCGCAGGGAACTGAGGTGAGGACCGTGCCAGAGAGCCCAGAGAGCAAGGAACCCGAAGGCAACGTGCCGGAGATCAGCCTCCGTATCCGCCGTCTCGTACTGGACCGCCTGCCGGACGGCCCTTCCGGTCAAGCCGAGTTGGCCAAGGAGATCGAGTCGCAGCTGGCCCGGCCGCTCAGCGCCGCCCTGCCACCCGGGGTAGCCGTGCCGGCCATCGCCCACCACATCGCCGCGACCATCCAGCAACGCGCGCCCCGCAAGGAGGCCTCATGAGCGCCTTTCCTCGCTCCCCACGCCTCTTGAAGGGCGCGCTCATCGGCATGGACCCCGCGAACCCGCTCGCGAGCGTGATCGTCTTCCAGTACAACCCGGAGCGGATGACGCGCCGCCTCGATGCGCGTACCACGCGCGGCGGTACCGGTGGCGACGCGGCGGGTGCACGTGCCGAGCCGTTCCGGCTGACCGGGGCGCCGCGGGAGACCATCACGCTCAATGTCGAGATCGACGCGGCGGATCAGCTGGAGAAGGCGGATCCGCTCGCGACGGCCTCCGGTATATCGCCGACGCTGTCGGCGCTGGAGATGCTGCTCTATCCGAAGAGCGCGGTCGTGGTCGCCAACACCGTCCTCGCCGAGCTCGGGTTCACCGAGATCATTCCTCCGCAGGCCCCGCTGACCGTGTTCGTCTGGGGGCCGCAGCGCGTGCTGCCGGTCCGTCTTTCCGGGTTCACGATCACCGAGGAGGCGTACGACACGGCCCTCAACCCCCTTCTCGCCAAGGTCGATCTGACCCTCGACGTCCTCAGCTACTCCGACCTGAAGCGCTCCGACCCGGGCTACACGCTCTTCCTCGCGCACCAGATCGCCAAGGAGATCAGCGCGACGGCGAACGTGACACGCGCCGCGCAGAATCTCGCGCCCTTCCTCAAGAACGTTTGAATCGATCACATCTTCTGGGGGCCTCGTCATGTTCTCGGTGACCAGCCGCTACCGCGGCATCGACACCGCCCGCCTGACGCTGCCCGGCGGGCGCGACACCGTCTACGTTCGCCGTCGCTTCCTGCCTGCCGGTCCGCCGACCGCGGTCGCCACGGAACACACGGTCGCGCAGGGCGAGCGGCTCGACAACATCACGGCGCGGTACCTCGGCGACCCGGAGCAGTTCTGGCAGCTCTGCGACGCGAACGGCGCCATGCGGCCGGTCGAGCTGACGGCGGTGACCGGGCGGCGGCTGGTCGTGCCGGTTCCGCGGGGAGGCCTGTGATGGAGGGCGGTCTGTGATGGCGGGCACCGGCGTACGGATGCAGTTGCTGATGGGGCCGACGGTCGTGCTGCCGGCGCCGTACGAGGTCGTGGACGCGCTGATCGGGGTGCAGGTGTGGTCATCCGGTCGGCAGCAGGACGCGTTCCGGCTGACGTTCGCGCTGGGCAAGGACTCGGCCGTCGACTACGGGCTGCTGCGGGGCGGGTACTTCGACCCACCGGCCCGGGTCAGTGTCGCCGTCGCCATGGGGGCCACTTTCGACGTGCTCATCAACGGCATCGTCACCGATCACCAGGTGGTGCCGAGCGACCGGCCCGGAGCATCGCGGCTCGTCGTCACCGGTGACGACCTGAGTTTCGAGCTCGCCCTGGAGGAGCGGAGCGCCAGTTATCCGGGGCAGAGCGATGCCGAGATCGTCGAGAAGATCGTGACGGGGTACGGCCTGCGGCCCGAGGTCACGGCCACGGACGACAGGCCCACCGAATCCATGCGGATTCCGAACCAGCAGGGCACCGACCTCGATTACGTACGCCGGCTCGCCCGCCGCAACGGGTTCGTCTTCTTCCTGGAGCCGACCCGGCTGCCAGGCGTGAGCACCGCCTACTGGGGGCCGGAGCCGCGCGGCCCGGGTGGTCAGCCGCCGCTGTCCGTGGGCATGGGGCCGGACGCGAATGTCGAGGGGCCGATCACGTTCGGCTTCGACGCGGCAGGCCCGGCCACTCCCCAGGTCACGATCCTGGAGCCGCGGACAGGGCTGTCGATCACCATCCCGCTGCCCGCCAGTCCGCTGGCCGCCCTCAGCGGCCGCCCGACCGCCGCGCTGCGCAAGGTGACCGCCCGCGACGCGGCCCATCTCGACCCGGTCCAGGCAGTAATGCGCGCGATGGCGATGTCGAGCGACGCGGCAGACGCCGTGACCGGCCGGGGCGAGCTCGACGCCGTGCGGTACGGGAGGGTGCTGCGTCCGCGCCGTTCGGTGGAGGTGCGGGGCGCGGGGCAGAGCCATGACGGCGGCTACTACGTGCAGGAGGTCAGCCACCTCATCGAGCGCGGCAGCTATCGGCAGAGCTTCGTCCTCACGCGGGAGGGGCTCGGCGCCCTGTCCACCCGGGTGGGGCTGTCATGAACGGGGGATCGCCATGATCGGGGGAACGCCATGAGCGCAGACGGGCCCGCCTACTACGGCAAGTACCGGGGCGTCGTCACGGACAACTGCCTCCAGGACGGCACGAGCGATCCACAGGGCCGCATCCGCGCCAAAGTCGTCGACGTGTACGGCGAGGACAAGAGTCCTTGGGCCCTGCCCGCGGTGCCGTACGCGGCCAACGGCCTCGGTCTCTATCTCACTCCTCCGGTCGACGCGTTCGTCTGGATCGAGTTCGAGCACGGCGATCCGCACTACCCCGTGTGGAGCGGCTGCTTCTGGGCGGCCAATCAACTCCCGGCCGCCAGACCGGAGATGAAGGTGCTGAAGACCCCGGCAGGGACCGTCACGCTGGACGACTCCCCGAACGCACCCGGCATCACCATCGTGACGGCCAAGGGGCTGAAGATCACCATCGACCAGAACGGCATCGAGATCAACGCCGGGAAGAAGGGCGTGATCCAGCTCACCGACAACAAGGTGACCGTCAATCGCGACGGTCTTGAGGTGACGTGATGGCCGGGTTCCTGCTGCACTCCGGCGCCACCGTCCAGTGCGCGCACACCGGCGGCGCCCAGCCGACCGGGTCGAGCCCGCGCGTCAAGGTCGCGGGGCAGGCCGTCGTCACCCAGCCGACGTCGTACAGCGTCTCGCCCGACTGCAAGGCGCCGCGTCCCACCACGGGCAACGGACCGTGCGTCACGGCGCAGTGGACCTCCGGCGCGACCCGGGTGAAGTCCACGGGCCTGCCGGTGCTTCTCGACGGCAGTGCCGCGACCTGTGCGCCGACCGGGACGGGGCTGAGTGTGATCTCGACCCAGCAACGCGTCAAGGGGGCCTGATGCGGCACATCGATCATCCCTTCCGCGTCGACGCGCGCGGCCGTACCGCGGACACCACGGACGAGGGTCATCTCCGCGACCTGATCGAGCAGTTCCTGTTCACGAGTCCCGGGGAGCGGGTCAACCGGCCGGACTTCGGAAGCGGTCTGCTCCGCAAGGTCTTCGAGCCGAACAGCCCGGAGCTGGCGACCGCGCTCGAATTCACGGTCCAGGCCGGTCTGCAGCAGTGGCTGGGAGACCTCATCGAAGTGCGGTCGCTGGAGGTGACGGCGGAGGACGCGGCGCTGCGGGTCGTTCTTCAGTACGCGGTACGGGCCACTGGCGAGGTCTGGCAGGAGACTCTCGTCCAGGGCGGTGTGCCATGACGGGTCGCCCCCTTGAGTGCCGCGACGAGCAGCGCAGGAAGCACCCCCGGGTCAACGGGCTCGACCGGATCGAGGTCAGTGAGGACCAGCTCACCCTGACCGTCCTCTTCTTGGGCAGGGCCCCGGAGGGGATCGCCCGGGACACCGTACGCATCGACCACCGACCCGGCGCCCTGGCCGTCCAGGTGGACGACGTCGACGTCCGGCGCGCCGAGGGCCCCGGCGCGGACGACTGCATGGTCGTCCGCGTGACCGCTCCCGGCGACTACTCGACGTACACCTTGCGCCTCGTCGTGGCCGACGAGCGGGGCAGGCCCACCGACCGGCCCCTGCCGGGGCTCGATCCCCGGTACGCGCGGCTGGAGTTCAGCTTCAAGGCCAACTGTCTCGAAGGCCCGTTCGGCGGTCTGGACTGCAAGACCGAGCCGGTCTGCGACGAGCCGCTCCCCTCGGAGCCTGAGATCGACTACCTGGCCAAGGACTACGCGAGCTTCCGGCGGCTGATCCTGGACCGGCTCTCGCTCGTGCTGCCCGATTGGCAGGAGCGGCACGTCCCCGACCTCGGGATCGTCCTCACGGAACTGCTCGCCTACGTCGGCGACCACCTCAGCTACCACCAGGACGCCGTCGCCACCGAGGCCTACCTCGCGACCGCCCGGCAGCGCGTCTCCGTGCGCCGGCACGCCAAGCTGGTCGATTACACCGTGCACGAGGGGTGCAACGCGCGCGTGTTCGTCGCGCTGGAGACGGACGCCGACCGGGTCCTCGATCCCGGGCAGGTGCAGTTCCTCGCCGTGCACGGGTCGCTGCAGGGGCTTCCCGCCGTCCTCACACCCGACGATCTCCAGCGGCTGCCGTTCGGCGGGTACGAGGTCTTCGAGCCGCTCGGCGACGGCCCCGTCCAACTCCGGCGCGGCCACAACCTCATTCCCTTCCACACCTGGGGGAACCGCGACTGTGTGCTGCCCGCCGGAGCGACCGCGGCAACGCTCCTCGACCGCGGGCGCCGGCTCGCCCTGCGCGTGAGCGATGTGCTGATCCTCGAGGAGGTCAAGGGGTCGTGCAGCGGGGAGCCGCAGGATGCCGACCGGTCCCGTCGACACGCCGTCCGGCTCACCTCCGTCGACGCGAGCGGCGTGGATCCGTACTCCGAGCCGCCCGGCGCTCCCGTCGTCGAGATCGAGTGGGCCGAGGAGGACGCCCTGCCCTTTCCGCTGTGTCTGTCGGCGGTCGGCAGGGCGCCTCAGTGCGCGCTCATCACGGACATCAGCATGGCGCGGGGCAATGTCGTGGCGGCCGACCACGGGCGGACGGTCCACCGCGAGCCGCTCGGCACGGTGGCCGCCGAGGAGACACCCATGAGCTGCCTCGGCGAGGGACGGCCCGCCGAAACAGCCGTCGTGGCAAGGCCGTTCACCCCCTCACTGCGGCAGCTCCCGCTCACCCATCGCGAGCCGTACGTCCCTGACGCGCCCGCCTCCCGCCTCGCGGTGCAGGATCCCCGTCGCGCGTTGCCGCAGATCAGCCTCGCTCAGCGCGGGGGCGCGGCGCCGCCGGGCGGTTCGCGGTGGGCTCCTCGCCCCGATCTGTTGGACAGCGGTCCCGGGGCGCGGGAGTTCGTCGTCGAGACCGACAACGAGGGGCGCGCGCATCTGCGGTTCGGGGACGGCCGCCTCGGGTGGCGCCCGGAAGCGGGGACCCGTCTGGTGGCGGATTACCGCGTCGGCAATGGACCGGCGGGCAACGTGGGCGCCGGATCCATCTCCAGGCTGCTGCTGCGCGACGGCAGCGGTGACACCGGGGGCATCAGGCCCGGCAACCCGCTTCCGGCAGCCGGGGGACAGCTCCCGGAGACGCTGGACGACGTCAAGTCACTTGCGCCGGTGGCCTTCCGCACCCGGATCGAGCGGGCGATCACCGAGGACGACTACGCGATGCTGGCGGCCCGCGGCGACGACGCGGGCCCCGCACGAGTGCAGCGGGCGGCGGCCACGTTCCGGTGGACGGGCAGTTGGTACGAGGTGCTCACCACGATCGATCCGCTGGGCCTCGCGCAGCCGGACGAGGAGCTGCTGCGACAGGTGGAGCGCAGACTGCGCCGCTACCGGCGGATCGGCCACGACCTTGTCGTCGCCCCGGCCGCCTATGTGCCGCTCGACGTCGGACTGTGCGTCTGTGTGGAGCCGGGGTTCGTCCAGGGGCGGGTCCGGGCGGCACTCCTGGACGCTCTCGGGAATCGGGGGCTTTCCGGAGGGCGCCGCGGGTTCTTCCATCCGGACAACCTGACCTTCGGGCAGGGCGTTTCGGTGAGCCGGCTCACCGCCGCGGCGCTGACGGTGCCGGGCGTCGCGAGCGCCGAAGTGACCAAACTGGAGCGGCTGTTCGCCGGGCCCAACGGTGAACTCTGCGACGGCGTCCTGCGGATCGGCCCGGGCGAGGTCGCCCGGCTCGACAACGATCCCGCCGCGCCGGAACAGGGCCAACTGCTGCTGATACTGCGAGGCGGTCGATGAACTCCCCATGCTGTTACGGACGTTGTGGATGCTGCGCTCCCACTGGCCCGGCCCGGGTCGACACGACCAACCAGCCGGGACTCGACGCCCTCGTCCACCGCATCGGCACCCACGCCTCGTTCTTCGAGACCATGCGCTCGCGGCTGGCCGAGCGGCTGCCCGACCTGCACACCCGGGACCTCGACGACCCTGCCGTCGCCTTCCTCGACGCCTGGGCCGTGGTGGCCGACGTCCTGACCTTCTACCAGGAGCGGATCGCCAACGAGGGCTATCTGCGGACGGCGACGGAGTGGCGGTCGGTCGCGGAGCTCGCCGCTCTCGTCGGTCACCGGCCACGGCCCGGCGTCGCGGCGAGCGTGTTCCTGGCGTTCACCCTCGAGAACGGCTACAGGGGGGAGATCCCGCCCGGCACCCGCGCGCAGAGCATGCCCGCTCCTGGAGAGCTTCCGCAGCCGTACGAAACCACGAACGCACTGCCCGCTCGCGCCGAGTGGAATCTGCTGGGGCCCCGCCTGACCCGTCCCCAGGCGCTGAGGTCCGACCTGATCCCGGACCCGAAGGACCCCGAACCCGGCAAGCGTCTGCCGACGGTGTATCTGGCGGGCACCCGGACGGGCCTTGAAGCCAATGACGCACTGCTCGTGGTTCTGGCGGAGGGCGAGGAGTCGGCCTTCCGAGTCGCGACGGTGGTGACGGATTCGGCGGCCGACCGCACAGCGGTCGAAGTGACGCCCTGGGGGCGGGTGTTCGCCGCTTCCGCCAGCGCCGCTTCCGCCATCGCCAGTTCCGCCAGCGGCGGGCCCGTCGACCGGCTGTGCCGGATCATCGACGACGCGCTCACCCTCCCAGCGGGCGCACGGCCCGGCGAGGCCTGGCGGGAGACCGCCGTGCTGCTGCGGCGCGTGCGATCCCGGCTCGATCACCCGGTCGCCCTCGCCGATCTCCATGTCCTCCTTGAGCGGCAGCTCCTTCCGGTGCTGCGGGAGAGGCAGGCCGTGGCGCTCCGCCACCGGAAAGCCGTCCATCTGCGGGCACGGTTCGCGAGCCTGCTCCCCCCGCTCGAATCGCTCGTGACCGAACTCGAAAGCCGTCCGACACGGCTCCCGGGCTTCGGCGGCCTGGCCCAACTCGCGGACGCCCTCGGCAAACCCGCCTCCGTACCGCCTGCCGACGCGCGCCGCATGCCACGCAGCCCCCGCGACACCTACGCCGCGACCGGTGACACCGTGCCCCGCTTGCTTGCGGCCGTGCGACCGGACCTGGGCCCGGTCCTCTACGCGGCGTGGCGGAACCTGCCGCGTACGCCGCAGCCGACGGACCAGGTGTACGCGCTGCGGACGCGGGCCAGGCTGTTCGGACACAACGCTCCCCCTCGCGCGGCCGAGGCATTCGCCGTCTCCTTCCCTCCGACACACGGCAGCGAGGCACTCATCACCTTCCACGTCACTGTCGCCGGGCACACCATCGCCGTCAGGGCGGCCACCGGCACCACCACCGTCACGCGGTTCGACGCCGCCGCCGAGACGATCGAGACCACGCTGTCGGGGTTCGGGGAGCTGGGCCCTGCCCCCGTCGCGGTCGTCGTACTCAAGCAGCGCCGGGTGACGTTGACGGCGCATCTGCGCCCCTCGGCGCCTCTGAGAGTGGTCTGTGCCGGGAGCGATCCCACAACCGTGGTGCGCGAGGTGCCGGGCGGCGTGATCGGTGCGGTCGGTGCGGGCGGTGCGGTCGGCGAACCGCCCGATCTCACGGTCAGCGGCGAGATCCAGGCGGAGTTCCCGCTCCGCGAGCAGCCGCGAACGCTCACCCTCGATGCCTCGTATCCGCAGATCCTGCCCGGCAGTTGGGTCGCGGTGGACAAGCCGGGGCTCCGAATGGGCCATGGCAACCCGGTGATCGCTCGTGTAGTGCAGGTGCGTGAGGTCACCAGGGCCGATTACGGCATCAGCGCGGCCGGTACGCAGCTGGAACTGGACAGGGAATGGCTGCGCCGGGACGAGAACTCCTATCCCCTCGTCCGCGGAACGACCGTCCATGCCCTCAGTGAACCGCTCCCCCGTGCGCAGGCGCCCCTCGATCCGGTCGCCGAGGCGATCTGCGGCGACCGGATCGAACTGGACGGCGTGTACGAGGGTTTGGAGCCGGGACGCCGTGTCGTCGTGTCCGGTGAACGCACCGACGTCCCTGGCGTGACCGGGCTCCCGGCGGCCGAGGTGGCGATGCTCTCCGGGGTCGAGCAGGTGGCCAGGGACGACCTGCCCGGCGAGACCACCCACAGCGTGCTCCGGCTCGCGGGCCCGCTCGCGTACTGCTATCGGCGCGACACCGCGAAGATCTACGGCAACGTCGCCGACGCCTCGCACGGGGAGACCCGTACGGAGGTGCTCGGCAGCGGTGACGCCTCCGCCGCGGGCCAGCGGTTCGGGCTGCGCCACGGTCCGTTGACGTTCGTCGCCGCCGCGACGCCCTCGGGAACAGAGAACACGCTGCGGGTTCGCGTCGGTGAGGTCCTGTGGCACGAAACCGGGAGTCCGGCCGACGCGACACCCACCGACCACAGCTACAGCACGGCCACGGACGACGAACGGCGCACGACCGTCCTGTTCGGCGACGGCCGTCACGGTGCGCGCCTGCCCACCGGGACGGAGAACGTGACCGCCGTCTACCGCACCGGCATCGGCCGCTCGGGCAACGCGCCGACGGGCCGGATCAGCCTGCTGTCCACACGGCCCCTGGGCGTGCGCGAGGTCGTCAACCCGGTGCCCGCGACCGGCGGCGCCGAGCCGGACGGGCGCGAACAGACCAGGCACAACGCCCCGTTGGGGGTGACGGCACTGGATCGCCTCGTCTCGGTGCGCGACCACGAGGACTTCGCCCGGACGTTCGCCGGGATCGGCAAGGCAGCGGCCGTACGGCTCTCGGACGGGCGTCGACAGCTGGTCCATGTCACGCTGGCGGGCGTCGACGACATCCCGATCGCCCCGTCGTCGGACCTGTACTCCGGCCTCCTGAGGGCCTTCCACCGGTTCGGCGATCCGCATCTTCCGGTGCAGCTGGCCGTGCGCGAACAGCTCGCTCTCGTCGTCGGCGGACGGGTGCGGGTGGCGCAGGACCACCGATGGGAGTCGGTCGAACCCCGTGTCAGGTCGGCCCTGTTGGGGGCCTTCGGCTTCGAGCGTCGCGCACTTGGCCAGGACGCCCTGCTCAGCGAGGCGCTCAAGGTGATCCAGGGCGTGGAGGGCGTCGACTTCGTCGACATCGACACGTTCACGGCCGTCGACGAGGCAGATCTCTTCGCGTCCCTCGCCCGCGACGACGGTCTGTACGGCTTGCTGCGGCGGCGGCAGCGCGTCGCCGCTCGGCCCGCCCGCACCGACCGTTCCGCCACCGATCCGGCACGCCGCGTCCGCCCCGCCCAGCTCGCGGTCCTCGACCCCCGGATCCCGGACACCCTGATCCTCACGGAGCACACGCCATGACCGACCGCCTCTACGAACTTCTGCCCGCCGACTATCGCGGCCGCGACGCCCAACAGGGTGAACCGCTGCGCGCGTTGCTGAGTGTGGTGGAGGAACAGGTCGGGCTGCTCGACGAGGACATGGCCCGGATGTACGAGAACTGGTTCATCGAGACCTGCCAGGAGTGGGCGGTCCCCTACATCGGCGACCTCGTCGGGTACCGCCCGGCGCCCTCCGCCACCGGCCCCGCGAACGCGGTGACGACGGAGTTCCTCTTCCCCCGCCGCGCGGTCGCCCATGTCGTGCGCGACCGCCGCCGCAAAGGAACCCTGGCGCTCCTGGAGTCGCTGGCGACGGACCTGGCCGAACTCCCCGCCAGAGCAGTGGAGTTCTACCGCCTCCTGTCGGTCACCCAGCCGGTGCGCCTGCTCGGCACCGGCGACGTACGCCTGCGCCACCGGCTCCGCCAGGGCCGCACCGCCGATCTGCGCCGCGGTGAGGCGCTCGACCTGCTCGACGGCCCCTTCGACACCCTCGCGCACACCGTGGACGTACGCAGGCCCGACTCGCACCGGACCGCGGGGCGCCACAACATTTCGAGCACCGGTGTCTTCGTCTGGCGGCTGCGCTCCTACCCCGTGAGCCGGACACCCGCGCTGTGCCTGGAGGACGAGGATCCGCACCGCTACACGTTCAGCGTCCTCGGCAACGACACCCCGCTGTTCTCCGGCCCTGCGCACGGCGCGGACACGCGGGATGAACTCCGCTTCCCCGCCGTCCTCCGCCGCAGGGCCCTCGCCCGGCGCCCTGCGGACCAGTACGGCCCGGGCAGGAGCTTCGAGATCCTCCTCGGGGACCCGTCGGCTCCGGTTGCGGTTCCGGTCGAGGACATCAGCGCCGCGGATTTGTCGTCATGGAGCTACCGCCCCCGCGGACGGACCGTCGCCGTCGACCCGAGCCTCGGCCGCATTCTCTTTCCGCGCGACCTCCTCAAGGCGGCCGACGCAGGCGTGACCGTCTCCTACCGGTACGGCTTCAGTGCCGACGTCGGTGGCGGTGAATACGACCGGCCGCTGTCGCAGCGGCCCGGCAGCGTCACCTACCGCGCGAGCGGACAACAGGAGTTGCAGCGGCGGCTCGCGCCGTGGCAGGACGCGGGCCAGCTGGACCGGCAGCCGGAGCACGCCGTCATCGAGATCACGGACAGCGGGGTCTACGACATCACCCCACGGTCGATCCGCCTCGCGGCAGGGCACAGCCTCCAACTGCGGGCGGCCAACCGCTGCCGCCCCGTCCTGCGCCTGCCCGACCACAGGACCGGCCCCGACGCCCTGCGCTTCTCCGGCGAGGCGGGCAGCAGCGTCACCCTCGACGGCCTGCTCATCTGCGGCGGTGCGGTGCGCGCCGACGGCGGGCTGGCCGACGTGACGATCCGGCACTGCACACTGGTCCCGGGCTGGGGCCTCGATGCCGACTGCCGCCCTCACCGCCCGGCCAGGCCGAGCCTGATGCTGATCGACACCGACGCACGGGTGGTGATCGAGCACAGCATCACCGGCTCCGTCGCTGTCGCCCACGACGCCGCCCGGCGGGACCCCGAGCCCATCCGGATCGCCGACACGATCGTGGACGCCACCTCCCACGAGCGCTCCGCGCTGTGCGCCCTCGGCGGCGGTGTCGCCCAGGCCGTGCTCACGCTGCATCGGGCGACCGTCATCGGCGAGGTCTGTGCGCACAGCCTGGAACTCGCCGAGAACAGTGTCTTCGACGGCCGCATCGAGGTGGCACGCCGCCAGTTCGGCTGCGTGCGCTTCTGCTACGTCGCGCCCGGTTCACGGACCCCGCGCCGCCACGGCTGCCAGCCGGACCTCGTGGATGCCGTGACCGCCGAGCCGGATCGGGAGCGCGAGCGACTGCGCGTACGTCCCGCCTTCGACAGCACCCGCTACGGAACACCGGCGTACGGCAGGCTCTCCGCGACCTGCGCCGAAGAGATCACCCAAGGCGCCGATGACGGCTCCGAGATGGGTGTCTTCCATGACCTGTACCAGCCGCAGAGGGCAGCGAATCTGCGTTCCGGGCTTGCCGAGTACACGCCGTCGGGCAGCGACGCCGGTGTCATCGACGCCGATTAGGAGGCACTCATCATGGCAGGCGACTACTCCAGCGTCGGCTTCGACGTGTACAAGCACTTCAGCGGTGTCCTCATGCAGCAGGGCCGCGTTCAGCTCGACCGGGACTGGAACGAACAGGCCGACATCCTCCGCCACTTGCTGCGTTCCTTGGCGGCCGATCTCATCGGGCCGCACGGCGGGCCGGGCAGCGGGTTCGAGATCGGCGCGCCGAAGGACCTCCCCCGGGATGTCACGATCGCTCCGGGCCACTACTACGTCGACGGCATCCTGTGCGAGAACGACGGCGTACGCGACGCACCCGAGCTCCCCCTTCCTCCGTGCCGATACAGCCGACAGCCGGACCTTCCCTCGCCTCCGGAACTGGAGGCGAACGGCGACTATTTGGTCTACCTGGACGTCTGGGAACGCGAGGTGGTCGCCCTCCAGGACGACACCATCCGCGAGACGGCTCTCGGCGGCCCCGACACCACCGCTCGGTCCCAGGTGGTCTGGCAGGTCAAGGCGCTGAGTGTGAAGGACGACAAGGACTTCGACCCAGGCCGGCCCGACGACCATCTGCGCGCGAGCCTCCCGGCGAGCACCGGGCGTCTCCGTGTGCGGGCCCGGCCGCTGCGCACGTCGGACGATCCATGCATCGCGTCTCCGGACGCCCGCTACCGAGGTCTTGAGAACCAGCTCTACCGGATCGAGATTCACCGTTCCGGCCCTCCCGGCCAGGCCACCTTCACCTGGTCGCGGGAGAACGCATCGGTGGTCCTCGCCGTCAGCCGCGTCACGGACCGCTCGGTGACGCTCGAAAGCCTCGGCCGCGACGAGCGGTCATCACTGCACGTGAACGACCAGGTGGAAGTCATCGACGACAACTGCGTCCTGCAAGGGGGCCGCGGTCCCCTGTTCCGAGTCGACGGCGTCAGCGCCGACGATCGCTCGGTGGAGCTGGACGGAAGGCCCCCTCTGTCCGACGCCGACCGGCACCCGCTGCTGCGCCGATGGGACCACCGCGAGCCCGCCGACGGGGACCTCATCGACGGTGCGCTGCCCCTCGACGCGGGAACGTGGCTGGACCTTGAGGACGGCGTACAGGTCTGGTTCGAGGCCGGGGGCAACTACCGCAGCGGCGACCACTGGCTCGTCCCGGCGCGCACGGCAACGGGCGAGGTGGTCTGGCCCGGCCCGCCCGACTCACCGGAGTACCGCCCGCCACTCGGCGTCCGCCACCACTACGCACCCTTGCAACGCATCAGCCTCGATCCGAGCGGCCGGGTCTCGCTTGACAGGACGTATCGCCGCACCATCAAACCGTCGGCTTCGTAGCCGACTTGGCTCCGGCCGCGCCGTCGAGGCCGGCGTGCTCGGCGAGAGGCCGAGCTCAGCCCTCGCTGCGGGCGTCCGACGAACCGTCGACACCGCCGGGCTGCCCGGCGCTGCCTGCTTGTCCGGTGCCGGGTGCCGGAGCTCCGGGAGGTTCCGCGGCGGGGCCGACCAGTTGGTCGGTGCTGTCCCGTGGTGGTGTCAGCAGGGTGTTGAACACCACGCTGAGCTTGTCGACGGTCTGCCGGGAGAACATTCCGACGAGCGCGGCCACGGAGGCCACTCCATAGGGGTTGATGTCGCCGGACGAGGCCACGCTCGTGGTGAGCCCGCCACGCAGGACGCAGTAGACGACGAGGGCCAGCGACGCGCCGACGAGCGGCTCCAGCAGGTACATGAGGAACCAGCTCCGCCGCAGACGCCTGTTGCCCACGTACTCGTAGGCGGAGCGCAGAACGTGGATCAGGGCGCCCAGAGCGCCGATGGAGAACACGACCAGGAAGAGCCGGGTGTCCCGCGCCAGCATCGGATTCCAGATCAGCAGCCGCGTCCGGCTCGCCCTCTCGGTGTTCGCGCCCGGGGACGCAGGCTGCGGCCACGCCTGGAGCAGTACGGTCGCGGACACTGCGGCGAGCAGCAGCAGGACGGCGACGAGAACAATCACGTCCCGCGTTGTCGCGAACCTCGTGCCGACGGCCATCCGCTGGGCCTGCCCCGCGGATGGCTCATCCGGCCGCGCCGGCTCCTCGTCTGTCATGGCGCTGCCCTAATCCTGGTCGAGCCGGTTCCAGGCGACCGCGGCAGCGGCACGGGCACCGAGTTCGTCCTCGTAGGGCCGCGTCACGATGACGACATCGCGAGCGGTGGAGAATGCATGCTCGATACTGGTCCGGCGCACGGCCGTCATGAAGACTTTGGCCGCCGGGAACCTCTCGTGGTCCTCCGACACCAGCGGCTCGGGACCGTAGAGCACCACACGGTCCGGGTTCGCCAGGTTGAGCAGGTCCGCGAGGCCTCGGCCCAGCGCCCGGCCGGCCTCCCTCAGGGCCTCCTCGACGAGCTTGCCGCAGTCGTCGCTCTTGAGCAGGACGAGCGCACGGGCCAGGTCCGGCACCGGATCCCCGCTCATCTCCTGGACCCGCCGCGCGATGGCGTCGCTGCCCGCGACGCTCTCCAGGCATCCCCTGTTCCCGCAACTGCACTCGTGGCCCTGGTAGTTCTCGACCACGACGTGCCCGATCTCGCCCGCGGCCCCTGAAGCCCCGTGAAGGAGTTCGCCGTCGACCACGAGCCCCGCGCCGATCCCCTTGTCGAGCACGACGGCGGCGAAGTGGCTGCTGCCGTCCGCGTCACCGACCGCGAGGGCCAGCTGCGCCATGGCGTTGGCGTCGTTCTCCACGACGGTGGGCAGCGCCGTCGCCTTCCGCAGGAGTTCCCCGAGCGACAGACCGGACCAGGAGGCGTCGTCGGCGTAGTTGGGCGCCTTGACGACGTCCCCGCTGTCCGTCGCCACATGGCCGCCGATCTCCACGCCGAGGCCCGTCCGCCCCGACTTGGCCGCCTCGGCCGCAGCCGGCACCTTGTCGAGCAGGTCTTGAACGAAACGCGCGAGTCCCTGGATCAACTTCTCCTGGCTGCCGTCGAACCGCGCCTGGCGGTGCAGGCTGATGTGCACCTCTCCGCTCGCGTCGGTGACCACGCCTGTCAGTGACTCCGGACGGACCTTGACGCCTACGCAGTAGTCGATGCCCACAGGCTTGGGCGGGACCAGACCGGCGCTCTCCAGGTACTGCGTACCGCGCGACGTGAGGCTCCAGGCGTTGTGGCGCCACTGTCGGCTCTTCCACACCAGGCCGGCCGCCGTCAGCCTTCGGCCGATCCGGCTGATCTCCGTGGCGTCCACCTTGAGCCGGCCGGCGAGTTGCTCGTTGCTCAGGCCCTGCTCTTTGACGACCTCCAGGAGAAAGCTGACGGTGTGCCCCTGGGGGGCGAAGTTCAGTTGCAGTGCCGAGGGCAGGCGGCGCAGTGCCCAGGTCGTCATGTCGAGCAGCCCGAGGAGGTGCCCCCGCTGCTCGGCGCGTTCCGCCTGGTCCCGGTCGGCCCGCACGTGATGCCCGTACAGCCTGCGGAGTCCGTCGTGTGCGGCCTGGATCGCCGGTTCGTCGGCGGTCAACGACGCGTCGGTGACCAGCATGGCCAATGAACTGAACTGCTGGGGCAGAATTATCCGCTCCGCCTGCATCTCCTCGAGTGCGGCCTGCACCTCGCTTAAACGGTCACCCTTGGGTCCCGGTGTTTCACTCATGTCACTCGCCCCTTCGTTCCGACAGCCATAGAGGTGCATCCCCAGCATGGGGCTATGTCAAACGAGCGTCAAGTGACGTTTCATGATCGCTCACAAATGCTCTTCGAATACTTTCTGTTACAGCTTTTTGCCACGAGGAGACACGCATGGATAACACATTCCGTTAACATCTCAGATACGCACTCATGCTTCGGGGGGAGTCATGAATAAAGAGCCGCGCGATCCCGATCATTCGGTCGACGAGATCGAATTACCGGTCGATCCGGCAGACCTCTTCGTCGTCCTGTACGACGCGCTTCCGAACTGGCCATTCAGCGGCCGTACCGCGAACAAGTGGTTCGGTGACATCGGGGTGAAACAGCGAGCGGAACTGGTCTGCAAGGACGTACGCAGAGACGGACGCGCCGACATCGACCTGGTGCGCGACCTCATCCGCCAATACGGCGATCAGGGAATGTTCGCCGTACTCATGGGCCTTGACCGCGCCTTCGAAAACGCCGGAATCTACCCAGGAACCACCGGCGAAAAGACGATGTGCTGGCTCGCTCGGCGATACCAGAACACCAACAGCCTCAACAGCAACACGGACCGGACCGGCCTCCTGCTGCCCCGCTACACGCGGCCGGGCAAAGTCACGGCAGAACACACGGGAAAACCTGATTTCTTCTCCGTGCACCGGGTCACCCCGGCTGCTCGTGAGGGAATCTGGCACAGCGGTATCCTGCACCTCGAACCACGGGGTTGCCCGAGAGGGCAAGCGATTTCCATTGGGGCCGCACCCGTACTGGAGAGCTACCTCGATCTGAAGTTCGAATTCCCGGACGGCGAAGATATCGGTCTCTACCGCATCGCACCGGACGACGGCCGGCTCCGCCCACGGATCGAAAGGGTGTTCCAGAATCTGGAAAACTCCGGTGCCCAGATAGGCGTGCTTCCGGAATGCACGCTCTCGAACGATCTACTCAAACACTGGGACACCCTCCTGCACAGCGACCCGTCCGAGGCGAGCCGCCTCCAGTGGATCCTTCCCGGCACCGGACCCATCGGCCCCACGGAACCGGATACGGCGCCGCCGAACCGGGCCGTCCTGTTCGACCGCGAGACCGCGCAGGTGCTGCTGTGGCAGGACAAGATGGCCGGCTTCACCCTGGGTGAGGGCCAGGCGGAGGACTGGCAGCTGCCGGACCGCCCCAAACACGAACCGGCGGCCGAGTACATCTCGAAAGGGGACCAGGTCGCCGTACTGGAGACCTTCCTCGGCCGCATCGCCATCCTCATCTGTGAGGACATCAAGCAGAACGCCGCTTGGCTGGGCAAGTGCCAGGCATTCGGTGTCTCGCACATCTTCGTGCCGCTGTTCGCCTCGCCGATCAGCCAGCGGGTCAAACGCTGGACACTAGAGGCCGCGGAGCACTGCGTCGACCAGCTGGGCGCGTGGGTCGTCCTCTCCAACAGCCTGGCCGTCGAGGAGGGGATGCGCACCCGGCCGGACTTCGTGGCGGACGGCGCCTACAACTGTGTCGTGGTCGGCCCATCCCTTCCCCGGCCGACGAAGCACGCCAAGGCTCCGGCCCAGTTCTGCCGCTCGGCCACGGTCGAGGAGACAGCCCGGGTCGTCTGCGACGAACACGGCGCACCGCCCGCCTACGACCCAGACGATCCGGCGCCGCTGCCCAAGATACGGTGCGGCCCGGAGGCCTGACGCAGGAACGGCGGCACGGACGTATCACCGACTTGTCCGAACCCTCCCCGTTCGGTCGGACAGCCCCCTGCCTAACCCTTGCGGGCCAGCAGCTGAATCGCCTTGAACTGCCTGCGGTCGGTGGGCTGAGGCTCGCGGACCAGCCTGGCCACCTCCGCCAATCCCAACTCCCGCAGCATCGCGGCGAGGTGGTCGGGCCACCACCTGTAGGCCGGTGCGACCGCATGGTCGAAGACCTGCGTCAGGTGCGTCGGATCCTCACTGCCCGAGAAGCCGATCAGGAGGTGGCCGCCGGGGGCCAGCACGCGGTGGAACTCCGCCAGGACGGCGGGGACTTCCTGCGGCGGTGTGTGGATGATGGACCAACGCGAGAGTACGCCGCCCAGCGCTCCGTCGGCGATGTCCAACGCGGCCATCGAGCCCACCTCGAAGCGCAGGCCCGGATAGGCCTGTCGAGCCAGCTCGATCATCGCAGGAGAGGCATCGACACCAAACGCCGCCAGCCCCAACTCGTCGAGATGCGCGGTGACATGACCGGGGCCACAGCCCAGATCCGCGACCTCACCGGCCCCGCTCGCCGTCACGGACTCGGCGAAGGCACCCAGGATCGCGCGGTCCAGAGGGCTGTCCCGCAGCGAGTCGCGGAACAGTTCCGCATAGGTGGGCGCGGCATCGTCGTAGGCCTCGCGGGTTGCGGTGAGGGCATCGTGTTCGACCATGCCCGCGACAGTAGTTGGTGGCCCTGAGGCGGGACGAGGGAGGGGTAGGGGCTGCCGGTACGGCACCGGACGTCAGCGGAACATCAGCGGGACGTGAGCGGTGGGCACGAACCTGGTGATCAGGAACACGTTGAGCCTCCTAGGGCACACACGCAGTAGCTGATTATCTGGTCGACGAGGGGGTAGCGGTGCACGCTCATGTCTGCCGCGCTCGAACCCCCTGGGCCTTCATGGAAGCAGAAGGAGCTCTAGCCCGTGCAGCAGCAGACCGTCGAGATTGTCCCTACGACTGAGCGGGTGCTGTTGTCCGTTCACACATCGGACCCCATTTCCCGGGCCGGAGTGCGCAGCCAGCTCCGCCAGTACGCGGAGATCGAGTTGGTGGACACCACCCGGCAGGACCGCGGCCAGGTCGCCCTGCTCGTCGCCTGCTCCGTGGACGAGACGACTCTGCTGAGCCTGCGCACCCTCGTCCGCATCAAGGGCGTCCGGGCGGTCCTGGTGGTGGACCGGATGCGGGAGGCCGACCTGCTGGACGTCGCCGGGTGCGGCGTCACGTCGATCGTGTGGCGACGAGAGGCCACGCCGGCGCGGCTGCTGCGGGCCGTGCTCGCCGCCCACCGAGGTGACGGTGACTTACCGGCCGATTTATTGGGCACCTTCCTCACCCGCATGGGACAGCTCAACAGCAGCACACCAGGTCCGGCCGGACTCCCCACGATGGGCATGACCCCGCGTGAGGTCGAAGTCCTCCAACTGGTGGCGGAAGGTCTCGACACCGGGCAGATAGCGGTCAAGCTCGCGTATTCCGAGCGGACGGTGAAGAACGTCCTGCAGACTCTGACCTCCCGCCTCCAACTGCGCAACCGCACCCACGCGGTGGCCTACGCGGTGCGCGCGGGCTACATCTGAGGTCCGCACGCAGTCGCGTACGGCCGCGACGGGGGCTGGACCATCTACTCGTCCAACCCCCGCCTCCCTTACGCCCGGCCGACGGCTACCGCACTGCGCAGCCCCTCACGCGTCAGTGAGATCACTTCCGCCGCGCGCGAGCTGAGGAAGAAGTGGCCCCCGCGGAACGTGTGGATCTCGAACGCGGCGGTCGTGTGGGAGCGCCACGCGTCGGCTTCCAGGACCGTCGACTTCGGGTCCGCGTCGCCGATCAGGGCGGTGATCGGGCATGCGACGGTCGCGCTCACGGGCACGGAGCCGTACGTCTCGATGGCGCGGTAGTCGCTGCGGATCGAGGGCAGCACCATCCGCAGCAGTTCCTCGTCACCGAGTACCTGGGCGTCGGTGCCGCTCATGGCCTTCATCTCGGCCACGATCCCGTCGTCGTCACGCTGATGGACGTTCTCCACTCGCCGCGTCGACGGTGCGCGCCTGCCGGAGGCGAACAGCATGGCGGGCTTGTGGCCCTTCTCCTCCAGCCTGCGCGCGACCTCGAACGCGAGGATCGCGCCCATGCTGTGCCCGAAGAGCACGACGGGCCGGTCGAACAGCGGCTCGAGCACGGGCGCGATCCGGTCGGCGAGCACACCTATGTCGTCGACGTTGGGCTCGGACCGGCGGTCCTGACGGCCTGGGTACTGCAGGGCCACCACGTCGCTGTCGCTCTGGAGCGCGGCCGAGACGGGGAAGTAGAAGGTCGCCGATCCGCCCGCGTGCGGGAAGCACACCAGCCGGACCGGGGCCTCCGGTGCGGGGTGGAACCGGCGGAGCCAGAGGTCACTGCCGTCGGTAACAGTCATGTTGATCGTCCGTTCTGCTGTGGTTGTCGTACGCAGCTCTGCTGTGGTTGTCGTACGCAGCGTGCTGCTGTCCATGGTGGGGCTTCGCGTGCGTTCAGGGGGAGTTGGTACCCCGGTCGCCGGCCAGCCAGGCCCGTACGGCGAGCGCCGTCGACTCCGAGTGGTCGTCCATGATCGTGAAGTGGTCGCCGGGGACGTCGGCGTCCTCGTGCGGCAGGGGCCACTGGGGACGCCAGTCGTCCTCGGTCTCCAGTGCCTGCGACTCCCCCGGCGGGAAGGTGGCGTGCACGTACAGGGTCGGCGTGTCGATCGGTTCGGGTTCCCAGTCCCCGAAGATGCGCAAGTAGCCGCCCTGGCCTGTCAGTTGTGCCCCTGACATCAGCTCGAACGCCTCGCTGGTGGCCGCGCGTTGCCGCAGCGCCTCCTCGAGCCGCCCCTCGAACGAATTCGTCGCGGTGTACGTGTCGACGAGCACCACCGCCGCCGGTGAGGTGCCCTCCTGTTCGAGCAGCGCGGCGACCGCGTTGGCCAGCCAGCCGCCGGACGAGTAGCCGACGAGCACGAACGGCCCTTCGCCTGCCTGCCTCTTGACGGCCTCGGCCTGGAAGCGCACGACCGCTTCCCTGGTCGCGGGCAGCGCCTCCCCCGCCGCGAAGCCGGGGTTGGGCAGCACGGTCACGTCCCGCTCGCCCGCGAACACGGGGGCGAAGCGGCCGAAGTAGTGCGGGCCGGACGGCGCCATCGTCGGCGGGAGGCAAAGGAGCGGGGTTCCAGGACCGGTCGCCAGCGTGACCGGCGGCAGTGCGGCCACCTCGTCCGGCGTCTCGAACACCGGCCGCACGCGCGCGGCGGCGTTCACCATCTGCCATCCCTCCTCGTACAGGCCGAGGTCACAGGCCTGCCGGTACAGGCCGGTGAGCGTGTCCTCCACCGCCAGGGCCGCGGTCGAGGCGGGAGCGTCGTCGTCCCCGGCTCCCGATGCGAGTTCGCGCCGGAGGTAACCGGCGAGCGCCGGTCCTGTCGGCTGGTCGAACACGACGGTGGTGGGCAGCCGGAGCCCGGTCGCGCCGGCGAGCCGGTTGCGCAGTTGGAGCGCGGTCAAGGAGTCAAGGCCGAGCTGGGTCAGTGCGCCGGAGACATCGAGCTCCTCCGGCGCGTAGCCGAGTACGGCCGCCGTCTGGTCCCGGACGAGCAGCAGGAGTTCCCGCCCCTGCTCCTCCTCCGTGAGACCGGCAAGCCGCTGCGACAGCGGTTCCTCGCTCGCGGCGGCCGCCTTGGTGGCCCGCGGGCGCACGAGGCCGCGCAGCAGCGGAGGCACCTCGTCGGGCCCGCCGCGCAAGGAGCCGAGGTCGAGCCGCATCGGCACCACGACCGCGTCGTCCGCAGCGCATCCGAGGTCGAACAGCGCGAGGCCCTGCTCCTCGGTCAGTCCCCCGACACCGGAGCGGGAAAGGCGCGCCAGGTCGGTCTCCGCCATGTCGCCGGTCATCGCGCTTGCCGTCTCCCACAAGCCCCACGCCAGTGATGTCGCGGGGAGTCCTGCGGCCCTGCGGTGGTGGGTGAGCGCGTCGACGAACGCGTTGGCCGCCGCGTAGTTGCCCTGGCCGGGGCCTCCGAGGATGCCCGCCGCCGAGGAGAACAGCACGAACGCGGACAGGTCCAGGTCACGGGTCAGCTCGTGCAGATTCCAGGCCGCGTCGACCTTGGGCCGGAACACCCTGTCGACCTGGTCCGGGGTCAGCGAGGTGATCGTGCCGTCGTCCAGGACGCCCGCCGAGTGCACCACGCCGGTCAGCGGGTGGTCCGCGGGCACCGCGGCGAGGAGTTCCTTCAGCGCGCCGGGGTCGGTGACGTCGCAGGCGGCGAGCGTCACGTGCGCGCCGAGGTCGGTCAGTTCGGCGCGGAGGGCGTCGGCGCCGGGTGCGGCGGCGCCGCTGCGGCTGGCGAGGACGAGGTGCCGGACGCCGTGCTCGGTCACGAGGTGCCGGGTGACGAGGCCGCCGATCATGCCGGTGGCGCCGGTCACCAGGACGGTGCCGCCGGGCGCGAACTCGATTCCGGACTCCGCATCGGAGGGCCTGGTGCGGGCGATGCGCGGCACCAGCACGTCACCGGTGCGCAGAGCCAGTTGCGGCTCGGCAGCGGCGAGGGCGGCGGGCAGCGCCGGCCAGGAGGTGTCGTGCCCGTCCACGTCGACCAGCGTGAACCGCTCGGGGTTCTCGGACTGTGCCGACCGGATCAGGCCCCACACCGCCGCGTCGGCGATGTCGTTCACGTCCTCGTCGGGTCCGGTCGCGACGGCCCCGCGGGTCACGAAGACGAGGCGCGATGCGAGGAACCGGTCGTCGGCGAGCCACTCCTGGGCAAGGCGCAGCGCGCGCAGGGCGGCGGTGCGGGCCCCGGTTACCGGCTCCACGTCGTCCTCGGCGCACGGGACGACGACGAGCCCCGGCACACCGGCCTCGGCGAGCGCCGTGAGGTTCTCGTGCTCCTCGACGGCGATGCCGGCCGCGGCGAGGCCCGCGCCGACCTTCAGGTCGTCGGGGCCGACGACTGCGCAACCGCGGGCGGGAGCGGGGGTGGCCGCACGGGTCGGTGCGGCCACCCACTCCAGCCGGAACAGTGAATCGCGGTGGCGCGCACCCCATTGGTCGGCGGCGATCGGCCGCAGGACCAGTGATGCGACCGTCGCCAGGGGGTTCCCCTGTACGTCGGTCAGTTCCAGGGAGACGGCGTCGGGTCCGGCCGGTGTGAGCCGTACCCGCGCCGCTGTGGCACCGGTCGCGTGCCATCGGATCCCGCTCCAGGAGAACGGGAGCCGGGGGCGACCGGCGTCTTCGACGAGGCCGCCGAGCATGCAGGCGTGCAGCGCGGCGTCGAGCAGCGCCGGGTGGAGGCCGAACGACGCGGCGTCCCGGTGCTGGTCCTCGTCAAGGCTGATCTCGGCGTACACGGCGCGCTCGCCGCGCCATGCCGCCCTGAGGCCCTGGAAGGCGGGCCCATAGGCGAAGCCGGCCCCTTCCAGGCTGTCGTAGAGGCCGTCGATGTCGACGGGCTCGGCTCCGACGGGCGGCCACTGCGAGACAGCGGCCGGCTCGACGGGGGTTCCTGTGGTGAGGAAGCCGGTGGCGTGCCGGGTCCAGTCGGCTCCGGCGGCGGGATCGTCCGGGCAGGAGTCGATGCTCAGTGCCCGCCGGTCGGAGCCGTCGTCGCCGCCGACCGTCACCCGCAGGCGCACGCCGCCACGTTCGGGCAGCACCAGCGGTGCGGCGAGCGCCAGTTCCTCCACCTCGTCAAGGCCGAGCCTGCCGCCCGCCGCGAGCGCGATCTCCGCGAAGGCGGTGCCGGGCAGGAGCGTCGTCCGTGCGACGGCGTGGTCGGCGAGCCACGGGTGGGTGTCCGTGCCGAGCCTGCCGGTGCACACCAGGCCCTGCTCGTCGGCGAGGTCCACGGCGGCGCCGAGCAGCGGATGGTCGGCGTCCGCGAGGCCGAGACCACCGGCCGCTTCGACGAAGCGCAGATCACGCGGGACGTCGAGCCAGTAGTGCTTGCGCTGGAAGGGGTAGGTGGGCAGCTCGACGGGCCGCCCGGCGGGCACCACGGCACGCCAGTCGAACGGCAGGCCCCCTACGTATGCCTCGGCGGCGGAGAGCAGGAACCGGTCGAGGCCGCCCTCGTCCCGGCGCAGCGTGCCCACCATGACGGCGTCGCCACCGGTGGCCTCCACCGTCTCGGACACGCCGATGGTGAGGACGGGGTGCGGGCTGCACTCGACGAACACGCCGACCCCGTGGTCGAGCAGACCGCGGGTCGCGTCCTCGAACCGCACGGTGTTCCGCAGGTTCTGATACCAGTACTCGGCGCCGACCTCGGTCCCGGTCAACCACTCCCCCGTCACCGTGGACAGCATCGGCACGCTCGCGGGCGTCGGCTCAACACCGGCCAATACTCCCGCCAACGCCTCCTGAATACGCTCCACGTGCGGCGAATGCGACGCGTAGTCGACGGGCACCCGACGGGCGCGCACCTCGTCTGCCGCGCACGACTCCATCAGCTCGTCCAGGGCGTCGGCATCACCCGCCACCACCACCGAACCCGGGCCATTCACAGCAGCGACGGATATCCGTCCGTCCCACCGCGCGATCCGCTCCCGCGCGGCATCGGCCGTCACCGCGAGCGACACCATGCCGCCCTGCCCCGAGAGCGCCAGGATCGCCTTGCTGCGCAGCGCGACCACCTTGGCGGCGTCGGCCAGCGACAATGCACCCGCAACGTGAGCGGCGGCGATCTCGCCCTGGCTGTGCCCGACCACCGCGTCGGGCTCCACACCGTACGAACGCCACAGCGCGGCCAGCGACACCATCACCGCGAACAACGCGGGCTGCACAACGTCCACCCGCTCCAACTCGGCACCATCAGCCAGCACCTCGTGCAACGACCAGTCCACATACGGCGCGAGCGCATCAGCACACGCATCGAGAGAAGCACGGAACACCGGCGAGGACTCCGCCAACTCCGCACCCATCCCCAGCCACTGCGAACCCTGCCCCGGGAACACGAACGCCACCTTGCCCGCAGGCCGCGCCACACCAATCGCCACACGAGTGGACTCAGAGCCCGCAGCCACCGCCGCCAACGCATCGGCACCACCCGAAACCACCACCGCCCGGTGATCGAACACCGACCGCGACAGCAGAGCATCCGCCACATCCACCAGCGCCGACCCCTCCACCGCAGTGGCGAGTTGGGCGGCATGGGCGCGCAGGGCGGCTTCCGTGCGCGCGGAGAACACCAGCGGGACCGGTACGGACACCGATGCCGAATCCGAAGCCGAAGCGGCCGGGGTCTCGTCGGGCGTCGCGTCCGGAGTCAACTCCTCCGGCTCCGGGGCCTGTTCCAGAATGGTGTGTGCGTTCGTCCCGCTCACGCCGAACGACGACACACCCGCCCTGCGCGGTCGACCGACGGCCGGCCACGGACGGGTCTCCGTCAGTACGTCGACCTCGCCCGCCGACCAGTCCACGTGCGAGGAGCGTGCGTCGACGTGCAGCGACTTCGGCAGTTCGGCGTGTCGCAGCGCCATCACCATCTTGATGACGCCACCGACACCGGCAGCCGCCTGCGTGTGGCCGATGTTCGACTTCAGCGAACCGAGCCACAGGGGCTCTCCGGCACGGTCCTGGCCGTAGGTGGCGAGGAGGGCCTGGGCCTCGATCGGGTCGCCGAGGGTGGTGCCGGTGCCGTGCGCCTCGACCGCGTCCACGTCGGACGGGGTCAGGCCCGCGTTCGCCAGGGCCTGGCGGATGACGCGCTGCTGCGAGGGGCCGTTCGGCGCGGTGAGGCCGTTGGACGCGCCGTCCTGGTTCACCGCCGAACCCCGCACGACCGCGAGGACGCGGTGACCGTTGCGCCGGGCGTCCGAAAGCCGCTCGAGCACCAGCATGCCGATCCCCTCGCCCCAGCCGGTGCCGTCGGCGCTCTCGGAGAACGCCTTGCAGCGCCCGTCCGGAGCCAGGCCGCGCTGCCTGCTGAACTCGACGAAGGTCGCCGGGCTCGCCATCACCGTCACGCCGCCCGCGAGGGCCAGCGTGCACTCACCGGAGCGCAGCGCCTGGCTCGCCAGGTGCATCGCCACCAGCGACGACGAGCACGCCGTGTCCACGGTCACCGCGGGGCCTTCGAGGCCGAAGACGTAGGACACGCGGCCGGACGCGACACTGCCGGAGCTGCCGACGCCGAGCTGGCCCTCGAAGCCTTCCGGAGAGCGGCCGAGCCGGGCGGCGTAGTCGTTGTACATCACGCCCGCGAAGACACCGGTCGCGCTGCCCCGCAGCGACTTGGGGTCGATGCCGGCCCGCTCGAACGCCTCCCAGGAGGTCTCCAGGAGCAGTCGCTGCTGTGGGTCGACCGCGAGGGCCTCGCGCGGCGACATGCCGAAGAACGCGGGGTCGAACTCGGCGGCGTCGTGCAGGAAGCCGCCCGACCTGACGGTGCTTGTGCCCATGTTCTCGGGGTCGGGGTCGTAGAGCGCCTCGACGTCCCAGCCCCGGTTGTCGGGGAAGTCGGACACGGCGTCACGGCCCTCGGCGACCAGTCGCCACAGGTCCTCCGACGAGCGCACTCCGCCGGGGTAGCGGCAGCTCATGCCGACGATGGCGATCGGCTCGTCGTCGGCGGCGGCCGTGCGGACGGTCGCCGTTCGCGTCTCGTCGTCGCCGAGCAGCGTGGCGCGCAGGTGCTTGGCGAGGGCCAGGGGCGTCGGGTAGTCGAAGACCAGCGTGGCGGGCAGGCGCAGGCCGGTGGCCGCGTCGAGCCGGTTGCGCAGCTCGACCGCGGTCAGCGAGTCGAACCCGAGCTCGTCGAAGGCTCGCTCCGCCTCCACCGCGGTGGCGGAGGCGTGGCCGAGCACGGCGGCGACGCAGGTGCGTACGAGGTCGAGCACGGCCGGGAGGCGCTCTTCGAGCGGCAGGGCAAAGATCCGCGCCGCCAGGCCCCCGTCGGCCTTGGCGGCCTCGGGGCGCGCCGTGCGCACGAGCGCGCGGAGCAGGGCGGGTACGGCCTCGGGGCGGGCCCGCAGCGGGGCCAGGTCGAGGCGCATGGGTACGGCCACGGCCGACGGCAGCGCGAGGGCGGCGTCGAAGAGGCGCAGCCCCTCCTCGGCGGAGAGACCGGCGACACCGGCCCGTGCGAGGCGGCCGCGGTCGGTCTCGGCCAGTTCGTCGGTCATGCCGCTCGCGTCCGCCCACAGGCCCCACGCGAGCGACGTCGCGGGCAGACCCTGCGCTCGCCGGTGCTGGGCGAGTGCGTCCAGGAAGGCGTTGGCGGCCGCGTAATTGGCCTGGCCCGCGTTGCCGAAGGTGCCGGCCGCGGAGGAGAACAGCACGAACGCGGACAGGTCCAGATCGCGCGTCAGCTCGTGCAGGTGCCGGGCGGCGTCGACCTTGGGCCGGAACACGGTGTCGATCCGTTCCGGGGTCAGCGACTCGATCACGCCGTCGTCCAGGACACCCGCCGCGTGCACGACGGCCGTCACGGGGTGCTCGGTGAGGAGGGCCGCCACCGCGTCGCGCTCGGCCACGTCACAGGCGACAGTGGTGACGTCGGCACCCAGGCCGACCAACTCGCCGTACAGGTCGCCCACTTGACCGCGCCTGCTCGCAAGGATCAGGCGTCGCACCCCGTGCCGTACTACCAGATGCCGCGCCACGAGGCCGCCCAGCGTCCCGCTCGCACCGGTCACGAGAACCGGACCGGCACCGAAGTCCGGCTCGTCCTGGTTTGCTGGACGGGCCCGCACGAGCCTCGGCGCCAGCAATTCACCGGCGCGCAGGGCGAGTTGAGGCTCACCGGTCGCGACGGCACCCAACAGAGCGTGGGCCCCGTCCGCCGACCACTCGGTATCGGTGTCGATGAGCACGAACCGGCCGGGGTGCTCGGACTGTGCCGCGCGTACGAGGCCCCACACCGGGGCGTTGTCCAGGTCGAGGACGTCTTCGTCGTGGCCTGATGCCACCGCGCCGCCGGTGACGAACACCAGTCGCGCCGAGCCGAACCGGTCGTCGGCGAGCCAGGCATGCACCAGGGCCAGCGCCCGGTGCGTGGCCTCCGCAGGGGTCGCTGCCGGGGGCACGGGGGCGAACACGAGGTCCGGCACCTCGTCCTCCGCCAGCGCGGCCAGGTCGGGCTCGTCCCCCAGGACCGCCCAGCGGGACGGGGGCGCCTCGGCGGGGCTCACCCGCGTCCAGTCGACCCGGAACAGCGAGTCGAGGCGGTCGCCGGTGAGGCCGTCCGTCGACAGTGGCCGCAGCGACAGTTCCTCGACCGTGGCGACGGCGGCACCCGTGCCGTCCGTCAGGGCGATCGCGACGCCCGATGCGCCCGCCGGGGACAGCCGCCCCCGCAGTGCGGACGCGCCGCTGCTGTGCAGCCGCACGCCGCGCCAGGAGTACGGCAGGTGCAGCCGCTCCGTGTCGGTGACGAAGTCGCCGAGGCCGATGGCGTGCAGCGCGGAGTCGAGCAGCGCGGGATGCAGTCCGAAGGAGCCCGCGCCGTCCTGGTCGGGCAGCTCCAGCTCCACGAACACCTCGTCGCCCTGCCGCCACGCAGCGCGCAGGCCGCGGAACGCGGGCCCGTAGCCGAGTCCGGACGCGGCGAGGTCGTCGTAGCGGCCCTCGATGTCGATGCGTTCGGCTCCGGCGGGCGGCCAGGCGCCGGTGTCGGCGGCCGGGGCCGCCGCTTCCGACGCGAGCGTGCCGAAGGCGTGCCGCGTCCACGGTTCGTCGTCGGGTGCGTCGTCGGCCCGTGAGTAGACGCTCAGGGCACGGCGCCCCGACTCGTCCGGGGCTCCGACGGACACCTGGAGCCGTACCGCGCCGTCCTCGGGCAGGACCAGCGGCGCCGCCAGCGTCAGCTCCTCCACGTGGTCAAGGCCGACCTGGTCGCCCGCCCTGATCGCGAGCTCCACCAACGCGGCGCCTGGTACGAGGACCACGCCACCGACGGTGTGGTCGGCCAGCCACGGGTGGGTGGCCAGGGAGAGCCTGCCCGTGAGCAGGGCTCCCTCCTCGTCGGCCAGGGTGACCGCGGCGCCGAGGAGCGGGTGGTCGGCGGGCCGCAGGCCCACCGAGGTCATGTCTCCCACGTGCGCGCCGACGTCCAGCCAGTACCTGGTGCGCTGGAAGGGGTACGTGGGCAGGTCGGTGCGCCGGGCGCCTCGGCCCGCGAACACCGCCTGCCAGTCGAGGGCGACACCCCGCACGTGCAGGGCCGCGACCGCCGAGGTGAGCGTGGCGCCCTCGGGCCGGTTCGCGCGTGCGCCTGCGACAAGGAGCGCGCCCTCGTCGGCGCAGTCGCGGCCCGCCGCGGTCAGGACCGCGTCGGGGCCCAGCTCCAGGAAGTTGGTGACGCCCTGCTCGCCCAGGCACCGCACGCCGTCGAGGAACCGCACCGCCTCGCGCACGTGGCGCACCCAGTGCTCCGGGTCGCGTGCCTGTGCCGGGGTCAGGACGGCGCCGGTCAGCGTGGACACCACCGGGATCGCCGGGGTGCCGTACGTGATGGTCCGGGCGACGGCGCGGAAGTCGTCGAGTACGGCGTCCACGTGCGGCGAGTGGAACGCGTGGCTGACCTTCAGGTACCGGGTCTTGCCGCCGCGCTCCCGCCATGCGGCGTCGATCGCGGCCACGGCGTCGGCGTCACCCGAGAGCACCGTGGACTCGGGGCCGTTGACCGCCGCGACGTCCACCGTGCCGCCGTGCTCGGCGACCAGCGCGCGGACGGTGTCCTCGTCCGCGCGCAGCGACAGCATCGCCCCGCCCTCGGGCAGCGCACCCATCAGCCTGCCGCGGGCGGCGACGAGCGTGCACGCGTCGGCGAGGGAGAACACGCCCGACACGTGCGCCGCCGCGAGTTCTCCGATGGAGTGGCCCGCGAGGAACTGCGGGGTGAGACCCCACGCGGTGACGAGGCGGAACAGCGCCACCTCGATCGCGAACAGCGCGGGCTGCGTGTAGGTGGTCAGGTCGAGCAGGGCGGCGGTCTCGGTGCCGGGCTCGGCGAAGAGCACGTCCCGGAGCGGCCGGTCCAGGTGCGGGTCCAGGCCCGCGCAGATCTCGTCGAGGGCCTGCGCGAACACGGGGAACTCCCCGTACAACTCACGTCCCATACCCACCCGTTGGCTGCCCTGTCCGCTGAACAGGAACGCGAGCTTGCCGCGCGTTCCGACGGTGCCGCGCACCAGGTTCGGTGCCTCGCCACCTGTGGCCAGGGCCTCAAGACCGCGCAGCAGTTCCGCGCGGTCCGCGCCGACGACGGCGGCGCGGTGCTCAAGTGCGGTCCTGCTCACGGCGAGCGAGTAGCCCACGTCCACCGGTGTCTCGTCCCGGCCGTCCAGGTGGGACACGAGAGCGGCGGCGCGCTCGCGCAGGGCGGCGGGGTCGTTGCCGGAAAGGATCCACGGCACGGCGTCGGCGACGACGGGGTCGACGGGGGCCAGGGGCTCCCCCGGTTCGTCGTCGGGGTCCTCGACCGGGGCCTGTTCGAGGACGACGTGGGCGTTGGTTCCGCTGATGCCGAAGGACGACACCGCTGTCCTGCGCGGCTGCCCCGTCTCCGGCCACGGCCGCCCCTCGGTCAGGAGTTCCACGGCGCCCGCCGACCAGTCGACGTGCCGGGAGCGCTCGCCGACGTGCAGGGTCGGCGGCAGTACGCCGTGCCGCATCGCCATGACCGTCTTGATCACGCCCGCCACACCGGCAGCCGCCTGCGTGTGGCCGATGTTGGACTTCACCGAACCGAGCCACAACGGCCGGTCGGCGGTGCGGTCCTGACCGTACGTCGCAAGGAGCGCCTGGGCCTCGATCGGGTCGCCGAGGGTGGTGCCGGTGCCGTGCGCCTCGACCGCGTCGACCTGGCCGGCGGTCAGTCCGGCACTGTCGAGCGCCTGCCGGATCACGCGCTGCTGCGACGGGCCGTTGGGCGCGGTGAGGCCGTTGGACGCGCCGTCCTGGTTGACCGCCGATCCGCGCACGACCCCAAGGACGGTGTGGCCGTTGCGCCGGGCGTCGGAGAGACGCTCCAGGAGCAGCATGCCGGCGCCCTCGCCCCAGCCGGTGCCGTCGGCGTCCTCGGAGAAGGACTTGCACCGGCCGTCCGCGGCGAGGCCGCGCTGCTTGCTGAAGCCGATGAACGTGTCCGGTGTCGCCATCACGGTGACACCGCCCGCGAGGGCGAGCGTGCACTCGCCCGACCGCAGTGCCTGGGCCGCCAGATGCAGCGTGACCAGGGAGGACGAGCAGGCGGTGTCCACCGTGACGGCGGGCCCCTCAAGGGCGAACGTGTAGGACACGCGGCCGGAGGCGACGCTGCCGAAGCTGCCGGTGCCGAGGAAGCCCTCGACTCCCTCCGGCACCGACCGCAGCCGCGACGTGTAGTCGTGGTACATCACTCCGGCGAACACGCCCGTCCTGCTGCCGCGCAGCGACGACGCGTCGATCCCGGCCCGCTCGAACGCCTCCCAGGAGGTCTCCAGGAGTAACCGCTGCTGCGGGTCCATCGCAAGGGCCTCGCGGGGCGATATCCCGAACACGCCGGGGTCGAACTCGGCCGCGTCGTGCAGGAATCCGCCTTCGGTGCGGAACGCGCGGTCGGGGTCCTCGGGGTCGGACAGTTCGACCTCGCCCCAGCCCCGGTCGGCGGGGAACGCCGTCACGCCGTCGCGGCCGTTCGCGACCAGCTCCCACAGGTCCTCGGGGGAGCGTACGTCGCCGGGGTAGCGGCAGCTCATGCCGATGATCGCCACCGGCTCCTGCTCGCCCTCCTCGACCTCGCGCAGACGCCTGCGCGTGTCACGCAGGTCCGCGGTGACCCGCTTCAGGAAATAGCGGAGCTTGTCCTCGTTGTCCATCGTTCTCAACTCCAGGCAGTGTTCGTGCAAGTGCGGTGGCCGGGGGCGGGTCAGGAGATGCCGAACTCCTTGCCGAGCAGGTCGAACACCTCGTCGTCCGTGGCGGCGTCCAGGTCGTCGGACGCCTGCGCGGCGGCGTCGGCACGGCTGTCACGCCACACCGCGAGGAGCGCCGACAGACGGGCACCGACCCGGTCGTCCGCGTCGTCGCCGGGCTTGACCGAGGCGAGGCCCGCCTCGATGCGGCTCAGTTCGGCGAGCAGCGGCGCCACCCCGTCGGGTTCGGCGACGGCGAGCGCGTCCTCGATGTGGCCGACCAGGTCGAGCGGGGTCGGGTAGTCGAAGATCGCGGTGGCGGGCAGCCGCAGGCCGGTGGCGGCGCCGAGCCGGTTGCGCAGCTCGACCGCGGTCAGTGAGTCGAAGCCCAGCTCGGTGAACGCGCGCCGCTCGTCGACCGCTCCGGCGCCGGGGAGCGCAAGTACGGCCGCGACGTGCGTGCACACCACGTCCATCAGCGCGGACGTCCGCTCGGTCGCCGGCAGCTCCGCGAGCCGGTCCCGCAGAGCGGCCGCGGGGTCGACCCCGGTCTCCGCCGCCCTGCGGGCCGTGGTCCGCACCAGGCCGCTGAACACCGGCGGGATCACCGGGAGTTCGCGTACGGCCCGCAGGTCGAGCCGCATCGGTACGACGACCGGGTCGGTCCCGAGTGCCGCCGCGTCGAACAGCTCCATGCCCTCCTCGGCGGACAGGCCCGCGGCTCCGGTCTCCGCCATGCGGGCGCCCATGCCGTCCTCTCCGGCCCACAGGCCCCACGCCAGCGACGTCGCGGGCAGGCCCTGGACGTGCCGGTGCCGGGCGAGTGCGTCCAGGAACGCGTTGGCCGCGGAGTAGTTGGCCTGGCCGGGGTTGCCCAGCGTGCCCGCCGCGGACGAGAACAGCACGAACGCGGACAGGTCCAGGTCACGGGTCAGCTCGTGCAGATTCCAGGCGGCGTCGACCTTCGGGCGGAACACCGTGTCGATCCGCTCCGGCGTCTGCGACCCGATCACGCCGTCGTCCAGGACACCCGCCACGTGCACGACGGCCGTCACGGGGTGCTCGGCAAGGAGCGCCGCCACCGCGTCCCGGTCCGCCACGTCACAGGCGACGGCCGCGACCTCGGCACCCAGACCGACCAACTCGTCGTGCAGTGCGCCGACTTGACCACGCCTGCTCGCAAGGACCAGACGTCGCACCCCGTGCCGTACGACCAGATGCCGCGCCACAAGGCCGCCCAGCATCCCGCTCGCACCGGTCACAAGAACCGGACCGGCACCAAAGCCCCGCCCGTCCTCGATTTCGGGACGGGCCCGCACGAGCCTCGGCACGAACGTCTCACCGGCGCGTACGGCCAGCTCGGGCTCCGCGCCGACGACGGCAGGCTTCCAGCCGTCCTCGTCGTCGACGTCCACCAGGACGAAGCGGTCCGGGTTCTCCGCCTGTGCCGTCCGCAGCAGACCCCACACCGCGGCCGATGCCAGGTCCGCCACGTCGTCGTCGGCGTCCACCGCCACCGCGCCGCTGGTCACGAGCACCAGGCGCGACTGCGCGCAGCGGTCGTCGGCCAGCCAGCCCTGCACCAGTTCCAGAGCGGTGTGCACCTGCCGGTGCACGGCGTCCGCGTCCACGTCACCGGGCCGTGCGCACCGCACCACGGCGTTCTCCGGCAGCGACTCGTCCGCGTCGAGCGCCGACCGTACCGCCGCCCAGTCGGCGAACTCCGCCACCGAACCGGCACTTCCGGCCGCCGCCGAAGCGGCCACCCAGTCAAGGCGGAACAGCGACTCGTGCCCGCGCGCCGTCCCCAGCGAACCGGGCGACACCGCGCGAAGGACCAGCGAGTCCACGGTCGCGACCGGGGCGCCGGAGCCGTCGGCGACGGCCAGGGCCACCGCGTCAGGTCCCACCGCGGTCAGCCGCACCCGCAGCGTCGTGGCGCCCTCGGCGTGCAGGCGGACCCCCGTCCACGCGAACGGCAGCCGACCGTGCTCGACCGGGGGCAGCACGCCGAACGCCACCGTGTGCAGCACCGCGTCAAGGAGCGCCGGGTGTACGCCGAACCCGGCGACGGCGGTTTCCTCCGGCAGCGCGACTTCGGCGAACACCTCGTCCCCGTTGCGCCACACCGACCGCAGGCCCTGGAACAACGGACCGTAGGCGAAGCCGCCGTCGGCCATGCCGTCGTAGAAGCCGTCCAGTTCGACGGCCTGCGCGCCAGCCGGCGGCCACGCGCCGAGGTCGGCGGGAGCACCGCCGTCATCGGCGAGGACTCCGCTGGCGTGCCGGGACCACGGCAGGTCGCCGCTCTCGTCCCGCGCGTGGACCGCGATCGGGCGTCGGCCGGACTCGTCCGGCGCGCCGACCCGTACCTGGACCTGCACACCGCCGCGCTCGGGAAGCACCAGCGGTGTCTCCAGGGTCAGCTCCTCCACCGAGGTGCAACCGACCTGGTCACCGGCGCGCACCGCCAGCTCGACGAACGCCGTTCCGGGCAGCAGTACCGATCCCATGATCTCGTGCTCGGCGAGCCACGGGTGCGTCCGCAGCGAAAGCCTGCCCGTGAACAGGACGGTGTCCTCGTCCGCGAGCGCGACCGCCGTGCCGAGCAGCGGGTGATCGGCGGAGCCGAGCCCGAGCCCGGTCGCGTCGGTGGTGGGCCGCACGCTCGTGTCCGGCCAGAACCGCTGGTACTGGAAGGCGTAGGTCGGCAGGTCGACTCCGTAGCCGCTGCCTTCGAAGTAGGCGGCCCAGTCGACGTGCACGCCTCGCACGTGCAGTTCGGAGAGCGCCGTCATGACGGCGCCGTCCTCCGTACGGTCGCCGCGCAGCACCGGCACGAACGCCGCGTCCGGCAGCGACTCCTGCCCAAGGGCCGACAGCACGCCACCGGGTCCCATCTCGACGAGGACGTCCGCGTCGATGCCGGCCACGGCGTCGGCGAACCGTACGGGCTCGCGTACGTGCCGCACCCAGTACTCCGCCGAGGTCAGTTCCTCGGCGGTCGCCAACCGGCCCGTCAGCGTGGACACGATCGGGATCGCGGGCGCCTCGTACGACACACCCTCCAGAACCCGGCGGAACTCATCCAGCATCGGGTCCATGAGCGGCGAGTGGAACGCGTGGCTCACCTTCAGGCGAGACACCTTCCGGCCCGCCTCACGCCACCGCTCGGCGACTGCTTCCACGTCGGTGTCGACACCGGAAATGACCACCGACGTCGGCCCGTTGACCGCGGCGACACCGACCGTGTCCGGCAGATCCGACGCGACTTCGGCCTCGGTCGCCTGGATCGCCACCATCGCGCCACCGGCGGGGAGCGCCTGCATCAGGGCGCCCCGCGCGGACACCACCTTCACGGCGTCGGACAGCGCCCAGACACCGGCCACATGGGCGGCGGCCAGCTCACCGATCGAGTGCCCGGCCAGCACGTCCGGCCGCACACCCCACGACTCAAGCAGACGGAACAACGCCACCTCCACCGCGAACAGCGCGGGCTGCGTCACCCCCGTCTCGTTCAGCGCATCGGCATCCTCACCGAACAGCACCTCACGAACCGCCGGGTCGAATTCACCCAGTACGGCGTCCAGTGCCTCGGCGAACACCGGGAAAAGGTCCGCTAGTTGGCGCCCCATACCGAGCCGCTGCGAACCCTGACCCGAGAACAGGAAACCGACCCGGTGCTCATCGGAGACACCCAGCACGACTCCGCTGCCCGGCCGTCCCTCGACGGCATCGGTCAGCCCGGCCGTCAGGTCGGCCACATCCCCGCCGACGACGGCGAGCCTGTGCTCGAACCCGGCCCGCGAGGTCGCGAGTGCGCGGGCGACGTCAGTGGGGTCGAGGTCGGGCCGCTCGGCCAGGTGGTCGCGCAACCGCGCCGCCTGGTCGCGCAGCGCGCCCTCGGTGCGGCCGGAGAGCAGCCACGGACCGGCAGGGCCCTTCGGCACATCGGCATCTGCCGTGGACTCGAATTCCGGCGACTCGATGATGACGTGCGCGTTGGTGCCGCTGAAGCCGAAGGACGAGACTCCCGCCCGTCGGGGCCGGTCCGCCTGAGGCCACGGCTGTGCCTCGGTCAGCAGCTCCACGGCGCCCGCCGACCAGTCGATGTGCGGCGAGGGCTCGCCGACGTGCAGCGTCTTCGGCAGCACGCCGTGCCGCAGCGACATCACCGTCTTGATGACGCCGCCCACACCCGCGGCGGCCTGGGTGTGGCCGATGTTGGACTTCAACGAGCCCAGCCACAGCGGCTCACCCGCACGGTCCCGTCCGTAGGTGGCGAGCAGCGCCTGGGCCTCGATCGGGTCGCCCAGGGTGGTGCCGGTGCCGTGCGCCTCGACCGCGTCCACGTCGGACGGGGTGAGGCCCGCGCTGGCGAGCGCCTGGCGGATCACCCGCTGCTGCGAGGGACCGTTCGGAGCGGTCAGGCCGTTCGACGCACCGTCCTGGTTCACCGCGGAGCCGCGGACCACCGCGAGTACGGGGTGTCCGTTGCGCCGGGCGTCCGAGAGACGTTCCAGTACGAGCATGCCGACGCCCTCACCCCAGCCGGTGCCGTCGGCATCGGCGGAGAAGGACTTGCACCGGCCGTCGGCGGACAGGCCCTGCTGGCGGCTGAAGTCGACGAACGCGCCGGGCGTCGCCATGACGGTGGCGCCTCCCGCGAGGGCGAGCGAGCACTCCCCCGACCGCAGTGCCTGCGCCGCCAGGTGCAGCGCGACCAGGGACGACGAGCAGGCCGTGTCCACGGTCATCGCGGGGCCTTCGAGGCCGAACGTGTAGGACACGCGGCCGGAGGCGACGCTGCCCGCGTTGCCCGTACCGAGGAATCCCTCGCTGCTCTTCGACACGCCGTGCAGCTGGGAGGCGTAGTCGTGGTACATGACGCCCGCGAACACGCCGGTCGCGCTGCCGCGCAGCGACTTGGGGTCGATGCCGGCCCGCTCGAAGGCCTCCCAGGAGGTCTCAAGGAGCAGTCGCTGCTGCGGGTCCATGGCGAGCGCCTCGCGGGGCGAGATCCCGAAGAACGTCGGGTCGAACAGGTCGGCGTCGTGCAGGAAGCCGCCCTCGCGGGTGTAGGAGCTGCCGTCTCGTTCGCCCGACGGGTCGTAGAGCGACTCCACGTCCCAGCCGCGCTCGGTCGGGAACGGCGTGATGCCGTCGGCGCCGTCGAGGACGAGTCGCCACAGGTCCTCCGGCGTACGGACGCCACCGGGGTAGCGGCAGCTCATGCCGACGATGGCGATCGGCTCGTCGGTCGCGGCCACGACCGTGGCGGCGGGTGCCGCGACGACGGGCGCGCCCGCGAACTCCGTGCCGATGAACTCGGCGAGTGCCGCGGGGGTCGGGTAGTCGAAGACCAGCGTGGCGGGCAGGCGGAGGCCGGTGGCCAGGTTGAGCCGGTTGCGCAGGTCGACGGCCGTCAGCGAGTCGAAGCCCAGCTCGGTGAAGGCCTGGTCGAGCGAGACCGCCTCGGGACCGGCGTGGCCGAGCACCGCGGAGGCCTGGGTGCGGACGAGGTCCAGGAGCGCCCGCTCGCGTTCGTCCTCGGCCAGCGACGCGAGCCGGTCGCGGAGCGCGGCTGCGGGGTCGACCCCGGTCTCCGCCGCCCTGCGGGCCGTCGTCCGCACCAGGCCGCTGAACACCGGCGGGATCACCGGGAGTTCCCGTACGGCCCGCAGGTCGAGCCGCATCGGTACGACGACCGGGTCGGTCCCGGAGACCGCGGCATCGAAAAGTGCGACGCCCTCCTCCGCGGACAGGCCGGTAGCGGCGGACTGTGCCACCTTGGCGCCCATGCCGTCGGCCCACAGGCCCCAGGCCAGGGATGTCGCGGGCAGGCCCTGGGCGCGCCTGCGCCGGGCCAGGCCGTCGAGGAACGCGTTGGCGGCCGAGTAGTTGCCCTGGCCGGTCGCGCCCAGGGTGCCCGCCACCGAGGAGAACAGCACGAAGGCGGACAGATCCAGGTCACGGGTCAGCTCGTGCAGGTTCCAGGCGGCGTCGACCTTGGGCCGGAACACGGTGTCGACCTGATCCGGGGTCAGCGAGCCGATCGTGGCGTCGTCCAGCACACCGGCGGTGTGCACGACGGCGGTCACGGGGTGCTCGGCGATGAGCGCGGCCAGCGCGTCCCGGTCCGCGACGTCACACACCGCGAACGTCACGTCGGCGCCCTGCGCGACCAGTTCGGCACGCAGCTCCTCGGCGCCTTCCGCCGCCTGCCCGCGCCTGCTGGCGAGGACGAGGCGCTCGACCCCGTGCCCGCCGACGAGGTGCCGGGCGACGAGACTGCCCAGGGCGCCCGACGCGCCGGTCACCAGGACCGAGCTGTCCGGACCGAACGCCGGGCCGGTGCCGGTCTCCGGCCGCACTCGCGCGAGGCGGGCCACGTACACCCGTCCGTCCCGCACGACGACCTGGGATTCCCCGGTCGTCAGCGCCTGCCGCCAGCCGTCATCGTCGTCGACGTCCACCAGGACGAAGCGGTCCGGGTCCTCCAACTGTGCGGAACGCACCAGCCCCCACACCGCGGCCGACGCCAGGTCCGCCACGTCGTCCTCGGCGCCCACCGCGACAGCGCCACGCGTCACAAGGACAAGCCGCGACGCCAAGCACCGGTCATCGGTCAGCCAGCCCTGTACGAGTTCCAGGGCGTTCAGCGTCTCCCTGCGCACGGCGTCCACGTCCTGGGACTCGGCGCACCGCACCACGACGTGGTCCGGCAGCGACTCGCCCGCGTCGAGCGCCGACCGCACCGCGGCCCAGTCCGCGAACTCCACCACCGGTCCTGCACTCCCGGCCTGCACGGCGGCAGGCACCCAGTCCAGGCGGAACAGCGACTCCCAGCCCTGCCGCGACAACGTCGCCGTCACCGGCCGGAGGACCAGCGATTCGATCGTGGCCACCGGAGCACCGGAGCCGTCCGCGACCGCCAACGACACCCCGTCCGACCCCGCGGGCGCCAACCGCACCCGCAGCACCGTCGCACCCGAGGCGTGCAGCCGCACACCCGACCACGAGAAGGGCAGCTTGCCGGGTCCTTCGGGCCCGCCCATCAACCCGATGCCGTGCAGCGCCGCGTCGAGCAACGCCGGGTGCAGACCGAAACCGTCCACTCCCGCGCCGTCCGGCAGCGCGACCTCGGCGAACACCTCGTCGCCCTTGCGCCACGCGGCCCGCAGCCCCTGGAAGAGCGGACCGTAGCCGAACCCTCCGTCGGCCATGCGGTCGTAGAGCCCGTCCAGGTCCACGGCCCGCGCCCCGGCCGGAGGCCAGGCACCGACATCGGCCGGCGGCGCGTCAGCTCCGGCCACGAGCACACCGCTCGCATGCCGCACCCACAGGTCCCCGTCATCGTCCCGCGCGTGCACCGTCACCGCACGCCGACCGGACTCGTCCAACTCACCGACCTGCAACTGCACCCGTACGCCACCGCGCTCGGGCACCACCAGCGGCGCCTCCAGCGTCAGCTCCTCGACCAGATCGCAGCCGACCTGGTCACCGGCGCGCACCGCCAGCTCGAGGAAGGCCGTGCCGGGCAGCAGGATCGAGCCCTGGATGACGTGATCGGCCAGCCACGGGTGGGTCGCCACCGACAACCGGCCGGTGAAGAGCTGCCCGTCCGAGTCGGCCGTGTCGACGATCGCGCCGAGCAGCGGGTGACCGGCCGAGCCGAGCCCCGCGGCGTCCAGGTCGCCCGCCGACACACCGGCGTCCAGCCAGTAACTCTGGTGCTGGAACGCGTACGTGGGCAGGCCGACCCGGCGTGCGCCACGACCGGCGAAGAAGGCTTCCCAGTCCACCCGCGTGCCCCACGTGCAGAGCTGGGCCACGGCGGAGACCAGCGCGGCCTCCTCCGGGCGGTCGTTCCGCAGCACCGGCACGAACCCGGCGTCCGGCGCGGACTCCTGACCAAGCGCCGACAGCGTGCCACCCGGGCCGACCTCGACGAACGTCGCCACACCCTCGTCCACGAGCGTGCCGACGGCGTCGGCGAAGCGTACGGACTCGCGCACGTGCCGCACCCAGTACTCCGGGGACGTCAGCTCTTCGGCGGTCGCCCGCGCGCCGGTCAGTGTGGACACGATGGGGACGGTCGGAGCCTCGTACGACACCTCTTCGAGGACCCGGCGGAAGTCGTCGAGCATCGGGTCCATGAGCGGCGAGTGGAACGCGTGGCTGACCTTCAGGCGAGACACCTTCCGGCCCGCCTCACGCCAACGCTCGGCGACTGCTTCAACGTCAGCGATGACTCCGGAAATGACCACTGAATTCGATCCGTTGACCGCGGCAATGCCCACGGTCTCCGAGAGGTCCGAGGCGACCTCGCTCTCGGTGGCCTGGATCGCGACCATCGCGCCACCGGACGGCAGCGCCTGCATCAGCGAGCTCCGCGCCGACACCACCTTGACGGCGTCGGACAGCGACCACACACCGGCCACGTGGGCCGCGGCCAGCTCGCCGATCGAGTGCCCGGCAAGGACATCGGGCTGCACACCCCACGACTCAAGGAGCCGGAACAGCGCGACCTCGACCGCGAACAGCGCGGGCTGCGTCACCCCCGTCTCATTCAGCGCATCTGCGTCCTCACCGAAGAGGACCGCACGCACCCGCGGGTCGAACTCGCCCAGTACGGCGTCCAAGGACTCGGCGAACACCGGGAAACGGGCGGCCAGTTCACGGCCCATCCCGAGTCGCTGCGAACCCTGACCCGAGAACAAGAAGCCCACACCGCCCACGGCGACGGACCCGGTGACCAGGCCCGGGAACGGCCGGCCCTCGGCCAGAGCGTTGAGCCCGTCAAGGAGCACCGCTCGGTCGTCGCCCACGACAACGGCCCTGTGGTCGAAGGCCGATCGTGTCGTCGCCAACGAGTAGGCCACGTCCGGCGCACCGGTCTCCGGCCCACCTTCGACGTGCTCCCGCAGCCGGATCGCCTGGTCACGCAGCGCCTCCGCGCTCCGTGCGGACAGCACCCACGGCAGCACGCCGTCGACGGGGGCCGGAGTGTGGTCCACGTCCGGCACGTGCTCGATGATGGTGTGTGCGTTCGTGCCGCTCACGCCGAACGACGACACACCTGCTCGGCGCCTGCGTCCGGTCTCCGGCCAGGGCTGTGCCTCGGTCAACAGCTCGACGGCGCCCGCGGACCAGTCCACGTTCGACGAGGGCTCGCCGACGTGCAGGGACTGCGGCAGCACACCGTTCCGCATCGCCATGACCATCTTGATCACACCCGCGACACCTGCGGCGGCCTGGGTGTGGCCGATGTTCGACTTGATCGAGCCGAGCCACAGGGGCTCACCGGTGCGGTCCTGGCCGTAGGTGGCGAGGAGGGCCTGGGCCTCGATCGGGTCGCCGAGCGTGGTGCCGGTGCCGTGCGCCTCGACCGCGTCCACGTCGGACGGGGTCAGGCCCGCGCTGGCGAGCGCCTGTCGCATGACGCGCTGCTGCGAGGGACCGTTCGGGGCGGTGAGACCGTTGGACGCGCCGTCCTGGTTCACCGCCGAACCACGGATGACGGCAAGGACGGGGTGTCCGTTGCGGCGGGCGTCCGAGAGCCGCTCCACGAGGAGCATGCCGACGCCCTCGCCCCAGCCGGTGCCGTCGGCGTCGTCGGAGAACGACTTGCACCGACCGTCGGCGGACAGGCCGCGCTGGCGGCTGAAGTCGACGAAGGTCGCCGGGCTCGCCATCACGGCGACACCACCGGCGAGCGCCATCGAGCACTCCCCCTGGCGCAGCGCCTGGATCGCCCAGTGCAGGGCCACCAGGGACGAGGAGCACGCGGTGTCGACGGTGACGGCGGGGCCCTCCAGGCCCAGTGCGTAGGCGACACGGCCGGAGGCGACGCTGCCCGCTCCGCCCGTGCCGAGGTAGCCCTCGACGTCCTCCGATACGGAACGCAGCCGCGCCACGTAGTCGTGGTACATCACGCCCGCGAACACCCCGGTCGCGCTGCCCCGCGCGGACTCCGGGGCGATACCGGCCTGCTCGAACGCCTCCCAGGAGGTCTCAAGGAGCAGTCGCTGCTGCGGGTCCATGGCGAGGGCCTCGCGGGGCGAGATCCCGAAGAACGCCGGGTCGAACAGGTCGGCGTCGTGCAGGAAGCCGCCTTCGCGGGTGTACGAGGTCCCCATGTGCTCGGGGTCCGGGTTGTACAGGGCGTCCAGGTCCCAGCCACGGTTGACGGGGAACTCGCTGATGGCGTCGGCGCCGTCGAGGACGAGTCGCCACAGATCCTCGGGCGAGTTGACCCCGCCGGGGTAGCGGCAGCTCATGCCGACGATCGCGATCGGCTCGTCGCTCACGGCGACGGTCGTGCGAGTGGGCGCCACGGCGACGGGCGCGCCCGCGAACTCCGTGCCGATGAAGGCGGCGAGCGCCGCGGGGCTCGGGTAGTCGAAGACCAGCGTGGCGGGCAGGCGCAGTTCGGTGGCCGCGTTGAGGTGGTTGCGCAGCTCGACGGAGCTGAGCGAGTCGAAGCCCAGCTCGCGGAACGCGCGGTCGGGTGCGACGGCGTGCGCCGAACTGTGGCCGAGCACCGCTGCGGCGTGGGTACGGACGAGGTCAAGCAGTGCCTTCTCCCGCTCGGCCTCGGTCATGCCGGCAAGGGACTGCGCCAGCGCGGTCCGGGCGGCGGCGGGATCGACGGTCCTGCGCGCGGTGCCCCGCACCAGGCCGCGCAGGAGGTGCGGGACGGGGTGAGAGCGTGCCTGCCGCTGCAGAACGGTCAGGTCGAGGGGAACGGGCGCAAGCAGCGCGCGGCCCGTGGATCCCGCCGCGTCGAACAGCGCAAGGCCCTCGGTCGCGCCGATCGGTATCGCGCCGCCGCTGGTGATCCGTCGTACGTCGGCCTCGTCGAGGCTGCCTGCCATGCCGCCGCCCGAGGCCCACAGGCCCCACGCGAGCGAGGTCGCGGCAAGCCCGGCCGCGTGACGGTGGTGGGCGAGCGCGTCCAGGAACGCGTTGGCCGCCGCGTAGTTGCCCTGACCGGCGCCACCGAACACACCGGCGGCGGACGAGAACAGCACGAAGGCGGACAGGTCGAGGTCGCGGGTCAGCTCGTGCAGGTGCCAGGCCGCGTCGACCTTGGGCCGGAAGACGGCATCGATCCGCTCGGCGGTCAGTGAGCCGATCGTGCCGTCGTCCAGCACGCCTGCGGTGTGCACCACAGCGGATATGTCGTGCTCGGCGAGCAGCGCCTGGAGGGCTGCGCGGTCGGCCACGTCGCATGCCGCGTACGTCACTTCGGCGCCCTGCGCGGTGAGTTCGCCACGCAGTTCTTCGGCGCCCTCGGCCGCAGCACCACGCCTGCTCACCAGGAGCAGGTTGCGCACGCCTCGCTCGGCCACCAGGTGCCGGGCGACAAGGCCACCCAGCGTTCCCGTCGCGCCAGTGAGCAACACGGCGCCGGTGCCAAAGCCGGGGTCTTCGACCACGGACTGCCGGGCCCTGGCCAGGCGCGGGGCGCTGGCAGCACCCGAGCGCAGCGCCAACTGCGGCTCACCGGTGGCCAGCGCGGACGGCAGTACGTCGCGCGAGGACGCCTCGTCGTCGAGGTCGACCAGCACGATCCGGTCCGGGTTCTCCGACTGAGCGGACCGCAGCAGACCCCACACCGCTGCCTGCGCGACATCTCGTACGTCGTCATCGGCCGTGGCGGCAATCGCGCCGTTGGTGACGATGACCAGGCGCGACGCGTCGAACCGCTCGTCGTTGAGCCAGGACTGCACCGCGTTCAGTGCCCAGTGCGCGGCCTCGTGCGCACCGGCCACCGGGTCGGACCCGGAGCTGACCGGGCACGACAGAACAACGAAGTCAGGCAGCTCTGCCGCCTGTGTCAGCGCCTCCAGGTCGGTCCACTCGACCGTCGAAACATCGTCCCTGGCCAGGGGCACCGATACCCAGTCGACGCCGAACAGCGCGTCATCGCGGTCGTCAGCGGCGACCTGGGCAGGTGCGGCCGGGCGCAGGACCAGTGAATCGATCGTGGCCACCGGTGCGCCGGAGCCGTCCGCGACCGTCAGCGCCACTCCGTCCGCGCCGGTGGGTGACAGGCGCACCCGCAGAGCCGTCGCACCCGAGGCGTGCAGCCGCACACCCGACCACGAGAACGGCAGCTTGCCGGGAGCGTCGGCCTCGCCCATCAGCCCGATGGCTTGCAGCGTCGCGTCCAACAGCGCCGGGTGCAGACCGAATCCCTCAGCCTTCACGCCGTCCGGGAGCGCGACCTCTGCGAACATCTCGTTGCCGCTGCGCCAGGCCGACCGCAGCCCCTGGAACACCGGCCCGTAGCCGAAGCCACCCGCCACCATGCGGTCGTAGTAGCCGTCCAGGTCCACGGCCTCCGCGCCTGCGGGCGGCCACTCGGCCAGCGAAGCCCCGCCGGAGCGGCCGCCTGCTCCCAGCACACCGGTGGCGTGCCGGGTCCACGCACGGCCGTCGTCGGTGTCGCCCACGCTGGAGTGGAAGCTCAGCTCGCGCCGGCCCGACTCGTCCGCCGCACCGACCCACACCTGAACCCGCACCGAACCCTGCTCGGGCAGAACGAGCGGCGCCTCCAGTGTCAACTCCTCGACCAGGTCGCACCCGACCTGGTCACCGGCGCGCACCGCCAGCTCGACGAACGCCGTACCGGGCAGCAGCACCGAGCCCATGATCTCGTGATCGGCCAGCCACGGATGGGTCCGGACCGACAACCGGCCGGTCAGCAGCACACCGTCCGTGCCGCCGAGGGTGACGGTCGCGCCGAGGAGCGGGTGCTCGGCGGCACCGAGCCCGGCCGCCGCGACGTTGCCGATCACCGGCTGGACGTCAGGCCAGTAGCGCTCGCGCTGGAACGCGTACGTCGGCAGGTCGGCCCACCGCGCACCGCGACCGGTGAAGAACACATCCCAGTCCACTCGGACGCCGCGTACGTGCAGCTGTCCCGCGGCCGTCGTCGCGGCAACCGCCTCCGGGCGGTCGTTCCGCAGCACCGGGACGAACCCGGCATCGGGCGCGGTCTCCTGGCCCAGCGCGGAGAGCGTCCCTCCGGGACCCACCTCGACAAACGTCGCAACGCCCTCGTCGACGAGCGTGCTCACGGCGTCGGCGAACCGCACCGACTCACGCACATGCCGCACCCAGTACTCCGCCGACGCCAACTCCTCGGCGGTCGCGCGGACTCCGGTCAGCGTCGACACGATCGGAATCGCGGGAGCCTCGTACGACACGCCCTCCAGAACCCGGCGGAACTCGTCGAGCATGGGGTCCATCAGCGGCGAGTGGAACGCGTGGCTCACCTTCAGGCGAGACACCTTCCGGCCTGCCTCGCGCCAACTCTCAGCCACCGCCTCCACATCACCCGCGACACCCGAAATCACCACTGACGACGGGCCGTTGACCGCAGCAATCCCGACGGACTCCGACAGGTCCGATGCGACCTCGGCCTCGGACGCCTGGATCGCGACCATCGCGCCACCGGACGGCAGCGCCTGCATCAGCCCGGCACGAGCCGACACCACCTTGACCGCGTCGGACAGCGACCAGACGCCCGCCACGTGAGCCGCGGCCAGCTCGCCGATCGAGTGCCCGGCCAACATGTCGGGCCGGACACCCCACGACTCGAGGAGACGGAACAGGGCGACCTCGACCGCGAACAGCGCGGGCTGGGTCACCCCCGTCTCGTTCAGCGCATCGGCGTCCTCACCGAAGAGGACTTCGCGTACCTGCGGGTCGAACTCGCCCAGTACGGCGTCCAGCGCATCGGCGAACACCGGGAAACGGGCGGCCAGTTCGCGCCCCATCCCGAGTCGCTGCGAACCCTGACCCGAGAACAGGAATCCAAGTCGGCCGGGCTCGTCAGCAACTCCCTTGACCACAGCTCCGGTTGCCTGACCCTCGGCCATGGCCTCCAATGCGGCCACCAGTTCCGCCCGGTCGGCTCCGACCACCACGGCACGGTGCTCAAGCACCGCACGCGAGGACACCAGCGCACGGCCCACGTCCGCCACACTCAGCTCGGGAGCCGCGTCCGCGAAGGACTTGAGCCGTGCGGCCTGCTCCCGCAGCGCCTCGGGGCTCTTGGCCGACAGCAGCCACGGCACCAGGCCCTCGCCTGCCATCGGCTCCGGAGCCTCCGCCTGCTCCTCCTGCTCGACGGCGGGGGCCTGCTCGATGATGGTGTGCGCGTTTGTGCCACTGAAGCCGAAAGACGACACACCCGCGCGCCACGGCCGGTCCACAGCAGGCCACTCACGTTCGTCGGTGAGCAACTCCACCGCACCCGCGGACCAGTCCACGTGGGGTGACGGCTCGTCCACGTGCAGCGTCTTGGGCAGTACGCCGTGCCGCATCGACATGACCATCTTGATCACGCCCGCCACACCGGCAGCGGCCTGCGTGTGGCCAAGGTTCGACTTGATCGAGCCCAGCCACAACGGCCGGTCGGCGGGCCGGTCCTGGCCGTAGGTGGCAAGGACAGCCTGCGCCTCGATGGGGTCGCCCAGCTTCGTACCGGTGCCGTGCGCCTCGACCACGTCCACGTCGGCCGACTCCAGGCCCGCGCTGGCGAGCGCCTGGCGGATCACGCGCTGCTGCGACGGGCCGTTCGGGGCGGTAAGCCCGTTGGACGCACCGTCCTGGTTGACCGCGGATCCGCGGACGACGGCCAGCACCTGGTGGCCGTTGCGCTGAGCGTCCGAGAGCCGTTCGACGAACAGCATGCCGACGCCCTCGCCCCAGCCGGTGCCGTCGGCACCGGCGGCGAACGCCTTGCAGCGGCCGTCCACCGCGAGACCACGCTGGCGGCTGAACTCGACGAACGAGGTCGGCGTCGACATCACCGTCACACCGCCGGCAAGGGCCAGTTCGCACTCGCCCCTTTGCAGTGCTTGCACCGCCAGGTGCAGGGCCACCAGCGACGACGAGCACGCCGTGTCCACCGTGACGGCCGGGCCCTCAAGGCCGAAGGTGTAGGACAGGCGGCCGGAGGCCACGCTGGCCGCGTTGCCGGTCGCCACGTATCCGCCCATGTCGTCGGCAGCCGCGCCCAGCACCCATCCGTAGTCCTGCATGTTCGAGCCTACGAACACGCCGACGCGCTCACCGCGCAGCGAACCCGGGTCGATGCCTGCCCGCTCGAAGGCCTCCCACGAGGTCTCAAGGAGCAGTCGCTGCTGCGGGTCCATGGCAAGGGCCTCGCGCGGCGAGATCCCGAAGAACGCCGGGTCGAAGGCGCCCACGTCGGACAGGAAGGCACCGGAACGCGAGTATGAGGTTCCCACACCGTCCGGGTCGGGGTCGTACAGCGCCTCCAAGTCCCAACCACGATCGGTCGGGAACTCCGACACCGCGTCCTCACCCGCGAGGACGACGTCCCACAGTTCCTCCGGGCTCGACACACCGCCCGGGAACCGGCACGACATCGCCACGATCGCGATCGGCTCATCGGACGCGCTCGACACGGTCACGGAAGCGGAGGCAGTGGGGACCACGCCGGACAGTTCGGTACGCAGATACGTGGCGAGTACCGCCGCGTTCGGGTAGTCGTAGACCAGCGTCGCAGGCAACGCCACACCCGTGGCCTCACTCAGCCGGGCACGCAACTCCACCGCCGTCAGCGAGTCAAAGCCCAACTCCCTGAACGCACGAGACGCCGAGAACGCATCCCCCGACACATGGCCCAGCACCGCCGCAGCCTCATACCGCACCAACTCCGTGAGCTGCCGCTCCTGCTCCACCTCATCCAGACCGGACAGGCGCTGCGCCAGCTCAGACATACCGCCAGCCGCCGACGTCGCCTCGAACGCCGCACGCACCGCAGGCAGTTCACCCAGCAGAGGGCTCGGTCGCTGCGCCATGAACGTGCCCGCGAACCGCTCCCAATCCACATCAGCGACGACCACATTGCCGTCACCACGCTCCAACGCCATGGCCAGACCCGCAATCGCCACCGCCGGATCCATCGTCGGCAGACCCCTGCGACGCAAGTGCCCCGCCGCATCGCCACCGGCGCCGGCGACCATACCGCCACCACCCCACGGACCCCACGCAACCGCCGTAGCAGGCAAACCCACCGCCCTACGGTGACCAGCAAGGGAGTCCAGATAGGCGTTGGCAGCCGCATACGCTCCCTGACCACCACTGCCCCACACACCAGCAATGGACGAGAACAGTACGAACGCGTCCAACTGCCGGTCACCCAGCAGCTCGTGGAGGTTGCGCGCGCCGTCCACCTTCGCCGACAACACGTCAGCGAACCCACCCAGATCAGCCGGGTCAAGGTCGGCAAGAACACCCGAACGCTCGATACCCGCCGCGTGCACCACCGCAGTGAGCGACGGGATGCTCTCCAGCAGCTCGGCGACGGACTCCCTGTCCGCCATGTCGCAGGCGGCGAACGTGACGCGTGCGCCCAGCTCGACGAGTTCGGCCTCCAGCTCCGCGGCACCATCAGCAGCGCGTCCGCGACGGCTCACCAGCACGACGTGCTCGGCCCCGTGCCCCGCCAACCAGCGGGACACATGACCACCCAGGGCACCTAGGCCTCCGGTCACAAGGACCGTCCCACTCGGCGTCCAGCCGGCGCCGAGGGTGTTCGTACTCATCGGCGCGGGCACCAGCCTGCGCCCGAGGATTCCGCCGCCACGCAGGGCGATCTGGTCCTCGCCGTTCGGGTCGGCGAGGGCGGATGCGAGAAGGTCGCCGGTCGCCTCGTCCTGCGCTTGGGGCAGATCGACCAGGCCGCCCCAGCGGCCGGGCTGCTCCAGCGCGGCCACCCGGCCCAGACCCCACAGCATCGACTGCTCGAACCCGGCGACCACATCGTCCGCACCCGCCGACACCGCGCCCGACGTCAGGCACCACAGCGGCACGTCCGCTCCACCGAGTGCCTGCAACAGACCGATCGTGGCCGCGACACCCGCGGGCACAGTCGAATCACCCGCATCGGCGAGCCCGAGGAGCGAGACCACACCACTCAGGGCCGACAGACCGGCCAACTCCTCCGCCCAGTCGGCCCCTTCCGGGTCCACGTGCAGGACGTGCACGTCGTCCGCGCCGTTCCGGGTCAGCGACTCACGCACCCAATCGGCACGGTCCTCACCCACCGGCGCGACAACCAGCCAGCCACCATCCAGGCGCCCGGACCCGGCAGCCACCGACCGCCACTCGACCCCGTACCGCCAGCCGTCCACGGTGGAGCGGCCCTGCTGCTCCTTGCGCCACGCGGAAAGCCTCGGCAGCACCGCACTCAGCGGAGCGTCCGACGACACATCCAGCGTACGGGCGAGGTCGGCGATGTCGCCGTCCTCCACGACGCCCCAGAACCGCGCCTCCACCGGCGACAGGAGCTCAACCTCCATATCGGCGGCGGAGGGAGCGTCCAGCCAGTAGCGCTCGCGCTGGAAGGCGTACGTCGGCAGGTCCACCCGCCGCGCACTGCGATCGGCGAAGAACACCTCCCAGTCCACTCGGACGCCTCGCACATGCAGATGTCCTGCGGCCGTCGTAGCGGCGACCGCTTCCGGGCGGTCACCACGCAGCACCGGCACGAAGGCCGCATCAGGTGCGGACTGCTGACCCAGCGCCGACAGCGTCCCGCCCGGACCGACCTCGACGAACGCGGTCACTTCGTCGTCCACGAGCGTGCCGACGGCAGCGGCGAACCGCACCGACTCACGCACGTGCCGCACCCAGTACTCCGCCGACGCCAACTCCTCGGCGGTCGCGCGGACTCCGGTCAGCGTCGACACGATCGGAATCGACGGTGCCTCGTACGACACCTCTTCAAGCACCCGGCGGAAGTCGTCAAGCATCGGGGCCATCAGCGGCGAGTGGAACGCATGACTCACCTTCAGGCGAGACACCTTGCGGCCCGCCTCACGCCAACGCTCCGCCACCGCCTCAACATCAGCGGCCACACCCGAAATCACCACTGACGAGGGGCCGTTGACCGCGGCAATGCCCACCGTCTCCGGCAGATCCGATGCGACCTCGGTCTCGGACGCCTGGATCGCCACCATCGCGCCACCGGACGGCAGCGCCTGCATCAGCGCACCACGCGCCGACACCACCTTGACCGCGTCCTCCAGCGACCACACACCAGCCACATGCGCGGCAGCCAGCTCACCGATCGAATGCCCCGCCAGTGCGTCGGGCTGCACACCCCACGACTCAAGGAGCCGGAACAACGCCACCTCGACCGCGAACAGCGCGGGCTGCGTCACCCCGGTCTCGTTCAGCGCATCGGCATCCTCACCGAACAACACCTCACGGACCTCAGGCCCGAACTCCGCAAGCACAGCGTCCAGGGAATCGGCGAACACCGGGAAACGGGCGGCCAGTTCACGGCCCATACCGAGTCGCTGCGAACCCTGACCCGAGAACAGGAAAGCCAGTCGGCCGGGGGCGTCGGCAAGGCCCGTGACCACGGCGCCGGTCGTCCGGCCCTCGGCCACGGCTGCCAAAGCCGCCTGGAAATCGGACCGCTCACCGGCGACCACCACCGCACGGTGCTCAAGCACCGCACGCGAGGACACCAGCGCACGGCCCACGTCCGCCACGGCCAGATCCGACGCCTCGTCCACGAAGGACTTGAGCCGGGCCGCCTGTTCCCGCAGCGCCTCGGCACTCCGTGCCGAAAGGACCCACGGCACCAGGCCCGCGTCGCCCACCGGCTCCGGTGCCTGTGCCTGCTCCTCCTGCGCGACCACAGGAGCCTGCTCGACGATGACATGCGCGTTCGTCCCGCTCACGCCGAACGACGACACACCCGCCCGCCACGGCTGACCCGTCTCCGGCCACGGACGCGCCTCCGTCAGCAGTTCAACTGCGCCCGCAGACCAGTCCACATGCGACGACGGCTCATCCACGTGGAGGGTCTTCGGCAGCACACCCTGCCGCATCGCCATCACCATCTTGATCACACCGGCCACACCCGCGGCCGCCTGCGTGTGACCGATGTTCGACTTCACCGAGCCCAGCCACAGCGGCCGGTCGGCGGGCCGGTCCTGGCCGTAGGCCGTCAGGAGCGCCTGCGCCTCGATCGGGTCGCCCAGCTTCGTGCCCGTACCGTGCGCCTCCACCGCGTCCACCTGCGCCGCGGTGAGCTGTGCGCTCGCCAGCGCCTGGCGGATGACCCGCTGTTGGGAAGGGCCGTTCGGCGCCGTCAGGCCGTTCGATGCGCCGTCCTGGTTCACCGCCGAGCCGCGGATCACACCAAGGACCTCGTGGCCGTTGCGCTCCGCGTCCGAGAGACGCTCGAGGACCAGCAGGCCGACGCCCTCGCCCCAGCCGGTGCCATCGGCGGCGTCGGCGAACGCCTTGACACGGCCGTCCATGGCCAGGCCGCGCTGGCGGCTGAAGTCGATGAAGACTCCCGGCGTCGACATGACGGTGACACCGCCCGCGAGGGCGATCGGGCACTCGCCGTGCCGCAGCGCGTGCACCGCGAGGTGCATGGCGACCAGGGACGACGAGCAGGCGGTGTCCACCGTCAGCGCCGGGCCCTCGAAACCGAAGGTGTAGGACAGCCGGCCGGAGATGACGCTCGCCGCGTTGCCGGTGCCGAGGTAGCCCTCGTAGCCCTCCGGCGCGCCGGTCAGCAGGCGTGCCAGGTAGTCCTGGCCGTTGGTGCCGACGAACACGCCCGACCTGCTGCCCCGCAGCGTGTGCGGGTCGATGCCCGCGCGCTCGAAGGCCTCCCAGGACGTCTCCAGGAGTAAGCGCTGCTGCGGGTCCATCGCCGCGGCCTCGCGCGGTGAGATCCCGAAGAAGGCCGGGTCGAAGTCCGGCACGTCGTGGATGAAGGCGCCCTCACGGGTGTAGCAGGTCCCCTGCCGGTCGGGGTCGTCGTCGAAGAGTGCCTCCAGGTCCCACCCACGGTTGGTGGGGAACTCGGAGACGGCGTCCTTGCCGTCCTCCAGGAGTCGCCACAGGTCCTCCGGCGAGCGCACACCACCGGGGAACCGGCAGCTCATGCCGACGATCGCGATCGGCTCGGCCTCGCGCTCCTCGGCCTCCCGCAGCTTGCCGCGTGCCTCCTGGAGGTCCACGGAGGCTCGGCGGAGGTAGTCGAGGTACTTCTCCTCGTTGGACATGTGTTGCGACCCTTCAGGTGAGTTCATCGGCTCAGGACCGACCGAGTTGTTCGTCGAGCAGCGGGAGCGGCTCGTGCTCAGGACTTGCCAAGTTGATCGTCGAGCAGCGCGAGCAGCTCATCCGCCGACGCGGTACGCGCGTCCGTTCCGGACTCGGCGGGTTCTGTGCGGTTGTGCGTTGCGTCCCACTTGGACAGCAGGGCGCGGAGGCGGTCTCCGACGGCCGCGCTCTGTTCGTCGTCCGGTGTGAGGAGGGACAACGTGGACTCCAGACGGTCCAGTTCGGTGTCGATGGTCGGCGCCCCGCCTCCCGGCAGCCCGTCGAGCACGTGCGCGGCGAGCGCGGACGGCGTGGGGAAGTCGAAGACGAGCGTCGCGGGCAGGCTCAGGCCGGTGGTGGCGTTGAGGAGGTTGCGGAACTCGACGGCGGTGAGCGAGTCGAAGCCCAACTCCTGGAATGCCCGGCCGGGTTCCACCAGCTTGGTTCCCTCGTGTCCGAGGACGGCGGCCGCCGCCTCCCGCACGAGGTCGAGGACGGCGCGTTCGCGCTCCGGCCCGGACAGCGCGGTGAGCTTGGCCACCATGTCGACCGGCGCCGTCGTATCGGCGGCGCCCTGGGCGCGGTGCACGCCGGGCAGTTCCTGGAGCAGCGGGCTGGGCCGCACCGATGTGAAGGCCGGGGCGAACACACCCCAGTCGACGTCCGCCACGAGCGCCGTCGGATCGCCCTGTCGGACGGCCCGGTCCAGCGCGGCGACGGCCTGCTCGGGCTCCAGCGGGGCCAGGCCGCGGCGGCGCAGCTGTTCGCCGAGCTGCCCGTCGGCCATTCCGCCGCCGCCCCAGGGTCCCCACGCGACCGCGGTGGCGGGCAGGCCGGCGGCCACCCGCTGTTCCGCGAGTGCGTCGAGGAAGGCGTTGGCAGGCGCGTAGTTGCCCTGGGCCGCGGCACCGAACGTGCCCGACACCGAGGAGAACATCACGAAGGCCGACAGGTCCATGTCGCGGGTCAGCTCGTCCAGGTTGGCCGCGGCGCCGGCCTTCGGCCGCAGCACGGCGTCGAGCCGCTCCGGGGTGAGCGAGGACAGTACGCCGTCGTCCAGAGTGCCCGCCGCGTGGACGACCGCGGTGAGCGGGAACTCTGCGGGAACCGATGCCAGCAGGGCCGCGAGCGCGTCCCGGTCGGCGACATCGCAGGCCGCGATCGTGACACGGGCGCCAAGGGCGGTCAGCTCCGCGTGCAGTTCCTTCGCGCCGTCGGCCTCCAGGCCGCGCCTGCTGGTCAGGAGCAGATGCTCGGCGCCCTTCGCCACCAGCCACCTGGCGACGTGCCCGCCGAGCGAGCCGGTGCCGCCGGTGACGAGGACCGTGCCGGTGGGGTCCCAGCCGCCGAGGCGTGCCGAGGTCACCGGCTGGAGCCGTCGGCCGTACACCCCGCTGGCGCGGAGCGCGACCTGGTCCTCGCCCTGCGTTCCGGACAGGACGCCCGCGAGGCGTGCGCCGCTGCGCTCGTCCAGTGTGCCGGGCAGGTCGACGAGGCCACCCCAGCGTTCGGGGTGTTCCAGTGCGACGACGCGGCCGAAGCCCCACACCATCGCCTGGTCGGGTGCCGCGGGTGCGTCGGAGCCGCCGATGGCGACACCGCCCCGCGTCGCGCACCACAGCGGGGCGGCGATGCCGATGTCGCTGAGGGCCTGGACGAGGGCGAGGGTCGCGTGCAGGCCGCCGGACGGCAGTTCGGGGTCGAGCGCGAGCAGCGAGAGCATGCCCGCGACGGGGTCGCCGGTCGCTGTCCGGGCCTCGGTCGCCATCCGGGCCGCGAGGGATTCGCGGTCCACCGCATCGCCGGTCCGGACGGAAACGACCTGCGCGCCGTGCCTGCTCAGCGCGGCGGCGACGTCTTCCTCACCGGCGCCGTCCCGGCTGACCACGAGCCAGGTGCCCGTGAGCGCAGCGGTGGGCTCGTTCACCGGCTGCCAGGTCACGCGGTAGCGCAGACCGTCGACCGCGGAGTTCTCGGCCTGTTCCTGCCGCCACGACGAGAGCCGGGGCAGTACCGCACTGATCGGGTCGTCGAGGGACACGGCCAGCTCGTCCGCGAGCTCGCCGAGGTCGCCCTCGGCGACAGCCGCCCAGAACCGTGCGTCGACGGCCCCGGAGACCTCGCCCGATGGGGCCTGGGCCAGCGTCGGCCAGTACCTCTGGCGCTGGAAAGCGTAGGTGGGCAGGTCGATGTGCGCGCCGCCGGCGGTCAGGGCGGTCCAGTCGACGGAGACACCGCGCACGTGCAGCCTGCCCGCGGCCGTCGCCAGTTCGAGCGCCTCGGACCGGTCGCCGCGCAGCGCGGGCACGAACGCGGCGTCGGGCGCGGTCTCCTGGCCGAGCGCGGTGAGCACCCCGCCGGGACCGATCTCCAGGAACGCGTCCACGCCCTGGTCCCGCAGCGTGCCGACGGCGTCGGCGAACCGCACCGCTTCGCGCACGTGCCGCACCCAGTACTCCGGCGACGTCAGCTCTTCGACGGTCGCCCGCGTGCCGGTCAGCGTGGACACGATCGGGATGGCCGGAGCCTCGTACGACACCTCTTCAAGGACCCGGCGGAAGTCGTCGAGCATCGGCTCCATGAGCGGTGAGTGGAACGCGTGGCTGACCTTCAGGCGAGACACCTTCCGGCCCGCCTCACGCCAGCGCTCGGCGATGGCCTCGGCGTCGGCGGCGACACCCGAAACCACCACGGAGGTCGGGCCGTTCACCGCTGCGATGCCCACGGTGTCGGTCAGCTCCGGCAGGATCTCGGCCTCGGTCGCCTGGATCGCGAACATCGCGCCGCCCTCGGGCAGCGCCTGCATGAGGCGACCCCGGCTCGACACCACGGCGGCGGCGTCGGCCAGCGACCAGACACCGGCCACGTGGGCCGCGGCCAGCTCGCCGATCGAGTGCCCGGCCAGCACCTCGGGGCGGATGCCCCAGGACTCCACGAGCCGGAACAGCGCGACCTCTACCGCGAACAGCGCGGGCTGCGTCACCGCGGTCCGGTTCAGCGCTTCGGCGTCGTCGCCGAACAGCAGGTCCCGCAGCGGCGCGGCGGAGCCGGACTTGGCGTCGGAGCCGGACTTGGCCTCGATATGGGCATCGATGTGGGCGCAGACCTCGTCGAGCGCGGCGGCGAACACCGGGAAGCGGTCGTACAGTTCGCGTCCCATGCCGAGCCGCTGTGCGCCCTGGCCGGAGAACAGGAACGCCGCCCGGTGCCCCGCCGCGACGCCGGAGACGAGACCGTTCGCGGTCCGCCCCTCGGCGAGCGCGCCGAGGGCCGCGAGCAGCCCGTCGCGGTCCTGCCCGACGACGACCGCCCGGTGGTCGAGGGAGGCTCGCGTCTGAGCGAGCGTCGTGGCGACGTCGAGCAGGTTCAGCTCCGGGTGCGCCACGAGGTGGGCACGCAGCCGTTCGCCCTGCGCACGCAGCGCGTCGTCGCCCCGAGCCGATACCAGCAGCGGCAGCACGGACGGGTCCGGTGCGGCCTTCGGTACGGCGACCGGGGTGGCCGGCGCCTGCTCGATGATGGCGTGTGCGTTGGTTCCGCTGAACCCGAACGACGACACGCCGAACCGGCGCGGCCGGTCGGTCTCCGGCCAGGGGCGGGCCTCGGTGAGGAGCTCGATGTCACCGGCCGACCAGTCGACCTGCGGGGTCGGCTCGGCGACGTGCAGCGTCTTCGGCAGCACGCCGTGCTGCATCGCCATGACCATCTTGATGACGCCGCCGACTCCGGCCGCGCCCTGGGTGTGCCCGATGTTGGACTTCAGCGACCCGAGCCACAGCGGCTGTTCGGCGGGCCGGTCCTGGCCGTAGGTGGCAAGGAGCGCCTGCGCCTCGATCGGGTCGCCCAGCTTCGTGCCGGTGCCGTGCGCCTCCATCGCGTCCACGTCGGCCGACTCCAGGCCCGCGCTTGCCAGCGCCTGCCGGATGACGCGCTGCTGCGAGGGACCGTTCGGAGCGGTCAGGCCGTTGGACGCACCGTCCTGGTTCACCGCGGTGCCCCGCACGACGGCAAGCACGCGATGCCCGTTCCGCCGGGCATCGGAAAGACGTTCCAGTACGAGCATGCCGACGCCCTCGCCCCAGCCGGTACCTTCGGCGTCCGACGAGAACGGCCTGCACCGACCGTCCACGGAAAGGCCGCGCTGGCGGCTGAAGTCCATGAACGCGCCCGGCGTCGTCATCACCGCCACGCCACCGGCCAGCGCCATCGAGCACTCGCCCGACCGCACCGCCTGCGCGGCCAGGTGCAGGGCCACCAGGGACGAGGAGCACGCCGTGTCGACGGTCACCGCAGGTCCCTCAAGGCCGAACGTGTAGGAGAGCCGACCGGACGTGACGCTCGCCGCGTTGCCCGTACCGACGTATCCCTCGACGCTCTCCTCGCCCGCCGCCAGCAGGTTCGCGTAGTCCTGGATGCTGGTGCCGGCGTAGACGCCGATGTCGCGTCCCCGCACCGAGTTCGGGTCGATGCCGGACCGCTCGAACGCCTCCCATGAGGTCTCCAGGAGCAGCCGGTGCTGCGGGTCCATGGCGAGGGCCTCGCGGGGCGAGATCCCGAAGAACGTCGGGTCGAACAGATCGGCGTCGTGCAGGAAGCCGCCCTCGCGGGTGTAAGTGGTGCCCGCGTGGTCGGGGTCCGGGTGGTAGATCGCGTCCAGGTCCCAACCGCGGTTTCCGGGGAACTCGCTGATGGCGTCGGCGCCGTCGAGGACGAGTCGCCACAGGTCCTCGGGCGAGTTGACCCCGCCGGGGTAGCGGCAGCTCATGCCGACGATCGCGACCGGCTCGTCGGCCACGGCGACGGTCGTGCGGGTGCGCGCCGCCGCGACAGGCGTGGTGCCCGCGAGTTCGGCGCCGAGGTGCGCGACGAGCGCGGCAGGGGTCGGGTAGTCGAAGACCAGCGTGGCGGGCAGGCGCAGCTCGGTGGCCGAGTTGAGCCGGTCGCGGAATTCGACGGCGGTCAGCGAGTCGAACCCGAGCTCCTTGAACGCACGATCGGGTACGACGGCGTGCGCCGAACTGTGACCGAGCACCACGGCCACATGGCCGAGCACGAGGTCAAGCAGCGCCTTCTCCCGCTCGGCCTCGGTCAGCCCGGCAAGGGACTGCGCCAACGCGGACGCGGCGGCCCCGGAATCGGCGGTCCTGCGCGCGGTGCCCCGCACCAGGCCGCGCAGGAGGTGCGGCACGGGCTGGGAACGCGCCTGCCGCTGCAGCACGGTCAGGTCGAGGGGGATCGGCACGAGCGCGGCACGGTCCGTGGATCCCGCCGCATCGAACAGCGCAAGGCCCTCGCTCGCGCCGATCGGCATCGCGCCGCCGCTGGTGATCCGTCGTACGTCGACCTCGTCGAGGCTGTCTGTCGTGCTGTTCTCGTCCGCCCACAGGCCCCAGGCCAGGGATGTGGCAGGCAGGTCGGCGGCGCGGCGGTGCTGGGCGAGCGCGTCCAGGAAGGTGCCGGCCGCCGCGTTGCAGCCCTGGGCCGGGTCGCCGAGGGTGCCCGCCGCCGAGGAGAACAGCACGAAGGCGGACAGGTCGAGGTCGCGGGTCAACTCGTGCAGGTGCCAGGCCGCGTCGACCTTGGACCGGAAAACCGTGTCGATCTGGTCCGGGGTCATCGATTCGATCGTGGCGGTGTCCAGCGCGCCTGCGGTGTGGATCACGGCGGATATGTCGTGGTCGGCGAGCAGTTCCTTGAGGGCTGCGCGGTCGGCGACGTCGCATGCCGCGTACGTCACTTCGGCGCCCTGCGCGGTGAGTTCATCACGCAGTTCCTCGGCGCCCTCGGCGGCAGCGCCGCGTCGGCTCACCAGGAGCAGGTTGCGCACGCCTCGCTCGGCCACCAGGTGCCGGGCGACGAAGCCACCCAGCGTGCCCGTGGCACCGGTGACCAGGACGGTACCGGTACCGAAGCCGGGGCCATCCGTTGCGGACTGGCGCACCCTGGCCAGGCGGGGCACGCGAACGTCGCCGGACCGCAGCGCCAACTGCGGCTCACCGGTGGCCAGCGCAGACGGCAGCGCCTCAAGCGAGGCCGACTCGTCGTCCAAGTCCACCAGCACGATCCGGTCCGGGTTCTCCGACTGAGCCGACCGCACCAGACCCCACACCGCCGCCTGCGCAACATCTCGTACGTCGTCATCAGCCGTTGCGGCAATCGCACCATGGGTCACGATGACCAGACGCGACGCGTCGAACCGCCCGTCCGCCAACCAGAATTGGACTGCGTGCAGTGCCCAGTGCGCCGCCTCGTGCGCACCGTTGACCGGGTCCGACGAGGAAGTGCCCGGGCACGGCAGAACGATGAAGTCGGGCAGTTCCGCCGCCTCCGCCAGCAGCGGCAGGTCGGTCCACTCAATCGTCTCAATCGTCGGTACGTCAGCGTCGGACGAAGGAGCCGACACCCAGTCGACGCCGAACAGCGACTCCCCGTTCTGCCGCGCCGGCTTCGCCGCCATGGGGCGCAGCACGAGCGAGTCGATCGTGGCCACCGGTGCGCCGGAACCGTCCGCGACCGTCAGCGCCACTCCGTCCGCGCCGGTGGGCGACAGCCGCACCCGCAACGCCGTCGCACCCGAAGCGTGCAGCCGCACACCCGACCACGAGAACGGCAAGCCGCCGGAGTCACCTTCGCCACCCGCCAGGCCGATCGCGTGCAGCGCCGCGTCCAGCAACGCCGGGTGCAGACCGAAGCCGTCCACTCCCACACCGTCCGGGAGCCCGACCTCGACGAACATCTCGTCACCCTTGCGCCAGGCCGACCGCAGCCCCTGGAACACCGGCCCGTAGCCGAAGCCACCCGCGGCCATGCGGTCGTAATGACCGTCCAGGTCCACGGCCTCCGCGCCCGCCGGCGGCCACTCGGCCAGCGAAGCCCCGCCGGAGCGGCCGCCCTCGCGCAGTACGCCGGTGGCGTGCCGGGTCCACGCACGGCCGTCGTCGGTGTCACCCACACTGGAGTGGAAACTCAGCTCGCGCCGGCCCGACGAATCCTCGGCGCCGACCCACACCTGCACCCGCACCGAACCGCGCTCCGGCAGAACAAGCGGCGCCTCCAGCGTCAGCTCCTCGACCAGGTCACACCCGACCTCGTCCCCCGCACGCACCGCCAGTTCGACAAACGCGGCACCAGGCAGCAGTACCGAACCCTGTACGAGGGAGTCGGCCAGCCACGGGTGGGTCTGGAGCGACAACCGGCCGGTCAGCAGCACACCGTCCGTGCCGCCGAGAGTGACGGTCGCGCCAAGCAACGGGTGCTCCGCCGCACCGAGCCCGACTGCCGAGACATCGCCCATCGCGGGCAGCACATCGGGCCAGTAGCGCTCGCGCTGGAAGGCGTACGTCGGCAGGTCCACCCGCCGCGCACTGCGACCGGCGAAGAACACCTCCCAGTCCACTCGGACGCCCCGCACGTGGAGCTGTCCCGCGGCCGTCGTCGCGGCCGCCGCCTCCGGGCGGTCGCCACGCAGTACGGGTACGAAGGTTGCCTCCTGCGCGGACTCACGGCCCAGCGCCGACAGCGTGCCACCCGGGCCGACCTCGACGAACGTACCCACACCCTCGTCGACGAGCGTGCTCACGGCGTCGGCGAACCGCACCGACTCGCGCACGTGCCGCACCCAGTACTCCGGCGACGCCAACTCCTCGGCGGTCGCACGGACTCCGGTCAGCGTCGACACGATCGGGATCGCGGGAGCCTCGTACGACACGCCCTCAAGCACCCGGCGGAACTCGTCGAGCATGGGGTCCATCAGCGGCGAGTGGAACGCGTGACTCACGCGGAGGGCGGTCACCTTCCGGCCCGCCTCGCGCCACCGCTCGGCGACAACCTCGACGTCGGCAGTGACACCGGAAATGACCACCGAGTTGGGGCCGTTGACCGCGGCGACACCAACAGTCCCCGGCAGGTCGGACGCGACCTCGGCCTCGGTGGCCTGGATCGCGACCATCGTGCCACCGGACGGCAGCGCCTGCATCAGCCCCGCACGGGCCGACACCACTGCGGCGGCGTCAGCAAGGGACCACACACCGGCCACGTGCGCGGCGGCCAGCTCGCCGATCGAATGGCCCGCCAGTACGTCGGGGCGAACACCCCACGACTCCAGGAGCCGGAAGAGCGCCACCTCGACCGCGAACAGCGCGGGCTGCGTCACTCCGGTCTCGTTCAGGGCGTCGACGTCCTCACCGAAGAGGACCTCGCGCACCTGCGGGTCGAACTCCGACAGCGCGGCGTCCAGGGCGTCGGCGAACACCGGGAAACGGGAGGCCAGTTCGCGACCCATCCCGAGCCGCTGCGAACCCTGACCCGAGAACAGGAAGGCCAGTCGGCCGGGCTCGCCAGCCACGCCCGTGAGCGCGGCGCCGGTCGGCTGCCCCTCGGACACAGCCGCAAGAGCAGCCAGGAACTCGGACCGGTCGGTGCCAATCACCACGGCACGGTGCTCAAGCAGCGCCCGCGAGGACACCAGCGCGCGGCCGACGTCCGCCACACTCAGCTCGGGAGTCGTGTCCGCGAAGGACTTGAGCCGTGCCGCCTGCTCCCGCAGCGCCTCAGGGCTCTTGGCCGACAGCAGCCACGGCACCAGGCCCGCATCGCCCACCGGCTCCGGTGCCTCCGCCTGCTCCGCCTGCGCGACCACAGGAGCCTGCTCGACGATGACATGCGCGTTCGTACCACTCACACCGAACGACGACACACCCGCCCGCCACGGCTGACCCGTCTCCGGCCAGGGCTGTGCCTCGGTCAACAGCTCGACGGCGCCCGCAGACCAATCCACATGCGACGACGGCTCATCCACGTGGAGGGTGCGCGGAAGTACTCCGTGCTGCATCGACATGACCATCTTGATCACGCCCGCCACGCCTGCGGCGGCCTGGGTGTGACCGATGTTGGACTTCACCGAACCGAGCCACAGGGGTCGGTCGGCGGTGCGGTCCTGGCCGTAGGTGGCAAGCAGCGCCTGGGCTTCGATCGGGTCACCGAGTGTGGTGCCTGTGCCGTGCGCCTCCATGGCATCCACGTCGGCCGACTCCAGACCCGCACTCGCGAGTGCCTGGCGGATGACGCGCTGCTGCGACGGGCCGTTCGGCGCGGTCAGACCGTTGGATGCGCCGTCCTGGTTGACGGCCGAGCCCCGCACGACGGCCAGTATTTGGTGGCCATTGCGCTGGGCATCCGACAGCCGCTCCACGAGCAGCATGCCGACGCCCTCACCCCAACCAGTGCCATCGGCGGCATCGGCGAACGCCTTGCAGCGGCCGTCCACGGACAGCCCGCGCTGACGGCTGAACTCGATGAACGCACCCGGCGTCGACATCACCGTCACACCGCCGACCAGTGCCAACTCGCACTCGCCCTTGTGCAGTGCCTGACTCGCCCAGTGCAGGGCGACCAGTGACGACGAGCACGCCGTGTCCACGGTGACCGCCGGGCCTTCGAGACCGAAGGTGTAGGACAGCCTGCCGGAGATGACACTTGCCGCATTGCCGGTACCCGCGTAGCCATCCACGTTCTCGCGCGAGGCCATCAACAAGGCCCCGTAGTCCTGGCCGTTGGTGCCCACGAAGACACCGGAGCGGCTTCCGCGCAGCGAGTTCGGGTCGATTCCGGCCCGCTCGAACGCCTCCCAGGAGGTTTCGAGCAGCAGTCGTTGCTGCGGGTCCATCGCCAGCGCTTCACGGGGCGAGATCCCGAAGAAGGCCGGGTCGAAGTCCGCGACGTCGTTCAGGAAGGCGCCCATGCGGCTGTACGTGGTGCCCGACTGCTCGGGGTCGGGGTCGTAGAGCGAGTCGATGTCCCAGCCGCGGTCGGCGGGGAATCCGGCCACCGCGTCCGCACCGGACTCGACGAGACGCCACAGGTCTTCCGGCGACTCGACGCCACCGGGGAAGCGGCAGCTCATGCCGACGATCACGATCGGCTCGTCGGCCACCATCGCAACGGGCTCGTTGGTGACGACATCGACCACACCACCCAGCAACTCGGCGCCGAGATGCGCCGCGAGCGCGGCCGGAGTCGGATAGTCGAAGACCAGCGTGGCCGGCAACGCCAACTCGGTCGCCGCGTTCAACCGGTTGCGCAGCTCGACAGAGCTCAGCGAATCAAAGCCCAGCTCCTTGAACGCACGCTCAGGCGCGATGGCCTGCGCCGAACTGTGACCGAGCACCACGGCCACATGACCGAGCACGAGGTCAAGCAGCACCCTCTCCCGCTCCGCGACAGGCAGCACCGTCAACGACTGCGCCAACGCAGACCCTGCGACAACGAGGCCGGACTCAACAGCCCTACGTGCGCTGCCCCGCACCAGGCCGCGCAGGAGGTGCGGCACGGGCTGGGAACGCGCCTGCCGCTGCAGCACGGTCAGGTCGAGCGGGATCGGCACCAGCGCGGCACGGCCCGTGGATCCCGCCGCGTCGAACAGCGCAAGGCCCTCGGTCGTGCCGATCGGGATCACGCCACTGCGGGTCATCCGTCGTACGTCGGCTTCGTCGAGGCTGCCTGCCATGCCGTCGGCTGAGGCCCACAGGCCCCACGCGAGCGAGGTCGCGGCGAGGCCGTCCGCGCAGCGGTGCTGGGCGAGCGCGTCCAGGAAGGTGTTGGCGGCCGCGTAGTTGCCCTGGCCAGGTCCACCGAGGGTGCCCGCCACCGAGGAGAACAGCACGAAGGCGGACAGGTCCAGGTCGCGGGTCAACTCGTGCAGGTACCAGGCCGCGTCGACCTTGGGCCGGAAGACGGCGTCGATCCGCTCGGCGGTCAGCGAGCCGATCATGCCGTCGTCCAGCACGCCTGCGGTGTGGATCACGGCGGATATGTCGTGGTCAGCGAGCAGTTCCTTGAGGGCTGCGCGGTCGGCGACGTCGCATGCCGCGTACGTCACTTCGGCGCCCTGCGCGGTGAGTTCATCACGCAGTTCCTCGGCGCCCTCGGCCGCAGCGCCGCGTCGGCTCACCAGGAGCAGGTTGCGCACGCCTCGCTCGGCCACCAGGTGCCGGACGACAAGGCCACCCAGAGTGCCCGTCGCGCCGGTGACCAGGACGGTACCGGTACCGAAGCCGGGGTCATCCGTTGCGGACTGGCGCACCCTGGCCAGGCGGGGCACGCGAACGTCGCCGGACCGCAGCGCCAACTGCGGCTCGCCCGTGGCCAGCGCGGACGGCAGTACATCGAGCGAGACCGCCTCGTCGTCCAGGTCGACCAGCATGATCCGGTCCGGGTTCTCCGACTGAGCGGAGCGCACCAGACCCCACACCGCAGCCTGAGCAACATCTCGTACGTCGTCATCAGCCGTGGCAGCAATCGCACCACGGGTCACGATGACCAGACGCGACGCGTCGAACCGCCCGTCTGCCAACCAGAATTGGACTGCGTTCAGTGCCCAGTGCGCCGCCCCATGCGCACCGGCCACCGGGTCGGACCCGGAGCTGACCGGGCACGACAGAACAACGAAGTCAGGCAGCTCTGCCGCCTGTGTCAGCGCCTCCAGGTCGGTCCACTCGACCGTCGAAACATCGCCCCCGGCCAGGGGCACCGACACCCAGTCGACACCGAACAGGGTGTCGTCCTGGCCGTCGCCGCCGAGCTGATCCAGCGACACCGGACGCAGTACCAGCGAGTCGATCGTCGCTACTGGTGCGCCGGAGCCGTCCGCGACCGTCAGCGCCACTCCGTCCGCGCCGGTGGACGACAGCCGCACCCGCAACGCCGTCGCACCCGACGCGTGCAGCCGCACACCCGACCACGAGAACGGCAAGCCATCGACATCACCGTCGGTCAAGCCAACCGTGTGCAACGCCGCGTCCAACAAAGCCGGATGGAGACCGAACCCCTCAGCCTTCACACCCTCCGGCAACGCAACCTCGGCAAACACCTCATCGCCCTTGCGCCAAGCCGACCGCAACCCCTGGAACACCGGGCCATAACCCAAGCCCAGCTCCGCCAAATCGCCGTAGAACCCCTCCAGGTCCACGACCTCCGCACCCGCCGGCGGCCACTCCACCAGCGCAACCCCACCGGAACGGCCACCCTCACACAACACACCCGTGGCATGCCTGGTCCACGCACGGCCGTCGTCAGCGTCACCCACACTGGAGTGGAAACTCAGCTCGCGCCTGCCCGACGAATCCTCGGCGCCGACCCACACCTGAACCCGCACCGAACCCTGCTCGGGCAGAACGAGCGGCGCCTCCAGAGTCAACTCCTCGACCAGATCGCACCCGACCTGGTCACCGGCACGCACCGCCAGCTCGACAAACGCAGCACCGGGAAGCAGAACCGAACCCTGGACCACGTAATCAGCCAGCCACGGGTGGGACTGGACAGACAACCGGCCGGTCAGTAGCACACCATCTGTGCCGCCAAGGGTGACGGTCGCGCCAAGCAGCGGGTGCTCCGCCGCACCGAGCCCGGCCGCCGCGACATTGCCGATCGCGGGCAGCACATCGGGCCAGAAGCGCTCGCGCTGGAACGGGTACGTCGGCAGTTCAATTCGGCGTGCGCCGCGACCGGCGAAGAACGCTCCCCACGCCACCTGTACACCGCACACGTGCAGCTGTCCTGCAGCCGTCGTAACGGCGGTTGCCTCCGGGCGGTCGCCACCACGCAGCACCGGTACGAAGGTTGCCTCCGGCGCGGACTCACGGCCCAGCGCCGACAGCGTCCCACCCGGGCCGACCTCGACGAACGTACCCACACCCTCAGCAACCAGAGCCCCGACGGCATCGGCGAACCGCACCGACTCACGCACATGCCGCACCCAGTACTCCGCCGACGCCAACTCCTCGGCGGTCACGCGGACTCCGGTCAGCGTCGACACGATCGGAATCGCGGGAGCCTCGTACGACACGCCCTCAAGCACCCGGCGGAAGTCGTCAAGCATCGGGGCCATCAACGGCGAGTGGAACGCGTGGCTCACCTTCAGGCGAGACACCTTCCGGCCCGCCTCACGCCACCGCTCGGCGACAACCTCGACGTCGGCAGCGACACCGGAAATGACCACCGAGGCAGGGCCGTTGACCGCGGCAACACCGACAGTCTCCGGCAGGTCGGACGCGACCTCGGCCTCGGACGCCTGGATCGCGACCATCGCACCACCAGACGGCAGCGCCTGCATCAACGCACCACGCGCCGACACCACCTTGACCGCGTCCTCCAGCGACCACACACCAGCCACATGAGCCGCAGCCAGCTCACCGATCGAATGCCCGGCCAGCACATCCGGCCGCACACCCCACGACTCCAACAGCCGGAACAACGCCACCTCGACCGCGAACAACGCAGGCTGCGTCACCCCCGTCTCATTCAGCGCATCGGCATCCTCACCGAACAACACCTCACGGACCTCAGGCCCAAACTCCGCAAGCACCGCATCCAGAGCCTCGGCGAACACCGGGAAACGGACGGACAACTCACGACCCATACCGAGCCGCTGCGAACCCTGCCCCGAGAACAGGAAACCCACTCGGCCAGGCTCATCAGCGACACCCGTGACCACCGCACCGGTCGCCCGGCCCTCGGCCAAGGCCGCCAAAGCGGCCAGGAACTCGGACCGGTCAGCGGCCACGACCACCGCACGGTGGTCCAACGCCGACCGCGTCGTGGCGAGCGAGAAGCCGACATCAGCGAGCGCGTGGTCGTCCACCACGGACAGCAGCCGCTCGGCCTGGCCACGCAACGCGCCCTCGTCGCCCGCCGAAAGCACCCACGGCACCACGCCGTCACATACCGGCTCCGGTGCTTCCTCCTGCTCCTGCTGCTCGACGGCGGGGGCCTGCTCGATGATGGTGTGCGCATTGGTACCGCTGAACCCGAACGACGACACACCGGCGCGCAACGGCTGACCGGTCTCCGGCCAGGGGCGCGCCTCCGCAAGGAGTTCCACGGCGCCCGCGGACCAGTCGACATGGGGCGACGGCTCGTCCACGTGCAGCGTCTTCGGCAGTACGCCGTGCCGCATGGCCATGACCATCTTGATCACGCCCGCCACACCGGCCGCAGCCTGAGTGTGACCGATGTTCGACTTCACCGAACCCAGCAACAGCGGCTCACCGCTGCGGTCCTGGCCGTAGGTGGCAAGGAGGGCCTGGGCCTCGATTGGGTCGCCCAGCTTCGTACCGGTGCCGTGCGCCTCGACCACATCCACATCGGCAGGGGCCAGGCCCGCACTGGCGAGCGCCTGGCGGATCACGCGCTGCTGCGACGGGCCGTTCGGGGCGGTCAGGCCGTTGGACGCACCGTCCTGGTTGACCGCGGAGCCCCGTACAACGGCCAGCACCTGGTGGCCGTTGCGCTGAGCGTCCGAGAGCCGTTCGACGAACAGCATGCCGACGCCCTCGCCCCAGCCGGTGCCATCGGCGCCGGCGGCGAACGCCTTGCACCGCCCGTCCTCGGCAAGGCCACGCTGACGGCTGAACTCGACGAACGCACCCGGCGTCGACATCACGGTGACGCCACCCGCAAGGGCCAGTTCGCACTCGCCGGACCGCAGTGCCTGCACCGCCAGGTGCAGGGCCACCAGCGACGACGAGCACGCCGTGTCAACCGTGACGGCCGGGCCCTCGAAGCCGAACGTGTACGACAGGCGCCCCGACGCCACGCTGGCCGCGTTGCCGGTCGCCACATAGCCGCCGACATCCTCAGCGGCCCCGCCCAGCACCAGCCCGTAGTCCTGCACGTTCGAGCCCACGAACACGCCGACGCGCTCACCGCGCAGCGACGCCGGGTCGACCCCGGCCCTCTCGAACGCCTCCCACGAGGTCTCAAGGAGCAGTCGCTGCTGCGGGTCCATGGCAAGGGCCTCGCGCGGCGAGATCCCGAAGAAGTCCGCGTCGAACCCGCCTACGTCTGACAGGAAGGCACCCGAACGCGAGTATGACGTTCCCACCCCATCCGGGTCGGGGTCGTACAACGCCTCCAAGTCCCAACCACGGTCCGTCGGGAACTCCGACACCGCGTCCCCACCGGACAGCAACACCTGCCACAGGTCCTCCGGGCTCGACACACCACCGGGATACCGGCAGGCCATCGCCACGATCGCGACCGGCTCATCGAGCACACCAGAGACTGCGGTCGGAGCGGAGGGGGCGACGACGTCCACGCCGGACAGTTCGGTCCGCAGATACGCGGCAAGCACCGCCGCGTTCGGGTAGTCGTAGACCAGCGTCGCAGGCAACGCCACACCCGTGGCCTCACTCAGCCGGGCACGCAACTCCACCGCCGTCAGCGAGTCAAAGCCCAACTCCCTGAACGCACGAGACGCCGAGAACGCGTCGCCCGAGACATGGCCGAGCACCGCGGCAGCCTCGTACCGCACCAGCTCCGTGAGCTGCCGCTCCTGCTCCACCTCGTCCAGACCGGACAGGCGCTGCGCCAGCTCAGACATCCCGTCAGCCGCCGATGTCGCCTCGAACGCCGCACGCACCGCAGGCAGTTCACCCAGCAACGGGCTCGGTCGCTGCGCCATGAACGTGCCCGCGAACCGCTCCCAATCCACATCAGCGACGACGACGTTCCCGTCGCCGCGCTCCAATGCCATGGCCAGACCGGCAATCGCCACCGCAGGAGGCATGGTCGGCAGACCCCTGCGCCGCAACTGCGCCGCCGCATCGCCACCGGCGCCGGCGACCATACCGCCACCACCCCACGGACCCCACGCAACCGCCGTAGCAGCCAGGCCCTCCGCCCTACGGTGGTCGGCGAGAGAGTCCAAGTAGGCGTTGGCGGCCGCATACGCAGCCTGACCACCACTGCCCCACACACCAGCAATGGACGAGAACAGTACGAACGCGTCCAACTGCCGGTCACCCAGGAGCTCGTGCAGGTTCCGCGCACCATTCACCTTGGCCGACAACACATCAGCGAACCCACCCAGATCAGTCGGATCAAGGTCGGCAAGAACGGCCGAGCGCTCAATGCCCGCCGCATGCACGACCGCAGTGAGCGGGTACTCGGCGGGAACCGACGCCAGCACATCCGCCAAGGCGTTTCGGTCAGCGACGTCACAGGCCGCGATCGTGACACGGGCACCCAACTCGGTCAGCTCCGCGCACAGCTCCTGCGCACCATCGGCGTCCAGTCCACGCCTGTTGGTCAACAGCAGGTGCTCGGCACCCTTCGCCACCAGCCACCTGGCAACGTGCGCACCGAGCGCACCGGTACCACCTGTGACCAGGACCGTCCCACGCGGCGACCAGCCCGCCCCAGATGCCTTGTCCAGCGGCGCGGGCACCAGCCTGCGCCCCAGAACCTCGCCACTGCGCAGCGCGACCTGATCCTCGCCACTGGTCCCGGCGAGTACGGCAGCCAGCAGATCACCGGCCCCGTCGTCCTGCGCCTCGGGCAGGTCGACCAACCCGCCCCAGCGGCCCGGCTGCTCCAGCGCGGCCACCCTCCCCAGACCCCACAGCATCGACTGCTCGAACCCGGCAACCACATCGTCCGCGCCCACCGACACCGCACCCGACGTCAGGCACCACAGCGGGGCGGACACGTCCGCATCACCGAGCGCCTGCAACAGACCCACCGTGGCCACGACACCCGCAGGCACAGTCGAATCGCCCGCATCAGCAAGGCCCAGCAAGGAGACCACGCCGTTCAGGTCCGACAGACCGGCCAACTGCTCGGCCCAGTCGACCACTTCCGCATCCACATCTACATGCAGGACGTACACATCGTCCGCGCCATTCCGGGTCAGCGCCTCACCGACCCACCCAGCGCACTCCTCACCAGTCGGCGCGACAACCAGCCAGGCACCGTCCAGTCGCCGACTCCCTGCGGCCACCGACCGCCACTCGACCCGATACCGCCAGCCATCGGCGGTGGAGCGCCCCAACTGCTCCTTGCGCCAAGCCGAAAGCCTCGGCAGCACCGCACTCAGCGGAGCATCCGACGACACATCCAACGTACGGGCGACGTCAGCGAGGTCACCGTCTTCGACGACCTCCCAGAACCGCGTCTCCGCCGGCGACAGCCCCTGGGTGCGATCCTCGGGCGCTACGTCCAGCCAGTAGCGCTGGTGCTGGAACGCGTACGTCGGCAGATCCACCCGCCGGGCACCACTGCCCGCGAAGTACACAGCCCAGTCGACCGTCACGCCCCGCGTGTGCAGCGCGGCAAGCGTGGTGACCAGCGCGGTCTCCTCGGTCCTGTCCGCACGCAACGCGGGCAGGAACACCGCGTCGGGCGCACTCCCGAGACCCAGAGCGGACAGCGTCCCACCCGGACCGACCTCGACGAACACCTCCGCACCCTGCTCACGCAACGCCACAACCGCGTCATGGAACCGAACGGCCCCACGCACGTGCCGCACCCAGTACTCCGCCGAGGTCAGCTCCTCGACAGTCGCCAACCGACCCGTCAGCGTGGACACGATCGGGATCGCGGGCGCCTCGTACGACACGCCTTCCAGCACCCGGCGGAAGTCATCCAGCATCGGGTCCATCAACGGCGAGTGGAACGCATGGCTGACACGGAGCCGCGTCACCTTCCGGTCCTCGGACCGCCACCGCTCCGCAACCGCCTCCACGTCGGCGGCGACGCCGGAAATGACCACCGAGGTCGGGCCGTTGACCGCAGCGATACCCACCGTCCCCGGCAGATCCAACGCGACCTCGGCCTCGGACGCCTGGATCGCCACCATCGCACCACCGGACGGCAGCGCCTGCATCAACACACCACGCGCCGACACCACCTTCACGGCATCAGCAAGCGACCACACACCAGCCACATGCGCGGCAGCCAGCTCACCGATCGAATGCCCCGCCAGCACATCCGGCCGCACACCCCACGACTCCAACAGCCTGAATAGCGCCACCTCGACCGCGAACAGCGCGGGCTGCGTCACACCCGTCTCATTCAGCGCATCGGCATCCTCGCCGAAGAGGACTTCGCGTACCTCCGGCTCGAACTCCGCAAGCACAGCGTCCAGAGCCTCGGCGAACACCGGGAAACGGACGGCCAGTTCACGACCCATACCGAGCCGCTGCGACCCCTGCCCCGAGAACAGGAAACCCAGCAGGCCGGTGACAGCGGAACCCGTCACCACTCCCCCCGCCTGCCTGCCCTCGGCCAACGCGGTAAGAGCGCTCAGCCGGGTCTCCGCGTCGTCAGCAATGACGACCGCGCGCTGCTCCAGCGATGCCCGCGTCGTCGCGAGGGAGTAGCCGACATCCGCAGGGTCCAGGTCAACCGTGCCCGAGACCAGCCGTGCCGCCTGCTGCCGCAGCGCCTCGGCACTCCTTGCCGACAGCACCCACGGCACCAGGCCGACCGGCACAGAAGCAACAGCCGGAGTCGACTCCTCGACCGTCGGGGCCTGCTCGATGATGGTGTGCGCGTTCGTGCCGCTGAAGCCGAACGACGACACACCGAACCGGCGCGGCCGGTCGGTCTCCGGCCAGGGGCGGGACTCGGTGAGGAGCTCGACGTCACCGGCCGACCAGTCGACCTGCGAGGTCGGCTCATCCACATGCAACGTCTGCGGCAGCACCCCGTGCTGCATAGCCATGACCATCTTGATCACACCCGCCACACCGGCAGCCGCCTGCGTGTGACCGATGTTCGACTTCACCGACCCCAGCCACAACGGCCGGTCGGCAGTGCGGTCCTGCCCGTAAGTCGCGAGGAGCGCCTGGGCCTCGATCGGGTCACCGAGCGTGGTGCCGGTGCCGTGCGCCTCCATGGCATCCACGTCGGCCGACTCCAGACCCGCACTCGCGAGTGCCTGCCGGATGACGCGCTGCTGCGACGGGCCGTTCGGCGCGGTCAGGCCGTTCGACGCACCGTCCTGGTTCACCGCCGAGCCCCGCACGACGGCCAGCACCTGGTGGCCATTGCGTCGGGCATCCGAAAGCCGCTCCACGAGCAGCATGCCGACACCCTCACCCCAGCCAGTGCCATCGGCGGCATCGGCGAACGCCTTGACCCGGCCGTCCACGGACAGCCCGCGCTGACGGCTGAACTCGATGAAGGAGCCCGGCGTCGACATCACCGACACGCCACCGACCAGCGCCAGTTCACACTCGCCCTTGTGCAGCGCGTTGACCGCCAAGTGCAGCGCCACCAACGATGACGAGCACGCCGTGTCCACCGTCACCGCAGGGCCCTCAAAGCCGTACGTGTACGACAGGCGGCCGGAGATGACGCTCGCCGAGATACCGGTGCCCGCGTAACCCTCGACTTCCTTCTGCGCGGCCATCAGCAGCGCCGCGTAGTCCTGGCCGTTGGTGCCCACGAAGACACCGGAACGGCCGCCGCGCAGCGAGTTCGGGTCGATGCCCGCCCGCTCGAACGCCTCCCAGGAGGTTTCGAGCAGCAGTCGCTGCTGCGGGTCCATCGCCGCGGCCTCACGCGGCGAGATCCCGAAGAACGCCGGGTCGAAGTCGGCCATGCCATCCAGGAAGGCGCCCATGCGGCTGTACGTGGTGCCCGACTGCTCGGGGTCGGGGTCATAGAGCGAGTCGATGTCCCAGCCGCGGTCCGTCGGGAACTGCGACACCGCGTCCCCTCCCCCGGCCACCAAGCGCCACAGGTCCTCCGGCGACTCGACACCGCCGGGGAAGCGGCAGCTCATGCCGACGATCACGATCGGCTCGTCGGCCACCATCGCAACGGGCTCGTTGGTGACGACATCGACCACACCGCCCAGCAACTCGGCGCCGAGATGCGCCGCGAGCGCGGCCGGAGTCGGATAGTCGAAGACCAGCGTGGCCGGCAACGCCAACTCGGTCGCCGCGTTCAACCGGTTACGCAGCTCGACAGAGCTCAGCGAATCAAAGCCCAGCTCCTTGAACGCACGCTCAGGCGCGACGGCCTGCGCCGAACTGTGACCGAGCACCATCGCCACGTGCCCGACCACGAGGTCAAGCAGCACCTTCTCCCGCTCCGCGGCGGGCAGCACCGCCAGCGACTGCGCCAACGCAGACCCGGCAACCGCCAGGCCGGACTCAACAGCCCTACGTGCACTGCCCCGCACCAGGCCGCGCATGATGTGCGGCACGGGCTGGGAACGCGCCTGCCGACGCAACACCGGCAGGTCGAGAGGGATCGGCACCAGCGCGGCACGCCCCGTGGAACCCGCTGCGTCAAACAACGCCAAGCCCTCAGCCGCGCCGATCGGGATCGCGCCGCCACTGGTGATCCGCCGCACATCAGACTCATCGAGGCTGCCGGCCATGCCATCCGCATCAGCCCACAAGCCCCACGCCAACGATGTGGCGGACAGCCCGGCCACCCGACGGTGTTGGGCGAGCGCGTCCAGGAACGCGTTGGCCGCCGCGTAGTTGCCCTGCCCCGCGCCACCGAACACACCGGCGGCGGACGAGAACAGCACGAACGCCGAAAGGTCCAAGTCCCGCGTCAGCTCGTGCAGATGCCAGGCCGCGTCGACCTTGGGCCGGAACACGCCGTCGATCCGCTCGGCGGTCAGCGAGCCGATCGTGCCGTCGTCCAGCACACCCGCCGTATGCACCACGGCGGAGACCTCGTGCTCGGCCAGCAGCGCTGCCACCGCATCCCGATCCGCGACGTCACACGCCGCGAACGCCACCTCGGCGCCCAGCGCGGTGAGTTCGCCACGCAGTTCCTCGGCACCCTCAGCCGCAGCACCGCGTCGGCTCACCAGCAGCAGGTTGCGCACGCCCCGCTCGGCGACCAGGTGCCGGGCCACGAGACCACCCAGCGTGCCCGTCGCGCCAGTGATCAGCACCGCACCGGCACCAAAGCCCAGGTCGTCGACCACGGACTGCCGCACCCTCGCCAGGCGCGGCGCACTGACAGCACCCGAACGCAGCGCCAACTGCGGCTCGCCCGTGGCCAGCGCAGACGGCAGTACGTCGAGCGAGGCCGACTCGTCGTCCAGGTCGACCAGCACGATCCGGTCCGGGTTCTCCGACTGAGCGGACCGCACCAGACCCCACACCGCCGCCTGCGCAACATCTCGTACGTCGTCATCGGCCGTTGCGGCAATCGCACCACGGGTCACGATGACCAGACGCGACGCACCGAACCGCCCGTCACTGAGCCACGACTGGACCGCGCTCAGCGCCCAGTGCGCCACCCCATGCGCACCGGCCACCGGGTCGGACCCGGAAGTGCCCGGGCACGGCAGAACAACGAAGTCAGGCAGCTCCACCGCCCCAGCCAGCGCCTCCAGGTCGGTCCACTCGACCGACGGAACATCGTTCTCGACCAGGGGAACCGACACCCAGTCGACACCGAACAGCGCATCGTCATGGCCGTCACCGGCGAACTCTTCCAGTGACACCGGACGCAGCACCAACGCGTCCACGCTCGCGACCGGGGCACCCGCCCCGTCCGCCACGGCCAACGACACTCCGTCGGACCCCGCAGGCGTCACCCGCACGCGCAGAGCAGTCGCGCCCGAGGCATGCAGCCGCACACCCGACCACGAGAACGGCAAGCCATCGACATCACCGTCGGTCAGGCCAACCGTGTGCAACGCCGCGTCCAACAACGCCGGGTGCAGACCGAACCCCTCAGCCTTCACACCCTCCGGCAACGCAACCTCGGCGAACACCTCATCGCCCTTGCGCCAGGCCGACCGCAACCCCTGGAACACCGGGCCATAACCCAAGCCCAGCTCCGCCAAATCGCCGTAGAACCCCTCCAGGTCCATGACCTCAGCACCCGCCGGCGGCCACTCCACCAGCGCAACCCCACCGGAACGGCTGCCTGTCCCCAGCACACCCGTGGCATGCCTGGTCCACGCATGACCGTCGTCAGCGTCACCAGCGCTGGAGTGGAAGCTCAGCTCACGTCGCCCCGACTCGTCCGCCGCACCGACCCACACCTGCACCCGCACCGAACCCCGCTCGGGCAGAACGAGCGGCGCCTCCAGCCTCAATTCCTCGACCAGATCGCACCCGACCTGATCCCCCGCACGCACCGCCAGCTCGACAAACGCAGCACCCGGCAACAACACCGAACCCTGCACCACATAATCAGCCAGCCACGGATGCGACTGAACCGACAACCGACCGGTCAGCAACACACCGTCCGTGCCACCCACCGTGACAGCGGCACCCAGCAACGGATGGTCCGCCGAACCCAGTCCGGCCGCCGCGACATCGCCGACCGTGGGCAGCACGTCCAGCCAGAAGCGCTCGCGCTGGAACGCGTACGTCGGCAGATCGACGCGCTGAGCCCCGCTGCCCGCGAAGTAGGCGGCCCAGTCGACGCGAACGCCCCGTACGTGAGCTTCCGCGATCGCGGAGGTCAGTGCCGTCTGCTCCGGGCGGTCGTTCCGCAGCACCGGCACGAACCCGGCGTCAGGCGCGGTCTCCTGCCCCAGCGCCGACAGCGTGCCACCCGGGCCGACCTCGACGAACGTACTCACACCCTCGGCAACCAGAGCCCCGATGGCATCGGCGAACCGCACCGACTCACGTACGTGCCGCACCCAGTACTCCGCCGAGGTCAGCTCCTCGGCAGTCGCCAACCGGCCCGTCAGCGTCGACACCACCGGGATGGCGGGCGCCTCGTACGACACACCCTCCAGAACCTGGCGGAACTCATCCAGCATCGGGTCCATCAACGGCGAGTGGAACGCATGACTGACCTTCAGCCGGGACACCTTGCGGCCCGCCTCACGCCAACGCTCAGCCACCACCTCCACATCAGCGGCCACACCCGAAATCACCACCGAAGACGGCCCGTTGACCGCAGCGACACCTACCGTCTCCGGCAGATCCGACCCAACTTCGGCCTCAGAGGCCTGGATCGCGACCATCGCGCCACCAGACGGCAGCGCCTGCATCAACGCACCACGCGCCGACACCACCTTGACCGCGTCCGCCAGCGACCACACACCCGACACATGAGCCGCAGCCAACTCACCGATCGAATGTCCCGCCAGCACATCCGGCCGCACACCCCACGACTCCAGCAGCCGGAACAACGCCACCTCGACCGCGAACAGCGCAGGCTGCGTCACCCCCGTCTCATTCAGCGCATCGGCATCCTCACCGAACAACACCTCACGGACCTCAGGCCCGAACTCCGCAAGCACAGCATCCAGAGCCTCGGCGAACACCGGGAAACGGACGGACAACTCACGACCCATACCGAGCCGCTGCGATCCCTGACCCGAGAACAGGAAACCCAGCAGGCCGCCGGCGACGGAACCCGTCACCACTCCCGCCGCCTGCTTGCCCTCGGCCAACGCGGTCAGGGCGGTCAGCCGGGTCTCCGCGTCGTCCGCGACGACGACCGCGCGCTGCTCCAGCGATGCCCGCGTCGTCGCGAGGGAGTAGCCGACATCCACAGGGTCCAGGCCGAGCACACCCGAGAGCAGCCGCGCCGCCTGCTCCCGCAACGCATCGGCATTCCGCGCCGACAGCACCCAAGGCGCCAGTTCGACCGGCATGGACGCCCGAGCGGGAGTCGACTCCTCGGCTCCCGAGGACTGCTCGGCTTCCGGGGCCTGCTCAGCTTCCGGGGCCTGCTCGATGATGGTGTGCGCGTTCGTGCCGCTCACGCCGAACGACGACACACCCGCCCGCCACGGCTGGCCCGTCTCCGGCCACGACCGGGTCTCCGTCAGGAGTTCCACCGCGCCCGCGGACCAGTCCACGTGCGACGACGGCTCGTCCACGTGCAGCGTCTTCGGCAGCACGCCGTGCCGCATCGACATGACCATCTTGATCACGCCCGCCACACCCGCTGCGGCTTGCGTGTGGCCGATGTTGGACTTCACCGAACCGAGCCACAGCGGCCGGTCGGCGGGGCGGTCCTGGCCGTACGTCGCGAGGAGCGCCTGCGCCTCGATCGGGTCGCCCAGCTTCGTGCCCGTACCGTGCGCCTCCATCGCGTCCACATCGGCCGGGGTCAGGCCCGCGCTCGCCAGCGCCTGGCGGATCACGCGCTGCTGCGAGGGGCCGTTCGGGGCGGTCAGGCCGTTCGACGCGCCGTCCTGGTTGACCGCGGAGCCACGGACCACCGCGAGCACCTGGTGGCCGTTGCGTCGGGCATCCGAAAGGCGCTCGACGAGCAGCATGCCGACGCCCTCACCCCAGCCGGTGCCGTCTGCGGCGTCGGCGAACGCCTTGACACGGCCGTCCGGGGCGAGGCCGCGCTGGCGGCTGAACTCGATGAAGGAGCCCGGCGTCGACATCACCGTCACACCGCCGACCAGCGCGAGCTCGCACTCGCCCTTGTGTAATGCCTGTACCGCGAGGTGCAGGGCGACCAGCGACGACGAGCACGCCGTGTCGACCGTCAGCGCCGGGCCCTCGAGACCGAAGGTGTACGAAAGGCGGCCGGAGATGACGCTCGCCGAGATGCCCGTGCCCGCGTAGCCCTCGACTTCCTCCTGCGCGGCCATCAGCAGCGCCGCGTAGTCCTGGCCGTTGGTGCCGACGAACACGCCCGACCTGCTGCCCCGCAGCGAGTTGGGGTCGATGCCCGCCCGCTCGAAGGCCTCCCAGGAGGTTTCGAGGAGCAGTCGCTGCTGCGGGTCCATCGCCGCGGCCTCACGCGGCGAGATCCCGAAGAAGCCGGGGTCGAACTCCGTCGCGCCGTACAGGAATCCGCCTTCACGGGCGTAGGTGGTGCCCGTGTGGTCGGGGTCCTCGTCGTACAGCGACTCCAGGTCCCAGCCGCGGTCGGCCGGGAACCCGGCCACCGCGTCCGCACCGGACTCGACAAGACGCCACAGGTCCTCGGGCGACGCGACCCCGCCGGGGAAGCGGCAGCTCATGCCGACGATCGCGATCGGCTCGCTGTCCTTCTCCTCGACCTCGCGGAGACGTTGCTTGGTCTGCCGCAGGTCCGCGGTCAGGCGCTTCAGATAGTCGAGGACCTTGTCGTCGTTCGACATGTGCTTGATACCCCTCTGGGTGAGAGCCCGTACCCCGTGTTGATGAGAGTCCGTACCGGCTGGTCAGGTTGGTCAGAGTCCGTACCGGCTGGTCAGGACTTTCCGAGTTCGTCGTCGATGATGTTGAAGACGTCGTCGAGCGTGGCCGCGGTCAAGTCGTCCGCCGCGGGCTCGGGTTCGCCCTCGTCCCACGTGGACAGGAGCGACCGGAGCCGCAGCCGGATGTCCCCGGCCAGGACGTCGTTCGGGTCGAGCTTGGAGATGGTGACCGTCAGCTTGTTCAGCTCGCTGAGTACCGCGGCGGCGGGTGTGCCGTCGCCGGCGAGCACCGTCGTGCGCAGGTGGGCCGCGAGGGCCGCCGGGTTCGGGTGGTCGAACACCAGGGTGGCGGGCAGTCGTGAGTCGACCTCGGCGTCGAGCCTGTTGCGCAGTTCCACGGCGGTGAGTGAGTCGAAGCCGAGTTCCTTGAAGGCACGGTCCGCCTCGACGGCGTCCGGTCCGGGGAAGCCGAGCACGGCCGCGGTGTGGGTGCGGACGAGCTGTACGAGGGCCCGGTCCTGCTCCGCTTCGGTGAGTCCTGCGAGCCGCTGGGCGAGCGGGACCGCGCCGGGGCCGCCGTCGCCGGACCGTGCGGACCGGCGTGCGGGCGTCGGAACCAGGCCGCGCAGCAGCGGCCGTACCTGTTCCGGGTGGGCCCGCAGCGCTGCCAGGTCGATCGCGGCGGGCACCGCGGTCGCGGTGCCGGACGCGCGTGCCGCGTCGAACAGGGCCATGCCGTCGGCGGAGGAGAGCGGGGTCATGCCGCCCCTCGCCATCCGCTGCACGTCGGCGTCGTCCAGGTGCCCTGTGATGCCGCTGGCCTCGGCCCACAGGCCCCAGGCCAGCGAGGTCGCGGGCAGCCCGGCGGCCCTGCGGTGCTGTGCGAGCGCGTCGAGGAAGGCGTTGGCGGCCGCGTAGTTGCCCTGGCCGGGGCCGCCGAAGACACCGGCGGCGGCGGAGAAGAGCACGAATGCCGTGAGGTCCTTCTCCCGGGTCAGCTCGTGCAGGTGGAGCGCGGCGTCGGCCTTGGGTCCGAACACCGCGTCGACGTGCTCCGGTGTCAGGGACTCGATCACGCTGTCGTCCAGGACGCCCGCCGTGTGGACGACGGCGGTCACGGGGTGCTCGGCGAGGAGCGCGGCGACCGCGGCGCGGTCGCCGACGTCGCACCGGACGACCGTGACGCGTGCGCCCAGTTCGGCCAGTTCCCGGCGCAGGTCGTCCGCGCCCGGTGTGGCCGGGCCGCGCCTTCCGGTCAGTACGAGGTCCCGGACTCCGTGGCGGGTGACGAGGTGCCGTGCGGTCAGGCCGCCGAGCACGCCGAGTCCACCGGTGATGAGCACGGTGCTGTCGGGGGTGAACGCCGTCTGCTCGGGAGCGTCGGCCGGGGTGGTGAGCCGTGCCAGCCTGGCCACCGTGGCGGTGCCGTTCCTGACGGCGATCTGCGGTTCCCCGGTCGCCACGGCGGCGGGCAGCCTGCGCAGCGACTTCTCGTTCGCGTCCACGTCGACGAGCACGAACCGCGCCGGGTGCTCCGACTGTGCCGACCGCGCCAGGCCCCATGCGGGAGCCCGCACCAGGTCCGTCACGTCCTCGTCCGGTCCTGCCGGTACCGCGCTGCTCGTCAGGAACACGAGCTGCGTCGCGGCGAACCGGTCGTCCGCCAGCCACCTCTGGAGCAGGTCGAGGGTGTGGTGGGTCGCCTCGCGGGGGCTCGTCGCGCCCTCGCCCGGCGTCACGGCCACGTACCGGGGCACGGGCACGCCTGCGTCGACGGCGGCGAGGAGTGCGGCCAGGTCGGCGTGCTCGTCGACCGGTCCGCCGGCCGCGGTGAGCGCGTGGGCGATGCGGGCGGTGTCGTTGCCGAGGACCGCCCAGGTGCCGGTCTCGGGAGCGGCGTCCGGCATCGGCACCCACTTCACCTCGAACAGCGAGTCGCGGTGGGCGGAGCGTGCGGTGTTGAGCTGGTCGGCCGAGAAGGGGCGCAGGATCAGTTCGTCCACGGCGGCGACCGCCTCGCCGGAGCCGTCGGTGACGAGCACCGCCACGGCGTCCACGCCGACCGGCGTCAGCCGGACCCGCAGCTGCGTCGCACCGGTGGCGAGGAGCCGCACCCCGGACCACGAGAACGGGAGCCCGTCCGAGCTCACCCCGAGCCCGACGGCGTGCAGCGCGGCGTCCAGGAGAGCCGGGTGCAGGCCGAAGCCCTCGTCGGCGATGCCGTCCGGCAGCGCCACTTCGGCGAACACCTCGTCGCCCTTGCGCCAGGCGGCGCGCAGGCCATGGAAGGCGGGGCCGTGGTCGAGGCCGGATGCGGCGACGGTGGCGTAGTGGCTGTCGACGTCGAGCGGTTCGGCCTCGCTCGGCGGCCAGACGACGAGGTCGTCGGTGACGGGGGGTGCATCGGCCGTCAGGGTGCCGGTGGCGTGGCGGGTCCAGTCACCGCCCTCGTCTCCTCGGGAGTCCACGGTGAACGCCCGCACGCCGGACGCGTCGGGGCCGTCGAGGCTGAGCCGTATCTGGACGCCGTCCCGCTCGGGCAGCACCAGGGGCGCTTCGATGACCAGGTCGTCCAGGGACGCGCAGCCGACGTGGTCGCCGGCGCGCAGCGCGAGGTCCACGTAGGCCGCGCCGGGGAGCACGGCGGTGTCCAGGAGTCGGTAGTCGGTGAGCCAGGGGTGGGTGCGCAGGGACAGTCTGCCGCTGAACACGAGGCTCTCGGAGTCGGCGAGTTCGGTGACGGCGGCGAGCAGGGGGTGGTCCACGCGCCCGAGGCCGGCCGAGGTCACGTCGCCGGACGCGGCGTGGGCCGTCGTGGGCCAGAAGCGGCTGCGCTGGAAGGGGTAGGTGGGCAGGTCCACGCGGCGTGCGTCGGGGAGCGGCAGGGCTACCCGGCCGCCGCGCACGAACAGGCTGCCTGCCGAGTTCAGGAGTCGGTCCTTGCCGCCGTCGCCGCGCCGCAGGGAGCCGACCACCAGGCCTTCGGGGCCTGCCAGTTCGCCGAGTCCGGCCACCAGGACGGGGTGCGGGCTGACCTCGACGAAGGTGGTGAAGCCCTCCGCCACCAGGGTGGACACGGAGTCCGCGAACTCCACCGTCTGCCGCAGGCTGCGGTACCAGTAGGAGGCGTCCAGGTCACGGGTGTCCAGCCAGCCGCCGGTCAGCGGCGAGTAGTACGGCACGTCGCCGGAGCGCGGCGTCACATCGGCGAGGCCTTCCAGGATCTCCGTCTCGACCTGCTCGACGTGGTGGGAGTGCGGGGCGTAGTCCGCCTGGACCCGCCGCGCCCACGTCCCCCGCTCGGTGCAGACCTCCATCAGCTCGTCCAGCGCGGCGGCGTCACCGGAGACGACGACGGACGCGGGGCCGTTCACCACGCCGACGGCGAGCTGTCCGTCCCACCGCGCGATGAGTTCCCGTACGTCGTCCACGCCGAGCGCGACCGAGACCATGCCGCCCTGGCCGGACAGGGCGGTCAGCGCCTTGCTCCGCAGGACGGCGAGGCGCGTCGCGTCCTCCAGGGACAGGGCGCCCGCGACGCACGCCGCGGCGATCTCGCCCTGCGAGTGCCCCAGTACGGCGCTCGGCTCGACGCCCCAGGAACGCCAGGTGGCGGCAAGGGACACCATCACCGCGAACAGGGCGGGCTGCACGACGTCAAGACGTTCCATCAGGCCGGGGTCCTGGATCGCGTCGAGGAGCGACCAGTCGACGTACGCGTCGAGTGCCTCGGCGCACTCCTCCATCCGTATGCGGAACTCCGGCGAGGAGTCGAGGAGTTCCAGGGCCATGCCGACCCACTGCGTGCCGTGGCCGGGGAACACGAACACCGTGCCGGTGCCGCGGTTCTCGGCCGCGCCGGTCACGACGTTCGGCGCCTCGCGGCCGTCGGCCAGGGCGGTGAGACCGGCGAGGAACTCCTGCCGGTCGACGCCCACCACGACGGCCCGGTGGTCGAACACCGCGCGGGACCGCAGCGAGTGGGCGACGTCGGCGACCGACACGGCCGCGTCGGCGCGCTCGCACTCCTCGCCGAGGCGGGACGCCTGCTCCCGCAGGGCTTCGGCGGTGCGCGCCGAGAGCACCCACGGCACGACGGTCGGTTCTGCCGGCTCCGCCGGTTCGATTTCGGGGGAAGGCGTCTCGGGGGCCTGCTCGATGATGGTGTGGGCGTTCGTGCCGCTGAAGCCGAACGACGACACACCGGCGCGCCAGGGCCGGTCCACGGCAGGCCACTCACGCCGGTCGGTGAGCAGTTCCATCGCTCCTGCCGACCAGTCCACGTGCGACGACGGTTCTGTGACGTGCAGCGTCTGCGGCAGTACGCCGTGCCGCATCGCCATGACCATCTTGATCACACCCGCCACACCGGCAGCCGCCTGCGTGTGACCAATGTTGGACTTCACCGAACCGAGCAACAGCGGCCGGTCGGCGGGACGGCCCTGGCCGTAGGTGGCAAGGAGCGCCTGCGCCTCGATCGGGTCGCCCAGGGTGGTGCCGGTGCCGTGCGCCTCGACCGCGTCCACGTCGGACGGTGCAAGGCCCGCCCCGGCGAGCGCCTGGCGGATGACGCGCTGCTGCGAGGGGCCGTTCGGGGCGGTGAGGCCGTTGGAAGCACCGTCCTGGTTGACCGCGGATCCCCTTACGACGGCGAGCACTTCATGGCCGTTGCGCTGCGCGTCGGACAGCCGCTCGACGATCAGCATGCCGACGCCCTCGCCCCAGCCCGTGCCGTCGGCGCTGTCGGAGAACGCCTTGCAGCGGCCGTCCACGGACAGCCCGCGCTGGCGGCTGAACTCGATGAACGCACCCGGCGTCGACATCACCGTCACGCCGCCCGCGAGAGCCAGTTCGCACTCACCCGACCGCAGGGCCTGCGCGGCCAGGTGCAGGGCGACCAGGGACGACGAGCACGCCGTGTCCACCGTCACCGCGGGTCCTTCGAGGCCGAACGTGTACGAGAGGCGGCCGGACATGACGCTCGCCGCGCTGCCGGTCGCCACGTGCCCGCCCACGTCCTCGACGGCCTCGCCGAGGACAAGCCCGTAGTCCTGCACGTTCGAGCCGACGAACACGCCGACTCGCTCGCCGCGGACCGAGTTCGGGTCGATTCCGGCCCGCTCGAACGCCTCCCAGGAGGTTTCCAGGAGCAGTCGCTGCTGCGGGTCCATGGCGAGGGCCTCACGGGGCGAGGTCCCGAAGAAGGTCGCGTCGAAGTCCGCCACCTGGTCGAGGAAGGCGCCCCTGCGCGAGTACGTCGTGCCGATGCCCGCGGGGTCCGGGTCGTACAGCGCCTCCAGGTCCCAGCCACGGTCGGCCGGGAAGTCCGTGACCGCGTCCCCGCCCGACAGGAGCACCTGCCACAGCTCCTCCGGGCTTGTGACGCCGCCGGGGTACCGGCACGTCATCGCCACGATCGCGATCGGCTCGTCGGTCATGACCGGCCGCGCGGTGTCCGGCGTCAGGGGCGCCTCGCCGTGCGGTTCAAGGACCGCGGACAGCAGGTGGTCGGCGAGCGCCGCGGGGGTGGGGTAGTCGAAGACCACGGTCGCGGGCAGGGTCAGGCCGGATGCGGCCGCGAGACCGTTGCGCAGTTCCACGGCGGTCAGCGAGTCGAAGCCAAGGTCCCGGAAGGCCCGGTCGGGGTCGACGGCGCCGGCCGTGGTGTGGCCCAGGACGGCGGCTGCCTGCGCCACCACCAGGCCGCGCACCAGTTCGTCCTGCTTCGCCTTGTCCAGGCCGGTGAGCCGGTCCCGCAGCTCGGCTCCGTCCCGGCCGGATCCGTCCGGCCCGTCAGCACCGTCGGCTCCGGCGATCCGGCCCGCGACCGCGTCGCGTGCCTCGACCAGGTCGGCGAAGAGCGGGCTCGGTCTGCCGATGGTGAACGCGGGGGCGAACCGTTCCCAGTCGACGTCCACCACGACCGTGCTCGCCGCGGTGCCGCCGACCGCGTCGGCGATGGCACCCACCGCGAGTTCGGGCGACAGCGCCAGGAGGCCGCGCCGGGAGAGCTGGCGCTGCGCCTCGTCGTCGGCCATCCCGCCACCGCCCCAGGGACCCCAGGCCACGGCTGTGCCCGGCAGGCCGTGCGCGGTGCGGTGCTCGGCGAGCGCGTCGAGGTAGGCGTTGGCCGCGCTGTAGCCGACCTGACCGCCGCTGCCCCAGATGCCTGCGATCGAGGAGTAGGAGAGGAACGCGTCGAGCGGCGTGTCGGCGAGCAGCTCGTGCAGGTGCGCGGCACCCGCCACCTTGGCGCCGACCACGTCGGCGAAGCGCGCGAGGTCGGTCTCCTCGACAGGGGTGCTGTCGTTGAGTCCGGCGGTGTGCACGACGGCGTCGACCTGGTCTCCGGCGGCCGCCAGGCCGTCGAGCAGGGCGGCGAGCCCGTCCCGGTCGGCGATGTCGACGGCGGCGATCGTGACGCGTGCGCCCAGCTCGATGAGCTCGGCCTCCAACTCGGCGGCGCCATCGGCCTCGGAACCGCGTCGGCTCACCAGCACGATGTGCTCGGCGCCGTGCGCCGCCGACCACCGGGCGACCCTGGCACCCAGGGCGCCGAGACCTCCGGTCACCAGAACCGTCCCGCGTGGCGTCCAGCCGGATTCCGGGGCGGCCGGGTCGGCCCGGCGGAGGCGACGTGCGAAGACACCGGATCCGCGTACGGCGACCTGGTCCTCCGCCCCGCCGAGCAGCCCGCACAGCCGTGCGGCCACCCGCTGGTCCACCGTTTCCGGCACGTCGGCCAACCCGCCCCAGCGGGCAGGGAGTTCCAGGGCCGCGGCCCGGCCGAGACCCCACACCATGGACTGCGCGAAGCCTGCGACCGCGTCACCCGCGACCGCCGCCACGGCACCCGACGTCACGCACCAAAGCGGCGCCTGTACGTCGGCCTCGCCGAGCGCCTGGACCAGCGCGAGGGTGGCTGCCACGCCGTTCGGCACGGCGGGGTGGTCGGGGTACGGCGACTCGTCGAACGCCAGCAGCGACAGGACTCCGCCGACCTCTTCTCCCCGCGCGAGAACCTGCGTGACGCCGGAGCGCAGCGCGTGGGCGAGGGCTGTGCGGTCCGTGCGGTCCGTGCGGTCCGTTCGGTCCGTTCGGTCCGTGGGGTCCGCCTCTTCTGGCTCGACCACGACGAGCGACAGGCCGCTCTCCGCGAGCAGTTCGCTCAGCGCGGCGGCGCGCTCGTCACCGGTGGGCGCCACGACCAGCCACGTGCCCGAGGGTGGCGTCGTCGCCGGGACACCGACGGACTTCCAGCCGACGGTGTAACGCCACTTGTCCCATGTGGACTTCTCGTGACTCCGACGTCGCCACGACGTCAGGAACGGCAGCACGGCGCGGAGCGAGTCGGTCGCACCGTCGTCGGTGATGCCCAGGGACGACGCGAGCGCGGACGCCTCCTCGCTGTCCACCGCGGCCCAGAACCGTGCCTCGTCCGCGTTCGGAGCTGCCTCGGCGGCGACGGGCGGAGCGTCCATCCAGTAGCGCTGGTGCTGGAACGCGTACGTCGGCAGATCCACCCGCCGGGCACCACTGCCCGCGAAGTACGCCGCCCAGTCGACCGCCACGCCCCGCGTGTGCAGCGCGGCGACCGTGGTGACCAGCGCGGTCTCCTCAGCCCTGTCCGCACGCAACGCAGGCAGGAACACCGCATCGGGCGCACTCCCGAGACCCAGAGCGGACAACGTCCCACCCGGACCGACCTCGACGAACACCTCCGCACCCTGCTCACGCAACGCCACAACCGCGTCATGGAACCGAACGGCCCCACGTACGTGCCGCACCCAGTACTCCGGCGAGGCGAGTTCCTCGGCGGTGGCCGGGCAGCCGGTCAGCGTGGACACGATGGGGATCGCGGGAGCCCCGTACGACACGCCTTCGAGCACTCGGCGGAAGTCGTCAAGGATCGGGTCCATCAGTGGCGAGTGGAACGCGTGACTCACGCGGAGGCGGGTGACCTTGCGGCCGGCTTCGCGCCAGCGCTCGGCGAGGTTCTCCACGTCGGCGGCGACTCCCGAGACGACCACCGAGGTCGGGCCGTTCACCGCGGCAATCCCGACGGTTTCCGGGAGTTCCGATGCGACCTCGGCCTCGGAGGCCTGGATCGCCACCATCGCGCCACCCGTCGGCAACGCCTGCATCAGAGCACCACGCGCCGCCACCACCTTGACCGCGTCCGCCAGCGACCACACGCCCGCCACATGAGCCGCGGCCAGCTCACCGATCGAGTGCCCGGCAAGGACATCGGGGCGCACACCCCACGACTGCAGGAGCCGGAACAGCGCGACCTCGACCGCGAACAGCGCGGGCTGCGTCACCCCCGTCTCGTTCAGCGCATCGGCATCCTCACCGAAGAGGACTTCGCGTACCTCCGGCTCGAACTCCGCAAGCACAGCGTCCAGAGCCTCGGCGAACACCGGGTAACGGGCGGCCAGTTCACGACCCATACCGAGCCGCTGCGCCCCCTGCCCCGAGAACAGGAAGGCCAACCGGCCGGGCTCGCCCGCGACTCCACCGACCACGGCACCGGTCGTCCGGCCATCGGCCACGGCAGTCAAGGCCGCCAGGAACTCGGACCGGTCGGCGGCCACGACCACCGCACGGTGATCCAGCACCGACCGTGACGTCGCGAGCGAGTAGCCGATGTCGACCGGTGCGTGCTCGTCCACCAAGGACAGCAGGCGCTCGGCCTGGCCACGCAACGCGCCCTCGTCGCCCGCCGAAAGGACCCACGGCACCAGGCCGCCGTCACGCACCGGCTGCTGAGCTTCTGCCGGGTCCGCCGGCTCGACCGTCGGGGCCTGCTCGATGATGGCGTGCGCGTTCGTACCGCTGAAGCCGAACGACGACACACCGGCGCGCCACGGCCGGTCCGCGGCAGGCCACTCGCGCTGGTCGCTGAGCAGTTCCACGGCGCCCGCCGACCAGTCGACGTGCGGTGACGGCTCGTCCGCGTGCAGGGTGCGCGGCAGTACGCCGTGCTGCATCGCCATGACCATCTTGATCACGCCCGCCACACCGGCAGCCGCCTGCGTGTGGCCGATGTTCGACTTGATCGAACCGAGCCACAGCGGCCGTTCGGCGGGACGGTCCTGGCCGTAGGTGGCGAGGAGCGCCTGCGCCTCGATCGGGTCGCCCAGCTTCGTGCCCGTGCCGTGCGCCTCCACCGCGTCCACGTCGGACGGTGCCAGGCCCGCACCTGCGAGCGCCTGGCGGATGACCCGCTGCTGTGACGGGCCGTTCGGGGCGGTCAGGCCGTTGGAAGCGCCGTCCTGGTTGACCGCGGAACCACGGATGACGGCCAGGACCGGGTGCCCGTTGCGCTGTGCGTCCGAAAGGCGCTCGACGAGCAGCATGCCGACGCCTTCGCCCCAGCTGGTGCCGTCGGCGCCTGCTCCAAATGCCTTGCACCGGCCGTCCAACGACAGTCCGCGCTGCCTGCTGAACTCGATGAACGCGCCCGGCGTCGACATCACCGTCACACCGCCGGCCAGCGCGGACGAGCACTCACCGGACCGCAGTGCCTGCACCGCAAGGTGCAGGGCCACCAGCGACGACGAGCACGCCGTGTCCACGGTGACGGCCGGGCCCTCGAAGCCGAACGTGTAGGACAGGCGGCCCGAGGCCACACTGGCCGCGTTGCCGGTCGCCACATAGCCGCCCACGTCCTCGGCCGCGTCGCCGAGCACGAGGCCGTAGTCCTGGGCATTCGAGCCGACGAACACGCCGACGCGCTCGCCGCGCAGCGACGCAGAGTCGACCCCGGCCCGTTCGAGCAGCTCCCAGGAGGTCTCGAGCAGCAGCCGCTGCTGCGGGTCCATCGCAAGGGCCTCACGCGGCGAGATCCCGAAGAAGCCCGCGTCGAACCCGCTCACGTCCGACATGAACGCGCCGGAGCGCAGGTACGTGGTCCCCACCGAGTCCGGGTCGGGGTCGTACAGCGCCTCGACGTCCCAGCCGCGGTCCGTCGGGAACTCCGTCACCGCGTCCCCGCCCGACAGCAGGACGTCCCACAGGTCCTCCGGGCTCGCCACACCACCCGGGAACCGGCACGCCATCGACACGATCGCGATCGGCTCGTCGGTCACACCGGACACAGCAACAGGGTTGGTGGGGGTGGGCGTTGCGTCCACGCCGGACAGTTCCACGCGCAGATAGGCCGCCAGGGCCGCGGCCGTCGGGTAGTCAAACACCAGGGTCGCGGGCAGGGCGATGCCGGTGGCCTCGCGGAGCCGTGCGCGCAGCTCCACGGCCGTCAGCGAGTCGAAGCCGAGCTCCTTGAAGGCACGCGTCGGCGAGAGGGCGTCACCGGACACGTGGCCCAGCACCGCGGCAGCCTCGTACCGGACCAGCTCGGTGAGCTGCCGCTCCTGCTCGGCCTCATCGAGGCCCGCGAGCCGCTGTGCGAGTGCCGACGTGCTGCCCAGCTCTGCCGGAGCGGCATCGAACGCCGCACGCACCTCGGGCAGTTCACCGAGCAGGGCGCTGGGGCGCTGCGCCATGAAGGTGCCTGCGAACCGGGTCCAGTCGACGTCGGCGACGACGATGTTCCCGTCCCCGCGCTCCAGGGCCGTGGCCAGGCCGGCGACAGCCACATCCGGATCCATCGTCGCCAGACCCCAGCGGTGCAGCTGCGTGGCCTGCTCGGTGGTCGCGACCATGCCGCCACCGCCCCACGGGCCCCATGCGACGGCTGTGGCAGGTAGACCGGCCGCTCGGCGGTGCCCGGCGAGAGCATCGAGGTACGCGTTGGCAGCCGCGTACGCGCCCTGCCCGCTGCTGCCCCACACTCCGGCGATGGACGAGAACAGCACGAACGCGTCCAACTGCGTGTCAGCGAGGAGCTCGTGCAGATTGCGCGCGCCGTCGACCTTCGCCGTCAGTACGTCGGAGAACTCGGAGAGGTCGCCGAGGTCGAGGTCGGCGAGGGCCGCCGAACGCTCGATGCCTGCCGCATGTACGACCGCGGTGAGCGGGAACTCGGTGGGGACGGACGCAAGGACATCCGCCAACGCATCGCGATCGGCCGCGTCGCAGGCCGCGATCGTGACCTGGGCACCCAACTCGGTCAGCTCGGCGCGCAGTTCCTCCGCGCCGTCGGCGTCCAGTCCACGCCTGCTGGTCAGCAGCAGGTGCTCGGCCCCGTGCGCCGCCAGCCAGCGCGCCACGTGGCCGCCGAGGGCGCCGGTGCCACCGGTGACAAGCACGGTGCCACGCGGCGACCAAGCGTCCCCGGACGCCTTGCCCACCGGAGCGGTGACCAGCCTGCGGCTGAGGATCTTGCCACCGCGCAACGCGACCTGGTCCTCGCCACTGGTCCCGGCGAGCACGGCAGCCAGCAGATCACCGGCCCCGTCGTCCTGCGCCTCGGGCAGATCAACGAGACCGCCCCAGCGGCCGGGCTGCTCCAGCGCGGCCACCCGGCCAAGGCCCCACAGCATCGACTGCTCGAACCCGGCAACCACATCGTCCGCGCCCACCGACACCGCGCCCGAGGTCAAGCACCACAGCGGCACATCCGCCTCACCCAGCGCCTGCAACAGCCCCACCGTGGCCACGACACCCGCAGGCACGGTCGAATCACCCGCATCAGCGAGCCCCAGCAAGGAGACCACGCCGTTCAGATCCGACAGACCGGCCAACTGCTGGTCCCAGTGCACCGCTTCCGCGTCCACGTGCAGGACGTACACATCGTCCGCACCGTTGCGGGTCAGCGCGTCGCCGACCCACTCGGCGCGCTCCTCACCGGTCGGTGCGACAACCAGCCAGGCACCGTCCAGTAGCCGACTCCCTGCGGCAACCGACCGCCACTCGACCCGATACCGCCAGCCATCGGCGGTGGACCGCTCCCGCTGCTTCCGACGCCACGCGGACAGATGGGGCAGCACCGCGCTCAACGGGTCGTCGGACGACACGCCCAGCGTGTGAGCGAGATCCGCGATGTCGCCCTCCTCCACGACCTCCCAGAACCGCGCCTCCACCGGCGATATCCGCTCGGAGTTCTCCTCTGCGGCCGGTGCGTCCAGCCAGAAGCGCTCACGCTGGAACGCGTACGTCGGCAGGTCCACCCGCCGCGTGCCACGACCGGCGAGGAACGCCTCCCAGTCCACCTCGACACCGCGTACGTGCAACTTCCCGACAGCCGTGGTGGCGGCCACCGCCTCCGGGCGGTCGCCGCGCAGCGTCGGTACGAAGGCCGCTTCCGGCGCGGACTCCTGGCCCAGCGCGGACAGCGTGCCGCCGGGGCCGACCTCGACGAACGTGGTCACACCCTCGTCCCGCAACGTACTCACGGCGTCGGCAAAGCGCACGGACTCGCGTACGTGCCGCACCCAGTACTCCGGGGAAGCGAGTTCCTCGGCGGTGGCGCGGACGCCGGTCAGCGTGGACACGATGGGGATCTCGGGCGCCTCGTACGACACTGCTTCCAGCACTCGGCGGAAGTCGTCAAGCATCGGGTCCATCAACGGCGAGTGGAACGCGTGACTGACCTTCAGGCGAGACACCTTCCGCCCCGCCTCACGCCAACGCTCAGCCACCATTTCCACGTCACCGTCGACACCAGAAATGACCGCCGAGGCAGGGCCGTTGACCGCAGCGATACCGACGGTCTCCGGCAGATCCGACCCAACCTCGCCCTCGGACGCCTGGATCGCGACCATCGCACCGCCAGACGGCAGCGCCTGCATCAACGCACCACGCGCCGACACCACCTTGACCGCGTCCGCCAGCGACCACACACCCGACACATGAGCCGCAGCCAACTCACCGATCGAATGCCCCGCCAGCACATCCGGCCGCACACCCCACGACCGCAGGAGCCGGAACAACGCCACCTCGACCGCGAACAGAGCGGGCTGCGTCACACCCGTCTCGTTCAGCGCATCGGCATCCTCACCGAACAACACCTCACGGACCTCAGGCCCAAATTCCGCAAGCACAGCATCCAGAGCCTCGGCGAACACCGGGAAACGGGACGCCAGTTCACGCCCCATCCCCAGCCGCTGCGAACCCTGACCCGAGAACAAGAAGCCAAGTCGCTGCGGCACCGCCTCACCCACCACGACACCCGCGCCGCCACGCCCCTCGGCCAGCGCACTCAGAGCCGACTGGAACTCTGCGGGCTCCGCGGCGACCACCACCGCGCGGTGGTCAAGGACGGCCCGTGAGAACGCCAGCGCACGGGCCACGTCCGCCACGGCCAGGTCAGGCGATCCGTCCACGAAGGCCTTGAGCCGTGCTGCCTGCTCCCGCAGCGCCTCGGGGGTGTTGGCCGACAGCGTCCACGGGAGGGCCGTGCCGGCCGGCAGCGGCTCCGGGAGGTCTTCCTGCTCGATCTCAGGGGTCTGCGGGGCCTGCTCGATGATGGCGTGGGCGTTCGTGCCGCTGAAGCCGAACGACGACACACCGGCCCGCCACGGCTGACCCGTCTCCGGCCACGGGCGCGTCTCCGTCAGCAACTCCACCGCACCCGTGGACCAGTCCACGTGCGGTGACGGTTCGTCCGCGTGCAGCGTGCGCGGCAGTACTCCGTGCCGCATCGACATGACCATCTTGATCACACCCGCCACACCGGCAGCCGCCTGCGTGTGGCCGATGTTCGACTTGATCGAACCGAGCCACAGCGGCCGTTCGGCGGGACGGTCCTGGCCGTACGTCGCGAGGAGCGCCTGCGCCTCGATCGGGTCGCCCAGCTTGGTGCCGGTGCCGTGCGCCTCGACCGCGTCGACATCGGACGGCACGAGGCCCGTTGCCTCCAGCGCTGCCCGGATGACCCGCTGCTGCGAGGGGCCGTTCGGGGCGGTCAGGCCGTTGGAAGCGCCGTCCTGGTTGACGGCGGATCCCCGTACGACCGCGAGGACTTGGTGGCCGTTGCGCTGTGCGTCCGAGAGGCGCTCCACGAGCAGCATGCCGATGCCCTCGCCCCAGCCGGTGCCGTCCGCGTCCGCTCCGAAGGCCTTGCACCGGCCGTCGACCGAAAGCCCGCGCTGGCGGCTGAACTCCACGAACGCGGCCGGCGTGGACATCACCGTCACGCCGCCCGCGAGGGCCAGTTCGCACTCACCCTTCTGCAGGGCTTGTACCGCAAGGTGCAGGGCGACCAGGGACGACGAGCACGCCGTGTCCACCGTCACCGCGGGGCCTTCGAGGCCGAACGTGTACGACAGGCGGCCGGAGATGACACTCGCCGCGCTGCCGGTGCCGAAGTAGCCGTCGACGCTGTCCGGCGCGGCCATCATCAGCGTCGTGTAGTCCTGGCCGTTCGTGCCGACGAACACGCCCGAGCTGCTGCCACGCAGTGAGTTGGGGTCAATGCCCGCCCTCTCGAAGGCCTCCCAGGAGGTTTCGAGGAGCAGTCGCTGCTGCGGGTCCATGGCGAGGGCCTCACGCGGCGAGATCCCGAAGAACGTCGGGTCGAAGTCCGCCACTTGGTCGAGGAATGCGCCCATGCGGGAGTACGACGTGCCGACGCTCGCCGCGTCCGGGTCGGGGTTGTACAACGCCTCGACGTCCCAGCCGCGGTCGGTGGGGAACTCCGTCACCGCGTCCCCGCCGGACAGCAGGACGTCCCACAGGTCCTCCGGGCTCGCCACACCGCCCGGGAACCGGCACGCCATCGACACGATCGCGATCGGCTCGTCGGTCACACCGGACACAGCGCTGGGGACGGAGGCGGTGGGCGCGGCCCCGGACAGTTCCACGCGCAGATAGGCCGCCAGGGCCGCGGCCGTCGGGTAGTCGAACACCACGGCCGCGGGCAGGGCGATGCCGGTGGCCTCGCTGAGGCGTGCGCGCAGTTCCACGGCCGTCAGCGAGTCGAAGCCGAGCTCCCTGAAGGCACGCGTGGCGGAGAACGCGTCAGCGGACGCATGGCCGAGCACCGCGGCCGCCTCGGACCGGACCAGCTCGGTGAGCTGCCGCTCCTGCTCGGCCTCGTCAAGGCCCGCGAGCCGCTGCGCGAGAGCCGACGTGCTGCCCTGCTCGGCGGTAGCGGAGTCGAACGCGGCGCGCACCTCGGGGAGTTCACTCAGGAGCGCGCTCGGGCGCTGGGCCATGAAGGTGCCCGCGAACCGGGTCCAGTCGACGTCGGCGACGGTTACCTTGCCGTCTCCGTGTTCGATGGCCGAGCCGAGACCGGCGAGCGCCGCCTCGGGGTCCATCGTGATGAGGCCGAGGCGCTGGAGGTGGGCGGCCTGCCCGGAGTCCTCGACCATGCCGCCGCCGCCCCACGGGCCCCATGCCACGGCCGTGGCGGGCAGACCGGCAGCCCTGCGGTGGTCTGCGAGGGCGTCCAGGTAGGCGTTGGCCGCCCCATAGGCTGCCTGGCCGCCGCTGCCCCACACTCCGGCGATGGACGAGAACAGCACGAACGCGTCCAACTGCGCGTCGGCAAGGAGCTCGTGCAGATTGCGCGCGCCGTCGACCTTCGCCGCCAAGACCTCACCGAACCCGGTGAGGTCGTCCGGTTCGAGGTCGGCGAGAGCGGCCGAGCGCTCGACGCCTGCCGTGTGCACGACGGCGGTGAGCGCCGGGACGCTCTCAAGCAGCGCCGCGACGGCGTTCCGGTCGGCCACGTCACAGGTGGCGAACGTGACGCGCGCGCCCAGCTCCACGAGCTCGGCCTCCAGCTCATCCGCCCCTTGTGCGGCCCGGCCGCGGCGGGCTGCCAGCACGATGTGCTCGGCTCCGTGCGTCGCCAGCCAGCGCGCCACGTGGCCGCCCAGGGCGCCGGTGCCGCCGGTGACGAGGACCGTGCCGCGCGGCGACCAGTTCTCGCCGGAAGTGTCGCCGCCCAGCGGGGCGGGGACGAGTCTGCGGCCGAGGATCTCGTTGCCGCGCAGGGCGATCTGGTCTTCGCCGGTCGTCTCGGCGGGGCCCGTCGGTTCGGCGAGGGCCGAGGCGAGGAGGTCTCCGGTCTTCTCGTTCTGCGTCTCGTCCTGCGTCTCGCCCTGCGTCTCGGGCAGGTCGACCAATCCGCCCCAGCGGTTGGGGTGTTCCAGCGCGGCCACCCGGCCAAGGCCCCACAGCATCGACTGCTCGAACCCGGCAACGCTCTCGCTCTCGCCCACCGAGACCGCGCCCGACGTCAGGCACCACAGCGGTGCGGACACGTCCGCGTCACCGAGCGCTCGTAAGAGCCCGATCGTGGCCGCCACACCCGCAGGCACGGACGATGCGCCCGCGTCAGCGAGCCCCAGCAGCGAAACGACTCCGCCCAGAGACGGAAGCCCGGCCAACGGCTCCGCCCAGTCGACCGACTCCGCCGGGTCCACGTGCAGGACGTGCACGTCGTCCGCGCCGTTCCGCGTCAGCGACTCACGCACCCACTCGGCGCGCTCTTCACCGGTCGGTGCGACAACCAGCCAGGCACCGTCCAGTCGCCGACTCCCTGCGGCAACCGACCGCCACTCGACCCGATACCGCCAGCCATCGGCGGTGGACCGCTCCCGCTGCTTCCGACGCCACGCCGACAGGCGAGGCAGCACCGCACTCAACGGGTCGTCGGACGACACGCCCAGCGTGCGGGCGAGATCAGCGGGATCGCCCTCCTCCACAACCTCCCAGAAGCGCGCCTCCACGGGCGAAATCCGCTCGGCGCTCTCCTCCGCGGCCGGCGCGTCCAGCCAGTAGTGCTCGCGCTGGAACGCGTACGTCGGCAGGTCGACCCGGGTGGCGCCGCTGCCGTCGAAGAGGGCGGTCAGGTCCACCGGGACACCGCGTACGTGCAGTTGACCGATGGCGGTGGTCAGTGCGACGAGTTCGGAGCGGTCACCACGCAGGGTGGGTACGAAAGCGGCCTCCGGGGCGCTGAGCTGCCCGAGACCGGAAAGTACGCCGCCGGGACCGACCTCCAGGAAGACGTCGACGCCTTGCTCACGCAGCCCCAGGACCGCGCCGTGGAACCGCACGGACTCACGCACGTGCCGCACCCAGTACTCCGCCGAACCCAATTCCTCGGCGGTCACACGGGCACCGGTCAGCGTGGACACGAGAGGGATCGCGGGCGCCTCGTACGACACGCCCTCCAGAACCCGGCGAAACTCATCCAGCATCGGGTCCATCAACGGCGAGTGGAACGCATGACTCACCTTCAGGCGAGACACCTTCCGACCCGCCTCACGCCAACGCTCAGCCACTGCCTCCACATCACCCGCGACACCCGAAATCACCACTGAAGACGGGCCGTTGACCGCAGCAATCCCGACGGTCTCCGACAGGTCCGACGCGACCTCGGCCTCGGTGGCCTGGATCGCCACCATCGCCCCACCGGAGGGGAGCGCCTGCATCAGCCCGGCACGCGCCGACACCACCTTCACGGCATCGGCCAGCGACCAGACACCAGCCACATGCGCGGCAGCCAACTCACCGATCGAATGCCCGGCAAGTACGTCGGGGCGCACACCCCACGACTCCAACAGCCTGAACAACGCCACCTCGACCGCGAACAGCGCAGGCTGCGTGATACCCGTCTCGTTCAGCGCATCAGCGTCCTCGCCGAACAGCACCTCACGAACTGCCGGGTCGAATTCACCAAGTACAGCGTCCAAGGCCTCGGCGAACACCGGGAAACGGGCCGCCAGTTCACGCCCCATCCCCAACCGCTGCGACCCCTGACCCGAGAACAAGAAACCCAACCGGTGCGGCGCCGCCTCACCCACCGCGACACCCGCACCACCACGCCCCTCGGCGAGCGCGGTGAGGCGCTCGGTGGTGGTGGTCCGGTCCTCGGCGATGAGGACGGCGCGGTGCTCAAACAGGGACCGTGTCGTGGCCAGCGAGAAGCCGATGCCCGCCGGGTCGAAGTCGGCCGAGGCCTCCACGGCGGACCGGAGGCGGTCGGCCTGCGCGCGCAGTGCGTCGGGGGTGCGGGCGGACAGCACCCACGGCGTGACGGTGGGGGCCGGCAGCTCGGTGGCCGCTGTGGGCTCCGGAGCTTCGGCGTCCGCCGTGGGTGCCGGTTCGGGGGTGGGCGCCTCCTCCAGGATGACGTGGGCGTTCGTGCCGCTCACGCCGAACGAGGACACACCTGCGCGGCGCGGTTCGCCGGACTCCGGCCAGGACTGGCCCTCGGTCAGGAGTTCCACGGTGCCCGCCGACCAGTCGACGTGGCTGCTCGGCTCGTCGACGTGCAGGGTCTTGGGCAGCATGCCGTGCCGCATCGCCATGACCATCTTGATGATGCCGCCGGCTCCGGCCGCCGCCTGGGAGTGGCCGATGTTCGACTTGAGCGAGCCAAGGAGCAGCGGCCGGTCGGCTTCCCGCTCGGCGCCGTAGGTCGCGATGAGGGCCTGGGCCTCGATCGGGTCGCCGAGCGTGGTGCCGGTGCCGTGAGCCTCGACCGCGTCCACCTGCGCAGCGGTGAGCCGCGCGCTGGCAAGGGCCTGGTTGATCACGGTCTGCTGGGACGGGCCGTTCGGCGCGGTCAGGCCGTGGGAGGCGCCGTCCTGGTTCACCGCCGAGCCACGGACGACCGCGAGGATGGGGTGCCCGTTGCGCTGGGCGTCGGAGAGGCGCTCCACCAGGAGCATGCCGACGCCCTCGCCCCAGCCGGTGCCGTCGGCGCTGTCGGAGAACGCCTTGCAGCGGCCGTCCACGGACAGGGCACGCTGACGGCTGTACTCGACGAACGTACGCGGTGTGGACATGAAGGTGGCACCGCCCGCGAGCGCGAGGGAGCACTCGTCGCGGCGCAGCGCCACCATCGCGAGGTGCAGTGCCACCAGGGACGACGAGCATGCCGTGTCCACCGTCACAGCGGGTCCGACGAGGCCGAGCGTGTAGGCGATCCGGCCGGACGCGATGCTGCCCGCGCTGCCGTTGGCGAGGAAGCCCTCGAACCCTTCGGGCGCCTGCGGCAGACGGGTCGCGTAGTCGTTGTACATGACGCCCGCGAACACGCCGGTCCTGCTGTCCCTGGCCTGCGCCGGGTCGATGCCTGCGCGCTCGAAGGCCTCCCACGACGTCTCGAGGAGCAGCCGCTGCTGGGGGTCCATCGCGGCGGCCTCGCGCGGGCTGACCCCGAAGAACGCCGGGTCGAAGCCCGCGGCGCCCTGGAGGAAGCCGCCGTGGCGGGTGATCGAGGTGCCCGCGTGCTCCGGGTCGGGGTCGTAGAGCGATTCGACGTCCCAGCCGCGGTCGGCGGGGAACTCGACCACGGCGTCGCGGCCCTCGGCCACCAACTGCCACAGGTCTTCCGGGGACTCGACACCACCGGGGTAGCGGCAGCTCATCCCGATGATGGCGATGGGCTCGTTCTCCCGCTCCTCGACCTCGCGCAGGCGTCGGCGTGCGGTGCGCAGATCGGTGGTGGCCCGCTTGAGGTAATCGCGGAGCTTGTCCTCGTTCTGCATCTGGCGTGTGCTCCTTACAGCGGTGCGGGGGAGATCGTTGCGGTCCGACTCGGTCACGAGGTCTCGAGTTCGTCGTCGAGGTAGCCGAAGAGTTCGTCGTCGGTGGCCGATGTGAGGTCGGACTCGGCGTCCTCGTCGACGTCGTCGGCCCGCGCGTCGCTCCACTTGGCGAGCAGGGCCCGCAGCCGCAGGTCCGCCTTGGTGGCGGTGCCGTCGTCGGTGAGGGCGAGCAGCGCGCTTTCCAGTTGGTCGAGTTGGTCCAGTACGCGGGTCTCCGGCTGGTCCTCGGTGCGCGGGAGCAGCGTGAGTACGTGCCGGGTGATCGCGGCGGCCGACGGGTGGTCGAAGACGAGCGTCGACGGCAGTCGGAGCCCGGTGGCCGCGGTGAGCCGGTTGCGCAGTTCCACCGAGGTCAGTGAGTCGAACCCGAGGTCCTGCAGCCCACGGCCGGGATCGACCTGGGTGCCCGCCGCGTGGCCGAGCACCGCGGCGACCTGTGCGCAGACCAGGTCGAGGACCGTCTGCTCGCGGTCCGCGGCGGACTGGCCCGCGATGGTGTCGGTGAACGTCGCGCCCGTGGTGGTCGTCTCCGCCGTGACGCGGCGTGCGGGGGCGCGGACCAGGCCCCGCAGCATCGGGGGCAGCGTGCCGTCCGCCGCCTGTCCGCGCAGTGTCGCGGTGTCGAGAAGGACCGGCACGAGTGCGGCGCGGTCGTCCTGCGCCGCGGTGTCGAAGAGCGCGAGGGCGTCCTCGGTGGGCAGTTCGAGGATGCCGGAGCGGCCGAGCCGGGCCCGGTCGTCGGCGTCGAGGCCCGCCGTCATTCCGCTCGCGGCCGCCCACATGCCCCACGCAAGCGAGACGCCGGGCAGACCGAGGGCGTGGCGGCGGCGCACGAGTGCGTCGAGCGCCGCGTTGGCGGCGGCGTAGCTTGCCTGGCCCGCGCTGCCAATGATGCCGGCCGCGGAGGAGAACACGACGAAGGCGGACAGGTCGGCGTCCCGGGTCAGTTCGTCCAGGTGCAGCAAGCCGTCGACCTTCGGGCCGAAGACGCGGTCGACCCGCTCGGGCGTCAGCGACTCGACGACGCCGTCGTCGACGATCCCGGCGGCGTGCACGACCGCGCCGAGCGGCCGGTCGAGGGAGGCGATGAGCGCGGCCACCGCGTCGCGGTCGGCCACGTCGCACGCCGCCACGGACACCTGGGCGCCCAGTGCCGTCAATTCGTCGCGCAGTTCCTGTGCGCCGTCGGTCGCAAGGCCCTTGCGTCCGGCGAGGACGAGGTTGCGGGCGCCCCGGTCGGCGACCAGGTGGCGGGCCACCAGTGCGCCGAGCGTGCCGAGGCCGCCGGTGACCAGGACCGGGCGCTCCGGGTCGAGCGGGGCGGGCGCGGTCAGGACGACCTTGCCGATGTGCCGACTCTCGCTGTGGTGTCGCAGCGCCTCGGGTGCGCGGCGCACGTCCCAGGCCCGCACGGGCAGGGGGCTCAGCACGCCTGCGGCGAACAGCGCGAGCACTTCGGCCAGCATGTCCTGGAAGCGGTCGGGGTCCGGCTGTGTCTGGTCGAAGGTGGCGTACTTGACGCCGGACGGCAGGTCGTCGGGTTCGGGTACGTCGCCCTTGCCCAGTTCGATGAACCGCCCGCCGTCGGAGAGCAGTTCTAGGGAGGCCTGCACGAACTCCCGCATTTCCGGGGAGTCGTCGGTGATCTCCGGGAGTCGCGGGGAGCCGTCCGTGGGCTCCGACTGCTGCCGCGAGGCGTCCACCAACTCCCGTACCGGCGAGTTCAGGACCACATCCACGCCGCGTCCGCCGGTCTCGGCGGCGAAGTGCGCCGCGAAGCCGGTGTCGAGGCAGGACGCCAGGTGCGCCTGGGGCACGCCCGCCGCCCGTACGGCGTCCCACTCGGCGGGACTCGCGGTCGCGAAGACCTCCGCGCCCCGGTGCCGTGCGAGCCGCACGGCCGCCATGCCGACATCGCTCGCCGCATCGTGCACGAGGACGGACTCGCCCCGGCGCAGATCCGCCAGGTCGTGCAGGGCGTGGTAGGCCGTGAGGAACGCCGGCGCTACGGATGCCGCCTGTGCGAAGGACCATCCGGCGGGCACCGGTGCGACCAGCCTGCGGTCGGTGACCGCGAGCGACCCGAAGCCCTTGGTGGCCATGGCAAGCACGCGGTCGCCCACGGCCAGGTCGGTCACCGCCGCGCCGGTCTCGGTCACCACGCCCGCGATCTCACTGCCCGGCCGGACCTCACCGTGGGGTGCGCCGAGGGCGGCCAGCACGTCCCGGAAGTCCAGGCCCGCCGCGCGGACGGCGATGCGTACGTCGCCGGGCGCGAGGGGTGCGGTTGCTTCGGGGTGCGGCACCAGGGCGAGGCCGTCCAGGGAGCCGCGCGCCGTGACGTCGAGGCGCCACGGTCCTTCGGCGGGCGGGGCGAGCAGTTGGCCTGCGGTGGCTCGGGCGAGCCGGGGCACGGTCACCAGTCCGGCCCGCACCGCCGACTGGGGCTCACCGGTGGCCAGCGCGGCCGGCAGTGCGAGGGCGGACTCCTCGGCGTCGTCGAGGTCGATCAGGGCGAACCGGCCGGGGTTCTCGGTCTGCGCCGACCGCACGAGTCCCCACACGGCGGCCTGCGCCGGGTCGGGCGTTTCGTCGTCGACCGCGCCGCGGGTCACGAACACCAGGCGGGTGTCCGCCGTCCGCTCGTCGGCGATCCAGTTCTGGGCAAGCTCCAGCGCCCAGGACACCGCGTCCCGCGCCGCCGCTCCGTCCGACCCGGTCGGGCCGGACGGTCGGGGGCAGAGCGCGAGCAGGTCGGTCACGACGTCGAGGGCGCCGAAGTCGCGCACGGTCGGCACGTCGATGCCGAGGTCTCCCGCGGTGAGGCCGTCCGGGCCGGCGGAGTGCGCGTCGAGCACGGCGAGCCTGACCGACCTCTCCCCTGTCGCTCCGTCGGCGGCAGGCGTCCACTCCAGGGCGAACAGGGCGTCGGCGGTGCGGGATGCGGCCTTGTGGAGCTCCACCGGTCGCATCACGAGCGACTCGACGGTCGCGACGGGCCTGCCGGACGGGTCCGCGACGGCCAGCGACATCTCGTCCTGCCCGTCCTTCCCCTTGGGCGACCAGCGCACCCGCAGTGTCGAAGCGCCGACGGCGTGCAGCCGCACCCCGGTGAAGGCGAACGGCAGCCGGGGGCCGCCGCCGGTCTCCTCCAGGGCGCGCAGCACCGGCGCGTGCAGGGCGGCGTCGAGCAGGGCGGGGTGCACGCTGAAGCCCTCGCCGCCGGTCCCGTCGGGCAGGGACACCTCCACGTACACGTCGGAGCCGAGGCGCCAGGCCGCGCGCAGCGCACGGAACACCGGGCCGTAGCCGTAGCCGAGTTCGGTGAGCCGGTCGTAGACGTCGTCGGCGTCCATCGGTGTCGCGCCCTGCGGCGGCCACACGGAGAGCTCGGTCGCCGGGGCATCGCCCATGGTGAGCGTGCCGGTGGCGTGCTCGGTCCACGGCGCGTCCCGGTCGGCGTCCTCGGCCCGCGAGTGCACCCGGACGCCGCGCCTGTCGTCGCTCGCCGCGCCGACCGTGACCCGCAGGACGCGGGCGCCTCGCTCGGGCAGGACCAGCGGGGCGTGCAGGGTCAGTTCCTCGACGGTGTCGAGACCGCAGTGGCCCGCGGCGTGCAGGGCGAGGTCGAGGAAGCCAGTGCCGGGGAACAGCACCTGGTCGCCGACACCGTGGTCGGCGAGCCACGGCTGGGTCCGCGTGGACAGCCTGCCGGTGAACACGACGCCGTCGGAGTCGGGCAGCGCGACCGCGGCGCGCAGCAGCGGGTGGTCGCCGGTGGCGACACCGAGTGCCGCGGTCGCCCCGTCGCCCGCGGGGGCGACGGCCGCGGTCAGCCAGTAACGGTCGTGCTGGAAGGCGTAGGTGGGCAGGTCGACGCGGGTGCCCCGGCCGCCGAGCGCGGCGGCCAGGTCGAGGCGTGCGCCCCGGACGTGGAGCTGCGCGGCGGCGAGGGCCAGCATGTCCGGTTCGCTCCTGTCGGAGCGCAGGGTGGGCACGAACACGGCGGCGGGCGCGCTGTCCTGGCCCATCGCGGTGAGCACGCTGCCGGGTCCGACCTCCACCATCGTCGTCACGCCCTGCGCGACGAGGGCGGTGACGCCGTCGGCGAACCGTACGGGCCGGCGCACGTGCTGGACCCAGTGGTCCGGTGCGGCGAGTTCCTCGGCGTCGACCGGCGCGCCGGTGAGGGTGGAGACGATCGGCAGGGTGGGCGGGTTGGCGGTCGCGGCCGTCACGACGCGGCGGAACTCCGCGAGCATCGGCTCCATCAGCGGGGAGTGGAACGCGTGGCTGACCCGCAGTCCGGTGACCTTGCGCCCCTGCGCCTTGAGGCGGTCGGCGAGCTCGCGCACCTCGGGTTCGCTGCCGGAAAGGACCAGTGAGTCCGGGCCGTTGATGGCGGCGATGCCGACGTGCTCGAAGCACTCCGGCGCGATCTCGGCCTCGGTGGCCTGCACGGCGACCATGACGCCTCCGGCGGGCAGCGCCTGCATGAGGGCGCCGCGGGCGGCGACGATCGTGCAGGCGTCCGCGAGGGAGAAGACGCCCGCCACGTGCGCGGCGGCCAGTTCGCCGATCGAGTGTCCTGCGAGCGCGTCGGGCTTGAGGCCCCAGGACTCCCACAGCCGGTACAGCGCGACCTCGACGGCGAACAGCGCGGGCTGGGCGTACTCGGTGCGGTCGAGCAGGTCCTGGTCGTCGCCGAACACCACGTCGCGCAGCGGCACGTCGAGGAGCGGGTCGAGGTGGGCGAACGCCTCGTCGAGCGCGTCGGCGAACGCGGGGTGCGCCTCGTACAGGCCGCGGCCCATGCCGATGCGCTGGGAGCCCTGGCCGGAGAACAGCACGGCGAACCTGCCGCCGTCGGGGACTCCGCGCACCACGCCCGGGGTGACGGCGCCCTCGGCCAACGCGTCGAGTCCGGCGCGCAGTCCAGCCGTGTCGGTGCCGAGCACGACCGCCCGTTGGTCGAGCGCGGCTCGCCCGGTCGCGAGCGTCAAGGCGACGTCCACCGGCGACAGTTCGGGCTGCGCGTCCACGGTGGCCGCCAGACGGGCGGCCTGCTCGCGCAGCGCGGCGGTGTCGCGGGCGGACAGGGCCCACGCGAGGGTGCGTCCGTCGGGCTCACCGGCGAGGTCCGGGGTCGGGGCCGCGGGGGCGGGTTCGCCCTGTTCGAGGATGACGTGGCCGTTGGTGCCGCTGACGCCGAACGCGGAGACGGCTGCGCGCCTGGGCCGGCCGGCCTCGGGCCACGGCCGCTGGTCGGCGAGGAGTTCCACGGCGCCGGTCGTCCAGTCCACGTGGTCGGATGGACGGTCGAGGTGGAGGGTGCGGGGCAGTACGCCGTGCCGCATCGCCTGCACCATCTTGATGACGCCCGCGATGCCCGAAGCCGCCTGGGTGTGGCCGATGTTGGACTTCAGGGCGCCGAGGAGCAGCGGCCGGTCGGCGGGGCGGTTCTGGCCGTAGGTGGCGAGGAGCGCCTGTGCCTCGATGGGGTCGCCCAGCTTGGTGCCCGTGCCGTGGCCCTCGACGGCGTCCACGTCCGCGGTGGACAGGCCCGCGTTCGCGAGCGCCGCGCGGATGACCTGCTGCTGCGCGGGTCCGTTCGGTGCGGAGAGGCCGTTCGACGCGCCGTCCTGGTTGGTGGCGGAACCCCGGACGACGGCGAGTACTTCGTGGCCGTTGGCCCGTGCGTCGGAGAGCCGTTCGAGGAGGATCAGGCCCGCGCCCTCGCCCCAGCCGACGCCGTCGGCGGCATCGGCGAACGGCTTGCACCGGCCGTCGGGGGCAAGGCCGCCCTGGAGGCTGAACTCGGCGAAGGGCGTCGGCGTCACCATGATCGCCGTGCCGCCCGCCAGGGCCATCGAGCACTCCCCCGACCGCAGCGCCTGCACCGCGAGGTGCAGGGCGACCAGCGAGGACGAGCACGCGGTGTCCACGGTGACGGCGGGCCCGCGCAGGCCGAGCGAGTAGGCGATGCGCCCGGACACGACGCTCAGCGCGTCGCCAGTGAGCCGGTAGCCGTCCATCTCGGGCGTGGCCTGTTCCAGGGTGCCCGCGTAGCTCTGCGGTGAGGCGCCGACGAACACGCCGGTGAGGCTGTCGCGTACGGAGGACGGGTCGATGCCCGCCCGCTCGAAGGCCTCCCAGGCCAGTTCGAGCACCTGCCGCTGCTGCGGGTCCATCGCGAGGGCCTCGCGCGGGGCGATGCCGAAGAAGCCCGCGTCGAACCCTCCCGCGTCGTCCATGAAGGCGCCCTCGAACGTACGGCTGCGGCCTTGTGCCTCCGCGTCGGCCGGGTACAGCCGGTCGGGGTCCCAGCCCCGGTCGTCGGGGAACGGTCCGACGGCGTCGTGTCCACCCAGGACGAGCGACCACAGGTCCTCGGGGCCGCGTACGCCGCCGGGGAAGCGGCAGCTCATCGCCACCACCGCGATCGGATCGTCGGCGGCGCGGGCCGCGGCCGGGACCGGGGCGGTGCTCTGCCGCTCGCCCAGGACCACGGAGTACAGGTGGTCGGCCAGCGCGTCCGGCGTCGGGTGGTCGAAGACGACGGTCGCGGGCAGACGTACGCCGGTGGCGGAGTTGAGGCGCTTGCGGAGCTCGATGGCGGTGAGGGAGTCGAAGCCCAGCTCGCGGAAGGCCCGGTCGGGCGTGACGGTGTCGGGTCCCTCGTGGCCGAGCACCGTCGCCGCGTGACCGCGGACCAGGTCGAGCAGGAGCCGGTGCTGGTCGGCCTCGGCGAGCCCGGTAAGGCGGTCGGCGAGCGCACCGCCGGAGGCCGGCTGCTCCACCGCGTCCTGCGCGGCGAGGGTGACGACGTCGGGTATCTCGCTGATCAGGGGGCGCGAACGGGCCGCCGTGAAGCCGGGGGTGAAGCGGGCCCAGTCGACGTCCGCGACCGTCACGGTCGTCTCGCCCGCCGTGAGGGCGGCGGCGAGCGCGCTGACCGCGAGTTCCGGCCGCATGGGACGCATGCCCCTGCGGCGCAGCTGGTCGTCGAGGTCGCCGGTCACCATGCCACCGCCGGCCCACATGCCCCAGGAGACCGAGGTGGCGGGCAGGCCTTCGGCGTGGCGGCGCTGCGCGAGGCCGTCGAGGAAGGCGTTGGCGGCGCCGTAGGCGCCCAGTTCGCCGCTGCCCCAGACCGCGGATCCGGAGGAGAACAGCACGAACGCGTCGAGCTCGCGTCCTGCGCACAGCTCGTCGAGGTGGGCCGCGCCGACGGCCTTCGCCTCCAGGGCGTACGCGAGGTCCGAGGTCTCGGTGTCGGACAGCGGCAGGGACGGGACGGTGCCCGCCGCGTGGAAGACCGAGCGGATCGGGGTGCCTTCGGCGTCGAGCCGGGCGAACAGGTCGGCGAGCGCGGCACGGTCGGCGGCGTCGCAGGCGGCGACGGTGGTCCGGACGCCGAGTCCGGTCAGCTCGGCCTCCAGCTCCCGCGCGCCGGGGGCGTCGGCGCCACTGCGGCTCGTCAGGACGATGTGCTCGGCGCCGTTGCCCGCGAGCCAGCGGGCCACGTGGCCGCCGATGGCGCCGGTGCCGCCGGTGATCAGTACGGTGCCCGTGGCGCGCCAGGCGGGTGCCTGCGCCGGTGCGGGGGCCGGGGTCAGCCGTCGTGCGGACAACCCGGAGGCCCGGATGGCCAGTTGGTCCTCGTCCGCGAGTCCGGCCAGGGCGGCGGCGAGCCGCGTCGCGGTCCTGGCGTCGGGGGTCACGGGCAGGTCGACGATGCCGCCCCAGCGGCCCGGCTGTTCCAGGCCGACGGCGAGGCCAAGTCCCCACACCTGGCTCTGCGTCGGGTGGGTCAGCGGGTCGGACCGGCCGACGGACACCGCGCCCGTCGTCGCCATCCACAGCGGTGCGCCGATCCCGGCGTCACCGAGTGCCCGTACCAGCTCCAGCGTGCCGGACAGTCCCCTCGGGACGGTCGGCGCCGCGGGGTCGGGCCGTTCGTCGAAGGCCAGGAGGGAGAGCACACCGCTGGGTACGAAGTCCACGGCGCGCAGCGCCTCCGCCGATCCTTCGACCTCCAGGGCGTCGGCGCCGTGGGCGCGCAGGGCGTCGACCGCCGCCGCACGCCACGGGTGCTCCGCCTCGGACGGCGAGCCGATCACGAGCCAGGTGCCGGACAGGGCCGGGGTGGCGGCGGTGCCGAGCGCGTGCCAGGTGACCCGGTAGCGCCAGGCGTCGACAGTGGAGCGCTCCTGCCTGCGGCGGCGCCAGTCGCCCAGGCTTGCCAGCACGTCGGAGAGCGGCGCGTCGGCGGGCACGTCCAGCGTCGTGGCGAGGTCGCCACGCTCCACCGAGGACCAGAATTCCTCAAGGGCGGGATCGCCTGCCGTGGACGGGCGGGCGGTCTCGTCGAGCCAGAACCGCCTGCGCTGGAAGGGGTAGGTGGGCAGGTCGACGGGCCGCCCCGCGGGCACCACGGCACGCCAGTCGAAGGGCAGGCCCTCCACGTATGCCTCGGCGGCGGAGAGCAGGAACCGGTCGAGGCCGCCGTCCGTGCGGCGCAGCGTGCCCACGACGACGGCGTCGGCGCCGGTCGCATCCAGCGTCTCCCGCACCCCGAAGGTGAGCACGGGGTGCGGGCTGCACTCGACGAACGCTCCGATGCCCCGGTCGAGCAGACCGCGCGTGGCCTCTTCGAACCGCACGGTGTTCCGCAGGTTCTGATACCAGTACTCGGCGCCGACCTCGGTCCCGGTCAGCCACTCCCCCGTCACCGTGGACAGCATCGGCACACTTGCGGGCATCGGCTCAACACCGGCCAGCACTCCCGCCAACGCCTCCTGAATACGCTCCACGTGCGGCGAATGCGAGGCGTAGTCGACAGGCACCCGACGGGCGCGCACCTCGTCTGCGGCGCACGACTCCATCAGCTCGTCCAGGGCGTCGGCGTCACCCGCCACCACCACCGAACCCGGGCCATTCACAGCAGCGACGGATATCCGTCCGTCCCACCGCGCGATCCGCTCCCGCGCGGCGTCGGCGGTCACAGAAAGGGACACCATGCCGCCCTGCCCGGAGAGCGCCAGGATCGCCTTGCTGCGCAGCGCGACCACCTTGGCCGCATCCGCCAGCGACAACGCACCCGCCACATGCGCGGCAGCGATCTCACCCTGGCTGTGCCCGACCACCGCGTCGGGCTCCACACCGTACGCACGCCACAACGCGGCCAGCGACACCATCACCGCGAACAACGCGGGCTGCACGACATCCACCCGCTCCAACTCGGCACCATCAGCCAGCACCTCGTGCAACGACCAGTCCACATACGGCGCGAGCGCATCAGCACACGCATCGAGAGAAGCACGGAACACCGGCGAAGACTCCGCCAACTCCGCACCCATCCCCAGCCACTGCGAACCCTGCCCCGGGAACACGAACGCCACCTTGCCCGCAGGCCGCGCCACACCAATCGCCACACGAGTGGACTCAGAGCCCGCGGCCACCGCCGCCAACGCATCGGCACCACCCGAGACCACCACGGCCCGGTGATCGAACACCGCGCGGGACAGCAGGGCATCCGCCACGTCAGCCGGCGCAAGCGCCTCTGCTGCAGTAGCGAGTTGGGCGGCGTGGGCGCGCAGGGCGTCCTCCGTGCGCGCGGAGAACACCAGCGGAACCGGTCCGGTAGTCGGCAGCGGGTCGATCGGGGTCTCTTCGGGCGCCTGTTCAAGGACGGCGTGGGCGTTGGTGCCGCTGATGCCGAACGAGGACACGGCGGCCCGACGGGGGCGCCCGGCCTCGGGCCACGGCGTGGTCTCGGTGACCAGCGACACGGCGCCCGATGCCCAGTCCACGTGCGGGGTGGGCTCGGTGATGTGCAGGCTTTCGGGCAGTACGCCGTGCCGCAACGCGAGCACCATCTTGATCAGGCCCGCGACGCCCGAAGCCGCCTGCGTGTGGCCGATGTTGGACTTCACCGAGCCGAGCAGCAGCGGCCGGTCGGCGGGGCGCTCACGGCCGTAGGTGGCAAGAAGGGCGTCCGCCTCGATCGGGTCGCCGAGGCGGGTGCCGGTGCCGTGCGCCTCGACGGCGTCGACCTCGGCGGCCGAGACGCCCGCGTCGGCGAGCGCCTGCCGGATGACCCTGCGCTGCGCCGGGCCGCTGGGGGCGGTGAGGCCGTTGGACGCGCCGTCCTGATTGATCGCGGTGCCCTTGATCAGCGCGAGTACGGGGTGTCCGTTGCGGCGCGCGTCGGAAAGACGCTCCAGAAGCACCATGGTGGCGCCCTCGGCGAGGCCGAACCCGTCGGCACTCGCCGAGAACGCCTTGCAGCGCCCGTCGGGGGCAAGCGCGCGCTGCCTGCTGAACTCCACGAACATGCCCGGCGAGGGCATGACCGTGACGCCGCCCGCGAGGGCGATGGGGCACTCGCCCCGCCGCAGCGACTGCACGGCCAGGTGCAGGGCGGCCAGCGACGAGGAGCATGCCGTGTCGAGGGTGACGGCGGGTCCGTTAAACCCGAAGGAGTACGAGAGCCTGCCGGACGCGACGCTCGCGGTGTTGCCGGTGAGCAGATAGCCCTCTAGGTCGGCGGGGGCCTCGTGCAGCCTCGGCCCGTAGTCCATCGTCATCGCGCCGACGAACACACCGGCCTGACTGCCTCTCAGCCCTGTCGGCTCGATGCCCGCGCGCTCGATGGCCTCCCAGCCAATTTCGAGGAGAAGCCGCTGCTGCGGGTCCATAGCCAGTGCCTCGCGCGGCGATATGCCGAAGAACTCGGGGTCGAACTGGTCGACGTCGTGCAGGAATCCGGCCTCGCGCTGGTAGTAGCCGCCGGCCCGCTCGGCGTCCTCGTCGTAGCGCCCGTCCAGGTCCCAGCCCCGGTCGGTGGGGAACGCGGTGATGCCGTCGCCGCCCGTGGACAGCAGCTCCCACAGGTCCTCGGGACTGCGCACTCCGCCGGGCAGGCGGCAGCTCATCGCCACGACGGCGATCGGTTCGTCGTCCCCGGCCCCCGCGAAGGCCGGCAGTTGGTCGTCATCGGCCGATGTGCCGAGCAGGACGCGGTCGATGCGTTCGGCGAGGCCACGGCACGTCGGGGTGTCGAACACCGCCGACACGGGCAGGTTCAGGCCGGTGGCCGCGTTCAGCAGGTTGCGCAGTCGCACCGCGCCCGCCGAGTCGACGCCCAGTTCGAGGAGCGGCGCGTCCACGTCGGGGGCGGGCCCGGTGTTCCCGACGACGGCGGCCACCTGCGCGCGGACCAGGTCGAGCAGGAAGTCGGTGCGGTCGGCGGCGTCCGCGAGCCGGTCGTCAAAGGAGGGGACAGGGACGGCCCCGGGCTCCGCGTGCAGCGGATAGGCGGGCAGCGGCACCGCGCGTGCGTCCCGGCCCGCGAACACCGCGTTCCAGTCGGGGAGCACGCCGTGCGCGTGCAGTTCGGCGAGCGCGGCGGTCATCTGGTCGGCGCCGCCACGGTCCCTGCGCAGCGTGCCGACGACGGCGGCCTCCACGGCGGCGTCCTCGGCGGTCTCCTGCACGGCCCTGGTCAGCACGGGGTGGGGGCTCGGTTCGAGCAGCAGTCGGTGCCCGGCGGCCAGGACGGCGCGTGTGGCGCTCTGGAAGTCCGCGGTGCCGCGCACGTTGCGGCACCAGTGGTCCGCGGTGAGCGTGAGCGGGTCGACCCTCGCGCCCGTGGTGGCCGTGTAGATCGGCACGTCCGTCGGGCGGGGCGTGATGGGGCTGAGGTCGGCGCGCAGCATGTCGAGCACGGAGTCGACCTGACGGCCGTGGGCCGCCAAACGGATCGCGATGCTTCTGGCCCTGATGCCGTCCGCGGCGAGGTCGGCGAGGAGTTGGGTGGCCGCGTCCTCGTCGCCGGAGACCAGGACCGACGTGGGCGCGTGCACTGCGGCCAGGTCGAGCCCCTCGTACCGGGTGAGCCGCTCACGTACCTCGTCGGCCGACGCCAGTACGGAGAGCATCACGCCGCGTTCGAGCAGGTGCACCTGCGCTTGGCTGAACAGCGCCACGGCCCGCGCGCCGTCCTCGACGGACAGTGCGCCCGCGACCGTCGCGGCCGGGATCTCGCCGACGCTGGAGCCGATCACGGCACCGGGCCGCACACCCCAGGAGCGCCACAGCGCGGACAGGGACACCATCATCGCCCAGAGCGCGGGCTGCGCCACGTCCGGCCGGTCGAGGGAAGGCGTGTCCGTCCTGCCGCGCAGCACGTCGAGGACGGGCCAGTCCACGAACGGCGTGAGGGCTTCCGCACAGGCATGCAGTTGCTCGGCGAACACCGGCGACGTGGCGAGGAGTTCGTCGGCCATGCCCAGCCACTGCGGCCCGTGACCGGGGAACACAAAGGCGACGTCGTCTGCCGCGGCTCGCGCCGGTCCTCCGGCCGCGAGCCCCGGCACCGGTATTCGCCCCTCGCTGACGGCGAGCAGCTCCTCGGCGAGCCGGGTGCGGTCCCCGCCGACCAGCACGGCGCGCCGGGCGAGAGCGGGGCGGGTGGTGGCGAGCGAGAAGGCGAGGTCGACGAGCGGCAGGGCCGGCTCGGCCTCGATCAGCGAGTGCAGATCAGCGGCCCGCGCCCGCAGCGCGTCCTGGCTGTGCGCCGACACCGTGATCGGGACGGCGGGCCCTTCCTGTGCGTCGCGGCCGGGCGCGGTCCTGCCCGAGCGCAGCGCGGCCTCGACCAGCGCGGGAACGCCGTCGGACCATGCGTGGCCGGTGTCGAGCCGGTAGGCGAAGGTCGCGGTCCGTGCGCTGTCGCCACGCGTGAGCACGGCGAAGGCACCGTCCGCCCCGACCAGCGCCAGGTCGCACTCACCGGAACGCACGGCGGCGACGGCATCGGCGAGCGGGTCGTGTCCGGTCCGGCGGGGGCCGCGCAAGCCGAGCACGCGTGCCAACTCGGCCGCATCGCCCGCATCGTCCGCGCCCTCGGTGCCGGCGGCCAGATGGACACCGACGCCTGCCCGGTCGTCCGCGCCGATGCCCGCGTCCTCGCAGGCCGTCCACGCCGACTCCAGTTCGTCCGTCCGGCCCGCGGGCAGCGGCACACCGGTCAGCTCGACAAGTACACCGTGATCGCGCTCCGCCCGCACCGGTGCCGCGGACGCGACCCCAATGACGGCGACAGTGCCGGTGTGCAGCCCTTCTGATAAGCGCATGGCAGCCTCTGCCTTCGTCGGTCATCCACTGGAACTGGAACATGCATGGTTGGCCTGAATGGGCTCGATACTTTCTCGGCCACTTCGCCGCGACAACGAGCGCAAGTCAAAGCCAGATATCCAGAAATTGTCAACTGCGGTCTATTTTCGGTCTGTCACAGGCGGAAAACACTCGTAGGGTCTGCGTAAGCGCGGGTCAGAGCCGCGTCCACTCGCGCGATTTACCGTGCGGACTTCCAAAATTTACCTGGCTATCGGCACACCCAGGAGAGCGGCGGGCCCGCCTGCCGCCCTGTCGCCAAGCACCTACTGCCCTATCGTGCAGCGCCTTTTGCCCCATCGTGCAGGAGTGGCTCGCACGCGGGCGGACGGAATTGCCGCAGCACCCGTTCATCAATAACCCGCCATTCCAACGTCACGATCCGGCCATACGGATCCCGTTAAAATCAAGCCCCCCGTGCATGGCCACGCGGAAGCACCGAATGAATAGGGGGCCAAAACCAGCTCGTTGACCGCGCCGTGGGAGCTCATGGGCCTGCACGGGAACACCGGCGGTACACCCGGAGCCGGAGCCAGGAGGGGAAGGGCCAGGGAAGCCCTGGCCACGAGGGGGGGTGGTCGCGCCGCCCCGCAGGGGCGACGCCTGTCACACCACTCAAGACTCCATTGGCCGAGCGGTGCGCAACGACGGTGGGGGGGGGACGGGCGCGGATACGGCTGCGGGGCGCACGGAAGAGCGGCGCACAAACCTCCGACCGTCTCCACGAAGTGCCGGCCGGGATCGAATTCCGCGATGGTCAGGGTTCGCCACGCATCAGTCGAGAGATGCAGTACGACATAACCCGTTCAGGAACACAGTGAATTGCGTTCGGGTGCAGGAACTGCACCCCAGATGTTCACACGCCGGCCAAGGCAACACGCCTGCAAGTGCCGGGACTTGCGTCGTGACCCACCGATGCCCATCCCTCCTATATATAGGCCCCGGACAGTCGCCGGGATCGATACGGAGGACCACAGGAGCGGCGCTCCGAGAAGACCGATTCAGTCTGCGGACGAGGGGTGCACGGCCGGATCAGACGCGATACCCCTGACCCCTCGCCTGGACAACAGTATCCGAGCGGGTGTAGCCCGCACCAGACTCTCTTTATGTGGCAAGCGGAAGCAGAACCACACTTCTCAAGTGACGCTTGGAGCGCCTTACCCGGTGCGGTAAACGCGCCCATGTATATGCCACCGCGAATGCCTGACGCCTCCACCACCTGGCATCAATCGCCGCAGTTCGCGTCCGCGACATCTGACTCCTGAGTATCTGACGCACCACACTCCGTGCCCGAGCGGCGGAGCACCACGAGGCAGCCGTGCCCGTTTCGCTCTGCTCACGCTCCGTCTTCTGACCGTTTCGGGCCCACGCGTGATCACTGTGGTTCACCTCACACGCCCGTACTTCCGGGCAGCGGTCGCCGACCGACCGGTCCGGTGCCGCTGCCCTCGGCCACGGTCGTGGAACTGTCGTGCAGGGATCCGGGACGCGCGAAACCGTACGCCGACGGGCCCGTTGGGCCGGGGAGAGGTTCATGGAGCGGGGAGAGGTTCCTCCCGCTCTCGAAGTGACGGAGTGAGGCCATGACCACGCCCAACGACTCCCTGCTGCGCCTGATCCGGGAAGCGGGCTGGACGTACGAAGCGCTGGCCCGCCGCGTCAACACGGACGCGTGCCGACGCAATCTGGGAACCACCTACGACCGGACGACGGTGGCGCACTGGGTGCGCGGCTCCCGCCCGCGCAGCCCGGTGCCCGAGCTGCTGTGCGGGCTCTTCACACAACGGCTCGGGCGCCTGATCACGCCGGTGGAGTTGGGGCTCGCCGACAGCCGGCCACCGGCGCTCAAAGGCGCGGCCGCACTCATCGCCGCCATCCCCGGCCTCGACGCGAACAGCGGCCAGGAGCCCGACAGCGGCGACGGGGCGCCCCGCACCCGCGTACCCGAACAGCGTCCCCGCCCCGACAGCGAAGAGCGGACCGTTCCCGCCTGGCACGAGCAGGTGTGGCGAGGGGCCGAGCGGTTCTTCGTGGGGCAGACAGCGGCTCTGGGCGGGCGGCACACCGGGCCGGTGTTGCTCGCCTACCTGCAGTCCGCCTTCGGCCCCGGGGGCGGCGCCCCGTTCCTGGGCGCGGAGTCGAGGGCGGGCCTTGTCCATGTCGCACGCACCGCCGTTCTCCTGGCCGGCAGTTACACCGACGCGTGCCGCACCCAGGAGGCGCAAGGTGCGCTGACCGCCGCCGAAGCGCTCGCCGACCATGCGCAGGACAGGGCCGTCCAGGCCATCGCACTGCGGCAGTTGAGCGAGAACGCCCTGTTGCAGGGCGGGACCGCCCTCGCTACGGGATATCTGAACCGCGCCCTGGAGGTCTCCCGCCACACGTCGAGCCCGGTGCGCGCGTACGTCGCCGCGCAGGCGGCCCGGGTGAGCGCGGCGACCGGGGAGCGGCCGACCGCACTGAACTGGCTGGAGACCGCATCCCGGTTACTGCCGCACCACGCCGACGACGGGGACCCCTTCGCGGTCTATTCGGCGGCGGCCCTGCACTATCAGCAGGCCGCCGTGCTGCATCGCCTCGGTGAGCCGCGTGAGGCCCATGCGGCGCTCACCGCATCGCTCGAAGCGCGGCCCGTACAGGAAGCGCGCGCGGTCCTGCTGACCCTGCTCGCCAGAGGCTGGCTGCACCACGCCGAGGGCAACAGCGAGGCGATGTCCGCGGCCGCGGATGCCGCCGCGGAGATGAACGCCACCATCGCTTCGGTCAGGGCCGCCCGGGAGATCGCCCGCATCCGCTCGGCGCAACCGGCTTGAGCGGCGCGCCGTGCGACCGCACGACATGCGTGTGCCGAACGCGTCGCCGACCATGGAGACATGAACGATCCCTTGCTTGTCGCGCAGCTCCTTGCCGTTCACGGTACGTCCCGGCCGAGCACCACCGAGGCGGACGCCGCCCGCGGGCGCCCCGCTGGTCACGGCGGCTCGCCACAGGCGGGCGCCGACGCCCTGCCCGCCGAATTCAACACGTTCAACAACACCCTGGTGCCGACATCGGCATCGTCGGCCAGGCCGGTCGTTTACTGACCGGGACGAAGCTGGCCCAGGTGACTCCGCCCCCCTGCATCGCCGCTGCCCCGGGCGTCACGCCTGCATCGCAATAGCGGCAAATCTTCACCCCTTGGCGTGACTCCCGTTCGGCGCAGCGGCCGTAACGTTCCTGCATCGGCCCGTGTGAGCTGCGCAATCATCGACGATTCCCACGCCTAGGTCTTTCGTTCGAAGACCACGCCATTCTCCCCAAGATCCTTTGCGCCCATAAGGTCATGCCGATTCCAGCAGGACGCGATCCCGGGTGAGGTGTGGGTGTCTGGCGAACTCTTGTGCTCCGCAGGCGAGTTGAGGCTCGGCGATGCTCCTTGGCGGAGCCGTCGTACGGCTGTGCTCGAGGGCCTCGCAGGCGTCGTACCGCCGCGGGCGGTGGGCAACAACGAGCTGCCCGCCGCCTGGGAGACCGACGACGCCTGGGTGCGCCGTCGCACCGGCATCGGAGTGCGCCACTGGGTCGCCCCCGGGGTGTCGACCGGCGACCTCGCACTCCAGGCCGCGGTCCGCGCGCTCGATGTGGCCGCCGCCGCGCCACCCGACGGACTCGACGCGGTCACCCCTCCCCCCGTCGACGCGGTCATCGTGGCCACGTCCACCCCCGACCGGCCGATGCCCGCCATGGCGCCGCAACTGGCGCACCGGCTCGGCCTCGGCCAGGTCGCGGCCTGGGACGTGGCCGCCGCGTGCAGCGGATTCGTCTACGCGCTCGCCACCGCCGCCGGAGTGATCGGGGCGGGGATCGCCCACCGGGTCCTGGTCGTCGCGGCCGAGGTGTACTCGACGCTGATCGCCCCGGACGACCGTGGTGCCGGCGTCGTCTTCGCGGACGGGGCGGGTGCGGTGGTGCTGCGCCGCGGCGAGCACGGCGAGCCGGGCAGCATCCTCGGCTTCGACCTGGGCAGTGACGGCGCAGGCCATGAACTGATCGAAGTGCCGGGCGGCGGCGCGCTCGCCCGCTCCGCGCCCGACCGCTACACCCCGGCGGACCTGCACTTCCGGATGCGAGGACGTGACGTGTTCCAACACGCCGTCACCCGCATGACGCTCTCCTCACAGGTGCTGCTCAAGAACGTCGGCTGGTCCGTGGACGACGTCGACCGGTTCGTGGCGCACCAGGCCAACGCACGCATCCTGAGCGCCGTGGCCGACCGCATTCCTCTGCCCGCCGGCCGGCAGATCGCCAACATCGACCGCGTCGGCAACACCGGGGCCGCCTCCATTCCGCTGGCGCTGGCCGACGCAGCCGGGAACAGCCGCCTCCACACCGGGCAGCGCGTCCTGCTCACCTCTTTCGGAGCCGGGCTCACCTGGGGCTCCGCCGCCCTGCTGTGGCCCCACCTCGCCCCGGTTCCGTCGGTCCACGGCGTCGGCGGCCCAGTCCGCTCCGCCTGAGCGGCAGTTCTCCCGCGCCTCCTGCTCCTCTGCTCTCCCATGTTTCCCGATCCATCACCCGAAGGGCACAGCCATGTCTTCGATCGACACCGCGATCCACTCCGTACTGACCGGAAAGTTCGAGGTTCCCCAGGACCTCATCCTCCCCGAGGCCACGCTGGAAAGCCTCGACCTGGACTCCCTGGCCCTGGCCGAACTCGCCCTTGCCCTGCAGGAGGAGCTGGCCGTCGAGGTGCAGGAGCACGAGGCGACGAAGAGCACCACGGTCGCCGGGCTCACCGCCACCCTGGCCGCCAAGCGCACTGCGGCAGGCGCGCTGTGACGGCTGACAACCGTGCGGTCGCCGTCACCGGCCTGGGGCTCATCACCCCGGCCGGTGTCGGCCGCGACGCGACCTGGACGGGTGTACTGCGCGGTGCGTCCACGGCGGCCCGCGATCCTCAGCTGAAGGAACTTCCGGTCGACTTCTCCTGCCGCATCCCGGAGATGACCCCGGAGCAGGCCAGGATCGGCGGCGGCAAGGCGTGGCGGATGGGCCGGTTCTCGCAGCTCGCCGTGCTCGCGGCGCGTGAGGCGGTGGCCGACGCGGGCCTGGATCCGGTCCACTGGGACGGCGCCCGGGTGGCCGTCGTCATCGGTTCGGGTCTCGCCGGCGCGGCCCACCTGGAGGAGCAGACCCTGCGCATGCAGGCGGGCCCCGACCTGGTGTCCCCCGTCCTGATCCCGATGCTGATCTCGAACATGGCCGCCGGCGAGGTCCTGCTCGACCTGGGCGCACGCGGGCCTTCCCTGGCCACGGAGACCGCCTGCGCATCGGGGGCCAGTGCCCTGGCCGTCGCCCGTGACCTGCTCCTTTCGGGGGCCTGCGACATCGCGGTGGCCGGCGGCACCGAGGCCGCGATCAGCCCGGTCGTCACCACCGGCTTCCAGAGGATGGGCGCCCTCTCCTCACGTACGGACGATCCTTCGCAGGCCTCCCGGCCGTTCGCCGCCGACCGTGACGGCTTCGTCATCTCCGAGGGCGCCGCCATCCTCGTACTCGAACGCGCCGAGGACGCGCGAGCACGCGGGCAGCAGCAGTACGCCCAACTCGTCGGCGTCGGTCTGAGTTCGGACGCCCACCACCCCACGGCCCCCGCACCCGGCGGCACGACGGCGGAGGCGGCGCTGCGGACCGCCATCGGTGAAGCCGGGCTCGCTCCGGGAGACATCGACCATGTCAACGCCCATGGCACCTCGACCCCGTTGAACGACCAGGCCGAGGCCGAGGTCATCGCACGCGTCCTTCCCCACGGGCCCACGGTGACCTCCGCCAAGGGTGTTCTCGGGCACAGCCTCGGCGCGGCCGGCGCCATCGAGGCGGCCCTGACGGCCCTCACGATCCACCACTCCGCCGTCCCGCCCGTCGCCAACCTCACGACCGACACGCTCGCGTTCCCCCTGGACTGCGTGGTGGACCGGCCCCGCCGGCAGACCGTACGGGCCGCCGCCAGCCATTCCTTCGGATTCGGCGGACACAACGTGGCGCTCGTCCTGCGCGCGCCCTGACCCTGCGTCACCTTCCGCCGCAGCGCTCCCCGCACCTCTTCGCCCTCAGAAAGTCACCTCCCCTGTGACCGTGTACAGCGCGCTCGCCCACGCCAGCGTCCACATTCCTCCCGGCCGGCAGACCGTGGCCGAGGCCGAGGACCGCTTCCGGGCCAATAACCCCGGCATCACCCTGTCCCCCGGTGTCCTGCGGCACATGTACGGGCTCCAGGCGCGCTGCGTCGCGCCCGCCGACGAGCAGCCGTCCGATCTCGCCGCACACGCCGCCCGCACCCTGTTCGACGAGCACGGCACCGATCCGGGCGACATCGACCTGTTGCTGTTCGCCGGCATCCTCGCCGACATGGAGGAGCCGGCCACGGCCCATGTCGTCGCCGCCAAACTGGGCCTCGGCTGTCCCGTCTTCGATCTGAAGAACGCCTGCAACGGCGTGCTCAACGCTCTGGAGGTCGCCGACGCGTTCATCAGGACCGGCCAGTACCGCCGTGTCCTCGTCACCACCGCCGAGGTCAGCACCCGCGAGAGCCGCTGGTCGGTGGATGACGCCTCCGACGTCCTGCACGCACTGCCGAGCCTGAGCACCGGCGACATGGGGTCCGCCGTCCTGGTCGAGGCCGCCGAGCGGCCCGGCATCCTCGGCAGCCGGTTCTTCGCCAACTCCTGGGGCTGGCAGGCCGCGACCCTGCCCAATCCCTACGCCCAGCACCGCACGCTGGGTCATCTGCGCATCGACTCCGCCGAGTTGGTGGCGTCCTTCGACGGCATGCCCGAGAAGGTGCGCGGCGCCCTGCACGACCTCGGGGTGAAGGCGGGCGACCTGGACCTCGCCTGCATCCACCAGCCGTCGGTGGCCTTCACCAAGATCGCCTGCGACTGGGTCGGCGTGGACCCCGGGCAGATCCTGACCACCTTCCCCACCCACGGCAACGTCGCCACCAACACCATTCCCCTCCAGCTGGCCACCGCTCTGAAGGCAGGCAGGCTGCGACGCGGCGACCTGGTGGGCCTGTTCGGCTTCGCCAGTGGCGCCAGCAGCGGCCTGGTCCTGTGCGCATGGTGAGCCCGCCCGCGCCCTCACCCTGTGCCTTCACCCCGCGCCCTTGGCCGACGACCCGCCCTGTGTACGGAGCCCCACGATGACCCTTTCCTCCCCCGCCCGAACCCGGACCCTCGCCGTCGAGTCACCGCAAGACCCTGCCGACGGGCAGCGGCCCCGCATCACCCCCGTACCTCCTGAGCAGTGGCCACCCGCCCTGCACGCGGTCCTCGACGCGTCCCGCAAGGACGGTCCGGGCCGGATCAACCTGTTCGGCACCCTGGCCCATCATCTGCCGGTGGCCGAGGCCTGGTTGGCGCTCGCCCGGGTCCTCACCCACGACGGCACCCTGTCCGCGCGCGATCGCGAACTGACCATCCTGCGCACCGCACACCGCCTCGGCTCCGCGTTCGTCCACGACCGCCACACGTCCCAGGCCGGGCCCGCCGGGCTGCGCCCCGACGAGACGGCCGCCACCGCCGCACCACTGGAGGCCCACGCCTGGGACCCCGACGACCTGGCGCTGCTCCGGACCGTCGACGCACTGGCCGACCGCGCCGACGTACCGGATGCCGCGTGGGAGCGGCTCGCCCGGCGGCTGCGCTCCGACCAGCTGGTCGAACTCCTGGTCCTGGCAGGGCAGTCGGCCATGATGTGCATGACTCTGCGCACCCTGCGTACGCCGCCCGACGGGCCCGGCGCAGCTCCCGGCCGCACGGACGCCGCTCTCGACAGCCGCGGGGCGACCGAACAGCCGGACCGCACCCATGCCGATGCCCCTGCCGCACCGGACCAGGTCATCGACGTACACATCGACCGCGAGCTGTGCTGCAGCTCGGGCCAGTGCGTCACCACCGCACCCGACGTCTTCGAGCAGAACGACGACGACGGCCTCGTCATGCTCCGCCCCGGACATCGGGACCGGGCATCGGCGGCACAGGACAGCGTCCGGCTTGCCGCCGCGCTGTGTCCCGGCGGGGCGATCACCCTCACGCCCAAGTCGTAAGCGCTCGCCCCGCCCCCACCCACGGAGAGCCCTGCCTCATGTCACTCACCTCCATGGCGCCCGCGCCCGCCCTCACGCTCCCGGCTCCATACGGCAGTTGCCCCTACGACCCGCCGCCCGCCTACCTGGAGGCGGCGGCGGAACGGCCCCTCACACGCACCGTGCTGCCGGACGGCTCACCGTGCTGGCTGATCACCGGGTATCCGGAGGTCCGCGCCGTCCTGGCCGACGCACGCTTCAGCGCCGACGCCCGTACCCCCGGCTTCCCGTTCCTCTCCCCGGGCCAGCGTGAACTGGCCACCGCCCAACCGAGCTTCATCCGCATGGACGACCCCGAGCACGCCCGGCTGCGCCGCATGGTCACCAAGGACTTCCTGGTGAAGCGCATCGAGGCGCTGCGGCCCGGCATCCAGCGCATCGTCGACGAGGCCGTCGACCGCATGCTCGCGAAGGGCGCGCCGGTCGACCTAGTCGGCGACTTCGCCCTGCCGGTCCCCTCCCTGGTCATCTGCCTGATGCTCGGCGTCCCGTACCAGGACCACGACTTCTTCCAATCCCTGAGCCGGACCCTTCTCGACAACAGCACCACCCACGAACAGGCCGCCCGCGCCCACCACGAGCTCATGTCCTACCTGGCTCGACTCGCCGCCGACAAGCAGCAGAAGCCCGGTGACGACATCCTCAGCCGGCTGGTGGCACGCGACGATCTCACCCCGCAGGAGACCGCCTCTCTGGGCTTCCTGCTCCTGGTCACCGGCCACGAGAGCACGGCCAACATGAGCGCCATGTGCACCCTGGCGCTGCTGCGCGACCCGAAGCAGGCCACGCTGCTGCGTGAGCGTCCGGCGCTGATCCCTGCTGCTGTCGAGGAGTTGCTGCGCCACCTCACGATCATCCATCTGGGTCTCGCCCGGGTGGCCAAGGAACCCGTGGAGATCGCGGGAACGTCCCTGGTCGCAGGTGACGCGGTGATCTGCATGCTGTCCACCGCCAACCGGGACGCGGGCCTCTTCGGCCCGGAGGGCTGCACCCACCCCTCACAACTCGACCTCACGCGCGACGCACGCCGCCATCTGGCCTTCGGCTTCGGTGTCCATCAATGCCTCGGACAGCCCCTGGCGCGCGCCGAGCTGCACATCATCCTGGAGACGCTGCTGCGCAGGCTGCCCGGACTGCGGCTCGCGGTGCCGGAGGAGGAGCTCGAGTTCAGCACGGGGAGCATCGTGTACGGGGTGAAGGCGCTGCCCGTCTCCTGGTGAGCCCGCGGCCGAGCACCTGGATCGACTACAGCCGCCGCCGAGGTGACGCTCCCACTGAACCGACGAGGAGCCCGCCGGGGATCCGTCTGCTCCTCATGAGCATCGGCAGCGTAGAAACTGCGTACATCCGTGCCGTACCGCGAATGCGGCGCGCCAGCGTGGGGAACCAGGAGTTCTTCGCCCGGCGGGTCGCGCCCCCAGCGACGGTGCCTCATGCCAACAGGCCCGCTCCGCTCCACCGGACAGCCGCATGAGCGGCGCCTTACGGAAGTGAGTCATGTCGCAACAGAACGCGTTTCACGACTTCGGTGCTCTGCACTTCGGCCGGCGAGCAGAGTTCGATCAGGCCGAGGTGCAGGCAGTGCACGAGGCTGTGCAGGACAGCGGGATACGGGACTTGTACGTGCTGGTGCACGGAGCCCATAACGACGAGGCGGTGGCCGAAGCCGCCGACGACGCGTTTCGCGGGATGCTCGCCGAGGCATGGGGAGACGATGCGGCCACGGTGGGCTGTCTCACGGTGGGGTGGCCGTCGCTGTGTTTCAGGGACGAGGGCATCCCGGGTGTCGCGGAGCACGAGACGAAGCGTGAACGTGAGGCGTGCCCCGGCATCAGCGAGGCGATGAGCGACGATCTGGTGCGGCATCTGCCCGACAGTGCGTCTCCGTTGGCCGAGATCGCGGAGCTCCTGAACGGTCGGCCCCCGCACGAGGGGGCGTTCGACGACCTCGGCTCGGCGCTGCGCCGGCTTGCGGAGACCCCGCTGCAGGATCCGCTGACCGAATTCGCCGCCGACACGGAAGGCGAGGTGATGCCGCAGACCGATCCGCTCATGCTGTTCGAGGACACGAAGACGATGTGCCGCGAATTCGCGGGCGCGCTGGGCGACTTGAACGGTGCCGTCGACGCGAACGGTTCTGCTGACGAGAAAGCGGGCGAACCCGCCCGTCACGAGGCCGGGACCGGCGATTCCGATTCCCCGGTGTCCAGGGCGGGCACCCTGCCCGAGATCCGGGTGGCAGGACACCGGCCGGCCACGCCGCTCAGCGACCGGGTGAGCCGGACGGGCACGGTTGCCGCCGGCGGCCCTGTGGGGCAGGACCGCCGACATCAGGATGCCGCGGAACTGTGGTGCGGGGCTCATGAGCTGTTCCGCCAGGTGGTGCGTCATGTGCTGCGCCGCCGGGCGGGAGTGGTGGGTCAGGCGGGTCTGGGTCCCTGTCTCGCGGCGCTGGTGGACGCGAGCGAGGCGCGGATCCATCTGGTCGGCCACGGGCTTGGAGGCCGCGTGGTCGGATTCGCGCTGCGCGGCCTGGAGACAAGGGGTTCGGACTCGGTCATGCTCGCGTCCCTGACGCTCCTTCAGGCCGAGATGTCGCACTTCGTCTTCGCCGACAGCCTGCCCCAACAGGTCTCCGGACACGGTGCGTTGTGGAGTCAGCGACGCCTGGTCAACGGGCCGTTGATCTGTACTTTCTCCCATCTCGACACGCACCTGGGCGTGATGTATCCGCTGTCGTCCCAGATGATCGGCGACTCAGCCGAATCGGCCACCATGAGCCGCAAGTGGGGAGCCCTCGGCTTCGACGGCATCCAGGGCATCGACGGCCCTCCCAACACCACGTTGGACGACAGTTTGGACGACGCGGAGGAGCAGAATCTGAACGAGATGCCTTACACGAACGTGGACGCCTCCTCGCTCTTCCGGTCCGACGACGTCCCGATGGGAGGTCACCATCACGTCGTCCACTCCGAGGTGGGCCGACTCCTGCGCAAGGTGGCGGAGAGCTGCGCCGAGAAGTGACGCGCCCTCACCGGGCCGGGAGGGGGCGCGAGGAGGGGCTCAGGCATGCAGGGTGGGCCGGTAGCTGAGCTCTTGGATGTGGCCGTCGAGCGTCCGGCGGTCGATCAGCTCGAGGTCGAAGTCGGCCGCGCCCTGGAAGATCGGGTCGAGTCCCGTACGACCGGTGATCACGGGGAAGAGCGTCACCTGGACGCGGTCGACCAGACCGGCGGCCAGCAGCGCCCGGTTCATCGACAGGCTGCCGTGCGAGCGCAACGGCACATCGGACTCCTTCTTGAGCCGAGTGACGACGTCGACGGCGTCGCCGCTCGCGACGATCGCGTCCGGCCAGTCGAGGGGTCCTTCCAGCGTGCTCGACACCACCGTCGTCGGCAGGTTCCTCATCCGTGTCACCCATGGATCACGTACCTCGGACTCCTCGGTGCTCTCGGCAAGCATCTGCGCGAACAACCGATACGTGTTGGCCCCGAAGACCATCCGCTGCTCCTCGTCGTACAGGGCGAGGCGGTGGTCGAGGAGCTCGGGGCCTTGTTTGCCCCAGTAGCCGGTCCAGTCGCCGCCGGCGCCGCCGAAGCCGTCAAGGCTGGAGAAGACGTCGAACGTATAGGTAGCGGCCATGATGCTCTCCTTGAGTGCGATGGTTCGCCTGTCAGGGATAGAGACCGGAAACCCTGGTGAAACTCATCGCGAGTCGGAGAGTCGGTTCCCCTCGCTCTCGAACGTGCGCAGCAGATCCGCGGCGACGCTCACGGCAATGGTCGCGGGTTCCTTGCCGGTGATCTCCGCGAGACCGATCGGGGTCTTGATCCGGTCGATGGCGGCCTCGTCATGACCACCCTCGGTGACGAGGCGGTTGCGGAAGCGCGCCCACTTGGCCGCCGACCCGATCAGCCCGATGGAGCCGAGATGACTGGTGCGCAAGGCGGCGTCGCACAGGGCGGCGTCCTCGGCGTGATCATGGGTCATGATCAGGACGTGGGTGCCGCGCGGCAACTCCGCGAGAACTTCCTCGGGCAGCAGCAGCGTGTGATGCACGTGCACCTGCCCCACCGCATCCGCCAGCACACTGAGCCGCTCCTCGGTGAGGATCTCGGAGCGGGTGTCGATCAGATGCAGGTCGAGGTCCTGACGCGCCAGGATGCGCGCCAGTTCGAGGCCGACGTGACCGACGCCGAAAATCGCCACCGCCCGTACCACCGCGAGCGGTTCGAGCAGCACAGAGACCGTGCCGCCACAGCACTGCACGCCATGCTGGTTGGTCACCTTGTCGTTCAGGGCGAAATCCATCAGCTCCGGCTCCGGCTTGGACGCGGCCATCAGCTCCCTGGCCCGGTCGATCGCGACGGCCTCGACATTGCCGCCGCCGATCGAGCCCCACGTCTCGGTCTCCCCCACGACGAGTTTCGCGCCGGCGTCGCGCGGGGCATGGCCGCGCACGGTCGCGACGGTCACGAGCACGCCGGGCTCCCTGCGTGCTCGCAACCGTGCGACCGCGGCGACCCACGTCATGTCAGGCACCGCTCAGTGTTGTTGCCTCGGAACGGATCTCGCCCTCGGGGGCGGAGCCGTTGTGCGCGGAGCCGTTGTGGCTGGAGTTTGTAAGGGTGTGGCCAAGCCCGGTCCGGAAGGCACCACCCTGGCGAGCCGCCTGGATCGCCCAGTACACCGCCTCCGGCGTCGCGGGCGACGCCAGCTCGACGCTGACCCCGCTCGGCCCGAACGCGGCGGCCGCCTGCCGCAGGGCTTCGCGTACCGAGAACGCCAGCATCAGCGGAGGCTCGCCCACCGCCTTGGACCCGTAGACCGCGCCCTCTTCGGTGGCGTTCTCCAGCAGCGTGACGTTGAACTCCGCAGGCATCTCCGAGAAGCTCGGCAGCTTGTAGGTGCTCGCGGCCTGGGTGAGCAGCCGGCCGCGGTGGGGCCCGTCACCGGTGTCCCAGCGCAGGTCCTCCAGGGTCAGCCAGCCGGCGCCCTGCACGAAGCCACCCTCGACCTGACCGATGTCGATCATCGGGGACAGGCTGTCGCCGACGTCGTGCACGATGTCCACCCGGCGGATGCGGTACGCGCCGGTGAAGCCGTCCACCTCGACCTCGGCCGCGGCGGCACCGATGGCGAAGTACTTGAACGGCGAGCCCCGGAAAACCTTCGCGTCCCAGTGCAGGCCCTCCGTCCGGTAGAAACCGGCCGCCGACAGCTGGACCCGCTGGAAGTACGCGGTGCGCACCAGGTCGTCCCAGGCCAGCTCCTTGTCACTGCCGAGGGTGCGCGCGACGCCCTCGACGATGCGTACGTCCGAGGCATGCGAGCCCAGTTGCGTGGCAGCCACCTGCAGCAGCCGCTCGCGCAGCTGATGGCAGGCGTTCTTCACCGCCGCTCCGTTGAGATCCGCCCCGGCACTCGCCGCGGTGGCACTGGTGTTGGGGACCTTGTCGGTCCGCGTCGGGGCCAGCCGCACCTTGTGCAGCGGGATGCCCAGCGTGGTCGCGGCCACCTGCAGCATCTTCGTGTGCAGGCCCTGGCCCATCTCGGTGCCGCCGTGGTTGATCAGGACCGAGCCGTCCTTGTAGATGAGGACCAGCGCACCGCCCTGGTTGAAGGCGGTGAGGTTGAACGAGATCCCGAACTTCACGCCCGTGATCGCAAGTCCCCGCTTGGTGTGCTGGTGCGCGGAGTTGAAGGCGGCGATCTCGCGCCTGCGGTCGGCGATGCCGCCGTTGTCCTTGACCTGCTCCCAGATTGCGGAGATCCGTTCGGGCTGCGTGACCGGCTGTCCGTACGGTGTCGACTGACCCTGCCGGTAGAAGTTGCGCTCCCGCAACTCGGTCGGATCCAGGCCGAGCAGCGGCGCGCACCGGCCCATGATGTCCTCGATCACCAGCATGCCCTGCGGTCCGCCGAAGCCGCGGAAGGCGGTGTTGGAGGCCTTGTTGGTCCGGGCGATGCGACCGGCGACGCGCGCGTGGGGAATCCAGTAGGTGTTGTCGATGTGGCACAGCGCGCGGGCCACCACCGGCTCGGAGAGGTCCAGGCTCCAGCCGCCGTCCGCGGTCAAGGTGGCATCCAGGGCCTGGATGCGCCCTTCGGCATCGAAGCCGATCTTCCATGTGGCGTTGAACCCGTGCCGCTTGCCGGACATGGTGAGGTCCTGGGTCCGGTTGAGCCGCAGCCGAACCGGCCGGCCGGTCAGCTTGGCGCCGAGCGCGGCGACGGCGGCGAACCCGTGCGGCTGCATCTCCTTGCCGCCGAACCCGCCGCCCATCCGCAGGCACTGCACGGTCACCTCGTGGCTGTGCAGGCCGAGTACGTGCGCGACGATCTCCTGGGTCTCCGAAGGGTGCTGGGTGCTGCTCTGGACGAACACCTGCTCCGCCTCGTCGACCAGGGCCAGCGCCGCGTGCGTCTCCAGGTAGAAGTGTTCCTGGTCGGAGAACTGGAACTCGCCCGTGAACACGTGCGCGGAGTCGGCGAAGCCGGCCTCGACGTCACCGGTCAGCATCTCGGGCCGAGCGCCGTGGAAGCTGTCGGCCGCGATGGCTTCCCGCAGCGTGATCACGGACGGCAGTTCGTCCAGTTCCACCTCGACGGCCGCCGCGCCGATCCTGGCGGCCTCCAGGGTCTCGGCGAGCACCCAGGCGACCGCGTGGCCGTAGAACATGACCTCGCTGGGGAACAGCGGTTCGTCGTGCTTCATCCCGGCGTCGTTGACACCGGGCACGTCGGCGACGGTCAGTACCCGGACCACGCCCGGCACGGCGAGCGCGGGCTCGGTGCGCAGCGCGGTGATCCTGCCGTGGGCCTTCGTGGCCTGGACCGGATAGGCGTGCAGCACGTCCTTGGTGCGGTGGATCAGGTCGTCGGTGTAGAGCGCCGTGCCGGTGACGTGCAGGGCAGCACTCTCGTGCGGCATGGGGACGCCGACGACGGACTTCTCGGGGCGCTCGGACAGTTGGCTCATGACGACACACCCTCGGTGGTTTGTGCGTACAGCTTCAGCAGGCTCTGGCCGAGCATCGCGGAGCGGTAGGCGGCGCTCGCTCGGTGATCGTTCATGGGCGTGCCCTGGGCCCGCAGGGCCTGGGCCGCGGCCTCGACCGTCTCGGGCACCCACGGCTCGCCCTCCAGTGCCGTCTCCACGGTGCGGGCGCGGATCGGGGTCGCGGCCACGCCGCCGAGCCCGATGCGTGCCTTGCGTACGAAGCCGTCCTCGATGTCGAGCGCGAAGGCGACGGCCACGCTGGAGATGTCGTCGAAGCGCCGCTTGGCGATCTTGTGGAAGGCCACGACCGGTGCCAGCGGCAGCGGGACGCGCACCGCGCGGATCAGCTCACCGGGGCGGCGCACGCTCTGCCGGTAGCCGGTGAAGTAGTCGGACAGGGGGACCTCGCGCTCACCGTCGGCGGCGGCGAGCACCACCGATGCCTCAAGGGCGAGCAGCGCCGGCGGGCTGTCACCGATGGGCGAGCCGGTACCCAGATTGCCGCCGAGGGTCGCGCTGTTGCGGATGAGCCGGGAGGCGAACTGCGGGAACAGCTCGCCAAGGAGCGGGACGCGGCCGTCGAGGCGGCGTTCGATCTCGGTGAGCGTCAGCGCCGCCCCGATCTCGACGTGATCCGACGCGACGCGCAACTCCCGCAGCTCGGACAGCCGGTCGACGGCGACCACGCAGTCCGCGCGGCGGGCACGGATGTTCACCTCCACGCCCCAGTCGGTGGAGCCTGCGACCACCACCGCGTCGGGCCGCTCACGCAGCAGCCGCAGTACGTCCGCCAGGGTGCCCGGCCGCAGAAACGCCCGGTCGTCCTGGGTGTATTCGGTGGCAGCGGGCGCGGGCGGAGACTGCTCGCGGCGCTGCGCCAGCCGGTCCTCGTCGGTGGGCGTGCCGACGGCGAACGCGGCGTCGCGAATGGGGCGATAGCCGGTGCAGCGGCACAGGTTTCCGCTCAGCGCATGCAGATCAAACCCGTTCGGACCGTGCTCGGCATCCATGCCTTCGGTCGGCTCGGCGCTGTCGGTCGAGGTCGCGTGCGCGCAGCGGTCGGGGCGGTAGTACTCGGCGGCCATGCTGCAGATGAATCCCGGTGTGCAGTAACCGCATTGGGAGCCGCCGCGGACCGCCATCTCCTCCTGCACCGGGTGCAGCGTGGGCGGTGTGCCGGGTTCGCCGACCGTGGCGAGACCTTCGGAGGTGATGATCTCCTGACCGTCGAGGGCCGCGGCCGGCACCAGGCAGGCGTTGACCGCCACCCAGTCGGTGGGCTTGTCCACCCCGGGACGGGCCACCAGGACCGAGCAGGCGCCGCATTCACCCTCGGCGCAGCCCTCCTTGGTGCCGGTGAGACCACGCTCCCGCAGAAAGTCCAGCGTGGTGGTGTGGGGCGCAGCCGGGGAGAGCGGCGCTTCTTTTCCGTTGACGGTGATCCGCGCCGCTGTCATGACAGGCCTTCGTTTCGGTGCACGAGCGGTCGATTCATCATGTTCGCCAATTTCGGGCAGCTTTCTGTGCTCAGAGGCGCCACGTGAGCGGAGCGGGCGCAAGACGGCACACAAGAGTGACGTGCCGGGAGAAGTCAGGAAAAGGGGTTACGGGAAACCCGGAACGTGCCGCGGACGGGCGGGCACGGATGTGCCGCGCACGGGCACATCAGAACGGCGCGCTCAGGCGCCGTGCGCGATCCGGCCGGGAACCCAGACGGTGCGCTGGGCGAGGCGACCGAGATCAGAGCTGGTGTTCATCCGCTGGTCGCCTCCTTCCGGTGGATACAGGTCGACAGATACAGGTCGACGGCCCCCGCAACTTAATGGCAGGGGCCACAGGGGGTCAAGAGGTTCCGACGGGAGCGGGTGCCTGATCAGGCGATGAGACCGCGGATGGTCTCCTCCACCAGACGGGTGCCCCTGGGTGCGTACCACGAGGTGAAGGTCGACAGCTCTGCGACCGCCGCGCCCAGCCACCGGGGATCGCCGAGCCGCTCCAGTGCCTTCGCTTCGTCGAGCTGGTCGAACAGGGCCTTCAACACGATGACGTGCCCGCCGGTGTAGCTGCGCTCGTGATGCGTGTACCGCACCGACCAGTGCTCGTAGGGGTGGCGCAGGATGCCCTGCAGGGAACAGCCGTCGCGGCCCATGTCGGCACCGGGGGCGAACGCCCCGGCCAAGCCCCCGAAGCGGGTGAGGTGCCAGTTCTTGCAGCCGGCGCGTACCCCCAGCTCCACGAACTGGGACCATCGGACGGACTCCTGAGGAGCCGCCTCGCCGCGCCGGTGCTGCTCAACGCCCTCGGGGGTCAGCACGACGTACAGACCCTCCTTCCGCGTCGGGTCCCCGATCACCCACCGGCCCTCGGTCAGCTCCAGCGGCCCCAATTGCTGCGCCATGACCACTCCCTCGGTCCTGCCGTTCATCCGGCCTTGGACCGTAACCGACACCGCAAGGCCGTCGCCCGCAGGCACGTCCGCCATCGCGTGCAGGTGGGTGAACCGGACTCGGTCAGGTGTGGTCGAGGGCCCAGGCCAGAACGTGGTCGGCGATCTCCTCCCAGCCGCTCTGGGCGGGCATCAGATGGGATCGCCCCGGATACTCGACGATGTCGGTGACGGTGTTCGACTTGTAGTGCTTGGCGTTGGACTGCTGGATCCTCGGCGGCATCAGGTGGTCGTTCTCACCCGAGACGAACAGCAGCGGAGCCCGGTCGTCGTTGCGGTAGTTCACGTACGAGTCGGCGTGGCCGGGGTGGATGTTCGCGAGCGCGCTCCCCCAGAACACATGGCCGGAGGCGGGGATGTGGTAGCGCTCGTACAGGGCGCGGGCCTCGTCCTCGGGGAAGGTGTTGGTGAAGGCGTAGCGCCACTGGTCGTAGGTGAATCCGACGGCCTTGTGCCGGTTGGCCGGGTTCCTCAGCACGGGAAACGTCGCCCTCAGCTGTGACAGCGGAACCGTCGCCACCCCTTCGGTGGGCGCGGAGTTGATGGCTGCTCCGGCACTGCCGTATCCGTGGTCGAGAAGGATCTGGGTGAACACCCCGCCGGCGGAGTGGCCGATGATGATCGGCTGCGTGCCGAGGCCGTCGATCAGCTTCTCCAGCGACGAGATGATCGAGGGGACGGAGAGTTCCTCGATAGGCGTGGGGTCGGCGTTGAGCGCCTCCACCTCCACCTCGAATCCGGGGTACGCGGGGGCCAGTACCCGGAAGCCCTGGGACTGGTAGCGGGTGATCCAGTGCTCCCAGCTCCGGGGTGTCACCCAGAAGCCGTGGATGAGGACGATGGTGTCCGGTTTCATGAGCGTTCTTCCCTTCAACGGGTGGCGGCGTGGGCGGCTTTGATGACCTTGGTGGCGGCTTCCGGGTGGGAGACCATGACCACGTGCGAGGACCGGATCTCGGTCACCTTGCTGCCTGCGCGCTTGGCCATGAACCGCTGGGCCGCGGGCGGGATGACCTTGTCCTCGGTCGGAATCAGGTACCAGGACGGGACGGACTTCCAGGCGGGTGCGCCGCTGGGGCCGCTGAGGCCCTGGACGCTGCCGGGGCGCTGGGTGGCCGCCATGAGGCGGGTCCGGGAGGCGGGCAGATCGGCGGCGAACACGGCCCGGAACTTCGCGGCATCGATGTAGCCGTCGGTGCCCGGTTCGCTGCCGGGCACCGGGTAGCTGCGGGGGATCAGGGCGGCGCCCAGTTCACTGCCCGGGAACTGGCCGGCCAATTGCAGCGCGCTCTCGCCCTCGTCGGGCGCGAACGCCCCCAGGTACACCAGGGCCTTGACGTTGGCGTGGCCGCGGGCGGCGTTGGTGATGACGACGCCGCCGTAGGAGTGGGCCGCCAGGATGACCGGGCCGGGGATGGTGTCCACCACGCTGGAGATGTAGGCGGCGTCACCCGCCGTGTCCCGCAGCGGGTTGGCCGGTGCGATGACCGGGAAGCCGGCCTTCTGCAGCGACGCGATGGTGTCGTTGAACCCGGAGGCGTCGGCGAACGCCCCGTGCACGAGCACGACGGTCGGCTTCGGCCCCTTGTCGGCCTGCACGGGTCTCTGGGAGGTCGCTTGGGCGGAGACCGCGCCGACGACGATGAGCACGGCGGCGGCCAGTGCCGTCAGCGGACGGCGCAGTGCGGGAACACGCATGACGAACCCTTTCGGAAAGGAAGCGGGTTGGCGGCGACGAGGCCGGCGGGGCTGGAGGCGGCCGGCAGGGCTGGAGGAACTGGAGGGGCTGGAGGGCTCAAGAGGCGAGGAACGCGAGTAGGTCGGCGTCGAACTCGTCCTGGAAATCGCCCACGAGACCGTGCGGAGCACCCGGATAGACCTTCAGTGTCGCGTCCTTGACGAGCTTGGCCGACTCCAGGCCGGCAGCCACGATCGGGACGATCTGGTCGTCGTCGCCGTGGGCGATGAGGGTGGGGATGTCGAAGCGGCCCAGGTCCTCGGTGAAGTCGGTCTCGGAGAACGCGCGGATGCAGTCCAGCGCCCCCTTGAGTCCGACCTGCATGCTCTGCAGCCAGAACGCGTCCGAGACGCCCTGCGAGACGTTCGCACCGGGCCGGTTGAAGCCGTAGAAGGGCAGGCTCAGCTCGGTGTAGAACTGCGACCGGTCGGCCGAGACACCCGCGCGGATGGCGTCGAACGCCTCGATCGGCAGGCCCTGCGGATTGGTGTCGGTCTTGAGCATGAGGGGCGGCACCGCGCCCAGCAGAACGGCCTTGGCGATCCGGGACGTGCCGTGCCTGCCGATGTAACGGGTCACCTCACCGCCGCCCGTCGAGTGCCCGACCAGCACGGCGTCGTGCAGGTCGAGGGTCTCGATCAGCTGGGCGAGGTCGTCGGCGTAGGTGTCCATGTCGTTGCCGCTTCACGGCTGGCCGGAGCGGCCGTGGCCGCGCCGGTCGTGCGCGATCGCGCGGTGGCCGTGCGAGGCGACCAGGTGCAGCTGGCGGTCCCAGGCGTCGGCGTTCAAGGGCCAGCCGTGGCTGAACACCACCGGCGGGCCGCTGCCCCAGTCCTTGTAGAAGATTTCCGTGCCGTCGTGGGTCGTGATGAAGGTGCTCATGGGAGCGCTCCCGTCAGCGGCCGGTGTCGGTGTCGGTGCCCGACTCAGGTGAGGGGAATCGTGTCAGTGCCAGGGGCAAGGTTCTTTACCCTGCGCGTCGAGAACTGTTCCCTGGGTGCCAAGGCGCCGTCCGTCGCGGTGGCTGCTGTGGCACGGGTGAAGAGCGGGACGCGGGTGGCCCAGCAGTGCTTGGGCCCACCTGTCCAAGCCGCCCGCGGTGTTGAAGAATCCGGAGGACGGCGCCACACCGGAGAGACCGCTGCTGCCGCCCTGGGGGGATCATGCTGGTTCTGGACACGGAGGACTTACCTCCCGCCGACCGGATCGAGGCCTTTCAGGCCGTGGCTGTCGGGGAGAGCGGCAGCTGCTCGGTGGAGCAGGAACATCCCGAGACCGGCATCAGGAAGAAGCTGGAAGTCTGGAACTTCGGCCCGCTGACCCTGTTCGCGACGCGTGGCTCCGGCATGCGCATCTGGCGCACCCCGCGACATGCGCGATTCGACTCGATGAACACCGTCTCGATCATCACCCAGAGCCAGGGGACGGGCGCGTTCACCTGGAACGGGCATCAGCAGCATGTGGGCCAGGACGCACTGGCCCTGGCCCACAAGACCGCCGGTTACGAATACGCGTGGTCCGGTAGCGGACTGTCCGTGGCGTTCATGGTCGACATCGAACGTCTCGGCCTGCCCGAACACCTGGTCAGGGCCTCGATACCGCTGCTGCGGCACAGCAACGTCGCACCGCTGCTGCTGCATCATCTACGGGACCTTCATCACCGCGCCGACGAGCTCAGCGCCGGGCCCGGCGCCGAGGCCCTGGCCTCCGCCACCCTGGAACTCACCCGCGCCCTCATCGTCTCGGTGGCCGCCGACGACCGCACCCGGCGTTCGGTCGCGGAGGACACCCTCCTCAACCGCGTCCTCGCCTACGTACGCGCGCGCCTGACCGACCCCGGACTCACCCCGCAGAGCATCGCCGCAGCCCACAACGTCTCCGTGCGAACCCTCTACCGGCTGTGCGAGCAAGGCGGCCTCGGCCTGGAGCAATGGATCATTCGCCGCCGCATGGAAGGCACACGCCACGACCTGGCCATGCCCGAGCACGCCCACCGCACGATCGAGGCCGTCGCACGGTCCTGGGGCTTCACCAACCCCGCCTACTTCTCACGCCGCTTCCACCAGACCTACGGCGCCACACCCCGCCAATGGCGCCGCCTCCACCACCACCAGGGAGGCTCGGAACCCGGTCAGTGAGCGGGTTCCGCGGAGGGCCCTCGTCAAGACCTCTCGCGCGGGCTGCGCAGGGCGTGCGGCAGGAAGCGTCCCGCGGCGGCTGGAGTTACTTCTCCCGCAGCAGTGCCAGCTCGGCATCGATGGCACCGCGCATCAGGTCGCGCGCGCGGTCGATCCGCAGTCCGCCGCTGAGCCAGCGCATGCTGAGCCCTTCGAGCAGGGCAGTGAGCCGTTCGCCCGCCGCGGCCAGGGCGGGCGCCGGTGCCGTCGGCCGCACCTGCCCGAGCAGGGCCGCCACCTCCTGCACCCACACCAGGGTCGCCCTGGCGAGATCGTCGCGCAGCACTTCGTCGAAGACGGCACTGGCACGCAACTCGCCCCAGGCGGAACTGTTCTCCCTGACGACCGGGGTGTCCTGCAGCTCCAGGAGGAGGACCGCTTCCAGCTCCTCACGCGGAGCGAGCGGCTCGGCGTCCTCAGCGCCACCGGTGGTGTAGCGCTCGGCACGGTCGTTGATGAACTCCAGCGTCTGGCGCAGGATTCCGGTGCGGTCCTTGAAGTGGTAGTAGATCAACCCCGTGGAGACCCCCGCCTCGGCGGCGAGCTCCTCGACGCGCAGACCGCGGACCCCGCGACGGGCGATCAGCCGTGCGGCCGCTTCAAGGATCTGAGTAGAGCGAGGCGCCATGAATCGAAACCCTACCGGGACACACCTGGCCCGTTGATCTCGGTCGACCGGCAGGTGAACCGCGCGACAGGCCGACCGTACGGCCTCGAGTCGGCCACTCTCTTTGACTGAATTTTCAGTTTGTGTCAGAGTCGAGGCAGTCAGGGTCGAGGTAGTAGAACGGCTCCGTCCGCATCGCCCCCATCACGATGATCGGAGTTCACCGTGTCTCTCCCCCTCCCCTCCCGCCGTTCGACACTCCGCGCATTCGCCGGAATCGGCGCCGTGGTTCTGGGTGCATCGGCGTGCGGCCCCGGCGAAGGGACGGCAGGGGCCGCGAGCACCGCCGGTGACGGGGTCACGGCGGCCAAGGGACTGCGCATGGGTGCCGAGTGGGAGAGCCACGCGCGCACCTTCATGTCCTGGCCCGCCCTGGAGTCGGTGTGGGAGGAGGAACTCCCCTCCGTACGCAAGGACATCGCACGGATCGCCCGCACCATCGCGGAGTACGAGTACGTCGTGATGATGGCGAGGCCCGACCAGCAGGCCGCCGCCCAGAAGGCCTGCGGACGCGACGTCGAGGTCATCCCGCTGGCCGTCGACGACCTGTGGGCCCGCGACACCGTGCCGGTGTTCGTGGAGCAGGACGGCGACGTCGTCGGCGTCGACTTCAACTTCAACGGCTGGGGCGACAAGCAGGAGCACACGAACGACGCCCGGGTGGGCCGCACCCTCCTGGCGGAGTACGACATCCCCCGCAGGAAGGCCCCTCTGGTCGCCGAGGGCGGCTCCTTCGAGACCGACGGCGAGGGCACGCTCCTCATCACCGAGAGCTCGATCGTCAACGACAACCGCAACCGCGGGAAGAGCCAGGCCCAGATCGAGAACGAGCTCAAGCGGACCCTGGGCATCAAGAAGGTCATCTGGCTGGCCGGCGTCCGCGGCCAGGACATCACCGACGCCCACGTGGACAGCCTCGTACGCTTCACCGCCCCCGGCGTGGTGCTCCTGGACAGGGCGCACCCCGACACCCCCGCCGACTCCTGGTCACGCGCGGCCGACCAGGCGAAATCCGTGCTCAGCAAGGCGAAGGACGCCAAGGGCCGATCCTTCGAGATCATCGATCTGCCGCAGCCCGACCTGTACGAGATCACCGGCGAGGGCGACGACTTCGTGTCCAGCTACGCCAACTTCTACGTGGCCAACGACGCCGTGTTCATGCCCAAATTCGGAGACCGGAAGGCCGACAAGCGCGCCCGGAGCATCCTGCGGGAGCACTTCCCCAAGCGCGACATCGTGCCCGTCCAGATCGACACCATCGCTTCGGGCGGCGGCGGCATCCACTGCTCCACCCACGACGAGCCGGGCAAGCCGGTCGACTGACCCCCGGCCGGTCCTGTGGGCGCACAGCGGTTGTGCCCGCCCCCGGGACGGCGGATTCTGTAGGGGATGAACGGGGCTGGTGTGTCGCCATGACGGCATCGAACGCGGAGCAGAGTGCTGACTTTCGTGGGCCCCTCGACGTCACCAGGGCGGCCACGGCGGTCGTCGACGCCCAGGACACGGTCATCGGATGGAGCCCCGCGGCGGAGCGGCTCCTCGGATATCCCTCCCAGGAGGTCGTCGGCAGGCCCCTGGCCGCTTTCCTGTCGCCCGCACCGACACCCCCTGTTCTCCCTCTCGCGCCCCGGTTCCAGGGGAACGAGCTCCGCGTCGCCCGGCACCGGGACGGGCGTGAGCTGGTCGTCGCCACCGCGGAATGTCCCCTGCCGGGCTCCGGCACGGCGGCGCGCGTCATCGTCGCGACGGAGCTGAAGGACCTCCGGATGTGGGAGTCCCAGCTGGCCCTCTTGCACGGCCTCGCCACGCAGTCCCCCGTCGGCCTGGGCATCTACGACACCGACCTGCGCCTGACCTGGTGCAACGCGGCGTACGAACGGGAGATCGGCCGACCGTTCGCCGAGTTCCGGGGCCTTCGCGCCGATCAGCTGTACTCCGAGGGAAAATTCGTGACCAAGGGGCACCCGCCCACGCTCGAAGCGGTCATGCGGCACGTGATGGACACCGGAGAACCCTTTCTGGACCTCCACTTCCAGGGCCGGCCGCCCAGCGACCCGGAGACGGACCACCTCTGGTCCTGTGCCTACTACCGGCTCCAGGACGCCGACGGACGCGTCATCGGCGTGTGCGAGGACGCCTTCGACATCTCGGATCGCTACAAGGCCCAGCGGCGGCTCGCCCTGCTCGTCGAAGCAGGCCGCGGAATCGGGGCCGCCCTCGATGTGCGGGTCACCGCCGAGAAGATCACCGAGGTGGCGGTACCGGAGTTCGCCACCACAGTGACGGTCGACCTCGCGCAGGCGGTCCTGGAGGGCGAGGTCCCTGCCACCAGCGGCGCGGCGGCGATCTCCCTGGTGCGGGTCGCCCGCTGCTCGGCCGGGGCCGAGGAAGCCGACCGGGCAGAGCCGGGAGAGCGGCCTGCGCGCTGCGGGCCCGTTGACCGCGGGGACACTGACCGCGGGCGCGTCGCTCCCCGTCCCCCCGTGAACCACCCTCCCGTCGAGTACCCGCCTGGTTCGCCGCAGCATCGCAGCCTCTCCTCGGGCGGGCTCGTGCTCGACGACACGGCGCTGGTCGTGCCGCTGCGGGCCGGGAACAGCACGCTGGGGCTCGTCACCTTCCTTCGCGGGCCCGGGCCGGGTTCGGCCACCTTCGACAGCGGCGAGGTGGCGCTGGCCGACGAGCTGGTCGCCCGTACGGCCGTGTCCATCGACAACGCCCGCCGCTTCACCCGTGAACGCACCGCGTCCCTGGCCCTCCAGCGCCAGCTGCTCCCGCAGCACGTGCCGGAGCAGTCAGCCGTCGACCTGGCCTTCCGCTACCTGCCCACGGACGACGTGACAGGCGTCGGCGGTGACTGGTTCGACGTCATCCCGCTGTCCGGAACCCGGGTCGGGCTCGTGGTCGGGGACGTGGTCGGCCATGGCCTCCAGGCGGCCGCCACCATGGGGCGGCTGCGTACGACCGTGCGCGCGTTCGCCCAGATGGACCTGGACCCCGTCGAGCTGCTCTCCCGGCTCGACGATCTGGTGGCGCAGTCGGCGGAGGAGCAGCGCAGCGAGCTGGGGACGCCCGACGGCACCTACGCCGATGTGACCACCGGGGCGACCTGTCTCTACGCGGTCTACGACCCGGTCTCGCGGCGCTGCGTCATGGCCAGGGCCGGGCATCTGCCGCCTGCGGTCGTCGACCCGGACGGCCTGCTGTCCTTCCCTGACCTGCCGGCAGGGCCGCCGCTCGGCCTCGGCGGCCTGCCGTTCGAGTCGATGGAGATCGAACTGCCGGTGGGCAGCCTCCTTGCTCTCTTCACCGACGGGCTCGTCGAGGCCCGCGACCGCGACATCGATCACGGACTCGACACCCTGGGACGTGTCCTCAGCGACCAGCACGCATCGCTCGAAGAACTGTGCGACCGGGCGGTGGCGGAGCTCCTGCCGGACGGCTCGACGGCCGACGACACCGCCCTGCTGCTCGTCCGCACCCGCGAGCTCGACACCTCGCAGGTCGCCGAATGGGAACTGCCCGCGGAACCGGTCGCCGCGGGCAGGGCCCGGGACCTGGCCACCCAGCAGCTGCACCACTGGGGCCTTCAGGAACTGGCGTTCGCGACCGAACTCGTCGTCAGCGAGCTGGTGACCAACGCGGTCAGGTACGCCGAAGGGCCGATCCAAGTACGCCTCATCCGTGACCGCACCCTCCTGTGCGAGGTCGCGGACAGGGGCCACACCTCGCCGCACCTGCGCCACAGCGGCGATGACGACGAAGGCGGGCGCGGCCTGTTCATCGTCGCGCAGCTCGTCCAGAGATGGGGAACGCGCTACACCCGCTCCGGCAAGACCATCTGGACCGAACAGGCCTTCCCGAAGTCGGGCTGAGCGGGCAGGGACGGGCTGACGCGGTCGGTCCTCAGCCGTTGAAGCGTTCCGGGTCGGGGCCGGTCCGCTCGTCGCGGTTCAGTGCGGAGATCTCACCGATGTCACCCTCGCTGAGCTCGAAGTCGAAGAGGTCGAAGTTCTCCTCGATGCGCTTTTGGGTCACCGACTTCGGGAAGACGATGTCGCCCCGCTGGAGGTGCCAGCGCAGGGTCACCTGGGCGGGCGACTTGCCCACCCGCTGCGCGATCCGGTTGATCGTCGGGTCGTCGAGCACCTTGCCCTGCGCGATGGGCGACCAGGCCTCGGTGGCGATGTCGTGCTCGGCGCCGAAGGCCCTGACGTCGTCCTGGGTGAGGTAGGGGTGCACCTCGATCTGGTTGACCGCGGGCACCACGTCGCTGCCCTGGAGCAGCCGACGCAGGTGGTGGGGCTGGAAGTTGGAGACCCCGATGGCCTTGGACCGGCCCGAGCGGTAGATCTCCTCCAGGGCCTTCCAGGTCTCCACGAAGTCGCCCTCGCCGGGCAGCGGCCAGTGGATGAGGAAGAGGTCCAGGTGGTCGAGGCCGAGGTCGTCCATGGTGCGGTCGAACGCCTTGAGGGCGTCGTCGTGCTCATGGGCGCCGTTGTTGAGCTTGCTGGTCACGAAGATGTCGGCGCGGTCGAGACCGGAGTCGCGGACCGCCTGGCCGACCTCCTTCTCGTTGCCGTACATCTGTGCCGTGTCGATGTGCCGGTAGCCGGCTTCCAGCGCGGCCAGCGTCGTCTCGCGGGTCTCCTCCGGCTCGATCTGGTAGGTGCCGAAGCCGAGCTGGGGGATCTGCACGGCGTTGTTGAGGGTGATGGCGGGTACTGCGGTCACGGTGGCTCCTTGTACTGATCGTTTCGCGTGCAGAGGGCTTGTGTCGGGACTGCTCTCCGCTCACTCGCCCGCAAAACACTCGGATGGTCAGCTTTTGTCCCGCTGTCCGTATGCGGTGCGCACGTGGACCAACCACCGCGTGCGGACGCCCGACGGGCCCGACGGGCGGGTCATCCGGTCATCCCTGGTCTCCCGTCCTCGTCGCGGGGCCGACATGGATGCGCAGATCGCCGAACCGGTGGGACGGCCAGCCGCGCGCGTACTCCGGCGGCCCGTCCTTCGCCGTGGCGAGCGCGGCCGTCGGCGTCCGCTGTGCGGTCCGCAGGAGCTCCGCCCGGGTCGTGCTGGCGTTGTGCCCCTGCGTCTGGGCGGAGGAGCACCCGGCGTAGAAGGCGATCGGCAGGGCCTCCAGCCCGGTCACCACGCACGGCGGCCGTACGCCGAGACGGTGGAGCTCGGACGCCGTGCGGGCCCAGTCCTCGCGGGCGGCGGTGGAGCGGGCCACGGCGTTCTCCAGGACCGCGTACTGCACGGCCACATGCCCGGCGAGCGCCAGTGCCACCAGGGTCGTGGCCACCGGTCGCCACGCCTGGCGCCGGGTGGTGACCAGGTGGATGAGGGCGTCGGCGACCGGGATGGCGAGCAGGGCGTAGAACGGCAGCAGGAAGCGCGGCGCGGCGTATCCGATCATGAACAGGTATGGGATGCCCGCCGTCGTGGCACAGGCCAGCGGCAGAAGGGTGCCCGCGGTGCGCCGGGCCCTGACCGCGACCACGAGCCCCAGCGCGGCGAGCAGCGGCAGGGCGAACCACCACGCGATCAGCTCCGGTGCCGGAACCGAGCCGGTGCACGGGCGGCACAGCGTCTGGCCGCGCAGGCTGCGGAGCTGATCGAGGACGGCGATGTTCCAGCCGAGGCCGCCCTGGATGCGGGAGGCGTCGGCCAGGCGTGCGCCCAGACCGCCGAAACTGACGTACGCCTCGACGACCCACCCGACCGCCCCTGACCCCAGACCCACGACGAGCGCCGCCAGCAACCGCGGCCGCCGCCACCGGCGGACGCACACCAGCAGCACCAAGAGCGGAAGGACCACCCAGACGGTGTCGGTGGGCCGCATCCACGCCATCAGGGCCGCGCTCGCGCCCGCGCCCCACAGCGCGGCCCGGTCGCGGCGGTCCGCCTGGACCCGCAGGAAGCACCCGACGCCCGCCAGGGCGCCGATCGCGACCCAGTAGTTGGGCATGACCTCCGGGCCGTAGAACACGGTCACCCAGAGCGTCGCGAACAGAGCACCCGCGAGGGCCGTCACCCGTACGGGGAACAAGCCGCGCCAGGCGCGCAGCGCCAGGAAGAGGCCGAGGCCTGACAGCAGGGACAGATAGACCCGCAGGAGTTCGGTGGACGACGACCACGAGGCGATCGGCGCGACCAGCAGGGAGATCCCGCGGGAACGGGGAGCGCTGAAGAACGCCGCGGGGGCGTGGCCGCTGACCTGGCTGACATACACCGCCTCGTCCCAGCCGAGCCCCATTCCGGGCCGTACGAGGGCCAGTTGGGCCAGGGTGAAAGCCACCGCCACTGCGGCCACCCAGCCCTGCCCTCCGGTGCGTCGCGGGGTGCGCACGGCCGTCAGCGGGCCGCGGTACTCCATTCCGGCGAGCGGGACGCTCAAGGTCTTGGCCATCGCCTGCCTTCCCCCTACACGCTGCAGGGCTCCTCCGCTGACCCGCAGGGCGCAGGACAGAGAGCATTAATCGGTAGAAACGATGACAAATTACCCCGACCTTTCCGAGGGCGCAGGGCGAAGATCGGAGGGGCCCGACGGACGCTCCCCGGGGCTTGTACGCCGTCCGGGGCCCCTGGGGGCGATGAGGTTTGGGACCGTCAGAAGCGGCCAGGCGCACCACAGTCGACACGGGCCCTCTACAGCCGGCTCAGCTGACCGGCCCCGCCTCCCGCCCCGGCGGGCCGAGCGCCGGGGCGGGAGGACGGCAGCACTTCAGCAATTCAGGAGCTGAGGATTCAGGGACGCCCGCTGAACCCCCACGTGCCATGCGGCGCCCGGTACACCGCGTAGCCCGGTTCGGTGCGCACGAACTCAGCGCCCTGCGGCGCCCGCACCTCCTTGCGTGACGCGGCGGGGACATGGACCTCCGCCGTCGCGCCCACCGGCACCCGCACCGTGAGGCGCACGGTCTCGTCGACGCGCGACCAGGACACCTCGGCCGGGCCCCGCACGGTGTGGAACTCGGTGCGCGCCCACGTGACACCCGTGCGCGCGTCGGGCCGCACGGTGAAGGTGCGGTACCCCTCGTCGCCGGGACGCAGCCCCGCCACGTTCTCGTAGAGCCACTGCACCACGGTCCCCTGGAAGTAGTGGTCGCGTGAGCGTGAGTCGAGCGGCCACATCTCCCACATGGTGTCGGCGCCGTGGTCGAACCAGTGGCCCCAGCTCGGGTAGGTCCGCTGGGTGGCGATGGCGTGGGCCACGTCGGAGTGGCCCTGCGCGCTCAGGCAGCGGAGCAGCACACTGGTGCCGAGGCAGCCGGTGTTGAGGTGGTTGCCCCGCTTCTCGATGTCCGCGAGGAGCGACGCCGTGACGCTCGCCCGTGCGCCGGGCGGAACGAGCCCGAAGGCCAGCGGAACGCAGTTGTTGGTCTGCCGGTATTCGGGGTCCTTGGCCGTGCGGTAGTGGCCTTCGGGGGCGAGGAACGTCGCGTTGAGGCTCTTCTTCATCTGCTCGGCGGTGCTCAGGAAGCGCTGGTGGACATCGTTGTCACGCGCGATGCGCGCCATCTCAGCGGTGTCGGTGAGCGCCCGGTGCAGATAGGCGGTCGCGGTGAGCCGGGTGTCCTCGGGCGGGTTGCCTCCGTAGCCGGGCGACAGATAGTCGCCGAGCGCGGTCACCGCCAGGCCGTCCTTCAAGCGGTCGGTCTCCCAGTCCAAGTACCGCACCAGGGCGGGCAGATGCTCCTCGATGACGCGCTCGTCGCCATAGACCCGGTACATCTCGCGCACCAGGAAGGGATAGACCGTGGTCCACTCCGGAGAGGGTCCCAGGTCCCCGTACCCCCAGCCTCCGCTCGGCACGATCACCGGCAGCTGGCCGTCCTTGTTCTGACTGTCCCTCAGGTCGCCCAGCCACTTGCCCAGGAACCGGTGCATGCCGAGGGCGTACATCATGACGGGCGCGCCGACCTGCGCGTCGCCGGTCCAGCCGTTCTTCTCGTACATCGGAGTGTCCGTGGGGATGCCGTGCAGATTGTTCTGGATCGTGCGCCGCATGGCCTGTTCGAGCCGCTCGTAGAAGGGCTCGGAGCACGTGAAGGTGCCGGTGTCGTCGACGGGTGTGTGGACCACGATGCCGGTCACGTCGTCCGGATCGGGCTTGCCGGGCAGCCCGCTGATCTGCACATAGCGGAAGCCCTTGTACGAGAAGCGGGGTTCCCACACCTCGTCGGCCCCGTCACCCGCGCAGATGTACTCGTCGGTCTGGAAGCGGCCGGGCACATGGCCCGTCTCGGCGTGCACGCTTCCGTCGTCCTTGAGTTTCTCGCCGTGCGCGAGCCGCACCGTCGTACCGGCTTCGGCCCGCACGCGCAGTCGCGTCCACCCCGCCAGGGTGCGCCCCATGTCGACGATCCAGTCGTCGCCGTGCGCCTTCACCGCCACCGGCCGCACGGTGTCGATGACCTCGATCGCGTCGTGAGGCTGCGCGCGCAGCGCTCCCTTCGGCGGGTCCTGCCGCGCGGGCCGCCGCCAGTCGCCGTCGTCGAAGCCGGGCTCGGTCCAGCCCTTCCGGCGCTCGCGGGCGTCGTAGGTCTCCCCCGCGTAGAGGGAGTTGGTCCGGGTCGGGCCCTCCGCGATCCGCCATGAGCCGTCCGTCGCGACGGTGGTGCGGGAGCCGTCCGAGTGCTCGATCTCGAGCTGGCCGATGAGTTGGGGTTCCCCGTGCCACGGCGGCTTGTGCCAGTTCCATACGTTGGGTGTCGTCATGCCGTAGAAGCCGCGGCCGAGCGTGACGCCGATGACATTGGAGCCCCGTCGGATCTGGTCCGTCACGTCGTGCACGGCGTAGAGGACCGTCTCCTCGTAGTCCGTGAAGCCCGGGTCGAGCACTTGGCGGCCGATCCTGCGACCGTTGATGTGGGCCTCGTAATAGGCCAGACCGCTGATGTAGAGGCGAGCTCGCGTCACGGGCTTGCGCACGGTGAACTCGCGGCGCAGCAGCGGCGCGGGCTGCTCGGCCGCCGGGACCTGGGCGTCACTGCCCCAGGGGCCTTCGCCGAACGGCGCGAGCACGTCCGCCTCGGGCCACCCGCTGTCGTCGAAGTCGGCCCGCTGCCAGCCCTCTTGCTCCGACTCCGCACATCGCCACCCCGCCCCGGTGACCAACTCGTGGGCTCCGCCCGCGGATTGCACCAGCAGACGCACGAGCAGGCCACCGGGGTTGACGGCGGCGCTGCCGCGGTTCGTCGCGCGAGCGGCGACCACCACGCGCCGGCCCGCACCTCGTACGCGCTCGGTCACATCGGCGAGACGAGCGGTGCGCCAGCCGTCGGTCTGCTCCGGGGCGTGCAGTACTTCCTCGCCGTCCAGGTGGAGGGTGAAGTCGTCGTCGGCGGTGGCCACGACCTGCGCGGCGGACACCTCGATCCCCTCGGGCAGTTCGAGTACGCCCCGGAACCACCTCGCGCCCGCCGGGGCGTCCTGCGCAGTGGAGCCCGGCGACCAGATCCAGGACGCCCCCTCGAAGCCGGGCGCCTTCGGGGCGGCGTCCGCGCCGATCCAGTGCCCCTGCCAGGCGTCCTTCGCAAGGGCGGTCTCCCACCAGCGCGAGGTGCTCCAGGCGGAGGCCCGTCCGTCGGCGTCCCAGACCCGCACCTGCCAGTGGTAGCGCGTACGGGGTTTCAACGCGGGCCCGCCGTACGGCACTCCGAGCGTCCGCGAGGAGGCGACGCGGCCGGAGTCCCACACCGCCTTGGTGCTCTTCTCGCCCGAGCCGAGCGAGACCCTGATCTGATACGCGCTCTGCCGGGCGCCATGGCCCGGCGCCGACAGTTCCCAACTCAGCCTCGGCTCGGCCGCGTCCGTACCGAGGAGAGTCGTCGCGTACTCGACGGTGGTGCGTTCGACTCTCAGTTTCCCTGCCCCCTCCCGGTGGTCCCCTCGATCCTCCGCGGCGGCTGTGTCCACGCCCTGGCTCAGCCCGAGTACGCCCACTCCGGCACCGGCCGCTGAAGTCCTCAGAAAGGCCCGGCGGTTCCACGCACTGCCGCGCCTCGTCTCACGCTCTTCGCTCATCACACGTCCCTTGGATGATGAATCCGAGTGCCCACAACGTAAATGAAACGTTTCATTCACGACCCGGTAAGCCTAGGTCGAGCATTGCGGGCAACTCAAGAGGTGTGCGGAGGCCCGGCGGATCTCCCTCTCCCCTCCCGTACCGCCGAGTTGATCGGCGGTACGGGAGGGGAGCGATGGCGCGGTTCAGCGGCAGAGGGCCTCGTCCACGACCTTCTCGACGTGCTTCATGGTGGCCTTGTCGCTCGGCTGGGTGGTCACCGCGACGTTGGCGGCGCGCCCCTTGCCGGTGACGCCGCCCCGGGTCTCGTACCCCGTGGTGCTTCCGCCGTGGCCCCAGTAGACACCGCCGCACGACAGCGGCGTGCTCACGAGCCCCAGTCCGTAACGGGCACCCGAGGCGAAGGGCTCTGAGGCGGGGACGGTGGTGCGCATCTCGTCGAGCTGGGCCTTGGGCAGGAGGCGGCCGGAAAGGAGCGCCGTGAAGAAGCGGTTGAGGTCGGTGTTGGTGGAGATCATCTGGCCTGCCGCCCAGCCCCAGGAGGGGTCAAGTTCCGTGCCGTCGCGCAGAGGCGCGCCCGCCGTTTCCTGGTAGTAGCCCTTGGGATGGGGCTCTCGGATGGTCACGTCACCGGGGGCGGGGAAGTAGGTGTGGCGCAGCCCGATGGGTTTGATGATGCGCCGCTCCAGCTCCTCTTCGAGGGGGCGGCCGGTGATCTTCTCGACGAGCAGGCCCGCAAGCACGTAGTTCGTGTTGCTGTACTCCCACTTCTCCCCGGGGTCGAAGCGGGCCTTGTGCTGGAGGGCTATGTCCAGGAGTTGGCGGGGTTCGTAGTGCCGGACGTCCTCGCCGAGGTAGTTGACGTAGTTGGGGAGTCCGCTGGTGTGCTGCAGGAGGTGGCGGACGGAGATGCGGCTTCCGTCGATCCCCTCTCCGCGTACGAGTCCCGGCAGATAGGTGTCGATCGACGTGTCCAGGTCGATCTTCCCTTCCCCGACCAGTTGCAGCACGAGCACCGCGGTGAACGTCTTGGTGTTGCTGCCGATCCGCACCTGACCGTCCCTGGGCACCTTCGCGCCGGTGGCCAGGTCGCCGACCCCCGCGGTGTAGGTGCGGGTGCGGCCGTCACGGTCCTTGACGCTCGCCAGCGCTGCGGGCACTCCGTCGGAACGCACCAGCGCGTTCAGGCCCTGCCGGACGGTGTCCGGCCCGGCGGTGGCGGACGCCGCGGTCGGCGAAAGGGCGCCCATCGTCATGACGCCGACGGCCACCGCGGCCGCGGCCGGCACGGCTCTGCGCCGACCGCCCTGCTGCCGCCCGGAAGAACGCGACGTCTGCCATACCTGCTCACGCACGAGCCAACTCCTACGGAATCTTGGGGAACCCAGCGGTACTTGCCGGACCCAGCATTTCCGTCGGTGACCTTGCGGGACGATCCCGCTAACCGCCCAGCTCCAGGTAGGGGTAACCCCCGCGCCAACCGGGGGCCCGCCGCTCAGCCAGCGATCGAGTCCAGCTGCTCGGCCGCGGGGCGCAGCGCCCACAGGTCCCCGCCGGGCGGTGCCTCCAGCTTCGGGACGGCCTTGCGCGCGGCGGCGTCCCCGGCATCGGCCACCGCGTGCACGACGTCGCTCGCCGCGAACCGGTGGAACTCCAGCTCGGGGTGCGGCCACTGCGCCGCGCCCGTGGCCGCGGGCAGGAGGTAGTCGACGGCCTTGAACAGGCTCTGTCCGTCGGGGCCTTGGTGCGACCAGAGGTCCACTCCCACGTTCCGGCCGATCGCGGCGAGCCGGGTGTAGGCGACGAGGTCGAAGGTCGAGTAGTGCCAGCTCCGCGTCCGGGCCAGCTCCTGCGGCTGGCTTCCGTCGCCCGCGATCTGGGGGTCGATGCGCCGGGCACGGGCGTCGAGGACAGTGCGGCGGGCCAGGGCCGTGTCGCCGGTCGCGTAGGCGAGGGCGGCTACCTGCATGTCGTAGAACGTGCCGTGGTTGTTCTGCGCGGCGCTCTCCTGCTTGCCGAAGTCGCTGTCGACGAGCCAGCCGAGGAAGTCCTTGTTCCACTCCCCCATCGCGGAGCGGTCGCCCTTCGACCAGCCGGGTGCGCCCGTGCCGAGGATCGCGATCGCGTCCACGACGCTCGTGTACGACTGCGAGAAGTCGATGATGCCGATGGCCCGGCCGTCGAACTTGCAGGGGATGAACTGCGCGTGGTCCAGGTTCGGGTTCATCCTGGTCGCCGGGTCCAGGAACCAGGTGCGCAGGACGGACGCGGCCTTCTCGGCGTACTTCTTCTTGCCCGTGTAGTACCAGGCGAGCGTGAGGTCGTACGTCGAGTCGAAGACCCTCTCCGCGTCCTGGCGGTCGGTCCCGGTATCGACCTCGGGGTTGCGCTGCCCGTCCCGCTGTTCGTACGGGCAGCCCCACGGATTGTCCGCGGTCGGTGTCTGCGTGGGCCACCAGTAGGGCGCCTGGCTCAGATAGTCGTGCACGTCGCCGCCGGGCGCGGGCTTCGGCTTGTCGACGACCGTCCAGGGACCCTGGTCGAGCCAGCCGTCGGCGCGGCCCGTCAAGTCCCTTACCGAACGCTTCAGTTCGGGATCTCCTTGGTCCAGGCGGAGCTTGGTCTGCTGGAGCCGTTCGCCGTCGAGCACCGCGGTTCGCGGGGCGCCCTCGTGGGCGGTGGCGTTCGCGGCCGGCGTCAGAACGGAGGCGAGGGCTGCCGCCGCGGTGAGCAAGGCGCCGAACCGTACCCGGGATCTTGCGCGCATCACACACTCCAGTCGCAGAGATGATGAGCCATGGATGTGAACAGCGTTCTTCATGTGAACCGGGCGAGCGTAGAACCAGCGGGGCCACCCCGGCAACGGGTGCGACGAGAAGCGTTCTTCACCCAGCGCCTCATCTAGGACAGCAACTGACCTATACGACGCATAGTGTCTTCCTTGAACGACGGAGCAGAACACCGGAAGGCGGAGACCATGACTGCGAACGAGCCGACCACCCGCGACCTGGCCGAGGGCCCGGCCATCACCGGCGAGCGCGCCGAATGGCTGGAGACGCTGGGAAAGCACCGGCACTTCCTGCGCTTCACCGCCCGTGATCTCACGGACGAGCAGGCCGGCCTGCGAACCACCGCGAGCGAGCTGTGCATCGGCGGTCTGATCAAGCACGTCACCGGGGTCGAGCAGGCCTGGGTGGACTTCATCCTGAACGGCCCTTCGACCATGCAGGACTTCACATCCATGACCGAGGCCGACTGGGCCCAGCACAACGACGAGTTCCAGATGCTGCCGAGCGAGACGCTGGCGGGCGTCCTGGCCGACTACGCCGACGTGGCTCGCCGTACCGACGAACTGGTCGCCACTCTCCCCGACTTGGACGTCTCCTGGCCGCTGCCGGAGGCCCCGTGGTTCGAGTCCGGCGCGCGATGGTCGGCCCGCCGGGTGCTGATGCACGTCGTCACCGAGACCGCTCAGCACTCCGGTCACGCGGACATCATCCGGGAGTCCCTGGACGGCGCCACGAGCATGGCCTGAGCCCTGGCATCCGGCGGCGGACGGCGCTTGCCCTCCGCCGCCGGCCGGGTGCCGCTGGGCTTCCACGGAAGCTGGGTGGGGGATCTGTAGGCGGGCGGGGGGGGCGGCGCGGCGCGGGTCATCCCGACGGACGTGAACGCCGCTGCCGCGAGCGTGGCGGCAGCGGTGAACGTGAACGCGGCGAGCGGCCGGACGCCCGCCGGCACCGGTGGCCCACGCTCTCTAAACTCGCCGGATGACCAGCGATCTTCTCCGTCTCACCGTCCTGGGGTCCGCGACGCCCTATCCGAGCGTGGACAATCCGTGCTCCGGATACCTGGTGTCCCGCGGAGACACTCGGGTGTGGGTGGATGCGGGCAGTGGGACGCTGGCGCAGTTGCAACGGCATGTGCGGATCGACGAGTTGGACGCGATCTGGATCTCTCATCTGCACGCGGATCACAGCGCGGACTTGCTGACCGCCTTCTACGGTGCGCTCTACGCGGACGTACGACTCGCTGCGCCGATCCCCCTGTACGGACCGCCGGGCATCGCCGGCCGGCTGGCCCATTTCCTCACGAACACCGCGACCCGCAGCCCGGTCGAAGCGGCCTTCGACGTTCATGAGTTGTACGACGGACACCAGGTGCGCGTGGGTGCGCTCACGCTGACCAGCCGGGCCGTGGCGCACGGCATGCCGGCCTTCGCGCTGCGCATCGAGGCCGCGGGGAGCTCGTTGGTCTACTCCGGGGACACAGCGCCGTGCGCCAACCTCACGCGGCTGGCCGAGGGGTGTGACGTACTGCTGTGTGAGGCCGACAGCGCGGAGCGGCCCTCGGAGGGCGAACAGGTCCATCACACGCCCGAGGACGCCGGTGACACGGCCGATGCCGCCCGCGCAGGACGGTTGATCGTCACGCATGTGGGCCGCTCTCTCACGCCGGGGCAGGCAGTGGCCCGCGCAGCGACCCGGTTCGACGGCCCCGTCGACCATGCCGCCCCGGGGGCCGTCTTCTCGATCGGTTGAGCCGCGGCTGCCTCGGGGGGGGGCGTAGAAGGTGTCCCGTCCTGGCGTCGGCGGGATGTCGGTCGCTCGGCGGCACTGGCGGTGGTCTGTAGCCGATGTGTCGGTGGCCGGTGGAAGTGTGGGGGGCGAGCTGATCCGCTGCACAGCGGCAGCCGCGTTCACCGCGAGGGAGACCCGCCACCATGTCATCCACGTCCCCCACCCCGCCCGGGAGTGTCGAACGACTGCCGCGTGCCGACGGCCGGATCTTCCTGGTCACCGGCGGCAATGCCGGTATCGGCTACTTCGTCGCGGAGCAGTTGTCCACCACCGGAGCCACGGTCGTGCTGGGCAGCCGGAATCCAGCGAAGGCCGACGTGGCGAGGGCCTCGATCCGCGCGCGTGTTCCCGGCGCACAGGTGCGGACCGTCCAGCTGGACCTCGCGGACCTCTCCTCGCTCGAAGCAGCCGTGCAAGCACTGGATGTGGATCGCCTCGACGCGGTGGTCCACAACGCCGGTGTCGCGCTCGACGACCCGCCGCGCAGGGAGACCGGGGACGGTCACGAGCTCATGTTCGGCACGAACCACCTGGGGCACTTCGCACTGACTCACTGCCTGATGCCGCTGCTGTCGGCCGCACCGGCGGCCCGGATCGTGACCACGGGCAGCTTCGCGGCGAAGACCGAGCGGCTGGACCTGGACGACCTGGAGTCCCGCGAGGACTACCGGCCCAAGCGCACGTACGGACGCTCCAAGCTGGCCCAGATGTACTTCGGCCTCGAACTCGACCGCCGCCTGCGTGCCGTCGGCAGCACGGTGACCAGCGTGGTGGTCCACCCCGGCGGCGCGCTGGACTCCCTCACCCCGTCACGGCCGCCGGTCCACGTGCGGACCACCGGCGCGCTGATCCTCAAGGCACCGGCGGGGCTCCTCCTCCAGGGCAAGCATGCCGGCGCGTGGCCCGCGGTCCGTGCCGTGCTCGACCCTGCGGTGCGGGGAGGCGAGCTGTGGGGACCGCGCGTCTTCGGCCTGCGCGGCAGGCCCCGGCGCGAACCGGTGTGGAGTCATCTCACCGACGCCACCGCCGCGGCACGGTTGTGGGACGCGACCTGTGACATGACGGGCGTCGACGTCGGCCTTGGCGTCGACCTCGGATAGCCCCGAGCACGTCACTCACCAGGCGGGCAGGCGGACAGACAGGCAGGCAGACAGGCAGACAGGCAGCGGGACTGTCAGTGGTGGGTGCCATCATCTCGGGATGACCGCCGCCGCCCTCGCCTTTCAGCAGTTCTCGTCGCCCGGCGACATCGACTCCCCACTCCGGCGTGCCCTCGTCGAGTGCTGGGTCGAGGTCACCAATGCGGGTGGCGCGGCCGGTTTTCCCTTCCCCCCTGTCGACGTCAGCACGGTGACTCCGTCTCTCGATCGCCTCGTCGATCTGCTGTCCCCTGACACCAGTCGGCTCCTCACGGCGACCGTGAACGGGGAACTCGCGGGCTGGCTCAACGTTCGTCGCGACTGTTTCGAACTGATCGCGCACTGGGGAACCGTCCACCACGTCCAGACCCGCACCGCCGTTCGCGGGCGCGGTGTCGGCCGTGCCCTCATGCAGGAAGTCCGCAGGGTGGCCAGGGACGAGATGGGCCTGGAACAGCTGCGCCTCGCCGCCCGCGGTGGCGTCGGCCTTGAGGGCTTCTACGGGCGGCTCGGCTGGAAAGAGGTCGGCCGGTGGCCGGGTGCCCTGCGGCTCGCCGCAGGTGACGATCGCGACGAAGCCCTGATGATCCTTGCCCCGCTCTGAGCCGCGTCCTGGGTGCGGTGACGGAGGGGGTTGACCCTGACCCTGCGTCAGGGTTGGAACCTCCTCGCATGACGAACAACAGCACTTCCCCCGCTCGGCACGCCCCGCCGGTCGGAGGGTTCCAGGAGATCGAGGGCCGCCGTGTTTTCGTGCATCGGGCGGGCAGCGGCGGGCCCGCCGTGGTGTTCCTGCCGGGCGCCGGCGCGGTCGGCCTTGACTATTTCGGTGTTCAGCAGGGCGTTTCGCGGTTCACCACCGCCGTGACGTACGACCGCGGCGGCACGGGCTACAGCGATCCCCTCCCGCTGCCGCGCACCGCCGCCGCGGTGGCCACGGAGCTGCGTGAGCTGCTGCGCGCCCAGAACATCCCCGCCCCGTACGTGCTGGTGCCGCACTCCCTCGGCGGCTTCTACGCGCATCGGTTCGCGCAGCTGTACCCGCAGGACGTGGCCGGTCTCGTCTGGTTGGACGCCTTCCACCGTGACTGGGACGACTTCATGCCCGCCGAGGCGAGCCTGGCCGCGGTCGAGCGGATGGCACCTGATCAGGAGCAGCTCGCCGAGATGCTGCCGGCCCTGCGCGCGACGTATGCCGAGTTGCGCGCGGACTACCCGCAGGACATCGGGCAGGCGTTGACCGAGGCCAAGGTGAGCGACGCGTGGATCCGGGTCGGCATCGCCGAGCGCACCCGGCTGGCCGAACTCGCCGCCGAGCTGCGGGCAGGGCCGAACGTTCCCGACGTCCCGGTGGTCGCCCTCACCGTGGTCGGCACCGACCCCGCCCAGCAGGAACTGACGTCGGAGCGGACGCTGCGGGGGATGCACGACGGCCACACGCGCATGGACGCGGCCCTGGTGAGCTCGGTGTCGTACGGCGAACAACGCGTCCTCTCGGACACCGTCCACCACCGGCTCTGCTTCGACCGCCCCGATGCCGTGGTCCAGGCGATCCGCGACGTCATCGAGCGGGCGGCCCGCCGCTAAGCTCGGCGCCACCCCCCTTCACGAAGATCTCAGGAGAACGGTGCTCACGATCGGCCAACTCGCGGCGACCGCAGGGGTGACCGTGCGCACCGTTCGCCATTACCACCACATCGGCCTGTTGCCGGAGCCCGAGCGTGATGCCTCCGGCTACCGCCGCTACAGCGCGCAAGCGGCCGTGGATCTCATCCGGATCAGGACCCTCGCCGACGCCGGTGTTCCGCTGGCCCGTATCGACGCGCTGCTGCACGCGCAGCCGGCCGAGTTCGCCGCGGCCATCACCGACATCGACGCCGCACTGCAGCGCAAGATCGACCAGCTCACCGAATACCGCGGGAGGGTCGCCGAACTGGCCGGCGGCGAAAGGCTCGTCCTGCCTCCCGAGGTGGTCGCCGTCCTTGACCGGATGCGCGGTCTGGGGATCAGCGAACGGAGAGTGCTGCTTGAGCGCGACTCGTGGATCCTCATGCAGGCGTTGGATCCGCACGTCATGCCACAGCGGGTACGGGACAAGAATGCCGGTCTGGACGACCCCGAGACGGTGCGCCTGTTTCTCGCCTGTGATCAGTCGGTTGACTGGAATCCGCACGATCCACGTCTGGACCGGCTCATCGACGACCTGGACGCATGGGAGATCAAGCACGAACAGGACGGCAGCCGACCGGGATATCTCAAGCTGGTCTCCGCCCGGATCTCCGAGGCGTCACCGGCATGGCAACGCATCATCGACGCGCTCGCCCACCGCACCGAGCGGCGCCGAACCGCCGTGCGGGACAGCTGAGTCCTTGGCCGGCCGACCGCCGTCGGCCGGCCAAGGTCGCTCTGGAATCCGCGCGAACCTGAGGTGCCGCGCGAACCTCAGGTGCCGCGCGGACCTCAGTTGCCGCCGGCTCCGATCTCGGCGCCGACCGCTTCCAGCGCGGTGGTAACGGGCTGGAAGAACGTCTCGCCGCCCGCCGTGCAGTCGCCGCTGCCGCCCGACGTGAGGCCGATCGCGCTCCCGTCAGCGGTGAACAACGCGCCCCCGCTGTCTCCCGGTTCGGCACAGACATCGGTCTGGATGAGGCCGCTGACCGTGCCTTCCGGATAGTTCACCGTGGCGTTGAGGCCGGTGACCACACCGTCCTGGAGGCCTGTGGTGCTGCCCATGCGGGACACTTCGAGCCCGACCGCCGCCTCGGCGGCCTGCGCGATCTCGACGGTCTGGCCGTCGCCCGTGTTGACCGTGCTCGGGGCCTCGGTGGCCGGGTCGTCGTACGTGACAAGCGCGAAGTCACCGTCCCCCGGGAACGTCGCGGCCTGGACCGTACCGATGGCCGCGCCGTCCTGGGCGTCCGACCAGCTCTCGGCGGCCACCCCGCAGTGTCCCGCGGTGAGGAAGCCGGGGCTGCCGTCCTGGGTCGTCACGTTGAAGCCGAGCGAGCAGCGTGCGCCGCCGCCGAAGATGGCGTCACCGCCCTCGGCGAAGGTCTTGAACTCTCCCGTGGACTTCTGGATGCGGGCCATTCCTGAGCCGAGCGCATCGACGGTCGACTCCAGCTTGTCCCAGCGTTCGCCGGTGACCGTGCGGTCGGCCGTGACCACGATCTGGTTGGTCCGGGGGTCCGTGGCCCACGCGGTGCCCGCCATGGTGGCCCGGTTGGCCAGCGTCTTCGTGGCCGCGCCCAGTTCACCCGTGCTGTTGTCGACGCTCCGCGCCACCGCTCCAGCTCTCTTCACCTGGACGTTCACCGCGTTGTTGTCGCCCACGACGTTCACGACGAGCTGCTGCTTGTTCTCGTCGTAGTACGCCCCGCCGTAGGCATCGCCGAGCTGCGATGCCAGCGGCTGGACGAGCTTCGTCGCCGATGCCGCGCTGAGCCTCTTGGCAGCGGACTCTGAGGCGCTCTCCGTCCCGGACTGCGAGGCGTTGGCCTGCTGCAGCAGGACGGCCGTCGCGACCATGCCCATCACCGCCGCCCCGGCCAGAACGGCCTTTCGCTTGGGTATTCGCTTGTGCCTCAACTCGTCGCCTCCTGTGCGGATGCCGAATTCGACCACCGGCCGAAGCCGGAGACATGTTCGGCCCTAGATACGGGTGAGACGAGAGTCGCGTTCACCGACGACTTTTGGATCCGGGTACGGCTTCAGCCGGTGGCCGGGGTGTCCAGGTACAGCTCGATGACGGGTACGGGTGTGTCGGGCCGCTGGACCGGGAGTTGGAGGGTGAGGGTGCCTGCAGGCTGCCCGCCCAGCTCGGTGCTGAGCGCGGGTTCGCCGGGGGCGATCTCGATGCGGGTGATCTCGGAGGCGTCGCCCAGGAGTTGGGCGTAGCGCACCCGGCCGGCGAGCCCCGGCAGATGCAGATGGCGCAGCGGCCAGGCGAACAGGTGGACGTAGAGGCGGTCGCCGCGCTGGGTGTAGCGGCAGTCGGCGGGGGCGGTGTACGGGGACGGGCCGCAGCCGCGGACCGACCGTTCGTGCAGGTCCGTCCACCGGCCGAGGTCGCCGAGTACGGCGACGGCGCGCGGGTCGAGGTCTCCGCGGCCGGTGGGGCCGACGTTGAGCAGCAGGTTGCCGCCCTTGGACACGCCGTCGACGAGCATGCGGATCAGCAGGTCGGCGCTCTTGTGGTCGAGGTTGTCGCGGTCGTAGCCCCAGCTGCCGTTGAGCGTCTGACACGCCTCCCAGACCACGGGCCGCCCGTCCTTGGTCATCGGTCCCGCGGGCTGGTACTGCTCGGGGGTGACGAAGTCGCCGGGAAGGCCGGTCCTGTCGTTGACGAGGACGTGCGGCTGGAGTTCGCGAATCATCTCGAGGAGTTTCGGTGAGTCCCAGTCGTCGGGGCCCTTGCCGCCCCACCAGTGGCCGCCCGCGTACGAGAAGTCGAAGAAGAGGTAGTCGACGCGTCCGAAGTCCGTGAGCAGCTCGCGGACCTGGCCGTGCAGGTAGCGCCGGTAGTCGCGGATGTCGCGGTCGGCGGTGGCGGCCTTGAACTCCTCGTCGTCGCGCTGCGGGTGGGTGCCGTCCACGGGGAAGGACGGGTGGTGCCAGTCGATCAGTGAGTAGTAGAAGCCGACCTTGAGTCCCTCGGCGCGGCACGCCTCGACGAACGGCTCGACGAGGTCGCGGCCGTACGGGGTGTTGGTGACCTTGTAGTCGGTGAGGGCGCTGTCCCACAGGCAGAAGCCGTCGTGGTGCTTGGTGGTCAGGACGACGTACCGCATGCCGGCCGCCTTGGCCGTCCTCGCCCACTGGACCGGGTCGTAGCGGTCGGGGTCGAAGTGGTCGAAGTAGACCTGGTACTGCTCGTCGGACTGCTTCTCCCGGGTCTTGACCCACTCGTGCCGGGCGGCCAGGGAGTACAGGCCCCAGTGGACGAACATGCCGAACCGGTCGGTGGTGAACCAGGTCGTGTCGGGGGCGGCGGCCGGGCTCATGAGGTGTCGCTCCTTGTCGTGGGCGGGCTTGCCGGGGACGCTAACGGGGCATCAAATCCCGGGTCAATACTCCGATGAATGCAAACCACCTGGCTTCACCGCATGCTCGTACGCCGCCAACGCCCCGCCGGGACTAGCCAGTCATCCGATGTGTGGCCGCCCGAGAGAGACAAAGCGCCGCGACTCGCTCTCCCGGTCAAGGCTGTTGCGTGTCCGCCACCGGGGCAGGCGGCGCTCCGGCCGACAGCAGTCTCTCCGCCAGTTCGCGGCAGCGCTCCCCCAGCTCCGGAGGGTCGAGCACCTCGAAGGCGTGCCCCAGCAGGAGCACGTGCATCAGCACGGCGTCGAGGCGTTCGGCCCCGCTGAGCACCTCGCAGCGCCCGCTCCCCCGCGGTCGTACGACGGCCGCCGACGCCGGGATCTGTGCGCGTACCGTCTCGGCCGGCGCGTGCACGAGGAAGCGCGCCTGGTGGGAGTAGACCCGGCTCGCCACGCCCTCCTGCACGTACGTCGCGGCGTCGGGCGCCTCGCGCGGGCGAAAGCGCCAGGTCCGCGCGGACGCGTCGGTCATCCGGTCGACGCGGAAGGTGCGCCAGTCGTCGCGATCGAGGTCGTAGGCGAGGAGGTACCAGCGCCGGTCGGAGGCGACCAGGCGGTAGGGCTCGACACGTCGGCGTCGCACCTCGCCCCCGGAGGGGTAGTCGAAGCCGGCCTCCACCTCGTCGCGGCAGGCCCTGGCCAGCTTCATGAGCACCTCGGGGTCGACGGGCGTGCGGCCTTGGCCGAAGAACTCCACCGAGCCGGAGAGCGCGCGCACCTCGTGCCGCAGCCGGGCGGGCAGCACCTGGTCGAGCTTGGCCAGCGCCTGGAGTGCGGCGTCGCCCGCACCGGCGACCGCGCCTCCCGCACCGGCGAGCAGCGAGACCGCGGTGGCGATCGCCTCCTGGTCGTCGAGGAGCAGCGGCGGCAGCTCCTGCCCCGGGCCGAGCCGGTAGCCGCCGCCGACACCCTGGCCCGCGTGCACCGGATAGCCGAGCGTGCGCAGCCGCTCGACGTCGCGCCGCACGGTGCGAGGCGTGACCCCGAGCCGTTCGGCGAGCTCGGGGCCGGTCCAGACCCGGCGCCGCTGCAGCAGCCCGAGCAGCGTGAGCACCCGCTCTGTCGTACCCAGCTCGTCGTCGCGCACCCCGTCCATGGCGCCCACCCTGCCAGAGATGGCGGACCGATCCTGTCCGCCAGGGGTGTCACGGTGGCTCCATGAACGCGGACGGACTCGACTGCGGCGGCGTCGTACGAGAGCTGGGATCATGCCGACAGCGCGGCCACCGCGCTCGAACAGCCCGGGACCCAGCTCGACGTGTTGATCCACCACCTCCGTCCGAGGTGTGTCCGCTGCGCGACCTCTACCCGCACACGCATCCCGCTACGAACGGAGCAGTCCGATGAGCCGCGACATCCAGATCACCTTCGACGCCCACGACCCGCGGGCACTGTCGTCCTTCTGGAGCGACGTACTCGGCTACGTCATCCCCGGCCCGCCCGGTGTCGACCTGCCCGAGGGCGCCGACGCGCTGGCGGCGTGGGACGACTTCCTCGCGCGGATCGGAGTACCGGAGGACCAGCGCAACGCGAAATCGGCCATCGAGGACCCGTCCGGGCACGGACCGCGCGTCTTCTTCCAGCAGGTGCCGGAGGACAAGGTCGCCAAGAACCGCGTGCACCTCGACGTCCGCGCGGCTCCCGGGCTCGAGGGAGAGGAGCGGATGGCCGCGCTGGAGGCCGAGTGTGCCCGCCTGGTCGCCCTGGGGGCCGAGCGGGTACGCCGCGACGAGCCCGCTCCCCCGCTGAGCAGCGGCTACATCGTGATGACCGACCCCGAGGGCAACGAGTTCTGCCTGGACTGACTCCCGCCACGCCGTGCGCCGTGACGGTGTGTGACGGCTGGACGGGCGGGGTCTCCATGTCCCGCTTACGTTGAACGCAGAGGCCCACACCGTGTGTGAAGACCGGTGGGCGCTGTACCGACAAAGGAGTGGTCATGGCTGACAAGGGCGGCATGGACAAGATGAAGGGCAAGGCCAAGGAGATGACCGGCAAGGTCACGGGTGACCGCGGCAAACAGGCCGAGGGCAAGATGGACCAGGCGAAGGGCGAGGCCAAGAAGGCAATGGGCGACGCCCGCGACCGCGCCCAGGAGTCCCTCAAGCGCCGCGACACCTGACCGACTCCGCCGAAGCCCCCGCCCGTTCGCGTGCGGGGGCTTCGGGCGTGCCCGTCGCGTCGGCCGGGGCTTCGCCACTCACCGCTGCCCGCTCTCCGGCGCGTACGGCGATTACGGCGCGTACGGCGCGTACGGCGATTACGGCGCGTACGGCGGGATGTCCGCATCGCCCGCGGCCTCCCGCAGGACGTCCTTGAGCATGTCCGGAGTCAGCCGGCCCGTGAACGTGTTGCGCTGGCTGACGTGGAAGCAGCCGTAAAGGGTGACCGGGCCCGGGGCCGGTCCGCCGGATTCCCCGGGGGCGGCGGGCGTCGAGGGGTCTCCAGTTCCCGGCGCGCTCTCGCGCTCCAGCGTCACCCGCGTGCCGTGCGCGAACCGCGGCCGCGGCTTCGGCAGGCGCCACCCCGCCGCCGCGAACGCCGGCAGCGCCGCCTGCCACCCGAACGCCCCCAGGATCACCACTGAGCGCAGCCGCGGCCCCAGCAACTCAAGCTCCCGCACGAGCCAGGGCCTGCACGTGTCCCGCTCACCCGGGGTCGGCTTGTTGTCGGGCGGGGCGCAGTGCACCGGCGACGTCACGCGCACACCGCGCAATGTCAGGCCGTCGTCCAGGGACACCGCCAGCGGGCCCGAGGCAAGACCCAGTTCGTACATCGCCTTGTACAGGACGTCTCCGGAACGGTCCCCCGTGAACATCCGGCCCGTCCTGTTCCCTCCGTGCGCCGCGGGCGCGAGCCCGATGACGAGCATCGAGGCGTCGGCGGGACCGAATCCGGGCACGGGCCGGGCCCAGTACGTCCAGTCCTGGTATGCGGCCCGTTTGACCCGCCCCACCTCCTCCCGCCACGCGACGAGGCGCGGGCAGGCGCCGCACCCCGCGATACGCGCGTCCAGCTCGTCGAGCGGGTTCATGCGGGCCCGAACAGAGGCGTCTTCACAGCCATGCCCCAAGTTCATCACGCGCGTCACGCGGATGCACGGACGCCCCGCCCGTCCGTAAATCGCTGGCGCGGCGTCCGGACGCGGCGGGATGCTCCCCCGTGTCCGGGACCGTGTCCGCTGCCGTGTCTGCGGGAAGCCTGTGATCGCGTTCCCGCCCGGCCACAGAGGGAGTTGTGATGACCGATGCCGCGTCGGAGCCGTCCGGGCCCGGCCCCGAGGTCCGCGCGGTGGCCGGAGCGCTGCGCGGCATGCGGGAGGCGGGGGTGGCGGTCTTCCGTGGCATCCCCTTCGCCGAGCCGCCGGTCGGCGCCCTGCGTTTCGCCGCCCCGCGCCCGGTTGGGGGATGGGACGGCGTGCGGGCGGCGCGATCCTACGGACCGCCGCCCCCTCAGGGCGGCCACTTCGGGATGGACGCGCTGGCGCAGGAAGTGCCGGGCGACGACTGGCTGACGGTGAATGTCTGGTCACCCGAGCCGGGCTCGGGCGCGGACCCGGGCGCGGGGCTGCCGGTGATGGTGTGGATCCAGGGCGGCGCCTACACGATCGGCATGTCCGGTCTTCCCGAGTACGACGGCTGCCGCCTCGCACGCGAGGGCGGCGTCGTCGTGGTGACGTTCAACTACCGGGTGGGACTTGAGGGGTTCGGGCAGATCGAGGGGGCGCCCGCCAACCGGGGGCTGCTCGACCAGGTCGCCGCTCTGGAGTGGGTGCGCGACAACATCCGGGCCTTTGGCGGCGACCCGGCCCGCGTCACGGTCTTCGGCCAGTCGGCGGGCGCCGGATCGGTCGCCGCGCTGCTCGCGATGCCGCGTGCCGCCGGGCTCTTCGGCCGGGCCGTCGCGCAGAGTGCGCAGGGCACGTTCTTCTCGCCGGAGCTCGCCGCCGACATCGCGTCCGCCTGCGCCGCCGAGCTGGGGCTGAGGCCCACGGTGGCCGACCTGTCCGCGGTGGACCCGGCCCTGCTGTCGGCGGCCGGTGACGCGGTCGGCGCCAAGATGGGCCAGTGGGCGCAGCGTTGGGGGCAGCCGGCGCACAGGTCGATCGCGTTCTCACCGGTCGTCGTCGAGGGCGATGCGCTGCCGGTCACTCCTTGGCAGGCGCTGGCCGACGGCGCAGGACGCGGCATCGAGCTCCTCGTCGGCCACACCCGCGACGAACAGCGGCTGCTCACCGCGCTCGACGGTCTGCTCGGCCAGGTGACGCGGGAGCAGGCGGAGACCGCACTGCGCGTCTTCTGCCCCGGCCAGGACGGCGCGCGCCGCTACCGCGACGGATTTCCGGCCGCGGGCCCGGACGCGTTGCACGAACTGGTCCAGTCCGACTTCCTGTTCCGCATGCCGAGCCTCCACCTCGCCCAGGCCCAGACCGCTGCCGGTGGCCGCGCCCACGTCTACGAACTGACCTGGCCCGCCCCGGGCATGGGCGGCATCCTCGGCGCCTGCCACGGCCTCGACGTGCCCCTGGTCTTCGGCAATCTGGACCGCGGCCAGCCTGCCGCGCTGATCGGCGAGGGCCCGCCCCCGGAGGCAGAGGCGCTGTCCGCCCGCATGCGCGCCGCCTGGACGTCGTTCGCGGCCAACGGCGACCCCGGCTGGCCCGCGTACGACAGCGGGCAACGCCTCGTGCAGCTCTTCGACACGCGGCCTGCTGTCACCACGTACCCGGAGGAGTCCTCCCGCAGGATCTGGCAGGACCACACCTTCCCCGTCCTGCCCCTGCATTGACCATCAGCCGACGGCGACCGCCACGACGGCGAGGTCGATCTCCAGGCGTCGGCCGCCGCTCGGAGGAGTTCATCCGGGCGCTGCGCGCGGTCAACTTCGGCAAGAAGGTGCTCCCGATCGTCCGCGAACTCGAGGCCGCCTTGGCCGCCGGCTGACGCGACCTCAGGGGCGGTCAGTGGCCGCCGGTGAGTTCGCCGCTGAGCTTCTCGTGGATCTGGGCGCTCGGCTTGTTCAGGCCGATGATCTCCACCGTCTTGCCGCGCTGGGCGTACTTGGTCTCGATCGCGTCCAGGGCTGCGACGGAGGAGGCGTCCCAGATGTGGGCGGCGGTCAGGTCGACGACGACCTGGTCGGGGTCGCCCGCGTAGTCGAACCGTCCGACGAGGTCGTTGGCGGAGGCGAAGAACAGCTCGCCGGTGACGGAGTACGTCACGCTGCCGCCGGCATGGTCGGTGACGGCGGTGACCTCGGCGACGTGGGCGACGCGCTTGGCGAAGATGACCATCGCCGTGACGGATCCCGCGACCACGCCGACGGCGAGGTTGTGCGTGGCGACCACGCACGCCACGGTGACGACCATGACCGTGATCTCGCCTGCGGGCAGCCGCCGGAGCGTCTTGGGCGCGATGGAGTGCCAGTCGAAGGTCGCGAAGCAGACCATCACCATCACGGCGACCAGGGCGGCCATCGGGATGTCGGAGACGACGGGTCCGAAGACGATGCACAGGACCATCAGGAAGGCGCCCGCGAGGAAGGTGGACAGGCGGGTGCGGGCGCCTGACACCTTCACGTTGATCATCGTCTGGCCGATCATGGCGCAGCCGCCCATGCCGCCGAAGAAGCCGGTGACGATGTTGGCGATGCCCTGACCGATGGACTCGCGGGTCTTGGAGGAGCGGGTGTCGGTGATGTCGTCGACGAGCTTGGCGGTCATCAGGGACTCCATCAGGCCGACCAGCGCCATGGCGAGCGCGTAGGGCGCGACGGTCGTCAACGTGTCCATGGTGAAGGGCACATCGGGCAGGCCGGGCACCGGCAGGGAGGACGGCAGTTCGCCCTTGTCGCCGACGGTCGGCACCGCGATCCCGGCGGCCACGGTGATCGCGGTGAGGACGACGATGGAGACGAGAGGGGCCGGGATCACCTTGGTGACCTTCGGGAAGAACACCATGAGGCCGAGACCGGCCGCGAGCAGCGGGTAGACGGGCCAGGGCACGTCGTGCATCTCGGGGACCTGCGCCATGAAGATCAGGATGGCGAGGGAGTTCACGAAGCCGACCATCACGCTGCGGGGCACGAACCGCATCAGCTTGGCCACGCCGAGCGCGCCGAGCGCGATCTGGAAGACACCGGCCAGGATCACGGCCGCGACGAGATATCCGAAGCCGTGCTCGCGGTTCAGCGGCGCGATGACCAGCGCCACGGCGCCGGTCGCCGCCGAGATCATCGCGCGGCGGCCGCCGACGACGGAGATGGTCACGGCCATGGTGAAGGACGCGAACAGACCGATCGCGGGGTCGACCCCGGCGATGATGGAGAACGAGATCGCCTCGGGGATGAGCGCGAGCGCGACCACCAGACCGGCGAGCACCTCGGTGCGCCAGACCTTCGGGTCGGACAGCCAGTCGGGGCGCAGGCCACGCAGCCGGGCGGCCGGGGACGGTGCGGACGTGGACAAGAGAGGAACCTGTCGTGCTCGGGCAGCGCCTGGCATCACCCTGGGCGTGCGGAAAGGGGCCGGAAGCGCTGTGATCGACGGCTGCGACACGGCTGAGGTCGCGGAAGGTGTCCCGCACCATGGAGCGGGGGCGGCACGCGAGCCGATCCCGGCACCCGCAGACCCTACCCTAACGTTACGGTAGAGATCGAAGACGGTCCGCCAGGGCCGCGACGAGCAACGAGCGACGAGCAAGCAACGAACGACAAGGAAGGCAGCCGCGTGGGCAGCGAGCACATGCAGATCGGTGAGGTCGCCGCACGGACCGAGCTGTCGCTGCGCACCATCCGCCATTACGAGGACACCGGCCTGGTCATCCCGTCCGCCCGTTCCCAGGGCGGTTTCCGCCTCTACACCGAGGCCGACGTCGCCCGTCTGATGGTCATCCGCCGCATGAAGCCACTCGGCTTCACGCTGGACGCGATGCGCGATCTTCTCGCCACCACCGACCGTCTGGACTCCGGGGACGAGCTGACGGCCGAGCAGCGCGAGGAACTCGTGGAGCGGATGCGCGGCTTCGAGCAGGCCACGCAGCAGCGGGTACGTGACCTGCGTACGCAGTTGGCGCGGGCCGAGGAGTTCGCCGCCACGCTGCGCGAACACCTCCCCCGCGACGCCGAGCCTCAGTTGCCGTCGCCCTTCCCGATGTAGAGCTCGGCGAACGCGGCCGCGGCGGCCGGCGAGCGGAGGATCCTGCGCAGCCGGGCGGCCGCGGTGCCCGCCTTGAACGGGTCACCGGACGACGCCCCGTGCAGCAGTTCCGAGAGCCACTGGGAGAACTCCTGGTACTGCCACACCCGCGGCAGACAGGCCTCCGAGTAGCCGTTCAGCTCGGCGTCGTCGCCTTGTGCGCAGTAGGCGACGAGCGCGTCGCCGAGCAGCAGCGCGTCGTGCAGCGCCAGGTTCATGCCCTTCGCGGCGATCGGGGCGGCGAGGTGGGCGGCGTCGCCCGCGAGATACAGCCGCCCGTGGGACATGGGCTCCACGACGTAGTTGTGCATGTCGAGGACGCGTTTCTCGATCAGTCGCCCCTCGGTGAGCGGCGGCGCCCCCGCCACCGAGAGGCGGGCGTGCAGCTCGGACCAGACACGCGCGTGCGGCCAGTTCCCGGGGTCGTCGCCGGGCGGGCACTCGAGGTAGTAGCGGGTGACCTCGGGGCTTCGGGCCATGTGGGCGGCGAATCCGCGCGGATGGAGGCCGAAGACCACGCAGTCCGATGACGGCGGGGCCTCGGCGAGGAGAGCGAGCCAGCCGATGCCGTAGTCGTGCCGGGCGACGATGGCCCGCTCCGCACCCACGTAGCCGCGCGTCACGCCACGCGCGCCGTCGCAGCCCGCGATCGCGTCGCAGTCGATGCGCACGCGCTCGCCCGTCTCCGGGTCCGTGTACGACACCGAGGGGCGGTCGGTGTCGACGCCGTGCAGTTCCACGTCGCGTACGCCGAATCGGATGTCGCCGCCCGCGCGGTCGGCGTAGGCACGCACCAGGTCGGTCACCAGGAGGGGCTGCGGGTAGACGAAGTGGCGGTGGCCGGACAGCTCGCCGTACGAGAACCGGTGACGCTCCCCCGCCCACCGGAACTCGCATTCACTGTGGGTCTGCGCGTGTGCGAGGAGACGGTCGGCGAGGCCCCGCTCCTCCAGGGCGCGCACCGCCCACTCCTCGATGAAGCCCGCGCGGGGCCGCTGTTCGATGAACTCTCTGCTCTCCGACTCCACGACCACGCAGTCGACGGAGGCGGCACGCAGGATGTTGGCGACGGTGAGCCCCGCCGGTCCGGCTCCTACGACGACGATGCGGGCGCGCCGTCGCGGCGTGGATGACTCGGGAGTTGAAGCGAGGTCCATCCGGGAATTATGACGTGGGCACGACGAGAGGCGGGACCGCGCCGGAGACCACTCCGGACGCCACCTCGGAGACCACCCCGGAGCCCGTGTGCACGGTCCGCGCACGAAGGGGCAGGCGTGGGAGCTCGCACCTGGCCGGACAGCGTGCCCCTGATGTGGTGCGACAATCTGCCCGAGACCACGCCCCGTGCCCGATCTCCGGCGCGTCGGTCTCCTTGCGGGAGGCGCCGGTCACGGACGTCCCCGGGGCAGCGGCGCCCCGGCGGACCGGCGGTGGGGAGGAATCGACGGTGGTGGAGTGGCGATACATCGCCAAGGGCGTGCGGGTCGTTCCCGAACCTGTGGCCACGCCCTTCATCTGGACAGGCGCGTACGCGGGCGCCTTCGCCCTGGTGACGGTGCTCGATCTGCTCGGGGCGCTCGACCGCACGGGGCTCGCGCTCGCGGCCCTCTCGGTCCTTGCCGCGCTGCTCGGAGTGCGGGGCCGGTACGTCGCGGCACCGGGGACGGCCCTGTTGTGCTGGATGCTCCTGAACTTCTTCGCCGCCCACCCCATCGGGGAGATCTCCTGGGCCGGGCACCGGGATCCCGAGTGGATGGCCTGCCTGCTGGCCGCGGCCCTCATCGGCACGACGGCGGGGCGCGTCCTTCACGCACGCGCCGCGTACCGCCGCATCAGCCCGTACGACGGAACGGGCTGACCCGCCGATATCCGTTTCCCGTGGCGCGCCGATGCTCCTACTGTGGCGCGGTGACGACTCAAGTGATCGTTCTCAATGGTGGTTCCAGCTCGGGGAAGTCCGGCATCGCGCGCTGCCTGCAGGCGGTGCTGCCGGATCCGTGGCTGGCTTTCGGATGCGACACGCTGGTCGACGCGATGCCCGCGTCCATGCAGAGCGCGTCGGAGGGAATCGACTTCGCCGAGGACGGCTCGGTGAGCGTCGGCCCGGAGTTCCGGACGCTGGAGGCGGCGTGGATCGAGGGGATCGCGGCCATGGCCCGCGCCGGAGCCCGGGTCATCGTCGACGAGGTCTTCCTCGGCGGACCGGCGTCGCAGGAGCGGTGGCAGAAGTCCCTCGGTGATCTGGGGGTGCTGTGGGTCGGTGTCCGCTGTGACAGCACCGTGGCCGCGGGCCGGGAGACGGCACGGGGCGACCGGGTCGCCGGAATGGCCGCGTCCCAGGCGGAACTGGTCCACCGCGGCGTGCTCTACGACATGGAGGTGGACACGACGCACACCGAGTCCTTGGAGTGCGCGCGAGCCATCGCCTCCGGCGTCACCTCGGCGGGGTAGTGGCCGCGAGGCCTGACGAGCCGGAATGCCGGATGGCGTCCGAGGCACCTCGTGCCTCGGACGCCATCGGTATCAGTGCAGCATTGAGTGCACCGGCCTGGTCACGCCTGCGCGCGGATCAGTGGCCCGGACCGCTGTAGTAGCCGCCGAGCTGATCGCGGTAGGCGGGGTCGCCCAGGTGCTTCTCCTTGTCGAACTCGGGCGCGTTCTTGATCTGCTCCTTGGTGCGCGAGACCAGGATCTTCCGCTCTTCGTGGTCGATGGCGGTGACGGTGCTTGCGGGCAGCAGCACCTCCTTGCCGAAGATCCACACTCCGGTGTCGACGACGATGTACTGGTTGGCGACCTCGCTCGAGTGCTTGTCGACCTTGCCGATGTGCCCGTCCGCGGCCTCGACCTTGTAGCCCGTCAGGTCGTTGTCCGGGCCGTGCCCGGCGGTGGGGCCGTAGCTCCAGATTTCGTTGCTCATCGAGAACTCCTCAATTGGCTTTCCCTGAAAGGCAGGGATTCAAATAACGGGAGGGGATGATCAACCTCCAACGCACCGGGTGCCCTGCCCGAAAGGGGCCAAACAGAGACTTCCGGCCTTCACTCCGGCCAGGGCGGCATCAAGCGGGCGCACCCTCTCCGCGCACCCGGCTGATCTGGGCCAGCGCTTCGCGCAGGCTGGTGGGCCGCAGCGCACCGCGCACCGCGGGGCCCGCCCAGCCGGGGCCGCCCAGCATGACCACGGAACGGCCCCGGGCGCCCCGTACCCCCCAGCGCGTGTCGGCGATGTGCCGGGCCAGCGGGACGCTCGCGGTGGAGCGGGCCTGTGCCCACAGGACGACGACGGCCGGGCCCGTCCTGCGCACGGCCGACGACACCGCCTCGACCGGCACCGCCGCGCCGAACATCCGCTGCGGCACGCCGAGTTCGCCCAGCGCCGCGCTCAGCGCCTCCAGCGGAAGGGAGTGCTGTTCACCCGGCACGCAGGCCAGGACGAGGGGTGCGCTCGCGGCAGGGGAGCTCGGCGGGACGGGGGCGACCGGTGCGGTGGCGCTGCGGTGCAGGGTGCGGGAGACGTGCCAGGACAGCAGGTGCTCGACCTCCACATAACGGTCGCCCGCCTCTTCCCACCTGCGGCCCACAGCGTGCAGCGTCGGCACCATCACCTCCTGCCACGCGGTGACCAGACTGTGGCTCTCCACCGCGTCGGTCAGCAGGTCCTGCATGGTCGGGGCGTCGAGCCGTACGGCGGCGCGCGACAGGCCCCGCCGTCGGCGGACGAACGTGTCGGGTGACGGCACCGGAGCGGCGCGTGCGGGCCCCCGCTGCCGCGGCACGGCGGCCGGTTCGGGGGCGCGCCGGGAGGCGCCCTCGGGGTCGAGCAGCTTGAGCGCCTGGTGGGCTGCCTCAGCCGGCGGCACCCCCGCGGTGGTGAGGCGGCCCATCTCCTCCACCATGGCGATGTCCCGCTCGGACCAGCGCCGGTGGTGACCGGGATCGCGCCGGGCGGGGCCCAGGCCGTACCTGCGGTCCCATGTGCGCAACGTCGTCGGTGACACCCCGAGGCGTCGCGCCAGGGCACCCGTCGTCACGCCTGTACCTGCAGACTCGCTGTCCTGACCGCGGTGTTGCCCCTCGCTCATCCGGCCACGATACGACGCACAACCGATGCGAGTTGCCGCCCGCGAGCAACTGTTTCCAGGATGACCGGATCGCGGCCGCGGCCACCACGAGACTGCCCTTTTCCGTTCGGTCGTACGGCGATTGTGATCACCACGAGGAGCTGACGAAGCGTCGATGAGCACACTGGTGCAACAGCCGGTGCGGGCCCCCTCCGGGGAGCGGACCACAGATCTGGCCAGGGGCCTTGCCGACGGAGACGAAGCGAGCCTCACGGCGGTGTACCGCCGGTGGGGGCCTCTTGTGCATGCCCTGGCCCAGCGCGCGCTCGGTGACAGCCGTGAGGCGGAGGACATCACCCAGCAGGTGTTCCTCGCCGCCTGGCGCGGCCGGTCCTGCTACCGCCCCGAACTGGGCAGCCTGGCGGCCTGGTTGATCGGCATCACGCGGCACAGGGTCGCGGACGCACTGGCGGCGCGCACCCGCAGGGCGGCGCTCGTCGAGGGAGCCGGGGAGCAGTACGCCGTCATGAACCACCGAGCCCAGGAGGGGATGGACCCGACGGTCGACCGGGCGCTGATGACGGTCGAGTTGGCGAGACTCCCCATGCCGCAGCGGACGGTACTGCGTCTGGCGTACTACGAGGACCTCACGCATCCGCAGATCTCCGAACGCACCGGGTGGCCGCTCGGCACGGTCAAGAGCCATGCCCGGCGCGGTATCCGCAGTCTGCGTCTCCGCCTGGAGGACGTGCGGGACGGCCGCTGAGAAATTCCGGGAACCGGGTGCATCCGCGCACCCGGTTCGGGCGGAAGCAAGGGGTAGCTCCATATGACCCTGAGGTCGGCGGGATCGCCCGGACCCTGCCTCCTGTTCGGCCTCAGCGGAGTCGGTGCCGCTGAGGCTGTCGTCGTTGCCCCCGGAACGGCGACCGTGCGGGCCGTGGGTGGCGTACGTGGTCGTGCGGCGCCACCCACGGCCACCGCTGGTGTCCCGGGGCTCCGGCTCAGGCCGCGTAGCCCTTCGGCGGGATCAGGGTGGCGAGCTGGTCGAAGGAGAGCCAGTAGATCTGATTGCCGCCGAAGGAGGCGGGGTCGGCGATGAGGACGGTGCGGTTCGCGTCGTCGTAGCCGATGACGGTGAAGTAGTGGTAGATCGTCTGGTCCGACGGGTAGCCGGGCGGCTGATTGCCGGGCGGGGCCACGATGTTGGCCACCAGCGGGTAGTTGTTGTCGATGTCCAGGACGATGTCGTTCCACAACAGGTCCTTCTGGGCCTGGGTGGGCGGGTCGTTCGGCATCTCCTTGGTCTCGTACCAGCCCGTGCCGAGGTTGGCGTTGAGCACGCCGGTCACCTGACTGATGTGGTCGGTGCCCGCCTCGGTGGTGCCGAGCTGCGCGGCAAGGGCGCCCTGGCTCGGCGGGGCGATCCGCGCGGACAGGGCGATGCGGGTGGCGGCGGGTCCGCACCAGTAGCCGGTCTCCTGGACCTGGTAGTCGACCGGGAGGGTGTGGGCGCTCTTGGTCCGCGCACCGCCGACGCTCAGCCGGGTGCCGGGTTCGTTCTGTCCGCTGACGACCGCGGTACCGGCCTTCGAGCCGTGGCCGAGCACGGACACGCTCCGCGGGTGCGCGGGTTCCGCCTGGGCGGCGGCCGGGGTGACGAGGGCGCCCACCGCGGCTACGGCGATCGCTGTGGAGACAAGTCTCTTGCGCATACGGGCTCCTGGGGTGGGGGGTGAGGGGCGAGGCGTGCAGGGGCGTGCGAGATGCGAGGACCGGCGCCTGGGGTCAGGGGATCGGCGGGACCGAGGGCCCTTCCTGGGCGAGCAGGTCGCGGGCGAACTGCTCCCACTGGGCGTAGCGGTCGGGATAGGCCGACACCTGGACGGCCTGGCAGACGTCGCCCGGGGGCATCGTCTGCCAGCCGTCGATCTGGATCAGCCCCGGGTTGCTGCCGAAGGGGGCCACTCCGTAGAAGGACTTGGACGAGGTGGCGACGTCGGTGATCTGCTCGGGAGTGCCCCAGCCGGTGCTGGGGCGCTGCTGGAAGATGCCCAGGGAGTCGTGGTCGACCGGCGTCAGGTAGTTGACGAACTTCGACTCCTGCATTGCTGTCATCAGCGCGATGACCAGGCCCTGTTCGGGAATCTGCGCACCCTTGCCGACACCGATGACGGTGCGCGCGTTGGCGAGTTCCTCGGGCCCGAGGTCGGCCGCGGTCCGGAAGGCCTTGTGCAGTTCGGCATCGGGGGCCTGTCGCAGGGCTCTGGCGGTCGCTCCGTCGACCGAGCCGGTCCGGGGCAGACCGTGGCGCTCCTGGAACCACTTCAGGCCGTGCCCGGAGGACGCCGCAATGGCCGTGGGGGCCTCGGCGGCCTGCACGACGCCGGGCACGGCACAGAGGGTGCCGACGACGGCGAGCGAGACGGCCACGGCCGCGCGGCGGGTCAGGATACGAGTAGTAGTGCTAGTAGTGCTAGTAGTGCGCAACGCCACTCCTTCATCGGATCGTCGATGCGTCCCTCGTGCCGTGCCCGGAAGTTCTCAGGTGGACGCGCGTTGAACGCGCGCAGGACAGAGGGCTGGGACGCAACGCGGTGGGGGGATGCGTGTGCAACAGCCCGGTCAGCTTCCTTGCATGGCCATGCCAGACGCAATGAATGAAAGCCCAGACTTACGACCCGCTGCTGCGCAGCAGCGCGCGCCCTTCCGCCGTGGCGACGTGGAGGGACCGCCCCGCCCTGCGGACCGTGGTCACAAGGCCCGCCGCGCGCAGCACTTTGACGTGCTGGCTTATCGCCGGGTGGGTGACCGCGAGGAGACGGGCGAGCTCGACCGTGGACGAGCCGGTGCGGACCGCCTTGAGGACGGCGGCGCGCGTGTGCCCGATGAGCGGTCCCAGGGCGCCGTCGGCCGGACGGTCGGCGGGCGTGGGCTGGGCCCAGTCCATCGCGTGGTCGATGGGATACACCAGGACAGGGGGCAGTTCGCCGTCGGCGAGCGTGACGGGCGTGGGCCAGCAGAAGAAGGAGGGCTGCAGGGTGAGCCCCCTGCCGTCGAGCCGCAGGTCCTGCTCCACGGGGTAGTCGACCTCCAACACCGGCTGACGCCAGCGCAGTTGAGGCCCCAGACCCGCGAGCAGTCCATCGGTCCCGCCGTCCAGGAGGCTGTGCAGCCGGATGATGCGGTCGGCGTCGATCTGGGCGTGGATGCGCGGCCAGAAGGGTGCGAGCGCCTCCAGGTGGTACGTGTGCAGCGCGTGCCCCAGCTGCCGCAGAGCCGCGACGTCACCGCGCGCCAGCGACTCCGTCCAGCCCGGAAGGCGCCGTGACGCGGCCACCCGCGTCAGGTCGGTGCGCAGCCGCATCCGGGGAGTGCGTACGAGGGTGTCGACCGCCGCGTGGAGCGTCTCGCCTTCTCCGTGGGTGGGGGTGAGGAAGTCGGGAGAGCAGCCGTGCGGCGGCAGGAGCGGCGAAAGGAGCCGGCAGCTATCCGAGAGCCGGGGCCTGGCCCACCGCCGCCATTCCCCGAACACCCTGGCCCCGTCACGCCGTTGCAGCGTCTGCACGCTGTTGCTGATCTCCCAGAGGAAGTCAGGACCCGAGGCGACCCGCACCCGCGCCAGGTCCTCGGCCGTGAAGTGCACCCGCAACATCGCCTGCCTCTCCCCCGTGTGTCCCGGCGCCGCCGCGCGGCAGGGCTCCAGGCGACCGTCGCGAGGCGGTCGCTGTCAAGACACCTGAGAACTCCGGGGAGTTGAGGGACGCCCGGACCGCGCTCCGTCAGTCGTAGTCGCCGGACGGCAGCGGCCAGGTCCGCACGCCCGTCGTGAAGGACGCCGTGGGGCACGCCCTGCTCCACGCCTCCTCGAAGCGTGCACGCTGCCGTCTGTCCATGCCCGCGAAACGGCACCGGTAGCGGCGGCCCTGGCGGGTGCGCAGATGCAGTACGGCCGTGCCGTCGCCAGGGGTATCGGGCTCCTGGAACGGCGTGGTCACCAGATGCACGCGGCTGACCGAGCCCGCCGGAATGTCCACGATCCCGCCGACGGCCCTCCGCAGCCGCAGCACCGACCGGTCACCGCCTACCGCGTCCACCTCGACGACGGCGCGGCTGTCGCGCAGCCAGTGGACGGCCACGGGCAGCCCGACGAGCAGAACGCAGCCCGTGATCACGGCGGCTGCGCCCTGCTCGCCCGCGGCGAACAGCAGCCCACCGAAACCGAGCCCCACCACCACCGTGACCGAGGCGCGCAGTATCCGGCTCCGCAGATGCGCATCTCTGTCCGCGGCGCGCCAGAGGGCCTCGCCGTCGGCGCCGGCAGCATCGACATCCGCATTCTTCCGCATGCCGTCATGATGGCCGCGGGACCGGACGGCACCAATGGGGCCGGGACCCTCAAGTTTTGCTCTGAAGGAGCGAGGGCGAGGGATGTGCGCTCCTGCCATCGGGCACCACAGCCGAAAGACGGGGTGTCCGAAGGGGGTGGGGGCATGCGGATGTACTTCAGGCGGGCCACGGCGGCGGTGGAAGCGCGAGAGGCCCTGGGTGTGTACGACGTGGCGTATCTGGCCGGTGGGCCGCGGCGGGTGGTGGAGTGCGCGGTGATCGCGCTGGCCGATGGCGGGCTGCTCAGGCTCAGGGCGTCGCGAGTGCGGTCCGTGGGCGGGGAGTTGCCCGCGCACCCCGTCGAGCGTGCCCTGGTCTCGGCGTGCCCGCAGAGCAGCAGCACGGAGTCCGTGTGCGGCCGGTTGCGGGAGTCTCCCGAGGTGGAGGAGATCGGCGACCGGCTCGCGGACCGGGGCCTGGTGACCAGGGCCAGGCACCAGCTGACCCGGGCCGGAAGGCAGCGGCTACAGGCGGCCGAACAGGAAGGAAGCCTGCCCGCCTACGTGTTCGACGGCCCCGAAGTCCTTCCGAAGGGGACGGTCCGACGCGGCGTCATGGAGGCGCAGTTGATGCCGTCCGGCCTCGGCCGGGCGATGGTCCGGTTGGGCAAGGCCCTCGACCACGACTCGGGCTCCGACCACTCGGACTTCGGCTGCGGAGGCGGCGGGGGCGGCGGGGGCGGCAGCGACTGAGGGAGAACAGCACGGGCCCGCGGGCGGGGGGTGCGACGATCCGTCGTCCCCCGCCCTCGGGCCCGTACGTGAGCCGCTTCGTTCCTAGCGCAGGGTGCTGCCGAAGAGGGCCGCGGCGTCCGGAGCCCCGACGTCCTTGGGGCCGAAGGCGACGGAGTCCGTGGCGATCAGGCCCGCGGTGGTGCCGCGCAGCGACCAGACGGCGCCCGCCTGGGCGTTCTCCCTGGCGGATGACACCGCCAGGTCGCGGTGGCCGTCACCCGTGACGTCGAGCAGCGCCGCGGCCGCCCCGAACTGGTCGTCCGCCTCGGCGACTCCGGGCACGCCCGCCGTGTCCTGGTGGAAGGCCTGCGCGCCGGTGCCGGTCACGCCGTTCGCACTGCCGTGCACGAGGACGACGGCGCCCGCGTCGCCGACGGCCTTGACGTCCTCGCCGACGACGCCGAGCGCGATGTCCGCGTAGCCGTCACCCGTCACGTCGCCGACGGAGACGGAGCTGCCGAAGCGGTCGCCCTCCTCCTCGGCACCGGGAATGCCGGGCAGGTCCTGGTCGAACTCCTGGACCTGCGGCTTCAGGCCGTCCGCCGAGCCATAGGCGACCCTGACCTTGGCGTCGGCCTCGTCGTAGTTGCTCTCGCCGACGACCAGGTCGTCGTAGTGGTCGCCGTTGATGTCGCCGAGGCCCAACTGCCCCTTGGCGCCCGCCCCGTGACCGCGCTTGAAGCCGGTGGGGCTGCCGTACAGGATGCTGTTGGTCCAGGTTCCGTCGCCGGTGTAGTCGTTGATGGCGATGTCGGCGCGACCGTCGCCGTTGACATCACCGACGGCGTCCGGGATCACCGGGCCCTGCACGGAGAGCGGTCCGTCGACACAGACCTCGGGCTTCTCGCGGCATGCGGGGTAGGGGCGCTCGTCGCTCTCGTAGCTCCACCACTGCGACTTGTCCATGAAGTCGAGCGTGGCGGCCGGGGTGCCGGTCCGCGCGATGGGCCCCTTCCACAGGCGGGCCTTCTGCTCGACCGGGTCGTCGCCGTGCGAACCCACCAGGTCGAACAGGGCCAGGTCGGTGGTGCCGTCGCCGTCGAAGTCCGCCGCCTGCGGGGCGAATCCGAAGGTGTCGATCGCGGTGCCGCCGGTCGGGCCGCTCACGGAGCCCCACAGGATCACCGAGCCACCGGCCTTGACGCCGGTGCCGACGACCAGGTCCCCGTACCCGTCCTGGTCCAGGTCGGCCTTGGTGACGTGCCTGCCGAACTCCTGCTTGGCGGTGGCCGCGCCGGGCACACCGCTCGTGGAGCGGCTGATGATCTTCTTCTTGGCCGGGTCGAGGCCGTCCTTGGAGCCGTAGGTCACCACGACGTACCCGGCCTTGGCCTTGCCGGAGACCGTGCCGCCCGGGGCGCCGACGACGAGGTCGGCGTAGCCGTCGCCGTTCAGGTCGTCCGTCGCCTTCCCCGCGGCGGCGCTCGCGCGGCCCGCGTCGGTGGCCGGCGTGGCCGCCTGGGCGCTGCCCGCCCCGAGGGCCAGGGCCGAGAGGCCACTGCCCACGAGCAGGGAGGCGGCCATCAGGGGCAGGGTGCGACGGGCTGTGCGGCTGGCTCGCGACATACGGGTTCCCTTGGTTCAGAGTGCGGTGGGGCGGCTGCCCGGTGGAGTTCACCACCGGTTCATGCCGGCCGATCACTTGACCCTCCGAGGTCACCAAAGGTTGTACGCGCCCCTTGCCGCTCGGCCGCCTCACCGGGAGGCCGAGCGGCAGGCCACTTTCCGGTCAGGGCTGCTGCGGCACGTTCAGGACGAAGTCGAAGTCGGCCTCCTTCGCGTTCCCGACGGTGCGTACGTTCATGAGCAGCCGGGCGTCGAAGATCGGGTCCGTGTTGTTGCGCGGTTCACCGGGGAAGTACAGCTGGGTCGTGAGGACCGGGCGCCCAGGGGCCTGCACCTTGACGTGCAGGTGCCGGGTGCGGCCCGGGTAGAGGCCGGGCACGACCGTGGTGAGCCTGAACGCGCCGTTGGCGTCGGTGAATTGGTGCCCCCGGAAGCGGAAACCCGTGTTGTCGTACGTCCCGTAGGTGTCGGCCTGCCAGAAGTCCATCAGGACCCGGGGAATCGGCCGGCAGGCACGCCCGAAGACGTAGCCGGTGACGGTGAGCCGGACGCCCGGGGTGCCGGGCTGCAGGAGCGAGGTGCGCCGGGGGGAGTTGGGTTTGAAGTACGGGCCCTCCATCTGCGGGGGCGTCGGATCGTCGCCGTCGTCGCAGGCCGGGGTCGCCTCCGGCGCCACGCCGCGCTCCCCCGCGGTCCGGGCAAGGGCGGGGACTCCCATGAGGGCCACCGGCAGGGCCATGCCCACCGCGGCGGCCGCTCTCAGGACGGTCTTGCGGCTGGGGCCGCCGCCCTGGTGCGCCTTCGGTTCGCTGGTCCCGCCGCTGTCGCCGGCGCCGTCGCGTATGCCGTCTCCGGTCGTGCCGATCTCGTGCTCCATCGCTCCTCCTGAGGGGGTGGGGTGGGTTCCGGATCGGCTCCGAAGTTATGCGGACGGCCGGGTGCGGGCGATGGACTCAAGACGGTGGTCGTGGTGAATATCGCCACCGCCGCGCCGGAAGTCCCCCGGGCTCGTGCCGGTCTCCCTGCGGAAGAAGCGACAGAAGTAGGCCGGGTCGCCGAAGCCGACCCGCAGCGCTATCTGACGGACCGACAACTCCGTACGCAGCAGGAGGCGTTTGGCCTCGTGCACCCGGGCCTGCCGGATCAGTTCGCCGGGCGTGCGGCCGGTGGACGCCTTCACCGCCTCGCCCAGATAGCTCACGGAGACTCCCAGCTGCTGCGCGCACGCCCGGACGGAGCGCCGGGCACCCTCCGGGGTGCCGAGCAGGGTCATCAACTCCGCGGCGACCGAGCCGGGCCGCGAGCGCTGCGCGGGCGGCGGCGCCGTCGGCTGGTGCGCGGGCAGCCGCGCCGCCCGCACCACCAGGACGTGCAGCAGGGCCCGCAGCACGCTCTGGAATCCGTCGGCACCCGCCTGGTACTCGCCGTCGAGATCGGCGACGAGGCGCGCGGTCGGCTCGGCCGCCTCGTCGGGCAGTTCGAGCCAGGAGCGCCGCCCGAGCCCTCGCAGCGCGTGGCGATCCGCGGGGTGGTCCAGGAGGAAGTCGTCGGTGAAGAGGATGACGCGCCCGTCGAGGCCGGTGACGTTCTCCCAGTGGTGGACCTGGCCCGGTGCGATGAAGCACAGGTTCGGCGGACTCAGCGCGAAGCGGGTCAGATCGACGACGTGACCGCCGGTGCCGCCCGTGACGTGGACGATCTCGTGGAACGTGTGCCGGTGCGGGAACGACGCACGTGACATCGGCCCGATGGTGTCGAACGTGCCGATGGCGAACGGCAGCGCGTTGGGCATGGGCACTTCCAGGCGATGCGTCGGCATCCCGTCGTCGCCGGGCGGCCCGCTCCCCGGTAATCCGCTGTTCCCCTCGCCGGGCAAGACCGTTGTGCCGCGCATGCGTACGCTCCTCACCACGACCGGAGGCTGGTCCAGACCAGCCGGATCCCTCACCATGGCACGGTGTGGTCACCGCAGGGCAGAGGGTGGCCACGGTCCGCCACTGAGCCGAGGGAGGCTCCCGGCGTGACAATGGTGGTGCGGAGCACGCCTGGCCGTTGCGGAGAGGCGGGACAGGGATGCCGTACATCACGGTCACCGCGCTGAGCCACCCCGGGCTCGTGCGCGATCACAACGAGGACAGTCTGGCCGTCGGCCCATGGACGCTGTGCGGGACCATGACCGAGAACCCGCAGACCCTGGGGTTCCCGCTCGGCAACCCCCTGGTCGTCGCGGTCGCCGACGGCATCGGCGGCCAGCCCGGCGGCGAGGTGGCCAGCGGTCTCGTCGTACGGCAGCTGGCGGAGGTCGGCTCGTCGCTCGACAGTGAGCAGGCCGTGCAGGACGCGCTGAACGCCTGCAATCACGCCGTGTACGCGGCTGCCGAGCACGATCCGGAGCTGACCACCATGGGGACGACGGTCGCGGGTGTCGTGGTCCTCGGCGAGGAGCTGCTGGTGTTCAACGTCGGTGACAGCAGAGTGCTCGACGTCGGTCGCAGCGGCACACCCGGGACGCTGCGCCAGGTGAGCGTCGACGACAGCCCGCCGCCCGCACCGGGCCGGCGCACCACGTCGATCGTCACGCAGGCGCTCGGCGGTGCGCTCCGGTTCAGCGCGGTCACGCCGCATGTCAGCACGTTGCCGATCGTCGGGGGTGAGCGCTATCTGGTGTGCTCCGACGGCCTGACCGACCCCGTGCCCGAGGACACTCTCGACGACATCCTCGCGGCCCACGACGGCGGCCGTGCGGTCTTCGAACTGTGGAAGGCCGCCATCGACGCCGGCGGCCCCGACAACGTCACGCTCGCGCTGATCAGCGTGGTCGACGATGACTAGCCGCGTGCGGCAATGCGACCCCTGAGAAACCAGGGACTGCTGATGCGATCCCGTAGGCTCGGCGGATGGCGAAGTATTTTGACGTGCACCCCGAGAACCCCCAGCCGCGCAGCATCAGCACCGTGGCCGACAGCATCCGCTCCGGGGCGCTCATCGCGTATCCGACGGACTCCTGTTTCGCGCTGGGGTGCCAGCTGGGCAACCGCGACGGCCTCGACCGGATCCGCAAGATCCGGAACCTCGACGATCGCCACCACTTCACCCTGGTCTGCGAGAACTTCGCGCAGCTGGGTCAGTTCGTGCAGATCGACAACGACGTGTTCCGTGCGATCAAGGCCGCGACGCCGGGCAGCTACACCTTCATCCTGCCCGCGACGAAGGAGGTGCCGCGCCAGCTCCTGCACCCGAAGAAGAAGACCGTCGGCGTCCGGATCCCCGACCATGTCGTCACGCAGGCCCTGCTCACCGAGCTCGGTGAGCCGCTGCTCTCCAGCACGCTGCTCCTGCCCGACGAGGAGGAGCCGCTGACGCAGGGCTGGGAGATCAAGGAGCGGCTCGACCACGTGGTGGACGCCGTGGTCGACTCGGGCGACTGCGGCACGAGCCCGACCACGGTCATCGACTTCTCCGGCGGTGAGGCCGAGATCGTGCGCCGAGGGGCGGGCGACACCTCGCGGTTCGAGTAGTCGCGCGGGTCACCCGGGCAGGCCGGTGACCCGCATCGTGATGTTCAGGCGGCCCGAGGTCAGGCCGGTGGCGGGGTCCGCGGTGCCCTCGTGGACCTTGGGCACGCCGTGGAAGACGTAACGCGAGGGGCCGCCGAGGACGAACAGGTCGCCGGAGGCCAGTTCGATGTCGGTGTAGGGCTTGGTGCGGGTCTCGGTGTTTCCCACGCGGAAGACGCACGTGTCGCCGATGGACAGCGACACCACCGGGGCCGACGACCGTTCGTCCTTGTCCTGGTGCATGCCCATCCTGGCCTGCCCGTCATAGAAGTTGATCAGCGCCGTGTCCGGGGTGTACGTGTCCGGGGTGCAGTCGGCCGCGGTCGGCGCGTCCGCGTACGCCGCTGTCAGCGCCCTGCGGCCCAGCTCGACCATCCAGTCCGGGAACGCGGCGACCCGCCGGCCGTTCACGTCACCGGCGGTGCGGGTGTACTGGTAGGGCTGCCAGTGCCATCCGAGGCACACCGTCTGCACGGACATGACCCCGCCGCGCGGCAGCCGCGTGTGACGGATCGGCACCGGCCCGGTGGCCCAGCCGCGGCACGCCGTGACGAGTTCGCGCTGCTGCTCCAGGGTGAGCCACTGGGGCACGTGCACCGCGCCGGGGGCGATCTCCGTGGTGGGGCGGGGGATCAGGGCGCTCACTCGCTCACCTCGGCGCGCAGGTGGGTGGTGACCCAGCGGTGGCGCACGTGCCAGGTGTCGCCGTCGGCGGTGGCGCCCCGCAGGCCGTGGAGCACGTCGTCTCCGGCGAGTGCGGGGACGCGGGAGTCCTGGAGGGAGGCGAAGGCGTAGGTGCGGGCCGGGTCCCAGTCGGTGGAGTGGCGCAGGCGGCGGGCCAGCTGGGCGAGGCCGAGAGGGGCCGCTGCCATGACCCAGGCGTCCGGGATCTGGGCGGCCAGGCGGTGCGCGGGGCGCAGCCAGGACGCGGCCGTCTCGGGCCAGCTCACCGTGGTGAGGACCGTGCCGCCGCGGGCCGTCCACGCGGCGGCGAAGGCTTCGGCGGCGTCCCGGGAGGCCGCGTCGCGACTGTGCCCGATGGCGACGGTCCCGATCCGCGCCTTCGGGAGCGTCAACAGGCCGATGAGGGCGGTGAGTTCAGCTGCGGTGTGCGGGGCGGGCGCGGGCAGGTCGGCGGCCGCCGCGGGGGCGCCGATGAGGGGCGAGCGGGAGGACTCCCGCTCCGTCAGAATGCTCATGGTGTGCCGGTGCTTTCTGGGTCTGCTTTCCAGCGAGCGTACTGAGCGGGCAGGCAGACCGCACAGGGGCGGTGGCCGGCCGCGATGGCGGTGGCCTCGTCGGGGAAGAACACCCGGTGGGTGGCGTAGGGGCCGCGGGCGACGGCCCGCAGGGCGGAGGGGCAGTCGAGGCGGCCGTAGAGGCGCCCGCGGCGGTGTCCGCCGAGGGTGCCCGGCGTGCTGCTGGGGTACGGCTTTCCGTCCGGGCCGCACAGTGTGTACGTGGGCGGGTCCTGCCGCCCGGCCTGGCCGGGGTTCACGCCGCGTCGTGGAAGACCAGGCCGAGCGTGTGCCGTCGCCCGGAGCGGACGGTGCTCACGCCGTGCCGCATCGGCCCGTTCGACCAGCCTCGCCTGGAGGCCACGGGCCGGTCGCGGGTCGTGAAGATGAGCCCGTGGCCTTGCGGCAGAGTGGTCGACGATCCGCGCGACTGGGCGCGGGGGCGCTGCTCGGTCATGATGAACTCGCCGCCGGTGAAGTCGGTTCCCGGGGCGTCGAGACCGACGACGACCTGGAGCGGGAAGAGCATGTCCCCGAAGACGTCGCGGTGCAGGGCGTTCCAGTCACCCGGCCCGTAACGGAGCAGGATCTGCGCGGACTTGGCCTGACCGGCGGCGTGGCACATCTCCACCCACTCCCCCAGGGTGTCGGGCCACGGGGCGGGCTTGTCGAGCTTCGCCGCCCAGCCACGGGCGACGGGAAGCAGCCGGGGGTAGAACGCCTCGCGCAACTCCCGTACGACATCGGGCAGTTCGTGGGTGAAGTAGCGGTACTGGCCGGAGCCGAAGCGGTAGCGGGCCATGTCGATGGTGGTGCGGAAGCGGTCGGTCTCGTCGTACAGGGCGGAGAGGTCGCGGCAGGCTTCGGGGGTCAGGAGCCGACCGGTGAGGGCGTTGCCGTGCTCGTCCAGCTCGGCGGTCAGCGCGTCCCAGTCCCCGGCGGCCACGCGTTCGCCGACGCGGGCGTCCACCGGACGAGTGGTGTCGATCATGATGAGGGATCCTTCGTGGTCGTGCGGGTCAGATCAGGGCGGGCTGCAGTGCACCCTCATGGGTGAGGAGCTCGACCTTGCGCTCCACGCCGCCCGCGTACCCGCGCATGGAGCCGTCCGCGCCGATCACGCGGTGGCACGGGCGCACGAGGAGCAGCGGGTTCGCGCCGATGGCGGCGCCCAGGGCCTGGACGCGCCCGCGTTCGACGCCGAGGCGCCCGGCGAGCTCTCCGTAGGTGGCCGTCGTGCCGTACGGGATCTCCTCCACGGCGCTCCAGACGCGCCGCTGGAAGTCGGTGCCGCTCGGGGTGACCTCGATGTCGAACGCGGTGAGTTCACCGGCGAAGTAGGCATCCAACTGCCGGGAGATCTCCACGAAGGGGGCGGGGTCGCGAACCCAACTGCGCTGCACGGAAGGGGCGTTCTTCTGGCCGGGCATGGACAGTGAGGTGAGAGCGACGCCGTCCGGTGTCGGCTCTCCCGCCAGCAGCAGTTCGCCGAGCGGGCTGGTGACGATCGTGTGGACAGTCATCGTGATGACCTCCCTCTTTCCTTTCCTTGGCTCTGCTTCCACCTTCAACACTGAGGTGTCGCGCTCGCCCGTGCTGGCGGGATTCGGACATCACGCTGTCGTCAACGGGCATTGTGGTTCACGCGTCCAGTCGCGTGCGGAACGCCGTCACCGCGTCCCCCTGGATGGACACCAGGAGGGTGCCGTCGTGCTGCGCCTCGACCCGCACCGCGACCTCGCCGGGCCGCCCCATGGCCACGCCCTGGCGCCCGGTGAAGGCAAGCGTGCCGTCGGGCGCCGGGACGATGCCGTGGTGCACCAGGTAGGCGCCGAGCGGGCCGTGGCCGTTGCCGGTCACCGGGTCCTCGGTGATGCCGATGGCGGGGGCGAACATCCTTGCCCAGGTGAGGAGTTCGGGTTCGGCTGCGGCGATGTCCCGGGTGAAGACGAAGAATCCGTTGCTGCCCACCTCGCGGCTGAGCGCGGTCAGCGCGGCCGGGTCGGGGCGCAGTCCGTCCACCACGGCGCGGGCGCGCAGCTCCACGAGGACCTTGGAGTGCCCGGTGGACACCACCTGGACCGGGCCGCCGTCCGCCAGGTCGCCGGCCGCCACGCCCAGCGCACGCAGCAGCCGGTCCACCTGTGTGCCGTCCAGCTCGGGCCCGAACTCGGCCGCCCCTTGCCGCATGCCGATGCGCACCCGGTCACCGTCACGGTGGATCTCCACCCGCTGCCGCAGCCCGCTGCCCGTCTTCTGCACCAGCTCACCGGACGGCAGGCCGTACTCGACGGCCCTCGCGAAGTGCGTACCCACGGTGGCGTGGCCGCAGGTCGGAACCTCCGTCGTAGGGGTGAAGAAGCGGACGCGTACGTCGTGGTCGGCTCCGTCGGCGGGCAGCACGAACGCCGTCTCGGAGTTGTTGAGTTCGCGGGCGACGGCGAGCATGTCGCCCTCCGTCATGCCCTCCGCGTCGAGGACCACGCCCGCCGGGTTGCCGGTGAAGGGGGCCCTTGTGAAGGAATCGACTTGGTAGAGGGTCCGCATCAATCCGCCCTGCCGCCATCGGTCGCCGCGACGCACATCAGGAGCGCGCCTCGTCTGCGGCATCTTCCGCCACGCGTACGAGGGTTCGGACCGCGGACCCGGTGCCGCCCTGCGGGGTGTAGCCGTAGGGAGTGCCCTCGTGGAAGGCGGGTCCCGCGATGTCGAGGTGCGCCCAGGGGATGTTGTCCGGCGCGAACTCCTTGAGGAACAGACCGGCGACGAGCCCGCCGCCCATCCGCTCCCCCTGGTTGGCGATGTCGGCCACCGAGGAGTCCAGGCTCTCGCGCAGCTCGGCGGGCAGCGGCATCGGCCAGGCCTGCTCGCCTGCCCTCCCCGCGGCGTCCACCACTCGCTCGCGGAAGGCGTCGTCGGTGGACATCACGCCGAAGACACGGTTGCCGAGGCCGAGCCGCATGGCGCCGGTCAGCGTGGCCACGTCCACGACGGCGTCCGGCTCCTCCTCGCCCGCGCGCACCAGGGCGTCCGCGAGGACGAGGCGTCCCTCGGCGTCGGTGTTGAGCACCTCGACGGTCTTGCCGCCGTACATCCGCAGGACGTCACCCGGGCGGACGGCGGAGCCGGACGGCATGTTCTCCGCGAGCGCGAGCCAACCGGTGACGTTCACCCGCAGACCGAGCCGCGCGACGGCCGTGACCGCGGCGAACACCGCCGCCGCACCCGACATGTCGCGCTTCATGATCTCGTTGAAGCCGACCGGCTTCAGTGAGATGCCGCCCGAGTCGTAGGTGATGCCCTTGCCGACGAACGCGAGGTCCGTTCGCGCCTCGGGATGGGTGTGGGCGATCTTCACGAGCCGCGGCGGTCGGACCGAGCCCTGTCCGACGCCGAGGATGCCGCCGAAGGACTGCTCGGCCAGCTCCTTCTCATCCAGCACCTCGACCGCGAGTCCGTGCTCCGCACCGACTGCCCGCACGGTGGCCGCGAATGTCTCCGGATACAGGTCGTTGGCCGGTGTGTTGATGAGATCCCGGGAGCGGTTCAGCTCCTGGCCGACCACCGTGGCGCGCCGCACCGCCGCGTCCGCGTCCGTGAGGCCGGTGAGGATCGAGAGCTCGCCGACGGGCGGCTTGTCGTGGCCCCCGGTGCGGTAGGCCGTGAAGGCGTACGCACCCAGCAGACCGCCCAGCGCCACCGCCTCCACGGCATCGGCCGTGCCCGCAGGCAGGGCAAGCACCGCCCGCGCCCTGCCGGCCAGCGTCCGGGCCGCCACACCGGCGGCGCGGCGCAGCGCCTCGGCGCCGTGCCCACCGGTGCCGTCGGCTTCGCCGAGCCCGACCGCGAGCACCAGGGCGGCTCCGAGGCCCTTCGGCGCGGGGACGGCGACTGCCTCGCCCGTGGCGCCGGTCATGCCGAGTGCGTCGAGGGTCTCGGCCGGTGTCCCGTCGAACGCCTCGGCCACCGCCTCCGCTTCGGGGGTCGGCAGCGGTCCTTCGGGGCCCTGGGCGACACCGACCACGTAGACATCGGCGGGCGGTGTCGTCACCAGGGCGGTGGTCACGGTCACTTGGGTCATGCGAGTGCGTCCTGTTCCTTCTCGGCCGCCGTGACACCCACGGCTTCCGTGGCCGATGGATCCGCCACGGCCTTCGTGGCCGGTGGCTCCGGCTTCCGCTTCTGCCGACGTGTCATGCCGACCCCGACGAGGACGACCGCCATGCCCGCGGCCACCCGGAAGCTGAAGGCCTCGTCGAGCACGATGGCGCCCAACGCCACGGAGACCACTGGCAGCAGATATCCGACCGTCGCCGCGTTGGTCGCGCCCTCGTCCGCGATGATCCGGTAGGTGAGGTGGAAGGTGATGCCGGTGGCGAAGATTCCCAGGATGACGACGGCGACGAGAGCCGTGTGGTCCACGTGGATGGTCTCCAGGCCGCCGACCGGCAGGGCGAGGGCCGTCAGACCCGTCGCCGCCATGAGCTGGGCCGCGGAGAGGGACAGGGTGGGCATGCCCTTCCCGACGAGGTGGTGACCCATGTACGCGAAGCCGACGGCATAGCTCGCCGCCGCGCCCACGATCGCGAGGGCGCCCCAACTCGTGAGGCCTGACTGCTGCCACGGGGCGAAGATCAACGACGTACCGGCGAAACCGAGAAGGAGTCCGGCCAGGCGTACGGGGCGCAGTCCTCGTTCCGTGCCGATGGCGAGGCCGATCAGGACCGACCACAGCGGAGTCGTCGCGTTCAGCGCGCCCGCCACCCCCGAGTCGACCGTCTGCTGGCCGACGCTGAAGAGGCCGAAGGGCAGGGCATTGCAGAAGAAGGCGGCGACGAAGATGTGCTTCCACACCGCACGGCCCTGCGGAAGACGGTTGCGCGTAACGAAGAGCAGGACCGTCAAGGTCGCCGCCCCGAGGGTGCAGCGCAGGAGCGTGACCTGCACGGGTGACAGGCCCTCAAGGGCCAGTTCGATCCAGAGGAAGGTGGATCCCCAGAGAAGGGCGAGCACACCCACCCTCGCCGCTGCCCATGTTCTCCCTGGGACGCCGTTCACTGTTGTTCTCCTCGCTCTGGCCGTTGTCAGTGAACGATGCCGTCGCCGACCAGGAAGGACAAGCAAAGAGTTTTGAATCTCTTTTAAGCTCAGCTACATCCACGGCGCCCGCGTCCTCCGGCCCCGTACCGTCCTTTAGGGTGAGAGGCGGGCCGTGACTGGCGCTGAGGTGGAGTACCACCGGGGAGCGGCCTGACATCGTGTCGATGCCGCGCGCCTGGGCGACTCACCCTGAAGTCCAGGAGTGGCACATGCCCCAGACGCAGACGGCTCGCCTGATGGACGGCACCGGCCTCGCCCGCCAGATCGTCGAAACCACCTCCGCGACCGCGGCGGACATCCTCCGGCGCACCGGGCAGCGCCCCTGCCTGGCGACCGTCCTGGTCGGCGAGGACCCCGCATCGGTGACCTACGTACGCATGAAGCGCGCCCGCTGCGAGAAGGCCGGCATCGAGTCGCGCCACGTGGCACTGCCCGCCTCGATCGGCACCGAGGAACTGGTCGCGACGATCACCGGCCTCTCCCAGGACCCGACCGTGCACGGCATCCTGTTGCAGCACCCCGTCGGGCCCCACATCGACGAGCGCGCCGCCTTCGAGGCGATCGCGCCGGCCAAGGACGTCGACGGCGTCACCATGCACTCGTTCGCGGCGATGGGCTTCGGCCTGCCCGGCTTCGTGTCCTGCACGCCCGGCGGCATCATGCGCCTGCTCGACGCGTACGACGTCGATCTCACCGGCAAGCACGCCGTCGTCGTGGGACGCAGCGCCATCCTCGGCAAGCCCGCGGGCATGCTGCTCCTCGGCAGGGACGCGACGGTCACGTACTGCCACTCGCGCACCGCCGACCTGACCTCGATCGTGCGGCAGGCCGACGTCCTGATCGCGGCGGTCGGCAAGCCGCGCTTCATCTCCGGCGCGGACATCAAGCCCGGGGCCGTGGTGATCGACGCGGGCTACAACGCGGGCAATGTGGGTGACGTCGACTTCGACTCCGCCCTGGAGCGCGCGAGTCTGATCACTCCCGTGCCCGGCGGGGTCGGCCCCATGACCATCGCCGTCCTCCTCGCCCAGACGGTCGACGCGGCGACACGGCAGCTCGGCCTCGGCTGATCGCGGACGTCTCGGGGATCAGGCGGTCACCTCAGGACGCTGACCCCGTTCGCCGTCACGATCGCCGCGATGGCCGTCCACTCCACCCAGTCCAGGGACTGCCCCAGGACGACCATGCCCACCAGCGCCGCGAGCACCGGGTTGACGCTCATGAAGATCCCGAAGAAGCGGGCGTCGACCCGGCGCAGGGCGAGCAGGTCGGCGAGGAACGGGACCGCGGAGGAGAGGATGCCCGCGGTGGCCGCGCAGGCCAGGGCGGTGGCCGTGGGCGGGTGGTGGGCGAGAACCGCGATGCCGACGGGCAGGTAGAGGAGCCCCGAGACTCCCGCGGCGGCGGCCGATCCCTCAACTCCCGGGAGGCGGGCGCCGACCGTGCGGTTGAGCAGGATGTACGAGGCCCAGCAGACCGCGGCGAGCAGGCCGAGCGCGATGCCCGCGTAGTCCGTGCTGGGCTGCGGGCGGGCCAGGGCGACCACCGCCGCCCCCGCCACGACCGCGCAGCCGAGGTCCACCGCACGGCGGGAAGCCGCGAGCGCGACCGCGAGCGGGCCCAGGAACTCCAGGGTCACCGCGAGGCCGAGACCCACCCGGTCGATCGCGGTGTACAGGGAGAGGTTCATGGTGGCGAAGACCGCGGCCAGGCACAGCAGCGGCCACCACTGGCGCCAGGTGAAGGCGCGCACCTTGGGCCTGCCCACGGCGAGGAGCACGGCTCCCGCGACCCATTGCCGCACGGCGACGACACCGGCAGGACCGAGCACACCGAACGCCAGGGCGCCTGTGGCGGCGCCGACTTGGTTGGACAGGCCGCTGCCGAACATCATCGCCATGCCGGGGAGGCGACCTCGTGGACCCGCCTCCCGATCGCCGGGGACGACAGCGGGCACGGCGGGCGCTGCGGGGCTCTGGGACGTTCGCATGCACCGCAGGATGCGTCACCCGCGAGCATACGAAAAATGCATGCGAGCACTCATCCATACGCTCTGGTCATCCATGAGATCCGGTTGCCCATACGCTGGGGTCATGGATCTGGAACTGCGGCATCTGCGCTGCCTGGTCGCCATCGTCGACACCGGCGGCTTCACCGATGCCGCCGCCGAGTTGGGTGTCTCCCAGGCCGCCGTGTCGCGCACCCTCGGCGGGCTCGAGGACGTGCTCGGGGTGCGCCTCCTGCACCGGACGAGCCGGAGCGTCACGCCCACGACGGCGGGCGTGCAGGTACTCGCACGGGCCCGGCATCTGCTCGCGGAGGCCGACGACCTCATCCGCGAGGCGACCACCGGACACACCCGGCTGCGCATCGGCCACGCCTGGTCGGCGATGGGCCGCCACACGGCGGAGTTCCAGCGCCGCTGGGCGGCCGGACACCCCGACGTCGAGCTGTACTTGATCCGCACGAACTCCGCGACCGGCGGCCTCGCCGAGGGCCTGTGCGACCTCGCCGTCGTCCGCACCGACTTCAACGAGGCACGGTTCGCCAGCGCCGTCGTCGGTCACGAGCGCCGCTTCTGCGCCCTGGCGAGCGACGACCCGTGGGCCAGGAGGCGCTCCATCCCACTGGCCGACATACGGGACCGTACGCTCCTCATCGACCGGCGCACCGGCACGACCACCGCCGAGCTGTGGCCCGAAGAGGCCCGCCCCCCGGTGGAGTACACCCAGGACATCGACGACTGGCTGGCCGTCGTCGCGTCGGGCCGCTGTGTCGGCCTCACCCCGGAGAGCACCGCCAACCAGTACCGCCGCGACGGCGTCGTGTTCCGGCCGCTGCGCGACGCCGACCCCATCGCTGTGCATCTCATCTGGCGCCGCCACGACCCGCACCCGATGACGCATGCGGCCGTGGCGCTCCTGACGGACCTCTACCGCATGTGAGGCGGCGGCTCGCCCGTGCCGAGCTGTAGACCGGGCCGCCCGGCCACCGCGCCCACGGGCGCGGGGCCGGGTCCCTTGGGTCCGCTGCCCGCGAGGATCCGCTTCCCTGCGGCTCCGTAGAGGTGCTTCACGTGCAGCCGGATCACCAGGCGCCGCTCCTTCACCATCGCGGCGCGGAATCCCTCCCAGTCCGGGTGCTCGCCCTGGAACCCCCGGAAGACCAGGGCCAGTTCATCGGCGACGGCGTCATGCGGGTCGGTCACGACCGGCGTGAGCTCGGCGTCGCCCTCGGCGATCATGTACGAGAAACCGGCGCCGTCGGTGACGAGGAAGCTCGCGCGCGGATCGCGGCGCAGATTCCGGGTCTTGGCGCGGCTGTCGGTCACCATGAGGCGGATGACGCGCTCCTGCGGGTCGAAGGCATAGCCGACGTTCGAGAGCTGCGGGCGGCCGTCGCGTTTGAGGGTGACGAGCGTGCCGATGCGCTGCTCCTGGAGCAGATCGAGCAGGGCGCTTTCGTCGACTTTCCCTAAGTGCTCAGTCATGTGGCGAGAATACGAGAGGGGACGGCCGTCCAGGCAGCGGAACGGTTCTGGGAGTTGCCCGGCACAAAGCGATGCCCTCGTCGCCCGCGGGGGATTTGGGCTGACGAAGGCACCGCGTCTGTTGGGTGGCGGATTCATGGGGTCAGGTCGTGGCGAGCGCCTCCGTGGGAGGCAGCCGCGCCGCACGCACCGCGGGATAGAAGCCCGCGAGTCCGCCGATGACCAAGGTCGCGCCGACACCGCCCGCCATCGCCCAGACCGGCACCACCGAGGGCCAGCCCTGGTAGGTGGAGTAGCCGGAAGTGACGGCGATGCCGAGCAGGACCCCGCCGACACCGCCGAGCGCCGACAGGAGCAGGGCCTCGCAGAGGAACTGCGTACGGATCTGGCCGCGGGTGGCGCCCAGCGAGCGGCGCAGGCCTATCTCCGAGCGGCGTTCCAGGACCGAGATGACCATGGTGTTGGCGACGCCGACCCCGCCGACCAGCAGGGCGACCGCGCCGAGGCCGAGCAGCAGACCGCTGAGGGTGTCGTCGGTGGCCTCCTTGGCCTCCAGGACGTCGGAGGGACGGGAGACGTTGGCCTCGCTGGGGTTCTCCGGGTTGGCGGTGGCGCCGAGCACGGACTGGACGTCGCTCACGGCGGATTCCTCGGCGCGGGTGTAGACCGTCGTCGGGTAGCCGTCGAAGTCCAGCTCCTTCTCCGCGACGGGCCAGCCGACCAGCGCGGCCGAGTCCAGGTCGGGGACGAGCTCGTTGGGCGCGAGGATCCCCACGACGGTGAACCACTGCCCGCCCAGCCACACCTTGGTGTCGGGTCCGGCCCGGAAGACGCCCAGTTGTCCGGCGGCCTTGGGGCCGAGCACGACGGCCGGGTAGCGCTGGTTCGCGGCGTTCAGCCAGCGGCCCTCGACGACCTCCGCGCCCGCGGTCCTCGGCAGATCCGTGCGGGCCGCGTAGACGTTGAGGCCGCCGGTCTCCTCCTTCTTGATGTGGTCGTTGCGGTAGACCTTGGCGCTCGTCTTACCGATGGCGGAGACCGACTCGACGTCCTTGATGTTGCCGATCATGTCGACGGAGGAGTCGGGCAGATGGGCCGCGTCACCGGCGAAGGACTGGCCCGGCGAGACGGTCAGGAGGTTCGTGCCGAGCGCGGCGAGCCGCCGGTTGAGGTCCTCGCTGCTGGAGGTGGAGATGCCCACCACGCCGACCATCGCGGCGATGCCGATGGCGATGCCGAGCGCCGAGAGGAACACCCGCATGGGGCGCGAGCGCAGCCCCGATCCGCCGACCCGCAGCACGTCGGCCGGGCCCATCCGGGCCGGCTTGGGGCGCGGTGGCGGCGCGGGACGGGGCAGCTCGCGCGCCGTGCCCCGCTCCCCTGTCGTACTCAACTCCTTGGTCGGGCTCATCGCAGGGCCTCCTCGGGGAGCAGGCCGGCCGCGTCGGTGGAACCGGCCGCGTCGGTCGCGTCTTCTTCGATGCGGCCGTCCTTGATGCGGACCTCGCGCGGCAGGGAACCCGCGATGTCCCGGTCATGGGTGATGACCACGACCGTGGTCCCCGCCCGGTGCAGTTCGTGCAGGAGCTCGATCACCACGGCGCCGGAACGCGAGTCGAGGGCGCCGGTCGGCTCGTCGGCGAGGAGCAGCGGCGGGTCGCCGAGGACCGCGCGCGCGATGGCCACGCGCTGCTTCTCGCCGCCGGAGAGCTGATGCGGCTCGTGGTAGAGGCGGTGGCCGAGTCCGACCCGGCGCAGGGCACGCTCGGCGAGTCTGCGCCGCTCGCCCCGCGGCCTGCCGCTGTACAGCAGCCCGTTCGCGACACTGTCCAGCGCCGGGACGCCGGGGGCGAGATGGAACTGCTGGAAGACGAAGCCGATCGTTCCCGCCCGCAGCGCGGAAAGCTCCCGGTCGCTGAGCCGGTCGATGTCGTGCCCGTCGATGTGCACGGTGCCGGTGGTGGGGCGGTCGAGGGTGCCCATGATGTTGAGCATCGTGGACTTGCCCGAGCCGGAAGGGCCGACGACGGCGAGCAGTTCCCCGCGCCGGATGACGAGATCGGCGGCCTTGAGCGCCTCGACCTCTCCGTACGTCTTGGTGACTCCGGCCAGTTCGACCACCGGGTGCGCGGCGGTGGTCACTTGGGGACCCCCACGACCGTGCCGTCGGTGATGCCGGCCCCGGACACCTCCACCATGCTGTCGGCGAACATGCCGACCTTGACCGTCCGCGCCTTCACCTCGCCGTCCGCTCCGACGACCTCCACGGCGTAGCCGCCTCCGCGCTGCGCCACCAGGGCGTTGACCGGGACGACGAGCACGTCCTCGCGCGTCTCCGCCTTGAGGGAGATCTCCACGGCGGCCGCCTGGTAGCGGCCGAGGCCCCTCTGGTTCTCGACCTTCAGCTCCACGGGCAGGGTGGGCTTGTCGTCGCCGCCCGACTGGCCGCCCGAGCCCTCGGATCCCGCGTCCTGGGAAGGCGTGGAGGGGGTGCCGACATCGGTGACCTCGGCCTGGACCGTGCTGTCGTCGGGAAGGGTGACCGTCGCCTTGGTGCCCTTCTCGACCATGTCCTCGTACTGCACGTCGAGGTCGACGGTGACGGTGCGTTCGGTGCCGGTCCAGGTGAGGACGGGCCCGTTCGACGGGGCGCCTGCCGTGGCCTTCACCTCGGCGACGCGTCGGGCACCGGGGGCGACCACAGCGTCCGACGGCTGCACCGTCCCGGTCTCCGCCCGGCCCAGGTCGTCCTGCCAGTCCTGCACGGCCTCGGCGGTTCCGGCGTCGTACGTGTCGTCGACGGTGAAGCCGGTGTAGCCGAGGGCGGAGAGGTTCTTCTCCAGGATCTCGACGTCCTTCCCCTCGCTGCCCGTCTTCAGCGGGCGGTAGAAGGGGGTGGAGCCGTAGAGCAGCGGGACCTTCTGCTCCGCCACCTTGTAGGCACTCCCGCCTCGCTTGACGGTGTCGCCGTCGCCGGGCACCCAGGTGATGATCCCGGCGCCCGCCTTGCCTGCGGGCGGGGCCGGTACGGCCGTCGCGTCGCCGTAGCCGAGGTTCCCGTCCACGGACTCCGTGCGCGTCAGCGTGGTCCGCTCGACCGTGGCGGTCTTCGGCGGCGCCGAGGGGGCGTCGCCCGCCGATCCGGAGCCGTCGTCCCCGAAGACGCCGGTGGTGGCGGCCCCCGCGGCGGCGACCACGGCGATCGCGACGACGACGATCAGTGACATCCGCAGCGGGCGGCGCCTGCGGCGGTCCCCCGGGCGGGGCGTGGTCTCCTCTCCGCCGTCGTCGCCGCCTGCCGAGGCGGTCTCCTCAAGCGCGGTCTCCTCGTGCTCGGGTGCGAGGCCGTCGGGAGTGCGTTCGGACACCTCCCCCGGCGTGTGCAGTTCCAGGGCTCCGGCTCCGGAGATCTCGCCCGAGCCGCGGGCAGGCTCCACGGGGCTCTCTGAATCGGGCTCCTCGAACTCTCCTGTCTCCGCGTCCCGTTCCCTCTCGCGCTCACGTGTCTCGTCCGGTGCGGTCATCAGGCGCCGCCGCCCGAGCCGGTGAGGCCGCCGCCGGGCCACTTGTCCTGGCAGGCGATCCGGGCCTTCTGGAACTCGTCGCTGCCGGGGTCGATGCCGCTCGCGCCGAAGTCGAGCGACATGTTGCCGCCGTTGATCTCCGGGTCGGGCAGCTTGGGCAGGCCGTTCTCGCGCATGCACTTGGCCCAGGCCGAGACCTTGGCCGAGTCCAGCGGTTCGCCGCCGCCTCCGCCCCCGCCGAGCTGACCGCCCTGGGGCATCTTGTCGCGGCAGGCCTCGGTGGCGGACTGGAACTCCGCGGAGTTCGGGTCGACGTCGCCGCCCGGGGTGAGTGCGATGCCGCCGCCCGCGTCCTTCTGCGGGTCGGGGAATCCGGTCACGCCGTTTTCGCGCATGCACTCGGAGAAGGCGAGGGCCTGGTCGAAGGGGCTGGTGGGCGAGGCGTCCGGCTTCTTCGGGTCGTCCTTCGAGGCGGCCGACGAGTCACCGGAGCAGCCGGTGAGGAAGACGCCGGCGACGAGCGCCGTGGCCGCGATCAGTGTCTGTGCGGTTCGCTTGTGTGTGGTGGACATGGGGCCAAGTTCTACGCGGGCACCGGTCACACGGCGGATACAAGCGGCGCCGCCCCGACAGGCTCGCCCGGCCCTGGGGCGCCGTCGCGTACGGCACCCCAACTCACCTGCGACGACGCGGACTTCACCGCGGAGGACAAGGGACGGCCTGTCCAGGCACGCGTCCAGGCATGCGTCCAGGAACGCGCCCGGGAACGGGTCCGGGAACCTCTCCGGGAACCTCCCCACGAAGCGGCCCGTCGAGGCGTGGCCCGTCCAACTCCCCCACCCCGGCCGCGCCCCGGTCGAGGAGGTCCACCAGGGTGTGCCTGCTCTTGCCGGAGAGCTCCCTGCCCCGCTCGGGGTCGGCGAGGTCGTACAGGGCGGCGACGACGCTGGCGAGGTCCTCCTGGAGCCGGGTGAGGATGTCGGCGACCGCCGCCGCGTTGGACTCGACGATGTCGCTCCACAGCCGGGAGTCGCCGCGGGCGATCCTGGTGGTGTCGCGCAGCCCCTGCCCCGCCAGATGGGCCGCCTCCGCGGGCCCCTCCCCCAGGCGCGCCGCCATCAGGCTGGCCACCAGGTGCGGGGCATGGGAGGTCAGTGCCACCGCGTCGTCGTGGGCGCGGGCCCGCATCACGCGCGGCACCGCGCCGCACAGCGCGATCAGGTCAAGGGCGCGGCCGAAGGCGGCCCTGGAGGTGAGGCGGGTCGGGGTGAGGACCCAGGGGCGGCCCTGGAACAGCTCCGCGCGGGCCGCGAGCGGGCCCGAACGCTCACGGCCCGCGAGGGGGTGGCCGCCGATGTAGCGGGACGGGTCGGGGGCGGTGTCCAGGATCTCCCGCTCGGCGTGCGCCTTCACGCTCGCCACGTCGGTGTAGCTCAACGCGAGTCCCCGCGCCTGGAGTTCGGCGAGGACCGGGGCGATCTGGCTCGGCGGCACCGCGAGCACGGCCAGGTCGACGGGGTCCTGCGGGGCCTCCGGCCGCCCGGCACCGAGCACCGCGGCGGCGCGCACGGCGGACTCGTCCCGGTCCAAGAGGTAGACGGTCACGTCTCGCAGGCGGGCCGCGAGGGCCACGGAGGTGCCGATCAGGCCGGTGCCGACGACGGCCAGGGTGCGGAGCGTCACGCGACCTCACCCGGGAGCGGCTCCCCGGTCGCCTCCCGCGCACCGGGCGCGTCGGACTCCCCGAGCCGCTCGTCGATCAGCGCGGCGAGGCGGTCAAGGCCCTGCTCGATGCGGGCGCCCGTCAACGTACTGATCGACAGGCGGAGTTGGCGGAACCCGGCCGAAGCGCCGTAGAAGTGGTGCATGGGCGTGAAGAGCACGCCGTGGCGGCGTGCCGCGTGCTCCAGGAGGGCGTCGTCGACGGTGAACGGCACGGTGAGCACGATGAAGAACCCGCCGGTCGGCACGTTCCAGGTGACGGAGGCACGGTCGCCGAGGCGCCGGTCGAGGCCGTCGAGCACCTGACGCAGATTGCGCCGGTAGACCTCCGTCTCCTGGCGGTTGGCGGCGACCAGGCTGCAGTCGTGTGCGAGGAGTTTGCCGCCGATCACGGCCTGGGCGATCGGCGAGGTGTTCACGGTGAGCATGCTCTTGAGCTTGGACAACTCGTCGGCGAACAGCGTGTCGCCGCCGGTGGCGCCTGCCACCCGCTGATCGGCGACCACGTAGCCCACGCGGGCGCCGGGCATCCCGGTCTTGGCGAACGACCCCAGGTAGACGACGCGTCGGTGGCGGTCGAGGGCCTTCAGGGTGGGCGGACGGTCGGCCGCGCTGTTCAGGAGGCCGTACGCGTTGTCCTCCAGGAGCAGGAGGTCCTCGTCGGCCGCGATGTCCAGGAGGCGGTGTCTGTCGGCGAGCGGCAGACTGACGCCCACCGGGTTGGCGAAGTCGGGCGTCACGTAGCAGGCGCGGACCCGCCGTCCGTCGCCGCGCGCCCGGCGCAGCTGGACCACCAGGTCGTCGAGGTCGATACCGTCCGCTGCGGTGCGCACGGGGAGTACGGGCATGTCGGCGAGCAACGCGGCCCCCGTCAGGCCGACATAGGTCGGGCTCGGGGCGAGGACGGCATCGCGGTCGTCGGCGCGCAGCGCGCGCAGCAGCAGGAACATCGCCTCCTGGCAGCCGACCGTGACGACCACGGAGGCGGGGTCGGCGTCGATGCCCTCGTCCACGGCGAGGCTGCGTGCCACGAGGTCGCCGATGATCCCTTTCGTCGCGCCGTACTGGAACAGCGTGCGGGCGGTCTCCGTCTCGCTCAGGCCGAGGCGGGTGCGGAGGTGGTCGCAGAAGACCTGGAGGTATTCGTGGATCTGGGTCACGTCGTAGAAGCCCTCGTAAGGGCGTCCCGCCGCGAACGAGACCGCGTCCGGATAGGTGTCGGCGACCTGGTTGAGGAGGTTCATGGACTCCATCGACACATCGCCGAGCGACGCGTGCAGCGTGGCCGCGTTCAACTCGGCGACGGCGATTTCCGTTTGCAGGATTTCCATCGCTTCAGCGTCTCCTGACAGCAGATCCACAGCAATGCTTTGACAGGTGCGGCAACCACGAAGGCGGTCGTACCATCGGGGCCGCAAAGAGAATTCTGCCTCGCGGCCCGGCGGCAATGCCGTGGATTTCCGCAGCACCTTTCGCGGTCCGGCATTCCGCGATCCGGCGCGAGGGCATGAATCCGCATTCTTCTTCCCACGAGGACTCCAATGACGGATTTACCCGCAACGGCACCGAACAATGATCTGGCGGATCTCGCGATCGACCATGTCGAGATGTACGTCGACGGCCTGGAGGAGGCGGTGTTCGCCTGGGTCGACAAGTACGCCTTCACGGTCGTCGGCACCGGCGGCAGCGCCGACCACCGCAGCGTCGCCCTGCGCCAGGGGCGGATGACGCTGGTGCTCACCGAGGCGACCGCGGAGCGGCACCCCGCCACCACGTACGTCACCACCCACGGCAACGGCGTCGCCGACATCGCCCTGCGCACCGCGGACGTGTCCGCGGCCTTCGCCGCCGCGGTGGCGGGCGGCGCGCGTCCCGTGCGCAAGCCCACACGGCACGCGGGGGAAGGCCCCGCGGTCACGGCGGCCGTCTCGGGCTTCGGCGACGTGGTGCACACGCTGGTCGAGCGGTCCCCGGGAGAAGGTCCGGGGCTTCCGCCCGGATTCGTTCCGGCGCTCGGCTCGCGCGAGGCGCGCACCAGTGAGGTGGGACTCCTCGACATCGACCACATCGCCGTGTGCCTGAACCCCGGAGATCTCGAATCGACGGCCCGCTTCTATCAACAGGCCCTCGGTTTCCGCGAGGTCTTCAAGGAGCACATCGTCGTCGGCGCCCAGGCAATGGACTCCAAGGTCGTGCAGAGCGCGACCGGAGCGGTGACGCTGACGCTCATAGAGCCCGATCCGCTGGCGCAGCCCGGTCAGATCGACGAATTCCTCAAGAGCCATCACGGAGCGGGCGTGCAGCATCTGGCCTTCTCCAGCAGGGACGCCGTCCGTTCGGTGCGCACGCTGTCCGCGCGCGGTGTCGGATTCCTCCAGACCCCGTCGACGTACTACGACCTGCTCTCCGAACGGATCGGGCTCAAGTCCCACACCCTGAACGAACTGCGCGCGACGAACCTCCTCGTCGACGAGGACCACGACGGCCAGCTGTTCCAGATCTTCACCGCGTCGACGCACCCACGGGGCACGATCTTCTTCGAGGTCATCGAGCGCCAGGGCGCACAGACCTTCGGCAGTTCCAACATCAAGGCGCTGTACGAGGCCGTGGAGCTGGAACGGACCGGGCAGCGTGCGGCGCGCTGACCCCGCGGCCGCGCGTGATCTGGGCGACGTCGAGAGAGCCGCGGCCGCGGCCCTGCCACCCGAGGTGTGGGACTTCATCGCGGGTGGCAGTGGCCGTGAGCGGTCCCTCGAGGCGAACCGGGAGGCGTTCGACCGCATCTTCGTCGCCTCCCGGGTGCTCAGGGACGTCTCGGGGTGCACCACGGACGCGACGCTCCTGAAGCGTCCGGTGCGGATGCCGGTGGCGGTCGCCCCGGTCGCGTACCACCGACTGGTGCACCCCGAGGGCGAGTTGGCCACCGCGCGGGCGGCGAAGACGGCGGGCGTGCCGTTCACGGTGGCCACCTTGAGCAGCGTTCCCGTCGAGGAGATCACGGCGGTCGGCGGCACGGTGTGGTTCCAGCTCTACTGGCTGCGCGAGCGGCGACGCACCCTGGACCTGGCCCGCCGGGCCGAGGACGCGGGGTGCCAGGCGCTGATGCTCACCGTCGACGTGCCCTGGATGGGCCGCCGGCTGCGGGACGTCCGCAACGGCTTCGCGCTGCCGGGCCATGTGCGGGCCGCGCATCTGGACGGCGGTGCGGCATCGGCGGCGCACCGCTCCGGCCGGAACGGCTCGGCGGTGGCGGCCCACACGGCCGAGGCGTTCTCGCCTTCGGTGACGTGGTCGTGCGTGGAGGAGCTGCGGGCGGCCACCCGGCTGCCGCTGGTGGTGAAGGGCGTCCTCGCCGCCGAGGACGCGGTGCGGGCGGCGGAACTGGGCGCGGACGCCGTCGTGGTGTCGAACCACGGCGGCCGTCAGCTCGACGGCGCGCTGCCCGGCATCGACGCCCTCCCCGAGGTGGCCGATGCGGTCGGCGACCGGTGCGAGGTCATGGTGGACGGCGGAGTGCGCGGCGGCACGGACGTGCTCAAGGCGCTGGCGTCCGGAGCCGACGGGGTCCTGGTGGGGCGGCCACCGGTGTGGGGGCTCGCCGCAGGCGGGGAGGCCGGCGTACGGCAGGTCCTCGATCTGCTGGCCGACGAGTTGCGCGACGCGCTGGGGCTCGCGGGATGCGCCGGTGTCGGGGCGGCCGGGGAGCTGCGTACGGTGCGGCTGCCGCAGGGCGGCCGTGCGTGAGTGAACGCGGTTGCGGGCGCGGCATCAGTGGTCGGCGGTGTCCCGTTCGTGCAGCGTGATCGCGCCGGACGGGCACCGCGCGGCAGCCAGGCGCACGGCGGCGGCCAGCTCGGGGGCCGGGGCCGGTGCGTTGAGCAGGACCTTGCCGTCCTCGTCCGACTGGTCGAAGACGGCGGGGACCTGGGCCATGCAGAGCCCGGAACCCGCGCAGCGGTGGCGATCGACCCGTAACTCCATCTGCTCCTCCTTGGCCTTCTTATTCACCAGGTGACCGGCAGCCGGTCCACGCCGTGGGCGAGCGCGTGCACGCGGAACGGCACCTCGTCATCGGGCACGGCCAGGCGCAGGCCGGGCAAGCGCCGCAGCAGCGCCGGGTAGGCGATCCGCAGTTCCATCCGGGCCAGTGCCGCGCCCAGGCAGTGGTGGATGCCGTGGCCGAAGGCGACATGGGCCGCGGGCTCGCGTGTGATGTCGAAGCGGTCGGGGTCGGCGAGCAGCGCAGGATCGCGGTTGGCCATCGGCAGCGAGCACAGGACGTGTTCGCCCGCCCTGATGAGCTGCTCCCCGACGGTGACGTCCGCCAGGGCGGTGCGGGGCGTCGGGGCGTGCGGCACCGACAGGTGGCGCAGCAATTCCTCGACCGCGCGGTCCACCGCTCGGGGGTCGTCGCGCACCACGGCGAGCTGGTCGGGGTGGCCGAGCAACAGCAGGGTGCCAAGGCCCAGCATGCCGGAGATGTTGTCGAGGCCCGCGAGCACCAACAGGACGCACACGCCCCGCAGTTCCTTGTCCGTGACCTCGTCGCCGTGGTCGCGGACCAGCATGCCCAGGAAGCCTTCGTCGGGGTCCGTGCGCTGCCGGGCCACCATCGCGGCGACGTACCGCGAGAGCAGTTCCCCGGCCGCCGCACGCCGCTGCCGTCCCCGGCCCGGCGCGAGGAAGGCGTGGCAGCGGCGCAGGAAGTCGACGCGGTCGTCGCGCGGTACGCCGATCAGCTCGCACAGGGCCGCGCCGGGGACCGGCGAGGCGAACGCCGTGATGAGTTCGGCGGGCGGACCCGTGCGTTCCATGGCGTCGAGGTGCTCGGTGACGATGCCGGTGATGCCCGGCTCGATCCTGCGCATCCGGCGCAGGGTGAACTCGGGCGTGAGGATCTGTCGCAGCCGGGTGTGCTCGGGCGGGTCGTAGTCCATGAGCTGCCCGATCAGTTCGTCGGGCCGCGGTCCTTCGCCCCGGCCCGCCGACGAGGGCGGCCCGAAGCGGCGCCGGGTGGAGAACCGCCGGTGGTCGCCGAGCACTTGGCGCACCTCGGCGTGGCCCGTGACCAGCCAGACGGGCACCCCGTCGGTTCCCGGACCCACGTCGATCCGGGTGACGGGCCGCCCCGCGGACAGCCGCCGCAGCTCTTCGGCCGGGCCGAAGCGTTCGCGGCGGGTGTGGACGAGGCCGGCTCCGGCCGTGGATGTCGTCATTGTCATCGCTCCCCTGCCCATCGTTCGCGTGCCCATCGGCCCCTGCCCATCGGCCCCTTGCCCATCGCTCCCTACCAGGTGACCGGCAGCGTCTCCACGCCGTACGGCGCCTGTGTCCGGAAGCGGATCTCCTCCGGTGGCACGGCGGAGCGCAGCTCGGGAAAGCGGCGCAGCACCGCCAGGTAGGCGCTCCTGAGCTCCATCCGCACCAGGGAAGCCCCGATGCAGTAGTGGATGCCGTGGCCGAGCCCCACATGGGCGGTGGCCTCACGGGTGATGTCGAGGACGTCCGGCGGCGCGCCGGGCGGCCGGACGCGGTTGGCGGCCAGCAGTGAACAGGCCACCTGGTCCCCTGCCTTGATCACCTCGCCCGCGAGGCGCACGTCCTCGCGGGCGGTCCTCGGCGATGCCGTCGGGATGATCGACAGGTAGCGGATGAACTCCTCCACCGCCTGGTCGATCAGGTGCGGGCACTGCCTGAGCAGGTTGAGCTGGTCCGGGTTCTCGAGAAGGGCCAGGATGCCGAGGCCCAGCATGCTCGCCATGTTCTCCACGCCGGAGCCCATCACGAACGCGGTGAGGCCGACCAGTTCGTCGTCATCGATGTCGTCGCCGTGCGCGCGCACCAGCCTGCCGAGCAGGTCGTCGCCCGGTGCGCGCCGGTTCCTGGCCACGAGCTGGTCGACGTACGCGAGATAGGCGGCGCCCGCGGTCATCTGGAGCTGCCGGCCGCGGAAGGCGGGCCTGCTGACCTTGAGCAGCCGCGCCAGCTCCGCCCGGTCGTCGCGCGCCACGCCGAACAGCTCGCACATGACGAGGCCGGGCACGGGCCAGGCGACGTGCCGCATGAAGTCGGCGGGCTGCCCCGCCTTCTCCAGGGAGTCCAGGCAGTCCGCGACGACCGCTTCGACGGCGGGCTCGAGGCCGCGCATCCGGCGGACCGTGAACTCGGGTGTCAGCAGCAGCCGGAGCCGGGAGTGGTCGGGCGGATCGTACTGGATGAGGTTGCCCGCCTGGACCGGCCGGGTGCCGCCCGCGGGCGGGGCCGTGCTGAACCGCTCCGCGTCGCCGAGGACCGCGCGCACCTCGTCGTGGCCCGTCACGAGCCAGCCCGTCGACGAGCCTGGTCCCTCGCCGAGTTCGACCTGGGACAGCGGCGCCCGCTCGCTGAGTTCGCTGAGCTCGGGCAGCGGGTCGAGGCGGTCCCTGCGGTTGTGCATGGAGAGGTCTGACGGCCGCGCCATGCGCGGACCTCCTTCTACTCGGCCGGGCTCGGGGCGGAGACGGGCGACTGCCAGAACATGCCGTCCTGCGACGGCACAAGACCCCCGCTGAACAAGGGGGATTCGGCTTCGGCGTCCTCCCCGAGCAGGGCGCGCATCTGGACCTGGCCGCCCTCCTGCATGACTTCGCGCACCACCGAGGACTTGAACAGCGGCACCATGCTTCCGTCGTCGCTGCCGGCCAGTTCGTCGACCGCGGCGGCGAACTCCGCCGAGCCCGACGAGAAGCGTTTGGCGAGGATCTCGGCGTCCGTCAGGACGCGTTCGCCGGAGGAGACGCCGCCGATGAGCTCGACGAACGACTGGAGTTCGGGCCGCTCGGTCCGGGTGACCTTCTTGGCCTGCCAGAAGTAGGAGTCCTCGTCGTGGTGCATCTCGTAGAAGGACAGGAGGAATTCGTAGAAGACGCCGTACTCGCGGCGGTAGCGGGCCTCGAACTCCTTCAACGCCCGTTCCTCGTCGACGCGTTCGGACAGGACGCTGTTGATGGAGCGTGCCGCGAGCAGCGCGCTGTAGGTCGCCAGGTGGACGCCCGACGAGAACACCGGGTCGACGAAGCACGCCGCGTCGCCGATGAGGACGAGGCCGGGGCGGGAGAAGGTCGTCTGGTGGTACGAGTAGTCCTTGCGGACGCGCAGTTGTCCGTACTGGCCTGTGGTGACCCGCTTGGCGTTCGCCAGGTACTCGCCGATCAGGGGGCACTCGTCGACGAGTGCCATGAGCGCCTTCTCGCGGTCGCCCTGGATCTTCTCGGCCATCTCGCGCCGCACCACGGCGCCGACGCTCGTCAGGGTGTCGCTCAGCGGGATGTACCAGAACCAGCCGCTCGGGAACGCGACCGACAGGATGTTGCCCGAGTTGGGTTCCGGCAGCCGCTTGCCGCCTTCGAAGTAGCCGAACAGGGCGAGGCTGCGGAAGAACTCCGAATACTCGCGCTTGCCTCCCACCCGCTGGTGCAGGCGGCTCATGTTGCCCGAGGCGTCCACGACGAACGTGGCGAGCGCCCGGCGCTCCTTGCCGTCGGCGTCGGTGTACGTGACGCCCCGGACCCGCTCGTCGTCGGCGACGACGTCGAGCACCGCGCACCCTTCGCGCACCTCGGCGCCCACCTTGCGGGCGTGCTTGAGCAGGATGTCGTCGAACTTGGACCGCTCCACCTGGTAGGCGAACGACGTCGGCCCGCTCATGCGCGGGGAGACGGAGAAGGAGAAGGTCCAGGGGTCCGGGTTGGCCCCCCACCGGAAGGTGCCGCCGCGCTTGCGCGGGAAGCCCGCCTTGGCCAGTTCGTCTGCGACACCGGTCAGCCTGCACACGCCGTGCACGGTGGACGGCAGCAGCGATTCGCCGATCTGGTGGCGCGGGAAGAACTCCTTCTCCAGGACAAGCACCCGCCTGCCCTGCATGGCCACCAGAGCGGCCAGTGTCGATCCTGCGGGACCTCCGCCGACCACCACCACGTCGAATTCCTCGGAATCCGGCAAGGTCATCCCTCCTCCCCTATTCTCCCGGCCTGGCTGCCGCATTGCGTAAAGCGCGGTACCCGCCCAGGGAGCCCCATTGCTCAATTGAGTCTGAAATCGCCCTGCCCGGGCGTCAAGGTTGTCCATCCGCCAGCGCGGGAACGACCTTCTTCTTCGGATCGTGCGGAGTTTCCCGCTTGTTCCTGCGCGCCGTCAGGGACAACAAAGGACCCGTCATGAAGGTCGTGACCAAGGCCATGAGTACGAGAACGGTGAAAAGCGCGGGTCCGATGATCCCGGCGTCCAACGCGACGTTCAGGACGATCAGTTCCGTGAGCCCGCGGGTGTTCACCAGCACGGCGACGGTCACCGACCGGTGCGTGTCCATGCCGCTGATCCGCGAAGCCGCGTACGCCGGTCCCAGCTTGCCCAGGATGGCGATGGCGAGGATCAACAGGAGCAGGAGACCGCCGTCGCCGTCCAGCGAGCCGATGTTGAAGGACAGGCCCGTCGTCACGAAGAACAGCGGGAGGAGCAGATCGGACGTCTGCTCCATCGGCCGCAGCACATCGGCGTCGGGCACCCCGTCCCTGCGGGGCATCGTGAGGCCGGCGAGCAGACCGCCGAACACGGGGTGCAGTCCGAGCTCGGCGGTCACCCAGGCGCTGCCCAGGGCGAGACCGAGCGCGATCGTGAGCTGGTTGGCAAGCGCCACCCTGGACCGCCGGAGCCACCGTCCGAGCACCGGACGCACCACCAGGAACATGGCCGCCACGAACAGGGAGATCAGGAGCAGCGTCAGCTGCCACGACCGCCCGGTGGCGTGCCCGGTGCCGGCGAGAGCGGCGGCGAGGACCAGCCAGGCCACGACGTCCATGAGCCCGGCGGCGGTGGTGGCCACCGTGCCCTCGGGGCTGCCCGCGAGCCCTCGCTCACGGACGATGGCCGCGAGCACGGGCAGCGCGGTGACGGAGACGGCCACGGCCATGAACAGCCAGAACGCCCTGCCGTCCGCGTGCCCCGGCTGGACCGCGTCGAACGCCCCGTGGAACACCCCCACAGCGCCCACACCCAGGCCTGCGGGAACCAGGAACGCGCACAGCGCCACGGTGGCCGCCGCTCTGCCTCCCTGGCGCAGCTGCCGCCCGTCCATCTCGTACCCCACGACGAACATGAAGATCACGATGGCGATCTGCGAGAGCACCGTCAGGAACGGCAGCACCTCCGGTGGGAAGAGCCGCGAGGTCGGATCTCCCGGCAGCCGGCCCAGGAGCGTCGGGCCAAGGGCGATACCGGCGACGATCTGGCCGATGACCACGGGCTGTCCGCAGCGGCGGGCCAGCGCGCCGAGGAGACGGGAGACGATGACGATGACGGCCACATCACCGATCGCCACCGTCACCAGTGCTTCGGTGTCCACCTAGGGCACCGCCGTCTCGTTCCTGCTCATGTCGGCGACGAGGCTCTTGGGGCGCATGTCCGTCCAGTTCTCCTCGATGTACGCGAGGCATTCCTGCCGGGTTCCCTCGCCGTGCGCGGTGGTCCAGCCCTCAGGTATCTCGGCGAAAGCGGGCCACAGGGAGTGCTGTCCCTCGTCGTTGACGAGGACCAGGAAAGTGCCGTCTTCGTTGTCGAACGGATTGGTCATCGTTCAGTCCTTTTCGGTTGCTGTCCGCTGTTCCGGATTCTTTTCCTTCGCCTTTCCCGTCGTGGCGCCGAGTTTCCGCGCGACGACGGGCGCGATGCGCGTCAAGGCCTCGGCCTTGAGCATGTCGTAATGGCCGACGGGTACTTCGTGCGCTTCGATGGCGCCGCCGATGAAGGGCTGCCAGCGCGCGGTGGCGTCCGGCTCGGGCCGTTCCGCGGTCCCGTCGGCGGCCGCCACGAAGAGCAGCAGGTCGCCGCGGGTGGGGCGGGGCGTGTGGTCCGGCGCGAATCCCGACATGTTGCGCACGACCGTCTCCAGGTTCGACAGGGCCTGCTCGCTCATGCCCGACGAGCGGTAGAGGGCGGCCACGTCGGCGCCCTGCCCCAGCTGCCCTTGCTCTCCCTGCTGCCCTTGCTGCAGCACGCTGTAGCCGTCCGTCGCCTGTCCCTCCTCGCCGCGGAACCGCGACTTCGGGGCGGCGCCGCTGCCGGGATAGGCGTCGAGCAGCGCCAGGAGCGAGACCTCTTCGCCCAGTTCTTCCAGGCGGGCTGCGACGGCTTGAGCGATGGTTCCGCCGACGGACCAGCCCAGGAGCTGATAGGGGCCGACGGGCTGGACCGTGCGGATCTCGTCCGCGTAGTCCGCCGCCATCTCCTCGATGCTGCCCGGCAGTTGCCCGGCCCGCGCGATCCCGCGCGCCTGCACGCCGTACACCGGGAGGTCCTGCGGGAGGTGCGGCAGGAGAGCGGCGTACGTCCAGCTCAGGCCCATGCCGGTGTGCACGCAGAACAGCGGGGGGCGGGTGCCTTCCGGCCGCAGGGGCAGCAGCACTCCCAGGTCACCGCGGTTCCTGCCCAACCGCCGCCCTGTTCCGGTGTCCCGGCTCCGTCGCTGGTCCTCGGGCTGTACGGCGATCAGGCCGGCGCCGGTCCGCTTCGCCCGTTCACCGGTACGGAACATGCGCTCACCCGCAGGGCCGAAGGGGCACGCGACGAACCGTTCACCCGTGCGCCCCGGGCCGCCCGCGTAGCCGCGTGCCAGCGTGGCGCCCGCGACATACAGGTCGCCGGGAACACCCGGCGGCACCGGGCGCAGGCGTTCGTCGAGCACGAGGCCGCGGGTGTTCAGGACCGGGCCGCCGGTCCTGGGTTCCCACGCCTCGGCAGCGTCGGAGTCCGTCCGGTGCTCCAGCCAGGCTCCGCCCGTCTCCGGCGATCCGTAGCCACTCACCAGCGGGATCGAGGGGTGGCGCTCTTGCCATGCGTGCACCTGGTCCACGGCCTGCGGCTCGCCCGTCACGTCCACGACCAGGGCATCGGATGCCGACTCAAGGAGCTCCGGCGTGGTGACCACCAGCGTCCCGCTCTCCCCCGCCGCCAGGTCCTGACCGGGTGTGCCGAGCCGCACGCTCCCTCCCGCGCAGAGCGCCGCGAGCAGCGGCGTCAGGAGCGCCGCGAACGGGGCCCTGGCATCCAGCAACGGAGCCGCGCCCAGAGCCGGGGAGGCATGCATGCGGTACGTCGTGTGGGAGGTGAGCGTGCGGTGTTCCATGACGGCGCCCGCGAGGACGAGCGCCGGGTGCCCCGGGAGGGCTGGGTGTGGTGAACCGGCCTTCGCCGACGCCCTGTTCGTCTCGTCCGGCGCAAGGCCGTCGAGCACCACGACCGGAATCCCGGCACCGTCGGGCACCGACGCGACGGTCTCATCGGAGCAGACCAGGATCTGGCAGGACCCGAGGTCGACGCCCTCCAGAGGCCGCGCGGGATCTTCGGCGACCCAGCAGGCCGCACCGGATTTCAGCACCCCGAGCAGCGCGACGACCAGGGCCTTGCCGGTCGGCTGCGCCACGGCGACGACGCTCCCCGGGCCCGCCCCGTGCTCCACCAGCTGGCGGGCGAGCCGCTCCGCAGCGGCGTCCAACGCCTCGTACGTCAGCTCGTACGTCAGGGTGCCGTGGAGATCCGTCACGGCGACCGCGTCCGGCGTACGTGCCGCCTGCTCGGCAAGGAGTTCCACCACGGTGCGCGCGGGATGCGCCGCCTCCGTGTCGTTCCCGCTCGCCACGAGCCGATGGGCCTCGTCGGCGTCGAGCAGCACGTCGACATCGCTCAGGCGCAGCTCCGGATCCGCCGTCACCTGCTCCAGGACGCGGACGAACCGCTGCGCGAGCGCCTCCGCCGTCGACCGGTCGAACAGCTCGGCCGCGTAACGGAGTTGACCGTCGATGCCGCCCAGGTCGCCGTCGGGTTCGTACCGTTCGGTCAGGCTGAACGACAGGTCCAGCTCGGTGGCTTCGGCGCCGAGGTCCATGCGGGTGGTGCGCAGGCCGGGCAGCTCCCAGGGGTCCCACGGCTCGTCCACCCTGTCGTCGACCTCCAGGAGGACCTGGAAGACCGGGTGGCGTGCGAGCGAGGGCGGCAACTCCAGGGCGTCCACCAGGCGTTCGAACGGCACGTCCCGGTGCTCGCGCGCCTCCTGGTTCGCCGCGAGGACCCGGCCGAGCAGCTCGCTGAACGTGGGGTCGCCGGACGCGTCCGTACGCAGCGCGAGCGCCCCGGCGAAGGGGCCCACCAGCGTTTCGAGGCCGGACTCGTCCCGGCGAGGGATGCGCGTGCCGATGGTGACGTCGGTGCCCGCGCCGAGCCGGGCGAGCAGGATCACCAGGGCCGCCTGCACCACCATGAACGGCGTCGTTCCGTCGCCCTCGGCCAGGTCGGCCAGGTCGGCGAGGCGGCCGTGTGCCTCCGCGTCGAGACGCAGCGGGACGGTCGCGGCCCGGTGCGAGGCGACGGCCGGCCTCGGCCGGTCCGCGGGCAGCTCGATCTCGGCCTCGATGCCCGCCAAGGCGTCCTGCCAGTAGGCGAGTTGGTCGTTGACCAGACTCTCGGGTTCCTGCTCGCCCCGGAGCAGTGTCTGTTCCCAGAGGGCGTAGTCGGCGAACTGGAGGGGCAGCGGGGCCCGTTCGGGCACCCGGCCCTCGCGGCGCGCGCCGTACGCGGTCGCCAGGTCCCGGACCAGGACGTCCAGCGAGGCTTCATCGGCGGCAATCCGGTGGACGACCAGAAGCAGCACGTGCTCGGTGTCCGAGAGACGGAGGAGCGCCTGCGTCCACGGCGTCTGACTGTCGAGGTCGAACGCGTGCCTGGTGCGACCGGCCAGCAGGCCGGCCAGCAGGCCGGGCAGCTCCGCCTCGGTCGTCCGCACCACGGCCGGCTCAGGGCGGGACGCGGCGGCGTCCAGGACGCGCTGGCGCATGGCGCCGCCCCGCGCTCCGTCGAACGTAGTGCGCAGGATCTCGTGCCGGGCGGAGACATCGCCGAGGGCGGCCCGCAGCGCCTCCTGGTCGAGATCGCCGCTGAGCCGCAGCGCCACCGGGATGCGGTCGCATCCCGCCTCGTCGTCGAGCCGGGACATCAGCCAAGTGCGGAACTGCCCTGCTGTGAACGGGACTTCATCGCGGTGCCCGGCCGGTTGCAGCACGGGCCGCGCCTTCGTGGCGAGCAGCCGGGCCACTCCGACCGGTGTCGGCGAGCCGAAGAACTGCCGGATGCCGAGCTCGGCGTCGAACTCCTCGCGGATCCGTCCCGCCAGGCGCATCGCGAGCCCCGAGTCGCCGCCCAGGTCGAAGAAGCTGTCGTCGGGCCCGACGCGCTCCAGGTCGAGCACCTCGGCGAACAGACGGCACAGCGTCTCCTCGGCCGCGGTCTGGGGCTTGCGTCCGGAGACGCGTTCGGCGAAGTCGGGGGCGGGCAGGGCCTTGCGGTCAACCTTGCCGTTGCGGGTCACGGGCAGGGCGCCCAGGGCCAGTACGGCGGCCGGGACCATGTAGTCGGGCAGGGTCCTGGCCACGTCCGCGCGGACGAGCTGGGGGTCGATGGGGTCTGCCCCCTCGGGGACGACGTAGCCGACGAGGCGGCGCTCGCCAGGGCCGTCGTCGCGGGCGATGACGACCGCTTGAGCCACGGAGGGGTGGGCGGCCAGGGCGGCCTCCACCTCGCCCAGCTCCACGCGGAAGCCACGGATCTTGACCTGGGCGTCCGCGCGGCCGACGAAGAGCAGCTCTCCGTCCTCGGTCCAGCGCACCAGATCGCCGGTGCGGTACATCCGCTCGCCGGGCGCGTACGGGCAGGCCACGAACCGGTCCGCCGTCGGACCGGGGCTGTTCCAGTAGCCGTGCGCCAACCCCGCGCCCGCGACGTACAGTTCGCCGGTCACACCCGGCGGCAAAGGCTTGAGGAACGCGTCCAGGACGAAAACCTGCCGGTGCGGCAACGGACGCCCGATCGGCAGCACGGAACCCATCCCGTCGCCCGGCTCCAGTACGTGCCAGGTCGCGCAGAGCGTCGTCTCCGTCGGCCCGTACAAGTGGCGGACCGCCACGTCCGGGCAGGTCTCGCGCACTCGGGCCACCGCTCCAGCGGGGACGGCATCCCCTCCGGTCAGCACTTCGCGCAGTCCCGCGAAGCAGTCGGGCGACTCGTCGGCGAGGACCCGGAACGAACCGGCGGTCAGATGCAGCGCCGTCACACCTGCCTTCACGTGCTCACGCACCTGCTGGGCATCCACCACTCCGGGCTCGGCGATCACCACCCGGCCACCCGCGGCCAACGGGACCCACACCTCGAACAGCGACGCGTCGAAGGCGTGCGGGGCGTGCATCAGGACCGCGTCCGCCGGGCCGACGCCCCAGTCCAGCTCCCCCACCAGCGCCGCGACGCTGCCGTGCGGCACGGCCACGCCCTTGGGCACGCCCGTCGAACCCGACGTGTACATCACGTACGCCACGTCATGCGCCGCCACGGGCACGACCGGCCGGTCGGCTCCGCATGCCTCCAGCGCCGCCCGCGTCTGCGGGTCGTCAAGAACCAGCAGGCGCGCGGCAGTTCGCTCCGGCACCGCGCCCCGGCTCTCCGACGTGCACACCACCACCACCGGAGCCGCGTCCGCCACGACGAACGCCACCCGCTCCTGCGGCCAGCCCACATCCACCGGCACATAGGCGGCACCCGCCCGCCAAATCCCCAGGAGCAACGCCACCAGGTCCGGCGACCGCTCCATCACCACCGCGACACGGTCACCACGCCGCACTCCCACCGCCGCCAGGTACTGGGACCAGCGGCCCGACTCCGCCCACAACTCCCCGTACGACAGCGCCCGTTCACCCTCGACGGCCACCGCACCCGGCGTCGACACCACTCGCCCCGCGATCAGCTCGGGCACCACCTCGCGCGGCGGCGCACCAGCCGTCCCTCGTTCGGCCGCGGCCATCGCCCCGACGCGTCCCACCGTCACCGCGGGCTCGGCGACCACCTGTTCCAGCACGCCCACGAGCGCGTCGAGCGCCGATGCGACGACACCGCGCGCGAACAGGTCAGGCCGGTACTCGAGCTTCAGGTGCATGCGTTCGCCGGGGCCGACCACCAGCGTCAGCGGATAGTGCGCCGCCTCTCGGGTGAACCCCGCCGGCCTGAGCGACAGGCTCTCGCGGTCCGGCGGCGCGGAGTCGGCGGGTGGTTGAGGGAAGCTCTCGTACACCAGGAGCGTGTCGAAGCCCGCTCCCGGGCCCGCGGCCTTCTGGATCTGCGGGAGGCCCAGGTGCTGATGGGCCATCAGTGCCGACTGGCGCTCCTGCAAGGCGCGGAACATGTCCAACACCGACTGTGCACCGTTCAGTTGAACCCGGACCGGCAGCGTGTTGATGAGGAGTCCCACCATCGATTCCACGCCCGGCAGCTCGGGTGGCCGCCCCGCGACCGTCGCGCCGAACACGACGTCCGTGCGCCCGGCGAGCCGCGCCAGGACCAGCGCCCAGGCACCCTGCACCACGGTGTTCACGGTGAGGCCGTTGGCGCGGGCCAGTTCCACCACACGGCGCGTGGCATCTTCCGGAAGGTCTCCGCTCACGTTCTCGGGGAAGACCGGGAGCCGGTCAGGGACGGCCGGTGCCACCAGCGTCGGCTCGTCCGTGCCCGCGAGCTCCGTCTGCCAGGCGGCCTCTGCGGCCTCCCTGTCCTGACGGCCGAGCCACTTCAGGTACGCGCCGTAGGAGGTCGTGCGTCCAAGGCCGGAGGCGTCACCCCCCGCCGCGTAGATCTCGGAGAGTTCGCCGATGAGGATCGGGGCCGACCAGCCGTCCATGAGGATGTGGTGGCTGGTGACGACCAGGCGGTGCCGTTGCTCGCCGACGCGGATCAGGAGCAGGCGCAGCAGGGGCGGCGCCGCCAGGTCGAAGGGCTCCGCACGCTCGCTCTGCGCCAGACGTTCCAGCGCGGCGGGCGTCTCGGGCTCGGCCAGGTCCGACACGTCCTCCGTACGCCAGGGCAGCACCACGTCCCGCGCGATGACCTGCACCATCTGCGCCCCGCTCACCTGCCGGAAGCAGGCGCGCAGTGCGGCGTGCCGGGCGAGGAGCGCCTCCCACGACGCCCGTAACCGGTCCGCGGCCACGGGGCCTTCGATGTCGAGCGCGGACTGCACGGTGTACACGTCCGGACCCTGGTCGTCGAAGGCGGCGTGGAAGAGCAGTCCTTCCTGCAGCGGCGACAGCGGCCACACGTCCTCGACTGTGGATCGGGTCATCACTTCTCTCCTCGGAGCCTCGGAGTCTCAGGGCTTCAGAGCGGGTTGAATCCGGCTTCGAGCTCCTCGATCTGGCTCTGCGCGAGGCCGAGGAGGGGGAAGTCGGAAGGGGTGTGTCCACCGGCCGTGGGATCGGTGGTGTGGGCGGCGAGGCCGCCGAGCATGTCCAGCCAGAGCCGGCCGATGCGTTCCGCCGCGGCACTGTCGACCACCTGGCCCGCCCAGCTGAGCGAGATGGTCAGCTCGGGCCCGTCAGCAGTGTCCACGATGGCCGCGCCCGCTTCCAGGGCGTGCATGGACGGCATGTCCGGGTCGGCCGAGCCGCCGATCGCCGCGTTTCCGGCCATCTGCCAGGCGGCGACCGTGCCGCTGTCGGTCGGGGCGCCGTCGGTCGGGGCGCCGTCGGTTGGGGCACCCGCCGTGAAGCGGCCCAGGTAGTTGAAGCCGATCTGCGGGCCGGGCAGTGCCGCGAGGGCCTGGCCCGTCTCAGGGTTCAGGTGGCGCAGCAGGCCGTATCCAAGGCCGTCGCCCGGGACCGCCCGCGCCTGTTCCTTGACCGCCTTCAGGAGTGTCCCGGCCGCCGGACCGCCGTCCGCCGCTTCGGTCAGGTCCACGTCGGCGACGTCGAGGCGGAGGGGGTGGGTGCTGGTGAACCAGCCGATCGTGCGCGAGAGTTCGGCGCCCTCGACCGGTTCACGGCCGTGGCCCTCCACATCGAGCAGTACGTGTCCGCCCTCGCCTCGCCCGTACGTGATCTCGCCTCGCCAGCGCGTGACGGCGCCCGCGAGCGTCGACAGGAGCACCTCGTGGACCCCGCAGTGGAACAGCGCGGGCGTCCGGCCCGCCAGCGTGTCCGCTTCCTCCCGTGGTACCTGCCAGGACGCGCGGTGTGTGGTCTCGGCGGTGTCGGCCGCCGGGTCGAGCGCACGCCTGCCGATGAGCGGTTCCGTGCCGTCGAGCAGGGCCGTCCACGCGTCGAGCTCCGCCGCCCGGTCCGGCCCGTTCGCCTGTGCGGACAGGAGGTTCGCCCAGCGCCTGAACGACGTCCCCACGGGGTCGAGCACGGGTTCCTGCCCCGCCGCCGCGGCCTCGCAGGCGAGGGCCAGGTCGGGCAGCAGGATCCGCCAGGACATTCCGTCCACGGCGAGGTGGTGGACCATCAGGACCAGTCGGCCGACCCGCGCCGGGCCCGCGTCCACCCAGACGACCTGGAACATCGCGCCCGTCGACGGGTCGAGACGCCCGGCGGCCTCCTTCGCCGCGCGTTCCGCGGTCTCGTCCAGCGCTTCGGCCGCCGTGTCCTCGGCGGCCACCCGGGTGACCCGGTTCGCGGGGTCAACGGATCCTCGTTCGCCGACGACCAGGCGCGGCTCGGTGCCGCTGCTTCCGTCGTCCGCCGTGGCCACGCGTGCGCGCAGCATGTCGTGGGTGTCGAGGACGGCGGCCACACCGGCCAGGAGTACGTCACGTCCGAGGCCGGCCGGAGCGCCGACGACGGCCCACTGCGCGAACCTCGGGCGGCGCGCGGGCTCGCCGAGCTCGCGCATCACCGGGGTCCAGGGCACCTCGCCCACTCCGATGTCCTCGACGGCACTCTGCCCTGCGCCGTCGGCCGCCTCCGCCACCGTCGCGAGGCGCTCGGGGGTCTTCTCCTCGAAGATCTGCCGGGGCGTCACCACGAGTCCGGCGCGACGCGTGCGGGACGCCAGTTGCATCGAGGAGATCGAGTCGCCGCCCAGCTCGAAGAAGCTGTCCGTGACGCCGACCCGTTCCAGGCCGAGCACCTCGGCGAACAGGGCGCACAGCAGCGCCTCGGTCTCCGTGCGCGGCTCCCGTCCCGAGACCTTCCCCGCGAAGTCGGGGGCCGGCAGGGCACGCCGGTCCACCTTCCCGTTCGCGGTGAGAGGCAGCCGGTCCAGCGGGACGAACGCCGAAGGGACCATGGAGGCGGGCAGCCGCTCTGCCGCCACGTCGCGCAAAGCGGTGAGGAGTTCATCGGTGCGCCAGGCCTCCGACGGCTCGGCGACGACGTACGCGACGAGCTGATGCTCGCCTGCCCGCCGGTCGTCGCGCGCCACGACCACCACCTGGGCGACCCCGGGATGCGCGCCGAGTACCGCTTCGACCTCGCCCGGTTCGATCCGGTGGCCCCGCACCTTCACCTGCGCGTCCGCGCGGCCGATGAAGACGAGTTCCCCGTCGTCGGTCCAGCGCACCAGGTCACCGGTGCGGTACATCCGCTCGCCGGGCGCGTACGGGCACGCCACGAACCGCTCGGCGGTCAGACCGGGCCGCGCCCAGTATCCGCGGGCCACTCCCGCGCCCGCGACGTACAGCTCGCCCGGCGTTCCCGGCGGGACGGGCTGGAGGAAGCGGTCGAGGACGAACACCTTGACGTTGGCCATCGGGCGCCCGATCGGCACCGCGTCCCGGCCTGTCGGCCCGCCGGCCTCATCACGTGTCCCCGCATCCGCCGACAGGGGCTCGCTCATGGCCGCGCACACTGTCAGCTCGGTGGGTCCGTACGCGTTCACCATCCGCCGCCCCGCGGACCACCGGTCCACGAGCGCCGGGGGACACGTCTCTCCGGCCACCACCAACGTCCTTAGTTCCGCGGGCAGTTCCTCCTCCACCGCGAGCACGCTCGGCGGCACCGTGACGTGGGTCGCGCCCCAAGCGCGGACCGCCTGCCCGAGCGGCGCCTGCGGCGGCAGTGCGTCCGCGCCCGGCAGCACGAGCGCGCCTCCCGAGAGCAAGGCCATGCACAGTTCGGAGACCGCCGCGTCGAAACTCAGCGAGGCGAACTGGAGCACCCGCGCGTCCGGCCCCACCGCGAACCGCTCGATCTGCGCCCGCGCCAGATTGCCGAGCCCCGCGTGCGGTACGACCACGCCCTTCGGCGTTCCGGTCGACCCCGATGTGTAGATCACGTACGCCGCGTTGTCCGCGCTGAGCGGACCGGTCCGCTCGGCGTGACCGATGGGTCCCGCCGCCTTCCCTGCGACCTCGGCGGAGACGTCCGGATCGTCGAGGACGATGAGACGGCCCGCGAACCCCTCCGGCCCCTCCGGCACCACGGCCCGCGTCTCTTGTGTGCAGAGCACGACGGCCGGGTCCGCGTCCGCGAGCACGAACGCCACCCGCTCCGGCGGGTGTCCCGGGTCGACCGGCACGAAGACCCCGCCCGCCATGGACACCGCGAGGACGGCGATCACGGCCGCCGCGGATCCCGGCGCGAGGACGGCCACCCGTTGCTCAGGACCGACCCCGGCCGCGATCAGGCAGCGCGCCCAGCGTCCGGCCTCGGCCTCCAACTCCGCGTACGACAGCGTCCGCTCGCCCGCCACCAAAGCGACGGCGTCCCGCGACAGCTCCACCTGCCGCCGCAGCAGTTCGGGCAACGTCTCGGCGGCCACCGACACCCGCGTGCGGTTCCACTCGCCCACGACGCGCTCGCGCCGCGCCCCGCCCAGTGCGCCCACCCGTGCCACGGGCGCCGACGGATCGGCGGCCATCCCTTCGAGCACACAGCCCAGCGACGCCACCATCTCCTCGGCCCACGCACGGTGGAACACGCCGGGGCGGTAGATGAACTCGCCGTGCAGGCGCTCGCCGGGCACCGCGATCAGCGTCAGCGGGTAGTGGCCCGTGTCCTGTGGTGTGCCGCCGGGGCGGATGGACAGGGTGTCGGGCGAGGGCTCCCTGAGGGGCGGGCGCGGGTAGTTCTCGTACACGACGAGCGTGTCGAAGGCGGCGCCGGGACCCGCGAGCCCGCGGATCTCCGAGAGACCGATGTGCTGGTGGGACATGAGCGCGACCTGCCGCTCCTGGAGGCCGGTCAGCATCGCGGCGACCGACTGCTCGGCCCGCAGATCGACCCGTACGGGCAGGGTGTTGATGAACAGGCCGACCATCGACTCCACGCGCGGCAGCTCGGCAGGTCGGCCGGCCGCCGTCGCGCCGAACACCACATCCGTGCGCCCGACGATCCGGGCGAGGAGCAACGCCCAGGCGCCCTGCACCACCGTGTTGACCGTGAGGCCGTGCCCGCGCGCCAAGTCGACGACGCTCCGGGTGAGTTCCTCACCGAACTCGAAGGGCACGCGTTCGGGAACGGCGGGCGCGGCGGACGGGTCGTCGGGCACCGTCAGCGTGGGCTCGTCCGTGCCCGCCAACTCCCCGCGCCAGGCCTCGCGCGCCGCCTCCTTGTCCTGGCCCTCCAGCCAGGCCAGGTACTCCCGGTACGAGGTCGCGGCGGGCAGGGCGCGCCCGTCGCCGCCTGCCGCGTAGATCGCGGACATCTCGGTAATGAGGACGGGCAGCGACCAGCCGTCCGTGACGATGTGGTGGTTGATGACCACCTGGACATGCCGGTTCTCGTCGAGCCGGATCAGGAGCAGGCGCAGCAGCGGGGCCGCCGTCACGTCGAGACGGCGGGCACGCTCGTCCTCGACGACGCGGTCCAGCTCGGCGCGCGCCTCGGCCGTCGCGAGCATCGACAAGTCGACCCCGCGCCAGGGCAGTTCCACCTCCCGCGCGATGACCTGCACCGCCTGACCCGACGCACGCCGGTGGAAGCTCGCCCGCAGGATCGGGTGCCGGGCGAGGATCGCCGCCCACGAAGCCCGCAGCCGGTCCACGTCCAGTGGCCCGTCCAGGTCGAGCACGCGCAGCCCTTCGTAGAGGTCCGGCCCCTGCTCGTCGAACCCCGCGTGGAACAGCAGCCCGTCCTGCAACGGCGAGAGCGGCCATACGTCCGCCAACTCGGGCACGGCTGCTTCGAGTTCGTCGACTTCGTGCTGCGTGAGGTCCAGGAGAGGGAAGTCGGAGGGGGTGTGCCCGCCCACGGTGGAGCCGGGGGTGGGGCCGGTGGTGGAGCCGGTGGCGGTGAACCCGGTGGTGTGGGTGGCCAGACCGGCGAGCAGGTCGAGCCAGGTCCGGGCGAGGTGCTCCGCGTCGGCCTCGTCCAGGATTCCGGTGGACCACGTGAGCGTGACGGTCAGCTCCGGCCCTTCGGGGGTGTCCCGCACCGCGGCGCCCGCCTCCAGGGCGTGCAGGGCGGGCATGTCGGGGTCGACCGAGCCGCCGATCGCCTCGCCACCGGCGAGCTGCCAGGGGGTGACCGTGCCGTCCGTCGTCTCCGCCGCGAAACGGCCCAGGTAGTTGAAGCCGATCTGCGGGGTCGGCAAAGCCGCCATGGCCGGTGCGGTGTCGGGATTGAGCTGACTCAGGAGACCGAAGCCGAGCCCGTCGCCCGGTACCGCCCGCGCCTGCTCCTTGACCGTCTTCAGCAGCACCCCGGCCGCAGGACCGCCGGTTCGTGCGTCGCCCAGGTCGATCCCGGCGACGTCCAGACGAACCGGGTGCGTGGTGGTGAACCACCCGACCGTGCGCGAGAGTTCGGCGTCCGCGAGCGGCTCCCTGCCGTGTCCTTCCATGTCCAGCAGTACGTGCTGCCCGCCCTCGCCCCGTCGCCGGTGCGCGACCGCACCCGCGAGCGTAGACAGGAGCACCTCGTGCACGCCGCAGTGGAAGAGCGTCGGCGTCCGGCCCGCCAGCGTGGCCGCCAGGTGCGTCGGCACGGTCCAGGAGCGGCGGCACATGGTGGCCGCGGTATCCAGCACCGGGTCCAATTCCCTTCGGCCGAGCGGGGGTTCGGGTGAGCCGAGGAGCTCGGTCCAGGCCGGGAGCTCGGCGGTCCTGCTGCCGCTGGTGGCCTGCTGCACCAAGGTGTCCGTCCACTGCTTGAACGACGTGCCCACGGGGTCCAGCTCCGGCTCTCGCCCGGCGGCCAACGCCTCGCAGGCGGCCCGCAGATCCGGGACGAGGATGCGCCACGACAGCCCGTCGACCACCAAGTGATGGACGACGAGAGCCACTCGGCCGGTCCGCTCCGGCCCGGCATCCACCCACACGGCCTGGAGCACCACACCCGCCGAGGGATTCAGACGCTCGGTGGCCTCCCGGGCCGCCTCGTCCGCCAGGGCGTCAAGCGAGTCGGCCGGCGCATGCGTCGCGTCGACGCGCGTGACCAAGGCCGCCGCATCGACCGAACCGCGCTGCCCCACGGACAGCTTGAGCCCGTCCCCTGCGCCCTCTCCGGTCGTGGCGCGAGCCCGCAGCATGTCGTGCGCGTCGAGAACGGCGGCCACACCGCCCACCAGCACGTCCCGGCCGAGATCTGCCGGGGCGCCGACGATCGTCCACTGGGCAAACCTGCCGCGCAGGCCTCGCTCGCCGAGCGCCCGCATCACGGGCGTCGGGGGCACTTCACCGATGCCCGATTCCGCCGTGCCCGTCTCCGCGCCCACGTGCCGGGCCACGGCCGCGAGGCCCGCGGGTGTCTCGTGCTCGAAGACGTCCTGCGCCTTGAGGAGCAGGTTCGCGCGGCGGGCACGGGCGACCAACTGCATCGACATGATCGAGTCGCCGCCCAGCTCGAAGAAGCTGTCGTCGGGCCCGACACGTTCCAGGCCCAGCAACTCGGCGATCAGCGCGCACAGGACCGCCTCGGCCGCCGTGCGCGGCGCCCGCTCGGTGGCCCTCCCCGCGAAGTCGGGGGCGGGCAGCGCGTCGCGGTCGACCTTGCCATTGCGGGTCACCGGGAGGGTGTCCAGGGTGAGTACGGCGGTGGGGACCATGTAGTCGGGCAGGGTCCTGGCCACGTAGGCGCGGATCAGCTCTGGGTCGGGCGGCGTACCGTCCGGGACCACATAGCCGACGAGACGGCGTTCCGCCTCCCGGTCCTCGCGGGCGACGACGACCGCTTGAGCCACGGAGGGGTGGGCGGCCAGGGCGGCCTCCACCTCGCCCAGCTCGACGCGGAAGCCACGGATCTTGACCTGGGCGTCCGCACGGCCGACGAAGAGCAGCTCCCCGTCCTCGGTCCAGCGCACCAGGTCGCCGGTACGGTACATCCGCTCGCCGGGTGCGTATGGGCAGGCCACGAATCGGTCCGCCGTCGCGCCGGGGCTGTTCCAGTAGCCCTGCGCCAACCCCGCGCCCGCGACGTACAGTTCGCCGGTCACGCCCGGTGGCAAGGGCTTGAGGAACGCGTCCAGGACGAAAGCCTGCCGGTGCGGCAACGGACGCCCGATCGGCAGCACGGAACCCATCCCCTCACCCGGGTTCAGTACGTGCCAGGTCGCACACAGGGTCACCTCGGTCGGCCCGTACATGTGGCGCACGGTGACGTCCGGGCAGGCCTCCCGCAGCCGGGCGACCGACCCCGCCGGGACGACGTCCCCGCCGGTCAGCACCTCACGCAACCCGGAGAAGCACTCGGGTGTCTCCTCCGTCAGGGCCCGGAACTGACCGGCCGTGGCATGGACGGACGTCACGCCGCGCTGCACGTGCTCACGCATTCCCTGGGCGTCCACCAGGCCGCTTTCGGCGATGACCACGCGGCCACCGGCGGCCAGCGGCACCCACATCTCGTACAGCGACACGTCGAAGGCGTGCGGGGCGTGCATCAGGACCGCGTCCGCCGGGCCGACGCCCCAGTCCCGCTCCCCCACCAGCGCCGCGACACTTCCGTGCGGCACCGCCACACCCTTGGGCACACCCGTCGAACCCGACGTGTACATCACGTACGCCACATCATGCACCGCCACCGCAACGACCGGCCGGTCGGTCCCGCATGCCTCCAGCGCCGCCCGCGTCCGCGGGTCGTCAAGGACCACGACGTGAGCGGCAGCTCCGTCCGGCACCGCACTTCGGCTCTCCGATGTGCACACCACCGCCGCCGGAGCCGCGTCCGCCACGACGAACGCGACCCGCTCCTGCGGCCAGCCCACATCCACCGGCACATAGGCGGCACCCGCCCGCCAGATCCCCAGGAGCAACGCCACCAGGTCCGTCGACCGCTCCATCACCACCGCGACACGAGCACCTCGCCCCACGCCCACCGCCGCCAGGTACTGGGCCCAGCGGCCCGACTCCGCCCACAACTCCCCGTACGACAGCGCCCGTTCACCCTCGACTGCCACCGCGTCCGGCACTGACTCCGCCCATCCAGCGATCAGTTCAGGCACGGTCCCGCCAGGGGCCCGCGCGTCTGTGGCGTTCCACTCCTCCACGACCGCTGCGCGGTCCACGGGGTCGAGCGCGTCCACCCAGGCCACCGACACCGAGGGGTCCGCCACCAGTCGCTCAAGGACTCGTACGACCTGACGTGCCGTCCTGAGGGAACTCTTCCGCTCGATGAGATCGGGCCGGTACGTCACAAGGACCCGCAGCTGGTCGGCGGGGATGACTCCCACGGCCAGCGGATAGTGCGTCCCCGCCAGGGTGTTCAGCTGCGTGATCGTGACCTCGCCGTCCGCCGGTCCGGGCAGGGTGGACGAGTCACGGGGGTAGTTCTCGAACATCAGCATGGTGTCGAAGGCCGCGCCAGGACCGGCGAGTTGCTGGATCTCCGACAGGCCCAGGTGCTGGTGGGCGATGAGAGCCGACTGGTGTTCCTGGAGTTCGGCGAGCATCTTCAGGACCGGCTGTCCTGGATCCAGCCGCACGCGCACGGGCAGCGTGTTGATGAAGAGGCCGATCATCGACTCCGCGTCGGGCAGCTCAGGGGGCCGCCCGGCCACGGTGCCGCCGAACACGACATCCGTGCGCCCGGCGAGCCGCGCGAGGACCAGCGCCCAGGCGCCCTGCACCACCGTGTTCACCGTCAGGCCGTGGGTGCGGGCCAGTTCGGTCAGCGCCCGGGTCGTCTCCCGGGAGAGTTCCGCCGAGCTGACTTCCGGCATCACCGGCGGCCGGCCCGGATCCGCCGGAGCCACCAGCGTCGGTTCGTCGGCGCCGGTCAGTTCCGTCTGCCAGGCGGCCCGTGCGGCCTCCTTGTCCTGCCGCTCCAGCCAGGCCAGGTAGTCGCGATAGGAGGCGGTCGGCTTCAGGTGCGCCGCGTGGCCGTGCACCCCCTCACCACTCGCCGCGTCACCACGCACCCCCTCACCGCTCGCCGCGTACAGCGCGGACACCTCGTTGAGGATGACCGGCATGGACCAGCCGTCCACCAGGATGTGGTGGCTGGTGACGGCGAGGCAGTGGCGGTTCTCGCCGAAGCGGACGAGCAGCAGGCGCAGCAGGGGCGCCCGCGTCAGGTCGAAGCGCTCCGCCATCTCGTGCTCGGCCAGTCGCTCGGCCTCGGCCTGCGCGTCGGCTTCAGCCAGGTCCGCCAAGTCGGCCTCGCGCCAAGGGAGTTCCACCTGCCGTGCGACGACCTGTACCGCCTCGCCCGACTCGGGCCGGTGGAAGCTCGCCCGCAGCGCCGCGTGCCGGGCGATGAGCGCCTCCCATGCGGCACGCAGCCTGTCCACGTCGAGCGGCCCGTCCAGCGCCATCAGGCGCTGGCTCTGGTAGACGTCCGGCCCTTCCTCGTCGAACGTGGCGTGGAACAGCATCCCTTCCTGCAACGGCGAAAGCGGCCATACGTCCGCCAACTCCGGCCCGGATGACTCCAGTTCCGTGACGGTCTGCTGGGTGAGGTCGAGGAGAGGGAAGTCGGACGGTGTGTGTCCGCCTGCGGCGGGGTCGGTGCTGTGAGCGGCCAGACCGCCGAGCACCTGCTCCCAGGCACGGCCGATCCCTGCCGCCTCGGCGTCGTCGAGAAGCCCGGAGGGCCAGCTCAAGGTGAGGGTCAGCTCAGGCCCTTGTGGGGTGTCCTGCACGGCGGCGCTCGCTTCGAGGGTGTGCAGAGCCGGTGTGTCCGGGTCGATCGAGCCGCCGATCGCCTCGCTCCCTGACAGCTGCCAGGGGGTCGCCACGCCCTGGGCCGCGTCCGCCGCGAACCGGCCCAGGTAGTTGAAGCCGATCTGCGGGCGCGGCAGGGCCGCCAGGGTCGGTGCGGTGGCGGGATTGAGATGACGTAGAAGACCGAAGCCAAGGCCGTCGCCCGGTATCGCCCGCGCCTGCTCCTTGACCGTCTTCAGCAGTGCTCCGGCCGCCGGTCCACCGGCCACCACCTCGTTCACGTCTACGGCGCCGACATCCAGCCTGACGGGGTGGACGCTGGTGAACCAGCCGACCGTGCGGGACAGGTCCGCGCCCGAGATTTGCTGACGGCCGTGGCCCTCCACGTCCACCAGCACCCCTGGGGTGCCCTCCCGCCGCCAGTGGGCGACCGCTCCGGCCAGGGACGCGAGGAGCACCTCGTGCACACCGCAGTGAAAGGCCGTCGGCGTACTGCCCACCAAGGTGGCGGCGTCCTCCGCCGTCACCGTCCATGACCGGCGGCGCATGGTCGCGGCGGTGTCCAGTTCTGGCGCCAACTCCCTTTGCCCGAACAGCGGTTCCTTCTGTCCGAGCAGCTCGCTCCACCGCGTGAGTTCGGCCGTACGGCGCTCGCCGCTCGCCTCCTCGACCAGGGCCTCGGCCCACTTCTTGAACGGTGTCGCCACCGGGTCGAGCCGCGGCTCCCGACCGGCCGCGATCGCCTCGCAGGCATCCCGCAGGTCCGGCAGCAGGACCCGCCACGAGACTCCGTCCACGACCAGGTGATGCACCACGAGGGCCAGTCGCCCCACCCGCCCCGGCCCGGCGTCCACCCACACAGCCTGGACCATCACGCCCGCTGCGGGGTCAAGCCGGTCCGCCCCCTCCCGTGCCGCCGTCGCCGCCATGCCATCCAGCGAGTCGGCCGACGCGTCCTCGGCACCGACACGGACGACCAGGCCATCGGCAGCCACCGAACCCCGCGGCCCGACCGACAACTTGGGCCCTTCGGTGCCGGCCACCACACGCGCCCGCAGCATGTCGTGCGCGTCGAGAACCGCGCCCACACCGCCCACCAGCGCATCCCGGCCCAGCCCCGCCGGTGCGCCGACGATCATCCACTGCGCGAACGTGCCGCGCAGAGCGCCTTCGCCCAGCTCCCGCATCACGGGGGTCCAGGGCACATCGCCCACACCCGCGTCCCGGTCCGTGCCCGCACCACGTGTGCCGTCGGCCGCCTCCGCGACGCGGGCGAGCCGCTCCGGGGTCTTCTCGTCGAAGACCTGCCGGGGCGTCAGCACCAGTCCGGCACGGCGCGCTCGCGCGACCAGTTGCATCGACATGATCGAGTCGCCGCCGAGCTCGAAGAAGCTGTCCTCGACGCCGACCCGCTCCAGGCCGAGCACCTGGGCGAACAGGCCGCACAGGGCCGACTCGGTCTCCGTGCGCGGCGCCCGCTCAGTCGCCCTCGCCGCGAAGTCCGGTGCGGGCAGGGCCTTGTGGTCGACCTTGCCGTTGCGGGTGACGGGCAGTTCGTTCAGGGGAAGTACGACGGCCGGGACCATGTAGTCGGGCAGCGTCCTGGCCGCGTACGCGCGGACCAGCGCGGGGTCGAAGCCCTCCGGGGTCTCGGGGACGACGTAGCCGACCAGGCGGCGTTCGCCCGGACCGTCCTCGCGGGCGACCACGACCGCCTGCGCCACCGCCGGATGCGCGGCGAGCGCCGACTCCACCTCGCCGAGCTCCACCCGGAAGCCGCGCACCTTGACCTGCGCGTCGGCGCGGCCGACGAAGAGCAGCTCCCCGGTGTCGGACCAGCGCACCAGGTCCCCGGTGCGGTACATGCGCCCGCCGGGCACGAACGGGCAGGCCACGAAGCGTTCCGCCGTCAGCTCCGCCCGGCCCCAGTACCCCTGCGCCAGGCCGTCGCCCGCCACATACAGCTCCCCGGTCACGCCCGACGGCACCGGCTGGAGGAACGCGTCCAGGACGAACACCCGCCGATTGCCCAGGGGGCGCCCGATGGGCAGCACCGACCCGACCGCGTCACGCGGCCCCCAGACCCGCCAGGTCGCGCACAGGGTCACTTCGGTCGGCCCGTACAGGTGGCGTACGACCACGTCGGGGCAGGCCTCGCGCACCCGCGCCACCGCGCCGACCGGGACCACGTCACCGCCCGTGAGGACCTCGCGCAGTCCGGCGAAGCACTCGGGCGACTCCCCTGCGAGGACCCGGAACGAACCGGCGGTCAGATGCACCGAGGTGACCCCGCGGGCCACGTGCTCCCGCACCTGCTCGGCGTCCACCGCTCCCGGCCCGGCGACGACCACCCGGCCACCGGCGGCCAGCGGCACCCACATCTCGTACAGAGATACGTCGAAGGCGTGCGGGGCGTGCATGAGCACCGCGTCGTCCGGGCCGACCGACCAGCCCCGCTCCCCCACGAGCGCCACGACACTGCCGTGCGACACCGCCACGCCCTTCGGGGTGCCGGTGGAGCCCGAGGTGTACATCACGTAGGCCACGTCGTCCGCGCCCACGAGCACAGGAGAATCGTCGGCGCTGCGTGCGGCGCGCACGGCCCCGCGCACGCGCGGGTCGTCGATCACGAGCGGCTCGGCACCTTCCGGCACTGCGGCCCGCGTCTTCTCCGTGCACAGCACGACGACGGGGGCCGCGTCCGCGAGGACGAAGCCCACGCGGGCCGGCGGAGAGCCCGCGTCGACCGGCACATAGGCGGCGCCCGCCCGCCACACTCCGAGCAGCAGCGGCAGCAGGCCCGCCGACCGCTCCATCACGACGGCGACGCGGTCACCGCGCCGCACCCCGATGTCCGCCAAGTGCCGCGCCCAGCGGCCGGACTCCGTCCACAACTCCCCGTACGTCAGCGTCCGTTCGCCCTCGACGGCCACCGCGTCCGGCGACACCTCCACGCGCCCGGCGATCAGCTCAGGCACCAGACCGCCCGGCGCCTCGCCCGCCGTGCCGCCCCATCCCTCCACGACCAGGCCGCGCTCGGGCGCCGCGAGCACCCCGACCCGTCCCACGAGAACCGAAGGGTCCGCCACCAGTTGCTCGATGACCCGCACCAAGCACGCAAACACCGACTCGGCGCTCTCGCGGTCGAACAGGTCGGGCCGGTAGTCGAGCTTGCAGAGCATGCGATCGCCGACGGGCGCCACCACGAGCGTGAACGGATAGTGCGCGGTCTCCTGACCGGCGGCGACACGCACGGTGAAGGTGTCCTGCGACGGGGGTGCGGCGGGCGGGCTCGGATAGTTCTCGTACACCACGAGCGTGTCGAAGACGGCGCCGCCGGAGTCGGCGAGCCCCTGCACCTCGGGGAGCCCCAGGTGCTGATGGGCCATCAGGGAGGATTGGCGCTCCTGGAGTTCGGTCAGCATGCGCGCCACCGGCTGCTCGGCGTCGAGCCGCACGCGCACCGGCAGTGTGTTGATGAACAGGCCGACCATCGACTCCACGCCCGGCAGCTCCATGGGCCGTCCCGCCACGGTGGCACCGAACACCACGTCCGTACGCCCGGCGAGCCGCGCGAGGACCAGCGCCCAGGCGCCCTGTACCACCGTGTTGACCGTCAGCCCCCGGCCACGGGCGAACCGCACCAGGCCTTCGGTCAGCTCCTCGGGAATCTCGTTGATCAGGCTTTCCGGGGGCATGGGCGAGCGGCCCGCGTCAGCGGGCGCCACCAGGGTCGGCTCGTCCGCCCCCGCCAGTTCCGCCTGCCAGGCGGCCCGTGCCGCGTCCTTGTCCTGGCGGCCGAGCCAGGCCAGGTACGCGCGGTACGACGTCACCGGCGGGAGCCCGGCGGTGGCGCCGCCCGCCGCATAGGTCGCCGAGAGTTCGTCGAGCAGCACCGGCATGGACCAGCCGTCCATCAGGACGTGATGGCTGGTGACCACCAGGCGGTGCCGCTCGGCATCGATCCGGACCAGCAGGAGCCGCAGCAGCGGCGCGGTCGCGAGGTCGAAGCGCTCGGCCCGCTCCCGGGCCGCGAGCCGGTCGGCCTCGGCCCGCGCGTCCGCTTCCGCGAGCCCGGAGAGATCGGCCGCACGCCACGGCAGCTCCACGTCCCGCGCGATGACCTGCACCGCCTCGCCCGACTTGCGCCTGCGGAAGCTCGCCCGCAGCGCCGCGTGCCGGGCCAGGAGCGCCTGCCACGACGCCCGCAGCCGGTCCGCGTCCAGTGGGCCGGTCAGTTCGAGCAGCCGCTGCCCTTGGTAGACGTCGGGACCCTCACTGTCGAAGGCGGCGTGGAAGAGCAGCCCTTCCTGCAGTGGCGACAGCGGCCACACGTCCTCGACCAGGGTTCGGGTCATCGCTTCTCTCCTCAGAGCGAGTTGCTTCGAGCTGATTCAGGACCAGGGCAGGACGGCTCAGGACTCAGGACGGCTACGGGTCATGAGCTAGGGGATGTCGTCGGCGAAACCGGATTCGAGCTCGTCCACCTCGTCCTGCGCGAGGTCCAGGAGCGGGAAGTCGGAGGACGTGTGTCCGCCCGCGGCGGGATCGGCGGTGTGGGCCGCCAGACCGGCGAGCAGGTCGAGCCAGAGCAGGCCGAGGCGTTCGGTCGCCGCCTCGTCCAGGAGTGCGGCGGCCCAGCTCAGCGTGAGGGTCAGCCTGGGTCCCGCGGCCGTCTCGACGATGACCGCGCCCGCCTCGATCGTGTGCGTGGCGGGCATGGCCGGGTCGAGCGAGCCGCCGATCGTGGCGCTCGACGCGTCGGCGGTGAAGCGGCCCAGGTAGTTGAAGCCGATCTGCGGGCGCGGCAGGGCCGCCAGGGTCGGTGCGGTGGCGGGGTTGAGATGACGTAGGAGACCGAAGCCAAGGCCGTCGCCCGGTATCGCCCGCGCCTGCTCCTTGACCGTCTTCAGCAGTGCCCCGGCCGCCGGACCACCGGCCACCACCTCGCTCACGTCTACCGCCCCGAGGTCGAGGCGGACCGGATGGACGTCGGTGAACCAGCCCACCGTGCGCGACAGATCCACGCCTTCGGCCGGCACCCGGCCGTGTCCCTCCACGTCCAACAAGACGCCGGGGGCCGCCTCCTGCCGCCAGTGGGCGATCGCTCCCGCCAGGCCGGACAGGAGCACCTCGTGCACACCGCAGTGGAAGACGGTCGGCGTCCGGCTCGTCAGCGTCTCGGCCTGCTGGGTCGGCACGGTCCACGAACGGCGGCGCAGGGTGGCCGCGGTGTCGCGGCCTGGATCCAACTCCCGCTGCCCGAGCGGGGGTTCGACCTCACCCAGCAGATCGGTCCACTCGGCGAGTTCGGCGACCCGTGCCTCTCCGGTGGCCTGCTCGACCAGCAGCCGAGACCACTGCCTGAAGGACGTGCCCACCGGGTCGAGCCTCGGCTCACGCCCGGCCGCCACCGCCTCGCACGCCGCCTTCAGATCCGGTACCAGAATGCGCCACGAGACCCCGTCGACCGCCAAGTGATGCACCACGAAGGCCAGTCGCCCGACCCGCCCCGGCCCTGCGTCCACCCACGCCACCTGCAGCATCACACCGGCCGATGGATCGAGGCGCTCCGCCGCCTCCTGTGCCGCCTCGTCCGCGATGGCGTCGAGGGTGCCCGCCACCGCGTAGGTCGCGTTCACACGGGTGACCAGGGTCCCGGCATCCACCGAGCCCTGCTCGCGGACGAGCAGCCGAGGCCCCGTCTCCCCCACGGACACCATGGAGCGGAGTACGTCATGGGTGTCCACGACCGCGCTCAACGCGCCCACCAGGACATGCCGTTCAAGCCCGGATGGAGCACCGACGATCGTCCACTGGGCGAACTTCGGGCCCATGGCGCGCTCGCCCAACTCCCGCATCACGGGCGTCCAGGGCACATCACCCACACTCACGTCAGGCGGCACCGACGCCTCGTCCGGGACGCGGCCCACGGCCGCGAGCCCGGCGGGTGTCTCGTGCTCGAAGACGTCCTGCGCCTTGAAGAGCAGGTTCGCGCGGCGGGCGCGTGCGGCCAGCTGCATCGACATGATCGAGTCGCCGCCCAGCTCGAAGAAGCTGTCCTCGACGCCGACCCGCTCCAGGCCGAGCACCTCGGCGAAGAGGAGGCACAGTGTCTCCTCGGCCTCGGTCCGGGGTGCGCGCCCGCAGACGCGTTCGGCGAAGTCGGGCGCGGGCAGTGCCGCGCGGTCGACCTTGCCGTTGCGGGTCACCGGCAGGGCGTCGAGGGCGAGCACGACGCCGGGAACCATGTACTCGGGCAGCTCTCGGGCGACGTCGTCGCGTACGAGTAGAGGGTCGACCGCCAGACCGTCCGGGACGACGTAGCCGACGAGGCGGCGCTCGCCTGGACCGTCCTCACGGGCGACGACCACGGCCTGGGCCACGGCAGGGTGGGCGGCCAGAGCCGCCTCCACCTCACCCAACTCCACGCGGAAGCCACGCACTTTGACCTGACTGTCCGCGCGGCCGACGAAGAGCAGCTCTCCGTCCTCGGTCTCGCGCACCAGGTCGCCGGTGCGGTACATCCGCTCGCCGGGCGCGTACGGGCACGCCACGAACCGGTCCGCCGTCGGACCGGGGCTGTTCCAGTAGCCCCGCGCCAACCCCGCGCCCGCGACGTACAGTTCGCCGGTCACACCCGGCGGCAAGGGCTTGAGGAACGCGTCCAGGACGAAGGCTGTCCTGTGGGGAAGCGGACGCCCGATGGGCAGTACGGAGTCCACCTCGTCGCCCGGCTCCAGTACATGCCAGGTCGCGCAGAGCGTCGTCTCCGTCGGGCCGTACAGGTGGCGGACCGTGACCTCGGGGCACGCCTGCCGGACCCTCGCCACCGACGCGGCCGGGACCACGTCCCCTCCGGTCAGCACCTCACGCAGGCCCGCGAGGCATTCCGGGGACTCCTCCGCGAGCACCCGGAAGGAACCGGCGGTCAGATGCACCGCGCTCACGCCTGCCTTCACGTGCTCACGCACCTGTTGGGCATCGACAACACCGGGACCTGCCATCACCACGCGGCCACCGGCGGCCAGCGGCACCCACATCTCGTACAGCGACACGTCGAAGGCATGCGGGGCATGCATCAGGACCGCGTCCGCCCGCTCGACACCCCAGTCCCGCTCCCCCACCAGCGCCGCCACACTTCCGTGCGGCACCGCCACCCCCTTGGGCACACCCGTCGAACCCGACGTGTACATCACGTACGCCACGTCATGCGCCGCCACCGGCGTATCGAGCTCCCTGAACTCCCGGCCCGCAGCGGTCGCCTGCGCCTCCTGGACCTGCGGGTCATCCGCCCGGAGCAGCCGCCCGGCGAAGCCCTCCGGCACCACAGGACGACTCTGCGACGTGCACACCACCGCCGTCGGGGCCGCGTCCCTCAGCACGAAGGCCACTCGTTCCACCGGCGAGCTCACGTCCACCGGCACATAGGCGGCGCCTGCCCGCCACACTCCCAGCAGCACGGCCACCAGGCCCGGCGTCCGCTCCATCAGCACAGCGACACGGTCACCCCGCCGCACGCCGTGTGAGGCCAGGTGCGCCGCCCAGCGCCCTGCCTTGTCCCACAACTCCCGGTAGGACTCTGCTCGTTCACCTTGGACGGCCACCGCATCCGGTGACGCCGCCACCCGCTTCGCGATCAGCTCCGGCACCGGCTCACGGGCCGGAGCAGCCACCGCGACGGGCGTGAGCAGCTCGCGGGCCACGCCGACGCGTCCCACCGCCACCGAAGGATCGGCCACCATCCGTTCCAGGACCCGGGTCAGCAGCCCGGCCAGCGCCTCGCCCACCGCTTCGTCGACCAGGTCGGGCCGGTACGTCACATCCACCCGGAGCCGCTCGCCGGGGGCGATGCCGATCGACAGCGGATAGTGCGTCGCCTGGCGGGACTCCACCGTGGTGAGGGAGAGCGCGTCGGGTGCGGTCGCCCTTCCGGGCGGCCGGGGGTAGTTCTCGTACACCAGGAGCGTGTCGAAACCGGCGCCGGGGCCCGCGAGTTGCTGGATCTCCGAGAGCCCCAGGTGCTGGTGGGCGAGGAGCGCCGACTGGCGGTCCTGCAGTTCGCGGAGCATGTCGAGCAGCGGCTGCGAACCGTCGAGCCGTACCCGTACCGGGAGCGTGTTGATGAAGAGGCCGATCATGGAATCGGCGCCCGGCAGTTCCGGAGGGCGTCCCGCCACCGTCGCGCCGAACACCACGTCCGTACGTCCGGCGAGGCGGGCCAGGAGCAGCGCCCACGCGCCCTGGACGACGGTGTTCACCGTCAGGCCGTTGGCGCGGGCCAGGGCGGCGAGCGCCTCGGTCGTCTCCTGGGTGAGGTGGCAGGAGCGTTTCTTCGGGGGTGTGTCGCCGTGTGCCGGGTTCGCGGGGCCTGCCACGGCCTGCGTCGGTTCTTCCGCTCCTGCCAGCTCCGCCTTCCAGGCGGCTCGGGCGGCCTCCTTGTCCTGGCGGGAGAGCCAGGCCAGGTAGTCGCGGTAGGACGTCGCGGGTGTGAGGGCCGAGGCGTCGCCGCCCGCCGCGTAGATCTCGGCCAGCTCGTCGAGCAGGAGCGGGGCCGACCAGCCGTCCATGAGGATGTGGTGGCTCGTCATCACCAGGCGGTGACGGCGTTCGCCGGTGCGGATCAGGAGCAGGCGCATCAGGGGCGCCGCCGCCGGATCGATCCTGTCCGCGCGTTCGCGTGCGGCAAGGCGCTCCGTCTCGGCCGCCGCTTCGGCCTCGGTGAGGTCCGAGACGTCGGCCTCGCTCCACGGCAGGACGACCTCGCGGGTGATGAGCTGCACGGCCTCGCCGGTCCTGCGCCGCTGGAAGCTCGCACGCAGCGCCGCGTGCCGGGTCAGGAGCGCTTCCCAGGAGGTGCGGAAGCGGGCCGCGTCCAGGGGTCCTTCGACCGCCAGAATGTTCTGCACGGTGTAGACGTCGGGTCCCTGACCGTTGAAGTCCGCGTGGAACAGGAGCCCTTCTTGCAGGGGCGAGAGCGGCCAGACCTCCGCGAGCGCGGAACCCTTGGCGTGCGGAGCCGGCCGGTGAGCGGCGGATGCGTGCCCCGTGGCGGGAGTGGGAGTCTTCACAGCGAACGCCCTCCTTCGAGCTCTGCTGCCATCGCTTCGAACTGCTCGACCTCGTCCTGGGCGAGCTCGACGAGAGGGAAGTCGGACGGGGTGTGGCCGCCCGCCGTCGGGTCGGTGGTGTGGGCTGCCAGGCCCGCGAGCAGGTCGAGCCAGTGGCGGCCGACGCGTTCCGCCACGGACTCGTCGAGGACCGCGCCGTGCCAGCTCAGCGAGAGGGTCAGCTCGGGCCCTTCGGCGGCGTCGCGGATGGTCGCACCGGCCTCAAGGGTGTGCGTCGCGGGCATGGCCGCCGCGGTGGAGCTTCCTATCGCCTCTTCGCCTGCCATCTGCCAGGGCCGGACATCGGCGCTTCCGCCGACCGCGGGGAAGCGGCCCATGTAGTTGAAGCCGACCTGCGGGCCGGGCAGCGCGGCGAGCACCGGGCCCGTCTCGGGGTTCAGGTGGCGAAGCAGGCCGTGTCCGAGTCCGTCGCCCGGCACCGCCCGTGCCTGTTCCTTGACCGCCTTCAGGAGCGAGCCGACGTCCGGTCCACCGGCTGCCGCCCTCGTCGTGTCGATGCCGGACAGGTCAAGGCGGATGGGGTGCACGCTGGTGAACCACCCGACGGTGCGCAGCAGATCGGCGTCCTGGACCGGCTTGCGTCCATGTCCCTCGACGTCGATCAGGACCGTTCCGTGAGTGCCGCGCCGCCCTTGGACGACGGCTCCGGCCAGCGTGGCGAGGAGCACCTCGTGCACTCCGCAGTGGAAGAGGGCCGGTGTGGATCCCGCGAGCGTGGCCGCCTGCTGGGGCGGGACGGTCCAGGACCGGTGGTGCATCCCTGCCGCTGTGTCCCGTGCCGGGTCGAGGGCCCGGTGACCGAGGGGTGGTTCCGCCGTCGCCCTGTCGCCGAGCAGCGTGGTCCAGGCGTCGAGTTCCGCGACGCGGTCGCTGCCGGTTGCCTCCTCGACGAGGAGCCTGGACCAGCGCCTGAAGGACGTGCCGACAGGGTCGAGCCCCGGCTCCCGCCCGGCGGCCGCCGCCTCGCACGCGGCGCGCAGGTCCGGGGCCAGGATCCGCCACGAGACCCCGTCCACCGCCAAGTGGTGCACCACCAAGGCCAGTCGCCCGACCCGCCCCGGCCCCGCGTCCAGCCACACCGCCTGGACCATCGCACCGGCGAAGGGATCCAGGCGCAGGACCGCATCGCGCGCGGCACGGCCCGCCAGCTCGTCCAGGCCCTCCGTCGGGACCTCCGCCGTGTCGAGCCGGGTGATCAGGCGGGCGGCATCGACGGATCCGCGCTCGCCGACCACCAGGCGGGGCCCGGTATCGCCGTCGGCCACCGCGTCAGTGGCCACCGCGTCAGTGGCCACCGCGTGGGCGCGCAGCATGTCGTGCGTGTCGAGTACGGCGCCCAGGCCCGCCGCCAGGACTTCGCCGCCGAGACCCGCGGGGGTGCCCATCACCACCCACTGGGTGAATCCGCCGCCGAGTGCCCGCTCGCCCAGGGCCCGCATCACGGGTGTCCAGGCGACCTCGCCCTCGCCCACGTCCGGTCCCGCCACGCGTCCGGCACCGAGCCTGACCACGCGCGCGAGGCCTTCCGGCGACCCGTGCTCGAACACGTCCTGGGCGCTGAAGAGGGCACCCTCCCGGCGGGCGCGGCTCACCAGCTGCATCGAGCTGATCGAATCCCCGCCGAGCCGGAAGAAGTTGTCGTCGGCGCCGACCCGCTCAAGGCCGAGGACCTCGGCGAACAGGGCGCAGAGGATCTTCTCCGCCTCGCCCTCCGGCGCCCGGCCCGACACATGGTCGGCGAAGTCGGGCGCGGGGAGCGCGGGGACGTCGACCTTGCCGTTCGGGGTGACGGGCAGTGCGTCGAGGGCGAGGACGGCCGCGGGCACCATGTACTCCGGCAGCGCCTCGGCGGCGTACTCGCGCACTGATTGCATGTCCAGGGGTCGTGGGGCCATCCGGTGCTCGGCTCGGGCCCCGGCCCCGGCCCCGGCCTGGGCCTGGGCTTCGGCTCGGGCGTCGGTGCCCACCACATAGCCGACCAGGCGGCGTTCCCCCTGCCGGTCCTGCCTGAGGATCACCACGGCCCGGTCGACGGCGGGATGCCCCGTGAGGGCCGCCTCGATCTCGCCGAGCTCCACCCGGAATCCGCGCACCTTCACCTGCGCGTCGGCACGACCCGCGTAGACGAGGTCGCCGGTGCCGGTGCGGCGCACCAGGTCCCCGGTCCTGTACATCCGCTCGCCGTGCGCGAACGGGCTCGCCACGAAGCGCCGCGCCGTCAGCCTCGTCCGCCGCAGGTAGCCGCGTGCCAGGCCCGCGCCCGCCACGTACAGCTCGCCCACCGTGTCCGCGGGCACCGGCCGCAGGAACGCGTCAAGGACGTGGGCGGAGGTGTTGGCGACCGGGCGGCCGATCGACGGCTCGTCGTGGGCGTCGAGAGGGCGGCTCACCGTCGAGGCGACCGTCGCCTCGGTGACCCCGTACTCGCTGTAGATCTCGCGGTTCACCGACCACTGACGGCGCAGCTCGTCGGAGACGGGCTCGCCGCCGATGACCAGGACACGCAACGCGGGCAGTTCCTCCGGCGGAAGCTGCGCCAGGAGGGTCGGTGTCATCGCGACGTGCGTCACCCGCTGCGTGCGCATCAGGTGGACCAGCTCCTCGCCGGTCGCGTGCCGACGCGCGGGCGGTGCGAGGACCAGCCGGCCACCCGCGCAGAGCACCGGCCAGATGTCCGACATGGAGACGTCGAAGCTCGGCGAGACGAGTTGGAGCACCGCGCTGTCCGCGTCGATCCGGTAGCGCGCGATGCGGTCGGCGACGAGGTTGCGCAGGCCCCGGTGGGGGACGACCGCACCCTTGGGGGTGCCGGTCGACCCGGATGTGTAGATCACGTACGCCGCGTTGGAGGCGGTGAGCGGTGTGCGCCGCTCCGCGTCCTTCATCAGGCCGTCCGCGAATCCGGCCTGTTCGGCCACTCCGCCGGTAGTCAACTGGTCGTCCAGGAGCATCAGTTGGCCGGTGAATTCCTGCGGTACCGCGTCGCGAGTCTGCTCCGCGCACACCAGGACCGGCGGGGCCACGTCGTCGAGGAGCAGGCGCAGCCGCGCCGGGGGAAGCCCCGGGTCCACGGGGACATAGACACCTCCGGCCGCCGCCACCGCGAGGAGGGCCGTCACCAGTTCCGCCGAGCGGTCCGCCATGACGGCCACCCGTGTCTCCGGACCCACTCCCCTGTCCGTCAGGCAGCGCGCCAGCCGTCCGGCGCGGGCGGCCAGTTCGCCGTACGTCAGCGAACGCCGGCCGTCGACCACCGCCACCGCGGCGGGCGTGGCCGCGGCCTGCTCGGCGAAGAGGTCCGGTGCCGTCACGTCGGGCACGGCTGCCCGCGCCGACGCGTTTCGCTCCCCCCGCTGCCGTTCCTGCTCCCGCGCCACGAGCGCGCGTTCGGTCTCGGTGAGGATGTCGAGCCGTCCCACCGGCGACGACGGATCCGCCACCATCTGCTCGATCACGCGGACCAGCGAGGAGATCACGGCCTGGGCCCGGTCGCGTCCCACCACGTCCGGGCGGTGCACGACGAGCCCCCGCAGCCGGGTGTCAGGGACCACGATCAGCGCCAGCGGGTAGTGGCCCCTGTCCTCCGGCTCCCCTACGGGACGGATGGCCAGCTCTGCTGCGGCACCGGTCCCGTCGGGCGTCCGGGGAAGGTTCTCGAACACCACGAGCGTGTCGAACACCGCGCCGGGCCCGGCGATTCGGTGGATCTCGCGGAGTCCCAGGTGCTGCCGGGACATCAGCCCGACCTGGCGCTCCCGCAGGTCGGCGAGCAGCCCGGCGACCGACTGGTCCGCCGCCAGGCTCACCCGTACGGGCAAGGTGTTGAGGAACAGGCCGACCGCCGACTCGACCCCCGGCAGCTCCGCGGGACGGCCTGCCACCGGAGTGCCGAACACCACGTCCGTGCGCCCCACCAGCCGGGCGAGCACCTGGGCCCACGCGCCCTGCACGACCGTGTTGACGGTCACCCCTTGGGAGCGGGCCAACTCGGCCACACCGCGGGTGAGTTCCTCGGTCAGCTCGAACGGCACCGGTTCCGGCACGACCTGCGGCCCGACCGGCTCGTCGGGCACCAGCAGCGTCGGCTCGTCCGCCCCGGCGAACTCGGCGCGCCAGGCGTCGCGCGCCGCTTCCTTGTCCTGCCTGTCGATCCAGGCCAGGTATGTCCCGTAGGACGTCGTCGTGGGCAGTGTCCGGCCGTCGCCGCCCGCCGCGTACAGCTCGGAGAGCTCCGCGAAGACGACGTCGGTGGACCAGCCGTCCACCAGGGAGTGGTGGACGGTGACGATCTGGCGATGCCGGCCGGCGCCGAGGCGTATCAGGAGCAGCCTCAGCAACGGTGCCGCGCGGAGGTCGAGCTTCTCGGCACGTTCGGCCGCGGCGAGGCGTGCCACCTCGGCGGGCACGTCACCTTCCGGCAGCTCCGAGAGATCGGCCTCGCGCCAGGGCAACTCGGCGTCGGTCGTGATGACTTGCACCGTCTGCCCGGAGTCGCGCTGGTGGAAGCTCGCGCGCAGCACGGCGTGCCGGGCGAGCAGCGTGTGCCACGACGTCCGCAGCCGGGCGACGTCAAGGGGGCCGTCCAGTGCCAGCGTCCGCTGGCTCGCGTACACGTCCGGCCCTTCGTCGTCGAAGGTGGCGTGGAAGAGCATCCCTTCCTGGAGCGGCGACAGCGGCCATACGTCCACCAGGCCGGGCACCGCGGCCCGCAGCCGGTCGGTCTCGTCCTCGCGGAGGTCGTCCATGAGCGAAGCGGCGGAGCGGTCGCGTCCGGTCGTCTCCTGCCGCTCCCCGGGCCCGCCCGGCACTCCGGACCGCTCCCCGGCCCCCTGCCCTGATCGGGCGACCGCGGCAAGGGCCGCCGGTGTCGCGTGCTCGAAAACGTCCTCCGCCCTGAAGAACAGGTGCGCGCGCCGGGCGCGGGCGGCCAGTTGCATCGACATGATCGAGTCGCCGCCGAGCTCGAAGAAGCTGTCCTCGACGCCGACGCGTTCCAGGCCGAGCAGCTCCGCCATCAGGGCGCACAGGACCGCCTCGTCCTCGGTGCGCGGCGCGTGGCCCGTGACCTTCGCGGCGAAGTCGGGGGCGGGCAGGGCGTCGCGGTCGACCTTGCCGTTGCGGGTCACGGGGAGGGACGCGAGGGCCAGTACCGCGGTGGGGACCATGTACTCGGGCAGTGTCCTTGCGACGGCATCGCGGACGAGCCGGGGGTCAAGGCCTTCCGGCTCCTGCGGGACGACGTAGCCGGCCAGGCGGCGCTCCCCGTGCCGGTCCTCGCGGGCGACGACCACGGCCTGGGCCACGGCGGGGTGGGCCGCCAGAGCCGCCTCCACCTCACCCAACTCCACGCGGAAGCCACGCACTTTGACCTGGCTGTCCGCGCGGCCGACGAAGAGCAGCTCTCCGTCCTCGGTCTCGCGCACCAGGTCGCCGGTGCGGTACATCCGCTCGCCGGACGCGTACGGGCACGCCACGAACCGGTCCGCAGTCGGACCGGGGCTGTTCCAGTAGCCGCGCGCCAGGCTCGGCCCCGCCACGTACAGCTCCCCCACCGTGCCGGCGGGCAGCGGCCGCAGCGCCGCGTCCAGGACGAAGGTCCGCCGGCGGGGCAGCGCGCGCCCGATCGGGAGCACGGAGTCCGTCTTGTCGCCCGGCCGCAGCACGTGCCAGGTCGCGCACAGGGTCACCTCGGTCGGGCCGTACAGGTGCCGGACGGCCACGTCCGGGCAGGCCTCGCGCACGCGGGCCACGGAGCCGGGCGGGACCACGTCACCGCCGGTGAGCACCTCGCGCACCCCCGTGAAGCAGTCCGGGGACTCCTCGGCCATGACGCGGAACGAACCCGCGGTCACGTGCACGGCGCTCACGCCGTTCTTGACGTGCCGGCGCACCTTCTGGCCGTCCACCGCGCCCGGTTCGGCGATCACCACACGGCCACCGGCGGCGAGCGGCACCCACATCTCGAACAGCGTGACGTCGAAGGCGTGCGGGGCGTGCATCAGGGCCGCGTCGTCCGGGCCGATCGCCCAGCCTTCCTCGCCGACCAGGGCCGCGACGCTTCCGTGCGGCACCGCGACGCCCTTGGGCACCCCGGTCGAACCCGACGTGTACATCACGTACGCCACGTCCCGCCCGTCCACCGGCGCGCGGACGTCGCCGCCGTCGCGGGCGGCCACCGCCGCCCGTACCCGCGGGTCGTCCACCACCTGCACGGCGGCGCTCTCGGGCACCACACCCCTGCGGTCAGACGTGCACAGCACCACCGCGGGAGCCGAGTCCTCGACGACGAAGGCGATGCGCTCGGGCGGTGAACCCGCGTCGACGGGCACGTAGGCCGCGCCCGCCCGCCACACGCCCAGGAGCACCGTCACCAGCTCCGGCGACCGCTCCATCACCACCGCGACGCGGTCGCCCCGGCCCACTCCGAGCCCAGCCAGATGCGCCGCCCACTGACCCGACCGCGCCCACAACTCTCCGTACGACAGCGTCTGTTCGCCCTCGACCGCGACCGCGCCGGGCGACGACTCCACCCGTGCGGCGATCAGCTCCGCCACCACCGACGACTCCACCACTTCCCCCTTCAGGCAGGCGCTCAGCGCTCGTCCGGGTCGGCACCGAGGCGCAGGATGTGCTCGCCGCCGACCGCCGGCGGCGGACCGCTGCCGCCGAGCACGGGGCCGCTCCCGCCCAGGGCGGGTCCGCTCCCGATGACAGGGCCCTGCAGCACGGGCTCCTTGCGGGCGGCCGGGCCCGCTCCGTTGGTGCTGGGGCGGTTGAACTGCGTGTGGTAGAGCTCGGAGTAAAGGCCTCCTGCCGCGAGGAGTTCCTCGTGTGTCCCGCTCTCACGGACGACGCCCTCGTCGATGACGAGGATCTGGTCCGCCTCGCGGATGGTGGACAGGCGGTGGGCGATGACCAGCGAGGTCCTGTCCCGCAACGCGGTGGTCAGCGCCAGCTGGATGGCCGCCTCGGACTCGGAGTCCAGGTGCGCGGTGGCCTCGTCGAGCACCACGATGGAGGGCGCCTTCAGGAGGAGCCTGGCGAGGGCGAGGCGTTGCTTCTCACCGCCGGAGAGCCGGAAGCCGCGGTCGCCGACCACGGTGTCGAGGCCGCTCGGCAGGGATCGGATCAAGTCGCCGATCTGGGCCGCGTCGCAGGCTCGGAGCAGATCGCGCTGGGTGGCGTCGGGGCGTGCGTAGGACAGGTTCACGCGGATCGTGTCGTGGTAGAAGTGCGCGTCCTGGCTGACCACTCCGACGACGTCGCGCAGTGAGTCGAGGCTGACGTCGCGCAGGTCGTGGCCGTCGATGCGGACGCTTCCCGAGGTCGGGTCGTAGAGGCGGGACACCAGATGGGTTGCGGTGGTCTTGCCGCCGCCGGACGGGCCGACGAGGGCGGTGAGCTTGCCGGACGGCACCCGGAAGGTCATCCCGTGGAGCACCTCGGCCGTCTCCTTGGCCCGTTCGGCCGCGGACAGGGCGTTGGACTCGAGCGAGGCCAGGGACACGTCACTGGCTCGCGGGTACCGGAAGGACACCTGGTCGAACTCGATCTCCGGTGCGGGGCCGCTGCCCGGAGCGGCGAGGGCGACCGGGTCCGGCTTCTCCTCGATGAGGGGCTTGAGGTCGAGCACCTCGAAGATCCGGTCGAAGCTGACCATCGCGGTCAGCGCGTTGGACTGCAGGCTGGACAGTTGCGTGATGGGCCCGTATAGCCGGCCGAGCAGCGCGGCGAGGGCCACGAGCGTGCCGATGCGGAACACGTCATTGAGCACAAGGCCGCCGCCGACGCCGTACACGAGGGCGGTCGCCAGGGACGCGAGCAGGGCCATGAAGACGAAGGAAAGCCTGCTGTACACCGTCCAGATGATGCCGACCTGGCGCACCTCGCCCGCTCGTGCCTCGAACGCGGCCGCCTCCTCGCGGGGGCGCCCGAAGAGCTTGGCGAGCATCGCCCCGCCCACGTTGAAGCGCTCGTTGATGATGCCGCCGAGTTCGCCGTTGGCCTGCATCTGCGCCCTGGAGTAGTGCTGCAGGCGCCGCCCCACGTAGATGCCGGGGACGATGAACAGGGGCAGCATGGCGATGGCGATCAGGCTGATGAGCCAGGACAGATAGAACATCTCGGCCAGGACGAGCGTCACGGTCAGCACGCTGGTCGCGGAGACCAGCATCGTGGTGAGGGCCTGCTGGGCCAGCATGACGTCGCCGTTGAGGCGGCTCGCGAGCAGCCCCGTCTGGGTCCGGGTGAAGAACGCCATCGGCTGGCGCTGTACGTGCTTGAAGGCCTCGACCCGCAGATCGTGGCTGACGCCCTGCCCGATGCGCCCGGAGAAGTAGCTCTGCACGAGCTGCGCCACCGCGTCGACGACGGCGAGTCCCGCCACGACGAGGGCGACGGTCGTGATGACCCCGGCGTCGTCCTTGAGTATTCCTTCATCGATGATCACTTTGAGGAGCAGAGGCGTCGACACGATGATGAGGGAATCCACCACGGTGGTGAGCAGCAGAAAGGCGAACGCGGGTTTGTGCGACTTCATGTAGGACATCGCCCGGCGCACTGATCCCGGCCGGAGCGATTGCTTCTGGGCCCCGGATTGCGGCCCTCCGACGGTAGGTCCACCAGGTCCTTGGGTGATCAACACGCGACGGAATCCTCCTGCCTCGGCATTACGGAATGGTGCTCGCTGACATGACACGCAATGTGCTCACCGGCAGGACGATACCTTTCTGCATTCCCGTCCGTATTTCCGTCGTCCAGACCTCAATTGGGCATGGAAATACCGGCGTTAGAGCAGAGAGACTCTCTCTGCGGGACGCACTGCGGAGCTCGCGGAACTGGCCGTGGCCAGGGCCGTGGAAAAAATGCGGGGCCGGCGAGATCGGCGTCCAAGTGGGCAGTCTGCCCACTTGGACGCCCGGGGCGTCCTAGGCCGTCTCGGCGACCTTGCGCTGGACGCGCACCGCGACCTCCGCCCACATCTCCGCGCACTCGTTGGCCAGGTAGGCCACGATCCGGCCGCAGTGCGGCGGGGCCTTGTCGATGATCTCGTCCCACTCCTCCGCGCTGATCGTGTGGATGTTGAGCAGTCGCAGCAGGGTGCGGCCGGTCTCGCTGAAGCGCAGCGCCGGGTCCGCGTTGAGGCGTTTGAGGACCGCGGTGCGGTCCTGGCCCGCGTCACGGTCGGGCACGACGGTGGGCCCGGTGCCGCCGCTCGGGGCGCTCGCGACGCCTTCGCCGCCGCCCCGTTTCCCGCGCTGGGGCAGCGGGTCCTCGCCGCGCATCATCCGGTTGCGTACGTCACGGACCGTCTCCGGGGAGATGGACGCGACGCGCGCGATCTGACGCAGGGACAACTGGGGGTTCTCGGCGATGAGTTCGCTCGCCACCCTGCGTCCCTCGGTGCCGTTGAGCGGGCGCACCCGGCCGTCGTGGCCGACCCTGCCCGCCGTGCCGGCCTGCTCGGCCGGGGCCCGTCTGCGGATCTCCGCGACGGTTCCCGGGGCGATGCCGCTGACGGAGGCGATCATCCGGTCCGACCACTGCGGGTGGGAGGCGATGATGCGCCCCGCGGCACGCTTCCTGTCCGCCGTGGTCAGCGGCAGACCGTGCGTGACGTTGGACTCGACGGCCAGGACGAAGGCGTCGGCCGTGTCCCCGTCGAAGAACTTCACCGCGATCTTGCGTTGCCCCCGCAGCTCGGCGGCCCGCAAGCGGTGCAGTCCGTCGATGACGCGCATGGTCGATCGGTGCACGGTGATGGGCGGCAACGGGCTCTGCACCACTGCCAGCGCCTCGACGTGTTCCTGGTCTATTCCGGAGATTCGCGGTGAGTCGGCCGTCGACAGCGAAGTGATCTCGACTTCGACGACCATAAGTTGGTCGATCTGCGCATGCCCAGGTATTGCCAACTCAAGTCCCCCTAGTGATCTGATGTCGCCCGTGCGCGCATGACCGCCCGCCGGTCAGAATCGGCGCAGCATCCGGGAGAGATCGACCATGAAGTGAGAAGTGGTGCGCGTTCAGAAGACCGGTTCGCCCGGTGTCCGGGCGAAGAACGAGGTGCGCGGAAATACATCACCGCCACCGCGGTGATGAGCCCGAGCCGCACAACTCTCGTCGATTCGCAGAACTACACCCGCACTCGGCGCCACTTCCCCTCCGTCGGGATTCCGCCCCGGTCCTGAATGGGGGCGGAAGCCCGCTGGCCGAACCACGCTCACCCTAACAACGCGCTTTCCGGCCTGGTACCCCTCACTAGCAGAATTGATCTAGGGCTGGAAACCCCTATTCACCCCTATCGGGTGCCCGGACCGACCCCGGCTCGCGCCCTCGGCCGCGTGAGCGTGCGGCCCATCAGCGGCGAAAGGACCGCGACGATGTGCGCGAGGTCGTCGATCTCCGGCCGGGTCACGGCCTGATCGCCGTCGCACAGCGCCGTCCTGGGGTCGGGATGTACGTCGATCATGACGCCGTCCGCGCCGACGGCGAGGGCGGCGCGGGTGAGGGGAACGACGAGGTCGCGGCGGCCGCCCGAGTGCGAGGGGTCGACGATCACCGGCAGGTGGGACAGGCGCTGCACCACCGGCACGGCGCTGATGTCCAGGGTGTTGCGGGTGGCGGTCTCGAACGTACGGATGCCGCGTTCGCAGAGCACGATGTCGAGGTTGCCCCGCTGCGCGATGTACTCCGCCGCCATCAGCCACTCCTCGATGGTGGCGCCGAAGCCGCGCTTGAGCAGCACAGGCCTGCCGGCCGTACCGACGGCCTGGAGGAGCGCGAAGTTGTGCATGTTGCGGGTGCCGATCTGCAGCATGTCCGCGTACGGGGCGACCAGTTCGACGCTGGCGGGGTCGATGACCTCGGTGACCACCGGAAGGCCCGTCTCGTCCCTGACGTCGGCGAGGATCCGCAGCCCCCGCTCGCCGAGCCCTTGGTAGGCGTATGGCGACGTGCGCGGTTTGAAGGCCCCGCCGCGCAGCAGCGAGGCACCCGCCGCCTTGGCCATGTGCGCGGCGGCCAGGGTCTGTTCGGGGCTCTCCACCGCGCACGGTCCCGCGATCACGGTCAGGGTGTCGGGGCCGATGGGCACGCCCCCGACCCTGATCACGGACCGGTCGGGGTGGTGCTCCCTGCTGACCAGCTTGTACGGCGCCGAGATCCGCACGACGTCCAGGACGCCGCGGCGGTTGGACAGATTGAGGGCGTCGAACGCGTCCACGTCTCCCACCAGGCCGACGATGGTGCGGGTCACGCCGCGGCTGACGAACGCGTCACCGCCCGCCGCCCGCACCAGCTCCACGACCGCGTCCACGTCCTGCTGTGTGGCCTCGGGGGCCATCACGACCACCATGGGTTCCTCCCGTTGCTCGAGACGGCTTCGCCGTGTCCGGCGGCACATGCGGACGGGGGGATCCATCAGGCGCCGCGACAACCGTAGGAGTTCACGGCCCGCGCCTCAACGGATGGCCGTGCCATCGTCCAACTGCTCAATCCGCGTGGCCCGTTGGAGCGGATCCGTCCGCGGCGGGAAGGAGACCTCCACCACGAGTCCGCCGCCGGGCCGGGCGTGTGCGCCGATCACGGCGTCGTGGGCGACGGCGATGGCGCGGACGATCGAGAGGCCGAGCCCGTGGTGGCCGTCGCCCGCGGTGCGTCCGAGCCGCTGGAAGGGTTCGAAGAGCCGCTCCACCTGCTCCGGCGGCACCTCGGGTCCGGTGTTGGCCACGGCGACGACGGCCCGCCCCGCGTGCGTACGGGTGGTGATCTCCACGTGCCCGCCGGGGGTGTTGTAGCCCATCGCGTTGTCGACGAGGTTGGCCACCAGGCGTTGGACCAGCGCCGAGTCGCCCGACGCCGCCGCGGGCCCGATGGCGGTCTCGATGCGCAGCCCCCGCCGCCGCGTCTCCGGACGCGAGGCCTCCACCACCTCCTCGGTGATCTCCGCGAGGTCGAGCGGTTCGCGGTGGTCGAGGCCGCGCTCGCTGCTGGACAGGGTGAGCAGCGACTCCAGGAGGCGCGCCTGCTGCTTGCTGATATCGAGCAGCCGCTCGAAGTTCGACCGGAACGACTCGCGGGTGGCGTCGCGGTCGATGAGGGACTCCTCGAGGAGCGCGTGCTCCAGGGTGAGCGGCGTACGCAGCTCGTGCGCGGCGTTGGCGACGAAGCGTTTGTGGGAGTCGAGGGCCGTCTCCAGACGGCCGAGGAGTCCGTCGACCGTGTCGGCGAGGTCCTTCAGCTCGTCGGCCGGGCCGACGACGGCGAGCCGCTCGTGCATGTTGCGGGCCGAGATGCGCTGGATGGTGCCCGTCATCGTGCGCAGCGGACGCAGGACGCGCCCGGCGACCACCCAGCCGAGCACGATCGCGATCACGGCCATGATCGCCAGCGCGATGCCCGACTGCACAAGGAGGTGGTCCATCTCGATCTCGTGCTGACGCAGCGCCTGGTCGCGCAGCTGCTGGGTGATGTCGTTGAGCTGCACGGAGGAGTTGGACTCGGGATAGCCGAGGTAGAGGCGGCCGTCGGCGCCCGGCGCGAGCACGGGCTCGCCGCCCCGGTTCTTGACGAGGACGAGGTTCGCCGGAGTGCGGGCGACGAGCAGGTTGGTGATGGCGAGCAGCACCACGCCCGAGGCTACGAACAGCACTCCGTACAGGAGCGTCAGGCGTACGCGCACACGCCGTGGCAGCAGCCTGCGGACGATCCACGGTGACAGGGCGAAGGACGTGGGCAGACGCATGGGCATCTCAAATCCGGTAGCCGCCACGGGGAACGGTCTCGATCACGGGCGGCTCGCCGAGCTTCGGGCGCAGACGGTTGATGGTCGCCTTGACGGTCGTGGTGAACGGGTCGGCGGCCTCGTCCCACACCCGCTCCAGGAGTTCCTCCGCCGACACCACCCGGCCCTGGGCGGCGAGCAGGTACTCGAGCACCGCGAATTCCTTGGGCGTCAGGGCCAGGCGCACCCCGGCACGGGATGCGATGCGCTGCGCCGGGTCGAGCCGCAGGTCGCCCTGGACGAGGACCGGCGGCAGCGCGGGCTGCGAGCGCCGGGCCAGCGCACGGATGCGGGCGACGAGTTCGGCGTACGCGAAGGGCTTGGGGAGGTAGTCGTCCGCGCCGAGGCTGAACCCCTCCACCCGGTGGGCGATCGTGCCGGACGCGGTGAGCATGAGGACCCGGGCGTGCATCGGCTGGGTGGCCAGCGCGCTGCAGACCTGGTCCCCGTGGACTCCGGGGAGGTCCCGGTCGAGCACGACCACGTCGTAGTCGACGACCGTCGTGCGTTCCAGCGCGTCCGAGCCGTCGTAGACCACGTCGACCGCCATCCCCTCGCGGCGGAGCACGCGCGCCACCGAATGCGCGAGCTCGGCGTGGTCCTCGACCACCAGTACCCTCATCGCCCACCCCTCGATCGGCACGTCTGATGCGGAGGGGATGAGTGGCGGGAAACGCCGCCGCGGCAGAGGCTGATCATGCGGCACCACATTGCCCGATCCCACGTCACACACCGGTCACAGCTCCGGTGACGGCCCCCCGTCGACGCGCTCTCGTGTTCGACCTGCTGCTCCCGGAAGCGTACCGCCGCGGTGGTGGATCCTCCGGTCACAGATTCGCGGACCGCAGTGTGACCGGCCGCCGCGTAGAAACGGAGACGGACACGGAAACCCATGAGGAACGCCCGAACGTGGTCCGCGAGAGGAGATGCAGGCCGTGGTCACCAATCCGCGTGGCGACCTGCACCTCCCGCAGCCCCTACACCACGCGAAGACGGTCGCGCGCCCCGCCGTCCTTCCTCCCCTCGTGGCGCCCTTCCCGGTGCCCCTCCCTCCTGCCGGAGCCCGCGACGGGTACGGGAACGGGGCTGAGTTTCGCCGCCAGGTCCGCCCGGCGCTGGACGGCGAGCTTGCGGTACGCGCGCGTCAGGTGCTGCTCGACGGTGCTGATCGTGATGAACAGCTTGTCGGCGATCTGCCGGTTGGTGTGGCCGCGGGCCGCGAGCGTCGCCACGCGCAGCTCCGCGTCGCTGAGCTCGTCGGCCCCGCGCCGGGAGCCGGGCGGCCACGGCTGCTCGGCGGGAAGGGAGTTGCCGGTGTCGGCCACCGGGGACACCCTGGGGACGCGGACCCCGCACTCCCGCCCCAGCTGCTGCGCCTTGCGGGCGAGGGCGCGGGCCCGGCCGCCGTTGCCGAGCTCGCGATGGGCGCGGGCCAGCTCGTCCGTCGCGCGGGCCAGCTCCACGCGGTGGCCGCGCTCCCGCAGGGTGTCGATGGCTTCGCCCAGGAGGGAGAGCCTGCGCCCGGGGTGGAGCGCACTGGCGAGGACCCGCAGCGAGACGCCGCGCGTCCAGGCGGCCCCCGCGTTCGGGCCGCCGGTCAGGGCCAGTTGCTCCTGTGCGAGCGTCCGGGCCCGGTCGTCGTCACCGAGCAGCAGATGGGCCTCGGCCGCGTCGGTCCGCCACGGGACGAGCGCGGGCACATCGAACTCCCAGCGCGTCATGAGGTCGCCGCACGCGTGGAAGTCGTCGAGCGCCGCATAAGGGCGTCCGGCGGCGAGGTAGTAGTGACCGCGCGCCCGCAGGTAGAGCAGTCCGTCGGGGGTGTGGAACGCCGACTCCGGTACGGGGACGGCGAGTTGGGCGGCTGCCTCGTCGAGCCGACCCATGGCGGTATGGGCGTACACGGAGGTGGCGACCGGCGAGGCGATGGCCACGCCCCACCCCTCGGGCGGGACCAGCGTGACCGCAAGGCGCGCCGACTGCTCGGCGGCGGCGAGTGCGCCGAGCCTGAGTTCGATGCGCGACCTGACCGCGGCGAGGAGAGCCTGCCACATGGGTGCGCCGCGCTCGGCGGCTTCCTTGGACAGCGTCTCGCACCAGAGGGCCGCGGTGTCCAGACGGTCGGCCAGGACAAGGGAGTTGAGGGCGACGACGAGCGCGGTGAGCGTGCTGTCGTCGAGGCGGGTGCTCTGCAGTATCTGCTCGGCCCTGACCACCACGTCGTCGCCCGCCCCGTCGAGGACCGCCTTCATCAGGGTCGCCGCGCGCTGATGGGGACTGCGCGCCGGCGTCCGCCCGCTCCGCTCGTCGTCGCCGTGCCGGGCACGGGCACGGGCGGAGCCGGGGAGGCCCGGATATTCGTACGCCATCCAGGACCGTACGCAGTCGAGCCGGCGCGAGGCCTGTGCCGCAGGCTGCCCGGGGGCCTCGCGTCCTGCGCCGCCGCCCCGCTCGGCGGCGTCGAGGATCTCCAGGACCGAGTCCGCCTGGCCGAACCAGAGCAGATGGCCGACGAGTTCGACCGTGTGCCGGGCCCCGAGGCCGCCGTCCAGCGCGTCGGCGGTGAGCTCGGGCAGGTGCCGGGCCGCGGTGGCCGGGTTGAGCCGCCATCCGGCCCGGGTCAGTTCGGCCCTGATCGCCACGGACTGCCGGGCGTCGGTGCAGGTGTCGCGGGCGGCGCGCAGACAGGTGAGGGCCAGTTCGACCTCGTCGTCGGCCAGCGCGCGCTCGGCCGCCTCGAGGAGCGTGCTGAGCGCCCACGGGGCATCGATGGGCTCGGCCGCGATCAGATGCTGCACCACCACGGTCGCCGCCTCGCCGTGCTCGTGCAGCACTTGGGCGACGCGGGCCTCGATGCGGGCGCGGTGTGCGGGCTCCAAGCTCCGCAGGACCGCGGTCCGTCCCGCTTCGTGGCGGAACCAGCCGGAGTCGAGCAGCCCCGCGTCGTTCAGGGCGCGCAGGCTGCGGTGGACCGACTCCCGGCTGGTTCCCAGGACTTCCACCAGCTCGGCGAGCGGCACGTCGGGGCCGACCACCGCCAGCGCCCACGCGGTGTTCCGCGTCGACATGTCACTGCGGAACAGGCCCGTGGTCACGGCCTGTGCGAAGGCCTCGCCCGGCACGAGAGCGGCGGAGCCGCACCCGCCGCCGTCCGCCGTACGGCGGTCCTCGATCAACGCCCTTGTCAGGAGCGGGTTTCCGCCGCCCGTCCGATGGAGATCCGAGACGAGCTGGCGCGTCCCCCACCCCTCGTCCCCGAATCCGGAGATCATTTCGGCCACTCCGTGCCGCTCGAGCGGTCCGAGCCTGATATTGCGGCAGCCCGGCAGACGCAGCAAGTCAACGTGTAATCGCGTATTTCCGGCCAGAAATCCGCTGTTCTCGCCCAGGACCACCAGAATACGGCTGGTGTCGAGTCGGCGGGCCAGGTACAGGATGCATTCCAGGGAGTGGCCGTCGGCATGATGCACGTCGTCGATGCTGAGCACCACCGGCCTTTCCCTGGCCTGTTCCAGGACAATCCCGCAGAGCCCCGGAATCTCATTCATCACGACGGCGGGCAGCACCCCCTCGGCCCGCCGAATCTGCGCGGCCACCGCCATCAGGTCCACAAGGCGGGCCGCCCGCTTGGCGTCGGCCCCCGGCAGATCCGCGCCGAGCAGCAACTGCCCCATCACGCCAAGGGGCAGGTCGCTCTCCGCCTCTGACGCTGTGGCCTGCAAGAACAACGCACCCGCGGCGCTTGCGCGTTCACCGAACGCGCGCAACAGAGCGGTTTTCCCACTGGCCACCGCGCCGCTTACCAATAACACTCCGCCATGCCCCGCCATACAGGCGTTGAGCATGCCATCCATGATCGAGAATTCTTCCCCACGGTCCACCAAGTTCATGAGCCGACTTCTCCCCCGTGCCTGACGGCTGATCCTAGAGCGGCCGGACGGTCAGCCGGATCTCACCTTTCGACTTGCCCGGCCACTTGCTCGAAGACTCTGCCATATCTGAAAATCAACCACCAGCGTCATTTGACTCAATGATGTCGAATAACCGTCGTGAACGCGCCACTTGGCCGAAGAACGGACTTCCCTGTTCCATATCGCCGGGAAACTCCTGCGGTATTGCCGGGAGTACGGAAACCAATGGAATTTTGGAAGGTTCTCCCGGACCCGTACACAGAGACGGCAGATACGGCAGAGAACACCCGTGGCGGCTGAGCCGGCAGGACGAATGGCGCGAACGGCACGGCCCGGCCGCACGGGGTGTGACTTGTTCTTCGCCCATGCGTACGCAGCCCCAACACCCCATGCTCAAGACGATGTTGCTGTGGCAGACTGCGGCGATCCAGCCTCTCGCAGCAGCAACGGAGTACGTCATGACCGCAGGTGTGCCAAGGCCGACGATCGACACCAGCAACCCGCACCCCGCGCGCGTCTACGACTGGCTGCTCGGCGGCAAGGACAACTACCCCGTGGACGAGGCGGTGGGCGAGAAGCTGCCGCCCGAGGCGAAGGACGCCGCACGGCAGAACCGCGCGTTCATGAACCGTGCGGTCGCCTGGCTGGCCTCCCAAGGCGTGGACCAGTTCCTCGACATAGGCACCGGGATCCCCACCGCGCCCAACCTGCACCAGATCGTCCAGGAGGTCGTGCCGTCGGCGCGGGTCGTCTACACCGACAACGACCCCATCGTGCTGCGCCATGCCGAGGCGTTGCTGGTCAGCAGCTCCGAGGGGCTCACCGACTACATCCAGGCGGATGTCCGCGAGCCGCTGGAGATCCTCGAACACGCACGTGGCCTCCTCGACTTCGAGCGCCCGATCGCCCTCTCCCTGATCGCGCTCATGCACTTCCTGCCCGACGACCAGGACCCGTACGGCATCGTGAGCACGCTGATCGGCGCTCTGCCCTCAGGCAGCCACCTGGTCCTTTCGCACGCCTCGTCCGACATCTACCCGGAGCTGGCCGAGCGGGTCACCGCGGAGTACGCGAAGGGCGGCATCCGGCTCGGCTTCCGCACCCGTACCGAGGTCGCTCGCTTCTTCGACGGGCTCGACCTCGTCGAGCCGGGCCTGGTGACGGCCCCTGGGTGGTTCAAGGCGACCGCGCGGCCGGACGCGGAGGGCAGCGGGATCTACGCGGCGGTGGCGCGCATTCCCTGAGCCTCAGCCGCCGTCGAAACCGTCGCCTGCCGCGGCGCTGCGCTCGTTGGCCCGGTCGATCTCCGCCATGTGCTCCTCGGCCCACGCCCTGACCGCGGCGAGCGGCCCCTCCAGGGAGAGCCCGAGCGCGGTCAGCCGGTAGTGCACGCGCGGCGGCACCACCGGCTCCACCCGGCGGGCGACCAGGCCGTCGCGCGTCATGGCCCGCAGGGTCGTGGACAGCATCTTCTGCGAGACGCCCGGCATACGACGCCGCAGCTCGGCGAAGCGGACCTCGTGCGGCTCGGCCTCCGCGAGGACCTTGACGGCCATCGAGGTCCACTTCGTACCGATGCGGTCGAGGAGCCGGCGGGTCGGGCAGTCGGGATCGAAGAGATCCCCGCGCGCAGTCGCCTGGGGACTCCCCTTGGGACCGGCCTTGGGCCTCGCCTTGGGAGGGGTGGTCACCTCGGGCTCACCACCTGTCGGGAAAGTGCGTTCTTGGCAGGCCAGGGAGGGTTACCTAGCCTCATGTGGTCACCAATGGTAACCACCTCGGAGCCACTCATCATGCGCCTCCCCTCAGCCGAACCCACCTCCCCGGGCATCTCCCTGCGGCGGATCACCACCAACGGCATCACGGCCAACGTGGCGATCGCGGGCACCGGCCCCGCCGTCCTGCTGCTCCACGGCTTCCCCCACACCTGGCAGCTCTGGAGCGAGGTCATGCCCCGGCTCGCCCGGCGGCACCGCGTCATCGCCCCGGACCTGCGCGGACTCGGCGCCAGCACCCGGGCGGCCGACGGCTATGACGCCGACAGCCTCGCCACCGACGCCGAAGGGCTCCTCGACGCGCTCGGGGAGCGGAGCGCGTCGGTCGTCGGCATCGACGCGGGCACGCCTCCCGCGTTCCTCCTCGCGCTGCGGCGCCCCGATCTCGTACGCAGGCTCGTCGTCATGGAATCACTCCTGGGGCCCCTGCCGGGCGCTGAGGACTTCCTCGCCGGGGGCCCGCCCTGGTGGTTCGGCTTCCACTCGGTTCCCGGGCTCGCCGAGAGCGTCCTCGCGGGGCACGAGGCCGAGTACGTCGACTGGTTCCTGACCACCGGCACGCACGGCCGCGGCGTCCCTGACCGTGTCCGGGACGCCTTCCGCAGCGCCTACACCGGCAGTGACGCGCTGCGCTGCGCCTTCTCCCACTACCGGGCCATGCCCACCAGCGGACGGCAGATCCAGGCCGCCGCCGCGCGCGCCAGGCTCACCATGCCGACGATGACGATCGGCTCCCACCCCGTCGGAACGGCCCTCGAACGGCAGGTCCGCCCCCTCGCCGACGACCTGACGGGCCGTCTCGTCCCGGACTGCGGCCACATCATCCCGCTGGACCGCCCCCGGGCCCTGCTCGACCTCCTCGGCCCGTTCCTCGCCGCCGGTCTCCCTGGCCTGGACGGCTAGTCGCCGCGGGTGAACATGTCGAGCAGGCCCTGCGGCGCGTCCTTGCTGAAGCAGAGGACGAGGCTGTCCGCGGACGCGGCTGCGGCGCTCTCGCTGCGCGGGAACAGCGCCTCTTCGTAGGCGGCGAGGGCCGCTTCGGTGGCACCCGGATGCGCGGCGAGCGCACCGGCGAGTTCGGCTCCGTCGAACATGGCGAGGTTGGCACCCTCCCCCGCGAAAGGGGACATGACGTGGGCCGCGTCACCGAGCAGCGTGACACCCGGGACTCGTTCCCAGCGGTGGCCGACCGGCAGGGCGTGGATCCGGCGCGGGATCAACGCGCCGTCGGCGTCGGCGACCAGCGCCTGAAGGCTCTTGTCCCAGTCGGCGAAGTGCTCAAGGACGGCCGCCTTGGCGAGGTCCGTGGCGTCGGCGGTGAAGTCGATGGAGGAGATCCAGTCCTCGGGTGTCTTGAGCGCGGTGTAGACGTGCAGGCTGCCGTCGGGCTCGCGGTGGGCGAGGAAGCCCTTGTCCTCACCGAGCGCGAAGAGCATGCCGCCGCCCACGACGGCGGCGCTCTCGGGGTGTCGGACATCGGCGTCGAGGAGGTCCGCCTCGACGAAGGAGAGGCCGGAGTAGGCGGGAGTGGCGTCCGAGACCAGGGGCCTGATCCGGGACCAGGCTCCGTCGGCGCCGACCAGGAGGTCGGTGGTGAACGTGGAGCCGTCGGCGAGGGCCACCTCGTGACGACCGCCACCGAGCGGACGCGCCCCGGTGACCTTCGCGCCCCAGTGAACGGCGCCGTCCGGCAGCGAACCCAGCAGGAGGTCGCGCAGTTGGCCGCGCTCGACCTCGGGACGCCCGCCGTCGCCCTCGTCCTCTTCCGCCATGCGGACGACGGCGTCCTTGTCCAGGACGCGCGTGGCCTCGCCGCCGGGGTGGACGAGCGCGCGGAACTCCTCGTACAGATCGGCGGCGCGCAGGGCGGCCTGACCGGACTCCTCATGGATGTCGAGCATGCCGCCCTGGCCGCGGGCGGCCGCCGAGGCCTCCAGGTCGTACAGGACGGCCTCGATGCCGTTGACGTGCAGGACACGGGCGAGGGTGAGGCCTCCGAGGCCCGCGCCGACGATGGCGATGGGGTGGTGCGCGGTGTGCGCGGTGTGTGTGGTGTGCGCGGTGTGCGTGGTCATGGCGATGCTCCTTGGCGTGGTGGCCGCTTGCGAGGTGCCGGTGCTCAGCTCCGGGGGCCTTCGGGCGGGAGAGGCGTGTGCAGGATGCCGTCGATCAGCGCGCGCAGGCCCCAGGAGAGGCGGGCCTCCGGATCGCCTGACAGCAGCTCGACGGCGAGCCCGGCGACATGCGGATGGGTCTGCTCGGGCGCGTCCCGCAGGGCTTCGGCGAGCGCGTCCCACTCCTCCTGGGGGCCCGCGGCCCCGCTGCCCGGGGAGTGCTCTGCGGCGGTCGCGGTGGCGTGCTGCAGCAGCAGGTCGACGCCCCAGGCCGCCTGCCCCGGCGGGACCCCGCCCTCGTCGAGCAGGGCGAGCAGCGTCTCGATGAGACGCAGGTAGTGCTCGCCCCTGGGCCTGGCCACCAGCGCGGCCATGGCGAGGCCGCGGTGACGGAAGAGCACCGCGGTGTAGGAGGTGAGCACCTTCTCCAGGCGCTCACGCCAGTCACCCCCGTCCGGCGCCGCCTCGACCGTGCCGAGGAGCTCGTCCAGGATCGCCGCGTGCAGCTCGGCGGTGTTGCGGACGTAGACGTACAGGGAGGCGGGACCGGTGTCGAGCTCCTGGGCGAGCCGACGCATGGTCACCTTGCCCAGGCCTTCGGCACGCATGATCTCCACCGCGGCGGCCACGATCCCGGCCCGTGTCAGGGCGGGCTTCGCCGGGCGCTCGCGGCGGCTGCGCGGGGCATCGGAATGAGGGGTCATACGTCCACCATAACGAACATGTTCGTTACGAGCATGTTCGGAGCGAACGTGTTCGCCCCCATGGACTCCTCGCAAGCACCCGCGCACTGTGACCGACTGTGACCCACAACGCTTCCAGGGACTTGGTTGGCGATCAGCGAGGGCGGGCATCACCGTGGGGCAGGACGGCCGCGCAAGACATGCCGTGGCCCCGGCGAGCGGAAGTCCTCGCGAGTACGCCGGATGTCCCAGGGGAGGGAAGTGAGTCGCCATGCGTGCGCACAAGCGCGCCCATCGGCACGTCGCCCGCGTCGAGTACGCACTGCCGCAGGAGGCCGCATCGGCCGGCCGGGCGCGGAGACTGACCTCCGCGTTCCTGACCCGGCCCCGTCGGCACCTGACGGAGGTGGACGCCGAGCGGGTGGACGACGCCACGTTGATCGTGTCCGAACTCGTCACCAACGCCACCCAGCACGGCCACAGCTCCTGCCGGCTGCGCCTTGAGGTCTCCGACGACCACGTGACCGTCGAGGTGCACGACGCGAGCCCCGTCGGCCCACGCGCGCTCAAGCCGAGCACCGAGCGGGAGAGCGGGCGGGGCCTGGCGATGGTGCGTCACCTCGCCGCGCGCCTCGAGGTCGTGGGCAGCGGCCGCCGCGGCAAGGCCGTACGGGCGGTGCTCGCCTGACGACGCCGTGAGCCACGCGCACGCGCACCGCCACGCCCAGGACCACGACACCGGCATCGGCATCGGCATCGGCATCGGCTGCAACGTCCTCGCAACCTTGCCCGGCGTTGACTGGAGCCCCGCCTCGACGGCGGCCCGGTGTCCAAGGAGCGGCTGCCCATGACCGATACCCCGCGCGTGGAGCTGACCCCCGCCGCCGCCGATCTGGTGAGGCGGCTGCGGGAGGCCCACGGGCCGCTGATGTTCCATCAGTCCGGCGGCTGCTGCGACGGCAGCGCGCCCATGTGCTTCCCGGAGGGCGAGTTCCGGACCGGTGACTCCGATGTGCGGCTGGAGTCGCTGGCCGTGGACGGCGTGGCGGAACCGGTCTCCTTCTGGATGTCGAAGAGCCAGTACGACGTGTGGAGCCACACCCGGCTGATCGTGGACGTCGTGCCGGGCCGTGGCAGCGGCTTCTCCCTGGAAGCCCCGGAAGGCGTACGTTTCCTCATCCGTTCACGATTGGTCGGCACATAGCCACCGACGCGGCACCCGTCCGGCTCTGCCCTCTGGTGCACTTTCTGACCGACCCTCAGACTGAGGCGGTCGGTCGGCCAGTGAGACATCAGGGGGCACGGTGGCAACACGGCGCAAGCACACCTTGGGACGGTTCAGAACGGCGAGAGCGACGCTCTCGGTATTGACGGCATTCGGCACGCTGGCCGGTGCGGCTCTGATGGGAGCGGCACCGGCCAGCGGCGTGGAGGCGACCGGGAAGTCGACCGCGTCGATGATCGCGCCGGGCGTGCAGTACCGGCAGTTCGACATCGTGGCCTCCCACGGCATGACCCGCGCGCACGTACTCGACGTCGACCTGAGCAACCGGCAGACCAGTGTCGGATTGCTCTATCCGGGTGCAGTTGGCGCCCGGTCCGTCGTCTCCGCGCTCGCGGACGGAGCGGGGGCGGTCGGCGGGATCAACGGCGACTTCTTCAACATCTCGGAGACCCAGCATCCGGGCGTCGAGGCCACCGGCGCGCCCGTCGGCCCGGCCGTCGCACACGGCCGGGCCCTCAAGGGGGCGGTGCCCAACGGTCAGCGCTTCGGTCCCGCGATGCCTCCCGGGGTGACCACCGAAGCCGTGCTCGGCGTGGGCCTCGACCGCAAGGCCCGCATGGACAACCTCCGTCTGGACGGCGAAGTACGCACCGATCAGCAACGGTTGCCCCTCGGCGGACTCAACCAGTACGCCCTGCCCGTGGGATCCGTCGGCGCGTTCACCAGCGACTGGGGCAGCACGTCGCGGGTGCGCTCCACCTGCGGCACCGACACGAACCGCGGCGCCCCCTGCAGCACGGACACCCATGAGGTGACGGTGCGCGGCGGCCGTGTCGTGGGGTCGGCGGGATCGCCCGGCAGCGGGCCCGTGGCCTCCGGCAGCACGGTCCTCGTCGGTCGCGAGGCGGGCGCACAGGAGCTGCGCAAGCTGTCGGTCGGCGACCGGGTGCAGGTCAAGCACCGCCTGGTGGCGGGCAAGTCACGCGTCCCGTTCCGCTTCGCGCTCGGCGGCTATCCCGTCCTGCGCGGCGGCGCCCCGTTGCCCGGCCTCGACGCCGTCACCCCGGCCGTGCGGACGGCGGCCGGAATCTCCGACGGCGGCAGACGCCTCCTGCTCCTCTCCCTCGACGGCTCCCCCGAGTTCCGTACGGGGCTGACCATCGCCGAAGTGGCCCGGACCCTGACGGAGTTGGGCGCCCAGGACGGCTTCAGCCTGGACGGCGGCGGCTCCTCCACGCTCGTCTCGTCCGCCACCCTGGTCGCGAAGGCCCCGGGCGCGGAATCCGTCACCGTACGCAACCACCCCAGCGGCGGCGCGGAACGCCCGGTGGCGAACGGCATCGGCGTCTTCTCCCAAGGCTGATCCCAGGACTGACCCCACGGCCGACCGCGTCGGCTGAGCCCTGTCCTCCGTGCACGGGCGGGACGCGCTCACTCGGCGTCCCGCACCGCCACCAGGCCGTTGAACACGCCCACGTACGCGGTGCCGTCCGGACCGAGTGTCACCGGCGCCCAGTTGTTGTCGTAGGCGATGCCCGTACCGGCGAGGCGCTTCCACTTGGTCTCGCCGGTGCGGAAGTCGACAGCCGTCAGGTACCAGGCATCGATGCCGAGGCTGCTTGGCTCCTTCGTGTAGAAGTACAACAGCCCGGAGGCGGTGGACAGTTTGGGCACGTTCGACGGGGCGCGGACGTCGCTCTCCCAGACGGTATCGCAGCCGCTGCCGTCCTCGCGTACGTCGATCCTGCTGACGCCGCCGACGACGCTGCGCCCGAAGGTGAGCGAGGTGATGTTCTCGTAGCCGTAGTTGTTCTCGACGACGAGGCTGTTGCCCCAGGTGATCAGCGAGTTGTCGGTGGTGGACGCACCGGAGCGGAAGACGGGGACCTTGCAGACGAGGCGCTTGTCGTCGGCGACGTCCTCGCCCCGCCGGTAGACGAGGACGTTCATGCGGTCGTCGGCGTTGTCGGTGATCGCCACGTAGTCGTCGTCGCCCTGGCCGAAGAGGTCGGGCGTGGTGCCCGAACCCTGGTTCACCGAACCGGGCTTGGTGCCCGTCCCCCGGTCGTAGGTCTGGCGCCAGAGTGCCTTCGGGGTGCCGTCCTTACCGGCCCGGAAGCTGTAGAGCGCGTGGTCGGAGACGATGGACACGCCGTCCTCGGCGACGGAGAACGAGTTCTGGATCTCCTCGCCCTCAAGGCGGATGGAGCGGATGTCACCGGACGCGGGGTCGACGGTGCCGACGCGCCCCTGCCGGGTCACCCACCAGATGCGGCCCTCCCAGTCGGGCATCACCGAGGTGACCGGGTCACATTCGCCGCTCGGGTAGAGATTTGTCCAGGTCACGCAGTCGTGCGGGACGTGCGCCGTCAGGTCCCAGTCCTTGTCGACGACGAACCGCCAACTGCCGTCCGCCGCCTGCTCGTGCGCGAGCCGGACGATGTGCTGGCGGGAGTCGGCGAGGACGAGCCGGTCCTTGTCGTCGAGGTACGAGTAGGCGCCGCCCGAGGTGTCCTTGAAGATCTTCGAGAAGTCCAGGCGTGTGATGGCCTCGACGGTGGAGGGGCGCTGCGGCAGCTTGTACTCGGCGAGCGTGTCCATCGTGTCCGGGTCGAGCAGCTTGACCAGAAACCCGGTGAACGTGCCGCAGACGGTGACGATGCGGCCGGCCTTGTCGAAGGTGACGGTGGCGCACTCACCGCCGAGCGCCGCCATCTTCTCGCTGCTGACCTGCGGCTTCTTCCCGAGCGGCCCGTTCCAGGGGTACGTTCCGCTGCCCGCCGCGTCCGCGTGCATCCCGCTGCGGCCGTTGGCGGCGAGATACGGGTGCTGGGGCGGCTGTTCGCCGGGCAGCGGGCGGGCGTCGGCCGGCCCGCCGGTGTACTGGTCGACGAGCCGGTGCCCCGGCGCCTTCGGTATGTCGTCCGCCTGGGCGGGATACGCGAAGGACGCGGCCGAGACGGTGAGAGCGGTCAGGGCCAGGGCACTGCTGAGGGTTCTGCGACGCGACATGGGCCGAAGCTAGGGCCAGACCCTTGAGGTGTCCATGGAAAGGTGAGACTTGTTCATGAACACGCAACGATCACGGTTGCAGGCCGCTGACGATGTCCGCGGCGGCCGTGACCCCGTTGTGAATGGTCGGCGCCATGCTCGAACTCGCCAGATAGAAGCCGAGCAGCGCACAGACCAGGGCGTGCGAGAACTTCAGTGCGCCGTTGCGCAGAAAGACCACTGCCAGGATCACGAGCAGCAGCACCACGGAGACCGAAATGGCCATGGGGACAACCTCCTCCGCCACGTCAACACCGCGGCTCTGGGCCGAGTGTGGCGCAGCGGAGGGACCGTCCGGGCGACCGGCATGTCCTCCGAACGGGTGTTATGTGCCGGGGCGTTGCTTCGCGCGGGCCGGGGGCTACTGCCCGTGGGCGTCGAGGAACGACTCAAGCCCCGCCAGGTCGTCGGTGTTCAAGTGGTCGACGCCGGCGGCGAGGAGCTCGCCCCACACGGCTTCGCGCGCCGGACCCGCGAAGTCGGGCGTCGCCCAGAAGCGGACGCGCTGCCCGCGCTTATGGGCGGCTGTGACGATGCCGCGCAGCTTGTCGCGCTCGGCGGCGGGGATCGCGCCGACGCCCTGCCAGCTGAAGTTGAGCGTCCAGTTGTCGCTGATCAGCGGGATGAGCGAGGCGGGCGCCGCGCTGCCCAGGTCGGCGAGGCGGCCGTCGTAGAAGGCGCGGCGCAGGCGCTGGGCCTCCATCGGCGCGCGGGCGGCCCGGTCGCCGGAGATCACCGCCGTCACGGGGCCACGGCGCACCTTGCCGTAGGAGTACGTCGTGAACAGGTGCCGGTAGCGCCGGAGGTGGCGGTCGAGTTCGAGGTACGTCGCCGCGCCCTCGGTCTTGATGTCGATCAGGAGCTGGAAGGGGGTGCGGTGGTAACCCCGGTACACGGAACCGTGGTTGGCGCGCACGCGGGCGGCCAAGGGGTCCAGGTAGAGCGATTCGAGGGTGCGGGTGGGGTCGAGGTCGATCGGGTCGTGCGCGACCAGGAGCGCGCCGTCGACGAGGTAGATGTCGGCCTCGACGCTGCCGAAGCGGTGGTCCAGCGCGTCGAACAGGGGCCGGGGGTGCTCGTAGTCGTTGTGCGCGTGGGCACGGACGAGGGGACGGGGTCCGTGCCCGCGCTCGCTCGCCTGGGCGTACGCGGGGACGGCGGCGGTGCCGGCGAGTGCGGCACCGATGGTGAGGGCTCTACGACGGGTGACGAGTGCCACGGAGACTCCCGGAAGGGGCGAGGGGACGACGGGCGGGCCTCAGTGAGTATGAGGCCATGCTCGCGTCAAGAAACCTCCCCGTGCGCGGAGTTGGCGCTATCGACGCCCTTCGTTCATTCCGGGAAACGCGGGGCGACGCATGGCCACCTCACGCCACGTCACGGCGTCTCCTCCCGCTGCGCCGCCGCTTGCCGTCGGCGCCCCGTCAGGGGCGCGGCGAACTGCGCGACCAGCCCTCACCGGCCCGCGGCTCCGTCACCGCACTTCCAGCGGAGCGCTCAGCTCGTCCCAGTGGACGGTCCGCTCGCACCACCGCTCGAGAAGCACCCGGTCGTGCCCGACCGCGAGGAGCCCGGCGCCGCTCTCCCGGCGGTACTCCTCCACGGCGTGCACGAGTGCCGCCGTCGTCGAGGCGTCCAGCATCGCCGTCATCTCGTCGCAGATCAGCCAGCGCGGGCGGAGCACCAGGGCGCGGGCCAGGCAGGCGCGCTGCAGCTGGCCGTCGCTCACCTCGTGCGGCCTGCGGCCCAGGAGGTCCTCGCCGAGGCCGACCGTGGCCGCCAGCTCCCTGACCCGCTCGGCGGCTTCGCTGCCGCGCCCGGCCGCGCGCAGCGGCTCGGCGACCAGGTTCGTGAGGGTGAGCCGCGGGTCGGCCGAGAGGCGGGGCTGCTGGAAGACGACGCCGAAGGCGGTGCGCTGGGCGCGGGGTGCGCGGTGCCGCCAGCCTCGGGCGGCCTCGCCGTCGATGACGACGCGGCCCGCGTCGGGCTTGTGGAGCAGGGCGGCGACCCGGGCCAGGGTCGACTTGCCGCAGCCGCTGGGGCCGAGCAGGCCGACGGAGGCGCCGGGCGCGACCGTGAGGTCCACGCCTCTCATGACGGGGGCGCGGCGGTCGTATCCGGCGGTGATGGAACGCAGTTCAAGCACGGGGTGCCTCCAGGACGGCCGCCTCATGGGGGTGGTGGCAGGCGACCCCGTCCACCGGCTCGGGAACGGTCCCGCAGGCCTCGTCCGCCCCGGAGCAGCGCGCCGCGAAGGCGCATCCGCCGGGCAGCGCGGACAGTTCGGGCGGCATGCCGGGGATCGGCGTGAACTCGCGCTCCGGCAGGGCGTTCAGGAGGCCGCGCGCATAGGGGTGGCGTGGCCCCGGGGCGCCGAAGAAGTCCTCGGCGTCGGCGAGTTCGACGATGCGGCTGGCGTACATCACGGCGACGCGGTCCGCGATGCGCTCGGCGGCGGCCAGATCGTGGGTGATCAGGAGCAGCGCGCGGTCGTCGCCGACGTGCCGCCGCAGCTCGTCCACCGTACGGTCGACGAGGTCACGGTCGAGGCCCGTCGTCGGCTCGTCGGCGAGCAGCAGCGGCGCGTCGCCGATGAGCGCGAGCGCGGTGGCGGCGCGCTGGGCGAGGCCGCCGGAGAGTTCGTGCGGGTAGCGGTCCAGGTGTCCGGCGGGGAACGCGGCGCGCTCCGCGGCGGCTTCGGCTGCCTCGCGCAGCTGCGGGCGCCGCACGTCCGCGAGCTCCCGCAGGGTCTCCTCCAGCTGGGCGCGCACCGTGCGCACCGGCGTCAGGTGCGCGGCCGGGCTCTGGGGTACAAGACCGACACGCCGCCCGCGGACCGTGCGGGCCAGAGTGCGCTCGTCGGCGGCCAGCAGGTCCACGTCGCCGATGAGCGCGGACCCGGCCGTCTCCGCGTTCTGCGGAAGCAGCCCGAGCAGCGCGGAGGCGAGCACGGACTTGCCGCAGCCGCTCTCGCCGACGAGGGCGAGACACTCCCCCGCCGCCAGGTCGAAGTGGGCGTCGGTGACGGCGGAGACGAAGGTGCCGCCACGCATGCGGAACCGTACGGAGAGACCTCGTACGGAAAGCACCGGGGACGAGAGGGACGGGTTCGGGGCGGGCTCGGTCACAGCATCAGCTCCGATCGGCGCCGGGGGTTGATCCGTTCCCGCCAGGCGCCCGCGAGACCCGCGATCGCCAGGGTGGGCACGATGATGAACAGGCCGGGGAAGAGCGTCGGCCACCAGTCCCCGGCCAGGAGCGAGCCGCGCGCGCTCTGCACGAGCGTGCCCAGGCTCGCCTGGTGGGTGGGGAGTCCGAGGCCGAGGAAGGACAGCGCGGACTCGTGCCAGATGGCGTGCGGCACCATCAGGACGGCGGCGAGTCCGGCCTGCGGGAGCACGCCGGGCAGCAGATGGCGCACGGTGACGCGCATCCGCGACGCGCCACCGGATATGGCCGCGTCGACGTACGGACGCGACCGCAGCGAGAGCACCTCGGCGCGCACGATGCGGGCCGTGGAGAGCCAGTGCGTGAGCGCGACCGAGACGACCACCGGCCATACGCCGGGGCGGAACATCGCCACGATGAAGATGCCGAGCAGCAGGTGCGGCACGGACGAGAAGACGTCCACGAGCCGCATCACGACCCGGTCGACCCAGCCGCCCGACGCGGCGGCGAGCGCGCCCACGGCCGTGCCGATGACGGTGGCGACGACAGCGGCGACCACGCCCACGAGGAGCGAGACCCGCAGCCCGTACACGCAGCGCAGGAGCAGGTCGCGCCCCACGTCGTCGGTGCCGAAGGGGTGTTCCCAGGAGGGCGGTTGCAGCTTGGCCGCGAGGTTCACGGCCTGTTCGTCGAGGTTGACCAGCGGTGGTACGAGAAGCACGGCGAGCACGATGGCCGCGACGATCACCGCGGAGGAACGCACCCGCCACGCGCGCGTGGAGCAGCTCTTGGGGGCGCCCCTCAGGGAGGCGCGCCAGGTCGTCGTCTCAGCCATCGAATCCCACCCTCGGGTCGGCGAGCCCGTAAAGGAGGTCGGCGAGGAGGTTGCCCAGGAGCACCGCCACCGTCGCGAGGACGGTGAGCGCGGCGAGCAGCGGGAAGTCCACGGCGGTCGCTGCCGACACGGTGGCCGCCGCGATGCCGGGCCAGCTGAAGACGGTCTCCACCAGGAGCGCCCCGGTGATCAGTTCGGGCACGCGCGAGCCGATCAGCGTGAGCACCGGCAGCATGCCCGAGCGCAGGGCGTGCCCGAGGAGGACGGTCCGCTCGGCGAGGCCACGCGCGCGTGCGCCCCGGACGGGGTCGTCGCCGAGCGCGTCGCCGACCCCTTGGCGTACGTACAGGACGAACCACGGAAGCTGCGAGATGGCCAGGACGGCGGCGGGCAGCACGAGGTGGCTCGCGACCTGCCCGGCGGTCACGGCCGAGCTCGCGGTGTCCGTCAGCCCTCCCGAGGGCAGCACGCCCAGCTTCAGGGCGAAGAGCCAGACGGCGAGGAGACCGATCCAGAACGGCGGCGCCGCTTCGAGCGTGTACGCGAGCGAGGTCACGGCGCGGTCGAGCCAGCCGCCGGGGCGGCGCGCGGCGAGCACGCCGAGCGTGGTGCCGACGAGGATCGCGAGCAGGAACGCGGTGGCGGCGAGCAGCACGGACCAGCCGATGCGTTCGCCGATGACATCGGCGACGGGCTGGCGCAGGGTGCTGGAGTCCCCGAGGTCGCCGCTGACGGCCGCGGTCAGCCACTCCCACCAGCGCTGCGCGAGGGGCTGGTCGACGCCGAGGTTGGCGCGCAGCTGGTCCAGGTTCTCCTGGGACGCGGTGAGCCCGGCCGTGCCCGCGTACGCCTTGACGGGGTCGAAGGGCGACGCGGCGGCGATCGCGAAGACGCCGAACGTCACGGCGAGCAGGACCGGGACGGCGAACAGGGCCCGCCGTCCCGTCATGCGCGCCATCGGCCCCCAGGGGAGCTTGTGGAGCGCGGACTTCACTGCTTCGGCTGCCAGTCCTCGACGTTCCACCACGGACCCGACGCGAGGCCGTGGTCGTGCGGCTCGATCTGGGTGGTCAGATCGCCGAAACGCTTGTCGACGACGTAGAGGTGGTCGATGTGCGTGAGGAAGGTGTAGCCCGGGTTCTTGACCAGCTCGCGCTGGATCGTGTCGTACGCGGCCTGGCGCTTGGCGTGGTCGCCGCTCTCGCGGGCCTCGTCGAGCGCCTTGTCGACCTTGGGGTTGTCGTAGTGCGCCATGTTGTTGAAGCCGTCACCGGCGAGCGAGGACTTCAGGAGCGTGTACTGGTCGAAGTCCGGGTCGGCCGGGGAGCCGCCGCCCGCCAGGACCGCGTCCTTGGGCATGCGCGGCTCGATGACCTCCCAGGTGCCTGCCTGCACCTCGACCTTGATGCCGAGCTTCTTGGCGTCGGAGGCGTAGGCGAGCGCGTGGTCCTGGCGGAGCTTGTCGCCGGAGAGGTACCAGAGCGGGAACTCGGCCTGGACGCCGTCCTTCGCGCGGATGCCGTCCTTGCCCGGCTTCCAGCCCGCGTCGTCGAGGATCTTCTTGGCCTTGGCGGCGTCGAGCTTCCGCTCCGTGCCCTTGGTGAACCAGGGGCTGTCGGTCGGTACGGGCCCGTAGGCCTCCTTGCCCGCGCCGTCCAGGATCGAGTCGACCATGGCCTTGCGGTCGACGCCGGTGTCGAGCGCACGCCGGATGTCGGTGTCGCCCGTGACCTTGTTGCCGGTGGGCAGGGTCACCACGCGGTAGTCGAAGGTCTTGGCGGCGTACGACTTCTTGTTGCCGTCGCTCTCGTACTTCTTCGCGAGGTTGGGCGGCAGGATAGCGCCGTCGAGCTCACCGGCGTCGAGCCGGGTGGCGCGGATGTCGTCGTCCTTGATGATCGCCATGGTGAAGTTCTTGACCTTCGGCGCGCCGCCCCAGTAGGCGGGGTTGGCCTTGAAGGTGAGCTTCTCGCCCTTGGACCACTTCACGAGCTTGTACGGGCCCGTGCCGACGGGCTTGGTGGTGAACTCGCCGGTGTTCACGTCCTGCTTGCCGGCTATGTGCTCGGGCGCGATCGGCAGGACGGTGCGCTCGGCGAACGGCGCGTAGGGGTACTTGAGGTGGAAGACGACGGTGTCGTCGCCCTTCGCCTCGACGTTCTTGACGGCGTCGAGCTCGGTCTTGGCAGCGTTGTTCGTCTTCTTGTCGAGGATCGTCTCGTACGTGAAGACGACGTCCTTGGAGGTGAAGGGCTTGCCGTCGCTGAATTTGACGCCCTCGCGCAGCTTGAAGGTGTACGTCTTGCCGTCGTCGCCGACCTCGGGGAGCCCGGCGGCGAGCGCGGGCTTGAGCTTCATGTCGGCGTCGTGCGTGAGCAGACCGTCGAAGATCTTGGAGTTGCCGTCCTTGCCGTAGCCGAGGAGCGGGCTCAGGGTGTCCGGTTCGTACGCGATGCCGACGACCGCGGAGTCCTTGGCGCCGCCCGCGTTCTTGCCGTCACCCGGCGCCGAACAGGCCGAAGCGGCGACCGCCAGTGAGGCGGCCGCCGCTATCGCGCCCGTACCCCGTATCGATCGGGCCCTCATGCTCCACACCCCTACTGAAGATCAAACGTTATTGCGAACGGGTCGCAATTATGCCTCATGTAATGGGTGGGTAAAACGTACGGGCCGTACCGAAACGATCACGGGGAGCGGGGCCGCCGGATCAGGGAGCAGGCAGGTTCACGCGTGCGGCCAGCTCCTCCCGGTGGCGCCCCACCGAGCCGAGCGCGATGGAGTCGGACTTGGCCCGCTTGAGGTAGAGGTGGACGGGGTGTTCCCAGGTCATGCCGATGCCGGCGTGCAGCTGGAGCGCCTCCTCGGCGATGTGCACCGTGGCGGGGGACGCGTAGGCCTGCGCGAGAGCCGCCGCGACATCGGCGTCCGCACTGCCGGCGGCCAGGGTGTCGGCCGCGTTGCGGGCGGCGGCGCGGAGGTTGACCACCTCCAGCCAGAGCTGGGCGAGCCGGTGCTTGAGCGCCTGGAAGGAGCCGACGGGCCGGTTGAACTGGGTGCGTTCCTTCGTGTAGCGCACGGTCTCGGTCAAGCACCAGTCGGCGAGGCCGAGTTGTTCGGAGGCGAGCAGCCCGGCTCCCGCCCGCAGACCCCGCCGTACAGCGGGTCCGGATTCCGGACCGACGGCACGCGCGCGTGCCCCCTCGAAGGTGACCGTGGCGAGCGGGCGTGTGAGGTCGAGCGAGGTCTGCGGCGCGACGGTGACGCCGTCCTCCGTCGCGTCCACCGCGAAGAGCCCCGCACTCGTCGGCACGAGGAACACGTCGGCGGCGACCGCGTCGGCGACACCGGGGACGCTGCCGCGCAGGGCCCCGTCCTGCGCGCGCACGTCGGGCAGGGCGCCACCCGGGGCAGTGGCCAGCGGCACGGTGAGCACGCCGACCGTGCGTCCGGCGGCGAGCATGCCCAGGAGTTCCCGCGCCGCGTCGCTGTCGCAGGCCAGCAGCGCCTCGGTGGCGATCACGGCACTGGTCAGATAAGGCACGGGCGCGACAGCGCGGCCCAACTCCTCGATGACGACGGCGGCTTCGCGGTGCGTGGCCCCCTGGCCGCCGAGCTCCTCCGGCACGAGCAGGCCCGCGAGGCCCATGCCGTCCGTGAGCGCCTTCCACAGCTCGCGGTCGTGCGGCTCGGCGGACTCGGTGCGCGTGAGCACGGCGGTGGCGTCGCAGTGGTCGGCGAGGAGGCCGCGCACCACCGACCGCAGTGCCTCTTCCTCCTCGGAGTACAGCAGGTCGCGCTGCGCGGGCTGCGGGCTCTGTGTGGTCTGCGTACTCAACGGGCCAGATCCTTCCAGGCGACGTCCTTGTCGGTGCGCGGCTCGGACGGCAGCCCGAGGACACGCTCGGCGACGATGTTGAGCAGCACTTCACTCGTGCCGCCCTCGATGCTGTTGCCCTTGGCCCGCAGATAGCGGTAGCCCGCGTCACGGCCGACGAAGTCGACCTTCTCGGGCCGCCGCATCGTCCAGTCCTCGTACAACAGCCCTTCCTCGCCCAGGAGTTCCACCTCCAGGCCGCTGATCTCCTGGTTCAGGCGGGCGAACCCCAGCTTCATGCCCGAGCCCTCGGGACCCGGCTGCCCGGCGACGAGCTGCTGGCGAAGCCGCTCCCCGGTGAGCCGGGCGACCTCCGCCTCGACCCACAGCTTGAGGAGCCGCTGGTGCAGGTCGTGCGTGCGCAGTTCGGGGCGCTCGCGCCAGGCCTCCACGACCGGGCCGATCATGCCGCCCTCGCGCGGGATGCGGGCGCCGCCGATGGACACGCGCTCGTTCATGAGGGTGGTCTGCGCGACCTTCCAGCCGTCGCCGATCTCACCGAGGCGGTGCGCGTCCGGGATCGTCACGTCCGTGAGGAAGACCTCGTTGAACTCGGCCTCGCCGGTGATCTGCCGCAGCGGGCGCACCTCGACGCCCGGGTCGGTCATGTCGCAGACGAAGTACGTGATGCCGCGGTGCTTGGGCACCTCCGGGTCGGTGCGGGCGATGAGGATGGCCCAGCGGGCGGCGTGCGCGCCGGACGTCCACACCTTCTGCCCGTTGACCACCCAGGTGTCGCCGTCACGGACGGCGCGCGTGCCCAGGGCGGCGAGGTCGGAGCCGGCGCCCGGCTCGCTGAAGAGCTGGCACCACACCTCGTCGCCGACCCACAGCGGCCGCAGGAAGCTGCGCTTCTGCTCCTCCGTGCCGAAGCGCAGGATCGTCGGCGCCGCCATGCCGAGGCCGATGCCGATGCGGCGCGGGTCGTTGTCGGGCGCGCCCGCGGCCTCCAGCTCGGCGTCCACGACGGCCTGGAGGGACCGCGGTGCGCCGAGGCCGCCGAGCCCTTCCGGGTAGTGCACCCAGGCGAGCCCCGCGTCGAAGCGGGCCTTCAGGAACTCCGCGCGCTCGGTGCCGTCCGGCGGATACGCGGCGAGGAACTCCTGCGCGCGGCGGCGCAGTTCGGCTCCGTCCGTCATGCGTCGCCTCCCTCGGGGACCACGGCCACGCGTCCCGTGGTGACGCCGTCGGCGACGCGCTGGACGGCCGCGGCGGCGTCGCTCAGGGGCACGCGCTCGCTGATGAGCGGATTGATCGCGCCCTTGGCCGCGAGCTGGGTGAGCTCCTCGTGGCAGCGCAGGATCGCCTGCGGGTCCTTGGCGTTGTACAGGCCCCAGTGCAGGCCGAGCACCGCGTAGTTCTTCACCAGTGCGTGGTTGAGCGCGGGCGTCGGGATGACGCCGCTCGCGAAGCCGACGACGATGATCCGCCCCTCGAAGGCGACACACTTCGTGGACTGCGTGTACGCGTCGCCGCCGACGGGGTCGTAGATGACATCGGCACCACGGCCGCCGGTGGCTTCCTTCACGGCGCCGATCACGTTCTCCGTACGGCGGTCGACGACCACGTCGCAGCCGAGCTCGCGCGCGACCTCGGCCTTCGCCGCCCCGCCCACCACACCGATGACCTTGGCGCCCGCCGCCTTGCCGAGCTGCACGGCCGCGCTGCCGACGCCGCCGGCGGCCGCGTGCACCAGGAGGGTCTCGCCCGCCTGGAGGTGCGCGCGGCGGTGCAGGCCGAACCAGCCGGTCTGGTAGCCGATGTGCAGCGCGGCGGCCTCCGCGTCGTCCAGGGCGTCAGGCGCGGGCAGGACGGCCGCCGCGTCGGCGATCGCGTACTCGGCGAAGCCGCCGTACGGAAGGGCGGGGTTGGCGATCACGCGCCGGCCGTCCTCGGTCTCGCCGCAGATCTCCACGCCCGGTGTGAACGGCAGCGGGGGCGTGACCTGGTACTGCCCGCGGCAGAGCAGGGCGTCGGGGAAGTTGATGTTGGCGGCGCGGACCTTGAGGAGCAGCTGTCCGTCGCCCGGCACCGGCCGGTCCACGTCTTCGAGGCGCATCACCGCGCCCGGCTCGCCGTTCTGGTGCACTTGCCATGCCTGCATGCGGGGCCTCCACGGGGCGTTCGTAGACCAAGCTCCGTCGCATACTAAGCGGTCGCTTGCAGGCAGGGGAACCGTCTCGTCAGTCCGCTTCGCGCTTCTGCCGATCGGCCCGCGGGGTGGGTCGCTGAGAGGGCCGCTGAGTGGGCCGCGCCCGTACGTGCATCCGCTCACCCTGCGGCCCGAACAGACTGAGGAACTCCGCGGGCCCCTCTCCCGTAGAGCCGAACCAATGCGGAAGACGGGTGTCGAACTCCGCGGCCTCGCCCGCCGTGAGGATCACGTCATGATCGGCGAGCACGAGCCGCAGCCGTCCGGACAGGACGTACAGCCACTCGTATCCCTCATGGGTCTGCGGTTCGGGCTCGATGGAGCGGGAGGGCTCGAACACCTTGTACGCCTGAAGGCCGCCGGGCTGCCGGGTCAGCGGCACCATCGTGCGGCCGTGGCGGACGATCGGCTTGGCCCGCACCCGTGGGTCGCCGACGGGCGGGGCGCCGACGAGCTCGTCCAGGGGGACCTGGTGGGCGCGGGCGATGGGCAGCAGGAGTTCGAGGCTGGGCTTGCGGTTCCCGGACTCCAGGCGGGAGAGGGTGCTCACGGAGATGCCGGTGGCGGCGGCGAGACCCGCGAGCGTCGCGCCACGTTCCTTGCGGATTCGCCGCAGGCGGGGGCCGACCTCGGCCAGCACGCCGTCCAGATTCGCGCCGTCGTCTTCGTGCTCCGTCTGCTCCACTGCCCTGCTGTCCGTCATGACTCCATTGCAGTATCGGCAAAGTTGATTGTCAATACCGCATCGGCGAGACCGTGGCGGCGCGCCACAGTGCGGGGACGTCCCTTACGGGCATGGAGATGTGAGGCGTTCCGCGATATCGATGCCGCCATGACGGACCACGCGAGTGAACCAACGCCACCGCCGCACGGACTTCCGGCGCCCGCCCCGGCCGGCGCGAGCGCGCTGCCGGACGGGACGTACGACGGGACGGTCGTCCTGGTGACCGGCGGCGGGACAGGCCTCGGGAAGGCGATCGCCGCGGAGTTCGCGCGGCTCGGGGCGGATCTGGTGATCGCGAGCCGCAAGGAGGAGCGGCTCAAGGCGGCGCGGGACGAACTCGCGGGCCTCGGCGGGCGAGTGACGTCCGTGCCGTGCGACATCCGGGACCCCGACCGCGTCGCCGAGGTCTTCGACGCTGCGCAGGAGGCGTACGGACTGCCGGACGTCCTGGTCAACAACGCGGCGGCGAACTTCCCCGTGCCCGCCGAGGACATGTCCCCGAACGCGTGGCGCTCGGTCGTGGACATCACACTGAGCGGGACGTTCTTCATGACGCGGGAGTTCGGCCGCCGCCATCTCGCGGCCGGCACGCCCGGCTCCGTCATCAGCATCGGGGCGTCGTACGCGTGGACGGGCGGCCCCGGCTTCGCGCACAGCGCGGCGGCCAAGGCGGGCGTGAAGAGTCTCGTCGAGAGCCTTGCGGTGGAGTGGGGTCCGTACGGCATCCAGGTCAACGGCCTGGTGCCCGGCCTGATGCCGCACGAGGACATGACCGCCGACATCCGCGGCAACCTCGACCGGGCGACGCCCGCGCAGGAACACGCGTCGGGCGACCGGCAGCGGGAGTTGAGCTCCCGGCAGCCCGCCCTCCGCGTCGGCGCCCCGCGTGAACTGGGCTGGGCCGCGGCCTTCCTCGCCTCGCCCTACGCCCGCTTCATCACCGGGCACACATTGGTGGTCGACGGCGCGAACTGGCAGCGGCGCGGTCTGGTGAGCCCGGAGGTGGTGACGGTGCGCGAGCAGATGGGGCGAGGCCCCTTCGAGGGGTAGGCCCCCGCCCGGGGAAGGGCCTGTCCCGGGCCCGCCCTTTCCCGGGCCCGCCCACGTCCCCTCGTATCCCCGGGCCTACTTCCCCTCGAACGTGGCCGCCCTCCGCTCTCCCTTCGCCGCGTACCCGGCACGCGAGTCCTCCGACGTCAGCGTGATCGCCGCGTTCAGCGCGACCCGGTCGAGGGCCGCGTCCATCCCCGCGTCCGCGTACGCGTCGATGCCGCGCTTGATGCCCTGGACGGCCAGCGGGGCGTTCGCCGCGATCTCCGCGGCGACCTCGCGGGCCGCCTTGGTCAACTCGTCCACCGGCGTGACGAGTTGTACGAGCCGCAGCCGCTCGGCCGTGGCCGCGTCGATGCGGCGCCCGGTGAGCGAGAGCAGCTTGGCCCAGCCCGCGCCCGCGTCGCGCGCGATGCGCAGGTCACCGCCCGCGTCCACCGCGACGCCGATCTGCGCCTCGGGCAGCGCGAACACCGCGTCGTCCGACACGATCCGCACGTCCGCCATCAGCGCGAGTTCGAAGCCGAACCCCAGGCAGTACCCCTGCACGGCGGCGACGACCGGCTGCGGGAGGCGCGCGAACGTACGGAAGCGTTCATGGACCCAGCGCATGCCCTCGTAGTAGTTGCGGGTGCGCTCGGACACCGAACGGCCTTCGATCGCACCGCCATTGAGCGCGGTGACGTCGATCCCGGCGCAGAACGCCCGCCCCTCCGCACGCAGCAGCACCGCCCGGATCGAGTCGTCGAAGCGGATCCGGTCGGCGAAGATGCCGAGCTGGCGCGTGGCCTCCCAGCTCCACGCGTTGAGCTTCTGCGGGTAGCAGAGGGTGAGGATGCCCAGGCCGTCCTCGATGTCGAGGCGCAGCCGCTCCTCACCCTCCGGGATGTCCGTGCCGATGGTGTCGATCATCCAGCATCAGCTCCTGCCTACGTTTCTGACGTCCCGTCAGATATTTGACGTCCCGTCAGCGTAGTGGCGGCGGCTCAGCGGCTGAAGACCTCGAAGGACACCGCGGGCTTCCCGCCGAAGCGCGGCGCCACCCGCTGGGCGTTGCCGGTGAGGAACTCGCGGCAGTACTTCTCGGGGTCCTCCTGCGTCAACACCTCGATGTACGCGCGGTGTTCGAGGAGCGAGCGCACGGAGCGCTCGAGCCCCACCGTGGCGTCCACCGCGTGCGTGGGCGACGACGAACCGGCGACGGCCACCCAGCGCACGCCGTTCCAGGGCTCGAGGGCGTCCTCCTCGATCAGCTCGGGGAAGATCCAGCGGTTGCCCGCGTCCCCCACCGCGTCGAGCGTCGCGCGGCCGACGGCGACGTGGTCCGGGGTGTTCCAGGCCACGCCGCCCCACGTGTCGCGGTGGTTGAGCGTGATCACGAGCTCGGGCCGGTGCCTGCGCACCGCGGCGGCGATGTCGCGGCGCAGCGCCGTACCGTACTCGATCACGCCGTCCTTGTGGTCGAGGAACTCCACGGTCGACACGCCGACGACGGCCGCGCTCGCCCGCTGCTCCCGTTCGCGCAGCGGCCCACACGTGGCGGGGTCGAGGGTGTCGATGCCCGCCTCGCCACGGCTGGCCAGGAGGTAGGCGACCTCGCGGCCGCCGTCCGTCCATCCGGCGATCGCTGCCGAGCAGCCGTACTCCAGGTCGTCCGGGTGGGCCACGACGGCGAGGGCCCGCTGCCAGTCCTCGGGCATGGGGGTGAGCTGGTCGTTCACGTCCAACGGCTCTGTCATGCCCGCAGCCTAGCTTCGCGGGTCCTGTCGCGGAGGCCTCAGACCTCGCCCCGGGCGAGGGCGAGGAGCCGGTCGAGGACGCGCGGTGAACCCACCCGCAGGCCGTCGTGCTCGTACTCGTCGGTGACCCAGGTGCGCAGGCCGCGGATGGAGCGGGCGGTGTGCAGGGAGTGGTCGGTGTCGACGTACATGTCGTCGTGGTAGATGGCGGCGGCGGCCGGCACCTCGTTCGCGGCGAGGCGTGCCGTGTCGTACAGGGGCGCCCAGCCGGTGTGTGCGGCGAGGATCTCGGCGGTCTCGCGCAGCGGCCGCAGGGCCGGGTCGCAGTCGAACTGCCAGCGCTGGACGGCTTCCCCGGTGAACAGCAGCGGCGCGTCACCGGCGAGTGCCTTGCCCGGGTCGAACTGCGGGAACTGGCCGCGCAGCCGCTGTGCCGACCAGTCGGTGGGCCGCTCGCCCTGGCCGTAGATCGTCTCGTGCATCAGCGCGAAGAGCGGACGGTTCCTCAGCGAAAGTTCGGCCTGGACGCCTTCCTGGAACGCGTCGGACAGGGCGGGCCCCGACGGCGTCCGCACGAAGGCGTCCTCGATGAGGTAGTGCAGGCGGTGGCTGCCGTCCTTGGTGCCGAGCAGCATGCCGAGGGACTGGAACGCCTCGACGGTGAGGCGGTAGCCGCCGTTCAGGACCGGCTCGTGCTCGGCGAGGTGGGCGGCGATGCGGCGGGCGCGCTCGACGTCCTGGGGGTAGCGGGCGTAGTGGGCTGCGCTCTTGCGTTCCATGCGCGGGTAGGCGGCGCGGTAGACGTCGTCCGCGTGGCCGTCGAGCGTGGGCAGGCCGCCGGTGATGAGGGCGGTGTGCAGGCCTTCGGGGGCCGCCGACAAGTAGTGGGTCGCGCAGAAGCCGCCGAAGCTCTGACCGAGCACGGTCCAGGGGGTGCCGGTCAGCTCGCGCCGGATCAGCTCGCAGTCACGGACGATGGAGTCGGCGCGGAAGTGCGTGAGGTAGTCGGCCTGTTCGCGGGGGCCGCCGCGCAGCGGGAGCGTCTGGCGCGTGGCCGGAGTGGAGCTGCCGGTTCCGCGCTGGTCCAGGAGCAGCACCCGGTAGTCCTGAAGGGCCCTGCCCAGCCATGCCTCCTTGCCCGCGAACCGGTTGGCCCCGCACCCCGGGCCGCCCTGGAGATAGACCAGCCACGGCAGGTCGGCGCTCTCGTGCCGGCTCGCCACGGCCTCGCGGGCGAAGACCTCGATCCGCTCCCCCGCCGGGTCGTCGTGGTCGAGGGGCACGGAGAAGCGGTGGTCGGTGAGGACCACACCGGGCTGACGGTAGGAGGCGGTGATGGTCAAGGGGGCTCCTGGGCGCGTGCGGAACGGGACACTTCGCCCAGTTCAGCACACTCGCCGCGGGGGCGGTCAGCGGGGTGTCAGGCTGGAGCGCCGTACGACGAGCTCCGGCTGGAGCACCACGCGCCGGTGATCGTGCTCCTCCGGTTCGGCGTCCGACTCGGTCTCCTCCAGGAGGAGTTCCGCGGCCATCGCGCCCATCTTGATGGCGGGCTGGCGCACGGAGGTGAGCGGGACGACGGCGGCCGCGGCGAACTCGATGTCGTCGTAGCCGACGATGGCGATGTCCTCGGGCACGCTCACTCCGGCCGCGTACATCGCCTGGAGCACCCCGAGGGCGAGCAGGTCGTTGGCGCAGAAGACGGCGGTCGGCCGCTCGGCGAGACCGAGGACGCGGGCGCCCGCGTCGCGTCCCGCGGCCACGTCGAGCCGCTCGGTGGGCAGCTCCCGCAGCGCCGACGCCGGCAGACCGGCCTCGGCCAGGGCCTGGAGCGCTCCCTGCCTGCGGTCCTTCACCTGGTTGAGTCCGGGCGGGCCGCTCACGTACGCGATGCTGCGGTGCCCCGTGTCCACCAGATGGCGCACCGCGAGCGCACCGCCGAGGACGTCGTCCACGGAGACGGAGCACTCGGTGGCGCCCTCGGCGACCCGGTCGACCAGGACGAACGGGATGGCGTGCCTGCGGAACGCCTCGATGTTGCGTCCGGTGGCGTCCGCCGGGGTCAGCAGGACGCCCCGGACCCGCTGTTCGGCGAAGAGCGCCAGATACTCGGCCTCTTCGGAGGGGCTCTGTCCGCTGTTGCACATCATGACGCGCAGCCCCGCGTCGCGCGCGGCCCGCTCGGCACCGCGCGCGACGTCCACGAAGAAGGGGTTGCCCATGTCGAGCACGAGCAGCGCCATGATGCGGCTCTGCCCCGCGCGCAGCTGCCGTGCGGACTCGCTGCGGACGTAGCCGAGCCGCTCGATCACGGACTGCACCCGGTGGCGGGTCTCCTCGGAGACCACGTCCGGGCGGTTGATCACATTCGACACCGTGCCCACCGACACTCCGGCGTGCTTGGCCACGTCTTTGATGCCGACCATGCGTCCCCTTGTTCCGTTGCTCGTGCGGCGCCTTGTGCGCCGCCGCCTGCGATCCCCTCAGAATTTGTACTGGTCGATGTTCTTCTTGTCGAAAACGGTCGGTTCGCCGAGATCGACGACTCCCTTGTCGCCGATGGTGAAGCTGCCGAGGTCGCCCGCCTCGAACTCCTCGCCCTTCTTGCCCGTGATCTGGCCGGACTTCAGGGCCACGGCGGTGTGCGCGGCGAGCGCGCCGAGCTTGGCCGGGTCCCACAGCTCGAAGCCCTCGACGGTGCCGTTCTTCACGTACTGGCGCATGTCGTTGGGCGTGCCGAGGCCGGTGAGCTTCACCTTGCCCTTGTACTTCGATCCCGAAAGGTACTGGGCCGCCGCCTTGATGCCGACGGTCGTCGGCGAGATGATCCCGGCCAGCTTCGGGTGCTCCTGGAGGAGACCCTGGGTCTGCTGGAAGGACTGCTGGGCGTCGTCGTTGCCGTAGGCGGTCTTCACCAGCTTCATGTTCTTGTACTTGGGCTTCTTCAGCTCGTCCTTCATGAAGCCGATCCAGGTGTTCTGGTTCGTCGCGGTCTGGGCCGCGGAGAGGATCGCGATGTCTCCCTTGTAGCCGAGTTGCTTGCCCAGCAGCTCCACCTGGGTGCGGCCGAGCGCCTCGGCGCTGGACTGCGAGACGAAGACGTCACGGCAGCCGGGGTTGGTGTCCGAGTCGTAGGTGACGACCTTGATGTCGTTCTTCATGGCCTGCTTGAGGGCGGTGCACAGGGCGCCCGGGTCCTGTGCGGAGACGGCCATGGCGTCGACCTGCTGCTGGGTGAGCGTGTTGACGTAGGAGACCTGTCCGCTGGTGTCGGTGGCGCTGTTGGGGCCGGTCTCCTTGTACGTCGACCCGAGCTCCTTGAGCGCCTTCTCGCCGCCCTTGTCGGCGACGGTGAAGTACGGGTTGTTGACCTGCTTGGGCAGGAAGGCGACGGTGAGGCCCTTCTTGGTGGCCGCGTCCGGGTCGGCCTTGGCGTTCGAGGCCTTGCCTGCGTCGTCGTTCTTCGAGGACTCCTTGGTGGTGCCGCCGCAGGCGGTGGCGGTGAGGGCGAGCGAGGTGACGGCGGCCAGTGTCACGCAGGCGCGGGTGAGGGCGGAGCGGCGGACAGAGCGGCGGGGAGAGAGCATCGTTGGTCCCTTTCGGACGTGTCGACGGTACGAGGGGTTCAGCGGGCCGGAGCGGCGGCGCGGCGGCCCGCTCGGGCGACGGCGATCTGCCGGGCCACGCGCGGCCCGAGCACGGACACCACGAGCAGCACACCGGTGACGACGATCTGCGACTGTGCGGAGACGTTGAGCAGGCTCATCGCGTTCTGCAGGGCGCCGAGCAGGAAGACTCCGGCGATCGCGCCGCCCAGGGTCCCCTTGCCGCCGTCGAAGTCGATGCCGCCGAGCAGTACGGCGGCGACGACGGACAGTTCGAGCCCGGTGGCGTTGTCGTAGCGGGCGCTCGCGTAGTGCAGGGCCCAGAAGATTCCCGTGAGCGAGGCCATCAGTCCCGTGGCGACGAACAGCCACAGCTTGTGCCGCTTGACGCGGACACCGGCGAACCGCGCCGCCTCCTCATTGGCGCCGATCGCGAAGAGCGAGCGCCCGAAGGGCGTGGCGTGCAGGACGACGACGGCGATCGCGAGCAGCGCGAGGAAGGGCAGGAAGGCGTACGGCAGGAAGGTGTCGCCGACCTGTCCGGCCGCGAAGTCCAAGTACTGCGAGGGGAAGTCGGTGACGGCGTCCGAGCCGAGGACGATCTGCGCGATGCCCCGGTAGGCGGCCATGGTGCCGATGGTGACGGCGAGCGAGGGCAGCCCGAGACGCGTCACCAGGAGGCCGTTGACCAGGCCGCAGACGACTCCGATGAGGAGAACGAGCGGAATGATCGTCTCGATGGCCATCCCGGCGTTCCAGAGCGCGCCCATCACGGCTCCGGAGAGCCCCGCCGTCGAGGCCACCGAGAGATCGATCTCTCCGGAGACGACGAGGAGCGTCATCGGCAGGGCGATCAGCGCGATGGGCAGCGTGTTGCCGATGAGGAACGACAGGTTGAGGGCGTTCCCGAAACCGTCGACAAAGGAGAACGACATCAGCAGGAGTACGACAAGGAGAGCGCCGACAACGGTGTCCCAGCGGACGGCGCGCGTGAGCGTGAGCCGGTTGGCGTGGGAGTCAGCCTTGGGGTCAGCCATGGCGGGCGTTCCTCTTCTTCAGGGCCTTGGCGACGCGCAGGGCGACGATCCGGTCGACGGCGATGGCCAGGACGAGCAGCACGCCGTTGATGGCGAGCACCCACACGGAGCTGACGCCGAGCGCGGGAAGCACGCTGTTGATGGAGGTCAGGAGCAGAGCGCCGAGCGCCGCGCCGTAGACGCTGCCGGAGCCGCCGGTGAAGACGACGCCACCGACCACGACGGCGCTGACGACGGTGAGTTCATAGCCGTTGCCGGTGGCCGAGTCGACGTTGCCGAAGCGGGCCAGGTAGAGCGCGCCTGCGAGTCCGGCGAGCGCTCCGCACGCGGTGTAGGCGGCGAGGATGCGCTTGCGTACCGGGATGCCGGCGAGGCGCGCGGCCTCGGGGTTGGAGCCGAGGGCGTAGAGCTCGCGTCCGCCGCCGAAGTGCCGCAGGTAGTAGGCGACGGCGACCAGGACGGCGAGTGCGATGAGGGCCAGATACGGCACGGCCGAGATCCCGCCGGAGCCGAAGTCGACGAAGCCGTCCGGCAGGTCGGACGCGGTGATCTGCCGGGAGCCGACCCAGATGGAGTCGACGCCCCGGATGATGTAGAGGGTGCCGAGCGTCACGACGAGCGCGGGCACCTGGCCGAGGCTGACCAGCGCCCCGTTGAGCAGACCGCAGCCGACGCCGAGCGCGACCGCCAGGAGGATCGCGACCGTCGAGTCGCCGCCGCCCTGGAGGTGGTTGCCGGCGGCGAAGGCGCTGATCCCGAGCGTGGAGCCGACGGACAGGTCGACGTTGCGGGTAATGACGACGAGTGCCTGTCCCGTCGCGACGAGGACGAGGATGGTCGCGTTGAGGAGCAGGTCCTTGATGCCCTGCTCGGAGAGGAACTCGCTGTTGCCCGCCTGGGTGATGCCGATCATCACCAGGAAGACCAGCAGGATGGCCAGTTCGCGCATCTTGAACACGCGGTCGACGAGCCGGGTCGCCCCGGCCTTCTCCGGATCCACGGCGGGTGCCGGGCTCTGGGTGGTCACGCTCATGCCGTCCTCCCTGTGGCGGCGGCCATCACGGACTCCTCGGTCGCCCGCGCGCGCGGGATCTCGGCGGTGAGCCGCCCTTCGTGCATGACGAGGACCCGGTCGGCCATGCCGAGGATCTCGGGCAGGTCGGAGGAGATCATCAGGACCGCGACCCCCTCGGCGGCGAGTTCGGAAAGGAGACGGTGCACTTCGGCCTTGGTGCCGACGTCGATGCCGCGGGTCGGTTCGTCCACGATCAGCACCTGGGGCCTGGTGGCGAGCCACTTGGCGAGGACGACTTTCTGCTGGTTGCCGCCGGACAGGGTGCCTACGGCGTCGGCGATGCGCGCGTACTTCACCTGGAGCCGCACCGCCCAGTCGAGCGAGCGGCTGCGTTCGGCGCCACGGTCCATGAGGCCCGCGCGCACCGTCGTACGCAGTCCGGTGAGCCCGATGTTGCGCTCGATGGACATGTCCATCACCAGGCCCTGGGCGCGCCGGTCCTCGGGGACGAGCGCGAGCCCGGCGGCCATGGCGGTACTCGGTGCGCCGTTGAGCAGCGCCTTTCCCTGCACCTCGACCGTTCCGGCATCCCACTTGTCGATGCCGAAGACGGCCCGCGCGACCTCGCTGCGCCCGGCCCCGACGAGGCCCGCGAGCCCGACGATCTCGCCGCGCCGCACGTCGAACGACACATCGGTGAAGACGCCCTCGCGGGTCAGCCGGCGGACGCTGAGGGCGACTTCGCCCACCTGGGTGTCCTGCTTCGGGTAGAGCTCGTCGAGGTCGCGGCCCACCATGCGGCGTACGAGATCGTCCTCGGTCAGGCCTTCGAGCGGCTCGCTCGCGATCAGGCCGCCGTCGCGCAGCGTGGTGACGCGCTGGCACAGCTCGAAGATCTCCTCCAGGCGGTGCGAGATGAAAAGCACCGCGGCGCCCTGTTCGCGCAGGGTGCGCACGACGCCGAAGAGGCGGGCCACTTCGCTTCCGGTGAGGGCGGCGGTCGGCTCGTCCATGATCAGGACCCGGGCGTCGAAGGAGAGCGCCTTGGCGATCTCGACGATCTGCTGGTCCGCGATGGAGAGCCCGCGCGCGGGCTGATCGGGGTCGAGGTCCACGGCCAGGCGCTTGAAGAGCGCCTCGGCCGCCGCGTGCACGGCCTTGTGGTCGACGCGGCCGAGCGAGCGGCGGGGCTGGCGCCCCATGAAGATGTTCTCCGCGACGGAGAGGTCGGGGAAGAGCGTCGGCTCCTGGTAGATGACGGCGACGCCCGCGTCCCTGGCGTCGCCGGGGCCGTGGAAGACGACCGGGGACCCGTCGAGCGTCAGCTCTCCCGTGTCCGGCCTGTGGACCCCGGCGAGGGTCTTGATGAGGGTGGATTTCCCTGCGCCGTTCTCGCCCGCGAGGGCGTGCGCCTCACCGGCGTACAGCTCCAGGGAGACGTCGTGCAGGGCGCGCACGGCCCCGAAGGACTTGCTCAGGCCCTGCACGGCAAGGACGGGGGGCTCTCTCATACGTAGCACCGATCGGTCACGAAGGGCATGCGGCTTCTGGCATGGGGGATCAGACACCGGGCGTGCGGCGGCGGGCGTCATCAGGAGTCACCCGCCGGACACCCGGCGTGAAAGGTTTCAATCAATTTTCAGGGAAGCTAAACCCGCGCCAACTACGGCGTCAATGGGCGTGCCTTGAAAATCCTGTCGCCACTTGATGCACCAAGGGTGAAGCACACCAGCCCCCTTGACATCAGCCAGCGCTCTCCCTAGCTTCGCCTCTCGTGAAACGATTCATCGTCGAGTCGTTACGGAGTCAAGTTGTGATCAGCAGAAGACGACTGCTCAGCACCACCGCCACGGCCGCCCTGGGAACGGCGATGGCCGCCGGGGCAGTTCCGACCGCCCACGCCGCCCCTTCCGCAGGGGGCCGGGCCCTACGCGTGACCAGACCGACCGTCGAGTACGTGAGACACCCCCTCGGTCTCGACGTGCCCCGCCCGAGGCTGAGTTGGCCCCTGGCGTCCACCAAGGAAGGCCAGGCACAGAGCGCCTACCACGTGCGCGTGGCCACCACCCCGGGCCGCCTCGCCGAGCCCGACGTCTGGGACAGCGGCAAGGTCGCGTCGAGCGACTCCGTCCTGGTCCCCTACGCGGGCCCCGACCTCAAGTCCCGTACGCGCTACTACTGGTCGGTGCGGGTCTGGGACAGCGCGGGCACGGCCTCCGAGTGGAGTGAGCCCTCCTGGTGGGAGACCGGGCTCTTTGGGGAGAAGGACTGGACGGCACGGTGGATCGGCGCACCCGCGTCCCTCGTCGGCGCGCCCGCCCTGGACGACGCCTCGTGGATCTGGTTCCCCGAGGGGGACCCCGCGAACAGCGCCCCGGCGGCCACCCGTTGGTTCCGCGGCCGCGTCGACGTCCCCGAAGGGGTCACTCGCGCGCGCCTGGTCACCACGGCCGACGACGGCTACACCGCGTACGTGAACGGCACGCGGGTGGCGCACGCCGAAGCGGACAGCGCCGCCGACAACTGGCGCCGCCCCGCGGTCGTCGACGTGACCGCCCAACTGCGCCCCGGCGCGGCGGTCGTCGCCGTCTCGGCCACCAATGCCACGACCGGCCCCGCCGGTCTGCTCGGCCTGCTCGAAGTGACGACCGCGGACGGCGTGCACACCCTGGCCACCGACGGCACGTGGAAGGCCACCGACAAGGAGCCCTCGGGAGACTGGCGGTCGGCGGAGTACGACGACGGCTCCTGGGCGGCGTCGAAGGTCCTCGCCCCCTGGGGCTCGGGCCCCTGGGGCAAGGTCGCCCCCCACCACTGTCCCGCCGCCCAGCTGCGCCACGAGTTCCGCCTGCGCCCCGGCAAGACCGTCGCGCGGGCCCGGCTGTACTCCACGGCCCTGGGCCTCTACGACGCCTGGCTGAACGGCGAGCGCGTCGGCGACGACCGCCTGGCACCCGGATGGACCGACTACGACAAGCGGGTCCAGTACCAGACGTACGACGTGACCAGGCAGCTCAAGTCCGGCGCCAATGCGCTCGGCGTGACGGTCGCGGTCGGCTGGTACACGGGGAACGTCGGTATGTTCGGCCCGCATCAGTACGGCGAACGCCCCGCTTTCCTCGGCCAGTTGGAGGTTACGTACACCGACGGCTCGACCGACCGCGTGCTGTCCGGCACCGACTGGCGCACCGCCACGGGCCCGGTGACCGCAGCCGACCTCCTGTCGGGCGAGGACTACGACGCCCGCCTGGAGACGGCGGGCTGGACGCGCGCCGGATTCGACGACTCGGACTGGATCGCGGCCGACGCCGTCGAGAAGGTCAAGGCCGCTGTCGTCGCCCAGATCGACGGGCACACGCGCGTGGAGAGCGAGATCTCCACCCGCAAGGTGAGTGAGCCCAAGCCCGGAGTGTTCGTCTTCGACCTCGGCCAGAACATGGTCGGCGCGGTCCGCCTCACCGTCTCCGGGAAGGCCGGCACGAAGGTCCAGCTGCGCCACGCGGAGGTGCTCAACCCCGACGGCACGATCTACACCACCAACCTGCGGACCGCGCGCGCCACGGACACCTACACGCTCAAGGGCGGCGGCAAGGAGACCTTCGAACCGCGGTTCACCTTCCATGGCTTCCGCTACGTGGAGGTGACGGGCTACCCGGGCAAGCCACCACGCGACGCCGTGGTGGGCCGCGTCATCCACACATCGGCGCCCTTCACGATGGACTTCAAGACGAACGTCCCCATGCTCAACCAGCTGCACAGCAACATCACATGGGGCCAGCGCGGCAACTTCCTGTCCATCCCCACGGACACCCCGGCACGTGACGAGCGGCTCGGCTGGACCGGTGACATCAACGTCTTCGCTCCGACCGCCGCCTACACCATGGAGTCGGCGCGCTTCCTCACCAAGTGGCTCGACGACCTGCGCGACGGGCAGCCCGACGACGGCGCCTTCCCCGATGTGGCCCCGTTCGTCGGCACGGTCGGCAAGGGAGTGGCCGGCTGGGGCGACGCCGGAGTCACCGTCCCCTGGGCGCTCTACCAGGCGTACGGGGACACGCGCGTCCTGGAGCACTCCTGGGCCTCGATGCTGAAGTGGCTCGACTACCTGGAGAAGCACAGTTCCGGATATCTGCGCCCCGCCGAGGGCTACGGAGACTGGCTCAACATCCAGGACGAGACGCCCAAGGACGTCATCGGCACGGCCTACTTCGCGCACAGCGCCGACCTCGTCGCCCGGGCCGCCGAAGCGCTTGGCAAGGACCCGGCCCCGTACAAGAAGCTCTTCGGCAGCGTCCGTGACGCCTTCCGGGCGGCGTACGTGACCGACGGCGGCCGGGTGAAGGGCGACACGCAGACCGCGTACGTCCTGGCCCTGTCCATGGACCTGCTCGCCGACAGCGACCGCGCACCGGCGGCCGCCCGTCTGGTGGAGCTCATCAAGTCCAAGGAATGGCACCTGTCGACGGGCTTCCTGGGCACCCCGCGGCTGCTTCCCGTCCTGACGGCCACCGGCCACACGGACGTCGCCTACCGCCTCCTCGTCCAGCGGTCCTTCCCCAGCTGGGGCTACCAGATCGACAAGGGCGCCACGACGATGTGGGAGCGCTGGGACTCCATCAAGCCGGACGGCAGCTTCCAGGACGCCGGCATGAACTCCTTCAACCACTATGCCTACGGCTCGGTGGGCGAGTGGATGTACGCGAACATCGCGGGCATCGCACCGGCCGACCCGGGCTTCCGCAAGATCCTCGTCCGCCCGCGCCCCGGCGGCGGCGTGACCGAGGCCCAGGGCAGCTTCGACGCGCTCTACGGGCCGGTAACCACCCACTGGAAGACGGACTCCGAGGGCTTCCGCCTCACGCTGACCCTGCCCGCCAACACGACGGCGGAGGTATGGATCCCCGCCGACAGACGAACCCAAGTAGCCCATGGCACGACGGAGTTCCTGCGGCTGGAGGACGGCTGCGCCGTCTTCGCCGCGGCCTCCGGCACACACCGCTTCTCCAACTGACCCACCTCGACCGCTCTTTCGGAAGGCTGCGCGATGACCGCCGGAACCAGCAAGGACGCCGTGAAAGCGGCACTCACCACCCAGGCCCTGGAGACCCCGTCCTGGGCGTACGGCAACTCCGGTACGCGCTTCAAGGTCTTCGCGCAGCCAGGTGTCCCCCGCACGACCCGGGAGAAGCTGGACGACGCCGCCCGGGTGCACGCCCACACGGGCGTGGCGCCCAGGGTGGCCCTGCACATCCCCTGGGACAAGGTCGACGACTACGCGGCGCTCGCGGAGTACGCCAGCGAACGCGGTGTGACGCTCGGCGCGATCAACGCCAACGTCTTCCAGGACGACGACTACAAGCTCGGCTCGGTCACCAACCCGGACCCGGCGGTCCGGCGCAAGGCGCTCGACCACCTCCTGGAGTGCGTCGACATCATGGACGCGACGGGTTCACGCGACCTGAAGCTGTGGTTCTCCGACGGCATCAACTACCCGGGCCAGGACGACATCCGCACCCGCCAGGACCGCCTCTCGGAGGCCCTGCGCACCACCTACGACCGCCTCGGCGACGACCAGCGCATGCTCATCGAGTACAAGCTCTTCGAGCCGGCCTTCTACGCGACGGACATCCCGGACTGGGGCACGGCGTACGCGCACTGCCTGAAGCTCGGGCCCAAGGCCCAGGTCGTCGTCGACACCGGCCACCACGCCCCGGGCACCAACATCGAGTTCATCGTCGCCACGCTCCTGCGCGAGGGCCGCCTCGGCGCTTTCGACTTCAACTCGCGCTTCTACGCCGACGACGACCTGATGGCGGGCGCCGCGGACCCCTTCCAGCTCTTCCGGATCATGTACGAGGTCGTCCGCGGCGGGGGCCTGACCTCCGACATCGCGTTCATGCTCGACCAGTGCCACAACATCGAGGCGAAGATCCCCGCGATCATCCGCTCGGTGATGAACGTGCAGGAGGCCACGGCGAAAGCACTCCTCGTCGACGCCGACGCGCTGGCCGAGGCCCAGCGGACCGGCGATGTCCTGGCCTCCAACGCGGTCCTGATGGACGCCTACAACACGGACGTCCGTCCCCTACTGGCAGAAGTCAGGGAGGACTCGGGGCTGGACCCGGATCCCATGAGGGCCTATCAGCAGTCAGGCTGGCAGGAGCAGATCGTCAAGGACCGCGTGGGCGGCGAGCAGGCCGGATGGGGGGCATGAGCGACATGACACAGCACGCACGGATCAAGGAACTTCTGGACCGCGCCCACCGCTTGGGCGCCGACCCGCGCAACACGAACTACGCGGGCGGCAACGCATCGGCGAAGGGCACGGCCCCCGACCCGGTCACCGGCGCGGACACGGACCTGATGTGGGTCAAGGGCTCGGGCGGCGACCTGGGCACCCTCACCGAGGAGGGCCTGGCGGTCCTGCGCCTGGACCGCCTCCACGCCCTCAAGGAGGTGTACGGGGGCGCGGATCACGAGGACGAGATGGTCGCCGCCTTCGACTACTGCCTGCACGGCAAGGGCGGCGCGGCCCCTTCCATCGACACGGCCATGCACGCCCTGGTGGACGCACCGCACGTGGACCACCTCCACCCGGACTCAGGCATCGCCCTGGCCTGCGCGACGGACGGCGAGAAGCTGACGGCCGAGTGCTTCGGCTCCACGGTCGCCTGGGTGCCCTGGCGCCGCCCCGGCTTCCAACTGGGCCTGGACATCGCGGCGGTGAAAGAGGCCAACCCGGACGCCATCGGCTGCGTCCTGGGCGGCCACGGCATCACGGCCTGGGGCGCCACGGCGGACGAGTGCGAGCGCAACTCGCTGCACATGATCCGCACGGCGGAGGCATTCCTCACCGAACGCGGCAAGCCCGCCCCCTTCGGCAAGCACCTGGACGGTTACGCCCCGCTCCCCACCCCGGCACGCCGCGACCGCGCGGCGGAGCTGGCCCCGCACATCCGCTCCCTGGCCTCGCAGGACCGCCCCCAGATCGGCCACTTCACCGACACGGACACCGTCCTTGACTTCCTGTCAAGCACGGAACACCCGCGCCTGGCGGCCCTGGGCACCTCCTGCCCGGACCACTTCCTGCGCACGAAGATCAGGCCATTGGTCCTGGACCTCCCGCCCACCGCACCACTCGCGGAGGCCATCGCCCGCCTCAAGGAGCTCCACTCCGCGTACCGAGAGGAGTACGCGGCCTACTACACCCGCCACGCCGACCCGACCTCTCCCGCGATGCGCGGCGCCGACCCGGCCATCGTCCTCGTCCCGGGCGTAGGAATGTTCTCCTTCGGCAAGGACAAGCAGACAGCACGCGTGGCAGGTGAGTTCTATGTGAACGCCATCAACGTGATGCGCGGCGCCGAGGCCGTCTCCACGTACGCCCCGATCGACGAATCGGAGAAGTTCCGCATCGAGTACTGGCCACTGGAAGAGGCCAAGCTCCAGCGCCTCCCCCGCCCCAAGCCCCTGGCCACCCGCGTCGCCCTGGTGACCGGCGCGGGCAGCGGCATCGGCAAGGCGATCGCGCACCGCCTGGTGGCGGAGGGTGCCTGCGTCGCGGTGGCGGACCTCAACGCGGAGAACGCCGCAGCCGTGGCGGACGAGTTGGGCGGCCCGGACAAGGCGATCGCCATCCCCATGGACGTCACGTCCGAAGAGCAGATCACCGACGCCTTCACCGCCGCGGCACTCGCTTTCGGCGGGGTCGACCTGGTCGTGAACAACGCGGGCATCTCCATCTCCAAGCCCCTGCTCGACACCACGGCCCGCGACTGGGACCTGCAGCACGACATCATGGCCCGCGGCTCCTTCCTCGTCGCCCGCGAGGCGGCCCGCGTCATGCGAGACCAGGCCCTGGGCGGCGACATCATCTACATCACGTCGAAGAACGCGGTCTTCGCCGGCCCGAACAACATCGCGTACTCCGCCACCAAGGCGGACCAGGCCCACCAGGTCCGCCTCCTCGCGGCCGAGCTGGGCGAGTTCGGCATACGCGTGAACGGCATCAACCCGGACGGAGTGGTCCGCGGCTCGGGGATCTTCGCGGGCGGCTGGGGCGCGCAGCGTGCGGCGACGTACGGAATCGAGGAGGAGAACCTGGGCGCGTTCTACGCCCAACGGACCCTCCTCAAGCGCGAGGTGCTCCCCGAGCATGTGGCCAACGCGGTCTTCGCCCTGACGGCGGGCGACCTGTCCCACACGACAGGCCTCCACATACCCGTGGACGCGGGCGTCGCAGCGGCGTTCCTCAGGTAGCCGACAGCACCCTCCGGCCACCGGCCCGCACGCGACCGGAGGGCAGCGCCTGATCCACCCGAGAGGCCTTCCGTCCCGGAACCTCGCATCCACCTCTGCACGAACAAGCTTCCCCTCCCACCCACCGATTGCCCCGTAGCGGCCCAGCAGGCGGACAAGCGGGACAGCAGCCCCCGCGCACCCGCAGTCGGGAGCGCACGTGAGGGGACGTGCCGGTATGTCCGCCCGGAGCACGGTTCCCGGCGCTCCGGAGCCGAAGCGGCCCGGCGGCCACCGGACGATAGCGAGGACGGACATACCGGCGCGGCCCCGCCCCAAAGAGCACCACGCGACCCCCGACCACCCGCACCGCACCGCCCGCACGCACGCACAAGCGCAACTCGCACCCACACCCACACCCGACCTGCAACCCTGCGAGCCACCATGACCAACCCCCGCTCACACCACCGCTTCGCCGCGATCGACCTGGGCGCCTCCAGCGGACGCGTCATGGTGGCCCGGACAGGCCCCGACACCCTCACCCTCCAGGAAGCACACCGCTTCCCCAACCGCCCGGTCCGCACCGCCGGCACCCTGCACTGGGACATCCTGTCCCTCTACGCCGGAGTCATGGACGGCCTCCGCGCCGCAGGTTCAGGCTCCGTCCCCCTCACCTCCATCGGCATCGACGGCTGGGCAGTGGACTACGGCCTGCTCGACGCCGACGGAGTCCTCCTGGGCAACCCCGTCCACTACCGGGACACCCGCACCGAAGGCATCGCAGCCAAGGCCTGGACAACAGTCCCGCCCACCGAGCTCTACGCCGCGACAGGAATCCAGTACGCCCCCTTCAACACCCTCTACCAACTCATGGCCGCCCAAGGAACAGCCCAACTACAAGCCGCCAGGCACGCATTGCTGATCCCGGACCTCCTGACGTACTGGCTGACAGGCGAACTCGGCACAGAGCTGACCAACGCCTCCACCACACAGCTCATGGACCCCGCCACAAACACCTGGTCCCACGACGTGGTCACACGCCTCGGCATCGACCTCAGCCTGTTCCCTCCCCTGCGGCACCCAGGCGACCCCGCGGGCCAACTACTCCCGCACGTCCTGGACGAAGCCGGCCTGACCACACCCACCCCCGTCACGACGGTCGCCTCGCACGACACAGCGTCAGCGGTGGCCGCCGTCCCGGCCACCACCGAGAACTTCGCCTACATCTGCACCGGCACCTGGTCGCTGGCAGGCCTGGAGCTGACGGCCCCCATCCGCACGGAGGAGAGCCGCGAGGCCAACTTCACCAACGAACTCGGCATCGACGGCACGGTCCGCTACCTGCGCAACATCATGGGCCTGTGGCTGCTCCAGGAGTGCCTGCGCACCTGGGAGGTGTCCACCGGCGCCCCCGACCTGGAAGCGCTCCTGCGCGAGGCGGCCCACGCCCCCGTCCTCCGCTCCCTCGTCGACGCGGCAGACCCCGCCTTCCTGGCCCCCGGCAACATGCCGCACCGCATCGCCCAGGCCTGCGAGGCCACGGGCCAGCCCGCCCCCCGCACCCCCGCCGAGACGACGCGCTGCATTCTCGACTCCCTTGCCCTGGCCCACCGCCGCGCCATCGAGGACGCCCAACGCCTCGCGGACCGGGCCGTGGACGTCATCCACATAGTCGGCGGCGGCGCCCGCAACGCCCTCCTGTGCCAACTGACCGCGGACGCCTGCGGGCTGCCCGTCGTCGCGGGCCCGGCGGAGGCGGCCGCGCTGGGCAACGTACTCGTGCAGGCACGAGCGCACGGCCTGGTGGGAGACGACCGCCAGGCCATGCGCGCCCTGCTGGCCCGCACCCAGCAGCTGACTCGCTACGAGCCGACCACCGACCCGGCACGCCGGGCGGCATGGGAGGAGGCGTCGCGACGCGTCCCGGCATGACGCATCCCCGCGTTACGCATCCTCGCATTACGCGTCCCCGCACCATGACTCCCGCAAAGCGCGCGCAGCGCATACGCTGCACCCATCCGATGATCGACGAGGAGGAACCCGCGATGCGTGTCGCTCTGTTCCTGACCTGTGTCAACGACACGCTCTATCCCGACACAGGCCGCGCGGTGGTGAAACTGCTGACCAGGCTAGGAGTTGACGTCGACTTCCCGATGGCGCAGACCTGCTGCGGGCAGGCGCACTACAACACGGGTTACCGCCACCAGGCAGAGCCGCTCGCCCGTCATTTCTCCGATGTATTCGGCTCGGACGAGTACGACGCCATCGTGACGCCTTCCGGCTCGTGCGGCGCGATGGTCCGTGAGCTGTACCCCCGTATGGGAGAACGGGCTCGCTCCGAGGGCCGGGGCGACGGCCTGGCGACCACGCTGGCTCCCGTCGTTCCCAAGACCTATGAACTCACCGAGTTCCTGGTGGACATCCTCGGTGTGACGGACGTCGGGGCGTACTACCCGCACACGGTGACGTACCACCCGACCTGCCACGGCCTGCGCAGCCTCGGCCTCGGCGACCGTCCCACGCGGCTGCTCCAGGCGGTCAAGGGCCTTGAGCTGCGCGCGCTCCCGGGCGCGGACGAGTGCTGCGGTTTCGGCGGCACCTTCGCGATGAAGAACTCCGATGTCTCCTCGGCGATGGGCACGGACAAGGTGCGCAACGCCGAGTCGACGGGCGCCGACACGCTCTGCGCGGCGGACAACTCCTGCCTGATGCACATCGGGGGCACGCTGACCCGTCTCAAGAGCGGAGTACGCCCGGTCCACATCGCGGAGATCCTGGCGAGCACGGAAGAGGACCCCCTGTCATGAGCGGCACGAGCGGCACATTCGTAGGCATGCCCGCCTTCCCCACGGCGGCCCGCGAGGCCGTGGGCAACAAGACCCTGCGCGCCAATCTGCGGCACGCCACACACACGATCCGCGACAAACGGGCCCGTGCCGTCGCCGAGCTGGACGACTGGGACCAGCTCCGCGAGGCGGGCAAGCGGATCAAGGACGAGACACTGCGCCATCTCGACCGCCATCTGATCCAGTTGGAGGAGTCGGTCACGGCGGCGGGCGGGACCGTGCACTGGGCCGCGGACGCCGACGAGGCGAACCGCATCGTGACCGCGCTGGTCAAGGCCACCGGGGAGACCGAGGTGGTCAAGGTCAAGTCGATGGCCACGCAGGAGATCGGCCTCAACGAAGCGCTGGAGGCCGAGGGCATCCACGCCTACGAGACCGACCTGGCCGAACTCATCGTGCAGCTCGGCAAGGACCGCCCCTCGCACATCCTCGTTCCCGCCATCCACCGCAACCGCGGCGAGATCCGCGAGATCTTCGCGCGCGAGATGAGCGAGTGGGGCCGCCCGGCCCCGGACGGGCTGACCGACACGCCGGCCGAGCTCGCCGAGGCCGCCCGCCTCCACCTCCGGGAGAAGTTCCTGCGCGCCAAGGTCGGCGTATCGGGGGCGAACTTCATGGTCGCCGAGACGGGCACCATGGTCGTCGTCGAGTCCGAGGGCAACGGCCGCATGTGCCTCACGCTCCCCGAGACGCTGATCTCGGTCGTCGGCATCGAGAAGATCGTGCCGACGTGGCGGGACCTGGAGGTCTTCCTCCAGACGCTCCCCCGCTCCTCGACGGCGGAGCGGATGAACCCCTACACCTCGATGTGGACGGGCCCGTCCCAGGAGGACGGACCGAGCACCTTCCACCTCGTGCTCCTGGACAACGGCCGCACCGACACCCTCGCCGACGAGGTGGGCCGCCAGGCACTGCGCTGCATCCGCTGCTCGGCCTGTCTCAACGTCTGTCCCGTGTACGAACGGGCCGGAGGCCACGCGTACGGCTCGGTCTACCCCGGCCCCATCGGAGCGATCCTCAGCCCTCAACTCCGCGGCACCCAGAGCGAGATCGACGCCTCGCTCCCGTATGCGTCGTCGCTCTGCGGCGCCTGCTACGAGGTGTGCCCGGTGGCCATCGACATCCCCGAAGTCCTCGTCCACCTGCGGGAGCGCGTGGTCCAGGGCGGCGAGGTGACACGGCACGGCACGAGGGTGACGCTGCGGCCGGCGAAGGGGCACGCCGCGGAGCGGGCGGCGATGCGCGCGGCGGGCTGGGCGTTCGGCCGTCCGGGGGCGCTGCGCGCCGGGCAGCGGCTGGCGTCCGGGACCCGGCGGTTCCATCCGCGCACGCTGCCGGGCCCCGGCCGGGCATGGAGCGCGACGCGGGATCTGCCGAAGGTGCCTGCGGAGCCGTTCCGCGACTGGTGGCGACGTACGAATGGCGGCCGGGCGGAGAAGGGCGACAAGAAGTGAGCAGCAGGGACCAGATCCTGGGCCGCGTGCGGCGAGCACTGGCGGACGTACGCGACGGCGAGGAGAAGGACGCCCACGACACGGCCGTGCCCCGCGACTACCTCCGCGAGCACGGCGACCGCACCACCGAGCAGACCGTCGACCTGCTCGCGGAGAATCTCGCCGACTACCGCGCGCTCGTGCACCGCTGCGCGGGCGAGGAACTGCCGGAGCTGCTCATGCGGCTGCTCGCGGCACGCGGCGCGCGGACCGTGCTCGTGCCGCCCGGCCTTCCGCCGGCCTGGCTCGCGGCCGCCGACGCGACCCGCGTCCACGACCGCGCCGCGAGTACGCCGCGCGAGCTCGACGAGGTCCACAGCGTCGTGACCGGCTGCGCGGTCGCCGTCGCCGAGACCGGCACCATCGTCCTGGACGGCGGCCCCGACCAGGGCCGCAGGCGCATCACGCTGGTCCCCGATCACCACATCTGTGTCGTACGGGTCCCTGACCAGGTGGTCTCCTCCGTCCCGCAGGCACTCGAACGGCTCGATCCGGCCCGCCCGCTGACCTGGATCTCGGGACCGTCCGCCACCAGCGACATCGAACTGGACCGGGTGGAGGGCGTGCACGGCCCGCGCACTCTGGAGGTGGTGCTGGTGAGCGGAGTCTGAAGGCCGCGGTTAGCGTGAGTGCATGATCCGGTTCGAGCAGGTGAGCAAGCGCTACCCGGACGGCACGATGGCCGTGGACGAGCTGTCCTTCGAGGTCGGCCAGGGTGAACTGGTCACGCTCGTCGGCCCTTCCGGGTGCGGCAAGACGACCACGATGATGATGGTGAACCGCCTCATCGAGCCGACCGCGGGCCGCATCTTCGTGAACGACGAGAACATCGCGGACGTCGACCCGGTCCGCCTGCGCCGCCGTATCGGCTATGTCATCCAGCAGGTGGGGCTCTTCCCGCACCGGACGATCCTCGACAACACGGCGACCGTCCCCGCACTGGTGGGCTGGAAGAAGGCGAAGGCGCGGGCGCGGGCGGCCGAGCTGCTCGACCTGGTGGGCCTCGATCCGAAGACGTACGGCTCCCGCTACCCCGAGCAGCTGTCCGGCGGCCAGCGCCAGCGTGTCGGTGTGGCGCGTGCCCTGGCAGCCGATCCGCCCGTACTCCTCATGGATGAGCCGTTCGGTGCGGTCGACCCGGTGGTGCGCGAGCAGTTGCAGGACGAGTTCCTGCGGATGCAGGCGACGGTCCGCAAGACGGTTCTCCTGGTCACGCACGACATCGAGGAGGCGGTCAGGCTCGGTGACCGGATCGCGGTGTACGGGCAGGGGCGCATCGAGCAGTACGACACGCCGGGGGCGGTGCTCGGCACGCCGGCGACGCCGTACGTCGCCGCGTTCGTGGGCGCGGACCGGGGCCTGAAGCGTCTCTCGGTCACCGACATCCAGGCGGACGACCTGGAACAGCCATCAGTGGTCCGCCTCGACGAGCCCGCCGCGCACGCCGCCGCCCGGCTGCGCGAACAAGGCGCCCGCTGGGCCGTCGTCCTGGACACGGACGGGGACCTGCACGGCTGGGTCGGCATCGACGAGGTGGCCCTGGCAGGCGAGGGCGGCAGAGTCGGCGATCTGGCCCATCGCATGAAGGCGTGGGTCCCGGTCGGCGCCCCGCTCAAGCAGGCGTTCGGCGTGATGCTCCAGCACGACGCGGGCTGGGTCGCGGTCCTGGACGGGGCGCGCTTCCTGGGCGTCCTGACCCCGGCGAAGCTGCACGAGGCGCTGCGCCGCTCGGTGGACGCGGACGCGCAGGGCGTGCCACGGGACCAGGTGGAGTTCGACTCGGTCGCCGACGCCTGAGCCCGTGCGGGCCGATGCCGGGCCCCGTACACCCGTACACCCGTACAACGGACGTCACAGCAGCCCCTTCTCCTCCAGGTAGGTCCGCGCGACGTCCTGCGGCAGCCGTCGCCAGCTGTCCACCTGTTCGTTCATGGACGCCAGGTCCGCCGTCGTCAGCACGGAGTTGAGGCGGCCGAGTGCGTTCGCGACGCCTTCGCTGCCCGCGCGTGAGCGGTTGACGACCGGGACGATGTAGTCGGCGTTCTGGAGCTTCTTGTCGTCCTTCAACAGGACGAGGCCGAAGTCGTCGAGCGTGGCGTCCGTCGATGTGGTCAGGACCATCTGGTCCTGCCCGCTCTGTACGGCCTTCTTGGCCTGGGTCGTGCCCACGCCCTTGGGGTCGACGGAGGTGATGTCGATGCCGTAGACCTTCTTCAGGCCGGGTTCGCAGTAGGGGCGTTGCACGCATTCGTCGCCCGCGGCGAGGCGTACCTTCAGGCCGGACTTGCCGAGGTCGCTCAGCGTCTTCAGGCGGTGCTGCTCGGCGAAGGACGCGGTGACGGCGAACGCGTTCTGATCGACGGCCTTGCCGGGGTCGAGGACGGTGAGGCCACGCGGGGCGGCGAGGGCGCGCAGGGCCTTCATGGTGGCGTCGAGGTCGGGCGAGCCGACCGGCTTGGCGTCCGCGCCGTTCTTCTTGGCGTTGAGCCAGTCGGCGAACGTCGCCGCGTACTCGGGGACGACGTCGATCTGCCCGGACTCCAGGGCGGGTTCGTACAGCTCGCGGTTGGCCACGGAGAGGATCTCGGCGCCGTATCCGGCCTTCGTCAGGAGCAGGGAGTACATCTGCGCGAGCAGATCGCTCTCGGTGAAGCCCGCCGAGCCGACGACCAGGTGATGGCTGTCGCCGGGCGGCGCCGTGACTTCGCCCTGGGTCTCCAGGGACGGCCCCGACGCGCAGCCGGAGAGGATCAGCGCGAAGGCCACCGTCGCACCCGCTTCCGTACGTCGCTTCATCCGGTCCGCCCTCTCCCCCGCGCCCACCCGGGGGCCAGTCGTTCGCCGATCTCGAAGAGCCCCTCGACGATCAGCGCGAACACGGCGACAAGGACGGCGCCCGCCACGACCTGCGGGGTGCTTGCGAGGTTGAAGCCCGCCGTGATGATCCGGCCGAGTCCCCCGCCGCCGGCGAGCGCCGCGATCGTGGCGGTGGCCACGAGCTGCACGGCGGCGATCCGCACCCCGCTGAGCACCAGCGGCATCGCGAGCGGCAGTTCGACCCGCCACAGCATCTGCCGTCCCGTCATCCCCATGCCGCGCGCGGCCTGTACGACGCTGCGGTCGACGCCGCGCATGCCGACGTACGCGTTGGTGAGCAGCGGCGGCACGGCGAACAGGACGAGGGCGACGACGGTGGGGCCCTCGCCCCAGTTCCCGATCGGGGTGAGGAGCAGCAGGACGAGGACCGCGAAGGTGGGGACCGCGCGGCCGACGTTGGAGATGTTGACCGCCAGGGCCCCGCCCTTGCCGAGGTGGCCGAGGACGAGCGCGACCGGCAGCGCGATCAGGCAGCTCAGGATCAGGCACACCACGGTGAGGACGAGGTGCTGGGTGAGCCGGTGCCAGATGCCGTCGTCGCCCGCCCAGTGCGCCGAGTCGGTGAGCCACTGCCAGGCCTCGCTGATGGTGTTCATGAGCGGACCGCCCTCGTCCACGGGGTGAGGATCCGCTGCACGCCCAGGAGCAGCAGATCGGCCAGTACGGCGATGACGACACACAGCACGGACGCGGTCAGGACCTGCGCCTTGAAGTAGGTGTTCATGCCCGCGTAGATGAGGTTGCCGAGCCCGCCGAAGCCGACGATCGCGCCGACCGTGACGAGGGAGACCGCGGAGACGGTGGCGATGCGCAGGCCCGCCATCGCGGCGGGCAGCGCGAGCGGCAGTTCGACGGTGAGCAGGAGCCGGATGGGTCCGTAGCCCATGCCGCGGGCGGCCTGCCGGGTGTCCTCGGGGACGGCGCGAAGACCGGCCAGGATGTTGCGGACGAGCAGCGTCAGTGAGTACAGGACGAGCCCCGCGACCACGAGGGACGCGGAGAGGCCGTACACGGGCAGCAGCAGCGAGAACATCGCGAGCGAGGGGATCGTGTAGAGGACCGTGGTCAGCGCCAGGACGGGACCGGCCGCCAGGGCCCAGCGGCGGGCGACGACGGCCAGCGGGACGGCGATGACGAGCGCGATGAGGACGGAGACCGCGGTCAGCTCCAGATGCTGGAGGACCGCGTCGACGATGATCTGGCGGCGCGTGCTCAGATACTCGCCGCAGATCCACTCGTTGCGCGCGAGGCAGTCGTCCGGGGGCGCGGTCACGTGTCCATTCCAGCGGGCGGGAACGGGGGTCGGCGCGTTCTGGTCCCCCGTACGGGCGTCGGGGTGATTCGCCCTTACGAGAACCGGGCCAGTCCCGGCAGCGGCAATCCCCGGATCGGGTGGTTCGATCCGGCAGAGTGAATCGAACGCAAGATCACGGCTCTCCGGCCCACCCGCGCGGCCCTCCGGGTGCGTCATCGAACTTTAGGGCGAGTCTTCGCTCCCGCGTCACCGTTACGCATCACTGCTCGGCGGGGTTTTCCGAGCGTCTGTCCGTACCGATGCCGCCAGGGAGCCCCATTGGAACTGCACGCCAACATCGTCGGTGTTCACCTTGTGTTCGAGCGGGCGGGCAGGGTCCTGCTCGGCCTGCGCTCTCCCGACTCCGCCTACGCCCCCGGCACCTGGCACCTTCCGGCCGGCCATCTCGAACGGGAGTCCGCCACGGGATGCGCCGTGCGCGAGGCGCACGAGGAGCTCGGCGTCACCATCCATGAGCAGGACCTCCGGCTCGTCCACATCGTCCACCACCGGGACGGCGACGACGGCAGGGCGCGGATGCAACTGCTCTTCCACGTACTCGCCCACTCCGGCACCCCCGCGATCCGCGAACCCGACCGCTGCACCGCCCTGGAGTGGTGGCCCTACGCCGCCCTTCCTTCCCCCCTCGTCGACTACACCGCGGTCGCCCTGACCGGTATCGCCGCGGGCCGCACCTACACGGAGATGGGGTGGTCGGCGTGACGGAGCCCCTGAAACCCATGGCGCCTGTGTCACCCCCGCCGCCGCCCCCGGCAGAGCTCAGGTTCGAGGGGAATCCCGGCAAGAATCCGCTCGGCGAGGCCTCCTTCCGGCAGATGGGCTCGCGGCTGCCCTCGGTCCTGGCCCGAACGACCCGGATGGCGTGGGAGACCGACCGGCGTGCCGTGCTCCTGCTCCTGGTCTGCCAGCTCCTCGTCGGGGCCGGCTCGGCCGTGCAGCTCGCCTTCACCGCCACCGCCATGCAGCCCGTACTCGGCAACGGTCCGGCCGCCGACCGCCTGCGCGCGGCGCTCCCCGCGCTCGTGGTCATCGCCGTCGCCGCGGCCGTCACACGCGTCGCCACGGCGCTCTGTTCATACGCCGACGGACGCATCACCCCGCGCCTGACGACCGGCGCCGACACCGCCCTGGTCGAAGCGGTGTGCCGGGCGGAGGCCGTCGCGTACGCCGAGCCGGGGTTCGCCGACCGGCAGGAAGCGGCCGAGATGGGGGTGACCCGCAGCCGCACGATGGTGCAGGACGCCACGCGGTTCACGGCCGCCCTGGTGCGCATGGTCACCGCGGGCGGTGTGCTCTCCGTGCTGCATCCCCTGATGTTCCCGCTGCTCGTCCTCGCGGTCGTGCCCGCCGGGGCCGGTGCGGTCCTTTCGGCACGCGTCACCTACGAGACGCATTACGCGAACGTCGGCGACCGCAACGTACGCCAGATGATGCGGTGGTGGTCGACGACCCCGAAGTACAGCGACGAGGTGCGCGCGAACGGCATGACCGGGTACCTGCTGCACTGGTACCGGGCCCTGTCCGCCCGCATCGACCGGCGCACCCTGACGGCCGCGCCCCGGATGCTGCGCATCGTCCTGGCCAGTTCGGCCCTCGGCGGCGTCTTCCTCGTCGGCACCTGGGCCACGCTGGCCTGGCTCGCCGTCACGGGGCGGGTGGATCTCGCCGCGGCGGCCACGGCGGTCGTCGCCGTGCAGACGTCGCTGGCCGCGCTCTCCCAACTGGTGATCCACGGCGCGGCGATGTTCCACACCGGCCTCTACCTCGCCGACATGCGGTCGTTCCTCGACCTGGCCCACGAACTCGCCCCCAAGAGAGGCGAGTTGACGGCCCCGGCGCAGGTGGCGGAGATCCGCGTCGACGAAGCGTCGTATCAGTACCCCGGCAAGGACTCCCCGGCCGTCGACCACGTCTCCCTCACCCTCCGCCGCGGCGAGATCGTGGCCGTCGTCGGCGAGAACGGCTCGGGCAAGTCCACCCTCACGCGCCTGATCACCGGCATCTACCTCGCCGACAAGGGCCGGGTGACCTGGGACGGGGTCGATCTCGCCACGGCGGATCCGGACACCGTGTGGGGCAGCACCGGCCTGGTCCCGCAGAACTTCGCCCAGTGGCCGCTGCGGGCCAGGGAGAACGTGACGCTCGGCCAGCCCCGCACGGTCGACGACGGACCGGTGTGGGACGCCCTCGACACGGTCGGCATGCGCGACGCGATCGAGGCCCTGCCCGGCGGCCTGGACACCCTGCTGGCCCGCGAGCTCTGGGGCGGCTGCGAACTCTCGGGCGGCCAGTGGCAGCGACTCGCCTGCTCCCGGGCGCTCTACCGGCGCCCGCCCCTGCTGATCCTGGACGAGCCGACCTCGCAGATGGACGTCCGCGGCGAGCGCGACGTCCTCGACGCGCTCAAGGCGACCGCCGCGGACCAGATCACCGTCGTCGTGACGCATCAGCTGGAGAACACCAAGGTGGCGGACCGGATCATCGTCATGCGGCACGGCCGGATCACGGAGCAGGGGCCGTACGAGGAGCTTGCCCACGGAGGCGGCCTGTTCGCCGAACTCCTCGCCCTCTCCAAGGACCGATAGACCCAGAAATGCTCCACAACTACACATAAAGAAAAAATAAGAGCAGAATGGATATGCGCGACATCCCGCCGCGCTACGTGATCAGGCCTGCACGAACCAGAGGAGACGAGTCTCATGGCCGACGTCTCACACAGGGGAGACATAGCCGCTCACCCTGACGTATCCGAAATGCGGGATCGCTATGCCCGCGTACTCGGTGGACGCGATGTGGCACTCGTGGACGGGCCCGTGTTCCTCACGGGCCTCTTCTGTGCCATCTCCCCGTGGGTGGTCCACTTCACCGCAAGCCAGCCCGTCCTCGCGACGCACAACCTCATCATGGGCATCGCGATCGGCCTGCTGGGTCTTGGATTCACCGTCGCACCGGCCAGGATGTACAGCCTGAGCTGGGCCATGTGCGCCATGGGCGTCTGGATGATCGTGTCGCCGTGGATCGTCGGCACGAGCCCTGACATGGGCGTCATCCTCACCAACGTCATCATCGGCGGCCTCACCTTCCTGCTCGGCCTCGTGTGCACCGGCGCGGCCGCGAAGGAGGGACGCAACACCACCCCGAATACGACCTGACCGAGGAAGGCGGGGCACGGACGCCGCAGCGACCCCCGGATCGGCGGAGAGCCGGGAGCCGCTGCGGTGCGCGCGGACCGTGTCAGGCGGCGCGGCTCACCCGCCCCTGGTGGCCGCGGATGATGTCGGCGTAGCGCAGACCACTGCCCTTGACGGTGCGGCGCTGCGTCTCGTAGTCGACGTGGACCAGGCCGAACCGCTTGTCGTAGCCGTAGGCCCACTCGAAGTTGTCGAGCAGCGACCACGCGTAGTACCCGGCCAGGGGCGCGCCCTTGCGGGCCGCGCTCGCGCAGGCGGCGAGATGGCGGACCAGGTAGTCCGTCCGCTCCGGGTCGTCGATCGTTCCGTCGGGGCGTACGACGTCGGGGTAGGACGAGCCGTTCTCGGTGACGTACAGCTTGCGCGCCCCGTACTCGTTCGTGAGGCGCAGCAGGAGCGTCTCGATGCCGCTCGCGTCGATCTCCCAGTCCATGCCGGTGCGGGGCACCGACTCGCGGCGCACCTGGTGGGCGTGGGGCGCGGGGCCCGCGGGGTCGTCGGAGACGACGGCCGGGAAGTAGTAGTTCAGGCCCAGCCAGTCGAGCGGCTGCGCGATGGTCGCCAAGTCGCCCGCGCGCTCCGGGAGTTCGACCCCGTAGACCTCCAGCATGTCGGCGGGGAAGCCGCGGCCGTGGACCGGGTCGAGCCACCAGCGGTTGGTGTGGCCGTCCACGCGGCGGGCGGCGGCGACGTCCTCGGGGCGGTCGCTCGCGGGCTCGACCGTGGAGAGGTTGTTGACGATGCCGATCTGCGCGCCGGGCGCCGCCGCGCGGATCGCCTGGGTGGCGAGGCCGTGCCCGAGCAGCAGGTGGTACGAGGCGCGCACGGCGGCGTTCAGGTCGGTCAGACCCGGTGCCATCCGGCCTTCGAGGTGGCCGATCCACGCCGAGCAGAGGGGTTCGTTGAGGGTGGCCCACTGCGTGACGCGGTCGCCGAAACGCTCGGCGGCGAGGGACGCGTACGCGGCGAAGTGCTCGGCCGTCTCCCGCTCGGGCCAGCCGCCGCGGTCCTGGAGAACCTGCGGCAGGTCCCAGTGGTAGAGGGTCACCGACGGCGTGATGCCCGCTTCGAGCAGCCCGTCGATCAACTGGTCGTAGAAATCCAGGCCCTTGGGGGTCGGCGGTCCTTCGCCGCCGGGCGCGATGCGCGGCCAGGCCAGGGACAACCGGTAGGCGTTGGTGCCCAGTTGCTTCATCAGCGCGATGTCCTCGCGCCAGCGGTGGTAGTGGTCGCAGGCCACGTCACCGTGGTCGTCGTTGTCGATCTTTCCGGGGGTGTGCGAGAAGGTGTCCCAGATCGAGGGGGAACGGCCGTCCTCGGCGACGGCCCCTTCGATCTGGTACGCCGATGTGGCCGTGCCCCAAGCGAAGTCGTGCGGGAGTGCGGCAAGGTCGATGAGCTCGGACACAGACGTCCTTTCAGACGGGGTGGCGGCAGTGGTGGCAGTGGTGGCCAGGGGGTGGGTCACTTGACGGCTCCGGCGGTGAGGCCGGCGACCAGATAGCGCTGGAGCAGGAGGAAGCCCGCGACCACCGGCACGCTCACGACCAGCGAGGCGGCCATGATCTGGTTCCAGTAGACGTCGTTCTGGGTGGAGTAGCCCTGCAGGCCGATGGCGAGGGTGCGGGTGCCCTCGTTCGTCATGACGGAGGCGAAGAGCACTTCTCCCCAGGCCGTCATGAACGCGTAGACGGCGACCGCGACGATGCCGGGGATCGCGGCCGGCACGACGACCCGGAAGAGCGCACCGATCGGCCCGCAGCCGTCGACGAGCGCCGCCTCGTCCAGGTCGCGCGGCACCGAGTCGAAGTACCCGATCAGCATCCAGATCGAGAAGGGCAGCGAGAAGGTCAGATAGGTCAGGATGAGCCCGGCCCGCGAGCCGAACAGGGCGATCCCGGTGGCGTTGCCGATGTTGACGTACATCAGGAACAGCGGCAGCAGGAACAGGATGCCGGGGAACATCTGGGTGGACAGGACCGTCACCGTGAAGACGCGCTTGCCGCGGAACTGGTAGCGGCTGACCGCGTAGGCCGCGAAGACGGCGATCACCACCGAGCAGACGGTGGCCGCGCCCGCCACGATCAGCGAGTTCATGAAGTACTTCGCCAGCGGGACGGTCTTCCAGATGTCGATGTACGGACGGATGGTGAGCCCGCTCGGCATCCAGCGGAACTTGCCCGACACGTCTTCCAGGGGCTTGAGCGAGCTGGACACCATCACGAACACCGGAAGCAGCACGAACCCCGTGAGCAGGGTCAGGAAGATCCGCCGTGACCACAGGAACGAGCGGGGCGCCGCCATCGGCGACCGGGGCTTCGCGGCCCCGCGGGGGCGCACGGCCATGCGGAGGCTAGACATGCACGGACTTCCTCTCGCGCGACGTGACCCACAGATAGACGCCTGTCACCGCGAGCAGGAACAGGAGCAGCAGGACCGACATGGCGGATCCGGTGCCGAAGTTCCAGGTGGCGAACGAGGATTGATAGATGTGGATGGAGATCAGGTCCGCCGCTTCGGGCGCCGACCGGCCGAACAGGACGAACGGCGTGTTGAAGTCGTTGAACGTCCACAGGAACAGGACGAGGACGAGTACCTGGTTGACCGGCCGCAGGGACGGCAGCGTGATGCGGCGGATCTGCTGCCACATCCCCGCGCCGTCGAGCGCGGCCGCCTCGTACATCTCCCTGGGGATGTTCTGCAGCCCGGCCATCATGATGAGGAAGGCGAACGGCCAGCCCTTCCACACCGAGACGGTGAGCAGCGCGACGAAGCTGTTGTCGCCGATGAGCCAGAACGGCGCGCTGTCGGTGAGGCCGAGCTGGTCGTGCAGCACGTGGTTGATCAGGCCGTTGTCACGCTGGAACATGAAGCCCCAGGTGATCACCGCCGCGTACACGGGCAGCGCGTACGGGACGAGGAAGAGCGCCCGGAGGATGCCGCGCCCCTTGAACGTCTCCTGCAGGTAGATCGCCGCTGCCGTCCCGATCAGCCAGCAGAGGCCCACCGAGAGGAGCGTGAAGGCACAGGTGACGAAGAACGAGTGCAGCAGCGCCTCGCCCACCGGCGCGTCGAAGTCGACCGCGATCTCGTAGTTGTCCAGGCCCGACCAGGGCGCGGCGCCCCAGTCGCGGATGAAGAACTGGGTGAGCTCCTTGAAGCTCATCACGCCGCCGATGACGATCGGCAGCAGATGGACGAGGATTTCGAGCAGGAGGGCGGGGAGCAGCAGGAGGTACGGGAGGCTGATGCGGCGAAGCCGTCCGGGACGGCGGCGGCGCGGGCCGCGTTCCGTCTCCGGAGCGGTCACGGACGGCTCCTTCGCGTCCTGAACGATGGTCGTGATCCCAGGGGTCCCAGTGGTCACAGTCGCATCGCTCACTGCTGGGACATCTGCTGCTGAGCCTTGACCAGTTCGGCCTTCACCGACGTGGTGGTCACCTCACCGCCGTCCGCGGCCTTCGCGAAGAGGTTCTTGACGGCGGTGCCGACCGCGGTCTCGAACTGCGACTCGTTGGCCACCTGGGGCAGCGGCGCGGCGCTCTTGGCGAGGGTGTCGCGCAGGACCTTCAGCTCGGGACGGTCGAAGGCGGCGTCCTCCTGCGCGGCCTTGACGGGCGGGACGGAGCCGTAGGACTTGCAGAGGATCTTCTGCTCCGCGTCGCTCGTCATGAACTTCACGAACTTCAGCGAGCCGTCGATGTTCTTGGTGTTCTTGAAGACGGCCATGTTGATGCCCGCGACCATCGAGTTGGTCGCCTTGCCCTGACCCGGAGCGCCGGACCCGACCGGTACGGGCGCCACGCCCCACTCGTCCTCGCTCATGCCCTGCGACTTGAAGGTGGTGGCGGCGGCCTGCCACAGCACCATCGCCGTCTTGTCCTTGGCGAAGTCGCTGAGGGACTGGTTCTGCGCGTACTCGGCGTTGCCCGGAGCGACGATCTTGTCCTTCGCCATCATGTCGACGTACTGCTTCACGGCCGCGACGGCGCCGTCGGAGGTGAAGTCGGCCTTGCCGTCCTCGGTGAAGAAGTCGGCGCCGTGCTGCTTGCCGAGGGCGAAGACCTGGTGGATGTTGTTCGAGAGGTTCGACCCCTCCGCGCCCAGGGCCCACTTGCCGCCCTTGGAGATCTTCTTGCCGTCCGCGACCAGCTCGTCCCAGGTGGCGGGCGGCTTGTCTATGCCGGCCTCCTTGAACATCTTTTTGTTGTAGTAGAGGGCGTACGCCATGGAGTACAGCGGGACTGCCGCCGGGTCCTTGTCCGCCGCCCCGGCCGAGCCGAGCGCGGACTCCACGAAGCGGTCCTTGCCGCCGATCTTGGCGAAGTTCTTCTCGTCCCAGGGCAGCAGGGCTCCGCTGGCCTGCAGTGAAGCGCTCCAGGTGTTGCCGATGTTCAGGACGTCGGGGCCCTGGCCCGACGTCGTCGCGGTAAGGATCTTGGTGAGCAGCTCCGACCAGGGGATGACCTCGAGCTTGACCTTGATCCCCGTCTGCTTCTCGAACTTGGCGAGTTCGGGCTTGAGGATCTTCTTGTCCGCCTCGAGATTGGGTCCTTGGTTCGACGCCCAGTAGGTCAGCGTCTTCGGCGAGTCGTTGGACCCCCCGCCGCCCGTCGTCGAACCGCCGCCGCAGGCGGTCGCGGTGAGGGCGAGCGAGAGGGTGGCGGCGCCGACGGAGGCGGCGGCTCGGAATCTGCGCATGGCTCCAGGTGTCCCTTCCGGAGGGAGTCATGGGGCGGATGGCTCAGCGCCGGACCGAACCGGCGCTGTGTTCAACTCTTGAATGACCTCATGACTTAATTTAGGACGTGAGTTAAACCGGCAGGGAAGATACCGTCAAGGGGTCACACAGAACCAACTTCGAGGCAGAGCAGGCCGGAAGGAACCACATGGCTGGGCAGCGCAACGGGCGTACGGTGCACGACCTGCGGCGGGAGAACCGCGCCGCCGTACTGCAACGGCTGTACTTCGAGGGACCGATGAGCCGCTTCACGCTCGGACCCGCCACCGGGCTGAGTTCAGGTTCCATCAGCAACGTCGTGTCCGAGCTGGTGACGGAGGGGTGGGTGGAAGAGGCGGGCAGCGTGGAGTCCGACGGCGGGCGCCCGCGTACGCTGCTTCGGGTCGCGCCGGGCCGCGGCCAGCTGATCGGCGTGGACGTCGGCGAGACCCGCGTACGCGTCGAACTCTTCGACCTCTCCTTGTCCGAACTCGCCAGAGCCGAAAGGCCGTTGACCCTGAAGGGCCATGACGTCGGCGGCATCGCCGAGCACATCCGCGACGGGATCGGCGAGGTGCTCGACGCGGCGGGCGGCGCGGACGAGGGGCTCCTCGGCGTCGGGATCGGCGTGCCGGGAATCGTCGCGCGCGACGGCGGGCTCGGCGCCGTCGTGCACGGGCAGACCATCGGCTGGAACGCGGTCCCGTTGGAGTCACTCCTCCGGGAGACCGGTCAACTCCCCGCCTCCGTCCCGTACTTCATCGACAACGGCGCCAAGACGCTCGGCCAGGCGGAGATGTGGTTCGGCGCCGGGCGTGGCACGCGCAACGCCGTGGTCGTGCTGTTCGGTTCGGGTGTCGGCGCGTGCGTCGTCACCGAGGACGTGGAGCAGGGCCGCGCCGTCGAGTGGGGCCACCTCACCGTGCGGGTGCAGGGCAGGCGGTGCCGGTGCGGGGCCCGTGGCTGTCTGGAGGCGTACGCGGGGGCGGAGGCACTGCTCGAACGGTGGCAGGAGGCGGGCGGGCGTCCGCCCGGGGGCATGGACGAGGAGAGCGGGCTCACCGCCATGCTGGGCGCCGCCTACCCCGAGAGCGGCGGCGCGGCCGACCCGACGGCGCTGCTGGTCCTGGAGGAGACCGCCGAGTACCTGGGGGCGGGACTCTCCGACCTGATCAACCTCTTCCAGCCGGAGCGGATCCTGGTCGGCGGCTGGGCCGGACTCCAGCTCGGGCAGCGCTTCCTGACCGCGGTGAAGCGCTACATCCCCACCTACGCCCTGTCCTACCCGGCGGGGCGCGTCACCATCGGCCTGGGGCGCCTCGGCCCGGACGCGGTGACGGTCGGCGCCGCGACGCTCCCGCTGGCCGACTTCTTCGCGCGGGGCGGGCGGCGGGCAGCGCCGGTGCGCGAGGCCGAAGTGCCGGGCTGGCAGACCGCGTTGGAGGGGCGGTCGACGCCCTGAGGGCGCGGGTTCCTTGGGGCTCCTTGGGGTTCCTTGGGGTTCCGGGGGGGGTCCTTGGGGTTCCGGGGGGCCTAGGGCTGTCCTGCAGCTGCCCTGGAGCCGGAACGCGGCTGGCCGGAGGCCGGACGAGCGCGGCCGTCGGCGGTGGCCGCTTGCGCGAGCAGGCTCATGGCCTGCCGTGACGGTGAGCCCGGCTCCGTGACGGCGAGCACCAGGAGCTGGTCCGCCGCCTGGGGGAGCTGGAGGCTCTGCTGGGTCACGGCGAGGGTGCCGACGAGGGGATGGCGCATCTCGTAGCGGGCGAACTCGCAGGGGCGCACCTGGTGACCGGTCCACATGGCGGCGAACTCGGGGCTCTTGACCGTGAGTTCACCGATGAGGGAGGTCAGCAGCGTGTCGTCGGGGTGGCGTCCCGCGACCATCCGCAGGTTCGCGACGACGGCTTTGGCCTTCGCCGTCCAGTCGGCGTACAACGCGCGGGTGTGGGGGTCGAGGAAGAGCATCCTGGCGAGGTTGGGGCGCTCGGCCGCCCGCCGGGGGCTGTCGGGGTCCACGTGCGCCGCGAACAGCGCGTGGCCGAGCCCGTTCCAGGCGAGCACGTCGGCGCGGCGTCCGGTGACCAGGGCAGGGACGCTCTGCAGGGTGCTCAGCAGATGGAGCGTGGTGGTGCCCGCCTGCTCGGGCCGTGGCCGCGCGGCGGGGGTTCGCCTTCTGCCCGCGTCGGCGAGGTCGTGCAGGTGCCTGCGCTCCGACTCGTCGAGGCTCAGGGCCCCGGCGATGGCGTCCAGGATCTCCGGGGACGCCCCGAGCGACTGGCCCTGCTCAAGCCTCGTGTAGTACGAGGCGCTGACACCGGCGAGCAGCGCGAGTTCTTCCCTGCGCAGGCCCGCCACGCGCCGCCGGTCGCCGTAGTCCTTCAGGCCGACGTCCGCGGGACGCAGCTGGGAACGCCGCGCGTACAGGAAGTCGCCGAGCCGCCCTCGTTCACTCATGCCGTCCAGTCTGCACCGGCCCGTGCGCGGCAGCCTGACCCTGTCCGGGGTAGGCAGCGGCGGGTCTGGCTGACCTGCGCGGACACGACGACGGTGGTGGTCCGAAGCCAGACAGACCCCGGCCATGGAGCATCCCTGATGGAACAGATCGAACTCGGCGGCGTCACCGTCACCCGCGTCAAGGAGTACTACGGCCCCGTCGGCATGACGCCCGGCCAGTTCCTCCCGACCGTCCCGGAGGACGCCTGGCGCGACAACGCCGCCTGGCACGCGCCCGACTTCCTCGACCCGCGGACGAACATCGTCAACTCCGCGGTCCAGAGCTGGCTGCTGCGCAGCGAGGGGAAGACCATCCTCGTCGACACGGGCGTGGGCAACCACAAGGAGCGGCCGTACTCCCCGGTGTGGAGCCACTTGCGCACCGACTTCCTCGCCGGCCTCGCGCGGGCAGGCGTCGCCCCCGAGGACGTCGACATCGTGATCAACACGCATCTGCACGTCGACCACGTCGGCTGGAACACCTGCCTGGACGGCAGGGACTGGGTGCCCACCTTCCCGAACGCCACCTATCTGCTGCCCAAGGACGACTACGACTTCTGGAACCCGGAGAACGGCCACACGTCGGTGCTCGGCCGCGGCAACCAGAACGTCTTCGAGGACAGCGTCGCCCCCGTGCACCGGGCGGGCCAGGTGCACCTGTGGGAAGGAGCCCACCGCATCGACACCAACCTGCTCCTCGAAGCGGCCCCCGGCCACACCCCCGGATCCAGTGTGCTGGCCCTCGCCAGCGGGAGCGACCGCGCGGTCTTCGTGGGCGATCTGCTGCACGGTCCTGTCCAGCTCGTCGACCCGGACCACAACAGCTGCTTCTGCGAGGACCCCGCAGGCGCCCGCGCCACACGCCGACGGATCCTGGGCCGGGCCGCCGACCACAACGCGCTCGTCGTCCCCGCGCACCTGGGAGGCCACGGCGCCGCCGAGGTCGAGCGCTCGGGCAGCGGGTTCGCCATCAAGGGGTGGGCTCCCTTCACGCCGTACGAGCGTGCGGTGTCAGACGACGTTCAGGTGGCGAAGGCATGACCGCCGCGAACCGCACCGGCACCCGCACCGTGACCACCGCGCAGGGAAGGGTCGCGGGCGCCCGGCACGAGGGCTTCGCGGTCTTCCGCGGCATCCCGTACGCCGCGCCCCCGGCCGTCACCGGGCGCTTCGCCGCGCCTCGGCCGCACGCCCCGTGGGACGGCGTCCGGGACTCCACCGTGGCGGGGCCGACCGCGCCGCAGCCCGAGCGGAACCTGGGCGCGATCGACATGTCGCCCTACTTCGGCCCCGGCTGGGTGCCCGGGGACGACTACCTCACCCTCGACATCTGGGCCCCCGACCGCCCCGGCCACCAGGGGCAGGACCTGGACCCGGGCGACCCGGGCCTGCCGGTCATGGTCTTCGTGCACGGCGGAGGCTTCGTGGCGGGCTCGACCAGGGCGAGCCTGTATGACGGCGCCGCCTTCGCGCGGGACGGCGTCGTCCTGGTGACCGTCAACTACCGCCTCGGCATCGCGGGTTTCCTCGACCTGCCGGGAGCGCCGCGCAACCGTGGTCTGCTCGACGTACTCGCCGCCCTGCGCTGGGTACGGGAGAACATCGCCGCGTTCGGAGGGGACCCCGATCAGGTCACGCTCTTCGGCCAGTCCGCCGGTGCCACCCTCACCGGTGCCGTCGTCGCGGCGCCGGAGAGCATCGGTCTCGTCCGGCGCGCCATCGTGCAGAGCGGCAGCGGCCTGGGCGCCTTCTCGCCCGAACAGGCCGCCCGGGTGACGCGGGCGGCAGCGGTCGAGCTGGGCATCGCCGCGCGGGCCGACGCCTTCGAGACCGTCCCCGACGCACGGCTGGTCGAGGCCACGGCCCGGCTCGGCGGCATCGACCTGCGGACCACCACCGCCTACGACCCGTTGATCGGGCTCAGCCCCTTCAGCGTCGTCGCGGACCGCCAGCCCGCCGATGCCATCGCCGCCGGGCAGGGCAACTCCGACATCGATCTCCTCATCGGCACCAACACCGAGGAGGGCAACCTCTACCTCGTGCCCTCCGGCGCGTACGCCACATCGACCCCGGCCGACGTACGCGCCGCCGCCGAACGCTCCCACCCCGAACCGGACTTGCTGGTCGCCGCCTACCGCGCGGCGCACCCGGAGGCCACCGCCGGGCAACTGCGCTCCGCCGTTATGGGCGACGCGCTGTTCGGCGCGGGGAGCCGGGCCCTGGCCGATGCCCACGCCGACCGGTCTTCTGGCGCCACGTACAGCTATCTGTTCGACTGGCGCTCCCGCGCCTTCGACGGGCTGCTCGGCGCCACCCACACGATGGAACTCCCCTTCGTCTTCGGCCTCGACCCGGCTCAACTAAGCGGCCCCGACGCCCTGTTCGGTCCGGGCGTCCCTCCGCCCGACCTCTCCGGCCGCATGCATGCCGCCTGGGTCGGCTTCGCCCGCACCGGTGACCCCGGCTGGGCGCCGTACGACACCCGTCGCCGGGCGACGGCGGTCATCGGCCGGGGCTGGGCGGTTCGTGAGGACCCCGGAAGCGAGGTGCGCCGGGCCTGGGAGCGGTGAGGTGAACTCGGCGGCGCCGGGTCGGGGCGCGGCGCGTCCCTGCCGAAGAGAACGACATGAACTCATTGCTCGACCGGGCCGCCGCCCGCCTCTTCCCCGAGACCGATGGCCACCATGGTGTGCTGCCTCCGCTCCTCGTGCTGCTGACCTTCGTCACCGGTCTTGTCGACGCCGTCAGCTATCTCGGCCTCGACCGTGTCTTCGTCGCCAACATGACCGGCAACGTGGTCTTCCTGGGCTTCGCGCTCGCGGGCGACGTGCAGCTGTCCGCGACGGCGTCGCTCCTGGCGGTCGGCGCGTTCGTGGCCGGCGCGTGGGCGGGCGGGCTGATCGCCCCACGGGTCGCGCAGCCGCTGCGGCTGTTCGCGCTCCTTGTCGCGGCGCACGCCGTGCTCGCGGCGGTCGCCCTGGTGCTCGACCTCGCCGCCGACTTCAGGCATGTCCTGATCGTGCTGCTCGCGCTCGGCATGGGGCTGCAGAACGCCGTGGTCGGCAAGCTCGCCGTACCCGATCTGACCACGACCGTCCTCACCCGCACCCTGACCGGTCTGGCCTCCGACCGGCCCGGTCCGGCCTCGGTGCGCAGATTCGTGTCCGTCGCCGCGATGTTCACCGGCGCCCTCGCGGGCGGACTGCTTCAGCTCCACCACGGCATGGCCGCCGCGCTCGCGCCCGCGATCCTGCTGCTGACCGCCGTGGCTCTGGCGGCGTTCCTTCGGGGCGCGGCCGAGCTGCGTGCGCGCTGAGCTCCGTCTACCGCGCGCCCTCGACGAGCCGGGCGAGATTCGCCAGCGCCATGCGCGTCCCCGTCTCGTTGTCGGCGGCGGGAATGCTGTCGGGGATCCCCTCGTGCACGACGAGGACGGCGGTTCCGCCGTCCTCGTCGGTGAGCGTGGTCGTCATCGTCATCGTGCCGCGCAGGGCGGGATCCTCGGCCTCGAACGCGAGCACTTCGACGACCTGCTCGTCCGGCACGAGCTTGGCGAAGTGGCCGTGGTACGTGTCGGTGTGCGAGGCCGACTTGCCGGTGCCGGACCGCGCGTCGTAAGTGAGCGAGACGCGGAACCGCCCGCCTTCGCGGGGATCGAAGGTGTGCACGTGCCCGCTCATGCCGTCCGGGACGCGCCAGCGCGCGACCGCGTCCGCGTCCAGAAGCGCCTGGTAGACGGCCGTACGCGGGGCGTTCACGTGCCCGGACACCTGGGTCGAGTACATGAGGCCAATCTAGTCAGTCGATGCGGCGCTCAGTGTGCGGCCCGTGCGAACAATCCGCTGAGCAGCACTTCGAGTGCCTCGCGGACGAACGAGGTGAAGTCGAGCCGCATGGCCGCCAGTTCGGGATCGGCTTCGTACGCGGCCAGCATCGCGGCGGACGGCTGCGAGTGGGTCCAGGCGGAGCCCGTCACCATGACGGCGTAGGCGGCGAACCGCATCCCGTCCTCCTCGGTGAGCTCCGGCAGGTGCGCGCGCACGAGTCCGATCAGTACGCCGACGCTCGCGATGGCGGCTCGCTTGTGCTCCGCGGCGACCTGCGGGGAGACGTTGCGCTCCAGGACCGCGGCCTGCGCGCTGACCAGGTCGCACAGGACGGGGCGCGCCGCCAGCGACGTGGCGATCGTGGCGGACAGCTGGTCGCAGCGCCCGGTGGGGGACGCGGTGGCGTCGACCGCGGAGGCGAGCTCTCGGTCGAGCTCCTGGAGCCACTCCCCCAGGGCGACGTCGAGCAGTTCGAGCAGCACGGCCTCGCGGGACTCGAAGTAGCGCAGCACGTTCGACTTCGCCAGGCCGACGCGGCGGCTCAGCTCGTTGAGGCTCAGCTGGGCGACCGGCATCTCGGTCAGCATCGCCGCCGCGGTGTCCAGGATCGCCTGTCTGCGTACGGCGCGCTGTTCCTCGCTGCGGGCGCGCCGGAAGGGCGTTTCTTTCATGACCGGAGTCTACAGACCCCTGGTCTGTTGTTATCGGACCGGCGGTCTGCTAGCTTCGAATGCAAGAGACCGATGGTCCGATATCTGCCCCTTCCGAGGAGTCACCATGTACGTCGTCCCTGATCAGACCGGCGCCCTCGCCGTCATCACCGGCGCGAACAGCGGCACCGGCAAGGAAGCCGCCCGCCGTATCGCCGGTGCCGGAGCGCATGTCGTGCTGGCCGTGCGCACGCCCGCCAAGGGCGAGCAGGCCCGCGCCGAGATCCTCGCCGAGCACCCGGAGGCACGGATCGACGTGCGCCGGATCGATCTCGCGGACCTGGCGTCGGTCGAGGAGTTCGCCGACGGCCTCATCTCCGACGGCACGCCCATCGACCTGTTGGTCAACAACGCCGGAGTGATGGCGCCGCCCACCCGTATGACGACGGCCGACAACTTCGAGCTGCAGATGGGCAGCAACTTCCTCGGCCCCTTCGCGCTGACCGTGCGGCTCCTGCCCCTGCTGCTCGCGGCGCAGGCCCCGCGCGTGGCCACCATGAGCAGCGGCATGGCCGACTACGGCCGGATCCGCTTCGACGACCTCCAGTGGGAGCGCCGCCGCTACAGCCCCTACCGCTCGTACGCCCAGTCCAAGCTCGCCGACCTGATGCTGGCCCGGCAGCTGGCCGCCGTGTCCGCCGAGCGCGGCTGGAACCTCCTGAGCACCGCCGCCCACCCCGGCTACACCCGCACCAACCTCCAGACGGCGGGCGCGAGCCTCGGCAGCGACAAGCCGAGGTCCGCCCCGCTCACCTCGCTGAGCTTCCTGCCCTCGCAGGCGGTCGGGCCGGGCACGGAACCCCTGCTGTACGCGGCGACCAGCCCCGACGCCGTGGCGGGCGGCTACTACGGTCCGGGCGGCCGCTTCGGCCTCGTCGGCCCCACCACCACCGCCCGGGTGACCAAGCGGGCCCTGGACCCCGAGACCAACGCCCGCCTGTGGCGCGAGGCCGAACTCCTCACCGGCGTCACTCTGCCCGCGCCCGTCGCCTGACACGCAGGACCGCGAGGCGCCGTACGGGACCGAGCCCGGCCCGGCCCTGTGGAAGCGTCAGGCAGCGGCGGGCGCGGCCTGCTCGGTGAGGCGGGCGACGACCTCGGTGAGGGCCGTGGCCACCTCGGTGTCGTCGGCCGGGTGGGTCTCGGCGAAGCGCGTCAGGGAGGCGGGGATGGACAGCTTGGCGTCCTCGATGACCGCGCCACCGGCGATGCCCGCGGCCTTGCGGGCCTCGTCCTGCGCCCACACGCCGCCGTACTGGCCGAACGCGGTGCCGACGACGGCGACCGGCTTGCCGGAGAGCGCACCGGCGCCGTACGGGCGGGACAGCCAGTCGATCGCGTTCTTCAGGACGGCGGGCATGGTGCCGTTGTACTCGGGCGAGAAGAGGAGGAAAGCGTCGGTGCCGCCGGCCACCTCGCGCAGGCGGGCCGCGGCGGCCGGGACGCTGCCCTCGACGTCGATGTCCTCGTTGTAGAAGGGCACGTCCGCAAGACCCTCGAACAGCTCGACGTCCACGCCCGCGGGCGCGTGCTTGGCCGCGGCCTCGGCGAGCTGACGGTTGTGGGATCCGGCGCGGAGGCTGCCGACGAGGGCGAGGATGCGTACAGACATGGCGTAACTCCTGAAAGACGTGCGGACGAGAACTCATATACGGAAAAGAAGCAAGCGGACCGAGGTCCGTTTAAAGTTGTACCACCTATCCGGACCGCGGTCCACTTATCCGCTCGGGGCGCTACGCTGGATCCATGACCGGCTCCGCTCTCCCGCCCCTTCCCTCGCCCGACGCCCCGGGCGGGGCGAGGGAGCTCGCCCTCACACCGGTCGGCGAACCGCCGTCGCTCAGGGCCGACGCGGCGCGCAACCGCACGCGCCTGCTGGAGGCCGCCTCAGAGCTGATGGCCGGATGCGGGGCCGCGCAGCTGACCATGGATGCGGTGGCCACGGCGGCCGGAGTCGGCAAAGGCACCGTCTTCCGGCGCTTCGGCGACCGCACCGGGCTCCTCGTCGCCCTGCTCGACCACCGTGAGCAGCAGCTCCAGGCCGCCTTCCTCTCGGGCCCGGCCCCGCTGGGCCCCGACGCCCCGCCCCTGGAGCGCCTGCACGCGTTCGGTCCCGCCCTCGTCCGCCACGAGCGCGACCACCACGAACTGATCCTGGCCTCACGGACCGACCCGCTGCGCACCTACGCCGTACCGGCGAACCGGCTGCGCCTCACGCACGTGACGATGCTGCTGCGGCAGGCGGGCGCGGCCGGCGACACCGAACTGCTCGCGCACGCCCTGCTCGGCTCCATCGACAGCGTCCTGGTCCACCACCTGACCGTCGGGCTCGGCATGCCGCTCGACCGCGTGGACGCCGGGTGGCACGACCTCGTCGACCGGCTGCTGCCCGCGCGGTAGGCCTGCCTGATCCGGCGCTAGGGACGGCTCAGTTCCATCGCCCCGTACAGAGCGTGCGGCGCGCCCGTGGCCAGGGCCCAGTAGCGGTCGCCGTAGGACCAATGCCACCACTCGGTGGGGTAGTTGACGAGTCCCTCGTTCCGCAGGGCCGTGCCGAGGATCTCGCGGTTGCGGCGGGCTCCGGGGGTGATGTTGTCGGCATCGGTGTAGCAGGCGCCCTCGCTCTCCTCCGGGTCCGCGTTCATCCGGGTGCCCAGGTCGAGTTCGCGGCCGTCGGCGTCGGCGAGAGTGAGGTCCACGGCGGAACCCTCGCTGTGCGGTGCGATCCGGGGCGGGGAGACATAGCGGCTCGCCGCCGCGTGGAGGCGCTCGGCGTCCCACGTGGGGTGCAGGGCCCGGAGGTGGCCCTCATACTCCTCGAAATAGCTGCGCTGCAGCCACGGAGGGCGGTAGCCCTCGACGAACAGCAGGCGCAGTCCGCCGGGCAACAGCCCCTGGGCGTGCAGGAGGCGGGCAAGGACGCCTTCGCGCAGCCGGGCGAAGGCGTCATCGGTGTCCTGGGCACGGGTGTCCACCAGGAGCGCGCCGTCGTGGCGTACGTCCACGAGGGGCTCCCCGCACTCCCGCACCGGTACGGCGGCCACCTTCGGGTCGGACATCAACATGATCTCTATCGGACTCATGGAGAGATCATCGCCGTCGCCGCGAGAGCGGGCGCAGCCAGCCCACCGCTGCACGTCACCGCCGCACGACACCGCTACACGCCGATCGCGCCGTCGATCCGCTCGCGGAGCAGGTCGGCGTGGCCGTTGTGCCGGGCGTACTCCTCGACCATCTGGATGAGCACCCAGCGCAGCGACACCGTTCCGCGCCACCCGTCGTGGCCCTCGATGTCGAGGTCGGGCGCCTCCATGACGAAGCGGTCGGCGAAGGCCGCCTCGGCGCGCCAGGCCTCCCATGCGGCAGCTATCACGGCGGGTTCGGGTACGGCGCCGTCGAAGTCGTGGTCGGGGTGCGTGTCCGTACCGAAGAGGAGCGGCACGTCCTGACCGGCCAGCACGCGCCGGAACCAGCGGCGCTCCACATCGGCGAGGTGCCGGACGAGACCGAGCAGCGAGAGCGTGGACGGCTCGACGGATCGCAGGGCCAACTCGGCCTCCAGGCCCGCGCACTTCAGCTCCAGCGTCGCGCGCTGGGCGGCGAGGAAGTCGGCGAGCATGTGCCGCTCTTCGCCGGTGGTCCGTGCGTCGAGCCGGCTGTCCCGCTCTTCGTCCACGAACAGTGCCGCTCGTCTGCGTCCGCTGGTCATGGCCGCCATCCAACCGGGAACCCCCCGCGCGGGACCAGTGGTTATCGGCGGACCCGGGCGATCATGCCGTCGTCGCCAGGAACTGGGTCGCCGCCAGCTCTCCGTACAGGGGATCGGCCGCGACCAGCTCCTCATGGGTGCCGGACGCGCGGACCCGCCCCGCGTCCATCACCACGATCCGGTCGGCCAGCGTCACCGTCGAGAGGCGGTGCGCCACCACGAGGACCGTCACCTCCCGGGAGACCTCGGCGACGACATCGCGCAGGGCCAGTTCGTTCACCGCGTCGAGCTGCGAGGTCGCCTCGTCGAGGAGCAGGAGGCGTGGCTTGCGCAGCAGCGCCCTGGCGATGGCCACGCGCTGGCGTTCGCCGCCGGACAGCTGGGAGCCGCGGTGTCCGACCAGCGTCTCCAGGCCGTCCGGCAGCCGTTCGACGAGGGTGTCGAGGCGGGCGCGCACGAGCACGTCCTGGATCTCGTCGCCGGTCGCGCCGGGCGCGCCGAAGAGGAGGTTCTCGCGCAGGGTGCCGGCCAGGACGGGCGCGTCCTGCTCCACGTACCCGATGACGGCGCGGAGTTCGGCGAGCGGCCACTCGTGCACGTCACGGCCGTCGACGAGGACACGGCCGCCCGTCGCGTCGTAGAAGCGCTCCAGGAGGCCGAAGACGGTGGTCTTGCCCGCGCCCGAAGGGCCGACGAAGGCGGTCATGCCGGGCCCGGGAATGTCGAAGCTCACGCCGTGGTGGACGTACGGAAGGCCGTCCCGGTAGCGGAAGGTGACGTCCTCGAAGGCGACGGCGGCGGGGCCGTGCTGCCCTGTGGGCTCGCTGGGTTCTGTGACGTCCTCCGTCTCCAGGCGTTCGGCCCGTACGATCCGCGCGATGGCCGCCGAGCCGACCTGGTACTGCGAGACGCCCTCGACCAGCCGGGACACGGGGTCGATCAGATAGAAGAGGAAGAGCAGGAAGGCCACGAGCGTCGAGACCGAGATCGCGCCGGACGCGACGCGTGCGCCACCGATGCCCAGGACCGCGAGGAACGAGACCTGCACGGCGAAGCCGACCGAACTCCACGCCACCGCCTGCCACTTGGCCGACCGCACCCCGTGCCGCCAGGCCTCCTGCGCGGCGCCTTGCACGGCGGCGGTCTCGCGCTCCTCGGCGCCCGATGCCTTGAGCGTGCGGAACGCGCCGAACGCCCGCTCCAGCGCGGTCGAGATGGTGCCGACCGCTTCCTGGGCGCGCTCCGTCGACCGTGCGATCTTCGGCATCACCAGGGCCACCGCCCCGCCGATGAGCACGATCACGCCGAGGGTGACGCCGAGCAGGACGACGTCCATGAGGCCCATCATCACGATCGTCGCGATGAAGGTGAGCCCGCCCGCGACGGCGGACACCACGGACTGCGTGGTGACCGCCCGCAGCAGGGTCGTGTCCGAGGTGATCCGGGACATCAGGTCGCCGGGCTGGGTGCGCTCCACCTCCGGCAGGCGCAGCCGCAGCAGCCGCCCGATGAGGGTGCGCCGGGCCGCGAGCACCACGGATTCCGCGGTGCGTTCGAGGACGTAGGCACCGAAGGACTCGATGACGGTGCCGATCACCACCAGTGCGGTGAGCAGGAGGATGATCCCGGCGATCGAGTCGTCGCTGCCGAGCCGGTCCACCAGGGCTTTCGCGGCGAGGGGCTGGGCGAGACCGGTCGCCGCACCGATCAGCGTGCACAGGGCGCCGAGCGCGACGAACCAGCGGTGCGGGCGGAAGTAGCGATACAGCGCCCGCCAGGTCTCCGCGGCGGAGAGCCGCTCCTGCGCCGGTCCCTGTGGCGCGGTGCTCTCGTGGGCCGACAGGGTCGGCTCGGCCGGCTGATCCGGCTCGTTCTTGGTCACGTCAGGCAGGACGCCGGCAACGGGTGATCTGCCTGACAGGCCGCCCGGTGCTTCGCCCCGTAACCCAGATCGGGACACGGAGTTAGAGGATCTGTCGAATGCGTAGCAGTGACGATTCTGCACGACGAGTGTGGCGAGAGGCGGGCGGCAGGGCTCGCGGCATGGAAGGGCCCGAGCGTGAAGGGGATGACGGGGCGAGTGCGTGGGCGCGGGGGTGGCCTGGTGGGCCGGGCCGATGAGCTGTCGGGGCTCCGCCGCCTGCTGGCCCAGAGCAGGCTGGTGACGGTGGCGGGCGGTGCGGGCGTCGGCAAGAGCACCCTGGCGGCGCACGCCGCGGCGGCGGTGGGCAGTCAGCTCACGGACGGCGTGGTGATCGTGCGCTGGTGGGACGGCGGCCTTGCGCGGGGGCAGTCGGTGGCGCGGGCGGTGGTCGAGGCCATGGACGGCGAGTCCGGCGGCGAGGAGGACGGGGGCCACGAAAACGGGGGCCAGGAAGACGGAGGCCAGGAGGGCGATGGCGAGCAGGAACCGCACGCGGCCGGACCCGGGCAGGGCCCGGTCGAGCAAGGCCGCTTCGGCGAGCGGGAGCTCATCGCGCGGCTCCGGACGCGGCGCGTGCTGGTCGTCCTCGACGACTTCGACCCCGTACGTGAGGAGTGCGTGCGCATGGTGCAGTCGCTGCTGCAGCGCGCCCCGGGCGTCCGCATTCTCGCCACCGGACGGCAACCCCTCGGCCTCGGCCAGGAGTTGGTGCTGCATCTCGGGCCGCTCCCGGTCAGCTCGCCGGGGGCGCAGGAGGAACCGGGGCCCGCGGTGCGGCTGTTCATGGAGCGGGCGCGCGGCCTCGGGCGCGGGACGGAAGCGGACCCCGAGCCGAGCGCCCGGGGCTCCGCGCACGCCCCTTCCCTGCCCGACTCCCTGCCCGACGAAGCCGAACTGCGCGCGGTCAGCGACATCTGCGCCCAGCTGGAGGGCGTACCGCTCGCGCTGGAGCTCGCGGCGGCGCAGACCGCCCTGCACCCGCCCGCACAGCTCGCGCGGATGCTTCGCCCGGCCCAGGGATGGCTCGGCAGACCCGAAGCGCCTCTGCGGCGGCATCGGTCGCTGCGGGCCGCGGTGGGCGCCAGCTACGCGCTGTGCGGGGAGGCCGAGCGCAGCGTCTGGGCTCGGCTCAGTGTCTTCGCGGGCGAGTTCGACGAGGACGCCGCCGTATATGTGTGCGCGGGCGGCGGGCTCGACCCGGCGCGCGTCGCGTCCTGTCTCGCGCGGCTCGTCCTGGCCTCGGTGCTCGAACCGGTGCGTGATCCCGGGGGCGTGCTGCAACCCCGCTATCGGCTGCCTGCCGCGGCCCGCGGGTTCGGTGCCGAACGCCTCGAATCCGCCGGCGAGTCCGCGGCGGCGGCCACCCGCCACCTCGCCTGGTACCGCGCCGTCGCCTCGAAAGCACACCAGTTGTGGAGCACCGGCCGGCACGAGCAGGCGACCCTGCTGGTGCGCGACGAGGAGCCCGATCTGCGGGCCGCGCTCGAACGGGACCCGGACAACGCCGACGAGAACGCGACCGCCCTCGGCATGGTGGTGGACCTCTGGTTCTGGTGGGCCGTGTGCGGCCACGCCACCGAGGGGCGCGAGCATCTGCGGCGGCTGCTGCCCCTCGGACGCGCCGACACCGCCGGTTGCGGGCAGGCCCTCTGGCTGGCCGGCTGGCTCTCGGCCTGCACCGGCGCGCCCGAGGCCGAGGAACTCCTCGGCCAGGCCTGGCGCGTCGCGGTCCTCGCCGGGGACGACGCCACCATCGGCCGGGTCGCGCACGTGCAAGGCGTCATCGCGCTGCGCAACGGCGAGACGGAACGTGCCATCGAGCATCTGCGGGAGGCCGCCCACACCGTTCCCGACCATGCTGACCACGGCCCGCCCGCCGCGGTCAGCTGGGCCGGGCTCGCCGTGGCCCAGGCGCTCGTCTCCCCGGCCGACGCGCTGCGCAGTGTCCGCCGCGCGTCGGCCGGAACGCAGACGCGGCATGACATATGGACGCGCTCCATGACGCAGTACGCCCACGCCCTCGTCGAGCATCTGCGCGGCCGCCACAGCCGCGCCTGGCGCCGGGCGCACAAGGCTCTGGCCGGGGTCCTCTCCGTGACCGGGCCGCTCGGTGCCGCCTCGGTCCATCCGGTCCACCAGCTGATCGCCGCGATCGAACGCGGTCCCGCGCTCGGCGGTGTCGCGTGGGTCCCGCCGTGCGGGTGGGATCCACCGGGGGCTTGAGGCGCGGGCGACCGGCCACTGATGGCCTCCCCGCTGCCCACTGATGGGCCATCACCTCACGGCAAATGCACCTTTTGGGTCAAATCCCGTAAAAGACATAAGAACATACGGTTCGTTCATCTTCCTGCGGTCTACACATAGTTCGATCAGGAAGCGAGTGAACGGAGTGACTATGCGCTCGGTCGGCCGAAGGCACGCGCTGAGTCTGGGACTTGCGGTGACAGCGGGCGTGGGCCTCGCCGGGTGCGGTGCGAAGGAGCGGGGATCCAAGGGTGCGGCGTCGCCGTCGCCGTCCTCGTCGCCGTCCGGACGGACGCAGGGACATGGGCGCGAAGGAGAGGGCGGCCAGCACGGCGCGCAGCAGAAGCAGCCTCCGGCGAAGCTGATCGGTGACGGCTCGACCTCGTACACGGGCAAGCAGCCGCATCAGCCGGTCACCCCTGTCCCCCTGGAGCCGGGTGAGACGCCCCCGCAGTTCGTGATCTTCTCCTGGGACGGTGCGGGCGAGGTCGGCAACGGCCTCTTCCCGCGTTTCCTGAAGCTGGCCGAGGACCACGACGCGAAGATGACGTTCTTCCTCTCCGGGCTCTACCTCCTGCCGGAGTCCAAGAAGCGGCTCTACCGACCGCCGAACAACGCGGTCGGCGCCTCCGACATCGGCTATCTCACCGACGGCCACATCAAGGAGACACTGAAGTACGTCCGCCAGGCCTGGCTCGAAGGCCATGAGATCGGCACGCACTTCAACGGACACTTCTGCACCGGCACCGGAAGCGTCGCCCACTGGACGCCCGCACACTGGCAGAGCGAAATCGACCAGGCCGCCTCCTTCGTCAAGGAGTGGCGGACGAACACCGGCTGGACCGATCTTCCGTCGCTTCCCTTCGACTACGACAAAGAACTCGTCGGCGGCCGCACTCCCTGCCTCCTCGGCCGGAACAATCTGCTGCCCGTCGCCCGCGAACGGGGCTGGCGCTACGACTCCTCGTCGCCCGGCGGATCGCAGCGGTGGCCGGAGAAGCGCCTGGGGGTCTGGGATCTGCCACTCCAGCAGATCCCGTTCCCCGGACACCGTTTCGAGGTCCTGTCCATGGACTACAACGTCCTGGCCAACCAGTCGAAGAATTCGACGCGGGCACCCTCGTACAACTATCCCGGCTGGCGCACCCAGGCGACGCAGTCGTACCTCGCCGGATTCCGCCGTGCGTACGAGACGAACCGTGCCCCCTTCTTCATCGGCAACCACTTCGAGGAGTGGAACGGCGGCATCTACATGGATGCCGTCGAGGAGGCCCTCAAAGGAATGGCCGGGAAGAAGGACGTGCGCCTGGTCTCCTTCCGGCAGTTCGTCGACTGGCTCGACGTCCAGGACCCGGCCGTCCTCGCCAGGCTGCGCGGACTCCAGGTGGGGCAGCGCCCCGACGGCGGCTGGCAGAACTTTCTCGGCAAAGCGACCAAGCGAGAAATCAACAGAGAGATGGAGACGAGGAGTTGACCATGAATCGGTGGAAGCTGACGTACGTGTCCGTGGCGGGAATCGCGGCCGTCGCCGTTCTGACGGGCCCCACGGCGACCGGCGCCGCCGCCGTGAGCCCGCACGCCCCGCACGCACCCGGGGCAGCCGCGACCGCGGCCCCGCGGCCGACGCTGACGGCGAAGGCGACCGTGAGCAGCGTGCGCGCCTGGCAGCAGTTCCGCATGTACGGGGTCAGCCACCACATGCGGACCGGCACGCGCGTCACGCTCCAGCAGAAGCAGGGCAAGCGGTGGGTGTCGCTGCCCGCGTCGGTGAACACCACGCGCTCCGCGACGTACAACATGCGGGTCAAGCTCGGCCTCAAGGGCCGCAACGCCCTGCGCATCGTGGGCGGCGGCGCCATCTCGCCCGTCGTCAATGTGACGGTCCGCTGAGCCGTGCCGTGTTCCCGGTCAATGACTCAACACCGCACCCCGCTTCCCAAGACCGGTCCGTGGCGCGAGCGCCAGTACGCCGACCTTGCCCGTGTGCCGGTTGGACTGGACGAGGCGGGCGGCTTCGGCGGTGTCCTGGAGGTCGTACGTCACCGACAGGGCGGGCCGGATGTGGCCGAGGTCCAGGAGGCGGGCCACCGCGGCTTGTTCCTGGAGGTTGGCTCCGTGGCTGCCGATGACGCGCTTGAGGCGCATCCAGAGGTAGCGGTTGTCGAACTCGTGGAGATAGCCGGTGCTCGATCCGCAGGTGACGACGGTGCCGCCCCGGCGGACCACGAAGACGGAGACCCCGAAGGTCGCCCGGCCGACGTGCTCGAACACAATGTGCGGGTCCTCCCCCACCGCGGCACGGATCCGCTTGCCCAGCTTCTTGCCGACCGCCGCCGGGTCGGCCGGAGCGCTGCCGGTCAGGCCGATCTCGGCGCGGTTGATGACCGCGTGGCAGCCGAAGGCACGGGCGCGCTCCGCCTTCTCCTCAGTGCCGACCACGCCCACCGCGATGCCGCCGCCGTTGCGTACGAGCTGCGCGGCGTACGCGCCGAGGCCGCCCGCCGCGCCCCAGATCAGCACGATGTCGCCCTGCGTCATCCGCGCGCCGCGGTCGCTGACCAGCATGCGGTAGGCGGTACCCGCGCACAGTGGGTTGCCGGCCGCTTCCTCCCAGGTCAACTGGTCTGATTTGGGGAGGAGTTGATTGGCGCGGGCCACGCAGTAGTGGGCGAGGCCGCCGAAGTTGGTCTCGAAGCCCCAGGCAAGCTGGGAGTCGCCGAGCATGCCGTCGGCGTGGGTCGCCGGTTCCTCGTCGTCGACGTAGGCGGGGGTGACCACGACCTCGTCGCCGATGCTCCAGCGGCGCACCCCGGCGCCCGTACGGACGACGACGCCCGCCGCGTCCGAACCGACCACGTGATACGGCTGATCGTGCCGCGCGGCCCAGCCGCCTTTCGCGCCGAAGTGCCGCAGAAAGGAGAACGTGGATATCGGCTCGAACATCGCCGACCACACCGTGTTGTAATTTATCCCGCTCGCCATCACGGCCACCAGGACTTCGTCCGGGGCGAGTTCCGGCATCGGCACGGAACCCACGTGGAGTGTTTTTCGGACGTCTTTGTCCACCACCCCCACAAAACTCTCCACATCCTCCCTCCGCAGATGCGCGGCGGTGAATTCATCGGGTAAGGGAAGCCGGCGCAGTTCGTCCGCTCCGGCTCCCGCGACAACTGCCTCTGCGAGCACATCCATGACGTTCCTCCTTCGGCACAACTGTCCAATGGGGCAAGGTCTGTTCATCACTTTCCGAGTAGGTGAGAGAACCCATGGCAGAAGAGAGCACCGTGCTGTGGGGCTGGGGCGTCACCTGGCACGATCTGGTGATCGGCGCGGTGATGTACGCCGTCGCCGTGCACGGCATCACCATCGGCTACCACCGCCTGTTCACGCACAAGGCGTTCAAGGCCGCCCGCCCCCTGAAGATCGCCCTCGCGGTGGCCGGGACCATGGCCGTCGAGGGCGACGCGATCACCTGGTGTGCCGATCACCGGCGCCACCACCAGTTCGCGGACCGGCCCGGCGACCCGCACTCCCCCTGGCGGTTCGGCACCTCCGTGCGCGCGCTGCTCAAGGGCATGGCGTGGGCACACGTCGGCTGGACGTTCAACAACGACAGGACCAACCAGCAGAAGTACGTCCCCGACCTCCTCGCCGACCGCGATCTGGCCCTGGTGGCACGGTGGCAGCCGCTGATCGTGCTGTTCTCGTTCGGTGCGCCCGCAGTGGCCGGAGGCCTCTGGGGCGAGGGGAGTTGGGACTCCGGCGCCGCCTGGTCCGCCTTCTTCTGGGCCGGGCTCGTGCGCATCGGTCTGCTCCATCACGTCACCTGGTCGATCAACTCGATCTGTCACATCAGCGGGGACCGGCCCTTCCGGGTCCGGGACCGCTCCGGGAATGTGTGGTGGCTCGCCCCGTTCTCCGGCGGCGAGTCCTGGCACAACCTCCACCACGCCGACCCGACGTCCGCCCGGCACGGCGTGCTGCGCGGCCAGCTCGACTCCAGCGCCCGGCTGATACGCCTCTTCGAGCTGGCCTCGTGGGCGAGCGCCGTGCGGTGGCCGGACGAGCAGCGGCTGGCCCGCCTCGCCGCCGACGTCAGGGCGCCGTCGCGGGAAGCCCAAGGCCCGCCGCCAGCGTCGGCCAGGAAGCCTTGAACTCCTGCTGCCAGGAGGGCCAGGCGTGCGAGCCGCCGCGGTAGAAGTGGACCGTCGCCGGGACACCGGCGCGGTCCAACTGCCTCGCGAATCCACGCGCTTGGCCCCACAGCGTGCCCTCGAGGACCGCCCCTTCGAGATTGCCGAAGTCGCTGCTGGGGATGCCGCTGCCCTGGGAGACGTAGAGCCGGGTTCCGGCGAGCTGCTCGGCCAGGGCGGCCGGGTTGTGGCGGTTCCAGTTCTCGCGGTGCAGGAAGGGACTGCCCCAGAGGGCGGACGGAAGCTGCAGCTCCCTGGCGACGATGGCGTTCATGACCGTCGGCATGCCGAGGGCCGTCGTGTCCAGGACACCGCTGTACGAAGCCGCCGCGCCGAAGGTGCCGGGGTGCCGTGCGGCGAACGCCATCGCGCCGTAGCCGCCGGTGGAGACTCCGGCGACGGCGCGGGTGCCGTTCGCGCGGTAGGTGTCACGCAGGAGAGACGTCAACTCCTCGACCTGGAAGGTCTCGTAGTCGGGGGCGGTGGGGCTGCCGTGGTTCCACCAGTCGGTGGGGATGCCGGTGGGGCCCGACGCCGGGATCACGGTGATGACGTCCTTGTCGGCCAGGAACTCCTCGACGTCCGTCTCGCGGGTCCAGGAGGTGTAGTCGTCGTGGGCTCCCTGGAGGAGGTAGAGCACGGGCCACGTACGGTCAGGCCGCTCCTTGAACCGGGTCGGCAGGATGACGCGTACGGGAAGCTGTCTGCCCACCGCGGGTGAGTCGACGGTGAGGTCGACGGTGCGGGAGTCGAGCCACTTCTCGCCGACGACGCGCGGCCCTTCGGCGGCGTTTGCCGCCGCCTGCGACGCGGCGGGTGCCCCCAGGGCGGTGGTGGTGCCCAGGGCGCCGCCGGTGGCGAGGAGGGCGGTGACCGCGGCGAGTGCGGCCAGCTTCTTGCGTGGTCTGCGGTGCTTCTGCGGCATGGGGTGTCCTCTTCCAGGAGGGACGGTCAGCGGTCAGGTGGGTCAGGCATGGGGCAGGTCGCGGGTCAGGAGCTCCGCGAGCGTGTCCACGACCGGGGCGTCGAGCAGGGAGAGGTGGTGCCCCGGCAGGGGGATGACCGTGAGGTCGGTGCAGTGGGCGTCCCAGCCGAGGCTTGCGTCGTCCCGTTCGTAGCGGGCGTCGCGCACGGTGTGCGGGGCCGGTTCGCAGGCCCGGTAGAGGAGGGTCCGGCCGGCGTACGGGCCGGGCGTGTGGCGTTCGCCGCTGCGCAGGTCGAGGGCCGAGGTGCGCTGATGGTCGAGGACGGCGTGGGGCAGGTCGACAGCCTGCTCGAGCAGCTTCATGACGAGGGCGATCTGCTCGGCGTCGTCCCTGCGCGCCAGTTCCTCGTAGGGCAGGGAGAGGTGGGTGCGGTACGTGCGCGCTATGTACGCGGCGAAATCGGCGTAGCGGCGGTGGGCTTCCTCCAGCGGGGTCAGGCCCGGGGGCGCGGGCAGGGGCAGCACGGAGTCGAGGAGGACCAGGGCCCTGACGGTGCCGTGCCGCGTGAGGAGCCGCGCGGCCTCCTGGGCGAGAAGGCCGCCGTAGGACCAACCACCCACGATCCACGGGCCGCCTGGGTGCTCCTCACGGATGCGCTCCGCGAAGTGCTCCGCGCGGGGCCGCAGATCCTCCGGAACGGCCAGCCTGTCGAAGCCGTGGACGGGGCGGGTGCCGGAAAGGCGTTCGGCGAGGCGTGCGTACACCTGCGAGGTGCCGCCCGCGGCATGGGCCAGGAAGAGAGGGATTCCGTCGCCCGTGTCGGCGAGGACGCGAAGCGGCCCCTTCGCCGCTCCACCCCTTCCCGGCCGTGGACGGCGCGGCTCGACCCCGCGGGCAGCCGCGTGGGACGTGGCTCCCCCGCCCCGCGAGCGCTCGGCCGACTGCCGCTCCGGCAGCAGGTCCGCGACCCCCCTCAGCGTCGCCTGCCGCAGCAGCACCCCCGGTTCCACCTCCACCCCGAACTCCCGCTCCACCGCGATCCGGATGCGTGCCGCGGTGAGCGAGTCGAGGCCCAGGTCGGTGAGGGGCATGTCGGCGTCGATACGGTCGGGGGTATAGCCCATGACCTCGGCCACGCAGCCGCGGAGGCGGTCGAGCGGCCCCGTGGCGCGGCTCGGGGCCGCGGCGTGACGTGGCGTCTCGTGCGGGCCGGGTTCCTCCCCCGCCCAGAAGCGGCGATGACGCCAGCGCGGTGCGGGGACGTCGACGATGCGCGCCCCTGGATGCAGGAGCCGGCGGGGCTCGGGAAGCCCGCCCACCCCTCGTACGAGCAGGGCAGCCAGGGACGTACGGAAGGTGAGCGCGTCGTCCGTGTCGCGGCGCTGGGTCGGCAGAATCAGCGAGCCGTCCACGTCCGCGTCCCGCAGCGTCTCGGTCAGCGGAAGCAACTGCGTGGGATGCGGGGCCACTTCGACGAACACGCGGTGGCCGTCGTCCGCGGCGGCACGCACCGCCTGCCGGAAGCGGACGGGGCGCCGCAGATTGGCCACCCAGTAGTCGGCATCGCAGGGCGCGGGGTCGCGCGGATCGGCCAGGACGGTGGAGTAGCGGCGGCAGCCGGGCCGCGCGTGCCGCACGGCGCCGAGCTCCCGGGCGAACTCGGCGAGCAGCGGGTCGACATCGGGCGAGTGCCCGGCGCCGGTGACGCGCAGGGAGCGGGCGAAGCCGCCCTCCTTGGTGACGTGGTCGACGAGTGAGCGCACGTCGTCGGCGGAGCCGGTGACCACGCTCTGCGCGGGGGACGCGTGGACGGCGACCTGGAGCGTGCGGAAGTCGGCAGCCAGGGCCGCGATGCGCTCGCCGGGGAGATCCACCACGGCCATGGCACCGCCCGTGAGCCCGGCGAGAAGCCGCGAACGGACCGCGACGACCCGCGCTCCGGTGGCTTCGTCGAGCGCGCCGCAGGCGACGGCCGCGGCGATCTCCCCCATGGAGTGGCCGATCACGGCCGCGGGCTCGAAGCCGTACGACTTCCACAGCGCGGCGAGGGCGACCTGCATCCCGTACAGGGCGGGCATGACTACGGCGGGCGAGGTCAGATCGGCGCCAGGATCCATGCAGTCCCTTAAGGACACACCTGCCTGCTCGTGCAGCAGCGGCTCCAGACGGTCGACGGCGGCAGCGAACTCCGGCTCCGCGGAGAGGAGTTGGCTGCCCATTCCGGGCCACTGCGACCCGTACCCGGAGAACACCCACACCGCCCCGGGACCGTCCCCGGACACGGGCGCACCGACCACCACCCGCCCATCGGGCTCACGCCCTGCCAGGCGGTCCAGCGCCGTGGTCAGCTCCTCCCGGTCGCGGGCGACGACCGCCGCCCTGTGCCGGCCCCGTCCCGCGCGGCCCGCCAGTGTCCTGGCCAGGTCCGCCGGGCGGACGGAGCGGCTGTCCGGTTCCGTCAGCCACTGGGCCAACTCACCCGCGTACGCGCGTACGCGGTCCTCGGTGACCCCGTCGAGCAGGGCGACGGCGGGGCCGGTGACCGTGGGGCGGGCGCCGCGCGGCACGCGGTGTTCCGCAAGGACCACGTGCGCGTTCGTGCCTCCGAAGCCGAACGCCGAGACTCCCGCCCGTGCGGTGCCCGAGTAGCGGGGCCACGGCTCGGGGCCCGTGACGACGCGCAGGCCCAGTGCGTCGAGGTCGGCGTGCGGGCCCGGTGCGGTGAAGTGCAGGTGGGGCGGTATCTCGTCGTGGTGCAGGGACAGGACCGTCTTGATGAGGCCCGCGATGCCCGCCGCCGCTTCCAGGTGGCCGATGTTCGTCTTCACCGAGCCGATGAGCAGCGGCTGGTCCGCGGCCCGCCCACGCCCCGCGCCGAGCGCGGACGAGAGCGCGGACACCTCGATGGGGTCGCCCAGGGCTGTGCCCGTGCCGTGTGCCTCGATGTAGTCCACGGTCTCGGGCCCGGCGGCATGGCACTGCTCCAGGAGCGCGCGCTGGGCCTGCGCGCTCGGCGCCGTGAGGCCGTTCGAGCGGCCGTCCGAATTGACCGCGGTGGACTCGATGACCGCGAGGACGCGGTCGCCGTCGCGCTCCGCGTCCGCGAGGCGCTTGAGGACGACGACGCCGCAGCCCTCGCCGCGCACCATGCCGTCGGCGGACGCGTCGAAGGCCTTGCACCTGCCGTCGGCGGCCAGCGCGCCCGCCCGCTGGAAGCCGAGGGTCACCGCGGGGGAAAGGAGGAGGTTCACCCCGGCGGCGAGCGCCATGTCGCTCTCCCCCGCCCCGAGACTGCGGACCGCGTGGTGCACGGCGACGAGCGAGGAGGAGCACGCCGTGTCGACCGCCATGCTCGGGCCGCGCAGGTCCATGAGGTAGGAGAGGCGGTTCGCGGCGATGCTCAGGGCCGCGCCCGGTGAGGTCCAGGCGCCGATCGACTCCGGGTCCGCGGTGGTGAGATGGGCGTATTCGTTGCCGCTGATGCCCACGAAGACTCCGGTACGGGTGCCCGCGAGGGACGGCGCGGGCAGCGCCGCGTGGTCGACGGCCTCGCGGACCACCTCGAGAAGCATGCGCTGCTGCGGATCCATGGCGGTGGCCTCGTCCGCGCCGATGCCGAAGAACTCGGCGTCGAACCCCGCCACGCCGTCGATGCCCCCGTCCCCGAGGAACCCGCCGTGCCTGCTGATGTCCTCCGGCAGGCTCTTCCCCTCCCGCACGAAGGCCGCCCAGCGGTCGTCGCCGACGGCGCCCACGGCGTCGCGGCCCTCGCTCAGGAGCCGCCAGAAGGCGGCGGGTGAATTGGCTCCGCCGGGCAGGCGGCAGCCGACGCCGATGACCGCGACCGGCGTATCGCCTGCTTCGGAAAGGGAGTTGGGGACGCCCGCCTCGGACGGCGAACCGCCGTGCTCCGGTTCGCCGCGCGCCACCCGCTGTGCGAGCGCGCCGATCGTCGACGCCTCCCAGAGCAGCGTCGCGGGCAGCCGGGTACCCACGAGTTCGCCGAGGCGTGCCGTGAGGACGACCGCGTCACGGGAGGTGAGCCCCAGCTCCGCCAGCGGACGGTCGTCGGCGATCTCCTCGGCGGTGAGGCCGTACCAGGTGCTCAGGCTCTCGACGATCGCGGCCCGGACCTCCGCGTGGCCCACGTCCCTCATCGCGTGCCCTCCGCGCCGCCCCGGCCCCCCTCGCCGAAGGCGCCGAGCAGATAGCGCGCCCGGCCCGCGGCTCTGGCGACCTTGCCGCTGCTTGTCCTGGGCAGCGAGCCCGGCGGGACGAGGAGGAGTTCGGCGAGGCGCAGTCCGTGCCGGGCGGAGACGGCGGCCGTGGCGGTGCGCAGGGCGGCGAGCAGGTCCTGTTCGGTGGGGCGCGCACCGCGCCGGTGCTCGGCGACCACGACCAGGACGTCGCTCTCCGTCCCCGTCCAGGGCACGCGGAACGCGGCGAGCCGGTCGCGGCGCACGAGGTCGACGGCCGACTGCACGGTCTCCTCGATGTCCTGGGGGTAGTGGTTGCGGCCGTCCACGATGATCAGGTCCTTGAGCCGCCCGGTGATGTACAGCAGGCCTTCGTGGAGCGCGCCGAGGTCCCCCGTGCGCAGCCATCCCGCCTCGCCGTCGTGGCCTGTGGCATCGGGTGGACGGAAGCCGAACACCTCCTCGGAGAGGCCGTTGCGCTTCCAGTAGCAGAGGCCGATGTTGGGACCGCGCAGCTGGATCTCGCCGACCTCGCCCGGATCCAGTGCAGCGCCGGTCGCCGGGTCGGCGATGCGCAGCTCCTGCCCTGCCGGGGTGCCGCAGGCGACCAGGTGGGTCGCTTCCGGGGTCGTCAACTCCCTTACGTCGAGCCGCCCTTCGGACAGGGCCAGTGGATCGCACGCGAGGACCGTGGGGGGTTCGGCGAAGGTGTCGGTCGTGACGAACACGGTGGCCTCGGCGAGGCCGTACGCCGGACAGTGGGCCGCGGGCGCAAGGCCCGCGTCGGCGAACGCGTCGCGGAAGCGGTCGACGGTGCCGGGGCGCACGGGTTCGCTGCCGTTGATGAGCACCTTGACGCGGTCGAGGCGCAGCTCGGCGGCCTCCTCCCTGTCGATCCTGCTCGCGCAGTAGTCGTACGCGAAGTTGGGGGCCGCGCTGATCGTGCCGGGGTAGGCGGCGAGCAGCCGCAGCCAGCGCACCGGGTGCTCCAGGAAGGCCACCGGGTCCATGAGGGCCGAGGGGAAGCCGCCGACGACGGGCGCTGCCACGCTCAGGACGAGGCCCATGTCGTGGAAGAGCGGCAGCCAGCCGACCGTCGTGCTGCTCGCCGCGTCGGCCGCGAAGGCCTCGATGGCCTGACGGGCGTTGGCCACCACGTTGGCGTGGCTGATCACGACGCCCGCGGGGCTGCGCGTGGAGCCCGACGTGTACTGGAGGTAGGCGATGTCGTCCGGTTCGATGCGTTCCGGAAGGGCGATGGCGGGCGTCGCGCCCGGTCGTTCCACGCCCGGCCGTTCCACGCTCGCCCGGTCCACCGGGACCACCGGCACGGACGGCAGCCCCTGCTCGGCCATGAAGCGCCCGACCCCGGCGGCTGTGCCCGCATCGGCCAGTACGCACGCGGGCTCGCAGTCGGCGAGTACGGCAGCCAACCTGCCCTCGTGGCCCGGTAGTTCAGGGCTGAAGAGCGGTACCGCGATCACTCCCGCGTAGAGACAGCCGAGGAACGCCGCCGTGTAGTCGAGGCCCTGCGGGAGCAGCAGGGCCGCCCGCTCACCGGGGCCCGCGACCGCGGCGATCCTTGCGGCGGTCGCGCGGGCACGGACGTCGAGACCCTGCCAGCCGAGGGTGTGATGCAGGCCGGGCGAGGAGGGCTCGGGGAACTCCACGTAGGTGAAGGCGCGTTGGTGCGGGCGGTGCGCGGCCCAGTGCGCCAAGTGGTCGGTCAGCAGCGGACCTTCGGGCAACTGAGGGGACGGCGGGCTGAACATGGCGGCTCCATCTGGACAGCGCGGGGACCGGGACGAGCGGTGCACCAGGTTCCGCCCGGATGTGACCCGTGAGTAAGACGGGTTGCTGACAGATCGTCTGACACGCTCTGTCACTCGGCTGATAAGCCATGGCCCTGGATTCGGCGCCATGGGCAGCAGCGGCGACCTGTCGGGGCCCCGGAGAATCCGGCAGCGGAACCGCATCGCGACCGAGGGGAGCCGCACGTGGGCCGGGGCAGGCTGATCGCGCTGCTGGCGATGCTCGCCCTGGCCGGCTTCATCACGACGCTTGACAACACCGTCATCAACGTCGCCCTGCCGACGGTTCAGCGCGAACTCGGCCTGACGGTAGCCGACTTGGAGTGGGTGGCCACCAGCTACGTACTGAGCTTCGGCTCGCTCCTTCCGGCCGGGGGCAGGCTCACGGATCTGCTCGGCCGACGGGTCGTTCTCGCGGCGGGGATCGTCATCTTCACCGCGGCCTCGCTGGCGGCCGCCCTCGCCGACAGCGGCGGAACACTCATCGCGGCGCGCACGGTGCAGGGCGTGGGGGCGGCGCTCGTCATCCCGGCCTCGCTCGCGGTGGTCGCCGCCGATCTGCCCGCCCGCAGGCGCGCCATGGCGGTCGGCCTGTGGACGGCGGCGCTCGCGGTCGCACTCGCGCTCGGTCCCGTGGTGGGCGGGTTCGTCACCGAACGGTGGGACTGGAGCTGGGTGTTCCTGCTCAACGTCCCCTTCGGCATCCTCGCCCTGCTCCTGGTGCCCGCTGTCCCGCGGGCCGTCGACCGCGTACGGCACGGCCTGCTGCCGCTCCTGGACCTGCCGGGCGTGGCGCTGTCCACGACCTCGCTCTTCCTCCTCACATACGGCCTGGTCAGGGGCGGGGAGCACAGCTTCAGCACGCCACCCGTGCCGCTCTGCCTCTGGCTTTCGGCGGCCACCGGGATCGCGTTCCTCGTCGTCGAGTCGCGGACCTTTCTGCCGCTGGTGGATCTGCGGCTGCTGCGCAACCGTTCATTGAGCGGCGGTGCGGCGGCGCAGGTGCTGTGGGGCATCGGCGTCAACGGCGTGTTCTTCTTCACCGCGCTCTACCTCCAGCGCGTGCTCGGCTTCTCGCCCACCAAGGCGGGTCTCGCCTTTCTGCCGCTGGCCGGTGCGCTGCTCGTGACGACGCCGTTCGCCGAACGTGCGGCGAAGGCGGTGGGGGCGCACTGGTCCATCGCCGGGGGTCTCGTCCTTGTCGCGGGCGGGCTCGTGTGGGTGTCGGGGACGGGGCTGCACGCGCAGTACGGGGATCTGCAGCCGGGGCTGCTCCTGATCGGCGCGGGCTCCGCCCTGACCACTCCGCTGACCGTGCGTTCCGTCGCCGACGTCCCCGCGACGCGCACCGGCATGGCTTCGGGGCTCGTCAGCGCGGCCCGTGAGATCTCCGGGGTGTTCGGGGTCGTCCTGGTCGGCGTGGTCCTGACCCGCACGGAACGCACGGCACTGCGGGACGGCGCCGATCCGCGCAGCGCCTTCCTCGACGGCTACGACACGGGACTTCAACTGGCGGCGCTCTGCGTCCTGTTGGGGGCCGTGGTCACCGCCGTCACGCTGCGGCGTCCGGCGCGGCACCGGCGTCCGGGGGCGCCTCCCGGGGTCAAGCGGACGCCCCGCCGCCCGGTGCGCCAGTGACGTACTCCTCACTCCTCCTGCTGGTCCGGTGTGTCCGTGACGTACTGATGGAGTCGGCCGGACGCCGCCAGCATGGCGGTCGCGCGCGCGGCGACGCCCGCGAGGCGCTGCGCGATGGCCGCCCGCAGCGCGTCGGGGCTGCCCGTCTCGCGCAGGCCGTCGAGGACGGCCTGGATCTGGGGCAGGGGGTAGTGGCCCTGCCGGAGGATGCTGACGATGCGGGCGTCGCGTACGTCGGCCGGGCTGAACCAGCGGTAGTGGGTGACCGGTTCGCGCTGGGGCGCCAGGAGGCCCGCCGACTCCCACACCCGCAGCGCCGAGGTGCGCACACCGAGGCGGGCGGCCACCTCGCCGATGCGCAGGCGCGGTGGCGAGGAGGTCTGCGGCGCGTTGTCAGGGGGCTCCTTCGCAACGGCTTCGAGCGCCTCGCCCGCGGCCCGCAGGGAGAGCCGCTGTTCGTGCAGTGCGGCGTGCCCGGCGTCGACGAGGGCGAGCGCCAGCGGCACGTCGCCCGCGTGGACGGCCCGCATGATCGCCTGGGCGGTGTCGAGGCCGTAGCCCGGGACGAGCGCGCGATAGGTGAGCAGGGCGTCGCGGTGGCGGGTGCCGAACCTGCGGTATCCGGCGGGCGTGCGCCGGGTGGGCGGCAGGATGCCCGCGTCGGCGTAGTTGCGGATCTGCTGGGTGGAGATGCCGGCCGCGCGGGCCAGATCGACGGGACGCAGTGCCGTCTCGGCTCGGCTCATGAAGGACCTCTCCTGACTGCTGATGAACCCCCGAGTTGAAGGTTATCCGCTCCCAGATGCCTCTCTTGCAGCCCATGCTTTCGAAAAAGTCCCAACTAGCACTTCAATGGAACACTTGAAGCCATGGATGCCAGCATCGCCACCACCGATTCGATCCGCATCAAGGGCGCGCGCCTTCACAACCTCAAGAACGTCTCGCTCGCCATCCCCAAGAACCAGCTCGTCGTCCTGACCGGGCTCTCCGGCTCCGGCAAGTCCACGATCGCCTTCGACACCCTGCACCGGGAGGGTCAGCGGCAGTATCTGGAGTCGCTCGGCCTGGTCACCACCTTCGTCAGCAAGCCCGCGGTCGACTCGATCACCGGCCTCTCGCCGTCGATCAGCGTCGACCAGCATCTGACCAACCGCAGCCCCCGGTCGACGGTCGGCACGGTCACCGAGGTCTTCACGTATCTGCGTCTGCTGTGGGCGCGCATCGGCCACCGCCCGTGTCCGGCATGCGGGCAGGATGTCCCGCCCGCGTACCGCGTGAGCGGCGACGACCTCTGGGACGACGAGCCGTCAGGCGCCGGACCCGCCGAGGGCACCGAGGGCGCGTCGCCGGACGACGAACAGCCCGCACTCCCCTGCCCGCACTGCGGGACGCCGGTCCCGGGCATGGTGATGGGGACCTTCTCCTTCAACAAACCCGCCGGTGCCTGCGTGACCTGCACCGGCATCGGCACCGTCTTCCAAGCCGATGTGAAGCGCCTGGTCGACGACGGTCTGAGCGTCTCCGGCGGCGCCGTGCTCGGCTGGCTCCCCGTCCTGACCGCGCGCAACATCCCGATCCTGCGCGCCGCCGGCGAGCACTACGGCTTCGCCTTCGACGCGGAGATGCCCGTACATGAACTGGGCGCACCACAAAGGGACTTGCTCCTACACGGTGTGGAGAGCGAGCAGTTTCGCCGCCACTTCCCCGATGCCGCACCGCCGTCGACGGTAGCCCGCGGCCGTTTCGAGGGCGTGGTCACGAACATGCTGCGGCGCTACGCCGAGCGCATCGACGACGACGCCTACCGCGAGAAGGCGGAGAAGTTCCTCGTCAACGACGTCTGCCCGGACTGCGAGGGCACCCGCCTTCGTCCGGAGTCCCGACGGGTCACCGTCGCCGGACTGACCATCGTCGACGCCTCACGCCTGCCCCTCGACGAACTCGCCGGGTGGATCGACGGACTGCGGGCGCACGTCACGGACGGCGAGGCATGGCAGGTGACCGAGCCGATCGTGGACGATCTGCGCGAGCGCGTGCGCCGCCTGGTCGACGTCGGCGTCGGCTATCTGACCCTGGAGCGTGCCACGCCCAGTCTGTCGGCGGGCGAGACCCAGCGCCTTCGCCTGTCGGCGCTGCTCGGTTCCGGACTCACCGGAGTGCTGTACGTCCTGGACGAACCGACCATCGGCCTGCACCCCGCGGACACCGCCCGCCTGATCGACGTCCTGCGCCGCCTGCGCGACCTGGGCAACACGGTCCTGGTCATCGAACACGACCTCGATGTGCTGCGCGCGGCCGACCACGTCGTCGACGTCGGCCCCGGAGCGGGCCGCGAGGGCGGGCACATCGTGGCCGCGGGTTCGCCGGACGAGGTGGCGGCGACCACCGGTTCGGTCACCGGCGACTATCTGTCCGGGCGCCTCGCGATGCCGCTTCCCGCGCTCCGGGCGCCCGCGTCCGGAGCCGAGCTGGTCATCCGAGGGGCACGGGCGCACAACCTCAAGAACGTCACGGCGCGACTGCCGCTCGGCCGGCTCGTCGCGGTGAGCGGCCCCTCGGGCTCGGGCAAGTCGTCCCTGGTGCTCGACATCCTGGGGCGTGCCGCACGGCAGCGTTTCCACGGTGCGGGCGACGCGCCGGGCGCCCACGACGGCATCGAGGGCTGGCAGCACATCGACAAGGTCGTGACCATCGACCAGCAGGCGATCAGCCGGGTACCGCGGTCGAACGCGGCGACGTACTCCGATGCCTTCACGCCGATCCGCGAGGCGTTCGCCGCGAGCACCGACGCACGCCAACGGGGCCTCACCGCAGGGCACTTCTCCTTCAACGTGGCGGGTGGCCGCTGCGAACGGTGCACGGGCGCGGGTGTGCTGACGGCGCAGATGCACTTCCTGCCCGATGTGGAGGTGCGCTGCCCCGCCTGCCGCGGCCGTCGCTTCAGGCCCGATGTACTGGCCGCGCGGTACGGCGGTCACGACATCGCGCAGGTCCTCGCCATGACCGTCGACGAGGCGCTGGCGGTGTTCGCCGCCGTGCCGGGGGCGGCGACGCGGCTCCAGCGGATGTCCGACGTCGGCCTCGGCTACCTCCAGCTGGGCCAGCCGGCCACCACGCTCTCCGGCGGCGAGGCGCAACGCGTCAAGCTCGCGAAGGAGTTGGGACGCCGCGCCACCGGGCGCACCCTGTACCTCCTGGACGAACCCACGACCGGCCTGCACGCCGCCGACACGGCGCGCCTGCTCGGCGTCCTCCAGCGCCTGGTCGACGCGGGCAACACCGTCATCACCATCGAGCACAACCTCGACGTCGTCCGCGCCGCGGACTGGGTCGTCGACCTGGGTCCCGAAGGCGGCGCGGCGGGCGGCGAGATCGTGGCCGAGGGCACACCGAAGGAGATCGCGCGGGCGAGCGCGTCACGGACGGGGGCGTTCCTGGACGGGGTGTGACGCGAAGCCCCGGGTGGCGCCGCTGTTGCCGATGTCGCCAGTGCTGCCCATGAAGCCAGTGCTGCCGATGTCGCCGATATCGCCGATGACGGTCGCGAAGCCGTCCGGACCCAGTACCGCGAGGGTGCCCGTACGCAGCCACCCGCCCGGCAGCAGCCGCCGCCACGTCGCCGCGGGGTCGCCCCAGTAGCCCGCGCACACCTGCGGCCCCCGCACCAGGAGTTCACCGGCGTGCCCCGGCGGCAGCGCGACCTCCGGAGCACCCTCCTGACCGATGCGGACCTCGGTGCCGGGCAGGGGCAGGCCGGACGTGCCGGGGCGGGCATTGGCGCCGCGCGGGTTGGCGAGGACGGCGCCGGAGGCCTCCGGGATGCCGTAGCCCTCGACGAGCACCGCGTCGACGGAGTCGCGGATCCGGTCGGCGGTCCCGGCGTCCAGCGTCTCGGTCAGCCAGGTCCGCACGGTGGCGAGGGCCTCAAGCTCGTGAGCGGGGCGCTGGAGAAGGCGCCGGCAGTCGGCGGGGTCGGCCGCCAGGAGGGTCGCCCTCCTGCGGCGTGCCGTGCGCAGGAGGGCCTGTGGCTCGGGGGTCGGCAGGAGGACGGTACGCGCACCGGTGAGCAGCGGGGCGGTCAGGCCGAAGAGCATCCCGTGCGGGCGCCACAGGGGTGTGACGGCGAGAGCGGTCTCCTGACCTTCACGCAACTGCGGGTGCCACAGGGCCAGTTGATGGGCCGCCGCGACCAGGTTCGCGTGTGTGAGTATCGCCGCGGGGCCGTCGGCGGTGGCGTACGCGAGGACGGCCAGATCGCCCGGCTCGGGCCCGCCACCGCCCGGCCGGGACCGGTCCCGCTTGATCCGGACCGGCTTCCGTATACGGCCTCGCCCCGGCCACTCCCCACCGACCGGGACGGCGACGACGCCCCGTACACACGTGTCGCCACGCACCGCGTCGAGCCGCTCCCCCGCGGAGTCGGCGGCCATCACCAACACCGCGCCCGAATGGGCCAGTTGATGCCTCAGCGCCCGCGGGGACGCCTCGGGGTCGACGGCCACCACGACGGCTCCGAGCCGCAGCACCGCATGCCACGCCACCGCGAACCACGGGCAGTTGGGCAGGACAAGCGCCACCCGGTCGCCGTGCCGGACGCCCAGCGTCCGCAGCCTTTCGGCGCATACGCCCACTGCTCGGTGCAGCCCCGGGAGGCCGGACCGGCCGCCGTGGCGCCGGGCCGCCGCGTCGAGCAGGCCGGGGAGCGTGACGTCGGGGACCTGAAGACGGTGCGGTACCCCGGCGGCGTAGAAGCGGAGCCACGGTCGTGGTTCCCGGGCGGCCGTCACGTGTGGCTCGGTCATGAGCTGATCGTGGCGCAGGAGGGCGGGTCGTCACTTGTGCCCCACGCACAGTTCCGGCGCGGCGGGCTGTGGTTCCACTGACTATCAACGCCTGGTTACTGCTCCGTAACTTCACGGCGTGCACAGCGATTCCCCTCGAAGGTCCCCCCTCGAAGGCCCCCCTCGAACCGAAGGAGCACCCGTGCGCACGCCAAGAGCGAAACGGAAGACGAGGCTGCTCGCGCTGACCGCGGCCGTCGCCCTGGCGGGCCTGGGCCTCGGCGTGCCGACCCTGACCGCGGGCGCCGCCGCGACCCCGGACGCCTCGGCGGCGTGCGACGCCCCGGACGAGCGGATCTACCAGGTGCCCGGCGGCGTGCCGAGCGACCCCGGCAGCGTCATCGCCTGCCGGGCCACCGAACTCCCCCACGTGCCGGGCGACATCCCGATGCACGCCTGGAAGGTGCAGTACAGCTCGAAGGACAACGCGGGCAGGGCGGTCGCGGTCTCCGGCACCGTCGCCGTGCCGGACGCGGAGTGGAAGGGACGCGGCAGCCGTCCCGTCGTGGCCTTCAACCCCGGGACGCTGGGGCTCGGTTCGCAGTGCGCGTTCTCCAAGCAGCTCGCGGGCGCGTTCCAGGACGAGTACGAGGGCGAGAACGTCGCGGCGCTCCTGAAGGCCGGATACGCCGTCGCCGCGACGGACGGAGCGGGCTACCTCGACGGCCAGACCCATCCGTACGTCTCCGGCGCCGACGCCGGTCACGCGCTGCTCGACATCGCGCGCAGCGCGCCCGAGATCCCCGGCAGCGGCCTCGACCCGAAGACGAAGGTCGGCCTGTGGGGCTACTCCGAAGGCGGTGCGGCCAGCCTGTGGGCGGCGCAGCTCGCGGCTTCGTACGCTCCTGAGCTCGACGTCGTCGGCGACGCGTCCGGCGGTGTGCCGGGCGATCTGAAGGTGGTCGCCAAGGCGCTCAACGGCGGCCCGTTCGCGGGTTTCATGGTCGACGCCGTGCTCGGCCTGTCCTCCGCGCATCCCCGGATGCCGTTCGACGAGCTGATGAACGACCAGGGCGAGGAGACCCTTGAGAAGGCCAGGTCGCACTGTCTGGCCGGGACGATCTCGGCCCTCGCGGGCCAGAGGATCGAGGACAACACCAAGGACCGGCTGAGCTTCGAACAGCTCTACGCGCTCAAGGGCACGGACGGCAGGACGTGGGGCGAGGTCGTCGACGCGCAGAAGCTCGGCGTCGGCATCGGCCGCGCGGGCTCCGGCGCCACGTACGAGATCGACTTCCCCGTCCTTCAGTACCGCGGCGCTCTGGAGGAAGTCATCCCGGTCGAGACCGAGGACGCGACGCGCAAGGCGTACTGCGAGGCGAACATCACCACCCAGTGGAAGGTCTATCCGGGCGAGCACCTGACGACTGATCAACTCGCGAAGGACGACGCGGTCAAGTGGCTCGGCGACCGCTTCGAGGGCAAGCCGGAGTTGGGCAACTGCCTGCTTCCGTGACCGAGTTCGCACGCGCTGCCTCTTGTCACCCGGGTGACGAGAGGCAGCATCATGTCTGTCCGTCCTTGACGGGCCGCCACGTACCCCCGGCGGTATCTTCACCAAACCTTTGTCCCCCGCGCGCAGAGGGAGCACCCCATGGTGAACGGTTCGGCACTGCCCGCCGGTATACCCCCGGCAGGCGCACCCGCGTCCGCGGGCACCCCGGCCGAGGAGTCGTCCGCCGCGTTCAGAGCCTTTCCCTCGGGCCTCCACGATCACGTGAGACCGTTCCTCGACGACATCACATCGGAGGTGGTGCGGGCCATCCGCACGGAGATACCGGAGTACGCACGCCCGACCGACGACACGTACATGCACGTCGTGAACCGGGGTGTGGAGCAGGCCCTCGAGGGGTTCCTGGCCCGGATGGCGCACCCGGACACCGACTGGGAGTCGGTGAAGGCCACGTACCAGAACATCGGCAGGGGCGAGGCGGACGAGGGCCGCAGCCTGGACTCCTTCCAGTCGGCGCTGCGCCTGGGCGCGCGCGTCACCTGGCGCCGGGTCAACGCCCTGGTCGACGCCGACCTGCTGCCCCGGCACGTCCTCGCGGCCTTCGGCGAGGCACTGTTCCTGCACCTGGACGAGATGGCGGCGGCGACGACCGCGGGCTACACCGAGGCCAGGCTGCACGCGGCGGGCGAGCTGCAGCAGCGCCGGGCCCGCCTCATCGATCTGCTGACCGCCGATCCTCCCGCGTCGGCGGAGGCCATCGCCGATCTCGCGCAGACCGCACAGTGGCCCATCCCGCGCGAGGTGGCCGTCGTCGTCATCGACCACGCCCTCACCCCGGAGACCATCCGGCCCATCGTGCCGCCGGAGTTCCTCGCGCGCTTCTCGGAACAGCCCGGCTGCATCGTGGTGCCCGACCCGGAGGGCCCGGGGCGGGCCCGCTCGATCGCCGCCGCGCTCCAGGGCCTGCGCGCGGTGATCGGACCCACGGTCGCGCTGCACGAGGGCGCGCGCTCGCTGCGCTGGGCGCTCGACGCCCTTGAGCTGTCCCGGCGCGGCATCCTGCCCCGCGCGGGCCTGCTGCACTGCGCCGACCATCTGGCGACGCTGGTGCTCTTCCACGACGAGGCGCTGATCGACGCGCTCGCGCAGCGGCATCTGCTGCCACTCAAGGAGGTGCGTTCGCCGCAGCGGGAGCGCCTCGCCGAGACCCTGCTGTGCTGGCTGCGGTGCGGGCACAACGCGAGCGAGGTGGCCACGCGCCTCGCAGTGCACCCGCAGACGGTCCGCTACCGCCTGCGACAGCTGGACGAGGTGTTCGGCGACCGGCTGCACGATCCGGTGGCGCAGTTCGAGATGCAGTTGGCGCTGCACGCGCTGAGCCTGCGGCCGCCGGCCACCGGTGAGGCGGTCGCCGTGCGGTGAGGCGGCGGCTGCCTGCGCATCGGGCACGTCACCCGTACGCGCCGCGAGCGCGGCCGTCCGCGGCCGTTATCGAGCCGTAATGTCCCCTTCGCCCCAACTCCCAAGCGAAGGAGAGTCCTTACGTGCGTGCCCGTCCCATGGCCGCTTCCGCCGTACCCGCCACACCCGCCCTCCCGACCACGAAGCGGACCCCCCGGACCTCCCAGCGGATCCTCCCCCGCCTCGTGGTCCTCTTCCTGCTCCCCCTGCTCACCACCCTCAGCGGCACCCTGCTCGCCCCGGCCCACGCCCACGCGGACGCACTGGTGCGCCACGCACCGTCCGCCACCACACTGCTGGCTCCGCCGCCCGCACCCGACGAGCCGTGCACCAGCAAGGACGCCGCCGTCTGCCTGATCCGGCAGATGAGCCCGGAGGAGCGCGAGCAGGCGCGCGAGGTGCGGCTGCGCTACCACCGGCTGCTGGACACCATGGAGCGCGTGGCGGACCGTATGCACGAGGAGGGCCGCTCCGACGAGGAGATCGCCCGCGTCCTCGTCGACATGCGCAACGAGGCCAAGGACATCACCCGCGCCGGGATGTCCCCCGAAGCGGTACAGGCCTTGGAGGCGCGGAACATGAAGAAGTACGGCAACCCGCTGGGCCCGACCGCGGACCAGCAGTTCGCCAAGTACGGCAGCTGGGCGAAGGTCATCGAGGCGGCGACCCGCACCAGCGCCGCCGTCGACCAGGAACTCGGCATCCCGCCGCGCGTCTGACCTCCATGCTGCTTCAGGATTACGACCGCCACGGCCGGACGTGGGACCTCGATGCCCGAACGGGTCTTCTCTCCCCCGCGTCCGGCCGCTGCCACGGCTTCGTCCACGCGGGCGGGGAGGCGGCAGCGGCGCTGTACGCCGACCCGTCCGACGGCGAACCGGCCATCTGGCTCCAGTACGGACGACGCCGCTGGGACTGCGCCACGGTGACGGTCCATCAGTCGCCGGGACCGAACGGAACCCGGCGCTTCACGGTCGAGGGTGCGCGGGGGACGGACCTCGAACTCCTCTACCCCGCACCGGATCCCGGCCCCTTCGACCCGACGTACGACTGGATCGACGCGGAGGGAGACGACTTCTTCCTCTGGGCGGCGGGCCGCATGACGGACGCCGACGCCACGTCACGTACCACACTCCTGGCGCACTTCCGGGCCGGTTTCCTCCCCGCCTGATGTCACAAGTAGCCTCTCCGAGCGATGAGTTGAGGGCTTCTGCGGAGTCTTCACCCACACAAGCAGAAACCGAGAAAAGACCGGGCCGCGCACAAGGTTCGCGACCCCCACCCGGAGGTACACCATGTGCGCCCACCAGCCCTCGTGCCCGCCCGCCGACAGCCCCGACCACCTCGCGGCCCGCATCACCTCAGCCCACCCGGAACAGGGCTGGAGCCTGCTGTGCAACGGCACCATCGTCTTCGACGACACCGGCGAACTGCTGCCGGACGGACGGGTGGTGGCGGTGGCCAGGCCGCTGGCGATGGCGGCCTGAGCGCGGCGCTCGCCTCACGGCCGAGGCGTACGCGCCGGTGACCGTCCCCCGGCGCCCGGCTTGCGCCACCCGCGCTCGATGGCCCGCATCAGCGCGGGGTACACGATCAGGTACCGGAACGGCTTGATCGCGGCCATGTAGGCGGCGCCGAACCAGCCGTTCGGCTTCACCAGGACCGCCATCTGCCCGCGGTACCCGCCTGAGCCGTCCGGGACCCAGCTCAGGTGCATGACCGTGTGCACGGTCCTGTTGGCCAGCTCCGCCGCCCATTCGTCCTTGAGCAGGTACAGCGAAGTGAAGGGGAAGTCGGCGGACTCCGGCCCCTTCGGGGCGGCCCGCAGGTCGTCCGGCATCCGCTCCTTGAGCGAGGGCACGCGCGCGCCGATGCCGGACTTCGGGCGGTCGAGGCGGAGCACGGCACCGATCTTCCACCGGGCGGCCCAGAGGAAGCGGACGATCAGCGGCGCGCCCTCGGGAAAGTCTCCGCCGACGGTCTGCGACACCAGCCTGGGGAGTTCGTCGGGACCACCCGGCGCGGGCAGCGCCCAGACGTCCTCCACCGTGAAGTCGTGGGCGAGTTCGTGGATCCGCCAGGGACGTGACGTGTGCGCGCTCTTCGGCAGCTTCATTCCTGGGCCTCCGTGACGGTGTAGGCCTTGGGCGGCAGGCCCAGCAGGCCCCTGACCGCCCTCTCGACCAGTTCGACGTCGTGCGGGACGTGCCCGGCGAGGCTGCTCACCAGGCCTTCGAGGGTGCCGATGTAGGCGAGCGCGACCTCACGGGGCGGTGGCCCGGGCGGGATCGCGCCGCTCTCCTGTGCGGCGGCGATCCGGTCGGCGCATCCAGTGGCGAGCCGATCGATGACTCCGGAGAGCGCCCGGCCGACCGCATGGTCCTGGCCGGAGAACTCGACCGACAGCGCTCGCATCACCCGGGCCACGTCACGGCGGCAGTAGACGGCGTGACCCCGCGCCATCACGAGCAGCGCGTCGACGGGGTCGGTCTCCTGGGCGGCGGGCCCGCCGACCTCGGCGTTCCAGGTCTCCTCGACCCACTCCACCACGGCCAGCGCCAACTCTTCCTTGTTGGCGAACAGGTGGTACAGGGCGCCACGGGTGTAGCCCGCCTCGGCTGCCACCCGCTCCAGCGCCACGTTTCCGTACCCGTACGTGGAGAACCCGCGCGCGGCCGACTCCAGCAGGGCGCTCCTGGTCCGGGCGCGCCGGTCCGCCTGCTTCTCGCGAACACCTTCAGGTCGTGCCGTCATCGCCACCCTGTTTCACATACAGACATGTATGTAGGTTACTTTGAGGCTGCGCAGCACCGCAATACGAGCCGATCTCACAAGGAGAGCCTCATGAGGGTGGGCATGGTCGCGAACCACTATCCGCACGCCGCGTACCAGGAGGAGTTCATCGCGCGCGTCCACCGGGTCGCCGAGGAGTTCCGGCGGACCCCGGGCTGCCTTTCGGCCGACTGCTGGGTGTCCGACGACGCGGTGGTCTCGATCGTCCAATGGGAGTCGGAGGACGCCTTCGCGGCGTCGTTCGCCGCCGTGAAGGCTGCCGGGCTCGATCTCGACTACGACGAGCGCGAATCACGCCCCCGCGAGATCCGCCGGCTCATCGCCGCCTGACCCCGAGGGGACACCTCACGGCGCGATCGCGCCGAGCAGCGCCCGCGCGCACAGGTCACGCACCTGTGCGCGGGGCAGCAGCTCCGGCTCCTCGAGCCACTCCAGGCAGACGGTCACCATGAAGGCGAGCCAGCCGCGCACGGCCAGGCGCAGCGTGGGCAGGTCGTGGGTGGTGGCCGCCGTCTCGGGGTCCGCGGCCAGGGCTTGCAGGATCTGGTCCTCGTGGGCCGCCAGGCCTTCGTGGTAGATCCCGCGGACCGTGGCGTCGCCCGTCTCCTCCGCCCGGTGGAAGGCGCGGAAGCCTTCGGCGTGCGATTCGACGTACGCGAGGAACGTGTCGAGGCCCGTGCCGATCTGGTCGCGGACCGGCACTCCGGGCACAGCCGCCGTCAGGCGCAGCATGCGATGACTCTCGCGCTGCACCACGGCGGCGAAGAAATCGCTCTTGGTCGGGAAGTAGTGGTAGAGCAGCCCGCGTGAGACGCCCGCGATCTCGGCCACCCGCTCGACCCACACGTCGTCGTACGGATTCTGCGCGAAGAGCCGCGCCCCTGCCGAGAGCAGCTGCTCCCTGCGCTCCTCGGTGCTGAGTCTGCGGCGCGTGCGCTCCTGCGGGTTCGCGGCCATGTGAGCACCTTACTTGACGTGGATTCAATAGCGGGACCAGACTGGAAGGCCTTATTGAATCCGCGTACAACAGGCTCAACGGGTCTGCGGCCCAAGGGAGATGGCACACATGGCGCAGGTGTCGCAGTCATCGCAGGTGGCAGAGGGTGCTGGGACGGCCGGGGCTGCTGACCCTGCTGGGTCTGCTGGGTCTGCTGGGCTCCCCAAAGGGTTCCGCAGCGCCGAGCTCGCGTGGCCGCGCCTCGACCTCATCCCGCATCCCCCGCGCCGCCTGCCCCTGATCGGTGACGTCCTTGGCGCCAACGTCCGTACGCCCGTGCAGGACTCGATGCGCATCGGCAGCAGCCTGGGGCCCATCTTCCGCCGCAAGGCCTTCGGCAAGGAGATCGTCTTCGTCTGGGGCGCCGAGCTCGCGGCCGAGCTGGCCGACGAGTCGCGGTTCGCCAAGCATGTCGGCCTGGGGGTGGCCAATCTGCGGCCGGTGGCCGGTGACGGCCTGTTCACCGCGTACAACAACGAGCCCAACTGGCAGCTGGCGCACGACATCCTCGCGCCGGGCTTCAGCCGCGACGCGATGGCCGGCTACCACCCGCTGATGCTGGACGTCGCCCGGCAGTTGACCGACCGCTGGGACGCGCGGGAATCGGCGGGCCGGTCCGTGGACGTGCCCGGCGACATGACGAAACTGACCCTGGAGACGATCGCCCGCACGGGCTTCGGGCACGACTTCGGCTCCTTCGAGCGGTCCAGGCCGCACCCCTTCGTGACGGCCATGGTCGGCACGCTCTCCTACGCCCAGCGCCGCAACGTCGTGCCGCCCGCGCTCGCCCCGCTTCTCCTGCGCGGCGCGACCCGGCGCAACGCCGCCGACATGGCCTACCTCAACCGCACCGTCGACGACGTGGTCGCCGCCCGCCGCGCCGCGCCGGGTCCCGGCGAAGGCGATCTGCTCGACCGGATGCTGGAGGTCGCCCACCCCGACACCGGTGAGCGGCTCTCCGCCGAGAACATCCGCCGACAGGTCATCACCTTCCTGGTCGCCGGGCACGAGACGACCTCGGGCGCCCTGTCGTTCGCGCTGCACTATCTCTCGCGCTCCCCCGAGGTCCTGGCCCGCGCGCAGGCGGAGGTCGACGCGGTCTGGGGCGACGCGGCGGAACCCGCGTACGAGCAGGTCGCCAAGCTCCGCTATCTGCGCCGCGTCCTCGACGAGTCGCTGCGGCTGTGGCCGACCGCGCCCGGCTTCTCCCGCCAGGCCCTGCACGACACCACCATCGGCGGCACCCACCCCGTCCGCGCGGGCGGCTGGGCTCTCGTCCTGGCCACGCTGCTGCACCGCGATCCGGCGGCGTGGGGCGAGCGGCCCGAGGAGTTCGATCCCGACCGGTTCGCCCCTTCGGCGGTGCGTGCGCGGCCCGCCCATGTCTTCAAGCCGTTCGGCACGGGCGCGCGGGCCTGCATCGGCCGTCAGTTCGCGCTGCACGAGGCGACGTTGGTCCTCGGTCTGCTCCTGCGCCGCTACGACCTGCACGCCGACCCCGGTTACCGCCTGCGGGTCGCCGAGCGCCTCACCCTCATGCCCGAAGGCCTCACGCTGCGGCTCACCCGCCGCGCCGCGGCCGCGTAGGGACGCGATTGTCAGACCCGTGCGCAAGAGTGGAGGGTCCACCGGTGCGAACCACCGGTCCTTGTGACCCCGCGCAGAGGAGCTCTCGACATGACCGGCACGCCGACCCCCGAACTGGCCGCCGCCCAGGCCTGCTTGCGGCTGCTGCACACCGCACGCGCCGCGCTGTCCGGCCCTTCACCGGCCGCGGCGGCCTCGCTGCTCGCAGGTCCCATGGCGGAGGCGGACGAGGCGCTGCGCCGCGCGGGCCTGACGGGCAACGAGGCCGAGCTCCTGAACAGGATCTACGACCTCGGGCCCGACCGCCCCGATCCCCGGACGCACCCCGGTCCCCGGGAGTGCCCCGCTTCGGCTAGTTCGGCTCCGTCACTTCCTTAGGCTGATCGGCCCTCTTGGGTTCCGTCGATGCGTTCGGCTTCCAGGTGAACTTGTCGCCGCCCACCCAGCGCACCAGATCCGGGTCGTCCACGTCGTGCACGACGACACCCGCCTGAGCGGCCACCTCCAGGACGTCGACGAGTTCCCTGGCCTCGCCGACCACCTCGCCGTCGAGCTCCACGATGCGGAAGGGCGGTCGGCCGGGGTTGACGCCAAGGACCGTGATCCGAGGGTTCGCCATATAGAGGTTCGCGCTTTCGGTCATGTCTGGAGGCTTCCACGCTCCGGCTCCGTCATGACCATCACGACCTGCCCGTTCGGCCGCTCGGGCTACGTACCGGTCGTCTCGGGACGCCCGACGAGCCGCTCGGCCGCCGAGCGCGCCGAGGCCAGGGCACCCTTGCGGTCGGCGCCGCGCTGCCCCAGGACGACACGGGTGCTCAGACCGTCCAGGAGTGCGAGGAGTTCACCGGCGCGGCCCGCGGCGTCGTCCACCGCGAAGGCCTCCTGAGCCGTGCCCTGGGTGAGCAGGGCCTCCAGATCGGCCTGCCAGCCGCGGTCGAGGTCGTCCTGGGCCGCGCGGAGCGGTTCATTGGCACCGGCACGCGCCCACAGCTCGATCCAGAGCATCCAGCGGGGGTCACGCGGCCCCTTGGGCAGGTACATCCGCAGGAACCGGTCGAGCTTGCGGGCGGGGGCCGCGCGCCCCGCGAGCAGCGCGCGGCGCTCCTCGGTGAGCGCGGCCTCGCTCCAGCTCAGCGCCTCCAGAAGCAGGCGGTCCTTGCTGCCGAAGTAGTACAGGATGTGGCCGCCGCTGGTGCCGAGACGCTCGGCGAGCGCGGACATGGTGAGCGCGGCGAGGCCGTTCTCGGCGATCGCCGTCATCGCCTCCTCCAGCATCCGGTCCCGCGCGACCTGCCCGTCCCGCCGTCGTGCCACGCCTGCTCCCATTCCGGTCCCCGCGTCCTGCTCCACCCGCCGACCTTATCCCCGGTGCCCGCGGCCGATTTCCCGCAGGGTCTTGACGGCTCCCCGACCTGTGGCGCATTTTGAATGCCGTTCTAGGTCATAGAACGGCATTCAAAGTCTGGGTGCCGGAGAGTGAGGTGCTCGCATGGCGCGACAGGCCGCGGATTCCGCCGGGACGACAGCCGAGGCGGCAGCCGGGACGGCGGTGGGGACGACAGCAGGGACGACCACCGGGCTCGGCACGGGCGTCACCAGCGACGAGGTGTTCCGGGTCGAGACCCACGGCATCGACCCGATCCCTGACGAGGACCGGCACGGCAGCGCCAAGGATCTGTTCTGGCTCTGGTTCGGCTCGAATCTGACCTTCACCTACGTCATCAACGGCGCCCTCGCCGTCAGCTTCGGCCTCAGCTTCTGGCAGGCCACCGCCGTGGTCGTCATCGGCGGGCTCTCCTTCTTCGCCATCAGCGCGGCAGGCCTGAGCGGCATCCGCACCGGCACCGCGACCCTGGTCATCTCCCGTGCCGCCTTCGGCGTACTCGGGAACTTCCCCGCCGGACTGCTCAACTGGGTCGTCTCCATCGGCTACACCATCGTCAACACCGTGGTCGGCACGCTCGCCCTGGAAGCGCTCTTCACCGACCTCGGCTGGACGGGCGGCGGGGACGCGGCACGCGCCCTCGCCCTGACGGTGACCCTCGCGATGACCTTCGCGGTGGCCATGTGGGGGCACGCCACCGTGCAGCTCGCCGAGCGCTGGATGGCGTACGTGCTCGCCGCCGGCTTCGGGGTGCTGCTCGTCTTCGTGCTGCCCGATGCCGACTTCGGTGCGGCATCGGGCGGTGGCGCGGGATTCTCCGGCTGGACGCTCGCGTTCGTGGTGATGCTCGCGGGGCCGTTCTCGTACCTGCCGATGCCCGCCGACTACACCCGCTATCTGCCCCGGGACACCTCACTGCGCTCGATCACCGTCACCGGCGCGCTCGGCGGTCTCGTCTCGTCCGTGGCGCTCGGTGTCGCGGGCGTCGCGGCCGCCACGCAAACCGACATGACGGATGCGGTCGCGGGGGTGGAGGGACTGCTTCCGGGCTGGTTCCAGCCGGTGTTCCTGCTGCTCGTGCTCGGCGGCTCGGTCACCAACTCGATTCTCACGCTCTACTCCTCGAGCCTCAACCTCCAGGTGCTCGGCATCCCCTGGAGCCGTGCGAAGGCCATCGTCATCAGCGTCGCCGTGACGGCGCTCGGCTCGCTCGGCGCACTGTTCCTGACCGACTTCACCGAGTCTCTGCTCAGCTTCCTCTCGCTCCTGATCATCGTGTTCGCGCCGTGGGGCGGGGTGTTCCTCGCCGACATGCTGCTGCGCCGCTGCCGGTACGACACCGGGGCGCTGCACACGACCGGGCGCGACGGTGCCTACTGGTACCGGGCCGGTTTCCATCCCGCCGGGATGGCCGCCCTCGTCGCCGGGATGGCCTTCGCCGCGCTGACCTGCGACTCGGAGCTGTGGACCGGGCCGCTGGTGGCGCCGCTCGGCGGCGGTGACCTCACCTTGCTGGGCTCCGTCGTCGCCGGGTTCACGTACTGGGCGCTCGCCCGCCGCAGCGTGCCCGCTTCCCTGTCGGCCTCCGCCTCCGCCTGAGGCATCCCCGGCCCACTGACCAACCACCCGAACCACCCGTACCGCCCCAGGAGTTCACCTCTCATGACCAGCACCACCCCCAGGCCCGCGGATCTCGTCCTGCGCAACGCCCGCATCCACACCGTCGACCCGGACCTCCCCTCCGCCGAGGCGCTCGCCGTACTGGACGGGCGCATCGCATGGCTGGGCCCCGACGCGGAGGCGGATTCCTGGACCGGCGAGGGAACCCAGGTCGTGGACGGCGGCGGACGCCTGGTCCTGCCCGGCTTCATCGACGCCCACAACCACGTGCGCCTCGGCTCCGACGACGCGTGCGTACAGCTCGCCGGCGCCCGCACCCTGGGCGAGATCCACGACCGCATCCGCGCCTGGCACACCGAGAACCCGGACGCGGACTGGATCGAGGCCGAGGCCTTCGACTACTCCGCGATCCCCGGCGGCCGTATGCCGAACGCCGCCGACCTCGACCCCGTCACCGGCGACACCCCGGCCTTCGTCCTGAGCTACGACGTCCACACCGCCTGGCTCAACACGGCCGCCCTGCGCCGCCTCGGCGTCGACCGCGCACATACGTCGCTGCCGTTCGGCCGCGCCGAGACCGACCCGGCGACGGGCGAACCCACCGGGTTCATCAAGGACTTCGCGGTCAAGGGGCTCTCCCGCGACGGCCACCGTGCCCTGCGCGAGCTCGGTCTTCCGTGGGCGTCGCCCGACCGGCAGTACGGGCGGCTCGCCAAGAGCCTGGACGACGCGATCGGCTTCGGCATCACCACGGTCGTCGAACCGCAGAACTCCCTGGACGACCTGGAGCTCTTCACCCGCGCCCGCGAGGAGGGGCGGCTGCGTTCGCGCATCGTCGCCGCGCTCTTCCATCCGCGCGGCACGACCGACGCCGACCTGGACGACTTCGCGGCCGCCGCACAGCGGTTCGCGGACGACCGGCTGCGCGTCGGGCCGCTCAAGCTGTACATCGACGACGTCGTGGAACCGCGCACCGCCGCGCTCCTTGAGCCCTACTCCGGGTGCGGGAAGCATCGGGGCGACACGTTCTACCCCGCGCACGAGTTCGCGGAGCTGCTCGCGAAGCTGGACGCCCGCGGCTTCCAGTGCTTCGTGCACGCCACCGGCGACCGGGGCATCCGCACGGTCCTGGACGCCGTCGAGCATGCCCGCACCCTCAACGGGCCGCGCGACGCCCGGCACCAGGTCGTCCACGTCGAGTGCCTGGACCCCGCCGACACCCCGCGCTTCGCCGAACTCGGTGTCGTCGCCTGCATGCAGCCGCGCCACTGCGCCCCCGAGATCGCGGGTCCCGGCCAGGACTGGGCCGAGAACATCGGCGCGGACCGGTGGCACAAGGCCTGGCCGATGCGGAGCCTGCACGAGGCGGGCGCGGTGCTCGCGCTCTCCAGCGACTGGAACGTCGCCGAGATGGACCCGATGGCGGGCATCTACACCGCCCTCACCCGCCGCCCCCTCGGCGGCGGCGACCCCTGGCAGCCCACCGAGACACTCGACGTCGAGACGGCCGTCCACGGCTACACGATGGGCTCCGCCCACGCCAACTTCCTTGAGGACGAACGGGGTTCGCTGACCGTGGGCAAGCTGGCCGACTTCGTCGTCCTGTCCCGGGACATCCTGCGCGTACGTCCTGAGGACATCCCGGGGACGAAGGCCGAGGTCGTGGTGGTGGGCGGAGTGGTGACGGTCGGGTAGCCGACCGCGGGCGGACAAGCCGGGGTGCCCCGGCGGTTCAGCCGAGCCGCTCGATCGCCTTGAGGACATGACCGGCGCCGTCCTCCGCGCCCATCCGGCGGGAGACGGCACGGGCGGCTTCCTCGTACGCGGCCTCGCGCACCACACGCCCGAGCTGCTCGGCGAGGCGCTCCGCCGTGAGCTCCTTGAACGGGACGGGTGCGGTGGCCGCGCCGAGTCCGGCGAGCCGCGAGGCCCAGAAGGGCTGGTCCGCCATGACGGGTACGGGGATCGCGGGCACCCCCGCCCGCAGCCCCGCCGCCGTGGTGCCCGCGCCCGCGTGATGGACCACGGCGGCCATCCGCGGGAAGAGGAGCGCGTGGGGCACCTCGTGGACGGTGAGGATGTCGTCGCCGTGCGCCATCAGCCCCGCCCGCCCCTCCTGGAGGACGCCCCGGAGCCCGGCCCGGCGCAACGCGGAGACGGCCAGCTCGCTCAGTCGCGCGCCCTCCCCCGCGGCCATGCTGCCGAACCCGATGAAGACGGGCGGCGGTCCGGCCCGCAGGAAGTCCTCGTAGGGGGCGGGCAGCGGGGTGTCCGGGTCGTGATGCGGCCACCAGTTGCCGACGACGTCGAGACCTTCGCGCCAGTCCGCGGGCCGGGACACCACGGCCGTGCTGAACCCGTACAGGACCGGCCACTCGGCCTCTTCCTGGCGACGCCGCAGGGCACTCAGGGCGGCCGGAGGCAGCGAGAGCCGCGCCCGCAGGTCCGCTGCCGCGTCGGCGTAGACACGGTCGGCCATCCGCAGCGAGAAGCGGCCGAGCGCGCGGTTGGCAGGGCCGCCGAGCGACCTGCCGCCGGTCACCACCGGCGCGAACTCCCTTGTGGGATGGGTGGGTTGCAGGTAGACGCCCAGGGACGGTACGCCCATGGCCTCGGCGAGCTGCCGGCCGAGGGGCGCCGTGGTCGTCGAGAGCAGCAGCACGTCGGCGCCGGGTTCCGCGGCTTCGACGAGCCCGGCGCCCAGCTCCCGTACGAACGCGGCGGCCGTGCGCATCAGCTGCCGCTTTCCGCCACCGCCGCCCGCACTCGTGTCGGCGGGCAGCGGACGGAAGGTGAGCCCGGCGCCGCGCACGAGCGGCGCGAAGGACTCCTGCGTGGCAAGGGCGACGTCGTGGCCCGCTTCCCGCAGCCGGGCACCGAGGCCGGTGTACGGGGCGACATCGCCGTACGACCCGGCGGCGGCCAGCAGAATCCTCATCGGCCCGCCACCTCGCTCCCGCCCTCTTCCGCGTTGGCCCGCACCGCCGCGTGCAGGAACGCGGCAAGCCCGGGCCGCTGCTCCGAAGGCGGTACGACGAGGGCGAAGGCGCGGGGGTCGTCGGCGAAGTCGTCGGCGATGCGCAGGTGCATGGCGGGCGGGCAGGGCGTGAACCAGCGGGTGATGTGCTGCCGGTGCTCCTCGGCGAGGGCCGTGGCGCGCTTCCCCTCGGCGGGTTCGCCCTCGTCGAACGCCTTGATCAGTTCGGCCCGCCAGTGGGCCGCCTCGCCCATGAGCCGGGCCCAGTCCTCCTTGGAGTGGGCCGCGGCACGGCTCATCGCCTCCCTGTGCCCCGCGCTGTTCTCCCACTTGAGCCCGGCCTCGGTGGCGTAGCTCAGGTCGAAGGTGATCTCGCCGAACACCTCGAACCGCTCCTGCGGGCTGAGCCGCACGCCGGTCTGCTGCACCTCCATGGCCCGCTCTGCGACCTCCACCAGGCGGCCCAGCTTGCCGATCTGCTCCACCAGCGCCTTGTGCCGGGCGCGCAGCTGGTCGAGCGCGTTTGCCTGCGGGTCCGCGAGGATCTGCGCGATCTCCTCCAGGGCGAAGCCGAGTTCGCGGTAGAAGAGGATCTGCTGGAGGCGGGCCAGATCGGCCTCGCCGTACAGGCGGTACCCGCCCGGGCTGCGCTCGCTGGGCACGAGCAGCCCGGACCGGTCGTAATGGTGGAGAGTGCGGACGGTGACCCCCGCGAACCCGGAGACCTGCCCGACGGTGTAGCTCATGGACCTCGCCTTTCGTCGCGTACAGCGTGCAGCCTGACGCGACGTGAGGGTCAAGTCGGCCCTGAGCTCACGACCAGCCGTGCTCGACGGTCATCGGCTCGAAGGCGATCCGGGTCAGCGAGCCGTCGTCCGCCCAGCGCACCTCGACCGTGTCCGCCGTGGCGCTCACCACGGTGGCCGCGTCGGCCAAGGACGCGGGTTCCGGCTCCGCGGTGAGCGTGGCCAGAGCCGCGTACACGGCCGTGCCCTGCGCATCGGCCGTGAGCCGCGGCAGGCGGGCCCACCGGGTGAAGGCGGTGCCCTGGGGTGCGCGTTGTTCGTCCTGGCCGCTCCAGCCGTGCAAGGGGTGCAGCGCGGAGAGCAAGGACTCGTCCGGGCCCGTCGCCCAGCCCGTGTGGGTGACGCGGGCGCCGTGCGGTGCGCCGACGACGCGGTGCACGCGCAGTTCGTGGCGGCCCCTGGCCACGGTGACGCTCTCCACGCGCAGCCCCGGCACCATGGGCGGGCCGCTCACGAAGGCCGGGGCGTGCCGGGACGCGGCCCAGCCCCAGCCGTCACCCTGGCCTGCGCCCAGCGGGTGTATTCGGCAGCGGGCGCTGCGCACTCCCGCCACCTCCACGGCGAGGTGGTTGTCCGCGGTGTTGCCGCGTGCCGTGGGTCCTGTCCTGGTGGAGTAGGCCTGGCGGGCGTAGAGCGGGTCCTCGTGGGCCGCCGTCTGGGCCTCGTGGGGGCGCGCGTGATCGCTGCCGTGGTTGTGCAGCCTGACGATCCCGTCGGCGCGGGTGCTCTGCACCAGGAGGCCGGGCGCGGGCAGCGCGAGGACCTGGTCGCGGCTCTCGCTGGGGGCGGGTTCCTCGGTGGCGGTCCACAGGGGGTGGGTGGCCGGTGCCAGGAGACCGACGAACGCCTTCGACGCCCAGTACGGGGACGCGGGGCCCGAGTAGGGCTGGAGGGTCGCCTCGTGCGGGCCGTGCCAGCCGAGGCTGAGCAGTCCGTCGGCACCGACGGAGCCGCGGTCGAGGAAGTAGCGCAGCGATCCGCTGAGGATCCTGCGCGAGGTGCCGGGGGTGAGGGGCGTGTGGCCGGTGAGCGCGCCGAGGGCCACGGAGGCGCCCGCGGCGAAGCGGTAGGTCAGGGAGCGGCCGAAGTGGATCGGGGCGCCGTCGCCGCCGAAGAGGAGCCCGAAGCTCTCCAGGTGCTCGTGCAGGCGGGCGCCGTGCCGGGCCAACTGATCCTCATCGCCTGCGAGTTGGGCGTCGAGCGTCGGGTACAGGTGCAGGGCCCAGCCGTTGTAGTGGTCGAAGGCACGGCCGTCTCCGTCGGCGTACCAGCCCTGGCCGCGGTTCCAGGTCTCCAGGAGTCCGATGGCCCGCTCGCGCGCCCGTGCCGTGCCCGCGTCTCCGCGGCCCACCGACTCCAGGAATCCGGCCACGGTGTACGGGAAGAGGTACCAGTTGTTGGGCGCGGGGACGTGGCGGATCGCGCCGCGCAGCCACTCGGCCGCACGGTCCTGTACGTCGGTGTCGAGCCGGTCCCACAGCCAGGGGCGGGTCAGCCGCAGGCCGAGGGCGACGGACGCGGACTCGACCATCGGCTGGCCCTGGACGTTGTGGTCGAGGATCACCGGCCAGGACTCGGCGTCGTCGCGGCCCGGTGTGCGGGTGCCCGCCGCGAGTCCTTCCGCGTACCGGTCCAGCCAGCCGTGCGGGTCCTTGCCATCGGCGCCCGCCACCCGGAACGCGGCGGCGAGCAGGGTGCGGGCGTATCCCTCCAGGCCGTCCGACCGTACGCCCGACGCGGAGGGCCGCCCCGGCAGGTCGAGGAGTGCGCCGCGCGGAGTCGCCCACTGCCAGGCGGCGCTCAGGAGACCGTCGGCCGCGGCCTCCCAGTGCTCGCGCGTGTAGCCGGTGTGGGGGCTCAACTCCCGGTCGTCTTGGGGCAGTCCGGGGATGCTCATGCGAGGTAGGCCAGCCTTTCGCGTCGTACGGCATGGGCGAAACCGTCGCCCGCGGCCCAGCGGCCGAGCTCGGCGACGGCGAGGTCGGCGAGGCGCCCCCACTCGTTGCCCTGCGAACCGGCCAGGTGGGGGGTGATCGTGACGTGGTCGCACTCCCACAACGGGTGGTCGGGGGGCAGGACTTCGGGGTCGGTGACATCGAGGACGGCGCGGATGCGGCCGGCCAGCGCGGCCTCGGTGAGGGCCTCCTGGTCGAGCACCGCGCCGCGGGCCGTGTTGATGAGCACCGCCTCGTGGCGCATGGCGGCGATCAGTTCACGGCCGACCAGACCTCGGGTGGCGGGCAGCAGCGGCGTGTGGACGCTCACCACGTCGCTGCTCGCGAACAACTCCCCGATGCCGACCGGCCGCACACCCAGCGCCTTGGCCTCCTCGTCGGAGACGTACGGGTCGTGCAGCAGAAGCTGGAGGTCGTAGGGGCGCAGGAGTTCCATGACACGGCGGCCGATCATCGACGCGGAGAGGATGCCGACGCTGCGGCCGTAGTTGCCCACGCCGCGCGAGAGGCCGAGCCAGTCGTCGCGGCGCCGCGTCGCCTTGTACTCCCTGGCCCGCTCCATGACGTGCTTGCCGGTGAGCAGGATCATCGCGACGGTGTACTCCGCCACGGGCAGGGCGTTGGCCGCGGCGGCCGACGACACCTCGATGCCGCGGTCCCAGCACTCCGGGGTGATGTGGCCGCGTACCGACCCCGCGGTGTGGACGACGGCCCGCAGCCGGGGCGCGGACGCGAGCACGGCGGCGTCGAGGGGCGGGCATCCCCAGCCGGTGACCAGGACCTCCACGTCCTGGAGCACGGCGCGGGCCCGGTCGGTGGTGAAGTCGTCAAGGACGGTGTCCGGTTCCAGGTCGCAGACCCGGCCGAGTGCGGCCAGGGCGTCGGGACCGAGCACGGCCGTCGCCGCGTCCCGCGCCATGGCGAGCGCGGTGTGCGGACGGTGGCTGCCGTTCATCAACACGTTCCCTTTCACATGACTCACTGGTGGCTCACTGGTGACTCACTTGACCGAGCCCGCGGTCAGACCCGACTTCCAGAAGCGCTGCAACAGGATGAAGGCGAGGATCAGCGGAAGGACCGCGAGGAGCGATCCCATGATGACCACGGGGTAGTACTCGGGCGAGACGGTGGCCGAGCTGTTCCAGGTGTAGAGGCCGAGACTGACCGGGTACAGCTTCTCGTCCGAGAGCATCACCATCGGCAGGAAGAAGTTGTTCCAGATGGCGGTGAGCTGGAAGAGGAACACCGTGACCAGGCCGGGGCCCAGCATCCGCAGGGAGACGCGCACATACGTGGTGAGCTCCCCCGCGCCGTCCACCCGGGCCGCTTCGAGCACCTCGTCGGGCACATAACCCTGGCTGAAGATCCGCCCCAGATAGACGCCGAACGGGTTGAACAGGACCGGGATGAACACCGCCCAGAAGGTGTCGACGACGCCCGTGGCCGATGCCATCAGATACAGCGGAAGGGCGAGCACCGTCTGCGGCACCATCACCGCCGCGAGCACCAGGCCGAAGGCCTTCTCCTTGTGCCGGAAGCGGTACTTGTCGAAGGCGTAGCCGCAGGCGACGCTCACCAATGCGCTGATCGCGGCGCCCAGGACGGCGTAGAGGAGGCTGTTGGTGTACCAGCGGCCGTAGAGGCCGCCGTCCATGGCGAACAGGTCGCGCAGGTTCTGTACGAAGGAGAAGTCGGACAGCGAGAAGAAGTTGCTGCTGAACAGCGCGTCCCGGTTCTTGGAGGCGGCGAGCACCAGCCACAGGACGGGCAGCAGGGTGTAGAGCACCGCGATGCCGACCACGGTGTTCACGACGGTGCGGCCCAGGAGGCGGGGGCGGTGCGCGGTGAGGGTGTCGGCGCTCATCGCGCGGCCTCCTTCTGGGAGCGGTTGGTCCAGCGGGTGACGCCGTAGGAGAGGGCGACCGTGCACAGGAGCAGGATCACCGAGGCCGCCGCGGCGAGGCCGTAGTTGTTGCGGGTGAAGGCCGCGTCGTAGATGTACATGCTGGGCGAGAAGCGCGAGTTGATCATCGGGGACGACTGGCTGAGCAGCATCGGTTCGGTGAACAGCTGCATCGCCCAGATCAGGGTGAACATGGCGACCATGACGATCGAGGGGCGCACCAGCGGTGCCTTGACCTGGAGGGCGGTGCGCACCGGTCCCGCGCCGTCGACGACGGCGGCCTCGATCACTTCTCGGGGCACGGCTTGCAGCGCGGCGTAGAAGATCACCATGTTGTAGCCGAGGTTGCTCCACAGGGCGATGTTCACGATCGAAGGGAGCACGGTGTTCACGCCGAGGAAGTCGATGTGGATGTCACCCTTGGAGAGCACGTCGACGACCGGACTGAGACCGGGCGTGTAGAGGTACAGCCAGATGAGGGCCGCGATGATGCCGGGCACCGCGTGCGGCAGGAAGAGCCCCAACTGGGCCCAGGCGCGCAGCCGTACGACGCCCGAGTCGAGCAGCAGGGCGAGGGCGAGGGCCCCGATCACCATGAACGGGATGTAGATCAGGCAGTACAGGGCGACCGTGCCCAGGCTGCCCAGGAAGGTCGGGTCGGTGAGGACGGCGGTGTAGCTGCGCAGGCCGACGAAGACCGTCTTCTCCGGTCCGAAACCGAGACCCGGCTGATCGTCGCTGAAGAAGCTCAGCCAGACCGCGGTGCCGACGGGTATCAGGAAGACCGCCACCAGCAGGATCAGGAAGGGGGCCATCAGGACACCGCACGCCACATGTTCACGGCGCCGGGCACGCGTGCGTGCGCCGCGGGCGGGGACCGGGGCGTCGGCGGTGCGGGTGGCGCGGGCCGGGGGCGCGGTCGTGGTCATCGGGGGTCACCTGCCTTTCTGCTGGTGCTCGTCGCGATGCGGGGTCTCTTGGCGTGCCGGGGTGTTCGGGCCGGTCATGTGCTGTGCTCGGTGATGGAGAGGCCAAGAGCCTTGAGGTCCGGCATGGTTCCGTCGTGCGCGGCGCGCACGGCGTCGATGAGCGAGCCCTTGCCGCCGCCGGCGCGCGCGAAGCCGTCCTGCAGCACTCGCTGGGTGGCGGTCATGCGCGGGCCCCAGACCCAGCCGTCGCCGATCGTCCCGGCCTGTTCCTCGAAGAGGCGGTAGATGTCCTGGCCCGAGTAGTAGGTGCGGTCGAACGCCTTGCGGCCCACGGGGACCAGGTCGGGGACGGCCGGGTACTGGCTGCTCGTGCCGCTGGAGAGGCGGGCGCGCAGGGCGTCGGGGTGCGAGACCTGCCACTCGATGAACTCCATGGCGGCTTCGGGGTGTCGGCTGTCCTTGGTGACGGCGAAGGTGGAGCCGCCGTGGGTGCCGACGACGGGGTTCTCGGGGTCCCACTGCGGGAGCGGGGCGATGGCCCACTGACCCTTCTGGCCCGGCCTTGCGTTCATCTGCGAGCCCGCGTCCCAGGCGCCGGTGAGCCGGGCCAGGATCAGTCCCTCACCGAGCTGCGCGTCGTGGTGCCTGCTCTCGCTGGCGTTGACGAAGAGCAGGTCCTCGTCGATGAGCCCCTGCCAGTACGCCGCGACCTTCCGGGTCGGCCGGTCCGTCAGCGACACGTTCCAGGCGCCGTCGCGGGTGTCGAACCACTGGGCGCCCGCCTGCCACGCCCACGCGGCGAACTGGGTGCCGCCGTCGGTGGGGAAGAGCGCGAGCCGCCGGTCGCGGTCCTTGTCCCGCACGGTGCGGGCGGCCTCGGTGAACTCCTCCCAGGTGCGCGGGACTTCGATCCCGTACGACTCGAACAGGTCGGAGCGGTAGTGGAGCACCATCGGCTCGACGTCGAGCGGGACGGTGAAGACCCGCTTCTCGAAGGTGGTGAGGCCAAGTGCCTGCGGAAGGAGCTTGGCGCGCAGCCGGTCACTCATCAGTGAGGTGATGTCCCGGGCGACGCCGTCGATGGCGAAGCCGGGGACCTGGGGGTACTCGATGGTGGCGACGTCCGGGGCGTTTTGGGCCCGGGCCGCGTTGCTGAGCTTGGCGTATCCGCCCATGGCGCCGGACGGGATCTGCTGGAACTCGACCTGGATGCGGTCGTGGGTCTTGTTGAACGCGTCGACCACTTCCTGGCTTCCGCGCAGTGCGGACCAGAAGGTGATGCGTGTGGTGCCGCCTTTGCTGCGCGACGTGCTGCCCGTGCTGCCCGAACAGGCGCTGAGCGCACCTGCCATGGGAACTGCGGCTGTCACGGCGAGCAGGGACCGGCGGCTCGGTCGACCAGGCATGGGTGCCTCCCGCGGCTCTTGTTCGGGACACCGGGAATCCTGATCGCGTGAACGTTGCCGGTCAATAGACCGATCAAAAGAAACTGAAGCGGTCAAACGATCCCTGGATGTGTCGCGGATCCACGGACCTTGAGCTCCGGCAGAAGCTGCACGCGCTGCGTCGTCCCGGCGCCCGGCCCCGCCAACTCGTCCAGCCTGCGCAGCAGAAGCCCGGCCGCCGTCCGCCCCACCTCGTGCTTCGGCGGGGACACGGCGGTCAGCGGCGTGCTGCCGAGCGCGGCCACCACGTCGTCGTACGCCACCACCGAGCAGTCCTGCGGCACCCGCACCCCGCGGTCCATGAGCTGCTGCACGAGCATCAGGGCGTCCACGTCGCCGTGCAGCACGGCCGCCGTCGCCCCGCGTTCGCGGAGCCGCGCCGCCAGGTCCAGTGGTTCGCGCACCCTGCCGGGGCCCGCGCCCGCGGCGCTGAGCATCACGGACCAGTCCTCGATCTCGGGCCGGGACGCGGCGATCTCGGCGAAGGCAGCGCGCAGCGCCCTGGCCGTCGGGCTGTCGTCGCGGGCGGCCAGGACGATCCGCCGGTGGCCGAGCCCGACGAGGTGGTCGACGGCGAGATGGATGCCGTACCAGTGGTCGGTGCAGACCGAGTCCATGGCGTGCAGCGCACTGCCCGCGCGCGGGCGCCGCTCCATCAGGACCGTGGGTACGCCCGACGCGGCGAGCCAGGCGTAGTCCGCCTCCTCCTCGGCCGCGGTGCGCCAGCGCGGGGCGATGAGGAGACCCCGCACGTCCTCGGCCAACACCCGCTCGACCAGCGGCCGTTCGGCGCCCTCCACCTGCGGTGCGATGTGCAGCGCGACCCGCACCCCGGCCTCGTTCAGGACGCCGCGGGCCCCGTGCATCGTCTCGTACAGATAGGTGTGCCGCTCGGGCACCATCAGCGCCACGGCCCCGCCGCTCGCCGGCGGCTCGGCAGGCGCGGAGCTCCGTTCCACCGGCCCGACCGACCGCGCAGTGCCGTGCCCGCGCCGCAACTTGCCCTCCCGGGCGAGGTCTTCGACGTCCCGGCGCACGGTGATCACCGAGACCTCTAGATCGTCGGCGAGATCACTCAGCCGCGCCTCACCACGCGACTCCACGACGGCGAGTATCCGCTGCCGCCTGACATCCCTCGGCTCCCGCATGCTGCCGACCCCCTAGCGACGTACCCATCGGGTGTTCGTTTGAGCGTTTCGCTGGAGGATATCGATCATTGCCCCGTCCGTGTCCAGGTCGGCGATGTTCGTCACTGGCGGCTGAGCGAGCGCGTGATGCCGGCCGCGACCGTGGTGACCAGGACCCAGCCCGTGGCGATCAGCAGATACGAGAGCCACTGGTAGCGGCCGTCCGGCGCGAAGGCCGACTCCTGCCCGAAGCCGATGATCGGAAGGAGCAGGTCAAGGGTGTAGAAGACGGGGTTGAAGTGCGGGGCCTCGTCGGACTTCAGCGGGCGCGGATGGTGGAGGGCGAAGGCGACGGCGCCGGTGAGGAGCAACACCAGCAGCCACCCCGCGGCGCGCATCGGGCGGAATCCGTAGCCGACCGTCACATCCTGAAGGTGGCCCCAGATCCTGGCGTACGCGGGCAGGGTGCGCCGGTGGCGGCGGAGCTTGGCCAGCTGCACGGTGCGGGCGGCGGCCTCGTCGCCCACCGTGCGGTACGCGGCGGCCAACTGCTCGTAGCTCTGCGGGAGATAGCCGGTCGTCTCACGCTCGAGGAGCGGCAGCCGCTGCTCCGCGGGCAGGTCAGGGGCGAGCCTGCGGTAGCCGAGGCCATCGAGCTTGACCTGGTCGGGCCACACCTCCGGGGAGACGTACAGCAGGTCCAGCTGGGAGCGCCGCAGGTTCACGGTCCCCTGGATCGGAGCGGCCTCCCGCAGCCACAGCTCCCCGACGACACAGCTGCTGGCGCGCAGCGCCGTCCCGCCGGGGTGGGAGAGGCGGGCGTGGGCCAGATTGACGTGCCGCGGGATTCTGGCGCCGCTCAGGTTGACCGTGCCGCGGGCGCGCAGCCGCTTGGCCCGCAGATCGGTGCCGACCGACAGGGTCTCGACGTCCAGGGCGATCTCACCGGGGCCGCCGCCCACTTCGGCGCCGTCGAGGTTGACCTGGCCCCCGACGGTGGCTCCGTTCATCCGGACCTGGCCATGGGCCACCAGGCCGGGGGCCCATACGTCGGCGCCGATCACCGCGTGGTTCAGCTGGAGCACCGCTTCCGCCGCGGTTTCGGGGTCCGGCGCGTCCGGCGCCCCGGGGTCGTGCGGGGTGCCCAGCTCCGCCCCGTTGGCGAAGAAGGCGCCGGTGATCTGCGCGCCCGCGAGCCGCACGGGGCCCGCTATCCGGCAGCAGGTGATCCGCAGGGCCGACTCGACCCGGAGGGTGCCCGCCTTCAGCCCCGGCAGAACCGAGTCGCCGAGCGCCAGCGTGCGGACCTGGGCCCCGTACAGGTTCGGCGCCTCATCGAAGTGGCAGGACCGCAGCCGTACGGGCTGCTCGACCGTCCCGTACATGAGGTCGAGGCACCCGGTGATCCGCGCGCCCGTCAACTTCATGCCGGCGATCTCGCCGTCCTCCGTCGGCCCGTTGAGCAGCAGCGCCCTCAGCACCTCGGCGCGCACGGTCCGCTCGGGCCCCCAGGACCCACCGGTCCCGGGATCGTCCTCGGGGCTCTCACGGACCTCGGGGCTCTCGCGGAAGTCGACGCCCTCGCCGAGCGGAAACGCCTGCCAGACGCGGCGCTCCGCGGGTGTCAGGTCGGTGATCTCCATCGCCGGGATGCTGTCGCGGACGTGTTCGAGCTGTCAACTCCGGTCCCTTGTGCGCCCCTTGGGATCACCTGCCCGTCCGCGCGGAACCTTGGGCGGAACCTTAATTCGAAATGGGATCCATTTTCATATAGCCTCGGCACCGCACCGCCGAGAGAGGACCCGAGCCCATGGCCGTACCCAAGCGGAAAATGTCCCGCAGCAACACCCGCCACCGCCGAGCCCAGTGGAAGGCCAGCACCCCCCAGCTCGTGCCGGTCACCGTCGACGGCTCCGCCTACCTGGTGCCCCAGCGGCTCGCCAAGGCGTACCAGCGCGGCTTGCTGCGCCCCGAGGGCTGACGGGCGCGGCCCCGATGCCTCACAGCAGCAGGCGCAGCAGCTGCGCGCACGCCTCCCCCTCGTCCGTGTGCCGGGCGAGGGGATGGTGCGTTCCGCGTTCGTACGTTCCGGTCTCCCACGCCTCGCCGTCCTCGGTTCTCCGCAGGTAGACGAAGTCGGGGGGCGTGGGGGCCGGTTCGTGGACGCCCTCGATCCAGTAGTAGCCGTCGGCGACACCGGCCTCGCGCAGCACGGTGGGCAGTCCACGGATGTCCATCGGCGCGCTAGTCGTTCGCGGGCTCGAGGTAGCCGTGCTCCAGCAGCCACTTCACGTTCAGACGCTGACCCTCGCCCGGGTCCAGGAAGACCGGGTCGAGCTTGATCTGCTGGCCGCCGCCGGGCTGCGCGAACCAGGGGGCGATGCCGCCCTGCCAGACGTGGAACGGCTTGCTCACCTCGTAGACGCGGTAGTCGCAGGCGACCGCGGCGTCACGGGTGTTGAGGTTCTGCGGGGGCAGCGCACGCTCGGCGTACGAGTCGCCCGCGGGGGCCAGGAAGGAGCCGTACTCCGATCCGAAGCGGTCGAGGAGCTCGCCCTCCTCCAGCTCCTCGGGATGCTTGTCGACCTGGCCGTTGGCCGTCTCGAAGCCGTCGTTCGGCGGGTACTTCCAGCCGCCCGATTCGGCGGGTCCTTCCCAGTACTTCTTCAGGAAGGACGACGGCGAGAGGCCACCCGTGCGCTTCCATCCCTTGAGCAGCGGGCCGACCGGCTCCTGCCACTTCTTGGGGAGCCACTTCGGGCCGAGGCGGGCGTCCTTGTGGAACTCACCGGTGCAGGGCTCGTGCCGCGCCGAGGACGACGGCTTCGGCTCCGCCACCGCCGTCGCCGTGGGTGCCGCCGCCATCGCGGTCGCCACGCCCAATGCAGCCAGCACAGTACGCATCCGGATCACAGAACTGCGGTCCACTCAGCAACTCCTCGCGTATCCACGGGAAACAGAAACAGCTCGCACAACGTATCCGAGCAGTGGCTCTCAGTGGTCAACTTCCGTCACGGCGAGCCAGAACCGGCCATCGGGCCCCGGCGGAGGTGGTTCCGAGCAGGCCCTCACCCCACCGGGGGCCGCCGTGAGAGTGGAAGTTCGCCCGCTCCCACCAGGACGCGGCCCTGCCGCCCCGGGCCCGGCGGGAGGCTGTCGCAAGCTGCCGGTAAGGAGCCTTTCCTATCGCCTGAGGAGCTGGTTATCGACATGCCCGGAATGTTCCACACGCATCGTGCCGGACGTCTGCTGACGACCTTGAGCTGCGCGTTCGTCGCCGCGTCCGTTCCGCTGTTCCCCTCCGGGAACGCCTTCGCCTCGGCCGGGGACCCACCCGCCGACCGGGCCGTGGCCGCGCCGCTCCCCGGAGGTCTTGGACCCTGCGTACCGGGCAACTGCCCTCCGGGCCCGTACCCGCCCATCGACAATGGCTCGATCGTGTTCCGCGACAACGCCATCAACGTCTTCGCGGGCGGCGACTTCCGGGTGCGCGGGAGCGCGGCGGAGGCCGAGGGGCGCGTCGTCGTCCTCGGCGACTTCGACCAGGACAAGGCGGACGGGGCCGGCGGCGCCTACAACGTCGGCGAGGCGGGCGTAGGCTCCCGGGTCGCGCCGCCGGTCGGTTCCGACTGGCTCACCACCGGGGGCGGCATCACGATCGGGGCGGGCGAGCGGCTCCTCGCCGAGCAGGGGGTCGTACGTCACGCGGGCGCGGCGAGCGGCACGATCACGGCCCAGGACGTGACCGAGGACCCGGACGCGGCGGCGCCGTACACCGCGCTGCGCGGTCAGCTCAACGCGGCCAGCCAGTGCTACGCGCACGGGGAGGACGGCACGCGTACGCCGACCGGTACGGCCGTGCACGGGGGCGGCGAGACCGTGTTCACCGGGGACGGCACATCGGCGCTCCAGGTGTTCAACGTCGACTTCGACCTGGCAGGCGCGAGCGGCGGGCAGGAGGGCATCCGGTTCCTGAACATCCCGGACGGGGCGACGGTCCTGGTCAACGTGCTGGGCACGCAGCGGGTGGTCAACACGTACAGCGGCGGCATCGACGACGCCACGGACCCGCTCAACAGGCTGCGGGAGCGCCTGCTGTGGAACTTCCCCGACGCGACGGACGTGGAGATCAAGGGCACGGGGCAGTTCCAGGGCAGCGTACTGATCGGCCAGAACGCGTCGGACACGACGGTCAGCGTGCCCGGCATCAACGGACGCTTCTTCACGACCGGTTCGCTCACCCACACCAGCGCGAAGGGTGGCGGCGGCGGCCAGGAGTTCCACAACTACCCCTTCGTGGGTGACCTGCCCGAGTGCGGGGCCGAGCCGACGGTGACCGGCACGGTCGAGGTCGCCAAGAAGGACGCGGAGGGCGGGAAGGCGCTGTCCGGCGCCGTCTTCGAGCTCTGGCAGGAGACCAACGGAGTCCCCGGCGTGCAGACCTCCGGCGACAGCCCCGACACCCAGGTCGGTGCTCCGTGCACCACGGACGGCCAGGGCGAGTGCAACCGGACGGTGCCGCTCGGCACGTACTACTGGGTGGAGACCAAGGCCCCGAACGGATACGCCCTGCCCTCCCCCGCCTCCTTCGGTCCGCTCGTCGTGACCGCGCAGAACGCGGGCGACGGCGTCAAGGTGACCGCGAAGAACAAGAAGAAGACACCCAATGACGACACCAGGGGCGACCTGCACGTCCGCAAGACGGACCGCACCACCGGCCGTCCGCTGGCCGGGGCCGTGTTCGAGCTCTGGCGCGAGACCAATGGCAAGGACGGTCTGCAGACCGCAGGAGCGGACCCGGACACCCGCAGGGGACAAGGGTGCGCCACGGACAGCCAGGGCCGCTGTGACTTCACCGACCAGCCGCTCGACTCCTACTACCTCAGGGAGACCGCCGTACCGGACGGCTACCGCCTGCCCTCCCCCTCGGTCACCGGCCCCTACCGGCTGACCAAGGAGAACGCCGGCAAGGGCGTCACCGTCCGGCTCAGCAATGTGCGGGACGACACGGGCAAGAAGGGCAGCAGGAGCTGAGCCTCACCCGGGGCTCGGGTGAGGCCCGGGTGAGGCCCAGCACCGGCGGCCGGCGGTGCGTCAGCCGCCGGTGCCGGGCTTCGTTCCCCACACGTAGATCCGGTCACCCTTGTGCAGCAGCCGGTAGAGCCGCTTCGCGTCCGCCACCGTCAGGTTCACGCAGCCGCCGGATCCGGACGAGAAGAGGTCGTGCCGGGTGCCGTGCAGGGCCTGGCCGCCGTTGAAGAACTGGGCGTAGGGCATCGGCACCTTGTAGATCGTCGAGAAGTGGTCCCGGTGCTTCCAGAAGATCCGGTGCCAGCCGCGCCGCGTCTCCAGGCCGTCGCGCCCGCTGCGCATCGGCACCGGCGCGAATTCGAGGCGCCGCCCCGCCTGCACCCAGAGGAGCTGCCGGGTCAGGTCCACGCAGACCACTCGGTACGCCCGGGACGGACAGCCCCGGCGGGCTGCGGGGTCACGCCGCACCTTGTCGGCGACCACCGTCCGGTACGTCCGCAGCGAGGCGCGCCCGTCGGCGGGAGAGACGCCGAGGCGCTGCTGCAACCGCCGGATCGCCGCGCAGTCCTCCGGCGACTGGATCCCGTCGACCGGTCTGCGCAACTCTCGCTCCAGCTGGCGCTGGTAGGGGGCGGTACCCGCGGTGCACGGCGGCTCGGGGCGGGCGGACGCGGCGGCTGCCGGGATGGCGGGCAGAGCGAGGAGCAGGGCGGTCGCGGCGAGGAGAGAGCGGGCGAAGGGGTACGTCATGTAATCAGATTTGCCGCTTGCGCCCGTTCTAGGCTGGTCTGTTCAGGTTTCCCTCACAGTCGCCGGGCACGTCCAGGTCGGCGGGCATGCCGTCCAGGACGGTGAAACTGCGGTCGAGGCGCGTAATACGCAGCACCCGCCAGACGCGCGGACTGCTGCGCACCAGCCGCAGGGAGCACCGCCTCGCGACGGCCAGGCCCTTGATGCGCACCAGCAGCCGCAGGCCGCCGGCGTCCAGAAAGGACACCTGCCGCAGGTCCACCACCACGTCAGCGCCTGGCGGGTCCAGTAACTCCGCTATGCGCGGCGCGAGTTCCAGGTCCGCCCAGGCGTCCAGTTCGCCGCGGAACGTCAGAACGATCGATTCGTCCACCACACGGTGGTGCAGCCCAAAGCCCGGGTCGGGCGTGCCCATGGTCCACCCCCCAATTTCACTACACCCCGCATACTAAGAGTTACGACAACGCGAGCGGCGCGGCCCTGAGGTCGGCGCCCGACGCCGCCGGGGACTGGGGCGGCACCGCGAATGGCATCTACATCTTGCCCGCTCAGAGCCAGTTCATACCTCGGGGTGGCATCCTCGGCCACCGTGCGGCGCATATTCGCGGTTGACCTGCCGCAGTTACTCTCCGTGTTCTAAGCGCGGTGCGCGACACCGATCGCGCGCCGCGCCAGAAGGGCATGGACGCCCGACACCGGACTTCGTCCGTCAGCGATCTCGGCATTGCGCAGAATGCAACTCGGGTTGCGCCTCTTGATCGTGGGGATTCTGGGCATCACTCTGTCTGCCACACGCGTCACTACCGACACTCGAGGAGCGGACATGGCGGCAGAGATGAACAGCGGGTCCGACAGCCGGTCCGAGGCGAGCGGCTGGGGGCGGCGCGGATTCATCGGAGCCGTCGCCGCCACGGCTGCCGCCGCCGCTGTCGCCACGCCCGCATCCGCCTCGGCGTCCGCCCTCTCCCCCGAACGGCCGCCGCGCCGCACACGGCAGCTGTTCCTGGGCACGTACACCAGCCAGTCCGGCGGCGGCACCGGCCTCGGTCTGGCGACGTACGACGACGCGACCGGACGCATCACCGGCACCGGCACCCTCGCCGGCGTACCCGATCCGTCCTACCTCTGCCTCCATCCTTCGGGCCGGACGCTCTACGCCGTCAACGAGCGGGAGAGGGGCGGTGTGACCGCGATCGCGCTCTCGGCCTCGGGTCCCGAAGTCCTCGGCTCGCGAGGCACCGGCGGTGCCGGGCCCTGCCATCTGTCCGTGCACCCGAGCGGGCGCTGGCTGCTCAGCGCGAACTACCTCTCGGGGAGCGTGGCCGTCCATCCGATCCAGGGTTCGGGCGCGCTGGGCGAGTTGACCGACTCGGTCACCCACTCCAGCCCGCCTCCCGGCCCGGGGCAGGACGGGCCGCACGCGCACCAGATCGTGACCAGCCCGGACGGCGGGCACCTCCTGGCCGTCGACCTGGGCAACGACGCCGTCTACAGCTACCGCCTCGACACGAAGAAGGGGAAGCTCACCCAGGTCTCGTACGCCACCCTGCGACCGGGCGCGGGACCGCGCCACCTCACCTTCCACCCCTCCGGACGCTTCGCCTATCTGGCGAACGAGGTCGACAACACCGTGGTCGTCTGCGGGTACGACCCCGCGAGCGGGCGGCTGACGCCGGGTGCGCCGCAGTCCACCGGGACGGGCGAAGGCACGAGCTATCCGGCGCAGTTGCTCGTCACGCGCGAGGGCGCCTTCGCCTTCCTCGCCAATCGCGGGCACAACAGCCTCACGCGGTACGCGATCGAAGAGGGCGGCGCCAGGCTGCGGCTGCTCGACACCGTCCCCGTCGGCGGGGACTTCCCCCGGCACATCGCCTTCTCGCCCTCCCAGCGACTGCTGTTCGCGGCGAACCAGAAGTCGAGTTCGGTGAGCGTCTTCCAGGTGGGCAAGGACGGCCAACTGCGCCTGACGGGCGCGCCGTTCGCGGCACCGCTGGCCGTGTGCGCGCTGCCGGTCTAGGGCGCGTACAGGTGGGAGGCCGTCGACGTGCGCGCTTGTTGCCGGTCAGGGGTGGTGTAGGCGAAGTTCAGCACCGTGCGGCGGATGCCCGGCCTGCGCAGTGCGGTGACGCGATGGGCCGTGGTGTCGGCCCGCAGGAGGTAGCCGTCGCCGCTCCTGTGGTGCGCCTGGGCGGCGGCGGTGTGCAGGGCGTCCAGGACGCCCGTGCGCGGGGTGTAGTGCAGCAGGCCGCCGTCTGCCGGGTCGTCCGGCGCCTCGATGAAGAGCACCAGGGCCAGGGGGTAGTCGTCGGTGTGGGCCCCGTGGGTGTCGCCGGGCCGGTGCAGGATGTTCAGGACGTGCCGCTCCAGAGGGTCGGCGACCTCGACCGCGGCCAGGGACGCGACCGCGCCGAGCCAGGCCAGGAGTTCGCCGTCACCGTACAGACGCGGGATCAGGACGGATTCCCTGGCGATGGTGTGGCCGCCGAGGGTGGTCATGTGGCGGGGCGAATCGTCCGTCGACGCCATGGCGAAGTCCCTGCGCACCGCCAGCTTCTCCAGCCGCTCCACCTCCCGCGTCAGCTCCTCCAACAGGTGCGGCGGGATGAGCGACGGCAGTCGCAGATACCCCTCGGCGGCGAAGTGATCGCTCAGCGGCGGGACGTGGCCCGGTAAGGAAAGCACCGGGCGGACCTACCCCGGCCCGCGGCGGGACAACCACCATGCCTCACCGGCGCCGCACGCCGACACACGCCGCCGCACGCCGAGGGCAGGGAAGGGAGGTGTGCTGGACGGAGGCGCTCATGGCCGTGACGCTGGAGGGGCATACGCCTCAGCCCCGCCCGCCTCAACCGCATGCACCCGAGGGAAAGGCCGCACCCCTTCCATGACTTCGTTCCGTCCCGCCCCCGCCTGGCTCTCCGACGCCGTCTTCTACCAGATCTATCCGCAGTCCTTCGCCGACTCCGACGGCGACGGCATCGGCGACTTCAACGGCATCACCGCGCACCTGGACCATCTGGCCTGGCTGGGGGTCAACGCCGTCTGGATCAACCCCTGCTTCACCTCGCCGTTCCGCGACGCCGGGTACGACGTCTCCGACTACCTTTCCCTGGCGCCGCGTTACGGCACGGACGACGACCTGGCCAGGCTGGTGGCACAGGCGGGGCGGCGCGGGATCCGGGTGCTGCTCGATCTGGTGGCCGGGCACACATCCGACCGGCATCCGTGGTTCACCGCGTCGACCGACGACCCGGGCGACCACCGCTACATCTGGGCGCCCGAGGGCCTTCCGAACGGTTTCGTGCCGTCCCCGGGGAGCCGTCCCGGCGCGTATCTGCCGAACTTCTTCGACTCCCAGCCCGCCCTCAACTTCGGTTACGCGCGCAGGGATCCGGCCGAGCCGTGGCGGCAGCCGGTCGACGCCGAGGGGCCGCGCGCCAACCGGGCCGCCCTGCGCGACATCATGGACCACTGGCTGCGCCTGGGCCTCGCCGGATTCCGCGTCGACATGGCGCACTCCCTCGTCAAGGACGACCCGGACCGCAGGGCCACGACCGAGGTGTGGACCGAGCTGCGCGGCTGGCTGGACACCGCCCACCCGGACGCGGTGCTGCTCTCGGAGTGGGGCGATCCGGCCGTGTCCGTGCCGGCCGGGTTCCACGTCGACTTCTTCCTGCAGTTCGGCGGACCCACCAACGGCGGCCCCCTGCGCTCGCTGTGGAACAACGGCGAGGGCACCGCATCCGAGGAGTGGGACCCCGTCGACTGCTTCTTCGACCCGAGCGGCAAGGGCTCGGCGCGTACGTTCGTCGAGGCGTGGCGGGCGGCCCGCGAGGCCATCGGCGACGCAGGGCACATCTCGCTGCCCACCTCCAATCACGACTTCTCCCGCCTCAACTGCGGCCCGCGCACGGCCGAGCAGCTTCCGGCGGCGTTCGCCTTCCAGCTCACCTGGCCCACGCTCCCGGCGATCTACTACGGCGACGAGATCGGCATGCGCTACATCCCGGGCCTGCCCGACACCGAGGGCAGCGTGCTCGGGCCGCACTACAACCGCGCGGGCTCGCGCACCCCCATGCAGTGGGACGACAGCGCGAACGCCGGTTTCTCCACCGCCACGGCCGACCGTCTCTATCTCCCCGTCGACCCCGACCCGCAGCGCCCCGACGTGGCCGCCCAACAGGCCGACGACACGTCCCTGCTGCACCTCGTGCGCCGCCTGATCGCCCTGCGCAAGGCCTCCCCGGAGCTGGGCCCCGACGGCTCGGTGGAGGTGCTGCACAGCGGCTATCCGTTCGTGTACGTCAGGGGCGGGCGCCATCTCGTGGTGATCAATCCCCGCAGCACACCGGCGGCGTTCACCACCGATGCCGTGGGCTCGACGGCCCCTCGGGCCCTGGAGGCGGACGGCGTGGAGGCCGGGAGCGGCACCGTCACGGCGCGAGGATTCGGGTACGGCGTCTTCGATCTGCGTGCCGCATCAGCCTCCGATTGAGTCCCGACGGGACAGATGTCCCATTGGGACATCGCGGGTGTACAGTCGAAGACATGAACAAGGCGACGGAATCCGGCCCAGGAGCCCCGGCCACCGACCGGGGCGGCGAGGACCGCAGGCAGCGCAAGGCCCGGCAGACCCGGGAAGCGCTCGCCGACGCGGCCATCGACCTGATCCTGGAGCACGGCCTCGCGGCCGTCACCGTGGAGGCCGTCGCCGAGCGCGCCGACGTCACGCGCCGCACCTTCAGCCGCCACTTCGGCAGCAAGGAGGCCGCGGCGCTCGACTTCACCCGCGCCGACGGCGACCGCATCAACGCGGCCCTGCGCACCCGCCCCGCCGACGAGCCCCCGCTGGCCGCCTACCGCGCGGCCGTGCGCGACTGGCTCACCGACCCAAAGACCCCGGGCCTGCACCGCCGGGCCCGGACGCGGGCGCTGCTCGCCCTCGTCGACACGGAACCCGCACTGTTCGCCGCGTACGAACGCGTCCGGGTCGACGCCCAGGACGAGTCCGTCCGGATCATCGCCGACCGGCTCGGCACCGACCCCGTCCGGGACCAGCGCCCGGCCGTCGTCGTCGGTGCCGCCGCCGGAGTGCTGACCGCCGCCCTGCGCAGCTGGGCACGCGGCACGCACGGACACGACGCAGACCTCACCGCACATGTGGAGCGGGCCTACGCCGTCCTGACCCAAGAGGCAGCCCTCGCGGCCTCCCACATCGCATGAGGAAAGTGAAGAGCACCATGAGCACCACCCCCGCCACCACCGTCCCCGACTACGCCACCGAGTTCGCGGGCAGGACCGCCCTGGTCACGGGCGCCGCATCCGGCATCGGTCTGGCCACCGCCCGCCGCCTCGGCCAGGGCGGCGCGAACGTCGTCATCGCCGACTTCAACGCCGAGGGCGCCGAGAAGGCCGCCGCGCAGCTCCTGTCGGAGGGCGTGAAGGCCGCCGCGGTCGCCGTGGACGTCACCGAGCCCGCGTCGGTCGAGGCCGCCGTGCGATTCGCCGTCGACACGTTCGGCGGGCTCGACCTCGCCGTGAACAACGCGGGCATCGGCGGCGAGAGCAAGCCGACGGGCGCGTACGACATCGACGTCTACAACCGCGTCGTCCGCACGAACCTCGACGGCGTCTTCTACTCCATGCGCTATGAACTCCCCGTCCTGGAAGCCGCGGGCGCGGGCGCCATCGTGAACGTCGCCTCGATACTCGGCTCCGTCGGCTTCGCGGGCTCCCCCGCCTACGTCGCCGCCAAGCACGGCGTCGTCGGCCTCACCAAGACCGCCGCCGCCGAGTACGCGTCGAAGGGCGTCCGCGTGAACGCGGTCGGCCCCGGCTTCATCGAGACGCCGCTCCTGCAGAACATGGACAAGGAGGCGTACGACGCGCTCGTCTCCCTGCACCCGGCGGGCCGCCTCGGTCACTCCGAGGAGGTCGCCGAGCTGATCGTGTTCCTGCTCTCGGAGCGGGCCTCGTTCATCCACGGCAGCTACCACCTGGTGGACGGCGCGTACACCGCCCGCTGACCCCTACGGCCGCCGGGCCTACGGCTTGGTGAAGTCGACGTCCTGGGCCCTCGCGACGATCTCCACCTCGTCGCCGAGGGCCCATTCGGCCACCCGGGACACCATCGCCGCCGGGACCACGTCGCTGATGCCCTCTGCGGCCGGGATGTCGTACGTCGCGTGTGCGTCGTGCGGCAGGACGACACGGAAGTCCAGTTCCAGGGCACTGCGCGCGGTCGCCAGCACGCACATCTCGGACTGCACCCCGCAGATGGCCAGGTCCCGCACGCCCGAATCGGCGAGCAGGTCCGCGAGTCCGGTCTCCTCGAAGCCGTCGTCGACGGTCTTGCGCAGGACCCTCTCGCCGCGGTCGGCGTCCGCCGGAAGGTGTATCTCCCAGCCCTGAGTGCCGGGTTCGTCGACGGACCCCGGCTCTCCGTCGTTCTGGAGCTGTACGACGAGGGCGCCCGCGGCGCGGGCCCGCGTGATCAGGTCGGTCGTCCGGGCCAGGACGCGGGCCGCTTCGGGCACGGCGCCTTCTCCGGTGACGAAGGCGGACTGCATGTCGACGACGATCAGCGCTTGGACGGGCTTGGCGGGATGTGCCGATGACTCACTCATGGTCCACCATCTTGCCGTTCGCCATGATCAGGCGTACATCGCCCAGGGCCTGAACGTCCTTGAGCGGATCGCCGTGCACCGCGATCAGGTCGGCGCGGTAGCCCGCGGCCAGGCGCCCGACGTGGTCGGCGATGCCCAGGGCGTCGGCTGCCTCCGTGGTCGCCATGTCGATGACGCGGTCGGGTTCGATGCCCAAGTGCTGGTAGAAACCGAGGCTCTGGGCCAGACCGTCGCAGCCCGCACGCTGCACTCCCGCGTCCGTTCCGGCGATCAGGCGCGCCCCGTGCTCCGCCATCGTGCGGACCTGGTCGAACATCGCCTCGGCCCGTTCGGCGCCGAAGAACATGGGCAGCATCCGCCAGTTCGGGCTGATGGTGGGGCAGATCCGGATGCCTTTGGCGACGATGGCGTCCAGGACGTCCTCGCGCAGGTCGAACCCCTTGCGCGTCATCCAGGTGCAGTGCTCGATGGTGTCGACGCCCGCCATCACGGCGGCCACGATCCCCGCGGTGCCGTGTCCATGGGCGGCGACCGGCAGCCCTGCCCGGTGCGCCTCGCGGACGATCACGCGGATGTCGGGGGCGCCGAACTGGGGCTGCCAGGTGGCGGGGCCGCCTCGGGTGAGACCGCCGCCGGTTGCCATGACCTTGATGACGTCCGCGCCGAGCTCGGCGTTGCGCCGCACCAGCGCACGGATCTCGCTCTCGCCCTCGACCTCACCGCCCAGGAACCAGCAGTGGCCGCCTTTGGTGGTCAGCGGTGTCGTGGCGGCGACGATCCGCGGTCCCGGCACCCGGGACGCGGCGATCTCCTCGCGCAGGCGCAGGGTGAGGCGGCCCCGGTCACCCAGATCGCGCACCGTGGTGACACCGCTGCGCAGGAACTGCAGCGCCCGCTCCTCCATCGCCGCCATGAGGGTGGTGTCGCTGTGCGCGTCCAGGACCGCGACGGGGTCCTTGCTCGCGTCGAAGACCAGGTGGACATGGGCGTCGATGAGTCCGGGAAGCACCGTGGCGTCGGGCAGCGCGAACCGCTGCGACACGCCGCGCGCCAGGGGCTCGACCTCGGCTCGGGCGCCCACCGCGACGATGTCCGTGCCCTGGGTCAGTACGGCGCCGTCCGTGACGTACCGGCCACGCGGGCCGGTCAGGACCCGCCCTGCCGTGAGCAGCGTCTGGCTCGTCTCGCTCATCTCTGCCTTTCCAGGAAGGAGTTGGAGGAGCCGGCGTGATGCCGGCCTCCATCGTCCGTCATGGGAGGGCAGAACGTCCGCCGCGCGACCGGGAGCGGAAGGCATGTTCGCGCGGCGTCCCGCGGGTACCCATAGCCTGGGCCGAGTGCCCGCGCAGGACGTCGCAGGATGTCGCAGGACGGAGGTCAGGGTCTGATGAGCACGGAAATCAAGGTCCTCCTTGTTGCCGGCGCGATTCTGGTGGCCGCGACACTCGCGGTCGCGATCGCGCTGCTCGTACGTCTGGTCCACGCGCGGCGCACTCTGCGCGCGGCGGGGCTGCCGGTCGAGCGCCAGTGGGTGTTCTGGGGCGCGGTCGCCTATCTCGTCCTGCCGGCCGATCTGCTGCCCGATCCGGTGTTCCTCGATGACATCGGGGTGCTGGTGCTCGCGCTGCGGTCGATGAAGTCGGCGAATTCAGGCATCGGGGGGCGTGGGGCGCAGTAGGGGGCGTCGCAGGTGCCGGGCTTTGGTCAGCAGCATGTGCATCCGCTCGGTCACCTGGGTGACGTCCTCGACGGGTTCGTCGAAGGCGAGCCGGACGTCCGCCTGGCTGCGGGCCTTCTCCAGGCGCAGGGTGAGGGCGTAGCGGTCGATGGCCAGCGGGCGTACGCGCACCACTCCGTGCAGGCTGTCCGCGCAGACGAGCTTGGTCAGCTGCTCGACGGCTTCCTCGTGCGCGTCGGCGAGATGGGTGAGCAGCCGCGACTCGGCCTCGGCCAGCGGATCGGGGGCCGCCAGGGCGAGTTCGTCGAGGTCGATGCCGATCCGGCCGCCGGTGGAGTCGTGCAGCACGGCGCAGGTCGGCGCGAAGATGAATCCCTCCCCGTCGGGCACCAGCGACCCCGAGAGCCACAGCCGGGCCCGGATCCGGTCCCTGACCGGCACGGGGGCGACGTCGGCGAACTCCACCAGGGTGGACGGTTCACCGCGCGGCGCGCAGATCATCGCGGTGGCCAGCGCGCTGTCGGGGGGCGGGGACAGCAGGAGGATGCCCTCCGGCGTGACGCTGTGCGCGCCGACGAGTTCATCCCTGCCGATCTCCGTGGTCACCGCACAGGACCACGCGGTGGTGAGCAGTGAGCGAGCGCGTGCCGCTGCGGTGGGCACGGACGTGCTGGCGTGACGGACACCCATCCTTGAACCTCCATTAGGTAAGCCTTGCCTAACTTATCGGAGATCGCGGAACAGGGCCAGTACGCGAAAGGCCCCGCGCGGCGAACCACACGGGGCCTTTCGGATGCAGCGTGGTCAGTGACCGCGGGCGATCCACTCCTCCAGGTGCGGCGCCTCCGCGCCCACGCTCGTGCTGTCGCCGTGCCCGGTCCGCACCACCGTCTCCGGGGGCAGCGTGAGGAGCCGGTCCCTGATCGAGTCGACGATCGTCGGGAAGTCGCTGAACGAGCGGCCCGTCGCTCCGGGCCCGCCCGCGAAGAGCGTGTCGCCGGTGAAGACCGTGCCGAGCGCGGGCGCGTAGAGACTGACGGCGCCCAGGCAGTGGCCGGGGGTGTGCAGCACCTTCAACTCCGTGCCCGCCACGGTGAGTTCCTGCCCGTCGGACAGCTCGCCGTCAGGGGCGCGGTCGGGGTGGGTCTGCTTCCACAGCTCCGCGTCGGCGGGGTGAAGGAGGATCGGCGCGCCGGTGCGGTCCGCGAGCGCGGGGGCCGCGTCGATGTGGTCGTCGTGGGCGTGCGTGCACACGATCGCGACGACCCGCCGCTCCCCGACCACGGCCGCGATGGCGTCCGCGTCGTGCGCGGCGTCGATGACCACGACCTCGCTGTCGTCCCCCACGATCCATACGTTGTTGTCGACGTCCCAGGTGCCCCCGTCGAGGGAGAACGTGCCCGAGGTGACCAGGTGGTCGATGCGCGCCGCCATCAGAGGACCACCACCGAACGCAGGACGTCCCCGTGGTGCATCCGCTCGAACGCCTTCTCCACGTCCGCCAGGGCGATCGTCTCCGTGACGAACGCGTCCAGGTCGAGCCGCCCCTGCTGGTAGAGATCGATGAGCATCGGGAAGTCGCGTGAGGGCAGGCAGTCGCCGTACCAGCTCGACTTGAGCGCGCCGCCGCGCCCGAAGACGTCCAGGAGCGGCAGGTCGATGCGCATCTCCGGTGTCGGCACGCCGACCAGGACGACCGTGCCCGCCAGGTCGCGTGCGTAGAAGGCCTGTTCGTACGTCTCCGGGCGGCCGACCGCCTCGATGACGACATCCGCGCCGTTGCCGCCGGTCAGCTCGCGGACCGCCTCGATCGGGTCCGCGGAGCGGGAGTTGACGGTGTGCGTGGCACCGAGGTCCTTGGCCGTCCGAAGCTTCTTGTCGTCGATGTCGACAGCGATGATCTTCGCGGCTCCGGCGAGCCGCGCGCCCACGACCGCCGCGTTGCCCACACCGCCACAGCCGATGACGGCGACCGAGTCGCCGCGCCCCACGTTGCCGGTGTTGATGGCGGCGCCGATGCCGGCCATGACACCGCAGCCGAGGAGCCCCGCCGCGGCGGGCGACGCGGCCGGGTCGACCTTGGTGCACTGCCCGGCGGCGACGAGGGTCTTCTCCGCGAAGGCGCCGATACCGAGCGCGGGCGAGAGCTCCGTGCCGTCCGTGAGGGTCATCTTCTGCTGGGCGTTGTGCGTGTCGAAGCAGTACTGGGGGCGGCCGCGCAGGCAGGCGCGGCACTGGCCGCACACCGCACGCCAGTTGAGGATCACGAAGTCGCCCGGCGCGACCTCCGTGACACCGTCGCCGACCGACTCGACGACGCCCGCCGCCTCGTGGCCGAGGAGGAAGGGGAAGTCGTCGTTGATGCCGCCCTCGCGGTAGTGCAGGTCGGTGTGACAGACACCGCAGGCCTGCACCTTCACCACGGCTTCCCCGGGCCCCGGATCCGGCACGACGATCGTCTCGATCCGTACCGGCTCGCCCTTCGCGCGCGCGATCACGCCCTGTACCTGCTGCGCCATGAGGTCAGCCCCTCTTTCTTCCGGTCCAGCTTCCGGCGTCACTTACTCGTCCGGCATCACATGTTCTTCCCGCATCCTCACAGACCGGGCCGCTCCGCGACGACCCCGCGGACCCGGCCTGATCCAAACGAGAGGCCCTAGGGTGGTCGCGTGCGCGATCTCGCTGCTCAAGCCCTGCTTCCGGTCAACGCGACGCTCGGTGTGGCGCTCCTGGTCCTGCTGCTCGCCGCGGCCACGACGGCCGCCGTTTTCCGCCTCTCCCCCGACGGGTCGCACGGCAGGGCGCGGGAGATCCTCGTGGCCGGGGCACGGGCGGCTCTGCAGCTGGGCGTGGTGTCCCTGGCGATCGGCTGGGTGATTCACCATGTCGTGGCGCTCTTCGCCTTCCTGCTTCTGATGGTCACCGTCGCCGCGCGCACCGCGGGGCGCCGCATCACCGCCAACGGCAGCTGGTGGTGGGTGGCGCTGCCGATCGCGGGCCCCGTCGTCCCGGTGGTGACCTGCCTGGCCCTGGCCGGGCTCCTGCCGGTGCGCGGCATCGCCATGATCCCCGTGACCGGCATCCTGATCGGCGGCGCGCTGACCGCGACGGTGCTCGGCGGGCGCCGCGCCCTCGATGAGCTCCATTCCCGCAACGGCGAGTACGAGGCGGGCCTCGCCCTCGGGCTGCTCGCCCGGGACGCCCGGCTCGAGGTGATCCGCCCCGCCGCCTCGGACGCCCTGCTTCCCGGACTCGACCAGACCCGCACGGTGGGCCTGGTCACGCTGCCGGGCGCGTTCGTCGGCATGCTCCTGGGCGGCGCGTCGCCGGTGCTCGCCGGCGCGGTGCAGCTGTTCGTCCTGATCGCCCTCATGGCGGTCCAGGCGATCGCGGTGGCCGCGACCGTCGAGCTGGTCGCCTGCGGGCGCCTGAACCGGGCGGGGACCGAAGTGATCGGCGGGGCCGCGTGAGCGTAGGGTCCGCACCATGTCTGTCTACGAAAATGCAGAGATCGGCGCCCTCCAGGGCGGCTCGGCGAACCTGGGCCAGTACCTCGGCAAGGCCGTTCTGATCGTCAACGTCGCCTCCAAGTGCGGCCTCACCCCGCAGTACGCGGGCCTCGAGCGTCTGCACGAGAAGTACGCGGCCCGTGGCTTCACCGTCCTCGGCGTGCCCTGCAACCAGTTCATGGGCCAGGAGCCCGGTACGTCGGACGAGATCGCCGAGTTCTGTTCGGCGACGTACGGCGTGACGTTCCCGATGACCGAGAAGGTCGACGTGAACGGCGACGACCGGCACCCGCTGTACGCGAACCTCGTGGGCCAGGCGGATGCCGAGGGGCACACGGGCGACATCCGCTGGAACTTCGAGAAGTTCGTGATCAGCGCGGACGGCGACGTGGTGGCCCGGTTCGGCCCGCAGACCGAGCCGGACGCTCCCGAGGTCCTCGCCGCGATCGAGGCGAACCTTCCGAAGTAACGCACGGCAGGGGCGCGGAGTCGCCGAACTCGACGGTCTGCGGGCCTAGCCCGGGAGGGCCTGGCCGCCCAGCCCCTCCCGGGCCAGGCCCGCGAGGGCGGTCGCCTCCGCGCTGCCCTCGTCGGCGCTGAACACGTGCACCACGAGCCCCGTCTCACCGGGGGCGGCCGGCACGTGCAAGGTCTCGAAGTCCAGGGTGAGCAGCCCGGCCTCCGGGTGCCGCAGCCGCTTGCGGCCCGCCGCGCACATCACGACCTCGCCGCTGTCCCAGATCCGGCGGAACTCGGCGCTGCGCGCGGCCAGTTCGGTGATGAGCGCGGCCAGCTCCGCGTCCTCGGGGTAGCGCCCCGCCGCCACCCGCAGCTGGCCCACGGCCTCCGCCGCCCTGTCGCCCCAGTCGGGGAACACCTCGCGCGACGCCGGGTCGAGGAAGAGGAACCGGGCGTTGTTCCTGTCGCGCCGCCGTGGTTCGGCCAGACCGCCCATCAGCTCTGCGCCGAGGCCGTTCCAGGCCACCACGTCGAGGCGGTGGTCCGTCGCGAAGGCCGGGAAGTCGGCCATGGAGTCCAGGATCCGCCGCAGCAGCGGGCTGACCCGGGCCGTGGGCGCGGGGTCGCGCCGGGCCGCGGCCAGGGTGGCCAGGTGCCCGCGCTCCGCCGCGTCGAGGCCGAGCGCCCCGGCGAGCGCGTCGAGCACCTCGGGGGACGGCTGGGTGGCCCTGCCCTGTTCGAGACGTACGTAGTAGTCCACGCTGATCCCGGCGAGCTGGGCCAGCTCCTCGCGGCGAAGGCCGCGCACCCGTCGGCGACGGCCGCCGGCGATGCCCACGTGCTCCGGCGCCACGCGCCCCCGGCGGGCGCGCAGAAATCCGCCGAGTGCCCGGCGGGTGTCGCCGATCCCGTCACTGCTCTTCATCTGGTCCACGCCGTCCATGGATCAAGTATGCGTGGCCCTCGCAGTACCAGGATCGGCGTTCCGACGGTTCAACAGGGTTCTGGCTCGCCCGTCCCGTCCGGGAGAACGTGGCGTCATGAACGAAGCCACGCCCCAGCAGCCGAAGAAGATCCTCGTCGTCAGCGCCCATCCGGAACCCCGCTCGCTCAACGCGTCACTGGCCGCCTTCGCGGTCGACGAACTGCGCGCGGCCGGGCACGAGGTGGAGGTCTCCGATCTGTACGCGATGAAGTGGAAGGCGACGGTGGACGCCGACGACTTCCCCGACCACGTCGCCGACCGGCGGCTGCACGTCATGGCCACCTCCGAGCGGGAGACGCTCGCGGGCCGCCTCTCGCCCGACGTCGCGGCGGAGCAGGAGAAGGTGCGCCGGGCGGACGCGGTGATCCTGCAGTTCCCGTTGTGGTGGTTCTCCGCGCCCGCGATCCTGAAGGGCTGGATCGACCGCGTGTTCACCGCGGGGTTCGGCTACGGCCCGGCGGTCCCTCCGCCCTACAGCGGGGGCGCGCTCGCGGGGCGGCGGGCTCTGGTGTCGGTGACGGCAGGGGCCCGGGAGTCGTCGCTCTCCGACCGCGGCATCCATGGCCGCCTGACGGACGTCCTGCATCCGCTGCAGCACGGCCTGTTCTTCTTCACCGGCATGGAGCCACTCGAACCGTTCGCGGTCTACGCGTCGAACGACCTGCCGGAGGATCGGTTCGCGGCGGCGAAGCGGGCGTACGGGCGTCGGCTCGACGGGCTGTTCACGGATGAGCCCGTGCCGTTCCGGTCGCTCGTCGGCGGCGACTACGACCACGACATGCGGCTGCTGCCCGGCGTGGAGGCGCCCGGGACGAGCGGACCGGATCTCCACGTCCGGCCACGCGGCTGAGCGGCGGGCCCTTGGAGGACGGCGGGAGCGAGGGGGCGGCCATGGCGACCGAACCCATAACTCCCCTGGCGTACGGCGCTATCCGTACGTCTTCTTCCACCGCGCCCGGTGCCGGGTGTCCCCCTGGCCCGCACCGCTCACGCCGAGCAGCGACTCCAGCGAGGCGCCGCTGTTCCACAGGCCCAGGTGGTCACGGTGCACGGCCACGATGCCGTGCCCTGCCGCGAAGGTCTCCGAGGGGCGGCTGAACCGCGTGGTCGTCACGAAGATCGCCACATCGGCCCCGAAGTGCACCCGCGAACCGAGGAGATCGCGCATCTCGCGGCTCGCTACGGTGCTGCTCGGCGCGTAGCGCTTGCACTGGACGACCATGGTCCTGCCGTCCGGGAGCCGCCCGACGACATCGGCGCCGTTGTCCCCCGCCCCGCCCACGCGGCGCACTTCGGTGCACCCGTCCCTGCGGCACAGCTCGGCGACCAGCTCCTCGAACTCGGTGCCGGTCATCGCGTCCGCCCGCGCGAGCGTCCGGTGGCCCGCCCGCACCGCGTCCTCGCGCCGCCACGCGCGATCACGGCCGCGCGCCATCCGGTCCGTGCGCCACAGCCACCACCCCACGAACCCGAGGCCACCGAGGATCAACACCCCTGCCGCGTAGGGCCAGATGGCCGACCAGAACACCACCACCAGGAGCAGCAGGGCGGCGCCGCCCACCGCACCCGTCCTGCGCCTCGCCTCGCGCCGCCTGCTCGCCGCCGTACGCCGTCCCCGTCGAGCGGTCATCAGGGCCCCCTCCGCCGTCCTTGCACAGCAGTGTGGGCAGGGACGGCGGGTTCGGGAAGAGCGCACGCACACACGGTCGCCGGCCACCCCGTACATCCAGCCGGACCAAGCTGACCTGCGGGCTTCGGGCCGCGCTCATACGGTGGCTGAATGGTCATCAGGTACCTCCCGCGCTCCTCATCCGTCCGCACCGCGGCCCTCGCGGTCGCCGCTCTGGTCCTCCTGCCCACACCCTTCGCCACGGCCGCCACAGAAGAGCCCACGCCGCCCAAGCCGGGCCCCGCGTACACCTCGGACCTCCTGGACCGGCCGGGCGTCCAGGCCCGCCCCGGTGCCGGCGCCCCGGCCGTCCCCGCCGACGTCTCCGCGCTCTCCTGGCTGGTGGCCGACGCCCGTTCGGGCGAAGTGCTCGCCGCGCACAACGCGCACCGTCAACTGCCGCCCGCCTCCACCCTGAAGTCGCTCTTCGCCCTCACCGCGCTGCCCCACCTGGACGCCGTGGCCCGGCACAAGGTCACCCAGAGCGAGCTCTCCGAGGTCGGTGAGGGCAGCAGCCTCGTGGGCGTGGAGGCGGGGCGCAGCTACACCATCGCCGACCTGTGGCGTGGCGTGTTCCTCAGCTCGGGCAACGACGCCGTCCACGTGCTGGCCGAGCTCAACGGCGGCTGGCAGCAGACCGTCCGTCAGATGCGCGCCAAGGCCCGCTCCCTGGGCGCCCGCGACACCCATGTGGTCTCCCCCGACGGCTACGACGCGGCGGGGCAGGTCTCCTCGGCGTACGACCTTGCGGTGTTCGGCCGGGCGGGGCTCGCGGACCCGCAGTTCGCCCGCTACTGCTCGACGTCGGTCGCCAAGTTCCCGAACGGCAACTGGTCCTACCCCATCCAGAACACCAACCGCCTGCTCACCGGAGCCGACGGCGTGGCCCGCTACCCCGGCCTGCTCGGCATCAAGAACGGCTACACCAGCCACGCGGGCAACACCCTGATCAGCGCGGCGCAGCGCGGCGGCCGCACCCTCATCGTGTCGGTGATGAACCCTCAGGTGAGCGGCGGACACCGCGTGTACGAAGAGGCCAGGTCGCTCCTCGACTGGGGCTTCAAGGCGGCGGACCACGTCAGGCCGGTGGGTTCGCTGATCCCCAGGAGCGAGAGTCAGGGCACGGCGCAGGGTCCCGCGCACGCCGCCGAGCTCGCCGCCCATGGGGTCGAGGCGGACGGCTCGGACTGGACGGCGATCCTGCTCGTCGTCGCGGGTGCGGCGGCCCTGGTGGCGGGTTCGGTGGTGGTGATCCGGCGGCGGCGGACGGTCCGTGCCTACCGCTTCGCGGGGCGCCAGTAGCCGAGCGCGTGCACGCGCTGTTTCGGGATCGAAAGGTCCTTGCGGACGTATGAGGTGAGGGCCCGGGTCGTCGTCGTGTCGCAGGTGATCCACGCGTACACGTCGGTGGGGTCCTCCACCAGCGCGGGCAAGGCGGCCTTGACCTCGGCGACCAGGTGGCTTCCGGCGTCGCGTCGCTCCACCCGGTGCAGGTCGTGCAGGGCCGGATCGAGGCGCAGGTCGAGGTCATGGTCCGAGGCGTGCTGCGTCTCCAGCCAGACGGTCGCCGGCACGTCGGGCATGGCGGTGAGGAGTGAGTTGACGGCCGGGACCGCCGCCGTGTCCCCGATCACCAGGAGCCGTGCGGGTGGCGGCTCCGGCACGTCGAAGCCGGTGCCCTGCAGGGTGGCCTCGATCCTGTCCCCCGCACCGGCTTTGCGCGCCCAGTCGCTCGCGCGGCCGTCGTGCAGGGCGAACTCCAGGCTGAACGTACCGGCGACGGGATCGGGGTCCACCAGGGTGTAGGCGCGCTGGTGGTGCCTGCCGTCCGCCTGGTCGAACCACAGACGCACCCACATCGTCGGATGCACTCCGGTCTGCGCGAGCATGCCGCCGTCCGTGAGGCGCAGGCGCCGGTAGTGCTCGGTGACGTCCTCGGCGCCGGTCACGGTGAACTCGAAGTCCTTGCCGCGGAACAGCTTGAGGACCGCGCCCTCCCAGCCGTGCCCCATCGGATTCCCCTCCCCTGAGCGGCCGGAAACCGCCCACCACGATTGAGTTAGGGCAGCCTAACCTAATCATCGCCGGGCACGTACGGCGCGCTCAGACTCCACCGAGGAGGCGGGCGAGATCCTGGTCCAGGTCGAGCCCCGCGGCCTCGCGCCCCGTACCGACGACCGCGTACGTACGCAGCAGGAATCGCCGCAGCACGGCTCTGTCGAACTGGACCAGGGCAAGACCCTGCGGCGCATGGAACTCCAGAACCGTGCGCGCCCGCCCGCACGGCCAGATGTGCACGTCACCGCCGCCCGCGGGGGCGCGAAGGCCCTCCTCAAGGAGCTGGCGGGCGAAGATCCAGGTGACTTCCGCACCGTCGAGGGAGGCCTCCGGCGGGAAGGTGATCTGGACGGCCAGGGGGTCGGCCGCCTCGTAGCGCAGGGTCACGGGCAGTGGGCGCTCGCGCCCTTCAGAGGTGACCAGGCGGGCGCGGGCGGGCTGCTCAAGGGTGACGGCCATGATCGGACTCCTCTTCTGGCGCAGCTGCCGCTGCTCGCTCTGCTTTCTTCCGTGACTGTTCGAGTCCGTGGCGAGGGTGTTCATTACGCGACACGCGGGCCAATCCCTGTGACCTGCGCCACTCCCGCATCACAAGTCAGACATTTACCCCTTAGTGTTTCGAATTCGTCCGAACCACCCGCAGTGGGACCGGGAGAGTGCTCTGCCATGACCGACGTATCCGCCGACGTATCCGCCGACGGGCCCGTCACCACGCCCGCCACGGCCACGTACTCCCGCATCTACGAGGAGGAACAGCCCCGCCTTGTCGCCTACGCGCGCTCGCTGACCGGCAACGCCTGGGTCGCCGACGATCTCGTCGCCGAGGCGCACTTCCGTGTCTGGCGGCGGCTCTCCGCGGGCCACGAGATCGAGAACGTACCGGCGTACCTCATGACGACCGTGCGGAATCTCGCGGTGGCCGTGGGGCGCGATGCCGGGCGCGAGACGCCGCGTGATCCGCATGCCGCGGAGGCCGTCGGCGCGGTGACCAGTAGCGGTGACGACCCCGGCGACCGTGTGTCCTCCGTGGATCTGCTCGGCCGCGTGCTCGGGCAGTTGCCCGAGCGGTGGGTGAAGGCGCTGTGGCTGGCCGAGGCGGAGGGGCAGCCGCTGGAGACGGTCGGCCGCCGGATCGGCGCCGGGCAGGGCGCGACGGCCGTGCTGCTCCACCGGGCCCGCGAGGGGATGCGGCAGGCTTTCCTGCGCGCACATCCCGGGACGCCCGAGGATCCCGCGTGCGAGCAGCACTGGGACCGCATACCCGGCCACATACGCGGCGAGGCCTCCGCCCGGCAGTCCGAGCAGCTCCTCGCCCATCTCGACGCGTGCGCCGACTGCCGGGGCAGGCTCGCGCTGCTCGCCCGCGCGAACGATCGGCTGCCCGCGCTGGTCGGACCTGCGCTGCTGATCCTCGTTCTGGGGGGCGCGGGCGAGTTCCTCCTGCCGTTGGCCGCGGGTTCTGTGGGGGTGGGCTCGGCTTCTGCTTCTGCTTCTGCTTCCGCTTCGAACGGGCATGGCGGTTTGCTGCACGGCGTACGTCACGTCCTCACCGGGGGCGGCAAGCTGCCCGCTGCCGCGGTGGGGGTCGTGGGCGCGTCCGTGGCGGGGGCTGCTGTGGCGGCGGGGCTTGTGCTCGGGGGGTCGGGTGCGGGTTCGGGTGCGGGTTCGGGCCATGCGGTGCCGCCGCAGCGGGCTGCCTCGGTCGAGAGCGGGGCGCCGGAGCGGCCTTCCGCTCCGGCGGGTCCTGTTGCTCGTCCGCCGGAGCCTCGTCCGCCGGAAGCACCTCGTCCCGCGGCTCCGGAGCCTCCGGAGCAGAAACCCGCCGCCGAGGAGGCTCCAGTTCCGGCGAAGCCGGAGGCGCCTGTGCCTGAGCCGCCGGTTCAGCCTGAGCAGCAGGGTTCGGCGGAGCCGGTGGCTCCGGTGGCGCCTCCTGAGCCGGCGAAGCCGGTCGCGCCGTCTGCCGAGCCGACGGAGCCTGTTGCGCCGCCGGTCCCGACGCCGACCCCTACTCCCACGCCTACGCCTACGCCGCAGACGCCCACCCCGGAGCCCACTCCGGTGGACCCGACTCCGGTCGAGCCGACCCCGGTCGAGCCCACGCCTCCGCCGGAGCCGGTCTGTGAGCCCTGGGTCGGGCCGATCTATATCTGCCACAGCCCGTAGGAGGGGGTCGGGGCGACAGATTCAGTCCCCAACCCCGCCCCTTCCCGAAAACCCTCTGGCGCGGGGGCCTTGCGCACCGTCATCACCGGCTCTGCCGAGTTCGTCCTCAAACGCCGGACGGGCTGGAAGATTCCGGCCGGGCTGGAGAATTCCAGCCCGGCCGGCGATTGAGGCCATCCTGTACGGGAGTCCAGAGGGCGGAGCCTCCTGGTTTCGGGAAGGGGCGGGATCGGGGAACAGACACCGCATGCTCCTAGCCCGCCTCGCCCACGTGTCCGCCGCCGTGGCCACCACCCCCGCCCGTTCCCAGAAGATCGCCCTCCTCGCCGATCTCTTCCGCGCGGCCACCCCCGCCGACGCCCCCATCGTCATTCCCTACCTCGCGGGCCGCCTCCCCCAAGGGAGGCTCGGCATCGGGTGGAGTCTGCTCAAGGAGCCGCCCGCGCCCGCCGTCGAACCCACCCTCACCGTTCAGGCCACGGACAATGCCCTGACCGCCATCGGCGCCCTCTCAGGTCAGGGGTCACAGGCCGGACGGAAGCGGTTGGTCAGGGAGTTGATGGGGGCCGCCACCGGTGAGGAGCAGCGGTTTCTCTTCGGGCTGCTGACCGGTGAGGTCCGGCAGGGTGCACTCGACGCCATCGCCGTGGAAGGTCTCGCCCGAGCCACCGAGGCCCCGCCGGCCGCCGTGCGTCGCGCGGTGATGCTGGCCGGAGCGGTGACCCCTGTCGCCGAGGCTCTCCTCGCCAGGGGGCCGAGCTCCCTGGACGAGTTCCGGCTCAGCGTCGGCCGGCCCGTGCTCCCGATGCTGGCGCACGGCGCGGGATCCGTGACGGAAGGCGTCGGCAAGCTGGGGGTGGCGTGCGCCGTCGAGGAGAAGCTGGACGGCATCCGGGTCCAGGTGCACCGCGACGGGGACGACGTCCGCGTCTACACCCGCACCCTCGATGACATCACCGATCGGCTCCCCGAAGTCACCTCCACAGCAAGGGAGTTGGCAGGGGAAGCCTTCATCCTCGACGGTGAGGTCATCTCGCCCGGCGGCGACGGCAGACCCCGGCCCTTCCAGGAGATCGCCGGACGCGTCGGGTCCCGTGTCGATGTCGCCACCGCCGCCGCCGGACTTCCCGTGTCGCCTGTCTTCTTCGACGTCCTTTACAGCGACGGACAGGATCTGCTCGACCTGCCGTTCGCCGAGCGGCACAGTCACCTGGCGCGGCTCGCGCCCGAACCGATGCGGGTGCGGCGCGCCCTCGTCGACGACCCCGCCGACGAGGCTCAACTCCGCGTCGGCGAGGAGTTCTTCGCCGATACGTTGCGTCGCGGCCATGAAGGCGTCGTGCTCAAAGCCCTCGACGCGCCGTACAGTGCCGGCCGCCGTGGTGCGAGCTGGCTGAAGGTCAAGCCGGTGCACACCCTGGATCTCGTGGTCCTCGCCGCCGAGTGGGGGCACGGGCGGCGGACCGGCAAGCTGTCCAACCTCCACCTGGGCGCCCGGCGCGCGGACGGTACGTACGCCATGCTCGGGAAGACCTTCAAGGGCATGACCGACGTGATGCTCGCCTGGCAGACCGAGCGGCTCCGTGAGCTCGCGGTCAGCGACGACGGATTCGTGGTGACCGTACGCCCCGAGCTCGTCGTCGAGATCGCCTACGACGGGCTGCAGAAGTCCACCCGCTATCCGGCCGGCGTCACGCTGCGCTTCGCCCGGGTCGTCCGCTATCGCGAGGACAAGTCGCCCACGGAAGCCGATTCCGTCGAGACGGTGTTGGCGGAGGGTCAGTCTTAGGCGCGAGGCGGGATCTCTACCACCAAGTTCAGGCAAAGAACGGGCCGATAGGGTGACCTTAACGCCGTATTGACGCCCACCAGCCAATCAGCAACTAGGGGAAGAGCTGTGTCCGCATCACGTCTCAGCCAGACGCCACTCCCAGGCATCGGCATCCGGTACGACCTGACCACCCGAGAACACCGCCAGATCTCGGTCGTCGCGCACCGGGACGGCGCGCGCACCCTCAGCGCCTACCGTGCCGACGACCCCGACGAGTGCGCCCTCTCGCTGCGGCTGAGTTCCGGTGAGGCGGACGCGCTGATCGACGCGCTGATGCCCTCGCACCACAGCCCGAACCTCCTGCACACCACCGACCTCGGTCTCGTCGCCGAACGCATCGAGGTGACCGGCACCTCGCACTGGAACGGGCGGGTGCTCGGCGAGACCCAGATGCGCACCGAGACCGGCGCCTCGATCGTGGCCGTCCTGCGCAGGGCCGAGGCCATTCCGTCGCCCGCGCCGGACTTCCGCCTCGCGGGCGGGGACACCCTCATCGTGATCGGCACCCGCGAGGGTGTGGAGAGCGCCGCCGCGATACTCGGGCGGGAGTGATTCGATGCACTCCGCTGTCTTCCTGATCGAGTTCGGCGCGATCATCCTCGCGCTCGGGCTGCTCGGCAGATTCGCCGGACGGTTCCGCTTCTCCCCCATTCCCCTCTATCTGCTCGCCGGGCTCGCGTTCGGCGAGGGCGGGCTGCTTCCGCTCGGCGCCAGTGAGGAGTTCGTCGCCATCGGCGCCGAGATCGGCGTCATTCTGCTGTTGTTGATGCTGGGGCTCGAGTACACCGCGAGCGATCTGGTCAGCAACCTCAAGACCCAGTACCCGGCCGGTCTGGTCGACATGGGGCTCAACGCCGTGCCGGGCGCGATCGCCGCCCTGCTGATGGGCTGGGGTCCTGTCGCCGCCGTCGTCCTCGCGGGCGTCACCTGGATCTCGTCGTCCGGAGTCATCGCGAAGGTCCTGAACGACCTGGGCCGCCTCGGCAACCGTGAGACGCCCGTCATCCTCAGCATCCTGGTCCTCGAAGACCTGGCGATGGCCGTGTATCTGCCCATCATCACCGCCCTGTTGGCCGGTGTCGGCTGGGCCGCGGGCAGTCTCACCCTGGGCATCGCGCTCGGGGCCGCCGGTCTGGTGCTGTTCCTCGCCGTGCGCTACGGCCGCGTCATCTCGCGCTTCGTGTCGAGCGACGACCCCGAGAAGCTGCTCCTGGTCGTCCTCGGTCTGACCATCCTGGTCGCCGGGATCGCGCAGCAGCTCCAGGTCTCCGCCGCCGTGGGGGCGTTCCTGGTCGGCATCGCCCTGTCCGGCGAGGTCGCCGAGGGCGCGCACAGTCTCCTCGCGCCGCTGCGGGACCTGTTCGCCGCCGTGTTCTTCGTCTTCTTCGGCCTGCACACCGATCCGGCGAGCATTCCGCCGGTGCTGCTTCCCGCGCTTGTACTGGCCGTCGTGACGGCGTGCACGAAGATCGCCACGGGGTACTGGGCGGCCCGCCGCGCCAAGATCTCCGTCAAGGGGCGGTGGCGGGCGGGCGGTGCGCTTGTGGCGCGCGGCGAGTTCTCCATCGTCATCGCGGGGCTCGCCGTCACCGCGGGCATCGAACCGTCGCTCGGCCCGCTGGCCACGGCGTACGTCCTGATCCTCGTGATCGTCGGCCCGCTGACCGCACGCTTCGCGCAGCCGGTGGCCGCACGGCTCTCCCGAAGCCGCAAAGCCACGGCTACGGTGTCTCTGCCTCCTCAGCGGGAGCCGGTCCCGGCCACGGAGGACTCGCTCGACGGGCAGGGCACGGGGGGCCGTTCCTGATTCCGGCGCAGTCTGATTCCGGCGCAGTCTGATTCCGGCGCAGGGTGGGCGCCGAAGCGCGGCCATGGCCCGATCATGTCGAGCATTGGCCGTCCACCCTGCTTCCAAAGCCGAAACCGCCGTCGAAGATGAAGCTCCGAAGAGTCCAGTCCAGGAGGAACGATGGCGTTGGAGATGCGGGACCGTTGCGAGCGCTGCGAGAAGGCGGCCCTGCCTCTCGACGCGCCGGCGCGTATCTGCTCCTACGAGTGCACCTTCTGCGAGCCGTGCGCCGTCGGCATGCAGCATGTCTGCCCGAACTGTGGCGGCGAGTTGGTGCGCCGCCCCACTCGCGCATCGGCCTGAGGGCACCGCGGGGCTGAGGGCACCGCAGGGCTGAGGGCGCGCGCCCCGGAAAAGGCTCCGGCCGAGCTCGTCGAGCTCGGCCGGAGCCTGTTCGCGTCGGGCGTCTCACCGCCCCACGGCGTACCCCTGCATTCCCCGCGGGTTGGCCGCCGCCGAGAGCACCCCGGTCCGCGGGTCCCGCGCCACCGCGCACAGCCGCCCCTCCGACCAGGGCTCGCCCACCGTCACGTCGTGCCCGCGCCGCCGCAGCTCCTCGATGACCGCCTCGTCCATGCGGGACTCGACCGTGACGCTGCCCGGACGCATGCCGCGCGGGTAGAAGGAGCCGGGGAAGCTGTCGTTGTGCCAGTTGGGGGCGTCGATGGCGCCTTGGAGGTCGAGGCCTCCGCGTACGGAACCGCGCAGCGCGACCGCCAGGAAGAAGTGGACCTGCCACTGGTCCTGCTGGTCTCCACCCGGCGTGCCGAACGCCATCACCGGTACGCCGTCCTTGAGCGCGAGGGACGGTGTCAGGGTGGTGCGCGGGCGGCGGCCCGGCGTCAGGGAGTTGGGGAGGCCCTCTTCGAGCCAGGCCATCTGGAGGCGGGTGCCGAGCGGGAAGCCCAGTTCGGGGACGACCGGGTTGGACTGGAGCCAGCCGCCGCTCGGCGTGGCCGCGACCATGTTGCCCCAGCGGTCGACGATGTCCAGGTGGCAGGTGTCGCCGCGGGTCGCGCCGTCCGCCGAGACGGCCGGTTCGCCGGGGACGGGTGAGGTGCCGCTCTTGGCGACCGTCGGCTCGCCGGCGCCCGCTCCGGGCAGGCCGAGCGCGTCGAAGCCGGGCTCGCCCGCGGCGACGGCGCGAGCGTGGTCGGAGATCTTCGCGGTGCGCCCGCCAGGGCTTCCCGGGCGCAGTTCGTGCGAGGCCTTCTCGCCGATGAGCGCCCGCCGCTCCTCGTTGTAGGCGGGGGACAGGAGATCGGCGAGCGGGACCGTACCGGCGCCGTCCGCGTCGCCGTACCACGCCTCGCGGTCCGCCATGGCGAGCTTGCAGCCCTCGATCAGCAGGTGCACGTAGTCGGCCGAGCCGTACACGGGCAGGTCCGCGCGTGCGGAGGGCAGCACGGCCAGCTGCTGGAGGAACGCCGGGCCCTGGCTCCAGCCGCCCGCCTTGCACAGGGTCCAGCCGTTCCAGTCGTACGTCGCGGGGGCCTCGTAGGTCGCTTCCCATCCGGCGAGGTCGGCGGCCGTCAGCGTTCCGGTGTGCCGGGATCCGCTGGTGTCCATCGTGGGGACCGCGGCCTGGCGTATGAGCGCCTCGGCGATGAAGCCCTCGCTCCAGGTCTTCCGCGCGGCCTCGATCTGCTCGGTGCGCGAGCCGTTGCCCGCTTCCTCGATCACGCGGCGCCAGGTCGCGGCGAGCGCAGGGTTGCGCAGGAGTTCGCCGGGGCGCGGGGACTCTCCGCCGGGCAGGTAGACCTCGGCCGACGAGGGCCACTCGGTCTCGAAGAGTTCGCGCACCGTCTCGACGGTCTCGCCGACGCGCTCCACGGGCGCGTGCCCGTCCTCGGCGTACCCGATGGCGTACTTGAGGACATCGGCGAGGGACTTGGTGCCGTGGTCGCGCAGGAGCACCATCCACGCGTCGAAGGCGCCCGGCACTGCGGCGGCGAGCGGTCCGGTGCCCGGCACGAGGTCGAGGCCGAGCGAGCGGTAGTGGTCCACGGTCGCTCCGGCGGGCGCGACGCCCTGCCCGCACAGGACCCGCACCTCCCCTTCGGCGGGCGCCACGATGATCGGCACCTCGCCCGCCGGGCCGTTGAGGTGCGGCTCGACGACGTGCAGGACGAAACCCGCGGCGACGGCCGCGTCGTAGGCGTTGCCGCCGTCCTCCAGGACGGCCATCGCGGACTGCGAGGCGAGCCAGTGGGTGGAGGACACCATGCCGAAGGTGCCTTGGAGTGTCGGCCGGGTGGTGAACAAGAGGGCTGCTCCTAGCGTGCGGTGCGGGTACTGGGGATCGTACGGAGGGTCTGGGCCGCGGCGGCGTCCGGAGCCGTTCCGTCGTCGGCGACGAGGTGGCAGGAGACCTCGCGTCCGCCGTCTCCGGGCAGCGTGCGCAGCGCGGGCACCTCGACACGGCAGCGGTCGACGGCCAGCGGGCAGCGCGTGTGGAACCGGCACCCCGGTGGCGGGGCGAGGGGGCTGGGCAGTTCACCGCTGAGGACGATGCGCTCGCGGGTGCGCTGGAGCGCCGGGTCGGGCACGGGCGCGGCGGAGAGGAGCGCCTGGGTGTACGGGTGCTTGGGGTCGGCGAACAGCTCGGCGGTCGGGGCCTGTTCGACGATCTGGCCGAGGTACATGACCGCGATGCGGTCGGCGAGGAACTCCACGGCGGCCAGGTCGTGCGTGATGAACAGGCACCCGAAGCCGCGGTCGCGCTGGAGATCGGCCAGGAGGTTGAGGACCGAGGCCTGGACGGAGACGTCCAGGGCCGATGTGGGTTCGTCGGCCACCAGGAGGTCCGGGTCGACGGAGAGCGCGCGGGCGATGGAGATGCGCTGGCGCTGCCCGCCGGAGAGTTCGTGCGGATGCCGGTCGGCGTGCTCGGGGCGCAGGCCGACCTGGGCGAGGAGTTCCGCCACGCGCGCGCGTGCGGCGTCCCCCTTGGCGATGCCGTGCAGGCGCAGGGGTTCGGCGATGATCTGCCCGACGGTCATGCGCGGGTCGAGCGAGGAGGAGGGGTCCTGGAAGACGAGGTGGAAGTCCTTGCGCAGGGGACGCAGGGCGCGCCGCGAGAGGCGGGTCACGTCTTGGCCGTTGATGTGGATGGCGCCGCCGGTGGGTTCGTCGAGCCGCACGGCGCACCGACCCACCGTCGACTTGCCGCTGCCCGACTCGCCGACGAGTCCGACGACTTCGCCCTTGCCGACGGTGAGCGTGACGCCGTCGGCGGCGCGTACGACGCCGCCGGGTCCCGCGAAGTGCCGCTCCAGGTCCCGCAGTTCGAGCACCGGCTGCGCGTCGCCGTCGCGCGTCTGGGTGGGGGTCACTGTCCGGCCTCCTGGGTGGTGGGCGTGAGCACGGGGGTCTCCTGCGGGTGCCAGCAGGCCGCCCGGTGCGCGGCATCGGCTCCGGCGTCCAGGGACACCGCTTTGAAGCCGGGCCTGCGCGTCGTGCACTGGTCGTCCGCGTGCGCACAGCGCGGGGCGAAGTTGCAGGCGTCCGGCTGTGCGTCGAGGCTCGGCACGAGACCGGGGATCTCGGGCAGGCGGCGCTTGCCCTCACCGCCGGGGCGCAGGACGGCGCCCAGCAGGCCGCGGGTGTAGGGGTGGCGCGGTTCGGCGAACAGCTCGTGCACGGGGGCCTGTTCGACGGGGCGGCCCGCGTACATGACCAGGACCCGGTCGGCGGCGTCGGCCACCACGCCCAGGTCGTGGGTGATCAGGACGATCGCGGTACCGAGCCGTTCGCGCAGGGACTGCAGGACTTCGAGGATGCCCGCCTGGACGGTGACGTCGAGTGCGGTGGTCGGCTCGTCGGCGATCAGGACGGACGGGTCGCAGGCGACGGCGATGGCGATCATGACGCGTTGCCGCATGCCGCCGCTGAGCTGGTGGGGGTATTCGTCGACGCGCTGGGCGGGGGCCGGGATGCCCACCAGGTCGAGGAGTTCGACGGCACGCGCGCGTGCCTCCTTCTTCGACAGGCCCTGGTGGCGCCTCAGCACCTCGCCTATCTGTCGCCCGATCGTCAGGACCGGGTTCAGCGAGGACATCGGCTCCTGGAAGATCATCGCGATGTCCTTGCCGCGGACCCGCCCGAGCTCCTTCTCGCTCGCTCCGGCGATCTCGGTCCCGCCGAGTCTGATCGACCCCTCGATGCGCGCGGTGGGCGGCAGGAGCCCCATCACGGCCATCGCCGTGACGGACTTGCCGCACCCCGACTCACCGACCACCGCAAGTACTTCGCCCGGTGCGACGTCGTACGAGAGATGGTCGACGGCGTGCACGGTGCGAGTGTCGGAGCGGAAGGAGACCGACAGATCGCGCACGCTCAGTACTGGGTTTGTCATCGGGTGGCTCCTCGGGGGTCGAGGACGTCCCGCAGGCCGTCGCCGAGCAGATTGAACGCCAGGGTGGCCGCGACGACGGCGAGTCCGGGGAAGACCGCCATCCACGGCGCGGGCGCGAGGAAGGACTGGGCGCCGGAGAGCATCACGCCGAGCGAGGCGTCCGGTGGCTGCACGCCGAGACCCAGGAAGCTGAGCAGTGCCTCGCCGATGATCGCGGCGGGGATGCCGACGGTCGCCTGGACGGTCAGCGCGGAGGTGGCGTTGGGCAGGATGTGCCGGAGGAGCACGGTGGCGTCGCCGCCTCCGTTGGCGACGGCGGCGGCCACGTAGTCGACGTGCCGCAGCCGCAGCGTCTCCGCGCGGGTGATGCGGATGACGGCCGGGATCTGTGAGATCCCGATCGCGATGGTCGCGTTGGTGAGCGAGGGGCCGAGCACCGCGGCGAGCCCGACGGCGAGCACCAGGAAGGGGAAGGCCAGCATCGTGTCGGTGAGCCGTGAGACGACGCTGTCGGTGAACTTGCCGTAGTAGCCCGCGAGCAGCCCCAGCGGCACGCCGACGACGAAAGCGAGCGCCACCGCCAACACGCCCACCTGCATCGACGCCCGCGCCCCGTACACGACGCGGGAGAGCTGGTCGCGGCCGAGGTCGTCGGTGCCCAGCCAGTGCGACCAGCCGGGCGCGGCAAGGGCGTCGGCGAAGTCGGGGCGCGCCGGATCGTAGGGCGCGACCAGGGGCGCGAAGAGCGCCACGAGGACGAACACGGCGGCGATGACACCGCCGGTCATGGCGAGCCGGTTCTTGCGCAGGGCGCGCAGCTTGCCGCTGCGCGCGCTCGCGGAACGTATCCGTCCCAGCGTGGTGAGGACCGCTGTGGTCACCGGGCACCTCCGAGCCGGATGCGCGGGTCGATGACCGAATACGCCACGTCGACCAGCAGGTTGATGAGGATGTACGCGGCGGAGGTGCACAGCACCACGCCTTGCAGGGTCGCGTAGTCGCGGGTGAAGACGGCGTCGATGGTGAGTTTGCCGAAGCCGGGCAGGACGAAGATCTGCTCGGTGACGACGGCGCCCGAGATGAGGTGGCCGAGCTGGAGCCCGAGCACGGTCACGACCGTCACCAGGGAGTTGCGCAGCGCGTGCCCGCCGATGACCTCGCGCCGGGACAGGCCCTTGGCCCGCGCGGTGCGTACGTAGTCGGCGGAGAGCGAGTCGAGCATCGCCGCCCGTGTCTGGCGCATCACCACGGCGGCGAGGCCCGAGCCGAGGACGATCGCGGGCAGCACCATGCGGCGCAGGTTGTCGAGCGGGTCCGTACCGAAGGGAACGTATCCGGATGCCGAGAAGACCGGTAGGGCGATGGCGAACCCGAGGACCAGGACGATGCCCAGCCAGAAGGTGGGGATGGAGAGCCCGAGGAGGGCGAGGGCGTTGGCCAGCCACTCCTCCGGCTTTCCGCGCCGCACGGCGGCGACGATGCCCGCGCCGATGCCGACGGTGACCGCCAACAGCAAGGAGAGGGCGGCCAGTTCGAGGGTGATGGGCAGGGCCGCGGTGATCGCGTCGGCGACGGGGAGGCCGGTGCGTGAGGAGGTCCCGAGGTCACCGGTGATCGCGTGGCCGATGAACCGCCCGTACTGGATGACGATGTTGTCGTCCAGGCCGTAGCTCTCGCGGACCGCGGCGAGCGCCTCGGGGCTGCGCTCCTCGCCGGCGAGGGCGAGCGCGGGGTCGCCGGGCAGGGCGCGGATCCCGGCGAAGACGACCATGCTCACGAGGACGAGCGTGATGCATGACTGCCGGAGCCGGGTGAGGATGTAGGCCGTCATGGGGCTCAGCCGCGGGGTGATCGAGCGGGCGGGACCCAGGCGCAGGGGGCTGAGGCTCATCGCGCGTACCCCGCAGTCGTGACGCGGACCAGGCCGTCGCCGTAGACGCGGACGCCCGCGACGTCCTTGCCGGTGACGATGTAGTTCTTCTGCCGGTAGAGGTAGATGAGCCCGCGCCTCTCCTGCGCGCGGTGGGTCAACTCCGCGTAGATCTTGGCGCGTTCGTCCGGGTCGGCCTCGGTGCGGCCGCGCTCGACGAGGCGGTCGATGGTCGGGTCCGAGAGGCCGTAGGCGTTCATCGCGCCGCGTGTCTGCAGGAAGCTGGCGATGTTGCCGTCCGGGTCGAGCCGCCCGGACCAGCCGCTGGTGAAGGCGTCGTACTTCCCGGAGTCGGTCTCTTCGAGCATCGTGGCGTACTCGGTGGGGCGCAAGGTGACGGCGAACCCCGCTTCCTTGGTCATGGCCTGGACGACTTGTCCGAGGCGGCTGGACTCGGGCGTCGTGGACACCTTCAGCTCGATGCGGACCGGCGTCTTCACCCCGGCCTCCTTCAGGAGCCGCTTGGCCTTGGCGACGTCCCGCTCGGGGCAGACGGACGCCTTGACGCCGGGCGCGATGGCGGACTCGGGTGAGACGGGGCCGCAGGCGGGCTCGAACATGCCCTGGAAGACGACCTTGTTGATGAGATCGCGGTCGATGGCGAGCTCGAACGCCTCACGGACCTTCGGCTCGCGCGCGAGGGGCGTGTCGATGCGCCCGGGCTTCTGCCCGAGGCCCTTCACGTTTCCCACGTTGAGGCCGATGCCCTGGTAGCCGAGCGAGGGCGAGTTGAAGAGTTGGAGGCCGGGCTCGGTCAGCGCGCTGCGGACGTCGACGGGGGTCATCTGGTCGCCGACCTGGATGTCGCCGGAGCGCAGGTTGGCCAGGCGGACATTGCCGTCGGGTATCGGCTTGTAGATCACTTTGTCGAGGTGGACCTGGTCGGCCGCGTAGTAGTTGGGGTCCTTGGCGAGCACGATGCGGTCGCCGCCGACGCGCTCCACGTACTTGAACGGGCCCACGCAGGAGGGGTGGTTGGTGAAGTTCTTGCCGTACTTCTTGAGTGCGGTCGGCGACATCACCATGCCCGAGCGGTCCGCCAGGACGGCGGTCAGCGGCACGTAGGCCTGCTTGAGCGTGAGCTCCACCGTGTACGGTCCGGTCGCCTTCGCCCCGGCCAGCGGGGCGAGTTCGGTGGCGCGCGCCGAGCCCGCGAGGTCGCGGTGGCGCAGCAGCGAGGTGACGGCGGCCTCCGCGTCCAGCTTCGTCCCGTCGCTGAACTTCAGGCCCTTGCGCAGGCCGAAGGTGACGGTGCGGCCGTCCTTCGACGTCTTGGGAAGGGCCGTGGCGAGCTGCGGGATCACGGTCCCGTGCTCGTCGATGTCGTAGAGCTTCTCGCACATCCCGGCGAAGACGGTGCGGCCCACGAGGGTCTGCGCGAGGGTCGGATCGAGCTTGTCCGGGTCGGCGTTGAGGGCGACGGTGAGGGTGCCGCCGTCGCGCACGGGACGGTCGTCGGTCATGCGCTCACCGCCGACCTCGGTGGCCGAGGACTGCAGGGAGCCGCAGCCCGCCGTCAGGGACATCACCAGGGCAACTGCCGCGAGGGCAACCGCTTTTCGGCGCACGGGTAGGTACCTCCGCCAGGGGTGGTTCCGGGCTGATCGTGGACGATCAAGGAATACGGCAGAACGTATTTCGCATACAGTCCGCACACAAGAGGCCTGTCCGGATGCCGGACCGGATTTGATGAAGATTGAATAACCGGGCGCGACATTCGGCGGCCTATCCGTCCATCAAGGGACGACGTGCCTTTCCGTGCCTCAAGGGACGACCTGCCGCATGCCGCCCGACGGGCCGTTGTCAGTGGGCCGCGCTAATCTCCGCGCAACTGACCGTTCACCCCGATCTGGGAGGTTTTCATGGCCTCGCGTCTCAACCCGTATCTGAGCTTCGGCGGCGATGCCCGCCAAGCGCTGGAGTTCTACAAGGAGGTCTTCGGCGGCGACCTGGCCCTGAACACCTTCGGCGAAGCCGGCCACCAGGGCACTCCGGAGGCCGACCAGATCATGCACGGCATGCTGGAGGCACCGAACGGCTTCACCCTGATGGGCGCCGACACCCCGCCCGGCATGCAGCACACCCCCGGCAGCAACTTCTCGGTGAGCCTCAGCGGAGACGACGACGCCGAGCTGCGCGGCTACTGGGAGAAGCTCTCCGCCGGCGCCTCGGTGGCCGTGCCGCTGGAGAAGCAGATGTGGGGCGACGTCTTCGGCATGTGCACGGACCGCTTCGGCGTCCCCTGGATGGTCAACATCAGCGAGCCGCAGAGCTGACCGCCCACCCGCGGTCCGCAGTGCTGATCACCCGCCCGCGGAACCGACCGGTCGTCCGTCCGGGGCCCGGCCCTGCCGTGCCCCGGTCGCGGCCTGTGACCAGCGCGCCTACGGTGTGACGGGGATGTCTTGTGTGGCGGGGGGCGTCTGGAGGCACCGATGGACCGCTCGCCCGCGCCTGAGCCCTTCGATGCGGTGCAGACCGCGGGATCCTCGGCGTCCTCTCCCCCACATCCGAGCGGCGGGAGCCACGAGCACCGCTGGCTGATCCTCGGGATCGTGGGGATCGCCCAACTCATGGTGGTCCTCGATGCGACGATCGTGAACATCGCGCTGCCGTCGGCCCAGCAGGATCTCGGGTTCAGCGACGGCAACCGCCAGTGGATCGTCACCGCGTACGCACTCGCCTTCGGCAGCCTGCTGCTCCTCGGCGGGCGGATCGCCGACCTGGTGGGCCGCAAGGTGGTCTTCCTCGCCGGTCTCGGCGGCTTCGCCCTCGCCTCGGCCCTCGGTGGCGCGGCGACCAGCTTCACCATGCTCGTGGTGGCCCGCGCCCTCCAGGGCGTCTTCGGCGCGCTCCTCGCGCCCGCCGCGCTCTCCCTGCTCACCACGACGTTCACGGACCCCAAGGAGCGGGCGAAGGCGTTCGGCATCTACGGCGCCATCGCGGGCGCGGGCGGCGCGGTCGGCCTGCTCCTCGGCGGCGTCCTGACCGAGTATCTGGACTGGCGCTGGTGCCTGTACGTGAACCTCATCTTCGCCGTGCTCGCCATGCTGGGCGGCGCCCGGCTGCTGCACGGGGGCAGGCCCGCGGACCGGCCGAAGTTGGACGTCCCCGGCACGCTGCTGGTCTCCGCGGGCCTGTTCTGCATCGTCTACGGCTTCTCGAACGCCGAGACGCACGCCTGGAGCGACGTCGACACCTGGGGGTTCCTGGTCGTCGGCGCCGTCCTGGTCGCGGCTTTCGCCTGGTGGCAGACGCGGGCCGAACATCCGCTCCTTCCGCTGCGGGTGGTGCTCGACCGGGACCGCGGGGCGTCGTTCCTCGCCATGTTCATCTCGGGCGCCGGCATGTTCGGCGTCTTCCTGTTCCTGACGTACTACCTCCAGCAGATCCTCGGCTACACGCCCGTCAAGACGGGGCTCGCCTTCCTGCCGATGGTCGCCGTGATGGTGGTGATCTCGGTCGTCACGACCAACTGGCTCGTCCCGCGGTTCGGCGCGAAGCCGATCGTGCCGCTCGGCATGGGTCTCGCGGCGGCCGCGATGGCCTGGCTCACCGCCCTCGACGTGCACAGCGGGTACGCGGCCCACGTGCTGCCGCCGCTGCTCGTCGCGGGTCTCGGCCTCGGTCTGGTCTTCGCCCCGGCGATGAGCATGGCGACGGCGGGCGTCGCCGCGCACGACGCGGGTGTGGCGTCGGCGATGGTCAACACCAGCCAGCAGGTGGGCGGTTCGATCGGCACGGCCCTGCTCAACTCGCTTGCGACCAGCGCCGCGGCCAACTACCTGGTGGGCAAGCAACCGACGCCGGAGGTCCAGGCCCAGTCCGCGATGGAGAGTTACTCGACCGCGTACACGTGGTCGGCAGTCTTCTTCGCGCTCGGCCTCCTCGTTACGGTCGTGCTCTACCGCAGAGGAGCTCCCGTCCACTCGGACGCGGACGGCGGCACGGTGCACATGTAGAGCGGCGGTGGGGCGATGGTTTCGACGGAGAAGGCTTCGGCGACGGACAGCGCCGACGGCGGCGTCGCGCTGAAGTCGGCGCGGGGCCGCTGGGTGCTCACCTGTGCCGTCCTCGCGTCCGGCATGGCCATGCTGGACGGCACGGTGGTGAACGTCGCCCTGCCCACGCTCGGCCGCGATCTGGACACCTCGCTCGCGTCCCTCCAGTGGGTCGTCAACGCCTACATGCTCACGCTCTCGGCCCTGCTGCTGCTCGGCGGAGCGCTCGGCGACCGCATCGGCCGGCGGCGCACCCTGGTCATCGGCGTCGTGTGGTTCGCCCTCGCATCCGCCCTGTGCGGGCTCGCGCAGGACGCGGGGATGCTCATCGCGGCGCGGGCCCTGCAGGGCATCGGCGGCGCGCTGCTCACACCGGGGTCGCTCGCCCTGGTGCGTACGTCGTTCCGGCCGCAGGACCAGGCACGCGCGGTGGGCGCGTGGTCGGGGCTCGGCGGGGTCGCGGGCGCGATCGGGCCGTTCCTCGGCGGCTGGCTGATCGACGGTCCCGGCTGGCGGTGGATCTTCCTGATCAATGTTCCGCTGGCCGCGCTCGTGCTCTTCGCGGTCCGCCATGTGCCGGAGAGCCGGGCCGAGGGCGCCACGGAGAAGCCGTTCGACGTGACGGGGGCGTGCCTTGCGGCGCTGTTCCTCGCGGGCATCAGCTTCGCGCTGATCGGCGCCTCGGGAGACTCCTCGAAGGCGGTGGCTCTCCTGCCGGGTCTCGGCGGCCTCGCGGCGGGAGTCGCCTTCGTCGTGGTCGAGCACCGCCGCCGCAACCCGATGCTGCCGCTCTCCCTCTTCCGCTCCCGCCTGTTCAGCGCGGCCAACGTCATGACGCTGTGCCTGTACGCGGCCATCGGCGGGCTCTTGTTCATGCTGCCGGTGCAGTTGCAGACGACGCTCGGCTACGACGCACTGCAGGCGGGCACCGCGACGCTCCCGATCACGGTCCTGATGCTGCTGCTGTCGGCCGCGGCGGGCGATCTGTCGCGGCGGGTCGGCCCCACCCTGCCGCTGGTCGCCGGTCCGTTGGTCGCGGGCGCCGGTGCGCTCCTGATGCTGCGGATCGAGCCGGGCGCCGCGTACGTCACGGAGGTCCTGCCCGCGGTCGTGGTGCTCGGCCTGGGGATGAGCCTGTTCGTGGCTCCGCTGACGGCGACGGTCCTCGCCTCGGTGGACGCGGGGCGCGCGGGCCTGGCGAGCGGCGTGAACAACACCGCGGCGCGGGTGGCCCAGATGCTCGTCGTCGCCGCGCTGCCGCTGGCGGTGGGCCTTTCCGGGACGGCGTACGCGGATCCCGACGCGCTGAACACGGCGTTCGGCAAGGCGGCCGTGGGCTGCGCGGGCCTGTTCGTCCTCGCGGCGGCAGCGGCGGCGGTCTTCATCCGCCCGCGGCCCGCCTCCTGGCACGAGGACGCGGGGAACACGCCGCGCTGCAAGTCCCATCTGGGCGTCAGCGCACCGCCGTTGGAGCCGGGGAAGGACTGCGCGGGATGAGGGCCGTGCCGAGGGGCCCGGCCCTCAGAGCACCACGTCGGGAGCGTCGCGCACGAACAGCGTGACCGACACGCTCTCCTTGAAGCCGTTGCGCCGCATCAGCGCGGCGGACGCCGTGTTGCGCGACTCGACATCGGTCACGACGGCCGTGGCACCGGCGGCGGTCAACGTCGCGCAGCAGGCCTGCACCAGATGGCTGGCGACGCCCTGCCCCTGGTAGTCGGGGGCGCTGGCGATCCACTCCAGGTTCCCCCAGTCCGCTCGCTGGTCGAATCCCATCGAGCCGAGGACGAACCCGGCGAGGGCGTCACCGTCGAGCGCCACCCAGCAGGAGGAGGCATCGGCGTCCATGTGCCCGGCGATCGCCGAGAGGGACCAGGACGTGTACGGCTTCACCGAGGTGTCGTACAACTCGCGCCCCAGGGCGAGGACGTCGGCCAGATGGGTGGGGGCCATCCGTTCGAGGACGATCGGGGACCGCTGGTGAGCGGCGGCGGCTGACATGGGACCTCCCGGGTGACGGACGCCGGGGCCCGCACGGGGGCGGGGCGGTGACCGGCTGCTTCTCACGCTATGAGGGCCCGGGGCGTCGCGCACGCCAGGACCGGCGGCCACGGCGCCCCCGGCTGAACCGAGGAGCCCCTTAACAGACTGCTGTCGCGAGCGCCTATCGTGGTGCGCATGTCCGCTCCTGAGCTGATCCGCATCGTCTCCCGTTCCTCTCCCATGGCGCTGGCCCAGGTGGAGCGCGTACGCGCCGAACTCACCGCGCTGCACCCCGGGATCCGCACGGAGGTCGTGCCGGTCACAACCTCCGGCGACCGGTGGATGGGGGACCTTTCGAAGCTCGGCGGCAAGGGCGCGTTCACCAAGGAGGTCGACGCGGCGCTGCTCGCCGGTGAGGCGGACCTCGCGGTGCACTGCGTCAAGGACGTACCGGCGGACCGGCCGCTTCCTGCGGGCACCACCTTCGCCGCGTTCCTCAAGCGGGACGACATCCGCGACGCGCTCATCCACCCGGGCGGGCTCACCCTTGACGAGCTGCCCGCGGGAACCCGCATCGGCACCTCGTCGGTGCGCCGAATCGCTCAACTCGCGGCGTCACACCCGGAGTTGGAGTGCGTACCGATGCGGGGGAACGCCGGGCGCCGGATGGAGAAGCTGGCCGCGGGCGACGCGGACGCGCTGCTGCTCGCGGTGTCGGGCCTTGAGCGCATCGACCGTATGGACGTGGTCACCGAGGTCCTGTCGGTGGAGACGATGTGTCCGCCGATCGGCGCGGGGATCCTGGCGCTCCAGTGCCGCGAGGACGACACGGAGACCATCGACGCCGTGTCGGGCCTCGGCGACCCCGAGGCCTGGCGGGAGGCCACCGCCGAGCGCATGTTCCTGCACGTCCTGCAAGGGCACTGCAACTCCCCCATCGCCGGGTACGCGCGCTGCGAGCGGGGCGGCGACCTCTCGCTGCGCGCCCGCGTCTTCACCCCGGACGGCAAGACGGTCCTCAACGCCCACGAATGGGCGGGGCCGCTCGACCCGGCGACGCTCGGCACGTCCGTGGCCGTGACGCTGCTGCGCCAGGGCGCGCGCGAGCTGATCGACTCCATCGCGCACTGAAAAGCATGGCCGGTAATCCCGACGCTGAACTGACGGCACCGGCAGCGCTCACGCGACGGTGACCTGCACGCCGACGGCGGCGATGGCGTCGAGTTCGCCCCCGGGCGCACCGGCGTCGGTGACCAGGGTGTGCACCCCGGCCGTCGGGCAGATCTTGGCGAACGTCGCCCTGCCGATCTTGGTGTGGTCGGCGACCACGACGGTGCGGCTGCTGTGGCCGGCGAAGGCGCGGTCGGTGGCCGCCTCCAACTGGTCGTGCGTGGTGCACCCGTGGACGGCGCTGATGCCGTCCACGCCGAGGAACGCGATGTCCGTGTGGTGGTCGGCGAGGGTCTTCTCGGCGATGGGGCCGACCAGTTCGTAGCTCTCGCTGCGGGCGGTGCCGCCGACCACGATCAGGGTGACGGTCGGGCGCAGGACGAGGGCGGCCGCGATGTTGACGGCGTTCGTGACGATCGTGACGGGGCCGCGGTCGGCGAGCAGACGGGCCACTTCCGTGGTGGTGCTGCCACCGGTGAGACCGACCACCGCACCGGCGGGGACCAGGTGGGCGGCGGCCCGCGCGATGGCCTGCTTCTGCGGGGAGCGCTGACCGACCCGGTGCCGCAGCGGCACCTCGATGCTCAGGCCGCCGAGGACCGCGCCCCCGTGCGTGCGCTCCAGGAGCCGCTGGTCGCTCAACTGCCGCAGGTCACGGCGGACGGTGGCCTGCGAGACCCCGAGGAGCAGGGACAACTGCGCCACGTCCGCGCTGCCTTGGGCAGCGACATGCTCAAGTATCCGCGCCTGGCGGTCGCTTCTCAGCACCGGTCGAGCATAAGCCGGGACGACCGGCCCGAGCAGAGTCCCGCAAGATTGATGCGCGTTTCTGCTCAAGTGCGTCACGTGCTTCTCGGTCCTCTCCCCTTGACATGACTGAAACTGCTCGATTAACTCCCTGGCACGCCGATGCCGAGCACTCGGCGCAGAGGTACGCCCAGCCGGTAGTTGGCCTCGGCCATGAGCCCGGACTGAGTCGCCAGGACCCTTTTCCGTGTCCGAGGCGGGGACGTGCCCTCGGACATCTGGAGCTCCTCGATGAGCCTCAATCGTGTTCTGCGCAGGGGCATCGCCGCGTCCGCGGCGCTCACGGCCACCGCCGCCGCCTGCCTGCTCGCCCCGTCGTCGGCGTCCGCGGGCGCGGCCGCCGCCGAACTGCCCCCGCTGCACGCCGGGTTCGACTACCAGATAGGCGGCGCGTACACGCCGCCCGCCGGGGTCGAGATCGTCAGCCGCGACCGAGCCGCCGCCCCCGCGCCCGGCCTGTACAACATCTGCTACCTCAACGCCTTCCAGGCCCAGCCCGGGGCCGAGGGCGACTGGGATCCCGACCTGCTGCTGCGGGACGCCGACGGCGACGTCGTGTACGACGGCGAGTGGGGCGAGGCCGTCCTGGACATCCGCACCGCCGACAAGCGCGAGCGGATCGCCGCCAAGGTCGGCGGCTGGATCGACGGCTGTGCCGACCAGGGCTTCCAGGCCGTCGAGCCGGACAACTACGACACCTTCACGCGCTTCCCGGACCTGCTGACGGCCGATCAGGCCATGTCCTACGTCGCGCTGCTCTCCGCGCACGCCCACGAACAGGGCCTGGCCGCCGCGCAGAAGAACACCCCCCAGCTGGCGGGCGAGCGCGAGCGGACCGGGCTCGACTTCGCCGTCGCCGAGGAATGCGGCGCGTACGACGAGTGCGGGGATTACACCTCCGCGTTCGGTGACGACGTCCTGGTCATCGAGTACACGGACAGCGGTCTGCGCAAGGCCTGTTCGGGCTGGGGCGAGCGGCTGAGCATCGTGCGCCGCGACGTCGACGTGTCGCCCGCGGACAGCAGCGGATACGTACGCCGGACCTGCTGAACCGCGGCCATCCGCGTCGCCGCGCCGCGCGGGCTTCCCCGGCGCGCAGATCGCCCGGAACCGGGCGTCGCGCCCCACCTCCCCGCCATGGACGTTCCGTCCATGGACCCTTCGCGCCGCGGGCGCATCCGATCCCCCTGGAGGCAGTGATGAGCGCAGGAACCCGAGCGCCGGGAAGACCCTCGCGGCGCGGTGTGCTGCGCGCGGGCGGCGCGGCGGCGCTTACGGCGGTCGGGGGCGCGCTGGCCGGCTGCGGCACGGGGCCCGCCGACGGGGTCGGCCCCGACGGGCGGGTGACCATTCAGCTGTGGCACGGACAGACGGACACCGCGGCCAAGGTGCTCAAGGGCCTGGTCGCCCGCTTCCACGCCGCTCATCCGGACATCCGCGTCGACCTGGGCGGCGGTGTGCTCGCCGACGCCATGCTGCAGAAGGTCACCGCCGCGCTCGCCTCGGGCTCGTACCCCGATGTCGCCTACGTCTTCGGCTCCGACCTGGCCAGCGTCGCCCGCAGCCCCGAGGTCGTCGACCTGACCTCACAGGTGCGCGAGGGGCCGACGCCGTGGCGCAACTTCTGGGCACCGGCCCGGCAGGCCGTCACCATCAACGGCCGGGCCCGGGCGGTGCCCGCGGTCCTGGACTGCCTCGCCGTGGTCTGCAACAAGAAGCTGTTCGCTCAGGCCGGGATCGATCTGCCCGAGGCGGGCTGGACCTGGCAGGAGTTCACCGACACCGCGCGCCGCCTGACCGATGCCTCCAAGGGACGGTTCGGCACCGGCTGGCCCGGCACCGGCGACGAGGACACCGTGTGGCGGATGTGGCCGATGGTGTGGGACCTGGGCGGCGACGTGATCGCCGACGACGGGCACGGCATCGGCTTCGCGAAGGAGGGCGTACGCGCCCTGGAGGTCGTACGGGACCTGGCGCGCGACAAGAGCGTCTACGTCGACCCCAAGCCAGGCAGCGAGCAGATGTACCAGGTCTTCCTGTCCGGGCGGATGGGCATGGTGCCCACAGGACCCTGGCAGCTTCCGGACATCACGCAGGCCGAGGTCGACTACCACGTGGTGCCCCTGCCCAGCTTCAGCCGCCGCCCCCTGACCATCTCGGGCCCCGACACCTGGACGGTCTTCGACAACGGCTCGGCCAGGACGGAGGCGGCCCGCACCTTCGTCACCTGGCTCAACCAGCCCGCCCAGGACAGCCGTTGGGCCGTAGAGGCGGGCGGCCTTCCGCTGAGCCGCCGCAGCCAGGACCGTCCGGCCTGGCGCGAGCACGCCGACCGGATGCCGGGCCTTCCGGTGTTCACCGAGGCGGTCGCATCGGCGCGGGTGCGTCCCGTGCACGCCGCCTACCCCCGCATCTCCCAGTCCCTCGGGCAGGCGGTCGTCTCCGTACTGCTCGGCCGCAAAAGCCCCGCCGACGCGGTGCGCTCCTGCGCCGAAGAGGCCAACGCCGCCCTGCTGATCCCGCGTTGAGGACGTTGAGGACACCGCCATGCCGTCACTTCCCCGCCCCCTGACTCTGCCGCCCGACACCTCCGGCCGACGTGCCCTGCGCCGTCGGCGCCGCGGCGAGACCGTCACCGCCTGGGCCTTCGTCTCCCCCGCGGTGCTCGTCATCCTCGGCCTGAGCGTCCTGCCGGTCGTGTGGTCGCTGCTCCTGTCCTTCCAGGCCAACGACCTGGTCACGCCCAGCCGTTGGGTGGGCCTCGACAACTACCGCGCCCTGTCGCAGGACCCGCACTTCAGCCAGGCCGTGCGCAACACCCTGCTCTACACCGTGTTGTACGTGCCCTTGAGCATCGGCATCGGACTTGCCCTCGCCCTGGCGCTGAACCGGCGGATCCGCTTCGTCGGCCTGTACCGCACCTTGTTCTTCGTGCCGTTCGTCATCTCGGCCACCGCCCAGGGCGTGCTGTTCTCGTTCATCCTCGACCCCGACTTCGGGGCGGCCAACTCCGTCCTCCACCACCTGGGGATCTCGCCGCAGGGCTTCCTCACCGACTCGTCGCAGGCGCTGTTCGTGCTGGTCGCCATCACCCTGTGGAGCGGCACCGGACTGTGCACCGTCATCTACCTGGCCGCGCTCCAGGACGTCGACCAGTCCCTGATCGAGGCCGCCCGCCTGGACGGCGCGGGGCGCAGGCACCTGCTGCGGCACGTGACGCTGCCCGCGCTCTCCCCGGTCAGCGTGTTTCTGCTGCTGTGGCAGACCATCCAGTCCCTCCAGGTCTTCGACCTGGTCTATGTGACCACCAAGGGCGGGCCCCTCGGTTCGACCACGGTGATCGTCTACTTCATCTGGGAGCAGGCCTTCAAGAACTTCACCGCCGGGTACGGCGCCGCGGCCGCCTACGTCCTGGCGCTCGCCCTGTTCGTCGTGGCCGCCGTGCTGCGCGTGGTCCGTGGCCGTGAGCGCACCCTCCGTACGAAAGCAGCCGCCTGATGACCGCGACCACCACCGCGCCCGGAACCACCGCACGCCGGGCGTCCGAGCCCGCCGCTGTGCGCCACCGCCGCTTCCGGCTGCCCTTCAGCGCCTGGCACGTTCTGCTCGCGCCGCTGGCGGTGCTCTTCGCGGTGCCGCTGCTCTGGCTGCTCCTGAGCTCGGTGATGAGCAACGCGGAGATCAACCGCTTCCCGCCCGCGCTGTGGCCCTCGGGCATCGACCTGGGCGGCTACCGCTATGTCCTGGGCAACGCCATGTTCCCGCGCTGGCTGATGAACTCCGCGATCGTCTCCGCCGTCGCCGTCGCATCGAACCTCGTCTTCGGCGCGCTCGGCGGCTACGCGTTCGCGCGGATGCGCTTCCGCGGCTCGCGGGTGCTGCTCGTGCTGATGCTTGCGACGATGGCGGTGCCCTTCCAGCTGACGATGATCCCCACCTTCCTGGTGATGAAGAAGCTGGGCCTGATCGACACCCTGGGCGCGCTGATCGTGCCCTCCCTCGTCACGCCGTTCGCGGTGTTCCTGCTGCGGCAGTTCTTCCTCTCCCTGCCCAGGGAACTGGAGGAGGCCGCCTGGATCGACGGCTGCTCGCGGCTGCGGGTCCTCTGGGCGATCGTGCTTCCGCTGGCGCGGCCCGCGCTCGCCACGGTGGCCGTGCTGACCTTCCTCACCACGTGGAACGACCTGACGTGGCCGCTGATCGCGATCAACCACGACACCCAGTACACGCTGCAACTGGGTCTCACCACGTTCCAGGGGCAGCACCACACCCGCTGGTCCGCGGTGATGGCGGGCAACGTCATCACCGTCCTTCCGGTCCTGCTCGCGTTCCTCGTCGCGCAGAAGGCCTTCATCCGCTCGGTCACCTCCAGCGGCCTCAAGGGCTGACCTTCCCGGCCCGTCTCGTCGCGCCCGTCCCTCTCTCCCGCACGATCCGAAGGAACTCGATGCCCCACTCGTACGACCTGCTCGTCATCGGGGACGCCAACCCCGATGTGATCCTGGGCCCGCTGACCGGCCACCTCGCCTTCGGCCAGCGCGAACAGCTCGTCGGCGCCGGGTCACTGACCCTCGGCGGCTCGGCCGCGATCATGGCGTGCGGGGCCGCGCGCCTGGGCCTGAAGGTGGCCTTCGCCGGGCGTGTGGGCGACGACGACGCGGGCCGCTATCTGCGCGACGCGCTCGCCGCCCGTGGCGTCGACACCCGCGCCCTGCGTCTGGACGCCTCCCGCCCGACGCCGCTCACGGTCGTACTCACCCAGGGCGAGGACCGGGCCATCCTCACCTCTCCTGGCACCCTCACCGCCGTCAGCGGCGACGACGTACCGACCGAACTGCTCGCCGACGCCCGGCACGTCCACGCCGCCTCGTACTTCCTCCAACCCCGCCTCGCCGCCGACCTGCCCCGGCTGCTGCGCACCGCGCGATGGCACGGCGCGAGCACATCCCTGGACACCCAGGACGACCCGTCGGGGCGGTGGGAGCCGACAGCCCTCGATGCCGTCCTCGCCGAGACCGACATCCTGCTGCCCAACGCCCAAGAGGCCCTGCGGTTGGCCGGGCTGCCGTCCGGCACCCCGCAGCAGGCAGCCGAACTCCTCGCCGTGCGCGTCCCGTTGGCCGTCGTCAAGAACGGCGCCGAGGGTGCCCTGTGCCACAACGGCCACACCCTGCTCACCGCGCCGGGCCTCCCCATGGCCCCCGTCGACACCGTCGGCGCCGGAGACAGCTTCGACGCCGGGTTCATCGCCGCCCTCCTCGACGGACGGCCCCCGCACGAGGCACTGCGGTACGCCGTCGCCTGCGGATCCCTGTCCACCCGCGCTCATGGCGGCACCGCGGCCCAGCCCACGCGGGACGAAGTCCTCGCCCACACCACCCCGAGCGGAGCACACGCCTCATGAACCACCCCAAGATCGCCTTCATCGGCGCGGGCAGCGTCGTCTTCACCCAAGGCCTGCTCGCCGACCTCTTCGCCTTCCCCGAACTGAAGGGCGCCCACATCGCCCTGCACGACATCGACCCCGAACGCCTGACCACCGCACAGGCCGCGGCCGACCACATCGCCGACCACCTCGGCGCGCACGCCACCGTCACCAGCCACGCCGACCGCCGAGAGGCCCTGGCAGGCGCGGACTTCGTCATCAACATCGTGCAGGTCGGCATGGGCGAGGCCACCCGCACGGACTTCGAGGTGCCCGCCCGCCACGGGGTGCGCCAGACCATCGGCGACACCCTCGGCATCGGCGGCATCTTCCGTGCGCTGCGCACCTTCCCACTCCTGAAGGCACTCGGCGAGGACATCGCCGAACTGTGCCCCGACGCCTGGCTCCTGAACTACACCAACCCCATGGCCATGAACGTCCAGTACCTCACGCAGGCCACAGGGCTGACCCGGGTGGTGGGCCTGTGCCACTCCGTGTACTGGACCATGCGGGACCTGGCCGAGCTGGTGGACGTCCCGTACGAGGAGATCACCTACCTGGCGGCGGGCGTCAACCACCAGGCGTGGGTGCTGAGGTTCGAGCACCAGGGCAGCGACCTCTACCCCCGGCTCGACGAACTGATCGCCCAGGACGCGCAGTTGCGGCGCCGGGTGCGCGTCGACATGTACCGGCGGCTCGGCCACTACCCCACCGAGACCAGCGAGCACTCCTCCGAGTACGTCCCTTGGTACCTGCACCACGACAGCGAGGTCGAGCGCCTGCGCCTGCCGATCGGCGCCTACCTCGGCATCGTCGACGAGAACGTCGCGGCCTACCACCACACGCGCGACGCCCTGGCCGCCGGTGAACCTCTCACCGTCGAGGGCACCATGGAGTACGCCCCTCAGATCATCCACAGCATCGTGACCGGCACCCCGCGCACCGTCTACGGCAACGTCCCCAACCACGGTCTGATCGACAACCTCCCGGGCCACGGGGTGGTCGAAGTCCCCTGCCTCGTCGACGCCTCCGGCATCCAGCCCACCCGCGCGGGATCACTGCCCCCGCAGCTGGCCGCGCTCAACCGCACCTACCTCAGCATGAACGACCTGGTCGTCCGGGCCGCCGTCGACGACGAGCCACGCCACATCCGGCACGCGGCGATGACCGACCCGGCCACCGCCGCGGCCCTTCCCGTGGAACAGATCTGGCGGCTGTGCGACGCCATGGTCCGCGCCCACGGGGACCGGCTCCAGCCCTCCCTGCGCCGGCTCCTGGGCGACTGAGGAGCCAGTCATCGGCCCGGCAGCCCACCCCTCGCATCCCATGGAATCCCATGGAAACAGAAGGCACCCCCATGTCACTCACCCATCAGGAAATCGACACACAGCCGCAGTGCTGGGAGTACGTACTGAGGCAACTGCCCGAGTACGCAAAGGCGTTGCCCGCCAAGGGCGAGCGCGTCGCCGTGATCGGCTGCGGTACGTCGCTGTTCATGGCCCAGGCCTACGCCCATCTGCGGGAGGACCTGGGGCACGGCCCCACCGACGCGTTCCCCGCATCGGCGGCCCGGCTGCACCGTCCTTACGACCGCGTCCTGGCCCTCACCCGCTCCGGCACCACCACCGAGATCCTCAGCGCCCTCGGGACGGCCCCCTCCTCCACGCGGGTCACCACCGTCACGGCGGTCCCCCGGTCGCCTGCCGCACGCGCCGCCGACGACGTGATCATCCTCGACCACGCCGACGAGCGGTCCGTCGTGCAGACCCGCTATCCGACCACTCAACTGGCTCTGCTACTGGCCCACTTGGGCCACGACCTCGGCCAGGCGCTGGCCGATGTGCCCTTGGCCCTCAGCGCACCGCTGGATCCGCGGCTGCTCGCGGCGGAGCAGATCACCTTCCTCGGCGACGGCTGGCACGCCGGGCTCGCGCACGAGGCGGCGCTCAAGGTGCGGGAAGCGGCGGCGCATTGGACGGAGTCCTACCCGGTGATGGAGTACCGCCACGGCCCCATCGCGGTGGCCGGTCCCAGGCGGGCCGTGTGGAGCCTGTCCCCGCTGCCCGCTGACCTCGCCGCCGCCATCGCGGCCACCGGCGCGCACCTGCGCGGCCCGGAGCTCGATCCGCTCGCGGAACTGGTACTCGCCCAGCGCCTGGCCGTGCGGCTCGCCGAGGACGCGGGACGCGACCCGGACCGGCCGGCGCACCTGACCCGCTCGGTCGTCCTGGCCTGACGGTCGGCCCGGCCTCACCTGCATCCTGCTCCTGACCGTCGAGGTCTCGGCAGACGTACGTAAGATCGACATCGCGTCATATGTCGCCACGGTCTTCGTGACGCGTCGCTCCGGCGGCTCCCTCACCAGCTGCCGCCCCGAACGAAGGTCTTCGATGCACCGCCCGTACCACCCTTACCACCCGTACCGCCTGTACCGCTCGCGCCCGTTCCGCCTGGCCGCCTGCGCCGCCGCCCTGGCCCTGTCCGCCGCCTGCACCACCGCCGACGGCAAGGACGCCCCGGCCACGGACGGGGCGGACTCCGTGCGCGCGCCGAAGGCCGACGCCGTCTTCGACTACCAGCTCGGCGGACCCTACGCCCCGGACGACGCCGTGCAGGCGGTCTCCCGCGACCGCTCCGCCGAGCCGGCCAAGGGCCTGTACAACGTGTGCTACGTCAACGCCTTCCAGACCCAGCCGGGCGACGCCATCACCTGGTGGAAGAAGAAGCACCCCGATCTGCTCCTGAAGGACGACGGCGGCTCCCTGGTGGTCGACGACGACTGGGAGGAGCCGCTCCTGGACATCTCCACGTCCGCCAAGCGCCGGGAGCTGATGGACGTCGTCGGGCCGTGGATCGACGGTTGCGCGAAGTCGGGCTTCGACGCCGTCGAGCCCGACAACCTGGACTCCTACGAGCGCTCCGACGACCTCCTCAAGCCTGAACACGCCGCTGCCTTCGCCAAGTTGCTCGCCGAGCGGGCCCACAGCCGCGGCCTTGCCATCGCCCAGAAGAACACCACCGACCTCCTCCCCGAGCGCGGCCGGATCGGGTTCGACTTCGCCGTCGTCGAGGAGTGCGCGGCGTACAAGGAGTGCGGTGACTTCGCCGATGCCTACGACGACAAGGTCTTCGCCGTCGAGTACACGCGCAAGGACTACGGCAACGCATGCGACGCCTGGGGCTCTCGCCTGTCCATCACACTGCGCGACCGCGACGTCAGCCCCAAGGGCGCGAAGGGATACGTCTTCGCGCAGTGCTGAGGACCCGCACCTGACCGTTTCGCCCTCAGCCCTTCAGCCCTTCAGCTCTTCAGCCCCTCAGCCCCTCAGCCCCTCAGCCCCTCAGCCCTCTTAGTTCTTGACCGCTTCCGCGATCCGCAGGGCCGCCTGGGGCGGTGTGAGATGTGTGGTGTCGATCACCTCGGCCTCCGCGTGCAGCCAGGTGCGGGCCGCCTCCGCGTAGGGCTCCAGGTAGTCGATGCGGAACTGTGAGGGGCCGAGGTCCTTGTCCCCCTCGATGCGCCCCCTGAGTGTGTCCTGGTCGGCGTGGAGGACGAAGTGCCTCACCGGGATGGCGTGTTGGGCGAGACCCGCGCTGATCTCGCGCCAGTACTCCTCGACCAGGACGGTCATGGGCATCACGAGGGTGCCGCCGGTGTAGTCGAGCACGCGACGGGCGGTCTCGACGACCAGTGGCCGCCACGGCGGCCAGTGCTGGAAGTTGCCCGTCCAGGGCAACCCGGGCTTGATGTCCATCAGCGTCTCGCCGACCTTCTCGGCGTCGAACACCCGGGAATCCGGGAGGAGCTGCTGCACGAGCCCACTGGTCGTCGTCTTGCCTGCACCGTGAGTGCCGTTGAGCCATACGATCATGGGTCCCGACGCTAGCGGTGTCCGGGCCGCGGGCAGCGGCCGATCACGTCACAGATCTGGAACAGCGCGGGAGACGGGGTGGCGTGACTCCGCCCCGGCTCCGCCGCCGGTTGCTTAGGCTGGTGGAGGCAGCGCCCCGGCCGTCCGTCGCCCAAGGCCCTGCTCGCCGAAGTGCCGATCCCCGAACCGGGACCGGATCCACCGCACGAGCAGGGAGGCAACGTGCCGCAGCGCGCCACGCCCCTCTCCGCTGCCCGGGACTCGCGGGCCTCGTGGGTCATCGCGCTCGCCTCCGCGGCGTTGCTCTCGCTCGTCACGCTGTTCGTCCCCTCGGCGTCGCTCCCCGACCTGACGCCGCAGCCCCATGCCCCGTCGGCCGCCGCCGAATGGTGCGGCCATCCGCAGGGCCAGCCCGCCCCGCACGCCGCCCTCCTGCACACACCCGCCGTCCGCGGTACGCCTCCTGAGGCATCCCCCTTCCCCCACCCCGGGCTGATCACGGGGACGGCGACCGATCCGGCGTCACACCGCAGCCTCGGCGGACCGGACCAGGCACGCGCGCAGGCCCCGTCCGGCACCCGGCGTTCCGACGGACCGGCCGCGCCCCGTGGCCCTCCGTGTGCTCCGCGCAGCGACATCACCCTCGTCAGCGCCTGACCCGTCCGCGCACCGCGTGCGAGGCGATCGGGCAGCTGCCCCTTCGTCCTGCCGTGGAGCACTCTCATGTCTCAGACCAAGTCCCGCGCGCCCTTGTGGCGTGCGCTGTTCGCACTCGCGGTGATCGCCGCCTCCCTGGCCATCGCCCTCACTCAATCCGCCCGCCTGGGTCTCGACCTGCGGGGCGGCACCCAGATCGTCCTGGAGACCAAGGACTCCCCCGACCGGAAGATCAAGGCAGGGCCCCGGGCCACCGACCGCGCCCTGGAGGTGCTGCGCCAGCGCGTGGACGCGCTCGGTGTGTCCGAGCCGAGCCTGTCCCGCTCGGGCGACCACCGCATCATCGTCGAACTTCCGGGCGTCCAGGACCCACGCGAGGCGGCCGCCGTCATCGGCCGTACCGCCCAGTTGACCGTGCATCCCGTCTCCGGAGTCACCGACCGCGCCCCCGCGGGCGACGGCCGCACCGCCGACGACGGGTCCCGCACGCTCCCCGACCCCGATCAGAAGGGCACCTACCTGCGGCTCGGGGCGTCCGCGTTGACGGGCGACGGGGTGAAGGACGCCGATGCCGCCTTCGACCAGCAAGGGATGGCCGGCTGGACCGTCGGCCTGACCTTCCGGGAGGACGCGAGCGATGACTGGGCCCGCATCACCGGTGCCGCCGCCTGCGCCGCCCAGGGTTCGCCGGAGCGGCGCGTGGCCATCGTCCTCGACGACAAGGTCATCTCCGCACCGGGCATGAACCCCGAAGTGCCGTGCGACACCGGCATCACCGGCGGGGACACGCGCATCACCGGCGGGTTCTCCCACGAGCAGGCCCGGGACCTGGCCGCGCTCGTGAAGGGCGGCGCCCTGCCGGTGCCCGTCGACGTCGTCGAGCAGCGGACGGTCGGCGCGACGCTGGGTGCCGACGCCATCGCCGCGTCGACACAGGCGGCGCTCATCGGCCTCGCGCTGACCGCGCTGTTCATCACGGTCGTCTACCGGCTCCTCGGAGCGCTCGCCACCCTCGCGCTCGCGCTGTACGGACTCATCTCGTACGCGGCTCTCGTCGCCCTGGGGGCCACGCTCACGCTGCCGGGTCTCGCCGGCTTCGTCCTGGCGATCGGCATGGCCGTCGACGCGAACGTGCTCGTCTTCGAGCGGGCCCGTGAGGAGTATCTCGGCGCACGGACGAAGTCGCTCGACAAGCCACTGGCCCGCGGATTCCGCAAGGCGTGGAGCGCGGTCGTCGACTCCAACATCACCACGCTGCTCGCCGCGGGACTGCTGTTCTTCTTCGCCACCGGACCCGTCAAGGGGTTCGGTGTGACGCTGTCCATCGGTGTCGTCGCGTCGATGGTGTCGGCGCTCGTCGTCACCCGTGTACTCGCCGAATTCGCCGTACGACGACGTTCCGTGCGCAAGCGGCCCGGCATCACCGGCATCACCTCGACGGGGCGCGTGCGCGCGTGGCTGGCGCGGCGCGATCCGCAGATCGTGCGGCACCGCAGGCGCTGGCTCGGCGTCAGTGCGCTGCTCGTGGTGGTCGCGATCGCGGGGATCGCCCTGCGCGGTCTCGCCTTCGGTGTGGAGTTCACGGGCGGACGGCTCGTCGAATACTCCACGAGCCGCACGGTCGACGTGGACACGGCCCGGACCGTCGTGGCCGACGCCGGCTTCCCCCGTGCCGTGGTCCAGGAGTCCGGCGACGGTGACATCTCCGTACGCACGGGTGAACTCTCCGACGACGAACAGCACACCATCAAGCGCGCGCTGGAGAAGCCGGGTGGTGACGTCAGTGTCGAGCGCGACGAGATGATCGGCCCGAGCCTCGGTGACGAGCTACGGGTGAAGGCGTTGATCGCGCTGGGGATCGCCGTCGCCGCGCAGCTCATCTATCTGAGCGTGCGGTTCCGGTGGACGTTCGCCGCGGCGGCCGTCAGCGCGATGGTGCACGACGTACTGGTCGTGGTGGGTCTGTTCGCCTGGCTCGGCAAGCCGGTGGACAGCGTCTTCCTCGCCGCGCTGCTCACCGTCATCGGTTACTCGGTCAATGACACCGTCGTCGTCTTCGACCGCGTGCGGGAGGCGCGACGCCGCGATCCCCGCACGGACCTGGAGCGCACCGCGAACAGGGCCGTCCTCCAGACCCTGCCGCGCACGGTCAACACCGGCATGGGGGCGCTCTTCATCCTCGCCGCGCTGACCGTGCTCGGCGGGGACTCGCTCGGCGACTTCTCGCTGGCGCTGATCGCGGGCGTGGTCATCGGCACGGTGTCCACCGTGTTCACCGCGGTGCCGACCGCGGTGACGCTGGAGCGGCGCCGCCCTCCGCGGGAGCCGCGCCGTGATCGCGGGCGGTCCGCCGGGGGCGGGAAGGGCCAGAGCCCTCTCGATGCGCGGCGCGCGGCACGGGAGGACACCGGCGCCGTCGTCTGAGCGCTGTTGAGCACAGTGGTTGCGGGCCTCAGCAAGGCAGCTCACGGAAGGTCCGGGCCGCCGTACTCGCTCATCGCGTCGATGAGCCAGCGCGCGAGGTAGTCGGCGAAGGAGGCCCGCGGGAGCAGGCGATACGTCGGCGCGTCGTCGGTCTGCCAGAGCAGTGCCGCGACGGGGCCCACCGTGGTCGACACCGCTCGGCCCGGACCGAAGGCTCGCGGATGCAGGTCCAGCGGGCAGCCCTTCTCCAGCACCTGCCGGGCGGCCGGACCGGTCAGCTCCAGGGTGGTGCGGTTCGCCGAGACGTCCACCACCGAGCCCGGGTCGCCGCCAAGGGCCTCCCTCAACTCCGCTGTCAGGAGGGCCCCTTCGGCCTGGGAGAGGACGAGCCACTCGTCCGGGCCGAGCCAGAGGACCGTATGTCCTTCGGATGCGCTGGTGTGACCGCACTCGCGCGGGAGCGGCGCCCCCAGGACCTTCCCGATGCGGCCGGCCGCTTCGGTGGCGGGGGCGACCGCTTCGGTGGCGAGGTCGACGCGCAGGTTCACCATGGTGACGTACGGCCGCTCGGTCAGCCGCACACCGCGGGCGCCCGTGACCGCGGCGGTGCGCATCCGCTCTCCCAGATGTGCCAGCGGGCTGCGGCGCAGGCCCGTCAGGCCGGTGGCCTCGGTCGGCTCAGCCATCTCGCTTGGTCCCTTCGGGGTCGTAGAGCACGGAGTCGGCCACCAGGACGGGCACCAGGTCATCGCCCACCGGGGCGATGAGGGTCTCGCCGATCCTGGCCCGCCCGTCGGCGACGAGGGCGAGGGCGAAGGGGCGGCCGAGGGCCGGGCTGTGGTAGCTGGACGTGACGTGGCCGAGCATCGGCACCGGCCCGGACTCGGGGGTCAAGGGCACGCCCTGAGCGATGAGTTGAGTGCCTTCGGGGAGGCGGGTGCTGCGGTCGCTCGGCAGCAGACCGACGAGCTGCTTGCGGTCGGTGCGGGCCGTGTCCGCGCGCGTGTAGGACCGGTTTCCGACGAAGTCCTTCCGCTGCGAGACCACCCAGGACATGCCCGCGTCCTGTGGCGTGACGGTGCCGTCGGTGTCCTGCCCGACGATGATGAAGCCCTTCTCGGCCCGGAGGACGTGCATGGTCTCGGTGCCGTACGGCGTGATGTCGTACGGCCGTCCGGCCTCGTGCACCTGCTCCCAAACCGCGAGGCCGTACCACGCGGAGACGTTGATCTCGTAGGCGAGTTCGCCGGAGAAGGAGATGCGGCAGACGCGGGCCGGGACGCCGGACGCGAGGGTGGTCTCGCGGAAGGCCATGAAGGGGAAGGCGTCGTTCGACAGGTCGATGTCGGGAGCGAGTTCGGCGACGACCTGGCGCGACCGGGGGCCCACGACGGCGATCGTCGACCACTGCTCGGTCACCGAGGTGCAGTGGACGTCGAGTTCGGGCCACTCGGTCTGCAGCCACTCCTCCAGCCAGTCCAGGACGTTCGCGGCGCCACCGGTCGTGGTGGTCATGAAGTAGCGGCCCTCTTCGAGCCGCAGCGTCACGCCGTCGTCGAAGATCATCCCGTCGGGCTTGCACATGACTCCGTACCGGGCCATGCCGGGCTTGAGCTTCTTGAAGGCGTTGGTGTAGATGCGGTTGAGGAACTCCCCCGCGTCCGCGCCCCAGATCTCGATCTTGCCGAGGGTGGAGGCGTCCATGAACGCCACCCCTTCGCGTGCCGCACGGCATTCGCGGGCCACTGCCGCGTCCATGTCCTCGCCAGGACCGGGGTAGTACCACGGGCGCTTCCACTGCCCGACGTCCTCGAACAGTGCCCCGTGGGCCACGTGCCAGGGATGGATGGCGGTCGTGCGCTCCGGATCGAACAGCTCACCGCGCTCGCGCCCTGCCAGGGCGGCGAAGGCCACCGGCGTGTAGGGCGCGCGGTAGGCGGTGGTGCCGATCTCCCCGGGGGACGCGCCCGCGCCGAGCGCCTCGGCGATCACGCCGATGGCGTTGACGCCGGACGTCTTGCCCTGGTCGTTGGCGGTTCCCAGCGAGGTGAAGCGCTTGACGTGCTCGACACCGCGCATGCCGGCGCCGGTGGACCGCCACACGTCGGCGACGGTGACGTCGCGCTGGAGGTCCACGAAGTGGGTGTCCCAGGTGGCGGGGTCCTGGGCGCCGCCGGGAGCGGGGACCAGCCACAGGGCGCGAGTGGCGGGGCGCGCTTCCTCGGAGCGGGCCGCGGGCACCGGGAGAGGGAAACCGGCGTCCGTCGCGGACAGCGCACCGGCCCGCCTTCCTTCGGCCAGCGCGGCGTCGAGACCGTACGTCCCGCGGGCCGCACCGACGACATGCTGGTCGCGCACGGTGCCGTCGGGCACGAAGGCGACCAGGTCCTCGTCCCAGCGCAGGCGGCCCTGGCGCTGGCTGTGCAGGTGCACCACCGGGCTCCAGCCGCCCGATACGGCGAGCAGGTCGCAGTCGAAGGACTCCGGTGCGCCGGTGAGTTGACCGTCTTCGCCGAGGGCCTGGACGGTGACGCCGGAGAGCCGGGCCTCGCCCGCGGTGTCGATCACGGCGCTGCCCAGCAGCACCCGCACGCCCGTCGCGGCCGCGATCTCGGCGGCACGGCGGGAGAGGGCGGGGCGGGCGTCGACGACGGCGGCGATGTCGATCCCGGCGGCATGCAGGTCGGCGACCGTGTCGTAGGCGCTGTCGTTGGTCGTGCTCACCACGGCCCGCGAACCAGGAGCCACGGCATACCGGTTGAGGTACGAGCGCACGGCCGCGGCCAGCATCACTCCGGGCCGGTCGTTGCCCGCGAAGACCAGCGGACGCTCGTGCGCGCCGGTCGCCAGGACCACCTGGCGGGCCCTGATGTGCCACAGCCGTTGGCGCGAGACGCCTTCGGACGGCTCGGGGGTGTCGGCGCCCAGGTGGTCGGTGCGCCGTTGCAGGGCGAGCACGTAGTTGTCGTCGTAGCTGCCGAACGCGGTGGTGCGCGGCAGGAGGACGACTTCGGGGGCGGCTTCGAGTGCCGCGCGGACGTCGGCGACCCAGTCGATGGCGGGCTGTCCGGCGACCGTGTCGGTACGTCCCGAGAGCAGTGAACCGCCGGGCTCGGGCTGGTCGTCGACGAGGATCACGCGGGCGCCGGAGTCGGCGGCAACGGCGGCTGCCGCGAGCCCGGCCGGTCCCGCGCCGACGACCAGGACGTCGGTGTGCACGTACTTCTTGTCGTAGACGGCGGGGTCGGGGTTCGGGTCGAGCCGTCCCATCCCGGAGAGCGTCGTGGCGCACAGGCCGTCGTACAGCTCCACGGCCGTCGCGGGCAACATGCCTTCGGAACATGAACCCCCGAGCTGTACAAGGGCGTTGGGTTCCTCCACTCCCGCGGCGACGATGCCGCGCGGGCGGTCGCGGTAGAGCGAGGGTGCGGCCTGGACGACGCCGTTCGCCAGCATCGCTGATGCGAGGGTGTCGCCGGGGTGGCCGGTCAGCTCCCGTCCGTCGACGGTGAAGTGCAGGACGGTGCCGCGGTCGACACGGCCTCCGCCGCCCCTGAGCCGGAAGTGCTGCTGTTCGGTCATCGTTCTCCTCCGGCGGCCGGTGCGGCGAGGTCGGGACGCGGCTCGTCGGGCCGGTAGGTGGCGAGCACCTCGTAAGTGACCGTGTCCCGCAGGGCGTTGAACCAGCGGCGGCAGCCGTGGCCGTGCATCCAGCGTTCGGCGAAGGGGCCCTTGGGGTTGTCGCGGTAGAAGACGTACTCGGCCCACTGCCGGTCGTCGAGATCCGCGGTGTTCTCCGGGTAGGGGACGTGGGCCTGTCCCCCGTAGTGGTACTCGGTCTCGTCCCGCGGACCGCACCATGGGCAGGTGATCAGCAGCATCGGATCCTCCTCTCAGTGGGCCACGGCTGCGGCGCCGTGTTCGTCGATCAGTGCGCCCGTGGTGAAGCGTTCAAGGGCGAAGGGGGCGCCCAGGGAGTGCGGTTCGCCGGTGGCGATGGTGTGGGCGAAGGTCCAGCCGGCCGCCGGGGTGGCCTTGAAACCGCCTGTTCCCCAGCCGCAGTTGACGTAGAGGTTCTCCACGGGCGTGGCGCCGATGATCGGCGACGCGTCGGGGGTGACGTCGACGATGCCGCCCCAGGTCCGCAGCACGTGCGCGCGGGCGAAGACGGGGAACAGCTCGACGGCGGCGGCCATCTGATGCTCGATCACATGGAAGGAGCCGCGCTGCCCGTAGCCGTTGTACGTGTCGACGCCCGCGCCCATCACCAGCTCACCCTTGTGCGCCTGGGAGACGTAGACGTGCACGTGGTTGGACATCACCACGGTGGGGTGGACCGGTTCGTGCAGTTCGGAGACCAGCGCCTGGAGCGGATGGGACTGCACCGGCAGCCGTATGCCCGCCTTCTCGGCCAGGACGCTGCTGTGCCCGGCGGCCGCGAGCCCGACCCTCCCCGCGTTGATGCGGCCACGGTTGGTCTCGACGCCCACGACCCGGTCGCCGTCCTTGAGGAAGCCGGTGACCTCGCACCCCTGGATGAGGTCCACGCCCATCTCGTCGGCCCTGCGGGCCAGCGCCCAGGCGACGTGGTCGTGCTTGGCTATGCCGGCCCGCGGCTGGAAGGTGCCGCCGAGCACCGGATAGCGGGTGTCGGGCGAGACGTTGAGGATGGGGCAGACCTTGGCGACCTCGTCGGGGTCGAGCCAGTCCGCGTCGACGCCGTTGAGACGGTTGGCGTTGACGCGGCGCACGCTCTCGCGTACGTCCTGGAGCGTGTGCGCGAGGTTGAGCACGCCGCGCTGGCTGAACAGGAAGTCGTAGTCCAGCTCTTCGGGGAGCCGCTCCCACAGCCCGAGGGCGTGTTCGTAGATCGCCGCGCTCTCATCCAGGAGGTAGTTGGAGCGGATGATCGTGGTGTTGCGGGCCATGTTGCCACCGGCCAGCCAGCCCTTCTCCAGGACGGCGACGTTCGTGATGCCGTGGTTCTTGGCGAGGTAGTAGGCGGTGGCCAGGCCGTGGCCTCCCGCGCCGACGATGACGACGTCGTACGACGGGCGGGGGTCGGGGTTGCGCCAGAGGAAGTCGGGGTGCTCCGGCAGCGGCTCGGTGGTCATGCCGCGTCTCCGTTCGGGTCGTTCAAGCCGTGCGGGCCGTGCGGGTCGTCCGGGCCGTGCGGGTCGCTCAGGTGGGGATAGAGGGGGAACGCGCCTGCGAGCTTCTCGACCCGGTCGCGCAGCAGGCCCGCGCGCCCGTCGCCGAACCGCTCGTCCTTCAGCGCCTCGGCGATGACGTCGGCGACCTCACGGAACTCCGTCTCTCCGAAGCCCCGGGTGGCCAGGGCCGGGGTACCGATCCGCAGGCCCGACGAGACCATCGGGGGGCGCGGGTCGAAGGGCACCGCGTTGCGGTTGACGGTGATGCCGACGCGGTGGAGGCGGTCCTCCGCCTGCTGCCCGTCCAGGGCGGAATTGCGCAGGTCGACGAGGACCAGATGGACCTCGGTGCCACCGGTCAGGACCGTGATCCCGGCCTCGGCCACGTCGTCGGCCAGCAGCCGCCCGGCGAGGATGCGGGCACCGTCCAGGGTGCGCTGCTGTCGCTCCCTGAACTCCTCCCCCGCCGCCGCCTTGAAGGCGACCGCCTTGGCCGCGATGACGTGCTCCAGGGGGCCGCCCTGCTGGCCGGGGAAGACCGCGGAGTTGATCTTCTTGGCCAGGCCTGCCCTGCTGAGGATCACCCCGCCGCGCGGCCCGCCGAGGGTCTTGTGCGTGGTGGTCGTCACGACATCCGCGTACGGCACCGGGCTGGGGTGGAGGCCCGCGGCCACGAGTCCGGCGAAGTGCGCCATGTCGACCATCAGGTACGCGCCGACCTCGTCGGCGATCCGCCGGAACGCGGCGAAGTCGAGACGGCGGGAGTAGGCCGACCAACCGGCCACGATCAGCTTCGGCCGGTGCGTCCGGGCGAGCTCCGCCACCTCATCCATGTCGACCCGCAGGTCGGAGGCGCGCACGTGGTACGGAACCACGTTGTAGAGCTTGCCGGAGTAGTTGATGCGCATACCGTGGGTGAGGTGCCCGCCGTGCGCCAGGTCGAGGCCGAGGATCGTGTCACCGGGGTCGAGCAGCGCGAACATCGCGGCAGCGTTGGCCTGGGCGCCCGAGTGGGGCTGCACGTTCGCGGCCTCGGCGCCGAACAGCTCCTTCACCCGGTCGATGGCCAACTGCTCGATGACGTCGACGTGTTCACAGCCGCCGTAGTAGCGGCGGCCCGGATATCCCTCGGCGTACTTGTTGGTCAGTACGGAGCCCTGGGCCTCCATCACGGCGGCCGGGGTGAAGTTCTCCGAGGCGATCATCTCGAGGGTCGACTGCTGACGGTGCAGCTCGGCCCCGACGGCGGCGGCGACCTCCGGGTCGAAGGCGCCGAGCGGGAGGGAGAGGGACGAGGCGACCGTGGTGATCGACGGGTTCGTTGCCATCTGTGCACCATCCTGAGAGCCAGGTAATGGACAACTGATATATCAGCCTGTGCGGTAAGGTATGGGAGCTCGTGCGACAGGTCAAGGGGGCTTTCATGCAGCAGCTGGGCACCGCGCCGAGAGGTGAGGAGCTGTCCCTTGCCGAACGCGCCTACCGGGCGATTCGCGACTGGCTCGTGATGCTGGAGATCCGCCCCGGTGCGCCGATCAACGAGGACCAGCTTGCGCAGTCCCTCGGCGTCGGTCGGACCCCGGTGCGCGAAGCGCTCAAGCGGCTCCAGTACGAGCGCCTGATCACGACGTACCCCCGGCGCGGCACCTTCGCCACCGACGTCAACATCACCGACCTGGCCCACATCTCAGAGGTGCGCCAGGAGTTGGAGCCGCTGGCTGCCGCCCAGGCCGCACGGCGCGCCACGGCCGCGGACCGGGCGGCCCTGACGGCGCTTTGCGAGGAGCTGGACGGCGTGGACTCCGGTGCGCACGACCCGGCCGAGCTGATGCGCCTGGACCTCCAGGTCCACCGCGCCATCTACGCGGCCACGCACAACCCGTACCTGGAGGACACCCTCGTGCGGCACGACAACCTGGCCACCCGCATCTGGTGCCTGTTCATCGACCGGCTGCCCGGCATGACCGGCCACGTCCAGGAGCACGGCCCCCTGCTGCGGGCGATCGTCGCCGGCGACCCCGACAAGGCGGCGCAGCTCACCCGCGGCCACGTCGAGGGCTTCGAGCGGGCCATCCGCGAAGCCATCTGAGGCGCTCCGTCCGACCTCACCTCGGGTCCATGAGGCCGGTGCGCCGCGCATAGTCTTCGAGCGGCTCTGCCGATGCCCACCACGACCGGTAGTAGTCCCGGAAGGAATTCACGGCCTCAGCCGTCTCCAGGCTGTGCCCGCTCATGAAGGATCCGTCCGCGGTCAGCAGCAACAGGACCGCGGTGTCGTCGATGATCGCCATGTTGACCGCGTCGACACCGCTGTGGGTGGTCACGACGCGGGCGTGGTAGTTGGCGAGACCGTGCATCTCTTCGTAGTGCTCGCGCAGCCACAACCGCATGGCGCTCCCGCCGGGTTCCTGAGCGGGAACACCGATGATGCGGTGGAACGAAGCGCCGGGATTGCGCCGGGTCCAGTCCGCCGCTGCCCTGAAGTACTCCTGTGCGGCGGGGGATTGGAAGCTCGGCGGTGCCGTGTTGCGCACGTAGCTCGTGTAGACATGCCGCTCGGCCGTGCGCACCAGACGGACGAACGACAGGAAGAATTCGTCACTGGTGCGGTAGTGCGTGGAGGACGCGGGAGCCTGACGATCACGGATCTCGATGGCGATCGAAAGCAGGACGTACAGGACCGCGTAGATGAGCGGGATCTGCCACTTCACGTCCCACGCGAAGAGGTTCGCGACGATCGACCCGCCCATCACGAACAGGAGAGCGAGCAGCAGCAGCTTCTGCTCGACGGACTGCAAGGTGACCACCCGTCGCACCAGCCCCGCCCCCGCCCCTCGCCCCGTCGCGCCCCGCGCAGCACGCCCGCCGCCAAGCGGGTTGGCACGCGCTTCGTGTCTACCCTTCGCACCGGGTGAGGATGCGGCTCCGAAGCAGCTCGAACCACGCCCTGAACCCCTTTCCGGCCTCTCCGGCCTCTCCGGCCTTTCCGACCGACGGCCGGGTCCTGGGATAGCCTCCCGGCGTGAGCACCGGACAGGACGACCCAGAGGCCGAGAAGTGGCTGGCGGACACCCGGGCGTCCTACGATGCCGACGCCACCAGCTACGCGGACGAGACGCGCAACCTCCTGGCCGAACTGCCGCCCGAGCAGGACGTCATGGCACTCTTCGCCGAGCGGGTGCGGGCACACGGCGGCGGGCCCGTCGCGGACGTGGGGTGCGGCCCCGGGCGGATCACCGCCCACCTGAGGGACCTCGGCGTGGACGCCTTCGGCATCGATCTGTCGCCCCGGATGATCGAGGTGGCGCGGCGTGAGCATCCCGGTGTGCGGTTCGAGGAGGGGTCGATGACTCAACTCGGCCTAGCGGACGGCGCGTTGTCCGCTCTGGTCGCCTGGTACTCGATCATCCACGTCCCCGATGGAGCGATCGGCGCGGTCCTTGCCGGCTTCCGTCGGGTGCTGCGGCCCGGTGGTCTGCTGCTGGTGGGTTTCCACGTCGGCGACCCCTCACCGCCCGAGCCGCAGGAGAACGGCGAGCGCTGGCCGGAGTCCTACGTCCGTCGTCGCGAGCCGAGTCAAGTGGCTGCCTGGATCGAGGAGGCCGGCTTCACCCTCGAGGCGCACCCCACGCTCACGTCGGCCGCGCGCAAGCTCGGCGGCGTGCTGCTGGCGCACCGCTAGGCCGTCGCCCAGCCGCCGGCGGAGTCCCGCGGCAGTCGGTGAGTACCTCGGCTTCGGGGGAAAACCAATGGAACAGCGCCGCTGTGCGCCACTACCGTGCTGCCCGACCAAGTCGTCTGGGCAAGGACGTGCCGTTGTACACCCTGTGAGACCTCCCGAGTGCTGATGCGTCGCGCGTCGCGCATGTGCGCCGCGCTGCTTTTTGCTGCGGACTTCTCACTGAAACCGGTGTACTTCTGTGCTCAACGACTGGGTGGTCATGCCCACCTGCCTTCCGACCGTTCTCCGGCGCTGTCACGCGTGCGCGTCCCAGCGCTTTGGGGCCAACGGAAAGTTTCGCGTCAACGCACACCACAAGCTCATCGACGCCTGGCTCCTCGTGCTCTGTGCCGCGTGCGGGGAAACCGCGAAGCTCACGGTCCTGGAGCGGATGAACGTGCGCTCCGTACGACCTGAGCTGCTGGACCGGCTGCATGACAACGACCCCGGCCTGGCAGCTGAGCTCCTCCAGGATCCGGTCATACGGCGCCGCAATCGCATCGCCCTCGACTGGGACGGCGCGTGGCGTCTCGACACCGGCGGATCGGACCATCTGGACCGCGAGGTGATCGACGTGTCGGTCCGCTTCGCGGCACGGATCCCTGTCCGGCCGGTGCGTGTCATCGCTGAAGGCTGCGGTCTTCCGCGCTCCGAGGTCGAGCGATTGATCGCGGAGGGGAAGGTCGTCTCGGCCGTACGGCTGAGCGGCAAGCTCTCCGGCGGCTTCACCTTCACGCTCAAGCGCTGAGCCCTCTTGCTGACCAGGGCCTGTCCGGCGACACCCGCCGGACAGGCCCTGGTCCGTGCGGCGGGTCGGCGGGCCGCCCGCCGCGGGCGGCCACTCTCAGAGCGGCTCGCCATAACGGGCGGCGAACGCGGCGGCGCGGTCGCGCAGGGAGGTGCGCAGCGACTGCGGGGCCAGGGCTTCCGCGTCCGTACTGAGCTGCCACAGCGCCCATTCGGCGTGACGTGAGTCCTGGTAGGTCACCTCAAGGCGCAGCCATCCGTCCGCGTCGGGGTCTTCCGCGCGGACTGCCAGCGCGGTGTCCAGCAGGTCCTCGCGCCGCGCCGGGTTCACCCGTACCAGCACGGTGAGGTGGTCGCCGCCGGAGAGGAACCGCGCGGAGCGCTCCCGCCAGATCCGGTCCAGATCGACCCGGTTGGGACGCTGTGCCGTTTCGGGGAGCTCCTCGGCGGCCAGCACCCGCGAAAGACGGTAGGTGCGGTCCGCGCCGGCTCTCGTGGCCAGCAGGTAGCCCCGGTCGCGTACGGTGACCAGGCCGATCGGGTCCACCGTGCGCCACTGCGGCGCCTGGCCCGTGGCCGCGTAGTGGATGCGCAGCTTGTGTCCGGCGAGCACCGCGCGCCGGACCTCGAACATGGTGGTGTCCGGCACGTCCTCGGTCACCTGCCGACGTGAGAGCAGGTCGGTCTCCGGGTCGACGAGGAACCGCTGGACCGCGTCGCTCGCGGTCGCGCGGTGGCCTTCGGGCAGCGCGTCGAGCACCTTGCGCATGGCCGAGGCGAGTGCCGAGCCGAGGCCGAACACCTGCTCGCCGCGCCCCGATCCGGCGGCCAGCAGGGCAAGGGCCTCGTCGTGGTTCAGTCCGGTGAGTTCGGTCCGGAAACCGGGCGACAACGCGAACCCGCCGTGCCGCCCGCGTTCGGCGTAGACCGGGACGCCGGCCGAGGACAGCGCCTCGATGTCGCGCAGCACGGTGCGGGTGGATACCTCCAGCTCGCGGGCCAGCGTGTCCGCGGTCAGCAGACCGCGCTGACGGAGCAGAAGCACCAACGAGACCAACCGGTCGGCGCGCATGCGGGAACTTTATCGAAATACATGACCAAGGATGTCGTGATTCGCTGCGAGGCTCCTCAACACGACAACACGACATCGAGGCCGGCGGCCGCCGAGCCGATGGACGTACGAACTCCCCATGAATCGAATGGAGCTGACGTGGCGATCGAACGCACGGCGATCAACCCGGTGACGTGGTCCGCGGGGATGGGATTCCACCAGGGTGAGGTCGTCTCCGGGCAGACCCGGACCCTGTACATCTCGGGTCAGACCGCGATGAGCGGCGACGGCAAGCCCCAGCATGACGGTGACATGGCGGCGCAGTTGGCGCTGAGCATCGACAACCTGGAGGCCGTGCTCGGCGAGGCAGGCATGTCTCTCGCGAACCTCGTCCGCCTCAATGTCCACACGACCGACGTCGATGTGCTCTTCCAGCACTACGGCGTGCTGGCCGGGCGGTTGGGCGCCGCCGGGGTGGCACCGACCACCACGATGCTCGGGGTGACGCGGCTGGCGATCCCCACGCTGATGGTCGAGCTCGAGGGCACCGCCGTAGCGTGATGCGAGCGTGACGCATTGACCCCCACGGCTCCATCACGGTTGCATGCATGTGGCCCTCCGGTGGGGAACTGGAGGACGGGCCAGGTCCTACTTGGGGGGAAAATGAGGGGAAACGCGAACCGGAGCACCACCAGACGTGTGCGGGCCGCCCTGAGCGCGGCGGTCGCGGCCTGCGCGGTGACGGTGGTGCCGCCCGCGGCCGCCTCGGCCGGGACCACGGCCGGGGCGGGCGTCGCGGGGGCCCGCGGAGCCGGTGTCGAGAGGATCAGTGTCGCCACCGACGGCACCCAGGCCGACGACGACTCCGGCGGTGCCTCGATCACGCACGACGGTCGCCGCATCGTCTTCTCGTCGTCGGCGAAGAACCTCACGGCCGACGCCACGACGGGAGGCGTCAGGGTGTTCCTCCGCGACCAGCGGACGAGGCAGACCCAGCGGATGGGGAACCTCGCCCCGCTCCAGCCCCCGGTGATCAGCGGGGACGGGGCATACCTCGGCTATGCGCACCAGTGGATGGACAACGTACGGATTCGCCAGTATCAGGTGAGCACGGGACGCACCGCGTCCCTCGACTGCTCGGCCTACACCTGCGACCAGCCGTCGCTGAGCGCGGACGGCCGCTACACCGCACATGTCATCCGCTCCATCAGGCAACCGTCGTTCGGCCAGCGCATCGAGGTGCAGGACTGGAACAACGGCAGCAGGAACGAGACCGTCGCCGTCCTCGACCACACCCAGCCGTCCCGGCCGTCCATCAGCGGCGACGGCCGCCATGTCGCCTACCAGGACGGCAGGACGAAGGACGTCCTGGTCTGGGACCAGGCCGACGGCACCACCTCCGACCCGATCGAGGGCCCGTCCAAGGAGGCGACACTCGTCCAGCTCAGCGACGACGGCAGCAAGGTCGTCTATCTCTCGGGCTCCGACACCTACGTCCACGACATGAGCTCGGGCACCGCCCAACTGGTGCCGAACGTGCGGGGCGTGGCCATCGATCCCACCGGCCGCTATCTCCTGTACGCCCCGCACGACACGAACGGACCCTCGCTCACCCTGCGCGACCTGCAGACGGGCACCGACGAGACCGTCTCGAACCAGCCCGCATCGGCCGGGACCGACGCGGTCAGCGCCGAGGGGCGTGACGTGGTCTTCCAGTCGACCGCCGACGACATCGTGCCCGGCGACACCAACGGCAAGTCGGACGTCTTCGTCCGCGGCTTCTACTGATCGCCCCGCCCGTCAGGACGAGGGGTTGGTTCGGCGGCTTCCGCGATCGAGGGGAGGATCAGCGCAGCCCGGCGAAGAGGTCGTTCTCGGGCAGGGCAGCGCCGGTGGCGTCCTTGACCCGTACGAAGGTCTCCATGCCCATGAACTCGCCGAACCGCTCCTTGCCCATCTTGAGGAAGAAGATGTTCTCGCCCTGACTGGCGTGCGCGGCCAGCGAATCGAACTTCTGGCCGCTGAACGCGATGGTGTCCACCCACGTGGTGATCTCGTCGTCGGGGAGGCCGATCTCGGCCATCGCGGCGGCTTCGGCGGGATCCGGCTCCGGCATGTCCGGGTGGAACTCGCGCATGATCTCCCCGAACCGCTGCATCCCCGAGCGGGGCATCGTCGTCCAGTACACCTTCGGCGTCAGCGAGGTCATCTCCAGGGCCGCCATCGTGATGCGGTGGGCCTGGATGTGGTCGGGATGGCCGTAGAAGCCGTTCTCGTCATACGTGACGACCACGTCGGGCCGGTAGTGCCGCATGAGTTCCGCGAGCCGGGCGGCGCCCTCCTCCACCGGGGTCTGCCAGAAGGACCCGGGGGCGTCGTTGCTCGGCCAGCCCATCATCCCGGAGTCGGCATAGTCCAGCATCTCCAGATCGCTGATCTTCAGGACGTCACAGCTCTCCTGAAGTTCCTGACGGCGCATCAGGGCGACCGCCGCAGGATCGTGCCCGGGATCGCCCGGCTTGACGCCTCCCGGTCCATCACCGCAACCGCCGTCGGTACAGGTCACGAGAACCGTGCGGATTCCTTCCGCCGCGTACCGCGCGAGGACGCCTCCCGTTCCGGTGGCCTCGTCGTCGGGGTGTGCGTGTACTGCCATGAGCGTCAAGGGCCGGTCAGTCATGAAAAACAGTCCTCCTGCGGAAATACGTCGTGCTTCGAGTGCGCGGCGGGCGTACCGCGCACTTGGGGCCCGAATCCCGGCAGGGGGACGACCTCGCGGCCTCCGTGTTCCCCGCCGTGCGGCGCCGGTCCCTCGGTCGATGCAACAGCGCCGACCGGACCAGCTGTTCCCGACTCGGCCCCCGGCCTTCCAGGCATCGACGCTTCAGCGCGAACGAGGGTGCGTCGCAAGGCTCGGCCGCCCCGCACCGCGCCTCCGACATCGTTGTCGAAGGCGCGGCCCGCGCGGATCTCGGCCCTACGGGATGCGGCAGGTCCAAAGGGAGCGCCGCGCACCGGGGCGTGCGGTCGCCTTACGGCTTGTAGACGGCGTCACTGCCGTACAGCTCCCTGGTGAAGGCGGAGACATCGGCGCTGCGGTCGGAGCCGTCGAGGTTGTACGTCAGAAAGACGCCGTACCCCTCGCTGACGGTGCGGCGGGCGAGGTCGGCGACCGTGCTCTGCGAGGTCCCGCCGATCTCGACGGCCGCCGGCGACAGCTTCGACTTGGGCAGTGCGATGCCGGGGACCTGCCAGGAGCCGTAGTACGGGTTCCAGGCGTAGTCGAACTTGGACGAGACGTCGACACCGCCGTAGGAGAGGCGCGACGCGGCCGGGCCGATGTTGTAGAGACTGATGATCTTGTCCGGCATGTTCGCGCGCAGCGCCGTCACCAGGTGCACGAACGAGCTGGCGTTGGGCTGGCCGGTGCCGTTGTTCCCGTACTCGGCGTACTCGTCGTCGAAGTCGATGCCGTCGAGACCGTACTTGGTCACGGTGTCCGACATCTGCTTCGCGAACCCCGAAGCCGCCTGCTGGGACGGGAAGTTGGCGAAGCCCGCGCCCTGGTGGTTGCCGAGCACCGAGAGGACGACCTTGATGCCCTTCTCCTGCAACGGCCGTATCTGTGTGTCGGCGTTGTCGAGGACTCGCTGCACGTTCTCGTTGAAGTGCAGATACGCCTCCTTCTTGCCCGTGTCGTAGTTGATGTTCGCCGCGAAGATCACGGCGACGTCGAAGACGTTGTCGCCGCCGTTGGCGAGGGTGTACTTGCCGACGTTCAGCATGCTGTTGTTGTTCACCTCGACGTACGCCACCGAGGTCGGCCCCTGTTTCGCGGAAGCGGGCGCAGGGGCGGGAGCGGGGGCGGGGGCCGCTGCCGCGCCGGCCGTGGCGGTCGTGCCGAAGGCGAGGGCAGCGACGGCCGAGAGCGCGAGCGCGGCCGTCCGTGCTCTGCTCCGTACCAGAGTGAACATCGTTGATCGGTCTCCCATCACATGGGTCGGCGCCCGACCTGTTCGAAAGCGCCGAGTGAGCCTCAGAGTTTTCCTCTCCCGTGACCGAATCCCAAGAATCATGCGCAAACTCTTTACGACTCCTGCGCACATCGCGTCACAGCACCGGCCGGTTGAGGAGCACCTTCACTGCCGGGCGAAGGGCCCGTCGAGGGCCGCCCATTGCAGGAGCAGGATGGTCTTGCCGTCGGTGATGCGTCCGTCGCGGGCCATGGTCAGGGCCTCGGTGAAGGGCAGTTCGAGGACCTCGATGTCCTCGCCGTCTTCTTCGAGTCCTCCGCCGGTGCCGGTCCGGTCGGCCGGGGTGTAGGGGGCGGCGAAGAAGTGGAGGCGCTCGGTGACGGAGCCCGGGCTCATGTAGGCGTCGGTGATGTGGGTGAGCGGGCCGAGTGTGACGCCGAGTTCCTCGGCGCTCTCGCGGCGGATCGCGGTGTGCGGGTCGTCCGCGTCGAGCAGTCCCGCGGCGGCCTCGATGAGCATGCCGTCGGGGTGGTCGTTCACGTAGGCCGGGTAGCGGAACTGGCGGGTGAGCAGGACACAGCCGCGTGCGGTGTCGTAGGGCAGGACGACGGCGCCGTTGCCGCGGTCGTAGGTCTCGCGTTGCTGGGTCTCCCATCGTCCGTCGCTGCGCCGGTAGTCGAAGGTGGTGCGGCGCAGGACGTGCCAGCCCCGGGAGGTGAGCTCGACATCACGCACCCGGACGTCGGGGTTGCGGTCCAGGCCGCGTCCTGCCCGGTCGAGACCGGTGCGACCTCGGTGGTCGGGGGCGTCGATGCCAGGACGGCTCGTCACGCGGTCCCCTGCGGGGCGTGGCGCGGGATCTCGGCGACGTCGTGGAGGTTGGCGGCCATGGCCTGCGGGTCGCCGTTGGTACCGGAGCGGTAGGGCCCGGCGATCAGGATGAGCATGGGCTTGTCGGTCATGAAGGGCTACGATACATGCAGAAACGTGCAAGAACAGGAGAGAGTGTGCATGCTGGCTGCTGAACGACGCGACCACCTGCTCGATCTGCTCGCCCGCGAGGGCAAGATCGTCGCCAAGAACGTCGCCACCGAACTGGGCATCTCCGAGGACAGCGTGCGCCGCGACCTGCGCGATCTCGCCGCCGAGGGACTGTGTCAGCGGGTCTATGGCGGCGCGCTGCCCGTGTCGCCGGCGGTGGTGGACTACGCGGCGCGCCAGGGCGTGGCCACGGACGGCAAACAGAAGGTCGCTTCGGTGGCCGCGGGGCTGGTCCGGCCGGGCGGCACGCTGATCCTCGACGGCGGCACCACCGCCCTCGCGGTGGCCCACGCGCTCCCGCGGAACCTCGCCTGCACCGTGATCACCCACAGCCCGACGATCGCCGCGGCCCTGCTCGACCATCCGCAGGCCGAACTCTTCCTGCTCGGGGGGCGCGTCTTCAAGCATTCCGCGGTCGCCTGCGGTGCCGCCGCGGTCGAGGCCGCGCAGAACGTCTCCGCCGACCTCTGCCTGCTCGGTGTCACCGGCGTGCACCCCGAGGCGGGGCTGACCACCGCGGACGCCGAGGAGGCGGCGATGAAGCGCGCCCTGTCCGCGCGGGCCGCGGACACCTACGTCCTCGCCTCCTCCGAAAAGATCGGCACGGCCTCGCAGTTCCGTGTCCTGCCCTGGGAGAAGGTCAGCGGTCTGATCACCGACGCCGATCCCCATGGCACGGTCATCGAGCAGCTCAAGGCGCTCGGCGTGGAGGTCCTAGGGGGTGGCGCGCAGGAGGACGAGTGATCCGTCGTAGGTCGGGCGGTTGCGCAGGTGGCCGAAGGCTTCGTCCCAGGCACCTGAGCCCAGGGCGCGGCGCAGGGAGGTGTCGAAGTCCTGGCGGGCGCGGTCGTCGATGAAGCTCCAGGCCGAACAGGCCTGGCGGACGGCGGGGTTCAGGAGGAGTTCGGGGCGGCCGTAGTACGCCTCGTTGAAGCCGTCGGTGCAGTCCAGCGGTACGGGAACGGGCTCGACCGCGGTGGTTCCGCCGAGCGCGGTCGTGAGCCGGTCGAGGGACGGGTAGCGCCGGGCTTCGGCCTCCAGGACGTCGGGGGCGTATTCGTAGAGCCAGAAGTCGCGTACGCGTGCGGGGTCGCAGGTCAGTACGGCGACGGGGCCACGGGTGACCCGGCGCATCTCGCGCAGCCCGGCCTCGACGTCGGACCACTGGTGGACGCTGAAGAGGGTCATCGCGGCGTCGAACTGCCCGTCGGCGAAGGGGAGGTCTTCGGCGACGGCGTCGATGGCGGTGGCGAGCCGGGCGGGACGCCGGGCTCGCATCGCCAAGGAAGGTTCGACCGCGGTGATCGCGTGCGCCGCGATCTCGTACGATCCGGTGCCCGCACCGACGTTGAGGACGGTGCGCGCGCCCCCGAGGGCCTGGGCGATGACGTGGGCGATGCGCTCGTCGGGGCGGCGGAAGGCGGTGTACGCGGGGCCGACGCCCCCGTGGCCGACGCCCGCGTGGTCGACGCCCGCGTGGTCGACGTCACCGGCGCTGCCGTCGTAGGTGCGCATGACCATGGGGGACCTCGCCTTTCGGGCCTGGCCGGAGCTGCCGTATCCGCGCCCCGATCAACGGATTCCATCTTGCATCTGCGGCACGCAAACTCATAGCCGCCTGGCTAATGCTTGGCAGATCGACCAAAGAGTGCTGCATGTGCGTCGCTGCGCTTGGAGGTTGTGTCGGCCGAGGCGGCGTCAGGCGGGCTGCGGGGCGGGGGCGGGCGCTGCCGGAGCAGCCGCGACCTTGCGGGTCTCGCGCAATATCAGCAGGCCGTTGACCACCATCAGCGTCGCGGTCAGGGCGTGGACGCCGAGCGCGGTGGCCACGGAGCCGTGGTGGGCCAGCACGGTGGCCATGTCGCCGTACGCGACGAAGGCCTCCACCACCAACACCCAGCCCAGCGCCCGGCGGTGGCCCGTCACCAGCAGGACGCCCAGACCCAGGGCCATCATGACATCGCGGATCCCCTTGACGATCAGGAAGCCGCCGCCGTCGCCGGACGGCCAACTCGGCAGGCCGAAGCCCGGCGCCGTCGTCTCCGGGCTCAGGATGAACTCCGTCCCGAACCAGAGGATGAAGAGGATGAAGGCGGCGGTCATCACGGTGTTGATCTTCTTCAGCGACATTGGTCTTCTCCTTGCGAGTCTTCGTGAGCTTGCTGAGCTTGGTGAGCTTCTGGAATGAGCCCGCAGGCTCAGGCGAGGGCGGCGACCAGCAGGGCGAAGGCGGCGATGATGACGGCGACGCGGACGTAGTGATAGCGGTCCCAGCGGTTCATCTGCTCCTTCCAGTCCTCGGGCCGGTTCTCGGGGGTCCACGTCTTGCCCTGGTTGTTGATCGGGACGAGCAGCAGGAGCGACATGACCACGCTGAGGATGAGCAGCGCGCCGGCGGTGACGACCAGGCCGGTGCCGTCGTGGTGCCACCCGGCGACGGCCCAGACCGCGACGAGGACGAGCGAGCCGATGTACCAGAAGGGCATGACGGCGCCGAGCATCCGGCCGCCGTGGGCACGGGCGAGTTGGTCACTGTCCTCGGGGAGGGCGTCGAAGATCCGGTTCATGACGAAGGCGACGGAGAACTCCACCCCCACCATCACGCCGACGATCACGGTGGTGACGATCTCAAGTGCGTTGAGCATGACGACCTCTCAGGAATCTAGCGCCGCTAGGTGATGAGGCAACGCTAGTACTACTGCCGCTCGCTTGTCTAGCGGTGCTAGGATCGAATCATGTCGGTAAAGGAACGCAAGGAGCGTGAACGGGCGGCCCGCGAGCGCCTCATCGTGGCGACGGCCCGCGAACTGGCCGAGCAGCAGGGCTGGGACGCGGTCACCACCCGCAAGCTCGCCGAGCGCATCGAATACAGCCAGCCCGTCCTCTACAGCCACTTCCGCGGCAAACGCGAGATCATCGGCGCCGTCGCCCTGGAGGGCGCCGCCGAGTTGGCCGTGGCGGTGCGCGCCGCGACCGGCGCCGCCAAGGGCCCGCGCGAGCGGGTCACCGCGCTTGCCCGCGCCTACCTCGACTTCGCCGCAGGCAACCCGGCGGTCTACGACGCCATCTTCCAGCTCGACGGCGGTCTCCCGTACGCGCAGGAGGACACCCCGGAACCTCTCAAGGACGCCTTCGCCGCGCTGCTGGAGTGCCTGGGCGAGGTCGCCGGGGACGGCGTCCACCCGGGGCTGTACACCGAGGTGTTCTGGGCGTCCCTGCACGGGGTGGCCACCCTGACCCGGTCGGGCCGGCTGCCGCCGGAGGAGACCGGGCGGAGGGTGGAGCTGCTGGTGGACCGGCTCGCCATGATCTGACGGACCGTCCTGGCGGGAGCGCGGGCGCCCGACGTGGGCCGGCTTTGCCATGATGTGCCTGTACGCCGCTCTCGCCCTCGGCGCGGGATGGCGCACGCTCGCCCGCCGTGACGCCTGACAGGGCAGTGGACACTGGACACCATGCACGTCACACGTCCGAAGGCTGCCGGGACCACTGGCCCAACCCCCACCGGCACCCCCACCGGCACGGCCACTACCCCCGGCACGCCGGTGCACCCCGGGACAGCGGGCGGCACCCGAGGGGCGCGCGCGCTCGTGCGAGCCGTGGGGCGCGCCCCGCTCACCCGGCGGGCGTGGGCCGAGGCCGCGTACTGCCTGATCGGGTTCACGCTCGGCCTGGTGGGTGGCGTGCTGCTCGCGGTGGCGCTGGCCCTGGGCGCGGGCTTCACCGTGTCGGTGGTGTTCGCCGTGCTGGGCGCGCTTCTGTTCATCACAGGGCTCCAGCTGGCACGCGCGCTGGGCGGCGTCCACCGCCGCCTCGCCGCCCTGTTCCTCGGGGACCGGACGCCGGCGCCGGAGCCGCTTCGTCCGAGCGGCCGCCTGGTCAGCCGCCTCGACGCCCGGCTGTGGGACGGGACCGGCTGGCGGTCGGCGGCCTATGTGCTGGCGAAGCTGCCGGTCGGCCTTCTGGGGGCGTACGCCGTCCTCTGGTGGCTGACGGGGCTCGTCAACCTCACCGCACCACTGCGGTGGGCGGTGTTCGGACAGCACCCCGAACCCGGTTCCCCCGAGGGCATGACGGTGCTCACGCCGATTCCCTTCGGCGGCAGCCCGGACGCGGACACCTTCGCCGGCACGTTCCTCGCGGTGGCCATCGGTGCGGTCACCCTGCTGTGCGCGCCCTGGGTGACACGGCTTGTGACCGAGGCCGACCGCCGGCTCATCGGAACCCTGCTCGGACCCGGACAACTTGCCGATCGTGTAAGGGACTTGGAGGAGACGCGGGCGCTCGCCGTGGATGACTCGGTGGCGTTGCTCCGGCGCGTCGAGCGCGATCTGCACGACGGAGCCCAGGTCCGCCTCGTCGCGGTCGCGATGAGCCTCGACATGATCAGACAACGGCTCAACGAGCACGAGACCGAGGGCGCGGGCAAGGGCGCGGGCAGCGGGCCGCTGGATGTCGCCCGCCTGCGTCAACTCGTCGACGGGGCGCACCACAACGCCACCGAGGCCCTGACCGAACTGCGTGATCTGGCCCGCGGCATCCATCCCCCGGTCCTCGACGACGGCCTGCCGGACGCGCTCGCCACGCTCACCGCACGCAGCAGCGTCCCCGTCGACCTGGTGACGGACATACCGGAGCGTCCGACGCCTGCGATCGAGACCATCGCGTACTTCTGCGCGGCCGAACTGCTGGCGAACGTCATCAAGCACAGCGGGGCCGGGCGGGCGGCCATCACGGTGGCGCGGTTGGACGGAAGGCTTCTCCTTCAGGTCGGTGACGACGGGCACGGCGGCGCGGACGCCGGCGCGGGGAGCGGCCTGACGGGACTCGTGCAACGCGTACGTACGGTCGATGGGCGGATGAAAGTCGAAAGTCCTGCAGGCGGGCCGACGGCGGTCACCGTCGAGCTGCCGCTGCACGCGTGAGAGCATGCCGCCATGCGCGTCGTGATCGCTGAGGATGCCGCGGTACTGCGGGAGTTGCTGGGCCAGATGCTCGTGGAGCGCGGGCATGAGATCTGTGCGTCGGTGAGCGACGCGAGCACCTTGCGCGCCGCGGTCGCCGAGCACCGCCCGGACGTCACGGTGACCGACATCCGGATGCCTCCGACGCACACGGACGAAGGCCTTCGTGCGGCCATCGACATCCGGCGGGACCACCCCGGCACGGGAGTGCTCCTCTTCTCCCAGTACGTGGAGACGAAGTACGCCACGCGGCTGCTCGCCGCGGGTTCGGCGGGCGTCGGCTATCTGCTCAAGGACCGCGTCGCGAACATCGCGGAGTTCACCGACGCCCTGGAGCGGGTGGCCGCGGGCGGGACGGCGCTGGATCCCGAGGTCGTCACGCAGCTGGCCGGGGCCGGTCGCCGGGCGGAGGAGCTCGCACCCCTCACCGAGCGCGAGCGCGAGGTTCTTTCCCTGATGGCCGAGGGTCGGTCCAACGCGGCGATCGCGCAGAGCCTGGTCGTCTCCGCGGGCACCGTCGAGAAGCATGTGGCCGCCGTCTTCGACAAGCTCGGACTGCCCGCGTCACATGACCACAACCGCCGCGTTCTGGCTGTGATCCGTTACTTGCGCGGGTGATCGGCACCGTGCCGCCGGAATGCACTGCTCCGAAGGACATAGGCATATACCAGAGACATGACCGCGTCGTGTGTTGCCAAATCCCTTACGGGGCACCCCCGGCTGTGCGAAAGTCATTAGCGGTCCATCCCGCCCGTTTGGTCGCACCGCATCCTCAACGGAGCACCTCATGCCGTCCCATGTCTTCGCGGACCGCCCTTCCGCCCAGCCGCCCGAGCGCGGCTCGGTCGAAGCGCTGATCACGCAGACGCGTCGGCTCCGCGGCGAAGTCGACGCCGTGCGCCGTGACACCGGGGCCGACGACGGCGACCCGCAGGATCGCTGGCAGCGCGCCCTGTGCGACCTGGCGGTCCATCAGCTGAACGATCTGGACGACCACCTCGCACAGTTGAGGGACGGACCCGTGCCGTCGGCCGCGGCACCCGCCGCCCCGGCTGTGCCCGCGCCCCTCGAACCGCAGCGCGGTTCACTGCTCAGCCGGGTCGGCAGCGCGGAGTGGAACCTCCTGAACGACGAGGCGAGTTGGTCGGGCGAGCTCTACCAGATCCTCGGGCGGGACCCGCAGGCTCCCCCGCTCTCCCTCGACGAGCTGCCCTCCCTGGTGCACGTCGACGACCAGCCGAGGCTGACGGCCATGGTCACGGACTGCCTGATCGACGGCAAGCCGATCGACGGCGAGTTCCGTATCGTGCGGCCCGACGGCGGCGTACGACAGGTGCACATGATGGGCGAGCCCGTGCTCGCCGCTGATGGCAGCACCGCCTCGATGTGGGCGGTCTTGCGGGACGTCAGCGAACTGCGCCGCAGCCAGCGAGTGGTGCGCGAGACCCGTGACTCGTTGCAGCGCCAGCGGCACATCGCGCAGACAGAGCACCGGCTCGCGGTCGAACTGCAGGAGGCTGTGCTGCCGCCGTGGCGCGGCTCCCTGCGGTTCCCGCACGGCGGACCCGCGGCGCTCGACCTCGCCGCGCACTACCTCCCGTCCTCGACGAGCTCACTGATCGGCGGTGACTGGTACGACGCGATGGAGCTGCCCGACGGCCAGTTCCTGCTCAGCATCGGCGACCTCACGGGGCACGGCGTCACCGTCACGTCCGGCATGGCGATGCTGCTCGGCGCCGTACGCGGCATGGCGGTCGCCGGAGTGCGGCCGGGCCAACTCATGGGCTGGCTCAACCAGTTACTGGACACCACCACGCAACCCGCACTCGGCAGCGCCGTCTGCTGTCAGTACACCCCCACGACCCGCACCCTCACCTGGGCGCAGGCAGGCCACCCCGCCCCGCTGCTGTTCCGCGACGGGACGGGGCGCGCGCTGACGCCACCGGGAGGAGTGATCCTCGGGGCGACCTCCGGAGCCACGTACGAGCAGGCCGAAGTGCAACTCGAGCCCGGCGACCTGCTGTTGCTGCACACCGATGGCCTTGTCCCCCGGCGCTCCAGGGACGCGGCCACGAGCCGGCTGCTCGCGCTCGCGCCACGCTTCACGGAGACGCGGGGTGCGCAGGACTGTGTACGGACGGTCGTCGAAGAGTTCGGCGTGGCCCCACGTGAGGACGACGCCTGCCTGTTGATCGCACGGATCAATTCCTGACCCTCGCCCGAGTGACACGCGGCCCACGCGACCTGAGTGACAGGCGGTCCGAGTGGCGCACGCCCGAGCGAGCCGTGCCGGGTCCTATGCGCGGACCCGGCTGCCACCTCCGGACTTGGCCGTCGCCTTGGGCAGGGCCAGCTTGATCTCCTCACGCAGATCCTGGATCTTCGGGTAGCCCGAGTACTGAGCGGTCAGGCGGTACATCTCCCGCAGGCGGTCCCACGTGCGGTGCGAGGAGTTCGACCCCATCGAGACCAGCGCCAACCGTGCGTACCGATCGGCCTGTTCGGGGTCGTCGCCGATGAAGCAGGCCGACGCCAGCGAGATGTAGTCGAAGATCTGCGAGCGATCGCGGCCCTTGGACCGCAGGTCGATCGCCTCCTTGGCATGACGCTGGGCGGTGTTGGCGGCGGACGAGTCGTGATCGGCGAGGGTGCGGAAGGCCAGGGCCTGCATGCCGTGCATGTCCGCCTCGTCGAACATCTGCATCCAACTGGGCGGCGGCACATCCCCCTTGTCGGAGACGAACAGGTCCTCCGCGATGCCGAGCGTGCGCCGCATCGCCTGGCCCTTGCCCATCGACGCCTGTGCCCAGGCCTCGATGGTGTAGAGCATGGCCTGCGTGCGCGGCAGCATCTCCTCGCCCGATCCCGACTGGGCGAGCTTCATGAGGTCCAGGGCGTCGTCGGGCCGCCCGAGATGCACCATCTGGCGCGCGGCCCGGGACAGGGCCTCACCGGCGCGCGGCCGGTCGCCCCCCTCGCGAGCCGCGTGCGCGGCGATCACGAAGTACTTCTGAGCCGTGGGCTCCAGGCCGACGTCGTGCGACATCCAGCCCGCGAGGACGGCGAGATTGGCAGCGACGCCCCACAGGCGCCGCTGGAGATGGTCGGGGTGTCGGTAGGCGAGCATGCCGCCCACTTCGTTGAGCTGTCCCACCACAGCCTTGCGCTGCAGTCCGCCACCACGGGCCGCGTCCCAGGCCCGGAACACCTCGACGGAGGTCTCCAGTTCCTCGATCTCCTGCGACCCGATGGGGGCGGCCTCATAGCGGTCGAACCCAGCGGGGTCGGCGTGCAGGGGATGGTCGGTACGGGGGGCGTCGGCAGCAAGGGCCGGATCGGTGTGCAGCCAGTCGTGCATGGCGCCGGTCAGTGCGGAGCCGGCGGCGAGCGCGGCACCCGCGCCCACCAAGCCGCGTCGGTTGAGCATGAGGTCCATTCCCGTGAATTCGGTGAGGACCGCGGCTGTCCGTTCGGGCGCCCACGGCACGCCGTCGGGGTGCTCCACACCACCGTCGCCACGCCGTTTCCCCACGCGCCCGTGCCGGACCAGACCAAGATCCTCAATGGTCACGACACGGCCGAGACGCTCGGTGAACAGAGCCGCCAACACCCGGGGCACGGGATCGCGGGGGATTTCTCCCATGTCGATCCAACGCCGTACCCGCGAGGTGTCGGTGGCCAGTTGCGGATGGCCCATGGCCGCCGCCTGCCGGTTCACCAGTCTCGCGAGTTCCCCTTTTGACCAGCCTGCCAGGCCGAACAGGTCCGACAGTCGGGTGTTGGGTTGTCCGTTCACGTCAAGCCCCCAGGTTCTCGGCTGAGTTGACAGTAACCCTCTGTCAGTTGCTGAGCGACTATTCGCCACGGTTCGCCAGGGTGCGCCACATGGTGTGCCAGGGGACGCCGGGTGTCAGGTAGGAATGCGCCACCCCGACCCGGCCCGCCGCGGGACATTCCCCAGGGTGCTCCCAAGGGGGCCGGGGCGGGAGGCGCAGCAACTCGCAGGCACACGAAGGGATCTGTATCGCCCATGTACACAGCATCGTCCTCCGTGTCCGCCCCGCCCCGGCCACTGCACAGCCGACAGCCCGGCAGCGGCCCGTATCTGGAGCCCGCGCGCCCCGCGGCCGGGTCGCTCGGCGCCGGCCGAACGCGACGCGTTCCGGGGCCCGGCACGCAACCGCTCAGCGGGAGACTCGACTTGTCAGGCCCCCAGGGGGCGCAACTGCGCACCGCGATCGCCTCGGTGCACCGCATCTGTCCCGAGTTCAATCCGGTACAGGTGCTCCGCCGCAGCGGACGCACCGTGCTGCTCGTGGGGACAACAGGACGCAGCACCGCGATCGCCAAGTGTTTACTCGACCACTCGCCGGTGTGGGCCGAGCGGATCCGGCACGAGATAGCTGCCTACCGCTCGTTCGTCCGGCACCGTCCTCCGGTCCGGGCCCCGCGGCTGATCGCCGCGGACCCCGAGGACTGCACGCTGGTGATCGAGCGGATGCAGGGACGCGTCGCCGCGCTGTCCCGCCACCCCGTGGAGCCGCCGCCGCGCGCGGACGTGCGTCTTGCGCTCAACGCGATCCGTCACCTCAACCGGTGGCGCCCGCCGCAGGAGTTGTTCGGCAGGCCCATGGACTACGGCAAGCGAATCTCCCGCTTCCACGATCTTGGCCTGCTCACCGACCGGGACATGGGCGACCTGCAGAAGCTTCTGCACGGCATCGCGCACTCGGCCGGACAGCACGGCACATGGCAGTTCTGCCACGGCGACGCGCTGCTCTCGAACATCCTGCTGTCCCCCGCGGGCCCGGTGTTCGTGGACTGGGAGCACGCGGGCTGGTACCTGCCGGGCTATGACCTGGCGACGCTGTGGTCGGTGCTCGGTGACGCGCCGGTGGCGCGGCGCGAGATCAGCCAGCTGGCGCAGGAGCAGGGACCGGCGGCGCGTGACGCGTTCCTGGTCAACCTGATGCTGGTCCTGACCCGTGAGATCCGTACGTACGAGATGGCCGTGCAGCGATCGATGCACGACGCGGCCCCGGCGGCACCGGGCCCGGCCCATCCCGGTGCTGCGCCGTCCGGTGAGGAACAGCGGCTGCTGCTGAGGCGGTTGCACGACGACTGCCAGCTGGCCCGTCGGGCCGTGCGCGCGGCGGTCGGTACTCGCTGACGGGGATGACGGTCCGCAGTGCGCCTTGGACAGCGGCGCACTGCGGGCCTTCGTATGCCCCCGGCGACTACCGAGTGACTATGACGTCGTGAACTGCACGGCGTCCAGGTCGAAGGAATTGTTCTGTGGCGACTTGAAGACCACGTACAGCTTGTGGGTGCCTGCCAGTGCTTCGACCGGCACGTCGGGTGTGGCCTGATAGGTGTCCCAGCCCCCGGTGTTGGGGACGGGTGTCGTGGCGAGCAGCTTGCCGTCGGGAGCGTCCGCGCGCAGTTCGACCGAGCCGACGCCGTAGGGCGAGGACAGCTTGTAGCTGACCTTGCTGACGCCTTCGACGCTCATCGGGCTGTACGCGATCCAGTCGCCGTCGCTGACGTCGCCGATGCGTTTGCCGTTCTCGGCGCCCTCCTGGGAGACGATGCGGGTTCCCGACTGGTCGTCGTGGTACTCGGCCTGCTTGTGCTTGGGGTGCAGGACGGAGCGGCCGTAGCCGGTGAGGGCGCTGACGCCGTCGCCGCCCTTGTCGGTGTACTTCGCGTTGAGGACGTACGTGAGGTCGGCGCCCTCGGGGTGTCCGCCGAGGTCACCGGTGTCCACGGTGCCTTCGCAGCCGGGGATGTCGGTGGTGGGGTGCTCGTGGTCGTCGTGGCCGAGGGCCGGGTTGACGGTGACCTTGGAGCAGTCGATCGTGCCGTCCTCGGGGTCGGTGACCGTCACCTTGTAGGGGATCTTGTCGCCGAACTCGATGAGCTTGCCGTCGACCGGGGTCTCGACCTTCACCTTGGGTGCCGTGTTGCCCGCGGTGACGGGCACGTTGGCGTAGCCGGACTTGCCGGTGGAGTCGGTGACTTTCAGCTGGGCGTTGAAGTCTCCCTTGGCGTCGTACGTGTGGGAGGGGCTGGCCTCGGTCGAGTCGTACGTGCCGTCTCCGTCGAAGTCCCAGGAGAAGGTGAGCGGATCGCCGTCCGGGTCCTTGCTGCCCTCGCTGGAGAAGTCGACCTTCAGCGGGGTCGGGCCGTTCGTGGCGGACGCCTTGGCCTGGGCGAGCGGGGTGCGCTGGCCCTGGGCGTAGTCGATGCGGTAGAGCCCGGAGTCGTTGTTGCCGCCGCCGAACTCGCTGCCCCACTCCAGGACGTACAGCGAGCCGTCGGGCCCGAAGGTCATGTCCATGGGCTTGGCGAACTTGGCCGACTTCAGGAAGTCGTTGATCTTCAGGAGCTTGCCGTCCTTGTCGAAGCGGATCTCCTTGACCGAGTCGCGGGCCCACTCGTAGAAGAAGCTCGCCTTGTCGAAGTAGGCGGGGAACTTCGTCTTGGAGGGGTTCTTGGCGTCGTAGTGGTAGACGGGTCCGCTCATCGGGGCCGAGCCGCCCGCGCCCATCTCCGGGAACTCCTTGGACTCGCCGTAGCCGTACCAGATCTCGGGCTGCTGGATGGTGGGCAGGTCCCCCAGGCCGGTGTTGTTCGGCGAGGGGTTGGTGGGCTTGGTGCAGTCGAACTTGGCGCCGACTTCCTGGGTGTCGGGGTTGTAGGGGGCGTACGCCTGGTTGTTGCCGTGGCAGAAGGGCCAGCCGAAGTTGCCCGCCTTCTTGATGACGTTGTACTCGACGAGGCCTTCCGGACCGCGGTTGGTCTCGGGCGCGCCGCGGTCGGGGCCGTAGTCGGAGGCGTGGACGTAGCCCGTCTTGGGGTCGACGGTGAAGCGGAAGGGGTTGCGGAAGCCCATGGCGTAGATCTCGGGGCGGGTCTTCGCGGTGCCCTTGGCGAAGAGGTTGCCCTTGGGGATGGTGTAACCGCCGCTGTCCGTGGGCTTGATGCGCAGGATCTTGCCGCGCAGGTCGTTGGTGTTGCCCGCGGTGCGGGCGGCGTCGAGGCGCTCCTTGCCGGGGCGCCAGTCGATCGGGGCGTAGCCCTGCCAGTTCGGGTCGAGGTTGGGCGGCACGTCGTCGCCGACGCCGAGGTAGAGCGTACCGTTCGGGCCGAACTCGACGGCGCCGCCCGTGTGTCCGGGCTCGGGGAAGCTGCGGTCGCGGTAGGCGGGGACGTCCAGGAGCTTCTTCTCGCTGGCCAGGTCGAGGGTGTTGTCCTTCTTGACCGTGAAGCGGGAGAGGCGGTTGACGTCGTCCGTCGCCTTCGCGGGGGCGTAGTAGAGGTAGATCCAGCGGTTGGTGGCGAACTTCGGGTCCAACTCCATGCCGACGAGGCCGTCCTCGCCGCCGGTGTAGACGTCGAGCTTGCCCGCCGTGGACGTGGAGTGGCTCTTCGGGTCGAAGATCTTCACCTCGCCGCTGCGCTGGACGTAGAAGACCTTGCCGTCCTTGGCGACGTCCAGCTCCATCGGGTCGGCGGTGTTGTCGTCGAGCGCCGTCTTCTCGTAGCCGGACCAGACCGTGCCGCCGCAGTCGCCGGGCTTGTTGCCCGCTGCCCACTGGATGCCGCCGAGCACGTGCTCGCGGAAGGCGGGCTCGGTGTACGACGCCTTGTCGTGGCCCATGGCGGTGGCCCAGACCTTGCCGCCCTCGGCGTTGCGGCACCAGGAGATGGGGTGGTCGGCGCCCATCTTGGAGCCGCCCGGGTCGTACGTGGTCTCGTCGGCGGTGACCAGGACGTGCACGTCACCGCGGGGGTTCTTGTCGAAGTTGTACCACTCCTCCGGGCGCTCCCAGCGCTCGGGAAGACCCTTGGTGGAGGGGTGCGCGCGGTCGGCGACCTTGGCGGTGCCCTTCAGGACGCCCGGTGAGTGGGCCGGCATGTGGGCACCGGCGTTGATGAGGTCGTCCCACCAGGGGAAGGAGTCCTCGACGCCCATGTCCAGGGTGTTGTGCAGGGCGACGACGCCCTTGCCGCTCTTCACGTACGCCTTCATGGCGTCGCGCTGGGCCTCGGTGTCCCAGACCATGCCGGAGTTCTGCAGCATGATGATGACGTCGAAGTCCTTGAGCTTCGCGTCGTCGAAGACCGTCGCGTCGTCGGTCGTGACGAGCTCGAAGTTGTTCGCGGCTGCCTGCTCCTTGACCATCTGGACGCCGGCCGGGATGGAGTCGTGGACGTAGCCGACGGCCTTGGTGAAGAGCAGTGCACGGAAGGCGGGGGCCTTGTCGGCGGCGCTCGACGTGGCGGGCAGGAACCCGACCGCGAGCAGCAGTGCCGCGACGAAGGCGATCACCGTTCTTCGTAGACCTTTCGCGTCATGCGGTCTCCTGTCACGCACATGACAGTCCATGGGGTGGTCCTCTCTGCTGGGAAGGACGGACGGACGTGCGGGATTGCCGGATGTCAGAGGGCGGCCAGGGCGCGGCGCAGAAATGCGAGCCCGTCGGTCGCGAGGGCGTCCTGGGTGGGCGCGAGGGGCCGCCAGACGGAGGCGGCGACGGCGATGGCGTCGTTGTGGGCCGTGAACGACTCGATGCAGAGCGCCCCGCGGTAGCCGGACTCACCCAGGGCGCGCAGGAAGCCGGGCCAGTCGAGGTGGTCGGCGCCCGGGGCGCCGCGGTCGTTGGCACACACCTGGACATGGGCGATGCGGTCCGCGGCCGTGCGGACCGCTTGCGGCAGGGAGTGTTCCTCGATGTTCTGGTGGTACGTGTCCAGGGCGATGCCGATCGACGCCTCGGGGAGACCTGCCAGGCCCTCCAGGGTCTGCGCGACCGTGTTGAACAGGCTGGTCTCGTAGCGGTTGAGGGGCTCGACGGCGATACGGACACCGGCGCGTGCCGCGTACTCGACGACCGGTGCGATGTGCTCGCGCCACTCCTCGTACGCCGCCGCGCGCGCGGCCCGGTCCATGCGCCAGGTGCGGCCGACCGCCGCGTAGACGGGGCCTGCGACAACGGGGGCGCCGATCGCGTGGGCCGCGTCGACGCACCGGCGCAGGTAGTCCTGGGTGGCGCGCAGCGTGCCCTGGTCGGCGCGGACCAGGTCGCGTCCGTCGGGCATGACGGCGACGACGGCCGCGGGCGTCAGGCCCGTGGCGTCCAGGAGCTTGGCCGCCGCGGCGGGCTCCCAGTCGTCGGGCTGCTCCAGGGGCAGTTCCACGGCGTCGAAGCCCCATCCCGCGAGGCGGGGCAGCGTCTCGCCGAGCGCCTCGGTGGTGACCGGCGAGTGCCAGATCCAGGGGTTCGCGCCCAACTGCCAGGCCGTGTACGTCACTTCTTGCCTCCCCAGTCCTTGGGGAAGCCCGGCATGTCCTGGCAGCCGCACATCGCGTAGTGCAGCGGCGGCATGCCCTCCTGGAGGTACTCGTCCAGGTTGGCCTGCGTGACCGTGGGCTGCGGCAGCTTCCACTCCTTGGGGACCTGCTTGCCGTCGAGGATGCGCAGGGCCGCGATGACCGGTGTGCGCCACTGGAAGGTCGGGTAGGTGGGGGCGATCGCGGTGAGGTCCTTGTCCTTCCATGCCTGGAGGAAGTCCTGCTGGTCCTCGCCGGTGATCGGCGGCACGTCGACGCCCGCGTCCTCGAAGGCCTCGACGGCTGCGACGGCCGTGGCACCGGAGTCCATCCAAACGCCGTCGATGGAGCCGTGCCGGGAGATCGCGTCGGAGACGATCGACTTGGTCTTGGCAGGGTCGCCGTCGGTGAACTTGGCGTCCACGACGTCGAGTTCGCTCTTGTCGAAGGCCAGCTTCGCCGCCGACCAGCGGGTCTCCAGGACGTCCACTCCGGGCGAGATGCGCAGGGCGAGGATCTTGCCCTTGGGCTTGACCTTGTCGACGAGGAAGTCGGCGGCGACCGCGCCGTAGCCGTACCCGCCGATGGGGTTCACGAAGGTGACCGCGCAGTCGGTCTCCACGCCGCGGTCGAAGACGATCACGGGGAGCTTGCCGCAGGCCTCCTTCACCGCGGGGGTGAGGGTGGCGGTGGTGTTCGGCGAGACGATGAGCGCGTCGCAGTCCTTGTTGCCCGCGAGCTCCTGGATGTCGGAGATCTGCTTGTCGTCCTTGCCCTGGGCGTCCAGGACGGTGAAGTCGCTGATCTCCTTGTGGAGTTTCACCTCGGCCTTCATGTTCTTCAGGCCGACCTGGCGCCAGGGGTTGAAGACACCGGCGTTCGAGAAGCAGAGATGGGTGCCGCCCGAGCCCTTCTTCTCGTACTGGGCGGTGTCGGTCATCTCCGGTTCCAGCATCTGCTCCCAGGGCTTGGCGGCAGGGCCCTGCGGGGTCTCCTTGCCCAGCTTCAACTGGCGCTCGTACTCGGCCTGTTCGAAGAACTTGGACGGCTTGTCCCCGCCCTTGTCGGACTCGGCGGCCTGCGAGGCCCCGGCGGGCGAGTCGGGCGGTGTGTCGCTGGAGCAGGAGGTGAGCAGGGCGCCCGCGAGGAGGGCGACCGCGGGTACCAGCGCGCGCCTGCGCGTCAGAGGGTTCATGGGGCTGTGCATCACGAGGGTCTGCCTCCCGAGGAGTGGATACGACGGCGGCGCAGCCGGGACCAGTCGGCGGCCCCGAGCCCGACCGCGGCGATGACGATGACGCCCTGGACGGTGGACTCCAGGGCGCCCGATACGCCCTGGAGGTTGAGCAGCGTGAACAGTGCCTGTAGCGAGAAAGCGCCCGCCATCGCGGCGACCACGCTGCCCCGGCCGCCGCCGAGCACGACCCCGCCGAGGACCACGGCGGTGATCGCCTCGAACTCGTAGCCGCGGCCCGCTTGCGCGGAGACCCCGGAGAAGCCGCCGACGAGGACCGCGGCGAGTGCGGCCGCCGCGCCGGACAGGACGAAGGCGATGACGCGGGCGCGGTGCACGCGGACTCCCGCCAGGGCGGCGGCGCGTTCGCTGTCCCCGGTCGCGATCAGGGTGCGGCCGAAGTCGGAGCGCATGAGCAGGACGGCGACCAGGCCCGCGACGAGGCAGGCGAGAACCGCCCAGGGCAGCCAGCCCATGGCGGTGCCGCGCCCCATCTGGCGGAATCCTTCGGCCAGTTGGCCGTGCGGGGAGCCGCCCGTCCAGAAGAAGACGGCGCCCTCCAGGATCAGCATCATGCCGAGCGTGGTGATGAAGGAAGGCACTTTGAGGCGCGTGGTGATCAGCCCGCTGACGAGGCCGGTGGCCGCCCCGGCGAGCAGCAGTCCCGCCGTGATGAGCGGCCAGGGCGCGTCCGGGAACGAGCCGTACACCTCGGCGGCCGCGACGACGCCCGCGGTGACGATCGCCCCGACGGACAGGTCGAACTCGCCGCAGACGATGACCAGATACTGGCCTGCGGCGAGGATCACCAGGGGCGCCGCGCGCTTGACGAAGGCAAGGAAGCGGTCGGGCTCGTAGAAGCCGGGGTCGGTGGAGGCGAGCGCGACGAGCAGAATCACCAGGAGCGCGTAGACGGGTGCCCCGGTGCCGAGCGAGCGGACAACGCGCTTGTACGGGGCGGCCGTTGACGCCTGGGCCTTCTCGGCCGTCTGGCTGCTCATGCGGACCTCCTGCTGCCGCGCCGGGCGTAGATCGCGACGGCAGCGATGATCACGATGCCGCGGACCACGTTCTTGAAGAACGGGTCGACGCCGAGCTGGTTGAAGACGGAGTCGAGCACCGCGAGCACCAGGACCCCGCCGAGGGTGCCCGCCACTCCCCCGCGGCCGCCCGCCAGGACGGTGCCGCCGAGCACGACGGCGGCGATCGACTCCAGGTCGTAGCGCGCTTCCGTACCCGCCCAGGGGGCGCCCGCGCCGAGCCGTGAGGCGAGGAAGAGGGCGGCGGCGCCCACGCACAGCGAGCACAGGACGTGGGCGGCGATGATCGTGCGGCGGGTGCGGACGCCGGAGAGCCGGGCCGCGTGTTCGTCGCCGCCCGTCGCGTACAGGTGGTGGCCGAAGCGGGTACGGCGGGTGATCAGCCACATCGCGGCGGCGACGGCGGCCAGCAGGAAGAGCGAGACGGGGATCGGGCCCATCCGGTCGTAGCCCAGATGCTGGAAGGAGGCCGGGACCTTGCCCGCCGGGCCCGTGTAGTTGTCCTCGATCCAGCCCCGCAGGATGAACGCGGTGCCGAGCGTCGCGATGAACGCGTTGACCTTGAGCCCGGTGACGATCAGGCCGTTGGCGAGCCCGACGGCCGCCGACAGGGCGAGGACGGCGAGCACCGCGGTGACGACGCTGCCGTCCTCCATGGTGGTGGCGGCGACGAGCGTGCCGAGGCTGATCAGATACGCCACCGACAGGTCGAGGGAGCCGGTGAGGATGACGGCGGTCTGCCCCACGGCGACCAGGCCGAGGGCGACGCAGTTCTGCAGGATGCCGACGACGTTCGAGAGCGTGAGGAAGTCGCCGCCGCGCGCGGCGACCACGATCCACCCGAGCGCGGTGACGCCCGCCGCCGCGAGCCAGACGCCGACGGCGGGATCGGTGAGCCTGCTGCGGCTCGGCGCACGGGTCTTCACGGCGGGCGGTGGTGCGACGGTGGTGCCGGTGGTACCTGTAGTACCGCTCACGCGGCGGGCTCCTCTCCGGACGGGGCGCTCGTGTCTGCGGACGGGGCGCTCATGTCTGCGGACGCGTCGGTCGTGGCGAGCCGCATCACGTCCTCCTCGGCCGCCCCCGGCGGGAGTTCGCCGGCGATGCGGCCTTCGGACATGACGAGGATGCGGTCGCTCATGCCGATGAGTTCGGGCAGTTCGGAGGAGACGATCAGGACGGCGATGCCCTCGCGGGCCAGCTCCCGGACGAGGGTGTGGATGGCGGCCTTGGCGCCCACGTCGACGCCGCGGGTGGGTTCGTCGAAGAGCAGGATGCGGGGGCGGGCGGCCAGCCACTTGGCGATGACGACCTTCTGCTGGTTGCCGCCGGAGAGGTACTGGGCCTGCTGGTCCTCGCCGCGCGCCTGGAGGCGTACACGCTCAAGGAGTGCGGTGAGTTCGCGGGCGGCGGGCGGTCCCCCGCGGGCCGGTACGGCGCGGGTCACGAGCAGGGCGTTGTCCCGCACGGACTGCCGCAGCGCGAGCCCCTCGGCCTTGCGGTCCTCGGTCACCAGGGCGATCCCGGCGCGGATGGCCTGCCGCGGGGTGGTGGGCCGCAGAGCTTCGCCGCTCACCGTCATCGCCCCGCTGGTGAACGGCGCGGCTCCGAACAGGGCCCGCGCGAGCGACGTACGGCCGGAGCCCTCCAGGCCCGCGATGCCGGTGACCTCGCCGGCGCGCAGCGTCAGGTCGATGCCGCGCAGGCGGTCGTTGCCGCCGCCGGTGACCGTGAGGCGTACCTCGCCGATGTCGTCGGGGTGGGCGCGCGGCGGGTAGTAGGCGCTCAGCTCCCGGCCGACCATCGCGCGTACGACCTGGTCGGTGTCCGTGTCCTGGGTCCGCACCGTGGTGACGTGGCGGCCGTCCTTCAACACCGTGATCCGACGGGAGAGTTCGAAGACTTCCCGCAGGCGGTGCGAGATGTACAGGATGCCGAGGCCGCGGCCCGCGAGGCGGCGCACGAGGTCGTGCAGGAGGCCCGCCTCGTGGTCGGCGAGCGGCGCGGTCGGCTCGTCCATGACCAGGACGCGGACGTCGGAGGCGAGCGCCTTGACGATCTCGACGGTCTGCTGCCGGGCCACGGACAGATCGCGGATGTACGTGCGCGGCGTGATGCCCGATACGCCGACCTCGGCGAGGAGTTCGGCCGTGCGGGCCTCCATCGCGCGGCGGTCGACGAGGCCGTAACGGGTCGGTTCGCGGCCCAGGAAGACGTTCTCGGCGACCGTGCGGTGCGCGAGCAGCGCGAACTCCTGGTGGATGATGCCGATCCCGGCGGCCTGGGCCTGTGCGGGATGGCTGAAGGCATGCTCCGTTCCGTCGAGCACGATGCTGCCCTCGTCCGGGACGTGTTCGCCCGCGAGGACCTTCATCAAGGTGGACTTGCCGGCGCCGTTCTCGCCGACCAGCGCGTGCACCTCGCCCGCGGCGAGGTCGAGGGACACCCCGTGCAGCACACGCACTCCGAGAAAGCTCTTGGAAACCCCGCGCATCGCCAACATCTCTTGCGTCGCCTGCATCGCCTGCACCCTCGGCTCCTTCGGCAGCGGTCTGCAGAGCAATGTGATGAGGGAGCTTTGACCTGTCAAGGGCTCAAGCAGCTTTCTACACAAGCAAGTTGATGAGTACTTAGGTCGATCGTCGAACAGCATCAGCCTTGTGAGCAGCCAAACTCGTCCCTAAGGTGGCTGCCATGTCTGGAGCGCCGGATCACCCCGTTTCCCTGCCGTCGTCACCCGGCGAAGTCCTCGCCCTGCTCCGCACGGGGGCGGCGGAGACCCGCGCCGACATCGCCCGTGTGACGGGTCTCGCGCGGTCCACGGTGTCGCAGCGGGTGGACGCGCTGATCGCGCACGGCTTCCTCACCGAGGAGGCGGACGGCGGGTCGACGGGCGGTCGGCCACCACGCCGCCTCCGCCTGCGCACCCGCGAACACGCCGTCGCGGGCGTCGACTTGGGCGCGTCGCACTGTCGGGTCGCCCTGCTCGACATCGGCGGCGAGATGCTCGCCCTGCGCGAGGACCCGCTCTCCATCGCGGACGGCCCGCAGGAGGTTCTCGGCCATGTCGAGCGCACGCTGCACGCCCTGCTGGAGGAGGCCGGGCGCGATCCCGCGTCGCTCCAGGCCATCGGGGTCGGGGTGCCCGGACCGGTGGAGTTCTCGACGGGCCGCCCGGTGGATCCGCCGATCATGCCGGGCTGGCATCAGTACCCCATCCCGGAGTTCTTCGCCGAGCGGTTCGGCCCGCGGGCCCTCGTCGACAACGACGTGAACGTGATGGCGCTCGCCGAGCAGCGCCGCGCCTTCCCCGACACGCGCTATCTGCTCTACATCAAGGTGGGCACGGGCATCGGCTGCGGCATCGTCGCCGACGGCCGGCTGCACCGGGGTGCGCAGGGCAGTGCGGGCGACATCGGGCACATCCGGGTCGGCGACATCGAGGAGCCCTGCCGGTGCGGCAACTCCGGCTGCCTGGAGGCGGTGGCGGGCGGCGCGGCGATCGCCCGCAAGCTGGCCGGGCTCGGCCTCGACGCGACCTCGGGCAGCGATGTCGTACGCCTGGTGAAGTCCGGCAACCGCGATGCCGTACGCATGGTGCGCGAGGCGGGCCGCGCGGTGGGCGAGGTGCTCGCGGGCCTGGTGAACTTCTTCAACCCGGACACGGTGGTGGTAGGCGGGGCGCTGGCCGCCGTCCACGACCAACTCCTCGCGGGGGTACGGGAAGCGGTGTACCGCCGCTCGCACCCGCTGGCCACCCATGTGCTCCGGATCGAGCCGAGCCGCACCGGCGAGAACGCGGCGGCGATCGGTGCGGGCATCCTCGCGGTCGAGCACGCGCTGTCCCCGCGGCAGGTGGACCGGGCCCTGTCGGGCGCGGTGCGCTGAGAAGCCCCCCTCTACACGCGCCCCCGGTCCACGCAGACCGGACAAGCACCATGCAACACCGGCCATACCGCCGACGGCCCTATATCGCAGGGGGACTTACGCCCATAACGTCGGGCTATGTCCCTCAATGACGCACAGCAGATCGACCGTGCCAACGCCGCCCCCGAGCGCGTTCCGGTCGTGTTCGTGCACGGTCTGTGGATGCTGCCCAGCAGCTGGGACCTCTGGACGGCCCACTTCGAGGCCGCCGGATACATGCCCGTCGCCCTGTCGTGGCCCGACGACCCGGACTCGGTCACCGAGGCGAGGCAGCGCCCCGACGCCCTCGCGGGCAAGACGGTCGGGCGGATCGCCGATCACCTGGCCGGCCTGATCGACGGCCTTGAGCGCAAACCGGCCATCATCGGACACTCCGTCGGCGGGCTGCTCACGCAGATCCTCGCGGGGCGCGGTCTGTCCGCCACCTCGGTGGCGATCGACCCGGTGCCGTTCCGCGGCGTCCTCGCGCTGCCCCTCTCGACGCTGCGCTCCCTGCGCCCCATCATCGGCAACCCGGCCAACCGCAAGCGCGCGCTGCCGCTCACCTTCGAGCAGTTCCGCTACGCCTACGCCAACGCCGTCAGCGAGCAGGAAGCCAAGGAGCTCTACGAGAAGTACGCGGTCCCTGCCCCCTGCGCACCGCCCTTCCAGGCGGCCGGGGCCAACATCAACCCCCGGACGGAGATGAGGGTCGACTGCCGCAACCCCCGGCGCGGGCCCCTCCTGATCATCTCCGGGGAGAAGGACAACGCCGTGCCCTGGGCGCTCGCCAACGGCGCGTACAAGAAACAGCGGGAGAACTCCGGCGTCACCGAGATCACGGAGATGGCCGGCCGCGACCACGCGCTGACGATCGACAGCCGCTGGCGGGAGGTCGCGGACACGGCACTGACCTTCGTACGCCGCTTCGTCTGACGGACGTCTCATCGGTCACGCCCCCCACACAGCGCGTGCTCGATCGGTGTGCTGTCCGGGCGACTGCGCGCCCGAAACGTCACCCGGCCTTCAGTACCTTCGTGGCGGCCTCGGCCTCCCGCTGGCGCAGGGAGCGCCATTCGATCGCCGACTGTGGGTTGGCGTCGAGCCAGCGCTGTTGCAGCACGGCGAGCCTGGCGTACGCGCGCTCCAGGTAGCCGGTGGCGTGCTTGCAGGTCACGTCGGCGCGGGCTGCGGGTTGTTCGGCGAGGGGGTGTCCGGGCGTAGCGCCGCCGCAAGCCGCTGTGGGTCCTTCGCGGCGGGGAATCCCGCCTGCCGCATGCAGGAACGCCAGCGTGCCGTCGCTCCGCGGAACGCGCGATCCTTTCCCAGCGTGCGCAGTGCGTCGCGCTCCCCCTGGTCGAGCCGCAGCTGCAGAGTGAGAGCGCGTCGCGGCCCACCCGCGCCCAGGAGCCGTCGCTCGGCGTCAGCCAAGCAGCCTGTGGCGGGCCGACTTACGGTGATCTCCTTGTTGCGGGCGGAGATCTTGCGTTGCGGGTCCCCATAGAGCGCCCGGCCGAATGCCTTCCCACGGGGTCGTTCTGCGGGCTGCGTGACAGGCCGGCCGGCCGAGTCCGGCAGGTTGAGGGCCTCGATGCCGAACTGCGCCGGGCCTGAACCGGCGTCTGCCGAGGGCGTGGCATCGACGGGAGGTGCCTCGTAGCGGAAGCCGCGCTCGGTCATGCAGTGGGTAATCAGGCGTTGCCGGGCCTCGTGCACGCGGCGGGAGGTGGCGGTCGGTGCGTGCAGCAGGGGAGGGAAAGGGAGCCGGGAACGCAGTACGGCAGGCTCGGGACGGGACTGCTGTGCGGACTGTCGGGACGATCCGACCGACCAGCGGAGCACGCGTATCCACAGTCTGTCCACCATCCTTGCTGACCGCATCGCAGAGGCCGGCGCCCGCAAGACCCCGTAGGCAGCGAGGGCCTGCCGCCCGTTGCGCACGCGAGGTGGACCGGACCTCTGACGTCCCGGGCGGTCCGCCAACCCGTCGGCATGGTGTTCGACCTGCTCATTGGTCCAATCCACTGACGCGTCGCAGGCCGTGCGGCCTCCCGGGGCGAAACCCGCCGGGACCGGCGCTGACGTGCGAAATCCCGTCTCCTGGGCATGATTGACGGATCGTCGGAGAGCCGGTACCACTGACGCACGCCCGGCCCCGCACGCCCCATCACGCTTCACCGTCCCAGGAGGCTGCATTGCGAGGATCCGCCACCGCCCGCACCCCTGCCGCGCGCAGACGCGCCGTCAGGACCGCAGGCGCTCTTGTCTCCGCCGGTCTGCTGCTTCCGCTGCTCGGTGCCGCCCCGGCCGCCCCTCCCTCGACGTCGTCAGACGAGGGGCTGCAGGGCGCCTTCGCGGCAGCGGCCGCCGAGTACCGCGTACCGCAGAGCGTGCTGCTCGGAGTGTCCTATCTGCAGTCCCGCTGGGACGCGCACGGCGGCGCGCCGAGCGTGACCGGTGGCTACGGCCCCATGCACCTCACCGACGCGCGCACCGCCGTCGCCGGCGCCCCGCATCACAGCGAGGGCGATGAGGACCCGCGCGGCGACGCGTCACGGGGCGTCCTCAAGCCGAAGGAGTTCACGGCCAAGATGCCGAAGAACTCCCAACTGCCCGCCCGGCTCAAGACGTTGCCCCGCGCCGCCGAAGTCAGCGGGCTCTCCGCCGAGCGGCTGCGCACCGACCCCGCGGCCAACGTACGCGGCGGCGCCGCCCTGCTCGCCGCCGCACAGCAGAAGCTCGGCAAGCCGCTGAGCGAGAACCCCGCCGACTGGTACGGCGCGATCGCCCGCTTCTCCGGCGCGGACGACCAGGCCACCGCGGCGACGTACGCCAATGACGTCTTCGCCGTCATCCACGACGGTCAGGAGCGCACCACGGACGCGGGCCAGCACGTGGCCCTGCCCGCGGTCAGCGGTCTGAAGCCGGACGCCGCACAGGTGCGGGGCATGGGGCTACGGAAGGCCCCGAAGGGCGAGACCGAGTGCCCCTCGACCGTGTCGTGCGAGTGGATCCCTGCGCCGTACGAGGAGTTCAAGGACCCGAACGGCAACGACGACTACGGCAACCACGACCTGTCGGACCGGCCGGGGAGCCAGAGCATCGACACCATCGTCATCCATGACACCGAGGGCCGCTGGGAAGGCGTCCTCAACATGGTGCAGGACCCCACGTACGTGTCCTGGCAGTACACCCTGCGCTCCACCGACGGCCACATCGCCCAGCACGTGAAGGCCAAGGACGTCGCCTGGCACGCGGGCAACTGGTACGTGAACTCCAAGTCGATCGGCCTGGAGCACGAGGGCTTCCTCACGGCGCCCGACACCTGGTACACGGAGGCGATGTACCGCTCGTCGGCGCGCCTGGTGAAGTATCTGTCGAAGAAGTACGACATCCCGCTGGACCGCCAGCACATCATCGGCCACGACAACGTGCCGGGCACGCTGCCGTCGACGATCGCGGGCATGCACACCGACCCAGGCCCGTACTGGGACTGGCAGCACTACTTCACCCTGATGGGCAAGCCGTTCAAGCGGACGGCGGGCCCCAGCGGCGGTCTGGTGACGGTGGCGCCCGTGTACTCCAAGAACCGCCCCGAGTACACGGGCTGCGTCAAGCCGGGCGAGAAGTGCGAGACGCACGGTTCGGCCGCGGTGCGCGTCCACACCGAGCCGCGTGACGACGCGCCGCTCATCAAGGACATCGGCCTGCGGCCCGGTGGCGGCGACTCGACGACCGGCGTGAACGACACCGGCGCGCGCCTGTCCACCGGCCAGCAGTACGCGGTCGCCGACCGCAAGGGCGACTGGACCGCCGTCTGGTACCTGGGCCAGAAGGCATGGTTCAAGAACCCGAAGAAGCAGCCGACCGCCGTCGACGCGTCGGGGCTCGTGGTGACGCCGAAGGGCGACGCCAAGGAGGTCCCGGTGTACGGGCGCGCCTATCCGGAGAAGGAGGCGTACCCGGCGGGCGTTCCGGTGCAGCCGGTCACTCCGCTGCCGTACAAGCTCCTCGCGGGCCAGGAGTACGCGATCGGCGACAAGGTGCCGGGCGAGTACTTCTACGCGCCGACGTTCGACACCGCGCCGCACAAGGTGGTGCGCGGCAAGGACACCTACTACGAGGTCCAGTTCGGGCACCGCGTTGCGTATGTCAGGGCGGCCGACGTGAAGGTGGTGCGCTCGGGCTCCTAGAGCCGTCGAGGCCGTTCGGGGCCGGGTCCGCGTGGGGCGGGCCCGGCCCCGACCGATGAGGTGCCTGCTCAGTCGAAGACGTACCGCTGTCCTGCCCGCGCCTTGAAGGTCTTCTCGCCTCCCTTCAACAGGCCGCTGCGCAGGGTTAGTTCGCGGGTGCGTGAAGCGGTGAGCACGATGCGTGTGGCGCGTCCGCCCTTCCACTCGATGTCGAGGCGTGCCCCGCCGCGCGCCCGCAGGCCGCGCACCGAACCCTCGGGCCAGCTCGCGGGCAGGGCGGGCAGCACTTCGACGACGTCGAACTGGCTCTGCAGGAGCATCTCCACGATGCCCGACGTCGCGCCGAAGTTGCCGTCGATCTGGAACGGCGGGTGGGTGTCCCAGAGGTTGGGCAGCGTCGAGGACTTGAGCTGCTCGCCGAGCATCTTGTGCGCGTGGTCGCCGTCGCGGAGCCGCGCCCAGAAGTTGACCTTCCACGCCTTGGACCAGCCGGTGCCGCCATCGCCGCGTGCGGTGAGGGAGACCTTCGCGGCGTCGGCCCACTTGCTGCCCGGCTGGATCTGGCGTCCGGGGTGCAGGGCGTAGAGGTGCGAGACGTGCCGGTGGTCGTCGGTCTTGTCGTCCAGGTCCGCCTTCCACTCCTGGAGCTGGCCCCAGGACCCGACGCGCAGGCCGGGGTCGAGCTTGCCCAGGGTCTTCTCAAGATCGGCGCGGAAGGCGGCCGAGTCGCCGAGGATCCGGGCGGCTTCCAGGGTGTTGGTGAGCAGGTCGTGGACGATCTGCTGGGCCATGGAGTCGCCCGCGGTGAAGTCGCCGTGCTCGGGCGAGTAGCTGGGGGTGACGACGAGGGTGCCGTCGCGCGGGTCGGTGCGGAGGTTGTCGAGCCAGAACTCGGCGGCCTCCTTCATCGCGGGATAGGCGGTGGAGCGCAGGTACTGAGTGGAGCCGCCGAAGCGGTAGTGCTCGTAGAGCTGCGCGGTGAGCCAGGCCGCGGCCTCGGGGAACCAGAAGGCGGTCGACCAGTCGTGGACGCCGGTGAAGCCGTAGGGGTTGGTCTCGTTGTGCACCACCCAGCCCCGCGAGCCGAACATCTCCTTGGCCGTGCGCCGTCCCGGCGCGCGCAGCGCCTCGACGAAGCGGTCGTAGGGGGCGGTGGTCTCGGCGAGGTTGGCGGCCTCGGCGAGCCAGTAGTTCATCTGGAGGTTGATGTTGGTGTGGTAGTCGGCCGACCAGGGTGGCGTGGTGCTGTTGTTCCACACGCCCTGGAGGTTGGCGGGCAGCGAGCCCGCGCGGGACGAGGCGATGAGGAGGTAGCGCCCGTACTGGAAGAAGAGGGCTTCGAGGGCGCGGTCGGCCGCGCTCGCTCCTGTCCCGTACCCCTTGAGCAGCTGGTCGGTCGGGACATCGGCCGGCGCGCTCTGGCCGATGTCGAGGGCGACCCGGGCGAACAGGTCCGCGTGGTCGCGCAGGTGGCGGGCGCGGAGTGCGCCGTGCCCCTGGGCGACGGCCTGGTCGACGGTGCGTACGACGTCGGCGTGCGGGTCGTCGCCGCGGTAGTCGGGGTAGGTGTCGGCGTAGTCGGTGCCCGCGGCGAGCGCGAACCAGACGTGGTCGGCACCGCTGACGGTGATGCTGCCGTCCGCGTTCGCCGTGCGGGTACCGCCGTGGTGCACGACGCGCAGCTGTGCCTCGAACTTCAGTCCGTTGTCGGCGAGTTCACCGCGTACGGCGATCCGGTCGCCGTCGGCCTTCGCGGTGAAGTCGGCGCGGGGCGAGGTGTGGCGCAGGGTGCAGCTGACGCTCGCGGGGCGGTCGGCGGTGAGCCGCCCGACGATCACGCCGTCGGGATACGAGGCGAAGAACTCCCGCTCGTGGCGCACTTGCCGGTGGGTGTACGTGACGGTCGCGAGGCCCGTGCGCAGATCGAGGGTGCGGCGGTAGGTGGCGTCTGGTGCTTCCGGGGCGTCCGCCATGTCGAGGTGCAGATCGCCGAAGGTCTGGTGGGCGCCGTAGCCGCGGCGGGACTGGCCGAGCTCGGCGGCGACCGCGTCGGGGGCCAGGGCGCCCTTCTCGTCCAGCTGCTCGCGCACCGCGTCGAGGGCGCCGGGCCTGGCCTCGCGCCAGTCGCCGTGGTCGTAGCCCTCGCGGGAGCCGGGGCCGCCGGTCCACAGGGTCTTCTCGTTGAACTGGAGCCGCTCGGAGGCGAGGGTGCCGAAGACCATGGCACCGAGTGCGCCATTGCCGATGGGCAGGGCCTCGCGCTCCCAGTCGGCGGCAGGCGCCGCGTACCAGAGCAACGATTCATCGGATGTGTCGCTTACGTCGTGCCGTCCCTCGGCTGCGGCCGCGACACCGGAGAGAACCCCTCCGCCCGATGCCAGTACGGCTGCTCCGCCTACGGCAGTCTTCATCGTGGTTCTTCGCGAGATCCCGGGAGTCATGACCGGTCACGTTAAAAGTCCGATGACTGGCCTGGCAAGGCGCATGACAAAACCCACCCCTCCGGCAGAAGGGGTGGGTGCGTGGCGTGCGGTGGTCCGGGGTGGGTCAGCCCTGCTGGAAGAGCTCGGCGGGCAGCGGCTTCAGAAGGGCGTACAGATCGTCGGTGATCGGCCGGTCCCAGGCGGCGATGGTGACCAGGACGCCGTCGCTGCGGTCGAACTGCACGCAGGAGATACGGCTTTCGGAGAGCTTGAGGCGGCGCACGATGAGGAGGTTGTCACCCTGCATCACCGGCATGTCCTCGGTGGTGACGACGGTGATCTCCTCGTCGTTCTCCAGCGCGAGCATCAGCTGGGCCACCTCGAAGGGCACCTCGTCGTCGGCGATCTCGCGTGCCGGGGAGCCCTCGGGCAGATTGCCGATGATCATCGCGGGGCCGCGCCCGCCGAAGAGGTCGTAGCGCAGGAAGACGCCCTGGCAGCTGCCGTCGGGGGCGGGCAGCAGGCCCGCGCCGAGGTTGCCGGGCCAGTCACCCGGGTCCATGGCCAGGACATCGAAGTCCGGGCCAGCGGGAGTGGCGGAGCTGCGGCGGCGGAGGAAGGACATGCGCCAATGGTACGTGGCCCGCGGTGCTTGTCGGCGCGGGGGCGGCGCCGGTCCGCGCGGGGCGGCCACGGCGCGGTCCGGCGTTCAGCGCGAGGTCAGCGGGGGTGGCGGGACACCGAGCGCGGCGGCAAGACCGGAGTGATCCGTTCCCACTTTCCGGTACACGGCGGACAGCAGCCGGACGACGGCCGCCTCGTCGGTGTGCAGCTCCTCGGCGATGCGGGCGGCCGGCTCCCCGCGGACGGCGAGCGCGGCGGCGCCGCGCTCGCGCGCGGTGAGCGTGTCCCTCTCGGTGCTGTGCAGCAGCCGGGGGCGAAGACCTGCCGCCGCCAGCTCCTCGCGGGCCCGCTCGACCAGGCCGTCCGCGCCGCACTGGACGGCCGCTTCGAGCCCGCGGTAGAGGGGGTCCGCCGCGTCCTTCGGGCGGCCGACGCGACGCAGCTCGGCGCCCAGGCAGACCAGCGCACAGGCGAGTTCGTACGCCGCGGGCGACCGCTCCAGATGGCTGACGGACTCCTCCAGGAGCTTGACGCGCGCGGAGCCCGGCGCGACCTCGGCGGTGATCCGCAGCGCCTGGCCGATCGCCGAAGCGGTGGCGAACCTGCGGGCGCGTCGGACCGCTTCGTAGGCGGTGGTGAGCGCGCGCTCGGGGGCGTCGTCGGCCTCGGCGAGCGCGAGGTGGAGCTGCCAGGGGCACCAGGCGGGGTTGCGCATGCCCCGCGGGTCGAGGCGGCGGCCCGCCGCGGCGAGTTCGGCCGCCGCGTCCTTGGTGAGGCCGCGGGCGAGGAGCAGTTCGCCGTGCACGGCCTGCGCGTCGGGGAAGACGACCGCCGAGGGGAACGGCTCCCCGAAGCCGTACGCGTCGGCGGTGCGCGTGGCCTCGGCGACACGGCCGCGGGCCAGCAGGATCTCGATGAGGATGCCGACGGCGTACCAGTGCGCGGGCGTTCCCGACCCCACTCGCTCGGCGATCCGCAGCCCGGCGCGCACGAAGTCCTCGGCTTCGGCGAGGCGTCCGCGCCGGAAACGTACGTACGCGAGAAGGGTGTACGCGAACGACAGATGGGCGCCGCGCCAGCCCTGGCGCTCGAAGTCGGCGATCCCGGCGGCGAACAGCTCCTCGGCCCGGCCAGGACGGTCGGCGTACAGGAAGGTGAGCGCGACCAGGACGGGGACTTCGAAGCCCCGGTCCTCCTCGGCCCAGCCGAGCCCGCCGACCAGGGCCCGCTCGGCGTGCCGGACGGCGGTCCGGGCCGGCTCGGCGCGCAGCGTCGCGTCCCAGGCGCGGAGCCCGATGATGTACCGCTCGGTGAGATCGCGGCCGGGCAGCCGGTCGGCGAGCCGGGCGAGGCGCCGTGAACGGGCGGGCGAGTCCGGCTCGTCGGCCCGGAAGGCGTCCCACATGAACTGCTCGGCCTGCATCCGGATCCGCACCCGTGGCTCGGTGGTCACCCGGATCTCGCGGGCGAGGGTGTCCGAGGCCTCGCCCAGGCGGTCGGAGTGGGCGAGGACCTGGGAGAGGCGGTAGACGATGCCGTTGCGCAGGACGGGGTCGGTGATGGGCTCTTCGAGTGCGGCACGCAGGTGGTTGACGGTCGTCGCCGGTTCGGTGAGGTAGGACGCGCAGCCCAGTTCGTAGAGGACCGCGGCGCGGTCCTCCCAGGGCGGGGGTTCGCGCAGGGCGCGGGCGAGATAGCGGCGGGCCGCGTCGGGGGCGCCCGCGCGGACGGTCTCGCGGGCGGCGGCGCGCAGTTGCTGCACGACCCAGGTGTCGCCGTCGGGGTGGACCTCCAGGAGATGCCGGGCCGCGGCGGACGCGCCGAGTCCCGCGTTGACCACGCACCAGGCCGCCTGACCGTGCAGGGCGACGCGGACACCGCCGGGGATGGCGCGGTAGACGGCGGTGGCGATCAACGGGTGCACGAACTCCAGGGTGTGGGCGCCGGTCAGGACGCGGGCGCGGCGCAGCCGGTCGGCGCAGTCGGCGGCCTCCCGCTCGCCGATGCCCGCGACGGCGGCGGCGAGCGCCGGGGGGACCGAGATCCCGAGGACGGCGCAGGCCCAGGCGAACCGGACGGTGGAGGTGCCGAGCCGCTCCAGGCGGGCGACGAGGCCACTGCCCTTCACGGCTGCGGCGAGATCGCGCAGCAGATGCGCACCGGCCTCGTCGGGGGTGAGCCCGCGGTCGTGCACCTTCGCGGCCAGCTCCACGGCCTCGAACGGGTTGCCCGCGGTGACCGCCCAGCATTCGCGGCAGAACGCGTCGTCGGCCCGGGTGCCGAGCGCGTCGCGTACGAGGCGGGCGACGGCGGTGGCGCTGAGCGGTTCGAGTCCGATGGGCCGCTGCCCGGCACGTCCGGGCAGGCCCCTGAACTCCTCTGCGTGGTCGGGCAGTTCCTCGGGGCGGTAGGCGACGACGAGCAGCAGCGGCAGGGCCTCCGCGCGGGGCGCGAAGGCGGACAGCCAGCTCAGCGACTCGGCGTCGGCCCAGTGCGCGTCGTCGATCACGACCACCAACGGGGCACGCTGCACGGCGAGATGAGTGAGCACCCAGTCAAGACCGTCGCGCAGCCCCTGCGGGTCGGGCGGCGCGCCGTCCGGCGGGGCACAGAGCCCGAGGGCGGGGCCGACGATGGCGTACCAACTGCCCAGTACGTCCCGCAGTTCCGCGTCGGGGACGGAGGCGAGCAGGGGCTGCACCAGCTGCCGCGCCACGTGGAAGGCGACCCGCTGCTCCTGGTCACCGCCGCGTGCCGATGCCACGGTGCAGCCCTTGACGGCGGCGCGGCGGCGCGCCTCGGCAAGAAGGGAGGTCTTGCCGAGGCCCGCGCGCCCCGCGAAGGCGATGAGTGCTCCCCGGGGCCTGTCCGGGGGCTCGGAGCCGTCCCGCGACAGACCGCACAGTTCACTCAACGCCTCGTCGACTGCCGCGAGTTCGCTTTCCCGCTCGAAGAGGGTCCGCTTGCCATGGGGAACGTGATGCACCATGGGACACCCTCCGCCATGGTGGTGCGCCGGACGCTTCCTGCTGCGCGTGCCTTGACCTTCAGGCACCTCAGATTACGCCCGCAGGGCCCGCCGGGAGCCGATTCGGTCACAGCGATGCGGTTGGCTGTGGCATCCACCCCGGACGAAGGGACCCTCACGTGGCGGTCGGCACCGAGAACGTACTCAACTACTGGCACGGCGGCCTGCGCGAGGTGCCCGACGAGGTGTGGCACCACCCGTCCCTGGAGGTCCTGCTCCTGCCCGACAACGCGCTCACGCATCTCCCCGCGCGGATCGGCTCCTTGACCTCACTGCACACACTGGACCTGGGCCACAACCAACTCAGCGCGATCCCGGTCGAGTTGGGAGACCTGACGGCTCTGAGCCGCTTCCTCTACCTCCACGACAACCGCCTCACGTCACTGCCTCAGTCGCTGGGCAACCTGAAGCGGCTGACGTACCTCAACGTCGGCGAGAACCGGCTGACGGCGCTGCCGGACACCCTGGGATCACTGGAGGCCCTGGTCGAGCTGCGCGCCCAGCACAACCGCCTGGACTCGGTCCCCGCGTCGCTCGGCGGCCTCGCGGCCCTGCGCGAACTGTGGCTGCGCGGCAATCGCCTCACCTCGCTCCCCGCCCCGGTCGGCCACCTGGGCAACCTGCGCGAACTGGAGCTGCGCGAGAACCGGTTCACGACGGTGCCGGAGGCGCTGCGCGGTCTGCCCTTGCTGCGGAGGCTGGACCTGCGGGCGAACCTGCTGCGCGAACTCCCGCCCTGGATCGGCGACCTGCCCGCGCTGGAGAAGCTGGACCTGCGCTGGAACGACGTCACCGTGCCGCGGGAGCTGCTGGTGAGGCTGGAGGGGCGGGGGTGCGTGGTGCTGCGGTGAGCCATGGGACTCGTACCTGTGGCCCTACCGGGACTCCAGAGGCACCACGGCCACCGCACCCCGCGCATGCAACAGCACCGCGTTGGTCACCGACCCCATCAGCCTCCCCAGCGGCATCCGGGTCTGGTGCCGCCCCACCACCACGAGCTCCGCGTCCCGTGACGCCTCCACGAGCAGCCCCGCCGCGTCCCCCGGCAGGATCTGCTTCTCGACGTTCACCTGGGGATACCGCTCCTGGAAGGGCGCGAGCTGCTCGCCTGCGAGTTCCGTGTACCGCGCCGATGTCGCCGCGTCCGCCTCCGCCGACGTCACGAAGTCGCCGGTGGCGGTGTAGACGAGGACGGGCCCGGGATAGGCGCAGACGACCCGGAGCACCGCGCCCCGCAGCGCCGCCTCCTCGAAGGCGAAGCCGATCGTCTCGTCGTGCGGGGAGAGCGCGTCGAGGCCTAGGACCACGCACGGCTCGGCGCCCGCCGCCAGCTCGTCGCCCGCCGTCAGCTCGTCGCCCGCCGTCAGCTTGTCACCCGGTCGCACCACCACCACGGGGCACGCCGCCTCCCGCGCGCTCGCGAGCCCCTTCGAGCCGAGCAGCAGACTGGCGAAGCCACCCCGCCCGCGTGAGCCGAGCACCAGCAGCCGCGCCCCGTCACCGAGCCTGGGGACGTCACGCCCCGGGGCGCCCTCCACTACGGCGAAGTCCAGGGGAGGCAGTTCCGGGCGGCGTTCCAGGGCCCGGCGTGTGCGGTCGATGACCGGGTCGGCGTCGAGCCGGTGGTCGATGGTCGGCATGTGCGGACCGTCGGCCAGCGGCATCGCGTACTGCCGCACATGCACGATCCGCAGCGGCGTTCCCCGCAGTCGCGCCGCGGTCAGCGCCCATTCCAGGGCGTGGTCGCTGCCTGCCGAGCCGTCGACGGCCACCACAACAGGTTCAACGGGCGCGTCGCCACTCATGGCTTTCCTCGTCTCCGGCGCAAGGCCAAGGTCGACCGGCTCTGCTTGTGGTCCCGGCCTCGCCCAGGAGGCGGGCCGGGGGCAGAGTCCAAAGTCACCAGGTCAGCACGGCAGGGGCCGTGAGTGGTGGCGACAGCCGGAGACGAGGGTCCACAACGCCCCACACGGCCTACGTCAGGTCGAACTCCCCCGCACGCGCGCCGTGCACGAACGCTCCCCACTCCGCCGGAGTGAAGATCAGGGACGGGCTCTCGGGGCGGCCCGCGTTGCGCATCGCGATGAATCCTTCGACAAAGGCGATCTCCACATCACCCCGACCTTCACTGCCCGATTGCCAGTCTGCTGTGCTGAGGTCGAGCTCCGGCTTGTCCCAGCCTGCGAGCGGGCGCTGCTGACCTGCGAGCGGATGCTGCTGAATGGTGCCTTCGGCCACGTCCGTGCTCCTCCCGATGCGTCGTCCGCCCGCCAGCCTAGCTTTCGGTTCCGATGCCGGACAGGCCGCGGAAGGAGGACGGCCGCCTGTCCGGCCCGGCGGCCCCCTCACGTGGTGGGCGGCTCCGCGCCGACCAGCCACATGGAGAAGAACTGCGAGCCGCCTCCGTAGGCGTGCCCGAGCGCCCTGCGGGCCCCGTCGATCTGGTGCTCGCCCGCCTGGCCGCGCACCTGAAGTGCCGCTTCGGCGAAGCGGATCATGCCCGAGGCGCCGATGGGATTGGTGGACAGGACACCGCCCGACATGTTGACGGGCAGATCGCCGTCCAGCTCCGTCACGCCCGACTCGGTCAGCTTCCAGCCCTCGCCCTCCGCGGCGAAGCCCAGGTTCTCCAGCCACATCGGCTCGTACCAGGAGAACGGCACGTACATCTCGACGGCGTCGATGTCGCGCCGCGGGTCCGTGACCCCCGCCTGCCGGTAGACGTCGGCGGCGCAGTCCTTGCCCGCCTGCGGCGACACGAAGTCCTTGCCCGCGAAGAGGGTCGGTTCGCTGCGCATGGCGCCGCCGTGCATCCAGGCCGGCGGCCGGGGCGAACGGGCCGCGCCCGCACGGTCGGTGAGGATCATCGCGCAGGCCCCGTCGGACGACGGGCAGGTCTCGGAGTAGCGGATCGGGTCCCAGAGCATCGGCGACGCCTGGACCTTCTCCAGGGTGATGTCCTGCTCGTGCAGATGGGCGTAGGGGTTCTTCAGGGCGTTGCGCCGGTCCTTGTAGGCGACGAGCGAGCCGACCGTGTCGGGGGCGCCGGTGCGCCGCATGTACGCGCGCACGTGCGGGGCGAAGAAGCCGCCCGCACCCGCGAGGAGCGGCTGCTGGAAGGGGACGGGCAGGGAGAGCCCCCACATCGCGTTGGATTCCGACTGCTTTTCGAAGGCGAGGGTCAGGACGGTGCCGTGGACCCGGCCCGCGACCAGGTTCGACGCGACCAGTGCCGTGGAGCCGCCGACGGAGCCCGCCGTGTGGACGCGCAGCATCGGCTTGCCCACCGCGCCGAGCGCGTCGGCGAGGTACAGCTCGGGCATCATCACGCCCTCGAAGAAGTCGGGCGCCTTGCCGATGACCACGGCGTCGATGTCGGCCCACGTCAACTCGGCGTCCGCGAGGGCGGCTTGAGCGGCCTCGCGGACGAGTCCCGCGATCGAGACGTCCCGCCGGGCCGCGACGTGCTTGGTCTGGCCGATACCGACGACGGCCACGGGCTCCTTGCCCACCCCATTCATCACGAATCTCCTTCGAGGACGGCGACCAGGTTCTGCTGGAGGCAGGGGCCGGAAGTGGCGTGCGCGAGGGCCCGGTCCGACTCGCCCCGGTGGATCCGGGCGGCGGCCTCACCGAGCCGGATGAGCCCGGCGGCCATGACGGGGTTCGCGGCGAGCGCACCCCCGGAGGGGTTCACCGCGACATCGGCGCCCAGTTTCAGCGCCTTGCGCAGGACGACCTCCTGGGAGGTGAACGGCGCGTGCAACTCGGCGGTGTCCACGGGCCGTTCGAATGCTCCGGCCCGCTCGGCGGCCAGGCGGCTCGACGGCGAGTCGGTGAGGTCGCGCACGCCGAGGCTGTGCGCCTCGACGCGGTGGTCGATCCCGCGGATCCACGCGGGCCGCTCGCACAGGTCACGGGCCCGCTCCCCTGCCGCGAGGATCACGGCGGCGGCCCCGTCCCCGATGGGCGGGCAGTCGCCGGTGCGCAGCGGACGTACGACGTAATCCCCTTGGGCGACCGAACCCCTCAGCTGCGCATGGGAGTTGGCGGAGGCGTCCTGGCGGCTGCGCGCCGCCACCCCGGCGAGCGCGGGTTCGTCGGCGTCCCCCGCGTCGATCAGGGCCTGCGCCTGGAGGGCCGCGAGAGCGACCGAGTCCGGCCAGAGGGGCGCCACGTAGTACGGGTCGAGCTGCCGGGTCAGCACGTCACGCACCGACCCGGGGGACGACTTTCCGTAGGAGTACACGAGCGCGGTGTCGGCCTCGCCGGTGAGCAGCTTGGTCCACGCCTCGTACAGCGCCCAGGCCCCGTCCATCTCGACGTGCGACTCGGAGATCGGCGGCCAGGCCCCCACCCCGTCGAGCGCCATGGTGAAGGAGAAGGCGCGCCCGGCGAGATAGTCCGAGGAACCGGAGCAGGTGAAGCCGATGTCGCTCGTCTTCAGGCCGGTGGCGGCGAGGACCTGGTGCAGGACCGGCATGAGCATCTCCACCTCGGAGAGCTCGTCGGTGGAGCGCAGATGGTCGGTCTGCCCGAAGGCCACGATGGCGATGTCGCGGACGGGCCGCATCACGGACGGCCTCGCGGACGGCTTCGCGGACGGCATCTACACCAGCTCCTTGTACGTGTCGTAGGCGGCGTCCGGCTCGCCCGTGGGCCGGTAGTGATCGGGGAAGCGGCCGCCCTCGGTCCACACCGGTTCGACGCGAAGGCCCATCCGCACCTGGTCGTAGGGGATGCCCGCGATGCGGGCGTGCAGGGCGAGGTCGGCGCCGTCGAGGGCGATGTGCGCGTAGACGTAGGGCACTTCGATGTCGAGGTTCTTCGCCTTGATGTTGACGATGCAGTACGTGGTGACGGTGCCGCGCGGCCCGACCTCGACCCGCTCGGTCGTGGCGACGCCGCAGGTGGGGCAGGCGCCGCGCGGCGGGACGTAGACCTTGTGGCAGGAGGGGCAGCGCTCGCCGACGGTCTTTTGGTCGGAGAGGGCGTTGATGTAGGCGGTCTGGGCGCGGCCCGGCGCGTAGGTGTAGTCGAGGCGGGCGTGGGCGACGATGCCGGTGACGAGGTCGCTGAACTCCCCGTCGTGCGGCCCCACTTCACCTCCCACCGCCCCTTCGTACGCCTCGAAGCAGGCGATGTCGGTGATGGCACCGGTGCGCTCGGCGGCCCAGCGGATCCGGACCCGCATGCCGGTCCTAACCTCATCGGGGCCAGGGGCGTCCAGGGCGTGCAGCAGAGCGGTGTCGGCGCCGTCGAGCCGCACCAGGACCCAGGCGAAGGGAGTGTCCAGGGGCTGGCCCCTGCGGGGTTCGTGGTTCCAGGCCCAGGTGGTGACGGTGCCGGTGGCACCGACCTCGACGAGGTCACGGATCTCGTCGGCGGTCACGGGGTCGTACTCGACGGGCGGGACGAGTGTCCTGCCGTCCTTGGTCTTCACGCCCAGCACGGTGCGTTCGCGCAACCCGGTCAGGAACGCGCTCTGCACCGGCCCGAGGGACCGGGTGAAGGGAAACTCGACCACAAGAGGGGCACGCAGCACTTCGGTTGGCATGGGACGGACTCCGTTTCTCGGCGACGATGGGGACGGAGAGGGAGGGTCGCCCCGTCAGGGGCGCGGGGAACTGCGCGACCAGCCACGACGGACCCGCAGGCGAAACGAGACCTAGGCGCGCCGAAACTCCGGGGGACGCTTCTCCGCAAAGGCTCTGGAGCCCTCCTTCGCATCGGCGGTGTCGAAGATGGGCCACCCCCGCTTCAGCTCGGCCGCCAGGCCGTCCGCCTCCGTCATCTCGGCGGCCTCGTACACGGACGCCTTCACCGCCTCCACGGCGAGTGGCCCGCAGGCGTTGATCTGCTCGGCGATGACGAGCGCCTTCTCCAGGGCGGTGCCGTCCGGGACGACGTGGCCGACGAGGCCGATCGAGGCGGCCTCGGCCGCCGAGTAGGGCCGCCCGGTGAGCAGCATCTCCAGCGCGTGCGTACGAGGAATCTGGCGCGGGAGCCGCACGGTCGAGCCGCCGATCGGGAAGAGGCCGCGCTTGACCTCGAAGAGCCCGAACGTCGCGGACTCGCCCGCGACGCGGATGTCGGTGCCCTGGAGGATCTCCGTGCCACCCGCGACGCAGTACCCCTCGACCGCGGCGATGACCGGTTTGCGGGGGCGGTGGTGGCGCAGCATCGCCTTCCAGTGCAGATCGGGGTCGGCCTTCATCCGGTCCCGGTACTGCTCGCCGTCCATCCCCTTGCCCGCGAGGGCCTTGAGGTCCATGCCCGCGCAGAACGCGCCGCCCGCCCCGGTGAGCACGACGGAGCGGATCGTGTCGTCCTCGTCGGCGGCCACCCAGCCGTCGTAGAGACCCACCAGCATCGGCAGCGAGAGCGCGTTCTTCGCCTCCGGCCGGTTGAGCGTGAGTATCAGTGTGGCGCCTTCGCGCCGTACAGCGAGATGTTCCGTCCCACCCATGGCCGTGCTCCCTCTCGTGACGGCTCGTCGACGGCCGGCCCGCGTCGGCCATCTGCTGTCGGCTTCGGACCTGGAACAGGTTGCAGTAGGCGGGGAGCCAGTTCAATAGTTTTCTGACAGTCAGTCAGATTTCTTGAACGAGCACCCTTCCCACTTGTGGGTGCCTCTGCTCTGATGACCGCCAGAAGAGATGACTCCGGGGTCAGGAGGAGCGGTGGAGTACAACCTTGCCGACCTGTTCGAGTCGGTCGTCGACGTGGTCCCCGACCGCGAGGCGCTCGTGTACATCGATCACCCCGGCACCGGGGCGGAACGCAGGCTGACGTACGCCGAGCTCGACCGGGCCGCCAACCGCCTCGCGCACCACCTGATCGACAGCGGCCTCAAGCCGGGCGAACACCTGGGGCTCCACCTCTACAACGGCGTCGAGTACCTCCAGACGGTGCTCGCCTGCCTCAAGGCTCGCCTCGTCCCGGTCAACGTCAACTACCGCTACGTGGAGGAGGAGTTGGTCTACCTCTACCGCGACGCGGACCTCGCCGCCCTCGTCTTCGACGCGGAGTTCACCGAGCGGGTCGCGGCCGCGCTGCCGCGCGCGGAGAAGCTGCGGCATCTGGTGCGGGTGGGGACCCCGCCGGCCGACGCGCCCGCGCTCGACGTGGTGGCCTTCTCCGAGGCGGAGGCCGCAGGTTCGCAGGAGCGCGGGTTCCCGGCGCGCTCGGCCGACGACCTGTTCATCATCTACACCGGCGGCACCACCGGCATGCCCAAGGGCGTCATGTGGCGCCAGGAGGACCTGTTCTTCGCCGGGCTCTTCGGCGGCGAACCCGCGGGCGAGCCGGTGAAGCGCCCCGAGGAACTGGCCGAGCGCGTCGCGGCGGGCGGCCCCGGCATCACGTTCTTCCCCGCTCCCCCGCTGATGCACGGCACGTCGACGCTGACGTCGTTCATCGCCTTCAACTACGGCCAGCGGGTGGCCATTCACCGCAAGTACGTCCCCGAAGAGGTGCTCCGCACCATCGAGCGGGAGAAGGTCTCCAGCGTCTCGCTGGTGGGCGACGCGATGCTCAGGCCCCTCATCGACGCCCTGCACGGCCCGCTCAAGGGAACCGACCTGTCGTCGCTCTTCAGCGTCTCGTCCTCCGGGGCGATCATGTCGGAGACGGTGCGCGCCCAGTTCCAGGAACTGGCCCCGAACGTCCTGCTCCTGAACAACTTCGGCTCGTCCGAGTCGGGTTCCAACGGCAAGGCGACGGACGACTCGGGCCCCGAGAAGGGCTTCCGCCTGGAGGTCAACGAGCGTACGCAGGTGGTGGATCTGGTCACGCACGATCCGGTGCCGGTGGGCGTACCGGGCCGCCTGGCCCAGCGCGGCCATGTGCCGCTCGGCTACTACAACGACCCGGTGAAGACCGCCGAGACCTTCTTCCAGAAGGGCGACGAGCGCTGGGTGCTGCTCGGCGACATGGCGACGGTCGACGAGGACGGCATAGTCACCGTCCTCGGACGCGGCTCGCAGTGCATCAACACCGGCGGCGAGAAGGTGTATCCGGAGGAGGTCGAGCAGGCGCTCAAGTCCCATCCGGACGTGTACGACGCGCTGGTCGCCGGAGTCCCCGACGAACGCTGGGGCAATCGGGTGGCCGCGGTGGTCCAACTCCGGCACGGTGCCGCCCCGTTGGACCTGGAGGCCATCCAGACCCACTGCCGTACGCGCCTGGCCGGCTACAAGATCCCGCGAGCGGTGGTCTTCACCACGGAGATCCAACGCTCACCGAGCGGCAAGGCGGACTACCGGTGGGCGAAGGCGGTGGCGGCGGGGGCGGGCCACTGAGATCGCGGGCAATCGGGCAACGCCCCTCCACCCCCCACCAACATCGCCCCTGTGCATCGGGCAACCCCACCCACCCCCGCCCCAACCGACTCCACCACGGGGCAATCGGGTGGGTGGGCGGGAGAGAATCCGCCGCGAAGCGGCGGCCCGGAAGCGAGTCAGCCCGCACACACAGACCGAAGCGCACGCTCCAGAGCCACGGTGTGCAGCAGGTCAAGCTGCCGCTCATGGCGAACCCGTACGCCCGCCACGGTCACAAGCCCACGGCAGGACGGCGCCGAACGCGCGGCAGCAGAGTCGGCGATCCCCCGCACCAACTCCCCGTTCACCCGGTTGATCTCCTTGCGAACCTCCCCGAGGTCCGGCTTCTCCGCAGGCACCTGCGAAGGATCGGCGTCCCACCGCCGGTGCAGCTCCCGCTGCACCACCTTGTTGGCCTCGATCTGGTCCCGGAAGATCCGCACGGTCGCCTCGGGATCGGCACCCAACTCCCGTGCCTGCCGCGCGACATCGTCAAGGACCTGCTTCTCACGGGCAGGGTCGTCGACGGGGCTGCCGGTGCCGTACTTCGCGGCGGCGACGAGATCGGCGGTGGCCAGCCGCTGGGCGGCGAGATCGACCAGCGGATGGAGCCGCTCGTACGACCCCGCGGGGGCTACGGCCGCGGACCGCGGCGACGGAGCGGCAACGGCAGCACCCCCGCTTCCGGCCAGCAGAGCCACACCCACGGCCCCAGCGGTGAACAAACGCCCCACGGACGCGGAAAAACGCACTGTGCTCTCCTCGGTCTTCTCAGTCCTGCGCGAGGAATCCTGCCACGCGCCGCGCGAACCACTCCGGATCGTCCAGCCACGGGAAGTGCCCACCGCCCGGCTGCACTTGGCGCACGCCGCCCGGGAAGTACCCGGCGAACTCCTCCGCGTGCGCGGGGTTGGGCGCACCGTCGTACTCACCCGCGAGCACGAGCACCGGCGCCGCCAGACCGGCCAGGGCTTCGCGCGTGGCGGGCGGGTCGAACGCGCCGTCGCCGTAGAACAGGGCGGCCGCCTCGGCGTTCTTCTCCCTCGCGCTCGCCGCCTGGTGCGCCCGCGCCGCGTCGTCCCAGCGGCCGTAGGCGAGGGGGACGATCGCGTCCCACACCTCAAGGGGGCTGCGCCCGCCCTCGATCTCCTTCAGGGCGGCCTCGGCGGCCGGGTACCAGGGCTCGCCCTTGTGCGCCGCCGCGGCGTCACGGTGATCCCGCGCGCCCGGCGTGAGGCCGAGCGACTGGGTGGCCGGGGTGATCAGGACGAGGCGGCGGACCCGCTTCGGATGGCGCGCCGCGTACAGCGTGGCGATGTTGCCCGCCGCCGAATGGCCGAGCAGGTCGATCTCGTCGAGGCCCAGATGCTCGCGCAGCGCCTCGACGTCGTCCACGAGCCGGTCGCAGCGGTACGTCGCCGTGTCGGCGGGCACCGCGGAGTCGCCCGTGCCGCGCAGATCGAGCAAGATCAGGCGGCGGTGCGCCGTCAGGCCGCCGAGGTCGCCGAAGTAGGCGGAGGCGCGCATGGGGCCGCCCGGAACACAGAGCAGCGGCTCGCCCTCCCCCTTCTCGTGGTAGGCGAGCTCGGTCCCGTCGTATGCGGTGAATGTCGGCATGGGGGTGATCATCACATCTCGCGCCGCACCCGGACAATGCCGTTCGGAGACAGCGCCCCAGCTCAATGCGGCCCTGCGCGATCTCTTGACGGCCGCCCCCGGGGCTGGATTACTGACCTCGACAGAAGATCCACGACCGAATGATCGGTCGCCCGTTTGGGACGGGAGAGCATCCATATGACGGCCATGCTGGACGCGGCGGAGCGCCTCGGGCGCGAGGAGCTCGAGGCGCTGCAGCTGGAACGCCTGCAGGACACCTTGCTGCACGCGTACGAGAACGTGCCCTTCTACCGGGCGGCGTTCGACAAGGCGGGACTGCGCCCCGACGACTGCCGTTCACTCGGCGACCTGGCCCGCTTCCCGTTCACGGCCAAGACCGATCTGCGGGACAACTACCCCTTCGGTATGTTCGCGGTCGAGCAGTCCGAGGTGCGGCGCCTGCACGCGTCCAGCGGCACCACGGGGCGGCCCACGGTCGTCGGCTACACCGAGCAGGACCTGTCGATGTGGGCGGACGTCGTCGCCCGCTCGATCCGCGCGGCGGGCGGCCGCCCCGGCCACAAGGTCCATGTGGCGTACGGCTACGGCCTGTTCACCGGCGGCCTCGGCGCGCACTACGGCGCCGAGCGTCTGGGCTGCACGGTGATCCCGGCGTCCGGCGGCATGACGGCGCGCCAGGTCCAGCTGATCCAGGACTTCCGCCCCGAGATCATCATGGTGACCCCGTCGTACATGCTGACGCTCCTGGAGGAGTTCGAGCGCCAGGGCGTCGACCCGCGCACGACGTCCCTCAAGGTCGGCATCTTCGGCGCCGAGCCGTGGACGGAGGAGATGCGCCGCGAGATCGAGGAGCGGTTCGCGATCGACGCCGTCGACATATACGGGCTCTCCGAGGTCATCGGCCCCGGTGTCGCCCAGGAGTGCGTGGAGACCAAGGACGGCCTGCACATCTGGGAGGACCACTTCTATCCGGAGGTGGTGGACCCGATCACCGGTGAGGTGCTGCCGGACGGCGAGCGCGGCGAGCTGGTCTTCACCTCCCTCACCAAGGAGGCCATGCCCGTCGTCCGCTACCGCACACGCGACCTGACGCGCCTCCTGCCCGGCACCGCACGCACCTTCCGCCGGATGGAGAAGGTCACGGGCCGCACGGACGACATGGTGATCCTGCGCGGCGTGAACCTCTTCCCCACGCAGGTGGAGGAGATCGTCCTGCGGACCCCGGGCGTCGCCCCGTACTTCCAGCTGCGGCTGACCCGCGAGGGCCGCATGGACGCGCTGACGGTCCGGGCCGAGTCCCGCGCGGACACGACGCCCGAGCGGCGCGAGGCGGCGGCACGGGAGATCGCGTCGGCGGTGAAGGACGGCATCGGCGTCTCGGTGGCGGTCGAGATCGTCGATCCGGAGACGATCGAGCGGTCGGTGGGCAAGTTCAAGCGGATCGTGGACCTTCGGGACAAATAGACCAGGAGCGCCTACGACGCGCTGAAGCGGTCCCGCAGCTCCCGCTTGAGGATCTTCCCGCTCGCGTTGCGCGGCAGCTCGTCCACGAAGAGGACCCGTTTGGGCGCCTTGAAGTGGGCGAGCTTCTCGCGCGCGTGGTCGATGAGTTCGGCTTCGGTGACGTCTCCGTTGCGTACGACGACGGCGGTGACCGCCTCGATCCAGCGCTCGTCCGGCAGGCCGATCACGGCCGTCTCGGCGACCCGCTCGTGGGTGTAGAGCGCGTCCTCGACCTGGCGCGACGCGACGAGGACGCCGCCGGAGTTGATGACGTCCTTCACCCGGTCGACGACCGTGAAGTAGCCCTCCTCGTCCCGCACGGCGAGGTCCCCGGAGTGGAACCATCCGTCACGGAACGCCTCCTTGGTCTCCTCGGGCTTGTCCCAGTAGCCCTCGCACAACTGCGGCGAGCGGTAGACGACTTCGCCCTGCGTGCCGTCGGGCACCTCGGCGCCACGCTCGTCGACTACCCGTGCCTCGACGAAGAGGACCGGCCGCCCGCAGGAGTCCATCCGCCCCTCGTGCTCCTCGGGCCCGAGGACCGTGGCGAGGGGGCCGATCTCGCTCTGCCCGAAGCAGTTGTAGAAGCCGAGCGACGGCAGCCGTGCGCGCAGCCGCTCCAGGACAGGGACGGGCATGATCGACGCCCCGTAGTAGGCCTTGCGCAGGCCGGCGAGGTCACGGGTGGCGAAGCCGGGGTGGTTCGAGAGGCCGATCCACACCGTGGGCGGCGCGAAGAGGCTGTCGGCGCGGCCCGCCTCGACGAGCTCGAAGATCCGCTCGGCGTCGGGCGCGTCGATGATCGTGTTCTCGGCGCCCACCGCGAGGTACGGCAGCAGGAAGACGTGCATCTGTGCCGAGTGGTAGAGCGGCAGCGAGTGGACGGGCTTGTCCGTCTCCTTGAGATCGAGGGCGGTGATGGCACTGACGTACTCGTGCACGAGGGCGCGGTGCGTCATCATCGCGCCCTTGGGGAGCGCGGTGGTGCCGGAGGTGTAGAGCAGCTGGGCGAGGTCGTCGGCGCCGGGTGCCTCTCCGTCGTACGCCGCCGCGCCCGCGAGCCGCGCGAGCAGCGAGTCGTCCGTGTCGCGCAGGGGGAGCACGCGGACGTCGCCGGGAAGGCGTGGGGCGAGGTCCGGATCGGCGAGGACCAGGGAGCTGCCCGACTGCCCCACGATGTACGCCAGGTCGTCCCTGACGAGGTTCTGGTTGACCGGCACATGGACAAGGCCCGCCCGCGAGCAGGCCAGGAATCCGATGAGATAGGCGTCCGAGTTGTGCGCGTAGGCGGCGACGCGGTCACCGTGGCCGAGCCCCTCGGCGCACAGCGCCTGGGCCGCGCGCGAGACGGCTTCGTCCAGCTCCGCGTACGTCCAGACCCGCTCCCCATAGCGCAGAGCCACTCGCCCCGGCACGCGCCGCGCGCTCCGCCGAAGGACCCCGTCGACCGTATTGCTGCGTACACCCGTCATGGCGTGATCCTGTGCCGCGCGCGACGCGGTGGTCAAGGCTCCGGACGGGGCACGAACTGGTCCGGTTTCGGTACTCGATCAAGTGACATACCGGTTGGTACGCTCAACCGCCCCTTCCCTCACTCCAGTTGGGAGGCACCATGCGTACCCGCACGAGACGCCTGACGGCCCTCGGCATCAGCCTGTTGACGGCCACGGCTCTCCTGCCGTCGTCCGGCGCCATCGCCGGAGCGGCGGAGGCGCGCGACGCCCGCCCCTCCGCCGGCGGCCTGTCCGCGACCGTCCGCTACACCCAGTACGGCATTCCGCACATTCTCGCCAAGGACTACGAGAACCTCGGCTTCGGCACCGGCTGGGCGCAGGCCGCCGACCAGGTGTGCACCCTCGCCGAGGGCTACGTGACCGTGCGCGGGGAGCGGTCACGTTACTTCGGCCCTGACGGCAAGCCCGACGGCTCGCTGTCGTCGGCCACCACGAACATCTCCAGCGACCTCTACTTCGGTGGCGTCCGCGACACGCGCACGGTGGAGAAGCTCCTCAAGCAGCCCGCACCGGCGGGGCCGAGCGCCACTTCGAAGGAGTTGATGGCCGGATTCGCCGCCGGCTACAACGCCTGGCTGAAGCAGAACCGCGTCACCGACCCGGCCTGCAAGGGCGCCAAGTGGCTGCGCCCGATCAGCGCCCTGGACGTGGCTCGGCAGGGCTTCGCCGTACAGGTCCTGGGCGGTCAGGGACGCGGCATCGACGGCATCACCGCCGCGCAGCCGCCGACCGCGAAGGCCCCGGACCGTGCACCGGACCCCGAGCGCACCGCCAGGGAGGCGCGCAGGCTCTTCTCGGCCGACGAGGCCGTCATGGGCTCCAACGCCGTTACCTTCAGCGGGAAGACCACCGCGAACGGCAAGGGCCTGCTCCTCGGCAATCCGCACTACCCCTGGCAGGGCGGCCGCCGCTTCTGGCAGTCGCAGCAGACCATCCCCGGCGAGCTGAACGTCTCGGGCGGTTCGCTGCTCGGCACGAGCGTGGTGAACATCGGCTTCAACGGCGATGTGGCGTGGAGTCACACGGTGGCGACCGGCGTGACCCTCAATCTGCACCAGCTCACGCTGGATCCGGCCGATCCGACCACCTATCTGGTGGACGGGAAGCCGGAGAAGATGACGAAGCGGACCGTCGAGGTGCCGGTCAAGGACGGCAAGCCGGTGACCCGCACGCAGTGGTGGACCCGGTACGGCCCGGTCACCACCGGCCTCGGCGCACAGCTGCCGCTGCCGTGGTCGGCGAAGACGGCGTACGCCCTGAACGACCCCAACGCCACGAACATGCGCGGCAGCGACACCGACCTCGGCTTCGGCAAGGCCCGCTCCACCGACGGGATCCTGAAGGCGCTGCGCGACACCCAGGGCCTGCCGTGGGTCAACACGGTCGCCGCGGACCGCAAGGGCCACTCGCTGCTCAGCCAGTCCCAGGTGCTGCCCCGCATCACCGACGACCTGGCCGGGCGCTGCTCCACGGACCTGGGCAAGGTGACGTATCCGGCGTCGGGTGTCGCCGTGCTCGACGGATCGCGCGGTGACTGCGCGATCGGCTCGGACAAGGACGCCGTGCAGCCCGGGGTCTTCGGGCCGTCGAAGATGCCCACCCTCAAGGACGCCCCGTACGCCGAGAACTCCAACGACAGTGCCTGGCTCACCAACGCGGACCGGCCGATCACGGGTTACGAGCGGGTCTTCGGGACGATCGGCACGCAGCGCTCCCTGCGCACGCGCGGCGCCGTCGAGGACGTCGCGGCGATGGCGAAGCAAGGAGGTCTGACGGTCAAGGATCTCCAGGAGCAGCAGTTCGCGAACCGTGCGCCGGCGGGCGACCTGGCCGCCGACGACGCGGCACGCGCGTGTGCCGCGCTGCCCGGAGGCACCGCGACCGGCAGCGACGGCAAGGCTGTTGACGTACGCAAGGCCTGTGACGTCCTCAAGGCCTGGGACCACAGCATGAACACGGACAGTAGGGGCGCGCTGCTCTTCGACCGGTTCTGGCGGGGGCTCGTCGCCGCCGTGCCGAACGCCCAGCTGTGGAAGGTGCCGTTCTCCGCCGCCGACCCGGTGCGCACCCCGAACACCCTCAACACGGACGCCCCTGGCTTCGCGACCGCGCTCGCCGACGCGGTGACGCAGCTGAACGGGGCGGGCATCGCCCTCGACGCGCCGCTGGGCAAGAACCAGTTCGTCGTACGCGGCTCCGAGCGCCTTCCGATCCACGGCGGCACCGAGTCGATCGGCGTGTGGAACAAGGTCGAGCCGGTCTGGGACGCGAAGGGCGGCGGCTACACCGAGGTCGCGCACGGTTCGAGTCACATCCAGGCGGTCGGCTGGGACAAGGGCCGCTGCCCGAAGGCGCGCACGCTCCTCACCTACTCGCAGTCGTCGAACCCGAACTCGCCGTACTACAGCGATCAGACGCGGCTGTACGCCGATGAGCGCTGGGTGACGTCGCGGTTCTGCGAGAAGGACATCATGGGCGATCCGAAGCTGAAGGTGGTCAAGGTGCGCGAGCGCCGCTGAGGACACCCTGACCGGAGCCGGGCCGCACCGCGTCCGCATGACGTGCGGCCCGGCTCTGTCGTGTCCGGGGGCGCTCAGCCTTCGGCGAGGCCGAGGCCCTCCTCGTATGCCGTGAGCGTGTCGATGAACAGCTTCCTCTCGGCCCCCGTGAGCGGCGCGAGCGCCTTGCGCCAGGCGACCGCGCCCCGGCCGAGCCAGCCGTCGATCGACGCGCGGTGCGCGTCGGCGATGCCGACGATCCTGCGTCGGCGGTCGGCCGGGTCCTCCTGCCGCTCCAGGACTCCCTTGCGGCTCAGCTCGCCGACCATCAGGCTCACCGTCGTCGGCGCGACCTCCAGGCGGGCGGCCAGTTCATTGACGCTCATCGGGCCGTCGAAGAGCAGATAGGCGAGCAGCGAGAGATGGCGGGGCGCGAGCGACAGCGACTGCAGCTCTTCGGGGATCTTGATCCGCTTGACGCGTCCGACCATGCGCGGCATCAGCAGGAGCAGGGTCCGGACGGCGTCGTCGACCTCCGGACCGGCCTGGTCGCCGGTTGACACTCGCCACCCTCCTTAATAGCTTTGAGGTCAAAGCTATTTTGCTTTCACAGCAAACGCACCTGCGGTGCCGATGCTATCGAAGGGGTACACAGCCATGCCCGAAGAGCCTGAACAGCCCGCGCAGCTCCCCTCCCCCGCCGAGTTCAACCGACAGCTCATGGCCGACTTCCGGGCGAACGGAGGCCAGGTCGGCGGCATGTTCGCCGGCGCCCCGCTCGTCCTCCTGACCACGACCGGCGCCCGCAGCGGCCACCCCCGGAGCAATCCCGCCGTGTATGCCCGCGACGGCGACCGGCTCCTCGTCTTCGCCTCCAACGGCGGCGGGGACAAGAACCCCGACTGGTACCACAACCTCCTTGCCGACCCGCGGCTCACCGTCGAGATCGCCGACGGCACGGGCGGCGTCGACCGCTTCCCGGCCACGGCCGAGCCGCTCGCCGGGGAGGAGCGCGACCGCCAGTACGCGGCGCAGTGCGAGCGCGACCCGGCCTTCGCCGCCTACCAGCAGGGCACGGACCGCACCATCCCCGTCATCGCGCTGCACCGGCTGAACGCAGCCGACCCCGCACGCCACCGGGCGATCGCCGATCACCTGGTCCGCGTCCACGCCGAACTGCGCGACGAGCTGGCCGACTTACGCAAACAGGCAGCCGCCCGCCAGACGGCATCCGGCACCCCGCGCCCCGCGCCGCCCCTCGGCGAGCAGCTCACCCGCCACTGCCTCACCCTCTGCGGCGCGCTCCACGAGCACCACACCAACGAGGACGGCGCCTTCACCGAACTGGAGCGCCAGTTCCCGGAGTTGGCCCCGGGTATCGCCAGGCTCCGCGAGGAGCACAAGACGGTCGCGCGGACCCTGGCCGAACTGGAGGCGCTCATCGCCGATCCGGACCCGGCCGCCGACCTGGTCGGCGAACTCGACCGGCTCACGTCGGGTCTTGAGGAGCACTTCGCCTACGAGGAGGAACAGCTCCTGCCCGCGCTGTACGGCCGGGGCCGCTGAGCGCTCGGCGGGAAGTGCCGCGAGGTGCCGTCGCTCGCCTGCGACTGGTTCGTGGCCGGTCGCGCAGTTCCCCGCGCCCCTTCGGGGCGCCGGCCGCTCAGAGCGCGCGCTCCCGGCCCTCCCAGTACGGCTCGCGCAGCCGTCGCTTGTAGAGCTTTCCGTTCGGGTCGCGGGGCATGACCTCGATGAAGTCGACGCTCTTCGGCCTTTTGTAGCCCGCGAGTTGGCGCTCGCAGTGGCCCAGGATGTCCGCGGCCAGGGCGTCGCCCGCCGTGTGGCCGTCCGCCACCTCCACGACCGCCTTGACCTGCTCGCCCCACTCGTCGTGCGGGATGCCGAACGCCGCGGCGTCCGCGACGGCGGGGTGGGTGAGCAGCGCGGACTCGATCTCTGCGGGGTAGATGTTAACCCCGCCCGAGATGATCATGTCGATCTTGCGGTCGCGGAGGTAGAGGTAGCCGTCCTCGTCCAGGAGGCCGAGGTCGCCGACGGTGAAGAAGTCGCCGATGCGGTTCTTCTTCGTCTTGGACTCGTCCTTGTGGTAGGAGAATCCGCCGGTGCTCATCTTCATGTAGACGGTGCCGAGTTCACCCGGCGGCAGCCGGTTGCCGTCGTCGTCGAAGACGGCCAGTTCGCTGATGGGCCAGGCCTTGCCGACGGTGCCGGGCCGCTTCAGCCAGTCCTGCGCGGTGGCGAACGCGCCACCGCCCTCGCTGGCCGCGTAGTACTCCTCGACGCACTCGCCCCACCACTCGATCATCGCCCGCTTGACGTGGTCGGGGCAGGGCGCGGCGCCGTGGATGGCGTGACGCATCGACGACACGTCGCACGCGGCCTTCGTCGCGTCCGGCAGGGCGAGGAGGCGGTGGAACTGGGTCGGCACCATGTGGGTGTGCGTGCACTTGTACGTATCGATCAGGCGGAGCATCTCCTCCGGGGTCCACTTGTCCATCAGGACCAGGGGGTGGCCTATGTGCAGGGCGGCGCCCGCGAATTGGAGGACCGCGGTGTGGTAGAGCGGCGAGCAGACCAGGTGCACATTGCCGTCGAAGGGCTTGACGCCGAAGATGCCGAGGAAGCCTCCGAGGTACGACTCCTCGGGGAGCTTGCCGGACAGCGGGCGGCGGATGCCGCGCGGGCGTCCCGTCGTGCCCGACGTGTAGTTCATGACCCAGCCGAGCGTGCGGTCGTCCGGCACGGACTCCGGCTGTCCGGCGAGGAGTTCGGCGTACGGACGGAAGCCTGCCACCTCGCCCACGGCGTACCGGTGCGTGGCCGGGAGCTTCGCCTCGTCGGCGGCGTGGGTCGCCGCCTGCGCGAACCGCTCGTGCGCGACGAGCACCTTCGCACCGGAGTCGGCGACGATCCAGGCGATCTCGGGTCCCACCAGGTGGTGGTTGACCGGGACGAGATAGAGACCGGCCTGCGAGGCCGCGAGATACGCGGTGAGGAACTCGACGCCGTTGGGCAGCACGACGGCGAAGGCGTCGCCGCGCTCCAGGCCCGCGGCGCGCAGCCCGTGGACGAGTCGATTCGTCGCCGCGTGCAGGCGCCGCGCGGTCCACTCCTCTCCGTCGGGTGCGATCAGGACCGCACGGTCCGGGTCGGCCTGGGCCTGCGCCCAGAAGCCGTTGGGGGGCATGCTGCTCGGCGTGCTGCTCATGGGGACCTCTCCTCCGTCGTCTCGTCAGCCGCGTCCGGCGACGCGGTTCACGCGGTCGATGGCGCGCTCGAAACCGCGGGTCAGCTCGTCGAAGACGGCCTGGACGCTGCGTTCGCTGTTCATCCGGCCGACGATCTGCCCGACGGGTGTGCCGAGCAGCGCCTGGACCTCGTGCTTCTGGATGCGTGAGACCGCCTCCGCGACCAGGAGCCCTTGCAGGGGCATGGGCAGCGTGCCGGGCCCTGCCGGGTCGTCCCAGGCATCGGTCCACTCGGTGCGCAGCTGGCGTGCGGGCTTGCCCGTGAGGGCGCGCGAGCGGACCGTGTCGCCCGAACCCGCCGCCAGGAGCTTCTCGGTGAGCGCCCGCGAATGCAGGTCGGCCTCCGTCGTGGTGAGCCAGAGGGAGCCGAGCCACACGCCCTGCGCGCCGAGCGCGAACGCGGCCGCGATCTGCTCCCCGCTGCCGATGCCGCCGGCCGCGAGGACCGGCAGCGGCGCGACGGCCTCGACGGCTTCCGGCGTCAGGACCATGGAGGCGATCTCGCCGGTGTGGCCGCCCGCCTCGTAGCCCTGCGCGACGACGATGTCGATGCCCGCCTCCGCGTGCTTGCCCGCGTGCCGTGCGCTGCCCGCCAGGGCGGCCACGAGTACGTCGTGGTCGTGGGCGCGCTTGATGACGTCGGCGGGCGGTGAGCCGAGCGCGTTGGCGAGCAGCTTGATCGGGTAGTCGAAGGCGACGTCGAGCTGATTGCGGGCGACCTGCTCCATCCACCCGGTGATGCGCCAGCCCGACGCCTCGCCCTCGGCGAGCTCGGGTACGCCGTACTTGCCGAGGGTGTCCTTGACGAACTGCCGGTGCCCTTCGGGGATCATCGCCTCGACGTCGGCCTCGCTCACCCCCTCGACCTTCTTCGCGGGCATCACGACGTCAAGGCCGTAGGGCCGGTCGTCGACGTGCTCCTGCATCCAGTCGAGATCCCGGGCCAGCTCGTCGGGAGCCGTGTAGCGGACCGCGCCGAGCACACCGAATCCGCCCGCCCTGCTGATGGCGGCCGCCACCGCCGGGAAGGGCGTGAAGCCGAAGATGGCGTGCTCGATCCCCAGTTTCCTGCTCAGATCTGTCTGCATGGCCGCAGGATGCCGCAGCCGTCCGGACGACGGAAGAGATTTTCTGATGCAGTGTCAGATCTTTGCCGGGCGCCCTCGGTTGACAGGGCCCGGCGGTGACATGAAAGTTTCAGCAGTCTCTTGTGATCCCGAAAGATAATTTCAGCTCTGGAGAGTTTCAGGAGGGGGCACGGTCATGGCCGAGGACAGCGGGGCGGCGGACAGAGCGGGCGGCGGTCTCAGCCGACGCCAACTGGGGGCGCGGGCCGTGGCGTTGGGCGGTGCGCTGGCGCTCGTGCCGTTCCCCGCGGGCCCCGCGGCGGCAGCGGACTCCGCGGCCGGCGGCGGGCATCCGACGCTGCGGCCCGGCACCCCCGAGCGGGCCGGGCTGCTCGCCGGACATCTGCGGCAACTGGTCGCCGACGCCGAGCAGTTCCTCGGCCCATCACCCAAGCACCCCTGGTACGCGGGCGCCGTCCTGCTCGCGGGCCGCGGCGGCACGGTCGCCCTGCACCAGCCCATCGGCAAGGCGGTGCGCTACGCGGCGTACGACGAGAAGACCGACACCGGCGTCGAGCTGCCCGCCGACCGGCAGATCACGATGGCCAAGGACACGGTCTTCGACCTCGCCTCCGTCTCCAAACTGTTCACCTCGCTGCTCGCGGTGCAGCAGATCGAGCGCGGCAAGCTGGAGCTCGAGGCGAAGGTCGCCTCGTACCTCCCCGATTTCGGGGGCGCGGGCAAGCAGGACGTCACCATCCGCCAGCTCCTCACCCACACCTCGGGCTTCCGTGCCTGGATCCCGCTCTTCAAGGAGCCCACGCGCGAGGGTCAGCTGCGCCTCATCTGGAACGAGGCACCCCTCAACCCGCCCGGCACCAAGTACCTCTACTCGGACCTGAACCTGATCTCGCTCCAACTGGTCCTCGAAGAGATCACGGGTCGTCAGTTGGACGCACTGCTCCACGACGAGATCACTGCTCCGCTCGGGATGCACCGCACGCGCTTCAACCCGCCCGCGTCCTGGCAGCCGAAGATCGCCGCCACCGAGGACGCCCGCCTGCCGTGGTCGGGCCTCGACCGCGGCATGGTGTGGGGCGAGGTGCACGACGAGAACGCCTTCGGCCTCGGCGGGGTCGCCGGGCACGCGGGCGTCTTCTCCTGCGCCTGGGACCTCGCGATCCTCGGCCGTACGCTGCTCAACGGCGGGGCCTACGGCCGCTCCCGCATCCTCTCCGCCGAGTCCGTGAAGCTGATGTTCACCGACTTCAACACCGGCTTCCCCGGCGACGAGCACGGCCTGGGCTTCGAGCTCTACCAGCACTGGTACATGGGCGCGATGGCGACGCCGCGCACCGCGGGCCACACGGGATTCACCGGCACGTCCCTGGTCCTCGACCCGACGACCGACTCCTTCCTCGTGGTCCTCGGCAACTCGGTTCACCCGGTGCGCAGTTGGCGCTCCGGTTCCGCCCCCCGGGTGGCGGCGGCGAACCGCATGGCACGCGCCGTTCCGGTACGTCCCGCACACGGGCGCACCGCGTGGTTCTCCGGCATGGCGAACGCGACGTCGGCCACCCTGACCCTGCCGCCGCTCACCCTCACCACGGACCGGGCGCGGCTGCGGTGCGCGCTGTGGTGGGACACCGAGCCGGGATCGGACGTGCTGGCGCTGGAGGCCTCGCGCGACGACGGCGCGACGTGGCAGCCGGTGCCGTTCACGACGGAGCGCAAGGGGTCGGACCCTCGGCAGCACCCCGACGGCACGGCTTCGGGCTGGTCGGGGCGCGTCTGGCACCAGTTGACCGCGGACCTCTCGGAGCTGCGGGGCGAGGGGGTGCGGCTGCGCTGGCGGTACGCGACGGACCAGCTCTACGTGGGGCGCGGTGCGTACGCCGACGGGCTGCGGGTCGAGGACGGCGCCCGTACGGCGTTCGACGAGGCACGGCCCGACGACGCGGCACGCATCGAGGCGGTGGGGTGGGCCCCTTCGGCCGACTGAGGGGCGGGGGCGGGCGGGCCCCGGAGCCTGCCCGCCCCCCACCGTCGGGCCCTGGCCCCTACTCCCCCAGGGCCGCCATCGCCGCGTTGTGCCCGGGGATGCCGCTGACCCCGCCGCCGCGCACGGCACCCGCGCCGCAGAGCAGGACGTTCGCGTGCCGTGTCTCCACGCCCCAGCGGCCGGTGCCCTCCTGGGCGTAGGGGAAGGCGAGGTCGCGGTGGAAGATGTTGCCGCCGGGCAGCCGCAGGTCGCGCTCCAGGTCGAGCGGCGTCTTGGCCTCGATGCAGGGGCGCCCTTCGGCGTCGGTGGCCAGGCAGTCGGCGAGCGGCTCGGCCAGGTGCGCGTCCAGCTGCGCCAGGGTCGACTTCAGGAGTTCGGCCCGTACGGCGTCGTTGTCGTGGGCGAAGAGACGCGCGGGCGTGTGGAGTCCGAAGAGGGTCAGCGTCTGGAAACCGCGCTCGACCAGGTCGGGGGCGAGGATGCTGGGGTCCGTGAGGGAGTGGCAGTAGATCTCGGACGGCGGCGCGGCGGGCAGCTCACCGGCCGCGGCCTGCGCGTAGGCGGTCGCCAACTCCCCGTATCCCTCGCCGATGTGGAAGGTCCCGGCGAAGGCCTCGTGCGGGTCGACCGACGTGTCGCGCAGCCTCGGCAGCCGTTCGAGCAGCATGTTGACCTTGAGCTGGGCACCTTCGGCCGGGGTGGGCGCGGTGTCGCCGACGAGGGCGGCGAGCTCCTGCGGTGAGGCGTTGACCAGGACGTGCCGGGCGGCGACGGTGGCTTCGCGCTCGGGCGTGCGGTAGGTGACCTCGGCCGTCTGTCCGTCCGACTCGATCCGGGTGACCTCGTGGTCCGTGGCGAGCTCGGCGCCCGCCGCCCTGGCCGCGGCGGCCAGGGCGCCGGTGAGCGCGCCCATGCCGCCGACGGGCACGTTCCAGTCGCCGGTGCCGCCGCCGATGACGTGGTAGAGGAAGCAGCGGTTCTGGCGCAGGGAGGGGTCGTGGGCGTCGGCGAACGTCCCGATGAGGGCGTCGGTGAGCACCACCCCGCGCACCAGGTCGTCGTCGAACCGCTCCTCGATGGCGGCGCCGATGGGCTCCTCGAAGAGCGCCCGCCAGGCGGCTTCGTCACCGACCCGCTCGCGCAGTGCCTCGCGCGTGGGCAGCGGTTCGGTGAGCGTGGGGAACACCTCCTTGGCGACCTGCCCGGTCATGGCGTAGAACGCACGCCACGCCTCGTACTCCCGCGGACCGCCGGTGAGCCGCTCGAACGCGTCCCTGGTCCGCGCGTCGCCCCCGCCGACGAGCAGCCCGGCGGGCTGCCCCTCACGCTCGGTCGGGGTGTAGGAGGAGACGGTGCGGGTGCGCACCCGGAAGTCCAGGTCGAGGTCCCGCACGATCTTCCGCGGCAGGAGACTGACCAGGTACGAGTAGCGCGAGAGCCGGGCGTCCACTCCGGCGAAGGGCCGGCTGGACACCGCGGCGCCGCCGGTGCCGGAGAGCCGCTCCAGGAGCAGGACGGAGCGTCCGGCGCGGGCGAGATAGGCGGCGGCGACGAGTCCGTTGTGACCACCGCCGACGATGACGGCGTCGTATCGATCGCGAGGAGGCATAGACCTTGGTAACACGAGAGCGCCCCGAAGGGGCGCGGGGAACTGCGCGACCAGCCTCAGCGCGCCCGCAGACGCCCCGCACGCCGTAGCACAACGGCACCGCTCGACGCGCCCCGCGAGTCAATGCCCGCCCGACGCCCGCTGCTGGCGCAGCGCCGCAACCCGGCGGTACAGCTCCACCGCTTCCGTCCCGCGGCCCAGCTGCTCCAGGCAGTGCGCCTCGTCATTGCGGCTGGCAAGGGCGTCGGGATGGTCGGCGCCAAGTACCTGCTCACGCGCGGCGGCGACCCTGCGGTACTCGGTCAGGGCGTCGGCCCAGCGGCCGAGCCAGCCGAGGCCCACGGCCACCTCGCGGCGGCTGACCAGGGTGTCCGGGTGATCTCCGCCTAGGACGCGCTCGCGTATCGCGCAGACGTCCCGGGCCTCGGCCAGGGCTTCCTCCCAGCGGCCCTGGCGGCCGAGGTTGACGCCGAGGCCGTGCCGGGCGCGCAGCGTCTCGGGGTGGGCGGGGCCGTTCACGCGGGTGCGGTCGTCGATCAGGTCGCGGTACAGCTCAAGGGCCTCGCCGCTGCGGCCGAGCCGGCCGAGGCTGATGCCCACCTCGTACCGTGCGGCGAGGGTGTCGGGGTGGTCGGCACCGAGCGCCCGCACCCGCGCTTCGGCGACCTCGCGGTACGTCTGGAGCGCCTCGGGCCAGCGTCCCAACTGTCCTAGTGCGTAGGCGACTTCGTAGCGGGTGACGAGCGTGTCGGGGTGCGTGGCGCCCAGGACGCGCGCGCGGGCCGTCGCGACCTCGCGGGCCAGTCGGTAGGAGTCCTCCAGGCGGCCGAGCCTGCTGAGGTTGTACGCCAGGTTGTGCCGGCAGCGCAGGGTGTCGGGGTGGTCGACGCCCGCGGTGCGCTCCCGCACGGCAAGGACCGACGTGTACATCTGGTGGGCCTCGAAGTGCCGACCCAACTGCCCCATTACGTAGGCCATTTCCTGCCGGGCGGCGAGCGTGTCGGGGTGCTCGGGGCCGAGCGTGCGCTCCCTGCCCTGGGCGACGCGGCCGTACTCCCGCAGAGCGTCCGCCGCGCGGCCGGTGCGGCTGAGCGTGAAGCCCACTTCGTACCGGCTCGCGAGGGTGTCCGGGTGGTCGGGGCCAAGGGCGTGCTCCCGCTCGGCGGCCACCGCGCGGTGCACCTCGCCCGCCTCGGCCCAGCGGCCCAGGCGCCCCAGGCTCAGGCCCGCGTTGTGGCGGCTGACGAGGGTGGCGACCACTTCCGGTGACGGCGTGGGCCGTTCGGGCCTGAGCGGCGTCGCGGTCCGGCGCGCGTCGGTGCGCGGGATCCACTCGCCGGTCAGGCCCGCTGCCGCGTCGGGCGGGGTCGTGCGCAGCTCGGACGCGCCGTTCGCCTTGTGCCCGGTCGTCATGCCGCGGGTCCACGAGGGCAGCCGCGGCTCGCGCGAGGGCGGCTGCTCCGGGCGGCGCACGGGCGGGGTGACGACGGTCGGGACGTACGTGGGGACGGTGCGGCCCGATACGATGCGGCGCCCCAGCTCACGTGCGTCGCTCGGCCGCTCGTCCGGCTCCTTGGCGAGCAGGTCGAGGACGATCCTCTCGAAGTACTCGGGCAGCTCGTCGCGGTGACTGCGCGGCGGCTCGGGCGCCGTGTCGCGGTGACCGACGAGCACCGCCCAGGCGTCCTCCAGGTCGAACGGCGGCGCCCCGGTGGCGATCTCGTACAGCACGCACCCGAAGGAGTAGAGGTCGCTGCGCTGGTCGACCTGGGAGCCGCTGATCTGCTCGGGCGACATGTAGTGCGGCGTGCCCATCGCGATGCCCGTGCCGGTCAGGCGCGAGGTGAAGCCGATGTCGTGGCCGAGCCGGGCGATGCCGAAGTCGCAGATCTTCACCGTGCCGTCCGTGAGCCGCATGATGTTCGCCGGCTTCAGGTCCCGGTGCACGATGCCCTGTTCATGGGTGTACGCGAGCGCGGAAGCGACCTGGTCGGCGATCTCCACGACGTCCGCGACGGGCAGCGGATGCTGTTTGTTGTCCTCCAGGAGCTGACTGAGGTTGCGCCCTTCGAGCAGCTCCATGACCAGATACAGGACTCCGTCGTGCTCCCCGAAGTCATGGACGACGGTGACGCCTCGGTGCTGAAGCGCCGCCGCGACGCGTGCCTCGCGCCGGAACCTCTCGCGCAGCACGCGCGTGAAGGACTGGTCGTGCTGGGGCCCCATGGGCTTGAGGCACTTGACCGCGACTCTCCGCCCGAGGGACTCGTCGCGCGCACGCCACACCTCGCCCATGCCGCCGCGCCCGATCAGATCCAGCAGCCTGTACCGGCCCTGGATCAGCCTGGTGTCCGCCATCTCCCGCCGTCGCCCCCGTTGCCTCGCTCTGCCCTCCCCGGCCCGTCCAGTATGGCTGCCCGCCTGTCGAGTTTGTACGGGGCAGGCCGGGCGCCGGGCCCGAGTCTGGCCATGGCGCGCAGAATGTGCTTCGGCGGAAGTTGCCAGCGTAGACGTGCGGGAACGGTGCGCAGGATGGTGCCGGTGGTGACGAGCCGCCGGGTCACGGTGGCGGGCGGCGGTGCCGTCCTGCCGTACAGCTCGTGGGCGTACGGCGGCAGCGAGGCGTACGCCAGATTCGCCACGCGCCGCCACAGCAGGGCGCGCGCCGGAACCAACAGGGGGTGGGTCGGCGGGCGTTGGAGGAAGTCGTCGACGTCGCGCGCCTCGGGTCCCGCGGCCAGTTCGGGCCGGACCCGCTCGAAGTACGCGGCGAGTTCGGCGGTCGATGCCGGTACGTCGGCGGGGTCGAGGCCGACCAGGCGGGCGCTCTCCCGGTGCTCGGCCACATACCGGTCGGCGAGCGCCTCGGTCAGCCGGAACCCCGACCGGCGTGCCACGTGCAGATAGGAGTCGATCTCGGCGCAGTGCACCCAGAGCAGCAGGCCGGGCTCGTCGACGCCGTACCGCTCCCCCGTGTCGGGGTCGGTGGCCGTGAGCATCGTATGGATCTTGCGGACTCGGGCGCCCGCCTGCTCGGCGACCTCGGTGGTGCCGTACGTGGTGGTGCCCACGAAGCTCGCGGTGCGCATGAGGCGGCCCCAGGCGTCCTTGCGGAAGTCGGAGTTCTGCATGACGCCACGGACCGCCCGAGGGTGCAGAGCCTGTAGGTACAGGGCGCGGATCCCGGCGACCCACATCATCGGGTCGCCGTGCATCTGCCAGGTCACGGACGAGGGACCGAAGAGCCCCGGGTCACCCGCCCCCAGGCGCCCCGTTGAGGATGCCTCGCGCATACAACCACCTCCTGACCGCAGGCTACGCCGCCGACGGTGGCCTCAACCCGCCTTGAGCACCTCGGGGTTGGCGCAGTGCTCCAGCGGCTCTCCGCGCAGGAAGCGGCCGACCTCGGCGGCCACGATGTCCGCGGCCTTGTGCGCGACCTGCTGGCTGCCGCCCGCGATGTGCGGGGTGAGGACGACGCCGGGTGCGGTGAGCAGCCGGGAGCCGGCGGGCAGCGGCTCCTCGGGGAAGACGTCGAAGCCCGCGCCGGAGAGGTGGCCCGAGTCCAGTGCGTCGCAGACCGCGTCGTAGTCGAGCAGCGCGCCGCGGGCGCAGTTGACGATGATCGAGCCGCGGGGCATCGCGGAGATCTGCGCGCGGCCGATCATGCCCTTGGTCTCGTCGGTGACCCGGGCGTGCAGGGAGACGATGCGCGAGCGGCGGAGCAGTTCGGCGAGGGAGACCTGTTCGGCGATGCCCGCCAGCGCCTCGGGGCGTACGTACGGGTCGTGCACCAGGACCTCGGCGCCCAGGGCGCGCAGGACCTTGGCGACGCGGCTGCCGATGGCGCCGTAGCCGATCAGGCCGACGGTGGCGCCGTCGATCTCGATGCCGCAGTTGTCGTAGTCGTAGTAGTCGCCGCGCCAGGTGCCCTTGCGCAGGTCGGTGTGGGTGTCGCCGACGCCGCGGGCGGCGGCGAGCAGCAGGGTGAGGGTGTGCTCCGCGGTGGCGGTGGCGTTGCGCCCTGGGGCATAGCAGACGGCGACGCCGTGCCGGGTCGCTGCTTCGAGGTTGGCGTTGACCGGGCCGCCTCGGCTGGTGCAGAACAGCTTCAGATCGGGGCAGTTGGCGAGGATGCGCTCGGTGAGCGGGCCGTGCTCGGTGACACAGATCCGCACGCCTTGGAGCGCCTCGATCATCTCGTCCTCACTGCCGGACGCCTCGATGACCTCGGCGACCGGGCCGAACGGCGTGTGCGGCCAGGGGAATTGGAGCTCGCGGACGTCCAGCGGCAGCTCCCCGGCGGCGGCTCGCACGGCCTCGGTGAACAGGCTCGGGCGGATGAAGTGGTTGCCGGCGGCGAGGACGGTGGTGCTCATGGGCGGGTGTCTCCTGAAGGCGGTGCGGGCGGGTGGCCGGTCGGTGGGTCAGTGGACGTCGGGGATCCGGGTCGTCGCGGGGGTGTTGAGACGCAGGAGTGCGGTCTGCCCGTCCTCGATCCGGATCTCCGTGAGGGCGCCGTTGAGCAGCTGGGGGAAGACCCGGCGGTAGTCGGCGAGCGGAATGCCGAGGAGATGGCAGAGCGTGACCCGGACGAGGGTGGAGTGGGCGACGAGGAGGACCCTGCCGTTCGGCTGTTCGCGGGCGATGTCGGCCAGGCAGTCGGCGGCGCGTGCGGCGGCCTTGCGCGGGTCCTCGCCGCCGGGGAGGTGGTGGGCGACCGGGTCGTCGAGGAAGGCCGCGAGTTGCTCGGGGAAACGCTGTCGCATCTCGTCCCTGGTCAGGCCGTCGCCCTGGCCGAAGTCGAGTTCGCACAGCCGCTCGTCGACGCGCGCGGTGAGGCCGCAGGCGTCGGCGGCGGGGGCGGCCGTGAGCCGGGCGCGGGAGAGCGGGGAGCTCCAGACGGCCGTGAGCCGCGCGGTGACGGCCCACTCGGCGAGCGCGGCTGCCTGCTCGCGGCCGTGCGGGGTGAGGGGCACGTCGGTGCGTCCCGCGTAGCGGTTCTCCGCGTGCCAGGCGGATTCGCCGTGGCGTACGAGGATGAGGTCGGTCACTGTGCTGCCCTCCTGCGGGCGTGGTCGGCCACGGTCTGGTCGAGCCAGCCACGGCGGGTGAGTTCGTCGACGAAGCGGAGGTAGACGGGAAGGTAGCGGGCGGTGCGGGCCGGTGTCGGGTGGATCTCCTCGCCGATCCGGACCATGGCAGCGGCCGCCTCCTGGAGGCTCGCGCCACAGGACGTGGCGGCGAGCACCGCCATGCCGATGGCGCCCTCGGCCTGTTCCGGCAGGCGTACGGGACGTCCGATGGCCTCGGCGCGAAGGCGGCACCAGTAGCGGTTGCGGGCGCCGCCGCCGGTGAGGGTGAGTGGTCCGTCGACGGGGGCGCCGAGGTGGTCGAGGTAGTCGAGGCAGAGCCTCTCCAGGCAGGCGACGCCGAGCAGTTGGGCGTGGAACTCGGTGGCGCGGTCGGGGACGGGCCCGAGGGTGAAGGGCTGGGCCTGAGGGGCGCGGAAGGGGAAGCGTTCGCCGCCGGTGGAGACCAGGGGGTAGGTGACCGCGTCCGGGTCGAGCGCGGCGGCCCGCTCGGTGAGCGCGTCCAGGTCATCTCCGTGGAAGTGCCGGGAGATGACACCGGCGCCGCTGCTGGACGCGCCGCCCGGCAGCCAGTTGTCGCCCGGTCCGCGGTGGCAGTACACGACGCCCGCCGGGTCGCGGACCAGGTGCGTGCTGGTGCCCTTGAGGACGAGGGTGGTGCCGAGCACCGAGTTCCACGCGCCGGGTTCCAGGGCTCCGGCGCCGATCTGGGCGGCGCAGCCGTCGGTCATTCCGGCGACCAGGGCGGTGCCTTCGGGGATGCCGGTGGCTTCCGCGGCCTTTGCGCACACGGTGCCGAGTACCGTGCCGGGGCGCACGACGTCCGGCAACAGGCTCTCGGGGACGCCTAGTTCGGCCATGGCCTTGTGCGGCCAGCTTTCCTCGACCAGGTGGTAGCCGGTCTTGAGCGCATGGCTAGCGTCGGCGGCGACCTGGTGTCCGGCCAGACGCCAGGTGATCAGGTCGACCTGGTGAAGGAGCCGGGCCCCCGCTGCTGTCGCCGCCGCGTCGTGGTCAAGGAGCCAGCGCAGTTTCGGCAGCGCCCAGGACGGCTGCATGCTGCGGTAGCCGAGCTCCCGCCAGACCTCGCAGCCCGCTTCGTTGACGGTCGCCGCCTGGTCGGCGGCGCGCCCGTCGTCGTACATCAGGGCGGGGGTGAGCGGGCGGCCCGTGGCGTCGGCCAGCAGGATCGTGCCGGAGGTGCCGTCGATGGCGAGCCCGCGGACGCGCCGCGCGTCGAGTCCGCTCAGGGCCTCGCGGCAGGCGGCGGCCAGCGCGGTCCACCACTGCTCGGGGTCCTGCTCGTGGCGTACGCCGTCGCGGTGGCTCGTCAGCGGCCGGGAAGCGGCGGCGAGCAGTTGGCCGGTGCCGTCGACGGCGACGCAGCGGGCGCTCTGGGTGCCGAGGTCGAGGCCCAGCCAGATGCCGTCGAAGGAAGCCGGGGCGTGGTCGGGGGAACGGGTGTCAGACATCGATGCCTCCGGGGGCGGTGCGGTGGTCGTCGTCTCCGTGCGGGGGTGCGCCCGACCCCGCCGCACCACTCCCCTGCCATATCGCGCCGCCCCGCCAGCCGGCCTCGCGGGAGATGGTCCGCAGGCCGGTGAAGTCCTCGTACAGGGCGGCGTAGAACTGCGCGCGCTCCGGGTCGGGTTCCCAACTGCTCTGCATCCGGACGTATTTGGCGGCAGCGGTGTGCATGCTGCTCTCGGCTCCGGAGCGGACGAGGCCGGTGAGGAAGGCGCCCTTGGCGCCCAGTTCGGTGTCGCCGGAGCGGGCGGTCGGCACTCCTGTGGCATCGGCGATCAGCGCGCACCACGCGTCACTGTTGGCGCCGCCGCCGCACAGCCGCAGCTCGCTCACGTCCGTGCGGGCAGCGGCCAGCGAGTCGCGCAGGACCAGCGAGAGCCCGTCGAAGACGGCGCGGGCCAGGTCGGCGCGCGAGTGCTCGAGGGACAGACCCCAGAAGGACCCTCGGGCGCGCGGGTCGAGGAACGGCGCGCGTTCCCCGGCCGGGGAGAGATAGGGCAGGAACATCAGCCCGCGGGCGCCCGGCTCCGACTCGAAGGCCAGTTGCGCAAGCTCCGGCGGCCCGGACGTGCCCAGCATCCGCGCGGCCCAGCCGAGGACTTCGGCGCCGTTGAGGGTTGGGAAGGCACGGAGCACGCGTTCGCGGCCGCGGTAGGCGATGTTGATGCCGGACGGTTCGCCGCTGGTGTCGACGTCCGTGCGGACGATCTCCGTGCACAGGGTGGTGCCGAGGATGCTGCATGCCTGGCCGGGGTTGACCACGCCGACGCCGCGGGCGGTCGCGGCGATGTCGTACGGGGACATGACGACCGGAAGCCCGGCGGGAAGGCCCAGTTGGCCCGCGGCGTCGCCGGTGATCTCGGCGATCCGCTCCGACTCACCGAGGACGGTCGGCAGGAGCCGGCGGTAGGCGCTCAGGCCGAACAGGTCGAGGATCCGCGGGTCGTAGTCCCCGGTGGTGTGGTCGAGGAACGGGGCGGAGGCGTCGGACTCGTCGCAGGCGCGGACACCGGTGAGGCGCAGGAAGAGCCAGCCTGCGGCGGTGAGCGAGGTGGCGGAGCGCGCGAGGCGGTCCGGGTCGTGGGCGGCGAGCCAGCTGAAGAGGGCGTTGGGCATGCCGGCGCAGGTCAGCGAGCCGTTGCGGCGGAAGGCCGCTTCGAGGACTCCCTCGCGCTGCCAGGCGGTGAGCAGGTCACCGGCCCTGCCGTCGGACCACAGGATCGCGGGCCCCGTGGGGCGGCCGTCCTCGTCGACGAGCCAGGCGCCGTCGCCCTGGGCCGTGAAGGACACCAGCCAGACGGGGTCGGCGAGGCCGGAAAGGACGCTGCGGACGGTGTGCACGACGGCGTTCCATACGGCGTCCATGTCCTGTTCCGCCCAGCCGGGGTGGGGCCGCAGGACTTCGGTGGCGAGCCGCGCGACCGCGATCTCCTTGCCCTGGTCGTCGAAGACGACCGACTTGATCATCGTGGTGCCGACGTCAATGGTCAGTACGGACATCAGGTGGGTCCTTTCACGCCGGGGCCGAGGCGGTGGCGGGCGCGGCGTCCGGCGAGGCACTGGCCTTCTCCGCCTCCGCCGCACCCGCGTCGTCCGGCAGCTTCAGGAAGAGCGCGAGCACGGTGCTCACCGCATGCATCCCCGCGAAAATCCAGACCACCCCTGTGACACCGAGCGGCCCGACGAAGACGGCGACGACCGCGGGGCCGACGAAAGTGCTGGCTCCCGCGCCCAGGTTGAGCGCGGCGAGCGCCTGCCCCTTGTGCCGCGGCTCCAGCGAGGGCACAAGGGCCGAAAGCGGTACATATCCGGCCAGAGTAGCGCCGTAGAAGGCGGCGGCCAGCAGGGCGAGCGGGAAGTTGTCGCCCGCCGCGTTCGGGACGTAGAAGAGCAGCAGCGTGCTGACGGTGCATCCGGCGCCGCCGAACCAGGCGATGGTCCTGCGCCAGCCGAACCGGTCGCCCACCACGCCGAACAGCAGGTTGGCGAAGATGTTGGTCGCGAACATCGCGCTGAGCAGATGCAGCCACTCGGTGAGGCTGAAGCCGACCGTCTTCGTGAAGTGGATCGGCATGATCACGAAGAAGCCGAACTGCGAGGCCGTGTTGATGACACGGGCGAGCGAGCCCGCGCCGACCCGGGGATTGCGCCACAGGACGGTGACGCTGCCGACGAGCGTGGCGAGCGGCCCTTCGCCCTCGCCGCGCGGCCGCTTCCCGCCCAGGTCGTCACGGACGAGGAGCAGGGCGATCAGACCGCCCGCGGCCACCAGGGCCAGCGCGGACCACAGGGTGGCGTACGCGCCGATCTGCGGGATGAGTCCGCTGGCGACCAGCGAGCCGAGGGTGGGCAGACCGCCGGTGAAGGCGAACCAGAACCAGCCCATGGCCGTGCCGAGCCGGGCACGGGGAGCCACCGAGGCGATCCAGACCAGGAAGCCGTAGGCGAAGAGCGGGTAGCCGAGGCCGCGCAGGCCGTACCCGAGCACCATCAGCGGATAGCTGGTCATGGGGATGGCCAGGACGAGGAAGAGCAGTTGGAAGACGCCCCAGATGCCAAGCCCTGTCCACATGACGCGGCGCGGGCCCCACAGGTCGGACAGCACTCCGGAGAGCCAGGCCGCGATGGCCGCGGCGCCTCCGTAGACGGTGAACAGGAGCGCGACCCGGGGCTGCGAGATGCCCTCGTCGATCAGGTAGGGCGAGAGATAGCCGGACTCGACACCGTCTCCGATCATGAAGAGGAGCAGCCCGAGGTAGCCCCAGGCGAGGGTCGGCGGAATGCCCAGGCGTGTGATCAGCGAACGCGGAGGAGGGGGCAGAGAAGTCATCATCGACTCTCCCCTTTCTGCGGCAGGGGCAGGAGGGACGGACGAGCTGATGGAACAGCTGGCCGGAAAGGCGAGTCAATGGCGGCTGAAATCTTCCCATCAGGGCGGCTACCTGCCGTGTTGCGTCGCACCGGAGCCGCTCGCGGACGCCGCACTCGCCCGGCGGCGCGCGTTAGGTCCGTGCGAACATAACGCGGCGAGTTCACACGCGTGCCGCGCACGGCACAGGCAGAGCCCTGGCACCGCACAGGGCGCGGACACCGGAGGGAGCGCTGCGATGGACCGGGTCGAGGCGCAGGAGGAACGGCGACGGCAGATGCGTGAGGCCGTCATCGGCCGCGGCTTCGTACGGACCGCGGACCTCGCCGAGGAGTTCCGTGTCAGCCTGATGACCGCGCACCGCGATCTGGACGCCCTCCAGGCACAGGGCTGGCTGCGCAAGGTGCGGGGCGGTGCGACCGGGCTGCCGTCGGCGCAGTTCCACGGCAGTGTCGCGGAGCGGATGGCCACCATGGCGCCGACCAAGCAGCTCCTGGCGCGGGCCGCGGCGACCCTCCTCGTGCCGGGCCAGACGGTACTGCTCGACGACAGCACGACCTGCCTGCTGGTGGCGCACCAGGCCACCGAGCACACCCCGCTGACGGTGATCACCAACTCGCTGCCGGCCATCACCACGCTCGCGAAGGAACCCGGCATCTCGCTGATCACGCTGGGCGGCGCGTACTTCCCGGCGTACGACGCGTTCATGGGTCTGCACACCGCGGACGCGGTCCGGGCCTTTCGCGCCGACGTCCTCTTCATGTCCACGACGGCCGTCACCAACGGCCGCTGCTATCACACATCGCCGGAAACGGTGCAGGTCAAGCGGGCGATGATGGAGTGCGCGGCGCGCCGGGTGCTGGTCGCGGACCACACCAAGTTCTGCAAGGACGGTCTTTACGCGCTTGCGCCGCTGACCGACTTCGATCTGCTGATCGTGGACGACGGCCTCGCGGCGGAGCAGGTGCGGGCGGTGCGGGCGGCCGGGACCGAGGTGATGGTGGTCAACTCCGGCCCACGCCAGGCAGATCCGAGGTCAGATAGGAGATGACCATGTCCCCCAGCATCGTCCGGTAGTGCTCACGGCGGGGCGCCTCGGTGAGGTCGCGGCCGAAGAGCGCGCGGAACGTGTGCCGGTTGGAGACCCGGAAGAAGCAGAACGAACTGATCATCGCGTGCAGGTCGACGGCGTCCACCTCGGCCGTGAACACGCCCTGCTCGCGCCCGGTCTCGAGGATCGAGGCGATGACGTCGATCGCGGGGGAGCTGAGCGAGGCCAGACTCGGCGAGGCGCCGATGTGCTGCGCCTCGTGGATGTTCTCGATACTGACGAGGCGGATGAAGTCCGGATGCGCCTCGTGGTGGTCGAAGGTGAGCTCGGCGAGGCGGCGGATGGCGGACACCGGGTCGAGATGCCCGACGTCGAGCTGCTGCTCCTCGTGCCGGATGACCTTGTACGCGCGCTCCAGGACCGCGGTGAACAGCTGGTCCTTGCTGCCGAAGTAGTAGTAGATCATCCGCTTCGTGGTCCGCATGCGGGCGGCGATCTCGTCCACCCTGGCCCCCGCATACCCCATGCGGGCGAACTCCTCGGTGGCCACGTCGAGGATCTCCCCCTGCGTACGGGCCGCGTCCCGGGTGCGCTTGGCGGGCGGTGACGACGGGGGGACTGCGGCGGCCATGCGGCTCCTCAGGGCGGACTCATCGGCGCCGGTCAGTCTAACCTCGGGCCGCCCCGGGGCTTTTGTGGCCGGTCGCCGATGTCCCCGGAGATCCAGGAGGTCACACCCCCTGCTGGTGAAGATGCTGGGCGGCGAGCCGTACGGCCGCGTTCTGGGCCCCGTATCCCCGGTAGCCGCCCGTGCGCTGCACCAACTCGAAGAAGACCCGCCCGACCGTGGCGGTGTAGCAGTGCAGGAACTCCCCGTTCTCGTCCCGGTCGTAGAGGATGCCGAGCTCCGCCAGCGTGGCCAGGCGCTCCGGCTCGAGATCGTGGCGTGCTTCGAGGTCGTCGTAGTAGTTGGCGGAGATCGGCAGCAGGCTCGCGCCGCTCGCCAGGATGCGCCGGGCGGCGCCGACGATGTCGTCCGTCGCGAGCGCGATGTGCTGCAGGCGCGGGCCATCGGCGTCGGGCGCCGGCGCGATGTTGAGGACGATGCGCACTCCGCCGTCGGGGGAGGCGACCGCCCGGCTGCGCACCAGGCCGTAGGGGTCGGCCAGGTCGAGGCTGCCGTCCGCCTCCAGGCCGAGGACGCCGCGGTGGAACAGCGACGCCTCGTCGAACTGGTGCCAGGGCTGGGTGAGGGCGATGTGGTCGATACGGCGGATGGCGGCCGCGGACGGCTCTCCCCGCTCCCCCTGCTCTACCCGCTCTTTTGGAAGAGCCCGCGAGGGCAGTTCGGTGAAGTCCCCGGTCCAACTGATGTGGTCGGCCTGCTCCGTGCGGCAGAAGAAGATCTCCGTGCCGTCGGGTGCGGCCACCGCGTCAAGGGGTGCGTCGAGCTGGGCACGACGGCGCGGCACCACGGGGGCGAGCACGGCCTCGGCGCGCCGCGCGGCCCGGTCGGGCTCGGGGGTCTCCACGCCGATGGCGGTCAGCGCCGGATCCTGACGGCGGCCGCTGACACCGGTGTTGAGCAGGATCCGGGCATCTCCCTGTTCCCACAGTTCGACCGGCTTCCAGGTGTGCCGTGCGGTGTGGGCGAAGCCGAGGGCGTCGAGTACGCCGCGCAGCGGTTCGGTGTCGGCCGCGGTCAACTCGGCGAAGGCGAAGCCGGAGGGCGCCGACGCGGCGGGGAGAACGGACAGACCGGCCGACTCCTCCAGGAGGAGCAGCGAGCGGAGCGCGTCGACGGCGGTGGAGGCCGCCCCTGCCTGCCGGAAGACGTCGTTGAACACTTCGAGCGACAGGGGCCCTTGGTACCCGGCTGCCACCGTCGCGGCCACCAGCGGGGCGAGGTCGAAGCCGCCCTGGCCGGGGAAGCAGCGGTAGTGGCGGCTCCACTGGAGGACGTCCATCGCCATCAGCGGTGCGTCCGCCAGCTGAAGGAAGAAGATCTTCTCGCCGGGGATGTCGGCGATGCCCTTGGGGTCGGAGCCGCGGGAGAGGATGTGGAAGCTGTCGAGGCAGGTGCCGAGGGCGGGATGGTCCGCCTGCTCGACGATCCGCCAGGCGTGGTCGTACGTGCTGACGTGCCGCCCCCAGGCGAGTGCCTCGTAGGCGATACGGATGCCGTGGTCGGCCGCCCGGTCGGCGAGCAGCCGCAGTTGCTCGGCCGCGAGCGCGTCGTCGTCGACCGACTCCGGGGCGACGCTGGAGCAGACGAGGAGCAGATCCGCACCGAGGCGCTCCATCACGGCGAACTTGCGTTCCGCGCGCCGTAGATTGCGGGCGAGAGTGTCGGCGGGGACGGCCTCGAAATCGCGGAACGGCTGGTAGAGGTCGATGCTCAGGCCGAGGTCCGCGCAGCGCAGCCGGACTTCCTCGGGGCTGAGCGGGCTGCCGAGGAGATCGTTCTCGAAGATCTCCACACCGTCGAATCCGGCGGTGGCGACGGCGGTGAGCTTCTCGGACAGCGGACCGCTGAGCGAGACAGTGGCGATCGAGGTGCGCATGGTGTCCTCCTGTCGGGTCAGGGCCGGTCAGGCCGGGAAGGCGGCCAGATCGCCGAGGTCGGCGAGCATCGGTCCGGTGTGCGGTTCGAGTCCGGTGAAGAGCCGGAAGGCGTCGGCCGCCTGGAAGACGGCCATGCCGCCGCCGTCGAGGGTGCGGCAGCCGATGGCGCGGGCCTCGCGCAACAGCTCGGTCTCCAGCGGCCGGTAGACGACCTCGGCCACCCACAGGCCGGGCCTGAGCAGTGAGACCGCGAGGGGCAGGCCCGGGTGGGCGACCATGCCGGTCGGTGTGGCGTGGACGAGGCCGTCTGCGGCGGCGAGGCGCTCGGCCAGCTCCCCGGCCGGTGCGGGCCGCGCACGGCCAGGCCCGAAGCGCGCGGTCAGCGCGGTGGCCAGGGTGGCGGCACGGGCCGGATCGGTGTCGACCAGGGTGACCCGGTCGACGCCGAGGTTCAGCAGGGCGTGTGCCACGGCGGCGCCCGCCCCGCCCGCGCCGAGCTGGACGACGTCGCCGGTCGGTGCGTCGGCCAGGCCGCGGGCGAAGGACTGGGCGAAACCGGTGGCATCGGTGTTGTGCCCGACGGCGCGTCCGTCCCTGAAGACGACGGTGTTCACGGCGCCGAGCTCGGCGGCCTCGGGGGCGAGCTCGTCCAGGTGCTCGATGACCAGCTGCTTGCAGGGGTGGGTGATGTTCAGGCCGTCGAAGCCGAGGCGGTGGGCGGCGCGCACCAACTCACCTACGCCCTCGGGCGCTACGCCCAGGACGTCGATGTCGAGGGTGCGGTAGATGAGGCGCACACCGTGCCGGTCCGCCTCGCGTTCGTGCAGGGCGGGGCTCAGGGAGGGGCCGATACCGGAGCCGATCAGGCCGGTGAGGTACGAGGTCATCGAGTCTTCCTGTTGGTCGGCCGGGCACGGTTGATCGTGGCTCGGCGGAGCGCCCCCGGCGCGGCAGCGCTCCCCCGGCGTGTCCGGCTCACAGAGCGGCGGCCTCGCGGGCCTTCGCCGGTGTCTTCGCGTCCCCGGGGCGCAGGCCCAGATCGGCCGTGGGCACGCGGTGCGTCTCGCGCCCGGTGGCCACTGCGATCGCGCAGATCGCGCAGAAGGCGGCGGTGAAGATCGCGACGCCGACCCACTGGTCACCGTCGGGGCCGTCGATCTGCGCCGCGAAGGTCACCGCGAAGCCCGCGATGGCGAACCCGATCTGGGTACCGATGGCCATGCCGGAGAGCCGGACCCTGGCGGGGAACATCTCTCCGTAGAACGAGGGCCAGATGCCGTTGGCCGCGCTGTAGACGACGCCGAACAGCAGCACTCCGGTCACGAAGACCAGCGGGTAGCTGGCGGTCGAGATCGCCCACAGATAGACGAAGATCATCACTCCGCTGCCGATCGCCCCGACGAGGAAGACGGGCCTGCGGCCGATCCGGTCGGAGAGCCTGGCCCAGAGCGGGATCGCGAGGAGAGCCACCGCGTTGGCGCTTCCCGCGACCCAGAGCATGCCCGTCTTGTCGAGGCCGACCGCGTCACTCGTGGCGTACGAGAGGGCCCAGACGGAGAAGATCGTGCTGACCGTCGCGATGAGCGCCGCCGCGACCACCCGCAGCACGTCGGCCCAGTGGTTCCTGAGCAGGTCCGCGAGGGGCATCTTGGCCACCGCCCGGTCGGCGGAGACCTGCTGGAAGACGGGGGTCTCCTCCAGGGTGCGGCGGATGACGTACCCGGCGACCGCGACGAGGGCGCTCAGCAGGAACGGGATGCGCCAGCCCCAGGTGTAGAGCTGCTCGTCCGGCAGCGCGGCGACCGGCAGGAACACCAGGGTCGCGAGGAGCTGACCGGCCTGGGTCCCGTTGAGGGTGAAGCTCGTGTAGTAGCCGCGCCGGCCCTCCGGCGCGTGCTCCAGAGTCATCGCGTTCGCGCTGGCCTGCTCACCGGCCGCGGAAAGACCCTGGAACACCCGCATCAGCACGAGCAGCACCGGAGCGACGGTGCCGACCTGCGCGTACGTGGGAAGACAGCCGATGAGGAAGGTGGAGAGCCCCATGAGGATCAGCGTCCACACCATGATCTTCCGACGCCCGAGCCGGTCGCCGAAGTGGCCGAGGACGAGGGCCCCGAGGGGGCGGGCGGCGTAGGCGACGCCGAAGGTCGCCAGGGAGATCAGGGTGGCGGTGGCCGGGTCGTCCGGGTCGAAGAAGACCTTGGGGAAGACCAGGGCCGCGGCGCTGCCGTAGATGAAGAAGTCGTAGTACTCCAGCGCGCTGCCGATCCAGGCGGCGAAGGCGGCCTTGCGTGGCCTGCCCTGAGGCGGCACGGCCGACGGCTTGGAGGCATGCGGGTGAGCGGACACGTGAACTCCTCGGGGACGGAACGGGTGGCGAGCGGTGCACACCCGTGGCACGTGCAGTTAACGCACTAGATAGTTAATTAACTTGGCAGTGATGTTCGCCCGCCCCTCGGGCCGTGTCAATAGCTCTGGCCGTAACACCGAAGGGGTGGCTCCGAAGACCTTGAGCGGGGCCTTCGGGGCCACCCCCGGGAGCAGGCGGCGTCAGCGGCGCACCCGCGGCATTCCGAGCCCGATCCAGGAGATGATCTCGCGCTGGATCTCGTTGTTGCCGCCGCCGAAGGTGAAGATGACGGCGCTGCGGTAGCCGCGCTCCAGCTCGCCGTGGAGGACCGCGCCCGCGGAGCCCTCCTTGAGGGAGCCCGCCGAGCCGACCACCTCCATGAGCCAGGCGTACGCGTCCCTGCGCGCCTCGGAACCGTAGACCTTCACGGCGGAGGCGTCCTGGGGAGTGAGGGTGCCCTCCTGGACGGCGTTCACCATCTGCCAGTTGAGGAGCTTCATCGCATCCAGCTTGGTGTGCGTCCTGGCCAGGCGCTGACGGACCCAGCTGAGGTCGATGACCCGGCGGCCGTCGGCGAGCTTGGTGTCGGCGGCCCAGCGCTGCACGTTGTGGAAGGCACGGATGGCCATGGTGCCGTGCGCGGCGAGCGTGACGCGCTCGTGGTTGAGCTGGTTGGTGATGAGCCGCCAGCCCTTGTTCTCCTCGCCCACACGGCGCGCGACGGGGACGCGGATGTTCTCGTAGTAGCTCGCCGTCGTGTCGTGCGAGGCAAGGGTGTTGATGATGGTGCAGGAGTAGCCGGGGTCGCTCGTCGGTACGAGGAGCATGGTGATGCCCTTGTGCGGCGGGGCGTCCGGGTCGGTGCGGACGGCGAGCCAGACCCAGTCGGCGGTGTCGCCGTTGGTGGTCCAGATCTTCTGGCCGTTGACCGTGTAGTGGCCGGTGGCCTCGTCGCCTTCCCTGACCGCCTTCGTCTTGAGCGCCGCGAGGTCGGTGCCCGCGTCCGGCTCGCTGTAGCCGATCGCGAAGTCGAGTTCACCGGAGAGGATCTTCGGCAGGAAGTACGCCTTCTGCTCGTCGGTGCCGAACTGCATCAGGGTCGGCCCGACGGTGTTCAGGGCCATGAGGGGCAGCGGGGCGCCGGCCTGTGCGGCCTCGTCGAAGAAGATGAACTGCTCCATGGGCGAGAGTCCACGCCCGCCGTACTCCTTGGGCCAGCCGACGCCGAGCCAGCCGTCGGCCCCGAGCCGGCGGATGGTCTCCCGGTAGAACTGCTTCTGCGCCGCGGGGTCGGCGTACCGGGCGTACGCGTTGTCGGGCACCAGCTCGGCGAAGTACGTGCGCAGCTCGGTGCGCAACTGCCGCTGCTCAGGCGTGTATTCGAGGTGCACGGCCCCTCCTGCTTTCGCTGGCTCTCCGGGCTTGGGCTTGACGGCGCACACAGTAGAACGCGTTTCAGTAATAGGGAATGGCACTGACGCGTGACGGTGGCGCGAGTGCCCGCGCATGTCCGCGCATGCCCGCGTGCGTCGTCCGGATGAGATCGCAGTTTAGACATTGTCTCGGTTTGGTATCGGTCGCGATATCGATGAGCGCTGGGCCGAGCGGCGTCCGTATTCACGCTTCGAACGCACCAAAGCGACCCGAAGTGATCTGAACGCCGATATAGGGAGATCTCTGATGCTCAGCAAGAACAGCCGCAAGAGCACCGCCTTCTTCGCCTCCTTCGCCACGGCGGGAGTCCTGCTGCTCTCCGCCTGCGGCGGCGGGGACACCAAGCCCTCCGCTTCGGCGCCCGCCGCCGGCGGCTCGATGGACCTGGCCCTGAAGTCGGGCACCGCGCAGCAGAACAACGCGCCCAAGAAGACCGGGGACTGGGCCAACCCGCCCGGCAAGGCGGCGTCACAGCCCGTGCAGCGCAAGTGGGTCCAGCTGTCGGCGTCCAGGGCGGGCGACCTGGACCCGGTCGTCGTCAACGGCTCCGGCTTCACCCTCTACCGCTTCGACAAGGACACCGCGTCGCCCTCCAAGTCCACCTGCAACGGCGCCTGCGCCACCACCTGGCCGCCGGTCCTCGTGGACCCGGGGAGCAAGATCTTCGTCGACGGCGTGAACGCGTCGGACGTGGGCGTGGTCAGGCGGGACGACGGGACCCGCCAGGTCACCGTCGACGGCTGGCCGGTCTACCGCTTCAGCAAGGACCTCAAGCCCGGCGACACCAACGGCCAGGGCGTGGGAGGCACTTGGTTCGGCGTCCAGCCCGACGGCCAGAAGTCCGGCGCACCGGTCGAAGCCGAGCCGACCGAGGCCCCGGACCAGGCCCAGGCCGCGCCCGCGAGCAGCGCCATCCTCTTCGACGACGCCAACTTCTCGGACAACGGCCCCGCGCAGGGCGTCGCGGGCCAGGGCTGCCAGAACGTCGCCCGCCCGAAGGTGACGTCGTCCATCTCCGTGAGCGGCTCGATGAAGCTCTGGACGGCACCGAACTGCAAGGGCACGTCCAAGGTCGTCAACGGCGACGTGGCGGACCTCTCCACCATCGGCTTCGACAACAAGATCAGCTCGGTGACGTTCGGCTGAGGCGCATCACCACCACTGACATGGGTCCGCCCCGGCAGCGATGTCGCTGCCGGGGCGGACCCATGTCAACCGAAGCTCACTCAGCCAAGCAGGCCGAGCGCCTTGTTCAGCGTGGCCGAAGGGCGCATCACGGATGCGGCCTTGGCCGAGTCGGGCTGGTAGTAGCCACCGATGTCGGCGGGCGAGCCCTGGACCGCGTTCAGCTCGTCGACGATCGTCTGCTCCTGCTCGACCAGCGTCTTGGCCAGCGGGGCGAACGCCTCGGCAAGCTTGGCGTCCGCGGTCTGCTTGGCCAGCTCCTGGGCCCAGTACGTGGCCAGGTAGAAGTGGCTGCCGCGGTTGTCGATGCCGCCGACGCGACGGGTCGGCGACTTGTCCTTCTCCAGGAACGTCGCCGTCGCGCGGTCGAGGGTGTCGGCCAGGACCTGGGCGCTGGCGTTGTCCGTGGTCTGCGCGAGGTGCTCGAAGCTGGAGGCGAGGGCGAGGAACTCGCCCAGGCTGTCCCAGCGCAGGTAGTTCTCGCGGACCAGCTGCTGGACGTGCTTGGGGGCGGAGCCGCCCGCGCCCGTCTCGAAGAGGCCGCCGCCGTTCATGAGCGGAACGATGGAGAGCATCTTGGCGCTGGTGCCGAGCTCCAGGATCGGGAAGAGGTCCGTGAGGTAGTCACGCAGCACGTTGCCGGTGACCGAGATGGTGTCCTCGCCGCGGCGGATGCGCTCCAGGGAGAACGCGGTCGCGTCCACCGGCGACATGATCTCGATCTGGAGGCCCTCGGTGTCGTGCTCGGGCAGGTACGCCTTGACCTTCTCGATGAGCTGCGCGTCGTGCGCGCGGGTCTCGTCGAGCCAGAACACCGCCGGCGAGCCGGTCGCACGGGCGCGGTTGACGGCCAGCTTGACCCAGTCGCGGATCGGGGCGTCCTTGGCCTGGCACATCCGGAAGATGTCGCCGGTGGAGACGGCCTGCTCCAGGACGACGTCGCCGGCCTCGTTCAGGACGCGCACCGTGCCGGGCGCGGCGAGCTCGAAGGTCTTGTCGTGGCTGCCGTACTCCTCGGCCTTCTGCGCCATGAGGCCGACGTTGGGCACCGAGCCCATCGTCGCCGGGTCGAAGGCGCCGTTGGCGCGGCAGTCGTCGATGACGACCTGGTACACGCCGGAGTAGCTGGAGTCGGGAAGCACCGCGAGGGTGTCGTGCTCGCCGCCGTCCGGGCCCCACATGTGGCCGGAGGTGCGGATCATCGCGGGCATGGAGGCGTCGACGATGACGTCGGAGGGCACGTGCAGGTTGGTGATGCCCTTGTCGGAGTCCACCATCGCGAGCTCGGGGCCCTCGGCCAGCTCCGCCTCGAAGGACGCCTTGATCTGCTCGCCCTCGGGCAGCGCGCCGAGGCCGTTGAGGATGCCGCCGAGACCGTCGTTCGGGGTCAGGCCCGCGCCGGCGAGCACATCGCCGTACGCGGCGAACGTCTTCGGGAAGAAGGCGCGCACGACGTGACCGAAGATGATCGGGTCGGAGACCTTCATCATCGTGGCCTTCAGGTGCACGGAGAACAGCACGCCGTCGGCCTTGGCCTTGGCGATCTGCGCGGTGAGGAACTCACGCAGCGGGCCGACCCGCAGCACGGCCGCGTCGACGACCTCGCCCGCGAGTACCGGTACGGACTCGCGCAGGACCGTGGTGCTGCCGTCCTCGCCCGTGAACTCGATGCGCAGCGTGCCGGCCTCGGCGATGGTCGCGGACTTCTCGGTGGAGCGGAAGTCGTCGACGCCCATGGTCGCGACGTTCGTCTTCGAGTCGGCCGTCCAGGCACCCATGCGGTGCGGGTGCGCCTTGGCGTAGTTCTTGACCGAGGCGGGCGCGCGGCGGTCGGAGTTGCCCTCGCGCAGGACCGGGTTGACGGCGCTGCCCTTGACCTTGTCGTAACGGGCGCGGATGTCCTTCTCCGCGTCGGTCTTCGGGTCGTCCGGGTAGTTCGGCAGTGCGTAGCCCTGCGACTGAAGCTCGGCGACGGCCGCCTTCAGCTGCGGGATCGACGCCGAGATGTTCGGCAGCTTGATGATGTTCGCGCCGGGCGTCTTGGCCAGCTCGCCCAGCTCGGCGAGGGCGTCGTCGATGCGCTGGCTCTCCTCGAGGAACTCGGGGAAGAGAGCGATGATGCGCCCCGCCAGGGAGATGTCACGGCTCTCCACGGCGACCCCGGCCGTCGAGGCGTAGGCCCTGACCACCGGCAAGAACGAATACGTCGCGAGGGCCGGGGCCTCGTCGGTCTGGGTGTAGATGATGGTCGAGTCAGTCACCGGGTGCTCCGCTCCACGTCTGCAACATTGCTCGACATCAAGATATCTCGTGATCGCCCCCTCCCACGAAGCGGGCCCGGTTCCGAACGTCACAGTCCGTAGCACCCGTCACCGTAGGCATCCGCTTCGGCACCGGCGGTTGCTGTCCGGTTCCCACAGGCCCGGCCCCGCGTTCCTGGCGACGGGCCCGATCCCGGCGGTGGGACCGCCGCGGCAAGGATGAGCGGGTGATCGCTTCCCTGGACCCCGCAGCCCCCGCAGACCCCGCAGCCCCCGCAGCCCCCGCCTTGGACCCCGCGGACCCCGCCTTCGCTCGCGACCCGTATCCGTACTACGCACGCCTGCGCGAGCAGGGGCCCGCCGCGCGGGTTCCCCTCGCCAACGGAACGTACGCCTGGCTCGTGACCGGGTACGAGCGGACGCGGGCCGTCCTCGCCGACCCCCGCTTCTCGAACGTGCCCCCGCAGGGCGCCGGGCGGCCGAAGGGTGACTCCCCCGCGCAGCGCGCCCGCGCCTGTCTGGCGCGGCACATGCTCAACTCCGACGCCCCCGACCACACCCGGCTGCGGCGGCTGACCACCGCAGCGTTCGCCCCGCGCCGCGTCGACGCGCTGCGGCCGCGGATCGAGGAGCTGACCGCCGGGCTCCTGCGGGAGATGGCGGTGCGGCTGCGCCGGGACGGGAGCGTGGACCTCGTGGACGCCTTCGCCTTCCCGCTGCCCGTCCTGGTGGTCGGTGAGGTGCTCGGGGTGCCGGAGGCCGACCGGGCGGATCTGCGGGAGTGGACCTACCGGGTCGGCTCGCCCGCCGACGCGCTGGAGCCGGGCTCGGTGGACGAGGCGTGGACAGGCCTGTACGCCTACTTCACCGAGCTGATCGCCCGCAAGCGACGCGCCCCCGGATCCGACCTGTTCAGCGCGCTCACGCAGGACGCGACGGAGGGCGGGCTCGACGACGGCGAGCTGCTCGCCATGGCGTTCCTCCTCCTGTTCGCCGGCTACGAGACCACGATGAACCTCCTCGCGTCGGCCTCGCTGCTCCTGCTCACGCACCCCGACGAGCTGACGGCCGCGCGGCGTGATCCCGCGCGCTGGCCGGCCGTCATCGAGGAGACGCTGCGCCACGCCAGCCCGCTGGAGGGCACGACGTGGCGGCACACGACCGAGGACGTGGACCTCGGCGAGGGCGTGGTCATCCCCGCGGGCGCGTCCGTCCTCGCGGTGCTCGCCGCCGCCAACCGCGACCCCCGGCACTTCCCGGAGCCGGACGCCTTCCGTCCGGGCCGCCATATGGCAGGGGCCGGCGGTACGCGCCCGGCGCCGCACGCCGCCTTCGGCCACGGACCGCACTTCTGCGTCGGCTCACGGCTCGCCCGTCTGGAGGCCACGATCACCCTCCCCCGGCTGCTCGCGGCCTTCCCCGGCCTTCGCCTGACGGCCGACCCGGCTCAACTCCCCTACCGGCCCGGCCTCTTGGTACGCGGTCCGCGCCACGTCCCCGTCACCACCGCTCCGCTGCCCGCCCCGGCCGTCAGCGCATGAGCAGCAGCGCGTCGCCCACCGCGCGCTCGGTGCCGTCCGACGGCGAGTTGATCACCTTGCCGTTCACGGCCATGGTGACCGAGCCGCCGCCGTCCAGGGCCATGGCACGCACCGCGCCGAGCGACTTCATCAGCTCCGCCCCTTCGTTGAGCCCGAGCCCGTCGCTGTAGCCGGGCTGCCGCCCGTCCGCACCGACCAGGAGCATGCGGCCCTGCCGGTCGACGCCCAGGAGCATGCGGGGGTTGCGCTTGATGCCCCAGGTGTACGCGAAGGAGGGGTCGCCGGGGTGCTCGATGCCGTCGGCGGCGTAGTTCACCGCGACCTTGCCGTCCCGCACCAGTTCGGGGCCGCCGTTGACGATGTCGTCCTGCGGGCCGAGCTTCAGCTCACGTCCCCGCTCGTCCAGGATCCGCTGGCGCACCGTCACGGCGCTGCCCTGCTTCGCGTGCTCACGCAACCAGGTGGCGCCGGCGCCGATGCCCGCGAGGACGCTGCCGCCCTCGGGCACGGCGCCGCCGCGCGCACGCACCTCCTGCACGCGTCCGCGCGCGTCGAGCACCGCCTCCACCCCGTCACCCGCCGGGGTGTCCGCTCCGAGCTCGTCGGTGAACCTCACGATCTCGTCGGGGTCGGTGCAGGTCACGTCGTGCTGCGGCCGCTGGGTGGGGGCATCGCCGCCGACACCGCCGCAGTTGCGCACCAGGCCCGGCACGCGGTTGACGCCGTCCACGACCGCGGACGCCGCGCCCGCGCGGACCCTCAGCTCCGTGCCGAGCTTCTTGAACTCCGGGCGCAGGCCGTCGCCGCGCAGCACCGCCGCGATCCGGCCGTCGGTCGCCGCGCTCTGCAACTCCCCGTCGTACGCGGCGATTCCGGCCGCCGCTCCGGGCACGCCGTCCTTGCCCTCCATGACGAAGAAGCCCGCGTTGACACCGAGCAGGGCGTCGCCGCCCGAGGCCATGGCGCTCACCGTCTCGCGACCGGCCACACCCTTGCCGTACGTGCCCTTCAGCGCACCGCGGTAGCGCTTCGGGTCGACGATCGCCGCCTTGACCCGGGCGACTCCGGTGCCGGGCACGCCATCGGCGCCGGTCCACTCGCTCACCGCGTCGAACCCGGCGGCGGCCAGGGCCTTGCGCTCGGCGTCGGCATCGGCCCGCGCGTCGTACTCCCCCACCCGGACCCGCACCCCGATCACACCGTGCCGGTCGGAACCCCGCGGCCACGCGACCGCCTCGGCACGCGCGCCGAACCCGGCGCCGCGCACCCGTTCCGCCAGCGCCTGCGCGTCCCGTTCGGCGGCGAGGTGGGCGCCGTTCGCGCGCACCGTGACCGTCCAGTGGTCGGCCCCCGGGCGGCCCGAGACGCTCCCCTGGTACAGGTCGACGCCGGAGGCGAGGCGTTCGTGCTGCCAGTCGGCGATCGGCCCGGGGACAGCGGCAGTCGACGCGGCAGCGGCAGCGGTGTCCCCGTACCGGTCGACGACGACACCGGGGGCGAGAAGTCCCACCGCGGCGGCGGCGACCACCGACACCTTCGCGGCGGCTCTGAACGGACGGCGTGCGAGGGCCACGGGAACTCCTAGGTCGCGTGAGGTACACCGCAGCGAACGCGAGCGCGCGGACGGCGATCGATCCCAGGAGTGAATACCAGAAGTCCGGCCGGAAAACAGGGCCCCCGCCCCGCATTTGAGGGCCGGGTTCAGTCGCCTCGCCCTACGCGGTCGCCTGGCCCAGGGAGCGCGCGCGGTGCCTGCGTACCGCGTCGCGGTTGGCGCACCGCTGGGAGCAGTAGCGCTGGCGCCCGGTGCGGGAGGTGTCGGCGAAGATCGTGACGCACTCGGTGACGGCGCACCGCCTCAGGCGGTGCATGCCCCGCCCCGCCAGGTGCAGGGCCGTACCGACGGAGATCAACTGGAACAGCAGGGCGCCGAGCGGCTGCCGGTCGTCGCGGTAGTGCAGGTGCCAGCCCGTGTCCGCGTGGTCGGTCAGGCGTGGGTGGGCGGCGGAGGCCGCCAGCATTCCGTTGAGCAGCTCGGCGCGCTCGTCCTCGCCGGTGCCGTCGACGACCTTCTCCCACGCGTCCAGTGCGTCCTGGGTGCGGTCGAGGTCCTCCGGCGTGACGGGACGCTCCAGGACGAGCCCGGCGGCACGGCAGCGGTCCGCGAGCTCATCGGCCGTCCCGGGGCGCCGGTTGGCCAGGTCGGCGGCAAGGTTCACGACCTCTTCGCCGTAAGGGTTGAGGTGCACAAGACCATTACATCAGGCTGACCGGCATGCCACAACGCACCGCGGTACACACCGACATACGTCCGGCGGCACAGGAGGACATCACCGAACTCGTGCGCCTGCGGGCCCTGCTGTTCGAGGACCTCGGCGGCGCCTACTTCAACCCGCCGTCGGGGGACGGCGGCTGGCGGGACGCCCTGGCCGTGGTCCTGAAGGACCAGTTGGCAGCGGGCAGCACGCGGATCCTCGTCGTGGACGGCGACGCGGGCCTGGCCGCGTGCGCCATCGGCTCGGTCGAGCAGCGGCTGCCGGGCCCGCACCTGCCGAGCGGCAGGGTCGGTCTCGTGATCGGCGTGGTCACCGACCCGGCGCACCGGCGACGCGGGCACAGCCGCTCGCTCCTGGCCGGCCTGCTCGACTGGTTCCGGGAGCGCGAGGTGGCCCGGGTGGACCTGTACGCCTCTCACGAGGGCGAGCCGCTCTACCGCGACCTCGGCTTCGTCGACCACCCGGATCCCGCGCTGTACTGGCGCCCGTGACCACCGTCGACGAGGTGGCCCACACCGCCTGGCGCTACCGCTGGGTCGTCCTCGGCGTCGCCACCTTCACCCAGGCCGCTGCCGGGTTCTTCGTGCAGGGCATCGGGGCGATGGGCATCCACCTGCAACGCGACCTCCAGCTGAGCACGGTCCAGGTGGGCCTGCTGGTCTCGGCGGCCCAACTGGTCCCCCTGGTCGGGCTCCTCGTGGCCGGGGAGCTGCTCGACCGCTGCGACGAGCGCTGGGTCGTCGGGGCGGGCGCCGGTGTGGTCTCCGCGGGCCTGCTCGCGGGAAGCGCGGCGCCGGGGTACGCGTCCCTGCTCCTTGTGCTGCTGCTCGTCGGCGCGGGCTACAGCACCGTCCAGCCCGGCGGCAGCAAATCGGTGGCGTCCTGGTTCGGCGCGTCCCAGCGGGGCTTCGCGATGGGCATCCGCCAGGCGGGCCTTCCGCTGGGCGCCGCGCTCGCATCGGCCGCGCTGCCGTTCGTCGCGGAGGCGTACGGCTGGCGGGCGACGCTCGTGGCCGGCGGGCTCGTCGCGCTCCTCGGGTCCTGCGTCTTCCTGGGCTTCTACCGCAGGCCGCCCGTGACCGCCGCTCCCCGCGGCGGCGGGCCGCGCGCCTCGCTCGGGACACAGCTCGGCGCCCGGCTGCGGATGCTCCGCGAACCGTCCATGGTGCGGATCATGCTCACCGGGACGAGCCTGATCTCGGTGCAGTACGGCGTGGGCATCCTGACCGTGCTGCACCTGCACGAGACGGCGTCCTTCGGCGCCGGACCGGCGGCCCTTGTCCTGGTGGCCGTTCAGGGGGCGGGCGTCGTCGGCCGTATCGCCCTCGCGGCCTGGAGCGACCGCGGCACGCACGGCCGGTACGGCTCGCTGGTCCTGTGCATGGCCGCCGTACTCATGGGAATGGCCGTGCTGATGACACCGCTGGGCAGGGCGCCTGCGATCGCCTCCTGCACGCTCGTCTGGCTCGGCTTCTTCGGCTTCGGCTGGTACGGCCCCTGGGTCACCTACGTGAGCGAATCGGCTCCGCCGGACAGGACGGGATTCGCGCTCGGTCTTGCCATGTCCGTCAACCAGGTCGCCATCGTGGCGATGCCACCCGTGCTCGGCCTGCTCAAGGACCTGTCCGGCAGCTTCGTGCCGGTCTGGGGTGTCCTTTCGGCGATGACCGCCGTCGCCCTGGCCGTGTCGGCCCGGGTGCGGCCGGGCAACCGGCCCCGCTCATGTGGCCGACACGGCGTCTGCGGTCCACCGTGAACCCGTACGAGGTGTTGCCGCGACGACGACGGGTAGCCGGGCCACCGCACCGGAAACCGCCGTGGGACCACGCGGAACGAAGTGACAAGGCACTGGAGGACACCGTGAGCCAGGAGCAGCCCGAGACCCGGGGCGAGGACGAGACGCCCGTACCGAGGGACCTGCCCGATCAGCAGGCTTCGGACGAGGAGGACCACTGGGAGCCGGACGACGCGTCGGCCACCACCGGCAACGCACAGGACGCCGACGACGACGTACCGGACACGGACGAGGCGGGCACCGGCCGGCGCGGCGCCCCGCACACGGGTGGTGTGCACCCGGACCAGCCGGTGCCGGACGAGCCCTCCGGCTGAGCGGAAACGGTCGCGGCCGGTCGCGCAGGGTCCGACGGGGCGTGCTCAGCCGGGCGCCTGTGGCCCGGCCGACACGGTCAGGGTGAACGAGTGACCGGCCGGGTCGCTGTAGGTCCGGGTGTCCCGGGAACCCGAGTTGTCCTTGGTGTCCACGGGCCGGGCGCCCAGGCCGACGGCCTCGCGCTCCGCCTCGTCGATGTCGCCGCGGGCCACCAGGATCCGCAGGTGCGCCTGCTGCGCGTCCTGAGGCCGCGGCCAGCTGGGAGGCGCGTATCCGTTGTCCCGGTGGATCGCCAGGCGGATGCCCTGCCCGTCGGAGACCTCGATGAGGTCGGGGTCCCCGCCCGGTCCTGCCGTGCCACCGAGCAACGCCGCGTAGAACTCCGCGAGCTCCTCGGGCTCCGCGCAGTCCAGGACGAGAACCGCGGTCTTCTTCACAGCCATGGATACCTCTTCCCTCGACTTCCCTCGACAACAGCGCGTGCGGCCGTATCGCCCGACCACCTCGCGAGTGACCGACTGCCCCGCGCGAACCGCCTCAATCGGCAGCCACCCGAGGGCGGTGGCCCCGGCGCAGGCGACACTGGAGCCATGCGCCTCGTCCACCAGTCCCCGCCCCCGCCCCTCTACGGCCGTCTCCGTGTCGAGCGGCGCGACCTCGAGCCCGCCCGCTGGCTGGAGCAACGCCCGCCCCACGACGACGGATTCGGCACGGTGGCAGGCGTCTGCGCACCCGGCTTCGACGCGTACGCGCGGATCCTCCACCCGGCCCTGCTCGGCACGGAGCCGGTGCGGTGGGACCAAGTGGCCTCCGCGTACGGCCGGTCGGTGTCGGCGGGGACACGCTGGCACGAGCTGATCGGTCTCGGGGACCGTCTCCTCTACCGCAACGACGACACCCCGGGCATCCCCGGCCTCTGGGACGAACACCCGCACGAGGGCCCGACACCGGCGGACGTGGCCCGCGCCCTGATCCCCGTGCTGTCCCGGCACACCCGGACGCCCGACCGCTGCTGGTACGGGCTCTGGGAGGGGTACGGAAACTACAACTGGGACGGCTACCCCGTGTTCCGCACACCGGGCCGCCACGAGATCCTGCTCGCCGGGCCTCTCGACGACGCCGACTCGCCCGCGTCGCCCGCGACCGATCGCGACATGGCACTGCCCGAGATCCCCGACCTGTGGTGGCCCGAGGACCGCGCCTGGTGCGTGGCCGGTGACGTCGACCTGGTGAGCACGTACGTGGGCGGTACGGCGGCCTGCATCGCGGATCTCCTCGCGACTCCGGGCATCGAGGCCCATGAGGTCGCCGAGACGTCGGCGGTCGACTGATCCACCCCGTGATCGCCGCTGTAGAGTCGAACTCCACTATCACGGGGCCATGTTCGAGGGGCGAGAACGCGACGAAGTGCTCTCTTGGGAGGGCTGTTCCACCTCTCGGTCCTGCGCGCCCCGCGGGGTGACTAGCATGGCGCCATGTGTGGCCCGGAAGATCACCGTCCTCTTTGGTGTTCCCGCCGGGCCTGCGACCGATGCGTAAATTCGGTCGGCTCGTTGCTCACCTGCACTCAAGGACCGAGGGACCGCTGAATGCCCGTGCCTGCTCCCCCCAGCCCGCACCGAATAGCGAAGGCGCGGCGGCCCGCGTCGGCCGTGCCCGTGGTCGTGCTGGTGGTGACCGCTGCGGCCGGTGCCATCGCGAGCCTCTCGGCACCTGACAACGCCCGGGTCTGGACGGCGACTTCCGTCGCGGTCGGCTGGCTGTGCCTGGCGATCGCCCTCGTGAGCGGTTCGCTGCTCGCCAAGCGGGTCCACACGGCCGCCGCCGCGGACCACGCCGAGGCCTCCTCGCTCAAGGCGCAGTTGGCGCGCCAGGGCGCCGAGTCCGCGCATCTGGTGAACGTCACGCTGCCGACCGTCGTGAAACGGCTGCGCGACGGGGCGAGCGCGAACGAGACCCTGGCGCAGACGGCGCCCCCGTCGGATCCCCAGCTGCGCCAGATCGTCCAGGTCTTCGCGTCCGTGGTGGAGGAGGCCGTGCGGCACGCCGCCGACGTCGAAGCCCGGCGCGACCAGGCGCAGGGGCAACTCGCCCAGGCAGCCGACGAGTTGGACCAGCTGACGGCGGTGACCCTGCCCTCCGCGATCGAGCGGCTGCGCGAGGGCGCGTCCGCTGACACGGTCCTTGCCGGACTCGAATGGCCGCGCAATCCCTTGCTGCGGGTGCCCGCCGAATCGTTCGTACGAGAGCTCGCCTACAGCGAGCGGCGCGCCGCGGCCGCACAGGCGGCATCCGCCAAGGCGCTGAGCCGCGTGCAGGCCAAGTCCGTGGGCATGCTCGCCGACCTGCGGGACATGCAGGAACGACACGGCGTCGAGGTCTTCGGCGACCTGCTGCGCCTCGACCACAGCACCTCCCAGCTGGGTCTGATGACCGACCGTCTCGCCCTCCTCATGGGTGGCCGCTCCAGCCGCGCGTGGAACAAGCCGATCGTGATGGAGAGCATCCTGCGGGGCGCGGTGGGCCGGATCTCCGCCTATCAGCGGGTGCGGCTGCACTGCTCGACGACCGTGGCGATCGCCGGTTTCGCCGCCGAGGGCGTCATGCACGTCCTCGCCGAACTGATGGACAACGCGGCGAACTTCTCCCCGCCCATCGACGAGGTGCACGTCTATGTGGAGGAGCGCAGCGCCGGGATCGTCGTGACGATCGAGGACAGCGGTCTGAAGATGGCCGACGCGGCCATGCGCCGCGCCGAGGAGTCGGTCTCCGGCCATGTGACGGACCTGGCCTCTCTGCAGGGCACGCGCCTGGGCCTCGCCGTGGTCGGACGCCTCGCCGCCAAGTACGGCATGAGCATCAACTTCCGTCCTTCCTCGCGCGGCGGCACGGGCGTGGTGGTGCTCCTGCCGCCGCAGCTCCTGGCCCAGCAGCGCGACCCCGCTCCGCAGCAGCTCGCCCCCCGCAGCATCCAGCCGGCGACCGCCCCGGCGGCCCCGGAGGCCGAGGCCGCCCCGGAGCGGCCCGCCGCCCCCGAGACGCCCGCGGCCCCCGTCCTGCCCCCGACCGCGGCGGATCCCACCCCCCAGCCCACTCCCCAGCCCGCCGCGCAGGCCCGCCCCTCGGCCGCCACGACGAACGGCCTGCCCGTGCGCGCCCCCGGCCGCACCATGGCCGAGGCGGAGCGGGAGCGGGAGCAGCGCAGGGCGGCGTCCGATGCCGCGGCAGGGGCCGGGGCGATGGCCGGCGACGCGGGTCTTTTGCCGCGTGACGCCGGCTCCCGTTTCGGTGCCTTCCACCGTGCGCGGCGGGCTGCGGGCGACGTGCCCGGCTCCCCCGCGGCACCCGATTCCCCCACCGAGTCCGGGCCGCCGCCCGCCGAGTAGATCGAAGCCACCCGCACGGCGCCCGGGCTCTGGCGCCCCCCTTCCCCGCTCAAGATCGTGAGATTGGAGGGACGGGCAGGTGACCGGCAGACCCGGCGCATCTCGCCCCGCCTACCATGCAGACCACTGACAACAGCCTGACCTGGCTCCTGCAGAGCCTCCTGAAGCGCACCCCCGGTACGCGGCACGCCCTGGTGCTCTCCCGGGACGGCCTGAAGCTGTGCTGGAGCGAGCATTTGACGCTCGACCAGGCTGACCAGCTGGCGGCGATCTGCTCCGGCATCCAGGCGCTGGCCCAGGGTGCGTCCATGGAGTTCGGCGACGGCACCGGAGGCGTCCGGCACTCCATGACCGAATTCCACGGCGGGTTGCTCTTCATCGTCGAGGCCGGCCTCGGAGCGCACCTGGCGGTCGTGGCCGAGGAGAACGCCGATCCCGGTGTGGTGGGCCATCAGATGACCGAACTGGTCGAGCAGATCGGCGAACATCTGCGCGCCGAGCCGCGCGCGCAGGACGAAGGCAGCGGCTCCTCGTGACGCCGCCGCGCAGGCCCGTGGACATCGGTGACCCCGACCGGCTGTACACGGTCACCGGTGGCCGCAGCCGCGCCGACGACGATTCGTTCGACCTGGTCACTCTGGTGGTGAGCGAGTGCGAGCCCACTGCCGGGATGCAGTCGGAGCACGTACGGATCCTCGAACTGTGCCGGCATCCGACGGCCGTGGTGGAGATCGCCGCGGAGATGAAGCTGCCGATCACGGTGGTGCGGATCCTGCTGGGTGACCTCCTTGCGATGAGCCGGATCACCGCCCGTCATCCCCGCGCGGCCGGTACGGCCGCGTCGATCCCCGATTCCGCCCTTCTCAAGGAGGTGCTCCATGGGCTCCGCAACATCTGAGCTGCCCTCCCGTACGCCGCTGTCCGACACTGCCGAGACCGGCCTGAAGATCGTCGTCGTGGGCGGCTTCGGGGTCGGCAAGACCACGCTGGTCCGGTCGGTCAGCGAGATCCGTCCGCTGAACACCGAAGAGGTGATGACGCAGGCCGGCATCGGTGTCGACGAGACGACCGACGTGGCCGCCAAGACCACGACGACGGTGGCCTTCGACTTCGGCCGCATCAGTCTCAACGAACGGGTGGTCCTTTATCTGTTCGGCGCTCCCGGGCAGGAGCGCTTCTGGTTCCTGTGGGACCGGCTCTTCTCCGGCACGCTCGGCGCGGTCGTCCTGGTCGACACGCGGCGGATGGACGACTCCTGGTACGCCATCGACCGTCTCGAACACCACAAGACGCCGTTCGTGGTGGCCGTCAACCGGTTCGACGACGACAGCTCCGCCCATTCGCTCGACGAGATCCGCCAGGCCCTCGCGCTGCCCGACCATGTGCCGCTGATCGACTGCGACGCACGGGTGAGGTCGTCGGGCAAGGACGTCCTGATCACCCTCGTGGACCACCTCTACGCACTGGCCATGGCCCAGGAGATGACACCGTGACCGAGCCGACCGGATCCCCCTACGAGCAGAGCCCGCCACCCGGGTGCCCGGCCCACGCGGGCGCGGTGCGCCTGGGCGGTCTGGAGTACCAGCAGACTCCTTCGCAGCTCTACCGCAGCATGCGCAGGGAGCACGGCGCGGTCGCGCCGGTCCTCCTCGACGGCGACGTGCCCGCGTGGCTGGTGCTCGGCTACTCCGAGGTCAGCTATGTGACCGGCCACGACGAGCTGTTCGCCCGCGACTCGCGCCGCTGGAACCAGTGGGACAACATTCCCGCCGACTGGCCGCTGCTCCCCTTCGTCGGCTACCAGCCGTCGGTCCTGTTCACCGAGGGCGAGGAGCACCGGCGGCGGGCCGGGGTGATCACGGAGGCCCTTGAGGGGGTCGACCAGTTCGAACTGGCCCGGGACAGCGCCCGGATCGCCGACCGGCTCATCGCCTCCTTCGCCGGCAGCGGCCAGGCCGAGCTGATGGACGCGTACGCGCACGCGCTGCCCATGATCGCTGCGGTCCAGATGTGCGGGATGCCGCACGAGGGCACGGACACGCAGCAGCTCGTGGACGACCTGCGGATCTCGCTCGACGCGCGTGAGGGCGACGATCCCGTGGCGGCGTACACCCGCGTCGGGGAGCGGATCCAGCTCCTGGTCAAGGAGAAGCGCGAGAATCCCGGTGCGGACGTCACGTCGCGGATGCTCCAGCATGCGGCGGGTCTCACCGACGAGGAGATCGTCCAGGACCTGATCTCCATCATCGCGGCGGCGCAGCAGCCGACGGCCAACTGGATCTGCAACACGCTGCGGTTGATGCTGACCGACGACCGGTTCGCCCTGAACGTGTCCGGTGGGCGCCTCAGCGTGGGCGAGGCGCTCAACGAGGTGTTGTGGCTCGACACCCCGACCCAGAACTTCATCGGCCGCTGGGCGGTGCGCGACACCCAGCTCGGCGGGCGGCAGATCCGGGCGGGCGACTGTCTGGTGCTCGGCCTCGCCGCCGCCAACACCGACCCGCAGATCTGGCCCGAGTCGCACGTCGGCCCGGAGAACTCGGCGCATCTCTCCTTCAGCCACGGCGAGCACCGCTGCCCCTACCCGGCTCCGCTGCTCGCCGACGTGATCGCGCGGACCGCGGTCGAGACCCTCCTGGAGCGGCTGCCCGACCTCGTCCTCGCGGTGGAGCCGCACGAGTTGACCTGGCGCCCGTCCATCTGGATGCGCGGCCTGACGTCGCTGCCGGTGCAGTTCACGCCCGCGGCGCACTGAAGCGTTGCCGGGGCGCCGCCTTGGGGCGGCGCCCCGGTGGGGTCAGGGGTCAGGCGGTGACGGGGGTGAACCGCACCGGCAGCGCCTGCGGCCCGCGGGTGAACACCCCTTGCTCGACGGGGTCGAAGCCCTCGGCGAGCCGTACGTCGGGCATCGCGTCGAGGAGTTGGCCGACGCCGATCTCCACCTCGGCCTTGGCCAGCAGGGCGCCCACACAGAAGTGGCGGCCGAGGGCGAACGACAGGTGGTCGGCGGCGGCGGAGAACGCGGTCGTCGTGGTCAGGTCGTCCCGGAAGATGTCGAAGCGGTCCGGCTCGCTGTAGCGCTGCTCGTCACGGTTGGCCGAGCCGATCAGGCAGGTGACGGTGGCTCCGGAGGGGATGGTGCCACCGGTGACCTCCACGTCGGTCGCCGACTGCCGCATGATCATGTGGACCGGCGGTGTGTGGCGCAGGGTCTCGGCGAAGGCGCGGGCGATCAGGGTGCGGTCCTGCCGGACGGCTTCGAGCTGTTCGGGGTGCATCAGGAGGTTGGCGAAGATGCTGGCGATCGCCTTGTCGGTGGTCTCGCCGCCCGCCGCGAGCAGCAGGCTGCAGAAGGCCTTGATGTCCTCGTCGCTCATGCGCACGCCGTCGACCTCGGCGGCGCACAGCGCGGAGAGCAGGTCGTCCCCCAGGTTGTTCCGGCGCTCCTGGATGATCGGGATCATGTACTCGGCGAACTCCACGCGGGTGCGCTCGCCGGCCGCCGCGACCTCGGCGTCGCCCGCAAGGTTGCCGAGGAAGGCGATGACGGTGGTGTACCAGCCGTGGAAGCGCGCGTGGTCGGACTTGTCCAGACCGAGCATGTCGGCGATCACGTTGACGGGGAAGCGCGTGGCGTAGTCCGCGACCAGGTCGACGCTGCCGGTGTGCCGGAAGGTGTCGATGAGTTCGCGGGAGTTGCGCTCGATGACCGGCAGGAACTTCTCCTGGAGGTCGCTGCCACGGAACGCCGGTGCGACGAGCGCGCGCCGCACGGAGTGCTCCCGGCCGCTGAGCTGGAGGATCGTCTTGCCGTGGACGGGCTCGATCTGCCAGTCGTAGTTGTCGGTGGTGAACTGGGAGCCCTTGTCCTTGAACACGCGCTCGACGTCCTCGTACCGCGAGATGATCCAGCTCTGCGTCGCCTCGTGCCAGAAGAGCGGGGCGTTCTTCCGCATCGCCTGATAGGCCGGGTACGGGTTCTTGGCGAACTCGGGCGAGAGGATGTCGGGGACCTGCTGCGCGGTGGACATGTAGCTCCTAGGTCAGAAACAGGCAACGCTCACCAGGCTATTGATCACTTACGGAGCCAACCAGCCCCTCCCGGTCGACGGTTGAGCACTGCACTAATGTTGGCCGAAAACCGCCCCCTGAAAAGCACCCCTCGCCCCGCGGGATCGAAGCCCGCGGGGCGAGGGGGAGCAGCGGCACCCGGCCGCCGGTGGGGCTCAGCAGCTGAGCTTGTCGCCCGGGGTGACGTTGAGGATCCCGGTGAACCGGGTGTAGTTGTTGATCCGGCTCTGCACCTGCTCGGGGTTCTTCCCGTCGCACTCCAGGCTGCCGTTGATGCTGCGGATCGTCTCGCCGAATCCCGCGCTGTTGACCATGGCGTTGTGCGGCGTCATCGTCCCCGGGCCGTTCTGCGTGTTCCAGTACCAAAGGCCCGTCTTCCACGCCACGGCCGCGTCGTTCTGCACGAGGTCGGGGTTGTTCAGGAGGTCGATGTTCAGGGCGTCGCCCGCCGCCTTGTAGTTGAAGTTCCAGCTGAGCTGGATCGGGCCGCGCCCGTAGTACTTGTCGTTGCCCGCCGGGCAGCCGTAGGGCTGGGAACTGTCGCAGTAGTGCGGGTAGTTCGCGGTGTTCTGCTCGACGACGTGGACCAGTCCGCCCGTCTCGTGGCTGACGTTCGCCAGGAAGGCGGCGGCCTCCTGCTTGCGCACGGTGTCGCTGCCGGTCCCGGTGAAGTCGGGGTAGGCGCTGAGCGCCGCCGTCAGACCGCTGTAGGTGTAGAAGGAGTTCCGGTTCGGGAACATCTGGTTGAACTGGGCCTCACTGACCGGGAATTCGGCCGCAGCAGCCTGCTTCCCCTGCTCCGCTTTCTCGGCCGAGGCGTTGGGCGCGAGGGTCAGGAGGGTGAGCGCGCCGGCGGACGCGGTCGCGGTCAGCGCGGCAAGTACACGAAGACGCATGGGGATCACTCCTCGGGCGGGCCGGCTCAGGCGTGACCGACCGCCGCATGGTGGGGGGATGTGGGGGTGTGGGGGGTGTGCGGTCGGGAGCGCGCCGGACACACCGGAGCTGCGGCTATCCGGAATAACTCCCGCCGTTGGACTAGACCATACCGAGTGACGCATTCACGTCAAGAGGTCGCCGGACAACCGCAGTTGAGAGGTACTGCCGGGCTCCTCAGGCCGAGCTCGCCCCGGCCAGAACCTCGATCACCCCGGCGACATGAGCGGCGTACGGGCCCACGAGCGGCCCCAGTTCCCGCCAGCGCTCCTCCGCCCCCGTGACGTACACGGTCCGGGCGTGGGCGAGCACGGGCCGGTGGGCCTCAGGGAGTCGGGCAAGCGCCCAGTCGGCCGCGGCGTCCTTGGACGTCACGGTCCCGGTCGCCAGAGTCATCCAGATCCGGGCCAGCATCAGGACGACGTTGCGCGTGTCCGACGCGAGGTCCGCCAGCAGATCCGGCACCCCGGCCACGATCGCGCGAGCGAGGTCCTCGGCGGGCACGGGAGCCAGCACCTCGCCCGGGGGCGGCCCGGCAAGCGGCGTGTCCGCGAGCAGCACCATCGTGATCAAGGGCGCGAGATCCGGGCTCGGCACCGGCGACGGCAGCTGCCCTCGCTCGTACTCCTCGCGCAGCCACTCCCCGTACTGGAACGCACAGCGCGGCGGGTACCTCCAGGGCGTGACCTGGCGCCGGACGACGAGCGTCAGCTCGACGGGGCGCGCCCCATCTCCCCGGGCGGGCCGGACGGAGAGATCCAGCAGGCCCTCGACGAGTGCCCTGCGCTGCCCGGTCGACAGAGGCTGCTCCACTACGGCGAACAGGTCGATGTCGCTGTGCGGCCGCAATCCGCCGAGCAAGGCGGAGCCGTACAGATAGATGCCGACGACGTCCGTGCCGAGCGTCTCGCGCACCAGGTGGACGGTGGCCTCGGTCTGGGTCACTGCGGCCCTTTCTCATGCGGCGACGTGCGGGAGCGGGGGACGAACCGGTCATGATCGTAGGAATGGTTCATGCCCCGTGGCCAGCGAGTTTCCGACACGTCTGCCGCGAGCCTTCGCGGACGTACACTGAAGCGGTGTCGGGCAGGTCCCTGCTCCGCCCGGCCATCTGTGATCAGCCCTCCACGACCCGGATCCGGTCCTTGGCGACCGGTCGTGCGGCGCACAGGTAGCGTTCCTCGGCCGTCTTGGCCCTTCGGCCCGCACGCAGATATCCCCCTGTGGGGCCCCGCTCGCCTTACGCGCATCACCGCGGACTCCGGCTGACCGTCGCCCCTGCCCCTCAGGCGGGGCGTGCGCGGCGTGCCGCGATCCGCCTTCGAGGGGACTTTTGTGAAGCTCAGCGCACTGCTCGACGGGCACGACCACCACGTTCTGCACGGTGACCCGGGCGTCCCGGTCACCGCCGGAATGACCTTCGATCCCGGGCAAGTGACGTCCGGATCGCTGTACGTCGCCGTACCCGGCCATGAGGAGGGCGGGCCCGGGGGCATCAGCCGGGCACTGGAACGAGGGGCGGTGGCGGTCCTCTCCGAGGGCGACGCGCTGCCCGGCGTGGCGGCCGCCGGGCAGGTGTGCGTGGTGCGGGTGACCGACGCGCGCGCCGCCGCCTCGCTCGTCGCCTCCCGGTACTACGGCGAGCCCGGCCGCGCGATGGACGTCGTGGCGATCACGGGTACGAACGGCAAGACCTCCGTCTCGTACATGGTCGAATCGGCGCTCAGACTGGCCGAGGGCGCGAAGGTGGGCGTGATCGGCACCTCGGGAAGCCGGATCGGCACGGAGCGGATCCCGATGCCGCGGTCGGTGCTCAGCACCCCCGAGTCGCCGGACCTGCATTACCTCCTGGGCCACATGCGCGACCGCGACACGAGCAGCGTGGTGCTGGAGGCCACGTCCATGGGGCTCCTTGAGCGGCGCCTGGACCATGTGCCCGTCTCCGTCGGTGTCTTCACCAATCTCACCCAGGACCACCTGGACGACCACGGCACCATGGAGCACTACAAGAACGCCAAGCTGCGCCTCTTCACCGGCCTGTGCGAACGCGCGGTGGTCAACGCCGACGACCCCGTCAGCGCCGAGATCATGGCCCTGATGCCGGGCGCGGTGACCACGTACGGTCTCGACGCACCGGAGGCCGACTACCGGGCGAGCGACCTGGTCGTGGACGCGGTGGGCACCCGCTTCACGCTCCACCACGACGGCCGCAAGTACCCCGCGGCGATCCCGATACCGGGCCGCTTCTCGGTGTCCAACGCGCTGGCCACCCTCGCCGCGTGCCATCTGCTCGGGCATGAACTGCCCGCCCTCGTGGCGGCCTTGGACCGGATGCCGCCCACTCCGGGCCGCCTTGAGCGCTTCACCACCGCGCAGGGTGTCTGCGTGATCGTCGACTACGCGCACTCGCCCGACTCGCTGGAGAAGGTGCTCGCCACGATCCGCGGCTTCGCGACCGATTCGGTGATCACCGTCTTCGGCTGCGGCGGCGACCGCGACACCACCAAGCGTGCCCTGATGGGCGAGATCGCGGGCCGCCACTCCGATCTGTGCGTCCTCACGTCGGACAACCCCCGCAACGAAGACCCCGAGATCATCCTGGACCAGATCGTCCCCGGCCTGACGTCCACCGGGACGCCCTTCCACCGGGTGACCGACCGCCGCGCCGCGATCGCACGCGCGCTGTCCGTCGCGCGGCGGGGAGACATCGTGCTCGTCGCGGGCAAGGGAAGCGAACCGCACCAGATCGTCGGTGAACAGCTCATCCCCTTCGACGACATGAGCGTGGTCCGCGAACTCGACGCGCTGTAGAGACGCTTGCGCGGGCGGTTGTGCGATTCATCCATCGCCTCGGCCCACGCAGTGCGAATCGGGCACTGGTGCGGTGGGGCGCATGGCGTCTACGGTCCCTGCAATTCCGCCACCGCACCGCGTACGCCGTGGTGCCGTCCCCCAGGGAGCTGCCTGTGCCCAAGGAGTCATCGCCGTCCGTGACCGAGGTCGAGACGCACGGCGTCGAACGCATCCCGGACGCGGACCGCTCGGCCGGGCCGCTCGATCTGTTCCGGCTCGCGTTCGGCGGCGCCAACACGTTCGCCACCTGTGTGCTCGGCGCGTTCCCGATCCTCTTCGGCCTCTCCTTCTGGCAGGGGCTCGCGGCGATGCTCATCGGGCTGCTCATCGGTGCGCTGCTGCTCGCCCCGATGGCGGTGTTCGGGCCGCGCAACGGCACGAACAACGCCGTCTCGTCGTCGGCGCACCTGGGCGTGCACGGCAGGATCGTCGGCTCCTTCCTCTCCCTGCTCACCGCCGTGGCCTTCTTCTCCCTGTCGGTGTGGAGCTCGGGCGACGCGCTCATCGGCGGGGCGCACCGGCTGCTCGGCGTGCCGGAGAGCGACGTGGCCTACGGCTGCGCCTACGCCGTCTTCGCCGCCCTTGTGCTCGCCGTGTGCGTCTACGGCTTCCGCTTCATGCTGCTCGTCAACAAGATCGCGGTGGTGGCGGCGACCCTGCTGTTCGTGCTCGGCCTCGTCGCCTTCGCGGGGGACTTCGATCCCTCGTACGCCGGGATCTTCACGCCGGACGCCGACCGGGCCACCCAGGACCTGTTCTGGCCCTCCTTCATCGGCGCCGCGCTGATCGTGCTGTCCAACCCGGTCTCCTTCGGCGCCTTCCTGGGTGACTGGGCCCGCTACATCCCGGCCGAGACACCCCGGCGCAAGGTGATGGGAGCGGCCTTCCTCTCCCAGGTCGCCACGGTGCTGCCGTTCGGCTTCGGCCTGGCGACCGCGGCGATCATCGCCGAGCAGGCCCCCGCGTACATGGACCCGGCCGCCCCGAACTTCGTCGGCGGTCTGCTCGCGATCGCGCCCGGCTGGTACTTCCTGCCGGTCTGCCTGATCGCGCTGATCGGCGGGATGTCGACCGGGACGACCGCGCTGTACGGAACCGGCCTGGACTTCTCGTCGGTCTTCCCGCGGCTCGGCCGCGTCCAGGCCACCGTCCTGATCGGCGCCTTGTCCATCACGTTCATCTTCGTGGGCCGGTTCGGCTTCAATCTGGTCCAGGCGATCTCCACCTTCGCCACGATGATCATCACCTGCACGGTGCCGTGGATGATCGTCATGATGCTCGGCTACGTCACCCGGCGCGGCTGGTACGACCCCGAGGCGCTGCAGGTCTTCACCCGCCGCCAGCACGGCGGCCGCTACTGGTTCGCGCGCGGCTGGAACTGGCGCGGCATGGCGGCGTGGTGGACCGGTGCGGTGACCGGCGTGCTCTTCACCAACATCCCCGGACAGTTCGTCGGGCCGCTCGGCGACCTCGCGAACGGCGCCGACATCAGCCTCCCGCTGGGAGCGGCCGTCGCGGCGGTCGTCTACGTCTCCCTCCTCGCGGCCTTCCCGGAGCCGCGCGCGGTGTACGGGCCCCAGGGACCGCGCTGGGTGCGCGCGTCGGACACACCGATCGCTCCGATCACCGGGCCGCCGAGCGGTGATCTCGACGAGGCCTCCGCGAAGGTGAAGGCATAGCCTCGGCGCGCCGCCGCCCGTCTCCGCGCGGCGGTGCGCCGCAGGGGCTCAGCGTGCCGTCTCGAGCTCCCGCTTGAGGTTCCTCAGCGTCCTGTCGATGTTGCCGACCTGGAAGGCGGCGAAGGTCTTTCCGCCCGTGGCGAGCCGGTCGAAGGCGTTGGCCACGAAGGCCGGCCAGGAGCGCCTGTCGTCCGTCCAGGTCTCGGTCACCTTGGTGGCACCGTCCTTGTCCTCGAACCGGTACTCCCAGGTGGCGATCGGGGCCCGCAGCCGGGGGCGCTTGAGCCCGATCGCGTGCACGCGGAAGGCGAAACGCCGGCCCGGATCGGCCTCGGTCACCGTGCAGCGCGTGGTCCACCGGAACGGGCCGCGCTTGTTGTGCCCGTCGAATACCAGGCCGACACCGGTGGGATCTCCGCCTCCGGGCACGGTCGCCCCGAGGTTCTCCGGGCTCCACCGCCCCATCAGATCGGGCCTGCTGACCTGCTCGTACACCGACTGCGGTGACGCCTTGACCAGGATGCTTCGGGACACTGTGAACGTGCGGGTCATGACCACTCCGATCCTCGACCCGCGACCTTACTCACCAGTAGCATAAATGTCAGCCCCCACACCTGCTCCTTTCGTGCACGTGGTCATCGGCGCCTTCGCAACTGGTGGAGACTGTCCTGATGTTGGGCAACGTTCCAGAGGAGACGGACCGCTTCGTGGGGCGGACGGTCGAAGGACAGACTCTGGCCTCGACTCTCGTGACGCATCGGCTGACCACGCTCACCGGCACCGGCGGCGTGGGCAAGACGCGCCTGGCCGTGCACACCCTGCGCTCCCTTGCCGCCGAGGACACCGCGCTGCTCGGCGACGTGTGCTGGGCCGACCTCGGCGCGCTGCCGGACGAACGCCTGCTGATCCCGGCCGTGGCCGACGCCGTGGGCCTGGCCGACCACACACCCGGCATGCCGCTCGACGCCCTCTGCGCATGGCTGTCCGACAGGCCGCGGCTGCTCGTCCTCGACTCCTGCGAACATCTCGTCGGCCCCTGCCGGAATCTGGTCACCGATCTGCTGACCGCCTGTCCACGGCTCACCGTCCTGATCACCAGCAGGCAGCCGCTCGACGTGCGCGGCGAGACACTCCTCGGTCTCCAGCCACTGCCGTGCCACAGCGACGCGCTCACCCTCCTCCTCGATCGCGCCGCGGCGATCACGCCCGGGGCACGCGCGGACCGACCGGAGCAGCGGGAGCACGCAACGGAGATCTGCAAGCTCCTCGACGGGCTCCCGCTCGCGCTCGAACTGGCATCGGCCCAGCTCGCGCACCACTCTGCGCGTGAACTCGCGTCCCGGCTGCGCTCGCACCAGGGCGAGTTGCAGGCGGCTGCCCCCATCTGGCCGCGGCGCCACCGGACCCTCCGTACGGCGATCGGCTGGAGTCACGAGCTGTGCGAGCCGCTGGAACGGCTGCTGTGGGCGAGGCTCTCGGTCTTCCGCGGTTCCTTCGACGACGACGCGGTGCGCGGCGTCTGCTCGGGAGGCCCGCTCACCGCCGACACCCTGCCTGACGCGCTCGCGGGCCTGATCGCCAAATCCGTGGTCGGCCACGACACGAGCGGCCGCTACCGCCTGCTCGACACCGTCCGCGAGTACGGGGCGATGTGGCTGGCCGAGCTCCAGGAGGAGAGCGCGGCGGCCGCCCGGCACGCCGATCACTTCCTCCGCCTTGCCCGCCTGGCCGACGAGGGCTGGATGGGCACGGAACAGGTCACGTGGTACGGGCGCGTCGCCGCGGCGCACACCGACCTGTGCGCCGCCCTGGACCATCTCAGCGGATCCGAACCCGAGCGCGCCCTCGAACTCGTCGGTCTGGTCGCGTTCTTCTGGAGCTGCTGCGGTCATCTGCGCGAGGCCCGCAGCTACTTGGGCCAGGCGCTCCTGCTGTGCGACACGGACAGCCCCGCGCGGGCCAGGGCCCGCTGGGCGCTCGGCGTCGTCGTCCTGCTGCAGGGCCGGCACGACCAGGCGGCCGAGCTGAGCCGGGAGTGCGCGCGGACCGCGGCGCGTGAGGCGGACGTGGAGGGCGGGCTCGCCGCGGCCTACCTCCTCGGCATCACCCATCTCCTGTCCGGCGAACCCCGCACCGCCCTCGACGTGGCCGACCGGGCACTCGGCCGGACCTCGGGGCCGCCCTTCACGTCGCCTTCGGTGCTCCGCTGCCACCTCGTACGGGTCTTCGCCCTCACCGGGCTCGGCCGCCTCGACGAAGCCGCGGCGCGAGCCACCTCGCTCCGGGAGGACTGCGCCGCGCGGGACGAATGCTGGACCCGCGCCTACACCGACTACCAGCTCGCACTGATCGCGCTGGCCCAGGACGCTCCCGCCCGGGCCGCCGAGCACGCCCGCGCGATGCTGGACGGCAAGCGCCGCCTGGGCGACAGCTTCGGCATCGCGCTTGGCATGGACGTACTGGCCGCAGCCGCGGCCGCCCTCGGTCAGGGGGAGACCTCGGCCCTGCTGTCGGGAACGGGCCAGACCTACTGGCGTTCGGTGGGGCACGGCCAGCGCGGTACGCCCGAGCTGCGCGACGTCCGCGAGGCGTCCTGGGGCCGGGCCCGCGCGGCCGTCGGCGACCAGACCTTCGAGCACGCGTTCCGCCGCGGCGCGGAGGCCGACCCGCGCGCCGTGCTGGCGCTGGCTGTGGAGGGGCGCTTGTTCAGCGAGGCGTAGCGGCGCGGGAGGGGAACGGGGGCCGGACGGTGGCTGTGTGCCTCAGACGCGTCCCGTGACCGTGACGGCGATCCCGGGCGCGGCCGGCTCCCCGGTCACGCGCCGGACTGCCTGCGCCACCGCCGAGCGCACCTCTCGTGTCACGTCCAGGGCCCGCCGTCCGCGGTGCAGGACGACGTACACCTCCACGCTCCAGTCCTGGCTGTCCTTCTGCCGCCGCACCTGGACTCCGGCGGAGCCCGCCGGAGTGCTGGGGAGCCCCCGCCTCAGCACGGCCGACGAGCGCAGGAGATCCGCGAGGCCCGGGCGCAGGAAGGCCACCCCCGGGGTGCCGATGACCGCCTCTATGACCGCGTCCGCCAGCACGCGGGAAACGTCTCGATCGCTCACGGCCGCCGCCCTTCCTCGGTGTCGTCGTCGATGACATCGGTGATCGTCACGTCGACGACCGCGATCCGCATGCCCAGTTCGCCGTCCACGGCTTCCCGCACCTGGTCGCGCACCCGGTCCGCGATCTCCGGCAGGTTCCACAGGAGCGGGACCTGGACCTCGACGCGGATCCTGACCGGGCCCCGCGTCAGGCGCCCCGCGGGCGCCGGGGACGCCCCGTCGTCCAGCGGACCGATGCGGCAGCTGCCCGCGCGCACGCCCGGCAGCGACTCGGCCGCCGCCCGCACCGTCCGGGCGGCAGCGGCCTCCACGATCCAGGCGTCCTCGTCCTCGTCGCCGAGCGGCAGCGTCCGGCCCGGCCGCAGTTCAAGGCGCACCACGTCCATGACACGGCCGGTCAGCGCGGAGGTGTCCGGCTCCCGCGGCGTCGTGTCGCGCGCCTCCGTGACGATTCCCTCCAGGTGCCGCAGGGCGTCCAGAGCCTGCGCGCAGTGCGGGCAGCCGTCGGTGTGGGGGTCGGGCACGCCCGCCTCCCACTGTTCCCATACGTGTGACAACTCGCGCCCGCAGGGCAGCAGTTCGTCCTCAGGCAGCACGCCGAAGCCCGCCTCCCGCTCCTCGTCCGGTACGGATTCCCCGTTCATCGCCATGCGGCCATCGCCTCCGTCAGATAGCGCCGCGCCCTGAAGACCCGGCCGCGGACCGCCTCCGGACTGATCCCGACCGTCTCGGCGATGGACTCGTAGGGCGCGCCGTCCAGCTCACGCAGCACCCAGCACACCCGCTGCTCCGGCGAGAGCCCCTCCATCGCCCGCGCCAGGTCCGCCACGGCCGCGTGCCCCTCGGCCACCCGCGCGGGCGAGACCTCGTGCTCCGGAGCGGGCGGCTCGGGCAGGCTGTCCAGGGCCACGACCGGCCGCCGCGAGCGCAGCACGTTCAGGCAGCGGTTGGTGACGATGCGGTAGATCCACGTACCGAACTGCGCGTCCCTGCGGAACTCCGGGAGCCCCCGCCAGGCGCTGACGAAGGAGTCCTGCACGGCGTCCTCCGCCTCCGGACGGCTCCCGAGCAGGCGCGTGGCCAGGCGCAGCGCCATGGGTGCGTGGCGGTGCACGAGTGCCTCGAAGGCCTCTTCGTCGCCCTCCGACGCCCGCACCGCGAGGAGGCCGTCCTCACGTCTCGACGACGCGTCCGCTTCCTCGGGTGTTCCACCCCGGTCGCCCGGCACACGCGGCTCCTCTCTCTTCGGTCGTGCTCGTACGACACACGAAGGGCCCTCCGCGTTACGCGGCCCAGGAACGCTACATGCCGACGCGAGAAATTCCCGCGAGGCGCGTAACAGGCGTACGACGTCCGGGTCGGAGCAGGAGAAGAGCCGGAAGAAGCCTTCACACGGTCCGGCACCGGCAGCACAGTCACCGAGAAATCCCTGACGACGACCAGGAGATGCCACCATGACGACGCAGGACCTCACTTCGAAAGCAGCCGTGTCCGGCAGCACCGGGAAGGATCTCTCCGGCGGGGCGCACAAGAGCCTCGGAGCCACCACCGTCACGGGCGGAACGGGCGCAGCCGAGCCGGCGGCGACACGGGGCAAGACCTCCATCGCCGATGTCGTGGTCGTGAAGATCGCCGGAATGGCGGCGCGCGAGATCCCCGGCGTGTTCGACATGGGCGGCGGCCTGTCCCGCACCATCGGCGCGGTGCGCGACCGTGTTCCCGGCGGGCGCCCGAACGTCGGCCGCGGGGTGAAGGTCGAGGTCGGCGAGCGGCAGACCGCGATCGACCTCGACATCGTCGTCGAGTACGGCGTGCCCATCACGGACGTCGCCCATGACGTGCGCGAGAACGTCATCTCGGCGGTGGAGCGCATCACCGGCCTCGAGGTGGTCGAGGTGAACGTCGCCGTCAACGACGTCCACCTGCCCGAGGACGACACCGCGGACTCCGGCGGCGAGACGCGCGTCGAGTAGCGCACCCGCCCCGCACGGACCACCTTCCGGTGGTGTCAGACGTCCCTTTCTGTGGTGTGAGGTGAGTGGTGAGCACAGCTCTGGTCGGCCTGATGGCGGGCATGGCCCTGGGATTCGCCGGGTGGTTCGGCGGCTTCGGCGCGTTCCTCCTGGTCGCCGCGCTCGGCGCGGTCGGCTTCGTCCTGGGGCGTCTCGTGGACGAGGGCACGGACCTGCGTGCCTTCCTCGGCGGGCGTGACCGGGAGCGGCGATGACCGCGCCCGCGGCGGAGCGCGGTTCGACGACCGTCGCGGACCGTGCGGTGCGCCGCATCGCGGAGCGCGCGGCGACGGAGGCCCTGGAACCCGGAGCGGTCGAGGCCGCCCGGGGGTCGGCGTCCGTGCGGGGCCGCAGGGCCCGGGTCGGCGTCACCGTGACCCTGCCCTATCCCGCCGTGCTCGACGAGGCGGGCGAGCGCGTGCGGTCGCACGTCGCCGAGCGCACCGCCCGGCTCACCGGGCTCACCGTGCCGTCCGCGCGGATCCGTGTCCGGGGTCTGTCCCCCCGCGCGCGGTCCGCCGGGCAGCTCGCGCCACCTATGACGGGCGCGGGGGCGGCCGTGGTTCGCGCGCGGCGCCCGTGGTCCCAACGGCGCCTGCCGGTCGCGGTGTTCGCCCTCGCCGCGGCCGCGGTCTGTGGAGTGCTGCTGTACGACGTGGTGTCGGTGCACGTGGCCGGGCACGCGCCCGCGCGGTGGCGGGTGGAGGCGATGGAGTGGCTTTCCACGCACGGCCCGGAGAGCGCCACGGCCTCCGGTGTCCTCGCTGCGGTCGCCGTCCTCGCGCTCGGCGTGTGGCTGCTGGTCCTCGCCGTCACGCCGGGCCGTCGCAGCGGCCTGCCGATGCGGCCACCGCTGCCGGGCGTGCACGCGGTCCTGGAACGCCGGGCGGTCGCCGGTTTCCTGCGGGACGCGGTGACGGACGTGCCCGGCGTCGGCAGGGTCCTGGTCCGGGTCGGCCGCCGCAGGGCACGGGTGCGGGCCGGTCTCGAGTTCGGTGAACAGGACGGCGCACGGCGGGCGGTGACCGAGGCCGCCGAGGCCGCGGCCGCGAAGCTCGGCCTCGCGAGGCCGCTGCGGCTGCGCGTGCGGCTGAGGACGGAACCGGCCTGGCGCGCCCCAGCGGCCACCCCCGGGTCCGGGTCCGGACACGCGAGCGTGCCCGCCGCAACGGAGAGGAGCACCCTGCGATGACCCGGCTGCGTGGCGGCGTGAACCGCTCGGCTCTGCTCTGCTTGGCGGCAGTTCTCCTGGCCGGCGGAGCCGCGCTGGCCTCCGTGACCGCCCCCGTCCGCGACCGGCTGCCCTCGACCGTGCCCCGTATCGGCGCCGACCGGGTGTGGCTGGACCAGGAGCTGCTCGGCCGCTGGCGTGATCACGGCTGGTGGCCGCCCGTCGTGATCGCCGCGCTGGCCGTCGGCGCCGTCCTGTTCCTCTGCTGGTCCCTCGCCCAGCTCCGCAGCGGCCGGCTGCGCGAACTCCCCCTCGGGCAACCCGGCGTCACCCTCTCCGCCACGGCTCTGGCCGCCGCGATGACCGAACGTGCCCGAGCCGTCGACGGCGTCGCCCGCGCCCACGTACGCCTGCTCGGACGCCCCCGGCGGCTGCGGGCCCGCATCACACTGGTCCTCGGCCCCGACGCCAGTCCGGAAGCGGTGCTGGACGAGCTCGCCCGGGGCGCCGTCGCCGAGGCACGGGCCGCCGCGGCGCCGCGCACCCTGGAGGCGGACGTACGCCTCACGGCCCGGCGGCACCGGGCGCGCCGCATCCACTGAGCGCGGGCCGCCCCACGGTCAGCGGTTACTGCTGCAGGGCTTCCAGCGTGGTGCGGAGGTCGGTGGCGCGAGGGCGGTTGTGGGGAAGCCTGGCCAGGACGGCCGCCATGCCGCAGGTGTTGGTCACGGCGGAGAAGACGAGGCCCGCGCCGATACCGGCGGCCAGCAGGCGCGCGGGCCGGTAGCGCGTTCCGGCGGCGATGCCGAGGACGACGAGGGACCCGGCGGCAAGACGGACCTGGCGTTCCATCGCCCAGGCCTTCGGAGCGCCTTCGGAGGGCTGCAGCGGGTGGCCCTGCTCGGCCCAGGCGGTGGTGCCGCCGGCGAGGGTGGCGGCGGGGATGTCGGCGGCGGCCAGCTCGGCGCACGCGGTGGCGGAGCGGTTTCCGGAGGCGCAGACCATCAGGAGCTCACCGCGGGCGGCGGCAGCCTTGAGCTCGGGCAGCGCCGTGTGCAGGTGGTCCACGGGGATGTTGTGGGCTCCGGGGATGTGGCCGGAGGCGTACTCGCCCGGCGTACGGACGTCGATGACGGTGTACCGGTCCAGGCGGGCTGCGGCCTGGGCGGGGGCCAGATCGGCGGGGAAAGTCATGTGGGGCTGTCCTTTCGTTGGTCCAAGGCTCTCACCCCGGCGGACCGAAATACCCCCAGGGGTATCGGCGGCCGGGCGGCGCCGACCGCCGCCGGAAGCCTCCGCCGCCCGGCCCTCCGGTGCCTGTGCCGGTCAGGCGCCGCGGGCCTGCTCGAAGCGGGCGCGGCCCTCGGCCAGTTCGACGATCGGGTCGGGGTAGTCGACGCCCGCGCGGTCCAGGCCCTCGAGCTTCCACGGCTCGTGGACGCACCGGTCCGGGACGTCGGCGAGTTCGGGCAGCCAGCGGCGTACGTAGCTGCCGCCCGGGTCGAAGCGCTTGCCCTGGATCACGGGGTTGAGGACACGGTTGGGCCGGGTGTCCGTCCCGGTGCCCGCCGCCCACTGCCAGTTCATCTGGTTGTTGGCGACGTCGCCGTCCACCAGGAGGCTCAGGAAATGCCGGGCGCCCACGCGCCAGTCGACGTAGAGGGTCTTGGTGAGGAAGCTCGCCACCACCATCCGTCCCCGGTTGTGCATCCAGCCCTCGTGCCGCAGCTGGCGCATCGCCGCGTCCACGAAGGGGTAGCCGGTGCGCCCTTCGAGCCAGGCGGTGGTCTCCTTCTCGTTCGTGCGCCACCGGTCACCGCGCGAGCGGTAGTCCCGGGCCGCCGCGTCGGGACGGGCCGCGAGGACCTGGTGGTGGAAGTCCCGCCAGGCCAGCTGCCGGATGAACGCCTGCGCCCCCGACGAACCCTCACGGGATGCCTCGCGGATGACCTCGGCCGCCGACAGGGTGCCGAAGTGGAGGTGGGGCGAGAGGCGCGACGTGGCATCTCCCGCGATGTCGTCGTGGCCGTCCTCGTACCCCGCGACGCCGCCGGACAGCCAGGACCGCAGCCGCCGGCGTCCGGCGTCCTCACCCCCGGCGTCGAGTCCCGGCGAGACGCCGCCGATCTCGCTGCGCGGCAGCACCTGCTCCGACGTCACGTCGGCGACCCGCACCGTGCGCGGAGCGGCCAGGACATCCCGTACGCCCGCTGCCGCCCAGCGCCGGAAGTACGGGGTGAACACGGCGTAGTGGTCGTTGCCCGCGGGGAGCAGCTCCCCCGGTGCGACCGCCGTGACCACCGCGTCGTGCACGACCAGGCGGCAGTCGGTGTCGCCCAGCGCGGCCCGCAGCCGCTCCTCGCGCCGCGTCGCGTACCGGCTCACCCCTGCCGCGACGTGCACCCGCGTCGCGCCGGTCTCCCGCGCCACCCGGTGGACCTGGTCGACGACGTCACCGCTGCGGACCACGAGGCGACCGCCGCGCTTGCGCAGCCCCGCGTCCAGGTCCGCCAGGCAGTCGGCGAGAAAGGCCAGCCGGTTGGGGACGGCGAATCCCGTGGACCGCAGCCCCTCGTCGTACACGAACAGGGGGACGATCCGGTCCGCCTCGCGCTGCGCGGCGCGCAGCGCCGGGTTGTCGTGCAGCCGGAGATCGGAGGTGAACAGGACGATCGAGACAGTCACTTTCTGCGGCTCCTCATGTTCATGTTCTGCGGCCCCTCAGGCCGTGGGGAAGTTCATCAGGGCCACCGGGTCGGACGTCGGCTCATCGGAGCCGCCCGCCGGTTCCACGGTGATGCCGATGCCGGATGCCTTGTCCACCGGGCCGTCGAGCAGCACCGCTTCGGTACTGCGGCCCGGATTCATCAGACCGGCCGAGCGCATCGTTCCGTCGTCGTTGAACCACAGTTGATAGACCTTGCCCGAGGGCGGCTCGGGCATCTTGGCCGCCACGAACGCGGCCTGGTTGAGGCTCTTGGCCACCACGACCGTGCCGGTCGCACCGTCGGTGAGCCGGCCGGTGGACGCCTTGGCGTCCGGCGCCGCGAGCACCTGGGCCAGCTGCTCGGCCTGTTGCCGCGCCTGTTCGGCACGCTCGCCCGCCTCGTCGGCCCGCTGGTTCTGCCATACGGCGACCCCGCCGAACCCGGCGGCCAGGGCCAGACACGCGGCGAGGGCGAAGCGGGACAGCTGTCGCCCGCGGCTCGTGCCACCGGTGGTCCTCGCCGGTGTGGGCGTGTGCGGCGGCAGCTGGCGGACGGTGGCGATCCGCCGCAGCACGTCGGCCTTCATCTGCGCCGGCGGGGCGGCCGACACGGCACGGGCCAACCGCCCTGCCGTCGCGGCAAGTTCGCTCACCTCCTGGGCACAGGCCTCGCACTCCTGCAGGTGCAGCTCGAACTCCGTGCGCTCCTCGTCGGTGAGGGCGTGCAGGACGTACGCACCCGTCAGCGTGTGCAGATCGGCGGCGCTCATGCGCTCACCCCCAGGCAGTCGCGCAGCCGGATCAGGCCGTCGCGCAGGCGGGTCTTGACCGTCCCCAGGGGCACCGAGAGGAGCTCGCCGACCTCCCGGTAGGTCAGCCCCCGGTAGTAGGCGAGGGTCACCGACTGCCGCTGCAGCTCGGTCAGGTTGCGCAGGCAGCGGCGCACCTGTTCGCGCTCCAGGCGGTTCTCCACCTGCTCGCTCACCTCGTCGAAGGCGGGCGTGCGTTCGAGCAGCGCCGCCTTGTGGTCGCGCTCCGCCGACGCCTGCACGGACCGCACGCGGTCCACCGCTCTGCGGTGCGCCATCGTAAGGACCCAGTTCATGACACTCCCCCGCTCCTGCCGGTAGCGCGCGGCCGTACGCCACACCTCCACCAGCACCTCCTGGGCGACCTCCTCGGACTGGGCCGGGTCGCGCAGCACCGTGCGCACGAGCCCCAGGACGGGAGAGCAGACCGCGTCGTACAGCGAGGCGAACGCCTGCTGGTCGCCGCGGGCCACCCGGCTCAGCAGTTCGGGCAGATCGGGTCCTGCGGAGGGAGCTCCGCTGATGTGCGCTACTTCGTTCACCCGGTGATCCTCCTGGACGCTGGTCGCCTTCAGAGGTGATTCGGAGCCGGTGCGCCGCGGGATTGCCCGCGGGTCACGATTTCTTCGTGGTCCCGGCGGTGCGCTGTTCGGCCGTACGTGTGATGTTGCGGGCCATGCCGCCGAAGACGAGGGCGTGGAACGGCGAGACGCTCCACCAGTACGCATGCCCCAGAAGTCCGTGGGGATGGAAAAGAGCCCGCTGCCGGTAGCGCGTGCGGCCCTTCTCGTCCTGTTCCGCGTACATCTCGAGCCAGGCGAGACCAGGCAGCCGCATCTCGGCCCGCAGCCGCAGCAGCCGTCCCGGTTCGATCTCCTCGACCCGCCAGAAGTCCAGCGGGTCCCCCACCCGCAGCCGCTGGGCGTCACGGCGGCCGCGCCGCAGTCCGACCCCGCCGACGAGCCGGTCGAGCCAGCCGCGCACCGCCCAGGCCAGCGGGAAGGAGTACCAGCCGTTGTCGCCCCCCACGCCCTCCACCACGCGCCACAGGGCCTGTGGCGAGGCGTCGACGGTCTGTTCCCGACGGTCGGTGTAGAGGCTGCCGCCCGACCAGTCGGGGTCGGTGGGCAGCGGGTCGCTGGGGGCGCCGGGTACCGATGCGGACGACCACCGGGTGGTGACCTGGGCGTCCTTCACGCGCTTGAGGGCCAGGGCGAGCGCCGTGTCGAAGCTGATCGGGATGCCGGGCTCGTCGGGAACGTACCGGGCGATGTCGTGCTCGTGGCAGACGACCTCGTGGCGCAGGGATTCGGCGAGGGGACGGGCGATCGACGCCGGTACGGGGGTGATCAGGCCGACCCAGTGGCTGGAGAGGCGCGGGGTCAGCATGGGGACCGGCACGATGAGGCGGTGGGGCAGCTTCGCCACGGTCGCGTACCGGCTCATCATGTCGCGGTAGGTGACGACGTCGGGCCCGCCGATGTCGAAGGCGCAGTTGACGTCGTCGGGCATGGTGGCGCTGCCCACGAGGTAGCGCAGGACGTCGCGCACGGCGATGGGCTGGATCCGGGTGCGCACCCAGCTCGGGGTGACCATGACCGGCAGGCGCTCGGTGAGGTAGCGCAGCATCTCGAAGGACGCGGAGCCGGAACCGATGATCACGGCGGCCCGGAGCACGGTGGTCGGTACGCCGGACTCCAGGAGGATCCGGCCCACCTCGGCCCGTGACCGCAGATGCGGCGACAGGTCCTTCTCCGGGATGCCCTCGGGGGTGAGCCCGCCCAGGTACACGATGCGCCGCACGCCCGCGGCGCGGGCCTGCTCGGCGAAGATCCGGGCCGTGGTGCGGTCCGTCTTCTCGAAGCCGGATCCGGTGCCGAGCGCGTGGATGAGGTAGTACGCGACGTCGATGTCCCGCATGGCGTCGGCGACCGACTCGGCGTCGGACGCGTCGCCCCGCACCACCTCGGCCCGCCCTGCCCAGGGGTAGTCGCGCAGCTTCTCCGGCGAGCGGGCGAGGCACCGCACCCGGTGCCCCGCGTCGAGCAGCTCGGGCACGAGCCGCCCGCCGATGTAACCGGTCGCCCCGGTCACCAGGCAGCGCAGCCCCTGCGCACCTCCGCCGCTGTCCATCGGCACCTCCGGTCTCGGGTGACGTCCTCGGGTCCACCCTCTCCCGGGTACCGCCTCTCGCGCGCGGTCAGCGCGAAGGTGGCCGGGCGGTGCTCTGCCGCAGGACGAGCCGGGTGGGCACCAGCGTGGTGCCGCGCTCCGGCGTGCTCTGCTGCATCTGGCGCAGGACCCCCTCGACGCAGCGGCGCCCCACCTCGGCGAAGTCCTGGTGGACGGTCGTCAGGGGTGGCTGGAAGGAGCCGGACTCGGGGATGTCGTCGAAGCCGATGACGCTGACGTCCTCGGGCACCTTGCGGCCGCGCTCGTGCAGGGCGCGCAGCAGGCCGAGGGCCATCTGGTCGTTGGCGGCGAACACCGCCGTGCAGTCCGGCCGGTCGGCGATGCCGAGACCGGCCCGGTAGCCGGACTCCGCCGACCAGTCGCCGCGCACGAGCGGCGGCGGGACGCGTCCGGCCTCCTCCAGCGTGGCCCGCCAGGCGTCGGCGCGGCGTTGGGCGGCATAGGAGTCCTCGGGTCCCGCGAGGTGCCATACGGTCCGATGGCCGAGGTCGAGCAGGTGCTTGACGGCGTCGCGGGTGCCGCCCGCCTGGTCGGTGTCGACCACGGTGTAGCGGTCGCCCGCGTCCGAGTCGGCCACGACGACCTGGACATGGGGCGGCAGGGAGAGGGCCGCCGCGTCGAGCAGGTGCACTTCCATGATGACGATGACGGCGTCGACGGCGAGCTCCCCGAGGCGGGAGAAGGCGCCCCGCACCTCGTCCTGGGTGGGGACGGCGACGGGGAGCAGGGTGACGGCGTACCCCTCCTGCGCGGCGGAGGTGGCGATCGCGTCGATGGTGCGTACGTTGCCCGTGGTGGAGAGGGTGAAGGTGATCAGGCCGATCGTGCGGAACTCGCCGCGCTTGAGGGCGCGGGCCGCGCTGTTGGGCCGGTAGCCGAGCTCCTTCATGGCGGCGAGCACCTGCTGCCGGGTCTCCTCGGTGACGCCCGTATACCCGTTGGAGACACGGGAGACGGTCTGCGAGGAGACGCCGGCGAGACGGGCCACGTCGGCCATGGACGCGCTCTGCCCGCGGCGCGCGGTCCGTTCGCCCGGGATGCCGCTCGCCGAGGTGCTTTCGGTTGCTTCCACTGTCTCCCTCGCCGTTGTTCTCAGTCTTCTCGGCCGACCCTTGACCGTCGCCATCGGGGCAGTGTAGACATTCCGCCACTGAATGTTTACGTAAACATAACATCCTGCGGCACTCGGCTCATCCCCTTGTCACGCCGTGATGTTTACGCAAACATCGCGGCACGTGACGACGCCGGCTCCGAGAAGGACGAGCGAGGAACGACATGACGACGCTTCACCTGCGGGGGGCCGCGGAGCGACCTCCCGCCCCACCACCGTCACCACGGAACCGCCGTTCCTGGACGGGCTGGGGCTTCATCGGCCCCTTCGTGGCGGTCTTCGCCCTGGTCTTCCTGGCCCCCCTCGCCTACTCGGTCTACCTCAGCCTCTTCCGTGACCAACTCATCGGCGGCACCACCTTCGTGGGCCTCGACAACTACCAACAGGCCCTGAGCGACGACCAGTTCTGGGCGTCCCTGGGACGGGTCTCGCTGTTCCTCGCGGTCCAGGTCCCGATCATGCTGGGCATCGCCCTGCTCGTGGCCCTCGCCCTGGACAGCGGCCGCCTGTACGGCAAGGACTTCTTCCGGATCTCGGTCTTCCTGCCCTACGCCGTGCCCGCCGTGGTCGCCTCGCTGATGTGGGGCTTCATGTACGGCACCCGCTTCGGGCTCGTGGGCGACATCAACGACGCCCTGGGCGTCTCGCTGCCCGACCCGCTCTCGCCCTCCCTGGTCCTCGCGTCCATCGGCAACATCGTCACCTGGGAGTTCGTGGGCTACAACATGCTGATCTTCTACTCCGCGCTCCGCGTCGTCCCGCACTCCCTGTACGAGGCCGCGGAGATCGACGGCGCCGGTCAGCTCCGCGTCATCACGGCCATCAAACTCCCCGCGATCCGCGGCGCCCTGGTCATCGCGACGATCTTCTCGATCATCGGCAGCTTCCAGCTGTTCAACGAGCCGAGCATCCTGCAGAACCTCGCGCCCAACGCCATCACCACCGACTACACCCCGAACCTCCTCACGTACTCGCTGTCCTTCTCCGGTCAGCAGCAGAACTACTCCGCCACGGTCGCCATCGTCATGGGCCTGATCACCATGGTCATCGCCTACGTCGTCCAGCTGCGCGGCATGCGCAAGGGAGCGTGACCCGATGACCGGACCGAGCAGCCCCGTCACCACCGCCTCCCCGACGATCCCGGCGCCCGCCCGCGCGCCGGGCACCCCTCCCCGCCTGCGCACACCCCGCGTCCGCACGCCCCGGCGGCACACCGCGGGCCGGCCCCGGCGCAGCGTCCTGCTCACCGTGCTCACCGGCCTCGTCCTGCTCTACAGCCTGATACCGCTGCTGTGGCTGGTCGTCAGCGCCACCAAGACCCAGGAAGGGCTCGCCGGTTCGTTCGGCCTGTGGTTCGGCGGGGACTTCGCCCTGTGGGACAACATCAGCGCGACGTTCACGTACAACGACGGCGTCTTCACCCGCTGGTTCCTGAACACCCTTCTGTACGTCGTCGTCGGGGCCGGGGGCGCCACCTTCCTCGCGGTGCTCGGCGGCTACGCCCTCGCGAAGTTCGACTTCCTCGGCAAGCGCGCGGTCTTCGCCGTCGTCATCGGCGCCGTCGCCGTGCCCGGTACGGCTCTGGCGGTGCCCACCTTCCTGATGTTCAGCAAGATGGGCCTGACCGACACCCCCTGGGCGGTCCTGATCCCCTCGCTCATCTCGCCCTTCGGGCTCTATCTGATGTGGGTCTTCGCCACCGAGGCCATCCCCACCGAGCTGATGGAGGCCGCCCGCATCGACGGGGCGAGCGAGCTGCGCACCTTCTTCCAGGTCGCCCTGCCGCTGCTCGCGCCCGGGACCGTGACCGTCCTGCTCTTCACGATGGTCGCGACCTGGAACAACTACTTCCTGCCGCTGATCATGCTCAAGGACCCGGACTGGTACCCGCTGACCCTGGGCCTCAAGAGCTGGAACGCCCAGGCCTCGACAGCGGGCGGCGATCCCGTCTTCCACCTGGTGATCACCGGCTCGCTGATCACCGTCCTGCCGCTGATCGCCGCGTTCCTGCTGCTCCAGAGGTACTGGCAGTCCGGACTCGCCGCCGGAAGCGTCAAGGAGTAGCACCCGCACGCCAGTTGACCCCCGTTCCACCACCCCCTGCCGGACCACGGAGAAGTGGAAGCATCGCCATGCCCCAGAACACCCGCCGCCTGCTGCGCGGCATAGGTCTCGTCTGCGCCCTCGCCCTGGGCGCGACCGCCTGCGGCGGCTCCGACGACGACGGATCCGGCCAGAAGCAGGTCTCGGCCGCGGACATCAAGGCGGCCCTGAAGAAGGGCGGCAAGGTCAAGGTGTGGGCGTGGGAGCCCACCCTCAAGAAGGTGGTCACCGACTTCGAGAAGGAACACCCCGCCGTCGACGTCGAGTTGGTGAACGCAGGCACCAACAAGGACCAGTACACGGCCCTGCAGAACGCGATCTCGGCGAAGAAGGGCGTCCCCGACGTCGCGCAGGTCGAGTACTACGCGCTGAGCCAGTACGCCCTGACCAAGTCCATCACCGACCTGACGCCCTTCGGTGCGGACAGGCTCAAGGACTCCTACTCGCCGGGCCCGTGGAACGCGGTGAAGTCCGGTGACGGCGTCTACGCCCTGCCGATGGACTCCGGCCCCATGGCCCTCTTCTACAACAAGAAGGTCTTCGACAAGCACAAGATCAAGGTGCCGACGACCTGGGACGAGTACCTCCAGGCCGCCCGCAAGCTGCACAAGGCCGACCCCAAGGCGTACATCACCAGCGACACCGGAGAGGCGGGTCTGACCACCAGCCTGCTGTGGCAGGCGGGTTCGCGCCCCTACAAGGTCGACGGCACCAAGGTGGGCATCGACTTCTCCGACAAGGGCGCCCGGACCTACACCGAGACCTGGCAGAAGCTGATCGACGAGAAGCTGGTCGCGCAGATCAACCCGTGGACCGACGAGTGGTACAAGGCGTTCGGCGACGGCACCATCGCGACGCTGCCCACCGGCGCCTGGATGCCCGCCAACTTCGCCTCCGGCGTGAAGGAGGCCGCCGGCGACTGGCGCGCGGCGCCGCTGCCGCAGTGGACCGCGGGCGCCGAGGCGAGCGCCGAGAACGGCGGCAGCTCCCTGGCCCTGCCGGAGCTCGGCAAGAACAAGGAACTCGCGTACGCCTTCGTCGAGTACGCCAACTCCGGCAAGGGCGTGCAGACCCGCATCTCGGAGGGCGCCTTCCCCGCGACCACCAAGGACCTGAAGTCCAAGGCGTTCCAGGACACCGAGTTCCCCTACTTCGGCGGCCAGAAGGCCAACAAGGTCTTCGCCGAGTCCGCGGCGAACGTCGCCGACGACTGGAAGTACCTGCCCTACCAGGTGTACGCCAACTCGGTCTTCAACGACACCGCGGGCAAGGCCTACGTCTCGGGCACTCCCCTGTCCGAGGGCCTGAAGTCCTGGCAGGACGCCTCCGTCAAGTACGGCACCGAGCAGGGCTTCAGCGTCCAGAAGTGACGCGGCCGACCGCACCGCACGGCTCGAACAATCCCGAGCACCACACCGGAAGGACCACCATGCCCCCCACCCTCCCGTCCCGGCTCCTGCGCGGACCGGACGGTGACGCCACTGACCGTCTCGCGTACGGCGCCGACTACAACCCCGAGCAGTGGCCGCGCGCCGTCTGGGAGGAGGACGTCCGGCTGATGCGCGAGGCCGGCGTCAACATCGTCTCCGTGGGGATCTTCTCCTGGGCCCGCATCCAACCGGCCAAGGACACCTGGGACTTCGCGTGGCTCGACGAGGTCATGGACCTGCTGCACGCGGGCGGCATCGGGGTCGACCTGGCCACCGCCACCGCGTCCCCGCCGCCCTGGCTCACCGCGGCGCACCTGGAGATCCTTCCGGTGACCGCCGCCGGTGAGACGGTGTGGCCGGGGGCGCGGCAGCACTGGCGGCCCACCTCGCCCGTCTTCCGCGAGCACGCGCTGCGCCTGGTGCGCGAGATGGCCCTGCGCTACGCCGACCACCCGGCCCTGGTGGCCTGGCACGTCTCGAACGAGCTGGGCTGCCACAACATCTACGACTACTCCGACGACGCGGCCCGCGCCTTCCGTGACTGGCTGCGCGCCCGGTACACCACCCTCGACGGCCTCAACCACGCCTGGGGAACGGCTTTTTGGGCGCAGCGCTACAGCGACTGGGAGCAGATCCTGCCGCCGCGTCTCGCGGCGTCGCACCCCAACCCCACCCAGCAGCTGGACTTCAAGCGGTTCTCGTCGGACGCGCTGAAGGACCATTTGCGGGCGGAGCGGGACGTCCTGCGCGCGCTCACACCGGAGGTGCCCGTCACCACGAACTTCATGGTGATGGGTGGCACCAAGGGCATGGACTACGCCGACTGGGCGGGCGAGATCGACTTCGTCTCGAACGACCACTACGTCGTGCCGGGGCCGCAGGCCAGGGACGAACTGTCCTTCTCCGCCAGCCTCACCAGCTCCCTCGCGGGCCACCGCCCGTGGTTCCTCATGGAGCACTCCACCAGTGCCGTGAATTGGCAGCCCGTCAACCTGGCCAAGCGCGAGGGCGACCTGGCCCGCGACTCCCTGCTGCACGTCGCGCACGGCGCCGACGCCGTGTGCTTCTTCCAGTGGCGCCAGTCGGCGGCAGGGGCCGAGAAGTACCACTCGGCGATGGTGCCGCACGCCGGAGCCGACAGTGATCTTTTCCGTGCGGTGACCGGTCTGGGGCGGACGCTCAAGGCGCTGGCGCCCGTCGCGGGTTCCGTGCGCGAACCGGCGCGTGTGGCCGTCCTCTTCGACTGGGACTCGTGGTGGGCCAGCGAGCAGGACTCGCATCCCACCTCCCGGCTCGACTACCACCAGGAGGCCCTGGACTGGTACTCCGCGCTCCTGGCGCTCGGCATCCGCGCCGACGTGGTCACCAAGCGGACCGAACTCGCCCCGTACGACGTCCTGATCGCGCCCGTGCTGCACGTGGTCCCCGAGGCGCTGGCCAAGGACCTCACGCGCTATGCCGAGGGCGGCGGCCATCTGATCACGACCTACTTCTCCGGCATCGTCGACGAGAACGACCACATCTGGCTCGGCGGCTATCCAGGAGCGCTGCGTGATCTGCTCGGCATCCGCGTCGAGGAGTTCGGGCCGCTGCTCGACGACGACGCGGTCGAGCTGGACAACGCCACCACGGGCACGGTCTGGACCGACCGGATCACCGTCACGGGACCGGAGGTGGAGATCCTCGCCCGGTACCGCACCGGCGCGTACGCCGAGCGGCCCGCCGTCACCCGCCGGGCGGCGGGGCGGGGTTCGGCGGCGTACGTCTCCACCCGGCTCGGCACGGACGGCCTCGCCACCCTGCTGCCGCGGCTCCTCGCGGGCGCGGGTGTCGAGAGCGAACTGCCCGCCCCCGCACGGGGACGCGTCGAGCTGGCCGTACGCCGTGATACCGAAAGCCGCTACCTGTTCCTGGTCAACCGGACGGACGGCACCGTGCCCCTGCCCGGACTGACCGGAGACGTCCTCGTAGGCGGAACCCGGGACGCCGACGGCGGGCTCGTCCTGCCGCCCAGGGGCGTCGCGGTCCTGCGCCAGACCAACCCCTGACACCTCCACCCCCTCCTGTACAGCGCCACCCGTCCCAGAGCCGTGCCGTCCTGCCCGTGTGCAGGGCGACACGGCTCCGCAGCGCACCCTGAGTTGGGAGCACACGTTGGCACCCCGCACCCGCACGAGAACCCGCACGAGGCGGCTCCTCGGCATCGTCGGCATCACCGCCCTGGCCACCGGGGCGGCCCTGGTCACCGCCCCGCCGCAGTCGGCCGCCGCGGCATCCGACGCCGTCACCGTCCGGCCCGATCCCTCCTACCAGCACGAGAAGTTCGAGGGCTGGGGCACGAGCCTGGTCTGGTTCGCCAACGCCACCGGCGACTATCCCCAGGAGATACGCGAGAAGCTGGCCGGGCTCCTCTTCGGCGACGACGGCCTGGCCCTGAACATCGCCCGCTACAACATCGGAGGCGGCAACGCCCCCGACGTCAAGGACTATCTGCGCCCCGGGGGCGCGGTCGAGGGCTGGTGGAAGGCCCCGGCGGGCACCACCCGCGAGGACACCGACTGGTGGAGCGCCACGGACCCGGCCGCCTGGAACCCGAAGGCCGACGCCACCCAGCGCTGGTGGGTCGACCGGATCAAGGACGACGTCGACCACTGGGAGACGTTCAGCAACTCGCCGCCGTGGTTCATGACCGAGAGCGGTTATGTCTCGGGCGGCTTCGACGCGAGCGACGACCAGCTCAAGACCGAGTCCGTCGACGACTTCGCCTCCTACCTGGTGGGCGCGACCGAGCGTCTTGAGAAGTCCCACGGCATCAAGGTCGACACCCTCGATCCGTTCAACGAACCGAACACGGACTACTGGGGCACCCGCCTGGGAGCGGACGGCGAGCCGGTCGGCGGCCGCCAGGAGGGAGCCCATATCGGCCCCGAGCTCCAGCAGAAGGTGATCCGCGCCCTCGACCCGGCCCTCAAGAAGTCCGGGACCGGAGCGAAGATCTCCGCGATGGACGAGACCAACCCCACCACCTTCACGCGGAACTGGAACTCCTACCCCCAGGAGGTCAGGGACGCCGTCAGCCAGATGAACGTCCACACCTACGGCACCGAAGGACGCACCAGCGTCCGCGACTTGGCCAAGGCGGCGGACAAGCCGCTGTGGATGAGCGAGGTCGAGGGCGACTGGGGCGACGGCCAGGACTTCGACGACATGCGGCCGGGCCTCGGCATGGCCCAGCGGATGGTCGACGACCTGCGTGAACTGGAGCCGAAGGCCTGGGTGTTCTGGCAGCCTGTGGAGGACTACGACAACATGAAGCCCGGCGGCGAGTCCGCCAAGGGCGGCAACTGGGGCAGCATCCAGCTGCCGTTCAGCTGCACCTCCAAGGACACCCTGGAGACCTGCCCCATCCGTACGAACACGAAGTTCGACACGGCCCGCAACTTCACCCACTTCATCAAGCCCGGCGACCGGCTCGTCAAGGTCGACGACACGTCGAGCGCCGCCGCCGTGTCCCGGAAGGGCGACGCGGCGACGGTCGTCCACGTCAACAGCACGGCGGCCGAGCGCACGGTCACGGTCGACCTGTCCAAGTTCGGCCGCGTGCGCGGCGCGGCCACCGTCACCCCCGTGGTGACCAGCGCCGAGGGCAAGCTCGAACGGCACGACGCCATCGACGTCAGCGGCAAGAAGGCCACTTTCACGGTGCCCGCACAGTCGGTTACCTCCTTCCTCGTCAAGGGAGTCTCCGGTGTCGCGAAGGACGCCGCCCCGCTGCAGAAGGACCACACGTACGAACTGACCGGCGTCCAGAGCGGCAAGGAACTCACCGTCGCCGACAACGGCACCGGCCTCGTCATCAAGACCGCCGCGGACACGGCAGGCCAGCGGTGGCGGCTGCGGCAGATCAGCGGTGACCCCGGAAATCAGCGGCGGTACGTGTTCGCCGACGCGGCGCAAGGAAGGCGGCTGGCCGTCCGTGACGGCGCGCCGGTGGCCGAGCCCGACACCGGTCCCCGCGACAAGGCCGCCCAGTGGATCATGTCCACCACGGGTGACGGCACATGGACCCTGGTCAACGCGGCCACGGGCCGACTCCTGGAGGTCGGCGGCCAGGCCACGCACGACGGAGCCGCCGTCACGACGTGGAGACCGAACTCCGGGCCCAACCAGCGCTGGAAGGTGACCGAGCGGTAACCCTGCCCTCGTCGGCACTCCTCACCAGGCATCATCACGCAACGCAATCGCTTGACATGCACTGGGTTACTGCCCATGCCACGATGAGAAAACCAATCCGCCCTCACGAGGAGTGAACTCATGGGCAAGCAAAAGCGGTCCGTCGATCCGTCCCGTCAGGCCCCCGGCCGCCAGGAGCCGGCACAGCGGGGCCGGCGCGAGCAGGATCCCGCACAGCCGGGCCAGAACCGCCGGCAGGAGCGCAACCCGGGCGATGCGCGCGCGCAGCAGCGCCAGGACGTGGACGACGACCTGGTCTGACGCTTGGACCGCGTAGATCCCGAGGGGCGCACCCAGTACATGGGTGCGCCCCTCGGCATGATGGGAGACGCGGCCCCGCATTTTCCGACCCAGGAGAGGTGGCCCCTTTGGTGGATGTGGACGGGTTCACCGACCGGCTCGACTACCCGATGTACGTGGTGACGGCCGCCGCCGACGGCCTGCCCGCGGGCTGCCTGGTGGGATTCGCCTCGCAGTGTTCGCTTGATCCGCCCCGTTTCGCGGTGTGGCTGTCGCGGGCGAACCACACGTATCGAGTGGCCCTTGGCTCCGCGTTCCTCGGCGTGCATCTCCTCGGGCGCGAACAGCACCAACTGGCGCGGCTGTTCGGGGGCGAGTGCGGCGACCGGGTCGACAAGTTCGCCGGCATCCCGTGGGAACCGCGCACGGGCGGGACTCCCGTGCTCGCGGACTCCTGCGCCTGGTGGGTCGGCAAGGTCGAGCGGCGCGCCGACTGGGGAGATCACGTGGGCTTTCATCTCACTCCGGTGGAGGCGGGCGCCGACCCACCGCCGCACCAGGAGCTGCTCCGCCTGAGCGACGTCGCCGACCTCACCCCCGGCCACCCGGCCTGATCCGGGTCCCGTTCGACCCCGGAGGGGCAGCCCGGCAGGACTATCCTTGAGCTTGACGAGAACCAACGGCAGCGCGTGCCCTCAGCTGCTGGAGGTAGCCATGAAAGGCGAACGCCCCGGCCGCCGCGGACACCCGCACACGGCGTCCGGCCTCCCGAACCCTGGACCGCGCGCCCATGGTCAGGACGGCGCGTCCCCGTTGCACACTCAACGCGCCCATCGCCTGCGCCATCTGCTCACCTACGTCTACACACCGCTCTTCCTGGTCCTGGCCGTGCTCTTCGGGGTGTGGGCAAGCGGCGGGCCTCCCAGCCCCTGGGCGTTGGCGGGCCTGGCGATCCTCTTCGCGGTCCTCGCCCTCCTCGCCCTGGCCGTCCACTCGGCCCTGCACCACCGCCACCGTGACCACGGCGGCCCGGGGCACTGAGCCCCTGCGACCCTCCCCCTCCGCCGCGCTCCCCCTCCGGCCCGCGCCTCCGCTACTCCGTCTTGCTTAGTACCGGTAGTCAGCGTTACCGTGTACCGGTACTCAGTGGCGCTGACTAGCGCAGGGATTGCCGTCAACCAACTCACCCCCAGGCACCTCAGCCTCGAACGGGAGCGCCCCATGCCTTCATCTGTCATGCCCACACCCAGGCAGAGCGATGGTCAGCCGTCGTCCGCCACCCTCTCCGCCGCCATCTCCGCCGTCGGTCTGCGCAAGTCCTACGGCGACAAGACCGTGCTCGACGGCATCGACCTGCGCATCCCGGCGGGGTCCGTGTTCGCGCTGCTCGGCCCCAACGGCGCCGGCAAGACCACCGCCGTCAAGATCCTCTCCACCCTCATCGGCGCCGACGCCGGAACCCTGCACGTCGGCGGCCACGACCTGGCGACCGACCCGCAGGCCGTGCGGGCCGCGATCGGCGTCACCGGCCAGTTCTCCGCCGTCGACAACCTCATCACCGGCGAGGAGAACATGCTCCTCATGGCGGACCTGCACCACCTGCCGAAGCAGGAAGGGCGGCTGGCCGCAGCCGAGTTGCTGGAACGCTTCGACCTCACCGAAGCCGCCAAGAAGCCCGCATCCACCTACTCCGGCGGCATGAAGCGCCGCCTCGACCTCGCCATGACCTTGGTCGGCAACCCGCGCATCATCTTCCTCGACGAGCCCACCACCGGCCTCGACCCGCGCAGCCGCCACACCATGTGGGGCATCATCCGCGGGCTCGTCTCGGGCGGGGTGACCGTCTTCCTCACCACGCAGTACCTGGAGGAGGCAGACGAACTCGCCGACCGCATCGCGGTGTTGAACGACGGCAGGATCGCAGCCGAAGGCACGGCCGATGAGCTCAAGCGGCTCATCCCCGGCGGACACATCCGCCTCCGCTTCACCGACCCGGCCGCCTACAAATCCGCCGCCTCCGCACTGCGCGAAGTCACCACGGACGACGAGGCGCTCGCGCTCCAGATCCGCAGCGACGGCAGCCAGCGCAAGCTGCGCTCCATCCTCGACCGGCTCGATTCAGAGGGCATCGAGGCCGACGAACTGACCGTGCACACCCCCGACCTGGACGACGTGTTCTTCGCCCTGACCGGCCCGGCCGACATCCCCAACAAGACCAAGGAGAACGTCCGATGAGCTCCCTCGCCCTCGCCGTCCGCGACTCGAACACGATGCTGCGCCGCAATCTGCTGCACGCGTGGCGCTACCCGTCCGGAACCCTGAACCTGCTGCTCACGCCGATCATGATGCTGCTGCTCTTCGTCTACATCTTCGGCGACGTGATGAGCGCGGGTATCGGAGGCGGCGGCGCGGACCGCTCCGACTACATCGCCTACATCGTCCCCGGCCTGCTCCTGATGACCGTCGGCAGCACCGTGATCGGGGCCTCCGTGTCCGTCTGCGTGGACATGACCCAGGGCCTCACCGCCCGCTTCCGCACGATGGCGATGTACCGGGGCGCCCTGCTCGTCGGGCATGTCGTCGGCGGCGTGCTGCAGTGCGTGATGAGCGTGGTCCTCGTCGGCGCCGTCGGGGCGGCGATGGGCTTCCGGTCCACGGACGCCACGGCACTGGAGTGGCTGGCGGCGTTCGGGCTGATCACCCTGTTCGCCCTGGCACTCACCTGGATCGCGGTCGGCATGGGGGCGGCCAGTCCGAACCCCGAGGCGGCCGGCAACATGGCCATGCCGCTGATCCTCCTGCCGCTCATCTCCAGCGCCTTCATTCCGGCGGACACGATGCCGGGCTGGTTCCGGCCGATCGCCGAGTACCAGCCCTTCACCCCGGCCATCGAGACCCTGCGAGGCCTCCTCCTCGGCACCGAGATCGGCAACAACGGCTGGATCGCCATCGCCTGGTGCGTCGCCCTGATCGCACTCGGCTACCGCTGGTCGACGGCGCAGTTCAACCGCGACCCCAAGTAGGCGCGCGGGCTGTCTCCCCTCCGGCAGCCCGCCCCGCCCCCCGGGCGACGCGCCCCGACACCACGTCAGCCCGGTGACCACTTCTGGACGCTCCACGTCTGGCGGGTCAGCCGCCGTCCGGTCACGCCGTCCGGCCTAGCCGTCCCGCAGCCGGACCGCCGCGCGCCCGGACTCCGGGTCAGCCTCAAGCACCACGTACCGACCGAGGACGGCGAGGGCGACCAGGCAGCCGCTCATCTCCAAACCCTCCTCCACGATCGTTCCCAGCATCAGCACGGTGCTGTGACCGTGCGCGTGCGCCCAGCCGTTGAACGCCTCGGTCAGCAGCGCCCCGCCCAGATACACCCCCAGTGCGGCAAGGAGCCCTCGCCGCAGGTCGCGCGGGAGCTTGCGCGCCCACAGCACGGCGCAGACAGTGCCCGCCCCCGCGAGCACCGCGCCGGGCAGCACCCAGGCGTGCGTGGGAAGTGAGCCCCCGGCCCACTCCTTCCACGACCGGCCGACCTCGCCGAGGCGCTCGTGCAACGAGACCGTCTCGTCGACGCTGAGCAGTGCGGTCGCGCCGACAAGACCCAGCCAGGACAGCCGCCCGGGGCGCGCGTCGCGCCCGCTGAGCAGCGCGGCGGTCAGCGCCATGCCCGCCACGGCCAGCAGCAGCGTGCTGTTCCACCAGGTGGCCAGGTTGGCCTCGACGTCGACGTTCACCAGCCTGCGGACGCCCGGTATCGGGTCGTAATGGTTGTAGGCGCGCGTGGCGAGGTCGGCGAAAAGTAAGGCCGCGGTGCCACCCGCGGCAAGCCACAGGACGCGACGAGCCGGCGGTCTCGCGAGCTCACCCGCGAACCGGTCGCGCGTTTCAATATCGGTCATGCGTACGGAGGTTAGCGGTTTGAGCAGAGGACGAAGGCCCCGGGGCGCCCCGTATGGTGCTCCTTCCGACAGACCTCCTGCGGCTACTCATACGCGATGAACTCAGTCACTGCGTTCCGCGGCCTCAGGCGCGGCCTGCCACGTCATGGCCCGTGACCGCGCGAGCGTAGGCACGCAGGGCGGTGATCACTTCGGCGCGGGTGCGGCGGCCGGCGAGGACTTCCATCTGGTAGCCGTCCTCCATGGCGACGAAGCTGGCGGCGAGCAGGCGCGGCGGGTCCGGCAGGGTGAAGTGCCCCTGAGCCTGCCCCAGGACCAGGATCCCTGAGTAGACGGCGATCTGACGCTCCGTCAGCGCACTGTCGAGGGCCGCGGCCTTGGCGTCGCGCAGGCAGCGCGGCCAGTACTCGAAGAGCAGCCGCGTCAGCGCGTCGTCGGGCCCACTGGCGACCCCCTTGTCGATACAGGCTCCGAGTTGGTCCCGGGCGTCGGCGAAGTGGTGCGCGGCCTCTTCGCGTTGCTGGCTGTAGCGCTCGATGGCCTGCTGGTAGGTCACGTGAACCAGGGCGTCCAGGTCGCCGTAGTAGAGCACCGCGGCGGGCGTGACCCCCGCCTCCTCCGCGACATCGCGCAGCCGCAGCCCCTCAAGACCCCGCGCCACCAGAGCGCGCTCCACGGCCTTGCCCAGCTCGGCCCGGCGGGCCTCCTTGCTACTGCCCTTCCTGGCGGCCACGCCCAACTCCTCTTCAGCCCTGTTGCATCGAAATTTAACGATAGCTCGATGGCTATTGACGATCCAGCGGGCCACGTCTTAAATCTGCGTTTAACAAACCTGCGGCCCACGGAGGCACCATGCCCGACCCAACCGACGCCGAGGCCGGAACGGGGCCCGCGTCCGCCACGGGCAAGGGGCTGCGCGGGGGCTCGGTGGGCCTGCTCGCGTCCGTCACTCTCGGGCTGTCCTGCGTCGCCCCGGCCTACAGCATCGCCATCACCCTCGGCTTCGTGACCCTGACCGTCGGGAACCTCGCGCCGGCCGCACTGCTGCTCGGCTTCGTCCCGATCCTGCTCACCGCGTTCGCCTTCCGCGAGTTGAACCGCGAGATGCCGGACTGCGGCACCACCTTCGTCTGGACCACGCGGGCGTTCGGCCCGCTGACCGGCTGGCTCACCGGCGGCTGGGTGGTGCAGGTCGCCACGCTCATCGCGATGACAGCCCTCTCCCAGGTCGGTGCCACGTACCTGCTCCAACTGCTCGGCCTGCACTCCCTCGCCGGCAGCAGCACGGCCGTGACGATCACCGCGGTGGCCCTGCTCGCGGCGGTCACCTCGATCGCCTACCGGGGCCTGCATCTCGCGGCGTCCGTCCAGTACGTACTGCTCGGACTGCAGTTGACCGCCCTGCTCGGTTTCGGGGCCGCCGCCTTCGCCCGCCACGGCGCCGTCACCCCGTCCCTGAGCTGGCTCAACCCCTTCGCCTTCGACGGCTTCGGCCCCTTCGCCGAGGCGGTGATGCTGTGCCTGTTCATCTACTGGGGCTGGGACGCGCTCATCACCGCGAACGAGGAGACGCGCGACGGGGAGCGCGTCGCGGGCCAGGCCGCCGTCATCTCCACCCTCGTACTCCTTGCGACCTACCTGTTCACCGCCTTCGCGGCGATCAGCTTCGCCGGCATCGGCACCGGCGGCACCGGGCTCGGCAATCCCGACAACGCCGCCGACGTCCTGTCGACCCTCGCCCCACCGGTCCTCGGCACAGCGGCGGCCAAGGTGATGCAGCTGGCCGTCTGCGTGTCCGCGGTCTCCGCCCTGCTCACCAGCCTCGTCGGCTCCTCCCGCGGCACCCTGTCCATGGCCGCCCACGGCGCTCTGCCGGCCGCCTTCGCCCGCGTCCATCCCCGGCACCGCACCCCCGGCTTCGGAACCCTCTTCATCGGCGCGACGGCCGCCGGTCTGCTCGTCCTGCTCACGCTCGTCTCCGCTGACTTCCTCGGCGACGCCATCTTGTGCATCGGGCTGCTGATCGCCTGCTATTACGGCACCACCGCGCTCGCCTGCGTCTGGTACTTCCGCGGGCGGCTGCGCAACTCGCTCCGCGACCTGTTCCTGCGCGGGATCCTGCCCCTGCTCGGCGGGCTGATGATGCTGGCCGCCTTCGCCCGCAGCGCCCACGACATGTACGACCCGGCCTACGGCAGCACCTCCTTCCACGGCATCGGCGGAGTCTTCCTCCTCGGCGCCGGCTCCATCGCCTGCGGAACCCTGGCCCTGGCCGTGGCCCGCACCCGCTTTCACCGCTTCTTCCGCGACGGCCGCACCACGGTGGCCGAACTCACCATCACCGAGGACTGACACACCATGCGCACGCTCGCCATCGCCGCCCTGCAGACCACCCCCGTACCCCACGACCTGGAGGCAAGCTGGCAGCGCTTCGCCGACCAGGTCCGCACCACCCGCGCCCTGTTCCCCCACGTGCAACTCGTCATCGCTCCCGAGCTGCTGCTCGCCGCGGAAGGCGCGCTGCTCCAGCCGGCCGCCGACGACTGGATGGAGCAAGCCGCCGTCGCGATCCCGGGTCCGCTCACCGACCGGATCTGCGCCCTGGCCGTGGAGACCGGCCTGTGGCTCGTCCCGGGCAGCGTGTACGAGCGCGCCGATGACGGGCACGTCTACAACACCGCCCTGGCCGTCTCACCGGAGGGTGAGATCGCCGCCCACTACCGCAAGGTCTTCCCCTGGCAGCCGTACGAGAAGACCACCCCTGGTCACGAGTTCACCGTCTTCGACATCCCCGGCGTGGGCAGGGTGGGCCTGGCCATCTGCTACGACGGGTCGTTCCCCGAAACGGTGCGCCAACTCGCCTGGATGGGCGCGGAGATCGTCATCCAGCCCACCCTCACCCCCACCCGCGACCGGGAGATGGAACTGGTCTGTGCGCGCACCAACGCCTGGACCAACCAGGTCTACGTCGTCAACGTCAACGCCGGCGACCCGGCCGGGGTCGGACAGAGCGCCGTCGTCGACCCAGAGGGCATCGTGCGCCAGCAGGCCGGCCCCGGAGAGGAGATCCTCGTCGACGTTCTCGACCTCGACACCGTCACCCGGGTACGCAGCTACGGCTCCGCGGGCATCAACCGCCCCTGGAGCCAACTCGCCCGCTACGGCGAGTCGGTGCAGCTCCCGATGTACGGCGGCGGAGGATTCCGCACACCGGACTGGCTCAAGGGCGAGACCCGGACTTGAGATCCGACATCAGCGAGTCGGTGATCCGTCAACCCGTGTCAGAGGGCTCAGCCGGTGAACTCGTCGACGCCGAGGGCGAAGTCCCAGTGGCCGACCCCGTTGCGGGCGAGGCTCACCGTGACCAAGCCCATTCCTTCCAGCCAGTGCGCCATTTTCAGGCCGCCGACGTCCAGCGGGCGCAGCCCGAGGCTCTCGACGAATGCCGCCACATCCGCCTTGGCCTGCGTATGGTCGCCAGCGATGAAGACGTTGGGCCGCCCCTTCTCCAGGACATTGCCGAAGATGGTGTTGAACGCCTTCACCACGCCGGCGCCCGCCGGGGCAACCTTGGCGACTTCCCCCGCGATCGAGGTCTCCTCGCCGTGGGCCAGTCCGTCGAACGTGGCGTTGAAGGGGTTGCTGATGTCGACGATGACCTTGCCCGCGAGAGCGTCTCCGTACCAGGTGACGACCGGAACGACACCGTCGTACAACAGGGCCGTGATGACGATGTCCCCGGCCGGGACGGCGCCCCACTTGCCCGCCGTCGTGCCGCCGCCCAGAGCCTTGGCCAGGTCATCGGCCTTGGACTGATCGCGTCCCATGACCTCGACCGTGTTGCCGCCCGCCACTGCGAGCGTGCCGATGGTCCGGGCCATGTTCCCCGTGCCGATGAGAGTGATGCTGCTCATGAGGTGTGCTCTCTCTTCCTGTTGTCAGTTTCGATATGGAATTCTTGTGCTGAATTCACTTCGGCCCCCTAGGTACCAATTCAGCTCGGTACCTATTCAGGTTGTCATTGGCCTGAGTAGGCGTCCAAGACTTCTTTTAGCCGTGGTGATACCTTGAAGGCATCACCGAACTGGGGGCGCCATGGATCTGGACCTGCGCAAACTGCGTTACTTCGTCGCCGTGGCCGACCAGTTGCACTTCGGCCGCGCCGCCGACGAGCTGCATATCGCGCAGCCGGTGCTCAGTCGGCAGATCCGCGCGCTCGAAAAGGATCTCGGCGCCACGCTGTTCACCAGGGATCGCCACGGCGTAGCGCTGACCGACGCGGGCCGGCAACTGCTGGACGATGCCGGCCCGCTGCTCGCCTCCGCGCACGCGGCCCGTCGCCGGGTGTCCGTCGCCGCCCGCGGCAGCCGGCGGCTGACGGTCGGTTTCCGGGCCGGCATCCCGGTCATCCCGGCGGCGCGGGCGTTCGAGGCCCGGCACCCGGACGTGATCGTGGACGTGCAGCGGATCGAAGGGGACGACCAGGCCCCGATGCTGCTCGACGGCCGCATCGACGTCGCCTATGTGCGGCTGCCCATCGACGAGGCCGGCCTGCGCGTCACCCCGCTGTACACCGAGCCGAGGGTGGCGGTGCTCCCCGCCGGCCACCGGTTGGCCGGCAAGGAGGAGGTCACCGAGGCCGACCTGGCCGGCGAACCGCTGGTCTGGCATGCCGACCCGAGCACGCAGCCCACCCGGCGCCCGCACCCCAACGCCGGGTATGTGGTGCGCGGGGTGGACGAGACGCTCGAGCATGTCGCGGCCGGCCGGGGCGTCTCCTTCCTGGCCCGTTCGGCGGCCGTGTTCTCCTCACATCCGGAAGTCGTCTATGTGCCCATCCCGGACCTGGCGCCCGATCAGGTGTGCCTCGCGGCAGCGGAATCGCGCACCTCGCCGGTGGTCGATGACTTCTTCACCGCGGCTCAGGCGACGGCCGAGATCACGGCAGAATGTGGGAACCATGAAATGTGGCAGGCTGGAATCGATGCTGTTTCAAAGCGCGGTTGAGAAGTCCGACTGAAAACAGCTCGGCATCATCGAAACCGCGCCCGATTTGTTTCCGGATCAGTAGCCGTAGATCATTCCTGAGGGATCGCACCACTGGCCGTTGGAACCATTGCCGTGGCGGCTGGTGTCCACGACGTAGAACCCGTCGGTCATGGTCGTCGGGTCGGCCGCGTGGGCGGACGGTGCGGCGGCGAGTGCCAGCGGCAGCCAGGAGAGCGCTCCCACAGGAAGCGCTCCCCACGGCAGAGTCGGTCAGCGGGTCGAGTTGGTCTGGGTCAGGGAGCGCCGCGGGTGGTGGCGGGCGTGCCGCCCAGTGTCGTCAGGACCGCGTTGTACGCCGCCTTCTTGTTGCCGCTGCGGTCGAAGAGCAGCGGATTCTCCGCAGCGCGCCAGGAGTCGCTGTCGCGGATGCCCCAGACAGTGATGCCGGTGCAGCGTGCGACGTTCATGCAGGCCCTGACCGTGTTCGCGTACGCGGTCGGCGAGGCCTGCGCGATGTCCAGTTCGGTGATCTGTACGTCCACGCCGAGGGCGGCGAAGTTCGCCAGCGTCGTCTGGAAGCTGGCGGGCGGGCCGCCGGCGCCGAAGTGGGCCTGGAGGCCGATGCAGTCGATGGGTACGCCCCGCGCCTTGAAGTCGCGCACCATGCGGTAGGCGCCCTGGGTCTTCGCGGCGTTCCAGTCCTCGATGTTGTAGTCGTTGTAGCAGAGCTTGGCCGACGGGTCGGTGGACCGGGCGGTCCGGAACGCCTGCTCGATGAAGCCGTCGCCGAGCACGTCCCGGAAGACCGAGCTGCGAAGCTGGCCGCTGGTGCCGTCGGCGAACGCCTCGTTCACCACGTCCCAGGAGTGGATCTTGCCCTTGTAGCGGTTCATCACGGTGCTGATGTGGTTGTTCATCACGCCCCGCAGGGTGTTCGCGTCCCTGATGGAACTGACCCAGCCGGGCAGTTGGGAGTGCCAGACCAGGGTGTGGCCGCGCAGCTTCTGGCCGCGTGCCGTGGCGCCGTTGACGATCTGGTCGGCAGGGCCGAAGTTGAACGCACCGCGGGACGGCTCGGTCGCGTCCCACTTCATCTCGTTCTCGGGCGTGACCGAGTTGAACTCTCGGCCCAGGATGCCGGTGTACGTGCCGTCCCCGAGCTTTCCGGCGGCCACGGCGGTTCCGAAGTAGCGGCCGGACTGGGCCGCCTGGGCGCCCAGGGTGGATGCCTGGATCGTGGGGTCGGGCGCGCCTGTCGCGGTCCCGGGTGTCACCAGGACGGTCGCGGCCAGCAGGCCCAGGACTGCGGCTCGGCGACAGCCGAGCCGTTTCAACGGGTTCATGTTCTCTCCTCGTGGGGTGGATGGGGATTGCGTGGTGCGATCGGTGGTGGGGAGCCCCGGATTCAGGTACGCGGCGTGGTCCGCGCCGACGTGGGTGAGGAACGCCTTGGGCGCGGGCAGTTCGTCGTACGCCCGCCGGGCCAGGGCCTCGGAGACGTCCTTCGACCATTCGCCTCCATGGACGGAGCCGAGGTTGGTGTTGTCGGAGAACGAGGGGCGGGGCAGATGAAACCGGCGGAGGCCATCGCGTGGGTCTGCGAGGCGTAGGAATCGGAGTTGAGCGGGCGCCACGGCTCCAGTTGAACCGGCGCGCTCCGGGTACCCAGCCCCGCTGTCGCGGCCGCGGTCAGGCCGAGGAAGGTGCGCCGGCTGAACGACATGTGTGACTCCTTGCGTGGGGGGACAGGGAGGCCTCAGCAGATGGAGTTGGTCTGGGTGGCCAGGCCGAGCCGGTAGGGCAACTGCGAGTAATCGCCACTGGAGTTGGGGTCCCGGCCCTGATAGAGGAGCCGGAGCCGGCAGGGGTCGATGGTCATCGTCTGGTCGTTGGTGGCGCGGAGCAGCTCGCCGTGACTGATGTCCTTCGTCCAGGCGCCGCCGGGGAAGGTGACGTTGGTGGAGCGGGCGAAGGGGTTGGCTTCGGTGGCGGCGAGCGGCTGCCACGTGCCGGTCAGACCCTTGGAGGTGAAGGAGCGGTAGTACCGGTTGCCGTCGCTGCCGATGGCCTCCCACATCAGCAGGTAGGTGTCGGTGCCCTTGACGCGGTAGACCGCGCCTCCTTCGAAGAGCGCGAAGCGGGAGTCCTGGAGCACGATCCGGGTGTTGCCGAAGCCGTTCGGGAAGTTGGCGACGGTGGTCTCGGACCGGTACACGTGTCCGTTGTCGTCGGCGGAGAACAGGTAGCACTTCGCGTCGTCGCAGATCACGTAGAAGTCGAGCCAGTTGCCGTTGCCGATGTTCTCCCGGACGACGTCGGGCATGCTGCTCATGAGGTTCTTCGGCGCGGACCAGCTGGTCGGATCGTTGATGTTCTTGGTGGTGGAGTACGACGGCAGACCGGTCTGGTAGACGAGGTACCACTCGTCCTTGGGGGCGAAGTAGAAGGCGTGCGGGGCGGCCCGGTAGCCGGGGCCGATCTTGGAAGCGGTCTCCAGGTGGGTCTGCTTCGCGGCGGCAGCCTGGGACCAGTCGGAGAAGCTGGTCTGCGCCAGGCTCCAGTCGCCGGAGGTTCTCGCGGCGGTGGTCATGAAGACGTGCCACTTGCCGTCCTTGCCCTGGACCACCGAGGGGTCCTTGACGGCGACGGAGTTGCTGCCGTCCTGCTGGGGTGAGATCACCGGTCCCGTGGAAGACCATCGGAAACTGCCCGGCAGGTCCTGCCGGGGGGTGCCCGCCGGTGTCGCTCCCTCGGCGGGCACGGCCAAGAACGCTGCCAGCAGGGCGATGAGCAGGGCCACATAAGCGTGGCGGCGATGGGGACGGGGGCGGAGACGATGCGTCAAGGGCATGGGTAACTCCATAGCGGCTCGACTGGTGCGCATGGGGTGATGCGGGGAGGTGGCCGACTGTCCGGTCCAGGCCGGACCAGCCCGAGGCTTGGTCGGCATACCGAACGACGGACGGATCGTCGGACGTAGGAATAATGGGGCGCTTGACGGAGCCCGGTCAATGCCGTGCGCGCAACATTTTCGGCCTTTCACCGAAAGTCTTACGCGACACTTTCAACACCTACGCTGAGCTGGGGACTTGGTCCCCTGGTGGCGCTGTTCTCAGCCAACCGGAGGGCCCTGCTCCGGCGGACCACGAGTCGCGTGGCGATCTCCAGGCCACGCTGCGGCACCCTCTCGCCGCGGCCGAGTGCGAGGGCCAACTCGGTCGCGGAGGCGGCCATTTCACTGAACGGCTGATGCACCGTCGCCAGCGGAGGATCGGCCGTGCTGCCGGGCCAGGCGCGGGCTACTTGACGCGCGTCTCGCACCACATCCGGCGCTCGTGCCCGACCTCGCGCACCGGTCCGGTCAGGGTGAGCGGCACGGTGTGGTGGGTCCGGGCGCTGGAGGCGGCGACGCGCAGTTCGAGGGCGCCGGGTTCGACGACGCGACGGCCGTCGGCGCCGGTGTACGCGGCGAGGTCGGCGGGGAACGTGGCGTGCACCTCGGCCGCGGCACCGGGCTCCAGCGGGACCCGGGCGTAACCGACGAGCCGGACCTCGGGGCGGGCGACGGTGCCGACCGGGTCGTGCAGATAGAGCTGGACGACTTCGGTTCCGGGACGGTCACCGGTGTTGCGGACGGTCAGGCGCAGCGTGGTCTCGCCGTCGGTCGTGAACTCCGGGGCTTCGCACACCGGTTGGCCCCAGTTGAACGTGGTGTACGACAGGCCGTGCCCGAACGGATACAGGGGTGTCGGGTCCACGGCGCTGGGGAAGCCGTGCCGGCCGAGCGGCGGGGCGAGGTACGGCGCGGGCTGGCCGCCGGGGCTGCGCGGCACCCCGATGGGCAGGCGCCCGGAGGGGTCGACACGGCCGGAGAGGACGCCCGCGACGGCGCCACCACCCTCCTGCCCGGGGAAGAACGCCTGGACGACGGCGGCGGCCCGGTCCGCCCAGCGGCCGAGTGCGTAGGGCCTTCCGCTGAGTACGACGATGACGACCGGCACGCCAAAGGCCATCGCCTCGTCCATCACCTCGCCCTGCCCGTACGGCAGTTGCAGGTCCTCGGCGTCGCAGCCCTCGCCCGACGAGCCGCGCCCGAACAGACCCGACCGGTCCCCGACCACGGCGAGGCAGACGTCGGCCGTCGTCGGATCGTCGACGAACACGGCGTGCGGGAACTCGACGCGCAACGCCTCGTCGAGCGTCGGCACCTCGACACCTGTGGCCAGTTCGGGATGGTGCACGCCCACGTGCCGGGGGAACGTGTAGCAGCCGAGCATGGCGGCCTGTTCGTCGGCGAGCGCCCCGACGACGGCGATGCGCGGCCCGTCACTCAGTGGCAGCACCGCGGAGTCGTTGGCGAGCAGGACCACCGACTCCTCGGCGACCTTCCGCGCCAGCTCCCGCATGTGCGGGGGGTTCAGGTCGACGGTCCCTCCGCCCGCGACGGGCTCCCGGTCGGGGTCGAGCAGCCCCAGTTCGCACTTCTGCGTGAGGACACGCAGCACGGCCCGGTCGAGCAGGTCCTCGGGGAGCGGGTCAGCGGGGTTGAAGCAGCGGGCCGCCGGCAGCTCCACGTCGACACCGGCCGCGAGGGCGAGCCGTGCGGCGTCGCCCTGCCCGTCGGCGATCCGGTGCGCCTCCTCGAGGAGCGAGACTCCGTAGTAGTCCGAGACCACGGTTCCGGTGAACTGCCACTGCCTGCGCAGGAGTTGCGTGAGCAGCTGCGTGTGGGCGTGGGCGGGCAGGCCGTCGATGTCGTTGTAGGCGGGCATCACGGAGCGGGCGCCGCCGTCGCGCAGTGCCATCTCGAACGGCGGCAGGATCACGTCCGCCAGCTCCCGGGAGCCGAGCGAGGCGGGCGCGTGGTTGCGGGCGGCGCGCGAGGCCGAGTACCCGGCGAAGTGCTTGAGTGTGGCGACGATCCCGGCCGATTCCAGGCCTCGCACATAGGCTGTGCCGATGGTGCCGACGAGGTACGGATCCTCGCCGATCGCCTCCTCGGTACGGCCCCAGCGCGGATCCCGCACGACGTCCAGGACCGGGGCGAGCCCCTGGTGGACGCCGACGACACGCATCGACGTACCGATGGCCTGCGCCATCTCGGTGATCAGCGCCGGGTCGTAGGTGGCACCCCAGGCCAACGGGGTCGGAAAGACGGTGGCCTGCCAGGCGGTGAACCCGGTCAGGCACTCCTCGTGGGCGATCGCGGGCAGGGCGAAGCGGTTGCCGGCGCGGATGGTGCGCTGCAGTTCGGCGAGGCGGGCGACGCCCTCGGCGGGTTCGACGGGCACGGTGCCGAAGGGGCGGGTGAGGTGGCCGAGACCAAGGGGCAACAGGGCGTCGAAGGCTGCGCTGCGGGCCGCGTAGGTGTGCTGGCCGGGGGCGACGTCGGAGGCCCCGCTGCCGTCGGGCTCGGCGCCGATCCATACGCCGGACAGCTGAGCGGTCTTCTCCTCGGTGGTCATCCGGGCAAGCAGGTCCGCCGCCCGGGCGTGGGCGGGCAGGGTGGTGTCCTGCCATGGCTCGACCATGGAACTCCTCAAGTGCGGTGCGAACAGGGGGTGTTGGTGCCTGAAGGCTCAGCTGTTGATGCCTGAGGGCTCAGCCCTTGGTGGCGCCCATGGTGATGCCGCCGATCAACTGCCGTTCGGCGACGGCGTAGAAGGCGAGGGCGGGCACCATGGCGAGGATGAGATAGGCGAAGACGCGGGCGATGTCGGTGGCGTACTGCCCCTGGAACTGCTGGACCCCGATGGGGATCGTCCACCAGGTCTGATCACTGAAGACCAGCAGCGGGAGCAGGAAGTTGTTCCAGCTGCTGACGATGGCGAGGATGGACACGGTGCCGAGCGCGGGCCGCGCCATGGGCAGCAGGATCCGCCAGAAGAAGCCGAACGCCGAGCAGCCGTCGAGGGTGGCGGCCTCCTCGAGCTCGCCGGGGATCTCCCGGAAGAAGCCGCGCAGGATGACGATGGTGATGGGCAGTCCGAACGCGGCCTGCGGCAGGATCACGCCCCAGGGGTTGTCGAGCAGACCGAAGGTGCGCAGCAGCACGAACAGCGGCAGGATCGCCACGGCGAACGGGAACATCAGCCCCACGGCGAAGAGGGTGAAGAGCACCTCCCGGCCCCGGAAGGCGAATCGGGCGAGCGCGAAGGCGGCCAGGGCCGCGGCGCCCACCGTAAGGACGGTCGTGCCGACGGCGATCAGTGTGGAGGCGCCCAGCATGCGCCAGAACGAGCCGGAGGCGAGTACGTCGGTGTAGTTGGACGTCACCCACGGCGATGGCAGTCCGAACGCGTTGTCGGAGAGCTGGTCGGTGGACTTGAACCCGGACACGAGCGCGTACAGCAGTGGCGTGACCATGGCGATGCCGACCAGCCACACCATCACGTACAACGGAACGGAGCGCAGCTTTCTGCGCACGCCCGCGCTCATCGGGAGGCTCGCATGGTGGTGAGGGCTCCTTGGGTGTCGCGGCGCAGCACGGAGCGCTGGTAGATGAGAGCGAAGACGAGGCTGATGAGGAACATGCCGATGCTGATCGCGCTGGCGTAGCCGATCTGGTAGCGCTTGAAGCCGAACTGGAACATGGTCACGGCCATGGTCTCGGAGTGGTGGTCCGGCCCGCCCTGCGTGACCACCCACACCAGGTCGAAGAGTTGGATGGCGCCGATCACGGAGAGGAAGACGCTGATGCGGACCGTCGGCCCGAGCAGCGGCAGGGTGATGTGACGGAAGCGCTGCCATGCGCCCGCGCCGTCGATGCGGGCCGCGTCGTGCAGTTCGGCGGGGATGCCCTGCAGTCCGGCCAGGTACAGCATCATGTGGAAGCCGAAGTACTTCCACGTCATGACGAGGAACAGCGTCGGCAGCACATGGTCCTGGTCGGCGAACCACAGTCCGCCGAGGCCGTCGAGGCCGACCGAGCCGAGCACCCTGTCGGCGAGCCCGTCGTCCGGCGCGAACATCATGGAGAACAGGACGCCGGTGATGACCTCGGACAGGACGTAAGGGGCGAAGAACAGCATGCGGTACAGGGCCCGCCCGCGCAGTTTCTGGTTGAGCAGCACGGCCATGGCAAGGGCGAACGGCAGCTGCACGCACACCGAGAACAGCACGAGCAGCAGGCCGCGCCACAGGTCGCCGAGGAAGACCGGATCGCGCAGGAGCCGACTGTAGTTGTCGAGGCCGACGTAGTCCGAAGGGGACCCGAATCCACCCCAGTTGAAGAGGCTGACGTAGAGGGCGTACAGGATCGGGGCGAGCACGAGCGCGCCGAACAGGAGCAGGGCGGGCAGGGTGAAGCAGAAGGGCGTCAGCCAGTCGACGATCCGCCGGGCCAGTGGCCGTCTTGCCCTGGTGACGGGCTGCCGCGGGGGGACGGTGGCGGGCGTGGGGTCTTTCACGTACGTGGAGGCCATGTCGGTCACTGGCTCTTCGCGACCTGGGTGACCGAACGGGTTACCTGCTCGGGCGACTTGGAGCCGGCGATCAGGGCGGCCACCGAGTCGTTGATCTCCTGGCCGACGGCGGGCGGGTATGCCTGGTCGAGGTAGAGCTGGAAGGCGGTGGCCTGGTCGACGGCTTCGGCGACGTCCTTGAGATTGCGGTCGGTCAGGGAACTCTGTGCGTCCTTCACGACGGGCATGATCGCGGCCTCCTTCACGAGGATGCGGTCGGACTCGGCCGTCATGAAGAACTTCAGGAAGTCGACGGCTGCCTTGGGCGCCCCCTTGCGCACCGCGTAGCCGCCTCCTCCGCCGAAGATGTCAGTGCGGGCGCCCTTGCCGCCGTCGACCGCGGGGAACGGGAAGAAGTCGAGATCCTTGCCGATTCCCTTGCCCGCGTCGGCCTGCACGACGGGCCCCCACTGGCCCATCAGCTCCATCGCCGCCTTGCCGTTGCCCATGGCGGCCGCCTCCCCGGTGGGCGTGGAGTACGCGGCACCGAGGTGACCCTTCTGGAACGGCCGGAGCGATACGAGCTCCTTGAGGTGCTCGCCCGCCTTGACGAAGTCGTCGCCCGTGAAGTCCTTGGCGTCAGCGGCCTTCTGCATGCCGTCGACCCCGGCGATCCGCATGGACAGGTAGGCCCAGTAGTACATGCCGGGCCACTTCTCCTTGCCCGCGAGGGCGATGGGGGTGATCCCGGCGCTCTTCAGCTTCTTGACCGCGTCGAGGTAATCGGCCCAGGTGGCGGGCGGCGCCTTGATGCCGGCCTTGGCGAACAGCGCCTTGTTGTACCAGAAGCCCACCGCCCCGATCTCGAAGGGCACGGCGTACGTCTTCCCCTCGATCTCGTACGGCTTCAGCGAAGCCTGCATGAGCGTGTCCGCCCAGGGCTTGATCGAGGGGGTCAGGTCCTCGACAAGACCGGCGTCGATCTGCTGCTCGAGCACACCGCCGCCCCACGTGTGGTAGATGTCCGGCAGCTTTCCGGAACTGGTCAGCGCCGTCATCTTCGACTTGTAGGCGTCGTTCTCCAACGAGACGAGCTTGATGCGCACATCGGGGTTCTCGGCCTCGAACGCCTTGGCCCGTTCGGGCCAGACGGACTGCGACGGCTCCGTGGTCTGGATGTGCCACCACTCCACCACGGTTCGGCCCTGGCTGTCGGTGGTGGTGGACCCTGAGTCCGAGCAGGCGGAGAGACCGGCCGCGCCCAGTCCCACCGCCGACGCGGTCGCCAGGACTCGGCGGCGGGAGAGAGCTGAGGACGCGGCGCCGGACGCGGACGTGACGGCTCGGTCGAAGGCTGGCATGGCGCACCTTCCGGAAGGTTTCCGAGAACTATCGGGAGACGGCCATGGAAATTACGGGCATGCGTAGGGGGTGTCAACGCCCCTGACAGAAAAGGGCGTTGACACCCCCGGAGTGTCCCGTTCCGCTATGCGCGGCGCGGCGCGGCGGTGCTCGCGCGGACCACCAGCTCGGTCGCCAGTTCCACCCGCGGCGAGGCCAGATCGACGCTCCGCGCGAGGTCGAGCAGCATCCGCGCCGCCAACTTGCCCATCTCGGACAGAGGTTGACGGACCGTCGTGAGCGGAGGCGAGGACCAGCGCACCTCCGGCAGGTCGTCGAAGCCGACGACGCTCATGTCCTCCGGCACCCGCAGGCCCCGACGGCGCAGCGCCTCGATCGCGCCGAGCGCCATCTGGTCGCTCGCGGCGAAGATCGCGGTCGGCGGTTCGTCGAGGTCCAACAGCCGCCCCGCGCCGGTGAATCCGGACTCGTGGTAGAAGTCACCAGGCATCACGAGCGCGTCGTCGACGGCGACCCCGGATACATCCAGCGCGGCCCGATAGCCGTCGAGCCGGGCCCGTGAGCACAGCAGCCGCGGAGGGCCCTGGATGAACCCGATCCGCCGGTGCCCGAGCTGGAGCAGATGCTCGGTGGCCGCCATCCCGCCCGCCCAGTTCGTGGCGCCCACGGTCGGCGCCTCGGTGGCGGGGGATCCGGCCGGGTCGATCACCACCAACGGCACTCCCAGGCGCTGCAGTTCGTCCTGGAGCCCGGGTTCGAGCACCGACGTCACGAGGATCACCCCGTCGGAGGCGCGGGCCCGCAGGTTGGTCATCCATTGCCGCGCGTCGCCCGCCCGGTCGTGGATCGCGGAGACCACCGTGCCCACGCTCGCCTCGTGCGCGACCTCCTCCACGCCCCGGATGATCTCGACGGCCCACGGACTGTCCAGGTCGTTGAAGACCAGGTCGAGCAGGGCCGCCCGGGCCCCGGGCGCGGTCGACCGGCGCCGGTAGCCGTGCCGGTGCAGCAGGTCCTCGATGCGGGCGCGGGTCGCGTGCGAGACGTCCGAGCGCCCGTTGACGACCCGCGAGACGGTCGGCACGGATACCCCGGCCTCCCGCGCGATCTCGGTGATCGTCACCTTCGCCACCCCATCCGGGCTCCCCGTGCCTGCCTTGCGCTGAGTGCGTTCCCCGGCCACCATCCCCACCTCCGTAGCTGTACGCCCGGAAAGCCTCCGGACGACTTCCGGAAACCGTAGGACATGCCGTTGGCCGCCCGCCGGTCACCCCGCCCGTCCGTCCGGCCCCTCGAACGTACCGTGCGATGCGTGACGCCGTGTCACTGCCCGAATCGGCAGGCGCAGATCTCCCTGGCAGGATCCCGCTCGTCGGTGGCTGCATCTGCGTCCTCTGCATTGTTCGTCCGTCTCTCGATGCGCTCTTCGGGGGCAACCGGTGCTCGCGACGGCACAGGAGGGCGGGCCTGAGCCGGTCCGTACAATCCCGGGAATGCCGATACCACGCGTCATCAGCCGGGTTGCTCTTGTCTCTGCTTGTGCGCTGCTCGCCGGGTGCGGAACGCAGGGGTCGCGCTCGGCTGACCCGGAGACGAGTGGCTCCCGTTCCGGTGGAGCAGCCGCCCAGCGGGCCTGGGCGTACGAGTACGTCTCCGACGTCGACTCCGTCGGCAGTCAGGTGCTCGACATCGCGGCCGTGTCCCGGCACGAGGCCTGGGCCATGGCGGCGCTCGGTGATCCCGGCGGCTCAGGTCCGCGGACGCGGATGCTGCGGTTCGACGGCTCACGGTGGCAGCGGTACGACCTGGACTCTGATCTGCGTGACGCACTGGGCGGCGGCACGCTCAGTCCGGTGAGTCTGCACGCCGGTGTCGGCAGCGCCTGGCTGTTCGGGCGCGTTCACCACGGGCCGGGCACGTCGCCCACAGCGGTCGCCGCCCGGTTCGACGGCAACCGCTGGGTGGCCGTCGAACCGCCCAGGGCAAGTCAGGTGACCGGGGTCGCGGTGCTGGGGGCCTCGGACGTCTGGGTGCTCGGGCAGCCCGAGCAGCGGACTGCCTGGCACTGGGACGGGCATGGCTGGACCGCCACCCAGTTGCCTGTGGAAGCCCACGCCATCACGCCTGAGACGGCCGGCGGGGATCTCCGGGTGGCCGGGAATGTTCCCGACCCCAAGGCGGACAAGGCGGACGAGGCGGATCCGGACCATCCGAAGCCACGTCCTCTTCGGCTCGGGGCGGCGCGATGGGACGGGCGGCAGTGGCGTGCGGAGTCGATGCCGGACGTCGAGACGGCGGATGCGCGGTTCCGCGGCTGCCGGACGCAGGTGCGCACCCTCGTCGCGCGGGGCGCCGAGGACGTGTGGGCGATGGGGATCGAGTACGGCCCGTACACCGGGCCCCGGTACGCCCCTGTGGGCGATCGTCCCTGCGCTCTGCACTGGGACGGCGAGCGGTGGGGCACGTCGCGTTCCCTGCCTGCGGGAGTCCTTGACGCCAAGAGGGTGCGCGGCGCGGACGGGAAGGTGAGCCGCATCGCACGGCCGCCCTACGTCGCCGGGACCACCGGGAAGGTCACCGGGGTCGACAGGAAGCAGTCGTTCCGGCTGGCCGAGATCGTCCCGGTCCCGGGGACCGATGAGGCATGGGGCGTCGGCTCGGCCGAGCTTGGAGCATTCGGCGAGGCGAACTTCAGCCGCGCCGTGATCGTGCGCCACCGGCCCTAGCACGAGCGGCGGTGTACAAGGTCATCACACCGGGCAGCTGCCCCTGCGCGACCGATATACCGCTCCTCGGTCATCCGCAGGCAGCGGGCGACGTTTCAAAGCCGGACAGTTCGAGCACAGCCCGCGCCACCTGGTGCCTTTCCCTCGATAATGACCTCAGGTCCGGAGTGCGGAACCGCCAAGATCGAGAATTGGAAGTACTTGGTCTGACCTGCGAAGACACTGCCCAGAGGCTCAACTGCTCATCTCACCAGGAGGTACCCATGAAGATGCTGATCAACGTGGCGGAGACAGTCGTCGCGGACGCGTTGCGGGGTATGGCGGCCGCGCATCCCGACTTGACGATCGACGTGGAGAACCGCGTGATCGTGCGCAGGGACGCTCCCGTAGCCGGGAAGGTCGCCCTCGTCTCCGGCGGGGGCTCCGGGCATGAGCCGCTGCACGGCGGCTTCGTGGGGCCGGGCATGTTGTCGGCCGCCTGTCCCGGTGAGGTGTTCACCTCGCCCGTGCCCGATCAGATGGTGCGCGCGGCTGCCGCCGTGGACAGCGGTGCGGGGGTGCTGTTCGTCGTGAAGAACTACACGGGGGACGTCCTCAACTTCGACATGGCCGCCGAGCTCGCCGAGGACGAGGGCATCCAGGTCGCCAAGGTGCTCGTCAATGACGACGTGGCCGTCACCGACAGCCTGTACACGGCCGGGCGTCGCGGCACCGGTGCGACGCTGTACGTCGAGAAGATCGCGGGCGCGGCGGCCGAGGAGGGCATGCCGTTGGAGCGGGTCGAGGCGATCGCGCGGCAGGTGAACGAGAACGCGCGGAGCTTCGGGGTCGCGCTGAGCGCCTGTTCCACGCCCGCCAAGGGCAGCCCGACCTTTGATCTGCCCACCGGCGAGCTGGAGTTGGGCGTCGGGATCCATGGTGAGCCCGGACGTGAGCGGCGCGCGATGATGACGTCCAGTGAGATCGCGGACTTCGCCGTGGACGCCGTACTCGAGGATCTGCGTCCGCGTAACCCGGTGCTCGTGCTCGTCAACGGCATGGGGGCCACTCCCCTGCTCGAGCTGTACGGCTTCAATGCCGAGGTCCAGCGTGTCCTCGCGGAGCGCGGCGTCGTCGTGGCGCACACACTGGTCGGCGACTACGTGACCTCGCTGGACATGGCCGGGGCCTCCGTGACCCTGTGTCAGGTCGACGAGGAGCTGCTGCGGCTCTGGAACGCCCCGGTCCGTACCGCCGGGCTTCGGTGGGGTGTCTGATCCCGGCCGTCACCCGGCCAACCCGACGCCCTGTCATCCCGAACGACTCAGTCCCTCTGCCCAACTGTTCTACCGCGCAAGGAGTTTCCGTGCTCGATGCCGCATTCTTCCGTCAGTGGCTGACCTCGGCCGCCGCACTCGTCGACCGGGAGGCGGAGCGGCTCACCGAGCTGGACTCGCCGATCGGTGACGCCGACCACGGCAGCAATCTGCAGCGCGGGTTCGCCGCCGTGGCGGCCACCCTGGAGAAGGACGCGCCCACCACACCGGGGGCCGTGCTCACCCTGGCGGGGCGGCAGTTGATCTCGACCGTGGGGGGTGCGTCGGGGCCGCTGTACGGGACGTTGCTCCGGCGTACCGGCAAGGCCCTCGGTGATGCCGCCGAGGTCAGCGAGCAGGAGTTCGCCGACGCGCTGCGCACCGGCGTCGACGCCGTCGGCGCGCTGGGCGGCGCCGTGCCCGGCGACAAGACCATGCTGGACGCCCTCGTCCCCGCGGTCGACGCGCTCTCGGAGTCGTTCGGCGCGGCGCGCGAGGCGGCCAACGAAGGCGCCCTCGCCACGACGCCCCTGCAGGCGCGCAAGGGGCGGGCCAGTTATCTGGGCGAGCGCAGCATCGGGCACCAGGATCCGGGGGCGACCTCGTCGGCGCTCCTGTTCGACGCCCTCGTGCAGACCGCGGAGGCCGGCCGTGAGTGACGACAAGCTGGTCGGCATCGTCCTCGTCTCGCACAGCGGTGCCGTCGCCGAATCGGTCGCCGCGCTGGCCACAGGGCTCGCGGGCGGCGGGTCGACCGCGCCCGTGGCCGCCGCGGGCGGCACCGAGGACGGCGGCCTCGGCACGAGCTCGGAGCTCATCGCCCAGGCCGCCGCGAAGGTGGACCGCGGCGCGGGCATCGCGATCCTCACCGACCTGGGCAGCGCGGTCCTCACCGTGAAGGCGCTGATCGCCGAGGGCGACGAGCTCCCCGAGGGCGCCCGCCTGGTGGACGCCCCGTTCGTCGAGGGCGCGGTCGCGGCGGTGGTGGCCGCTTCGGCGGGCGCCGATGTGGACGCGGTGGAGGCCGCGGCCGCGGAGGCGTACTCCTACCGGAAGGCGTGAGCAACCCCGCCGGGCGATCCGGTCAGTTCTGCCGGAGGAACTGCCGGGCCAGCGCGTCACCTCGGGTGACCGCGGCCCGGTGGCTCTGGATGGGCGACGCCTTGGGCCCCTTGAAGACGAGGTAGGTGACGCCCGCGTCGGTGCCGCCGGACCTGGGGTCGGCGCGGATGCCGAGCGACTTCGCCGCCGCGTAGGACGCCTCGCCGATGAGGCGGGTGGGGCCGGTGTCGCCGACGACGGCGTACAGGACCTTGCCCCGGTGGATCACGGCGGCCACCGAGCCCCCCGTGATGCCGTGCGCCGCGTGGTTCCAGCGGCGGCTCGCGCCCGGCACGACGATGTACGGGAGGCGCTCCGCGCTCAGCTGGCGGCCGTTGGATTCCTGGAACGCGGTGGCGTGGAAGAACAACGGGTCCGTGCGCCGGTTGCAGGCCTTGCTCGGCCGGCCGTCGCAGTCGATGTCCATGTCGGCCTTCCAGAACACCGCGCCCCGCTTGCCGCAGACGGGGATGTTCGCGCGGGTGCCGTCGTCCGTACGGTACTTGCCGCGCGAGATCTGTTTGCAGGATCCGACCTTGGCGAGAAGCGCCGAAGCGCTCACACTCCCTTCCCGGGCGGCCGAACCCCCTTTGTTCTCCGCTGACTTGCGGGGCGGCGCGGTCTCCTGTGGATACGCCGCGGCGGGCAGGGACACGGGGGCGAGCAGGGCGGCTCCGGCCGCCACGGCGAGCGCCGTCGTTCTGGTTCGCACGAGAAAGGGCCTTCCTGGGAGGAACTGACGGTTGGTCGGATGAGCGCGGGCAGTCGGCCCGAGCTCGTGACCAGACATCCCAATCTGTCCCGGGTCGTACACCTCGGTCACCGCTCAGGGCCCGGACGGCGGACGCGCACACCCCCTCGAAGTGCGACCCGCCTCTTGATGTGCACTCGACACCCCTGTCAAATAGGTCCGGACCAATGCCGCCCGAGTGGAAGGCACGACCGTGCGACGGACCCCCCACCTGTCCACCCCCTTCTCCGCCCTCCTCCTTGCCACCACCTGCACCCTCACCTCCTGCGCCTGGGGCGGCGGCCAGGACACGAAGGACGTGCAGCCCCCGGCCGCCCCCCGAGGCGTCACCGTCCAGGCGGGCAGCGCCACCACCGCCCACGTCATGTGGAACCAGGCCACGGACGACACGGAAGTCACCGGCTACGACGTGTACCGAGGCGCCACCAGGGTCGAGCGCGTGCCGAGCGCCAAGCACATGGTGGACGTCGTCGGCCTGAAGCCGTCCACGGCCTACAGCTTCACCGTCCGCGCCCGTGACGCCGAGGGGAACGTCAGCCCTGCCAGCAGGAAGCTGACGGTGACCACACCAGCCGCGGCCGCCGCGGACCGCGAACCGCCGTCCCGGCCCGGCTCACCGCGGGGTGCGGCCGAAGGGAGCCGGGCGGTGACGCTGTCCTGGGGTGCCTCGAAGGACGACAAGGGCGTCGCCTCGTACGAGATCTATCAGGGCACGTCGAAGATCCACAGCGTGGCCGGGAGCGAGCGCGAGACCCTCGTCACGGGGTTGCGTCCTGGCACGGCCTACCGCTTCACCGTCAAGGCGCTCGACGCGGCCGACAACGCGTCGCCCGCGAGTCGCGCCGTCCGCCTGACCACCGCGGCGGGCCGGGACGACGGGCGGGGCACGGCGCCGACGGACTTCCGCGCGAAGACCCGCCACGCCGACGGGGCGTACTACATCGACCTGGCCTGGACGCCGCCGCACACCGGCGGCGCGGTGGCGGAGTACCAGATCCACCTCGACGGCAAGACGGCCACCTCGCTGGTGTTCGGCGGCGCCGCACCCCGGAAGAAGGCCACGCACACCTTCTACGTGGGCAAGAAGCCGGGGGACACGCACCGCGTGAAGCTCCGGGCCAAGCTCCCCGACGGGACATGGGGCGGCTACTCCGCCGAACGGACGGTCACCACCGGCTGAAGCCCACAAGGCGACGGACGCCCATAAGGCAACGGACGCCCATAAGGCCACGGACGCCCATGACGCCAGGTCAGCTGTCGGCCGTACGAAGGATTCCGTCACCTGCCCGGTGGCTGTCCGCATGCGGCATCGGCGAAGGGCACGTTGGCTCGTCGTCAGGTAGCACGGGCGCTCCCCGACCCCCGGCGGCGCATGGGATGTACCGCCTCCCGTGCCACCGGAGGGCAGACTCATGCGTACCACTCAGATATTCGTCCGCGCCGGCCTGACCATCGCCGCCGCTGCTGCACTTCCGCTGGCACTGACCGCTCCGTCGGCGTTCGCCGCCGGAGGAATCACGGTCACCGCCACGGGATCGACGGTCACGGTCACCACCGCGGCCTGCGTCAACGGAGGCGACGCCTCGCTGATGAGCAACGGCCAGTCCAGTTTCGCGCAAGGAAGGCAAGTGGAACTGACGGGCGGCAGCGCCTCCTGGCAGAACGTCAGCACCGGCGTCCATACGGTGGCTGTGGTCTGCGAGGACGGTTCGGCGGCCGGTTCCCAGACGGTCACCGTCGGGGCATCGCCGACCACCTCGTCCACGACGGCGCCCGCGCGCGGCGTCCGGGGCGGTCTCGGCGGTGGCAGCGAGGACTACGGCACGCTCACCCTCGCCGCGGGCGGGGCCCTCGTGGCCTTGGCCGGCGTCGGTGGTGGCACCTGGTACCTGCGCCGCCGCGGCGCGCAGCACCGGCTCTGATCCGGATCCAGGGATCCAAGGATTCAGTGCCACAAGGAATGCGGCTGCCGCCGGTCCCGACTCACGTCGGGCCGGCGGCAGCCGTCTCTCACACGAGCACCAGGCGCGAGGCACTGAGGAACGTCAGGCGTCCGGCGTCCCGAGCTCCTCAAGGGTCCGCTCAAGCCACTGCGTCCAGAACGTCTCCAGATCGATCCCGGCCCGCAGCACCACATGCCGCAACCGGTCCTCCACCGCGTCCTTGCCCGGCGGGAAGTCCCGCTTCTCGATCTCCTCGTACTCGGCCAACTGCCGCTGGTGCAGGGCGAGATGGCGGTGCAGGTCCGCCTCGATGCCCTCCGTTCCGACGACCGCCGCCGCCCGCAGGCGCAGCAGCAGCGTGTCCCGCAGCGGCTTGGGGTCCTGGCTCGCGGCCGTCCAGCGGGCCAGCTCGGCGCGGCCCGCGGGCAGGACCTCGTACTCCTTCTTCTGCCCGCGGGTCGTCTGCTGCTGCTCAAGGGCGCGGATGGCCCCGTCCCGTTCCAGTTTCCCCAGCTCGCGGTAGATCTGCTGGTGCGTGGCCGACCAGAAGTAGCCGATCGACTTGTCGAACCTGCGGGTGAGCTCCAGCCCGGACGAGGGCTTCTCCATCAGGGCGGTGAGGATCGCGTGCGGGAGTGACATGGCGGCCATCCTAGGTACGGCGTCCGAGGGCGGACGCCCGGTGTCACAGCGCCGCGGCCAGCTCCGTGCCCTGCTTGATGGCGCGCTTGGCGTCCAGCTCGGCCGCCACGTCCGCGCCCCCGATGAGGTGCGCGCTGTGCCCGGCGGCAAGGAGGTCCTCGTACAGGTCGCGGCGCGGGTCCTGGCCGGAGCAGAGGACGACCGTGTCGACGGGGATGACCGTGGACTGTCCGTCGACCGTGACGTGCAGGCCCGCGTCGTCGATCAGGTCGTAGCTCGCGCCCGCGACCATGGTGACGCCGCGGTGGCGCAGCTCGGTGCGGTGGATCCAGCCGGTGGTCTTGCCGAGGCCTTGGCCGACCTTGGACGTCTTGCGCTGCAGGAGGTGCACCTGGCGCGGCGGGGTGGGGCGGTCGGGCTCGGTCAGGCCGCCGCGGTCCTTGTAGTCCATGTCGACGCCCCACTGACGGAAGTACGTCGCCGGGTCCAGGCTGGCCTTGTCGCCGCCGTCGGTGAGGTACTCCGCGACGTCGAAGCCGATGCCGCCGGCGCCGATGATCGCGACCCGCTCCCCCACGGGCGCGCTGTCGCGCAGCACGTCGAGGTAGCCGACCACGCTGGGGTGGTCGATGCCGGGGATCTCCGGCGTGCGGGGCGTGACTCCGGTGGCGACGACCACCTCGTCGTACGCGGCCTTCGCCAGCCCTTCCGCCGTGGCGCGGGTGTTCAACTGGACGTCCACGCCGTGCCGTTCGAGCTGCGTGCGGTAGTAGCGCAGGGTCTCGTCGAACTCTTCCTTGCCGGGGACCTTGCGGGCGACGTTGAGCTGACCGCCGATCTCGGACGCCGCGTCGATGAGCGTGACGGCATGGCCGCGCTCGGCCGCGGAGACCGCGAAGGCGAGGCCTGCCGGGCCCGCGCCCACGACGGCGACGCGCTTCTTGGTGCGGGTCGGCGCGAGGACGAGCTCGGTCTCGTGGCAGGCGCGCGGGTTCACCAGGCAGGAGGTGATCTGGAGGTTGAAGGTGTGGTCCAGGCAGGCCTGGTTGCAGCCGATGCAGGTGTTGATGGCGTCGGAGTCCTCGGCCTTCGCCTTGGCGACGAAGTCCGGGTCGGCCAGGAGCGGGCGGGCCAGGGAGACCATGTCGGCGGCGCCGTCGGCGAGCAACTGCTCGGCGATCTCCGGGGTGTTGATGCGGTTGGTGGTGACGAGCGGTACGGAGACCTCGCCCATGACCTTCTTCGTGACGAAGGTGTAAGCGCCGCGCGGCACCGACGTCGCGATGGTGGGGATGCGCGCCTCGTGCCAGCCGATGCCGGTGTTGATGATCGTGGCGCCCGCGGCCTCGATCTCCTTGGCGAGGTGCACGACCTCTTCGAGGGTCGAGCCGCCGGGGACGAGGTCGAGCATAGAGAGGCGGTAGATGATGATGAAGTCCGCGCCGACGCGCTCGCGTATGCGCCGGACGATCTCCACGGGGAAGCGGATGCGGTTCTCGTAGGCGCCGCCCCAGCGGTCCTCGCGCTGGTTGGTGGGGGCCGCGATGAACTCGTTGATCAAGTAGCCCTCGGAGCCCATGACTTCGACGCCGTCGTAGCCCGCGAGCTTGGCGAGCTCGGCGGCGCGCACGAAGTCCTCGATGGTCTGCTCGACCTCGTCGTCGGTGAGAGCGCGGGGCACGAAGGGGCTGATCGGCGCCTTGATCGCGCTCGGCGCGACAAGGCCCTCGTGGTAGGCGTACCGCCCGAAGTGCAGGATCTGCATGGCGATCTTGCCGCCCGCGGCGTGCACGGCCGCGGTGACGCCCGCGTGTTCCTGGGCCTCCGCCTCGGTGGTCAGCTTGGCACCGCCGTCCCAGGGGCGGCCGAGCTCGTTGGGGGCGATGCCGCCGGTGACGATGAGGCCGACACCGCCGCGCGCACGGGTCGCGTAGAACTCCGCCATCCGCTCGAAGCCGTTCGGCGCCTCTTCCAGGCCCACGTGCATGGATCCCATCAGGACCCGGTTGGGCAGGGTGGTGAAGCCCAGGTCGAGCGGGTTCAGCAGGTTCGGGTAGCGGCTCATGCGGGCCCTCCGTACGCGGTGTGTCGTCAGGACAGTTCTAGAGGACGCCGACCCCTTGTGCAACTAGTTGCATAAAGACGTGGCGGGCGCCACTTCGGCGCAGCACGCTCCCCCGTGACCGTTTTGACCGCATTGCCGGAAGATTCACCGTGCGCAACAGGGGATTGACCATTCAACGAAGCGCTCCTACGCTCCTCGCACCCCCGCAGGTATATCGATTAACCGCCCTGGTTGGAGACATCCCGCTGTGCGCTCAACGATGAGTCGGCGCGGCTTCCTCGCCGCAGGTTCAGGCCTGGCCGCCGCCACCACCCTGCCCGCCCTCGCCGGCTGTTCCACGCTGGCGTCGGCGGATTCCGATCCCGACACGCTCGTGGTGCACAGCCAGCTCGGCACCACCGCTCCGGGCTCGCCCACGTACCTGTCCGCCCTGAACGCCTTCCGGGACGAGAATCCCGGCCTGAAGGTGAAGAACCTCGTCAACGGCGACGACCTCGCGCAGGTCTACGAGACCTCCCGGCTTGCCCGCAAGGAGCCGGACGTCGTCATGGTGAACCTCTACGACAAGACGCTGGCCTGGACCGATGTCGGGGCGACGGTCGACGTCTTGGGGTACATGGACGACTGGGGGCTGCGGAAGCGGGTCCTGCCCGTCGCCCTCGACGCCTGGACCGACGGCAAGGGGCGCCTTCGGGCTTTCCCGTACTTCGCCACCAACTGGCCCGTCGCGTACAATACCGCGCTGCTCCGCAAAGCCGGTGTCGACGAGATACCCACCACCGGCGACCAGCTGATCTCCGCCGCCCGCAAGCTCCGCGCCAAGGGCATCGCACCGGTGACGGTCGGCGGCAACGACTGGACGGGCCAGAAGCTCCTGGCCCAGATCATCCAGACGTTCCTCTCGCCCGACGAGGCGCGAAAGGTGTTCACGAGCGGCGACTTCAGCGGCAGCCGGGGCGCACGCGAGGGCATCGAGTACTTCGCCGCCCTGCGCGACGCGGGCGTCTTCGCCGACAAGGCACAGGGTCTGACGTCGGACACGATGACGACGCAGTTCAACACCGAGTCCGCCGCCATCGAGTCCGCGATGTCATCGGCCCTTGCCAAGGTCCCTCAGAAGGTCGCCCGGCACACCGAGGTCGGCGGCTGGCCGCTCGCGCCGGACGCCGCGCACACCAAGCCGACGATCCTGCGGACGTACACCCTCATCGGCTTCTGGATCAGCCCGAACGGCACGAAGAAGCTGGACGCCGTCGAGAAGTTCGTGCGCTTCATGTACCGCGAGGACACCGTCTCGCGCTTCATCAAGGAGTCCGGCCGCGACATGGCCCTGCGCTCCGACACCCTCAGCACGGACTTCCCGCTCGTCGCCGAGGCGCAGAAGCTCGGCACCGACGTCAGCCAGGCCCTGCTGCCCGACATCTACGTCCCGCCGGCCGCGACGCAGCCGCTGATCACCGCGACCAGCACGGCGTTCACGCGCGGCACGAGCCCCGCCAAGGTGCGCTCCGTGCTCGAAGCCGCGTACCGCACCGCATGAGCCGCCCGCCCGAGCCTTCTGGGAGTCACCCGAGATGACGACACTGACGTCGACGCCGGGCGGGACCGAGGTCCGCCCCGCACCGTCGAAGCCCCCTGTCCGCAAGCGCCGCCGCGAGGGCGGCACGATCCTCGCCGTCCCCGCCCTGGTCTGGTACCTGGTCTTCATGGTCGGCCCGATGGTCGCGATCTTCGTGATCGCGGCCCTGCACTGGCCGGGCATGCTCCAGCCAGTCTCGTTCGCCGGGCTCGACAACGTCCGTACCGTCTTCGACGACCCGGTGTTCTGGGACGCCGTGCGCAATACGGCGGTCCAGCTCGCCGTCGCACTGCCGATCATGATCGTGTGCGCGTACATGCTGGGCTACTACGTGGCGCAGAAGCCGCCGGGCCACAAGGTCCTGCGCTATCTCCTCTTCATCCCCGGCCTGATCTCCACCCCGGCCAAGGCGATGGTCTTCTACGCGGCGCTCTCCCCCGACGGCCTGGTCAACGGGGCGCTGAAGTCGGTGGGCCTCGGCTCGGTGACCGACGCCTGGCTCGCCTCTCCCTCGACGGCCCTCGCGTGTCTGATCGTCCTTGACATCTGGGGCGGCATCGGCTTCACCGCCGTCCTGTTCGCCGCCCGCCTCGGCAGCGTGCCCGAGGAGATCGGCGAGGCGGCGCAGTTGGACGGCGCCGGGCACTGGCGGACGATGTGGCGCGTGCACTTCCCGGTCATCCGCGAGTACGTGGGCGTGGTGACGATGCTCCAGTTCCTCTGGACGTTCTTCGGTTCCGCCCAGCACGTCCTGCTGCTCACGCAGGGCGGGCCCGGCAGTTCCTCGACGACGCTCTCCTTCCTCGTCTACCAGAAGGCGTTCATCGCGGCCGACCTCGGTTACAGCCAGACCGTGGGCGTGATCCTCTTCCTGGTCGGTCTCGTCGGTCTGCTCACCATCCGCCGCGCGTTCCGCCAGAACTACTGACGCCGCACGACCCCCGATTGGAGCCGGTCACCTTGAAGCACGGAAAGTCCTGGCTGCCCGCGCACATCCTGGCGTGGGCGTACGCGGCGCTGCTCGTCGTCCCCCTCTATTACCTGCTGGCCTCTGCCTTCAAGACGAACGACCAGATCTTCGCCAGCCCCTTCTCCCTCCCCACCTCGCTGTCGTTCGGCAACTTCGGCACGGCCTTCGAGAGCGCCGATCTGGGGCTCGCGGTCGTCAACTCGGCGCTGGTGACGGCCTTCTCGCTCGCGCTGACGCTGGCGCTCGCGATCCCGGCGGCGTTCGCGATCGCCCGCGCGACGGGCCCGCTCGGGGCGTTCGTCGAGAAGGTCTTCTCGCTGGGCTTCCTCATCCCGACGTTCGCCGCGCTCTTCCCGACGTTCCTGCTGGCCGCGGCGACAGGCCTGTTCCACACCCGCCTGTTCATGGTGCTCTTCCTGCCCGCGACCGCGATGCCGCTGTCCGTCGTCATCCTGGTGCAGTTCATGCGGACCATCCCCAAGGAGATGGAGGAGGCGGCCCGGATGGACGGCGCCTCCACCTTCGCGGTCCTGCGCCACGTCTATACGCCGATGTGTCTGCCCGGCATCGCGACGGTGCTGCTCCTGAACTTCCTGACGTTCTGGAACGAGTACCTCTACTCTCTCGTGATCATCGGCCCCGACCCGTCCCAGCGCACCGTCCAGGTCGCCCTGCCCACCCTGAAGTCCCTCACGGGGACGGATTACGGGGTGCTGACCGCCGGTACGGTTCTGACTCTCGTACCGGTATGGGCCGTCTACACGGTGCTGCAGAAGCGGATGCAGCAGGCCCTCGTCAGTGGGGCGGTGAAGATGTGAGCGGGTCGGAGACATCTCGCAGGGACAACGGCAGGGACAGCGGCGCGCGTCCGACGATCAAGGCGGTCGCCGCGGCGGCCGGGGTCTCCACGGCCGCCGTCTCGCAGGCCTTCAACGCCAAGGGCCGCATCTCCGAGGCGACCCGGCGCCGCATCCTGGACGCCGCCGCCGAGCTCGGCTGGTCGCCGAGCGCCACGGCGACGGCCCTGCGCAGCGCGCGGACCCGCACACTCGCCCTCGTGGTGCGCCGCCCCACGGACGTGCTCGGCGCGGACCCGCACTTCAGCGAGCTGATCACCGGTCTTGAGGGCGAACTGGCCCCACGCGGCTACGGCTTGCTGCTCCACCTGGTCACGGACGTGGCCGAGGAGAGCGCGCTGTACGAACGCCTGGCCGCCGAGGGCCGCGTCGACGGCGCCGTCCTGACCGACGCCCGCGCCGACGATCCGCGCCCGCCGCTCCTGCGGGGCCTCGGCCTGCCCGCCGTGCTGCTCGGCGCGCCCCGGCCGGACGCGCTCGTGCCCACGGTGGGCCTGGGCAACCAGGGCGCCGGCATACACGAAGCCGTCGACCACCTCATGGAACTCGGTCACCGGCGCATCGCCTATGTGTCGGGGCCCGGCGAGCTGCTGCACACGGGGCTGCGCCGCGCTGTCTTCGAAGAGACCTTGCTGCTCAAGGGAGCCCGGCCCGCTGCCGTCCTGAGCACCGACTTCTCCGAGGCGGCGGCCGTCGCCGCGACCGAGCGGCTGCTCGGCATGGCGGAGCGTCCCACGGCCGTCATGTACGCCAACGACTCCATGGCGGTGTGCGGCATCGGCGCGGCCCAGCGCGCCGGACTCCGCGTCCCGGACGACCTGTCCGTCGTCGGCTACGACAATCTCCCCATCGGCCGCTGGCTGCATCCGCGTCTGACGACCGTCGACCAGCAGGTGCAGCGGGTCGGCGCCGCCGCCGCGCGTGCGCTCCTTGCGCAGTGCGGCGAGGACGTGCCGCCCGCGGCGCTCGACGACCGGCCACGGCTCGTCGTCCGCGAGTCGACGGGCCCCACCGGCTGACCTCCGCTTCCGATCACCTCTCCATCCCCGTACGGAAAGACCTGAGTACCACCATGCGACGCCACAGCGCCCAGCTCACCCATGACTCCGCCGTCCTGCCCTGGATAGGTGCCAACTTCTGGTCCCGCACCGGCGGTCCGCTGATGTGGCGGAACTACGACCCGAAGACGGTCCGCGAGGAACTGGCCGTGCTGCGCGAGCACGGCCTGACGATGACCCGCTCCTTCTTCTACTGGCCGGACTTCCACCCCGAACCGCACCGCATCGACGAGGAGTTGTGCGAGCGCTTCCGTGACTTCCTCGACGCGCACACCGAGTTGGGGATGGGCACGGTGCCGACCTTCATCGTCGGGCACATGTCCGGCGAGAACTGGGACCCGGCGTGGCGCGGGGACCGCGACCTCTACGAGGACGTGTGGCTGGTCGGCCGCCAGGCGTGGTTCGTCTCGCAGATGACGCGCCGCTTCAAGGACCACGCGGGGGTCACCGGCTGGCTCATCACCAACGAGATGCCGGGCTACGGCCGCATCTACCAAGTGGACCCGCCCTCCAGCGATGTCGTCACCGCCTGGGCGCAGTTCATGTGCGACGCGGTGCGCGCGGCGGGCGGCACGCAGCCGGTGTCGCTCGGTGACGGCGCGTGGGGCATCGAGGTGACGGGCCGCGACAACGGCTTCTCGCTGCGGGACACGGCCGAGTACGTCGATTTCGTGGGCCCGCACGTGTACCGCTCCGACACCGACCGCGTACGCCAGCACTACCGCGCCGCGTTCGAGTGCGAGCTGGCGGCGGTCACCGGACAGCCGGTGATCCTGGAGGAGTTCGGGCTCTCGACGGACACCGTTTCCGCGGAGAACGCGGGCATCTACTACCGCCAGACGCTCCACAACTCCCTCCTCGGCGGCGCGACCGGCTGGATGGCCTGGAACAACACCGACTACGACGACCTGTGGGACCAGTCGCCCTACGACCACCACCCCTTCGAGATGCACTTCGGCATCACCGACAGCAAGGGAGAACCGAAGGCACCGCTCGTCGAACTCGCCGCGTTCTCCCAGGTGTTGGAGCAGGTGGACTTCGCGCACTGCCGCCGTTCGGACGCGGACGCGGCCCTCGTCGTGCCCGCGTTCCTGGAGCGCGGCTACCCCTACAGCCGACCCGCCGACCGGCCCCTGATCTTCACGTCCCTCCACCAGGGTTACGTCGCCGCGCGCGGGGCCGATCTCCCGGTGGGCCTCACGCGGGAGGCGGACGGGATGCCCGGGGACGCTTCCCTGTATCTCCTGCCGTCCACCCGGCAGTTGACCACCCGCACGCGGCGCGAGCTGGAGCGGCGGGCCCGCGAGGGCGCCACCGTGTACCTGTCGTTCTGCTCCGGCGAGCACCCCGGCACGCGCGGCCCGTGGTTCGACGATCTGGACGGGCTCTTCGGCGTCGAGCTCCAGCTCACCTACGGGGTGGCCGAACCCATCGAGGACGACGTCCTGGAGATGACCTTCACCGAGGAGTTCGGCGGCATCCCGGCGGGCGAGACCCTGCGCTTCCCTGTCGCGGGCAACGAGGACAGCCGCGCCTATCTGCCGGTCGTCCCGACGGGGGCGCGGGTCGTGGCGAAGGACGCGCACGGGCGCCCCGCGCTCCTGGTCCACGAGACGGGGCGCGGCCGTACGGTCCTCGCCACCTACCCGCTGGAGCACATGGCCGCAGGCACGGCCCGCGTCAACCCGGAGCAGACGCACCGGCTGTACGCGGCGTTGGCCCAACTGGCCGGTGTGGAGCGGACGGTGACCGTGGACAGCCACTACGTCTCGGCAGACGTCCTCGTCCACGAGGACGGGCGGCGGTTCGTATGGCTGGTCAGCCAGTCGGACGAGGAGCTGACGGTGCGCCCGGCGGTGGACGGTTCGCTGCACGACCTGGTGACGGGTGAGGCGGTGGAGGAGGCGCGGCTCGCCCCGTTCGGCGTGCACGTCCTTCAGCAGCGATGAGCGCGGCGAGCGCGCCCCTGTACCGGGATGCGGGCGCCCCGGTCGCCGACCGGGTGCGCGACCTGCTCTCCCGGATGACGCTCACCGAGAAGGTGGGCCAGGTCAACCAGCGGATGTACGGCTGGGATGCCCATGAGCGGACGCCCGAAGGCCACCGCCTGACGGACGCCTTCCGCGCCGAGGTCGCCGCGTTCGACGGGATGGGCGCGCTGTACGGACTGCAGCGTGCCGACCCGTGGTCGGGGGTGACGTTCGCGGACGGCATCACGGCCGCGGACGCGGCCCGGGTCGCCGACTCGGTGCAGCGGCATGTCATGTCGAGCACCCGGCTCGGCATCCCGGTTCTCCTTGTCGAGGAGGTCCCGCACGGCCACCAGGCCCTGGACGGCACGGTGCTTCCGGTGAATCTCGCGGTGGGCGCGACCTGGGACCCGGATCTGTACGAGGCCGCCGCGGCGGGCGCGGCGGCCGAACTGCGCGCCCGGGGCGGCCATGTCGCCCTCGTGTCGGCGCTCGATCTGGTCCGGGATCCGCGCTGGGGACGCGCGGAGGAGTGCTTCGGCGAGGACCCGTACCTGGCGGCGCGCTTCACGCGGGCGCTGGTGCGGGGCATGCAGGGTGACGGTGCCGCCTACGCCCCCGACCGGGCGGCGGTCGTGCTCAAGCACTTCGCCGGGCAGGGCGCGACGGTGGGTGGCCGCAACAGCGCGGCCACGGAGCTCGGCCCGCGCGAGCTCCACGAGATCCACCTGGTGGCGGCGCGGGCCGGGGTCCGCGCCGGGGCTGCGGGTGTCATGGCCGCGTACAACGAGTACGACGGCCTGCCGTGCGCGGCCAGCCGTGACCTGCTCACCGGCCTGCTGCGCGGGCGCTGGGGGTTCACCGGTCTGGTCATGGCCGACGGGTGCGCCCTCGACCGGCTCGTGCGCCTCGCCGGTGACCCGGTGGCGGCGGGCGCGCTCGCCCTGGACGCGGGCACGGACCTGAGCCTGTGGGACGGCTGCTTCCCGCGGCTCGCCGAGGCGGTGGAGCGTGGCCTGGTCTCCGAGGACGCCCTGGACACGGCGGTCGCCCGCGTCCTGACGCTGAAGTTCCGCCTGGGCCTCTTCGAGCGGCCCTACGTCGACGAGGCTGCCCAACAGACTTCCCAACAGCCAGAGTTGAGTGAACGCCTGGCCCGCGAGTCCGTCGTCCTGCTGAGTCATGACGGGCCGACGCTCCCCCTGGCGGAGCCCTCCCGCATCGCCGTCATCGGCCCCAACGCCGACGCGCTCCCCCAGCAGCTCGGCGACTACACCGCGCCGCAGCGCCCCGGCACCGGGCTCACCGTCCTCGACGGCATCAGGGCGGTGGCGCCGCCGGGCACCGAGGTGGCGTACGCGCGGGGCTGCGATCTGGTCGGCGGCGACCGGGGCGGGGTGGCGGAGGCGGTGGCGCTTGCCGCCGGTGCCGATACCGCCGTCCTCGTGCTCGGCGGGTCGAGCGCGCGGGAGGCCGACACCCGCTTCGACAGCAATGGGGCCGCTGTCGTGGCTTCCGGCGCCCCGGCGGGCATGACGTGCGGCGAGGGGGTCGACCTCGCCGAACTGGAGCTTCCGGACGGGCAGTTGGCGCTGCTCGATGCCGTGGCCGCCACCGGTACGCCCGTCGTCGTGGTCCTCGTCCAGGGGCGGCCGCATGCCGTGCCGGAGCTTTCCGGGCGGGCCCGTGCCGTGCTCTGCGCCTGGTATCCGGGGCCGTGGGGAGGGCGGGCGGTCGCCGACGTGCTCTTCGGGCGCGCGGAGCCCGTGGGGCGGCTTCCCGTCTCCGTGCCGCGCTCGGCGGCCCAGCTCCCGGTGTTCTACAACGCCAAGGATCACGGCTACCGGGGCTACGTGGACCAGCCCGCCACCGCGCTGTACGCCTTCGGTCACGGTCTCTCGTACACGACCGTCGAGTACGGGGAGCCCCGGCTCTCCCGCACCCAGGCTCCGGTCGGCGATCCGGCGCTCACCTGCACGGTTGCCGTGACGAACACGGGTGCGCGGGCGGTGCGGGAGACCGTGCAGCTCTATGTGCGCCGGGTCGCGGGCTCTAGCTCCTGGCCGCGCGTCCGTGAGCTGCGCGGTTTTGCCCGCATCGACCTGGACCCCGGAGAGCTGGCCGAGGTCGTCTTCGTCGTCGATGCGGATACGCTGGCCTCGCTGGACCGCGCTCTGGAGTACGCCGTGGAGCCGGGCGAGGTCCTCCTGGAGACGGGCCCCTCGTCGGATCGCACCCGCTGCGCCCGGCTGACCCTGACGCCCGCCGCGGCCCCCGGGTGAGCGCCACGTCCGAATCCCGCCAGCCGCGCGCCCGCGAAGACCGCAGACTTGTGGGCGTCACCGGGACACCAGGGAGCTCGGGACACTAGGGAGCAACTGATGACCAAGGTCATGGCCAAGGCCGTCTACACGACCGTCGACAGCCCGCTGGGCGAGCTGCTGCTGGTGGGCGAGGAGTCGGCCACCGCGAACGGCGGCACCGCGCTGGCCTCGCTGTCCCTGCCCGGGCAGAAGGGCGGCGCCGTCGTGCGGGACGGGTGGGTGCGTGACGACGAGGCCTTCGCCGTGATCGCCGGGCAGTTGCGCTCGTACTTCGAGGGGACGCGTCGGCACTTCGACATCGAGTACGTGAGCGGCGTCGGCACCGACTTCCAGGAGCGGGTCTGGCACGCCCTCGACACGCTCCCGTACGGCACGACCACCTCGTACGGGAAGCTCGCCGAACAGCTCGGCATCTCGCGCGCCGCGGTCCGCGCCCTGGGCACGGCGATCGGGCGCAACCCGCTGCTCGTCGTCCGCCCCTGTCACCGGGTCCTCGGCGCCGACGGCTCGCTGACCGGGTACGCGGGCGGCCTGGAGGCCAAGCAGCTGCTCCTGGACCTGGAGTCGAAGAACTAACCCGGAGTCGAAGAAGACCGGCCCCGAGTCGAAGATCTAGCGTCCGCCCCGGTGGCCCAGGCGCTCCGAGAGGTCGCCCGCGCCCTTGGCCGCCAGCTCGGCCAGTTCGTCCTCGCGCTGCTCGCTCCAGCGGATCATCGGCACGGAGATGGACAGCGCCGCGACGACGTGGCCCGCGCTGTCGCGGACCGGTGCCGCCACGCAGCTCACGTCCGGGTTGGACTCGCGGTGTTCGGCCGCGACCCCGCGCTCGCGGACCTCGGCGAGCGCTGCCAGCAGTGCGTCCGGCTCCGTGATGCTGTTCTGGGTCATCGCCACAAGGTCCCGTCCCGCGAGGCGTGTCTCCAGCTCGGCCGGGGGCAGCGAGGCGAGCAGCATCTTGCCCACCGACGTGCAGTGCGCGGGCAGTTTGCGGCCCGCGGCGGAGACCATGCGCACCGCGTGCGTGGAGTCCACCTTGGCGATGTAGATGACGTCCGTGTCCTCAAGGACCGCCACGTGGACGGTCTCGTCGCAGGTCTCCGCGACCTCGCGGGCCACCTGCTGGCCCTCGGCGGCCAGGTCGAGCTGTTCCGCGTACCGGCTGCCGAGCTGGTAGGCGCGGACACCGAGGCGGTAGCGGCCCGTCTGGTCCGGGATCTGGACAAGGTACGAACGGGCGGCGAGGGTGGTGAGCAGTTCGTGCACGGTGGTGCGCGGCAGTTGGAGTCTGCGGGTGACCTCGGGGGCGGACAGTGTCCCGTCGCCCTCCAGGAACAGCTCCAGTATGTCCAGCGCCCTGGTCACCGCGGGAACGAGTCGTCCCATGGTCGGCCTCCCACCCCGTGCGTCCGAAAGTCTCGTCCGAAACTTCGGTCAACGATCGATATGACGAACACAGGCTAGACACAGCGAGGTTCGGCGCGCAACGGCCTGAGGGGCACCCGTGGGTCCAAGACCGTTTCGCGCGACCCATTGACACCCTGCCGCCTGCGTGAATACGGTCACGCCAACATTTCGAACGTGTGACGAAATACCGAACAACCAAGGGGCAACTGCCTTGCGTATTACGGGAATCAGCACGCACGTGGTGGGGACGCCGTGGCGCAATCTCACCTACGTCCAGGTCCATACCGACGAAGGCCTCACCGGAGTCGGCGAGACCCGCATGCTCGGCCGCACCGACGCGCTGCTCGGCTACCTCCAGGAGGCGGCGGCCAACCACATCGTGGGGTCCGACCCGTTCGCGGTCGAGGACCTCGTGCGGAAGATGAAGTACGGCGACTACGGCCGGGCAGGCGAGATCGTCATGTCGGGCATCGCCTGCGTGGAGATGGCCTGCTGGGACATCAAGGGCAAGGCCCTGGGCGTGCCGGTCTGGCAGCTGCTCGGCGGGAAGGTGACCGACAAGGTCAAGGCGTACGCCAACGGCTGGTACACCACCGAGCGCACCCCGGAGGCGTACCACAAGGCCGCTCGGGCCGTGGTCGAGCGGGGCTACCGCGCCCTGAAGATCGACCCGTTCGGGACCGGGCACTTCGAGCTCGACCAGGCGGGCACGTCCTACGCGGTCTCGCTGATCGAGGCGGTGCGGGACGCGATCGGCCCGGACGCCGAGCTGATGCTGGAGATGCACGGGCGGTTCAGCCCGTCCACGGCCGTGCGTCTGGCGAAGGACATGGCGCCGTTCCGGCCGGCCTGGCTGGAGGAGCCGGTGCCGCCGGAGAACCTCAAGGCGCTGGAGAAGGTCGCCGCCAAGGTGGACATGCCGATCGCCACCGGCGAGCGCATCCATGACCGGATCGAGTTCCGCGAGCTCTTCGAGTCCCAGGCCGCCGACATCATCCAGCCGGACCTCGGCCACATCGGCGGCATCCTGGAGACCCGCAAGCTGGCCGCGACGGCGGAGACGCACTACACGCTGATCGCGCCGCACAACGTCGGCGGCTCCGTGCTCACCGCGGCCTCGCTCCAACTCGCCGCCTGCACCCCCAATTTCAAGATCCTTGAGCACTTCAACGACTTCGCGGACGCGGAGATCAAGAAGGTGGTCAAGGGCGCGCCCCAGGTGGTCGACGGCTACTTCGAGGTGTCGCACGAGCCGGGCCTCGGCGTCGAGCTCGACACGGACGCGGCGGCCGAGTTCCCGCAGCAGCAGGCGCGGTTCGACCTGTGGGCCGAGGGCTGGGAGAAGCGCGCCCCCAAGACGGCCGGGAAGTGAGCGAAGTGAGCGGCGACTCACGCGCGATCGTCGTCGACCGGCCGGGCTCGCACCGGCTCACGGTCGGTGCGCCGCCCGAGCCCGGACCCGGTGAGGTCCTGGTCAGGGTGGCCGCCGCCGGGATCTGCATGAGCGACCGCGAGGTCTACGACGGTCACCGGGACGCCGCCTATGTGCGCTATCCCGTGATCCCCGGGCACGAGTGGTCCGGCACCGTCGAGGCGGTCGGCGAGGGCGTCGACCCGGCGCTCGTCGGACAGAAGACGGTCGCCGAGGGGTTCCGGGCCTGCGGCACCTGCGAGCGGTGCCGGTGCGGGGAGACGAGCCTGTGCGGCGGCGGGTACGCGGAGACCGGGTTCACCGAGCCCGGTGCCTTCGCCGACCATGTGGCCGTACCCGCCCGCCTGTTGCACCTCCTGCATCCGGACGCGGACCTGGCGGCCGCCGCCCTGCTCGAACCCGCCGCGGTGATCGCCGGCGCGGTGCGGACAGGGCGGCCGAGGCCCGGCGAGCGGATCGCGGTGGTCGGCGCGGGCACCCTCGGGATGCTCGCGGTGCAGCTCCTCGCCGCCTCGTCGCCCGGCGAGCTCGTGGTGATCGACCCGCGGGCCGAACGTGGCAGGCAGGCACTGGACTTCGGGGCGAGCGAGAGTCTGACGCCCGCCGAATCGGAGGCGTACCACGGTCGTTTCGACCTGGTCGTGGAGACCGCGGGCGCGCCGACCACGGCCGCCTCCTCGTGCCTGCTCGCGCGCAGGGGCGGCCGGGTGGTGCTTACCGGCATGTTCACGCCCGGCGCCGTCGGCATCGATCCGGTGCATCTCTCGCTGAGCCAGCTGGAGGTGCGCAGTGTCTTCGGTGCTCCGTCCTCCGCCTGGTCGGACGCGGTGCGGGCGTTCGGGCTCGGTCTGCTCGGCCCGGCCCCGCTCATCACGCACGAGTTCCCGCTTGAGCGGTTCGGCGAGGCCGTCGCGCTGGTCGGCGGCGGTGACCCGAAGACCGGGAAGGTGCTCCTGCGCCCCTGACCCACCGGGGAGTCGTGGCCGTATCGGTATGCGCTCCTTGAACCGACCAACGTACGAAATATCGAACACAGCAGAATTCACTGCGTATGGGAGTCCCGTGACCAGCCCGTCAGCACCCCGCCGTCCCGGCGTCGACGCCCTCGCCCGCATCGGGCACCCCGTACCCGCCATCGACCCGGCCGACGCGTCCCCGCACGCGTTCCCCGACGGTGGCACCTGGCGCACCGAGATCCCCTCCGTGGAGGGCCCCGAAGCGCTGGCCGTCGTCCTCAAGGAGAGCTCGCGGCTCGACGTACCGATCCACCGGATCAGCCAGGGCAGCGGAATCTGGATGCTCTCCGACGACGAGATCACCGAGATGGTGGATGCCTGTGCCGAACGGGACATCGAGCTCTGCCTGTTCACCGGGCCGCGCGGCACCTGGGACATCGGCGCCGCGACCCGCACCGACTCCGGCGGCGGCGGCCTTCGCTCGCGCGGCCACGACGCGCTCGCCGGATGCGTCGAGGACGCCGTGCGCGCCACCGAGCTGGGGGTGCGCTGCCTGCTCGTCGCCGACGAGGGTGTGCTGTGGACACTGCACCGGCTGCGGGTGGCCGGTGTGCTGCCCGCCGACACCACGTTCAAGGTGTCGGCCCTGATCGGCCCGGTCAACCCGGCCTCGTACGCGGTCTACGAACGGCTCGGCGCCGACTCCCTCAACATCCCCTCCGACCTCACCCTGGACCACCTCACGGAGATCCGCCGGGCGAGCCGCGCCCCGATGGACCTGTACGTCGAGGCGCCCGACGACCTCGGCGGCTACGTCCGGATGTACGAGGCGGCCGAGCTGATCCGGCGCGGCGCCCCGCTCTACCTCAAGTTCGGCCTGAGTAAGTCCCCCGGCATCTACCCCTACGGTGCCCACCTGCGCGACCACACCCTGGCCACCGCCCGTGAGCGGGTCCGCCGCGGTCGTCTCGCCCTCGACCTGCTCGCCCGGCACGGAGCGGACGGCGGGATGTCGCCGCTCGGCTCGCGCCTGCCCGGCGAGCTCCAGCGCTTCCCCGTCCCGGAAGGGGACTGACCCATGACCACCCGCACATCGAGAAAAGTACGGCTCACGGCCGCCGTGGCCACCGCTGTCCTGCTCGGCTCCCTGACCGCCTGCGGCCAGGAGGCCAAGGGCGGCAGCCGCTACCAGCCGGAGGAGGGCAAGGGCAGCACCATCGGTCTCGCGATGCCCACCAAGGCCTCCGAGCGGTGGATAGCCGACGGCAACAACATGGCCAAGCAGTTCCAGAAGGCCGGGTACAAGACCGATCTGCAGTACGGCGACGACAAGGTCGAGAACCAGATCGCCCAGCTGGAGAACATGATCACCAAGGGGCGCAGTCTCCTGGTGGTCGCCGCCATCGACGGCTCCGCGCTCACCGAGGTCCTGCAGCGCGCGCACGACGCGGGCATCCCCGTGATCTCGTACGACCGCCTCATCCTCGGCACGCCGTACGTCGACTACTACGCGTCGTTCGACAACGAGCGCGTCGGCCGACTCGAAGCCCAGTACATCGTGAAGAAGCTGAAGCTGGGCGAGCCGGAGAAGGGCGGCGACGCGCACAACATCGAGCTGTTCGCGGGCTCGCCGGACGACAACAACACCAAGTACTTCTGGAACGGCGCCATGAAGGTGCTTGAGCCGTACTTCAAGAGCGGCCAGCTCACCGTGCGCAGCAAGCAGACGAGGATGAACCAGGCCACCACGCTGCGCTGGGACGGCGGCACCGCGCAGAAGCGCATGGACGACCTGATCAGCAAGAACTACGGCTCCCAGAAGGTCGACGCGGTCCTCTCGCCCTACGACGGGATCTCGATCGGCATCATCTCCGCCCTGAAGAGCGCGGGGTACGGCTCCAAGAGCCAGCCGCTGCCGGTGATCACCGGGCAGGACGCCGAGCTCGCGTCGGTGAAGTCCATCATCCGCGGCGAGCAGACGCAGACGGTGTTCAAGGACACCCGCAAGCTGGCCGCGCAGACGGTGTCCATGGGCGACGCGGTCCTGAACGACAAGAAGCCGAAGGTCAACAACACCAAGGACTACAACAACGGCAAGAAGACCGTGCCGTCCTTCCTCCTCGACCCGGTCAGCATCGACAAGTCCAACACCCAACTCCTGGTCGACGAGGGTTACTTCAAGGCTGGGCAGCTCCAGTGAGCGGGCCCGTACTGGAGATGCGCGGCATCACCAAGACGTTCCCCGGCGTCAAGGCGCTCTCCGACGTGAATCTGACCGTGGGCGCCGGGGAGATCCACGCGATCTGCGGCGAGAACGGCGCGGGCAAGTCGACGCTGATGAAGGTGCTCAGCGGCGTCCACGAGCACGGCAGTTACGACGGCGAGATCCACTTCGAGGGCCGTCAGATGGCCTTCAAGGACATCCGCGCCAGCGAGAAGCACGGCATCGTGATCATCCATCAGGAGCTGGCACTCGTCCCGTATCTGTCCATCGCCGAGAACATCTTCCTGGGCAACGAACAGAGCACCCGGGGCTTCATCGACTGGAACGACACGCTGCGCAGGGCGAGTGCGCTGCTCAAGCGGGTCGGTCTGAGCGAGAAGCCGCAGACTCCGGTGGCCGACATCGGCGTGGGCAAGCAGCAACTGGTGGAGATCGCCAAGGCCCTGTCGAAGGAGGTGAAGCTGCTTATCCTGGACGAGCCGACGGCCGCGCTCAACGACGATGACAGCGCCAAGCTGCTCGACCTCATCCTGGAGCTGCGCGATCAGGGCATCGCCTGCATCATCATCTCGCACAAGCTGAACGAGATCCGGGCCATCGCCGACTCGGTGACGATCCTGCGCGACGGGCAGACCATCGAGACGCTGACGGTCCGTGAGACTCCTTCGGCCGACCCGCAGTTGTCGGAGGACCGCATCATCCGCGGCATGGTCGGACGCGACCTCGACCACCGCTTCCCCGACCGCACGCCCTACGAAGGCGACGACGCGGGATCTCTCGCGCTGTCCGTGGCGGGCTGGACGGTGCGGCATCCGATCGACCACCAGCGCAAGGTCGTCGACGACGTGTCGCTGACCGTGCGGCGCGGTGAGATCGTCGGCATCGCGGGCCTGATGGGCGCGGGCCGCACGGAGCTGGCGATGTCCGTCTTCGGGCGTTCCTACGGCTCGTACGTGGCCGGAACGGTGGCCGTCGGCGGGCGCGACGTCGTGACGAAGAACGTGCCCGCCGCGGTCGACGCCGGGATCGCGTACGTGACCGAGGACCGCAAGCAGTACGGCCTCAACCTCATCGACAACATCAACCGCAACATCTCCCTGCCCTCGCTGCCGGGCATGCGGCGGGGGGACGGCTTCGTCGACGAGCACCACGAACGCTCCGTCGCCGAGCGCTACCGCAAGTCGATGAACATCAAGACCCCCACCGTCTTCGAGCAGGTGGGGCGGCTCTCCGGCGGCAATCAGCAGAAGGTCGTCCTGAGCAAGTGGATCCACGCCGACCCCGAGGTCCTCATCCTCGACGAGCCGACGCGTGGCATCGACATCGGCGCCAAGTACGAGATCTACACCGTCATCGACAAGCTGGCGGCCTCGGGCAAGGCGGTGCTCTTCATCTCCTCCGAACTGCCCGAGCTGCTCGGGATGTGCGACCGGATCTACACGATGGCCGAGGGCCGGCTGACCGGTGAGGTCGACCGCGCGGACGCCACCCAGGAACTCCTGATGCGCCACATGACCAAGAACAGAAGCTGAGGCATCCGCCATGACCACCACGACCACGCCGCCACGTGACACCTCGTCCACGCCGCCCGCCAAGGAATCGGCCGGGGCACTGCTGCTGCGGAGCGTGCGCTCCAACATGCGCCAGTACGGCATGCTCGTCGCCCTGGCCTTCATCGTCATCCTGTTCCAGATCTGGACCGACGGCACACTGCTCCTGCCGAACAACGTCTCCAACCTGATCCAGCAGAACGGCTACATCCTCATCCTGGCCATCGGCATGATGATCGTCATCATCGCCGGGCACATCGACCTGTCCGTCGGCTCCCTTGTCGCCTTCGTGGGCGCCATGTCGGCGGTGATGATGGTCAAGCACGACATGCCCTGGGTACTCGCGCTCGTCCTGTCGCTCCTCATCGGCGCGGTCGCCGGTGCGTGGCAGGGCTTCTTCATCGCGTACGTCGGCATCCCGTCGTTCATCGTGACCCTGGCCGGCATGCTGCTCTTCCGCGGTCTCACGCAGATCGTCCTCGAGGGCCAGTCGCTGTCTCCGTTCCCCGAGGGCTTCCAGAACATCGCCAAGGGGTTCATCCCCGAGATGGGCCCGTACACGCAATACCACAACCCGACGCTGCTGCTCGGCACGGTGACGGTCGCGTTCCTGCTCTTCCGTGAGTGGCGCAGCCGCAAGCAGCAGTTGGCCTACGACCTCGACGTGACGCCGACGAGCCTGTGGGTGGCCAAGCTGGTCGCGATCACCGCCGCCGTCGTCGCCTTCACGCTGACCCTCGCCAGCTTCCACGGCGTTCCCGTCGTACTGCTCATCATGTGCGGCCTGCTGATCACCCTCGGCTATGTGATGCGCAACGCGGTCGTCGGCCGCCACGTGTACGCGCTCGGCGGCAACAAGGCCGCGGCGAAGCTGTCCGGCGTCAAGGACAAGCGCGTCACCTTCCTGATCTTCGTCAACATGGGCGTGCTCGCCGCGCTCGCGGGCTGTGTGTACGCGGCGCGCCTGAACGCGGGCACCCCGCAGGCGGGACTGAACTTCGAACTGGAGGCGATCGCGGCCGCGTTCATCGGCGGCGCGTCGATGAGCGGCGGCGTCGGCACGGTGATGGGCGCCGTGATCGGCGGCCTGGTGCTCGGCGTCCTCAACAACGGCATGTCCCTGGTCAACATCGGCACCGACTACCAGCAGGTCATCAAGGGCCTGGTGCTGCTTGCCGCGGTCGGCTTCGACGTCTGGAACAAGCGGAAAGTCGGCCGCTAGTCCTCACCCCCAACTTCGCTGTCTGGAGTCGCACATGGAAACGAGCAGACGCACCGTCCTGGCCTCGGCCGCCGCCGCCGGCCTCACCGCCGCCGTCGCGGGCACCTCGCACGCCTCGGCGGGCCGCACGCCCACCAAGGAGCTCTTCGGGAAGCTGGCCGACGGGACCAAGGTGTACCGCTGGTCCCTCGCCAACGGCGGCACCCGCATGAAGGTGCTCTCGTACGGCGGCATCGTGCAGTCCCTCGAACTCCCGGACCGGCACGGCCGGTACACCAACGTCTCCCTGGGCTACGACACCATCGAGGCGTACGTCGCCGGAACCACCTTCTTCGGCGCGCTGATCGGCCGCTACGGCAACCGCATCGCCAAGGGCCGCTTCACCCTGGACGGCAAGACCCACCAGCTCTCCGTGAACGACGGCGACAACAGCCTGCACGGCGGGGCCAAGGGCTTCAACACGCGGGTGTGGGACGTGGAGCCGTTCGCCGACTCCACCGGCGTGGGCCTCGTCCTGCGGTATGTGAGCGTCGACGGCGAGATGGGCTACCCCGGGACGCTGCGCGTGAAGGTGACGTACACGCTCACCGCGCGCGGCGACTGGCGCATCGACTACGCGGCGACCACGGACAAGGCGACCGTGGTGAATCTGACGAACCACACGTACTACAACTTCGCGGGCGAGGGCAGCGGCGACATCCTGGACCACGAACTGGCCCTGGCCGCCGCCCGGTTCACTCCGACGGACGCCGGTCTCATCCCGACCGGTGAGCTGGCGAAGGTGGCGGGCACGCCCTTCGACTTCCGGCGGGCGAAGACGGTGGGCGAAGACATCCGTGTCTCCCACCCGCAACTGGTGACCGCCAAGGGCTTCGACCACAACTGGGTCCTGGACAAGGGCATCACACAGCGCCCCGAGCCCTTCGCGACGCTGCGCGACCCGGAGTCGGGACGCTCCATGAAGATCGCCACGACCGAGCCGGGCGTGCAGTTCTACTCCGGGAACTTCCTCGACGGCACCCTCACCGGGCCTTCGGGGCGCACCTACCGGCAGGGCGACGGTCTGTGCCTGGAGACCCAGCACTTCCCGGACTCCCCCAACCAGCCGAAGTTCCCCTCGACGGTGCTGCGGCCCGGGCAGACCTACCGGTCCAGCACGGTCCACAGCTTCTCGGCGCGCTGAGCCGTGCGCACCAGAATTCTGATCCCGCTCCTTGCCCTGATGGTCGGTCTGCTCGCAACTCCCGCGCACGCAGAACCCACCCATGCCAAGCAGAAGTACGCGGGCTACCTCTTCAGCTACTTCACCGGTGAGGGCACCGCGGACGGCGAGCAGATCCGCATGGCGCTCAGCGACGGCAACGACCCCACGCGTTACCGGGAGTTGAACGGCGGCAAGCCCGTGCTGACCTCGCAGCTCGGCACCAAGGGGCTGCGCGACCCGTTCATCATCCGCTCGCCGAAGGGCGACAAGTTCTATCAGATCGCCACCGACCTGCGGATGTACGGCGGCAGCGGTGGCAGCTGGGACCAGGTCCAGCGCACCGGCAGCAAGTCGATCATGGTGTGGGAGTCCACGGACCTGACCCACTGGACCGACCAGCGCCTGGTGAAGGTCGCCCCGGACACGGCGGGCAACACCTGGGCCCCGGAGGCGTATTACGACGAAAGGCTCAAGACGTACGTCGTCTTCTGGGCGTCCAAGATCTACGGCGCCGACGATCCGGACCACACCGGATCGACGTACAACAAGATGCTGTACGCGACCACGAAGGACTTCCGTACCTTCAGCAAGGCCAAGGTCTGGAACGACCCGGGCTATTCGGTGATCGACTCCACGGTGGTCAAGGACGGCGGGAACTACTACCGCTACACCAAGGACGAGCGGGACCCTGCGTCGGGCACCCCCTGCTCGAAGTTCATCACCTCGGAGAGGTCGAGGAGCCTGACGGACACGTCGTACGACTTCGTGGCCGACTGCATCGGGAAGGGCGTGATCGACCGGGGCGAGGGGCCCGCGGTGTTCAAGTCCAACTCCGGGGACAAGTGGTACATGCTCATCGACGAGTTCGGCGGGCGCGGCTATGTCCTCTTCGAGACGACGGACCTCGCCTCGGGCACCTGGACCGAGACGAAGGACGCCGCCCTGCCGGCGGGTGCCCGGCACGGCACGGTCCTGCCGGTGACCCAGGCGGAGTACGACCGGCTGCTCGGCACCTGAGCACCGGGCAGCACCTGACACAGCGATGCGGCACGGCCGAGGGTGGCCGTGCCGCATCGCCGTTTCCGCTACTTGTAGCTGATGTCCGAAGCGGTGAACTTGCAGTACTTGCCGTCGGGGCCCGTGCCCGTCTTGGGCGGCTCGGCACCGGTGTTGTTGCCGGTGAAGCGGTCGCAGGTGGCGATCTTCTTGTTGCCGTCGCCGTGGATGCGGATGTTGCGCAGCGCGGCCGTGTCGCCGTAGTTGGTGTTGATGCCGACGATCGACTTGCCGGGGGCGGTGATGTCGACGTCGTTCACGATGATGTTGCGCTGGTACTGCTTGGAGCAGTTGCCGCAGGCCCGCACCAGCTTGCCGAAGTCGGAGACCTGGAACTTGGTCACGACCAGCTTGCCCGCGCCGTTGAACTGGAAGACCTTGTCGTCGGCCTTCTTCGCGCCACCGCCGTAGACGGTGTACGTCGAGTTCGCCGATGTGCCCTTGAACGTGGCCGCGTCCTCGCCGACGTCCTCCCACCACACGTTCTGGAGGGTGCAGCTGCCCGAGCAGTGCACGCCGTCCGCGGCCGGGGAGCCGAGGATGACGTTCTTCAGGACCGCGCCGTCCTTCAGCTTGAAGAGCGGGTCCTGGCCCTCGTCCTGGCCGTCGCCGCCCAGGTCGCCGGTGCCGTAGTGGCGCTTGAGGCCACCGTCGTAGGTGCCGGAGACCTCGATGGTCTTGGACGTCGGCTTCTGGCCCTTGGCCTCGGGCCACGCGGTCGCCGCTCCCGCGCTCGACATCATGGTGCTGGTGACGAGGGCGGCGCCGGTCATGCCGAGCGCGGCGATGCCGCCGACGACGGCACGGCGCTTGGTGAGACCTCGGCGGTGACGGACGCGCTTGGTCGCTCGTGGGGTCATGTTCCCGGATCATTCCTTCGGTGGTGGACGGCTTGCATGTCCTTGTCGCCGCCGCCCGGCGAAGGGTTGCCGCCCGGGTCCGCCCAATCCGCCACCGTGCGCACCGTGAAGGCGCGTGCGCTCCCCTCGGCCGTGACGCGGACCCCAGCGCCGTCCCGTTCCGCTCGGAAGACGGCCGCGGGCCTGCCCTCCAGGTCGGGCACGGTGATCTCGGTGCCGTCCTCCGTGTCCGGGGCGACCAGGAGGGTGAGGTCCTGGAGCCAGTCGCCGTCGGCGCGCTGGTCGTCGGCGCCCAGCGGGAGCAGCGCGCCGGGCCGGACGTACAGGGGCAGGCTGTCGAAGCCGTGGGTCTCGTGCCGCCATGCGGGGCCTGTGACGCTCTCCCCGGTCAGCAGGTGGGTCCAGGTGCCTTCGGGCACGTAGAACTCGACGTCCCCCTCCGCGGTGAGGACGGGGGCGACCAGGAGGTCGGGGCCGAGCATGTACTGCCGGTCCAGGGTGCGGCAGGCGGGGTCGTCGGGGAACTCCAGGAACATGGGGCGCATGACGGGGACGCCCGTGCGGTGGGCCTCGACGGCCACGCCGTACAGGTACGGCATGAGGCGGTGCTTGAGCCGCGTGAACTTCCGTGCCACGTCGACCGCTTCGTCGCCGAACGCCCACGGCACCCGGTAGGAGACGTTGCCGTGCAGGCGGCTGTGCGAGGAGAGCAGGCCGAAGGCGAGCCAGCGTTTGAAGACCGCGGGGTCCGGGGTGCCTTCGAAGCCGCCGATGTCGTGGCTCCAGAAGCCGAAGCCGGAGAGCGACAGGGAGAGGCCGCCGCGCAGCGACTCGGCCATGGCACCGAGCGAGGCGAAGCAGTCGCCGCCCCAGTGCACCGGGAACTGCTGGCCGCCCGCCGTCGCCGACCGGGCGAAGACGACCGCCTGTCCGGGGCCGCGTTCCTTCTCCAGGAGTTCGAAGACCGTGCTGTTGTAGAGCTGCGCGTAGTAGTTGTGCATGCGCTCGGGGTCCGAGCCGTCGTGCCACAGGACGTCGGTGGGGACGCGTTCGCCGAAGTCGGTCTTGAAGCAGTCGACTCCCTGGTCGAGCAGGTTGCGCAGCAGGCCCGCGTACCACTCGCGGGCGGCCGGGTTCGTGAAGTCCACGAGCGCCATGCCCGGCTGCCAGAGGTCCCACTGCCAGATGTCGCCGTTCGGCCGCCGGACGAGATACCCCTCGGCGGCGGCCCCGGCGAAGAGTGCGGACTTCTGCGCGATGTACGGGTTGATCCACACGCTGACCTTCAGGCCGCGCTCGCGGAGCCTGCGCAGCATGCCCTCCGGGTCGGGGAAGACCTCGGGGTCCCAGCGGAAGTCGGTCCACTGGTACTCGCGCATCCAGAAGCAGTCGAAGTGGAAGACGCCGAGCGGGATGTCGCGCTCGGCCATGCCGTCGACGAAGGCGGTGACGGTCTCCTCGTCGTAGGGCGTGCAGAAGGAGGTCGTCAGCCACAGGCCGAACGACCAGGCGGGGGGCAGCGCGGGGCGGCCGGTCAGCGCGGTGTAGCGGCGCAGGACGTCCTTGGGCGTGGGTCCCGCGATGACGTAGTACTCGATCGACTGGTCCTCGACGCTGAACTGGACCTGGCCGACGGATTCGGAGCCGATCTCGTAGGAGACCTTGCCGGGGTGGTTGACGAAGACGCCGTAGCCGCGCGAGGAGAGGTGGAAGGGGATGTTCTTGTAGGCCTGCTCGCTGCTGGTGCCGCCGTCGGCCTGCCAGATGTCGACGTTCTGGCCGTTCTTGACGTACGGGGTGAAGCGCTCGCCGAGGCCGTAGATGTACTCGCCCACTCCCAGGGCGAGTTGGCCGATCATGTGGTGGCTTCCGTCGGGCGCGGTGGCGAAGCCGGTGCCTCTGCGCTCGACCGCTGTCAGCAGCTTGTCGTCGGCGTCGAGGAATTGGAGGCCCCAGGGCTTGCTGGTGTCCAGGCGCACGGTGAGCGGGCCGCTGGCGAGCTCGATGACGGTGCCCTCACGCTTGAGGATTCCCGCGCCCTCGGTCTCGTACAGGCGGAAGTCCGGTCCGTGCGCGGCCTTTCCGGCGTGGTGGGTCGCCCGGACGCCGATCACGCCGTCGGCGGGCGAGAAGCATTCGACGGTGACGAGCGGGGTGTTGAGGGTGTCGCCGCGTTCACGGACCCGGTGGACGGCGGCGTACGCCGTGAACCGCCCCTCGCCCTCCCGCACGTCGCGCACATCGGTCGCGTACGAGGCGCGCACCCCGTCACGCATCAGCCAGAAGCCGTCGGTGAACTTCATGCGGTCTCCCTCGGCTGTGCGGTGGCGGTGAAGGCGAGCCGTGCGAGCCGCAGGGGGCCGCGCAGCCGCACGCGCAGATCGCGCACTCCGGCGGCGGTGAAGCCGGAGGTGCGCAGGCGGTAGTCGTACGCGCCGCCGGTCGCCGGGACGGTGACGGTGGTGGCGGTGCTGCCCGAGATGAGGTCGACGGCTCCCTCCCCCGAAGCCTCGACCGAGACCGCGCACACGCCGTCTCCGAAGTCGCAGTCCCGGAAGAGCAGTTCACCCGTGCCGCCGTCCACCGCGCGCACGGCATCGCCGGCCGTCCTGGTGCGGTCGACGATCTCGGTGGCGTCCTGTTCGTCGTAGCCCGCCGCCGCGAGTCCTGCCTCCCGCACCGGCCTGGCGGCGATCGGGGCGGCGTCGACGTCGACGGTCGCGGCGATGCGGATGTCGGCGCTGGAGGCTCCGGCAAGCATCTCGTACGCACCGGGCGCCACGGCCCACCGGTCGTGGCGCACGTCCCAGAACGCCAGCTCGGAGAGCGGCAGTTGGAACTCCAGGCGGCGCGCGGCCCCGGGCGCGAGGTGGATGCGGCGGTGCGCCATGAGTTGCCGGTGCGGCAGGGCGAGGGCCGCCGCGGGGTCCCGGGGTGCCCGGGTGTAGAGCTGGGCCACCTCGTCCGCGGCGCGGGGGCCGGTGTTGGTGACGGTGAACGCGACCCGGATCAGGTCCCCTTCGCGCGCGGTCACCAGGTCCTCGTACGCGAAGGAGGAGTAGCCGAGGCCGTGCCCGAAGGGGTAGAGCGGGGTGCCGTCGAAGTAGAGGTAGGTCTGCCGGGAGCCGATGACGTCGTAGTCGAGCAGGTCGGGCAGGTCGGTGTCGGCGGCGTACCAGGTCTGCGGGAGGCGTCCTGCCGGGGAGACGTCGCCCGCGACGACCCGGGCGAGCGCGGTGCCCGCGGCCTGTCCGCCGTGCGCGGTCCACAGCAGCGCGGGCAGCTGGGCGTGGGCGTCGGCGACCGCGTACGGATAGGCGGAGACCAGGGCGAGCGCGGTGCGGGGGTTGGCCGCTCGGGCGGCGCGCCAGAGCCGGTCCTGGTGGGGTGGCAGGTCGAGTGTCGTGCGGTCCTCGGTCTCGCGGCCGTTGATGTGGGGGTCGTTCCCGGCGACGACGATCACGGCGTCGGCCTGCGCAGCGGCACGCGCCACGGCCTCGTCGCCGCGCTCCAGGAATTCGAGGGTGAAGACCTGCGGCTCGTCGGCAACCTTCACGCCGTCGGCGGCGACAGAGACGTACCCACCCGTCCCTGTGTGCTCGATGAGGTACCCGTCCCCGTGGCCGACCAGCGCGAACGTCTCCTGTACGACCCAGCCGCCGGGCTGGTCAGCGGACGCGCGCACGAAGCCGTCGTCGGCGACCGAGAGGTAGCGGCCGTCGGGGGCGCGCAGCGTCCATGTGCCGCATCCCCAGTCGACGAGGGCGAACTCGGTCGGCTCGGGGCCGCAGGTCAGGGGGGCCAGGTCGGTGCGGCCGGTGAGCAGGGCCGGGTCCAGGGCGATCTCCGGCCCCTGGGGCGGCACGGTCTGGTCGGAGTCCGGCACCCGGAGCCATCCGGCCGCGCACTTCAGGCGCACCCGGTCCACGCCTTCGGTGAAGGTGATGCTGTCGGCACCGAACCGTTCGCGCAGTCCGTCCAGGGGTGTGCTGCGGCGGATCAGGGTGCCGCTGTACCAGTCGGTCTTGCACGCGTCGGCGAGCAGGCCGACGACCGCGATGCGGGTGCCTTCGGGCAGCGGGAGCAGGCCGTCGTTCTTCAGCAGGACGACGGCCTGCTCGGCTGCCTCCTGGGCGAGCGCCTGGTGTCCGGATGTGTCGAAGGCGTGCGATGCCGGGTCCGCGTACGGGCCCTGGCCGGGGTCGAACTCGCCGAGCCGGAAGCGGACGGACAGGTGACGGCGTGCCGCCGTGTCGATGTCGGCCTCGGTCAACAGGCCCGGCTCAAGCGCGCGTTGGATGCGGCCCGTGATGATGCTCGCGTCGGTGCCGTGGTCGGTGAAGCTGTCGACGCCCGCGAGGAGCGACGCCGCGGTGGCCTCCTCGTGGGTGTCGAAGTACTTCTCGGAGTCGACGAGATTGCTGGGCGCTCCCGCGTCGGAGCAGACGAGCAGGTCCTGGTCCGTCCAGGTGCGCAGGTGCTCGCGCAGGTGGGGCGAGACGTGGTTGGGGCGTCCGTTGACGAGGTTGTACGCGGGCATGACCCCGGCGACGGCCCCGGCCTCGACGGCCGCGCGGAAGGCCCGCAGGTCGTACTCGTGCAGGACGCGCGGGCGCACGGAGGCGGAGGACGTGTCCCTGTCCGTCTCGTTGTTGTGGGCCAGCCAGTGCTTGAGCACGGGGGCCGTGCGCCAGTGGTCCGGGTGGTCGCCGCGCAGGCCACGGGTGTAGGCGACGGCGATGGCGGAGGTGAGCCGGGGGTCCTCCGAGTAGCCCTCCTCGTTCCTGCCCCACAGCGGGTGGCGGAGCAGGTTCATCGTCGGTGCCCAGAGGTTGAGGCCGACGCGGTCGTCGCGCGCCCGCATGGCGCGCGCCTCGGTGGCGACGGCCTCGCCGATGCTGCGGACGAGGTCGTCGTTCCAGGTGGCGCCGAGACCGACCGCCTGCGGGAAGACGGTGGCGGGGCCCATCCAGGCGACGCCGTGCAGGGCTTCTTGTCCGGTGCGGAACGCGGCGACGCCGAGCCGTTCGACGGCCGGCGTGAACTGGTGCAGGAGCGCGATGCGTTCGCCGGTGGTCAGCCGGGACAACAGGTCGTCCACGCGCTGGTCCAGGGGCAGTTCGGGGTCATGGAAGGGCAGCTGTTCCGGGGCGCGGAGCGGCGGCGGGCTTGCGGTCACGTGCGGATCCCCTTGGCGAGCGGTGGGCACGGAGGAGCTGACTCGTTCACGTTCTTGTGCTCATTCTTCGAAGCGCTTCGATGCTCCGTGCCGTCCAGGGCTCATGTCAAGGAGAGGAACGCGAGACACCCACGATCTCGGGCCAGTTGGCGTGTTCTGGGAACTCTCCCGCGCCTGGGAGGAATTCAGAACCGAGTCTTGTTACGGCCCAAGCCTTCACTTAACCTCGCAGCAACATCGAAGCGCTTCGAAAGCCGACCGGCGGTGACCGCCGTGTGTCCGGGCGCGCGCCACGAAGGGTTGACGCAATGACGCCGAACTCCCCCTCCACCAGCTCCCGTTCGGGACGCCCCGGATCGAGCCGGAGAACCTTCCTCGCCCACTCCGGCCTGGCCGCGCTCGTCGTGGCAGGCGGGGCCCCACTGCTCACGGCCTGCGGGGGCAGCGGGTCGAAGAACGAGGGCACCACGACGGGGAAGAAGCTCAAGGGCCTGCTCCCGACGTACGCCGCGTCGTCCCTGGCCAGCCCGGACATCCCCGCCAAGAACGGCTCGGCGGCGGGCTTCACCAAGGCCCTCCCGGCGGCCGACCTGAAGGTGTCGGTTCCTCAGAAGCTCGGCAGGGGCGGCGAGTTCACCGTCATGGCGCCGATCTGGGGGAACGTACCCAAGCAGGGCAATCCCTACTGGGCGGCGATGGACGAGGCGGCCGGCGTCCGCGTCAAGTGGCAGAACCAGCAGGGCGACACGTACGGCCAGAAGCTGGGCGCGGTCCTCGCCTCCAGCGGCGTCCCGGACGCCGTGGTCGTGCCCGGCTGGGAGCTGACCGGCAAGATACCGAGCGCCATCGCCAACAAGTTCGCGGACCTCGGCCCCTACCTGAGCGGCGACAAGATCAAGGAGTATCCGAACCTCGCCGCGATCCCCACCGGCGCCTGGCAGCGCTCCATCTTCGGCGGCAAGCTGCGCGGCCTGCCGATGCCCTCCGCCACCACGCCGAACATCGCGCCGTTCTACCGCACCGACCTCTTCGAGAAGGAGGGGCTCGAAGCGCCCACCAGCGCCCAGGAGTTCTACGACCTGTGCAAGCAGCTCAACGCCCCCAAGAGCAAGGTGTGGGCGTGCGGCGACATGAGCTGGGCGGCCTGGAACATCTTCGGTGTGCTCCCGGAGAAGCCGTACTACTGGAAGCTCGTCGACGGCAAGCTCGTCAACCGCTACGAGACCGATGAGTACCTGGAAGCCCTGGAGTGGTCGCGCAAGCTCTACTCGGCGGGCTTCGTCCACCCCGACGCGAAGGCCGAGACCGGCAGCATCGGCGACCTGTGCGCGGCGGGCAAGGTCTGGATGTACTGCCAGGACCTGTCCGACTGGTACGGCAAGGCGGCCGTGCAGCGCGTGGACAACAAGAAGTTCCGCATGGAGGCGTTCGACTACTTCTCCGCCGACGGCGGCGCGCCCACCCTGTACGCGCGTCCGCCCGCCGACATCTGGACGTTCATCAGCGAGAAGGCCGACGAGAAGACCGTCCGCGACATCCTCGCCCTCGCCAACTACACAGCCGCTCCCTACGGTTCGAAGGAACAGCGCCTTCGCATGTACGGCGTCGAGGGCGTCCACCACACGTTCAAGGACGGCGTCCTCACCAAGAACGGCAAGGGCAACAACGAAGTCTTCTCGACGTACGAGTACCTGGCGTCCCCGGCGCCCTTCGTCGCCTACCCCGATCTGCCGGACGTCACCGAGGGCATGGTCGGGTGGCAGCAGCGCCAGGGCGCGCACACGAAGAAGCCGCTCTTCCACGGCATGATGATCATCGAGCCGACCCGGTACACCGAGCTGAACGCCGAGTTCGAGGACCTGGAGAAGGACGTCGTGCGGGGCCGCAAGAAGGTCTCCGACATGCAGCAGGCGGCTTCGGACTGGAAGTCGGGCGGCGGCGACAAGCTGCGCGGCTGGTACAAGAAGTTGCTCGATCAGACCGGGGCGACCGGCGACTCGGCGTCCTGACATGGCCCAGAGCACGACTCACGCGCGCGACACCACCGAGCGGGCGCCCACCGGGCCCGTCGAAGCCGCGCCCCCCGCGAAGAAGGCACCTGCCCGCGTCCCGCTGCGGCACCGGCTGCGCCGCGACCGCGCGCTGCTCCTCATGGTGCTGCCCGCGCTGCTGCTCCTGCTCGTCTTCAACTACGTACCGCTGATCGGCAACGTGGTCGCCTTCCAGGACTACGACCCCTACATCGCCGACAACGCGTTCCAGGCGATGACGCAGAGCCCCTGGATCGGCATCGAGCACTTCCGGCACATGGCCGACGACCGGCTGTTCTGGCAGGCGGTCAGGAACACCCTCGCGATCTTCGCGATCCAGCTGACGCTGTTCTTCCCGCTGCCGATCGCGCTCGCGCTGTTCATCAACAGCTTCGTGCGGCCCCGGGTGCGGGCGGTCGCCCAGGCGATCCTCTACCTGCCGCACTTCTTCTCCTGGGTCCTTGTCATCACGGTCTTCCAGCAGATGTTCGGCGGGGCGGGGCTTGTCGCGCAGGTCCTTCGGGACCACGGGCACGAGGGCTTCGACCTGATGACCGACCCGGGCCTGTTCAAATTCCTCGTCACCTTCGAGATGGTCTGGAAGGACGCGGGCTGGGGCGTCATCGTCTTCCTCGCCGCACTCGCGGCGGTCAGCCCGGACCTGTACGAGGCGTCGGCGATGGACGGCGCGAACCGCTGGCGGCGCATGTGGCACATCCAGCTGCCCGCGCTGCGCCCGGTGGTGGCGCTGCTGCTCGTGCTCCAGGTCGGCAACGCGCTCACGGTCGGCTTCGAGCAGATCCTGCTCCAGCGCACCGCCGTGGGCCCCACGGCCTCCGAGGTCCTGGACACCTACGTATGGAACACCGGCCTGGACAACGGCAACTTCGGCTACGGCGCCGCCATCGGCATCGTCAAGGGCGTCTTCGGCCTCCTGATGGTGCTCGGGGCCAACAAGGCCGCCCACCTCATGGGCGAGCAGGGGGTGTACAAGCGATGAGTCAGGGCCTCTTGAACTTCGGCATCAAGCCCGGCAGCCGCACCGGCCTGCGCCCCGTGTGGGAGGAGCCCCCGACCCGGGCCGGCCTGGCCACCAAGGGCGTGACGCTGACCCTGGTGTGCCTCGCGGTCCTCTTCCCGGTGTGGGTGGTGGTCGTCACCAGCCTCTCCTCGGTGAAGACGATCACCGAGACGGGCGGTCTGGTGGTGATCCCCCGGGGTGTCACCTTCGTCCACTACCAGGAGCTGCTCGGCGGCGGCCAGGTGGCGCGGGCCACGCTGGTCAGCGTGGGCGTCACGGTCGTCGGCACGCTCTTCAGCATGGTGGTGTCCGTCCTGTGCGCCTACGGCCTCTCGCGCCCGGGATCGGTCCTGCACCGCCCGATCCTGCTGCTGATCGTCGCCACGATGTTCTTCGGCGCCGGACTGATCCCCACCTATCTGGTGGTGCAGGGCCTCGGCCTCACGGACACCTATCTGTCGCTGATCCTGCCGAGCGCCCTGAACGTCTTCAACATCCTCGTCCTGCGGGCGTTCTTCATGGGCACGGCGCAGGAGCTGATCGAGAGCGCCCGCATCGACGGGGCCGGTGACCTGCTCATCCTGTGGCGGATCGTCATGCCCCTGTCCCGGGCGGTGATCGCGGTCATCACGCTCTTCTACGCGGTGGGGTACTGGAGCGCGTGGTTCAACGCGTCGATCTACCTCAGCGACCCGGGCATGATGCCGCTCCAGAACGTCATGCAGCAGCTGGTGATCAAACAGCAGAAGCCGACGGGTCTGGCCCAGGCGATCAACACGGGGCATCTGTCACCGCTCGCCATCCAGATGGCCGTGATGGTCCTGGCGCTCCTGCCGGTCGCCGTCCTCTCGCCGTTCGTACAGCGGCATTTCAAGCAGGGCATGCTCACCGGCGCAGTGAAGGGCTGATCCCACCGATGCCTTCCCTCGACGACACCACCCGCGGCCGGATCCTGTTCGGCGGCGACTACAACCCCGAGCAGTGGCCGGAGGAGGTCTGGCTCGACGACGTACGCCTGATGCGCGAGGCCTCGGTCAACTCCGTCACCCTCGGCGTCTTCTCCTGGGCGAGGCTCGAACCACGGCCCGGCGAGCGGGACTTCGGCTGGCTGGACCGGCTGATGGATCTGCTGCACGCGCACGGCATCGGTGTCGTCCTGGCGACGCCGACCTCCGCTCCCCCGCCGTGGCTGGGCCGCCTGCACCCCGAGACGCTGCCACGGGACGAGAACGGGCAGGTGGAGTGGTGGGGCTCGCGTCAGCACTTCGCGCACTCCAGCGCCGACTACCGCAGATACGCCGCCGCCATCACCGAGGACCTGGCGGCCCGGTACGCGCACCACCCCGCGCTCACGATGTGGCACATCAACAACGAATACTGCACCTACGACTGGGGCGACGAGGCGGCCGTCGCGTTCCGCCGCTGGCTCCGTGCGAAGTACGCCTCCCTCGACGCTCTCAACTCGGCCTGGGGCAGCGCCTTCTGGGGCCAGAGCTACGACAGCTGGGCGCAGATCCTGCCGCCCCGCCGCGCCCACTACCTGAAGAACCCGACCCAGGTCCTCGACTTCAAGCGCTTCACGTCGGACTCCTGGCTGGAGTGCTTCCGCGCCGAGCGGGACATCGTCACCGCGCACACCCCGCACCTGCCGGTCACCACCAACTTCATGCCGCTGTGGTCGGGGCAGGACGCGTGGGAGTGGGCCGCGCACGAGGACGTCGTCTCCGTCGACATCTACCCCGACCCCAGGGATCCGCTCGGAGCCCAACAGGGCGCACTGGTCCAGGACATGACGCGCTCCCAGGCGGGCGGCGGCCCGTGGATGCTGATGGAGCAGGCGGCGGGTCCGGTCAACTGGCGCGGGGTGAACCACCCCAAGCCGCCCGGTCTGAACCGCCTCTGGTCCTGGCAGGCGGTGGCGCGCGGCGCGGACGCCGTCTGCTACTTCCAGTGGCGTCAGTCCCGGCAGGGCGCGGAGAAGTTCCACTCCGGGATGGTCAGCCACGCGGGCGAGCACGGCCGCACCTTCCAGGAGGTCAAGGAGCTCGGCGCCGAACTCGCCGCGGTCGGCCCCGCGGTGGCCGGCATGCGCGTCACCGCCGATGTGGCCGTCCTGCACGACTGGAACTCCTGGTGGGCGAGTCAGCAGGAGGGCCGCCCCTCCACCCTGGTCGACCACGCCGATGTCCTTCGCGCCTGGCACCGCGCGCTGTGGGAGGCGAACACTCCCGTCGACTTCGCCCATCCCGAGCACGACCTGAGCCCGTACCGCGTGGTGGCCGTCCCGCACCTGTACCTCCTCACCGACAGCGCGATCGACAACCTCCTGTCGTACGTACGCGACGGGGGCACCCTCGTCTGCGGCTTCCTCACCGGCGTGGCCGACACCGACGACCGGGTGCGGCCCGGCGGCATGGACGCCCGCCTGCGCGAGCTGTTCGGCATCCGCACCGTGCACGAGTGGTGGCCGCTCGATGCCGGGGAGAGCGTGGACTGCGGGGAGTTCACCGGAACGCTCTGGTCGGAGGAGCTGGAGGCCGACGACTGCGCGAAGACGGTCGCGAGCTACCGGGGCGGCGAGCTCGACGGTCTTCCCGCGGTCCTTCGCCACGACCGCGCCTGGTATCTGTCCACGCTTCCCGAGCCCGAGGCCCTGCGCGAGCTGCTCGCGCGTGTGGCCGCCGAAGCAGGCGTACGGCCTCTGCTCGCAGGCCTCCCCCGCGCGGTGGAGGCCGTACGCCGCGGCGATCTCCTGTTCCTCCTGCACCACGGCCGCGGGCAGGTGACCGTGCCCGTGCCGGGCAGGCACCTCGATCTGCTGACCGGCAAGGAGGCCGAGGGCACGATCACCCTTGGCCGCCACGGTGTGGCCGTGCTGCGCCACGCCGACGACGACCGCGGGCCCGACCCGGACCCGCGGCGCTCCTCCCCCCCCACCCTGGAGACCCCACATGACACGACACCCCCGCCGCACCCTGACCCGCCTGCTGCTCGCCCCCACCCTGGTGGCGGGCGCGGCGCTCGGGCTCGCATCCGCCCCCGCGCAGGCCGCCGTCTGGAGCTCCTGCGACCAGTGGGGCAACACCACCCTGGACGGCTACACCCTCTACAACAACATCTGGGGCTCGGGCGCGGGCAGCCAGTGCGTGTCGGCGGACTCCGGCACCAGGTGGAGCGTGCACGCCGACCACCCGAACACCAGCGGCATCAAGTCCTACCCGAACTCCAAGAAGGTCATCGGCAAGCCGATCGACTCCCTGTCCTCGCTCAAGAGCTCGTACGACGTCAAGGTCCCCTCGGCAGGTGACTACAACTCCTCGTACGACATCTGGGACACCGACCACGACTACGAGATCATGCTCTGGGTCAACTACAACGGGAACGTAGGCCCGCTCGGCACCGCCCAGGGCACCGTCAGCCTGGGCGGCCACACCTGGGCGGTCTACAAGGGCACCAACGGCGCCAACGAGGTCTTCTCCTTCCTGCGCACCTCCGACTCCTCGTCCGGGACCGTCGACGTCCTGCCGATCCTCAAGTGGATCAAGAACACCAAGGGCTGGATGGGTAACGAGACCATCGGCGACGTGCAGTTCGGCTACGAGATCAGCGGCTCGGCCGGAGGGCTCGACTTCACCACCAACTCCCTCACTGTGTCGGGCGGTTAGCCGGAGAGCTGGTCGCCGACCAGGGCGAGATTCTGGATGGCGGCAAGGCCGAACAGTGCGGTCTCATTCGTGTTGATCCGCAGGTTCTCGTACCCGGGCTCCAGGGCCGCAGGGCCTTCCAGGTCCGTCTTGGCCCAGCTCATGGCCTTCGTGTAGCCGTCGCTGTCGTGGAACTTCTGCCAGGCGCGCGTCGCGAGCTTCCCGTCCTTCAACTGGGCGGCGGCGTAAGCGTCCTGGCGGGAGTGGCCCTGGAAGAGCAGCAGGCTGCCGAAGTCCTTGCCGTAGCGCTCCTTCTGCTCGGCCTTGGTGGCGTTGAAGTAGCGGCAGTAGTCCAGCCACGCCGATTTGAACTTCGGCTGGTCGACGAGGTCGATGAGCTCGGCGCACATCTCCACCAGGCCGAACATCGCGGAGAGGTGGGAGACGTTCACGGCGGGCTCGGTGGCCACCGCGAACTTTCCGGTGTCGAGGTCGTAGAGGCCGCTGCCCTGGACGAAGCCGTTCGGCTGGGCGGCGATGGTCTCCATGGTGGAGCGCAGGCGGGCCTCGGCCTTCGCCGCCTTGGGGCCGCCGCGCTCCCATTCCGTGAGCCAGGCCGCCGCCAGGCCGCTCCAGTCGGTGCCGAAGCCTATGGACAGGGCGTTGCGGTCGGGCTCGTACGGCTCGGTGCGGATCTTACGCAGGGGGTCGAGGACGAGGAACGTCTCGTCGGAGTCGACCAGGGCGTGCATCAGGTCGCCGACCCGCTCGTCGGCGGTGAGGAAGTAGTAGGGGCGACGGTAGACGGCCGTGGAGATCCGCTGCTGTTTGGCGCTGTCCGCGAAGTGCTGCACTCCGTGTCGGGTGCCGAGGCCCGCCCACTTGCCGAGGTGGTAGGAGTCGACCTCGCCGGTGTGGCGGGTCATGGCCTCGGCGAAGCGGAAGATGTCGGCGCGGCCCGAGCGCAGGTAGGCGTACCAGAGCCACAGGTCGGGCGAGAGCTCGGAGTTGTCCCAGGCGTAGCCGCCGACGTCGTACCGCCACTGGTGCCGGTCCTCGTCGTAGGTGTGCATGATGTCGCCGTAGTCCCAGAAGCCGTACCAGCGGCGCTGCTCGGCCTGGTCCTTGTAGTACGCGAAGAGGAAGTCCAGGTGGTCCTCGATCGTGGCCTTCGCGGGCGTGGAGCGGTCGACGGGCGAGAAGAGACCGCCGAAGACGCCCGTCTTCGTCACATGCTCGGGGGCGGCGGCCAGTTGGGGCGGAGTGCGCACTGCGGTGGCCTGGTCGACGAGGACGGACGCGGAGGGGGTCGCGGCGTTCGCCCAGAACATCAGCTCGCTGGTGCGGGCGATGCCGTACGGGGTGCCGAAGCCGGGTTCGTAGTCCTCGTAGGTGATGTTGAGGCCCTCGATCTGCTCGGGGAACGTGTCCTGGCCCATGCCGTCGTGGTACGTGCGCAGGTCCATCGGCTGCGCCTCGGGCGACCAGAGCCAGAGCGTGACCTCGGCCGTGTCACCTGCGGCGCCCCTGATGTCCAGCTGGGCGGGGTGCTTCTCCCAGAAGTCCCGCAGGCCGAAGGAGAAGCCGCCGCCGGCCCCGCCGACGTACCCGAATCCGGTCGCACGGCCGCCGCCTCCCGCCGTGATCCAGGTGTGCCCCGGCTTGGTGCGCTTGCGCAGGGTGAAGCCGTCGGCGGAGAGCTGGGCGAGGGTGTAGTCGCCCCACGTGGGGACGTACTGCAGGCGGGTGGTGACCCGCTGGTCCCAGGTCGCCGGGTCCGGCAGCTTCTCGCCCTTGACCTGGGCGGTGCGGATGGCGGCGCCGGGGTCACGGCGCAGGCCGGTGATGCCCTTGACCGCCTCGGTGAGGAATCCCTTGCCCTCGCCGGCGATCCGGATGTGCCGGTCGTACGCCGCGTCGCGCATCGGCACGCTGAAGCGGACACCGAGGCCGCGGATGAAGTCCTTCTCCGCGTCGCCGTCGTACGTGATGGTGTGCACCATGCGGAAGGAGTCCGCGCCCGCGTAGAAGTAGAGACGCACACTGAAGGGCAGCCAACTTCGGCTGCCCTTGCGGTGCTTGCCGTCGATGCGGACGACGGCACGCACCGGCCCGCCCTGCTCCGTCTTCGCGCCGCTGATCTCGCCGTCGAACCGCTCCCACTTGGCGTTGCCGTGGTCGCCGTCGTCGAGGTCGCCCTGGCGCAGGAGCACGAGCCGCCCGTCGGTGGCGATCTTCGTGCCGTCGCGGGTCACGGACTCGACCAGCCGCTCCCCGTCCTTGGCGATGACGGCCTTGATGACGCCGGTGTCGACGGTGATGGCACGGCGGGTCTCGGTGACGCTGACCTTCTTGTCCGGTGCGGCGGGCGTCCCGGCCTTGAGGGTGAACTTCTCGGCGCCTGCCGCCGGGCCCACCGCGTGTGCCGTCCACTTCACCGAGCCGTCCGGCCAGTGGGCGGTGGTCCAGGTCTGTACGGGGATGTCCTTGCCGTCGGCGGTGGCGAGGGCGAACCTCTGCCCGGCGGGGTGGGCACCCTTGGGCCACGGGACGCCGAAGGTGGAGCCGGGCGCGGCACCGAGCCCTCCCTTCTCCAGCCAGCCGACGGAGACGGGGCCGTCGGCAGCCGCCGCGCGGGGAGCGGCTTCGGCGTCACCACGGCCGAGCGCCCAGCTGAACTGCGCGGCGGCACCGGCCACTGCGGCGGCCTTGAGCAGGGACCTGCGGGGAATCGGAGACATCGTGATCCTCTCTCTTTGCGTGGGCATGACAGATGCCGATGTGTGCGGATGGCTCGATGCGGGCCGGTCCGGGAGCGCGGGGCGTCAGACCGCCGTGCCGCGCCGTTCGACTGCCAGCGCCGCCGCCGCGACCATTCCCAGCGCGGGAGCCGCGAGCGGCAGGGCGAACCACGCGGACGCCACGACCACGGCGAAGCCGCACACGATCACCAGTGAACCGGCGGGATCGCGCAGCGTGCGGCGCACCGCTTCGGTCAGGAGCGTGCGCCACGACGCACCGGGGCCCCAGTTCGCGGCCGCCCGCAGGCCGGTGACGACCAGGACGAACAGGGCCACGACCCCGACCGCGCCGACGAACGCGCCGCCGGGCAGACCCGCCCGTACGAACGCGATGTCCGCCAGGAGCAGCGCGAGCGCCGCCCAGCCTGCGAGGCCCACCAGCCAGCCGCGCCGCACCGCCGCCCGCAGATCGGCGGTGAACTCCCGCCACCCCGAGGTCTCGTGGGCCAGATGCCGGTTCAGGTGACGGGCCCCCGCGGCGAAGGCGGCGGGCAGTGTGACCAGGGGCAGGGCGGCGAGCGCGATCCACACCCCGGTCAGCAGACATTCGGCGAAGGTCCCGAAGCGGTCCATCGTCCTGGCCTTCATCGGCGCTCAGCCCTTCAGACCCGACGTGGCCATACCGTCGATCAGGTACCGCTGGAAGGCCAGGAAGAACGCGAGGACCGGCACCAGCGCGACGAGGGACATGGCGATCATCCCGCCGTAGTTGGCAAGGCCCTCCTGGTCGACGAACATCTTCAGGCCCAGCGAAACGGTGTACTTGGAGGGGTCGTTGAGGTAGATCAGCGGACCCATGAAGTCGTTCCAGGAGTTGATGAAGGTGAAGATCGCGCTGGTGATCAGCGCCGGCCTGCACAGCGGAAGGACGATCGACCAGTAGATGCGCAGATGCCCGCAGCCGTCGAGCCGCGCCGCCTCGTCCAGTTCCTTGGGCAGGTTCCGCATGAACTGCACCATCAGGAAGACGAAGAAGGCGTCCACCGCCAGATATTTGCCGAGCAGCAGCGGCGTATAGGTGTTGATCAGGCCCATCTTCTGGAACAGCACATACTGCGGGATCAGGAGCACGTGGTACGGCAGCAGCAGGGTGCCGATCATCAGCGCGAAGAGCACGTTGCGCCCGGCGAACTTGATCCGCGCGAAGGCGTAGCCCGCGAGGGAGCAGGAGAAGAGCACGCCCACGACCGAACCGAGCGCCAGGAACAGGGAGTTGGAGAAGAAGGTGGCGATGGAGATGTCGGCGATGCCGTCGGCGAGTCCGGCGTAGTTGGCGACGATGGGGTCGGTGGGGAACAGGTCGAGGCTTCCGACGATCTCGTCGTTCGCCTTGAACGAGCCGCCGATCGCCCAGATCACCGGGTAGAGGACGACGGCCAGAACCGCCAGGGAGCCGACGTGCCAGGCCAGCGAACCGGCCCCGCGACGACGGCGGCCGGACAGCGCGCTCGGTGCGGTCATCGGGATCCCTCCTCGTAGTGCACCCAGCGCTTCTGGGACCAGAACAGGACCGCCGTCACCAGGGCCACCGCGAGCAGCAGCATCCAGGCCATGGCCGATGCCAGGCCCATCCGGCTGTTCTCGAAGCCCTGGACGTAGAGGTAGCAGGTGTAGACGAGCGAACCGTCCGCCGGACCGCAGGCGTTGCCGCCCGCGCCGCCGCCGACGATGTACGCGGAGGCGAAGATCTGGAAGGAGTGGATGGTCTCCAGGAGGACGTTGAAGAAGAGGACCGGGGAGATCATCGGCAGGGTGATGTTCCAGAACCGCCGCCAGGTGCCCGCGCCGTCGACCTCCGCCGCCTCGTACAGCTCGCGCGGCACCTGCTTCAGACCGGCCAGGAAGATGACCATCGGCGCGCCGAACTGCCAGACGGTCAGCGCGATCAGGCTGTAGATGATCCACTGCGGGTCGCCGGTCCAGCCGCCCACGTCCATGCCGAAGATCGCCCGCTGCGTACGGTCGACGATGGCGTCGTCGGAGAAGATCGCCTTCCAGACGACGGCGATCGAGACGCTGGCGCCGATGAGGGACGGGGCGTAGAACGCGGCTCGGTAGAAGGCCTGTCCGCGCCGCTTCTGGTTGAGAAGGAGCGCCACGCCGAGCGCCGCGGCCAGCTTGAGCGGGGTGCCGACGATCACGTACCAGAGCGTGACCTCCACCGACTTGCGCCAGCGCGGGTCACCGAACATCTCGGTGAAGTTGTCCAGGCCGATCCACTGGGGAGCGTCGAACAGGTTGTAGTCGGTGAACGCGAAGTAGAGCGAGGCGACCATGGGCCCGGCGGTCAGAACCAGGAAGCCCGCGAGCCAGGGCGACATGAAGAGGAACCCGGCGATGTTCTCGCCCCGCCGTCGCCGCCGCGCGGCCTCGGGGAGGCGGGTACCGCGCGGCGGCTTCGGCTTCTCGGGGGTGGCCGGGGCCACGGGGGTCTGCAAGGACGCCATCGTGCCGCCCATCAGGAACCGAGCGCGGTCTTGCACTCGGTGAAGAACTGCTTCACCGCTTCGTCCACCGACCGCTCCCCCAGGGCCAGTTCCTCGGCGATGCGCAGGAACGCCGCCTCGCAGACGTCGGCGCCCGCCGGGTGCGGCGTGATGGGCTCCAGTACATCGGCGTCGACCAACTGCTCCTCGTACGCGGCGATCTCCTTGTTGACCGCGGCGATCACCTTGTCCTTCTCCTCGGCGGGCTTGTACGCCTCGTACTGCGCGGTCGTGGTGGGCACCCCGCGGTCGTATCCCATGATCTTGGCGACCTCGGGGTCGTGCACCATGAAGTCGATGAACTGCGCGACCTCCTTGGGGTGCTGGGTGCGCTTGGAGCCGCTGAGCATCAGCGAGCCGAGGTACTGCCCCGTCTTCTTGCCGTCGGTGGTCGGGAGCGGCGCGAGGCCGTACTCGCTCTTGCCCTCGGCGGTGTAGCGGACGGTGAAGTTGTCCCAGGTGAACTCGCAGGCGGCGATCTCGGCGGCCACGGCCGACTTGGGCTTGATCTGGGCGACCTTCTTCGGGTCGGAGTAGATCCCCGACTTCACCCCGGCGTACCCCTTGGTCCACCACTCCTTGAGGTCGGCCTCGTCGAAGCCCAGGCCGTCCTCGGTGAAGAAGGCCTTGCCCCGCTGGCGCAGGTAGGGGTCGTAGAGGTACATGACACCGTACAGGCCGCTGTCGCCCGACCTGCCCTGCTTGCGGATCTTCTCCATCGCGGAGTGGTAGTCGTCCCAGGTCCAGCCCATCTTCGGGGTGACTCCGGCCTTCTCGAAGACCGGCTTGTCGATCACCAGGGCCATGGAGTTGCTGCCGACCGGAACGCCGAGCAGCTTGCCGTCGACCTCGCCGAACTTCTCCAGGCCCGCGCGGAAGCCTTCGAGGCGCAGGTTGCCCGCCTTGGCCTGTGCGTGCAGGTCGAGCAGCACATTGCGCTGGTCGTACTTGCGCAGGAAGCCGATCGCGTTCTGGAAGACGTCCGGCGGATTGCCCCCGGAGGCCTGGGTGTTGAACTTCTTCCAGAAGTCGAGGTAGGGCTGGAAGTCCGTCTTCACCTTGATCTTCGGGTACTTCTTCTCGAAGAGCTCGATGGTCCGGTTGATCCGCTTGGCGCGGTCGTCGGAGCCCCACCACGCGTACCGGATGGTGACGGTCCCGTCCCCCGACCCGCTTCCACCGCCGCAGCCCGCGGCGGTCAGTCCGAGGGCCGCCAACGAGCCGCCGGCCAGTTTCAACAGGCCGCGCCTGTCAACTTCCCCATGAGTCGGCACAGTTCGTCCTCCGCTACGCGATTGAATCGTTTTAGGAAAGCGCTTGCCGGGACAAGGTAGGGAGCCGGGATGAGTACGTCAACGGTTCGGGCAGGAACGGTCGAAGCGCTTCGAGCCACCGGGCTCCAACTCCGATATTTCGAACGAGTTTTCTTGCGCGAAACGTTGACGCGGGCCGGTCGGCGCCCTAGCTTCATCGCGTCGTACTTCGTACGTCATATATGAGACGCGATACGCGATGACTGCACGACGGCTTCACGCGATGGCTGCACCACGGCTGCACGACGACTGAGAGCTTCGATGAACTTTGCGCCCCACCCCATCCCCTCGCGCACGCAGTACGTGCTCGAGGCGGTCAAGCACCGCATCCTCACCGGGCAGTTGGCGCCCGGCCAGCCCCTCGTCGAGACCGAGCTCGCCGCCCAGTTCGCGGTCTCCAAGACGCCCGTCCGGGAGGCGCTGAAGACACTCGCAGGGACCGGGCTCGTCGTCATGAGCCAGTACAAGGGCGCCACCGTGCGCACGGTGGACGCGGCCATGGCGCAGGAGGTCTACGACGTCCGCCTGCTGCTCGAACCGGAGGCGCTGCGCCGCACCGTCCGCTCCGGCGCCCTCCTGGAGGAGGCGCGCGACGCCCTGGAGCGGGCGGACACCGCCGCGGACGCGGCCGAACGCTCCCTGGCCAACCGGGAGTTCCACCGCGCGCTCTATCTCCCGTGCGGCAATCCGCTCCTTTCCCGCATGCTCGACGAGGTGCGCGACCAGGCGGCCCTGGTCTCCGCCGTCGCCTGGGCCACCCTGCCCTCCTGGGAACGGGAGGCGGCCGAGCACCGGGAGATCCTGCGGCTCGCGCTCGCCGGGGAGGCCGACGCGGCGGCCGCCGGACTCCACGACCACATCGCCTCGTTCGTGCGGCGCGCGTTCCCGGAGGGGGATCCTTCATGACCGGTCCTGGGCCCGACTCGAGCCACAACTCCCGCTTCGAATCACAGCGTTCCGCGCTCGCCGACGTCGTGGCGATCCCGGTGACCCCGTTCGCCGATGACGGCTCCGTGGAGCGGGACACCTACCGCACCCTGGTGCGACGGCTCGTCGACGGCGGCGTGCACACGCTCACCCCGAACGGCAACACCGGCGAGTTCTACGCCCTGGACCCCGAAGAGCGCCGCCTGGTCACCGAGTTGACCATGGAGGAGGCGGGCGACGAGGCCACCGTGCTCGTCGGCGTCGGCCATGACCTGCCGACCGCGGTCGCCGCCGCCCGGCACGCGCGGGACGCCGGCGCCCACATGGTGATGGTGCATCAGCCCGTGCATCCGTACGTTTCCCAGGACGGCTGGGTCGACTACCACCGTGCCGTCGCCGACGCCGTGCCCGAGCTCGGCGTCGTCCCGTACATCCGCAATGCGCGTCTGACAGGGCAACGCCTCGCGGATCTCGCGGAGTTGTGCCCCAATGTCATCGGCGCGAAGTACGCGACCCCGGACGCCGCCGCCTTCGCCGCGTTCGCGCGGGACGCGGGGCTCGACCGCTTCGTGTGGGTGGCGGGTCTCGCCGAGCTGTACGCGCCCGCGTACTGGGCCGTCGGCGCGACCGGCTTCACCTCGGGCCTGGTCAATGTCGCGCCCGAGGTGTCGCTGCGCATGCTCCAAGCCCTGCGGGCGGGTGACTACCCGGCGGCCATGGACGTCTGGGAGCTGATCCGGCGCTTCGAGGAGCTGCGCGCGGCCGACCAGTCCGCCGACAACGTCACCGTCGTCAAGGAGGCTCTCGCCGCGCTCGGTCTGTGCCGCCGCGAGGTGCGCCCGCCGAGCCGGGTCCTGCCCGTCGAGCGGCGCGAGGAGATAGCGTCGCTGGTGAAGGCGTGGTCGCTGTGAGGCCGGACGAACTGCGCAGCCACCAGTGGTACGGCACGGACGGCCTGCGGTCCTTCAGCCACCGGGCCCGCACCCGGCAGCTCGGGTACCTGCCCGAGGAGCATCTGGGCAAGCCCGTCATCGCGGTCCTCAACACCTGGTCCGACATCAATCCCTGCCACGTCCATCTGCGCGACCGCGCCCAGGCGGTCAAGCGCGGCGTGTGGCAGGCGGGCGGCTTCCCCCTCGAATTCCCCGTCTCCACACTCTCGGAGACCTTCCAGAAGCCGACCCCGATGCTCTACCGGAATCTCCTGGCCATGGAGACCGAGGAGCTGCTCCGGTCCTATCCGGTGGACGGCGCCGTGCTGATGGGCGGCTGCGACAAGACGACGCCCGCCCTGCTCATGGGCGCCGCGAGCGCCGACCTGCCGACCGTCTTCGTGCCGGCCGGGCCCATGCTCCCGGGGCACTGGCGCAACGAGGTCCTCGGGTCCGGCACCGACATGTGGAAGTACTGGGACGACAAGCGCGCCGGGCTCATCGGCGACTGCGAACTGGCCGAGCTGGAGAGCGGGTTGGCCCGCTCCCCCGGCCACTGCATGACCATGGGGACCGCCTCCACGCTGACCGCGGCGGCCGAGGCCCTCGGTGTGACGATGCCCGGCGCCTCCTCCATCCCCGCGGTGGACTCCGGGCACGACCGGATGGCGGCCGCGTCCGGGATGCGGATCGTCGAACTCGTCCACCAGAACCTGACGTTGTCCAAGCTGCTCACCCAGGACGCCTACGCGGACGCGGTCGCCACCGTCCTCGCGCTCGGCGGCTCCACCAACGCCGTCATCCATCTGATCGCGATGGCGGGCCGCAGCGGCGTACGGCTCACGCTCGACGACTTCGACCGGATCGCGCGGACCGTGCCGGTCCTGGCCAATCTGCGTCCCGGCGGGCAGTACCTCATGGAGGACTTCCACTTCGCGGGCGGACTCCCGGCGTTTCTGGCCCAGTTGACCGACGTGCTCCATCTGGACCGGCCCACCGTCGCCCACGACACCCTGCGCGAACAGCTCGCGGGCGCCACCGTGCACAACCCCGAGGTCATCCGCCCCCGCGACAAGCCGCTCGCCGACGAGGGCGGAGTGGCGGTGCTCCGCGGCAATCTCTGCCCGGACGGCGCCGTCATCAAGCACATCGCCGCCGAGCCGCACCTGCTGCGGCACACCGGCCCCGCGGTCGTCTTCGACGACTACAAGGAGATGCAGCGCACCATCAACGACCCCGCGCTCGGCATCACCGCCGACCACGTCCTCGTGCTGCGCGGCTCCGGCCCCCTGGGCGGGCCCGGGATGCCCGAGTACGGCATGCTCCCGATCCCCGATCATCTGCTCAAGCAGGGGGTGCGCGACATGGTGCGGATCTCCGACGCGCGGATGAGCGGCACGTCGTACGGCACGTGTGTGCTGCACATCGCCCCCGAGTCGTTCGTGGGCGGGCCGCTCGCCCTCGTGCGTACGGGGGACCTGATCACCCTGGACGTCGAGGCACGCTCGCTCCATCTCGACGTTTCCGACGAGGAGTTGGCGCGGCGACGCGATGCGTGGACGCCGCCGCCCGCGCGCTACGGACGCGGCTACGGCGCCCTCTACAGCGAGCAGATCACCCAGGCCGACACCGGCTGCGACTTCGCGTTCCTGGCCCGCGAGGGCGAGGTCCCCGACCCGTACGCGGGCTGAGCCCTCCCGACCACTCTTTTTGTACGAGATCTCGAACAATGTCTGCGAAGCGCTTCATCTCGCCGACTGTGTGCCGCCCATGAGAACGGAGAAGCAGACATGGCCTCAGCTGTGGCGAAAGCGCCACCGCAGCCACCGCCCCGGCGCCGCACGCCGGGTGCGCACCGGCGCCGAACGGGAGCGACCCCGCGCCGCCTCCCGTATCTGCTGATCGCGCCGGCCGGACTCCTGATGCTGGGCTTCATCGCCTACCCGGTCATCAGCGTCTTCTACTACAGCCTGCGCCACTACAACCCCACGAAGCCCTGGCGTGACGGCTTCGCGGGCTTCGACAACTTCGTCACCGCGTTCACCGAGGACCCGCAGTTCTGGCAGACGCTCGGCTTCAGCCTCCAGTGGGTCGCCGTCGAGGTCGTCCTGCAACTGCTCCTCGGCCTGGGGCTCGCGCTGATCGTCAACCAGACCTTCATCGGCCGTGCGATGGCGCGCGCCCTGGTCTTCTCGCCGTGGGCCGTCTCCGGCGTGCTCACCTCGACGATCTGGCTGCTGATCTTCAACTCGCAGACGGGCATCACCCGTTACCTCGCGGACATGGGGATCGGCTCGTACGGCACGTCCTGGCTCTCGGACACCAGCACCGTCTTCCCTGCCGTCGTCGTCGCCGAACTCTGGCGCGGCGTCCCCTTCTTCGCGATCCTCATCCTCGCCGACCTCCAGTCCGTCTCGAAGGATCTGTACGAGGCCGCGGAGGTGGACGGCGCGAGCCGCTTCCGGCAGTTCTTCCACATCACGCTGCCGCACCTGAAGGACGCGATCATTCTCTCCACGCTGCTTCGCGCGGTCTGGGAGTTCAACAACGTCGACCTGCTCTACACCCTCACCGGCGGCGGACCCGCGGGCGAGACGACGACCCTGCCGCTGCGCATCGCGTCCATCGCCGTCGACTCGCACGACTTCGGCTACGCATCCGCGCTGACGTCCATCGCGTTCGTGATCCTCCTCTTCTGCTCGATGGTCTATCTGCGGCTGAGCAAGTTCGGAGGTCAGGACAAGTGACCACCACTCAGCACCTCGACAGGGAAGCCCACATGGCGGCCACCACCGCACCCACCAGGCCGCGCGACGGCGGCCCGCGCGCCCCCAAGCGGCGCCCTTGGGACGAGGCCCCCCGCTGGCAGATCTACCTCCCGCTCGGCCTCTACCTCCTCTTCACCATCATCCCCTTCTACTGGATGCTGCTCTTCGCCATCCGACCGGCGGGCTCGACCTCGCTGCTCCCCTGGCCGATCACGTTCGAGCACTTCGACAAGGTGTGGACCGAGCGGAGCTTCGCGCTCTTCTTCCAGAACAGCCTCATCGTCGGCGTCCTGTCGATGCTGATGACGACGCTCGTCGCCCTGGCCGGCGGCTATGCCCTCGCCCGTTTCGACTTCAAGATCAAGCGCGGCTTCATGCTGGCGCTGCTGTGCTCGCAGTTCATCCCCGGCGCGCTGATGCTGGTGCCGCTCTTCCAGATCTTCGCCAACCTCCAGATGATCAACTCACTGGGCAGCGTCATCATCGCCGAGGCCGTCTTCCAGCTGCCGCTCTCGATGATCCTGATCAGCGGGTTCATCAAGAACGTGCCGTACTCCCTGGAGGAGGCCGCCTGGGTCGACGGCTGCGGACGCTTCCGCGCCTTCTGCGCCGTGGTCCTGCCCCTGCTGCGGCCGGGTCTGATAGCGGTCGGCTCCTTCGCCTTCGTGCACAGCTGGAACCACTTCCTGTTCGCCCTGATGTTCCTCTCCAACCAGGACAAGCAGACGATCCCGGTCGGCCTCGCCACCCTGATGGGCGCCGACAGCGTCGACCTCGGCGCGCTCGCGGCGGGAGGCGTCATCGCCGCCCTGCCCGTCGTGATCGTCTTCGCCTTCATCCAGAAGTGGCTGGTCACCGGGTTCAGCGCAGGGGCGGTGAAGGGATGAGCCACCTGTCGTCATCCCTTCCGGGGAGGATCCGATGACCCCAGGCCCGGGGCCCGCGGCGCCCCGCACCCCGCTCCCGCTGGTCCTCGCCGGTGCGCGCGGGCACGGCAGATGGCACCTGGAGAACATCCGGCGCCTCCAGCAGGCGGGCCGCGTACGGCTCGTGGGGATCTGTGAGCTCGAACCGCTGGCCGGCGCCGAGCTCGACGGGCTCGGTGAGCCCGCGCAGTCCGCGGACTTCGCCGGTCTGCTCGACGCCACCGGAGCCGCCGTCGCCGTGATCTGCACGCCCATCCCCACCCACGCGGACCTGGCCGTCGCCGCCGCCGCACGGGGCGTGCACCTGCTCCTGGAGAAGCCGCCCGCCCCTTCGTACGCCGACTTCCGGCGGATCACCGACGCGGTGGCCGCAGCGGGGGTGGCCTGTCAGGTCGGGTTCCAGTCACTCGGCTCACATGCCGTGCCCGCGATCCGCGCGCTGGTCGCCGACGGGGTCATCGGCGCGTCGATGGGGGTCGGCGCGGCGGGTGCCTGGGCGCGTGACGAGGCGTACTACCGGCGCGCGCCCTGGGCCGGGCGGCGCCGTCTGGACGGCGTGGACGTCGTGGACGGGGTCCTGACCAACCCCCTCGCCCACGCCGTCGCCACCGCCCTCGCGGTCGACGGCTCCCCGCGGGCCGATGACGTCACGCGGGTGGACACGGAGCTGTTCCGCGCCAACGCCATCGAGTCCGACGACACCTCGTTCGTGGGGATCGCCACCGCGCGCGGCGGCCGCATCGGCGTCGCCGCGACCCTCTGCGCCGAGCGTCCCGACGAGCCGTACGTCATCGTGCACGGCACCCAGGGCCGCATCACGTTCTGGTACAAGCAGGACCGGGTGCTCGTGCAGCGCGCCGGGCACGGGCCCGAGGAGGTCCTTCACGGGCGGACGGACCTCCTGGAGAACCTCGTCGACCATCTCGCGGGCCGCGCCGAGCTGCTGGTTCCGCCGGCGTCCACGGGCGCCTTCATGAAGGTCGTCGAGTCGATACGCCGTGCGCCCGATCCGCGGCCCCTGCCCGTCGAGGCCTGGCGCTCCGTGCCCGGTGAGCACGAGGGCGTGCGGCGCCGCATCGTGCACGGCATCGACGGCCTCGTCGCGGCGAGCGCCGACACGCTGTGCGGCTACGCGGAGCTCGGCACGTTCTGGGCGCTGCCGTACGGGGCCCCGGCCGCTCGGCCCCCCGAGACTCCGGCCCCCGCACCCGAGCACCGCGTCGGCAGTGCGGTGCCAGACCCACGGTCCGGTGGGGGCTGATCGCGCAGTTCCCCGCGCCCCTTACGGGGCGCACTCCCGAGCCAGCCGTCTCTCCATCCCCATCGCCGAGACCCCACCGAGGTGAGAACGCCATGAACAGAACCGCGACCGACACCGCGCTCATGCTGCGCTGCTCGGGCCGCCCCGTCGGCCGCTACGTCATCCACCCCTCGGCCGACGCACGGCTCGCGCCCCGCCCCTACCTCCACCCCGTCCGCACCTTCGGCGGCCTCCCCGTCACCGAGTACGGCCCCGCCGACCACCCCCACCACCTCGGCGTGGGCGTCGCCGTGCCCGACGCGGCGGGCCGCAACTTCTGGGGCGGGCGCACCTACGTACGCGACCAGGGGCCGACCGAACTCGACAACCACGGTGAACAGCGCCACCTGGAGTTCAAGCTGCGCGACCCCGACGGGTTCGTCGAGGAGATCGGCTGGCTCGACGGCGAGTGCGAGCTCCTTCGCGAGCGGCGCACCGTCGCCGTCACACCCCTCACCACCTCCGCCTGGGCCCTCGACTTCACCTTCTCCCTCACCAACCCGGCCGCCGCGGAGATCTCCCTCGGCAGCCCCGCCACCAACGGCCGCTCCGGCGCCGCCTACGGAGGCTTCTTCTGGCGTGCGCCCAAGGAGCGGCAGGCCCCCGAGGTGTTCACCGCGGACGCCGACGGCGAGGCCGCCGTGCATGGCGCCGCTGCCGACTGGCTGGCTCTCGCGGGCCAGGGCTGGACCCTCGTCTTCGCCGGGGCGACGCCCGAGACGCGGCTCGATCCGTGGTTCGTGCGGACCGCGGAGTATCCGGGTGTGGGCTCCTCCCTCGCGCACGCGCGGCGCCTGCCGATCGGCCCCGGCGCGACCGTCGTACGCCGCGTCGTCACCGTCGTCGCCGACGGCCGCCCGAGCCGGGCCGAGGCCGCCGGGCTCGTCCGCAAGGCGGTGACCGCGTGACCGCGCCCCGGGCCGCGGGCCCGTACAAGCTGGGCGACCTCGGTGACGGGACCTATCGCAATCCCGTCCTCGCCGCCGACTGGTCCGACCCCGACGTCGTCCGGGTCGGCGACGACTTCTACCTCACCGCGTCCAGCTTCGGGCGCGCCCCGGGCCTTCCGCTGCTGCACTCCCGCGACCTGGTGAACTGGACCCTGATCGGGCACGCCCTCGATCGCCTCGAACCCGCGGAGTCGTTCGCCGCGCCGCGCCACGACTGCGGGGTGTGGGCGCCGTCGATCCGGCATCACGAGGGGCGGTTCTGGATCTTCTGGGGCGACCCCGACCACGGTGTGTTCCAGGTCAACTCCCCTGACATACGTGGCCCTTGGAGCGCCCCGCACCTCGTCAAGGAGGGCAAGGGTCTCATCGACGCCTGCCCGCTGTGGGACGAGGAGCGCGGCGAGGCGTATCTCGTGCACGCCTGGGCCAAGTCGCGCTCCGGCGTCAAGAACCGGCTCACCGGCCACCGCATGAGCCTTGACGGGCGTGAACTCCTCGACGAGGGGCGGGTGTTGATCGACGCCGACCGGATCCCCGGCTGGTTCACCCTGGAGGGGCCCAAGCTCTACCGCCACGACGGCTGGTTCTGGATCCTCGCTCCCGCCGGCGGGGTGGAGACCGGCTGGCAGGGCGCCTTCCGTTCACGCTCCTTCCACGGCCCCTACGAGGAACGGATCGTCCTGGAGCAGGGCGACACCGCCGTCAACGGCCCCCACCAGGGCGGCTGGGTGCGCACCCCCTCCGGCGACGACTGGTTCCTGCACTTCCAGCAGCGCGGCGCCTACGGCCGTGTCGTCCACCTCCAGCCGCTGCGCTGGGGCACGGACGGCTGGCCGGTGATCGGGGACGGCGGCGCCCCCGTCGACGTACACCAGAAGCCCGGTCTGCCTCCGCAGCCCGTGTCCGCGCCCGCCACCGACGACGACTTCCCCGGCGGGCGCCACGGCCGCCAGTGGCAGTGGTCCGCCAACCCTCGTGACGGCTGGGCCACTTCGCACGCCGCGGACGGTCTGCGCCTTGCCTGCGTGCGCTCCGCGGACGCCCACGACCTGCGCCGCCTGCCGCATGTCCTGACCCAGCGGCTCCCGCTCGCGCCGTGCACCGTCGAGGTCGGTCTGCGGCTCGACGGCACGGCGGCCGAGGCCAGGGCCGGGCTCGCCGTGCTCGGCGACGCCTTCAGCTGGATCGGCCTCGAACGTGACGTCACGGGGACGGTCCGGCTCGTCCACCGGTTCGCCGAGTCCGTCGCCGAGCGGGAGCGGGACGCCGAGCATCCGCGCGCGGCCCCGGACGGCACCGCACGGCTGCGGATCGACATCGCGGACGGCGCCCGCTGCCGCTTCCTGGCCGACACCGGCGACGGATTCCGCCCCTCGGGCCAGGTCTTCGCCGCGACGCCGTGGCGGTGGGTGGGCGCGCTGCTCGGCCTGTTCGCCACGGCCCCGGCGGGACGGAACGGGGCCGGGACGGCGCTGTTCACACACTTCCGCGTCACCACCACCGACTGACCCTTCCCGTACGCCTGTTGGGAGCCGCAATGGAGCAGCACCTGCACAGCACGAGACGCCTGAGGGCCCGTGCCCTCGCCGCGGTGGCCGCGCTGGCCGTCGTCCTCGGCCTGACGACCGTGCACGACCCGGCACGGGCCTCGGCGGCCCCGTCCCACGACCGTCTCTCCGGCACCGCGCACGGCTTCGCCTCGCTGGCCGGGGGCACCACCGGGGGCGCGGGCGGCAAGGTCGTCACCGTCACCGACCGGGCCTCGCTCGCCAGGTACGCGGGCGCCGCCGAGCCCTACGTCATCCGCGTGAAGGGCACGGTGGCCGTCGAGCCGTTCGGCTCGGACATCGTGGTGGCGTCGGACAAGACGATCGTCGGCGTCGGCACGTCCGGCGAGATCGTCCACGGCGAGCTGCACCTGAACCCCGGCACGAGCAACGTCATCATCCGCAATCTCACCATCCGCGACTCGTACGTCGAGGGCGACTGGGACGGCAAGACGCAGGACTTCGACGCGATCCAGATGGACTCCGTCGACCACGTCTGGATCGACCACAACCGGCTCACGCGCATGGGCGACGGCCTGATCGACCTGCGCAAGGACAGCGAGTACGTCACCGTCTCGTACAACCGCTTCGAGAACCACAACAAGGCGTTCGGCATCGGCTGGACCGACCAGGTCAAGACGCAGGTGACCATCGACCACAACTGGTTCAGCGGCACCAAGCAGCGCAATCCGTCCGCGGACAACTGCGCCTATGCGCACCTCTACAACAACTACGTGTCCGCGCAGGTCACCGACGGCGACCCGGTGTGGACCTACGGCAACTGGGCGCGCGGCAAGACGAAGATGGTCATCGAGAACAGCTTCTACGAGGACGTCCAGCACCCCTACCAGGCCGACGAGACGGCCGAGTTGGTGCAGCGCGGCTCGATCACGAAGAACACGACGGGGCGCCACGACACGCACGGCGCGGCCTTCGAACCGCGCGACCTCTACGCCTACGACCTCGACCCGGCGGCGGCCGTGCCCCGCCTGGTGAAGAAGTTCTCCGGGCCGCAGAAGGCGATCGCCCCCTGACCCCACAGCACCTCGCACCACCCGAACACGTACACCCGTACATCTGGAGAAGAGAGCCGACCATGAACTTCACCATCCGTGGAAACAGAAACAGCAGGAGAAACAGAAGCCGTCGCGCGGTGGCCGCCGTCGCCTTCACCGCCGCGTTCGCGCTGACCGCCACCGCCTGTGGCGACGACGGCAGCGGGGCCGGCGGGGACAAGGGCAAGGAGGGTTCGGGGAAGGGCGAGATCACCTTCTGGGACAACAACGGCGGTGTCCGCACCGACGTCTGGAAGGAGATCATCAAGGACTTCGAGGCGAAGAACCCGGACATCCACGTCAAGTACGTGCCGATCCCCGCCGAGAGCGTCCAGTCCAAGTACGACACCGCCATCCAGGGCGGCGGCCTGCCGGACGTCGGCGGTGTCGGCGCCGCGATGCTCGCCGGGATCTCCGCGCAGGACGCCCTGGAACCGCTGGACGACCGGCTGAGCCAGAGCTCCCTGGAGGGCAAGCTGAACCCGGGCATGATCGACAGCGTCCGGGCCGCGGGCGGCGGCAACCGGCTCTTCACGGTGCCGACGTCCGCGAGCAACGGCGTGCTGTACTACCGCACCGACCTGTTCAAGGCCGCGGGCCTCGAAGCCCCCACCACCTGGGGCAAGTTCTACGCGGCGGCCAAGAAGCTCACCGCCAAGGACGACAACAAGTTCGGGTACACCATTCGCGGCGGCGAGGGCTCCATCGCGCAGGCGCTCGACGCGGCGTACGGCCAGTCCGGCATCGGATCGTTCTGGGACGGCGACAAGGCCACCGTCAACGACCCCAAGAACGTGGAGGCGTTGAAGAAGTACGTCGCGCTCTACAAGAACAACACCCCCGCGGCCGACGTCAACAACGACTTCAAGAAGATGAACGCCCAGTGGGACACGGGCCAGATCGGCATGCTCAGCCACAACCTCGGCTCCTACACGGACCATGTGAAGGCGCTCGGTGAGGGCAAGTTCCGCGGCCTGCCCAACCCGACGACGGACGCGGGCGTCCGCGTCCAGGTCTCCAACCCCGTCGACGGGCTCGGCCTGTTCAAGTCCAGCAAGAAGAAGGCCGCGGCCTGGAAGTTCATCGAGTTCGCGGCCTCGCACGAGTCCAACAGCAAGTGGAACAAGTCGGCGGGCGCCATCCCCGCCAACACCGCGGCCTCCAAGGACGCCTGGGTGAACGAGGCCGAGCCGACGAAGCTGGCCGCCGCCGCGCTCAACGACGGCTCGCTGAAGATCGTGCAGCTGCCGTACTACCTGCCCGACTGGAACACCATCAGCAAGGCCGACAACGAGCCGAACTACCAGAAGGTCCTGCTCGGCAAGATGTCCGCGAAGGACTTCCTCGACACCCTCGCCGAGCAGCTCAACAAGGCTCAGGCCGAGTGGAACGACCAGAACAAGTGACAGCGCGCCCCGCGCACGGCGTCGGCCGACGCCGTGCGGTCGCGGCCCTCGCGAGCCTTCCGCTCGCGGCGGCCGCGGCCCCGGCCGCCCTCGCCCGCTCGTCGAAGACCGCTCCCGCGAGCACGCTCTACATCGCCGGGGACTCCACGGCCGCGCAGAAGTACACCGACGCGGCCCCCGAGACCGGCTGGGGCATGGCCCTTCCCTTCTTCCTCCACGACCGCGTCAGGGTCGCCAACCACGCGATGAACGGCCGGAGTTCGAAGAGCTTCGTCGACGAGGGCCGCCTCGCAGTGATCCTTGAGGCGATCAGACCCGGCGACCGGCTCCTCATCCAGTTCGCGCACAACGACGAGAAGACCGCCGACCCGACGCGCTACACCGAGCCGTGGTCCACGTACCAGGACTACCTGAAGCAGTACGTCGACGGGGCGCGGTCCCGTGGCGCGCGGCCGGTGTTCGCCACCGCCGTCGAGCGCAGGAAGTTCGCCGCGGACGGCACCGCGCTGCCCACCCACGGCGACTACCCGGCGGCGATGCGGGCGCTCGCCGAGGCCGAGGGCGTGCCGCTGCTCGACGTCCAGGCCCTGTCGCTCGCCCTGTGGCAGAAGCTCGGCGTCGAGGCGACCAAGGCCTACTTCAACTGGACAGCCACCGAGCAGGACAACACGCACTTCAATCCACCGGGCGCGATCGCCGTGGCCCGCCTGGTGGCGGCCGAGCTGCTGCACCGCGGGGTGCTCGCGCCGCGTGACGTGCGACGGCTCGACGACGCGATACCCGACTCCTGGATCACCTGGCCGGAAGGACCGTGACGATGACGACGACAAGAACGAGGCGCGGGGCTGTCCGCCGATCTCTCACCCTGCTCGCGGGGTGCACCGCCCTGGTCGTGGCCGTCACGAGCGCCCCGGCCTCGGCCGCCGGCGCCCGCGACGTGCTGCCGCCCCGCGACGGCTGGGCGTCCGCCGACGGCGGGACCACGGGCGGCGCCGGTGCCGACCGAGCGCACACCTACACGGTCACCACCTGGGGGCAGCTGCGGGCCGCGCTCGCCGACGACCCCGGGGCTCCCCGTGTCATCAAGGTCAAGGGGACGCTGAACGCGACGGCCGCGGGCTGCGCCGCGTTCGAGGCCGATGGCTACGACTTCGACCGGTACCTCGCCGACTACGACCCCGCCGTGTGGGGCCGTGACACTCCGGTGAGCGGCGCGCAGGAGGACCTGCGGGCGGCATCGGCGGCCCGGCAGGGCGCGGCCATCAAGGCGTACGTCCCGGCCGACACGACCATCGTGGGCGTCGGGAGGAACGCCGGGATCACGGGCGGCAGCCTGCAGATCCAGGGCGTGGACAACGTGGTCGTCCGCGATCTCACGCTGGAGAGCCCCTTGGACTGCTTCCCGCAGTGGGATCCCACGGACGGCGCCACCGGGGCCTGGAACTCCGAGTACGACAGCATGGTCGTCCACGGCTCGACGCATGTGTGGGTCGACCACAACACGTTCACCGACGGCGCGCACCCCGACAGTTCGCTGCCGTCCTACTACGGCGAGATCTACCAGCAGCACGACGGCGAGCTGGACGTCGTGCGCGGCGCCGACCTCGTCACCGCCTCCTGGAACGTCTTCGCCGACCACGACAAGACCCTGATGATCGGCAACAGCGACAGCGCGGGCGCCACGGACCGCGGCAAGCTGCGGGTCACCCTGCACCACAACGTGTTCCGGGACATCGTCGAGCGGGCGCCGCGCGTCCGCTTCGGGCAGGTCGACGCCTACAACAACCACTACATCGTCCCCGCGGGCGGCTATCAGTACTCGTTCGGCATCGGCCAGGAGTCCCGACTGGTCGCCCAGAAGAACGCGTTCACGCTTCCGGACGGGGTCAGCGCCGCGAAGATCCTCAAGAAGTGGAAGGAGGCGCCGGTCACCGCCGACGCCAACTACGTCAACGGCAGGCGCGTCGATCTCATCGCCGTCCACAACGCGGAGCTGCCCGAGGAGACCCTCGCGTCGGGTGCGGGCTGGACGCCGAGCCTCCGGACGCGGGTGGACGACCCGCGCAAGCTGCCCGGCCTGCTCGCGCATCAGGCGGGCGCGGGCAAGCGCCGCTGACCCCTCTCCCTCCCCCTCCCTCTTCCCCTCCCCCGGTACCTCCTCACCTCCTCACCGAGCCGCACAGCGAAGGATCAGCCATGCCCTCGCACCACTCCCACGTCCCCCTCGGAGCGGGCTTCAGCCGGCGCACGTTGCTCACCGCGAGCGCGGGCGCCGGCGCCGCCCTGGCCGTCGGCCACACCTCTCCCGCGCGAGCCGCCGCACCCCGCCCCACCCGTCGGACGCTGTACGTCGACCCGGCGGGCCGCGGCGACCACACCACCGTCCAGGCCGCCGTGAACGCCGCCACCGGCACGGACTGGACGCTCGTCCTCGCCCCGGGCACGTACCGCGAGACGGTGACCGTGCCGGAGGCCCTGGCCGGGCTCACGCTGGTCGGCGCGAGCGGCGACCCGCGCGACACGGTGATCGTGTACGACAACGCGGCGGGCACTCCGAAGCCCGACGGGTCCGGCACGTACGGCACGAGCGGCTCGGCCACCACGACCGTGCGGGCCGCCGGTTTCACCGCCCACGCGATCACGTTCGCCAACGACTGGCTGCGCGCCGACCACCCCGACTACACCGGAACCCAGGCCGTCGCCCTCAAGGTGACGGGCGACCGCTCGGCGTTCTTCCGCTGCCGATTCCTGGGACATCAGGACACCCTCTACGCCGACACCGCGGACCTGGGTGCCTTCGCCCGCCAGTACTTCCGCGACTGCTACGTGGAGGGAGACGTCGACTTCGTCTTCGGCCGGGCCACCGCCGTCTTCGAGCACTGCCGCTTCCACACGCTCACCCGCGGCGACCTGGCATCAGCGCCGTACGGCTTCGTCTTCGCGCCGTCCACCGCCGTCGCCAACCCGCGCGGCTACCTGGTCGTCCGCAGCCGGGTGACGAGCGGCGCCCCGGACGCGTACTACAAGCTGGCCCGCCCTTGGGTCCCCACCTCGGACACGACGGCCCGCCCGATGCTGACGGTGCGCGACACGCATCTGGGGCGCGGCATCGACGCGGTGAGCCCGTACGCGAACATGCGGGAAGCCCATCCCTGGCAGGACCAGCGGTTCGCCGAGTACCGCAACACCGGGCCGGGTGCGGCCGTGACGGTCCCGGCGAACCGGCCCCAACTCACCCGCGCCCAGGCCGGGTCCGCGACCCGCGCCGCCTACCTGAGGGACTGGACGCCGGTACGGAAGGACCGCTGCTGAGCAGCCACAGCCACAGCGCCGCCCCCACGAACTGGAACACGGCGATGCTCAGCATCAGCCCATCCGCACCGAGTTGACCGGCGAACACCCCGGTCAGCGCCGCACCACCGGCGGACGCACCGATCTTCAGGCTGCCGCCGGTGGTGTTGACCTGCCCGAGCCGGTCCGGCGGCGACTCGCGCTGACGGAGCATCAGCGTGGCGGCGAAGAGCGGCCCCTCGGCCAGGCCCGCCCCCACACAGACGGCCCACGCCCAGGGCAGTGACGGCACCACCGCCAGGGCGGCGACCGCCGTGCCGAATCCCAACAGGCCTGCCATGATGGCCCGTTCGGACCTGCCGGGCGTCAGCCACCGTGACGCGGCCAGCGTCCCCACGAGGGATCCCACGGCGAAGAAGGCAATGAGCTGCCCGCCCGCCGCGGGACCCGCCCCGATGTCCTGGCCGAGCAGCACCGCCGCCACCGCGAACCCGCCGTACCCGAACCAGGCGAACATCGTCGACACGGTCAGGGCCCGCAGCACCCGGTTCTTCCCGAGGACCGAGAGCCCGCCCGTCACGACCTGCGCGACACCGGTCCGCGTCCGCTCGCGCGCGACAGGGGGCCGGGCCTCCGGCGGCGGGATCCGCAGCAGAGGGAGGAAGAGCAGGCCGAGCACGGCGGCGGCCACGGTCACGGTCCCGGCCTGTCCCCCGCCCACGAACGCGGCGACCAACGCGGCGAGTCCCGGCCCGGCGATGGCCGCGACGTTGTAGCTCGACGCCTCCAGGCCGTACGCGCGCGAGAGCCGTTCGGTGGGGACGAACCTCGGCAGCAGGCTGGTGAGCGCCGCCACGACCGGCTCGACGCAGCCGACCACGGCGGCCACCATCAGCACGAGCACCAGCGGCGAGCGCCCCGCCGACATCATCAGCAGGGCGATCGCGACGGCATAGCCGCACGCCAGCGCGATCACGAGGCGGCGCGGCCGGTCGGTCCGGTCGAGGGCATGGCCGATGACCGGCCCGCTCAGCACGTACGGAAGCGTCATCGCGGTCTGGACGAACCCGGCGCTCGCCGCGTCCCCGGTGCGCGCCTGCACGGTGAGCACCAGGGCGGTCGCGGCCCCTTCGGCGGACACCCTGAGCAGCGTGGCGGCCGTCAGATGCGAGCGGAGCAAGCGGGTCCCCCCTGAGCCTCGATCCCGAGGACCGATGCATGGGGCACCGATCCATGAGTCGACTCAATCACTCGCCGCCGGTGTCAGGGAGATGTTCCAGAAATCGCGGGTCACTGGCGGCTCGGGGTTCCGCGGCTACTGGTAACTGATGTCCGACGCACTGTACTTGCAGTACGTTCCGTCGGGGCCGCTGCCCGTCTCGTCGGGCTCGTCGCCCGAGTCGTTGCCCGTGTAGCGGATGCAGGGCTTGATCTTCTTGTCGCTGTCGCCGTGGATGCGGATCTTGCTCAGGGTCGCCGTGTCGCCGTAGTTGGTGTTGATGCCGACCAGGGACTTGCCGGGTGCGGTCACGTCCACGTCGTTGATGGTGATCGTGCGCTTGTACTGCTTGGAGCAGTTGCCGCAGGAGCGCACCAGCTTGCCGAAGTCCGAGACCTGGAAGCCGGTGATGTTCAGCTTGCCCGCGCCGTTGAACTGGAGGACCTTGTCGTCGGCCTTCTTCGCTCCGCCGCCGGTCACGGTGTACGTGGAGCTGGTCGACGTGCCCTTGAAGCTGGCCGCGTCCTCGCCGACGTCCTCCCACCACACGTTCTGGAGGGTGCAGCTGCCCGAGCAGTGCACGCCGTCGGCGGCCGGGGAGCCGATCACGACGTTCTTCAGGACCGCGCCGTCCTTCAGCTTGAAGATGGGGTCCTGGCCCTCCTCCTGGCCGTCGCCGCCGAGGTCTCCGCTGCCGTAGAAGCGCTGGAGTGCGCCGTCGTAGGTGCCGGACACCTCGATGGTCTTGGAGACGGCCTTGTCGCCGGTGGGGGTGGGCCAGTCGGCCGCGGCGGTCGCCGCTCCCGCCGGGGAGAGCAGCACGTTGGCGCCCAGGGTGGCGCCGGTCAGCAGGAGCGCGCCGCCCGCCGCGCCCACGGCGCGGCGGCGGGTGAGGCGGCGCTTGCGGCTGTTGCGCAGTTCGGCTCGTTGCGTGGTCATGGGGACCGCTCTTTCGCTGGGGGGGATGACCTTGCGTCTGCTGGTCTCCGCCCGGGTGCGGAAGGTTGCCGCCCTGCGGGATTTTCTCCCCTGGATGCCTCGGTGGTCTCAGGATGTGCGGGCGAAGTCGCCGCGCACCGCGGCCTTCCGGCCCGAGGCCGTCGCCTCCGCCGCGTACGTGTCCTCGCCCGCGTCCCTGCCGCCCTCGGCGTGGTTGTACTGGCCCGCGAAGACGTGCTCCCCCGCGGGGACGGTCCGGCCCGCCTTCAGCGTCCAGCGGTAGACCAGCTCGCCGCCCTGTTGACGTACGGAGATGGTGAAGTCGTCGGCGGGCAGGGAGCGCCAGTTGCCCGCGTCGGCGACGCCGCCGGTCTGCGCGACGCGCAGTTCGACGGTGAGCGCGGTGAGCGGTTTCCCGGTCTTGAAGGTGAGGGTGCTCTGCGCCCAGAAGTCGTTGCTCTGCGGGTCGATGGAGCCGTCGCTCCAGAGGTAGCCGTCCTCGACGCTCCTGGCGTCCGGGGCCACGCGCTGCGTGGGGGGCGACGGATCGGCCTTCTCAGACGGCCGGTCCTCGTCCTTGCCCGTGTCCGGCGCGCCCTTCGTCTCCTTGCCTGACGGGCGCGTGGGCTCGGCCGGCGGGCTCGACTTGGCGTGCGCGTCGTCCGGTACGGATGCCGAGGGGCTCGGCGCGGAGGTGGAGTCGGGGGCGGGCGGCGTGCCCACGGTGCTCGGCGGCGGTTCCTCGCCCTGGACGACGGAGGCCACGGCGTAACCGCCGAGCGCGAAGACTCCGGCAACGGCGGCCGTCGCGCCCGCGATCCGCAGCCAGGGGGCGGGCCGTGGCAGCCTGCCGCGGTGCGGGGCGCCGAGGTCGGCGGCGTCACGCTCCATGCCGCGCTCGACCCGGGCGAGCATCCGTTCCCGGTCGGGGCGGTGCTCGGCCGCGGCATCGCGCAGCCGCTTGCGTACGTCGTCCATCACTGCCTCCCTCCCACGAGTTGCGACGCGGCCAGGTCTCCCAGGAGCCGTTGCAGCTCCGCCATCCCCTTGGACGTCTGGCTCTTCACCGTACCGACCGATATCCCGAGGGTGAGCGCGGTGTCCTTCTCCGACAGGTCGAAGGCGTGCCGCAGGACCACACAGGCTCTCTTACGGAACGGCAGCGTACGCAACGCCTCCTGGACGTCGACGACCGCCGGTACGTCGGGGTCGTCGACGCCTTCCGCGCGCTGCCCCCAGAACAGGGCGACGCGGCGGCGCTCGCGGACGGCGCTGCGGATGCGGCTGCGCGCCATGTTGGCGACGACACCTCGGGCGTACGCGGCCGGGTGATCGGCGGCGCGCACCCGGTCCCAGCGGTGCCAGAGCGCGACCAGGGCGTCCGCCGCGAGGTCGTCCGCGGCGTCCTTCTCGCCGGTCAGCATGTGCGCGAGGCGGGCGAGTTCGGCGTAGTGCCGCTCGAAGAAGTCATGGAACTCCGCGGCGGCTGCGTCATCGACGGCTGTCCCCACGGGTGACCTCATTTCTGTGCTTGCGCGGCTCTGCACACGCGCTGGTGGCCCCCGTGCCGCCGAGTGCGGTGCGCGAGCATAGCAACGTCCGTGCGAGAGATCGAACAACGTCCGGAACCCCAATCAGGTCTGAGCCAGGCGGTTTGGGGCCATCCGGCCCGGTTCGCCTCGGCCCGGCCCGTGGTCCGCACGATGCGGATGTGGTCGTCACCACGCTCGATCTGACGGAAAGTCACTTCTCCGCCCTGGCCTCGCCCCTACGTGTCCACGGCCCGCCGCGAAGAGTTCGTACAAGCGGCAACCTTCCGTGCGTCCTGCGGCGACTGAGTCGAGGCACTGTCTCTCTCCCCGCAGGAGCACCCCATGGCCGAGCATCCGTACGCCGAAAGCCGCCGCCGCAGAGGACGAAGAGGGCGGCGGGCCCGTGGCCGGGTCCTGATCACCGCTGTCGTCGCGGGCGCCCTCGCCGCCGGTGGGCTCATCGCTCTGTCGTCCACCTCCTCCGCGGCCACCACCCGGCAGGCCGAGGCGCTGGACCGGGGTGTGGTCAGCGTGCACACCGACGCCGGGAATCTGGTCAGCTGGCGCTGGCTCGGCACCGATGACGACGACGTGGCCTTCAACGTCTACCGGGGCGGTACGAAGGTCAACTCCTCGCCGGTCACGGGCTCGACGAACTACTTCCACGCGGGCGCCCCCAACAGCGCCGACTACACCGTGCGCGCGGTGGTCGACGGCACCGAGCAGGGCGACTCCGTGCACGCGGTGCAGTTCCGCGCCGGGTACAAGGACGTGCCGATCACGCCGCCCGCCGGTGGCACGACACCGGACGGCGTGGCGTACACCTACGAGGCCAACGACGCCTCCGTCGGCGATCTCGACGGGGACGGCGCCCTGGACTTCGTACTGAAGTGGCAGCCCACCAACGCCAAGGACAACTCCCAGTCCGGCTACACCGGCAACACGGTCGTCGACGGCATCAAGCTGGACGGCACCCGCCTGTGGCGGATCGACCTCGGCAGGAACATCCGCTCGGGCGCGCACTACACGCAGTTCCAGGTGTACGACTACGACGGTGACGGCAGGGCCGAGGTCGCCCTGAAGACGGCGGACGGCACGAAGGACGGCGCGGGCACGGTGATCGGCAGCTCGTCCGCCGATCACCGCAACTCCAGCGGCTACGTCCTGGCCGGGCCCGAGTACCTGACCATGTTCGACGGCCGGTCCGGCGCCGCGATGGACACGGTCGACTACGTCCCGGCGCGCGGCAACGTCGCCTCCTGGGGCGACAGTTACGGCAACCGCGTGGACCGCTTCCTCGCCGGGACCGCCTATCTCGACGGCAGCAGGCCGTCCCTGATCATGGCGCGCGGCTACTACACGCGCTCCGTCATCGCCGCCTGGGACTGGCGTGGCGGAGCCTTCACCCGGCGCTGGACCTTCGACACCAACTCCTCGACGAACACCGGCAAGGGCTACGACGGTCAGGGCAACCACAGCCTGTCGGTCGCGGACGTCGACGACGACGGCAAGGACGAGATCGTCTACGGCGCGATGACCGTCGACGACAACGGCAGCGGCCTGTGGACGACCAAGCTCGGGCACGGCGACGCCGGGCACGTCGGCGACCTCGATCCGTCCCGCACCGGCCTGGAGTACTTCAAGGTGTCCGAGGACAGTTCCAAGCCGGGCTCCTGGATGGCCGACGCCCGCACGGGACAGCGCCTTTGGACCACGGCGTCCGGCTCCGACAACGGCCGGGGCGTGTCCGCCGACATCTACGCCGGTTCGGCGGGCGCCGAGTCGTGGTCCGCGGCGGACAGCACCCTGCGCTCACCGTCGGGTGCGTCGGTCGGCCGCGAGCCGTCCAGCGTCAACTTCGTGAACTGGTGGGACGGCGACACCACCCGTGAACTCCTCGACGGCACCCGGATCGACAAGTACGGCACGGGCGGCGAGACCCGCCTCCTGACCGGGGCGTCGGTCGCGTCCAACAACGGCACTAAGGCGACCCCGGCACTCTCCGGCGACATCCTCGGCGACTGGCGCGAGGAAGTCGTGTGGCGCACCTCCGACAACAAGGCGCTGCGGATCTACTCCACCCCGCACGAGACCAGCACGAAGATCACCACACTGCTCCACGACATCCAGTACCGCACGGCGCTCGCCTGGCAGAACACGGCCTACAACCAGCCCCCGCACCCGAGCTTCTTCATTGGATCCGGCATGGCGAAGGCGCCGCGCCCGGTGGTCTCCACTCCCTGAGCCGCCCCGGCGAGCGGCCCCTACTTCGCGGGACCGGGCCCCGAACTCGCCCGCACCGTCAACTCCGGTACGAGCAGGGCGACTTCATCGGCACCCTGCCCCCGCAGCTTCGCGACGACCTGCTCCACCGCCTGCCGTCCCATCTCCTGTGCGGGGATGGCGACGGAGGTGAGGCGCACCGAGGCCTGGGTGGCGACCTGGTCGGGGCAGATGGCGATGACGGAGACGTCTTCGGGGATGGCACGGCCCTGCCGGCGCAGCAGGCTCAGGAGGGGTTCCACGGCCGATTCGTTCTGCACGACGAACCCCGTGGTGCCGGGGCGTTCGTCGAAGATCCTTGCCAGGGTCGCGGCGAGTGCGTCGTACGTCCCCTCGCAGGGCCGGTGCAGCACCCGCACCCCGTGCTCACGGGCCCGCGCGCGCAGCCCGTCCAGGGTGCGCTCGGCGAACCCGGTGTGCCGTTCGTACACCGCGGGCGCCTCGCCGATCACGGCGATCTCGCGGTGGCCCAGCTCGAAGAGGTGGTCCACGCACTGTGCGCCGGTCGCCACGAAGTCGAGGTCGACGCAGGTCAGGCCCGTGGGGTCGGCGGGCAGGCCGATGAGGACGGCGGGCCGGTCCGTCTCGCGGATCAGCGGAAGCCGCTCGTCGTCCAGCTCCACGTCCATCAGGATCATCGCGTCGGCGAGCGCGCTGCCCTCGATGCGGCGGACCGCCTCGGGGCCCTCCTCGCCGGTCAGGAGCAGCACGTCGTACCCATGGGTGCGTGCGGTGGTGGCGACGGCGATGGCTATCTCCATCATCACCGGCACGTACATGTCGGTGCGCAGCGGCACCATCAGCGCGATGATGTTGGACCTGCTGCTGGCCAGGGCACGGGCGCCGGCGTTCGGGTGGTAGCCGAGCTCCCGGATGGACTGTTCGACGCGGTCCTTGGTGGAGGCCGAGATGGACCGCTTGCCGCTGAGTACGTAGCTCACCGTGCTGGCCGAGACTCCGGCGTGGTGGGCTACCTCGGCAAGGGTGACCATGCGGCTCTCCCAGACAGATCGACAGGTCGTGAGGCGGTGGCGAAGCGCTTCGACGTGGGGCCCTCTCGACCCTAGAGGGACACCCATGTGCTGTCCATAGGCGTGTCGAAGCGCTTCGACTACCCCTGTCAGCCGGGGGAGTTGTCGTCCCCGTAAACAATGCCACGGCCGTTCGTGGACACGTACACCCGCCCGTAGATCCGTGGATCACCGGTGATGGCCGCGCCGGTCCAGCCCCACTGGTGGGCGTCGTCGTTGATGCGCAGCCAGCTCTCGCCCGCGTCGGTGGAACGGAAGATGCCGCGCACCCCGTCGATCCTCGCGCTGGTGTAGAGCGTCTGGTGCTCCGATCCCGGCGCGGCCTTGCCGAAGCCGATCGTGTCGGCCTCCTCGACGCCCTGGACGCGGGTGAAGGTCGCGCCGGAGTCCGTCGAGTGCCACAGACCGTACGTCCCGCCGGCCTTTCCGCCCGCGAGCCAGATGTCCCCCGCCTTCCCCGGTACGGCCTTGAAGCGCACCGGCCCCTCGGCGGGAAGACCGGTGGACGCCTTCGCCGTGAAGCTCGCCCCGCCGTCCGTACTGACATAGAAGGTCCCGGACTTGAAGCCATAAAACGTCTTCGGCTCTGCCCGGTCGGACTCGACGACCGCGCCCTGCGGGATGCCGGAGGACGCCGTCCACGACGCGCCCCGGTCACCGCTGGTGTGTACGCCCGTGCCGTCCGGGCTCCACACGAAGCGGCTGCCGTCGGCGGACGCGGCGACCGTGCCGCCGCCGGAGACTCCCGAAGGCTCCTTGCCCGCAGACCAGTTGGCGCCGTTGTCGCCGGAGAAAGCGATGCGCGGACCGCTGTCGAGCTGGCCGACGCGCACGACCGTGTCCGGGTCGGACTCGGCGTGGTCGAGGCTCGTCGTGGTGGTGAAGTTCGGCTCGGTGTACATCAGGGGCGGCACCGTGGTGACATCCGCGTGCCGGAAGCCGCCGATGTCGCCGAGCGCGCTGAGCAGCGGCGCCCCGGAGGCCGGCACCGCGAGGTCGTTGACTGCGGTCTCCTCCAGACCCTCCACCATCGGGGTGATGGTGAACTTGCCGCCGCTGTCCCACTGTTGAAGGTTTCTGGTGCCGTAGACGGTGGCCCCGGTGCCATACATCATCCGGTCGGAGTCGAAGGGGTCGATCTCCAGGGCCTCGGTCATCCAGCCCAGTTTGGGGCTCTGTTCGGGTGGCGCGGGGTTCGCGCCCCACGACAGCCACGGCACGGACGAGACGTCCATGGTGTAGCGGTTGGTGCGCTCGGGATAGGCCGCGTAGCTCCAGGCGCCGGTCCAGCTTCCGCCACTGTCGGTGGAGCGGAAGATCTGGGTGTCGGGGAACCATGAGCTGTAGCCGGTGACCATGACGGTGCCCGGATGCTGCCGGTCGACGGTCAGTCCGCTGTAGCCGTAGTAGGTGTCGGCGTCGGTGGCGGGGCTGATGTTCTTCCACTCGCCGGTGCGCGTCGCGTACCGCCACACCTGGCCCTTGCCGCCGTCGTAGGGGCCGCCCTTGTCGCTGTAGGCGAGGTAGAGGTAGCCGTTCTCCGCGTCGAGCACGCCCTTGTGGGCGAGGTGTCCCGTGGGCTGGTCCGCGAGGCGGGTCCAGGTGGCGCCCGCGTCGGTCGAGCGGTAGACGGCGTTCTCCTTGTCGGCGACGCCCACGTAGACGGTCCTGGTGGGCGATCCCGACGTGCCCGTCGACTCGTCGAAAGTGACCCAGGCGATGCCCTGGTTGTCGGAGGCGTAGCCGGTGGAGTCCCCCGGATCCTGCTGGTAGTTGCCGGGGTTGGGGAACGCGGTCACCTCCGACCAGCTGGCGCCGGAGTCGGTGGAGCGCCACAGGCCGTGGCCGCTCGGCGCCCCGAGGTACAGCACGCGGTTGTCGTGCGGGTCGACGGCGAGGCGCTCGCCCATGCCGCGGCCCGGCATGTTCCCGCCGAGCTTGAACGGAAGGTCGGCCTTCTTCCAGGTCTCGCCCCGGTCGGCGGAGCGCAGGACGGCGCCCTTGCCGGGGTCCCAGTCGTTCGTGTAGGTGCCCACGGCGGCGTACACCTTGTCCGGTTCGACGGTGTCGGACGCGATGCTCACGACGCCGGTGTGACCCCAGTCGTCCCAGCCCACCGAGTCGAGCAGCGGGGTCCAGGTCCGGGACGACTCCTGCCAGCGGTAGGCGCCGCCGATGTCGGTACGGGCGTAGGCGAGGTTCTTCTCGGCCCGGTTGAAGACGATGCCGGGGACGAAGCCGCCGCCGTCCACGCGGACGTTCTTCCAGGTGTACGCGGCCGATGCCTTCTCCTCGGCGTCGTCGGCCCCCGAGGACGGGGCGGCCACGAGCAGCATCCCCGGGATCAGGCAGAGGGCGCCGAGCAGCTTTCCGCCGCGCGTCCCGCGGCCGGTCACCGCGACCCCGGCCCCGGTTCGAGGAGCTCCGCGTACGCGCCCATGGCCAGCGCGATGTCGGCCTGCGCCCAGAAGCGGTGGTAGGTGAACTGCGGTGCCGCTCCCCCGGCGAGGTAGGCCTCGACCTTCGGCCAGTCGGGGTCGTCGCGGTAGAAGGAGCGGATGGAGGCGAAGTCGGACCCGGAGTCGATGGTGTCGCCGTTCGGCATGGTGCCGGTCCAGCCGCTGGGGACGTACACCGCGTCGTCGAACCGGTTGTAGTCGGCGCGGCTCTCGGGCACGGCGATGCCGAGCGGGTCCTGGTGGTGCTGCCACATGCCGTCCAGGAGGGCCTTGGCCGTGGTGGCGGCCGCGCTGTGGCCGGTGGCGGCGGCGTAGTACGTGAGGGTCTTGGCGTAGGCGGCGGCGACGCCCACGTCGTTCGTGCGGTCGACGACGGAGACGTGAAGTCCCGTGTTGGCGCCGGGGTTTGACGGGGTCCAGGTGTCGGGCTTTCCGGACCACTTCAGGGTCGAGGGGAAGGTGTACGTGCCGTCGGCGGCGATCTTCGTCTCGGACAGCGCCCACGCCACCCACTTGTCCATGACCGTCTTCGCGGCGGGGTCGTCGGTCTCGTGGAGGTACTCGGCGACCCGCTCCATCGACCATGCCTGGAAGCCGAACCACTGGTTGGACGGCGGGTCGTGGTAGACGGGCTTCTCGTCGTAGGCCATGCCGTAGAAGGTGGGGGTCCCGGCCGGGGGCTCGGCGTAGCTGCCCTGCCAGCTGTTGGTGGCGCCGCCCGCGATAGCGCCTTCGGCGGACTGGAGCCAGCGGTAGAACTCGATCTGCCGGGTCAGGCTCTTGGTCCAGTCGGCCTTGCCGGATGCCGACCTGGGGGCAAGCGGGGCGTAGGCGCTCAGGGCGAAGGCGGCCAGGGGGTTCTGGTATCCGCCGTGGCTGTGGCTCGACCCGATGCGCCAGGCCCAGCCCGCCGAGGTGTCGGTGGCGCCGCCCCAGGCGTAGTACCAGGACAGCAGGTAGTGCGAGCTGTTCTTGCCGCTGCCCGGCGCGCAGCCGGACGGGTCGGTGCAGTCGCCGATGGACTTGAAGTACTTGTCGAACAGGGCGTAGCGCAGGTAGTCGCCCATCTTGGCCGCCTTGGCGACCGTGGCCGCGACCTCGGACTCCTTGCCCTGGGCCGAGGCCCACACATGAGCCCAGTAGGCGGCCTGCACGGCGCGGGCGTCGGCGTCGGGGGCGTTGGTGTACTTCCACTGCTTGGCGTAGGAGGCGTCCCCGGTGAACAGGTCGAGGTAGCCGTTCCTGCCGCCGTGCTCGAACTCGTCGCGAGTGGGGTGCGGGACGGTCTCCCAGACCGACTCCTGGGGGCCGCGCTGGAAGGTGTTGATGTAGACGGGACCAGCGGCGTCGCCGCCGTAGCCGTAGACGTTGTCGACGTCCTGGAGCCAGTGCATGCCGTAGATGTCGTCGGTGCCGTACGCGCTCTTCAGCTCGGCGGCTATCGGGTCTGCGCCGGCCTGGATCGCGGGGTCGAGCCGGGCCGGGTACTGCGCGGGCTGGTCGTGCTCGGGGGCGTAGGTGGCCGGTTTCGCCGCATTGTAGAAACTGTTCGTCGGCTGGTCGGCATGGGTCGGGATCATGAATTTCTCCATGGTTTCCCAGGCTGCGTTGAATCGTGTCCAGTCGCCGCTGACCTTGCCGTACATGGCTTGCAGCCAGAGCAGATAGCTGTATGCCTCGGATGTCGTCTCGTGGCCGTGGTCGGGGGCTTCGACAATGAGGGTTTCGACGGAGTGGTACGGAATACCGTCCGGCGAGAAATAGCCGTTCGCGGAATCGGTGATCTTCGCGTAGAGGTCGAGGAAGCGCTGCTCGTACTCGGTGGCCGCGGTCGCCGCATAGGCGCTGTGGCCTGCGGGGTTGAGCGCCACGATGACGGGGGCCAGCGCGGCTCCGGCGCCCAGGGCGAGCAGATTTCGGCGGCTGATTTCCGGTCTGGAGGGGCCGGGGCGGGGGGAACGAGGGAATGCGGACATGCGGGGTTGTCTCCTGAAGGATCGATGGGGGGCGCGCTCCGCTTGGGGAGCGAGGGAACCAGTGGGAGCGCTCCCAAAATTCAGCCGGACGGGCGCGATGTCAAGAGCCCGCACACGAAAGGGAGTTGTCGAATGAATTCGACAGCGGCGATCCGAGAAATCTGAGAAACCCGCCAACCTTTCTGTTCTCGGCGGCGACTTCCTGCTAGCTTCCACGGCACCAGTGGGAGCGATTCCGGTTCGATCCGAGGAGTCGCTCATGCCCCGCCCCCCGCATCTGCTCCGTCCCCCGCGCCTGCTCCGCCCCTCGCATCTGCTCCGCACCCTCGCCGTGCTCGCGGGCGCCGTCCTCATCGCCGCCGGACTCGCGACGCCCTCCGCCCTGCCGACGGCGGTCGCGGCGCAGGCCGCGGCGGCAGCACCCCCCGTGCTGCACGCCGAGGGCAACCGGCTCGTCGACGCCGACGGCGCCGCGCACCGGCTGCTCGGCGTCAACCGCTCCGGCGGCGAGTTCGCGTGTGTCCAGGGCTACGGCATCTTCGACGGCCCCGTCGACGACGCCTCCGTCAAGGCCATCGCGGACTGGAAGGCCAACACCGTACGCATCCCGCTCAACGAGGAGTGCTGGCTGGGAACCGACAACATCGACCCGCGCTACGCGGGCGCCAACTACACATCCGCCATCGAGGAGTTGGCCCGGCGCGTCCAGGACCACGGCATGACCCCGATCGTCGAACTGCACTGGTCCCACGGCCAGTACACCGGCAACTCGGCGGGCTGCCCGGACGTGCACGCCAGCTGCCAGAAGCCGATGCCGAACGCGCGGTACACCCCGGCGTTCTGGACGTCGGTCGCGAACACCTTCAAGGACGATCCGGCGGTCGTCCTCGACCTGTTCAACGAGCCCTATCCGGACCGCGCGACGCCCACCACCGAGCAGGCCTGGGTCTGCTGGCGGGACGGCGGCACCTGCCCCGGCATCGGCTACGAGGTCGCCGGCATGCAGGACCTGCTCGACGCGGTGCGTGACACGGGCGCGAAGAATCTCGTGCTCGCGGCCGGCATCGCGTACTCGAACGATCTCAGCGGCTGGCTGGAGCACGCGCCGACGGACCCGGCGGGCAATCTCGCCGCGGCCTGGCACGTCTACAACTTCAACACCTGCTCCACCAGCAGCTGCTGGGACGCCCAGCTCGCGCCGGTCGCCGCCGAAGTCCCGCTCGTGGCGGGCGAGATCGGCGAGAACACCTGCTCCCACGGCTTCATCGACTCCGTCATGAAGTGGCTCGACGCGCACCAGGCCTCGTATCTCGGCTGGACCTGGAACACCTGGGACTGCTCGTCGGGGCCTGCCCTGATCAGCTCCTACGACGGCACACCCACGGCGTTCGGCGCCGGGCTCCGCGACCATCTGGCCGCGCTCCAAAGCTGACCCGTCCGTCTGACCCGTCCGTCTGACTCGTACGACCCATCCGATCCGTACGACCCATCCGAACCGTCCGAAGGGAAGCACCCCCACCATGAGCCGCACGCACACCAGGCACCGCAGATCCCGCACCCTCTTCCTGGCCGCACTGGCCACCGTCCTCGCCACGACCGGCGGCACCGCGCTCGCCGTGGGCGACAGTCCGGGCGGCACGGCCGCGGCCCAAGCGGCGGCGGCGCGCGTCGACAACCCGTACGCGGGCGCCAAGCCCTATGTGAACCCCGAGTGGTCGGCGAAGGCCGCCGCCGAGCCGGGCGGCGACGCCATCGCGGACCAGCCCACCGGCGTCTGGCTCGACCGGATCGCCGCGATCGAGGGCGCGGGAGACTCGATGGGCCTGCGCGACCACCTCGACGAGGCGCTCCAACAGGGCGCGGGCGTCATCCAGTTGGTCATCTACAACCTGCCGGGCCGGGACTGTGCCGCGCTCGCCTCCAACGGCGAGCTCGGCCCCACCGAGATCGGCAAGTACCAGACCGACTACATCGACCCGATCGCCGCGATCCTCGCCGACGCCAAGTACGCGAACCTGCGCATCGTCACGACCGTCGAGATCGACTCGCTGCCCAACCTGGTCACCAACACCGGCGGGCGCCCCACCGCGACACCCCAGTGCGACGTGATGAAGGCCAACGGCAACTACGTGAAGGGCGTCGGCTACGCCCTGCGCAAGCTCGGCGCCGTCCCGAACGTCTACAACTACGTGGACGCGGGCCACCACGGCTGGATCGGCTGGGACGACAACTTCGCCGCGTCCGCCCAGGTCATGCACCAGGCGGCGACCGCCGACGGCGGCAGCGTCGACAACGTGCACGGCTTCATCACCAACACGGCCAACTACAGCGCCCTCAAGGAGAGCAACTTCAAGATCGGCGACACCGTCAACGGCCGGTCGGTCCGCGAGTCCACATGGGTCGACTGGAACCGCTCCGTCGACGAGCTCTCCTTCGCCCAGTCGTTCCGGGGCCAGCTCGTCTCCACCGGCTTCAGGTCCGACATCGGCATGCTGATCGACACCTCCCGCAACGGCTGGGGCGGCGCGGCCCGGCCTGCGGGCCCCGGTCCCACCACGGACGTCAACACCTACGTGGAGGGCGGTCGCAACGACCGGCGCATCCACATAGGCAACTGGTGCAACCAGTCCGGCGCGGGCCTCGGTGAACGGCCGACGACGGCCCCGGAGACGGGCATCGACGCCTACGTATGGATCAAGCCGCCGGGTGAGTCCGACGGATCGAGCAAGGAGATCCCGAACGACGAGGGCAAGGGCTTCGACCGCATGTGTGACCCGACGTACGAGGGCAATCCCCGCAACGGCTTCAACCCCTCCGGCGCGCTCCCGGACGCGCCGATCTCCGGGAAGTGGTTCTCGGCCCAGTTCCAGGAGCTCCTGAACAACGCGTATCCGGCGCTGTAACAGGCGCTGGGGCGGCAACCTCGCGAGGGCGGGCGGCGACAACCACTTGCCGTACCGCCCCCGCGTAACTCCCTTGAGGTCAGGCGGAGTTGCGCCTCACCGCTTGGAGACCGGAGTGAGCCGCACGCCCAGCCGTACCCCCAGCCGCACCCCCACCGCCTTCCGGCGCAGAGCCCTCGTCACGCTGCCTGCCGCCGCCCTGCTCGCCCTCGTCCCGAGCAGCGCCACCGCCTATCCCAACCCCGGCCAGGTCACCGGCGACGTAGTCGTGCACGACCCGACCCTGGCCCGCACGTCGTCGGGCAAGTACCTGCTCTACTCGACCGGCGACGGCCTGCAACTGCGCACCTCCACCGACCGGATCGCCTTCGGCCGCAGCGGCTCCGCCTTCCCCACGCGGCCGAGCTGGTGGAACAACTACAACTCCACCGGGGACGTCTGGGCCCCCGACATCTCGTACCACGGCGGCAAGTACCTCATGTACTACTCCGTCTCATCGTTCGGCTCGAACAAGTCGGCCATCGGCCTCGCGGCCTCCACGACCGGTGAGCCCGGCTCCTGGACCGACTACGGCGCCGTGTACACCTCAACCACGTCCAGCGACTACAACGCCATCGACCCGAACCTCTTCGTCGACGACGACGGCAAGTGGTGGCTGTCGTTCGGCTCCTGGTGGACCGGGATCAAGATGATCAGGGTCGACCCCTCGACGGGCAAGCAGTACGCGGGCGACACCGCCCGGCGTTCGCTCGCCTCGCGGCCCACCGGCACCAAGGCAGTCGAAGCGCCCTACATCGTCAAGCGGAACGGCTACTACTACCTCTTCGCCTCGTACGACACGTGCTGTGCGGGCACCAGCTCCACGTACAAGATCAAGGTGGGCCGCGCCTCCGGCGTCACCGGGCCGTACGTCGACAAGAACAGCGTCGGCATGATGAACAACGGAGGCACGGCGGTCCAGGAGAGCCACGGCCGCTACATCGGCCCCGGTGGCCAGTCGATCATGAAGGACTCCGACGGCGACCTGCTCGTCTACCACTACTACGACGGCCAGGACAACGGCACCCCGAAGCTCGGCGTCAACCTCCTGAACTGGAGCTCCGGATGGCCCGTCGCCCACTGACCCTGCTCGCGGCCTGAACCGGAGGCGGGCGGGCGGCAACGTCCGCCGCGCCGGTGGAGACAGACAAGGGGGCGGGATCGACCCACCCACCGAATGACCGGAGGACAACTCATGCACGGAGCGCGCAGGACGAGCGCGATGGCCGCACGGATCGGCGTGGCCGCGGTGGCCGGCGCCGCGATCGTCGGGGCGGTCGCCTGGAGCGGGAACGCCGCCGAGACCTCCGGGTCCGACGAGGGCGCCGTCGCGACACCGAAGGCGGCGCCGGCGGCGGTGGGTGTGCCGGTCGGCTTCGGTGCGGGCACCACGGGTGGCGGCAGCGCCACCGCCACCACGGTGAAGTCGCTCGCGGCCTTCGAGGCCGCGGTCGACGGTGAGAGCGCCAAGGTGGTGAAGGTCGACGGTCTGATCTCGCTGTCCGGTCAGGTCGACATCGGCTCCAACACGACGGTGCTCGGGGTCGGTTCGGCCTCCGGGTTCACCGGCGGCGGCCTGCGCATCAAGGAGGCCACCAACGTCGTCGTGCAGAACCTCAACATCAGCAAGCCGCTCGCGCCGGCCGACGGCATCACAGTCCAGGAGTCCACGAAGGTGTGGATCGACCACAACTCCTTCTCCGCGGACCGCGAGCACGACAAGGACCACTACGACGGGCTGCTCGACATCACGCACGCCTCCGACGACGTCACCGTCTCCTGGAACACCTTCAAGGACCACTTCAAGGGCTCCCTCGTCGGGCACAGCGACAACAACGGCGACGAGGACACCGGCCACCTGAAGGTGACCTACCACCACAACCACTTCAGCAACGTCTACTCGCGCATCCCGAGCCTGCGCTTCGGCACCGGGCACTTCTACGACAACTACGTCCAGGGCGCCGACACCGGGGCGCACTCCCGGATGGGCGCGCGGATGCTGGTCGAGAACAACGTCTTCCGTGACACGAAGGTCGCCATCACGACCAGCCGCAGCAGCGACGAGGACGGCTACGCGGTCGCGCGCGGGAACGATCTCGGCGGCGCGGCCACCGAGATCTCCCAGGTGGGCGACTTCACCAAGCCGCCCTACGCGTACACGGCCGAGCCCGCCTCGTCCGTCGTCGGCACGGTGACGGAGGGGGCGGGCGCGGGCAAGCTCTGACCTCGGTGTGAAGGACTCAGCCCAGCCGGATCACGTTCCATGACAGTGGCTCCAGGACGGCGTTCAACGTGCCGTCCTGGAGTGCTGTCCCGGTGACGCCGTGCGGGGTGACGCGCTCGGGATCCGCGAGGGTGTTGCGGGCGTCCGGGTCCGGGTCGGCGAGGGCGCTGTGCTCGACGACGGTCGTCAACTCGATCCTGTGGAGCGCGACTTCGAGCGGCAGGGGTTCGCTCTGGCTGCGGTTGACCGCGAAGACGGTGACGGATCCGTCGTCGGCGCGGACGGCCGTCGCGTGCAGCAGGGGCACCTCACCGAACTTCCGCGTCCCGTGCGCGGGCGATTCCACGCGTACGTCGAGGACCTGGCCACGGCCGTGCCGCGAGGCCTGCGCGAAGGGGAAGAAGGTGGTCTGCCGCCAGGCGGGGCCGCCCGGCTCGGTCAGGATCGGCGCGATGACGTTGACCAGCTGGGCCAGACACGCGACGGCCACCCGGTCGGCGTGCCGCAGCAGGGCGATCAGGAGTGAGCCGACGACGACCGCGTCGGTGACGGTGTAGTTGTCCTCCAGAAGGCGCGGCGCCTCGGGCCAGTCGCGCAGGTTCTCCTCGATCTCGGGGTGCGGCCGGGACTGGTACCAGACGTTCCACTCGTCGAAGGACAGGTTGATCTTCTTCTTGGACTTCAGGCGGGCGCCCACGTGGTCGCAGGTGGCGACGACGTTCTCGATGAAGGACTCCATGTCGACGGCTGAGGCCAGGAACGAGTCCCGGTCGCCGTCGGTCTCCTCGTAGTAGGCGTGCAGGGAGATCTGGTCGACGAGGTCGTACGTCTCGGCCAGGACCGTGGCCTCCCACTCGGCGAAGGTCGCCATGGACTGGCCGGAGCTGCCGCAGGCGACCAGTTCGACGTCCGGGTCGATCTGGCGCATGGCGCGGGCGGTCTCGGCCGCCAGGCGCCCGTACTCCTCGGCGGTCTTGTGGCCGGTCTGCCACGGACCGTCCATCTCGTTGCCCAGGCACCACATGCGGATGCCGAAGGGGTTCTTGTCGCCGTGCGCGGCACGCAGGTCCGAGAGCGCGGTGCCGGCGGGGTGGTTGGCGTACTCCTGGAGTTCCAGGGCCTCTTCGACGCCACGCGTGCCGAGGTTCAGGGCCATCATCGGCTCGGCCTGCGGGCCGATCTTGCGCAGGAAGGCGATGTACTCGGAGAGCCCGAAGCGGTTGGTCTCCGTGGAGTGCCAGGCCAGGTCGAGACGGCGCGGCCGCTCGTCGACGGGCCCGACGGAGTCCTCCCACTTGTACCCCGAGACGAAGTTCCCGCCGGGGTAGCGCACGGCCGTCACGCCGAGTTCGCGGATCAGGTCGAGCACGTCGGTGCGCAACCCCGCCTCGTCGGCCGAGGGGTGGCCCGGTTCGTGGATGCCGGTGTAGACGCAGCGGCCGAGGTGCTCGACGAAGGAGCCGAAGAGCCGGGGGTCGACGTCGCCGACGGCGAAGGCGGGATCGAGCGTGAAGCGGGCGGAACGGGTCATGATCCCCTCAACTTGGTTCGACATACCGGACGTTGAACGAATTCCCGGACAGACCGTAAGGCGGGCGCCGCCGCGGGTCAATGGGTTCAGTGGCCGCGGCGGCTCTTGATGTGCCGTCACACCCCGTCGTCAGGGAGCCGCATCAGGCGCAGGATGTTGCGGTGGTAGATCTGGTCGCGTGCCGTTTCCGTGAGGTCCAGTGCCTCGATGACGCGGATCGTCTCGCGGACATAGAGGGGGCCTCCCTCGGGGTCGAAGGGGCAGTCGGTGCCGAACAGGACGTGCTCGGAACCGAAGAAGTCCAGGCCGCACCGGGTGCCGATGGCGGAGCCCGACAACGCGGTGTCGGCATAGAACCGGCGGAAGTAGTCAAGCGGCCGCTCGGGCAACCGCTCGCGGCGCAGCCGTTCGTATTCCTCCCCGGCCGTGCGGCTGCCGAGCTGGTCGCTCCAGCCCAGGCCGATTCTGCCTTCCAGGTAGGGGATCATCGCTCCCAGGTGGTGGGTGATGATCTTGATGTCCGGGTGCCGCTCGATGAGGCCGGAGAAGACGAGCCGGGCCATGGCCACACTGGTCTCGTAGGGCCAGCCGAGCGCCCACCAGATCTCGTACGCGGAGGTGTCCTCGGTGGCGTAGTCCGCGAAGGCGGCGCTGCGGGTCGGGTGCATCCAGACCGGCAGGTCTCGCGCCGCCATCTCGGCGAACACGGCCCGGAAGGCCGGGTCGTCCAGCGGCCTTCCGTTGACGTTGGTGAAGACCTGCACGCCGCGCGCGCCCAAGTCGTCGATGGCGTAGGCGAGTTCGACGAGCGCGGCGTCGGGGTCGTTCATCGGCAGGGCGGCCACGAACGCCGGGAACCTGTCGGGGTGTCGCGCGCACAGCTCCTGCATCGACGTGTTGGCGAGCCGCGCGAGGGCCGGGGACCGTGACGGTCCCGCGAGCAGTTCGACCGGCGGCGACGACAGGGTGAGCACCTGCTGGTAGCCGTCGCCGAACTCGTCCATCATCCGCAGTCGCGCGTCGAGATCGTGCAGCGCGGACAGGTCGAACCACCGCTTGAGGGCACCCCTGTCGACGGCGAGCTCGCGCATGCGCGCGAAGTACGGTGCGGGCAGGATGTGGCTGTACGCGTCCAGCTTGCGGGCGGTCATCAATGCCCCCTCGACGTCTTCGGAACCCAGCGGGTGACCCTGCGGTCGACGGCCTGGACCAGTGCGGTGGCCGTGAGCGCGACCGCGATCACGACCAGGAGCACGGCGAGGACGCCCGCGCTGTCGAAACGCCCGCCCGCCTCGGTGACGACGTGCCCCAGACCGACGACGGCGATGAACATCTCGCCGTTGATCATCCCGGTGACGGCGCGGCCGACACCGAGCCGCACCCCGGCCAGGATCAGGGGAGCGGCGGCCGGCAGCACGACGCGCAGCAGCACCTGGCCTTCGCCCGCGCCGTAGGAGCGCGCCATCTCCACCAGCTGCGCGGGGGCGGACTGCACGGCCGACGCCGTGTTCACGATGATCACGAACATCGCGTACATGACCACCACCGCGACGATCGAGGCGCGGCCCGCGCCGAGGAGGGCGAAGAAGACCGGCGCGAAGACCAGCGACGGGGCCGTGAGCAGCGCGTACACATACACACCGAGCGCCGCCTCGACCTTTCGTGAGCGGCCCATGGCCATGCCGATGCCGAGCCCCGCGACGAGGGAGACGGCTAACCCCAGGGCCAGGTTGACCAGACTGTCGCGCAGACTCGCGTAGATCAGTCCGTCCGCCGCAAGCTCACGCAGCCGGGCAAGGACCGTGCTCAGCGGCGGAAAGAACGAGGCATCCGCGAGGCGCCCGGTCAGCTCCCAGGCCGCGGCGCCGACAGCGAGGCTGATCGGTGCGGCCGGCGCTTTCACCGGACCGCCTTCGACGGGCGGTGCTCCGTGTGCATGTCGCGGAGCCGGTCCCAGAGGTACGCCGTGATCTCGGTGTACCTGCCCGACCGTTCCAGGGAGCCGACGTCACCGGAGCGCGGCCGGGGCAGATCCACGGGCACGATGTCCGCGATCCGCCCCGGCCGGGCGCTCATCAGGACGACGCGGTCTCCGAGGAGCACGGCCTCCGCCATGCTGTGGGTGATGAACACGACGGTCAGCCGGTGTTCCTCCCAGAGCGACAGAAGCTCCTCTTGCAGCAGGCGCCGGGTCTGCTCGTCCACCGCTCCGAACGGCTCGTCCATGAGCAGTACTTGGGGTTCCACCGCCAAGGCCCGTGCGATGCCCACGCGTTGCTGCATGCCGCCGGACAACTCACCGGGCAGCTTGCTCTCGAAGCCCGCGAGTCCCACCGTCCCGATCAACGAGCGGGCGCGTTCCTCGCGTTCGGCCCGGCCGACACCGCGCATCCGCAGACCGAAGGCGACGTTGTCGAGGACCGTCGCCCAGGGCAGCAGCGCGAAGTTCTGGAAGACCACGCTGCGGTCGGGGCCGGGGCCCCGCACCGGTGCGCCGTCGATGCGGATGTCGCCGGTGTCCCAGGGGGTGAGCCCGGCGACGGCCTTCAGCAGGGTGGTCTTGCCGCAGCCGCTGGGGCCGAGCACGGTCAGGAACTCATTGGCGGCCACCTCCAGGTCGACGCCCCGCAGCGCTTGGACGGTGGTGCCGTCCTGTCCGACGAAGCTCTTGCCAAGGCCTTGGATCGTGATCATCGAGCGCCTCCGGTCGTCTGCGTCCGTGCCCATCGGGTCAGCTTGCGTTCGCCCCACCGGGCGAGAGAGATCAGGAGCAGCGCCTCCGCCAGGATGATCACGACGGTGCCGTAGAGCTGCGGCGCCTGGAGCAGGCCGCGGTATCTCAGGATCAGCCCGCCCAACCCGTCGGAGACCATGAGCAGTTCGACGATGACCATGCCGGTGACCGCGCGGCCGATGCCGAGCCGGGCGCCGGTCATGATCGCGGGAAGGGCGCCCGGCAGCAGGATCCGGGTCCAGATCCGTCCCTCTCCGGCCCCGAAGGAGCGGGCCATCTCGATCAGGGAGGGGTCCACCTGCCGCACGCCGGTCCGGCAGTTCACGACCACCATCACGACCGAGAAGACCGTGACGAGAAGGACCCGCGAGGCCAGACCCACACCCACCGACATCACGAGCAAGGGAATGATCGCGGCCATCGGCGTGACGAGGAGGATGTTGAGGTAGACGTCCGTGTACCGCTCGAGCAGCCGGAACCGGCCGAGGACGATGCCCGCGGGGACACCGACGACGAGGGCGAGGCCGAAGCCGAGTACGAGCGCCTGGTTGCTGACGTACAGGGCACGCCACAGCTCCGCGTCGGCGAGAAGCCAGGACGTGGCCCGGACCGTCTCGGCGAAGCCCGGAAGGAGCAGGCCGCCCCGTTCGCGTGCGTAGAGCTCCCAGGCCGCGGCGAAGAGCACGAACGTGAGGAGCCGGTAGGGCCAGTTGGCGTCCAGGATCCGTCGGCGTGCCGTCACGACGTCTCCCTGATGAGCCGTCATGACGACGCCCCCTCGATGAAGCTGAGGTCGGCCGCGTCCCGCGTGGTCATCCCCCGTTCGATCACGCCGGCGCGGGCGAAGAAGTCGATGGTGCCCTGGACGTTGCGCCGCGTCAGGGCCGCCGCGTCGAAGAGCTTCGCGTCGCGGTAGCGCCGTGCGGTCGTGGCCACGTCCTCCTGGTCCTCCTCCGGCAGGTACTTCCGCACCAGGGCCACCAGGTGCCGCGGATCGGCGTTGATCCTGCCGTGCTCCCGCACCAGGGCGGTGACGAATTCCTGTGCCACCCCGCGGTGTTGGGTGAGGAACGCGGTGTTCGCGTACACGGTCTGCGGATGCAGGTCCGGCAGCGTCTCGGCGAAGTCGACGACCTTGGTGAGCCCGGAGGCGCCCGACGACTCCAGGGCGACCGCGTCGGAGATCTCCAGCGGCGTCGCGTCGATCTCCCCCGAGGCGAGGGCCTGTGCGCGCACGTCCGAGCCGCCGATCGTCAGGTAGTCGGGACGCTTGCCCGCACCGCACTCGCCGGCCACCCAGTCCTTGGCGATGGCGGTCGCCACCGCGCCCTCGCTGAAGATCCCGAACGGGCGTCCGTTCAGGTCGTCGCAGGACGAGACGGCGGACCTGCCGTACAGCGCCCACTGATTGCCGACGACATCGGCGATGATCTTGATGGGGGCGTCCTGCTCGATGGCGCTCAGTGCCGGGCCCGTCGCCTCGGCGGAGATCGCGTAGTCGCCCTTGGCCAGCCCCTCGACGGCCAGTTCCGGTTCTGCCAGTTCCACGACATCGACCTCGTGGCCCTGGTCGCGCAGGGTGTCGACGGCCGCCAGGAGCGGCACGGTCGTGAGGTCCGGTTCGATGAGCGCCACGGTGAACGAGAGCTTCCCGTCCGCGCGGACATGGGTGCCGGGGCCGCCACAGGCGGTCGCGGCGACGACGGACAGGAGCGCGACAGCGGCGAGCCGTTTCGCGCGGGTCCAGACGTGCATGATCTCCCCCTTCGTTCTCCTCCACTTGCTTCGGTGCTTGCTTCGGTCGCCTGCTCTTACTCGTACGTTCTCCAAGGTCATCGCCTAGGAAAACGTCTTCCTTCCTCGGATGGTAGCGAGCCGGAACGGGCAACCGTCAAGAGGTCAACTCAGGTCATCGAGCTGGGAGTTGCTCGCCCCCATTGCGAACCATCGGCGTCCTGTGCCATGTTGAGGCAAACGTTTCCCGTGGAGGTGGGCCGTGACGTCACTGGTGGATGTCGCACGGGCAGCGGGGGTGGCCGTGGCCACCGCGTCGCGGGTGCTGAGCGGATCCGACCATCCCGTCTCGGCGAAGACACGCGCCAAGGTCGTCGCGGCCGCCGAGAAGCTGGACTACTCGCCCAGTGCCCTGGCGCGGGCGATGGTCTCGCCCAACAGCCGTCTCATGGGCGTTCTGGTGAGCGACATCGTCAACCCGTACTTCTCCGTGATCGCCCGAGGCGTGGACGACGTGGCGACCCGGGCCGGCTACGTGACCATGCTGTCCAACGTCGACCGGAGCACCGCCACGGAGATCAGCCGGCTGCAGGCGATGCGGGACTACCGCGCCGCGGGAGTGATCTTCGCGGGCAGCGGTTACGTCGACGACCCGCACAGACCGGGCCTGCTCAAGGCCGTCCGTCAGGCGCGGGAGCAGGGCATCCTGGCCGTGTCACTCGCCGACCGCGACCTCGGCTGCCCGACCATCACCGTCGACCATCACGCCGCCGCCCACGACATCACGGACCACCTCGTCGCGCTCGGCCACCGCCGGATCACGTTCATCGAGGGGCCGTCCGGCATGACCGTCACCCGGCAGCGCAGGGAGGGCTTCCTCGCCCGCATGCGCGACGCGGGACTCGGCGGCGGCGCACGCTGCGTGCCGGGCGGTTTCGACTACGAGGCCGGTCACACCGCGACCCTGCGGCTCATCGCACGCCGGCCGCTGCCCGATGCCGTACTCGCGGCCAACGACGAGGTCGCGGTCGGTGCGCTCGGCGCCCTGCGTCAGGCGGGCATCGACGTGCCGGGCGAGATCTCCGTCGCCGGCATCAACGACCTCAGGGTCGCCCAGCACGTCGGCCTGACCACGGTGAGCCTCCCGCTGTACGAGATGGGCTCCCTGGCCGCCCGCCACATCATCGAGTCCGCACCGGGCGCCGCCACCGATGGCGCTGCGACCACCACGCTCAGCCATCGGCTCGTCCCCCGGGAGACCACCGCCCGGCGCCCGCCGGAGCGATGAGGTCCCGCCGCTTCCCGGCCCGCTACTGCCCGGCCAGACCGGTATGGGCCACGCCGCTGACGATCTGGCGCTGGAAGAAGACGAAGACGACGATCAGCGGCAGGCCCGCCATGAGGCCGCCCGCCATCAGCTGCGCCCACTGGATCCCGTAGGAGTTCATGACGGTCGCGATGCCGTTCGGCATGGTCATCAGGTCGGGGTTGTTCGTCACCATGTAGGGCCACAGGAAGTTGTTCCACGACGCGATGAACGTGAAGATCCCGACGGCCGAGAGCGAGGGGCGGGACAGCGGCAGGACGATGGTGAAGAAGACCCGCCAGCGTCCGGCGCCGTCGATGTACGCGGCCTCCTCCAGCTCGTGCGGGATCGACTGGAAGAACTTGTAGAGGATGTAGACCATCGCGGCCGGCGCGCACTGCGGCAGGATCATGCCCCAGTAGGTGTCGACCATCCCCATGGACTGGACGGTCGTGAAGAGCGGCACGCCGAGCACGGCGGGCGACACCATCAGGCCCGCCATCACCAGGCCGAGGAGTGCGTTCTTGCCGCGGAACTCGGTGCGCGCGAAGCCGTATCCGGCGAGCGCGCTGACGAGTACGACGATGAAGGTGACGCAGACCGAGACGATGACCGAGTTCACGAACCAGTTGGTGATGTTGCCGCTCTCGAAGAGCGCCTTCCACGCCTGGCCCGTCCACTCCTGGGGCACCCAGTGGGTGGGCACCTCGACGGCCTCGGTCTCCGACTTCAGGGAGGTGAACAGGGCCCACAGCAGCGGCGTCATCCACACGGCGGAGACGGCGACGCCGAGCGCGGTGAGCACGATCTGGCTGGGGGTCCACTTGCTCTTCCTGGGCACTGCGGCGGTGCTCATCGCACGCCCTCCTCACGCTTGCGAAGGAGCCACATCCGGCCGAGGGCGACGGCCGCGATGAGCACGAAGAAAATGATGGAGATCGCGGAGGCGTAGCCCACGCGGTAGGCGGTGAAGCCCTCTTCGAGCGTGTACTGGACGAAGGTCCGGGTGCTCTCCTCGGGCCCAGGGCCGAAGTCCTGCATCACCACGGCCTGGTCGAAGACCTGGAGCGAGGCGAGGATCTGCAGCGTGATCACGAGGCCGGTGATGTTGCGCAGCATCGGCAGGGTGATGTGCACCATCCGCTGCCAGGCGCCCGCGCCGTCGAGCTCCGCGGCCTCGTACAGGTGCCGCGGGATGTTCTGCAGGGCCGCGAGGAAGAGCAGGAAGCTGAAGCCGACGGTCCACCACAGGGTGGTGATCACGACCGCGAGCAGGGCGGTGGACTTCTGGGTCAGCCAGGGCGTGTCGAGGCCGAAGACGTGGTTGATCATTCCGGTGCCCGGGTTGAACAGCCACTGCCACAGGTTGCCCGCGACCGTGGACGGCAGCAGGAAGGGGGCGAAGAAGCACAGCCGCCACAGCCACTTGGCGCGCTCGATGTGGTGGGCGAGCATCGCGAGCAGGAACGCGAGGACCACGATGCAGGGCACCACGAGCAGGGTGAAGTACGCGCTGTGGCCGAGGGAGTCCCACAGGAGCGGGCTGTCGAGGGCCTCGCGGTAGTTGTCGAGGCCGACGAAGCGTTCGCCCGTCCCGGAGATGTTGGCGTCGGTGAAGCTCAGCCACAGGCCGCGGCCGATCGGGAACAGCACGAAGAGCGCGAACAGGGTCAGGAACGGGGCGACGAACCAGCCGCCGTGCTGAAGACGGCGGGTCAGCCGGGCCCGGAGCGCATCGGTGCCCGCCGCCGGGACGGTCCGTACGGCGGCCGGTGCGACCGCGGTGTCGACGGCGCTCACGCGGCGGACCCTCCCTCGGCCGCGGACCGGCCTTCCATCGGGTTCTTCATCGCGACCAGCTTTTCGAGTACGTCCTTCATGCGGCGGGCGGTGGCATCCGGCTTGGCGGAGCCGACGTTGGAGGAGGCGATGACGGGGCCGATGCGCTGGGCGAGGAGTCCGGTGGATCCCGCGAACCAGGCGGACGGCTCGACCGCCATGTGGTCCATCGCCGAGACGTACTCGGACTGCGGCTCCAGCGACACGTACTTCTTGTCGTCCAGCGTGGGCAGGTAGGCGGGGATGTGGCCGCCGCGCGCCCAGGCCGTGGCGTTCTTGACGACGTACGCGGCCAGTTGGTGCGCTCCCTCGTTCGTGGCGCCGCCGCGCTGCGACTGGTGCGGCAGGACGAAGCAGTGCGACTCGGTGTGCGTTGCGGGTTCGCCGAAGACGGGCGGCAGCGGGGTCGCGCCGTAGTCGAGCTTCGCGCCGCTGAAGACGGGCACCGACCAGTTGCCCTCCCAGGTGAAGGCGGAGCCGTTGACGAAGGACTCACCGTCGGCGATGCCGATCGCGGTGGAGTAGCCGTCGGTCAGGTGCTGCCGCAGGAACTCAAGGACCTGGGTGGCCTTGTCGGTGTCGAGGGTGACCTCCCGGCCGTCGGCGCTGAGGCAGGTGCCGCCGAGCTGGGTGTAGAAGGAGAGGAAGAACCACCAGGAGAAGTTGGGTTCGTCGGCCTTGATGCCGATGGTGTGGACGGCTCCCTCGACGGCCTTCTTGGCGGCCTTGAGCGCCTTGAACCAGTCCTCGGGCGAGGTGACCTTCGCCAGGTCACCGTCCGCGCCGAGCAGTCCCGCCTTCTCGCACACGTCCCTGCGGTAGAAGCAGAGCTGGGCGTGGATGTCGAGGGGAAGGCCGTAGAGCTTGCCGTCGACCACGGCGCGCTTCCACAGGACGGGGTTGAAGTCCGCCTCGCGCACCCCGTACTCGGCGAGCAGCCGCACGTCCCAGGGGTCGAGCAGCTGTCCGGGGGCGAAGCCGGGGATCCGGCCCAGGTGCATGACGGCAAGGTCGGGGGCGCGGTTCCCGGAGGCTGCCATGGCGAGCTTGGTGTAGTACGGATTGCCCCACTGGAGGGTCGAGTCCAAGACGCCGACCCGGGGGTTCGCGGCGCGGAAGGCGTCGAGCATCGCGATCATGTTGGCGCCGTCGCCGCCGGAGAACAGATTCCAGTAGCGGACCCGTACGTCCGCGTCCGACGCCAGCGCGGAGGCGCTGCGATTCGCGGCGGCGAGTCCGAAGCTGCCCGCGACGGCGAGCGCTCCGATGCCGCCGAGCACACCTCGTCGGCTGGGGAGGGGTGGTGACATTGCGGCTCACTTCTGTTCGATATTTCGAATGCTGCTCGCAACTTCGAACGGGACCGTAAGGTTGAACGCCGGGCACGTCAACGGTTCGGACAGAGCCGGGGCCGAAGTCCCAGGAATTTCACGGAAGTTGTTCGACATCACGAACCTCGGCACGCACCTCGGCCACTTCCTGCGCAATGCGTTGACGTGCCGCTCCGCGCTACCTAAGTTGCCGTTCGACCTACTGATCAGCGTTCGACATACCGCACACAGACTGGGGTACGCATGGCACGCAGACGCTGGAGACTCGGGCTCACCCTCGGAGCCCTGCTCGCCGGAACGCTCGCCGCGGGACCCACCGCCGCGGCCGAACCCACCGACTACACCCTCTCCGTCGACCAGGCCCGCACCGGCGCGAAGATCGACGACTCGATGTACGGCGTCTTCTACGAGGACATCAACCGCGCGGCGGACGGCGGCCTGTACGCCGAGCTCGTCCAGAACCGCTCCTTCGAGTACTCCACCGCCGACAACGCCTCGTACAAGTCGCTGACCTCGTGGGACACGTCCGGCTCCGCCCAGGTCCTGAACGACGACGGCCGCCTCAACGCCCGCAACCGCAACTACCTCTCCCTGGCGGGCGGTTCATCCGTCACCAACTCCGGATACAACACCGGCATCGCGGTCACCCAGGGCAAGCGGTACGACTTCTCGGTCTGGGCCCGCAGCGGCGGGACGGGGAACGGCGCTGCGGGGAACGCGCCGCTGACCCTCACCCTGCGCGACGCCTCCGGCGACCTCGCCCCGGCCCGGCGCGTCACCGCGCGCGGCGGCTGGGCGAAGTACAAGGCCTCGTTCACGGCGGGCCGCACCTCCGCCACCGGCAGGCTCACGGTCGCCTCCGGCGCCCCCGTCGCCCTCGACGAGATCTCTCTGTTCCCCCGCGACACCTACAAGGGCCGCGCGAACGGCCTGCGCGCGGACCTCGCCCAGAAGGTCGCCGACCTGAAGCCCGGCTTCCTGCGCTTCCCCGGCGGCTGCCTGGTCAACACCGGCTCCCACGAGGCGTACGACGAGCAGTCCGGCTGGCAGCGCAAGCGCTCCTACCAGTGGAAGGACACCATCGGGCCGGTCGAGCAGCGCGCCACGAACGCCAACTTCTGGGGCTACAACCAGAGTTACGGCCTGGGCTACTACGAGTACTTCCAGTTCGCCGAGGACACCGGCGCCATGCCGCTGCCCGTGGTGCCCGCCCTGGTGACGGGCTGCGGTCAGAACAAGGCCACGGACGACCCGGCCCTGCTGAAGCGGCACATCCAGGACACCCTGGACCTGATCGAGTTCGCGAACGGCCCGGCGACGAGCGAGTGGGGCAAGAAGCGGGCGGCGATGGGCCACCCCAAGCCCTTCGGCCTCACCCACCTGGAAGTCGGCAACGAGGAGAACCTCCCCGAGGAGTTCTTCGCCCGCTTCAAGGAGTTCCGCTCGGCCATCGAGGCGAAGTACCCGGACATCACCGTCATCTCCAACTCGGGCCCAGACGACAGTGGTTCGACCTTCGACAAGGCCTGGCAGCTCAATCGCGACGCGGACGTCGCCATGGTCGACGAGCACTACTACAACAGCCCGCAGTGGTTCCTGGAGAACAACGACCGCTACGACTCCTACGACCGCAAGGGCCCCAAGGTCTTCCTCGGCGAGTACGCATCGCAGGGCAACAAATTCTCCAACGCCCTGTCAGAAGCTGCCTTCATGACTGGCCTTGAACGCAACGCCGACGTCGTCAAGCTCGCCTCGTACGCCCCGCTGCTCGCCAACGAGGACTACGTGCAGTGGAAGCCGAACATGATCTGGTACGACAACGACCAGTCGTGGGGCTCGGCCAACTACGAGACGCAGAAGCTCTTCATGCGCAACGTCGGCGACGAGGTCGTGCCCTCCACGGCCTCCGGCACCCCCGCCACGTCCGGTCCCATCACCGGCGCCGTCGGCCTCTCCACCTGGGCGACCAGTGCCGCGTATGACGACGTGTTGGTCACCGGTGAGAACGGCGGCACACTCCTGACCGACGACTTCTCCGGCGGTGACGGCCAGTGGAGCAAGGCCGCGGACAAGGGCACCTGGGCCGTCCAGGACGGCGCCTACGTCCAGTCCGACGAGGCCGCCGAGAACACCCTGGTCACGGCGGGCGACAAGGGCTGGCAGAACTACGACCTGAACGTGAAGGCCACCAAGAAGGCGGGCAAGGAAGGCTTCATGGTCGCCTTCGGGGTCAAGGACACCGGCAACCACTACTGGTGGAACCTGGGCGGCTGGAACAACACCCAGTCGGCCGTCGAGAAGACCGTCGACGGCGCGAAGCAGACCATGGTCCAGGACACGACGACCATCGAGACGGGCCGCAGCTACGACCTGCGCGTGGAGGTGCGCGGCCGCCAGGTCACGCTCTTCCTCGACGGCAAGAAGTGGGGATCCTTCACGGACGACAAGCCCGCCGAGCCGTTCCGCCAGGTCGTCACCCGCGACAAGGCCACCGGTGACCTCATCGTCAAGGTCGTCAACGCTCAGGGCTCGGATGCACGCACCAAGGTGGGCCTGGGTTCGGGCTCGAAGGTGGAGCGGAACGCGAAGGTGACCACGCTCGCCGCCGACCCGGCCGCCGAGAACACGAAGGACGCGACGCCGGTCAAACCGGTGACCTCGACGTTCAGGGGCGTGTCCGACACCTTCTCGTACACCTTCCCGGCGAACTCGGTCACTTTTCTGAGGATCAAGACCGGCTGAGGCAACCTTTCCCGCATGCGGCGGGGACAAGGGGGTGGCGGCTGCCCGGAGGTCATGGGGTTTCCCGGGCAGTCGCCGCACCACGTCCCCCCAGGAGAGGAACGACCGCTGTGAGCAGCAGCACCGGACGCCACCGCAGGACCCGCACGATCACCCTCGCCGCCGCCGTCGCCGTGGCGGCGGGCGCGGGAGGCGTCCACCTGGGTCTGGCCCCGGACGACGCGGACGCGGTCGCGGCGAGCAGCACCGTGGTCGTGTCGACCTCCGCGGCGCTCGAGTCCGCGGTGGCGAGCGCGTCGGCGGGGACCACGATCCAGGTCCGCGGCGGCACGTACCACCCGGTCAAGACCCTCAAGTCGACGGCGGACGGGAGCGCGGCCGCGCGCATCACGCTCGCCGCGTACGGCACCGAGAAGGTGAAGATCGACGGTTCGAAGCTCGCCGAGGGCTCCTGGCTCGCCGGGATCCACGGCGACCACTGGACCGTGCAGAATCTCACCTTCCAGAACTCCCCCGCCCAGGGCTTCGTCGCCACCTCCTCCGTCGGCGGCATCTTCAAGAACCTGGTCACCGCCGACAACGGCGACTCCGGGTTCACCCTGCGCGGCGACGGCACGACGGACAACCTGGTGCAGAATCTCGACAGCCACGGCAATTACGACGCCGCCACCCATGGCCAGAACGCCGACGGCCTGGCCGTGAAGTTCGGCTCGGGCACCGGCAACAAGATCACCGGGGCTCGTCTGTTCAACAACGCCGACGACGGCATGGACCTGTGGCAGTACGCGTCCCCCGTCACCGTCGAGCACTCCTGGGCCTTCGGCAACGGCAAGAACCGCTGGAACGACTCCGCCTGGGAGGGCAACGGCAACGGGTTCAAGCTGGGCGGCGGCGGAGCGAGCGCCGCACACCTGGTGAACAACAACGCGGCCTGGGACAACACCCTCCACGGCTTCACCGAGAACTCCAACCCCGGCGCCGCCGGCCTCAACCGCAACACGGCGTACGCGAACAAGGAGACCGGCTTCTACTTCGCCACGGGCAAGGGCCGCCTGGCCCGCAATCTGGCCGTGGCGAACGGCACGGGTACGGCCAAGCTCGGCTCCGGCACGGTCTCGGCCGCCAACAACTGGGACAGCGGCGTGGCCACCCCCGCCTTCAGATCCACGAACGCGGACACGGTGTACGGCGCCCGCCGGGCGAGCGGGGCGCTCCCCGCGACGACGTTCCTGACGACGGGGAGCACCGCCATCGGCTCGACCATGGACTGAATGCCGACGACATCATGCCTGGTCAGCAGGGTGACAGAGGTCTCACCGGGGGGTTCGGTTGGCGGCCGGGTAAGGGGCAGTGACAGGATGAGGTCCATGACCACCAAGGCTTATTTCGACATCACCATCGACGGCCAGCCCGAGGGCCGCATCACGTTCAACCTCTTCGACGACGTCGTGCCGAAGACCGCGGAGAACTTCCGCGCGCTCGCCACCGGCGAGAAGGGCTTCGGTTACGCGGGCTCGAAGTTCCACCGCGTCATCCCGGACTTCATGCTCCAGGGCGGCGACTTCACCGCCGGCAACGGCACGGGTGGCAAGAGCATCTACGGCGCCAAGTTCCCCGACGAGAACTTCCAGCTCAAGCACACCAAGCCGGGCCTGCTCTCGATGGCCAACGCGGGCCCCGACTCGAACGGCTCGCAGTTCTTCATCACCACGATCGTGACGAGCTGGCTCGACGGCAAGCACGTCGTGTTCGGTGAGGTCGCGGACGAGGAGAGCATGGCCCTCGTCAAGAAGATCGAGAGCTTCGGCTCGCAGTCGGGCGCCACCAAGGCCGAGATCGCCATCGCCGCCTCCGGCACCCTCTAGTTCCGGCTGGTACCTGGCACGAGCCCCCGCCGCACCGGCGGGGGCTCACCCATGTCCCGGTCAACGGCCCGGGTCCGGCCGTGGGCCGTCTCTACTGGGCACGGCCGGTCACGTAGCGCAGGCCGCCCAGGAGGTGGGCACGGAAGTCCGGGTCCGCGTAGGCCTCGTCGGCGTGGCCAAGGGCCGTGTAGAACATCGGGCCGCCCTCGTTCTCGTGGCACCACACCAGGGGGTGGTCCGCGCCCATCCCACCGCCTTCGTACGAGGTTTCGTCGGCGGACGCCAGGACCCGCACCGCGCCGCGCGGCGAGGCCCGGAAGTCGTACCATTCGTCGGTGAACTCCCAGGTGGCGGGGAGGTGTTCGGTGGCGGGGTGCGCGCGGTCCTCGACGGTCAGGCGGCCTGGCTGGTAGGCGGGGTGGCGGGCGAAGCGCGCGCCGAGGAGCTCGCCGTAGTACGGCCAGTCGTACTCGGTGCAGGCCGCTGCGTGGACTCCAATGAAGCCGCCGCCCGCCGAACGGTGTGCGCGCAGAGCCTCACGCCCCGCAGGGGTGAGGACGTCGCCGCTGGTGGAGAGGAAGATGATCGCCGCGTAGGCGGACAGGTCCTGCTCGAAGGCGGCCGGATCCTCGGTCGCGTCGGCGGAGCAGCCGCTCCCGGCGGCGAGTTCCCTCAGGGCGGTCACGCCCGCGGGGATCGACGCATGGCGGTACGCGGTCGTTCGGGTGTAGATCAGCAGGCGGGGGCTCATGGCCCCGATCGTAGGAGCCACGGTCATAGTCACGACCACGGTCATGGGCTGATGGACGGCAGCCGTGATGCGGAGGTCGCGGATGCGGAGGTCGCGGATGCGGGCGACCTCTCCCCCGCGCCGGGCGGCCCAAGGTAGCGTCAGCGGCAGTAATTGATTACCGAACATTGTTCCAGGTATCGAACGACCACGGCACAGAGGAATGGCGCCCATGCCCGATCTCACGCCCCCGCCCTCACCCCTGGGACCGATCCGCCTCCGGGCGACCGCGCACACCGCCCTGCGCCCGGCGGTCGCCGCGCGGATCACGGGCGGCTTCTGGGCCGCACGGCGGCACACCAACGCCTCGGTGAGCATCCCGCAGGGGCCCGAGCGCCTCGACCAGGCGGGCAATCTGGCCAACCTCCTTGCGGCGGCGGAGGGTTCGGGATCCTTCGTCGGGGACTTTCCGTTCCAGGACTCCGATGTCCACAAGTGGCTCGAGGCCGCTTCCTGGCAGCTGGCCGACGGGCCGTCGACCGACGGGCAGTCGACCGACGGGCAGCCAGCCCGCGATCCCGGCCAGGGCCGACTCGCCGCGGACGTGGAGCGGCTCGTGTCCCTCGTCGCCTCCGCCCAGGCAGCCGACGGTTACCTCCAGACGTACTACCAGGTCGCCCACCCCGAACGGCGCTGGAGCGAGCTCGACCGGGGCCACGAGCTGTACTGCGCGGGGCATCTGATCCAGGCGGCGGTCGCGCACCACCGGGCCACGGGCCGCCGCGAGCTCCTGGACGTGGCGCTCGCGTTCGCGGCGCACATCGACTCCGTCTTCGGGGCCGACAAGAAGATCGACGGGATCTGCGGGCACCCGGAGATCGAGACCGCCCTGGTGGAGCTGTACCGCGAGACCGGCGCCCGGCGCTTCCTCGATCTCGCCCGCCGCTTCACCGACCGGCGCGGCCACGGACTGCTCGCGGCGGGCAGCGGCAGCGGCACCAGCAGCGGCCACGACGATCCGGGGCCCGCGTACTGGCAGGACCACCTCCCCGTACGTGAGGCACCGACCGTCACCGGGCACGCCGTGCGCCAGCTCTACCTCCTGGCCGGGGTCACCGACCTGGCCATGGAGACCGGTGACGCGACGCTGCGCGAGGCCCTGGAACGGCTGTGGCACGCCATGGCCGCCACCAAGACCTACCTCACCGGCGGAGTCGGCTCGCGCCACGAGGGCGAGGCGTTCGGCGACCCCTTCGAGCTGCCGCCCGACCGGGCGTACGCGGAGACGTGCGCGGCCATCGCCTCCGTGCAGTGGTCGTGGCGGATGGCGCTGCTCACCGGCGAGACCCGCTACTCCGACCTCGTCGAGCGCACCCTCTACAACGGCTTCCTGTCCGGTGTCTCACTCCACGGCGACCGCTGGTTGTACGTCAACCCGCTCCAGGTGCGCGACGACCACGAGACCCGTACCGGCGACCAGGCGGCCCGCCGCACGCCCTGGTTCCGCTGCGCCTGCTGCCCGCCGAACGTGATGCGCCTGCTGGCCTCGCTCCCCCACTACGTGGCGAGCGGCGACGCAAAGGGCCTCCAGCTGCATCAGTACGCGACGGGTTCGTACGCGACGGACGCGGCCGGGGGCGGTGACGAGGCCGGGGCGGTCACGGTGGAGACGGACTACCCCTGGAAGGGCCGCGTCACGGTCACCGTCGACGCCGCGCCCGCGGACCGCGACTGGACGCTCTCGCTGCGCATCCCCTCCTGGTGCGCCGAGTTCACGGTGGCCGCACCGGACCGGCAGGACCGCACCGAGGCGGACCGGGGCTGGCTGCGGATACGGCGCCGCTGGCTTCCCGGCGAGCGCGTCGTCCTGGACCTCGCCCTGGACGTACGGCTCACGGAGCCGGACCCACGGGTGGACGCGGTCCGCGGCTGCGTGGCCGTGGAGCGCGGGCCCCTCGTGTACTGCCTGGAGAGCGTCGACCAGGAGGCAGGCCTGCGGCTCGACGAGGTGACACTGACGCCGACCGCCCGCACCGTCACCGAGCACCGTCCGGACCTCCTGGGCGGCGTCACGGTCGTCACGACCACCGGCCACCGCCGCTCGGGGCGGGCGGAGACTCGCCTGACGGCGGTGCCGTACTACGCGTGGGCGAACCGGGAGGACGGGGCCATGCGGGTCTGGATTCCGGGGAGTTGATGCGTGAGCCGGGGGCGGGAGGGGAGGTCGAGCAAGGCCGGGCGGCGCGTCGGCGTCATCGGGCGATGCCCGCCGCGATCCCCCGGAGCAGGTCCGCCCCCGAGTGGTGACCGACGGCCAGCAGGGGCGCGAGATCCAGTGCCTCACCCCTCCCCAACCCCCGGATCACCTGCGCCACTTGGGGTACGCACTCACCCCGCACCGCGTGCCGGAGCAGCGCTGCCGACACCAGGGGCGTGCGCGCCTCTGCCCCGCCCACCGCGGCCGCCAGAGCGCCGATCGGACGCCCCGTGGCGTGCCGGGCGAGGAGGGCGCCGCAGAGGATGTCGTCGCCGGACGGGGTGAGACCCGGGCCACGGCCGACGAGGGCGCGGGCCGCTTCGAGGACCCGGCCGGTGTCGTCCGTGCGCAGGGCTTCGCGCAGCTCCGCGGAGCACGGCGTGCACGAGTGCGGCGTGGACGAGTGCGGCGTGCACGAGTGCGGCGTGCGGTCACCGCCTCCGGCCGCGGCCCGTGCAAGCTCCGCGCGGCGGGCCTCGCGCACAGGAGCCGTGCAGAGCAGGTCCTGGGCGCGGGGCGGCGCCCAGGACCCGTCCGCCGCGACGCGCCAGGCGCCGAACTCCACCCGCCCGGCACCGAACCGGGCAGGCGTTCCGGGACGCACCCCTGCCCACCCCGGCCCCGGCCTCGCGAGGACGACCGCGTTGGGCACCCTGATCGCGTCCGGGGCGATCACTGCCACGGCGGGCAGTTCCGTGTCGCCCGTGGCGAGGTACACGGCGAACCGGGTACGGGCGGCCACGCGTCCGGAGCGCGGCGGGCCGTGCACGAGTCGGGCGACCGCGTCGCTCACCGCACCGACGATCACGCGGGCGGCTCCTCGAACGAGTCGCACGCGTCGCGCTCCTCGATGTCGTCGCTGTCGTCGAACGCCTTGAGCGCGCCCGTGAAGCACCGCATCGGCGCCACCGTCAGTCCGGCGCCGATCTGTCCGATGCCGGGCTCGCGGTGGGAGATGCCCGTCGTGATGACGGGTTCGATGCCGGTGTCCACGACCTTGCGGATGTCGATCCCGACGGGGCTGCCGACGAAGTCGAGGCCCGGCAGCTGGTAGTCGCGGTGCCTGCCGACCGTGAGGGTGGCCATCTCGCGGCTGATGCGGCGGGCACGCTCGGGGGTGCCGCCGACGAAGCCGACGATCGCGGGCGCGGCGGCGATCGCGAAGCCGCCGAGTCCGTGCACCTCCGCGATGGCGCTGTCGCCGATGTCCGGGTTGGCGTCGTCGGGCCCGAACCCGGCGAAGTACAGGCCGTCCACGGAAGCGGCAGGGGCCCTGAACCAGGCGTCGCCGAGCCCGCTGACCCGGATGCCGACGTCCACGCCGTTGCGGGCGAAGGCGGTCACGAGGGTCGAGTGCTCCACGCCGTGGCCGGCCATCATGGCCAACTTGCTTGCCGCCATGGAGAAGTTGAGGAACCAGTAGTTGTTCCCGCTGAGGAAGTCGAGCGCTTCGACTCCCCCCAGGTCGGCGGCGTGGGCGAGACCGGCGGCCAGTTCACGGGTGAGCAGAGCGCTTGCCGCGGTGTTGCGGCTGTGGCACTCGTCTCCCATCTGGAGCGCCTGTGCGGTGACCGTCCGCAGGTTCACCGGCTCGTCGCGTGCGCGGATCGCGGCGCGCAGGCTCGGCCCGAGACGCTCCCCCATCCACCGCAGCCGGGTCATCACGTCCTCGCCGAGCGCGCCGTAGCGCAGGCAACGCCCTTGCCCCTCATTGAGGTTGGAGTAGGAGCGGCGGCCGGTGACCGTGTCCTCGACCACCAGGAGCGGCATGGACCGGGAGATGATCCCGGCCATCGGACCGACGGCGTCGTGGTGATGGCACGGCTCGAAGCGGATCTCGCCGCCCGCGGCCTGCCGCTCGGCCTCGTCGGGCGTGTCCGCCCACCCTTCCAGGAGCACGGCTCCCGTGACGGCGGCCCGCATGGGCCCGCACATCCGCTCGTACGGGATGGGCGGCCCGGCATGCAGCAGCAGGCGTTCATCGGCGAGCCGGGGAATCACCTCCCCGGCGGGTGCGACGTCCACCAGGAGCGGCTGAACCGCGAGGACCGCGCCCAAAGCACGGGCGTTGGCCGCCTCGATCACGGGATGGGCGGTGAGCCGCGCCAGCTTGCCCCCGAGCCCCGCATCCCCACCGGCGGGCGGCCGCCAGTCGACGGCGTACACCGCGGCGCCCGATTCCCGCGCGGGCCGCGCGAATCCCTCCACGCCGACGGCGACGATGCGCGGCGGCGCGGCAAGCAGTGAGCCGGGACCACGCGATGGGCCCCCGGCCCCGTTCGCCACTGCGGCCCGGGGCACCTCCCCAACCCGGGGCACCTCCGCGACCCGGGGCACCTCGGCCGGACCGGCCATGCCGGCCGAGCTGGAGGCCGTCGCATCAGCGGAGGCGGTCCTTCCGGCCGGGACACCCGTCTCGGCCACACCAGTCACCCCACTCACCTTGCCCGCCCCACTACTGACACTCGCCCCACTCGCCCCACTCGCCCCACTCACCCTGCTCACAAGCCACCTCCCATCCGCGCCCCGGCCGGTTCCGCAGCCGGTTCCGCAGCCCGCGCAAGGGACCGCGCCGCCACCCCGGCGGCGATGGTTCCGCTCTCCACGACCACCGCGCCCGCATCCCTCAACACCCGCTCCTGAAGGTCTAGTTGCTGGGGATCCCGATCGGTCCCCACCACGAACGTCAGCACGGCAGGGCGTTCACCCTCGTGCGATGTCAGCGCTCTCGCCACCTCGCCCGCTGGATCCTCCGCCGCCCCGTGGCCGAGTACCACGTCGAGGATCACCGCAGCGGTCGTCGGGTCGTCCAACGCCGCCCGCAGATACGCGGTGCGCACCCCGGGGTCGATCATCGGGTGCGGTCGGCCCGCCGTGTACGCGTCGTCGCCCAGGTCGAGGACCACGTGCCCGTCGGGCAGCCGCGGCACCTCGGCCGGTACCTGGCCTGACGCTTCGCGCGCGATGTCGCCGAGTGCGGGGCGCAACAGCCACTCCGCCTCGTACGCGAAGGTTCCGCCTGCGTACAGGCCGCGTATCCAGCGGCGCGGGGCGCGCGGGGCCGGGAGTTCGGGCGGCGCCGCGGCTGTTGCCGGGCGGCCGAGCGCCAGGGTCGCCGCACACCGTGCCGCCTCGTGCAGGGTGGGGGCCAGTGTCACCTCCGGTGGAGCGGTGCCGCTGCCGTCCCAGCCGAGGAAGCAGGCGATCACCGGCTTTCCGGTCCCGGCGGCGCGCTCCAGGACCCGCGCCGCGACCTCGGGCGCGGGCGGTTTGGACACCAGCACGACGACATCCGTGGCCGGATCGGCGGCCAGGGCGTCAAGGGCTCCCAGCATCGAAAGGCCGCCCACATCGGCGCTCAGGTCCCTGCTGCCGGTGCCGATGAGGTGGCTGACGCCCGCGCCCATCGCGTGCAGCAGACACGACACCTGCTGGAGCCCCGTGCCGGAGGCCCCGGCGAGGCCCACGCCGCCACGGCGCACGGCGTTGGCGAAGCCCAGCGGGACGCCGTCGATGAGCGACGTGCCGCAGTCCGGGCCCATCACCAACAAGCCCCGGGACGCGGCTTCCTGTTTGAGCATCAGTTCGTCCTCGACCGGGACGTGGTCGCTGAAGACGAAGGCGTGCATCCCTCGGCGCAGGGCCTTGAGCGCCTCAGCCGTGGCGTACGCGCCCGGGGTCGAGATCAGCGCCAGGTCGGCGTCCGCGGGCGCGCCCGCCAGGGAGCGCAGAGGCAGGTCCTCCTCGGGGCCGTCCGACTCCGGTCCGCCCGACTCCGGTCCGCCATCCTCGGTCAGCCCGGCCAGCGCATCCGCGAGCGCGGCTTCCGCCACGGCATCGCCCTCCTCGTCGGAACAACTCACCGCGACGATCAGGTCGTTCGGCCCCGCGCTCCGGCCCTCACCGGCCAGCATGCCCGCGCGGTCGAGCACCTCCTGGTTGGCCGGAGTGCCCATCACCAGGCTCGCGGTCAGGACGCCCGGCCGTTCGGCGAGGCGTGCGGCCACCCTCATCAGGGCGACCGAATCGGCGTACAGATCCTTGTGGACGGCGTTTCGCAGCACCATGCCACCGACTGTAGGGAGCACACCCCACCCGGCGGCATGGCTCCGGATGCCAGCACCGGCCAGGGGTCTACCGGCATCAGGTGACAGTGACCCGGCCGCGCCCGCCCCCTGACGATGGGATCTTCCCGCACCCGACTTCCCACCCGACTCCCACCCCCGCCTCCCCGCCTCCCCGCACTGGCCCCCCGTGCACGCACACCCCGACACGAAGGGACCGCCATGCCCCGTACCGTCAGCGAGGCGACCGAGGACTTCGCCGCCTCCCGTCTGCCCGAGTCCGAACGCCGCTCGACCCTCTCCATCACGCTGGTGCGGATGGGCTTCACCGTGTCGGCGACCGATCTCCTCTACGGCATGTCGCTCGGCCTCTTCTTCGACTTCTGGACGGCCGTGGCGATCGCGCTCGGCTCGTCGCTCGTGGTCAGCGCGGTGTCGGTGCTGTGCGGCCTCATGGGTCAGCGCGAGCGCGTGACGACCGCGATCGGCATGCAGCTGACGTTCGGCAGGGACGGCAGCCGACTGCCGTCCCTGGTGATCGCCGTCCTGTCGGCGGGCTTCGTCGGCTACAGCACCGGCATCACCGCCGGTGTCCTGCCGGGCGGGGACGACCCGGTGACCGGACTCGTCTACTGCGTGCTGCTCAGCGCCGTCTACACCGCCCTGTCGATCATCGGCTTCGGCAAGGGCCTCACCTGGGTGGGCCGGATCAGCGTCCCGCTGATGCTGGCCGCCGTCCTCGTCGCGGTGGTCGCGACCGTGCGGCACGCGGGCGGCCTGGGCGCCGTCCTGGCGAGCGATCCGGTGCGCGGCGGCGAGGTCACCGTACTGGCGATGTTCGCGCTCGGGGTGAACAAGTGGATGACGGGCGCGACCGTCACGCCGGACATCACGCGGTTCGGCAGGACTCCGGGCACGGTGTGGACGACGACGCTCGCCGAGTTCGTCGTCGGCAACTTCGGCTTCAACATGCTCGGGATCCTGATCGGCCTCGGCGTCGGGCTCGGCGACATGGGCGACGCGTTCGCCGTCGTGGGAGTCGCGGGGCTCGCGGCCGTGGCCGTCTTCGTGCAGGGCTTTCCGCACGAGGTGAACAACATGTACGCGGCGAGCCTCGCCGGGCGGTCCGCGCTCGGTCTGCCACGGCTCGTGGTGAACGTCCTGGCTGGTCTCCTCGGCGCGGGTCTCGCGTACTACGGCCTGAGCGCCGGAATCCTGGACGCGTTCCTGACGTATCTGGGCCATCTCGGCTATGCGATCCCGCTGATCCCGGGCATCCTCATCGCCGACTACTTCGTGGTGCGGCGCGGTCGCTACGACCTCGATCTCGCCCAGGTGTCACGGGTCAACTGGCGTGCGATGGCGGCGTACTTCGGTGGGCTCGGCGTCAATCTGTGGCTCGGTTTCGGGCTCGGGGACGAGCTGTGGCACGCGCTGCCGCTGACCGGGGCCCTCCTCTATCTGGCCCTTTCGGCACGGCAGATCCGCGCGGCACGGGACGCGGCGGCGACCGCCCCGGCTCAGCCGCGGTCGCGGGCCGCCAGCATCCGGCGGGCGTGAACGGCGAGTTCGGCCTGCAGACGGCTCATCGGGTGGCGCTCCAAGCCCCCGGTGAGCCGTTCGATCTGGCGCAGGCGGTAGCGCAGGGTGTTGTAGTGGACGTGCAGGCGGGCGGCCACCGTGACGCCGTTGCGGTCGTGCAGCAGATACGCGCCGAGGGTCTCGACGAGGCTGCCCTCGTTGAGGCGGTCGTAGTCGAGGAGCGGTCCCAGGGCGTCGTCGACGAGGCGGCGCAGTTCGCTGTCGGGCAGCTGGCCGAGCAGGCGGTAGACGCCGAGTTCGGTGTAACCGCGGACGAAGTCGGGGCCATGCACCTCGCGGCCGAGGGTCAGGGTCTCCACGGCCTCCTCGTAGCTGTGATGGAAGTCCGCGAAGTCCTCACGGACGGTGCCCGCGGCGACCACGACGTCCCAGGCCGGACGGGCGGCGGCGATGGCGGCGTGCACGGCGCGACAGCGGCCGGTGAGCGAGTCGCCCGGCTCGACGAGCATGGCGAGGCCGCTCTGGCTGCCCCAGACGACGGCGTCCGCGCCCACCACGCCGCGCACCAGCGGCACCAGGCGCTCCTCCAGGGAGAGTTCGGTGACCGGCGCGCCACCTGACGGGTCGTGCACCTCGACGAGGACGGCGGCCCGCGGCACATGCGGGTTCCAGCCCATGGCGGCGGCGCGGCGCACGGTCTCCGCACGGTCGCGGGGCGGCCGGGACACCAGTTCCATCAGCATCAGGGCCCGGTAGCGCTGCTGCCGGCTGGTGACGGCCCGCTCCTGGGCCGCGACGGTGGCCGCGACGGTGGTGGCGTGTTCGAGCGCCACTTGCTGGTGGGCGTCCCCCTGCCCGGCGTCGGCGGTGGTCCACAGTCCGACGCTGCCCACGGGCGCGCCGTCGACGTGGATGGTGCGGGCGGCGGTGGGCGGGCTCTCGGCGGGCGGCGCACCGGCCGAGGCGACGATCGCGCCGTGCTCGTCGCGCACGGCGGCCGCGCAGCCGGAGAGTTCGAACAGGACGTTCATCAGCTCCTGGTAGGAGCCGCCGCTCAGCGCGACCCGGGTGAGCCGCTCGTGGATGGCGCGGGAGCGTTCGAGCTCCAGGGCCTGCCGGTTCAGGACGGTGCCGATGACCTCGGAGAGGATGTCGTTGAACATCACGGCGCCGGGCAGCTTCACGATGGGGAAGCCGAGTTCGTCGGCCGCCGCCAGCATGTCCGGGGGCAGTTCGGGGAGGTAGGGGCCGACCTTCACGCCGAGCCCGGCCAGGCCACGCTCGGCGAGGACCGGCACGAGCGCGGACAGCGCGTCGGTGTCGTCGCGCACCGCGTAGGCGGTGGTGAGGAGGAGTTCACCGCCGCGCATCCAGCGGACGATGTCGGGGACTTCCATGATGTTGACCACGCGGATACGACGGCCGTCACCGCGCGCCCCGGCCACCAGGCGCGCACCGCCGAGGCAGGGCAGGGCCAGGGCCTCGCGCACGGTCAGACCCGCCCCGGGCGCGGTCGGGGCGTCCTGGGCGGAACCGGTCCCGGATATCGTCATGCCCAGTCACTATGCGTCGGCTCGGTGCCCTGGGTAATACCCGCGGCGTAACTTCCGTGTTTCCCGCCGCTCACCTTCCCTCCTGTTGTCGCCGGGTGTCAGTCGGGGCGGCGCCAGGCTGGCATCTCGTGCCCATGACCGGCCCGGATGCCCAGACCTACGGTTTCGGCATGACTCCCCGAACAGCGCACCGTACGGCGGTGGTTGCCATCGGAGGCAACGCGCTGCTGCGGGGTGGCGGTCACGCCACCATCGCCGAACAGTTCGACGCCGCACGGCGCCTGGCCGTCCCGCTCGCCGCACTTGCGGGCACGGGACGGCGGCTCGTGATCACCCATGGCAACGGCCCTCAGGTCGGCTTCATCAAGCGCCGCTCGGATCTGGTAGCGGACCTGGCTCCCGAACTCCCGCCGCTCGACCTGGACATGTGTGTGGCGGACTCGCAGGGCAGCATCGGCTACATCCTGGCGAGCGCGCTCGGCGGAGCGCTGCCCGCCGAGCGGGTCACGGCGCTCGTCACCCACACCCTGGTGGACCCCGACGATCCGGCGTTCGCCCGACCGACCAAACCGATCGGTGCGTTCTACCCACAGGACGTGGCGCGCGTCCTCGCCGCCGAGCACGGCTGGAGCGTCGCCGAGGACGCGGGGCGCGGCTGGCGCCGGGTGGTTCCGTCGCCCCGGCCGCGCCGTGTCCTGGAGACGGAGGCGGTGCGCACGCTGTCGGCCGCCGGGTTCACGGTGATCGCCGGGGGCGGCGGCGGGATACCGCTCGTGAGGGATGCCGACGGCGGCCTCAGGGGCGTGGAGGCCGTCATCGACAAGGACCTCACCTCGGCGTGGCTCGCCGGGGAGCTGGGCGCGGAGCTGCTCGTCATCACGACGGGGGTGGACCGGGTCGCCGTCGACTTCGGGCGGCCGACCCAGCGGTTCCTGGACCGGCTCGGCGCGGACGAGGCCCGACTGCTGCTCGAAGCGGGGCAGTTCCCCGAGGGCAGCATGGGCCCGAAGATCCGGGCCGCCCTGGAGTTCTTGGCCGGCGGGCCCGGCCGCGAGGTGCTCATCACCTCGCCGGAGGGGCTCGCGGCGGCGCTGGGCGGCAAGGGAGGCACCCGGATCACCACAGAAGGAGACACTGATGCTGCTGGCAGCGGGGCAAGGCCCGATCGACGGCGCGCACTACATGGAGGCCACTGAACAGAACGTCCTCTGGGGCCGATTGCCGTGCCGCGAGACGAAGGCGGTCCTCACCGTCGACTCCGGTGACACGGTCACCTTCGACACGGTGTCGCATGAGGGCATCCTGGAGGACCAGGGCCGCGATCCGGTGGCGTTCTTCGGCGGGTACGGGGTTTCGGAGCGCGATGTCCTGCCCGACGCACGGGAGTTGGCCGCGTCCGCGGTCGCACGCGACCCGGGCGCCGACGGGCCCCACGTCGTCCTCGGGCCGGTGCGTGTCCGCTCGGCGCAGCCGGGTGATCTCCTCAAGGTGGAGATCCTCACCCTGTACCGCCGCGCCGACTACGGAATCGTCTCCACTCGGCACGGGCACGGCGCGCTGCCGGGTGAATTCGCCGAGAAGGGCCCGGAGTTCACCTTCTGCAGGGCCGACGGCGACACGGGTTCCATCGCGTACGGCGTCGGCCGCAGCGTCCGCTTCCCGCTCGCGCCGTTCCTCGGCATTCTCGGCGTGGCCACCGACTCCGACACGACGGCGCACACCGTGCCGCCCGGCGCGCACGGCGGGAACCTGGACATCCGGCACCTGGTCACCGGCAGCGCGCTCTACCTGCCCGTGCAGACCGAGGGCGCGGGCTTCCACACCGGCGATCCGCATTACGCGCAGGGCAACGGCGAGGTCGCGCTCACCGCGTTCGAGGCGCCGCTGCGGGCCACGGTCCGCCTCACGGTCGTCAAGCAGGCGGCGACGGACCTGGTGGCCCGCCCCTTCGCCGAGACCGACACGCACTGGATCCCCGTCGGCCTGCACGAGGATCTCGACGAGGCGATGCGGGACGCGGTCCGCGCGGCCCTGGACTTCCTCACCGGGCGCTTCGGGATGGAGCGGCACGCCGCGTACGCGTATCTCAGCGCCGCGGCCGACTTCGAGATCTCCCAGGTCGTGGACCAGGTCAAGGGCGTGCACTGCCTGATCCGCAAGTCCGACTTCGAGACCTGACCGGGAGCGGCACCCATGGCTGATCTGATCCTGCTCGACGCGCGCGTCGAGGACGCGGCGCACCCCTGCGACATCGTCGTCACGGACGGCCGCATCACCGGCCTCGGCGACGCACCGCCCGGCCTGACCTCCGATCTGGAGATCGACTGCGCGGGCCGTGTCGTCGTCCCCGCGTTCGTCGAGCCACATCTCCACCTCGACAAGGCCCTCCTGGACGGGGTGCGCGCCAACCCGGACGGCACCCTCGCCGGGGCGATCTCCGTCACCGGCGCACTCAAGGCCGGCTTCACGCGTGACGACGTACGCGACAGGGCGCGCCGCGTCATCGAGTCGGCGCTCCTGAACGGCACCACCGTCATCCGGGCGCACCCCGACGTCGACCCGATCGCCGGCCTGCTCGGCGTGGAGGTGCTCCTGGAGCTGCGCGGCGAGTACGCGCACGCCCTCGACCTCCAGATCGTGGCGTTCCCCCAGGAGGGTGTCCTGCGCTCACCCGGCACGGAGAAACTGCTGCGTGGCGCGCTGGCCGCAGGGGCCGATGTCATCGGCGGCTGCACGTACAACGAGGCCACGCTCGACGACTGCCGCGCCCAGGTCGAGCTGGTCCTCGACCTGGCGGTCGAACACGGCGTCCCTGCCGATCTGCACGCCGACTTCGGCGACGACGCGTCCGACCCCCGGTACGCCCTGGCCGAGTTCATCGCCGCGCAGACCGCACGGCGCGGGCTCGGCGGCCGGGTCGCGCTCGGCCACATGACCTCGCTCGCGGGGCGCCCGCCCGCCGAACGGGCCCGCGCGACGGCGGCGCTCGCCGACGCGGGCGTGGCCGTGGTGCCGCTGCCCGCCACCGATCTGCACCTGGGCGGCAGGAACGACAAGGCGGCGATCCGCAGAGGTGTCGCCCCGGTGCGTGAGCTGTGGGACGCGGGCGTGGTCACGGCCTGCTCCTCCAACAACATCCGCAACGCCTTCACCCCGTACGGCACCGTCGACCAGCTCGACACCGCTCTGCTGCTCGCCCAGACCGGGCACCTCTCGGGTGCCGACGACCTCGGCCGGGTGCTGCGGATGGTGACCCACGAGGCGGCGCGCGTCGTGGGCATCGCGGACGACTACGGCGTACGGCTCGGTGCCCGCGCCGATCTGCTCGTCCTGGACACGACGTCGTACGACGACATCGTCCTCGACCGTCCCGAGCGGGCGTATGTGATCAAGGCCGGAAGGGTGGTGGCGCGCTCGATCCGGACCCGCGAACTGCTGGGCCCCTGAACCCACTTCGACCCAACTGCCGCACCCCGCACCCCGCACCCCGCACGGCTTTGCGCACTCTCCCCTCCCCCTCCCACCCAAGGAGCCCTCATGCGCGAACGCCTCCCCCATGAAATCGTCGCCTCCGTGCTCGCCGGACTCACGGCGTTCATCGGCGGCAACGCCCTCCATCTGCCGCCCTGGGCCATCTTCATCAGCTGGGCGGGGACCTTCCTGCTCGGCGGCCCGAGCCTGGCCAACGCCAAGCGGCTGTGGCTCGCGATGCCCGCGGGCTCGACGTTCGCCCTGCTCATCGTGCTCATCGAGGAGCACGCGGCGACGGCGCTCGGTGAGGGCCAGTTCGCCCGCAACTGCATGCAGGCGCTGGTGATCCTCTGCGTCAACAGCGCGCTGATGTACGTGGGCAGGATCAAGGCGCTGTCCCTGATCCCCGGCATGTTCTTCGGCTTCGCGAGCTACTTCGCCACGTTCTTCGGCGGCTTCGGGTACGACCCGGGCAACCCCTGGTCGGCGTGGGTCTGCGTCGTCGCGATGAACGCCCTCGGCCCGGTCTTCGCGTATCTGTCGATGAAGCTGACCTTCCCGGTGAAGGAGACTTCGGACACGACGGCTGCGACGCCTGCGACCCCGGCGAAGGCATCCCTGCCCATCAATCACCCCTCACGCCCCACCGGTTGAGCATGCCCACGCCCGCGTACGTATGTACGGGAGACACCACCTTCACCATCCGGAGCTCTCCCATGGCAGACGCGGGCAACGTCACCGCCCTCTTCCGCGCGTCGACCGCGCACAGCCCCTCGTACTCCGCGCTGAACAGGGCGGCGGCGGACGGCGGACGGCCGCTCGTCGACTTCTGCATCCCGTGCAATCCGTACTTCCCGACGACCGAGATGTACGAGGAGCTCGGCGGGCGGCTGCGGGACATCCTCACCTACTACCCGAGCGGCGCCGACACCATCGCGGCCGAGCTCAGTGCCGTGCTCGGGCTCAATCCGCAGACCGTCGTGATGGGCAACGGTTCGACCGAACTCATCACCTGGATCGACCACTTGCTGGTGCGCGACGCGCTCGCTGTGCCCGTGCCGACCTTCGGGCGGTGGACCGACCAGTCGATGGAGACCGGCAAGCGGGTGGACATGTACCTGCTTCCGGAGGCCGACGGCTTCGTGCTCGATCCGGCGGCCTACGTCGACTTCGTGCGCGCCCGCGGCTCCCGCACCGCGGTCATCTGCAACCCCAACAACCCGGACGGAGGTCTGCTTCCGCGCCGCTCCGTGCTCGCGCTGCTGGACGCGCTGCAGGATCTCGACCTGGTCGTCGTCGACGAGTCGTTCCTCGAGTTCGCCGACGCGGGGCCGGAGTCGAGCGTCGCCGACGAGGCGGTGCTTCGCCCCAATGTCATCGTGCTGCGCAGCCTCGGCAAGAACTTCGGGCTGCACGGCGTGCGCTTCGGCTATCTCGTCGCCAATCCGGGCCTGGCGGGACGGGTGCGGGCCGCACTGCCGAAGTGGAACCTCAACTCCTTCGCGGAGACAGTGGTGTTCATGCTGAAGCAGCACCGCCACGCCTACGACCTGAGTCTGCGTCAGGTGCGCCGCGACCGCCAGGAGATGATCTGGCACCTCGGGCGGCTTCCCGGGCTCACCAGCTATCCCTCGCAGGGCAACTTCGTGTACGTGCGGCTGCCCGACGGCGTCGACGGAGCGGTCCTGCGGGACCGGCTGCTCGCGGAGCACGGCATCCTGGTCCGCGAGTGCGGCAACAAGATCGGCAGCTCCAGCCGCTTCCTGCGCCTGGTCGTGCGTCCGCCGGTCGACGTGGAGCACCTGGTGATCGGTCTTGAGAAGGTGCTGTACGCGACCGGGGACGCCGGACTCCTGCCGGTCCCCTACGGCTCGGGGAACCCCGCGGTGGACCGCCTGGTGATGCGGGCCTGAGTCAGGTCATCGGTGCGCGAAAGCGCTCATCGCCTCCGTGGGCACGCCGTCGTAGTCGAAGAGCGCCTGGTTCTCCCAGGCGTTGCCCGTCGAGGGGACCGTCGGGTCCCAGCCGTTGCCCTCGACGGCGGTCCAGGTGGCGTCCCACCAGAAGACGCCGAGCCCACGGCCGGACGGGACCGCCTCGACGACGCTCTGGACGTCGCGGAACCAGGCCGCCTGGCCCGCCTCGGTCGCGGGGTAGCCGCCGACGAGTTCCTCGGCCTTGTCGATGACGTTCTCCCAGTCGTCGTCGCTGTCCAGGCGGAAGGGGTAGGCGGTCTCGGCGACGTAGAGCGGCTTGGCGTAGCGCGCCGCGAGGTCGTCCATGTTGGCCTGGAGGTCGCTGAGGGCGCCGTGCCAGTAGCCGTAGAAGGACAGGCCGATGACGTCGAAGGGCACGTTGCGGGAGACCGCATTGTCGAACCACGTGCGGTACAGGGCGTTGTCGCCGCCGTTGGCGAGGTGGAGGGCGACGAGCGTGCTCGACGAGACGGCCTTCGCGGCCGTGGCCCCCGCCGTCAGTAGACCGGCCAGCTGTGCCCAGTTGGAGGTCGAGCCCGTCGGCCAGAGCATTCCTCCGTTCAGCTCGTTGCCGATCTGCACCATGTCGGCCGTCGTGCCCTGCGCCTTGAGGGCGCTGAGGACGTCGTACGTGTGGTCGTGGACGTCTGTCTTCAGCTGGGCGTAGGAGTGCCCCGACCAGGCCGACGGGATGGTCTGGGCGCCGGGGTCGGTCCAGGTGTCGGAGTAGTGGAAGTCGACGAGGAGCTTCATGCCCCGCGCCTTGACGCGCTTGGCCACGGCGAGTACCCGGGCCTTGTCGCAGTAGCCGTCGGCCGGGTCGACCCATACGCGCAGGCGGGCGTAGTTCATCCCGGCGGACTTGAGCACGGCGAGCGCGTCGGCCGTGGCGCCCGACCCGGTGCGGTAGACGCCGCCGAAGTCCTCGCTCTTCTTGAGTGAGGAGATGTCAGCACCCTTGACGGGCAGGCTGGTTGAGCCCGGGGTGAGCGCGATGTCGTCGAAGTTAGCCCAGTTCCCCGCGTTCGCGTCGGAGTACAGGCGGATGGTGCACGCGTTGCCGGTCACCGTGACGGAGGTGACGAGGCGGATCCAGCTGCCGTTCGGGGTGGGCGGCAGGTCGGTGCGCTGTTCGGCGGAGCCGCTCTTGAGGGCCAGGTAGGCGGAGTTCTGCCCGCCGCTTGAGCGGACCCAGGCGGTGAGCGTGTACGTCCCGTTGGCGAGGCCGGTGAGGTACTGGTACGTCTCGACCTTGTACGCCGACGCCGACCAGTGCGCAAGGCGCAGGCTGCCGCTGCGGCCGCCCGCCTCCGTGAACGAGGCGCCGGTGCTGCCGTAGGTGCTCCAGCCGGTGGTGCCGCTCTCGAATCCCCCGTTGGTGAGGGTGGACGCGGCGCTCGCGGACCGGGCGGGCAGGGCCATGGCGGCGGCGCCTCCGAGGGCGGCCGCCAGGACGGCTCTGCGGGTGGCGCGTGCTCCGCGTGGCTCGCTCGAACCGGGCGTTGTTCCGTTTCCGTGCATCGTCGATGTCCCTTCGACTTCGCGGTACTTGGGGTGGGGATGGGGGGGCGGTGGCGCCGCGCCGGAGGATCTCCGCGCTCAGAGGTCTCCGCGCGACGCCACCGGGCCGGGTGGGGTCCCCCACGGACCCGCCCGGCGTCTGGGGGGGTAGGTCAGCCGTCGAGGCGGACGACCCGTACGGCGCCCGCGGGCACGGCGAGGCGGCCCGCGGCGCGCTCGCCGGTGAGGAGTTCGGTGCCGTGGGCGTCGAGCGGCACCTTGGCCTCGGACTCGGTGTGGTTGATCGCGAAGACGAAGGTGCCGGTGTCGCCCCGCCGGGTCACGACCTCGACGTCACGCGGGAGTTCGGGCCGCTCGGTGACGCCCGCGTCGGCGCAGGCACCGGCGACCAGGGTGTCGAGATCGCGTGCGGTCAGCCGCGTGGAGACGTACCAGGCGGTGCCGTCGCCGATGCGGTGCCGGGTGACGGCGGGCCGTCCCGCGGCCAGGCCGTCCGCGTACGTCCACACGGTCTCGGCGCCGCGCGGCACGACGAACTCGGTCCACACGTCGCCGGTGAGTTCGGCGCCGTCGGGTCCGGTGATGCGCACCGAACGGCCGTCGAGCAGCGGTGAGAACTCCTCGACGGTCAGGCCGAGCACGTCGCGCAGGGCGCCGGGGCAGGGGCCGGGGTGCACGGCGTCGTGCTCGTCGACGATGCCGGAGAAGTAGGAGACGAGGAGGGTGCCGCCCTGCGCCACGTACTCCTTGAGGTTGAGGGCCGCGGCCTCCGTCGCCAGATACAGCGCTGGCACGACCACCAGGGGGTATGCCGACAGGTCGGCCTCGGGGTGGGCGAAGTCGACGGTGAGGTGGCGGTCGTAGAGAGCCTCGTAGAACGTGTCGGCGCGCTCCCGTGCGTCGTGGTCCTCGCTGGGCCGCCACTGCAGGGACTGCGCCCACCAGGAGTGCCAGTCCCACAGCATCGCCACGTCGGCGACGGTCCGCGTGCTCTTCAGCGAAGCCAATTCACTTACTGAAGCGCCCAGTTCGACCACCTCGCTCCAGACCCGGGAGTCCGTTCCCGCGTGCGGCAGCATCGCCGAGTGGAACTTCTCCGCGCCGCTCCGGGACTGCCGCCACTGGAAGAACAGGGCGCCCTCGGAGCCGCGCGCGACGTGGGCCAGGGAGTTTCGGGCCATCTGCCCCGGCGCCTTCGCGGGGTTGCGGGGCTGCCAGTTGACGCCGGACGTGGAGTGTTCCAGGAGCAGCCAGGGGGCGCCGCCCGCGACGGAGCGGGTGAGGTCGGCGGCCATGGCGAGGTTGACGTGGGTGCGGCGGCCGTCGGTGATCAGATAGTGGTCGTTGGTCACGAGGTCGACCTCGCGGCCCCAGGCCCAGTAGTCCAGGGAGTCGCACTGGCTCAGGGCGGTCATGAAGTTGGTGGTGACGGGGGTGCCGGGGGCGAGGCGGTGCAGGATGTCGCGTTCGCGCACGAAGTTCTCGCGCAGGGTGGCGTCGGCGAATCTGCGGTAGTCCAGGGCCTGGGCCGGGTTGCCGACCGTGGGCGTGACACGCGGCGGCTCGATCTCCTCGATGGAGCCGTAGCGCTGCCCCCAAAACGCCGTGCCCCACGCCTCGTTGACCGCCTCCACACTCCCGTACGCCGCCCTGAGCCAGACCCGGAAGTGCGTGGCGCAGGAGTCGCAGTAGCAGGCGGAGACCGGCACCCCGTACTCGTTGTGGACGTGCCACATCGCGAGCGCGGGGTGCTCGGCGTACCGGCGGGCGAGCTGCTCCGTGATGGCGGCGGACGCCTCGCGGTAGGCGGTGTTGCTGTGGCAGATGGCGCCGCGTGAGCCGAATGCGTAGCGCACGCCCTCGGCGGTGACGGGCAGGGCGTCGGGGTGCGCGCGGTAGAACCAGGCGGGCGGCGCGACCGTCGGGGTGCCGAGGTCGGCGCGGATGCCGTTCTCGTGCAGGAGGTCCATGACCCGGTCGAGCCAGCCGAAGTCGTGCGTGCCGGGGGACGGTTCGAGCAGAGCCCAGGAGAAGATCCCGACGCTCACCATCGTGACGCCGGCCTCGCGCATCAGCGCCATGTCCTCGCGCCAGACGGATTCCGGCCACTGCTCGGGGTTGTAGTCCCCACCGAAGGCGAGCCCGGTCAGGCCCGTGGGGGTGGTCTCCGGCATGGATCTCTCCCGAGTCGTCGATCAGTTGGGAACGTGAGTGGAAACATCAATTGGGAACGTGCACACACACTTTCACGGTTCTGAGTTCAACATAACCGCACAGCAACAACCATTGACAAGTGTCCTGGATGTTTCTCTACTGTGAACGCTCACAGATGCGTGGCAGGCCGCTCGACACAGCGGGCACAGCCACCCGGTAAGGGGAGACCATCCATGCCGTTCACGAAGCACCGCCGCTTCTGCGCCACTTCGCTCGCCCTCGCCCTCGGCGCCGCGGCGCTCACCGCCTGCGGCTCGTCGGACGACGAGAGCAAGGGTGATTCGGGCCCCGCCTCCCTGACGTACTGGGCCTGGACGCCCGGCATGGACAAGGTCGTCGACCTCTGGAACAAGGGGCCCGGCAAGAAGGAACAGATCGACGTCACGGTCAAGAAGCAGGCGTCCGGCGACACGCTGGTCACCAAGATCCTCACCGCTCACAAGGCCAAGAAGGCCCCCGACCTGGTCCAGGCCGAGTACCAGGCGCTGCCGACCCTCGTCAGCAACGACGCGCTCGCCGACATATCCGGTGAAGTGGGCGTGGTGAAGGGCGAGTTCCCCGAGGGCGTCTGGCAGCAGACGACACTCGGCTCGGACGCGGTGTACGCGGTGCCGCAGGACTCGGGGCCGATGATGTTCTACTACCGCGCGGACCTCTTCAAGAAGTACGACCTCAAGGTCCCCGCCACGTGGGACGAGTTCGCCGAGACGGCCCGAGCGCTGAAGAAGAAGGCGCCGGACAAGGACCTCACCACGTTCTCCGCGAACGACTCCGGGCTCTTCGCGGGCCTCGCCCAGCAGGCGGGCGCCAAGTGGTGGACCACCAAGGGCGAGAAGTGGAAGGTCGGCATCGACGACGGCGCCACGCGCAAGGTCGCCGACTTCTGGGGCGGCCTCGTCAAGGAGGGCGCCGTCGACAACCAGCCGATGTACACCCCCGCCTGGAACAAGGCCCTGAACACCGGCAAGCAGATCGCCTGGGTCAGTGCCGTGTGGGCGCCCGGCACCCTCACCACCGCCGCACCCGACACCAAGGGCAAGTGGGCCATGGCGCCGCTGCCGCAGTGGTCCAAGGGCGAGCACACCACGGGGAGTTGGGGCGGATCCTCGACCGCCGTCACCACCGACAGCGGGCACAAGGAGGCCGCCGCCAAGTTCGCCGCCTGGCTGAACACCGACCCGAAGGCCCTGGACGCGCTCGCGAAGGAAGGCGGCATCTACCCCGCCGCCACCGCCGCCCAGACCAGCGGCGCGTTCACCGAGCCCCCTGCCTTCTTCGCCGGCCAGCAGGACTTCTACCCCCAGGCAGCGAAGATCGCGAAGACCGCGGCTCCCGGCGCCTGGGGCCCGAACGTGAACGTCGCGTACACCTCGTTCAAGGACGCCTTCGGCTCGGCCGCCAAGAACAGGTCCGACTTCGGCGGCGCCCTGAACACCATGCAGGACACGACCGTGGCCGACCTGAAGAAGCAGGGCTTCGGAGTCGCGCCGTGACCTCCGCACGCCCCCGCCGCCGCACGTCCCACGGGGTCAGGAGCGCTCCGTACGCCTTCCTGCTCCCCGCCACGCTGCTCTTCGCGCTCTTCTTCGCGCTGCCCATCGGCTACGCGCTCTGGCTCAGCCTCCACAAGGTCGAGGTGGAAGGCCTCGGCCTCGGCAAGGACGCCCGGCGCGAGGTGTGGGCCGGGATCGGCAACTACACCGACGCGCTCACCGACTCCGAGCTCCTGCACGGCGCGCTGCGCGTGCTCGGGTACGGCGCCATCGTCATCCCGGTGATGCTCGGCCTCGCCCTGCTCTTCGCGCTGCTCCTGGACACCGAGCGGGTGCGCCTCACCCCCTTCACACGCCTCGCGATCTTCCTGCCGTACGCCGTGCCCGGGGTCATCGCCGCGCTCCTGTGGGGATTCCTCTACCTCCAGGACGTCAGCCCCTTCTTCTACGTCCTCGACAAGCTGGGCCTGCCACAGCCCGATCTGCTCGACGGCGGCCCCCTCTATCTCGCGCTCTCGAACATCGCGGTCTGGGGCGGCACCGGCTTCAACATGATCGTCATCTACACCTCGCTGCGGGCCATCCCGGCCGAGGTCCACGAGGCGGCGAAGCTCGACGGCTGCTCACAGCTCCAGATCGCGCTGCGGATCAAGATCCCGATGGTGGCGCCCTCGCTGGTGCTCACGTTCTTCTTCTCGATCATCGCGACGCTCCAGGTGTTCAGCGAGCCCACCACCCTCAAGCCGCTCACCAACTCCGTCTCCACCACCTGGAGTCCGCTGATGAAGGTGTACCAGGACGCCTTCGGCAAGGGTGACATCAACTCCGCCGCCGCCACCGCCGTAATCATCGCGGTCGCCACGCTCGTCCTGTCCTTCGGGTTCCTGCGCGCCGCGAACTCCCGTACGAAGAAGGAGGCGACCCGATGAGTTCGCCGGGCTCACTCGCCGTCCGCAAGACCCGGCCCGCCGCGGGCACCACCCCCGGCACCGCACAGGGCCCGCCCCCGCCCCGCCGGATCGCCGTGCTTCCGACCGCCGTCCTCGCGCTCGGCGCCCTGTACTGCCTGCTGCCCGTGCTCTGGGTGGTGATCGCCTCCACCAAGTCGGGCCGCGAGCTGTTCTCCACGTTCACGTTCTGGCCCGGCAGCGGCTTCGCCGACAACCTCACGGACCTGTCCGCCTACCGCGACGGCATCTACTGGCAGTGGATGGGCAACTCCGCGCTCTACGCGGGCCTGGGCGCGCTCCTGTCCACGGCCGTCTCCGCGGTCAGCGGCTACGCGCTCGCGATCTACCGCTTCCGCGGCCGCGAGACCGTCTTCAACATCCTCATGGCGGGCGTCCTGATGCCGCCGGTGATCCTGGCCGTGCCGCAGTACCTCCTGCTCGCGAAGGCCGACCTCACCGACTCCTACGCATCGGTCCTGATGCCGCTGATCCTCTCCCCCTATGGCGTGTACCTCGCCCGGATCTACGCCGCTTCGGCCGTGCCCGGCGATGTCGTGGAGGCCGGGCGGATGGACGGCGCGAGCGAGTGGCGGATCTTCACGCGGATCGCGCTGCCGATGATGGTGCCGGGCCTCGTGACGGTGTTCCTCTGCCAGTTCGTGGCGGTGTGGAACAACTTCCTGCTCCCCTACATCATGCTCAGCGACGACGAGAAGTTCCCCATCACGCTGGGTCTGTTCACGCTCCTGGAACAGGGCTCCAACACCCCCGCGCTCTACACCCTGGTGATCACCGGGGCCCTTCTGGCCGTCGTACCGCTCATCGCCCTCTTCCTGGTCATCCAGCGCTTCTGGAGCCTCGACCTGCTGTCCGGAGCCGTAAAGTCGTGACCATGAACGCAACGGGGGGCAGGCGCAGGCCGCCGACGATCCACGACGTGGCCCGCGAGGCCGGCGTCTCGCGCGGCACGGTGTCCCGCGTCCTCAACGGCGGGCACTATGTGAGCCCTTCCGCCCAGGAAGCCGTCAACGCGGCCATCCGCAAGACCGGTTATGTCGTCAACCGGCACGCCCGCTCGCTGATCACCGGGCGCTCCGACTCGGTGGGTTTCCTGCTCACCGAACCGCAGGAGCGCTTCTTCGAGGACCCGAACTTCAATGTCCTGCTGCGGGGTTGCACCCAGGCGCTCGCCGCGCACGACATCCCGCTGCTCCTGATGCTGGCCGGAACCCCGGACGAGCGGCGCCGCATCATGCGCTACATCACCGCGGGCCACGTCGACGGGGTGCTCCTGGTCTCCAGCCACTCCGGCGACCCCGTCGCGGACGAGCTGCGCGATGCCGGAGTCCCGCTGGTGGCGTGCGGGAAGCCGATCGGGCAGGCCTCCAAGGTGAGCTATGTGGCCGCGGACGACCGGGACGGCGCACGCGACATGGTGCGCCATCTCCTCTCCCTCGGGCGGCGCCGCATCGGCACGGTGACCGGGCCCCTCGACACCCCCGGCGGCGTGGACCGGCTCGCGGGCTACCGGGAGATCCTCGCCGAGGAGGGCATCACGGTCGACGAGCGGCTCATCGCGTCCGGCGACTACAGCCGGGCGGGCGGTGAGGCCGCCGCGACCCGGCTCCTTGCCCAAGCCCCCGATCTGGACGCCGTGTTCGTCGCATCGGACCTCATGGCGCAGGGCGTCCTCACCGCTCTGGACCGCGCGGACCGCCGCGTCCCGCAGGACATCGCGGTCGGCGGCTTCGACGACTCGCCCGCCGCCCTGACCGCACGCCCGGAGCTGACGACGGTCCGCCAGCCCTGGGACCGCATCAGCGCCGAGATGGTGCGGGTGCTGCTGGCCCAGATAGGCGGCGAGGACCCGGCCGCGGTCATCCTGCCGACCGAGCTCGTGATCCGCGGCTCCGCCTGACGTACAAGGACGAGGCCGCGGGGTGGGTTTCTGTCCCGCGGCCGTGAGGGAGGGACCCGAACATGACTGACGCCTTGGCCACCGGCCGGGACGGCGCCGTGACCAACTGGGCAGGGAACATCACCTTCTCGGCCCGTGAGTTGCACCGGCCCGCGTCGCAGGCCGCCCTGCGGACCCTCGTCGCGGGCAGCCGCCAGGTGCGGGTGCTCGGCAGCGGCCACTCGTTCAACCGGATCGCCGACGTGGACGGCGCCTGGGCGGACACCGCCCTGCTCTCGCTCGCCGCCCTTGAGCCGTCCGTCGACGTGGACACCACGGCGCGCACCGTGCGCGTGTCAGGAGGCGTGCGGTACGCCGAACTCGCCCGGCACGTCGCCTCGCACGGGCTCGCCCTGCCGAACATGGCCTCGCTGCCGCACATTTCGGTGGCCGGTTCGGTCGCTACCGGGACGCACGGCTCGGGCAACGGCAACCGGTCTCTCGCGGAGGCCGTACGCGCGGTGGAGCTGATGACCGCCGACGGGGAGACGCGCGTACTGAGCCGGGGCGACGACGGCTTCGACGGCGCAGTGGTCTCGCTCGGCGCGCTCGGCGTGGTCCTCGCCCTCACTCTCGACCTGGAGCCAGACTTCACGGTGAGCCAGCAGGTGTTCGGTGAACTCCCCCTGTCGGGACTGGACTTCGATGCGGTGTCGGCGGCGGCGTACAGCGTGAGTCTGTTCACGGACTGGCGTGGGCCGCGCTTCAACCAGGTGTGGCTCAAGCAGCGCGGCGATGCCGCCGCCGCCTTTTCCTGGGCGACGCCCGTGAGCGAGCCGCGGCATCCGGTGCCTGGCATGCCCGCCGTCAACTGCACCGAGCAGCTGGGCGTGGCGGGGCCGTGGCACGAGCGACTCCCGCACTTCCGGGCCGAGTTCACGCCGAGCAGCGGGGCCGAGCTCCAGTCGGAGTACCTGCTGCCGCGCGAGCACGCCATCGCCGCGCTGCATGCCCTGGATGGACTCAGGGGCGAGGTGGCGCCGGTCCTCCAGGTCTGCGAGGTGCGCACGGTCGCCGCCGACACCCAGTGGCTGAGCCCCGCACACGGCCGGGACACCGTGGCGTTCCACTTCACCTGGGTGCCGGACGCGGCGGCCGTGCTCCCGGTGGTCGCACTCGTCGAGGAGCGCCTGGCGCCGTTCGCGCCCCGGCCGCACTGGGGCAAGGTGTTCGCCGCGGACCCCGCCGAGCTGGGCAACCGCTATCCGCACGCGGCCGACTTCGCGACTCTGGCGCAACGCCTCGACCCACAAGGGAAGTTCCGCAATGCCTTCGTGCGCTCTTTCGTGCGTCCCCTTCTCCAGTGACCCGGCCACGTGAGAGCCACGGCTACTCCGGGCCGTCCTCGGAGTTCCGGCGTAGAATTGCAGCAAACCGGTCAATTCGACCAGCAGTGGCAGAGCGCCCCGCCCGCAGCTTCCTGGCCGAAGGATGGGGAGCGAAATGACCGCGCAGACACATGACCTCGACCCGGTGCGGCAGGAGCGGTTCGCGGAGCGGATGGTCGAGGTGCTCAATGACTCCTGCCTGGGATACCTGTGCAGCCTCGGTCACCGGACGAGACTGTTCGACGTGCTGTCCGGCCTGCCTCCGGCCACCAGCGAGCGGATCGCCGAGGCCGCGGGCCTGGATGAGCGCTACGTACGGGAGTGGCTCGGCGGGATGACCGTGGGCGGCTTCGTCGAGTACGCCCCGGACGACGGCACGTACTGGCTGCCGCCCGAGCACGCCGCTTCCCTCGTCCGGGCCGCCGGCCCCGACAACATGGCCTCCTTCCTGCAGGACCTCGCCCTCCTGGGCATCGTCGAGGATCAGGTCCTTGAGGCGTTCCACAAGGGCGGCGGCGTGCCGTACTCGTCCTACCCCCGCTTCCAGGATCTCCAGGCCGAGGAGACCGCGAGGGTGTACGACGCCGCCCTCGTGGAGTCCATTGTCCCGGTGGCGCCCGGCCTGCCGGAGCGGCTGCGTGAAGGCATCGACGCGCTGGACGTCGGTACGGGGCAGGGGCATGCGGTGATCCTCCTGGCCGAGGCGTTTCCCGCCAGCCGCTTCCGCGGCGTGGACATGTCCGAGACCGGCATTGCGGCAGCTCGCGACGAGGCTGCGCGGCGCGGTCTTGCGAACGTCCGGTTCGACGTGGCGGACTCGGCCGAACTGACCGGCTCGTACGACTTGATCACTGCCTTCGACGTGATCCATGACCTGGCCCGCCCGGCGCGCACCCTGTCGGCGATCGCCGACGCCCTGCGCGACGACGGTGTGTTCCTCATGGGGGACATCGCCGCCTCGAGCAAGCTGGAGGAGAACCTCGACCATCCGCTGGGCCCCACCCTTTACACCTTCTCGGTCTTCTACTGCATGACCGTCTCCCTCGGCGAGGGCGGCGCCGGCCTCGGCACGGTGTGGGGCAGGCAGACCGCCCTGCGCATGCTGGCCGAGGCCGGATTCGGCGACGTCGACGTCCGCCAGGTGGAGGGCGACATCCTCAACGTCTACTACGTGGCACGACCGGGACACTGACGGGGCTCATGACCCCCCGGCGGCATCGGCGACGGGGATGCCGAAGTCCGGTGTGCCGTCGGCCTTCCAGCCGAGCCTCTGGATGCGGGTGTGGCGGTTGGGGTCGTGCAGGGGGTCGCCGACGATGTCCTTGTACTGGCGGGCGTGGTAGACGAGGACGTCGGTGCGGCCGTCCTCGGCGACGGTGAAGCAGTTGTGGCCCGGACCGTACTGCTTGGTCGTGTCGTTACTGGTGAAGACCGGGGTCGGCGACTTGGCCCAGGAGGCGGGGTCCATGAGGTCGCTGCGGGTGTCGGCGGTGAGCAGCCCGACGCAGTAGTTGGAGTCGGTCGCGGACGCCGAGTACGAGAGGAAGACGCGGCCGCCCCGCTGGATGACGGAGGGCCCTTCGTTCACCTTGAATCCGACGCACTCCCAGTCGTACTCGGGTGTGGTCAGGCGTATCTGAGGTCCCGTCAGAGTCCAGGGATTCGCCATCCGCGACAGGAAGACGCCGGTGTTGTTGTCCATGCCGGGCTCGTACTGCGCCCAGGCCAGGTAGCGGCTGCCCCGGTGCGTGAAGGTGGTGGCGTCGAGCGAGAAGGTGTCCCAGGCCGTGGTGAGCTGCCCCTTCTCGGTCCAACTCCCCTTGAAGGGATTGGCGTTGGCGTTCTCCAGGACCCAGATGCGGATCTTCCACACGTCGTCGGCGGGGGCCGCGGCGAAGTAGATGTACCACTTGCCGTTGATGTGGTGGAGTTCCGGCGCCCAGATGTGCGAGGCCATGTCGCCGCTCGTGTGCCGCCGCCAGATGACGGACTCGTCCGCCCGCGTCAGGCCCCGCAGGGTGCGGGAGCGGCGCAGAATGATGCGGTCGTACTCGGGAGAGGTCGCCGTGAAGTAGTAGTGGCCGTCGGTGTGGCGGTGGATGTGCGGGTCGGCGCGCTGCTCGACGAGCGGGTTGCGGTAGGCGGCGGCCGCCCGGGACGCGGCGTGGGCGGGCGCCTGGGCGAGGGCCACCGGTGCGGCGGCGAGGGCGCCGGCGGCCAGCGATCCTCTCAACAGGCTTCTACGGCTGGGTACTTCGTTGTGGCTCATGCGGCTCCCTGGTAGGCGGGGTCGGATCTACGGGACGGACTTCTCCGCGGCGGACGGCGCCCCGGGAAGCGGTACGGCTGAGGGCGCGGGCGGCGTACTCAGCGCGCGCCGCAGCAGAGGGACGGCGAGCAGGCCGAGCACGGCCACCGAGAGCAGGAACAGCAGGCCGGTCAGCGCGCTGCCAGTGGAGTCGACGACCGCCGCGATGCCGAGCGGGCCGAAGCCGCCGCCGAGGTTGCCGACGGCGTTGACCGCGGCGATGCCCGCTGCCGCCGCGGCGCCCGTCAGGAAGCGCGGGATCAGCGCCCAGAAGGCGGGCTGCGCCGCGTATCCGCCGACGGCCGCGGCACACAGGCCGAGCATCTGCACAACGGGAGAGCCGAAGAGCGCGGTGACGGTGAACCCGGCGACGGTCAGGCCGAGCATCGCCGCGGTCCACAGATAGGGGGTGTCGCGGCGGGCCACCAGGCGGGGCACGACGACCAGTCCGGCGGCGACGCACACGTAAGGGATGGCGGAGACGAATCCGACCTCGGTGCTCGTCAGGTCACCGAAGCCGTCGATGATCGTGGGCAGCCAGAAGGAGAGGCCGTAGGTGGACAGGGGAAAGGCGAGGAAGAACACGGCGGCCGTCAGGACGCGGCGGTCGCGCAGGACCGCGAGCGCGTGCTGCGGCTGCTGACCCGCTTCCGCCCGGTCGGCGGCCAGGGCGTCGGTGAGCCACTGGCGTTCGTCGGCGGCGAGCCAGCGCGCCTTCTCCGGTCCCGCGGGCAGCCGGGCGAGGACGACCGGGGCGACGAGCACGGCCGGGATGCCGGTGGCCAGGAACACCCACTGCCAGCCGGTCAGGCCCCAGGTCCCGTCGAGGTCCATCAGGACGCCCATCAGCGGGTTGCCGACGATGAAGGAGACGGGCGCGGCGAGCATGAACGCGCCGATGGCCCGGCCCCGGTGGCTGCCGGGGAACCAGCGGGAGAGGTAGTAGAGCACTCCGGGGAAGAACCCGGCCTCGGCGGCGCCGAGCGCGAAGCGGGCCAGGTAGAACTGCCAGGTGCTCTGCACGAGGACCGTGGCGATGGTGACCAGGCCCCAGGTCAGCAGGATGCGGGCGATCCAGCGGTGCGCGCCGACGCGGTGCAGCATCAGGTTGCTCGGCACTTCGAAGAGGGCGTACGCGGTGAAGAAGAAGACCTGGCCGAGGGTGAACGCCGTGGCGCTGACGCCCAGTTCGGCCTGGAGCTCCAGCTTCGCGAAGCCGACGTTCGAGCGGTCGATGTAGGCGATCACATACAACAGGCCGAGAAACGGCAGCAGCCGCCACGCGGTCTTCCTGAGCACTGTGCGCTCCATGGTGCGAGCGTCCCCTCATACCGACGTTCGTGATTTCGAACGCCATCTGATACTCCGAACGCCGAAACGGTAAGGGGGTGTTGGGGCAAGGTCAACGGTTGCGACGAGATACGCCCGCGGGCTCCTGCTGGACCCGCCCGAGCGCCTCCTCGCACGCCTTGATGTACGCGCTGACCAGCGGGCGGCCGTCGTCGCCCGCGCGCCAGGCCAGGGCGAACCGGCTGGGCGAGATGCCGCGGACCGGGCGTGTGACGACGCCACCGAGCGTGATCAGGGGCGCGTTGCCCGCGGCGACCAGGCAGACGCCGCGACCGTCCACCAGCGCCTCGTACGTCTCGTCGGTACTGGCGATCTCCGCGCCGATACGGGGCGCGGTGCCCTCGCGGGCATCCAGGGCGAGCCAGTAGTCCCGCAGCGCGCCCGCGCTCCCGGGCAGGGCGAGGAAGGGCTCGTCGGCGATGTCGGCGAAGTCGACCTCGTCCAGGCCCGCGAGGCGGTGGGTCGCGGGCAGGGCGACGTGGCGCGGCTCTTCGGCGACCACCACCCACGCGTAACGCTCCAGGTCGGGAAGCGGCAGCCAGACGAAGGCCACGTCCGCCGTGCCGTCCGCGAGGCCCGCGCTCGCGTCCTGCCAACTCACCTGCCGCAGACGGATCGTGGCCGCAGGACGGGCCTCGCTGAAGCGGGACCGCACCGCGGGCAGGAGTCCGCCGCGGGCCGGTCTCGTGCTCATGCCCACGGTGAGCGTGGCCCGCTCCTCGGTCTTCGCGCGCTCCACCGCTCCGACCGCCGACTGCCAGCCCTCAAGCACCTGTTGGGCGTGCGGCAGGAGCGCCGCACCCACGGAAGTGAGCCGCACTCCACGGTGGTCCCGCACGAACAGCTCGGCCCCCAGCTGCCGTTCCAGCGTCCGTATCTGCTTGCTCAGGGCGGGCTGCGAGACGAAGAGCCGCTCGGCGGCCCGCGTGAAGTGCAACTCCTGCGCCACCGCGACGAAGTAGCGCAGATCCCTGCTGTGTACGTCCCTGCCGTGTAGGTCCATAACCATCAGCTATCACGTCAGGTCTTGGACGAGCCACCAGATTCTTCCGCAGGATGATCCACACAGCCGGGGAACGTATGACCCGGCCTACATGTCAAGGGAGTTCATGATGACGAAGGTATGGCTCGTGACGGGCGCGAACAGCGGCTTCGGCCGGGCGATCACCGAGGCCGCCGTCGCCGCGGGCGGTGTGGTCGTGGCCACCGCCCGCAACGCGTCGTCCCTGGACGACCTGGTCGCCGCCCACCCCGACCAGGTCGAGGCGCTCACCCTGGACGTGACCGACACGGCGGGCATCGAGGCCGCCGTGCGCGACGTCACCGACCGGCACGGGCGCATCGACGTCCTGGTGAACAACGCGGGCCGCAGCCACGTCGGCGCCCTGGAGGAGGACTCGGACGCCGAGCTGCGCGCCCTGTTCGACGTGCACGTCTTCGGCCCCGCCGCGCTGACCCGCGCCGTGCTTCCGCACATGCGGGCACGGCGCTCGGGCGCGATCGTGCAGATGAGCAGCATGGGCGGGCAGATGTCGTTCGCGGGGTTCTCGGCGTACAGCGGCACGAAGTTCGCCCTAGAGGGAATGTCGGAGGCGCTGGCAGCTGAAGTGGGCCCGCTCGGCATCAAGGTCCTGGTCGTGGAGCCCGGCGCGTTCCGCACAAGCCTGTTCGGCAACACCAGCGCGAGCCCCGTGGAGATCCCGGACTACGCGCAGACGGCGGGCGCCACCCGCGCCATGGTCGCGGGCGGCGACGGCGGGCAGCCCGGCGACCCGGCGAAGGCCGCCGCCGCGATCGTCACCGCGCTCGACGCCGACGACACTCCGCTGCGGCTGCCGCTGGGCGACGACGCCGTGGACGCGGTCGTCGGTCACCTCGACTCCGTCCGTGCGGAGATCGCCACGTGGGAGAAGGTGACGCGGGCGACCGCCTTCGACGCCTGACGCAGTCTCGGAACCGGGGTCAGCGGTCGCGCTTGACCGCCCGCAGAACCACGAACTTCGGGTCGCTGGCCACCACTTGGGAGTTGCCGAAGAGCTTGCGCAGCTTCACGTGGTACCCGAGATGGCGGTTGCCGACGACCCACAGCTCGCCGCCCGGGCGCAGCGCGGCGCGTGCCCCGTTGAACATCCGCCAGGCGGTCGCGCCGGAGGTCGCCTGGTGGCTGTGGAAGGGCGGGTTGTTCAGGACGAGGTCCACCGTCCCGTCGGGGACGGTGGACAGCGCGTCGCCTGCGACGAACTCCGCCCGTGTGGACGCGGTGGCGTTCGCGCGGAAGGTGGCCTTCGCCGACGCGACGGCGGGGTACGACTCGTCGATGAAGGTGACCGTGGCCTCGGGGTCCGCGACGGCGGCGGCCGTGCCGAGCACGCCGTTGCCGCAGCCCAGGTCCACGATGTGCGCGGCGCCCCTGCCGGTCGGCAGGTGGTGCAGGAAGAAGCGGGTGCCGATGTCGAGGCGGTCGGCGCAGAACACGCCCGCGTGGTTGACGACGGTAAGGCCCGAGCCCGCGCCGGAGTCGGCGTCCAGGACGTAGCTGCGTGGCCAGGGGCCGGCGCCGGGCTCGCGCTCCGGATCCGGCGTGCTGAAGATGAGCCGCGCCTTCTGCCGGGCCAGCGACGTCCGCGTAGGACCGATGATCCGCTCGAAGAGGTCGAGCGTCGAGGTGTGGATCTCGTTGACCATGCCGGTGCCGACGACGACCGTGCCCGCGTGCAGGGCGGGCGCGAGCCGGTGCAACTGGTCCTCCAGGAGCGACAGGCTCTTCGGCACCCGGACCAGGAGTACGTCGATCCTGCTCGGCGCGGCGTCGTCGGTCGTCGCGAGCCGTACCGCGTCCGGCGCGAACCCGGCACGTGCCACATTGGCCCGCGTCGCCTCCCGCGCGAGGAACGAATCGGTGATCAGCGTCGGCCCGTACTCGGCCAGCGAGGTGGTCAGCGCGCCCCAGCGGTCACCGACGACCGCCACGGAGCCGGAGAGGTCGACGGGCTTCGCCCCGTCCTCCGTCTCGCCCGCCAGATGCCGCAGCAGGTAGGCGTCGGCGGCGGACCAGGCGCGCAGCGGATCGCGGGAGTCCTCGGGAAATCGTGTGAGGTCGTACGCGCCCCATGACGTGCTCAGTCGGTTCATCGTGCCTTCAGGCTAACCGAGTGGCGGGCGGACGATCTTCGCGGACGCCTGTTCCCGCTGGAGCGGGCCGAGACCGCTGCGCCGAATAGCGGCTCATGTAGTGCGGACGCGGCCCATTCTCCTTACCGTCCTTTCGTGGAGCACCCGCGCATCCCATCCCCGAGGAGCCGTCATGCCGGAGCTGTTCATCGGCGGAACATGGACCACTGCCGTGGACGGGCAGGTACGGGAAATCCGCTGCCCCGCGGACAACACCCTGGTCGCGACCGTCGACGAGGCCGGGCCGAAGGACGCGGCGGCGGCCATCGCCGCCGCCCGTGAGGCCTTCGACCACGGACCGTGGCCCGCCACTCCGGCGGCCGAACGCGGCCGCCTGCTGTTGCGCGTGGCCGACCTCCTCGAACGCGACAAGGACGCGCTCGCCCGCGCCGAATCCCTGGACACCGGGAAGCGGCTCGTGGAGAGCGAGTACGACATGGACGACATCGCGAACTGCTTCCGCTACTTCGGCAACCTGACGGCCGCGGGCGGCACCGACCGGGTCGTCGACGCCGGGAGCCCGGACGTGGACAGCCGGGTGGTGCACGAGCCGGTCGGGGTGTGCGCGCTGATCACTCCGTGGAACTATCCGCTGCTGCAGACCGCCTGGAAGGTCGCACCGGCGCTCGGCGCGGGCAACACCTTCGTCCTCAAGCCCAGCGAGCTGACCCCGCACACCTCCATCATCCTGATGCGGCTGCTCACCGAGGCCGGGCTGCCTGCCGGGGCGGCCAACCTGATCCTCGGCGCGGGCCCCACCGCGGGCGCGCCGCTCAGCGAGGACCCGCGGGTCGACATGGTGTCGTTCACCGGCGGTCTTGTCACCGGACGGCGCATCATGGCCGCCGCGGCGCCCACGGTGAAGAAGGTCGCCCTGGAACTGGGCGGCAAGAACCCGAACATCGTCTTCGCCGACGCCGACTTCGAGGCCGCGCTCGACTACGCGCTGATGGCGATCTTCCTGCACTCCGGCCAGGTCTGTTCGGCCGGGGCGCGGCTGCTCGTCGAGGACTCGCTGCACGACAGGTTCGTCGACGCGGTGGTCGAGCGCGCGCAGCAGATCCGGCTCGGCGGCCCCTTCGACGTCAACGCCCGCACGGGACCGCTGATCTCCGCCGCGCACCGCGACAAGGTCGAGGCGTACGTGGCGGCGGGCATCGCCGAGGGCGCGGTCCTTCGCTGCGGCGGCGCGCGCCCCGACGACCCGGCGCTGAAGGACGGCTACTACTACCCGCCGACCGTGCTCGACGAGTGCACCCCCGGCATGTCCGTGGTCACCGACGAGTCGTTCGGCCCGGTGCTCACCGTCGAGCGGTTCCGGGACGAGGCCGAGGCGATCGCGCTCGCCAACGACACCGTCTACGGGCTCGCGGGCGCCGTCTGGTCGCAGGACACCGGCAAGGCCCAGCGCGTGGCGGCCAAGATGCGCGCCGGGACCGTCTGGATCAACGACTTCCACCCTTATGTACCGCAGGCGGAGTGGGGCGGCATGAAGCAGTCCGGCTTCGGCCGCGAACTGGGGCCGGCCGGCCTCGCCGAGTACCAAGAGGCCAAGCACATCTGGCGCAATCTCGCAGCGACACCGCAGAGGTGGTTCGAATGAGCACGGAATCCGGCCCAGGACCGGACCCCGCCGTCCCGGAGAGGACGCAGGGCCAGCAGGACGACGATGCGCTCGGCGAGCTCGGCTACCGTCCGGAACTCAAGCGGACGCTGGGCAACTTCCACACCTTCGCGGCCGGGATCAGCTACATCTCGATCCTGACCGGCACCTTCCAGCTGTTCTACTTCGGCGTCAGCTTCGGCGGCCCCGCCTACTGGTGGTCCTGGCCGATGGTCTTCGTCGGTCAGCTGATGGTGGCCCTGTGCTTCTGTGAGCTCGCCGCCCGGTATCCGGTCGCAGGCTCCATCTACAACTGGGCCAAGAAGATGGGCGGCCCGCACGTCGGCTGGCTCGGCGGCTGGATGATGATGACGGCCACCATGGTCACGCTCTCCGCCGTGGCGCTCGCCTACCAGATCACGCTGCCGCAGATCTCCGACTGGTTCCAGTTCGTGGGTGACGGCAGCGGCAAGAACGACGCGGCTGCCAACGCCGTGCTCCTCGGCACGGTCCTCATCGTGTTCTCCACCGCGGTGAACGCCTTCGGGGTCAAGCTCATGGCCCGGATCAACTCGGCGGGAGTGTTCATCGAGCTGATCGCCGCGGTCGCGCTGATCATCTTCCTGGCGGCGCACATCACCCGTGGCCCCAGCAGCGCCCTCACCGAGACGAACGGCCTCGGCAGCGGCCAGACGCTCGGGTACTTCGGCGCCTTCCTGACCGCGTCGCTGGCCTCCGCCTATGTCATGTACGGCTTCGACACGGCCTCTTCGCTCGGCGAGGAGTCGCACAACCCGGGCCGCAACGCGCCCCGCGCCATTCTGCGCGCCCTCATCGCCTCCTTCACCATCGGCGCGTTCATCCTGCTGTTCGCCCTGCTTGCGGTGCCGGATCTGCAGGCCGAGGAACTCTCCACCGGCGGACTGCAGTACGTGGTACTCGAAACGCTCGGCTCGACCATCGGTGAGATCTTCCTCTGGGCGGTGGTCGTCGCCATCACCGTCTGTGTCCTTGCCGTGCAGGCCGCCGGCATCCGGCTGATGTTCGCCATGGCACGGGACAACAACCTGCCGGCGGGCACACATCTCGCCAAGGTCAGCCCCCGCTTCCAGACCCCCGTGGTACCCGCCGTGCTGATCGGCGTCGTGGGTGTCGTCATCCTGGTGATCAACATCAACCAGCCGCAGATCTTCTCGGTGATCACGAGCATCGCGATCATCATGATCTACGTGGCCTACCTCCTGGTCACCGTGCCCATGCTGCTGAAGCGGCTGCGCAGGGGGTGGCAGCCCGCCGAAGGCCAGTTCTCGCTCGGCCGGTGGGGGCTGCCGATCAACATCGTCGCGGTGCTCTGGGGCCTGGCCATGTCCATCAACCTCGCCTGGCCCCGCGCGGAGGTCTACAACGCGACGGGACCTCAGCACTGGTACCTGCGCTGGGGCGCGTTCCTCTTCATCGGCATCGTCGCCCTCGGCGGCTTCGCCTACTACTGGTTCGTGCAGCGGCACAAGACGGGCGTCCTCGCCGAGCACCGCTTCGAGGAGCTGGCCGACCCCACCACTCCCCCGTCGCCGCCCGCCGCCCCCTGAACCCCCTGTGATCTGGAGTCACCATGCCCGCAGAGAGTCCCCAGGCCGAGTTCGACTACGTGGTGGTCGGCGGCGGCACGGCTGGCGCCGTCGTCGCCGCGCGGCTGACCGAGGACCCGGACGTCAGTGTCTGCGTCCTTGAGGCAGGACCTTCGGACGTCGGCGACGACAACATCCTCCAACTGACCAAGTGGATGGCGCTGTTGGAGTCCGGTTACGACTGGGACTACCCGGTGGAGCCGCAGGAGAACGGCAACAGCTTCATGCGGCACGCCCGCGCCAAGGTGCTCGGCGGCTGCTCGTCGCACAACTCCTGCATCGCCTTCTGGGCCCCTGCCGAGGACCTCGACGAGTGGGGCTCACTGGGCTGCACGGGCTGGAGCGCGGCGGACTGCTTCCCGCTCTACCAGCGCCTGGAGACCAACGACGCGCCCGGTGACCATCACGGCCGCTCGGGCCCGGTGAACATCATGAGCGTCCCGCCGAACGACCCCTGCGGATCGGCCCTGCTGGAGGCGTGCGCCGCGGCGGGCATCCCCACCACCCCGTTCAACACCGGCAAGACGGTCACGCGCGGCGCCCACTGGTTCCAGATCAACTCCCGTACGGACGGCACCCGTTCGTCCGCGTCGGTGTCGTATCTGCACCCGATCCTCGGCAAGCGGCCCAACCTGGAGGTGCGCACAGGACTCCAGGCCAAGCAGCTCCTCTTCGACGAGAACCGACGCTGCACGGGCGTCGCGTACCTGGAACCCGACACCATTCACAGCGGCAGCGTCACGGCGCGCCGCGAGGTGATCGTGTCCTGCGGGGCCATCGACTCGCCGAAGCTCCTGATGCTGTCGGGCATCGGACCGGCCGCACACCTGCGGGAGTGCGGCGTGGAGGTCCTCGCGGACTCCCCCGGCGTCGGCGCCCACCTCCAGGACCACCCCGAGGGCGTGATCATGTGGGAGGCGAAGCAGCCTATGGTCACCTCCTCCACCCAGTGGTGGGAGATCGGCATCTTCGCGGACACCGAACCGGGCCTCGACCGCCCGGACCTGATGTTCCACTACGGCTCGGTGCCCTTCGACATGAACACCTACCGGCGCGGCTATCCGACCACCGACAACGCCTTCTGCCTGACCCCGAACGTCACCCGGGCCCGCTCCATGGGCACGGTGCGGCTGCGCACCCGTGACTTCCGGGACAAGCCGAAGGTCGACCCGCGCTACTTCACCGACGAGCACGACATCCGCGTGATGACGTACGGGCTGCGCCTCGCCCGCGAGATCGCCGCGCAGGCCCCGATGGCCGACTGGACGGGCGCCGAACTCGCTCCGGGACCGGACGCCACGACCGACGACGAGCTCTTCGCCTACATCCGCCAGACCCACAACACCGTCTACCACCCGGCGGGCACCGTGCGGATGGGCGCGACGGACGACGCGGACTCGCCGCTCGACCCCGAACTGCGCGTCAAGGGCGTCACCGGACTGCGCGTCGCCGACGCGTCGGTCATGCCGTTCCTGCCCGCGGTCAACCCGTGCATCACCACGATGATGATCGGCGAGAAGTGCGCCGACATGATCAAGGCGACCTGACCGGGACAGCCGGGACCGCTCAGCGAATCACTGCCGGTCGAACCAGGTGGGCTGTTCCTCCGCCATGGCCTGCTTGATCCGGAAGAGTCCGAACTCGTGCAGGTCGGGCAGCTGGTCAAGGGCGAACCAGCCCACTTCGAGGGACTCGTCGTCGTTGACGCGGGCCTCGCCGCCGACCGCCCGGCAGCGAATGGTGACGTCCATGAACTGGCAGGTGTCGCCGTTCGGGTACGTCACCGGCTCCAGGGCCTCGACGAGCACGACGCGCTCGGGCACGCAGTGCACCGCGGTCTCCTCGAACACCTCGCGCACGGCACATGCGGCGGGCTGCTCCCCCGGGTCCGGGATGCCGCCGATGACGGACCACTTGCCGTTGTCGCTGCGCCGCCCGAGCAGCACTCTGCCCGCGTCGTCGAAGACGATGGCGGTGACCCCGGGGAGCCACAACAGCTGGTGGCCCGCGTCGGCCCGGATCGTACGGATGAAGTCAGGAGTAGCCATGCCGTCGACCCTAACGGGCGCGCCTGGCCCGGGCCGCGCCCGTCACCGCCCAGCCGAGTCCGCCGGCCGCGATCAGCACGAGGATGCCCTCGGGCAGCACGCCGAACCGGGTGGCCGGGGTCTGCGAGGAGCGCAGCGGCACCTCCTCGACCAGTGAGTCGGCGGTGAACCACTTCGTCTTCTGGGAGACCCGGCCGTCCGGCATGATGATCGCGCTCACCCCGCTGGTCACCGGGACGGTGACGGTGCGGCTGTGCTCGACGGCGCGGATCCGCGACATGGCCAGCTGCTGGTAGGTCATCTCGCTGCGGTCGAACGTCGCGTTGTTGCTGGGCACCGAGATCAGCTGGGCGCCATGGGTGACGGTGTCGCGCACGGCCCAGTCGAAGGCGGCTTCGTAGCAGGTGGCGAGCCCCACCTTCGTGCCCGCCATGGTGAAGACGCCGGGCTTCGTGCCGCGGCTGAAGTCCTGGCGCACCATGCCGACGTCGCTGCTGAAGAAGCCGACGAGGTCGCGCAGCGGGATGTACTCGCCGAAGGGCTGGATCTGCCGCTTGTCGTAGGTGTCCGTGGGGCCCTTCTCCGGGTCCCACAGGATCTGCTCGTTGAAGAGCTTGCCGTCCTTGGACTCGACGACGCCGCCCACCGAGATCGGGGCGCCGACCGCCTTCACCGCGCGCTCGATCGCCTCGCGGGCGTCGGGGTTGGTGAACGGGTCGATGTCGGAGGAGTTCTCCGGCCACAGGACGAAGTCCGGCTGCTTCGCCTTGCCCGCCTTCACCCGGTCCGCGAGCCGCTCGGTCTCCCGCACATGGTGGTCGAGCACGGCGCGGCGCTGGGCGTTGAACTCCAGGCCCGCCTGCGGCACGTTGCCCTGGATGGCCGCGACGGTCGCGGTGCCGTCCTCGGCGTCGTCGCTGACGAGCGGACGCGCGGCGAAGGCACCGGCGACCGGGACGAGCACGCTGAGCAGGGCCGCCGCGGCGGCTCCACGGCGTACGGAGCCGGTGCCGTGTGGGTCGCGGGCCTCGCGCACCTGGCGGACGACCTCGTACAGGCCGAAGCCGCACAGGACCACCGCGAACCCGAGCACCGGGGTGCCGCCGAGCGCGGCGAGGGGCAGGAAGACACCGTCCGCCTGCCCGAAGGCGATCTTCCCCCAGGGGAATCCGCTGAACGGCACGCGCGCGCGTGCCGCCTCACCGGCGATCCAGAGGGCCGCCGCCCAGAGGGGGTAGCCGGGCAGCCGCGAGACGGCGGCGATGCCCGCTCCGACGAGGGCGACGAACATCGCCTCGATGGCGGCGAGCGCCAGCCAGGGACCTGGACCGACCTCCACACCGGTCCACACCAGGAGCGGCAGCAGGAATCCGAGGCCGAAGAGATAGCCGAGCCCGAGGCCCGCCTTCCAGCTGCGGCCGTGCAGACACCAGGCGAACACCGCGAAGGCCGGCAGCGCGAGCCACCACAGGGTGCGTGGCGGAAAGCTGACGTACAGCAGCACTCCGGAGAGTGCCGACGCGGCGGCCGGGACGAGCGCGCGCAGGACGCGGGCCTTGCGCGAGAGGGGCGCGGACTGCGGTCCGAGCTGCTTCGACTCGTCTGCGGAGGTGGTGGTGGCGGTCACTCGGGGAGTGTACGGCGCGTCACTTGGACACGGACAGGATGGTCATGCCCGGCCATCGGGGACAGGCGCCTCGTGGGAGGCCTTCTCCACGCGATAGACGGATCGTTCCTGCGCAAGACGTCCACATCTCACGTTCCCAGCGACTACGGTGTGCCCGAGTCCCTGACCTGCGGCGGATCACGCCACGGCGTTCGGGGCCCGCACACAGCGGGGGGCGACGGGGTGGGGACAACGGGGATGGCCGCGACGGCCGGGCCACCGGGGGCGTACGAACGGCGCAGCGCGTCCGACGCGACGGGCTGCGCCCTGCTGGGCGTGTGCGCGGCCTGGACCTTGATCACAGCCGGGGTGCACGGCGGTCAGCCCGAGGGCGTGCTCCTCGCGGTGCTCGCCGTGGCCGCGGGGTACGCGGGCGGGCGGATCTGCGGCGCGCTCCTGCCCGTCGCCGCGCCCTGTGCCGGTGCGCTGGCCGGGATCGGCCTCGCGGCGGCGGCCCCGCACCTGTCGCCGGGGCCCGCAGGCACGGCACCGCTCGGCCACACCGGCGCCGCGGCCGCGCTCCTGATCCTGGCGTCGGGGGCGGCCTGCTCCGCGGCGTGGGCGGCCCGCAGACCCGCGACGCGGCTCGCGATGCGGCTGCTCGCCGTGGGGATCGTGGTGGCCGCCGTGGCGCTCGGCTCGATGGCCGGTTCCGTCGCGTGCACCGGGATCCTGCTCTGTTCGCTGGCGACCGCCCTGATGCGGCGCCGGGCGCTCGGCCTCGCGGGGCTCGCCCTGGCGACGGCCGTGGTGACCGGTCTGACCTGGGCGATCGCCGATGACGCACTCCCGGAGGGCCTCAGCGCGTCCCTGGTGGGCCAGCTCGACGGACAGCGGGTCCAGCTGTGGCACGACGCGCTCGCGCTCGCGGGCCAGGAACCGGCGCTCGGGGTGGGGCCCGGCCGGTTCGCCGACGCCAGCCCCACGGTGGCGGAGAACCTCCTCACGGACGGCAGGCCCCATTCGGCGCCGCTTCAGCAGGCGGCGGAGCAGGGCCTTGCGGGCGTGGTCCTGCTCGCTGCGGTGTTCTGCTGGCTGCTGTACGCCCTGTACCGCTCGCCGCGCTCCACCCAGGTCGTCCTGTCGGCGGGCGCTGCCCTGACGGCGCTGGCCGCCGTGGCATCGGTCGGCAACGCGCTGAGCGTCACGGCGGTGACGACGGGCGCGGGGTATCTCGCGGGCATCGCCACGGCGAGACCGCTGGGCGACGAACCGGCGCAGGTCAGGCCGCCGGGCTCCCCGCCACTCCCAGCCGCTCCCGGATGATCCGTACGGCCGCTTCGGCGTCGTCGACGGTGACCGTGAACGTGCGGCCGTCGCCCAGGCTCAGGACCAGGCCCTCACCGCGGCGGACCACGACGGCGGTGCCGATCTCGGGCCGCGAGCGGTAGCCCCAGCCGCCCCACTGCCGGGGGCTGACGGCCTGCGCGAACTCGGCGCCCACCACGTGGGAGAGAAGGATGCGGCGGCGCGGCAGTCCCATGTGGCCGCAGCGCACTTCCAGGGAGTCCTTGTCGACCTTCACGGCGACATGGACGAAGGCGAGGGTGCCGAACAGGATCAGCAGCCCGGCGGCGATGCACCCCACGACGGACATGGCCAGGGCCGCGATCCCGGTCGTCCACATGTTGTCGACGGCCAGCTCGATGCCGAGCGCCAGGCAGAGGGCACCGGCCGACGCCAGCAGCCACTGCACGCGGTTGGTCGCGCTACCGGTCCAGACTTCCGGCGGGGCGTCGGCTGTGCTGCCCCGCTCACCGTGGGTGTGGTCCCTCATGCGTCCGAGACTACTCACGTTCCGGAGGGAAGGCACCGCATCGCGGAGCGTTACTGCTCCGGGTGGACGGGCGACACCGTTCTGTACGAGGGATCGGCGGGCCCTCCGCACGCGGGCTCGGCGTGCGTCCGTACGGGACTCAGCGCGCGGGGCTGACCGCCGCGAGCAGCCTGCCTTCGGCGTACGTGTGGGCGGCGACGGGCAGCTCGGACGGCCGCCCGCTCAGGATCACCGTCAGGCCGCCTTCCGTGCCGGTACCGGGGCCGGGGAGCTCTCCGGTCCTGCGCAGCGCCTGGGCGGCGACGGCTCCGGCGGAGCCGTGCAAGGCGAGGGGCGGCAGGTCGGGCTGCTGGAGGGCCGCACGGATGCGCTCGCCGACCAGCTCGTAATGGGTGCAGCCCAGGACGACGGCCCTTACGTCACGCGGAGTCAGGGCGGCCGCGGCGGCGACCGCGCGGTCGATGGCCGCCTCGTCGGCGTACTGCACGGCGTCCGCGAGGCCGGGGCAGGGCACCTCGGTGACACGGGCGCCGCCGGCGAACTCCTCGATGAGGCCGCGCTGGTAGGGGCTTCCGGTGGTGGCGGGAGTGGCCCAGATGGCGACGGGGCCGCCGCCTGCCGCGGCAGGCTTGATCGCCGGTACGGTCCCGATGATCGGCAGGCCGGGCTCGAACCGGGCGCGCAGCGCGGGCAGGGCGACCACCGAAGAGGTGTTGCAGGCCACGATCAGCGCTTCGGGGTGGTGCGCCGCGGCTGCCTCGGCGATGTCGAGCGAGCGCTGGATGACGTCCTCGGCGGAGCGCGGTCCCCAGGGCAGTCCGTCGGGGTCCGAGGAGAGGATGAGATCGGCGTCCGGCCGCAGACGACGGACCGCCGCCGCGGCGGGGAGCAGGCCGATACCGGAGTCGATGAGCGCGATCTTCACCCGGTCACCATAGTCGATCGGCCTCCGACGCCCGATGCCGTGGGGCAGACTTCGGCGGATGAGCGCCGTTGTGTGGACCGCCGCCGCATCGCTTGCCGCCTGGCTGTGGCTCCTGTTGGGGCAGGGCTTCTTCTGGCGCACGGACCTGCGTCTGCCGCCGCGCCGCGAACCGGACACCTGGCCCTCGGTCTGCGTCGTCGTCCCCGCCCGTGACGAGGCCGCCGTACTGCCGCAGAGCCTGCCCTCGCTGCTGGCCCAGGACTATCCCGGGCAGGCCGAGATCTTCCTTGTCGACGACGGGAGTTCGGACGGCACCGGCACGCTGGCCCGCGCGCTGGCCGACCGGCACGGCGGCCTGCCACTGACCGTCGGTTCACCGGGTGAGCCGCCGCCCGGCTGGACCGGCAAGCTCTGGGCCGTACGGCACGGAATCAGCCTGGCACACACGCGTGGGCCCCGGTATCTGCTCCTTACCGACGCGGACATCGCCCATGAGCCGGACAGTCTGCGGGAGTTGGTCGCCGCGGCGGAGACGGCCGGATTCGACCTTGTCTCGCAGATGGCGCGGCTGCGCGTCGCGAGCATGTGGGAGCGGCTCGTCGTCCCGGCGTTCGTGTACTTCTTCGCGCAGCTCTATCCGTTCCGCTGGATCGCCAAGGAGGGCTCGCGCACGGCCGCCGCCGCGGGCGGATGCGTCCTGCTGAGCGCGGCGGCCGCCGAGCGTGCGGGGATCCCCGACTCCATCCGGCACGCCGTGATCGACGACGTGACGCTCGCCAGGGCGGTGAAGCGCTCGGGTGGCCGCATCTGGCTGGGGCTCGCCGAGCGCGTCGACAGCGTGCGTCCCTATCCCGGGCTCGGCGACCTGTGGCGGATGGTCTCGCGCAGCGCCTACGCCCAGCTGCGGCACCATCCCCTGGTCCTGCTCGGTACGGTCCTGGGGCTCGCCCTGATCTATCTGGTGCCGCCGGTCGCGCTGTTCGCCGGCCTGGCGACCGACCGTGCGGTGCCCGCCGTGCTCGGTGGGCTCGCGTGGCTCGTGATGACGGCGACGTACATCCCGATGCTGCGCTACTACCGGCAGACCCTCTGGCTCGCTCCCCTCCTGCCGTTCACCGCTTTCCTCTACCTCCTCATGACGGTGGATTCGGCGGTGCAGCACTACAGGGGGCGCGGAGCGGCGTGGAAGGGGCGGACCTACGCCCGCCCCGATCCCACTCCCGACCAGCGCTGATCACTTCCTGCCGGGCGTCCAGTTCATGCCCCAGCCGTACGCGTAGTCGATGGTGCGCTGCGGGCTCACGCCGCGCTCGGGCACCAGATAGCGGGCCTCGCGCTGGACGAAGAGGTCGCCGTTGTTGTTCGTGAGCAGGGCGAGCGCGCACACCGTGGAGGGCACCGTGCACTCGTCGAGCGAGAAGTCGATGGAGGCGCCGTGCTGCGGCTGCAGGGTGACCGTGGCGTTGAGGTCGGCGAAGCTGCGCGCGCCTTCGTAGATCGTCACGAAGATGACGATGCGCTTGAAGTCCTTGATGTGGTCGAGGTTGACCGTGAGGTTCTCGCCGCTGGCCACCGCTCCGGTGCGGTCGTCGCCGTCGAGCAGGAGGTACGGGGGCTGGTCCAGCGAGCCGAAGGCGTTGCCGAGCGCCTGGACGACGCCCTTGCGGCCGTCGGACAGTTCGTACAGGGCGCACAGGTCCAGGTCGAGGTCCGCGTGCATCGCCACGGCACGGCCGAGCTTGCTGGCCCACCCCTTGAACTGCTTGCGCACCTCCCAGTTGAGGTTCACGCGCATCGCCCCTGAGGTGCCGCCCTGCTTCTTCAGCGAGACGGACGGCGCGTCCTTGGTGAGCGTGACCTTGGTGAGGCGCACGGGCTGGGCCGCGGGAGCAGGAGCGGCAGCGGGCGGCGGCGCCTGGACGGGGGCGACCGGGGCCGCCGGCGTCACCGGGGCCGCGGGGGCCTGCACCGCGGCCGGAGCGGGAGGTGCCGGCGCCGGCTGCGGCTCGTCCACCGAGATCCCGTAGTCCGTGGCAAGGCCCTCGAGCCCGCTGCTGTAGCCCTGCCCGACGGCGCGGAACTTCCACGCGCCCTGGCGGCGATAGAGCTCCCCGAGGACGAACGCCGTCTCCACAGTCGCGTCCTCGCTGTCGTAGCGCGCGATCTCGGCGCCGTTCGCCGCGTCGACGACCCGGATGAAGAGGCCGGGGACCTGCCCGAAGATGCCGCCGTCCGTCGACGCGGCGAGCACCACGGTCTCGACGGCGGGCTCCACGCGCGCGAAGTCCACCACCAGCGCGTCGGTCACGCGTCCGCCGTCGCTCTTCTTGCCCTCGTGGCGCACGGCACCGGAGGTGTGCAGCGCCTGGTTGTAGAAGACGAAGTCGTCGTCCGAGCGGACCTTTCCGGAAGCGGCGAGCAACAGGGCCGACGCGTCGGCGTCCGGCACCCCGGCTCCCGAGTCCCACCCCAATTCGACGCGCACGGCAGGTGCCGGCACAGGAACATTCGATCCCTTAGGCATTGTCATGTCCGCCCCCATCGCAAGTCACATCGTCAGTCGCCACGTCCGGCCAGGCCGCCGTCCCGTTCATGACCAACCTATTACCCGGACCCCGGGCAGGCCCACGTCCACCGCCGACACCCTGCCGCACGGCCTTCCCGTCAACCGTGCGTCAACCGCCGGTAACCCGTACGGAGCTTGGCTTTTACACGATCCCTACGCCCGTGTGCGACCGATTTTTCCTAAGTTCGCTCGCATTGGGGATGCAGAGTCACTACCGACACGTAAAACAACCCTCTTATCGGTCTCCCCAACCAGCACATCAAGGGCTTAACTTATGTGTCATGACCTCCCCCCGCTCCACCTATGGCGGCGGTTACTACTCCGCGCCGTCCTTCCCGGACACTCCGATCTACGACTCCCTTGTCGCCGAGCGGGGTACTCCTCAGATCGCCCCGATCCGGGTCCCCTCCGCGTACGACACGGGCAGTCACCTGCCCGCGCTCCCGGTAGCAGCCCTGCCCGCCCTGCCGGCGGCCCCGTCCCACCACAACCCCGCGTACGGCTACGCGCAGCAGCCCGCGCCGCTGCAACAGGCGCCCGCGCCGTACATCCCGCAGCAGCCTTCGGCGCCGCGCGGATACCCGGGCCCGCAGCAACAGCAACAGCGTCCCCCGGCCGGAACGGGCTACGAGGCCATGCGCCCCGCGGCACCCCGCCCCGCCCCGGCGACGTACGAGGATCCGTACAACCGCCCCTACCGCGGCTACTGATTCGCCCGCATGCGCCCCTGTCGGTGACTGCTGGCAGGATGACCGCATGCACAATCCAGCGCTGCACTCGATCCACTTCTACCCGCTCAAGGCGGTCGGGGGACACGCTCCGCGTGAGGCCGTCGTCGAGCCCTGGGGGCTCGCGGGTGACCGACGGTGGGTCCTTGTGGACGGCGATGGACGGATCATCACGCAACGGCCGCATCCGAGCCTTGCGTTGGCCGCCGCCGAGCTCCTGCCCGGCGGCGGCATACGCATGTCCGCGCCCGGCCACGAGCCGCTGACGGTCGCCGTGCCGCCCTCCGGCGAAACCGTCAGGGTGGAGATCTGGAAGGACAAGGTCGAGGCGGTGCCCGCCGACGCGGCGGCGCACGCCTGGTTCAGCGCCTATCTGGAAACGGACGTCCGGCTCGTCCACCTCGACGACCCCGCGACCCGCCGCCCCATCGATCCGGCGTACGCCAAGGACGGCGAGACCGTCTCCTTCGCCGACGGGTATCCGCTGCTCCTGACCACGCTCTCCTCACTCGACGCCCTGAACTCGCTCATCGCGCAAGGCGACCACTCCGACGAGGGCCCGCTCCCCATGAACCGTTTCCGGCCGAATGTGGTCGTGGACGGGACCGCGCCCTGGGCCGAGGACGACTGGTCGCGCGTCGCCATCGGCGACGTCACCTTCCGGGTGGCCAAGAAGTGCGGCCGCTGCGTCGTGACCACCACCGACCAGCGCAGCGCGGAGCGCGGCAAGGAGCCGCTGCGGACGCTCGCCAAGCACCGCCGCTTCGGTGACCAGCTGGTCTTCGGCCAGAATCTGGTGCCCGAGACGACCGGACCGATCCGGATCGGCGATCCGTTCACGGTCCTCGATTGAAGGTCCCCGGCTCGGGAACTCGAAGGCCGGGCACGGTCGTTGAGCGAGGATGAGACATGGATGAGAAGGGTGATTTCCCTCTCTCTTCTTCCCGCCGACGCGTGGGCCGTGCCGTTCGCGGTTAAGACGGACGCGGAAGGGGGTGCAGGACTGTGCGAGCACTCGTCGGACTCTGGCGCTGGCGGCACAATCCGCTGCGCCGGAAGACCGACCTCGTCGAGGCCTGGGTGGCCTGCGCTGCCGTGCTGCTCATCGTCGTCGCCGCGCCGCTGGCCGGTCTCGCGATCGGCGGACTCACGCAGGACGCCCTGCTCCAGTCGGTGCGGGAACAGCGCGCGATGCGTCACGAAGTCGCGGGCACGGTGGTCAGGAAGGTCTCCAGACCCCCGGTCGACCCCGACCCCGAGACGTCGTCCGCGCGGGACAGGCACAGCCGCGTGCTCGCCGAATGGACGGCCCCGGACGGCACGGCGCACTCCGGCACGGTGCTCGCCGACCTCCGCTCCCCCGACCCGGGCGACCGCTTCCGGCTCTGGACGGACGAGCACGGCCAGGTGGTCGGCCGCCCGCTGGACGACGCGACCGCGACCACGCATGCAGCGTTGGCCGGATTCGGCGTCGCGGTGGCGGTCGCCGGACTCGTCGAGGGGGCGAGGCGGCTCGTCGTCTGGCGGATCGTCCTGCGGCGCTACGACCGCTGGGACCAGGCCTGGGACAGGGCAGGGCCCGACTGGGGACGCACCGGCACCGGCTCCTGAGAACACCGGCACCGGCTTTTGGGACCGGTGAGAGACCGGCGATGACCAGGTGAGAGCCTGGCGATCGGGTCAACTCGCCCTCGCCGCGCGCGCTACGGTGGACCGGCCGAACTCTTCGGCTCCTTGCGCGAGGTCGTGAGGTCCCGGGTACGACAAGGTGGGGGCAGAGCAACTCCATGGCACAGGGCACGGTCCAGGTGACGCACACCGGCACCTCGCGGTGGCGGCGCCGCACGGGTGAGTACGCATCGCTCGCTGCCGCCTTGGAGGCCGCGAGCGACGGGGACGTCCTCACCATCGCCCCCGGCACGTACCGCGAGAACCTCGTCGTCCAGCGGGCGGTGACGCTGCGCGGCCCCGAGGGCTCCCCCGGCTCCGTGCGCATCGCGCCGTCGGACGGGGTGCCGCTCACCGTCCGGTCCTCCGCCGTGGTGCAGGACCTGCACGTCGAGGGGCAGGACTCGGCGGCGCCCGCGCTGCTCGTCGAGGACGGGGCGCCCGAACTCGTCGACGTCCGCGTGGTGACGCGTTCCGCGAGCGGTATCGAGGTGCGCGGCGGCGCGCGCCCGACCGTGCGGCGCTGCACGGTCGACAACCCCGGCGGCATCGGCATCGCCGTGCTCGACGGCGGGGGCGGTGTCTTCGAGGAGTGCGAGATCGTCTCGGCCGGGCAGTCGGGCATCGCCGTGCGCGGGGGTGCGCACCCCCGTCTTGAGCGCTGCCGGGTGCATCACGCGTCCGGCGCGGGGCTCTCGGTGACCGGTGAGCACTCGGGGCTCGAGGCCATCGGCTGCGAGGTGTACGAGGTCAAGGGCTCGGGCGTGCAGATCACCGGGCGTGCGGTGGCGCATCTGACTGACTGCGACGTGCACCGCACGACCTCGGACGGCGTCACGCTCGACACGGACGCCGTGCTCACGCTCGCCGACTGCCGGATCCACGACATCCCGGAGAACGCGATCGACCTGCGTTCGCGCTCGGTCCTCACCCTGACGCGTTCCACCGTGCGGCAGTTCGGGCGCAACGGCCTCTCGGTGTGGGACCCGGGCACGCGCGTGGACGCCAACCAGTGCGAGATCCACGACAGCACGGGCGACTACCCCGCGGTGTGGGTCAGCGACGGCGCGACGGTCGTCCTGGAGTCCTGCCGGGTGCACGACGTGCCGGACGCCCTGTTCGTCCTGGACCGCGGCTCGCGCGCCGACGTCGTCGACAGCGATCTCTCCCAGGTGCGCAACACGGCGGTGTCCGTGAGCGACGGCGCGACGGCGCAGCTGGACGACTGCCGCATCCGCGAGGCCGCCACCGGCGCGTGGTTCCGCGACCACGGCAGCGGCGGCACCCTGGCCAACTGCACGGTCGACGGCGTCCAGACGGGCGTCATCGTCACCAAGGGCGCCGACCCCACCATCGAGCGCTGCACGGTCACTTCACCCGCGGAGGCCGGTTTCTACGTCTCGGCGGGCGGCCGCGGCAGCCTGCACGGCTGCCGCGTGACGGACAGCGGCGGCTACGGCTTCCACGTCATCGACGGATGCCGTACGACGCTGAAGAAGTGCCGTACGGAGCGGTGCGCGCGCGGCGGCTTCGAGTTCGCCGAGGACGGGCCGCTGGTCGAGGACTGCACCAGCGACGAGAGCGGCGGGGCGCGGACCGCGGCGTCCACGGCGTCCACGGCGAAGGAGTCCGCCCCGCAGACGGCCACGCAGTCCGTGGGCCTGCTCGGCGCGATCCCCGGGCAGCGCACCACCGACCCGGCAGCCGAGAAGAGCGCGGCCCCCGAGCAGCCGTCCCGCTCGTCGAAGGACGTGCTCGGTGAACTCGACAAGCTGGTCGGCCTGGAGAGCGTCAAGCGCGAGGTGCGCGCCCTGACCGACATGATCGAGGTCGGGCGGCGCAGGCAGCTGGCGGGGCTCAAGGCGGCATCGGCGCGTCGCCATCTGGTGTTCACCGGCTCCCCCGGCACCGGCAAGACGACCGTGGCGCGGCTCTACGGCGAGATCCTGGCGTCACTCGGCGTCCTGCAGAGCGGGCACCTGGTCGAGGTGTCGCGCGTCGATCTGGTGGGCGAGCACATCGGGTCGACGGCGATCCGCACCCAGGAGGCGTTCGACCGGGCGCGCGGCGGTGTGCTGTTCATCGACGAGGCCTACGCGCTCTCGCCCGAGGACTCCGGGCGCGACTTCGGCCGGGAGGCCATCGACACGCTGGTGAAGCTGATGGAGGACCACCGCGAGGCGGTGGTGGTGATCGTCGCCGGCTACACGGCGGAGATGAAGCGGTTCCTTTCCGTCAACCCCGGTGTGGCGTCCCGCTTCTCACGGACCATCACCTTCGGCGACTACGCCCCCGAGGAGCTGCTGCGGATCGTCGAGCAGCAGGCCGACGAGCACGAGTACCGCCTCGACACGGGGACGGGCGAGGCCCTCCTGAAGTACTTCACCGCGCTTCCGAAGGGTCCCGCGTTCGGCAACGGCCGCACCGCGCGCCAGACGTTCGAGGCAATGGTGGAGCGGCACGCGGGGCGGGTCGCCCAGTTCGACGAACCGAGCACCGACGACCTCACCCTGCTGTATCCGGAGGATCTGCCGGAACTGCCGTGACCGTCGGGGCTTGTCCGGCGGCCTCGGGAGTCTGCGGTCGCGGGGCGGGCACGGCGGGCTTGAGCCGCGCGAGCAGCCGGGCGCGCTCCTCGGCGAAGGCCGGGTCGGCCTGGTAGTCCCCGTGGCCCAGGATCGGTGCGGGCAGCGGGTGTTCCTCCGTGCGTCCGTAGACCAGGGGGTCCTTGAGGGCTTCGCGGTCGACCTGCGGTCCGTCCCCGTCGGGGATGACCCGGACGGGGCCGCCGATCGGGTCGGTGGTGCGGTGCAGGTTGCGCCAGCAGTCGACCTCGCGGTGCAGGGAGCTGAGGGCGGCCGGACCGAAGTGGGCGGGGAACCACCGGCCGTAGAGGCGCTCGAGGGGTGAGCCGTACGTGAGCAGGGCGACCCGCTTGCGGACGGACGGCCACAGCTGCCAGGCAGCAGCGGCGGCCAGGACGCTGCCCTGCGAGTGGCCGGAGATGACGAGTCTGCCGCCCGTGGCGCGCGTCGCGCGGGTCCAGGTGTGCATGCGCCAGGTGAGGTCGGGGACGGCCCGCTCGGCGTAGCAGGGCGGCGCGAAGGGGTGGGCGGCGCGGGGCCAGAACGTGCCGACGTCCCACAGGATGCCGATGGTGCGGCGAGCGGAGGGGTCGCGGTAGGCGCGGCGGCCCCAGGTCACGAACAGTATGAAGCCGAAGCCGATCAGCCAGGAGCCGAGCGCCTGAGAGGTCTCGGCGGCTCCTTCGAAGAAGAGGGGCAGCCCTTGCGCGGCCTTGCTCGGCACCTCCTCGCTCACCCAGGCGCCGACGAGCGCCCCCGCACCGAGCAGCAGCGTCACCGCCGAGGTGATGCCCACAAGGAGCGGGGCCCGGTCGGTGAGGGCGGCACGCGCGCGCGTGCCCGCGATGCGGCGGCTGCGGGCCGCGTCCTTCGGCTCGCCCGGGTATTCGCTCGGGATGGTCGCCCGGTCGCGGCGGGCCCGCCGCACGGTGCGGACGCCGAGCCAGCCGCAGAGCGCCGCGACGACCACGAGGAGGGGCGGGAGCACGGACGCCTGCCAGGTGAGCAGCACGGGCGGGCCGTCGATGGTGCCGCCGGAGCCGGGCTCCCCCGAGCCGTCGAGCCAGTCGGCCACGCGCTGGGCGCCGCCGCCCGACATCACGCCGCCGAGTGCGCAGGACAGCATGGCGACGGCGGGTCCCGCGAAGCCCCGCAGGGCGGTGCGGGGGTCGGGGGCCGTGCGGTAGAGCGCGCGGGCGACCACCGCGAGGGCGATGACCAGGAGCCCCTGGACCAGGGCGATGCCGCCGAAGGTCGCGTTGCCCGGCAGCCTGCCCTCGGAGGTCCAGCCGGGGCGTGACCACCCTGCGTACAGGAGGGTCAGGACGAGGAGGGTGAGCGCGCCCAGGGGCAGCCGGCGGATCAGCTTCTCGTCGAGGTGCCGGTCGAGCTTGTTCTCGCTGCGGCCCCTGCGCCAGACCACGTGGACGACGACGGCCGCTCCCAGGACGAGCGTCACGTCGAGGATCCAGCCGAGGGCGTCGAGCAGCGCGGGTCCGCCGGGCCGCCGGTCGTGGCGCGCGGCCGATGTGCCGACCGCGGCGGCCACCGTGAGGAATCCCGCGGCCGTGTGCGCGGCGCGCAGCCGGGCCACCAGCCTGCGGCCGTACCAGAAGCCGGGCCTGCCGAGCGCGGTGCGCCCGGTCTCCTCCTCCGGGTCGGCCTGGTGGGGCAGCGGCGTCTGGGATTCGTACGCGCTCCAGGTGCGCTGGGAGAGGTACCAGAGCAGGCCGGTCAGCGCGGCGGGCACGAGCGCGGCGAGCGCGAGGCGGCGTCCCGGCTGGCTCCACCAGCCGCCGTGCCCGGAGGCGTCGGGCGCGAGGAAGCCGAGCCAGGAGCGTTCGGCCGCGCACTCGGGGGTGCCCGCGCACTGCCAGGCCGTCAGGTCGATGGCGACCTCGCAGGCGGCGGCGACGAGCAGGACGGTGAGGCTGAGTCCGGTCAGCCGCACCAGGAGGCCGTACGTACGGACCGTCTTCTTCATGCGGCGCGACGTGGGGCGCATCCAGTGCGCGAGGTTGACCACCATGAAGGGCAGCAGCAGGAGCCACAGGGCCCGCGAGCCGTTCCCGGAGGTCAGATTGCACCAGACGTACGCCTCGGGGACCGGCTTGCCGCGGTAGTCGTCCGGGCGTTTCTCGGCGTCGGCGTCCTCGGTGCGGCGGAAGACGGCCGCCGTCTCGTCACCGGAGACGCGGACGGTCCTCGGGTCGCCCAGCATCTCTTCGGGCGTGGTGCCCCCGACTCCGTGGACGAGGAGTTCGAGAGCCGTCTCTTCTCTTTGGTCTGCTGCCACTGGTCCGCTTCCCCCGAATGTGCGCGTGTTCCCCCGAACGTGCGCATGGTCAGGCCACAAGGATCTCCGCTGACGGCCCCGTCCACACCTCCCGTCACGTAATCTCCCCGTTCCGAGTGAGTGCGTGCTCTCGGGCGGTGGACCGCCTGTCGGTGGCGCATGCGAGGATGAGGCAGCGCATTTGACGGGCGCGACGGGTGTGACGAGGCAGAAGGGCCGGGACGGACGTGAGCGAGAATCAGAACCTCCTCGCGGAGCAGCGCCGCGCCTTGATCCTCGATGAGGTACGCCGCAGGGGCGGGGTCCGTGTCAATGAACTGACCCGCAAGCTGGGTGTGTCGGACATGACGGTCCGCCGGGATCTCGACGCGCTGGCCCGCCAGGGCGTCCTGGAGAAGGTGCACGGCGGCGCGGTGCCGGTGGTCGAGGCGAGCACCCACGAGCCGGGGTTCGAGGCCAAGTCGGGCCTGGAGCTGAACGCCAAGGAGGACATCGCGCGCACCGCGGCCTCCCTGGTGGCGCCGGGCACGGCGATCGCACTCTCCGGCGGCACGACCACGTACGCACTGGCCCACCATCTCCTGGACGTGCCGGACCTGACGGTGGTGACGAACTCGGTGCGGGTCGCGGACGTGTTCCACTCCGCGCAGCGCACCTCGGGCCAGCGTCAGGGCGCGGCCACCGTGGTCCTCACGGGCGGCGTGCGCACCCCGTCGGACTCGCTGGTCGGCCCGGTCGCCGACCAGGCGATCGGCGCGCTCCACTTCGACGTGCTCTTCCTGGGTGTGCACGGCATATCGGCGGAGGCCGGCCTGTCCACTCCCAACCTCGCGGAGGCGGAGACCAACCGGCGTCTGGTGCAGTCGGCGCGACGGGTCATCGTGGTCGCCGACCACACCAAGTGGGGCACGGTGGGCCTCAGTTCGTTCGCCACCCTGGAGCAGGTCGACACGCTCGTGACGGACGCGGGTCTTCCCGCGGCGGCGCGGGTGGAGATCTCCGAGCATCTGCGACGCCTGGTGGTCACGGGCGAGCCCGAGGAGCCGGGCGTCGACGAGCGGGGCGAGCACGGCGAGAGCGTCGGGCAGCCGGAGAACGCCGGAAGCACCGCAGACATCTGACGGTCCGCCAGCTATGGTGACGGTGCCCGGTCAACCACCCGATGCCGCTTGGGGGCTGAGTTCGATGGCACGCCGACTGAGGCCCGTGGGGCTCGAGTTCGTCGAGTCCGCTCCGTTGCGTCTGGTCTTCGCCCGTGAGGTGAGCGCGCCCCCGGAGACGGTGTACCGCGCCCTCGCCGACGACATGACCGGCTGGCCCGAGTGGTTCACCGCGGTCACGCTGTGCCGCCCCGTCGACGGCGCGGACGGCGGCAAGGGCCGCGAGGTCCGGCTCAAGGGCGGCACGCGCTTTCGGGAGACGATCGTCGCGACCGACGTGGCGGAGCGGTACGCCTACCGCGCCGACGAGTCGAACGCCCCTGGCCTGCGCGCCCTCGTCGAGGAGTGGCGGCTGACCCCGGCGGGGACCGGCACCCTCGTGCAGTGGACGTTCGCCGCGGACGGCGCCGCACCCTTCCGCTTCGCCATGAAGCTCGGCAGGGCGGGCATGGGCCGCGCCTTCCGGGACGCCGTCACGGCCCTGGACCGACGTCTCGCGGCGGCCAACGCCTGACTCCTGTACGCCGGTTGAAGGTCAGTCGGTCCAGGATCCGGTGGCCAGGAGCGACTTGATGGCGGCCGCGTACGGCGTGATGTCCATGCCCTGCTCGGCCAGCCACGCGTCCGAGTAGTACTTGTCCAGATAGCGGTCGCCCGGGTCGCAGATGAGCGTGACGACGCTGCCCGTGCGGCCCGCGGCCACCATCTCGGCGACGATCTTCAAGGAGCTCCAGAGGCCGGTTCCCGTCGAGCCGCCCGCCTTGCGGCCGATCGCCTGCTCCAGGGCCCGCACGGCGGCGACGCTCGCCGCGTCCGGCACCTTCATCATGCGGTCGATCGCGCCGGGCACGAAGCTCGGCTCCATCCGGGGCCTGCCGATGCCTTCGATGCGGGAGCCGCAGTCGCTGGTGGCGTCCGGGTCGTGGTTGGTCCAGCCGTCGAAGAAGCAGGAGTTCTCGGGGTCGGCGACGCAGAGCTTGGTGTCGTGCTGCATGTAGTGGACGTAACGGGCGATGGTCGCCGACGTGCCGCCCGTGCCCGCCGTGGCGACGATCCACGCGGGCTCCGGATAGCGCTCCAACTTCATCTGCTGGTAGATCGATTCGGCGATGTTGTTGTTGCCCCGCCAGTCCGTGGCCCGTTCCGCGTAGGTGAACTGGTCCATGTAGTGGCCGCCGGTCTCGACGGCGAGAGCGGCCGACTCGGCATACATCGTGCGCGAGTCGTCCACGAAGTGACACTGGCCGCCGTGGAATTCGATCAGTCGGCACTTCTCGGCGCTGGTCGTGCGGGGCATCACCGCGATGAAGGGCACCCCGATCAGTTTCGCGAAGTACGCCTCGGAGACGGCTGTCGAGCCGCTGGAGGCCTCGATGACCGGCCGCCCCGGCCGGATCCAGCCGTTGCAGAGGCCGTAGAGGAAGAGCGAGCGGGCCAGACGGTGCTTGAGGCTGCCGGTCGGGTGGGTCGACTCGTCCTTGAGATAGAGGTCGATGCCCCATTTCTCCGGCAGCGGGAAGCGCAGGAGGTGCGTGTCGGCCGAGCGGTTGGCGTCGGCCTGGACCTTGCGTACGGCTTCTTTGAGCCAGGCGCGGTACTCCGCGTCGCTGCGGTCCACGTCGAGCGTGGTCATCGGCTCATCGGCTTGATCCTGCTGTGTGGTGCTCACGGCGCGGCTCCTTGGCGTCAACCCGGCCGCGCTTCGAGGGGGCCGGACGCCTCGATCATATGCACCTTCCGCACGCTTCTCACCTGCATAAACACACGTTTGAGACCCTCAAAGGCACACCTGGCGCAGTCGATCGGCACAGGGACACGGCACACTGGTGAGGGGGCGGCGTCCACTTATGACCACGTCTTCATACGCACTGGTGCTCGACGTCAGGTGCGTGCAGACTGCACCGCACGGGACGGCGGTCCCGTACGGAACGGCATACCGAATCGCTCAAGGGGGCGGAACGTCATGGCGGAGCCGGATTTCACGGCCACAGGCGTGCGGATCGGACGACGGCTGCGCTCCCTCACCCGGGCGGGTCAAATCCGTATCACTGACGGCAGGTTCGAGCTGCTGACCAGTTACGGCAGGGAGATCGACAGCGCGCCGGTCCAGACCGTGCGGGCCGGCAAGCCGTGGTTCGCCGCCGACGACCGGGCCCTCGCCGAACTGAACGGCACGCGCTATCGCCTCACCCTCGCCGATCATGATCCGGCGCCCGGCAAGGCAGGGCCGCCGACGGTGCGCAAGTTCATCGACGCGGTGCGCCGGGCCGGAGGCAGCAGGGCACGGGTCTGAGGGAGCCCCGCACTCCGGCCGGGGCGGTGCGAGTTGCACGCCCGCACCCCCTGAGTCACTCTGGTGTCACATCACTCTGGGTTCACCGGCGATGACGCTGCGAACCAGCCCGCCGGCCGCGAACAGCAGCCGGCAGACCCCGCGGCCGCTGCTGAATCCGATCGTCGCCTTCTTCCGGACGCAATTCGGGGAGTCGCAGCCGTGATCAGCCAGCCAAGCAGGTATTGCACGGTGGAGCTTCAGGCTCAGCCGTCGCGGATCGGCCAGGTCCGCAGAATCGTATCGGCGCAGTTGCGCTACTGGCACCTCGATCCGTTGATAGACCAGGCCGCGCTCGGTGTGACCGAGCTCCTGACCAACGTGCACCGGCACGCACAGCCGGACAAGGTGTGCACCGTGGAGATCGAGCTGCTGCTCGACCGCCTCACCGTCTCCGTGCACGACCACGACCCCCGCCTCCCCCAGGTGCGCGACGCCGAGCAGTTCGCGACCTGTGGCCGCGGGCTCGCCATGGTCGCCGCCGTCAGTGAGAGCTGGGGGGTGCGCCCCCACGGTGACACGGGCAAAGTCGTCTGGTTCACCCTCCCGGCCCCTACGTCCGACGCGGCACTGCCGTCCAGGTACCCGGCGTACGGCGCGGCCACGGCCGGTCCCTTCGCGGACCTGGGCGCCGGGCCGCAGTCACTCGCCGACGGGCACGCGCCCGGACATGCTCCCGCCCGGTCGGCCGTTGTCGGCTGACCGGGCGGTGACAGGCTCCGCCGGGCGGGCGTCCTACGTCACTCGGTGGCGATGGCACGCAGCACGTCCAGGCGTGCGGCCCGCCGTGCCGGACGAAGACCCGCGAGGGCTCCCGCCGCCAGGCCCACCAGGACGACCACCGCGAGCTGGACCGGCGGCACCGCGAACGCGAAAGCACTGCTCGTCGCGCCGTCCGAGGCCTTGACGAGCACCCAGCCGAGGAAGCCGCCGAGCACCAGGCCTCCGGCCGTGCCGAAGGCGGCGACAAGGACCGACTCCCAGCGGACCATGGCCCGCAGCTGCGCCCTCGTCTGCCCGACCGCTCGCAACAGGCCCAGCTCACGGGTCCGTTCGTGGATCGCGAGGGTCAGTGTGTTGGCGATGCCGAGCAGGGCGATCAGGACGGCGAGCGCGAGCAGGGCGTAGACCAGCGTGAGCATCATGTCGATGCCGCCCGCCGCCGACTGCGCGTACTCACCGCGGGTCTGCACATCCGGATTGCCGTACTCCTGCGCGGTCTTGGAGACCGCCGCCTTGCCGTCGGCCGCGCTCACGCCGTCCTTGACCGTGACGGAGACGAGACTGTCGGCGTCCTGCATGCGGTGCGGCGCCCAGGCCTCACGGGTGATGACGTAGTCCCCCGCGAGCTCCGACTGGCCGAACAGCGCGCGCACGGTGAAGGTCGCCTTCTTGCCGTCGGCGAAGGCGAGCTCGGCCTCGGAGCCGACCTTCAGGTCCTGCTTCTCGGCCTCCGAGCGCGTGATCGCGATGCCGTTGGTGCCGAGGTCGCCGAGGGATCCTTCGACCTTGCCGAGGTCGAAGGACTTGGCGAAGGGACCCGGGTCGGTGACGGTCAGGGCGCGCCCTTCCCCGTCGACCTCCGCGGCGCCCTTGCCGAGCCCGACCGCGGTCTCGACCTCGGGCTGCTCGGCGAGCGCCGGGGCCAGCTTGGGACTGAGCCCGCTGCCGCCCGCGCCGAAGCCCGGGGTGCTGATGGCGAGGTCGCCGGCGAAGGAGCGGTTCACCGTCTGGTCCATGGTCGCCTTCAGCGAGGCGCCGAAGACCGTGAAGAGCGAGACGACGGCGACACCGATCATCAGGGCGCTCGCGGTGGCGGCGGTCCGCTTGGGGCTGCGCAGGGCGTTGCGCCGGGCGAGCCCGCCCGTGACGCCGCGCAGCCGGTCCAGGGGCCCGCCGAGAATCCGTACCGCCCGCGAGGACGCGACCGGCCCGAGCACGACGAACGCGGCGAGCGCGAGCACCGCCCCGGCCCCTGCCAGCCACACGGACGGACTGACCAGGACGCCGGTCAGCGACAGACCCACGGCGGCGAGTACGAGGACCACGCCGGAGACGGCACGCCCCCGCGAAGCCCCGGAGTGGTCGACCGCGGTCTCGCGCAGCGCGGCCAGGGGTGCGGTGCGCCCGGCGCGGACGGCGGGCAGCAGGGCGGAGCCGAGGCAGACCGCGATGCCGACGGCCAGGGGCAGCAGCATCGACAGGCCGCTGATCACCAAGTCGCCCTCGGGGAAGGGGAATCCGATGACCGGGAAGAGCGCCTGAAGCCCGGCCGCGATCCCGATGCCGCCCGCGAGGCCCGCGGCGGACGCCACCACGGCGACCACGCTCGCCTCGACCAGGGTGGACGCGGTGACCTGCCGGCGTGAGGCACCGAGTGCGCGAAGGAGGGCGTTCTCGCGGGTGCGCTGGGCGACGACGATCGCGAAGGTGTTGTGGATGCTGAAGGTGGCGACGAGCAGGGCGACGCCGGAGAAGACGAGCAGGAAGCTGGTGAAGAGCGTCAGGAACTGACCGGAGATATTGTCGGTGTTCTCCGCCGCCGACGCCTCACCGGTGATCGCCTCAACTCCCTTGGGCAGTACGGGACTCAGCGCGTCGACGAGTTCCTGCTCACTCACGCCGGGCCCGGCCCGCACCTGGATGGTGGCGGCCTCGCCGGGCTTCGGCATCAGGTACTTCTCGGCGTCGGCCTGCGTCATGCCGGTGAAGGTGGTCTGCGCCATGCCGTCCTCGCCGCCGAAGGTCGCGAGGCCCACGATCGTCACCTTGACGGGGTCGGGGGTGCGCAGCGTGGTGGTGTCGCCGATCTTCAGGTCGCCGGATTCGGCGGCGCCTCGGTTGACGACGACCTCGCCGGACTTGGCGGGGGCGCGGCCTTCGGCCAGCTGGTAGGCGTTCAGGTCTTTGTCGTCGATCCAGTTGCCGGCGAGGGTGGGCGGGCCTTCGCCGCCGATGGGCTCCTTGTCCTTGCCGAGGAGCTGGCCCGCGCCCTGGATGGCGGGCGCCGCGGCGGCCGCGCCGTCCGTCTGCTCGATCTTCTCGACGAGCGAGGTCTTGACGGGCTGCCGGGTGCCCTGGCTGTCGTCGGGGGTGGTGATGGTGTCCGCGCTGCGGACGACGGCGTCGGTGCCGCTCGTCGCGTTGCCGAACATCGTGTCGAAGCTGCCGCGCAGGGTGTCGCCCATGACGAGCGTGCCCGCCAGGAAGGCGACACCGAGCATGACCGCGAGGAACGTACCCGCGAAGCGCCGCTTGTGGCCGCGCAGCGAGGACAGGCTGATGCGCGCGGAGGCGCTCAGGGAACTCATGACGGTGCCCCCTTGGTTCCTGCTGTGGTGCTACCAGGTGTGGTGGAACCGGATGCGGTGGCGCCCGATGCGGTGGCACCGGATGCGGTGATGCCGGAGGTCGCCGAGGCCTTCGTGTCGAAGGCCTTGAGCCGGTCGAGGACCTTGTCGGCGGTCGGGTCCGCCATCTTGTCCACGAGACGGCCGTCCGCCAGGAAGACGACCTCGTCGGCGTGGGCGGCGGCCACCGGGTCATGGGTGACCATGACGACCGTACGGTTCATCTGCCGCACCGCGCGGCCGAGGAGGCGCAGGACCTCATCGCCGGAGCGCGAGTCGAGGTTGCCGGTCGGTTCGTCGGCGAAGACGACGTCGGGCTGACCGGCGAACGCCCTTGCCACGGCGACGCGTTGCTGCTGACCGCCGGAGAGCTCGGCGGGCCGGTGGTGGAGCCGGTCGCGCAGCCCCACCACGTCGATGAGGGCGTCGGTCCACTCCGCCGCCGCACCGTCACCACGCCTGCCTGCGAGGTCCATCGGCAGCGTGATGTTCTCGGCCACGGTCAGCGTCGGCACCAGGTTGAAGGCCTGGAAGACGAAGCCGATGCGGTCGCGGCGCAGCAGCGTGAGACGTCGGTCGTCGAGGGCGCCCAGCTCGGTGTCGCCGATGTGGGCGGCCCCCGAGGTGAGGGTGTCGAGGCCCGCGGCACAGTGCATCAGGGTGGACTTGCCCGAGCCCGACGGGCCCATGATCGCGGTGAAGCGTCCGGCGGGAAACCCGACGCTCACCCCGTCCAGGGCCCGTACGGCGGTGTCACCACTGCCGTAGACCTTGACGGCCTCGGTGACGCGGGCGGCGTCGAGGGTGGTGGCGCCGCGGTGTCCGGTCGCGGTGGTCATGCCGCACCGCCCTTGGACGTACGCCCGAACTCCTCGTTCAGGACGGACAGACGCCGCCAGTACTCGTCCTCGTCGATCTCGCCGGAGGCGAAGCGACGGCCGAGCACGGCGATGGGCGAGTTCTCGTCGATGCGTACGGTGCGCTCGGCGCCGTCCCGCTGCCACGGAGCCCGGCGGCCGCGCCACACGGTGCGGCGCAGGAGGGTGATGCCGCCGATCACGACGGCCGCCCAGATGAGCGGGAAGAACAGGATCCACGGGCCGGGCCCGCCATCGAAGTGAGCCAGGGTGTTCATGGTGTCCATCTCCTCGGGAGCGATGTCTGCGGTGTGTTGTGCGATGTCTTGAGCCTCGCGCTCCGAGGGGGTCCGAGTCGTCGTACGGCCAGCGGCAGTGCGTGTACCACTGGGGGAGTACGTGGGGGCTGCGGGGCTGCTCCCGGTGAGGTCGGGGCGGCGGCCGGGAGTCGTGGCCGGGCGTTGTACGTACTGGTATGCACAGGGCTTCGTTGGCCGCCGCCTAGACCTCTGTACCTACTAGTATGTACAGTGCGTTCATGAGCACCCCGGAGCGTCTGATCGAGTCCACCCGCGAACTGCTGTGGGAGCGCGGCTACGTCGGCACGAGCCCCAAGGCGATCCAGCAGCACGCGGGCGCCGGGCAGGGCAGCATGTACCACCACTTCGCCGGGAAGCCCGACCTCGCGCTCGCCGCGATCCGGCGCACGGCACAGGAGATGCGCGCCACGGCCGACGGCGTCCTCGGCGGCACCGGATCGGCGTACGAACGCATCGAGGCGTACCTCCTGCGCGAGCGCGACGTCCTGCGCGGCTGCCCGGTCGGGCGGCTGACGATGGACCCGGACGTCGTCGCGAGCGACGAGCTGCGCGCGCCCGTCACCGAGACGCTCGACTGGCTGCGGGACCGGATCGCCGGAATCGTCCAAGAGGGCCAGGAGCGGGGCGAGTTCGCGGCCACGCTCGACGCGCAGGCGATCGCGGCGACGGTCGTCGCCACGGTCCAGGGCGGCTATGTGCTGGCCCGCGCCTCGGCCTCGCCCGCGGCTTTCGACACCGGAGTACGAGGCCTGCTGGCCCTCCTGTTCGCCGCCACCACCCCTGCCCCGTAGGCGCCACCACCCTTACCCCGCAAAGGAATTGAAGACCGTGCGCATCACTCGCAACCGCCCCGAAAGCAAGGCGGGCCCCGCCGAGAACTTCACCGGCACGGTGTGGCTGGACGAGATCGCCGCGCCGCCGTCCCCCTCCCGGCTACGGATGTTCAACGTCCGCTTCGCCCCCGGAGCGCACACCGCCTGGCACCGCCACCCGCACGGCCAAGTCCTGCACGTCCTGGACGGCGAGGGTCTGGTGCAGCGCGGGGGCGCCGAAGCGGAGACGATCCGCGCGGGAGACACCGTCTGGATCGAGCCGGACGAATGGCACTGGCACGGCGCCGCGCCCCGCACCTTCATGACACATCTGGCGGTCGTCGAGGCCACGGACGACGGCACGACCACGCACTGGGACGCGCACGTGGGCGCGGACGATTACGCGGCGGCCGCGGACGAACACCCGGCAGCCTGAGCCCGAGGAGCGAACCACCATGCACGTGATGCAGTACGAGATCACACTTCCGGCCGACTACGACATGGGCATCATCCGCAACCGGGTGGCGACCAAGGGCCACTTGCTGGACGACTACCCGGGCCTCGGCGCCAAGGCGTACCTGATCCGTGAGCGCGGCGTCGACGACTCCCCCGTGAACCAGTACGCGCCGTTCTACCTCTGGAACACCCCCGAGGGCATGAACTCCTTCCTCTGGGGCCCCGGATTCCAGGGCATCGTCGACGACTTCGGGCGGCCTGAGGTGCAGCACTGGACGGGCCTCGCCTTCGCCGAAGGGTCGGCGTCGGGCGAGCCCGCGAAGTCCGCCGTACGCCACCGGATGCGCATCCCTGCCCGCACCCATCTCGGCGGCCTGGCTACCGAACTCGCCGAGGAGGCAGGGCGTTTGGCACAACGCGAAGGGTCTGTGTACGCCGCGGCGGCCATCGACCCGCGCACATGGGAAGCACTGCTCTTCTCCGTCTGGGACCACGACTCCCCCAAGGGAGAGGGCGACGTGTTCCAGGTCCTGCACCTGTCCGCGCCGGAGCGGGGCCTCCTCCCTGGAGGGCGGCAGTGGTGAGCGCGGACCGCACGGATCGTACGGTCGGTGCGGCTCGCACCGTACGTACGGTGCTGGGAGACGTCGCACCCGAGAGCCTCGGGATCTGCGACGCCCACGACCACCTCTTCCTGACGAGCCCTCAACTCCCGGGCCAGGAAATGGACTCGGTCAACGCGGCGGGCCAAGAACTGGCGGCCTTCGGTGAGGCGGGCGGCGAGAGCCTGATCCAGTGGACGCCCTACGGGATGGGACGCCACGCGGGCAAGCTGCCCTCGCTGTCCCGGACGACGGGCGTACACGTCGTCGCGGCCACGGGTCTGCACCAAGCGGCGCACTACACAGCGGAGTTGCTGGACCACCTGAGAGCCGAAGGGCTCGCAGACCTCTTCGTAAGGGAGTTGACCGAGGGCATCGCCGACACCGGCGTACGGGCGGGCCTGACCAAGGTCGCGGGCGGCTTCCACGGCCTGGACGCGCACGCCCGCTGGACGATGGAAGCGGCGTCCGAGGCGCACCACGCCACCGGCGCCCCCATCGCCGTCCACCTGGAGCTGGGCACGGGCGCGCTGGACGTACTCGACCTGCTGTGCGGGAAGTTGGACGTGCCACCGGGGAAGGTGATCCTCGGCCACCTGAACCGTTCCCCCGACCTCGCGATTCACCACCGGGCCGCCGAAGCCGGCGCGTACCTCGCCTTCGACGGCCCCTCCCGCGCCCACCACGCCACGGACTGGCGCATGCCGGAAGCCGTACAGACCCTGACCGAAGCGGGCTTCGCGGATCAGTTGCTCCTGGGCGGCGACACGACGACATCCGGGGCACGCGCGACGAACGGCGGACCCGGGCTGCCGTACCTGCTGCGCGGGGTGCGGCCGCGACTCGAACTCGCCGCGGGGAAGGACGTGGTGGAGCGGATGCTGACGGTGAATCCGGGACGGGCGTTCGCGGTGGAGTGGGCGTAGAAGCGGCCGCGTTCAGACGACGACCTCGGCCCGGAAGTCCGCTGCCAGGTGCGAAAGCAGCCGCGCCGGTGCGTCGTCCTGGATCGTGTGGCCCGCGCCGTCCACCCAGGTCAGTTCGGCGTGCGGGATACGCGCGTGCAGGAACTCGGCGAACTCCGGTGGCAGCAGGCGGTCTTCGCTGCCCCAGATGATGCGGGTCGGCACGGTCACGTCGCCGAGGAGGGGCTCGAGCACGTCCGTCTGGGACTGTGCGAACTGGCGGTACTGACGGTAGAACGCCGCCTGGCCCTCCGTGCCGCGCCACGGGTCGATGTACGCGTCCAGGACACCCGGTCCGTAGCCGGTGTGCGTGGCGTGACGGAGGTGGCTGGCCACGAGTGACTCATGGGCGTAGTCGGGGAGTTGCTCGAAGACGTGCGCGTTCTCGCGGATGAGCTTGAAGTAGCCCGTCCCCCACTCACCCCCGCCGACCGCGTCCACCAGCGTCAGATCTCCGTACTCCGCACCCTCCAGGAGCAGCGCCCGCAGCGCCACCGCACCGCCCACGTCGTGCGCGACGACACTGGGGCGGGACACGCCCCAGTGCGCGAGGAGACCGGCGAAGATCCTCCCCTGTGCCGCAAGGCCGACGTCCTGCCCCTCCCGCTGCTCCGACTGCCCGAAGCCGAGCAGGTCCCAGACGTAGACCTTGCGCGTGCAGGCCAGGGCGGGGGCGATCTCGCGCCAGATGTACGACGAGAAGGGCGAGCCGTGCAGGAGGACCACCGGGTCGCCCTCACCGAGCGATGCCCACCTCACGTATCCGTCCGAGGTCTCGAACCTCTCCGCCAAGTGCCATGTCACTGGGTACCTCCCGCTGATCGGAATCCGCAGTCCGCCCTGTCGTCGACGCGGCCACTCGTCCACGCGGCCTGGAGATCGACGTTACCAGTAGAGCTTCTTAAGAGGTAACCCCCGACAACCCTCGCGGAGTCCTTGATTCGCATATTGCACTGGCCGTTCCAAAACCGGTATCGTACCGACATGGCCCGACCGAGAACCTTCGACGAGGAACGGGCCCTGGACGCGGCGATGCACGCCTTCTGGGCGAATGGTTACGAGGCCACCTCGACCCAGGATCTGTGCGACGCCACCGGCCTGGGCCGCAGCAGCATCTACAACACCTTCAGCAGCAAGCACGAGCTGTTCCGGCGAGCCCTGGCCCGCTACATCGACTCCATGACATCCATCCAGGTCGAGATCCTGGAGGATGCCGGGCGACCCCCGATGGACCGCCTCCGCGCCCTGTTCGCCCGCATCGTCGACTCCGAGTTCGAGTGCCGCAAGGACGGGCACAGCATCGGCTGCCTGACCGTCAACACGACCGTCGAGCTCGCCGGACGCGACCCCGAGGCCGCCGAGATGCTCGCGCGTGACCTCGCGATGCGGCTGTCCGCGATCAGCGCCGTCATCCGTGCAGGACAGAGCGGCGGCGACATCACGTCCGCGCGGGACGCGGCCGACCTGGCCCGCTTCGTGAACGCCATCATCGGCGGCATGCGGATCGCCGCCCAGGGCGGCGCCGATCGAGCCGCCCTCACCGCCATCGCCGAGACCGCCTTGGACGCACTGAACCGCTGAGCCGCTGAGCCGCTGAGCAGCCAAGCCACCCGCATCCCCACCCGTCGACCTGCCGGTTTCCCAGCCCCCCGGCAGCGATCCCGCACGCCTTCATTTTGAACTGATTTTGAACTGCTCAGTCCATAACCCATCACCCACGCCCTCTCCACCCCACCCCTGACAGGAGCCCCCATGCCCCGCGCCGTCTATCTCCTGGCCCTCGGCATCTTCGCCATGGTGACCAGCGAGTTCGTGGTCGCCGGTCTGATGCCGCAGATGGCCGACGGACTCGACGCCACGATTCCGGAGATCGGCTACCTGATCACCGCCTTCGCCGCGGCGATGGCCTTCGGCGGGCCCTTCCTCACCATCGCTCTGCTGAAGATGCGTCAGAAGTCCGCGCTGATAGTACTGTTCGGCATCTTCCTGACGGGCAACGTCCTCGCCGCCCTCGCCCCGGACTACCGCACCATGCTGGTGGCCCGCGTCATCACCGGCGTCGCATCGCAGGCCTTCTTCGGCGTCTCCATCTCGCTGTGCGCACAGCTCACCCGTCCCGAAGTCCGGGGCAGGGCCATCGCGGTGGCTCTCAACGGGCTGATGCTGGGCACGCTCCTCGGTCTGCCGCTCTCCACCGTCATCGGTGAACACCTGGGCTGGCGCGCGGCGTTCTGGGCCATCACCGGCCTGACCGTTCTCGCCGCGCTCGCCACTCTCGTCGGGGTTCCGCGCATCGAGCGCGCCGACGACGACGGCGGCAACCTCCGTCAGGAGCTCGGCGCCTTCCGCAACCCCCGCCTCTGGCTGACCCTCACCACCAGCACCTTCATCATCGGCGCCACGTTCTCCGCCTTCAGCTACCTCAACCCGATCCTCACCGAGGTCACCGGTTTCTCCACGGGCACGGTTCCTCTGCTGCTCATCGCATACGGAGCGGCCACCGTCATCGGCAACACCGTCGTCGGCCGGTTCGCCGACAAGCACGCCGTCCCTGTCCTGCTCACCGGCCTGCTGCTCAATCTGGCATTCCTCGCCGGCTTCGCTCTCTTCGCCCAACTGAGCGTGGCCGCCGTGGTGTTGATGATGGGTATCGGTCTGGTCGGGGTCACGATGAACCCGGCCCTGGTGACCCGCGTGCAGCGCACGGGCAACGCCCGGCCGCTGGTCAACACCGTCCACTCCTCGTTCATCACCCTCGGCATCATCATCGCGACGTCCGTCGGCGGCCCCGCCATCGATACGTTCGGTCTGCGGGCGCCGCTCTGGATCGGCGCCGCACTCGCCGCACTCGGCCTCGTCACACTGCTGCCCGACCTGAAGCGGATGCGCAAGCTGCGCGACGACCGAACTACGCCCGCCGCAAAGGCAGTTGAGGCGCCGATCAGCCCGGCCACGAAGAAGTCCGCGCAGAAGTCCGCGCAGGGGTCCGCAATGGAGTCAGCGAAGGAGTCCGCGCGCCTCTAGCCCAACGCCCCGAGGGGGTCGTCGAGCACCGGCTGCCAGGCCAACTCGGCGGCCCCCACCAGGCTGTTGTGGTCCAGCGTGCAGGCCAGGATCGGTACGCCGCCGCTGCGCCCCCACAGGCTCCGGTCGGCGACGACGGCACGCAGCCGCTCGGGGTCAGCCTCAAGGAGCGCGCGGTGCAGGCCGCCCAGGATGATGCGGTCCGGGTTCAGGATGTTCACCAGGCCCGCGAGCCCCAGGCCGAGGCGGTCGATCAGCTCCTCGGCGGCCGATCGGACCGCTGGGTCACCGCCCGCGTCGCGGAGCAGTTCGCGGGCCTGCTGCAACAGCCCTTCGGGGCCGGGCTCACGGCCCGCCGCCGTGAGGAAGGCCAGCGGGTCCGTCTCGACGTCCAGGCAGCCCCGGCTTCCGCAGTGGCACGGGCGGCCCTCCGGGTTGACGGTGAGGTGTCCGACCTCGAGCGCCAGCCCCGAACTGCCCGTGTGCAGGCGCCCGTCGAGGACGAGCGCGCCGCCCACACCCCGGTGCCCGGTCGCGACGCAGAGCAGATCGCGGGCTCCGCGCCCGGCGCCGTGCCGGTGCTCGGCGAGCGCCGCGAGGTTGACGTCGTTGGCGGCGAACGCGGGTCCCGTGATGCCCGCGTCCCGTACGCAGTCGGCGAAGATCTGGCGCACCTGCGAACCCGCGGGCCACGCCAGGTGCAGCGGATTGAGCGCGGTGCCCTCCGGTTCGGCGACGGCCGACGGCACGGCGAGGCCCGCGCCCACGCACCGCCTGCCCGTCTCCCGCAGCAGTTGCGCACCGGCGTCGATGACCGAGCCGAGCACCTGCGCCGGGTCGGCGTCGATCGTCTCGCAGCCGGGTGCGGTGGCGACGATCCGACCGCCGAGCCCGACGAGAGCGGCCCGGAACCCGTCCGAGTGCACCTGCGCGGCGAGCGCCACGGGGCCGTCCTCCGCGATGGAGAGCCCGTGCGAGGGGCGCCCCTGCGAACCCGCCGGCGCACTCGGCCGCGCGTCGATCCTGATCAGGCCGAGCGCCTCCAGCTCGGCGGCGACGGCGCCCGCGGTGGCACGGGTGACGCCGAGTTCGGCAGTGAGGACGGCACGGGTCGGGGCGCGCCCGGTGTGGACGAGCTCAAGGGCGGGACCGAGCGCGCCGCGCCCGCGCTCCAGGCGCGTACGCGTGGACAGATCCCCCTCGGTACGGGAGGCAGCCTTGCCGTTCATGAGGGCGAGTCTCCCATGATCCGTACGCCGCCTCGCCGTTCACGCGTCATCTGCTCGTGCACTGCGCTTCCGCCACCCTTCCCCTGCCACCTCGCGAGCACCTTCCGCACACCGGTGACCGCCGCCTCACAGGAACTGTCTTGTACGCCATGGGGGCACACCTCTACTCTGACTTTGTGCCGCTCCTAAACAAAACCACGTCCGCAGCGTCGCGGGCCACTCCCCCGGGCCTCGCCCGGCTCCGTGTCGCACTCACCGTCTTCTTCGCGCTCGACGGATTCATCTTCGCCGGGTGGGTCGTCCGCATCCCCGCCATCAAGGAACAGACCGGCGCTTCGGCGAGCGACCTGGGGCTCGCGCTGCTCGGGGTCTCAGCGGGCGCCGTCATCACGATGACGCTCACCGGACGGCTCTGCCGCCGCTTCGGCAGCCATCCGGTGACGGTGGTCTGCGGGGTGCTGCTTGCGCTGAGCATCGCGCTGCCGCCGCTGACGCACTCGGCGCTCGCGCTCGGGCTCGTACTGCTGGTGTTCGGGGCCGCCTACGGCGGGATCAACGTGGCGATGAACAGCGCCGCCGTCGACCTGGTGGCCGCGCTGCGGCGCCCGATCATGCCCAGCTTCCACGCGGCGTTCAGCCTGGGCGGCATGGTCGGCGCGGGGCTCGGCGGACTGATCGCAGGCTCCCTCTCCCCCACACGCCACCTGCTCGCACTCACCGTGATCGGCCTGATCGTCACCGCCGTGACAGGACGCGTTCTGCTGCGCCTCGGGCCCCCGGCCCCGCCGAGCGACGTCCGCCGTGAGGACGCGACCGGTGCCCCACGGCGCCTGGACAGCCGCACCCGCGGCCTGGTCATCGTCTTCGGCCTCATCGCCCTGTGCACGGCGTACGGCGAAGGAGCACTCGCCGACTGGGGCGCCCTGCACCTCGAACAGGACCTGAACGCCCACCCGGGCATGGCAGCCGCCGGCTACTCCTGCTTCGCGCTCGCCATGACGATCGGCCGCCTCAGCGGAACGACCCTCCTCGAACGCCTCGGCCAGACCCCGATACTCGTGGCCGGCGGCACCCTGGCCGCCGCAGGTATGCTCCTCGGCGCACTCGCCCCCTCCGTCTGGCTGGCGCTCATCGGCTTCGCCGTCACCGGCCTCGGCCTGGCCAACATCTTCCCCGTCGCCGTCGAACGCGCCGGCGCCCTGGCCGGCCCCAGCGGAGTCGCCACCGCCTCCACGCTCGGCTACGGAGGCATGCTCCTGGGCCCACCCGCCATCGGCTTCATGGCGGACTGGTTCACCCTGCCCACGGCCCTCACCAGCGTGGCCGTACTCGCGGCCCTCGCCGCGGCCATCGGCTACACCACCCGGCGGTGACCGTCGCCTGCCACCGGCCTGGCCCGGGACGCGCCCTCAGGCAGGGACGAAGACGTCCTCGTGGGCCCCGTCGAGGATGAACCCGTTGTCGAAGCGGACCCGCACGCTCACGCGAGGCGCCCGTTCCTGGAAGGCGGTCCACGCGGGTTCCAGAGAGCCGACCTTCTCTTCGAGCTGTCTCCTGCTCTCCGTGGGCATCTCGCACCCGAAGGCGTCGAGCAGCGACTTGAGCCGCTCGTACTCGCGCACGTCGTCGCTCTCGTCCTGGTGGCCGACCACCTGCTCGACGGTCCCGCCGGTGCCCGCCGCCAGGGACAGGAACCCGATGACGACCCCCGACACCTCGGCCGAATCGGTCAGCGGCGTGTCCGCTGCCAGCACCACCCGCTGGCCTGTCCTCAGAGTCATCTGCTCCCCATCTCCCCTGCGTCGGCTACGTCCGCTACGTCCACGCGGTGGTAGTACGGTCCCACGAGTTGATCGATCTCCGCCGCCGGGTCGAGGTCACAGCATGCGGTCGACCAGCCCGTCGACGTAGTCCGGGGTGATCTCCATGCCGAACAGGACGCGGATGTACATCGGGGCCAGGATGTGGTCCAGCACGCCGAGCGCGTCAGGTGCGTCTTCGCCACGCTCGCGGGCGCGATCGAGCATGGACTGCAGTTGCCGGGTGCGTTCGGCGCGGAGTTCCTCACCCGCCTCCAGACCCTGCTGCCCCTTGCTCGACAGGGCGACAGCCAGGCGCACCAGCAACAGGCCGTCGGGTCCGGTGATCTCGCGGGCCACGTTGGCCGCGTAGGTGCGCAGGTCGCCGGCCAGGCTCCCGGTGTCGGGCATCGGCGACTGCGCGTTGAGGCGGGTGAGCACCACGTCGCTGAGCAGGGTTTCCAGGCTGCCCCACCGGCGGTAGATGCTGCTGTCGGCCACGCCCGCGCGGGCTGCTACCTGGCCGACGGTGAAGTTGCCGTAGCCGCGCTCGTTGATCAGGTCGATGACGGCCTGGTGCACCTCCGCGCCGACGCGGGCGCTGCGCCCGCCCGGCCGCCGGACTCGCTGTCGCTCGTTCATGCCCCCCACCTTAACGCAGTTGCCACTTGCGTTTACGAGCTAACCCTCCTTACAGTCTCCTAACGCAGCCACCGGCTGCTTTAGTGCGCCCGAAGGCTGACCGCGTCGGCCGTGGAGAGGCGCAATTGACGATTGAGAGGAATCCCCATGGCTGCATCGCCTGAGGCCGCAGGCCGTCGGCCGAACCGGGCCGTGCTGCTCACGGTGACCTGCCTGGGCCAATTCATGGTCCTGCTCGACAACACGATTGTTGGAGCAGCGCTGCCCGATATGCAGCACCGGCTGCACACGGGGCTGACCGGTCTGCAGTGGATCGTCGACGCGTACGTACTGCTGGTCGCCATGCTGCTGCTGTCCGGCGGCATCTTCGCCGACCGGTTCGGCCGCAAGCGGGTGTACCTGACCGGCGTAGCGGTGTTCACCGTCGCGTCGGTGCTGTGCAGCCTCGCGCCCTCGGTCGGCTGGCTGGTCGCCGGCCGGGTGCTGCAGGGCATCGGGGCCGCGGCGCTGGCCCCTGCCTCGCTCGCCCTGCTCGTCGCCGCCTGCCCCGATCCGCAGGAACGGGTCAAGGCGATCGGGCTGTGGGCCGGATTCAGCGGAATCGGTCTGGCCGCGGGCCCCGTGGCCGGCGGCGTGCTGACGGATGCCTTCGGCTGGCCCGCCATCTTCCTGGTCAATCTGCCCATCGGCGCGGTCCTGCTGCTGGTCGGTCTGCGCAGCCTTGAAGAGACCCGCAATCCGGGCGCCCCCGCGATCGATGTCCCGGGGACGGTGCTGTCCGTTCTGGGGGTGGGGGCGCTGACCTACGGACTGATCGAGGGTGGTGCCCGCGGCTGGACGTCGCCGGTGATCCTGGGCAGCTTCACCGCCGCGGTGATCCTCCTCGGCGCGTTCGTCGCCGTCGAAGCGCGTCGCTGCGCTCCGATGCTGCCGCTGCCGCTGTTCCGGCAGCGCCTGTTCACCGTGTCCAACACCGCCATGGTCGTGGTGGGGTTCGCGCTCATGGGCTCGTCGTTCTTCTTCTCCCAGTTCTTCGTCTACGTCCAGGGCAGCTCGATCCTGCGCGCCGGCCTCCAGACCCTGCCGATGTCCGTCGCCATGGTGATCGTCAGCCCGTACGCGGGCCGGCTCGCCGCCCGGTACGGCTTCCGCGTCGTGGTCACCACCGGCCTGGCCCTGGCCGGCCTGGGCCTCCTTGCGCTCGGGATGGTGCACGCCGACACCGGCTACGGGAACGTGTGGTGGCGGCTTGGAGTCGTCGGCACCGGCTTCGCCCTGACCATGTCCCCACTGACGGGAGCCGCCATCCAAGCGGTCAGCCCGCAGGAAGGCGGCCTCGCGTCAGGTATCAGCAGCACCACCCGGCAGATCGGCGCGGTGCTCGGCGTGGCGGTACTCGGAGCCGTCGTCCGCACCCGGCAATCCGGCGGCGCCTCCTTCGAGACCGGCCTCAACAGCGCCTTCCTCGCTGCCGGCACCGTCACTGTGGCCACCGCAGTGTTCACCGGCCTGTGGCTGGCGAGGTCCAGTCCCGCGGAAGGCTCCGCGGCGCCGCTACGTCCCACCGACCCAGGTGCGGTCACCACCTCGAACGAGGCATCCGCGAACAGCCGTTGACGGCGACACCGGCCTTGGCCGGGATCGGCCGGGATCGGCCATGGCTTCGGCGAAAGGTACAGAAGGTGCGCCGATCCCGCTCTCCGGCTGCTCCCCCGCGCCTGCGGGAAGGCCCCCAGGACCAGGCCAGATCGAGGTACTGGGCGGAGACGCGACGGCGTCCACTGCCGTCTGGAAGGCGTCCGATCCGCTGCACGGCGAAGGCGGCGTCGAAGATTGGGAGCATGCCCGCGGCTGCGTGCACGACGCCTGGACTCAGTACAGTGCCGCGTCAGCGGCGGTCACTGGACGTCTCGCGGAGCACGACCGGCAGTTCATGGCTGGGTTCGAGGCCAAGAAGCCCCTGGAGGTCGCGTTCCAGGTAGCCGCACGGCGGGCGCTGGGAACCGATACCTGAGTCACCCGAAGCCGAGGAGGTGGCGCACAGCGGAATTCCGGGTCAGCCACCGGTTGCGGACGCGGATCCGAGCCGTCCGGCTCGTGGGTGTACTGCGTCCCGTACAACTGGGGCTCGCCTGCCGCGACCAGAACCCGGTCGGTGAGGCAGGCAAGGTGACGTGCAGATGCCTCTCCTGCTGCGACGGCGGTCTTCATGAGCTCAAGTACCCGCCGCTGGAACGCTGGAGCGCTGGAGCGCGATCCGCATGCTGCGCAAGAAGCCATGCTTCCTCGGCGCCTCGTTCACCGACCATCCCGACTCCCGGCCGCCGGACGCCCCCCGTCATAGGCGGCAGCTGATCTCCATGCCGTCCTCGACGGGGAAGGTCACGCTCTGGTAGCCGTTGGCCGGGTCGCGGACGTAGCTCAGGTAGGGGCGCAGACTGTCGAGATCGACGTCGTCGGCGATGACGAGGGTGCCTGGTTCGAGGCGAGGCTCCAGCAGGTGCAGGACCGGCAGGCAGAGGTCCTTCCAGCCGTCGAGCAGGACGAGATCGGCAGGAGTGTCGAGGTCCCTGAGGGTGTGCCGGGCGTCTCCCTCGAGGACGGTGATCACGTCGTCCAGGCCGGTCTCGGCGAAGGTGCGGCGAGCCGCTGCGATTTTGGTCCTGCTCAGTTCCGTGGTGATGACGCGCCCCGTGCCGTTGTCGCGTACGCCGGCGGCCAGGTACAGCGTGGAGATCCCGAAGGACGTGCCGAATTCCACGACGGTGCTGGGGCGGACGGCTCGGACCAGGTTGTAGAGCAGTTGCCCGCCCGCGGCGGAGATCGGCATATAGATCTCCGCCGCGGCGTCGGACTGTTCCTGTGGCGTCGTCGGGGCGAACCCTTCGGGCAGCTTCTCCCTGGCGAGGGCTGCGGCGTCTGCGTCGTGTGCTGCGCGCGCGAACATCTGGCTGAGTGCGGCCTCGACCCGGGGGTCGGCGAGGGTGTGTGTGCGGGTCATGAATCCTAGAGTAGACGCAACGTTGCGTTTAATCTAGAGCTTCTACCCTGTACCCCAGGGAGGCGCTAATGGGACGCGCGGTACAAGGCGACGAGGCCATCACTGGCTCGTCCGCAGGGCGGCATCACGGCAACCGGCACGGACGCAGCGCTGCGGCCAGGCAGGCGGTGCTCGAGGCGGCCGACGACCTGCTGGCCGAGAAGGGCTATGCCGGCGTCACGATCGAGGGCATCGCGGCGCGCGCCGGCGTGGCCAAGCAGACCGTGTACCGCTGGTGGAAATCCAAGACCGCAGTCCTCATGGACGCCTTCCTGCAGGACGCGACCGAGGAGCTGACACCGGCCGATCTGGGTGACCTGACCGAGGACTTGCGCTCCTATCTGCGCCAACTGGCGCAATTCCTGAGCCAGTCCGACTCGGGAGCCGTCTTCCGGGCCCTGATCGCACAGGCACAGCATGACCCCGTCTTCGCCGAGGACTTCCGGGACAGGTTCCTCAACGAGCAGCGCGTGCGCGACCGTCTACCGCTGGAGCGCGCCATGCAGCGCGGAAGGCTGCCCAGCAGTGTCGACGTGACCGCCGAGACCGACCAACTCGTGGGTCCGCTCTACTACCGCGTCCTGGTCACCGGCGAACCCATCGAGCCCGAGTTCATCGACCGACTCGTCGACGGGTTCCTGCGACGCTCGACCTGACCGGCCACCGCACCGGGACCCGCCCGCAGCAGTGGCGGTACTCGCGCGCACTCCATCCGGCACACTCCATCCGGCACAATCCCCCGTATGAAGACTGCCGGTACGGAGATCGCCGAACACCTTGAAGTCCTCGACGCGGAAGGCAAGTTGCTGGCCCGCGCAGCCGAAGCGGCCGGGACGAGCGCCAAGGTGACCACCTGCCCCGACTGGACCGTGCGCGATCTGCTGCGACACACGGGAGCGGTGCATCGCTGGGCGGCGGCGTTCGTCGCCGACGGGCACACCTCGCCGCGGCCCATCGGCGACGCGCCGGACCTGGACGGCGCGGCCCTGCTCGACTGGTACAGGCAGGCGCACGGCGACCTGGTCGCCACGCTGCGCGCCGCCGCGCCGGACGTGCGGTGCTGGGCGTTCCTGCCCGCTCCGAACCCCCTCGCGTTCTGGGCGCGGCGGCAGGCGAACGAGACGACGATCCACCGCGTGGACGCCGAGTCCGCGCGCGGGGGTGCGCCGTCGCCGATCGGTACGGAGTTCGCCGCTGACGGGATCGACGAGCTGCTCCGCGGGTTCCACGCGCGCGCCCGCAGCAGGGTGCGCACCCAGGAGCCCCGGGTCCTGCGCGTACGGGCGACGGACGCGGGCGCGGACGCCGTGTGGACCGTGCACCTGTCCCCGGAACCGCCCGTCACGGAGCGGGGCGGCGACGGTCCGGCCGAGTGTGAGCTTTCGGGGCCCGCCGAGCACCTCTACCTCGCGCTGTGGAACCGCGCGCCGATCCCGCACGTCACCGGCGACACCGCGCTGAGCACCCTGTGGAGCGAGACGTCGGGCGTGTGAGCCCCGGGGCACTTGCACCCGGGTACTTGCACCCGGGGCCACTTACGCTCAGGGCTACTTGGAGCCGGGTTCCGCCAGCATCCGGCCGAGGACCGCGCGCTGCAGCGGCCGCACCTCCGCGTGCAGTTCGCGTCCCTTGCCGGTGAGCACGACCCGCACCCCGCGCCGGTCCTCGCTGCACATGGCGCGCTCCACGAGGCCGTCCTTCTCCAGCCGGCCGATGAGGCGGGACAGCGCGCTCTGGCTCAGGTGCACCCGGCCCGCGATGTCCTGCACGCGGTAGGCGCAGTCACCGTCCGCCGCGGCGCCCTCGGAGAGCACGTCGAGGACTTCGAAATCGCTGGCCCCGAGGCCGTGCTCACGCAGGGCGTTGTCGAGTTCGCACAGGGTGCGCGCGTGCACCGCGAGGATGCCGCGCCATTGGTCCACGAGCCCTTGCTCGGCCTTCTTCGCCGCCATGACATCGCACGGTAGCAGAAAAGACCCCCTTTGTTGCATCGGAATTAAATGCACTTGCACTCAATGCATGCGCATGTACTGTGCTCCGCATGACTTCTCCGCTCACAGCTGTCTCCGCGTCCCCGGAGCGCTGGTCCCCGCGACTGTGGGGCACACTGCTCGTGCTCTGCGCCGCGATGTTCCTCGACGCGCTCGACGTGTCGATGGTCGGCGTCGCCCTGCCCTCCATCGGCTCCGAACTGAACCTCTCCACCTCGACCCTGCAGTGGGTCGTCAGCGGCTACATCCTCGGCTACGGCGGCCTCCTGCTCCTGGGTGGCCGCGCCGCCGACCTGCTCGGCAGGCGCCGCGTCTTCTTGATCGCGCTCGCCGTCTTCGCCCTCGCCTCGCTCCTCGGCGGGTTCGTCGACTCCGGTCCGCTGCTGATCGCCAGCCGCTTCATCAAGGGCCTGAGCGCCGCGTTCACCGCGCCCGCAGGTCTGTCCATCATCACCACGACGTTCGCCGAGGGCCCGGTCCGCAACCGCGCGCTCACCATCTACACCACCTGCGCCGCCACCGGCTTCTCCATGGGGCTCGTCCTGTCCGGACTGCTCACCGAGGCCAGCTGGCGCCTGACGATGCTGCTGCCCGCGCCCATCGCCGTCATCGCGCTGATCGCCGGACTCAAGCTGATCCCGCGCAGCGCCCGCGAGAAGAACGTCGGCGGATACGACGTGCCGGGCGCCGTCACCGGCACGGCGGCGATGCTGCTGCTCGTCTTCACCGTCGTCGAGGCACCGGAGGCCGGCTGGGCCTCGGCCCGCACCCTCCTGTCGTTCCTCGCCGCGGCCGTGCTGCTCGCCGTCTTCGTACGCATCGAACTGCGCACCGCGAGCCCCCTGATCCGCCTCGGCGTCCTGCGCTCGGGGCCCCAACTCCGGGCGCAGATCGGCGCGATGACGTTCTTCGGCGGTTACGTCTCCTTCCAGTTCCTGGCCACGCAGTACTTCCAGACGCTGCTCGGCTGGTCCGCCCTGGAGACCGCGCTGGCCTTCCTGCCCGCGGGCGCCCTGGTCGCGCTGTCGTCCACGAAGGTCGGTTCTGTGATCGACCGGTTCGGCACACCGCGGGTCATCGTGGCGGGCTTCGTCCTGCTCGTCGCCTCGTACGTCCTGTTCCTGCGCGTCAGCCTCACCCCGTCGTACGCCTCCATGGTCCTGCCGTCCATGATCCTGCTCGGTTTCGCGTGCGCCCTGGTCTTCCCCTCACTCAACATCCAGGCCACCAACGGCGTGCACGACGACGAGCAGGGCATGGTGTCGGGCCTCCTGAACACCTCGATCCAGGTGGGCGGCGCGATCTTCCTCGCCGTCGTCACCGCCGTGATCACCGCGGCCTCGCACGGCGCGGACGCCTCGCCGCAGGCCGTGCTCGACAGCTACCGCCCCGGCCTGATCGTGGTCACGGCGATCGCGGTCGCCGGACTCCTGATCACCCTCACCGGGCTGCGGCCCCGCCGCAGGCGTCCCGCACAGGAGACGATCGTGGTCGTGAAGTCCGTGCAGCGCGAGGCCGACGAGGAGCGGGTGGCCGTCCGCGACTGACCGGGCCGATCATCAATACGCGTCCTCCGGTGGGCAGTTGCTTGCCCGCCGGAGGCGCACCCCTGACACTCGGGGCATGGGGCAAAGGACGCAGGCCCAGCGGGACGAGGCCACCGTGGAGATCGGTTTCGCGCTCTTCGTCGCCACGACGCTCGCGGGTGCCGCCTTCTTCGCCGTGCCGGCGGCGGCCCACTTCATCGGCCTGTCATCGCCCTCGGGGCACACGCTGAACCAGGTCCGCAGGATCGCCGCCGCCGCGGTCTTCGTCGTGTCCGTGGTGACGGTCCTCGTGCGCCACCGGCGGGCGCGTCAGCCCAGCCAGCCGGGGCGCACCAAGCCCGACTCGTAGGCCAGGACGACCAGTTGGGCGCGGTCGCGGGCACCCAGCTTCACCATGGTCCGGCTCACGTGGGTCTTCGCGGTGAGCGGGCTGACGACCAGACGACGGGCGATCTCCTCGTTCGACAGGCCGATGCCGACCAGCGCCATCACTTCCCTTTCCCGCTCGGTGAGTTCGCCGAGCGGCTCGGGGCCCGTGGGCTCCTTGGAGCGGGCGGCGAACTCGGCGATCAGACGCCGCGTCACGCCGGGCGAGAGCAGCGCGTCGCCGTCGACCACCGCGCGGACGGCGCGCAGCAGTTCCTCGGGTTCGGTGTCCTTGACCAGGAAGCCCGACGCCCCGGAGCGGATCGCCTCGAAGACGTACTCGTCCAGCTCGAAGGTGGTGAGCATGACCACCTTCACGTCGTTCAGGTCCGGTTCGTCGGTGATCCTCCGGGTCGCGGCGAGACCGTCGAGCAGCGGCATGCGGATGTCCATCAGGACGACATCGGGGCGCAGTTCGCGCACCATGCGCACCGCCTCCTCGCCGTCCGCCGCCTCGCCCGCGACCTCGATGTCCCGCTGGGCGTCGAGCAGTGCCTTGAAACCGGCCCTGACCAGCGACTGGTCGTCGGCGAGCAGTACGCGGATCACTGGTCCTCCTGAGGTGCCGAGCGGGTGGGCAGTACGGCGGTGACCCGGAATCCACCGTCCGGGCGCGAGCCCGCCTCGATCGTGCCATTCAGGGCGGCGGCGCGCTCGCGCATCCCCGCAAGACCGTTGCCGCTGCCCCCCGCGTCCGCGCCGGTGGCAGGGCCGTCGTCGTCCACGCGCAGGGTGAGCGCCGCGGCCTCGTACCGCACGAGCACGCGCGCGTGCCGCGATCCGGAGTGCCGTACGACGTTGGTCAGGGCCTCCTGGACGATGCGGAAGGCGGCGAGGTCGACGCCGGGCGCCAGCTTCTTGCCGGTCCCCTGGGTGTCGACTTCGACGGTGAGTCCCGTACTTGCGGCCTGCTGCACGAGCTCGGGCAGGCGGTCGAGCCCCGGGGCCGGGGCTCGGGGTGCCTCACCGGGCGTACGCAGGGTGTCCAGGACCTGCCTGACCTCCCCGAGCGCCTCCTTGCTCGCGGCCTTGATGGTGGTCAGGGCGGTGCGGGCCTGCTCGGGATCGGAGTCGAGCAGCGCGAGGCCGACGCCCGCCTGGACGTTGATCACGGAGATGCTGTGCGCGAGGACGTCGTGCAGCTCGCGCGCCATGCGCAGGCGTTCCTCGTCGGCGCGCCGCTTGGCGGCCTGCGCACGCTCGGCACGCTCCTTCATCCACTGCTCGCGGCGCACGCGGGCCAGCTCGGACACGGCGATGATGGCGACCACCCAGACGGCGACGACGGTCTCCTCGCCCCAGGTCCGTGCGTTGTCGCCGTCCGGCGGCAGCCATCTGTAGAGCCAGTGCGCGACAAGGAGATGTCCCGCCCACAGCATCCCGACGGCGCCCCACGCCGCGCGCCGGTGCCCGGAGACGACCGCGGCGAAGCAGCCGACGGCGACGGTGATCAGGACCGGGCCGTACGCATATCCGGCGCCGAGGTACACCAGCGCTGTCCCTGCCGTGAAGTACGCGACCGGGACGGGGTGGCGGTGGCGCAGCAGGAGCGAGAGCGTGCCCGCGAGCAGCAGGAGCCGGGCCCAGACGTCCAGGTCCTGCCGGTCGAGCTGGCCCTCGGCGGCGTACTTGGAGCCGACCTGCACGAACACGGTGATCGCCAGCGTCGTCAGCCAGGGCAGCCTGCTGACGTCCCCCGCGTCGTCGCGTCGGTTCCACCAGGGCGGCCCCTGCCGCCATGCCGGCGGTCCGCCCCAGGGCAGGGGCGGACCGCCGCGCCTGTGTTCGCGCTGCTCGTCCATGACGGCAACGCTAGACCGCGGGGTGGGCGGCGGGCGTCAGCCGAGCGTGGCGATCACGCGTACTCCCGCTGGAGTACCTCGGGGGTCTTGTCACCCTCCGGGACTTCGTGCAGGCCGAAGCGCCGGTGCAGCCGGCGCAGCGGAGCGGGCGCCCACCAGTTGGCGCGGCCCGCGAGCCGCATGGCGACCGGCAGCAGGACGACGCGGATGAGGGTGGCATCCACGAGGATCGTCAGGGCGGTGCCGACGCCCAGTTCCTTGAGGAAAACGACGCCTCCGGTCGCGTACGTGAGGAACGAGAGCGCGAGGATCCCGGCCGCCGCGGTGATCAGCGGGGCACTGCGCCGGATCCCGGTCGCCACCGCCCGCTCCGTGTCGCCGACCCGCTCGTACTCCTCCTTGATCCGCGCCAGCATGAACACCTCGTAGTCCATCGACAGGCCGTAGGCGACGCAGAACATCAGCACCGGGATGCTCGGCTCGATCGACCCGGTGGGCGTGAAGCCGAGGAGCCCGGACAGGTGGCCCTCCTGGAAGACCCATACCAGGCACCCGAACATCACCGACAGGCTGAGCAGATTGAGCACGGTCGCCTTGGCGGGCAGGAGCAGGCTGCCGGTCATCAGGAACAGGATGGCGAAGGTGGCGACGAGGATGAGGCCGACGGCGTACGGGAGGCGGTCCAGGAGGGTGGCGCGGAAGTCGGTGGTCTCGGCCGGGTAGCCGCCGACCAGGGCGGCCGCAGGTTCCGGGGTGTCGCGGACGGCGCCGACGAAGGCGGGTACGTCGCCGCGCATCGCCGCCTGGGTCGGGATCAGCGTCAGGCGGGATCCTCCTCCTCGGGGTGTGACCTCCGAGGGCCCGGTGCGGTGGCCGTCCTGATAGCGGCCGGTCGGGGCGTCCACCTCGAACACGCCCTGGATGCGGGAGAGTTCGGCGGCGTACCGCTGTGTGGCCCCGGCGCTCGCCGCCTCCCGGAGCACGACCTGGACGGCGTCGGTCGGTTCGGCGGGGAACTCCTCGTGGATGGTCTCGGAGGTGGTGCGGGACGAGGTGCCGGTGGGCAGGGCCCGCTCGTCCGGCAGGCCGAACCGCAGGCCGAGCAGCGGTGACGCGGCGAACAGCAGGACGCCGATCACGGCCGCGCCCGCGGCGAGCGGGCGGCGCATCGCGGCGAGCGCGACCCGCTGCCAGAGGCCGCCGGCCGTGCGCTGCGGGCGCTCCACGCGGTGGCCCCAGCGGGCGAGCGCGGCGGGCAGCAGGAGCAGCGCTCCGGCCACCGCGGTCACGACGACGAGTACTCCCGCGTACGCGAAGGAGCTCAGGAAGAAGAACGGGAACACAAGGAGCGCGCAGAGCGAGACGGCCACGGTGACCCCGCTGAAGATCACGGTGCGTCCGGCCGCGGCGGTCGCGCGGACCACGGCGTGCGGCTGCGCGTGCCCCGCGTGCCGTTCCTCGCGGTAGCGGTTGATGACGAAGAGGCTGTAGTCGATGCCGAGTCCGAGGCCCAGGACGAGTGCGAGGTTCGCCGCGAACGTCGACACTTCGGTGACCTGCGCGATCGCCCGGAGTCCTGCGAGCGTGCCGACGACCGAGAGCAGTCCGACGCCGACGGTGAGCAGGGCCGCCACGGTGCGCCGGTAGACGAGGATCAGCAGGAGCACGACGGCGGGCAGGGCGATCATCTCGGCGCGCAGGAAGTCGGCGCGTGCCTGCTCGCCGACCTGCCGGGAGATCTCCTCCTGGCCGCCGACGGAGACCGTCAACTGTGGTGTGGTGCGGGCCAGTTGAGGCGAGAGGGTGGCGAGCCGCTCGCGGGTGTCCGTGGCGCTGCCCTCCAGGCGGGCGAGGATCAGGGCGCGTTCGCCGTCGGAGGCGCGCAGGGCCGGGCTCTTGCCGGTCCAGTAGGCGCTGACATCGGTGACGCCCAGGATGTCCCGCACCTCGGCGGCCAGTTGGCGCGCGGCGGCCGTCGTGCGCGGCGAGTCGACGTCGCCGTCGCGGGCCGTGACGAGGAGCGCGAGGTTGGGATTCCCCGTGCCGTACTCCTCGCGCAGGATGTCGGCCGCGCGCACGGACTCGGTGCCCGGCGCGTCCCAGCGCGCGAGGTCGAGGTCGGCCTGGGCGCCGGCTCCGTAGGCGCCGAGGCCGAGGAAGGCCAGTACCACGCCGATCAGTACGGCGCGGCTGCGCCGCACCACGAAACGGCCGAGCCGGGTCAGCATCGCTGTCTGCCTCTCTCCCGGGACCCCCCGTACGGGATCCGGTGCCGCCACCGTCGCGGCCACCGCTGGAAGGGTCACTGGAAGGCCCGCTGGAAGATCCACTGGAACGCGGGCGGGCGGGTGCGCGCGGGTGCCGGGTTACGCTCGGCGCATGGGTGGTGTGGGGATGTCCGCGGGGATGCGCTTCGAACTGCTGGGTCCGCTGCGGGCGTTGCGCGGCGCCGAGGAGGTGCCGCTCGGGCCGCCGAAGCAGCGCGCCGTGCTCGCGGTCCTGCTCCTCCAGGAGGGGCGGCCTCTCTCGTACGAGGGCCTGGTCGACGCCGTGTGGGGTGACGAACCCCCGGTCCATGTGCGCAATCTCGTGCAGAAGTACGTCTCCGGGGTGCGGCGCGCCTTCGCGTCGGCGGGGACGACGGACGCGACAGGTACGACGGGCGGCCCGGCCCTGACGTGGACCGGCAGCGGCTACCGGCTCTCCGACGCCGTGGCCGACGATCTGCGCGAGCGGCGGCAGTTGGTCGATGCGGCGCTCGCCGCGCGTGAGTCGGGGCAGCTGCGCCACGCGGGCGAACTCGTCGACCGTGCCGAGGCGTTGTGGCGCGGCGAGTTCGCGGAGGGTCTCAACGCCCCGTATCTGGCGGCGGAACGGCTCCGGTGGCGCGAGAAGCGGCTGACCGTCCTGGAGGCCCGGATCGCCGGGGAGATCGAACTCGGCCGCTCCTTCGAGTACGTCCACGAACTGATCAGGCTCGTCGCCGCCCACCCTCTGCGCGAGCGCACGGTCGAACTCCTGATGAACGCCCTGTACCGCACCGGCCGTTCCTCGGACGCGCTGCTCGCCTTCGAGGAGGCACGGCGCCGGATCGCGGACGCCATGGGCGCGGACCCGGGCCCCGCGCTGCGTTCCCTGCACGAGCGGATGCTGCGCCAGGACCCGGAGCTCCTCACCACGCGGACGTCGGCTCCCGTGCCGGCGGCCTGAGGGCACCCATCCCCGATCAATGGGCCGGAGGCTACTTCTGCTCCAACAGGCCCACACCATGGGCGAGTTGAGTGACCGAGTAGGAGAAGAAGGCCGAACGGTCCTCGACGACGCGGTTGAACTGCCCGAACACCTCGAAGCCCACGAGCCCGAACAGCTGGGCCCATGCCGCGACCATCGCCGCGATCACCGCGGGCGGCAGGTCGGGTGCCAGATCAGCGGCCATCCGCTCGGCCTCGGGACGCAGCCCGCCCGGCAGCGGCCGCACGGCGACTCCGCGCCCCTGATGGGCGTCGCGCACGATGCCGATGAGCAGCAGCCCGACGCGGGCCGCGGCTTCGATCGTGGAGGCGGGCGCGCTGTAGCCGGGTACGGGCGAGCCGTAGATGAGGGCGTACTCATGAGGATGCGCGAGCGCCCAGGACCGTACGGCCTCGCACACGACCGTCCAGCGCCGCACGGGTCCGGCCGACGCGACCTCGGCGTGCGCACCCTCGGCGGCGGCACCGAGGGAGTCATAGGCGTCGATGATGAGGGCGGTCAGGAGCTCGTCGCGGCTGGGGAAGTAGCGATAGAGGGCGGAGGAGACCATGCCGAGCTCGCGGGCCACGGCGCGCAGCGAGAGCTTGGCGGCGCCGTCGGCGGCCAGCTGTCTGCGCGCCTCGTCCTTGATGGCGGCGGTGACTTCGACTCGGGCGCGGGCCCTGGCCCCGCTGGTGGCACTACTCATACGGGCAGTGTGCCACGGGTTCGGAGCAGTGCGCTAAAACGGGATCGGCGCACTCATTCAAGAGCACCGCACATTTTCGAGAGCACTGCTCTTGAAATGGGGCACCGATCTCGTGCACACTGCTCTTAAGCGAGAGCAGTGCTCTCGAAACCTCTCCCGACTCTGGCGGTCACCATGTCTTCGTCCTCGGCATCCTCGTCCTCGGCGTCCTCCTCCGGCTCCCCCGCCCCCTACTACCTCAAGGGCAGCCCCCTGAACGTGCGGCTCAACAGCATGATCGGGTGGCTCGCGCGGCGCGGCGTCAGCCTGATGGGGTCGGCCGAGCTCTCCGTACGGGGCCGCAAAAGCGGGCAGATGCAGCGCGTCCCGGTGAACCCGTTCACGTACGAAGGCGGCCAGTACCTGGTCTCGGCCCGTGGGCACTCGCAGTGGGTGCGCAACATGCGCGTGGCGGGCGGCGGCGAGCTGCGCGTGGGGCGCAAGGTCCGCGCGTTCACGGTCGAGGAGGTCGCGGACGCCGAGAAGCTGCCGCTCCTGCGCGGCTATCTGGAGAAGTGGGGCTGGGAGGTCAACCAGTACTTCAAGGGCGTCACCGCCAAGTCCACGGATGCGGAGATCGAGGCGGCCGCCGCCGACCACCCCGTCTTCCGCGTCACCGTCACCAAGTGACCTACCGGTCGAGCGCGCTCAGTGCCCGTCCCGCCAGCGGATGGTTCCGCACCAGCTCGCCCAGCGTCGTCGAGCCACGGGTGATCCTCGCGAACGCGTTCCACGCGGGCCGGAACCCGGTGATCGCCGCGTGCAGCGCGCCCGGACGGCGCTCGAAGAGGGTGAGCATGCGCCGCCCGACACTCATCTCGACGCCGAGTCCCGCCTTGACGGCGAAGGCGTAGTTCAGGGCCTGGCGGCGGGCGTCGACCGCGTCGTGCGCCTCGCCGATCCGCACGGCCCACTCCCCCGCGAGGCGCCCCGAGCGCAGCGCGAAGGAGATGCCCTCACGGGTCCACGGCTCAAGCAGCCCCGCCGCGTCACCGCACACCACGACCCGGCCGCGCGAGAGCGGCGAGTCGTCGCTGCGGCAGCGCGTCAGGTGGCCGGAGGAGATGCTCGGCTCGAAGCCCGCGAGGCCGAGGCGGGCGATGAAGTCCTCCAAGTACCGCTTGGTGGCCGAGCCTTCGCCGCGCGCGGAGATGACACCGACGGTGAGCGTGTCGCCCTTGGGGAACACCCATCCGTAACTGCCCGGCATCGGGCCCCAGTCGATCAGGACCCGGCCCGCCCAGTCCTCGGCGACGCTCTGCGGCACCGGGATCTCGGCCTCAAGCCCCAGGTCCACCTGGTCGAGCTTCACGCCGACATGTGCTCCTATGCGGCTCGCGCTGCCGTCGGCCCCGACGACCGCGCGGGCGAGCACCGTCTCGCCGCCCTGCAGCACCACGGCGACCGTGCGCCGGTCGGGCACCGCGGAGCCGTGCTGCTCCACGCGCGCGACGGTGACTCCGGTGCGCACCTCGGCGCCCGCCTTCTGTGCGTGCTCGACCAGTTGCTGGTCGAACTCGGGGCGGTTGATGAGCCCGAAGAGCATCTGCTTCGAGCGGCGGGTGCGGGAGAACTTGCCGTCCAGGGAGAACGTCACCGCGTGCACCCGGTCCCTGAAGGGCAGTTCGAACCCGGGCGGGAGCGCGTCACGCGAGGGGCCGATGATGCCGCCGCCACACGTCTTGTACCGGGGCAGTTCGGCTTTCTCCAGGATGAGGACGCTGCGTCCCGCGACGGCTGCCGCATAGGCCGCCGACGCCCCGGCGGGCCCTGCTCCCACCACGACGACGTCCCACACGTACTGAGCGTCGTCCGCTGAGTTCTCGCTGCTCACGTTGGTCTACCGCTCCCGATCCAGCTGTTGGCCGCGCTTTCCAAGGCATCCTACGGCGGGCACCTCCGGCACCCTCCTGTGGGAGGATCACCACACCCGCATACGTACAACGTCGCACCTACGAGGAGCGTGCCCATGTCGCCGGATCCGATCGCCGAGACCGTCGCCTCACTCATGCCGAAGGCGAAGGCGGAGCTCACTGAACTGGTGGCCTTCAAGTCGGTGGCGGACTTCGATCAGTTCCCCAGGAGCGAGAGCGAGGCCGCCGCGAACTGGGTGGCGGACGCGCTGCGCGCCGAGGGGTTCCAGGACGTGGCCCTGCTCGACACCCCGGACGGCACCCAGTCGGTGTACGGCCTGCTGCCGGGCCCCGAGGGCGCTCCCACGGTGCTGCTCTACGCGCACTACGACGTGCAGCCGCCGCTCGACGAGACGGCGTGGACCAGCCCGCCGTTCGAGCTGACGGAGCGCGAAGGACGCTGGTACGGACGCGGCAGCGCCGACTGCAAGGGCGGCGTCCTCATGCACCTGCTCGCGCTGCGCGCCCTGAAGGCGAACGGCGGCGTCCCGGTGACCGTCAAGGTGATCGCCGAGGGTTCCGAGGAGCAGGGCACAGGCGGCCTTGAGCGGTACGCCGAGGAGCACCCCGACCTGCTGACGGCGGACACGATCGTCATCGGCGACGCGGGCAACTTCCGGGTGGGCCTGCCCACGGTCACCGCGACACTCCGCGGCATGACCCTCGTACGCGTCCGTGTCGACACTCTTGAGGGCAATCTGCACTCGGGACAGTTCGGCGGCGCGGCCCCGGACGCCCTCGCCGCGCTGGTGCGCGTCCTCGACTCGCTGCGCGCGGAGGACGGCTCGACGACGGTCGACGGGCTCACGGGCGACGAGGTGTGGGACGGGCTTCAGTACGAAGAGGACACGTTCCGCAAGGACGCCAAGGTCCTCGACGGCGTCCGCCTGGTCGGCAAGGGCACCGTCGCCGACCGCATCTGGGCGCGCCCCGCGGTGACGGTGCTCGGCATCGACTGCCCGCCCGTGGTCGGCGCGACGCCGTCCGTGCAGGCGGCCGCGCGGGCGCTGATCAGCCTGCGGGTTCCGCCGGGCGTGGACGCGGCCGAGGCCACCAAGCTGCTGCAGGCGCACGTGGAGGCGCACACGCCGTGGGGTGCGCAGGTGACCACCGAGCAGATCGGGCAGGGCCAGCCGTTCCGCGCGGACACCACGAGCCCGGCGTACGCGGCGATGGCGGAGGCGATGGGCGAGGCGTACCCGGGCGAGGAGATGCAGTACGCGGGGCAGGGCGGCTCGATCCCGCTGTGCAACACCCTCGCCGCGCTCTACCCCCGTGCGGAGATCCTCCTGATCGGTCTGAGCGAGCCCGAGGCGCAGATCCACGCGGTCGACGAGAGCGTCTCCCCCCAGGAGTTGGAGCGGCTCTCGGTCGCGGAGGCGCTGTTCCTCCAGAAGTACGCGGCGAGCTGAGCCACCGACGCTTCGGCGGCGGCGTCATCCTGCTCGCCGCCGTCGACGGGTACGACCCGGGCTGACGCCGGGGGTCGCCGACGGTTACTGGGGGCCGACCGGGACTCCCGCCTCCAGGTACAGGGCGACCCCGCGCTCCCGTGCGCGCAGGGCCCAGCGCAGCCGTTCGTAGCGCACGGGGGGCAGGAGCCGGGCCGCCTCTTCCTCGGTGACGAAGCGGCAGGCGCGGAGTTCGGGTCCTGGCAGGAGCAGCTGCCGGGCCTCGCCGCTGTCGAGGCTGCCGCCGTCGAAGAGGAACCGCATCCCTCCGTAGCCGGGCGGTGTGGGCGGCTCCCAGTCGACGACCAGGAGCCGCGGGGCTTCGGTCAGTTGGATGCCGGTCTCCTCGGCCACCTCGCGCATGCCCGCGCGCGCGGGCGCCTCGCCCGGTTCGACGACGCCGCCGGGGAACTCCCAGCCGGCCTTGTACGTCGGGTCGACGAGCAGCACCCGGTCCTGCTCGTCGAAGAGCAGCACCCCGGCGGCCAGCGTCTCCGCGGTGGGCTCCGGGGTCTGCACGATGTCGCAGACGGACGCGGCCCCGGTGCGTACGGCGTCGGCGATGCGCTCGGCGGTCTCGTACGGGGTGAGCGCTCCGGTGTCGATGCGGTGGGCGTCGGTGCCGAGCCAGCCCGCGAGTGCGGCGCGGTAGGGCTCGATGTGGTCGAACGACCACTGCCGCACACGCATCTCGCCGTCCGGGAGGTCCGGGACGGGGCGGGCGGATATGCGTTGGCGCAGGATCGTTTCATCCGGGGCGAGGACGACGTGTCGTACGGCGATCCTGCGCGAGGCGAGGCCGCCGAAGATCTCGTCACGGTAGTCCTGCCGCAGCAGGGTCATGGGCACCACGAGGACGCCGCCGACCTCGGCGAGCAGGGCCGCCGCGGTGTCCACGACGAGCCGCCGCCAGATCGGCAGATCCTGGAAGTCGCTCACCTCGGCGAGGCGCTTGGGCGGCAGCAGGTCGGGCAGTCCGCCGCCGATGACCTCGGGGTCGAAGAGTGTGCTGTTCGGGATCAGCTCGATCAGTTCCCGTGCGGCGCCGGTCTTGCCCGCACCGAACGCGCCGTTGATCCAGACGATCACGGTTCCCCCTCTTCTGTTGGCCCCCTGTGGCTTGCCCGCAACACCCTGCCACGGAAACCAGGCCCTGATGAGGCGGTCATCGCCCAGGCCTAAAGGCGCCACGACATGTCAAGTGATTCGCACCCACTTCACCCCATCGGGTGGCAGTCACCGTGCATGAATCGTTCCCTCACTCCAGGGGACGCCCTCCCCCGCTAGCGTGATCCGCCTGGCGCCCCAGCCCCTGGTGACCTCCTGAATCCGGCTCCTTCGGTGCACTCTGCTGCCGCGAGGACCGGGCGACGTCAACCCTGGGGGGACACGTGCGACTCGATGCACTGAACGAATTCGCCTTCGAGGACTCCACCCAACAGCCGCGCGTTTACGGCCATGACGGCGCGGTCGTCATCGAACTGCACGGTGAGATCGACCTGTTGGCCTACCAGAAAATGGCCCCGCTCCTCGACCCCATCACCGGTGGAACCGCGACAACCGTGGTCATCGACCTGACCCGGACCACGTTCTTCGACTGCTCCGGTGTCGCCCTGCTGGTCCGCGCGCACCGCCGGACGACCGCGAGGGGCGCTCGCCTCGCCGTGGTCTGCACGCACCACCTGACGCTCCGCGTCCTGCGCCTCACGGGCCTCACTCCCGTACTGTCACCGGTTCCTTCGCTGGAGGAGGCGCTGGAGAGGGCGCTGGAGAAGGACTGAGCCCGCCCGGCAGGGTGGCGAATTCTCCACTGGGGCGGGGCAGGGGTGCTGCGGGGTCCGGGCAGCATCACCAGCCTGCCCTGTGTACGCCGTTGTGGGGAGTAGCCGCGCACGATGCATATATGCATTCCGTTCACACCCCGTGTGAACCGAGGGCTGCCTCAACGCAGTACGGCCGCCAGCAGGTCGCCGCCCAGTGCCGTCAGATCGGGAAGCTTGAGCGTGTAGCGCACGTAACGACCGTCCCGCCGGTCCGTGAGCAGGTCCGCGCGGCGCAGAACGGCGAGGTGACGGGAGACCTCCGGAGGCGAGAGTTCCCAGGCATGGGCCAGCTCGCGGGTGGTGTGCGGGCCGCGGGCCAGGGTGCGAAGCAGCCGCAGCCGTACGGGATGCGACAGGGCCTCGAGGCGCAGCGTGACCGTCTCGAGCGACACCGGCTCCGACGGGCTCGGCTCGGCCACGGGGTACTGCACCACCGGCTGCCACCCCGGGGAGTGGACCGCCACCAGGTGCGGGCGGCCGTAGACACTGGGGATGAAGGTGACCCCGACGCCGTGGGCGGCGGTCGCCTTGTCCTGCAGCTTGTCCACGACGACGCAGACGCCGTCCGGTGTGAGGGAGACCGCGTCGGAGACCGATGCGAGTGCCGCCCCGATGCCCTGGCGCTTCAACAGGTCGTTCTTCAGACGCAGGTCGGCGGCGAGCCGCACGACGATGCCCGCCCAGGCGGCGTCGAAGAAGGCCTCGGCGCACTGTTCGAGGGTGTGGCGCAACCGTGCCCGTACGGCGGCCGGGTCGTCGAGCAGCCGTTCCGCGAAGGCCTCTTGCAGCGGGCCCCGGGCCTGGGCCAGGTCCAGGGCCCGCTCGCGCGCGGTCGGGTCGGTCAGCGGCGACACGGTGGCGAAGTGGGCCCGGGTCCTGCCGCACGTGGTGACGAGCGCGGCGGTCACATACGTCTCGTCGTCGATCCGGTCCACGTCGTCCAGCTCCTCGGCGAGGGTCGGCCGGGGGCGGGCGGGGACCAGGAAGTCGGCCTGCGAGGAACGCCAGAGGAACTCCGCCTCCCGCAACCGCTCGGCCAGCTCGGGCCGCAGCCCGGCCCAGACATCCGCTGCCCAGCCGGCGAGCTGCGGATGGTGCCCCGGTTCGGCCAGCACGTGCAGCATCGCGGTCAGTTCGGCCAGCGGAGACGCGGCGAACCGCAGCCGCTCGGACGGCAGCCCCCTGATGTCGATCCTCAGCGTCATCCCCGCATCATCGCTGACGGGACGGCCCGCGAAGGCGTCGATTGACGGAGTCCGTCAACCGACGTGGCCGGACCGGCGGCCGAACGCACCGTTGTCGCCATGCCAACGCCAATGCCAACCGCCACCAAGATCCGCCCCCGCACTCTCGTCCGTGCCTCCGGAGGCCCGCGCTATGCCGTCGCCCTGGCCGTGGACGCACTCGGCACCGGCCTGCTGCGGCCCTTTCTGCTGCTCTACGGAGTGGCGGTGCTGAGGCTGTCCGCACCGGCCACCGGCATCGCCATGACGGTCGGCGTCGTCACGGGACTCGTGTGCATGCCCGCGGTGGGCCGGTGGCTGGACCGAGGTGCGCGCAGCACGGTCGTGGCGGCGTCGATGCTGGTGCGGGTGGCGGGCGTGGCGCTGCTGCTCGCCACCCCGGCGGGACACGTCTGGCTGTTCGCGACGGCGGCGCTCCTCCTCGGCGTCGGCAACCAGGCGTGGCCGGCCGCCCACGCGGCTCTCGTCGCCACGGTGGCCCACGGCCGGGAACGCGACACCGCTCTCGCGGCAGGCCGCGCCCTGCGCAACGCCGGCATGGGCGTGGGCGCGCTCATCGCCACCGCCTGCCTGGCGGGCGGCACCACCGCGTTGCAGGCATTGGCAGTCGTCACCGGGCTCGCGTACCTCACGGCGGCGGCCTTGGCATGGTCGGTCCACCTGCACGCGCATCCGGCCGCCACCCGGGCCGAGGACTTGGACGGGGAGACCGGTCCCGCACCCCGGATGCGCGCGCTCCTGTCCGCCAACGTGATCTACGTCTTCTGCCTCAACGTCCCCGAAATCGCGCTCCCCCTCATCCTGGTGACACAGTTGCACGCGTCCCCGATGTGGTCGGCGGCCATCTTCGTGGCGAACACCGTGCTGGTGGTCACCCTCCAGGTGCCGGTCACCGTCCTGATGGCCCGCTTCTCCCGGCGGACCGTGCTGGCTCTCTCCGGCGTGGTGCTCACCGCGTCCTACCTCGGCTTCCTCGCGGCCACCTCACTGGGACACGGCTGGGGCGCCCCCGCCGTCGCCGCGGTGTCCGTCGTCTGCACCATCGGTGAGATCGTCTACGCCGGAAGCGCCACCGCGCTCGTCGCCGCCCTCGCACCTGCCCATGTCCTCGGACGCGCACTCGCCCGCTTCCAGCTCTCCACGGGCTTCGGCCTGGCCGTCTCCCCCATGGCCATCACCGCGCTCGCACCCCATGGCCCGGCCGCGCTCTGGGGCAGCCTCGCCGCTGCCACGCTCGTCTCCGCCGGCGCCGTCGCCACCGAGAAGGACCAGGTCGCGCCGGTCACCCGGGTCGCCCCACCCTCCTGACATGCCCTCACCTGCGCTCCGTCGCGGCCCGGGCGGCGCGTGCACGGTTGGGCCACCTGGTTCTGGTGTACGCGTGGAAGTGGTCGCCTGCGTGATCCTGCCCAAGGGTGCAGTGAAGGACATCACCGGGCCTCTCGTCCCAGCACAGGCCGGGAATGTCACGCGCGTACTTCGGGGCTTTCATGCGGAGCGCTCCGTCTGCTGGAGATGGTCGGTGTGCACCGTCCGACGATCTCAATCCCGCTGTTCGGTGCGGGACATGACGGCCCGTGACACGGAGTGCATCATGCGGACGGCCGCGCGCTCGCGGTGCCGTTCGCATGGCGCTCGTTGTCGTTACGGACGCCAGGGCCGCCGCGTGATCCGCGACGGCCCCCGCTCGTCACCCTCCGGTACCGCCCGCACGACCCCTCGACGCGGACCGGCGATGACCGCTCAGCCCGGAGCCGGCCCCGCGCTCCCTGCCTCCATGACCGGTCCCTCCGAGGGCCCTCGCGCCGTGGACCCTCGGGTCTCCTGCGGCTCCTCACCGGGGCGGGCCACCTCTCCGGCGTCGGCGAGCCGGACGAGTTCGGCGAGCCAGCCCGGGGACTCGCCGCCGTCCGTCACGGACCCTGCCGGGCCCTGCTCGGCCCCCGCCGCCGAGGCGGGCCCGGCGTCCACGGCGCCCGCGGCGGCGGTCTCCCGCGCCACGGAGAGCTGCCGCTCCGACGCGGCTGCCGGGGCCGCGCCCGCGTCCTCCGAGATCGTGACATGCACCTTCATGGGCTTCCCCCGCCTAGTTGAGAACCGCGTACCGGCCTTCGAAGTTCATCTGGGTGCTGCCGATGTTCTTCACCGTCAGCCAGTACGTGACCGTCGTGGCCGTGGCCCGTTCGACCTCGGTCTCCCACTCGATCTGCGGGCTGCCCGTCTGCGGTGTCGTCGGCATGAAGTACCAGATGACGTGCCAGCCCTGCGGCCAGTTGAAGGTGAACCAGCGCCCGGTCTGCCCGGGGTTGAGTGTTCCGGTGAACTGTGTGCCTACGCGCATCGTCGTTTTCCTCTCACCATCCGAGAACCGCGAACCGGGCCTCGAAGTCGACCGAGTCGGCCACGAGGTTCGTCACGTCGATCCAGTACGTCGCGTACGTGTCGTTGGCCCGCTCGACCCGGACCTTCCAGCCGATCTGCGGGGCGCCCGTGCGCGGACTGGTCGGGACGACCGTCCACACCACGTGCCAGTGGGCGGGCCAGTTGAAGGTGAACCAGCGGCCGGTGCGGTTCCCCGCGAGGGTGCCGCGGAACTGGACGCCGACCCAGCTGTTCGTCTGGAGGGCCGCCGGGATGAGCTGCCGCAGGTCGGGCCGCCTGCCGATGCGCTGGGTCGCCGGGCGGCCGGGCGCGTCCTGCTGCGGTGAGCCGGTGGCGCGCAGCAGCTGCCGGGCCCGCGAGGGTGACAGCGGGATGCGGCCGCCGGCGCGCAGGACGCCCTGAGTGCTCGCCAGCGCACCCACGACGATCGGCGAGGCGCTGGACGTGCCGCTGAACTGGTCCGTGTACCAGAAGTCCGGATTGGTGCCCGCCTGGAGGTCGCCGTATCCGGTGGTGGTCACCTCGCGTCCCCAGCCCTGCGCGTCCACGCAGGCGCCGTAGTTGGAGAAGTCGAGGCGGGACCGGTCAGGGCCGTGCTGGCGGCCGTGGGTGCCGGGCGGCGGCGCCCCGGCACCGACGATCACGGCGCCGGCGTCCAGCGCGGTGCGCCGGAAGGGGTTGCGCCACCAGGAGGGGAAGCCCGCCCTCGGGGTGTCGTAGTCGGCGTGGTCCAGGTCCTCCGCGCCGTTGCCCGCGGCCTCGACGACGGTGATGCCCTTGTTGACGGCGTAGCGGATGGCCAGATAGTCGTCCGGCCACCACTCGACGGCGATGTACCCCACCTGACCTACGCCGGTCGCGTGCGGCCCCGCGCGGTGGATCTCCAGCAGGATGATGTCGCCGGGGCCCAGACGGTCGGCGGCGTTCCGGATCGCCGTGGCCGTGGGGATCGAGAAGGCGGAGGCACTGGTGACCGCGTCCGGCGCGATCCCGGTGATCCCGAACGCGTTGACGTCGCCGCCGATTTCGCCGAGCACGGCGGTGCCGTGGTTGGTGTCCGTGCTCCCGGTGCCGGAGACGATGCCGCCCTGGTTCAGCCGCAGGTCCTCATGCGTGAAGCGCCAGCCCCACTCGCAGTCGATCACCCGCACGCCGGCACCGCGCCCGCCCGGCTGTGTCCACGCGTAGCGGGCGTCGACGCCACCCGGAGCCGCGTCGAGATAGCCCTGTCGGACGGTGAAGTCCGGGGTCACGGGCGGCGCGTCGGCGCCCGAGGGCTGCATGAGGTTGAGCGGTGAGAGCTCGGCCTCCTCGCTCTCCTTGCTCTCCTCGCTCTCCTTGCTCTCCTTCTTCTTCGGTACGACCTCGGGGACGGCGAGGGCGGCAGCGGGCTTGACGTAGGCGCCCTCCACGGCGTCCGACGCGCGGAGCCGCTCGGCCAGCTCGTCCAACTGGTCGGCCGGCGCGTCGACGTGGAAGAAGAGCGCCATCCTGTCGAGGATCTCCATCGTGGCGTCGTCGGCTCCGGCGCCCACCGCGGCCGTCTCCGCCTGGGCCCGCAGCCTCTCCTGGTCGGCGCCGAAGAGCGGCCTGATGGTGACGTCCTCCTGGGCCGCCACGGCGTCGAGAGCGCTGACGGAGATGTCCGACGCGGCGGTCGCGCCGGTCGGGGTGATGCGTACCCCGGCGTCGGCGCGCGTGACGCACACCAACTCAGGGCGTCCGAAGGGTGGTTCGAATCCTGGAGCCGGGCGGTTGTCCCCCCGGCTGTTCCCCGCACCTGATCGCTGTGGCACAGCTGACTCCTTCACCACGTTACGGAAGGTCCGCCGGTGGTTTCACATAGGCGGCCTCGACTGCCGGGTGGTCGCGCAGAGCCGTGGCGACGGCCTCGGCATCCACGCCGGCGGGGACGGCGACCCGTTGCCATCCGATGAGGGCGGGGTCGCCGACACCGGGGTGCAACGGCTCCGCCGTGACGCCGAAGCGCCGCTCCAGCAGGCGCCGGACGTCAAGGACGTCCGCAGTCCCGGCCTTCGCGGGACGCGCCAACGCACGGAGTTGGACGATGACTTCGGCTTCGGCACCGGCATCGGCATCGGCCACAGGTCTGCCCTCCCCCAGACACTTCCGGAGCCGCGTCCGAGCGGGTCGCTCGCGGTCACCGGGCCCGGCCGACCCTAATGAGGAGCCGTCACCGGACCGTATGCCGCGGCGTCACGGTGCACGGAGCACACCGGTGTGGCGTGCGAACGCGCCCTCCGGTCGGCTGATTTGAGCATGTGCGGCGCGAGGGCATTTCCTTCATTCATCTGTCAGGTCCGGCCCTCCTGGCCGTGCCAGCTACCGCGACGTCGAGCAGTAGCTCCCAGCTCCGCACCCTCTCCCCCTCCGACACCGTCGCGTACGTGAATACGTGAAGACGAGCGGCACGGAGACCGCGAAGTACAGCCTGGATGTCGCAACTCGATCGAACGTGACGTGACTTGGCCTTTACTGAACGTAATATTCTCTGCATTTCGTCTGCACGTTCGGGGCCGCTACGCCGCCATACAGATAGAGGCGCGCATGGTGTCTTCGGTGCTGCGAGCGGGGAATCGCGACACCCAACTGCAACAGGTACAGGGGAGGACCCCGTGCAGCAGAGTGCTGCAGCGTGGCTCGTACAGATCGCGCTCGTCATAAGGGTGTTCGGCCCGGATGTCATCCGAGGCAGCCGCCGGATCCTGACCGCCGGCGTCCGCGTCGGCATCACCAACTTGACCAGTTCCACCCGCAACAGCCCACCGGTGCGCTCCAGCGACATACCGCAGGACACGCCATGAACACCGACAGTGGGCCCGATGAGACCGGCGGAGCAGTCGGCGTGCCGCGCGCGGTCCCCATCGACCAGTGGGACCCCGCCGCACAGATGGCCTACTGGGCCTTTCACCAGCAGCACCGCCAGGACTACATGCGCTATGCGTACCTCCAGCTCAGCTCCGACGCCGACGCCGAAGAAGCTGTCGACCTGACCTTCGACCAGGTCATGGACCGCTGGCTGCACATGCTGGAGATGGAGAACCTCAAGGGCTACGCCTGGACAATCCTGAAGCGCCGCATCATCGACATGCGACGCAAGCGCCGACGCCGACCCGAACCGATGGACACCGCCGCCTTCGAAGCCGCCCTGAACATCGGCAGCGCCGAGGACCCCTTTGATGCTCTGACCGACACGATCGCGCTGTACGGTGCCGTGGCCCGTCTCAGCGAGCGTCAACGGGACGCGATTCTCCTCTACTACGGCATGGGCTACACCTCCGCAGGAGCCGCCGCACTGATGGGCAACGACGGGGCCACCGTCCGCTCCCAGCTCAGCCAGGGGCGCCGCCGCCTCGCTCAACTGTTGAATCTCCACCGCCCGGCCATCAGCCACGGGAAGAGCACCCCATGAGCACCACACAGCCCGACCACCGCCGCACCATCGACGACCTTCTGGGCAAGGCCCGCACCCACGACCGCTACGACAACTACGACATCGCCGCCGCCGAAACCCGGCTACGCCAGCGCCAAGCGACCCGCCAGCGCAGCGCCACCGCCCCTTCCGTGCCCGCATGGACGCCTGTATGGACGGAGCCCGGTGCCGACCGTGCCCCCGACGCCGACAATGCCTGGTGGGACCTGAACGCGGTCAGCCTGCTCATTCTCTTCGGCCCCGACGTGGACCGGCACGTGAGCGACTTCATCACTGCCCAGTACGCCGACAAAACCGGCGCCCTGGTCTTCGCCTGCCTGCTCCACCTGGCCGACGACACCGAAGGCGCCCGCTTCTGGTGGCGCTTCGCCGCCGGCGCCGGCCACCCCATCGCCGAGTACTGCCTCTTCCTTGAGCACGCGCAGACCGGCGAGTACCACGATGCCGACCACTGGGGGCGCCAACTCATCCGCCACCACTTCGAACCCACCTATCTCTGCGGAGACCGTGCGACCGCCCCCCTCCTCAACCCGCCCCTCATCGATCAACTCCGCAACCACATCACCCAAAGCAACCACCCCGACCTCGGCAACGTCCCCCTCCCCCAGCCCCCACTGGTCCAGGAACTACGCCACCTCACCACCCTGTAACCGGCTCTGCCCTGGCAGAGCGGCACGGGTGCTCACCCCTTGCTCGACCCCAACGTCAACCCCGCGATGAAGTGCCGCTGCAGCAACAGGAAGACCAGGACCGTGGGCAGGGCCACCAGGACCGAGCCTGCCGCCAGGAGGTTGTAGTCCGTGAAGAACTGGCCCCGCAGGTTGTTCAGGGATGACGTGATCGGGAGTTTGTCGGGGTTCGAGATGAAGATCAGGGCCCAGAGGAAGTCGTTGTAGATCCAGGTGAATTCCAGTGTGCCGAGCGCTGCCAGCGCGGGGCGGCACAACGGCAGTGTGATGCGCCAGAACTGGGTCCATACCCCCGCGCCGTCCACGATCGCCGCCTCCAGGATTTCCTGCGGCAGCGTCCGCATGAAATTGGAGAGCACGAAGACGCAGAAGCCCACCTGGAAGCCGATGTTGACGATGATGATCGCCCAGTACGAGTCGTACAGGGTGAGGGAGTCGGACATCCACCAGGGAAGGGGGATTTTCAGGAAGAGGACGTAGAGGGGGGTTACGAGCACCTGTGGCGGCAGCAGGTTTCCCGCCGTGAAGAACATCAGCAGGATCATTCCCCCGCGGATGCGCAGGCGGGAGACGGCGAATGCCACGAACGACGCGAGGAAGAGCGTGACGAGGACCGCCGGGACCGCGATGAGCAAGGTGTTGGTGAAGTACTTGCCCATGCCGGAATCGCTGTAGGCCTGGCGGTAGTAGTCGAACGACAGGCTCTTCGGGAACGAGAAATAGCCGTGCTTCGCCGTTTCCTCGTACGGGCGCAAGGAGGCATAGACCGCCAGGAGCAGTGGCGCAAGGAAGCCCAGGGTCACCGCCATCAGGAAGATGTGGATCCCGAAACGGCCGGGGCGGCGGCCTCGGCCGCTCTGCTTCTTTGTGAGCGGCGCGGATGCGGTGGAGCGCGGCGTGGTGTGGATGTCGGCGGTCATCGGTCGCGCGCACCTCGCAGCTCTTGGACCAGGAACGTCACGATGAATCCGAGCGAGACGGTCAGGAGTACGACCGCGATGGCCGAGCCGAATCCGATGCGGCTCGCCTCGCCGATGATGTTGTCGGTGATGAGTACGGAGAGCAGTTCAAGGCCGTTGCGGCCCTTGTTGACCGCGTAGACGATGTCGAAGGCACGCAGGGCCTCGATGACCGTGATGACGCCGACGATCACATTCACGGGGCGGAGTGTCGGGAAGACGACGCGGAAGAACGTCTGGCGGGCGTTCGCGCCGTCTATCTGTGCTGCTTCTTTCAGGGCCGGGTCTACGGATTTAAGGCCGGCCAGGTAAAGGATCATGACGTAGCCCGTGTGCCGCCAGCTCGCCGCCAGCATCATCATCCAGATGTTGATGTCGGAGTTCCCGAGCCAGTCGATCGGGTCGTTCTGGTTGTTGAGGATGGTGTTGATCACGCCCTGGTCGGTGCCGAGGATCAGCTGGGCCATGAAGCCGACCACGGCGAGCGAGAGCACCACCGGCATGTAGAGCACGGACTGGTAGAAACGGCTGAAGCGGACTCCGCGGTCGATGACCACCGCGAGGAGCAGGCCGAACGGCGTTGCCACCAGGCCGAGGAAGGCGATCCACAGCAGGTTGTGGCGGACGGCGGGCCAGAACGCCGGGTAGTTGTCGACCAGGTTCTCGTAGTTCTTTCCGCCCACCCACTGGATGTCGCCTATGCCGTCCCACGACGTGAAGGACAGGCCGACGGAGGCCAGGGTCGGGCCCCATATGATGAAGATGTCAAGGAGGACGGGAATTCCCAGTAGCACGCCGAGCACGGCGATGTCACGGCGCGAGAAGCGCCGTGGTCCTCGCCGTCCGGCGCGCCGCGCGGTTTTCTGCGGCACGGGCGCGATCCCTCGCTACTCAGCTGACGTCCGACGAGAAGATGTCCTTCTTCTGGCGCTCGATGCTGTTGACCAGGCCGTCGACGTCCTTGGGATTGTCGATGAAGTCCTGCAGCGCCTTGATCATGACGGTCTGCGCGAAGTCGGGCCGGGTGTCCCGGTCGAGGAACTGCGAGATCTGTTCGGCCCCGGCGACGAGTTCGGCCGATTTCTTCTGCAGTGGGCTGTACTTGCTGGTGTCGGCGCCCTCATTGACCGCGACGTTGTTGGGGTCGCCCGCGAGATAGATGTCCTCGGCCCTCGGTGTCCCGAGCCACTTCAGGAGTTCCTTGGCGCCGTCGACGTTCTTCGATTTCTTCGCCACCAGGAATCCGTCGATCGGCGCTTCCACGGCGTCCTGCCCGTGCGCCGGATCGATCTCGGGGAAGGCGAAGAAGTCGATGTCGTCGCGTTCGTTCGCCGGGAACTGCTGGCCGGGGTGCGGCATGCCGAAGACGGCCATGGCCGTCTTGCGCTGCTGCAGTCCCTGGCCCGCCTCTTCCCAGGTGCGGCCGAGCGCGCCCTTCTGGTAGTACGGCATGAGTTCGCGCCACAGGTCGAAGACCTTCTTGACCTTCGTGTCGGTCCAGGCTTCCTCGCCGGCCATCAGGCTCTTGTGGAACTCGTATCCGTTCAAGCGCATGTTGATGTAGTCGAAGGTGCCCATGGCGGGCCAGCCGTCCTTGTCGCAGAAGGCGACCGGTATGCCGTCCTTGCTCATCTTCTTGGCGAGCGCGATGAACTGGTCCCAGGTCTTGGCCTGTTCGTAGCCCTGTTTCTCAAAGAGGCTCTTGCGGTGGAAGACGGCCCATGGGTAGTAGTAATACGGCACGAAGTACTGCTTGCCTTCGTGTGTGGACTGCTCACGCAACGCGTCGGAGAAGCCCTTGAAGCCCTTCCATACGTCGCTGATGTCGATCAGCAGGCCCTTCTCCGCGAAGTACTGCATGCGATAGCCCGCGAACCACATGAAGACGTCGTCGGGCGTGCCCTGCAGATAGCGCGTGATGTTCTGCTGGAACTCGTTGTGCTCTGTCGTGTTGACCTTGACGGTCTTCCCGGACTTCTTCTCATAGGCGTCGAAGGCGGCGGCGAACGCCTTCTTGGGAACGGCGTCCGATGAATTGGAGCCCATCGTGACTTCGTTCTTGTTGCCGCCCGGGCCATCGCCACAGGCCGTGAGCAGGGCCGGAAGGGTGACCGCTCCGGCGCCGACGGCCGCACCGCGCAGGACATTCCGCCGTGACATCCGATGTCCTGACATGCTTCGAGGCGTGGCAGGACCCATGAACGATGACTGTGCCATGTCCCCCTCCAAGGGGTGCAAACGAACACAACCGAACGCAAGGGTTGGATCCCACTCCCAAGCGCCACCGCAGTCAAGGGTTTCGGCGTCCGGGTGCTCGAACCGTTACGGCTCCTCTTCCAACAGAGTCCAACACGGCCTACCGTAAGCGCGCACCTCTGACACGTACATGCAGTCCCCCAACTTCTGCGAGTACGGAGGAATGTAACGATGCGTCACATCTCACCCCGCACAGCGCGTCGAAGAGTCGTCGGGTCACTGGCCGCCGCGCTGCTGTGTGCCGCAGGGCTCGCGGCACCGGCGGCGGCGCGCGACACGGGCAGCGCGAATGACACCAGCGGCGCGCGTGACACGGGCAGCCGGAGCACGGCCGAGAGGCCCGCCACCTCCGGGGCGAAGCTCCCCGACGATCTCGCCCTCACCCCGCCCATGGGCTTCAACAACTGGAACTCCACCCATTGCAGGGCCGAGTTCGACGAGGCGATGGTCAAGGGAATCGCGGACATCTTCGTCGAGAAGGGCCTCAAGGAGGCCGGCTATCAGTACGTCAATCTCGACGACTGCTGGGCGCTGCCCGAGCGGGACGCGAACGGCGAACTGGTGCCCGACCCCAAGCGATTCCCCAATGGAATCAAGGGAGTTGCCGACTACGTCCACGCCAAGGGGCTCAAGCTCGGCATCTACACCAGCGCCGGCACCAAGACCTGCAGCGACATCGGCTTCCCCGGAGCACTCGGCCATGAGGTCAGCGACGCCCAGCAGTTCGCCGACTGGGGCGTCGACTACCTCAAGTACGACAACTGCAACAACCAAGGTGTCGACGCCAAGAAGCGGTACAACACCATGCGCGACGCGCTGAAGGCCACCGGCCGCCCCATCGTCTACAGCATCTGCGAGTGGGGCGAGAACAAGCCCTGGGAGTGGGCCGCCGACGTAGGGCACCTGTGGCGCACCACCGGCGACATCAGCGACAACTGGTCCTCGATGCTGTCGATCATGAAGCAGAACCTGCCGCTCGCCCAGCACGCGGGCCCGGGTCACTGGAACGACCCGGACATGCTCGAGGTCGGCAACGGCGGCATGACGGACACCGAGTACCGCACGCACTTCTCGATGTGGTCGATCATGGCTTCTCCCCTGCTCATCGGCTCCGACCTGCGCAAGGCCACACCCGAGACCTTCGAGATCATCGGCAACAAGGAAGTCATCGCCGTCGACCAGGACCCACTGGGCAGACAGGGCGAGGTGCTCTCGTCGGAGGGCGGCCGCTGGGTCGTCGCCAAGGAGATGAAGGACGGCAGCCGGACGGTCGCGCTCTTCAACGAGACGGGCACCGCCCAGTCGATCGCCACGTCGGCGAAGGCCGTCGGCCTCCCGGACGCGGACGGGTACACCCTGCGCGACCTGTGGCAGCACAAGAGCTACAACACGGCGGGCAAGATCTCGGCGACCGTCCCCGCGCACGGCACCGTACTGCTGCGCGTCGCGGCGGACGGCAAGTGGGCCAAGAATCCGCCCGCGGTCGAACTCGGCCTGGACGGCGCCCCGTTGGTGGAGGCGGGCAAGCCGCAGAAGCTGACGTCGAAGGTCACCAACCTCGGCCGCACCCCCGCACAGAAGGTGTCCGCCACCTTCGCCGGACCCTCCGGCTGGCGGATCAAGGCGACCTCGCCCTCGACCGCGAGCGCCCTGGGTACGGGCAAGTCGCTGAGTACGTCCTGGTCGGTGACCGCACCGCAGGGCGCGGCCCCCGGGGCGTACGACCTGACGCTCAAGACCGTCTACCGCTCCCCCGCCGGCACGCGCGCCGAGAGCGTGCTGCCGCTCACCGCCCACGTCGTCGTGGCGCCACCCGCGGGCGAATCGGCGGTCAGTGACCTGCCGTGGATGTCGACGGTCAACGGCTGGGGGCCCGTCGAGAAGAACACCAGCAATGGCGAGAGCCAGGCGGGCGACGGCAACCCGCTCACCATCGGCGGGGTCGTCTACGCCAAGGGTCTCGGGGTGCACGCCGACAGCGCCGTCGAGTACTACACCGGCGGGTCCTGCGAGAAGGTCACCGCGCAGGTGGGCGTCGACGACGAGAAGGATCCGAAGGGCACGGTCACCTTCGAGATCTGGGCCGACGGCAAGAAGGCGGCTTCGACCGGCGTCCTCACCAACGCCGATGCCGCGAAGGGCCTTTCGGCCGACGTGACCGGCGCCCAGGTCGTACGCCTCGTCGTCACGGACGGTGCGGACGGCAGGGACTCCGACCACGCGGACTGGGCGGAGCCGGTGCTCAGTTGCTGAGCTCCTGCTGCTGCTCCCGCTCCTGAACCGCTGAACTGCTGAGCCACGTAGAGCGACAAGTGCGGGCCGGGCCGATCAACTTCGACCCGGCCCGCACTCGACCCGTCTCCTCCGGGCCCCATGGGGGCGGGCCCGGAGCCGGTCAGCTCCCCACAGCGGGGCGCAGGTCCACCGCACCGGCCTCCTGGCTGAGCGCGGCCGCCGCGGCTCCCACCAGCCCCGCGTCCGTCCCCATCAAGGCCGGTCCCACGGTCAGATGACGTACGAACGAGAGCGTGGCGTAGTCCCGCAGCGACCGGCGCAACGGGTCGAAGAGCACGCTCCCCGCCTTCGCCACCCCGCCCCCGATCACGGCGATGTCGATCTCTACGAGCGTGGCCGTGGCGGCGATCCCCGCGGCGAGCGCCTTTGCCGCCCGCTCGAAGGAGGCGACGGCGACCGGGTCACCGGCCCGCGCCGCGACGGCCACCGCGGCGGCGGACATGTCGCCGTCGGCCCCCGGACGCCATCCGCCCTCGATCGCGCGCCGCGCGATGTTGGGCCCACTCGCTATGCGCTCCACGCATCCACGCGCGCCGCACGGGCAAGGGTCACCGTCCAGATCGACGCTGATGTGCCCGATGTGACCCGCGTTCCCCGTGGGGCCGGGGTGCAGCTTGCCGCCGAGGATCAGTCCGCCCCCGACTCCCGTGGACACCACCATGCACAGCGCGTTGTCGTGGCCCCGGGCCGCGCCCTGCCAGTGCTCGGCCGCCGTCATCGCGACGCCGTCTCCGACCAGCTCGACCGGGAGGCCGCCGGTGGCCGCGCGCACCCGCTCGACCAGCGGGTAGCCGCGCCACCCGGGGACGTTCACGGGACTGACCGTGCCCGCCGACGCGTCCACGGGGCCCGCGCTGCCGATGCCGACCGCGCGGGCTCCGCCCCACAGCGGGGAGCGCGTGAGCTCGCCGAGGACCTCCTCCACTGCCCGCATCACGGTGTCGCCGTCCTCGCGCGCGGGCGTGGGCCGCTGGGCGCGCAGCAGGATCCGGCCGCGGCCGTCCACCAGGGCGCCGGCGATCTTGGTGCCGCCGATGTCGAGTGCGGCGACGAGGTCCGTGTGCATCAGTGTCAGATCTCCTGGTGGAAAGGGCAGGCCGCTCTCCTGGTGAAAGTGCAGGCCGGAGAATGTGATGGACAGTCTCTCTCGCATCTGACAACGTTGTCCAGGTTCTATGCTCGACGCCACATCACTTACGCACCACTTTCAGCTCACCTTCGTCGACGACAGGACAGCGCACCGTGGCCGAGACCGCCAGCCGACCCGAGCGACCCGAACCCCGCTACGGCAACCGTCCGACCATGAAGGACGTCGCCGCCCGCGCCGGAGTCGGCCTCAAGACGGTCTCCCGCGTCGTGAACGGCGAGCCGGGCGTCACCCCGGACACCGAACGCCGCGTCCAGGAGGCCATCGACGCCCTGGGCTTTCGCCGCAACGACAGCGCGCGGGTGCTGCGCAAGGGCCGCACGGCCAGCATCGGCCTGGTCCTCGAAGACCTCGCCGACCCGTTCTACGGCCCGCTCAGCCGTGCCGTCGAGGAGGTGGCCCGCGCCCACGGCGCGCTCCTGATCAACGGTTCGAGCGCCGAAGACCCGGACCGCGAGCAGGAGTTGGTGCTCGCCCTGTGCGCGCGCCGGGTCGACGGCCTGGTCGTCATCCCGGCCGGTGACGACCACCGCTATCTGGAGCCGGAGATCGCCGCCGGTGTCGCCACCGTCTTCGTCGACCGTCCCGCCGGGAAGATCGACGCCGATGTCGTGCTCTCGGACAGCTTCGGCGGCGCGCGCGACGGCGTCGCCCATCTCATCGCCCATGGCCACCGCCGTATCGGCTTCATCGGTGACCAGCCGCGCATCCACACCGCCATAGAGCGCCTGCGGGGCTACCGCGCGGCCATGGAGGACGCGGGCATCCCCGTCCAGGAGGAGTGGATGTCGCTCGGTCCCACGGCCCCTGACCGCGTCGAGCAGGCCACCAGGACGATGCTGGGCGGCTCCGAACCCGTCACGGCGATCTTCGCGGGCAACAACCGTGTGACGGTGACGGTCGTCCGCGTCCTCGCCGGGCTCTCCCGCCCCGTGGCCCTCGTCGGCTTCGACGACATCGAGCTCGCGGACCTGCTGCAGCCGGGCGTGACCGTCGTCGCCCAGGATGCCGCGCAGTTGGGCAGGACCGCCGCCGAGCGCCTGTTCCGTCAGCTCGACGGCGCGTCCGACGCCCCGGAGCGCATCGAACTCCCGACGCGTCTGATCCAGCGCGGGTCGGGCGAACTACCGCCCGCGGGCTGACAGTTGGCGGCGCGGGGGCCCTCAGCAGACCGGGAGGCCGGGCAGCGGCTTGTCGTTGTCGCCGCCCTTGATGTAGACGTCGCTGATGAAGACGTCCCTGTTGCCGCTGTCGTCGTCCGTCCTGGCCCACCAGACGTTCGTCCACTCGCCGTGCGTCTCGCGGCGGCCCAGGTTCTGCTGACAGTAGAAGTAGTTCGTGCCCGCGTTCAGTACGCCCGCCTCGGCGCCCGACGCGGTGTACGAGGTGGCGCTGCGCCAGACCGAGCAGTCGTACTTTCCGCCGCCCGCGGCGTGGCAGGCGGCTTCGGGGGCGGGGTCGCCGCCGCCCGATGTGCCGCCGGAGCCGCCGGAGCCGCCGCCTGTCGTGCCGCCGTCCTCGGTCGGCTCGGAGGAGGCCTCGGGGCGGGTCGTCGGTCTCTTCGTGGCCTTGGGGTCGTCCTTGCCGGAAGAGGGCTTCGCGTCCGGCTTCCTGGTCTTCTCGTCGCCCTGCTTCGAGGGCTTGGGGCCGTCCGTGCCGTCCAGCGCGCCCCTGCTGGTGTCGGCTTCCGGCTCGGCCGCGTCCCGGTCCCCGGAGGAGGCCGGTCGCTGGGCCTTGCTGCCGCTGTCGCCTCCGTTGTTCAGGAGGGCCACGGTGACGCCGGTCGCCGCCAGGACGGCGGCGACGGCCACCGCGGCGAGCAGCGCACGGCCGCGGCGCGGTCGTCGCTCGGGGGGCGGTGTGGCCGCCTGGCCGGAGGGAGGCAAGGGCGGTCCGGAGGGGTGCGCTGCCGGTCCGGAGGGGTGCACCGGCGGTCCGAAGTGGTGCACCGGCGGGGCCGACGCGGCGAGCGGTGGGCCGAAGCCCGGGGGTGGCCCGCTCGGGATGCTCCGCTCCGTGGTCTCCCTCGGCCGCGGCTCGGGCTCGCGCAGTGCGGCGGTCACCGCGCCGTCGGCCGCGTCGGCGAGGATCAGCGCCGCCTGCTGTGCGTCCGGCCGTGCCTGCGGGTCCTTGTGCATCAGCTGTTGAAGCACGGGGATCAGGGGGCCCGCCCGCTGCGGCTCGGGCAGCGGGTCGGTGACGATCGCGGTGAGCGTGGACCACGTCGACGTACGGCGGAACGGGGACGCGCCCTCGACCGCCGCGTACAGCGTGGCGCCCAGGGCCCATACGTCGGAGGCGGGTCCTGGGTCCTGGCCCTGGGCGCGCTCGGGCGCCAAGTAGTCCAGGGAGCCGACCAGTTCGCCGCTGCGGGTGAGGTGGGTGGCGGAGCCGTCGCCCGGGTCGTCCATCGTGGCGATGCCGAAGTCGGTCAGGACGACGCGGCCGCCGGTCTCCAGGAGGATGTTGCCGGGCTTCACGTCACGGTGCAGGACTCCGGCGCGGTGGGCGGCGGCGAGCGCCTCCATGACCTTGGCGCCGATGGCCGCAGCCTCGCGGGGATCGAGGGTGCCGCGCTCGCGCAGCACGTCGTCCAGGGAAGGCCCTTCGACCAGTTCCATGACGATCAGGGGCCGCCCGTCGACCTCCGCCACGTCGTGCACGGCGACGACCCCGGGGTGGCGGACGCGGGCTGCCGCGCGGGCCTCGCGCTGCATCCGCACGCGCAGGTCGGCCAGTTCGGGCCCGGCCGCGTCCGTGTACGTGCGCAGTTCCTTGACAGCGACCTCACGGCCGAGCACCTCGTCCACGGCGCGCCAGACGACGCCCATCCCGCCGCGCCCCAGCTGAGCCGTCACGCGATAGCGCCCGGCAAGGAGCCGTCCGACACCGCCCGTCTGTTCCTGATCCCCCGAAGTCACCGCTGCCCCGTTCCTGTGACACCACTTTTCGTGGCTCACAGACTACGGGGCAGGGGTGACAGCGCGTGCCGGGAGTTACTTGCCGTGGGGGGTGAGGTCCCCGCGGCGCGGGCCCGAGAAGCTCTGCAGGCGGGCAAGCGTCAGGCCGGTCAGGCGGGTGACCTCGCCGACGTCCAGGGCGCCGCAGTCCAGGCCGCGCAGGAGGTAGCCCGCGAGCGCCTTGGCCGAGGCCGGCTCGTCCGCCACGTCGCCGCCCTCGCGGTGGGCGGCGTAGGCGGACAGGCGCGCGGCGGCCTGCTCGAAGCCCTCGCGGTAGAAGGCGAACACGGCGGCGTAGCGCGTGGGGATGTGGCCGGGGTGCATGTCCCAGCCCTGGTAGTAGGCGCGGGCCAGGGCGCGGCGCGTGAGGCCGTAGTGCAGCCGCCAGGCGTCGTGGACCTTCTCGGTGGTGCCGACGGGCAGGACGTTGGTGGAGCCGTCCGAGACGCGTACGCCGGTGCCCGCCGCCGCGACCTGCATGATCGCCTTGGCGTGGTCGGCGGCCGGGTGGTCGCTGGTCTGGTAGGCGGCGCTGACACCGAGGCAGGCGCTGTAGTCGAAGGTGCCGTAGTGCAGGCCGGTGGCGCGGCCCTCGGCGGCGCCGATCATGCGGGCCACGGTGGCGGTGCCGTCGGTGGCGAGGATGGACTGGCTCGTCTCGATCTGGATCTCGAAGCCGATCCGGCCGGGCTCCAGGCCGCGCGCCTTCTCGAACTCCTCCAGGAGGCGCACCATCGCGGTGACCTGCTCGGGGTAGGTCACCTTGGGCAGCGTCAGGACGAGGCCGTCGGGCAGGCCGCCGGCCTCCATGAGGCCGGACAGGAAGATGTCCAGGGTGCGGATGGCGCGGTCACGCACCCCCTCTTCGAAGCACTTCATGCGGATGCCCATGTACGGGGCCGCGGTGCCGTTCTTGTAGGCCTCGGCGACCAGGCGGGCCGCGCGGGCGGCGTCCTGGTCCTCGTCCGCGCCCTTGTAGCCGTCCTCGAAGTCGATGCGCAGGTCTTCGATGGGCTCGCGCTCCAGCTTGGCGCGTACGCGGTCGTAGACCGGCGCGGCCAGGTCGTCGGCCAGACCGAGGACGGACGCGAAGGTGGCGGCGTCCGGGGCGTGCTCGTCGAGGGCCTTCAGGGCCTGGTCGCCCCACGTACGGATGGTGTCGGCGCCGAAGAGCTCGCCGGGGACGTACACGGTGTGGACCGGCTGGCGGGTGCCCGGGTCTCCGGGATAGCGGCGCTCGAGCTCCGCGTCCACCGGGGCGAGGGAAGCGCTGATGCCCTCGCTGACCGCGCCCGCGAGACTCGTTGCCACCTTCTCTTGCTGACCCATTCCTGCACCCTCCACACGCTCAGGACCACACACTCAGGACCACTCAGGATTGCCAAGTTTCCGCTTCACGGAATCAACAATCCGTATGGCGAAGTTATCCGGCGACCTTCCCGCTGGTCAACACCCTCTCGTCTGCCGGACCTCGTCCGTTCACCCGTGTCTCAGATCCTGCTTCCGCACTCGTGCGCCCGCACCTCATCCTGACCGTCACCCATCGAAGGAGCCCGCGTGCCGAACGACACCCGAGTTACGCGCCGCCTCGGCCTGCAGACCGCGCTCGCCGCGGTGGCAGTGCCCTTGTTCACCACCGCGCTCGCCGCCTCACCCGTGCACGCCGTGGAGCGCGCGGGGCGCCGCCTGGAGGTCATGTCGTTCAACCTGCGCTACGCGAGCACCACGCCGCCCAACACCTGGGCCGACCGGCGTCCGGTGACCCGGGAGCTGCTGCGCCGCGCGCGCCCTCACGTCATCGGCACCCAGGAAGGTCTCTACCAGCAGGTGCGGGACATCGCCGATGACCTGGGCCCGCACTACGACTGGATCGGCACCGGCCGGGCGGGCGGCAGCCGCGACGAGTTCATGACCGTCTTCTTCGACAACCGCCGACTCGCGCCGATCGAGTACGACCACTACTGGCTCTCCGACACCCCCGACGTGATCGGTTCGAACACCTGGGGCGGCGGCTCCATCCGCATGGTCACCTGGGTCCGCTTCCACGACCTGCGCACGGACGGCGAGCTGTACGTACTCAACACCCACCTCGACAACGCGAGTCAGTACGCACGCGCGCGTGCCGCGAGTCTGATCTCCGAACGGATCGCCGCCCTCGACCCGTCCGTGCCGCTCCTGGTCACGGGTGACTTCAACGTCGCGGCCCACAAGAACCCGGTCTACGACACGATGCTGGGCGCCGGTCTCGTCGACACGTGGGACGCGGCGGACGAGCGCAGCAAGGCGTACGCCACCTTCCACGGCTACAAGCCGCTGGTGCCGGACGGCGACCGGATCGACTGGATCCTGGCGACGCCGGGGGTGCGGGCGCACTCGGCGGCCATCAACACGTTCTCGGCGGGCGGGCAGTACCCGAGCGACCATCTGCCGGTGCAGGCGAGCCTGACCCTGTGACGCGGCGAGGCCCTCACCCCGCGCTGCGGGGTGAGGGCCTCGTGCGGTCGATGAGCTCAGCCCTTGCGGGTGTTGACCTCTTCGGTCAGGGCCGGGACGACGTCGAAGAGGTCGCCGACCACTCCGTAGTCGACGAGGTCGAAGATCGGGGCCTCGGCGTCCTTGTTGATCGCCACGATCGTCTTGGAGGTCTGCATGCCCGCCCGGTGCTGGATCGCACCCGAGATGCCCGAGGCGATGTACAGCTGCGGCGAGACACTCTTGCCGGTCTGGCCGACCTGGTTGGAGTGCGGGTACCAGCCCGCGTCCACCGCGGCACGCGAGGCACCCACGGCCGCACCCAGCGAGTCGGCCAGCGACTCGATGAGGTGGAAGTTGTCCGCGCCGTTCACCCCGCGCCCGCCGGAGACCACGATCGCGGCCTCGGTCAGCTCCGGACGCCCGGTCGACTCCCGCGGCGTACGCCCGGTGACCTTCGTCCCCGTGGCCTGCTCCGAGAACGACACCGCAAGCGCCTCCACGGCGCCCGCGGCCGGAGCGGCCTCCACGGCGGCACTGTTGGGCTTGACCGTGATGACCGGGGTGCCGGTCGTGATGCGCGACTTGGTGGAGTAGGAGGCGGCGAACGCGGACTGCGTGGCCACCACAGCCTCACCGTCGGCCTCCAGGTCGACGGCGTCGGTGATGATGCCGCCCTTGACCCGCAGCGCCAGACGGGCGGCGATCTCCTTGCCCTCGGCGGAGGAGGGCACCAGCACCGCGACCGGCGACACGGCGTCGTAGGCGGCCTGCAGCGCGTCCACCTTCGGTACCACCAGGTAGTCGGCGAACTCGGCGGCGTCACTGGTGAGGACCTTGACCGCGCCGTGCTCGGCCAGCACGGCCGCCGTGTCAGCGGCACCGTTGCCCAGCGCCACGGCGACCGGGTCACCGATGCGGCGGGCCAGCGTCAACAGCTCCAGGGTGGGCTTGCGGACGGCACCGTCCACGTGGTCGACATAGACGAGAACTTCAGCCATGGGACTTCAATCTCCTGCGGTTACAAGGAAGTGCGGCGGATGATGAGGGGGCGGCCCTAGCTCAGATGAACTTCTGGCCCGCGAGGAACTCAGCGAGCTGCTTGCCGCCCTCGCCCTCGTCCTTGACGATCGTGCCCGCGGTGCGCGCGGGACGCTCGGTGGCGGAATCGACCTTCGTCCAGGCACCCTCCAGGCCGACCTCGTCCGCCTCCAGGTCCAGATCCGACAGGTCCCACGCCTGCACCGGCTTCTTCTTGGCGGCCATGATCCCCTTGAAGGAGGGGTAACGCGCCTCACCCGACTGGTCGGTCACCGACACCACGGCAGGCAGCGAGGCCTCCAGCTGCTCGGACGCGGCATCCCCGTCACGGCGGCCCTTGACCACACCGCCCTCGACGGACACCTCGGACAGCAGCGTCACCTGCGGCACACCCAGACGCTCCGCAAGCAGCGCCGGGACCACACCCGCGGTGCCGTCGGTGGACGCCATCCCGGAGATCACCAGGTCGTAGCTGGCCTTCTCGATCGCCTTCGCCAGCACCAGCGAGGTACCGATGATGTCGGTGCCGTGCAGGTCCTCGTCCTCCACGTGGATCGCCTTGTCCGCACCCATCGACAGCGCCTTGCGCAGCGCGTCCTTGGCATCCTCCGGACCCACCGTCAACACGGTGATCTCCGCGTCGTCCGCCTCGTCCGCGATCTGCAAAGCCTGCTCGACCGCATACTCGTCCAGCTCCGACAGCAGGCCATCGACGTCATCCCGGTCGACGGTCAGGTCATCGGCGAAGTGCCGGTCGCCGGTGGCGTCAGGCACGTACTTCACGGTGACAACGATCCTCAAGCTCACGCCGGCTCTCCTACTGCATCGTCTTTACTGGGCTGCTGCCTTGCTCTGGCCACTGCCTTCTTGCAGGCAGCATAGGCGCCTGAAGGGGCGGATCCCGGTCGGGGCGGCCCGCGCTCCGACCAGAATATTACTCGCCAGTACACCCAGTACTTTCCCACTAAGCAAGCGCTTTGAACTGTGACCTTCCCAACGCTCTGTAATCGGGCGCGAAGGGGGCCGTCCGGGAACTCTCAGTCACGCAGCGCGTTGAAGCGCCCCTGGTGGTAAAGCAGGGGTCGGCCCGCGCCCGCGGGGTCCCCCACCACCGCCTCGGCCAGCACGATCCGGTGGTCACCCGCGGGCACCCGCGCCGCGACCCTGCAGGCGAGCCAGGCCAGCGTGCCGTCCAGCACGGGCACTCCCTCAGGCCCCTCGTACCAGCGCGTGCCCGCGCCGAAGCGGTCGGCGCCGCTGCGCGCGAAGGTCGTGGCGAGGTCGCGCTGGTGCTCGCCGAGTATGTGGACGCCGACGTGTTCGGCCTCCGAGACCGCGGGCCAGCTGGAGGCCCCCGTACCGATGCCGAACGAGAGCATCGGGGGCTCGGCGGAGACCGAGACGAGCGAGGTGGCGGTGAAGCCGACGGGCCCGGAGGGGCCCTGGGCCGTGATCACGGCGACCCCCGCCGCGTGCTGCCGGAAGACGGAGCGCAGGAGGTCGGGGGATGCGAGCTGGGGAGTGCGGAGATCGGGCGTGGCCGTCATGGAATTGTCCTTCTGCAGGAGGTACGAGCGATTCCGTGGCTGCTCAGCAGCCCGGACAGCGCGCACTTGCATGACGGGCGAGGTCCACGTGGACGCGCTCGTAGAGAAGGAGCTCCGGAGGCATGGGAGAAGGCTGGCGATAGATGCCGGGCACAGTCAAGTCCGTTCCGCGATGTGAAAGACGGCCGGCCGCGCCCTGGACCTGCGTCGTCACGGTCCCGCGCCCTGCCCTCATCGCGGTCTCCCGCCCCTGTGGCACGCCGCCCCCTCCCTGTCCCGCGCCGTTCCTTCCCTGCCTCATGGCGCTCCTCCCCCATGCACCCCGGTCTCACACGGCCTTGCCGAGGGCGGCGATCACATCGACCTTGCGCGGCTGCCCGGTCGCGCGCAGCACGACCTGTCCGTCCGCGTCGAGCACCAGCACCGTCGGCGTCTTGAGGATGCGCAGTTCCCGTACGAGATCGAGCTCGGCCTCGGCGTCGATCTCCACATGGGAGACGCCGGGAACCATTCCGGCCACCTCGGCGAGGACGCGGCGAGTGGCACGACAGGGCTGGCAGAAGGCGCTGGAGAACTGCACGAGCGTGGCGCGCTCCCCCAGTTCGTGGCCCGCCCACGCGCCCGGTGCCGGCGCGTCGAGCCGGTCTCCCGCGTCGCGTATCCGCACGTCAGCCTCCCGCCCCTGTGTCATGATCCAACCGTCCCCGTCTTCAGCGTCCGCGCGCCCGCAGACATTCCCGACGTGACGAGAATCTCGCGCTCCCCGGGCACGATGGGTGGTCAGCCGTCCGTTCTTGGGGCACGATCTGCGCAACGCCGAAAAACCTACGGCTGCGTAACTTCCCGCCGGGAACCCCCTCCCCAGGCAGAAACGAAGGGCCCTCCCCACCCATGGCAGAGCTTGTCTACCCTCCGGTCATCGGTGCCGCGAAAACGCTGTTCAAGGCATGGGACCTGAAGATCGACTGCAAAGGGTCGGAGAACATCCCACGCTCCGGCGGCGCGGTACTCGTCAGCAACCACATCAGCTATCTGGACTTCATCTTCGACGGCCTCGCGGCCCTGCCGCAGAAGCGGCTCGTGCGCTTCATGGCCAAGGAGTCGGTGTTCCGGCACAAGATCTCCGGCCCGCTGATGCGCGGGATGAAGCACATCCCCGTCGACCGCAAGCAGGGCGAGGCGGCCTACCAGCACGCGCTCGACTCGCTGCGCTCCGGGGAGATCATCGGCGTCTTCCCCGAGGCCACGATCTCGCCCTCGTTCACGCTGAAGTCCTTCAAGTCGGGCGCCGCGCGCCTGGCGCAGGAGGCGGGCGTCCCGCTGATCCCGATGGCCTTGTGGGGCACGCAGCGGCTGTGGACCAAGGGGCAGCCGCGCAACTTCAAGCGCAGCCACATCCCGATCACGATCCGGGTCGGTGAGCCGGTCGAGGCGCCCACGGACCAGTTCGCGGGTGCGATCACGCGGCGCCTTCGCGAGCGCTGTCAGGAGCTCCTCGAAGCGGCGCAGCGCGCCTATCCCGTACGCCCCAAGGGCCCGAACGACACGTGGTGGATGCCGGCGCACCTCGGCGGCACCGCGCCGACTCCGGCCGAGGTGAAGGCCGCCGAGGCGAGCTGAATCGATTACTCCGGGCGCTTCGACGCCCGCTCCGGCGCGTGGACGGTGAGCTGCGCGCCGGGGCTGAACTTCTCGAGCAGTTCGGCGAGTTCGGTGCCCGCGGCCTCGACACCGGAGTCCGGCCCCATCCCCTCCAGCAGGAAGATGGCGTTGACCGACTCCTCCGTGAGGCGGGTGCGCGGACCCTGGCGCCAGTTCCAGCGCCGGCAGGTGACGCCCTCGTCGTCGCACCAGACGACCTCGCCCGCGTCCGGGTGCTCGACGGCCTGCTCGCCCGCGGCCATGGTGACGAAGTCCTCGGTGCCGGTGGCCCGCACCAGGCGCATGCCGCCCTTGATGTGGTCCAGGTCCTCACCGCCGACCGGGATCAGGTGGGCGACGCTGATCGCGTTGTAGACGTCGACGAGGGTGTTGATCCGCGGCAGGCCGCCGTCGGCGAGTGCGCGCTTGGCGAGCGCCTCGGCGGAGTTGCGCGTACGGGACGGCTTCGCGCCGAACGCGGTGTACGCCGCGCGCCAGGCCACCATGTGCGGGTCCTCGTGCGGGGCGCGGCCGTCGAGCCGCTCGGCGAGGCGGCGCGCGGCCTCGTCGAGGAGGACCGAGGTCGCGTCGGTGCTGGGCTGGTTGACGAGTCCGTAGGCCTCGATGGCGACGTGGGTGAAGCCGGGCGCGAGGGCGCGGACCTCGTCGGAGACGGTCAGGTCGATGGTCATGGTCCGTCGTGCCTCACAGTTCGTGCGTCACAGTGCTGAGGGGTAGATCTGCCAGAGGTGCGTCCGGTCCCGGGCTTCCTTGAGGACACGGAGCGCCACCGGGCTCGGTTTAGCATACAGGACTGGATAGTCCACTTCATTGGACTGAGGATCCACGGGCCAGGCCAGCCGTTCCTCGCCGAGACAGAACTGCGCGTCGACCCCGGCCGGGATGTTCCCGCGCGGGTCCTGCCGGTGCCAGGCGCCGTCGAGGCGTACGGCGACGAGGCCGTGCAGGGAGTAACCACTGGTGTTGTCGTCCCGCAGCCGCTGGTAGCAGAACGCCGTCGGGATGTCCTCGGCCCGCAGCAGGGCGGCCAGGGCATGGGACTTGGCGGTACAGATACCGGTGTGCTCCCGAAGGACGTCGGAGGCACGCCAGGTGACCTCCATGCGGCCGGAGTCCTGCGAGTGCGGGATGGCGTCGCGCACGAACTCGAAGGCGGCGCGGGCGTATGCGTACGTATCGACGGATGACTTTGCAAGACCGGCCGCCACCTCGCGGACCAGTGGATGCCGGTGGTCGACCACATCGTCGGCGGCCAAGTACACCGACAGGTCAGGGTTTTCCTGGATCAGCTGCATGGCACGGGAGCATAGGAATACGACCGACCGCACGTCAATGCAATTGCGGTCGGTCGTATATCTATGCACACGGAGGGGTGGTGGCCCCGATCAGCGCGCCATCTCTTCCTTGAGCGCCGCCACGAACCCGTCCACGTCCTCCTCGCGCGTGTCGAACGCGCACATCCAGCGGACGTCGCCCGCCGCCTCGTCCCAGAAGTAGAAGCGGTACTGCTTCTGCAGCCGCTCGCTCACGTCGTGCGGCAGCCGCGCGAAGACCGCGTTGGCCTGCACCGGGTAGAGGATCTCCACGCCGTGGACGGCGCGCACCCCCTCCGCGAGGCGTTGCGCCATCTCGTTCGCGTGCCGGGCGTTGCGCAGCCAGAGGTCCTTGGCGAGCAACGCCTCCAACTGCACCGACACGAAGCGCATCTTGGAGGCGAGCTGCATGGACAGCTTGCGCAGATGCTTCATGTGGCTGACGGCGTCCTGGTTGAGGACGACCACGGCCTCCCCGAAGAGCGCGCCGTTCTTCGTGCCGCCCAGGGACAGGATGTCCACGCCGACCGCGTTCGTGAACGTCCGCATGGGGACGTCGAGGGACGCGGCGGCGTTCGATATGCGCGAGCCGTCCAGGTGCACCTTCATGCCGAGCCCGTGGGCGTGGTCGCAGATGGCGCGGATCTCGTCGGGCGTGTAGAGCGTGCCCAGTTCGGTGTTCTGCGCGATCGACACGACCTGCGGCATCGCCCGGTGCTCGTCGTCCCAGCCGAAGGCCTGCTTGTCGATCAGCTCGGGCGTGAGCTTGCCGTCGGGCGTGGGCACCGTGAGCAGCTTCAGGCCGCCCATGCGCTCGGGGGCGCCGCCCTCGTCCACGTTGATGTGCGCGGACTCGGCGCAGATCACCGCGCCCCAGCGGTCGGTAATCGCCTGGAGCGCGACGACGTTGGCCCCTGTGCCGTTGAAGACCGGGAACGCCTCGGCCGTGGGGCCGAAGTGACCGCGGATGACCTGCTGGAGGTTGGCGGTGTAGTCGTCCTCGCCGTACGCGATCTGGTGACCGCCGTTGGCCAGCGCGATGGCGGCGAGCACCTCCGGGTGGGCGCCCGCGTAGTTGTCGCTGGCGAACCCCCGTACGTCCGGGTCGTGGTGACGGCGTGCGTCGGTCTTCGGAGGGTTCACGGCTTCTCTGTCACGGGTGTCGCGAGCGGTCACGGCTTCTCGGTCAGCCACAGGCGGTTTCCGTTCACTTCTCCGGCGGGCCGCTCCCAGACTCCGGCGATGGCCTCGGCCAGCTCCTTGACGTCCGTGAAGCCCGCGAACTTCGCGTTGGGCCGCTCCGCGCGCATCGCGTCGTGCACCAGCGCCTTGACCACCAGGATGGCAGCCGCCGATGTCAGGCCCTGCTCGGCCCCCGCCTTGCGGAAGGCGTCGCCGAGGGCGAGCGTCCAGGCCTCGGCGGCGGCCTTCGAGGCGGAGTACGCCGCGTTGCCCGCCGTGGGCTTGGAGGCGCCGGCCGCGCTGATCAGGAGATAGCGGCCGCGGTCGCTGCGCTGCAGGCCGTCCTGGAAGGCGAGCGAGGTGTGCTGCACGGTGCGGATCAGGAGCTTTTCGAGCAGGTCCCAGTCGGCGAGGTCGGTCTCGGCGAAGGTGGCGCTGCCGCGCCAGCCGCCGACGAGGTGGACCAGGCCGTCGATCCGCCCGAACTCCTTCTCCGTGCGGGTCGCCCACTCCCGGGTCGCGCCCAGGTCCAGGAGATCGACCGTGTCGCCTATGACGGTGGCCCCGCCGTGCGCGTACCGTGCGGCGTCCACGGCCTCCGCGAGGCGTGCCGCGTCGGCGTCGGACGCCACGACCGTGGCTCCGGCCTCGGCGAGCCTGAGCAGCGTGGCACGGCCTGCCGGACCGCCTGCCCCCGCGACCGCGACCACGGCTCCATCGAGTGCGGACATCGTCCTCGCCTCCTTGGTGCGGTCGCTCATGCGGCGACCTGCTCGGCGCCTGCCGCGGTGATCCCCTTGGTGGAGGCGATCACGTGCTTGAGCTTCTTGGAGAGCGCCTCATAGAACATGCTGAGCGGAAACTCGTCAGGAAGCACCTCGTCGACGAGTTTCCGGGGCGGAAGCTGTGTGTCGAGGGCGTCCGGGCCCTTGGCCCAGCGCGATCCCGGGTGCGGGGCGAGGTACTGGGAGACCAGGTCGTACGCGGCGAACCAGTGGACCAGCTTGGGGCGGTCGATGCCCGCGCGGTAGAGCTCCTCGATCTCGGAGCACAGCTGGTTGGTGACCTGCGGTGCGCGCTCCCAGTCGATCTTGAGCTTGTTGTCGGTCCAGCGGACGACGTCGTGCTTGTGGAGGTACGCGAAGAGGAGCTGGCCGCCGAGGCCGTCGTAGTTCTTGACACGGTCACCGGTGACCGGGAAGCGGAACATCCGGTCGAAGAGGACCGCGTACTGCACGTCACGCGCCTGCGGGACGCCCTCGGCCTCCAGCTTCACGGCCTCCTTGAAGGCGGTGAGGTCGCAGCGCAGCTCCTCCAGGCCGTACATCCAGAACGGCTGGCGCTGCTTGATCATGAAGGGGTCGAAGGGCAGGTCGCCGTGGCTGTGGGTGCGGTCGTGGACCATGTCCCACAGGACGAACGCCTGCTGGCAGCGGTCCTGGTCGCCGATCATCTCGCGGATGTCGTCGGGCAGTTCGAGCCCGAGGATGTCGACGGAGGCCTCGGTGACGCGGCGGAAGCGGGCCGCCTCGCGGTCGCAGAAGATGCCGCCCCAGCTGAAGCGCTCGGGGGCCTCGCGCACGGCGATGGTCTCCGGGAAGAGCACGGCCGAGTTCGTGTCGTACCCGGCGGTGAAGTCCTCGAAGGTGATGCCGCAGAACAGCGCGTTGTCGTAGCGCGTGCGCTCGAGCTCGGCCAGCCAGTCCGGCCAGACCATGCGCAGGACGAGCGCTTCGAGATTGCGGTCCGGGTTGCCGTTCTGCGTGTACATGGGGAAGACCACGAGGTGCTGGAGGCCGTCCTCGCGGTGTGCCGCGGGCTGGAAGGCGAGCAGCGAGTCGAGGAAGTCCGGCACCTGGAAGCCGTCGTCCGCCCAGCGGCGCAGGTCGGCGCCGAGCGCCTGGTGGTACGCGGCGTCGTGCGGCAGGAGCGGGGCGAGCTGGGCGATCGCGGATATCACGCGGTCGACGGCGAGTTCGGCCACGGACCTGGCCGGGGCACCCTCCGCGTCGAAGTCGATCGACCCGTCCGCGGACTGCCACGGGCGGATCTCTTCCACGGCGTCCTTGAGCATCGGCCAAGCCGGGTGCTCCACGACCCTTTGCACGGGGGCACCCCCGCTCACGGGAGGAACCGACCCCTCCGTAACCCTCTGCACAAGAATTTCCGTCACTTGTCAACCTCCACGGGAGAACCTCGCGTTAGAACACCGTATGCGTGCGAGGCTCTCCACCACAAGAGGAGGCTCGGGAAATTATCCTGTGGTACCCCCAACATCACCGCTGTTTTTCCTGTCGTACACCGCTGAGGCAACCGCTTCTGCCACATCTGCCACCGCGGCCCGCGCATCCTCCAGGAGCCGCGTGAAGCCCAGGAAGCCGTGGAACATCCCGGGGTAGTGCCCCTGCGTCACCGGCACCCCCGCCAGACGCAGCCTGACCGCGTAGGCCCCGCCCTCGTCGCAGAGCGGGTCGCAGCCCGCGGTGACGATGTGCGCGGGCGGCAGCGCGGCGAGGTCCGCGCCCAGGGGCGAGGCGTAGGGGTGCGTGCCGTCGCCGTCCGGCCCGAGGTACTGCTCCCAGAACCACCGCATGTGCGCGGCCGTGAGGAAGTAGCCGGTCGCGTTCGACGTATACGAGCCGCTGCCCTGTCCCGCGTCGAGCACCGGGTAGATCAGCACCTGGAGCGCCACGGCGGGCCCGCCCCGATCCCGCGCCATGAGGGCCGCGACGGTGGCGAGGCCGCCCCCGCTGCTGTCCCCCGCCGTCACTACGGCGCCCGGATCCCCGCCGAGCGCACCCGCCCGCGTCTTGGCCGCGGCCCAGCACAGGGCCGCGTACGCGTCCTCGGTGGCCGCGGGGAAGCGGTGCTCGGGGGCGAGGCGGTAGGCGACGGAGACGACGACGGCGCCGGACTCGGCGCACAGGGTGCGGGCCGTGGCGTCGTGGGTGTCGAGGTCGCAGAGGGTGTAGCCGCCGCCGTGGAAGAAGACGACGGTGGGGCGCGGCCGGCTCGCCCCCTCGGGGCGGTAGACGCGCACGGGCAGGTCGGGAGCCCCGGCGGGACCGGGAATGCTCCGGTCCTCGACCGTCCCCACGTGCGGTGCGGCCTTGCCCGAAGGAGGCGTCGCGGCCAGGATGCGCCGGGCCTCGGCCGCGTCGGTGACGGCACCGCCGAGGTCGGGGAACGCGGCGCTCAGCGCGTCGACGAGGGGGCGCGCGCCCGGGGCGAGGCGATCGCCGCCCGCGGTCGGGGCCGTCGTCACCCCGCCTCCTGGGCCCGGAAGTACGGGATGACCTTCTCGCCCCACTGCCGCAGGGTCTCCATGCAGGCCTCCTGCGGGACGGTGCCCATCTGGATGAGGCACATGATCTCGTCGGCGCCCGCGTCGCGAAGCCGCTCCACGTACGCGATGGCGTCGTCGGCGGTGCCATAGGCGTGATCGGCGTTGAAGGTGGCCGTGGAGGTGGGCCGCACCGGGATGTCGTGCTCGTTCAGCCGCGCGACGACCTGCTCGGCGGCCTCGCGCATCGCGGCCGCCTCGTCGGCTCCCTCGACCACGGCCTCATCGGGGATGCCCGCCCCGCCGTACCAGTGCCCGATGGACTGTGCGAAGAACCGCTGTCCGCGGATGCCCACGCGCCGGGCCGCGTCCCCGTCGTCGAGCACGATGGTCGGGCAGAGCACGGAGAAGTGGTCGTTGACGACGCTGGACACGAAACGCTCGTCGCCGCGGCCCGCGATCGCGGAGTCGTACGCCGCGCGCATCCCGGCGATCGACTCGGGCCCCGCGAAGCCCATGACCAGGGCCCCGATGCCGAGTTCGGCGGCCTGCGTCAGGGTCTCGGTCCTGCTGCACGCGAGGAAGAGCGGCGGGTGCGGGGTCTGCTTCGGCCGGGGCAGGATGGGGTGCGGATCGATGTCGAGCAGCGCGCCATGATGCTCCAGCTCCTCGCTCTCCCAGGCCTTCCCGATGATCTGCAGCGCTTCCTCGACCTCTTGCGTCGTACGTTCCTTGTCGACGCCGCAGAGCGAGGTCTCCTGGAGCGTTCCGCCACGCCCCGCACCGAGGTCGAGCCGTCCGCCGGAGAGCAGATCGAGCATGGCGGCCCGCTCGGCGACCCGCGCCGGGTGGTTGAAGTGGAACGGCATGCAGACCACGCCGTGCCCGATGCGGATGGTGCTGGTGCGGGCGGCGACCCAGGTCAGGAAGATCTCCGGGGCGCTCATGTGGGCGTACCACTTGAGGGAGTGGTGCTCGACCGCCCAGATGCGGTCGAAGCCCATCCGCTCGGCGAGGACGGCCTGTTCGACGCTGTCATGGATGAGTTGATGCTCGCGCTCGACGGTGGGGTCGGCGAGCTGCGCTTCGAATATGACGGAGAACTTCACGTGCCCTCCAGGGAGTTGACCCGCTGCGGCCTGACCGCCGCACTTGTTTCGATCAGCCATATGACTAGTCGTCATATGCTGAAGTCGCAAGGGCCGCGCGCAAACAGCTGGGGCCCGCACCTTCCGGTGCGGGCCCCAGCTGCACGCAGTGCACTCCGTGATCAGAGGCCGAACTCCTGCGGCGAGACGCCGAGCGCCGCGCAGGCCTCCCGCAGGACCTGCTCCTCGGCCGGGGCGATGTACCCGTCGGCGCCGGCGACGACGAACCCGGTCTGCACGACCGCCTTGGCCTCCATCGGCTTCTTCGCCGCCTTGGCGATCTCCTGCATGGCCTCGGTCTTACCCTGCTGGAAGTTGAACGTCAGCTGGTCGACGTGCTTGTTGAACCGCTGCTGCAGCTGCTCGGGCGGGAAGTTCTTCAGGACGTCGTTCTGCAGGATCAGCGACTCCACGTGCTGCCGCTCGGCCGGGTCGACCGATCCGTCGGCGGCCGCGACCAGGGCGCACATGGCCATGCTGGCGTCGCGGTACGCGCCGCTCTTGAGCTCCGTCTTGAGGGTGGCGAGCTGGGACTTGAGCACGCCCACGAGCTGGGCCTTCGACCCCCCTCCGGACCCTGACCCCGACCGTCCCTGACCACCGGAGCCGCGCGCCCCCTGGGACTGCTGCATCCCCTTGGCCTGGTCCTTGATCCGGTCCCACATCGCCATCCGTGCCACCTCTGCTACCAGTTCGCTCGTACGCGCACGTTCCACGCGTCCTCCTGCCAACGCCTCCCCGGCCTTCGAAGTTCCTCCGGCGACTCCCCGCACACACGTAGGGTGCCGGCACTGCACCTGCCGAGAGGAGTCACGCATGTCCATCCGCCGGGCCATGCCCGACGTCAGATCAGAGGCCATGGAGGAGAGCCGGGAGTTCTACGGCCTCCTGGGGTTCGAGGAGGTCATGAACCTCGGGTGGGTCATGACGCTCGGCTCTCCCTCCAACCCCACGGCACAGGTCACCTTCATGACCCACGACGCGACCGCGCCCGTCGTGCCCGACATGAGTGTGGAGGTGGACGACGTGGACGCGGCCTACGCGGCGGTGCGCGCGAGTGGCGCGGAGATCGTGCACCCCTTGCAGGACGAGGAGTGGGGAGTGCGCCGGTTCTTCGTGCGCGACCCCAACGGAAAGGTGGTCAATGTGCTGGGCCACCGGTGACCGCGGTGCCGTTCACGCGTCGAGGCCTCCGCGCTTGACCAACTGGCTCGCGATGACGCCCCGCTGGATCTCGTTCGTGCCTTCGCCGACGATCATCAGCGGGGCGTCGCGGAAGTAGCGCTCCACGTCGAACTCGGTGGAGTAGCCGTATCCACCGTGGATCCGCATGGCGTTGAGGGCGATCGTCATGGCGGTCTCGGAGGCGAAGAGCTTGGCCATGCCTGCCTCCATGTCCACGCGGCGGCCCGCCTCGGCCTCCTTGGCCGCGTACAGGGTGAGCTGGCGGGCCGCGGTCAGTGATGTGGCCATGTCGGCCAGGTGGTTGCCGATCGACTGGTGCTTCCAGATCGGCTCGCCGAAGGTCTCGCGCTCCTGGGCGTAGGCGAGGGAGTCCTCGAACGCGGCCCTGCCGACCCCGAGCGCCCGCGCCGCGACCTGGAGCCGTCCGGTCTCCAGGCCCTTCATCATCTGCGCGAAGCCCCTGCCCTCGGCCCCGCCCAGGACGGCGTCGGACGGCGCCCGGTAGTCGTCGAACGACAGCTCGCAGCTCTCCACGCCCTTGTAGCCGAGCTTGGGCAGGTCGCGCGAGACCGTCAGGCCGGGGCCGTGCTCGACCAGGAGGATCGAGATGCCCTTGTGGGCGGGGCTCGCGGCCGGGTCGGTCTTGCACATCAGGGCGATGAGCCCGGACCGGCGGGAGTTGGTGATCCACGTCTTCGACCCGTTCACCACGTACCCGTCCGTGGCCCTGCGGGCGGAGGTTCGCATCGCCTGGAGGTCCGAGCCGCCGCCCGGCTCGGTCAGCGCCATGGTCGCCCGGATCTCACCGGTGGCCAGCTTCGGCAGGTAGCGGCGCTTCTGTTCCTCCGTGCCGAAGTGGAGCAGCAGCTTCGCGACCACGGTGTGGCCGCCCATCGCACCGGCCAGGCTCATCCAGCCGCGGGAGAGCTCCTCGGTGACGAGGACGTAGCAGGGCATGGAGACCGGTGTGCCGCCGAATTCCTCGGGGACGGCGAGGCCGAAGATGCCGAGCCGCTTCATCTGCTCGATCAGGGCTTCGGGGTAGGTGTCGGAGTGCTCCAGTTCCTGGACGACCGGCTTCACCTCCGTGTCGACGAAGTCCCGCACCGTGCTGACGACGAACTGCTCGTCCTCGGACAGGATGTCGAGAGTGCTCATGCTGGGACGCTCCTCGTTGAGTGACAGGTGTGCTCCCCCGGGGATCCGTACGTCGCGCCGGCGGTCCCGCCCGCCGAGCACGGGGTGGGCCGGGAACTCCTCGGGCTTCACGGGAAAGCTCTGCGTTCACCCGGCCCAAGTCTCCGCTGTCGCCGACGGATTCACCCCGTCGGAGCGGGAACTGCGGTGGGCCCGTGCCGTACTCGAAGCCGGTGAATCGGTCACCACCGTCGAGGGGCAGATGGTCGACAAGCCGGTGCTCGACCGCGCGCGGCAGGTGCTCGACGGCTCTTGATGCGGGCAGGACGAAGACATCCTCCTTGCCACTCTCAAGGTATAGCTCACGGGGGGCCTTGCGGCAAGGCCCAGGTCATGCCGCAGAATCAGCGCCTCAAGGCAAGAAACCATGGGGGGTCTTCATGATTGATGTCATCGTCGTCGGTGGCGGACCGACCGGCTTGATGCTGGCGAGCGAGCTGCGTCTGCAGGGGGTGCACACCGTCGTCCTGGAGAAGTTGACCGAGCCGACCGGGGAGTCGCGCGGGCAGGGCCTGCACGCGCGCAGCGTCGAGGTGATGGACCAGCGCGGACTGCTCGACCGGTTCCTCGCGGTCAGTGAGAAGTTCCAGGTCGGCGGTCTCTTCGGCGGCATCATGAAGCCCTGGCCCGACCGTCTCGACACGGCGCACCCGTTCGGTGTCGCCACCCCGCAGCCGCTCACCGAGCAGCTGCTCAACGAGCGTGCGCTCGAACTCGGCGCCGAGATCAGGCGCGGCTGCGAGGTCCGCGGACTGAGCCAGGACGAGCACGGCGTGACCGTCGAGTTGGCGGACGGCACTGCCTTGCGCTCGCGCTACCTCGTCGGGTGCGACGGTGGCCGCAGCGCCGTGCGCAAACTGCTCGGGGTCGATTTCCCCGGCGAGCCCGCCACGGTCGAAACACTCCTCGGCGACATGGAGTTGACCGAGGACGCGGAGACGATTGCCGCCGTCGTCGATGAGGTCCGCAAGACCCAGCTGCGGTTCGGCGCCGGACCTGGCGCGGACGGCACGTACCGCGTCGTGGTGCCCGCCGACGGCGTGTCCGAGGACCGCGCCGCCCCGACCATCGAGGAGTTCAGGCAGCAGCTGCGGGCGGTCGCGGGCACCGACTTCGGCGCGCACTCGCCGCGCTGGCTCTCCCGGTTCGGCGACGCAACCCGGCAGGCCGAGCGCTACCGGGTCGGCCGGGTGTTCCTGGCCGGCGACGCGGCGCACATCCACCCGCCGACCGGCGGGCAGGGGCTCAACCTCGGTGTGCAGGACGCCTTCAACCTCGGCTGGAAGCTGGCCGCCGCGGTCAACGGCTGGGCTCCGGATGACCTTCTCGACACCTACCAGACCGAACGGCACCCGGTGGGCGCCCGCGTCCTGGACAACACCCGCGCGCAGATCACGCTCCTTGGGACCGATGCGGGTCCGACCGCGCTGCGGGAACTGTTCGCGAAGCTGATGGACTTCGAGGAGGTGAACCGGTACGTGACCGGGATGATCACCGCGGTCGACGTCAGCTACGACTTCGGCGAGGGCCACGAGCTGCTCGGCCGGCGGATGAGGGACGTGGAGCTGAAGCAGGGGCGCCTGTACGAGCTGTTGCACGAAGGGCGCGGAGTGCTGCTCGACCGGACCGGCCGTCTCTCGGTCGCCGGGTGGGCGGACCGGATCGATCACGTCGTCGACGTCAGCGAGGAACTGGACGCGCCCGCCGTCCTGTTGCGGCCGGACGGCCACGTGGCGTGGGTCGGTGACGATCAGCAGGACCTGTCCGACCGGCTGCCGAAGTGGTTCGGCGCACCGAGCCGCGACGACTCGGGCACCGGGCCGTCGCCGTCCGCGGCGTGAGCGCGGTGGCCATGGGCGTGGCCGGGCCTCAGCCGACCTGCGTGTGGAACTGCACGAGTCGCTGCTGTACGAGGTTGACCGTGCCCCGCTGGCGGCCCGGCACGCGGCGCCGCAACGCGACCAGCGCCGGGCCGAGTTCGCGCACGGTGTCCGGGTCGCGGACCTGCTCCCACTGATGGTGGGCCAGGTCCGCGGCGGCCTCGACGTCGGGGCCGTCGGGGGCTTGTCCCGCCGTGAGTCTGGCGGAGACCACGTCGAGCCAGATCCGGCAGCTGCGGCCCGGGTCCTTGGCGAAGATCGCCAGATGCCCGCGGACCTCCATCCAGTGCACCACCTCGGGTGAGGACGGCCCGTACGTCCGCAGCGCCTCCTGCTCCCATGCCGCCGCCATGGCCGCGGCCTCGCCGTGCCGTCCCGCCTCCACGGCCTTGGTGATCGCCGCATGCGGATCCGCACCGGCGGTCACCGGGGCCTGCGAAGGCGGTGCGCCGAGGGCGGGGCCCTGCTGCTGGGCGGGCACGGGCACCCGGTTCCGTAGGTCCGCGAGGCCGTTCGCGAGCGGGGCGGCAGCGGGGTCGGCGGCCAGCACGATGTCGGTCGCGCCCTCCTCCAGCGCCTGGGCGACGACGTGTTGATGCAGGTCGGGCAGCGGCGGCCGGTGTCCGCTGCGCAGGACCGTCGCCAGCGCCTTCATGTACGAGGGCACCGCGACGGCACGGCGACCGGGCGAGGGAGCGATCCGCCCGTACAGGGCCACACCCGTCCCCACGTCCAGGGGGCGCTGGGCCAACTGCTGCCAACTGTCCATGTCGGCGTGCAGATCGGCGATGACGGTCGTGCCACCCGGCGGGCGCAGCCGCAGTTCCTGGGCGATCCAGTGCCAGGGGAAGCCGGTGTAGCGCACCGTCGCCGCCGTGGTCCGCGCCAGGGCCACGTGCTGCAGTTGCTGGCGGCGGTCGAGATGCAACTGCCCGACCAGGTACACCGTCAAAGGCCCCGGCGCCATCGCCGCCGCCCGCAGCCGGGTGAGCACGGTCTGCGGATCGAGCGGGTCCGCGAGCTCCACGACACTCGCGGTCGCGGTCCCCGCGAGCACCGCGGGCGACACCGCCGCGAGGACGGGCAGCACGGAAGCCGCGTCCACCATGCGGGCCTTGCCGACCGGCGCCGCCGCGATCAGCAGCGCGGTCCCGGGCGCTGTCCCCTCCCCATCAGTCACCAGAGCACCGTATCCGCTGCTCACCTCGGGAGTGGCAGCGGGAAGACGGTTCACTCCGAGCGCCCGCTCGACGGCAGGGTGTCCGTGTCGGGGCAGCCACAGCATCCTCCCAGTTCACGGCCTCGTGCGACACGCTTTAGGCTGCGCCCACGAGTTACCTACGGGGGAGCAGGGCCGTGCGCATAGAACGCCATCACATCGACGAGGCCGCCGTCCTGGCGGCGCGCGAGGACTTCACCAACCAGATCGGCCGCCGGGTCCGCTCGATGTCGAAGGCGGGCCCCATCACCGGGTACGACTGGGGGCTGCTCGCCGAGGAGTTCGTCAGCTACCTCGGCGCGCTCTCCGTGGAGACCCCGGACCTGCACACCCCCGAGGCGAAGGCCGCTCTGCGCGACGCGTCCGAGGCAGCTGTCGGCAAGGTCGCGTACGCGGCGTACTACCCGGTCGCTTCCTTCCAGGTCTCCCTGGACTACGTGAACTTCGGGATGGGCTACGACGCCGGATCCGACGGCGAGCGCGAGACCGTCTCCGCGTACGAATGGATCGACGCGTTCTGCCTGGCCGTCCTGGCCGGACGGGCCGAATGGCACGGGGAAGCCTTCCACTTCGCCCGTGAGACGCCTCAGCAGGGCGCGGCGGGACGCCCGGCCGTCGAGCTCATCAACGGACTGATGGCGTACGTCATCGGGGACACCGGGGACGACGACGCGAGCTATCCGCCCTCGAAGGAGGAGAAGCTGGCCGCGCTCGACGCCGCGCTCGCCCGGATCAAGGACCTGGACCGCGAACTCGACGCCGGGCTCATCGACAAGCCCGAGTCCACGGCGCTCCGTGGCCTGCGGGCCCTGGCCGCCCATGCCCAGGAGGAGTTCGCCGCCGCGCTGACCACCCTGCTGACCCGGCACAGCAGTGTCTCCGCCCGCAGCACCCAGCCCGACACCCTGCTGCCGCTGCTCCCCCTGACGCTGGCCGCGCTCGCCTACCGCCGCGAGGGGTGGCAGGTGCCGGTCGAGACGGACTACCTGCCGCACGCGCTGGTCACGGGGTTCGAGACGCCGGGCCCGCGGGTGGGTGCCTTCGGACGCGACCGCCGCCCGGACGCGGGGGCTCAACTCGCCGCCGGGCCGGTCGAGTTCGCCCGGCCGGAACATCCCCGGCCGCTCACCGACGAAATCGTGGCGCTGTTCCAGCGGGACACCGATGAGGTGCTCGCGCCGGACCGCGAGGAGCCGGTCTCCGCCGCGGACTGGTCGGACGCGATGAGCGACCAGGAGTCGCTGTTCCGCTTCCGCTCCACGCTGACGTCCGACGTCACCGACGAGCAGCTCGCCAACCTCGCCCTCGCCTCCCGCCTCGGGGCCGAGGCCTTCCTCGCCGCGCACGGCGAGGCCCGCCGCGACCCGCACCACACCGGGCCCTGGCGCTGGCTGACCGCCGTCGATTTCGCGCTGATCACGGGGACGCGCGAACACCTCGCTCCCCTGGTCCTGATCGATCCGGCGCTGCTCGCCGACGGGTCCGCCTACGCGTCGTACTACCAGGCCCTGCACGCCTACCTGCGCGGCACGCACCCAGAGGAGGCCGCCGAGCGGGCCGTGGCCGACCGGGAGAACTGCATCCGGTGGGGTTTCTTCCCGCCGCCGTCCGTCCTCCTGTCCCAGCTCGTCGAGGGCGACGAGGAGAGCTTCAACCTCGCGCTCATCGACGCCCTCGAAGCACACCGCGACCACTACCGCGTGGCGGACCGCGCGGAGGACCCCAACGCCGCGATCAACCTCAACATCCTGGCCCTGACCTGCCACGCGCGTCGCCGGGGCTGGAACATCCACGTCTCGTCCCCGTACCTCCCCGCGCGCCTTCTGCACGCCGCACAGCCGCTGTAGGAAGAGCTCGCGGAGTGCTGCCGGAGCCTGCGGCCGCCGCCGAATCGGGCGGCGGCGGCCGCGGCGCTCCTGAGGGCAGGCTCCCCCTGTCCCCGGAGCAGGTGTCCGCACCGGCTGATGGCCGGGAGCCGCGGGAGTGGCCCCAGATGCACCAACCGGCGGGACGTGCCGGTGTCCGTGCGTCCGCTGCAAGGAAGGACGGAACCGGCGGCCTGCGTCACCGATGTGCTGTCCGCCCGGCGCCGGAGCGTGAGCGGTGTGGTCGGGCCGTTCCAGGGGCTGGGGGCAGGCCTCCGCGCCAGAGTAGAACGAGCGGGCAGGAGCGGACAACGCCTTTCCGACCTCCTGACCGCCACCGATGAGTTCTCGCGTGCACCGCAGTCAGTACCTCCGTAATCGCGAATCAGTACCGCCGTGACCGCGCAGCTGAAGCGGCGACGAGAATCGACTCCCAGGAGATCTTGAGATGCGTACGTTGATCAGCACCGCCTTCGTCTCGCTCGACGGCGTCGTGGAGGCCCCGGGCGGCGAGCCCGGCTACCGGAACTCCGGCTGGACCTTCAAGGACATCGAGTTCCTCCCCGAGGCGTACGAGATCAAGGGGAAGGAGCAGGAGGAAGCCACGGCGCTGATGCTCGGCCGGGTCAGCTACGAGGCGTTCAGCCCGGTCTGGCCCGGCATGGCGGAGTTCGCCGACTACAAGGTGATGCCCAAGTACGTCGTCTCCACCAGCCTCACCGAGGGCGATCTGGTGTCGGGCTGGGGCGAGACCACGATCCTGCGCTCCCTGGACGAGGTGGCCGCGCTGAAGAAGACCGAGGGAGGACCGATCATCATGCACGGCAGCGCCGCCCTGAACCGCAGCCTCTCCGACGCCGGCCTGATCGACCGCTACCACCTGCTCGTCTTCCCGCTGCTGCTCGGCGCGGGCAAGCGGCTGTTCAGCGATACGGACAAGGACACCCAGAAGCTGCGGCTGGTCGAGCACGAGGCGTACGCCAACGGCCTGCAGAAGAACGTCTTCGACGTCGTCCGCTGACGCGACGCCACCGCCCTCGGCCGCCCCGTCCGCTAGCCGGCCCGCACGACACAGTCCTCCGGCTGCGGCTTGCCGGCCGGCCGGGCCAGGTCCACGAAGTCCAGCGTGCCCGGCCGCTGGTGCCGTTCACGCGGTTCTTCGACTGCATCGTGGCCCAGCGGTTGCCGACCTGTTCGGCGGAGGGTGCCGCCTCGCCGGTGGGCTTCGCGCCGCGGATCGCCTCGAGTCATGCGGGGCTTGCCCGAGCCGGAGACCACGGTGAACCTCCGCTCCGCGCAGGCCTCCTTGGCGAGGCGTCAGGGCCTGCCGGTCCGTCCTCCGGCAGCCCGTGGAAGGCGCGGGCGAGCGAGCGGACGTAGGGGGCGGGGCGGGTGTCGCGGACCAGGACGGTCTGGCGGTCCTTGCGGCTGCCGTTGAAGGCGGCAAGCGCACGCGCCTGTTCCTCGTTGGTGGGAATGATCCGGGCGAGGCCCTTGAAGTCGTACGTCCCGTCCTTGCTCTCCCGATTGGCCAGGGAACTCGCCGAAGCCCTCGCCACGACGTTCCACCGATCATCGGGGCGGCGATGCTCGGCGGGGTGTTCCTGATGGAGGGCCTGTACTACGCGTGGACCCTGCACTACTACGGAACGGCATCGGCTAGAAATCAGCGGAGCACCTCTTGGGCGGGCCAGGCGCCACCTGCCGTGAGGGTGGCCGCTTGTGGGGCGTTGCGGCTATCGTCCGCGGTGCAGTGCAGTGAGAGGCAGGGAGCCCGTGCCGGTCATCGACGCGTGGATGCAGCACCCCACGCTCCGCCACTCCAACCACGAGATGTTCGAGTCGTTGCGTCGGTGGACGGGACTTGAGTCGCTGGAGGAGCCGTTGCCGGTCGGGGCCACCGTGGCCGCGATGGCCGCCGCCGATGTCGAGACCGGCCTTTCAGCGGCCTGGTACGGGCCGCAGGGACCGCTGATCAGCAACGACGAAGTGGCCGATTTCGTCGCCCGGTCCGAGGGGCGGCTGCGCGGGGTCGCGGGCGTGGACCTCACCCGGCCGGTCCGGGCCGTGCGGGAGCTTCGCCGGGCGGTGGAGGAACTCGGCTTCGTGGCCCTGCGGATCGTGCCCTGGCTGTGGCAACTCCCGCCCACCGACCGGCTGTACTACCCGTTGTACGCCGCCTGCGTCGAGCTCGGGGTTCCGTTCTGCACCCAGGTCGGGCACACCGGTCCGCTGCGTCCGTCCGAGACCGGGCGGCCCATCCCGTACATCGACCAGGTCGCGCTCGACTTCCCCGAACTGACCATCGTGTGCGGGCACATCGGCTACCCGTGGACCACGGAGATGATCGCGGTGGCCGACAAGCACGCGGGCGTCTTCATCGACACCAGCGCCTACACCACCCGCCGCTACCCGCGCGAACTGGTCGACTACCTGCGCGGCCGGGGCCGCGGGAAGGTCCTGTTCGGCTCGAACTACCCCATGATCACCCCGGGCAGGGCACTGGAGCACCTTGCTGAGCTGGAGCTCGACGAGGAGACCACCGAGCTGTTCCTGGCCGGCAACGCGCGGCGGGTCTTCGCGCTCTGACCGGTCCTGACCAGTCCTGGACCGGTCCTGGACCGGTTCCAGGGGGCTGGTCAGCGGGTGTTGGTGCGCGGCCCCTCGTATGTGGCGTCGGTGACCTTCTCCAGCCAAGTGGTCTCCGGGCTGCCGTCGGTGGTGCCCTCCCACAGGGCCAGGTGCTGCATGAAGCGGTCGGGGGTGGCCCCGTGCCAGTGCTCCTCGCCGGGCGGGCAGGTGACCGTCTCCCCGGGGTGAGCCTCGATGACGGTGCCGTCGCGGGTGCCGATGAGGGCGACGCCTTCGACGACGTGCAGGGTCTGGCCGACGGCGTGGTGGTGCCAGTCGGTACGGGCGCCGGGGGCGAACCGGACCATGTTCATGCGCAGGCGGGAGGGCTCTTGTCCGGCGCAGATGACGTCGAACCAGACGTCGCCGGTGAACCAGTCCGCGGGGGCCTTCACAGTGGGCTGCTGCTTGAGGAGTTCCATGCGGTCGTTCCTTGCGTAGGTGGGAGCAGGTGGGCGTAGGTGGCGGAGGTCAGGCCGCCACGTCGTCGGGGGTCAGGCCGCCGCTTCGTCGTGGGCCAGGTCCGCGCCGAGCGCGCGGGAGGCGCGGGCCTGCGCGATCAGTTCCTCGCCCTTGGCCTCGGCGGTGGGGATGGCATCGGCACCGGCGACGAACCGCAGCGGCGGCTGCTCCAGAGCGGCGACCTTCAGGAGGGCGTCGGCCAGCTTGGCGGGGTCACCGGACTGCTGACCGTTCATGGACTCCCACACCTTCCTGGTGGCGGCGGTGCGCTCGGCGTAGTCGTCGATGGACAGCTCCGCCCAGGTGGTGGAGGCGTCCACGAGCAGCTCGGTGCGGAAGAAGCCCGGTTCGACGACGGTGGTGCGGATCCCGAACGGCTCGACGTCGAAGCGCAGGGACTCCATCCAGCCCTCGACGCCGAACTTGGCGGCGGCGTAGGCCACGCAGAACTCCTGGCCGACCAGGCCCGCGATGGAGGAGAGGGTGATGACGTGGCCGTCGCGCTGGGCGCGCATGACGGGCAGGACGGCGCGCGTGACGTTCATCGGGCCGAACAGGTTCGTCTCGATCTGGTGGCGCATCTGCGCGTCGGAGATCTCCTCGAAGTAGCCGGCGTAGAAGTTCGCGGCGTTGTTGACCAGGACGTCGATCCGGCCGAACGTCTCCACGGCCCGCCGCGCGGCCTGCCGGGCCTGCTCGGGGTCGGTGATGTCGAGCGCGGTCACGAGCAGGTTGTCGTGCTCGCCGCCGATAGCTTCGCGGACCTGGGCGGGCCTGCGTCCCGTGGCGACGACCCGGTGTCCGGCGGCCAGGGCCTGGCGGGCGATGTCGGTGCCCAGGCCGCGGCCCGCGCCGGTGATGAAGAAGACCTTGCTCATGGGGGTGTGCTCCAGAGGGGGGGGGGGGAGGCTGGACAAAGGGAATTCACCGGGATGTCCGGTGACCTTTCTCCGCGGCTTCTTCTTCACGTTCACACAGGCCACCGGGTGCGGAAAGAGGAGAATTCTTTCCCGGGAGGAGAACATCCTGGGAGTAATTGCTCCTCCCCACGATCGGCGGGGCCGGTGGGAGACTGGAGAACATGACCAGCAGCGCGCATCTCAAGGAGCTGGGCGAGTTCCTCAAGGCCCGGCGGAGCGAGCTCAGCCCCCGGACCGTCGGCCTGCCCGACAGCGGCACGCGTCGCCGCGTGTCGGGTCTGCGCCGCGAAGAGGTCGCGCAGCTCGCGTCCATCAGCACGGACTACTACACCCGCCTTGAGCAGGGACGCATGCAGCCGTCGGTCCATGTGCTACAGACGTTGGTGCGGGTGCTGCAACTGGAGGACGACCAGCGGGACTACCTCCTCGACCTGGCCGGCAAGTCCGGCGCACGTCCGCGCACGATGGCGCGGCAGAAGGTCCAGCCGCAGCTGCGGCGCCTGCTGGATCTGACCGCCACTCCCGCGATCGTCCTTGGACGGCGCATGGACGTGCTCGCCTGGAACGCACTCGGCGCGGCCCTGGTCACCGATTTCGCCGAGGTGCCGGAGAAGGAACGCAATTACGTCCGGCTGATGTTCACGGACCCCGCCCTCCGGAAGCTGTATCCGGACTGGGAGACGGTCGCCCGCACCGCTGTGGCGCAGCTGCGGAGGGAAGCGGGGAAATATCCGCAGGACCCGCGCCTTGTGTCGCTGGTCGGTGAACTCTCCGTACGCGACGAGGACTTCCGCACCTGGTGGGCGAGCCACGAGGTCTCCGCCCTGAGCGTGGGCACGAAGAAGCTGCGGCATCCCCTGGTCGGCGAGCTGACCCTGGACTGGGACACGCTGACCGCGAGCACCGACGCCGACCAGCAGCTCGTCGTGTGGACCGCCGAACCCGGCACACCGTCCTACGACGGCCTGCGCATCCTGGCCTCCCTGGCGGCCGACCCCACGGACGTGCGCCGACCCGGCTGACGGGCAGCGCGAGGCCCCTACGCGTCTCCGTCGAGGTAGCGCTTCGGGGATGTGCCGACCGTCCGGCGGAACGCCGCGAGGAACGCGCTCGCCGTCGCGTATCCCACGGCGTGCGCGACCCGGGAGACAGGTTGGCCCTCGGCGAGCAGGGGCAGTGCGGCCCGCAGTCGCACGTGGGTGCGCCAGCGGTCGAAGCTCATGCCCGTGTCGCGCACGAAGAGCCGCGTCAGGGTGCGCCGGCTGACTCCGACGACCCGTGCGTGCGCCTCGAGACCCCGCGGGTCGGCGGGATCGGCGAGCAGCGCGTCGGCCACGGCGCGTACGCGCTCATCGACGGGATACGGCACGTCGATGGGCAGGGTCGGCAACGGGTGCAGCAGATCCAGCACGACCGCCTCGGCCCGCAACCGCGCCTCGTCGGCGAGGTCCTGCCGGTTGAGGTGGTCGATCAGATGGGCAAGGAGACCGTCCACGCCGACCGGCGTGGGCTCCGCCCAGTTCAGGGCGCACCGGTCCGGTTCGAGGTAGAGGCTGCGCAGCACCGCGTCGCGGGTGGCGCCGGTGCGGTGGACGACACCGGCGGGGATCCACAGCGCCCTGGTGGGCGGCAGGACCCAGTGGGTGTCGTCGACGGCGATACCGAGCACGCCGCGCCGTGTCCAGGCCAACTGGTGCTGCGGGTGGCTGTGCGGGGAGATCCACTGCCCCGCCGACAGGGGGAAGTTCCCCACGACGATAGCCCCCGCCCCCGTCGGGGCGGCGCCGAATTCGGGCTCGGTCATGCCCTTCAGCGTATGTCCTCAACACGACATGGTGTGGCCCCATAGCGGATTGTGGCCATCAGAGCCTGTCCATAGCGTCGTTCCATGCCGCCAAGTCGCCCGCCCCGTCACGTACGCAGCCTCCATCGCCCGCGTGAGGACCAACGCCCCGCGCCGACCGGCGCGGGACGCCGCGGACCGGCGCTGATCGTGCTGTGCCTCGTGCAGTTCATGCTCGTCCTGGACGACAACGTGGTGAGTGTCGCGCTGCCGAGCATCCGGGACGAACTCGGGTTCGGCTCCGCGGGCCTCGCCTGGGTCGTCAACGCGTACTTCCTCGCCTTCGGCGGGCTGCTGTTGCTGTCCGGCCGGGCCGCCGACCTGCTTGGCCGCCGACGCGTCTTCCTCGTCGGCGTGGCCCTCTTCGGTGCCGCGAGCCTGGCCTGCGGAGTCGCGCAGGAGCCCTGGCAGCTCGTCGCGGGGCGGTTCGTCCAGGGCGCCGGATCGGCCATGGCGAGCCCGGCCGCGCTGTCACTGATCACCCTCCTGTTCACCGGAACCGAGGAGCGCGCCAAGGCCTTCGGCATCTGGGGCGGGATCGCCGCTCTGGGCGGCTCGACGGGCCTGGTCGTCTCCGGTGTGCTGACCGGCCTGACCTCCTGGCGCTGGATCTTCCTGATCAACCTGCCGGTGGTCGCCCTGGCCCTGGTGCTGCTCCCGCGCCTGGTCGCGGAGAGCCGGGCCACCCGCCGGACACGCCTGGACGTACCCGGTGCGGTCCTCGGCACCGGCGCCGTCCTGTCCCTGGTCTACGGTCTGCTCCAGGCCGGGGAATCGGGGTGGGACGACGCGGCCGTCGCCGGGCCGCTGCTCCTCGCCGCCGTCCTGGCCGTCTCGTTCCTCGTGACCGAGGCCCGCGTGGCCGAACCGCTGGTGCCGCCGGCGTTCCTGGCCTCCCGCACCCGCGCCGTCGCCAACGGCGCGACCCTGCTGTTCTCCGCCGCCATGTACGCGATGGCCTTCCTCCTGATGATCCATCTGCAGACCGTGCTCGGTTACGGCCCGCTCAAGGCAGGCCTCGTCTACCTGCCCTTCGGTGCCGGGATCCTCTCCGGCATGTGGCTCTCGTCCCGGGCGGTGATCAGGCTCGGGACGCGGCCGGCCCTCGTCATCTCCTTCCTGATCACCTCGGCCGGGCTGCTTCTGCTCTCCGGTGCGGCTCCGGGCGACGGCTACGCTACGGGCGTACTGCCCGGCATGCTCGTCACGAGCGTGGGGTGCGGCCTGAGCCTGCCCGCCCTGACCATCGCGGCGGTCACGGGCACCACCGAGGAGAACGCCGGCCTCGGCTCGGCCGTCGTCAGCTCCGTCCAACAGGTCGGCGGCGCCGTGGGGTTGTCCGTCCTGGTCACGCTGGCCGCGCGCCGCAGCGACGCCGTGGCCGACTCGGCAGGACCTCTGCACGCCGCGACGGAGGGCTACTCACTGGCGCTCACCGTCGCGGCCGTCCTGCTCGCCATCGGCGCCGGGTTCATCGCCGCACTCCTGGGGAGGGGCCGCGGGTGACGGCTCCCGCGGCGGTCGGGCCTCCCGGCCCGGCCCCGCCGGTCAGACGATCCTGCCGTGCTCCCCCACCGCGATCCGGGCCAGCTTCGTCAGCATCATGCCGTTGCGGACCGCGACCACGTAGTCCACGGGCAGTCCGTGCATCCGGGTGCCCGGCCCCCGCAGCGGATGCCAGTCCAGGATGACGAGAGTGTGCTCGCCCCAGGGGATCAGACGCATGGCGATGCGGGCCGCTCCGAAGGGACCCGCCTTCGCCTCCAGCTCCAGGCGGCTCTCCGGTTCGCTGATGCGCACGACGCAGGTGTCGTCGAGGACCAGCGGGCCGACGCCGACCCGTACCTGGAGGCGGGCGCCCACCGCCGGCCAGTGCGGGTCCGCGGCGAGGACCTCCTGGGTTCCCGTCACCCACTCCCCGTACCGGTGGCCGTCGGACAGCAGGCTCCAGACCTCGCCCGGCGAGGCCAGGATCAGGCGGCGGTTCCGGGACACACTGACCACGCTCCTCCTGGAGGTTCTGGCACGATTTTTGCACTTTGTCACCCGAGGCACCTTCCGAGACGGCCCTGCCGGGCAGCTGCCGGGCGGCACGCCCTGTGCGAGGGTGAATGCCTCACCGAACGCCTCACCCGCCTCGGACGCAAGGAGTCGCATGCCCCCGGCAGCCACCACCGCAGCGAGCCTGGCCCTGGACGTGACCTCAGGGTTGAAGACGCGTGACCTCGAGGATCTGTACCAGGACCTGCACCGCCACCCCGAGCTCTCGTTCCAGGAGCACCGCACGGCCGGCCTCCTCGCCGAACGGTTGCGGAGTGCCGGGTTCGCGGTGACCACCGGTGTGGGCGGGACGGGCGTCGTGGGCGTCCTGCACAACGGTGACGGGCCCGTGGTGTGGCTGCGCGGCGACATGGACGCGCTGCCCGTCACGGAGACCACGGGCCTCGCGTACGCCTCCACCGTCGACGGCGTGATGCACGCCTGCGGCCACGACATGCACGTCACCTGGCTGACGTTCGCGGCCGAGGCGCTCGCGGCCGCCCGGGAGACCTGGTCGGGCACGCTCGTGGTGATCGGGCAGCCCGCCGAGGAGGCGGGCGGCGGGGCTCGGGCGATGGTCGCCGACGGGCTGCACGAACGCTTCCCCCGGCCCGACGCCGTCTTCGGCCAGCATGTCGCCCCCGGTCCCGCGGGGCTCGTCGCCCATACGCCGGGGCTGATCATGTCGGCCGCCGACGACCTGCACATCGTGGTGCCCGGCGTCGGTGGCCACGGTTCACGGCCCGAGGCCACCGTCGACCCGGTGGTGACGGCCGCCTACATCGTCACCCGGCTCCAGACCGTCGTGTCCCGTGAGGTGGCCGCATCGGATGCGGTGGTGCTCACCACGGGGCAGTTCCACGCGGGTCAGCGGCCCAACATCATCCCGTCGGAGGCGCGGCTCGGGCTCAATCTCCGTACGCAGGACGTGAACGTGCGCGAGCGGGTCCTGTCCGCCGTCCGCCGCATCGTCGAAGGAGAGTGCCAGGCCGCCGGGTGCCCCGCGCCGCCCGAGGTGAGCATCGGCGCGAGCTTCCCGGCCACCGTGAACGACGCGGACCTCGACGCGGAGATCGCGGCCCTGCACCGCGAACTGTTCGGTGCGGGCAGCGTGATCGACTTCGGGCCCGCGATGGGCAGCGAGGACTTCTCCCTCCTCGTGCCCACCGGGGTGCCCTACGACTTCTGGTTCGTGCCCTCGACCCCGAAGGACGCCTGGCAGGCGGCCGCGGGCCAGGAGCTCAGCCAGAAGATCACCGCGGTGCCGGCCAACCACAGCCCGCTGTTCGCCCCGGACCTCTCGGTCCTGTTGCCGGGCGTGCGGACGCTGGTGGGCGCCGCGCTGCACAAGCTGGCCGCCTGAGACCTGGGCCCGGCGGTCAGCGGAAGGCCGCGTGGCCGGTGAGCGCCTGGCCGAGGGCTAGCGTGTGCATCTCACTCGTGCCCTCGTAGGTCAGCACCGACTCGAGGTTGTTGGCGTGCCGGATCACCGGGTACTCCAGCGAGATGCCGTTGGCGCCGAGGATCGTGCGCGCGGTGCGGCAGATCTCGATGGCCTCGCGTACGTTGTTCAGTTTGCCGAAGCTGATCTGTGCCGGGTGGACCCCGGCCGGTGAGTCCTTGAGGGCGGACAGGTGCAGGGCGGTCAGCGTCGCCTTGTGCAGTTCGAGGGCCATGTCCACCAGCTTCTGCTGCGTCAGCTGGAAGCCCGCGATCGGCCTGCCGAACTGCTCGCGCTGCAGGGCGTAGTCGCGCGCCGACCGCCAGGCCGAGCGTGCGGCGCCCGTGACGCCCCAGACGATGCCGTAGCGCGCCTCGTTCAGGCAGGTGAGCGGGGCGCCGATACCGCTCGCCCCGGGGAGCAGTGCGGATGCGGGCAACCGGACGCCGTCCAGGACGAGTTCACTGGTGACGGACGCGCGCAGCGACATCTTGTGCTTGATGACCGGCGCGGAGAATCCGGGGGTGTCGGTGGGCACGACGAAGCCGCGTACGCCGTCCTGCGTCCGCGCCCAGACGACGGCGACGGCCGCCACCGAACCGTTCGTGATCCACATCTTGCGGCCGTCGAGGATCCAGCCGTCGCCATCACTCCGGGCGCGGGTGGTCATGGAGGACGGGTCGGAGCCGTGGTCGGGCTCGGTCAGGCCGAAGCAGCCGATGGCCGAGCCTTCGGCCATGCGCGGCAGCCACTCCTGCTTCTGCTCGTCGGAGCCGAAGCGGTGGAGGGCGAACATCGCCAACGACCCCTGCACGGAGACGAAGGAGCGCAGACCGGAGTCGGTCGCCTCCAGCTCGCGGCAGGCGATGCCGTAGGCGCGCGCCGACATCCCGGCACACCCATAGCCCTCCAGATGCATGCCGAGCAGGCCCATCTTGCCGAATTCCCGGGCGAGTTCGGGCAGGCCGGGCAGCTCGCCGGACTCGAACCAGCCGGCGATGTGCGGCTCGACCTCGGCGTCGAGGTACTGGCGGACCGTGTCGCGCACGGCGCGTTCCTCGTCGGTGAGGAGCGCCTCCAGGTTCAGCGGGTCGACGGCGTCGAGGGCGGGGAACGGCATGGTCAGGCTCCTTGCGGGTTCTTCGAGTGCTGGGGGTGCTTCGGGTGCTACGGGTGGCCGAGCAGACGGTCCATGTCCGCTTCGTCGTAGCCGAGTTCGGCGAGTACGTCCCTGCTGTGCAGGCCGAGGGTGGGCGGGGCGGTGCGTACGGCGGGGCGCTCGCCGCGGAAGCTGACGGGGAAGGCGACCTGCTGGAGCGGGCCCACGTCCGGGTGGTCGACCTTCTGGACCATGCCGAGCGCCTCGGTCTGCGGGCAGTCGTAGACCTCGTCGAGGGTGCGGATGGGCGCGACGGGCACACCGCGCGGCTTGAGCAGGGCGCACCAGTGGGCCACCGTCTCGTCGGCCAGGACCGCCTCCAGCTTGGCGTTGAGGGCCCTGCGGTGGGTGACGCGATCGCGGTTGGTGGCGAAGCGCGGGTCGTCGGCCCACTCCGGGTGGCCGAGTGACTCGCTCAGGCGGCAGAAGAGGCCGTCGCTGCCCACGGCGATCACGAAGTGCCCGTCGGAGGCCGGGTAGGCCTGGTACGGGACGAGGCTCGGATGCCCGGAGCCAAGACGGGTGGGCCGTTCCCCGGTGGCGAAATAGCCGGTGGCCCAGTTGATGTGCAGGGCGAGTTGGGACTCGTACAGGGAGGTCGTGACGTACTGGCCGCGTCCGGTGCGTTCGCGCTCGACGAGGGCCGAGGTGACGCCGATGAGCCCGAAGAGGGCGGCGCCGAGGTCGCCCATCGCGTAACCGGCCTTGACGGGCGGTCCGTCGGGTTCACCGGTGAGGGACATCAGGCCCGCGCTCGCCTGGGCGACCATGTCGTATCCGGGCTCGTCGCGCAGCGGTCCCGTGTCGCCGAACGCCGAGATGTGGAGCAGGACGAGGCGCGGGTAGCGCTCGCTGAGGGTGCGGTAGTCGAAGGCGTCGGCGAGGGAGCTGCCGGGGCGGAAGTTCTCCACCATGACGTCCGCGTCGGCGAGCATCCGGTGGACCGCCTCCTGACCCTCGGGGGACTTGAGGTCCAGGGTCACCGAGCGCTTGTTGCGGTTGGCCGCCAAGTAGTAGGTGGCCTCCGGGCCGTTGAAGGGCGGGCCCCAGGCGCGGGTCGGGTCGCCGCCCTCGGGGTGCTCGACCTTGATGACGTCCGCGCCCAGGTCGGCGAGGGACATGGTGACGTAGGGACCGGCGAGGATCTTGGAGAGGTCCACGACCTTCATTCCGGCCAGCGGGGATGCGGGGCGGGCGGCCTCAGCGGGCGTGGGACGGGTCTCAGGGGATGCGGGGCGGGACTCAGCGGGCATGTGCGGCGGCCTCCTTGGCCGTGGCGAGCGGGACCTGCCCACCCTCGGCCAGCTCGGCCAGGTGGTCCAGGGCGGTGCGGGGCAGGGCGTCCGGGTCGTCGAGGAGCGCCGCGTAGGTGTGGGCGACCAGGAGGGCGCGGCCGTTGCCTGTCGTCCGCTCCTCGTGGTCGGCCTGGTCGTACAGGAGCGTCGCCATGACGGCGCGCGTGAGCCGGTCGGCGTACCGACCGACGCCCATCTCCTGTTCCTCTTCCGGGAGTTCGAGAATGGCGTCACCCTGCTTGCGCATGAGCTCCCAGCGGCCACGCACCGGATCGCGGTCCCCGTAGGTGTCGGCGAGGATGCGGTGGGAGCCGAAGCGGCGCATGCAGCGCAGCACGTCGAGCGCGATGACGTTAGATGAGCCCTCCCAGATGGATCCGAGGTGGGCGTCGCGCACGAGCCGCGGGTTGACCCAGTCCTCGATGTAGCCGTTGCCGCCTCGGATCTCCATGGCCTCGCCGGTGACGGTGCGGGCGCGCTTGCACAGGGTGTGCTTGGCCAGCGGCGTGAGGACGCGGACCAGTGCCTTGGCCCGCTCGTCCCCGTCGTCGGCGGCCGTGAGCCGGGCCGCCGCCTCCAGGACGAGGCCGAGTGCGGCCTCCGTGTCGAGGATCAGCGGCAGGAGCGTGGCGCGCATCAGGGGCTGGTCGAAGAGGGGCTTGCCGAAGACGTGACGGGTGCGGGTGTGGTCGACGGACTCGCGGACGGCGCGCCGCATCAGGGCCGTGGCGCGCATGGCGTTGGACAGGCGGGAGACGTTCAGCATCTCGGCCATCTGCCGGAATCCGTGGGTGAGTTGACCGACCGGGGTCGCGTAGGCCTCCTCCAGCGTCACCTCGCCGCTGGCGATGGACCGCGAGCCGAGCTTGTCCTTGAGGCGGTCGATGCGGATGGCGTTGCGGGTGCCGTCGGGGCGAAGGCGCGGGACGAGGAACATGCCGAGACCCCGGGTGCCCTCCCCCTGTCCGGGGACGCGGGCCAGGGTGAGGATCACGTCGGCGGCGGGGTTGGACGCGAACCACTTCTTGCCGGTGAGCGTCCAGTGCGTGCCCCGGTCGGTGGCGAGGGTCCGCGTCAGGCCGACATCGGTTCCGCCCTGCTGTTCCGTCATGAACATCGCGCCAGTGGCCCGGAGTCCGGGATCCGTCGAGGAGAGCGCGGCGATCTCGGCCGCGTACCGCTCGGGGTCGAACAGGCGCAGGATGCGGGCGGCCGAGTCGGTCATCGACAGCGGGCAGGCCATGCCGAACTCGGACTGTACGTAGAGGTAGGAGAGGGCGTACTTGATCGTGTGCGGGATCTTGGTGGGCCAGCCGTGGACGCCGGGACGGTGGGACATGGCGGCGAGGCCGAAGCATTCGTAGGCGAGGGCGGCGGCGCGGTCGTGGGCCGGGTGGTACTCGATCGCGTCGACACGGGTGCCGTCCGGGGCGTACGGGATCAGGCGCGGCGGATGGGCGTCGGCGAGGGCGGCCTGCCGGTCGAGGTCGCCCGCCGCCAGCTCGCCGAGTTCCGTGAGCAGGGGCTCGACGCGGGCGCGGTCGTCGGCGGGCAGGAGGCGGTCGAGCAGGGGGCGCAGGGCGGGATCGCGGTCGGCGAAGTTCACGGGAGACGGCGAGGACACAGGTGGCTCCAGGTCAGGCGGGCTGTGCGGTACGGGAGTTGGCAACGTCGGCGGTGTCGTCGGCCGCGTCGCCGGTGCGGGCGAGGAGGGGCAGCACGCCGGCGAGGGTGAGCGCGGTGTAGCCGAGGCCGAGGGCGACGACGGGCCAGATCGAGTGGAAGGTCGTCAGCAGGTACTGCGAGACGATCGGCGCGGTCCCTGCGAACAGGGTCGTGCACAGCTGGTACGAGAGGGACATGCCGGTGTAGCGGACCTCGACGGGGAATACGCGGGCGAGGATCCCGGCGAGCGCGGCGTAGTACATGGCGTGCGGGAAGGTCGCGAGGCCCATGCCGAGGACGGCGAGCCAGAAGTCACCCGTCCCGACGAGGACGAACATCAGCGGCAGCAGGACGAATTCCGGCAGGAGCATCCACAACACGGCTTTGCGCACGGGCCACTTGGTGGCGAGCACGGCGCCGAAGGGCTGCACGATGACCTGCACGACCAGGGCGAGCGAGATGACCGTGAGGAATGTCGTGCGGTCGAAGTCCAGGTCGGCGGTGGCCTAGGAGAGCGCGAAGGTCGTCTTGACGTAGGTGATCGCGACGCCTGCCGTGCCGGCGAGCACGCCGAGGAACACGAGCATCGGGGAGCGCGTGAGCACTTCCTTGATGGGCAGCTTGATGGTCTTCTTGCGGGCCAGCGCGGCCTGCATCTCGGGGGTCTCCGCGAGCCTGAGCCGGATGAAGAGCCCGACGGCGACCAGGACGGCGGAGAACAGGAACGGCACGCGCCAGCCCCACGACTCGAAGGCGGCGTCGGGGAGTTGGGCCATACCCAGGAAGGCGAGGGTCGCCAGGAGGTTGCCGACCGGGGAGCCCTGCTGGGCGAAGGCGCCGTAGAGGAGCTTGCGGCCCGGCGGGGCGTACTCGGTGGCGATGAGGACGGCTCCGCCCCACTCGCCGCCCATCGCCACGCCCTGGATCATGCGCAGCAGGACGAGGAGGACCGGCGCCGCGGCGCCGATCTGCGCGTACCCCGGGAGCAGTCCCACGCAGAACGTGGCGCCGCCCATCATCGTCAGGGTGGTGACCAGGGCCTTCTTGCGGCCGTACTTGTCGCCGAAGTGCCCGAATATCAGCCCGCCGATGGGGCGGGCGAGGAAGCCGACCCAGAAGGTGGCGAAGGCCGCGAGGGTGCCCACGGCGGGTGAGGCCTCGGCGAAGAAGATCTTGCCGAGGACCAGGGCCGACGCGGACCCGTAGATGTAGAAGTCGAACCATTCGATGGTGGTGCCGACGAACGCGGTGGCGCCCGCGCGGCGCGCCTCGCGGACGAGTCGTGGATCGGGGGCTTCCTGTGCCCCCGGGGCCGGGGCACCGTTCGGGTCCCCGGAAGCCGGGGCGTCTTGCTGCATGACGAGCGTCCTCTCGTGGCGGCAGATCCCGCGACGGAGGGCGACGAGGTGGGGATGGGGAGCCGAGCGGCCGGCTGCCGGTCCTCGCTCCGTCGCGAGACGTGGATCACTCTGCCTTCCGGCATTAGGAGGTGTCCAAGACCGATAACGGCCCGCACTGAGACGTCATCCAGCAGAATCAGGGGCGTCGGCGGGTACGGGCAGGACCTCCTCGGCCACCCGGAGCACCGCGTGCAGCGCCGCCGACCGGTTGCCGGTGCGCCAGCCGAGCGCGATCGGAAGGACCGGCACGTCGTCCCCGGCGAGCGGCCGGAACACGACGTGCTCCAGATGGATGTTGCGGGCCGACTCCACCACCACCGCGAGGCCCACGCCCGCCCCCACCAGGGCCAGCATGTTGTACGAGTCCGGCGCCTCCTGCACGATCCGGGGCGCGAACCCGGCCTCGTGGCAGGCCTGCACCATGGCCTCGCGCACCGCGGACTCGCGGGACAGCGGGAACGTCACGAGCGGCTCGCCGGCCAGTTCGCTCACCGGGACCTCGGGTCGCGCGGCCAGCGGATGGCTGTCGGGCAGGGCGAGCACGAGCCGCTCCATGCGCACCACGCGGGCCGTGATGCCGCGCCGCACGGGAAGCGCCACGAACCCGATGTCGAGCGTCCCATCGGCGACCCTGCGCAGTGCCTCGCCCGTGTACGTCTGGCCCTCAAGGACCAGCTCGATGCCCGGGAGCTGGGAGTTGACGGCGCGGGTGAGCAGCGGCAGCGCCGAGTAGCTGCTGGCCCCGGCGAAGCCGACGCTGACGCGGCCGACCTCGCCCAGATGCGCGGCCCGCACCGTGCGCCGCACCGCCGACGCGTCGGCGAGCAGCCGCCGGGCGGGCTCCAGGAGCGCCTGGCCCGCGGGGGTGAGGCGGACGGTGCGGGTGGTGCGGTCGAACAGCTTGACCCCGAGGTCGCGCTCCAGGAGCTTGATCTGCTGGCTCAGGGGCGACTGGGCGATGTGCAGGCGGTCGGCGGCGCGGCCGAAGTGCAGTTCCTCGGCGACGGCGACAAATCCGGACAGGTGTCTGAGCTCCACGCCGGTGACCCTACGGCGCCGGTCGGGGACGCACCGGGCAGGGGCGCGCGGCCCGCACCACCCTGATGGCCGGGTCGCCACCGGCAATTCGCCTGATCGTCTTCCGCTGTCCGCGCCGATGTGGGAGAACGCTCTGATGTGCGATGACGAACTGATACCGCCCCGCGCGGACTTGACCGAGAAGCAGTGGCTGCGGGCCGACGCGCCGCTCGCCCGGGACCTCGCCGACAGGTGGGGGCCGCAGGCCCTCACGCTGCACCGGCGCACGCTGCTCGGCGGTGCGGCCGCCGGAGCCGCGCTCGCGGTCCTGCCGTTCGGCGGGCGGCAGGCCACGGCGGCGCAGGGCGTGGCGAAGTTCCCGTTCCCCGACGGGCCGAATCAGAAGGGGGAGTTCGCCGTCCTGGTGACCGGCGACGCCGGCACGGGCGGCGAGGAGCAGCTGGCCGTGACGGAGGCCGCCCGGCGGGTCTGCCGTGACGAGGGGATATCACTGGCCGTCGGCCTGGGCGACAACATCTACGAGAACGGGCCCGAGTCCGACCACGACTCCGAGTTCCGGACCAAGTTCGAGACCCCCAACACCGGCATCGACGTCCCCTGGCTGATGGTCCTCGGCAACCACGACTGCTCGGGCCTGATCCCGGGCAGCGGCGGCGACCCCTCGCGCGGGGACCGCGAGGTCTCGTACGCGGCCTCCTCACCGCGCTGGTACATGCCGAGCCGCTACTACAACGTCACGCTGCCGTCCTCCGAAGGCCAGGGCGCCGGTGACGACCCGGTGGTGGAGTTCTTCGCCCTCGACACCAACCCCGTCGCGTCGACCGTCGCCCAGATCTCGCCCCACTACCGGTGGGACGGCCCTTACATGCGCGCCCAGCGCCAGTGGCTCGACGCCGCGCTGTCCGCGTCCCGGGCCCGCTGGAAGGTGGTCCTCGGCCACCACCCCTACCTGAACAACGGGAAGCACGGCAGCGCCGGTTCGTACGACGGATTCGTCATCGGCCACTACACGAGCGGGATCCACCTCAAGGAGCTGTACGAGGAGGTGGTGTGCGGCAGGGCCGACCTGATCCTGTCCGGGCACGACCACACCCTCCAGGTTCTGGAGCCCACGACCCGCACGGCGGGCACCCGCCAGATCGTCTGCGGGGCGGCTGCCAAGTCCGGTGACGGAAAGGCCCACTTCGACCACCCCGCCGCCTGGGAGAACTTCTCCGACGTGGGCTTCATGGTGCTCAAGGTCTCCGAGCGGGCCATGACCGTGGACACCTACACGGTCGACGTCCCGGCACGGACCGCGCACCTGGCGCACACCACGACGACCTCCACCGCGGTCGCGGGCCGCAGCAGCGTGGGCTAGGACCGGGCGTTCCCCGCCACGTTCCTGGCCCACAGCACGAGCGGGACCTGGAGCGGGAGGCGGCCGATCGCCGCGGCCCTGAGCGGGGCGGGGCGGCGCCGCCAGTCCACCGCCATTTGTACGTTGGCGGGGAACACGCCCACGAAGAAGGCCGCCGTGGCGAGCGCCGCGGTGCGCCGGGTGCGGGGCAGCGCCACTCCGGCCGCGAGAGCCAGCTCTACCGCGCCGCTCGCGTACGTCCAGGTGCGCGGCGATCCGGGCAGGACGCGCGGAATGGTGGCGTCGAACGGCTTCGGGGCGGCGAGATGGGCGACCCCGGCCCCGGCGAGCAGACCGGCCAGGAGCAAGGGGGAACGGGGCGCCAGCGGCATGCTGCCTCCTCAAGAGGGGACGGGGAGGCTGACCTTACTCGACAGTAAGTAATGAGTCACCGGTCCCTGGGCGTCAGTCCGTCCAGCGTGAGGTCGACGAGGCGCTCGGCCTGTTCCCGCTGCTCCGGCTCGCCCGAGGTGAGCGCGATGCCGGCCAGCGCGGCGAACAGGTCGGTCGGACGGATGTCGGAGCGGATGACACCGGCGGCGACCCCCGCATCCATGAGCGAGGTGAGGGCCGCCTGGATCATCTCGCGGCTCTCGCCATAGGGGTTGACCCCCGAGGCGACGACGGACCGCAGCGCTTCGGCCATGCCGAGCTTGGCGCTCACGTAGTCGAGGAAGCGGCGCATCCACGCGTGCAGGGCGTCCCGTGGCGGCATCGTCGCCAGGAGGTCGGGGACCGCGTCGCACAGCCGGGCCACTTCGTTGCGGTAGGCGGCCTCGATCAGCGCCTCCCGCGTCGGGAAGTTCCGGTAGAGGGTGCCCGTGCCCACGCCCGCCTCCCGTGCGATGCGCTCGAAGTGGGCGTCGAGCCCCTCCTCGGTGAACACCCGCACCGCGGCGGCCAGGATCTTGTCCCGGTTGCGCTGCGCGTCCGCCCTCAGTGGGCGGCCTGCCTCTCGGACCATCGGCGGTTCTCCCCTGCCTTCGTTCGGCTTCCCAAGTCTCCGCGCACCGTCGCACGCCTTCGTACGCCGCCGCTTTGCCGCCGTCGCCCGCCGTCGCTTGCTAAGTGGAGGAGCCTCCGCTTAGCCTGACCGAGCGAAGTGGCGGCGCCTCCACTTTAACCACCCAGGGCACAGAACCGCCCCGCCCCTCCCCATTTCCGCGGGAGGACCCCCCAGGAAAGGACTGCCGATCATGTCGGGAATCGCAGGCAAGGTCGTGGCCATCACCGGCGCCAGCAGCGGCATCGGCGAGGCGACCGCGCTGCTCCTCGCCGGGCGCGGCGCGAAGGTCGTCCTCGGGGCGCGCCGCCCCGAACGTCTCCAGGCGCTCGCCGCCCGCATCGAACAGACCGGAGGCGAAGCCGCATGGGCGCGCACGGACGTGACGCGGCGCGCGGATCTGACCGGCCTCGTCGAGCTGGCACGCGAGCGGTTCGGGCGGCTCGACGTCCTCGTCAGCAACGCCGGGGTCGGGCCCATCTCACCCCTCGACGACCTCCGCGTCGAGGACTGGGAGCAGATGATCGACGTGAACCTCAAGGGCGTCCTCTACGGGATCGCCGCCGCCCTGCCCGTCTTCCGCGAACAGGGCTCAGGACACTTCGTCAACACCGTCTCCACCGCCGGGCTGCGCATCGTTCCGCTCCAGTCGGTGTACGCCGCCACGAAGAACGCCGTCCGCACCGTCTCGGAGGGCCTGCGCCAGGAGGCGGGTGACAGTCTGCGCGTCACCGTCGTCTCCCCCGGCTTCGTACGGACGGAGTTCGCGGACCACATGGACCCCGAGGTGAAGGCCCGGATCCGCGACAGCATGGACACGGTCGGCCTCTCGCCGGACGCGGTGGCCCGCGCCATCGCCTTCGCCGTCGAGCAGCCGGACGGTGTCGACGTGGGCGACATCGTCGTCCGCCCCACCGCGCAGGCCTGAGACCTCACGCCTCAGAGCAGCCGGGCGCCTCGCCTCGCGAGGTAGCTGACCGGATTGACGTCCGATCCGTAGCCGCGCCGGGCCCGGATCTCCAGGTGGAGGTGGGGTCCGGTGGCCCGCCCCGTGGCCCCGCTGCTGCCGAGCCGGTCGCCGGTGCCGATGCGGGCCCCCTGGCGCACGGAGATGCGGGAGAGGTGCGCGTACACGGCGTAGTGCCCGTCCCGCAGCCGCACCGTCACCGCCTTGCCGTACGCCCCCGACCAGCGCGCCAGGACCACGGTGCCCGCGCCGACGGCGTGCACCGGGGTCCCCGAGGGGACGGCGAGGTCGATGCCGGTGTGGTGCCCGGCGAGCCAGTTGCCCCGTACTCCGTACCGGGCGGTGACGCGGAAGCGTCTGCGGAGCGGCAGCGCGAATCTGCCGGGAGGTCCTTGGGGGGCGAGCGCGCGGTCCTCGGGGATCGCCTCGTCCGCCTCGGCGAGGGCTTCCTCGAACTCCTCGTCGTAGCCGGCGCCGCAGCCGCCCTCACCGCCGTCATCCTCGGATTCCGCGGCGGCGTGCGGCGCGGGTCCCGCCACCGTGAAGGCGCCGCCGGCCAGGAGGACCGCGGCGACGCTCAGTACGTCACGTCGTGTGGTGCCCGCTTCACGCGGGCTGTCTATGTCGTAGCCCATGCCCGCAAGGACACGCGCGACGGGCCCGGCGCGCACGCCGAATGCGCCGCTTGGCGTAACGCGTTCGGCGCGCGCCGCGGTCAGTCGGAGCTCGGCCGGTACACGGTGAGCGCTTCGGGGAGCTTGTCGAGGAGCAGCGCGGAGGGCGCGGGGGCGAGTTCGCCGTCGTACGCCATTTGTGTGTCCTCGGGCAGACCGGAGATGACCAGGCGCTGGGCCTTGGCGGACGCGTACAGGCGGGTCTTGGCCAGCTGCCCGGCCAGCGCCGCGACAAGGAGGCGGGTGCGCGCGAAGTGCCCGCCGTGCGCGATGCGGACGTCGAGCACGCCGTCGGCGAGGTCGTGCCGGCGCACCGGGGCGATGCCTGCGCTGCGGTAGGCGCCGTTGCCCGCGAAGAGCAGCCACATCGAGCGGGCCTTGCCGTTCACCACCGCGCGCAGCGGCTGTCCAGTGTGCAGGATCTGGGCGACGCCGAGCAGCGCGGCGGGCGGACCGCCGACCTTCGGGGACCATTCCTCCCTGATGCGTACGAGCTCCGGGTAGGCGCCGAGGCTGAACGTGTTCAGGAAGTACACCGGCTCGGTGTGCGTCCGGCCGTCGGGCCCGGTCCCGGCCAGGGACTTGATCCGGCCGACGTCGGCCCGTACGGCGCTGCCCTCGGCGAGGGCGGCGCAGGCGTCCGCGACCGTGTCGACGCCCAGGTCCGCGGCGAAGTGGTTGAACGTTCCGCCGGGCAGCACCATCAGGGGCACGTCGTGGCGCAGGGCCGGTGTCACGGCGGCGTTCACCGTGCCGTCTCCCCCGCACACGCCGAAGACCCCGCCGCGCCGGGCCGCGTCCCTGGCCGCTTCCTCCAGGACCTTGGGCAGCGGCCCCGCGTCCTCCTCGTACAGGACGACCTCCGCACGGGGCAGGGCCGTCTTCAACTGCCGGACGGGGTCCATGAGTTGCGGCTGGGCGCCGGAGGAGGGGTTGACCACCACGACGAGGCCCTCGCCGTCCGGCAGCGCGGGCGCGTCCGTCCGGGGCCGCGCGGGCGGCGGCATCTGCGCCCTGGAGGGCACCATGCCGCGCACCGCGTAGGCGGCGCCCACGCCGAGGGCCGCGCCGACCAGGACGTCACTGGGGTAGTGCACGCCGGTGTAGACGCGGGAGAAGGCCACCGACGCGGCGACCGGGGCCACGGCCGCGCCAAGGCCCCGTGACTCCAGCGCCACACCCGTGGCGAAGGCCGCCGCCGATGCCGAGTGCCCGGAGGGGAAGGAGCTGGTGATCGGCTGGCTGGAGAGGTGCCTTATCACCGGCACCGCGTCGAGTACGGGCCGCGAGCGGCGCACCGCACTCTTGCCCAGGGTGTTCACCGTGCCCGAGGCGAGAGCCAGGGAGGCGACGCCGCGCACCGCGGCACGCCTGCCGCGCGCACCGCCGAACGCCCACATCCCCGCGGCGATGCCGAACCACAGCAGCCCGTGGTCGGCGCTGCGGCTCAGCCGTGGCAGGACGGGCTGCGCCGCCGGCCAGGAGCGGGCGGCCACGCGGTGGAACGCCAACCGGTCGGTGGCCCCGAACAGTCTGCGGATGTGCGGTCGCGGAAGATCACTCATGAACCCCCTATACCCCCGCACGCCCTTCGCACCGCACACATCTTGCGCGGGCACTGTGACGTTCACTTCAATCAGTCATATGGCAGCCCCTCGCCCCACCCCGCAGCGCCCCTCCGAGCTGCCCCCGACCGCATGGGCCGTGCTCGGCCTGCTCTCCTTCCCCGGGGAGCGGACCGGGTACGAACTGAAGAAGTGGGCCGACGCGTCGCTGCGCCACTTCTACTGGTCACCCGCCATCAGCCAGATCTACGCCGAGCTGCGGCGCCTCGAAGCGCTGGGGTACGCCACGTCACGGCGCTCGGGCCCCGAGGAGCCCCGCGCGAAGCGCTCGTACGCCATCACTCCCGAGGGGCGCGCGGCGCTCGTCGGATGGGCGGGGGGCGCCGAGGACGCGGGGCCGCCCGTCCTCAAGCACCCGCTGCTGCTGCGGGTCTGGCTCGGGCACCTCGCGGCTCCCGATCACCTGCGGGCCCTGGTGAGCGAGCACATCGCGCACACGCGGGGCGAGCTGAAGGAGGTGCACGACGCGCTCGCCCGCGCGGACGGGCAGGAGGCGTGGACGCACCCGCAGATCGCGCTCCGGTGGAGCGGGCGACGGCTTGAGGCCGAGATCGAACTGGCGGAGGCGATGCTCGCCGATCTCGCTCGCGTCGACCTCGCGGAAGTCTCCGGTCAACCCTCCGAGGACTCGCCCACCCACGGGTGACGTGGCTCGCGGCGCCGGGCCCTTGGCCGGTAGGACGGACGGGGTCAGCCGCCCCCGCCGTATGGAGCAGTGCACCTGTGACCACCCGTGCCGTACTTGTCGCCGCCGTCATCACCGGGCTCCTTCTCGGGATCGTGGGAAGCAGAGCGGACGACTCCGATTCTTCGGGGCACCCCGGTACGGGCGGTTCCTTCACGGAGGCGGGCCGTTAGGCTGCGACCGCCGCGTGGCACCTCCGTCCTCGCCGCGTGGCCACCGAGCCGCCGTCGACGGAAGCGAGTGAACCTTGAACTTCCTCACCATCGGTCATCGCGGGGTCATGGGTGTCGAACCCGAGAACACCCTCCGGTCCTTCATCGCCGCGCAAGCCGCGGGCCTCGATCTCATCGAGCTCGATCTGCATCTGAGCAAGGACGGCGCCCTCGTCGTCATGCACGACGCCGACGTGGCCCGTACGACCGACGGCAAGGGACCGATCGCCGAGAAGACCCTGGCCGAGCTGCGGGAGCTCGACGCGGGGCGCGGCGAGCGCATCCCCGTCTTCGAAGAGGTCCTCGACGCCGTGAAGGCGCCGCTGCAGGCCGAGATCAAGGACGTGGCCGCCGCCCGCGCCCTCGCCGAGGTGATGCACCGCCGCGATCTGGTCGGCCGCGTCGAGGTGATCTCCTTCCACGACGAGGCGATCGCCGAGATCGCGCGCCTCGTCCCCGGCGTACGCACCGCGCTCGTCGCGAGCCGCTACGGCACCGACGTCGTGGAGCGCGCCACGGCGGTCGGTGCCACCACTCTCGTGCTGAACATCAGGCGCCTGACGCTGGAGATCGTCGAGCGTGCCAGGAAGGCCGACCTGCGGATCATCGGCTGGGTCGTGAACACGCAGGACGATCTGCGGCTCGTGCGCGCGCTGCAGCTTGACGGCGCGACCACGGACTACCCGGAGATCAAGCGGACGGGCCGCTTCACGGCCTGACCCGGCTCAGCACATGCGGACGCACGCGCTCAGACCAGGGACTTGACCAGCAACTCGAACTGCAGGTCGTCCCGCTGCGGAATACCGAAGCGCTCGTCGCCGTACGGGAAGGGAGTCATCTTTCCCGTACGGCGGTAGCCGCGCCGCTCGTACCAGGCGATGAGGTCGTTGCGTACGGAGATCACGGTCATGTGCATCTCCTGCGCGCCCCATGCCTCGCGGACGGTGCGCTCGGCCTCCGCCATGATCACCTTGCCGAGGCCCGCGCCCTGGAGCGCCGGGCTCACCGCGAACATGCCGAAGTAGGCGTGCTCGCCGCGGTGTTCGAGCTGGCAGCAGGCGACGACCTCGCCGTCGCGCTCGACGGTGAGCAGCTTGCTCGCGGGCGACTTGATGACGTCGACGACACCCTGCGGGTCGGTCCGCTGCCCCTGAAGGATGTCCGCCTCCGTGGTCCAGCCCGCCCGGCTGGAGTCACCGCGGTACGCCGACTCGATGAGCGAGACGAGCACGTCGGCGTCCGCGTCGGTGGCATCCCGGAAGGTGAGGTCGCTCGTGCTGGGGCGCGGTGCGGTGTCCATGGGGCGGATTCTCCGATCTCTCTGGCCCACCGCTGTCGGCCGCGGCGTGGGCGAGGCACCGCCGAGCGTATCGCCCCACTAAGGTGCGGCTGCATGGTGCATGTACTGAGCAGCAGGATCCTTCTCCGCCCCACCGACCCCGAGCGCTCACGTGCGTTCTACGGCGAGGCACTGGGCCTGGCCGTCTACCGCGAGTTCGGCACGGGCCCCGAGCGCGGCACGGTCTACTTCCTGGGCGGCGGCTTCCTCGAGGTCTCCGGCCGCTCCCCGACACCGCCCGCCCCCGGCCTTCAGCTGTGGTTGCAGGTGGCGGACGCACGGGCGGCACACGCGGACCTCGTGGCGCGAGGGGTGGCGGTGGTGCGGGAGCCGGTGAAGGAACCCTGGGGCCTGGTGGAGATGTGGATCGCGGATCCGGACGGCGTCAAGATCGTCATCGTCGAGGTGCCGGAGGACCATCCCATCCGGTACCGGCCTGGAATCTGAAGGCGAGCCCTCCTCTCTTCTCTCCCTACCTGACCTCTTGTTCTCTCTAGACCGGTCGGTCTAGAGTCCCCTGTGTGACCAAGACACGCGGCGACACCCGCGCCCGCATCCTCCGTACAGCCGCCGATCTGTTCCAGCGGCAGGGGTACGGCGCGACGGGACTCAATCAAGTGCTCGCGGAGAGCGGCGCCCCCAAGGGGTCGTTGTACTTTCACTTTCCGCAGGGCAAGGAGCAGTTGGCCGCCGAGGCCGTGGCGCTTGCCGGGGGTGAGATGGGGGCTCGTATGGCCTCCGTCGTGGGCTCCGCGGGCGGGGTGGCCGATGCCGTCGTCGGGGTCGGCGAGTTGCTCGCCGGAGGGCTGCGGGCTTCCGACTTCCGGGACGGGTGCCCCGTCGCCACCGTCGCGCTCGAACAGTCCGGGGGCGACGGGCCCATCAGCGATGCCTGCCACGTCGCCTATGACTCCTGGCTTGCGGGGCTCGCCGAAGCCTTGCGGGGGTGGGGGGCCGCCGATGACGAGGCCGCCGAGCTCGCCGAGCTCGTGATGTCCTCGTTGCAGGGGGCGCTCCTCCTCGCGCAGGTGCGGCGTGACACCACCGTCATCTCGTCGGTCGCCCGGCGCGTCGGCTCGGTCGTCGCGCAGAGCCTTGAGAAGCAGAGCCTTGAGATGGGGAGGGACGTATGAGGGTTCATCATCTCAACTGCGGGTCCATGATGAAGATCGAGGCCACCTATGACGGGCCGCCTCCGCTGCACGCCGTATGCCACTGCCTGTTGGTGGAGACCGACACGGAGGGGCTCGTGCTCGTCGAGAGCGGGCTCGGCCGTGACGATGTGCGCAGGCCGCTCGAATCCCTCGATCCGGAGTGGACCGAACTCGCCGCTCCTGAGCTGGACTTCGCCGAGACCGCGCTTTCGCAGGTCGAGCGGCTCGGGTATGCGGCGTCCGACGTGCGGCACATCGCCCTCACGCATCTCGACGTCGACCACAGCGGTGGCCTTCCCGACTTTCCCCAGGCGCGTGTGCACCTCATGGCCGCCGAACTCGACGCGGCGCTCACCGAGGCGCCCAGCCGTCGCTACCGGCCCGCGCACTGGGCCCATGGCCCGCGCTGGCAGACGTACGAGGAGAACGCGGGCGAGGAGTGGGCCGGGTTCGCCGGGGTGCGCCAACTGGCGGGGCTGGGCGAGGAGTTCCTCATCGTGCCGCTCGGCGGGCACAGCGCCGGGCATGCCGCCGTGGCGGTGCAGGATCGCGGGCGGTGGCTCGTGCACGCCGGGGACGCGTACTTCTACCACCGTGAGATCGCGCAGGACGCCCCGCACTCGCACCCCCTGATGGACATCATCCAGCTGGACGCCCAGGTGGACGCCGAGCTGCGGGTCGCCAATCAGGAGCGGCTGCGGGAGGTGGCCACCCGGACGGACGAGTTCACCGTGCTCAACGCCCACGATCCGTGGGACTATCTCCGGCTCGCGGGGGCAGGGGGCTGATCCGACGGTTCGGGTGTGGTCGTCCGACGGTTCGGGGGTACTCGGGTTCCTCGCCCGGCGCATCCGACGTGCGCCGGGCCACCCCTCGTCGGAGGATTGACCGGACCCCTCGCCCAACCCTGGAGCGATCTCTTATGCAACGTCCCCGGATTCTGATCATCGGCGGCGGTTTCGCCGGTATGGAGTGCGCGCACAAGCTGGAGCGGACGCTCAAGGCGCAGGACGCCGAACTGCGGCTCATCAGCCCGCAGGACCATCAGCTGTATCTCCCGCTGCTCCCCCACGTCGCCTCGGGCGTCCTCACCCCGCAGGCGGTCGCGGTGCCGCTGCGCCGCATGCTGCGCCGTACGGCGATCGTGCCGGGCGGGGCCATCGGGGTCGACCCGCACGCGAAAGCCGTGATCGTACGCAAGATCAACGGCGAGGAGGTCGTGGAGCGCTACGACTACCTCGTCCTGACCCCGGGCAGCGTGACCCGGCAGTTCGACATCCCCGGTGTCGACCGGCACGCCGTGGGCGTGAAGACGCTGGCCGAGGCCGCCTGGATCCGTGACCACGTGATCTCGCAGCTCGACCTGGCGTCGGCGAGCTCGGACCGCGCGGAGCGGGAGGCCCGGCTGCAGTTCGTGGTCGTCGGCGGCGGGTACGCGGGCACGGAGACGGCGGCCTATCTGCAGCGTCTGACGAGCGCCGCCGTCAAGCGGTACCCGGGGCTCGACGTCTCGCAGATCAAGTGGCATCTGGTCGACGTGGCGCCGAAGTTGATGCCCGAGCTGGGCGACCGGCTCGGGGAGAAGGCCCTCGCCATCGTGCAGCGACGCGGGATCGAGGTGTCGCTCGGGGTCACGGTGGAGAAGGCGACGGAGGACACCGTCACCCTGACCGACGGGCGCACGCTGCCCTGCCACACCCTGATCTGGACCGCCGGCGTGGCGCCGAGCCCGCTCATCGCCACGCTGGGCGCCGAGACCAACCGGGGGCGCCTGGTCGTCGACCCGGAGCTGACGGTGCCCGGCCTCGACGGTGTGTTCGCGCTCGGCGACGCGGCGGCCGTACCCGACCTCGTCAAGGGCGGCGACGCGATCTGCCCGCCGACCGCGCAGCACGCGATGCGGCAGGGGTGGGCCGCCGCGAAGAACGTCACCGCGGCACTGCGGGGCGCGCCGCTGACCCCCTACCGGCACAAGGACATGGGTCTGGTCGTCGACCTGGGTGGTATTCAGGCCGTATCGAAGCCGCTGGGCGTGCAGTTGACCGGTCTGCCCGCTCAAATCGTCGCGCGCGGCTACCACTTGGGCGCCCTGCGCACCGTCACCGCGCGTTTCCGCACGGCCGCGAACTGGGGGCTCAACGCCCTCGCCGGCGACGACTACGTACGCACCGGGTTCCAGACCCAACGGCCCGCCACACTCAAGGACTTCGAGATGACGGATGTCTATCTGTCGCCCGAGGAGATCCACGCGCGGGTGACGGCGGAGGTGGCGGGGCGTTCGATGGCTCCGGAGAAGCCGCTGCTGCCCTGACGGCGGCAACCGGAGCGGCCTCCGGGTGGTGACCGGGGGCGTACCACCGAGGAACACGCGCACGCCGGGGCGGTCGCCGCCTCCCTGGTCGTGCGGCTGAGCGGCGACTACCAGTGGTGGGTGGTCGCCGCTCTCAACTTGCCCCGGGTCCGGCTGCGTCGGAGCAAAGGGCGCACGCGCAAGGCTCCGGAAAGGGGCGGCCGTCGTCTGAAGGTCGATGCTGCCGTCAGGTGGCCGATGGACGCCCCTCCAGGGCGCCGTCCCGCCGCCTGGTTGATCACGGCGTGCGTCACGTCCGTACTACGCATCACCCGTCGTCACACGAAGGACTCCACCACCATGCGTATCGGCATCGATGTCGGTGGGACCAACACCGACGCCGCCCTCCTGGGGCACGACGACCGCGTGCTCGCGGCCGTCAAGTCACCGACCACCCCCGACATCACCTCCGGTGTCACCGCAGCGATCCGGGCGCTCGCACCGCCCGTCGAATCCGTCGCCGCGGTGATGATCGGCACGACGCACTTCGTCAACGCGCTCGTCGAGGGCGCCCGGCTCACTCCCGTGGCGGCCGTACGTCTCGGTCTGCCCGCCACCGCCGCCCTGCCGCCCATGGCGGACTGGCCCGCGCGGCAGCGGGACGCCGTCGGCGGGCACGGCTACCTCTGCCACGGCGGACGGGAGTTCGACGGGCGGCCGCTCTCGCCGCTCGACCCGGACGAGCTCAAGCGGACGGCCGCCGACATCGCCGCGCGCGGGCTCACCTCGGTCGCCGTGTCGTCGGTGTTCTCGCCGGTGGCGAAGGCCGACGAGCAGCGCGCCGCCGAGATCCTGCGGGACGAGCTGGGCGAGGGCGTGCACTTCTCGCTCTCGCACGATCTGGGCCGGGTCGGGCTGCTCGCGCGGGAGAACGCCACGATCATCAACGCCTCGCTGCGTGACCTGGCCACCGTCATCGTCGAGTCGTTCGGGAAGGCGCTGGCCGAGATGTCGATCACGGCGCCGTTCTTCCTGTCGCAGAACGACGGAACGCTGATGGACGCCGACTTCGCGCGCGCGTGCCCCGTGGCGACGTTCGCGTCGGGGCCGACCAACTCGATGCGGGGCGCGGCCTTCCTCTCCGGGCTCGGAGACTGCGCGGTCGTCGACGTGGGCGGCACGACGGCCGACATCGGCATCCTCACCGGCGGCTTTCCGCGCGAGGCATCGGGCGAGAGCGAGGCCGCGGGGATCCGCACCAACTTCCGTGTCCCTGACGTCCTTTCGCTCGGCATCGGCGGTGGGTCCTGGGTGTCGCCCGACGGCGAGAGCGGGCCCCGGTCGGTCGGCTACCTGCTCACGGAGGAGGCGCTCGTCTTCGGCGGCACGCGGCTCACGGCGACGGATCTCGCGGTGGCCGCGGGCCGGGCCGACATCGGGGACAGCTCCCATGTGGCCCATCTCGACCGGGAGTTCACCGAGCGCGCCCTGGAGCGTATCGCCGAGCGGCTCGCCGAGGGCATCGACCGGATGCGGACCTCGGAGGCGGTGCTTCCGGTGGTCGCCGTCGGCGGCGGCTCCGTCCTCGTCCCCGACGGGCTGCCCGGCTTCGCCGATGTGCGCAGGCCTTGGCACTTCGACGTGGCCAACGCGGTGGGCGCGGCGATCGCGCAGGTCGGCGGCGAGGTCGACCGGGTCTTCCACGTCCCCGACGGCCGCCGGGACGCGGTGCTCGCCGGGGCCCGCGAGGACGCCGTCGGGCGTGCGCTGGATGCCGGGGCACGGCCCGGCAGCGTACGCGTCGTCGACATCGAGGAGGTGCCGCTCGCCTATGTGCCAGGCGGTGCGACGCGCATCCGCGTCAAAGCGGTGGGCGATCTCGACCTGGGGCGTCTGCCCGCGGCCACGGGGGCCGATGCCGGGGCGATCCGCGATGCGTGAGGTCACCCTCGACAACCTCGACGACATCGCCCGGGGCGCGGGCATCCTCGGCACGGGCGGCGGCGGTGACCCCTACATCGGAAAGCTGCTCGCCCGCGAGGCGATCCGCGCGCACGGTCCGGTGCGGGTCGTGCGCATCGACGAGGTCGACGCCGACGCGACCGTCGTCCCCATCTCCGGCATGGGCGCGCCCACCGTCCTCCTGGAACGCATACCCAACGGAAGCGAGGAACTGGCCGCGCTGCGCGCCCTGGAGAGACACCTCGGGCGCCGGGCCACGCACCTCACCGCCCTTGAGGTCGGCGGGGTCAACTCGATGCTGCCGATCGCGTGTGCCGCACGGGCCGGGCTTCCCCTCGTGGACGGGGACGCGATGGGGCGGGCGTTCCCCGAGGCGCAGATGGTGCTGCCCGGCCTCGCCGGGATCACCAACTCGCCGATGGCGCTGGCCGACGACAAGGGCAACACGGTCATCGTCGAGGCCGTCGACAATCACGCGGCCGAGCGGATCGCACGCGCGGTGTGCGTGGAGCTCGGCTGTCAGATCAGCTGCGCGGACACGGTGCTGCGCGGCGATCAGCTCGCCGACGGCCTTGTCCCCGCGACGCTGACGCTCGCCGCGCGGCTGGGCGCGGTGGTGCGCGAGGCGCGCGCCGCGCACGGCGATCCGGTGGAAGCGGTGCGGGCGACGCTGGACGGCAAGGTCCTCCTGGCGGGCAAGGTCCTCGACGTCGACCGTCGCACGGAGGGCGGCTTCGCGCGCGGTCACGCCCGCGTCGAAGGGACGCGGGACGACGCGGACCGGGTGCTCGAACTCGGCTTCCAGAACGAGCACTTGATCGCCACGCGCGACGGGGCGACGGTGGCGACCACGCCCGACCTCATCTGCGTCCTGGACAGCGACACCGGCGACCCGGTGACGACGGAGGGCCTGCGTTACGGCCGGCGCGTGAGCATCGTCGGCGCCCGCTGCGATCCGCGCTGGACCACTCCCGGCGGCCTCGCGCTCGCCGGTCCCCGCTCCTTCGGGTACGAGGTGGACTACCTGCCCTTCGGATCGGCCGCCTGAGACGCCCCTTGAGCCGCCCCCTGAACCGCCTCGGCGGACGGTCGCAGCGTGATCGTCCGCCGTGTGTGCTTCTCCACCGCCTCCCGCGAGTAGAGCAGCGGGAAGGAACCGTCGGCGGCCCAGCTCGCGAACAGGTCGTCGTAGTGCGGGCTGCCCGGAACGCCGGACTGCCCCGGCGAGTTCATCGCCACGGAGTCGTCCCAGGAGCCGACGTCCACGACGATCCGGAAGGTGGCCCCCGCGGTCTGCCGGAACCCGGCACCGTAGGCGGCGGCCCCCACGGTGTCCCCGCTGCCGCCGCGCGGCACGGGGCCCACAGAGGCCCACTGGGGGGCGGGCCCGTCGAGCAGGGCGGCGATGGGGTGGTGCGGGTGGGCGTGGTGGAGCGCGCCCCAGGACCAGGCGTCCGGATCGGCGCCCAGGAGCCCGGTGAGTTCCTCCACGGCCGCGGCGAGCGTGCCGAGAAGCAGTGCGGGATCCGGGTCGCCGTCCAGGAGTTCCAGGTCGACGCGGGCGTCCGCCGCCGCGTCCTCGGCGGGCAGGATCCGCGCCAGGGCCCGCTCGTGCTGCTCCTCGTCCACGACCGCGCCGAGGGCCCGCGCGAGGAGGGCGGGGCGCAGGTGCCGCCGGTACCAGACCTCGAAGAGGGCGGCGGCCGGTGATTCGGCGGTGAGGCGGGCGTCCCAGCCGCGGAGGAGGGCGAGGGCTGCGGTGAGGCGGACGCCGGGGGCACTGACGCCGCCCTCCGCACCCGGCTCACCCAACCCCGCGAGCAGCCCCTGTATCCGCCGCCCCGGCGGGCTCACGTAGTCGGCCTGGAGCCGTACGCACTCCTCGACCGTCCAGGCCTCGTGCGCGCTCAGTTCCTCCGTGATGCGGTCGTGGCGGGTCGGCGCGTACCAGTCGTACGTCACCGTCTTCTCCGCGTTCGGGTACGTCGGCGGCAGGTTCAGCTCGTTGGCCGTGGCGAACCAGCCCTGGGCCGGGTCGCGGACCGAGGGGAGTTCCTCCACGTCCAGGAAGCCGTCCCATTCGTAGCGGCCGTCGCCCGGCACGGGGAGTGTGCCGTCCCAGCCGGGGCGGACGGGGACGCGTCCTGCAGGGCGCCAGCCGATCGTGCCGTCGGGGGACGCGTAGACCTGGTTCTCGCCGGGGGCTCCCCAGCGGCGCATCGCCGCCACGAACGCGTCGGGGCTCGCAGCCCGCATGTAGTCCATGCTGCCCAGGTAGGGGGCCATGCCGGGGCCGAGCCACGCCGCGCGGACCGCGAACGCGGCTTTCTTGTCGGGGAGTTCGCGGATGACCGGGCCGTGGCGGGTGAACCACAGCTCTGCCTCGACGGGTTGGCCGCCGCGCACCGGGATCGGCTCGGTGACGCGCGTCATCGGCTCCCAGTGGTCCTGGTACCAGTACTCGTGCGGGTTCGCCGGGTTCGTGCGGTAGACGTACAGGTCCTCCTGGTCGATCGGGAAGATCGTCAGACCGAAGGCGACGTGGCCGTTGTGGCCGATGGAGATGCCGGGCAGGGCCGGTTCGCCCGCTCCGATGGCGTCGATGCCCGGTGCCGAGAGGTGTGCGAGGTAGCGGAGGGCGGGCAGGGCGATCCCGCGGTGCGGGTCGTTGGCCAGGAGCGGGCGGCCGGTGGCCGTGCGGGACGGGGCGATGACCCAGTTGTTGGAGCCGTCCAGGCCCTGGCGGGGCGCCGCGCCCGCCGCCCACGGGGGCGTGGTGGCCATCTCGTACACGCGCAGGACGTCGGCCGGGATGACGGACAGGTCGAGGCCTTCGGGGACACGCAGCCGGTGCGGGGCGGGCTCGCGGCGGCGCCTCAGTTCCTCCGCCCCGGGGCCGTGGTCGCGCAGGGTGAGGGCGCGGGCGACCTCGTCGCGGAGGTTGTACTGGAGGCCGTGGCTGCGGATGCGGGCCACGTCGGAGGGCTGCCAGTAGGCCGGTTCGTACTTCAACAGGGCGCATTCGGGTGGGAGTTTCGTCGCGTCGGCGCGGCACAGCGTCACGTACGCGTTGATGCCGTCGACGAACGCCGTCGTCACCCGCTCCGTGTCGCCCCCGTACGCGCGCCACTCCTCGGCCATGTCACCGCGATAGAGGAACAGCCGTGCCGCACGGTCGTGTTCGGCGTACCGCTCCCCCAACACCTCGGCGAGCAGGCCGAGTCCGCGGCGCCGCCACAGGTCGAGCTGGAAGAGGCGGTCGCGGGCGGCGTTGAAGCCCTGGGCCAGGAAGAGGTCGTCCTGCGATGCGGCGTACAGGTGCGGGACGCCCCACTGGTCGATCCGGATCTCCACGGGCTCCCGGAGGCCCGGCACCTCGTAGACGTCCCTGTCGGTCATGCGCGCCCTCACTCCCCCTTCATCGCGTGCACCCGCTCGCCACCCACATAGGTGGCCCGCACCGCGATCCCCGCGATGCCGTGCGGATCGATCACGAGCGGATTCTCGTCCAGTACGACGAAGTCCGCCAACTGCCCTGCGGTGAGGCGCCCCTTGTACTGTTCGGTGCCCTCCGCCTCGGCCGATCCGAGCGTGAAGATCCGCAGCGCCTCCGCGGCGGTGACCCGCTGGCCGGGGCCCACGGCCACGCCGTCGTCCATGCCCTCGCGGGTGACCATCGACTGGAGGCCGAGCAGCGGCTGATAGGGACCGCAGGGGTAGTCGGAGGATCCGGCGACGGCCACCCCCGCGTCCAGGAACGAGCGGTGCGCGAACATGCGCTCGGTGCGGTCCTCGCCGTACCAGGTGTTCAGGGCGCCTCCGTGGTAGCCGGGGTATCCGGCGAACGGCACCGCTATCGCACCCAGTTGTCCCATCCGGGCGAGGATCTCCTCGTCCACGAGGCTGCAGTGCTCGATGCGGTGGCGCAGGCCCGGCCGAGGCAGTTCGCGTGCGGCTTCCTCGAAGGCGTCGAGCACGAGACGGATGGCGGCGTCGCCGTTGGCGTGCACGCCGATCCGGTTGCCGTCACGGTGGACGGCGCGCACGTGCGTGAACAGCTCCTCGGTGGAGGTGGTCTGCAGGCCGTGCCCGCCGTGATCGGCGAAGGGCTCGCTGAGCAGGCAGGTGCGGCCGCCGACGGCACCGTCCAGGAAGGCCTTCACCCCGACGAGCCGCAGCAGATCGTCACCGAAGCCGCTGCCGACGCCGAGCGCCCGCGCCTTGGCGTAGTGATCGACGGAGAGCAGCATGCCGACGCGCAGGGTCAACTCCCCTGCCGATCGGGCACGTTGCAGGAGCGCGATGTCGTCCGGTGCGATCAGCGCGTCGCACACCGAGGTGAGCCCGGCGGCGTGCCACAGCTCCTGCGCGCGGCCGAGCCCCCGCAGCTTGTCCTGGACCGAGCTGGGCGCGAGCGCGGTGTCGCCGCGTGCGGTGGCGGGATAGACGACGTTCATCAGGGCCCGCTCGACCAGCCGCCCGTCGAGACGGCCGTCCGCGCCCCGCCCGTACGCGCCGCCGTCCGGGTCGGGCGCGCTCTCGTCGATCCGCAGCTCGCGCAGCGCCGCGGAGTTGACGACGCCCCAGTGCCCGGCGACGTGCACGACGAGCGCGGGGTGATCGGGCGCGACCCGGTCGAGTTCGGTGCGGGTGAGGGGGCCGGTCTTCACGTCGTCGTAGCGGCTGCCGCGCACCCAGGCACCCGGGGGTGTCCTCGCCGCCTCGGCGGCCACCGTGGCGAGCAGGCCGTCGACGCCGTCCACGGCCGCCGCCGACAGGTCGAGGTGGAGCAGGTCCTCGGCCGTCATGACGAGGTGGATGTGCGCGTCGTTCAGGCCTGGTACGAGGGTGGCGTCCCCGAAGTCGACCTCCTCGGCGCCGGGGAACCGGTCCCGCAGCGCGGCCACCGAACCGGTCGCCCGGACGCGGCCGTCGGCGACGGCGATCATCTCCGGCTCGGGCCGCCCGTCGGCGCGCTGGCTGACGATGTGGGCGGCCCGGTGGAGGACGGGTGCGGTCTCGTCGATCATCGGGACTCCTTCACCGAGGCCTGCGCCGAACTCTCGCCCGGAACGGCCGGGTCGGCGGCCGCCACGGCGGCCGGTCCGGGCCCCGGCGCCAGCCGGACGACCGCGAGCAGCACGACGAGGTTGGCGGCGAGCGCGATGATGCCGCCGTTCACGCCGTGGTACGGGTCGTTGTCGGTGGCCCACAGCGCGGTCATCACCACGAGCCCGGTGACCATCCCCGCGACGGCGGCCCTGGCGGTGAGACGCCGCCAGAACAGGGCCAGCAGCACGACCGGCACGAGCTGCGCCAGACCCTCGTACGACAGGACGGAGAGCTCCACGAGGGTGTTCGGGTAGAAGAGACTGCCCGCGAGGGCGATCAGCCCCGCGATGACGCAGACCAGTTGGGAGAGCCGCTTGGTGCGCATGTCGTTCGCGTCGCCGGACTTCCCGAGCGCGCGGCGGCGCGCCCGCGGGTCCGCGCCGTTGCCGCCGCCGAGGATCGTGCGGCCCCACAGCGTGCCGATGGAGAGCATGAAGACGCTCATCGGCACGATCGCCGAGAGGGCGCCCGCGACGCCGATGAGCGCGACGACGGGTGAGGGCAAGGAGTCGGTGACGAGGCTGAAGAGGGCCAGGTCGGGATTGCCCAGGGTCGGCATCACGAACAGCGCCGTGGCGCCGACCACCATCGGAACGAACAGGAGCAGCTGGTACCAGGGCAGGAGCAGCGCGTTGCGGCGCAGCGCGTTCGGGCTCTTCGCGCTCAGGTAACCGGCCACGGTGGTCGGGAAGATGGTGATCGTCACGGCGTTCAGGACCACGGTGCTGAGGAACCACATGGCGTTGCGCCCGCCGGACTCGTGCCCGGGGAAGGTCAGCCACTCGGGCTTCTCGGTCACCATGCGCTGCATGAAGTCGCTGAACCCGCCGAGGTAGTGCATCGGGATGTACACGGCGAGGAACACGACGGCGACGATCACCAGCATGTCCTTGAGCGCGCTCACCCACGCCGAGCCGCGCAGGCCGGACACGAGGATGAACACCTCGGCGACGACGAAGGAGATGACGGCGGCGACCTTGAGGTCGACGCTGCCGTACGTCATCGCGTTCACGACGACGCCCATGCCCTGAATCTGCACCTGGATGTAGGGGACGATGAAGACGGTCGCGACGACGGCGACGAGGATCCCCACCGGGCGTGAGCGGAACCGGAATTCGGCGATGTCCGCGATCGAGATGAGGCCGTGCCGGGACGCGTACGTCCACAGGGCGGGGCCGACGACGTACGCGACGGCGAAACCGACGGTCAGATAGGCGACCAGGTAGAGGATCGGCGCGCCGAAGGAGTACGACCAGCCCGCGGTGCCGAGGAACGAGAAGCTCGTGTACGTCTCGCCGGCCATGAGCAGCCAGATGAACAGGACGCCGAGCCCGCGGCTGGAGACGGACCACTCGGCGAGGCCCTTGGACCGGCCGCGGGCGCTCCATACGCCGATCCCGATGGTGGCGACCATGGCGAGACCGAAGATGGTGGTCGCGACTGCTGCGGAGCCGTTCATCGGCGGCCTCCTTCGGTGTAGGGGCCGGTGCCCGCGAGGTCGTCGGCGAGGTCGTCGGCCGGGATGGGCTCGACGGCGTTCGTGCGGTACGCCGGGTCGAGCCGGGCGGCGAGCCAGATGACCAGGGGGCTGATCACCGTGGCGGCGATGACCCAGGCCAGGAGGAAGGGGACGCCGAGGATGCGCGGCTCGATGCGGTTGGCCACGAGCGGGGCGGCGCCGTAGAGCAGGACGGGGACGAGGAGCAGCCAGAGGGAGGGGCGGGCCACGCCGCGGACGGTGGGGAGGCCGTCGAGGGGCGAGGCCGCGGGGTCGCTCGTGCTGTCTCCGGCGCTGTCTTTCACGCCGTCATCAGCTGTCGGGGGCATGGGGAACTCCTTGAGGGGCGGCATCAAAGGCACACCGGGGGAAAGGGAGGGAGAAGCAGCAGGGGGAGGGCTACACGGAGGGGTCGTAGCGGCCGTCGACCGCGGTCCAGCCGCCGTCGACGCTCAGCACGGTGCCGGTGACGAACGTGGACGCGTCCGACACGAGATAGGCGACGGCGCCTGCGAGTTCGTCGGCACGGGCCCACCGCTTGAGCGCGGAGGCCTGGGCGTAGGCATCGAACCATGCGGGGTCGGCGGCGATCTGATCGGTGAGCGGAGTACGGACGACGCCGGGCGCGACCGCGTTGAAGCGCACGCCCTGCGGCCCCCATTCTGCGGCGGCGGTCCGCAGCAACTGGACGAGGCCCGCCTTGGACGCGGCGTAAGGCCCCTGCCCCGGCTCCACCTGGAAGGCCCGCATCGAGGCGAACCCGACCACGCTCCCGCGCCCCCGCTCGGCCATGCCGGGGGCGACGGCCTGGATGAGCGTGAGATAGGAGCGCAGGTTCAGCGCGATGACACGGTCGAACTCGTCGAGGCTGTAGTCGGCGATGCGCTTGCGCACATTGGCCCCGACGGTGACGACGAGCCCGTCGAGCGGCCCCCATGCGGCGACCGCGGCACGGACGGCTTCGGGGTCGAGAACGTCCAGGGGGTGGGTCTCGGCGGTACCGATGCCCTGGGCCGCCGCCTCGCCCACCCCCTCCCCCACCGCGAGTGCCGCAGTCCGGGCCGCGCCCTCCGTGTCCCGGTCGGCGACGACGACGTGCGCGCCCTGGGCGACAAGGGCGCGGACGGCCTCGCGGCCGATGCCGCTCGCGCCGCCCACGACCGCGACGCGGCGGCCGTCGAGCCGGAACAGATTGCCGTAGTCCATGGTGGTGATGCCTCTCTTGCCGGGCCGTCGGTCCATCGGGTCGGTCGGGTGGTGGTGTCGCTGCTGAAGGCTGCCGGGTGCCTGCTGTCGCTGCTGAAGGCCTAGGGGCGTACGACGACCATCCGTGTCACCGTCAGTTCCTCGATGGCGAACCTGGGGCCCTCGCGTCCGATGCCCGAGTCCTTGACGCCTCCGTAGGGGGCGATGTCGCTGCGGTAGCCGGGGACTTCGTTCACCACGACACCGCCGACCTCAAGCCGGTCCACAGCGCCGAGCGCGGCGCGCAGGTCGCGGGTGAAGACGGCCGCGTGCAGGCCGTAACGGCTCGCGTTGACGAGGTCGTACGCGGTGTCCAGATCCGGCACCGCGCGCAGGCAGACGACCGGGCCGAAGATCTCCTCGTCCCAGGCGGGTTCCCCGTCGGGGACCTCCGCGAGCAGGGTCGGGGCGATGCACCGGCCGCCCGTGTCACGGACTCCCCCGGCCACCAGGCGCGCTCCCGCCGCCCGTGCCCGCTCGACCCAGTCGAGCACCCGCCGCGTCGCCGTCTCGTCGATGAGCGCCGAGACGCGGGTCCCGGGGTCCCGGGGATCGCCGACCACCACGTCCGGCAGCCGCTGCGCGAGCAGCTTCTCGAACGCCTCCGCCACCGCGTCCACGACGATCACCCGCTGTACGGAGATGCAGGCCTGGCCCGATGCGTAGAACCCGCCGCGCACCACCGCGTCCGCGGCCGCTTCGAGATCGGCGTCCGCGGCCACGACGAGGGCCGCGTTGGAGCCGAGTTCGAGGACCACCTTGCGGGGTGCCGCGTCGCGCGCGATGTGGTGGCCGACGGCCGCGGACCCGGTGAAGGAGACCGCCGCGACCTCCGGGTGCGTGGTGAGCGTACGGCCGACCTCCGCGTCCCCCGTGACGAGTTGCACGGCCCCCGCGGGCGCACCCGCCGCCACGAGCTGCTCCCGTACGAGATGGACGAGCCGCAGGGTGGCGAGCGGTGTCGCGGGGGCGGGCTTGACGATCACCGGGCAGCCCGCGGCGAGCGCCGGTGCGATCTTGTGGGAGGCGAGCAGGACCGGGTAGTTGAAGCCCGCGATGCCGACCACGACGCCGACGGGCTTGCGCGTCCAGAAGCCGAAGAGGCCCTCCCCGGAGGGCTGGAGGTCCAGCGGCACGGTCTCGCCGTGCAGATGGGCCACCTCGTCCGCGGCCGACTGCCAGGTGGCCACGGCCCGCTGCATCTCGACCCCGCAGTCGACGCGGGGCTTCCCGGTCTCCAGGACGAGCAGGTCCACCAGCTCCGCCGCCGCGTCGGCGAGGGACGCGGCGACCCCGGCGAGCACCTGCCGCCGCACCCCGGCGGTCAGCCTGCCGACTTCCACCCGCACTGCCGCGGCGTGCTCGACCGCGCGCACCGCGAGGTCCTGGTCACCGACAGGCGCCACGGCGATCTCAGTGCCGTCGTACGGAAAGCGGACGGGCTGCCCGGCGGGCGCGGTCACCCAGCCGTCCCCGACCGGCAGCCCTTCGGGGCACGTCCCGGGGCGGGTCATCGCGCACCTCCGGTGGCGCCGTTCAGGAAGGAGCGGGCCGCGGCGGCGTACACCCGTGTGTACTCGACGATCTCGCGCACCTCGACGAACTCGTCCTTCTGGTGCGCGATCCACTTCCCGCCGGGGCCGTAGACGACGGTCGGCAGACCGGCGTCCCGGGTCAGGATGGTCCCGTCCGTGGTGCCGGGTACGGCACCGAACGGCGGTGGGTCACCGTGCACTTGACGGTGTCCGTCGACGAGCGCGGCGACCACCGGGTGGTCCTCGGGGAGTTCGATGGCGGGCCGGTCGTCGACGACGGTGAGCCCGACGCCCACCCCCACGCTCCCGGCCGCATCGACCGCGAACTGCCGTACGCGCTCGATGAGTTCCGCGTGATCGGTGCCGGGGATCGTGCGTACGTCGATGCCGACGAGCCCATGGGCGGGGATGACGTTGAGCTGGTCCGGGTCCCCGCCGAGCAGCACGGTGGGCGTGACCGTCACACTCCCGGCGTGCGGGTGGGTGCCGTACCGCTCCTGGGCCCAGTCCTGCGCGCGGCCGAGCGCCTCGACGATGCGCGCGCCTGCGACGATGGGGCTCTTGGCCTCCTGCGGCATGGCGCCGTGGGCCATCACCCCGTCGAGATCGAGCCGGAGCCGGATGCCGCCACGGGCGGAGGTGCACACCTCGTACCCCTCCGGCTCGCAGACGATCACCCCGTCCACCTCGCGCGCGAGCGGGGTGGCGGCGAACGCCTTCGCGCCGAGCATCAGCCCTTCCTCGTCGCAGAGCACGCCGAGGACGACGCGGCCCGGGAAGGGACCGGCGAGCTGGAGGGCCCGCACTCCGTAGATCATCGCCGCGACACCGGACTTCATGTCGGCGGAGCCGCGGCCCCACAGCTTGCCGTCCCGGATCTCGGCTCCGTAGGGGTCGACGCTCCAGTCGCCCGGATCGCCCTCCGTGACGACGTCGATGTGCCCTTCGAACATCAGGGTCGGCCCGTCGCCTCCCCCGCCCTCGATGACGGCGACGGTGTTGGGCCGGCCCGGCGCGACCTCCACCACGTCGTAGGCCCAGCCGAACTCGGTGAAGAGCCGGGCGACGAGTTCGGCGGCGGGCCGCTCGACCTCGGTGGCTCCGGCCGCGTTGACGGTGCGCAGCCGGACCAGATCCTGGGTGAAGGCGACGACGGCGGCGGAGTCGACGGCCGGGTCGGTGAGGGGCCCGGCGGATCCGGAGTGCCCGGAGCCGGTGTCCCGTGAGCCGGTGCCCCGTGAGCTGGTGTCCCCTGAGCCGGTGTGCCGTGAGCTGGTGTGCATGGAACCTCCAAGTCGGCCGACCACGAGGCCAGTCGACTGGTCAGACCAGTTGAGTTCCCGTACTCTGCCTCCACGTTCACGGCCGGGTCAACCACCAGATCTTGGTTTTCCCGCGCCGATGTCGCGTATCAGCTACGTACGTGGAGGGGGCGGGCCGATGGCCGCCGACGACACCGACCTGTTCCGGCCGGTCACACCGGTCCGCGCCTATCAGCGGGTGGCGGAGCAGATCGAGGAGCGCATCCTCAGCGGTGATCTGCCACCGGGCTCCCGGCTGCCCGCCGAGCGCGAGCTGGTCAACCGCTTCGGCGTGGGCCGCTCCACGGTCCGCGAGGCACTGCGCGTCCTGCAGTCGGCGGGCCTGATCCGCTCCCGGCCCGGCGATCCGCTGGGAGCCGAGGTGCTCGGCGTCTCGCCCGACAACCTCAGCCAGGCCCTGGGCCGCCTCACCCGCTCCAGCGTGTCCACGCTCGGTGAACTGGTGCAGTTCCGCATGGTGTTGGACGCCGAGAGCAACCGTCTGGCGGCGCGCCTGCACGGCGCGGACGACCTCGCCCGGATGCGCGAGCAGATCACCCGGATGGAATCCCTCAGCGGCGGCGGTCCCGCCTCCCTGCACGCGTTCAGTGAGGCGGACGCGCTCTTCCACCGCGCGATCGCCGAGGCGAGCGGCAACTCCCTCCTCGGCCTGTGCGCACGCGCCGTGCACGAGGCGGTGGTCGAGGTCATCGAGAAGAAGATCGCGGGCGTCACGGACACGACGGCCTGGATGGAGCGCTCCATAGCCCATCACCGCGAGGTCCTGGCGGCGATCACCGCGGGCGACGGCCCCCTCGCGGCCCGCCTGGGCCGCACCGCGCTGCACGAGTACTACGCGGAGCATGTCGAGCCCGAGACAAGGGAGTTGCTGGCGGCTTCCGTCGAGGATCACTGAGCGGGCGGGAAGTGCCCCTCAGCCCCGGAAGCCGGGCGAGAGACCGAGTCGCCCCTCCAGCTGCGCGAGCAACTCGCCCAGCAGATCGCTGAGTTGACCCTGGCCGTTCTCGTCGAGGCCTGCGAGTACCACGGTCTCGTAGGCCAGTTGGTCGGGCAGGATCGAGTCGACCAGTTCGCGGCCCGTTGCGGTCAGACCGACGTGCGAGACGCGGCGGTCACGGGTGTCGGCGCGCCGGTCGACCAGGTCGCGCTCCTGGAGCTGCTTGAGGCGCTTGGTGACGGCGGCGCCCGACGAGAAGGTCTCGCGGGCCAGTTCGCCGGGGGTCAGCTCGTGGCCGGTGCGGCGCAGCGCGCCGAGGAGGTCGAACTCGGGGCGGGTCAGGCCGACGCGGCGCAGCGGGGCGTCCTCGGCCTGCTGCAGGAGGGCCGCGCAGCGGTTGATGCGGCCGATGACCTCCATGGGGCCGGTGTCGATGTCCGGCCGCACCGCCTGCCACTGCCGCACGACGGCGGCGACGGTGTCGCGGGGCGCTCCCGGGGCACTGCCCGCCGCGCCCGCGGGGCTGCTCGTGGGACTGGTCGCGGGACCGTCCGCGCCGCTCGCACCGCGTACACCGCCCGCACCGCCGTCTCCCGCATGGGCCGCGGCGTCCGACGTCGCGTCCCGTTCGCTCCCGTTCCTCATGTGCCCCTGTCCTCACCCTTGCGCCTCGCCCGGCTCGTCACACCCGTACGCGCTCGCCGTGCTCCGTGCCGCGTACCGTCGCCGCGAGCGTACGGTGTCCTGCCTGCTCGGCGACCATCACCCGCTGTTCCGGCAGGGCGCGCTGCCACCATTCGCCCGCCGCCGCGTCATGGGCGGTGCGCAGGTCCACGAGGGCGGCCGTCAGGCCGCGGCGCGCCGGGCGCAGGGCGTCGGGGCCGGTGAGCGGGGCCGCCAGGGCCTGCTCGGCGCGGGCGCGGGCCCGGTCGGTGGCGTCGATGGCCAGCTCGATGTGGTCGGCGGCGCGCCGGTTGGTGACGGCGATCGCCGCGACGATGCCGAGCAGTGCCCCCACGAACGTGTCCACGACCCGGTCGAGGATCAGCTCTCCGGGCTGCTGGAAGCGGGCGAACTCGGTGACCAGGAGCGCCATCGGCGTGACGCACACGCTGCCCAGCCAGTAGTTGCGGCCGATCAGCGCCTCCGCCCCGAAGGCCAGGGCCAGGCAGCAGACGATCAGCGCGGCCTGGCTCAGGTGGGCCAGCGGGACGATCGCGGCGAAGGCGAGCACTCCGACGAGGTTGCCGACCACGCGCTGCACTCCCCTGTTCCAGGTGAGCGTGACGTTGGCCTGGTAGAGCGAGGCCGCCGTGACAAGAGCCCAGTAGGGGCGGCCGACGCCGAGCGCCAGCGACGCGTACCCCGCGAGCGCGCAGCCGACCGCCGTGCGCAGCGCGATGGGCAGCAGCGGCGACCCGGGGCCGAGGCGCCGCCACAAGGAGCCCTTGGCCGAGCCCGCCGCCAACTCGGCTTCCACTCCCAGGAGTTCGTCCTCCGCTTCGGGCCGTACGTCGCCGGGGCGCGGCACCGCACCCGTGCCGCGCAGGCCCGCCGCCCAGTCGCGCAGCTGGGCGGGATCCGCCGCCGCGGGGGCCGCCAGGGCCTCCTCGGCGCGGATCACCAGGCGCTCCAGGGCGCGGCGGGCCGCCGTGCGGGCACCTGTGGCGAGCAGTGACTGCCAGGCCGCGTGCACGGCTGCGGCCGCCCCCGGCCGGGCGCGCTCACGGCCGGGGCCCGAGGCCTCGGCGTAGGCGGCCGCCGCGCGCAGGGCCCGCGCGGTGGCTCGGCGCTCGGGGCCGTGGGGCCGGAGCAGGGCCGGAGCCATGCCGACGAGCCAGGCCACGGCGCCCGCGCCGAGGGTCAGGGCCAGGTGGCCGGGGACCTGCCCGATGGCCTGCGGCGCGAACAGCGTGGCGGAGCTGATGAACGTGAAGATGAGGTGGCCGGGCGGGCCGATGCGGGTCGCGTCGCAGAGCGTCTTCTGCGCGGCGGCGAGCAATGCCCCGACCGCGACGAGCACCGCCGCCGACGTGGTGAGCGAGGCGGCGACCATGGCGATCCCGACGCTCGCGAGCATGCCGACGACGACTCCGGCGAGGGCGCGGGCCCGCGCGGCGTAGGGGAGGTTGTGGGTGTAGAGCGCGCAGAACGATCCGGCCATCGTGTACATGACGAGGTCAAGGCGGCCGATCGCGAGGAGCGTCAGATTCGGTATCGCGGTGGCGACGACGACGCTGGACGCGGGCTTGAACCAGATGTCGGAGGGCTTGCCCGGACGCAGCACACCGGCCAGCGGGAGGCGGCGGACGCGGGAGTGGCCGGAGGTGGGGGACGTACTGGGTGTACTGCTCATGGCGAGAACCTTAGCAAGTGTTTTACTCGAAAACGATTTAGGTCGCCGCGGCTCACCGCGGCCCCGTCCGCTCCCCTCCGCGCTCCCCGCGTACACCCATGCGCTCGCGTACGAGGCCCCGTGCGAGGGCATCGACCCGACGACACCGTCGATCGGGGAGGTGCGCGGTGCACGGACCGGTGCATGCCGGCTGGCTGCTCGTCGCGCTGTGCGCGGCGACCGGGTCCTACTGCCTGCTGCGGATGCGCAGCAGGATCGAGGAACAGCGCCGGACGGCCGGCGGCGAGGCGCTCATGGGGTTCGGGATGGCGTTGATGGCCCTGCCCGCAGCCGTGCTGACCCCGCCGCGGTGGGCCTGGCTCGCCTATGTGGCCGTGTTCGGCGCGGCGGCTCTCCGCGCGCTCTGGGCGGCCCGGCAGAACCGCCACCACCTGCATCATCTGGTCGGCGCCTGCGCCATGGTCTACATGGCAGCGGCCATGGCCGCGACCCCCACCGCCCACACGGGCCACGGCGGCGGAGGCGCGCCGGCGCTCACCGGAGCACTGCTGCTCTATTTCGCCGGGTACGTGCTCTGGTCGGGGGTGCGCCTCCTGCCCGTACCGACGCTCGCGGCGGCGGAGGGAGCCGGCGGCGGCACGGTCACGGGGTGGGCCGATCGCACGGAGCTCGCGATGGTGTGCCGTCTCTCCATGGGGATCACCATGATCGCGATGCTCCTGACGCTGTAGACCGCCTCTGGAGGCCCAGGAGCGCGGAAGGCACGAGGCCGTGCGGGCCGTAAGGGGTGATATCCCGCGATCGGCCGTGGCGTGCGTCACTTGAGGCGATAGGCCATACCCTCCGGCAGCGCCGCCCTCATAGTCTTGACGCATGTTGCTCCCCGTTGCGCTGTTGCTGCTGGGCGCCCTCACCGCCGTCGTCGCCCCGCGCCTCCTCGCACGCGCCGACTGGCCGGAGCGCGAACCGGTGGTCGCGCTGTGGGCGTGGCAGTGCGTCGTGGCGGGTGTGCTCATGTGCTGTGCCCTGTCGATGACCCTCAGCGCCGCCGCCGCGTGGCAGGCCGTGCGGGGCCACGTCTTCGCCCCCGCGCCGCACGACGTGGTCGACGCGTACGCGCTCGGGGCGGGCGGCGTCTGGGCGCCCGCGACCGCCGTGGCGCTGGCGCTGGGCGGCGTGTGGACCGCCGCGATGCTGACCCGGGAGATCGTTCGCGCGCGGGCCAGGCGCCGCAAGGGGCGCAGCGAACTACTCCGGCGCGCACCGCTGTTGCCCGGCGAGGAGCCCGGCGCCGACCGTCTCGTCGTCCTGGAGGGCGAGCGCCCCGACGCATGGTGGCTGCCGGGCGCGGCGCCCCAACTGGTCATCACCACCGCGGCGTTGCGCCGCCTCAAGGGCCGTCAGCTCGATGCCGTGCTCGCCCATGAGCAGGGGCACGCGCAGGCGCGGCACGACTGGCTCCTGCACTGCTCGGGCGCGCTGGCCACGGGGTTCCCGCAGGTACCGGTCTTCGCCGCGTTCCGGGGCGAGATGCACCGCCTGGTCGAGCTGGCCGCCGACGACGTGGCTTCGCGGCGCTTCGGGCGCCTGACGATCGCCCTCGCGCTGATCGAGCTCAACGAGGACCGGGGCGTCTTCGGCCCCTGCCCGACCCCGCAGGCGCACGTGCCGCAGCGGGTGCACCGGCTGCTGTCCGCACGGCCGCGGCTCACTGCGGGGCGGCGGCTTCGGCTGACCGCGGCCGCGGCGCTGGTTCCGGTGGTTCCGCTCCTGGTGACGTTCGTGCCGGGGCTGCGCGCGCTGGGCTAGTGGCCCGCCGCCGGAGAGCGAGGCGACCGGGGCTCACTCCAGGGGAGCACGCCCCGGGATGGCCCCCGGCACCGCGCGTCGGCGAGGATCTCCCCATGCACTCCGCCGCACCCCTCGACTCGCCGCCCAGTCCACCCCGTCCGCGAAAGTCCCGTGCCGCGCTCGTCGCCGCGGTCCTGTGCGTCCCCTCGCTCCTGCTGATCCTCCTGGTGGAGCTGGAGTGGGGCCCGCTGGGCACCGTCGACGGCGACATCGCGCGCACCACGCACCGCTGGGCCGTCGCGCACGACGGCCTCACCCATGCGAGCCGCATCCTGACCGACTGGGTGTGGGACCCCTGGACGATGCGCGCGCTGTGCGCGGTGGCCGTGGTGTGGCTCGCCCTGCGCGGCGCGTACTGGCTGGCGCTGTGGATCGCCGCCACCTGCGCGGTGGGCACCCTGGTGCAGCAGGGCCTCAAGGCCGCGGTCGACAAGCCGCGCCCGACATGGCCGGACCCGGTGGACTCCGCGCACTTCGCCGCCTTCCCCTCGGGGCACGCCATGACGGCGACGGTCGCCTGCGGGCTGTTCCTGTGGCTCCTGCGCACGTACGGCGCCGGGCCCGCCGTGTGGCGCACGGGCGTGACGATCACGGTGGTCTCCGTGATCGGGGTCGGTGTGACCCGGATCTGGAACGGCGTTCACTGGCCGTCGGACGTCGTGGGCGGCTGGCTCCTGGGCGCCCTGATGGTGGCCCTCGCGATCGCGACGTACGAACACCGACCCGGCACCCGCACACCGGAGACCACATAACGAGCCCACCTCGTCGACCGGGGGTCAGGCGTCAGGCCTCGCCGGACGTTCCGCAGGGGCCCGAGTGATCGCAGTACGGCTGGTTCCCGCTCGCCCCGCAGCCGCACAGCATCACGCGCGTCTCCCGCACCTCGGGGCCGCCCGCCGCCGCGATCCGCAGATCGCCGCGGAGCACGAGCGTGCCGTCGGCCGTGCGCTCGACGGTGGTGGGGCCGGTCGGCCGCTCCGTCGTCCCGTCCGCCTCCTCGTACTGCAGCGCCCCGGACGGACAGCGGCGCACGACATCGGCGACCTCGTCCGCGGGGGCCGCGTCGGGGGAGATCCAGGGGCGGCGCCCGGTGTCGAAGACCTGGGGGAGCCCGCGTACGCACTCCGCGGCGTGCAGACACCGCCGCGCGTCGAAGGTGACGGTGATGCGCTGTCCTCGGTACGGCTTGCCCCGCTCGGCGCCCATACGGCTCCTCGGCCTGCGGTTCGGGTGACGGCTGGGGTCTCTCGTTTGGATCAGGCCGGATCAGGGAGCGGGGTCTGATCCAAACGAGAGACCCTAGAGTGCGGGGCTGTTCATGAGCGGTAGCCCTCGACCTCGGCGGCGGGCCGCACCCGCGCCTCGTCCGGGTTCTCGCCGAACTCCGCCTTCGCGCGCCGCTGGCGCAGCAGGTCCCAGCACCGGTCCAGTTCACGTTCGAGCGCGCCGAGCCTCGCGCGCTCCGTCGCCTCGTCGATGGCTCCCGACGCCAGGGAGTCCCGCAGCGTCCGCTCGTCGTCGACCATCGACGAGATCCGGGACAGAATCTGCTCTTGATCCATCTCAGTACGCCTCCTCGGCCCCCCGGCCCACTGTAAGGAGGGTTCGGCCGATCGGCACCTGTGAGCAGGCAACACTCCCCCGCGGTGTTGCCTGCCCCAGGCCACACCGGACCATGAGGGACCCACTGGGGGTCTTGGTCCGAGACACGCTGAGTATACTGGCTCGAAGCCAGTCAACGCAGGAGTTACAGGATGTCCCCGCGTAGCGCATCGGTCAATGAAGAGTTGCGAAGGCGTTCCAGGGAACGGCTCCTGCAGGCCACGGTCGAGCTGGTGAGCGAGCGCGGCTACGAGGCGACGACACTCGGCGACATCGCGGACCGCGCGGGCTCGGCCCGCGGTCTGGTGTCGTACTACTTCCCCGGCAAGCGCCAGCTCCTCCAGTCGGCGGTGCACCGCCTGATGCACCGCACGCTCCAGGCCGCCCTGGAACGGGAACCGCGGACGACGGACGGGGACGAGCTCCTGGCCCGCGCCATCGACGCGATCCTGGGCCTGGCCCGGGATCAGCCGCTCCTCATGCGCACGCACATGGCGGGGATCCTCCAGGCCGACGGGTTCGTGCGCTGCCCGGAGCAGCAGCACCTCGCCGAGCTGCTCCGCGACACCGTCGTACGCCATGGGTCGCCCGACGTGGACACCGACTATCCGCTGCTGCGCGCCCTGCTGATGGGCGCCGTCTTCGCGGTGCTGCTCCCGGGGGCGCCGATGCCCGCGGGAGCGCTGCGGGGCGAGCTGTTCCAGCGGTACGGGCTCGCGTGGGAACTCGGCGTCCCGCCGGGCGATGAGCCGCCCGACGGGACGCATGCGCGAGTGGACGATCAGGCCGCGCAGGAGACGCGGTCCGCTCGGCGGCCGACTCAGTCGAAGTAGTCCGGCTGGGTCTGGACGTTGAGCTCACGGACGCGGACCCGCTCGGCGGGGTCCGTCCGCTTGTCGTCGATCTTCAGGACGTCGAAGCCCTTCGCGATGTCGTTCGAGTAGACGTAGCCGTTGTAGTAGTACGCCGACCAGGAGCCGCCGGTCTGGATCGTGTCGGCGCTGAGGGGACCGCGCTCGAAGTAGCCGATCTCCTTCGGCTTCGAGGAGTTCGTGAAGTCCCAGACGGAGACGCCGCCCTGGTACCACGCCTGGACCATCAGGTCCTTGCCCTTGACCGGGATCAGCGAGCCGTTGTGGGCCACGCAGTTCTCGGTCGCGGCCTGGTGGCGCGGGATCTTGTAGTAGCTCTTGAAGACGAGCTTGCGCTTGTCGCCCTTGCCGGTGACGTCGTAGATGCCGTTGGCGCCGCGCTCCGGGCCGGTGGCCTCGTCACAGGTGGCGGCGCCGCCGCCGCCCAACTCGTCGGTGAAGACGACCTTGTCGGCCTTCTGGTTGAAGGTCGCCGAGTGCCAGAACGCGAAGTTCTTGTTGTCCTGGACGCGGTCGATGACCTTCGGGTTCTCCGGGTCCTTGACGGAGAACAGGATGCCGTCGCCCATGCAGGCGCCCGCCGCGAGATCCTTGGAGGGCAGCACGGTGATGTCGTGGCAGCCGGTGGTCTTGGAGACGCCCGGGTTGGTGGGCCCGCCCGGGTTGCCGCCGCCGTCGGGGCCCTCACCCGGGAAGAGCACGGGGAAGTCGACGACCGCCGCCTTCTGCGGGGCCTTGCGGGGCACCTTGATGACGGAGATGCCGTCGTGCGGCGGCTGGCAGTCCGGGAACGTCGCGCTCGGGGAGTACGAGGAGACGTACACGTAGACGTTCCGCTTCTCCGGCACCAGGGTGTGCGTGTGCGAGCCGCAGGCGGTCTCGACGGCGGAGACGTACCTCGGGTTGGCCTTGTCGCTGATGTCGAAGACCTTCATGCCCTCCCACGAGGACTTCTCGGTCGCGGGCTGCGAGGTGCTGCTGCAGGAGTTGTCGCTGCGCGAGGAGTCGGTGGAGAGGAAGAGCAGGTTCCCGGAGACGGAGATGTCGTTCTGCGAGCCGGGGCACAGGACCTGGGAGACGGTCCGCGGCTTCTTCGGGTTGCTGATGTCGAAGATACGGAAGCCGTCGTAGTTGCCTGCGAAGGCGTACTTCCCCTGGAACGCGAGGTCGGAGTTGGTCCCCGGCAGCGCGTCCTTGGGGATGTTGGCGAGATGTTTGATGTTGTCCGAGTGCACGATCTCGTCGGGCGCCGGTATCTTGCCGCTCTTGATCGCCGCCTTCGCGTCGGCGGCGTCACTCTTCGACACGCTCTTGGGCGCGGCGGGCGAGTCGCCCGGGTCGGGCGTCGCTCCGGCGGGCGCCGCGCTGAACAGTGCGGCAATCAGACCGAGCGCGGCCGCGCCGACGCCGAAGCGTCTGCGCCGTGTTCGGGGGTTGTTCAACAGGGTCACTGCGTCCTCCCTAGTAGCCGTTCGTAGTTGAACGGTTCACGGACACCCCGCAGTATCGTGCTCTGCATGCACAGATCAACAGATGGCAACGCATCTGTAATGAAAGTTTTTGATCATTCACGCGCCGAAGCGTGCTAGGACGGTCCCCAACTCCCCCGCGCGCCACAGGAGGCAGCCGTGCTCAACCGTCGTACGCCCGCCGTCACCGTGTTCCTCACGGCCGCTGTTCTGGCGCTCGGCGCCTGCGATTCAGGTGGTTCCGACGCCGGATCCGAAACCGCCGAGAAGGCCGCGCCAGGACCCTCGGTGATCGCTCCGGGCAAACCGGGCGAGACGGCCGCGACGATGTCCGCCGAGGACGCGGCCAAGAAGAGAACCGACGACGACAGCCCCAACTCGGCCGACTTCACCTACACACAGATGATGATCACGCACCACGGCCAGGCCCTGAAGATGACCGGACTCGCCCCGAAGCGCGCCGATTCCGCGAAGGTCAAGCGCCTGGCCGATCGCATCGCTGCCGCGCAGCGCCCGGAAATAGGCGCCATGAAGGGCTGGTTGAAGAACCACGGCGGCGCGAAGAAGCAGCAGGGGCACGACCACGGGACGATGCCCGGCATGGCCACGGAGGGCCAGCTGAAGCAGTTGCGCGCCGCACAGGGCAAGACGTTCGACGAGCTCTTCCTGAAGCTGATGATCACTCACCACAACGGCGCGATCACGATGGCCACGGAAGCGCTCACCGACGGCAACAACATCCAGGTCGAGGAGATGGCCAACGACGTGATCGCGCAGCAGACGGCGGAGATCGGCCGGATGCGCAAGATGTGAGGTGCCCGGCGCGGGGGCCGTCAGGAGGGCCGTAGGGCGCGGGACGTCAGGCGTGGCTTCGGGCGGCGGCGTCCCGCTCTTCGTGCGGCGCGTGCTCGCGTCGCGGCAGCAGCAGCGGCGTGGCCAGGATGAGGATCCCGGCGATCCCGACCGCGGTGCGCGGGCCGGTCGCGGCGGCCAGCAGGCCCCACACGCCGGTCATGGCCGCGATGCTGAGCTTGCTGGTGACCGACCACGCGGACAGGGTGCGGGCGACACGGTCCGCGGGAGTGTGGTCGAGCCGGTAGGTGGCGAACACCGGGTTGAACACCCCCGAGCAGGTGATCAGGCCGAACTCGACGACGACGACAAGGACGAGCCCGGCGACACCGGGACCGATGAAGGCGAGGCCGATCAGCCAGCACGCCCGCAGTGCCCCGGCGGTGCGCAGCACCCGGTGGCGTCCGAACCGCCCGACGAGCGGCCGGGCGAGCCGCGAGCCGAGCAGGCCGCCGACGCAGGGCGCGGCGAAGGCCAGGCCGTACTGCCAGGGCGCGAAGCCGAGTTCGCCGACCATCAGGACGATCAGCAGGGGCGATGTCGCCATGATCAGGCCGTTGTTCAGCACGGTGTTGAAGAACAGCGGGCGCAGCGCCGGGGCCGCCAGGATGTAGCGCCAGCCGTCGAGCAGATCGCCCGCCCGGAACCGGGCTCGCGGCTCGGTGCGCACGGGGTGCGGCTCCTTTCCGCCGATCGCGCGGATCCCCAGGGCCGAGAGCAGGAAGCTGACTGCGTCGGCCACCACGGTCACCACCGGACCGAACAGCCCGATCACCGCGCCGCCCAGCGGCGGCCCGATCACCAGGGCGGTCCAATTCGTCGATTCGAGGCGGCCGTTCGCGACGAGCAGGTCCTGCGGCCGTACGAGCGCCTTGAGGCACGCACCGCTCGCCGAGCTGAACGCGATGTCGGCCGCACCGACCACGACCGCCACGAGCAGGAGCTGGCCGAAGCCCAGCAGGCCGAAGGCGTACGCGGCGGGGATGCTGAGCAGCGCCGCGCACCGGACCAGGTCCATCGCGATCATCACCGCCCGCTTGCGGCGGAACTCCACCCACGGCCCGAGCGGCACCGCCACCACCGCGCCGACCGCGAACCCCGCGGCCGCGAGGACCGACACCTGCGTCGGCCCCGCGTCCAGGGCGAGGATCGCGATCAGGGGGAACGCGTCGAACGCGATCCGTGTCCCAAACGCGCTGACCGTGTAGGCCGCCCACAGCCATCCGAACTGCCGCCCGAGGGGCCTCCTGGCTCCCATGCCCGGTGCCACCCCCCGCCGTCGCGCTCGAACAACCTCACCTTGACCTGCGGCATCCAATCCGGCGGCGGGTCCGCGGGTCAAACAACCGCATCGCGTGGGCGGCCACAACCGCTGGTTGTGCCTCTTAGGATGTCCGGCGTGGACCTTCATGCTGTGCGCACCTTCGTCGCCGTCGCGGACGCCGGTCAGTTCCAGGGGGCGGCCTCCGCGCTCGCGGTGACCCAGCAGGCCGTCTCCAAGCGCGTCGCCGTGCTGGAGAAGGACCTCGGTGTGCGGTTGTTCACGCGGACCGCGCGCGGGGCCCGGCTCACCATCGACGGACAGGCGTTCCTGCCCCATGCCCGTGATCTCCTGCGGGCCGAGCAGCGGGCGGCGGATTCCGTGCGGCCCGGCCGCCGGGCGCTGCGTGTCGACGTGATCGGCCGGCGGCTCGCGCCCGCGGGGCTCCTGAGCGGCTTCCGCCGTGCGCATCCCGGCACCGAGCTCGACGTCGTGACACTCTTCGACGCCGACACGGCGCTCGCCGCCGTCCGCTCGGGCACGATCGACGCGGCCTTCCGCGCCCTCACCCTGCCCGCGCGGCAACTGCCCGACGGCATCGAGGCGGCCCGGGTGTACGACGAGCCGGTGCAGCTCCTCACCGGGCCGGACCACGCGTTCGCCGCTGCCCGCGCGGTGACGCCCGCCGAGCTCGCCGGGCACCGGATCTGGATGCCAGGCATCGTCGCCGGTACGGAATGGGCCACGTACTACGAAGATCTCGCCGCGGCGTTCGGGCTCACGATCGAGGTGACAGGGCCCGATTTCGGCACCGAACCGCTCCTCGACACGATCGCGGGATCCTCGGTCATCGCGACGTTCGTCGGCGAGCGGACCCGCCTCGTCTGGCCCGCCGACCACGACCTGCGGCGCGTCCCGGTGCACGGCCCGACCCCGGTCTACCCGCACTCGTTGATCTGGCGCGGCGACAACCCGCACCCCGCCCTCACCGCGCTCCGCGACCACCTCGCCACCACGCGGCCCGAACACCACGACGCGGATACGTGGACGCCGAGATGGGCGCGGTGACCAGTGCGGAGATCAGCGCGCAGATCACCGCGGAGATCACCGCGGCGTTCGGCGCACCGGGCGCGGGCTAGCGGCGATTGTGGCGCGGGGGCAGGGCCCCTGCGTCCCGCGCGGAGGCGATGAGCTTGAGGGACCTGCGGCGGCTGCGGCCGGTCGCGTACATCACGGCGAGCACGGGATCCCGGCCGTCGGCCTGCGCCGCGCGGTACTCCTTGGCCACCATGAGCCGCCCCTCGCGCCCGCGCGGCCACGACGGGCGGGCGCGCCGCACGGCGGGCTGGCCGTGGGCGGGCGTGAGCACGTGCGGATGCGGAAGCGGATCATCAGCCGGATGCGGATGCGGCGGCCGGGCGTGCAGGCCCTCCAGGGTGATCCGCCCTTCCGACACCACGGCCCGCGCGTCGATGGCCGCTCCGTCACCGAAGGTCAGCCGTACATGGAATGAGGGCGAGCCAGTCGAACAGGCAGGATTCGGTCGATAGTGATCAGAAACGCCAAGAAAGGGGCTCTCAAGCACAATCAAAAGGTAGCCGTGCGATCGCATTAGGTCACGAACGGCACGCAGGGCCGCGCGGCGGTCCGCACGGGAACGGGGCACCCGGATCAACCCGCCCCCTCACCGCATCTCCCCCTCGACGCACCTTGGTGCGATGCTGAAGCCATCCCCCGAGGCCGCCTCGCGGAAGGAGCACCGCCGTGCTGCAGGTCGCCGTCGTCGGATCGGGCCCGAGCGGGGTCTACACCGCGCAGTCCCTCGTCCAGCAGGACCGCGTGCCGGGGGTGCGCGTCGACGTCATCGACCGGCTGCCCTGCCCCTACGGCCTCGTGCGGTACGGCGTCGCACCCGACCACGAGAAGATCAAGTCCCTCCAGAACAACCTGCGTACGGTCCTGGAGCACGACCGCGTCCGCTTCCTCGGTGGCATCGAGATCGGCCCCGGCGGCTTCCCCGTCGCGCGACTGCTCGGCCTCTACCACGCGGTGGTCTACTGCGTGGGCGCGGCAGCCGACCGCAGGCTCGGCGTACCGGGCGAGGATCTGCCGGGGAGCCACTCGGCCACGGAGTTCGTGTCCTGGTACAGCGCGCACCCGGACGCGGCGGCCGACGGTTTCGTGGGGGGTGTGGAGTCCGCCGTGGTCATCGGCGTCGGGAACGTCGCGGTGGACGTCGCGCGGATGCTGGCCCGCGGCGCGGCCGAGCTGCGGCCCACCGACATGCCACAGGCAGCGCTCGGCGTGCTCGCCGAGAGCCGGGTGCGCGAGGTTCACATGGTGGGGCGGCGCGGCCCTTCGCAGGCGCGCTTCACCACCAAGGAGCTGCGCGAGCTCGGTTCGCTGCCGGACACCGAAGTGATCGTGGATCCCGCGGAGTTGGCGCTCGATCCCGCGTACGCCGACCCCTCCGGCCTACCCCCGGCGGGCCGCCGCAACGTCGAGGTGATGCGCGGCTGGGCCGAGCGCCCGGCGCGGCACCTGCCGCGCAGCATCCGGCTCCGCTTCTTCCTGCGCCCCGTGGCCGTCACGGAGGCCGCGGGCCGCGTCGGCGGGGTGCGGTTCGAGCGGACGCTGCCGGACGGGCGGGGCGGGGTGACGGGGTCGGGGCGGTACGAGGACATCGCGGGGCAGCTCGTCCTGCGCTCGGTCGGCTACCGCGGGGTACCGATCGACGGACTGCCGTTCGACCCCCGGCTCGGCACGGTTCCGCATGCGGCGGGGCGGGTGCTGCGAGAGGGGGCGGCCTCCCCCGGCGAGTACGTGGCGGGCTGGATCAAGCGGGGCCCGACGGGCGTCATCGGGACCAACCGCCCGTGCGCCAAGGAGACGGTGCTGTCCTTGCTCGACGACGCCCCCGCGCTCGTACGCAGAGGAGTGCCCGAGGATCCGCTGCCCGCTCTCCTCGACGCGGGGCTGCACCCCGTCGAGTGGCAGGGCTGGCTGGGGATCGAGCGGGCGGAGGCCGCGGTGGGCGCGGCGCTGGGGCGTGGGCCGGTGAAGATCCCCGACTGGCCGGGGCTGCGGGCCGCTGCGCGGGGCGAGCAGCCGTAGGCTCCGGGCCGGGCTCGGGTGGACATGGATCCGCGGGCCCGGCGGGGGCTTGGCGCGCAGCTCCCCGCGCCCCTTACGGGGCGCTCGTGCGCTCTGCCTGTGCCGTCGCCGCGGTGAGGATCGTGTCGAGGAGTCCGGGGAAGAGCGCGTCCAGGTCGTCGCGGCGCAGGCCGTTGAGCTTGGCCGTGCCGCGGTAGATCTGCTGGATCACGCCGCTCTCGCGCAGCACCCTGAAGTGGTGGGTGCTCGTGGACTTCGTGACGGGCAGGTCGATCTGCGAACAGGAGAGACCGTCGAGGCCCGGCTCGCACCCGGCCAACTGCCGTACGACCCGCAGGCGCATCGGGTCCGACAGCGCGTGCAGCACACCCTCGAGCCGGATCTCCACCCGCGCCGGATGGTCGAGCGCGCGGGTGCTGATCGGTGCGGCGGTCGTCATGACGGCTCCACTTCGTCCGGGCTTCACGTCTCCTCGAAGGCCTCCATAGTACGAGAGTCATCGTAGTTTGACATCTGGCGTACTACGAGGGCTACCGTACGAGCCGTACCGAAGTCCGTCACGAATGGAGTCCGCCGTGAGCGCGCTGTTCGAGCCCTACACCCTGCGATCCCTGACCGTCCCCAACCGGGTGTGGATGGCACCGATGTGCCAGTACTCGGCCGAGGTGTTCGGGCCGAACGCGGGTGTGGCGAACGACTGGCACTTCGCCCACTACGGAGCGCGCGCCGCCGGCGGCACCGGCCTGATCCTCGTCGAGGCGACGGCCGTGAGCCCCGAGGGCCGCATCAGCCCCGCGGACCTCGGGATATGGAACGACACGCAGGTCGAGGCGCTGCGCCGCATCACCGGCTTCCTGAAGACCCAGGGCACCACTCCGGGCATCCAGCTCGCCCACGCGGGCCGCAAGGCGTCCACCGACCGCCCCTGGAAGGGCGGCGGACCCGTCGGCCAGGAGGAGAACGGCTGGCAGCCGCTCGCGCCCAGCGCGCTCCCCTTCGACGAGGGCCACCACCTGCCGCACGAGCTCACCACGGACGAGATACGCGACGTCGTCGGCCAGTTCGCCGCCGCGGCCCGGCGCGCCCTCGACGCCGGATTCCAGGTGGTCGAGATCCACGGCGCCCACGGCTACCTCATCGGTGAGTTCCTCTCGCCGTTCACCAATCACCGCACGGACGAGTACGGCGGCTCCTTCGAGAACCGCTCCCGGCTCGCCCTCGAAGTCGTCGACGCCGTCCGCGCCGTCTGGCCCGAGGAACTGCCCCTCTTCTTCCGGATCTCCGCGACCGACTGGCTGACGGAGAACCCCGAGGACGAGCGCGACGGCTGGACGGCCGACGACACGGTCCGCCTCGCGAAGGAACTGCACGCCCACGGCGTGGACCTCCTCGACGTCTCCAGCGGAGGCAACGCCCCGAGGGCCCGCATCAAGACGGGCCCCGGCTACCAAGTCCCCTTCGCGGCGCGGGTGAAGGCCGAGACGTCCCTCCCCGTGGCGGCCGTCGGCCTGATCACCGACCCCGAGCAGGCCGAGAAGATCCTCGCCAACGGGGAGGCGGACGCCGTGCTCCTGGGCCGCGAACTCCTGCGCAACCCCTCGTGGGCCCGGCACGCCGCGAACGAACTCGGCGGCGATGTGGCCACTCCCCAGCAGTACCACCGCATGGTGTGAGCCCAGCCGGGGGCCGCCGCCTTGCTTTCCTGCCCGTCTGCCCGGCGGAGCCTTGGCCAAGGGTTGCCGACTGGGGACATCCCTAGGTGACTCCCCGAAGCGACGGGCCGGCCAGCGTTCGTACCGTGGCGCTGTCGCGATGTGTCACGGTTCGGGGCCCGTACCGGCCCTCGGGAGGGCGTTGTGCGCTACGTCATCGAGGTGTTCCGCTCGCCTGCGGGCGTGCACGGGAACGTGGTGGATGAGTGTGAAGAGGAAGGAGACACGGGCCGTTGCACGCCGTTCCACGGCTGGCTCGAGCTGCTCTCGCTCCTCGAACCGCCGCCGGACCCGGCGTCCACGGAGACCGGAGAGCCGGCCTCCGCGACGGATGGCGACTCCTGTGACGCCTGATCCGACGGCACGGCAAACTGCTCCGCGGGAGCGGGGAATCTGCTTGTACCGGGACCCGTTCGGGCATCATCGTGGACGTTCAGGGCCATGCGCCCGGCACGGGTCGCCGTCACAGTCCTGGCGTCCGTACCGGGTGCCGACATGTGGGGGCGGTGATGACGTCCGGCGGCATTCTGAACGGCCATGCCCACGCACCGGCACCCCATGAGGCCTTCTCCGGCCGGCGCCACGAACTCGAGGCGCTTCAGGAGGAGTTCCGCCAGGCGTGCGACGGTGTGCCGCGGCTCGTCCTGATCGACGGCCCTGGCGGCATCGGCAAGTCCGCGCTGGTGCGCAGGTTCCTCGACACGGCGGGCGACGCCTGTGTGCTCCAGGCCAGCGGCGAGGAGAACGAGAGCGCGCTGCCCTGCGGGGTGCTCGCCCAGTTCGTCGGGCAGAGCCCCATCCCGCTGCCGGACTGCCTCGGCTCGCTGGTCCGCACGCCCCGCTCGGCGCCCGGCACCCTGCCGCCGCTCGCGGCCGGCTTCGGGCTGCTCGACCTGCTGAGCGAGCTCCAGGACAAGGGCCCCGTCATCCTGGTGCTCGACGACGCCCACTGGGCCGACTCCGCCTCGCTGAACGCGCTGACGTTCGCGCTGCGGCGGCTGCGCGTCGACAAGGTCCTCGCGATCGTGACGGCGCGGGACCCGCAGGCGCCCCAACTCCCGGACGGCATCCGCCGGTTGCTCTCCGACGTCCGCACCCGGCGCATCCCGCTGCACGGGCTCACACCGGACGAACTGGGCTCCCTCAGCGCACAGATGGGCTCCGACCGGCTGCCGCACTCCGCGTCCGTGCGCCTCCACGGTCACACGCACGGCAATCCGCTGCACGCCCGAGCACTCCTCGACCAGGTGCCCGCGCACGTCCTGCGGGACGTCGCCACGCCCCTGCCCGCGCCCCGTTCGTACGCCATGCTGGTGCTCGCCAATCTCGCGGAGTGCGGCTCCCAGGCACAGCGGCTCGTCCAGTCGGTCAGTGTGCTCGGGCTCTCCTGCCCGCTGGGCGTGGCCGCCTCGCTCGCCCGCGTCACCACACCCCTGCCCGCGCTCGAACGGGCCGTCAAGGCAGGCCTGTTGAAGGAGACGCATCCGGGGGCCGCGCCCGAGATCGCCTTCCCGCATCCTCTCGTCCACGCCGCGGTCTACCAGGACATCGGGCCCGCGCACCGGGCCGACCTGCACACCAGGGCCGCGGCCCTGGTCGACGACGAGTACGCGAGCCTGCGGCACCGCGTACTCGCGGCCACCGGACCCGACGAGCACCTCGCCGCCGCCCTCGCCGCGTGCGCCCGGCGCGAGGCGGCCACCGGACAGTGGGCGGTCGCGGGCACGCACCTGCGGCACGCGTCACGGGTGGCGACGACCGACATGGAACGCGACCGGCTCGCCGTCGAGGCGGTCGAGGCGCTGCTGCTCGACGGCCGGGTGCACGAGTCGGCCGAACTGGCGGCGGGCCTTCCGGCCGGCGCGGACCCGGCGCTGCGCGGGTACGTACGCGGCTATGTCGCGCGCGTCCAAGGGCGCATGGAGCAGGCGCAGACGCTGCTCGTCGACGCCTGGAACCAGTGCGATCACGAGAGCGATCCCTCGCTGGCCGCGCGGGCGGCCGAGCAGCTGAGCTACGCCGCCGTGATGCGGGGGCGCTCGGCCGACGCCGCCCAGTGGGCGGAGCGCGCCCAGCGGCTCTCCACCCTCCAGGGGCCGAGCCGGATGCTGCGCTTCAACCACCTCCTCGCGCTCGGCCTCAGCGGGTTCGCCAAGAAGGGCATCGAGCTCGCCGGTGACCTGCCCGATCCCCTACTCGTCCCGCCCGCGAGCATTGATCTGCTGCTCGCGCGTGGCCAGTTGAGGCTGTGGTCGGACGATCTCCTGGGCGCACGCGCCGACTTGCTGGGGGCAGTGGCCAACTGCCGCAGGGGAACGGTGCCGTTGCGCCTCCTCTCCGCCTCCGCGCTCGCGCAGACCCTGCACCGGCTCGGCGACTGGGACGAGGCGCTGATCCACGCCGAGGCGTCCGCGTCGATCGCCGACGACACCGAGCAGTCGTGGCTCAAGCCCGTCACGCACGCCATCGCCAGCTGGATCCTCTCGGCACGCGGCACCTGGGACCGCGCCTCGGCCCACCTGCGGCTCGCCCTGGACGCGCCGGGCTGCGACGAGAGCGCCCTCGCCTACGCGTACGCGGCGTCGGCGCACGGGGCCTTCGCCGAGGCGCGCGCGGAGCCGGAGCGCGTCGTCGAGGCGCTCCGCCCGCTCCTGGACTTCGCCACGCACGACGGCGTGAACGAACCCGGCGTGGTCTCCTGGCGTGAACTCCTGGTCGACGCGCTCATCCAGCTCGGCGACCTCGACGAGGCGGAGGCGGTGCTCCTGCCCTACGAGGAGCGGGCATCGGCGCGCGGACAGCACTCGGCACTGTCCGCCGCGGCCCGGGTGCGCGGCAATCTGCACGCGGCGCGCCGGGACACGGACCGCGCCCAGGCCTCGTTCCTGCGTGCGCACGACCAGGCGGCGCAGATCCCCTCACCGTTCGGCCGCGCCCGCGTGCAGCTCGACCACGGGGCGTTCCTGCGCAGGATCGGCCGCCGCTCGGTCGCCGTGGCCCAGCTCCAAGCGGCGTACACGACCATGCGTGAGCTCGACGCCGCGCCCTATCTCGCCCGGTGCGAAAGGGAGTTGGACGCCTGCGGGCGTGCGGCGCCGCCGCGGCCCGCGCACGATCCGGCGGCCGCCGACCCCGCCTCCGCCGCCGAGGGGCTCACGCCGCAGGAGCTGGCCGTCGCGCGTCTGGCGTCGCAGGGCTTCACCAACCGGCAGATCGCCACCGCGCTCGCGCTGAGCGTGAAGACCATCGAGTACCACCTGGGCCACACCTATACGAAGCTCGGCATCGCCTCGCGCATCGGGCTCGTGCAGCACTTCGCCCCCCAGGAGCGGCGCACGTCCTCCTCCTAGCCCGTCCCCTGGCCGGAGCCCTGGCACACCGGGGTTATCCCTGGGCGGTTCCCTGAGGCACCCCTGCCCTGCCCGGCGTAGGTTCTTGGCTGGTCAGGGCACGGAATGCACAACTGGGGGTGGACAGATGGCTGTCACGGAATGTGCGGCGGTACGCGACGACGCGCCACCGGCCCTGCGTCTGCGGCTGCTGGGGGGATTTCACCTCAGCCGCGGCGAGGGCGACGGCGGCGAGCAGGTCGACGTGTCCGCCAGCGGGCAGCAGTTGCTCGCCCTGCTCGGGCTTCGTGGCCCCACGACGCGTTCGGTGCTCGCGGGGACGCTGTGGCCCGAGGTCACCGAGGAGCGTGCGCGTGCCTGCCTGCGCACCGCCATCTGGCGCCTGAACACGGCGGGTTCGGCCGTCTGCGACCCCCGGCCCGGGGTGCTCGCGCTCAGCCGGCGCGTCCGGATGGACGTCGAGGACTTCACCGCCACGGCACACCACATACTCGCGGCCTCGGCAGAGGGGACCGGGGCCGCGTGCGCCTCGCTGATGGGCATGGGTGAGCTGCTGCCCGGCTGGTACCAGGACTGGGTGGTCTTCGAGCGTGAGCGGCTGCACCAGCTGCGACTGCACGCGCTCGAGGCGCTCTCGGCCCGCCTCGTCGAGCAGGAGCAGTACGCCCCCGCCCTGGAGGCCGCGTTGGAGAGCACCCGCATCGATCCACTGCGCGAGAGCGCGCGGCGGGCGGTCGTGACGGTGCACCTCGCCGAGAACAACCTCGCGGAGGCGGTGCGCCACTTCAAGGCGTTCCGCGGGCTGCTCCGCACGGAGCTCGGCATCGAACCCTCGGAGCAGTTCCTCACGATGGTGCGCCACGCGCTGACCTGACGTGCACGACGGGGAGGCGAGGCAGCCATGGCGACCATGACCGCAGCGGGAGTTGCCGCAACCGGAGTCCCCGCAGCGGGGGTTCCCCAAGAACGGGTGACGCGCCATCACGTCACCGCAGGCCTGGCTGTCCGTGCGCGCTCGGGGGCGCACGGGCCGCAGGTCGGCCCACCCACCCCTGCCGGCCGTGTTGGGGGACGCGGCCGGCAGGCCACCGACGCTCCACCACGCACGGACACGGGGGTGCCGCGCGCGGCGAAGGAGCCGTCGGGAGCCGCGACGGCCGGGGCACGACTTCCCGGCCGTCGCGGCCTCACGCTGCCCCCTGCGGGCTGTGCTGCGGGCTGTGGGCCTCACTCTCCTTGCGGCTTCCCCTGCGGGCGCCTGAGCTCCCCGATGGCCTTGTCCACCGCCTTGTGCGGCATGCCGGTCCTGCGGGACAGGTCCTTCGGCTCCATGCTCCGCAGGACGTCTTCGACACTCTTGTCCTCGACGCTCGCGATCTCCCGTACGTAGCGCTGGACCCGCTCGACCGGATCGGCTCCCCGCGGTCGCCGGGCCGCGCCTGCGGGACCGGACACCGGCGGGACCAGGCCACCGCGCGCCGCGATGCCCGGCCCGTGCTTCCGCTCCTGCTTCTGCTCCTGTTCGAGCCAGGTCGTCCAGACGCCGCGTCCGACCATGTGTTCCGCCGCGCTCTCGGCCACCGAGCCGTCCTGGAGGATCCCCGGGTCCGCCGAGTCCGCCCGGACGAGCAGGCGGCAGGAGGCCGCGAGCATCGGCGGTGACGCGACCGGCGGGACCTGCTCGCCCAGCAGGGTGCACAGTGCGGCGATGTCCGGCTGGGCGGGGGCATGGTGGACGAGGCGCTCCAGGATGCTGCCGATCCGCCCCAGGTCGGGGGTCGGGTGCAGCAGCAGGGCGTGCGCCCCGATGATGCCGAGGAAGGGGTTGACGCTCTTGGCGTCGAGCAGGCCGAGCAGTTGCCGCGTCGACACCAGGTCGATCCCCTGCCGCAGCCCCGAGAGCGCCGCCTCCAGGGCGAGGTCCAGGGTGCGGTCCGCCGGCTGCCAGCCGATGCCGCGGGGCACCATCTGGATCGAGGCGAACTGCGGCTGCGGTCCCTGCGGTCCGTTGCTCACGAACACCAGGGTCGTCCACCCGTCGAGCACGTGCAGCGCCTGCGCGAGGGTCAGCCCGTCCGCGGGCTTCCTGCGCATCCTCAACCGGTAGCCGCCGGGCGGCAGTTCACCGCTCCAGGCCGACCACTCCTGGCCGCCGGCCGGCTCCCAGCCACCGGCGCCGCCGTCCACCGGCGTACCGCGCTCGTCGGCGATCTCCAGGGCGAACGGGTCGAGCTGCCAGCCCCTGCGCAGATTGCGGATCAGGACCATCAGGGTCGGCGGGCCCCCGCCGTGCGTCGCCTCGGTGCTCCAGCGCACCGCCGCCGCGCGGTGGTCCTCACGGGTCGTGGGGGTGCCTTCGACCGGGGTGGCCGTGGGCATGTCGGGCAGCGCGAGCCGCTCGACGAAGGGCTCCGTGCCGACCTCGACGAACCGGCTCTCCACCGCGCCGCCGAAGCGCTGCTCGATGCGGTAGATGCCGGGCGGCAGCGTGGTGTCGATGGTGCCCATCGCGTGCGCCACCTCGTGGAACGCGGAGTCCGTGACCGTGACGAGGACCGACGGGGTGTCCGGTATGACGACGAACGGCACGCGCCTGGCCGTCTCCTCCCGTGAGCGCCGCCGCTCTTCAGAGCTGGACACCATTCCCACCGCCCGTCATTACCTCGAAGAATCCAGCGTTCTGGAAGTCGTCCGCCGCCCAGCTCTCCGGCGTGACCCGGTACAGGCCGGGAGCGAGCTTCTCGACGTGCTCCGCGGCGTCGACGTGCCACCTCAGCGGCGGCTCGTCGGGGTCGCCGCCGCGCAGCTGCACCCAGCCCCGGAACCCCTCCGGGAAGCGCAGCGTGACGAAGGGCATCCCGTTCTCCACGTCCCGCACGAAGACCATCGGGGCGCTGCCCTTGACGAACCTGGGCTGCTGCGGGACCAGCAGGTGCCGGGTGCGGTCCTCCACATGCCGTACGACGTAGTCCGCGAGGCTGTCGGAGGTGATGAGCCCCTTGCGGGTGACGCTGCGCCCGCCGAGACCGTCCAGGAGCGCGGTCGTGAAGTGCCCGCGCGCGAGGTCGGGGTCGGGGTTCTGCTCCTCGTAGGCGGGGTCGCCTTGCGAAGTGGCGTACCCGACGAAGCAGTCGACCTTCTCGAGCGCCCCCACGGTGGTGGTGAAGGGCGGCCCGAAGGGGAAGACCGAGCCGTTGCCGTTGCTCGTGCGGCAGCAGTCCGCGAAGCAGACGATCTCGCGGAACGGCGACGACGACTCGTACCAGTCCAGGTACTGGCCCACGGCGAGGTGATTGCCCAGGAGGTCGAACGCGGCGTTGGCCATGAGCAGTGCGGTGCTGTTGGGGGGCGTCATGAAGCCGTGCCCCGCGAGGAAGAAGTAGAGCCGGGTCCGCTGCCTGGCGGCCTCCCACTCCTCCTCGGGCCGGTCCTCGATCGCCCGCTGGACCGCGATGTTCGTCCGGTAGAGCGCCAGGTCGACGTTCTCCCTGGTCGGTACGGCCGTCATGAAGTCCGCGGTGCGCTCCTGCTCCTCGGTGGCGGTCACCAGCGTGACGTTGCCTTCGGGCACATCGCCTCCCTTGGGGTCGACGAGCCACTCACGGAACCGGACCGCATCACCCCGCGCGGCCTGCAGGTCACCGATGGCCGGATAACGGTTGATGCCGACGACCACGGCGTAATGCAGGTCGTTCATCGGACTCTCCCCCTCGTTCAGCCTCGCGCCGTTCAGTCGGCGAGCATGGCGGCCACGCTCGCGAGGACCTGCGGGTCGTCGTCGAACGCGACGTGGCTGCGCGCCCCCGCGCGCAGACCGGGGCCGACGTCGCCGGGCGACCAGACCGTGCGGGCGGGGTCCGCCCGCAGGAAGCCGCGCAGGTCGTCGGATTCGGGTCCCGTGGCGGCGGGGTCGAGGTACCAGTGCTGCATGCCCGCGATCGGTGTGACGACGGACCGCTGGGCGGGCCCGCGCTCCAGGACTCCGGAGATGAAGTAGAGCAAGGACCTCGGATACAGGAACGGCACCAGGTGGTCGGCCTGCTCGGCCGCGTCGGTCATGGTGAACATCCGGAACCGGTCGAAGAGTTCGGCCTGGCGGCGGACCACGGGCGCCAGTTGAGCCACCGTGCAGGCGGGTGCGAGGAGCACCACGTCCCGCAGCCGGAAGTCGGCGGGGAGGGGGTCGTCGTCCTCGGCGCGCCTGCGCGCGAGGTCGTCGAGGAGGTTGGAGATGAACACGGCGCCCGCGCTGTGGCCGACCACGGTCACCTGGGGGCGGGTGCCGGAGGCGAGCAGCTCGGCGAACCGGTCGAGGAAGTACCGTCCGGCGCGGACCTCGTCGCCCGCGGCGGTGAACGTGTCGGCGGTCTGCCGCTTCATCGCGCCCCAGATCGCGGCGCCCGCGTTGGCGAGGTAGAACTCGCGCAGGATCTCCTCGACGACCGTCGGATAGAGGCCGTGGTCGTTGCGCTGCCGGAAGCGGCCCACGACGGCGGCCACCACCCGCACGGTCTTGCGCACGACCAACGCGGTGCTCACCAGGGCACGTTCCCCCGTGCCCGCCCTGGCCGCGAGATCGGCCACGACGTCGGGTGACATCAGTGTGGCCGCCGCGGCACGCCCCCCGATGACTTCTCGCGCCGCGGCGACCGGCTCTGTGGGGTGGACCTGGGCGGGTGGCACCACCGAGTTCACGATCTCCCGGGTGCGCTCGGCCAGTTCGGTGTCCGCCGAGAGTTCGGCGGCGATCTGCTTCTGCTCGGCCTCGCTCAGCGGCGGCACGTCCGGCGGCGCGGTCAGCCGCGCGTACGGCTCCTGCCCCGCCCGCACCTGGGCGAGTTCGGCTGCTACCGCCCTCGGGGAAGGGGTGGCCACCACCCCGAGGGCGCGCTGTCCCGGCTGCCGGAAGACGGTGCCGGTGGCGTAGCGGGTGACGCGGTTGAGCAGCGTACGGAAGACGCTCTCGTTCAGGATCTGCGGAAGGTTGCCCCGCAGGGTCTCCAGGAGTCCGCTGCTCCACACGAAGAAGACGGGATCGGCGCCGGCCGCCTCGTACACGGGCGTGAGCCGCTCGGCGGTGGCGAACCCCAGCGTGTCGTCGATGAGTCCACCGTGGAAGTGCAGCACGACGCGCGGCCGGTCCTTGAGCCCGGCCACGAGCTCGTCAATGTCGGCGGTGGTGGTCGAGGCGAGCCGACCACCCTGCCGGCTGTGGATGCACCGTTCACGGAAGGAAGCCATGCCCAGGAAGGTAGGACGGCCGCGCCGCCCGGACATCGGGGGCGGGCTCAGGGAAACCCCTGGCTAGGAACCCGAGGGGGTGCCCATCCACTCGGCCTCGTACTCGGCGTACGTCCCGTCGTGCGTCGCCAGGTGCGTGAACTGGTCGACGTACTCCTTGAATTCCTCGTCCCCGCGCGGCAGTGCGTAGGCCTTCTCGGAGAAGGTGAAGGGCTTCTCCGGGTGCAGGGAGCAGAGTTCGGGGTGGATCTTGGCCTGGTAGCGGGTCTCGCTCGCGTCCGTCATCATCACGTCCGCGCGGCCCTCGATGATCTCCTGGAAGATCGTGGTGTTCTCGGGGTGCTGCTTGATCGTGGCCTGCTTGATGTGGGCGCGTGCGAACTGCTCGTTCGTGCCACCGGGATTGACGATGACGGTGGTGCCCGTCTTGTCGATGTCCTTGAGTGTGCCCTCGCCGAACTTCTCCTTGTCGGCGCAGCGGATGATCGGCGTCTTGCCGTCCTCGCGGGTCGGCTCGCTGAAGTAGACCTGGCGGGCGCGCGGCAGGGTGATGGAGACGCCGCCGACCGCGATGTCGCAGCGGCCCGCCGCGACGTCCTTGGTCAGGTTCGCCCAGGTGGTGGCCACGTACGTGGGCTTGGCTTCCAGACTTTTCGCCAGGTCCTCGGCCATCTTGATGTCGACGCCGCTGTATGTGCCGTCGGCGGGGTCGAGGTGGGTGAACGGGCGGTAGTCGCCCGTGGTGCACACCTTCAGGATGCCCGTCTTGGGCACGGAGTCCAGCAGGCTGCCGTGGTGGCGGTCCTTGCCGCGCCCGGCGTCGGGGGACGCGGGCGCGGCAGCCGTGACGGCGAGCAGACAGACCAGGGCGGACAGGGTGGCGGCACGCTTCACGGGGGCTCCTCCGGGCGGGTTCGCGGCTCGAAGGGATCACCCTCGCAGAACCGTTCTGGCCGGTGAAGCCCCTTCTCATCAGGCGATCACCGGGTTCTTCAGGCGAGCGGCGTCAGCCGGGCCGCCCTCAGGACGGGGCCGTCCCCGCCCTCGCCCCCGTCGTCGTACGCGTCCTCGTCGAACGGGTACAGCGGGCGCTCCACCCGGTGGTGACCGAGCCGCAGCAGGTCCTGGTCGACGCCGCCCGGGGTGAGGGCGAGGAGCCAGTCGGCGGCCATGTCATGGAGCTCGGGCTCCAGATAGCCGATCTTGACCACGACCAGGTCGAAGGTGCGCGGGTCGACGCCGAGGCCGCCGTCCGCCGGTCCCATGAAGTCCGCGAGGGTGTGGAAGGGCTTGCGCCGCTCGACCAGGATCACGGTCACGCCGCCGGTCTTCACGGCCGCCATGTCGACGCCCCGGTCGTACGCGCCGCCCTCCGCCCGGTCCTTCTGCTCGGCCGCGCGCTGCAACGCCACGACGGTGCCCGTGAGTTCGTAGGGGCCCCCGTGGTTCGCGTCGACCTTGCCGCCGACGCTCAGGGCGACCTCGGCGCCCACTCCCGCTTCGAAGCAGCGGGCGACGGCGACGGGGTCGGTGATGCCGGGGTGGACCGCGGTGACCTTCCCGGAGCGGATCGCGTCGTTCTCCAGGAGCTTGCCCAGCATGTACGCCAGGTCGCCGGCGCCGCCCGCCGTGGGGTTGTCGCCGGAGTCGCTGATCAGGAAGGGCCGCTTCGTCGAGGCCACCGCCTGGGCGATGCACTCCTCGGCGCCGCCGGTGGGGCCGACGAAGAGGAAGTCGCGGCGCGCGTCCCAGTAGCGGCGGGCAAGCTTCTCGGCCTCGGCGGCGGCAAGTTCGGCGTCTTCCCCGGTGACGACGATCGCGGCCTTGCAGCGCGGTTCGTCCGCCCAGGCGTAGCCGACCCACATCGCCGCGTCGAGGATGCCGGGCAGCTGCTCGATGTCGGCGAGCGAGGCGTAGAGGGATTTGGCGGGCTCCAGGCGGGTGCTGGTCTTCTCGCCGGGCAGGAGCACCGGCACCTGCACCCAGGCGCGGTGCGGCCGGGTGCCCTCGCGCAGGCAGCGCACGAGATTGCGCGCGGCGCGCTCGCGGGTCTCCCAGGCGTCCTCGTGCGGGGCGAGGCGGTGGGCGGTGAGCAGGTCGATCGGCTCGGCGAACCGGCGCGAGACGTTGCCGTGCAGGTCCATGGCGGTCGACATCATGGGGCGGCCCCCGTCGGGGGTGCCGACGGCGTCGAGCGCGGCGCGGACGGCTTCCGTCAGATCGGCCTCGGCATCGGTCAGGCCGACGACGCTCATCGCGCCGTGGATGTCGTAGACGAGACCGTCCAGGGGGCCCGACTCCCGTATGCGCGTGACCAGTTCGTCCTTGAGGACCAGGTACGACTCGGCCTCCACCGGGCCGCCGGGCAGCGAGGTCGCGTGCAGGAGGGGCACCCACTCGACCGTGCGGGCCAGGTCCGAGTCCGGCCGGGTCCAGGTGTAGCGGTCCAGGAGGTCCTGGCCGCGGGTCTGACGGAAGTCGTCGGTGGTGGAGCGGTGCGGGCAGAAGGTGGAGGACTCGATGCCGATGCCGCCGATGCCGATGCGGAGGCGACGCTGGTTCGTCGTGGGGGTGGTCGTGCCGGTCATGCGCGGGCGCTCTCTTCCTGGGACGACGGGTCCTGGGGTGCCGGGGAGTGGGGTGCCGGGGAGTGGGGGAGGTTCTGGCGCAGGGCGGTGAGTCCGGCGCCGAGGAGGCCCGCGTCGCGCCCTGTCACGGTGGTGGTGATCTCCAGGTCCGCGGTGGCCAGGGGCAGGCAGCGCTCGTAGAGGACGCCTCGTACGGCGGCGACGAGCGGTTCGGCGGTGGCCAGGACACCGCCGAGGGCGACGGCCTGGGGGTTGAAGAAGTTCACGACGACGGACAGGACCGTGCCGATGTGCCGTCCCGCGGTGCGGACGAGGGTGGTGGCCTGCGGGTCGCCGTCGGCGACGAGGCGCAGGAGTTCGGTGGTGTCCTCCACCTCGACGCCCTGGGCGGCGAGTTCGCGGATCAGGGCGGCGCCGCTGGCCACGGTCTCCAGACAGCCGATGTTCCCGCAGCTGCACGGGCGGTCGCCCGCCGCCTCGATGCGTACGTGACTGATGTCGCCCGCGGAGCCGTTGGCGCCGTCGTGCGGGCGCCCCGCCACGATGACCCCGCTGCCGATGCCGCGGCCCGCCTTGACGACGACCATGTGGTCGAGGCCGGGGCGTGCGGTGCGGTGCTCGCCGACGGCCATCATCGTGGCGTCGTTGTCGACGGTGACGGGGATGCCGAGCCGTTCGGCGAGGACGTCGCGCAGCGGGTAGCGGTGCCAGCCCGGCATGCGGGACGGGCTCAGGACGCGGCCCTCGGCGGGCTGCACGGGGCCGGGGAAGGCGACTCCGAGGGCGCGGACGGCGCGGCCCGCCTCGCGCTGGCGGGCGCCCATGTCGGCGACCTGGCCGCAGAGCCAGTCGACGGCGGACTCGGGGCCCGCGGTGATGTCGTGCGGCAGGTCGACGGCGTCGAGGACCGTGCCGCCGAGGTCGACGACGCCGATGCGCGCGTGGTGGCTGCCGAGGTCGGCGGCGAGTGCGACGCCGCCCTGCGCGTGGACTTGGAGCAGCCGGGGCCGGCGGCCTCCGCGTGAGGCGCCCTCGCCGGACTCGGTGAGCACGCCGGCGCTGACGAGTTCCTGCACGCGCAGCGACACGGTGGAGGGGGCGAGCCCCAGCTCCCGTACGAGATCGGCCCGGGAGGAGGCGGCGCCCGAGGAGACCAGCTGCAGGATGTGCTGCGCCGACCCCGGTTCGCCGTGCGGTGTACCGGCCATGCCGCCCCCAGTTGCTTCGATCAGTTCGTTCGACATCGAGACGAACACTAAGTCCACTCAAAGCAAGTTGGCCAGACCCTCCCGATTTTGAGACTTCTTGCCGAACGAAGCTCTTGACTTGATTTTGTCGCCAGACCTAGCGTTCAGGCGCCGCCCGTCGATCTCCGGCACGGTCCGGCTCTCGCATCCTTGGAGGCCCTTCGCCATGCGCTCAAGGCGATCATGTCCCCGCGCGCGGCGCCGCGCTCTCATAGCCGCGGCGGCGTCCGTCGCCGCGCTCGCCCTCACGGCAGTGACCGGCTGCACGAAGGAGGGCGGCCGCGTCGACATGGGCCCCACCGGCGGCACCCCGGTCGAGGGCGGCACCGCCACGATGGCGCTGCAGCCCGCCGCGACGCCGAACTGGATCTTCCCGATCGGCGCCCCCGGCTACGGCGCCTCGTACAACTACGGGATCCAGTCGCTGCTCTTCATGCCGGTGTACGACGCCGTGCAGGACAAGGGCGAGCTGACCACGCACGGCCCGAGCACGCTCGGCGGGAAGCCGAGGTTCAGCGACGGCAACAAGACCGTGACGGTGCCGCTGCGCGAGGGCGTGAAGTGGTCCGACGGAAAGCCGGTCACCTCACGCGACATCGAGTTCTGGTTCAACCTCGTCAAGGCCAACAAGGCGAGCTGGGGCAACTACTCGGTCGGCACGATGCCCGACAACGTCAAGCGCTTCGAGACGGTCGACGACCACACCGTGCGCCTGCACCTGAGCCGCGCGTACAACCCCGACTGGTTCACCGCCAACCAGCTCACTCTGATGCGGGCCCTGCCCCAGCACGCCTGGGACGCCAGGACCGACGGCGGCGAGGTCGGCGACTGGGACCGCACCAAGGACGGCGCCAAGACCGTCTTCGCGCGGCTCACGCGGCACGCCAAGAGCCTGGGCTCGTACGGCTCCGACCCGCTGTGGAAGACGGTCAACGGCCCCTGGAAGCTGGCGGGCTGGCGCGACAGCGGCCAGGTCACCATCGTCCCGAACGAGAAGTACACCGGCCCCACGTCGCAGCGCCCGCACCTCGACAAGGTCGTCTTCAAGCCCTTCACCACCGCCGACTCCGAGTACAACGTGCTGCGTTCGGGAGGCGTCGACTACGGCTACATCCCGCCGTCGGTGATGGCGCAGAAGGAGAAGTTCGAGGAGAAGGGCTACCGCACCGACCCCTGGGAGGGCTGGGCGGCGACGTACATCGTCTACAACTTCAACTCCACGCACGCGGGCCCGATGATGGACCAGCTCTACATCCGCCGGGCGATGCAGCATCTCGTCGACCAGAAGGCGATGAGCGACGTCATCTGGCAGGGCAGCGCGACACCGACGCTCGGTCCTGTGCCGGTGACACCGAAGAGCCAGTACCTGTCCGAGGCGATGGAGAAGAACCAGTACCCCTTCGACGTGAAGAAGGCTCAGCGGCTGCTCAGCGAGCACGGCTGGAGGACGGTGGACGGCACCGCACGGTGCCTACGCCCCGGAACGGGCGCCGACGCGTGCGGCAAGGGCATCGCGAAGAACGCTCCGCTCGAACTCACCCTGCTCTCCCAGTCGGGCTCCACCGAGACGACGAACATGATGCAGGAGCTCAAGTCCTCGCTCTCCAAGGGCGGGATCGACCTCACCGTGCGCCAGCAGCCGCTGAACTCGGTGCTCGGCAACTCCGTGCCCTGCAAGGCCAAGGACCCCGGCTGCGACTGGGACATGTCGTTCTTCGGGACGGCGGGCAGCTGGTACTACCCGCTCAACCCCAGCGGTGAGCAGCTCTTCTCCACCGGCGCATCCGCCAACTTCGGCAACTACAGCGACAAGAAGGCCGACCGGATCATCCGCGCCGTGCAGTACTCGCCCGACATGAAGGCGATGCACGCGTACGGCGAGTACCTCGCCGAGCAGCTCCCGGTGATGTGGATGCCCAACCCCGCCTACCAGGTCTCCGTGATCCGCAACGACTTGCGGGGCATCGGCCAGAACCCGACCGTCACCTTCGCGCCGCAGGACTGGTACTACGTCAAGAAGAAGGGAGCCGACAAGTGACCGGCTTTCTGGTCAAGCGCTTCCTTCAGGCGCTCGTCGTGCTGTTCCTGGTCTCGATCATCGTCTTCACCCTGCTCCACATGCTGCCCGGCGGCCCCGCACGCGCCATCCTCGGCCCCAAGGGCACCCCGCAGCAGATCGAGCACTTCAACCACCAGCAGGGGTACAACCGTTCGCTGCCCGCGCAGTACGTGATGTACCTGAAGCGGCTGTTCACCGGCGACCTCGGCGAGTCGTTCAAGCTCAACTCGCCGGTCTTCGACCTGCTCAAGCAGCGCCTGCCGAAGACCCTGCTCCTGACGGTGCTCTCCACCGCGCTCGCGGTGGTCATCGCCGTCCCGCTCGGTCTGCTCCAGGCCGTGCGGCGCGGCAAGGCGTCGGACTACGCCCTGACGGGGCTCGCCTTCCTGCTCTACGCGACGCCGGTGTTCTTCCTCGGCCTCATCATGATCATCCTGTTCGCGCAGGTGATGCCGATCCTCCCGGCTGAGGCACCGCAGGGCGAGAGCGTCGGTGAACTCCTCGGCGACTTCACGGGGTTGGTGCTTCCGGTCGTCACCATGGCGTTCGGCATCGTGGCGATGTTCAGCCGCTACATGCGCTCGGCGGTCCTCGACAACCTCACCGAGGAATACGTCCGTACGGCGATGGCCAAGGGCCAGTCGAGCCGCCGCATCATGGTCCGCCACGTCCTGCGCAACGCGCTGATCCCGCTGGCCACCCTGCTCGGCCTGTATCTGCCGACGCTCTTCAGCGGGGCGCTCGTCGTCGAGTCGATGTTCAACTACCCCGGCATGGGGCTGCTGTTCTGGAACGCGGCGCAGGGCTCCGACTTCCCGGTCCTTCTCGGCGTGACGCTCGTCGTCGGCGTCGCCACCGTCGTCGGCTCGCTGCTCACCGACATCCTGTACGCCGTCCTCGACCCCCGGATCCGGAGCGTGGCATGAGTACCGCGACCGCAGACGTCACCCCAGAGGCCGCTCCGGGGAACGAGGCGGCGGCCCAGGCCACGCCCTCGCTCGCCCGCCGCACCCTCCAGGTCTTCACCGGCAACAAGCTCGCCCTGACGGGCGTGGTGGTCCTGGTCCTGCTCCTTGGCTTCAGCTACCTCGGACCACTGCTCTTCTCGACAGAACAGACGCACACCGACCTCTCGCAGGCCAACCTGGCGCCTGGCAGCCCCGGCCACCTCCTGGGCACCACCGACCTGGGCTACGACATGGTCGGGCGGCTGATGGTCGCCGGGCAGACCTCGCTCGAAATAGGCCTGGCGGCAGGGCTGTTGGCGACGCTCTTCGGGACCGTGTACGGCGCGGTCGCGGGGTACTTCGGCGGCTGGGTGGACGCGGCCATGATGCGGATCACGGACGCCGCGCTCGCGATCCCGGCGATGTTCCTGCTCGTCGTGGTCGCCGCGATCATCACGCCCAGCAAGGGCGTCCTCATCGTCATCATCGCCTCGGTCGCCTGGCTGTCCCCCGCCCGCCTGGTGCGCGGCGAGGCGCTCTCGCTGCGCGACCGCGAGTACGTCCAGGCGATGCGGATGATGGGCGGCGGTGGCGCGCGTGCGGTGTTCAAGCACATCGTGCCGAACGCGATCGGCACGGTCATCGTCAACTGCACCTTCCAGATCGCCGACGCCATCCTCTACGTCAGCTACCTGGCCTTCCTCGGTCTGAGCATTCCGCCGCCCTCGGCCGACTGGGGCTCGATGCTCTCGGCCGGCATCACCTACACGCAGAACGGCTACTGGTGGCTGATCTTCCCGCCGGGCATCGCGATCGTCCTGGTCGTCGCCGCGTTCAACTTCATCGGTGACGGGCTGCGGGACGCGTTCGAAGTACGGCTGCGGAAGTAAGGGAGAACCCACAAGATGACCGAGCCTCTGCTCAAGAACGAGTCCCTGATCAAGAACGAGCCTCTGATCAAGAACGAGCCTCTGCTCAGGATCGACGATCTGCGCGTCGACATCACCTCGCGCGACCGCACCGTCCACGCCCTCGACGGCGTCAGTCTCGAACTCGCCCCGGGTGAGGCCCTGGGCATCGTCGGCGAATCGGGCTGCGGCAAAACCATGACCGCGCTCAGCGTCCTCGGCCTTCTGCCGCCCGGCGGCGAAGTCACCGGCGGACGCGTCCTGTTCGACGGACAGGACCTGGCAACCGCCCCCGCCCCGGTCCTTCAGGACGTACGGGGCAACACCATCGGCATGGTCTTCCAGGACCCGCTCACCTCGCTGAACCCGACGATGACGATCGGGGCGCAGGTGGCCGAGCCGCTCGTCCTGCACCGCCCCGACCTGAGCAGGAAAGAGGCGTGGGCGCGGGCCGAGGAGATGCTGCGCCTGGTCGGCATGCCGCAGCCCGCCGAGCGCATGAAGGCCTACCCGCACCAGCTGTCGGGCGGCATGCGCCAGCGCGTGGCGATCGCCATGGCCCTGGTCTGCGAGCCGAAGCTGCTCATCGCGGACGAACCGACCACCGCCCTGGACGTCACGACGCAGCACCAGATCCTGGAGCTGATCGACGGCCTGCGCGAGCGGCTCGGCATGGCGATGATCCTGGTCACGCACGACCTGGGCGTCATCGCCAACCGGGTCGACCGGGTCGCGGTGATGTACGCGGGCAAAGTCGCCGAACAGGCGGACGTGCGCGCCCTGTTCGCGCGACCCCGGCACCGCTACACGGAGGCGCTCTTCGCCTCGCTCCCCGAGCGCGCCGCGGACAGCGGCACCGCGCTCCACACGATCCCGGGCCTGCCGCCGAACCTGGCGGCGCGCCCCACGGGGTGCCGCTTCGCCCCGCGCTGCACCTTCGCGACCGACGAGTGCGGCGCGAGCGAGCCGCAGCTGACGGACGACGAAGTGCGCGGCGGCGAGCACCGGTTCGCCTGCTTCCACCCGGTGCCGGACAACGCCACGGAGGCGGAGGTCGTGATCCCGCCGACCGTGCCGGCGCCGCGCGCCCCCGGCAACGTACTCCTCGAACTCGACGCCCTGGCCAAGGACTTCCCCCTCAAGGGCGGCGCCTTCTCGCGCAGCCGGGGGACGGTCAGCGCGGTGGGCGGGGTGTCCCTGGAGATCCGCAGGGGCGAGACCTTCGGCATGGTCGGCGAGTCCGGGTGCGGCAAGACCACGCTCGGGCGGATCGTCGCGGGCCTGGAGGAGCCGACGGCCGGACACGTGCGCTTCGACGGGCACGACCCCGCCCGGATGTCCCGGACGGAACGGCGGGCGCACCGGCGGCGCGTGCAGCTGATGTTCCAGGACTCCACGGCCGCCATGGACCCCCGGATGCGGGTGGGCGAGATCCTGCGGGAGCCGCTCGTCATCCAGGGCGTCGGCAGCCGCGGCGACCAGGAGAAGCTGATCGGCGAACTCCTGGACGCGGTCGGCCTGCCGCGCGGGGCCGTGCACCGCTACCCGCACGAGTTCTCCGGCGGTCAGCGTCAACGCCTCGGCCTGGCACGGGCGTTGACGCTCTCCCCCGACCTGGTGGTCGCCGACGAGCCGGTCTCCGCGCTCGACGTCTCCGTCCAGGCGCAGATCCTGAACCTGATGCGGGAGTTGCAGCGGGAACGCGGCCTGACGTATCTGTTCATCTCGCACGACCTGGCGGTGGTGCGCCACCTGGCGGACACGGTCGGTGTGATGTACCTGGGCAAGCTCGTCGAGTCGGGCCCGGCCGCACAGGTGTACGCGCACCCGCTGCACCCCTACACACGGGGACTCCTGGACACGGTCAACCTGCCGGACCCACAGGCCGCGGACGGCGTGGACCGCACTCCCCTGGAGGGCGAGACACCCTCGGCCGCGAAGCCCCCGTCGGGCTGCCGCTTCCGCACCCGGTGTCCCATGGCCCAGGAGGTGTGCGCCACCACGGAGCCGCTGGTGAGCACCCCGAACGGTGCGGGACACCAGGTCGCGTGCCACTTCCCCCTGTCCGCGCCTCGGCTAGCGTCGGCAGTGTGAAACTCGCGGATGCACTCACCCGCCGCCCGCTCGTGCTCGACGGCGGCCTCTCCAACCAGCTGGAGGCCGCCGGGCACGACCTGAGCGATGCCCTCTGGTCGGCGAGGCTCCTTGCCGACGAGCCGGAGGCCATCGCGGCGGCGCACCGGGCGTACTACGAGGCGGGCGCGGACATCGCCACCACGGCGAGCTATCAGGCGACGTTCGAGGGCTTCGCGAAGCACGGCATCGACGCGCTGAGCACCGCCGAGCTGCTGCGCCTGAGCGTGGAGTTGGCGCGCGAGGCGGGCACGTACGTGAGGCGCCAGGTGTGGGTGGCCGCGTCTGCGGGCCCGTACGGGGCGATGCTCGCGGACGGCTCCGAGTACCGGGGCCGCTACGGCCTGACGGTGGCGGAACTCGAACGCTTCCACCGCCCGCGCCTGGAGGTCCTGGCCGACGCGGAACCGGACGTCATCGCCCTGGAGACGGTCCCTGACACGGACGAGGCGCGGGCCCTGCTGCGGGCGGTGCGCGGTCTGGGCGTGCCCGCCTGGCTCTCGTACACCGTCTCCGGCGGCTACACACGGGCGGGCCAGCCCCTGACGGAGGCCTTCGCCCTGGCGGCCGACGCCGAGGAGATCCTCGCGGTCGGCGTCAACTGCTGCGATCCGCAGGACGCGGACGCGGCGGTGCGCCTCGCCGCGCGCATCACGGGCAAGCCGGCGGTGGCCTACCCCAACAGCGGCGAGACGTGGGACGCGGCCGCCAGGGCGTGGCGGGGTCCGGCCCACTTCACCGCGGGCCGGGTCACGGGATGGCGGGACGCGGGGGCGCGGCTGATCGGGGGGTGCTGCCGGGTGGGGCCGGAATCGATCGCGCAGGTGGCCGCGGAGCTGTCCGGCGGCGAGGGCCACGGTGAGGGGCCGCAGTGAGGGCTCAAGGACGCGCACCACGTCCGTCACCCCCGACCTGACCTGCGAGAACGCCCGGCCCAGGGGTGACTGTCAGTGCCGAGGTGCAGACTGAGCCCTACCTGTGACAACGACGTCCCGGAGGTGGCTCACCATGGCCGAGATCATTCTCACCGTAGGCACCCGCAAAGGCCTCTTCATCGGCCGTAAGCGCAGCGGCGCGAGCACCTGGCAGTTCGACGAGAGTCCGTACTTCAATGCCCAGGCCATCTATTCGGTGGCCATCGACACCCGAGGCAGTTCCCCCCGCCTCCTGGTGGGCGGCGACAGTTCCCATTTCGGCCCGTCCGTCTTCCACTCCGACGACCTCGGCAGGACGTGGACGGAACCGCCCAAGGCGGCCGTCAAGTTCCCCAAGGACACCGGGGCCTCCCTGGAGCGGGTCTGGCAACTGCACCCCGCGGCGGCCGAACCGGACGTGGTGTACGCGGGCACGGAACCGGCCGCCCTGTACAAATCGCGGGACCGCGGCGAGACGTTCGAGCTCGTGCGCCCACTCTGGGAGCACCCCACACGCGACAAGTGGGTGCCGGGCGGCGGCGGAGAAGGCCTGCACACGGTACTGACCGACCCGCGCGACCCGGACGCGGTGACGGTCGCCGTCTCCACCGCCGGAGTCTTCCGCACCCTGGACGGCGGCAAGAGCTGGGCCCCGTCGAACAGCGGCGTCTCGGCGGTCTTCCTGCCGGACCCGGACCCGGAGTTCGGCCAGTGCGTGCACAAGGTCGCGCGGGACGCGGTCGATCCGGACCGGCTGTATCTGCAGAACCACTGGGGCGTGTTCCGCAGCGACGACGCGGGCGCGCACTGGACGGACATCGGCGAGGGCCTCCCCTCCGACTTCGGTTTCGCGGCCGTCGCCCACCCGCACCGCGCGGACACCGCCTATGTCTTCCCGATCAACGCCGACATGGACCGCGTCCCCGCCGACCACCGATGTCGTGTCTACCGCACGAGCGACGCGGGCAAGAGCTGGGAGCCGCTCAGCGCGGGCCTCCCGTCCGGCGACCACTACGGCACGGTGCTGCGCGACGCGATGTGCAGCGACGACCAGGATCCGGCGGGCATCTACTTCGGCAATCGCAACGGCGAGGTGTACGCATCGGCGGACGACGGGGACAGCTGGCAGGAGTTGGCCTCCCACCTGCCCGACGTACTGTGCGTCAGGGCGGCGGCCATCGGTTGATCGACGCCCCCGTTACGGCAGTAGGGTGACGCCGTGGCACCACGACCCTTGCATGAAATCGTCGAAGCGGGCTGGGCGAAGGCCCTCGAACCCGTCGCCGGGAAGATCACCGAGATGGGCGGCTTCCTGCGCTCGGAGATCGCCGCGGGACGCACCTACCTCCCGTCCGGGCCGAACGTCCTGCGGGCGTTCCAGCAGCCCTTCGACGAGGTGCGGGTGCTGATCGTCGGCCAGGATCCCTACCCGACCCCCGGGCACGCGGTGGGTCTGTCGTTCTCGGTCGCGCCCGAGGTGCGTCCGCTGCCCGGCAGCCTCATCAACATCTACCGCGAGCTGGGCTCCGACCTGGGGCTCCCGTCGCCGACCAACGGCGACCTCACGCCCTGGACCCAGCAGGGCGTCCTGCTGCTCAACAAGGCGCTCACCACGGCCCCGGGGCGTCCCGCCGCGCACCGGGGCAAGGGGTGGGAGGAGGTCACCGAGCAGGCCATCAAGGCGCTCGCCGCGCGCGGCCGTCCCCTCGTCTCCATCCTGTGGGGGCGCGACGCCCGCAATCTGCGGCCGCTCCTTGGCCCGCTGCCTTCGGTCGAGTCGTCGCACCCCTCGCCGATGTCGGCGGACCGCGGCTTCTTCGGCTCGCGCCCCTTCAGCCGGGCCAATGACCTCCTTGTCCAGCAGGGCGGGCAGCCGGTGGACTGGCGGCTTCCGTGACGGTCGCCTCGTGTGTCATCGGAGTCGACTCGGGCGGCTCCGGGATGCGGGTCGCCCTCGCCGGTGCGGACGGGTCGGGCCGGTCCGCCCAGGTGAGCTCGGAGGACCCGGTGCGCACCGGTGCGCGCGGCATCGACGCCGGGCACTTCACGGAGCAACTGGCGCCCATGGCACGGGAGTTGCTTGAGCGGTCGGGCAACGCCCGCGTCACTGCCGTGGCCATCGGCGCCGCGGGCATGGCGACCCTCGGTGACGACCTGCGCGCGGAGCTGCCGTCCGCGCTCCACCGGGCGCTGGGCGTCGGTCGTCTGGCGCTCGCCGCCGACGCCGTCACCGCGTACGCGGGCGCGCTGGGCGATCGCCCCGGCGCGGTCGTCGCCGCGGGCACCGGCATGATCGCGATCGGCACGGATCTGACCGCCTGGCACCGCGCCGACGGCTGGGGGCATCTGCTCGGCGACTGCGGCGGCGGCGCGTGGATCGGCCGCGCGGGCCTCGATGCGGCGATGCGCGCGTTCGACGGCAGACGTCGCGGTTCGAAGGCGCTGCTCGCCCGCGCCGAGGAACTCTTCGGCCCGGCGCCCGGTCTGCCCGGACAGCTCTATCCCCGTACGGACCGGCCCGCGATGCTCGCCTCGTTCGCGCCCGAAGTGGCGCGCTGCGCCCCCGACGACCCCGTGGCCCAGGCGATCCTGCGGGACGCCGCCCGGCACATCGCCGATGCCGCGGCGGCCGTCTGCCCGTCGTCCGACGCGGTGGGCCAGGGTGAGCAGCCCGAAGTCGCCCTGACGGGAGGCCTGTTCAAGATGGGGGACGCACTGCTCGGCCCGGTGCGGGCGGAGCTGAAGGACTGTCTGCGGCACGTGCGTCTCGTTCCGGCCGCGGGCGACCCGCTGGACGGGGCCGTGCGTATCGCCCGCGACATCGCCGCGCAGCGGTTGCGCCTGCCGCTCGACCCGCGCATGCTCAGCGTCCACATCGGGCACACCGGGTACGACAGTTGACCACTTACATAGTGTGACAGTTGAGCACTACGTAACTCATAAGACAAAAGCGGACTTATACCGCCCACCTGTACCCTCCCCGAACAGCGAAGCCCCAGAGACCAGTAGCATGCGGGGCCATGAGCTCCCCCACCGGGCCCGCATCAGGCCTGCCCGTACGAATGCCGCGACCCCGCCAGCCCGGTCGGCACCGCCGCCCGGAGCCCGTGGCGGCTCCCGAGAACGCGCCCGCGCTCGTTCTCGCCGTACCGGGCGTACCCAGCACCGCCACGCGCAGCCTCGCCGAAGAGGTCGTGAGCATCGCCCGCTCCGAGCTGCCCGGCCTCGACGCACGCATCGGGTACCTCGACGGCACCGAGGACGCCACGACCACCTCGTTCCCGGAGTTCCCCTCGCTGCAGTCCGTGCTCGCGCACGCCGCGACCGAGCGCACCGCCCGCTATGAGCAGGCGCGTGCCGCGGGGTCGGACGCCGCCGAGCCCGACGGCCCCGTCGCCGTCGTGGTGCCCCTCCTCGCGGGCCCCGACAACGCGCTGATGCGGCGCGTGCGCCAGGCCGTGATGGACAGCCGTGCCCCGGCCGAGCTGACGGACGTCCTCGGCCCGCACCCGCTGCTCGCCGAGGGGCTGCACGTGCGTCTGTCGGAGGCCGGGCTCGCCCGCGCCGACCGCGCCCGGCTGTTCACGGTGGCCACCGCCGCGGACGGCATCGTCCTGGCCACGGTCGGCGGCGAGGAGGCCGTGCAGGCCGCCGGGATCACCGGCATGCTGCTCGCGGCCCGCCTCGCGGTGCCGGTGATGGCCGCCGCGCTCGACCAGGAGGGCGCCATCGCGAACACCGCGGAGGAGCTGCGCGGCTCCGGCTCGACGCAGCTGGCGCTCGCCCCGTACCTGATCGGTCCCGAGATCGACGGCAGCCTGCTCGACGCCGCCGCCAAGGAAGCCGGCTGCTCGGTGGCCGAGTCGCTCGGCGCCTACCCCGCGATCGGCAAGCTGGCCCTCTCCAAGTACACGTCGGCGCTCGGGATCGCCCCGCAGCAGCCGTCGGGCGCGCCGGTCCACTGACCGCACCGCGCCGGCAGACCTGATGCCGTCACGCCGCCTGGCCCGCCCCCTGATGCAGGGGGCGGGCCAGGCGGCGTGAGCGGGGCGCGGCGGCTCAGCCGAAGATCACGCAGGACGCGGCAGGGGCCTCGACGGAGCCCGCGCGGCGCGGGATGCCCGTCGCCGGGTCGATCACGAACCAGGTCACGTCGCCAGACCGCTCATTGGCCGCGTACAGGAACCGCCCGGACGGGTCGATGGCCAGGTCACGCGGCCAGTGGCCGCCGCAGGGCACGGTGGCGGTGAGCCGCGGCCTGTCCCCCGCCTCGTCGAGCGCCAGCACCGAGATGACGTCCTGGCCACGGGTGGCGGTCCACAGGAACCGGCCGTCGGGTGCGATGACGGCCTCCGAGGGGAAGGCCTCGCCGTCGCCGTCCGCGGGGCCCGGCAGGACGGCCGCCTCGCCGAGCGGCCTGAGGGCGCCGTCGGCGGCGTCCCAGGCGCAGATCGTGACGGTGGGGGCGAGTTCGTTCAGGACGTACGCACGGTCGCCGCGCGGGTGGAACACGAGATGCCGCGGGCCGGATCCCGGCCGCAGCGCGATCTCGCGGTGCAGGGTCGGCTCGCCCGCCGCGGTGAGCTCACAGACACGTACGGAGTCGGTGCCGAGGTCGACGCTGACCACCCAGCGGCCGCTCGGGTCGGGCAGGACCTGGTGGGCGTGCGGCCGCTGCTGGCGCTGCGGGTGGGGCCCCGCGCCGGTGTGCCGCAGGACGCCGGAGAGGGCGGGGGCGAGACTGCCGTCGGAGCGCACGGGCACGGCGGTGACGCTGCCGGAGCCGTAGTTGGCGGTGAGGACGTGCCCGGCGTGCAGGGCGATGTGGGTGGGCGCCTCCCCGCCGACCGCCACCGGCGGCCCGGCCTGCTCGGCCTTGTCGCCGCTGAGGCGGTACGCGGCGACGGCGCCGTCGGACGTCTCGCTGACGGCGTAGAGCATGTCGCCCGCGGCCGACAGCGCGAGGTACGAGGGGTCGGCGACCGTGTCCGTGGCGCCGAGGACGGTCAGCGCACCGCTGTCCGTGTCGACCGCCGCGGTGAGGATCCCCGGCCCGCCCGCCGCGGTGAAGGACCCGATGTACGCCCGTTGAGAGCTCCCGTACCTGCCGACCACTGCGTTCCCCTCTCGACTCTCGACCGAGCACCGTGTCCAGGGGGCACTCGTGCGGCAGACGCTAGCAGGCGGTCTAGACCAAGGCGCTCTAGAGCGGGGCGTCCTGGACCAGGGATTCGCCGCACTCACCCCGCGTCCTGGCGAGGGCCTCGGGGTGGTGGACGTAGGCCGGATGCCGCTCCACGGTGTCGTACGTGCGGTGGAAGACAGGGGTCGTGCTGCCGGAGAGGGGCGGCACGATCCAGGACCAGTCGGCGCCGACGGCGCGGCCCTTGCTCTCCTCGCGGCCGAGGTGGGTCAAGAAGCGCCGGGACTCGGTGTGGTGGTCGGACATGGTGACACCGGCCCGGTCGAAGGAGTGGAGCACCGCGCGATTGAGCTCGACGAGGGCGCGGTCCTTCCAGAGCGAACGGTCGCTGGCCGTGTCGAGCCCGAGCCGTTCGGCGACGCGCGGCAGCAGATCGTAGCGGTCGCTGTCGGCGAGGTTGCGGGCGCCGATCTCGGTGCCCATGTACCAGCCGTTGAAGGGAGCCGCCGGGTAGCAGACGCCCCCGATCTCCAGACACATGCAGGCCAGCGCGGGCACGGCGTGCCAGCGCAGTCCGAGCCCCGCCCACCAGGCGTGGTCGGGGTGCTCGATCGGGACCTCGAGCACGGCGTCGGGCGGCAGCCGGAACCAGCGGGGCCTGTCCCCCGAGCCCTGGATCACCAGGGGCAGTACGTCGAAGGGGGTGCCGGGGCCGCCCGGCCAGCCGAGGCTCCGCGCGAACGCGGTGATCCCGGCGTTGCGCGGGTCGCCGACGACATCTCCGCCGGGGCGCGCGTACCCCGCGTACCGGATGAGCTGCTCGTTCCAGATGCGGGGCCCCGGACGGCCGGGCGCGTCGGGCGCGAAGACGGTGATGAGGGGCCTGATCCGCCGTCCGTCGCTGACGGCCGCCCGCAGATGATCCGCCGACGCGGCGGCCACGTCGTCGGCGGCGGTCAGCTCCCTGCGGTCCAGGACGCGCAGCGAGCGCCAGTAGAGGCGTCCGATGCAACGGGCGGCGTTGCGCCAGGCGAGCCGGGCGCCGAAGACCAGCTCTTCGTGGGTGTGGCGGTACGTCCCCGTCTCCGCGATCTCGGCGAACACCTGGGCGATCCTTGGCGCGGGGTCACCGCGGTGGGCCTCGCCATGGTGGAGGCGGACGAAGTCGGCCGCGGCCCGGCGCAGGGCGGGCCCGGCCGGCGCGCCGTCCGCGGGGCGCGGCGCCGACGGGGCGGCGGTCTCCTCGTGGCCCGCGGCACGCTCCGGGCAGGCCGTGTCGGCGGCGCGCTGATGGAGGTCGGCGGGGATCCCGGCACCCCGCGTACCGCGGTCCGCAGGGGCTTCGTGTCCGGCCCTGCGCAGGTACTTCCGCATGGTGCACCCCCTGGGGCGGCTCGGGGGCACGGACCGCTCCCGCGCGGTCCGCACGTCTGTTAGCCGCGCAGTTACCCCTCCCACGGGGTGATCCACCCTGTGCGTGCCCGGTGAACATGGCTCAGACGGGGGCGAATTGTCCACCGCGACCGCGCACAGCAGGTCGGGGGGTCAAGGTGAGGTTGCCGCGGCCGTGGGCCGCGCGGCGTCCTTGATGGCGGGCAGTGCGAGGGCGCCGGCCAGCTCGGCCAGTTCCTCTTCGGTCGGGCGGACGGGCCCCTCGGCGCCGTCCTCGGCGAAGGCCCGGATGCGCGGGGTGCGGATCCCGGTCTTGTCCGCGATCGCCTGCGGCGTCAGATGACGGCGGCGCATGGTCTGTTGGAGTAGCTGAGACAGGTCATCCATTGACCTCTCCTGCCCCGCCCGCGTGCTCTCATGCCCCGCACCTCGCCGCACGGCGTCGACCGCACGGCGGGCCGCCGACATCGGGGCTGCCGTCATCGGGGCCGCCGTCATCGGGGCAGAACGGCCCGGATGGTCTTGCCGCGCGGCCCGCTGGTCACGGTGACCGCCTTGGCCATGTGCTGGACCATGGGCCAGCCGAACCCGCCGGTGCCGCCGACCAGGTCGGGCGCCCGCTCCCGCGGCGGCCGCGGATCGGCGTCGCCGACCACCACCGCCACACCGTCCGGCTCTGCCTGCAGGCGCAGGGAGCACGAAGCCCCGCGTGCGTGGCGTACGGCGTTGGTGACGAGTTCGGACACCGCGAGTTCGATGCTCGCGGCGTCCTGGCTGCCCACCGGGGGGTGGAGCCTGTCCACGAAGGCACGGGCGAAGTCCCGCGCGTGGGCGACGGCTTCCGGCCGCTTGTCGAAAACCGCCTGGTCCGACGGTCCTGTGTCCAGTCGCATCCCGTGCGTCTTCATGAGCCCTCCTCGTACGGGGTGGCCTCTGTCCGAATATGGGGTGGCCGCTGTCAGAGATGCACACTTGCCCGGCAATGCGGAACCTATAACGCTCGAACACATAACGGATCTTGTTGCACGACGGGGCGCATGAAGCACCGGCGTCTGGGTACGTGCGCTTCACCGGCCGGTCGGGGGACGACGGAGGGCCGGTACGGACAGGGGAGGGCAACCATGACTACGGCCACCGGGACATCCACGGACATCGGCATCGCGGAACTTCCGGAGATCGTCTCCCCGCAGGGGGTCGAGCCCAAGGACGCCCGCGACCTGTCGAAGCTGTTCTTCACCAGGCTCGCCGTGCTCGAAGAGGGCACACCCGAGTACCAGTACGCCCGCAACACCCTCGTCGAGATGAACATGTCGCTGGTCCGGTACGCCGCCGGGCGGTTCCGTCACCGCAGCAACGACATGGAGGACATCGTCCAGGTCGGGACGATCGGTCTGATCAAGGCCATCGACCGCTTCGAGCTCTCCCGCGAGGTCCAGTTCGCCACGTTCGCCGTGCCGTACATCGTCGGTGAGATCAAGCGGTTCTTCCGCGACACCTCCTGGGCCGTCCACGTTCCGCGCCGCCTCCAGGAGGCCCGCGTCGAACTCGCCAAGGCCACCGACGAGCTCAGCACCCGCCTCGGCCGCGCCCCCAAGGTCAGTGAACTGGCCGAGCTGATGGACCTCACCGAGGACGAGGTCATCGAGGCCCGCACGGCCTCCAACGGCTACAACTCCACCTCCCTCGACGCCACCCTCCACGGCGAACGCGACGACAGCGAGGCGGCACTCGCCGACTTCATCGGCGCGGAGGACCCCGCCATGGAGCTCGTGGAGGACTTCCACGCCCTGGCACCGCTCCTCGCCCAACTCGAGGAGCGCGACCGGGAGATCCTGCGCCTGCGGTTCGTCGACGAACTCACCCAGTCGCAGATCGGCGTACGCCTCGGCGTCTCCCAGATGCACGTCTCGCGCCTCCTGTCCCGGACCCTGGCCCGCCTGCGCGCCGGGATGCTGACCACGCGCTGACGCTCCGCGGTCGGGGGACGGCACACGCGCTGACGCTCCCCGGTCGGGGGACGGCCAAGGAAAGGCGGGGTTCGGGCCGCTCACGGGGCGTTAGCATCACTGCGCCGCTGATGTCCGACCGAGAAGGCGAATTCCCGCGATGGCCGACGACGCTTACCTCTTCCTCCTTCCTGACCGCCACCCCCGGCTGGGGACCGCGCTGGCCGCCGTCGGCGCCCTTCAGTGCGCCGAGACCCCCGCCGTGCACGGCTGGCTTCAGGCTCACGACGTGTCGGCCTCGTCCGAACTGGTCCGGATCCTGCCCGCCGACGCGGAGGCGTTCATCCCCGAGGACGCCGAGCGCCTGCCCATTCCGTTGAGCGAGGAGGAGGCGCTGCGGGTCCAGCAGGAGTGCGCGCCCCAGTCCGTCACGGACATGGAGGGTGAACTGCTGCAGTTCCGCGAGACGACCCAGGACTGGGAGGCGCTGGTGCACAGGGCGCTGGCCGCGGGCGTCCCCGGGCCGCGCATCGCCCAACTGACCGGTCTCGACCCGCAGGTCATCGGCCGTCTGACCGTGTGACCGTGTGACCTCGCGCCTTAGTCGGCGGCGGTCGGCCGCTTGGTGAAGCGGTGCCACCAATGCCGGCGGCGGGGATGCACGGCGCGGCCGAGCCTGCGGCCGAGGAGCAGGTAACCCAGCACGGCGCCCGACGTGTTGAGCAGGACGTCGTCGATGTCGAAGGCCCGCCCGGTCACGAGGAAGCCCTGGGCCAGCTCGACAAGCAGCATCACCAGCGCCGTGACGGCGATGACGCGCAGGAGACCCCGGGCCCGGGGCACGAGCACCGGCAGCAGCATGCCGAACGGCAGGCCCAGGACGATGTTGCCGCCGAGCTGCTTGACGGTGTCGCGGAACGCGGGCTGTGCGAGATAGTCACGGATCGAGTCGCCGGGGCGCAGATTGCTGTGCGTCAAGGGCTCGGAGGCGGCCGACGGTTCCAGCGTCAGCCGGGCAAGGAGCACGGCGAAGACCAGCGTGCCCGCGAAGGCCAGCAGCATGGCCACGCCACGCGCCCATCGGGACAGCGGCGGCGCACCGGGAGCGCTCCCGCTCCCCGCTTCCTTCACGGTCTTGCCCTGCGGAACCGTCCGTGCCATCACGAGCCTCCATTCAGGGAGTGTCTTGTCTGCGCTTTCCCCTGCCCGTCGGGCGGGGCCGTACTCGGTGGGGCCGCACGCGGTGCGCGGGAATCATGTGGGGTCCGTACGGCCGAACAGACCGGCGTGCCCCGGCGGAAGCTGCGTGAGGATGCGGCGCAGCAGTGCGTCGTCGGCGACCTCCGCGACCGTGGCGAGCACCGCGGTGACGGCACGGCGGGCCTGCCCCGCGTCGACGTCCACGTGTGCGCCCACCGCCGCGATGAAGGCCGCGGGCGTCAGGGGTTCACTGGCCGGTGAGCTCTCGGTGAGCAGCGGACCGCACGGCCGGGGCAGCAGCCGGGCGAGATCCGTGCGGTCGTCCCCCACCAGGTGCGCGCCCAGGACCTCCAGGACGCTCTGCACCGCCCCGGCCGCCTCCTGCCGTTCCGCATAGCCTCCGCGGTCCTGGACGCGGTCAAGCAGCACTTCCACGGACTCGTTCACGGCCGCTCCTTCCTTCGGGCTCGTCGCCGTGGTGGGCGCGGGAGGGCTGCAGGACGGTGTCGGCCACGTCGAGCAGCGAGAGGCCGTCGCGTGCGCTCACCCCCTGGAGCCATGCCAACGCCTCGGCCACGGCGCAGTCCTCGCGGGCGGCGACGTAGTCGGCCGCCTGGTGGATGCGCTCCCAGCGCGCCGCGCGCGTGCTGGTGGTCCACACCGGGCGGCGGCTTCCGGCACCCGCGTGCACGGGCCGCCAGCGCATCAGTGCCTCGAGGGCGAGACCGGCGGCGCGCTGCGCGTGGGTGATGTGGGTGGAGGTCACGTCGGCGTGCTCGGTGTAGTAGAGACACAGCACGCCGACCGGCGTGTGGCGGGAGTGCAGCGGCAGCGCCAGCACGCGCCGGGTGTCGGGCAGTTCCTCGGTCAGGGGCGGTCCGGTGCGGCACGGATAGTCGCGCAGGTCCGGCACGAACACGGGCTGCATGCCCAGTGCGGCGCTGACCGAGGGGCCGTCGGCGCGGGTGAACTGCGCGGCCTCGGCCTGGAGTGCGGGCTCGTCGGTGGCGTGCAGCAGCTGCCAGTGCTCAAGCCGTGGCAGCCAGGACAGGGCCGCCCGCTGCGCACCCAGGGACTCCGTGAAGGCGGTGCAGAGCCGGTTGGGCAGCGCGCGTCGCCCGACAGCCGCCGCTACCGACACGTCGTGCACGATCGACGGTGATTCCTCCGGCATGGTCAGCATCCCTCTCAGTCGCGCGCCTCACGGTCCGGCAGCACCCTCCGGACTGAGGCGCACGGCTGGGCCCGGCGCCCGAAGGAGCGGAAGTTCGTCTACCACGCGACGGGCCAACCATGTGTCATCGGCCGGAGTCATCGATCGATGTGACCGGTCCGGCATCGGGCGACCGAGGGACGGTGCCTGCTCAGGCGCCTCAGGCAGGCCCCTCAGGCCGACCCCCGCAAGCCGATCCCTCAGGCCCCGATCAGAGGCGTACGCGTCGGACTGCGCAGCGGCACGGCCAGTTCGACGAGTGCCTTCTCCAGGCCGTGCAGGTGGGCGAGCACGGGCTCGACGGTGGAGGGATGCGGCAGGGCGACGGCGTCGGTGGCCGGTCCGCCCGCGGCCTTTGGCGCGGTGAGCGCCTCCACGGCGGCCTCCACGCGCCAGCAGGCGGCGGCGAGCCGGTCGTCGTGCGAGGCCTCGGGGTCCGCGGCGATCGAGGCGAGCCCGCGCACCTCGCGGGCGCAGGCGTCGAGCAGCGCGAGCACCTGCCGGGCGCGCTCCTTGCGGGCCCGCAGCGGACTGAACGGGTGCACCAGCGGGGCGAGCGAGAACCGCACCTTCCCGAGGAGCTGCTCCAGCTCGGCGACGCGCGGCGCGGGATCGGCGCTCTCGGACCCGGCGAGCCGGGCCGCGGCCTCCGCCGTGCAGGTGTGCACGCACCGCAGGGCGCGCTCGATCCAGGCGTTCGTCGTGGCGTGCGTGGTGACGGGCAGGACGAGGAGCACGGCGAGTACGGCGCCGAGCGCCCCCACGCCGGTCTCCGCGACCCGCAGCGCGAGCAGCCCCGGGTTCAGCACCCCGAGCAGTCCGTAGAGCACCCCGGCCATGACGGTGACCGCGAGCATCATCCAGGTGTACGAGACCGCGGCCGTGTAGAAGATCCCGAAGACGCTGACGGCGACGATGACCGCCGAGGGCACCGGCGCACCGTGCAGCGGGACCGCGAGGACGAAGCCCGCGCCGATGCCGATGACCGTGCCGAGCACCCGCCGGAAGCTCCGCACCAGCGTCTCCCCGCTCGACGCGGTGTTCACGAACACCCACCAGGTGGCGCCCACGGCCCAGTACCACCGCTCGTGGGAGAGCACCTGTCCCGCGGCGAGCGCGAAGGCGCCGCCGAGCGTCGCCTGGACCGCCTGCCGGGTGGTCGTCCTGGCAAGACCCCTGCCCCCCGGCACGGTGGGCGCGAGGACGGGCGGCAGGCGGCGCTCGTAGCACCAGAGCCCGAACCGGACGGCCGACGACGCGCACAGCGACAGCAGGATGGCGGCGAACAGTTCGGGCAGTTGCTCCGGCACCGTGTGCAGGAACTGCGTCGCGAAGAAGGTCATGAACGCGAAGACCCCGAGCGAGTGCCCGCGCGGCCCCCACCGCCGCGCGTACACGCCCGCGCCGAGCACGGCGAGGAAGGCGACGTCCCGTGCGACGGGTACGTCGTGCAGGAACGCCGCGAGAGCGAGCACGGGAAACCCGACGACGGGCAGCAGGGCCGTGGTGACGGCCTGGCCCCGCACGGTCGCGTCGCCCACGGTGAACAGAGCGAGCAGCGCCGCGAGCCCACCGGTGATCGCCGCGACGAGCGAGTGCCCGGCCAGCCCGCACACGGTCACCGCGAGACCGATGCCGATGACGGCCCGCGCGGCGAACCGCAACCGCACCCGCCCCGGATCCGGCGCCACGAACACCCTCTTCAGCACGGCTTCCCCGCCCCTTTCGCGTCCAGCTCGACCTGCCCACATGGAAAAGGCGCCGCGGGGATCCGCAGCGCCATCGACAGACACATCACACCATCCAGGGCCCTACTGGCTCAACCGACACCAGTTTCACTGGGCCATTGGCCCACTCTCACGCCGTCACACCGAGCCACAGGAGGGCCATCGGACCATTCCCGTCGCCGCCGCTCTCCGCACCGGCGGCACGCCGGGGTACCGCGCGAACACCCCGTCGTAGGCTGTCAGTTCTCACGACTGAGGAGTCGACATGGCCGGAGTCATCAACCGCATCAAGCAGTTCATCCGAAGCCCTCAGGGGCAGCGGGCGATCCACCAGGCCCGTCAGGCATCGGCCGACCCCAAGAAGCGCGCCCAGGCCAAGCGGATGCTCGGCAAGTTCCGAGGGCGCCGCTGAGCCCCTGGGGAACGGTGTGAGATGGCGGCGAGGTCAGGCACCCTCGCCCCGGCCTCCCGGCGAGATCAGTCCCGTCTCGTAGGCGAGCACCACGGCCTGGACGCGGTCCCGGAGGTCCAGTTTGGACAGGATGCGGCCTATGTGCGTCTTGACCGTGGTGGGGCTGAGGAACAGGCGGTCGGCGAGCTCGGCGTTGCTCAGGCCCGTCGCGAGCAGCCGGAGCACCTCCAGCTCGCGGGGCGTCAGGCCGGACAGGTCACGGTGGAGGGGCGCCGCTTCGCCCTCCTCCTGGCGGGCGAAGCGTTCGATGAGGCGGCGGGTGATCGCGGGCGCGAGCAGGGCGTCGCCGGACTGCACCAGGCGTACGGCGGCCACCAGGTGCTCGGGGGTGACGTCCTTGAGCAGGAAGCCGCTGGCACCCGCGGTGAGCGCCGCGTAGACGTAGTGGTCCAGGTCGTACGTGGTGAGGATGATGACCCGCGTCGTGTGCGGGCCCTCGCCGCCCAGGATCCGCCGGGTGGCCTCGATGCCGTCCATCTGCGGCATGCGGATGTCCATGAGGACGACGTCGGGCCGGGTGCGCCGGACGGCGGCGACCGCCTCGGCCCCGTCCGCCGCCTCGGCCGTCACCTCGATGCCGTCGGCGGCAAGGATCATCCCGAAACCGGTGCGCACGAGGGCCTGATCGTCGGCGATGACGATGCGCAGCGGGGACCGGCTCATGCGGTGCGCCAGGGTATGAGGGCCTTGATGCGGTAGCCGCCCGTGAGGGTCGGTCCTGCGGTGAGTTCGCCGCCGTAGACCGCCAGGCGCTCGCGCAGGCCGATGAGACCGCGGCCGTTGCCGTCCGCCGGCGGGGCGTCGCGCACGCCGCCGGTGTCGACGACCTCGATCTCCAGGCGGCCGTCGGCGCAGCCGATGGTGACGGACGCCTCGGCGCCGGGCGCGTGCTTGATCGTGTTGGTCAGCGCCTCCTGGACGACGCGGTACGCCGCGAGGTCCACGCCGGGTGACAGCGGGTCCTGCGGCAGGCCCACCGTGACGCCGACCGGCGTCCCCGCGGCACGGACCCGTTCGATCAGGGCGTCGAGCTGACCTAGGCCAGGCTGTGGTTCGAGGCCGTCCGCAGGGCTGTCGGGCCTGCCGGTGTCCGGGGCCGCCAACAGGCCCATCACGTGCCGCAGTTCGGCCATCGCGGCCCTGCCACCGGCCTCGACCGCCAGGAGCGCCTGCTTCGACCGTTCCGGTGCCGCGTCCATCACCTTGCGTGCCGCGCCCGCCTGGATCACCATCACGCTCACATTGTGGGTCACCACGTCGTGCAGCTCGGCAGCGATGCGGGATCTCTCCTCGTCCACCGCCCGGCGCATGGCCTCCGCCTGCGCCCGCTGAAGCTGTGCGTACCGGTCCTTGCTCGCCGTCAACTGCCGCTGCCAGAGCCGGACCAGGCCGGCCAGCACCCCCGCCACCAGGAGCACGACCGCCGGGCTCGACCAGCCCGGCAGGACGGGCTCCGTGTCCCGGAAGCCGATGCCCGCCAGGATGGCGGCGACGAGCAGCACGACCAGCGCCCACATCCGGTGGCGGCTGTACGTGACCGCGCTGTAGGCGCCGATGACGCAGGTCAGCACGTTGATCCAGGAGGTCCTGTCCTCGCCGACGGCCAGCGCGAGGCCCAGCACCGCCGCGAACGCGGCCAGCGGATACCGGCGCCGGTATGCCAGCGGAAGCGCCGAGAGGGCGACGAGCGGCCAGGGCGCGGCATAGGTCTCGTGGTCCGGTATCCCGGGCCCCGGAGGCGGCGGTTCGGGCATCGGAGGCGGCTCCCCCGGCTCCGGGGGCGGATCCGATGCCGCGGACGAGATGTCCTGCCCGATCGTGACCGGCCCGCTGTCGGGGTAGCGCGCCGCCACGATCAGGGCGACGACGGTCAGCAGGACCGCGAGGGCCACATCGATCCATACCGCCCGGCGCGACAGCGGGGCGGGCCTCGCCTCCGGCCGGAACGCGTCCCGCAGTTGCTGACACCGTCCGCGCCGCTCTCCCGTCTCCACCGGCTCATTGTGCGACCCGCCCCCGCCGGACCGCATCAGCCTGCGCGGCCGGACTGCCGTACCACGGGAGTACGTCGCTGTGATGACCCCGCGGCGGGGTCATCCGCGGGGAGCACCGCATGTCGGTGCCGCGGCCGACGCGCCCGAGCGGCGCCCGCTCCTACGTTCGCTGAGCCGGCACCGCATGAGCCATCGACCGCAAGGACGGACACCTGCCATGACTCACGTGATCGAACTGAAGGCCGTGGCCAAGCGCTACGACAGCGCGGGCGCGCCCGCGCTCGGCCCGCTCGACCTCGGCGTCGCCCAGGGCGAGGCGCTGGCGGTGACCGGCCCCTCCGGCAGCGGCAAGTCCACGCTACTGAATCTCGTCGCAGGGCTGGACAAGCCGACGGACGGCACGGTCACGGTGGCGGGGCGGCGCATCGACCGGCTGAGCGAGCACGCGCTCGCCCGCTTCCGCCGCGAACAGGTCGGCATGGTCTTCCAGTTCTTCAACCTGCTCGACGACCTCACCGTCGCCGACAACATCCAGCTCCCCGCCCAACTGACCGGAACGGCACGGAAGAAGGCGGCGGCCCGCACCGTCGAGCTCATGGAGATCCTCGGCATCCAGAAGCACGCCCGCGCCTACCCGGGCCGTCTCTCCGGCGGCGAGCGCCAGCGCGTCGCGGTCGCGCGGGCGCTGGTCAACCGCCCCGCGCTGCTCCTCGCCGACGAGCCGACCGGTGCGCTCGACACCGCGTCGGGCCACGACGTCCGGGAGTTGCTCGTGGATCTGCACCGCGGCGGGCAGACGATCGTCCTCGTCACCCACGACCTGGCGCTCGCGCAGGCCTGCGCGAGCCGCACGATTCACCTGGTCGACGGCCATCTCGCCCTCGACACGCATGCGCAGGCCGTGCGGTGAGCGGCTTCGGCAGCGGCGCGCTCGGCCGCGTCGTACGCTCCGGGGTGGGGCGGCGCCGGGTGCAGACCCTGGTGATCGCCGTGGCCACGATGATGGCCGTGGCCTCGGCCGTGGTCGCCGGGTCCCTCATGGTCGCCGCGAACGCCCCCTTCGACCACGCCTTCGCGCAGCAGCACGGCGCGCACCTCACCGCCCAGTTCGATCCGGCGAGGACGAGCACGGCACGGATCGAGGCCACCGGGCGCCTTGACGGCGTCACCGCGAGCGGTGGCCCTTACCCGCTCACGACGATCCACCCGGTGGCCCCGGACGGCGGTCACCTGCCGGCCACGACACTGGCGGGGCGCTCCGAACCGACGGGCGCCGTGGACGACCTGGACCTCAAGTCCGGCCGCTGGGCGACGAAACCGGGCGAGATAGTCCTTGACGAGTCCTTCGCCGGACCCGCCTTCGAGCCCGGCTCCACCCTGAAGACGTCGGACACCGCCGACGGCAGGACCCTCAAGGTCGTCGGCCTCGCGGTCTCGGTCAGCAAGACCGCGGGCGCCTGGGCGACGCCCGCACAGGTCAGGGCGCTGGCGTCCAAGGACAGTCCTGTCACGAGCCAGATGCTCTACCGCCTCGACTCGGCGGACACGAACGCACAGATCACCCAAGGACGGAAGGAGATCGCCGCCGCGGTGCAGTCCGGGGCGCTGCTCGGCACCCAGTCCTATCTGGACACCAAGCGCGCCGCCGATCAGGGCGCGGCGCCGACCATTCCGTTCCTGATCGCGTTCGGTGTGCTCGGCATCGCGATGTCCGTGATCATCGTCGGCAGTGTGGTCAGCGGCGCGGTCGGCACGAGCCTGCGCAGGATCGGCATCCTCAAGGCCATCGGCTTCACACCGCGCGAGGTCGTGCGCGCCTATGTGGCCCAGGCCCTGATCCCGGCGGGCGTCGGCATCGCCCTTGGGGTCGTGCTCGGAAACCTGCTGGCCGTCCCGCTCCTGGACGACACCGAGGAGGTGTACGGCACGGCGTCGCTCTCGGTGGCCTGGTGGGTGGACGTCGTGGTGCCGGCCGCGGCGCTGCTCGTCGTCGGCGTCGCGGCGCTCGTGCCCGCGCTGCGGGCCGGGCGGCTGCGCACGGTGGAGGCCATCGCGGTGGGCCGGGCGCCGCGCACGGGGCGCGGCCAGTGGGCACACCGGGCGGCGGGGCGGCTGCCGCTGCCGCGGGCGGTGACCTACGGTCTCGCCAGCCCCTTCGCGCACCCGGTCCGTACGCTCGCGATGCTGCTCGCGGTGGCCTTCGGCACGGTCGCGGCGACCTTCGCGGTGGGTCTCACGGCGTCGCTCAACGCGGTCGGTACCGCGTCGGACCCCGAGGAGCGCGCCGCCGTCACCGTGTTCAGCGGGGGCGGGCCGCCCCAGGGCCCCGCCAAACCCCGCTCCTCGGAGGCCGGATCGGCTCCCCCGGCCGCCGACCCGGCGAAGGTGCGCGCCGCCGTCGAGGCGCAGGCGGGCACCGCCTCGTACTACGGCCTGACGGAGACCGAGGCCACCGTGGGCGGGATCTCGGGACCGGTCCGGGCCAGCCTCTACCAGGGTGACATGGGATCGGGCGGGTACGAGATGATCGCCGGCCACTGGATCAGCGGTGCGGGGCAGCTCGTGGTGTCCACGCGTTTCCTGGAGAGGACCGGGACCGAGATCGGTGACACCGTGCGGGTGGCCCTCCGGAAGGAGAGCCGGACCCTGCGGATCGTCGGCGAGGCCTTCGACACCTCGGACGACGGTCTGCACCTCCACGCGGGCCTCGCGGACTTCCCCGCGGTCGAGCCCCAGACGTTCCTCGTCGAGGTGGAGACGGGCGTCTCCCCCGCCGCGTACGCCGAGAAGCTCTCCGCGACGCTCGAACCGCTGGGCGGCGACGCCGTGGCCAATTCCCCGTCGGAGCAGGAGGGCACGATCCTCCTCCTGAACACGATGGCGGTGCTGCTCACCTTGATGCTGGTGTCCGTGGCGGGCCTCGGCGTGCTCAACTCCGTCGTCCTCGACACCCGGGAGCGCGTCCACGACCTCGGCGTCTGCAAGGCGATCGGCATGTCACCTCGGCAGACCGTGAGTCTCGTACTGGCCTCGGTGGCGGGGATCGGCGTGGTCGGCGGTCTTGTGGGCGTGCCCGCCGGGTTCGCGCTGCACGGCTTCGTGCTGCCGGTGATGGGGCGCGCCGCGGGCACCGCTCTGCCTCCGTCGGTCCTCGACGTGTACGCGACGTCGCACCTGGTCCTGCTGGGTCTCGCCGGGGTGGTCATCGCGCTCCTGGGCGCGCTGCTCCCCGCGACCTTGGCGGCCAGGGCCCGCACGGCCACGGCTCTGCGCACGGAGTGAGGGCCCGCCCGCCGCGGACTGCCGAGGGGGCTACGGCTCCCTCGGCGGCCACTGGGGACGCTGGTCTTCGGGCAGGGTCAGCAGGGCCTGGCCGACCGTGCGGTGGGCGGGGAGCAGTTCCGTGCTGCCGGTCAGCGTCAGCATTTCCGAAAGACGCCGGCCCGCACCCGCGAGCAGCAGTCTTCCCTCGCGGCGGGCGAGCAGCCAGCGCACGGCGAGCAGGCAGTTGAGCCCGCGCGAGTCGCAGAACATCAGCGCCGTCACGTCGAGGACCAGGTGCAGGTGGCCGGCCTCGACGGAAGCGCCGAGGGTACGCAGAAAGTACTCCTCGCAGGACTGGTCGAGCTCGCCGCTGACCCGCAGCACCGCGGAGTCGGAGCAACTCGCGAGCTCGGTGATGGTCAGGCGATGGGTCTCAGTGGACATCGCACCCCCATGAGCCATCGTACCGAGATCAACCCAGTGGCCTCTCCCGAAACAGCCCGGCGGGGCTCGCGGGTTTCCGCGTGGCGCTACTACCTCTTCGCTACTACCTCTTGTCGAGGAGCTTGGCCCGCAGCCGCCCGAGGATCCTGGTGAGGATGCGCGAGACGTGCATCTGGGAGATGCCGAGCTCCGCGCCGATCTCGCTCTGCGTCATGTCGGCGGCGAAACGCATCGCGAGGATCCTGCGCTCGCGTTCCGGGAGGGCGGCGATGAGCGGCTTCAGGGTGTGCAGGTCCTCGACCTTGTCCAGCTCGGGATCGCGGTAGCCCACGTGGTCGGCCAGCGTGTCGTCGGAGTCGACCCCGTCGGCCGGAAAGTCCAGGGAGGCCGTGGTGTAGCCGTTGGCCGCGGTGAGGCCCTCGCTGATCTCGGCCTCGTCCAGGTCGAGGTGCTCGGCGAGTTCGGCCGTGGTCGGGGCGTGCCCGTTGGTCTGCTCGAGATCGGTGGTGGCCTTGACCAGGTCGAGGCGGAGTTCCTGGAGCCTGCGGGGAACGCGCACGGCCCAGGTGGTGTCGCGGAAGAAGCGCTTGATCTCGCCCATGATGGTCGGCAGCGCGAAGGTCGGGAACTCCACGCCCCGCTGCAGGTCGAAGCGGTTGATCGCCTTGATCAGACCGATCGTGCCGACCTGGACGACGTCTTCGTACGACTCGTCGCGCGGGCGCATCCGGTGCGCGGCGTACCGCACGAGGTTGAGGTTCAGCTCCACCAGCGAGTTGCGTACGTAGGAGTGCTCGGGAGTGCCTTCCTCCAGCGCGTCCAGGCGGGTGAAGAGCGTCTTGGACAGGGCCCGCAGATCGGCCGTGCGCTGCCCGCCGCCCAGGGGCAGGGGGTGCTCGGTGGCCGTCGGCTCGGCTGCGGCGACGTCGGGGCCGGCGGTATGTCGCTCGGCGAACGCCACCGTGGGTGCTGGGCTGCTGGGCGTCGGGGCCACCATCGTCACTCCCGGAACACATGGCGCCCTCGGGGTGAGAGCGCGCCGTGCACGGGCTCTTACCCGCCATCTCCCGTTACATACCTGTGACTTGACTCTCCGTATAAGAAGCTACTTGCGGATAAGAAGCCGCTTCCGGGGAACTCGGTTCGAGCGCGGGATGACACGGGAGGTGGACGGCTGTGATCTGGTGGATGTGGCTGACCGTCGTGGTGGTCGCACTGCTCCTGCTGGCCGGTGCGGCCTTGGGGACGCAGGCCCGGCGCCGGGGCGGGGGCGCGATCGTGGTCCGTCGAGGGCGTCGTGCGGGACGCGGGAGGATCCGATGACCACGCTGATGCTCGCCGCCGGGCTGACCAAGCGGCCCGTGGTCACGCTCGGCGGGGAGGCGGTGGCCCAGGTCAAGGACACCGTCTTCGACGCGGCGGGCGGACAGATCACCGGTTTCACGCTGGCGGGCCGCGGGCTGTTCTCCGGTCCGCTCAAGCAGAGCCTGCCCTGGTCCGGCGTGCACGCGCTGGGGCCTGACGCGGTGATGATCCCCGCCGTCGAGGTCCTGCAGGCCAGGGACGCGGTGGTCGACAGGGGCGAGGCCGACACCGGGCAGGTGCGCGGCGCCCGGGTGCTGAGCGATGCCGGTCTCGAGTTGGGCACCGTGCTCGACGCGGTGGTCGAGGGCGGCACCAGCGGCCGGGTGGTCGGCTTCGAGGTCGCCACCACCGAGGCGATGGGCCGCCATGAACGCCGGGTCTTCCTGCCGGCGCACGGCCAACTGGCCATGACCGGCGACACCTTGGTGATCCCTGCCCTGCTCGCCGAGCAGGCGGTGGACGACCTCGGCGCGCTGACCGCCGCCTGGGAGCGGATCCGCGCCACCGGTGAGGCGGGGTTGCGGAAGGGGGACGACCGATGATGCTGCTCAGTCAGGTACTGGGTCACCCGGTGATCAGCGCCGAGGACGCGCGCCCGGCCGGGGAGGTGGCCGGAATCGGCATCGATCCGCGGACCCGCCGGATCACGGAGCTGTATCTGCGGGACACCAAGACCGGCGACAGCGTGCCGTGGACCGCGGTGCGCGGGGTGGGCCCGGACGCGGTGATCATCGACACCGGCGCCGCGGCCGAGGACTCCCGGAGCAGCTCGCACTCCCGGGCGCACAAGAGGCTGCTGGGCAAGCGGGTCCTCACCGAGTACGGCGAGGACATCGGCACGCTCACCGAAGTCACCTTCGACCCGGACACCGGCACCGTCGGCGACCTCTACGTCGGACGCGAACAGACTCCCGGCAACCGCCTGATCGGCCTCGGCCCCTACGCGCTGGTCCTCGGCGCCGGGCCCGCGCTGTGATCCAGGCCCACGGGGCGATCACCCGGCCGAGCCGCTGCGGCAGAAACGCTATGTTTTGAGTGAAGCAATATGTGTGTCGGCCGTGAGAGAAATCAGCGTGAGGCGCTCTGAGAGTTTCTTGCGCGCCAGCCGGAACGGCATTTTCTACCACCCGGGGCCGACCGTGGCGTGCTACTGTCGATCTCAGTTGCAGTTGTGGTTCCCAAAAAACTTCAAGTGCCCTCACCGCTCTTTTGTGCAGGTGAGAGCACTTTTGTATTTCCGGTCATTTCCGGCGGGGCGATCATCGCGGCGACACGGAGTGCGCACAGTGCGGACTCCGGGCACTGCCCCGAAGGAGATTTGACATGGCTATTGGCACCGTGAAGTGGTTCAACGCTGAAAAGGGCTTCGGCTTCATCGAGCAGGACGGCGGCGGCCCCGACGTCTTCGCCCACTACTCGAACATCGCCGCCCAGGGCTTCCGTGAGCTCCAGGAAGGCCAGAAGGTGAACTTCGACATCGCCCAGGGCCAGAAGGGCCCGACGGCCGAGAACATCGTTCCCGCCTGACGCTCACGCGTACTTCGCAGCTGGGGCCCGCACCTTGGGGTGCGGGCCCCAGCTCGTGCATTTCCCGCACCATCCAGGGCCACACATTCTCTGCGCGAACACCGTGTCATCGACCCTTTGTTCGCCGTGCCCCTGTCCGGAACGTAACTCGTTCCCGCGCATCCGCCCGCAGAACACCTGCCGCCGGCCGGATTCGCTTTACGCATTTTCTCCGGCCCGTTCTCGTGATTCTCCGCGCTGCGTTCTCGCTGCGGAATTTCCTTGGTACGTGCCGCATCAAGGAAGGTTCCGCATGAACCGCACACGCACGAACGACCGCTCTTCCCGCGCACGCTCCGGCGGCTACGGCTCGGGCTCCGGCTCCAGCTACGGCTCCGGCTCGGGCGGCGGCAGGAGCGGAGGCCGCTTCGGCGCCCCGTCCGGCGGCGGCCGCTCCGGCGGCTCGAACCGTTCGGGTGGCTACGGCCGCCGACCGTCCGCACCCCAGGGCGAGTTCGCCCTGCCGGTCACGGTCACCCCGGCGCTCCCGGCCGTCGAGGCGTTCGCCGATCTCGTGATGCCGGCGCCGCTGCTCGCCGCGCTCGGCCGCGAGGGCATGAGCGTGCCGTTCCCGATCCAGGGGGCGACGCTGCCCAACTCCCTCGCGGGCCGCGACGTACTCGGCCGTGGCCGCACCGGCTCGGGCAAGACCCTCGCCTTCGGCCTCGCACTGCTCGCCCGTACGGACGGTCAGCGCGCCGAGCCGCGCCAGCCGCTGGCCCTGGTCCTGGTCCCCACCCGCGAACTGGCCCAGCAGGTGACCGACGCGCTCACGCCGTACGCCCGCGCCCTGAAGCTGAAGCTCGCCACGGTGGTCGGCGGCATGTCCATCGGCAAGCAGGCCGGTGCGCTGCGCGCGGGAGCGGAAGTCGTCGTCGCCACGCCCGGCCGGCTCAAGGACCTCATCGACCGCGGCGACTGCCGGCTGAACCAGGTCGGCATCACCGTCCTGGACGAGGCCGACCAGATGGCCGACATGGGCTTCATGCCCCAGGTCACCGCGCTGCTCGACCAGGTGCGCCCCGAGGGCCAGCGGATGCTGTTCTCGGCCACCCTGGACCGCAACGTCGACCTGCTGGTCCGCCGCTACCTCAACGACCCGGTCGTCCACTCCGTCGACCCCTCGCAGGGCGCGGTCACCACGATGGAGCACCACGTGCTGCACGTGCACGGCGCGGACAAGCACCAGACGACCACCGAGATCGCGGCCCGCGACGGCCGCGTGATCATGTTCCTGGACACCAAGCACGCCGTCGACAAGCTGACCGAGCACCTGCTGAACAGCGGTGTCCGCGCGGCGGCGCTGCACGGCGGAAAGTCGCAGCCGCAGCGCACGCGGACCCTGACCCACTTCAAGACCGGTCATGTGACGGTGCTCGTGGCGACCAACGTCGCCGCGCGCGGGATCCACGTCGACAACCTCGACCTGGTCGTGAACGTCGACCCGCCCACCGACCACAAGGACTACCTCCACCGCGGCGGCCGTACGGCCCGCGCCGGTGAGTCCGGCAGTGTCGTCACCCTGGTGACGCCGGGTCAGCGCCGCGACATGAGCCGCCTGATGGCCGCCGCGGGCATCACCCCGCAGACCGCCCAGGTGCGCTCCGGCGACGAGGAGCTGAGCCGCATCACCGGCGCCCAGGCCCCTTCGGGCGTCCCGGTCACCATCACCATGCCGGCCTCCGAGCGCCCCCGGCGCGGCAGTTCGTCCTCGTCCCGTGGCCGCCGCAGCCGCAGCGCCCAGGACCGGCGCACCGACCGCGCCCCGCGCCGCGCCGCCCAGGGCCCGTCCGCCGCGGCGGCCTAGGCTCCGCGTTCACCAGGCTCATCCATCCCTGCAGGAGGTACCTTTGACACCGGTTCAGACGCAGCCCCGCCCGGCGGATCCCGCCACCGTCCCCCTGACCGGCGCCGAGAGCGCCGGCGGTACGGACGCGAGCGGACCTCAGGTCCGTGACGACATGACCGTGGAGCTGGCTCTGTCGGTCATGTCCGGCTCGGGCGCGGGCCATCTGTTCCTGTGCGACGAGGACGACCAGTGCACGGGCCTGATCACTCGGGCCCGGCTCATCGCCGTCCGCGAAGGCCCCGCCTACACGGACCAGGTCCGCCTACGGGACGTCCTCGCTCTCACGCGTTGATCGCCCCACCCTCTCAACCGGCCCCTCTCCTCACCTGTGAGGCATCATGCGCTGCGTCATCGCCCGTTTCCCGTTCGACCTCACCAAGAGTGGGGTGCTGGACGCGATGAAGGGCATCAAGCCCGAGCCCATCACGGGCGACTCCGTCATCGTCGGCCGCCGCCACTACCCCATCAAGCAGGTGGGAGCGGTCATCACCCGCCAGGACCGTCGTGACTTCAGCGCCGGTGAGGTCACCCGCGCCATGACGCTCCTCGGCTTCACCTGCCGCACCCCCTCCGAGGACGCCGCCCCGCGCGACCTCACCCCGTTGCAGACCGCGTCGGCGATGCTCGGAGCCTCCACGCCCGTGTAACGACGAGGAACAGCCAAGAGGGCCCTGCCGGCGCGCGCCGGCAGGGCCCTCTTGCGTGCCCGCAGCCATACGCGCAGCCCTGCCCGCGACGCTCGCAATCGGCCAGCAGCGCACAAAATCTGCTCTCGCGGGAGTAGACATTGAGCGGTCGCATGATTAGGGTTTCTCTCGTACCCATAGACCAGAGGAGAACGGAGGAGCAGACGCCATCAGGATCGCCCGGCCCGAGATCGATTCGGCCGGGTGCCGCAAGACCCCGGATTGGAAGGTGGTCCCCGGTCACGCATCAGCGATCCCCGCAATCCCGCCCAATTCTCGGGCCGGACGGCGGAAACAAGAGGTCGGCGCAGCACTAGGGCCGACAGATGGTGTTGAATTTCCTTCGGGGCCTTGGTGCCGTACGGCGCCAGGGCCCCTCGACGCGTTGGCACAAGAGGTGACATGACTGCAGATATTCCGCTCAGTGGTCGTCTGGACGACGACGACTACCCCGCCTACACCATGGGGCGGGCCGCCGAGATGCTCGGCACCACACCCGGCTTCCTGCGGGCCATCGGTGAGGCCCGGCTGATCACGCCGCTCCGCTCGGAAGGCGGGCACCGGCGGTACTCCCGCTACCAGCTGCGGATCGCCGCGCGCGCCCGCGAACTGGTGGACCAGGGCACCCCCGTCGAGGCGGCGTGCCGCATCGTCATCCTCGAGGACCAGCTAGAGGAGGCCCAGCGCATCAACGCCGAGTACCGCCGCACAGCGGCCGACACCAGCGACGCCCCGGGCTGACCCCACAGGCTTCACGCGGCCGGAGGCCACACCCCCGGGACGAGAACCCCCAGCGCGTACGCCCGCGCCACCAGTTCCGTCCGGTTCGCCGCGCCCCAGCGCTCGGTCAGTCGGCGCAGGTGGTAGGTGACCCCGTCGCGGGTGAGGCCCGTCTCGCGGGCCGCCTGAGCCGTGGTGGCGCCACCGGCCAGCAGGGCCAGGATGCGGGCCTCGGCCGCCGTGGCGGCTTCGACGGACTCCGGAGCCGGAGCGCGCTCCTCGGCGCGCTCTTCGCCCAGGACGCGCAGCAGCACCAGCAGGCCGGGCACCGCCTCGACCGTGTCGCTGACCGGCTCCGCCGTCAGCTCGCCGTGGCGCCGTACCCCGTCGGCCGCATCCCAGTGCACGGCGACCGGATAGCGCGAGCGGTGGCGCAGCCGTACCGCCTCGGCGATCCGCAGGACCTGGGTCTTCTCCTCGGGGCGGAACAGCTCAAGGACGTTGCGGCCCCGCAGGGTCCCGGAGGTCTCACCCCACTCCGCCGCCATCGCCGGGTTGGCGAGGATGATCGCCCCGCTCGCGTCGCAGACCGCGACCGGCATCGGGATGCGGTTGAAGAGGAGCATGGCGCGGTTGCGCCACAGCACGGAGTCCGCGGAGTCCACAGGGCGACTCCTTCCAGCCAGGGGCAGTCAAGAGCGGGGCGTCATTCGCCACTACACAATCATGTAGCGCCGCGGCGCCGACCCGCGGGGACCGGCGATCAAGCTGGGGATCAGTGACTTCCGTACGGCGAAAGGCAGTTGTCACGCCATGCCCCCCACCACCACCGCACCGCTCCCCCAGGACGCCGGGTCCGACCTCGACGGTGTACCGCTGATCGACATCTCCGCCACCGGGCCGGGGTCCGCCCCGCTGCAGCAGGCCATGGAACTGGTCCGCCGCCACGGGCCCGTGGTGCGGCGACGGCTGCACGGCCGCGACGCGCTGTTCGTGAGCGATCTCGATCTCGTCACCGAACTCGCCGACGAGACCCGCTTCGCCAAGCACGTCGGCCCCGCCCTGGAGAACGTGCGCGAGTTCACCGCCGACGGCCTCTTCACCGCGTACAACGACGAGCCCAACTGGGCCCGCGCGCACGACATCCTGATGCCCGCGTTCGCGCTGGGCTCGATGCGCACCTACCACCCGATGATGCTGCGCGTCGCCCACCGGCTGATCGAGTCGTGGGACCGCGGCGCGCGCAACGGCCTCCCCGTGGACGTGCCGGGCGACATGACCCGGATGACGCTGGACACGATCGGGCTCGCCGGGTTCGGCTACGACTTCGGTTCGTTCGAGCGGGCCGAGCCGCATCCCTTCGTCGACGCCATGGTCCGCTGCCTGGAGTGGAGCATGACGCGGCTGAGCCGCACGCCGGGCAGTGACCACGCGGCGGCGGACGCGGCCTTCCGGGCCGACGCCGACTATCTGGCGCAGGTGGTCGACGAGGTCATCTCCGCGCGGGCCGGTGGCGCCCTGGGCGCCGAACCCGCCGATGACCTGCTCGGCCTCATGCTCAGCGCCGCGCACCCCGGCGACGGCTCCAAGCTGGACACCGCCAACATCCGCAACCAGGTCATCACCTTCCTGATCGCGGGGCACGAGACGACGTCCGGCGCGATGTCCTTCGCGCTGTACTACCTCGCCAAGCACCCCGCCGTCCTCGACCTCGTGCGGCGCGAGGTCGACGCCCTGTGGGGCGACACGGCCGACGTCGAGCCGACCTTCGACGAGGTCGGGCGGCTCACCTACACCCGTCAGGTGCTGAACGAGGCGCTGCGGCTGTGGCCGACGGCCGCCGCGTTCGGCCGGCATGCCCGCGAGGACACGCTGCTCGGCGGCCGGATCCCGCTGCGCGCGGGCCAGGGCGTCACCGTGCTCACGCCGATGCTGCACCGGCAGCCCGTGTGGGGCGACAACCCGGAGCTCTTCGACCCGGAGCGTTTCACCGCCGAGGCGGAGGCGGCGCGTTCCCCGCACGCGTTCAAGCCGTTCGGCACCGGCGAACGGGCCTGCATCGGGCGGCAGTTCGCGCTGCATGAGGCGACCATGCTGCTGGGGATGCTGGTGCACCGCTACCGGCTGCACGACCACGCCGACTACCGGCTCACCGTCAAGGAGACGCTCACCCTCAAGCCCGACGGCTTCACGCTCACGCTGACGCCGCGCACCTCCGCCGACCGCGTGCACGGCGAGCTGCCGGGCAAGGCAGCGGGCCAGGCCGTCGCGGAGCCCGACGCCACCGTGCTGCCCGCACGCGTCCTGCCGGGCACGCGCGCGCTCTTCCTGCACGGCAGCAACTACGGCACCTGCCGGGACTTCGCCGCCCAACTCGCCGACGAGGCCGCTTCGGTGGGCTGCGAGACGGAGGTCGCGCCGCTGGACGCGTACGCGGGCGCGCTGCCCGCCGACCGCCCGGTCGTGATCACCGCCGCCTCCTACAACGGCCGGCCCACCGACGACGCTGCGGTGTTCGCCTCCTGGCTCGACGGCGCCCCCGCGGCCACCGCCGAGAACGTCACGTACGCCGTCCTCGGTGTGGGTGACCGCAACTGGGCCGCCACGTACCAGCACGTCCCGACGCGCTTCGACGAGCGGCTCGCGGAGCTGGGCGGCGCCCGGCTCGTGGAGCGGACGGCGGCCGACGCCTCGGGCGATCTCGGCGGCTCCGTACGCGAGTTCACGGCCCGGCTGCGCAGGGCGCTTCTTGAGCGGTACGGCGATCCCGACGCGCTGGACGCCCCGGGGGACACTGCCGCCTCCGATGCGTACGAGGTGCGCGAGGTGACCGGCGGCCCGCTGGACGCCCTCGCCGCGCGGCACGGGCTCGTTCCGATGACGGTCAGCGAGGCGTACGACCTCACCGCGCCCGGTCACCCCCGTACGAAGCGCTTCGTACGGCTCGCCCTGCCCGACGGCGTGACCTATCGCACCGGCGACCATCTCACCGTGCTTCCGGTCAACGACCCGGCGCTCGTCGACCGGGCGGCCGCCGCGCTCGGCGTCGACCTGGACGCGGTGCTCGACATCCGCGCGAGCCGCCCGCGCCGCGACGGCCTCGCCGTGGACCGCCCCCTGACGGTGCGCCAACTCTTCTCCCGCCACGTCGAGTTGCAGGACCGGCCCACCGCAGACCAGCTGGCCGTGCTCGCCGCCGCCAACCCCTGCCCGCCCGAACGGGCCGCTCTCACCGCCCTCGCCGACGACGCCGAGGCCCGCGCGGCCGACGGGCGCACGCTGCTCGAACTGGTCGAGGCCTGCCCTGCCCTGCGCGGCGCGCTTGAGTGGGCCAAGCTCCTGGAGGTGCTCACGCCCCTGCGGCCCCGCCACTACTCGGTGTCCTCGTCGCCGGGCGTGCGCCCCGGACACGCCGACCTGATGGTGTCCCTCCTGGAGGCCCCGGCCCGCTCGGGCAGCGGGCTGCTGTACCGCGGCACGGGCTCCGGGCACCTGGGCGGGGTGCGTCCGGGCGACACCGTCCTGGCCCGCGTCCAGCCCTGTCGCGAGGCCTTCCGCATCGACCACGCGGACACGGCGCCCGTCGTCATGGTCGCCGCGGGCACCGGCCTCGCCCCGTTCCGCGGCACGATCGCGGACCGCGCGCAACTGATGGCTGGGGGGACCCAACTCCCGCCCGCGCTCTGCTACTTCGGGTGCGACGCGCCGGACGCGGACTTCCTGCACGCCGATGAGCTGCGCGCCGCGGAGTCCGCGGGAGTTGTCTCGCTGCGCCCCGCCTTCAGCGCCGCCCCCGTCGACGGGGCGGCCTTCGTCCAGCACCGCATCGCGGCGGAGGGCGACGAGGTGTGGGGCCTGCTGGCCGCCGGAGCCCGGGTGTACGTGTGCGGCGACGGCTCACGCATGGCGCCGGGCGTGCGCGACGCCCTGCGCACCCTGCACCGGGACCGTACTCCGGGAGCCACGGCGGCGGACTCCGAGCGGTGGCTGGACGAGCTGACCGCGGAAGGGCGTTACGTCGAGGACGTGTACGCGGCCGGGTAAGGAAGGCAGGCGGCTCACGCCGGGTCCGGCACACCGGGCCCGGCGTGCGGGCCGACTTCCGTACCGGCTTACGTACCGGCTTACGTACCGGCCTGCTTACCGGTGGCGAACAACTCCCCCAGGGCGCGGGCTGTTTCGTCGCTGTCCACGTGGTGCAGGCTCCGGATGCCGAGGCGTGCCGCCCCGCGCAGATTGTGCTCCAGGTCGTCGATCATGACGCAGGCGGTCGGTTCGACGCCGAGGCGGTCGCAGGCCGTCCGGAAGATGCGGCGGCCCGGCTTGCGCGAGCCGATGTCGCTGGAGATCACGACGACGTCCGCGAGCGCGTCCAGGTCGTATCCCTGGTAGCAGTCGTCGCCCAGCGCGTTCGACACGATCGCCACCGGGACGCCCTGGGCGCGCAGCCCCTTCAGCGCGCCGAGCATCTTCTCGTCCGGTCGCATCCCCGCCCCGATCGCGGTGACGAGGCCCGCCGCCTCCACCTCCACGCCCTTCTCGCGCAGCCGCCCCGCGATGCCCCGCTCGAACTCGGCCTCGCCCATGCGCCCGCACTCGTGCTCCACAAGGAGCGCCGACGCCTCCGCGTCCTCCCGGAACAGCCGCTCGATCAGCAGCGGATCGTCGCTCACCCGCGCGGAGTACGAGCGGAACGAGTCGAGCACACTGGTGGTCAGCACACCGCCGAAGTCGGTGAGCACCGCACGCGGCGACGCGTCCGGCCGCACCTCAGGCGCGTCGTCCACTTCTGCCTCCTCTACATCCCGCCCTTGTCGGCGTAGTCGAATCGTCGGTCGAGGATCTCAAGGACCCGCTCGCCCCAGCGTAGGTTCGACTCCTCCAGGGACCGGCCCGCCATCAACGTGAGGTAGGGGCCGATCCGCTCGGCCTCGCGCAGGTACCGCGCCTCGTCGCGGCCACCGAGGAGGTGGAGGCGCAGCCGTTCGTACCGGGCGAGTTTGCCGCGCGACCACTCCATGCGCTCCTCGATGAGCGCGCGGGTGGCCGCCGGGTCGCCGCCGTCCATGGCCTGCACCTTGACCATGAGTTCGTCCCGGATGGCGATGGGCCGGGGCGGCTCGGCGGCGAAGGCGTGCAGGTCGCGCAGGCCGGCCTCGGTGAGCGTGAACATCCGCTTGTTGGGCCTGCGTTCCTGCTGCACCACGCGGGCGTCGATCAGACCGTCGCCCGCGAGTCGCTCCAGCTCGCGGTAGAGCTGCTGGGGAGTCGCGGACCAGAAGTTCGACACGGACACGTCGAAGATCTTGGCCAGGTCGTAGCCGGACGACTCGCCCTCCAGGAGCGCCGCGAGCACCGCGTACTTGAGAGACATCTGGACACCGTACACCGATGTGATTACTCTCCTCCACACCTACTCAACAAATTGACTATCAGCACGATCAAGCACGATCAACGATGACGCGAGGTGTGGGCATGCAGGCATTCCGCAAGGCCGTTGAGGCCGACGATCACGAGGCCATCGAGGCGCTCCTGGCCGACGACGTGGTCTTCTCCAGCCCGGTGGTGTTCCGGCCCTACCCGGGCAAGGCGACGACCGCGGCGATCCTGCGCGGCGTCACGCGGGTCTTCGAGGACTTCCGGTACGTACGCGAGATCAACGACGCCTCGGGGCGCGACTCGGCGCTCGTCTTCGAGGCGCGGGTCGGCGACCGGCAGATCACCGGCTGCGACTTCCTTCACGTGAACGAGGACGGACTGATCGACGAGTTCATGGTGATGGTCCGCCCCCTGTCGGCCGCCCAGGCGCTCGCCGAGGCCATGGGCGCCCAGTGGGAGCGGATCACGCGGGAGGCGGCGGGCGCGTAGCCGGTGCGGGCGGCTACCAGGCGCGGGCCGACTGGATGAGGTGGTCGCGTACGAGGGCGACGTGCGGGTTGTCCGCTGATCCGGGGCGCTGCACGAGGTAGCCGGTGTTGATCGGGGCGTCCTCCGGGTCGTGCAGGAGCACCAGGGCGCCGGCGGCCAGTGCGTCGCGGCAGAGGTAGCGGGGCAGCACGGAGAATCCGGCGCCCGCGACGACGGCCGCAAGGACACCGCGCAGATCGGGGACCGTGACGGAGGCCTCGCAGGCCAGCCGCTTGCCGAAGACGTGACGCCAGTAGCGCCGGGCGATCGGCAGGTCGTCGGCGTACGTGATCAGCGGGACGCCGAGCAGCACCCCGGGCCCATCGGCGGCGATCCGCGTGGCGCCGCCGATGCGCTCGGCCCAGGAAGCCGAAGCGACCAGGACGAACTCCTCGTCCGCCAGCGGCACGGAGCTCAGGGAGCGCCCGCGGGGGCGGGCCGTGGCGATCACCAGGTCGTGCCGCCCCGCCCGCAGCCCGTCCAGGAGCCGGTCGGTCAGGCCCGTCGTCACGCGCAGCCGGACCCCCTTCTCGATCAGCGGGGCGAGCGCGGGCAGCGCGCAGTGGCAGAGCATCTCCGCCGGGCCCGCCAGCTGGACGGGCTCCGCGGGGGCGCCGTCCAAGGGGCCGCCGTGCCCGGTGACCGCGGCGAGGGCGTCGAGGGGATCGACGACGCGGGCGGCGAGCGCGTCCGCGTACGGCGCCGGGGCGACGCCGCGCGGCAGCCGCTCGAACAGCTCCCGGTCGACCTGCCGCTCAAGGGCTCGGATCTGTGTGGTGACGGTGGGCTGCGAGAGGCCGAGCAGACGGGCCGCGGCGGTGAAGGAACCCGACCGGTACACGGCCAAAAACGTACGCAGCAGGTTCAGGTCCAGTGGGCCCCCGGCGGCGCTCCGCGCCACGGCCGCCCCGTCAGGACCCTCCGGTGCGGCCACCGGAGCTATTCCCGTCGACCCATCGGAATTCCTATCTCCCATATGGGTCAGCCTATTGGATTTCGTTGGGTACGCCCACCTACCTTCGAGGACAGCACCACCTGACGCTCTGAGCACAGAACGTCAGAGCTTCCAGCCTCGGAGAGACACCATGGCCAAGATTCTGTTCGTCGTGACCGGCGCCGACCACTGGACGCTGGCCGACGGCACCCAGCACCCGACCGGCTTCTGGGCCGAGGAGGCCGTCGCGCCGTACGAGGCGTTCAAGGCCGCAGGGCACGAGATCGTCGTCGCGACACCGGGCGGCGTCGTGCCGACCGTCGACCAGGCGAGCCTGGCGCCCGAGTTCAACGGCGGCCAGGAGGGCGCCGACAAGGTCGCCGTGACCCTCGCGGAGATCAGCGAGTTCCTGCGGCCGCTCAAGCTGGCGGAGGTCGACCTCGCCGACTACGCCGCCGTCTTCTACCCCGGCGGTCACGGCCCCATGGAGGACCTCGCCGTCGACGCCGATTCCGGCAGGCTCCTCACCGCCGCCCTGACGTCCGGCAAGCCGCTCGGTGTCGTCTGCCACGGCCCGGCCGCGCTGCTCGCCGCCACCAAGGAGGACGGCTCGAACGCGTTCGCCGGGTACGAGGTGACCGGCTTCACCAACGTCGAGGAGACGCAGTCCGGCTTCGCCGAGAAGGCCAAGTGGCTGCTCCAGGACCGGCTCGTCGCGGCGGGCGTCGACTTCCAGGAAGGTGAGCCCTGGGCCCCCAAGGTGGTCGTCGACCGCAATCTGATCACCGGTCAGAACCCGGCGTCCTCAGCCCCGTTGGCGGCCGAGCTCGTCAAGAAGCTGGCCTGACCCTCATGGGTACCGACCGGCTCGACGAGGTCCTCGACGCCGCCTACGACTCCCTCACGCGGTATGGCGTACGGCGCACGACGATGGACGACATCGCCTCCACCATGGGCGTGTCCCGGTCAGCCGTCTATCAGTACGTCCGCAACAAGGACGACGCCTTCCGCAAGCTCGCCGAGCGCCTGCACGCCGAGGCGCTCGCGCGGGCCCGGCAGGCGGCGGCCGGTGACGCCCCCAGCGCGGAGCGCATCCGCGGTGTCCTCGCCGCCAAGCTCGACCTGGTCCTGCGCCTCGCCGGGGACTCGCCGCACTCCGCCGAGCTCCTCGATGCCAAGGCCCGCCTCTTCGGCGACATCTGCCACGGCTTCACCGGATCGCTGCGGAGCCTGCTCGTCGACCTGTTCACCGAGGCGGGGACCCCGGCATCGGTGGAGCCCGCCCAAGCGGCCGACATCTGCATCGCCCTGGTCATGGGCCTGGAGTCCGTGTCCGACGCCCGCGAACTCTTCGGCCCGGCCACCGACGCGCTCCTGACCGGCCTCCTCGGCTCGCCGGTCACCACGATCACCACGGCGACCGACTGACCGAACCCCCTCCCCCTCCCCCTCCCTGCCTCTCCCCCACCCCCCATGCACCGGCTCATCTGAGACCTCCCGAGGAGACCCCTCATGCACCACCCCGAAGCGCCCGCCTCCGAAGCTGTCGGCCCCGAGGCGCTCGTCGCCAAGCTCCGTGCCACCTTCGCCACCGGCCGCACCAGGCCGCCGGCCTGGCGGGAGGAGCAGCTCACCCAGCTGCGTTCCCTGTTCACCGAGCACCGCGAGGACATCGCGGACGCCCTGTACGCCGATCTGCACAAGCCGCGCACCGAGGCCTACACCGCCGAAGTCGACTTCCCCGTACGGGAGATCGACCACACGCTGGCCCATCTGGAGGAGTGGCTGCGCCCGCAGCCGCTCGCGCCCGGCGCCCTCGCGGGGCTGCCCGAGGGATCGACCGCGGGCACGCAGTACGAGCCGCTCGGCACCGTCCTGATCATCGCGCCGTGGAACTACCCCGTGCAGCTCCTCCTCGTGCCCCTGGTGGGCGCGCTGGCCGCGGGCAACACCGCCGTCCTGAAGCCGAGCGAAGTCACCCCGGCCACCTCGGAGCTGATCGCCCGCCTGATCCCCGAGTACCTGGACACGGACGCGGTCGCCGTCGTCGAGGGCGGCGTGCCGGAGACCACCGCGCTGCTCGCCCAGCGCTACGACCACATCTTCTACACCGGCAACGGCGCCGTCGGCCGCATCGTGATGCGCGCCGCCGCCGAGCACCTCACCCCGGTCACCCTCGAACTCGGCGGCAAGTCACCGGTGTTCGTGGACCGGGACGTCGACGTGGCCGCCGTCGCCACGCGTCTTGCCGAGGCCAAGTTCCGCAACGCCGGGCAGACGTGCGTCGCCCCCGACTACGTCCTCACCGACCCGGACACCGCACCCGCCCTCGCCCGGGAGCTGCGCACGGCCGTGGAGCGGGTGTTCGGCGCGGACCCGAAGTCCTCCCAGACCTACGGACGCATCGTCAACGAACGGCACTTCGACCGGGTCTTCGCCCTCCTCGGCTCCGGGACGACCGCGTTCGGCGGGCAGAGCGACCGCGACGACGTCTACATCGCGCCGACCGTGCTCACGGACGTGAAGCCCGACGAGCCCGTGATGCAGGAGGAGATCTTCGGTCCCGTACTGCCGATCGTGAATGTCGACGGCCTCGACGAGGCCATCGCCTTCATCAACGACCGCGACAAGCCGCTCGCCCTCTACGGCTTCACCGAGAACGAGACGACACGGCAGCACCTTGCCGCGGAGACGTCGTCGGGCGGGCTCGGCTTCGGCCTTCCGATGGCTCATCTCCGCGTCCCCGAGCTGCCGTTCGGCGGCGTCGGCGAGAGCGGCGTGGGCAACTACCACGGCCCGCACTCCATCGCCACGTTCAGCCACCGCAAGGCGCGGCTCGACGTGCCGCTGGGCTGAATCCCGGCCACTGGCTGTGGCGGCCCTGTGCAGTTTCCGCCCTCCCTGTGCTCCTCTCGGCTACCGCGCCATAAGCTGCGCGGTTGATCAACGCAACGCCACCGTCCAGGTCGTTCGCGTTCCCCGGGAGGAGCACACATGGCAGAACAGCGCCGCTGGGCACAGGAGGGCGAGCCCGAGGAGCCGGGCCGCCGCAGGGTTCTCGCATATCTGCTCGCGGCGCCGACACTGGCCGTCGGCGTACGGCTCGGCGTCGACTCGGCCGGCGGGGAGTCGGCCGAGGCCGTCGTGCCGTCGCCTCCGCAGCCCGAGAACCTGCTCGATCTGGGCGACCTGCAGAACCTGGCGGCGGCGCCGACATCGGGCCTGATCTCCGTCCAGGTGCACGCGGACGGCACCGCGTCGTTCGCGGTGCCCCGCGCGGAGGTGGGCCAGGGCATGACCACGGCGGTCGCGATGATGATCGCCGAGGAGATGGACCTGCCGCTCGCCAAGATCAAGGTCACACTGGCCGACGCACGGCCTGAGTTGATGATGAATCAGCTGACCGGCGGCTCGAACTCGATGCGCAGCATCTACCGCCCCGTGCGCGTCGCGGCGGCCGTCGCCCGGCAACGCCTCGTCTCGACGGCCGCCGAGCAGTGGGGCGTCGCCGCGTCCGAGTTGTCCACCAAGGACGGCGTCATCTCGTACGGCTCCGCGAAGAGCGCCACGTACGGCTCGCTCGCCAAGGCCGCGGCCAGCGCCCATGTCGTGGCGGCGTCGGCGCGGCTGAAGGAGCCGTCGGAGTTCACCGTCATCGGCACCCCGCAGAGCCGTGTCGACGCGCTGGCCGCCGTGACCGGCCGCAAGACGTTCGGCATGGACCTTCAAGTCCCCGACGCCAAGCCGACGATGGTGCGCAGGCCGCCGACGATCAACGGCACCGTCGTCTCCGTCGCCAACGCCGAGGCGGTGCGCGCCATGCCGGGCATCACCGATGTCGCGACCGTCAGGCACGGGGTGGCGGTCCGGGGCGAGACGTTCGGCCAGTGCATCGACGCGCTCCGGGCGCTGGAGGTGAACTGGGGCCCCGGCACGGTGGACAAGGAGTCGGACGCCACCGTCCTGGCCAAGCTGAGGAAGGCCGCGCTGCCTCTCGTCGTGCCCCCGCTCCTGACGAAGAAGGTCGAGGCCGAGTTCACCTTCGCGTTCGCCAGCAACAGCCCCCTTGAGCCGGACAACGCGATCGCCGACGTGCGCTCCGACCGGGCCGAGATCTGGTCGAGCCTCAAGGTGCCGATCGTGGCGCAGCGCGAGATCGCCACTCAACTCGGCCTGCCCCAGCGGGCCGTGACCGTGCATGTGGTGGAGGGCGGCGGTTCGTTCGGGCGGCATCTCTTCCACGACGTGGCCGCCGAAGCCGCCGAGATCTCGCAGAAGATGGGCAAGCCGGTCAAGCTCTCGTGGTCCCGTACGGACAACTTCCGGCAGGGCCGCACCCACCCCATGTGCATCTCGCGGGTCCGCGCCACCTACGCCCTCGGCAATGTCCTCAGCTATGAGCAGCGGCACACCAGTTCACGGACGGACTTCGGCCACGGCCTCGGCGAGGTGCTCACGTCGACGGCCGCGAAGCTGCCCGTGGTGGGCAATCCGACGTTCGCCCAGACCATCTTCCAGCTCACGCAGTCCTCGCCCTACCACTTCGGCGCCACCACGCAGCTCCTGAACGAGGTGCCGCTGAAGTTCAACACGGGCAGCATGCGCAACATCTACTCGCCGAACGTGGCGTGTGCGCGGGAGCTCGTCGTCGACCGGCTCGCGGAGAAGATGGGCAAGGACCCGGTGGAGTTCCGCCGCGAGTTCGTCAAGGACAAGCGGCTGCGCGCCGTCCTGGACAAGGCTGCCGAGGTCGGCGAGTGGGGCAGGGCGCTGCCCTCGGGCGTCGCGCAGGGGATCGCGCTGCACGCCGAGTACCGGGGAGCGGTCGCCTCGCTCGTCGAGATCGACTGCCGCCCCGAGACGGTGAACCGCGAGGTCAGGGACGGAGTCACCGGGCCTCGCGTCACGAAGGCGCTGATGGTCGTGGACGCGGGCTTCGCCATCAACCCCCGCGGCATCGAGGCCCAGATGATGGGCGGGATGAACGACGCCATCGCCATGGCGCTCACCTCCAGCCTGCACATCAAGGACGGCATCCCGCTGGAGGGAAGCTGGGACAACTACTTCTACACGCGGCAGTGGAACACCCCGCCCGAACTGGACGTCGTCGTGATGGGGACGACCACCGGAAAGCCTGCCGGGGTAGGCGAGTTGGGGGTCGCGCCCGCCTTCGGCGCGATCGCCTGCGCCTACGCGCGCGCCACGGGGACGATGCCGACCAGCTTCCCGATCAACCACGGGACGCTCTCCTTCGAGCCGCTGCCGCTCGAACCGTCCACGCCGCAGTCCCCGACCGACGGTCTCGACCGTGCTTACTGACTCGCCCGCGCCTACTGACTCGCCCGCGCCTTCTGAGGAGCCTTCCGTGCCAAGCCACACCTTCAAGCTCAACGGCGAGCAGATCACCGTCGAGGCCGAGGACGACGTACGCCTCCTGTGGGTCCTGCGTGACCTGCTCGGCGTGACCGGGCCGAAGTACGGCTGCGGTCTCGGCGTCTGCCAGGCCTGTACGTCGCACATCAACGGCAAGGCGTTCAACCCCTGTTCGGTGCCGGTGTCGAAGATCGGCACCGACGACGAGGTCACCACCATCGAGGGCCTGCCCGGCACCGTCGGCAAGGAGCTGCACCCGATGCAGGAGGCCTGGCTCGAGCTGGACGTCTCGCAGTGCGGGTACTGCCAGCCGGGCCAGATCATGGCCGCCGTCGCCACAGTACGGCAGGCCGCCGCCGCTGGTCGTGAGATCAGCGACGGCGACCTGGACGAGATCCGCAACATCTGCCGGTGCGGTACGTACACCCGGATCCGCGAGGCCATCAAGGCCGGGGCGAAGCGGATGTGAACTCCTCTGCCCCTACGGCGGGTTCCGGCGCCTGCGCGGCGTCGGGGCCCGCCGCCGCGCGCCGGGCGGGGACGCCGTGCCTGCGGGCGGCGAGCATGCCCGGGCGTCCGCCGCCTCATGTCCCGAGCAACGCGTCGAGCCCCGCGGCCAGTTGCTCCGGCCCGCCCTGCCCGTCCAGGGAGATGGCGGTGGCCCGCAGTCGCGGGAACTCCTGGGCGGGCATGCGGTGCAGGCCGAGCCGGAAAGCCGGGTCCGGCTCGCCCGGCTCGTCGTCCATGGCCCGCAGTTCGACGAGGAGATAGCCGAGCAGCCACGCCGTGAACGCCCGGTGGACCTGCACGGTACGGCGGTCGCCCAGACCGGCGTCATGGAGCAGGGCCAGGATGCGCTCGTCGCTGCGCAGCACGGCAGCGGGGCGGCGGGCCAGCGGGGTGGACAGCAGGCGGGTGGCGAGCAGCGGGACCATGTTCGGGTGCCGCTGGGCGACGCGGTAGGTGGCGAGCGCGATGCGGTGCAGCTCCCGTCTCCAGTCGTCGGCCTGGGGCTCGGCGTCGGCTTCAAGCTCGGCCTCGGCTTCAAGCTCGGCGTCGGCTTCAGGCTCGGCGTCGGCTTCAAGCTCGGCGTCGGCTTCAGGCTCGGCGGCTTCGCGGCTGGCGTCGGCTTCAAGCTCGGCGGCTTCGCGGCTGGCGGCGGCTCCGGGCTTGGCAGGGGCTCCGGGCTCGGCAGGGGATCCGGGGGCGGCAGCGGCTCCGGGGTCGGCAGCGGCCAGATCACCCTCCAGCTCCTCGCAGAACGCCTCGACCAGGCCGTCGAGCAGCGCCCCCTTGCCGGCCGCGTACCGGTACAGGGCCATGGCCTCCACGCCCAGCTCCGCACCGAGCTTGCGCATGCTCAGGCCCGAGAGCCCGTCACGGTCGACGACGTCCAGGGCCGCGGCCAGGACGCGCTCCCGGCTGAGCCGTCCGTAGCGCCCCCGGTCGCTGGCGCGCCGCCCCTCGGTCCCGGCCGTCTCTTTCCCCTTCGGCCTGTCCGCCGCCTCTTTCGGCATCTCCGCCGCCTCCGCCTCTCTGGCCCCCTTGACCTCAGGGAACATCGGGTGCAAAGTCGTACATATACGACGTAAACGTACGTAGTCAGCGTACAGCGTCAGACCTCTCAGGAGCGTCTCGCCATGACGCACAGCGAGCCGATGTCGGCGGATCTGGTCCAGGTGGAGCGCGAACTCGCGCGGATGTCGGACGGCAACGTCGTCCGCGTCACCGCCGGCGGCCCCGTCTTCGGACATCCGTTCCCGGTGCGCACCGTCCGGCCGACGACCTTCGTGCCCGCACTCCCCCGGCGCGACCGGGCCGCCCTCATGGTGATCGCCGCGGGCTGGGCGCTGAGCTTTCTGTGGTTCTGGATCTGGTGGCTGCAGCCCGAGCACCGCGTCGGCTGGGCGGGCCTGATCGTCAACAGCGCCCTCCTGCTCTACCTCACCGGCCTGCCCTGCTACTTCTTCGTCACCGCCCTGCGCCTGCGCCGCGTCGACCCGGATCTTCCGGTGCCCGCACTCCCGGTCGCCTTCGCCGTGACCCGCGCCCCCTCGGAACCGTGGCCCAGCGCCCGGCAGACGCTGGAAGCGATGCTGGCCCAGGACTTTCCGCACCCCTACGACGTGTGGCTGTGCGACGAGGACCCCACCGAGGAGATCACCGGCTGGTGCCGCACGCACCGGGTGCGGATGTCCTGCCGCCGCGGCGTGGACCCGTACCACCGCAGCGACTGGCCGCGCCGCACCCGCTGCAAGGAAGGCAATCTCGCCTACTTCTACGACAACTGGGGCTACCGCCGCTACGACGTGGTCGCGCAGCTCGACTGCGACCACGTGCCCGCGCCGACCTACCTCTCCGAGATGGTCCGCCCCTTCGACGACCCCGCCATCGGCTACGTGGCAGCGCCCAGCATGTGCGATGCCAACGGCGCGGTGTCATGGGCCGCCCGGGGGCGGCTGCACCGCGAAGCCGTCTGGCACGGCGCGGTGCAGCTCGGCCACAGCGACGGGCTCGCCCCGATGTGCATCGGCTCCCACTACGCCGTGCGCACCCGCGCGCTGCGGGACATCGGGGGCCTGGGCCCCGAGCTCGCCGAGGACTTCTCGACCACGTATCTGCTCAACTCGGCGGGCTGGCACGGTGCGTTCGCCATCGACGCCGAGGCTCACGGGGACGGACCGCTCACCTTCGCCGACATGATCACGCAGGAGTACCAGTGGTCGCGGAGCCTGACCACGATGCTCCTGGGTCTGCTGCCGCGCCATCTGCGCCGGCTGCCCCTCCTGCTGCGGCTGCGCTTCGCGTACGCCCTCGCCTACTACCCGCTCCTCGGCCTGATGATCACCGCGGGGCTCACCCTGCCGCCGATCGCCATACTCACCGGCCTGCCGTGGATGAACGTCAACTACTTCGACTTCCTGATCCACTTCTGGACCATGCCCGTGTGGCTGCTCCTGACCCTGTACCTGATGCGCCGCCGTGGAATGCTCCGCCCGCGCACCGCCCCGCTGATCAGCTGGGAGACGTGGCTGTTCGCGCTCGCGCGCTGGCCGTTCGTCATCCTCGGCCTGTTCGGCGCCGTCGGGCAGAAGCTGCGCCCGCGGCCCGTGACCTTCAAGGTCACGCCCAAGGACACCGGCGGACCCCGGCCCCTGCCCGCCCGGCTCACCCTGCCCTTCGTCGCACTGGCCGTCTCCCTGTCCTCGATCGCCCTGATCGGCGAGCTGACGAGCCCCTCGGCCGGGTACGTATTCCTCTGCCTGCTCGCCGCCACGTCCTACGCGGCCGTCGCCCTCGCCGTCCCGCTGCTCCACGTACGGGAGGCGGCACGGGCCGCGGACGTCCGCTTCACCCGCGCGCTGGCGCCCGCGCGGCTGCCGCTGGCCCTCGGCCTCCTTGCGGCACTGCCGGTCGCCACCGCCCTGGTCTTCTACCCGGCGTACGCCGCCGCCGTCCTGAGCTGGTGAACGGCCATGAGCGCACCCTCCACGATCCTCGTCACCGGCGGTGCCGGTTTCATCGGAAGCCACACCTGCGTCGAACTCCTCGACCACGGCTACGAATTGATCGTGATCGACGACTACTCCCACAGCACCCCGCAGGTCTTCACGCGGGTGGAACGGATCGCCGACCGCTTCGTCGGCGCCGTCTATGAGCTGGACATCCGTGATCGGCGCGCTCTGTCGGCCGTATTCGACCGCCACTCCGTGGACGCCGTCGTGCACTTTGCCGCGCACAAGGCCGTGGGCGAGTCGACACGGATGCCCATCGAGTACTACGACACCAACGTCGGCGGCACGACCGCGCTGCTGCAGGTCATGCGCGAACACGGCGTGCACCAGCTGGTGTTCTCCTCCTCCTGTTCCATCTACGGCGACGCCGGGCGCGGGCCGCTCGACGAGTCGACCCCCGCCGGGCCCACCAATCCGTACGCCGCCTCCAAGTGGATGTGCGAGCAGGTGCTCGCCGATGTGTGCGCACGCTGCCCGGAGTTCACCGTGCTCGCGCTGCGCTACTTCAACCCCGTCGGCGCCCACCCCAGCGGCCTCCTCGGCGAGGACCCCGGCGGTGTCCCCGACAATCTGATGCCGTACGTGGCGCAGGTCGCCGTCGGACGGCGTGAGCGGCTCCCCGTGTTCGGCGACGACTACCCCACGCCCGACGGCACCGCGATCCGCGACTACCTCCACGTCATGGACACCGCGGAGGCCCACCGCATCGCCCTGGACCACCTCGCCGACGGACCGGGCCTGCGAGTGTTCAACCTCGGCGTGGGAACGGGCCGTTCGGTCCTCGACGTGGTCTCCGCCTTCGGCTCGGCCTGCGGAAGGGCCATCCCGTACCAGATCATGCCGCGCCGCCCCGGCGACGTCACCGAACTCGTCGCCGACGCGGACGCGGTGGCGCGCGCCTGGGGCTGGCGCCCCACCCGGGACCTGCACGACATGTGCCGGGACGCATGGCGGTTCCAGCAGCTCAACCCCCATGGATACGCCGGTCCCGGCCGGCACATCAACAGCAAGCACCACAGCCCGTGAGGCACGACCCGTAAGGAGCGACGTCATGCGGATGACAGTGATCGGCACCGGTTACGTGGGAACGGTGCACGCCGCGTGCATGGCCGACATCGGCCACCAGGTCCTCGGCATCGACATCGACGCCGAACGGATCGCATCCCTGTCGGCGGGCCGGGCGCCCATCCACGAGGACGGCCTCGACGAACTGCTCGCCAGGACCGTCGCCTCGGGCAGGCTGCGCTTCTCCACCTCGCTCGCCGAGGGCGCCGCGTTCGCCGGGACGCACTTCATGTGCGTGGGCACGCCGCAGCGCCCCGACAGCAAGGCGGCCGACCTCCGGTACGTGGACTCCGTCGTGGACGGCCTGGCCCCGCATCTGCGGCCCGGCACTCTGATCGTGGGCAAGTCGACCGTGCCGGTGGGCACGGCGGCACGGCTCGCCGAGCGCCTCGCCGACATGACGCCCGGCACGGAGGTCGCCTGGAACCCCGAGTTCCTGCGCGAGGGATCCGCCGTCGAGGACACCATGCGGCCCGAGCGGCTCGTCGTGGGCGTCACGTCGCAGCACGCCGAGGCCGTCCTGCGGGCGATCTACGCGCCGATGATCGCCGCCGGAGTGCCGTTCTTCTGCACCGACCCGGCGACGGCGGAACTGGTCAAGGTGGCGGCGAACTCCTTCCTCGCCACCAAGATCTCCTTCATCAACGCCATGGCCGAGGTGTGCGACGCCGCGGGCGCCGACGCATCGGTCCTGGCCAGGGCCATCGGCGCGGACTCGCGGATCGGCCCCCGCTTCCTCGCACCGGGGCTCGGCTTCGGCGGCAGCTGCTTCCCCAAGGACATCCGGGCCTTCGCGGCCCGCGCCGAGGAGATCGGCGCCGGTGAGGCCGTGGCGTTCCTGCACGAGGTCGACCGGATCAACACCCGGCAGCGGCAGCGCACCGTCGAGCGGGCACGCCGGCTGCTAGGCGGCTCGTTCACCGGGCGCAGGATCGCCGTGCTCGGCGCCGCGTTCAAGCCGGGCAGCGACGACGTCCGCGACTCGCCCGCCCTGGTCGTGGCGGCGGCCCTGCACCAGCAAGGCGCGGAGGTCCGCGTGCACGACCCGGAGGCCGTCGACAACGCCCGCGCCGTCCATCCCGAGCTGACCTACGCCCTGGACGTCGACAAGGCGTGCGAGGACGCCGATCTGGTCCTGCATCTGACCGACTGGCCGGAGTACCAGGACATCGACCCCGCCGCGCTCGCCACGCTGGTGCGCTCCCCCGTCCTCCTGGACGCCCGCAACAGGCTCGACCCGCGGTCCTGGGCGGCGGCCGGCTGGGCCGTGCACGCCCCGGGCCGGCCGCGGCTCTCCCCGCCCGTCCCTTCCCAGGCCAAGGTGGCCGCGCTCGCCGGAGGTGCGTCATGAGGGTCGTGGTGACGGGCGGCGGCGGATTCGTCGGCTCCCATCTGTGCGAGGCCCTGCTGCGCAGAGGAGACACGGTCTGCTGCCTGGACAACTTCTGCACCGGTGAACCGGAGAACGTCGCCCACCTGCGCGGCGCACCCCGCTTCCGGCTGCTGCGCACCGACGTGACGGAGCCCTTCGACGTGCCGGGCCCCGTGGACGCCGTCGCCCACCTCGCGAGCCCCGCGTCCCCGCCGGACTACCACCGCCTCGCCCTTCAGACCCTGGCCGTCGGCAGCCGCGGCACCGAGAACGCCCTGCGCCTGGCGCAGCGGCACGGCGCCCGCTTCCTGCTCACCTCCACCAGCGAGGTCTACGGCGACCCCGAGGTCCACCCGCAGCCCGAGGAGTACTGGGGCCACGTCAATCCGGTCGGCCCGCGCAGCGTCTACGACGAGGCCAAGCGGTTCGCGGAGGCGCTCGCCATGGCATATCGGCGCAGCCTCGGCGTCGACGTCGGCATCGTACGGATCTTCAATACGTACGGTCCGCGGATGCGGCCGCACGACGGACGCGTGGTCTCCACCTTCGTCCGCCAGGCCCTGGCGGGCAGGCCGCTGACGCTCTACGGCGACGGCAGTCAGACCCGCAGTTTCTGCTACGTCGACGACCTCGTCCGGGGCCTGCTGGCGATGCTGGACAGCGACCGCAGCGGACCGGTGAACCTGGGCAACCCGAGCGAGCGCACCGTACGCGAGCTCGCGGAGCTCGTCCTGCGCATCACCGGATCGCCCTCGCGCATCGCCTACCGCCCGCTGCCCGTCGACGACCCGACCCGCCGCCGCCCGGTGATCAACCGGGCCGTGGAACAGCTCGGCTGGATGCCGCGCGTCCCCCTCGACGAGGGGCTGCGGCGCACGGTGGCGTGGTTCGCCACACGGTCCGGACCGCCGCTCCCTCGGATACCGGTGGAGGCCTGATCCCCATGCGCAGGAAAGCCGCCACAGCCGCCGCCAGGCGCTGCACCGGTCCTGGCGTCCTCACCGCCGCGATCGTGCTGATCGGCGCGAGCGGCTGTGCGGCCACGCCCCACTACGCGCCCGAGACGAAGGCCGGTTCGTACTACGTCAGCCCCGAGGGCGACGACCAGAACGACGGCTCGTCGCCCGGTCAGGCCTGGCGGACCCTCGCCCGTGCCGAGCGCGTGGCGCTCGAACCCGGCGACCGGCTGCTGCTCGAAGGCGGCGCCCGGTTCACCGGCACCATCACCGTGAACGGCACCGAGGCGGGCAGTGCGGACCGGCCGGTGGTGGTCGGGTCGTACGGCGAGGGGCGGGCGACGGTCGAGGCCGAGGGCTCTCCCGGCATCTCCGTGCACAACACGGCGGGCGTGGAGATCCGCGATCTCACCGTCAAGGGGGACCGCGCCGCCTACGCCCGCGACGGCGGCATCAATCTCTACGCCGACCGTCCGGGCGGCGGAAAGCTGGACCGTGTCTCCGTCTCCGGCGTCACCGTCTCCGGATTCCAGGTGGGCATCGCGGTCGGCGGCACCGAGAAGGGCAACGGATTCAAGAATGTGACGATCCGCCAGGCGCAACTGCACGGCAACAAGGACGCCGGCCTCCTGACGTACGGCCCGCAGTTCGACCCCGGCCAACCCTCCTACGCGCACGAGGACTTCGACATCTCGGACGTCGACGCGTACCGCAACACCGGTGATCCCGAGGCGGTCGAGCGCCACACCGGCGACGGCATCATCCTCGGCGCCGTGCGCCACGCCACGGTGCGCGACTCCAGCGCCCACGACAACGGATCGACCTCGGCCACCGAGGCACCATCGGGTCCGGTGGGCATCTGGGCCTACGACGCCACGGACGTGCTCCTGGAGCACAACACCGCCTACCGCAACCACACGGGCTCCGACGTCGACGGTGCCGGGTTCGGATTCGACGAGAACGTCTCGGACTCGACGATCCAGTACAACCTGGCGTTCCACAACGACGGCCCCGGCTTCTACGCCTACACCCGCAAGGCGAACGGCGCGCACACCGACAACACGATCCGCTACAACATCACGTCCGACGACGGCCGCAAGCTGCCGCGCTTCGGCGGGCTCGCCGTCTACGGCCACGACGTGCGCAACCTGCGGATCTACCAGAACACCGTGGTCATGACGGCTCTGGAGAACGGAAAGAGCGGTCCCGCCCTGCGCCTGATGGACGGCCAGACGGGCGTCACCGTGCGCAACAACACCTTCGTCACCGACGGCTCCCCGCTGGCCCTGGTGGACCGGGGACTCACGGCCAAGAATGTCCTGGTGCAGGGCAACAACTACCGTGCGCCGCAGGGACAGTGGGTCGTGCAGTGGGGCGACCACGCCTACACCGGCCTCGACACATGGCGGAAGGCGACCGGCCAGGAACGCGTCGACGGGAAGCCGTCCGGCCTGACCGTCGACCCCTGCTTCGCCGGTGGCGAGCTGCCCGCCGTCGAATCCCCCGGCGACGCACCCCGCCTCGCACCGGACTGCGCCGCCCTCGCGGACAAGGGCCTCGACCTGCGCAAGCTGTTCGGCATCGACCCCGGATCCGTCGACTACTTCGGCCGCACCGTCGGTACGCCTCCGCCGGTCGGGGCCGCGGTGCCCGCGCCGGACTGAAGCCGGCAGAAGATGCAGGCGCCCGCCGCCCAGGCCTACGATCGAAGCAGCGAGACCCCAGGTTGACGCGTGTTCTCGGCCGGGTGTCCCTGCCACGCAGGGAGGCGCTTTGCCATTGCTTCGGGCACATCCTCGGGGACACCCGCGCGCCCATCGGCTCATGGCCGCCTATCTCGCCCTGGTCGCCGTTCTCACCGCCGTCTACATGACGGTGCCGGGCCTGCGCGCCCCGCTCTGGGCGCTCATCGGGCTCGGCGGTGTCGCGGCCGTCCTCGTCGGGGTGCGCGTCCACCGCCCCGCGCACCGCTGGCCGTGGTGGGTCCTTGCGGCCGGGCTGTTGGCCTTCGCCGCGGGCGACACGTACTACAACGTGGTCGAGCAGTACTTCCAGGCGTCGAATCCCTTCCCCTCACCGGCGGACGCCTGCTACCTCGCGGTGTATCCGCTGCTCGCGGCGGGCCTCTTCGGCCTCGTCCGCTACCGCTGGGCAGGCCGTGACCTGCCGAGCCTCCTGGACGCGCTGATCATCACCGGCGGGCTCGCACTGCCCGTCTGGGTCTACCTCGTCCAGCCGCTCACCGAGGTCGAGGGCCTGACCTGGCCGCAGCGCGCCATCAGCATCGCCTACCCGCTGGGTGACGTCCTGGTCCTGGCCCTCCTGGCCCGGCTGCTCACGCCGGGCTTCGTGACCGGCCACAATCCCGCCGTACACCTGCTCGTCCTCGGCACGCTCACCCTGCTCGTCTTCGACATCGCGTACGGGATTCTGCAGCTCAACGGCCTGTGGCAGGCGGGCACGCTCCTGGACACCGGCTGGATCGTGTTCTACACGGCGTGGGGCCTCGCCGCGCTGCACCCCTCGATGGTGGAGCTGACCGCCTACACGCATCAGCGCCAGAGCCTGCTCCCGCCGCCGCGCAGGCTCGTGCTGCTCGCCGCGGCCACCCTCATCGCCCCGGCGATCCTGCTCGCGGAGGGGCTGCTCGACAGGGCCCATGACGCGGCCGTGATCGCCGCCTTCTCCGGCACGCTGTTCCTCCTGGTGATCCTGCGGCTCGCGGGCATGGTCGTGGCGCACCGCAAGGCCGTGGACCGTGAGCTCGCGCTGCGCGGGGCTGCCGCATCGCTGGTGGCCGCGATCACCACGGAGGAGATCACCGAGACCTGCGAGACGACGGTCGCCGCGCTGTCCGGTCCCGGAACCCGCTCCTGGACCCTGGTCCTGGAGCCGGGCGACGCACCACCGGCCCCCTACGCCGCCCTCGACCTGCACCGCACGCATCTGGTGCGGGCCGCCGCCCTCGGCCCGGAGATCGCCGCCCGCTTCGGGGCAGAGCAGCGCGCGCTGCTCTGCCCGATGATCCAGCGCGACCGCCCGGCCGGGGCGGAGCCGCCGGGTGTGCTGATCGCGGGCGGCGCCGAGAAGCAGCTCACCGAGATCTGGGGCTCCCTGGAGATCCTCGCCTCGCACGCGGGCCTGGCCAAGGAGCGCATCACACTGCGCCAGGAGATCATCCGGCGGGAGAGCGAGGCGTATTTCCGTACGTTGGTGCGCAACGCCTCCGACGTCATCCTCATCGTCGACGACGACGACACCGTCCGGTACGCAAGCCCGTCCGCGCAGGCCGTCTTCGGGGACGCCCCGCTGATCGGTGCGGAGCTGCCCGCCCTTGTGGACCCGCGCGACAGCGACCGGGCGGCGCGGGTGCTCGTAGCCATGCGCAGCGGCGCGCGGCACGAGCCCCACGACTACTGGTGGATGCCGCGGGACGGCGGGCGCATCGAGGTGGAGGTGCGGTGCAGCGACCTGCGCGACGACCCGACCGTCCGCGGGCTCGTCGTCACGCTGCGGGACGTGACCGAGCAGCGTCAGCTGGAGCACGAGCTCACCCAGCGGGCCTTCCACGACGCGCTGACCGGCCTTCCCAACCGGACGCTGCTCCTGGAGCGCATCGAGCGCGCACTGCTGCGAGGCCGCCGCGAGTCGACGCTGACCTGCGTGCTCTTCATCGACCTCGACGACTTCAAGGTCGTCAACGACACGCTGGGGCACTCGGTCGGCGACCGGCTCCTGACCGCGGTGGGATCGCGCCTCTCGCGGTCGCTGCGCCGCAGCGACACCGCGGCCCGCCTCGGCGGCGACGAGTTCGCCGTCCTGATGGAGGACGCGAAGCGGCCCGTCGACGCCGAGATCCTCGCCGCGCAGGTGGTGCAGGCGCTCAGCAGGCCGTTCCACCTGTCCGGCGACTCCGTGAGCGTCTCGGCGAGCGTGGGCGTGTCCACGGCCGCGGACAGCGCGGGCGCCGAGGAGCTCCTCGCCCACGCCGACCTTGCGCTGTACGCCGCCAAGGCCGCGGGCAAGCGCCAGTGGCGCCGCTTCCAGCAGCGGCTGCACGTACGCATGCGGGAGCGGCACGACCTGCAGGCGGGCCTGGACCGGGCCATCGCCGACGAGGAGTTCGCGCTGCGCTATCAGCCCGTCGTGGACATCAGCGCGAACGGCGGCCGGGCGGGCGGTGCGGCGGACGCGGCCGAGATCGTCGGCTTCGAGGCCCTGGCCCGCTGGCCGCACCCCCGGCGCGGCCTGGTCCCGCCGCAGCAGTTCATTCCGCTCGCCGAGGAGACCGGGCACATCACGCCGCTGGGCGCCTGGGTCCTCGGCAACGCCGCGGCGGACATCGCCGGACTGCAGGGTGTGGGGCCCTCCCGGGCCCGTCGCCCCTACATCAGCGTCAACGTGTCCGCGCGGCAGTTCCGTGACGCGGGCTTCCTCGACGAGGTGCGCAAGGCCCTGGACACACCCGGACTCGCCCCGGGTTCCCTGCAGTTGGAGCTCACCGAGTCAGTACTGATGCGGCGGGACGGACAGATACAGGCGGTCATGCAGGCGCTGAAGGACCTGGGCGTCCGGATCGCGGTCGACGACTTCGGCACGGGATACTCCTCGCTGCGCTACCTCCGCGAGTTCCCCATCGACGTACTCAAGATCGACAAGACGTTCATCGACGACATCGCCGACGACGCCCGGCAGCTCGCCCTCGTCGAGGGAATCGTGCACCTCGCCGACACGATGGGCCTGCAGGTCATCGCCGAGGGGATCGAGCAGTCCGCGCAGCGCGACCTGCTGGCCGGGATGGGCTGCGGGTTCGGGCAGGGCTATCTCTTCGCACGGCCGCTGACGGCCGAGCAGGGGGAGCGGCTGCTGCGCCTGCGCCGGGGCAGCAACGGTGCCGCCACGGGCCCCAGGGCCGCGCGGGGCAGCCGGGTGGCGCCTGCCACTCCCGCTGTCGCCGTCGCTGTCGCCCCACCGGCCGCCCCGGCCGCCCCGATCCCCTCGGAGAGGCAGAGCACCATGAGCGAACCGGACACCGAACTCCTGGAAGCGCCGCGGGATCCGCGCTGGGGCGATCTCGACCACCTGCGGCGGACCAGCCCGATGAGCGACTGCGTCCTGGACGAGGTCCGCGGCCGGCACATCCGCAGCGGGGACCACTGGCTCATCGACTTCGCCTCCTGCAACTACCTGGGCTTCGACTGCGATCCGGAGATCATCGACGCCATCGAACCCGCCGTACGCCGCTGGGGAACGCACCCCAGCTGGTCCCGGCTGCTCGGCAGCCCCCGGCTCTACCCCGAGATCGAGGAGCGGCTCGCCGCGCTGCTCGGAGCGCCCGACACCCTGCTGCTCCCGACGGCCACGCTGATCCACGCCTCGGTGATCCCCGTCCTCGCCGACAAGGGCGAGGTCTTCGTCGAGGCCACGGCGCACCGCACGGTGTACGACGGCTGCGTGGCGGCCCGCGGTCAGGGCGCGACGCTGCGGCGGTTCCACGCGGAGCGCCCCGACGAACTGGCCGCCCTGCTGCGTGCGGCACCCAGCGGCACGGCCCGCCTGGTCTGCCTCGACGGCGTCAACAGCATGAGCGGGAACATCGCCGACATCCCCGAACTGGCCGGGATGTGCCGGGACTTCGGCGCCACGCTGTACATCGACGACACCCACGGATTCGGCGTCGTCGGAGAGCGCGGCGCCGACGAGCCCTGCCCGTACGGACTGCGCGGCAACAGCGTCGTACGGCACACCGGCGAGACGTACGACAACATCGTGCTCGTCGGCGGCTTCTCCAAGGCCTACTCGTCGCTGCTCGCCTTCCTCGCCCTGCCGTCCCGGCTCAAGGACCACCTGAAGGTCTCCGCCGCCCCCTACCTCTACTCCGGGCCCTCGCCCACGGCCTCGCTCGCCACCGCGCTCGCCGGCCTGGAGGTCAACGACCGGCGCGGCGACGCCATCCGCGCCGATCTGCACCGCAAGACCCTCCGGGTGCTCGACCACGTGGCCGGGCTCGGCATCGACACGCTCAACTCCGATCAGCTGCCGATCGTGGAGATTCCCCTGGCCGACGGATCCGACCTGGACGCGGTGGCCGGATTCCTGTGGGAGCAGGGCATCTACGTGACCCTTGCGGCCTATCCGCTCGTGCCGCACGACCGCGTCGGCTTCCGCGTGCAGCTCACGGCCCTGAACTCGGACGAGGACATCGACCGGCTGAACGCGGCCCTGACGCGCCTGTCCGAACGGTTCCCGCTGCGACCGGGGAGCTGACACGCCATGGCCCCGACCCGTAACGACGACGTGGACTGGGACAGTTGGCCCGTGCAGGACTATCTCGGCGAGAACTACCGCGAGTTGCACCCCTCCGACGCCGCGGTCATCGCTCACCACTGCGCCTTCTACCGGCAGTTCGCCCCGGCAAGCGCCGCACGCTCCCTGGAGTTCGGGGCCGGACCCAACCTCTATCCGCTGATCCTCGCCGCCGCCGCGAGTCGCCGCATCGACGCCGTCGAGGCGAGCGCGGCGGGCGTCGCCTATCTGACCCGGCAGCTCGAACAGGGGCCGGACGAGAGCTGGTTGCCGTTCCACGCGCTGTGTCGCCGCCTCAACCCCGATCTGCCCCCGACGCTTGTGGAGGCGCTCGCGGGTGTGCGCGTGGTGCACGGCGACATCCGGGCGCTGCCGCCCGGCACGTACGACATCGCGTCGATGAACTTCGTGGCCGAGGGCGTCACCGAGGACTTCACGGAGTTCACGGACTTCTGCCACCGCTTCGTGCGCTCCGTCGCGCCGGGCGGCCATCTCGTCGCGGCGTTCATGGAGAACATGCCGACGTACCGCATCGGGCCCGCGTCGCGCTGGCCCGGCTGCCCGGTGAACCCGGCCGTCGTCACCGAGGTCTTCGCGCCGCTCACCGAGCACCTCACGGTCACGAGGATCGACGCCGACCCGACGCTGCCGGACTACGGGGACTCCGGAATGGTGCTCCTGACGGCGGCGAGGCGCGGTGCGTGACCTCGCTGCTCAGGCGCCCGCCTCCTGGAGTGCGAACGCCGTCTCCACCAGCGCGATGTGGCTGAACGCCTGGGGTGCGTTGCCCAGTTGGCGACGGCCGACCGGATCCCACTGCTCCGCGAGCAGGCCCACGTCGTTGCGGACGTCCAGGACGCGCTCGAAGGTCTCGCGCGCCTGACGGAGGTGGCCGGTCGCCGCAAGCGCGTCGGCGTACCAGAGCGAACACGCCACGAACGTGCCCTCGGATCCACGCATGCCGTCCACGTCGTGCGTGCCCCCGCCGTCGTACGCGTACCTCCGCACGAATCCGTGGTGGTCCAGTGCCTCCATCGCCCGGACGGTGTCGCGCACGCGCACGTCGTCGGCGGGCAGGAAGCCGACCTTGGGGATCAGCAGGGCCGATGCGTCAAGGACGGGCGATCCGTAGGACTGCACGAACGACCTCCGTCCGTCGTCCCACCCCTCGTGGCACACCTCCCGGTGGACCGCGTCCCGCATGGCGCGCCACTCCCCCGCGGACTCGTCCCTGCCGAGCAGCTCACCCATGCGCAGGGCACGGTCGGCGGCGACCCACGACATGACCTTGGAGTGGACGAACTGCCGCCGGGAGTCCCGGACTTCCCACAGGCCCTGATCCGGTTCCCGCCAGTGCTCCTGCAGATGGCTCATCAGTGATTCCACCAGGCTCCACAGATGGGGCTGCATCGGAATGCCCGCCCGCAGGGACAGGTAGAGCGTGTCGAGAACCTCGCCGTAGACGTCGAGCTGGAGCTGATCGACCGCGGCGTTCCCGAACCGTACGGGCCGCGACCCCTCGTACCCGGGCAGCCACGGCGCCTCGGCCTCCGGCAGCCGCCGCTGTCCCTCCACCCCGTACACCGCCTGGAGATCGGCGGGGTCACCGGCCACGGCACGCACCAGCCAGTCGAGCCAGGCCGTGGCCTCGTCCCGGTAGCCGCTGCGCAGCAGGGCGGACAGGGTCAGCGTGGAGTCGCGCAGCCAGCAGAAGCGGTAGTCCCAGTTGCGCTCGCCGCCGACGCACTCGGGCAGGGAAGTCGTCGGTGCCGCGACGATGCCGCCCGTGGGCGCGTAGGTGAGGGCCTTCAGCGTGATCAGCGAGCGGGTGACGGCCTCCCGCCAGGGGCCCTGGTAGCGGCACTGGGCCGTCCAGCGCCGCCAGAAGTCGCCGGTCGCCTTGAGCGCCGTCTCCGCCGGGACGCTCAGGGGCGCGGGCGGATCGGGCAGATGCGAGGGCGCCCACACGAGCTGAAGCGTGAGGCGCTGGCCCGCCGATACGGTGAAGTCAAGGACGGTGGAGGCGGTGTGGTCGCCGCCGCGTATCTCCATCGGGCCGTCGGCGCTCAGCCAGAGTGCGTCCGGCCCGGCCACGGCGACCGTGCAGTGCTCCTGGGTCCGCACCCACGGGACGACACGGCCCTGGTTGAAGCGCGGCCGCAGTTCGCTGCGCATCGCCACGGCGCCGGAGAGGCCCTCGACGACGCGCACGATGCAGGGCAGCTGCGCGCGGGGCGGCATGAAGTCCGTGACGCGAACGGCACCGGCCGGGCACTCCCAGTGGGAATCCATGACCAGGGTGTCCTGGCGGTAGGCCCGCCGGTCGCACGGGCCTGCGCCGACGGGGGAAACCCGCCAGAATCCGTTGTCCGCCGTGCCGAGCAGCGCGGCGAAACAGGCCGGTGAGTCGAAGCGCGGCAGGCAGAGCCAGTCGATCGACCCGTCCGTGCCGAGCATGGCAGCGGATTCCAGGTCACCGATGAGGGCGTAGTCCTCGATGCGTGCGTTCATGATCGAGTCACGCCGTCATGCACATTGCCGCCCTTCCAGTCTACGGCGGACGGGCGGTGTACGGCGGGCGCGCAGTCAGGCCCCGGGCCTGGGCTCAGGACCCTGCCCTCGGCACCACGAGCCCCGATTCGTACGCCGCGACCACCGCCAGATGGAGATCGCCGGGCGGCTGCACGTCAGCGAGGAGACGCGTCAGGGCCGCGCGGGCGGTGTCGCCGATGGCCAGGAAGCGCTCGGCGCCGACGGCGGGCACGGCGGGCGGCCCCCGCGACGGCCGGGCTCGCGATCCAGGCGACCGTCGACCTGGACCAGCTGCCGATCGGACCGTGGGCGGGGATCGGGGTGCTCGCCGCGTACGCGGGCGCGGCGCTCGTCGCGGGTGGGGCGGTGCCGCGGATGCGGGACGCCTGAGGCGTTGCGCGGGCCGCTTGCCCCCATGGACAGCGCCCGAGCTGCTGTGATCTCATCCGTCCGGGCGGATCGATCGACCTTCGGCGTGGATCGACGGACCTGCCACGCCGGTCAGCAGGCGATCCCTGCGTGCGGTGTGTGACCGGCCACCGTCCTGGCCCGCGCGCCCGTGGGCCGGTCATTGCACGCCTCCGCTCAGGCCCGAAAGACCCCCACACATGCAGAAGACCAAGTCCGCGCTCTGGGAATTCCTCCAGGGCCTCGGCAAGACGTTCATGCTCCCGGTGGCCCTGCTCGCGTTCTGCGGGATCATGCTGGGCATCGGCTCGTCGCTCTCCAGCGAGGCCGTCACCGACAACCTGACCTTCCTCCAGGGCGAAGGCTTCCACCTCGTCTTCACGTGGATGGCCAGCACCGGCCTCGTCGCCTTCAAGTTCCTCCCCGTGATGTTCGCGATAGCCATCCCGCTGGGCCTGGCCCGCGAGGACAAGGGCGTGGCGGCGTTCTCCGGTTTCGTCGGGTTCGCCGCGATGAACCTGGCGGTGAACTTCTACCTCACCGCCAAGGGCGTCGACTTCGATGACAACGATGCCATCGCCCATTACGGCATCGCCGACGTCATCGGGATCCAGTCCATCGACACGGGACTGCTCGGTGCCGTGGCCGTTGGCATCGTTGTCAGCGTCCTGCACCGGCGCTTCCGCGGCCAGCGGATGCCGGACGCGCTCGCGTTCTTCGGCGGGCTGCGGTTCGTACCGATCATCTCCACGCTCACGCTCAGCCTGCTCGGCCTGCTGATCCCGCTGGTGTGGCCGACGTTCAACGGCTGGATCACCGACCTCGGGCGCGCGATCGGTCACGCGGGCGTCTTCGGCCCGTTCTTCTTCGGCATGGGCGAGGTGCTGCTGCGCCCGATCGGCCTGCACCACATCCTCGTCGCGATGTTCCGCTTCACGGACGTGGGCGGCTCCGGCGCGGTGTGCGGGGACAACGTCTCCGGCGCGCTCAACCTCTTCTACGCGCAGCTCAACTGCTCCCACGCGCCCAACGAAGCGGTCACCGACGCCACCCACTTCCTGTCCCAGGGCAAGATGGCGGTCTACCTGGGCGGACTGCCGGGCGCGGCCCTGGCGATGTACCACTGCGCGAACAAGAAGATGCGCCCCGAGATCAAGGCACTCCTGATCTCCGGCGTCGTCGCCTGCGTGGTCGGCGGCATCACGGAACCGCTGGAGTTCCTGTTCCTGTTCATCGCGCCGTGGCTGTACTTGATCCACGCCGTCCTTGTCGGCCTCGGGTTCCTGACCGCCGCCGTGCTCGGGGTGTTCATCGGCAACACGGACGGCAACGTCATCGACTGGCTCGTCTTCGGCGTCCTGCAGGGCACGACCACGAAGTGGTACCTGATCCCCGTCATCGCGGCGGTGTGGTTCGCCGTGTACTACTTCCTCTTCCGCTGGGCCATCGTCCGTTTCGACCTCAAGACGCCGGGCCGCGACGAGCCGGCGGCGGAGGAGGCCGACGCCGAGGGCTCCGACCCGGTCGCGGCCGAGGAATCTGGCACCGAGGAGGCTCCGCGCGAGCTGATCGCCGGAAAGTACGACGCGGTGGCGATCCTGAAGGCGATCGGCGGCGCCGAGAACATCCAGTCCCTCGACAACTGCATCACGCGCCTGCGCATGACGGTCGCGGACGCCGAACAGGTCGACGAGGCCCGCCTCAAGAAGCTCGGCGCGGTCGGCGTCATCAAGCTCGACGCGCACAACGTGCAGGTCATCATCGGCCCGCAGGTGCAGTCGGTGAAGGACGCGATCGCGTCGCTGGTAGGGGTGGGCTGAGCAGTGCACCACCCGTCACACACCGACGAGTCCGGCGACGCCTTCGACTTCGACACCCCCGTGGACCGGCACGGCACCTGGTGCACGCAGTGGGACTACGTGGAGGACCGCTTCGGCGTCCCCGGCCTCCTGCCCTTCACCATCTCGGACATGGACTTCGAGACGGCACCCGAGGTCCTGTCCGCACTGCGCGGCCGCCTGGATCACGGCGTGCTCGGCTACTCCCGCTGGCGCCAGGACGACTTCCTCTCGGCGATCGTCGACTGGTACGGCACGCGCCACGCCACCGAGGTGGCCCCGGAGTCGATCGTCTACGGCCCGTCCGTGATCTACCAGATCGCCCGGCTCCTGGGACTGTGGTCGGCCCCCGGCGACGGCGTCGTGGTCCACACCCCCACGTACGACGCGTTCCCCAAGACCGTCGCCGCGAACGAGCGACGCCTGCTCGGCTGCCCGCTCGGCGACTGGGCCGCACTGGAACGGCTGCTCGCGCTGCCCGACACGTCGGTCCTGCTCCTGTGCTCGCCCCACAACCCCACGGGCCACGTGTGGACGGAGGCGGAACTGAACCGCATCGCGGGACTGTGCGCGCGGTACGGCGTCGCGGTGATCAGCGACGAGATCCACTCGGACCTCGCGCACCCGCCGTACGTCCACCGCCCCTGGGCCCTGCACGGCGGCCCCGACGAGCGGTGGGCGGTGGTGACGTCGGCGTCCAAGTCCTTCAACATCCCTGCCCTGACCGGCAGTTACGGAATCATCGGCGACCGCGCCACACGCGAGGCGTACCTGCGCCACCTCAAGGAGGCCGACGGCCTGTCGTCCCCGGCGGTGCTGTCACTGGTCGGACACATCGCGGCCTACCGAGAGGGAGAGCCCTGGCTGAACGCCCTCGGCACCTACCTCCACGGCAACCTCCAACTGGTCGCCGACCACCTCAACAAGGCGTTCCCACCCCTGAACTGGACTCCACCCCAGGCCGGCTACCTGGCCTGGATCGACGTCCGCCCCCTGGGAGTGGACGACGAAGCGCTACAGCGCGAACTCGTCGAGACACAAAAGGTGGCCATCATGCCGGGCACCCCATACGGCTCCCCCGGCCACCTACGCCTGAACGTGGGCTGCCCCCGGAACAAGGCCGAGCGGGGGGTCACCGCGCTGATCGAGGCGGTACGAGCGGTTCAGCGGAGGGCCGACGGCAGCTGAGGCGTGAGGCGGCACCGGTTTGGTATCCGCAGGTCAGACCGGCCGCCTCGGGCTGCCCGCACGGTTCCGTTGGTACAGTCACGAGGTTCATCCCTCGTACCCGGGAGCCCCCGCACCATGGCCGTCGACGAACTCGACACCCGCATCCTGCGTCTCCTCCTGGAGCAGCCCCGCACCAGTGTCCGTGAGTACGCGCGTGTGCTCGGTGTCGCTCGTGGCACCCTGCAGGCCCGGCTCGACCGGCTTGAGCGGGATGGAGTCATTACCGGGACGGGGCCGTCCCTGTCTCCTGCCGCGCTCGGGCATCCCGTGCTCGCCTTCGTGCACATCGAGGTCACTCAGGGGCATCTGGACGAGGTGGGCGATGCGCTCGCCGCCGTGCCGGAGATCATCGAGGCCTTCTCGATCACCGGTGGCGGCGATCTCCTGACCCGCGTGGTCGCACGGGACAACGGCCACCTGGAAGATGTCGTCCAGCAGCTGATCCAGATGCCGGGCGTTGTCCGTACCCGTACGGAGATGGCCCTGCGCGAGCGTGTCCCGCACCGGCTGCTGCCGCTCGTCGAGTCGATCGGGCGGGCCTCCGCGGCGCAGAAGTGATCCTGGTGCCCGTGCGGCGGTGATCTGCGGCTTTGGCATGCTGGAGGGCATGAGCAACCTCGGCACCATCTCGGTCATCTTCGATCTCGACGGCACACTCGTGGACAGCGAGCCGAACTACTACGAGGCTTCGCGCGAGCTGCTGGCCGAGCACGGCGTCGAGTACACCTGGGCCGACAACGAGCAGTACGTGGGCATCGGCACCCAGGAGACCCTCGCCACCTGGAAGCACCGGTACGGCATCGGCGTACCGGTGGCCGAGCTGCTCACCGAACTCGACCGGCGCTATCTCGCGCTCGCCCGCGCCGACACGCACGTCTTCCCGGAGATGCGGAAGCTCGTGGAGCAGCTGCACGGAGCGGGGGTGCCGATGGCCGTGGCCTCCGGGTCCTCGCGGGCGGCCATCGACGCGATCCTCGCGGGCACCGGCCTCGACACTCTCCTGACCAGCGTCGTCTCCGCCGACGAGGTCGCGCGGGGCAAGCCCGCGCCCGACGTCTTCCTGGCCGCCGCCGCGCTCCTCGGCGCCGAACCGGCCGCCTGCGTGGTCCTGGAGGACGCCGCCCCGGGCGCGACGGCGGCGCACGCGGCGGGCATGCGCTGCATCGCGATCCCCTACGTCACCGCCCACGCGGACGCACCCGCGTTCACCGCGGCGGATCTGCTGCTGCGGGGCGGACAGGCCGAGTTCACCGCGCGGGCGGCCTGGGACTACCTGGCGTCGGTGTCGCGACCGTAGGTGTCGCCGGACGCGTAGGCGCAGCCGTCGCCGCGGCTCGTTCCGCCAGTTCCGTCTTCTTGATCTTGCCGGTCGCCGTGAGGGGCAGCTCGTCCAGGATCTCCACCACGGGCACCTTGTACGTCGCCATGGAGGCCGCGGCCCAGGTCCGCAGCTCCTGCGCCGTGACCGCACTGCCCGCCACCGTGCGTATGTACGCATGAGGCCGCTGGCCCGTCTCCGCGTCCTCCACGGCCACGACGGCCGCGGCGACGACATCGGGGTGGCGGGCGAGCAGGGTCTCGACCTCGGCGGGGAAGACGCTCATGCCCTTGACCTTGATCATGTCCTTGTCGCGGCCCAGGTAGTGCAGGCAGCCGTCCTCGTCCAGGCGCCCGATGTCGCCGGTGTGCAGCCGGCCGTCGCGCAGGGCGGCCGCCGTCGCCTCGGGGGCCCGCCAGTAGCGGGTGAGGACCGAGGGGCCGCTGACCGTGATCTCGCCGGGCTCCCCGATCGGCAGCGGTTCGCCGGTCGCGAAGTCGAGGATCAGGACGTCGGTACCGGGCACGGGAAGGCCGCAGAACGTCGCGTCGCCCGACAGGTCGTGGTCGCCGTCCTGGAAGCCGAGCGTGTTGGTGTCACTGGTGTGGGTCTCGGTCATTCCGTACGACGCCTCGCGCAGCACGCTGTCCGCGCCGACGGCCGCGCGCCAGCGGGCCCGCAGTTCGGGAGTGAGTCCGCGGATGAAGGACACGGTGAGCGGGGACGTCAGCGAACTCAGGTCGTGGCGCGCGAAGTCGGGGTGGGCGAGGAGTTCGAGGTAGTTCTCGACCGTTCCCGCCATGGTGGTGACCTTGTGGTGCGCGACCGCCGCGAGCACGGCGGCCGGGTCCCAGCGGGGCAGCAGCACGCTGGTGCCGCCGGAGACGAGCGGGGCGAGGATCCCGAGGTTCTCCCCCGCGATCCAGAAGACCGGCAGGAAGCAGAGCGAGACGATGCCGTCGTCCGACGGCCGTGGCCCGCGGCCGTTGTCGAGCGCGGTGGCCGTGTAGACCATGTGCCGCTGGGTGTGCTCGCAGCCCTTGGGCATTCCGGTGGTGCCGCCGGTGTAGTTGAGGGCGGCGAGCGCGTCCAGGTCGTCGGCCGTCCGGCCGAGCGGCGCGTGACCGACGGCGGCATCCCAGGCCGCGCTGTCGTCGGCGACGAGGACCTCCCGTACGGCCGTCCCCGCGCGCACCTCGTCGAGCAGCCCCACCAGTGAGCTGTGCGTGACGACGATCTCGGGCCCGGCGTCCCGCAGTTCATGGCTCAGCTCCGCCGCGCGGAACATCGGGTTCACCGGCACGTGCACCGCGCCGGCCCGCAGCACGGCGAGCATCGCGATCACGAACTGCGGGCAGTTGGGCAGCTGCACGCCCACCCGGTCACCGGGCCGCACACCCCGCGCGTCGAGCCAGCCCGCCAACCGGTCGGTGAGCTCGTCGAGTTGGCGGTACGAGATGACCTCGTCGCCGAAGACCAGCGCGGCCCTGTCCGGCGCGGTCCGCGCCCAGTGCTCCACATGCCCCGGCACGGTGCGCACTCCCGCGCGGTGCTCCGCGGTGTCCTGCTGGCGTCCGCGCCGCGCCCCGTCCTGGCGGGCCCGCAGGTCGCGTAGTTGGTCCTCGACTCGCAAACGCAGCGGCCGGTCACCAGGAGGCAGCGGCTGGTCATCTGTACGCATGGGGGCGGCTCCTCAGCGTGGGGGATCGACTCCGAGCAGGTGCAGGAACATGGCGGTCACATCGCGCACGGCCGCCTCGTACGTCTCCGGGGCGGCCGCCGTGAGCCGGGCGAACTGGATGCTCATGCCGCCGACCGCGCGGGCCACGGCGAGCGGATCGGCGACGGGCCGGGCCTTGCCCTCGGCCGCGAGCCGCCGGATGTAGCGGGCGGAGCGGTGGACGGGGCGCTCCTGGGTCTCCTCCCACAGTGCGCGCACGTCGTCGTCGGTCTGCGCCTGCTGCTCCAACAGCCTGAGCAGCGGCAGGTGTCGGGCGTACGCGGCAATGAAGGCGGCGGTGGAGGCCGCGACGACCTCACGGGCGTCGTCCCGGTCGACGCCCGGCACGTCCTGCGCGGCGAGGAACGCGTCCCGTACGCGCACCGCGAGGACGCGGAAGATCTCCTCCTTGGACGCGAAGTACACATAGAAGCCTGCCCGCGAGACCTCCGCCTCCGCCGTGATGTCGGCGATCGTCGTCGCCCCGTACCCGCGCCGCGCGAAGACGGCCTCGGCGGCGTCAAGGAGCCGCCCGTGGGCCGGGGCGTCGGTGCGGTCGCGGGCTGTGCGGGTCGCCCAGGGCTGCTGATGTCGTGCCACGCGGCGAGCTTATTGACGTTGACGCCAATGTCAATGAGCATGGCGGCGCCGGATACTTCAGGAGGGCTCCAGGAGGGCTTCATGGGTGCTGCCGCCGTGCTCGTCGCGAACCGCGGGGAGATCGCCGTCCGCGTTCTGCAGGCCGCCGCGGAGGCCGGACTGCGGACCGTCGCCGTGTACGCCGAGGACGACGCCGCCGCGCGGCACGTCCAACTCGCCGACAAGGCACAGCCGTTGGGCGGCACGGGTCCGGCCGCGTATCTGGACGCGGACGCGGTGCTCGCAGCGGCCCGGCGGTCCGGATGCGAACTGCTCCACCCCGGCTACGGCTTCCTGAGCGAGGACGCGGACTTCGCGGCGCGGTGCGCGGAGGCCGGACTGCGGTTCGTGGGGCCTTCACCCGAGGTGCTCGGCCTGTTCGGGGACAAGGGCCGGGCGCGTGCGCTCGCCGAGCGGCTCGGGGTGCCCGTCCTGGCGGGCACCCAGGGACCGACGAGCCTGGCCGAGGCCGCCGATTTCCTTGCCGGGCTCGGTCCTTCGGGCGCGGTGATGGTGAAGGCCGTCGGTGGCGGAGGCGGGCGCGGCATGCGGGCTGTGCGGCAACCGGACGCGCTGGCGGAGGCCTGGGAGCGCTGCCGCTCCGAAGCCCTGCAAGGCTTCGGGCGTGCGGAGTTGTACGTGGAGGAGCTGCTGACCGGCGCCCGCCACGTCGAGGTCCAGATCCTGGGCGACGCGTCCGGCGAGGTCACCCACCTCTGGGAACGCGACTGCAGCGCCCAGCGCCGCCACCAGAAGCTCGTCGAGATCGCTCCGGCGCCCGCACTCCCCGCGGCCGTCCGGGAGCAGATCCTGTCCGCCGCCCTCCGCATGGCCCGCGCGTGCGGCTACGTGGGCCTCGGCACCTTCGAGTTCCTGCTCCACGGCTCGGAGTTCCACTTCATCGAGGCCAACCCGCGCCTCCAGGTCGAGCACACGGTCACAGAGGAGGTGACGGGCGTCGACCTCGTCGTGACGCAACTGCGCCTGGCCACAGGCGATTCGCTCGCGTCACTCGGCCTCTCGGGCCCTCCGCCCGAGCCCCGCGGATACGCCCTCCAGGCGCGCGTCAACGCCGAGTCGCCGACGGCCGACGGCACCGCGCTCCCCTCCACGGGCACGCTCACCCGCTTCGACGTGCCGACGGGCCCGGGGGTGCGCGTGGACACCGCGGCACGCAACGGCACGGAGATCGGGGCGCGTTACGACTCGCTGCTCGCGAAGGTCATCACACACGCGCCGCACGGGGACTTCGCGGCGGTCTGCGAACGCGCGTCGCGCGCGCTCGCGGACTTCGCCGTCGAGGGCGTACACACCGGAATTCCGCTGCTCCGCGCGCTGCTCGCCCACCCGGGGTTCACCGCGGGCGGCGCACACACGGACTTCGTGGCCGAGCACATGGCGGAGCTGCTGCCCGAAGAGCCTCCCCAGGTGCCGCCGCAGGCACTCGCGGGCGATGCGCCGATCACCGCCCCCATGACGGGGACGGTCGTCAGCGTCGATGTGGCGGTGGGCGAACAGGTGGCGGCGGGACAGCAGTTGCTCGTGCTCGAAGCGATGAAGATGGAGCACGTGCTGCGCGCGGACGCCTCCGGAACCGTGACCGCCCTGCACGCGCGCGTGGGCGACACGGCGGCGGAGGGCCACCCCTTGGTGACGGTGGACGCCTCGGCCGCGGGCGAAGGGCCCACGGCACACGCCGAGGAGACCGCCGACCCGGACACCATCCGCCCCGACCTGGCCGAGACCCTGGCCCGGCACGCGTTCGGCCTGGACGAGCACCGCCCCGACGCCGTCGCCAAGCGCCACCGCATCGGGCGCCGCACGGCACGCGAGAACATCCAGGACCTGTGCGACGACGGCACGTTCACGGAATTCGGCGCCCTCGCGATCGCCGCACAGCGCCGCCGCCGCTCCCTCGACGACCTGATCGCGTCGACGCCCGCCGACGGCATGGTCACCGGCACGGGGCGGATCGACGGCGTGCGGTGCGTGGCGATGTCGTACGACTACACCGTGCTGGCCGGCACCCAGGGCCTGCAGAACCACCGCAAGACGGACCGGATGCTCCAGCTGGCGGAGGTACGCGGGCTGCCCGTGGTGCTGTTCGCGGAGGGCGGCGGCGGACGCCCCGGGGACACCGACACGACGTCCGTCGCCGGGCTCGACGTGACGACGTTCCATCAGATGGGCCGTCTGAGCGGCCGAGTCCCCTTGGTGGGCATCGCGTCGGGGCGCTGCTTCGCGGGCAATGCCGCCCTGCTCGGCTGCTGCGACGTGGTGATCGCGACTCCGGAGGCGAGCATCGGCATGGGCGGCCCCGCGATGATCGAGGGCGGCGGCCTCGGCGTGTACCGCCCCGAGGAGGTCGGCCCGCTGTCCGTCCAGGTGCCGAACGGCGTCGTGGACATCGCGGTGGCGGACGAGGGCGAGGCGGTGCGGGTGGCGCGGAAGTACCTTGCCTACTTCTCGCACGGCGACTTCTTGTACGCCCCTGGGGCGGGCCGCAGTTGGGAGGCGCCGGATCCGCGGCTGCTGCGGCACGCGGTTCCGGAGAACCGGCGTCGCGCCTATGACGTGCGGGCCGCGATCGAGGGCATCGCGGACACGGACTCGGTCCTTGAACTGCGGCGCGGCTTTGGCGTCGGCATCGTCACGGCTCTCGTCCGCGTCGAGGGCCGGCCGATGGGGCTGCTCGCCAACAATCCAGGGCACCTGGGCGGGGCGATCGACCGCGACGCGGCGGACAAGGCGGAACGCTTCCTGCGGCTGTGCGACGCGTTCGGGCTCCCCGTCGTCTCGCTCTGCGACACACCGGGTTTCATGGTCGGCCCGGACGCCGAACGGACCGCCACCGTACGGCACTTCTCCCAGCTCTTCGTGACCGGCGCCCAGCTGCGCGTGCCCCTGGTGAGCCTGGTGCTGCGCAAGGCGTACGGGCTCGGCGCGATGGCCATGATGGGCGGCTCCACCCGCGCGCCCGTGGCCACGGCGGCGTGGCCCAGCGGCGAGTTCGGGGGGATGGGACTGGAGGGCGCCGTCCGTCTGGGCTACCGCAAGGAGCTGGCCGCGATCGCCGATCCCGAGGAGCGCCGACGGGTGTTCGACGCCCATGTCGCGGAGTTGTACGAGCACGGCAAGGCGGTGAACGCCGCGGCGGCGCTGGAGATCGACGCGGTCATCGACCCTGCGGAGTCGAGGAGTTGGATCCTTGCGGCGCTGGAGGGGGCGGGCGGGGGCGGGACTCGGGCGTAGTCGCTTGGCGGGGGCGGCGTCGCAGACCAGGTGAATCCTGCTGGTCAGCCTGCCCCCAGGATGCGGGAGAGTCCGTAGTCGAAGCGCTCGTCGAAGGAGGTGTCCTCGAAGTACGCGGCGGCTCGGGATAGTGAGGGGTATTCGCCCGTGTCCAGCCGTCGTGCGAACGCAGGACCCATCGCGTCAGGAAGCGCCTGTTCCTCCTGCGCCAGCCCCAAGGCGAAGTAGACAAGGCTCCAGCCGGTCCAGACCGCCTCGCGTTCCGCGAGACCGCCGGTCAGCAGCGCCTCGGTCATCAGGTCGGCGAAGCGGAGTGTGGCGGGTTCGGCAGCGTACGTACCTGCCACGATCCTGGCCCCGTCCCGGTGGGCCAGCAGGGCGCGGCGGTAGCGGTGGAGCAGTTCGCGGACCCGTGGTTCCCAGGGCTCGGGCAGTCCGTCCACCGACGCCCCGGCCACGATCGCGTCCGCCATCAACTCCGACAGCCGCGCCTTGCTCTTCGCATGCCAGAGCACCGTGTTCATCCGGACGCCGAGCCGGTCCGCGATGCCGCGGATCGAGAGCCCGTCCGCTCCTTTCTCCTCCAGCAGTTCCAGGGCCGCTCGCACCACCGTTGCGGGGTCGAGCCGGGTCCGGGCGAGATCCTCCGCTTGCTTCTTGGTCACCGACCTAGTCTACTGGGCACACCCCGTCTTGGTCACTGACCAAGACATTCCTGAGGAGCTGCCATGGAGCACGAGCACGTAGTCATCGCAGGAGGCGGCCCCACCGGGCTGTGGCTGGCCGCCGAACTGCGGCTTGGCGGGACGCCCGTCACCGTCCTGGAAACCCGCCGCGAGCGGGATCCCCACTCCAAGGCCCTCACCATCCATCCGCGCACACTGGAGGCCCTGGCCACTCGCGGAGTGCTGGAGCCTTTCCTCACGGAGGGTCGGCGCATCCCCAGCGGCCACTTCGGCGGGCTCGACGACCGGATGGACTTCGGGGTCCTCGACACTCCCTACCCCTTCACACTCGCCCTGCCGCAGGCCCGCACCGAGGAGCTCCTTGAGGAGCACGCGCATGCGGCCGGAGCCACGATCCGGCGCGGGCACCAAGTGACCGGACTCGCCCAGGACGAAGACGGGGTGAGCGTCGAGGCAACCGGCCCCGACGGCCCGTACACACTGCGCGCCGACTACCTCGTCGGCTGCGACGGCACCCGGAGCACCGTGCGCGAGGCGGCGGGCATCGACTTCCCGGGCAACGACGCCACCACCTGGGGCTTCCTGGGCGACGTCGTCCTGGACAACCCGCCGCGGGAAGCGGTGTCGGCCATGTCAGGCCCGACCGGCGGCGTCATGATCGTCCCGCTGCCTGGCGGCATCCACCGGATCGTCGGCGGCGACCCGGACGGTACCGCTACCGGCCACCCCGGCGAACTCACCCTCGACGTGCTGCGCGCCAAGGTGACCCGGATCACCGGCAGTGACTTCGGCATGCGCGACCCGAGCTGGCTCTCCCGGTTCGGCAACGCCACCCGCCAGGCCGCCGAGTACCGCAGGGGCCGCGTCCTCCTCGCGGGCGACGCGGCGCACATGCACTACCCGGCCGGAGGCGTGGGCCTCAACGTCGGCATCCAGGACGCCACGAACCTCGGCTGGAAGCTGGCCGCCACCGTGGCAGGCACCGCCCCCGCGGGACTCCTGGACAGCTACCACGCCGAACGCCACCCGGTCGGCGCCGACCTACTGCGCAGCACCCGCGCCCAGACGGCACTGATGAACGCCTACTCGGCGGAGGGCCAGGATCTGCGCGCACTCCTGAGCCAACTCATCGCCACCGTGCCCGAGTTCTCCCGACGCCTGGCCGAACGGCTCTCCGCACTGGCCGTCACCTACCCGGGCCCCGCACATCACCACCCCTTGACCGGTCACCGCGCACCCAACCTCGAACTCTCCGACAGCACAGACCTCTTCACGCTGCTCCGGACCGGCCGCCACGTCCTGCTGCACTTCACCGGCACCCCGGCACCGACCTCCACCCCCCACGTCATCACGCATACCGCACACCGGCCCGACCCACGCCCCGCCTGGTCCACCGTGCGTGCCGCGCTCATCCGCCCCGACGGCCATGTCGCCTGGGCGAGCGAACAGCCCGACGCCGAAGTCCTGCGGGCCGAGGCGCACGCGGCGGCATCCGCGACGCACCGCTGACCAGGACGCCGTCGACGTCCACGGCGCGCGGCCGCAGCTCAGTACATGATCCCCACGAGGCCGTCCCCCTGCTCGGCACAGGCGAGCCCGCCCGCACAGCAGGCGCCCCAACTACCGGATCCAGGACCGACCAGGGTCACCCGCTCCCAGTGCTCCGCCGTCGGCGTGGCCCGTGAGAGGCGCAGGCCCAGCTCGTCCACCGCCATCTCGGCCGGCGGCGGGCCGCCGGGCGCGGGGATCCCGGGCAGCACGGCCGCGATCTCCGCGGCGGGATAGCCGAACAGGTCGATGTCGTCCCAGGCCACGGGAGTCGACTCCGGGCCGTCCACCTGGGGCCGCGCCTGGATCTCCACGCGGGCGAGCCGGTCCGTGGCCCCGGGCCCGCCACCGCCGAATCCCAGGACGACGCCGTCGAGTTCGGCGTCGAAGCTCCAGTCCGGTTCGAAGAGGAGGCCGCCGAGCCAGGCGTCGTGCGCGTGCCGAAGCTCCGCGTACTGGTCCAGGGTCAGCCCCATGCACTGCCGGTGGTGCGTGACCCTGTCGGGCGGCAGCAGTTCCAGGACCTCGCCGGGTGTCATCCCGAACTTCAACAGTCCAGCGCCGCCCGGCAGTTCCACGCCGACTTCTCGCAACAGCTCCAACATTGCACCATTGTTCACCCGTTGACACAGGTGGCAAGGGTGTTCACGGGATCACACAGAAACCGGTGCGCGGTCGGTGATCAGGACTGGGGACGGCTGCCGTGGTTGGCCGCGTGCTTGCGGCGCGCCTTCTTCTTGCGGCGTCGCTTCGATGACATGCGATTCCCCTCTCACCAGGTTCGCCAAGCCAGTATTGGCATTTAGGACATTTTCTACCGTTTCATACGACACCTCGACCGGCGACCGGACTGGGTCGGGATGGACTGGGCCAGGCCGGGCTGAGCCAGGCCAGGCTGGGCTGGGCTGGGCTGAACCCCCTCGCCGTATCGCGGAGCGCCACGCGGACATCACCGCGGCGCTGACGCTCATGCCGGCGGCGCGCGGCGAGATGGACGAAGTGGAGGCCGGGCTCCTGCAGATGGCGCGCGGTCGCGGCATGACCTGGCCGGAGATCGCCTTCGGGCTCAGCCTCGGCACCCCGCAGGCGGCCCGGCAACGCTACGAACGGCTGGTCGGCCGTACGTCGATCGACCCGGAAGCTACTCCCCAGGGCCAGTAAGACGCTCCACGACGGTCTCCCCGATCCCGGCGAACGCCTCGATCTGCTCCGGGGTCAGGAGATCCACGAAGTGCCTGCGCACGGACTCGACGTGCGGCACGGCCGCGGCCTCGATGGTGCGCACCCCCTTGTCCGTCAGCGCGACGAGAGCACCCCGGCCGTCGGTCTCGCACTCCTCGCGCACGACGAGACCGCGCTGCTGCATGCGGGCCAGGTGGTGGGACATACGGCTTCTGGACCAGAGCATCCGGTCCGCGAGTTCGGTGATCCGGCGGCGGTGACCGGGGCTCGCGCCCAGGTTGGACAGCACGTCGTAGTCGGGCTCGGAGAGGCCGCTGTCCTTGGCGAGGTCGCGCGCCAGCTGGGCGTTGAGCAACAGCGTCATCCGCCGGTACGCCTGCCAGGCGCGCTGCTCGCGATCCGTCAGCCACCGTGGGTCCTGGTTCACGGATCCACCCTACCCACCAACGGTTGACACGTCACCTACATCGCCTAGAGTCATAGGTGACACGTCAACTAGGTAGCCCTGACCGGCTGGAGACAGAGGGTGGTGCTGTCGCCGTGACCACTGCCCCAGCGTCGACGTCCGGAATGACGCGCCGCCTTTCGCGGCTGTTCGTGGGCCTCGTCCTGTTCGGCGTCAGCCTCGCCCTGATGATCGACGCGGGCCTGGGCGTCTCGTCGTGGGACGTCCTCCACCAAGGCCTGGCGCGCAGCTCCGGCCTGCCCTTCGGCTGGGTGGTGAACGGCGTCGGCGTCCTGGTCCTGCTCGCCTGGATACCGCTGCGCGTGCGTCCGGGCATCGGGACGGTCAGCAACGTCCTGGTCGTCGGCCTGGTCGCCGACGCGGCACTCGCCGTGCTGCCTTCGCCCGGCGACATCGCGGTGCGTGTGCCGCTGCTCCTCGCGGGCATCGCGCTCAACGCGGTGGCGACCGGACTGTACGTGGGAGCGGGGCTCGGCCCCGGCCCCCGTGACGGCCTGATGACCGGCCTCGCGCGGCGCGGCATCTCGATCCGGGCCGCGCGCACGGCGATCGAGGTCCTCGTGCTCACGGCCGGCTGGCTGCTCGGCGGCACGGTCGGCGTGGGAACGCTCCTGTTCGCCGTGGCCATCGGCCCGCTGACCCAGCTCTCGTTGCGCCGTTTCGGCCTGACCTCACCCTCACGCCCGCACCTGACGCCCTGACCTGACGACCCAGCCGATTCCGCCTGACCTACCTCACTCACCTGACGACCAAGGGATCCGCGACCATGGCCACGCACCGCCTGCACATCGTCTCCGCCAGCACCCGCCCGACGTCGGCGGGGCGCCCCCTGGCCCATTGGCTGACCGAACGCGCCCGCGTACACGGGGAGTTCGCGCCCACGCTGATCGATCTCGGCGAGGTGGCCCTGCCCTTCCTCGACGAACCCGAGCACCCTTCCGAAGGCCGTTATCTCCACCAGCACACCAAGAACTGGAGCGCGACGGTCGGCGCTGCCGACTCCTTCGTCTTCGTCATGCCGATGTACAACGGCGGCTTCAGCGCCCCGCTCAAGAACGCCATCGACTTCCTCCACCAGGAGTGGCAGGGCAAGCCGGTGGGCCTGATCAGCTACAGCGCGGGAACCTCCGGCGGCGCCCCCGCCGTCGAGATGCTCCGCCCCGTGCTCGACCGGGTGGGCCTGCGCCCCGCGCCGAGGACCCTGTCGATCCCCGGCATCGAGGGGCACCTCACGCCCGACCGCCGGTTCCGCGCGACCCCCGCCCTCACCGGGGACGCCGACGCGGTGCTCGACGCGGTGGCGACACTGCTCACGCCGCAGCGCCCGCGTGCCGGAGCCACACGTAGCTGACGGGCTGCGGGGCGTTCCACTCCGCGGCCAGAGCGGGGTCGACCGGCCGGAACCCGGCCGCGCGATAGCAGCGCAAGGCCGCGGAGTTCCCCGGATGGACGCGCATGAAGATCTCCGCGAACCCGACCCGCAGGGCCAGCTCGGCCAGCCGCCTCACCAGCACACGCCCGGCGCCCTCCCCACGGGCGCCGGGCGCGACGATGATCCGGGCAAGCTCCGCTTCCCCCTCCTCGGCATCGCACCAGACCTCCCCGTAGCCGACGAGCCGCTCCCCTGCCGTGAGCACGCACCCCCGCACATCCCCGTCCAGCTGCCACCCGGCGACCACGCCCGCATCCACTGGAAAGTCCCGCAGCCCGCACCACAGGGCCACCTCACCGGCAGAGGCCGGCCAGCTCGCCACGGTGGCCGCATCCGCCACGGCGAAGGCTCGAAGCTCCATGTACGATCGCTCCCGCCATGCAGATGAATGACAACTACACCAGTCTCGTCGCGGTCGGCGACTCCTTCACCGAGGGCATGTCGGACCGGCTGCCCGACGGCAGCTACCGCGGCTGGGCCGATCTGCTCGCCGCCCGGATGGCTGCCGCCTCCCCCGGTTTCCGGTACGCGAACCTCGCGGTGCGCGGGAAACTCATCGGGCAGATCGTGGCCGAGCAGGTGGACGTCGCCGCCGCGATGCAGCCCGATGTGATCACCCTGGTGGGCGGCCTCAACGACACGCTGCGCCCCAAGTGCGACATGGTCCGCGTACGCGACCTCCTGGAGGAGGCGGTGGAACGCCTCGCCCCCTCGTGCAAGAAACTCGTCCTGATGCGCAGCCCCGGCCGGAACGGCCCCGTGCTGGCGCGTTTCCGCCCGCGGATGGAAGAGCTCTTCGCGCACATCGACGAGCTGGCGGTGCGGCACGGCGCCACGGTCGTGGACCTGTACGGATCGGCCGCGCTCGGCGACCAGCGCCTCTGGGACGTGGACCGGCTGCATCTGACGCCCGAGGGGCACCGCCGGGTCGCGGAAGCGGTGTGGCAGGCGCTCGGCTACGCCCCCGAGGACGACTGGAACTCCCCGCTCCCGGCCACCGCCCCGCCCAACTGGACGGCGCGCCGCATCGCGGACGCCCGCTTCGCCAGGCAGCACCTCGCCCCATGGATCGTCCGCCGCCTCACGGGCCGCTCCTCCGGCGACGGCCTCCCGGCCAAGCGACCGGATCTGCTGCCTTACGAGGATCCGTTCGCGTAAGACTCGTAAGACTCCGGGAGGCAGCCTCCTCCTACTCCTACTCCTACTCCTCCACCTCGTCCTCGAAGTGCAACGCGATGGACTGCAACACGTCCGCCGACGTCACATCGGTGCGGCCCTCGTCGTGCGCCTCAGCGAGCTGTGCGAAGGAGAAGGCGAAGGCCGACGTGATCTGCTCGATGACGGGGCTCAGTTCGCGGCCCACCACCTCGGCCACCTCGATGGGGGTGGCGTCGGCGGGGATTTCGATGCGCGGCAGCATCTCCTCCAGCATCGTGCCGACCGCGCCGCTGGGTTCGACCTCGCCGTCCGGGTTCTCTCGTACCTGTCGGCGCATCTCGATCCCCTCGGTCAGGATGCCGACGACTCTTTGGATGATCTCGCGCTGCTCCATACGTCGAAGCCTAGACGTACGTGGATCACCAGGAGCCGGAGCACGCCCGGGCGGCCCGCCCGCCATCGGTGGGCCCGGAGGGCGAGTTGGGTAGTGGCGTGGGTCATGTGCCTCGGTCCGGTGAGCGGCTCGGGGCGACCCCGCGTACGGGCCGGAGCAGCCGCTTCCCGGCCTCTTGTCGCTGCGCACGTCGGCGCACGAGTCTCTGGCCCGCGTGCTGTCCGAAGACTCGGAGCTCCGGGGTGGGCGGACGTACTGCGCGGTCTTCTCCCGCACCGCGCCCAGCCCCCTGGACGATGCTCCAATGACCTGCGCTCTCCGGACTGTACGGACGGTCAAAGAGCAGGTCGGACGGCAGGTAAACTCCGTACACGTGACTGCCGCGCCTGCAAAGCCCCGTATCCCGAACGTCCTCGCCGGGCGTTACGCCTCCGCCGAGCTCGCCACCCTCTGGTCGCCCGAGCAGAAGGTCAAGCTGGAGCGTCAGCTCTGGCTCGCCGTTCTGCGGGCCCAGAAGGATCTGGGCATCGAGGTGCCGGACGCCGCCCTCGCCGACTACGAGCGCGTCATCGACGACGTCGACCTCGCCTCGATCGCCGAGCGCGAGAAGGTCACGCGCCATGACGTGAAGGCCCGCATCGAGGAGTTCAACGCGCTCGCCGGGCACGAGCAGGTCCACAAGGGCATGACCTCCCGTGACCTGACCGAGAACGTGGAGCAGCTCCAGGTCCGGCTCTCCCTGGAGCTGGTGCGCGACCGCACCGTCGCGGTGCTCGCGCGGCTCGGGAAGCTCTCGGGCGAGTACGCCGAACTCGTCATGGCCGGCCGCTCGCACAACGTCGCCGCGCAGGCGACGACGCTCGGCAAGCGTTTCGCGACGACCGCCGACGAGCTGCTCGTCGCGTACCGCCGCGTCGACGACCTGCTGCGCCGCTACCCCCTGCGTGGCATCAAGGGCCCCGTCGGCACCGCCCAGGACATGCTCGACCTCCTCGGCGGCGACGCCGAGAAGCTCACCGAGCTCGAGCAGCGGATCGCCGGGCACCTCGGCTTCGACCGCGCCTTCACCTCGGTCGGCCAGGTCTACCCGCGCTCGCTCGACTACGAGGTCGTCACCGCCCTGGTGCAGCTCGCGTCCGGGCCCTCCTCGATGGCCAAGACGATCCGGCTCATGGCCGGGCACGAGCTCGTCACCGAAGGCTTCAAGCCGGGCCAGGTCGGCTCGTCCGCGATGCCGCACAAGATGAACACCCGCTCCTGCGAGCGCGTGAACGGCCTCACCGTCATCCTGCGCGGCTACGCCTCGATGACCGGCGAGCTCGCGGGCGACCAGTGGAACGAGGGCGACGTCTCCTGCTCGGTCGTACGCCGTGTCGCCCTGCCCGACGCGTTCTTCGCGCTCGACGGGCTCCTGGAGACCTTCCTGACCGTGCTCGACGAGTTCGGCGCCTTCCCTGCCGTCGTCGCGCGCGAGCTGGACCGCTACCTCCCCTTCCTCGCCACGACCAAGGTCCTGATGGCCTCGGTGCGGGCGGGCGTCGGCCGCGAGGAGGCCCACGAGGCCATCAAGGAGAACGCCGTCGCCTCCGCGCTCGCCATGCGCGAGCAGGGCGCCGAGCGCAACGAACTCCTCGACAAGCTCGCCGCCGACTCGCGGATTCCGCTGGACCGCGCCGAGCTCGACGAGCTGATGGCCGACAAGCTGTCGTTCACGGGCGCGGCCGGTGACCAGGTCGCCGTCGTCGTCGCCCAGATCGAGGCGCTGCTCAAGGAGCACCCCGAGGCCGCTGCCTACACCCCGGGCGCGATTCTCTAGTCCCCGTCAGTCCCCGTCCGGGACGCCGCTCGTCCACAACAGGAGCCGAGGCCCGATGGCCTCGGCTCCTGCGCTACAGGCCGATGTCCCTGCTGCGGAAGTCCTCCAGGGACTCGCGCCGCACCAGGAGCCGCGCGCGCCCGTCGGCCGCGGCCACCACAGGCGGGCGCCCGACGAGGTTGTACCCGGACGCCATGGAGAGGTGGTAGGCACCCGCCACCGGCACACCCAGGATGTCTCCCGGCCTTATGTCACCCGGCAGTTCGATGTCGGAGGCCAGCACGTCGCCCGCCTCGCAGTGCCGCCCGACGACGGTCACCGGCGCGGACGGCACCATGGAGCGCCGGCCGATCAGGCGCGGCGCGTACCGCACGCCGTACAGCGCGGGCCGCGGGTTGTCGCTCATCCCGCCGTCCACGGCGACGAAGGTGCGGCCACTGGTGCGCTTGACGGCGAGCACACGGTAGAGGGCCACGCCTGCGGGGCCCGCGATGGCACGCCCCGGTTCGATGAGCAGCTTGGGCACGGTGAGTCCGGCCGCCGCGCAGCTCTCGATCAGTTCGCCGCGCACCTTGCGGGCGAGCGCGGTGATGTCGAGGGCCGCCTCGCCGGGCCGGTAGGCGATGCCGTGGCCGCCGCCCAGGTCCAGCTCGGGAAGGGTGATCCCGTGCTGTTCCTTGATGCGGGCCATCAGGCCGACCAGTCGGCGTACGGCGGCGAGGAACGGCTTGTCGGTGGTGATCTGCGAGCCCAAGTGGCAGTGCAGGCCGGTCAGTTCGAGACCGGGCTGGTCGATGATGCGGGCGATGGCGTGCTGCGCCGATCCGTCGGTGATCGACAGGCCGAACTTCTGGTCGTCGGTCCCGGTGCGGATCTTGGCGTGGCCGCCCGCGGCGATCCCCGGCACCACCCGGACCATCACCTTCTGGCGGCTGCCCGGCGGCACGGCCGCGGCAAGCCGCGCGATCTCGGACGCGCTGTCGATGACGATGCGCCCGACGCCGAGCCGCAGCGCGGCCTGAAGGTCGTGCGGGCTCTTGGCGTTGCCGTGCAGCACGATGCGCTCGGCGGGGAAGCCCGTGGTGACGGCCAGCTCCAGCTCTCCGGCGGAGCAGACATCGAGCCCGAGCCCTTCCTCCGCCACCCAGTGGGCCATCGCGCGGCACAGGAACGCCTTGGCGGCGTAGTGCACTTCGGCGTCGGGGAAGGCGTGCAGGTAGGTGCGGCAGCGCGTGCGTACGTCGCCTTCGTCGATGAGGTAGGCCGGGGTGCCGAAGCGTTCGGCGATCTCGGTGAGCGGTACGCCGCCGACGGCGAGGTCGCCGTGGGCGAGACGCGCGGTCGACGCGGGCCAGACGGACAGGTCGTCGTCGGCGGTGGCGTCCGGGGTCACGGGTTCGTGCAGGGTGGTCATGGGCAGGTTCTCTCTTCGCCTCGTCCGGTGGCTGCTGCTGTGGTGGCTGTTCCTGTTCCGCTGCTGCTCCGCGTCCTCAGCCGATCCAGGTGGTCAGGGCGCCGACCAGCGCCGCGGCCCCGGTGACGCGCAGCGCGCCGACCGCCTGCGGGTCCCACTCGCGCCAGGCGGGGGTGCGCCGCCCGGGTGCTTCGACGGGGTGCGCGGCGAGCCGCGGGTCGACGGTGACTTCCTGGACCCCGAGCGGCTCGGTGAGCGCCCGCAGCGCGGGCTCCGAGAGCCTGATCCAGGCCTGGCGGTCACCGAGGGCCGCGCTCAGGCGCTGAGGGGTCGTGAAGGCGACAGCGGTACGGCCGCCGACGGGCGTGCGGAACAGGCGGGCGACGCAGCCCGCGGGTCCCGGCCGGACGGGGACGAAGAGCGGTCCGGCCGGGCCGGGTTCAAAGGGCTCGGGGTCCTCGCCGCACTGGAGCTCTGCCATGGGATTCCTCCTTGAGGATCCTGTTGTTCCGTGAACTGATCCGCGAACGGGCGGGGCCCCCGGGACCGGGCAGGAACCCGGAGGCACGTGGTGACGCTATGCCCGGTGCCGGGTGTCTCCGGCCCCTCCATGACGCGACATTGACGGTCATGCGACCCGCGTTGACGAGGGCTTGACGTGCGCCCCGTACGCACGTCAGAGGCCCGTAAATACCCAGGTGCACCAGCCGTTCGGGGGCATCCCCGAAGCTACGTTTCCTGTTCGCACCCGGCCGCGCATGCCGTCCCGCTCGACGCGTGGCCGCGTTCGCGATCAGCCGGTCCTGCGCAGGGGCCCCTGCGCAGGACCGGCCTCATGACCACCGCACGGTCCCTCACCAGAAGGTCACACCCCGATGCTTCCCGCCGCCCCGCAGCAGGCTCCGACCCCGTCCACGAAGCCTCCGTCCAGAGGCAGTTCAGCGGTACGGGCCGGCCGCATCGACGGCGGGCGCGTCCGCTCCGGGGTCCTCCTCGATCCCGTACAGGTGATGAAGTCGTTCCCCGATGCGCTGCACAAGCTGCATCCCCGGGCGCTCGTCAGGAAGCCGGTGCTCGCGGTCGTCGCCTGCGGTTCGATCCTCACCACGCTGTCCGCGCTGCTCGATCCGTCCGTGTTCGCCTGGGTGATCAGCGCCTGGCTGTGGCTGACGGTGATCTTCGCGAATCTCGCGGAGGCCGTGGCGGAGGGCCGCGGCAAGGCGCAGGCACGCGCGCTGCGGAAGGCACGCACGGACACGGTGACCCTCCGTCTGCGCGACAACTGGCGCATGGGGGTCGACCTCGATCACGCGGAGACCGAGGCGGTGGCCGCCACCGACCTCAAACCCTTCGACTTCGTGCTCGTCGAGGCCGGTGGGCCGATCCCGGCCGACGGCGATGTCGTCGACGGCGTCGCGGCGGTCGACGAGTCCGCCGTCACCGGCGAGTCGGCTCCGGTCATCCGCGAGTCGGGCGGCGACCGCAGCGGCGTGACGGGCGGCACGGTGGTCCTGTCCGACCGCATCGTCGTACGCGTGACCTCGCGGGCCGGGGACTCCTTCCTGGACCGGATGATCGCGCTCGTCGAGGGAGCGTCCCGGCGCAAGACCCCGAACGAGACAGCGCTGAACATCCTCCTGTCCGCCCTCACCATCGTCTTCGTCCTGGTCGTCGTCGCGCTCCAGCCGATGGCCTCGCACGCGGACGCGGCCCAGTCCACGACCGTGCTCGTCGCCCTCCTGGTCACACTCATCCCGACGACGATCGGAGCGCTGCTCTCGGCGATCGGCATCGCGGGCATGGACCGGCTCGTGCAGCGCAACGTGCTCGCCATGTCGGGCCGCGCGGTCGAGGCGGCGGGGGACGTCAACACTCTGCTGCTCGACAAGACCGGCACGATCACCCTCGGCAACCGTGAGGCGACGGCCTTCGTGCCGCTGCCCGGCCTCGACGAGCTGCAGCTCGCGGATGCGGCGCAGCTCTCCTCCCTCGCCGATGCGACGCCGGAGGGTCGCTCGGTCGTCGTACTGGCCAAGAACAAGTACGGACTGCGCGAGCCGGCGCGCGGCGAGCTGGCCAACGCCACGTTCGTCGAGTTCAGCGCGCAGACCCGGATGAGCGGTGTCGATCTGCGCTGGGACAACGGCGCGGCCTGCGTCATCCGCAAGGGCGCCGCCGCCCAGGTGATCACCTGGGTGGAGCTGAGGGGTGGTCACGTGCCCACAGAGGCACGGCTGTTCACCGATTCCATCGCGGCGTCCGGCGGCACTCCGCTGCTCGTCGCCGTGCACGACTGGGACGGTCCGCGCGTCCTTGGCGTGATCCACCTCAAGGACGTCATCAAGGACGGTATCCGCGAGCGGTTCGCCGAGCTGCGCCGCATGGGCATCCGTACGGTCATGATCACGGGCGACAATCCGCTGACGGCGCGCGCGATCGCGTCGGAGGCGGGCGTGGACGATTTCCTCGCCGAGGCCACGCCCGAGGACAAGCTGGAGCTGATCAAACGCGAGCAGGAGGGCGGCAAGCTCGTCGCGATGACCGGCGACGGCACCAATGACGCCCCGGCTCTCGCGCAGGCGGACGTGGGGGTGGCCATGAACACCGGCACCTCGGCCGCCAAGGAGGCCGGGAACATGGTGGACCTGGACTCCAACCCCACCAAGCTCATCGAGATCGTCGAGATCGGCAAGCAACTCCTCATCACCCGGGGCGCGTTGACGACCTTCTCGATCACCAACGACGTCGCGAAGTACTTCGCGATCATCCCCGCCATGTTCACGGGCGCGTATCCCGGCCTGGAGTCCCTGAACGTCATGGGCCTGCACAGCCCGACCTCCGCGATCACCTCGGCGATCATCTTCAACGCGCTGATCATCGTGGCGCTGATCCCGCTCGCGCTGCGGGGCGTGCGCTACACGCCGGCGTCCGCGCACGACCTGCTGCGCCGCAACCTCGCGCTGTACGGCCTCGGGGGCCTCGTCCTGCCCTTCGTCGGCATCAAGGTGATCGATCTGCTGGTCTCGACGGTGCCGGGGCTCGGCTGACCGACTTCTTCGATACGACCCTCCGTGCACCAGGACGTGCGGGGATGCGGCACACTCCGCATGACTGTGCCGCAGAGGGCCGCTCCGGGCGCCCGCGCCGCAACACACTCTGGAGGACCGACCCGTGATCCAGCTTCCGCCCCACAAGCTGCCCGCGCTCGCTCGCTGGTTCCCCGCCGGGTCACCCGGTGTCGCCTCCTTGCCCGAGCACGCGTTCACCACCGGCGTGGGCACGTGGTGGGCGGACCGGGTGCTGAATCCGCGGGCCGTGGCCGTCAGTTGCGCGGGGCACGTCCTGCTACGCGGCGCCCCGGAGGCCGTCGACCCCGCGGGCCTGGCTCCCTTCGCCGGCAGCCATGTCGGGGCCCTGGCCCGCTTCCTTCCCGTGCTCGGCGCCGCGTTCGACCGCATCGTGCCCGCCGAGCGCATGCTCTACGTGCATCGCGAACCGGTGTCCGCGCCGCAGCCGCCGCGGAGCCTTGCCGTGCGCCGGCTGGTCGGCGCCGACGCCCCCGCGCTCGCCGCACTCACCGATCAGGTTCCCGACACCTCCTGGATCCACGACAGCTGGGGCGGTCCCGAGGGGCTCGCCGCCTCCGGCCACGGCTGGGCCGCCTTCGACCGGGACGGCCGGATCGCCACCGTCGCCTGCGGCTACTTCGCCGGTGACACGTACGAAGACGTCGCCGTCGTCACCGCGCCCGAGCACCGCCGCGAGGGCCTCGCCCTGGCCTGCGTCACCGCCCTGTGCGGGGACATCGCCGCCCGCGGCCACACCGCGAGCTGGTCCTGCGCACGCGACAACCGGCCGAGCCGCCTCCTTGCCTGGACCGCGGGATTCCGGCTCCATCGCGAGTACGTCCACTACGTCACCGGCAGACCGGCGGCGCGCCCCGCGTCCAAGGCGAGCGCGAGCCCGAACCCGAAGCCGAGCCCGAAGCCGAACCAGGATCTCGGCATGAAGCCCTTCCGCGAGCCTGTCGGCGGACGCCCCACCCTTGCCGTGCCCGGCAGCCGCAGCACCCCGGAGGGCGTCGCCTGACATCAGGCGGTCGTCAACGCGGCCGGGCGCGGCATCAGCGGTGCGTCAAGGGTCGCGCGCGGCTGCGCGGCTCCCGGCAAGGCGCCCCTAGCGTCGCCTCATGGCCCGACGTACGACGCGCCCCGCACGGCGCACCCCCGGCGCTCCCCCGGAGCGCGTTCCCTGGACGCACGACAGCGCCTGGGCCGGTGACGCCCGCTCGGCGGCCGCCTGTTCCCTCCTGCTCCTCGGGCTGCTGCTCGCGCTCGACGCGGCGGTCGGCAGGCTCACCGGCTGGCGTGCACTGCTCTGGCTGGGTCTTGGGGTGCTCCTGTTCGCCGTCCTCACGCCGCCGCGCGTGGCGGCGCGGGACAGGACCCTGGTCTCGCGCGGGCCGCTGCGCGTCCGGTCGGTGCGCCTCGATCAGCTCATTGCGGTACGCCGGTCCGACGGCATCTCGCCCCGCCTCACGCTGCGGGACGCGGCCGGTGGGGAGGTCGTGCTCGATCCCGAGGTGCTCGTCGTCAACCCGGAGCTCTGGCACCTCGTGTCCGACGGCGCCCGCGCATCAGTGGCCCGCGGCTCGCTCCTGTGCGGGGCGACCGCGCTGCGCCGGCTCTCGGAACGTATCGACCGCGATACGGCCGAGGGGGTCTTCAGGGCCTCTGGCCTGGAGTGACTCCGGAGCGGGCACGGAGGGGCCCGGTCCCCGCCCCGCCGTAGCCGCCCGCTCGTTCGAGATCAAGAGCGACCGGAAGAGGTCAAGGTCACAGCCCTGCACTCCACCGAGCTCCGAGTGTTCCGCCCTAGCATCATGCCCATGACGGTCCTGCCTGACGACGGGCTTTCCCTGGCCGCCGAGTTCCCTGATGCGACCCATGAGCAGTGGCAACGCCTCGTAGAAGGCGTGCTGCGCAAATCGGGTAAGGACGTATCGGGGTCGGCCGCGGAGGAAGCGCTGTCCACCGCACTCGAGGACGGGCTCAGCACCCGCCCCCTGTACACCGCCCGCGAAGCCGCGCCCGACGCCGGCTACCCGGGCTTCACCCCCTTTGTCAGGGGCGGCACCGCCGCAGGCAGTGCCGCGGCCGGCTGGGACGTACGGCAGCGGCACGCGACCGCGGATCCCGCGGGCACGAACGAGACCGTGCTCGCGGACCTGGAGAACGGCGTCACCTCGCTGTGGCTCGGCGTCGGCCCCGGCGCGCTCCCGGTGTCCGGCATCGAGCGCGCCCTCGACGGCGTCTTCCTCGACCTGGCGCCCCTCGCCCTGGACGCGGGCAGCGAAGTCGGCCCCGCGGCACGCGAGTTGTTCCGTCTCTACGAGGAGCGGGGCATCCCGAAGGACACCGTGCGCGGCACCCTGGGCGCGGACCCCCTCGGCCACGAGGCCCGCACCGGCGAGCGGCTCGACCCGGCCGCCGCCCTCGAACTGGCGCGGAGGTGCGGCGAGGAATACCCGCACCTCCGCGCCTTGAACGTCGACGCCCTGCCGTACCACGAGGCGGGCGGCTCGGCCGGGCAGGAGCTCGGCGCCTCGCTCGCCACGGCGGTCGCCTACCTGCGCGAGCTGACCGAGGCCGGGCTCACGGTCGAAGCGGCCTGCGCCCAGCTGGAGTTCCGGTACGCGGCCACCGCCGACCAGTTCCTGACCATCGCCAAGCTGCGGGCCGCGCGGCGGCTCTGGGCGCGCGTGGCCGAGGTCTGCGGCGCCCCGGACGCGGGTGCGCAGCGCCAGCACGCCGTGACCTCGCCCGTGATGATGTCGCGCCGCGATCCGTGGGTGAACATGCTGCGGACGACGGTGGCCTGCCTCGGCGCGGGCGTCGGCGGCGCCGACTCCGTGACCGTCCTGCCCTTCGACCACTCGCTCGGCCTGCCGGACGCGTTCGCGCGCCGCATCGCCCGCAACACCTCGACGATCCTCCTGGAGGAGTCGCACCTCGCCCGCGTGATCGACCCGGCGGGCGGCTCCTGGTACGTGGAGCGGCTCACCGACGAACTCGCCCACGCGGGCTGGGAGTTCTTCCAGGAGATCGAGCGCGCGGGCGGCCAGGCCGCGGCCCTGCGCTCCGGCCTGATCGGTGAGCGCCTCGCCGCCACCTGGGCCAAGCGCAGCGAGAAGTTGGCCAAGCGGCGTGAACCGATCACCGGCGTCAGCGAGTTCCCGAACCTGACGGAGCGTCCGGTCGAGCGCGTGGCCCCGCCCGCCCCCGAGGCGTCGGGCGGCCTGCCGCGCGTCCGCCGCGACGAGGCGTACGAGATCCTGCGCTCCCGCTCGGACGCCCACCTCGCATCGGCGGGGGCCCGGCCCCGGGTGTTCCTCGCCGCGATCGGCCCCGCCGCGGCGCACACCGCGCGGGCCTCCTTCGCCGCGAACCTCTTCCAGGCGGGCGGCATCGAAGCCGTCCACGACCCGGTGTCGGTGGACGCGACGACGGCCGCCGACGCGTTCAAGGCGAGCGGTGCCACGGTGGCGTGCCTCTGCTCCAGCGACGCGCTCTACGAGGAGCAGGCCGAAGCGGTCGCCGAAGCTCTCAAGTCGGCAGGCGCGCAGCGGGTGTTCCTCGCGGGACGGCCCGCCGAGTATGAAGCCGTCGACGCGTACGTCTTCGCGGGCTGCGACGCCGTGTCCGTGCTCTCCTCCACCCTCGACCACATGGGAGTGGCGTAATGGCGATCCCCGACTTCTCCGGCGTCGGCCTGACGCCGGACGCCTCCCCCGAGGTCTCCAAGGAGCAGGTCTCCAAGGACCAGTGGCGCAGCGCCGTCAAGGAGACCACCGGCAAGGCGGACGACGACCTCCTGTGGGAGACCCCGGAGGGCATCGCGGTCAAGCCGCTGTACACCGGCGCCGACCTCGAAGGCCTCGACTTCCTTCAGACGTATCCGGGTGTGGCGCCGTACCTGCGCGGCCCCTACCCCACGATGTACGTCAACCAGCCCTGGACGATCCGCCAGTACGCGGGGTTCTCCACCGCCGAGGAGTCCAACGCCTTCTACCGCCGCAACCTCGCGGCAGGTCAGAAGGGCCTCTCGGTCGCCTTCGACCTGCCGACCCACCGCGGCTACGACAGCGACCACCCGCGCGTGACGGGTGACGTCGGCATGGCGGGCGTGGCGATCGACTCGATCTACGACATGCGTCAGCTCTTCGACGGCATCCCGCTGGACAAGATGACGGTGTCGATGACGATGAACGGCGCGGTGCTCCCCGTGCTCGCCCTCTACATCGTGGCCGCCGAGGAACAGGGCGTGGCGCCCGAGAAGCTGGCCGGGACCATCCAGAACGACATCCTCAAAGAGTTCATGGTCCGCAACACCTACATCTATCCGCCCAAGCCCTCGATGCGGATCATCTCCGACATCTTCGCGTACACCTCGCAGAAGATGCCGCGCTACAACTCCATCTCGATCTCCGGCTACCACATCCAAGAGGCGGGCGCGACAGCCGACTTGGAGCTGGCGTACACCCTCGCCGACGGCGTGGAGTATCTGCGGGCCGGCCAGGAAGCGGGCCTGGACGTCGACGCGTTCGCGCCGCGGCTCTCCTTCTTCTGGGCCATCGGCATGAACTTCTTCATGGAGGTCGCCAAGCTCCGCGCGGCGCGCCTACTTTGGGCGAAGCTGGTCAAGCAGTTCGACCCGAAGAACGCCAAGTCGCTCTCGCTGCGCACCCATTCGCAGACCTCGGGCTGGTCGCTCACCGCGCAGGACGTGTTCAACAACGTCACGCGTACGTGCGTCGAGGCGATGGCGGCGACCCAGGGCCACACCCAGTCGCTGCACACGAACGCCCTGGACGAGGCGCTCGCCCTGCCCACCGACTTCTCCGCGCGCATCGCCCGCAACACCCAGCTGCTCATCCAGCAGGAGTCGGGCACGACGCGCACGATCGACCCGTGGGGCGGCAGCGCGTACGTCGAGAAGCTGACGCACGACCTGGCGCGCCGTGCCTGGCAGCACATCGAGGAGGTCGAGGCGGCGGGCGGCATGGCGCAGGCCATCGACGCGGGCATCCCGAAGCTGCGCGTCGAGGAGGCCGCGGCCCGTACGCAGGCGCGGATCGACTCGGGGCGCCAGCCCGTCATCGGCGTCAACAAGTACCGCGTGGAGACCGACGAGCAGATCGACGTGCGCGCGGTCGACAACTCCTCCGTGCGCAACCAGCAGATCGCCAAGCTGAAGCGCCTGCGCGAGGAGCGCGACGAGGCGGCCTGCCAGGACGCGCTGCGGGCCCTGACGGCGGCGGCCGGGCGGGACCCCGGTCCCGGTCTGGAGGGCAATCTTCTCGCCCTCGCGGTCGACGCGGCGCGCGCGAAGGCGACCGTGGGCGAGATCTCCGACGCACTGGAGGCCTCGTACGGGCGGCACGCGGGCCAGATCCGTACGATCTCCGGTGTGTACCGCACCGAAGCAGGCTCGTCGCCGTCCGTGGAACGCACCCGCACGCTCGTCGAGAACTTCGAGGAGGCCGAGGGGCGCCGTCCGCGCATCCTGGTCGCCAAGATGGGCCAGGACGGCCACGACCGCGGCCAGAAGGTCATCGCCACCGCCTTCGCCGACCTCGGCTTCGACGTGGACGTCGGCCCGCTCTTCCAGACGCCCGCGGAGGTCGCGCGCCAGGCGGTCGAGGCGGACGTGCACATCGTCGGCGTCTCGTCGCTCGCGGCGGGACACCTCACGCTCGTACCGGCGCTGCGTGCGGAGCTCGCCGCCGAGGGCCGCGAGGACATCATGATCGTGGTGGGCGGCGTGATCCCGCCGCAGGACGTGCCGACCTTGCTGGAGATGGGCGCCGCGGCCGTCTTCCCGCCCGGCACGGTGATCCCGGACGCCGCGTACGACCTGGTGAAGCGGCTGGCGGCCGACCTCGGCCACGAGCTGTGAGCATGGCGGCACCGCGGATCGACATCGACGCGTACGTCAAGGGCGTGCTCGACGGGAAGCGGGCGCAGATCGCGCGCGCGATCACGCTCGTCGAGTCGACCCGGCCCCAACACCGGGCTCTCGCACAGGAGTTGCTGACCCAGCTGCTTCCGCACAGCGGGCGGGCGCGGCGGATCGGCATCAGCGGGGTGCCCGGCGTGGGCAAGTCGACGTTCATCGACGCGCTCGGCACGATGCTGACCGGGCTCGGGCACCGGGTCGCCGTCCTCGCCGTCGACCCGTCGTCGACCCGTACGGGCGGCTCGATCCTCGGCGACAAGACGAGGATGGAGCGCCTCGCGGTGGACCCGTCCGCGTTCGTGCGTCCATCGCCGACCGCCGGGACGCTCGGCGGTGTCGCGAAGGCGACGCGCGAGTCGATCGTGGTGATGGAGGCGGCGGGCTACGACGTCGTGCTCGTGGAGACGGTGGGCGTGGGCCAGTCGGAGACGGCGGTCGCGAACATGGTCGACTCGTTCCTGCTGCTGAGCCTGGCCCGCACCGGCGACCAGCTCCAGGGCATCAAGAAGGGCGTACTCGAACTGGCCGACGTCCTCGCCATCAACAAGGCGGACGGCCCGCACGAACGCGACGCGCGCTCTGCGGCTCGTGAACTCGCGGGCGCCCTGCGCCTCATGCACCCGGCGGACGCCGCGTGGACCCCGCCGGTGCTCAGCTGCAGCGCACGGGAGTCCAGCGGCCTCGACGAGGTCTGGGACCGCCTGGAGCAGCACCGCACGCTCCTGGACTCCACGGGCCGCCTGGCCGCCAAGCGGCGCGACCAGCAGGTCGACTGGACGTGGACGATGGTGCGGGACGAGCTGCTCGACCGGCTGCGGGGGAACGGGGCCGTGCGGGAGCTGGCCCCTGGCCTTGAGCAGCGGGTACGGGAGGGCACGTTGACGGCCACTTTGGCGGCCGAGCGGATTCTGGAGGCGTTTCAGGGTCGGGGGGATGGGGATTCCGGGGCCGGCTAGGGCGGCAAACCCCCTACGAAAGTAGTGGGTTGCTCCACACCTTCGTCTGTACCGGACGTCTCCCGCGGTTCCTACGCTCCTGTGCATGATCCGAATCCGCACACGGCGCAGCGCCGTCACCGCCCTGTTGGCCGTCTCCCTCCTCACCCCGACCGTCGCGGCCTGCGCCGAGGCCGAGGCGTCGTCGCCGGCTGGGCAGGCTTCCCCGTCGGCACCATCGGCACCGTCGGTTCCGTCGACGACCTCGGAAGCCGCGCTCTCCCTTCCCCGTCCTTCCGGTCCCTACGGGATCGGAAGGGACACCCTCCACCTCGTGGACGAGAAGCGCGGTGACCCGTGGGTGCCGTCAGCGGGGCACCGAGAGCTGATGGTGTCCGTCTTCTATCCGGCCCGGCCCGGTGACGGCGACACCGACCGAGACGGTGGCCGTGCTCCGTACCTGGCGGCCGAGGAGGCGGAACTGCTCCTGAAGGGGCTGAAGCTGGACCAGAGGATCGACGCCGGTCAGCTGACCTCCGTCCGGACGAACGCCCGCACCGCCGCCCGTCCCGCCGGGGGCAAGCACCCTCTCGTCGTCCTCTCCCCGGGGTTCACGCTGCACCGCGCCACCCTCAGCACACTCGCGGAGGAGCTGGCCTCCCACGGTTATGTCGTCGCTGTCGTCGACCACGCGTACGAGTCCTACGGAACAGCGTTCCCGGGCAAGGGCAAGAAGGACTCCTCGCGCATGCGCACCTGCATCGCGTGCGAGAAGGTCGAGCACGCGCCGGGCGGGGACGCCGGGGAGAAGAGGATGCTGGCCAAGGCCGCACGGACCCGTGCAGCGGACATCTCGTACGTCGTCGACGCGTTGACCGGCCGATCCCGCCCGGCCGGCGGGCGGCACCCCGACTACGCGGCGCTCGTCGACACCCGGCGCATCGGGGCCGCGGGCCACTCGCTCGGCGGGAACGCGGCGGCCGTGGCCACCGGGACGGACCGCCGGATCCGCGCCGCCGCCAACCTGGACGGCTCGTTCTTCGCCCCGGTCCCGGCCGCGGGCACCAGCCGCCCCGTCCTCATGCTCGGCACCCGCAAGGATCACAACCCCCTTGCCGATGACGTCACCTGGCCTCGCCAGTGGCGCGGCCTGCACGGCTGGAAGCGCTGGCTCACCGTCGCGGACTCCGGGCACCTCACCTTCACCGACATGCCCGTACTCGGCGCCCAGCTCGACATGACCGACCCGTCGGCGCCCCTCTCCGGCGAACGCTCGGGACAGATCACCACCGCCTACGTCACGGCCTTCTTCGACAAGCATCTCGACGACCGGCACCGCCCCTTGCTGAACGGCCCCTCACCGGCCAACCCGGAGGTCGCCTTCCACTCGCCCTGACAAAGCCGGACGGCCCCCGCCGCCGCTCGCCGGGCCCACGACGTAGATTCGATCTGTGCGGGCACAGTCCTCGTGTGCCCGCCGAGCGAACCGACCGCCTTCGAAGGAGCCATTCGCCCCATGCCCACCGCCGACTCCGACGAAGCTCCCGTTCTCCTGCGTGTCCAAGGCCGCGCGGGGCACATCACGCTCAACCGCCCCCGTGCCATCAACGCCCTCAATCACGAGATGGTCCGCCTGATGGACGGCGCCCTGACCGGCTGGGAGCAGGACGACGCCGTCGCCACCGTGGTCCTCACCGGCGCCGGTTCCCGCGGGCTCTGTGCCGGGGGTGACATCCGTTCCATCCACGACGACATCCGGGCGGGCGGCGGCGCCGCGTCCCTGGCCTTCTGGCGTGACGAGTACCGGCTCAACGCCCGCATCGCCCGCTTCCCGAAGCCGTACGTCGCCGTCATGGACGGCATCGTGATGGGCGGCGGAGTCGGCGTCTCGGCGCACGGCAGCGTGCGGATCGTCACCGAGCGCTCCCGGATCGCCATGCCGGAGACCGGGATCGGCTTCGTGCCGGACGTCGGCGGTACGTATCTGCTGACGCGGACGCCCGGCGAGCTGGGCACCCACCTCGCGCTGACCGGCTCGGCGGTGGGCGCGGGCGACGCGCTGCTGTGCGGCCTCGCCGATCACTACGTGCCCTCGGAGCGGCTGGAGGAGTTCACCGCGGCGCTGGCCGACACCGAGGTGAGCGAGGCGGTCGCGCGGTACGCCGCCGCCCCGCCCGAGGGCGAACTCGCCGCCCACCGCGAGTGGATCGACTCCAGTTACGCGGCCGACTCCGTGGAGGAGATCGTCGACCGGCTGTACAACTCCGGTGACCAGGCCGCGAAGGAGACGGCCGAGACCATCCTCGGCAAGTCGCCGACCTCCCTGAAGGTCACTCTCGCCGCCCTGCGCCGGGCCCGCGCCCTCGCCTCGCTCGAGCAGGTGCTCGACCAGGAGTACCGCGTCTCGGCCACCGCGATCACCGCGCCGGACATGGTGGAGGGCATCCGCGCCCAGGTCGTCGACAAGGACCGCAGTCCGCGCTGGTCCCCCGCCGGGCTCTCGCAGGTGACCGAGGCGGAGGTGGCCCGTCACTTCGCGCCGCGCGACGGCGACGAGCTCGGCCTCGCCCCCGAGGCGGCCCCGCGATGCCCCTGATCCTGACGCCCCGCCTCGTCCTGCGGCGCTGGCGCGAGTCGGACATCGCCCCGATGACCGCCATCAACTCGGATCCCGATGTGATGCGGTGGATCGGCGACGGCTCCGTCCACGACGAGGAGCAGACCCGGTCCACCATGGCGAGGTGGGAGCACGGGTGGGAGACCGAGGGCTTCGGGCTCTTCGCGGTGGAGGTCCGCGCCACCGGTGAACTCGCCGGATTCACCGGTCTGTCCGTGCCGCACTACCTCCCCGAGGTGCTGCCCGCGGTGGAGATCGGCTGGCGGCTCGGGCGCTCCTTCTGGGGGCGGGGCCTTGCCACAGAGGCGGCACGGGCCGCCCTCGACTTCGGCTTCGCCGACCGCGGTCTGGAGCGGGTCGTCAGCATCGCCCAGGTGGGCAACGACGCGTCGGAACGGATCATGAACAAGCTCGGCATGCGCGTCGAGCGAGCCACCCTCGACCCCTACTGCGGCCGCGCCATCCGCGTCCACGCCCTGAACGCTCCCGCTACGGTGGATCGATCTCCGTGACGACGGCGAGCAGTTGGAACGGCAGCTCCTTGTCCCACTGGGAGACGCCGAGAGCGATCCACCGTCCGTCGACCCGCCACAGGTGGAGGTCCGGCACCGAGGAGCTCAGCGAACCCCACGGCTCTGGTATGTCCTCGCCCGCCCCTTCCTTGCTTTCGCTGTCACTGTCGCCTTCGTCGTCGCCGTCGCTCAGCGTTCTCTCGAAGAGGCTCGCCAGGCTGAACATCTGGGGCGCTCCCCAGCGCTCGGCCAGCAGGACCGTCAGGCCGTCGCGCTCCGCCTCGTACTGATCGGCGGTCGCCTCCCACTGGGTGCCGTCGTCCTCCCAGAAGTCGCCACTCGTCAGTAACTCGGCGATGTGATACCCCGGACCGCCGGTGCCGCACGGCGACCTGCCGTGCTCCGCGGGGAACTCCCGTGAGCGCAGCAGGTCGATCGCGGCGAGATGCTGTGCGGTACTCATGACACCCAGTAAAGCGGCCGCCACTGACAACTGGCCCGCCGTCAGGCCCTCGGCGTCACCATCCGGACACACGCCCCGCGCGGCACCCCGCACGGCACCCCGCGCGGCGCCTCACGCATCGCGCCTGCGCACCGCCCACCAGCCCGCGATCAGCGCCGCGGCGGCCCACGCCGCCGAGACGGCAAGTCCCGCCCAGGGGCCGAGAGTTCCCGACGGGTTCTCGTGGAGCACCTGCTGGCCCGCCTTGTCCGGCAGGAACTGCGCGACGCCGCTCGCGACATCCCCGACCACGAAGGACACGATGAGCGTGAACGGGATGAGAATGCTCAGGACGGCGACCCCGCTGCGCAGCACCATGGTGAGCCCCGCGGCGAGCAGCGCCATGAGCGCGAGGTAGATGCCCCCGCCGACGCATGCCCGCAGGGCGCCGTCATGGCCGAGCCCGATGGCGTACTCCCCCATGAAGGCCTGCCCGGCCAGGAAGCCCGCGAAGCTGGTGAGGAGCCCCACGCCCAGGGCCAGGGCGCCCACCACGGCGACCTTGGACCCGTAGAAGAGCCCTCTGCGCGGCACCGCGCAGAGCGAGATCCGCAGGGCGCCGTTCAGGTACTCGGACGACATCGCCGTCGTACCGAAGGCGATGGCGGCGATCTGGCCGAAGTTGAGTGCGTAGAAGGCGCCGAAGAGGGGCTCGAAGTCGGCGTTGTCCGCCTCCGCCGTGCCGACCGCGGCGAACGCGAGCACGGTGATGGCGACGGTGGCCACGAAGACGGCGATCAGCGAACCCAGGCTGGCGCGCACCGACTTGATCTTGATCCACTCCGAGCGGAGCACGGCGGTCGTCGACATGGTCAGGCCTCCTGGCGGGACGTCGGGGTGGCGGCGGCGAACTCGGTGTCGTCGGCCGTGAGGGCGAGGTAGGCCTGCTCCAAGGAGGCCTGCTCGTCGGAGAGTTCGAGGAGGGGGATGCCGTGACCGGCCGCGATGGACCCGATCTCCCCCGCCTTCGCGCCGTCCACCGTCCAGCGGCCGTCGTCCCCCGCGGCCATCGCGTACCCCTTGTCCGTCAGGAGGCCGCGCAGCCGGTCGATCGAAGGGGTGCGCAGCCTGACCCGCGGGCTGCTGTGCGCCGCGATGAAGTCCGGCATCGAGGTGTCCGCGAGCAGCTTGCCCCGGCCCAGGACCACCAGATGGTCGGCGAACGTGGCCGTCTCGTTCATGAGGTGGCTGGACACGAGGACCGTCCGGCCCTCACGGGCGAGGCGCCGCATCAGTTCGCGGATCCAGATGATTCCTTCGGGGTCGAGTCCGTTGGAGGGCTCGTCCAGCATGACGACGCGCGGGTCGCCGAGCAGCGCCGCGGCGATGCCCAGGCGCTGGCGCATGCCGAGGGAGAACGTCTTGATCCGGCGCCCTGCCACGGTGGCGAGTCCGGCCTCTTCGAGGACCTCGTCCACGCGCCGCACGGCGATGCGGTTGCTGACGGCGAGGGCGAGGAGGTGGTGGCGGGCGGTACGCGATCCGTGCGCGGCCTGGGCGTCGAGCAGGGCTCCCACGTGGCGCAGGGGTTCGTCGATGGCCGCATAGGAGCGGCCGCCCACCGTCGCGGTGCCCGAGGTGGGCCGGTCGAGGCCGAGCACGAGGCGCATGGTGGTGGACTTGCCGGCGCCGTTGGGGCCGAGGAACCCGGTGACCTTTCCCGGGCGGACGGTGAAGGTCAGTCCGTCCACCGCGCGGGTGGTGCCGTACTCCTTGGTGAGGTCTTGGACGTCGATGCTGGTCATGGCTTCAGCGTCGCGGTGGAGGGTGTGCCGGGTCTTCCCCCGCCCGGGGAGGCGCTCTCCCCCGCACGGGGGAACCGTGCGGCCGGGCGCGGCTGGCACGATGACGGGATGCCCCGCTTCCTCAGGCCGCTCACGCAGGCGGTGACCTACACGCGCTGGCTGCATCTGCTGATCGGCTCGGCCATCGCCTTGATCGCCGCGTTCATCTCGCCGGGTCTCAGCAGTCCCTCGGCCGGGGACTGGGTCCTGATCGCGCTCCAGCCGATCCCGCTCGTGGCGGCGGCCGCTCTGCTGCTGCCGTCGCTGCGTCGGGCGGAGGGACTCCAGGCGCGGCTGATGCTGTTCGCGGGGCAGCACGCGCGCGTGCCGGGCGGTGAAGAGGATCCCGGCGTCTCCGTGGCTCCCTCGGCCTCGTGGCGCGACCGGGGCAGGACCGCGTTGTGGGCCGTGCTGCGCCTGGAGGCCGGTTGCGCGGCGATGCTCGTCACGGTGCAGCTCCTGGGGATCGCACTGGCCCTGCTGGGATCGACGTCCGAGCCGGGCGACGCCTCCGGACTGTTCGTTCCGCTGCCGGACCAGAACCCGCTGAACGCGCTGTTCGTGCCCGTCCCGCTGGCGGTGCTCCTGGCGGTGATGGTGGTCGCGGGCCGCCTGATGGCCTCGGCCGCCCGGCAGTTGCTCGGCCCCTCCCCCAAGGAGCGCCTCGCCGCCCTGGAGGAGCGCACCGAGCAGCTCCTCGAACGCAACCGCATCGCGCGGGAACTGCACGACTCCATCGGGCACGCGCTGACCGTCGCGGTCGTCCAGGCGGGCGCCGCGCGGGCCGCCGCGGACCCGGAGTTCACCGACCGCGCGCTGGATGCCATCGAGGAGACCGGCCGGGCCGCCCTCGAAGACCTGGAGCGTGTCCTGCGCGTGCTCCGTGAGGACGAGCGGCCCGCGAGCCGGCGGCCCACGCTCGCCGACGCCGACCGCCTCCTGGAGTCCGCGCGCGCGTCGGGCGCGAAGGTCGACACCGAGGTGACGGGCCCCCTGGAGAGCGTCCCGGGACCGGTGTCCCGCGAGGGCTACCGCATGCTCCAGGAGTCGCTCACCAATGTGCTGCGCCACTCCGGTCCTGTCCCGGTGCGGGTGCGGATAGCCGTCGGCGACGGCGTGCTCGGCATGGAGGTGCTCAACACGCTGCCCGGGGGGAGAGCTCCGACCGGCCGGGGCGGCAGCGGGCTTCGCGGCATCCGGGAACGGGCCACGCTGCTTGGCGGCCGGGCCACCACGGGCCCCCGTGAGGGCGAATGGCAGGTGCACGTCGAGCTGCCCCTGGGGTGATCTAGGCTGACCGGATGCCGGTCACTGTCCTGCTCGTCGACGACGAACCCCTCGTACGCGCCGGTCTGCGCGCCGTCCTGGAGGCGCAGCCCGACATCGAGGTGGTCGGCGAGGCGGCCGACGGCGCCGCGGTGATTCCGCTCGTGCGCCGACTGCGGCCGGATGTGGTCGCCATGGACGTGCGGATGCCGCTCCTCGACGGCATCGAGGCCACGCGCGCGGTCCTGCGCACGGTGCAGGACCCGCCGAAGATCCTCGTGGTGACGACCTTCGAGAACGACGAGTACGTGTACGAGGCGCTGCGCGCGGGTGCCGACGGTTTCCTGCTCAAGCGCGCCCGTCCCGCGGAGATCGTGAACGCCGTCCGTCTGGTCGCCGAGGGAGAGTCGCTGCTGTTCCCCGCCGCGGTGCGGCAGCTGGCGGGCGAGTACGGGCAGCGCCCCGGAAACGCGCAGGCCAGGGCCGCCCTGGAGCGGGCGGCGCTCACCGAGCGCGAGGCGGACGTACTGCGTCTGATGACGCGCGGCCTGTCGAACGCGGAGATCGCCGCGGAGCTGATCGTCGGCGCCGAGACCGTCAAGTCCCACGTGAGTTCCGTGCTCGCGAAACTGGGGGCCCGGGACCGGACGCAGGCGGTCATCGCCGCGTACGAATCCGGTTTCGTCGCGCCCGGGTGAGCACTCCTGATCGGCACTCTGCGTCACAGGTGGGCCCGGCACTCGCAGCGGTCGGCCCCGGCGAGTACGATCCGCCCATCATGCGCACGAGCTGGGAGGACGGACGTTGGGGCGGCTGACCGGCGGGGATCCCTCTCTGCTGCGGCGGATCAACTCCGCGGTGGTGCTGCACGCGCTGCGTGGGGCGGACTTCGCGACACTCACAGAGGTCACCCGGGTGACCGGGCTCTCCCGGCCCACTGTCGAAGGCGTGGTCGAGGGGCTCATCGATGCCGGGCTCGTGGTGGAGACCGCCGCCGAGGAAGGCGCGGCCAGACGCCAGGGACGGCCCGCCCGGAGGTTCCGCTTCCGGGCCGAGGCGGGGCATCTGCTCGGCCTGGAGATCGGCCCGCACCGGGTGGCCGCGGTCCTTTCCGACCTGGACGGCCGGGTGCTCGGCACGACGGCCAAGGACGTGGACGAGACGGCCCCTGCGGACGAACGCATCGAGCGCCTGCGCACCGCGGTCGCCGATCTGCTGCGCCGTGGCGGGATCGCCCGCAGCTCACTGCGCGCGGTGGGCGTCGGCAGCCCCGGCATCGTGGAGGCGGACGGCACGGTCCGGCTCGGCACGGCGCTGCCCGAGTGGACGGGACTCCCGCTGGGCGAGCGCCTTCGCCGGTCCTTCAAGTGCCCGGTCCTGGTGGAGAACGACGCGAACACGGCGGCCGTGGCCGAGCACTGGAAGGGCGCCGCGACCGAGGTGGACGACATGGTGTTCGTCCTCGCGGGCCTCAGCCCGGGGGCCGGGGCGCTGATCGGCGGGCGACTGCACCGCGGGTACGGCGGCGCCGCCGGTGAGATCGGTGCCCTGCATCTGCTGGGCCGTGACGTGACCCCGGAGACGCTCCTTTCGACCACGGACGAGCCGCTGCACCCGCTCGACGAGCAGGCGGTGGCGGAGGTGTTCGCCCACGCGCGCGAGGGCGACGAGCGGGCGCGGCAGGCCGTCGAGCGGTTCATCCAGCGCCTGGTGCACGACGTGGCGGCGCTGGTGCTCGCCCTGGACCCCGAACTGGTCGTCGTGGGCGGCTGGGCGGCCGGTCTGGACGGCGTACTGGAGCCGCTGCGCCGGGAGTTGGCCCGCTACTGCCTGCGGCCGCCCCGGGTGGCCCTTTCGGTGCTCGGCGAGGCCGCCGTCGCGACGGGCGCGCTGCGTCTTGCCCTCGACCATGTCGAGGAGCAGCTGTTCGCGGTCGAGGGGACGGTCACGGCGCGGCGCTGAGGCGCCGCGCCGACGCCGAGGTCAGGAGGCCCGGCGCTCCGGGCCGTGGTGGATCTCGACGCCGCCCGCGTCACCGAACGTGAGGCGGCAGGTGTCGGCGCGGTACGTCGCCACGGACACCGCGGCGGTGCGTCCCTCGGCGAGGAAGCGGGTCGTCACGACGAGGACCGGGGCTCCGGGGAGACGGTCGAGCGCCTTGGCGTCGTCCGCGCGGGCGGAGCCGAGCTCGACGGCGCGGTCCTGTCCTTCGAGGCCGAGCCGGTGCAGTTCGCGCAGCACGCCACGCGCGCGTGACGGTCCGGACGGGGCGTCGATGGCGGAGAGCTCCGGGACGGACGACGTCGACACGTACAGCAGCTCGGCGGCCACGGGCTGGCCGTGCGAGACGCGCGTACGACGCACCACGTGCACCTGCTCGTCGGGGCCGGTCTCCAGCATGCGGGCCACCTCGGCGGGCGGGACCGCCGGTGCGCAGTCAGCGGGCTGCCAGGCGTCGCCGACCTCGCCCGGCCACGTGCCTTGTGCGGATCCGACGGCCACACCCATCCGCGGCGGGGCGACGGTCGTGCCGACCCCGCGGCGGCGATGCAGCCTGCCTTCCAGCTCCAGCTGCTCCAGTGCCTGGCGGAGCGTGGCGCGGGCCACGCCGAACCGGGCCGCGAGATCACGCTCGTTGGGCAGGATCTCGCCGACGGCGAACTCTGAGTCGAGTGCCTCGCTGAGCACGGTCTTGAGGTGCCAGTACTTCGGCTCCGGTGCCGTTTCCAGCTGCGTGGTCCCCACCCTGTCCTCCGCAATCGCCGTGTGCCGGCGGCTTTTTAGCGCCCTTGTTTATTAAAGGTTCCTGCACTATCTCTGCGACGATAGAGCGGCACCCACCCTTGGTCAAGACCAATCCTCGATCCGTTACAGCGCGCACAGGGACGATGCCACAGAGCATTCACGCGGTGTTGATGTCGGGTCGCGCGCGCGTAGCGAACAAGACAAAACCCCCGCTCTGCGTGAACGGGGGTGACGGGGGGCCTGCCACCTGTTGTCCGGGAGGCTGCCGGGGAGCCCTCTAGGAGGAGAACCCGACCAGCTTGTCCGGGTTGCGGATGATGTAGACGCTCGCGATCTGCCCGTCGACGACGTCCAGTTGGAAGACGGAGTCCGGTTTGCCGTCCACCAGGAGAAGCACGGAGTCCGCGCCGTTGAGCTCCAGGAACCGGACCTCCAGTTCCGCCCCCTCCCGCAGGCCCGAGCGGGCCACGCCGTCGAGGAAGCGGCCCACCTTGTCGGCCGTCTCGATGACGCGCAGCGGCGCCTTGGCCTTTCCGCCGCTGTCGCCGACCAGGCGTACGTCCGGCGCGAGCAGGGACATCAGCCCTTCCAGGTCGCCGTCGGCCGCCGCGGCGAGGAACCGCTCGGTCAGGTTCCGGCGTTCGTCCGGATCCACCTCATAGCGCGGCCTTCCCTCGTCGACGTGCTTGCGGGCCCGCGCGGCGAGCTGCCGCACGGCCGGCTCGCCGCGGTCCAGCGTGAGGGCGATCTCGGAGAACGGGAACCCGAAGGCCTCCCGCAGCACGAACACCGCGCGCTCCAGGGGCGAGAGGGACTCCAGGACGACCAGGACGGCGATGGACACGGAATCGGCGAGCACGGCCTGCTCGGCGGTGTCCGGGACGGTCGGTCCGTAGTCGGTGACGAGTGGTTCGGGCAGCCAGGGGCCCACGTAGTGCTCGCGCCGCGCCTGCACGTGGCGCAGCCGGTCGATGGCGAGCCGGGTGGTGACGCGCACCAAGTAGGCACGCGGTTCGCGTACTTGTGCCTGGTCGGCCGCCGACCAGCGCAGCCAGGCGTCCTGCACGACGTCCTCCGCGTCGACCACCCTGCCGAGCATGCGGTAGGCCACGCCCATCAGGACGGGCCGGTGCTCTTCGAAGACGTCGATAGCGGTGTCGGTTGCTGCCACCTCTCCATCCCAGCCGACGGGCCACCGGCTGTCCAGGCAATACAGGTGCGGCGCGCCCCACATCCGCCCGGCGACCGTTGCCCCCCCTCTTGAACTGGGGGCTACTGAGCGGTAATTGTTGCTGACAAGGTGTCTAAGGTATCTGAGGACCGTCGCCAGGCGGCGGGGACTGGAGCAGCAATGGCCGCAGAGGTGTCCTTCAGCGTCGATTCCCCCGGCGGCCCGCGGACGCTGTCCGTCGCCTACGAACGCGCGGGCGAGGGCGAGCCGCTGCTCCTGCTGCACGGCATCGGCCACCACCGCCAGGCGTGGGACCCGGTGTTCGGCATTCTGGCCGCCGAGTACGACGTGATCGCCGTGGACCTGCCGGGCTTCGGGGAGTCCCCCGCGCTCCCCGAAGGGCTGCCCTACGACATAGCGACCGTGGTGTCCGTGCTCGGCGCGCAGTGCGAGGCGCTGGAGATCGAGCGCCCGCACGTGGCGGGCAACTCACTGGGCGGCCTGCTCGCCCTGGAGCTCGGCCGCGAGAAGCTCGTGCGCTCCGTCACCGCGCTGTCCCCCGCCGGTTTCTGGACGCCCGGGGAGCGGCGGTACGCGTTCAACACCCTGCTCGCGATGCGGCACGGGGCGCGGCTGCTTCCGCTGCCGCTGATCGAGCGGCTCTCGCGGACGGTGGCCGGGCGGGCGGCGCTCACCAGCTCCATCTACGCCCACCCGGGGCGCCGTTCACCCGAGGCCGTCGTCGCCGAGACGCTCGCGCTGCGCGACGCCGAGGGGTTCGAGCAGACCCTCGCCGCCGGGCGCGACGTGCTCTTCAGCGACGACGTGCCCGGACTCGCGGTCACCGTCGCGTGGGGCACGCGCGACCGGATCCTGCTGCGCCGCCAGGGCGTCCGCGCCAAGCACGCCGTGCCCGACGCCCGCCTGGTGCGCCTTCCCGGCTGCGGGCACGTCCCGATGAACGACGATCCGGCGCTCGTCTCGCGCGTCGTCCTCGACACGTGCCGCCGCGTGCCGTCGGCGTAGCACCCCGGAGCCCAGGGCCACCCCGGCACCGACGAGCGCACTGCCCACGGCCTGCGGGACCCCGTAGGTGCCGGTGCCGACCAAGGGCGCGGTGAAGGCCGCCGCGACGGGGATCAGACCGGAGAAGAGGGTGGCCCGCTCGGCGCCGATGTGCTGGATGCCCGAGTACCAGCAGACGAAACCGATGACGGTGACGATCGCCGCCTGCCACAGCAGGGCCGCCGCCTCGGTGGTGTCGGGCACCCGCAGCCACTGGCCGCCGTCGACCACGACGCCGATGACGGCGGACTCGGCGGCGGCGATCCCGCACACCGTGGCAGAGAGCAGCTTCGGGCCGAGCGGCCGCAGCACGGGGACGGCCAGCACCGCGAAGCCGACCTCACCCGCGAGCGCGCCCACGGAGAAGAGGATGCCGAGCGCGTCCGTACGGCCCCACCCCTGCACGGTGAAGGCACCCGCGGCCACGATCAACGCCCCGTACATGACGACCCGTTGCGGCTGCCGCCCCTCAAGGAGCGGCACGATGACCGCCACGACGACCGGGGCGCAGCCTACGAAGACGCCCGGTACGGCAGGTTCCGCCGTGCGTTCGGCGGCCAGGATCGCCAGGTTGAAGCCGACCATGCCGACAGCGGCGAGGACCGAAAGACGCCCCCACTGGCGCCGCGTCAGACGGCGGAGCGGCGCCGCGGAGCCCCGCCCGAGCAGCGGCAGGAGCAACAGGCAGGCCAGGCCGTAGCGCAGGAACTGGCCGCCCGCGTACGGATAGTCGCCCAGGAGGCTGTTGGCTGTGAAGGAGCCGCCTACGAGGAGGCAGGCGAGGGCCGCGAGCAGGGACCCGCGTGTGAGGTTCGCGTTCATGTCCCTGACGCTAGGAAGAGAAGCGGACCGGTTTAAGGTCCACTTCCGGGGCTGGCTCGGGGACCACTTCGGGGAACCACTTCCTCCCTTCTCTCCTCTGGAGGCGCATCCGGTGACATCGAGATCGGTCAAGGCCGGGACAGCCGCCTGGGAGCTGCTGCTCCCCGCCGCTTCCGCGCCCGCCCGCAGCCGTGGCCGCAGCCTCCGGTCGGCGCTGCGCGACGCGGTCAGGTCGGGGCGGCTCGCACCGGGCACGCGGCTGCCCTCCAGCCGTGAGCTCGCCGCCGATCTGGGGGTGTCACGGGGGCTCGTCACCGAGGCGTACGAGCAGTTGACGGCCGAGGGCTATCTGCGCAGCGACCGCGGCGCGGGGACCTGGGTGGGCGGCGCCGCGCGCACGGCCGCGCGAGGCGCACGCGATCTGGCGCCACGTCCCGTCCACGCGCGCGTGGACTTCATCGCGGGCACCCCCGACCTCTCCCTGTTCCCGCGCGCCGCGTGGGCCGCCGCTCACCGCGGCGTCCTGGCCGAACTGCCCCACGACGCTCTCGGCTACCCGGATCCACGCGGGCTTCCCCGGCTGCGTACGGCCCTGGCCGAACTGCTCGTACGCCGCCGTGGCGTGGTCGCGGACCCCGAGTCGATCGTCGTCTGCTCCGGAGTGGCGCAGGCCATGGCGCTGGTCGGATTCGTGCTCCACGCGCGCGGGGTGCGCGCCGTGGGCGTCGAGGACCCCGGAAGCCCCCAGCACGGCGAGCTGTTCGCATCGGCGGACGTCGCCACGGTGCCGGTCCCCGTCGACGACGAGGGCGTCGTCACCGGCGTACTGAAGGAGCGGGGTCTGCGCGCGGTCGTCACCACGCCCGCCCATCAGTTCCCCCTGGGCATCGGCTACTCGGCACGGCGGCGCACCGAACTCCTCGACTGGGCGCGCTCCGTGGACGGCCTCGTCGTCGAGGACGACTACGACGGGGACTTCCGCTACGACCGCGCCCCGGTGGGCGCGCTGCAAGGACTCGACCCCGGGCACGTCGCGTACACGGGCTCGGTCAGCAAGTCGCTCGCTCCGGGGCTGCGCCTCGGCTGGCTGCTCGTGCCGGAGTCGATGACCGACGAGGTCGTCGCGCGCAAGCGCATGATGGACCTGGGCAATCCCGCGCTCGACCAGGCGCTGCTCGCCCGCTTCGTCGAACGCGGGGACTACGACCGCCAGTTGCGCCGCTGCCAGCGCGCCTACCGGGAGCGCAGGGACGTGCTCGTCGCGGCGCTCGACGAGCACTTTCCCGGCACACAGGTGACCGGCATCGCCGCCGGTCTGCACGTCATCGCCCGGCTGCCCGGACGCCGGGGGCCGCAGGAGGCCTTCCTGCGGCGGGCGTCGGCAGCCGGGGTCGCGGTACGGCCGCTGAGTGATTACGCCGACGACCAGGGCTCGCTGGACGACTCCGGAGTGGGACACGGCCCGGCGGCCGGCTCCGGAGTGAGCCTTGTCCTCGGCTACGCCCATCTGACGCCCGCCAGGATCGCCGAGGGAGTGCGGCTGCTCGCCGATGCTGCCCGGACGGACTGATCAGGAGTTGGACCACGCGCGCGTGCAGAGCACCAGGCGGTAGCCGTCCGGGTCCTCGACGGTGACGCCCCACTCGTTCCAGTACGGGTTGGGCGACGGGACGCGTGTGCCGCCGTGCGCCTCGAGGCGGGCCACCAGCGCGTCCGGGACGGGCTCGTCGAGGTAGATCACGAGCAGGTCCTCCTCCGTGGGGCGGGGCAGGACCGGCTTGTCCGCATCGTGCACGAGTTCGAGGTGCCAGGAGGCGTCGGGCCATCCGGCCATGAGCAGGTCGTGCTCGCCGGGAGCGGCGCCGCCCTCCGAGCGCCATACGACGTCCAGACCGAGGCCCGTCACCCAGAACCGCTCGGCCGCCGCGAGGTCGCGGGACGGGCGGGCGATGCGGATGTGGCTCTGACCGTTGACCGGCATGGGGCTCCCCCTTCGCACGCGGCGCGCTCGGGCGCGCACCGCTGACGCCGAGCCTAGACAGCGAACGATCTTCGGGCATCGGCCGTCCGGCCCCGGTCGCGCGCCCGGGTACCTACGACCGGGGACCTCCGACCGGAGATGTAGCCGACACCTCGGGCGATGATGCGGACAACGATGTGGGCGACATAGCGTTCGCACACCGGTTCCCTTGCCCCCATGGGCAGTTGTTCACTTGTGGTTTGTGTGTGCGCCGCCGCGCACCACTAGTTGTGGCCCTGCACACTGGTCCGACCTGTCACTGGAGGCGCATTCATGTCCCACCCTCAGCCGAGCCCGTCCCCTCGCCGCCGCAGTGTGCTGCGCGGCTCGCTCGCCGTTCCGGCGGCGCTGGCCGTGCCGTCCCTGGCCGGGGCCGCTCCCGCGTTCGCCCTGTCGGGACGTCCGCGCGCCGAGTGGGGTGTGCAGGCCGGTGACGTGACCGCGCACGCGGGCCTGGTGTGGGTGCGTTCCGACCGTCCGGCCCGCATGACCGTGGAGACGTCCGCCACCGAGTCGTTCCGCAACCCCACCCGCTGGAAGGGCCCGGTGCTCGGCCCGGACACCGACTTCACGGGGACGACACGGCTGCGCGGGCTGCCCGCGGGCGAGCAGATCCACTACCGCGTGATCCTGGCCGACCCCGACGACCCCAGACGCACCGGAGAGCCGGTCACCGGCACGTTCCGTACGACTCCGAAGGGGCGCAAGGAAGGGGTGCGCTTCCTGTGGTCGGGCGACATCGCGGGCCAGGGGTGGGGCATCAACCCGGACCGCGGCGGCTGGCGCGTCTTCGAGGAGATGCGCCGCAGGGACCCGGACTTCTTCCTGTGCAGCGGCGACAACATCTACGCCGACGGGCCCATCCTGCCCAGCGTCACCCTGCCCGACGGCAGGGTGTGGCGGAACGTGACCACGGAGGAGAAGTCCAAGGTCGCCGAGTCGCTCACGGAGTTCCGCGGCGCCTTCCGCTACAACCTGCTCGACGAGAACCTGCGGCGTTTCAACGCGCAGGTGCCCTCCATCGTCCAGTGGGACGACCACGAGGTGAGGAACAACTGGTATCCGGGGCAGATCCTGACCGACGCCCGCTACACGGAGAAGAACGTGGACGTCCTCGCCGGGCGCTCCCTGCGGGCGTTCAGCGAGTACTACCCGATCTCGACGCTCCCGCCGGGCGACGAGGACGGCCGTGTGTACCGCGTGCTGCGGCACGGACCGCTCCTCGACGTGTTCGTCCTGGACATGCGCTCCTACCGCAACGCCAACTCGCCGGGCCGGCAGCCCGACGACGCCACCGGCATCCTGGGCGCCCGGCAACTGCGGTGGCTCAAGCGCGAGCTGTCGCGCTCGCGCGCCACCTGGAAGGTCATCGCATCCGACATGCCCCTCGGCCTCGTCGTGCCGGACGGCTCAGCCAACTTCGAGGCCGTCGCGCAGGGCGACCCGGGTGCGCCGCTGGGCCGCGAGCTGCAGATCGCCGAGCTGCTGCGGCACATCAAGCACCGCAAGGTCACCGGAACGGTGTGGCTGACCGCCGACGTGCACTACACGTCGGCGCAGCACTACGACCCCTCGCGCGCGGCGTTCAAGGACTTCGCGCCGTTCTGGGAGTTCGTCTCCGGTCCACTCGCGGCGGGCGGTTTCCCGGCGCTCAAGCTCGACGGGACGTTCGGCGCCGAGCAGAAGTTCGTCAAGGCTCCGGACCGTGCCAACACCTCACCGGCCGAGACCCCGCAGTACTTCGGCGAGATCGACATCGACGGCGACAGCGGCGAGCTGACCGTGCGGCTGCGGCAGGAGGGCGGCGGAGTGCTGTTCACCAAGGTGCTGCAGCCGGGCCGGGTGGGACAGCAGTGATTTCGCCCCCGAACGCACACCAAGGGGTCACGCCCGCACACCAAGCGCGAGCAAAGAGGAATTAAACGGGCAGAAGGCCTCTTAACTCGTCAGTCACAGAACGTTCGTGATCACGCAACACCCTTCCTCCACAGTGGCTGTATGAGTGCTGACATGTCTGATGTGACGCGAACCAAACATGGCCGTCCCGTTCACCACTGGCGGCGGGATCTGGTGGAGCTCGCCGCCCTGTTCACGGCCGTGGCCGTGGCGGACGCGGTGGCGAACATGATCGGGCACGGCCCCGAAGGACCCGCCCTTCTCGTGATCTCGGCCGTGGTGCTGTGCGCCACGGTCGGGTTCCACACATGGTGGGCACGCCGCCACAACCACGCACCCCCGACGGCGGACGATACCGGCGCCCGGCCGGACACCGCCGGGCAGCGGACCGGGCCCCCGACGGCCATGGAGCGGGCCGGGGCCCTCGCCACGGAGTCGTCCGCAGGGGCGACGACGCTGTGGCGGATGCGCACCACGGTGCGGGACGAGCCGGGCTCGCTCGCCGCCCTGTGCACGGCGCTGGCCCACGGCAAGGTCGACATCCTGAGCCTCCAGGCGCACCCGCTGGCCGAAGGCACCGTCGACGAGTTCCTGCTGCGGGCCCCCGCCGATCTGCCCGCGGCCGAGATCACCCGGGGCGTCGCGCACGCGGGCGGCTCGGGCACCTGGATCGAGCGTGCGGACGCCCACGACCTGGTGGACGCCCCCACCCGCATCCTCGGCCTGGCCACCCGCACCGCCCTGGACGCCGCCGAACTGCCGCTCGCGCTGCGCCAGCTGCTGGGCCGCTGCACCATCCGCTCGCTGCCCGCGAAGGCCCAGGGCACCGCGTCCGGGCCGCGGGCCGACAAGCCCGCGGACGGCGCGCCCGTCGAGGGCGGTCTCGAAGGTGAGGGGACGGTGCTGCGGCTGCACGCCCCGGACGGCGAAGTGATCACCGTGGAGCGGCCCTACCTGCCGTTCACGCCCACCGAGTTCGCCCGCGCGCGTGCCCTGGTCGAGCTCGACACCCGGCTCGGCCCGCGCATCCCGCGCAGTCAGGACGTACTGACCCTCGCCGAGGGCAGCTCCATCACCGTGCGCCGGGCCGACACCGCCGACGTCGACGCGGCCAAGGCCATGCACGAGCGCTGCTCGCAGCGCACGCTCGGCATGCGGTACCACGGCCCCGTGCGGGACGCCGACCGCTACCTCAACCACCTGCTCAGCCCGCGGTTCGGCCGCACCCTGGCGGTGCAGACCGCGTCCGGGCGCATCGTCGGCATCGGCCATCTGCTGTGGGACGGCGACGAGACCGAGATCGCGCTGCTCGTCGAGGACGACTGGCAGCGCCGCGGCATCGGCAGCGAGCTGCTCGGCCGTCTGGTGACGCTGGCGGTCGAGGCGGGCTGCGAGAGCGTGTACGCGGTGACGCAGGCGTCCAACACGGGCATGGTCGCGGCGATGCGCGGCCTCGGCCTTCCCCTCGACTACCAGATCGAGGAAGGCACGCTGGTCATCACCGCTCGCCTCGAAGCCACGCCGGTCAACTCGCGACTGCCGTACGACCAGCCGCAGGGGCGGTCGGAGCAGCGCTGACCCGAGGAGCCGCGGCCGGCACGTCGCTGCGGGACGGCCGCGGGCCGAGGGCACGGTCGAGGTCCTGCCACAGGTCGTCGACGTCCTCGAGCCCGGCCGACAGGCGCAGCAGGCTGTCGCTCACGCCCGAGGAGCGCCGGTCCGCCGCGTCCACGACCCGGTGGCTGATGGACGCCGGATGCTGGATGAGCGTGTCGACGCTGCCGAGGCTGACCGCCGGGGTGATCAACCGCACCCCGGCGGTCACCGCGTGCGGGTCGCCGTGGACCTCGAAGGCGACCATGGCGCCGCCGAGCCGCGGATAGTGCACGCGGCGCACGCGCGGGTCTGTGGCAAGGCGGCGGGCCAGCTCCGCCGCGTTCGCGGATGCGGCACGCACCCGCACCGGCAGCGTGGAGAGGCCGCGAAGGAGCAGATACCCGGCGAGCGGATGGAGCACCCCGCCGGTGGCGAACCGGACCTGCCGCAGCCGGCGCGCGAACTCCTCGTCGCACGCGACCACACCACCGAGTACGTCGCCGTGGCCGCCCAGGTACTTGGTCGCGCTGTGCAGCACGAGCCGCGCCCCGCTCTCGGCGGGCCGCTGCAGGACGGGCGTCGCGAAGGTGTTGTCGGCGAGCAGCGGCACCGTGCCGCAGTCCTTGGCCACCGCACGCAGATCGAGTTCGGCCAGGGTCGGATTGGCGGGCGACTCGACGAGCACCAGGCCCGTGTCGGGGCGGATGGCGTCGGCGATGCCCGCGGGGTCGACCCAGGTCACCTCGGAACCCAGGAGTCCCGCCGTCAGCAGGTGGTCGCTGCACCCGTACAGCGGGCGGACCGCGACGACATGGCGCAGGCCCGCCGCTCCCCGTGCGAGAAGGACCGCGGTCAGCGCCGCCATGCCGCTCGCGAACGCGACCGCGCTCTGCGTGCCTTCGAGCCGGGCCAGGGCGGTCTCGAAGCGGGCGACGGTCGGGTTCGCGAGGCGGGCGTAGACGGGCGGCCCGTCGTCCAGGGCGCCGTCGGCGGCGAAGGCGTCGATGCGCGCCGCCTCGCCGCGGGTGTCGTACGACGGGTAGGTGGTGGACAGGTCGATCGGCGCGGCGTGCAGGCCGAGCCCGGCGAGGTCGTCGCGTCCGGCGTGCACGGCCTCGGTCGCGAGGGCGCGCGGCCCCGGCGGTGCTGACGCCTGTGCGGCCATGTGGCCGGATCCGGTACGGGATGCGGTGTTCGGGTCCATGCCGTACAGCCTGAACAAAGGCCGGTGCCTGGTAGTTGAACCCCGTGCTACGTTCGGCGAGTGGCCGAATCTGTCGTACTTGACCCGGTGGATCTCCGCATACTGCGGCTGCTGCAGAACGATGCCCGGATCACCTACCGCGATCTCGCGGCCCAGGTCGGCGTCGCCCCGTCGACCTGTCTGGACCGGATCTCCCGGCTGCGCCGCTCCGGTGTGATCCTCGGGCACCAGCTGCGGCTCGACCCGACGAAGCTCGGTCGCGGCCTTGAGGCGCTGCTCTCGGTGCAGGTGCGACCGCACCGACGGGAGCTTGTCGGGCCGTTCGTGGAGCGGATCAGGGCGCTGCCCGAGTCCCGGTCGGTGTTTCATCTCGCGGGGCCCGACGACTATCTGGTGCATGTGGCGGTGGCCGACACGGCAGACCTCCAGCGGCTCGTCCTCGACGAGTTCACGTCGCGGCGCGAAGTGGCCCGCGTGGAGACACGGTTGATCTTCCAGCAGTGGGAGTGCGGGCCGCTCCTGCCGCCGGGCGCCGGGGCCGATGACCAAGGGCAGGCCCCCGGCCCATCCTGATGACGCGGACGGGTCCCTCGTACGAGGATGTCCGCATGTCAGACACGAAGATCCCGAACGCGAGCGAGGGCAGGAGCCCGCTGCCTCGCCAGGTCGCCGACGCCTACGTCGACGAACTCATCGCCCTCGACCCCATCAACGGCACGTTCCTCGGCGTCAAGGCCAGCCACAGCAGACTCCCGGACACCTCACCGGCGGGCCAGGACGCCGTCGCGGAGCTTGCGCGCACGACGCTCGCCCGGCTCGACGACGCGGAGCGTACGCCCGGAGCCGACAGTGACGCCGAGCGCCGGTGTGCGCGGCTGCTGCGCGAACGGCTCACCGCCGAACTCGCCGTGCACGAGGCCGACGAGGGGCTGCGCGCGGTCGGAAATCTGCACACGGTGCCGCACGCGGTGCGCGAGATCTTCACGGTGACGCCCATGGAGACGGACGAGGACTGGGCGGCGATCGCCGAGCGGCTGCGGGCCGTGCCGGCCGCGTACGAGGGCTATCGGGCCTCGCTCGAACTGGGCCTGGAGCGCAAGCTGTTCGCGGCTCCGCGCCCCACCGCCACCTTCATCGGGCAGCTCGGCGAGTGGGCGGGTCCCGGCGGCAGCGAGGGCCGCGGCTGGTTCGAGGAGTTCGCCGCGGACGGCCCCGACGCGCTGCGCGCCGAACTGGACGACGCGGCGCGGGCCGCCACCGCGTCGGTCGTGGCGCTGCGCGACTGGATGCGGGACGTGTACGCGCCCGCGATCGAGGGCGCTGCGGACACGGTGGGCCGCGAACGCTACGCCCGCTGGTCCCGCTACTTCAACGGCGCCGACCTGGACCTCGACGAGGCGTACGCGTACGGCTGGTCCGAATTCCACCGGCTCCTGGCCGAGATGCGCACCGAGGCCGAGAAGATCCTGCCCGGCGCGGCCACGCCGTGGGTGGCGCTCGCCCACCTCGACGAGCACGGCACGCACATCGAGGGCGTGGAGGAGGCACGGGTCTGGCTCCAGGAGCTGATGGACGAGGCGATCGAGGCGCTGGACGGCACGCACTTCGACCTCGCCGCGCGGGTGCGCAGGGTGGAGTCCCGCATCGCCCCTCCGGGCGGCGCGGCGGCCCCGTACTACACCGGCCCGTCGGAGGACTTCTCGCGCCCCGGGCGGACCTGGCTGCCGACGATGGGCGAGACGCGTTTCCCCGTCTACGACCTGGTCTCCACCTGGTACCACGAGGGCGTGCCCGGCCATCACCTCCAGCTCGCCCAGTGGGCGCACGTCGCGGAGAACCTCTCGCGCTACCAGGCGACGATCGGCCTCGTCAGCGCCAACGCGGAGGGCTGGGCGCTGTACGCGGAGCGGCTCATGGACGAGCTCGGCTTCCTTAACGACGCCGAGCGCAGGCTGGGCTATCTGGACGCCCAGATGATGCGGGCGCTGCGCGTCATCGTCGACATCGGCATGCACCTGGAGCTGGAGATCCCGGCGGACGCGCCCTTCCACCCGGGCGAGCGCTGGACCCCTGACCTCGCGCAGGAGTTCTACGACGCGCACTGCAGCCGCCCCACGGAGTACGTGGAGAGCGAGATGACCCGCTATCTCTCCATCCCCGGCCAGGCCATCGGCTACAAGCTGGGCGAACGGGCCTGGCTGCTCGGCCGCGAGAGGGCACAGCGGCGCCTGGGCGAGGCGTTCGACGCGAAGGCGTGGCACATGGCCGCGTTGTCGCAGGGGTCGCTGGGGCTCGATGACCTGGTGGACGAGTTGTCGGCGCTCTAGAAGTGCGCGGCGCCCGCCACGCCGGGGGCGCCCGCCACCCCGTCTCAGCAGCCGCAGTCGTCCGCGTCCAGCGGGGCCGTCAGGGGGTCGGGCGTGCGGCGCTCGTCGCCCTCCCAGGTCTCGAAGGCGAAGCCCTCGCGGGCCCAGTACTCGAAGCCGCCCAGCATCTCCTTGACCTGGAAGCCCAGTTGGGCCAGGGCGAGGGCGGCGCGGGTGGCTCCGTTGCAGCCGGGGCCCCAGCAGTACGTGACGACGGGGACGGCCTTGTCGAGGAGTTGCTCGGCCTGCTCCGGGATGAGCGCGGTGGGCAGGTGGACGGCGCCCGGGATGTGCCCCTGGTCCCAGGACTCGGTCGAGCGGGAGTCGACCACGACGAAGCCGGGGTCGCCGTCGGCGGCGAGCGCCGAGGCGACGTCGGACACGTCGGCGTGGAAGGCGAGGCTCGCGCCGAAGTACGCGGCGGCGGCAGCCGGGGAGGCGGGGGCGACCCGCAGGACGGAGTTCGGGGCGTGCTGTGTCTTCGTCGTTGTGCTCATGGCCAAAAATCTACGGGCGAAGCCGCGGACCCAGAAGAGCCGATCACCGGCGTACCCCTTGATCAGCCGGGGATTCCCCTGTTACCTCTCCGTCATGACCGGTTATTCCACGGACGCCACCGACTGGCGCATCCTCGATGTCCTCCAGCGTGAGGGCCGCGCCAGCTACGCCGAGCTGGCGCGTGCCGTCTCCATGTCCGCAAGCGCCGTCACCGAACGGGTCCGCCGCCTTGAGGAGGCGGGCGTGATCCAGGGGTACGCGGCCGTGGTCGATCCGGAGCGGCTCGGCCTGCCCATCCTGGCGTTCGTGCGGCTGCGGTACCCGAACGGCCATTACAAGCCGTTCCACGACCTGGTCGAGACGACCCCCGAGGTCCTTGAGGCGCACCACGTCACCGGCGACGACTGTTTCGTGATCAAGGTCGCGGCACGCTCGATGAGCCACCTGGAGGAGGTCGCGGGGAAGATCGGCGCGCTGGGGTCCGTGACCACCAGCATCGTCTACTCCTCGCCCCTGCCGAGGCGCCCGCTGGGCCGCTGACCGCGCTCCCTCACACCCCGCCGCGCTGCCGTACGACAGACCCCGCGCGCCCCTTCTCGACCTCCAGCTGCGCGTGGACGCGGCGCCGCAGGTCCGCCACGTGGCTCACGATGCCGACGCTGCGGTCCCGCTCGCGCAGGGAGTCCAGTACGTCGAGGACTTCGTCGAGCGTCTGGTCGTCGAGGCTGCCGAAGCCCTCGTCGATGAAGAGCGTGTCGAGGCGTACGCCGCCCGCCTCGTCGGTGACGACGTCCGCGAGGCCGAGGGCGAGGGCGAGCGAGGCGAAGAAGGTCTCGCCGCCGGAGAGCGTGGACGTGTCGCGTTCGCGGCCCGTCCACGCGTCGACCACGTGCAGGCCGAGGCCCGAACGGCCGCGCCCCGTGCGGTCGTCGGAGTGGACGAGGGTGTAGCGGCCCGACGACATGCGCCGAAGGCGTGCGGTCGCCGCGGCGGCGACCTGTTCGAGCCGGGCGGCCAGGACGTAGGACTCCAGGCGCATCTTGCGTTCGTTGTCCGCCGACGTGCCCGCGGCCAGGCCCGCGAGGCGCGCCACGCGGTCGTACTCGGCGCGCAGCGGCGCGAGCCGCCGGGCCCCGGCGGCCGACCGCTCGGAGAGCCGGTCGAGTTCGGTGCAGCGCCGCGTGGCCGCGTCGAGCGCGGAGGCGGCGGCCCGGGCCAGCCCGTCGGCCTGCTCGGCGGCTTCCTGGGCGGCTCGCAGGTCGGCGGGCGGCTGCTGGGCCGCGGCGGCCGCGTCCGGCTCGGCGAGGAGCGAACGCACCGCCGCCTCTTCGTTCTGCCACGCGTCGATACGGTGCTGGAGCTCGCGGTGGCGCGCGTCGTCGAGCAGGGCTTCGGCCGCGGCCCTCGGCGTGTCGAACCCGGCGCGGAAGGCGGCGTCGGCGAGTCGCGCGTCGGCGTCCTTGAGCCGCTGGGCGGTGTCGTCGGCGACACGTGCGGCTTCCGCCGCCTCGCTCAGGAGCGCGGTCTGCCGCTCCAGCTGGGAGGCGCGGGCGGCGACACTGCCGCTTGCGCCCCGTGCGCGAGTCAACTCGACGTCCAGGGCCGCCTGTTCGCGGTCGAGGGTGTCCCGAAGAGCGGCGCGCGACGCGGCCCGCACGGCGGCCTCCTGCTGCACGGCGACCCTGCGGTCGTGCTCGCGCTCGGCCTGGGCGAGGGCCTCCCTGGCGGCATGCAGGCCCGACGCGCGGCCCCGCGCCTCGGCGTGTTCCCCTCGCACCTTCTCGACAAATGCGGCGAGTTGCTCGACCGAGGGGCCTTCCGGGAGCGCCCTGGCCGCCGATCGACCGCCGTCCGAGTCCTCGGTGGCGGCGTCCGCCTCGGTGGCGGCGTCCCCGCCGGACGATCCGAGCGCCGCCGCCCCGGCCGCCGCCAGCGACTCGCGCACCTCGCCGAGGTGCCGCTCCTGCTCCGTGCGCCGCTCCTCCGCCTGCCGGTACGCGGCGAGCGCCGACTCCTCCGTGGCGTGGTCGACATGACCTGCGGTCTTCGGTGCGGGCGCGGGGTGTTCGGTGGCTCCGCAGACCGCGCAGGGGGCGCCGTCGCTGAGGCCCGCGGCCAGTTCCGCCGCGATGCCGGTGAGGCGCTGTTCCTTCAGGGTCAGCCAGTGTTCGTGGGCCGTGGTGGCGTGCTCGCGGGCCGCGAGGGCGCGTTCGTGGGCGGCGGTCGCCTCCTGGGCGAGTCGGTCGCGACGGCGGGCCGCGTCCAACCGGCCCTGAGCGGGCTCCAGTTGTCCCGCGAGGTGCTCCGCGCACGTGGCCGCTTCCTGGGCGGAATCGATGCGCTCCTGGAGTGCGGTCCGGTTCGCGTCCCAGCCCTCCAGCCAGTCCGCCGCCTCGCGCAGCAGCTCGCCGTCGGCGCGCTCCTCGCGCTCCAAGGAGGCACGCTCCGTGGCGAGTTCGGCGAGGCGCCGCTCGGCGCGCCGGGCGGAATCGAGGCCGCCGAGCTCTTCGGCTGCCTTGCGCGCGGCGGCGGCGAGCCCCGACGCGCCGGAGTCGGCGAACGTGGCGGGCAGGTGGCTGCGCGCGCGTGCCTCTTCGGCGGTCGCGCGGCGGTGCTCCTCCTCGGCGGCCCGGCGAAGCCCAAGCGTGGGGGCGACCGTCTCGGCCTTGCGCGCCCGGTCCATCCGGGTCTGCCTCTCCCGGTGTTCCTCCGCGCGCTCCTCAAGGCGCGCGGCACGCTCCTGCGCCTGGTCGAACCGCCTTTGCAGCCGGTCGAGCTCGCGTACGTCGTCCAGTCGGCGCCCCGCGGCGGCCTGCACGGATTCCGCGGCCGTGAGAGCGCACCCGGCGATCGTGCGCCGTTCGCGGGCGTCGGCGCGGGCTACGGCGGCCCAGGCGAGGACGGACTCGGCGAGCCCGGGATCGCCGGGCGAAAGCTCCGGCAGCGGCGACTCGGCGTTCTCAGGGGCCTCAAGGGTGCCCCCTGCGGCCTGCTGCATCCGGTGCGCGTCGGCGAGGAGCTCCCTGTCGCCTTCCCGCACCGCGCCCTCGGCATCGCGCCGCTGCTCGGCGAGTCGCTGCTCGACCGCGGCGAACCTGCGCGTGTCGAAGAGCCGCCCGAGCAGTTTGCCGCGGGCCTCGGCGTCGGCCCGCAGGAAGCGCGCGAAGTCGCCCTGGGGCAACAGCACCACCTGGCAGAACTGCTCCTTGCTCATGCCGAGCAGCTGGGTGATCTCCTCGCCGATCTCCTGGTGGGAGCGGCTGAGGTCCTTCCACGCGCCGCCGTCGTCGGCCGCGTCGTACTCCCGGAGCCAGCTCTGCGCCTTCTCCATGGTGGTGCCGGTGCCGCGCTTCTTCGGGCGCTCCCACGGCGGCTGCCGGGTGACCTCCAACCGGCGCCCCGCCACGGTGAGTTCGAGGCACACCTCCGTCCGCACGGCGGGCTGCGCGTGGTCGCTGCGCAGGGTCACGCCCTGGCCGCTGCCCTGCCGGGGTCCCGGCACCGAGCCGTACAGGCCGTAGCAGACGGCGTCCAGGACCGAGGTCTTCCCGGCGCCGGTCGGACCGTGCAGCAGGAAGAGCCCGGCGGCGGAGAGCTCGTCGAAGTCGATGTCCTGGGTGGTGCCGAAGGGGCCGAACGCGGTGATCCGGAGCCGGTGCAGCCTCATCGGGCCACCTCGCGCACCGTGTCGTCGGTGCGCACGGTGTCGAACGCCGCCCGCAGCACCGCCTGTTCGGGCACGTCGGGTCCCGCGCCCCGCACATGGGTCACGAAGTCCTCCGCGATCTGCTGGTCGCTGCGGCCCTTCAGACGCTGGGCGTACGAGACGTCCGGGTCCTCGGGGGTGCGTTCCGGGTCGAAGACGAGGCTGAGGGTGTGCGGGAAGCGCTCGCAGAGGCGGGCCATCGGGTCGTCGGGGCGCACCGGGTCGGTGAGCGTCGCCTCGACCCAGGCCTCCTCGTGGCGGGCGAGGTCCGGATCGGCGAGCAGCGTCTCGATGTCGCCCCGGATGCGGGCGAGCGGGCGCGGCACCGGGCAGTCGATCCGCTCGGCCTCGACCTCTCCCGTCGCGCCGAGGTCGACGAGCCACATGCTCTTGCGGTGCGTGGACTCGGAGAACGAGTACGGCAGCGGGGAGCCCGAGTAGCGGACGCGCTCGCTGAGGGCCTGGCTGCCGTGCAGGTGGCCGAGGGCCACGTAGTCGACGCCGTCGAAGACGCCGGAGGGCACGGCGGCCACCCCGCCGATCGTGATGTCCCGCTCGCTGTCGCTTGCCTCGCCGCCGGTGACGAAGGCGTGGGCGAGGACGACGGAACGAGTGCCCTTCGCCCGGGCGGTCAGGTCGGCGCGCACCCGGTCCATGGCGGCGCCGAGCACCGCCTCGTGGCCCGCCCGCTTCACCCCGAACTCGTCCTTGACCAGCGCCGGTTCGAGGTAGGGCAGGCCGTAGAACGCCACGTCCCCGTGGGCGTCGGCCAGGACCACCGGGTCCGCGCAGGCGGCGGGCGCGGTGCGCAGGTGGATGCCCGCGCGGCCGATGAGTCCGGCACCGACACCGAGGCGGCGCGCCGAGTCGTGGTTGCCGGAGATCATCACCGTCGGGACGCCGAGGTCCGCGAGCCGGTGCAGCGCGTGGTCGAAGAGCTCGACGGCGGCGAGCGGGGGCACCGCCCTGTCGTACACGTCGCCGGACACGACGACGGCGTCCACCTCGCGCTCACGCGCCGTGGCGACGAGGTGGCCGATGAACTCGGCCTGGGCGCCGAGCATGTTCACGCGGTGGAACGACCGGCCCAGATGCCAGTCGGACGTGTGCAGAATTCTCAAGACGCCGCTCCGGCCCGCATGCTCGCTCAACCCCTCCTGTGCCGCGGATCCAGCACCGCCCCAGCACGGGCCTCGCCGACAGCACCCACCACGCTAGCGCCTGTCGGCACCTGCTCGATCACGAACCTCAATCTGCCACCGGTGACGACGGCGGTTGCGCGGACTGCGAGGTGGGCGGCTGCTCCTGTTGCGAGGAGGGTGTCTGCGGCACGGACGAGGCAGGCGGCGAGGAGGGCTCGCCGGATGACGGGGGCGGGGACGAGGAGGAGGACGTGGAGGCCGACGGAGACGGCTCCGTCACCGGCGGTTCGGTCTTCGTGTCGCCGGCGCCCGTGTCGCCCTTGTCACGTTCGAACCAGTCGCCGCTCTTCGGGTCGTACATGACGAACACGTTCACGACCTGGACGGCGGGCGCCACGACCACGACGTTCGACGACTGGTATCCGGGCCACGCGTCGCCCGTCCGCTTCGGGGTCTTCTGCGCGACGGGCGGCAGCAGCGGGTTTCCGCAGGCGCAGCGCACGCGCGGCACACCACGGTCGTCGACGAGCACGGCGGTGCCCGCCTGGAGGACGGCCTGGTAGGAGGTGGGGGCGCCGTCGCGGTAGCCGTGGTTGGTGACGCGCGTGTCCATGCGCAGTTGCACGGGCGTGAGCGCCCGCAGGTAGGCGGGGACGGCTGCCGCGTCGATGTCGAGGACCGACGCGAACGCCTTGTTCTTCGCCGGGTCCTTCTTGAGGGCGGTGACCTGCTGCTCCACGTCGCAGCTTCCGACCTTCCGCGTCCCGCCGTAGAGGCCGGGGGCGGAGCCGTCGACGCCGCGCGTCACATTGGCCGATGCCGATGAGCTCGGCAGCGCGCTCGGTGACGCGGGCGTGGCGTCGTCCCGTGCCGTCGACTCGGTGAAGGGGTCGGGGCCCGACTTCGCCGCGGGCTGGAGGATGACCTCGCCGCCGGCGTCCTTGGTGCCGTCCGAGCTGTCGGGCCGCGTGAGTACGACGGTCAGCACGACCGCGGCCACGATCACGAGGGAGATCGCCGCCACGCGCGGCGCCGACCTCCACCAGGGGCGGTCCGGCTCCGGGCCCCCGCCGGGACCCTCCTCCGGGCTCGCGCCGCCGGGAGGGCCGCCCGGAGTGTCACCCGGAGGGCCGCTCGGCGGACCGCCCGGGGGCGGCGACGGCCGGTCCCCGCTGGGCGGTGGCGTCGAACCTGTCTGGGTCTCCCCCGGCTGCGAAGGGCCCGAGAGCGGGCCTGACGGGGGTCCTGTGGGGCGTCCTGACGACGGCGGTTCGACGCTCACGAACACTTCTTCCCTGGGTAGGGGGCCTGCTGCGGCACGCGTATCCGGTCACCTTTCGACCGCTCCGCACTCATAAATCCGTTACGCGCCTATTGTCTGTCCCGGCTCCCGGGGACCCGCAAGCCGACGCGGTCGGCCCTCCCGACGGGCGGGCGGCCCCGGCGCTGCTTAGCGTGACAACGTGAGCCACCAGACACCGCCTGAGCGGGCAGGAGCGCAACGCGCCCAGCAGAGCCGGCGGGCCCCCCACGGCTGGCCCCACGCCTTGGTCACCGTGCTCGCCGCGCTGGTGGCCATGGCCGTCGTCGCCGCGCTCGGCCTGTGGGCCGCCGGGGCGGCGGACCTGCCGGACGGCGCGTTCCCCAGCGTCGTCGCGGCCGTCGTGGTGATGGCGGTCGGCGGCTCCGTCGGACTCTCCGGCGACGCCGGGGCCATCGCCGAGACGAACGCGGGGCTCTCCGTGCTCCCCCTCTCGGTCACCCTCGCCGGAGCTCTGGTGGTCGGTGCCGGATTCCTCAGGCCGCTGCGGCACCGGGCCGTCGCCGACGCGAAGGAACTCGTCGGCTGGGCCGCCCGGTTCGCGGTGCTCTGGATCCTGCTCCTCATCGGCCTTGGCCTGCTGGCCCGCCACCGGTTCACGATCTCGCTCGGGGAGGGGGACGCGGCCGACGTCGGTGACCTGCTGGGCGCGGGATCGCCCAAGGTCGGCTTCGAGACCGATGTGCCGCTGACCCTCGTGTTCGGGCTGCTGTGGCTGGTGGGCGTCCTCGCCGTGGCGCTGCTGGTCTCGCGCGGGGCCCCGCTCCCCGGCCGCCTGGTGCGGTTCCAGGAGTCGGTGCGTCCGGCTGCCTACGCCATGGTGGTCCTGCTGCTCGCGTACGTCGCCCTGGGGCTGGTCATCGGCCTGGTCGTGGCGGCGACCAAGGGGCATGCCGCCGAGACGCTCGCGGTGCTGCTGCTGGGGCTGCCCAATCTCGTCTGGCTCGCGTTCACCCTGGGGCTCGGCGCGTCCTGGGAAGGCCGCGTGGACGGGCCGTTCGGACTGCCCATGCCGCGTGTCCTGGACGACGTCCTGCGTACTCCGGACGACTCCACGCTCAGTCTGCGGACGCTCTCCGAGTACGACGGCCGGGTGTGGTGGCTCCTTGTCGTCGCGGCGGTCATGGTCCTGGGCGCCGCGTTCCTCATGGCCGCGCGCTCGCCCGCCCGGATGCGGGCCTGGCAGCACGCCGTGCACATGGCGGTGGCGCTGGCCCTCACCGTGCTCGCCGTGTGTCTGCTCGCCCGCCTCTCCGCCCACTACGGCCTGTCGCTCCTGGGCATCGGGGATCTCGGCGGCGGCCTGTCCGGCCTGGTGAAGCTGGATCCGCGGCTGGGTACCGCGCTGATCCTCGCCGTGGCCTGGGGCCTGGTCACCGGGTTCATCGGCGGCCTGCTCGCGCGGCGGGTCCACCGGCGCGGCGACGTGGCGGACGACGGGCCGTCACAGCCCGAGAGACCTTAGCCGGGCAGCCGCCGGAAGACGGGCCGTGCCCAGTCCGGCGGCTCCGGGGGCGCTCCCGGGTCCTGCCGGGCGCCCACGACGTGGACGTCCACCTGTGTCGGGGGGTGCCCCTCCGCGCTTCCGGTGACCGCTGCCCGCAGTGCGGCCGCGAACTCCAGGCAGGAGCCGTACCGGTCGTCCGGGCTCTTGGCCAGGGCCTTCGCGAGGACGCCGTCGAGCGCCGCGGGGACCTCGGGGCGCTTCTCGGTCAGGCGGGGCGGCTGGTCGTACTGGTGGGCCCAGAGCAGGGCCATGTCGTCGTCGCGCTGGAAGGGCGGGCCGCCGGACATGGTCTCGTGGACGACGCAGGCCAGGCTGTAGACGTCGCATCTGCCGTCCACGGGACGGCCCGAGATCTGCTCCGGCGCCACGTAGTCGAGGGTGCCGACGAACTGCCCGACGGTGGTGAAACCGGTCAGCGAAAGGGACTTCTTCGTCAGGCCGAAGTCCGTGAGGTAGACGTGCTCAGGGTGGTCGCTGTCCGTGCCCTTGGCCACGAGGATGTTGCCGGGCTTGACGTCGCGGTGGACCAGGCCGTGGTCGTGGGCCGCGTCGAGCGCGGACGCGACCTGCGCGGCGATGCGGAGGGCGGCTCCGACGGGGAGCGGGCCCGATTCGTCGAGCAGGTGGCGCAGGTCGAGCCCGGGAACGTACCGCATGGCGATGTAGAGCAGACCGTCCGTCTCGCCCGCCTCGAAGACCGGCACGATGTGCGGGTGCTCGATCGCGGCGGCCACGCGCGACTCGTGCGTGAAGCGCTGCCGGAACGTGTCGTTGCGTGCGAGCTCGGGGGCGAGCAGCTTGAGGGCGACGGTCCGGCCGAGCCGCAGATCCTTGGCGCGATAGACGACGGCCATGCCGCCGCGCCCGATCTCACGCTCGACGCGGTAGCCCGCGATCTGCCTCCCGACCAGGTCGGAGGGCCGCCCGGAGGGGGGACTCGCGCTCGCCGACACGTCGTCGCGCGGTGCGGTCCCCATCAGGCGTCACCGGGCCGAAGGGGCGGATCGGGGTCGCCCGTGACGGGCGGGATGCGACGGGTGGCTTCTTCGCCGTACGGATCAGGATCGGAAGCGGGATCGAGGCGGGAACTCGCACTGGGGACGGCTTCAACCACTTGCGTAGGCTCCGCCGCGCCACTCAAGGGCGCGTCACGACGGGCGCTGTCTTCACGGGGTGACGCGTGCGCCGCGCCCACGACCCGCGTCGCCTCCGGACTCACCGCGCCACCCGAGCCCACGCCCCGACCACTCGCCGACCCCACCTCACTCACGGGCGCCACCCGACGGGCGCCGTCCTCGCCATAAGCCACCTGCGCCACACCCTCCCCAGCCGCAGGCACGACCTGCGTCGCCCCCGGCCCCCCAGCGCCGGACCGCTCATCCGCCTGCCTCACACCACCGGACCCCACACCCCCACCGCCCACCGCCCCCACCTCACTCACGGGCGCCACCCGACGGGCGCCGTCCTCGCCATAAGCCACCTGCGCCACACCCTCCCCAGCCGCAGGCACGACCTGCGTCGCCCCCGGCCCCCCAGCGCCGGACGGCTCATCCGCCTCCACCACCCGCGTCGGCTCCGGGCTCACCGCATCACCCGAGGCCACACCCCCGCCGCTCACCGGCCCCGTCCCGTTCGCGGCGGGCTGTGCGCTCGGGGGCTCCCCCGCCGCGTACGTGCTCAGGCGTGTCCCGTCGCAGTACACCCACCGCTCGTGTTCCGCGTCGTAGAGCCACATCGACTCGCCGTCCACCACCATGCCCACCCGCAGTCCGTGCGTCCGGCTGCGGAAGGACTCTCCGTCGGTGCCGCCGGTCGCCAGGTCCTGCGTCGCGCGGCGGTAGCTGCCCAGCGCCTCCTCCGTTCTCGCGAGGAGCGGGCCGGGATCCGCCGTGCGGGTCAGGGGCTGGCCCGCTGCCGGAGGGTCGCGGGGTACGGCGATCAGGAGGCGGGCGTCGATCCAGGCCGACCAGCCGTTGGCGCACACGATCCGGCCCCAGTCGCCGAGCCGGTCGGCCAGGTGCACGGGCAGCAGCGCGTCGAGCGGCGTCGTCGGGCGGTTCACGTCCGGCGCCTCCCAGGCGGGCAGCCCGTCCTGGGGGACGACATGTGTGGGCCGGAAGTCGGCGGTGGTCATCCCGTCCGCCCCTACTTCCGCATGACGGCGGGTTCGTGCCGTCGCAGGAGCCTGGCGACCGCGTATCCGAAGACGACGCAGAGAGCCACCAGCATGCCCATGTTGAGCAGCCAGACACCCGCCGAGTGGCGGAACAGCGGATCGGCCGTCAGCTCACCGGGCACGATCCTGCCGAGGCCGATGGTCCCCGCCATCGCGCCCAGCGCCCACCGCGAGGGCACGAGCCACGCCAGCTGCTCGACGCCGGGCACTCCGTTGAGCTTCAGGAGCGCGCCGCAGAACACCACCTGGACGATGGCCAGGAGCACCAGCAGCGGCATCGTCACCTCTTCCTTGCGCACCAGGGCCGAGACCAGGAGCCCCAGCATCATGGCCGTGAACGCGAGGAGGGCCACCGCCAGGGTGATCTCGGCGAGCGGCGGCAGCAGCACGCCCTCGCCGCCGGGTGCGTTGAGATCGACGCCGAGCAGCGCCACCAGGGTCAGCACGACGGCCTGCAGCACGGTGATCGTTCCCAGGACGACGACCTTGGACATCAGGTACGCCGATCTGGAGAGCCCCACGGCCCGTTCGCGCCGGTAGATGACGCGCTCCTTGACCAGTTCCCGCACCGCGTTGGCCGCGCCGGTCAGGACTCCGCCGACGCACAGGATGAGCAGCGCGTTCATCGCCGTCTCCTGCGTCAGTTTGCTCCCGGCCAGCGCGCGGGCCATGGCACCCATCACGAACGGCAGCGCGACCATGATCGCGAGGAACGTCCGGTCCGCGCCGAGCGCGGCCGCGTACCGCCGCACCAGCGTCCGCAGCTGGGAGCCCCAGCTCTGCGCCTTCGGCGGCGGCGCGTAGCCCGCGGCCGGAGCCGCGGCCCCCTGCGGCAGGTAAGGCTGCGCGGAGGCGTTGACGATGTACTGCTGGTGGAAAGGCGAGCGCCGGTACTCCCCGGCCCAGTCCCGGTCGCGGTCCCCCTCGAAGGCCTCGAACGCCTCGGGCCACTCCTCGAAGCCGAAGAACGGCAGCGCGTCCTGCGGCGGACCGTAGTAGGCGATTCTGCCGCCCGCCGCGAGCACGAGGAGCCGGTCGCAGCCGTCGAGGCTGAGCACACTGTGCGTGACGACGATGACCGTACGGCCGTCGTCGGCGAGGCCGCGCAGCATGTGCATCACCGAGCGGTCCATGCCGGGGTCGAGCCCGGACGTCGGCTCGTCCAGGAAGAGCAGGGACGGCTTGGTGAGGAGTTCGAGGGCGACGCTCACGCGCTTGCGCTGTCCGCCGGAGAGGCTGTGGATGGGCTGGTCGACGCGCTGCTCCAGGCCGAGCTCACGGATGACCTCGTCGACCCTGGCCCGGCGTTCCGCCTTCTCGGTGTCCTGGGGGAAGCGCAGTTCGGCAGCGTACCCGAGGGCACGGCGCACGGTGAGCTGCGCGTGCAGGATGTCGTCCTGCGGCACGAGACCGATGCGCTGGCGGAGCTCGGCGTAGTCGCGGTAGAGGTCGCGGCCGTCGTAGAGGACGGTGCCGTCGTCGGCGGGGCGCAGGCCGGTGAGGGCGTTGAGGAGGGTGGACTTCCCGGCGCCGCTGGGACCGACCACGGCGAGCAGGCACTTCTCGCCGACGGGGAAGGAGATCTTGTCGAGGAGCGTCTTGCGGCCCTTGTCGACGGCGACCGTCAGCTCCTGGACGTCGAGCGACACCTCGCCCGTGTCGACGTACTCCTGCAGCTCGTCGCCGACGAGACAGTACGCACGGTGGCCGACGCCGACGATGTCCCCGGGCAGGACCGGGGCCCGCGAGACCGGCTGGCCGTTGAGGTAGGTGCCGTTGTGGCTGCCGAGGTCCACGATCTCGTACGCGCCGTCCGCCAAGACCCGCAGTTCGGCGTGGCGGCGGGAGACGACCAGGTCGTCGATGACCAGGTCGCTGTCGGCGGCGCGGCCGATGCGGACGGTACGGGCGGGCAGCGGGCGCACGGTCGTGGGCTGCCGGAAGGTGCCGGTGGCCGACGGGGTGCGGACGGCGGACGGGCGCTCGGGAGCGGCCGGCGGGGGTGGTGCCCGGCCGACGAGCACCGCGCGCGGGCCGTCCGCGACGCTGCCGAAGCGCAGAACGCTGCCGGGTCCGACGCCCCACTCGTGGATGCGCCGCCCGTCGGCGTAGGTGCCGTTCGTGCTGTGCTCGTCCTCGATCGTCCAGTGGTCGAGCTCGGCGTGGAGGACGGCGTGGTGCCAGGAGACGCGGGCATCGTCGATGACGATGTCGCTCAGTGGATCGCGCCCGACGTGATAGTCCCGGCTCGGACTCATCACGGTGGAACCGGTATCGGTCTCCAGGACGAGTTCGGGCGCAGTCGGCGCTCCAGGCCGCTCTCCCATGCCCGAATTCTACCCATTCGGACGCATTCACGCCTGGGGTCGATGGCCGCAGCCGGGGCCAAGCGCCCCACCGGGCGCCCCGCCGGGAGCCCCGCCGAGCATCAGGCGTCCCCGTACGCCTCCCCGCCGAGCTCGAACACCGCGCTGCCCGCGGTCGCGTCCGCGAGCCAGGCCGTGAAGGCCTCCACGTCGGCGTCGGGCAGGCCGATCTCGATGGTCACCGCGTCCCCGTAACGGACGTCACGCACCTCGCGCCCCGCCGACCGCAGATCGTTCTGGATCTTGCCCGCGCGCTGGTGGTCGACCGTGACGGTGGCGAGCCTGAAGCGCCTGCGGGTCAGCGTGCCGACCGCGTCGAGCGCCTCGCCGACCGCTCCTCCGTAGGCCCTGATCAGCCCGCCCGCGCCGAGCTTGACCCCTCCGTAGTAGCGGGTCACGACGGCGACGACGTACCGCATGTCGCGGCGAAGCAGCATCTGGAGCATCGGCACACCGGCGGTCCCGCCGGGCTCGCCGTCGTCGCTGGCCTTCTGCACCCCGGCATCGGCCCCGATGACGTACGCGAAGCAGTTGTGCGACGCGGACGGGTGCTCCTTGCGGATGCGCGCGACGAAGTCCTGGGCCTCGCCCTCGGTGGCCGCGGGCGCGAGGGCGCACAGGAAGCGCGAGCGGTTGATCTCGGTCTCGTGCACGGCCTCGCGGGCCACTGTGCGGTACTCGTCGTGCATCACGCCAGGGTAGGCCCCCGCGCAGGCCACGACCCCGGTACGGTGATCCGTTGTGACGTCACCTTCGAATCGCATACGCCAAGTCCCCCGCGGTACCGACGTGTTGGAGTCGCTGCTCGCCGCTGCGCCCGTCACCGTCGTGGAGACCCGCGAGGACCCGGCCGATCCCTTCCTGTTCCCCGAGGAGGCGAACGTCGTGGCGCGGGCCGTGGACAAGCGGCGCCGCGAATTCGCCACGGTCCGGCAGTGCGCCCGCAGCGCCCTGTCCGAACTCGGCATACCGCCCGTGCCGATCCTGCCGGGCCCCAAGGGCGCACCGCGCTGGCCCGACGGCATCGTCGGCAGCATGACGCACTGCGCGGGCTACCGCGCCGCGGTCGTGGCCCGGTCCTCGGCGGTCCGGTCCATCGGCATCGACGCGGAGCCGGCCGCTCCGCTCGCCGACGCCGACGTCCTGAAGCTGGTCTCGGACGAGACGGAGCGCGCGGCCCTCGCCGGCCTCGGCATCCGGCATCCGGACGTCCCCTGGGACCGGCTGCTCTTCAGCGCCAAGGAGTCCGTCTACAAGACGTGGTTCCCGCTCACCGGGCGCTGGCTCGGCTTCGAGGACGCCCGCCTCGACCTCGATCCGGACGGCACGTTCAGCGCGGCGCTCCTCGTCCCCGGGCCGCGCGTGGCGGGCCGCGAGCTGACGGGGTTCCGGGGCACCTGGCGGATACGGGACGGCATCGCCGTCACCGCCATCGTCCTGCCGCTCACTCCTGCGGAGTCCGGTACGTAGGGACGCCGCCCAGCCACGTGCCGAGCACCCGCACATGCCGGATGGCCATCGGGTCGACCGCGCGCGGGTCGGCGGAGAGCAGGACCAGATCCGCGGGCGCACCGGGCACGAGCGCGACGCGGTCGTCGGCGCCCGCCTGATGGGCGACGCCGCTGGTGGCCGCGGCAAGGGCCTGCTCGACGGTGAGCCGCTGGTGCGGGGTCCAGCCGTCCCGCGGCATCCCGTCGAACGTGCGCCTGGTGACGGCGACTTGGATGCCCTCCAGCGGCTCGTGCGAGCTGACGGGCCAGTCGCTGCCGAAGGAGAGCCGCACCCCGTCGCGCGCCAACTCCCCCATGGGGTACTGCCGGTCGGACCGTTCGGCGCCGATCCGCGGCATCGACAGATCGGTCTGGAGCGGGTCGGGCTGCGCCCACAGGGGTTCGAAGTTGGCGATGACGCCGAGCGCGGCGAAGCGCGGCAGGTCGGCCGGGTCGACGAGCTGGACGTGAGTGATCACGGGCCGCCGGTCCCAGGCCGGATTGGCGAGGACCGCGGACTCAACCGCATCGAGCGCGGCCCGTACGCCCGCGTCCCCGATGGCGTGGATGTGTGTCTGGAAGCCGTCGGCGTCGAACGCGCACACCGCTTCGGCGAGCGCGCGCGGCTCCCACACCGGCATGCCGCAGCTGTGCGGCGCGTCCAGATAGGGGTCGAGCAGCGCGGCCGTGCCGCCCTCGATCACGCCGTCGCTGAAGTACTTCACCGTGCGCGCCGACAGCAGCGGGCCTCCCTCCGCCGCCACGCGCCCGCGCACCGCGTCGAACTGCTCCCGCTGTTTGCGCCAGTGGTCGGGGTCGGCGCGCTGGGCCAGGTCGACGCGGACGCTCAGGGCGTCGTGCCGGACCGCCGCGAGGTAGGCCTCGACCATCTCCGGTTCGACCCAGGCGTCCTGCACCCAGGTGATGCCCGCGCGCGCGTACGTCCGACCGGCGCGGCGCACGGCTTCGACCAGTTCGGCCTCGTCGCGGGCCGGCACCTGGTCGAGCACCAGGTCGCAGGCGTGCCACTCGCGCAGGGTGCCCATGGGTGAGCCGTCGGGGCGCCGGACGATCCAGCCGAGGCGCGGATCCGGCGTCGCGTCCCGCACGCCGGCCCGGCGCAGCGCCTCCGTGTTGCACCACACCGTGTGGTAGTCGTACGCCCGCAGCACGACGGGCCGCCCGGCCACCGCCGCGTCGAGCCACCGTGCGTCGAACTCGCCGCCGGGCGCGAGCGCGGGGTCGTAGGACGCGCCGACGATCCACTCCGCCTCCGGGTGCGCGGCGGCCCACCGTCCGACCTCAGCGACGATCGCGTCGACCGAGGTGAGGTCCTTGATCTGCGGCCCGAAGCTCTCCAGACCGCCGAAGAGGGGATGGGCGTGCCCGTCACCGAAGGCGGCGAGGAGCAGCCCGTCCCCCAACTCGACCACGTCGTCCGCCACTTCGGCGAGCGCGCGGGCCTCACCCCCGAGCGCGACGACGCGTCCGTCGCGCACGGCGAGTGCCGTGGTGTCCGGGTCGGCCTCGCTTCCGGTGCGCACCGCCCCCAAGAACACCCGCGTTCCCGTCTCTTCCCTCATGCCGCCCTGCCCCTCCGTCACACGCTCTCGGCGTCCACCGTCGTCAGCCGTTCGTACGCCCGCGGATCACGCCGCCGGATCCACCGGGCCCTTGCCACTCCCGCCGCGAACAGGACGGGCAGCGGTGCGACGAGTGCCGCGTTGACGCCGTTCGAAGCCCCCGTCAGGAGATCGAGGTTGGCACACACCAGGGCGATCAGTACCGCGAGGCCCGCGCAGGCGGTCAGCGGGGCCGCGACCACCCGCCAGGCGGGCATGCCCCTGCGCTCGCGCCGGAAGAATCCGTACACCGCGAGCGCGGCGAGCGCCTGAAGCAGCATCACGCCGAGGATTCCGGCGCCGTTGCTCCACAGGAAGGTGACGGTGTAGGGGTCCGCACCGCTGACGACGGTGACGGCGACCACGGCCAGCGCGATGGCCGACTGCGTCACGACCGCTGTCACGGGGGCCCGCGTCTTCGGGGACACGGCGGCGAGGCGGCGCGGCAGCAGACCTTCGCGGCCCAGGGCGTAGAAGTAGCGGGCGGCGCCGTTGTGGAAGGCGAGCGTCGCGGCGAAGGCGCTGGTGATGATCAGTACGTCCATGGCGTCGGCGGCCCAGGCCCCGGCGAACCGCTCGGTGGCCGTGAAGACCATGTCGGCGCCGCCCTCCCCGTTGGCGATGTCCTGGGCGCGGTCGGCTCCGTGGGCGTTGATGATCATCCACACCGTGAAGGTGTAGAAGAGCGCGAGGAACGCCACGGCGATGTACATGGCGCGCGGCACCGTCCGCGCCGGCTCCCTCGCCTCCTCCGCGTAGATGGCCGTCGCCTCGAACCCGACGAAGGCGCCGACGGCGAGCACGAACATGCCGCCGACGCCCGATCCGCCCAGGTGCTCCGGGGAGAGCGTGCCCAGGTCGAGCCCGCGCGGCCCGCCGCCGTGCGCGAGCAGCCCGGCCTCGAAGACCAGCAGCACGAGGACTTCGAGGACCAGCGCCGCACCGAGGACCTTGGCGCTGAACGTGACCTTCAGATAGCCGAGCACACCGATGGCGACGAGCCCGGCGAGCGCCCAGATCCACCAGGCGACGCGTACCCCGGTCAGGTCCTCGAACCCGGACTCGGTGAACCACCCGAAGGCGACGAGCAGTCCGACCTCGATGGCGTTGTACGAGAAGAGCGCGACGTAGGCGGACCCCGCCCCCGCCGGGCGTCCGAGACCGCGGCCGATGTAGGCGTAGAAGGCTCCGGCGTTGCGGACGAAGCGGCTCATCGCGGTGAATCCGGCCGCGAAGACGATGAGCAGCAGCCCCGACATCAGATAGCCCAGCGGCGCCGCCTCCCCCGCCATGCCGATCGCCAGCGGGGCCACTGCGGCCATCACGGTCAGCGGCGCGGCCGCGGCCACGACGAAGAAGACGAGATCGCCGGTGCCGACGGCGCCGCCGCTCAGGCCCTTGGCGGCGCGGGAGGTGGGTGCGGTCACGCGGACACTCCAAGAGGTCGGGCACGCAGGTCCGAAAACTAAAGTCTTTAGTCCGGGCTTGGCAGGACCGTACTCTGCACTCGGGCGGCCGTGAAGACCGCGTCCGAAGAAGGGAGTTGCCAGGCCATGGGCAGAGGGAGACCTCGCATACCGGTGCTCAGCGCCGACCTGATAGCGCGGGAGGCCCTCGCGCTGATCGACGCCGAGGGGGCCGCCGCGTTCAGCCTGTCCCGCCTGGCCGAGCGGCTCGGGGTGAAGACCGCCTCGCTCTACAACCATCTGGACGGCCGTGCCGAGGTCATCGAGGGCGTACGGCGCAGAATCGTCGAGGAGATGGACGTCTCCGCCTTCGACACGCTGCCGTGGCCCGACGCCCTTGCCGCGTGGGCCCGTTCGTACCGCGACGCCTTCGCCGCGCACCCGCACGCGATCGACCTGCTGGCCACCACGACCATCAGCTCGCCGGCCACGCTCAGCATGTACGAGGCGGTCGTCGCGGCGCTGGCCCGTGGCGGCTGGCCGCAGGAACGTCTGGTCGCGGCGCTGACCAGCGTCGAGTCCTTCCTCCTCGGCTCGGCGCTCGACCTCGTGGCGCCGCCGCTGATGATCGACCCCGCCGGACACGCGCCCCGGGTGCCCGTCCTGGCGGCCGCCCTGGGCAGTGCGGTCGGCGGTGACAAGGCGGGGCGGGCCGAGGAGGCGTTCGCGGCCGGGCTCGACGCGCTGGTCCGCGGCCTCGTGGCTCAACTCGCGGAGTTCCGCGGGGAGTAGAACCCCCGGTGAGTTCCGGGGGCGCGCGTGAGGGCGATCAGAGATCGCGCGCCGGGTCGGCGAGCGTCTCCCAGAACATCGCCTCGTAGCGTTGCAGCAGCTTGCCGTGGCGCAGAGCGGTCCCTGTCGCGTCCAGGCCCCGGTCCATGCCCGCGCGCACCGCGGCGAGCGCCTGCTGCTCCAGGTCGGGCGCGGGCTCCGCGAAGAAGGCGAAGAACGCGCAGGCCTCGTCGCTGAAGCCGTAGTGGGCAGGCAGCGCCTGGGCCAGCGTCGCGCAACAGGCGCCCCAGGCAGCGAAGTTGGCGGTCAGGGCGAGGACCACGTCGACGGGGGTGCCGTTCAGGGCGAGCCAGGCCACGTACGCCGGATAGGCCTGGCAGCCGGCGCGCGGTTCGTACGCGTCGGCGTCGGCCTTGTCCACGCCGCACGCCGCGACCAGGGCGCCGAGCCGTTCGAAGGCGAGCGTCTCGCCTTCGGCGAGGGTGCGGAAGACGGCCGCGCACTCGGATTCCCCCGCGGCGGCCGAGCGTTCGGCCAGGTGCAGGAAGGAGCGGCGGTCGGCGGGGATCACGGAGCGCTGCTCCAGAGCGAGAGCGGTGATCGCGGAACGGTGGGCGGTGCCGTCCGCGAACCGCGGGACGAGTGGGTTGGCCGCCGGGTCCGGTGCGAGCCGCGCGGCCACGGCGTCGAGCAGGTCCTGTGCGGTCCGTGTCATCGTCCGTCCTGTCTGCCGTCGGCGGAACTTCTCGGCACTCCTGTTAGTTTCTACACTGCTGTAGAAACAAGAAATCAACGTACGGAGCTCTCATGGCCCTGTGGGACCGCGTCAAGGAATCCGCATCGACGATGCAGACCCAGCTCATGGCGAAGAAGAACGACCTCAAGAGCGGCGCCTTCCGCGACTCCAGTATGGCGATGTGCGCCCTCGTGGCGGCCGCTGACGGCTCGATCGACCCGTCCGAGCGACAGCGCGTGGCCCAGCTCATCGCCACCAACGAAGTGCTGCAGAACTTCTCCGCCGACGAGTTGCGCCACCGCTTCGAGGAGTACGTCGACAAGCTGACCGCCGACTTCGCGTTCGGCAAGGTCAGCGTGTTGCAGGAGGTCGCCAAGGCGAAGAGGAAGCCCGCCGAGGCGCGCGCCGTGATCCAGATCGGCATCGTCATCGGCGGCGCGGACGGCGACTTCGACCGGACGGAGCGGGCCGTCGTGCGGGAGGCATGCTTCGCGCTCGACCTGCCGCCGCACGAGTTCGACCTCTGAACCACCGCCGCCGGAGGGGCTCGCGGTGCGGCCGCCCAGGTGGCGGGCCGCCTCCGTTCACCGCGAGCCCTCGGGTCGCAGGCCCGCTACACCGCGCCCGTCGGCCCCAGGAGCCCCCGCAGCATCCGCTCGTCGTCGGCCGAGAGCGCGGTGACGAAACTGGCGAGGACGGCCCCGCGGTCGCGTTCGCCGTCGAGCACCTTGCGCATCCGCAGCGCGGCGAGCCCCGCCCCGCCCGCCGCCGAACTCCACGCGAACGACCGGCCCACGCGCTCGCGCGTGACGGCACTCTTGGCCAGTAGCCGGGTCAGGATCGTCATCACCGTGGTGTACGCGAGATCCCCGCCGATACGTTCCTGCACCCAGGCCGCGTTCACGGGCCCCGCCGCGCCGTGCAGCGCCGCGAGCACCTGCGCCTCCAACTCGCCCTGCGCGCGCCGACGGAGGCGGGGCTGCCGCGCTCCGTGTTCGTGCCGCTCCATGCCCGTGTCCCTCCTGGATGCCCGGCCACCTGTCCCGACGGCTGCCCCGACGGCTGTCTTGACGGCTCTCTTGACGGCCCCTTGAGGAGCGCCACATCGTAACGGGACGCAGTACCGGGACGAGGTGCCGGGACGCGGCACACCGGTTACTTCTACAGTGCTGTAGATTTTCCACTCCGGCCCTGACCACGGCCGGTACGCACTTCACCTCAGGACATCAGGAGGACATCGTGGGAGTTTCCCTGGCCAAGGGCGGCAATGTCTCGCTCAGCAAGGAGGCCCCCGGCCTCACCGCCGTCCTGGTCGGCCTGGGCTGGGACGTCCGCACGACCACCGGCACGGACTACGACCTGGACGCGAGCGCACTGCTCTGCGACGAATCGGGGAAGGTCGTCTCCGACGAGCACTTCATCTTCTACAACAACCTCAAGAGCCCCGACGGTTCCGTCGAGCACACCGGCGACAACCTCACCGGCGAGGGCGAGGGCGACGACGAGGCCGTGAAGGTGAACCTCGCGGCGGTCCCCGGCACGATCACGAAGATCGTCTTCCCAGTCTCCATCCACGACGCCGAGAACCGCGGCCAGAGCTTCGGCCAGGTCCGCAACGCCTTCATCCGTGTGGTCAACCAGGCGGACAACGTGGAGATCGCCCGCTACGACCTCTCCGAGGACGCCTCGACCGAGACCGCCATGGTCTTCGGCGAGCTCTACCGCCACGGCACGGAGTGGAAATTCCGCGCGGTCGGCCAGGGTTATGCCAGTGGGCTGCGCGGCATCGCGTCGGACTTCGGCGTGAATGTCTGACGTACGCCCATCCACCATCGGCGGCAGAAGGAGCGGGACGTGTACGGCGATCCGGCAACAGTGCGCAAGATCCTGACGGAGCTCGGGGACACCTGGGCGGTCGTGGGCCTCTCCACGAACGAGGAACGAGCGGCGTACGGGGTCGCGGGCGTCCTGCAGCGCTACGGCAAGCGCATCGTCCCCATCCACCCGAAGGCCGAGACGGTGCACGGCGAGAAGGGCTACCCGTCCCTCTCCGCCGTGCCGTTCAAGATCGACGTCGTGGACGTCTTCCTCAACAGCGCCCTCGCGGGCCAGGCCGCCGAGGAAGCCGTCGCGATCGGCGCGCAGGCGGTCTGGTTCCAGCTGGGCGTCGTCGACGAGGCGGCGTACGAGCGGACGCGGGCGGCAGGCCTTGACATGGTGATGGACCGCTGCCCGGCGATCGAACTGCCGATGCTGGGGTAGCGCTCCGCCGGGGGTGCGGCGCGGGTGGCGCGGGCCGGTGATCGACCCGCGGGCCGGTGGAGGCTCGTCGCGCGGTTCCCCGCGCCCTTGACGGGGCGCGGGGAACCCCACCGTCACCCCACCCGCCGCAGCGCCCTCTCCCGTCGCGCCGCCACGCTGGAGCCCGACTCCCTGCGTGCCATGCGGCGCAGCACGACGGGGGCCACGAGCAGGCCGAGCACGGCCCAGGCCCCGAGCACCCCGGCCGTCTCCCAGTGCCGCCAGGATGCGGCGATCTCGATGGCGGCCGCGCCGTCCGGCAGCAGGGCCGAACGCATGCCGAGACCGAGCCAGTAGATGGGGAACGCCTGAGCGACCCATTGCAGCCAGTCCGGCATCGCGGTGATCGGGTAGAAGATGCCGGAGATCGCGATCATGCCCAGGACCGGCAGCTGGATCAGGCCCTGACTGCGCGCGCTGGTGAACACCGAGCCGAGGACCGCGCCGATGGGCAGGGTCGCGACCATGCCCAGGAGAAGGACCCAGGTCAGCGTCGCCCAGGAGCCGGGGCCGCCGATCGCGAGGCCCCCGACGACGAAGATCCCCGGAATCAGCAGGATCGCCAGGTCGGCGAGCAGGCCGCCCGCCACGGAGACGACCTTGCCGATGAGGTAGCCCGGCATCCCGTTCGGCGTCGCCTTGGCGCGCAGCAGGGTGCCGTCCTCGCGTTCGGCGGTGAGCGCCTGGCTCATGCTGACCATGCCCATCGCGGCGTTCATGCCCAGGATGCTCGGCAGGGCGAGGGTCCCCAGCAGGAGTCCGCTGGTGCCGAACGCCGTGTCCCGCAGGAAGAACAGGACGGTCAGCATCAGGACCGGCCAGAGCAGATGCGACAGCACGTCACCGCCGTTGGTGAAGGACTGCCGCAGTTCGATCAGGCCACGGCTCCAGCCCGCACGGACCGCCACGCTCGCCGCCTTCACTGTGCCACCGCCTTTGCGGCCCCGTACGCCGTCCCCGTCTCGCCCTGGCCTCGGACCAACGCCAGATAGGTGTCCTCCAACGAGGCCCTGCGGACCTCCAGTTCGCCCACTCCATCGCCGTACTCACGGAACAACTCACGGACGAACGCCGTCGATTCGGCCGTCGACTTCACGAAGTGCCGCCCCTCGCACGTCCAGCGCACCTCGTCCTCGCCCGCGATCCGCCGCGCAAGGTCGTCCGCCGAACCGTCCGCGATGATCCGTCCCCCGGAGAGGATCATGATGCGGTCGGCGAGCCTGCCCGCCTCGTGCAGGTCGTGCGTGGTGAGCAGGATCGTGGTCTCGTGATCGTCGGCGAGGCGGTGCACGAGTTCGTGGAACTCCTGCCTGGCCTCCGGGTCGAAGCCCGCGGTGGGCTCGTCCAGGAACAGCAGTTCCGGTCGGCCCACGATGCCGATCGCCACGTCCAGCCTGCGCCGCTGGCCGCCGGACAACGTCTTGATCTTCTTGCCCGCGTGCGCGGTCAGGCCGACCGCCGCCATGAGCTCATCGGTGTCCCACGGCCGCCGGATCGTGCCGGTGGAGTAGGGGGCGTAGTACGTCCCGAGGTGCGCGAGCAGCTCGCGCACCCGCCACTTGCCGTGGTCGCGCCAGGACTGCAGGACGACCCCGATGCGCGCACGCCATGCCTCGGTGCCGAGCGCCGGGTCCGTGCCTAGCACCCTGACCCGGCCCGCCGAGCGCATGCGGAACCCTTCCAAGATCTCGATGGTGGTGGTCTTGCCCGCCCCGTTGGGCCCGAGCAGGGCGACCACTTCGCCGTGCCGGGCCCGGAACGTCACGTCGCGCAGCACGTCCGCCGTGCCGTAGCGCATGCGCAGCCCCTCGACATCGAGCACGACGTCCTCGCTCGTCGTCGTCACGTCAACTCCTCGCCATATCCGTACAGATGTCGGCGAAGCTACGTTGCGTTCAGTGGGCCATCAATGAATAACTGACCTGGAAACCCTCCCCAGTAGGGGATTTCGAGGTTCTGTTGCAATGAACGTGCCGATGAACGCAAGGAGGTCCACGCGTATGCCGGGAGGCAGGCTGACGCACCAGGACCGCAGGGACATCGGCGCGGGTCTCGCCGAGGGGCTCAAGTACACCGAGATCGCCAGGAGCCTCGGCAGACCGACGTCGACGATCAGCCGTGAGGTGACCCGCAACGGCGGGCCCGACGCGTACCGCGTCGACCACGCCCACCTCGCCACCGGGCGACGCGCCCGTCGGCGCAGGCAGGTCCCTCGCCGTGAGCCGACCGCCCCCGCCGACGCGTACGGACGCGATCCCGATGCCGTACGCGACTTCGCCGAGCAGCTCGCGGCGCTCATGGTCAGGACCGGGGTGCCCCGCATGGCCGCGCGGGTCCTTGCCCGCCTGATCACCGACGACTCGGGCAGTCTCACCGCCGCCGACCTCGTCCAGCGGCTGCGGGTCAGTGCCGCTTCGGTGTCCAAGGCCGTGGGCTATCTGGAGGGCCTTGAAGTGATCGGCCGCGTACGCGAACCGGGCCGGCGTCGCGAGCGGTACGTCATCGACGACGACGTCTGGCTCAGCGCGTGGATGGCGAGCGCCCAGAAGCACGCGATGTGGGCGGAGACCGCACAGCGAGGGGTCGACGTCCTCGACGCGGCGACCCCCGCGGGCTCCCGGCTGGCCCGGATGAGCCAGTTCTTCGCGACCCTCAGCGACGACATGAGCGGCGGCACGGCAACCGTCGACGACGCCCTGACCGTGCTCGCCGCACTGCGGCACGCGGGCGCACCCCTGACGGAGCACCAACTGGCCACAGCGCTGGGCTGGCCCCGGGACCGCGTCACCGGTGCGCTGCTCCTCACCGGACCGGACCGGCTCACTCCGGAGCAGCTCAAGGCCTTGGGGCGACCTGCCTCGTAGCCGTGGCCGCCGGGGACAGGGGAAGCGCCCCGCACGCCGGGCAGTCAGGGTGCGGGGCGCTTCGTGCGGGGGCCGCTACGGGATGTCCGCGCGGAACTTCTTCGTCAGGTCCGCGCCGCGGATCACGTCGCCCGAGTGGTACTTGAGACCCCACGCGTCGATCACCGAACCGTCGGCGAACATGCAGGAGGAGACGACGTTCGAGGGGTTGGTCTCGCCCTTCTTGGCCCAGCCTCCGCCGTCCGTCGACTTCGGGCCGTACAGGGCGGTGCCGTTGATGGACTTGCAGTAGCCGAGGGACGGGTTGCCGGGGTGGCCGCCCGGGTCGGCGGGCTTGTGGACGTAGGCGAGCGCGGCCAGCGTGGGCTTGTCCGCGGCGAGGCTGTCGGCGCCGATCGTGATCTTGGTGCCGTCCGCGCCGGTGAAGACGCACATCTCGCGTTCGCCGCCGAGCCGGACGATCTGCGTTCCGGTCTTGGTGTAGTACGGGACCTGCTTCTGCGCGGTACCGCCCTGCTTCTTGCACCAAGTGGCGTCGGCGGGCACCCGCTTGGCGGCGGGCCCGGCCGCGGGCGCGGCAGGGCTGTCGGCGGCGTTGGCCGCGACGGCACTGCCCGAGAGCAGCAACGCGGCGCCCAGGGAAAGGACTTGGGAACGCTTCACGCTTCCTCCAGAGAGGGGGACACAGGGGACGGCAGCCGTGATCGGCAATATCTTCGGGAGGGTTTCTCCGCAGGTCAACGCGTTCTCGTGAGCTCGTGGGCGGCCGTGCGAAGTCGACGCGATCAGGTGTGCGGGACCCGTCTGACGTGGGGCTACGAGGGGCGTGATCCGGCCAGTAATGCGCCGGTAACAGGCCGGTGGGAGCGAGCGGTTAGAGTGACTGCCCTCATGAGCGGCACGGGCGGCACGGCACACGCGTACGACATTCAGGGGAGCCCAGACACCTCTCCCCCCGTGCTCCGCATCCAGCTGCTCGGCGGCTTCCGTGCGGAGCGGACCGACGGGGTGCAGCCCGCCGAGCGGTGGCCGCGCCCCAGCGCCCGGACGCTGGTGAAACTGCTCGCCCTCGCTCCGGGGCACCAGCTGCACCGCGAGCACATCATGGCGGCGTGCTGGCCGCACGCGGAACTCCCGGCCGCCCAGCGGAGCTTGAGGGTGGCGGTGCACACGGCACGCCACGCCCTCGAACCCGAGCTGACGCCCCGGTCGGCTTCCTCGTACCTGGTGGCCGACGGGGCACTGCTGCGCCTGGCCCCGGGCGCGGTCCAGGTCGACACGGACCGCGCCCGATCCCTGGCCGAAAGCGCGCTGATCGAGGGCGACGCACCCCAACTGGCCGCCGCGCTTGCCGCGTTCACCGGTGAGCTGCTCCCCGAGGACCGCTACGCCCCCTGGGCCGAACCGCACCGTACCCGCCTCGCCGAGCTGCGCGACCGGGTCGTGCTCGCCCTCGCGGAGGCGCAGCTCGCGGCGGGCGAGGCACAGGAGGCCTGCGGGAGCGCGCGCCTCCTCCTGGAGTCCGCCCCCGCGGACGAGCGGGCCCACCGCGTCCTGATCAGGGCCTGGCTGCGGCAGGGGATGCGGCGCGCGGCGATCCGGCAGTACGAGCTGTGCGCGCAGGCCCTCGACGCCGCCGACCCGGGAGCGCGCCCTGGCCCCGAGACGGCAGGGCTCCACCGCGCGGCGCTCGACCGGCCCGCCGAGCCCGAGGCGGACGCGGCACGGGTGCGCGTGGCCTTGGCCCGCACCCTGGAGCGTTCGGGCCGCTACGCCGAGGCGATCCGTGTCCTGCGGGAGGCGCTGACGGCGTACGAACTCCAACGCGGCGCCGACGCCTGTACGTTGACGGCCACCCGCCTCGCGGAGATCCTGGCCCACACCGCGACGCCGCAGGAGGCCCGCACGGTCCTCGACGCGCACCCGCCGGGTCCTGACGCCGCGGCGGACGTGCGGGCGGCGCACCGCATGGCGGAGTCGATGATCCTGTTCCACGAGGGGCGGTACGCGGCGGGGCTCGCGGCGGCGCGCGGCGCGCAAGCGGTTCTCGGGCCGGACGCGGACGGCACCCTGCTCGCGCGATGTCTGTCCCAACAGGCCATCTGCCACGGCCTGTTGGGATGCCACGAGGCTGCCATCGCGCCCGCCGAGCAGGCGCTCGCACCGGCCGAGGAGTCCGGCGACCCGGCCCTCCTCGCCACCGTCCTGTCCGTCCTGCGCGAGAACGCGCGCCGCGCGGGGCTGCACCGCAAGGCGCTCGGCCACGGGCGGCGCGCCCTCGCCCTCGCCGAGCAGGCCGGGCGGCCCACGGCCACCGCCTTCGAGCGCGCCAACCTCGCGGAGATCCATCTGCTCCTTGGCGAGGTGGACGAGGCGGAGCAGCTCGCGGACGCGGCCGTCGGTCTGGCCGAGCCGTTCGGCGGCACGGTCCTCGCGTTCGCGCTCACGGCGCTCGCCCGGGTGCGGACGGCCGCCGATCCGGACCGCGCCCGCGCCCTCCTCGACCGGGCCGAGCGGTGTGCCGCCGACGGCGGGCACCAGCAGGCCGTGGACGAGGTGCGGGCGGCGCGCGCGGAGCTGGCCGCCCGCACGGGCTGACGGCCGCCCGGCGTCTTGACCGGGCGGCCTCAGGACGGCGCGTCAGGCCGCGGCGCCCGCGAGCGCGGGGCGCTCCGCCTCCCGCAGCCGCTCCATCAGCGCGATGCGGGCCCGCGCCACACGCGAGCGGACCGTGCCCACCGGACAGCCGGTGAGCAGCGCGGCCTCCGCGTAGGGCAGACCCAGGAGCTGGGTGAGGACGAAGGCCTCACGCCGCTCTTCGGGCAGCGTCGCGAGCAGGTCGGCGAGGACCACGCCGTCGTCGAAGCCCGGCAGCCCTCTGGGCTGGGCCCGCTCCGCGGCGGACTGCCAGTCGTCCGTGTCGGAAAGACGGGGCCGGGCCGCGGCGTGCCGCAGGCTGTCGATCACCGCCCGCCGGGCGATGGAGAGCAGCCAAGTGCGGGCGGACGAGCGCCCTTCGAAACGGTGCAGGCTGCCGAGGGCCCGCAGGAACGTGTCCTGCGTCAGGTCGTCGGCGGCCTGCGGGTCGCCGCCGAGGTACGTCACGTACCGGCGGACGTCCCGGTGCAGGGCGCGTACGAAGTGCTCGACCGCTTCGGGGTCTCCGGCGCGGGCGGCGAGCGCCCAGGCCGTTATCGACTCGTCGGGTGAGCTGGGCAGGGCAGGAATGATCACCTGGTGTCCTTCTCGGGATCCGGGATCCGGGTACGCCGTACCTACGTGCGTCCGGCGTATCCGGTGAGGGGGGTACGGTCGCGCGCGAGTGCGTACGACCGATGCCCGAGCCGCCCGGCCGCGTGCGATGCGGCGCGCGGGAACGGCGTCGGGGAACCGGCTGTCAGGCGACAGCGGTCCCCGCGGGCGGACCCCGAGAAGTGATGGCGTGCACGAGGAGCAACTGCCGCGGCCGGCCCGCCGCGCGGGGGCGATGGCGCCGGATGCGGGGGCGGTGGGCGGGTGCCGGCAGCGTGAGGGGCACCCGCAGCGGCGCGACGAGCCACCCGGCGAAGGCGCGTGCGATGCGGAAGACCGCGCGTTCGCCGTGCGCGAGCCAGAGGCCGCAGAGGAGGGCGGCGAGAAGGTGGGCGGCGAGCATGCCGGTCGGCGACATGCCGCTCATGTCGTGGCCGCCGCCCATGTGTTCCATGTGCTCCATGGAGGAGGCCGAGGGCATCGGCGTCGTCCCCGATGCGGTCATCGGCGCCGCCATGGCCGAGCCCTGGCCCGTCCCCGTCGCGTCGGCGCCCATCGGCGCCGCGCAGAGCATGTGCTGCACCCACCGCCGCACGAGCGTGACTCCGCCCGCGGGCTGCGCGGCGGCCTGCGCCAGGGAGAACCCCGAGTGCAGCGCGGCCTGTGCGGCCACGGTCACGGAGACGACCAGCGGCAGCCCCCGCTCGCGCCCGGCCAGCGTCCACGCCGTGCCGCCGACCGCGACGGCTCCGGCACCCAGCGCCCACGAGGGCACCGAGGTCCCGGACATCAGCACGTGCCCCAGGGCAGCGAGCAGTACACAGGCGGCGGCGAACACCGCAGCCCGCACCGCGCGAGAACACCACCCGTCAGTCATGGCGGGGCCATCTTTGCATTCGCGCCCCTCCTTTCACGGAGGGGTACGCGAATTCGACCCGGACCGCTCACCCGCCCCGTACGTGTGAGCCACGGCACACCGACCCCCGGGAACTGGGCGGACCTCCGCTCCGACCTCTGGGGAGGACCGCTAGCGCGGCCGGACCACGACCGCGTCGGCGCGGATGCTGCCCCCGTCCCGGAAGTGCAGCGTGAACGGCACCGTGTCGCCCGCCTGCCACCGGCCGCGGGCCCGCAGCATCACGTTGGTGCCGAGCGGCGACATCGCCAGGGCCCCGTGCGCCGGGACCTCCACCGACGCGGCGCCGCTCATGTACGCAGCCCGGCCTTCCGTGGTCCGGTGGCGGCCCAGCATGGTCCGGTCGGCGGCCGGGGAGTCCGAGGTGATGCCGGTGAGACGGTCCGCCGATCCGCCCTTGTTGGTGATGCGGAAGTACGCGGAGGTGTCCCTCGTGTCCCCGTAGGGCAGGAACACCCGCCCCGTGCCGACCTCGATCCGCGGGGGCCTGCCCGCACCGCCCGTGCCCACCCACGTGGTGAGCCCGCCGAGCGCGACGGCACACGCCGTGACGGGTGCGAGCGCCGCGAGCAGGGGTGCGCGCAGGCGGCGGGCCGCCGACCCGAAGTCCTCGCTCATCGCGTGCCGCCCTTCCGCGCCCGCGCCGGACCCGGCCGCCAGGTCCGCAGCCGCAGGCTGTTGCCCACCACCAGGAGCGAGCTTGCCGACATCGCGGCGGCCGCGACCATGGGGTTCAGCAGGCCGACCGCCGCCAGGGGCACGGTGACCGCGTTGTAGCCGAAGGCCCATCCGAGGTTCGTCCGGATCGTGCGCAGGGTGCGCCGGGCCAGCAGGACCGCGTCCGCGACGGTCTCGATGTCGCCGCGTACGAGTGTGACGTCGGCGGCCCCGATGGCCGCGTCGGTGCCGCCGCCCATGGCGATGCCGAGATCCGCTCCCGCGAGGGCCGCCGCGTCGTTCACGCCGTCCCCGATGACCGCGACACGGTGGCCCTGCTCCCTCAACTCCCTTACGAGGTCGGCCTTCCCCTCGGGTGTGCAGCGTGCGTGAACCTCGGTGATGCCCAGGTCGGCGGCGACCGCGCGGGCGGTCGGCTCGCGGTCCCCCGTGGCGAGCACCGGACGCACGCCGAGGCGGCGGAGCCGGTCGACGGCTCGGTAGCTCCCGGGGCGCACGACGTCGCCGATCGCGATCAGGGCCTGGGCCGTGCCGTCCACGCGGACCACGACCGGGGTGTGCGCGGCGGATTCGGCGTCGGTCAGCGCACGGGACAGGTCCTCGGGCAACTCGCCCTCGGGGGCGCCGACTTCCACGAAGCGGCCCTCGACGCGGCCGCTCACCCCGCTGCCCGGCGTGGCATGGAACTCGGTCACCTGCGGCAGCGGACGCCCCGCGTACGCGACGACCGCCCGGCCCAGCGGATGTTCCGCGCCCCGCTCCACCGCACCGGCGAGCCGCAGTACGTCCTCGCGCCCGACGCCGTCCGCCGTCACGGTGACGCGGGCGACGCTCATCCGCCCGGAGGTGAGCGTGCCGGTCTTGTCCAGGACGACGGCGTCGACGTCCCGCAGCGTCTCCAGGGCGCGCGGCCCCCGTACCAGGACGCCGAGTTGGGCTCCCCGGCCCGTGGCGGCGAGCAGGGCGGTGGGCGTCGCGAGGCCGAGCGCGCAGGGGCAGGCCACGACCAGGATCGCCACGCATGCCGTCACCGCGGACTGCGGGGCGGCTCCCGCGCCGAGCCAGAAGCCGAGCACCGTGACGGCCAGCGCGAGCACCACCGGCACGAACCCGCCCGCCACCGTGTCCGCGAGCCGCTGGGCGCGCGCCTTGCCGGCCTGGGCCTCGGTGACCAGACGGGTGATGCGGGCGAGCCGGGTGTCGGCGCCGACCGCCGTGGCGCGCACCAGGAGCAGCCCGCCGACGTTGACGGCGCCACCGGTCACCGACGCTCCGGGGCCGACCTCGACGGGCTCACTCTCCCCCGTGACGAGGGAGAGGTCCAAGGCCGAACTGCCCTCACGCACCACCCCGTCGGTGGCGACCCGCTCCCCCGGGCGCACGACGAAGCTCTGGCCCACGCGGAGGCGGGCGAGGGGGATGCGCCGTTCCGTGCCGCCGTCGCGGACCTCGACGTCCTTGACGGTCAGGCCCGCGAGCGAGCGCAGCGCGGCACCCGTCCCGTGCCGGGCGCGCGCCTCCAGATACCGCCCCGTCAGGACGAACAGCGGTACGGCGACCACCGCTTCGAGATAGATGTGCGCGGCCCCGTCCGGCGCGGACGGCAGCAGGCTGAACGGCATCCGCATGCCGGGGTCGCCCGCACCGCCGAGGAAGAGCGCGTACGAGGACCAGGCGAAGGAGGCGACGACGCCGAGCGAGACGAGGGTGTCCATGGTCGCCGCCGAGTACCGCAGGCCCCGCAGCGCGCGGGTGTGGAAGGGCCAGGCTCCCCAGACGGCGACGGGCGCGGCCAGCATGAAGCACAGCCACTGCCAGTTGCGGAACTGCAGGGCGGGCACCATCGAGAGGATGAGCACGGGGGCCGCGAGCAGGGCCACGATCAGCAGACGGTCGCGGTCGCCTCGCGACTGCTCTGCGGGCGCTTCAGGCTCTGAGGGCGCTTCAGGCTCTGAAGGCTCTGCGGGCGTCGGCTCGGGGAGCGGCCGTTCCGGCTGCCGGACGGGTTTTGCCGTGCAGCCCGCCCGCTCCACCGCCGCGACGAGTTCACCGAGGGGGACGGTGCTCGGATGGGTCACCCGGGCCCGCCCGGTGGCCAGGTTCACCACCGCGCTCACACCGTCCAGTCTGCCGAGCCGCTTCTCGACACGCCCCACGCAGGCGCCGCAGGTCATCCCGCCGACGGTCAGATCGGTGATGACGTCGGTGTCCGCTCCGGCGGCGGCCGCGGAGCCGCTCATCGGCCGCCGCCGGAGTGCATGTCCCCCATGCCGTCGCCCCCATACGATCCGCCGTCACCGCCGCCGGGCCCCTTGTCCGTCCCGGTCTCGGTCTCGGTCCGCTGCATTCCGGGTGCGACAGGACCGACGGCATCCCCCACGGCGTACGACACCGCGAAGATCACCGCGAGCAGCGCGAGAAACCCGCAGAGCAGGGGCAGTTGGGGGCGATCGCTCATCGCCGCTCTCCTGACACTCGTGAACGCGAGGGCGCGGATCCGTCGCGCCCGCGCCTGTTCAGGTCAGGAGTCGGCCGCGGAGGAGCCCCAGTTCCCGTGAGCACGAGACGGACGCACGAGACCGACGCACGAGACACTTGACCTCGACCAAGCTTCAGGAATGAGGCTTGCCCCATGAACAGGACATCAGCGACAGCCGCGGAAGCCGTCGCGGACTGGCTGGCCCAGCAAGCCCACCCCATCAACTCCTTCGACACCAACGCCGCGTCGGACGACCTGCGCCCACTGGCCGACGCGGTGGCCGATGCCGAGATCGTCGCGCTCGGCGTGGGATCCCGCTCCACGCACGAACTGTCCGTCCTCCAGCACCGGATGCTGCGCCTGCTGGTCGAGGAGCACGGGTTCAGGTCGCTCGTCCTCGAAGGGGACGATCCGGCACGGCTCGGCCTCGACACGTACGTCCTCACCGGGGCGGGCGATCCACAAGCGCTGCTCGCCGAGGCCCGTTCCTTCTGGCGGACCGGGGAGATCCTCGACGTACTGCGCTGGATGCGCGCCCACAACGAACGCAACCCTCACGACCCCGTCCAACTGGCCGTGCCCTCCTCGCAGTCGCCGCCGCCCGGCGCCGGTCTCGCGGAGATCGAGCGGGCCATGGCCGACGAGGCGATCCGGTGGCGCGAACGCACCCGCCAGAAGACCGTCTACTGGGGCGGCCTCGCTCACACGGCCGTCGGCGACCCCCGGTCGGTCTCCTCCCCTGCGCCCGAGACCCACCGCAACCTGGGCGGCCACCTGCGCGAGCACTTCGGCAGCGGCTACGCGTCCGTCGGTCTGACCTTCCACCACGGCATCGACCACCCGGTTCCGCGCAGGGAGTTCGCCGAGGCGCTGCTCGGCGCGGCGGACCTCCCCGCGTACTCCCTGGACCTGCGCGCACGGCGCCCCGCCGACGTCGACGCCTGGCTCGGCGCCCCGGCCATGACCCGCGTCGTCGGTCCCTTCTACGACGCGCGCGAGGACGCCGACCACCACCTGTCGGGCGGCTCCCTCGCGGAGTGGTTCGACGCCGTGGTGCATGTCCGCGAGGTGACGCGGGCCAGGCCCCTCCAAGGCTCCTGAGGGCCCGGCGTCATTCGAGCAGATCAGACATGGGCTGGCATCTCATGGGCGCCGACAGCCGCTTGGGCATCGGCGGCCAGCTCCCGGCGGTCGGACCCGTGCAGCGGGGCGTGCGCGGTGACCCGCACGGTCAGTCCCCGGGCGCGGGCGACGCGGTGCAGCGAGGCCCCGAAGGTCTCGTCGCCGAGGAAGGCGGCGGTGGTGCTTCGGGTGCCGTGCTGGTAGTAGCGGATGGTCACGGGCCGCACGGGTGCGCCCGCGTCGGCCGCCGCCTGGAAGGTGGCCCGGCGGAACCGGCCGCCAAGCACGGAACACCAGGTCGTCGCCTGCGGGAAGACGAGGACGGAGCGGCCCGAGCGCAAAGTGGACGCCAGATCTGCTACTGCGTGCGGCAGTTGGCGCAGCCCGTCGCGGTCGATGAACTGGGACCCGGCCCGCCGGGCCAGCGTGCCGATGACCGGCCACTGGCCCACTTCCCGCTTGGCCAGGACCGTCACGGGCTCGACGGCCAGCAGGCTGACGACGTCCAGCCAGGAGATGTGATTGGCGACGATCAGAGTGCCGGGCCGTGGGCCGTTCACCCTGCCGAGCCTCGGGCCGTCCACCGTGAGCCTCTCCGGCCCCTCCTCGACGCGTACGCCGAGCGCGCCCAGGATCCCCCTTGCCCGCGCCCGCAGCGCGTGGGGCTCGGCGAGGCGCTCGCCCTGCGCCACGCCCAGGCCGATCTCGTACGCCAACGCCGCGTACCGGCGGACCAGTTCGGCCCGCAGCACCCGTGGCACCGGGCCCGTGACGCAGGCCGGGGTGCACAGCGCGCCCGTGGCTACCGCCGGGCTCATGGCGTCTCCCCCAGGAAGTAGCGGCGGTAGCGGTCGCCGAGCCGGTCCATGTCCAGGAGCACGAAGAAGTCCGCGACGTCGAACTCGGGGTCGTGCGTGGGCGCTCCGCACATCCACGCGCCGAGGCGGAGATATCCCCTCAGGAGCGGCGGCAGGCCTGCGTAGGTGGGCCGGTCTACCGGTGGCCCGGTGGGCACCCACGGGCGCCGGGGCTGCACCCGCAGTTCGGGCGGCGACGCGTGCTTGGACGTGCCGAGCAGCCAGGCGCTGGACGCCGCCTTGCCGCCGTCGGACAGCGGCACCGAGGCGCAGCCCGCCAGATAGCGGTGGCCGGAGAGCAGGACGTAGCGGGCGAGCGCCGACCACATCAGGTTGATCACCGCACCGGAGCGGTGGTCCGGGTGCACGCAGGAGCGGCCCGCCTCGATCGTGGAGGACCGCAGCCCCTCCAGCGCTCGCAGGTCGAACTCGCTGTCGGAGTAGGACCGCTCGGCCCGCCCGGGAGGCAGCAGGCGGTAGGTGCCGACGACCTCGCCGGTGGTGGTGTCGGTGACGATCAGGTGGTCCACGAGGTCGTCGTAGGGGTCCACGTCGTGGCCGGGCAGGGAGGTGTGGAGCGTGGCGCCCATCTCCTCGCCGAAGACGCGGTACCGCAGGCGTTGCGCGGCCCGGATCTGCTCCTGGGAGTCGGCGATGGAGGTGACGTACGTGCTGGAGACGGCAGGGCTTGCGGGAGCGGTGGGAGTGGCGGGAGCGGTGTGCGTCGAGGCAGCGGATGTCGAGGGCATGACAGATCCGGTCTCCGTTCGGGGAGGGGCTCAGGCGTCGCGGCGCCCGAGGATCACCGTGGACAGGGTCAGGGAGGCGGCCGTCCAGGCCGCGAGGAGCAGCAGCCCGGTCGCGGGGCCGTAGAGATCCGCGTCGGCCGTGAGGAACTGCGTGCCCGCCGCCTGGGGCAGGAACTGCGCCAGGTTCGTGAGGAAGTCGAGGGGAATCGATTGGAGGATCGTCGGCACGATGAGCAGCAGCACGAACAGCACGGTGATGGCCCCGGCTGAACTGCGCACGATGGCCGCGAGGCCGACGGTCAGGACACTCATGAGCATCAGGTGAACGGCGACCGCAAACACCTGACCCGCCACTTGTGCGCCATCGGACGTCGACTCTTCCAGGGCCGCCGCACCCGCCACGACCCCGAGCACGGCGAGCACGATCCCGGCGGCGAACGCGACGGCCCCCACCGTGAGGCTCTTGGCGATCATCAGGCGTGCGCGGTCCGGCACGCACTGGAGGGTGTGGGTGATGCTGCCGGTGGCGTACTCGCCGGTGACGCAGAGCAGGGCGAGGCCGGCGACGACGAACTCGACGCCGTAGACGGTGGCGAGCGTCGCGGGGTCGGCGACCGATGCCCCGGCGTCGTGGGTGACCACACCGACGCACGCGGCCGTCGCCCCCATCACGGCGGCAGCCGTGAGCAGGAAGTACCAGGTCGAGCGGAGCGAGAACAGCTTGGTCCACTCGGCGGCCACGGCCCCGCGAAGACCGCCGCCTGCCGTACGCAGCGACGCCCGGTCGCCCCTTGCGGATGTCTGGATGCCGTTCACAGCCGTGCCTCCCCGAACTCGACGCTTCCTGCGGTCAGTTCCATGTACGCCTCTTCCAGTGACGCCTCGACGGCGCGCAGTTCGTGCAGTCGTACGTGGCCCTCGTGGGCCAGATCTCCGACGCGCTCCGGCGTCAGGCCCGTCACCACCAGCTCGTGCGCCGAGACCCACTGGACGTCGTGCGCCTCCGGTACGAGCCGCCCCGCCAGGGCGTGCAGGCCCTGGGCCTCGGGCCCGCGTACGCGGACCGCGTTGCGGGAGCCGCGCGCGAGGATGTCCTCCATCGGCGCGTCCGCGATGAGCCGTCCCCTGCCGATCACGACAAGGCGGTCGGCGGTGACCTCCATCTCGCTCATCAGGTGGCTGGAGACGAACACCGTCCTGCCCTGCGCGGCGAGCGACCGCAGGAAGCCGCGGATCCAGAGCACACCGTCCGGGTCGAGCCCGTTGACCGGCTCGTCGAGCATCAGCACCTCCGGATCGCCGAGCAGCGCTCCCGCGATGCCCAGGCGCTGCCCCATGCCCAGCGAGAACGAGCCCGCCTGCTTGCCCGCCACATCGCTGAGCCCCGTGGCCTCAAGGACCTCGTCCACGCGGCGTGCGGGGATGCCGTGGCTGCGCGCCATGGCCAGGAGGTGCTTGTACGCGGTGCGCCGGGGGTGCACCGCCTTGGCGTCCAGGAGCGCGCCGACCTCCCTGAGGGGATGCGTGTGGTCGGCGTACCGCTTGCCCTTGATGAGGGCGGTGCCCGATGTCGGGTGGTCGAGGCCCAGGATCATGCGCATCGTGGTGGACTTGCCCGCGCCGTTCGGCCCGAGGAAGCCGGTGATCTTCCCTGGCGCCACCTCCAGGGACAGTGCGTCGACGGCGGTCTTCTCGCCGTATCTCTTGGTCAGGCTCCGCAGCGTGAGCATCGTTCCCCAAGTCCCTCTCCGTGCCCACGCATTCGGTTCGCGTCGGCGGTGATGACAGGGACGCTACGAAGCGGCGCGGCCGGGTACAGGGGACCTTGGTCAGCACCTGCCCTGCACTTTCGTCAGGTCCCCGGCGCACTTCCCGCACGGTCCACGGCGGCCGGGTAGCGTGCTCGCATGATCCGAGTGCTGCTTGCCGACGACGAGGCGATGATCCGGGCCGGGGTGCGGGCGATCCTGGGCACCGCCGAGGACATCGAGGTCGTCGCCGAGGCGGCCGACGGCCGCGAGGCGGTCGACCTCGCGCTCAAGCACCGCCCGGACGTCTGCCTCCTCGACATCCGGATGCCCCGGCTCGACGGCCTCCAGGCCGCGGCCGAACTGCACAAGGCCGCGCCGGGGACGGCGGTGGCGATGCTCACCACGTTCTCCGAGGACGAGTACATCGCGAGCGCGCTCGGCTCGGGCGCGGCCGGTTTCCTCCTCAAGTCCGGAAATCCGCGCGAGCTGATCGCCGGTGTCCAGGCCGTCGCCGAGGGCGGCGCGTATCTCTCCCCGTCGATCGCGCGGCGGGTCATCTCCCGCCTCGGCGCCGGGCAGCTCGGCAAGCAGGCCGCCGCGCGGGCCCGCGCCGAGGAGCTGACGGCGCGCGAGCGCGAGGTGCTCGCGCTGGTCGGGGCCGGTCTGTCGAACGCGGAGATCGCCGGACGGCTGCATGTCGTCGAGGGCACGGTGAAGGCGTACGTCAGCCAGGTCCTCGCCCGTCTCGGCTTCAAGAACCGCGTGCAGGCCGCGATCCTTGCGTACGAGGCGGGACTCGTCGGCGAGGAGTGAGCCGGGCGCCGCGAGGCGATCCCCTACTTTCGTCAGGGGCGCGGGCCGGGGTTGATCGGCGATGCTTGGCGGATGCGCGGCGTACACGGCTGGCTTCCCCGGCTCTTCGACATCGGGCTGTGGCTCGTGGTGTGCGCACCGCCGGTCTCGGCCGCCATCGGCCTGGACGGACCCGACGCGGTCGTGGCGGCCGTGGGCGTTCCGCTGCTCGGGGGCGCCGTGGCGGTCGGCAGGCGGTGGCCGCTGGTGGCGCTCGCCGTGCCCGTCGCGCTGAGTCTGATGACGGACGCGGAGATGCTGACGCCCGTGTACTGGGCGGCGCTGGCCGTCCTCGGGTATCTCGCGGGCAGCCGCAGCGTCGCGGTGCGTCCCGCGCTGTGGTTCTTCGGGGCGGTCGCCGTGGCCGGGCTCGTCCTGTGCGCGGTCGTGTCGAGCGATCTGTGGGGCTGGCCCTCGATGCTCCTGACGCTGCTCATCGGCGCGGTGCTGCCCTGGCTGCTCGGCCGCTACCGCCGCCAGTACGCCGACCTGATGGCCACCGGCTGGCGGCTCGCCGAGCACATGGAGCACGAGCAGCAGGCCGTCGCGGACCGCACCCGCATCCGCGAACGGGCCAGGATCGCGGGCGACATGCACGACTCGCTCGGCCACGACCTGACGCTCATCGCGGTCCAGGCGGGCGTCCTTGAGGTCGATCCCACCCTCGACGCCCGCCAGCAGGCGGCCGTCGGCGAACTGCGCGAGGCGGCCGGGGCGGCGACCGAACGGCTGCGGGAGATCATCGGCGTGCTGCGGGCGGACGACGAAGCGCCGCCCAGGGCGCCGTCGGAGGAGAGCCCGGACGCCGTGGTCGAGCGCGCGCGGGCCTCCGGGGTCGAGGTCACGCTCGAAGGGTCGGGTGCCACGGACGACCTGCCGCCGATGGTCGCACTTGCCGTGCACCGCGTGCTCCAGGAGTCCCTGACGAACGCGGCCAAGCACGCGCCCGGCGCGGCGGTGCGGGTCCGCCTCACGCGGGACGGCGACACCCTGCGCCTGACGGTGGTGAACGATCCGGCCGGGGCGGGGCGCCTGCCCGGGGTGGCGTCGGGCGGCAGCGGCCTCGTCGGGCTCGACGAGCGGGTGCGCCTGGCGGGCGGCACGCTGCGCGCGGACCCCACGGACGACGGCGGCTTCGCGGTGACCGCCGAGCTGCCCGCGGCGGGAGCCGCCCCGCGCGCCGTCGACGCGCCACGGCCGACCACGTCCGCCCGGGAGTTGGAGCAGGCCAGGCGGCAGATCAGACGGCGGCTCGTCCAGGCGGTCCTGGCCCCGCTCGCGGTCCTCGCCGGGATCCTGCTGCTCATGATCCCCATCAGCCTGATCAGTTCCGTCTTCTCGGTCCTCGACCGTGGGGTGTACGACGGCCTGACGGCCGGGGAGCCGCGCGACGAAGTGGAGTCCCGGCTGCCGAACTTCACCAGGGACGGCCCGCCGGACGGCGCGCCCGCGACGCCTCGCGGCCAGGACTGCGTGTACTACAGCACGCGCTTCCTGTCGTCCGACGGCTACCGCCTGTGCTTCGCCGACGGGCGGCTCGTGTCCAAGTCGGTCGTGGGTGAGGGCGACTGAAGGGGGCGCCTGTGTGACCGTACAGAATCAGGCAGGCAGCACCCCGCGAACGAGAGGCAGTCATGGCGACGACGCACCACGAACCGGCCGGTCACCTGCCCCTGGAGGGCATCACGGTCGTCAGCCTGGAGCAGGCCGTCGCCGCTCCCTTCGCCACCCGTCAGCTGGCCGACCTCGGCGCCCGCGTGATCAAGGTCGAGCGCCCCGGGGGCGGCGACTTCGCCCGCCGCTACGACACCACGGTGCACGGCCAGGCCAGCTACTTCGTCTGGCTCAACCGCTCCAAGGAGTCCCTCACCCTGGACCTCAAGTCCGATGAGGGCGTGGAGATCCTGCACGAACTCCTCGCGGGGGCCGACGTGTTCGTGCAGAACCTCGCCCCCGGCGCGGCCGACCGCCTGGGCCTTGGCGCGGATGAACTCCAGGCCCGCTACCCGTCGTTGATCCCCTGCACCGTCAGCGGGTACGGCACCAGTGGCTCCTGGGCGGACCGCAAGGCCTACGACCTGCTCGTGCAGTGCCAGACCGGGCTGCTCTCGCTGACCGGCACGCCGGACGAGGCGGTGCGGGCGGGCATCTCGGTCGCGGACATCGCGGGCGGGATGTACGCCTACACCGGCATCCTCACCTCGCTCTTCACCCGGGCGACCACCGGGCGCGCACCGGCCGTCGAGGTCTCCCTGTTCGACGCGCTCGGCGAGTGGATGAGCCAGCCCGCGTACTACACGCGCTACGGCGGCACGCAGCCGCCGCGCGTCGGCGCACGGCACGCGACGGTCGCGCCGTACGGCCCGTTCACCGCGTCCGACGGCAAGGACGTCCTACTGTCCGTGCAGAACGAGCGCGAGTGGGCCGCCCTGTGCGAGCAGGTCATCGGGCGGCCCGAGCTGACCGAAGACCCGCGGTTCGCCACCGGATCCGACCGTGTCGCGCACCGCGACGAACTGGACGCGATCATCTCCGCGCGCTTCGCCGCGCTCGGCAGCCAGGAGGCGATGGAGCTGCTCGACCGGGCCAACATCGCGAACGCGGGCGTCAATTCGGTCGCCGAGTTCCTCGACCACCCCGCGCTCCGCGAACGTGACCGCTGGCGGGAGGTCTCGATCCCGGGCAGCCCGTCCCCCGTGCAGGCGCTGGTGCCGCCCGCGAACCTGAGCGGCGTGGACCCGCGCATGGATCCGGTGCCGGCCGCGGGCGAGCACACCGAGCGGATCCTCGGGGAGCTGGGGCGCGGCCCGGACGACATCGCCCGGCTGTGCGCGGAGGGCGTCTGCCGGTGAGCGGCGGGTGAGCCCCGCCCGCCGCGTCGGGCCCCTCAGGCGACGCCGAGCCCTTCGAGCACCACGGCGCCCGGCAGCTCGGCGAAGGCCTTGCCCGGCACGATGAGCTTGCCCCTGCGGCGGCCGCTGCCGATCAGGACGTACGGCAGGTCGACGACGGCGGCGTCCACGAGCAGCGGCCAGTCGGCGGGCAGGCCGATCGGGGTGATGCCGCCGTACTCCATGCCCGTCTCGCCGGTCGCCGTGTCCATGGGTGCGAACGAGGCCTTGCGGGCGCCGAGTTGGCGGCGCACGACGCCGTTCACGTCGACGCGGGTCGTGGAGAGGACCAGACACGCGGCGAGCGAGGCCTCGCCGCCGCGCTTGCCCGCGACGACGACGCAGTTCGCGGACTGCTCCAGGATGTCCTGGCCGTAGTGCTCCACGAAGGTGGCGGTGTCGGCCCACTGCGGGTCGGTGTCGACGTACAGGATCTGCTCGGCCGGTGCGGTCCCGCTCCAGCCGCGCACGGCGTCGGCGACGGGCCCGACCAGGAGGTCGAGGGCCTCGGGCGCGGAGCGGACGTCGTCGAAATCTCCCATGGGTGCACGCATGGCCCGCACGCTAACAGGCGTCCTGGCCACGGGCCTTGGCGTCTCACTGCGCGGGCGCCGGTACGGCTCGGTGCACCTTCGTACGGCTCAGTAGGACGAGGCGTGCGCGGGCGGAACGGACACCGACATGGTCAGCTCGACCGGCTCGGCGCCCTTGTTGTGATAGCCGTGCGGCACGTTCGCCTCGAACGTCGCGGACGACCCCGCGGCCACCAGATGCTCCACTCCGTCCACGAGGAGCGTCAGCTCACCCGCCGTGACGTGCAGCAGCTCGATGGTCCCCGGCGGGTGCGCGTCGGAGTCGCTGCCCTCACCGGGCATCAGCTTCCACGCCCACAGCTCGAAGGGCCCGCGCGCCTCGGCCCCGACGAGGAGCGTCGTACTGCTGCCCGCCTCCGTGGACCACATCCGCACCGCCTGCTCGGGCGGCACGAGCCGGACATGCGAGCCCTGCTCGTAGTCGAGGAGGGTGGTGATGCTGACGCCCAGGGCGTCGGCGAGCTTCACGGTGATGCCGACGCTGGGGTTGGTCCTGGCCTGCTCGATCTGGATGATCATGCCGCGGCTGACGCCCGCGCGGGCCGCGAGCGCGTCGAGCGTGAAGCCGCGTTCCGAGCGCCAGCGCTTGAGGTTGCGCGCGAGCGACTGAGTGAGCTGGTCGAGGTCCGACACATTCCGTCCAATATTTTGGATGACAGAGTTCAGGATATTGAACTACGGTGTGGTGCACTTAATGGTTCACCACACTGTACTGCGAGGATCTCCGATGACAGCACTGTTCGCCCTGGCTACCAGCCTGATGTACGGGCTTGCCGACTTCGGCGGCGGACTGCTGACCCGGCGCATCCCCGCGCTCACCGTGGTCGTCGCCTCGCAGACCATCGCCGTGATCGTCCTCGGCGTGATCGTGGTCGCCACGGGAGGCTGGACGGAGTGGGGGCCGCAGCTGTGGTTCGCGGTGGCCGCGGGACTCCTCGGCCCGGTGGCGATGCTCGCCTTCTACAAGGCCCTGGCCATCGGCCCGATGAGCGTCGTCTCACCGCTCGCCTCCGTGGGTGTCGTCGTACCGGTGGCGGTGGGTCTCTTCCTGGGCGAGCGGCCGGGAGTCCCGCAGTTCGCCGGGCTCACCGTCGCCATCGTGGGCATCGTGCTCGCGGGCGGCCCCGAGCTGCGCGGCGCCCCCGTGCAGCGCCAGGCGGTCCTGCTCACCCTGCTCGCGGCCTTCGGCTTCGGCGCGGTCCTCGCCCTGATCGCCGAGGCGTCGAGCAACCTCACCGGCCTGTTCCTCGCCCTGTTCGTGCAGCGCGTGACGAACGTGGCCGCGGGCGGGGCCGCGCTGTTCGTCTCCGTGCAGCGGGGCGGCGCCGCACTCCCCGAGGGGGCGGGCATGGGCGTGCTCTGGGCGGCGCTCCCGGCGCTCGCCTTCGTCGGCCTGGCCGACGTCGCGGCCAACGGCACGTACTCGATGGCCGCCCAGAACGGCCCGGTCACCCTGGCCGCGGTGCTCTCCTCGACCTACCCGGTCATCACCGCACTCGCGGCACGCGCGGTACTGAAGGAACGCCTGCGCGGGATCCAGGCAGCGGGCGCGGGCCTGGCCCTGGTGGGCACGGTACTGCTGGCCAGCTGAGCAAGGCCCCGCGGAGGAGCGCCCCGAAGGGGCGCGGGGAACTGCGCGACAAGCCCCCACGCACCCGCAGACGCAAACGAGGGCGACTACCCCTCCAACTCCCCCAGAGCAAGCAACTGTTCCGGCGTGACCCCGTCAGGAATGGGAACAGGCGCAGGCGTACGCAACGGCGGCTGCCACCCGGCCTCCGCGTCCCAGCGCCGCACCACGCGCGCAGGCGCCCCGGCCACCACAGCGTGGTCGGGAACATCGCCGCGGACGACCGCACCCGCCGCGACCACGACATTGCGACCGAGCCTCGCCCCCGGCAGGATCACCGCGTTCGTGCCGATCCAGCAGCCGGGGCCGATCTCGACGGGCTCCATGCGCGGCCACTGCTTGCCGATGGGCGTGTGGGGATCGTCGTACGAGTGGTTCGTGGACGTCACGTACACCGTGGGCCCGAAGTAGCAGTCGTCGCCGATCGTCACCGTCGTGTCGGCGATGACATGGCTGCCGCGGCCGAGCACGACGCCGTTGCCGATGCGCAGGATCGGGTCGGGGCCTAGGTCCAGGTCGGGCATCATCCCGGCGGTGAGGGTGACCTGCTCGCCGATGATGCAGTGGTCCCCGATGCGGATCCAGGGCTCACCGAAGACGGTCCCCAGCGGGAAGGCGAGCTTCGTGTCCTGGCCGATGGCGCCGAACCGCAGCCGCCCCGGCCGCTGCGCGGTGACGGCGCCCGTGCGCTGCACCCACGCCCAGCCCGCGTGGACGGCGCGCTGGGTCGCGCGGCGCCGCAAGGCGGCGACCGCGGATGAGAACGTGTTCCTGTTCTTCGGCACGCGCTCACGTTACTCAGCCCCGAGCGGCCCGGTGACCCCGGACCCCTGTGATCTTCACCCCACACGGCGTCGCGCCCGCCGCCGTCCCGTACGGTTCCGCCAGGCGCGAGACACGTACGAATGGAGAAATCCGATGAGCCACGAGGCACTCGTCACCGGGATCGGCGGCAAGGACCCGAAGATCGATCAGGACGCCTTCACCGCGCCCACCTCGGTCGTCATCGGCGAGGTGACGCTGCACGCCGGGGCGAGCGCCTGGTACGGGGCGGTGCTCCGCGCGGACGGCGGGCCCATCGTCGTGGGCGCCGACAGCAACATCCAGGACAACTGCAGCCTCCATGTCGACCTGGGCTTCCCGATGACCATCGGCGAGCGGGTCTCGGTCGGCCACAACGCCGTCCTGCACGGCTGCACGGTCGAGGACGACTGCCTGATCGGCATGGGTGCGACGGTCCTCAACGGCGCGGTGATCGGCGCCGGTTCGCTGGTGGCCGCGCAGGCGCTGGTGCCGCAGGGGATGGTCGTGCCGCCAGGATCACTCGTCGCGGGCGTGCCCGCCAAGGTGCGCAGGCCGCTCACCGACGAGGAGCGCGCGGGCATCACGCTCAACGGCACGATGTACGTCGAGCTCGCCAAGGCCCACCGGGACGCCCACGCCAAGTGACGTTCAGTCGGCGGCCGGGACGGGAACCGGCTCGGCCGCCGTCAGCGCACCGCTTTCGGCCTCCGCCTCGGAGTGCGCCGCCGCCGACTTCTTGGCGCGGCGCTTGACGAGCAGCATGGAGCCGACGCCGATCAGCACGGCGATGGCAAGGCCGAAGTACGAGAACCGCTTGAGCCAGTCCTCGGCGACGACACCGATGTAGTAGATGACGGCCGTGGTGCCGCCCGCCCAGACGATGCCGCCCAGGACGTTGGCGATGAGGAACTTCCAGTACGGCATGCGAAGGACGCCGGCCAGCGGCCCCGCGAAGATCCGGAGCAGGGCGACGAAGCGGCCGAAGAAGACCGCCCACATGCCCCACTTCTGGAAGGACTGCTCGGCGCTGCCGACGTTCGCGGCGCTGAAGTGCTTGGGAAACTTCCGTTCGAGGCGGGCCAGGAGTGGCCGGCCGCCCTTGCGTCCGATCGCGTACCCGATGGAGTCGCCGATGATGGCGCCCGCGGTGGCGCAGATCCCCAGGATGACGGGGTTGAGCTCGCCGTGCTGCGAGGAGAGCAGCGCCGCCGAGACGAGGACGATCTCACCGGGCAGCGGGATGCCCAGGCTCTCCAGACCGATGACCACGCCGACCAGCGCGTAGATACTGACGGCCGGTACGGTCTCCAGCCATTCCTGGACGTGCAACGCCGGTTCCTCCTGTGCTGGTGTGCCTGTACCCGGCGTGCGCGTTCCCCCCAAGATCGCGCACGCCGGGCAGCCTACCCGCTCACCCGGCGTCGGCCGGGGCGGAACCCTCGCGGTCCTCGCGGTCCCACAGGTCACATCGGTGCTCACGGGCCACAGCGGTGCTCAGCTCGTTGCCGCCCGCGGACGCGGTGCGCAGCGAGAGCACCGTGCCGGGCCGGGTCCGCTGGTCGGGCGCGGTGGGCTGGCCGTCGGCGCGCGGGGCACCGCCGTGGATGAAGGAGCCCCAGTACTGGACCATCTGCCGCGCCAGAGTCCGCTGTTCGGCGTTGAGCGGCGTCGCCAGCCCGAAGTGCTTGAAGAGGTACTGCACTTCGTTGACGTGGGTCGCCCCGAAGTCGAATGTCTTGCCCGCCTCGCGGATCGAGGCGAAGGGCGGCGAGGTGCGGTCGGCGAACTCATAGGCGTAGACGGGGCCGCGTCCCGCGAGGGAGCGGTCCATGCGCAGCGCCGTGCAGGCGAACATCATGTCGCCCTGGGCGGCCGCGTACGCGTGCGTCGGCGAGGCGTGCTCGGACACCGGATAGCGCTCCAGGACCTTGGCGCCGAGGTCCGCGCCGTACATCTGGGTGAGCGCGCCCGGGTACTGCTCCTCGGTGAGCGGCTTGCCCTGTCCGTCGAACTGCCCGTAGGCGAAGAGCCGCCCTTCGTCGCTGTTCGCCCCGTTCAGGACGGGCACGCGGGAGGCGCTGCCGTCCTGGTACGCCTCCTCGGGCTGGACCGGCAGGAAGTCGCCGCCCGCCACCGGACCCCAGTCGAACCCGGCCTGCGCCGCGAGGATGTCAGCGGCGGGCTTCTTCCGCAGACAGGCGAGAGCGGTCGCCGCGTCCGGACAGCCCGCCTTCTTCGCGAAGGCCGCGCCCTGCGTGAGCGCCTCCTCGCGCTCGCGTGCCGCGCAGTCCCCGTAGGCGCCGCTCTGCACGATGCCCGCGCGGTAGAGGCCCTTGGCGGTGGGCGAGGCGAGCTGGGTGCAGACGGAGCGGCCGCCGGCCGACTCGCCCGCGATGGTGACGCGCTGCCGGTCGCCGCCGAACGAACCGATGTTGGCGCGCACCCAGCGCAGGGCCGCCTGCTGGTCGAGCATGCCGTAATTGCCCGAGACGCGGTCGGACGCCTCGCCGTCGAGGCTCTGCCCGGCGAGGAACCCCATCGCGCCGAGGCGGTAGTTGACGGTCACGACCACGGTGCCGGTGCGCCGGGCGAAGGCGTCGGGCACGATGTCCTCGCCCGCGCCCGCGGTCAGCCCGCCGCCGTGCAGCCAGACCATGACGGGACGCTTCTTGTGCTGCCCGTCGGGTGCGTAGACATTGAGGTCGAGGCAGTCCTCGGTATGGCTGGGGTTCTCGTACCCGGGGTCCCAACTCGCGCTCTGCACACACCGGTTGCCGAAGGAGGTCGCACCGCGCACGCCCTGCCAGGACTTGGCGGGCCTGGGCTCCTTCCAGCGCAGGGCGCCGACGGGCTGCCGCGCGTACGGGATACCGAGGAACTGCCTCCCTTCGGCGGTGGCTTCACCGCGCAGCCAGCCCGCGTCCGTGCGGACGAGCGTGCCGCCGCCCGTGCGGGGCGCGTCCTCCTGCGCGGTGGCCTGCCCGGTGGCCTGCGCGGCGTGCGGGGTGAGCATCGCCGCGGCGGCTGCCGCCATGGCGACGAAGGCGGACGCGGCGCGCCGCGCCCGGCCCGCTCCGCGTCTTCCCGCGCTGCTTCGACCTGTTCTTGTCGTGCGGCTCATGCGGCGACTCCCCTTGATGAGATGACGTCGACCCACTGGCGGCGGAAAACTATGGCGGTTACTGACTCGTGTCAATGAGTTGAACAGAAGACCGCCAGGAACGGCGGGATGCAGTCGGAAAGAACGGCGCCGCGCCGGTCGGGACCCCCGTGGCCCGGCCGACGCGACGCCGCTGTGTTCAATGAACGTACGGAAGCGAACGCCCCCGCGCGACTCAGTTATTGGGACGCAGCGTCCACACGACCGTCATCTCGCCGGTCACGGCGCCGTCCTCGCGCTGGATCGCGATCGCCACCGGGAACTCGGGCCGCTGTCCCGCGTCCAGCTCGGCGACGACCTCGGCGGCCGGGCGGCCGAGGGTCGCGGTGGCGGTCACCGACCCCATGGCGAGCTTCCTGTACGCGATGTCGGCGCGCACGGCGAGCGGCACGGCCCGCGAGAGCTGGTCCCCGAACGCGGCGAGCACGATCGCACCGCTCGCCGACTCCCCCAGCGTGAACATGGCGCCGGCGTGCGGCCCGCCGACGTGGTTGTGGTACTCGGCCTGGTCGGGCAGGGCGACCACGGCCTTCTCGGGCGTGGTCTCACGGAACTCGAGGTTCAGGGTCCGGGCCATCGGCACGGTTGCGGCGAGCATCTCGCCTATCGACATCTGGTCAGCGCTCATGGCCGGGATGTTACCCACGAGTAGCGTTCTTTGGCCAGGAGCCCGCTCGACGTAGATCACCGTCACCTATCGTTGCTGCTCATGTGGCCAGGACAGCAGCCGCCCGGGGGCGAGCAGAACCCGCAGGACCAGAATCCCAACCCGTACCAGCAGCCGGGGTACCAGCAGCCGAATCCCTACCAGCAGCCGGGATACCAGCAGCCGAACCCCTACCAGCAGCCGGGGCCGGGCCAGCAGCCGGGCCAGTGGAGCGCGCCGACCGCGCCCATGGGCGTCACGCCGCAACCGCCCGGCGGCAGCGGCAGCGGCGGCGGTGACAGCGGCAACAAGACCAAGCTGGTCGCCATCGTCGCCGCGACGGCGGTCGTGGTGGCCGCCGGTGTCACCGGTTTCCTGGTGCTCGGCGGCGACAAGGACGACGAGGCGGACGCGAAACCGTCCAAGTCCCCCGCCAGGTCCGCGCCCAAGAAGCCGGACCCGGCGACGGGCGGCGGTGGGAGCGAGCGCGGCAACGACAACGGCCCCAAGCCGGTGGTCAAGGGCTGGCAGGTCGTGGTGAACCCCAAGTGGGGCACGGCGTTCGACGTCCCGGCCGACTGGGAGGTGGAGACGCCCGGCACCTTCATCGGCTTCGAGGACACCAAGAAGAGTGACGGCAGCACGCTCATCGGCATGTCCGCACCCGCGTACTACAAGTCCAAGTGGTGCTCCTCCGACGACGACAAGGACGGCACCAAGGACGACACCGCCCTCGGCGCCGTCGGCACCAAGGGCGCGAACGGCGCGAAGAGCACCGACGAGGTCGCCGTCAACCAGGTGCCGTGGTGGGTCTACGGCGGGTACACGCAGCCGGACAAGAAGAGCCTCACCGTCCCCAAGAAGGCCGAGCCGTTCACCACGAAGACCGGCATCAAGGGCAGCATCGCGCGCGCCCATTCGACGAACACACCGCAGAGCGGCAAGTGCGACTCGGACGGCAAGGCGATCACCTTCGGCTTCAAGAACTCCGAGGGTGAGTACGTCGCCTGGAGCCTCTACGGCGCGAAGGGCGTCAAGGACGAGATCCCCGAGGCGACGATCATGAAGATCCTCAATACGGTGCGTCTGCACGGGGACCCCACGGAGTCCTGAGTCGTTTCGTACGCCCACGGGGCTTGTGACCCGATGTGCCGGCCCCCCTGCGGGGGCAGCGATGACATCAGGCCACAGGCCCCTCTATGGTTACTGCCCATGTGGCCAGGACAGCAGCCGCCCGGGGGCGAGCAGAACCCGCAGGACCAGAATCCCAACCCGTACCAGCAGCCGGGGTACCAGCAGCCGAACCCGTATCAGCAGCCGGGGTACCAGCAGCAGCCGCACTCGGGTGCCTACTCGCAGCCGGAGCAGCCTCAGTGGGCCGCGCCCACTCCGCCGCCGATGCCGCCCCAGCCGGGCGGCGGGCAGGGCGGGGACGGGAACAAGACAAAGATCACCGCGATCGTCGCGGCGCTCGCCGTCGTGGTGGCCGCCGGTGTCACGGGCTTCCTCGTCCTCGGTGGTGACAAGGACGACGAGGCGGACGGCAAGCCGGACAAGAAGACTCCCGCCAAGTCCGCGGCTCCGAAGCCGAGCCCCACCGACGACGGCGGCACCGAGCGCGGCACGGGCAAGGGCCCGAAGCCGACGATCGAGGGCTGGCAGGTCGTCGTGAACCCCAAGTGGGGCACAGCCTTCGACGTCCCGGCCGACTGGGAGGTGGCGACCCCCGACACCTTCATCGGCTTCGAGGACAGCGAGAAGGGTGACGGCAGCGCGCTCATCGGCATGTCCGCGCCCGCGCACTACAAGTCCAAGTGGTGCTCCTCGGACGACGACAAGGACGGCACCAAGGACGACACCGCCCTCGGCGCGGTCGGCACCAAGGGCCAGAACGGCGCCAAGAACACCAAGGACGTCGCGCGCAACGACTCCGCGTGGTGGGTCTTCGGCGGCTACACGGACCAGAAGAAGGCCGACAAGAAGAAGATCAAGGTCGGCAAGGTGGAGTCGTACACCACCACGTCGGGCATCAAGGGCAGCGTCGCGACCTCCACGACCTCCGGCGTCACCAAGAACGACAAGTGCGACTCGGACGGCAAGGCCACGACGTTCTCCTTCAAGAACAGCGACGGTGAGTACGTCGCGTGGTCGCTGTACGGCGCGAAGGGCGTGAAGGACGAGATCCCGGACGCCACGGTGAAGAAGATCCTCAGCACGGTACGGCTGCAGGGCGACGGCGAGGAGTCCTGAGCCGCTGAGCCGCTGAGCCGCTGAGCCGCTGACGGGGTCCTGCCCCGGGCGGAAACGGTTTGGCAAGTCGGTGTTCCGGCGGGGATAGTCCCCTGGTGACCAAACCCGCCGCCGTGCGCCGCCCCGCCTGGGCAGGGCGCAACTACAGCCTGCTGACCGCCGCCGCGATCGTGACCAACCTGGGCAGCCACGGCGCCCTGATCGCGGCGGCGTTCGCTGTGCTCGACTCCGGCGGAGACGGCGGGGACGTGGGTCTGGTGGCGGCGGCCCGCACGCTGCCGCTGGTGCTCTTCCTGCTCATCGGCGGCGCCGTCGCCGACCGGCTGCCGCGCCACCATGTGATGGTCGCGGCGAACGCGCTCAACTGCCTCTCGCAGGCGGTCTTCGCCGTGCTCGTCATCTCCGGCACGCCCCCGCTGTGGTCGATGATGCTGCTCACCGCGCTCGGCGGCACCGGCCAGGCGTTCTTCGGCCCGGCGGCCGAAGGCATGCTGATGTCGACCGTCAGCGGCGAACAGGCGAGCCGCGCCTTCGCCCTCTACCGCATGGCGATGCAGGGCGCGGGCCTCGGCGGCGCCGCGCTCGGCGGTCTGATGGTCGCGGCGATCGGGCCCGGCTGGGTGCTCGCCGTGGACGCGGTGGCGTTCGCGGCGGCCGGAGCCCTGCGGTCGTTCCTCGACGTCAGCCACATCCCGAAGCGCGAGCCCGGCGGCGGACTGCTCTCCGATCTGCGGGAAGGCTGGCGAGAGTTCATCGGCCGGCCGTGGCTGTGGGCGATCGTCGCGCAGTTCTCCGTGGTGGTGGCGGTGGTCGGCGCGGCCGAAGCCGTCTTCGGCCCGCTGGTCGCCAGGGACGAACTGGGCGGCGCGGGGCCCTGGGGTCTGGCGCTCGGCGCGTTCGGTGCGGGCACGGTCGGCGGCGCGTTCCTGATGATGCGGTGGAAGCCGCGGCGCCTGCTGCTGGCGGGCACCCTCTGCGTCTTCCCACTCGCGTTGCCCTCGGCGGCGCTCGCGGTGCCGTTGCCGGTGTGGGGCCTGGCGGCGGTGATGTTCGTCAGCGGCGTCGCGATCGAGGTCTTCGGCGTCTCCTGGATGACGACGATGCACCAGGAGATCCCCGAGGAAAAGCTGTCGCGGGTCGCCGCGTACGACTGGTTCGGCTCGATCGCGATGGTCCCGCTCGCCACGGCGCTCGCGGGCCCCGCGGAGCTCGCCTTCGGGCGCTCGGCCTCGCTGTGGGGCTGCGCGGCGCTGGTGGTCTTGGTGACGGCGCTGGTGCTCTTCGTCCCGGACGTGCGCAATCTGACGCGGCGCACGGCGTCGAAGGAGGTCGCCAAGGCGGCCGCTCTCCCCCCGCCCGGCCCCCCGCTGGGAACGTCAGCCGACGCTGAAGGCCCCGCCGGGCGGCTCGGCTGACGCCACCACGCCATCGCCCCGCACCGGCTACGCGTCACCAATGAAGACACACGGCGCCCAAGGCCATCGCCAAGACAGCCACCTCCTCTGCCGCTCTCCCGATCGAGACCCCAGTCGCACCCTCAACCGACGCTGAAAGCCCCACCGGGCGGCTCGGCTGACGCCACCACGCCATCGCCCCGCACCGGCTACGCGCCACCAATAAAGGCACACGGCACCCAAGGCCATCGCCAAGACAGCCACCTCCTCTGCCGCTCTCCCGATCGAGACCCCAGTCGCACCCTCAACCGACGCTGAAAGCCCCACCGGGCGGCTCGGCTGACGCCACCACGCCATCGCCCCGCACCGGCTACGCGCCACCGATGAAGACACACGGCACCCAAGGCGATCGCCAAGACGGCCACTTCCTCTACTGCCCCCTCGGCCACCGAGCCGTACGCTCTCCCGATCGAGACCCCGGTGGCATCCTCAACCGATGCTGAACGCCCCGCCGGGCGGCTCAGGTGACGCCACCGCGTCCTCGTCCCGCACCGGCTTCGCGTCACCGGTGAACAGGCGTAGCGCCGCCCCGTGCTCGACGCGTGCCGGGAAGATGTCGGCCGCCGCCCGCCGGGCCAGTGCCTCGACCTCGATCGCTTCGTGCGAGGCGACGAGCACCGCGTTGCCGAACCGGCGGCCGCGCAGCACGGTCGGCTCGGCGATCAGCGCGACCTGCCCGAACACCTCGGCGAAGGTGGCGAGCTGCGAGCGGAGGAAGTCGAAGGGCGCTCCGTCGGCGAGGTTCGCCGCGTAGACGCCGCCCGCCCGCAGGACCCGCTCGGCGGCGCGCGCGTAGGCCATCGAGGTGAGATGGGCGGGTACCCGTGAGCCGCCGAAGACGTCGGCGACGAGTACGTCGGTGCTGTCGGGTGCCGCCGCTTCGAGCCACTGCCGGGCGTCCGCGCCGTGCACGGTGATCCCGGAGTCCGCGGGCAACGGCAGCCGCTCGGTGATGAGTTCGAGCAGCCCTCGGTCCGCCTCCACGACGTCCTGGCGCGATCCCGGCCGGGTCGCGGCGACATAGCGGGGCAGGGTGAGTGCGCCGCCGCCGAGGTGGACGACGTCCAGGGGGCGGTCGGGGTCGGCCGCGGTGTCGATGACGTGGGCGAGCCGCTGCGCGTACTCGAACTCCAGATGCGTGGGCGCGTCCAGATCGACGTACGACTGAGGCGCCCCGTCGACCGTGAGCAGCCAGGCGCGGGGCCGGTCCACGTCCGGCATCAGTTTGGCGGTGCCGTGATCCACGTCCTTGATGACGGCTATCGCCTCGTCCGCGCGTTCGTCCTCAGTCACCGCTCCATTGTGCCCGCCCGGCCCGGGGGTGGATCCCCCGAGCCGGGCGGGCATCGCGGCCGTCAGCCGACCTCGGTCACCGTGCCCGCGCCGACGGTGCGGCCGCCCTCGCGGATCGCGAAGCCGAGCCCCGTCTCCAGGGGCATGTCGCGGCCGAGCTCGACCGTCATGGTGACGGTGTCGCCGGGCCGGGCCACGGCGGCGTCGCCGAGGTCGACGTCGCCGACCACGTCCGCCGTGCGGAGGTAGAACTGCGGCCGGTAGCCGGTCGCGATCGGCGTCGACCGTCCGCCCTCCTTGGTGGACAGGACGTACACTTGGGCGGTGAAGCGGCTGCTTGGACTGACGCTCCCCGGCTCCACGACGACGTGCCCGCGTCGCACGGCGTCGCGTGGCACACCGCGCAGGAGCAGGGCCACGTTGTCGCCGGCCTGCGCGGACTCCATCGGCTTGCCGAAGGTCTCGAGCCCGGTGACGACCGTCTCCGTCTCCGCCCCGAGCACCTCCACCCGGTCGCCGACCCGCACCTGACCGCGCTCGACGGCTCCGGTGACGACGGTTCCGCGCCCGGTGATGGTGAGCACGTTCTCCACCGAGAGCAGAAAGGGCGCGTCGACGTACCGCTCGGGCATGGGCACATAGGTGTCCACCGCGTCGAGCAGCGCCTCGATGGCGGCGGCCCACCGCGGGTCGCCCTGAAGCGCCTTCAGCCCCGAGACCCGTACGACCGGTACGGAGTCGCCCCCGTACCCGTGCGCGGAGAGCAGCTCGCGCACCTCCAGCTCGACGAGGTCCGTGAGCTCCTCGTCGCCCGCGTCCGCCTTGTTGAGCGCGACCACGATGTGGTCGACCCCGACCTGGCGGGCGAGCAGCACGTGCTCGGCGGTCTGCGGCATGATCCCGTCGAGCGCGGAGACGACGAGGATCGCCCCGTCCAGCTGCGCGGCCCCGGTGACCATGTTCTTGACGTAGTCGGCGTGGCCCGGCATGTCGACGTGGGCGTAGTGCCGGGTGTCGGTCTCGTACTCGACGTGCGAGATGTTGATGGTGATGCCGCGCTGCGCCTCCTCGGGGGCGCGGTCGATGCGGTCGAAGGGCACGAACGTGCCGGTGCCGCGCTCGCTGAGGACCTTGGTGATGGCGGCGGTCAGGGTGGTCTTGCCGTGGTCGACGTGGCCCATCGTGCCGATGTTGAGGTGGGGCTTGGTGCGGATGTATGCCGTCTTGGACATGGCGGTTCCTTCTGGGGAACTCGAAGCTGAAGTCCTGGGCTCACGCCATCGCGTGCGCGCTCGGGACGGGGACCCCGGGGCCGAACCGACCCTCCCCCTATGGGGTCCGCCGGAGTGTCCGGGGAGGGTCAGCGTCGGGCGCCGTCGACAGGAAGTGCGGCGAAGTGGAGGACGGCAGCCTCCGCAGCGCCCGCGACCGCGGGCGAAGCTGCGTGAAAGGCGTACCGGAACATGTGGCAGATCATTGCCGACGGCCGGGGGTACGTCGAATGGTTTTCGCCGGGTGGTCCGTGCGCTCCGGGCGGGCGTGAAGTCCGGTGCGGTCAGAGGTTCTTGAGGGCCTCGCGCGCCGAGAGCGGCGCGAAGCGTCCGCGCTCCCGCCCGACGAAGCCGCGTACCGCGTCCGGATCGGTCTTGGCGTACTCGCGCAGACACCAGCCGATGGCCTTGCGGATGAAGAAGTCGGGGTGGCCGGACTGGCGCAGGCAGTAGGCGAAGAGGCGTTCGGTGTCGGTGGCGTCCTTGTACCGGAGCTGGTGGAGGAGGGCGGTGCGGGCCACCCACAGGTTCTCGTCCTCGATCCAGGCGTCCATCTCGGCCCTGAGCTTCGGGTCGGCGGCGACCAGACCGCCGACGACGTGCGCGGCGAGCGCGTCGACCGTGTCCCACCAGGAGACCGTCGTGACGAGGTGGCGGGCGACCGGCAGGAAGCCCGACGAGAGATGCTCCACGTGGCGGCGCAGGTAGTCGCCCGCGAAGTACGCGTACTCGCGCTCCGGCAGCTCCCAGGAGCGCAGCGCGATCGCGGTGCAGTCGGTCTCGTCGGGGCGCGGGAGCCCGGCGAGGACCGTGCGGTCCAGCTCACGGCGCAGCGGCGAAGGCAGTCCGAGGAAGGGGGCGACGTCCTTCATGTACGCCCGCGCCTGCCGGGCCCGCTCCGGATCGGCCGCCGTCGGGTACGTCGCGGTGAGCCGCTCCATGACGGTGTCCGCCAAGTCGCTGCCCGGGACTGTGACGCTCATGAGACGCACCATACGGCGATCACACACATATGTCGGTTAGTCTCCCCGGATGCTCGACACCGCCGCCACCCGCCCGCAGGGCCTCGCCGTGCGCTGTTCCAGGGCGCTGCTCTCGCCCTGGTCGCGGCTGTCTCTGCTGGTGGTGCTGCTCGCGGCGGCCGGGACGTGCGTGCTGCTCTTCGAGCCGCAGCGGCTCCTGTCCGACGGCGGGCTCCGGCAGCTGGGCGGCGTCGCCGCCGTGACGGTGTTCGCCGTCGCGTACGGCCTGTGCACCACGGCGTTCGTGCCGCGTCCGCTGCTCAATCTGGCGGCGGGCGCCCTGTTCGGTTCGCAGGCGGGCCTCACCGCGGCCCTCGCCGGCACGGTCCTGGGCGCCGGGATCGCCTTCGGGCTCGGCAGGATGCTGGGGCAGGACGCGCTGCGCCCGCTGCTCCGCGGGCGCTGGCTCCGGGCAGCAGACGGGCAGCTGAGCAGGCACGGCTTCCGGTCGATGCTGGCGGCGCGGCTGTTCCCCGGGGTGCCGTTCGCGGCCGCCAACTACTGCGCGGCGGTCTCCCGCATGGGATGGCTGCCGTTCCTGCTCGCCACCGGCCTGGGGTCGATCCCGAACACCGCCGCGTACGTCATCGCGGGCGCCCGCGCGTCGACGCCGACGTCCCCGGCCTTCCTGGTCGCGATGGGCTTCATCGCGGTGACGGGCCTCGCGGGCGCACTGGTGGCCTGGTTCAAGCGCCACCAGCTGCGGGGCCGGTAGAGCCTGCGCAGGGGCGCGAAGAACCGCACGCCTTGTCCTGTGGCACAAGCCGAGCGGTTCTTCTTGTGCGCGGGAACGAATCGCCCGCTGCCTGACCGGCGCGACACTCGCTGGGTTCCGAAACGGAGTCATTCCGACACGGAGTCCGACGGAGGTCGTTGCCGGTGTCCACTGTGGTTGCCAGGCCCGCACCACCAGGTGCGTCGGCGGGAGTGCTGGAAAGCCCGTGGCTGTCCTTCTTCGGGCGGCGGCTCGGGCGGTTCGTGGTGTCGCTGTGGGTGGTGGTGACCGCCGCCTTCGCGATGATCCATCTGATGCCCGGGGATCCGGTGCGCTCCGCGCTCGGCATGACGGCGCCGGTGGAGACGGTGAACGCGCGGCGCCACGCGCTGGGCCTCGACGACGGTCTCCTCACCCAGTACTGGCACTACCTGCGCTCGGTGTGCGGCGGTGACTTCGGCACGTCCGTCCTGAGCGGCCTGCCGGTGTCGCAGCAGATCGGTGACCGCCTGCCTGCGACCGCCCAACTGGCCCTCGCGGCGTTCGCCGTCGCCATGGTGGTGGCGGTTCCGGTCGGTGTGGTGATGGCCGTCCTGACCCGGGGCGGGCGGCGCAGGGGCGGGGAGCTGGCGTTCACGTCCACCAGCGTGCTCTTGGCGGCCGTGCCCGAATTCCTGCTGGCGGTCGGGCTCGTCTACGTGTTCTCGGTCCACCTGGGGTGGTTCCCCGTGGCCGGGCGCGGGGGCTTCGCCTCGTACGTCCTTCCCGTGCTCGCGCTGGCCGTCGGCCCCGCCGCCGTCCTCGCGCGCATCGTGCGGGTCGAGATGCTGGCCGTCCTCGGCGACGACTTCATCCGCACGGCACGCGCCAAACGGCTGCCCGCCCGGCGGATCTACGCACGGCACGCGCTGCCCAACGCGCTCACCGCGACGCTGACCATGGGCGGCCTGGTCCTGACGAGCCTGGTGGCCGGGACGGTCCTGGTGGAGAACGTCTTCGCGTGGCCGGGCCTCGGCTCGACGATCGTGCAGTCGATCCAGCAGAAGGACTACCCCGTGGTGCAGGGGATCGTCCTCGTCTACGGGATCGGCGTACTGGCCGTGAATCTGCTGGTCGACGTGGTGCTCGCGCTGCTGGATCCGCGCTCGACGATCCGGGAGGCCTGAGCCATGCGGAACGCCGGTACGAAGACCCTGGCCGTCGTGCGCACCCCCGTGGGGGCCGCTTCCGCCGCGCTGCTGGTGGTGCTGCTCGCCCTTGCCCTGTTCGCGCCCCTGCTGTGGGGCGACCGGGCGTCGGCGGTGGACGTGGACGCGCTCCAACAGGGGCCGACCGCCGCGCACTTGCTCGGCACGGACAGCCTGGGGCGGGACGTTCTCGCCCGCGTCCTCGTCGCGACACGGCTCTCCCTCCTGCTCGCCCTGACGGCCACGGCGATCGGGGTGGTGACCGGCACGCTCCTGGGGACGGCACCTTCCGTGCTCCCCCGGTGGGCGGGGCGGCTCGTGACCTCCGTCGTGAACATCGCCGTGGCCTTCCCCGGGCTGCTGCTCGCCCTGTTCTTCGCCATGATCTTCGGGGTCGGGGCCAAGGGCGCGGTGCTCGCCATCGGGCTCGCCATGGCGCCCGCGTTCGCCCGCCTCACGCAGACGCTGGCCGCGGGGATCGCGGGGCGGGACTTCGTGGCGGCGGCGCGGGTGGCCGGGGTCGGGCGGTTCCGTCTCCTTGTGCGGCACGTGCTGCCCAACATCGGCGAGCCGCTGGTGGTCAACGCCACCATCGGCGCGGGGATGGCGCTGCTCGCCTTCGCCGGGCTCTCGTTCCTCGGCATCGGGGTGCAGGCACCGGAGTACGACTGGGGGCGGCTCCTCGGGGAGGGGCTCAACCAGATCTACGTCAATCCGACGGCGGCCCTCGCGCCGGGTGTCGCGGTGGTGGTCGCCGGGCTCGCGTTCAATCTGTTCGGGGAGACGGTGGCGGGGGTGGTGGGGGCGCGTGCCTCGGCGGCTCCGAAGGTTCCCGCTTCCCGGAAGGCCAAGGGCGCGGCGACGGTGGCCGTGTCGAGGGAGTCCGCCGCGGGCGACCCCGTGCTGGTCGTGGAGGATCTGCGCGTCTCCTTCCCCGGGGCATCGGGGCCCGTGACGCCGGTGCGGGGCGTCAGCTTCACCGTCGGCGCCGGGGAATCCGTCGGTGTGGTCGGTGAGTCCGGCTCCGGGAAGAGCTTGACCGCGCTCGGTGTCTCCCGGCTGATCGAGGCGCCGGGAGTGGTGTCCGCGGCTCGCCTGGACTTCCTCGGCACGCCGCTCCTGAGGGCGTCCGACGCCGAGGCCCGCGGGCTTCTCGGTACGTCGCTCGCGCTGGTCTTCCAGGATCCGATGACCTCCTTCAACCCGACCCGGCGCATCGGACGCCAGCTCGCCGAGGTCTCCGAGCAGCACCAGGGGCTCTCCCGCGGCAAGGCGCTCACGCGGGCCGTCGAGCGGCTGCGCGAGGTGCGGGTGCCGGCGGCCGAGCGCCGGGCACGCCAGTATCCGCACGAGTTCTCCGGCGGCATGCGGCAGCGGGCGATGATCGCGATGGGGCTCATGGGCGAGCCGCGCCTGGTCATCGCCGACGAGCCGACCACCGCCCTGGACGTCACCGTGCAGCGCCAGGTGCTGCGGCTGCTCGCCCAGGTGCGGGAGAACGAAGCCGGGGCACGGCAAGAGGGTGCGGCCGGGGTGCCGCGGCAGGGCGAGGCCGGGGCACCGCGACAGGGCGAGGCCGGGGCACCGCGACAGAGCGAGGCCGGGGCACCGCGACAGAGCGAGGCCGGGGCACCGCGACAGGACGAGGCCGGGGCACCGCGGCAGGGCGAGGCCGGGGCACCGCGACAGAGCGAGGCCGGGGCACCGCGACAGAGCGAGGCCGGGGCACCGCGACAGAGCGAGGCCGGGGCACCGCGACAGAGCGAGGCCGGGGCAGGTCAACAGGGCGTACCCGCCGCGCTGTTGCTGATCAGCCATGACATCACCGTGGTGGCGCAGAGCTGCCGCCGGGTCCTGGTGATGTACGCCGGGCGGATCGTGGAGGACCTGCCCACCGCCGGTCTGCGCACCGCCGCGCGCCACCCCTACACCCGGGCGCTCCTGGCCGCCGTACCGGCGCTCGACACGGACCGGGACGCGCCGCTCGCGGTCATCCCGGGGCGGCCGCCGGAGCCCGGCGAGGTGGGCGCGGGCTGCGCGTTCGCCGCGCGCTGCGCGTTCGCCGACGAGCGGTGCCGGGCCGAGGATCCGGCGCCCTCGGACGTGAGCTCCGGCCAAGGCGCGCACCGAGTGGCCTGCTGGCATCCGCAGGGCGTCGGGCCCGAGCCCCGCCCTCCAGGTCCGGGCAGCGGTTCACATGTCGACGTCGAGGCCGCCGGAGGTGGCGCGTGAGCGAGCTGGTCTTTGATCGGGTGAGCGTGCGGTACGGAAGCCGGCGCGGCGGACTCACCGCCGTCGACGGCGTCAGTCTGACCGTGCCGTCCGGCCAAGTGGTGGGCCTGGTGGGCGAGTCGGGGTCCGGGAAGTCGACGCTCGCCCGCAGCGCCGTCGGCCTCGCGCCCGTCAGCGCGGGAAGGGTGCTGCTCGGCGGCACCGACGTACGGCACCTGACGGGGCGCCGTCCGCTGCAGATGGTGTTCCAGGATCCGTACTCCTCGCTGGACCCGCGCATGAGCGTCGGCGCCTCGATCGGCGAGGCGATGCCGCGCGGCGAGCGGGCGAAGGAGAAGCGGGCCGAGGTCGCGCGGCTCCTCGAACTGGTCAATCTCGACCCGGACCGCGCCACTGCCCTGCCCGGCCGACTCTCCGGCGGCCAGCGCCAACGCGTGGCGCTGGCGCGCGCGTTGGCCGGCAAGCCGCGGGTGGTGATCGCCGACGAGATCACGTCCGCGCTCGACGTGTCGGTGCAGGGCGCCGTGCTCAATCTCGTACGGGACGTACGGCAGCGTCTGGGCCTGTCCATGCTGTTCATCTCGCACAACCTCGCCGTCGTGCGCCATCTCAGCGATGTCATCGCCGTCATGTACCTGGGGCGGATCGTCGAGGCGGGACCCGCGGAGCAGGTGCTTTCCGATCCTCAACACCCCTATACCCGCGCCCTGTTGAGCGCCGCCCCGTCCTGGAACACTCCTCTGTTCGAGGACAACGGTGGCGCGGGCACCGCCGACGCCGAGCCGAGCGACCCGCACCGCCCGCCACCCGGCTGCCGCTACCACCCGCGGTGCGCGCTCGGCCCTCTCGCCAGGACCGGCCGCGACCTCTGCCGCACCGCCGACCCCGCGCAGGACGCCGAGCGGCGTCCACACCTGGCTGCCTGTCACTTCGCGGGGGAACCCGCCGAGCCGAAGGGAACCCACACATGACCACGGCACCGAGCCAAGCCGCCGAGCTGCACCGGCGCAGCGTCGTCGCCGACACCCACAACGACCTGCTCTGCGCGGTGACGGCCAGGCCCGTCGACCAGTGGGCGGCGTTCTTCCGCGAGCAGTGGCTGCCCCAGCTCCTGGCGGGCGGCGTAAACGTACAGGTGCTTCCGGTGTTCATCGACGACACGTACCGGCCCGAGGGAGCGCTGCGCCAGACGCTGCGCATGATCGAGGCCGCGCACCGCATCGCCGCGGGCAACGCCGACGCGGTCCGGCTCTGCCGCGACGGCGCCGAGGTGGACGCCGCCCTGGACGACGGCAGGATCGCGCTCGTGCTCGCCCTGGAGAGCGCTCCGGGCGTCGCCGAGGACGTCGAACTCCTGGAGACCCTCTACCGGTTGGGCGTACGGATCGCCTCCCTCGCACATTTCGGACGTACCCCGCTCGCCGACGGCAGCGGCGAGGACGCGGCCGGGAGCCGGCTGACCCGGGCGGGCGTGGCCGCGCTCGCCGAGATGGAGCGCATCGGCATGATGTTCGACATCAGCCATCTCGGTGCGGCCGGTGTGGACCACGTGCTGGAGCTGGCATCACGGCCGGTCATCGCCACGCACTCCTCCGCGCGTGCGCTGCGCGACCACCACCGCAATCTCACCGACGACCAGGTGAAGGCCACCGCGGCGAACGGCGGCGTGGTGTGCGTGAACTTCTTCGCCCCGTTCCTCCACGAGAGCGACTACACCCTGGACCGGCTCGTCGACCACATCGAGCACCTCGCGGACGTCGCGGGCCTCGATCACGTCGGTCTCGGCCCGGACTTCGTCCAGGAGGTCATGGCCGACACCACCCCGCCCTGCTGCGCGCACCCCGTGATCGAAGGCGTCCGCACCGACCAGTTCCTGCCGGGCCTCGAAGGTCCCGCCGGGCTTCCGCTGGTGACCGAGGGCCTGCTGCGGCGCGGCTGGGCCGACGGCGACGTCGCCGGGGTCCTCGGCGGCAACGTGCTCCGCCTCTTCCGTGACGGCCTGGGACAGCCCGCCTCCTGACCACCGCCCCCCGACGTCCGACTTCTTAGGAGGTGGCGCACCGTGACCCCACGCCTGCGCATCGACGACCTGTACGACTTCGCGGTGCCCGAGCAGCCCGCGGTCTCGCCGGACGGCTCCGAGATCGTGTACGTGCTGCGCACCGCCGACCGCGACGCCGACCGCGACGTACGCACGCTGTGGCAGGTCGGCGCCACCGGCGGCACCCCACGCCAACTGACGCGCGGGACCGCTGACTTGGCCCCCGCCTGGTCACCCGACGGGACCCGGATCGCCTTCCTGCGCACGCCGGGCGACGGGCCCGCGCAGGTGTGGCTGCTTCCCATGGCGGGCGGCGAGCCCGAGCAGCTCACGACGCTGCCGCTCGGCGCGGGCGCGCCGGTGTGGAGCCCGGACGGCGGCGCGCTCGCGTTCACCGCGCCGGTCGACCCCACGGCGTCCGACGGCGGGGCGGACGACGGCACGGCGGACGACGCGCGGGCCGAGGCGCCCGTCGTCGCCCGGCGCCTGGACTACAAGGCCGACGGCGCGGGCCTGCTGCGCACGGTCCGCACCCACCTGCACGTGGTCGGCGTCGCCGACCGCGAGGTCCGGCAGATCACGCGAGGAGACTGGCACGCCGCCGCCCCCGCCTGGTCACCCGACGGCACCCGCCTGGCGTTCCCCGCGGCACGCGACGAGGACTCCGACCTGACGTTCCGCAGCGCGGCGTACGTCGTCGATGTGGGCCCGCGCCAGGCGGAGCCCGTACGCGTGGGGTCGGCCGAAGGACAGGCCGCGGCCGTGACGTGGTCGGCGGACGGCGACGCGCTCCTCGTCGTCGGCTCGGCCGGCACCGCCGTCGGCCACGCCCGGCTGCTGCGCGTGCCGGTGGACGGCGCGGAGGCGACCCCGCCCGCCGACCTCACGGGCGCCCTGGACCGCAACCTCATGCTCGGCGGCCCCGCCTACCCCGGTGCGCTGCCCCGGCTCACCGCCGACGGACGCGACGTACTCGTCTGCCTGCGCGACCGCGGCTGCACCCATCTGTACGTAGTCGGCGCCGACGGGAGCGGCACCCCGCGTCGCGTGGTCGGCGGTGACGCGGTCCAGGTCAGCGGGGTGTCCACCGCGGGCGACACCGTCGCGGTCGTCCTGTCCACCGCGACCTCCTACGGGGAGATCGCCACGGTCGACCTCGCCACCAGGACGGTCACCACCCGCACCGGGCACGGCGGCCCCGAGGCTCCTGAAGGTCCCGAAGCTCCCGAGGCTCCCGCGCTGTTCGTGCGCGAGGAACGGGAGTTCACCGTGTCCGACGGCACGGTGGTGCAGGGCTGGCTGGTGCGCGACCCGGCGCGCCGCGGCCCCGCTCCCCTGCTCCTGGACATCCACGGCGGCCCGCACAACGCGTGGAACGGCGCGGCCGACTCCGGGCACCTCTACCACCAGGTGCTCGCCGCCCGCGGCTGGACGGTGCTGCTTCTCAACCCGCGGGGCAGCGACGGCTACGGCGAGGAGTTCTTCACCGCGGCGCTCGGCGGCTGGGGGCTGAAGGACGCAGCTGACTTCACCGAGCCCCTCGACCAGCTCGTCGCCGAGGGGATCGCCGACCCGCGGCGCCTCGCCGTCACCGGGTACAGCTACGGCGGGTTCATGACCTGCTATCTGACCAGCCGTGACGACCGGTTCGCCGCGGCCGTCGCGGGCGGTGTGGTCAGCGATCTGACCAGCGTCGCCGGTACGTCCGACGCCGCGCACCTGCTCGGCGTGGCCGAGCTGGGCGGCCCGCCGTGGACGGACCGCGAGCACTACGCGCGGCAGTCGCCGCTCACCCACGTCGACCAGGTGAGCACCCCGACCCTCGTCCTGCAGGGCGGCGCCGACGAGCGCTGCCCGGTCGGGCAGGCGGAGCAGTGGTTCACGGCGCTGCGGGCGCGAGGCGTGCCCACCGAGCTGGTCCTCTACCCGGGCGGCGCGCACCTGTTCCCGCTCGACGGCCCGCCCTCGCACCGAGCCGACTTCAACTGGCGCGTCGTGGACTGGGTGGAGCAGTACGCAGGTGAGCCAGGACGGCCGCGCAAGGTGCCGCTCGACACGGCCCACTGGCAGCGCCGCCTTGCCGAACTGGCCACGGCACACCGGGTTCCCGGCGCGGCCCTCGGCATTCTGCGGCTCGGCGCGGACGGCGCGGGGCACTCGGACGGCGCGGGGGATGAGGTCCTGCGGGCCCACCACGGCGTCCTGAACACCGCCACCGGCGTCGACGTCACCGACGACTCGGTCTTCCAGATCGGGTCCATCACCAAGGTCTGGACGTCGACCGTCGTCTTGCAGCTCGTCGACGAGGGCAAGCTGGACCTGGACGCCCCGCTCGTCGACGTACTGCCCGAACTGCGCCTGGCCGACCCGGCCGTCACCAAGCAGGTGTCGATGCGGCACCTGCTCACCCACACCAGCGGCATCGACGGCGACGTCTTCACCGACACCGGCCGCGGCGACGACTGCCTGGAGCGCTACGTCGAACTCCTGGAGGAGACGCTCCAGAGCCATCCCCTCGGCGCGACGTTCTCGTACTGCAACTCGGGCTTCAACCTGGCGGGGCGGGTCATCGAGAAGCTGACGGGGCTCACCTGGGACGGCGCGCTGCGCGAACGCCTCTTCACACCGCTCGGCCTGAAGCGTGCGCTGACGCTCCCCGAGGAGGCGCTCCTCCTGCGCGCCGCCGTCGGACACGTCGCCGACGGCGACGCGGATCCCGCGCCCGCCCCGGTGTGGGGGCTACCGCGCTCGGTCGGCCCCGCCGGGCTGATCAGCGCCGACACCGCTGACGTGCTCGCCTTCGCGCGGCTGCATCTGACCGGGGGCCTCGGCCCGGACGGCACCCGTGTCCTGAGCGAGGAGAGCGCGGCACGGATGGCGGCCCACCAGACCGACCTGCCGGACCGGCACACCCTGGGCGACTCCTGGGGCCTCGGCTGGATCCGCTTCGGCTGGGACGGACAGCGGCTGTACGGACACGACGGCAACACCATCGGCCAGTCCGCGTTCCTGCGGATCCTGCCCGACCAGGGCCTGGCGGTGACGCTGCTCACGAACGGCGGCAACACCCGGGACCTGTACGAGGACCTGTACCGGGAGATCTTCGCCGAGCTGGCGGGCGTCACCATGCCCCGCCCCCTGACCCCCGCCGACCGGCCGCCGACCGTCGACGGCGCACGGTACACAGGGGTCTACGAGCGGGCCGGCGCCCTCATCGAAGTACACACGGCAGAAGGCGAGTTGAGGCTGCTGCAGACCGTGACGGGGCCCCTCGCCGCGCTGGACCCCACGCCCACCCAGGAGTTCGCGCTCGTCCCGGTCGGCGACTCCCGGTTCGTCTTCCGGCAGCCCGGCACGCGGACCTGGGTCCCGGTCACCTTCTACACGCTGCCGACCGGTGAGCCGTACGTCCACTACAGCGCCCGCACCACCCCGAAGGTGAGCTGACATGACCGTCCCCGCACCTCAATCAGCTTCGCTCGTACGGGACTTCGAGGCGGCGCTGCCCAAGATCCTCGCCGACATCGAACTCCTGGTGCGCTGCGAGTCGCCGTCCGCCGACCTCGCGGCCGTGGCCCGCAGCGCCGATCTGGTGGCCGAGGTGGGCGCCGCACACCTGGCCGCCGCCCCCGAGCGCATCGTCCTCGACGGGCGCACCCACCTGCGCTGGCGGCTCGGCGACGGTCCGCGCCGCGTCCTGGTCGTCGGGCACCACGACACGGTGTGGCCCGTCGGGTCGCTCGCCACGCATCCGTTCGGCGTCGAGAACGGCGTGCTGCGCGGGCCGGGCTGCTTCGACATGAAGACCGGCGTGGTGATGGCGTTCCACGCCCTGGCCGCGCTGGAGAGCACCGACGGCGTGACCGTCCTGGTCACCGGCGACGAGGAGCTCGGCTCGCCCTCGTCCCGCGCGCTCATCGAGGCCGAGGCGCGCGGCTGCGACGCGGCCCTCGTCCTGGAGGCGTCGGCGGACGGCGGGGCCCTGAAGACGGAACGCAAGGGAGTGTCGCGGTACGAGGTACTGCTGCGGGGCCGCGCCGCCCACGCCGGGCTCGAACCCCACCTGGGCGTGAACGCGAGCGTCGAGGCGGCGCACCAGATCCTCGCCACCGCCGCGCTCGGCGACGCCGCCGCGGGAACGACCGTCACGCCGACCGTGCTGGACGCGGGCACGACCACGAACACCGTGGCCGCAGAGGGACGGTTCGCCGTCGATGTGCGGGTGCGCGACACCGCCGAGCAGGATCGCGTGGACGTCGCGATGCGGGCGCTTCGGCCGGTGCTCGACGGCGCCCGAGTCGAGGTCGTCGGGGGTCCCAACCGGCCGCCGATGTCCCGCGACGCGTCGCGGGACCTGTTCGCGCGCGCCGCCCGGATCGCCGACGGCCTGGGCGTCGGACCGCTCTCGGCGGTCGCCGTCGGCGGCGCGTCGGACGGCAACTTCACGGCGGGTGTCGGCACCCCCACCCTGGACGGCCTCGGCGCCGTCGGCGGCGGCGCCCACGCCGACCACGAACACGTCGAGGTGGCCGAGCTGCCCCGGCGGACCGCCCTGCTCACGGCACTGCTGCGGGAACTCCTTGATCACGCCCAGCGCCCCCACGGCAAAGAAGATGACACCAGTGATTGATCTGTCCAGCGACACGGGCCGCACCGCGGGCGCGGGGGACGTGACCGCCGAGGCGGTCGCCGCGGCGGAGTCCGCGGCCCGCTCGGCCCGCGTCTCCGTGTGCCAACTCGCCGACCTGGCGCACCTGGAGGCCGTACAGAGCCTCTACGAGGGAATCTGGCGGCCGGACGGCAAGAACCCGCCGGTGACGACCGAACTGCTGCGCGCGTTCACCAAGGCGGGCAGCTATGTGGGCGGCGCCTTCGACGGCGGCGAACTCGTCGGCGCCTGCGTCGGGTTCTTCTCGCCGCCCGCCGCCGGGGCCCTGCACAGCCACATCGCCGGCGTGGCCGCAAGAATGCGCGGCCGCAGCGTCGGCCACGCGTTGAAACTGCACCAGCGGGCCTGGGCGCTCCAGCGCCAAGTGGCCGAGATCTCCTGGACGTTCGACCCACTCGTGCGCCGCAACGCCTACTTCAACCTCGGCAAACTGGCCGCCGCGGCCACCGAGTACCTGCCCAACTTCTACGGCCCGATGAACGACGGCATCAACGGCACCGACGACACCGACCGCCTCCTGGTCACCTGGCGCCTCGCCGCCCCCGAGGTCGCCCTGGCCTGCGCGGGACAGCGCCCGGCGCCGCGCCCCACGGCGGGCGCCGTCACCGCCCTCGGTGTCTCCCCGCGGGAGACCCCCGTCCTCGGCACCCTCGAAGGCCCGACGGTCCTGGTGGCCGTGCCCGCCGACATCGAGCAACTGCGCGCCACCGACCCCGCACGGGCCGCCGACTGGCGCTCGGCCCTGCGTGACGTCCTGGGCGGGCTGCTCGCGGACGGGGCGCGGATCACCGGCTTCGACCGGGACGGCCGGTACATCGTCGAAAGGAAGAACACGGAATGGAAGCACACGCCATGAAGCTCACCGGAGTCGAGATCCGCCGCGTCCGGATGCCGCTGGTGGCGCCGTTCAGGACCTCGTTCGGCACCCAGACCGTGCGCGAGGCCCTGCTGCTGCGCGCCGTCACGCCCGACGCCGAGGGCTGGGGCGAGTGCGTCGCGATGAGCGATCCGCTGTACTCGTCCGAGTACGTCGACGCCTGCGCGGACGTGCTCCGCCGCTTCCTCGTCCCCGCGCTCACCGGCCGCCGCGACCGGCTCGACGCGTCCGCGGTCGCTCCCGCGCTCAGCCCCTTCAAGGGGCATCTGATGGCGAAGGCCGCCCTGGAGATGGCCGTCCTGGACGCGGAGTTGCGCGAGCGCGGCGTACCGCTGTCGCGGGAACTGGGTGCCGTGCGTGAGCGGGTGCCCTGCGGGGTCTCGGTCGGGATCATGGACTCGGTGCCGGAGCTCCTGGAGGCGGTCGCGGGATACCTCGACAGCGGCTACGTACGCATCAAGCTGAAGATAGAGCCGGGCTGGGACGTGGCGCCGGTGCGTGCCGTCCGCGAGCGGTTCGGCGACGACGTGCTGCTGCAGGTCGACGCCAACACGGCCTACACCCGCGCCGACGCGCGCCACCTGGCCCGGCTCGACCCGTTCGACCTGCTCCTGATCGAACAGCCGCTGCCCGAGGACGACTTGATCGGCCACGCGGAACTCGCCCGCCAGGTGCGTACGCCGATCTGCCTGGACGAGTCCATCACCTCGGCCCGTGCAGCCGCCGACGCGATCGCGCTGGGTGCCACGAGCATCGTCAACATCAAGCCGGGCCGGGTCGGCGGCTATCTGGAGGCCCGCCGCATCCACGACGTGTGCGCGGCGCACGGGGTGCCCGTGTGGTGCGGCGGCATGCTGGAGACCGGGCTCGGGCGGGCGGCGAACGTCGCGCTCGCGGCGCTGCCGGGCTTCACGGTGCCCGGCGACACCTCCGCGTCCGACCGCTACTACCGCGCCGACATCACCGAGCCGTTCACCCTCGAAGACGGCCACCTGCCCGTGCCGACCGGGCCCGGCATCGGCGTGGAGCCGCTGGCGGACGCACTCGACGAGGTGACGGTCTCCACGGAGTGGATTCCCGCCTGATGCCACTGCCTCACGCACCCCTGTCGTACGCGAGGAACTCCCCGTAAGATCACAGCCCGTAATGCCTATACGACGTATAGGACGCCGACGTACAAGAAGCCGAAGCCGTGTCTCGCCCCTACGGGAGGAAACGTGCTCATCCCGGTGACCACCCATCCCCGAGCCAGCCTGCGGCGCGTCCTCGAGGACCTGGGGCCCACCCTCCTCGACCTCGTGTGCGGCGACCCGAACGGCGCCGACGACATCGGCGGCGTCGTCATCCACGACCCGCACGACGAACCCGTGCCGCCCCCGCAGGCGCTGGTGCTCGGTGTCGCCGTGCACGGTCCGGCGCAGATCGTCCACCTCCTCGACGCCCTGGGCACGCAAGGCGCCGCGGGCCTCGTCGTCCGCGCGCCGGTCGCCGTGGACGAGAAGGTCACCGCGGCGGTGACGCGCTCCGGGGTCGCGCTGCTCGGCCTGACGCGCGGCGCCTCGTGGGCGCAGCTCGCCGCGATGCTGCGCGCGCTCATCGCGGAGGGGGACGTCGGGGAGACGGGCCGGGAAACGCTGGGCGGGGTGCCCTCCGGGGACCTGTTCGCGCTGGCCAACGCGGTCGGGGCGCTCCTGGACGCGCCCGTCACCTTCGAGGACCACAGCTGGCGTGTGCTCGCCTTCTCCGGGCGGCAGGACGAAGCGGACTCCTCGCGCGTCGAGACCATCCTCGGGCGCCAGGTGCCGGAACGCTTCACTCGTGTCCTGGAGGAGCGCGGAGTCTTCCAGGCCATGTACCGCAGCGACCGCCCCGTCTACGTGGAGCCTCTCGTGGAGGTGGAGGGCGGCGATCTCAGCCTGCCGCGGGTGGCCCTCGCCGTCCGCGCCGGCGACGAGATACTCGGCTCCATCTGGGCCGCGGTCCACGGCCCGCTCAGCGCCGAGCGCGACCAGGCGCTGCGCGACGCGTCCAAACTGGTCGCACTGCATCTGCTGAGGCTGCGCGCGGGCGCCGACGTCGAACGGCGGCTGCGCGCCGACCTCGTGGGCACGGCCCTTGAGGGCGGGCCCGGCGCGGCCGACGCCGTCGCCCGGCTCGGACTCGCCGAACAGCCCGGCGTGGTGCTCGCCCTCGCCGTCGCGGACCGCACGGACGGCGACCGGTCCGCCGCGCGGCACGCACGGTACGTGGCCGAACGCCAGCGCCTCGCCGACGCGTTCGCGATGCACTTGACCGCCGTGCACCCCCGCTCGGCCGCCGCACTCGTGGGCGACGTCGTCTACGGCATCGTCCCGGCCACGGCAGGCCGTCCCGACGCCGAGGAGCGGGCCTGCCGGGTCGCGGACGAGTTCCTTGAACGCGTGGGCGAACGGCAGGAGTTGCTCGTCGGGGTGGGCCCGCTCGCGCGGGAGAGCGCCGCCCTGCCCGTGTCCCGGGCCGGCGCCGACCGGGCGCTGCGGGTGCTGCGCGCGGGCGAGGGGACCCGCTCGGTGGCCCGCATCACGGACGTACTGGTCGAGTCGCTGCTCCTGGAACTCACGGACGTGATCGCCGAACGCGGCGACCCGCCGTCCGGCCCGGTGGCCCGGCTCGGCGCGTACGACGCGGCGCACCACACCTGCCTGGTCGAGACGTTGCGGGCGTGGCTCGACGCGTTCGGCGACGTGGCGGCGGCGTCCGCCGCCGTCCATGTGCACCCGAACACCTTCCGCTACCGGCTGCGGCGGCTCGCCGAGGTGGGCGGCCTCGACCTCACGGACGCCGACGCGCGCTTCGCCGCCATGCTGCAACTGCGGCTGTGGCCGCACGCGCGCCGGTCCTAGGTCCTGTCCGTTCGACGCCAGGGCCCAGCAGCTCACCCCACCGGTTTGGTGCCGGTCGATGGAACGTGGCCTCCCACATGGTGCGCGCGGACGAATCGCAGCTCGCGGACCACGGCCTAGCCTCGCTGCCAGACCCTCGATGGACAAGCTCGATGGACAAGCTCGATGGACAAGCTCGACGGACAAGGGAGACGCATGTCGAAGACACAGACACCGAGGCAGCAACTCGACGCCCTCCAGGCCTGGTTGAGCGAACGCCTCGCGGATCTGCTCGACGAGAACCAGGTGCCGGGTGCCGCCGTCGCCGTGAGCTTCGGTGACGTGGTGATCGACGCCGCCGCGGGCGTGCTCAGCAAGAACACCGGGGTCGACGCGACACCGGACTCCCTCTTCCAGATCGGCTCGATCACCAAGGTCTGGACGACGACCCTCGCGATGCAACTCGTCGACGAGGGGAAACTGGACCTCGACGCCCCCGTGCGCGACCACCTGCCGGACTTCAAGCTCGCCGACGACGAGGCCGCGGCCCGCATCACCGTGCGGCAGCTGATGTGCCATGTCTCCGGTTTCGAGGGCGACGTCTTCACCGACACCGGGCAGGGCGACGACTGCCTGGAGAAGTTCGTCGCCACGCTCGGCGGCACGCCCCAACTGTTCGCGCCGGGCGAGCGGTTCTCGTACAACAACGCGGCCTACTGCGTGCTCGGCCGGGTCGTCGAAGTGCTGCGCGAGAAGCCGTACGACGTGTGTCTGCGCGAGCACCTCTTCGCCCCGCTGGGCCTCACCCACGCGGCCACAGGACCGTACGAGGCGATTCTGCACCGGGCGGCGGTCGGCCATATCCGGGCCACCCCGGACGCCGATCCGATGCCCGCGCCGGTGTGGGCGCTCGTCCGCTCCAACGCCGCGGCGGGCGCGATGCTCGCCATGCGGCCCCGCGACCTGCTGACGTTCGCCCGGATGCACCTGGCCGACGGCCTGGGACCGGACGGCGCGCGCGTACTCGGCGCCGACAGCGCGCGAGCCATGCGCCGGCCGCAGGTGGACGTACCGCGCCTGGGGCTCATGGGCGACTCCTGGGGGCTCGGCTGGGAGATCTTCGACTTCCCCGGCGGCACCGTCGTCGGCCACGACGGCGGCACCATCGGCCAGTCCTCGTTCCTGCGCGTCGTGCCGGGGCGCGACATCGCGGTGGCGGTCCTGACCAACGGCGGCAATCCGTTCGGCCTCTACACCGAGATCGTCGGACGCGTCCTGCGCGACCTCGCAGACATCGAACTGCCCGCGCTGCCGGTGCCGGACCCTCGGGCGCCGCGCGTCGACGCGTCGCGGTACGTCGGGACGTACGCGTCTTCGGTCGCCGACACGGTGGTCAGCCAGGACGCCGAGGGGCGGATATGGGCCGAGCGGACCCCGAAGGGGATCTTCGCCGAAATCGGCGGCGTGCGGGAGCGGATCGAGCTGGTGGCCTCGCGCGAGGGCACGCTGATCGCCGCCGAGCCGGAGCACGGGGTGCACCGGCTGCACGCGTTCGTCGGCGACGACGGAGCGGGCCACGCCCAGTTCCTGCACACCGGGCGGGCTGACCGCAGGGTGGTGCTGTGAGTGCTGTGAGTGCTGTGGGTGCTGTGAGCAACGTGGGCGCCGTGGGCGCCGTGGGCGCCGTGGGCGCCGTAAGCGCCGTGGGCGCCGTAAGCGCCGTGGGCGCCGTAAGCGCCGTGGGCGCCGTAAGCGCCGTGGGCGCCGTAAGCGCCGTGGGCGCCGTGGGCGCCCTGAGCAACGTCAGCACCGCGAGGACCGTCAGCACCGCGAGGACCGCGAGGACCGCGAGGACCGCGAGGACCGTCAGCACCGCGAGGACCGTCAGCACCGCGAGGACCGCGAGGACCGTCAGCGCCGTCATCGCCACAAGCACCACAAGCGCCACGGCCAATTACGCCGCCTGAACCCGCGCCCCCGACCCGAGCCGGGCCCGCACCGCCGAACCCGCGGCAACACCCGCCGCGCGCACCCCACCCCACACCTCCCACCACCCACAACCCAGCACCCACCACCCACCACAGGGAGACACGGATGAGATCTGCGCGCATCGCCGCGGCAGTCGTCGGCGCCGCCGCTCTCGGCCTCACCGGTTGCGGCGGTGCGCCGAACGCGGGCGGCCCCGCGGCCTCGGGCGGCAGACTGGCCGACGGGAAGAGCTTCACCCTGGCGATGCCGTCCGACCCCGGCACGCTCGACCCGGCGATGACCGTCATGGCGACCGCCATCCAGGCCGACCGCTTCCTCTACGACCCGCTGATCCACGTGGCCAGGGACGGCGGTGTGACGGCCGGTCTCGCCGCGAAGTGGGAGGCGGACACCACCACGGCCCGCTTCACCCTGCGCCCCGGCCTCACCTGCGCGGACGGCGCACCGCTGACCGCGCGCGACGTGGCCGCGAACATCGCGTTCGTGGCCGACCCGAAGAACAGATCGCCGCTGGCCGGCCTGTACGTGAACCCGGGCGCCACGGTGAAGGCCGACAACGAGACCCGTGAGATCACCGTCACCAGCAAGATCCCCGACGCCTTCCTGCTGCGCAACATCGGCATGGTGCCCATCGTCTGCGGCAAGGGCATGGACGACCGCGGCTCGCTCGCGAAAGGGCAGCACGGCACCGGCATGTTCACCCTCACCGAGGCAGTGCCGGGCGATCACTACACCCTGACCCGGCGCGAGGACTACACCTGGGGCCCCGGCACATGGCAGGCCGACCAGAAGGGGCTGCCGGACAAGGTCCACATCCGCGTCGTCGCGAACGAGACCACCGCGGCGAACCTGCTCCTGTCCGGCGAGCTGAACGCCGCTAGTCTCGGCGGGCCCGACCAGCAACGGCTCCTCGGCCGTGGCCAGTTCCACGCCGATGCGACGTCCGCGCGGGGCGAGATGTGGTTCAACCAGGCTCCGGGGCGCCCCACGCGGGACGAGCCGGTGCGGCGCGCCCTCGCCAAGGCCGCCGACCTGGGGGACATCGGCAAGGTGCTCACCGCGGGGACGGGCAAGCCGTCACGGGGGCTCCTCACCGTCGAGCCGAAGCCCTGCAAGGGCGACGCGGTGTCCGGGAACCTGCCCGCCCACGACGTGCGCGCGGCCAAGTCCCTCCTCGACAAGGCGGGTTGGAAGGAGAGCGCCGACAACATCCGCGTCAAGAACGGCAAGCGCCTCACCCTGACCCTCGTCTACCCCAGCCAGATCGGGCAGCCGGCCGCGTCCGCCGCCGAGCTGGTCCAGAAGGCCTGGCAGGACGTGGGGGCGGACGTGACGATCAAGGGAGTCGACAACACGGGCATCAATCAGGTGGTCGCGGGCAACGCGTCCTGGGACGCCGCCGTCCTGCCGCTCGGCCTGGCACTCCCGCCCCAGCTCAGGCCCTTCGTCTCCGGGCCGAAGCCCCCGGACGGCACGAATTTCGCCCACATCGAGAACGACACGTACGCGAAGCTCGCCGACGAGGCCTCGCGCATGCCGGGCGGCGAGGGGTGCCCCACGTGGAGCCGCGCCGAGGAGGCGCTGATCACTTCGGTGGACGTCGTGCCCTTCGTCGACGCCGTCGTGCCGACGTTCGGGGCGGGCGCGCGCTTCGAGCTGAGCCACGGCAGCATCACGCCGTCGTCAGTACGCATGTACGGGGGCTGAACGGAAGGCGACACGCAGGGATACGCCGCCCGCGGACGACGGCCCTCCAGCGGTCTCGTAACCAAGTGACGCTACGCTGCCCCACGGCAAGGGAGTGATCACCCCTCGCTCTCACACCTCCCGTATCCCCCATCACATGACCGCACCCGCAGCCCATGATCCGTAGTTGGACGGCGCAGTTTCCATGTCTTGGCTTGAATCCTTCATCCTCGGGCTCGTCCAGGGACTGACCGAGTTCCTCCCGATCTCGTCCAGCGCGCATCTGCGGCTGACCGCGGCGTTCGCCGGATGGCACGATCCGGGGGCCGCGTTCACCGCGATCACCCAGATCGGCACCGAGGCCGCCGTGCTGATCTACTTCCGCAAGGACATCGCGAGGATCATCTCCGCGTGGTTCGGCTCCCTCCTCGGGAAGGTGCCGCGCTCGGACCACGACGCGCAGATGGGCTGGCTCGTCATCGTCGGCTCGATCCCGATCGGCGTGCTCGGCGTCACGTTCAAGGACCAGATCGAGGGCCCGTTCCGCGACCTGCGGCTCATCGCCACGACACTCATCGTCATGGGCATCGTCCTCGGCATCGCAGACCGCCTCGCGGCCCGCGACGAGACGGGCGGCAAGCACCGCGCCGTCAAGGAACGCAAGAGCCTGAAGGAACTGGGCGTCCGCGACGGCCTGATCTTCGGCATCTGCCAGGCGATGGCCCTGATCCCCGGCGTCTCCCGCTCCGGCGCCACGATCAGCGGCGGCCTGCTCATGGGCTACACCCGCGAGGCCGCGGCCCGCTACTCGTTCCTGCTCGCCATCCCGGCGGTCCTCGCGTCCGGCGCCTTCGAACTGAAGGACGCGGGCGAGGGCGGACACGTGTCCTGGGGCCCCACGATCTTCGCGACGATCATCGCCTTCATCGTCGGGTACGCCGTCATCGCATGGTTCATGAAGTTCATTACGACCAAGAGCTTCATGCCGTTCGTGTACTACCGCATCCTGCTCGGCATCGTGCTGTTCGCCCTGGTGGGCGCGGGTGCGTTGAGTCCCCATGCGGGTGAGTCCGCAGGGTAGAACAGGGTTCTGGCGCAACCGGTCAGAATCGCGGCTCACGGGAGAGACCGGGCCGGTCAGCGAGGGTTCAGCAGTTCTCGTCGACCTTCACCGTGTCGAACTCGACCTTGGTGTCCACGGGGTGCTCGCCCGCCTTCGGAGTCTGTGAGCAGACCTTCCAGTTCCGGTCGAAGGCCTGCAGTCGCCCGGCGCCCGTCGCGTCGGAGGACGTGAGAAGGAAGAACCCTGCGGCCTGTGCCTCGTCTTGGGCGGCCTGCAGGCCCTTGCCCGCCAAGTCGGGGAGCGTCGCCGTCTCCGCTTCCGCGCCCTCGCCCGTGTCGGCGTCGTCCTTCTTCGCGTCGTCGGCCTGGCTCGTCTCCGGCGCCGTGGTGCCGGGGTCAGTGTCCTCGGCGGCGCAGCCGGTGAGTGCGAGTAATCCGGCGGCGGCGAGTGCGGTGACGGCGGTGCGTGTGCGCATGGTCCCCCCTGGGATGTTGTGCGTGAGGGGCATCCTGCGGCATGTGGAGGCAGCGTGGATGGGGAGTGGCTGTCCTCAGACATAAAGAAGGCCCGCGTGGTAGGCCTGCCCCGGTGATCACCGGGGCAGGCCTCCTGATGGGCCTCGGCGAGGAGCTGTGCGGCCACATCCTGTGATCAGGCGGCCTCGCCCCTCATCGTGCCTGAGTTCTTCAGTAGTCGATCAAGCCCGTGGCGCGGGTCGTCCCCTTGAACTGCACGAAGAACTTGGTGTTGTCGAGCACGTCGGTGGCGGCCAGCCCCCAACGGCCTGCGGCCAGCCCGCGCCAGCCGTTGCAGTCCCAGCCCGAACCCTTCTTGAAGCAGGTCCTCACCTCGCGGGACGCGTCCAGCTTCAGGTTGATGTCCTTGCACCTGGTGGTGGTGGTCGCGTAGGTGCCCCTGGCAGGCCAGAAGGCGGGGTCGTTGCTGCCTGTGCCCGGCGAACCGGTGAAACGCGGCGCGTTCACCGTGCAGGCTCGCGCGGTGCTGACGGGTGTGTCCGAGGCCGCTGCCTGCCCTGCTGCGGCCGTCATGCCGCTTCCCAGAAGCAAGGCAGATGCCGCTAACGCTCCGATCTTGGCCTTTCGCATGGTGTTCCCCCTGTCTCGTCACGGGTGTTGCGGTCAAGACAGGAAGCTACAGACGGAGCCGTTCGTACCGCGTCACGCGGTCGTTTGACCTTCTCCTCCACCCCACGCGTCAGTGGGTAAACCAGGGCGGTAGCCGGTGGTGAATCATCCAACGGGTGCGGTAGTGGACGTGCTCACTGCGTCGGAGGTCCAAGGAGCGCCCGCTGATCTCGGCATGCCGGAAGCAGCGGCCTGCCACACCCTGGGGGTGAAGCCCGGCAGAAGCCCTCAGGCAGCAGGAGGAATGACCATGCCCGTCGAGAACGCCACGATGCCGGGCCTTGTCGAGGCGCTGTTCGCGAAGTGGCGTGCCGTCGAGGGGCAGGAGTTGCTCCGCGAAGGGGCCAAGATCGTCCTGCATCTGAAGGATCACGGGCCGCTGCCCATCGAGGTCGCCGACGCGATGCTGCCGGATGCCGAGCGCGCCAAGGGCATCGGCATGGTGCGGTTCTTCCGGGACCGCAAGTACGACCTGGAGATGGACGGCCGCGGCAACATCGTCGGCGCAGGCCTGTCGCTGATCAGCAATTCCCGGCACACCGCCGAGATCGACGGGACACTGTTCCATCAGTGGTGCGTGGCGGATGCCCTGATGTTCCCGATCATCTTCGGGGACCGCTCACCGGTCACGACCACCTGTCCGGCCACCGGGGAGAAGATCACGTTCACGGCGACGCCGGACGGTATCGAGGACTCCTCCCACCCGGACGCCTGGTTCACCCTCGCCCCGGGCACGGGCGGGTCGGTACGGGTCCGCTTCTGTGACCGCGTCAACCTGTAAGCGGACCGGGCAGGCGCCGAGGCAGCGGCCAAGGCCGACCCGGAAATCGCCGCAGGGCCCGCGGGCCAGGCATGGACCATCTCCAAGGACCTCGCCGAGCTCTTCTAGCTCCCCTAGACCCGGCCGGGCTCCGCGTTCCTTCGTTCGCGGCACGCCTTGCAGAACTCCAGGCCCACCCAGATGGCCACGGCGGCGACGGTGGCCAGGACGGTGACACCGACGAGGAACGGGATGATCATGCGGGGAGTTTACCGAAGAGGCACAGCGCCCCACCGCGGCCGGGGCGCTGTGACCAAAGGCATGCCGAAAGACCCTCTTCAGGAGGGTTTGCCCGCCCTACGGTGAAGGGATGTCGCCCCTCGCCCGCATCAGCGCCTCGTACGCCCCGCGCTTCGCCGAGTTCGCCTTCGAGCCCGGTTTCACGGCCGCCGTGGACCAGCACGTCGCGGAGCTGCGCGAGCGGCTCGAGATGCGTGGGGCCGACCTCGTACCGCCGGCGCCGGACCCGGAGATCCTCGCCGACTACGCCCTGGGGTTCCTCGACGCGCTCTCCGAGAACGGGTGGCGGGAGCCGGTGGGCCACGACTACGCGGTGTGCCGCCTCACCGCCATCTCCTGGCTGGTGAGGCGGCACGACCTGGTGCCGGAGTCCTCAGGGTCCTGACGGGCCCCGATCCTCAGGGTCCTGATGGGCCCCGATCCTCAGGGTCCTGACGGGCCCCGTCAGGGAAAGCGGGCGTTCACATGTCGTTGCGTTCGCGCTCCTGCACCGGCTGGTTGGTCATCGCGTCCTGCCGGCCCGCCTGGTAGGCACTGACGCTGCCACGGGCCTTGGCCGTCTCCTGCTCCGCCGTGTTCAGCCAGCGCTCCCAGCGCTGGCGCATCGGGCCGATGAGCCCGCCGCCCACACCGACGATCAGGATGCCGGCGCCGGCCGCGAGGGCCGCGTACAGCACGGGCTGGGTGACCGTCGTGGCGATGCCCGCCTGGCCGAGGGCCGCGATCACGCCGAGCGCGACGATGCAGGCCCAGACGATCGTGCCGACGGTCTTCCCGTACGACATCGAGGACAGGGCGCTGGTGACGATGTCCCGTACGACGTTGGCCACCGCCATGGCGACGACCATCAGGACGATGGCGACGACGGCGCGCGGAATCCAGGAGACGATGCCGTCGAGCATCGTGGAGACCGGGTTGGTGCCGAAGACACCGAAGCCGAGCTGCAGGGTGATCAGGAGCAGGGCGTAGTACACGACCTTGCAGACGATCCCCGTCATGTCGTACTTGGAGTTCGCCAACATGCGGGAGGCGCCCGCCCGTTCGGCGAGTTTCTCGGAGCCGACCTTGCGCAGGACCCGGTCGAGGACCCTGGCGATCATCTTCGACACGAACCAGCCGATGGCCAGGACGACCAGGAAGCCGATCAGCTTCGGCACGAATTGAGCGACCTTCGACCAGGCGTCGTTGAGGCCTTGCGTGAAGTCCACGGAGAGACTGATGTACTGGGACATGAGTGGTCCTCCACTCGGTGGGCCCCGGTCGCCACGGCGGCGTCCCAGGGCGTCGGATCCCCCACGGCGCGCGGCTTCCGGCGCGTCCCTGCCCCCTGGATATCAGGGGCCACGGCCGGGCACGGTGCGGTGATGGGCCGTCCGGGTGAAGGGCGGGTGACGCCGCGACGGATGTGCGGATGCTCACTTGGAGGATCTGCCCAGTAGCTGAGAGTTCCGATTGTCGTAGCTATCCCCTAGGCTTGACGCATGCCCTTAAACCCCCAGTCCCGTGGTTCCGCACGGTCTGCCGCGGAATTGAACGAGCGAATCCGCGGCCTGTGGATGCGTGCCGGTGGCCGCCTCTCGCCCGAACAGCGCCGCGAGTACGAACAGTTGGTGACGGCGTGGGCGACCGCTGTGCGCGAAGAGGTCGTGGAGGCGGCCTAGTTGACGCCCCTGCGCCCTAGTTGACGCCCCGACGCCCTGGAGGGCGCTCGCGATCCTCCTCGCCGAGCGCCTGCCGACTGGTCACCGCCGAGCCGTGAACTCCTCGACGCGCGCGAGGGTTTGCGCCGTTCCGGTGTGCACGTGACCGTCCATCCCCAGCGCCCGCGCGGCCGCGCCATTGGCGGGGGTGTCGTCGATGAACAGCGCGTCCGCGGGCTCGACGCCCAGCAGCCGCAGCGCGATCTCGTAGATCCGCCGGTCCGGTTTGGCGCAGCCCGCCTCGCAGGACAGCACGAGGTGGTCGGCGACGTCCAGAAGCCCGCCCTGCGACATGCGGGTGCGCAGGCCGGGCCAGGTGTTGCTGACGACGGCCGTCGGTACGCCCCGCGCCCGCAGGCCGCGCAGGCCCGCCACGAGCGCCTCGTCCCAGGTTTCCCTGGACGCCAGGTCCCGGCGCAGCTCCGCGATCACGTCCGGCCCCGTGCGCAGCCGCTCCCGGACGGTCTCCCACCACGCGTCCGCGCTGACGCGGCCGATGAGGACCCCGGACTCGTCCCCCTCGTACAGCGCGGCCATGAAGGCGGCGGCCGACAGACCAAGACGCCTGCCCCAGGCGGCCGAGGCGGCGGGAAGGTAGTCGCGGACGAGCACACCGCCGACATCGATCAGTACACCGCGGGAGTGCGGGCTCATGAGCCGTACCTTCGCCGAGCCGCACCTGCGCCGTCAACGGCCGACGCGTCAGCCCTTGCCCTGGCGCTCCTTCTTCGCGATGCGGCGCTTCTGCCGCCCCGTCAGTTCACTGCGATTGCCCTGGCGTTTGTACGCCGCGATGCGCATCTCGTTCTTCACCGGGCCTCCAGATCGGAGTGTTCCTGCTCCTGCGTACTCTCAACTGCCGGGCATAGTAAGACAGTTCACCGGAACACGACCAGATCCGGCCACACCATACGCGCCCCGATTCCGCGCCCTTTCCCGTACGTTCCTGCACGCCTCTTGGCTCGGCACCCCCCGTGCCCAACACTGACCCGATGACGCAGCGCGTGGAACTGGCCGCCGTGATGGACCGATTGGCCATCGACTCCCTCATCACCGAGTACGCAGTGACCGTCGACGACGGCGACTGGGACGCCTACCAGCGGCTCTTCACCCCGGACGGACGCGCCGACTACAGCTCGGCGGGCGGCATCGACGCGAGCGCCGCGGAGGTGGCCGGATGGCTGGCCGGGACGATGGAGCTCTTCCCGATGCGCCAGCATCTGATCGTCAACAGGAGGCTGCGGTTCGGGACGCTCGACCAGGACATCGACGACATCGCGCAGGTCCAGGCCGACTACGTGAACCCGATGCGCTTCACGACGCCCGAGGGCGGCAGCGATGGCGCCGCAGGCACGGAGTCCTCGGCCCCCGACTTCATCTGCGGCGGCCGCTACGCCTTCACGGCACTGCGTACGCCCCAAGGCTGGCGGCTGCGTCAGGTGACCGTGCAGGAGAAGTGGCGCCAGGTACAGCAGCGGGCCCGGGACCATACGGCCGGCTGAGAAACGGCACGGTAGGCGCACTGTCCTAGATCGTCCGGGGCGCGCACACTGGAGGAACGACCGGGCGTCGGGGCAGAGGGAGGCGCTGCATGGAGCGAATCGGCGACGACCTGGACCGGCGGTGGCCACGCCTTTCGACCGCCTCGGCGGCGGGGCTGCTCGCCTCGGCCCGCTGGCGCGGCGTCCTCGCCGTCCTCGCCGGCGCCCTGCCCGCCCTCGCCTTCCCCGCCCCGTCGCTGTGGTGGTTCGCCTACGTAGCGCTGGTGCCCTGGATCCTGCTCGCGCGCTCGGCACAGACTGGGCGCAGGGCCGCGCTCGACGGCTGGCTCGGCGGCCTCGGGTTCATGGTGGCGGTGCATCACTGGCTGCTGCCGAGCCTGCATGTGTTCACCCTCGTCATCGCCGCGCTGCTCGGACTGTTGTGGGCGCCGTGGGGCTGGCTGGTGCGGCGTCTGCTGGGCGGGATGCCGTCGGCCGGTCGGACCGCGGCCGCGCTGGTCGTCCTGCCGTCCGGCTGGCTGATGGTCGAACTGGTCCGTTCCTGGGAGGGGTTGGGCGGGCCCTGGGGCCTGCTCGGCTCCAGCCAGTGGCAGGTGGGGCCCGCCCTGCGCCTCGCGTCGGTCGGCGGGGTGTGGCTGGTCAGCGCCCTGATCGTCGCCCTGAACACCGCCGTCGCGGCGCTGGTCGTGGCCCGGGCCGCACGCCCGTCGGGGACGTCACGTACGGCCGCCCGTGCCATCCCCGCCACCGCGGGACTCGTGGCCGTGGCCGCCGTGACCACCTCGGCCTGGGCGTGGGCGCCGCGCCCCGAGGCCGCGGGCGGGATGCGCGTGGCCGTCGTCCAGCCCGGCGTCATCGACGGGGTCGGCGGCGCCGACAAGCGGCTCGCGCGCGAGGAGGAGCTGACGCGCGGCCTGGCGGGCCGCGACCTCGACCTCGTCGTCTGGGGCGAGAGCAGCGTCGGTTACGACCTCGCGGAGCGCCCCGACGTCGCGCGACGCATAGCCGCGCTGTCCCGGGAGGTCGGCGCCGACATCCTGGTGAACGTGGACGCGCGCCGCTCCGACGAGCCGGGCATCTTCAAGAGCTCCGTCCTCGTGGGCCCCCAGGGCCCCACCGGCGACCGCTACGACAAGATGCGGCTCGTCCCCTTCGGCGAGTACGTCCCCGCACGCGAGCTCCTCGGCTGGGCGACGTCCGTGGGCAAGGCGGCGGGCGAGGACCGCATGCGCGGCGAGCGCCCCGTCGTGATGGACGTGGGGAACGGCCTGAAGGTCGGCCCACTGGTGTGCTTCGAGTCGGCGTTCCCCGACATGAGCCGTCATCTGACGCGCGAGGGAGCCCAGTTGCTGCTCGCGCAGTCGTCCACCTCGACGTTCCAGTCGAGCTGGGCGCCCGAGCAGCACGCCTCGCTCGCCGCGCTGCGGGCCGCGGAGACCGGCCGCCCCATGGTGCACGCCACGCTCACCGGCGTCTCCGCGGTGTACGGCCCGGACGGCGAGCGGGTCGGAGCCCCGCTCGGCACCTCGGCGAGCGCCACGGCGACGTACGACATTCCGCTGGCCAAGGGCGTCACGCCGTACGTCAGGCTGGGCGACTGGCCCGTGCACGCGGCCCTCGCCGTGCTGGCGGTGCTCTGCGTGGCACAGGGAGCGCGTGCGCTGCGGGGACCCGCGAAGGGGCGGTTCAGGCGGCCTGCTCCTGAGCCGCACGGACCACGCGCTCGCACAGCTCATGGGTCGCCAGCGCATCACGGGCACTGAGCACCTTGCCCGCGCGGACGGCGTCGAGGAAGGCGAGGACGACCTGCTCGATGCCGCGCTGGCGGGCCACGGACACCCAGTCGCCGCGCCGCCGCACACTGGGCTGGCCCTTGTGGTCGATGACGTCGGCGAGGTTGAGTACCTGCCGCTTGGTGTCCTGTCCCGACACCTCGAGGATCTCCTCGGTGGAACCGCTCAAGCGGTTCATCACGCCGATCGCGGTGAACCCGTCCCCCGCGAGCTGCAGCACGACGTGCTCCATGAGCCCGTCCTGGATACGGGCGCGCACGCCGACGTGGTCGATGGGCCCGGGGGCGAGGAAGCGCAGCGTGTCCACGACGTGGATGAAGTCGTCCAGGACGAGCGTGCGCACGTCCTCGGGCAGCCCGACGCGGTTCTTCTGCATGAGGATCAGCTCGCGCGGGTGCTCGACGCACTGCGCGTAGCCGGGTGCGAAGCGGCGGTTGAAGCCGACGGCGAGGCTGACCGAGCGCTCGTCGGCCAGGCGCACGAGCCGCTCGGAGTCGGCGAGTTCGTACGCGAGGGGCTTGTCGACATATGTGGCCACCCCCGCTTCGAGCAGCCGCGTCACGATCTGCGGGTGGGCGGCGGTCGATGCGTGCACGAAGGCGGCGTCGATACCCTGGGCGAGCAGCGCGTCCAGGTCGGTGTGGCAGCGCTCCTCGGGGATGTGGTGGACTCCCGCGACGCGGGCGAGGGTCGCGGGCGTGCGCGTCTGCAGGTGCAGCTCGACTCCCGGCAGGGTGGTGAGCACAGGCAGGTACGCCTTCTGCGCGATGTCACCAAGTCCGATACAGCCGACCTTCACCACTGTCCCCTGTCTCCTCTACCAGCATGTCTTGCTGCTGCGCTCATGTCTCACTGCTGCGCTCTAGCGCTGTGCGAGTTCTGTTCCCGCAGCATACGGCTGCTGCGGCGGGCGCCAGTCGGCGATCGAGGCGAAGCTCCGCAGGATGAGGTTCGGACCGAGGCGCGCCGCCGCGGCGATGAGTTCGTTGCGTACGGCGATGAGCGGGGCGCTCGTCAGGTGGTTCATGCGGGCTGCGCGCGCCGCCTGCCGGACGATCGCGGTGGTACGCGGCACCCGCGCCGCGCTGTAACCGGCGAGCCCCGCGGTCAGGTCGCCGCCCGGGGCCGCGTGGTGGGCCAGGACGACGGCGTCCTCGATGGCCTGGTTGCCGCCCTGCGCCAGGGTGGGCGCCATGGCGTGCGCGGCGTCACCGATGAGGGCGGTCCGGCCCCGGTGGTAGTGCGCGAGAGGCGTGCTCATGTGGCGCACGTCATTGCGCAGGATGTCGTCGGGGCGTGCCGCGGCGATGATCGCGGGGATCGGGTCGTGCCAGGCGGAGAAGCGGCGCACCAGCTCGGCCTTCTCGCCGTCGGGGCTGTGGCCGCCTTCGGGGACGGTGGCGGTGGCGTACGCGTAGATCCGGCCGTCCTTGAGCGGATGGGTGCCCCAGACGCCGCCGCGCCCCCAGGTCTCGTGCGGCTCGAAGGGGCGGTCGGGTGCGGGAACGACGAGACGCCAGGCCGTGAATCCGGCGTACGTCGGCTGCGGGTGCGCCGGGAACAGGGCCGAGCGCACGGCCGAGTTGATGCCGTCGGCGCCGACGACGAGGTCCGCCTCGATGTCCCCGTCGTCGGTACGGACGACGGCCCTGCGGTCGGCGGCTCCGGGATCGGCGAGCTCGGCCCGCACTCCGGTGCGCAGGGCGTCGGCGGGCAGTGCGGAGACGAGCAGGTCGACGAGGGTCGCGCGGTGCACGAGGACGAGGTCGCCGCCGAACTCCGCCGCGGTCGCCGCGCCGCTGATCCGCACGAGCCAGCGCCCGTTCTGCGCGCGCATCCCGCCGCCGCCCTCCCAGGCGGCGAGCGCGCGGACCCGGTCGCCGAGGCCCAGGACGTCAAGGGCGCGCTGGGAGTTGGGGGCGAGCCCGATGCCGGAGCCGACGGGCTCCAGGGTGGCGGCCCGCTCCAGGACGGTGACCCGCCAGCCGGAGAGGTGCAGGGCGATGGCGGAGGTGAGTCCACCGATGCCGCCGCCGATGACGACGGCGTAGGGCCTGCGGTCTGGCTGTGCCATGGCTGACTCCTCCTGGGCTCGTGCACTACATCTGTAGTAGCAACGATGCCGACGCTACTACACCTGTAGTGAATGCGGCTAGGGTGAACGCCATGAACGCCATCTCCGTACACCGACGCAGCGCGGGGCCGCCCCGCAGCGAACTGATCGCCGACACGGCAATTGCCCTGCTCGCCGAGCGCGGCATGCGGGGGCTGACGCACCGGGCCGTGGACGAGGCCGCGGGGCTCCCGCAGGGCTCGACCTCGAACCACGCGCGCACCCGGCTCGCCCTCCTGGAGGCGGCGGTGGGGAGGCTGGCGGTACGCGAGTCAGCGGTACTGACCCCTGCCGAGCTGCAGACCCTCACCACCCCCGACAAGAACAACCGCGAGCCGCTGATCACCGCGCTCGCCCTGGCCCTGCACCGCTACCTGACCGGTGACCACCGCCACCTGCTGATCTCCCGCTACGAACTGGCCCTGGAGGCAACACGCAGACCGGAACTGCGCGCCTACTACGACGCGGCGGGGGCCCGGTTCAGGGAGCCGCTGGTGGCTCTGATGCGGACGATGGGCTCGCCGGATCCCGAGCGGCACGCGCTGTCTCTGGCGGCGTGGTGCGAAGGCCTCCTGTTCTCCCACGCGGCGGGCTCCTTCGGCGTGCCCCCGCCGAGCGAGGAGTCACTGCGGACGGGCTTCCGAGAACTCCTCGGCGGAATGCTGAACGAGGCCTAGCGGCTCCGCCGCCGCGGGACTCCCCCACCACCATGCCGCCACCAAAGCCCCGTCCCGCCGCTGCGCGGCGGATCTCCCCACCCACCCACCCGTTCACCCGGCAGCACACCGCCGACCAACCGGGCGGCGGGAAGGCAACGACATCAGCGCGGGCCAAAGGGGCGGGCGGGAGAATCGGCAGCACCGCGGGGCAAACCCGTGGATGGGTGGGGAAACCCCCGCGCAGCGGCGAGGCAACTGCACCACCGCAGGCAAACGGACGGGCGGGAAAGCCCGCCGCGCAGCAGCAAAACAACCGCAGCACCACGGGGCACACGGGTGGGCGGGTGGGAGAGATCCGCCGCGCAGCGGCGGGACAGACCGGCGTCGGCCCGCAGACGAAAACACCGAGCCCCCACCACGGAGTGGCGAAGCAACAGCCCCCTCCCCCTCCCCCCTCCGCTCCCCCCGCCGGCCAGAGGCGCACTCACTCGTGCGGGCCAACTTCCCCCCATCCCCTCGCCGAATACACCCCCCACCCCCCAGAGTTGCGCGAATGCACCGAACCACGACCGCCGCCACGCTCCTGGTCTCCGTGGCGGTCACCGCCGTCTCCGGCTGCGTGAGCGTCGAGCGGCAGCCCGCGTCAGGGCCGTCCCCCGCGAGCGCCCCACCCCCGGCGCCCCGCACCGACGGCGACTCCCGCCCGCGGGTCGTGGAGGCCCCCGCCCGCGAGGCCCTGGAGCTCATCGGACCACCCCGCGGCCCGGCGCCCCGCGCCACCGGCACCGCCCCGAGCGTCCCCGCCGCACCGCCCCGCGCCGCAAACCCCCCGCAGCGCTCCGGCCCGCCCCCGCAGCGCCACGGTCACCGCCCCGAGGCCGTCGAACCGCCCGTGATTCCCACCGCGGCGCCGACGAACGCGGACCTATGCGCCCTCGGCAAGCAGTACGGCGGCTGGCGGCCCGGCAGCCCCGAGGCCGTCATCTGCGAGGACGCCTACGGGCATTGAGTTGCCGCCACCTTGAAGTCACACGTCAAAGGGCTGGTGTGGTCGGTTCCCAGGACTCGCACCCTGTTCACGGGTGAGTGTCGGAACGGTAGATCGCCCGTCAGCGCGATCGGCGCCTGGGCTCCTGGCCCTGGCTCGGTCGCGGGGCGCTGCTCGTGCAATCGGGGCTTGTGGCCTGCTTCCTGGACCAGGCGGTGGCGTCGGCTCCGTATCGAGTCAGGAGCCGTGCGAACTGGGTCCGCTCCTCCGGCGACCAGGCGACAGTGATCTCCAGGAACGCTTCTCGCTGTTCGACGGCGAAGCGGTTGCGTTCGGCCTCGCCGTGCTCGGTGAGTTCGAGCACGGTGCGGCGCCCGTCGGACTGGGATGCCGCCCGCCGCAGCAGCCCGTCCGCTATGCAGGCGGCGACGGTCCGGCTGGCCACCGGCTGCGCGACACCCATCTCGGCTGCAAGTCCGCCGACAGTCGTCTCGCCCGGCGCGTCGGCGATGACGTTGAGCACGAGGTTGCGGGAGAGGTCCTTGCCCGATGCCGGTGAGCGTCGCCGCAGACGGGACAGTGCCGGGCCGATCTGATCCAGCGTCCGGTCGCCGGGGGGCTGCTCGGAGGAGGAGGTGCTGCTCATGTGCCGAGTCTAGGCCCGGCCAGCACATTTGCATACCATTCAACAAGTGCATAGCATCAGGTATGTAAATCTTGAACGAGCTAGGAAATGAGGCGGACCGCCATGGCGCTCACCGCGATCACCAACGCGCAGATCTTCGACGGGGAGAAGGCGGTCGGCGTGCGGACCGTGGTCATCGACGGCGGGAGGATCGCCCGCGTCGGTGGCGACGCTCCCGAGGGCAGCGAGATCGTCGACGGCAGCGGCGCCACACTGCTGCCGGGACTCATCGACGCCCACGTCCACTCCGCCCCGGGCTCCCTGGCGCTCGCCCTGCGGTTCGGGGTGACGACCGAACTGGAGATGCAGGGGATGAACACCCGGGAGAACCGGGGGGCCATCACCGACGACGACACACAGGCTGACGTGCGCTCCTCCGGCTTCGCCATCACACCGCCCGGTGGACACCCGAGCGAGCTGATGCCCGAAGGGTTTCGACCCAAGTGGGACCTCCCCCCGGTGATGCCCCTGATGCCGTTCTCCACCACACCCGGGGAGGCCGCCGCCTTCGTGCCGCAGCTCCTCGCCCGGGGGTCCGACTTCATCAAGTTCATGATCGACGACGGCAGCGTAGAGGGACACCCCGGGCTGCCCGCGCTCGACCGGGCCACCGTGCACGCCGGTGTCGCCGAAGCCAAGAAGTACGGCGCCCTGACCGTGGCCCACGCGCTGACCGTGGAGGCCACCAGGACGGCCGCCGAAGCCGGCATCGACGGCCTCACCCACGTGTTCATGGACCAGCCGCACACCGCCGAGATCATCAGCCTGATCAAGGACGCGGGCATGTTCGTCATCCCCTGCGTCACTCTCAACGCCTCGATGATGGGGATCACAGGCAGCGAACTCGCCGACGACCCCCGGGTCGCCGCACGCCTCGACGCCGACTGGGACCGGACCCTGCGCTCCAGCTATGACCGCTACCCCCAGGGCAAGCTCAACGATGTGTACGACACCGTGCGCGCGCTGGACGCTGCCGGTGTCGACGTGCTCGCCGGCACCGACGTCTCCATGCCCGAGACGTTCTTCGGGGGCCTGGCACACGGAGCGAGCCTGCACCACGAACTGCAGTACCTGGTGGCAGCCGGCCTCACGCCCGCACGGGCCCTGCGCGCGGCCACCGCGACCACCGCCCGCCGCTTCCGCCTCAGCGACCGGGGCCGCATCGCCGAGGGACTCCGCGCCGACCTCCTGCTGGTCGACGGCGACCCGACCAGCAACATCAGCGACACCCTCAACACCCGTGCCGTCTGGCGCCGCGGCACCCGAATGTCGGCATGACCGCGGTCCCTCCCCTTCGGGGGAGGGGCCCGATCGTCCGGTTCTTGCTCGCCGTGGCGAGGCGACCTTCTACGATCCGCTCCATGCTGGATCCCGCGCCCGGAACGGATCACCGTGCGTCGCGCGGAACTGGACGAACTCGAAGAACAGCTGGTCAAACAGCTTACGCCGCACGGGGATGGCCGACCGGCGGAACTGTTCCGGCAAGCACCGCAGCCACGGCCTGCACTTCCTCGCCCCGACCGACGAGAAGGGCCGTCTGATCTGGATATCTGCCGCCCGGCCCGGCCGCACCCACGACAACACCGCCGCCCGCCACGACCACGTCCTGGCCCACCTGCGCGCCGCCGACCTCGGGCATTGGCCGACCCCGGCTTCCGCGGCCTTGACAACGACGTCCTCGACCCCTTGATCGTCACCCGCTACACCGCCGGCCGCACCCACAAACCCACGCCAGGCCAGCAGGAAGCAAACCGAGTCCTCGCCATCGGACGTGCACCGGTCGAGCACGGCTTCACCCACCTCAAGAACTGCGGATCCTCACCAAACTTCGTACCGATCCCGCACACGCCACCCAGCTCCTGCGCGCTCTGCTCGTCCTGACGAACCTCGAAGCAACCGCTGACAGATGATCTTCTCTGCCGACTCCCGCTCACGACCAGCGTGAGCACTCCGAGAACCGGTCACAGCAGCCTTTTGATCTACGACTTCAAGTCGGCGGAGGCTCACTGGCCCGCACCAGCAGCCCCACCCCCAGCTGCCTCACCCCACCTCACTCCACCTCACTCCCCTCCCCCAACCGCATCTCCAGCCTCCCGATCGCCGCCCGAATCCCGTCCCCGTACCCGTCGTCCCCCAGCGCCCCGACCGCCCCCCGCGCCCGCCGAATGTGGTTGCGCGCCGCCTCGGGGCGCCCCAGCTTCGCGTAGTCCGCGGCGAGGTTGAGGTGCAGGGAGGGATAGAAGCCACGGACCGCGATCGAGTCGTGGTGCTCATGCAGGCGCTCGTCCGTCAGCTCGTCCGCCGCCGACAACGCCCGCAGATCCCACGCCAGTTCGTCCGACGGATCCTCCTGCGTGTCCGCCATGTAGTGCGCCAGCGTGCAGCGGTGCAGCGGGTCGCCCTCCTCGCCGATCTCCGACCACAGCCCCAGGAAGCGTCCCTGCGCCTCCTCGCGGTCGCCCCCGTGATGCAGCATGACCGCCTGCCCGATCCGGGTCATCATGGCGTCTTCCGCCGCCTGCTCCTGCTGCTCCGCCACCGGGTCCTCCACACTCGTACGCCGTACGGCCATCGTGCACACCGCTCTCGACGCTATCCGCCTCCACTGACAATCACGGTCAGGCGCGATCGGCCGCGAGGCGCTCCCCCACACCGCTGGGCCAGCCCGGTGACAGTCCTGGCCGAGCCCGAGAAGGTCACGCACGGCGACGGGCGTGCGCACGACAAGCGAACGGCGGCGCACGCATCGCGCACGCCGCCACCGCGAACGAGTTCACCCGCACCACCAGGCGCCTGGCTTCACCCGCACCACAAGGCCCGGCTCCACCAGCACAACCAAGCCCCGGCTCCACCAGACCCCGGCCAACCTCAGCCCAGATCCGGCACCCGCCAGTCGATCGCCTCATGGCCCTGCGCAGCGACCGCCGCGTCGATCTGCGTGAAGGGGCGCGAGCCGAAGAACTTCTTCGCCGAGAGCGGCGACGGATGCGCGCCCTTCACCACCACGTGCCGCTCCTCGTCGATGAGCGGCAGCTTCTTCTGGGCGTAATTGCCCCACAGGACGAAGACGGCGGGGTCGGGGCGGTCGGCCACCGCGCGGATCACCGCGTCCGTGAACTTCTCCCAGCCCTTGCCCTTGTGGGAGTTGGCCTCTCCCGCGCGGACCGTCAGCACCGCGTTCAGGAGCAGGACGCCCTGCTGGGCCCACGGCATCAGATAGCCGTTGTCCGGCACGGGGTGGCCGAGCTCCTCCTTCATCTCCTTGTAGATGTTGCGCAGCGAGGGCGGGGTCTTCACGCCGGGCCGCACGGAGAAGCAGAGGCCGTGCCCCTGCCCCTCGCCGTGGTACGGATCCTGACCGAGGACGAGGACCTTGACCTGGTCGTACGGAGTCGCGTCGAGCGCGGCGAACACTTCGTCACGCGGAGGGTAGACGGGACCCTTCTCCCGCTCTTCCTCGACGAACTCGGTGAGCTCCTTGAAGTAGGGCTTCTGCAGCTCCTCGCCGAGGACTCCGCGCCAGGACGCGGGCAGCATGGCGATGTCGGTCACGTCAACAACCTCCGGTGTGCGGTCACTTCTCACCACAGAACCTACCGGCGGCCACTGACAATCGGCCCGACCCCGCCCCGCTGCCCGCAGCCCCCGTTACCAGCTGGTCTTGCGCTGAAGCTCCCACATCATCATGATCGCCGAGGGGTCGAGGGCGCGCTCGCCGCCCGCGATCTCCTCGCTCGCCATGATGTATTGCTTGCCCTGCCACATCGGGAGCAGCCGCGCGTCGTCGACGAGGAGCTTCTGGGCCCGCTCGAAGTCGTCGGCCACCGCGCCGCGATCGGCCTCACGGCGCGAGCGCGGCAGCACCTCGTCGGTGATCTCCCGTGACGGGTACGGCGTGTTGAGCACGTTCTTCGTGCCGATGAACGGCGCGATGAAGTTCTCCGCGTCGGGGAAGTCGGGGAACCAGCCACGGCCGAAGACGGGGTACTCGCGCTTCTTGGTGCCCGCGTCGAACTCGGTCCAGGGACGGCCCTTCAGCGTGATCTTGAAAAGGCCCGAGTCCTCGAGCTGCCGCTTGATCTCCTTGAACTCCCCTTCGGTCGCCGAACCGTAGCGGTCGGTCGTGTACCAGAGCGTGAGCGGAACCGGTTCGTTGATGCCCGCGCCCTTGAGGATGTTCGCGGCCTTGGCGACGCTGGGGTCTCCGTAGTCGTCGAAGAAGCCCGTGCCGTGTCCGGTGAGGCCCTGGGGGACCATCGAGTACAGCGGCTCGACCGTGTCCTGGTAGATCTTGTGGGCGATGGCCGGGCGGTCGATGACCTGGGCGAAGGCCTGGCGGACCGGCTTCTTCCTGGCCCAGGGGTCATCGGGGTTGAACACCAGGTAGCGGATCTCGGTGCCCGAGCCCTCGACGAGCTGGATGCCCTCGCGCGCGTGCTTGTTGGCCTGCATCTCGACGATGTCCTCCGCCGCGAGCCCGCGGAAGGTGACATCGATCTGCTTGTTCTTCAGGGCCTCGACCATGGTGGCCGACTTCTTGAAGTAGCGGATCGTGACGGCGTCGTTCTTGCGGTCGGCCGCACCCTTGTAGTGGGTGTTCTTGACCAGCTCCGCCCGCTCACCGGCCTTGTACGACTCCAGGGCGTACGGCCCCGAGCCCGCGATCGTGGTGCCTTCGCGGAGCTTGTCCGCCGGGTACTCGCGGGGGTCGACGATCGACATGGCGGGCGTGGAGAGCACGAACGGGAACGTGGCGTCCGGCTTCTTGAGCCGGAACGTGACCGTCCGGTCACCCTTCGTCTCGACCGAGTCGAGCGACCCGAGCAGACCGGTGGGACCGCCCTTGACGTCGATGCGCCGCATGCGGTCGAAGGTGTACTTGACCGCCTTCGCGTCGAGGTCGTGGCCGTCGGAGAACTTGAGGTCCTCCCGCAGCTCACAGGTGAAGACCTTGTTCGTGGCGTCGGCGAACTTGCAGGACTCGGCCGCGTCCGGCTCGGGCTCGGCCGCCCCGCTGGGGAAGCTCAGGAGCGTCTGGAAGACGTTCCGGTACAGCTCCCAGGAGCTGTCCCAGGCGGCCGCCGGATCGAGGGTACTGGGGGCACTCATCGTGCCGACGGTGATCTTCTGCTCCTCGTCGGACTCGTCCGAAGAGAAGACTCCGCACCCCGAGAGCAGGGATATGGACACCAGCGCCGCGGCCGGCCGCAGGCCCCCGCGGGGCAGCCTGGCCAGGCCACGGAGACCCGCCGCCGCCACCAGGCGAACTTCACTGAACACGCGCACGCTCCTCGATCGGCCATGCCATGGGTCGGGAGACAATATCGCAATGCCCCGCCGGGCCAACTTGCGGCGCCGACGGGGCACTTGATGCGCGTGTACGTCCCTTTTGAGTGGCGTACCTGGCGATTGTGCAGCCTTCGTCAGCTGACGCCCGCATTGAGGAAGATGCCGCCATCGACCACGAGTGTCTGCCCCGTGATCCAGTCCGACTGGCTGGACGTGAGGAACGCGGCGGCGCCCCCGATGTCCTCGGGCACACCGAGCCGCCCCAGGGGGTACGCGGCGGCGGCCTCCTCCTCACGGCCCTCGTACAGCGCCTGGGCGAACTTGGTCTTGACCACGGCCGGCGCGATCGAGTTGACCCGCACCTTCGGCGCGAACTCGTGCGCGAGCTGCAGGGTGAGGTTGACCATGGCGGCCTTGCTCATGCCGTACGCGCCGATGAACGGCGAGGGGGCGACGCCCGCGACGGAGGCGATGTTCACGATCGCACCGCCGTTCTCGCTCTGCCAGGCCTTCCAGGTCTGCTGGGCGAAGCCGAGCGCCGAGATCACGTTGGTCTCGAAGACCTTGCGCGCCACATTGAGGTCGAGCTCGGCCATCGGCCCGAACACCGGGTTCGTGCCGGCGTTGTTGATCAAGAAGTCGACCCGCCCGAAGGCCTCCATGGCGCGCTCGACGGCGACCGCCTGGTGGGCCTCGTCGTGGGCCTTGCCCGCGACGCCGATGACGCGGTCGGCGCCGAGCTTCTCGACGGCCTCCTTGAGCGCGTCCTCGTTGCGTCCGGTGATGCACACGCGGTCACCGCGGGCGACGAGCGCCTCCGCGATGCCGTAGCCGATACCGCGGCTCGCGCCCGTGATGAGCGCTGCCTTTCCACTGTCCTGCACTGTCATCTCCGCATCCCTCCGGGACAGAACTACCGGTACCGAACTAGTTGAGCGGGCCGCCGGCCACGTACATGACCTGGCCGGAGACGAAGCCCGCCGCGTCGCCCGTGAAGAACGCGATGGCGTTGGCGATGTCCTCGGGGCGGCCCACGCGCTGCACCGGGATCTGCGTGGCGGCCGCGGCCTGGAAGTCCTCGAAGCCCATGCCGACGCGGTCGGCGGTGGACTTGGTCATCTCGGTGACGATGAAGCCCGGGGCCACGGAGTTGGCGGTGACGCCGAACTTGCCGAGCTCCTTGGCGAGGGTCTTGGTGAAGCCCTGCAGTCCTGCCTTGGCCGCGGCGTAGTTGACCTGGCCGCGGTTGCCGAGCGCGGAGGACGAGGAGAGGTTCACGATCCGGCCGAACTTGGCGTCCACCATGTGCTTCTGGCAGGCCTTCGACATCAGGAAGGCGCCGCGCAGGTGCACGTTCATGACCGTGTCCCAGTCGTTCGCGCTCATCTTGAAGAGGAGGTTGTCGCGGAGCACACCGGCGTTGTTCACGAGGATCGTGGGGGCGCCGAGCTCGTCGGCGATCCGGGCGATGGCAGCCTCGACCTGGGCCTCGTCGGACACGTCGCAGCCGACCGCGATCGCCCTGCCACCGGCAGCGGTGATCGTCGTGACGGTGTCCTTGCAGGCGGCCTCGTCGAGGTCGATCACCGCGACGGCGCGGCCCTCGGCGGCCAGACGCACGGCGGTCGCCGCGCCGATGCCTCGCGCTGCTCCGGTCACGACCGCGACGCGCTGCTCAGTGGTGGACATGCTGGTTCTCCTCGCCCTTGGGATGCGGCTCTACGGTACGCCCCGATGGTGAGCGACCGCTTAGTACCTTCAGCTGAACGAGACGCTAGAAGCCCTGGCACCCGGTGTCAACGGCACACCGGGAGCTGTGATTCTTCACCTCACCAGGAGGTCGAGGAGTCGGTCCACCTCTGCGGCGGGATCCGCCGTGAGGCCCGTGTGCACCGGCCCCGGCTGCACGACGGTCGAGCGCGGCGCGATCAGCCACCGAAAGCGCCGCCCGGCATCGTCCCGCTCGGCCTGGCCTGCTCCTGCGCCGCCCGCGCAGATCCGCTCGACGGCGCCGAGCGCGGCCCTGATGCCCTCGGGGTCGGCCTCAGGGTCCAGGGCCCGCAGTTTGGCCTCGTCCAGATGCGTACGGGCGGCCACGAAGGACTTGGCCCGGCAGTAGACCACCACCCCCGCGTTGAACTGCTCCCCGCGCTCCACACGCGGCACGACGCGCACCAGGGCGTACTCGAAGACGTCCCGCTGGATCGCCTGGACAGGCAACGGCTGCTCGGTCACTGGTCGGCGCCCTTCCGCTGCGGCTCGGGCAGCTGGATCCGTTCGTGGATGGTCCTGGCCCGCGGCAGCAGCGCCGCCACATAGGCGCGGCGCACGGCGTCGGGGGTGTCGAAGCCCGGCTCGTCCACGAGCCATACGTCGGGCACATCGGCGGCGGCCGCGGCGAGCAGCTCCTCGGTCACCAGCGGGGCGAGCTCGGCGGCGGCCGTGGCGACGTCGGGGGCGAAGGGGGCCAGGGCGTGGTCGGACGCGTCGTACGGCTTGGCGGCCGCGGTCTCGGCGGTGCGCCAGTTGTGGTGCCAGATCATGCTCGCGCCGTGGTCGATGAGCCACAGGTCGCCGCCGACCACGAGCATGTTCGGGTTGCGCCAGGAGCGGTCCACGTTGTTGATGAGCGCGTCGAACCACACGACGCGGCCCGCCTCGGCCGGATCGACGTCGTGGGCGAGCGCGTCGAAGCCGAGCGCGCCCGAGAGGTACTCCATCCCGAGGTTGAGACCGCCGCTCGACTTGAGCAGCGCCTGCACCTGCTGATCGGGCTCGCCGAGGCCGAGCACCGGGTCGAGCCACATCTGCGCGAGGCTCGGCACCGAAAGCCCCAGGCCGCGCGCCAGCTGCCCGCAGATCACCTCGGCGACCAGCGTCTTGCGGCCCTGTCCGGCCCCGGTGAACTTCATGACGTACGACGCGTACATTCCCCGGCCGTCGACGGCCTCGACGAGGCCGGGGAGCGATCCGCCCTCCCGCAGGGGCGTCGCGTACCGGACCGCGGTGACTTCGGTGAGCATCGCCCCAGGTTAATGCCGGTCCGAACTCGGCTCGCGCAAGAAGTGCTTGAGCGTTTGAACACGACGGTGCGCGGTCTCGTACCACCGGGCATGACCCTTTCGAAGGAACCTCTGCCCACGCCCTCCCGCCGTTCCGTCGTCGCGGCGGCGGGCGTCGTCAGCCTGGCCGCCGCGCTCGCCGCCTGCGGGGAGAGCGACGACTCGTACGACTCCGATCCGGCCGCGGACAAGGTGCCCGACAAGGCCGAGGAGCCCGAAGGTGCCGCCGGGGCCGTGCTCGCCAAGACCTCGGAGATCCCGGTGGGCGGCGGCAAGATCTTCAAGGAGGAGGGGGTGGTCGTGACCCAGCCGACGGAGGGCGAGTTCAAGGCCTTCTCGAACCGCTGCACCCATAAACAGTGTCCGGTGACGAGCGTGGCGGGCGGCACCATCAACTGCCCTTGTCACGGGAGCAAGTTCGCCATCGCGGACGGGAGCGTGAAGGCTTCCCCGGCGGCGAAACCGCTGCCCGCCGCCGAGATCCGCGTGGACGGGGACTCGATCACACTGGCCTAGGACGCTTCCAACTGCGGAGGATGTCCTCGGTGGTGGCGATGGTGGCCACCAGGGCGAGCGTGTTGCGGATCATCGCGGGTGCATAGTCGGAGGGGACTCCCGCGATGGCGTCCGATGCCACGACGGCGGTGTAGCCGAGGTTCACGGCGTCGAAGACGGCGTTCGGTATCGCCACGTTCGCCGACACACCGGTCACCAGGAGGGTGCGGCACCCGAGGTTGCGAAGCAGCGGGTCGACGTCCGTGCCCGCGAGGGGCGAGAGCCCGTGCAGCCGTCGTACGACGAAGTCCTCGTCGGCCACTTCGATGGGCGGCGCGATCCGTACGGCCTTGGTCCCGGACAGCTGCTGCACGGGCAGCCGCCCCGCGGCACGGAAGAGACGCGCGTTGTGGTTGGCGCCCCGCCCGTCGGGCCGCCGTTCGGCGACGGCGTGCAGGACCTGGACGCCTGCCTGGTGGGCGGCGGAGACGAGCCGCGCGACATTGACGAGGCAGCCCGACGAGCGTGCCTCGTCGGCGAGTTCGGGCAGCGCGCTCTCCGTCCCCACCACACCCTGCTGGCACTCGACGGTCATCAGTACGGTGGTGGCGGGATCGAGGAGTTCCCTGAGCTGTTCGTACGACGGCATGGCTCCCCCTGTCCGGGTCGTCCGGGACCGCCGGGGCAACCGGCGCCCGGGATGCGCGGAGGCTAGCGGCCATTGCGCCACGGCGGAAGAGACCGCATGCTTTCCTGACGCACGAAACTGACGACCAGTCAGTTCTCTTCGTGCGCCCACCTTTTCCCTTTGCCGCGGGAGGACCGATGGCCGTCACACAGCGCCGGGGCCGCAGGATCATGATGTCGCCGGGCGAGCTCGACGCGTTCCTCGCCGAGGAGCGCACCTGCCGGGTCGCCACCGTGTCCGCGGACGGCGCCCCACACGTCAGCGCGCTCTGGTTCGCCTGGGACGGCACGTCCTTGTGGCTGTTCTCGATCACCCGCAGCAAGCGCTGGGCGGACCTGCGGGGCGACCAGCGGATCGCCGTGGTGATCGACGCGGGCGTGGAGTACGGAGAGCTGCGGGGCGTGGAGCTGTCCGGGACGGCGGTCTTCGTCGCCGAGTCACCGCGCATGGGCGAGCCCTGCCCCGAACTCGACGCCCCTGAGCGGTTGTTCGCCCAGAAGTACTTCGGGATGGACGCGATGCCGTACGACGGGAAGCACGCCTGGATCCGGCTCACGCCCGACGCGATCGCGTCCTGGGACTTCCGGAAACTGGCCGAGCTGCCGGCCCGCCCCTGATCACCCGCCCAGAGCCACCCCCGCCCCCTGGAGCGCCTGGACCGCGGCCCTGATCGACGGCCTGCGGTCCGCGTCCGCGCGCCACACCACGTACACCTGACGGCGCACCCGGTGCCGCACCGGGACCGTCCTGACCCCGGCGGGCATCGGATCGCGCCCCAACTGGGGCGCCACGCACACGCCGAGACCCGCGGCCACCAGCGCGAGCTGGGTGTGGTGCTCCTCCGCGCGATGGGCGATCCGCGGCTCGATGCCCTTGGCGCGCAGCGTGAACATCAGCCACTCGTGGCAGAACTCGCCCTCCGCCCAGGTGATCCACTCGTCGTCCGCGAACTCCTCCAGGTCCACTTCGTCGCGGTCGGCGAGGGGGTGCCCCGCGGGCATGGCGACGTCGGTGGGGTCGTCCAGGAGGGCCGCCTTGACCAGGCCTTCGGGCATCGGCAGCGGCTTGTTGTACCAGTCGAGGACGACCGCCATGTCGATGTCGCCGCGCACCACGGCGGCCACCGCGGGCTGCGGCTCCATCTCCTGGGAGCGGACGCGCAGGCCGGGGTGACCTGCGCTCAGCGAGGCGAGCGTGGCAGGCAGCAGGCCGCGCATCGCCGTGGGGAACGCGGCGATGCGCAGCTCACCGACGGCCTTGCCGCGCTGCTCCTCCAGGTCGGCCCTGGCGAGCTCCACCTGGGAGAGGATGCGCGCGGCATGCTCGGCGAGCAGCCGTCCGGCGTCGGTCAGGCGCACCCCGCGGCCGTTCTTGGCCAGGAGCTGCTGGCCCACCTCGCGCTCCAGCTTGGTCATCTGCTGGGAGACCGCCGACGTCGTGACGTGCAGTCCCGCCGCGGCGCCGCTGACGGAGCCGTGCCGGGCCAGTGCGTCGAGCGTGCGCAGACGCTCCAGGTTCAACATGTAAGCGATGCTACGGGATACCAGGCAGTTTATTTCGCTTGTTCTACGAGGTCGGCTGCTTCAAGGTGACGTACATGAGCGCCACCACCACCCCGTCCGGCTCCCTTGCCGCTTCCTCCGCCCCTCCCTCCCCCGCAGACCCGAGGAGCCGCGCACCCGGTTGGCGCCTCCGCTTCGGCATCCTCTCCCTGATCTGGGGCTTCAGCTTCCTGCTGATCAAGGTCGGCACGGAGGGGTACGCACCGTTCCAAGTCACCTTGGGACGACTGGTCTTCGGCACCGCGGTCGTCGCGGCCGTCCTCGTGACGAAGCGCGAGCGGCTGCCGCGCGGGGCCCGCACGTGGGGGCATCTCGCGGTCGCGGCGCTGCTGCTCAACGCCCTGCCGTTCTCGCTGTTCGCGTACGCGGAGCTGACGATCCCGTCCACGCTCGCCGGTATCTGCAACGCGACGTCGCCCTTGTGGGGCATGGCGCTCTCCCTGGTCGCACTCTCCGAGGACCGTCCGACGCGGCGCAGGGTCGCGGGGCTCGGCATCGGGTTCCTGGGGGTGCTCACGGTCCTCGGCGCCTGGCAGGGCTTCAGCGGCCTTGACTTCGGCGGTACGGCGATGGCACTGCTCGCCTCGCTGTGCTACCCGATCGGCTGGATCTACGTGCGCCGCACCCTGGCCGGCTCCTCCCACTCGAACCTCTCCCTGACCGGCGCCCAGCTCCTGGTCGCGACCGTCGAACTGGCCGTGGTGACCCCGCTGTTCACGTCCTTCCCCACGCACTTCCCCGTCGTGCCGCTCCTTGCGATCGTGGCACTGGGTGCCGTCGGCACCGGGGTCGCCTTCCTGATCCAGTACGGCCTCGTCGCCGAGGTCGGGCCGACGACGGCCCAGATGGTCACGTACTTCGTCCCGGTCATCGCCACCGCCGCGGGCGTCGCCGTGCTCGGCGAGTCCCTGAGCTGGTCGACGCCGGTCGGCGCGGTGATCGTCCTCGCGGGCGCGGCGCTCACCCAGTCCAGGCCGCGCGATCGCCCACAGAAGCTCGCTCACTCGTAACGCCGCGCGGGAGCGGGCCCGGTGGCGGAGGCGACGGCGTCCGCCACCGTTTCGATGTCACCGTCCCCGAGCGTCGACACCGTGATCCGCACCCCGGGCCGCGCACTCATCCGGAACCGCGCCCCCGGGGCGACGGCCCACCCCGCGTGCAGCAGCCTGGAGACCGCACCCGTCTCGTCCGGCACGGGCACCCACACGTTCATGCCGCTGCGCCCGTGCGCCGTGACGCCCCGCGCGGCGAGCGCGGCGATCAGGGCGTCACGCCGCCGCCCGTAGGACGCCGCCACCTCGGCCGGGTCCACCGCCCCGTCCGTCCACAGCCGCACCACGGCGCGCTGCGACAGATGGCTCACCCAGCCGGGGCCGAGCCGCTGGCGTCCCTGGACGCGATCGACGGTGACCGCGTCCCCGGTGAGCAGGGCAAGGCGCAGGTCAGGGCCGTACGCCTTGGCCGTGGATCGGACGAAGGCCCAGCTTCGGGTCACGCCCGCCAGCGGGTGCAGCGGCAGGTCGACGATGGCGTGGCCATGGTCGTCCTCGATGAGCAGCACATCCTTGTGTGCGGAGAGCACCTTGCGCAGGGCACGCGCGCGTGGAGCACTGATCGCGGCACCGGTCGGGTTCTGGGCGCGGTCGGTGACGATGAGCGCCCGGACGCCGCCGCGCAGCGCGTCCTCCACGTCGGCGGGCAGCGGCCCGTCGTCGTCGACGCCCACCGGGACCGTACGCAGCCCGAGCACCGGCATCAGGTCGAGCAGGCTCCCCCAGCCCGGGTCCTCGACCGCGACCGCGTCGCCGGGCTTGAGGTGCGCCGCGAGCACGCGCTCGATGGCGTCGAGCGACCCGGAGGTGACGGCGACGGGACCGTCCGGCACGCCGTCCTCGTCGAGGGCCACGCGCGCGTGGCGGGTCAGTTCCGGGTGCACGGCCTCCTGCCCGTACAGCACGGGATTCCGGTCGCCCTCCGCGGCGGCGGCCGCGAACACCTCGGCGAGCGGCGGGAGCAGCGCCGTGTCCGGATTGCCGTTCGACACGTCGCGCACACCGGCAGGCACGTCCACGCGGATCAGCTCGCGCACCGTCGTCGCGGGCTTGGGGCGTACGCGGCTGCCGCGCCGCCCCGCCGTCTCGATGACGCCGCGTTCGCGCAGCGTGCGGTAGGCGGCGGCCACCGTATTGGGATTCACCCCGAGCCGCTCCGCCAACTCGCGCATCGGCGGGAGCAGTTGCCCCGGCTCCAGGTCTCCGCCACCCACCGCACGCTCCACGCTGGCAGCGATCTCAGCTGCGCGCCGGCCTTCGATCCGATACTCTCCTAGCACAAACGACATTATGCACTAGTGCAATGGAGAAGGCAATGAGCGTCGCATCCGAGTCCGGCATCGAGACCGGCGTCGAGACCGCCACCGACACCGCCTCGTACGCGCCGACCGAACTCACCGTCCCCACCCGCGGCCGGGACCGCGCCTCGTACGACCAGGAATTGGTGCACGCGATACTCGACGAGGCCTACGTCTGCCACCTCGGCTTCGTGCGTGACGGCGCCCCCGTCGTCCTGCCGACGCTGTACGGCCGGGTGGGCGAGCGCCTGTACGTGCACGGTTCGACGGGCTCCCGGCCGCTGCGGATGGCGGGCGGCACCCGGCAGCAGGAGGAGGACCCGGGGCTCGCGGTCTGTCTGACCGTCACCCACGTGGACGGCCTCGTCCTGGCCCGGTCGGCCTTCCACCACTCGCTCAACTACCGCTCCGTGGTGATCCACGGCACCGCCCACCAGGTCACGGACCCCGAGGAGAAGCGCACCGCCCTCGACGCGCTCGTCGACCACGTCGTGCCGGGCCGCTCCGCCGACTCCCGCCCCGCGAACGCCAAGGAGCTCGCGGCCACCGCCGTGCTCAGCCTCGACCTCGCCACGGTCTCCGCCAAGATGCGTACCGGCGCCCCGAGCGACGACGCCGAGGACCTCGGCCTTCCGTACTGGTCCGGTGTCGTCCCGCTGGTCAAGGGCTACGGCGCCGTCATCCCGTCGGCCGACCTCGCCCCCGGCATCGACACCCCCGACTACCTCAGCGCACTGTGATGCTGATCCACCCCTGGGACGCCCCGCGCTCCGACGCCGAGTGGCAACAGTGGCTCGCCGGCCACGACTTCGGGCAGCTCGCCGTGAACGGCCTGCCCGGAGAGCCCCCGCACGTCCAGCCGGCGCACTTCGCGTACGAAGCCGACCACGGCCCCCGCGGCCGGGTGATCACGCACCTGGCGCGCCCCAACCCCCTGTGGCCCGCGCTGGAAGCCGATCCCGACGTGCTGCTCAGCGTGGTCGACGACTACGCGTACGTGCCGGGCCCCTGGAAGGCGCCCGCGGGCACCCCTGCCGAGCACGGAGTGCCGACGAGCTTGTACGCCGCCGTCCAGCTCCGCTGCACCGCCCGCGTCGTGGACTCCCCGCGCGAGAAGGCCGAGCTCCTCAACCGCCAGGTCGCCCACTTCCAGCCGGAGGGCGGCACGGCCCCGGCCGAGGTGGGCGAAGACCCCTTCGGCCGCCTGCTCTCCGGGATCCGCGTCCTGTGCCTCGAAGTGACCGGCGTACAGGCGAAGTTCAAGTACGCGGGCGACAAGCCCCAGGACGTCCAGGACCGGATCGCGTCGGGCCTCGCGGAACGAGGCGGCCCGCGCGACGCGGCGGCACAGGCTCAGCAGCTGCGCCGCCGCTGAGCGCCCCGTCACGCCAGAGCTCGCGGGGCACGGCCGCTCCAGCCGCGCCCCGCGAGCACCCTCACACCAGCACCCGCTCCCGCCGCGCAGCGGCCACACCCCGCGTCTCGGAGACCGCGAGGCCCGTCACCGCGGCCAGCATCAGCAGCGTGCCCAGCACCGTCGACACGGTCAGCTCCTCGCCGAGCAGCACGACCGCGATGACCGCGGCGCTCAGCGGCTCCAGGAGCGTGATCACGGAGACGGTCGCCGACCGGATGACGGCGGCACCCGCGAAGTACAGGGCGTAGGCGACCGCCGTCGGGATCACGACGATGTAGAGCAGGTAGAGCCCCATCCGCGCCGGGTCGGCGGCGTGCGGGACGAGACCCTCCACCGCGGCGAGCGGCAGCAGACAGACGGACACCACGGCGAACGACCAGACCGTCGTGTCGGACGAGTCGGCGCCGCCGTCCCGCCCCCACCACCGCGTGAGCAGCGTCATCACGGCGTACGCGGCGGCCGAGAGCAGCCCCCACCCGACGCCCACCGGACGCACGCTCGCACCCCCGCCGCCCAGGACGAGCACCACGAGCCCGGCGAGCGCCCCGGCCACGGCCACCACGCCGCCGCCCCCGAGCCGCTCCCCCATGGTGAACCGCGCCCCGAGCGCGATGAGCACGGGCCCGGCGCCCATCGTGACCACCGTGCCGACCGCGAGCCCGGTCGACTCGACGGCCGCGAAGTAGGCGGTCTGGAACACGGCGAGGGCCACGCCGGTCGCCACGATCCGCGGCAGCCTGCGCCGCAGCGGCGCGCTCTCGGCGACGTACGAGGACCGTCGGCGCGAGCGCACCAGACGGACGGCGTAGAGCAGCACGAAGCCGCCCGCGCAGCGCCAGAAGGACAGGCTGACCGGCCCCATGTCACTGGCCTTGAAGACCAGCGCGGCGGCGGCACCCGCGGTGCCCCAGGCCGTACCGGCGACGATCAGATAGAAGAGGCCTCGTCCGACGGACAGGCCGGAGGAAGCAGTCGACACATGCGACACGTGAGTTCTCCGCAGAAAGGAAAGAGGAAGTCCTTGGCTCCGTCTGCGGGCAGCGTCGTTCCACCCGGCCACCGGCCGGGTGTGATCCAGGAGATGCCCGCGCTTAAGCGGCGGGAGGCGGAAGAACGAGCGCGCGTGAATGCATGATCGACACCCTAAGCGGCAGTCCCGGTCGACGACAACTGTTCCTTCGGCTCCGGCGACCCGCCCGCGGTGGGCCCCTCACGGGGCTTGGCGGGCGTGGACGACTGCGCGATGAACGCCCCCGCGAGCACCACGGCGCCCCCGATGATCTGCGGCGCCGACAGGTGTTCGCCCAGCATGACCCAGGCGAGCACGGTCGCGATGACCGCTTCCAGACAGGCCACGACCCCCGCCACCTGGGGCGAGAGCCGGCGCACCGAGAGCACCCCGGTGACATACGCCACGACCGTCGCGACGATCACGATCCAGCCGATGAGCGCCCACGCGGGCACGGCCGAGCCGTCCATGTCCGCGCTGCCCGCGAGCACCGACCAGTCCATGCCCCAGGGGCGCGCCACGACGGTGAGCACGGCGGTGCCGATCAGCAGCCCGAACGCGATGACGCCGAGCGGATCAGGGGCGTCGTCGCCCGCGTCGCTGCCCTGGTCGGACAGGACGAAGTAGCCGACCTGGCAGCACGCGGCGCCCAGCGCGAGGAGCAGCCCCACGGCGTCGAAGCTCAGCCCGGCCCACACCTCGACGACACAGGCGAGCCCGCCGACGGCGAGCACCACGCCCACCGCGGCCGCCCGCGTCACGGGCCGCCGCTGCACGAAGCGCACCCAGCCGAGGACGAGCGCGGGCGCGAGGTATTCGACCAGGAGCGCGACGCCCACGGGGATGCGGGAGATCGCCGCGAAGTAGCAGGCCTGGACGCCGGCCACGGCGAGCAGGCCGAAGCCGAGCAGGAGCGCGGGCCTGCGCAGCAGCAGTCCGCGGTGGCGCCAGGCGACCGGCAGCATCACCAGGGCGGCGCCCGCCACCCGCAGCCACACCACGTGCAGCGGGTCGAGACCCGCCTCGATCAGCGGCTTGGCCGCGACACCCGAGCCGCCGAAGGCGACCGCCGACCCCAGGGCGAGCCCCAGTCCGACGCCTCTTCCCCGGCTCGGCATCGAGCCTGTCTGTTTCCCCTGAGACGCTTGCACCGGCACATCATGACAGGACGTGTCATGAGCGTCACCCCCGATAGACCCTGTCTCAATCGGCGGACGTCCCGGCGTACGGATCGGCGTACGGATCGGGGTACGGACCGGCGTAGGGATCGACGTACGTCTCTGCGTACGGATCGCCCTCGACCCGTCGGAGGATCACCTGCGCGTCGGCTCCGGCCCGCCCGAGCACCTCGACCGCGCGGCAGTCCGGATCGGCGAGGAGCGCCACCAGGAGGTCGATGCCGAGGGCGCGCGGTTCGCCGCGCAGGGCGGCCCGCCCGACGGCCGCCTCCATGGCGGCGGCCGCGGACGGCGACCAGCCCGTCTCCTTCACGGACGCGGAGCCGCCCTGGCGCACCAGCGGCACCGCTCCGGAGTCCTCGACCGTCCCCTGCCACTGCAGGCCGTAGCCGATGCTGCGCTGGACGAGATAGCCGAGGAGCCGCACCACCTGGTCCCCGTCGTCGAAGGCGGCCCGCACGTCGGGGTCGGTCTCCAGCAGGGAGTGCAGCAGATGCGCGGTGTCGACCTGCCGGTCCCCGTCCCGCACGGCACGCCGGCGCGCGCCTGCCACCACCGACGCCAGCGCGGCGCTGAGCCGGGAGTCGATGTCTGCTCGGGTCGGGCCGGGCTCGGCGCCCTGCGGGGTACGGCTTTGCACATCTCCCACCCCATCAGCCCCCGAGGGCGGCGTCATCGGCGGCGGGAAGCATCTTCGCGTCCGACACAGGTTGGGTACGCATGTGTGGCTTCTCCTCCTTACGGATGAGATCCCACTCTTCTTCCCCGAGGGGCGCGCGCCGTCTTGATTCGCGCCGGGAACGCAACCGTGGCGCACCGGTCATTCGTCTTTCAGACATGGAGTGCGAGTGCTGGATGGTCGCGCTGCCGGCGATCGACGGCAGGCAGTACGTGTATCGGGTGTACGCACCCGACGACGCACTGCCCGCCGACCTGTTCTGGGAGGCCTGGCACTGCCACGACGAGGGCCCCTTCCCCAGGGCGTGCGACCTGTTCGACGCGGCGGTCATACGCAAGGTCGGCTGACCCCGGCCGAGCGAGCGTGCCCGTACGGGACCTATGCGGGAAGCGTCCCGACCACGACCGTCGCGTACATCTCCTCGTCGCTCACCGACCGCGCCACGAGACCGCCGTCGGCGACCGCTTCGAGCGCGTACGGCACCTGCCGCTCGCTCGTCTCGAACAGCAGCCGGCCGCCGGGTGCCAGCCAGCGCGCCGCGTCCGCGGTCACCCGCCGCAGGACGTCGAGGCCGTCCGCACCGCCGTCGAGCGCCACACGGGCCTCGTGGATGCGGGCTTCCGGCGGCAGGAGACCGACCTCTTCGGTGGGTACGTAGGGGACGTTCGCAAGGAGTACGTCGACCCGGCCCCGGAGGGTGCCGGGCAGCGGCGCGTAGAGGTCGCCCTCGTACACCCGTCCCCCCACGTCGGCGACGTTGCGGCGGGCGCACCGCACGGCCGCGGGGTCGATGTCGGCGGCGTGCAGTTCGACCCGGTCGACGGCGGCGCCGAGCGCGGCCCCCAGCGCGCCCGAGCCGCAGCACAGGTCGACGACGACGGCGCCGGGACCGGCGAGGGCAGCGGCTTCCTGCACGAGGAACTCGGTGCGCCGCCGGGGCACGAAGACCCCGGCGTCCACGGCGATCCGCAGACCGCGGAACTCCGCCCAGCCCAGGACGTGTTCGAGCGGACGTCCCGCGACGCGCCGCTCCACCATGGCGGCGAGTTCGGCATGGTCACGCGCAGTGGCGACGAGCAACTCCGTCTCGTCCTCGGCGAAGACACAGCCGGCGGCGCGCAGCCTGGTGACGATGGCGGCAGGGGCCAGGGATTCCATGGGCGATGACGCGGGTGACGAGGGTGAGGCCGACATGAGAAGTGAAACCTTTCGGGACGCCTTCAGGGGCTCCCTCGGTCACCTATGCCGGGTGAACCGCGCGGTCGCGAAGGGGGAGCGCCCTACCTGCTGCTGCGGTGATGGGTCTCACCTCCCGGTTCTCTCTGCCCGCGTCCGTCACGGGGAGGGCAACAGTACCCGACCCCGCAGGGGGCAGTTCGGGCGGAGGGTCCACAATATCTGACGGTTCATCAGTATTGAATGTTCCAGGGCCTGCGGCTACGTTCCGCGACACCGCAGCTGCGCCCGCCGCAGCGCCCAACGAGAAGGGGTCGTCGCATGGCCGAAGTCAGCGCGGAAGCACGGATCGAGGCGCCCGCCGAGAAGGTCTGGGCCCAACTCACCGACTTCTCCTCGTACGGCGAATGGAACGCCACGCACACGAGTTTCCCGAAGGGCGGCCCCACCACACTGGAGGTGGGCGGCACGTTCGCGGAGAACATGAAGCTGATGGGATTCCCCGCCGAGGTCAACTGGACGATCGAGGACCTGGAGAGCGAGCGCACCCTGGCCATCAAGGGCAAGGGCCCGATGGGCGTCACGGTCGGCACCCGCTACACGCTCGTTCCCGACGGAGGCGCGACGAAGGTACGCATAGACGGGGAGTTCACGGGCGCGGCGGTCTCCCTGATGGCGGGCAAGCTGAAGGACTCGGCGACGGCGGCGCTGGACGAGTCGCTGCGGAAGCTGGCGGGCCTGGTGACCTGAGCCTCCGCCGTCACGCGCCCCCGCCCCTCACCCGAACACACAGAGGCGCCCCACACGAAAGTGCGGGGCGCCTCAATGGCACTGGGGGTCGTCGACCCCCACCACCTCAGTCCTCATCGGCGAGGATCAGGTACAGCTTCTTGCGGGCGTCGTTGATGACCGTGAGGGCCTTCTCGCGCTGGTCCTTGCTGCCGGTCTTCCAGACCTGGCCGAACGCCTCCATCAGACCGAAGCCTGCCTGCCGGATCTCGTTCAGCGTCTCCCAGTCGACCCCGCGCCCGGCCTCTTCCCAAGGCGCGTCGGGACCTTCCTCGGCCGCGGTGACGCCGGCCTCGGTGAGCGAGAAGAGCTTCTTGCCACCCTCGCTCGCGCTGCTGATCAGGCCCTCGTCCTCCAGGAGCTGGAGGGTCGGGTACACCGAACCGGGGCTGGGCTTCCATGCCCCGCCGCTGCGCTCGGCGATCTCCTGGATCATCTCGTAGCCGTGCATCGGCCTGTCCTTCAAGAGGGCCAGGATCGACGCGCGTACGTCGCCGCGCCGCGCCCTGCCCCGCGGACCGCCCCTGCCGCCACGTCCGCCGCCCCAGGGGCCGCCGGGTCCACCGGGGCCGCCGAAGCCGGGCCCGAAGGGACCGAACGCGGCGCGCCGCCCCTCGAAGCCGCCGCGACCCTCGTGTCCGGGGCCGCACTTTCCACGTCCGTGCTCATGTTCATAACCGTGGGAACGCATCGCCATCACTCCTCTGTGTCATTGATCAACCGTGTAGTCGTTGATCAGTCGCGATGCGTCAACGATATATCGGAACTGTTCTTCTGGCAATCCCCTTCCGTAGGGACTCACTGGAGAGGTCCGCAGGGACTCACTGCAGAGGCCGTCCGAAGAGGTCAGCCCATGTGCGCCTTGACGTGGTCGACCACCTCGGCCAACTCCTTCGTCGGCGAGAAGTCGACGTACTCGCAGCCCTCGAGCGCCTCCGGGGCATGACCCGGAGGCCAGTAGAAGGCCTCACCTGCCTCGTAGATCTCGTCGCCGGACGCTGTCCGCATCTTCAGCCGCCCCTTGAGCAGATATCCCCAGTGCGGGCATGGGCACAGACCGCCGGGCATCCCCGTGAGGGCCGGCGCCATGTCCGCACCCTGCGGGAGCCGCACGAACGCGACGGCCATACCTCCCCCGACATCCCGCATCCGCAGTTCCACGCCGCCGCCTTCGATCGCGACAGGAGTGTCGTTCCGCGTCGTCGCCGTCATGGCTCCTCCTCGACGGGCCCGGTGATCGGACCCAAGGAATCCCGTCCCCTTCCAGCTTGTGCCTGCCGCGTGCGCGACGCGAGGCGAGACGGCGAGCAGGCCAATCGGGCCACTGACCCGCAATTGGCCTTGTCCCAGCCAGACATTGGCCCGCTAGCGTCATCGACATGCCGACTTCTCACCGCATCCGCATCGTCGACGCCTTCACCGACCGCCCCTTCGCGGGCAACCCCGCAGGCGTCCTCCTCCTCGACACCTTCCCCGAGGACGCCTGGCTCCAGAACGTGGCCGCAGAGGTCAACCACGCCGAGACCGCCTTCGCCCACCCCCTCCCCGCGGACGGCGAAGCCGACTGGGCGCTGCGGTGGTTCACTCCCGCCACCGAGGTCGACCTGTGCGGTCACGCCACGCTCGCCACCGCCCACGTCCTTCAGGTCACCGGCACCGCCCAAGGCCCCGTTCGGTTCGCCACCCGCAGCGGCGTCCTGACCACGACCGCGCGCGCCGACGGCACCATCACCATGGACTTCCCCACCGCCCCGCTCACCGCGGCAAAGATTCCCGACGGCGCGGCACAGGCGCTCGGCGCCGAGCCGCTCGCGGTGTACGACGCCGGAGCAAGCCTCGGCGACCTGCTGGTCGAGCTCGCGGACGAGAAGACGGTGCGCTCCCTCACTCCGGACCACAAGGCCCTCGCCGAGTTCTCCGAGCGCGGCATCATCGCCACCGCACCCGCCGAAGACCCCACCCTCGGCTACGACTTCGTCTCCCGGTGCTTCTTCCCCAACGTCGGCATCGACGAGGACCCGGTGACCGGCAGCGCCCACACGGCCCTGGCCCCCTTCTGGTCCCAGCGCCTCGGCCGTGCGGAGCTCACCGGCCTGCAGGCCTCGGCCCGCAGCGGCCTCGTCCGCACCGAACTGCGCGGCGACCGCACGCTCCTGACGGGCCGCGCCGTCACCGTCATCGAGGGCGAGCTCCACGCCTGACACGCCGGACACGCCCGACGCGCCCGACGTCACTGTGGGGACGTACGACTTGTCGTACGTCCCCACAGCCACGCCAGGAACCACCCGCCTGCCCGCCGCCTAAGGCGTGGGCAGCCACCCCACCTTCCCCGCGAGCAGCGCGTACCCGACGAACGCCCCGATGTCCAGCAGCGCATGGGCCACCACCAGCGGCCCGACCCTCCCCCACCGCCGGTACAGGAGCACGAAGACCACCCCCATCGCCATGTTCCCGATGAACCCGCCGATGCCCTGGTAGAGGTGGTACGAGCCGCGCAGCACCGAGCTCCCGACCAGCGCGGCCATCGGCGTCCACCCCAACTGCCCGAACCTGCGCAGCAGATAGCCGACGACGATCACTTCCTCGAGCACCGCGTTCTGCACCGCGGACAGCACGAGCACCGGGTACTTCCACCACACGTCGGGCAGGTCCTCCGGCACCACCGTCAGGTTGAACCCGAGCCCCCGCGCCGCCAGATAGAAGGCGATCCCGGTGCTGCCGATCAGCGCCGCGATCGCCGCCCCGCGGCCCAGGTCCGGCCAGGGCCTGCTCCGGTCGAAGCCGATCGTGCGCAGCCCGGCGCCCTCCCTGATCAGGAAGTGCGCGACCAGGGCCACCGGCACCAACGCCGTGGTGATTCCGAACAATTGCCACGCGAGATCAAGCCACGGCCGCCCCGGAGCGGCCGACGCGTTCATGGTCGCCGCCTGGTCCTTCAGACCACCCGGTTTGGTGACCGATCCGACAAAGCTGATCAGCGCGGAAACACCGCTCGCGCCCAGCGAGAGCGCCAGGACGAGCAGCGTCTCGTCCCGGAGGATCCGTCGCGATGGCCCCTCGCCCCGAAAAGAACCGGCCAACGGCCCGGACTCCGCTTGCACTCCGCCTCCAGTTGAGTAATCCCGCCTCATCCCCATCTCCGCCCCGCTAGGGTCTCGAATGTAGTTGCGAAGATCGTGCGCGACAGGCCGAGGGGGACGGACGCCGATTGCGGTCATGCACCCCCTCTTTCCTTGCTTCATCGTTCAAGGAGGGGCACCACCGCCATGGGACGTCACAGCTTGCCCGATGAGTACGGGACCGACGCACCCGACCCACGGCCACGCACCCGCGGCCGCACGGTGGCCGTCGCGACGGCGCTCGTCCTGACGGTCGCCGCGGGCACCGCGGTCGCCGTCCGCAGCGATCTGCTCACCTTCGGCGGCTCGTGCAGCGACGACGCGGTGCGGGTGGACGTCGTGGCCGCCCCCGCCATCGCCCCCGCCCTGCGCACGGCCGCCGACGACGCGCGCGAGAAGGAGGTCTCCTCCGACGGATCATGCATCGACGTACGGATCACCGCCCGCGATTCGTACAAGGTCGCCGACCAGCTGCGCACGGGCACGGGCGATCCCGGCTACGACGTGTGGGTGCCGGACTCCGCGCTCTGGCTCCAGCGCGTCGCCCTGGGCGGCCGGCAGACCAAGGTGTCGCCGGCGGGGAACATAGCCTCGTCCCCGGTTGGCATGGCCATGGTCCCTTCGGCCGCCGAAGGCCTTGGCTGGCCCAAGAAGACGTACAACTGGCCGGAGTTGGCCGGCGCGGCGATGAAGGGCGACAAGCTGCGGCTCGGCGCCGCCGATCCGGCCCGCAGCGCGACCGGCCTCCTCGCGCTCGCCAAGCTGAGCACGTCGGCGAAGAAGTCGGGCGGCAAGGACGGCGACACCCAGGCCGCCGGGATGGCCAAGGCCCTGTCGGCGCGCACGTCCGACAGCGACGGCCAGCTCCTGGACACCCTGGCCCGCGACTCCTCCGGCACGGAGCAGGGCAACCCGCGCCGCAATCAGGCGCTGATCCTCTCCGAGCAGGCCGCGTTCGAGCACAACGCCTCGGCGGGCGAGGAGAACAGCCTGGACATGTTCTATCCGAAGGACGGCTCGCCGCGCCTCGACTACCCGTACACGCTGGTCCAGGAGGACGACCTGTCCACGGACCAGAGCCGGGCCGCCCTGCGCTTCATGACGCTGTTCAGCGACGAGCAGGGGCGCGCGATCCTGGAGAAACACGGCTTCAGGACCGGCACCGACGACCCCTCGGCCAAACTCGTCACGGCCGCCGGCGGCCGCACCCCCCAGCCGTACTCCGACGATCCGAGCGAGCCTCCCTCCGAGAAGGAGCTCCAGGAGACGCTCGGCATGTGGACGATCACCGTCCAGAGCGCCAGGATCAGCACGGTCGTCGACGTCTCGGACTCCATGGGCGAGTTCGTGCCGGGCCGGGGCCAGACCCGGATGGAGGTCACCAAGTCCTCGCTCCTGCAAGCGCTCGCGGGGTTCACCGACGAGGACGAGATCGGCCTCTGGGAGTTCGCCACCCTCCTGGACGGCAAGCGTGACTACCGCAAGCTCGTGCCGACGCAGCGCCTCGGCGACCGCTTGGGCGAGGGCACCCAGCGGGACAAGGTCTCCGAGGCCTTCAGCGACCTGGCGCCCATCCCGGGCGGCGCGACCGGCCTGTACGACACCACGCTGGCGGCGTACAAGGAAGCCGCGTCCACGTACGCGAAGGGCAAGTTCAACGCGCTCGTGGTGCTCACGGACGGCGCCAACCAGGACCCCGGATCCCTCTCCCGCAGCAACCTCGTCTCGCAGCTGGAGAACCTCTCCGACCCCAAGCGCCCGGTGCCGCTCATCGCCATCGCGGTCGGCCCGAACGCGGACAAGGAGGAGGTCGTGCAGATCGCGGAGGCGACCGGCGGATCAGGTCACCAGGTCGACGACCCGGCCCAGATCCACGCGGTCATCCTCAAGGCCATCATGGAGGCGGGCAGCCACGGCTGAGCCCTGAAGGCTCAGCTCAGCACCGCCGGCTCGGGCAGCCCCACCGGCCAGGTGTGCACCGGGTCCCCCGCATGCATCAGCTCGGCGTAGCGCCGGGTGGTCGCGGCGAGCGCGTCCTCGCGTTCGAGCCCGGTCTCCAGGGCCTGGTGGTACGTCGCCGCCTGCCAGGACGCCCCGTTCACCCGCCGCCTGCACCGCTCCTCGATGACGCCGAGATAGAAGTCCCGGTCGGCGGGCTCGACTCCCCACGCGTCGAGCCCGGCCGCGGCGAGCGGCAGCAGCTCGTCGCGCACGAGAGCGACCGCGGGCACCTCGACCACCCCTCCGTACCGGCCGCGCCGGGGCCACCGCAGACGGGCCTCGATGCCGTCGCGGCAGGCGGTGTCGAAGTTGGCGGCCGCGGCCTCGAAGGGCAGCCGGGTCCACACGGGCCTCGGTTCCTCCGCCAGGGCGCGTACGACGCCGTAGTAGAAGGCCGCGTTGGCGATGACGTCGGTGACGGTGGGGCCCGCGGGCAGGACGCGGTTCTCCACGCGCAGGTGCGGGACCCCGTCGGCGATGCCGTACACGGGGCGGTTCCAGCGGTACACGGTGCCGTTGTGCAGGACGAGTTCGCCGAGCTGCGGCACCCGGCCGTCGTCGAGCACCTCCAGCGGGTTCTCGTCGTCCATGAGGGGAAGCAGCGCGGGAAAGTAGCGCAGGTTCTCCTCGAAGAGCTCGTACGCGTCGCTGATCCAGCGCTCCCCGAACCAGGTCCGCGGCCGCACGCCCTGCGCCTGGAGTTCGGGCGGGCGGGTGTCGGTGGACTGGAGGAACAGCGGTGGCCGCGACTCGCGCCACAGCTCACGCCCGAACAGGAACGGCGCGTTGGCGCCGACGGCGATCTGCGCGGCGGCGACGGCCTGCGCCGCGTTCCACACGTCGGCGAACCTGCCCGGCGTGACCTGGAGGTGCAACTGCACGGATGTGCACGCCGCTTCGGGCGCGATCGACCCCGACGTGCAGGTCAGCCGCTCCACGCCCTGGATGTCCAGGACGAAGTCCTCGCCGCGCGCGGCCACGATCTGGTCGTTGAGCAGCGCGTAGCGGTCGACGTCGGAGAGGTTTCCCGAGACCAGGTCGTGGTGCGCGAGCGTCGGCAGAATGCCGATCATCACGATGCCCGCGTTCACCTCGTTCGCTTTGCGGTGGGCATAGGCGAGGCCGGTGCGCAGCTCCTCGGCGAGCCGGTCGAGCACACGTCCGCCCAATCGGTGCGGTGCGATATTGACTTCAAGATTGAACATTCCGAGTTCCGTCTGGAAGTCACGGCTCGCGATGCGTTCCAGTACTTCCGCATTCAGCATTCTCGGCATGCCGTCGGGGCCCGCGAGATTCAGCTCTATCTCCACACCCATCAGGTTCTTGGGCCGGTCGAACCGCTCCTCGTCCAACAGCCTCCGGAGCCCCGCGAGACACTCCCTGAGCTTGGCCCGGTACCGGCTCCGCTCAGCCAGGTCAAACGTTCCTGCTACGACCTTCTCCCCCATCGAAGCGTCCCCTCCTCGGATGGACAGCCAATGATCCGGCCGCTGCGTCTCGGTGGATGATGCCCAGGATGATGCCCTGCAATGTGATCGATAACGCCCCGCACATGCCTCCGGACCAGTACGCTCGACCCACGATCCGTGCGGCACATTCACCAGGCATGAACGGACGTCGGGGAATCCTCGCACCGCACCCTGGTGAAAAACACCGATGAGAATCGGCCGTCCGCTCCCGAGAAGGGTGCCGAGGTCAAACGCCCGGACTCTTCTGGAATCGGGATAAAGCCCGCAAAATGGCGACCGGATATCGCCTTGCAGGCAATATCCGGTGCGGTTAGACGAAACAATGCCTGAACACGTGTCGTATAAACTCCGCGAACGAGGCAGAGAGTTGGCGCTCGCGGTCCCCTGCCCCCGCCCCCTCTGACTTCGGAGCAGACAGCGACGTCCGCACCTGTCCTCGTTCCACCGTGCCTGTCGAATGAGAGAGGCGACCCATCATGCCGCTGCAAGTCCCCCCGGCTCCCGCGCCCGCCCTGCGCAGCGTCCTCGCGGCACTCGGTTCACCCACCGCCGTACGCGAAGCCCGCACCCCGTCCCTGCGCGCCGCGCAGGGACCGACGAGCCCCGAACTCCCGTTGCCCGTCCACGTGCTTGACCGGATCGCCCCGTCGGGCACATCGCCCACCCGGCTCGCCGGGTGGCGCTTCCTGATCCGCTCCGGCGAGCGAGCCGTCGCCGCGGCGGACACGATGCTGACACCTGACGGATGGACCTTCTCCCACTTCTTCGAGGGCCCCTACATCGCGTCCACCGAGCGCGCCCTGCGCCATGCCGAGGCGATGCCGATGCCCTACCAGCCCCGCCTGTTGTCCGTACCCGAGCTCTACATGCTGACACTCTGGCTGCACGGCGACTGCACGGCGGACGGCGCGGGCGGTCATCTCGCGCCCTCCGACATCCTCGTGCCCCTGGCGCCCGCGCCTCCCGGCATCGCGGCACACCGCCCGCACCGCGCCGCGGAGCTCCTCAAGGTCCTCACCCACCGCATGGCCCCGGCACCGCTGCTCGGCTCACCCGCCTGACCCCGCCCTACGTTCACGTGCCCCGCCGCCGTTCCCGGCCGCGGGGCCCGGCGCGTCCTGTGCCCGTACAGATGCACGTACAGATGCACGTACGGATGCCCATACGGACTAGCCCGGTATGACCACCCCGAACCACCCGAAGAGACAGTGCAGTTGGGCTGAACCGTCCGGGCGGGTGATACGTCATTAAGCAGTAAGGAGCGCTGCAGCCAAATCCCTGCGGATTGACTGCCGTAGGGCAACACTGGGACCGGACCGACTAAACGGGGGGCGGCCATGAACACCGCATCGAGCCGCAAGGCAGACGTCACAGCCATCACATCGCAGCGAAAGAACCCTTCCATGTGCCAGCACCAACCACCGTGCCCGACAGCCGACTCCGCCGACCGGGAAGCCGCGCTCCTCATGGCGAGCCACCCGGAGCAGGGCTGGAGCCTGCTGTGCAACGGCGTCCTGCTCTTCGAGGACACCGGTGAGCTGCTGCCGGACGGCCAGATCATCGCTCCGCACAGGCCACTGGGCACGGACGAGATCATGACCGCCGCCTGACGCGGCGACACACGGCACACAGAACAAAGGGGCCGACCCGGAGCAACAACCTCCGGACCGGCCCCCACGCATGTTCGGGACCCGATATCAGTCCTCGTACGCATCCAGCGGCGGGCAGGAGCAGACCAGATTCCGGTCGCCGTACGCCTGGTCGATGCGGCGCACCGGCGGCCAGTACTTGTCCGCGGCCACGACGCCGGCCGGGAAGACCGCCTCCTCGCGGCTGTAGGCGTGCTCCCACTCACCGCCGAGCGCGGCAGCGGTGTGCGGGGCGTTCCGCAGCGGGTTGTCCTCGGCCGGCCACTCGCCGCCGACCTTCTCGATCTCGGCGCGAATGTTGATCATCGCCTCGCAGAACCGGTCGATCTCGACCAGGTCCTCGCTCTCGGTCGGCTCGATCATCAGCGTCCCCGCGACCGGGAACGACATGGTCGGCGCGTGGAAGCCGTAGTCGATGAGCCGCTTGGCGATGTCGTCGACGCTGACACCGGTCGCCTTGCTCAGCGGGCGCAGATCGATGATGCACTCGTGCGCGACGAGCCCGCCGGGACCGGTGTAGAGCACCGGGTAGTGCGGCTCCAGGCGCTTGGCGATGTAGTTCGCGGAGAGCACGGCGACCTGCGTGGCGCGCTTGAGCCCCTCGCCGCCCATGAGGCGTACGTACGCCCAGGAGATCGGCAGGATTCCCGCGGAGCCCCACGGAGCGGCGGAGATCGGACCGACGCCCGTCTCGGGACCCGCGGCGGGCTGCAGCGGGTGGTTGGGCAGGTACGGCGCGAGGTGCTCGCGCACACCGACAGGACCGACGCCGGGGCCACCGCCGCCGTGCGGGATGCAGAAGGTCTTGTGCAGGTTCAGGTGCGAGACGTCGCCGCCGAACTTGCCGGGCTGGGCGAGGCCCACCAGGGCGTTGAGGTTCGCCCCGTCGACGTAGACCTGGCCGCCCGCCTCGTGCACCTGGGCGCAGATGTCGGCGACGTGCTCCTCGAACACGCCGTGCGTGGACGGGTAGGTGATCATGAGCACGGACAGCTCGTCGCGATGCTTCTCGATCTTGGCGCGCAGGTCCTCGACGTCGATCTCGCCGTCGTCGCTGGTCTTCACGACGACGACCTTCATGCCGGCCATCACGGCGCTCGCGGCGTTCGTGCCGTGCGCGGAGGACGGGATGAGGCAGACGGTGCGCTGCTCGTCGCCGTTGGCGCGGTGGTAGCCGCGCACCGCGAGCAGTCCGGCAAGCTCGCCCTGCGAACCCGCGTTGGGCTGCAGCGAGACCTTGTCGTAGCCGGTGACCTCGGCGAGCCGCTCCTCCAGCTCACGGATGAGCGTCAGATAGCCCTGCGCCTGCTGGGCGGGCGCGAAGGGGTGCAGCTGCCCGAACTCGGGCCAGGTGACCGGCTCCATCTCCGTGGTCGCGTTGAGCTTCATCGTGCAGGAGCCCAGCGGGATCATGCCGCGGTCGAGCGCGTAGTCGCGGTCGGCCAGCTTGCGCAGGTAGCGCAGCATGGCGGTCTCGGAGCGGTACTGGTGGAAGACGGGGTGCGTCAGGTACTCGTCGGAGCGCAGCAGGCCGCCGGGGAGCGTGTCCTCGGTCTGCGCGTCGAGCGTCTCGATGTCGGCCTCGACCCCGAACGCGGTCCAGATCGCGGTCAGTTGCTTGCGCGTGGTGGTCTCGTCGCAGGCCAGGGAGACATGGTCGGCGTCGATCTGGTGGATGTTGACGCCGCCCTCGCGGGCCGCGGAGACAAGCTCCTCGGCCTTGCCGGGCACCCGCACGGTCAGGGTGTCGAAGTACGCGCCGTGCACGACCTCGACCCCGCCGGCCTTGAGCCCCGCGGCGAGCACGGTGGCATAGCGGTGGGTGCGCCGCGCGATCGCCTTGAGGCCCTCGGGCCCGTGGTAGACGGCGTACATTCCGGCCATCACGGCGAGCAGCACCTGAGCGGTACAGATGTTGCTGGTGGCCTTCTCGCGGCGGATGTGCTGCTCACGGGTCTGCAGCGCGAGCCGGTAGGCCTTGTTGCCGTCCGCGTCCACGGAGACGCCGACGAGCCGCCCGGGCAGGCTGCGCGCGAACTTCTCGCGCACCGCCATGTAGCCGGCGTGCGGGCCGCCGAAGCCCATCGGGACGCCGAAGCGCTGCGTGGTGCCGACGGCGATGTCGGCACCCAGCTCGCCGGGCGAGGTGAGCAGCGTCAGGGCAAGCAGGTCGGCGGCGACGGAGACGATGGCACCGATCTCGTGCGCCTGCTCGATGAGGGGCTTGATATCACGTACGGCGCCGGAGGCTCCGGGGTACTGGATCAGTACGCCGACGACACCGCGCTCGGCGACCTCGGCCGGGATGCCCTCACTCAGATCGGCGACGACGACCTCGACACCGGTCGGCTCGGCGCGGGTCTGGATGACGGCGACGGTCTGCGGCAGCGTGTCGGCATCGACGAGGAAGACGCCGTTCTTGACCTTGCCCATGCGCCGCGACAGGGCCATGGCCTCGGCGGCGGCGGTCCCCTCGTCGAGCAGCGAGGCACCGGAGGTCGGAAGCCCGGTCAGCTCGGCGACGACGGTCTGGAAGTTGAGGAGCGCCTCGAGCCGTCCCTGGGAGATCTCGGGCTGGTACGGCGTGTAAGCGGTGTACCACGCCGGGTTCTCCATGACGTTCCGCAGGATCACGGGCGGAGTGAAGGTCCCGTAGTAACCGAGCCCGATCATGGAATCAAGCACCTGGTTGCGGTCCGCGAGGGACCGCAGCTCGGCCAGGACCTCGGCCTCGGTACGCGCTCCGGGCAGGTTCAGCGCCTCGGCGTTCTTGATCACATCCGGCACGGCGGCGGCGGTCAGCTCGTCGAGCGAGCCGTATCCGACCTGCGCGAGCATCTTGGCCCGTGCTTCCACATCGGGACCGATGTGCCGCTGCTCGAAGGGAATGCCCTGCTCGAGCTGTGAGAGCGGGATACGAGGGGTGGCGGTCATTGCGGAGGCCTCCTGGTCTGACGCGACCTGCGAGGGGCACCACGGCGCGGGTACCCGGACGGCCTCCCCCTCTGTCATCTCAACCTGAGAGCTTCACCGGCCCGTGCCTCGCGAGAGACGCCGTGCCGGCTTTCACCGTCGGTGAGGAAGGGATTCGAACGTGCCCGCCCGACGCCCGCCCTACTTTCCAGAGTGACCTCGTCCGTGCGGTACAGGGGCCTGAGAGATTCCGGGGAGGAGTTGCTCCTTCGGCGCCCCCGGTGTCTCCACCGGAGAGCTCTCCCGCACGGGGTCAGCAGCCAAGCGCCAGCCTACCAGCGAGGACCGCGGCCGATCCCTCGAGTGGCCGCCTGCCCCGAAGTGCTCTTTCGTAGTGATTACGAACGAACAAGGATGAGTTACGCCCCACTTCGACAAGCCTCGACCAGTTGGAGGGCCCGTGCAGACCGATATCGATCCGCGCAACCTGATCGGCCGCAAGGCGTTCGACCGGAACGGGGCGAAGATCGGCACGATCGACGAGGTCTATCTCGACGACGCCACCGGCGCCCCGGAGTGGGCGGCCATACGCACCGGTCTGTTCAGCAGGGACGCGTTCGTCCCCCTGGAGCCCAGCGAGCTCACGAGCGACGGCACCCTGCGCATCCCCTTCGAGCGCTCCCTGATCAAGGACGCCCCCGATTTCGGCGTGGGCCGCCACCTCTCCCCCGAACAGGAACTCCAGCTCTACCACCACTACGGCCTTGACATCACGCCCCCGCAGTCCCCACCCCCACCGGACCAGGACTTCGGCCACATCGCGGGCCGGGAGACGCCCTGACCTTCACCGGCCGCCCCAGGCGACCGCGGCCGTCGCCGTACCGCCGTCACTGCGGCTCCAACGCCTCAGGCGAGGCCACCAGCGGCAAGGGCTCCGCGGGCTCCAGCTCCGGATCATCCGTACGGAACGTCCGCACCCGCCCCGGAACCGACGACTCCGGCGTCTCGAAACGCACCGTGACCCGCCCCAGGCCGCTGCCCTGCACCCACCCGTGCCCGTACTCGGCATGCCGCACATCGTGCCCGGCGGCCCACCGCCGCTCGGCCGGAGCGACCGGCACCTCCACCGTCTCGCCCACGCCCACGGCTTCCGCCGGAGCCTCCCCGGCCCGCTCCCCCTGCGCCTGCGCCTCGGCCTCCCGCTGCGTCTCCATGGCCTCCTCGGCCTCGGCCTGTGCCTGGGCCTGCGCGAAGAGATCCTCCTGCGTGTAGTCCGCGAGCCCCGTGACGCCCACCCCAAGGAGCCGCACGCCTCCGGTGGTGTCCACGGACTCGAGCAGCCGCGCGGCGGCCTCCCGCACCACTCCAGGGTCGTCCGTCGGCCCTCTCAGCGTCTCGGAGCGCGTCAGCGTCGAGAAGTCGAAGCGCCGCACCTTCAGGACGATGGTCCGCCCCGAGTGCCCTGCCGCCCGCAGCCGCTCCACACAGCGGTCGGCGAGCCGCGCCACCTCGCCCCTGACGCGTACCCGGTCATGGATGTCCACGTCGTACGTGTCCTCGACGCTGACCGACTTGGACTCCCGCTCCGCCACCACGGGCCGCTCGTCCCGCGCCAGCGCCATCGCGTACAGCGCGCTCCCGTGCGACTTCCCGAGGAGCCTGACGAGCTCGTCCTCGCCCGCCTCGGCGATCTCCCCGACCGTCATGATCCCGCCCCGCCGCAGATGGTCCCCGGTGGCAGGACCGACACCGGGCAGGGTCCGGACCGGCATCGGCGCCAGCAGGTCCCGCTCGGTCCCCGGCACTATGAGCCGCAGGCCGTCCGGCTTGGCATCCTCCGAGGCAATCTTCGCGAGCATCTTGCACGCGGCGAGCCCGACCGAGCCCGCGAGCCCCGTCACCGCCTTGATGTCCGCGCGCAACCGCTCGCCCACGGCGAGCGCCGACGCCTGGTCGTCGGCCACACCGCCCGCCTCCAGGTCGACGAAGGCCTCGTCCAGGCTGAGCGGCTCCACCAGCGGCGAAAGGTCCCGCAGCAGCGCCATCACCTGGTCGCTGATGTCGCGGTAGAGCGCGAAGCGCGGCACCAGATAGGCAGCATTGGGCACCAGGCGCCGCGCCTGCCCCATGGGCATCGCCGAGTGCACTCCGAACTTCCGCGCTTCGTACGAGGCCGTGGCCACCACACCCCGCGGTCCGAGCCCGCCCACCACCACGGCTTTCCCGCGCAGACTCGGCTTCGCGGCCTGCTCGGCAGACGCGTAGAAGGCATCCATGTCGAGATGCAGAATCGTGGGCGCGGTTCTCACACCTCTGATGCTGCCCTACGCCACTGACAACGCACCGGGATCGCCACCGACGCACCGAAGGCGTCGGCTCACGCACCAGAGGCGTCGGCTGCCTCACACGGCCCTGTTGCGCCGCCTCGCAAGCTCGTCGGCGGGGTTCTGCCGCACCAGCGTCTCCCCGGTGTCGATCCGCTCCCCGTGCAGCTGCGAGAGCGCCGCTTCCACGTCCCGCCACACGACGCCCACGGCGATCCCGAAGACCCCCTGACCGCCCTGGAGCAGCTCGTGGACCTCGTCGGGCGACGTGCACTCGTAGACCGTCGCGCCGTCGCACATGAGCGTCATACGCTCCAGATCCTGGAAACCGCGGTCGCGCAGATGCTGGACCGTGGTCCGGATGTTCTGCAGGGACACACCCGTGTCGAGGAACCGCTTCACGATCTTCAGGACGACGACGTCCCGGAAGCTGTAGAGCCGCTGGGTCCCCGACCCGCCCGCGGACCGGACACTGGGCTCGACGAGGCCCGTACGGGCCCAGTAGTCGAGCTGTCGGTACGTGATGCCGGCGGCCGCGCACGCGGTCGGCCCCCGGTAACCGATCTGTTCCTGTTCGGACTGTCCGGACGTGGCGTCCCCGCTCCCCTGAACCGCCATCGGCCTCTTCGGAGAGTGACCGGCCGCGCTGCTGGTAAGCGGATACGGACCGCCCATCGCCGTACCGTCGCCGCTGCTTCTCACGCCGACCTCCGTCCTTGACCTGCCTGCACGACGGTAGGCAGTCACCAGGGGCTCGTCAACGATCGCCACACTCGGCACGCCGAGTGATAATCACCCTAAGAGTGGTTTGCCGTATCGCACGACCGGGAAAGGCTGGCCGAATGGTCCGCCGGGACCCTTCGGAAGCGACGGACTACTGGCTGTTGGTACCGAAATCCTCGGGCGAGATCTGGTCGAGGAACTCGCGGAACTTCTCCACCTCGTCCTCCTGCTCGTCCGGGATGGCGATGCCCGCGTCGTCGAGGACACCGTCGCTGCCGTAGATCGGCGTTCCGGTGCGCAGAGCGAGCGCTATGGCGTCGGACGGCCGGGCGCTCACCTCGACTCCGCTGGCGAAGACCAGTTCCGCATAGAAGACCCCTTCTCGGAGGTCCGTGATGCGCACCTCGGTGAGCTCCTGTCCCACCGCCTCCAGCACGTCCTTGAACAGGTCGTGGGTCAGCGGCCGTGCGGGCGCCATCCCCTGCTGTGCGAAGGCGATCGCGGTCGCCTCACCTGGTCCGATCCAGATGGGGAGGTAACGATCGCCTCCCACTTCACGCAGGAGCACGATCGGTTGGTTGGAGGGCATTTCCACCCGGACACCTACGACGTCGAGCTCGTTCACACAGCAACCCTAGGACGTGCCCGGCCGGTTTGGGTAGTCGGGCACCCCCTGAGTCAGGGCAACCGCACTCCGAGCGCACTCTGCACCAGTGCAGAATGCAGCTTTCCTGTCAGCCCCGCGAGTTCCTTCGTACGCGCTTCCGCATGGGCTCTGGTCTGCGGATTACGGTGCCTGCGCAGCGGCGCCACGACCTGGTCGACGAGGCCGGCCTCGCGTTCCGCCGCCGACTTCATGGCGCGCAGATGTCTGGGCTCGATGCCGAACCGCCCGAGTTCGACGACGAGCGCGGCCACGGTGACGGCCTCCGCGTCGTAACCGCCGTCCGGCAAGGGCACGATGAGCCCATACGTCTCCCAGTCCGCGAGCTGCTCCGCGTCGATCTCGGCGGCGGCAAGGAGCTCGGCACGGCCCACCCGGGCAGCGGTGGGCTCATCGGCGTCACTCACGCCCCAGGCGTCACCCGGCTCGCGTGGCTGCCCCAGGGAGGGCAGAGGGGCCCGTTCTCCGCGCTCCAGGGCGTCCAGGTGCTCCCGGATGACCTTGAGCGGCAGATAGTGGTCCCGCTGCATCCGCAGGACGTGACCGAGCCGCTCGACGTCCTGCGGGCTGAACTTTCGGTAGCCGGAGGGCGTGCGCTCCGGCTCGATGAGCCCTTCCGACTCCAGGAAGCGGATCTTGGAGATCGTGACCTCGGGAAATTCGTCACGCAGCGCGTTCAACACAGCGCCGATGCTCATCAGCCGACGGTCCTCGGCGGCGGTGCCGTTCCCGGCACCGCCCCTCGGTGTTTGAAGCATGGACCTTCCTGACAGGTCAGATACCGATGCCCCGCTGGCTCGCGTAGAAGACCAGCCGGTACTTGCCGATCTGCACCTCGTCGCCGTTCGACAGCGCGACCGAGTCGATGCGCTCCCGATTGACGTACGTGCCGTTGAGGCTGCCCACGTCGGCGACGGTGAAGGAACCGTCCCCGAGACGACGGAACTCCACGTGGCGGCGCGACACGGTCACGTCGTCCAGGAAGATGTCGCTCTGCGGGTGACGCCCCGCCGTGGTCAGCTCGCCGTCCAGGAGGAAGCGGCTGCCCGAGTTCGGACCCCGGCGCACCACGAGGAGCGCGGAGCCGAGCGGCAGTGCGTCAACGGCGGCCTGGGCCTCCGGCGAGAGAGCGGGCGAGGCGGTCTGCCCCGTCACCTCTGCGTCGTAGGCCTCCAGGCCCGAGATGGAGATGGTGGAGGTCGTCTCGGAGGGACGCTCCGGCGCGGCCCCGGCCCGCAGCGGCGCGCCGCAGTTGGAGCAGAACCGGCTCGCCTCGGCGTTGCGGTTCCCGCACCTCGTACACACCAGGGCCATGGACGGATCCTCCTGCCGCGGCTGCCCCGCGGGGGCATTCGATGCGTACGGATCGGGGGTAAACCCTCCACCCGTACTTGAGGTTGACGGTTCTCCGAAACCTATGCGGCCCGGACCGGCAGGGTCAACAGACGACGCGCCCTGCGCGCCCGAAATGTCACCGCCTGGCCCACCGACCTGGTCACGGAACATCGGGCGCTCGGCGCCCTGTCCCTCGGATCCCTCGGCATCTCCATGGCGCGGGGCACGGTGCCGGGCAGTGGCGGGGTTGCCACTGTCCTCACGTGCGCTCTTGCCGAACAACTTCGCAAACAACTTCACGGGCGATTCCCCTTGACCGAAACAGACCCGCCCGTGGGGCAGGACGAACCCTGATTGCACACACCGGCGTACATCGGCAGCACAGACATCCTCACAACGTCCGCACCCGCCAAACAGTTTCCACCACGCACCACGCTTACGGTGCGCCGACCCCCCGCAACCTCATGCCCTCGACCGGCGGCCCCCATGCACCCCCGCCTCACTGGGACGACGACCGAGCGTAGTCAGGCCGCTTCGCCGCTCGCAAGGCGTCCACCACGATCTTCTCCGCTCGCGTCACGGTGACGGTGGCCTGCTCCTTCTCCAGAGTCTGCACCACGCCACCTGGGATGTTCAGTGCCGGCTCGAGGTCCTGCGGCTTGCCGATCACCTTGAACCGGTAGGGCTTGCCGACCTTGCGGCCGTCCACCCGGACACCACCACTGTCCGTATCCGACAGATAGGTGTTGGCCACTACGCGTACGTCATTGATCTGGATGGCCTCGGCACCCGCGGCGCGCAACTCCTGAATGGCGTCGAGCAGCATGTCCGCCTCAACCGAACCCTTCTTGTCATCGATGGTCAGCGTGATGCCAGGACCCTGCGCGGCCACGGTGCCCGCCAGAATGCCGAGTTGACGTTCTTTCTCGACCGTCTGCTTGCGGGCCTCCTCGGCCTGGTCCGAGCTGTTCTCGAGCCCGGTGCGCTGGTCCTCGAGACGCTGCTTCTCACTTTCCAGACGCTCTGTACGGTCATCCAGTTCATCGAGGATGCGTACGAGATCTTCCTGACGTGCGCCACGGAGCGCGCTGCTGTCGTTGTTGGACCGCACCTGGATGGCCAGACCGAGCCCCAGCACGAACAGCAGCAGGGCGACGATGAGTTGGGGGCGCGTGACGCGAGGCGGCCACAGCCCCTCCGCGAGCCGCTGACGGCCGCTGAGCGACGCCTGCTCGTCCTGCTGCCTGTCGTGCTGCTTGTCCTGCTGTTCGTCCGGCTCGGGCGCCGGTCCCTGCACGGGCTCCGCCGGCTTGGCGCCGTGCACCTCGGCGGGAAGCTCCTTGCCCCGGTTCTCGCCCCCGGGCGTCTCGTCCGTACCCATCCGCGTCACGCCCTGAAGATGTGTCGGCGGATGGCGGCGGCGTTGGAGAAGATCCGGATGCCGAGCACCACCACGACACCGGTGGAGAGCTGCGCGCCCACGCCCAACTTGTCGCCCAGGAACACGATCAGGGCGGCCACGACCACGTTCGAGAGGAACGACACCACGAAGACCTTGTCGTCGAAGATCCCGTCGAGCATCGCGCGCAGGCCTCCGAACACCGCGTCCAGTGCCGCCACCACGGCGATCGGAAGGTACGGCTCGACCACGGCCGGAACCTCGGGCCGGACCAACAATCCGGCCACGACTCCCACGACGAGGCCCAGTACGGCGATCACGATGTGCCCTTTCCTGCCTTCGGCTCTGCTGTACGTACGGTCACACTCGGTGCTGCCGGCAGTCGGACGTCTTCCTGGACGGAAATGCTGGTCCGTACGCCGAAGTTCTCCTGCAGAGCATGCAGATACTGACCGTCGCGACTGTTCTGGAATCTCGTGCTCAAGCGTTGCCCGTCACCCACGGCAAGCACCGTATACGGCGGCACGAGCGGCTTGTTGTCGACCAGTATCGCGTCACCCGCGGCCCTGATCGCCGACAGCGCCGTCAGCCGCTGGTCGTTGATGGCGATCGCCTCCGCGCCGGACTGCCACAGACCGTTGACGACCCGCTGCATGTCACGGTCGCGCACCCGTCCGGTGTCGGAGAACCCCGCGCTCTCCCGCGGCCCGCCCCCGCCCTGGTCGGCTTCCTTGGCGTCGTCCACCACAAGCTTCACACCGCGCCCATGGACCTTGGTGGCACCGGAGAGCAGGGACACCAACTCGCCCTGGCTACCCCCGTGTTTCTTCAGCGCCTCGCGCTGCCGTTCGCCCACATCGTCGCGAAGCGTCTCGACGTCACCTTCGAGCTCGTCGGCGTCCGAGGTCGCCGACTCGATGCGGTCGATGAGCTCCGCACGCTCCTTGGCGACGACCGGAGCCGCTATCCGCGCCTGCGCGGCTCCCACCGTCACCACCAGGGCCGCGAGCACAAGTCCGAGTGCGAGGCCGAGCTTCGCCCGAAGAGGACGCGGCACTTGAGAGGGGCCCTTCGCCTTCTTGCGGGCCGCTGCCTCGGCGTACCCCTCGTCCAGACTGTGGTCCATGACCGTGGTCAGCAGCGACATGGAGGCGTCCGGGCGCCGGGGGCGCGAGGGGGTGCTCCGAACGGGGGGCTGCTGCGGCATGCCGCACATCGTCGCACGTCGCGGGCGTTACCTCCGAATGGCCCCACCGGCGTGCCGGACGGCACCTCTCACAGGTGCCGTCCGGCCCACGCCACCGGTCAGCGACCGGCGCTGTCCACCACGGCGGACCACTCGTCGAGCAACGCCTGGGCGGAGGCGTCGTCGGGCCCCTCGGCCCACAAATGGGTGACGGCTTCGGCGGGGTCCGGCAGCACCAGCACCCACCGGCCATCGGTCTCCACGACCCGGACGCCATCGGTCGTGTCCACCGACCGCTCCCCCGCCGCCTCGACCACGGTCCGCATCACGAGCCCCTTGACCGCCCACGGCGTCGCGAGATCACGCTTCAGGACGTGGGCGCGCGGGATGCGCGCGTCGATCTGGCTGAGCGTGAGCTGTGTACGCGCCACGAGGCCGATGAGCCGCACAAAGGCGGCCGCACCGTCGAAGACGCTGCTGAACTCCGGAATGATGAATCCACCCCGGCCGTCTCCACCGAAGATCGTCGACTCGTCACGCCCCACGCGCGTCAGATCGTCGGGCGACGTCGTCGTCCAGTCGACCTGGGTCCCGTGGTACGCGGCCACCTGCTCGCCGATGCGCGTCGTCGTCACCGGCAGCGCGACCCGCCCACTGCGGCGTTCCGCGGCGACCAGGTCGAGCATGACGAGCAGCGCACGGTCGTCCTCGATGATCCGCCCCTTCTCGTCGACGAGCGAAAGCCGCTCGCCCACAGGGTCGAACCGCACACCGAAGTCGGCACGCGACGAGGCCACGATCTCGCCCAGCCGCACAAGCCCCGACCTGCGCGCTTCACGGGTCTCGGTCGGACGCGACTCGTCGAGACCCGGGTTGATGGTCAGCGCGTCGACGCCCAGCCGTCCGAGGAGGCTCGGCAGCACGAGGCCCGCGCTTCCGTTGGACGCGTCCACGACCACCTTCAGGTCGGACTCGGCCACACCTGTGGTGTCGACGTTGCGCAGCAGCGAACCGGTGTAGGAGTCGAAGACGCTGGACGGGAAGTGCAGGTCCCCGATCTCCCCGGGAAAGGCCCGCCGGTACTCCTGGCGCGCGTACACCCGGTCCAGCTTCCGCTGGCTCCCCTGCGAGAGGTCGGCCCCGCGCGCATCGAAGAACATGATGTCGACGGAGTCCGGAACCCCTGGCGTCGTCCGGATCATGATCCCGCCGGCACTGCCCCGAGCCGTCTGCTGCCGCGCCACGGGCAGCGGTACGTTCTCCAGGTCTCGTACGTCGATGGCGCTGGCCTGCAAGGCCGAGATGACCGCTCGCTTCAGCGCACGGGCGCCTCGCGAATGGTCACGGGCGGTGGTGACGGTCGAGCCCTTCTTCAGGGTCGTGGCATACGCCCCCGCAAGCCGCACGGCCAGCTCCGGCGTGATCTCCACGTTCAAGATCCCGGAGACTCCGCGCGCACCGAAGAGATGGGCCTGGCCCCGGGACTCCCAGATGACGGAGGTGTTGACGAATGCGCCGGCCTCGATCGTCTTGAACGGGTAGACCCGGACATTGCCCTGGATAATCGATTCCTCACCGACGAGGCACTCGTCGCCGATGACGGCACCGTCCTCGATGCGGGCGGCCCGCATGATGTCGGTGTTCCTGCCGATGACACAGCCCCGCAGGTTGCTGTGCTGGCCGATGTAGACGTTGTCGTGCACGACGGCCCTGTGCAGGAACGCACCCGTCTTGACCACCACGTTCGAGCCCACCACCGTGTGCTCGCGAATCTCGGCGTCGGCCTCGACCTTCGCGTAGTCGCCGATGTAGAGCGGCCCACGCAGCGTGGCGTCCGGGTGCACCTCGGCCCCTTCGGCGACCCACACACCGGGCGAGATCTCGAAGCCGTCGAGCTCGACGTCGACCTTGCGCTCCAGCACGTCGGCCTGAGCCTTGACGTAACTCTCGTGCGTGCCGACGTCCTCCCAATAGCCCTCGGCGATGTACCCGTAGACGGGCTTGCCTTCCTTCATGAGCTGGGGGAAGACGTCGCCGGACCAGTCCACCGACACGTCGGCGTCGACATAGTCGAAGACCTCGGGCTCCATCACGTAGATGCCCGTGTTCACCGTGTCGGAGAAGACCTGCCCCCAGGTCGGCTTCTCCAGGAAGCGCTCGACCTTTCCTTCTTCGTCCACGATGGTGATGCCAAATTCCAGCGGATTGGGAACGCGCGTCAGGCAGACGGTGACAAGCGCACCCTTCTCCTTGTGGAAGTTGATGAGCTCGGTCAGATCGAAATCTGTCAGAGCATCACCGGAGATCACGAGGAACGCATCATCCTTCAACGCTTCCTCGGCGTTCTTCACACTCCCGGCAGTGCCGAGTGGCTTCTCCTCATTGGCATAGGTGAGCTCCATTCCGAGCTCTTCACCATCGCCGAAGTAATTCTTGACCAGGGAAGCCAAGAACTGGACTGTTACTACGGTCTCGGTGAGCCCATGCCTCTTGAGCAGCCGCAGCACGTGCTCCATGATGGGCCTGTTGGCCACAGGCAGGAGCGGCTTGGGCATGCTCGAGGTCATAGGGCGAAGGCGCGTGCCTTCGCCTCCGGCCATTACGACGGCCTTCATGTCGGAAGCGTCCTCCTCAATAGACGACGATCTAGCCGACTTAGCCCGCCAAAATAGTCCCGTGAATGTCGCTTACGGGACTGCAAGCCTCTACAGCTGCCCAATCGGCAAGCTCAATCGGCCGTGGCGTCCGCACGGACAAGTCGGCGGACCTGAACCACGTAGAGGATCCCTGCCCACCAGTACAGAGTTGTACCCCATCCTGCGAACGCCCATCCGAAAATAGCAGCGAGAGTGCTGATCCAGCCACTTCCGTCGCTGAGGAGCAGTAGTGGAAAGGCGTACATCAGGTTGAAGGTGGCGGCCTTGCCCAGGAAGTTCACCTGGGGCGGCGGATAGCCGTGACGCCTGAGGATCCCGACCATCACCAGCAGAACCAGCTCGCGCAGGAGCAGCACCGCGGTCAGCCACAGCGGAAGAATCTCCCGCCACGTGAGCCCGAGCAATGTCGACAAAATGTAGAGCCGGTCGGCCGCGGGGTCGAGCAACCGCCCGAGGTTGCTGATCTGATTCCAGCGGCGGGCCAGCTTGCCGTCGAGATAGTCACTGATGCCGCTCAGCATCAGCACAAGGAGCGCCCAGTGGTCACTCTTGGGCCCGCCGAACTCCGGCCTGAGGATCAACCACAGGAAGAGGGGTACGCCAAGGAGACGCGCCATGCTGAGGATGTTCGGGATGGTGAGGACTCGGTCCGTCTGGACGCGAGTCTCCTGGACCTCCACCCGGGGGCCTCCTGTGGGAAACGAGCCGATGATGCCCCCTGACCTTACCCTCAGTTGTCAGCCGGCGGTGCAGAGGGGTAGTCAAGGCCCAGAAAGAGCCCGGAAAGGGTCCAGAAACACAAAAAGCCGTGGTCCCTGGACAATAAAGTCCAGGGACCACGGCTATAAATTGAGTTCGGCGGCGTCCTACTCTCCCACAGGGTCCCCCCTGCAGTACCATCGGCGCTGTGAGGCTTAGCTTCCGGGTTCGGAATGTAACCGGGCGTTTCCCTCACGCTATGACCACCGAAACACTATGAAACTGTCAACCGCACCGTAGTCGTAGCCCGACATACGGGGTTGTTCGTGGTTTCAGAACCAACACAGTGGACGCGAGCAACTGAGGACAAGCCCTCGGCCTATTAGTACCAGTCACCTCCACCCGTTGCCGGGCTTCCAGATCTGGCCTATCAACCCAGTCGTCTACTGGGAGCCTTAACCCCTCAAGGGGGTGGGAATACTCATCTCGAAGCAGGCTTCCCGCTTAGATGCTTTCAGCGGTTATCCTTTCCGAACGTAGCCAACCAGCCATGCCCTTGGCAGGACAACTGGCACACCAGAGGTTCGTCCGTCCCGGTCCTCTCGTACTAGGGACAGCCCTTCTCAATATTCCTACGCGCACAGCGGATAGGGACCGAACTGTCTCACGACGTTCTAAACCCAGCTCGCGTACCGCTTTAATGGGCGAACAGCCCAACCCTTGGGACCGACTCCAGCCCCAGGATGCGACGAGCCGACATCGAGGTGCCAAACCATCCCGTCGATATGGACTCTTGGGGAAGATCAGCCTGTTATCCCCGGGGTACCTTTTATCCGTTGAGCGACGGCGCTTCCACAAGCCACCGCCGGATCACTAGTCCCGACTTTCGTCCCTGCTCGACCCGTCGGTCTCACAGTCAAGCTCCCTTGTGCACTTACACTCAACACCTGATTACCAACCAGGCTGAGGGAACCTTTGGGCGCCTCCGTTACTCTTTAGGAGGCAACCGCCCCAGTTAAACTACCCATCAGACACTGTCCCTGATCCGGATCACGGACCCAGGTTAGACATCCAGCACGACCAGAGTGGTATTTCAACGTTGACTCCACGAACACTGGCGTGCCCGCTTCAAAGTCTCCCACCTATCCTACACAAGCCGAACCGAACACCAATATCAAACTGTAGTAAAGGTCCCGGGGTCTTTCCGTCCTGCTGCGCGAAACGAGCATCTTTACTCGTAGTGCAATTTCACCGGGCCTATGGTTGAGACAGTCGAGAAGTCGTTACGCCATTCGTGCAGGTCGGAACTTACCCGACAAGGAATTTCGCTACCTTAGGATGGTTATAGTTACCACCGCCGTTTACTGGCGCTTAAGTTCTCAGCTTCGCACACCCGAAAGTGCACTAACCGGTCCCCTTAACGTTCCAGCACCGGGCAGGCGTCAGTCCGTATACATCGCCTTACGGCTTCGCACGGACCTGTGTTTTTAGTAAACAGTCGCTTCTCGCTGGTCTCTGCGGCCACCCCCAGCTCACGGAGTAAATCCGATCACCAAAGATGGCCCCCCTTCTCCCGAAGTTACGGGGGCATTTTGCCGAGTTCCTTAACCATAGTTCACCCGAACGCCTCGGTATTCTCTACCTGACCACCTGAGTCGGTTTAGGGTACGGGCCGCCATGAAACTCGCTAGAGGCTTTTCTCGACAGCATAGGATCATCCACTTCACCACAATCGGCTCGGCATCAGGTCTCAGCCTTAATGTGCGACGGATTTACCTATCACACGGCCTACACCCTTACCCCGGGACTACCACCGCCCGGGCTGGACTACCTTCCTGCGTCACCCCATCACTCACCTACTACCACCTTGGGTCGGCGGCTCCACCACTTCCCTTTGCCCGAAGGCTCCAGGACGGCTTCACGGCCTTAGCATTAATGGGCTCGATGTTTGACGCTTCACAGCGGGTACCGGAATATCAACCGGTTATCCATCGACTACGCCTGTCGGCCTCGCCTTAGGTCCCGACTTACCCTGGGCAGATCAGCTTGACCCAGGAACCCTTAGTCAATCGGCGCACACGTTTCTCACGTATGTATCGCTACTCATGCCTGCATTCTCACTCGTGAACCGTCCACCACTAGCTTCCGCTGCAGCTTCACCCGGCACACGACGCTCCCCTACCCATCCCAGCAGGCGTTGGCCCTATATGCTGGAATGACACGACTTCGGCGGTACGCTTGAGCCCCGCTACATTGTCGGCGCGGAATCACTTGACCAGTGAGCTATTACGCACTCTTTCAAGGGTGGCTGCTTCTAAGCCAACCTCCTGGTTGTCTCTGCGACTCCACATCCTTTCCCACTTAGCGTACGCTTAGGGGCCTTAGTCGATGCTCTGGGCTGTTTCCCTCTCGACCATGGAGCTTATCCCCCACAGTCTCACTGCCGCGCTCTCACTTACCGGCATTCGGAGTTTGGCTAAGGTCAGTAACCCGGTAGGGCCCATCGCCTATCCAGTGCTCTACCTCCGGCAAGAAACACACGACGCTGCACCTAAATGCATTTCGGGGAGAACCAGCTATCACGGAGTTTGATTGGCCTTTCACCCCTAACCACAGGTCATCCCCCAGGTTTTCAACCCTGGTGGGTTCGGTCCTCCACGACCTCTTACAGCCGCTTCAACCTGCCCATGGCTAGATCACTCCGCTTCGGGTCTTGAGCGCGCTACTAAATCGCCCTATTCGGACTCGCTTTCGCTACGGCTTCCCCACACGGGTTAACCTCGCAACGCACCGCAAACTCGCAGGCTCATTCTTCAAAAGGCACGCAGTCACGACGTACAGCACAAGTGCTGCACGCGACGCTCCCACGGCTTGTAGGCACACGGTTTCAGGTACTATTTCACTCCGCTCCCGCGGTACTTTTCACCATTCCCTCACGGTACTATCCGCTATCGGTCACCAGGGAATATTTAGGCTTAACGGGTGGTCCCGCCAGATTCACACGGGATTTCTCGGGCCCCGTGCTACTTGGGTGTCTCTCAAACGAGCCGTTGATGTTTCGACTACGGGGGTCTTACCCTCTACGCCGGACCTTTCGCATGTCCTTCGCCTACACCAACGGTTTCTGACTCGTCTCACAGCCGGCAGACTGTGAAAGAGAGATCCCACAACCCCGCACACGCAACCCCTGCCGGGTCTCACACGTATACGGTTTGGCCTCATCCGGTTTCGCTCGCCACTACTCCCGGAATCACGGTTGTTTTCTCTTCCTGCGGGTACTGAGATGTTTCACTTCCCCGCGTTCCCTCCACACTGCCTATGTGTTCAGCAGCGGGTGACAGCCCATGACGACTGCCGGGTTTCCCCATTCGGAAACCCCCGGATCAAAGCCTGGTTGACGACTCCCCGGGGACTATCGTGGCCTCCCACGTCCTTCATCGGTTCCTGGTGCCAAGGCATCCACCGTGCGCCCTTAAAAACTTGGCCACAGATGCTCGCGTCCACTGTGCAGTTCTCAAACAACGACCAACCACCCGTCACCCCACTGGGAACCAGTGAGTACACCGGGGTCGGCAGCGAAGGCTGCCTTACGGCCATACCTTCAGATACCCAACAGCGTGCCCGGCCCAGCCGTCCATCACGTTCCGCGTTCCACGCCCCGAAGGACAGTACTTGCGACCCGAGTTGGCCAACTGTGCCGAATAGTCAACGTTCCACCCATGAGCAACCACCGTCGAACATTTGCCGACGAAGTGGCCTCTGACCAACCGGAGTTGGTAAGAAGTGCTCCTTAGAAAGGAGGTGATCCAGCCGCACCTTCCGGTACGGCTACCTTGTTACGACTTCGTCCCAATCGCCAGTCCCACCTTCGACAGCTCCCTCCCACAAGGGGTTGGGCCACCGGCTTCGGGTGTTACCGACTTTCGTGACGTGACGGGCGGTGTGTACAAGGCCCGGGAACGTATTCACCGCAGCAATGCTGATCTGCGATTACTAGCAACTCCGACTTCATGGGGTCGAGTTGCAGACCCCAATCCGAACTGAGACAGGCTTTTTGAGATTCGCTCCGCCTCGCGGCTTCGCAGCTCATTGTACCTGCCATTGTAGCACGTGTGCAGCCCAAGACATAAGGGGCATGATGACTTGACGTCGTCCCCACCTTCCTCCGAGTTGACCCCGGCAGTCTCCTGTGAGTCCCCATCACCCCGAAGGGCATGCTGGCAACACAGAACAAGGGTTGCGCTCGTTGCGGGACTTAACCCAACATCTCACGACACGAGCTGACGACAGCCATGCACCACCTGTATACCGACCACAAGGGGGGCACCATCTCTGATGCTTTCCGGTATATGTCAAGCCTTGGTAAGGTTCTTCGCGTTGCGTCGAATTAAGCCACATGCTCCGCTGCTTGTGCGGGCCCCCGTCAATTCCTTTGAGTTTTAGCCTTGCGGCCGTACTCCCCAGGCGGGGAACTTAATGCGTTAGCTGCGGCACCGACGACGTGGAATGTCGCCAACACCTAGTTCCCACCGTTTACGGCGTGGACTACCAGGGTATCTAATCCTGTTCGCTCCCCACGCTTTCGCTCCTCAGCGTCAGTAATGGCCCAGAGATCCGCCTTCGCCACCGGTGTTCCTCCTGATATCTGCGCATTTCACCGCTACACCAGGAATTCCGATCTCCCCTACCACACTCTAGCCTGCCCGTATCGACTGCAGACCCGGGGTTAAGCCCCGGGCTTTCACAACCGACGTGACAAGCCGCCTACGAGCTCTTTACGCCCAATAATTCCGGACAACGCTTGCGCCCTACGTATTACCGCGGCTGCTGGCACGTAGTTAGCCGGCGCTTCTTCTGCAGGTACCGTCACTTTCGCTTCTTCCCTGCTGAAAGAGGTTTACAACCCGAAGGCCGTCATCCCTCACGCGGCGTCGCTGCATCAGGCTTTCGCCCATTGTGCAATATTCCCCACTGCTGCCTCCCGTAGGAGTCTGGGCCGTGTCTCAGTCCCAGTGTGGCCGGTCGCCCTCTCAGGCCGGCTACCCGTCGTCGCCTTGGTGAGCTTCTACCTCACCAACTAGCTGATAGGCCGCGGGCTCATCCTGCACCGCCGGAGCTTTCAACCCCTCCCATGCGAGAGGGGATATCATCCGGTATTAGACCCCGTTTCCAGGGCTTGTCCCAGAGTGCAGGGCAGATTGCCCACGTGTTACTCACCCGTTCGCCACTAATCCACCCCGAAGGGCTTCATCGTTCGACTTGCATGTGTTAAGCACGCCGCCAGCGTTCGTCCTGAGCCAGGATCAAACTCTCCGTGAATGTTTACCCGTAATCGGGTGCGCATCCGCGTTGAGCGGAACCAGGAAGAGGAATAATCTTCCGGTTCACAGCGTCCTCGCTGATGTTTTCTTCAAAGGAACCTCGTCCCGACCATGACGGCCGGAGACGGGGTATCAACATATCTGGCGTTGACTTTTGGCACGCTGTTGAGTTCTCAAGGAACGGACGCTTCCTTTGTACTCACCCTCTCGGGCTTTCCTCCGGGCGCTTCCCTTCGGTGTTTCTTTTTGTTCTTCGTTCTTGCGTTTCCGACTCTATCAGACTCTTTCGTGTCCGATTTTCCTCGGTGCCTTTCAGGTTTCCGCTCCGGCCTTTCGGCTTTCGCGTTTCCCTTTCCGGCGGTTCCAAACTCTATCAGGACTTTCTCGGCTCCCTGACCACTCGACTGCGAGCACGCAGAAGCGGACCCAGGGATTAGGATCTGACTTGATAGATGCCGCCGAGTCCGGACGCTTGATCGCGTCGCTTGCCTCAGGCAGGAGTCCGACTGTACATGGGGCGTTGGGCGGGCGCAAATCGTTTGTGCAGTGCCCCTACTCAGTCATCCGGGACCTCTCGCGCGGAACCGGGACTTTTTATGACTTACTCTTCAGAACAGTGCGTCGTCCAGGACAGGCAGTGACGGCGGCTACGAATCTCCACCCCCTGGGAGGCTTGCCATGACCAGCGTGACGTCCCCGCTTGCCGGACGCGCCATTGGGCTCTCTGCAGTACCGGATCCCGTCTTCTCCGGCGCGATGGTCGGACCGGGCACCGCCATCGACCCCGTGCGCGAGCCCTCCGAGGCTATCGCCCCCGTCGACGGCATCGTCGTCTCGCTCCACCCCCATGCCTTCGTGGTCGTCGACGACCAGGGGCACGGCGTGCTGACGCACCTGGGCATCGACACCGTCCAGCTCAATGGCGAGGGCTTCGAGCTGCTCGTCAACAAGGGGGACACCGTTCAGCGCGGTCAGGCCATCGTGCGCTGGGACCCCGCGGCCGTCGAGGCGGCCGGCAAGTCTCCGGTCTGTCCGATCGTGGCACTCGAGGCCACTGCCGAGTCCCTCTCCGGCCTCGTGGAGGATGGCGACGTAAAGGCTGGGGACGCTCTCTTCAGCTGGAAGTGACGTCATCGCCGTCCCTGACGGCAGCTAGGACATCCACCGCGGCGGCTGGGCCCGTCGCTCTATCGGAGACGGGTGAAATGGAGACAACGCTGCGAGGCGTCGGCGTGAGCCACGGGGTGGCGATCGGCGAAGTTCGGCACATGGGGACGGCGGTGCTCGAGCCGCCTGCCAAGCAGATTCCCGCGGAGGAAGCGGAGCGCGAACAGGGGCGCGCCCGCCAGGCGGTGGAGGCTGTGGCTGCCGATCTCAATGCGCGCGGCAATCTGGCCGGTGGCGAGGCACAGCACGTGCTCGAGGCGCAGGCCATGATCGCCCAGGACCCCGAGCTCATGGCCGACGTCGACCGGCGCGTCACCGTCGGCAGCTCTGCGGAGCGCGCGATCTACGACGCGTTCTCCCACTACCGCGAGCTCCTCGCGGGCGCCGGCGAGTACATGGCCGGTCGCGTCGCTGACCTCGACGACGTGCGGAATCGTATCGTCGCCCGGCTCCTCGGGGTTCCGATGCCCGGTGTGCCGGACAGCGACGAGCCCTACGTCCTGATCGCGCGTGACCTCGCGCCTGCGGACACGGCTCTGCTCGACCCCGCGCTGGTGCTCGGCTTCGTCACCGAAGAGGGTGGGCCGACCAGTCACAGCGCGATTCTCGCGCGGGCGCTCGGTGTGCCCGCGATCGTCGCTCTGCCGGGTGCCGGTGAGCTGGCCGAGGGCACGGTGGTCGCCGTGGACGGCAGCACCGGTGAGATCTTCGTCGAGCCGAGCGCGGAGAAGCGCAGCCAGCTCGAGGCCTCGGCCGCCGAGCGCAAGGCCGCGCTCGCCGCTTCGACCGGTCCCGGTGCGACGTCCGACGGGCACAAGGTGCCGCTGCTCGCCAATGTCGGCGGTCCCGCGGACGTGCCGGCGGCGGTGGAGGCCGGGGCCGAGGGTGTCGGTCTCTTCCGGACCGAGTTCCTCTTCCTCGACGACAGCACCAAGGCGCCGTCGGAGGAGAAGCAGGTCGACGCGTACCGCAAGGTGCTCGAGGCCTTCCCCGAGGGGCGCGTCGTCGTACGTGTCCTGGACGCGGGTGCCGACAAACCGCTCGACTTCCTGACGCCCGGCGATGAGCCGAACCCGGCGCTCGGCGTGCGTGGGCTGCGGTCGCTCCTTGAGCACCCGGATGTGCTGCGTACGCAGCTGACGGCGCTGGCCAAGGCAGTGGAAGGGCTGCCGGTCTACCTCGAGGTCATGGCGCCGATGGTCGCCGACCGCATCGACGCCAAGGCGTTCGCCGACGCGTGCCGTGAGGCGGGGCTGCAGGCGAAGTTCGGTGCCATGGTGGAGATTCCGTCGGCCGCGCTGCGGGCGCGCTCGATCCTCCAGGAGGTCGAGTTCCTCTCGCTCGGCACCAACGACCTCGCGCAGTACGCCTTCGCGGCCGACCGTCAGGTGGGCGCTGTGTCCCGGCTCCAGGACCCGTGGCAGCCCGCGCTGCTCGACCTGGTCGCGCTGTCCGCCGACGCGGCAAGGGCCGAGGGCAAAAGCTGTGGTGTCTGTGGCGAGGCTGCGTCCGACCCGCTGCTCGCGTGTGTGCTGACCGGTCTCGGCGTCACCTCCCTGTCGATGGGTGCGGCGTCCATTCCTTACGTGCGGGCGACGCTGGGCAAGTACACACTGGCCCAGTGCGAGCGTGCGGCTGCAGCGGCGCGTGCCGCGGACAGCGCCGAGGAGGCGCGGAAGGCCGCGCAGGCGGTTCTGTCCGGCGAGTAAGCAGGAGTCAGGTCTGTGAGGGGCGCTCCATCCGCGTACGGGTGGGGCGCCCCTCGGCTTTCAGTGCCGGTGTCCTTCTTCGGGTGCGTCGTCCCCGATGGGTGGTGCGGCGCAGTAGTCGACGCCGGATTCCGGGGCGACGAGGTCTCCTGAGACCGCGTCGGTGCAGTAGGCGTCGAAGACCTCGGCCGCGGTGAGAGGCAGGAGTCGATCGCCGTGCAGGCGCCAGCCCTGGACGCGGTCGGGCCTGCCGTCCGCGGTGGTGCGCATGACCAGGCCCGCGGCGCTGTGGGTGGCGATGCCGACCGCGAGGACCGTGGTGAATTCCAGAGCTTCGGTCTCGTCGAGTTGCGCGTTGCCCTCGGTGTCCTGTGCGGCGTGCAGTGCGGCGAGGAGTGTCTCCGGGGCGGCGGGCACGCTGCAGACGAGGTGGCGGGTGCCGGGTCCTGAGGTGTCGAGCAGCTGGACGAGCAGGTCCGCGGCCCGGCCGAAGGCGGCTCGGCCGATGTCCTCGCCGCAGACGGCGCAGGTGCCGAGGCGGGCCAGGAGCATCGTCGCGTACTCCCAGGTGGCCTGGCGGACCGCCTCGTCGACCAGGTCGGGGAGGAGAGCGGAGAGGGGCTGGCCGTCGTACGGCACGGTGGGCCCGATGGCGGCGAGCTCTGCGGTGAAGCGGGTGCGGCTTGCCGGGGCGTCCGGGTCCAGGCCGGCCTCTGCGCAGTATTCCTCGTACTCCTCCGGGTCGAAGAGCGCGATGGTCGTGTGTCCGCCCTCGGACGCGAGTGACCTGAGGAGGCCTTCGGCCTGGCGGAGGTAGGTCTTGTGGTCGTCGAACGTGAAGGTGCGGTAGCGGCGCATCGCCGCGAAGTCGTCCTCGTCGGCCAACAGGCCGATGGTTCCGGCGACTTCGCGGCGCAGTGCGCGTCGCATGGTGGTGTGTTGCGTGCGAGCCATGGTTCCCCCTGCGGTCCGTCGATCAATGCTCACTCAGAGTAATGGGGGGCACTGACAACGGCCGCTGGGGCGGGGGATCAGGAGCGCTTGCGGGCCAGTTCCTCGTAGAAGCGGAGCAGGTCGAGGTTGTCCACCGAGCCGGGGTTGACCGCCTTGTCCAGTGCGGTGCCCTGGAGCAGCCGCTTGACCGGGACCTCGATGCGCTTGCCGGTGAGGGTGTGCGGGATGCCGGGGACCTCGATGACCTCGTCGGGGACGTGGCGCGGGGAGAGCTGTGCGCGGATCGTCTGCTTGATGCGGTCGCGGAGGCCGTCGTCGAGGGTGGCGCCGGGGGCGAGGTGGATGAAGAGGGGCATCCAGTAGCCGCCGTCGGGCTGTTCGACGCCGATGACGAGGGATTCGCGGATCTCCGGGAGCCGTTCGACGGCTTCGTAGATGTCGGCCGAACCCATGCGTACGCCTTGGCGGTTGAGCGTGGAGTCGGAGCGGCCGTGGATGACGACCGAGCCGTGCGAGGTCACGGTGATCCAGTCGCCGTGGCGCCAGACGCCGGGGTAGGTGTCGAAGTAGCTGTCGTGGTAGCGGCTGCCGTCCGGGTCGTTCCAGAAGTGGATGGGCATGGACGGCATCGGGTTGGTGACCACGAGCTCGCCGACCTCGCCGATGAGGGGCTTGCCCTGGGGGTCCCAGGCCTGCAGGTCCGTGCCGAGGCCGGGGGCCTGGAGCTCGCCGATGTGGACGGGCAGGGTCGGTACGGCTCCGGCGAAGCAGGAGCAGACGTCCGTGCCGCCGCTGACCGAGGCCATCCAGAGGCCGCCGGGGGTGCCCTCGAACTCGTCGTGCAGCCAGCGGAATCCGTCGGGCGGCAGCGGGGAGCCCGTGGTGGCGACGCACTGGATGGTGGAGAGGTCGAAGTCGCGGGCCGGGTGCACGCCCGCCTTGCGGCAAGCCATGACGTACGCCGCCGATGTGCCGAAGAGCGTGGCCTTCGTGCGTTCGGCGATGCGCCACTGGGCGCCGGTGTCGGGATAGCCGGGGCTGCCGTCGTAGAGGACGATCGTGGTGCCGGTGAGGAGGCCGGAGACGAGGAAGTTCCACATCATCCAGCCGGTGGAGGTGTACCAGAAGAAGCGGTCGTCGGGGCCCAGGTCGCAGTGCAGGCCCAGCTGCTTGAGGTGTTCGACGAGGATGCCGCCCTGGGACTGGACGATGGCCTTGGGCAGGCCCGTCGTGCCGGACGAGTAGAGCACCCACAGGGGGTGGTCGAACGGGACCGGTTCGAAGACGGGGGCCGTGTCCGATGCGGTGAGGGCGGCCCAGTCCAGGGCGCCTTCGGGGGCTTCGGTGCCCAGGAGCGGGATGTGGACGACGGCGCGCAGGGTGGGCAGTTCGCGGCGGAGCTCTGCGACGGCGTCGCGGCGGTCGTGCTCCTTGCCGCCGTAGCGGTAGCCGTCGACGGTGAACAGGACGACCGGTTCGACCTGCTGGAAGCGGTCGAGGACGCTGCGGGCGCCGAAGTCCGGGGCGCAGGAGGTCCAGACGGCGCCGACGGCCGCGGTGGCCAGGAGGGCGACGACGGCCTGCGGGATGTTGGGGACGTAGCCGCTGACGCGGTCTCCGGGGCGCACGCCGAGTCCGCGCAGCTCCGCCGCCAGGGAGCCGACTTGGCGGCGCAGCTCGCCCCAGGTCATGGTGGCCGGCTCATGGGTCTCGTCAACATGGAGGAGAGCCGGGTCGCTCATGCGCGTGGGGTCTTCGGCGGCGCGCAGTGCGTGTTCGGCGTAGTTCAGCGTGGCTCCGGGGAACCACTCGGCACCCGGCATCGAGCGGTCGCCGAGTACGCGCGCGTAGGGCGTCGAGAACCGCACCTCGAACCAGTCGGTGACCGCTTTCCAGAACGTGTCCAGTTCGTCCACGGACCAGCGGTGCAGTGCCGCGTAGCCGCCGTCGGCGGGTGCTCCGTGGTGTTCGGCGGCCCAGGCCTGGAAGCGCGTGACCTGCGCGGCGGCGATCCGTTCCTGATCGGGCTGCCAGAGCGGCGAGGGGTTCGCTGAGGACATTGGGGCGGCTCCCGGACTGTACGCGTCGTATGCGTGTGTGGTGCGCGCGTGCTGGATTGTGCGCGCGACACGGCTGACAGGGACGATGCCACGTGATCGATTTCGACACCAGGGTGTGCCTCACACAGTCGGCGTGGCGACTATGTGCCGTCACCCCAGGTGAACGGCAGTTGAACGATCCACACGCGCGGCTGCTTCGGTGGCAGGGTGAGCAGCATGAACGGTCGTGACCTGGTGCGTTCGATGAAGGCGGTCAGCTTGGTCGGTACGGCGCAGGGGTTGCGTGCGGTGCGGTCATCTTGGCGCAGGCGACGGGTGGACGCGGTCGGGCTCGCCCCCCGGGGTGTCGAGCGCGCGCGGACGCCCGGTCCGGTGACGGGTGTGGAGCCGGGGCCCGGCGGCGGGGTGGTGCGGTTCGCCCGTTCCGAGCTGCGGGTGCGGGTCACGACGGGCGGGGCCATCTTCTGGGGCTGGGACGGTGCGGAGCCCGATCCTTCGCACGCGCTCGTCAGCGGGAGCCCCGAGGCGGACCCGCGGGCCGTCCTCGAACCGGACAAGGAGGGCGGCTGGCGGGTGGTGTCGGAGCGGGCGACGGTGGTCGTCTCGCGGCTCGGCGCCGTGGAGCTGCGCACGCCCGGTGGCCTGATGCTGCGCCGCGATCTGCCGCCGCGCTGGTGGGAGCCGGTCGACGGAGGCGCGGGGCACTGGTCGCAGCGCTCGCAAGTGGCGGCGGACGCGCGGTTCTTCGGGCTGGGGGGCCGCGCGCGGGGGCCGCGGCTGCGGAACGGGACGTATCGCATGTGGAACACCGATCCGGGGGGCTCGTTCGGGCCCGGTGACGGTCCCTTGTACATCACCATGCCCGTGCAGCTCGTGGTGGCCGACGTCGGCTGTCATCTGGTGTTCCACGACAACACGTGGGACGGCTCCGTGACGGTGCGCGAGGGCGAGGAGGGTGCCGGTTCCGGGCACGACAGGGCGGGTGCGTGCGAGGTGCGCATGGACGGGGGGCCGCTGCGGTGCTGGGTCGTCGTGGGCACCCCCGCGCGCGTGCTGCACACCTGGGCCTCGCTCACCGGGCCGCCCGCGCTGCCTCCCGCGTGGGCGCTCGGGCACCATCACGCGCGGTGGGGCTTCGGCGGTGAGCAGGAGGTGCGGCGGATCGTCGCGGGCTACCGGGAGCGGGGGCTGCCGCTGGACGCGGTCCATCTGGACATCGATCACTACGAAGCGCATCAGGTGTTCACCGTCGACAAGGAGACCTATCCCCATCTGCCGCAGCTGGCCGACGAGTTGCTCGCTGACGGCGTACGTCTGGTGTCGATCGTGGACCCCGCCGTGAAGGCCGAGCCGGGCAATGAGGTCTACGACAGCGGCAGGGCGACGGACGCCTTCGTGCGGGATGCCGCGGGGCGGACGGTGCACGGGGTCGTCTGGCCGGGCCAGGCGGTGTATCCGGACTTCACGGACGCGCGGGTGCGGGCGTGGTGGGGCGGCCTCTACAAGGAGCGGCTCGCCCAGGGGTTCGCGGGTTTCTGGCACGACATGAACGAGCCGGTGTCCTTCGCCGCCTTCGGGGAGCCGACGCTGCCCCGCTCGGCCCGGCACGCCCTGGAGGGGCGCGGTGGCGACCACCGTGAGGCGCACAACGTGTACGGCCTGGGCATGGCCCGTGCCGGGTACGAAGGGCTGTGCGAACTGCATCCCCAGGAGCGGCCGTTCCTCTTCTCGCGCTCCGGGTGGGCGGGGATGCAGCGCTACGGAGGGACGTGGTCCGGGGATGTGGCCACGGGGTGGCCGGGTCTGCGGGCATCCCTGTCGCTGGTTCTCGGCCTGGGGCTGTGCGGTGTGCCGTACTCGGGTCCTGATGTGGGCGGGTTCGACGGCAGCCCGTCGCCGGAGCTGTATCTGCGGTGGTTCCAGCTCGGTTCGCGTCTGCCGCTGTTCCGTACGCATGCCGCGCTGCGGGCCGGGCGCAGGGAGCCCTGGGAGTTCGGTCCCGATGTGCTCGAGCACGCGCGCGTGGCGCTCGTCGAACGCAGGCGGCTGCTGCCGTACTTCGTGACACTCGCGCATCTGGCGCGGCGTACGGGTACGCCGTATGTGCGGCCCTTGTGGTGGGGCAATCCTGAGGACCGTGCGCTGCGTGACTGCGAGGACGCGTTCCTGCTCGGGGACTGTCTGTTGGTGGCGCCGGTGTTCGAGCCGGGGGCCGTTCGCCGTACGGTGCGGCTGCCACCGGGACGTTGGTACGACACGGCGACCGGCCAGGCGTACGAGGGCCCCGCCCACGTGCTCCTGGAGGCGCCGCTGTCCCGGATCCCGGTGCTCGCGCGGGCCGGCGGGGTGCTGCCGGTGCGGGGCGCCGACGGCGGGCTCGAGCTGGAGGTGTGGGCGCCCGCCCCGGGGCGTACGGGCGGCGGCCTGGTGGTCGCGGACGCGGGTGACGGCTGGGAGGAGCCGGAGATCGAGCGGTTCGCCGCGCGGTGGGTCGGCGGGCGTGTGGTGGTCGAGCGGGACGGCCGGGACGGCGAGGAGGCCGCGGGTGAGGTCGGGCTGCCGGTGACGGTGCGGGGGCTGCCGCAGCCTCAGATGTAGCGCCCTTCGAACCAGGCCCGCACCACCGACGTGTGCAGCGGGAAGGCCAGTTCGGCCGGGCGGTGCAGCAGGTGCCAGCCTTCGGTCTCGTCCGTCGGTGCGGGGTCCGGCAGCTCGGCCACCGGGCGCTCGGGCAGGACCCCGAAGAGCAGCAGGTATCCGTCGGGTGCGCTGAGCGCCTCCGCGAGGCGGACGTCGCGGCTCGCCGCGCTGATGCCGGTCTCCTCCTTGAGCTCGCGGACGACGGCGTCCCGCCAGTCCTCCCGGTCGTCGACGAACCCTCCGGGCAGGGCCACTCCCCCGCGCGCGGGGGCGATGGTCCGGGTCACGACGACGAGGGCGGTGCCCTTGGTGTCGTACACGGGCTGCACCGCCACCGCTACGGGCAGCGGATTGCGGTAGGCCACCGTGCCGCAGGCCGCGCAGGTGCGGGGCCAGGCGGAGCCGTGCTCCCCGTAGGGCGTCCCGCAGCTCGAACAGTGGGAGCCCGGGGCGGGGTCGGCGTGGTGCTGTGATGCGGGGTCGGCGTGGTGCTGTGAGGCGGACACGCCGCGGACTGTATCCGATCACCCGTCCGATCACTCCGGTGACGGTCTTTCCCTCCGGGGCCGGATCCTGATAAATGCAGGGTTCATGACAGGACTTGCCCCCGCCCTGCGGAATCTCGCCGTCACCGCCACCGCCCTCGTGGCCGTGGCCGCCGCCCCCGCGCCCGCCCACGCCAAGCCTGAACCCAAGGCCCCGGATGAGTTCGTCGCGTTGCGCGACGTCGACCCGACGATCATCCAGGAGATGCGCTACTTCACACCGCACAACTTCGTGGGCGAGCCCATCGACGGCTACAAGAAGCCGATGTGCATCCTCACGGAGCCCGCGGCGAAGGCACTGCACAAGGCTCAGCGCACGCTGCTGCGCAAGGGCTACTCCCTGAAGGTGTACGACTGTTACCGCCCGCAGCGGGCGGTGGACCAGTTCGTGCGCTGGGCCGAGGACCTCGGCGACGTACGCATGAAGGCGGAGTTCTATCCCCATGTCGACAAGTCGCGGTTGTTCGAGGACGGCTACATCGCGGCGAAGTCCGGGCACAGCCGCGGCTCGACGCTCGATCTGACGGTCGTGAAGCTGCCCGCCCTGCCGACACGTCCGTACATCCCCGGCGAGGCGCTCAAGCCCTGCTTCGGGCCCCAGGCCGAGCGGTTCCCGGACAACTCCGTGGACATGGGGACGGGCTTCGACTGTTTCGACACCCTCTCCCACACGGACGACCCCCGGATCACCGGGAAGCAGCGCGCCAACCGCGATCTGCTGCGCGGCGCGCTGACCAAGGTCGGCTTCGCGAACCTTCCCGAGGAGTGGTGGCACTTCACGTACAAGCCCGAGCTCTTCCCCGACACCTACTTCGACTTTCCCGTGACGCGCCGCTCGCTGGGCGGGAAGTAGCGAGTGCCGCACTACTGACGCGATCCGGTTGCCCGTGGCACACTTCTGACGTTCCGTCAGATCCAGTGTCGTGGAGGAGCCTTGTCGCGTACGCGTACTCCCGTGGTGGCCGACTGGTTCGCCGGGGAGGCAGACAACTTCCGCCTTCTGGGCACACGCTGCTCGGCCTGCGCCAGTGTCTTCTTCCCCCGCGAGGACGGCTTCTGCCGCAATCCCGGCTGCTCGGGCGGTGACCTCGACGAGGTGCCGCTCTCCCCGCGCGGCCGCATCTGGTCGTACACGGACAGCCGCTACCGGCCGCCCGCACCCTACGCCTCCGATCCGGAACTTCCCTGGCAGCCCTACGCGTTGATCGCAGTGGAGCTGGAGGCGGAGCGCATGGTGGTGCTCGGCCAGGCGGTTCCAGGGGTCACCACCGCCGACCTGGAGGTCGGCATGGAGGTGGAGGTCGTACCCGGCGTGCTCGAAGAGGCCGATGAGACAGATGAGGCCGACGAGGACTCGGCGACGACCTGGACGACGTGGCACTGGCGGCCTGTGGGGGTGGACGCATGACCGGCGAGGTGGCGGTGCTCGGCGCGGGCATGCACCCGTGGGGCAAGTGGGGCCGGAGCTTCATCGAGTACGGGACCGCGGCGGCCCGCGCGGCGCTCGCCGACGCCGGGGTGGACTGGCGCGACGTGGGCTCGATCGTCGGCGCGGACACGGTGCGCGGCGGCTATCCCGGATATGTCGCCGGGGCGACCTTCGCCAAGGCGCTCGGCTGGCAGGGCGCGCGGGTCACGAGCGTGTACGCGGCGTGCGCGTCCGGGGCCCAGGCGATCAACACGGCACGTACACAGATCCTGGCGGGCCTCGCCGATGTCGTCCTGGTGGTCGGGGCCGACGCCGCGCCCAAGGGGTTCTTCCGGCCCGCGGGCGGCGACCGGCACGACGACCCCGACTGGCTGCGGTTCCGCGTCCTGGGCGCCACCAACCCCACGTACTTCGGCCTGTACGCCCGCCGCAGGATGGCGGTGCACGGCGACACGCTGGCGGACTTCGCCCAGGTCAAGGTGAAGAACGCGGCGTCGGGGGCGCTCAATCCGAACGCGCGCTACCGAAAGACCGTCACCGCCGATGACGTGGCCGCATCGGCCGTCGTCGCCGACCCCTTGCGGCTGCTCGACATCTGCGCGACCTCCGACGGTGCCGCGGCGCTCGTGCTCTCCAGCATGGAATTCGCGCGACGCCGCGGCGCGACCAGCCCGGTGCGCATCCGGGCCGTGTCCACGGTGACGCCGACGTATCCGACCACCGTCCTCGACCTGCCGGACATCGCGACGGACTCCGCGGTCGCCGTGGACCCGGCCGACGGGACGTTCCGCGCCTCCATCGCACGCGCGGCGTACGAAGAAGCGGGCATCGGGCCCGACGAACTCTCCTTCGCGGAGGTCTACGACCTGTCGACGGCGCTCGAACTGCAGTGGTACGAGGACCTGGGCCTCTGCGGCGAGGGAGAGGGGGCCAAGCTGCTGCGGGAGGGCGCGACCGCTCCCGGCGGGCGCATACCGGTCAACCCCAGTGGCGGGCTCGCCTCCTTCGGAGAGGCCGTTCCGGCTCAGGCCATTGCCCAAGTGTGCGAACTGACCTGGCAGTTGAGGGGCACGGCAGGGGCGCGTCAGGTGGCGGGGGCGCGCGTGGGCATCACCGCGAATCAAGGTCTCTTCGGGCACGGTTCCTCGGTCGTCGCCGTGCGCTGAGTGCTGTCACCGGTCCTGTACGGCTTGTCACGGGGGAAGGCCGGGGGTGTGTCGTGGGGGAAGCGCTCACGCCGGTTAACCGTTGCCGTCCGCGACCTTGACGCTCCATCACCACCGGTGAACACTTCCGGTGTCAGTCGGCATCGCCGCACTTCGGCTCCGCGCCATTCAGGGCCCCTGTACGCGCGAAGGGTCTGCACGAAGGGCCTGTTCAGCGGGTCATCCCCCTCTGGGCGATTCGACTGCGACGGCACGCTCGCCATGGAAGCCGGGCGGGGCGCGGGACACCCCTGCCTTCGGCTGAAGTCACCGAGCACGGCCAGGCAGTAGTCGTGGAACGCACCCAGCACGGAGTAGCCGGGGCCACCCGCCCCGGGCGAGGCCCTAGGAGCCGCCATGTACTCGAATGGGGACATCTTCGTCGGTGAGATCATCGGCACCGCGATCCTGATTCTCTTCGGCGCCGGCGTATGCGCCGCCGTCACCTTGAACTATTCGAAGGCCAAGGCCTCCGGATGGATCGTCATCGCTTTCGGATGGGGCTTCGGCGTGATGGCGGGCGCGTACACCGCCGCGCCGCTCTCCGGCGGTCACCTCAACCCCGCCGTCACGCTCGGCATCGCCGTCGACACGGGCGAGTGGGGCAAAGTCTGGGTCTACGTGCTCGGGCAGATGATCGGGGCCATGCTCGGCGCCGCACTCGCGTATCTCGTCTATTTCGCGCAGTTCAACGCCAACGTCCCGCGCGGCAAGACGAACGACGGCCGGAGCGTGGACCAGCCGACGCCCACCCTCGGCATCTTCTCGACCATCCCCGAGATCCGTAACCCGGTCGCCAACCTCCTCACCGAGGTCATCGGGACCATCGCCCTGGTGCTTCCGCTGCTCGCCTTCGGCCTCAACAAGGGCCTCGGCGAGTCCGGCACGCTCGTGCTGATCGTGGCGTTCCTGGTGGTCGGCATCGGCCTCTCGCTCGGCGGGCCCACCGGCTATGCCATCAACCCTGCCCGTGACCTGGGCCCGCGCATCGTGCACACGTTCCTGCCGATCCCGAACAAGGGGACGTCCGACTGGAGTTACGCCTGGGTCCCCGTGGCCGGGCCCCTGATCGGTGGAGCGCTCGCAGGCCTCATCTACAACGTAGCCTTCTGACTCAAGGGGTAGCCATGCCGGACAACTCCGAGAAGTTCGTCGCCGCCATCGACCAGGGCACCACCTCAAGCCGCTGCATCATCTTCAACCACGCGGGCGAGATCGTCGCCGTCGACCAGCGCGAACACCGCCAGATCTTCCCGAAGCCGGGATGGGTGGAGCACGACGCCACCGAGATCTGGTCCAAGGTGCAGGCCGTGGTCGCGGGAGCGATCGCCAAGGCCGGGCTCCGCGCCGACCAGGTCAGCGCGCTCGGCATCACCAACCAGCGCGAGACGACGGTCCTGTGGGACCGCGCCACGGGCAAGCCCGTGCACAACGCCATCGTCTGGCAGGACACCCGGACGTCGGCGCTCTGCAACGAACTGGGCGGCGCGGACGGCCAGGACAGGTTCCGGGAGCAGACAGGGCTGCCCCTCGCCAGCTACTTCTCCGGGCCCAAGGCGGCCTGGCTGCTCGACAACGTGCCCGGTCTGCGGGCCCGCGCCGAGCGCGGCGAGATAGCCTTCGGCACGATCGACTCCTGGCTGATCTGGAACCTCACCGGCGGCACGGAGGGCGGCGTGCACGTCACGGACGTCACCAACGCCGGGCGCACCATGCTGATGAACCTGGCCACCCTCCAGTGGGACCAGTCGATCCTGGCCGCGATGAACGTCCCCGAGGCGATCCTGCCGGAGATCAGGTCGTCGGCCGAGGTCTACGGCACGGCGGTCGGACAGCTCTCCGGAGTGCCGGTCGCCTCCGCCCTCGGCGACCAGCAGGCGGCCATCTTCGGGCAGGCCTGCTACGAAACGGGGACGGCCAAGAACACGTACGGAACGGGCAGCTTCCTGTTGCTCAACACCGGTAACCGGCCCGTTCCCTCGAAGAACGGGCTGCTCACCACCATGGGCTACAAGATCGGCTCCGATGCGCCCGTCTACTGCCTCGAAGGCGCGATCGCCATCACCGGCGCCCTGGTGCAGTGGTTCCGCGACCAGCTCGGCATCATCCGCAGCGCCGACGAGATCGAGCCCCTGGCGGCGAGCGTGGACGACAACGGCGGCGCGTACATCGTGCCCGCGTTCTCCGGCCTCTTCGCGCCCTACTGGCGCTCCGACGCGCGCGGGGTCGTCACCGGGCTCACCCGGTACGTGACCAAGGCGCATCTGGCGCGCGCCGTCCTGGAGGCGACCAGCTGGCAGACCCGTGAGGTCGTCGACGCCATGTACCAGGACTCCGGGGTGCAGCTGCGGACCCTGAAGGTGGACGGCGGCATGACCAAGAACAATCTGCTGATGCAGCATCAGGCGGACGTCCTCGGGGTGCCGGTGATCCGGCCGAAGGTCTCCGAGACGACATGTCTGGGCGCCGCGTACGCCGCCGGGCTCGCGACCGGTGTGTGGAACGACCTGGACGAGCTGAAGGCGCACTGGCAGCAGGACGTCGCGTGGACGCCCGCGATGGACACGGAGTCCCGCGAGCGCGAGTACCACAACTGGCACAAGGCGGTGGAGCGGAGCTTCGGCTGGCACGAGGACGGCGCGAGCTGAGCCGGGAGCCGAGCCGAGGATGACCACGGCCCGTACCCCGGTCGGCGGGGGTACGGGCCGTGGTTTTCAGGTGTTCACACGCTCAGGTGTTCACGTGGTCGCGGGCTCCCTGGCCGCGGCGGCGGTCGTCATCGCGTGCTGGACCACGCCGATGAGCACTTCCTTGACGGACTGCCGCTCGCGCGCGTCGCACATCACCACGGGGACGCCGGGGTCGAGGTCGAGCGCCTGGCGCACGGCGTCGGCGGGGTAACGGGAGGCACCCTCGAAGCAGTTGACGCCGACGACGAAGGGTATGGAGCGGCGCTCGAAGTAGTCGACGGCCGCGAAGCAGTCCTCCAGGCGACGGGTGTCGGCGAGGACCACGGCGCCGAGCGCTCCGGTGGCCAGCTCGTCCCAGAGGAACCAGAAGCGGTCCTGGCCGGGAGTGCCGAAGACGTAGAGGACGAGGTCCTCGCGGAGCGTGATCCGGCCGAAGTCCATGGCGACGGTGGTGGTGTGCTTGCCCGAGACGCCGCTGGTGTCGTCGACCGGGCGGCCCGCCTCGCTGAGCAGCTCCTCGGTGCGCAGCGGCTTGATCTCGCTGACGGCGCCGACGAGGGTCGTCTTGCCCACGCCGAAGCCGCCCGCCACCAGGATCTTCAGCGTGACCGGCTCGACGGGGGCTTTGCCGCGCTCAGAACGCTTGAAGATCATCGCTCGCTTCTCCTGGATCGGTTGCGTCAGTGGTGTCGCTGGTTGCCGGGGTGTCGCGCGGGGCCGGACCGTATCCGCCGCCGCCCGGGGTTTCGATCACGAGTACGTCGCCGGGGCCCGCGTCCGCGAAGTCGCTGCCCTCCAGCGCCTGAACGCTGCCGTCGGCGCGCTCCACGCGGCCCGTGCCGAGCGCTCCGGGACCGCCGCCCGCCATGCCGTACGGCGCCACCCTGCGGTGCTGCGAGAGCGTGGACACCGTCATCGGCTCGCGGAAGCGGATGCGGCGCACCGCTCCGTCCCCGCCGTGCCAGGTCCCGGTGCCTCCGCTGCCCCGGCGCACCGCGAACTCCTCGAGCAGCACCGGCAGGCGGAATTCGAGCACTTCGGGGTCCGTGAGCCGGGAGTTGGTCATGTGGGTCTGGACGACGGACGCCCCGTCGAAGCCGTCGCCCGCCCCGGATCCCGAGGCCACCGTCTCGTAGTACTGGTGGCGGTCGTTGCCGAAGGTGACGTTGTTCATCGTCCCCGAGCCCTCGGCCTGGACGCCCAGGGCGCCGTACAGGGCGCCGGTGATGGCCTGTGAGGTCTCGACGTTCCCCGCGACGACGGCCGCCGGCGGCTCGGGGGCGAGCAGGGAGCCCGGCGGCACGACGATGCGCAGCGGGCGCAGGCAGCCGTCGTTGAGCGGGATGTCCTCGGCCACCAGAGTGCGGAAGACGTACAGGACCGCGGCGTTGACCACCGCGAAGGGCGCGTTGAAGTTCGTGGCGAGCTGAGGGGACGTACCGGTGAAGTCGATGGTCGCCGAACGGGCCTCGCGGTCCACCGACACACGGACCCGGATGACGGCTCCCGAGTCGGTCGGATAGGCGAACTCGCCCTCTTCCAGGGCGTCGATGACGCGGCGCACCGCTTCCTCGGCGTTGTCCTGTACGTGCCTCATGTACGCCTGGACGACGTCGAGCCCGAAGTTCTCGATCATGCGGGCGACTTCGTCGACGCCCTTCTGGTTGGCGGCGATCTGGGCGCGCAGGTCGGCGAGGTTGGTGGCCGGGTTGCGGGAGGGGTACGGGGCGTCGGTGAGCAGGCTCAGGGTCTCGGCCTCGCGGAAGCGGCCGCCCTCCACGAGCAGCCAGTTGTCGAAGAGGATGCCCTCCTCCTCGATGGTGCGGCTGTTCGCCGGCATGGAGCCGGGGGCGATGCCGCCGATCTCGGCGTGGTGCCCGCGCGAAGCCACGTAGAAGAGGATCTCCTCCCGCGAGGGATCCTGCTTCCCCGAGGTGTCCCGCTCCCCCGAGGTGCCGAACACCGGCGTGATGACGGTGACGTCCGGGAGGTGCGTCCCCCCGTGGTACGGGTCGTTGACCGCGTAGGTGTCCCCGGGGCGCATGCCGCTGCCCCGGCGCTGGATCACCTCCTTCACGCTGGTGCCCATCGAGCCCAGGTGCACGGGGATGTGCGGGGCGTTGGCGACGAGGTTGCCGTCCGGGTCGAAGAGCGCGCAGGAGAAGTCGAGCCGCTCCTTGATGTTCACCGACTGGGCGGTGGACTCCAGGCGGGCGCCCATCTGTTCGGCGATCGACATGAAGAGGTTGTTGAAGACTTCGAGGAGGACGGGGTCGGCAGCGGTGCTCGCCTCGGAACCTTCCGGCACCGCCACGCGTTCCATGACCAGGTGCCCCTCACGTGTCATGGCCGCCTGCCAGCCGTCGTCCACGACCGTCGTGGCGCCTGCCTCGGTGATGATCGCGGGCCCGTCGACGGTCTCGCCGGGCGGCAGCTCGTCGCGGCGGTGCAGGAGCACGTCGCGCCAGGCGCCGCCCGTGTGCAGGCTGACGGTCTGCGGATCGCCTCGGCGCACGTCACCGGCGAGCACGGAGAGGTCGGGCTGCTCGGTCAGGCCGGTGGCCTCCACGGAGAGGGCTTCGACGACGACGGGGCGGTCCAGGGTGAAGGAGTAGGTGGTGCGGTGGCGTTCCTCGAAGACGCGGATCATGCTGTCCGGCTCCGTGAGCTCCACGGTGAGCGTCGTGTCGGTGCCGTCGTAGCGCAGCTGGGCACGGCGTGTGACACGGATGCGGTCCTCGGGCACGTCCTCGGCCAGGAGTTCGGCGCGGGCCGCCTCTTCCAGGTCGTCGGCGGTCTTCAGGACGCGCTCCATCGCGGACGGTTCGAGGCGGGCCTCCACGGACTGCTCGCGCATCGCGGTGGTGTCGGCGAGGCCGATACCGAGCGCGGAGAGCACCCCCGCCATCGGCGGTACGAGGACGGTGCGGATGCCCAGCGAGTCGGCGACCATGCAGGCGTGCTGGCCGCCCGCGCCGCCGAACGTCGTGAGGGCGTAGCGGGTGACGTCGTGGCCCTTCTGGACCGAGATGCGCTTGACGGCGGCCGCGATGTTGGCGACGGCGATCTGCAGATAGCCCTCGGCGACCTGCTCCGGCGTGCGGTCGTCGCCGGTGTGCTCCCTGATGTCGCGGGCCAGCGCGGCGAAACGGTCGCGCACGAGGTTCCCGTCGAGCGGCTGGTCGCCGTCCGGCCCGAACACCCGGGGGAAGTGGGCGGGTTGGATGCGCCCGAGGGCGACGTTGGCGTCGGTGACGGTGAGCGGGCCGCCTCCTCCGTAGCTCGCCGGGCCCGGAGTGGCGCCCGCCGAGTCGGGGCCCACGCGGTAGCGGCTGCCGTCGAAGTGCAGCACGGAGCCGCCGCCGGCCGCGACGGTGTGGATGTCCAGCATCGGCGCGCGCAGCCGCACGCCCGCGAGCTGCGTGGTGAACACCCGCTCGTACTCGCCCGCGTAGTGCGACACGTCCGTGGACGTGCCGCCCATGTCGAAGCCGATGACACGGTCGAAGCCCGCGCGGTGCGACATGCGGGCCATGCCGACGATGCCGCCCGCGGGCCCGGACAGGATCGCGTCCTTGCCGCGGAACGTGCCCGCTTCGGTGAGGCCGCCGTTCGACTGCATGAACATCAGCCGCACGCCCCGGAGTTCATCCGCGACGTGCTGCACATAGCGGTGCAGGACGGGTGACAGGTAGGCGTCGACGACCGCCGTGTCGCCACGCGGGACCAGCTTCATCAGCGGGCTGACCTCGCTGGAGAGCGAGACCTGCGGAAAGCCGGTGCGCTCGGCGAGCTCGGCAATGGCCCGCTCATGGGCGGGGTGCAGATGACTGTGCATGCAGACCACAGCGACGGCCCGGATGCCGTCTTCGTAGGCCTGGCGCAGCGGCCCGGCGAGCTGCTCCAGGTCGGGTGCCCGCAGGACCTCGCCCTCGGCGGTGACACGTTCGTCCACCTCGATGACCCGGTCGTACAGGAGCTCCGGGAGGACGATCTCGCGGGCGAAGATGTGCGGACGGTTCTGGTAGGCGATGCGCAGGGCGTCGCCGAAGCCGCGGGTGATCACCAGGGCGGTGGGCTCACCCTTGCGCTCCAGGAGGGCGTTGGTGGCGACGGTGGTGCCCATGCGGACGGAATCGACGGGGACGTCCGCCGTGTCGCCCGGGACACCGGGGGCGGCGCCCAGGAGTTCACGGATGCCCGCGACGGCCGCGTCGGCGTAGCGGGACGGGTTGTCCGACAGGAGTTTGTGCGTGAGCAGCCGCCCGTCGGGACGCCGCGCGACGATGTCCGTGAAGGTGCCGCCCCTGTCGACCCAGAACTGCCAGCCAGTCACGTCTCTCCCCGCTTCCGCGCTGTTCAGAGCGCCCGGAGGCCGTTGATCACGTCGCGCAGAATACTCTCGTCCGGCAGTTCCGCGGGGGGTACGGGACGTGTCACGTGCACCAGTTCGTCGTCGACGAGATCGCCGATGAGGACGCGGATCACGCCGATGGGGAGGTCCAGCTCGGCCGCCAGTTCGGCGACCGACTGGGGGCTGTCACGGCAGAGCCCGACGATGTCCACGTGCTCCGGGGACAGCGTCCGGTCCGCCTCCGGGTCACCGGCACGGGCCTCCGCGATGACCACCGCGATCAGATCGAGGCGGTGCTGGGCCGGACTGGTGGTCCGGCCGCGCGTCATGGCATACGGCCGCACCACGGGCCCGGCGTCGTCGTCGAACCAGCGATGCGTCCCCTGTGTCCCTTGCCCGTCTTCGCTCATACCCTCCCGCTACCCTCCCGTGGGCAGGTCGGTGCGCGGCGCCGTACCCAGATGCACACCCACCCTCTTGACCAGCAGCGTCATTTCGTAGGCGACCAGACCTACGTCGGAGTCCGCGTCCGAGAGGACGGCGAGACAGCTGCCGTCACCCGCGGCCGTGACGAACAGGAAGGCGTCGTCGAGCTCGACCACGGTCTGGCGGACCCTGCCCGCCTCGAAGTGGCGTCCGACGCCCTTGGCAAGGCTGTGGAAGCCGGAGGCGACAGCCGCGAGGTGCTCGCTGTCCTCCCTGGTCAGATCCTTCGATACGCCGGTGGGCAGGCCGTCGCCGGAGAGCACGAGCGCCTTGCGGATGCTGGCGACCCGCTGCACCAGGTCGTCGAGGAGCCAGTTCAGCTCTCCCGTTGCCCCGGATGCGGCGGTACGTGCGTCGGCCTTCGGTGCGGTCATCGACCGTCCCCCTCAGATGTCGTTCCTGGTGCTGTGCCGCCCTGGGCGTCTTCGCCCGCGGCGTTCTCTTCACGGCCGCGCCGCCAGCCACGCTGGAGCGAAGCCATCCGGCTGCGTACCTCGTCGGCGTCGCGCTCCTCCGGCCTGGTCGTGGCCGGGGCCGAGTCGCGTTCCGTGCGTTGGTCCGGCCCGTCCTTCAACTGTGGGGCGAGATTGGCCTGGCGGACGCGCCGGGGCAGTCCGCCGGGGGCGGTGGTGGGCGCCGGCGCCTGGGGGGCGCGGGGCTCGGTCTCCGTGCGCGAGACCTCCGTGCGCGGAGCTTCCGTACGCGTGGACTCCGTACGCCGGCTGCGCCTCGGCAGGTCCGGCGGTGCGTCGGCCGCGGTGACGTCGCGGTGCGGCGGGGAGAGGTCGGGCCAGGCGGACTGCGGCTCGGGGCGGCGCGGCAGGTCGATGGGCTCGGCCGCGGTGCCGCGGTCCCGGTCCACTGCGCCGCCCTGAGGGCGTCCCGCGGGGGCCTGGGAGCGCGCGGGGCGCTCGGGGCGCTCCGGTGCCGCGTCGTCGTCCTCCGCCGCGCCTCGCGGCCTGTTGTGCGTCACGGGGCGGCCGTGCGAGGAGACCAGCTTGGGGGTCCTGCGGCGGGGCAGCTCGACGGGGTCCGCGGGGGGCGCGTCGTCGACGGGGTCGCCGAAGCCTCGGCTGTCGCCCTTGCCGCCGCTGCTGATGCCGCTGCCGCTGCTTCGCGAGGGCAGGTCGCCGGGGCGGGTCGGCTCGCGCTCGCCCGTCTCCCGCTCGTCGCGGGCCTGCTGGTGCTGTTCGTCACCCTGGACGCCGGCCGTGCGGCGGCGCGGGCGGAAGAGTCCGCCGCGTTCGCTGTCGTCGTCGCCGAGGTCGCCGAGCGCGCCAGGGAAGGGGTCGAGGCCCGCCATGCCGACCGGCGCCTCCAGCTCGACGGGACCGTCGAGGAGGGATGCGGGAAGACCCGGCAGCTGCACGGGCACCTGGCCGAGCGCGGCCTGCTTGTCGCCCGCGGTGTCGCGGCCCAGGGCCTCCTTGGGCTGCGGCCGGTCGAGACGGAACCCGATGCCGTTCGTGTCCGGTACGTCGTCCGTGAGCAGCGTCTCGGGGATGAACACGACGGCGGTGGTCCCGCCGTACGGAGAGGGCTGCAAGGAGACACGCACGCGCTGGCGCTGGGCGAGGCGGCTCACCACGAAGAGGCCCAGGCGGTCGGTGTCGGAGAGCTCGAACTCCGGGGTCTCCGCGAGGCGGAGGTTGGCGTCCAGGAGCGCGTCGGCCGCCATGCCGAGGCCCCGGTCGTGGATCTCCAGGGTGAAGCCGTTGGCGACGTGCTCCCCGAGGACCTGCACCGCGGTGTGCGGGGGCGAGAACACCGTGGCGTTCTCCAGGAGTTCGGCCATCAGGTGGGTGAGGTCGGCGACCGCGGGCCCGGTGACGGCGATGCGCGGCAGGCGGCGCACCTCGATGCGTTCGTAGTCCTCGACCTCGGCGACGGCCGCGCGGACGACGTCCATGAGCTGGACGGGCTTGCGCCACTGCCGGGAGGGGGCGGCGCCGGAGAGGATCACGAGGCCCTCGGCGTGCCGCCGCATGCGCGTGGTGAGGTGGTCGAGGCGGAAGAGGTCGGCGAGTTCGTCGGTGTCCTCGGTCCTGCGCTCCATCGTGTCGAGCAGGGTGAGCTGCTTGTGCAGGAGCACCTGGCTGCGCCGTGCGAGGTTGACGAACACCTCGGAGACGCCGCGGCGCAGGTCGGCCTGTTTGACGGTGGCCTCGACCGCGGCGCGCTGGAGGGTGTTGAGCGCCTGGCCGACCTGGCCGATCTCGTCCTTCTCGTACGTCAGACGCGGTGCCTCGGTCTCCACGTCGACCTGTTCGCCCGCAGCCAGGCGGCGCAGCACGCCGGGCAGCCGGACGCCGGACGCCTCGTGGGCCTCCAGGCGCATGCGGCGCAGGTCACGGATGAGGCTGCTGCCGATCCGTACGGACATGAAGACCGAGAACAGCAGGGCGAGCAGACCGAACACGCCCGCCACGGCGACGCGCACGATGACGCCGACGGCCACCGGCTCGACGCGGTCCTGGAAGCGGTCGCCCGCCGCCTTGTCGCGCTCGGCGAGGTCCTTGAGCGCCTTGCCCGAAGCGGCGTCCCAGCGTGCCGACGTGATGGCGCGCGGGGTGCCGGGCGCGGACTCGACGACGGCCTTCTCCGCGGCCCTCAGCTCGGTCGTCTGCGCACCGTTCCAGTAGCGCTCGTAGCCGGCGCGTTCGTCCTCGGGCAGCTGCGCAAGGTTGACCTCGTACAGCAGCGTGCGCTGGGCCCTGAGATCGGCTATCTCCCGGATCTCGGTCTTGGTGAGCCGGCGCGCGACGAGTGCGGAACCGAGCAACGCGTCCTCGCGGGAGAGCAGTTCACGCGCGCGGGTCACCCCGACGAGCGCCCGGCCCTGCTGGTCCATCGTCACGTCGTCGAGACCGTGGAGGGTCATCAGGAAGCCGTAGCAGGGGTCGATCAGCTTCGTGTACATCTTCAGCGCGCCGGCGCGGGTGATCGTGCCTTCCTCGACCGTGCGGCGCAGCGACTCGATGCCTTCGAAGGAGTCGAGGAGGGAGGCGAGGCGGTCCGCCGACTGTCCGGTGACCTCGTCCCGCACGTCCGGGTGCGCGGCGTTGTCCACGACCTTGGCGACCATGTCATCGGTGGCCGTGCGGCTGCGGCGCAGGGCCGCGAGCGCGTCGGAGGCGCGGGGGTCGGCGAGGTAGACGAGGGTCTGGCGGCGTTCCTGCTGGACGACCCGGGCGGTGTCCTCGATCGGGTACCCGATCTTGTCGACGACGTTCGAGACGTCGATGAGGTCTTTGGCCGACTGACCGGTGAGGTAGGTGGCAAAACCCCACATCGCGGTCAGGGAAATGAGCGGCACCAGCAGCAATGCCACGATCTTCCGGCGGATGGACTTCCCGCGAAAGCGCATGGCCTCCCCCAGATCGGCCCCCTGCGGCCGCGCTATGGCCAGGGGCACACATGTGCGTCAACAAACGGCGTGAGCCTACTACTGACCCAGGAGCAACTCGAAGGCACGTCCGGACGGATTTCAGCCGTGACGCAAAAGGGACGTCCCCAGTTGTCCCTCCAATTCGGGAGATTGCATCCCGCGTGTGGCACATGCCACTCGGCACATTCCTCCTTGCCCATCCCTCCAGTTGGCCGGATCTCTTCGCTTTTCCGAACCGGGCGGGAATCTTCCGGGCCTCTCGTACGTCCTTCAGTACGGGAGTTGGGGGACAGCGGACGCCAGGGGACCGCATGCCGTACCCAGGTGACATAAAGCCGCGTATACCGGGCAGCCACTGGGGAGTCGGGTCCGCCGACATCTCATCGAACGGCCCGTGGGGCACCGGGGGAGTGACGAGTTGATGGGCACGGCAGAGCGTCGGAGGACGACCGGGGATGAGCACGAGACATCCAGGCGTCAGTCCGACGAGGACCGCAGGGAGTTGTGGATCGAGGAGCCGGCGCGCAGACGACGCCTGCCCGATCCGGTGCGTACGGCCGCGGTGCGAGCCGTGATCATCGTGGCGCTGACCCTGATACAGGCGATGACGGCGTTCCTGTGTGCGCTGGCCGGATCCTGGCTGTCCTTCCCGATGGTGCTGAGCAGCGTGGCCAGCACCGTCGTCGCCACCTGGGGCGTCCTGGACGTCTGGGTGACCCGCCAGGTGTGGAACCAGCGGCACGGCGTGGTGTCGGTGCCGAGCAGCACGGCGCGGCAGCTGCGGCGCGAGCGGCGCCGGTCCCGTCGGCAGGCACGGACGGCGGCACGGAGCGAGGAACGCATACGACGGCGCGGCGGAGCCGGCCAGTTGTCGCACTCCTAGGGGTACTCGACTGTCGCACTCCTAGGGGCACTCGGCCCGCCGGGAGCACACCGGCGCGGACACCCGCACCGGGATTCAGGCCGCGACAGGCACCGCGGCCAGCAGCCCGCGCCGCATCCGCGTGAACGGGCGCGGCCGGTCCACCGCGAGGACCGCCGTGGTGTGCCCCTCCCGCTCGTACGCGGCGAGGAAACTGCCTTCCTCCGGTGAGCCTTCGACGAGGCGCACGGTGTCGTCGGCGCGCCGCCGCCCCGCGAACTGGATGCGGGAGCCGTACTGATCGGACCAGAAGTACGGCAGCGGGCGCACGGTCTCGGCGGTGTGGCCGGCCAGCAAGTTGCGTACGGCGACGCGGGGTTGCTCCGTGGCGCTCGTCCAGTGTTCGGCGCGTGCGGCGCCGACGCGGGCGACATCGCCCACGGCGACCACGTGCGGAAGAGCGGTGACACAGCCGTCGTCGCAGAGCACGCCGTCGTCCAGGGCGAGGGTCGAGCCCGCGAGCCAGCCGGTGTTGGGGGTGGCGCCGATCCCGACGACGACCACATCGGCGGGGAGCATGCGGCCGTCGGCGAGCTCCACCGCGCGCACGGTCGCGTCGCCGTGCAGCGCGGCGACACCGGTGCCCGTCACGAGCTCCGCTCCCCCGCGCGCGTGCAGTCCGGCGCACACCGCCGCCATGTCCGCGCCCAGTTGCGGGAGCAGCGGCAGCGGGGCGGCCTCGACGACCGTCACGTCGTGCCCGAGCGCCACGCACGAGGACGCGGTCTCGGCGCCGATGAAGCCGCCGCCGATCACGACGACCCGCTGCGGCCAGGCGGCGAGGTCCGCGCGCAGGGCGCGGGCGTCGCACAGGGTGCGCAGGGTGTGCACCCCCGCCAGGGACGGACCCGGCAGGCGGCGCGCACAGGCCCCGGTCGCGATGACCACCCCGTCGCTCGCGACGGTCCTGCCGTCCTCCAGGAGCACGGTGCGGCCCCGCGCGTCCAGGGCGCGGGCGCGCACCCCGAGCAGCCATTCGGCGGCGAGTTCGTCCGTCTCCTCGGCGTCGGACAGGGCGAGTTGGTCCTCGTCGGCCTTGCCGGTGAGGAAGTCCTTGGACAGCGGCGGCCTGTCGTACGGTGGGTGCGGCTCGGCACCGATGATCACGAGCCGTCCGTCGTATCCCTGGGCGCGCAGCTCGCGCGCCGCGTAGAGCCCGGCGAGCGAGGCGCCCACCACGGTGATGGTCCTCATGCGGCGGAACCCTCCTCGGCCACGAGGTGGACGTGGATCGTGCCGTCGTCGACGCTCACCCGGTGGGTGCGCACGGCGCGGCGGGCGGGCAGGCAGGTCGGCCGCCCGGTGCGGAGATCGAATGAGGCGGCGTGGAGCGGGCATTCGACCAGACAGCCCTCGAGCCACCCCTCGGAGAGAGAGGCGTCCTGGTGGCTGCAGGTGTCGTCGATGGCGTAGATCTCGCCGTCGGCGTTGAACACCGCGATGGGCGGTGTGGTGTCGACACGGACGGATTCGCCCGCGGGGAGGTCTTCAAGGCGGCAGACGGGAATCATTGGGCCCCCCTCTTGATCTCTCTCGGCCCGGCCCTGACACCTTCTCGGCCCAGGACCCTTCGGTAACATGATGTTTCGCATGGCGCACGAGGGAGCGCTATGCGCAACAGAATCCGGTCGGAAAGCCCGCCGCGTCAAGGGCTTCCCGAAGATGCGGCTTCAACAGGCCGCGAGGTGGTGAGAGTTGAGATATGACCGGCACGCGGAAACAGCCTGATCAGAACGAGGATCCGCGCGAGAACCGACCCGATGACCAGCCCGAGTCGCGCGAGAAGCAGCCGAAGGCGGCCCCGGGATCTGTCCAGTCCGTGGACCGCGCGGTCAGCGTCCTGGAGATACTCGCCCGGCTCGGCGAGGCCGGGGTCACCGAGATCGCCGACGAGTTGGGGGTGCACAAGTCGACGGCCTTCCGGCTGCTCGGCGTCCTGGAGAACCGGGGCCTGGTGGGCCAGGCCAAGGACCGCGGGAAGTACTTCCTGGGGGCTGGCGTACTGCGCCTCGCGGGGGCGGCGGCAGTGCGTCTGGACATCTCCCAGGAGGGCGGCCCGGTCTGCCGCGACCTCGCCGACGAGCTGGGCGAGACGGTCAACATCGCGATCCTGGACGACGACGCCGCGGTCAACATCATGCAGGCCCGCGGCCCCGCCTCCGTGACCGCGCAGAACTGGCTGGGCAGGCGCACCCCGCTGCACGCCACATCGAGCGGCAAGATCCTGCTGGCCCATCTGCCGACGACGCTGCGCGAGGGCCTGATCGCGCGGACGCTGCCGCGCCTGACCGAGCACACCGTGACCGGGACGGTGGCGCTGCGCGGCGAGCTGGAGACCGTCGTCGAGCAGGGGTTCGCCATCGCCGTGGAGGAGCTGGAGGTGGGCCTTGCCGCCGTCGCCGCGCCGGTGCGCGCGCACGACGGCAAGGTGATCGGGGCGCTCAGCGCGTCGGGGCCCGTGTACCGGCTGACCGAGGACCGGCTCACCGAGCTCGCCAAGCGCACGGTCGCCGCGGCCGTGGAGCTGTCGCGGCGGATGGGCTACGGCTTCTGACGGGGCGCCACCAGACGCCTGACACGAGGGCGGAGCCAGGGATTCCTGGCTCCGCCCTCGTCGCGTTTCAGCCTGCGCCCCCGGTCGTGTGTCGATCGCGTTTCGCTGTGCCCAGGCGATTTGCCAAGGGTTAACTCCCACCCCTTGACGGCCTCTTGATGGCGTTCCCACTATGTCTCTCATAGCGCAACCCGTCGTGCAGTGCGCAACAGAAGGAGCCTGGCCGTGCCACACGAGGTCCGTGCCGTCGTCGCCATGAAAAAGGGCGCACCCGTCGAGGTGCAGACGATCGTCGTGCCAGATCCCGGACCGGGAGAGGTACTTGTCTCCGTGCAGGCCTGCGGGGTCTGCCACACGGATCTGCACTACCGGGAAGGCGCGATCAACGACGACTTCCCGTTCCTGCTCGGCCATGAGGCCGCGGGCACCATCGAGGCCATCGGCGCCGACGTCACCGATCTCGCCCCCGGCGACTATGTGGTCCTCGCCTGGCGCGCCCCCTGCGGAGCCTGCCGCTCCTGTCTGCGCGGCCGCCCCTGGTACTGCTTCGACTCACGCAACGCCGCTCGGCCCATGACCCTCCTGGACGGCACCCCCTTGAGCCCCGCCCTCGGCATCGGCGCCTTCGCCGAGAAGACCCTGGTCGCCGCGGGGCAGGCCGTGAAGGTCGACCCGGCGGCCCGCCCCGAGGCCGCCGGGCTCATCGGCTGCGGCGTGATGGCCGGCTACGGAGCCGCCGTGAACACCGGCCGGGTCGGCCGCGGCGACACCGTGGCCGTCATCGGCTGCGGCGGCGTCGGCAACGCCGCCATCGCCGGGGCATCCCTCGCCGGCGCACGCCGTGTCATCGCCGTCGACATCGACGAGGCCAAGCTCGACGGGGCGACCCGGTTCGGCGCCACGCACACCGTCAACTCCCGTGGCACGGACCCGGTCGACGCGGTCCGCGAGCTCACCGGCGGCTTCGGGGTCGACGTCGCGATCGACGCGGTCGGCACCCCGTCGACGTACAAACAGGCCTTCTACATGCGCGATCACGCGGGTGTGCTGGTCCAGGTGGGCGTGCCCGACCCCGAGATGACGATCGATCTGCCGCTGATCGACCTGTTCTCGCGCGGCGGCGCCCTCAAGTCGTCCTGGTACGGCGACTGTCTGCCGACCCGTGACTTCCCGATCCTCGTCGACCAGTACCTCAGCCGCAGGCTCGACCTCGGCGCATTCGTCTCCGAGACGATCACGCTCGACCAGGTCGAGGAGGCGTTCGGCAGGATGCACCGCGGTGAGGTCCTGCGTTCGGTGGTGGTCCTGTGAGCGGCCAGGCCCCCGCGCCTCAGCCCGACGCTCCCGCGCCCCGCGTCGTCGTCATCGGCGCCGGCATCGTCGGCTGCTCCCTGGCCGACGAGCTGACCGCCCGCGGCTGGACCGACGTCACGGTCCTCGAACAGGGTCCGCTCCCCGCCCCCGGCGGCTCCACGTCGCACGCCCCCGGCCTGGTCTTCCAGACAGGACCGTCCAAGACCCTGACCGCCTTCGCGACGTACACGGTGGAGAAGTTCGGGGCCCTGGAGGTGGACGGCCTGTCCTGCTTCAACCCCGTCGGCGGCCTCGAACTCGCCACCACGCCCGAGCGCTGGGCCGACCTGCACCGCAAGGCCGGATACGCCGCGTCCTGGGGCATCCGCGCGGAGCTCGTCGGCCCCGCCCGGTGCAAGGAGATGTGGCCGCTCCTCGACGAGAGCAAGGTCCTCGGCGGCCTGCACACCCCCGACGACGGGCTCGCCCGCGCCGTGCTCGCCTGCCGGGCGCAGATCGAGCGGGCACACGCGCGTGGCGCGCGTTTCCTCGACCGGCACACGGTCACCGGCATGGAGCAGGAGGCGGGCCGCGTCACGGGCGTCGTCACCGACCGGGGCACGTTCCCCGCCGACCACGTCGTGTCGGCGGCCGGCTTCTGGGGTCCGGTGATCGGGCGCATGGCCGGCGTGGACATACCCCTCCTCCCGCTCGCCCACCAGTACGCGAAGACCGGGCCGCTGCCCGAGCTCGCGGGCGTCAACGACCCGCGTACGGAAGCCTCGAAGCCGATCCTCCGCTTCCAGGACCGTGATCTGTACTTCCGTGAGCACACCGACCGGATCGGCATCGGCTCGTACGCCCATCGTCCGCTGCCCGTGGACGCGTTCACGGTCCCGGCGTACGACGAATCCGCGGCGATGCCGTCCTCGTTCCCCTTCACCGAGGAGGATTTCGCGCCGAGTTGGGAGGACTGCGGCTGGCTGCTGCCGTCCTTGCGCGGCACCGACGTCGCGGAGGGCTTCAACGGCGTCTTCTCCTTCACCCCGGACGGGATGCCGGTCCTCGGCGAGTCCCGTGCGCTGCGCGGCTTCTGGCTGGCCGAGGCGGTGTGGGTGACGCACTCCGCGGGCGTGGCCAAGGCGGTCGCCGAGTGGATGGTCGACGGGCGGCCCTCCGTCGACGTGCACGACTGCGACCTCACCCGCTTCGAGGACGCCCAGCGCTCCCCCGCGTACGTCGCCGAACGCGGTGCACAGCAGTTCGTGGAGGTCTACGACGTCCTGCACCCCCTGCAGCCCATGGAGCAGCCGCGGCCCCTGCGCGTCAGCCCCTTCTACGCCCGGCAGCAGGAGTTGGGCGCCGTCTTCCTGGAGGGCGGCGGCTGGGAGCGTCCGCACTGGTACGAGGCGAACGCCCCGCTCCTCGCGGACGTCGAGGTCCCCGGACGCGACGCCTGGTCGGCCCGCCACTGGTCGCCCATCGCGGCGGCGGAGGCGAGGGCGACCCGCGAGAAGGTCGCCCTCTACGACATGACTCCCCTGCGCCGCCTGGAGGTGTCAGGCCCCGGTGCGCTCGCCTTCCTGCAGCGCATGACCTCCAACAACCTGGCCAAGAAGCCCGGTGCGGTGACGTACACCCTCCTCCTGGACGAGGCGGGCGGCATCCGCTCCGACCTCACGGTGGCCCGGCTCGCCCCGGACCGCTTCCAGGTCGGCGCCAACAGCCCGGCCGACCTGGACTGGCTCCTTCGCCACGCCCCCGACGACGTGCACCTGCGGGACATCACGTCGGGCACCTGCTGCATCGGTGTCTGGGGCCCCCTCGCCCGCGACCTCGTCCAGCCGCTCACGCGCGACGACTTCTCGCACGAGGCGTTCGGCTACTTCAGGGCCAAGGAGACCTACATCGGCCAGGTGCCGGTGACGGCGATGCGCCTGAGTTACGTCGGTGAGCTGGGCTGGGAGCTCTACACGAGCGCCGACACCGGTCTTCGGCTCTGGGACACGCTCTGGGACGCGGGGCAGCGGCACGGCGTGATCGCGGCCGGTAGGTCGGCGTTCAACAGCCTGCGCCTGGAGAAGGGGTATCGCGCGTGGGGTCACGACATGACCGCCGAGCACGACCCTTACGAGGCGGGTGTCGGCTTCGCCGTCCGCATGGACCGAGGCGACTTCGTGGGCCGTGCCGCGCTCGAACGGCTCGGCTCGCCCACGCGGAAACTCACCGCGCTGCTGCTCGACGATCCGGCCGCCGTGGTCCTCGGCAAGGAGCCGGTGTACGCCGACGGGGTCAGGGCCGGGTACGTCACCAGCGCCTCGTACGGCTACACGCTGGGCCGCTGTGTCGCCTACGCGTGGCTGCCGCCCCTGGAGGCGGGCACGGGCGTGCACATCGAGTACTTCGGCGAGAAGGTCTCCGCGACGGTCGCCGAAGAACCGCTGTTCGACCCGAAGATGACCCGCATCCGCCGCTGAAGCCGCTTGAGGAGTACGCCACCGTGACGACGACCCCTGAGGCCCCGTCGGCCGCCAGCCTGATGACCACGCTGCCGGGCCACTTCTACACCGACCCGGAGATCTTCCGCCAGGAACAGGAGCGCGTCTTCGAGTCACTCTGGTTCTGCGCGGTGCGCGCCGCCGACCTCGACAAGCCCGGCGCCTTCCGCACCGTCCAGATCGGCCGCGAGAGCGTGCTTGTCACCCGCTCCCGCTCCGGAGAGCTGCGCGCGTTCCTCAACATCTGCCGCCACCGCGGCGCCCGGCTGTGCACACAGGAGTCGGGCGAGGTGCGCCGGGCCCTCCAATGCCCGTACCACGCCTGGACGTACGACCTCGACGGCAAGCTGATCGCCGCGCCGAACCTGGTGAAGATGCCCGACGTCGACCGCACCGCGTACGGCCTGGTCAAGGTCGCGCTGCGGGAGTGGCTCGGCTACGCCTGGGTGTGTCTTGCCGACGAACCGCCCTCCTTCGAGGAGAGCGTCATCGGTGCGGCCGTGGAGCGCCTGGGCGACACGGCGTCCATCGAGCACTACGGAACCGAAGGACTCGCCCTCGGAAAGCGCGTCACGTACGACGTGCGCGCCAACTGGAAGCTGATCGTCGAGAACTTCATGGAGTGCTACCACTGCGCGACCATCCACCCCGAACTGACCGACGTCCTGCCGGAGTTCGCCGACGGGTTCGCCGCCCAGTACTACGTGGGGCACGGTGCCTCGTTCGGCGAGGAGGTCAGCGGCTTCACCGTCGACGGCAGCGCGGGCTTCGACCGCCTCCCCGAGGTCGCCGAGGACCAGGACCGCCGCTACTACGCGATCACGATCAAGCCGACCGTCTTCGTCAACCTCGTCCCCGACCACGTGATCCTGCACCGGATGTTCCCGCTGGCCGAGGACCGCACGGTCGTCGAGTGCGACTGGCTGTACGCACCCGAGGTCGTCGCGTCCGGCGTCGACCTCACCAAGTCGGTGGAGCTCTTCCACCGGGTCAACGAACAGGACTTCGAGGCCTGCGAGCGCACCCAGCCCGCGATGGCGTCACGCGCCTACCGCGGGGGCGGGGTGCTCGTGCCGACCGAGCACCACATCGGGCAGTTCCATGCGTGGCTGACCGCCCGACTGGGCCATGAGTGACCGCGGGGCGCTCAAGAGGTGGCGGTGGCGGGGCGCTTGTACATGCGCGTCGCCGTGATCTCCCCGTGCACCGTCTCCTCGGCCGGGTCCTGCTGCGGCAGCCCCGGCCGCAGGTGCTCCTCGACGCTGATGTACTTCAGGCCCGCGCGCAGGTCCGCGTCGTTCCGCAGGCGGATGACCAGCGGGAACTCCGCCAGTGCCGTCGTGTCGAACAGGCCGGTGGTGTACAGCAGCTGCACGCCGAGCGCGTCCGACACGGCCCGCTGGAGCTCCAGGAGATACGTGGCGTTGGCGCGCCCGATGGGGTTGTCGAGGAAGAGCGTGCCGGCGTGCCGGTGCTTGTCGCGGCCCCGGTCGTTGCTGCGCAGGGCGGCCATCGTGCAGTACAGCGCGATGGCGGCGGTGAGCAGCTGGCCGCCGGAGAAGACGTCTCCCATCTGGCCGACCGGCACCCGCTCGGCGCGCAGCACGGCGTCCGGCTTGAGGATCTCGACGGCGATGCCGCGCGGCTCCAGGGCGGCCTGAACTCCGCGAAGGAGCAACGACATCCCGTCCCGCCGCATGTCGGAGTTCTTCTTGACCGCGGCCCGCGTGGCCTCGTCGATGACCTCGCCGAGGCGCTCCGTCAGCGTCGCCTGGTCGGGCTCCTCGAAGCGGACGCGCAGGAACTCCTGGCCCGACCACTCCCCCAGGCCCTCGGGCAGCTGCGACAAGCGCTGGGCGGAGCGGAGCGTGGCGAGCGAGGACTCCACGAGCCCGCGCAGGCGGTCCACGATGCTGTCGCGGTTGCGCTCGAGCTGCTCCAGCTCGTCGGTGAGCACGCGCAGCCGGGGCGCGAAGGCGTCGGCCCACTTCTTGGCGTGCTCCGGCAGCGCGGACGCGGGCAGTTCGCGGATCTGCTGGCGTGCGGGGGTGCGCACCTGTTCGTAGCGGGTGGAGTTCGCGTGGCGTACGAGGATGTCGCTGGCCTCGCGGACGGCGGCCTCGGCGGCGGAGAGGTCGGCGGCGCAGCCGCGCAGGGAGCGCCGGGCCTCGGACGCGGACTGGCGGGCCTCTTCGAGGCTGCCGGGGTAGGGCTCGGGCTCCTCGGCCGCCGCGGCGCCCTCGGTGTCCTGGTGCTGATCGCGAAGCAGGTCGCGCAGGAGGGCCGCCGTCTCGTCGAAGCCTCCGGCGGCGTCCTCGGTGGCACGGTGAGCCTGGAGGAGGGTGGCGTGGGCTTCCTTGGCCTGGCTCAACGCGTCGGTGTGGGCGGCCAGTTCGGTGGTCGCGGTGCGCAGGAGGGTCTGTGCCTGCTCGGCGTCGACGGGGACGAGGTCTTCGGGGAGCTCGGTGTGCGCCTCGCCGTCCTGCGGTGCGAGGCGCTCGGCCTCGCCGCGCAGCCGTCCGAGCTGCTCGCTCGCGGCGGAGGCGCGGGTCTCGATGAGCTGGACCTGGGCCTCCGCGCGCGCGGAGGCGGCCTGCCGGGACGGGCCGTCGGAGCCGTCCGTGCCCTCGAGGAGCAGGGCGGCGCGGGTGCGGACCTTGTTGCTGAGCCGGTCGAGCTCGGCGAGTGCGCCGCTCTCGTCGCTCTCGGCGCGGGCCTGTTCGGCGCGCAGGTCGGCGCCGACGCCGACCTTTTCGTAGAGCTGGGACGCGGCGCGGTAGGCCTCGCGGAGCGCGGGCAGCGAGGTCTTGGGGGCGCCTGCCTCCTCGGGCAGGTCCTCGGGAGCACCCGCGATCTCCGCGCGCTCGGCACGCAGGGCACGCGCGGTGCGGCGGGCGTCGTCGGCCGCGCGCTGGGCGGCGCGGCGGTCCTCGTCGGCGGCGCGGGCGCGGTCGAGGCAGGTCTGGGCGCGGGCCTCGGACTCGACGGCGTCGTCGGCGAGTTCGCGCAGCTTGGTCTGCCAGCCCGCGCGCTCGCGCAGCCGGAAGGCGAGGCCCGCGAGGGCGTCGGCGACGCGCCGCGCGCGCTGGGCGGCCTCCTGCCGCTCGTCACGCGCGCGTGCCGCTTCGGCCGCCGCCTCGTCGGCCTCGGCACGGGCCGTGCGGGCCTCGGCGAGCTCGGCCTCGGCCTCTTCGGCGAAGGCGCGGGCGTTGCGTGCGGCGACGGCGAGCTCTTCGATGCGCCCGGCCGGGCAGCCGCCGCGCCAGGAGGCGAGCCGCGCGGCGAGCTCGCGGTCCTTGGCGAGGCGGACGGCGAGCGCCCTGATCTCCTCGTCGCGCTGGGCCGCCCGCGCGCGCAGCGTCGTCCGCTCCTCGTCGGCGGCGTGCTCGTCGTGCATGGCGGGGTTCGGCGGTACGAGGAAGACGTCCTCGCTCTGTGCGTCCGTACCGGGGGTCGGCGCGAGGAGGGCGGCCGCGGTGCCGACGGCGACCGCGGAGCGGGGCAGCAGGGCGGCGCCCGCGAGCGCTTCGCGGGCCCGTGCGTGGGTGGCGGGGTCGGTGATGACCACGCCGTCGACCAGCTCGGGCCTGGCGGCGAGCACGCGCGCGTGGTCGGTGGGGTCGACGGCCTGCGCGAGGTAGCGCCAGCCGGGCAGTGCGGGGATGCCGTGCTCGCCGAGGAACTCGACGGTGGCCAGGACGTCGGGTCCCGGCGGAAGGAGTCCGCCGTCACCGAGGGCGCCCAGGATCCGGGAGTCGTCGGCGGCTGCGGTGCGCAGTTCGAAGAGCTGGCGCTCGGCGGAGGCGACCCCGTCCTCGAGGAGCGTGCGCAGGTCGTCGGCGCTGCGGTCCAGCTCGACGAGGGAGAGAGGGCCTTCTGCGATGGGGCGAGTGGCGGTCTCCCCGTCCATGCCGGAACTCGCGGGCCCGCGGGGGGTGTCCGGGTCCGCACCGGCCGGAGCCGCGCTGTTCCTGGGCAGCGGCACCCCGCCCAGGGAGCTCGCTCCCGGCAGGCCGAGCAGCTCGGCGAGGCGCTCGTCCTCGGCGATCGACTCCGCGGCGCGGCGTTCCGCGTCGTACGCGTGCTCGGCGGCGTCCGCCGCGTCCGAGGCGCGGGCCGCGGTGAGTTCGGCGCGGGCCTCGGCGGCGGCCGCCTCCTTGGCGTGTTCGGTGGCGCGCAGGGAGGTTTCGCGGGCGGTGTCCCAGGCGGCCGCCGCGGTCTTCTCGGCGTCGCTCGCGGCCAGCGCGGCGCGCGCCGGGTCGGCGTCCGGCGCGGTGTCGTCCAGCCAGCCCGCGCGGACCGCCTCCGCGGTCTCCTGCTCGACCTCGGCGAGGCGCTGGCGCAGGTGTCCGGCCTCGCTGCGGGCGCGCTGCGCCTCCGTCGCGGCGACGGTGGCGTCGCGGTGGGCTGCCTCGCCGGTCTCCTGGAGCGCGGCGGAGCGCTCCTCCTCTTCGTTCGCGAGGGACTCGGCGCCTTCGGCCGCGGTGTGCAGGACCCGGACGAGATCGCCCGCCGCCTTGGAGCGTGCGGCAAGGGCGGGCGCCGCGTCCCGCTCGGCCTCCAGGATCGCGGAGGCCACGCGCGCGGAGCGGTCGGCTGCGGCGCGGTGGCGCAGGACGGCTTCGGCCGCCTGCCAGGCGGCGTGCAGCTGGCGCGCGTCCGCGAGCTCGCGGCGCTGCGCGGCGGCGGCCTTCTCGGCGACGGTGAGCGCCAACGAGGCGTGCCGGAAGGCGAGTTCCGCGGAGATCAGCGCGGACCTGCCGCGTGCCTCCTCCGCCGTGGTGACGGTGTGCGCGGCGGCGGTGACCCGCTCAGAGAGCTCCCCGGCGCGGCCCCGCTCGGCGACCCCCCGCGCGGAGAGGCGGCGGGCGAGTGTCCGGGTGCGCCGCTCGGCTCCCGCGTGCACGTCACGCGCGCGTGAGCGCGTGTCGGCGGCGTCGACGATCCGCCCGAGCAGATCGACGGAGCCCGCGGTGAACTCCCGCTCGGCGATGAGTTCGGAGCGGCGGCCCAGCTTGTTGCCGAAGCCGTGCACGAGGTCGGCGAGACCGTCCGTGTCCCGTGTGTCCGTGACGGCGCGCAGCAGCAGGTCGGTGAAGTCGGAGTCCTTCTTGACCGCGAAGAGGCCCGCGGCCTCACCCTCGTCGGCGTTCATCTCCCGCTGGTATCGGAAGAGTTCGGGGTCGAGGCCCAGGTCGCCGAGGTGCTCGATCCAGCGGTCGTGGATCTCCTCCCAGTGCACTTCGAGGTGGGGGTACGCCTTGCCCGCCTCGGTCAGCGCGTCCCGGAAGCCCTTCATGGTGCGCCGACGGCCCTGCGCGCCCGACACGCCCTCCACGGACGGCCGTACGGCGGTGGACTCGGCGACCGGCAGCGAGTCCAGGCTCATCCCGGGTCCTGGCCGGAAGGAGTACCACGCCTCGGCGAACTTCCGCGGGTCGTTCGAGACCTGGCGCCCGCGCCATTCGCTGACCTTGCCGACGACGACGCACTCACCGGTCAGCGTGTGCTGCCACTCCAGCGCGACGTGCCCGCAGTCGTCCGCGAGCAGGAACTTCCGCAGCACTCCGGAGCTCGCGCCGCCCAGCGTGTTCCGGTGGCCCGGCAGCATCACCGAGAAGATCAGCTTGAGCAGGACGGACTTGCCGCCGCCGTTCTCCAGGAAGAGCACGCCCGCGGGTGCGGGGCGGCGCGGCGGCCCGGTCGGCTCCTCCTCGAAGAACTCCGCCTGTGCGGGCGCGGGGTCGGGCACCTCCGCGCCGACGCCGCGCAGGTCAAGCACGGTGTCGGCGTAGCGCGCACCGGCGGGGCCGATGGAGTAGAGGCGGACCCGGGACAGCTCGTACATGGCGGCGGACTCTCGTCGTAAGTCGTGCGGAACAGCAGGATTTTTGCGATGCGGGGTGGGTCGGGACGTCAGGAGTGGAAGGGCAGGCCCGCGTCGGCGGCCAGCTCCAGGTCGTCGGTCTCGTCGGGGGGCAACAGGGTCGCGGACCCGTCCGTGACGGGCACGACGCCGAGCTCCAGGAGCTCGGCCATGGCGGCGCCGCCCGCCATGTCGCGCACCTGGAGCTGATAGCGGGCGGTGGTGCGGTACGTGCCCCCGGAGTCGTCGCCCGTGCGCTGCAGGAACCCGGAGTCGGTGAGGAACCCGACGGCCTTGCCGATGATCCCGGTGGTCGACCCGGCGAGGCGGCGGGCGTCCTTGGTGGCGCCCGTCGAGCTGCGCCGTGCCCAGATCCGCCAGGCGGCCTCGAGGCCGGGGGTGTCGGTCTGCGGGTCGGTGTTCTCGCCCTGCTCCTCGGCGCGCTCCTCCAGGCGGTGGCAGGCCTGGCGCACGAAAGCGTCCACTCCGTTGACCGTGACCCGGCCGATGTATCCGTCGTCGGCGAGGTCCTCGGGGCGCGGGAAGGCCAGCGCGGCGACGGCGAGATGGGCGAGACCGTGCAGGAAGCGGTCGGTGGAGTCCGCGGCGGTCCTGCGCGCGTAGTCGCCCATGCGGACGGCGAACACCGAGTCCTCGGCGGCCGTCACGGCCATCCCCGCGCGCGGGGAGACCTCCAGGACGACGAGCCCGAGCCCGGCGGCGACGGCGTCGGCGAGCCGGGCGAACGGCGGGTCCTCGCGGTACCGGCGCAGCAGCTCGGCGTACTCCTGGTCGCGGGCGGGCTGGAGCTTGGGCTGGAGCCCGAAGGAGACGAGGCGCGCGGCGTCGGCGGCGTCGGCCGGGGTGACGGCGGCGGTCGCGGCGGGCGCCGCCGATGCCTCCGGCTCGACCCACGCGGTGTGCTCTGCGGGGTGCTCGGTCACGGCTTGTGCTCCTTGCGGCGGTCGTGCTGGTGAATCCTGAGAGGGGCGGGGGTGTTCACGCGGCCTCCGTCCGGCCGGCCGCCATGCCGGCGGCGTCGAGCAGTGCGGTGCCCACGATGAGGTCGGCGCCGCCGAATTCCGGGTCGTCGAGTTCGGTGCCGTCGTCCACGGCGAACAGGAGCTTCTCCTCGCCCTGGCGGTAGGCGGTGCCGACCGGCGGGCTGGCCGCGTGCACGGCGAGCAGGGCGACCAAGTACGGCAGTTCGGTGTCGCGTCGGCGGGCGTCGGCGAGCAGTCCGGACAGGCGCCGTGGCGCGTCGGCGGGCAGGTCGAGCAGCTCCATGGCACCGGCGAGCTGCTCCTCGCTGAAGCGGCTGTCGTCCGGCGTGGCGATGAGGTCGGGCTCGGGCATCTCCACGCCGAGGTGCTCACGCTCCTGCGGCGGCGTGAGCAGTATGTCGACGAGGTCGCCGACGCGGACGGAGACGGGGGTGCGCAGTCCCGTGCCGCGCGCGAAGAACGCGTTCGTCACGCGGCTCGCCTGCTCGACCGGGAGCGGCAGGAGCGGCGCGAGCAACTGGCCGTACAGATCGAGTCCGGTCTGTGAGGTGGGCGCGGCGAAGGCCTGGCGGTCCTGCTCGGCACGGAACAGGGGCCCCGCGTCCAGGAGCCGGGACTGGAGCTGGGTGTGGCGGCGGATGCAGTCCTTGACGATGTCGACCAGCTCGGCGGCGCGGCGCTTCTGCTCGGGGTCCTCGGACTCGTCGCGTGCCTTGCGGATGTTCGTCAGGATCGCGTTCTCGTGGCGATAGCGGTCGGCCACGTGGTCGAGCGCCTCCGCGATCATGTCGGGGACGGCCTGGAGCCAGTCCACCGCGCGGACGTTGCGCCGGGTGGCGTCCAGGGCTCTGCGGAGCGTCTCCGAATACTGCACCGTCCGATAGCGCGCCTGCTCGGCGGCGAGCTGGGCGTCGGCGAGGCGGCCGCGGCTGATGAGCACCTCGAGCTTCACCTCGGCGGCGATCTGGGCGCTCGTGACGTCCGTGTCGAGGGCGCCCACGAGGACGTTGACCGCCTCGTCCGTCGTACGGAGATAGACACTCCCCCCGTACCCGGGGACCTCTTCGATGAGCTTGAAGTCGTAGTCCCTGCGCACATAGGTGCCGTCGGGCGCGAACGTGCCGTACACCGCGCGGAAGCCGCGGTCGACGCTGCCGACGTTGATCAGGTTCTCCAGGACCCAGCGGGCGACGCGTTCGTGCTCGGCCACCGGGCGCCGGGGCGCCTGGGCTCCGACGCGCGGGAGCAGCCTGGCCACTATCTGCTCGTGGTCGGCGCCGGTGTCGAAGTCCATGTTCAGTGTGACGAGGTCGATGGCGGAGAGGGCCACTTCCGCCATCGCGTACACCGAATACTCGCCCGCGAGGTTGGCCTTGCGCACGTCCAGGTCGTGCAGCGGCGCCGTGCAGGCGAGCGCGCGGAGCCGCCGCGCCAGGCCCTCGTCGGCGGCCGGGCCCAGGGCGGGCCTCGGCCCCGCGCTGAGCTGGGGCGGAGCGGTGTCCGAAACGGCAGGCGAAGTCACGGTGCACAGACTAGATCCTCGGTCTGACAACGGTCGAAACGGCGCAGATCTGACAGCGCCGGCCGAGGCCCGTCCGGGGCTCAGGAGCCCGCCCGCTCGCCCTCCGCCACGCGCTGGCCGTAGGCCTCGACGAGGCCGCGCCGCGAGTCGTCCAGGTAGACCGCGAGGAGTTGCTCGGCCTGCGCGGCGTCGCCCTCCTGGAGGGTCCGCAGGATCTGCCGGTTGCGTACGAGGTACGGCTCGTGCAGCCGGCGCGGATCGTCCACCACATGGAAGGCCAGGCGCAGTTCGGCGAAGACGCTGCGCATCACCTCGTCGGTGCGGGCGCTTCCCGCGAGGGCGACCAGTTCCCGGTGGAAGTGGATGTTGGCGGTGGAGACGCCCTTCCACTTCCGCTCGCGCGCGGCGTTCGTGCCGTCCGCGACAGCGCTCGCGAGACCGTCGAGGGCGAAGGGGGGATCCCCGAGTCCGCGGACGACGGCACATTCGACAAGACGCCGGGTGCGGTAGATGTCCTCCACGTCCTCAATCGTGAGAACTCGGACAAATACCCCACGGTTGAGTTGGTGGACGAGCAGCCGTTCGTGCGTGAGGAGGCGGAAGGCCTCGCGCAGCGTGTTGCGCGAGACGCCGAGCGCACCGCCGATGCTGTCCTCCGACAGGCGCGCCCCCGGCGGGAAGTAGCCCTCCGCGATGCGGCTCCGGAGGATGTCGGAGACCCGCTCCGCGGTGCTGGTGCGCCCCAGGAGCGCACGGTCGTCGGCCAGTCCGCGTGCGTCATCCATTCCCTCAGCCATGCCCGGATTCAACCGCAGACGCAAGAACGAAACAACATGGGTATTGAGGGATCGTTCAACGATCCTCTACCTTGTCGAGCACGGCGCTGTCCCCGCCCCTGCCGAACACCCTGCCCGCACCGCACCACCCCTGCCCGCTCCGCACCCTCCGTCCCCCCTCCTGCGAGGTGCCCATGAGCACTCCCCCTCCGCCCCAGGCCCTTTCGACCGACACACCCTCCGTGGACGGCGAACCCCCCACCGACGACGGCGCCTTCGGCTGGCTGCGCGCCCTCGGCCCGCGCGGCCGCCGCGCCTTCGGCGGCGCTTTCGGCGGCTACGCCCTCGACTCCTACGACTACTTCACGCTGCCTCTGAGCATGGTCGTGATCGCCGCGTACTTCGGCCTGGACAGCGGCCAGACCGGCCTGCTCACCACGGTCACGCTGGTCGTCTCCGCGATAGGCGGCGCGATCGCCGGGGTGGTGGCGGACCGGATCGGCCGGGTCAAGGCACTGATGATCACGGTCGTCACGTACGCCGTCTTCACCGTCGCCTGCGGCTTCGCGCCCAACTACGAGACCCTGCTGGTCTTCCGCGCCCTCCAGGGCCTCGGTTTCGGCGGCGAGTGGGCGGTCGGCGCGATCCTGGTCGCCGAGTACGCCACCGCCAAGAACCGCGGCCGCACGCTCGGCGCGATCCAGAGCGCCTGGGCGATCGGCTGGGCGCTCGCGGTGATCGTCTACACCGTGGTGTTCCAGTTCGTCGACGAGGACCTCGCCTGGCGCGTGATGTTCTGGACCGGCGCGCTGCCCGCCCTGCTCGTCGTCTACGTACGACGCAATGTGCACGATGCCCCGGACGCGGCCGAGGAGCGCGAGAAGAGCGCGAACAAGGGGTCGTTCACCGCGATCTTCAAACCCGGTCTCCTGCGCATCACGCTCTTCGCGGTCCTGCTGTCCACCGGCGTGCAGGGCGGCTACTACACCCTCGCCACCTGGGTGCCCACCTACCTGAAGACCGAGCGCGGCCTCACCGTGGTCGGCACGGGCGGGTACCTCACGTTCCTGATCTCCGGGGCCTTCATCGGCTACCTGGCAGGCGGCTATCTCACCGACATCCTGGGCCGCAAGCGGAACATCACGCTCTTCGCGTTCCTCTCCGCGGCCAGCATCCTGGCGTACACGAACATCCCCGACGGGGCCAACGGCCTTCTCCTTGTGCTCGGTTTCCCGCTCGGCTTCTGTATGTCGGCCATTTTCAGCGGCTTCGGCTCGTTCCTCAGCGAGCTCTATCCGGCGGCCGTGCGCGGCACCGGGCAGGGCTTCACCTACAACACCGGGCGGGCCGTCGGCGCCGTCTTCCCCACGATGGTCGGATTCCTGGCCGACAGCTGGGGCGTGGGCGGCGCGCTGATCTTCGGGGCGATCGGCTACGCGCTCGCCGTGCTCGCCCTCCTCGGGCTGCCCGAGACACGCGGGAAGGAGCTGGTGTGAGCTCCATGACCACGGCGCTGCACAGCCCCGAGGAGGCCCGCGCGCTCTTCCGTACGGGCGCGAGCGGGACCACCGCGGGCTGGGCCGCCGGCCACACGCAGGCCAATCTGATCGCCGTGCCCGCCGACTGGGCGTACGACATGCTCCTGTTCTGCCAGCGCAACCCGAAGCCCTGCCCGGTGCTCGACGTCACGGACGCGGGATCCTGGACCACGCCCCTGGCGCCCGGCGCCGATCTGCGGACTGATCTGCCGCGCTACCGGGTGTGGGAGGACGGCGAGTTGACCGACGAGCCCACGGACGTGGTCGACCGGTGGCGCGGCGACCTGGTGTCCTTCCTCATCGGCTGCAGCTTCACCTTCGAGTGGGCGCTGTCGGAGTCCGGAGTCCCGATGCGCCATGTCGAGCAGGGTCGCAACGTCTCCATGTACGTGACCACGCGCCCCTGCCGCCCGGCGGGACGGCTGCGTGGCCCCATGGTGGTCTCCATGCGCCAGGTGCCGCCCGAGCACCTCTCGGCGGCGATCAGGGAGACCTCCCTGCTGCCCGCCGTGCACGGAAGTCCGGTGCACTGCGGCGACCCGGCGGGGCTCGGCATCGACGATCTGGACCGGCCCGACTTCGGTGATCCGGTGGCCGCCGAGCCCGGTGACATCCCGGTGTTCTGGGCGTGCGGGGTGACGCCGTAGGCCGCCGTGATGGCTTCGCGGCCGCCGTTCGCGATCACGCACGCGCCGGGCCAGATGTTCATCACCGACGCACGTGACGAGCAGTACCGGGTGGCCTGAGCGGGCCACCCGGACGGAAACAGGAGAACCACCCGCATGACCGATGCCGTGATCGATCTCAACGCCGACCTCGGTGAGGGCTTCGGCCGCTGGCGCCTGACCGACGACGAGGAGCTGCTCTCCGTCGTCACCAGCGCCAATGTGGCCTGCGGCTTCCACGCGGGCGACGCGGCCACCATGCGCCGCGTGTGCGAGCAGGCCGCCGCGCGCGGCGTGCGGATCGGCGCCCAGGTCTCGTACCGCGATCTGGCGGGCTTCGGGCGCCGCTCCATGGACGTACCGGCCGACGAGCTGGCGGCCGAAGTGGCGTACCAGATAGGCGCCCTGGAGGTCTTCGCGCGGGCGGCGGGCACGCGCGTGTCGTACGTGAAGCCGCACGGCGCGCTCTACAACCGCGTCGTGCGCGACGAGGAGCAGGCGCACGCCGTCGTCGAGGGGGTCCTGCTCGCGGATCACACGCTGCCCGTCCTCGGGCTGCCCGGATCACGCTTCCTGGAGGTGGCCGGCAAGGCAGGACTTCCCGTCGTCACCGAGGCGTTCGCGGACCGCGCGTACACCCCGCAGTGCACCCTCGTGCCACGCGGCAGCGACGGGGCCGTCATCACGGAGGCGGACGCCGTCGTCGAACGCTCCGTGGGCATGGCCCGGTTCGGGACCGTCACCGCCCAGGACGGACAGCGGATCGACGTCTCCGCGCGCTCCCTGTGCCTGCACGGCGACACCCCGGGGGCGGTGGCCCTCGCCCGTCAGGTCCGGGCGCGCCTCGCGACGGCGGGCGTCCGGGTGGAGGCCTTCGCGTGAGGGTGCTCCCGGTCGGCGACCTGGCGCTGCTCGTCGAACTCGCCGACGGCGACGAGGCGCAGGCGCTCCATGCCGAGCTGCTGCGCCGCAGGGCCGCGGGCCTCATCCGCGTACGGGAGATCGTGCCCGCGGCCCGCACGGTGCTCCTGGACGGCCTCGACGACCCGGGCCGCGTCGGCGCGGAGCTCGCCGCCCTGGAGATCCCGCCGCTGTCGGCGCGCGACGAGGACGTACGCGAGATCCCGGTCCGCTACGACGGGCCCGACCTTGCGGATGTGGCGGCGCACTGGGGTGTGCCGGTGACGGAGGTGGCACGGATCCACTCGGCGGCCGAATTCCGGGTCGCCTTCTGCGGGTTCGCACCCGGCTTCGGCTATCTCACCGGGCTGCCGGAGCACCACGAAGTGCCCCGGCGTGCCACGCCTCGCACGAGCGTCCCGGCCGGCAGCGTCGCCCTGGCGGGGCCGTACACGGGAATGTATCCGCGCTCCTCGCCCGGCGGCTGGCAGCTGATCGGCACGACGGACGCCGTCCTGTGGGACCACGCGCGCGTGCCTGCCGCGCTGCTCACCCCTGGTGTGCGGGTGCGCTTCGTGCCCATGCCGTCCGCGCCCACACACTCCGGAGCGCCCCTGTCGGAGGCACGATGACCGACCGTGCCTTCGCCGTCGTACGGGCCGGGGCGCTGACCACCGTGCAGGACCAGGGCCGCCCCGGGCACGCGCACCTCGGAGTGCCGCGCTCCGGAGCCCTCGACCCGGCCGCGGCGCGCCTCGCCAACCGCCTCGTCGGCAACCCGTCCGACGCCGCAGTCCTGGAGACCACCCTCAACGGCTGCTCGGTGCGGCCGCGTTGCGCGGTGACGGTGGCCGTCGTGGGCGCGCCCTGCCCGGTGACGGTCGACGGCCGCCCGGTGGCGTGGGGTGCGCCCGTGCGGGTACCGGCCGGTGCGCTGCTCGACGTCGGAGCGGCCGTCTCCGGAGTACGTTGCTATGTCGCGTTCGGCGGCGGAGTGAGTGTCGACCCGGTGCTCGCCAGCCGCTCCACGGACCTGCTCTCCGGGCTCGGCCCGCCGCCCCTCGCGGACGGAGCCGTGATCCCTCTGGGGCACGCCGCCGCGCCCCACGCGCGCGTGGACACCGTCCCGCACCCGGCGCCACCGCGTGAACTGATCCTGAGGGTGACGTCCGGACCGCGCGCCGACTGGTTCACCGCATCGGCCCTGCGCACGCTGACCACGCGCGCGTACCGGGTGTCCTCGGCGAGCAACCGCATCGGCCTGCGCACCGAAGGGCCTTCCCTGGAGCGGGCGTTCACCGATGAACTCCCCAGCGAGGGCATGGTCCTCGGCGCCGTGCAGGTGCCGCCGGACGGCCGGCCCGTGGTCTTCCTCGCCGACCACCCGACGACCGGGGGCTATCCCGTGATCGCGGTGGTCAGGGAGGCGGACCTGGCCGGGGCCGCGCAAGCGGTGCCGGGCACGCCGGTGCGCTTCGTCCCCGCGGGACGGCGCTGAGGCCGCCCACGGCCTCCTACGCCGCGTCCGGCTGCTCGGCCAGGCTGAGGGCGGCGAGCGCCGCCGCCACCGCGTGGGTGGCGCTCAGGTCGAGCCGGGCGCTGCTGCCCCGCACCTGGTGACGTACCTCGTCGACCGCGAGGGTGAGCAGCTGGGGCAGCAGATCGGTGCACCGGCGCGCCACCCAGCCGGTCCCCGCGGTGGCCAGCCACAGCAGGCTCGCCGACCGGGTGGGCGAGGGCAGTTGGGGCTCGCACGAGGGCGGGCTGCCCGCCGCCAGGCCACGTGCCGCGAGCAGCGCGTGGAAGCGGGCGGCGACGAGACGGTGGCCCCGCTCGCCCGGATGCAGGCGGTCCGCGCTCCACAGGGTGCGGTCGGTGACCCACTCGTCTTCCGCGAGGTGCAGGTGGACGGCGCCGTACCGCTCGGACAGGGCGTGCACGACGGCGTTGACCGCCCGTTGCCGCCGGGCGAGGGGCCGGGCCAGCGCGCCCGGGAGGCCGAGCATGGCCCCAGGGTCCGGTAGGCAGGCGGTGAGCAGGTGGGCGCCGTGCCGCGCGGCGGCGGCGTAGACCTCGTCGAGGCGTGCCGCCACGGCCTGGATGTCGAAGGTGCAGCGGAGGGTGTCGTTGACGCCGACGATCACGGAGACCAGGTCGGGCCGCAGCTTCAGCGCCTCGGGGAGCTGCCGGTTCAGCACGTCCGCGGTCTGGGAACCGCTGACGGCGAGGTTGTGGAACTCGACGGCCCCGCAGGACGGGGCGAGCAGCGCGGCCCATCCCCGCCACCCCTCCCCCACGGGATCCCCGATGCCCTCGGTGAGGGAGTCGCCCATGGCCACGAACCTCAGCGGCTTCACGAGGCACGTCCCTCGTGGGGCGCCGGCCCCCGACCGGCGCGGTCACCGAGCCCCGCATCATGCGCCCCCAAGAACGCCCCCACCGCCCCCTCCCACCCAAAGCACTCCGCACGCGCGCGTGCCGCTTCCCTCCGTGGACCTTCAGGGCGCGCGAGCAAGGTCTGCACGGCCGTCGCGAACGCCTCGCCGCTGTCCGTCGCCGCCGCGCCCGCACCGCCCACGATCTCCGGCAGCGCCGACGACGCGCTGGCCACCACCGGCGTACCGCACGCCAGCGCCTCCAGGGCCGCGAGCCCGAACGTCTCGCAGGGCCCCGGTGCCAGACAGACGTCGGCCGTGGCCTGCAGCGCCCCCAGGGCCGCGCGGTCCGCGACGTGTCCCAGGAACGTCACCGGCAACCGCCGCTCGCGCGCCCGCAGTTCCAGGCGCGTACGCAGCGGGCCGTCCCCCGCCACCACGAGCACCGCGGGCACGCCCCGGCCACGGAGCACCTCCAGGGCGTCCAGTGCCCTGCCCGGCCGCTTCTCCACGGAGAGCCTGGAGCACAGCACGAGAAGCACCTCGCCCCCTCCCGCGAAGCGGGCACGCACGCGTGGATCACGCAGCCCCGGACGGCTGGCCGCCAGGTCGACCCCTAGTGGCGCACGGACGACGTTGCGCGCCCCGATGCGGACGAACTCGCGCTCGGCCCACTCCGTGGTGCAGACGACCCGCGCGTACGCGTGCGCGGTACGGGAGTTGAGCGCGGCGGCCGCACGCAGGGCGGCCTCCTGAGGCATGCCCCAGGACCTGAGGACGCCGTCCGCCGTCTCGTGGGAGACCATCACGGAAGGGATCCTGCGGTGTCGTGCCCAGGCGCCGGTCCAGCGCAGTGTCGTGCGGTCGGACACCTCGATGCGGTCGGGCGCGAGGCGTTCGAGGAGCCGGGCCACCCTGCGGCGGTCGGTGAGGACGCGGTAGCCGCCGGTGCCGGGCAGCAGCGTGCCCGGCAGGGTCACGACACGGCCCTGGTCGGTGTCACGGACCCCGGACCGTTCGCCGGGCACGATCAGTACGGGCTCGTGCCCGGCCGCGAGGTAGCCGCGCCCCAACTCCCGCAGCGCGGTGCGCAGTCCGCCCGACGAGGGGGCGACGAAGTTGGCGAGCCGCACGATCCGAAGGGATGCGGCACGCGGCCCACCGGGCCGCACCGTGGTCTCCCTGTACAGGGCCGCCCTCATGCCGCCACCGCCGTCCGCGCGGCGAGCACCTGGCCGTAGTGGTCGACGAGCTGCTCGCCCACCGCCTCCCAGGTCCGCCCCTCGACGGCCGCGCGCCCGGCCCTCCCGTACGCGGCCCGCAGCCCCGGATCGGCGGCGAGCGCCCAGACCGCGTCACGCACCGCGAGGGCGTCCTGGGGCGCCACCAGGACTCCGGTGCGGCCGGGGACGACGAGGTCCAGCGGTCCGCCTGCGGCGGGCGCGACGACCGGCACACCGCTGGCCATGGCCTCCTGCACGGTCTGGCAGAACGTCTCGTACGGCCCGGTGTGCACGAAGAGGTCCAACGAGGCGAAGATCCGGGCCAGTTCGTCCCCGGTACGGCGCCCCAGCATGACCGCGCCGGGCAGTGCCGCCCGCACGGAACCCTCGCTGGGGCCGTCACCGACGACGACGAGGCGTACGCCCTCAAGGGAGCACACCCCGGCAAGGAGTTCGACCTGCTTCTCGGGAGCGAGACGCCCCACGTAGCCGACGAACAGCTCACCGTTCGGCGCGAGTTCACGGCGTACGGCCTCGTCCCGGAGGGCGGGCCCGAACCGGGCGGTGTCCACACCCCGCGGCCACAGCCGCACCCGTGGCACGCCGTGCGTCACGAGATCGCGCAGGGCGGCCGACGACGGGGCGAGGGTGCGGTCGGCCGCGGCGTGGACGGCGCGGATGCGCCGCCAGGCGGTGGACTCCCCCATCCCCATGTACGTACGCGCGTAGCCGCCCAGGTCCGTCTGGTAGACGGCGACGGCGGGAATGCCCAGGCGCGCGGCGGCGGCCATGCCGCGCACACCGAGGACGAAGGGGCTTGCCAGATGGACGATGTGGGCCCGGTGCGCGCTCAGCGCGGCCGACAGGCGCCGGCTGGGCAGGGCCACCCTGACCTGCGGATATCCGGGGAGGGGCAGGGAGGGGACACGGATGACGGGGCAGGGCGCACTGGCATCGGCTGCGGCGTCCGCCCCGGCCGCGGGGGCCGGGGCGATGACCAGGGGGTCGTGACCGTGCGCGGCGAGCTGCCGGGCGGTCTGCAGGGCGCAGTGCGCCACGCCGTTGACGTCGGGAGGGAAGGATTCGGTGACGATGACGACACGCATACCCGTGTTCTCGTCGTGCGGGGCGTGGTCACGTCAACGTGGATCTTTCCTCGCGAGGAACGTCCCATGAGCGTTCCGCTCCGCGCGCGCCCGCCCCGGGGCGCCTCCAGCCGTTCCGCCGCCGCGTCGACGGCGTGCCCGGCTACACCTCGGCCGCGTCGGGGCCGATCCTGCTCCGTACCGCGGTCTGTACCTCGTCCTCCTCGGCGGGGTCCGCGGCGAGCCTTCTGAGCTGGGTGACCACGCGGGCGTCGCCGGTCTCGGCGTGCCGTGCGGCGACCTCGCGGGTGGACTCCTCGCAGTCCCACAGGCATTCGACGGCGAATCCGGCGGCGAAGGAGGGATCGGTGGCGGCGAGGGCGCGGGCGGCGCGGCCGCGCAGGTGGGAGGAGGCGGTCTCGCGGTAGACGTGGCGCAGGACGGGGGCCGCGCAGGCGATGCCGAGGCGTCCGGCGCCGTCGACGAGGGTCCAGAGGGTCGGTGCGTCCGGGCCTTCGCCGCGGACGGCTTCGCGGAGGGCGGCGAGGACGAGCTTGCTGTCCTGGGCGCCGCCCCTGCAGGCGAGCACCCGTCCGGCGGCGGCGCCGAGCGCGTCGGGCCGCAGGGCCCAGCGGCGGGCCCGCTCCACGGCGGCGACGCTGCGCATCCGCTCGAAGGACTCGGCCGCGGCGTCCACGACGGCCCGTGACGGGCTCTGGACCGCGTACTCGATCAGGTCGAACACATCGGGATCATGGGCGTCCGCGAGGTAGCGCAGGGCCGTGCCGCGCGCCCCGTCGGAGCCGGTGCGGGCGGTTTCGAGGATCTCGGCGCGGTCTTCGGGCCCGGCGACGGCGCTCAGGCAGCGGGCCGCGGGCACATGCAGGACGGCACCACGTTCGAGCCCTTCCTGCGCCCAGTCGAAGACGGCCTGGACGCTCCAGCCCGGGCGTGGGCCCGATGGCCGCATCTGGCGCTGCCATCGGTCGAAGGAGCCCTGCTCCCGGGCGGTCCGCACGCGGGCGCCGACGGCCTCGCGCGGGTCCTCCTCCCACAGCCGCCAGGGCCGGGGTTCGTAGGCGTCGCGCACGGCGGCGGCCAGTTCGGCCTCGCCCTCGGCGTCCGAGGGGAATCTGGCGAGCACGGGCACGGCGAGGGCGCGCAGGCCCGCGTCGTCGTCCCGCAGCGCCAGTTCGTCCAGGGCCCAGGCCCAGTTGGCGCCGAAGGCCGCGTACCTGCGCAGCAGTTCGAGGGCATCGTGCCTGCCGTACGAGGCGAGGTGCCCCAGGACGGCGAGCGCGAGGCCGGTGCGTGAGTCGTCCGTGTCCAGGACGTCCTCGGGGTCGAAGAGGTGCCGCTCGATCTCCTCGATCCCGCCGCGGAGATCGAGGTAGAGCCGGGCGTAGTAGAGGGAGCGGTTCTCCACCTGCCAGTCGTGGCGTGGGTCGTGGAGCACGCAGGTCTCGAGGGCGGCGAGCGCCTCGGAGCGGGGGGCGGTGAGTGCGTGCAGCGTGCCGTCGCCGCGGCCCCGCTGCAGCAGGCCGAGCAGCGTACCGCTGGGCGCTATGACCGGATCGAACATGGGAAACAGCCTCACATCAAGCGTCGACGCAACCGGGAATCGTGCATTACCTGGCCGTGCGCCAACACGTCGGGCCGCCCGCCGTCTCTTGCTTGCTGTAGACCATCTTCCTCTGCCTCTCGTCGGTGGCCCGTAGGGATCCCGGACGGGAGGTCCGGGGGCGGGCCGCTCACGGTCCGCGCGGTGCGGCAACTTCTGCCCCGCCGTCGCGTCCGTGAATCACGTCGTCATGATGGCCCAGCGGTTCAGCCCGCCGCGACCACATTTCCAGCGCCCCCGTTGTTGCTGGTCAGCTACCCCGCTCAGGCCGCCCCGAACAGCTCGACCAGCTCCGTCTTGGCGAACATCTTGGCGGTGTCCACCGCCGACGGCGTGCCCGCGGCCGGATCCGCGCCCGCGTCGAGCAGCGCCCTGATCACCGCGTCCTCGCCCTTGAAGACCGCTCCGGCGAGCGGCGTCTGCCCCCGGTCGTTGGCACGGTTGGCGTCACCGCCCCGCTCCAGGAGGGCCCGGACCGCGTCCGCGTGGCCGTGGTAGGCGGCGAGCATCACGAGGGAGTCGCCGCTGTCGTTGGTGAGGTTGGCCGGAACACCTGCGTCCACGTACGCGACGAGGGCCGCGGTGTCGCCCTGGCGCGCCAGATCGAAGATCTTGGTCGCCAGCTCCACGACTTCCGGGTCGGGGACTTCGCTCATGGATCTGACCGCCTTTCGACTGCGGGGTGACGTGCGGGGTCGTACGCCGCCCAGTGCGGCCGTACGAGTGAATCGACAGGGTACTGCCCGTCCGGGCACATGACGGGGCGCACCCGCGGCAAAGATCACGCAGGGCCCAGGACGGCCTTCGAACCCCCGCTCGGGCGGCCCAGAAGAGGTCCGCCATTCGAGGGAAAATCCTGAAAATTCCCCCATTTGCACCTTTTATCGTATGGATACATGCTGTGAACCTGGAACAACTCATGGTGACTGTCCCCACCAACCAGGAGAACCCTCATGATCCTGTCCATCTCCGGCGTCGTGCTGCTCGGAATCATCGTCTTCCTGTTCTTCCGCAAGGACGGCCTCAAGGCGTCCCACGCTCTGGTCTGCGCGCTGTTCGGCTTCTTCATGGCGGGCACCGCCATCGCCCCGAGCATCAAGGCCGGCAGCGCGAGCCTGGCGAGCCTCCTCGGCGGGATCAAGTTCTGACGCCCCCTGCTCCCTGCCCCCGGTAGCAACTTTCGTTCGCACCATCTGGAGACTGACGTGGCCCGGCGCCCCCTCCCCCGCATCCTGAGCAACGGCACCGCCTCGATCGCCCGGAGCCGGGAGTTCGCACGGTCGGCCGCCGACAGCGCCACCGACGTCCTCCACCCGCTGATCACGATCACTCGTGGACTGCGCCGGCTGGCAGCGGCCGGGCGGCGCAAGTGGGCCGACACCCCCAAGGACCGGCGCGGACCGCTGCTGTTCCTGGTGGCTTCGGTCGTCCTGGTCGTGGCCCTCATTCCGTACGGTCCGCTGCTCGCCGCCATCTGCCTGATGGCGGCCGCCGCGTGGACCGGCAGGGAACGCACGGCTCCGGCGCCCACCGGTCCCGACGAGGCGCAGACCCAGCGGCTGCAGTCCCTCTACGAAGCGCTCGTCCCGTACTTCTCCGTCCCCGAGGATCCGGCGCCGCTCTTCGCGCACGGCGGCGAGTGGGACAAGGCCCTCACCTCGTACGAGTTCGACGAGAACGGACGCGTGTGCCATCTGGTGGTGCGCTACCCCGCGTACTTCACCGACGGCGAGGCCGACTCACGCGCACGGATCGAACAGCTGCTGCACGCGAAGGCGGGCCGCGGCCGCGAGTACCACTTCGAGTGGGACGAGGAGGGCAACCAGCTCACGGTGAACGTGCTGCCCCCGCTGCCCACCGACATCGCCGCCCAGCGGTTCGTCACGTCCCCCGGCGAGACCGTCCTCGGCTTCACCGACCCCACCGGCGTCCAGCGCACCCTTCCCGTGCAGGACGGCGACGAGCAGCGCGACGTCCCGCCGGTCGTCTGGCGCACCGGCCCCCGCTCCACCGAGCCGCATCTCCTGGTGGTCGGCGAGCCCGGCAGCGGCACCACGACCCTGCTGCGCTCCATCGCCCTCCAGGCCCTGGTGCACGGAGACGTCCTGATCGTCGAGGGCAGCGGCATCGGCGACTACGCCTGTCTGACCGGACGCGACGGTGTTCTGGCCATCGAGTGCGGGCTCGCCGGAGCCCTGGCGAGCCTGGAGTGGGCCGCGCACGAGACGGAGCGGCGCCTGATCTCCGCCAACCGCGCCCGGCAGGCGGGCCACCCCGCCCCGGACGACACCAGGCGCCCCCTGTGGATCCTCCTGGACCGCCCCAGCGTGCTCGGTCACCTGGCGGCCGCCGACGGACGCAAGGACCCGCAGTCGCTGCTCCAGATGCCGCTGCGGCACGGCAGGGCGGCCAATGTCACGGTGGTCGTGGCCGACCAGTTCGACAGCCTGGACGCGCTGAGCGACCCGGTGCGCCAGCACACCCGCGCGCGCGTGGTCCTCGGCCCCACGACGCCCGACCAGGTCGAGGACATCCTCGGGGTGCCGCCCCGCACGACGCCCACGTCCGACGTCCCGCCCGGACGCGGGTACGCCCGGCTCGGCACGGGTCAGGTGCACCGGCTCCAGGTGCCCGCGACGCCCGATCCGTACGACGACGCGACGAGCGAGGCACACCGGCAGGCGGTGACGGAGCTGCTGCCCGCACGGAGCACCCCTGCCGACACCGGCACCGGCACCGGCACCGGCACCGGCACCGGCACCGAGGCGGACTCCGAGGCCGACACGGTGGCGACGGAACCCGACGCGACGCCGGAGCCCGTGCCCGCCGAGAACTGACGCGCGGGAAGCCACGCCGAGAAGTGACTGACGCGCAGGAAGAGCTGACGCTCAGGCCACGAAGGCCCGCGGCGCCTCCACACCCGCGCCCGCCCCTGTCTCCACCAGGCGCGCGGCCGCCGCGAGACGCACCGCCGCCTCCTCCGCCACCGCGCCTCCCACGGTGAACGGCAGCCGCACATACCCCTCGAAGGCTCCGTCCACTCCGAAGCGCGGCCCTGACGGGACCCTGACCCCCACCCGCTCGCCCACCTCGGCGAGGCGGGAGCCGGAGAGTCCGCCCGCGCGTGCCCACAGGGTGAGGCCACCGGCCGGTACCGCGAACTCCCATTCGGGCAGCTCGCGGCGGACGGCGGCGACCAGGGCGTCGCGGTTCTCGCGGGCCTGGTCCCTGCGCACCTGCACGGCCGACTCCCAGCCGCCGGTGCTCAGGAGCCAGTTCACGGCCAGCTGTTCGAGGACAGGGGTGCCCATGTCGGCGTACGCACGCGCCGAGACCAGGCTCCGGATCACGTCGGGCGCGGCCCGCACCCAGCCGATGCGCATGCCCGCCCAGAAGGCCTTGCTCGCCGAGCCGACGGTGATGACGGTCGAGCCCGCCGGGTCGAAGCCGCAGACGGGGCGCGGCATCGTCACGTCGTCGTCGAGTTGCAGCTCGATCATGGTCTCGTCGACGACGAGGACCGTCCCCGCGGAGCGCGCGGCGTCGACCAGCTTGCGCCGCTGGTCCTCGTCGGCGAGCGCTCCCGTGGGGTTGTGGAAGTCCGCGACCACATAGGCGAGGCGGGGCGCGGCGTCCCGCAGCACCTGCCGCCAGCGGTCCATGTCCCACCCTTCGAGCCCCTCGGACATGGCGACGGGGACCAGACGGGCGCCCGTCTCGCGCATGAGCTGGAGGATGTTGGCGTACGAGGGGGACTCGACGGCGATGCGTTCACCGCGCGGCGCGAACAGATGGCAGATCGCGTCGATGGCGCCCATCGCCCCGGTCGTGACCATGATCTGCTCGGGCATCGTCGGGATGCCGCGCGCGGTGTAGCGCTCGGCGAGCATCTGGCGCAGCGCCGGCAGACCGGCGGGGAAGTCTCCGTGCGTGTGCGCGTACGGAGGGAGTTCCTCCAGGGCGCCCTGCACGGCGCGGGTGAGCCAGGGCTCCGGCGCGGGCAGCGCCGCGCAGCCCAGGTCGATCATGGAGCCGAGCGCCTCGGGCGGCAGGGGTTCGAGCCCGCGTGCGGGCAGCGGGTTCCCGGCCGGGACGGCGGTCCAACTGCCCGCTCCCCTGCGGGACTCCAGGAAGCCTTCGGTGCGCAGCGCCTCGTACGCGGCCGCGACCGTGGTCCTGCTGACGGCGAGGGAGACGGCGAGCTCGCGCTCTGCGGGCAGGCGCGCGGCGACCGGGACGCGGCCTTCGAGGACGAGCATGCGGATGCCGTCGGCGAGGGCGCGGTAGGCGGGCGGGCGGCGCGTGCCGGGGCCCGCGGGGCGCGTCTGCTGAGAGGTGAGCAGCCGGGCAAGCTGCGTGGCGCCCACCGCCGAAGTCCACTGAGCCATGATTCCCAGTCCACCTTCCTGGAATTGGCCATGGTTGGCATCCCTTTACGAGCCACAGAGTGTCATGTGTCAGGCCACTACCACCAGCAGGGGGGCATCTCTTGTCCACGACGAAGCCACCGACGACCGGCGGGTCCGGACAGCCGGGGCAGTCCGTGCAGTCCGTGCAGTCTGTGCAGCCACAGCTGGTGAAACGGCACCTCGCACGTCGTCTCGTCCAGCTGTACGTCGGCCTGGCCCTGTACGGCGCGAGCTCCGCGCTCCTGGTGGTGTCCGGTCTCGGCCTCGAACCGTGGAACGTGCTGCACCAGGGCCTGGCCGAGCTGACGGGGATGTCCATCGGTGTCGTCTCGATCTTCATCGGTGCCGCGGTGCTCCTCCTGTGGATCCCGCTGCGGCAGCGCCCCGGCCTGGGCACGGTCTCCAACGTCTTCGTCGTCGGCCTCGCGATGGACGGCACCCTCGCCCTGATGCCGGACGCGCACGGGCTCGGCGCCCGCATACCGCTCCTCGTGGCGGGGATCGTCCTGAACGGCCTGGCGACCGGGCTCTACATCGCCGCCAAGTTCGGTCCTGGACCGCGGGACGGCCTGATGACGGGCCTGCACCAGCGCACGGGCCGCTCGATCCGGCTGATGCGGACGCTCGTCGAGGTGGCGGTGGTCGCCACCGGGTTCGCCTTCGGCGGCACGGTGGGCATCGGAACGGTCCTGTACGCGCTGGCGATCGGCCCGCTGGCCCAGTTCTTCCTGCGCTTCTTCGCCGCCCCCGCTCCATCCCGGGGAGGCCCGGTGGCTGCCGGCGGTCCATCGGAGCAGGCGATACTGCGGCGGTGACCACGCGCGTACGCCATCCCTATCTCGACCACCCCGGCCCGCTGCCCTTCGCCCACCGCGGCGGGGCGGCGGACGGCCTGGAGAACACCGCCGTCGCGTTCCGGCGCGCGGTGGACCTGGGGTACCGCTACATCGAGACGGATGTGCACGCCACGGCGGACGGCCGCCTTGTGGCCTTCCACGACGAGACGCTCGACCGCGTGACAGATGCGGCCGGGCGGATCGCCGACCTCCCGTGGAGCGACGTGCGCCACGCGCGCGTGGCGGGCAGCGAGCCGGTGCCCCTCTTCGAAGAGCTCCTGGAGTCCTTCCCCGACGTCCGCTGGAACGTGGACGTCAAGGCCGAGCCCGCCCTGCTCCCGCTCCTCGATCTGCTGCGCCGCACCGACGCCTGGGACCGCGTGTGCGTCGGCTCGTTCTCCGAGTCCCGCGTGGCACGGGCCCAACGGCTCGCGGGGCCACGCCTCGCCACCTCGTTCGGTACGCGGGGCGTGGCGGGCCTGCGCCTCGGTTCGTACGGCGTCCCCGCCCCCGTGCGCCGCTCCGCGGTGTGCGCGCAGGTGCCCGAGACGCACGCCGGGATCCGGGTGGTGGACCGCCGCTTCCTGCGCGCGGCCCACGCGCGCGGGCTGCAGGTGCACGTCTGGACGGTCAATGACGCGGAACGCATGGCCGCCCTTCTCGACCTCGGCGTGGATGGCATCATCACTGATCACATCGAGACGCTGCGCGACGTGCTGAAGGACCGGGGAGCCTGGGCCTGACCGCCTCGCGGGCTGCGGACCACGGGGATCAGCGAGGGGGCACGGGTGGGCACCGACACCGTGCGAACGGCACCACCGGCCGACGAGGGCGCCGCCGAACGGCGGCGCGAGCAGCGCGGCTGGTACTTCTACGACTGGGCGTGCTCGGTCTACTCGACGAGCGTCCTGACCGTGTTCCTCGGCCCGTATCTGACGGAGATCGCCAAGGCGGCCGCCGACAGCGACGGCTACGTCCACCCGCTGGGCATCCCGGTCAGCGCCGGGGCCTTCTTCGCGTACGCGGTGTCGGCATCGGTGATCGTCTCGGTCCTCGTCATGCCGCTCGCGGGCGCCGCGGCCGACCGTACGGGCCGCAAGAAGCCGCTGCTCGCCGTGGCCGCCTACGTGGGGGCCGCGTCGACGGCAGGCATGTTCTTCCTGGACGGCGACCGCTATCTCCTCGGCGGCTTCCTGCTGATCGTCTCCAACGCCGCGCTCGCCGTCTCGATGGTGGTCTACAACTCCTATCTGCCGCAGATCGCGCCTCCCCAGGAGCGTGACGCGGTCTCCTCGCGCGGCTGGGCGTTCGGTTACGCGGCGGGCGCGCTCGTCCTGGTGGCGAATCTGGTCCTGTTCCTGGCCCACGACACCTTCGGTGTCTCGGAGTCGACGGCCGTGCGCATCTGCCTGGCGTCGGCGGGCGTGTGGTGGGGCGCCTTCACGCTCGTACCGCTGCGGCGGCTCCGTGACCGCAAGGTGCCGCCTTCGGAGGCGTCGGCACGCGGCTGGCGGCAGCTGGCGTCGACCGTGCGCGACATGCGCCGCCACCCGCACACCCTGTCCTTCCTGCTCGCCTATCTCGTCTACAACGACGGCGTGCAGACGGTGATCTCCCAGGCGTCCGTCTACGGCTCCGAGGAGCTGGGCCTCGGCCAGTCCACGCTGATCGTGGCGGTCCTGCTCGTGCAGGTGCTCGCGGTGGCGGGGGCGCTCGCCATGGGGCGCCTGGCACGGACGTACGGCGCCAAGCGCACGATCCTCGGCTCGCTCGTCGCGTGGACGGTGACGATCGGGGCCGGGTTCTTCCTTCCCGCGGGCGCGCCCGTGTGGTTCTTCGTGCTCGCGGCGGGGATCGGCCTGGTGCTCGGGGGCTCGCAGGCGCTCTCGCGGTCCCTGTTCTCGCATCTGGTGCCGGCGGGCAAGGAGGCCGAGTACTTCTCCGCGTACGAGATCAGCGACCGCGGCATGGCCTGGCTCGGGCCGCTGATCTTCGGCCTGACGTACCAGCTCACGGGGAGCTACCGGGACGCGATCGTCTCTTTGGTGGCCTTTTTCGTGATCGGTTTCGTCCTGCTCGCGCGGGTACCCGTACGGCGCGCGATCCGCGACGCGGGAAATCCCGTACCCGACAGGATTTAGCAACTGAAGCCAAAGGGCGGTAGTGTACGCGTTTGGCTTACCAGGCGGACCGTTACTGCGCGCTCAAGATGGAGAAACGCAGGGTGACATCCTCTGTCAGATGTGACATACCGGGCGCTGGTGGGTACAACAAGGGGCGGCATACGACGGCGACGCATGACCCTTAACGGGAATCTTTACCGCCGACCGGACGTTGACCGGATGACGACGACAGCGACACCTGTCCTGTGGGCGACAAGCCCGGGAGGCACGATTCATGAGTGAGCGAGCTCTTCGCGGCACGCGCCTCGTGGTGACCAGCTACGAGACCGACCGCGGCATCGACTTGGCTCCGCGCCAGGCCGTGGAGTACGCATGCCAGAACGGACATCGATTTGAGATGCCGTTCTCGGTAGAGGCAGAAATCCCGCCGGAGTGGGAGTGCAAGGTCTGCGGGGTCCAGGCACTCCTTGTAGACGGCGACGGACCTGAGGAGAAGAAGGGGAAGCCTGCGCGTACGCACTGGGACATGCTCATGGAGCGCCGGACTCGAGAAGAACTCGAGGAGGTCCTGGAGGAGCGCCTCGCGGTTCTCCGTTCAGGAGCCATGAACATCGCGGTGCATCCGCGGGACAGCCGCAAGTCCGCCTGACGGCGAACTGAGGAACACCGCACAACACCGCACACGAAGGCCGGGGCCACTGCTGAGCAGTGGCCCCGGCCTTCGTGCTGTCCGCAGCCGCCGCCCGAGCGGGCGGCGAGCCGCTCAGCGGGGCGGCAGCTGCGGGTCGTCCGGGTGCGGGCCGCGGTCCTGCCGCTCGTCGTCCCTGATGACCTCGCCCTGGACGACCTTGCCGTCCGGACGGTGCATGCGCGCCTGCTGGAACGCGTCGCCCAGGCCGCCCTGCGCGGTGGCCTCACGGACCTTGCGCTCGAAAGTCTTCTCCGCCGTACGACTGACGGCCTTCTGGACGGGCGGCACGAGCAGGAGCAGTCCCAGGGCATCGGAGATCAGCCCCGGCAGGATGATCAGCAGGCCGCCCAACATCGTCAGGGCGTTGCCACCGCCCCGCTCGGAGGGGTGCGGCGCCAGACCGCCCTGCTGCTGCTGTTGCAGCGCCTCGCTCAGCTCGCGGAAGGCCCGGCGCCCTGCGCGCTTGATGACCATGCCGCCGAGCACCACACCGGCCACGAGCAGCAGGAACACCGTGAGCCCGCCGGCGGCGGCCGCCACCACGGTGAGCAGCCAGATCTCCAGGACCAGCCACGCGGCGATGCCGAGCGGCAGGAACCTCAGGACGCGGGAGCGCCGGGGCCGGGCGGGTCGGGTGGGCGGTACGCCAGTCGTCATGGCTCCAGTGTGCCTGGGCCCGGCTCAGACCGGCATAAGGGGGATGATCGACAAGCGACGGGACGAGCGGTGATCAGGGATTCTTGCGGCCGTTCCCGGGCTCCTGGGGTCCCTGGGGTCCCCCGGTATCCTTGCGGCCCAGAGCGCGGCCCACGCGGCCGACGCGCTCCCCCACGCCCCACGCCGTGACGCGCCACAGCGCCTCGGCAACGATGTCCTGGCTCATCTTGCTGTCGCCGAGCTCCCGCTCGATGAAGGTGATCGGCACCTCGACCACGTGATAGCCCGCCTTGATCGCCCGGCGCGCCAGGTCGACCTGGAAGCAGTAACCCTGCGAGGCGACCTCGTCGAGGCCGATGCCTTCGAGGGTCTCGCGGCGGAAGGCGCGGTAGCCGCCGGTGACGTCACGGATCGGCACGTCGAGCATCAGCCGGGAGTACGTGCTGCCGCCGCGGGAGATGTACTGGCGGTACTTGGGCCAGTTCACGATCCGCCCGCCCGGCACCCAGCGCGAGCCGAGGACGAGGTCGGCGCCCTTGAGCGCGGTGAGTAGCCGGGGCAGCTCCTCGGGCTGGTGGGAGCCGTCGGCGTCCATCTCGACGACCACTCCGTAGTCGTTGTCCAGGCCCCACTGGAAGCCCGCGAGATAGGCCGCGCCGAGGCCTTCCTTGCCCTTGCGGTGCAGTACGTGGACGTGGTCGTCGTCGACCGCGAGCTCATCGGCGATCTTGCCGGTGCCGTCGGGGCTGTTGTCGTCGGCGACGAGGATGTGCGCCTCGGGCACGGCGACCCGGACACGGCCGACGATGGACTGGATGTTCTCCGCCTCGTTGTAGGTCGGAATGATCACCAAGGCCATGCCGAGCGGACCGAACTGCCTCCCCTGGTCACCGGTTTCCGAGACCCCACCGCCGTCGTTCACTACTGCCCCTTCGTTCGTACGCAGAGGACCACCATAGTGGCCGCCTCCATCAAGGACGCGGCGGCACGTGCGGTTGAGGGGAGTACTGCGGATCGGGGCCCGGCACCCTTCGGGCCGACCTGGGGCCCGCTGGCTGCGGGTCGACCGAGAGCCGTTGTCTACTGAGCGTCCGGGCCCCACCCGGGTCACACCTGCCGGCCCGGTGGAACGTTCCCTCGCATCCGCGGCGCGGGCGCTGGACCTGGCTCCCAGTGGCAGTGCGCCGGTGCGGCACACCACCACCCATGGCCCAGCGGCGTTCGACGGTTGCGTGGAGATTCTCCGGTCGGACGTCCTGTGGTGGACCCGGCCGAACCTACCGGCCGACGGCCGCGTTCTGTCAATAGCCGTTTGACCTGGGCCGATTCCAAAGAGCGCCAGGTCAGTGCCGAGGATACGCAGGTCGTGCGACGCGCCAACGGGCCGCGATCGGCGGTACGCACCGCCGTGACATCACTCTTGTGGCCGTACGAAGACCGTCTTTCCGAAGACGACCGTGCGCAGGCAGACGGGGAGTTCGGCGCCCGGGGTCAGGTCGGGCAGACCGGGCGTGCCGGAGCGCGGATCGGTCGACCAGCGCGCGACCCGGTCGTCGGGGGCCTGGACCACCAGATCCGCGGTCCGCCAGACGGCATAGTCGGCGGGCGCCCCCGGCACCAGGACGCCCGCGTCGTCCCGCCCGATGGCCCGCCAGCCGCCCCGGGTGTGGGCGGTGAACGCGGCGCGCACCGACACGCGGTGATCGAGGTTCTGGTGGAACGCGGCGGCCCTGACCGTGCCCCAGGGGTCGAGCGGGGTGACCGGGCTGTCGGAGCCGAAGGCGAGCGGGACGCCGGTGCGCAGGAGGGCCGCGTACGGGTTCAGGGTGCGGGCCCGCTCGGCGCCAAGGCGCTGGACGTACATGCCGTCGTCGCCGCCCCACAGGGCGTCGAAGGCGGGCTGCACGGAGGCGGTGAGGCCGAGTTCGGCGAAGGCGGCGATCGTCTCCGGGGTGAGCATCTCGGCGTGCTCGACGCGGTGCCTCGCGGCGCGCACGCGGGCCAGGCCGACCTTCTCCGAGGCCGCGCGGAAGCCGTCGACGACGGCGGTCACCGCGGCGTCGCCGATGGCGTGGAATCCCGCCTGGACGCCCGCCTCGGTACAGGCGACGACGTGGGCGGTGACGGCGGCCGCGTCCAGATAGGCGGTGCCGGTGTGGCCGGAGTCGGCGTACGGCTCGTGCAGGCAGGCGGTGTGCGAGCCGAGGGCGCCGTCGACGAAGAGATCGCCCGCGGCGCCGATGGCACCCAGCTCCTTTGCACGGGCGACGCCTTCCTCGCCCTGCTGGGCCCAGTAGCCGACGACGCGGGGACCGGCCTCGTCGGCCGCGAGGCGAAGCAGCCCCGTGAGGTCGTCCTCGCCGGAGATGTCAGGGCCCGCGCACTCGTGCACGGAGCCGATGCCGAGCGAGGCGGCATGCTTGAGCGCCGCGCGCTGGGCCTCGGTGCGCTGCTGCGGGGTGAGGGCGCCGAGGGCGGCGGCGCGCACCGCGTGGTGGGCGTCGGCGGTCAGCGGCGCGTCCGCGTGGAAGCCGGTGCGCCCGGTGACGCCGGGGACGAGGTCGAGCAGTGCCGTGCTGACGACGGCCGAGTGGACGTCGATGCGGGAGAGATAGAGGGGACGTCCGCCGGACGCCTCGTCGAGCTCCGCGCGCGTGGGCGGACGGCCGCCCACCCAGCGGGCGGCGTCCCAGCCGTGGCCCAGGAGGACCCGGTCGTGCGGCCGGGCGGCGGCGTGTTCGCGTACGCGGACCAGCGCGTCGTCCAGGGAGCGGGAGCCCGTCAGATCGAGTCCCGTCAGGGCGAGTCCGGTCGCCGTGGTGTGCACATGCGCATCGGTGAACGCCGGGGTGACAAGAGCCCCTTCGAGGTCGACGACCTCGTCCACGCCGTCGGCGAACGCGTCGGCGGCGCCCTCGGATCCCACCCAGGCGACGTGCCCGCGTTCGACGACCATGGCCGTGGCGAACGGATCGGCGGGGCTGTGGACGTCTCCGCCGCGCAGCAGCACGGTGCGGTGGCCCTGAGGGCCGTTCTGGGGGGTGGTGCTCTCGCTCATGGGAACAGTCTGGCCCCTGCGGGTGCGGGCCCCGCGCACGGGGCTGCCACGGGCGGCTCAGACCTGTGGGGGCCGGGCCTCGTACGGCGTGGAGAGCACGACCGTCGTCCGTGTGGAGACGCCGGCGAGTGCGCGCAGGCGGCTCAGCAGGTGTTCGAGTTCCAGGGGGGTCGCGACGCGCACCTTGAGGATGTAGTTCTCGTCGCCCGCCACGCTGTGGCACGCCTCGATCTCCGGGACGCCCGCGAGGCGTTCGGCGATGTCGTCGGGTGCGCTGGGGTCGAACGGCTTCACCGAGATGAACGCCGTGAGGGGAAGGCCGACGGCCTCCGGGTCCACGACCGCGCCATAGCCGCGGATGACGCCTCGCTGCTCGAGGCGGCGCACCCGCTGGTGCACGGCCGATGTGGACAGGCCCGTGGCCTTGCCCAGGTCGGTGTAGCTCATCCGCCCGTCCTTGACGAGCAGCTGCACAATCTGTCGGTCCAGCTCCTCCATGCGCTGAACCTACAGGGCTCTTGATCCCTCCGGATACCTGTGGGCACGGCAGCGGCATCTTCTCCGGGCATGTGACGAACGCCACATACCTGTGACCGTGTCCAAAGGGATGCCACGATTACCTCTACGACGGGACGGGAAGTGCTTGCTGTGGTCGAGGCCGCAGCGCCTTCTCGGCCCACCCAAGGGGGAGAATCCCATGCAGAACTTGAAGCGCCCCGGTCGCCCTGCCCGCAGCAAGCAGCAGCGCTCCGACGAATTCGCGCCCGCACCCGTATCGGAGGGCGTCGAACCGGCTGAATCCGAGTTCGACGCGTACGACACCTTCGAGATGTACCGAGTGACGTGCCCCGACTGCGCGCAGCCGATCGCGCTCCTCGCCGACGAGGACGTCCTGCCCGAGCACGCGCTGTGCGCCACGCGGTGGAACCCGTTCGGGCTCACGGTGTGCCCCGGCACGGGCCGCGCCGCGGCCGACGCGGAGCCCGCCGACGAGACGATGGAGGCTCAGGAGCAGGACACGGCGCTGCTGTTGACGCTCCCTCAGGGGCTCGACTGGCGGACGCAACCCTTCTCGCACGTCGGCGGCCAGGGCTCGCGCCCGCGCCGCGTACCGGAGCAGGACGGGCGCTCCGCCGCCTGAGGCCCACCCATAGCCGCTACCAATAGCTGCCCTGCACCATGGCCGCCAGGCTGGCGTGGTGCAGGATCAGCGTGTCCGGGTCGTCGGGGACCGCCGCCTCGCCGAAGTGCACCTGACGGTAGGCGACGCGCAGCATGACGACGGCGTGCCGCAGCGCCGCGTACAGCGTGTGGAAGTCCATGGACCGCGGTGTGTGCCCCGTGAGCCGGGCGTAGCGCTCCTCGATGGCCTCACGGCGCAGGAAGCCGGGCAGCCCGTCCTGCCCGAAGCTCACCGTCAGGTCCTGGAAGAAGCGGTGCAGGTAGACCATCCAGCCGAGGTCGACCTCGCGGGGTGCGAGCGCCGCCATCTCCCAGTCCAGTACGGCCGCGGGGTCGAAGCCATCGTAGATGACGTTCCCTATGCGTGCGTCGCCCCAGTTGAGGACGGTATCGCCCTCGTCGGCAGGCCACGACTCCTCAAGGCGGTCGAAGGCGCTCTCGATGAGGGGCGAGCGGGGCAGGCCGTCGACCACCCAGTGGTAGTAGGCGCGTTGGGCGTCGACGTGGCGGCGCAGCGGACTGCCCTCGCCGGGGAGTGTCAGGAACTGGGCCTCCGCCACGGGCACTTGGTCGTGGAGGTGGGCGATCAGACGGATCGAGGCCTCCTCCAGGTGCGCGCGCTCGGCGCCGCTCGCCGCATGGAGCCAATTCCCCTCGTACGTATAGGGCATGACGTCCGGCGGCACGCGCCCCTCGACCCGCTCCATGACGAAGAAGGGCGCGCCGAGCGGCCCCGGGTCCTCCTCCAGCCACAGCACACGCGGCACGGGCAGGTCGGTGCGCTCGGCGACGAGCCGCATCGTGCGGTGCTGGCGCGGCAGGTCGTAGACCGGGAAGATCGTGTACGCGGCCGGGTCCGCCGCCACGCGCAACGCGCAGGCCCGCAGCGGTGGTTCAGGGTGCGCGATGTCGAAGAGCAGGGTCTCGCTCGACATGCCGTTGGACTCGGGGACCCGTACGCCGGTGGCCTTGGCGCCGGGCAGGCGCACGGCGAGCCAGGCCGTGAGCCTGCGGGCGAGCTCCTCCGGGTCACGGGTGGTGGTGCGGGGGCGCGGTGCTGTCGCCATCGCCGAGCTCCTCTCAGCTGTGGATCTCAGGGGACCTCAAGGCATCTCTGGGGATCTCAGGGGATCTCAGGGGATCTCAGGGGGCCACGGAGTCGAAGCCGGTGAAGCCGCTCGGGTCGTGGCGGCCGAAGCTGCCGTGCTCGAAAATGCCGTAGCCCGTACGCCCGTCGAGAGTGAAACGAGCGGCGTGGTCGATGACCCCGTACGCGGCCCGGGGGTGGGCCTTCGAGTCCGAGAGGTCGTAGTCACGGCGGTCGGTCCAGCCACGCCCCTGCCACGTGCCGTGCTGCCAGTCGTCCGCGGGCGGATAGCCCGCGCCCACGGCGAGCGGCAGGGAGGCGAGGACCTCCACTCCGAGCTCCAGGGGCTTGCGGTCGTCGGGGTCGGTGAGGTGAATGACGGCGCCCTCGGGGTGGCGGGTGCCGGAGCGGTAGGTGATGTCGGCCTGGGGCCAGCCGAGTTGGCGATCACGCGCGCCGTTGCGTACGAGCGTCGCCTCGTTGAGGGAGCGGTGGCCGTCCGCGTCCTCCTGGGCGATGACCATCAGGAATCGGTCGTCGAAGCGCACCGGGCTCCAGATCCAGTGGAAGCCCTCGGTGGCGAACTCCTCCTCCAGGCGCCCGCGTTCCTCGCCGGGGATCGGCCGCACACCCCAGCTGCGGTCGCGGGTCGCGGTCCACTCCCCCGCGGTCACCGGTATCTCCTCGCCGCCGACGCGGATCACCCCGGCGCAGCCGCCCGCCTGGACGAAGCGGCGCCCTTCGAGGGAGAGCCGGTCGCCGCGCCGCTGGATGTGGTGCGGCTCCCAGAGGGCGGGGAAGCCTGCGGTCCACGTGATGTCGTACGAGAGGGAGTCGGCGTCGCGCGGGTCGGCGGCGCACGTCAGGCGCAGCCGCCGCAGCGGTTCCTCGACGGTGATGGTCAGCGGGCCGACGGAGAGGTTCATCCGGTCGTCGCCGAGCGCGTCCGATGCCCGTACGGCGTGGAGCGTATCCCCGATGCGCAAAGTGGCGTACGCGTCGATGACACCGACGTTCGGGTAGACGCCGAGACCGAGGATGAGGAGCGCGCGGCCCTCGTGGTCGAAGAGGTGGAAGATGCAGCGGTCGTAGGCGTTGCGGTCGCCCGTCGCGACCTGCTTCATGGACAGCGGCACCTGATGGATCGGGTACTCGTCGAGCGGGACGGGACGGTCGTCTGCCACGGCAAACCTCCCTGGGTGCACGGCAGTTGGCTGGCACGGGGCGTAGACCGGGCCCCCGGCGCGGAGTTGACGGTACGTCAGACCTCGCGACGGAGCCAGACACGTGTCAGCCCGCGTTGGCCGCGCCGCGGGCCCCGCACGGATCGCGCGGACACGGGGCGACGCGGGACATCGCGGGCACGCCCCGGGCGGCCGCACGGGCAGGTCGCGAACTGACGCTCGAATTCCGCGAGCGGTGACCCGCCCCCCGCGGCGCGCGTTGGCCACGTATGACCACCCCCACGCCGATGCCCACCACGCATCCGCCGACCGGCCGCCGCAGGCGCACCCTCCTGACGGCTCCCCCGCCGTCCGCAGAATCGGTTCCCCAGCACCCCCAGCAGCCTCAGTACCCGCAGCACTCACAGCCGCCGCAGCGCCCGCAACCGCCCCAGCAGCCGCCGCCCCCGCCTCAGCCCCAGCAGCCGCACCTGCTGGATCCGCCCATCTACCGCGCCCTCATCCGGAGCTGGGCCGAGCGGGGCAAGACCCTGCCGGGGCGGCACGACCCGGAGTGGGTGCGGCTCGCGGCGCCCGCGGTCAGGCTCGGGCAGTTCAGCGCGAGTCGGGACCCGCGAGGTGACGGGCGATGACCATCCGCTGGATCTGATTGGTGCCCTCGACGATCTGCAGCACCTTGGCCTCGCGCATGAAGCGCTCCACGGGGAAGTCCGCGGTGTAGCCATAGCCTCCGAGCACCTGAACGGCGTCCGTCGTGACCTTCATCGCGGCGTCCGTGCACAGCAGTTTGGCCATGGCCGCCTGCTTGGAGAACGGCCTGCCCGCGTCGCGCAGCCGCGCCGCCGAGAGGTAGAGCGCGCGGCCCGCCTCGATCTGCGTCGCCATGTCCGCGAGCATGAACCGAAGGCCCTGGAAGTCCGCGATCGGCCGCCCGAACTGCCGCCGCTCGGTGGCGTATCGGAGCGCTTCGTCCAGCGCCGCCTGGGCCACGCCGACGGCGCAGGCCGCGATGCCGAGCCGCCCCGAGTCCAGCGCGGAGAGCGCGATCGCGAAGCCCTGGCCCTCCTCGCCGATGCGGCGGGCATCCGAGACGCGCACCCCGTCGAAGTGGATCTGGGCGGTGGGTGAGCCCTTCATGCCCATCTTCTTCTCGGGCAGCGCCGCGTTCAGGCCCTCGGCGTCGCCCGGCACCAGGAACGCGGAGATGCCGCGGGCGCCGTCGCCGCCGGTGCGGGCGAGGACGGTGTAGAAGTCGGCGACTCCGCCGTGCGTGATCCACGCCTTCGTGCCGCTGATCACCCAGTCGTCGCCGTCGCGCACCGCCTTCGTGCTCAAGGAGGCCGCGTCCGAGCCCGACGCCGGCTCGGAGAGGCAGTACGCGCCGAGCAGTCCGCCGCCGAGCATCGCGGGGAGGTGCTCGGCCTGCTGCTCCTTGGTGCCGTACCCCGCGAGCGCGTGGCAGGACAGGGAGTGGACGCTGACGCCGAGGCCGACGGTGAGCCGGGCGGCCGCGAGCTCTTCGAGGACCTGGAGATAGACCTCGTACGGCTGGTCGCCGCCGCCGAACTCCGAGGCGTACGGAAGGCCGAGCAGTCCGGACTCGGAGAGGAGGGAGAAGACCTCGCGCGGGAAGCGCCCGGCGTCCTCCTCCTCGGCCGCGCGGGGAGTGATCTCCCGCTGGACGAGTTCACGGACGAGCGAGAACAGATCCCGCGCCTCGTCCGTGGGCAGCTGACGGTCCACGGACTGCTGCAAGGTTCGCTCAGGCATGGCGATCGCATCCTCCCTTTCGGCACTGCGGCGGACCCGCGGGGTAGTGCGGCGCCACCGTGTCTTCTCAGCCCGGCCGGTGGCGCCCTTCCGGGTCGCGGAAGGCGCTGTGACCAGCGGCTGTGGCGCGTTGAGTATGCCCGATCGGCGGCGGCCAGTCACTAGTTAACGACCGCTTACTCAAAAGATAGCCGACGGCCGCAAGAGGGGCGCGGAATTGGTCCGAACCATTGACCCCACTGGTCTAGTCCTCCTAGAGTCCAGCCGAGCGCTTTACCGCGTTCATGCCAATTCAACGTTCACCGACGTCACGTTGGCACCCGCAGGTCAACAGCACCATGTCCCCCCATGCGCCCTCTCCCCCCACGAGGAGAAACGATGCTCAGACCGCACCTCCCCCGCGCCCCCTTCCGGGCGCTCATCGCCACCGCGTGTTGTGCCGTGCTCGGCGGAGGTCTGCTCGCCGGCGCGGGCACCGCCGCCGCCGGTCCTGACACCGGGTCCGACAAGGCCGCGAGCTCGCAGGCCGCGGCCGGTTCCAAGGTCGTCGGGTACTTCACCGAGTGGGGTGTCTACGACCGGAACTACCACGTCAAGAACATCGAGACGTCCGGCTCGGCCGACAAGCTCACGCACATCAACTACGCCTTCGGCAACGTCCAGGGCGGCAAGTGCACGACGGGCGACGCCTACGCGGCGACCGACAAGGCCTACACCGCCGACCAGTCCGTCGACGGCGTCGCCGACACCTGGGACCAGGAGCTGCGCGGCAACTTCAACCAGCTGCGCAAGCTCAAGAAGCTCCACCCCGACCTCAAGGTCCTGTGGTCCTTCGGCGGCTGGACCTGGTCCGGCGGCTTCACCGAGGCCGCCAAGAACCCCGCGGCCTTCGCCCAGTCCTGCTACGACCTGGTCGAGAACTCCAAGTGGGCCGATGTCTTCGACGGCATCGACATCGACTGGGAGTACCCCAATGCCTGCGGTCTGACCTGTGACACCAGCGGGCGCGCGGCGTACAAGGACCTGATGTCCGCGGTGCGTTCGAAGTTCGGCGCCGACAACCTCGTCACCGCGGCCATCCCGGCCGACGCCGAGGAGGGCGGCAAGATCGACGCCGCGGACTACGCGGGCGCCGCGCAGTACGTCGACTGGTACAACCCGATGACGTACGACTACTTCGGCGCGTGGGAGGCAAAGGGCCCGACCGCCCCGCACTCGCCTCTGAAGACGTACGAGGGCGCTCCCAAGGCGAACTGGAACACCGACGCCACCATCAAGAAGCTCCAGGGCCTCGGCATCCCGTCCGACAAACTGCTGCTCGGCATCGGCTTCTACGGACGCGGCTGGACCGGCGTCACGCAGAAGGAGCCCGGCGGCACCGCCACCGGGGCCGCCGCGGGCAAGTACGAGGCGGGCATCGACGACTACAAGGAACTCAAGACCAAGTGCCCGGCGAGCGGCACGGTCGGCGGAACCGCGTACGCGCACTGCGGGACGAACTGGTGGAGCTATGACACACCGGCGACCATCGCGGGGAAGATGGACTACAAGAACCAGGCCGGTCTGGGCGGCACCTTCTTCTGGGAGCTCAGCGGCGACACGGCGAACGGCGAGCTGATCAAGGCCATCAACTGATCGCTCCTCCGGACGAGTTGGGGGCGGGAGCCACACGGCTCCCGCCCCTTCGTCATGACCGCGGCGGGGCGGGGAAGGACGGTTCGAACTCCTCGATGACGCGCAGGGAGTCGCCGAGGGTCCGCACGAGGAGGTCGCAGACCGTCTCGCGCGCCAGACCCCGTCGGCCGATCCAGTCGAGCGTGACGCCCTCGACGCTGCACAGCCAGCCGAGCAGCGCCGTGCGCGCCAGCTCCGGGATGTCGCGGCGGCCGTACGCCCCGTCGGCGATCGCCCCGATCAGCGCCGCCCGCACACCGTCGCGTATGGCGTGCACCTCGGCGTCGAAGCCGACGCCGCCGCTGATGATGGTGCGGTACGCCGCCTGATGGTGCTCGGCGTAGCGCAGATAGCCGTCGATGGTGCTGTGCACCCGCTCCACGGGCGGCAGGTCGTCGTGGCGTCCGGCGCGCGCGACCAGCTCCGCGACGGAGTCCTCGATGATCGCGAGGTAGTAGCCGCGCTTGGACTTGAAGTAGTAGTAGATCAGTCCCTTGGCGACGCTCGCCTGCTTGGCGATGTCGTCCATCGAGAGCGCGTCGTAGGACGTGTCGGCGAACAACTTCCGCCCGATGGTGATGAGTTCGGCGCGGCGCGCCACGGAGCGGTCGGTGCCGCGCGCCTGCGGGCGAGCGTCCACGGGACGGTCGGTGCCGCGCTGTTGACTATTATTCAATTTCGGCCCTAGTCTCCAACTGCCTCGGGTATCCGCAGTATGGCAGAAGCACGCCACCTGCCGTTTCTGCGCCCGAAGGCGCGCATCCACGCACTCCCCCTACGCACATGGACCGCCGTACGGGAGGAAGACTCATGAGCGCAGCGCGTACCCCTTTACGTGAAGGCAGAACCTCCTGGAAGAAAACCGCGGTCGTGGCCCTGCCGGCCGTTCTGGCCGTCGGAGCGATGGCCTCCGTGATGGCCGAGGGGGCGCTCGCCGCCTCCTTCGCCGTCTCCGGGACGAGCTTCCAGGTGTCGTCCGGCAAGCTCACCAGCCAGGGCCTGTCCTCCTACGTACAGACCGACCGGGACATCGACGGCAAGGGGCACCCGGTGGCGCTCCTCGGGATCGGTGACGCCACCCTCTCCGACATCTGCCAGGCCGCCGAGGTCAAGACCCCGGTGGGCACCGTGGTGTTCAAGCTGACCGCGGGCGGCGCCGCGGGCGAGGTCACCGCGAGCAGTCTCATCATCGACGGCGAGGACCTGGAGGGCGACGCCCGCTTCGGCACCGCCGAGATCGGCCGGGACGCCTCGACCCTCGACGAGGTGTCCGGGGTCAAGGGCGAGAAGGGGAAGTTCGGGCTGCAGGCCGGGGACATCACCGTCTCCGGGGTCAAGTCCCACGCCTGGTCGGCGACCGGCGGCAACTTCCGGCTCAAGGGCATGAAGCTCAACGTCAGCGTCGGCGGCAAGAAGTGCTTCTGACCGGCGGCCGAAGAGCCGGAGTCAGAGCGTGGGGCAGCAACGGCGGCGGGTGGCTGGACGAGCGCCTGCCGTTTCCGGAGGCACGCCGGGTGCTGCGCAGATGGCGGCGCACCCGGCCGTTCTGGGGCGGCCTGCTGCTCGTCCTGGGCGGCGCCGAGCTGCTCCTCGTGCCGCTCTCGCCGCTGACGGTCCTGGTCAGCCTGGGACTCGGCGGGCTCGCGGCGATCGGCATCGGCCTCGCCCTGATCGCCGCCGGGATCTTCCTGTGGCTCCTGCCGCACGCCCACCACTATGTGAGCGTCAACGCCCTGATCCTGTCGGTGCTTTCGTTCGCGGCCACGAATCTCGGCGGGTTCCTGGTGGGCATGGCGCTCGGCATCGTGGGCAGCGCGATGGGCTTCGGCTGGACGCCGGTGCCCGAGGACGCCGAGAACTCCGTGGAGGATCCCGAGCGGCCGAAGGTGCGGGACGGGCAGGGCACGCGGACGCTCGGCGTGCTGCTCCCCGTCGTCATCGTCGGGGCGACGCTGTGGGGCGGAACCCCGGCGAAGGCCGCCCCCGGCGACGCGATCGAGGCGGCGAGGACACCGCCGACGGTCACCACGACGCTCTTCTCGCCGCAGGGTTTCCTCCTGGCCGGCGTACGCGAGATCCCCACGGCCGACGGGCCGTTGAAGGTCATGGTCCTGAGGATGAAGGCCGCCTCCCTCACCGACTACCGGCTCAAGACACGTGACGGGAGCGATGAACTCGCCCTGGGCGCAGACACCTTGGACCTCAGCGGCTCCGTCACGCTCTACCTGACCAAGTTCAAGGGCTGCCTAGAAGGGCTGCTCTGTCTGACCTTCACGCCCGACAAGCTGCCGGTGCCGCCCGTCGTGCCGCCGTTCGTCTTCATGACCGACGTCGAGGCCGAGCAGGCCCTCGTCACATCGGACTCGATCGTCGCGGGCGGGCTCACCCTGAAGGCATCGGCATGATCCAGATTCAGTCCGCCCTCTTCTGGGCGTACGCGATCGGCGCCACGTTCGCGCTCTCGGCGGGGCGGCAGCTCCAGGTGTGGGAGCGGATCAACGCGGGTGAGGGGCCGCGCACGCGCAGCCGCGCAGCCAATCCGTATCTGGCGCTCACCGCGCTCTTCGCGGCGGTCCTGATGGTGCCGACGGGTCTCTTCCTGCTCTGGCAGAACCCGGCGTGGGCGACGATGCACGTCGCGGACGGGCACGACGGGGTGTGGGCGGGGTTCGTGCTCTTCTACGCGGGCGGGATCCCCGTCGCCGCGATCATCGGCTTCCTGGTGGCGCAGGCGCTCGTCCTGGTGGGGGCGGGCTACTGGGCCTATCTCCAGTGCGTGGGCGGGTACTTCCTGCTCTTCTGGACCCTGGTCCACGGCTGGGACGGCCGGGGGTACGAACGCTTCTTCTCCCCCGAGGCCGGAGACTTCGCCGACTGGCGGCGGGACAGCGTGGTCAACCACGTACTGGACTTCCTGACGTCCGGGACGTTCCTGGCGCTGCTCGTGTTCGGCGCGGCCGTGATCGGCACGATGCTGCTCACGGAGATCGGCTGGCTGATGGAGGGCTGGTCGCTGCCCGGCGCGGACGAGGACCGCAAGGTGCACCGGTTCCTGGCGATCGCCATCGCGGCGGCCGGGGTCTATGGCCTGCCGTTCGGCGGCGCACTGGTCGCCAGCGTCCTCGTCCGACTCCTGGGCGGATGGATCGGCCTGCCGCTGTTCGCGGTCCTCGCGGGGCTCACACTGCTGTCGCGGCGCTCACCGGTGCGCTGGCTCTACGGCCTGGTGGGCGTGCCGGACCGGCACTGGCGGGCTGATCTCGACCAGGACAGGGAAAGCTACGAGAGCGAGGTCACATCAGACCGGTCTGCGTGACGAGCATCGCGAGGACGACGACGAGCGTCCAGCCGAGGACGTGCTCGAGCACCTTCGGGCCATCTTCCTTGGGGCCGCCGGTGCGCGTGGTCGCACGCGTCGGTGCGGTGGCGGTGACAGTGGTCGCGGTCATGGGCATCACTCAATACGTATGCGTCACGTCTGACGGCGTGACGTCCGGCAGTGGACTCCCCCCACTGACCCATCCACCATGCCAGCAGGACCGGCTCGTGCGAGAGAGATGTTGGTCACCCACAACTGCGGCGGGATGCTGTGCGTCTAAGGCTGTACGTCCCTCCGGACGACCGTTCGCGCACCATCCAACCGAAAGGTTTCCGATGAGCACGACGTACCGGACACCCCGCCGCAGAGCACGGCTCGCTCTCGCGGCCGCCGTCACCGTGACGGCCGCCCTCACCGGCACGGTGTCGCAGGCCGCGCCCTCCGCATCCGGGACACCTTCGCCCTCACCCGGCGCGGCAGGCCTGGGCGACCCGATGTTCCCGCTGGACGGGAACGGCGGGTACCGCGTCGACCGCTACACCCTGGACTTCGACTGGCAGGCCCCGAGGACGCCGTTCGAGGCGACCGCGACGATCAAGGCCACCGCCACCCAGTCGCTCTCCCGGTTCAACCTGGACTTCGGGGGCAACACCCTGCACGGCGTGAAGATCGACGGCTCGGCCGCGCGCACGTCCCGCGCCGGTGACGAGCTGACGGTCACGCCCAAGTCGCCGCTTCCCAAGGGCCGTACGTTCACCGCGAAGGTCACGTACACCGCCGACCCGACGCAGACACGGCACCGCGACGACGCCATCGAGGACTACGGCTGGATTCCGACCGCCGACGGCACGGTGGTCTACCCGCAGCCGAACGGGGCCCGGCTGATCTTCCCGGCGAACGACCATCCCAGCCAGCGGGCGCCGATCACCTTCCGCATCACGACGCCGAAGGACCTGACGGCGGTCGCCAACGGCAAGCTGGTCGACCGCACGGAGCGTCCCGGCGACCGGGTGCGCTGGACGTACGACTCCGAACAGCCGCTGTCCACGCAGCTGGTGCAGCTGGCGGTCGGCAAGTTCAAGCTGGTCGACGGCGAGGGGCCGGGCGGTCTGCCGCTGCGGGACGTCGTCCCGGACGCCCTGGTCGAGCCGACGGCGGAGTACCGCAAACTCACTCCCGACCATCTCGCCTGGCTCCAGGAGAAGCTCGGCCCCTACCCCTTCGACCGCTACGGCCTCCTGGTCGGCGACACGGACCTGGCCGTCGCCCTGGAGACCCAGACGCTCTCGCTCATCCCGAAGGCCGACCTGCTCGGCACGAAGGTCGATGCCGAGCGGAACATGGTGCACGAGCTGACCCACCAGTGGTTCGGCGACAGCGTCGCCCTGAAGAGCTGGTCCGACCTGTGGGTCAGCGAGGGGCACGCCCGCTTCTACGAGCGGATGTACTCCGAGGAGCACGGCGGCGACAGCTTCGAGGCCGCCATGAAGACGGCGTACGCCGCTCACGACCAGTGGCGCCACGACGTCGGCGCCCCCGCGGAGCCGACCGAACCGAACCTCTTCAAGCGCATGCGGTACGACGGCTCCGCGCTGGTCCTGTACGCGCTGCGGGAGCAGGTGGGCGACGCGACGTTCCAGAAGATCGAGCGGGCGTGGGTGAGCGGCTTCCGGGGGAAGACCGCCAGTACGCAGCAGTTCATCGACCTGGCGTCGAAGGTCGCGGGCGAGGATCTGGAGGGCTTCCTGCGGCCGTGGCTGTACGGCTCGAAGACGCCGCCCATGCCGGGGCATCCGGACTGGGTGGTGGACCCGGTCCAGGGCTGAGACCCGTCCGTCGTCTGGCGGCGGCGTTCGTGTGATGGGGGCTGTCGGACGCTTGTGCGGCCGGATCCCGGCCTGATCCGGGGTACGTTGGCTGTCCCGTCGAGCTGGGAGGTCATATGTCGGACCACGAGCAGGAACGGACGCGACCCGCGTTGCTGGGCACGGAGATGCGGGAGGCGACGTTGCCCGACGGCACGCAGGCCGTGATCGTCGTGAAGGCCGGCACATCCCAGGCCGAGGTGGACGAGAAGGCGGCCCGGCTGCGCCGGGGCACGCCCGACACGAAGTAGCCCGGCCCTGACGACGGCCCCTCCCTCATGCGGGAGGGGCCGTCGCGGTCCTGTCAGTGTCCTGTCAGTGAATCCCCACGTCGGCAAGCGCCGCCTTCTGCTTGGCGGAGAGCTTCACCGGGAAGTACAGGTAGCAGACGCCCCCGGTGCCGGAGACGACCTTGCCCGTGGAGTTGTAGCGCTTGGTCCTGAGCCAGATGTTCTCCCACTCGCGCCGCTTGTAGACCCGGCGCACCGCCGGATTGCTGGGCGAGGCCGGGTCGTTGGCGATCACGTCGCCCGTCGACGTGAAGCCGATCACCGTCATCAGGTGCCCCGCCGTGCCGTAACCGGCGCCCGTCAGCTCCTCCTTGAGGAACGACTGGGACGTTATGGCCGGGATGCCCGCGGCGATCAGCGACTCCAGCTCGGTGAGCGAGGCGAGGCGGGTGACGACGCCCTGCATGTCCTTGTACGTCGACGCGTAGGCCGCGTTGAAGGGCCAGTTGCCGCAGCCCGCGTACTGGTAGTCGAAGACGTACCGCGCCGCGTGGCACACCTGCGGGTCGGCGTAGGAGGGGTCGACCCAGGCGAGGTCGTCGGCGGTCGGCCTGCGGCCCCAGAACTCGATGATCATCTGTGAGGAGGTGGGGCTGCACCAGGCCTCGCCGCCGTTGTCGTACTCCGGATACTGACCGGCGTGGATCTCCTGCGAGTAGCGCGGGACCGTCAGCTCCTTCGTGAGCCCCGGCTCGGACGCCGGGACGGTGAAACGGTCCGGGACGGCGGAGGCCATCGCGCCGAGCCGCCACACCGTGGGCGTCGCCGTGGCGCCCGGCTTGCGGTACAGGGTCAGGCGCAGGCGGTACGAGACGAGGCGAAGCCCCGTCGTCGTGTCGTCGATGGAGAAGGTGTCCGTCCAGATGCTCGACTTGCCGTCGCTCTGGTCGTCGACCGACGTACGCCGGATGTCCTTCTCCTTGTCGTCGCCCGAGGTCCAGCGGCCCAGGACGTACCAGGGAGTCTTCTTCTTGTCCGAGTACGTGCCCTGGAGCTCGACCTGGAGCCACGTCCCGGTGGGCGTGCGGGCGTTCCAGGAGGCGACCACCTCCGTCGCGGGGACGGTGGGGCGGTGCACGGGCGAGGTCCACCGGGCGTACTCCCAGGTGGCGGTCTTGCCGGTGTGCGGATCGGCGTACTCGGTCTCGCCCGCGGCCTCGGCGATCTCCACGGCGGGGCGGGCTCCGGAGACGGCACGGGTGCCGTCGGCGGTGCCGGCGCTCCAGTCCGCGTGCGAGGTCCAGAAGCGGTTGCTCACCGGACGCTTCGCGCGCGGGGCGCCGCTCAGGCCGCCCGCCGCGAGCGCGGAACTCGCGGTCGCGGCCACCGCGGCCACGGCGGCTGCCGCGGCGAGGACGGTTCTGCGGGACATGTCATCAGCTCGGTCCATGGCGGGACCCCCAGTCGACGTGGGCTCCGGACGGATCCGGAAGGGGCAGGTCAAGTGCACGGCGGTAGGCCAACTATGGCTGCTCCACGCCGACTTCTGCCAGCGCTTCGACCACCACCGCGTCCGCCAATATTGGCCTCGACCACTGGCGTGAGCTGGGACGGCGCGCGGAACCGATCATTCCGCACCCGTACGCTGGTAGACGATGACCGCACAGCCGCACTCCACGCCCGCTCCCCTCGCCCGCCTCGCCCGCACCCTGATCCGGCTGCCGCCCTCCTGCGGCCCCGTCCGCCTCGTGGCCGTCGACGGGCACGCGGGCTCCGGCAAGTCGACCTTCGCCGACCGCCTCGCGCAGGCCCTGGGCGGTGCGCCCGTCCTGCACCTCGACGACATCGCGAGCCATGACGCCCTCTTCGGCTGGACGGAGCGGCTGCGGCGGGAGGTCATCACACCGCTCTCGCGCGGCGAGACGGCGCGCTACGAGACGTACGACTGGCACGCGCGCCGCTTCGGCCCCGAGGTCCGCACCCTGCCGCCGGCGCCCGTGGTCCTCGTCGAGGGGGTCGGCGCGGGACGCCGTGCGCTGCGCCCGTTCCTGGCGCGGCTGCTGTGGATGGAGTTGCCCCGTGATGAGGCCTGGGGCCGGGGGCGCCACCGGGACGGAACGGTTCAGAGCGACTTCTGGGACGGGTGGGAGCCCGCGGAGCGCCGGCACTTCGCGGAAGACCCTTCGCGCCCCTTTGCTCAGTCTTTGGTGCGACAGTGGCGCGAGGGATATGAGGTGCTGCAGGGCCCGAATGAGACTGCTGCGGCGAGCCAAATCGTCACGCAGGGTGAGGGACCAGAGGCGGTGCGCTGAACCCGCGGAAAGTGCCTTACGGAAGTCCTCACGACTTTCCATGAGTGCCTCAACTCGGCTTGACCGAGGGCCCTTACAGGACTTACGTTCTGAATGTGCGGTCTTCCGAGGCCGCCCGCAGACGCGAAGCCCCCGGTTGTTCCCCCGTGATCGGGGGCTTCGTTCTGCCCTTCGACCTCGCATTCCGGGCGCTGCGAGCCGCCTTTCGCTCACCCTCGGTGACGACGCGGTCCCCCTCTCCTGCCCGATCCCGCGCTGCGGCACCCTACGGCCGAGCGCTCCCCCGCAGGTACGATGCCTTTCGGTGCGACTTACGGACGGCTGCTCGGCGCACCGGTTCAACGTCCGTCCGCAGCACGGCGGTTCAGCGAAGTTGCCGACGGGCACCGGTCCGGCGGTACACAAACGGGGGCACGGTTTGTGGGGGACGTGATGGACTTCGACGCGGTGGGCTCACCCGCCCCGGCCGACCTCGCCTGGCTGAGGGGCGTCGACGCCTACACGATGGGCGCCTATCCGCAGGCGGAGGAGGAGTTCCGGGCGGCGGTGCGGATGGATCCCGGGATGGCCGACGGCTGGCTCGGCCTGCACGCGCTGCGCATCGACACGACGACGGCGCTCCTTCGGATGTTCCAGCACCGGGACAGGTTCGGGGAACAGCGCACACGGCACGGGCGCACGCTCAACTCCTGGTACTGGCTCGGCTGGTGGGTCCAGCCCGTCCTGGAGAGCACGCGCGACCTGCTGCTCGCGCACGCCTCGCACTGGCTCGACGGACGTCATGTCCCCGAGCTCGACCGGGCGTTGGCGGGCCTTCCGCCGGTCGACGCGGATCCGCAGGTGCGGTTTCTGCACGCCTGCCGGTCCTATCTGGTCAAGGACTGGGAGCAGTTGGTCCGGCACACGGACTCGCTGATCGACGACGCGATGCTGGGCATCGAGGCCGGTCTCTTCGGAGGCATGGCCCGCGTACGCCTGGAGATGTTCGGCCACGCCGAGCCGCTCCTGTCCTCCGCCCTGATGCGCTGCCGCAGCGAGCAGCCGCAGCGCAAGGAGCTGCGGTACTGGCTGGCCCGCGCGCACGAGGGCACGGGCCGCTCGGCGGCGGCCCTGCCGCTCTACCGGGCGGTGCACCGGGTGGATCCCTCCTTCATGGACACCTCGGCGCGGCTCGCGGCGATCTCGGAGGGAGACGGGTACGACGAGGTCACCGACCTGGCGGCCATCGCCCTGACCGGCTTCGGGCAGGACGCGATGGACGGCCCCGACGGAATCGACCCGCTCTTTGGCACCGAAGGCCGCGATCTGAAGGTCACCGAGCCCGATCTGCCCGCGGGCGGCGGTCCCGCGGAGACCGACGCGGTGCGCGAGAAGGCCGTGATCCCCATCCAGCCGGGGCTGCCGCAGCTGCCGCCCGGGCCCACCGACCCCGCGCTCCTGGAGGCCGCCCTCGCCGAGCTGGAGGGGATGGTCGGCCTCGAACCGGTGAAGCGGCAGGTCAAGGCGCTCTCTGCGCAGCTGAACATGGCCCGCCTGCGGGCCGCGCAGGGGCTGCCCGTGCAGCCGCCGAAACGACACTTCGTCTTCTCGGGCCCCTCGGGCACCGGCAAGACCACGGTGGCCCGCATTCTGGGCAGGGCGTTCTACGCACTCGGTCTGCTGGGCGGCGACCACCTGGTGGAGGCGCAGCGCGCGGACCTGGTCGGCGAGTATCTGGGCCAGACCGCGGTGAAGGCCAACGAACTGATCGACTCGGCGATCGGCGGCGTCCTCTTCGTGGACGAGGCCTATTCGCTCTCCAACTCGGGCTACGGCAAGGGCGACGCGTACGGCGACGAGGCCCTCCAGGTCCTCCTCAAGCGCGCCGAGGACAACCGCGACCACCTGGTCGTGATCCTCGCGGGCTACCCCGAGGGCATGGACCGCCTCCTGGCCGCCAACCCCGGGCTCTCCTCCCGCTTCACCACCCGCGTGGACTTCCCCTCGTACCGCCCCCTGGAACTCACCTCCATCGGCGAGGTGCTCGCCGCCGAGAACGGCGACGTGTGGGACGAGGAGGCCCTTGACGAGCTGCGCTCCATCAGCGGGCACGTCGTCGACCAGTCGTGGATCGACGAGCTGGGCAACGGCCGCTTCCTGCGCACGCTCTACGAGAAGAGCTGCGCCTATCGCGACCTGCGGCTCTCCGGCTATCCCGGCGAGCCAAGCCGCGACGACCTGTCGACCCTGCGCCTCCCCGACCTGATGCAGGCGTACGGCGAGGTGCTCTCGGGGCGGGGGCCGCAGGACCCGCCGAGGGGCTGAGGCCCCCGCCCCGGCCCGCTCACACCAGGGCGCCGTCCCTGGACTCCTGGGGCTTGCGCGGCACGGAGACCCGGTGCGCCGGGTCGCGGACCTCGCCGACGAGCAGCTCCAGTACGTCCTCGAGGGCGACCAGGCCGAGCACCCTGCCCGACGCGTCGGCGACCTGCGCCAGATGCGTCGCGGCGCGGCGCATCACCGTCAGGGCGTCGTCCAGGGGGAGTTCGGCGCGCAGCGTCGTCATCGGACGCCAGACCTGCTGCGGCACCGCACGGTCCGTGCCGGCCCCCTCGGTGAGATCGAGTACGTCCTTCACGTGGAGGTAGCCCATGAAGGCGCCGTTCTCCGCGCAGACCGGGAAGCGGGAGTAGCCGGTGCGCCCGGTGAGCTCGATGACCTGGGCCGGGGTGACCCCGGCGCCCACGGTCACCAGGGAGGCCCGGTCGAGCAGGACGTCCGTCACCTGGCGCGAGCCGAGCTCCAGGGCGTCCTCCAGGCGCTCCTGCTCCTCGGGTTCGAGCAGTCCCGCCTGGCCCGAGTCGCCGACGAGCCGGTTGAGCTGCTCGCTGGTGAAGACGGCCTCGACCTCGTCCTTGGGCTCGACCCCGAAGAGCTTCAGGACGAGCCGGGCGCACGCCCCGAGCGCCACCGTGACCGGACGGCAGAGGCGGGCGAAGGCGACGAGGCCGGGGCTGAACCAGAGCGCGGTCCGCTCCGGTGCGGCCATCGCGAGGTTCTTCGGGACCATCTCGCCGACGACGAGGTGCAGGAAGACGACCACGGCGAGCGCGATGGCGTACCCGAGCGGATGGATCGCCCCTTCGGGGATGTGCGCCGCCGCGAAGACGGGCTCCAGGAGGTGCGCGACGGTGGGCTCGGCGACCGCGCCGAGCGTCAACGAACACATGGTGATGCCGAACTGGGCGGCCGCCATCATCTGCGGCAGGTGTTCGAGGCCGTAGAGGACCTGGCGGGCCCGCTTGCCGCCAAGGGGCTCGATCTGGCTGCGGCGCACGGAGACGAGCGCGAACTCGGCCCCCACGAAGAAGCCGTTGGCGAGGACGAGGAGGAGGGCGAACAGGAGTTGGAGCATGCTCATCGGGCGGCCTCCGCCACGCTCATGGTCTCTGTGGCATCTGCGGCGTCCGGGGCTTCTGCGGCTTCCCGGGCATCTTTCGCCTCCGGGGCCCGTACGAGCCGTACCCGCTCGGCGCGGTAGTGGTCCACCTGGCGCACCGCGAGCCGCCAGCCCGGGAGTTCGGCCCGGTCACCGGGGGCCGGGATACGGCCAAGGAGATCGGCGACGAGTCCGGCCACGGTCTCGTACGGCCCTTCGGGGACATCGAGCCCTATGCGCTGGAGCGTGTCGACGCGGCAGCTGCCGTCGGCGTCCCACGCGGGGCGGCCGTCCTCGGCCGGTGCCACGGCGAGTTCGGGCAGGTCGTGGACGTCGTGCTCGTCGCGGACCTCGCCGACGAGCTCCTCGACGATGTCCTCAAGGGTGACCACGCCTGCCGTGCCGCCGTACTCGTCGACGACGACGGCTATCGGCTGCTCGCTGCGCAGCTGCTCCAGGAGCTGCTGCACGGGCAGCGTCTCGGGGACCAGGAGCGGCGCCTGCGCGATGCGGCTCACGGGCGTCCTCAGGCGCTCGTGGGCCGGGACCGCGAGGGCGTCCTTGAGGTGCACCATGCCGACGATCTCGTCGATGCGCTCGCGGTACACGGGAAAGCGCGAGAGCCCGGTGGCACGGGTCAGGTTCACCACGTCCTCGGCGGTCGCCGACGTCTGCAGCGCGCTGACCTTCACGCGCGGGGTCATGACGTGCTGCGCGGTCAGCTCACCCAGGGAGAGGGTGCGGACGAACAGGTCCGCGGTGTCCTGTTCGAGGGTGCCTGCCTGCGCCGAGTGCCGGGCGAGCGAGACCAGTTCGCCGGGGGTGCGGGCCGAGGCCAGCTCGTCGGCGGGCTCGACGCCGAACAGCCGTACGAGCCGGTTGGCCGTGGCGTTCAGGAGGGAGATCACGGGCCTGAAGAGGCGCGAGAACACGTGCTGGGGGCCCGCGACGAACCGCGCGACCTGGAGCGGCTTGGACACCGCCCAGTTCTTCGGGACCAGCTCGCCGATCACCATCTGCACGGCGGACGCGAGCAGCATCCCCACCACCACGGAGGCGCCCGGTACGGCGCCTTCCGGAAGGCCGGTCGCCGTGAAGGGGCCCGCGAGCAGATGCGCGAGGGCCGGTTCGGCGAGCATGCCGACCACGAGTGAGGTGATGGTGATGCCGAGCTGGGTGCCGGAGAGCTGGAAGGACAGCTCCTTGAGGGCGTCGACGACCGTACGGGCCCGTCGGTCGCCTTCGGCGGCGGCCTTCTCGGCGTCCGGGCGCTCGACGGTGACGAGTCCGAACTCGGCGGCCACGAAGAAGCCGTTGGCCAGGATCAGCAGGAATGCCGCCCCGAGAAGCAGCAGGGAAGTCGTCATGCCGCCGCCTCCCTGGTGTGTCCAGTCCCGGTATGTCGGGAGGGGGCGGCGCATGTACTACAGGACGAACCGTCCATCGCCGGAGGGAGTCACTCCTCGGGTAGCAGGAGCCCCTGTGGACCGGGCGGGCCCGACAGGGGCGGGGCGGCACACCATGCGTGCCCCGCCACCAGATTAATCAAGACCCGGCCCGATACGTCAGCCCTGCGGGGTGCGGGCGTCGGCGAGTGCGCGCAGGGCGCGGGCGTCGCTGATGGCCCGCTGCTTGGCGATGCCCGGCTGGATGCCCATGGCCGGGAGGCTGGTGCCGTCACTGAGGTTGAGGAACACCCAGGGGTCGCCGGGGCGCAGGTTGACCTGGACGATCTCGGCCCAGGCCAGGTGCCTGCTGGTGGCGATGTTGACGACGGTCACGCCGGACTCGTCGGCGACGACCTTGGGCCTGCTCAGGAGCATCAGCACGCCCCAGAGCAGCGCGCCGGTGAAGATGAAGCTGAGCCGCTCCCCCGAGCTGAGGGTCGGGATGAGCAGGGAGACCACCGTGAGGACCACGAAGATCGCGGCGCCCGCGGTGATCAGGACGGCTCGGGTCCGCTTCGGCCGGAAGGTGACGGGCAGGGTGGGGATGTCGGTCTGGTCGCTCATGGCCGGGGTCTCCTGCCGGGTCATCAGAGGCGGCAGGCGTGAATGGCCGTGGTCAGGATGGCCCGCGCCCCGATGGCGTACAGGTCGTCCATGATCCGCTGGGCCTCCTTGGCCGGGACCATGGAGCGGACGGCGACCCAGCCCTCGTTGTGCAGGGGCGAGATCGTCGGCGACTCGAGGCCCGGGGTGAGGGCGACGGCCTGCTCCAGGTGCTCGGCCCGGCAGTCGTAGTCCATCATCACGTAGGCGCGGGCGACCAGGACGCCCTGCAGGCGACGCAGGAACTGCTCGACCTTGGGGTCGTCGGTCTCGGCGCCGGTGCGCCGGATGACGACCGCCTCGGACTTCATGATCGGCTCGCCGAACACCTCGAGGCCCGCGTTGCGCAGCGAGGTGCCGGTCTCCACGACGTCCGCGATGACCTGGGCGACGCCCAGCTCGATGGCGGTCTCGACGGCGCCGTCCAGGTGGACGACGGAGGCGTCGATGCCGCTGTCGGCGAGGTGCTTGGCGACGATGCCCTCGTACGAGGTCGCGACGGTCTTGCCCGCGAGGTCCGCGATGGTGCTCGCGGTGCCCGGCTTCGCGGCGAAGCGGAAGGTGGAGCGTGCGAAGCCCAGCGGCAGGATCGTCTCGGCGTTCGCGCCGGAGTCGATCAGGAGGTCCTGACCGGTGATGCCGATGTCGAGCTTGCCGGCCGAGACATAGATCGCGATGTCCTTGGGCCGCAGGTAGAAGAACTCCACCTCGTTGTCGGGGTCGACGAGGACGAGCTCCTTGGACTCCTTGCGCTGCTGGTATCCGGCCTCATGGAGCATCGCCGACGCAGGTCCGGACAGTGAACCCTTGTTGGGGACGGCGATGCGCAGCATGAGGAAGGATTCCTTTGCGTTCAGGGGGAGTTGAGTGGAGGAGGGTGTACTGCTCAGAGGTGCGCGTACACGTCGTCGAGGGAGATGCCGCGGGCGACCATCATCACCTGCACGTGGTAGAGGAGCTGCGAGATCTCCTCGGCCGCGGCTTCCTTGCCCTCGTGCTCGGCGGCCATCCAGACTTCGGCGGCCTCCTCGACGACCTTCTTGCCGATGGCATGGACGCCCTTGTCGACCAGCTCGGCGGTGCGCGACGTGGCGGGGTCGCCGTTGGCGGCCTTGTGCTGGAGCTCGGTGAAGAGCTCCTCGAAAGTCTTCTTGGACATGATGTCGCTTACTTTACGCGGCTCCTCGCCCCCGCTCACCGCCAGGGTTCGGAGATCGTACGCAGCGTGGTCGCGGTGGCCACGGCGGCGGTGACCGCTTCGTGCCCCTTGTCCTCGCGGGAGCCCTCGATGCCCGCCCTGTCCAGGGCCTGCTCCTCGGTGTCGCAGGTGAGGACGCCGAAGCCGACGGGCACCCCGGTGTCCACCGTGACCTGGGTCAGGCCCAGGGTGACGCCCTGGCACACGTACTCGAAGTGCGGGGTTCCGCCGCGGATGACGACGCCGAGCGCCACGATCGCGTCGTAGCCGCGGCCCGCGAGGACCTTGGCGACGACCGGCAGCTCGAAGCTGCCGGGCACGCGCAGGACGGTCGGCTCGTCGATGCCGAGCTCGTGCAGGGCGCGCAGCGCGCCGTCGACGAGGCCGTCCATGACCTTCTCGTGCCACTGGGCGGCGATCACCGCGACCCGCAGGTCTCCGCAGTTCTTCACGCTCAGTTCGGGTGCACCCTTGCCGCTCACGCGCTTCTCCTGGTTCTCGACTGTTCTCGTCTGTTCTCGTATGCCGGTACTTATTGATTGCCGCAGGCGGACACCTCAGGGGTGTCGAGCCAGGGCAGGTCGTGCCCCATCCGGTCCCGCTTGGTGCGCAGGTACCGGAGGTTGTGCTCGCCCGCCTGGACCGCCATGGGCTCGCGTCCGGTGACCTTCAGGCCGTGCCGGATCACCGCGTCGGTCTTGTCGGGGTTGTTCGTCATGAGGCGCACGCTGCGGATGCCGAGGTCGTCCAGGATCCGCGCGCCCGCTCCGTAGTCCCGGGCGTCGGCGGGCAGGCCGAGCTCCAGGTTGGCGTCCAGGGTGTCGCTGCCGCGCTCCTGGAGCTCGTAGGCGCGCAGCTTGGAGAGCAGGCCGATGCCGCGCCCCTCGTGGCCGCGGAGGTAGACCACGACGCCGCGTCCCTCGTCCGTGATCCGCTGCATGGACGCCTCCAGCTGCGGGCCGCAGTCGCAGCGAAGGGAGTGGAAGACGTCGCCGGTCAGGCACTCGGAGTGGATGCGGACCAGGACGTCCTCGCCCTCGCCGACCTCGCCGTGGACGAGGGCGACGTGCTCGACGCCGTCGACGGTGGAGCGGTAGCCGTACGCCGCGAAGTCGCCGAAGGCGGTGGGCAGGCGGACCTCGGCCTCGCGGCGGACCTTCGGCTCGGAGCTGCTGCGGTAGGCGATCAGGTCCTCGATGGAGATGATCGTCAGGCCGTGCTTGCGGGCGAACGGGATCAGCTCCGGCAGGCGGAGCATCGTGCCGTCCTCGCCCGCGATCTCGACGATCGCGCCGGCCGGGCGCAGCCCCGCGAGCCGGGCCAGGTCGACGGCGGCCTCGGTGTGGCCGTTGCGCACCAGGACGCCGCCGGACTTGGCGCGCAGCGGGAAGATGTGGCCGGGGCGCACGAAGTCGGCGGGCTCGAAGGTGCCCGCGGCGAGCATCTGGAGCGTGGTGGCGCGGTCGGCGGCCGAGATGCCGGTGGTGACGCCGTGCGCGCCGCTCGCGTCGACGGAGACGGTGAAGGCCGTCCGCATCGACTCGGTGTTGTTCTCGACCATCTGCGGGAGCTGGAGGCGGTCCAGCTCGTCGCCCTCCATGGGCGCGCAGATCAGGCCGCGGCACTCGCTCATCATGAAGGCGATGATCTCGGGCGTCGCCTTCTCGGCCGCGATGACGAGGTCGCCCTCGTTCTCGCGGTCCTCGTCGTCGACGACCACGACGGGCCGCCCGGCGGCGATGTCGCGGATGGCCGCCTCTACGGGGTCGAGGGCGAGGTCCGACGCGTCTTCTTCGTGACCCGTGCTGTACCAAACAGGTGCCGCAGTCATGCCGGGGCTCCTTCCATGACGGGCTGCGAGGACGCGGTACGCGACCGCAGCCACCAGTCGCGCATGCCCCACAGGACAAGAGCGAGGTAGATGACGTACACGAGGCCGGAGAAGGCCAGGCCACTGCTGAACGCGAGCGGTACCCCGACCACGTCGACGAGGAGCCAGGCGAACCAGAACTCGACCAGACCGCGGGCCTGGGCGACCATCGCGGCGAGGGTGCCGACGAAGATGTAGGCGTCGGGCCAGGGGTTCCAGGACAGGTCGGGCACGGCGGAGAACAGGGCGCCGACCGCGAGGGTGCCGACGGCCGTGCCGCCGAGCAGCACCCCGCGTTCCTTCCAGGTGGCGAACCGGACGGCGATGGAGCCGTCCTGCGCCTGCTGCTTGCCGTTGGTCCACAGGCGCCAGCCCCACAGGGCCACGCCGATGACGAGCAGCTGCTTGCCGACACCGCCGGAGAGGTGGGCGGAGGCGTACGCGCCGACGAGGATGACGCCCGAGAGGAACTGGGCGGGCCAGGTCCATATGGAGCGCCGCCAGCCGAGCGCGAGGGCGATCAGGCCGACGGTGTTGCCCACCATGTCGGACCAGATCACGTGCTGCCCGAAGGCCGTGAAGGCTTCGGAGTTGAGCCAGTTCACTTCGTGGCCTCCTGAGCGGGAGCGGGAGCGGGAGCGGCGGCGGATCCGGCGTGGGCGCGGTCGCCGAGCATCCGCTCGACGTACTTCGCGATGATGTCCACCTCGAGGTTGACCGGGTCGCCGGGCTGCTTGATGCCGAGCGTGGTCAGGGCGAGGGTGGTGGGGATGAGGCTGATGGTGAAGTAGTCGGGCCCGGCGTCGACCACCGTGAGGCTGACGCCGTCGACGGTGACGGAACCCTTCTCCACCACGTAGCGGGAGAGGTCCGCGGGGAGCGAGACCTTGACGATCTCCCAGTTCTCGGAGGGCTTGCGCTCGACGATCTCACCGGTGCCGTCGACGTGCCCCTGGACGATGTGTCCGCCGAGGCGGTCGCCGACCGCGGTGGGGCGTTCCAGGTTGACGCGCGATCCGGCCGCGAGGGCGCCCAGGCTGGAGCGGTTCAGGGTCTCGGCCATCACGTCGGCGGTGAACTCGTCGCCCTCGTGCTCCACGACCGTCAGACAGACGCCGTTGACCGCGATGGAGTCGCCGTGCTTCGCGCCCTCGGTGACGACGGGGCCACGGACACGGAAGCGCGAGGCGTCGTCCAGGTTCTCGACGGCGGTGATCTCGCCCAGCTCTTCGACGATTCCGGTGAACACTTCAGTGCTCCTTCGATACGAGGGCTACGGGGGTCGCGGTGACGCGCAGATCGGGGCCGATGCGGACGGTCTCGCTCACGTCGAGCCGCAACGCTTCGGTGATGGTCGTGATTCCGCCGCCTGCGAGGGCGGCGGGGCCCGCGCCGAGCAGGACGGGGGCGAGATAGGCGACGACGCGGTCGACGGCGCCCGCGGCGACGAAGGCACCGGCGAGCGTCGGCCCGCCTTCGAGGAGGACGGAGCGCACGCCGCGCGCGTGGAGTTCGCCGAGGAGGGCCGGGATGTCCAACCCGCCGTCCGCGCGCGGGAGTCGCACCGTCTCGGCTTCGGTTTCGGCTTCCGGGGTGACGTTCTCGGCGACCGCGACGAGCGTGGGCGCCGCGTCGTCCAGGACGCGGGCGCCGGGTGCCACGGCGGTGCCGTTCGTGTCGACGACGACGCGCAGCGGTTGGACGGCGCCTTCGATGCCCCGCACGGCGAGGTGCGGGTCGTCGGCGCGCTGGGTGCCGGAGCCGACGACGACCGCGTCGCACTCGGCGCGCAGCCGGTGGACGTCGGCGCGGGCCTCGGCGGAGGTGATCCAGCGGCTGCTGCCGTCGGCGGCGGCGATGCGGCCGTCGAGCGACGCGGCGTACTTCCAGGTGATGTGCGGGCGGCCGAGGCGCACGGATGTCAGCCAGGCGGCGTTCCCCACGGCGGCCTCGGCCTCGAACAGGCCCGACTCCACGTCGACCCCGGCGGTACGCAGTCGCTGCGCTCCCCCGGTCGCGGCGGGGTTCGGGTCGCCGACGGCGTAGACGACGCGGGCGATCCCGGCGTCGATGAGCGCCTGGGCGCAGGGGCCGGTGCGTCCGGTGTGGTTGCAGGGTTCGAGGGTGACCAGGGCGGTGGCGCCACGGGCCTGTTCGCCGGCCGCGCGCAGGGCGTGGACCTCGGCGTGGGGACCGCCCGCGCGCTGGTGGTGGCCCTCGCCGACAGTCTGTCCGGAGGCGTCGATGATGACGCATCCGACGACGGGGTTCGGGCTGGTGGAGCCGAGTCCGAGGGCGGCGAGCTCGACGGCGCGGCGCATGGCGGCACGCTCGTGCTCATTCGCTGTGACTGCGGCTGCGGTGGCCACCGGGTCCTCCTGCCTCATAGGGCACGGACTCCGGGGCCTGTCGATGACGACAGAATGAACGGACTGCGGCATCGGGAGCGACGCCGGAAACGAGACCTCTCCCTGGGAACCCGAAGAGACGGGTATCCCAAAAACAAGCCACTCGGCGACGTGCACGAATGCCCGCCCGCCGCGCACTGCCTCCCATCCGGACTTTCACCGTCGGTCCAGGAGTTTCACCTGGTCAACCGACCGCTGGAGGCGGCCGGGTCGCGGACTATAACCGCCGGTTCGGAATTACACCGACCCCGGAGTGCGCTGCTTTTGGTACGTAGCCAGTGTGCCACGCCTGATCGACGCCCATACGGGCGAACCCCTGTGGCCTGGCTCACAGCAGCCCGTGACAGGCTCCTGACCGGCGGTGACGGCCGCCGTTCCGGCCCGCTGAGCGCGGGCCCCTGGCTGCTGCTGCTCGCTGCTGGGCCAGGGCCTAGGGACGCGGGCCGAACAGCTCGTCCTGCGCCGAGTCCCTGGCGGCGAGCAGCGCGCCGCGCAGTACCGCGGAGCCGCCGAGCACGCTCGCGCGCACCTCGGTGCGCAGCGGTGACATGGCGGCGACGCGCTCCGCCACGCGGGTGGCGAGCGGGTCGCCGCCCGCGCGGCCGATCTCGCCGCCCAGGACCACGCAGCCGGGGTCCAGGATCGCGGCCATGGCGGCGGCGCCGACGGCGATCCGGTCGGCGGCCGCGTCGAGGTAGGCCCCGTGGCCGGTCTCGGCGGCGCGGCGCACCACGTCGGCGGCGCTCGCGCCCGGCTCCAGGATCCCGTGCTCGGCGCCGAGGTCACGGAGCGCGGCGGCGCAGGCCAGCGAGTGGAAGCCGCCCTCGCAGCCGGTGGCGGAGGGCAGTACGTCCGTGCCGGGCACCGGCAGGAAGCCGATCTCCCCGGTGCCGCCCGACGCGCCGCGGCGCAGGCTTCCGTCGAGCACGACGGCGGCGCCGACGCCTTCGCCCAGCCACAGGAGCACGAAGGTGTCGCGGTCGTGGGCGGCGCCGTCGCGCTGTTCGGCGCGGGCGGCGAGGTTGGTCTCGTTCTCCACGAGCACGCGTGCGGGGAACCGCTCCTGGAGGGCGCCCGCCAGGCGCCGGTGCCAGGCGGGGAGCGAGGTGGTGTCGCGCAGTTCGCCGGTGGCGGGGTCGATGAGGCCGGGGGCGCCGATCGCCACGGTGTGCAGCCGCTGGACGCCGCCGTCCTTCGCGGTGCTCTCCACGAGGGCGACGGCGCGCTCGACGGCGGCCCCGGTGCCGGTGTCGCCGCCGATGGGCGCGGAGGCCTCGGCGAGCACCGCGCCGAGCAGGTCGGTGACGACCACGGAGACGCCCCCGGTGCGTACGTCGAGCGCGGCGAGGTGCGCCCGGTCGGCGACGATCCCGTACAGCCGGGCATTGGGTCCCCGGCGCTGGGCACCCGCCTCCCCCACGACCGCGATCAGGCCGGAGCCCTGGAGGCGCTCGACCAGGTCGGCGACCGAGGGCCTCGACAGGCCGGTCAGCTGCTTCAACTGGTTGGCCGTCAGCGGCCCTTCGCGCTGCAGGAGCCCCAGGGCGAGCCGGTCGTTGATGGCCCGGGCGGTGCTCGGTGATGCGGGCATGCCGGGGATCCTTCCATAAAGCTGCTATTTATCAGGCAGGGTTCCTGATAGTTTACGTCGCCGTAGCGGGGAGGCACCTTGGGAGGGACGGGGCAACGATGAGTGAAGTGGTCCACGACGTACGTCAGTTGAAGCGGGCGCGGTATGCCGTGGCCGCCGTCTTCTGCGTGCACGGCGCCGTCACCGGCTCCTTCGCGACGCGCGTGCCCTGGATCCAGGAGCACGCCGACCTCAGCGCCGGGCTTCTCGGCCTCGCGCTCGCCTTCCCGGCCATCGGCGCCTCCGTGGCGATGCCGCTCGCGGGCTGGGTCAGCCACCGCTTCGGCGCGAGGACGGCGCTGCGCGGGCTGCTCGCCCTGTGGACGATGGCCCTGATCCTGCCCTCGCTCGCGCCCGATCTCCTCACGCTCTGCGTGGCCCTGTTCGTGTACGGGGCGACGGCGGGCATGTCGGACGTGGCGATGAACGCCCTGGGCGTCGAGGTCGAGACCCGCATGAAGAAGTCGATCATGTCGGGCCTGCACGGCATGTGGAGCGTCGGCGCCCTGATCGGCTCCGCGGCCGGCACCGTCGCCGCCCACATCGGCGCGGACGCCCGGCTGCACCACGCCCTTGCCGCCGTGGCGCTCACCGCGATCGGCCTGGTCGCCTGCCAGGGCGTGCTCGACCTGCAGGCGGAGCCCGAGGACGAGGCGCCGCCGCGCTTCTCGCTGCCGCCCAAGTCGGCGCTGCTCATCGGCGCCGTCGGCTTCTGCGCGGTCTTCGCGGAGGGCGCGAGCCTGGACTGGTCGGCGGTCTATCTGCGCGACGTCCTGGACAGCTCGGCCGGTGTCGCCGCCGCGTCCACCACCGGATTCACGCTCACCATGGCGATCGCGCGGCTCGCGGGCGACGCCGTGGTGGACCGCTTCGGTTCGGTCCGCACGGTGCGTGTGGGCGGCGTGGTCGCGGCGCTCGGTGGACTCCTTGTCGTGGTGGCGCCGCATCCGGCGATCGCCATGTGCGGGTTCGCGCTGCTAGGGCTCGGCATCGCGGTCGTGGTGCCCCTCGCGTTCGCCGCTGCCGGGCGCAGCGGCCCGAACCCGAGCCAGGCCATCGCGGGCGTCGCCACCATCACGTACACGTCGGGCCTGATCGCCCCGTCCGCGATCGGCACGCTCGCCGACGCGACGAGCCTGGTGGTCTCCTTCGGCCTGGTGACGGTGCTCGCCTGCGGGCTCGCGGTCTTCGCGGGAGTCCTGCGCACGGACAGCCGCGAGGCCACGCCGAGCGCTCCCGCGGACGCGAAGGTTCCCGGCCCGAAGTCCTGAACCAGCGGTTCCGCGGGGAGGGACGCCCCGCGAGTGGCCGGTGTGAAACCAGGGAACTTATGCCGGATTAACATTGCGCTGACTCATTCAGGTCTTGACAAAGTCGGGCGCACAGAAGGCGGAACAGAACCATGGATCTCGGCGTGCGCTGGAGGCTTCACGGCGACGGGCGCACCCCCGCGCCCGGAGCCGTCGTCCGTCCCGACGAGCGGCTCTCGTGGCCGCGCACCTTCGGGCTCGGCGCCCAGCACGTGGTCGCCATGTTCGGCGCGTCGTTCGTGGCGCCCGTCCTGATGGGCCTCGACCCGAACCTCGCGATCATGATGTCGGGCGTCGCGACCGTCATCTTCCTGCTCGCCACGCGCGGCCGGGTGCCCAGTTACCTGGGCTGTTCGCTCTCCTTCGTGGGCGTGGCCGCCGTCATCCGCGCACAGGGCGGCTCCTCCGCGACCGTGACCGGCGCCGTCTTCGTGGTCGGCGCGGCGCTGTTCCTGGTGGGCCTCGCCGTCCAGAAGTTCGGGGCGCGGATCATCCATGCCGCGATGCCGCCGATCGTCACCGGCGCCGTCGTCATGCTGATCGGCTTCAACCTGGCGCCGGTCACCGCCTCCACGTACTGGCCGCAGGACCAGTGGACGGCGCTCCTGGTGATGCTGTTCACCGGTCTGGCCGTGGTGTGCCTGCGCGGATTCTGGTCACGTGTCGCGATCTTCCTGGGGCTGATCTTCGGGTACGCCCTGTCCTGGGCCCTCGACCTGGTCTTCGGCAAGATCCACTCGGCGGACGGTTCGGGCAAGGTCGTCGACCACTGGCGCCTGGACCTGTCCGCCGTCGGCAACGCCGACTGGATCGGCCTGCCGTCCTTCCATGCGCCGAGCTTCGAGTGGTCGGCGATCCTCGTCGCCCTGCCCGTCGTCATCGCGCTCGTCGCGGAGAACGCCGGGCACGTGAAGGCGGTCGGCGAGATGACCGGCGACAACCTGGACGACAAGCTCGGCACGGCGATCTCCGCCGACGGCGCCGCCTCCATGCTCTCCACGGCGGTCGGCGGCCCGCCCAACACGACGTACTCCGAGAACATCGGCGTGATGGCCGCGACCCGCGTCTACTCCACCGCCGCGTACTGGGCCGCCGCGTGCTTCGCCCTGCTCTTCGGCCTCTGCCCCAGGTTTGGCGCGGTCGTGGCGGCCATCCCGGGCGGCGTGCTCGGCGGCATCACCGTCATCCTCTACGGCATGATCGGCCTGCTCGGCGCCCAGATCTGGATCAACGCCGGGGTGGATCTGCGCAATCCGCTGAACCTCGTCCCGGCCGCCGCGGGCATCATCATCGGCGTCGGCGGCGTCTCGCTGAAGATCAGCGACAACTTCGAGCTGAGCGGCATCGCGCTCGGCACGATCGTCGTGATCACCGGCTACCACGTGCTGCGCGCGTTCGCGCCCCCGCACCTCAAGTCGCAGGAACCGCTGCTCGATTCGGGCACGTCCACGTACGACGAAGGGGACGAGTCCCCGGAAGCGGGCGCCGACGGCTCTCAGCCGCGCGCCAAGTCGTAGGCGTAGCCGGGCGTGAACGTCCCCGGCGCGCCCTTGCAGCCGTCGGACTCGCCCGGCAGTTTGATCCACAGATAGGCGTCGATACGGGCCTCACCGGTCCGCAGCGTCGGGCTCGGCCCGAGCCCCCGTCCCGCCGGGTCGCACCACTCCCCGTCAGCGGGGGCGCCGTTGCCGTTGCGGCTCGTGTCGATGACGGCGCCCAGGCCGGGCGGGCCGCCGAGCGCGGACAGGACCTTGCGGGCATAGGCGGCCTCGTCGCCGGTGCGGTGGAAGTTCGAGACGTTCGTGAAGATGCCGTCGGACGACGCGGGCGAAGCGGCGCCCGCCGCGCGCAGCCGCCCGGCCTGCTTGGCCGCGGCGTTCCAGCCCGAGTGCCCCGCGTCGAAATAGACCCTGGCCCTGGGGTTGGCGGCCTTGAGGGTGCGGCCCGCACGGGCGAGCGAGGCGTAGCGCGCGGTGCGCTGCTTCGCCGAGAGGCATTCGGAGAGCGCGATCGCGTCCGGTTCGAGGATGACGACGACCTCGCCGGAGCCGAGGCCCGCGGCGAACTTCCCGATCCACGCGTCGTACGCGGCGAGGTCCGGCGCCCCACCCTGCGACGCGCCCCCGCAGTCGCGGTCCGGTATCGCGTACGGCACGACGACGGGCACCCGGCTCCCGGCGCTCGACGTCACCGCGCGCACGCGCGAGGTGATGGTCCCCGGCGCGTACTCCGCGAACCACACGGCGGCGGGGCGGTCGGCGATCCGTGACTCGATGAGCGGGCGGCGCGGATCGCCGCGATGCGCCCTGACCCAGTCGATGACCTGCGAATCACCGTGCCGGTAGAGGGAGTTGGCCGAGGGGTCGGCGGTGGGCTTCTTCGGACGCGGGGTCGCAGGCTTCGGTTTCGGCTTCGGCACCGGCGATGCGGAGGACTTCACGGGCGACGGCTCCGCCGATGAGGCCGATGCGGACGGCGTCGGCACCGCGGGCAGCGGTTCGAGCGTCGGCGACTTCGTCACCTTCGGGCGCGCCCGGTCCTTGCCGCCGCCCTCGTCCAGGGCGGACACCATTCCGGCGACGGTGCCCATCGCGGCCACGACCGAAGCCGCCGCGACCATGACCCCATGGCGGGCGGCGCGCCTTTGTCCGGCCCGCCGTTCGGCGCGATGTCGCGCGCGGTTGCCTGCCACGATGCTGCCCCTCCCCTCCCCCGTGTCCCCCTGACACGGCACGCCGGCTCCCCTCCCCAGGGGCACACACGGTCGCCGTTCCCTCGTTCTGGGGAAGCGGCCGGTGCGGCGGCATTCCGGCCAGCCTAGGACTGGGACCCTGCCACCATGGCGCAGTTGGAGCGGTTCGCGGAGTTCACAGGCTCGGCACACGGGGTTGACGACGTGGTGACGCGGATGCGCGCGCTGGGAGCCGGCTTCCCCTCGGGCGACGGGGTCGGGGTCTTCAACCGGGTCTATCTCGCGGTCACCGAAGAGGTCGGCCGGCACGTCGACAGGGGGCGATTCCCGGACACCGGAGCCGCGATCACGCTGGACGTCCTGTTCGCCGAGCGCTATCTGACGGCGGTCGAGACGATGGCCGCGGACCGCAGACCGCCCGCCTGCTGGCGGCCGCTGTTCCAGCTGCGGCGCCATCCCGGCGTACGTCCCCTGCAGTTCGCGCTCGCGGGCATCAATGCGCACATCGGGCACGACCTTCCGCTGGCCGTCATGGACACCTGTCGTTCGCTCGGCTGCGAACCGGCGGACCTGGAGGACGAGTTCGACCGCGTGGGCGACATCCTCGTCTCGCTGGAGGAGCGCATCCGCGAAGAACTGATGCCGGGCCCCGACCTCTTCCAGATCGCCGACCCGCTGACCCATCTGCTGGGTTCCTGGAGCCTGGAGCGGGCCAGGGACAGCGCGTGGGCGACGGCGCTCGCGCTGCGGGCCCTGCGCGAACTGCCCGCCGTCGCCGAGGAGTTCCAGGGCCGCCTCGACGGAGCGGTCGGCCTGGTGGGGCGGATGCTGCTCACGCCCCTGCCCGACTGATCCGGCCACCCCGCGTCCGCCACCGAGGAACTCCCCGGCGACAGCTGTACGTTGAACGCAGTGACCCCGGATGCGAAGGAGCACCAGCATGGCCACACGACTCGGGCTCGGCCTCCCGCAGGGCCGGCAGTATCACCTCGGCCGTGACGTCCCGGCCGTGGCCAGCGCGGCCGAGGAGATCGGGTACGAGAGCCTGTGGGTCTATGAGCGCGTCCTGTTCCCCGAGCCCGCGACCCAGGGCCTGTACGGCATCGAGGGCCTGCCCTGGCCCGACACGTACCGCTCGGTGGCCGACCCGCTGGTCACGCTGACGCTCGCCGCCGCGGCCACCGAGCGGGCCCGCCTGGGCACCAGCGTCCTGGTCGCCCCGCTGCACGTGCCGTTCCAACTGGCGCGCTCCCTCGCCACGTTGGACGCGGCGAGCGGCGGCCGCGTCGTCGCGGGCTTCGGCACGGGCTGGTCGCACGACGAGTACGCGGCCGCGGGAGTGGCCCCCTTCAACCGGCGCGGCAAGGTCCTGGACGAGCTGATCGACGTCTGCCACGCGGTGTGGGGCCCGGACCCGGTGTCGTACGAAGGGGAGCTGACGACGATCGCCCCCTCGGTGGTCGGCCCCAAGCCCGCGCGCCCCATCCCGATCCTGCTGCCCGCGGGCAGCCCGCGCGCCCTGCGCAGGCTCGTCGACCGCGCCGACGGCTGGATGCCGATCGGCACGGGCGCCGCGCAGCTTGCCGAGCAGGCCCAGACGCTGAAGGACCTGGCCGCCGAGCGGGGCCGCACGCGGCCGGTCCAGAGCGTCCTGCGGGTCAACGCCCGGTACACGCCGACCGCGTACGAGGGCGAGAAGCGCGCCCCCTTCCGGGGCAACGTCGCGCAGATCGTCGAGGACATCGCGGCGCACGCCTCGGTGGGCGCGGTGGAAGAGATCCTCATCGAGCTCGCGGGCAGCACACGGGACGCGGAGGAACTGAAGGACCTGGCGGCGGAGGTGTACGAGGCGGCGAGGGCAGCCGGGGTATAGGGGGGCGGGCCCCGAAGGGGCGCGCCCCAGGGGCGCGGGGAACTGCGCGACCAGCCACGGCTGACCGTCACAGACCCCCGCGCCCGAGGCGAAACGGCGCTGTCAGTCTTCCGGCAGCTCGACGGGAGCAATCTCGTCGTACACGTCCCCGGGACCAGGGTTGGTCCCGTCCGTGGCCCCGCCAAGGTGATGCATGACGCCCCACACGGCGTTCAGCGCGGTCGTCACGGCGCCTTCGGCCCACCCGGCCGTCCAGGAGATGTCGTCACCGGCGAGGAAGATCCCCCGCTTGTCCTCGGGCAACGCGCCCTGCATGAAGTGCGTGAACAGACGCCGCTGGTAGCGGTAGTGGCCCGGCAGGTTCGCCTTGAAGGCGCCCATGAAGTACGGCTCGTTCTCCCACGACACCGTCACCGGGTTGCCGATGATGTGCTTGCGGATGTCGACCTTGGGATAGATCTCGCCGAGCGACTTGAGCATGACCTCCATGCGCTCGTTCGCCGACAGCGGCAGCCACTTCAGGCTGTCGTCGCACCAGGTGTAGGAGAGGCAGATGGTCGCGGGCTTGTCCGGGCCGTCGTCCAGGAGGTAGGTGCCGCGCGTCATGCGGTCGGTGAGCGTCATCGACATGACGTCACGGCCGGTCTCCTCGTCCTTGTCCAGCCAGAAAGGCCGGTCGACCGGGACGAAGAGCTTGGAGGACTCCATGTAGTGGGTGCGCTCCATCGCCGTCCAGTGGTCGATGGGGAAGAGCGTGTCGTCGCACGCGATCTTGGAGAGCAGCATCCAGGACTGGGCGGTGAAGATCACCGCCTGGTAGGTGCGGATGTCGCCCGAGGAGTCGGTGACGGTGACGCGGTTGCCCGCGGTGCGGTCCAGACGGGTCACGGCGGGCTTGGGCACACCGCCCTCGTGCAGCGAGCTCAGGGAGGTGCCGGGCGCCCAGTGCACGATCTTCTGCGGCTCGCGGTCCCACATGCGCAGCGGCAGCTGCTGGCTGCCGCCGACGATGCCGCGGTGGTGGTCGTCGGCCTCGGTGTAGACGACGCGCAGGATCTCCAGGATGGAGTTCGGGAAGTCGGTGTCCCAGCCGCCCGTGCCGAAGCCGACCTGGCCGAAGATCTCGCGGTGCCGGAAGGACTTGAAGGCCTCGGACTCGCAGAGGAAGCCGTAGAAGGTCTGGTTGTCGAGCTTCTCGACGAGCTTGGACCAGATCTCGCGGATCTTGGGCACGTCGCGCTCGCGCAGGGCGCGGTTCATGTCGGAGAAGTCGGCGCCCTCCTCCAGGCAGGAGTTCCAGGCGTTCATCACGTCGCGGTAGACCTGGGGCAGGTCGTCGACGGACGTCGCGTAGTGGGACTCGCCCTTGAGGTCGACGACCGTCGAGGGGGTCGACTCCGCGAGAGGGTTGGGGAAGGGCCGGGTCTTGAGGCCCACCAGGTCGATGTAGTGCTGGAGCGCCGTCGAGGACGGCGGGAAGCGCATCGCGCCCATCTCGGCGGTCAGGTCGCCGTCACAGCCCTCGAACCCGACGGTGCGCAGTCGGCCGCCGATCTGGTCGGCCTCGTAGACGACGGGCTTGAGGCCCATCTTCATCAGTTCGTACGCCGCCACGATGCCGGACAGACCGCCGCCGATGACCGCGACCTCCGTGCCGTGCTCGGTCGCGGGTATCTGGCCGAGGCCCGCCGGGTGGGCGAGGAAATCGTCGTACGCGTACGGGAAGTCCGGACCGAACATGGTGATCGGCGGCTGCGCGTCGGTGTGCTGGACGGCGGTGGGCACCGTGGACGTCATGAGGTACGGACTCCTTGCGGGAACGGCAGAACAGAAGAAGAAGGGCAGGCTCGGGGAGAGGCGGGGGAGGTTCAGATCAGGGACGCGTACAGACCCGGGCGGCGGTCGCGCAGATAGGGGTTGGCCTCGCGCGACGCGGCGAGGAAGGCCGGGTCGGCGTCGGCGAACACCAGCTGCTCGTCCCGTCCGGCGCGGGTGCGCGCGACTCCGTCGGGACCGGCCAGCGTGGAGAGCCCGACGAACTCGAACTCCCCTTCCTTGCCGACCCGGTTGACGTACGCGACGTACATCTGGTTCTCGAAGGCCCGCACCGGCACGACGGACTCGGCGACGAACTGGAAGGGGTGCATCTGGGCCGTGGGCACGAGCAGCAGGTCGGTGCCGGCCAGGGCGTGCGCGCGGACGTTCTCCGGGAACTCCACGTCGTAGCAGATCATCAGACCGATCCGCAGACCGCCCAACTCCGCCTGCACGACGGCCTGTTCACCGGGGGTGAAGGAGTCGCGCTCGAAGCAGCCGAAGAGGTGGGTCTTGCGGTAGTTCGCCAGGCGCGCGCCGTCGGGGCCGATCAGCTGGACGGCGTTGAAGACCTGCTCGCCGCCCCGCTCCGGGTAGCCGTAGGCGACCGCGACGCCGTGGCGCAGGGCGGTCTCGGCGATCGCGGTGGCGGACGCCCCGTCGGCGGGCTCGGCGAGGCGTGCCACGTCGTCGCCGATCGCGTACCCGGTGAGGTACATCTCCGGGGCCACCAGGAGGCCCGCGCCCGCAGCGGCGGCACGGGCAGCGGCCTCGTCGAGCGCCTTCAGATTGGCGGCGACGGAGCCGGGGCGGCCCGAGCTCTGGAGCAGGGCGGTGCGCAGCGGGGGCATGGCGGGACCTCGGGGCATGCGAAGGGACGGACGGACTGGTGGGGACCGTTAGACCGTACGGTCGGCGGGCCCGGCCGGACAAGGCGCGAGCGTTGCGGGCAGATGCTCGATCCGTTGCGCGTGCGGGGCCCTGAACGGCGATTCGTTGCGCGGCGCCGTGCGCCTCGGGTATCGGGGGTGTCCACCTCCAGGCGCAGGGGTCCGCGCCGGGCCCCCGCCGCACGGCGGAAGGGGGGTCCCGCCCGTGGCCGGACGTGCCGGCCCCCCCCTTCCGCGAGAGCGTGATCTCACCCGGAAACGCCGGGTGAACGGCCTCGAAGACGGAGGGCTCCCATGAGCCGCACGACCTCGCCCCGCCACCGCAATCACCCCCGCGCCATCGCCGTGGGCGCCGCGCTGCTGCTGACCGCCGGGGCCGCGGGCGTGGCCGTCGCGTCCGGCGACGACGCGGCGCGCTCCGGAGCGGCGCACCCGGGCACGGCACACTCCGCGTCACCCACCGACGCCCAGGCCAAGCCCCGCGAGGCGGCCGCGCTCACCGGCAAGGCGAAGATGTACCGCAAGACCACCGAGGACGTCACGTTCACCTTCGACGCGCACCTGGCGGCGAAGAACAACGGTGACCCGACCAAGGCGACCGGCACCTTCAGCTTCGTCCACCTGGACAAGCCGGGCGGCGAGGGCGGCTGGGCGAAGGGCCGCATCGACTGCCTGATGACCGGCGGCAAGGTCGCCACGGCGACCGGCATCATCACGGACACGAACCTGAAGCAGATCAAGGGCGGCCGCGTCGGCTTCACCGTCCACGACCAGGGCGAGCAGGACCGCGTGGGGTACAGCTGGGCCGCGACGGGCGCCCCCGACAACACCAAGAAGCTGACCAAGTGCACGAGCTCCGCGCCGCACGAGAAGGTCAAGAAGGGCACCGGCGACTTCGACGTCGTGCCGTGGAAGGTGCCGTACCCCACGAACTGACGCCCGGCCGCGAAAGCCACGGAGCAGGGGGAGCCACCCGTACAACAGGGGGGGAACGCCCCGAAGGGGCGCGGGGAACTGCGCGACCAGCCACGAACGACCCGCAGTATCCGGACCGCCCATCCAGCGGAGCGCTTACGCAGGCGACCCCGAAGAGAACCGCCGCATCAGAGGGGACAGCACCAGCACGGACTTCGTCCGCTCCACGAAGTGCTCCCCCGCGATCCGCTCCAGCACCCGCTCGAAGTGCCGCATGTCGGCCGCGAAGACCTGGACGACGGCGTCCGCCTCCCCGGTGACGGTGGAGGCGGACGCGATCTCCGGATAACGCTCGAGCCCTCGCCGGATCGCCTCCGGCGAGGTGTTGCGGCGACAGTAGATCTCGATGAACCCCTCGGTCTCCCACCCCAGGGCCGCCGGGTCGACCCGGACCGTGAATCCGGTGATCGCCCCGGTCTCCCGGAGCCGGTCCACGCGCCGCTTCACGGCGGGCGCGGAGAGCCCGACCAGCTGGCCGATGTCGGCGTAGGAACGGCGGGCGTCCTCGGCGAGGGCGTGCACGATGCGTTCGTCGAGATCGTTCAGTCGCACTGGGGGTGGATCACTTCTCTGCGGAGGCCAATCGGGAGCGGCTCATGCCGTACAGGAAGTAGAACACGAGGCCGACGGCCATCCAGACACCGAACACGACCCAGGTCACCGAGTCGAGGCTGAACATGTTGTAGGCGCAGAAGCCGAAGCCGAGCACCGGGAAGAGCCAGCCGAGCGGCACCCGGAAGGTGCGCGGCATGTCCGGACGCGTCCGGCGCAGCACGATCACCGCGACGTTGACCAGACCGAAGGCGAAGAGCGTGCCGATGCTGGTGGCGTCGACGAGCTTGCCGAGCGGGATGACCGAGGCGAGCGCGCCGCAGAACAGCGAGACGATGACGGTGTTCACGCGGGGCGTGCCGGTCTTCTTGCTGACCTTGCCGAACACCTTGGGCACCAGGCCGTCGCGGGACATGGCGAACAGGACGCGGGTCTGGCCGTAGAGCACGGTCAGGACGACGGACGCGATGGAGATGACCGCGCCCGCGGCGAGGATCGTGCCCCACATGCTCTGACCGGTGACGTCGTTCATGATCGCGGCAAGCGTGGCCTCGGAGCCCTCGAAGTCCGTCCAGTTCCAGGCACCGACGGCGACCGCGGCGACCAGGACGTAGAGAGCCGTGACGATGATCAGCGAGAGCATGATCGCGCGGGGCAGGTCGCGCTGCGGGTTCTTCGCTTCCTCACCCGCGGTGGAGGCGGCGTCGAAGCCGATGTACGAGAAGAAGAGGCTCGCGGCGGCGGCGCTGACCCCGGCCGTGCCGAGCGGCATGAAGTCGGAGTAGTTGCCGGACTTGAAGCCCATGAAGCCGATGGTGCAGAAGAGCACGAGGGCGGCGATCTTCACGATGACCATGATCGTGTTGGCCGTCGCCGACTCCTTGGCGCCGCCGAGCAGGAACACCATGGCGAGCAGCACGACGATCAGGCCGGGCAGGTTGATGATGGCGCCGTCGACCTCACCGGGCGCCGCGGAGAGCGCGTCCGGGATCGTGACGCCGATGGTCCCGTCGAGCAGCTCGTTGAGGTATTCGCCCCAGCCGACGGCGACCGCCGCGACCGATACGCCGTACTCCAGGACCAGGCACCAGCCGCAGACCCAGGCGACGAGTTCACCCATCGTTGCGTACGCGTATGAGTACGAGGAGCCCGCGACCGGTATGGAGCCCGCGAGCTCGGCGTACGAGAGCGCGGAGAAGAGCGCGGTGAGTCCGGCGATCACGAAGGAGATCGTGACGGCGGGTCCGGCCTTGGGGACGCTCTCGCCGAGGACGACGAAGATGCCGGTGCCGAGCGTGGCGCCGATGCTGATCATGGTCAGCTGCCACATGCCGAGGGAGCGCCGCAGCGAGCCGCCCTCACCCTGGCCGCCCTCCGCGACCAGGAGTTCCACCGGCTTGCGCCGCATCAAGCGGCGGCCAAGCCCCTGGACCCCCGGGGGGCTTGGGCGGTTCTGCGGGGGTGCGCCTTGGTCGAGCACGCGTGGCTCCTTCATCGCTGCCGGTCAGGGCGGCGGGACCGGCGGCAGGCCCCACGCATGGATGGGGACCGCCGAGCAGGCGGTCCCCGCCACACCACGTACAGCGGATGACTCTATGAGGCGTTCTTCACGTACGTAATGCAGCAACCTTGCGCAGGCCCGCATGATCGTTGCGTACATCCCCTTCCTGCGGGTCTTCATTGCGCGGTCCGTTTCGTCCGTTGCGTGCCGAGGCTCCCTGACGGTCATTGACACTTCGTCAGATCTCCCCCATCGTGCACTCCGGTCGAGCCGATCGCGCACCCCGGTCGAGAGGGAGGCAGCAGGCCATGGACCTCGATGTGCTGTACGAGATCGACGTACCGAAGCCCTGGAACGGACCCCATCCGCACGGGCAGCGCACCGCCGAGCAGCGCGCCTACCGCGAGGCCGTGGAGCAGATCAGGCTCGCGGACCGGGTCGGTTTCCGCACGGTGTGGGCCGTGGAGCACCACTTCCGCGAGGGCCGCTCGCACTGCCCGGCACCCGAGGTGCTCCTCGGCCATCTCGCGGCGCTCACCGAGCGGATACGCCTCGGCTTCGGCGTCACCCTCACCCCCTTCGGCTTCACTCCCCCGCAGCGGATCGCGGAGAAGGTGGCGGCGGTGGACGTGCTCTCGGAAGGGCGCGTGGAGTGGGGGACGGGGCGTTCGACTCCCATGGAGCAGACGGCATTTGGCGTCGACAGGGAGCAGTCGCGGTCCGACTGGCGCGAGGCGATCGAGATCGTGACAGGCATGTGGCGCGAGGAGTACTTCGCCTACGAGTCCGAGCGGTTCTCCTTCCCCCGCCGGATGGTCACACCGAAGCCGGTCCAGGGCCCGCATCCCCCGTGCTGGATGGCGGCGACGTCACCCGGCTCGGCGGAGGTGGCGGGCGCGGCGGGCCTCGGCCTGCTCTCCTTCTCGATCATGCAGCCGCTCGACGCGATGGCCCGTCAGGTCGCCGCCTACCGCGCGGCGGCGCGCACGCCGTCCCCCCTCACGGACGTCACCACGGACCGCGTCAGCGCGTACACGCTGGTGCACGTGGCGGACCGTCCCTCGCGCAGGGTCTGGGACTCGGTGGCCTGGTGGTACCGCAACCTGGCCCAGTTCACGCTCGACTGGGAGCTGCCGCACCTGACCCCCGAGGAGCGCGAGCGGACCTTCCCCCTCCTGACCCCGATCATCGAAGGGAGCGTCCCCGTCGAGGAGTTCAGCGACGGCGACATGATCCTCATCGGTGACGCGGAGACGATCGTCCGCAAGGCCAAGCACTACGCCGACCTCGGCATCGACCAGCTCATCTGCTACGTCCAGTGGGGCTATCTGGAGCACCGGGAGATCCTGCGCACGATCGAGATCCTGGGCAAGGAAGTCATCCCGGAACTGGCGTCGTACAAGCCCCGGCGGACGGCACCGTGAGCGAGCCCCTCGACACCTCGCCCGTCCCCGACTACGCCGCCCTCCACCGCCTGGACGGCCGCGCCTTCGTCCTGCTCGGCGCGGGCAACGGCATCGGCCGCCAGACCGCGCACGCGCTCACGGCCGCGGGCGCGCGGGTCCTGTGCGTGGATCTCGACAAGGGCCGCGCCGAAGCGGTCGCGGCCGAGACGGGCACCGTCGCGTACGTCGCGGATGTGACGCGCCGCGCCGAGGTACGGGAGCTCTTCGCTTACGCACGCCGGGAGTTCGGCGAGATCGGCGGTGTCGTCGACATCGTCGGCATGGCCCGCTACACGCCCCTTGAGGAGCTCGACGACGCGTCCTGGGACTGGCACTTCTCCCTCGTCCTGCGGCACGCCTGGCTCGCGGTCCAGTACGGCGGGCAGGCGCTGGCCGAGGCGGGCGGCGGCCCCCTGGTCTTCGTCGCGTCGGTGTCGGGCCTCACGGCGGCGCCCCTGCACGCCGCGTACGGCGCGGCCAAGGCGGGCCTGATCTCCCTGGTCCGCTCGGCGGCGGTGGAGTACGGCCCGCGCGGTGTACGGGTCAACGCGGTGGCGCCCGGCGTCGTCTGGACGCCGCGCGTGGCGGGCCTGATCGGCGAGGAGGGCCGTGCGCGCAACGCCCGCAACGCCCCGCTCGACCGGGTTGCCGAGACCTCGGACATCGCGTCCGCCCTGCTCTTCTTCGCCTCGCCGCTGTCCTCGTACGTCACCGGGCAGACGCTCGTCGTGGACGGCGGGGTGGGCGTGAAGTTCCCCTATCCGACCATCGGCGGTGCGCGGTGAGGGAGTTCGTGCGGGGCGCGCCCTGGTGGACCGAGGACGGCCGGGTGGTGCGCGCCGACCCGGCCGACCGGGATCGGCTGCCCGCGGACACCTGGGAGCGGGCAGGCGTCCCGGCCGGTGTCAGGCTGGAGTTCACCGCACGGGGAGTGAGCGCGGTGGAGGTCGAGTACACCGCGTCGGAGCCCTCGCCCGCCGACTCGTACCGCGAAGTGCCGCACGTGTTCACGGCCTTGTGCGACTTCACGGCCTTGCACGACTTCAGGGCCTTGCACGACGCGTGGCCGGCAGGCGCGGCGGGCGGCGCCGAGCGCGCCACGAGCCCGAACGCCACGGACGGCCCGGGAAGCGCCCTCCGCGCTCCGGTCGTGGCCGAGGCGCCCGCATCGCCGGGTGCCCACCTGGCGCGCCTTGACCTCCCCCGCACCGACGGGACCTTCACCGTCCATCTGCCGGAGGCGCTGCGCCCCGTCATCCATGGCGTACGCCCCGTCGGCGGCGGCACGATCGAGCCCGCCGCACGGCGACCGCGCTGGCTCGTCCACGGCGACTCGATCACGGAGGGCTGGTCGGTGTCACGGCCGCATCTGGCGTGGCCCGCGCTCGCGGGCCGGGCACTCGGAGTGGAGACGGTGAACCTCGGGTACGCGGGCGCGGCACGCGGGGAGATGGCGAGCGCCGAGCAACTCGCCTCGCTGGACGCCGACTTGATCACGGTCGCCTTCGGCACGAACTGCTGGTCGCGTACGCCGCATTCGGCGGGGCTTCTCTACGAGACGGTGCGGGCGTTCCTGGACCTGGTGCGCCGGGGCCACCCGGACGTCCCTCTCCTGGTGGTCTCCCCCGTGGTCCGCCCGGACGCCGAGACGGTGCCGAACGCGCTGGGCGCCACGCTCCGGGACCTGCGGACCGCCGTGGAGCGGGCGGCCCTGGACGCGGGGACCGATCTGCTGCCGGGCGGCGAACTGCTGGACGCCGGGCACCTGGTGGACGGGGTGCATCCGGGCGACGAAGGCCACGCCCTGCTGGCGAAAGCGGTGGCGGCGGCCCAGGCCCCTTAAGGGGCGCGGGGAACTGCGCGACCAGCCACGGCAAACCCGCGGACGCATCACACAGCTCCCCGCGAAGCGGCTAACTCCAGGAGGCGTGGAGGGGCTTGCCCTCCGCATAGCCCGCAGCGCTCTGCACACCCACAGTGGCCCGCTCCGCAAACTCCTCCAAGGACCCCGCGCCCGCATACGTGCAGGAGGAACGGACACCCGCGATGATCGAGTCGATCAGGTCCTCGACGCCGGGCCGCTCCGGGTCCAGGAACATCCGCGAGGTCGAGATGCCCTCCTCGAACAGCGCCTTGCGGGCGCGGTCGTAGGCCGACTCCTCGCTCGTGCGGTTCTTGACCGCGCGGGCCGACGCCATGCCGAACGACTCCTTGTACAGGCGGCCGTTGGCGTCCTGCTGCAGGTCGCCCGGGGACTCGTACGTCCCGGCGAACCACGAACCGATCATGACGTTCGACGCACCGGCGGCCAGCGCCATGGCGACGTCACGGGGGTGGCGGACACCGCCGTCGGCCCACACGTGCTTGCCGAACTTCTTGGCCTCGGCGGCGCATTCGAGCACCGCGGAGAACTGCGGGCGGCCGACGCCGGTCATCATGCGCGTGGTGCACATGGCGCCGGGGCCCACGCCGACCTTGATGATGTCGGCACCGGCCTCGATCAGGTCCCGTACGCCCTCGGCGGCCACGATGTTGCCCGCGACGATCGGCACCTGCGGGTCGAGCGCGCGCACGGCCTTGACCGCGGCGATCATCGACTCCTGGTGGCCGTGCGCGGTGTCCACGACGAGCGTGTCCGCGCCCGCGTCCAGGAGCTGCTTGGCCTTGGCCGCCACGTCGCCGTTGATGCCGACGGCGGCGGCGATGCGCAGCTTGCCGTTGGCGTCGACGGCGGGCGAGTAGAGCGTCGCGCGCAGGGCGCCCGTGCGGGTCAGGATGCCCGCGAGGCGGCCGTCCTTGTCCACGGCGGGGGCATAGCGGCGGTTCGCGTGGTCCAGCTTGTTGAACGCGTCGCGCGGGTCGATGTCCGCGTCGAGGAGCACGAGGTCCTTGGACATGACCTCGGAGATCTGGGTGAAGCGGTCGACGCCGTTCAGATCCGTGTCGGTGACGACGCCGATCGGCTTCTGGTCGGCGTCCACGACGACGCCCGCGTTGTGCGCGCGCTTGGACAGCAGCGCGAGCGCGTCGGCGACGGTCTGCGTGGGGGCCAGGACGATCGGGGTGTCCAGGACGTGGTGGCGCGTCTTGACCCAGGAGATGACCTCGGTGACGACCTCGATCGGAATGTCCTGCGGGATCACGACGAGACCGCCGCGGCGGGCGACGGTCTCGGCCATGCGGCGTCCGGCGATCGCGGTCATGTTCGCGACGACCAGCGGGATCGTGGTGCCGGTGCCGTCCGGCGACGAGAGGTCCACGCCCTGGCGCGATCCGACGGCGGAGCGCCGCGGCACCATGAAGACGTCGTCGTACGTCAGGTCGTACGCAGGCTGGATGTCATTGAGGAAACGCACGTGCTGCTCATCCCAGTCGATCAGAGGTGGCCCCCGGACAGTTAGGCCGAGGGAAAAGCACGTACTTCAGTGTCCCATGTCCGGGGCGGTGCACCGCCTGGGATGATCACCCAGCCGGGGCGCGAGGGCCCTGGTCGGAACCTCCAAGTACCGGCCGCGACGGTCACCGTCCGCTCAGGCCCGGGTGCCGAGCGCGAGAACGATCTCCAGGCCCGTCCCGCGCCCCCTGGCGTACTCGACCGCGTCGGTGAACACCTCCTGGGCCACGATCCACTCCTGGGGCGCCGCCTCGGCGTACTCCTGCCAGCCGCTGACGACGAGCAGCCGTCCGGGTGCGGCGGGCGCCCATCCCAGGTCGGTGAGGCAGTCGGCGAGCGCGTCCCAGTTGCGCCCGAACCAGTCGGGCAGCTCGAGCGCGCGGGCGCAGCGGTCCATGAAGGCCGCCTTGTCGCTCACGCCGCTCAGGTCGATCGAGACGGTGGCCATGCCGGCGGCGCGGACGGCCTCCAGTACGGGCTGCATCGGCTCGGACGTCATCTCAGTACCGCCTTGAAGGACGTGTAGTGGTCGTCGGTGTAGTAGGTCTCGCCGCCGCTCCCGGTGACGATCCGCCGTGCGCCCCGGTCGCGTTCGCCGGGGGTGCGCACTGTGTACTCGCGGTAGTAGCCGCGTTCGCGCCGCGGCAGCTCCCGCTCGAAGTTGCTGAAGACCGAGCCGTCCTTCTCGTACGGGAAGGGCCCGCCGTCATCGATGAGCCGCAACGTCCGCCGCGCCTCGGCGGGCAGCCGGTCAGCCTGGACGGTGGGCATCCCGCGGGCCCAGGCGGGGGCGGAGGTGGAGGCGCTCCCCGCGCCGTCCGATGAGCACCCGGCAACGAGCACGGCGAGACAGGCGAGCAGCACCCCCAGCACACGAGGCACAAAGCGGGTCGACATGCGACAGATGCTGCCACGGCGCCCCGTCAGGGGCGCGGGGAACTGCGCGACCAGCCACCCACAACCCGCAGCCGACTCAGCTCCCGTCCGGGTCCGCCCGGTCCAGCGCGGGGTGCGGAGTGGCCCCCATGACAAGCAGCTGGTCTGCCGCGGCCGTGTCCGTGACCAGGCTGGTCACAAGCCCCGACCGCAGCACCGCGTCAATCGCGGCGGCCTTCCGCTGCCCGCCCGCGATGGCGACGACCTCAGGAATCCGCCGGAGCCGGTCGGCTTCGACCGTGATGCACCGCTCCCCCAGGTCACGCCCGACCCGACGCCCCTCGGCGTCGAAGAGGTGCGCGGACATCTCGGCGGCCACACCCAGCGAGGCGTAGTGCGCGCGCTCCTCGTCGCTGAGCATGTCGTGGACGGTGGAGATGCCGGGCTCCCAGGAGCCGATGGAGACGGCGGCGACGGTGACCTTGTCGAAGTACTCAAACGCCCGCGCGATCCCAGTCTGGTTCCGCAGCGCGGCGGCCGTGGCCGGGTCCGGCAGGAGCATCGGCGCGTAGATGGGGTGGGCCTCGCCGCCGGAGACCTGCGCGGCACGCCGCACGGCCTCGACCGAACCGCGTTCGGCGGTCCCGGCGTCGTACACACCCGTCAGCTGCACGACCGTGCACGGCGGCAGCTGGTCGAGGGCCGCGGCCATGTGGATGGTCGAGCGCCCCCACGCCAGGCCGAGCACATCGCCCTCGGTCACCAGTTCGCCGAGCAGATCGGCCGCGACCTCACCGAGGTTCTCGGGGTCGGGCGACTCCTCGACCTCGTCGGCGGAGGACGGCGACTCGACGACGACCGCGTGCCGCAGGCCGTAGCGGGCACGGAGCGCGTCCGAGCGCTCCGCGTCCAGCTCGGCGGGCACACGGATCTCGATCCGTACGAGATCGCGCTCGAGAGCCGTCTCAAGGACCCGGGCCACCTTGAAGCGGCTCACGCCGAACTCCTCGGCGATCTGGATCTTGGACTTGCCCTCGAGATAGAAGCGGCGGGCCATGGCCGCCGCCTGCACCAGCTCCGCGGGTCCCATCCGCATGGCTGACCGGCCGCCCGTCGACACGACGATCTCCTCACTGTCATTTCAAGCAACTGTCGTTCACGCATTCACACCCATTGGTGCGGCTTCGCGCGCATTGCCACGACTTCACGCGCATTGCCGCGCCGCAACTGGGTTCGTCGTTCATCCTTGCAGATCCGACGTACTTGATCAGCCCTGAAGGACTGCGTTCACGTATCCGTGGCTCAGTGGCCGCATGCCCATGCCGCCGTGGACATCGCCCCGGACGCCTGGCTGCGCAGTGCACGTACCGCCGCTGCGGGGTCGTTCGCCCCGTACACGGCCGAGCCCGCCACGAAGACGTCGGCGCCGGCCTCGGCGCAGCGCTCGATGGTCGCGGCCGAGACACCGCCGTCGACCTGGAGCCAGAGTTCGAGGCCGTGCTTGCTGATCAACTCGCGGGTGCGGCGAATCTTCGGGAGCATGATGTCGAGGAACGCCTGGCCGCCGAACCCCGGCTCGACGGTCATGATCAGCAGCATGTCGAGCTCGGAGAGGAGATCCTCGTAGGGCTCGATGGGCGTCGCGGGCTTCAGCGCCATGGAGGCGCGGGCGCCCTGGGCGCGGATCTCACGGGCCAGGCGGACGGGTGCGGCGGCCGCCTCCACGTGGAAGGTGACGGACCCGGCGCCCGCTTCGACGTACTGCGGAGCCCAGCGATCGACGTCCTCGATCATCAGATGGCAGTCCAGCGGCGTGTCCGTCGCTCGGGCCAGGGACTCTACGACCGGCACCCCAAGGGTGAGGTTAGGGACGAAGTGGTTGTCCATGACGTCGACATGGAGCCAGTCGGCACCTTCGACCGCCGTTGCCTCCTCGGCAAGACGGGCGAAATCCGCGGACAGGATGCTGGGATTGATCTGCACGGCCATGCCCCAAGACTGCCATGCCCGGCGCCGGTTGCCTTCCGCGGTCCGCAGCGTGAGCCGACGGGCTCCTTTGACCATGGACCACGTGCCATGCTGGGCGGTCCACCGGCACCACGTGGGGCAGCGGGGGTAAGCCATGCCAGACGATCGGTCGGACGGAAAGCGCCGGACGGGCCGCGGCGTGGCCTGGCTGGTGTGCGGGCGGCGCACCAAGTGGCTCGTGGTGCTGTTCTGGCTGGTGGCGATCGTGGTCGCCGCGCCACTCGCGCAGAAGCTCACGGACGCCCAGGACAACCAGGCTTCTTCCTGACTGCCCGGTTCCGCGGAGTCGACCCAAGTCCTGGACATCTCCGAGGAGTTCAGGCCCGAGCAGATTCCCGCGATCGTCGTGTACGCCCGCGAGAGCGGGCTCACCGCCGACGACCGGGCGCAGATCACCGAGGACGCCGGCGAGCTCAAGGCCCTGACCGCCCATGGCGTCCGCGGCGCGGAGACCCGCGGGCCCGCCTTCGACACGAAGGATCCGGGGAACGCCAAGGCGGCACAGATCTTCGTGCCCATCACGATGGACGAGAAGGGCTGGGAGCGGATCGCGCCCGCGGTCGACTCCATCCGGGAGACCGTGGGCCAGGACACGGGCGGGCTCACCGTGCACGTCACCGGGCCCGGCGGCACGTCGGCGGACTTCTCCGAGGCCTTCGAGGGCATCGACTCGACGCTGCTCCTCTCGGCGGCCGGCGTCGTCATCATCATCCTCCTGGTCACCTACCGCAGCCCGGTCCTCCTGCTCGTCCCGCTGATCGCGGCGGTCGTCTCCCTCTTCACCGCGCAGGCGCTGATCTACCTCCTCGCGGAGCACGCAGGCCTGACGGTCAACGGCCAGAGCGCGGGCATCCTCACGGTCCTCGTCTTCGGCGCGGGGACGGACTATGCCCTGCTCCTGGTCGCCCGCTACCGAGAGGAGCTGCGCCGCCACGAGGACCGGCACGAGGCGATGCAGCTCGCCCTGCACCGGGCGGGCCCCGCGGTCATCGCGTCGGGCGCCACGGTCGTCGTCAGCATGCTGGTGCTCCTGACCGCCGACATGAACTCGACGCGGGGCCTGGGCCCCGTCTCCGCGATCGGCGTCGCGGTCGCCCTGCTCGTGATGCTGTCCCTGTTCCCCGCGCTCCTGGTGGTCTGCGGCCGGTGGCTCTTCTGGCCGCTGATCCCGCACAACGGCTCGGACGAGCCCACCGAGCACGGCGTGTGGGCCCGCATGGGCCGCCACATCGCCCACCGCCCGCGACTGACCTGGAGCATCACGGCGGTGGTCCTCGCGGCCCTGGCGCTCGGCCTGACGCAGCTGCGCGCCGAAGGGCTCAGCAACGCGGACTCGTTCACGGACAAGCCGGACTCGATCGTGGGCCAGGAGGTGCAGGCCGAGTACTTCCCCGCGGGCAGCGGCGACCCGCTGGTGATAGTGGCCAACGCCGGTCAGGGCGAGGAGGTCCGCGGTGTGGTCGCCCAGACGCGCGGCGTGGACCCGGCGAGCGTCGGCGTGCCGCCGGGGACGAAGGCGGAGGCCGGGGGCAAGGTCCTGTTCGAGGCGACGCCGACCGACCCCGCCGACAGCGAGGCGGCCAAGCAGACCGTGGAGCGGGTGCGCGACGCGGTGCACGCGGTGCCGGACGCGGACGCGCAGGTGGGCGGCGGCACGGCGGCCCTCCTGGACATGGACCGCGCCACGGCCCACGACAACAAGCTGGTGATCCCGCTCGTCCTGCTGGTCGTCCTGCTCATCCTCGCCGTGCTGCTGCGCGCCCTGGTCGCGCCGCTGCTCCTGATCGCGACGGTCGTGCTCTCCTTCTCCGCCGCGCTCGGCATCAGTGCGCTCGCCTTCCGCCACCTCTTCGACTACGCGGGCGAGTCCACGGACTTCCCGCTCTTCGTCTTCGTGTTCCTGGTGGCGCTAGGCATCGACTACAACATCTTCCTGTCGACCCGTATCCGTGAGGAGGCGGGCCGGCAGGGCACCCGTGCGGGCGTCGTGACCGGCCTCGCCGCGACCGGCGCGGTCATCACGTCCGCGGGTCTGGTCCTCGCGGGCACCTTCGCCGCGCTCGGCACGCTCCCGATGGTGGCGTTCGCCGAGATCGGCTTCGCGGTCGCGCTGGGCGTCCTGCTCGACACCTTCGTCGTACGGTCCGTCCTGGTCACGGCGTTGTTCCTGGACGTGGGGCCGAAGGTGTGGTGGCCGCACGCCCTGAGCAAGGACCCTGCGGTGCGTACGCCCGCCGTCGGCGCCCGCTCGGGCGGCCCGCCGAGCGCACCTCCGGACGCGTAGCGGTTCGGCTTCACCCCGCGCACAATCGGTCCAAGGCCAACTGGCTCTCCTCGTCCGCGGCGCGGTGGATCACCAACCGCTGGTCCGGGTCCTCAAGGGGCATCAGCACCTCGAACTGCACGGCGATCTCGCCGACCTCGGGATGCCGCATCACCTTGCGCCCGCGGCCGTTGACCTTGATGTCCCGCTCGGCCCACAGTCGCGCGAATTCCTCGTCGCCCGCGGTGAATTCGGTGATGAAATCGGTCAGCGCCTGATCCTCGGGGTGCGCGGCCCACGCGGCACGCAGGTGCGCGATCCCCTCCCGCACGACGCGTTCGCGGTCGACATAGAACTCACGGATCCGCGGATGCATCAGGCACAGCCACATCGCATTGCGCTGCGCGGGCGGCAGAGTCCCGAAATCGATGAGCAGCCTCGCCATTTCGGCGTTCCAGGCCAGGATGTCGTAGCGGTGATTCATCAGCATGGCCGGCAGCGGCGACAGGTCGGCGACCAGCCGGGCCAGCGGCGGCGCCGCGGTGGTGGCGAGCTTGTCGGCGTTGCGGGGGCGCTGCCGGGTCAGGTCGAAGAGGTAGGCGCGTTCTCCGGGGGCCAGGCGCAGCGCCCCGGCCAGCGCCTCCACCACGTCCGCCGACGGCCGCAGCCCGCGGCCCTGTTCCAGCCGCACGACGTAGTCGACGCTGACCCCGGCCAGTTCGGCGACCTCTTCGCGGCGCAGTCCCGGGGTCCGCCGGGCCTGCCGTCGCGCCGGCAGACCGAAGTCGAGCGGGTCCAGGCGTTCGCGCCGGGTCCGCAGGAACGCGGCCAGCTCCTGTGTGGTGTCCACGGTGCGGGTCGTCATGGTCGGCCCAACAGCCAGGGCGGGACCGGTGTTCCCAGGGTGGGACCGGTGTTCCCAGGAAGCGCCTTCCCTTATCCCCGGCTCGCGGCGGTCGCAGTCTTGTTCCCGGCAACAGATCACCAGCACAGGAGGACACGATGTCGCTCACCCTCGACACCTACCGGCTCCTCGGCCGCTCCGGACTGCGGGTCTCACCGCTGGCTCTGGGCGCGGCGACCTTCGGCACCGAATGGGGCTGGGGCGCCGAGCAGGACGAGGCGCGCAAGCTGTTCGACCTCTACGTCGAGCACGGCGGCAATTTCATCGACACCGCCAACACCTATACGGATGGCAGCTCCGAGCGCCTCCTCGGCGAATTCGCCCGCGACAACCGGGAAAGCCTGGTCCTCGCGACGAAATACACGACGCTGCGCCGGCCCGGCGACCCGAATTCCGGCGGCCCGCACCGCAAGAGCCTGTTCGCATCGGTGGAATCCAGTCTGCGCCGGCTGAACACGGACTACATCGATCTGCTCTACCTCCACGTATGGGATTTCACGACACCGGTCGAGGAGATCCTGCGCGGGATGGACGATCTGGTCCGCCAGGGCAAGGTCTTGTACGTGGCGATCTCCAACGCCCCGGCCTGGCAGGTGTCGCGCATGCAGGCGATCGCCGACCTGCGCGGCTGGTCACCGCTGGTCGCGCTGCAGATCGAGTACAACCTGATCGAGCGCACCGGCGAACGTGACCTGATCCCCATGGCACGCGAGATGGGTCTCGGCGTGGTGCCGTACTCGCCGCTGGCCGGCGGGGTACTCACCGGCAAGTACGGCCGCGCCGACCTGACGGCGACGGACACCCCGGTCAACGACGGCACCCGCAAGGATTTCACCATCGCCAACGGCGGGCTCACCGAACGGAGCCTGGACATCGCCGATGTCGTACGGGAGGTAGCCACGGAGCTGGGCCGCACGACCGCCCAGGTCGGCCTCGCCTGGACGCTGCGGAACCCGGGCGTGACGTCGTCGCTCATCGGCGCCCGCACGCTGCCGCAGCTGCAGGACAATCTGGGCGCCCTGGAGGTCGACTTCACGGCCTCCCAACTGGCCCGCCTGGACGAGGCGAGCGCGATCGAGCTCGGCTTCCCGCACGCCATGCTCGCCGGCGACAGGATGCGCACGGTGACCCAGGGCGACCTGAAGATCGAAGCCCGCCGCTGACACCGGATCGAGCGCCCGGGGGCTGCGGCACTGCCGCAGCCCCCGGAACTGCCCTCCGTCAGGCAGTCCGCCGGATCAGCGCCAGGTACATCGCGTCCGTGCCGTGCAGATGCGGCCACAGCTGGAGGTCGGGGCCGTCGCCCAGGGCCGGGACGCCGGGCAGCAGCGGGCGCGCGTCGATCAGTTCGGCGCCCTCGTGCTGCTTGAGCACGTCGTCGACGACGGCACGCGTCTCCGCCAGGTGCGGAGAACAGGTGGCGTACCCGACGACGCCCCCGACGCGCACGGACTCCAACGCGGTCCGCAGCAGCCCCCGCTGGAGCGGCGCGAAACCGTCCAGGTCCTCGGGGCGGCGGCGCCAGCGGGCCTCGGGGCGGCGGCGCAGGGCGCCGAGTCCCGTGCAGGGCACGTCCATCAGGACGCGGTCGAAGGTGCCGGGCTGCCACGGCGGCCGGGTGCCGTCGGCGGCGATGACCTCGTAGGGGCCCGGATTGCCGCGCAGGGCCTGCGCGACCAGACGGGCCCGGTGCGGCTGCTTCTCGGCGGCGAGCAGGGCGGCGCCGCGCTGGGCGGCGAGACCGGCGAGCATGGCGGCCTTGCCGCCGGGCCCTGCGCATCCGTCGAGCCACTTCTCGTCGCGCCCCTCGACCGGGGCGTTCGCGAGTGCGATCGCGACGAGCTGGCTGCCCTCGTCCTGGACCCCGGCACGGCCCTCGCGCACGGCGTCGATCGATCCGGGTTCGCCGCCCTCGCTGAGCCGCACGGCATACGGCGACCAGCGCCCCGGCAGTGCGGACTCCTCGCCGACCGCGGCGAGGAGTTCATCGGCGGTGGTGCGGCCGGGGCGGGCCACGAGGGTGACCTCGGGCCGCTCGTTGTCGGCCTCCAGGAGGTCCTCGATGCCCGCACGGCCGCCGCCGAGCGCGTCCCAGAGCGCGGAGACGACCCAGCGGGGGTGCGAGTGGACGACGGCGAGATGGTCCTCGGCGTCATCGTCGTAGGACGGCGCGACCTTCGCCACCCACCCGTCGAGATCGTCGGCGGCGACCTTGCGGAGCACCGCGTTCACGAACTTGGCCCGCCCGTCACCGAGGACGACACGCGCCAGCTCCACGGAGGCGGAGACGGCGGCGTGCGTCGGGATGCGCGTCCCGAGCAGCTGGTGCACGCCCATGTTGAGCACGTCAAGGACCGGCGGATCGACCTCGCGCAGCGGCCGGTCGATGCAGGCGGCCACGATCGCGTCGTACGTACCCTGCCTGCGCAGCGTCCCGTAGACCAGCTCGGTGGCGAGCGCCGCGTCACGCGCGTCGAAATCGCCCTTGTCACGGGCCTTGCGCAGCAGCGGCGGCAGGACGAGGTTCGCGTAGGCGTCGCGCTCGTCCACCGCCCGCAGCGCCTCGAAGGCGAGGAAGCGGACGGGGTCCTTCTTGGGGCGGCGGTGGGGCTTGCCGGGCTTTCCCTGCTTCTGGGGTCGCCGGCTTGGCTGGTCGTTCAAAGGTGCTCCGCTATTGGGTGGGGGCCGAACCTGTTCAGCCTACGTCGGTTGCCCCGAGCCGCTCGCCGGGGGCGATCCGCACGCCGCGCGCCCAGTCGGCACCGCGCATCGGCTTCTTGCCCTGCGGCTGGACCCAGAGCAGCTCCACGGCGTGCGAGCCGCTGCCGACGTACACATTGTTCTTGGCGGCGGCGAGCTCGCCGGGCGCGAGGTCGGTGCGGTCCGGGACGAGTGCGGCCTGGATGATCTTCAGGCGCTCCCCGCGGAACACGGACCAGGCACCGGGAGCCGGGGTGCAGCCGCGCACGACGCGGTCGACACGGAGGGCCGGGGCGGCCCAGTCCACCTGGGCGTCCTCGACGGTGATCTTCGGGGCGAGCGTGATGCCGTCGGCGGGCTGCGGTACGGCCTTCAGGGAGCCGTCCTCGATGCCGTCCATGGTGGCGGCGAGCAGCCCGGAGCCCGCGAAGGCGAGGCGGGTGAGCAGGTCACCGCTGGTGTCGGTGGGCCGGACGACCTCGGTGACGGTGCCGTACACCGGCCCGGAGTCGAGCCCCTGCTCGATGAGGAAGGTGGAGGCACCGGTGATCTCGTCCCCCGCCATCACCGCGTGCTGGACGGGCGCGGCACCGCGCCAGGCGGGAAGGAGGGAGAAGTGCAGGTTGACCCAGCCGCGGGCCGGGACGTCCAGGGCGACCTTGGGCAGCAGCGCGCCGTAGGCGACGACCGGGCAGCAGTCGGGCGCGATCTCGCGCAGCCGGGCCAGGAACTCCTCGTCGCGCGGCTTCACGGGCTTGAGGACCTCGATCCCGGCCTCCTCCGCGCGCTGGGCGACGGGGCTCGCGATGAGCCTGCGGCCGCGGCCCGCGGGGGCGTCGGGCCGGGTGACGACGGCGGCCACCTCGTGCCGGTCGGAGGCGATCAGGGCGTCCAGGGCGGGGACGGCGACCTCGGGGGTGCCTGCGAAGACGAGCTTCATCGTTGCCTTTCGGCCTCTCGGGACGGGAACGTGCGGGGAGCGCACCAGTCTATGAGCCGCCCTGCCGGGACGCGCTCCGCGGGGCGACTTGCGCCGGACGGCCTTCCCTGGCGGCTCGCCCTGGGGGGCATTCGTACGGGCCCGCACGGCCGGAGCGGCTCGCCCCGGCGGGGGGCGTTCGTCCCGGCCCGCACCGCCGGAGCAGCTCGCCACGGGGGGTGTTCATCCAGGCCCGCACCGCCGAAGCGGTTCGCCCCGGGGGTGTTCATCCAGGCCCGCACCGCCGAAGCAGCTCGCCCCGGGGGGCGTTCATCCAGGCCCGCACCGCCGAAGCAGCTCGCCCCGGGGGGCGTTCATCCAGGCCCGCACCGCCGAAGCAGCTCGCCCCGGGGAGCGTTCACCCAGGCCCGCACCGCCGGAGCAGCTCGCCCCGGGGAGCGTTCACCCAGGCCCGCACCGCCGGAGCAGCTCGCCCCGGGGAGCGTTCACCCAGGCCCGCACCGCCGGAGCAGCTCGCCCCGGGGAGCGTTCACCCGGACCCGCACGGCAGGAGCAGCTCGCCCCGGGGGGGCGCTTTCACGGCACCGCCCGTCCCGAGGCGCGCGCCCGGGCACCGCTCGCCCCAAGCGCACCCGTACCGGGGCCACTCCTCCCTGGCCGCTCCTCCCCGGAACTCCCCTCCCTGGGGCCGCTCTCCGCCGGACCGCCGATGCCGGACCGCTCGTCCGCGATCCGCACGCCCGGGGGCGTACGCGCGGCCGCGCGCCCTGTGCATATGCGCATACGCCCCCGCACCGTGACCCCACACGAACTAGCGCGTTGGTCAAGAAAGAGTTGACCACAACGGGCCGCCGATGCGGCCCGATCCTTTTCAACGCCGGTTCGAGAGGCTTGTTCATGGCCGACCACGCAACCCACGACGCCCAGGCACGGGCCAGCCTGCACCTCCTGGTTCGGGACATCGAGCGGGTCCGCCGGCAGGTGGACGCACTGCGTACGCTCACCGCCCAGCTCGGCAACGTCTACCGCCCGCGCCGCTCCAGCCCCTCCGCGGGCTTCGTCGTGTACGGGCGCGCCCCCGCCCCGACCGTCCGCCTCGCCCAGGAGCTTCGGGACAGCGTCGAGACACTGGTGACAGCCGCGGTGGACTTCGACCGCTCGCTGGGTTTCTCGTGGGACGCGGTGGGCTCGGCCCTCGGGGTCACCAAGCAGGCGGTGCACCGCCGTTACGGCGCACGCCGGGCCACGACACAGGCAGCGGCGGAAGCCGAGCGCGCCACGGAGACGGTGCCCTCCTCCGCGACCGTCCGCCCCCCGGTCCCGGTCGGCGCCCCCCTCCCCTCGGTCCCCGCGGCCCGCGCGATGCCCACCCAGCCCACGGCGGGCAGTCCCGCCCTCCGCGACGACCCCCGCCCCAACGTCTTCCCGGGCCCACGCAACGGCTGAATACGAGAACGACGGCGGCGGCTGTCCTGCCCGGTTCCCCCGGCAGGCCAGGCGCCGCCGCTGCACGCAACCACTCCCGCCACGGGCAGACGCCCCCCACAGCCAGCCCCCAACCCCCAGCCAACCACCCTCCGTTGTGGGCAGGCGTTCCGCACGGCGATAGGGGTCTCCCCTGCTCGAGCGAAGCCGAGAGCTTGGGGAAGGGTGGGCACAACGCACCGCTACCGGGCACCGATGAACAGGGCGGCAAGGACCGCACAGCCAGCGAGCACCTCAAGGCCCCCCCCGGCTGGGGGGGGAGAGCCACCAGGCCTAGCCAATATCCAGCGGGTCCACCCGAATCCGCACAGGCTCCGCCCCCGCGGCCCCCGCCCCCCGAGCCATCCGAGCCGCCTGCGCCACCTTCAGCGAAGCGGCAAGCGCGGCCCCGCTCCCCGGCGGCACCCGAACAAGCACCCGCTCCCACCGCTCCCCGACCGGCGCGGCCCCACCCCGGCGGGCAGCCCCCGGCCCGGGCCCGGCGTCCGGCACGGGAACAGGCCCCAACACCACCGCATCCCCCGGAAGTTCAGCCGCGGCAAGAAACCCGGAAAGCGCCTCCGCGGTCCCCGCCACGGAGGCCATCCGCGACACGGGCGGAAACCCCAACTCGGCCCGCTCGGAGAGCTCCCGCACCGCATGCCCCACGGGATCCCACCGCACAAGCGCCTGCACAGGCCGCAGCGTCGGCTCGGCGACGACCACCACGGTCCCGCCCTCCCCCTGCGGCCGCACCAGCGAAGACGCACCGATCCACCGCCGCAACGCATCCTCACCGGCCCGCAGGTCGGGCCGCCCCAGCATGGCCCACCCGTCGAGCAACAGCGCCGCGGCATAACCGCCTTCGGCGACAGGCTCCGCCCCCGGCGTACTCACCACCAACGCAGGCGACCCCGGCACGGTGTCAAGCACCTGCTCCCGCCCCGACGTCCGCACCGGCACCGCGGGAAACGCCCGCCCCAACTCCTCGGCCGTACGCCGCGCCCCCACCACCTGCGCCCGCAGCCGGAACCCCCCGCACTCCCCGCAGTGCCAGGCGCCTTCCTCCACCCCGCACCAGCCGCACCACAGTCCCCCGCCGTCCCGCGCCTCCAACGGCCCCGCACAGTGCCGGCACCGCGCGGGCTCCCGGCACCTCTCGCACGCGAGCCGGGGCACATACCCCCGCCGGGGCACCTGCACCAGCACAGGCCCGTGCTTCAGGCCCTCCCGCACCACGTTCCAGGCGAGCGTCGGAAGCCGCGCGGCCCGAGCCGCCTCGTCCCGGGCCAGGTCCTCGTCCCCCACGGTCCGCACGAGCGGCGCGGCCCCCCGTACCTGCTCACGGTCGGCGACCAGCGGCGCGGCCCACCCGCTCTCCACCAACTGCGCGGCCTCGACCGTGCAGCTCCAACTCCCCAGCAGGAAACCGCACTTGTCCCGCGAGGCCCGAAGCTCGAGCACCTCACGCACATGCGGGAAGGGAGCATTGTCATCGCTGTGACTGGCATCGCCGTCGTCCCAGATCACGACGAGCCCAAGATTCCGCACGGGCGCGAACATGGCGGCCCGCGTGCCCACGACGGCCCGCACCGCACCACGCCGTACGGAGAGCCACTCCCGATACCGCCGCTCCTGCCCCACATCAGCGGTGAGCAGAGCATGCTGCCCCGCCCCGATCAGCTGGGTCAGCGCCGCATCGACCCTCGCGGCGGGCCGCCCGGCAGGCACGACGACCAAGGCCCCCCGCCCGGAGGCAAGCGTCGCCTGCACGGCCCGCGCGATCTCCTCGGCCCACTCAGGCCCGGGAAGGGCGGTCCACACAGCCCGAGGCGCCCCCCCAGAGGCAAGCGCCCCCAAGAACTCCGCCCCGTGTCCGTACCGCCCCCAGGACCCGGTCTCAGGCGCCGCCGGAGGCGCCGGAGCCTCCCCCGCCTCCCGCGCCTCGGCCCGAGCGTGCCGAGGCGGAACGGCCAGTTGCAGAACATCGGCAAGGCTGCCCGCATACCGATCGGCCACGGCACGGGCAAGACCGAGCAACTCACCGTCGAGCACGGGCTCGGGAGAAACAACCTGCGCCAGAGCGGCAAGAGGCCCCGAGTAGTCCGACTCGGCAACGCGCTCGACGAGGAACCCGTCGATCAGCCCCCCGCCTTCGCGCCGCCCGCCCCGCACATTCCGCGCCCCGGCCCCGAACCGCACCCGAACCCGCACCCCGGGCTGCGCCTGCTCGTCCAACTCCTCGGGCACCGCATAGTCGAAGTACCGATCAAGATGCAGCACCCCCTTGTCGACCAGCACCCGAGCCACCGGCAGATGCTTGGCCAACGGAGCCCCACGCCACGTCCGCGGCTTGGCCCGCGGCACATCGGCCTTGCGCACCGCTTCCCGAATGAGCGCAAGCTGCTCCGGAGGCTCGGCCCCGCCCGCCCCCTCGGATTTCTGGTTCTCGCTGCTCACAGCAGCATTCCTACCAGACCGCACTGACACGACCGCCGGCCCGATATCCACCGCGGCACGACGAAGCCCGGCGCCCCCACCAGGGGCACCGGGCTTCGTCAGAACTCGCGCGGCGAGGAAGCCTTACAGCTCCTTACAGCCCCGCAGCCTTCCGCAACGCATCCACACGATCCGTCCGCTCCCACGTGAAGTCGGCAATCGCCCGGCCGAAGTGGCCGTACGCGGCGGTCTGCGCGTAGATCGGGCGGAGCAGGTCGAGGTCGCGGATGATCGCGGCCGGGCGCAGGTCGAAGACCTCGGCGATGGCGGCCTCGATCTTGTCGGTGTCGACCGTGGCCGTGCCGAACGTCTCCACGAACAGGCCCACCGGCTCGGCCTTGCCGATCGCGTACGCGACCTGGACCTCGCAGCGGGCCGCGAGGCCTGCGGCGACGACGTTCTTGGCGACCCAGCGCATCGCGTAGGCGGCGCTGCGGTCGACCTTGGACGGGTCCTTGCCGGAGAAGGCGCCGCCGCCGTGGCGGGCCATGCCGCCGTACGTGTCGATGATGATCTTGCGGCCGGTGAGGCCGGCGTCGCCCATCGGGCCGCCGATCTCGAAGCGGCCGGTCGGGTTGACCAGGAGGCGGTAGCCCTCGGTCTCCAGCTTGATGCCGTCCTCGAGGAGCGCCTTCAGCTCGGGCTCGACCACGAACTCCCGGATGTCGGGGGCGAGGAGCGAGTCCAGGTCGATGTCGGAGGCGTGCTGCGAGGAGACCACGACCGTGTCGAGGCGGACGGCCTTGTCGCCGTCGTACTCGATGGTGACCTGGGTCTTGCCGTCGGGGCGCAGGTACGGGATGGTCCCGTTCTTGCGGACCTCGGACAGGCGGCGCGAGAGACGGTGCGCGAGGTGGATCGGGAGCGGCATCAGCTCCGGCGTCTCGTCGCAGGCGTAGCCGAACATCAGGCCCTGGTCGCCCGCGCCCTGCTTGTCGAGCTCGTCCTCATCACCTTCCACGCGCTTCTCGTACGCCGTGTCGACGCCCTGCGCGATGTCGGGGGACTGCGAGCCGATGGACACCGAGACGCCACAGGAGGCGCCGTCGAAGCCCTTCTTCGAGGAGTCGTAACCGATCTCGAGGATCTTCTCGCGCACCAGCTGCGCGATCGGCGCGTACGCCTTGGTCGTCACCTCGCCGGCCACGTGCACCAGGCCGGTGGTGATCAACGTCTCCACGGCGACCCGGGATTTCGGGTCCTCCCGCAGAAGGGCGTCGAGAATGGTGTCGCTGATCTGGTCAGCGATCTTGTCGGGGTGACCCTCGGTCACAGACTCCGAGGTGAAGAGACGGCGGGACACATCGCTCCCTGTGGTTGCAGCGGCTGCTGGCTGATCATTGGTGGACGGCCGGGAGCTGCGCCCGGCGTCGTCCGAGACCAGTTTATCGGTCACACTCGGCCGCCGGACCACGTGTCTCGCCACTTGGGAGCGCTGTGACCTGCGGCACTGCATTGTGCGGTACGACGATCGGTCTCCACCAGAGGGCCTCACGCCCGAATTTCCCGGTTTTGAGGCGCCCAGTGGGGCGAATGTGACATTTGCGCCCAGGTTTACGCCCCGATTCCACTGAGACTCCAGCAAGAGGCTTCTCCTGGGAGACGCCCCCATTCTTTCAGGAATTCTTCGGCAGGCGTTCAGCCACGAGATCCCAGACCGTGTCCGCGAGCGCTTCCTTCGGTCCGTACGGCACGGGGGTCTCGCTCCCGTCGGCGCCGAGCACGACCGCCTCGTTCTCCTCGGAGCCGAACGTCTTGCGCTCGCCGACCTCGTTGACGACGAGCAGATCGCAGCCCTTGCGTTCCAGCTTGGCGCGGCCGTTGGCGAGCACGTCGTCCGTCTCGGCGGCGAAGCCGACGACGACCTGGCCGGGGCGCGGCCGGTCGGCAGCGATCCCGGCGAGCTCGGCGAGGATGTCGGGGTTGCGGACCAGGGCGATCGGGGGCTGCTCCTGGCCGTCCCGCTTCTTGATCTTTCCGGTCGCGTACGTCTCCGGGCGGAAGTCGGCCACGGCCGCCGCCATCACCACCGCGTCGGCGTCCGCGGACGCCTTGAGGATCGCCTCGCGGAGCTGGACGGCGGTGCCGACGGGCACGATGTCGACGCCCGCCGGTTCCGGAAGCGCCGCGTTCGCCGACACGAGCGTGACGCGGGCGCCGCGCGCCGCCGCGCTGCGGGCCAGCGCGTACCCCTGCTTGCCGGAGGAACGGTTGCCCAGGAAGCGGACCGGGTCGAGCGGCTCGCGCGTCCCGCCCGCGCTGACGACGACGTGCCGCCCCGTGAGGTCGCGGGCCAGGTCGCCGCGGGCCAGGACGCGGCGTACGACCTCGAAGAGCTCCACGGGGTCGGGGAACCGGCCCTTGCCCGTGTCCACGCCGGTGAGGCGGCCCACGGCGGGCTCGATGACCAGGGCGCCGCGGCGGCGCAGCGTGGCGACGTTCTCCTGCGTGGCCGGGTGCTCCCACATCTCCGTGTGCATGGCGGGGGCGAAGATCACCGGACAGCGGGCGGTGAGGAGCGTGTTCGTCAGGAGGTCGTCGGCGAGGCCGTGGGCCGCCTTCGCCATCATGTCGGCCGTGGCCGGGGCGACGATCACGACGTCGGCGGCCTGGCCGATCCGTACGTGCGGCACCTCGTGGACGGAGTCCCACACCTCGGTCGACACCGGGTTGCCGGACAGCGCCGACCACGTCGCGGCCCCCACGAAGTGCAGCGACGCCTCGGTCGGCACGACGCGTACGTCATGGCCGGACTCGGTCAGCCGCCGCAGCAGCTCACAGGCCTTGTACGCGGCGATACCGCCGCTGACCCCCAGAACGACCTTGGGCTTGCCCACCGTGCCTCCCCGCACTTGTGATCCCCGTACTCGGGAACGTACGACTCCATGACACACCACAGGCCCGGCAGTCGCGCTGCCGGGCCTGTGGTGAGGAACTGCAAGAAAAGAACTGCGACTACTGAGCCGGGCCCTCGATGGCCTCCGACGTCAGCAGACCCGCGTTGATCTCGCGGAGCGCGATCGAGAGCGGCTTCTCGTGGACGTGCGTGTCCACCAGCGGGCCGACGTACTCCAACAGGCCCTCGCCGAGCTGCGAGTAGTACGCGTTGATCTGGCGCGCGCGCTTGGCGGCGTAGATCACGAGGCTGTACTTCGAGTCGGTCGCTTCGAGGAGCTCATCAATCGGCGGGTTGATGATGCCCTCGGGCGCAGTGATGGAAGAGGACACTCTCTGCCTTCCGATGGGGATTGACCTCCGAATGGAAATTGAAGATCAAACCGGGGTTACTGAGGATGAAGATCAAACAACTTTCATCAAGGCTAGCAGCTCACGCGCCACATCCTCGACGGAGGTATTGACCAGGGTCGTATCGAACTCGGCCTCGGCGGCGAGTTCGATCTTCGCCGCGGCGAGCCTGCGCTCGATCACCTCCGGCGCCTCGGTCCCCCGGCCGGTGAGCCGGCGGACCAGCTCGTCCCAGCTCGGCGGGGCGAGGAAGACCAGCTGCGCCTCGGACATCGACTCGCGGACCAGGCGCGCGCCCTGCAGATCGATCTCCAGGAGGACGGGCTCGCCCGCCTCCAGGCGCTCGAGGACGGCACCTCGAGGCGTGCCGTAGCGGTTGCCCGCGAACTCGGCCCATTCGAGCAGCTCGCTGTTGGCGATCAGCTTGTCCATTTCTTCGTCGGAGACGAAGAAATAGTGGACACCGTGCTTCTCGCCGGGGCGCGGCTTCCGCGTGGTGGCCGAGACGGAGAGCCAGACCTCGGGGTGTTCCTTGCGCATATGAGCGACGACCGTGCTCTTGCCGACCCCTGAGGGGCCGGAGAGCACGGTCAGCCGCGGACGTACGTCCGGGGGCACGGGGGTCGTCCCCCGGGATGTTGCAGCCATGCAGCGATTATCCAGGTTCTCAGGAGTGCCTGAGAACGTCAGGCAGCGCCACCGCCGAACTCACGCTCCAAGGAGGCGATCTGGTTGGAGCCGAGACCGCGCACACGGCGGCTCTCGGAGATGCCAAGACGCTCCATGATCTGCTTGGCGCGGACCTTGCCCACGCCGGGCAGCGACTCCAGGAGGGCGGAGACCTTCATCTTGCCGATGACATCGTTCTCCTGACCCTGCTTGATGACCTCGTGAAGCGAGGCACCGGAGTGCTTGAGTCGATTCTTGACCTCGGCCCGCTCCCGGCGAGCCGCGGCGGCCTTTTCGAGCGCGGCTGCGCGCTGTTCAGGGGTAAGGGGCGGAAGAGCCACGCCTACGTCACCTCGGATGTCGAACTGTCGGATACGGACCGGTGAGGAACCTAGTCGCCCCACACCTGGTGAGCAACGTGCAACGCGCTTGCCCGTTCGCTCTCGTCGGAGACTAGCGGGCATGGCCGCCGGAGTCAGCGAGAACAGACGAAAAGTCCTGGTCAGCCTCTGTCGAGGTGTACATTCCGGGCATTTCACCCCGGATTTGGCCTGGCGAGCCATCAACGAAACGTAGGGACGTGGCCGGACACGTCCTTCGAAGACGGAAAAACACCCTCAGGCCGAGGCGACGGCCTCCCGGATCTCGTCCGCGAAGCGGCTCGCCGCGACGCGAAGACCCGCCACGTCGGGACCGTGACGCAGGACACCCCGGCTGACGCTCGGCACGACATTGCGCACGGCGTCCCCGAAGACGCCCGGCAGATCCGCCGGAGTGGCACCCTGCGCTCCGATGCCGGGGGCGAGCAGCGGACCGTTGATCGCGAGGTCGTACGAGGACAGGTCACCAAGGGTCGCCCCGACGACGGCGCCGAAGGACCCCAGGGGCTGCGCATCCGCGTTCTCCGCCGCCAGGTGCCCGAGCATCGTCGCGCCGACCGTGCGGCCGTCCTCGCGCACCGCGTGCTGCACCTCGGCGCCCTCGGGGTTCGAGGTGAGGGCGAGTACGAAGAGCCCGGTGCCGTTCTCGCGCGCCAGGTCGACGGCCGGCTTCAGCGAGCCGTAGCCGAGGTAGGGGGAGACCGTGAGGGCGTCGGAGAACAGCGGCGAGTCCTTGTGCAGGAAGGTCTCGGCATACGCGGCCATCGTCGAGCCGATGTCGCCGCGCTTGGCGTCCATGACGACCAGGGCCCCGGCCGCGCGCAGCTCCTGGACCGCCTTCTCCAGTACGGCGATGCCGCGCGAGCCGAAGCGCTCGAAGAACGCGCTCTGCGGCTTGAAGACCGCCACCGTGCCGGCCAGCGCCTCGACGACGGTCGCGGTGAACCGCTCAAGGCCCGCGACGTCGTCGTTCAGGCCCCAGGCGGCCAGGAGGGACGCGTGCGGGTCGATGCCGACGCACAGGGGCCCGCGCTCGTCCATGGCGTGGCGCAGGCGCGTACCGAAGGGTTCAAGGGCACTCATGCGGGCTTCCTTACGTCGGCGCCGACGGCCTCGGCGAGCGTGGCGTACGGGGAGGTGTTCAGGCGGGCGGCGAGGCCCTTGTGGATCGCGCGGCCCCAGAAGGGCCCTTCGTAGATGAACGCGCTGTAGCCCTGCACCAGGGTGGCGCCGGCGAGGATCCGCTGCCAGGCGTCCTCGGCGTTCTCGATGCCGCCGACACCCACGAGCGTGATGCGGTCGCCCACGCGCGCGTAGAGGCGGCGCAGGACCTCCAGGGAGCGCTCCTTGAGAGGGGCCCCCGACAAGCCGCCGGTCTCTCCGTAGAGCGAAGGTTCGGATTGCAAACCGAGGCTCTCGCGCGCGATGGTCGTGTTCGTGGCGATGATGCCGTCGAGGCCGAGCTCGACGGCCAGGTCGGCGACCGCGTCGATGTCCTCGTCCGCCAGGTCTGGAGCGATCTTCACGAGGAGCGGCACACGCCGCCCGTTCACGCTCCGGTCGGCCGCCTCGCGTACGGCGGTGAGCAGCGGGCGCAGCGACTCCGTGGCCTGGAGGTTGCGCAGGCCCGGGGTGTTCGGGGACGACACGTTGACCACGAGGTAGTCGGCGTGGACGGCGAGCCGCTCGGTCGACTTCACGTAGTCGGCGGCGGCCTCCTCCTCGGGGACGACCTTGGTCTTGCCGATGTTCACGCCGACGACCGTCTTGAAGACGGCCCTGCGGGCGCCCAGGCGCTCGGCCACGGCCGCGGAGCCTTCGTTGTTGAAGCCCATGCGGTTGATCAGCGCCCGGTCCTCTACGAGGCGGAACAGCCGCTTCTTGGGGTTGCCGGGCTGCGGCTCCCCCGTGACCGTGCCGATCTCGATGTGGTCGAAGCCCAGCATCGACATGCCGTCGATCGCGACGGCGTTCTTGTCGAAGCCCGCCGCGAGCCCGAAGGGGCCGTGCATCCGCAGCCCGAAGGCCTCGGTACGCAGCTCCTCGTGGCGCGGCGCGAGCACGGCCGCGACGAACGTGCGAAGGACGGGGACGCGGGCCGCGCACCGGATCCAGCGGAAGGCCATGTAGTGGGCCTGCTCCGGGTCCATGCGCTTGAAGACGAGGTTGAAGAAGAATTTGTACAAGGTGGTGTCCTCGGTGTCCTCACCGGAAGTACCGGACGTGCCGGAAGTCGGAGTGCTCACCAGAAGGGGGACACCGGATCGGTGTCCCCCTGGTGGGCTGCTAGTCGCGGGCCGCGTTCAGATGCTCCGCGTGTTCCTGGAGCGACCGGACGCCCACGTCCCCGTGGTTGAGCGCGTCGATGCCCTGGACCGCGGCGGCGAGCGCCTGGACCGTCGTCAGGCACGGCACCGAGCGGGACACGGCCGCCGTACGGATGTCGTAGCCGTCGAGGCGGCCACCCGTGCCGTACGGGGTGTTGACGATGAGGTCGACCGCGCCGTCGTGGATCAGCTGGACGATCGTCTTCTCGCCGTTCGGGCCCTCGCCCTCGCTCTGCTTGCGCACGACCGTGGCGTTGATGCCGTTGCGCTTGAGCACCTCGGCCGTGCCGGAGGTGGCGAGCAACTCGAAGCCGTGCGCGACCAGTTCACGCGCCGGGAAGATCATCGTGCGCTTGTCGCGGTTGGCGACGGAGATGAAGGCGCGCCCCTTGGTCGGCAGCGGACCGTACGCGCCCGCCTGCGACTTGGCGTACGCCGTGCCGAACACCGAGTCGATGCCCATGACTTCACCGGTGGAGCGCATCTCCGGGCCGAGGACGGTGTCGACGCCACGCCCGTGGATGTCGCGGAAGCGCGACCACGGCATGACGGCTTCCTTGACCGAGATCGGCGCGTCCATCGGCAGCGTGCCGCCGTCGCCGGTCGCCGGGAGCATGCCCTCGGCGCGCAGCTCGGCGACGGTCGCGCCGAGCGAGATGCGCGCGGCGGCCTTGGCCAGCGGCACCGCGGTCGCCTTCGAGGTGAAGGGGACGGTGCGCGAGGCACGCGGGTTGGCCTCGAGGACGTAGAGGATGTCCCCGGCCATCGCGAACTGGATGTTGATGAGCCCGCGGACGCCGACGCCCTTGGCGATGCCCTCCGTGGAGGCGCGAAGGCGCTTGATGTCGTAGCCGCCGAGGGTGATCGGGGGCAGGGCGCACGCGGAGTCGCCGGAGTGGATGCCGGCTTCCTCGATGTGCTCCATGACGCCGCCGAGGTAGAGCTCCTCGCCGTCGTAGAGCGCGTCCACGTCGATCTCGATCGCGTCGTCGAGGAAGCGGTCGACGAGCACCGGCCGCGAGGGGCTGATCTCGGTCGACTCCTCGATGTACGCGGAGAGGCGGATCTCGTCGTACACGATCTCCATGCCGCGGCCGCCGAGCACGTACGACGGGCGTACGAGGACGGGGTAGCCGATCTCGTCGGCGATGGCCTTGGCCTCGGCGAAGGTGGTCGCGGTGCCGTGCTTGGGCGCCGGGAGACCCGCCTCCGCGAGCACGCGGCCGAAGGCGCCGCGGTCCTCGGCGGCGTGGATGGCCTCGGGCGAGGTGCCCACGACCGGCACGCCGTTGTCCTTGAGGGCCTGCGCGAGGCCGAGCGGGGTCTGGCCGCCGAGCTGGACGATGACGCCAGCGATCGGCCCTGCCTGCGCCTCGGCGTTGACGATCTCCAGGACGTCTTCGAGCGTGAGCGGCTCGAAGTAGAGGCGGTCGGACGTGTCGTAGTCCGTCGAGACCGTCTCGGGGTTGCAGTTGACCATCACGGTCTCGTAGCCCGCGTCACTCAGCGCGAAGGAGGCGTGGACGCAGGAGTAGTCGAACTCGATGCCCTGGCCGATGCGGTTGGGGCCCGAGCCCAGGATGATGACCGCGGGCTTCTCGCGCTTGGCGACCTCGTTCTCCTCGTCGTACGAGGAGTAGAAGTACGGCGTCTTCGCGGCGAACTCGGCGGCGCAGGTGTCGACCGTCTTGTAGACCGGACGGACCCCGAGCGCGTGCCTGACCTCGCGCACGACGTCCTCGCGCAGGCCGCGGATCTCCGCGATCTGGTGGTCGGAGAAGCCGTGCCGCTTGGCCTCGGCGAGCAGATCGGCGTCCAGGCGCTCGGCGGCGGTCAGCTCGTCCGCGATCTCCTTGATCAGGAAGAGCTGGTCGACGAACCACGGGTCGATCTTCGTGGACTCGAAGACCTCCTCCGGGGTGGCCCCGGCGCGGATGGCCTGCATGACGGAGTTGATGCGCCCGTCGGTCGGCCGGACGGCCTCTTCCAGCAGAAGAGCCTTGTCGCCGGGCTCGCCCACGAAGGTGAACTGCGAGCCCTTCTTCTCCAGGGACCGCAGCGCCTTCTGGAGCGCCTCGGTGAAGTTGCGGCCGATCGCCATGGCCTCGCCGACGGACTTCATGGTGGTCGTCAGGGTCGAGTCCGCCGAGGGGAACTTCTCGAAGGCGAAACGCGGGGCCTTGACCACGACGTAGTCGAGGGTCGGCTCGAAGGAGGCCGGGGTCTTCTCGGTGATGTCGTTCGGGATCTCGTCCAGCGTGTAGCCGACGGCCAGCTTCGCTGCGATCTTCGCGATCGGGAATCCGGTGGCCTTCGACGCGAGCGCCGATGACCGCGAGACACGCGGGTTCATCTCGATGACGATGACCCGGCCGTCCGTCGGGTCGATGGCGAACTGGATGTTGCAGCCGCCGGTGTCGACGCCGACCTCGCGGATGATCGCGATGCCGACGTCGCGCAGGGTCTGGTACTCGCGGTCGGTCAGCGTCATCGCGGGCGCGACGGTGATCGAGTCGCCGGTGTGCACGCCCATCGGGTCGAAGTTCTCGATGGAGCAGACGACCACGACGTTGTCGTTCTTGTCGCGCATCAGCTCCAGCTCGTACTCCTTCCAGCCGAGGATGGACTCCTCCAGGAGCACCTCGGTGGTCGGCGAGAGCGTGAGGCCCTGCCCGGCGATGCGGCGCAGCTCCTCCTCGTCGTGCGCGAAGCCGGAACCGGCGCCGCCCATGGTGAAGGAGGGGCGGACGACCACGGGGTAGCCGCCGAGCTCGTCGACGCCCTTGAGGACGTCGTCCATGGAGTGGCAGATGTACGAGCGGGCGGACTCGCCGTGCCCGATCTTCTTGTGGACCTCTTCGACGACGCCCTTGAAGAGGTCGCGGTCCTCGCCCTTGTTGATCGCCTCGACGTTGGCGCCGATGAGCTCGACGCCGTACTTCTCCAGGACACCCTGCTCGTGCATGGAGATCGCAGTGTTGAGCGCGGTCTGGCCACCGAGGGTCGGGAGCAGCGCGTCGGGGCGCTCCTTGGCGATGATCTTCTCGACGAACTCCGGGGTGATCGGCTCGACGTACGTGGCGTCGGCGATCTCCGGGTCGGTCATGATCGTCGCCGGGTTCGAGTTCACCAGGATGACGCGCAGGCCCTCGGCCTTGAGGACGCGGCAGGCCTGGGTGCCGGAGTAGTCGAACTCGGCGGCCTGGCCGATGACGATCGGACCGGAGCCGATGACCAGGACGGACTGGATATCGGAGCGCTTAGGCACGCTGGCCCTCCATCAGGGATACGAAGCGGTCGAAGAGGTACGCGGCGTCGTGCGGTCCTGCGGCCGCCTCGGGGTGGTACTGGACGCTGAACGCGGGCTGGTCGAGGAGCTGGAGCCCCTCCACCACCTGGTCGTTGAGGCACACGTGGGAGACCTCGGCGCGTCCGTAAGGCGTGTCGGAGACCTTGTCGAGCGGCGCGTCGACGGCGAAGCCGTGGTTGTGCGCGGTGACCTCGACCTTGCCGGTGGTGCGGTCCTGCACGGGCTGGTTGATGCCGCGGTGACCGTACTTCAGCTTGTACGTGCCGAAACCGAGGGCCCGGCCGAGGATCTGGTTGCCGAAGCAGATACCGAAGAGGGGCGTCTTGCGCTCCAGGACGGCCCGCATGACGGCGACGGGGCCGTCCGCGGTCGCCGGGTCGCCGGGACCGTTGGAGAAGAACACGCCGTCGGGCTGGACCGCGTAGATGTCCTCGGCGGTCGCGGTCGCGGGCAGGACGTGCACCTCGATCCCGCGCTCGGCCATGCGGTGCGGGGTCATGCCCTTGATGCCGAGGTCGACGGCGGCGACGGTGAAGCGCTTCTCGCCGATCGCGGGGACGACGTACGTCTCCTTGGTGGCGACCTCGGCGGCGAGGTTCGCGCCCTTCATCTCGGGCTGCCGGCGGACCTCGGCGAGCATCACGCCCTCGTCGGGGAGCGCGTTGCCGGAGAAGATCCCGACGCGCATCGCGCCGCGCTCGCGCAGGTGGCGGGTGAGCGCGCGCGTGTCGATGCCGCTGATGCCCACGACGCCCTGGTTGACGAGCTCCTCGTCGAGGGTGCGCTGGGAGCGCCAGTTGGAGGGCACGCGCGCGGGGTCGCGCACGACGTATCCGGCGACCCAGATCCGCTGCGACTCGGGGTCCTCGTCGTTCACGCCGGTGTTGCCGACGTGCGGGGCCGTCATGACGACGACCTGGCGGTGGTACGACGGGTCGGTGAGGGTCTCCTGGTAGCCGGACATGCCGGTGGAGAACACCGCTTCGCCGAAGGTCTCCCCCACGGCCCCGTAGGCGCGGCCGCGGAAGATGCGGCCGTCCTCCAGGACGAGTACGGCGGGAGTTTTGGCGGCTCCCCTGGTGGAGGTCGTCATCGTGCGGTGCCTTCCTTCATGTCGTTCGTGTTCGTGTTGATCATGTTGTTGACGGCCTCGACCCACTCGGCCTGCTCGGCCGCGTGGTCCGAGCGGAAGCCCGAGTCGATCTGTTTCTCGCCGTGCTCCCAGGTGACGATCAGCAGACCGCCCTCCGCGAGGACCTTGCCTGCGATGCCCTTGTCGAGGCGGGCCTCGCGCAGCTGGTCGGCCGGGATGAAGAAGTCGGCCGCCCCGGGGCGTACGACATCGAGGCCCGCGTCCGTGAGCGTCAGCTCCACGCGGCTGCGGGTACCGAGGCCGTGCGCCACGATGCGGTCGAGCCACTGCCCTGCCGTGGTCGAGCCGTGGTAGCGACCGCTGAGCTCAAGTCTCACCGGGCCCGGCTCGGTCGGCGCGCTGGGCAGGTCGGGCAGGTCGCCCTGGAGCGTGCCGCGCCACTTCCAGCCCTCGCGCATCAGCCAGTAGACGAGCGCGATGAAGAGCAGAAGGCCGACGACCCAGCCCGCGCGAGCGGCCCAGTCCGTCACGTCCGCCGACTTCTTCTCGGCGGCGAAGGTGACGGCACTTCCTGCGGCGGTGGAGATCAGAGAGGTCACGCGAGCTTCCCGTCGACGAGCGTGGCGCGGCCCCGCAGCCACGTGTGCGTCACGCGGCCCGGCAGCTCACGGCCCTCGTAGGGGGTGTTGCCGCTGCGCGAGGCGAAGCCCGCGGGGTCCACGACACCACGGTAAGCCGGATCGAGGAGCGTGAGGTTCGCGGGCTCACCTGCCGAGACGGGGCGTCCGTGGCCCTTGGCCTGCCCGATCTCGGCGGGCTTGACGGACATCCGGTCGGCGACCGCGGCCCAGGTGAGCAGGCCCGTCTCGACCATCGTCTGCTGGACGACGGAGAGCGCGGTCTCCAGGCCCACCATGCCCATGGCGGCCGCGGCCCACTCGCAGTCCTTGTCCTCGTGCGGGTGCGGGGCGTGGTCGGTGGCGACGATGTCGATCGTGCCGTCGGCCAGGGCCTCGCGCAGCGCCATGACGTCGCGCTCGGTGCGCAGCGGCGGGTTGACCTTGTAGACCGGGTTGTACGAGCGGACCAGCTCGTCGGTCAGGAGCAGGTGGTGCGGGGTGACCTCGGCGGTCACGTCGATGCCGCGCGACTTGGCCCAGCGCACGATCTCGACGGACCCGGCGGTCGACAGGTGGCAGATGTGCACCCGCGAGCCGACGTGCTCGGCGAGCAGCACGTCACGCGCGATGATCGACTCCTCGGCGACGGCGGGCCAGCCGCCGAGGCCCAGCTCGGCGGAGACGACGCCCTCGTTCATCTGGGCGCCCTCGGTGAGGCGGGGCTCCTGGGCGTGCTGGGCGACGACTCCGCCGAACGCCTTCACGTACTCCAGGGCGCGGCGCATGATCACGGCGTCGTCGACGCACTTGCCGTCGTCGGAGAAGACGGTGACGCCGGCCGCGGACTCGTGCATGGCGCCGAGCTCGGCGAGCTTCTTGCCCTCCAGGCCGACGGTGACGGCGCCGATCGGCTGGACGTCGGCGTACCCGCCCTCCTGGCCGAGCCGGTAGACCTGCTCGACGACGCCCGCGGTGTCGGCGACGGGGAAGGTGTTGGCCATGGCGAACACGGCGGTGTAGCCGCCGGACGCGGCGGCGCGGGTGCCGGTCAGGACGGTCTCGGAGTCCTCGCGGCCGGGCTCGCGCAGGTGGGTGTGCAGGTCGACGAGGCCGGGCAGCAGGATCTTGCCCTCGGCCTCGACGACGGTCACGTCGTCTCCCGCCTCGATGCCGGTCCCTACTTCGAGGATCGTCGCGCCGTCGATCAGGACGTCCTGGGGCTCGCCACCAAGGACCTTCGCACCACGGATCAGGGTCTTGCTCATGTTGTTACTTCTCCTCGGAACCGGTGGGGCGGGTGTGGGTGACGGCGGGTTCGTTGCCGCCCAGGAGCAGGTAGAGGACGGCCATCCGGGTGTGGACGCCGTTGGCGACCTGCTCGATGACCGTGCAGCGGTCGGAGTCGGCGACCTCGGCGGTGATCTCCATGCCGCGCACCATCGGGCCCGGGTGCATCACGATGGCGTGCTCGGGCATCTTCGCCATGCGCTCGCCGTCCAGGCCGTAGCGACGCGAGTACTCGCGCTCGGTCGGGAAGAACGCGGCGTTCATGCGCTCGCGCTGCACGCGCAGCATCATCACGGCGTCGGACTTCGGGAGCACGCGGTCCAGGTCGTACGACACGTCGCAGGGCCAGGTGTCGACGCCGACCGGCACGAGCGTGGGCGGGGCGACCAGGGTGACCTGGGCGCCCAGGGTGTGCAGGAGGTCGACGTTCGAGCGTGCGACCCGGCTGTGCAGGACGTCGCCGACGAGCGTGATGCGCTTGCCGCTCAGGTCCTTGCCGAGGCCCTCGTCCTTGCCGACGAGCCGGCGCCGCATGGTGAAGGCGTCGAGCAGGGCCTGCGTGGGGTGCTGGTGGGTGCCGTCGCCGGCGTTGATCACCGGGGCGTCGATCCAGCCGGAGGTGGCGAGCCGGTAGGGGGCACCGGACGCGCCGTGCCGGATGACGACGGCGTCGACGCCCATCGCCTCCAGGGTCTGGGCGGTGTCCTTGAGCGACTCGCCCTTGGAGACGCTCGATCCCTTGGCGGCGAAGTTGATGACGTCGGCGGAGAGGCGCTTCTCGGCGGCCTCGAAGGAGATCCGGGTCCGGGTCGAGTCCTCGAAGAACAGGTTGCAGATCGTGCGGCCGCGCAGCGCGGGCAGCTTCTTGATCGGCCGGTCGGCGACCCGGGCCATCTCGTCGGCGGTGTCGAGGATGAGAACGGCGTCGTCGCGGGTGAGGTCGGCGGCCGAGATGAGGTGTCGCATCATCTGGGTGTACTCCGTCATGTGGAGGTGTGCGGGCACGCGGGCGCGCAGGGGTGTGCCCCGGTGCCCGTGGAGGGAGCCGGTGCTACGCGGAAGCGGGCTTGGCACCGAGCAGCACGGCGTCGCGGCCGTCCTCCTCGGCGAGCTGGACCTTGACCGTCTCCCGCAACGACGTGGGGAGGTTCTTGCCGACGTAGTCGGCGCGGATCGGGAGTTCGCGGTGGCCGCGGTCGACGAGGACGGCGAGCTGCACCGCGCGCGGACGGCCGATGTCGTTCAGGCCGTCGAGGGCGGCGCGGATGGTGCGGCCGGAGAAGAGCACGTCGTCGACGAGGACGACGAGGCGGCCGTCGATGCCGTCACCGGGGATCTCGGTGCGGGCGAGTGCGCGCGGCGGGTGCATGCGCAGATCGTCGCGGTACATCGTGATGTCGAGTGAGCCAACCGGGATCGTGCGTCCGGTGATTTCTTCGAGCTTCTCGGCGAGTCGCCGGGCGAGGAAGACGCCACGGGTGGGAATGCCGAGCAGCACCACGTCGTCGGCGCCTTTGGCGCGCTCGACGATCTCGTGTGCGATACGGGTCAACACCCGTGCGATGTCCGGGCCTTCGAGCACGGGCCGGGCGACATCGGGTTCGTTCTTGTCGTGCGAGTCCATATGAAACGGACCTCCTTCTCCGCCTCACGGGACGGACCTTAAAGGACGTCGAAATTGCGCCATCCACAGTACCAGCACCGGCAACGCCGCCGGTCACGACCCCCCTGGGAGGGGTCGGTACGGACCATTCGGCTTGACGCACCCAAGTAACGCTGCGTAACCTCACAGTGAGTTACCGTTCTTCGTCCGGGGAGCTATATGTCCAGCGAATACGCCAAACAGCTCGGGGCCAAGCTCCGCGCCATCCGTACCCAGCAGGGCCTTTCCCTCCACGGCGTCGAGGAGAAGTCCCAGGGACGCTGGAAGGCGGTCGTGGTCGGTTCGTACGAACGCGGCGACCGCGCCGTGACCGTACAGCGCCTTGCCGAGCTGGCGGACTTCTACGGCGTCCCGGTCCAGGAGCTGCTGCCCGGCACCGCTCCCGGCGGTGCGGCCGAGCCGCCGCCCAAGCTCGTTCTCGACCTTGAGCGCCTCGCGCACGTCCCGCAGGAGAAGGCGGGCCCCCTGCAGCGGTATGCCGCCACGATCCAGTCGCAGCGCGGTGACTACAACGGCAAGGTGCTCTCGATCCGCCAGGACGACCTGCGCACCCTCGCCGTGATCTATGACCAGTCGCCCTCGGTTCTCACCGAGCAGCTGATCAGCTGGGGCGTCCTGGACGCGGACGCGCGCCGCGCCGTCGCCCACGACGACGTCTGATCCCTCAAGCGAGAACTGAGCAGAAACGTAACGCCGGGGTGGCCGGAACCGATGGGTTCCGGCCACCCCGGCGTTCTGCGTACGCGCGTGAGCCCTCGGGAGGTAACACGGGCCCCAGGAGCCCCTGGGGAGTCCCCGGACACGCCAGAGGGCCCGCAGCGGGTCGCTGCGGGCCCTCTGAGCGGCGTTGGGAGGCTTACGCCTCGTCGCGGCGCAGACTCGGCTTCAGGTCCTTGAAGCGGCCGAGCAGGCCGTTCACGAAGGACGGCGAGTCGTCCGTGGAGAACTCCTTGGCGAGCTGCACGGACTCGTCGATCACCACGGCGTCCGGCGTCGCGTCGACCCAGATCAGCTCGTAGGCACCGATCCGCAGGATGTTGCGGTCGACGACCGGCATCCTGTCCAGGGTCCACCCGACGGCGTACTGCGAGATCAGCTCGTCGATGTGGCGCTCGTGCTGGGCATACCCCTCGACCAGCTCCATCGTGAACTCGCTGACCGGCGGCTGCCGGGTGTCGGACCGCGAGTGACGCACCCAGTCCGCGAGGACCGTCAAGACGTCGGTACCACGCTGGTCGGCCTCGAAAAGGATCTGGAAGGCGCGCTTGCGGGCCGTATTACGAGCAGCCACGGTTAGCTGTTCACCCGGCCGAGGTAGCCACTGTCACGGGTGTCGACCTTGATCTTCTCGCCGGTGGTGATGAAGAGCGGCACCTGGATCTGGTGGCCGGTCTCCAGCGTCGCGGGCTTGGTGCCGCCGGTGGAGCGGTCGCCCTGGACGCCGGGCTCGGTCTCCTGGATGACCAGCTCGACGGCGGCCGGCAGCTCGACGAAGAGAACTTCGCCCTCGTGCTGCGCGACGGAGGCCGTGAAGCCCTCGATCAGGAAGTTGGCGGCGTCACCGACGGACTTGCGGTCGACGTGCAGCTGGTCGTACGTCTCCATGTCCATGAAGACGAAGTAGTCGCCGTCCATGTAGGAGAACTGCATGTCGCGCTTGTCGATCGTCGCCGTGTCGACCTTGACGCCGGCGTTGAAGGTCTTGTCGACGACCTTGCCGGACAGCACGTTCTTGAGCTTCGTGCGCACAAAGGCGGGGCCCTTGCCGGGCTTGACGTGCTGGAACTCGACGACGGACCAGAGCTGGCCCCCGTCGAGCTTGAGCACCAGGCCGTTCTTGAGGTCGTTCGTGGAAGCCACGGTTGCGGAATCTCCTGGACTGACGTGGACGACCCCGGCGCACGCGCACAGCTGAAAAGCTAGAGCGCGAGCAGCTCCTTGGTCGTAATGGTGAGTAGCTCGGGTCCGCCGTCCGCCTCGGGGCGCACGACGAGCGTGTCATCGATCCGGACACCACCCCGTCCCGGGATGTGAACCCCCGGTTCGACGGTGACCGGCACGCAGGCGTCCAGTTTACCCATGGCCGCGGGCGCCAACTGCGGGTCCTCGTCGATTTCGAGCCCCACACCGTGTCCCATCAGCGGAGCGAGACCGTCCGCATACCCCGCGGAGTCCAGTACATGCCGTGCCGCACGGTCGATGTCACGGTAGGCGGCGCCCGGTGCGAGAGCCTCCCTGCCTGCCCGCTGAGCGGCGAAGACGAGGTCGTACAGCTCGATCTGCCAGTCCGCGGGAGACGTACCGATGACGAACGTACGCCCGATCTCACAACGATAGCCGCGATAACTGGCCCCCAGGCACACGGAGAGGAAATCCCCCTCCTCCACCCGCCGGTCCGACGGCCGATGGGCGCCCCTGCCCGAGTTCGGCCCGGTGGCGACGGAGGTCGGGAAGGCGGGCCCGTCCGCGCCGTGATCGACGAGGCGGCGTTCGAGCTCCAAGGCGAGATGACGTTCCGTACGCCCCACGAGAATCGATTCGAGCAGCTCGCCGAGGGCCTGGTCGGCGATCTCGGAGCCGATCCGCAGGCAGGAGATCTCCTCCTCGTCCTTGACCAGCCGCAGTTGTTCGACCGCTCCCCCGAGGTCCGCGAGCCGCAGCCGCGGCGCGACGGATCCCAGGGCGCGGTGCCGGGCGACCGTGAGGTCGTGCTCCTCGACGGCGAGCGAATCGGCGCCCTGCGCGGCCGCGAGATCGGCGCCCGCGACGGCGGCGTCCCCGCCGGACGCGTCGAGCAGCTGCACCCGCAGCCCCTCGTCGGGCCGCCCCTCGCCCTGCTCGTCGCCGAGCGGCCTGCCGCACAGCAGCAGATCCTCGGTCCTGCCCAGCAGGAGCACGGCACCCTGCGGCGCCGCTCCCGCGAGATACCGCACGTTGGCGGGGCGGGAGACCAGCGCCGACGCGCTGCCGCCCGCGGCACAACGCTCCCTCAGCCGCTCTCGGCGGGCCGCGTACACCTCTGACATGGGACGAGCCTATGAGCGGCGGCGCGGGTCGGCCCGTTCAGCGCACCCGACCGAGCGGTCAGCCGCCTACCACTGCGGCGGGCTCGCGATGGAACGGGCGAGGACGTCGTCAAGGACCCGGGCCGTGGCGGGCACGTCCAGCTGGGAGTTGTCGATGATGGGCAGCCCCGAGCCGTACCAACCGGCCATGCGGCCGTGGATGCGGGCCACTTCCTCGTCCGTGAGGCGGCGGTTTCCGCTGCGCTCCGCGTTCCGCTCCAGGACGATCTCCAGCCCTGGCAGCAGGACCACCGGCAGCAGGCCGGGGCCCACATGGCGCTTCCAGCCGCCGAGGCCGACGACCGGGCGGTCGGGGAAGACCGCGTCGTCGAGGATGCAGGAGATGCCGTTGGCCAGGAAGTTGCGTGCGGCGAAGCCGCAGGTGCGGCGAGCCAGGCGGTACTGCGCCTCGGAGTGGTCGTTCCAGCCCGACTGGGGGTCCGCGAAGCCCGAGCGCACCCATTCGCGGACGTCGTCGAGGCTGATGTGGGCGGTCGGCACCCTGCGGTGCTCCGCCCAGAACTTGGCGACGCTCGTCTTGCCCGCGCCCGCGGGTCCGATCAGGAGGACGGCCAGCGTGGTGCCGCCGGTGTCCGCCTGGGCGGTGCCGGGCGGCGGGCTCGGCATGGCGACGGGGCCGCCGGGCGGGAGCTGGATGTGGCCCGTGGTGTCCGGGGTCGGGGGCACGGGCGCGTGGCTGTGCTGCGAGGCGCCCGGCGCCACGTGCTGCGGCGCCGGGGCGTGCGGGTGCGGGGCCGGTCCCTGCGGATGGGGGGCCGTGCCCGGGGGGTGCGGTGCGCCGGCGAAGCCCGGCGCGGGAGGCGGTGGGCCGCCCGGCGCGGCACCCGGCGGCGGACCGCTCGGGTGGTGTGCGGCCGGGGACCAGCCGGTGGCCGGTCCGTGCCCCGGCTGATGGGGCGGCGGCAGCGGAGACCCCACTGCGTGCTGCATCCGGTGCCACTCCGTCTCGTACGACTGACGCTGGTCGGGCGGCGGCCGGGGCCACCCGTTACCGAACGGTACCGTCCCCGGCCGACGTTGTGTGAACGGCCGGGGAGGCCGCAGGGTGCCCGTGGCTTGTTCTGGTGGGCCGATTCCGCCCTCCTGGAGCGCTACTTCGCCACTTCGCCGTACGCGGCGAGCAGCACCGCCGGGTCGGGTCCCTCCAGGACGGTCGGCTTGCCCAGGCCGTCGAGGACGATGAAGCGCAGCAGGTCACCGCGGGACTTCTTGTCGACCTTCATGGTCTCCAGGAGCTTGGGCCACTGGTCGTAGCGGTAGCTCAGGGGCAGGCCGACCGACTCAAGGACGGTGCGGTGCCGGTCGGCGGTCGCGTCGTCCAACCGCCCTGCGAGGCGGCCGAGTTCGGCCGCGAAGGCCATGCCGACGGAGACCGCGGCACCGTGGCGCCACTTGTAGCGCTCGTTCTTCTCGATGGCGTGCGCCAGCGTGTGACCGTAGTTGAGGATCTCGCGCAGGCCCGACTCCTTGAGGTCGCCGGACACGACCTCGGCCTTGACCTTGATGGAGCGCTCGATCAGCTCGGCGGTGTGCGGACCCTGCGGGCTGCGCGCGCCCTGCGGGTCCTGCTCGATCAGTTCGAGGATCACCGGGTCGGCGATGAAACCGGCCTTGATGATCTCCGCGAGACCCGACACGAAGTCGTTGACCGGCAGCGAGTCGAGCGCGGCCAGGTCGCAGAGCACGCCCGTGGGCGGGTGGAAGGAGCCCACGAGGTTCTTGCCCTCGGCGGTGTTGATGCCGGTCTTGCCGCCGACCGCGGCGTCCACCATGCCGAGCACGGTGGTCGGAACTGCGATCCAGCGGACCCCGCGCAGCCAGGTCGCGGCCACGAACCCGGCGAGGTCGGTGCTGGCTCCGCCGCCGACGCCGATGATGATGTCGCTGCGGGTGAAGCCGGACTGGCCAAGGGCCTTCCAGCAGTACGCGGCGACCTCGGCGGTCTTGGCCTCCTCGGCGTTCGGCACCTGGATGGCCACGACCTCGTACCCCTGGTCGGCCAGATCCTGGCGCAGCGCGTCGCCGGTCTCGGCGAGGGCCTCCGGGTGGATGATCGCGACGCGCTTGGTCTGCTCGCCGATCAGGCCGGGCAGCTCACCGAGGAGCTGGCGTCCGACCAGCACCTCGTACGGCTCGGTGCCCGCGGTACCGCCGACCTGGATGCGGGTGGGCGTGGGCCCCGCCGTCCCAGCAATCTCCGTCATGCTTCCTTCAACTCCAGTGCGTCGAGGACCGCTTGGGCGACCTCTTCGGGGGTGCGGTCGTCGGTGGCGACGACGGCGCGGGCGACTTCGGCGTAGAACTGGCGGCGGGCGTCCATCAGTTCGCGCCACTGCTTGCGCGGGTTGACCGCGAGCAGCGGGCGCGCGACGTTCAGGCCGGTGCGCTTGACCGCCTCCTCGACGTCCATCGACAGATAGACGACGGGGTGCGGGGCCAGGAGCGCGCGGGTCGACTCGTCGAGGATCGCGCCCCCGCCGAGCGCGAGGATGCCCTCGTGCTCGGCGAGCGCCGTACGCACGGCCTCCCGCTCCAGGTCTCGGAAGTGCGGCTCACCTTCGTCCACGAAGATGTCCGCGATCTCCCGGCCCTGTGCGGCCACGATGTCGGCGTCGGTGTCCCGGTAGACGGTGCCGAGGCGCTCGGCGAGCAGGGCGCCCACCGTCGACTTGCCCACGCCCATCGGACCGACCAGAACGATCTGCGGGCCGGTCACCGGATCTGCAGGTTGTCGAGGTACGACTGCACGTTCCGCCGGGTCTCGGGCACGCTGTCGCCGCCGAACTTCTCGGCGACGGCGTCGGCCAGGGTCAGCGCGACCATCGCCTCGGCGACGATGCCGGCGGCCGGGACCGCACACACGTCGGAGCGCTGGTGGTGCGCCTTGGTGGCCTCACCGGTGGCGACGTCGACAGTGGCGAGCGCACGCGGCACGGTCGCGATGGGCTTCATCGCGGCGCGCACGCGCAGCAGCTCACCGGTGGTCAGGCCGCCCTCGGTGCCGCCGGAGCGGCCGGAGGTGCGCCGGATGCCGTCCTCCGTGGAGACGATCTCGTCGTGCGCCTTGGAGCCCGGCACCCGTGCGAGGTCGAAACCGTCGCCGACCTCGACGCCCTTGATGGCCTGAATGCCCATGAGCGCGGCGGCGAGCCGCGCGTCGAGCCGCCGGTCCCAGTGCACGTGCGAGCCGAGCCCGACGGGCACGCCGTACGCGAGGACCTCGACCACACCCCCCAGGGTGTCGCCGTCCTTGTGGGCCTGGTCGATCTCGGCGACCATCGCCTTGCTCGCGTCCGCGTCGAGGCAGCGCACGGGGTCGGCGTCGAGCTTCTCGACGTCGGCGGGGGTCGGGTAGACGCCGTACGGAGCCTTGGCGCTCGCCAGCTCGGTCACGTGGCTGACGATCTCGATGCCGGCCGTCTCCTTGAGGTACGAACGGGCGACCGCGCCGAGCGCGACGCGGGCCGCGGTCTCACGTGCGGAGGCGCGCTCCAGGATCGGCCTGGCCTCGTCGAAGCCGTACTTCTGCATGCCCGCGAGGTCCGCGTGGCCGGGCCGTGGCCGGGTCAGCGGGGCGTTGCGGGCCAGGTCGGCGAGGATCTCCGGGTCGACCGGGTCGGCCGCCATGACCTGTTCCCACTTGGGCCACTCGGTGTTGCCCACCATGATCGCGATCGGCGAGCCCATGGTCAGGCCGTGCCGGACGCCGCCCAGGAAGGTGACCTCGTCGCGCTCGAACTTCATGCGCGCACCGCGCCCATAGCCGAGGCGCCGCCGGGCCAGGTGGTCCGCCACCATCTCCGTGGTGATCGGCACGCCGGCGGGAAGACCCTCCAGCGTCGCGACAAGTGCGGGTCCGTGGGACTCTCCCGCGGTCAGCCAACGCAACCTGCTCAACGGTGCTCCTCATGCTCGCGCCTGGAACTACGTGGCGCGACCGGGTGCGCGGCCCTGGCCCGCCATCCCCCGATCCTCCCACGTCGGGGGGCGGGACCTGGCCTCCGGTCCACAAAGCGGACGCTTCAGCGGGCGGCCAGCGCGTGTTCCCCCGCCTTGCGCATCGCGACCAGCGGCGCGGGCGTGCGCCCGGTCATCTGCTCGACCTGCAGCACCGCCTGATGCACGAGAAGGTCGAGCCCGCTGACGACGGCTCCGCCGTACATCGACCAGCGGGCCGCGAGAGCGGTGGGCCACGGGTCGTACAGGACGTCGAAGAGGGTCGCGGGCCGCTCGGGCACGGCGGCCGACAGCGCGTCGGTCGCGCCCGCGGGCGTCGTGGCGATCACCAGCGGCGCGCTCAGCGCGCGTTCGGCGTCCGCCCAGTCCTCCGTCCGCACCTCCACGTCGAGCCGCTCGCCCCACTGCCGCATCTCGGCGGCGCGCGCCTCGCTGCGTACGTACGCGACGACCTCGCCCGTGCAGATCCGCGCGAGCGCGGCGAGCGCGGAGGACGCGGTGGCGCCCGCGCCGAGGATCGCGGCCGATTCGACCTGCTCGATGCCGCGTTCCCGCAGGGCGGCGACCATGCCGGGGATGTCGGTGTTGTCGCCGAGGCGACGCCCGTCGTCCGTCAGGACGACGGTGTTGACCGCCTCGACGGAGGCGGCGGTCTCGCTGACCTCGTCGAGCAGCGGGATCACCGCGCGCTTGAGCGGCATCGTCAGCGAGAGCCCGGCCCACTCGGGACCGAGCCCCTCGATGAAGCCGGGCAGGGCCGCCTCGTCGACGTCGAACAGGTCGTACGTCCAGTCGACCAGGCCCAGCTCCCCGTATGCGGCGCGGTGCAGCACCGGGGAGAGGGAATGGGCGATGGGTGAGCCGAGGACTGCGGCTCTGCGCTCATTGCTCATCAGCCGGAATTCTTCTTCTGTTCCTCGAGGTACTTCTGACGATTGCGCTCATGCTGCTCATTCGTCTCGGCGAACAACGTAGTGTCCGCGTTGATGGAGACGAAGTAGTACCAGTTCCCCTTGGCCGGGTTGAGCGCGGACTTGAGCGCCTCATCTCCGGGGTTGCCGATCGGCCCGGGGGGCAGGCCCTTGATCTTGTACGTGTTGTACGGGTCGTCGAACTTGCGCAGGTCGTCGACCGTTCCGGTTTCCAGGGTGCTTTCGGCCTTGGCGTAATTCACCGTCGAGTCGAAGTCGAGGAGGCCGTACGTCTCGGTGTTGTTCGTCTTGAGGCGGTTGTAGACGACCGTCGCGACCTTCTCGAAGTCGTGCTTGTACTTGCCTTCCGCCTGGACAAGGCTCGCCACCGTCAGCACCTGCAACGGGTCCTTCAGGTTCAGCTCGGCGGCCTTCGCCTTGAGGCCCAACTCGTCGTACTTCGCGTTGGCGTGGGAGACCATCTTCTTGAGGACGGTCTCCGGCTTCTGGCCCTTGGCGACCGGGTAACTGGAGGGATAGAGGAAGCCCTCGAGCGGATCCTTGATGTCCTTGTTGTTGTTCGCCCAGTCAGGAAGACCGAGAGTCTTCCATTTCTTCTTGGCGATACCCTCAGTGGTTCCCTTTTCGAGTTCCAGGCGAGTGTCGATCTGCTTGTAGACCCACGAGTTCCGCTTACCCTCGGGAATGATGAGGTTATTGCGGCTCTTCGGGCTGAGCATCAGTTCGACCGCGCTCTTGGCCGACATTTCCTTCTTCAGGACGTAGACGCCGTCCTGAATGGAATTGCCATTGGGATTCTGCGCCTGCGCGGAGACAAACGCGTCCACGCTCTTGACGACGCCGGCGTCCTTCAGTTTCTGGCCGATCACATAGCCGCCGGAATCCTTCGGGATGTCGACGGTCGCGAGGCCGGTTCCCTCGCCCGCGTAGTCCGGCGCCGTACCGAATCGGTCCTGGTAGAACTGGTAGCCGAAATAGCCGACCCCGGCGAGACCGCCGCCGAAGACCAGCGTCACGACCAGGCAGGCGCAGCCGCTCCTGCGCTTCTTCGGCTTCTTGCCGCCCCGGCCGCCTCGACGGTCCCCGCGGCCACCACGGCGGCCCGGCTCGTCGTCGTACTCGTCCTCGTCGTCATCGGCACCGGAGAAGAAGGCGTGCTCGCCCTGGTCCGGGCCCGGATCCCAGTCCTTCTGCGGCTCGGGTTCGGGGCGTCGGCGGGACGGCGGCTCCGGCGGGGGGTAGGCGTCGGGAGTGCCGTAGTAGTCCGGGCTCTCCGCGCCGTAGCCGCCCGGCTGGTTGCCGTAGGGGTCCGCAGGATCGCCGGAGTACGGGACCTGACCCTGCTGGCCCGTGTCCCAGCCGCCGTTGTACTGGTCCTGGCCGCCGTTGTACTGCTGCTCCGCCTGGCCGCCGTTGTACTGCGGGTCCTGGCCGCCGCCTCCGTTGTACTGCTGCTGGGCGGCGGGCCCGCCGTACTGCTGCGAGCCGTAGGCCTGCTGCTGGCCCGTGCTCCAGTCCTCGTACTGCGCATGCTGCTGCGGCTGCTGAGGGTGGTACTGCCCCTGGCCGCCGTAGGTGGACTGGCCGCCCGAAGGCTGCTGTCCTCCCCATCCGCCGTCCCCGTACAACGGGTCCTCGGGATGCCACGGTTCGGAGCCTGGGCCCCGGCCATACTCAGTCATCGATCCCCTACATGCCGCGAGGCGGGGCCGCCGTCTGAGTGGGAGGGCAACCGTTCCGCCTCTTGATGCTGTGCGGCAGCTGTTCGAACACCGCCGCATCGCGCGGAACGTTACCGTATCGCGATCAGATGACCACTTCGACGCCCTCGCCCGGAGCTTTACCTGACGCCCGTTCGGACTCCAGTGCCTGCTGCAGGATGATGACGGCCGCCGCCTGATCGATGACAGACCTGCCCTTTTTGGACTTCACGCCCGAGGCGCGCAGCCCCTGACTGGCCGTCACTGTGGTCATCCTCTCGTCCACGAGCCTCACCGAAATGGGGGCGACCAAGCGGGCGAGGTCCTGTGTGAACGCACGGACCTTGGCGGCCGCGGGCCCCTCGCCCCCGTTGAGGGAGCGAGGGAGGCCGACGACGATCTCGATCGGTTCGTACTCGTCGACAAGCTGCTTCAACCTGCGCTGGGCGGCCGGGACATCACGTCCCGGCACCGTCTCCACCGGAGTGGCGATGATCCCGTCGGGGTCGCACGAGGCGACCCCGATCCGGGCGTCACCGACGTCGATGGCCAGGCGCCGGCCCCTGCGCATGCCCCCTGAGGAGTCGTCCATCAGGCCGTCTCTGCGACGAGGCGTTCGACGGCCGCCATGGCGTCGCCGATGGCCGCGACGTTCTGGCCGCCGCCCTGGGCGACGTCCGGCTTGCCGCCGCCACCGCCACCGAGCGTCTTGGCTGCCGTACGGACGAGGTCGCCGGCCTTGAGACCGCGCTCGCGTGCGGCTTCGTTCGTGGCGATGACCGTCAGCGGGCGGCCGTTGGCCGTGGTGAAGAGAGCGACCACGGCCGGGCGGTCGCCGGGGATGCGGTGGCGCACGTCGAGGACCAGCTTGCGCAGGTCGTCGGCGCCCGTGCCGTCCGGCACCTGTCCGGTGGCGAGCGCGACGCCTCGTACGTCCTTAGCGGATTCGACGAGACCGGCGGCGGCCGCCAGAACCTTCTCCGCGCGGAACTTCTCGATCTCCTTCTCGGCGTCCTTCAGCTTGCCGAGCATGGCGGAGACCTTCTCGGGCAGCTCCTCGGAGCGGCCCTTGACCAGCTCCTGGAGCTGGGCGACGACCGTGTGCTCCTTGGCCAGGAAGTTGTACGCGTCGACGCCGACCAGGGCCTCGATGCGGCGCACACCCGAACCGATGGACGACTCGCCGAGCAGCTTCACCAGGCCCAGCTGGGCGGTGTTGTGGACGTGCGTGCCGCCGCACAGCTCCTTGGAGAAGTCGCCGATGGTGACCACGCGCACGCGCTCGCCGTACTTCTCGCCGAACTCGGCGATGGCGCCCTGCTTCTTGGCCTCGTCGATCGACATGACCTCGGCCTGCACGTCGAGCTCGTGGGCGAGCACTTCGTTGATCTTCTGCTCGACGTCCGTCATGACGGCCGTGGGCACGGCCGACGGGGAGCCGAAGTCGAAGCGGAAGCGGCCCGGCTGGTTCTCGGAACCGGCCTGGGCGGCCGTCGGGCCGAGCGCGTCGCGCAGCGCCTGGTGCGTGAGGTGCGTGGCGGAGTGGGCGCGGGCGATGGCACGGCGGCGGTGCACGTCGATCGAGGCCCAGACCTGGTCGCCGACGGTGATCTCGCCGACCAGGACGACACCCTTGTGGACGTGCACGCCGGGGACCGGCTTCTGTACGTCACGGATCTCGACGGCTGCGCCGTTGTCGAGACGGATCCGGCCGGAGTCGGCGATCTGGCCGCCGCCCTCGGCGTAGAAGGGGGTGCGGTCGAGGACGACCTCGACCTCGTCGCCCTCGCGGGCGGCGGGGGACGAGACGCCGTTGACCAGGAGGCCGACGATCACGGCCTCGTTCTCGGTGAGGGTGTAGCCGGTGAAGTCCGTGGCGCCGGAGGCGTCGGCGATCTCGCGGTAGGCGTGCAGATCGGCGTGGCCGGTCTTCTTGGCCTGGGCGTCGGCCTTGGCCCGCTCCCGCTGCTCCTTCATCAGGCGCCGGAAGCCGTCCTCGTCCACGGAAAGGCCCTGTTCGGCGGCCATCTCCAGGGTGAGGTCGATCGGGAAGCCCCACGTGTCGTGCAGCAGGAACGCCTTGTCGCCGGAGAGGACCTTGCCGCCCGCGGCCTTGGTCTCGGTGACGGCGGTGTCGAGGATGTTCGTGCCGCCCTTGAGGGCCTTGAGGAAGGCGGCCTCTTCGGCGAGGGCGACGGTCTCGATGCGCTTGCGGTCGGATCGGAGCTCGGGGTACTGCTCGCCCATCGACTTGATGACCGTGTCGACGAGCTCGAAGGCGACGGGGCCCGTGGCGCCCATCAGGCGCATGTTGCGGATGGCTCGGCGCATGATGCGGCGCAGTACGTAACCACGGCCTTCGTTGCCCGGCGTGACGCCGTCGCCGATGAGCATCACGGACGTGCGCATGTGGTCGGCGACCACGCGCAGGGAGACGTCCGAGCCCTGCTCGGCGCCGTAGCGGACGCCGGTCAGCTCGGTGGCCTTGTCCATGACGACGCGCAGGGTGTCGGTCTCGTACATGTTCTGTACGCCCTGAAGGATCATGGCGAGACGTTCGAGACCGAGGCCGGTGTCGATGTTCTGGCTGGGCAGGTCGCCGAGGATCTCGAAGTCCTCCTTCGAGGTGCCCTCGCCGCGCTCGTACTGCATGAAGACCAGGTTCCAGATCTCCACGTACCGCTCGTCGTTGACGGCCGGGCCGCCCTCGACGCCGAACTCGGGGCCGCGGTCGTAGTTGATCTCGGAGCAGGGGCCGCAGGGTCCGGGGACGCCCATGGACCAGTAGTTGTCCTTCTTGCCCAGGCGCTGGATGCGCTCGGCGGGGACGCCCACCTTCTCGCGCCAGATGGTCTCGGCCTCGTCGTCGTCGAGGTAGACCGTCACCCACAGGCGCTCGGGGTCCAGGCCGTAGCCACCGTCCGCCACGGAGCTGGTGAGCAGCTCCCAGGCGTACGTGATGGCGCCTTCCTTGAAGTAGTCACCGAAGGAGAAGTTGCCGCACATCTGGAAGAACGTGCCGTGCCGGGTGGTCTTGCCGACCTCTTCGATGTCCGGCGTACGCACGCACTTCTGCACGCTCGTGGCGCGCGAGAACTGCGGCTTGACCTCGCCCAGGAAGTAGGGCTTGAAGGGCACCATGCCCGCGGGGACGAGGAGCAGAGTCGGGTCGTCCGCGATGAGCGACGCCGAAGGGACGACGGTGTGCCCGCGCTCCTCGAAGAAGCTCAGCCAGCGGCGGCGAATCTCGGCCGACTCCATCAGTGGTCCTCATTCCGGTTGTACGAGTACTTCGACTTCGAGAGGTACTTGCCCTGCTTGTTCTTGTCGGTCTTGCTGGTCTTGCCGTTCTCGATGGCCACGACGACCGTGCGCTGCCCAGGGAGTTCGGCGTCGACCGGGGCTTCGAGGCCCAGGGCCTCGCCCAGTTCGGCCTCGCGCTGGGCCATGCCGTCGCGGACGTCGAGAGCGAAGTCCTTGAGCTTGTGACCCGCTTCGAGCGCCTTGTTCGCGGCCTGCGCCGCGAGGCTCTCGGGGGTCAGTTGCTTGATCTTGCGGTTGACCTTGGTGGTGGCCCACACACCGGCAGCGGCGCCCGCGGTGAACCAGAACGTACGGCGGAACATCGCTGCGTCAGTCCTTCTTCCGCTTGCCCCGCCGCCGCGCGGAGGGGACGGTGCGCCCCACGATCACGGTACGTCGGGCGGGTGCCGATGGCACATTGTCTGATTCGGGTCCTGCCTTGCGGCCCAGGGCCCTGCGCACGCCGTATCCGAACGCCGCGACCTTGACGAGGGGGCCGCCGAAGGTGGAGGCCACCGTCGTGGAGAGCGCCGAGGCGTTCGACGTGACCTCCTGGACGTCGGAGGCGATGGCGTCGACCCGGTCGATCTGGGTCTGCGCGGAGCGCACCGCGCTGGAGGCGTCCGCGAGGAGCGGCACAGCCTGCTCGGTCACGTCCGCGACGAGCTTGGTGGTCGCCTTGAGCGTCTGCGCCAGCCTCACCAGCGCCACGGCCAGGAAGGAGACCAGGATCGCCCAGAAGACGGCCACCAGGATCCCGGCCACCTCGCCACCCGACACTGTGCACCGCTCCCTGGACATCGGCCCTGAACATCGAAAAGTCGTCCCCCGACCCTATCGCGCCGGGGCCGAGGCTCCGCACCGCATTACCGTGTACGGGCAAGGGAGTTCAGCGAAGTGATTGTACGGACTGCTTACGGATGAGTACGCTCCGTGTCTCATGCGACGCGATCAGGGCACCGGTAGCGGTCGGCACGACTCCCCCGCCCGCCCGCCGAGACCCGGCAACCTCCCCCTGGAGCTCAACGCGTTCGTCGGACGCACCGGCGAACTCGCCGATCTCGCCGCCGCGTTGGAGGCCGGACGTCTGGTCACGGTGACCGGCGTCGGCGGCGTGGGGAAGTCACGCCTCGCCGTCCGGGCCGCCTCCGACGCCGCGCCGCCGGACGGCGCCTGGCTGGTGGAGCTCGCCGCGGTCCGGGACCCCGATCTCGTGGAGCACGCCGTCGCCGACGCGCTGCGTCTGACCGATCACACGCATCGCACGCCGCGCAAGGTACTGCTCGACCATCTCGCGGAGCGGGAAGTCCTCCTCGTCGTCGACGGGTTCGAGCACCTGGTGGAGGCGTGCGCCTCGCTGGTGGGAGAGCTGCTGCACCGCTCCCCCGGCCTGCGGGTGCTCGCGGTGGGGCGCAGGCCGCTCGACACCTGCGGCGAGCGGATCTTCCCGCTCGCGCCGCTGCCCGCGCCGGACGCCGCCGCGCTGTTCGCCGACCGTGCGGCGGCCGGGCTTCCCGGGTTCGTCCTGGACGAGGAGAACGAAGCCGACGTGGCGGAGCTGTGCCGCCGTCTGGACGGGATTCCGCTGGCCGTCGAGCTGGCGGCGGGTCGGCTGCGGGCACTCTCGCCCGCGCAGCTGCTCTCCCGGCTCGACGACCGGTTCGCGCTGCTCACCGGAGCCCGGCGTGACGTTCCGCCTCGGCATCAGACCCTGCGTACGGCCATCGGCTGGAGCCACGAGCTGTGCACGGCGGGCGAGCGCCTGCTGTGGTCGCGGCTCTCGGTGTTCTGCGGGCCCTTCGACCTGGAGGCGGCCGAGTACATCTGCAGCGGCGACGGCCTGCACGCCGACGACGTCCTCGACGTACTGAGTGAGCTGCTCGCGCAGTCCGTCGTGACCCGCGAGGAGGGACCGACGGGCGTCCGGTACCGCATGCTCGACACGGTCAGGGCGTACGGCGCCGACTGGCTCGAGGCGACCGGCGACGCGGCGCGGATGCGGCGCAGGCACCGCGACTGGTACATGGGGCTCGCCACCCACTGCGAGCTGGACTGGTTCTCACCGCGCCAGGCGCACGTCGCCGAACTCGTCGACTGCGAACTGCCCAATCTGCGGGGCGCGTTGGAGTACTGCCTGTCGGAGCCGGACGAGACGCATCTGGGCCAGTACCTGGCGGGCAGCCTGTGGTTCTACTGGGTCGGCTGCGGGCGGCTCGCGGAGGGGCGGCACTGGCTCGACCGCGCCCTTGAGCTGGACGGCGACCACGACGAATCGCGTCTCAAGGCGCTGTGGGTCCTTGGCTACGTAGCGGTCCTTCAGGGCGACACGGTCGCCGCGCTCGCCGCGCTGCACGAGTGCAAGGACGAGGCGGAACGTACCGGCAGCGCCATCGCGACCGCGTACGCGGTCCATCGCATCGGCTGCCTCGCGCTCCTCGCCGACGACATGGAGCGTGCCGAAACCTTGCTGCGCTCGGCCCTCGCTCAGTACCGCGAGATCGGCGAGCTCAACAGCAACGTCCTGATGGGCCAGGTCGAGCTGGCGATGGCCCTCGCCTTCCGCGGCGAGCTCGCCGACGCGGTGGAGCTCTGCGAGGACGTACGCCAGGTCTGCGAGGACCACGGCGAGCGCTGGACCCTCGCGTACGCCCTCTATGTCCTCGGCTTCGCGGCCTGGACGCGCGGCGAGGCCGCGACGGCCCGTGAGCTGGTCATGCGGTGCCTGGCCCTGGACCACGCCTTCAACGATCTGCTCGGCACGGTGCTCGCGATCGAGCTGCTCGCCCTGTTCACCGCGGTGGAGGGCGACCCGGCAGAGGCCGCGGTCCTGCAGGGCGCCGCGTCCCGCATCTGGCCTTCGGTGGGCCTTCCGCTGTTCGGCTCGGGGAACTTCGGCGGGCCGCACGAACTGTGCGAGGCACAGGCCCGCGAACAGCTGGGCGACGCGCGGTACGAGGAGTGCGTGGCCGCCGGGACCCGTCTCACCCCGGACGCCGCGGTCTCCCGGGCCCTGGGCGCGGGCCGGAGGACCAACGCAAGAACCCGCCGCCCGCTCCACCACGAGGGCAGGGCGAGCGACGGGCTGAAGCAGGGAGAGCTACGTCCGGGTCAGCGGGCGTAGTACTCGACGACGAGCTGCTCGTCGCAGATCACGGGGATCTCCTTGCGGTTCGGGTCACGGTCCAGACGGAAGGCCAGGGCCTTCAGGTTCACCTGGAGGTAACGCGGGATCTCGCCGTCGGGGGCGAAGCCACCCTCACGCGAGACCACGAACAGCGGCTTCTCACGGCTGCGCTCGCGGACCATCACGACGTCGTCGGGACGGACGCGGAACGACGGCTTGTCGACCTTGCCGCCGTTGACCTCGATGTGGCCGTGGCTGACCATCTGACGGGCCTGGTAGATCGTGCGGGCGATGCCCGAACGAAGGATCAGGGCGTCGAGACGGCGCTCGAGCTCGATGACCAGGGCCTCGCCGGTCTTGCCTTCGGCCTTCTTGGCGCGGTCGTAGGCACGGGCCATCTGCTTCTCGCTGATGTCGTACTGCGCGCGCAGACGCTGCTTCTCGAGCAGACGGACCTTGTAGTCCGAGTTCTGCTTGCGCCCACGGCCGTGCTCGCCCGGCGGGTAGGGGCGGGCCTCGAAGTACTTGACGGCCTTCGGGGTCAGCGCGATGCCGAGGGCACGCGACTTCTTGACCTTGGGGCGGGACTGGTTCGGCATGAACCAACCTCTCTGTTCAATGTGAAATCGGCTTCACCAGGGTTAGGGGAGGTCGCAATCCGCAGCCTGGGAAACCCATCGGATCCGGTGATGCTGGATCCGGCGGGCAGCCGCTCCCTGGTCTGGGCACTATGTGCAGCACGCGAGTGGCCCACCGACCGCTTCCCGGAGTACGAGATGGTGGTGGGCTGCCCGCGACACCTTCGACGGTGCGCGACGCTCCTGGAGATTCCTGGACGGTGAGGTCCGGGGCTCCGGCTGGATGTCCCGTTCTGGTGGTGTCCGGTACGAGACCGGGACACGGGACGCAGCACTTCGGGCAAGTGTACCGGGTGGCAGGGGGTGCCTCAGCCGCAGCCCCGGCCGCAGGCTCAGCAGGTGGCGAGGAGGTCCTGGAGGGCCAGTTTCTCGGGGGCCGTGACGGTGAGCCGGTACTTCGCCTTGATCCCGGTCCAGCGGCGGCCGTACTCGCACCAGTATTCCTTGCGCGGGGGTTTCCACTTGTCGGGGGTCTGGCTGCTCTTCGTGTAGTTCGTCGCCTTGTCGGCGGCGAGCAGGACGTCGAGGTCGTTGGCGTACGTCAGCCGCTTCCGCGCCGTCCAGGCCCAGGCTCCGGCCCGCCAGGCCGCGCCGAGCGCGACGACGTGGTCGGTCTGGATCTGCGAGGCGCGGCGGTAGGAGTAGGGAAGGTCCTTGCCGGTGTACGGGTCGTGCAGGACGCCGGAGAGCACGACGCAGGGGTTGCGGTCGCCCTCGCGCAGGTTCCTCAGGTCGCGCCGCAGGACGTCGTCGCGGGTGTCGCAGCCGTTGCGGCCGCCGGGGGCGTCAGTGTCGTCGGACCAGCCGACGCCGAACTCGGAGCGCTTGTACGTCTGCCAGTTCTTGCCCCGGGCGACGGTGAGGCCGGCGAGCTGGTCCCGGGCCCGCGCGGCGGTGGGCGGGAAGCCGGGGCTCGCGAGGGCGGCCGTGGGGGACGGCTCGGGCGTGGGCTGCCGTGTTGCCGTCTGAGCCGGGGACCTGGTGGCCGTGTGGCGGGAGGCGGCGCGCTCCAGCTGCGGCGGCGTGCAGGCCGCGGCGAGGGCGGCGGCGGCGAGCAGGGTGGCCCCCGCGCGCGGCCCGGCTGCTGTGCCCATGGCGCCGAGCGTAGGCGGGAGCGCCGGGGCCCGCCCGCCGGGGGCGGTGCGGCTGCCCCGCCGGACCGTGCGGCTACTCGCCCTTGAGGCGCTCGCGCACCCGCTCGACCACGTCCGCGTACCGCGCCTCTGCTCCATAGCGCGTGGGTTGGTAGTAACGCTTGGCGGCCACCGCGTCCGGTGCGTACTGCTGGGCCGCGATCGCGCCCGGCACGTCGTGCGGATACACATAGCCCTGGGCGTGGCCGAGCTTGGCCGCCCCCTTGTAGTGCCCGTCGCGCAGGTGGGGCGGGACGGGGCCCGCCAGACCTGCGCGGACGTCTGCCTGGGCGGACTGGATGGCGATCGTCGCGGCGTTCGACTTCGGGGCCAGGGCGAGGGCGATCGTCGCGTGGCTGAGGGTGAGCGCGGCCTCCGGAAAGCCGATCATGGCGACGGCCTGGGCGGCGGCGACCGCCGTGGGCAGCGCGGTGGGGTCGGCGAGGCCGATGTCCTCGCTCGCGGAGATCATCAGGCGCCGTGCGATGAAGCGGGGGTCCTCGCCCGCCTCGATCATCCGGGCCAGATAGTGCAGGGCCGCGTCGACGTCCGAACCGCGGATGGACTTGATGAGGGCGCTCGCGACGTCGTAGTGCTGGTCGCCGTCGCGGTCGTACTTCACGGCTGCCCGGTCGACCGACTCCTCCAGGGTCTGGAGGGTGATCTCCTTCTCCCCCTTGGCGAGGGCCGAGCCCGCACCCGCCTCCAGGGCGGTGAGCGCGCGCCGGGCGTCGCCGCCCGAGATCCGCAGGAGGTGCGCCTCGGTGTCCTCGGGCAGCTCGACCGCGCCGCCCAGGCCCCGCTCCTCGGTGAGCGCCCGGCGCAGCAGGCCGCGCAGGTCGTCGTCCGTGAGCGGTTCGAGCGTGAGGAGGAGGGAGCGGGACAGGAGCGGGGAGATGATCGAGAAGTACGGGTTCTCGGTGGTCGCCGCGATCAGCGTCACCCAGCGGTTCTCGACGGCCGGGAGCAGGGAGTCCTGCTGGGCCTTGCTGAAGCGGTGGATCTCGTCGAGGAAGAGGACGGTCTCCTTGCCGTGGCCGCCCATCGCACGCCGGGCGCCCTCGATGACGGCGCGGACTTCCTTCACACCGGCGGTGATCGCGGAGAGCTCCACGAAGCGCTTGTTCGTGGCCTTCGAGACCACGTACGCAAGGGTGGTCTTGCCGATGCCCGGCGGTCCCCAGAGGAACACCGACGACGGTCCCGCCGGTCCTCCCCCGCCCTCGCCCTCGCCCACCAGCCTCCGCAGGGGCGAGCCCTGCTTCAGCAGATGCTGCTGGCCGACGACTTCTTCGAGGGTGCGCGGGCGCATCCGGACGGCCAGGGGACTCGTCGAAGGGTCCTTCTCCTGGCGGTCCTCGGCAGCTGCGGTAAACAGGTCGGGCTCCACGCTCGGAACCCTACGTCAGCCCACTGACAACGCCCTCGGCGCTGTCAGCTGGTCCAGAAGTCCCACCAGCGCGTGAGGATCAGCATGCCGATGATGCCGACGTGCAGCACCGGAAGCACCCAGGTGAACTCGCTGAAGAACGTACGCAGCCAGGAGGGCGCGGGCAGCAGGCCGTTGCGGACGTTGAACGACGTGACGTACCAGAACATGACGATCGTGGCGACCCAGGCCAGGCAGCACCACAGGCACAGCGAGTTGATCTCGTAGAGCGACTGGTACATCAGCCACGTGCAGAAACCGACCCCGAAGAGCATGCCCGCGTTCAGCGTCAACCAGTACCAGCGCGGGAAGCGGGCGCGGGCAAGGAGGCTCATGCCGACACAGATCACGACGGCGTACGCGGCGATGCCCAGCATCGGGTTCGGGAACCCGAAGGCCGACGCCTGCTCGCTCTTCATGATGTTGCCGCAGGAGACCACCGGATTGAGGCTGCAGCCCGGCGTGAAGTCCGGGTCCTCAAGAAGCTTGAACTTGTCCAGCGTGATGACCCACGCCGCGAGCAGACCCGCCGCACCCGTGATCACCAGAAGCAGCGCGAACGCACGGCTCCCGCCGACACCGCGTGGCGCGTCCGCGTCCCCTCCCCCGTGATCGTGCTCGGAGGGGAGGCTGTCGCTTGCCGGGGTCGTCTTGCTCATCACGCCGTTCCGTCGCTGAGTGGGGGCCTGCGGGCACGGACATTGTGCCGCACGCGGGCGGGTGTCCACCGTTCGATGGACATAAGGAGGTACGGACCGAACGCGCATGGCACTCACCCCGGGACCCTGAACGTGCGGGGCCCGGGTGCGGTGTCGCACCCGGGCCCCGCACCAGGCTTCGGCTAGGCCAGCTTGCCCTTCAGGACGGCCACGATCTCGTCCACCGCGACCGCGTCCTGCTCACCGGACTCCATGTCCTTGAGCTGCACGACGCCCTCGGCGAGATCCCGCTCACCGGCGACGATCGTGAAGCGCGCGCCGCTGCGGTTGGCGTTCTTCATGGCGCCCTTGAGGCCCTTGCCGCCGTACGAGAAGTCGGCCGCGACGCCCGCCTTGCGCAGCTCCGTCACCTTGGCGAACAGGACCCGCCTGGCCTCGTCGCCGAGCGGCACCGCGAACACGCTGGTCGCCGAGGGCAGTTCGAGCTGCACGCCCTCCGCCTCCAGGGCGAGGACCGTGCGGTCCACGCCGAGTGCCCAGCCGACGGACGGCAGCGCGGGGCCGCCGATCATCTCGGAGAGGCCGTCGTAGCGGCCGCCGCCGCCCACCGCGGACTGCGAGCCGAGGCCGTCGTGGACGAACTCGAAGGTCGTGCGGGTGTAGTAGTCCAGGCCGCGGACCAGCTTCGGGTCGTCCTCGTAGGCGACGCCCTCCGCCGTCAGGAGCTCGCGCACCTCCTCGTGGTACGCCTTGCAGGCGTCGCAGAGGTAGTCGCGCAGCATCGGGGCGCCGACCAGCTGCTTCTGGACGTCGTCACGCTTGTCGTCCAGGACCCGCAGCGGGTTGATGTCGATACGTCGACGTGTCTCCTCGTCCAGGTCGAGCGCGCGCAGGAAGTCCTGCAGCGCGGCACGGTAGACGGGGCGGCACTCCTTGTCGCCCAGGGAGTTCAGCAGGATGCGGAACTGGGAGAGGCCGAGCGTGCGGTACGCCTGGTCGGCGAGGATGATCAACTCGGCGTCGACAGCCGGGTCCTCGATACCGATCGCCTCGGCACCGACCTGCGAGAAGTGGCGGTAGCGGCCCTTCTGCGGACGCTCGTAGCGGTAGTACGAGCCGGAGTACCAGAGCTTGACCGGGAGGTTGCCCGCCTTGTGCAGGTTGGCCTCAAGGGCCGCGCGCAGCACGGACGCGGTGCCCTCGGGACGCAGGGCGAGCTGGTCGCCGCCCTTGGTCTCGAAGGCGTACATCTCCTTGGAGACGATGTCGGTGGACTCGCCGACGCCGCGCGAGAACAGCTCGACGTTCTCGAAGCCGGGTGTCTCCACATAGCCGTACCCGGAGTTCCGCAGCGGCGCGGCGATCGCCTCGCGCACCGCCAGGTACTTCGCCGAGTCCGGCGGGAGCAGGTCGTAGGTGCCCTTGGGGGCCTTGAAGGTGCTCACGGGTTTTCTCTCGTCACATTCCTCGTCGGGGAGCGTCGGCTCCCAGGCCGGCGGCCACCTGACGCAGATACGGGTTGGTGGCGCGCTCACGGCCGATGGTCGTGTGCTCGTTGTGACCGGGCAGGACCACGGTCGAGTCGTCGAGCGGCAGGCACACGCGCGCCAACGACTCGAGCATCTCGTCGTGCGAGCCGCCGGGCAGGTCGGTGCGTCCGATGGAGCCGGCGAACAGCAGGTCGCCCGAGAAGAACACCGAGGGGACCTCGGCGGACTCGGGGAGCTGGAAGGTCACCGACCCCTTCGTATGCCCCGGCGCGTGCGCGACGGAGAAGTCCAGACCTGCGAGCTTCAGGCGCGCGCCGTCGGCCAGCTCCTTGACGTCGGAGGGCTCCCCCACGGTCAGTTCGCCGAGCAGCTGCGCGCCGAAGGAACGGCCTATGGCCTTCTCCGGGTCGCTCATCATGTACCGGTCGTCGGGGTGGATCCACGCGGGCACGTCATGGGCCCCGCAGACCGGGACGACCGAGGCGACGTGGTCGATGTGGCCGTGGGTGAGGACGACCGCGACGGGCTTGAGCCGATGCTTCTTGAGTGCTTCCTCGACTCCCTCGGCGGCCTGATGGCCCGGGTCGATGATCACGCACTCCTCGCCTGCGGCGGGGGCGACCAAGTAGCAATTGGTGCCCCAGGCCCCGGCGGGAAACCCGGCAATGAGCACGATCGTCCTTCGTTCGTCGTCCGGCGGAGGTGACCGCGCAGGATCGCGGCAGATCAGAGCCTACCGGCGCTCCCGATTCCACAGCTAACCCATATACGGTACGGGGCTAACAGAAGCGGTCATCCACGCAGAGGAGAGATCACCCGGTGGTCAGCAACGATCAGCGGCGGCGTCAGCTCGCCCGGGAGAAGTTCTTGCGGCAGCAGCAGCGCCGGGAGGCCGCACGGCGCAGGGCGCGGATGCGCAACGCGGTGATCGCCTCGGCGCTCGCGGTGGTGGTGGCAGGCGGCGCGGTGTCGTACGCGGCGGGCGCCTTCGACGACGACGGCAAGCCGAAGGACGTGGCGAGCCCGGGCCCCACCAAGAAGCCGGACCCCTGCGAGAAGCCCGCCGGCGGCAAGGTGAAGCCGCTCAGCTTCAAGAAGGAGCCTGCGCTCACGATCGACAAGTCGGCGGACTACGCGATGAAGCTGAGCACCACCTGCGGCGACATCGGCCTCGACCTCGCCGCGGCGAAGGCCCCGCACACGGTCAACTCCTTCAACTTCCTGGTGAACAAGGGCTACCTCGACCACACCAAGTGCCACCGGCTCACCGCGGGCGGCATCTTCGTCCTGCAGTGCGGCGACCCGAAGGGCACCGGCGAGGGCGGCCCCGGCTACTCGATCCCGGACGAGAACCTCAAGGACAAGCGCCTGAAGGGGAACGTGTATCCGGCGGGGACGGTCGCGATGGCCAACCAGTACAACGCCGAGAAGAAGACGGGCCGGGACACCGGCGGCAGCCAGTTCTTCCTGGTCTACCAGGACAGTCAGCTGCCGCCCGACTACACACCGTTCGGGACCATTTCCGATTCCGGGATGAAGGTGCTCAAGAAGATCGCCGACGCCGGCGAGAGCACCGGGCAGGGCGACGGCGCCCCGAACGCGACGGTCGTCATCAACAAGGCGACCGTGTCGAAATCCTGACCGCTCACAGGCAAACTTCGGACGCGCGGGATGCGGACAGCCGCCCCGCGCGTCGCCTATGTTGGCGGTGACGAAACTGTGGACGATGCCGGGGGCCCGAGGCCCTGCACAGGCATCATGTGGAGGAGGCGCTGTGAGCAGCGACCCGTGGGGCCGCGTCGACGAGACGGGGACCGTGTACGTGCGCAAGGCCGACGGCAGTGAGCGCGAAGTCGGTTCGTGGAAGGCGGGATCTCCTGACGAGGCCCTTGCCTACTTCGAGCGCAAGTACGACGGTCTGGTCGTCGAGATCGGACTTCTCGAGCGCCGGGTGAAGACGACCGACCTGTCGGCCAAGGACGCCATGACCGCCATCGACCACCTGCGCGCGCAGGTGGACGAGGCACACGCGGTCGGCGATCTGGACGCCCTGAGCAAGCGCCTGGACAAGCTCGTCGAGACCGTCGACGCGCGCCGTGAGGAGCGCAAGGTCCAGAAGGCCAAGCAGTCGGACGAGGCGAGGCACGCCAAGGAGGCGCTGGTCGTCGAGGCCGAGGAACTCGCCCAGAGCGAGCAGTGGCGTGCGGCGGGCGAGCGGCTTCGCGCCCTGGTGGACACCTGGAAGGGTCTGCCGCGCCTCGACCGCAAGTCGGACGACGAGCTGTGGCACCGCTTCTCGCATGCCCGCTCGGCGTTCTCCAAGCGCCGCAAGGCCCACTTCGCCTCGCTGGACGCCCAGCGCGAGGAGGCCCGCAAGACCAAGGAGAAGCTGGTCGGCGAGGCCGAGGCGCTCTCCGGCTCGGCGGACTGGGGTCCGACGGCCGCGCGGTACCGCGACCTGATGACCGAGTGGAAGGCCGCGGGCCGCGCACAGCGCGAGCACGAGGACGACCTGTGGAACCGCTTCCGCGGCGCCCAGGACGTCTTCTTCGCGGCGCGCAGCGCGGTCTTCGCGGAGCGGGACGCCGAGCAGACGGAGAACCTGAAGCTGAAGGAGGAGCTGGCCGAGGAGGCCGAGAAGCTCGTCCCGGTGAAGGACCTCAAGTCGGCCCGCGCCGCCTTCCGTACGCTCAACGAGCGCTGGGAGGCCATCGGCCACGTCCCGCGTGACGCGCGGCCGAAGGTCGAGGCCCGGATGCACACGGTGGAGCGGGCTCTTCAGGAGACCGAGGAAGCCGAGTGGCGCCGTACGAACCCTGAGGCGCGCGCTCGGGCCGAGGGCCTGACGGGCCAGCTGCAGGCGGCTGTCGACAAGCTGACGGAACAGATCGAGAAGGCGCGCGCGGCGGGCAACAACGCCAAGGCGGACAAGCTCCAGAAGGAGCTCGACGGCCGCCAGGCGCTGCTGGACCAGGCGCTGAAGGGTCTGCACGAGTTCGGCGGCTGACACACCGTCCCGACCTTCATGGGGCCGCCCCGGCGCTGAGCGCCGGGGGCGGCCCCATGGAGGGACGAAGGTCAGGGCCTGCGCGCCGACGTCACCCTGTACACGTCATAAACGCCCTCGACTCCCCTGACCGCCTTGAGCACATGGCCCAGGTGCTTGGGGTCGCCCATCTCGAACGTGAAGCGTGAGGTGGCGACCCGGTCGCGGGAGGTCTGGACGGCCGCGGACAGGATGTTCACGTGCTGGTCCGAGAGGATGCGCGTGACGTCCGAGAGCAGCCGCGAGCGGTCGAGGGCCTCGACCTGGATGGCGACCAGGAAGACCGAGGACTGGGTGGGTGCCCACTCGACCTCGAGGATGCGCTCGGGCTCGCGGGAGAGCGAGTCGACGTTCACGCAGTCGCTGCGGTGAACCGATACGCCACTGCCGCGCGTGACGAAGCCGATGATCCCGTCGCCGGGGACGGGCGTGCAGCAGCGGGCCAGCTTGACCCACACGTCCTCGACGCCCTTGACGACGACACCGGGGTCGGCGTTGGCGCGGCGCTTGCTGCGGCTGCGCGAGGGCGGCGTGCTCTCGGCGATGTCCTCGTTGGCGGCCTCCTCGCCGCCGAGCGCCTGGACGAGCTTTTGCACGACGGACTGCGCGGTGACGTGGCCCTCGCCGATCGCCGCGTAGAGGGACGAGATGTCGGGGTAGCGCATCTCGTGCGCGAGGGTGACCAGGGAGTCGCCCGTGAGGATCCGCTGGATCGGCAGGTTCTGCTTGCGCATGGCGCGCGCGATGGCGTCCTTGCCCTGCTCGATGGCCTCGTCGCGGCGCTCCTTGGAGAACCACGCACGGATCTTGTTGCGCGCCCGCGGCGACTTGACGAAGCCGAGCCAGTCGCGGGACGGGCCCGCGCCTGCCGCCTTGGAGGTGAAGACCTCGACCAAGTCGCCGTTGTCCAGGGTCGATTCGAGCGGCACGAGCCGTCCGTTGACCCGCGCTCCTATGGTGCGGTGGCCGACCTCGGTGTGGACCGCGTACGAGAAGTCGACCGGGGTCGCGCCCGCCGGGAGCGCTATGACGTCGCCCTTCGGCGTGAAGACGAAGACTTCGTTGCGCGACAGGTCGAAGCGCAGCGATTCGAGGAACTCGCTGGGGTCCTCGGTCTCCTTCTGCCAGTCCAGGAGCTGGCGCAGCCACGCCATGTCGTTGAGGTGGTCGTCCTTGCCACCGGTCTTCTTCGGCACGTCCGTACGCACCTTGGAGGCGCCGGCGGACGGCTCCTGCTTGTACTTCCAGTGCGCGGCGATGCCGTACTCGGCGCGGCGGTGCATGTCGAACGTACGGATCTGGAGCTCGACGGGCTTGCCGCTGGGGCCGATGACCGTCGTGTGCAGCGACTGGTACATGTTGAACTTCGGCATCGCGATGTAGTCCTTGAACCGGCCGGGTACCGGGTTCCATCGCGCGTGGACGGTGCCGAGGGCGGCATAGCAGTCGCGGACCGTGTCGACGAGGACGCGGATGCCCACCAGGTCGTAGATCTCCGCGAAGTCACGGCCGCGGACGATCATCTTCTGGTAGACGCTGTAGTAGTGCTTCGGGCGCCCGGTGACGGTGGCCTTGATGCGGGCGGCGCGCAGGTCGGCCTGGACCTCGTCGGTCACTATGGCCAGGTACTCGTCGCGTTTGGGGGCGCGCTCGGCGACCAGGCGCACGATCTCGTCGTACATCTTGGGGTAGAGGATCGCGAAGGCGAGGTCCTCCAGCTCCCACTTGATGGTGTTCATGCCCAGGCGGTGGGCCAGGGGCGCGTAGATCTCGAGGGTCTCGCGGGCCTTCTTCTCCTGCTTCTCGCGCTTGAGATAGCGCATCGTGCGCATGTTGTGCAGGCGGTCGGCGAGCTTGATGACCAGGACGCGGGGGTCCTTGGCCATGGCGACGACCATCTTGCGCACGGTCTCGGCCTGCGCGGCCTCGCCGAACTTGACCTTGTCCAGCTTGGTGACGCCGTCGACGAGCAGGGCGACCTGGTCGCCGAAGTCGCGCTTGAGGGTGTCCAGGCCGTACTCGGTGTCCTCGACGGTGTCGTGAAGGAGGCCCGCCATGAGCGTGGCCGGGTCCATGCCGAGCTCGGCGAGGATCGTCGTCACGGCGAGCGGATGCGTGATGTACGGATCGCCGCTCTTGCGCTTCTGGCCGCGGTGCCAGCGCTCGGCGACCTGATAGGCCTTCTCGATCTGGCGCAGCGTCGCCGTCTCGATCTTGGGGTCGTTGCTGCGCACTATCCGCAGCAGCGGCTCCAGGACCGGGTTGTACGGGTTCGAGCGCTGGACGCCGAGGCGGGCCAGGCGGGCGCGTACGCGGTTGGAGGAGCCGGAGCGCTCGTTCTTGGCCGCCGTGGGGCGGGGCGTGGGGGTGGTGCTGCCGGCGCGCGCCTCGGTGGGGGGCTTGGGGCGCGAAGGATCGGCGGCCGGCTTGTCGCTCTTGGCGCCGGCGCCGGGCGTGCTCGGTGCGGACGTGGTGCTGGGAGGCGTACTCTCCCGCTTCGCCGGCGTCGCGCCCGCCGCGGGCGGCGCGCTCTTCGCGGGCGCAGCGGTGGACGCCGCGCGCTGGGCCTGCTCTGCGGCCTTGGCGGCGGTGAGTGCCTTGGACTCGTCTGGCAAGAGGCGCTCCCTGTGCGCGATCCGGGTCCCCCGGTCAGGCCCCGAAGAGCCCATGGTATCGATCCTGGACCTTCGGCTCTCCCTCAGCTCGTGAGACAGCGCTTCACGGGAGAAACGCCTGAGGTCTCCACACGGCCGACCCTCGGTCTCTACAGAAGGAACACCTGAGGCGGGCGCCGGATTCCTCCGGGCCCGCCTCGGGGTGTGCGTGGTGGCTGCTCAGCCGCCTCAGACGGTGAGGAGGGCCTCCAGCGGGGCGCCCTCCAGGGCCGTCTCCAGCTTGCCGCGGCCCCCGAGGAAGCCGAGCTCCATCAGAACCGCCACACCGGCCACCTGAGCGCCCGCACGGCGGATGAGCCGCAGTGACGCCTCGGCGGTGCCGCCGGTCGCCAGGACGTCGTCGACGACCAGGACGCGGTCGTCGGCGGCGAGATCCTCGGCGTGCACCTCGATCTCGGCGCTGCCGTACTCCAGGTCGTACGACTGGCTGAGCGTCGCTCCGGGGAGCTTGCCCGCCTTCCGTACGGGGATGAAGCCGAGCCCGGCGCGCAGGGCGACCGGGGCGCCCAGGATGAAGCCGCGGGCCTCCAGGCCGACGATCTTCGTGGCTCCGTGCCGCACCGCGAGGTCCGCGAGGGCCTCGGTCAGTGCGGCGAAGGCCTCCGGGTCCGCGAGGAGCGGCGTGATGTCCTTGAACATCACCCCGGGCTCGGGGTAATCGGGAACGTCTCGGATGCGGCTGAGCAGCAGCTGAGTCGTTCCGGCGAGCTCGGTCATCGGCGCTTCCCCGACGGACGGCCGCGGCCACGGCCCCGCGAGGCAGGCTGTGTGCGCGGGCCGACGACGCCCGCGGGGGCGGCGTCCTGATCCACGTCGTCCTGCGGCTCGTCGTCCTCGTCCTGCGGGGCGCTCTCCACGGACTCGCCCTTGGCCGCGGCAGCGGCACGCTTGGCGAGGACGCGCTTCTTGAGCGCCTTCATCTGCGGCTCGGTCTCCTTGAGGTCGGCGACGAGCGGCGTGGCGATGAAGATCGAGGAGTACGCACCGGCCGCGAGGCCGACGAACAGCGACAGCGAGATGTCGTTGAGCATGCCCGCGCCCAGGAAACCGCCGCCGATGAAGAGCAGTCCGGCGACCGGCAGGAGCGCGACGACCGTGGTGTTGATCGAGCGCACCAGGGTGCTGTTGATACTGCGGTTGGCGACCTCGCTGTAGGTCCACCGGGTCTGCTTGGTGAGGTCCTTCGACTGCTCCTTCAAGCTGTCGAAGACCACCACGGTGTCGTAGAGCGAGTAACCGAGGATCGTCAGGAGACCGATGATCGTGCCCTGGGTGACCTCGAAGCCCACCAGGGCGTACACACCGACGGTGATCGTGATGTCGTGGATCAGGGCGATCAGCGCGGCGAGCGCCATGCGCCACTCGAAGGCGATCGCCAGATAGATCACCACGAGGACCATGAAGATGACCAGGCCCGTCCAGGCCTTCTTGCTGATCTGCTCACCCCAACTGGGGCCCACGAGATCGGCGTTGATGGTGTTGGCCTTCAGGTCCATGTCCTTGGCCAGATCAGCCTTGATCTGGTCGGACTTGGCGGTGTCCACACCGGCGACCTGGATGCGCAGACCGCCCGAGCCGAGCTCCTGGACGACCGCGTCGTGGCCGGAGGCCTCTTCCGCGTACTTCTCGGCCTGCGCGACCGAGACGCTGGTCTTCGGGGTGGTGAAGACAGCACCGCCCTCGAACTCGATGCCCATGTTCAGGCCGCGCACCGCAAGGCCGACGATGGCCGTGATGGTGATCAGGATCGAGATGCCGTACCAGATCTTGCGCTTGCCGACGAAGTCGTAGCCGACCTCACCGCGGTAGAGCCTGGCGCCGAGACTGCCGAGCTTCGACATCTCACGCCTCCTTCGGGTCGACAGGGCCAGCGGCAGAACCAGTGGCACGGCGGGTGCGGCGCAGCGGCGGCTTGGCGCCGAGGCGCTGCGGGTCGAGGCCGGACCACTTGTGGCCGTTCGCGAAGAACTTCTTGCGCGCCATCAGGGTCATCAGCGGCTTGGTGAAGAAGAAGACCACCACGACGTCGAGCAGCGTGGTCAGGCCGAGCGTGAACGCGAAGCCCTGGACCTTGCCGACCGTGACGATGAAGAGCACCGCGGCCGCGAGGAACGACACGAAGTCGGAGACCAGGATGGTGCGCCGGGCGCGCGGCCAGGCGCGCTCGACGGCGGGACGCAGGGTGCGCCCCTCCCTGATCTCGTCCCTGACGCGTTCGAAGAACACGATGAACGAGTCCGCCGTGATGCCGATCGCAACGATCGCACCACACACCGCGGGCAGGTTCAGGGTGAAGGAGATGGCCGGGCCGAGCAGCGTCATCAGGGTGTACGTCAGGGCTGCCGAGACCAGGAGGCTCGCGATGGCGATCAGCGAGAGGCCGCGGTAGTAGACCACCAGGTAGATGATGACGAGCGCGAGGCCGATGGCTCCGGCGATCAGACCGGCGTGCAGCTGCTCGCCGCCGAGCGCCGGGCTGACGGTGGTGACGCTCTGCTCCTGGAAGGTGAGCGGCAGCGCGCCGTACGACAGGATGTTCGCGAGGTCCTGGGCCGACTCCTGGGTGAAGCTGCCGGAGATCTCGGCGTTCGCGCTCAGGGTCGTGTTGACGCTGGGGGCCGATGCCACCTCGCCGTCGAGGACGATGGCGAACTGGTTCATGGGCGGCTGCTGCTGCGAGAGCTTGCTGGTCGTCTTCGAGAACTTCTTCGAGCCACCGCTCGTGAAGTCCATGTTGACGACCCAGGCACCGCTCTGCTGGTTGATCGTGGCCTTGGCGTCGTCGACGTCCTTGCCGTTCAGCTCGGCCGGACCGAGGACGTACTTCTCCCACTGCCCGGCGTTGTTCTTGCCACAGGCCACGGTCTGCTCGGACGGCTTGATGCCGTCGCCGACCTTGCCGCGCTGCGCCTTGTCGGTGCAGTCGAGCTCGGTGAACTTCTTCTGCAGCGCCGCGGTGGCCGGGTCGGCCGACGGGGTGGGGGTCGGCGACGCCTTGTCGTCCTTGTCGCTGGCCTTGTCCGAGGCCTTCGGGGTCGGCGTCGCGTCGGCCTTCAGGCCGTCGGTGACGGCGCGGCCCTGGGAGGTGGGCGAGTCGGAGGCGGTCGGGGTCGACGACGCCTTGTCGTCGCCCTTCTCGGTCGCCTTGTCCGGGTCCGCCTTGTCCTTGTCCTTGCCGGACGAACTGGCGGACGGCTCGGGGGTGGGCTCACCGCTGGCCACCGTCAGGACGGGACGGAAGTAGAGCTGAGCGGTCGTGCCGACCTGCTCGCGCGCCTGCTTCTCGTTCGTGCCCTTGGGGATGTTGACGATGATGTTGTCTTCGCCCTGGGTCTGCACCTCGGCCTCGGACACACCCAGACCATTGACGCGGTTGTTGATGATGCTGACCGCGGTGTTCATGTTGGTCGGGTTGATCGCGTTCTTCTGGCCGGGCTCGTTCTTCGCCTGGAGCGTGATGCTCGTGCCGCCGGCGAGGTCGATGCCGAGGCGAGGCGTGGTGTTCCCGGAAAGGAACATCCCCCCGGTGAGCGCCACGAGGGCGATCAGGATGAAAGCCAAAGAGCGGCCCGGCTTGCCCGGGGCGCTCTGCCTTCGGCCCTTCTTAGGTGCTGCCACCTTCTCGTTCTCCCTGTCCAACCGCCCGGCGTCCGGTGCACTGCCCCCATCGCTGAGCGGGGAGTTCCCAGGTTGGGCGGCCATGAATGGTGTCGAGACCCGTCACGAAACCCACGCACTGAGGGGGCCGTGGCAGCGCGAGCGGCGCGCCCCACGGACCCCGGTGGTGGTTACTTCGTGTCGGACTCGCCGTCGGTCTTCTTCGGCTCGGCGTCGTCGGCCTCGGGGGCGCTGTCCGCGTCCTTCTTGCCGAGGTCGATGGGCGAGTCGTCGGAAGCGCCGGCGGCGGGCTCGTCGGTCTCGGTCAGGGAGGAGGCGTCGTCCAGGACGACGGGGTTGTCCGACTTCAGGTCTTCACTCGTGCCGTGGACGATGCGGTTGTACTCGTCGTCGTCCAGGACGGCGCCCACGGAGTTCTTCGCGTAGAACGCGTGCACACCAGGAGCCACCTCAAGGAGGACGGCGTCGTCGTGAACCTCCTTGACGGTGGCGTACATGCCCCCGATCGTGCGGATGCCGGTGCCGGGCTGCATCTCATTGCGCATCTGCGCGGCCGCCTGCTGCTTCTTCTTGGCGGAGCGCGTCATCAGGAACATGGCCCCGATGAGCACGATGAAGGGGAGGAGGGTCACGATATTCACGGGACGGAGTTTCCTTCGCATGACCGCGCAGATAAGCGGCCTGATGGACGGGGGTGGGCACGCCGCCCACAAGGGCGGCATCGGCGGAGTCTAAGCGAGTCCGCACCTAAGGAACAACGCTCAGCATGGCACCGCAGTTCCTGACCGTTCCACTACGCGCGCCGTCACGCCCCGAACAGGTCCCCTTGTCCGATTCCGCCCGCCTGCCGTGGTGGAACAAGGCCGAGATGCGCCCATGCGGCGGGCGTCCCGACCCGGCCCCGGGGGGTGCGCGCGAGCAGTCCCTCCCGCACCAGGAAGGGCTCGGCGACCTCCTCGACCGTCTCGCGCTCCTCCCCCACGGCGACCGCGAGCGTCGACAGGCCCACGGGCCCGCCGCCGAAGAGCTTGAGCAGGGCTTCGAGGACGGCGCGGTCCAGGCGGTCCAGGCCGCGGGCGTCCACCTCGTAGACCTTGAGGGCCGCGCCCGCGATGTCCCTGTTGATCACTCCGTCGGCCTTGACCTGCGCATAGTCCCGGACGCGGCGCAGCAGGCGGTTGGCGATACGGGGCGTGCCGCGCGAGCGTCCCGCGATCTCGGCGGCGCCCTGCGGGTCGATCTCCACGTCGAGCAGCTGGGCGGAGCGATGGACGACCCGCTCCAGCTCGGCCGGTTCGTAGAACTCCATGTGCGCGGTGAAACCGAAGCGGTCACGCAGCGGCGGCGGCAGCAGACCCGCCCTGGTGGTGGCGCCGACCAGGGTGAAGGGCGGCAGTTCCAGCGGGATGGCCGTGGCGCCGGGGCCCTTGCCGACGATGACGTCGACGCGGAAGTCCTCCATCGCCATGTAGAGCATCTCTTCGGCGGGGCGTGACATCCGGTGGATCTCGTCCAGGAAGAGGACCTCTCCCTCCTGGAGGGAGGAGAGGATCGCGGCGAGGTCGCCCGCGTGCTGGATGGCCGGGCCACTGGTGATGCGGATCGGGGCGCCCATCTCGGCCGCGATGATCATCGAGAGGGTGGTCTTGCCGAGGCCGGGGGCGCCGGAGAGCAGGACGTGGTCGGCGGTGGCGCCGCGTGCGCGGGCCGCGCGCAGGACGAGGTCGAGCTGCTCGCGGACCTTCTCCTGGCCGATGAACTCGCCCAGGTCCTTGGGGCGAAGGGCGGCCTCGACCGCCTGGTCCTCGCCGTCGGCGGACGCACCCACGAGCCGCTCGGCCGCGCCGGGTGCGGCGGTCGCTTCGTCGGTCGTCTCGTCCCAGTTCATGAGCTCGCCTCGCGATGTGGTTCTGGTGGTCAGGGGCGTCAGGGGCAGGGGCTGGCGGGTGCGGGCTAGCGGGTGCGGTTCAGCGTCTGGAGCGCGGCCTTGAGGAGCTGGCCCACCTGCGGCTTCTCGGACGCCTCGGCCTGCGGGGTGACGGCGGCGACGGCTTCGTCGGCCTCGCGCGTCGCATACCCCAGGCCGATGAGCGCCGCGTGCAGCTGGTCGCTCCAGCCGGAGGTGACCGGGGTGCCGATCGCGGGACCGCCGGTGCCGAGGGGCTCGCCGAGCCGGTCCTTGTACTCAAGCAGCAGCTTCTGGGCGCCCTTCTTGCCGATGCCCGGGACCGCGGTGAGCGCCTTCTCGTCGCCGGTGGCGACCGCGCGGCGCAGGGCGTCCGGGCTGTGCACGGCGAGCATGGCCTGCGCGAGGCGGGGCCCGACGCCGCTGGCGGTCTGCAGGAGCTCGAAGGTCTGGCGCTCGTCGTCGTCCGCGAAGCCGTACAGAGTCAGGGAGTCCTCGCGGACGACCAGGGAGGTGGCGAGCTTGGCCGGCTGGCCGAGGCGCAGGGTGGAGAGCGTGTTCGGCGTGCACTGGACGGCCATGCCGATACCGCCGACCTCGACCACCGCGGTGTCGGGGGCGAGTGCGGCCACGGGGCCGCTGACGAAGGCGATCATGCGGTACGGCCTTTCTGTGCTGGTGCGGTCTTCGATGCGTGCAGGGCTGCGGCCTGCTGGAGGCGATTCTGGGCCACCGCCTGCTGGAGGCGATTCTGCGCGGGGGCGCGCCAGATGTGACAGATGGCGAGGGCGAGGGCGTCCGCCGCGTCGGCCGGCTTGGGCGGTGCGTCGAGCCGCAGGAGGCGGGTGACCATCGCTCCGACCTGCGCCTTGTCGGCACGGCCGCTGCCGGTGACGGCGGCCTTGACCTCGCTGGGGGTGTGCAGGGCGACGGGGATGCCGCGGCGCGACGCGCAGAGCATGGCCACGGCGCTGGCCTGGGCGGTGCCCATGACCGTACGCACGTTGTGCTGGCTGAACACCCGCTCCACGGCGAGGACTTCGGGGTCGTGCTCGTCGAGCCACTGCTCGATGCCCTGCTCGATGGCGACCAGGCGGTGGCCCAACTCGGCGTCCGGCGGCGTCCGTACGACACCGACGGCGCGCATGGTCAGCTGCCGCCCGGCGACCCCGTCGACGACGCCCACGCCGCACCGGGTCAGCCCGGGGTCCACCCCCAGTACGCGCATGCGCGCCCTCCCCTCGTCGCCGCGGCGATCTTCGAACTTCACGCCAGGCTATCCGCTGCCACCGACAACAGCGGCGGGCCGGTGGACGTGTGTCCCACCCGGCCCGCCGAAACTGCTCAGCTCGCGACAGCGCTACGCGTCGACCTTCTCCATGACCTCGTCGCTCACGTCGAAGTTGGCGAAGACGTTCTGGACGTCGTCGCTGTCCTCGAGCGCGTCGATCAGCTTGAAGATCTTCCGCGCGCCGTCCTCGTCCAGCTCGACCTGCATGGTCGGGACGAAGTTGGCGTCGGCCGAGTCGTAGTCGATGCCGGCGTCCTGGAGCGAGGTGCGGACCGCGACCAGGTCGGTGGCCTCGCTGAGCACCTCGAAGGACTCGCCGAGGTCGTTGACCTCTTCGGCGCCCGCGTCGAGGACCGCGCCGAGGACGTCGTCCTCGGACAGCTCGCCCTTGGGGACGATCACGACGCCCTTGCGGTTGAAGAGGTACGAGACGGAGCCCGGGTCGGCCATGGAGCCGCCGTTGCGGGTCATCGCGACGCGTACGTCCGAGGCCGCGCGGTTGCGGTTGTCGGTGAGGCACTCGATGAGCACCGCGACGCCGTTCGGGCCGTAGCCCTCGTACATGATCGTCTCGTACTCGGCGCCACCGGCTTCGAGACCGGCGCCGCGCTTGACCGCGGAGTCGATGTTCTTGTTCGGGACCGAGCTCTTCTTGGCCTTCTGGATGGCGTCGAAGAGGGTCGGGTTACCGGACACGTCGGCGCCGCCCGTGCGGGCCGCGACCTCGATGTTCTTGATCATCTTCGCGAAGAGCTTGCCGCGCTTGGCGTCAATCACGGCCTTCTTGTGCTTCGTCGTAGCCCATTTAGAGTGGCCGGACATCTGCCTGTCTCCTTCGCGTTACCCAACTGTACGAACGCAGAGATCCTACTAGGATCCCGCCGCCGCGTGCCCCCGCACCATCCCCACGAACAGCTCGTGCATGCGATGGTCGCCCGTCAGCTCGGGGTGGAACGACGTGGCGAGCGCGTTGCCCTGGCGCACGGCGACGATGTGACCCTCGTGCTCGGCGAGCACCTCGACGCTCGCGCCGACCGACTCGACCCAGGGGGCGCGGATGAAGACGCCCTCCACGGGGGCGCCGTCGATGCCGGCGATGGCGACGGCCGCCTCGAAGGACTCGTTCTGCCGCCCGAAGGCATTGCGGCGCACGATCATGTCGATGCCGCCGAAGGTCTCCTGCTCCGAGCGCGGATCCAGGATCTTGTCGGCGAGCATGATCAGGCCCGCGCAGGTGCCGTAGACCGGCATACCGGCGCGCACGCGTGCGCGCAGGGGCTCCAACAGGCCGAACAGGGCGGCCAGTTTGGAGATGGTGGTGGACTCACCGCCGGGGATGACCAGGCCGTCCACGTCGGCCAGCTCTTCGGGACGCCTGACCGGCCTGGCCACGGCGTCCGCCGAGGCCAGGGCGATCAAGTGTTCCCGTACGTCGCCCTGGAGAGCCAGGACGCCGACTACAGGGGTGTCAGTCATCTGCGTGGTGCCTTACCAGCCGCGGTTGGCATAGCGCTCGGCCTCGGGGAGGGTGTCGCAGTTGATGCCGACCATGGCCTCGCCGAGGTTGCGGGAAGCGTCCGCGATGATCTTGGGGTCGTCGTAGAAGGTGGTGGCCTTCACGATGGCGGCGGCGCGCGCGGCCGGGTCGCCCGACTTGAAGATGCCGGAGCCGACGAAGACGCCCTCGGCGCCGAGCTGACGCATCAGAGCGGCGTCGGCGGGGGTGGCGACGCCACCGGCCGAGAAGAGGACCACCGGCAGCTTGCCCAGCTCGGAGACCTCCTTGACCAGCTCGTACGGGGCGCGCAGGTCCTTGGCGGCGGCGTACAGCTCGTTGTTGTCGAAGCCGCGCAGCTTGGCGATCTCGTTCTTGATCTGGCGCAGGTGGCGCACGGCCTCGACGACGTTGCCGGTGCCGGCCTCACCCTTGGAGCGGATCATGGCCGCGCCCTCGGCGATGCGGCGCAGGGCCTCGCCCAGGTTGGTGGCGCCACACACGAACGGGGTCGTGAAGGCGAACTTGTCGCTGTGGTTGACCTCGTCGGCCGGGGTCAGGACCTCGGACTCGTCGATGTAGTCGACGCCGAGGGACTGGAGCACCTGGGCCTCGACGAAGTGGCCGATGCGGGACTTGGCCATGACGGGGATGGAGACGGCCTCGATGATCTCTTCGATCATGTTCGGGTCGGACATCCGGGCCACGCCGCCGTCCTTGCGGATGTCGGCAGGAACCCGCTCCAGCGCCATGACGGCCACCGCGCCGGCGTCCTCGGCTATCTTCGCCTGCTCGGCGTTGACGACGTCCATGATGACGCCGCCCTTGAGCTGCTCGGCCATGCCGCGCTTGACGCGCGCGGTGCCGGTCTCGGGCGACTGGTTGCTGCTGGGGAGGGTGCTGGACACGGAGTTGACCTCGCTCGCTGAAGACGGGTTACTGCGTCTACGAGGAAACTCCCGGCGACCAGTCCACAGCAAGGGCCAATAGACGACCCGTGGCTCATTTTTCCCGGACGCCCCTGGTCAGCGGCGTGTGTGGTGGCTCTATGTGGTCGCGCGGTCGGCCAGCGCGACCGGCGGCTCGTCGTCCATCTCGAAGGCCATCGGGAACGGCGCGTGCCCCGCGAGGCGGAACCAGCGGACCTTGCGGTGCCTGCGCAGGGCGCGGGCCGCGCGTACGGCGTCGTTGTGGAACCGCCGGGCCATCGGCACCCGGCGCACGGCCGCGGCCAGTTCGGTCGCCGCCTCGTCGCCGCCCGGGGCCTCGCGCACCGCCTCCACCTGCTGCACCTCGCCGAAGATCGCGCGCAGCGCCTGGCTGAGCTCGCTCTCGGCGACTTCGCGGTGCTCCTCCTCCGCCTGCCGGGCCGCGTGCGCCGCTTCGTAGAGCACGATGGAGGCCGCGGGGTCGAGCACCCCTGAGGTGGCCAGCTCCTGGGCGACCGAGGCGCGGCGCAGCAGCTGGGCGTCGAGAGCGGCGCGGGCCGCGTCGATGCGTGCGTGCAGCCGGTCGAGCCGGCCCGCGGTCCAGCTCAGGTAGAGGCCGATCGCGAAGAGGGCTACCGCGATCCAGATCAGTGTCGAGGTCACCGGGGGAAGGCTAGTCGCATCGGCGGCGCCGGTTCACCGCCGGGCCCCCCGCTCCGTCACGGGGAACCCGGCGAGCGGTTCAGTCCCGTGCGAGCCCGAAGCGCGACCGGAGGCTCGCGCGTTCATCGGCGGCCACCGCCGCCGCGCCGTCCGCCACCGTCTCGTACACCGAGAGGATGTCGGCGCCCACCGTCGACCAGTCGAAGCGGCGCACGTGCTTGCTGCCGCGCTCCCGCAGCTCCTCGCGGCGCTCGGGGTCGCCCAGGAGCCGCAGCGCCCCGGCGGCCAGCGAGTCCGCGTCCTCGTTGGTGAACAGGTCGCCCGCGGCGCCCTGGTCGAGGACCTGCGCGAAGGCGTCCAGATCGCTGGCGAGGACGGGTGCGCCCGCCGAAAGGGCCTCGACCAGGATGATCCCGAAGCTCTCGCCCCCGGTGTTGGGAGCGACGTACACGTCCACGCTGCGCAGCAGCCGCGCCTTGTCCTCGTCGCTGACCATGCCGAGGAACTCCACGCGTTCGCGCATCTCGACGGGCAGCGAGGAGACGGCCTCGTGCTCGTCGCCGCGGCCCGCGACGAGCAGCCGGGTGTCGGGGCGCTCGGCGAGGATCTTCGGCAGCGCCTTCATCAGCACCGGAAGGCCCTTGCGCGGCTCGTCGATGCGGCCGATGAAGCCGATCGTGCCGCCCTGCCACTCCGCCTTGGGCTCGACCTTGGTGAAGAAGTCGACGTCCACGCCGTTCGGGATGACGACCGCGTCGCCGCCCAGGTGCTCGACGAGCGTGCGGCGCGCGTACTCGCTCACCGCGATGCGCGCGCTGATCTTCTCCAGGGCGGGCTGCAGGATCGGGTACGCCGCGATCATCGCCCGCGAGCGCGGGTTGGACGTGTGGAACGTCGCGACGATCGGGCCCTGCGCCGCCCAGCACGTGAGCAGCCCCAGGGAGGGCGAGGTCGGCTCGTGGATGTGGATGACGTCGAAGGTGCCGTCGTGCAGCCAGCGCCGCACCCGCGCGGCCGAGAGGAACCCGAAGTTGAGCCGGGCCACCGAGCCGTTGTACGGAACCGGGACGGCGCGGCCCGCCGACACGACGTACGGCGGAAGGGGGGTCTCGTCATCCGCCGGGGCCAGGACGGACACCTCGTGCCCGAGGCGGATCAGATGCTCCGCGAGGTCGCGGATGTGGAACTGGACGCCGCCCGGCACGTCCCACGAGTAGGGGCAGACGATGCCGATCCTCACGGGGCGGTCCCCTCGGCGGGGTGCCCGGAACCGTCGGCGGGCCCCTTCGCGGGGTCGAGATCAGCGAGCCACAAGCGCTGCAGCATGTGCCAGTCCTCCGGATGGTCGGCGATACCCGTGGCGAAGGCGTCTGCCAGCGCCTGCGTCATGACAGACGTCTTCTCCGTGCGGGTACCTGTCTCGGGGACATCGATGGGGGCGTGAACACGCCCCTTCATGACGGGCGTCTCGTCGAACCAGAGAGTGACGGGCAGCAACAGCGCTCCCGTCTGCTGCGCGAGGATCGCGGGCCCCGCGGGCATCCGCGCGGTGTCCCCGAAGAACTTCACCTCGACGCCGGAGGCCGAGAGGTCCCGGTCCGCGACGAGGCAGACCAGGCCGCCCGCGCGCAGCCGCCGCGCCAGGGTGCCGAAGGCGGAGCCGCCCTCGTGCGGCAGGACCTCCATGCCGAGGCCCTCGCGGTAGGCGACGAAGCGGTCGTACAGCGTCTCGGGCTTGAGGCGCTCGGCGACCGTCGTGAACGGCGTGTCCAGCTTCGTGGTGACCCATGCGCCCGCCAGGTCCCAGTTGCCCAGGTGCGGAAGGGCCAGAATGACGCCCTTGCCGGAGGCCAGGCCGTCCGTCAGCCGGTGGAGGTCGTTGATGGCGACGCCTGCCCCGATACGCTCCCGGCTCCACGACGGCAGCCGGAACGACTCCATCCAGTAGCGCAGGTACGAGCGCATGCCCGCCCTGGACAGTTCGGCGAGGCGCTCCGGGCTCGCGTCGGGCACCACGCGCGCGTAGTTGGCCTCCAGGCGCAGGATGCCCTTGCCGCGCCGCTTCCACACGGTGTCGGCGATGGTCCGGCCGAGGCGTACCGCCACCGGTTCCGGGAGCTTCTTGACCGTGCTCCAGGCTGCTCCGTAGAGCGCGTCGGTCAGTCGGTCCTTCACGACGTGGCCTCACTGCCCTGGGCCGGTGCCTGCGTGGCCGCGTCCGCCTCGGCGGCCTCCTTGCGCACGGTCACGACGCGCTGGACGAGCGTGACGAGGCTGCCCACGGCGACGATCCACAGGGCGATCGGCAGCAGGACGTCGATGCCGGGGACCCCGAACTTGTGCAGTCCCGCCAGGCCCGCGGCGACCAGCGAGATCACCAGGCGCTCGGCGCGCTCCACCAGGCCGTTGACGGCGACGGGCAGGCCGATCGCCTCGCCGCGCGCCTTCGTGTACGAGACCACCTGGCCGCTGGCCAGGCAGAAGATGGAGACGGCGCACAGGACGTCGTTGTCGCCGGAGCCCGCGTACCAGAGCGCCAGGCCACCGAAGATCGCGCTGTCGGCCACCCGGTCGAGTGTCGAGTCGAGGAAGGCTCCCCAGCGGCTGGAGCGTCCCAGCTGCCGCGCCATGTTCCCGTCGACGAGGTCGGAGAACACGAAGAGCGTGATGACGATCGTGCCCCAGAAGAACTCTCCGCGGGGGAAGAAGACCAGCGCGCCCGCCACCACACCGGCGGTGCCGATGAACGTGACCGCGTCGGGGCTCACGCCGCGACGGATGAGAAACGCGGCGAACGGTGTGAGAACACGCGTGAAGAATGCACGCGCGTACTTGTTCAGCATGGCCTTCCCGAGGGGTCGGTGAGCCGCGCGGCCCTGTTGGCCACCGGCTGGCCCATCGTAGTCACGCCCTTGACGGACCGGCTCGCCCCCTCACGATCGCGTACGACGTATGGACGCACAGTGACCCGAGTGGAAAGCTCGAAAGCACCGCGGGCGTCGCCGGAGCCGACCCGCACACGGCCCCGCATGTCCGCGAGCAGCCAGCATCCCCGAGGGGGCGGTGCCTCCTCACCGTGCACGTGACCGGGAGGCCAAGGCATGGGCGACAAGGCGAACGCACACCCCGGAGCCGCCGGCAGGGCTACAGCGGCCGACCACCCCGCGTCCGTACGGAATGTGGTGCTGGTCGGCCACAGCGGATCGGGCAAGACGACTCTGGTGGAGGCCCTCGCGCTGACCGCGGGGGCGGTGAACCGCGCGGGCCGCGTGGAGGACGGCACCGCCGTCTCCGACTACGACGACATCGAGCACCGTCAGCAGCGCTCGGTGCAGCTGTCCCTGGTCCCCGTCGAATGGGGCGGCTTCAAGATCAATCTTCTGGACACCCCCGGGTACGCCGATTTCGTCGGCGAGTTGAGGGCCGGTCTGCGCGCGGCGGACGCGGCCCTTTTCGTCGTTTCGGCGGCCGAGGGCAGAGAAGGCATCACCGGCGCGACCCGCATGGTGTGGGAGGAGTGCGCGGCGGTCGGCATGCCGCGGGCCATCGTGGTGACGCACCTGGAGGCGGCCCGCGCCGACTTCAGCGACATGACGCGGACCTGCGCCGACGCGTTCGGGGCCGACGATCCCGACGCCGTGCTCCCGCTGTACCTGCCGCTGCACGGGACCGAGGGGCCTGACGGGCACGCACCGGTGACCGGCCTGGTCGGGCTGCTCTCGCAGCGGATCTTCGACTACGCGTCCGGCGAGCGCAAGGAGTCCGAACCGGGCGACGACCAGCTCCCGCTCATCGAGGACGCACGCAACAAACTGATCGAGGGGATCATCGCCGAGAGCGAGGACGAGTCCCTCATGGACCGTTACCTCAGCGGCGAGGACATCGACTTCAAGACACTCGTGGACGACCTGGAACGGGCCGTGGCGCGCGGCATCTTCCACCCCGTCCTCGCGGCGGCGCCCGCGGCCGAGGGCGCCCGGCAGGGCATCGGCACGGTGGAGCTCCTCGAACTGATCACGGGCGGCTTCCCCACCCCCCTGGAGCACCCGGCGCCGGCCGTCACCACACCGGGCGGCAAGCCGCGGCCCGCGCTCACCTGCGACCCCGACGGGCCGCTGGTCGCCGAGGTCGTGAAGACCGCGTCCGACCCCTACGTGGGGCGCGTCTCGCTCGTACGCGTCTTCTCCGGCACCCTGCGCCCCGACGAGACCGTGCACGTCTCCGGGCACGGCCTTGCCGACCGCGGCCACGAGGACCACGACGTCGACGAGCGCGTCGGCGCTCTCTCCTCCCCCTTCGGCAAGCAGCAGCGCACGCTCACCCGCTGCATCGCGGGCGATCTGGCCTGCGTCGCCAAGCTGAACCGCGCCGAGACGGGCGACACCCTCTCGGCCAAGGACAATCCGCTCCTGATGGAGCCCTGGGACATGCCCGACCCGCTCCTGCCGCTCGCCATCCAGGCGCACAGCAAGGCGGACGAGGACAAGCTCTCCCAGGGGCTCTCGCGCCTGGTCGCCGAGGACCCGACGATGCGCCTGGAACAGAACCAGGACACCCACCAGGTGGTCCTGTGGTGCCTGGGCGAGGCCCACGCGGACGTCGCCCTGGAACGGCTGCGCAGCCGGTACGGCGTGCGGGTCGACGTCGTGACCCACAAGGTCTCCCTCCGGGAGACGTTCGCGGGCAGGTCGGGGGGACGCGGCCGCCATGTGAAGCAGTCCGGCGGCCACGGCCAGTACGCGATCTGTGAGATCGAGGTCGAACCGCTGCCGGGCGGCAGCGGCATCGAGTTCGTCGACAAGGTCGTGGGCGGCGCCGTGCCCCGGCAGTTCATCCCGTCCGTCGAGAAGGGCGTGCGGGCGCAGGCCGCGCGGGGTGTGGCCGCCGGCTACCCCCTCATCGACGTACGGATCACGCTGCTCGACGGCAAGGCGCACTCGGTGGACTCCTCCGACGCCGCGTTCCAGACGGCGGGCGCGCTCGCCCTGCGCGAGGCATCGGCCGAGGCCAGGATCCATCTCCTGGAGCCGGTGGCCGAGGTGCGGGTCCTGGTCGCCGACGACCATGTGGGCGCGGTGATGAGCGACCTCTCGGGGCGTCGCGGCCGGGTGGTCGGGACCGAGCAGGCGCCCGGCGGGCGCACGCTCGTACGGGCCGAGGTGCCCGAGATCGAGATCGGGCGGTATGCCGTGGACCTGCGGTCCCTGTCGCAGGGCACCGCGCGCTTCAGCCGGACGTACGCACGCCACGAGCCCATGCCTCCGCAGCTCTCCGAGAGGATCCGTGAACAGGCCCAGGACGTCTCCTAGTTGATCGGATCCGGCAGGGTGCACCGGATGCGCCCTGCCGGATGTCGGTGCGCACCGATACGCTGATGACCTGATCAACAGGTGTGCCGGGCAGGGAAGTCGGGAAGAGCCGCAGCAGCGAAGGTTTTGCGGCGTTGGGGGCGGCAGTGGCGGATGACGTATTCGACTTCAGGCCCGGGGCCCAGGTCCCGTTGTCCGGGGCCGCGGGGCAGACGGCGGCGACCCACGCCCTGGCGTCGGCCGCGTACCGCGACGACAAGGCCGCGAAGATCCTCGACGCCAACAACGAATGGCACAAGTCCGAGGTGAAGGACGGCCTTTGGTCGCTCTTCGCGCCGAATCTGGGCGAGGCGTTCGCGCGGGCCGTGCAGGTGCGGATGCTCGGCGGCGCCCGCAAGCCGCTCATCCAGTCCTTCGGCATGGAACCGCAGTCGATCGTCGAGCACTGCCTCGCCGCGAACAACATCCGCAAGGAGCGCGACCGCTGGCTCACCGTCGTGATGGTGCTGTGCGGGCTGCTCTTCCTGCCCGGACTCCTGGTCTGGCTGCTGCTCTTCACCGTCAAGCAGGCGGTCGTCAAGCGGGACAACAAGCGGGCGAGCGCGATCGCCACGGCCGCCATGGTCGCCATCGGCGTCCTCGCCGTGATCTTCCTCGTCAAGCTGCCGGTCGACGGCCTTCTTGGCTGGTACATCCGCGCGGCCATCGTCGTCCCCGTACTGGGCTGGTTCTGGGCCAAGATGATCGCCGAGCGCACCGCGAGGGACCTGCGCGACCGCTGGGGGAGCCTGCTCTCCGGCGGCGGCATCGGCGCCAAGATCCCCGAGGCGGTGCCGGGCAGCCCGGGTGAGACGGCCGCCGAGCAGCTCCGTCAGGGCCTCGCGCGCCTGTCGGCCGAGCAGCAGAGCAACTCGGTCTTCTACGCCGGCCCCAAGGGAATACTGGGCATGGGCACGCGCTGGGGCAGCTGGCAGCTCGCCGAGGAGCTGGTCTCCAGCAAGGAAGGCACGGAGATCCACCCCTTCCGCAGCTGGGACGTCATACGCGCGGTGCACGACCAGCTGCGGCTCCTGGAGCGCGGCCCGCTGCACACCGGCGGCTTCCCGACGCCGTCGATAAAGCACTGGATCGTCTCCCCCATCGGGGAGAACGCGAAGGCGGTCTCGCGCCCCAGCGGCACGGAGGTCGAGGCCTTCCAGGTCCGCGGCCACGAGATACAGCGGATCTGCAACGAGCAGCAGTTCGGCAGCGGCAACCGGCACTATCTGGGGGTCCAGTTCACGCTGTGGGACGGCCAGTTGGTCATCACGATGCTGATCACGGTGACCGTCCTGCACGAGACGCTGCGCATCGAGGTCACCGGCCACGCGCTCGGACCGGTCCACTCGCTGTTCACCAGCAAGCCCGACCCCAAGGTGAAGAAGGTCTCCAAGCCCATCAAGTTCTGGGAGACCACCGAGCGCAAACTGCCGCTGGTCGACGCCGACGAGGTCGTTCGCCTCGCGGTGCGCGCCCCCTTCACGTGGTATCCGCCGATCCTGGACCACCTCGGCGGCAAGCTGGTCCTGCCCGAGCCCTTCGGCCTGCGGCACGCCTGGGCGGACAAGCCCTGGCGGCACCGCTTCATGGCCGACGACGCCCTGCGCGCGGCCACACCGGTGCTGCGCGTGGTGCACTCGGCGGCCATCAAGGTGCTCGAGGAGAACGGCGTCGACACGGAGAAGTTCGGCAACCGCTCCGGCCTCCTCAGCGGACTGGTCCAGGACCCGATGCCGAGGAAGGCGGACGTGTACGACGCGTGAGGCGCCCTAGCGCGCGGCGGGCCAGGCGTCGGCCAGCATCTTGCGGGTGTCCGCGAGCAGCTGCGGCAGCACCTTCGTGTGGCCGACGACCGGCATGAAGTTCGTGTCCCCGCCCCAGCGCGGCACGAGGTGCTGATGCAGATGCGCGGCGATGCCGGCCCCCGCCACCGTGCCCTGGTTCATGCCGATGTTGAAGCCGTGCGCCCCGGACGCGGCGCGCAGCGCCGTCATGGCCTGCTTGGTGACCTCGGCGAGCTCGGCCGTCTCGAGGGCGGTCAGCTCCGTGTAGTCGGCGACGTGGCGGTAGGGCACGACCATCAAGTGGCCGCCGTTGTACGGGTAGAGGTTGAGCACCGCGTACACCTGCTCGCCGCGCGCGACGACCAGACCGTCCTCGTCGGATTTGGCCGGGATGGAGCAGAAGGGACAGCCGTCGTCGGCGCCCGGACCGCTCGGCTTGTTCTCGCCCTGGATGTACGCCATCCGGTGGGGCGTCCACAGGCGCTGGAACGCGTCCTGCGTCCCCACTCCGATCTGCTGCTCCGGCTCACTCGTCATGCAGTGCAGCATATGACTTAGCCCGATCGAAGCGTGTCGGCGGGGCGCCCGCCGGGCGCAGCACCGCGAAGCTGTGCAGATGACCCATGACAGCCGTCAGGCACGCTGGGAGAACCGCACGGAGGCGCCGCTGGCCGTGGCGTCGCTGCTCTACCTCGCCGCGTACGCGGTGCTGGTCCTGGCCTCCGGGCTGCCCGGGGCAGGGCGCGGCGTCTGTCTCGCGGTGATCTTCGCGGCCTGGGCCGCGTTCGCCGTGGACTACGCGGTGCGGTGGCGGCTGAGCGGGCAGGGACTGCGCTTCGTACGCGGCCACTGGCTGGACACCCTCGTCCTCGTCCTGCCCCTGCTGCGGCCGCTGCGCGTCGTGCACGTCTACGAAGCGGTCCAGCGCAGGCACGGGAAGCCGCGTCTCGCGCTGCACGCGCGCGTGGTCACGTACGCCGGTCTCTCGGCGCTGCTCCTCGGCTTCACCGGGGCGCTGGCCGTCTATCAGCAGGAGCACGCGGCGCGGGGCGCCACGATCCGCACGTTCGGGGACGCGGCGTGGTGGGCATCGGCCACGCTCGCGACCGTGGGCTACGGCGACGAGACGCCCGTGACGCCGCTGGGGCGGCTGATCGCGGTCGGCGTGATGCTCTGCGGCCTCGCGCTGCTCGGCGCGGTGACGGGAGCGTTCTCGTCGTGGCTGTTGCAGGTGTTCGCGCGGGAGGACGACGAGAGGCCCCCGGGACGGTGAACGTCCCGGGGGCCCGACCCCCGCGCGGGCGGGGACGGATCAGACCTGCTCGCGGCTCTCCACCACGTCGAGGAGCTTGGCGAGCGCCTGGTCGCGCGGGATGCCGTTCTCCTGCGAGCCGTCGCGGTAGCGGAAGGAGATCGTGCCCGCGTTCATGTCGTCGTCGCCGACGATGATCATGAAGGGGACCTTCAGCTTCTGCTGCGTCCTGATCTTCTTCTGCATGCGGTCCGACGAGGCGTCCACCTCGACCCGCAGGCCCTTCTTCTTGGCCTCGGCCGCGAACTCCTGGAGGTAGGGGATGTGCGCGTCCCCGACGGGGATGCCCACCGCCTGGACCGGGGCCAGCCACGGCGGCATCGCGCCCGCGTAGTGCTCGAGGAGCACGGCGAAGAACCGCTCGATGGACCCGAAGAGCGCGCGGTGGATCATCACCGGACGCTGCTTGCTGCCGTCCGGCGAGGTGTACTCGAGGTTGAAGCGCTCCGGCAGGTTGAAGTCGAGCTGCACGGTCGACATCTGCCAGGTGCGGCCGATGGCGTCCTTGCACTGCACGGAGATCTTCGGGCCGTAGAAGGCGGCGCCGCCCGGGTCGGGGACCAGCGGGAGGCCCTGCTTCTCGGCGACCTGCTGCAGCGTCGCGGTGGCCTCTTCCCAGATCTCGTCCGAGCCGACGAACTTCTCCGGGTCCTTGGTGGAGAGCTCCAGGTAGAAGTCGGTCAGGCCGTAGTCACGCAGGAGGTTCAGGACGAAGGTGAGCGTCTTGTCGAGCTCCTCCGCCATCTGCTCCTTGGTGCAGTAGATGTGCGCGTCGTCCTGGGTGAAGCCGCGGGCACGGGTCAGGCCGTGCACGACGCCGGACTTCTCGTAGCGGTACACCGTGCCGAACTCGAAGAGGCGCAGCGGCAGTTCACGGTAGGAACGCCCGCGCGCATCGAAGATCAGGTTGTGCATCGGGCAGTTCATGGGCTTGAGGTAGTAGTCCACGCCCTCGTCGAGCTGCATGGGCGGGTACATGCCGTCGGCGTACCAGTCCAGGTGGCCCGAGGTCTCGAAGAGCTTCCCCTTCGTGGCGTGCGGGGTGTAGACGAACTCGTACCCCTCCTCCTCGTGACGGCGCCGCGAGTAGTCCTCCATGACCCGGCGGATGATGCCGCCCTTGGGGTGGAAGACCGCGAGGCCCGAGCCGATCTGCTCCGGGATGGAGAAGAGGTCCAGCTCGCTGCCGAGCTTGCGGTGGTCGCGCTTCTCGGCCTCGGCGAGGAACTCCAGGTGGGCCTTGAGCTCGTCCTTGGTGGGCCAGGCGGTGCCGTAGATGCGCTGGAGCATCGGGTTCTTCTCGCTGCCGCGCCAGTACGCCGCGGCGTTGCGCATCAGCTTGAACGCCGGGATGTTGCGGGTGGTGGGCAGGTGGGGACCGCGGCAGAGGTCCTTCCAGCACAGGTCGCCGGTCTTCGGGTCGAGGTTGTCGTAGATGGTCAGCTCGCCGCCGCCCACCTCGACGTCCGCGCCGTCGTCGCTGGACGCGGAGCCCTTGATGCCGATGAGCTCCAGCTTGTACGGCTCGTCGGCGAGCTCCTCGCGGGCGGCCTCGTCGGTGACGACGCGGCGCGAGAAGCGCTGACCGCGCTTCTGGATCTCCTGCATCTTCTTCTCGATGGCCTTGAGATCCTCGGGCGTGAACGGCTTCTCGACGTCGAAGTCGTAGTAGAAGCCGTTCTGGACCGGCGGGCCGATGCCCAGCTTGGCCTCGGGGAAGAGCTCCTGCACGGCCTGCGCCATCACGTGCGCGGTGGAGTGGCGCAGGATGTTCAGGCCGTCCTCGGAGGAGATCTCGACCGGCTCGACCTCCTCGCCGTCCTGCACGGCGTACGCGAGGTCCTTCAGCTCGCCGGCCACACGGGCGGCGACGATGGTGCGCTCACCGGCGAAGAGTTCGGCGGCCGTAGTGCCCGTCGTCACCACGCGCTCTTCCCGCTCGGAATCGCGTTGGATGATCACACGGACGTCTGACACCGGTCTTCTCCTACCTGAAGGGGGTCGCGGCAGATCTGCTCCTGCGCGCGAAACGAATCGTACCGAGCCGGGGGCGCCCATCGCGAAACGGTTGTCTCCCCGGCCCCGGCCGCACCCGCCCCAGGCGCCCCTAGTCGCCGCTGCACGCCTCCTCGAAGAAGTCGAGATTCTCCTGGAGGGACTTCATCAGGCGGTCCTTCTCCGCGTCGTCCACCTGCACCGGCACCACTCCACAGGCCCCGGTGAGCCGCCGGAACCCGCCCCGGCTCTCCAGGCGCCCGTGCACCCGGATCGGAAGGCCCACGAGGTGGGCATGGCCCGCGATGCGGTACGACTCCTCGTCGAGGGTCATGCGTACGTGGGGGACGTCCGCCCCTGCGAGCACCCGCACCCGCACGGTGCCCTCACCCCGCGGCCCCGACCGCCGCATCCGCACCACGGCCCCCGTGATCCGCACCGGCATCGCAGGCTCGTCCCGCAGATAGCGGGCGCTCGCCTCCCGCAGCACCGTCAGGTCACCGGGCGAGAACTCGACGGGCTCCGCATCGACGGCGCACCCCTCGGGCACCCCGGCGGCCGGCGCCCACTCCACGGCGATCCGCGCCCCTTCCGTGCCCCGCACCAGGGCCACGACGGCCTCGGTCAGCTCATGGCTGACGCCCGCCTCCACGGCACCGTCGAAGGCGTCCATGCCACCGGTGGCGCGTTGGTAGTCGACGGCCTCGCGGACCGCGTACAGCGCCTGGTGCAGCCGCACCGCGATCAGGCGCCCGGTCAGGACGGGCACGAACGCGGTGAGCTGGCGCCCACCGGGAGCGGGCCCGACCAGGACGCTCTCCAGGGAAGCGGCGGCGGGCCCACGGTGCCGCGCCCCGTAGTACCCGGCACGGCCGCGCGCCGCGAGGGCTCCCGCGAGCAGCATCTGCCGTGCCGCCGCCCGCAGTTGCTCCTCCGCCGTCCAGGTCGCGGCGCCCGCGGGACCCAGCGGGACATCCCGCCACCAGCGGATCTCGTCGCTGGGCACGGTGAGCCCGACGAGCACGTCACGCGCGGACGGCGACGCACTGCGCGACAGCGCGGTGAGCGCCTCGCCCAGCAGGTCCTCGCAGTCGGGGAAGGCCCTGCTCTCCGGCACGAGCAGACTCGTGCCGGAGCCGCCGGGTCCCGGAGGGCTCCAGCGGGCGTAGCGCCCCGCCGCTCCCCCGCGCCGGTGCCAGCCGTGCCGGTCCAGCAGCGCGCCGAGCACGGCGGGGTCGACCTGCGCGGGGTCGAGCGGACCCAGCGGATCGGCCCAGGCGCCCGCGGCTTCAACGGGGTGCGGGCGAACGGAACGTAGCGGCTCTTCGATCGGGCGGTGCATCAGGGTCTCCCTCCCGTCCCGACCCGCGTCATGATCTCGCAGAGGGCCCTGTCGTCGAAGATCCGCGAGGTCGGGACGCGCACGGTGGTCCTGCGCCGGCCGGTCACCTGGTGTCCGGCGAGGTTGGTCCAGTAGCAGCAGTGCCGCAGGTCGAGCCGGTCGTGGCTCGCGCGCAGCCAGTCGTCCTGCGACCGGGGCACGAGCATCACGACCAGGATCTTGTGCACCGCGACCGGGGTCCGGGCGAGCTTCTCCAGGTGCGGGTTGTCGAGCGTGAAGGAGAAGGCGGCGCCCGGGGGGTTCGGCGGTATCTGGTACGTGCACTTGAGCTGCACCTTGATGGTGACTTCGTCGTCGACCGTGTGCCCGGGGGCGCTGTGGCTGACGTGCCAGTCGATCCCGTTGTCCGGGAAGGGCTGCGAGAGCGAGCACCCCGCCGCGGCGGCGACGGCGTGCAGATAACCCACCTGAAGGGTCTCCATGCAGGCGGTGGTGGCGAGTGTGCCGCGCGGCGGTGCGATCCGCTCGGGCAGCAGCCCACCCTTTTCGGGCTGCGCGAGCGCCATGTGCAACGAGCCTTCCGAACCAGTGAATCCCCGCTTCGGGCCGGTCAATTCCGGGGCCCTGTACCTCTGTTGTCTCCGGGCTGCGTACAGCGCAAACGGCCCGGGTATCACCGGTGTGGGCAGGGGAGGAAAGCCATCTGCCGGACATGATCGAGGAGTTGCGTCACTATGACGTGCTGGTACGAGGGGCCCTTGGCCGCATTCGACACGGAGACCACGGGCGTCGATGTCGAGACCGACCGCATTGTGTCGGCCGCCGTCGTCGTCCAGCAAGGTGCGGGCACCCGCCCGCGGATCACTCGCTGGCTGGTGAACCCGGGCGTTCCCGTGCCCGCGGGCGCCACCGCGGTGCACGGCCTGACGGAGGAACATCTCCAGCACAACGGCCGCTGGCCCGCGCCGGTGATGGAGGAGATAGCGAGGGAACTGGCGGAGCAGGGTGCGGCGGGCCGCCCCATCGTCGTCATGAACGCACCGTTCGATCTGACGATCCTGGACCGGGAGTTGCGCAGGCACCGCGCGTCGTCGCTCAGCCACTACATGGCGGGCTCGTCCCTGTGCGTCCTGGATCCGCGGGTCCTGGACAAGCAGCTCGACCGTTACCGCAAGGGCCGCCGCACCCTGACCGATCTGTGCGCGCACTACGCGGTGGAACTGGACGAGGCGCACGACGCGGCGGCCGACGCGCAGGCCGCGCTGGATGTCGTGCGTGCCGTGGGTCAGCGCTTCGCGTCCCGGCTCGAACGGCTCTCGCCTGCCGAGCTGCACGCGCTCCAGGCGGTGTGGCACGCGGCGCAGGCGCGCGGTCTGCAGGCCTGGTTCGCGCGCAGCGGTACGCCGGAGGCCGTGGATCCGGCCTGGCCCCTGCGGCCCGAAATGCCTGCGGCAGCCTGACGGTCCGTACGAGTGCGGGCATGAAGCTGTGGTGGCATGAAGCTGTGTTGGCATGAAAAAAACCGGTCCGTCGGTGACGGACCGGCATTCTCCGGGTGGGCGATACTGGGTTCGAACCAGTGACCTCTTCGGTGTGAACGAAGCGCTCTCCCACTGAGCTAATCGCCCGGGAACGGACTGAACAATACAGGTCTTCGCGGGTTTCCTTCAAACCGCTTCCGCGGAAGCCGTCAGTCCCCCCTCAAGTCCCCTCCGAGGTGCTCCTTCAGACCTCGCTCGCCCGCGCGCATCATCAGCGCGTGGTTGAGGAGGAAGACGGGTCTCCCGGGCACGGCGAGGCGCCGCATCAGCGGTTTGCGCACCACCACTTCCTGCTCGTAGACCGCCTGTGTCCCGTCCGGCACGGCCGTGACGGTCCAGCGCGCCCAGCCCTCCAGATCCCCGGTCATCGCGATCTCCAGGACTCCGCTCTCCGGGTCGCGGAGCCGCTCCTCGCCGGTGACGAACAGGTCGTACGGCAGGAGGGAGCGGAAGCGCGCGGTGCCGCTGTGCTCGTCCACGGGGGTCACCTCACGCACCTGGGGCCACCACGCCGGATAGTCCTCGGCGCGTTCGAGGACGGCGTACACGTCACAGGGCGGTGCGGGCACGTTCCAGATGCTGCGGAAGCGGTAGTGGCTCCAGTCCATGGTCCGAGTCTGCCGGTAGGGCGTCCGATCTGAGTACGTACTGAGTATCCGCACCGATGTCGGTTGCTGTGTCCTGGACCACACTCCACGCCATGACGAACATTCCGCCCCCGGCCGAGGAGCTCCGCGTCCTCGACCTGGAGCTGCACCGACTCGACGCGCGCAGGTCGCAGTTGCTGCAACGCCGCGCCTGGCTGATCACCGCCCTGCAAGCGGCAGCGGCACCCGCCCCCGCTCCCCCGCGGCCGGCCCGCGCCCCGGAGGCCACACCGCCGAACGTGCAGAACGCGCTGCTCACGCTGGGCGGCATCCTGCTGACCATCGCGGCGATCGCCTTCACGCTGGTGAGCTGGGGCCATCTCGGCATCGGCGGCCGCAGCGCCGTCCTCGCGGCCGTGACGCTCACGGCACTCGGCGTGCCCGCGCTCCTTCTGCGCCGGAAGCTGCGTTCGACGGCGGAGACGGTGGCCGCGCTCGGCCTCGCCCTGACCGCCCTGGACGCGTACGCCCTCCGTGCCGTCGCCCTGCCACAGGCCGACGCCCTGGGCTACACGGCGGCCGCGTCCGCCGGGCTCGCGGCGCTGTGGGCGGCGTACGGACTGCTCTTCCGCGAGCTGCGGCTGCCCTTGCCGCTGGCCGTGGCGACCGCTCAACTCCCGTTGTTCCTCTGGGCGCGCGCCGCGGAGGCGGGTGACCACGCGACGACTGCGGCGCTTCTGGTGACGGCGGCGTTCGACGTCGCCATCGCGCTGCGGGTCGGGGACCCGGCCGTACGCGTCATCGCGACCGTCGGCGCCTGCGCCACGGGGCTGTGGGGCGCGGCGAGCTCGGGGTATCTGTCCTGGTCCGCCACGGATCTGCCCGACGCGGCGCGGGCGAGCGCGCTCCTGATGCTTGCCGCGTCGATCGCGCTGGTGGCTGCGTGGCTGATCACGCAGGCGACGGGCGCGGCGTTCGCGGGCGGCCTGCTCGTGGCGGCCGCGGCCGGTGGTGTGCTGCGCGAGGCGCTGCCCTCCGCATGGACGGTCCCCGGCTATCTGGCGTGCGGCATCGCGCTGTTGGCGGTCGTACGCACCGCCCTGCCGCGCCCCGTCCTGCGTGGGATCGCCGGTGCGGCGCTCCTGGTGCACGCGCTCGCGGCGCTGTGGACGCTGCCCGCGTTCGTCACCGCCCTGTTCGGGCCCGTGAGTTGGGCCGGAAAGGCGTGGTCGGGCGCGCCGGAGGACGCGGGGGACGCGTTCGCCGTATCCGGACTGCCCGTCCAACACCCCGTCATGGCCTCGCTCGTCCTCGCGGCGGTCGCCGGGGCGCTGTTCGCGGCGGCCCGTCTTCTGCCCGCGATCATTGAGCTGCCGGGGACGCTGCCGCGCAGCCGGTCAGCTGCCGCCGCAGCGGCACCATCCGCCGCCCCTGCCTCAGGTCCCGGCGCGGCGCCGACCGCGGCGCCCGGTGCGGATCCTGCCACCGGTCCCGATGCGGGGTCCGCAACGAGGCCGGGCGCAGAGCCTTCGGCGGATGCCGGTGCGGAGCGGGGCGCCGAACCGCCCCTCGCCCCCGCCTCGGGTCCGTCCGGCGCACCTCACCTCAACACCCCCGCCATCACCCGCTCCGGCGCCCTGACCCTCGCCTGGGCCGCCCTTCTCATCCTCCCCTCCGCACTCCAACTCCCCTATGCGGCCGGGGTGTCGGCGTACGTCGTCCTGACCGCCGCCCTGCTCGCCGTCGCGTCGCGCGTCGCCTCGAAGGCGGTCGCCCTCACCTCGCTGAGCCTGGCGGTCGCCTCCTCGGTGAGCGTCGCGTTCCTTGCCCTGGCCACCACTGAGGCGACGCTCGGCACTCTCGGCGCCCTGACGGCTCTGTTCCTGGCGGCGACAGTGCTCGCGGCCCGCCGTCAGGCACCCGTGCCCGGTGTGGCGCCCGCCGCCGTCGGTGCGGCCGTCGCGTACGCCACCGCGCTCGCCTGTGCCACGGGCGCCGCCTGGAACCTGCGTCCGGACCACACCGGGCTGCTCATGCTGGTCGTCCCCGCGCTCAGCGCCCTCGCCGCGGCCCGGCTCGGCCGTCACCCGCTGACGCCGCCGGTGGAGATCACCGGGGCCCTCGCGGGCGGACTCGCCGTCGTCCTCACCACGGGGCACGCGACGACCCTTGCCCTGGCCCTCGCGCTGGGTGGCGTCATCGCCGCGGGCACCGCGCTCCGCACGGACCGCCGCCCCGTCGGGTACGCGGCCGGTGCGCTGTTCCTCCTGGCGACCTGGGTACGCCTGGCCGCCTGGGACGTCGGCACCCCGGAGGCGTACACCCTGCCGGTCACCGTCCCCGCCCTCCTGATCGGCGTGCTGCGGCGCCGCCGCTCCCCAGAGACGTCCTCCTGGACCGCGTACGGCCCCGGCCTCGCCGCGACCCTCCTGCCGAGCCTCATCGCCGCCTGGAGCGACGCGCACTGGCAGCGCCCGCTGCTCCTGGGCACCGCGGCCCTGCTGATCACGCTGGTGGGCGCCCGGCACCGGCTACAGGCTCCGCTGGTGCTCGGCGGCGCGGTCCTCGCGCTGGACGCGCTGCACGAACTGGCGCCCTACATCGTCCAAGTGGTGGACGCCCTGCCGCGCTGGCTGCCGCCCGCGCTGGCCGGACTCCTGCTCCTCGCCATCGGCGCCACGTACGAACAGCGGCTGCGTGACGCACGCCGGGTGCGTGACGTTCTCGGCAGAATGCACTGACTCCGCTTTTCCCGCGCGGCAGCCGACGGGACGTCAATTCCCTTGTGCCGCACGGGAAAGCGAGCGAATACGACTGCGGCCCGGAGGCTTAAAAGCCTCCGGGCCGCAGTTCCGGGGTGGGCGATACTGGGTTCGAACCAGTGACCTCTTCGGTGTGAACGAAGCGCTCTCCCACTGAGCTAATCGCCCCGGGCGCACGGAGAACATTACCGCATGTCAGCGGGTGCCTCCGACCGCCTGGAGTCACCCGGAGGTCACTCCTTGATCTTCCAAGGCATCTCGAACCCGAACTTCCAGACGTAGATCGCGACGAGCACGGCGATGATCACCAGGCCGATGGTCGTCAGGATGATGTTGCGGCGTCGGACCTTGGGGTCGAGCGCGCGCTGCGCCGCCTCCGTGACCTTCCGCTTCGTCCAGCGAAGGACCAGCTGGGCCCAGACGAACTCGGTCGCCCAGATCGCCATTCCGCCGAAGATCACCAGCCAGCCCGGTCCGGGCAGCGGCAGCATCACGATGCCCGCGGCAACCACAGCGAGACCGACGATGAACACGCCGACCTGCCAGCTGAGGTGCAGCGCCTTGCGGGCCTGGATGAACTCCGGCGCACGCGATCCGAGTGGCTGTTCGTCCTTCGTACCGGTGATTGTTTCAGCAACCCCCGGCTCGTTACTCCCCGTATTCATACGGCCAAACCCTACCGGACGGAAACCCGTCACCGGAATGGCCGTACCGACCGAACAAACAACCCGCCGTACGAGCTACCTAAAGACACCCAAAACCCTCAGAGGGGTTTACAACGGCACCGTAGGTGGCATGTCGATTTCGCCGACGTGCGAATCCCCGAGCGCACACTGAGCGAAAGGCCCTGGCGCTTATGAACACCACGGTCAGCTGCGAGCTGCACCTGCGCCTCGTTGTGTCGAGCGAGTCCTCACTGCCTGTACCCGCAGGACTGCGGTATGACACGGCCGATCCCTATGCCGTGCACGCCACCTTCCACACCGGAGCCGAGGAAACCGTCGAGTGGGTGTTCGCCCGCGACCTCCTCGCCGAGGGCCTGCACCGGCCCACCGGTACCGGCGACGTCCGAGTCTGGCCGTCCCGGAGCCACGGTCAGGGTGTTGTCTGCATCGCCCTGAGTTCCCCCGAGGGTGAGGCTCTGCTCGAGGCCCCGGCGCGGGCCCTGGAATCGTTCCTGAAGCGAACCGATGCGGCCGTGCCGCCCGGCACGGAACACCGCCACTTCGATCTGGATACGGAGCTCTCGCACATCCTGGCCGAAAGTTAGCTCCAGGCCGCGCGAGAGCGCCCGGCGCCGTCCGACTCGGGGCGACGGCTCGGGCATGACAACCGCACAGTGCAGACACACCGGCGCCGTCGCCGCGGACTCCCGCGGCGACGGCGCCGGTGTGTCCTGTCGCGAAGCCGCTAGCATCGGCCAGCATCGGCGGGCACCCTTCCCCGGGCTCTCCAGGAGCGCGGGGAGAGCCCACTACCCCCAGGCCAGGGAGCAAATCGTGCTGATCACCCACGACACCCGGTGCGCACTCGACGCCGTGGTCGATCTGGTGAACACCGCGCCGGACGACGACAGCGCCGGGACGGAGGGGCTCGCGGACCTAGCAGCCTTGGGCGAGTTCGTACGAAACCACGACATAAGTGACGTCGGGGTGCTCTCGGAGCGTGACCTGACCGGCGTCCGGCACATCCGGAGCCGCTTCCGGGAAGTCTTCGCGGCGCCCGAGCCGCAGGCCGCGGCGGCGGTGATCAACGAACTGATCGCCGCGGCGGGCACCACGCCCCGGCTCACCGACCACGACGGCTACGACTGGCACGTGCACTACTTCGCGCCCGGCGCCTCCATCGCCGACCACCTCGCGGCGGACTGCGGGATGGCGCTCGCGTTCTTCGTGGTCGCCGGCGAGCAGGAGCGGCTGCGGCGCTGCGAGGCCCCGGACTGCCGGCACGCCTTCGTCGACCTCTCCCGCAACCGCTCGCGCCGCTACTGCGACAGCCGGACCTGCGGCAACCGACTGCACGTCGCCGCCTACCGGGCCCGGCGCAAGGAAGCGGCGGGCTGAGGCCCCAACCGCGACGGCCCGGAGAACCCCCAGAGCCCTCAGAGCCCCCAGAGCACTTAGCGCGCTTAGAGCCCCAGCAGATCGTGCAACGAACCCATCAGGATCAGGACGCCGATCACCGCCAGGAAGATCATCAGGGGTGGCTGGGAGAGCGCGAACAGACAGCCCTTGGGCTCTTCCGTCGCGGCTCGCTCATCGGTCGGCGGGGCGGCATCGCCCGGTGCGGTCTCCAGCATCTCGCGGCGATGATGACTCAGTCCCGGGGGTACCGATGACCAACACGCCCGGAAAGCGGGGGAGTTCGCCGCATTCCGTGACCTGCAAAAGTCCAGCGTCCCGCCCGTTCCGTCCATGGCTCACCAGCGACGCACCTCGTCAGACTCGGCGGCACCGCCACACGAACGAGGGAGCCTCATGCCCATCGAACGCAGACGGTTGTTGACGACCGCGCTCGGCGCGACCGCGGCAGCGCTCACGCCGCTCGCCACGGCGCCCTCCGCATCCGGCGCCCCCTCGGCCGCCTGGCACCGGGTCCCCCACCGCGGCATCCGCCCCGACGACCCGGCGGGCCGTGCCCCGCTGGCCAATCCCCGCCGCGGGTTCCGATACGAGATGTCGTACAACGCCGTGGACCTCACGAGCCCCTGGCCGAACGAACAGGACCACTCCCCCGACTCCGCGCGGACGCTCGATCTCCTGGAGCGCGAGTACGGCCCCGGCGCGAACCTCACCCAGCTGTACTTCTACCTCTGGGACTTCGCGACCTCCACGATCCCGCCGAGCGCGCTCGACAACATCGAGAGCGTCCTGCGCGGGCTGCGCCGCAAGGGATACGCGGCGGTCCTGCGCTTCGTGTACGACGACGGAGTGCGGGAGAACCGTCGCTACACCGTGCAGGACATCCAGCGCCACATCGGACAGCTGGCGCCGGTCGTCGCGCGCAACAGCGATGTGGTGGCCGTCTGGCAGGCCGGCTTCCTCGGCACGTGGGGCGAGTGGCACGGCAGTCACTACGCCCACGAGACCTACCCCGACGCCGTCACCGCCATCATGACGAGCCTCGTCGAAGCGCTGCCGCCGGGACTGCACACCCAGGTCCGCTACGCCGAGAAGCGCGACATGATCACCAACAGGGCGATCCTGGACCGGATCGGTTTCCACAACGACTACGTGACGCTCGGCGAGGGCGAGTGGGACTACTACGTCCCCGGCAACCCGGGCTGGCCCAGCTATCTCGACGTCTCGCGGACGCGGATGATGGACGGGGAGATGCCGTGGGACAAGGGGCAGAGCACGGATCCGTACGCGTGGAGCACCGTCATCCCCGGGGTGGCCGCCGCGCGGCGGCTCCAGACGCTCCGGTTCGACAGCCTCTCCCTGGTGCACAACGCCACGGTGACCGTCCCCGCCTGGAAGACGGCGGAGCTCACCGAGCGACAGACGGTGGACGCGCTGCTTCCGGTCTCGGACGGCTACTTCCGGGGGCGTGACGGGCGGCCGGTGGCGCGCACGCAGTTCGAGTATCTGCGGGATCACCTGGGCTACCGGATCGAGGTGCGCGAGGCTCGCCACGACCTCTCCGCCGCCCGGCGCGGCCGCCTTCCCGTGCAGGTCGACGTGGTCAACCGCGGCTTCGCGGCGCCGAAGCACCCGCGTCCCGTCCGGCTCGTGCTCCTGGACGCGGACGGGCGGACGGTGGCCTCCACGGACACCGGGGCGGACTGGCGGGACTGGCGGCCGCAGGGGCGTGCGGAGACCGGGGACGACCACTCGGGGCCTGCCGTGGCCACCGTGAGCGGAGAGCTCGCGGTGCCCGCCGGGGCGCGCGGACCGCATCGCGTGGGTCTGGCCCTGCCCGACCCCGCGTTCCCCGGAAGAGGGCGCGCGGTGAGGTGTGCGAACGCGTCGGTGGAGTGGGTCGAGGGCGTGAACGTGATCGCGAAGGTGCGGCTGGGCGGCTGACCTGCGGGGCGGGAGCCCCTCCCGTCAGGTGCCGTGCTCCGTCAGATGCCGTGCTTCTTCAGGATGGCCTCGATGTCGCTGAAGTCCTCCTTGGGCGCGGCCGCCTTCGGCTGGGCCGCGGGCTGGGCGGCCGGGCGGGCGCCCTGGCCCAGGGAGGGCGCGGACGCCGCGGGGGCCACCGCCTCGCGCTGGGCCGCCTTCGCGGCCTTGCGCTCCTTGCGGGTGCCGCCGGAGCGGCGCTCCACGGCGCGGGTGATCATGAAGAGCAGCCAGGCGACGCCGAGCACGCCGAAGCCCGCCCAGGCCTTCATGCTGAAGGCGGTGTCGGCCAGCCATCCCACGACACCGGTCATCACCAGGCCCACCGGGACCAGGGAATAGGCGGCGAGGCGCGTCGCCGCGAGGAAACGCTTGCGATAGGCCGTGATCGCGGCGATGCCGAGGCCGGCCGCGGATACGGCGGAACAGACGGTCTCGGCAATCATCCGGTCCTCCAGGCGTGCGGGCGTGCGGGCGTAGACGGTGACACTGTCGCCCTTCCATCCTGCACCGGGTGGCCCCCCACAGGCCACGCCCCGAGCGGACTTCAGGGACATATCAGGGTCAGGTCTCCTCCGCAGGTTCCGGTCGGCGTCCCGGGCCCCGGTTGGGAGCCGGTCGCGGGGCTGGAAGACTGGGGCCCATGAGCGACTCTGCCCCCGCCGCCCCCACCGGTCCCCTCGTCATCGACATCTGGTGCGAGCTGGAGTGCCCGGACTGCCGGACCGCCCTCGACGACGTACGCACGCTCCGCGACCGCTACGGCGACCGCGTCGAGCTGCGCCTTCGGCACTTCCCCCTCGAGAAGCACAAGCACGCCTTCGCCGCCGCCCAGGCCGCCGAGGAGGCCTTCGAGCAGGGGCAGGGCTGGCCGTACGTCGAGGCCGTGCTCGGCCGGGCCGAGGAGCTGACCCGCAAGGGCGAACCCTTCCTGGTCGAGGTGGCCCGTGAACTGGGCCTGGACGCCGAGGAGTTCGACACCGCCCTCGTCGACGGACGCCACATGCTGATCGTCGATGCAGACCAGGCCGAGGGCAAGGCGATCGGCGTCACCGGGACACCGACGTACGTCATCGGGGGCGAGCGCCTCGACGGCGGGAAGAGCCAGGACGGCCTGCTCGAGCGGGTCGAGGAGATCACGGACCTCCTGCTCGCGGCCTCCGGGCAGCACGGTTCCTAGAGCAGCTGCTTGTAGACGTAGTACATGACCGGTTCGTAGCCGAGCGACTCGTACAGGCGCAGGGCCGGGGTGTTGCCCGCGAAGACGTTGAGGCCCATGCGGGTCAGGCCCACCGCACGGGCCTGGGTCTCCGCGAGGAGCATCAGGGAGCGGCCGTGGCCGCGTCCGCGGTGCTCCTCGTCGACCTCGACGTCGAAGACGAACGCGTCGCCGTCGCGCAGCGCGAGCCAGAGGGTGCCGACCTTCGTGCCCTCCTGTGTCAGCACGCTGAGGCTGGTGCCGGGGGTCGCGAGGCCCTGCGGCAGGTGGTCGGCGTGGTCCGCGTCGGACTTGGCGCGCGCCTCCGCCTCCGGGACGCCGCGCTCGATCCACGTCTGGGCGTAGTCCTCCTTCTCGCGGGCCAGCCACACCTCGTACTCGTCCTCGGTCATCTCCCGCCCCTCGATGCCCGGCGGCAGCGCGGGCGGCTCGGCGCTCAGGGGCTTGACCATGTGGCGGTTGCGCTCCTGGTAGCCGAGGGACACGGCGAGGCGGTGGGCCGCCGCGGCCTCGGCGGGCACGGCCACTTCGATCCGCTCGCAGCCCCAGCCGCGCACCACCTCCTCGGCGGCGAGCACGGCGACGGTGGCGCGGCCGCGTCTGCGGTCGGGTTCCTTGATGCTCAGATCGCGCATCTCGGCGACACCGGGGCCGAACACGGCGTGCGTGGCGAGTTCTATCCCGCCCACAGGACGGCTGTTCACGCGCACTTCGTACGTGCGTGACTTCGCGCCGTCAGCGCTCTGCTGAAGCGGCCCGGTCGGCCGCAGGGTCGTGGTCATCAGTGGTGTTCTACCCGCCCTGCGGCTCGTGCGTCATCAGGATTGCCAGCAGTTGGGCCCTCTGGCCCGACCGGTTCACGGGTCGAGGTCGTCCGCCGCCCGCTCGTCGAAGACCCGCATCGCCTTGGCGGTCACCGGACCCGGCGCGCCCGGCAGTTCGCGCCCGTCGATCCGCCGCACGGCCTGGACGTCACGGAGTGTCGAGGTCAGGAACACCTCGTCGGCACGGTCCAGGACGTCGAGCGGTAGATCGGTCTCGCGCGCGTTCGTCCACTCGGCGGCCAACGCGCGCGTGATGCCCGCCAGACACCCGGAGGCGACCGGCGGCGTGTGGATCTCGCCGTCGAGCACGACGAAGACGTTCGATCCCGTGCCTTCGCACAGCTGCCCCACCGTGTTGGCGAACAGCGCCTCCGAAGCGCCCTCCTCGCGGGCGCGCGCGAGGGCGACGACGTTCTCGGCGTACGACGTGGTCTTCAGGCCGGTCAGGGCGCCGCGCTCGTTGCGGGTCCACGGCACCGTGATCACGGCGGTCGTGTCGGAGCGCCTGCCGGCCTCGCCGACGGCGACGACAAAGGTCTGCCCCTGGTCACCACGGTCCGAGCCGAGCGGCGAGAGACCTCCGGTGTACGTGATGCGCAGCCGTCCGAGCGGCAGCGGGTTGGCGTCGAGAACGGCGGCGCAGGCCGCGCGCACCTCGTCGAGGTCCGGCTCGGGCAGGCCGAGGCCGCGTGCCGAACGGGCGAGCCGGTCCAGGTGCCGGGTCAGCGCGAAGGGCCGCCCCTGGACCGACTTCACCGTCTCGAAGATTCCGTCGCCGACGGTCAGTCCGTGGTCGAGCACGGAGACGCGGGCGGTCTCGATGTCCTGCAGGCCACCGTTGAGCCAGATCTTCACTGAAGGGTTCCTCCACTCACTTCGTACGCTCCCGACGCTACCGCCAGCAGTCTTTCCGCCTTCAGCTCGGTCTCCCGCCACTCCCCCTCGGGGTCCGAGCCCCAGGTGATCCCCGCGCCGGTGCCGAACCGCAGCACGCCCCGCGCGCGGTCGAACCAGAAGGTGCGGATGCCGACGGCCAGTTCGCCGGTCCCCCGGTCGGCGTCGACCCAGCCGATGCCGCCGCAGTACGGGCCGCGGGGCGCGGTCTCCAGGGCGTCGATGATGCGCAGGGCGCTGGACTTGGGGGCGCCGGTGACGGAACCGGGCGGGAAGGCGGCGGCGAAGAGTTCGGGCCAGCCGGCGTCGGGGCCCAGCTCGCCCCGGACGGTGGAGACGAGGTGGACGAGCCCGGGGTGCTTCTCGATCACGCACAGGTCGGGGACCGTCACGGAGCCGGTCACGCATATCCGCCCGAGGTCGTTGCGGACGAGGTCCACGATCATGACGTTCTCGGCGTAGTCCTTCTCCAGGAGATCCGCCTCGGTGCGGCCCGTGCCCTTGATCGGCCCCGACTCGACGACGCGGCCCTCGCGCCGCAGGAACAGCTCCGGTGACGCCGTCGCTATCTCCAGCCCGTGCTCGGGCAGCCGGATCGTTCCGGCGTACGGAGCGGGGTTGCCGCGCGCGAGGAGCGCGGTCAGGGCGTCGACGTCCACACCCTCCGGGCCGTCCGGAACCGGCGCGGACAGCACGCGGCAGAGGTTCGCCTGATAGACGTCGCCCGCCGCGATGTGTTCGCGCACCCGCCGCACCCCGTCCACGTACGCGGCGCGGTCGAGCGACGACGTCCAGTCACCGGCGGCGGGACCCCGCCAGGCCCCCGGCACCGGAGCGGGCACCGGCTCCTCGCGTACGTCGTCGAAGCGGGCGCAGACCAGTTCGCCCTCGAAGCTCGCGGAGACCGCCCAGAAACCGCGGGAGTCCAGGGCCGAGGGATCGCTGGTCACGTCCCTGAGGCCGGTCGCGAGCAGGCCGCCGAAGCGCGCCATGGGCTGGGCCGCCCCGGAGGGGGGCCGGGAGGACATCTGAGGGGCGCTGTGCACGCCTGTGAGTCTATGACCGGTGTCCTGGTGGCGCCCCGGGCCGGTGACAGCGCAGCACGCTGCGCAAACGCGTTTTTGTACTGGCCCAGGAATCCGCTAGAGTTCAACACGTCGCCGGGACGCGCAAGCGGGCCGGGAAAGACAAGCGGACGTAGCTCAGTTGGTAGAGCGCAACCTTGCCAAGGTTGAGGTCGCCAGTTCGAACCTGGTCGTCCGCTCGCAGGAAGTGGGGGATCTTCCCGAACCCCCGCACTCCTGGTGGAGTGGCCGAGAGGCGAGGCAACGGCCTGCAAAGCCGTCTACACGGGTTCAAATCCCGTCTCCACCTCCAAGCGCGATTAGCTCAGCGGGAGAGCGCTTCCCTGACACGGAAGAGGTCACTGGTTCAATCCCAGTATCGCGCACGCAGAACTGAAAAACCCCTGGTCCCGTATGGTGTGGGACCGTCCCGCGCGATTAGCTCAGCGGGAGAGCGCTTCCCTGACACGGAAGAGGTCACTGGTTCAATCCCAGTATCGCGCACGCAGTACGCATCACACGCAGGTTGACCCGCGCGATTAGCTCAGCGGGAGAGCGCTTCCCTGACACGGAAGAGGTCACTGGTTCAATCCCAGTATCGCGCACCATCCGCACGAAGCCCCCGGCCGTTCCCACGGCCGGGGGCTTCGTCGTTCCTCCGGTCAGGAGGAGAAGAGCATGTGCCCGAAGCTCTTGTGACGCTTGTTGTGGCCGTAGTGCCCACCGTGACCGCCGTGGTGGCCGCCGTGGGGGGCACCGTGCTGGGGAGCGCCCCACTGCGGGGCGGGAGCGGCCGGGTACGCCTGCGGGGCGGGCGGCGGGGGCGGGGCCTGCTGGCCGCCCCACTGGGACTCGACCCGGCTCAGGGCCTCGAGCTCGCCGTAGTCGAGGAATATCCCGCGGCAACCGCTGCACTGCTCGATCTGGACGCCATTGCGGTTGTACGTGTGCATCGGTGCATGGCACTTGGGACACTGCATGGTCGGCTCAACTCCTCGCCGGTCGTGAATGCTTGGCCGGATCTCTGCCCGGCTTCGGTGCGTTGCACCCTACTTCGTGGTGGTGGGCGCCAACTCCGGCGGGAGGGCCGCCATTCGATCACAGGCGTCGACCACCGCCTGCTCGATCTCGTCGAGTGGCCGGTTCTCCCTGACGGACTTGGCGACGGCGAGGGCCGCGGTCTGCGCGGTGAGGGCGCGGGCCGGTACGTCGAGGGCGGGCCAGGGGTCCGCGCCGTCCGCCGGGACCGCGGGCCCGCGTGCCGCGCGGTAGGCGGTGAGGAAGCGGGTCCATTCGTCCGGGGCCAGGAGGCCGCAGGCGTACCAGGCCGCGGGGCGGGCCAGGTCCCAGCCGGGGTCGCCGAGGCCGAGGTCGTCGACGTCGATGAGCAGCCAGCGTCCTTCGGGGGTGCGGACCAGCTGGCCCAGGTGCAGGTCACCGTGGCACAGGAGCTTGGGGAGGGGGGCCGGGGCCTCGGCCCGGGCCCAGGCGGGGAGCGTGGCCCAGGCCCGCTCGACGGGGGCGGCCGCGGGGTGCGCTCCCGCGTCCCGCATCCGCGTCATCGCCCGTGCGGCCTTCGTGGGGCCGCGCATGTCCGGGAGCGGGTGCGGGAGTTCGGCCGGGGACGTGGCGTGCAGGCGGGCGAGGAGGGTGGCGGCGGCTTCCCAGGGGGCGGCGTCGGGGTCGTCCCGATCCACCGGGGTGCCGGCCGGCCAGAAGGTGACCAGGCGGCCGTCGAGCGGGACGGCCGCATCGCCCAGCGGAGGAAGCAGGGTGCCGCTCAGGGCGGCGGCGACTTTCAGCCGGGCCGTGAGCTCGGTGGGGTCCGTACCGGGGGCGTGGGCCTTGGCGACGGTGTCGCCGTGCCGGACGACCGTGGCGTCGTCCCGGTCCGCCAAGACGGCATCAGGGGCGCAGGCGCAAGCGAGCGGGGTGCGGTGGGCTGTGTGGCGGACCTTGGCGGTCAGCGCGGACAGCAAGGCGGTCACGGGTCCCCCGGCGTGCGTCGATCGGTGTTCCCCGTGAGCGTACGCGGGCCGGATCTCCAGCCCGTCCGGCGTTCGAGGACGAGCGCGGCGGAGTCGGTGACAGGGGTGCGCAAAGCTGCCGCGAGCCGTGATTCCCGTACGCCGGAGGCAAAGAAGTGCCCGCGCAGCTCCCCAGCTGCGCGGGCATTTCTCGTGCCGTCCGCCGCACCCCCGTCCCCACGGGGTTTCCTGGCCGGATGTCCCCGCCCGGACCGCTCATCCGGGCCTGGGGCGCCGCTCAGCGCCCCAGCATCACGCCCACGGACGACGCCTGTGTGACCACTGCTTCCCAGCCGCCGAAGACGACCACCAGCAGGGCCGCCAGAGGAAGAACCATGGCCGTCGCCACCAGGGGGTGGCGCGTGCCGGACGGGCGAACGCCGAACGAGGCGAAGGCCTTCCGTCCTTGCGTGCGGACCATTGCCCGCGGTGCCGTGTCCGCCATGGTTCCTCTCCTGACCGAGTCTGTATGAATTTGGCAGCGGCGGGTGTCTGACCTCGGGGGACGAGTGCTGCACCCGCCGCTTGACCTCAAATCTAGGTGTGCCGGGGGTCTCGGTCGTCATGCCCTCGTACCGATTGCCGGGCCTCCCGGAGGATGACCGATCGTCGGTCATGTACTCCCATGGGTGGAGACGGGGTCCTAGGTCTCAGGGTCTTCCCGGAGGGGGCGGGCGGCCTGCTCGGATGTGTCCTCCCGGGGGATGGGCTGCTCGACCAGGGCCAGGACGCGCGTCGCCATGAACCGCGCGGTCCGCACGACCGACCCTCCCCCGCTGCCTGAAGGGCGCGGGGGGACCCCCAGCGGGTGACTTCGCTCACTTCGACCACCCCTCTGCGCACCGCCGTCTCCACCCGGCGGCCCGCCCGGCTCGCCACCACCTCATACGTCCGTGTCGTGTCCCCGGCGTCCACGACTATCTCCCCGCGATCACCCTTCACGGGATCAATCCCCCTTCAGCGATGGACGGTTGGGAACGGCGCCCCCCACAACGGCCGCCCACCCCCGTGCCCCTGACCACTCTTCAAGTTTCCCACCCGGCACTGACAATCGGTCGGGCCGTGAGGGCGCGGCCTCTGCACCTGCCCGGCCACGGAAACGTAAGCTGTGGCACGACAACGGACCGGGCAGCGGGGATGGACATGGCGATGATGCGGCTCCGGCGCGAGGACCCGCGTGTCGTCGGCTCGTTCAGACTGCACAGGCGGCTGGGCGCCGGCGGCATGGGGGTCGTCTACCTGGGGTCGGACCGGCGGGGGCAGCGCGTCGCCCTGAAGGTGATCCGGCCCGACCTGGCGGAGGACGAGGAGTTCCGGTCGCGCTTCGCGCGGGAGGTGTCCGCCGCCCGGCGGATCCGCGGTGGCTGCACCGCGCGGCTCGTCGCCGCCGATCTCGACGCCGACCGGCCGTGGTTCGCCACGCAGTACGTTCCCGGCCCGTCCCTGCACGACAAGGTCGCCGCCGAGGGGCCGCTCTCCGCGGCCGACGTGGCGGTCGTCGGATCGGCGCTCGCCGAAGGGCTCGTCGCCGTACATGAAGCCGGTGTCGTGCACCGCGACCTGAAGCCGTCGAACATCCTGTTGTCCCCGAAGGGGCCGCGGATCATCGATTTCGGCATCGCCTGGGCCACCGGCGCATCGACGCTGACCCATGTGGGCACCGCCGTCGGTTCGCCCGGCTTCCTCGCGCCCGAGCAGGTGCGCGGTGCCGCCGTCACGCCCGCCACGGACGTGTTCGCCCTCGGCGCCACCCTCGCGTACGCCGGGATGGCGGACTCGCCCTTCGGGCACGGCAGTTCAGAGGTCATGCTCTACCGCGTCGTCCACGAGGAGGCGCAGCTCGGCGGTGTCCCGGACGCGCTCGCCCCGCTGATCAGGGCCTGCCTGGCCAAGGACCCGGCAGAGCGCCCCAGCACGCTCCAACTGTCGCTCAGGCTCAAGGAGATCGCGGCCCGTGAGGCACAGGGCCTGACCGAGCCGCGGCCGCCCGCGCCCCGGCAGGACCAGGACCGGCCGACGGGGCGGATGGCCCAGGAGTACGCGGACCAGCACACCCAGCGGCGTCATCCGCAGGGCACTCCCCCGCCGCGGCCGAGTTCCTCGCGGACCGGCTCCTCGCGCACGGGTTCATCCCGCACGGGTTCCTCGCGGCCGAATTCCTCGCGGCCGGGGTCCAGTTCCTCGCGGTCCGGCTCACGTCCCGCGCAGTCCCGGAACACGACACGTTCCGGCGGCGCGCGGCGGCCCGCCAATCCGCGGCTGCTGCGGCAGCGGCTCTTCGTGTTCGTGGTCGTGACGCTGCTCGTGGCCCTCGGGATCGCGGCGGCGCAGGGGTGCCAGGGGCCCGCGCGCGGGCTCGGCGGCGGCGACGTGCACGATGGGCACGGCGTACAGCAGAGTCAGATCCAGAGCGAGCGGCACGACTCCGGGCCGGACCCTCAGAGCTGAGGGCGGCCCGTCGCCACCGCGTAGAACGCGACCGCGGCCGCCGCCCCCACGTTCAGGGAGTCCACGCCGTGGGCCATCGGGATGCGGACCCATTCGTCGGCCGCCATCAGGGCCTTCGTGGTGAGGCCTTCGCCCTCCGCGCCGAGCATCAGCGCGACCCGGTCCATGCGGTGGGGCGCCGCCTCGTCCAAGGTCTTCGCCTTCTCGTCCGGGGTGAGCGCGAGGAGGTTGAAGCCCGCCTCGCGTACGCCCTCCAGGCCCTTGGGCCAGGATTCGAGGCGGGCGTAGGGCACGGAGAAGACCGCACCCATGGAGACCTTCACCGAGCGGCGGTAGAGGGGGTCGGCGCAGTCCGGTGAGAGCAGGACCGCGTCCATGCCGAGTGCGGCCGCGCTGCGGAAGATCGCACCGATGTTGGTGTGGTCGTTGACCGACTCCATGACGACGACGCGGCGCGCCCGGGTGAGGAGTTCGTCCGACGTCGGCAGCGGCTTGCGCTGCATCGAGGCGAGGGCTCCGCGGTGCACGTGGTAGCCGGTGACCTGCTCGGCCAGGTCGGGGTTGACCGCGTACACCGGGGCCGGGACCTCGTCGATGACGTCCCGCATGACGTCGACCCACTTCGCGGAGAGCAGCATCGAGCGCATCTCGTAGCCCGCCTGCTTGGCGCGCCTGATCACCTTCTCGCCCTCGGCGATGAAGAGACCCTCGGCGGGCTCGCGCCTGCGGCGCAGCTCGACGTCGGTCAGGCCCGTGTAGTCGCGCAGGCGCGGGTCGGTGGGGTCGTCGACGGTGATGAGATCAGCCACAGGGTGATACTGCCTTGTCCTGGGTGTGGTGCCAACGCCTGGGAGCGGGTTGGGTTACCGGTGGTTACGCGAGGGCTCGGTGTGGTTACGCGGGGCTGTCAGGACCCACGTTCACCACGTCGCCGACGACGATCACCGCGGGGGGCTTCACCTCGTGGGCCGCGACCTCGGCGGCGACGGTGGAGAGGGTGGCGTCCACGCGGCGCTGGGCGGCGGTGGTGCCCTCCTGGATCAGGGCGACGGGGGTCTCGGGCGCCCTGCCGTGCGCGACGAGCGTCTCGGCGATCCTGCCGATCTTGTCCACGCCCATCAGGATCACGAGGGTGCCACGCAGCTTGGCCAGGGACGGCCAGTCAACGAGGGAGCGCTCGTCGTCGGGGGCCACGTGGCCGCTGACCACGGTGAACTCATGGGCGACCCCGCGGTGCGTGACGGGGATGCCGGCGGCGCCGGGCACGGAGATCGAGCTGGAGATGCCGGGGACCACCGTGCAGGAGATGCCCGCCTCGGCGAGCGCCTGGGCCTCTTCCATGCCGCGCCCGAAGACGAAGGGGTCGCCGCCCTTCAGGCGGACGACCGACTTGCCCTGCTTCGCGTGCTCGATGAGGGCGTTGTTGATGGCTTCCTGGGCCATGAACCGGCCGTACGGGATCTTCGCGGCGTCGATCACCTCGACGTGCGAAGGGAGTTCGTCGAGCAGGTCGCGGGGGCCGAGCCGGTCGGCGATGACCACGTCCGCCTCGGCGAGCAGACGACGGCCGCGGACCGTGATGAGGTCCGGGTCGCCCGGGCCGCCGCCGACGAGCGCGACGCCGGGGGTGCGGGTGCGGTGCTGGCGCGCCACGAGGGTGCCGTCGCTCAGGCCCTCGACGAGCGCGTCGCGGATGGCGGCGGTGCGGCGCGGGTCGCGGTCGTGGATGTCCGTGGTGAGGACGGCGACCGTGACGCCCGCGGAACGGCCCGTAGCGGGCGTCAGGGCGGTGGCGGCGTCGGCGTCGTCGGAGCGGACGCACCAGACTCGGTGCGCCTCCCCTTCCGCGGAGGCCGCCGTGTTGGCATCGGGGTCGCTGGTGGCGATGAGGGCGTACCAGGCGTCCTTGAGGTCGCCGTGCTCGTAGCGGCGGCGCTCCCAGGTGATCTCGCCCGCGTCCGCCATCGCCTCCACGGAGGGGGTCGCCGTCGGCGACACGAGGAGGATGTCGGCGCCCGCCGCGATCAGGGCGGGGAGGCGGCGCTGGGCCACCTGGCCGCCGCCGAGCACGACCGTGCGGCGGGCGGTGAGGCGGAGGCCTACGGGGTAGGCGGGGCTTTCGGCCATGGCGGAGGGCTCCTCGTGCGGGGCGCTGGGCTTTGCGGGTGCCGCTGCGACGGTGGGGCGGCTGCGCTGATGCTTTGACGTGCGGGTTCAGTATGGCTGGGGTGGGGTGGGGTTCTCTCCCCCAGCCCACCCCTTCCCGAAAACGGGGCTTCGCCCCGGGCCCCAGTTCGTCTGCGGGCCGTGGGCGTTTGTGCCCACCCGTTCCGCCCTGCGGAACGCCTGCCCACAAACGCGGGTGCTACTTCTCGGTTACTCCTGCCGAGTCGAACGTGGCCACCTCGTGCATCGCGCGGGCCGCGCTCTGGACCACCGGCAGGGCCAGGAGGGCGCCGGTGCCCTCGCCCAGGCGCAGGTCCAGGTCGACCAAGGGGCGCAGGCCCAGCTTGTTGAGGGCCGCCACGTGGCCCGGTTCCGCGCTGCGGTGACCCGCGATGCAGGCCGCGAGGACCTCGGGGGCGATGGCGCGGGCGACCAGGGCCGCCGCGCCCGCGCTCACGCCGTCCAGGATCACGGGCGTACGAAGGGACGCGCCGCCCAGCAGGAGCCCCACCATCGCCGCGTGCTCCAGGCCGCCGATGGCCGCGAGGACGCCGATCGGGTCGGCCGGGTCGGGCTGGTGCAGTTCGAGCGCGCGACGCACGACGTCGACCTTGCGGCTGTGCATCTCGTCGTTGATGCCGGTGCCGCGGCCGGTGACCTCGCCCGGGTCGGTGTCCGTGTAGACGGAGATGAGGGCCGCGGAGGCCGTGGTGTTCGCGATGCCCATCTCGCCGGTGAGCAGGGCCTTGTTCCCCGCTGCCACCAGGTCGCGGGCGGTCTCGATGCCCACCTCGACGGCGGCCTTGACCTCCTCGCGGCTCAGGGCCGGGCCGGTGGTCATGTCCGCCGTGCCCGCGCGGATCTTGCGGGGCAACAGGCCGGGGGTGGCCGGGAGTTCGCTTGCCACGCCCACGTCGATGACGCAGACCTCGGCGCCCACCTGGTTGGCGAAGGCGTTGCAGACCGCGCCGCCGCCGAGGAAGTTGGCGACCATCTGCGCGGTCACCTCCTGGGGCCAGGCGGTGACGCCCTGGGCGTGCACACCGTGGTCGCCCGCGAAGATCGCGACGGCCGCGGGCTCCGGGATCGGCGGCGGGCACTGCCGGGACAGGCCCGAGAGCTGCGCGGAGATGATCTCCAGCATGCCGAGCGCGCCCGGCGGCTTCGTCATGCGCTTCTGCCGCTCCCACGCCTCGCCGAGCGCCTTGGCGTCCAGCGGGCGGATGTTGGAGACGGTCTCCGCGAGGAGGTCGCTCGGGTCCTCGCCGGGCAGGGCGCGACGGCCGTACGTCTCCTCGTGGACGACCCACGAGAGCGGGCGGCGCTTGGACCAGCCTGCCTGCATCAGCTCGGGCTCCTCGGGGAACTCGTCGACGTATCCGACACAGAGATAGGCCACCACTTCGAGGTGCTCGGGCAGGCCGAGGGTCCTGACCATCTCGCGTTCGTCGAAGAAGCTGACCCAGCCGACGCCGAGGCCCTCGGCGCGCGCCGCGAGCCAGAGGTTCTCGACGGCGAGGGCCGAGGAGTACGGCGCCATCTGCGGCTGCGTGTGACGGCCGAGGGTGTGGCGGCCGCCGCGGGTCGGGTCGGCGGTGACGACGATGTTCACCGGGGTGTCGAGGATCGCCTCGATCTTCAGTTCCTTGAACTGCTTCGCGCGGCCCTTGGGGAGCGACTTGGCGTACGCGTCCTTCTGGCGCATGGCCAGCTCGTGCATGGTGCGGCGCGTCTCCGCCGAGCGGATGACGACGAAGTCCCAGGGCTGGGAGTGGCCCACGGAGGGTGCCGTGTGGGCCGCCTCCAGGACGCGGAGCAGGACCTCGTGCGGGATGGCGTCGCTGCGGAAGCCGTTGCGGATGTCGCGGCGTTCGCGCATGACGCGCAGGACGGCTTCGCGCTCGGCGTCGTCGTAGGCGGGGGCGGCGGGCGCCGCGGGGGCGGCGGGCGCCTCCGCCTCCTTGACCGGCTCGGGCTCCTGGAGCGGCTCCTGCTCGTCGACCGGCTCCGAGGGGAGCGCCTCGTCCACGGCTTGTGCCGGGTCGGCGGCTTCGGGGGCCTCGACCACTGCCGCCGCCTCCGCTTCGGCGGGTGCGTCGCCCACGGCGACGGGCACGGCTTCGGCTGCCGTCTCCGTCGGTACGGGCGCCTCGGCCACGGCCTCTTCTGCCGTGTCCGGTGCGGGAGTTGCCGCCGCGGGCTCTCCGCCGTCACGCGGCGCGGGCACGGTGGCCGCGGGCTGCGGGGACGCGGGCTCGGGGGCCTGGGCGGCTTCGACGAGAGCCGCGGGCTCCTGGGCTTCGGCGGCCTCAGGGGCCTCCGGGGCGACCGGCGCCTCCGGGGCCTCGGCTGCCGCTACGGCGTCCGGCGCGACCTCAGGTGCGAGGGCGCCGGCCTCGGCGACCGGCTCCGGCTGCGCATCGGGGGCCTCGGGCTGCGGGGCCTCGAAGTGCTCCGGGGGCACGGACAGGGCCTGCGGCGGTGTCGGTGCCAGGTGGGGCGTGGTCGGCACCGAGCCCTCGACCGGCACGAACTGGCCGAGGGGCGCGGGCGCCTGGGGCTCCGCGTAGGGCTGGTTCGGGCCGCCGGGGAGTCCCTCGCCCTGGGGCACCTGGGCCACGGGCGCTTCCGCGTGCTGCGGGGCCTGCGGAATGTGCGGGCCCTGGACCGTGTGCCCGGCGGCCGCGAGCGGCGCGTCCGACCAGGGCTGCGCGCCGGCCATGGCGAACTGCGGCTGGCCGGAAGCGGACGCGTGTGCGGGCCGACCGTTCACGGACGGCTGCTCGGCATCGGCGACGGGCGGGAGCTCCTGGCTCGCTTCCGGGGCGTGCGCGGACGGGTCCGCGGCCGACGGCTGCCCGGCGTCCACGGCGAACGCGGGCTGCCCGGCGTCGGCCACCGCGTGCGCGAACTGGTCGTCAGCCTCGGCGCCTTGCGCGATCGCGGGGTCGACGGCCTCCGCGGCCTGCGGGAAGGCGGCCGCGGGCGTCTCGGAGGCAGGGGTGGCGGCGGGCGTCGCCACGGGCTGGGGCAGCTCTGTGGCCGGGGCGGGCTGCGGGGCCTCACCGGCGAGAGCGTCCTGCGTCGCCTGTACGTCCTGCGAGCTCTGTGCGTCCTGCGTGCCCTGTGCGACCTCTGATACGGGGGTCACGGGTGTTACGGGTGCGCCCTCAGCTGCGGGTGTGGCGTCCGGGACGACCGTTTCTGCTGGTACGACGGGCTGCGCGACCGGCATGGACTGCGCGCCCTGCTCGTCCTGCACGTCCTGCACGTCCTGCACGTCCTGCACGTCCTGAGAAGACTGGGAGTGCTGGACCGGCTGCGGCGGCTCGGAGTGCTGCGGCTGAGTCGTCCACGGCGTCGCGCCCTGCGGCGTGATCTCACCGAGCTGCGGACCCGGCAGCACCCCTTCCTCGTCTCGCGGGATGTCGAGGTACTCGGGCCCCACGGTCGGCGGCCCCGCGTGCCGCATGGGCACGGCGTGCTGCGGCGCACCGGCCGGGCCGCGGTCGGCGAGCGAACGTACGGGACTCCCCGTGCCGTCGGGCACCGCGGGACCCGAAGGACCCCGGTGGAGCGGGCGGCGGGAGGGGCCGGGGTGCGAGGCGGGCGCCGGCGTGGGCGCGCCGGGCAGCTGGACGCCGTTCAGGTCGACCGAGCCGCTGTCGCGCCCGGCCGTCTCGTGCGGGCCCGGCTGGTGCATGGCCTGCGGCTGCCCGACCGACTGCTGGGCGGCGGCCTGCGGGCCGGCGGCGTGCTGGCCGACGAGGTGCTGGCCGCCCAGCGACTGATCGGCGGAGTGCCGGCCGCCGACAGACTGGCCGCCGACGGACTGTTCCGCCAGGGAGGGGTCGGCCGAGGGGTCGGCCGCGTGAGCACCCACCGGCTGACCGGCCACGTACTGATTCGCCAGGGAAGGGTCACCCACAGGCTGGCCCAGTCCCTGCGCGACCGCCGCATGCTGGGCACCCCCGGGCTGCGCACCCACCGGCTGAGCGACGCCGTGCTGCGCGGTCCCGCCCTGGGCACCCCCGTGCTGGGCGGCCACCGGCTGACCGGGGCCTGCCTGCTGCGGCGGAGCCGACTGCGGCTCGCTCCAGGCGCCCTGGGCACCCGGCATGAGGAGCAGGTCGTCATCGTCGGCGGGGGCGACGTTCGCGGCGGGACTCTCGGAGGGGTCGAGGAAGGTGTACGCATCCGGGGCGGGGACGCCCGGCTGCTCCACCATGCCTGCGTTCTCCGGCAGTCCCTCGCCCGGGACCTGGCCGGTGTCGGTCATGCGTAACCCCTCGCCCATCGGTTAGTGCTTCTTCGACCGCCCCTCAGCCTTAGGCCGGGGAAGCCCCATTGCCCGGAGCGGCGCACCAACCGCCCGTCATTCTCAACGAGCGTGCGCGCCGCGCGGCACGAACCGCATACGGACAACAGGCATTGTCCCGGTCGGCCAGCCGCCACGGCGGCTTGATCCGCAACGGCCCGCTGTGGGCTGCGCCACGTTGCGCGCCCTCCGGTCCTGCCGTACCACACACCCCCCAAAACGGGCGAGCTTTCCGGACATTGACCAACTATTTGCCGGACACTCGGGTGCGGTACAACGATCGGCCAGCCTACCCCGCACCGTGGTGCGGCAGGGTCACGGGGCGCGATCGGGCAACTGTCCACAGAGCAGGAAGACGACCGTCCTCTCACGCTCCGTCCACGCGCGCGTGTCGAGTTCGACGGACTGGAGCAGGGCGCATTCCACCGCGTATCCGTGCTCCGTCAGGTCCCTGCCGATGAGTTCGGCCGCGTCTCGCGTCGACGCGTGCGTCACGATGCGCGCCGGGCGCCGGTCGGCGACGGCGGAGACCACCGCGGCTCCCCCGCCCCCGACGCGTACGACATCGGGCTCGGGAAGGTCTTCGAGGACGAACGGCGCCGTGCCGTGCACGATCTGCGGCTGGACGCCGAAGTGGCGGGCGACCGCCGTGGTGCGGGCGCAGGCGTCGGGGTCGGCGTCGACCGCGATGACGGCGGCCCCGAAGCGGGCGGCCTCCGCGGTGAAGGCGCCGCTGCCGCAGCCGATGTCCCAGACCAGATCGCCCACGCGGGGGCCGATGCGGGCGAGTTGGGCGGCCCGCAGCCGGTCGCTCTCGCCCTCGCCGAGCTGGGCCTCGCCGCCGTAGGCGGGGGCGGGCAGCGCCCACCCGCGCGGGGTGCCCGGGTCGCGTCCCGCGATCCAGCCGGTGTCGGAGGTCGCGACCGGGCCGCCGATGACGATGACGACGTTCGGGTCGCGCCAGGTGTGGTCGGCGGCCTTGTCCGAGGTCAGGACGGTGACCTGTTCGCGCTCGGTGCCGAGCTCCTCGCAGATCACGAAGGTGCGGTGGACGCCCTGGAGGAGCAGCCCGAGCTCGGCGGGGCCCGCACCGGGCGAGGTGAGGACGGCGACCTTGGTGTGGGCCCGGCAGACGTTCACCGCGCGGCGCAGGGTGCGCGGGTGGGCGACCACGACCTGGGCGTCGTCCCAGGGCATGCCGGCACGGGCGAAGGCCTGGGCGACGGAGGAGACGGCGGGCACCACTTCGACCTCGAGGCCGAATTCGGGGGCGCGAAGCGTGCGTACGACACCGAAGAAGCCGGGGTCTCCGTCGGCGAGGACCACGGCGGTGCCGCGGTGGGCGGCGATGCGGCGGGCCGCCAGGCTCACGCTGCCCAGGCGGATCCTTTCGGCGGACGGTGGGACTTCGGTGAGCGCCAGGTGGTGGGCGGCGCCCGCGACGAGGGTGGCGGCGCCGAGCGCCGAGCGCGCGGCCGCGGTCAGCGGCGAACCGTCCCAGCCGATCACCGTGACGCGGTCGGCCATCTTCGTCCGTCTCCTGGGTTCTCGCGGGTCGTCTGAGGGGGCCGGGCGTCGCGTGTAGGGGGCAACCGCGTGTGGCCAGGGGCGAGCGTACCTGGTGGGGCCCCGAGACGCCCGAGCGGTCAGTTCGGGGCTGTGGGGTCAGTTCAAGGCCGTGAGGTCAGTTCCAGTCGGAGAAAGCGCTGAACCCGCTGTCCGCGAGCTGCTCGCCGACTCCTTCCAGATCCTCGGGGAGCAGGCTCCACACGATGAGGTCGGTCCGGACGTCGATCCAGCCGCCGAACGGATCCCCGCCGTTCCTCGTACGCGCTATCCAGGCGCCCCGCAGGACTCCCTCGCTGATGCAGCCGATCTTCTGCGCGACCTGCTGGGCGGCGGTGTTGTCGGCGGCCGTGCGCAGCTCGATGCGCTCGAAGCGCTGGTCGCTGAAGAGCCACTGGGCGGTGGCGAGCGCCGCCTCCGAGGCATAGCCCTCGCCGCGGGCCCAGGGGGCGACGACGTAGTTGAGTTCGCTGGAGCGCACCCGCCAGTCGGTGTCCCGCAGTTGCACGATGCCGACCAGGCGCTGGGTGAGGAACTCCGTGACGGCCAGGGCGATGCCGCGGCCCTCGATGCGCTCGGCGGGCGCGACCCGGGTGATCCAGTCGCGGGCGTCGTCCTCGGTGTAGGGCTGGGGCGCGGAGGTCCAGGCGGTGACCATCTCGTCGTTCATCATCTCCGCGTACGCGGAGACGTCGGCGTCCTCGAACGGGCGCAGCACCAACCGCTCCGTGCTGATGGAGATGTCGGGGAAGGTGGTTGTCATGCGCTGCTCCGTAACCTGGAACCCTCGGGCCTGCTGAAGTGCCCAGCATGCAGCATGTCGGCGCGCAGACGCACCACGGGGTCCGCTCCTTCATCAGGAGAGGACCCCGTGGTGGGGGCGGAAACGGACTGTGCGTCAGCTCGTTTCGACGGGCAGGACGGAGCCCTTGTACTTGTCCTCGATGAACCGCTTCACCTCGGGTGAAGTGAGCAGCTCGGCCAGCTTCTTGACCCGCGGATCGTCCTCGTTGCCCTTCTTGACGGCGAGCACGTTGTTGTACGGATTGTCCTTGGGCGACTCAAGAAGGATGGCGTCCTTCTTGGGGCTGAGCTTGGCGTCGAGCGCGTAGTTGTTGTTGATGACGGCCGCGTCGAGGTCGTCGAGCGAGCGCGGGAGCTGCGCCGGGTCGAGCGCCTTGACGGTGAGCTTCTTCGGGTTGGACGTGATGTCCTCGGGCGTCGCGGTGCCGCCGACGCCCTTCTTGAGCCCGATGACACCCTGGGAGGCGAGGAGTTGGAGCGCCCGCCCCTCGTTGGTCGTGTCGTTCGGAACGCCGACGGTCGCGCCCGGACGGAGCCCGGAGACGTCCTTCAGCTTCTTCGCGTACACGCCCATCGGCGGCAGGTACACCTCGGTGACCGCCTTCAGGTCCGTCTTCTTGGACTTGTTGAAGTCCTCCAAGTACGGCGTGTGCTGGTACAGGTTGGCGTCGAGCGAGCCTTCCTGGAGCGCGGTGTTCGGCGAGACGTAGTCCGTGAACTCCGTGATCTGAAGGTCGAGTCCCGCCTTCTTCGCGAGGTTCTTCTGGACGTACGCGAGGACTTCGCCGGCCGGCGTCGGGGTGGCCCCGACGACGAGCTTGTCGCCGCCGGAACCGCTGTCCGAGCCCGCGCCGCACGCGGTGAGACCCAGCGTCAGGGCGAGGGTCCCGGCCGCGGCGGCGATGACGGACGTACGCATGATCAGAACGCCGCGACGACGGCGCCGTCGTACTTGTCGTCGATGAACTTCTTGACCTCGGGCGAGGTGAGGAGCTTGGCGAGCTTCTTCACGCGCGGGTCGTTCTCGTCGCCCTTCTTCACGGCGAGGAAGTTGCCGTAGGGGTTGCCCTTGGCGGACTCGGCGACGATGGCGTCCTTGGCGGGGCTGAGCGCGGGCTTGGCCTCCAGGGCGTAGTTGCCGTTGATCACCGCGGCGTCGACGTCACCCAGGCTGCGGGGCAGCGTGGGGGCTTCCAGCTCCTTGAACTTGAGGTTCTTGGGGTTCTTCGAGATGTCCTTGGGGGTGGCCTCGTAGCCGACGCCCTTCTTGAGCTCGATGAGTCCGTTGTCCTCGAGGAGCTTGAGCGCGCGGGCCTCGTTGGTGGTGTCGTTCGGGACGGCGACGGTGGCGCCGTTCTTCAGGTCACCGAGCTTCTTGATGCTCTTCGAGTAGACGCCGAGCGGCTCCAGGTGAACCGTGGCCCCGGGGACGGGCACGATGTCCGTGCCGTTCTTCTTGTTGAAGTCGTCGAGGTACGGCTTGTGCTGGAAGTAGTTCGCGAAGACCTCGCCCTGCTGGACGGCGGTGTTCGGCGTGACGTAGTCGGTGAACTCCTGCACGTCGAGGTCGAGCCCGGCCTTCTTCGCCAGGTTCTTCTTGACGTACTGGAGGATCTCGCCCTGCGGCGTGGGGGTCGCGGCGACGACGAGCTTGCCGTCCTTGTCGCCCGCGGCGGAGCCCTTGTCGGAGCCGCAGGCGGAGAGCCCGAGGGTGAGGGCTCCGGTGGCGAGGACAGCGGTGGTGATCTTGGCGGTGTTACGCACGAAAAGTGCCTTTCTCCATGGGTGGTACGCCCCGCGATGGGTGTGCGGGGTGAGTGCGGGTTCGGCTTCAGGAAGCCTGGGACGGCGACGTCTTGAGCTTCAGGAGCCGCAGCTTGGGGGCGGAGCCCGAGTGGCCGCCGCGGTGGTGCAGCCTGCGGGCCGCGTAGTCACCGGCGAACTGGATGACGGAGATGACGACGGCGAGGATGCCGACGGTGATCCACATCAGATCGGTCTCGAAGCGCTGGTAGCCGTAGCGGATCGCGATGTCACCGAGGCCGCCCGCGCCGACCGTGCCGGCCATCGCCGAGTAGCCGATGAGCGTGACGATCGTGGTGGTGGTGCTGGAGATCAGCGAGGGCAGCGACTCCGGCACGAGGACCTTGCGTACGACAGTCCAGATGTTGCCGCCCATCGACTGGACGGCCTCGACGAGACCGCCGTCGACCTCGCGCACCGCGGTCTCCACGAGCCGCGCGAAGAAGGGGATGGCGCCGATGGCCAGCGGGACGATGGCGGCGTCGCGGCCGATCGTCGTGCCCGTCATCCAGCGCGTGAAGCCCATCAGGGCGACCATGAGGATGATGAAGGGCATCGAGCGCGCGATGTTCACGATCTGCCCGATGAGCTTGTTCAGGACCGTGTTCTGCAGCAGCCCGCCGCGGTCGGTGAGGACCAGCAGGATGCCGAGCGGCAGTCCGGCGACGACGGCTATCAGCGTCGACCAGCCCACCATGTAGAGGGTGTCCCAACAGGCCTGCTCCAGCAGGGGCTGCATCTCCGACCAGGTCACTTGGCACCTTCCTTGACCAGCAGCGTGGCGTCCTTCGGCGTGGCGGTGCCTGCGACGGGGGCTTCGCCCGCGATGTCGACCTGCAGGCCCTGCTCGCGCAGGAAGCCGATCGGGACGACGTTCTCCTCGAAGCGGCCCGGCAGCTCGATGCGCATGCGGCCGACCTGCTTGCCCGCGACGGTGTCCATCGCGGCGCCGAGGATCGAGATGTCGATGTTGTACGTGCGCGACAGCTGGGAGATGACCGGCTGGGTCGCGGCTTCGCCGTGGAAGGTCACGTCGACGACGGTGCGGTCCTCGCCCGTCGCGTCGCCGCTGACCGGGAAGAGCGCGGCGGCCAGCTCGGAGCCGGGCGTCGCGAGCAGCTCGGTGACGGTGCCGGACTCGACGATCCGCCCGTTCTCCATCAGGGCTGCCGAGTCGCAGACGCTCTTGACGACGTCCATCTCGTGCGTGATCAGCAGGACGGTCAGGCCGAGCTGCTGGTTGAGGTCGCGCAGGAGCCCCAGGATGGAGCGGGTGGTCTCCGGGTCGAGGGCGCTGGTCGCCTCGTCGGAGAGCAGCACCTTCGGGTCGCCGGCGAGCGCGCGGGCGATGCCGACGCGCTGCTTCTGGCCGCCGGAGAGCTGCGCCGGGTAGGAGTTCGCCTTGTCGGCGAGGCCGACCAGGTCGAGCAGTTCGAGCGCCTTGCGGGAGCGCTCGGCGCCGCTGAGACCGAGGATCTCCAGGGGCAGCTCGACGTTGTCCTTGACGGTGCGCGACGACAGCAGGTTGAAGTGCTGGAAGACCATGCCGATGCGGCTGCGCGCCCGGCGCAGGTCCTTGCTCGCGCGGCTGCCGCGTCCCGCGAGGGCGGTGAGGTCCTGCCCTGCGACGGTCACGGTGCCGGCGGTGGGGCGCTCCAGGAGGTTCACGCAGCGGATCAGCGAGGATTTGCCGGCGCCGGACTGGCCGATGACGCCGTACACCTCGCCTTCGCGGACATGCAGATCGACGCCGTCGAGGGCAGTTACTTCACGACCGCGTGAGCGGTAGACCTTGGTGAGGCCGGAAGTGGTGATCACAGGGGTTTCCGTCACTGTCGAGTGCGCGGCGCGGTTCTCGCCGGGCACGGGGCATTCGTGGGGAACGCGGCACGGTTTCTCGCGGTGGCGAAAAGAACCGGAGGACGTGTGCGCGGGGCAGGCTCGCTTCCTACGTCATGTACGTCTGGCGTACGTCGCAGGGGCGCGGCACAGCGGCTTCGCTTCGGGGCGCGATGCTCAGGGGTGGTGCGGGGGCCCTCAGAAGGCGCACATTCGACACATACAACGAGCACCGGGCGTCGTGATCGCCTCGGTCGCAGGGGTGCGGCTGCTCGTCGTGGTCATGTGGACCAGTAAAACACGCGTGCGTACGCGCCCCGCCACCGTTGTCCGCTATACGGACGGCCGGTGGACAGGTGCGGACGCGGGCGGGCGGGTGCTCAGTCCTCGGCGGTGATCTCCACGCCACCCTCGGTGACCTGCGCGGACACGGCCGAGAGGTCCTTCACCACGACGTCCGCGGAGAGCTCGCCTGCGGTGTGTGTTGTGGCCAACGCCACGGTGGTCATGCCGGCCGCGCGCCCCGCCGTGAGACCCGCGGGCGCGTCCTCGAAGACCACGCAGCGCGCCGGGTCGACGCCCAGTTTCGCCGCCGCGAGCAGGAAGGGCTCCGGGTCGGGCTTGCCGCGGGTGATGTCGTCGGCGGCGATCAGCATCTTGGCGTCGATGCCGACCTCCGCGAGCCGGGCCTCGGCCAGGCGGCGCCCGGCGGAGGTGACGACGGCCCAGCGCTCCGGGGGCAGGGACTGCAGCAGCTCACGGGTGCCGGGCAGCAGCACGACGCCGCCCGCGACGTCGGAGACCTCCAGCTCCTCGATGCGGGCGACGGCCTCGGCCACGCGCTCGGCGGGCAGCATGTCGGCGATGATCTCGGCGGCGGGGCGGCCGTGCAGCTCGACCCTGGCGAACTCCTCGGCGGTGATTCCGTACTCCTGCGCCAGGCGCGTCCAGCAGCGGTACACCGACTCCATGGAGGAGATGAGGGTGCCGTCGTTGTCGAACAGGAGCGCTTCAGCGTGGATCTTCATGGTGCCCGAGCGTACGGGTCACCCCTGGGGTGCGCGCATCGGGTCATAGGGCCCGTAATAAAGTCACGGCATGCTTGTTGCCCTGACGATCGCGACCGCCGTGGCCGCGCTCGTGCTCGCCGCGTGGTGCGGCTTCGCCGCCTACCGGGACCAGCCGACCAAGGACTGGCACTTCATCGGCATGGCCGTGGTGACGTTCCTCGCCACCGTCCAGCTGATCGTCGGCATCGTCCAGCTGGCGCGGGGCGAGAAGCCCGAGCAGGGCACGACGATCTTCGTGGCGTATCTGATCGGCTCCTTCGCCTGCATCCCGGCCGCGGGCTTCATGTCCCTCGCCGAGCGCACCCGTTGGGGCTCCATCACGGTCGCCGCGGGCGGCGTGGTCCTGGCCGTGCTCCAGGTGCGGCTCTACGACATCTGGGGAGGCTGAGGTGACGGTGACCGAGGACGGGCAGCCCCCCGAGAACGCAGCCCCCACCCGGCAGAGGCTGATCAGCGGGCCCGGCATCCTTCTGGTCTGGCTGTACGGGGTGATGGTGGTCGGCGCGGTGTCGCGCTCCGCCGTGCAGATCTCGACGGACTTCCACAAGGCCCCGCTCGCGTACACGCTGTCCGCGCTCGCGGGTCTCGTCTACGGCTTCATCACGTACTCGCTCGTGCGCGGCGGCGAGAGGGCCCGCAAGGCGGCGCTGGTGTGCTGCGCCGCCGAGCTGGTGGGCGTCCTGGCGGTGGGGACCTGGACGCTCGTCGAGCCGTCCGCCTTCCCCGACGCCACGGTGTGGTCGGACTTCGGAATGGGCTATCTGTTCATCCCGGTGATCCTGCCGGTCACCGGGATCTTCTGGCTGAACAAGGCTCGCAGGGCGGGCCGCTAGACCCTGGCCGCGTACGCCGCCGCGGTCGCCTCCTTGGAGAGCGTGACCAGCGTGAGCCGTTCGGTCACGTGCTGGGTCTTCACCGCCGCATAGCCGTGTTTGCGGTAGAGCTGGAGATTCTGCTCGCTGCGATGGCCGCTGGAGAGCTGGAAGCACGTGGCGGTGCCGCCCGCGCCGAGGCGCTGCTCTATCGCGTCCAGGAGCCGCCCGCCCAGGCCGTGCCGCTGCATCCTGGGGTGGACGATGAGTTTGTCGATCCGCGCCGTGCCGTCGGGGCCGACCGTGCCGCGCACCGACGCGACGACCTCGTCGCCGAGGCGGGCCACCAGCACGCTTGCGGTGGCCAGTTCGGCCTTGATGGAGTCGAGGGACTGCGTGAGCGGCTCGATGGAGTAGTCGCCGTACAGTTCGGCCTCGCCCTGGTAGCACAGGTACTGCAGTTTGAGGATCTTCTCGGCGTCCTGTCCGCCCGCCTCCGAGATGGTCACGCTCATGCCCATGTGTGCATGCCTCCCGCTCACCTGCTCCGCCGGTTGTCTATCGCTCCCTTCCCCGCGGTTCAGGAGCTGCAACCTCCGCCGCGAGCATTCTGCGCAGACATCCCAGGCAACGAGAACGTTCCGGCCCCAGGCTGCCCTGTGACATTCCCAACTGCCCTGCGATCTCCCGGTAGGTGAGGTCCTTGGGGGACAGCAGCGCCGCCATGAGGCCGGGGCAGCGTCCGGGCAGTCTGCGCACCGCCGCGTGCAGCGTGCGCTCGCGGTCGGCCCGCAGCGCGCGCTGCTCGGGGCCGCGCTCGGTGTCGTCGGCGGGGTCGGTCGCGTAGGCCACCTCACGCTCTTCCGTACGCCGGGTGAGGCGCGCCTCGGAGGCGACGGCTGCGCGCAGCCAGGTGGCCGGATCGGCGGGTGGGTCGGCGACGTCCATGCGTTCCAACAGGCGCAGCCAGACGGCCTGTTCCAGGTCACCGGGGTCGGTGCCGGAGCCGTGCGCCGCCGCGGAGGCCTCGGCGGCGAGGAGCGGGCGCAGGGTGGGGATGAGCTCGTGGGTGGTCATGCAGGGCGGGACGTTGCCGCTCCGGCAGGAGGTTGCCGGAGCGGCCGTCTGTCACCCCAACCGGGGCCGGACGATCAGTCGTTGACGAAGTCCGCGCGGGCGAGGAGCGCGGTGTCGCAGTTGTCGGAGAAGATCCCGTCGATGCCCGTCTCGAAGTACGCCTTGAAGGCGCCGAAGGCGTCGCCGTAGGCGTTCGGGTCGGTGCCCTTCTTGAAGTTCGCGGGCAGGAAGGTGTTCTCGTTGCGCATCGTGTACGGGTGGAGGATCAGGCCCGCCTTGTGCGCGTCCTTGACCAGGGTGGACGGGGTGCCGAGGCTGCCGTCCGGCTTCTTCGGGATGACCAGGTCGAGCGTGGGGCCGATGCCCTGCGCGAACGACGCCATCCACTCCAGGCCCTCGGGCTTGATGAGGTCGGCGACGGTGCGCGGATCGCCCGCCTCGACGAAGTCCCAGGGGCGGGAGCTCGCGCTGGACAGCAGGACCACGAGCGGCCCGTCGACCAGCTTGTTCAGGCGCTGCATGCTGCTGGGCTCGAAGGACTGGAGGAAGTTCGGCGAGTTCTTCTTGTGCCGGCCGTACTTGCGGAGCAGCTTGGCGAGCGGCTCCTCCAGGCCGAGGCCCAGCTTGCGGAAGTACGTGGGGTGCTTGGTCTCGATGTGCAGCCAGATCCGCTTGCCGCGCCCGCGCTCCTGCCGCTCGGCCCACTGGAAGACCTCTTCCAGGGTGGGCACGTCCCAGCGGCCGTCGTAGAGGGTGTTGCGCTGGCGGGTGCCGGGGATGCGCTCCTTGGCGCGCAGCGTCTTCAGCTCGGCGAGCGTGAAGTCCTCGGTGAACCAGCCGGTGAGCGAGGTGCCGTCGACGGACTTGGTGGTCTTGCGGGACGCGAACTCGGGGTGCGCGGCGACGTCCGTCGTCGCGGTGATGTCGTTCTCGTGACGGCATACGAGATGGCCGTCCTTGGTGGGCACGATGTCCTGCTCGATGACGTGCGCGCCCATGTCGAGGGCGAGCTGGTACGAGCCGAGCGTGTGCTCGGGCCGGTAGCCGCTGGTGCCGCGGTGCGCGACGACCGTGGGCACCGGCAGGTCCTTGTAGCCCCCGTGCCCGTGCTTCGCGTCGGCTCTCGCCACGCCGGGCAGTCCTACGACGGCTGTGCCCGCCCCGAGGACCGCCGCTCCCAGTACCGCGCGCCGCCCCGGCCGCCGCTCCCCCGGCTCCCCCGACTTCGAATGCCTCGACTGCTGCGTAGCCATTGAGCGCTCCTCCCGATGTGCTGCCTTGCACCTGACAAAGCGGCACGATCGTAGGTGGCCGCGCGTGACGGATGGGAGACCCTGGACCGAACGGAAGGGTGACGCCGAATGGCGACTGGTGTGCGGGACGGGGTCCGTTCGGTTGTCTTCGGTCAGTCACCGCCGACCGCGAACTCCGTGGCAGCGCGTGACCGCGGTGCGTGACAAGGGCCACTAGGACGCGCCACATGCCGCACACGGGGATAACGTCGTCACAAGAAGGGCGGTCCAAGGGCAACACCACGCAAACCCAGGTCAACTCTGCGTATCGAGTGCGTGAACCCGATGTGCGGTGAGCGGGGACCCGCGAGTATCGTCCTCACCTGCACATACTCGTCGTCGACCCGTTGACACCGGAGGGCCCGTTGTCCCGTCTCGCGCTCATCAAGGCTGTGCTCGGACCGATCTTGCGTCTGATGTTCCGCCCACGGGTGGAAGGCGCAGAGAACATTCCGGGCACGGGCCCGGTCATCATGGCCGGAAACCACCTCACGTTCATCGACTCGATGATCATGCCCCTCGTCTGCCCGCGTCCGGTGTTCTTCATCGGCAAGGACGAGTACGTCACGGGCAAGGGACTCAAGGGCCGCCTGATGGCCTGGTTCTTCACCGGCTCCGGGATGATCCCCGTGGACCGCGACGGCGGCCACGGCGGTGTCGCCGCCCTGATGACCGGGCGGCGCGTCCTGGAGGAGGGCAAGCTCTTCGGCATCTACCCCGAAGGCACCCGCTCCCCCGACGGCCGCCTGTACCGCGGCCGCACGGGCATCGCCCGGCTGACCCTGATGACCGGCGCGCCGGTGGTGCCCTTCGCAATGATCGGCACGGACAAGCTCCAGCCGGGCGGCAAGGGCCTCCCGCGGCCGGGCCGCGTGACGGTGCGGTTCGGTGAGCCGATGGAGTTCTCGCGCTACGAGGGCATGGACCGCGACCGCTATGTGCTGCGGGCGGTGACGGACTCCGTGATGACGGAGGTCATGCAGCTCTCCGGTCAGGAGTACGTGGACATGTACGCCACGAAGGCCAAGGCGGCGTAGCCCGGGGCCCGGTCTTTGGCAGTGCGCCCGCCCGGCGCTCGGGGGCTTTCCCCCGACACCGGGCGGGCGTTTCGTATTACCTGCGAGCCGCGTGTGGCTGGTCGCGCAGTTCCCCGCGCCCCTTCGGGGCGCTCCCCTCAGTGCTCGACGCCGTCCTCCAGCTTTGAACCCTTCAGGAGGAACCACGCCGCCACCGCCGTGGCGAGGAGCACCCCCGCCCCCACTCCGGCGGCCAAGCGCAGGCCGTCGACGAAGGCGTCCTGGGCCGAGGACAGCAGCGCCTGGGACTCGTGGGCGGGGAGGCCCGCCACCGATTCGACGGCGCCGCCCAGCGATTCGTGCGCGGCCGACGCCACCTCCGGCGGGGTGCCCGCCGGAGCGGTGAAGTCGCGGTAGACGCCCGTCACGATGGAGCCGAGCAGGGCGATGCCGAGCGCCGCGCCCAGTTCGTACGCCGTCTCGGAGACCGCGGACGCGGCGCCCGCCTGCTCCTTGGGCACGCTGGAGAGGATGACGTCGGCGGTCACCGTGAACGAGAAGCCCGCGCCGATGCCGACGACCAGGAGCGAGGCTCCGAGCAGCGGATACCCGGTGCTCTGCTCCAGCGTGGTGAGCGCCGCCAACGCGATGCCCACCGCCGCGAGTCCGCCGGCGACCACCGCGCGCACGGAGAACCGCCGCGCGACCATGCCCGCGATCAGACCGGCCGCCACCGCGCCCACCGCGGCGGGCAGTTCGGCGAGGCCCGCCTCGAACGGCCGCCGCCCCTGGACCAGTTGCAGGAACTGGGAGAGGAAGAAGACCAGGCCCGAGAGCCCGAGCACCGTGAGGAGGTCGGCGAGCACCGCCCCGGAGAACCCCCGGTTGCGGAAAAGACGCATGTCCAGGAGGGGCGCCGTAAGGGTGAGTTGGCGCCGGACGAACCAGGTGAGCGCCGCCACGCCGATCACGGCCGACGCACCGACGTCCCAGCGGATGCCGTGCGCCGCCGCCTCCTTGATGGCGTACACGACGGCGATCATGCCGATGAGCGAGAGCACGACGCTGATCAGGTCCCACGGACCCGGCGCCGGATTCTTCGACTCGGGCAGGAACTTGATGCCGACGACGACCAGGACCGCCATCACCGGCAGGTTGATCAGGAAGACCGAGCCCCACCAGAAGTGCTCGAGCAGGAACCCGCCGACGACGGGCCCGACGGCCGCACCGGCCGACGCCATGGCGCCCCAGATGCCGACCGCGAGGCTCCGCTCGCGCGGGTCGTGGAAGATGTTCCGGATCAGCGCGAGGGTGGACGGCATCAGCGTCGCGCCCGCGACACCGAGCAGCGCACGGGCCAGCATGAGCATCTCGGGCGTGGTCGCGTAGGCGTTGAGCACCGAGACCCCGCCGAAGGCGACGGCGCCGATCAGCAGGAGCTTCTTGCGGCCGATGCGGTCGCCGAGGCTGCCCATGGAGACGAGCAGACCGGCGATGACGAACGAGTAGATGTCACCGATCCACAGCAGCTGTGTGCCGGTCGGCTCGAGGTCCTCGCTGATGTACGGCGTGGCCAGGCCGAGCACCGTCGCGTCCACGGCGACGAGCAGTACGGCAAGGACCAGCACGGCGAGCGCGAGCCAGCGGCCGGGGCTGCGCTCGACCTCCGCCGACGCCGTCCGCTGTTCGATGCTGGTCATGGTTCCACTCTCCGTTGTGCTCCGCCGATCAGCAGCTCGGCGATCATGTGTGTGAAGTCCTTGGCGGCCACGCGGCCGTCAAGTACGGCCCAGGCGCCGGCGCCGACGAGTCCGTACAGCGCCTCGGTGAGCCAGGCCGGGCTCAGGTCGATGCGGAACTCGCCGCCCTCCTGGCCGCGCCGGAAAAGGGCGCCGATGTTGTCGTCGAGCCGCGACCAGCCCTCGTGCTGCGCGTCGTCCTCGAAGAGCTGGTTCTCCGTGACGAGGAACGCGAGCAGCCCGGCCGCCGGCTGGATCTCCTTGACCAGGCGGCGCAGTGCCTCTTCGGCGCTGTCCTCGCCGAGCCGGGCCGCCTCCAGAGCGGCCTCGCACTCCTGGATGCCGAGCTCCTCCAGGGCGCGTACGAGGGCGTAGCGCCCGGCGAAGTGCCGGTGCAGGGTGGCGCGGCTGATGCCCGCCGCGCGCGCCACCTCGTCCATCGTCGAGGAGCCTTTGCGGGTGAGTTGCGCGGCGGCGCTGCGCAGCACCTGATCGCGATCGACTGACATGAGACAACCATAGTCCATGTGAGACATATTTGTCTCATGAGATACGCACACCTCTCACCCGAGGGGTCACCTCAGGGGTTCGTCAGTGCCAGGGCAGCTGCCCGCGCCGCTCCCAGTACGCGGCCGGCGCCTCCGCCAGCCCCGCGAGGCGCTCCAGCTGCTCCTCGTCGAGGTCGACGGCCGCCGCGTGCAGGTTCGAGACGAGCTGGACCGAGGTGGCCGCGCCGGACAGGGCCACGCCCGCCCACGGTTGGCGCAGGACGAGGGCGAGGGCCACCGCGTCGCAGCCGAGCCCGGTCGCCCCGGCGATCTCGCGCAGGGCCGCGGGGGCGTGCGGGTCGGCGAGGCGGCCGTTGGCCATGGCCTCCTTGACCAGGACGGTGAGGCCCGCGTCATGGGCCTCGGCGAGCGCGGGGCCGGCCGATGTCTCCAGGGCGTTGTACGTGGCCTGGACCGTACGGAAGAGCGGCTCGCCGTCGACGGTCACGGCGAGGGCGGCGCGGATCGCGGCCGCCTGCTCCGGGCCGCTGACGGAGAGTCCGATCGTGACGCCTTCGGCCGCCAACTCGGCCAGTTTTGAGTGCAGTTCCTTGTCGGTGAGGGCGGGGCTCTCCGGTGTCACGGAGTGGATCTGGTAGAGGTCGAGCCGCTCGCCGAGCAGCTGAGCGCTCTCCTCGCGCTGACGGACGTACGCGGCGACGCTGTGGTCCTTGACCTCGTGCGGGCCCTCGGCGCCCGCGTTCCAGGCCGCCGTGTACGTGTAGCCCCACTTGCTGCCGATCACGACATCGTGGATGTCGGGCCTCGCGTGCAGCCAGTCGGCGAGGAACTCCTCGGAGCGGCCGTAGGAGCGCGCCACGTCGATGTACCGCACGCCGAGCGCGTAGGCGGCGTCGAGGAGTTCGAGGGTGCGCTCGCGCAGGGCCTCGACGCTGCGGGACGGCGGCAGGTCGGCTTCGCGGCCGAGCGTGATGTAGCCGGGCCTGCCGACGGCGGCGAGGCCGAACCCGATGTGGGCGGTGGGGGTGGTCGCTGCGGCCAAGCGCGAGAAGGGCATCGCGGGCTCCGTTCGGTCGGCTCCTTGCGGAAGACGACCAACGTAACCCGCGATGCCCACGTCAACGCGGCACGCGCTGCCCCGGCGTCACTTACGCGCCGCGGCCCATTCCTGCTGAACCGTCAGATCGGCCTTGACCTCGGCGAGCTGGACGGCGACGGCCGAGGGGGCTGTGCCGCCGCGGCCGTTGCGGGACGCCAGGGCTCCGGGGACGTTCAGGACGGTCCGGACCTCGGGGGTGAGGTGCTCGGAGATCTTGGCGAACTGCTCGTCCGTGAGCTGGTCGAGCTCGATGCCGTGCGCCTCGCACTCCTTGACGCACTCACCCGCGACCTCATGGGCCACACGGAACGGCACGCCCTGCCTGACCAGCCACTCGGCGATGTCCGTGGCGAGCGAGAACCCGGCCGGGGCCAGCTCCTCCATGCGCTCGCGGTGCACGGTGAGCGTCGCCATCATGCCGGTGAAGGCGGGGAGCAGGACCTCCAGCTGGTCGCAGGAGTCGATGACCGGCTCCTTGTCCTCCTGGAGGTCGCGGTTGTACGCGAGCGGCAGCGCCTTGAGCGTCGCCATCAGACCGGTGAGGTTGCCGATGAGGCGGCCCGACTTGCCGCGCGCCAGCTCGGCGATGTCCGGGTTCTTCTTCTGCGGCATGATCGACGAGCCGGTCGAGAAGGCGTCGTGCAGCGTGACGAAGGAGAACTCCTTCGTGTTCCACAGGATGATCTCCTCGGCGATCCGGGAGAGGTTCACGCCGATCATCGCGGTGATGAAGGCGAACTCCGCCGCGAAGTCCCGCGACGCCGTCCCGTCGATGGAGTTGGCCGCCGAGCCGTGCTCGAAGCCGAGGTCGGCCGCGACGGCCTCCGGGTCGAGACCCAGGCTGCTGCCGGCGAGCGCTCCCGAGCCGTACGGCGAGACGGCCGTCCGCTCGTCCCACTGCCGCAGCCGCTCCGCGTCCCGGGAGAGGGACTGGACGTGCGCGAGGACGTGGTGCGCGAAGAGCACGGGCTGGGCGTGCTGGAGGTGCGTGCGCCCCGGCATGGCGACGTCCGGGTGCGCCTCGGCGAGGCCGACGAGCGCGCCCTGGAGGTCGGCGATCAGACCGCCGATGATCCGGGCGTGGTCTCGCAGATACATCCGGAAGAGCGTCGCCACCTGGTCGTTGCGCGACCGGCCCGCGCGGAGCTTGCCGCCGAGGTCCGGGCCGAGCCGCTCGAGGAGGCCGCGCTCCAGGGCCGTGTGCACGTCCTCGTCGGCGATGGTGCCGACGAACTCACCCGATGCCACGTCGGCCTCGAGCTGGTCGAGCCCGGCCAGCATGCGGGTCAGCTCGTCCTCGGTGAGGAGGCCCGCCTTGTGGAGAACACGCGCGTGGGCGCGGGATCCGGCAATGTCGTACGGCGCCAGGCACCAGTCGAAGTGGACCGATGCCGACAGCTTGGCCAGGGCCTCTGCCGGGCCGTCCGCGAAACGGCCGCCCCAGAGCCGGACGTCACCGCCGTTGTTGCTGCTCACTTCACGTGCTCCTTACCCTGCATTCGCCGTCATGCATGAGTATGCAGTGTTCCGTATGTTTCGTCAATCCAGTCGCGACGTGAGACGACATGCGAAGTCGTTAGACAGGCGAAGGATTTCTGGCAATAATCCTTAGACATGGGAAAGACTTACGAACGCATAGACGGCAGACTCCGCACGTTCATCGAGGCTCAGCCTCTCTTCTTCACCGCCACCGCGCCCCTCTCCGGCGACGGCACGGTCAATCTCTCCCCCAAAGGTCTCACCGGCTCGTTCGCCGTCGTCGACGAACACACCGTGGCCTACCTCGACTTCGCGGGCAGCACCGCGGAGACGGTCGCGCACCTGCGCGAGAACGGCCGCATCACCCTGATGTGGTGTGCCTTCCAGGGCCCGCCGAACATCGTCCGGGTGCACGGCCGCGGCGAACCCGTCTTCCGCGACGACCCGCGCTGGGCGGAGCTGCTCGGGCACTTCCCCGACATCGACGCGACCCAGCACGGCCTGCGCGCGATCATCGTGGTGACGGCCGAACTCGTCCGTGACAGCTGCGGATACGCGGTGCCCTTCATGTCGTACGACGAGGACCGCGACCTGCACGGCAGGCGCTTCGCGCGCGAGGACGACGCGTCGCTGAGCGCCTACTTCAGCAAGAAGGAGTACATCGCGCAGAGCATCGACGGCCTGCCCGGCCTGCCGTTGCCGCTGCCTCCCACTACGGTCTGAGCCATGCGCCCCCGTGCCGCCGCCCTCGCGTCCGCAGCCGCCCTCGTCCTCGCCGCCACCGCCATCGGCGCGGCACCCGGCACGAGCCCTCCGCTGCCGGACCGCATGGCGGACACGGGCGGCGGAACCCAGCTCATCACCGCGCAGGCCGTGCGCACGGGCTCCACCACCGGCACGGTCACGTGGTGGGACCGGCGCGGCGGGCGCTGGGTCAAGTCCGGCTCTGCGGCGGCACGGTTCGGCGCGAAGGGCCTGACGGAGGGCGGCTCCCGCAAGCAGGGGACGAACACGACGCCCACCGGCCTGTTCCGGCTCCCGTACGCCTTCGGCATCAAGGCCGCGCCGCCCGGCACGGACTACCCCTACCGCCGGGTCACGAAGAACTCCTGGTGGTGCCAGGACAACGACTCCCGCTCCTACAACCGCTGGACGCAGCCGCGCCCCGCCGACTGCCGCGCCGCCGAGTCCGAGCACCTCATCACGTACGACACCCAGTACGCGCACGCCCTGCTCATCGGCTTCAACTACGACCGCCCGGTGCGCGGGCGCGGCGCCGGGATCTTCCTGCACGTCAACGGGCGCGGGGCCACGGCGGGCTGCGTGTCGGTGTCCGGCGACGCGATGCGGCGGATCCTTCGGTGGGCCGAGCCGGACCGGCGGCCGCACATGGCGATCGGGACGCAGTCCGGGGCGACGGCGATCACGCGCTACTGACGCGTCCCGCCCCGCCCTTCAGCTTCGTGTAGCGACCACATATCGAGACGGGTTTGCGTCCACGCGCCACGGCGGCGTTGCATCGCCGGGTGCAAACCGAACAGACGATCCCCAGCTCCACGGAGAGCGGCTCCACGAAGAGCGGCGACAAGGCGGCCCGCCTCGCCGTCACGGTCTTCCCCGTCCTCGTGCTCGCCGCAGGCGCGCTCGGCCTGATGGCGCCTGACGCCTTCAAGGGCTGGGGCACGAACGTCCCGTACCTCCTGGGGCTCGTGATGTTCTGCATGGGGCTCACCATGACCCCGCTTGACTTCCAGGGCGTCGTCAAGCGGCCCTGGGCCGTCGCGCTCGGCCTGGTCGCGCACTACGTGATCATGCCGGGGCTCGGCTGGCTGATCGCCCACGCGCTCGGGCTCTCGCCCCAACTCGCGGCCGGTGTGATCCTCGTGGGCTGCGCGCCGAGCGGCACCGCGTCCAACGTCGTGACCTACCTGGCCCGCGGCGACGTGGCCCTTTCCGTCTCGGTGGCCACCGTCTCGACCGTCCTCGCGCCGCTCATCACGCCGCCGCTCACGCTGCTCCTCGCGGGCGAGTACCTGCCGGTGGACGCGGGCTCGATGGTCACGGACATCCTCAAGACCGTGCTGCTCCCGGTGCTCGCCGGTCTCGTCGTGCGCCTGCTCTTCGGCCGCTACATCGGGCGGGTCCTCAGCGCCCTGCCGTGGCTGTCCGCCCTGACCATCGCGGTCATCGTGGCCGTGGTGGTCGCGGGCAGCGCGACGGCCATCAAGTCCGCCGCGCTGCTCGTGTTCGTCGCCGTCGTCCTGCACAACGGCCTCGGGCTCGCGCTCGGCTACGGCGCGGGCAAGCTGGCCCGCCTCGGGCCGCCCGCGTCGCGCGCCATGGCCTTCGAGGTCGGCATGCAGAACTCGGGGCTCGCGGCGTCGCTCGCCACGGCCCACTTCAGCCCGCTCGCCGCGCTGCCCGCCGCCGTGTTCTCCGTGTGGCACAACGTCTCCGGGGCGCTGGTCGCCGCCTGGATGTCGCACCGGGCGCGGCGTACGGAGAAGGCCCAGCAGGCCGAGGTCGCCAAGCAGGCCTGACGGGTACGCACCCGCAAAGAATCTTCCGGCAACCGTAGACGGGACGGATCAGCTCCGCTTACCTTCTAGACATGCCTGGACAGGTTCATAAACATCATCGCGTCGCACACGTGCTCGCCGACGAGATCCGCGCCGGGGTGCACGCCGACGGCAGCCGGCTCCCCGGCGAGCACGCCCTGCGGGAGCGGTTCGGGGTCAGTCGCACCACCGTCCGTCAGGCGCTCAGCGCCCTCGGCGAGCAGGGGCTCATCGAGACGCACGCCGGCATCGGTTCGATCGTCACGTTCGACGGGACCCCGCTCGACCAGCAGCTCGGCTGGACGCGGGCGCTCGCCGACCAGGGCACCGAGCTCGCCACGGAAACGCTGCGCTTCGAGCGGATCGCCGACCCGGAGCTCGCCACCGAACTAGGCCTCGCGGACCCGCACTTCATCGCCCTCGACCGCGTCAGGCGACTGGCCGAAGGCGCGGGCGTCTCCCTGGAGCGCAGCCGCGTCCCCGCCGTGCCCGCCCTCGCCGATCTGCCCGAGCGGGGCCTCGAAGGCGGCTCGCTGAACCGGACCCTGATCGCCGCGGGCCACATCGCGGCGTCGAGCGACGCCCGCATCGCGGTGTCCGGCCTCGGCGACGAGGACGCGGGGCTCCTGCACCGCTCCCCCGGTGAGCCGTTCATCCGGCTCGCCCAGGTCTTCCGCGACGCCGACGGGGAGGTCGTGGAGCAGGTCACGAGCCTGCTCGACCCGTCCCGGTTCCAACTGCACGTACGTACCGGCCGAGGAGCCCACTCGTGACCACCGCACCCCCCGACCTTCTCGACCGCGCGCTCGGCGCCTTCTACGGCCTCGCGCTCGGCGACGCCCTGGGCATGCCGACCCAGGTCATGTCCCGCGAGGACGTCGTACGCGTCTACGGCGCCCTCACCGGATTCGAACCCGCCAGGGACGACAACCCCGTGAGCGCGGGCATGCCCGCGGGCGCCGTCACCGACGACACCGACCAGGCGGTCATCGTGGCGCGGCTCCTCGTCGAGGGCGGCGGGCACGTCGACCCGCTGCGGTTCGCCGACGAACTCCTGTCCTGGGAGCGGGAGATGAAGGCCAAGGGCTCCTTCGACCTGCTCGGCCCGTCCACCAAGGCCGCCCTGGACGCCGTCGCGGGCGGCACCGACCCCAAGGAGGCGGGCAGGTACGGCACCACGAACGGTGCCGCGATGCGGGTCACCCCGGTCGGGATCGCCTTCGCCACCGGTCCGCTGCCGGACTTCCTCGACCGGGTCGTGGAGTCCTGCCAGGTCACCCATGACACGAACATCGGCATCGCGGGCGCCGCGGCCGTCGCGGCCGCGGTGAGCACGGGCGTCGCCGGCGGCACGCTCGACGAGGCCTTCGACGCGGCGATCGCCGCCGCCGAGGCCGGTGCCCGGCGCGGCAACTGGATCGCGGGCGCCGACATCGCCGCCCGGATCGGCTGGGCCCGCGAGCTGGTGGACGGCCTGGACGAGGCCACCGCCCTGGACCGCATCGTCGCGCTCATCGGCACCAGCGTCGCCAGCCAGGAGTCGGTGCCCGCGGCGTTCGCGGTGCTCGCGCTGACCGGCGGCGATCCCTGGCGCAGCGCGCTCCTCGCCGCGAACCTCGGCGGCGACAGCGACACGATCGGCGCGATCGCGGGTGCGGTCGCCGGATCGGTGCGCGGCCTGACGGGCCTGCCCGCCGACGCCGTACGCACCCTGCGCACGGTCAACAGCCTCGAACTGGAGCCGCTGACGGCCCAGTTGCTCAGCCACCGCTGAACCCACCGAGCTCTCGCCCCACTCCCCCGTCCCCGCCCCACGTAGCGCGCAAGGAGGTCCCGTCATGGCCGCTTCGACGAAGAACGTGTCGGTCGGCACCGTAGAGACCCGAGGGATCGAGCCGGTCCCCGACAGTGAGCGTCATGGCCACGCGGGCCAGATGTTCTGGACGTGGTTCGCCGCCAACATCTCGATCCTCGGGCTGCCGCTCGGCGCGACGCTCGTCGCCTTTCGCGGACTGAACATCTGGCAGGCCGCGCTGGTCGCGATCGTCGGCTCGTTCGGATCGTTCGCGCTGGTGGGGGCGTTGAGCCTGGCCGGCAAGAAGGGCGGGGCGCCCGCGCTCACGCTCTCCCGCGCGGTGTTCGGGCAGCGCGGCAACGCGGGCCCGACCCTGGTCACCTGGCTGAGCCGGGTCGGCTGGGAGACGATCACGACGACCACGGCGGCGTACGCACTGCTCGCCCTCCTCGGGGTCGCCTTCGACGTCCGCCAGAACTCCTTCCTGACCGTGCTCTGCCTGCTGGTCTTCATCGCCTGCACGCTGCTGATCAGCGGCCTGGGGCACGCCACCATCATGTGGATCAACAAGTGGGCGACGGTCCTCTTCGGCGTCCTGAACCTGATCGTGATGGGCTTCCTGGTCGCGACCGTCGACTGGTCGAAGGTGCTCGAAGCCCCGGCGGGACCGTCGAGCGGAGTCATCGCGGGCATCGGCTTCATCGCCGCGGGCACCGGCATCGGCTGGGCCAACGCCGGTGCGGACTACGCCCGTTACCTCCCCCGCACGATCCCTGGGCGCCGCCTGGTCACCGCGTCGGCCTTCGGCGCGGGCATCCCGCTGGTGCTGCTCATCTCGCTGGGCTCGCTCCTGACGGCGGGCGACCCGTCCCTGGCCACCTCCTCCGACCCGGTCTCCGCGATCAACGCGATGCTGCCGTCCTGGATGGCGATCCCGTACCTGATCGCGGCCTTCGGCGGCCTTCTGATGTCGAACCACCTGTCGACGTACTCCGCGGGCCTCACCATGATCACGCTGGGTCTGCGGGTGCCGCGGGCCTGGGCCGTGGTCATCGACATCGTGCTGATGTTCCTCGGCGGCATCTACTTCATGCTGATCGCGGACGACTTCTACGGCCCGTTCTCCACCTTCCTGACCCTGCTCGCCGTGCCGATCTCCGCCTGGATCGGGGTGATCGCGGTCGACATGCTCCGGGGCCGCGACTACGACCCGGACGCCCTGATGGACACCTCGCGGACCAGCCGCTACTGGTACACCGGCGGATTCCGGCTGCCCGCCGTGCTCGCCTGGGTGGCGGCGATCGTCTCCGGGCTCCTCTTCACGACCGCAGGCACGGGCGCGGACGACGTGTGGTTCTCCGGGCCGCTCGCCGACACCTGGCCGGGCGTCAACGGCCTGGGCTGGGCGGTCTCGATAGGGGTGGGCGCGGCGGTGTACGCCGTGTTCGGCGGGCGCGGCCCGATCACAACTCCCGCTTCCTCCCCCGCACTTGAGGAGTCCGTCCGATGAGCACGCCTTCCCCTTCCCCGCGCCTCGTCCTGGCGGGGAACGTCATCGCCGACCTCGTCATCGAGGTCCCCGCGCTGCCCGAAAGGGGCGGCGACGTGATCGGCTCCCGTACGGAGCTGTACGCGGGCGGCGGCTTCAACGCGCTGACGGCGGCGCGGCGCCTGGGGGCCGACGCGGTGTACGCGGGTCTGCACGGGACCGGGCCGTACGGGGATCTCGTACGCCGCGCCCTCGCGGAGGAGGACATCGCGACGCTGCATCCGGTGCGCACGGACGGGGACACGGGGTTCTGCGTGGCGCTGGTGGACTCCGGGGGCGAGCGGACGTTCGTGACCAGCTTCGGGGTGGACGCGCGGATGACGGCGGCGGAGACCGCGGCCGTCGCGGGGGCGCTGCGGCCCGGGGACACGGTGCAGCTGTCCGGGTACAGCCTGGTGATGGAGGTCAACGGCCCGCTGCTGTCCGCGTTCGCGGCGGGGCTTCCGGCCGATGTCCGGGTCTGCTTCGATCCGGCGCCGCTGGTCGCGGACATCCCCGCGGAGGTCCTTGAGCCGGTGCTTGCCCGGACGGACTGGCTGAGCTGCAACGCGCGTGAGGCCCGCCTGATGACGGGCCTCTCTCTTCCGCAGGAGGCGGCTGCCGCCCTGCGGGGGCGGCTCGCGCCGGGGGCGGGGGTGCTTGTGCGGGCCGACAAGGACGGCTGCTGGCTGGCTGCGCCTGGCTCGGGGGACGTCGTGGTGCATGTGCCCGGGTTCCCCGTGGACGCGGTGGACAGCAATGGCGCCGGGGACGCCCATGTCGGGGCGTTCCTCGCCCTGTTGGGGCGGGGGCTCGATCCGCTCTCCGCTGCGCGTGGTGCGAACGCGGCGGCGGCTTGTGCGGTGACTCGGCGGGGGCCGGCTACGGCGCCGGGGCTTGCGGAGCTGGTGGCGTTTCTGGGGGATGATCCGCTGGGTGGGCTGCTGGGGTAACAGCACTACTCATTCCCCAACCCCGCCCCTTCCCGACTGCATCAATTAGCGGCTCCGCCGCGGGCCGCTCCGGCGCGGGGGCCTTGCTTGCCGTCATCACCGGCTCCGCCGAGTTCGTCCTCAAACGCCGGACGGGCTGGATAGTTCCAGCCCGTCCGGCGTTTGAGGACATCTTGTTCGGGGTCTGGGGCGGAGCCCCAGGTAGGCCCGGGGCGCAGGCACGGTTTTCGGGAAGGGGCGGGGTTGGGGAAAACTCAGTGCTCGTTGGATGCCAGCCGCAGCAAATGATCCGCCAGCGCCTGGCCCCCCGCAGCCTCCCTGCTGATCAGCATCAGGGTGTCGTCCCCCGCGATCGTCCCCAGGATGTCGTGCAGCTCCGCCTGGTCGATCGCCGAGGCGAGGAACTGCGCGGCCCCCGGCGGCGTCCGCAGGACGACGAGGTTGGCCGAGGCCTCCGCCGAGATCAGCAGCTCCGCCGAGAGGCGGCGCATCCGCTCCTCCTTGGCCGACTCCCCCAGCGGCGCCCGCGGCGTGCGGAAGCCGCCCTCGCTCGGCACCGCGTAGATGAGGTCGCCCTCGGCATTGCGGATCTTCACCGCGTTCAGCTCGTCCAGGTCACGGGAGAGCGTCGCCTGCGTGACCGTCAGACCGTCGTCGGCGAGCAGCTTCGCCAGCTGGCTCTGGGAGCGGACCGGCTGCCGGTTGAGGATGTCCACGATCCGGCGGTGACGTGCGGTGCGGGTCTGCGGCACTGCGGGCCCGGCGTGATCCGGGTGTTCCGCGTGCTCGTTGCCTTGCGCCTGGCTCATCGTCGTCTCATTCTCCGGATCGTCCGTCCCCGTTGGCCGCGGTGGCCTGGTCAAGCACGCCGGGCAGGGCCCGCAGGAGCGCGTCCACCTCGTCGTCGCGCACGTTCAGCGGCGGCATGAGCCGTACGACATCGGGGGCGGGCGCGTTCACCAGGAAGCCGGCGTCCTGAGCCGCCTGCTGCGCCTGGGGCGCGAGCGGCTCGGTGAGCACGATACCCAGCAGCAGGCCCGCACCCCGGACATGGCCCACGAGCGGGTGTCCGAGTGACTCGATTCCGTCACGCAGCTTCTCGCTCGCCCGCTTCACGTTCTCCAGGAGTCCGTCGGCCTCGATCGTGTCGAGTACCGCGAGTCCCGCGGCGCACGCCACGGGGTTCCCGCCGAACGTCGTTCCGTGGTGACCGGGCTTGAGGAGCTCCGCCGCGGCGCCGAACGCGACCGTCGCGCCGAGCGGCAGACCGCCGCCGAGTCCCTTCGCGAGCGTGACGACGTCGGGCTCGACGCCCTCGTGCGCGAGGTACTCGAACCAGTGGCCGGTGCGGCCGATTCCGGTCTGCACCTCGTCGAGGACGAGGAGGGTCCCGGTGGCCGTCGTGATGTCGCGGACCGCCTTGAGGTAGCCCGCGGGCGGTACGACCACGCCGTTCTCGCCCTGAATGGGCTCGACGATCACGAGGGCGGTCTCCTCGGTGACCGCCGCCCGCAGGGCCTCCACGTCGCCGTACGGCACGTGCGTGACGTCGCCGGGCAGCGGCAGGAACGGCTCCTGCTTCCCGGGCTGTCCGGTGAGCGCGAGCGCCCCCATGGTGCGGCCGTGGAAGCCGCCGTCCGTGGCGACCATGTGCGAACGCCCGGTCAGGCGGCCGATCTTGAAGGCGCCTTCGTTGGCCTCGGCGCCGGAGTTGCAGAAGTACACCCGGCCCGCGCGCCCGAAGAGCTGGAGCAGCCGCTCGGCGAGGGCGACCGGCGGCTCGGCGATGAAGAGGTTCGACACGTGGCCGAGGGACGCGATCTGGGTGCTGACCGCCTCGACGACCGCCGGGTGGGCGTGGCCGAGGGCATTGACCGCGATGCCGCCGACGAAGTCGACGTACTCCTTGCCGTCGGCGTCCCAGAGCTTGGTTCCCGCGCCGCGGACGAGGGGCAGCCTGGGGGTACCGTAGTTGTCCATCAGCGCGTCCTGCCAGCGCTGGGTCAGCTCCTCGTTGCCGGTCATGCCGCTTCCCCCTGTGTCTCGTTCTCGGGCGCGTCGGGCACGACCATCGTGCCGATGCCCTCGTCGGTGAAGATCTCGAGCAGGATCGAGTGCTGGACCCGTCCGTCGATCACCCGGGCCGTCTCGACGCCGTTGCGCACGGCGTGCAGGCAGCCCTCCATCTTCGGGACCATGCCGCTGGCCAGCTCGGGAAGGAGCTTCTCCAGCTCCTTCGCGGTCAGGCGGCTGATCACCTCGTCGCTGTGGGGCCAGTCCTCGTAGAGGCCCTCGACGTCCGTGAGGACCATCAGGGTCTCTGCGTCCAGCGCAGCCGCAAGTGCCGCAGCCGCCGTATCAGCATTGACGTTGTAGACATGGTGGTCGTCCTGGGAACGTGCGATCGAGGAGACGACCGGGATGCGGCCGTCCGCGAGCAGGGCCTCGATGGCGCCGGTGTCGATCTCGGTGATCTCGCCGACCCGGCCGATGTCGACCAACTCGCCCTCGATGCGGGGCTGGTGCTTGGTGGCGGTGATGGTGTGCGCGTCCTCGCCGGTGAGGCCGACGGCGAGCGGGCCGTGCTGGTTGAGCAGGCCGACGAGCTCGCGCTGGACCTGTCCTGCGAGCACCATGCGTACGACGTCCATGGCGTCCTCGGTCGTGACCCGCAGGCCCGCCTTGAACTCGCTGACGATGCCGTGCCGGTCGAGGGCCGCGCTGATCTGCGGTCCGCCGCCGTGCACGACGACGGGCTTGAGGCCCGCGTGGTGCAGGAAGACGACGTCCTGCGCGAAGGCGGCCTTCAGCTCCTCGTCGACCATGGCGTTGCCGCCGAACTTGATGACGACGGTCTTGCCGTGGTGCCGGGTCAGCCAGGGCAGCGCCTCGACGAGGATCTGCGCCTTGGGGAGCGCGGTGTGCTTCCGCGCGGTCGGGTTGCTCGGGTTGCCGCTCATGACGCGTACGCGCTGTTCTCGTGGACGTAGTCGGCGGTGAGGTCGTTGGCCCAGATCACGACCGGCTCGGTGGTGCCCGCCGCCAGATCCGCGGTGATCTTGATTTCCCGGTACCGCATGTCGACGAGGTCGCGGTCCTCGCCCACGCTGCCGTTCTTGCAGACCCAGACGCCGTTGATGGCGACGTTCAGCCGGTCGGGCTCGAAGGCGGCCTTCGTGGTGCCGATGGCGGAGAGCACCCGGCCCCAGTTGGGGTCCTCGCCGTGCAGGGCGCACTTGAGGAGGTTGTTGCGGGCGATGGAGCGGCCCACCTCGACGGCGTCGTCCTCGGATGCGGCGTTGACCACCTCGATCCGGATGTCCTTGCTCGCGCCCTCGGCGTCGCCGATGAGCTGGCGTGCGAGGTCGTCGCAGACGGTGCGGACGGCCTCGGCGAACTCGGCGTACTCCGGAGCGACTTGAGAAGCACCGGAGGCCAGCAGCAGCACCGTGTCGTTCGTCGACATGCAGCCGTCGGAGTCGACCCGGTCGAAGGTGACCTTCGTGGCGTCGCGCAGCGCCTTGTCCAGGACGCCGGCTTCGAGGTCGGCGTCCGTGGTGAGGACGACGAGCATCGTGGCGAGTCCGGGGGCGAGCATGCCCGCGCCCTTGGCCATGCCGCCGACCGTCCAGCCGTCCCGGGTGACCACGGCCGTCTTGTGCACGCTGTCGGTGGTCTTGATGGCGACGGCGGCCTTCTCGCCGCCGTGCGCGGAGAGTTCACCGGCCGCGCTCTCGACTCCCGGCAGGAGCTTGTCCATGGGGAGCGTGACGCCGATGAGCCCGGTCGACGCGACGGCGACCTCGCCCGCGTTCAGGTCGAGCGTCTGCGCGACCTTCTCGGCGGTGGCGTGCGTGTCCTGGAAGCCCTGCGGGCCCGTACAGGCGTTGGCGCCACCGGAGTTGAGGACGACGGCCGAGACGAGCCCGCCCTTGACGACCTGCTCCGACCAGAGGACGGGGGCCGCCTTGACGCGGTTGGAGGTGAAGACGCCCGCGGCGGCCAGGCGGGGCCCGGCGTTGACCACGAGGGCCAGGTCCGGGTTGCCGTTCTCCTTGATCCCGGCGGCGATGCCCGCCGCCGTGAATCCCTTAGCTGCCGTCACACTCACGGCGCGACTCCGATCGTAGTCAGCCCGGTGGCCTCGTCGAGGCCGAGGGCGATGTTCATGCTCTGCAGGGCGCCGCCCGCGGTGCCCTTGGTCAGGTTGTCGATGGCGCTGATCACGATGACGCGGCCCGCCGCCTGGTCGTACGCGACCTGGATCTGCACGGCGTTCGAGCCGTACACGGCGGAGGTCGCGGGCCACTGCCCCTCGGGGAGCAGGTGCACGAACGGTTCGTCCGCGTAGGCCTTCTCGTACGCGGCCCGCAGGGACTCGGCACTGACGCCGTCCGTCGCCTTCGCGCTGCACGTGGCGAGGATGCCGCGCGGCATCGGGGCCAGGGTGGGCGTGAAGGAGACGGTGACGGGGGTGCCCGCGGCCGCGGAAAGGTTCTGGATCATTTCGGGGGTGTGCCGGTGGACTCCGCCGACGCCGTACGGCGACATGGAGCCCATGACCTCGGAGCCGAGCAGGTGCGGCTTGGCCGCCTTGCCCGCGCCCGAGGTCCCGGAAGCGGCGACGATCACCGCTTCGGCCTCGGCGAGCCCGGCGGCGTACGCGGGGAAGAGTGCGAGCGAGACGGCGGTCGGATAGCAACCGGGCACCGCGATGCGCTTGGACCCCTCAAGGGCCGCGCGAGCGCCCGGCAGTTCGGGCAGGCCGTAGGGCCAGGTCCCGGCGTGCTCGCTGCCGTAGAACTTCTCCCAGTCCCCCGCGTCCTTCAGCCGGAAGTCTGCGCCCATGTCGACGACGAGGACGTCCGGGCCGAGCTGCTCGGCGACAGCGGCGGACTGGCCGTGGGGCAGGGCGAGGAACACGACATCGTGACCGGCGAGGGCCTCCGCGGTGGTCGGCTCCAGGACACGGTCGGCGAGCGGCATCAGGTGCGGCTGCAGCGCACCCAGGCGCTGGCCCGCGTTCGAGTTGCCGGTCAGGGCGCCGATCTCCACCTCGGGGTGGACGAGCAGCAGACGCAGCAATTCACCGCCCGCGTACCCGCTCGCTCCTGCCACTGCTGCACGTACCGCCATGGAACCCTCCTCTTGGAGGGCATGACTATACGCAAAGCCGCAGTTTTATGCAACGAATGGATCGCCCGTTCGGCGCTTCCAGCAGGTCCGCGCCCGCCTGTCGGTGCGCTACTGGAAAGCGACCGGCACGGCGAGCGAGGGAGCAGCGATGGGAAAGAAGCGACCGGACCGCGAGGGAGCGGACGCCTCCATGGGCGACGGCCACGCATCGGGCGAGGGTGCCCGCTGGATCGGGAACACGAACGCGCCGCCGGAGAGGAGGCAGCCCGCCGACAAGGAGGCGCCCGGACCCGACGCCGTCGAGGAAGCCGGGCCGGACGACGGCGGCAAGTCGGCCGATGACAGCCCGCCCGACGGCCGACCCACGCGATGAGTACCGGCGGGTGACCCGCGCGATGAGTACGGCCGGGTGACCCGCGCGATGAGTTTCGGCGGGGGCGAGGGTCTCTACAGGCAGACGAGGGCCGCTACGGGCGCAGAGCCCTGAGCGCGGCCCACCCGAGCTCCGCCGACGGCAGGAGAGAGTCATGCCCCGCATCACGCCCACCCTCTGGTTCGACACCCAGGGCGAGGACGCCGCCACGTTCTACGTCTCCGTCTTCCCGAACTCGAAGATCACGGACGTGGCCCACTACGGAGAGGCCGGGCCGCGCCCTGCCGGGACCGTGATGACCGTCGAGTTCGAGCTCGACGGCCAGCCGTACCTGGCACTGAACGGCGGCCCCGAGTTCACCTTCGACGAAGCGGTCTCCCTCACGATCGACTGCGCCGACCAGGAAGAGGTCGACCACTACTGGACGAAGCTCTCCGAAGGCGGCCAGGAGGGCCCCTGCGGCTGGCTCAAGGACAAGTTCGGGCTCTCCTGGCAGGTCGCCCCCGCCGACCTGGGCAAGCTCATCTCCGACCCCGACCAGGCGCGGGCCCAGCGCGCCATGGCGGCCATGCTCGGCATGAAGAAGATCGACGTGGCGGCGCTGTACGCGGCGGCGGACCAGAAGTAGGCACGGCGGCACCAGCGGGCCAGGTCCGCCAAGTCCCGCCTAAATGGTTTGACTTGGAGTCGACTCCAGCTCCTAGGGTCGGAGCCGTCCGCCCGCACTGGGCACACGGCTCCACCTGGAGGTACCGCCATGACCAGCATCCCCACGCGCCGTCTCGGAGCACTGACCGTCTCGGCCCAGGGACTCGGCTGCATGGGGATGAGTCACGCGTACGGCGCCTCGGACGACGCGCAGTCGATCGCGACGATCCACCGTGCCCTCGACCTCGGCGTCAGCCTGCTCGACACCTCCGACTTCTACGGCGGGGGCCACAACGAGGAGCTGATCGGCCGCGCGCTCGCCGGGCGGCGCGAGCAGGCCGTCGTCGCCACGAAGTTCGGCTTCGCCAACCGGCTCGGCGAGCCCACGAAGATCAGGGGCGACGCGGCGTACGTACGACAGGCGTGCGACGCGTCGCTGCGGCGCCTCGGGACCGACCACATCGACCTCTACTACCTGCACCGCGTCGACCAGGACGTGCCGATCGAGGAGACCGTCGGCGCGATGGCCGAGCTCGTCGAGGCCGGGAAGGTGCGCCACCTCGGGCTCTCCGAGGCGAGCGCGCGGACGATCCGGCGGGCGCACGCGGTGCATCCGATCGCCGCGCTGCAGAGCGAGTGGTCGCTGTGGACGCGTGACCTGGAGGCGGAGATCGCGCCGGTCTGCCGGGAGCTCGGCATCGGCCTCGTGCCGTTCTCGCCGCTCGGCCGCGGCTTCCTGACCGGGCGCTACACCTCGGTCGCCGGGCTCCAGGAGGGCGACATGCGGCGCGAGCAGCCGCGGTTCGCCGACGGGAACCTGGAGCGGAACCTGCCCATCGTGACCGCCCTCGACGCGCTCGCCGACAAGAAGGGCGTCACCGCGGGGCAGCTGGCCCTGGCCTGGGTGCAGCACCGCGGCGACGACGTGGTGCCGATCCCGGGCACGCGCCGGGAGAAGTACCTCACGGAGAACCTGGGCGCGCTCGCCGTCGAGCTCTCCGCCGATGAGCTCGCGGCGATCGACGCGGTGGCGCCGACGGGTGCGGTCGCGGGAACCCGGTACGACGAGGGCAGCCTCGCGTTCGTCGACAAGTAGACAGCGGCGGCGGCAGCGGCAGGCATCGCCGGGACCGGGTGCCGGGCCCTGTCCCGCGTAATCTGCGGGGCATGCCCTTTCCGGATGAAGCAGCCGACGCCCTGGTCGTGGTGGAGTACCGACCGTCGTGGCCGACGGACTTCTCGCGTCTGGCCTCCGTCCTGAGGCGCGCGCTGGGGGACCTCGCGGTCGCCGTCGACCATGTCGGTTCGACGTCCGTGCCGGGGCTGGCCGCGAAGGACTGCGTGGACGTGCAGGTGCGGGTGGACTCGCTCGACGAGCCGCGCCTTGTCCCGCCGCTCACCGCGATCGGCTTCCGGCTGAGGCCCGAGCCGTGGAACCACTGCGAGGTCTCGGCGGGCCACCACTGCCCCAAGCTGGTCTTCGCCCCGCGGCCCGGCGCCCGCCGCTGCAACGTCCATCTGCGGGAGGACGGCCGCCCCAACGCCCGCTACGCCCTCCTGTTCCGCGACTACCTGCGCGCGAGCAGCACGGCACGCGAGGCATGGGGAGCCTTCAAGCAGCGGCTCGCGCTGAGCGTCCCGGCGCGGCTCGCCGACTACGGCCAGATGGAGGGCGCCGAGCGGTGGGCGGCCGAGACCGGGTGGGAAGCCGCCACCGGGTGGGAGGCGCGATGAACGAGGCGTTTCACGGCGTACCGGATGTCCTCGCCTACCTGGCCGGGACGTGGCGGGTGGAGCGGACGGCACGGGATGTCGCCGGCCATGCAGAGGGCCACTTCACGGGCACGACGGTGTTCACGTGGGACGGCGCGGGCCTCCTGCACCACGAGTCCGGCACCTTCACCTGGCGCGGCACCGCCCGCCCCGCCGAACGCACCCTCCGCTTCCTGCCCGGCGACGACCCGGCCACCGCGCACGTCACCTTCGCCGACGGCCGCCCCTTCCACGACCTGGTCCTGCGCACCGGCCGGCACACCGCAGACCATCCGTGCGCGCTCGACCTCTACCGGGGCGAGTTCGAGGTGTACGACGAGCGACGCTGGCGGATGCGGTGGCGGGTCGCCGGTCCAGCCAAGGACCTGATTCTCACGACCGCGTACACACGACAGGCGTCATCAGCCGCACGACAGGCGTGATCAGCGCCGCCGCTCGGCGTTCGGCCGCTCGCTCTTGTGCGGTGCGGTCAGGTCGAGCAGGAGCATGGCGTCGTGGTCGGGGGTGGGGTTGGTGCCGGCCTCGGCGCGCAGACGGGCGACACAGCCACGGACCAGGCTCTCCCAGTCGGGGAACAGGTCGTGCGCGGTGGGGTGGGGGAAGAGGTAGCGGGCGAGGTTGCGCTGTGTGGCCGGCCAGTCGGCGAGGCCCGCGTACAGGGCGAGACCCGCGGGGTTCCAGGCGAGCAGGTCCACGGAGCGGCCGACGATGCAGGCCGGGTTCGGCCGCATCGAATCCAGGACCAGCTTCAGGTGCGGGCGGACCGTCCGGCTGGGCGGCGGAGGCGGCTCGGGGGCGTATCCGGCGGCCCGTGCGGCGAGCTCACGCAGGTGGTGGTTCTTTGTTCAGGGACCGCCGGACCCGATCGCCGCGGCCCCTTCGCCCTCGGCGGCGATCCGAAGGTTCCAGCGGCCGCCGTGGCCGGTGAGGGTGACCGTCGACAGGGGGCGGACGTCGATGTTCCAGTACGTCGAGGGGGGCGCCTTCAGGGCGTAGACGAGGGCCGCGCGGACGACGGAGGGCTCGGCCACGGCGAGGATCCGTGAGCCGTCGCCCACGGGGCGCGTGTCCAGCCAGCCGCCGATCCGCGAGATGAAGGCGAGGAGCGACTCGCCTCCGTGCGGCGCCGAGCGCGGATCCCGCAGCCAGGCATCGACGGCGGCGGGTTCGCTCGCCGTCACATCGCCGAGGGTCAGACCGCGCCAGCGCCCCATGTCACAGTCCCGCAGGGCGGGTTGGGCCAGGGGCGCGAAGCCGAGGGCGTCGCCGGTGGCGCGGCTGCGCGGCGTGGGCGAGCAGTAGCGCAGCTCGGCCACGCCGAGCGGCAGCAGCGCGGGCGCGGCGAGCTGCACCTCGTGCCAGCCCGACTGGTCGAGCGGCCGGTCGTCGTCGAAGCGCTCGGCGAGCAGCGAGCCGCTTCGCGCGGCGGCGATGAGCGAGACGCGAACCTGCATGCGGTGATCGTGGAGTGCGCGGCTGCCCAGGTCAAGGCTTCACCGAGAGTCCGTACGCGGTCCTCGCGGCAGGGGAATCGCTCACTGCAGGCCGAGCGCCATCCACTTCGCCGGGTCTTCGAGTGCGCTGAATCCGACCTTCTCGTACACCCCGTGCGCATCGGCCGTAGCCAGCAGGATCCGGCGCAGACCGCACGGCTCCAGGTGGTCCCGGATGGCCGCGACCAGCGCGCTCCCGAAGCCCTTTCCGCGCACGGAGCGGTCCACGTACACGTCACAGAGCCAGGCGAAGGTCGCCTGGTCCGTCACCACGCGTGCGTACGCGACCTGCTCGCCGGACGCGGAGTCGTACACCCCGAAGTTGAGCGATCCGGCGATCGCCCGGTCCTGCTTCTCGCGGGTCCTGCCCATCGCCCAGTACGCGTCGGTGGAGAGCCACTGGTGGATACGGGCGGCGTCGAGGCGGGCGGCGTCGGTGGAGATCTCGTACCCGGCGGGCAGCGGGTGAGGTGCGTCGGTCATGGCCGCAAGGGTCGCAGGCGCCCGCAGGAGCGTCGAGCGGATTTCGCCTGGTGGGACACGGACGCCGGGCGGGGCGGGCGCGCCGGTGGAGGTCTCGCACCCGGCACCTTCCCCGCCTCACGGCGACGCCCCCCACACTTCGTCGCACGCCCCCCGAAGCCTGCGCACGCCCTCGCCGATCTCCCCCACGCCCGCGACCGCGGCGAAGCTCAACCGCAGGTACGCCGCCGAGGGCTCGGCCGCGAAGTACGGGCGGCCGGGGGCCACCGCGACGCCCGCACGCAGCGCCGCGCCCACCACGTCCGCCTCGTTCGTGCCGTCGGGCAGGCGCAGCCACAGGAGGTAGCCGCCCGCGGGGATGTGCGGCAGGGCGAGGTCGGGGAGCTCCAGGCGCAGGGCCGCCGCCATCGCGTCCCTGCGGTCCTTCAACTCGCCTGCCACACGCCGCAGATGGCGTGGCCAGGCCGGGGATCCGACCAGTTCGAGCGCCGCCTCCTGGAGGGGTCTTGGCACGAAGAAGTGGTCGACGACCTGGATCGCGCGCAGCCGTTCCAGGACCGGTCCGCGCGCGGCCAGCGCGCTCACCCGGAAGCTCGGCGACGTGGCCTTGGTGAGCGAGCAGACGTGCACGACGACGCCGTCGGGGTCGTCGGACTGCAGCGGTCTGGGCAGCGGGCCCGCGTCCTCGTGGACGAGACGGCGCACGAAGTCGTCCTCGATGACGAAGGCCCCGGCCTCACGCGCGATGCGCAGCACCTCCGGGCGGCGCTCCGCGGAGAGCACGGCACCCGTCGGGTTCTGGAACAGCGGCTGGCAGACGAACACCCGCGCCCCGGTGGCCTTGAACGCCGCCGCGAGCAGTTGGGGCCGTACGCCGTCCACGTCGACCGGCACCGGGACCGGCCGCAGCCCCGCCGCGCGGGCGATGGCCAGCATGCCGGGATATGTCGGCGACTCGACGAGGACCGGCGCTCCCGGCGGGGCAAGGGCACGCAGGGCCGTGGTGAGCGCGCTCTGGCCGCCCGCGGTGATCAGCACCTCGGCGGCCGTGATCGAGCCGCCGATGCCCCGCGCGAACCACTCCCGCAGCTCGGGGAGCCCGTCGACCGGCGGCCTCCCCCACGCGCCTGGCCGCCGCCCCGCCCGCGCGAGGGCCGCCGCCATCGCGCGCTCGGGCTGCAGCGAGGGGTGCAGATAGCCGCCGTTGAACTCGATGATGCCGGGCGGCGGCGCCGCGAGCGTGACCAGGACCCCGGAGGCGTCCACCGCGCGCGGCACCAGTTCCGTGGCCGCGTCCGCGCTCAGCGCCACCTCCTGCCACGAGGTGTCCCCGGCCGGCGCGGCGGCGGCCTGCGGCTCGGCGCGGAAGACTCCGGCGCCGGGCCGCGTGACGACAAGGCCCTCGGCGGCCAGCTGCCCCAGGGCCCGCGACACGGTCACCGGGCTCACCCTGAACCGGTCGACCAGTGCCCGACTCGACGGCAGCTTTCCACCAGGTGAGTAGCGGTCCAGCTCATTCCGCAACTGCTTTGCCAACTCAGCCACACTGCTACTCTCTTGCATGACAGCACAGGATAGCGCTACTCGCCGGAGTCGGATAGCGGTCACCACCGCCACGGGTACCACCGCCACGGCCCCGCAGAACAGCTCCCGCCGCAGCGGCACCGTCATGGCCGCACTCGGCGTCACCGCCTTCTCGCTCACCTTCCCCTCCACCGCCTGGGGCCTCGAAGGCATCGGCCCCTGGTCGTTCGTGGCCCTGCGCTGCGTCCTGAGCGCGGTCATCGCGGGCGGCGCCCTGCTCGCCCTGCGCGTCCCGCTGCCCGCCCGCCGCCACTGGGCGGGGCTCGCGGTCGTCGCCGCCGGAGTCGTCATCGGCTTCCCGCTGCTCACCACGCTGGCCCTGCAGACCTCCACCACGGCCCACGCGGCCGTGGTCGTCGGACTGCTCCCGCTGACGACCGCCGTGTTCTCGGCGCTGCGCACCGGGGCGCGGCCCTCGCGGATGTTCTGGGCCGCCGCCCTCACCGGCGCGGCCGCGGTGATCGCATTCACCGTCCAGCAGAGCGGCGGCGCCCTGTCGACGGCCGACCTGTACCTCTTCGCCTCGCTCCTCATCTGCGCGGCCGGGTACACCGAGGGCGGTCGCCTCGCCCGTGAGATGCCGGGCTGGCAGGTCATCGGCTGGGCGCTCGTCCTGTGCCTGCCGCTCGCCGTGGCGGGTGCGGCCGTCGCGCTCCAGTCCGAGCCCTTCCAGCTCACCGGGCACAGCGCCACCGGGCTGCTCTACTCCGCCGTCGGCTCGCAGTTCCTCGGCCTGGTCGTCTGGTACCGCGGCATGGCGGCGATCGGCGTCCCCAAGGCGAGCCAGCTCCAGCTCGCCCAGCCGCTGCTCACCCTGGTCTGGTCGGTGTTCCTGCTCGGCGAGCACCTCACGCCCGCCGCGCCCCTGACCGCCGCAGCCGTCCTCGTGTGCATCGCGGTCACCCAACGGGCGCGCGGCTAGCCGCCGACGGCAAGGCCCCAGCTCCGGCCACCCGACGTAGACTTGCCGCCACGGATCGCAACCGCAGGGTGGGACGAGGAGGTCGCTCCAGATGCGTGCAACCGTAGGCGACAAGCTGGTGGTCCACGGCAGGGTCGTCGGGCAGCACGACCGGATCGCGGAGGTCGTCGAGGTGCTCGGCGCGGACGGCGGACCGCCGTACCGCGTGCGCCTCGAGGACGGCCACGAGACGGTCATGTCGCCGGGCCCCGACACCGTCGTACGGCACCAGGACCCGGCTCAGTAGCTCCCGGCCGGGAACCGGATCAGCGTGGTGGCCTGGCCCGCTGCTGATAGTGGTCGGCGACCACCCGGGCCATCGCGCCGATCTTGTCCACGCCCACTTCCTTCGCCGAGAAGTAGACATGCCCGCGCGCCTGCGGGAACTCCTTGGCGTACGTGAGATGGCGGGACAGCTCGGCGGGGTCCTGCCAGGCCGCGGGCTGTGCGGGATCGCCCGCCTTGTAGAGGGCCTCCCCCACGTACAGCCGCACGCCCGTGTCCTTGACGACGTCGGCCCACCAGGGCAGCAGCTTGCCGTAGTCGGCGACGGCGAAGCCGATGTTCCAGTAGAGCTGCGGGCAGATGTAGTCGAGCCAGCCCTTCTTGACCCAGCCGCGCGTGTCGGCGTGCAGGTTGTCGTAGGTCTGCACGCCGGCCTGGGTGTCCGAACCGAGCGGATCGGTCGAGGCGTTGCGCCAGACCCCGAAGGGGCTGATCCCGAACTGCACGTGCTTGCGGACCTTCTTGATCCGCGTCCCCATGTCGCGCACCAGGCGGTCGATGTTGTCGCGCCGCCAGGCGGCGCGGTCCGGGAAGCCGCCGCCGTAGCGCGCGAAGGCGTCGTCGTCGTCGAAGACCTGCCCTGCGACCGGATACGGGTAGAAGTAGTCGTCCCAGTGCACGGCGTCCACGGCGTAGTGCCGCACGGCGTCGAGCATCGCGTCCTGGACGAAGCGCCGCACCTCGGGCAGGCCCGGGTTGTAGTAGAGCTTCCCGCCGTAGGGCACGACCCAGTCGGGGTGCAGCCGCGCGGGGTGCGTCGGGACCAGGCGCGAGGGGTCCGTGTGGTTGGCGATACGGAACGGGTTGAACCAGGCGTGCAGCTCAAGACCCCTGCGGTGCGCCTCGGCCACGGCGGTGCCCAGCGGGTCCCAGCCGGGGTGCTTGCCCTGCACGCCGGTGAGGCACTCCGCCCACGGCTCGTACGGCGAAGGCCACAACGCGTCGGCGGTGGGGCGCACTTGGAACACCACGGCGTTCAGCCGGCGCCGTACGGCCGTGTCGAGATGGCCGATCAGTTCGGCGCGCTGCTCCGCCGGTGCGAGGCCGGGCTTCGACGGCCAGTCGCGGTTGGCGACGGTCGCCAGCCACATGCCCCGCAGCTCACGCCGTGAAGGGGCCCGCTCGGGCACGGCCGCCGCGTCCCCCGCGGCTGTGAGCCCCGCCACCATCGCGGCTGCCGCAATCGTGAAACCTCGGCGTGACATACGCCTCATCCGCTCGCCCCCTGGCCTGTATATCCGCCGGAACCGCTGCTTGTAGGGGACAGCATGCCCGACCCGGCACGTCATGCACCGGAGGTTCCGGAGTAACGTTCACCGCTGGGGCAGACACCGCAACCGTACGGAGGGCTGCCCTCCCGTTGATCAGCGAAAGGCACGAGGTGACCGACTCTATGCCCGACATCGCACGCGTCGGAGTAGTGGGCTGTGGCCAGATGGGCGCCGGGATCGCGGAGGTCTGCGCCCGCTCCGGACTCGATGTGAAGGTCGCGGAGACCACCGGCGAGGCCCTGGAGATCGGCCGTACCCGGCTCTACAACTCCCTCTCCAAGGCCGCCGAACGCGGCAAGATCTCGGAGGAGGAGCGCGACGAGACGCTCGCCCGTCTGAGCTTCACGACCGACCTCGGGGAGTTCTCCGACCGCGACCTCGTGATCGAGGCGGTCGTCGAGAACGAGGCGGTCAAGACCGAGATCTTCCAGGTGCTCGACCAGGTGGTGACCCGGCAAGACGCGATCCTCGCCTCCAACACCTCGTCCATCCCGCTGGTGAAGCTGGCCGTCGCCACCTCCCGCCCCGACGCGGTCATCGGCATCCACTTCTTCAACCCGGCCCCGGTGCAGCAGCTCGTCGAGCTGATCCCCGCGCTGACGACGTCCGAGGGGACCATCAGCCGCGCGCAGTCGATGGTCGAGAAGGTGCTCGGCAAGCACGCGATCCGCGCCCAGGACCGCTCGGGCTTCGTGGTCAACGCACTGCTCATCCCGTACCTGCTCTCCGCGATCCGGATGTTCGAGTCGGGCATCGCGAGCCGCGAGGACATCGACAACGGCATGGAGCTCGGCTGCGCCCACCCGATGGGCCCGCTCAAGCTCGCCGACCTGATCGGCCTCGACACCGTCGCCTCGGTGGCGGACAGCATGTACGCCGAGTACAAGGAGCCGCTGTACGCCGCTCCCCCGCTGCTCCAGCGGATGGTGGACGCAGGGAGGCTCGGCCGCAAGTCCGGCTCGGGCTTCTACCCGTACGCCTGACCGGCTCACACTGGCATCTGAACTTCGCACCGCACGCGGGCCCGGCACTCCATCGAGTGCCGGGCCCGCGGCGTTCACACACCGTGTGCGCCCTGGGCTCGCATATGCCCTTCGCACACTCTCCCGCCCCGGCCGCCGGGCGAGTTTACTTTCCGTGCGCATCAGGGGGGTTGACAGCTACAGAAAGGAACGGACTTGTGACCGCCGACCCCGAACTTCGCGTGGTCCCCGAGGAACTCGCCGAGTTACGCCGCAGCTTGGACGTGGGCCTCGCCCGCGTCGACGGACAGCTGGCGTTGCTCACCCAACATGACGAACAGAGCGTCAAGAACCAGGATGAACTGACTGTGAGGATCACGGCACTGGAGCACACACGTTGGCCGCTGCCCGCCCTTCTCGCCCTGACGGCGGTTGGTGCGCTCGCCGTGGCAGTCTGGCAGGCCATCGGCCGTTAGTGCGCGTCCTGGCCCAGACGCAGGTGGTGCAGGAGGAGTAGCGCGGCCGCCATGTTGGCGGCCGGTACTTCACCGCGGGCCACCATGTCAGGGACGAGTTTGAGAGGGACCCATTCACGGCGGTCGGACTCGAAGTCGTCCTCGGGATGACCGATGTAGGTGCACTCATCCGACCAGTAGATGTGGTGCTTGGCGTCGGTGAGCCCATTGGACGGCTCGACACTCATCAGGTGTCGTAACGGGCCCGGCCGCCAGCCGGTCTCTTCCTCCATTTCCCTTGCGGCCGCGTACGCGAGGTCCTCACCGTCCTCGACGACACCCGCCGCCAGTTCCCAGCCCCAGCTGTCGGTGATGAATCGGTGCCGCCACAGCAGCAGCACCTCGTTGGCCTCATTGACGACGGTGGCCACGGCGACGGGCCGCAGCCGTATCAGGAAGTGGTCCAGGTGCCGGCCGTCGGGCAATTCGACATCTGCCAGATTGACCGTGAACCATCGGTTTCCATACACAGTTTGTTCGCTTTGTTTCGTCCACTGCACGGTTCTGCCACCTTCCGCCGAGTAGATGGCAATATCGCAGCAGGAGGGTGTTCAGAGCAGCGTGTGGAAGACGCCGGAGTTCAGCGCTCGCCGTGAGTCGTCGCAGGCGTACGCGCGGTGCGCATCACAGGGGCACGCGCAGCGCCCCGGCGATGAGTTCGGCCGCCTCGGCCGTGCCCGCGCAGTCGCTGCGCACCAGATGTTCCCGCACGGCCCGCAGCCGGTCGCGCAGCCGTTGGGACTCCATCCCCCGTGCCTGTTCTGCCATTTCCACCGCCGTGGCCACGGCCTCGTCGGTGTTTCCCTGGCGCAGTTCGATCTGGCTGAGCATGGCGAGCCGATGCACCCGGCCCCGGTCGTGTGCCGGCGTGTCCACCGCCGCCGCCGCATGCTCGTACGCTCCCGTGAGGTCGCCGAGGCTGAGCAGCGCCTCCGCCACTTGCACGTTGACGAGTCCGGGCTGGACATAGCCGGTCTCGTCCGGCTCACGCCCACGCCGGATGCGGTCCGCTGCGGCCTCCGCACGCCGGATGCAGGACAGCGCGCTGCTGCCGTCGCCCAGGTGCGCGTACGACTTGGCCTGCATGGCGTAGAGATCGGAGGCGAGGGCCGGGGTGAGATCGCGCCCCGCGGCGCGCAGCGCGGCCTCCGCGAAGGCCACCGCCTGGCGGTACTCGCGCATGAACAGGGACTGATTGACCAGGAGCGCGATGACGTAGGCGCCAAGTCCCCGGTCGCCGCTGGCCTTTGCCAGGCGAAGAGCCTGGTGGAAATAGCGCTGGGCCAGGCCGTGCGCGTCCGAGTCGTAGGCGCAGATGCCCGCGATGGCCACCAACCCGCCGGTGGATCTGTGCAGTTGACGCCCCGTCTCGTCCGTGTAGCTGCCGCGCAGCAGGGGCGCGGCCTCGGCGTTGAGGAAGCCGACGATGCGGGTGCGGGTCGCGATGCCGCCGGTCTTGCGGTACATCTGCTCGTAGTGGGCGCGGGCCGCGCGCATCATGTCGATGTCGGCCGTGCTGACCTGGTGCCTGCCGCCGCGCGAGACGTCCACGTCCTCGGGCGGGTTCTCCCACTCCCAGACCGGCATCACCGCGGGCGTCCCCGTGACCGCGGGGGCGCCGAGAAGGTGCGGGCGCTGCTGTTCGTCGGAGCGCCAGAGCGCGGTGGCCCTCTCCACGAAGCCGGACAGCGTCGAGGCCGCGGAACCCGCTCCCGCGACCGGCAGGCCCGGCACTCCGAGGCCGATGTCGTCCAGGGTCACGGTGCGCTGGAGCCGCCCCGCGAGGACCTCGCAGATCAGGTCGGGCACCTGGCCCCGCGGGCGCTGGCCCTTCAACCACCGGGAGACGGCGGTGTGTTCGTAGCGCAGGGCGAGGCCGCGCCTCTTCCCTGCCTGATTCACGTGGGCAGCCAGGCCCGCGTGGGAGATTCCCGCCTCGTCGAGGATCGCGTCGAGCAGGGTATTGGGCTGCATGGAGGCCCTCCGGTGACTCGGTGTCGCCAGCGTAGTAGAGGTGACTTCACACGGGGTGTGAACGGAACGCCCGAATCCGGGGGGTGTGCGCTCTGCCGTGGCCACTCCTGTCCCGATTGACTGAGATTCCTCACAAAGGAGGCCGGCCGGGCCGCCGGCTCCCCCTCGAAAAGTGCGGCGGCCCTCACCGGCGCCGCCCGCCCCGCTGTCTGCCCGACAACTCCAAGGCGGGAACGGGCGGCGCATGGCCGGTGGAGGTTGACGGTGCGTCACGTCATGGTGCTTTCCCGGCGCACCGTCTCCCCCTGCTGCTGGGGCACCCTCCGGCGGTCGTTGCGCAGGACGAGCAGCGCCGCGTCGTCGGTGGGCAACCGCCCGGTGTGGCGCAGGAGTTGGGCGTACACCGCGCGGATCACTGTCTGGGGCGCGACGGGCGGGACCCGCACCGCTTCGGTGAGCGCCGCCCGGAGCGGGAAGAACCGTCCGGCCGCGTCCCGCGCGTCCTCCATGCCGTCCGTGTGCAGCACGAGCGCCTCCCCCGGAAGGAGTGATCCGCAGTGCAGCACGGACAGTTCCGCGGGGAGCGGGAAGGGGCCGAGCGGCGGCAGCGGTTCCCCGCCGGCGACCGGTTCGGCGTGCCCGCTCAGGCGGTGCGGCCAGGGGTGGCCGCAGTTGAGCGCGGTCATCTCGCCGTCCGGGCCGATCTCCATCAGGAGTACGGTGACGAACTCCTCGGCCGGCGGACTGTCGGCAGGCACGCCGCCGCTCGCCGGATGCTCGGCGCGCGAACGCTCCCGCAGATGACGTCCCAGGGCGCGCTCCAACTTCCGGAGCACATGCGGCAGTTCCGGCTCTTCGTACGCGGCCTCGCGGAAGCTGCCGAGCACGGCGGCGGCCGTGCTGATGGCGGCCAGGCCGTGCCCGCGCACATCGCCCATGACGACGCGGACGCCGTGGTCGGTGGCCGCCACCTCGTACAGATCACCGCCGACGGAGGCGCCGCGTGACGCGGAGAGCCGCCCGGCCGCGACCGTGAGGCCCTCGACGCGCGGCGGCAGCGGGCGGAGCAGTGCGTTCTGTGCGACGCCCGCGACTTCGCGGAGCTGGCGCAGCTCCCGCAGCAGCGTGCCGTGCACATGCAATATCAGACCCGTGCCGACGGCGAAGAAGACCGCGCTGGTGACGATCCGCGCTTCAAGGCCGTTCTGCTGGGCGAGCGGGCAGACGAGTTTGTACGTGACGGCTGCCGCGCCCCACGCCGCGGGAAGGCCGAGCGAGAGGACGCGCCGGATCCGCGGCGGATCCACACGGAACGCCTTCGCCCCGGCCCTTGCCCGGAGCCTGGTCCGGAGCTTCGTCCGGCCCCTCGCCCGGAGGAGCTCCCGGCGGGGAGCTCCAGCCCTGATACGGATCATGCCGACGGCCCCCCTAAGGCCCTGTTCAGCGAGCAGGCCGCGCGGTCCGTACAGATCACGGCCCCTGCGGCCGGACTGATTCTGTCTACCGCCTGGGCCGATCGGGCCAGAGAGGGCTTACTAGTCACTCAAACGAGTGAAGGGCGTACCCGGAGGTCCGGATACGCCCTTCTATGCGCCTCTTGTGCGCCTGGCAGCGACTACTGGCGGTGACTACGCTCCGCGCAGCACCGCGCCGGTCCGCTCGGCCGCCAGGGCGACGGCCGCGTCACGGGCCGCGGAGGCCTCGTCGACGGTCAGCGTGCGGTCGGCCGCGCGGAAGCGCAGCGCGTACGCCAGGGACTTCTTGCCCGCGCCGATCTGCTCGCCGGTGAAGACGTCGAAGAGCCGGATGGACTCCAGGAGTTCACCCGCGCCCTCGCGAAGGACCTTCTCGACATCGGCGGCGGGGACGTCCCCGTCGACGACGAGCGCGACGTCCTGCGTGGCCACCGGGAAGGTGGAGATCTTCGGCCCCTGCGGGACACCGGCGCTGGCGTCCTCCAGGGCGTCCAGGTCGAGCTCCATCGCGCAGGTGCGCGCGGGCAGACCGAGCGCCTTGACGACGCGCGGGTGCAGCTCGCCCGCGTACCCGATGACCTGCTCCGCGCCGTCGATCACCACGGCGAGCTCGGCGCACCGGCCCGGGTGCCACGGGCCGTACTGGCCCTGGCGCACGAGCAGTTCGGTGCCGGACTCGGCGGCCAGGGTGCGCGCGGCCTGGATCGCGTCGGCCCACTCGGACGGACGGCCCTTGCCCCACCAGCCGGCCTGCTCGCGGGCGCCCGCGAGGACGACGGCGGCGTGCCGGGGCTGGACGGGGAGCGCCTCGGTCAGGGAGGCGATCTCCTCGTCCGTGGGACGGCGGTCGACGGGCAGCCGCACCGCGATGCGCGCCTCTTCACGCGGCTTGAAGACCAGACCCGTCTCGAAGAGCGCCAGGTCGTGGCTGCCGCGGCCTTCGTTGCGGCGCAGCGCGCCGAGCAGGCCGGGAAGCAGCGTCGTACGAAGAGCGGGCTCCTCGTCGGAGAGCGGGTTGACCAGCTTCACGACCCGGCGCTTGGGGTCGCCGGGCTCCAGGCCCAGCTGGTCGAAGACCTGCTCACCGATGAAGGGGTAGTTCGGTGCCTCGACGAATCCGCTCCCGGCGAGGGCGCGGCCGATGCGGCGGTGCAGCCGCTGCCGGTCCGTGAGCCCGCGGCCCGCGGGAGGCTTGGGCAGCGTGGAGGGGAGGTTCTCGTACCCCTCGAGCCGGATGACCTCTTCGGCGAGGTCGTTCGGCTCGGCGAGGTCGGGACGCCAGGACGGCACGGTGACCGTCAGGGCGTCCTGGCCGTAGACGTCGCAGCCGACTTCCTGGAGGCGGCGGACGACGGTCTCGCGGCCGTACTCCACACCGGCGACCTTGTCCGGGTGATCGGCGGGCATGCTGATCGTGTGGGGCGCGGAGGGCGCGATGACCTCGGTGACCCCGGACTCGGCGGTGCCTCCCGCGAGCAGGACGAGGAGATCCACCGTGCGCTGCGCGGCGGCGGACGCGGCCTGCGGGTCGACGCCGCGCTCGAAGCGCTTGGCCGCCTCGGAGGGCAGCTTGTGGCGACGGGCCGTGCGGGCGATGGAGATCGCGTCGAAGTGCGCGGCCTCGATGACGACGTCCGTGGTGCCGGCCGCCTCTTCGTGGTCGGCGATCTCGGTGTTGGCGCCGCCCATGACGCCCGCGAGGCCGATGGGGCCGCGGTCGTCCGTGATCACCAGGTCCTCGGCGTCGAGGACGCGCTTGGCGCCGTCGAGCGTCGTGAACTTCTCGCCCTGCTCGGCACGGCGCACACCGATCGTGCCCTCGATACGGGAGCGGTCGTAGGCGTGCAGCGGCTGGCCGAGCTCCAGCATCACGTAGTTCGTGATGTCGACGGCGAGCGAGATCGGGCGCATGCCCGCCTTCTGGAGGCGGCGCTGCAGCCAGATCGGCGAACGGGTCTCGGGCCGCAGACCCGTGACCGTGCGCGCGGTGAAGCGGTCGCAGCCCATCGGGTCGGAGATCTTGACCGGGTAGCCGGAGGCGTTCGGCGCGGGCACGTCCAGGAGCGCCGGGTCGCGCAGCGGCAGGCCGTACGCGATGGCGGCCTCGCGGGCGACGCCGCGCATCGACAGGGCGTACCCGCGGTCGGGCGTGACGGCGATGTCAAGGACCTCGTCGACCAGCTCGAGCAGCTTGATGGCGTCGGTGCCGACCTCGTGCTCGGGCGGCAGGACGATGATGCCGCCGCTTCCGTCGTCGCCCATGCCCAGCTCGTCGCCGGAGCAGATCATGCCGTGCGAGGCCTTGCCGTACGTCTTGCGCGCGGCGATCTTGAAGTCGCCGGGCAGGACGGCGCCGGGCAGCACGACGACGACCTTGTCGCCGACCGCGAAGTTCCGTGCGCCGCAGACGATCTCCTGCGGCTCGCCCGTGCCGTTGGCGGAGCCGACGTCGACGGTGCAGAAGCGGATGGGCTTCTTGAACTCCGTCAGTTCCTCGATGGTGAGGACCTTGCCGACGACCAGGGGGCCGGTGAGACCGGCGCCGACCTGCTCGACGGTCTCGACCTCGAGGCCGACCTCGATGAGCTTGGCCTGCACGTCACGGCCGGTCTCGGTGGCGGGGAGATCGACGTACTCCCGCAGCCAGGAAAGCGGGACCCGCATCAGATCTCCATCCCGAAGGGCCGGGTGAACCGGACGTCACCCTCGACCATGTCTCGCATGTCTTCGACGTTGTGGCGGAACATCAGCATCCGTTCGATGCCGAACCCGAAGGCGAATCCGCTGTACTTCTGGGGGTCGACGCCGCAGGCGGTGAGCACCTTCGGGTTGACCATGCCGCAGCCGCCGAGCTCGATCCAGCCCTCGCTGCCGCAGGTGCGGCAGGGGCGGTCGGGGTTACCCACGGACTCGCCACGGCAGACGTAGCAGACCATGTCCATCTCGGCGGACGGCTCGGTGAACGGGAAGTAGTTCGGACGCAGGCGCGTCTTCATGTCCGCACCGAAGAGCGACTGGACCATGTGGTCCAGGGTGCCCTTGAGGTCGGCCATGGTCAGGCCCTCGTCCACGGCGAGCAGCTCGATCTGGTGGAAGACCGGGGTGTGCGTCGCGTCCAGCTCGTCCGTGCGGTACACACGCCCTGGACAGACGATGTAGACGGGCGGCTCGCGGTCGAGCATCGCGCGGGCCTGCACGGGAGAGGTGTGCGTGCGCAGCACGACACCGGACTCTCCCCCAGAGCCGGAAGCCTGGGAGGTGCCCCCACCCTCGGTGCCCTTGGGGCCCTGGACGAAGAACGTGTCCTGCATCTGCCGGGCCGGGTGGTCCGGGGTGAAGTTCAGGGCGTCGAAGTTGAACCACTCCGCCTCGACCTCGGGGCCCTCCGCGATCTCGTAGCCCATGGCGACGAAGACGTCCGCGACGCGCTCCATGAACGTGGTCAGCGGGTGCCGGGCACCGGCCGGGACGCGGTCGTACGGCAGCGTGACGTCCACTGCCTCCTCGACGAGCACCCGGGCGTCGCGCTCGGCCTCGAGCTCGCTCTGCCGGGCGGCGAGCGCCTTGCTCACGGCGCCGCGCGCCATGCCGACGCGCTTGCCGGCCTCGGCCTTGGCCTGCGGGGGCAGCGCGCCGATCTCGCGGTTGGCGAGGGCCAGCGGCGAGGTGCCGCCGGTGTGCGCGACCTTGGCCTCCTGGAGCTGTTCGAGGTCGCCGGCGGCGGCGAAGGCGGCGAGCGCCTCGTCCCGCATGCGCTCGATCTCTTCAGGTTTCAGTGCCTCGACCTCAACAGGGTCGTACGACTTGTTCGGTGCCGACATCTCTTCCCGTGCTTCCGGTTGGCTGGTGATGGTCCCCGTCTACGACTCGGAGACGAATCGTCCACATAGGGGGACGCAAACGTGCCAAGGATCGAGTCTAACGGGGGTGGCGCAGGTGAATGAGCCCGCGGGCGGTGCTCGGGCGGATCAGAGGTGATCAGTGCCGGTCTGGGACGATCACAGGAGATACGCCGGAGTGCCCACGGGCAACGTAAATCGGAACTGGGCGCCGCCACCGGGCGCGCGGCCGACGGTGATCGTCCCGCCGTGCGCCTCCACGATGCCCTTCACGATGTACAACCCCAGTCCCGTCCCGCCGCGCTTGCTGCCCCGCCAGAAGCGGGTGAAGACACGGCCCATCGATTCCTCCGGAATGCCGGACCCCTCGTCGCTCACGGTCACGGCCGTCTCGGCCCCGCCCTGCTCGCGCGGGGACGACGATGCTGCCACGTCGATGGTGACGGTTCCTTCGCCGTGCCGCACCGCATTTTCCAGGAGGTTGCTGAGCACCTGGTCGATCTTGTCGGGGTCGGCCCAGCAGTCGGGCAGCGGCCGCTGTATCCGGACGAGGAAGCGGTCCGCATCCTGGCCGGAGGCGACGTGGGCCTGGATGTGGCGGCCGACGGCGGCACCGATGTCGACGGGCTGGCGGCGCAGTTCGAGCCGCCCCGAGTCGATGCGGGAGATGTCGAGGAGCTCGGCGATGAGCCGCGTGACGCGGTTGGCGTCGGCGTCCACCGTCTCCAGCATCAGTTTCTTCTGGTCGTCGGTGAAGCGCTCCCACTTGGCGAGCAGCGTCGCCGTGAAGCCCTTCACGGAGGTGAGGGGCGAGCGGAGCTCGTGGGCGACGGTGGCGATCAGCTCCGCGTGACTGCGCTCGGTGCGGCGGCGGGCCTCGGTGTCGCGGATGGAGACGACGACGCGGCGTACGGGACCGGTGGGCGCGGTGCGCACATAGCGCGCGGAGACGAGGACCTCACGCCCGCCGGGGAGCAGCAGATTGCGCTCGGGCTGGGCGAAACGGGTGGCGATGCCGCCGTACGGATCGGTCAGCTGCCACCAGCGGCGGCCTTCGAGGTCCTCTAAAGGCAGGGCGTGCTCCAGCGGAACGCCCAGGGCGTCGGACGCGTGCACCGCGGTGATGCGCGCGGCCGCGGCGTTGAAGCAGATGACATGGCCCGACTCGTCCGCGACCACCAGTCCGTCGGGGAGGTCGTCCGGGTGGATGCCGAGCCCGTCGCCGAGGTCACCGAGGGCGCCATGGTCCGCGCGAGTACACAGGATGTCCTGTACTCCCGGTGATCTGCTCGTGCCGATGCTCATTCCCCGTACCCCACCTCTCGGACCGGCGCAGGAGGCCTCCGAGCCCGTCACCCTACTAGCTGGGAGTGACGGAACGGCACCCTCCAGCCGCACGCTGTGCACGGGCGGACGCATAGAGGCACACGGCCGCCGCCGTCGCGAGGTTGAGGCTTTCGGCTCTGCCGTGGATCGGAACGCGCACCACGGCGTCGGCGAGTGCGCGGGTCTCCTCCGGCAGGCCCCAGGCCTCGTTGCCGAAGACCCAGGCGGAAGGGGTGCCCATGGTGCCCTTGTCGAGCTCGTCGTCGAGGTCGTCCTCGCCCGCCCCGTCCGCGGCCAGGATCCGCACACCCGCGTCCTTGAGCCCTTGGACGGCCCGCTCGACGGGTACGCCGACGGCGACGGGCAGGTGGAACAGCGAACCGACCGACGCGCGCACGCACTTGGGGTTGTAGAGATCCACGGAGGCGTCCGTGAGGACGACCGCGTCGGCTCCCGCGGCGTCGGCGCACCGCAGCACGGTGCCGGCGTTCCCGGGGTCACGGACGTGCGCGAGGACGGCGACCAGCTTGGGCCTCGCGGCGAGGATGCTGTCGAAGGGGGTGTCGACGAACCGGCAGACCCCGACGAGCCCCTGCGGCGTCACGGTCGTCGAGATGTCGGCGATGACGTCCTCGTCCGCCAGGTGCACACGGGCACCGGCGGCACGGGCCTCGCCGACGATGTCGGCGTAGCGGTCGGCGGCGTCGACGGTGGCGAACAGCTCGACGAGCGTGTCCGGGTACGCGGCGGCCTCCCGCACGGCCTGCGGCCCCTCGGCGAGAAACAGCTGCTCCTTCCCCCGGAAGTTCCGCTTGGCCAGCCGCCGTGCGGCGCTGACGCGGGGCGACTTGGCGGAGATCAACTCGGGGCTGGCAACCATGAAACTCACCTCGGGGAGAGCGCCCCGTCAGGGGCGCGGGGAACTGCGCGCTCAGCCGGAGACGGCGGGCGGACGGCAGACGACAGTTGGCGGCAGACGCGGGGCCGGACGCAAGCGGACCCGCAGGCCGGTTGGCCTGCGGGTCCGCGAGTAACGCTCAGGTACAGCGAAGCGTCAGGCAGCCTTGGGCGCGTTGACGTCCGACGGCAGAGCCTTCTGCGCAACCTCGACGAGCGCGGCGAACGCGTTCGCGTCGTTGACGGCCAGCTCGGCCAGGATCTTGCGGTCCACCTCGATGTTGGCGGCCTTCAGACCCTGGATGAGGCGGTTGTACGTCATGCCGTTCTGGCGGGCAGCGGCGTTGATGCGCTGGATCCACAGCTGACGGAAGTCGCCCTTGCGCTTCTTGCGGTCGTTGTAGTTGTAGACCAGGGAGTGGGTGACCTGCTCCTTGGCCTTGCGGTACAGGCGCGAACGCTGGCCGCGGTAGCCGCTGGCCGCTTCGAGGATCGCCCGACGCTTCTTGTGGGCGTTGACTGCCCGCTTGACGCGTGCCACTTGTTAACTCCTTGTAGCGGGGCCGTGGTTGGACTCACACGACCCGGTATCGATTGGGTCCCGGTCAGAGTTCAGGCGCGGTGTGCGCCCGGACTCACTTGCCGAGAAGCTTCTTGATCTTCTTGGCGTCGCCCGGGGCCATCTCGGCGTTGCCGCTGAGGCGACGCGTCAGACGGGACGACTTGTGCTCGAGCAGGTGGCGCTTGCCGGCGCGCTCACGGAGCACCTTGCCGGAGCCGGTGATCTTGAAGCGCTTGCTGGCACCGCTGTGCGTCTTGTTCTTCGGCATAGCGCCGTTCTCTCCTCGTCAGTGGCACTCGGATGCCCGGTCGTGAAACCGGGCATCCGGGAACCGTATGGATCAGTTGGCGATCCCCGGACTCGCGTCCCGGGATCAGGCCTCGGCGGGAGCCTCGGCCGGGGCCTCGGCGGGGGCTTCGGCGACAGCCTCGGCAGGAGCCTCGTCGGGCTCCCCCTCCGCGACGGCGTTCTGCGAGCGGCCCGGGTTGGCCTTCGCGTCCGCCTTGCGGACCGCCTGGGCCTCGCGGGCCTCGGCCATGGCTTCGGTCTTCTTCTTGTGCGGACCGAGGACCATGATCATGTTTCGGCCGTCCTGCTTCGGGTTCGACTCGATGAACCCGAGGTCTTCGACGTCGTTCGCGAGACGCTGCAGCAGTCGGTAGCCGAGCTCCGGCCGGGACTGCTCGCGACCACGGAACATGATCGTGATCTTGACCTTGTCGCCCTGCTTGAGGAACCGGACGACGTGACCCTTCTTGGTGTCATAGTCGTGCGGGTCGATCTTCGGCCGGAGCTTCATCTCCTTGATGACCGTGTGCGCCTGGTTCTTGCGCGCCTCACGGGCCTTCATGGCCGACTCGTACTTGAACTTCCCGTAGTCCATGAGCTTGCACACGGGCGGACGGGCGGTCGCCGCCACCTCGACCAGGTCGAGGTCGTACTCCTGTGCGAGCTCCAGGGCCTTGGCAAGCGGAACAATCCCGACCTGCTCGCCGCTGGGACCGACAAGTCGCACCTCGGGAACGCGAATCCGGTCGTTGATGCGGGGCTCGGCGCTGATGGATCCTCCTCGGTAGCACCACGCGGCGGTCTGGCGGACAGCCGCGTTACGTCTGTTATCTCGACCAACCGAGTGAGTACATAAAAAATGCCCCAACCGATCACAGGAAGGGGCTCCATTACTACCGGAGCACCTCCGCGGTGATCGCGGGGCGCATCTCGGGCCTGCCGTAGTCTCGGGGACTGCGGCCGCCTGACCGGTGACCCGCCGCTCCGGGGAGCAGCCAGGTGGGAAGCGGAGCCTCCACTTGTGGGCCGGGTCTCTGCGTGGCACGCGAGTATCCGGCCGGTCGTTACACAAGGTTAGCAGCTCCACGGGGGTGCGGCTAACCAGCGGCGCCCAACCGTGCTCACGGGCTCCCGCGGCTCACTGCGCGTGGGGCTCCGCTTATCGTGTGGGACATGAGCGACGCGACCCCCACCCCCGAGTCCGCCACCGGTGACTCCCCCGACTTCGACACCCTGACCCGTGACATCGCGGACGTCCCCGCGGTCGAGGTGATCACCACGGTCGCCGTCCACCTGATGAGCGCCGCGGCCGTGAACCTGGGCCTCGCCGAGGGCGGCGAGGGCCACAAGGACCTCGACGAGGCCCGCAAGCTGATCCACTCGCTCGCCGGCCTGATGGACGCGAGCGCCACGGAGATCTCCTCGTTCCACGCGGCCCCGCTGCGCGACGGCCTGAAGTCGCTGCAGCTGGCCTTCCGCGAGGCGTCCGAGGTGCCGGACGAGCCGGGCCAGGGTCCGGGCGAGAAGTACACGGGCCCGGTCTTCGGCTGACCTCTCAGGCTTCGGCTGACTTCTCAGGCTTCTCGTACGTAGAAGGGCTCGCCCGGTGGCGTCGCCCCGGCCGGCAGCAGTGCCAGGTCGAGGCCGCTCACCAGGCGGGCCCTCAGTGTTTCGTCGGCCGCGATGTGCCCGGCGACGCGCTGGGCGGCCTCGGCCGGGTCCGCCGAGGGGTCAAGGACCAGCGCGAGGGTGCCGTCCGCGGTGCCCGCGCCGAGGTGGGCGCGCAGGACGGCGGGCTCGGCGGCGACGGCCGCGCGCACGGCGGCGGTGACAGCGGGGTCGGCGAGCGGGTCCCGGGTGCTGCGGCCTTCGGAGAGGGCGATCAGGGCGGGCCGGTTGATCTCGTAGGGAACGGGTCCCGCGAGGTCCAGCACGATCGTGTCGGCCTGTTCGTGGGCCGCGGCCTGGAGCGCCTGGTGCAGGGGGACGGCGACGGGCCTGGCCTCCGGGTCCCACCGGGCGAGGGCCTGGGTCGAGGTGAACGCGGGCAGCGCCTTGCGGTCGCCCGCCTTCAGGGTGGGGACCGCCATGTCGCTGGACTTCTCGCGGCGCAGCCCGTTCGCGTCCTCCTCGACCTCGCCGAGCACGGCGACCACGGGGACGAGCAGCCGGGCGCCGGTGAGCGCCTCCAGGACGGGGCCGTGGGCCGTGCGGTCCTCGGCCCACGCGGTCAGGGCCGCGGTGAGCCGGGGGTCGGCGGAGCCGTCGTCGTCGGAGAAGCCGGGGTCCGGGATGTTCTTGTTCGCCACGGCACCGACCCTATCGAGACTGGTCCGGGACCTGTCGGGCGGTGCCGGGGCGGGCTCCGCGACGGCCGCGCCAGAGGTAGACCGCCGCTGCCAGGAGGGCCACGCCGATGCCGCCCGCGACCGGGCCCACCCAGCCGGCGGGCCCGCCGTCGCCCGCGTCCTCGTCGGGACCCAGGCCGAAGTACTTCTTCCCGTACGCCGCTGAGCTCAGCTCCTGCGGCTTCTTCTTGCCGCCCTCGGCGATGGCGGCCGCCGGGTCGATGAAGCCGAAGCCGTGCGAGTCGTCGCGGCCACCGCTGGGCACGTCCCGTGCGGTGTCCTCCAGGAGCTGCTTGATCTGGGCCGGGGTCAGGCCGGGGTGGGCGGCGCGGATGAGGGCGACGGCGCCCGAGACGAACGCCGACGCGGCGCTGGTGCCCCAGCCTTCGTAGTACTCGCGGTCGGGGTCGGCGATGACGATCTTCTTGCCGGGGGCGCTGACGGTGGCGTACCAGCGTCGGGTGGAGAAGGAGGCGCGGTCGCCGTTCCGGTCGACCGCGGTGGCGGCGATGACGCCCGGATAGGCCGCCGGGTACGAGATGTGGTCGCCGCGTTCGCCGCCGTTGCCCGCGGATGCGACGACGACGGCGCCCTTCTTCAGGGCGTACTGGACCGCGGCGTCCTCGGCGGGTTCGGGGTGGGCGGACTTGGAGTCGTCGCCGAGGGAGAGGTTGATGACGTCGGCGCCGTGGTCGGTGGCCCAGCGGATGCCGTCGGCCAGGGCGTTGCCCCGGGTGTTGCGGGCCTTCGAGCGGTCCGGGTCGCCGTCCTCCAGGATCACGCGGATCGGCAGGATCTTCGCTTCCGGCGCGATGCCGATCACGCCGTCGCCGTTGCCCGCGCCGTGTCCGTGGCCCGCGATGATGCCGGCCATGGCGGTGCCGTGCCGGGCCCAGGGGCGGTCGCCCTTCTTCGCCCCGAAGCCGACCATGTCCTTGCCTTCGAGGACGCTGCCGGTCAGGTCGGGGTGGTCGCGGTCTATGCCGGTGTCCAGGACGGCGACGGTGATGCCCTTGCCCTTGGTGGTCTGCCAGGCCTGGCCGGTGTGCATGGCGTCCAGGGCCCACTGCTGTGCGCGTATGCCGTCGTCGGCGTGGGCGGTGGCGGGCAGCAGGGCGAGCGAGGCGGCGAGGGCGGCGACGGACCACCGGCGGATTCTCATGAGGACTTCTCCGTGGCCGCGATGGTCTTGCGCAGGCGCCGCTCGACGCGGTCGGCGATGCCCTTGGCCTCGTTGCCGAGGCCCGCCTGGGCGGGGGCGCTGGTGGCGGAGGTCTTCATGGCCTCGTCGGCGGGCTCGGGTTCGGTGACCGTACGCCCGTCGGCGAAACCGGAGACGGCGAAGGCGACGACGGGGGCGTCCGGGAGCACGGACACGGTCCAGGACGCGCGCTGGGCGTCGCCGAAGTCCGCGGCCGGGGTGCCCTTGGCCGCGTACGGGCGTGGCATCAGGTCGGGGCGCCGGTCGAGGCCTTCCTCCGTGAAGCGGGTGCGCAGGGAGCGCATCGCATCGGCGTCGGCCTTGGTGAACAGCAGGCCCACGGTGGTGACATGGCTGCGGGTCGCGTCCGTGTACGTGGCGCGCAGCAGCCGCAGGCAGCCCGCCGGGGCGAGTGCCTTGCGCAGGAGCGGGTCGAAGGCGCCCTTGCAGGTGCTGTCGGGGGCGACGGCGACGCGGGTCCAGGTGCGGTCGGCTCCGCCGGGGCCCGCGCCCTCCCCCTTGATGGTGGCCGGGAAGAGCTGGTCGACGGGCACGCTGTGCCAGAGCTTGCCCGCCACGGCGTACGCGTTGGGCGATGCGCTCGCCCCCTCGGCTCCCCCGGTCAGCCAACTCCCGGTGGCCGCGCCCCCGATGAGCCCGAGCCCGAGCACGACACAGGCGGCGGCCGCGGTCACGCGGGGCTGCACCCAGGTGCGGACGGGCCGCAGCCGCGTGGTGCTGTCGTCGTAGAGCGCGGGCCGTGCGAACGCCACGAAGGGCCGCCCCGCCCCGGGTCCCGGCGTGAGGTCGACGGCGCCGACCGCGCGGCGGGCGGCGGTGGTCCGGGGGGAGTGGGCGGGAGGGGGCGCGGCCTTGGGGGTGCGGGCGTACGCGTGGGCTCGCGAGAGCGCGGGCCCGGTGAGGTGCGCCGGGGGCGCGGCGGCGGGCCGGGATGCCGGAGTCGGCGTGACGGCCTCCGGCGCGGATGCGGGCGCGGACGGGGGCGCGGCTGCGGACTCCGCGGCGGACCACGGCGGTGGCGCGAGCCCGGGAAGCGGCGCGGGGCCCGAGCCGCTCTCAGGTATGCCCGCGGACACGGCCGCTGGGCCCGGCGGCGGTGCGGAAGGCCTCGGGGGACGGAGACGGTAGTCCGCCACGCCCGCCTCGCCCGGTTCACTCTCCGCGTCCGGGACCGGCACGTCGACGTACGGCGGGGCAGGAGGAAGCGGCGGCAGGAGCGGCGCTTCGGCGGCGGGCGCCTGGGCGGGGTCCGGGGCAGGGTCGGACATCGGCGCGTGTGTGCGCGTCATCGTCGCCGGAGGCGGCGCATCGGGAAAGCGCGCCGAAGCGGGCGGCGGGGGCGGGGACGGCAGCCTCTCGGCATCAGCGTCCGGCTCGTCGTCCGGTGACGCAGCGGGCTCGGGCATCCTCACCAGGTCGAAGGGCGCCAACAAATCCTCGAGTATGGAGTCGCCGTCCTCGGGCGCGGGGTCGGCCATCGGCGGTGGCGGCGGGGGGTACTCACCATCGCCCGGCGTCGAGCCGGCCGCGGATGACGCGGGTGTGCGGGGCTCTGAGCCCTGGTCGTCCGGGTGCACCCGCTCCCCGGGTCCAGGATCCTGGGCGCCGCCCTCCGGCGTCCGCGGACGCCCGTCCGGGAAGCGCGCGGACGGCACGGGAGGCGCCGGGGAGGCCGGCGGGACCGGCGGTGGGGGTGGAGCCGTGGGACGTGGCGGGACGGGAGGCCGTCGCGCTTCCGTGCTCATGCACCCCCCGTTTCCTCGCTCTTCTGCGCGTAACTCTAAGGGCAGATTCCGGTCGCGAGGGAACCAGTCCGCGCCCCCGGGCGATCTGCCCGGATCATCCCCCTACCCTCGGGTAATCCCGTCTGGCAGGCTTCGGCCATGACAGCCCGTGCAGCAGACAGGGCCCGCTACGACCGGGCCACCGCGCACCTCGACGCCCCCGTCGCGATCGTCGATCTGGAGGCGTTCGACGCCAATGCCGACGACCTCGTGCGCCGGGCCGGCGGGAAGCCCATCCGGGTCGCGAGCAAGTCCGTACGGTGCCGGGCGCTGCTCGAACGCGTCCTGGCCCGCGACGGCTTCGCCGGGATCATGTCCTACACGCTCGCCGAGTCCCTGTGGCTCGCGCGGTCCGGGTTCGACGATGTCCTGCTCGCCTACCCTTCGGCCGACCGGGCCGCCTTCGCCGAGCTTGCCGCCGACCCGAAGCTCGCCTCCTCGGTGACCGTGATGATCGACGACCCGGCGCAGCTGCGGCTCATCGAGGAAGCCAGGGGCGAGGGGCGCGAAGAGGTGCGGGTCTGCCTGGAGTTGGACACCGCCTACAAGATCCTCGGAGGCCGGGTGCGGATCGGGGCGCTGCGCTCGCCCCTGCACTCCCCCGCCCAAGTCGCCGCGCTCGCCCGCGCCGTGACCCGGCGGCCGGGGTTCCGGCTCGTGGGCGTGATGGCGTACGAAGGGCATGTGGCGGGGGTCGGTGACGCGGTCGCAGGGCATCCCGCGCGCTCCCGTGCCATCCGGCTGATGCAGACCGCGGCCCGCAAGGAGCTCGCCGCCCGGCGGGCCGAGACCATCCGCGCGGTGCGGGCGGTCGCGCCGGACCTGGAGTTCGTCAACGGCGGCGGCACCGGCAGCGTGCAGCACACCGCGGCCGAGCGGGCCGTGACGGAGATCGCCGCCGGGTCGGGCCTGTACGTGCCGCGCCTCTTCGACAACTACACGTCGTTCAGCGGGCGTCCGGCCGCGCTCTTCGCCCAGCCCGTCGTGCGCCGCCCCGGCGTCGGCACCGTGACCGTGCTCGGCGGCGGCTACCCCGCGTCGGGCGCCGCGGGACCCGACCGCTCCCCTGTGCCGTACCTCCCGGAGGGGTTGCGCTACGACCCGCAGGAGGGTGCGGGAGAGGTGCAGACCCCGCTGCTCGGCGCGCCCGCCGACGACCTGCTGATCGGCGACAAGGTGTGGTTCCGGCACGCCAAGGCCGGGGAGATGTGCGAGCGGTTCGACGCGCTGCACCTCGTCGAGGGCGACCGCGTGACGGCCACCGTGCCGACGTACCGGGGAGAGGGCCACACGTTCCTCTGAGCGCGCGGGATCGTCAGGGCGTCGCGCCCACGCTGCTGCCCACGCCGCCACTCGTCCCCTCGGCACCGACCGGACGGATCCCCTTGGTGATCTTGTCCATGTCGGAGAGGGGCGGCGCCTCGTCCCCGGCGTCGATGGCGAAGCGGACGATGACCGGCGCCTCGGACCCGTGGCTGGAGGGGAAGGCGAGCGACTGGACGTATCCGCCGGGCCCCTTGTCCGTGCGGACGCGCCAGCGCACGAGGTAGCCGGAGCGGCCCGCGACCGCGACGGTCCCCTCCTTGACCTTCTCGTGGCTCGTGATGCCGCCGAAGGGCTCCATGCCGACCTTGTCCTCGTCGTACGCCCGGTCCGCCGCGTCCTTGATGTCCCGCTGGGCCAGTGCCTTGGGCGAGCGCTCGTCCGTCGCCGTCGACGTGCGCGAGTACACCGTGCCGTGGCGGCAGAGGCTGCCCTCGCCGGGGCAGTCGTAGACGTCAGGGGTGCGGACGGTCGGATCGCCGCCGACCGTGCTGTCGGCCTTCTCCCAGCCGGCGGGCACCGGGATCATGATGCCGTTGAGCTGGTCGACGAGGGTGGAGGGGTCGGGGTCGGGAGCCGACGTGGTGGGCGTCGGCGAGGTCGGCGTGGGGGTGTCCGCCGGCTCCGAGGTGGTCGGGGCCGGCGGTCCTGCCTGCGGGTCGCCGCCGTCCTCGCGCAGGAGCACCACGCCCGTGACGATCGACGCGACCAGGACGACCCCGGCGGTGGCAAGGGCCACCACCTTGGCCCGGCTTCCTCCGGAGGCCCCGGGAAGCGGCTGGACCTGGGTCCGGTCCTGCGGCGGGCCGAACCCCGGCTGCGCCTGGCCCGTTCGAGGGGCTGCGGGCGCACGCCGGTGCTCGGTCCACGCGGACCCGTCCCACCAGCGCTCGACGTGCTGTCCAGGTGGGGCCGACGGGTCCGTGTACCAGCCGGGAGGAGGCGACATGCTCATCCCGGCACTCTAGGACGTGCCGCGAAGATCAGAACACTCAGAACACCGCGTCCGCCTGATCAGGCACCACGGAGCCGTCGTCGCGCAGGACCGGGCCCTTGCTTCCGTCCGGTGCGTTGTACGCGGCCGTCGAGCACGGGTAGAGGTCCGGCTTCTGCTTCATGGGCTCGATGAACATGGGGTTCACGACCCAGCGGCCGTCGGCGTTGTCGTAGCCGCGGCACATGACCTCGTTCTTGTTGCGGTTCAGGACGAGGTGCGCGCCCGTGGCGTCGCCGACGAACGTCACGTCCGTGTCGGCGTCACCGCCGCCGAGGGCGATGCGGTGGGAGGGGTCCTGCTTCTCCCAGGCCGACTTGCCCTTGACGCCGTAGATCTCCTGGTTGATCCAGCAGCGCTTGCCGTCGATGTACGGGATGGCCTCGCCCTTGTTCACGGGGACGTCGCCGCAGCCCTGGTTCCAGGTGGTGATCCGGCCCTTGCGGTCGAGGACCGAGCGGATGGCGATGGTGTGCTTCCGGTCGATGCCGACGCTCTTCGACCAGACCTCCGTCACCGGCTCCGAACCCGCCGAGACGATGTAGACGTCGAACCCGGCCTTCTTGAGCGTGCGGATGAGGTCGCGCTGCTGGTCGTAGTAGCGGGCGTAGCCGGGGATCTCGTGCGTGCCGACGGTCTGGGTGGCTCCGACGGGAGCGGCGAGGACCTCCTTGCGGGCCTTCGCCGCGTACGACTCCAGTTCGGGGACGGTGTGTCCGGCGAAGAGCTGGGGCACCCAGGCGTACTGCGGGACGGTGTGCCGGTGGTCCCACTCGCCGGCGAAGGCTGCGGCGCCGCTCATCGTCCTGCCGTCCTCGCGGACCTCGAAGATCTCGTCGGCGCAGTCGGTGTCGGTGGAGGTGGGCAGCGGCTTGCCGACCGGCACCTTCGTGCCGCAGGCCTTGGTGAGCGCCTTGTCGGCCTCGTCCGTCATCCACTTGCTGGTGGACTTCCAGGTGGCGGGACGCAGGATCTTGTCGTGGTGCAGGGACCAGGCGATCGTCGCGTCGGTGATGTCGTTCTTGACGCCGGTGTTGTCCCAGTCGAAGGCGGCGACGGGACGCTTCTGGTCGTGCCCCCGGTGGGAGCCGCAGCGTCCGCGCTCGTCGATCATCTGCTGGAGCCGGTCACGGTTGGAGCCGTACCAGGTCAGCTTCTTGGACAGCTGCGGGCAATGGGCCTTCGCAGCGGGGGAGTTCGCGGGCGTGGCGGCGGCCGCGGGGAGCGTCGCAGGCACGGCCGCCAGGGTGGCGGCCGTGGCCAGCGTCAACGCCAAGGCATGTCTGTTGCGCATGCGCATGGACCGTACATCAATCTCCGGGCACGGTCAGGACCCGTGCACCGTGTCCTTCTGGTCGGGGATGACGGACCCGTCCGTGCGGCGCACCGGGCCTTCCTTGCCGTCCCGTTCGGTGTAACCGGTGCTGGCGCACGGGTAGGGCTTCGCGAGCCTGCCCTTGGGTTCGATGAACATGGGGTTCACCAGCCAGCGGCCGTCGCCGTTGTCGTAGGCGCGGCACATCAGCTCGTTCTTGTTGCGGTTCAGGACGAGCCGCAGGGCCGTGGCGTCACGCAGGAAGGAGATGTCGGTGTCGGAGTCCCCTGCCGCGAACACCTGCCGCTTGTGGGCCGGTTGGACCTTCTCGGCTGCCGCGCCCCGGACTCCGTAGACCTCCTGGTTGATCCAGCAGCGCTTCCCGTCGATGTACGTGATCATCGAGTCGTCGCCGTCCTTGACGGTGCCGCAGCCCGCCAGACGGGCCGTCAGCTTCCCGTGCGCGGTGACGTTGCGGATGCCGATGGTGTGCCGGGCGTCGACGCCGACGCTCTTCGCCCACACCTCGGCGACCGGCTCGGGCGACGCGGAGACCACGTAGACGTCGAATCCGGCCTTCCCCAGCGTACGGATCAGATCGCGCTGCTGGTCGTAGTAGCGGACCCAGCCGGTGAACTTGCCGGTGCCGACCTGTTGTTCGGTGCCGACGGGCGCGGCGAGGTTCTCCTTGCGGGCCGCGGCGGCGAAGCCCTTGACCTGCCGGGTGGACCAGCCGCGGGTGAGCTGGGCGAGCCAGGCGTACTGGGGTTCCATGCGGCGGTGGTCGATGCCGGCGAAGGCCGCGTCGCCGCCGGTGGTGGTGCCCTCGCTGTAGACGGAGGCGATCTCGTCGGCGCAGTCCGTGTCGCGGCGCGTGGGGAGGGTGGCGCCGGTGGCGGGGCAGGCCTTGGCGAGGGCCTTGGCCGCCGGGTCGGTGAGGTAGCGGCTCGTGGAATGCCAGTCGGCGCCGCGCGGCGTACGTATCTTGCTGTTGCGCAGGAGCCAGAACATGGTGGCGTCACCGACGTCGTTCTTGATGACCGTGTTGTCCCAGTCGAAGGCGGCGACGGGCTTGGCCGCACCCTGGTGGCTGCCGTCGCCGCAGCGCCCGTACGTGTCGATCATCTTCTGGAGCCTGGCCCGGTTGTCGCCGTACCAGCCCGGGGAGACGGTGAGCGTGGGGCACTTCCCGGCCCGGGAGCCGGTGGCCGGGGCGGGCTGGGTGGCCTCCGCGGTCGCCTGGACGCAGACGAGTCCGGTGGCGGCGACGGCGAGGACGGCTGCGGCCGCGGCGCAGCGGCGCTTGAGGTTCATGAACACACTCCTGTGTCTACGCAGGACAGCCGGGCGTCGTGCGACGCCCGGCTGTCGGGAGGATTGCTGCGGGGTGAACTACACGGAGGGTCGGCTATACGGGCGTGACGTACGCGCCCGCGATGCCGCCGTCGACGAGGAAGTCGGTGGCGTTCACGAAGGAGGAGTCGTCGCTGGCGAGGAACGCCACGGCGGCGGCGAGCTCGTCGGCCTCGGCGAAGCGGCCCACGGGGATGTGGACGAGGCGGCGGGCGGCCCGCTCGGGGTCCTTGGCGAAGAGCTCCTGGAGGAGCGGGGTGTTGACCGGGCCGGGGCACAGCGCGTTCACGCGGATGCCCTCGCGGGCGAACTGCACGCCCAGCTCGCGGGACATCGCGAGGACGCCGCCCTTGGACGCGGTGTACGAGATCTGCGAGGTCGCGGCGCCCATCCTGGCCACGAACGACGCGGTGTTGATGATCGAGCCCTTGCCCTGGCGCCGCATGTAGGGGATGGCGGCCTTGCAGCACAGGAAGACGGAGGTGAGGTTGACCTCCTGGACGCGCTTCCAGGCCTCCAGGCCGGTGTCCAGGATGGAGTCGTCGTCGGGCGGCGAGATGCCCGCGTTGTTGAAGGCGATGTCGACCGAGCCATAGGTGTCGTACGCGGTCTTGAAGAGCGCCTCGACCTGCTCGGCGTCGGTGACGTCGACCTTGACGAAGGTGCCGCCGACCTCGTCGGCCGCCGCCTTGCCCGCGGTCTCGTCGATGTCGCCGCAGACGACGTGCGCGCCCTCGGAGGCGAGGCGGCGCGCGGTGGCGAGGCCGATGCCGCTGCCCGCGCCGGTGACGACGGCGGTGCGGCCGACCAGGCGGCGGCAGATGATTGCTTCGGTCATGGTGCTCAGGCCTCCGTGCTGATGAAGACGTTCTTGGTTTCCGTGAAAGCGGCGAGCGCGTCCGGGCCGAGCTCACGACCGAGTCCGGACTGCTTGTAACCCCCGAACGGGGTCCAATAGCGCACGCTGGAGTGCGAGTTGACGGACAGGTTCCCGGCCTGGACGGCCTGGGAGACCCGCAGGGCCCTGCTGACGTCCCGCGTCCAGATCGATCCCGACAGGCCGTACTCGGTCGCGTTGGCGAGGCAGATCGCGTCGGCCTCGTCCTCGAAGGGCAGCACGACGGCGACCGGGCCGAAGACCTCCTCCGTCGCCACCGGCGACGCGGCTTCGGCGTCGGTGAGGAGCGTCGGCGGGAACCAGAAGCCGGGGCCCTCGGGGGCCGTGCCGTGGATTCCGGCGCCGGAGGGGACGTACGAACGCACGCGCTCCAGCTGGGACCTGGAGATCAGCGGGCCCATCTGGGTCTTCTCGTCGGCCGGGTCGCCGACGACGACGGACTCGACGGCCGGTCCGACGATCTCCAGGAAGCGGTCGTACACCGAGCGCTGGACGAGGATGCGGGTGCGGGCGCAGCAGTCCTGGCCGGAGTTGTCGAGGTACGACATGGGGGTGGCGAGGGCGGCGGCCTCCACGTCCGCGTCGGCGAAGACGATGTTCGGGCTCTTGCCGCCGAGTTCGAGCGTCAGGCGCTTCACGCGGTCGGCGCACTTGGCCATGATCTGCTTGCCGACGCGCGTGGAGCCGGTGAACACGATCTTGGCGACGCCGGGGTGCTCGACGAGGGCGTTGCCCGCGACGTCTCCGGCGCCCGGCAGGACCTGGAAGAGCCCCTCGGGGAGGCCCGCGTCCAGGGCGAGTTCGGCGAGGCGCAGTGCGGTGAGCGGGGTCGTCTCCGCGGGCTTCAGGATGACCGCGTTGCCTGCCGCGAGCGCCGGGGCGGTGCCCCAGGCGGCGATCGGCATCGGGAAGTTCCAGGGTGCGATGACGCCGACGATCCCGAGGGGTTCGAGGATCGTGACGTTCAGGCCGCCGGGCACCGGGATCTGACGGCCACTCAGCCGTTCCACTCCCCCGGCAGCGAAGTCGAGGAGATCGCGGACGTTGCCCGCCTCCCAGCGCGCGTTGCCGATGACGTGTCCGGCTTCGCGCACCTCCAACTGGGCGAGTTCTTCGATGTGTTCGTCGACGGCGACCGCGAAGCGGCGCAGCAGGCGGGCGCGGTCGGCGGGGGCCACGGCGGCCCACTTCGCCTGCGCCGCGGCGGCGCGTACGACAGCCGCGTCGACGTCCTGCGCGGTGGCGGCGGGGACGGTCGCGACCAGTTCCTCCGTCGCCGGATTCAGTACTTCGAGGTTCTGTACGTCGGGCAAGGGGGCCTCACATGCGTTCGAAGGAGCGGCGGAGCTCCCAGTCGGTCACCGCGGAGTCGAAGGCGTCCAGTTCGACCCGGGCCATGTTGCTGTAGTGCGCGACCACCTCGTCGCCGAAGGCGGCCTTGGCGATGGCGCTGTTCTCCCAGAGCTCGGCGGCCTCGCGCAGGGTGGTGGGGACGTGCGCGTAGTCGCCGGTGTAGGCGTTGCCCGTGCACTCCTCGGGCAGTTCGAGCTTCTGCTCTATGCCGTGCAGACCGGCGGCCACGAGTCCGGCGACCGCGAGGTGCGGGTTCACGTCGCCGCCCGGCAGACGGTTCTCGAAGCGCATCGAGCGGCCGTGGCCCACGACGCGCAGGGCGCAGGTGCGGTTGTCGTAGCCCCAGGCGGCGGCGGTCGGGGCGAACGATCCTGGCCGGAACCGCTTGTAGGAGTTGATGTTGGGCGCGTAGAGCAGCGAGAACTCCCTCAGCGCGGCGAGCTGCCCGGCGAGGAAGTGCCGCATGACGGGCGACATGCCACCGGGATCGCTCGAGGAACCGGCCATGGCGTTGTTGCCGTCGGCGTCCGCGAGCGAGAGGTGGATGTGACAGGAGTTGCCCTCGCGCTCGTTGTACTTGGCCATGAAGGTGAGGGAGACACCTTCATGGGACGCGATCTCCTTGGCACCGGTCTTGTAGATGGCGTGCTGGTCGCAGGTGACGAGGGCGTCGTCGTAGCGGAACACGATCTCGTGCTGGCCCGGGTTGCACTCGCCCTTGGCCGACTCGACGACGAGCCCGGCGGCCGCCATGTCGTTGCGGATGCGGCGCAGGAGCGGCTCGATGCGTCCCGTGCCGAGCACGGAGTAGTCGATGTTGTACTGGTTCGCCGGGGTCAGGGCCTTGTAGCCGGAGTCCCAGGCCTGCTCGTAGGTGTCCTTGAAGACGATGAACTCCAGCTCCGTGCCGACATTGGCGGTGAAGCCGAGTTCGGCGAGCCGGTCGAGCTGGCGGCGCAGGATCTGGCGGGGCGCGGCCACGACGGGCGACGAGTCGTTCCAGGCGAGGTCCGCGATGAGCATCGCGGTGCCTTCGTTCCAGGGGACGCGGCGCAGGGTGCTGAGGTCGGGGCGCATGGCGAAGTCGCCGTAGCCGCGGTCCCAGGAGGACATCGCGTATCCCTCGACGGTGTTCATCTCCGCGTCGACGGCCAGGAGGTAGTTGCAGCCCTCCGTGCCGTTCTCCAGGACGTCGTCGAGGAAGAAGGGGGCGGCGAACCGCTTGCCCTGGAGCCGCCCTTGCATATCGGGGAAGGCCAGGACGACAGTGTCGATCTCGCCGCTCGTGACGAGAGCACGCAGCTCCTCGATCCCGAGCGGGGGTGTGCGGTCTGCCACGGGAAAATCCTCCTTGGGTCAGCCGAGAGCCATAAGGTATTGCCGAGAACCATTGATTGGGAAGGGGGTACGGCCAGATGTCGCACACGGATGCCGACGCGGCTGCCGGTACAGGTGACGCGGCCGCCACGACCGCCGACGACCGGCTCACGCCGGTGCTTCGTCCCGTACGGGCGGGCAACGGCTTCGAGGAGGCCCTGGAGCAGATCCTCCAGGTCGTACGCCTCGGCCTGGTGCCCGGCGGTGAACGCCTGCCGTCGGAGCGGGAGTTGGCCGACCGCCTCGGCATCAGCCGGGTGACGCTGCGCGAGGTCCTCAAGGTGCTCCAGGACCAGGGCCTCGTCGAGTCGCGGCGGGGCAGGTACGGCGGCACGTTCGTGCGCCCGCGCCCCGAGGCGGCCGGCGAGGACGAGCTGCGGCGGCGCGTGGCGGACGTCGACGTCGAGGACGCGCTGCGGTTCCGCGAGGTCCTGGAGGTCGGCGCGGCCGGGCTCTGCGCGGCGCACGGCCTGAGCGGCGAGCAGCGCGAGCGGCTGCGCACGGCGCTCGCGCAGACCCACGAGGCGCCGCTCTCCGAGTACCGCCGCCAGGACACGCTGCTGCACCTGACCCTCGCCGAGCTCTGCGGCTCCCCCTCGCTCACCGCGCAGTACGCGGCGGTCCGCGCGACCGTGAATGACCTCCTGGACTGCATCCCTCTCTTGGTACGGAACCTGGAGCATTCGCAGCGCCAGCACACCGCGCTCGTCGAGGCGGTGCTCGACGGGGACGCGGACGGGGCACGGGAGATGATGCGCGAGCACTGCGGCGGTACGGCCGCCTTGCTGCGGGGCTTCCTGACATAAGGGGCGGGGCGCGGGGGGATTAACCACGGCGTAACGCAGGGGTCTTGATTTCTCGTACCCGGCACGGCAAAGGTATGGATCCGTTCCATTGAGTCGCCCCCATTGTTCCGACACCCCGTTGTTCCGCCACCCCGCCGCAGCGCCACCGCCGCATAGGAGCCGTGCCATGACCGTGGAGTCCACCAAGACGAGTGCCGCCGAACCGGCGGACGACTATCTGGAGCGGAGAACGCTGCGCAGAGGCAGCGCGGGCTGGCTGCTCCTCACCGGCCTCGGTGTCGCCTACGTCGTCTCCGGCGACTTCTCGGGCTGGAACTTCGGCCTGGCGGAAGGCGGATTCGGCGGTCTGGCGATCGCCATGGCGCTCATGGGCGTGATGTACGCCTGCATGGTGTTCTCGCTGGCGGAACTGTCGTCGGTCCTGCCCACCGCGGGCGGCGGCTACGGCTTCGCGCGCCGGGCGCTCGGCCCCTGGGGCGGCTTCCTGACCGGCACGGCGATCCTCATCGAGTACATCCTGGCGCCCGCGGCGATCTCCATCTTCATCGGCGACTACGTCGAGTCGCTCGGCCTCTTCGGCCTGACCTCCGGCTGGCCGGTCTATCTGGCCTGCTTCGTCGTCTTCATCGGCATCCACCTGTGGGGCGTCGGCGAGGCGCTGCGCTTCAGCTTCGTCGTCACGGGCATCGCGGTGGCGGCGCTGCTCGTCTTCGCGGTCGGCGCGTTCATGGACTTCGACGCGTCGAAGCTGAACGACATCCCCGTGGAGGCGGATGCCTTCGGCTCCAACTCCTGGCTGCCGATGGGGCTGTTGGGCATCTGGGCGGCGTTTCCGTTCGGCATGTGGTTCTTCCTCGGCGTGGAGGGCGTGCCGCTGGCGGCCGAGGAGACCAAGGACCCGGCGCGCACGCTGCCGCGCGCGATCCGCTGGTCGATGGCCATCCTCGTCGTGCTCGCGCTCCTCACGTTCTTCGCCTCGGCCGGGGCGCGCGGCGCGAACGCGATCCAGGACGCGGGCAACCCGCTGGTGGAGGCGCTGCAGCCGGGCGGCGAGGCGACGGCGCTCAGCCGCATCGTCAACTACGCGGGCCTGGCCGGCCTTGTGGCGTCGTTCTTCTCCCTGATCTACGCGGGCTCGCGCCAGCTCTTCGCCCTGTCGAGGGCGGGCTACCTGCCGAGGTTCCTGTCGCTCACGAGCAGCCGCAAGGCCCCGTACCTGGGCCTCCTGGTGCCCGGGGCGATCGGCTTCGGCCTGGCGGCGGCGACCGGGGACGGCGCGCGGATGCTGAACGTGGCGGTGTTCGGCGCGACCATCTCGTACGCGCTGATGTCGCTCTCGCACATCGTGCTGCGCCGCAGGGAGCCGGGGCTTGAGCGGCCCTACCGCACGCCGGGCGGAATGCTGACCTCGTCGGTGGCGCTCGTCCTCGCGTGCTCGGCACTGGTCGCGACGTTCCTGGTGGACGTGACGGCGGCGCTGATCGCGCTCGGGGTATACGTGGTGGCGATCGCGTACTTCGGCATCTACAGCCGCAAGCGGCTCGTGGCGCGGGCACCGGAGGAGGAGTTCGCGGCGCTCGCCGCCGCGGAGGCGGAACTGGAACGCGACTGAGCGTGAGGGACATGAAGGAGACGAGGGTGAGCGAGACCGCCGGCAGGCCGTTGATCGGTGTCAGCACGTATCTGGAGGCGAAGGCGCGCTGGGGCGTGTGGGAGCTGCCCGCGGCGCTGCTGCCCGTCGGCTACCCGCGGCTCGTGCAGGCGGCGGGCGGCATCGCCGCGATGCTTCCGCCGGACGATCCTTCGTACGCCGATGAAGTCGTCGCCAGGCTCGACGGCGTGGTCATCGCGGGTGGGCCCGATGTCGATCCCGCCCGTTACGGCTCGGAGCGTGAGGAGCGCACAGGCCCTCCGGCGCCGGAGCGGGACGCGTGGGAACTGGCGCTGATCGAGGCGGCGTTGGCGTCGGGGACACCGCTGCTCGGCATCTGCCGGGGCATGCAGCTCCTGAACGTGGCGCTGGGGGGCACGCTGGTGCAGCACATGGAGGGACACGTGGAGGCGGTGGGCGTCTTCGGCGCGCACGAGGTGAAGCCGGTGCCGGGCACGCTGTACGAGTCGATCGCGCCGGACACGTGCTCCGTCCCCGCCTACCACCACCAGGCGGTGGACCGCCTCGGCCGGGGCCTGGTGGTGTCGGCGTACGCGGAGGACGGCACGGTGGAGGCGGTGGAACGGCCGTCCGGGAGCTGGGTCCTCGGCGTGCAGTGGCACCCGGAGATGGGTGAGGATCTCCGGGTCATGGCGGCGCTGGTCCGCGTGGCGGGGCCTTCGGCGGGCAGGGGGATCGCCTGAGCCTCAGCGATGTCCGCGCCCCGAAGCTTCGCCCTCCGGCCAGGGGTACTGCACCGCCCACGGACTCCCGCACCCCCTGGCATCCCCTCCGGCAGGGCCTCTCCCTCCCACCCACCCGACTGCCCCGCAGGGTAATCAGGCGGGCAGGAGGGAGAGGCCACCGAACGCGGGAAAGGGGGAAAGGGGAAAACCCACCCCCACTAACCCGCCCCCGCCCGAGTCAGCGACAGCAGATCCCGCGCCGGACCGGTGGGACGGTGCCCCGTCGGCCACACAGCCCGCAGGGCCCTGCGCAGCCGGACCCCCTCCAGGGGGATGTTCACCAGGCGCCGGGCCGACAGCTCCTCCCCCACCGCCAGCTCGCTCAGCACCGCGGGCCCCGCCCCGTTCACCGCCGACGCCTTCACCGCGGTGGTGGACGACAGCTCGATCAGCGGGCGGGCCAGACCGCCGAGGGCCGCGTCGAGGACCTGCCGCGTACCCGAACCCTCCTCCCGGAGAATCAGCGGCGTCGCCGCCAACTCCTCTGCCGCCAGCGGCTTTCGGCGCCGCGCCCAGGGGTGGCCGGGCGCCGTGACGACGATCAGGCTGTCGTGGGCGATGACCGCCGAGTCCAGGCCGTTCGGCACCGCGAGCCCTTCGACGAAGCCGAGGTCCGCGTCCCCCGCGAGAAGCCGCTCCGCGACCGCGGTCGAGTTTCCGGCCGTCAACGAAACCGCCGTGTCCGGCCGCTGCGTCCGCAGGGCGATCAGCCAGCCCGGCAGCAGATACTCGGCGATCGTCATGCTCGCCGCGACCCGCAGCCGCGAGTCCCGCCGGTCCCGCAGCGCCTGCGCGCCCGCGTCGAACGCCTCCGCCGCCTCCACGATCCGCCGCGCCCAGTCCGTGACGAGCGCCCCCGCGTCGGTGAGCTGCGAGCCGCGCGGCGACCGGTCGACCAGCGCGACCCCGAGCTGCCGCTCCATCGACCGGATGCGGCTGCTCGCGGCGGGCTGCGTGATGCCCAGCTCCTTCGCGGCCCGCCCCAGGCTGCCGAGCCGTGCCACAGCGAGCAGCAGTTCGAGCGCCCCGAGGTCCGGCACGCGATGCGCGAGCGGTGCCCCCGGCGGCGTGCCGGACGCGGCGGCGGAACCAGAAGACGTACCCATAAGCCCAGGTTATGCCCTCATACGAAGGTGCCTCCTGGTGGGGGGCCCGCCGAACGGCGACCGTGGAGTCATGGTCATCGTCGCCCACCAGCAGGCATCCTCAAGCACCGGCATCCCCCGTCTCCCCCGCATCACCCTCGCCACCCGTCACCTCGGCCCGAACTGGTACGCCACCGTCATGGGCACGGCGATCATCGGCGGCGCGGGCGCGACCCTGCCGGTTCACATCCCCGGCCTGCGGACCGCCTGCACCGCGGTCTGGGCGCTCTCCCTGCTGATGCTGGCGGCGCTCGTCACCGCCCGGACCCTGCACTGGATCCACCACCGCGACCAGGCCCGCGCCCACCTCCTCGACCCTGCCGTCGCCCCCTTCTACGGCTGTCTCTCCATGGCCCTGCTCGCGGTCGGCGGCGGCGCCCTCCTCGTGGGCGAGGACTGGATCGGGACGAGCGCGGCGGTCGCGCTGGACGCCGTGCTCTTCGTCTCCGGCACGGCCATCGGCCTAGCGGCGGCCGTCGCGATCCCGTACCTGATGGTGGTCAAGCACCGCATGGAGCCGGGTCAGGCATCGCCCGTCTGGCTGCTGCCCCTGGTGGCGCCCATGGTGTCCGCCGCCCTCGGCCCCCTCCTCGTGCCCCACCTCCCTGCGGGCCAGGCGCAGGAGACACTCCTCTTCGCCTGCTTCGCGATGTTCGGTCTGAGCCTGCTCGCGACCCTGGTGATGCTGCCGATGATCTTCGCCCGCCTGCTGACCGGCGGCCCCTTCCCCCTCGCGCTCACCCCGACGCTCTTCCTCGTCCTCGGCCCCCTTGGCCAGTCGACGACAGCGGTGAACAAGTTCGCCGACACCGCCGCGACAGGCGTCGTCCCCGCCCCCTACGACCAGGGCTTCGCCGTCTTCGCCGTGCTCTACGGCGTCCCGGTGATGGGCTTCGCCCTGCTGTGGCTCGCGCTCGCGGGCGCGATGGTGCTGCGGGCCCGCCGCAAGGGCATGGGCTTCGCGATGACCTGGTGGGCGTTCACGTTCCCCGTCGGCACGTGCGTCACCGGCGCCGAGGGCCTGGGCAAGCACACGGGCCTCGCGGTCTACGACTGGCTGGCACTCGCCCTGTACGCCCTCCTGGTGGCGGCCTGGGCGGTGGCGCTCACGCAGACACTGCGCGGCGTGCTCGACGGCAGGCTGCTCGCAGCGCCTCCGCAGAAGTGACCGCAGCCGCTGGCTACCGCTTGACGCGTCCGCGGACGGCGAGGACGGCGAGGCCGAGCAGAACAGGTTCGAAGAGGCGGGAAGCCATCTCGGTATAGGTGCCGCTCGTGGTCAGGTCCTGTCCTGAGGAGCGGAAGATCACCGAGTTCACGACCACCCGCAAGCCGCTCTCGAACCGCTCGGTCGAGACACGCTCGTGCAGGGGGCCAACGGGGTTGGACGGCTCGGGGACGTCGGTGGCCGGCCGGGTGTCCTGGCCCGTCGCTCTCCCGGTCGACTCCGACTTCGGATCACTGGCCGGCAGGCCCCACAACATCATCGCAAGGACGGTGCTCGACATCGCAAGGAGCAGCCAGACCAGGGCGCGGGTCGCACGCAGGCCATAGCCGGAAACGGCCCAGTAGGCGGTGAGCAGACCGCGCTCGGCACGCGGAGTCTCCGGCGTGCAGCGACGCATCTCCATCTCGCCGTAGTAGAAGTCGGCGGCACCGGGCTCGTTCTTGCTGTCTTCGAACGACTTGCGCAATTGCCGGTACACCGGCGCCAGTGACACCGGTTCGACATCACCCGAGCCGAGCACGGCCACGTTCCAACCGCGGACCGCCGAGGCCTGACTGGCGCGCCAGTGGTGTTCCTCGGCCAGGGTGCGCCGCTCGGTGAAGCGAACCGGGTGCCCACGCCGCCAGTGCGTGCGGCGCGGGACCGTGGCGAAGGAGCAGGCGCCTTCCAGCCGCAGTTGGTCCAGGTGCACGGTCCCGGTCAACAGACAGCGCGACAAGTCGATGTCCGCGAGAACGAGATGCGCCGCGTCCACACCCCGGAGAGAGGCCAGCCGCACACTGGGGGGCTGGTCGCCGGCCAGGGCAGTTTCGTCTATCGGCTCGCCGCTGGTGCGTGTGAAGGGGTCGGACTCCGCAGAGATGCTGAGGGGATATTCGAAGACCGCGTCGGTGAAGTCCACCGTGGCATGACGTAATCGCAAGGCAGCCGTCGACGACCAGCGCGTTCGTCGGCACAGCAGGCGGCGCGTGGCGATCGCGATCGTCACAGGTCCGCTGAACACCGCACCCGAGAGCGTGACCTGCCCCGCGCAGACCAACGGTCCAAGACCCGCCGATCGCTCAAACACAGCAGCTGAGAAATCGGCGTTCCTGCTAAAGGTCGCCGAGTCGAAGACGGCGTCACCCTCGAAGGCCGACGAGCTGAAATAGGCGTCACCCTCGAAGGTGGACGAAGTGAAATGGGCGTCACGCTCGAAGGTCGCCGAGCGGAATTTGACGTAGCCTTCGAAGGTCGCCTCGAAGAAGGCCGCGTCGCCTTCGAAGGTCGCCGATGTGAAATTGGCGATGTGCTCGAAGATCGCCGAGTCGAATCCGGCCCTGCCCGTGAAGATCGCCGAGTCGAACGCGCTCCCACTCGAAAAGGTCGTGGAGAATCCGGCGCTGCCCTCAAAGATCGCCGAGGTGAACTCTGCGTAGCCTGTGAAAGTCGCCGAATCAAAAGAGACATCGTCCTGGAATTTCGCCGAGCGGAACCAGGCGCTTCGCTGGAAGGTCGCCGAGAATCTGGCACTGCCCTTGAAGATCGCCGAGCCGAACGCGGCGTCACTTTCGAAGGTCGCGGAGTCGAATCCGGCCCTGCCCCTGAAGATCGCTGAGCGGAACACGGTGTCGTCGCCCTTGAAAGTCGCCGATTCGAAATCGGCGTAACCCGTGAAGATCACCGATTCGAAATCGGCGCCACCCCCGAAGGTCGTCGAGCGGAACCCGGCGCCGCCCTCGAAGATCGCCGAGCGGAACAGGCCGACGTCCATGAACATGACCGACTCGAAGACGGCAGCGCCGGTGAAGATCGCTGACACGAAGATGGCACGGCCGAAACGAGGCTGGCCGGTCTCGGGGTCACGTACGGCATCCAGCAAGGAGGCGAGGAGAGGATCATCGAGCGTGGTGCCCCGGTGGTCGACGTCACCGCCGGGGGCAAGAGCAGCGAGGTAGGCGTCACGCTCCATGTCAGCCACGTGAGTGAAGCAACGAGTGTGCGGAGCGAGGGAACGGCCCGTACAGCCGACCGGATCCGTGCCCGTCGCTCCCCGGCCGCAATGCGGCCAGAGCGGCGGTGAAGGTGCCATATCGGAAGGGACACCGGCACACCGCCCCCTGGTTGCGCACCGGCCGGGAGAAGGCCCGGCCGGCAGCTACATCCGTGGGTGTGCTGCTCGCAGCGCAGCCCTGAGAACGGCGGGCGCCTCCGCCAGGGACGGGCCGTACCAGGTGAGGTGGCGGCCGCTGACCAGTGCCGACGGGGCCGTGAACTCCTCGGGGCCGTCCTCGCGGGTGAAGCGGTAAGGCTCGTCGGGCAGGATCATCAAGTCCGCGCCCGCGCCCCGCAGTTCCTCGACCGGGATGCGCGGATAGCGCTCGGCGTGCGTCGCGTACGCGTTGTCGACGCCCAGGCGCCGCAGCAGATCCCCCGCGAACGTGTCGCGGCCAAGGACCATCCACGGGCGCCGCCAGATGGGGATCACCGCCTTCAACCGGGCCTCGGGGGCGGGCAGTTGGCCCCACCCCGACTCGGCCTCGTCCAGCCACGTGGGGCGCCCCGCCCCGCAGGCGGCGAGCACCCGGGCCAGTTCGCGGAAGGCGTCCGGCAGGTCCCGTACCTCCGTCACGAGCACCTCGATCCCCGCCGCCCGCAGCGCCGCGAGGTCGGGGGCGCGGTTCTCCTCCTCGTTGGCGATCACCAGGTCCGGGGCGAGGCCGATGATCCGGCGCACGTCAGGATTCTTCGTGCCGCCGACGCGGACGACGTCCAGGTCCTCCGGATGGCTGCACCACTCCGTGGCACCCACCAGCGCTCCCGGCGCGCCGGCCGCGACCGCCTCGGTCAGCGAGGGCACCAGCGAGACCACCCGTACTCCGGTCACCGTGAGATCCCCTCAGCGCCGCGAGCCGTCCAGGGCCTCGATGTGATCGCCGACGGCCACGACGAGCACCTGGCTGTCCGGCACGGTCGCCCGCCACCGGTGGCGCACCCCGCCGGTCAGGTAGAGGCTGTCGCCGCGCCCGAGGCGATAGGCCCTGCCCTCCGCCTCGACCTCGACGGCGCCGCCCACCACGTACATCAACTCGTCGTTGCGGTGCTGGAACTCGCGGCCCTCGTCGTGGTCGCCGGTGAACTCGACGGCGTGCAGCTGGTGGTGACCGCGCACCAGATTGCGCACCCGGGCGTCCGGGGCCGAATTCTCGACGTCCCCTTCGTCGGATCGCATCAGGTCGACCGTGCATGCGGGGTCCGCGGCGGCCAGCAGTTCGACGTCGGTCGTCAGGAGGGCGTCGGCGACCCGCTGCAGGGAACGCCTGCTGGGCCGCGCCCGCTCGTTCTCGACCTGGCTCAGGAAGGGCACCGAGAGGCCGCTGCGCTCGGCCACCACGGCGAGGGTGAGCTCCAGCTGCCGGCGGCGGCGCCGCACGGCCGAGCCCACCCGGAGGGTTTCCTTCTGCTCGTCCATCGCCTCGGCTCCCTTCTGCGCGTCGGTCCACTCTCAACCCTGTTGGGTTTTCTGCACCCTACGCATGTTCGCCAAACGGTTTCGCCCCGTTGCGAGGACCGCCACCTACAGCTTGCGCCAGTAGACAAGCTGACCCGCCTCCCCGGGAGCCGCTCCCTCCCCCGGTATGAACAGGCTGACCAGCAGAGCAGGCCTGCCTTGCGGATCGGTGAGGAGGGTCGCCGACGGATTGGCGAAGGCGCGGCTTCCGCCATGGGTGGAGATGGCCAGGCGGTCGGCCCGGCCGCTCGCCGGGTCGTACGCGTAGGTCTGCCAGCTCGCGAAGTCGCCCTTGCGCCGCTGCCCCTCGACGAAGAGCATCCGCTGTCCGTCGAGCTCGACGGGCGCCCGGTCCCCGAGGTTCCCGCCGTTTCCCCAGGCCTGGAGCGCCCGGTCGAGCCGCCGGTCGGGCGCCGCGTGCCAGGCGCGGAACCCGGTGAGGGTGGCGCGCAGCTGGCGGTCGGTGTCGCAATCCGCGCGGTAGTGGCCGGTGAGCTCGATCGTGTCCCCGCGTACGGCGGTGATGCCGGGGGTGCCCTCGGCGCACCGCGAGAGGGTGCGCGGTGCGTCGTAGGCGCGCGCCGCGCGGCCCTGGAGCAGCGCGGCCTCGTCGGCGTACCCGCGCACGGCGATGTGGTTCCTCGGGTCCTTCTCGTACGCGAGGACGTACCCGCCGCGCCCGTCGTCGGCGAGTGACGCCTGGTGGGTGCCGGGGCCGAAGTCGTGGCGGCGGTGCCAGTGCCGCAGATCGGTGGAGGTGGCGACGGCGGCATGGAAGCGGCCGTCGTCCAGGAGGGTGTGGTAGACGGCCAGATAGGTGCCGTCGGGGCTCTGCGCGATCTGCGCGGCGTCCATGGTGCGGCCGGTGTGGTCCCGCGCGTCGTAGCGGTGTCCTTCGGCCGCGGTCACGTCCTCGGCGAGGGCGGCGAGCCGGGCGGTGCCCGCGGAGGCGGGTGCGGGGCTCGCGTTGGCCAGGTGCGCCAGGAGCAGCGCGGCGACGAGGGCCAGGGCCACGGTGAGGACGAGGCGGGGCGTCTTGCGGACGTTCGCAGGGGGCAGGGCGGGCGCAGGGGGCACGGCTGACACAGGGGACACGTAGGGGCACTTACGTTCGAGCAGCGGGGAGGCTGCCCAGCCTAGGGAGCGGGGGTGCCCCCGGGAACGCCCCGAGGGGTGGGCTTCGCCACAAGGACGACGCCCACCCCTCGGGGTGTTGTGGTGAATCCGCGATTCAGCGGTGAAGAGGAAGAACTAGGACTGCGGAGTCATCTTCTGCTCGAAGCCCGGGTTCTTCTTCAGCCACGAGTCGACGGCCTTGGGCTCATTGCCCTTGCCCGCCTTGTTGATCTCGTTCTCCAGGCTGGCCAGTTCCTTCTCGCTCATCTTGAAGTTCTTGAGCCACTTCGTGAGCTGCGGGTACTGCTTCGGGAACTCCTTGCTGGAGATCGTCCGAATCGTGTCGCCCTTGCCGAAGCCGACCTTGGGGTCCTTCAGCTTGGTGAGCTTGTACTCGTTGTACGCCCAGTGCGGCGACCAGAGCAGGACCGCGACCGGCTCCTTCTTGGCGTACGCCGACTTCAGCTCGGAGAGCATCGCGGGCGTCGAACCGGAGACGATCTTGTACTCCTTGTCCAGGCCGTAGCCGGGGAGCACCTTGTCCTTGAGCGCCGTCATCACGCCCGTGCCGGGCTCGATGCCGATGATCTTGCCCTTGAACTTGTCGCCCTTGCCCTTGAGGTCCTCGAGTGACTTCACGTCCTTCACGTAGGACGGGACGGCGATCTCCAGCGACGTCGGGCTGTACCAGGAGCCCAGGTCCTTGAGGTTCGCCTTGTTCTTGTCCCAGTACTGCTTCTGGGCCGTGGGCAGCCACGCGTCGAGATCCAGGTCGAGGTCGCCCTGCGCGAGAGCGGTGTAGACCGGGCCGACGTCGGACGGCGTCAGCTTCATCTTGTAGCCGCGCTTCTCCAGGACACGCTTCCAGAGATTGGTGACGGCGATGTTCTCGTCCCACGCGAAGTACGCGGCGTTCAGCGGACGCTTCGCCTCGGCGGGGGTGGAGTTCTTCGGCAGCGGGGCCAGCTTGTCGACGACGCCCGGGTTCTTCTTCAGCCAGGCCTTGACGGCTTCCTGCTGCTTGCCCTTGCCCGCCTTGTTGATCTCCGCCTCAAGACTCGTGAGCTGCTTCTCGCTCATCTTGAAGTCCTTCAGCCACTTGGCGACCTGCGGGTTCTCCTTCGAGAAGCCCTTGCGCGCCAGCGTGTGCACGCCGTCGCCCTTGCCCCAGGAGCCCTTCGGGTCCTTGAGCTTCTTCAGGTCGAAGTCGCTGTAGGCCCAGTGCGGCGACCAGAGCGTGGTGACGATCGGTTCCTTCTTGGCGTACGCGCGCTTCAGCTCGGCCAGCATCGCCGGGGTCGAGCCGTCGACGACCTTGTACTCCTTGTCGAGGCCGTACTCCTTGAGGACCTTGTCCTTGAGCAGGCCCATCATTCCGGCGCTCGGCTCGATGCCGACGATCTTGCCCTTGAACGTGCCGCTCTTGCCCTTGAGGTCCTCGAGCGAGTCGACGCCCTTGACGTACGAGGGCACGGAGAGCTCGAGCGAGGTCGGGCCGAACCACGAGCCCATGTCCTCGAGATCCTTGCCGTACTTCTTCCAGTACGAGGCGTGCGTCGTCGGCAGCCAGGAGTCGGTCTGGAAGTCGATGCTGCCCTGCGAGAGCGAGGTGTAGAGCGGGCCCGCCTCGAGCTGCTTGGTCTGCGGCTTGAAGCCGCGCTGCTCCAGGATTTCCTTCCAGAGGAAGGTGGAGGCCACGCCCTCGTCCCAGGGGATGTAGCCGATGTTGATTTCCTTGCCCTGGCCGACGTTCTTCCCGTCGGTGGCTGAGTTCTCGGCGTTCTCGGACTTCGAACCGCCGAAGGCGCCCATGCCGCCCGCGACGAGCGCGAGCACGACCACGCCGACGACCGCGACAGCGGCCTGCGGGCGGTAGTTCCAGATGTTCAGGCCCTGCGCGGCCCGCAGCTTCGCGACGGCGCGGCGGCCGAGCGGGGAGACCTGGGTGCCAAGGGAGCTGGTCATCCGGTCCAGGTAGATCGCCAGGATGACGATGGCGACGCCCGCCTCGGAGCCGAGGCCCACGTTCAGCTGGCCGATGGCCTCGTTGACGTCGGCGCCCAGGCCCTCGGTGCCGACCATGCCCGCGATGGCGGCCATGGACAGGCCCAGCATGATGACCTGGTTGACACCGGCCATGATCGTGGGGAGCGCGAGGGGCAGCTGGACGCGCAGCAGGATGTTGCGCGGCGTGGTGCCGAACGCGTCAGCGGCCTCGACCAGTTCCTTGTCGACCTGGCGGATGCCCAGCTCCGTCATACGGACGCCGGGGGCCAGGGCGAAGATCAGGGTGGCGACGATGCCCGCCGGGGCGCCCATCCCGAAGAAGAGAATGGCGGGGATGAGGTAGATCATCGCCGGCAGCGTCTGCATGAAGTCGAGCACCGGGCGGACGATGCCGCTCACCGTGCTCGACCGCGCCGCCCAGATGCCCACGGGCACGGAGATGACCAGCGCGATGATCGTCGAGACGAGCACCAGGGCCAGCGTCATCATCGCGTGGTCCCACAGTTCCAGCGAGACGATGAACGCGAAGCCCGCGAAGGTCAGCACACCGGCGACCACACCGCGCAGCCAGAAAGCGATCACGGCGAAGATGCCCGCGAGTATCAGCGGCTCGGGCGCCTGGAGCACGTCGGCTATGCCGTCGTAGGCGCCCTGGAAGACGGTCTTGAAGAAGTCGAACAGCCAGGCCATGTGGCTGAGCAGCCAGTCGACGCTGTCGTTGACCCACTCGCCGAAGGGAATCCTAGGCACCGCTGACCACCTTGCCCACAGCCTGTCCGCCGTTGTCCTGCGTGTTGTCCCGCGTCTTGTCGAGCGGGACGGCGGTGTCCTGCGGCTCGTTCTCGGGGGTCATCGGCTCGCCGAGCACCGCGAGCAGTCGCGCCCTCGGCACGACGCCGATGAGCTTGCCCTCGTCGTCGGTCACGGCGACGGCCACACCACTGGTGGAGCACGGCGTGAACAGGTCGATGATCGGGGTCTCGGCCTTGACCGTGGCGGGGGCCGCGGACAGCACGTCCTGTGCGGTCTTCAGCTCCTTGCCCTCGTCCGTCTTCGTGCCGAACGCGGTCTCGGGCTCGGCCATGATCGCGCCCGCCGTGAGGACACGGGAGCGGTCGACGTCCTGCGTGAACGCGGCGACGTAGTCGTTGGCCGGGGTGACGAGGATGTCCTCGGCGGTGCCGATCTGGACGATCTCGCCGTCACGCATGACGGCGATCTGGTCGCCCAGGCGCATGGCCTCGTTCAGGTCGTGGGTGATGAAGACGATGGTCTTCTTCAGCCGCTTCTGGAGCTCCAGGAGCTGGTCCTGCATGTCGCGGCGGATCAGCGGGTCGAGCGCGCTGAACGACTCGTCCATGAGGAGCAGGTCCGCGTCGGTCGCGAGCGCGCGGGCCAGGCCCACGCGCTGCTGCATACCGCCGGAGAGCTCGTCGGGCCAGGACTTCTCCCAGCCCTTGAGCCCCGCGAGTTCGAGCGCCACCGTGGCGCGCTCCTCGCGCTCGGCGCGCGGCACACCCTGCACCTCGAGGCCGTAGCCGGCGTTCTCGAGGACGCTGCGGTGCGGGAAGAGCGCGAAGTGCTGGAAGACCATGCTGATCTTCTTGGAACGCACCTCGCGCAGCTCACGGGCGCTCAGACCGGTCAGGTCCTGGCCCTCGAAGAGCACCTGTCCGGCCGTCGGTTCCGACAGACCGTTGAGCATGCGCAGCAACGTGGACTTGCCGGATCCGGAGAGACCCATGACGACGAAGATCTGGCCCGGCTCGACCGTGAAGGAAGCATCGATCACCGCGGCAGTGGTGCCCTCGGCGCGCAGCTCCTCTCGGTCGGTTCCGTGGCGGAGTTTCTCCACCGCGTCAGCGGGTCGTCTGCCAAATACCTTGTACAGGTGTTCGGCTTGCAGCCTGGACACATACACCTCTCGGGTTGAACCAAGACGGCCCGCCTCCCCCGCCGGCGGGCCGTGGAGCGACGCGGGTTCTGCCCGCTATTTACCCGGCGAAATAGTTGAATCCTCGACCGGAGGCGCTCCGGCTCGGCGCCTGCCCGCACTTACACAGATCAAACGCAAGAGTGTTCCAGTTCACATTCCGTTCACCTCTGCCGAGCGGAACATGGCGTGATCCGGCCCCTGCCCTGCGGGGCGGAAACCACGCCTTGACGGGGTCGCAGACGGTGCGCTGTCAGTGCCGTGCGGCATGATGCGAAGGTGACTCAGCGAACGCGACGGCTCATGCTGCTCGACACGGCGTCCCTGTACTACCGGGCCTATTTCGGGGTCCCCGATTCCGTGAAGGCCCCGGACGGCACACCGGTCAACGCGGTGCGCGGCCTGCTCGACTTCATCGCCCGGCTCGTCCAGGACCACCGCCCGGACGACCTGGTCGCCTGCATGGACGCGGACTGGCGCCCGCACTGGCGCGTCGAGCTGATCCCTTCGTACAAGGCGCATCGCGTCGCCGAGGAGATCGCGGAGGGCCCGGACGCCGAGGAGACCCCGGACACGCTCTCGCCGCAGGTCCCGATCATCGAGGACGTCCTGGACGCGCTCGGCATCGCCCGCGTGGGCGTGGCGTCGTACGAGGCGGACGACGTGATCGGCACGTACGCCGGCCGCGCCACAGGACCCGTCGACATCGTCACCGGCGACCGCGACCTCTATCAGCTGGTCGACGACGAGCGCGGCATCCGCGTCCTGTACCCCCTCAAGGGCGTCGGCTCCCTCCAGCTCACGGACGAGGCCTGGCTCCGCGAGAAGTACGGAGTGGACGGCTCCGGCTATGTCGACCTGGCCCTGCTGCGCGGCGACCCGAGCGACGGCCTGCCCGGCGTGCCCGGCATTGGCGAGAAGACAGCGGCCAAGCTCCTGGACGCGTACGGAAATCTGGCCGGAATCATGGCCGCCGTGGACGACCCGAAGAGCAAGTTGACGCCTTCTCAGCGCAAGCGGCTCGACGAGTCCCGCGCGTATGTGGCCGTCGCGCCGACGGTGGTCCGCGTCGCGGGCGACGTACCCCTGCCCGACGTGGACCTCGCGCTGCCCGGCGAACCCCGCGATCCCGCGGCCCTGGACGAGCTGGCGGCGCGGTGGAACCTCGGTGGTGCGCTCAAGCGGTTGCTCACGACTCTCGAAGGATGAAGTGTTAGCTTAGGTAAGCCTAAGCAACATTTGATCAGGGGAGGCCGCCGCCATGGCAGAACGTCCGGCACGCAAGGCACCGAAGGCCCACGTCGCGCAGGTGGTGCGCACCGAGCGCCTCACCCCGCACATGCAGCGCGTCGTCCTGGGCGGCGAGGGCCTCGCCGAGTTCACGGTGGGCGACTCCACCGATCACTACGTGAAACTGCTCTTCGGCGCCGAGGGCGTGACGTATCCGGAGCCCTTCGACATCCAGCGGATCCGCGAGGAGTTCCCCCGCGACCAGTGGCCCGTGACGCGTACGTACACGGTGCGCTCCTGGGACCCGCAGACCCGCGAGCTCGCCGTGGACTTCGTCATCCACGGCGACGAGGGCCTCGCGGGCCCGTGGGCCAAGCGCGTCGAGCCGGGCGCCACGGTCCACTTCCTCGGCCCGGGCGGCGGGTACGCCCCGGACGCCGGCGCCGACTGGCATCTGCTCGCCGGTGACGAGAGCGCGCTGCCCGCGATCGCCGCCGCCCTGGAGGCACTGCCCGAGGGCGCCAAGGCGTACGCCTTCGTGGAGATCGCCGACGCGGACGAGGAGCAGAAGATCAGCACGGCCGCGGAGATCGAGTGGCTGCACCGCGGGCAGCGCCCCGTGGGCGAGGCGCTCGTCGAGGCCGTACGCTCCCTCGACTTCCCGGCGGGCGACGTGCAGGCGTTCGTGCACGGCGAGGCCGGTTTCGTGAAGGAGCTGCGCCGGTACCTCCGCGTGGAGCGCGAGGTCCCGCGCGAGCGCCTCTCGATCTCCGGCTACTGGCGCCTCGGCCACAACGAGGACGGCTGGCAGGCGTCGAAGCGGGACTGGAACGCGCAGGTGGAGGCGGAGCAGGAGTCGGCCCCCTCGGCCTGACCGCTGCCGTCGGCTTGAGCATGACGGGTGGCTGCCCTGGTGCGGGACCGTACCCGTCCGCGCGCCGGTGGGGGCTTGTCGCGCAGTTCCCCGCGCCCCTACCGGGGCCCTCCTCGACCGCGGGACGCGCAGACGCGCCCCTTCAGGGGCGCGGGGAACTGCGCGATCAGCCCCCACCAGGCGCGCGGACGAGATGGGCCCAAAACCGGTTTCCCCGGCGGGCGCCCGCTGGCACGATGCCGGGATGCCCTTCATGGTCCCGGACGTCGTCGCAGCGGGCGCCCTCGCCCAGCAGGAACAGCCCGTCATCCCCGTCCCGGGAGGGATGGTCCTGCGCCCCTGGTCGCCCGACGACGCGCCTGCCGTGTACGAGGCGTTCCAGGACCCGGTGATCCAGCGCTGGCACGCGCGCGAGGCCGATTCCGTCGACGAGGCCCGCGGCTGGATCGACGGCTGGCGCAAGGCCTGGTCCGATGAGCGCGACGCGCACTGGGCCATCGCCGACGCCACGACGGACGCGGTGGTGGGCCGGATATCGCTGCGCCTGATCGTGCTCGCCGACGGACAGGCCGAAGTCGCCTACTGGACCATGCCGTCGGCCCGCGGCCGGGGCATCGCCCCGCGCGCCCTCACGGCGCTGACCGACTGGGCCTTCGGTGAACTCGGCCTGCACCGCCTTGAACTCACCCACGCCACGGCCAACGAGGCCTCCTGCCGTGTCGCGCTCAAGACCGGCTTCGCGCCGGAGGGCACCAAGCGCAGCGCGGTGCTGCACACGGACGGCTGGCACGACATGCATCTGCACGCCCGCGTCCAAGAGGGCTGAGGGCTCCTGACCTGGCGAAGCGCCCCCCGCCAGGCCCCGTACTCTTGCCGGTTGTGACCCGTAAGCCCCGCATCCCGCCCTCTCCCCTGCCGCAGCGGCGCGGCGTCGACCCCATGCGGGTCAAGCTGCCCGCGGGCGGAGCGTGGACGACCGTACGGGATCATCTCGTCGAGCGGCTCAGGGCCGGACCCGGAGTGATCGACGGGATGCTGCGGGACGGGCTGATCGTCGGCGTGGACGGGCTTCCCGTGGCTCCGGACGCTCCTTATGTGCCCGGCGCCTTCGTGTGGTTCCACCGGGATCTGCCGGACGAGGTCCCGGTGCCGTACGGCATCGACGTGGTGTACCGCGACGAGCACATCGTCGTCGCCGACAAGCCCCACTTCCTGGCGACCACACCCCGCGGCAGCCACGTCACCGAGACGGCGCTCGCCCGCCTCCGCCGTGACCTCGACATCCCCGCGCTCGGCGCCGCGCACCGCCTCGACCGGCTCACCTCGGGGCTCATCCTCTTCACCGTGCGGCCCGAGGAACGCGGCGCGTACCAGATGCTGTTCGGCGAGCGGCGGGTGCGCAAGGAGTACGAGGCGGTGGCCGCCCACGATCCCGGGGTCGAGCTCCCCCGCACCGTGCGCAGCCACATCGTCAAGGAACGCGGCATCATCGCCGCGTACGAAGTCCCCGGCGCCGAGCCCAACAGCGAGAGCCGCATCGAACTCGCCGCGCGGAACGGCCCGTTGGCGCGCTACCGGCTCACCCCGCACACCGGCCGCACCCACCAGCTGCGCGTGCACATGAACGCCCTGGGCCTGCCGATCCTCGGCGATCCTGTCTACCCGCTCGTGCGGGGGCCCGTGCCGCCGGACGACTTCCGGCGGCCCCTTCAACTCCTGTCGCGCGTACTGGAGTTCACGGACCCCGTCACGGGCACCGACCACCGCTTCGTCAGCGCCCGCGAGTTGGGCGCCTGGACGTCGTACGACAGCTGGGCGGGCCCGTCAGCGGGCGATCAGTAACCCCGCCACCAGGTCACCAGCCTGCGCCACACTCCCTGCCGCGGCACGGAAGCGGCCACCGGCGCGGAGTCCGGCGCGGGCGGCGGCGGAGCGGGCTGCGCCGCCGGCTGGGGCGCGGGCGTCGCGGGATACGCGGGCCGCTGCGCGGGCGACGACACCGACCAGTCGTTGCGCGCACCCGGCACCCGCGCCATGGGCCGCGCCATCACGTCCTGCGGAGGCCGCGGCGCGAACTGCACGGGGAGCTCCACCAGATGCCTGGAGAGGATCGACGAGTTCCACCTCAACTCGTGTTCCTCGACGGAGAGTTCCACGTCCGGGAAGCGCATGAGCAGCGCGTCCACACCCGTGTCGGCGATGGCGCGCCCGATGTCCTGCCCCGGACACTCGTGCGGCCCGCCGCTGAACGCCAGATGGGAGCGGTTGCCCTGCATGCTGGCGGCCAGATCCGGGCGTACGACGGGATCCACGTTGCCCGGCGCGATGCCGAGGATCAGACCGTCGCCCGCCTTGATCTGCTGGCCGCCGAGCTGCGTGTCCTGCTTGGCGAAGTAGCCGATCATGGCGCTGAACGGGGGCTCGTCCCACAGGGACTGCTCGACCGCCTCGGGGACCGTCATCTGGCCGCCGCTGAGCTGGGCGCGGAAGCGCGGGTCGGTGAGGACCATGCGCAGGGCGTTGGCGATGAGGTTGGCCGTGGCTTCGTAGGATGCGATGAGCACGAGCCGCAGGTGCGCGGCGACCTCGTCGTCGGTGAGCTGCGCGGGCTGGGCGATGAGGTTGCTGGTGAAGTCCTCCTCCGCCTTCGCCCTGCGCCGCGCCACCAGGCGCATCAGCGCGTCCATGATGTACGCGTTGCTGGCGATGGCGGTCTCGGTGCCCCGGATCATGTCACGGGCGGCCTGCACCATCCGCTCGTTGTACTCCTCGGGCATGCCGATGACATGGCACATCACCATCATCGGCAGATGCTCGGCGAACTGGCTCACGACGTCCGCGCGCCCGGCCTGGCAGATGTCGTTGAGCAGGAGGTTGCTGTAGCGGTTGATGTAGCGGCGGATGCCGCGGTGGTCGAGGAGCGCCATGGCGCCGGTGACCGCGCCGCGCAGCCGCTGGTGCTCGTCACCCTCGACCATGCTGGCCATCGGCTGGAAGGTGACGACGGGGGCCAGCGGGTTGTCGGGGCCCATGGAGCCGTCGATGATGGCCCGCCACTGGCGCGGGTCGCGGGTGTACTGCGAGGGGGTGCGGACCATGTGGAGGTTCTCGCTGTGGCCGAGGACCGCCCAGATGGGTACGTCGTTGTGCAGCAGGGCCGGGGCCACCGCGCCGTGTTCGGCGCGCAGCTTCTCGTAGACGCCCGCGAGGTCGGTGTCCGCCTCGGGACCGTAAAGACGGCGCAGGCCGCCGGGGCCCAGGCCGTGCGCGGGACAGCCGGGCGGTGGCATGGCCGGGTCGTCCATGCCGGGGTGGGAGTGGGAAGGGGTCGTCACGTTCGTCGCTCCGGGGTCGCGGAAGGGATTCCGGGGTTGCCGATGAGATGAGGTGTCAGACGCGGGCCACGGTCAGGGAGTGCAGGTACCGCATGAGGGTCAGCAGGGTGTCCCGGCTCGATGCGCGCTGCCGGGCGTCGCACTTCACTATCGGGACCACCTCGTCCAGGTCGAGGGCACGGCGCAGCGCATCGACCGGGTGACGGGGCGCGTCGGGGAAGTCGTTGACGGCGACGACGAAGGGCACGCCGCGCTCCTCCAGGCGGCCGATCACGTCGAAGCTGACTTCCAGGCGGCGGGTGTCGACGAGGACGACCGCGCCCAGCGCGCCCTCGAAGAGGCCGTTCCACAGGAACCAGAAGCGCTCCTGGCCGGGGGTGCCGAACAGATAGAGCACCAGCTCTTCGGAGATGCTGATCCGGCCGAAGTCCATCGCGACGGTGGTGGCCGTCTTGGTGTCGGAGCCGTAGTTGTCGTCGACACCGATGCCCGCCTGGGTCATGGTCTCTTCGGTGGTCAGCGGACGGATCTCGCTGACCGAGCCGACCATCGTCGTCTTGCCGACCCCGAACCCGCCCACGATCACGACCTTCACGGCGGCCGTGGCCGTGTGCGGCAGGACGTCCTCGCTGCTGGGCCCGGTGATCGTGTCAGAGCTTTTGAAGTCCATGCATCACCGCTTCGAGAAGGGAACGATCGGGGAGCGTGGAGCGGACGATCGGCGCCCGCGCCTGTACCAGGTCGGCCCCGAGCATCTTCGTCAGCAGGACAGTCACCACGCTGAACGGCAGCGCGAGATACGCGGAGAGCTCGGCGACGGACAGCGGCGTCTTGCACAGCCGCAGGACGACGGAGTGCTCCGGCTGGGCCATGGGCTCCGCCTCGCCGTGCGCGACGATCAGCGTGACGAGGTCGAGTGGCGCCCTCTCCGTGTCCTCGCCGGTCAGGATGTAGAGCCGCTCGGGATTCTCCGGGCTGCGCCGCTGCCGTTGGGGAGGGTCGTCCCGGTGGGAGGGGTTCTCGCCTTGCGGAGGATTCATACGGCCTGCCCATCTCGCCGGGGCGGGCTCGTCAGATGGGCGCCGATCCTGACGACCAGGTCCCGCATGCGGTTGCCGATGAGGCCCGCGTCGACGGTCTCGTCGGCGAGCACGGCGAGGTAGGCGCCGGCGCCCGCGGCCATCAGATAGAAGTAGCCGCCGTCCACCTCGATGATCACCATGCGCATCCCGCCGTCGCTGTGCGGGATCTCGGTGGCCACCGCGGCGGCCAGGGACTGAAGTCCCGCGCAGGCGGCGGCGATCCGGTCGGCGGCGTCGGGGTCGCCGCCGTAGCGCGCGATGCGCAGGCCGTCCGCGGAGAGCACCACGATCTGCCGCGTCTGCGGCACCCCGTCGGCGAGCTCCTTGAGCATCCAGTCGAAATTGGCCCGTTGCTGGATCACTTCCAGCCCCCCTCGTCGGCGTTGTCGGCACTGCCAGCACTGTCTGGGGTGCCGTGGTCGTTCTCGCTGTGGCCCTTGGGGAACAACGGGTCGTCGGCTGCGGATTCGTCGCCGTTGACGCCCTTCATGAACGCCTCGATCCAGAGGCCGGGCTCCTTCTCCTCCTTCTTCACCGGTTCGGGTGCCACCGGTGCGCCCTGCGGGGCGTACTGGGCCCGCTGCGCGGCGTACTTCTCGTCCGCGGCCTCCTGGGCGAGCCGCTCGGCGAGCGGGGTGCGGACCCGGCTGCGGCGCTGCGGCAGGCCGTTCGACGTCCACTCGGTGACCTCGGGGATGTCGTCCTCCATGGCCGCGAGCGACTTGGAGATCGGCGGCCCGGCCGTCATCACGCGGGGCTTCTTGCGCCGGATGCCCTGGGCCTCCTCGATGGGCACGCCCTCCGCGTTCACCCGGGGCACGGCGGACGCGCCGATGCCGTGCGCGAGTCCTGGCGCGGGCCCTGTGGTGATCATCTCGCGCGGGACGATGAGGACCGCGCGGACGCCGCCGTACGCGGACTGCCGCAGCGAGACCTGCAGGTTGTACATCTGCGAGAGCCGGCCCACGACAGCCATGCCGAGGCGGGGGCTCTCACCGAGGTCGTTCAGGTCGATGCCCGCCTGGGCCTGGGCGAGCATGCGCTCGGCCCGTGCCCGCGCCTCCTCGCTGAGGCTGACGCCGCCGTCCTCGATCTCGACGGCGATGCCGGTCTGCACCTCGACGGCGGTGACGTGCACGCGGGTCTGCGGCGGCGAGTAGCGCGTGGCGTTGTCGAGCAGCTCGGCGCAGGCGTGGATGAGCGGTTCCACGGACGTGCCGCGGATGGCGACCTTGGCGATCGAGTGCAGGTCGACGCGCTGGTACTCCAGGATCCGGGACATGGCGCCGCGCAACACGCTGAACAGCGGTACGGGCTTGGGCCATTGGCGTCCCGGACGGGCGCCGCCGAGCACGGTGATCGAGTCGGCGAGGCGGCCGATCAGGGCCGTGCCGTGGTCGATGCGGAGCAGGTCGTCGAAGACCTCGGGGTTGCGGCCGTGGAACTCCTCCATTTCGCGCAGTTCCGCGGCCTGCTGGTGGACGATGGACTGGACGCGCCGGGCGATGTTGACGAAGGCGCGCTGCGAGGACTCGCGCATCGCCTCTCCGGTGTCCAGGGTGTCCAGGACGTTCCGGAGCATCTGCCGCTGCGACTCCGGGAGTTCGGCGAAGGACTCGTCGCCGTCGACGAGGTGGCGGATCACTTCCGACGGCGCTTCGCCCTGCCGGAGCCTGAAGACGGCCTCGGGGATGATCTCCCTGCCCAGGCGGACCGTCTCGTCGTCATGGGACGCGATGCGCCGCTCGAGGAAAGCGATCCGCTGCGCGTACTGGGTGTGCAACTCCCGGATGGACCGGCCGCGTCGCACCGCTTCGGCGCCGACCGCGACGACCACGAGGGTCGCGATCGCGCCGCACCAGCCCACCGCGATGCGGGCGGGTTCCGTCACCGCGGCGACGGCGGCTCCGGTCGCCGCGGCCATCAGCATGGCGGGCAGCAACAGCACACGTGCGTAAGGGACTTCTCGGCCACCGGGAGGCGATTGAACACTCACCATGTATGCCCTCTGAACAGTTGTCTTGGGGGAGGAATGGGGGTTGATGCCGTGAAATGGGGGGAGTTTACGGGGAGTTGAGAGCGGTAGACGTATGCGAACTATCGAAAGAACTGGGAACAAACGCGCGAATCTATCGCAACTCGTTTCAACTCGCCGCGCTCCGGGCGAGCTTAGTCCGCCGGAATCATCGCCGAGTCATATTCAGCAACCCCCTGAAACCGCCTTGCCGACAGGCATACACTCGGCTCCATTTGCACGTGTGGCGATCAATCGAACACGCGGAGTGATGGCGTCGAACAGGCGGGAACACAGCTCCGGACGACCCCCGTTCGGCTCCCCGCACGCCCGGGAATGGGCACGGCACAGCCGTGGTTGACGCTCCACATGGAGGGCTGTTCCACTGGGCGCATGCGCCCTCAGCCGCGTCTGGTCACGCGCGATCACATCGACTTCGGTCGTGTGTGGTCCGCGTCGTGTTGCTTCTGACTGCTTCCACGTCAGCGCACACCGACACCAGTTGAGATGAGACCCCGCCATGCCCGTCGAGTTTCTCGGCATCGCAGCGACCAATGAAGGCTCCGAAGTCACCGCGCGCTCGGGCGCGTCCTTCAACAAGGACTACACGCTCCGGCTCGCCCGGGCCCATGAGGACCACGGCTGGGACCGTGTCCTTTTCGCCTACGGATCGGGATCCCCCGACCCCTCCCCCGCCGCCGCCTACATAGCGGCCCGCACCGACAAGCTCCAGATCCTGGTCGCGCACCGTCCGAACGTCTCGTACCCCACCTTCGCCGCCAAGACGTTCGCGACCCTGGACCACATCAGCGACGGCCGCCTCGCGGTGCACTTCATCACGGGCGGCAACGACCACGAGCAGCAGCGCGAGGGCGACTTCCACACCAAGGGCGAGCGGTACGCGCGCACACGCGAGGCCATCCAGATCATCAAGAAGGCGTGGACCTCGCACGAGCCCTTCGACCACGAGGGCGCGCACTACCGCTTCAACGACTTCGTCAGCGACACCTTCCCGGTCCAACAGCCGCATCCGCGCGTCTCGTTCGGGGGTTCGTCACCTGCCGCGTACGCCGCCGGGGGCGCCGAGGCGGACATCTACTGCCTGTGGGGCGAACCGCTGGCGCAGACCGCCGAGCAGATCGAGTCGGTGCGGACAGCCGCGAAGGCCGCAGGACGCACGGACGTCCCCAGGATCCAGGTGGCCTTCCGCCCGATCATCGCGCCCACCGAGGAACTGGCCTGGGAGAAGGCGCACGCGACCCTGGCCCGTATCAAGGCCCGTAAGGCGGGCGCCCCGCTGTCCCGCCGCCACCCGCTGAAGAACCCCGAGAACTCGGGGTCCCGGCGCCTGCTCGCGGCGGCGGCCTCGGGCGAGCACCACGACCGCGCGCTCTGGACCCCGACGGCCGCGGAAACCGGCGGCGCCGGCAACTCGACGGCCCTTGTGGGCACTCCGGAGACGGTCGCCCAGGCCCTCCTCGACTACTACGACCTGGGCGTGGAGATCCTCTCCGCCCGGGGCTACGACCTCCTGGACGACGCGATCGACTTCGGGCGGCACGTGATCCCGATCGTGCGGGAAGAGGTGGCGAAGCGGGACGCGGCGATCCTCGGCCCGTCCGACGCGGCCTGAGTACCGGGAGCCGGGGCGGCCCGGGGCATCAGACTCCCCGGGCCGCCCCGGCTCACCGTCACCCGACCGAGCTGTACGCCACCACACCCCGCAGCAGCTGATCCACGGCCTTGCGGGCGTTCTTCCCCACGGTGGATCCCTCACGGGGAGCAGCAGCGGAGATCTGCCCGAGGACATCGATCACCTGCTTGCACCACCGCACGAAGTCCCCCGCGGGCATGTCGATCTCCCGAAGCACCTCGTCGAGGCCCTTGTCCGACGCCCACATGTACGCCGCCCAGGCGAATCCGAGATCCGGCTCCCGCTGCCCGACCCCTTCGGCCTGGTTGATCTTGAACTCTTCCTCCAGGGCATCGAGCCGCCCCCAGATCCGCACCATCTCGCCGAGCGAGGCCTTCACCTTCCCGGAGGGCAGCTTGGGGGCGAGCGCGTCGTCCGCCATCCGGGCCTCGAACACCAACGCCGAGACGCACGCGGCCAGTTCGGCCGGACTGAGCCCCTCCCACACGCCTTCCCGCAGGCATTCGCTCGCCAGGAGGTCCAGCTCCCCATAGAGCCGGGCGAGCCGCTTGCCGTGCTCGGTGACCTCGTCACCCCGGAGGTAGTCCATCTCGGTGAGCAGCGCGACGATCCGGTCGAAGGTCCGCGCGATGGTGTTCGTGCGCCCCTCGATCCGCCGCTCCAGCTGGACGGTGTCCCGGCGCAGGCGGTAATAGCGCTCGGCCCACCGCGCGTGGTCCTCGCGCTCGTCGCACCCGTGGCAGGGGTGCGCCCGCAGTTCCGTACGGAGCCGGGCGATCTCCTGGTCGTCGGCCGCGGCAGCGCGCCCCTTGCGGTGCCGCTCGGGAACGATGTGCCCGGCCTTCGTGCGCAGCGCGGACGCCAGGTCCCTGCGCGACTGCGGCGAGCGCGCGTTGAACGACTTCGGGATGCGCATCCGCTCAAGGGCCTCGACCGGCACCGGGAAGTCCATCGAGGCGAGCCGCTTGACCTGCCGCTCGGCGGTGAGCACCAGGGGCCTTGGCCCGTCCTGGTGCTCGAAGCCGCGGTGGCCGTTGACCCGGCCCGCGGGAATCCCCGGGTCCAGGACAAGCGCGAGCCCCGCGTACTTCCCGGTCGGCACGTGGATGACGTCGCCGGGCTTGAGCTTCTCCAGGGCGGCGGCCGCGGCCACCCTGCGCTGGTTGGCGCCCTGCTTGGCGAGCTCGGTCTCCCGGTCCTTCAGCTCGCGGCGCAGGCGTGCGTATTCGTCGAAGTCGCCCAGGTGGCAGGTCATCGAGGCCTTGTAGCCCTCGAGGCCCTCTTCGTTCTTCTGCACCTGGCGCGAGATCCCGACGACCGACTTGTCGGCCTGGAACTGCGCGAAGGACGTCTCAAGGAGCTCACGCGAGCGGTGCCGCCCGAACTGCTCGACCAGGTTCACCGCCATGTTGTACGACGGCTTGAAGCTGGACCGCAGCGGGTACGTACGCGTGCCGGCCAGTCCCGCGAGGTGCTCCGGGCTCATGGCCCGCTGCCACAGGACCACCGCATGGCCCTCGATGTCGATGCCGCGGCGCCCGGCACGGCCGGTCAGCTGGGTGTACTCGCCGGGGGTGATGTCCGCGTGCTGCTCGCCGTTCCACTTGACGAGCTTCTCCAACACCACGCTGCGCGCGGGCATGTTGATGCCGAGCGCGAGGGTCTCGGTGGCGAAGACGGCGCGCACGAGCCCGCGCACGAAGAGCTCCTCGACGACCTCCTTGAAGGTCGGCAGCATGCCCGCGTGGTGCGCGGCGATGCCGCGCTCCAGGCCTTCCAGCCATTCGTAATAGCCAAGGACGTGCAGGTCCTCGTCCGGGATGGCGGCCGTGCGCTCCTCGACGATCTCGCGGACCTGGGCCCGCGCGTCCTCGTCGTTCAGCCTCAGGCCCGCGTGCAGGCACTGCTGCACCGCGGCCTCGCAGGCCGCGCGGCTGAAGATGAACGTGATCGCGGGAAGGAGGCCTTCGGAGTCGAGCCGGTCGATGACCTCGGGCCGCCCCGGAGTCCAGATCCGCGACCGCTGCCTGCGCTCGCGCTCCCGGTCGGCCTCGCGGACCATCTTGCCCTTGCGGCGATCACGCGGGTTGTACGAACGGCTGGCCTCCATGCGCGCCATGCGCGTGAGGTCGGGGTTGACGGCCTTTCGCTGGCCCTCGCCCTCCTCGAAGAGGTCGTACATCCGGCGCCCGGCGAGGACATGCTGGAACAGCGGCACGGGCCGGTGCTCCGAGACGATCACCTGGGTGTCGCCGCGCACGGTGTCCAGCCAGTCGCCGAACTCCTCGGCGTTCGAGACGGTCGCCGACAAGGAGACCAGCGTCACCGACTCCTGGAGGTGGATGATCACCTCTTCCCAGACGGCGCCACGGAACCGGTCGGAGAGGTAGTGCACCTCGTCCATCACCACATAGCCGAGGTTCAGGAGCGACTGCGATCCCGAATACAGCATGTTCCGCAGCACCTCGGTGGTCATCACGACCACCGGGGCATCGGAGTTGACGCTGTTGTCGCCGGTCAGCAGACCGACCTTGTCCGCGCCGTATCTCTTGGAGAGGTCGGCGTACTTCTGGTTGGAGAGCGCCTTGATCGGCGTCGTGTAGAAGCATTTCTTGCCCTGCTCCAGGGCCAGGTGCACGGCGAACTCGCCGACGATCGTCTTGCCCGATCCCGTGGGGGCGGCCACGAGCACGCCCTTGCCCGCCTCGAGCGCCTGACAGGCCTCGATCTGGAAGGGGTCGAGGCCGAATTCGTACATCTCGCGGAAGGCAGCGAGTGCGGTGGCCTGCTCGACAGCGCGCTCGCGCGCCGCCGCATACCGCTCGGCCGGTGAGAGGTCCTCTGTCATCGTGCTTTCGAGACTACCGGCCACCACTGACAACGGACGATCATTATCTGCCTTACGGCACCTGCGGACCTTCGGGCACCAGGACCCGCACGGCCCCCGGCACGCACTCCGCCGTCAGGGGAAGCCCGCCGAGCTGCTCCCCGTCCGCGTACCCGGTGACGCCCGGGGCAGCGAGCTCCACCTTCGCGGCCCGGAACACGGTGACCTTGGGGTGGTCCAGGTGCGTGCCCTTGTAGACCCGCGGGAAGACCTTCAGGAGCGTCGTACGGCTGCAGTCGCCGACGACCGTCACGTCGAAGAGTCCGTCGCTCATGTCGGCCCGCGCGCAGATCTTCATGCCACCGCCGTACGACGATCCGTTCCCGACGGCGACGAGCGTCGCGTCGACCTCGTGGACCCGGCCGTCGTCCAGCGTGATCCGGTACGGGATGGGCCGGAAGGCGGCCAGCTCGGCGGCCATCGCGAGGTCGTACTTGAAGCGCCCGGTGGGCCAGCGCATCCGGTTGCCCCGGTCGTTGACCCGCGAGTCGAAGCCGGAGGCGAGCACCGTGCCGAACCACGTCTTGCCCACCCGCCCCAGGTCGACGTCGCGCGTGCGCCCCGCTTCGAGCGCCTCGGCGACGACCGTCCCCGCGGCGGCCGGATCGCGCACCGGAAGCCCGAGGGCGCGCGCGAAGTCGTTGCCGGTACCCACGGCGATCACCCCCAGGGGCGTCTGCGTCCGGGCCACGGCCTGCAGCGCGAGGCTGGCCATGCCGTCACCGCCGACGGCTATCAGCGCGCGCGTACCGGTGTCGACGGCTTCACGTGCCCGGCGCAGCGCGTCGGCGGCGTCCTCGCCGATGACCGTGCGCACGGAGAAGCCTGCGGCCCGCAACGCCGAAGCGGCCGGCTGCGCTGCGTGAGCGCCCCGGCCGCGGCCCGCGGTGGGATTGACGAAGAGGGTGATCTCGCTGGTCACGGCCGAAACTTACAAGGTCACGTCACGTCGTCGAAACCGTTTACCCGGTCTCGGTTCGCGCCGTCGCCGCTCGCCTGCTCGGGCAGCGCCCTGTGCGCGGACACCGGCTCGATCTCGCCGACGTCCTCGGGAGTCAGATCGAGGTCGGAGGCCTCGTCGTCATCGGGCCCGGCCGCCCTGATCCTGGCCTTGCGCCGGTCGTTCAGGAGCGAGAAGGCGGTGGCCGCGAAGTAGAGCACCCAGATCGGTCCGGCGAGGGCCATCATGGTCAGCGGGTCCGTGCTGGGCGTCGCCACGGCCGCGAAGACCGTGATGCCCATGATCATGCCGCGCCACCAGCCGAGCATGCGCTGGCCGGTGATGACTCCGGTGAGGTTGAGCATCACCAGGAGCAACGGCAGCTCGAAGGAGAGACCGAAGACGACCACCATGCGCGTGACCAGGTCGATCAGCTCGTCGAGCGGCAGCTGGTTGTCGACGCCGCCGGGCGAGAACTCGAGCAGCACGCGGGCCATGGTCGGCAGCGTCTTGTACGCGAAGAACGCGCCGCCCATGAACAGCGGGAAGCCGGCGCCCACGAACGCGTACGCGTACTTCTTCTCGCTCTTGTGCAGGCCCGGCGCGATGAAGGCCCACAGCTGGTACAGCCAGATCGGCGAGGCCAGCACCACGCCGGCCATCAGGGAGATCTTCAGGGCGAGCGTGAACGGCGTGATCAGACCGTTCAGGACGATGCGCGCGCAGGTCTCCTCGCCGCCCTTGTTCGCCAGCTCGGCGAAGCTCGACTCGCACCCTACGGAGCTAAGAATCGGGTTCGTGAAGAACTCGATGATGTCCTTGTAGAAGAAGGCAGCGACGATCGCGACGACGATGATGGCCAGCACGGCCTTCGCGAGCCGGTTGCGGAGCTCGCGCAGGTGCTCCGCAAGCGGCATCCGCCCCTCGGGATCCTGTTCCTTCTTGCGGGCAGACTTGAGCAACCCACGTCCTCATCTCGTGCGGCAGGCCGACCGTCGCCGGCCTTGGATCAGCGCTGTGTGGTGCTGTCGGTGGGCTCGGTGACCGGGCGGGAGCTGGACACGTCGCCGGGCGCGGCCTGGATGGTGCGCGGCTGGGCGGCGGAAGGCTCGCCGGGCGGGTCGGCCGGGGCGGCTTCGTCCTTCTTGCCGTCCGACTTCATCGCCTTGGCCTCGCTCTTGAGGATGCGCGCGGACTTGCCGAGCGACCGGGCCATGTCGGGAAGCTTCTTCGCGCCGAACAGCAGAATGACAACGACGAGAATGAGAATGATCTCGGGGGCGCCGATCTTTCCGGAAAACATACGTCTTTACCTTCTCACCGAGGCGGCAGGGGCGGGGCTGCCGGACAGGTCGGACTTGCTGTCCGGCCACCGTGCTGGCAGCGATCGTAACGCTCAGGGGTGAACGCAGGGCAATCCCTGTGCGTACCCCCAGTTGCGGCCCGCGCCTCGCACTCCGGGCTACTTCAGCAGCGTACCTGCCGGACAAGGGAAGTTGACAGGCCGTGGTGTCGATGCGCGTCTCTGTGGCACCGACAGGTTTCACAGGGGCTAAAGCACATCTCGGCCCGCACGGGCCACACCGGTCGCCGCCGCTTCAAGATCCTCCGCCGCGCGGTTGATCCGCTGTGTGGTCTCCGTCACTTGAGTGCTGAGGCGCTGCGCCTCGATGAAGACCCGGATCGCCAGTACGCCGAGCACGGCGAGGCCACAGAACCCCGCGGCAATCGCCAGCATCGCCCAGAACATGCGCCGAGCCTAGACGGTCGAGTGCAGACGCAGGGTCCGCACCCCGCCGCCGGTGAGCAGTTCGACGATGCGCTCGCCCGCGGACTTGCGCACCGCGTTGCCGCACTCGGGGCACGTGAACGAGTAGAAGGTGGTGCGGGCCGAGGCGCCGATGACCAACCGCAGGGCGCCCGCGGAGAGTTCGAAGCGGGCACGGCAGTCAGGGCAGGCGGCCTTGAAGAGCACAGGGGCGATTCTCGACATTCCGGGAATCTCGGACATGATGCTTGTGTTCAACGTCCTTGCTCCTGCCTGTCGTACGCCCCGCCGGGGTGCTTGTCGTGCTCGTCGTGCTTGTCGTAGGCCGCGAGCGCCTCACGCGCCGCCAGCCGTGCGCTGTCCGCGAGGTCCGCCGGCGAGACGATGTGCCCGTCCCCGCCGAGCCGCAGCGCGAGCCTGCGCAGCGAGGTGGGGTCCGGGGTGCGCAGCGTGATCCGCAGACCGCCGTCGGCCAGTTCCTCCGCGCTGTCGTGGGGGTAGTACTCGGCGACCCAGCGGCCGCCGGGACCGACCTCGATGACCACCTCGGGGTCCTCGGCGGCGGGCTGCACGAGCCCCTCGGAGAGATCGCGCAGTTCGACCTCGGGCGGCGACGACGGCTCGTCCATGATCCTGATCTCGGCCACCCGGTCGAGGCGGAAGGTGCGGCGCGCCTCGGAGAGGTAGCACCACGCCTCCATGTACGTGTGCCCGACCGCGAAGAGCCGGATCGGGTCGACCTCGCGCTCGGTGAGCTCGTCGCGCGCGGGCGAGTAATAGCGCAGCCAGAGCCGGCGCCGCTCGGAGATGGCGCGGTCGACGTCGGCGAAGACGCCGCCCTCGGACTCGAAGGTCACCGAGAGGCGCGCGCTGGCGCCCGCGTTCTCGCCGGCCGCCGTCTCCAGCTTGGCGGTGGCGCGCACCAGCGCCTGCCGGTCGCTCTCGCGCAGCCCCGGCAGCGTGGAGACCGCCCGGGCGGCCACCAGGAGCGCGGTGGCCTCGTCGGCGGCGAGCCGCATGGGGGCCGCCACGTCGTCCGGGTTGTGCCACCAGATGCGGTCGCCGTCGGTGTCGATGTCGAGGAGGTCGCCACCGCGGAAGCTGGTCCCGCACAGCGGCAGCACGTCCAGGTCGGAGATCAGCTCGTCCTCGGTGATCCCGAAGGCACGGGCGACATCGCTGACGTGGGCGCCGGGGCGCTCCCGCAGATACGTCACCAGGGAGAGCATCCGCCGGGTCTGATCGATGGCGTTCGAGGCCATGGTTGTACGTCCCCTCAGCCCTTGGCCACGGCGCGCAGCCGGTCCACCACGTCGGCCCGCAGCTCAGCGGGCTCAAGGACCACCACATCGGGCCCGAACTCCACCAGCCAGGCGTCGAGCCCATGCCCGTACGGAATCTCCAACTCGTCCCACCCCTCGCCCACTTCACGTATGTGGGCGGCCTTGGCGCGCAGCGGATAGCCCGCGCCCGTACGCAGTCTGATCAGGGCGGAGCGGTCGGCGCTCTCGCCCGCCCAGCTCGCGACCGTCTCGCGCACCGTGACCACATCGGGGATGTCGGCGGTGAACTTGCCGGCGCGGGCGCGGACCTTCCCGGTGATGCGGGAGAGCCGGAAGACCCGCTCGGCGCCGCGGTCCCGGTCCCAGCCCGCGAGGTACCAGTGGCCGCGCCAGCACTCCAGGGCCCACGGCTCGACGTGGCGCTGCTCGGGGCGCGCCGCGGTGGCCTTGCGGTAGTCGAAGACGACGGGGCGGCGGTCGCGGCAGGCGAGCATCAGCGGCTCGAAGGACGCCTCGTGCACGGGGATGCGCGGCTCCAGGGCGCTGTGCGCGCCCTGCGGCTCGGCGTCCTCCGGAAGTCCTGCGGCGCGCAGCTTCTGCAGGGCGCCGCTGGCGGCTCCGGCGAGGCGGGCCTGCTGCCAGACCTTGGCGGCGAGGCCGAGCGCGGCGGCCTCCTCGGCGTCGATGGTGATGGGCGGGAGGCGGTTGCTGTCGCGGCGCGCGAGATAGCCCACCTCGCCGTCGAGGTTCTCCACCGTCTCGATGACCAGGCCGAGTTCGCGCAGATCGTCCTTGTCGCGCTCGAACATCCGGTTGAAGGAGTCGTCGGACCCCGCCTCCAGATAGGCCTCGATGGACTCACGCAGCTCGCGCTTGCTGAGCGGTCGCCGGGTCCCGAGCAGACACAGCGCCAGATTCATCAGCCGCTCGGCCTTGGCAATGGCCATCGACGCCCTTTCTCAACAGTGCTTCCGACCGCCGACCGTACCGCCCCGGGGTGTCGTCTCAAAAGCCGAGGGTCCATGCCAGGACAGGCATGGACCCTCGGCGGGCAGGTCTGATCAGACCCTGACCGGTCGTCGCTCAGACGCCCACGAGGTCGCAGACGAAGATCAGCGTCTCGCCGGGGGCGATACGGCCGCCACCGGCGCCGCGGTCGCCGTACGCGAGGTGGGCGGGGATGGTCAGCTCGCGCCGGCCACCGACCTTCATGCCCTGGACGCCCTGGTCCCAGCCGGAGATGACCTGGCCGGCGCCGAGCTGGAACTCCAGCGGGGTGCCGCGGTTCCAGCTCGCGTCGAACTCCTCGCCGGTGCTGAAGGCGACGCCCACGTAGTGGACCTTGACGAAGTCGCCCGCCTTGGCGACCGCCCCGTCACCCTCCCAGATGTCCTTGATCTGCAGTTCGGCCGGCGGCTCGCCGACCGGGAAGTCGACCTCGGGCTTGTCAATGCTCACGAAAATGCTCCTGCTTGATACGGATGGTCATGCGCGGACAGTCTTGCATCTTGCCCGGCGTCACATCTTCGCGAGGATGTCCACGGAGAAGACGAGCGTGGAGTCCTTCTTGATGGTGCTGCCCTGCGGCGGCTGGTCGCCGTACCCGAGGTCCGGCGGGACGACGACCAGGACGCGGCTGCCGACCTTCTTGCCGGTCAGACCCTGCGCCCAGCCCTTGACGACCTGCGCCAGCTGGAACGAGGCAAGCTCGCTGCGCTTGTACGAGGAGTCGAACTCCTTGCCGTCGGCCCACAGCACGCCCTTGTACTGGCACAGGAGGCTGTCGGTCTCCTTGATCTCGTCGCCGTCGCCCTCGAGGATGTAGTTCGCGACGAGCTTCTTCGGGGCGTCCTTCTTCGGGACGTCGATCTTGGGGGCCTTGCCGTCCGTGTTCGTGCCGACCTTGGGCAGGTCGATGTTGGACTGCGCGACCTCCTTGCCCTTGGCCGAGCTCTTGTTGGTGAAGGTGCCCACGAGGTCCACGACGAACACCAGCGTGTCCGTGCCCTTGATGCCCGCCTGCTTGTTGCCCTCGGTGCCGTAACCCATCTTCGGCGGGATCGCGAGCTCCACGCGGCTGTCGAGCTTCTTGCCGACCAGGGCCTGGTCCCAGCCGGGGATGACCTGACCGACGCCGATCGGGAAGACCGTGGGGTTGCCGCGGTCGTACGAGTTGTCGAAGACCTTCGCCGTGGCCCAGATCTGGCCGAGGTAGTTGGCCTGGAGGTAGTCGCCCTTCTTGACCTCGTCGCCCTTGCCCTCGATCAGCGTCTTGACCGCGAGGTCCGACGACGGCTTGCCGGACCCCTTGGCGACGGTCGGCTTCTGCCCGAACTTCGTCCCCTTCGTGATCTCGGGCACAGGCCCGTCAACGATCTTCGCCGTCGGTGCGGCCGACGTCGAGTTGGAAGGGGACGGGCTGTCGCTTGACTTGGCCTTGTCGGCCTTTTTGTCGTCACCACAGCCGGCCAGCGTGAGCAGGCCGGCCGGAACAGCAAGGAGAAGTGAGCGTCGGCGCACGGTGGGGGCCTCGTATCGGTCGATCTTGTCGGTTGGCGTGCGCGCAACTCTACGCATGGAGAAGGGCGCCGTACGAGGAACGTACGGCGCCCCGCGTTGCGTTCCCGCAACGCATCTCCTGTATCAGGGGTTACATGCCGGCGATCAGTTTCTCCACCCGGTCGTCCACCGAACGGAAGGGGTCCTTGCACAACACGGTGCGCTGTGCCTGGTCGTTGAGCTTCAGGTGCACCCAGTCGACCGTGAAGTCGCGGCGCTGCTCCTGGGCCCTGCGGATGAAGTCGCCGCGCAGCCGCGCGCGGGTGGTCTGCGGCGGTACCGACTTGCCTTCGAAGATCTTCAAGTCGTTGCAGATACGGGCGGCTTGGCCCTTCCTCTCCAGGAGGTAGTACAGCCCGCGACGGCGGTGGATGTCGTGATACGCGAGGTCTATCTGCGCGACCCGCGGATGCGACATGGTCATGTTGTTCTTCGCTCGGTACCGCTCGATGAGCTTGTACTTCATGACCCAGTCGATCTCGGTGCCGATGCGGTCGAGGTCCTCGGCCTCGATCGCGTCGAGCGTGCGGCCCCACAGTTCGAGGACCTGCTCGACCGTGCCCGTGCGGATGCCGCGGCGCTCCACGAAGTCCACGGCCTTCTCGTAGTACTCGCGCTGGACTTCGAGGGCGGAGGCCTCGCGGCCGCTGGCCAGGCGCACCTTGCGACGGCCCGTGATGTCGTGACTGACCTCGCGGATCGCCCGGATCGGGTTCTCCAGGGTCAGGTCCCGCATCACCGTGCCCGCTTCGATCATGCGCAGGACGAGGTCGGTGGCGCCGACCTTCAGGAGCATGGTCGTCTCGGACATGTTCGAGTCGCCGACGATGACGTGCAGCCTGCGGTAGCGCTCGGCGTCCGCGTGCGGTTCGTCGCGGGTGTTGATGATCGGCCGGGAGCGGGTGGTCGCGGAGGAGACCCCTTCCCAGATGTGCTCGGCACGCTGGCTGACGCAGTACACGGCGCCGCGTGGAGTCTGCAGCACCTTGCCCGCGCCGCAGAGCAGCTGTCGCGTGACGAGGAAGGGAATGAGGATGTCCGCGAGCCGCGAGAACTCCCCGTGCCGGGCCACCAGATAGTTCTCGTGGCAGCCGTAGGAGTTTCCCGCCGAGTCGGTGTTGTTCTTGAAGAGATAGACGTCGCCCGCGATTCCCTCCTCGTGCAGGCGGCGTTCGGCGTCGACGAGCAGGCCTTCCAGAATGCGCTCGCCCGCTTTGTCGTGGGTGACCAGCTCGGTCACGTTGTCACATTCCGGTGTCGCGTATTCCGGATGTGACCCGACGTCAAGATAGAGGCGGGCGCCGTTCCGCAGAAAGACGTTGCTGCTGCGGCCCCATGAGACAACACGGCGGAAGAGGTAGCGCGCCACCTCGTCAGGCGACAGACGGCGCTGTCCCCTAAACGTGCACGTGACGCCGTACTCATTCTCCAGCCCGAAAATGCGGCGGTCCATGACTGAACATTACGCCTGATGCCCTGCCCTGAAACCGGGTTCGACGGCACCGTTTCGATCATTTTCCGATGAACCCGCAACGACCGCCGAACCTGCGGGGAGCGCGAGCGCCCGCGCCGTGGCCAGCAGAACAAGCAGCGCGGCGGCGCCGGCGAGCCCCGGAACCGCGAAGCCCCACCGGGTCCCGCCCCACTCGACGACCGGCCCCGCGGCGGCCGTGCCGAGCGACGCGCCGACCGTGAACGTGGTCACGAGCCAGGAGAACGCCTCCGTGACGGTGCCCCGCGGGGCGTGCCGGTCGACGATGATGAACGCGCACGCGAGCGCCGGCGCGAGGAACACGCCCGCGACGGCCGCGAGCGCCGTCATGGCGACCGCGCCCGGCATCAGCGTCAACGGCCAGTAGCAGAGGGCGAGCAGGGCCACCAGGCCGGTGAGCCGCCTCTCCGGCACGCCGGCCCACTGCCGCGCCCCGTACACCGAACCTCCGACGAGGGCGCCGAGCCCGAGCGCCGCCATCATCCAGCCGTACACCGCGTCGCCGCCGTGCCCGTCGGCGTACGACACACCGGCGACGGTGATGGAGCCGAGCGCCATGCCGATGAACAGGAACGCGCCGAGCAGCGCGATGAGCCCCGGTGAGCGCAGCGCGCCGAGCCAGTGCGCCTCACGGGGTGCCGAGCGCCACGCGCGCGAGGGCTTGGACGTCACCACGGAGAGGGCGCCCAGCAGGCCGATGACGTTCACGACGAGCAGCGCGGCCTGCTCCGACCAGAGCGCGACACAGCCCGTGATGAGCAACGGTCCGACGGTGAACATGACTTCCTGGGCGATGGCGTCCATGGCGTACGCCGTGTGCACCTGCTCCTCCTTGCCCAGGACGCTCGGCCACAGCGCACGCAGGCCGCCCTCCAGGGGCGGTGTGAACAGACCGGCCACGCCCACCGCCACGTACGCCAGGCCGAGCGAATCGGGCCCCGTGAAGGCGAAGCCCGCCATGCCGAGGGCGGAGAGGACCGCCGAGGGGAGCTGGACGCGCGGCTGTCCGTACAGGTCCACCAGGCGGCCGAGCAGCGGCTGCCCCACCGCGTTGGCCACGCCGTACACCGCGGCGAGAGCGCCGGCCAGGCTGTACGTGCCGCCCTCCGCGCGGATGAACAGCACGATGGCGATCGCGGCGGTCGCGTTCGGGAGCCGGCCCACCAGGGTGCCCGCGAGCAGCCGCCCGGCGTATCTCGTCCGGAGGATCTCCGCGTATCCGGCAGCCATGCTTCCCGCCCCTCCCCCGGTGCCGTCACACCGAGGTTTTACGTATAACTTCGAGCGTCATACGTACCATGAGCGCTCACCGCGGGTCCACCCCGATCGCGCCCCGCGGGACCGACCTGGGAGGTACCAGAAGTGGCCGGGCCACAGCAGGAGGCCGCAGGGCCACGCCCCACGAGCCGCGACGTCGCACGGGCCGCCGGGGTGTCCCAGGCCACCGTCTCGCTCGTGTTCGGCGAGAAGTGGCGCGGCCGCGTCGCCGAACGCACCGCGCAACGCGTGCGCGACACCGCCCGCGAGCTGGGCTACCGCCCGAACCTCGCGGCCCGCAACCTCCGCCTGGGCCGCACCAGGACGGCCCTCCTCGTCGTCCCCGCCCTCACGAACGAGTTCTTCGCCCGCGTCTACACCGGAGCCGCCCGCGTCGCCGCCGAGAACGGCTTCGGAGTCGTCCTCTACCCCTCCCCCGAGGGCATCGGCCCCGCCCGCGACCCCTTCGACTCCAGCCGCGCCGCGCTCGACGGCATCCTCGCGTCCTCCATCGCCTCCGATGCCCTCGCCACCATCCAGGGCGACGCCCTGCCCCTGGTCATGCTCGACAGCGACCCGGCGGGCAGCCTCGGCGCGGCCACCGTCAACCTCGACATCGGGGACGGCATGCGCCGGACCGCCGAGCACCTGCTGGCCCTGGGACACCGCGACTTCCTGCACCTGGCCGCGGGCGTCGACTCCTGGACCTTCGACGTACGCGCCGAGGCCCTCGCGGCGGCCCTGAGGGGCACCGACGCGGCCGTACGCACCGTCCGGGCACTCCTCACCGTCGACGACGCCCGCACGGCCGCTGAAGCCGCCCTCCGCGCGCCGGGGCCCCGCCCCACCGCGCTCGTCTGCGACGACGACATCCTCGCGGCCGGCGCCTGCAAGGCGGCCCGCAGACTGGGCCTGCGCGTGCCCGAGGACCTCTCGGTGACCGGCTTCGACGACCTCACCCTGGCGACCGCGGTGGAACCCGAACTCACCACCGTGCGGCTGCCCGCGGAGCAGTTCGGCGAACGCGGCATGACGTCCCTGCTCGCGGTGCTCGACGGCCGCACGCCCGAACCCGACACGCTCCCGGTGGAACTCGTGATCCGCGGCTCCACGGCCCCTGCCGCCCGCTGAGCCCACACATGCGTACGCCCCGTGCCCCGGCCGCAAGGCCAGGACACGGGGCGTACGACGAACCGGACTACTCCTCGGTGGACCCGGAGGCGGAGTCGGCATCCGGCTCTTCGTTGTCGGACTCGGCGTCCGTGGGCGCCGACGCACCGCCTTCGAGCAGCCGCGCGAGCTGACGCCCGACGATCCGCTTGAACTTCCGCTGCTGCGGCCTCGTACGGTCCAGGACCGCCACTTCGAGCCGCTCCGCGGGGATCTCCCGCTCGCTGCCGTTCGTGTCGCGGGACAGCGACTGCACGGCCAGCTTCAGCGCCTCGGCGAGCGTCATCCCGTCACGATGACGCTGATCGAGATACGTGCTGATCTGCTCGGCATTGCCGCCGACCGCGACCGAGCCGTGCTCGTCCACGATCGAACCGTCATGCGGCAGCCGGTAGATCTGATCGGCGTCGGCCGTGGCGCCCACCTCGGCGACGACCAACTCCACCTCGTAGGGCTTCTCCGCCTGGCTCGAGAAGATCGTGCCCAGCGTCTGGGCATAGACGTTCGCGAGCCCACGGGCCGTCACGTCGTCACGGTCGTACGTGTACCCACGGAGATCGGCGTACCGCACGCCACCGATCCGCAGGTTCTCGTACTCGTTGTACTTGCCGGCGGCCGCGAAGCCGATCCGGTCATAGATCTCGCTGAACTTGTGCAGCGCACGGGACGGGTTCTCGCCGACGAACACGATGCCATCGGCGAACTGCAGCACAACAAGGCTGCGACCACGGGCGATGCCCTTGCGGGCGTATTCCGCCCGGTCGGCCATGGCCTGCTGGGGTGAGACATAGAACGGCGTCGACACCGGCTATCCGTCCCTTTCTGTCAGTGACTCAGTCAGTGGCGAATACGGATCGATCAGAGCAGCGAGGCCCGCGGGCCGTCGGGCTGCTCCAGGCGCCGCTCAAGGATCGAGCGGGCGATCTCGGAAGACTCCTCATCTCCCAGCCTCCGGAAACCCTCATCGGAGATCACGGTGACGATCGGATAGATGCGGCGGGCGACATCCGGGCCACCCGTCGCCGAGTCGTCGTCCGCGGCGTCGTACAACGCCTGCACGACGAGCGTCGTCGCTTCCTGCTCCGTCAGGTCGTTGCGGTAGAGCTTCTTCATCGCACCGCGCGCGAAGACCGAACCGGAGCCGGTGGCCGCGAAGCCGTGCTCCTCGGAACGGCCGCCCGTGACGTCGTAACTGAAGATGCGCCCCTTCTCGCGGTCCACGTCGTACCCCGCGAAGAGCGGGACAACGGCCAGGCCCTGCATGGCCATTCCCAGGTTCGACCGGATCATCGTGGAGAGACGATTGGCCTTGCCCTCCAGGGAGAGCGTGGCACCCTCGACCTTCTCGAAGTGCTCGAGCTCCAGCTGGAAGAGCTTGACCATCTCCACGGCGAGACCGGCGGTGCCCGCGATGCCGACGGCCGAATACTCGTCCGCCGGGAAGACCTTCTCGATGTCGCGCTGCGCGATGACATTGCCCATGGTCGCCCGCCGGTCACCGGCGAGCACGACGCCACCGGGGAACGTCGTCGCCACGATCGTCGTGCCGTGCGGCGCCTCGATCACGCCCTGCGTGGGCGGCAACTGCCGGTTGCCCGGCAGGATCTCGGGCTGATGCTCGGACAGGAAGTCCATGAAGGACGAGGAACCAGGCGTCAGGAAGGCAGCTGGTAGACGCCCGGTGCTACGAGTGTTGGCTTCCACGCGTTTCCTTCCAGATATGCGGCCGCACGGCGGACGGTGTCGGGATCATCTCCCAACTTGCCGATGGCCGAATTGCAGTTGAAGCACAGTACGCCTCGGACCCTACCCGTGTCGTGGCAGTGATCCACATGTGCGGCCGGGGCTTTGAGGCAGATCACGCAGATCCCCATCTGGGAGGCGATCATCTCTTCACGCTCGGCTTCGGTCATGCCGTACTGACGCTTCAGGTGACCCTTCCGCCCTTGGACCGCCCGGCACGCCTTGCAGCGGGTCGAAAGGCCATCAGAAGCTGTCGCGTTGCGATGCCACTCGCCATGAGGCTTGACCTCACCGCAACCGCGGCAGCGCTTGAACCCATCAGGCACAGCGGGGTTCTTGAGCTCGCGGCGCTCCTGCCGCTTCCGCTGGTCCCATAGCTTCGCGTACTCGCGCGCACACGACTTGCAGTAGTCCTGACGTCCGTCATCCCGCCCCTTGTGCCGCCCGAAGGCTTCGCGAGGCCGGAACTCCTCACAACGAGGGCACCACTTCAACTCGACGTTCATATCCGTGGACTACTGTCCACCCTTCTGAACGAACGAGCGCACGAAGTCCTCGGCATTCTCCTCGAGTACGTCGTCGATTTCATCCAAAACCGAGTCGACGTCGTCGCTCAACTTCTCCTGGCGCTCCTTGAGGTCTTCGGAGCCCTGCGCTTCCTCTGTCTGCTCCTCGACCTCCTCGGTGGAACGCGTCGCCTTCTGCTGTCCGCCGCCGGTGTCCTTGGTCGCCATCTACCTCACCCCGCTCGTTAGGTGCGATGCACTTGATCAGACCCTATAAGCCAGGTCTGACATCGGCCCCGTAGTTACTGCAACGTCCGGGGACCACCTCGATGATTCCCACACGCCGGGTCTTTCAGCCTCCGGAGAGCACCCGTACCAGATCCTCCGCCGTGCGGCAGCGGTCCAGGAGCTCCTTCACGTGGTTCCGGGTCCCGCGCAGTGGCTCCAGTGTGGGCACGCGCTGGAGCGAGTCGCGGCCCGGCAGGTCGAAGATGACCGAATCCCACGAGGCAGCGGCCACGTCGTCCGCGTACTGCTCCAGGCACCGGCCGCGGAAGTACGCGCGGGTGTCCTCCGGAGGCTTCGTCTGGGCTCGCTCGACCTGTGGCTCCTCCAGGAGGCGCTTCATCTTGCCGCGTGCCACCAGACGGTTGTAGAGGCCCTTGTCGGGCCGTACGTCCGCGTACTGGAGGTCGACCAGGTGCAGCCGCGCCGCGTCCCAGTCGAGGCTGTCACGGCGGCGGTAGCCCTCCATGAGCTCCCGCTTGGCGACCCAGTCGAGTTCCCCGGAGAGGCTCATCGGATCGCTCTCCAGACGGCCCAGGACGTCTTCCCAGCGGGTGAGGACGTCCTTGGTCTGCTCGTCGGCCTCGGAGCCGTACCGCTCCTCCACGTATTTGCGGGCCAGCTCGAAGTACTCCATCTGGAGCTGGACAGCGGTGAGTGTCCGGCCGCTGCGGAGCGTGATCAGGCGCTTGAGCGTCGGGTCGTGCGAGACCTGGTGGAGGGTGCGCACGGGCTGGTCGACGGCGAGATCCACCGCGATGAAGCCGTCCTCGATCATGGCGAGGACCAGGGACGTGGTGCCGAGCTTCAGATACGTCGAGATCTCGGAGAGATTCGCGTCGCCGATGATGACGTGCAGGCGGCGGTACTTCTCGGCATCGGAGTGCGGTTCGTCCCGGGTGTTGATGATGGGCCGCTTGAGTGTCGTCTCCAGGCCCACCTCGACCTCGAAGTAGTCGGCGCGCTGGCTGAGCTGGAAGCCGTGCTCGTGGCCGTCCTGGCCGATGCCGACGCGGCCGGCGCCGGTGATGACCTGGCGGGACACGAAGAACGGCGTCAGGTGGCGCACGATGTCCGAGAAGGGGGTCTCCCGCTTCATCAGGTAGTTCTCGTGCGTGCCGTACGAGGCGCCCTTGTTGTCGGTGTTGTTCTTGTAGAGGTGGATCGGCTGGGCGCCGGGCAGCTGCGCGGCGCGTTCGGCCGCCTCCGCCATGATGCGTTCGCCCGCCTTGTCCCACAGGACGGCGTCCCACGGGTTGGTGACCTCGGGTGAGCTGTACTCGGGGTGCGCGTGGTCGACGTAGAGACGCGCCCCATTGGTGAGGATCACGTTGGCGAGGCCGATGTCCTCGTCGGTGAGCTGACTGGCATCGGCGGTCTCACGGGCGAGGTCGAAGCCCCGTGCGTCCCGCAGGGGGTTCTCCTCCTCGAAGTCCCAGCGGGCGCGTCGCGCCCGGTGCATCGCCGCGGCGTAGGCGTTGACGATCTGGGACGAGGTGAGCATGGCATTGGCGTTCGGGTGGCCGGGGACGGAGATGCCGTACTCCGTCTCGATGCCCATTACTCGCCGTACGGTCATGCGGCCCTCCTTGCCCGGCGGCGCTCCCATTCGGGTGCGGCGCTCAAGTACCGCTGGTTCTCCGGTGCGTGTGCGGTGCCCGTCCCCGCACTGCGCGCTCGGCGGTACCGAAGAGCCTAGAGCGCCTTTGCGCTGGTGGGGAGATCATTGCGTTCATTGAAAAACAGACAGCTGCGGGTACCCACGAAGGACACCCGCAGCCGCCCTGTCTTCTACAGGTACTGACCGGTGTTCGCCACCGTGTCGATGGAGCGTCCGGTGTCCGCGCCCTGCTTTCCGGTGACGAGCGTACGGATGTACACGATCCGTTCGCCCTTCTTGCCGGAGATGCGGGCCCAGTCGTCCGGGTTGGTGGTGTTGGGCAGGTCCTCGTTCTCCTTGAACTCGTCGATGCAAGCCTGGAGGAGGTGAGAGACCCTGATGCCCTTCTGGTCGGCGTCGAGGAAGGCCTTGATGGCCATCTTCTTGGCGCGTCCCACGATGTTCTCGATCATGGCGCCGGAGTTGAAGTCCTTGAAGTACAGGACTTCCTTGTCGCCGTTGGCGTACGTCACCTCGAGGAAGCGGTTCTCCTCGGACTCCGCGTACATCTGCTCCACGACGGACTGGATCATGCCGTCCACAGTGGTCCGCCGGTCGGCGCTGTGCTCGGCGAGGTCGTCCGCGTGCAGCGGGAGCCGCTCGGTGAGGTACTTGGCGAAGATGTCCTTCGCCGCCTGGGCGTCGGGGCGCTCGATCTTGATCTTCACGTCGAGTCGTCCGGGCCGCAGGATCGCGGGGTCGATCATGTCCTCACGGTTGGAGGCACCGATGACGATGACGTTCTCCAGGCCTTCCACGCCGTCGATCTCGGCGAGCAGCTGGGGGACGATGGTGTTCTCCACGTCCGAGCTGACTCCGGATCCGCGGGTGCGGAAGAGGGATTCCATCTCGTCGAAGAAGACGATGACGGGGGTGCCCTCGCTCGCCTTCTCCCTCGCACGCTGGAAGACCAGGCGGATGTGACGCTCGGTCTCGCCGACGTACTTGTTGAGGAGCTCGGGGCCCTTGATGTTGAGGAAGAAGCTCTTCCCCGCCGCCGCTCCGGTCACCTCGGCGACCTTCTTGGCAAGGGAGTTGGCGACGGCCTTCGCGATCAGCGTCTTGCCGCAGCCGGGGGGCCCGTACAGCAGGACGCCCTTGGGCGGCCGCAGTTCGTGCTCCCTGAAGAGGTCCGGGTAGAGGTAGGGCAGTTCGACCGCGTCGCGGATCAGCTCGATCTGGTTGCCCAGGCCGCCGATCTGCTCGTAGCCGATGTCCGGGACCTCTTCGAGGACGAGCTCTTCGACCTCGCTCTTGGGAACCACTTCGTAGACGTAGCCGGAGCGGGGTTCGAGCAGGAGTGCGTCGCCGGGGCGGATGGTGACGTCGAGGAGTGGTTCGGCGAGCCTGACCACTCGCTCCTCGTCGGTGTGCCCGACCACCAGGGCGCGCTCGCCGTCCTCGAGGATCTCCTTGAGGGTGACGATGTCTCCCACGCTCTCGTACTCCATGGCCTCGACCACGTTGAGCGCTTCGTTGAGCATGACTTCCTGGCCGCGCCTGAGCTCTTCGAGCTCCACGCTGGGGCTGACGTTCACCCGGAGCTTGCGGCCCCCGGTGAAGATGTCCGCCGTGCCGTCCTCATTCGCCACGAGGAAGACTCCGAAGCCGGCCGGCGGCTGCGCGAGCCGGTCGACTTCCTCCTTGAGGGCCACGATCTGGTCGCGGGCCTCACGGAGCGTGTTGGCGAGCCGCTCGTTCTGTGCGGACACGCCGGCCAGGTTGGTCTGCAGCTCGACGATCCGCTCTTCGAGAATTCTCGTATGCCGCGGAGAGTCGGCGAGCTTGCGTCGCAGGACGGCGATTTCCTGCTCGAGATAGGCAACCTGACCGGCGGGGTCATCAGACCCTCGCCCCGGCCGGATGCCGCGGTTGATGTCGTCGTCGTGTGCTGCCACGGTCCTCACCTCCTCCAAGGGGAGCTGGACGCTTCCAGACCCTACCTGGGTGGGTGTCGATTGAAACCCCTAGATCACAAAGACGGTCGAGGTGTGTCCGATCTTCACCCTTGCGCTCTCCCTCACGCCAGGTGAATACCCACCCAACAACATCGGAAAGCGGGCGGTTGTATCGTCGAAGCGTTCAACACCCGTCAGGGCTGGCCCGACTTGTCCTTGAGTCGGTTCGCTCGACGCAGCGATCGGCAGGAGAAATGACCGTGCAGGACGAAGCTGGGACCGGCCCCGAGGGCCGCGATCTCCTGGAGGTCTGGATCGACCAGGACCTCTGTACCGGCGACGGGATCTGCGCGCAGTACGCGCCCGAGGTCTTCGAGCTGGACATCGACGGTCTGGCCTATGTGAAGAGCGGTGACGACGAGCTCCTGCAGGCGCCGGGCGCCACAACGCCCGTACCGCTGCCGCTTCTGCGTGATGTCGTGGACTCGGCGAAGGAGTGCCCGGGAGACTGCATCCACGTGCGCCGTGTTTCGGACAGCGTGGAGGTCTACGGCCCCGACGCGGCCTGAGGTCGCGAACTCGACGACGAAGAAGGGCCTGTGCCCGCCGCTGAGCGGCGGGCACAGGCCCTTCTTCGTGTCCTGACGGTCACACGCTGTGCGCACCGGCCGGTGCGGAGCGTGCGAACGTGCCGTCCTTCCATTGCCACTTGGCCTCGTCCTTGAGGTCGGGGCAGCAGCTGGGCACGTTCGGTGACGAGTACCCCAGGAGCGTGGCGGTGATCACGCCGTCACGTACGGCGAAGTCGCTGACGTTCTGGCGGTCCTTCGGGTCGACGAGGGTGGCCACGACGCGGGGCTTGCCCTCCGTGGCCCGGGTGAGCACGTACACGCCGTCGGGCGGTGTGCCCGATCCGGCGGCGCAGTGCACGACGGCGACGGTCTCGGGGCTGCCGTCCCCGTCGAGGTCCCCGGAGGCCTTCTTCTTGACCACGGGCTTCACGTTGCCGCAGGTGATGGGGTACGTGACGGTGGCCGGATCCGGGGCCGGCGCGGGGGCCGCGGCGGTCTTGCCCGACGGCTTGGAGCTCGGCTGGGCCGCGTTCGCGGGGTCGGGCTGCAGGAAGGAGGAGCCCGCGATGACGGCGGCGAGCGCGGCCGCCGTGGCCAGCCAGTGGATGGGGCGGGTGGTGTTGTGGGCCAGTTCCGGGACGGCGGGGTGCTGCACTAGGAGTGTCTCCTGTGAGGGCTGTGCCGGTGGGGGAGGTGGCCAGCATCGTGCCATACCTCACAGTGCGGCGGAACAGCGGGGTCCAGGAAGGGCATGAACGGAAAGGCGCCGCCGCCGAGTTCCCCGGTCGATGGGGGAACTCGGCGGCGGCGCCTGTGCGTTCAGCGGTGGTGTCTCAGCGCTCCGCGCGGGGCGTGCCGCCGTCGGCGTTCGGGCCGGTGTAGTCGTCGCCGTAGGCGCCCTTGGAGGGGCGGCGGCGGCGCATGGGCGGCTCGACGCCGTCCGCGAGGCGGCGGGCGGTGAGCAGGAAGCCGGTGTGGCCGATCATGCGGTGGTCCGGGCGGACGGCGAGGCCCTCGACGTGCCAGTTGCGGATCATCGATTCCCAGGCGGTCGGCTCGTTGAAGCCGCCGATCTCGCGGATGGACTCGACGGTCCGTGCGAGCTGGGTGGTGGTCGCGACGTAGCAGCAGAGGATGCCGCCGGGGACGAGCGCCTTGGAGACGACGTCCAGGCACTCCCAGGGAGCGAGCATGTCGAGGATGACGCGGTCGACGTCGGTGTCGCTCAGGTTGTCCTGGAGGTCTCCGACGGTGAGCTGCCAGGCGGGGTGCGGGGCGCCGAAGTAGCGCTCCACGTTCTGCTGGGCGATCTCGGCGAAGTCCTCGCGGCGCTCGTACGAGTGCAGCATTCCTTCGTCGCCGATGGCGCGCAGGAGGAAGCTGCTGAGCGAGCCCGATCCCACACCCGCCTCGACGACGCGGGCGCCGGGGAAGATGTCCGCGAAGGCCAGGATCTGCCCCGCGTCCTTGGGGTAGACCACGGCGGCGCCGCGGGGCATGGACAGGACGTAGTCGGGGAGCAGGGGGCGCAGCGCGAGGTAGGCGACGTTTCCCGTGGTGCGGACAACGCTGCCCTCGGGAGCACCGATCAGCTCGTCGTGGGGGAAGGAACCCTTGTGGGTGTGGAAGTTCTTCCCGGCCTCGAGCGTGAACGTGTAGTGGCGGCCCTTGGGGTCGGTCAGCTGAACCTGGTCCCCGACCTTGAAGGGCCCGCGTCGGCGGGCGGCACCGGTCGGTTCGGACATGTGAACAGCCTACCGGCCCGTTCGGGGGCCAAGGACCAGGGTGGCCGCGTCAGCTGGGGCGGGCCATCGCCTTGACGAAGGCGCGCTCCACATCGGTGGCGGACAGCACTCCGTAGATCTCGCCGGAGGCCTCGACCACGAGGTACTCCGTGGCGGGTGTCGCCCGGAGCGTGTCGAGCAGCTCCTCGCCCGCGAGCTCGGCGGAGATCCGCATGCCTTCGGTGATGTCCTGGGCGAGGCCGCTGACGGTGACCCAGGGGCGGCGGTGCTCCGGCACCCCGACGATGGCCGCCTCGCGGACGACCGACATCGGGTCGCCGTCGGCGTCGACCACGACCAGGGCGCGGGCCCCCGCGTCGTTGGCGCGGCGCAGCGCTTCGGAGAGCGGGGTGTTCGTCTCGACGGGGACGGCGCGGCGGGTCAGGGCACGGGCGCGCAGCTCGGGCAGGTGCTGCCGCAGGCGGGCCATGCGCAGGCTGTTTCCGGCGCCGGTCCAGATGATCGCGGCGAGGATCGCGGCGAGCAGGGCGTCCGTGACGGTGTCCATGCCGCCGATGTCCTGGGTCTCGCCGCCGAGCGCGCCGGACTGGTTGAGGATCGGCAGGCCGACCAGGACGGAGATGGCGAGGGCGCGGCCGACCCAGGCTGCGGCGATGGTGCCGCTCATGGGCTTGCCGGTGATCTTCCAGACGACGGCGCGGAGCATGCGGCCGCCGTCCAGGGGCAGGCCGGGCAGGAGGTTGAAGGCGGCGACGATGAGGTTCGAGATCATCAGTCCCGCGAGCAGGACGCCGGGCACGGTGCCGGGTTCGACGGCCTGCATGCCCGCGTAGAAGACGCCCGCGAGGACGAGGGAGAGCAGGGGGCCCACGAAGGCGAGGATGAACTCGCGTCCGGGCGTCTCCGACTCCTTCTCGATCTCCGAGACCCCTCCGAAGAACTGGAGCTGGATGCGGCGCACCGGCAGCTTGAAGCGCAGGGCGGCGACGGTGTGGGCCAGTTCGTGGACGAGCACGGAGGCGTAGAAGGCGACGGCGAAGAAGAGGGAGACGAGGTAGCGGGCGGCGCCGAGTTCGGGCAGGACGCGGTCGAGCTGGCCGCCGAAGACCCAGGTGATGAGGGCGGCGACGAGGAACCAGCTCGGCGCCACGTAGACGGGCACGCCGAACGGCCGCCCCATGAGCAGCCCTCCCCCGGGCCCCTTCTGCCCCTTGGGCGGGGTCGCCTTCGGGGCGGGGCCGTGGCTGGCGTGCGCGTACTCGGGATGGGTGTCCTTGGCCGGTGTCTTCCCGGGCGTGTCCTGCGGGGCCGGCGTGGCCTGCGGGGTCTTCGTGAGGCGGTCGGCCGGCGCCTGGGGTTCGTCCGCGGGACGTGGTGTCTCGTCGGGCGCCTGCCGGGGCGCTGGTTCGGGTGCCTGGGGCCGGGCAGTGCTGTCGGGGCCCTCGGCGCTCTCGGAGCCGCCGTGCGCGGGCCTCGCGGAGTCGGCCGTGTCCACCGGACGTGGCGACTCCGAGTGGTCGTCCGCGTGGTCCGGCCGCCGACCGTCCGTCCCGTCGGACCGCGGCCTGCCGCTCCCGCCGCTCTCGTCCACGATGTCCCCTCGTTCGAAGCGTCCCTCGCCCCTGTCCGGCGCGGTACACGCACGATCATGCAGGGCGAGAGGGTCTGTCGTCGATGGTATGCGGCCGTTGTCAGTGGCGGGTCGTAGGGTCTGTCCTCATGGAAACAAGGACCGAGGGTGCCGTGACGGCCGTGCGTCCGGCGTCCCTGTCGCCGTCGCGCGCCAGTGACTTCATGCAGTGCCCGTTGCTCTACCGCTTCCGGGTGATCGACAAGCTGCCGGAGAAGCCGAGCGAGGCCGCGACCCGCGGCACGCTGGTGCACGCCGTCCTTGAGCGGCTCTTCGACGCGCCCGCGGGCGAGCGGACCGCGCCGCGCGCCAAGGCCCTGATCCCGGGCCAGTGGGACCGTCTGCGCGAGGCCAGGCCCGAGCTGACGGAGCTGTTCGCCGACGACGAGCAGGGCGAGCGCCTCGCGCGCTGGCTCGCGGACGCGGAGAAGCTCGTCGAGCGCTGGTTCACCCTGGAGGACCCCACGCGCCTGGAGCCCGCAGAGCGCGAGCTGTTCGTGCAGGCGGAGCTGGAATCGGGCCTGAAGCTGCGCGGCATCATCGACCGCGTGGACGTGGCGCCCACCGGCGAGGTGCGGATCGTCGACTACAAGACGGGCAAGGCCCCCCGCCCCGAGTACTCCGAGGGCGCACTCTTCCAGATGAAGTTCTACGCCCTGGTGGTGTGGCGCCTGAAGGGCGTGGTCCCGCGCCGCCTGCAGCTCGTCTATCTGGGCAGCGGCGACGTCATCACGTACGACCCCAGGACCGAGGACCTGGAGCAGGTCGAACGGAAGCTGCACGCGCTGTGGGAGGCGATCACGCTCGCCACCGAGACGGGCGAATGGCGGCCCCGGCCGACGAAGCTCTGCGGCTGGTGCGACCACCAGGCCGTATGTCCGGAATTCGGTGGGACTCCCCCGCCGTACCCCCTTGCGGTGAGGGTGCCCGAGTCCGAAGAGGGCACGCAGGGCAGAATGGCCCCGGGCTAGCGAAGGAGAGTTACGTGGCGATCCGTGTCCTACTGGTCGACGACCAGCCACTGCTGCGCACCGGGTTCCGGATGATCCTGGAGGCCGAGCAGGATGTCGCGGTCGTCGGCGAGGCCGGAGACGGCCTGCAGGCTCTCGACCAGGTGCGGGCGCTCCAGCCCGATGTGGTCCTGATGGACATCCGTATGCCGAGGATGGACGGCGTCGAGGCGACCCGGCAGATCACCGGGCCCGGCCGGGACGGACCGGCGAAGGTCCTGGTCCTGACCACCTTCGACCTCGACGAGTACGTGGTGGAGGCGCTGCGTGCGGGTGCCAGTGGCTTCCTCCTGAAGGACGCCCCGGCGAACGAGCTGGTGCAGGCGATCCGCGTGGTCGCGTCGGGCGAGGCGATGCTCGCGCCGAGCATCACGCGCAGGCTCCTCGACAAGTACGCGGGCCATCTCCCGTCGGGCGACGAGTCGGTGCCCGACACCCTGCACACGCTCACCGAGCGGGAGGTCGAGGTCCTCAAGCTGGTGGCGCGCGGCCTGTCGAACGCGGAGATCGCGGCGGACCTGTTCGTGAGCGAGACGACCGTCAAGACGCATGTGGGCCATGTGCTCACGAAGCTGGGCCTGCGCGACCGCGTGCAGGCCGCTGTGTACGCGTACGAGAGCGGTCTGGTGCGCCCCGGCGCGCAGTAAAGACAGCAGAGGCAGCAGAGAACGGAAAAGGTGGCCGCCCCTCAGAGGGGCGGCCACCTTCTTCATGTCCGTGATCAGGCCTTGCTGAGCTCCCAGAAGCGGAACACCGTCGACGCGTCGAGGCACGACTCGACGCCGTACACGTCGTCGGAGATGACGGCGTACTGCTTGGCCTGCCAGACCGGCAGGATCGGCAGCTCGTCGGCGACGATGTCCTGGAGCTTCGAGTAGTCCTCGTCGGTCCGGGTGCGGTCGGTCTCGCCCGCGGTGCCCGGGATGATCTTCCCGGTGATGTCGCTGTTCTGGTAGCCGTTCTGGAGGACGTTGCCCTTGCCGAAGAACGGCTGCGTGAAGTTGTCGGGGTCCGGGTAGTCCGGCACCCAGCCCTTGACGTAGACGCCGTACTTGCCGGACTTGATGTCCCGCTCGTACTGGCTGAATTCGATCGACTTCACGTCGGCGTCGAAGAGACCGCTCGCGTTGAGCTGCTTGGCTATCGCCCTCAGCTCCTGGTCGGTCGCGGGGCCGTAGCGCGAGGGCGTGGACCAGAGCGTGAGCTTGACCTTGCCGCTGATGCCCTCGTCGCTCAGGGCCGCCGCGGCCTTGGAGCGCTGCGGGCGGGCGCCGTAGGTGTCGAAGAAGGCGGTGTTGTGACCGCCGATCCCGGCCGGGACGATCGAGTACAGCGGCGTGGCCGTGTCCCGGTAGACGTCCTTGACCAGGGCGTCACGGTCCAGGAGGTAGGCCATGGCCTTGCGGACGCCCAGCTTGCCCGCGACGGGGTCCTTCATGTTGAAGACCAGGTGCTGCACCTCGGCGCTCGTGCCCTCGACGACGTCGATGTTCTGGCTCTTGTCGGAGGTGTCCTGCTCGATGTCCGCGATGTCGTTGGCGGCGAGGCCTCGGTACGCGATGTCGATCTCGTCGTCCAGGAGTGCCTTCTTCAGGCCCTTCTGGTCGTCGTGGAAGAACTTGAGGGTGACGCCCTTGTTCTTCACCTTGGCGGTGCCCTTGTAGTCGGGGTTGACCGAGAACACCGCCTGCTCCTTGTCGAAGGAGTCGAGCTTGTACGGTCCCGAGCCCGTGGCCTCGTCGCCGCCGCGCAGGCTGTTCATGTCGTACGACGCGTGGTCGACGATGGAGCCGGCGCCGGACGCGATCTTGCTGGGGAAGGTCGCGTCGGCGTACTTGAGCTGGAAGACGACCTTCTTGGCGTTCGGCGTCTCGACGCGGTCGAGCATCGGGAACATGATCGCCGGCCCGGCGTCGTCATTGATCTTCATCATGCGGTCGAAGGAGAACTTGACGTCCTTCGAGGTCAGCGCGTTGCCGTTGCTGAACTTCAGGCCGTCCCGCAGCGTGCACTCGAAGACCTTGGTCTTCGTGTCCGTGAAGCCGCACTCCTTGGCGGCCTCGGGCTCCGGCTCCGTGCCCCCGTTCGGGAAGCTCATCAGGGACTGGAAGACGTTGTTGAACAGAAGCCACGACCCGGGGTCGTAGCCGGACGCCGGGTCGGTGGCCAGGACGTCGTCCGACATCCCCATCACCACCGAGTCGCCGTCCTCCCCCGCTCCGCCCGATTCCGTGCCGCAGCCGGTCAGCAGGGCGGCGGCCAGTCCTCCCGTGAGGGGAAGGGCCAGCCACTGGTTACGCAATTTCACGTACGTGCCTTGTCGTTGATGTCCATCGGTGGAGCGAAGCCCGGCGGTCTGTGCCGGTGTGCGCGGAGGTCAGCCGCTCACACCGCGGCCGAGCTCCCACAGCTGAAGGTTCGAGGAGGAGTTGAGGGCCCACTCGACGCCCGTGATGTCGTCGCGGGCGGCGATGTACTGCCTGCCCTGCCAGAGGGGAAGCACCGGCACGTCCTCGGCGACGATGTCCTGGATCTTCTGGATGCTCTTGGACGCGGTGAGCCGGTCCGCCTCGCGGCGCGAGTGCGGGATCAGCTCCTCGTTGATGGTGCGGTTCACGTACGGCGAGCCGAGGAAGTTGTCCTCGTCGAGGAACGGCGCGAGGAAGTTGTCGGCGTCGGGGAAGTCGGGGAACCAGCCCATTCCGTAGACGTCGTACGCGCCCTTCTGCTCGGCGGAGCGGAAGGTGCTCCAGGCCTCGCCCTTGATCGACACGTCGAACAGGCCACTGGCGTCGAGCTGCTTCTTGAGCAGCTCGAACTCCTTCTTGGTGCCGGGGCCGTAGTGGTCGGTCGTGTAGTGCAGGGTGAGCTTGACCGGGGTGGTGATGTCGGCCTTCTGGAGCAGGCCCCGGGCCTTGGCCGGGCTCGGGTCGCCGTACTTGTTGAAGAACGAGTTCGTGTGGCCCGTGACCGTGGTCGGCACCAGGGAGTAGAGCGGCTCGGCCGCGTCGCCGTACACGCCGGTCGCGATGGCGCCGCGGTCGACGACCTGTGCCATGGCCTGGCGGACGGCCTTGGCCTTGACGGTGGTGGCGTCCGTGTTGAAGCCGAGGTAGCGGATCTCGAGGCCGGGCGTCTCGACGAACTCGATGTTCTTGCCCGGGTCCTCGCCGAGCTGCTTGATCTGCTCGGGCGACATGGTGCGCGTCATCATGTCGATGTCGCCGCTCTTGAGGGCGCTGCCCATGGCGTCGGTCGAGTCGTAGTTGCGCAGCTCGATCTTGTCGCTCTTGGGCTTCAACGCGCCCTTGTAGTTGGGGTTCTTGGAGAACACCGTCTTGACGAGCTGGTTGCCCTCGACCTCTTGCTCGGCGGTGTAGGGGCCGGAGCCGTCCACGTCGAAGCCGTCGCGCAGCTTGTTCTTCGCGTAGTGCTCCGAGCTGATGATGCCCGCGGTGGGCGTGGCCAGCTTGTACGGGAACGTCGCGTCGGGGCTCTTGAGGTGGAAGACGATGCCCCGGGCGCCCTGGGTCTCGATCGCGTCGACGTTGGCCACCAGACCGTCGGAGCCGCTGGGGTCCTTGACCTTGATGTCGCGCACCCGCTCGATGGAGAACTTCACATCGGTGGCGGTCAGCGGCTTGCCGTCGGCGAACTTCAGGCCCTTGCGCAGCGTGCACTCGTAGCGCTCGTTGCCGGTGTCGGTGAACCCGCACCTCTCGGCGGCCTCGGGCTCGGGCTCGCCGTCGCCGCGCGGCAGGGCCATCAGCGTCTGGACCGTCTGGCGCAGGATGTTCCAGGAGCCCGCGTCATAGGCGTACGCCGGGTCGAAGGGAGCCGGGACCTCGGGCGAGGTGGCGAACCGGTCCGTGGTGCCGACGGCGATCGCGTCGTCTCCCCCGCCGTCGCCCGCCCCGCCGCACGCCGCGAGCACGGGGGCGAGCAGACCTACGACGGCCGGCAGCACCAAAGTCTTACGGTTCATGCTCGACGTTCTCCAGAGCTGTTGGTCCCGTCGGTACCGGCAACGAGGGGTGGGGTCAGTCGGTCCGTGGGGGCGTGGCGATGTTCTCGCGACGACATTAGTCCGCACCACCAGTTGGGCCGGAAGGGACCGGAGTTGACCCTCAATCACGCAGCGAAACCGGGCGCGGACGCACCGATAACCCGACACGGGAAGGTTTCGTCAGGTTCCCCTCAATCGGGACACAACGACACTCCACAACTCGCCCATATCGGAGGCCCGACACAGCCGTGACCAGCTGTCGACCCCCTACGGAGTGGGAAAGGTCACATCTTCAACTGTTCAGCGCTTTCCAGCCATCAGACCTTGCAGGAAGGGCAGGTTGACGTGTTCGAGGGACGGGACCACGGTCCTGCCGGACGCCGGGGCGATGGGCGCCACTGAGGGTACGGCCACCACGTGGCAGCCCGCGGCCTCGGCCGCGGCGACGCCCGTCGCGGTGTCCTCGATGACGGCACATCTGGCCGGTTCCGCGCCAACCCCGGCCGCCGCGAGGAGGTACGGGTCCGGGTGCGGCTTGGTCCGGGTCACCTCGTCGCCCGCGACGGTGAGCGCGAAGTGGTGGGCCCCGATCGAGTCGAGCACGCGGTCGATGATGCGCCGGTGCGACGCGGAGACCAGTGCCATCGGCACCTCGTGCGCGGCGAGTTCGGCGAGGAGTCTGGCGGCGCCCGGCATCAGCGGCAGGGCGCGGCCGATGCGGTTCTCGAAGCCGTCGTTGAGCAGCACGGTCAGTTCGGGGACCGTGATGTCGGCCCCGGTGGACGCGATGAGGAATCCGGCGCTGCGCGTCATGGGGCCGCCGACGACCACGTCACGCCAGGCCTCGTCGAGCGTATGTCCGAGTGCGGCGAAGACCTCGACCTCGGCGTCCCACCAGAACCCCTCGGTGTCCACGAGTGTTCCGTCCATGTCGAGGAGCACCGCCTGCAGGGCGGAGCCTTCGGCCGTTCGGGTACCGAGCGCGGGAACCGTACTGGTCATCCGGGCACACCTCCATGAGGGACGAGAAGGCCGGTTGCTCCCTTGTGACGGGTGAGCAACCGGCCTGCGCTGGACCGACAAGTGTACGACTTGACCGCTTAACGCGCGTTGAAGTATTTCGCCTCGGGGTGGTGGATGACGATCGCGTCCGTGGACTGCTCCGGGTGGAGCTGGAACTCCTCGGACAGCTCCACACCGATCCGCTCCGGCTCCAGGAGCTCGGCGATCTTGGCGCGGTCCTCCAGGTTCGGGCAGGCGCCGTAGCCGAGCGAGAAGCGCGCGCCGCGGTACTTGAGGTCGAACATGTCCTCGACGGCGGCGGGGTCCTCGCCGCCGAAGCCGAGTTCGGCGCGCACGCGCGCGTGCCAGTACTCCGCGAGTGCCTCGGCCAACTGCACGGACAGGCCGTGCAGTTCGAGGTAGTCGCGGTAGGAGTCGGCGGCGAAAAGATCGGCGGTGGCCTCGCCGATCTTCGAGCCGACGGTGACGACCTGCAGGCCGACCACGTCGGTCTCGCCGGACTCCTCCGGGCGGAAGAAGTCCGCAAGGCACAGGCGCCGGCCGCGGCGCTGGCGCGGGAAGGAGAAGCGGGTGCGCTCGTTGCCCTGGTCGTCCAGGATGATCAGGTCGTCACCCTTGGAGACGCAGGGGAAGTAGCCGTGCACAACGGCCGCCTCCAGCATGTTCTTGGTGTGCAGCTCGTCCAGCCAGCCTCGAAGGCGGGGCCGGCCCTCGGTCTCGACGAGCTCCTCGTACGAGGGTCCGTCACCCTTGCGGGCCTCCTTGAGGCCCCACTGGCCCTTGAACAGGGCGCCCTCGTCCAGCCAGGAGGCGTACTCCTTGAGCTGGATGCCCTTGACCACGCGGGTGCCCCAGAACGGCGGGGTGGGGACGGGATTGTCGACCGAGACGTCCGAGCGGGCGGGCCCGTCGTCCTCGGTGACCTCCAGGACGGGGGTGTCCTTCTTGGGCACGCGGCGCTGCTTCAGCTCGGGCAGGGTGGCGCCGGGGACGCCGCGCTTGACCGCGATGAGGGCGTCCATCAGGCGCAGGCCCTCGAACGCGTCGCGGGCGTAGCGGACCTCGCCCTCGTAGATCTCGTGCAGGTCCTGCTCGACGTACGCACGGGTCAGCGCCGCGCCGCCGAGGATCACCGGGAAGTCGGCCGCCATCTTGCGCTGGTTGAGCTCCTCCAGGTTCTCCTTCATGATCACGGTCGACTTCACCAGGAGACCCGACATGCCGATCACGTCGGCGCGGTGCTCGGCCGCGGCGTCCAGGATCGCCGCTACGGGCTGCTTGATGCCGAGGTTGACCACGTTGTAGCCGTTGTTGGACAAGATGATGTCGACGAGGTTCTTGCCGATGTCGTGGACGTCGCCGCGGACGGTGGCCAGGACGATGGTGCCCTTGCCCTCGGAGTCCGACTTCTCCATGTGCGGCTCCAGGTGCGCGACCGCGGTCTTCATGACCTCCGCGGACTGCAGCACGAAGGGCAGCTGCATCTGGCCCGAGCCGAACAGCTCGCCCACGACCTTCATGCCCTCCAGGAGGGTGTCGTTGACGATGTCGAGCGCCGGGCGGGTCTCCAGGGCCTCGGTGAGGTCGTCCTCCAGGCCGTTCTTCTCGCCGTCGATGATGCGGCGCTGGAGCCGCTCGTCCAGCGGCAGGGCAAGGAGCTCCTCGGCCTTGCCCGCCTTCATCGACTTCATGTTGACGCCCTCGAAGAGCTCCATGAGCTTCTGCAAGGGGTCATAGCCCTCTTCGCGGCGGTCGTAGATCAGGTCGTGGGCGACCTTGACCTGCTCCTCCTCCAGCCGCGCGATGGGCAGGATCTTGGAGGCGTGCACGATGGCCGAGTCCAGGCCCGCCTTGACGCACTCGTCCAGGAAGACGGAGTTCAACACGACACGGGCGGCCGGGTTGAGGCCGAAGGAGATGTTCGACAGGCCCAGGGTGGTCTGCACGTCCGGGTGGCGGCGCTTGAGCTCGCGGATCGCCTCGATGGTGGCGATGCCGTCCTTGCGGGACTCCTCCTGACCGGTGCAGATGGTGAAGGTCAGGGTGTCGATGAGGATGTCCGACTCGTGGATGCCCCAGTTGCCGGTCAGGTCCTCGATGAGGCGCTCGGCGATGGCGACCTTGTGCTCGACGGTGCGGGCCTGGCCCTCCTCGTCGATGGTCAGCGCGATCAGCGCGGCGCCGTGCTCCTTGGCGAGCGCGGTGACCTTCGCGAAGCGGGACTCGGGGCCGTCCCCGTCCTCGTAGTTGACGGAGTTGATGACCGCGCGGCCGCCCAGCTTCTCCAACCCGGCCTGGATGACCGGCAGTTCGGTCGAGTCCAGGACGATGGGCAGCGTGGAGGCGGTGGCGAACCGGCCGGCGAGCTCGGCCATGTCCGCGACGCCGTCACGGCCCACGTAGTCGACGCACAGGTCGAGCATGTGGGCGCCCTCGCGGATCTGGTCACGGGCCATCTCCACACAGTCGTCCCAGCGGGCGTCCAGCATCGCCTCGCGGAACTTCTTCGAGCCGTTGGCGTTCGTGCGCTCGCCGATCGCCATGTAGGCGGTGTCCTGGCGGAAGGGCACGGTCTGGTAGAGCGAGGCCGCGCCGGGCTCGGGGTGCGGCTCACGGCGCACCGTCTCCACGCCGCGCACCCGCTCCACGACCTGGCGCAGGTGCTCGGGGGTCGTGCCGCAGCAGCCGCCGACCAGGGAGAGGCCGTACTCGCGTACGAAGGTCTCCTGGGCGTCGGCGAGCTCGGCCTCGGTCAGCGGGTAGTGGGCGCCGTTCTTGCCCAGGACCGGCAGGCCCGCGTTGGGCATGCAGGAGATCGGGACGCGCGAGTGGCGGGCCAGATAGCGCAGGTGCTCGCTCATCTCGGCCGGGCCCGTGGCGCAGTTCAGGCCGATCATGTCGATGCCCAGCGGCTCCAGCGCGGTCAGGGCCGCGCCGATCTCGGAGCCGAGCAGCATCGTGCCGGTGGTCTCGACGGTGACCGAGCAGATCAGCGGGAGGCTCGTGCCGGTGGCCTCCAGGGCGCGGCGGGCGCCCAGGATCGCGGACTTGGTCTGCAGCAGGTCCTGGGTCGTCTCCACCAGGAGGGCGTCGGCGCCGCCCGCGATCATGCCCTCGGCGTTGATCTGGTAGGCGTCACGCAGCGTCGTGTACGGGGCGTGGCCCAGGGTCGGCAGCTTGGTGCCGGGGCCCATCGAGCCAAGGACCCAGCGCTGCTGACCGGTCTTCGCGGTGAACTCGTCGGCGACCTCGCGGGCGATCCGCGCGCCCGCCTCGGAGAGCTCGTGGTTCCGCTCGGTGATGTCGTACTCGCTCAAGGCGGCGAAGTTCGTGCCGAACGTGTTCGTCTCGACACAGTCGACACCGACCGCGAAGTACTCCTCGTGGACCGAGCGCACGATGTCCGGGCGGGTCACGTTCAGGATCTCGTTACAGCCCTCGAGGTTCTGGAAGTCCTCAAGAGTGGGGTCCTGTGCCTGGAGCATCGTGCCCATCGCTCCGTCGGCCACCACGACGCGGGTGGCGAGGGCTTCGCGAAGGGCTTCGACTCGGGTCCCGTCGTGGAGACCGGACGAGGGGGTTGGCAACGAGGCCATGAAAGAGCTCCCTGAGGTGCGACGGCTGTCGGCTTTGCGCTTCGGTGGAAGGCGCACTCGGTCAGGGTAGCGGGACGAAGGTCCACGGCGCTTGAGTGTTCATGGTGCGGACGCCCCGGGCCGCCCACGGTCCGGCTTCTGGGGGGGTGTGCGGCCCGGGCACGGCGGGAGACTGCGAGGAACGGCGAGAAACGGCGAGAAACACAGCCTGCCGCTCTGTCGCGGGAGGTCGACAACGACCGATAGTGTTCGTCATTGTCGAACGTGGAGTCAGAGGGGACGGAGGAAGGGGCTGCGATGGCACGGAACATCCAGTCGCTCGAGCGGGCGGCCGCGATGCTGCGGCTTCTCGCGGGCGGAGAGCGACGGCTCGGCCTCTCGGAGATCGCGTCCGCCCTTGGCCTGGCCAAGGGCACGGCCCACGGCATCCTGCGCACCCTCCAGGCGGAGGGCTTCGTCGAGCAGGAGTCCGCGTCGGGCCGCTATCAGCTCGGCGCCGAGCTCCTGCGCCTGGGCAACAGCTACCTGGACGTGCACGAGCTGCGGGCCCGCGCCCTGGTGTGGACCGACGACCTGGCCCGCTCCAGCGGCGAGAGCGTCTACCTCGGCGTCCTGCACCAGCAGGGCGTCCTGATCGTGCACCACGTGTTCAGGCCCGACGACAGCCGCCAGGTCCTTGAGGTCGGGGCCATGCAGCCGCTGCACTCCACGGCCCTGGGCAAGGTGCTCGCCGCGTACGACCCCGTGGCGCACAGCGAGGCCGCGGAGGCCGACTGGCCCGCCCTCACCACACGCACCGTCGTGGACCCCGACGACTTCGAGGGCGTCCTCGACATCACCCGCGCGCGCGGGTACGCCTCCGACGTCGAGGAGACGTGGGAGGGCATCGCCTCCGTGGCCGCCCCCATCCACGACCGGCGCCGCATGCCGGTCGGCGCGGTCGGCATCACCGGCGCGGTGGAACGCGTCCAGAAGGACGGGGAGCTGCGTCCCGACCTCATCGCGGCCGTGCGGGACTGCGCCCGCGCCGTGTCGCGGGACCTGGGTGCCGGGCGCTTCTAGCCCCCGTCCCACCGCCTACCCTCCGCCGTTCGCCCCCTGCTCAACATGCAGGGGGCACCCTTCTGCGCGACGATCGATGCACGTGTTTCACCCCGGCGGGGATCGATAACCCGGAACGATCAATAACGATCGTGTTTTCAATAACAGAGCTCTTGACGGGCAAGTAACCCCGGGGCGAGACTCGCGTCCATCGGTCGGCATTGTCGAACACCTACCGGCATTACGCGCTAGAGTGTGACAAGGCCAAGGGCCGGCAACGACCTCACCTGAGGTCGCGGACCACCGGAGGGACCCGGGGTTCGCCTTCCCCTGGACGAAGGACAAAGGAGTCGCGGGTGTCCAGCTCCGACATCTTCATCGGCGAGACCATCGGTACCGCCATACTCATCCTGCTCGGCGGTGGCGTCTGCGCCGCCGTCACGCTCAAGGCCTCCAAGGCCAAGGACGCCGGCTGGCTCGCGATCACCTTCGGGTGGGGCTTCGCCGTGCTGACCGGCGCCTACCTGGCGGGTGGCGTGTCAGGCGCCCACCTCAACCCGGCGGTCACCGTCGGACTCGCCATCGAGGGCGGCACCAAGTGGAGCGACGTTCCGCTCTACCTCGGCTCGCAGCTGCTCGGCGCGATCATCGGCGCGATCCTGGTCTGGCTCGCCTACATGGGCCAGTTCAAGGCGCACCTCACCGACCCGTCGATCCTCGCCGCCCAGCCGGCGGACGAGGGCCTCGTCGACCAGAAGGCCGCGCCCAAGGCCGGTCCGGTGCTCGGCGTCTTCTCGACCGGCCCCGAGATCCGGAACTACGCGCAGAACGTCCTGACCGAGGTCATCGCGACCACCGTGCTGGTCCTCGCGATCCTCACCCAGGGCCTGAACGACAACGGCAACGGCATCGGCGTCCTCGGCGCCCTGATCACCGCGCTCGTCGTCGTCGGCATCGGTCTCTCCCTCGGTGGCCCCACGGGCTACGCGATCAACCCGGTCCGTGACCTGGGTCCGCGCATCGTGCACTCCCTGCTCCCGCTGCCCAACAAGGGCGGCTCGGACTGGACGTACGCATGGGTGCCGATCGTCGGCCCGCTGATCGGCGGCGCCATCGCGGGCGGTCTCTACAACCTCGCGTTCAAGTAGGACCGCGACAGCAGCCGATGACCGCCTGAGACAGACCGCCGAGCAAGAAATCAGGAGCACACCGTGACCACCGACGCACACACCGCTGGCCCCTTCATCGCGGCGATCGACCAGGGCACCACCTCGAGCCGCTGCATCGTCTTCGACAAGGACGGCCGGATCGTCTCGGTCGACCAGAAGGAGCACGAGCAGATCTTCCCGAAGCCGGGCTGGGTCGAGCACGACGCCTCCGAGATCTGGACCAACGTCCAGGAAGTCGTCGCGAGCGCCATCTCCAAGGCCGGGATCACCCACGAGGACATCAAGGCGATCGGCATCACCAACCAGCGTGAGACCACGCTGCTCTGGGACAAGAACACCGGCGAGCCGGTGCACAACGCCATCGTCTGGCAGGACACCCGCACCGACGCCCTGTGCAAGGAGCTCGGCCGCAACGTCGGCCAGGACCGCTTCCGCCGTGAGACGGGCCTGCCGCTCGCCAGCTACTTCGCCGGGCCGAAGGCCCGCTGGCTGCTCGACAACGTCGAGGGCCTGCGCGAGCGCGCCGAAGCAGGGGACATCCTCTTCGGCACCATGGACTCGTGGGTCATCTGGAACCTGACGGGCGGTGTCAACGGCGGCAAGCACGTCACCGACGTCACCAACGCGTCGCGCACCATGCTGATGAACCTGCACACCATGAAGTGGGACGAGAAGATCGCCGAGTCCATCGGTGTCCCGATGGCGATGCTCCCCGAGATCCGCTCCTCCGCCGAGGTCTACGGCGAGGTCACCGGCGGCAAGCTCGGCGACGTCCTGCCCGGCATCCCCGTCGCCTCCGCGCTCGGTGACCAGCAGGCGGCCCTCTTCGGCCAGACCTGTTTCGCCAAGGGCGAGGCCAAGTCCACGTACGGCACCGGCACCTTCATGCTGATGAACACCGGTGAGTCGGCCATCAACTCCTACTCGGGCCTGCTGACCACCGTCGGCTACCAGATCGGCGACCAGAAGCCGGTCTACGCCCTCGAGGGTTCCATCGCCGTCACCGGTTCGCTGGTGCAGTGGATGCGCGACCAGATGGGCCTGATCAACTCCGCCGCCGAGATCGAGACGCTCGCGTCGTCGGTCGAGGACAACGGCGGCGCCTACTTCGTACCGGCCTTCTCCGGCCTCTTCGCCCCGTACTGGCGTTCCGACGCCCGCGGTGTGATCGCCGGTCTCACCCGGTACGTCACCAAGGCGCACATCGCGCGCGCCGTCCTGGAGGCCACGGCCTGGCAGACCCGTGAGATCACCGACGCCATGACGAAGGACTCCGGCGTCGAGCTCACGGCCCTCAAGGTCGACGGCGGCATGACCTCCAACAACCTGCTGATGCAGACGCTCTCGAACTTCCTCGACGCACCGGTGGTGCGCCCGATGGTGGCCGAGACGACCTGCCTCGGCGCCGCCTATGCCGCCGGTCTCGCCGTCGGCTTCTGGTCCGGCACCGACGAACTGCGCGCCAACTGGCGCCGGGCGGCGGAGTGGACCCCCCGCATGGACGCGGACACCCGCGCCCGTGAGTACAAGAGCTGGCTCAAGGCCGTCGAGCGGACCATGGGCTGGATCGAGGACGAGGAGTAAGAACATGACCACCCTGCAGAGCGTCCCTGCCCTCGGGACGCATCCGGCTGCCGGTTCACGTGCCTCTTTTCCAGTGGCGAGCCGCGCCGAGACCCGGGAGCAGCTTTCCAAGGCGACGTACGACCTCCTGGTGATCGGCGGCGGGATCCTGGGCATCTCCACCGCCTGGCATGCCGCGCAGTCGGGACTGCGGGTGGCATTGGTGGACGCCGGTGACTTCGCCGGCGCCACCTCCTCCGCCTCCTCCAAGCTCCTCCACGGCGGTCTGCGCTACCTGCAGACCGGCGCGGTGAAGCTGGTCGCGGAGAACCACTTCGAGCGTCGCGCGGTGTCGCGTCAGGTGGCCCCCCACCTGGCGAACCCGCTCACCTTCTACCTGCCCGTCTACAAGGGCGGCCCGCACGGCGCCGCCAAGCTGGGCGCGGGCGTCTTCGCGTACAGCGCGCTTTCCGCGTTCGGTGACGGCGTCGGCCACCTGCTCTCGCCGTCGAAGGCCGCGCAGGACGTGCCGGAGCTGCGCACGGACAACCTCAAGGCCGTGGCCGTGTACGGCGACGACCAGATGAACGACTCGCGCATGGCCCTGATGACGGTCCGCGCGGCCGTCGAGGCCGGTGCCGCCGTCCTCAACCACGCCGAGGTCACGGGCCTTCGCTTCACCAAGGGCCGGGTCACGGGCGCGGAGCTCAAGGACCGCATGAGCGGGGACGAGTTCGGCGTCAACGCGCGGCTCGTGCTCAACGCGACCGGACCGTGGGTCGATCACCTGCGCAAGATGGAGAACCCCGACGCGGCCCCCTCCATCCGCCTCTCCAAGGGCGCGCACCTGGTCCTCAAGCGCACCGCCCCCTGGAAGGCCGCGCTGGCCACGCCGATCGACAAGTACCGCATCACGTTCGCCCTGCCCTGGGAGGACATGCTGCTGCTCGGCACGACCGACGAGGTGTACGAGGGCGACCCGGCGGACGTCAAGGTCACCGAGGCGGACACCGCACAGATCCTGGACGAGGCCGCGTTCTCCATCCGCGACCAGCAGCTGTCCCGCGATCTGATCACGTACTCCTTCGCGGGTCTGCGCGTCCTGCCCGGCGGCCCCGGCGACACCTCCAAGGCCAAGCGCGAGACGGTCGTCACCGAGGGCGCGGGCGGCATGCTCTCGGTCGCGGGCGGCAAGTGGACCACCTTCCGCCACATCGGCCGTACGGTGATGAAGAAGCTGGAGTCGCTGCCGGGCCACCCGCTCGGCGACGATTACGAGCCGATCTCGCAGCTCCAGAAGCGGCTTCCGCTGCCCGGCATCGCCAACCCGCGCGCGGTGGCGCACCGCCTGCTCGTCGACGGCCCCGCGCCGGGACCGCGCATGGCCGCCGACACCGCCAAGCACCTGGCGACGCACTACGGCTCGCTCTCCTTCGACATCGCCCGGCTGGCGAACGAGAACCCGGAGCTGGCCGAGCGCGTGTCGCCGGACGCCCCGGAGATCTGGGCGCAGGTCGTCTACGCCCGTGACCACGAGTGGGCCGAGACGGCGGACGACGTCCTTCGCCGCCGTACGACGCTGACGATCCGCGGTCTCGCCACGGACGAGGTCCGCGGCAAGGTCCAGGACGTGCTCGACGGCAAGTAGTCACACCAAGAGCTGTTGAAGGGCGGTTCCCCGCGGGAGGGGGAGCCGCCCTTCGGCGTGTCCGGACCCCGGGCCCGGCGTGCCGCGATACCGCGTACAGGCGTGCCGCCATACCGCGTTCAGGTGTGCCGCCATACCGCGTACATACGGGTGCAACAGGGCGCGGGAAGAGTGAGAGCCATGAAGTTCCAGGTCTTGTCGATCATCGGCCATGCCCCGCACCCACTGACCGGCCAACTCCCCTCATCCGCCGACCGGTTGGCGGATGTGATCGAGGTCGGCGTGGCCGCCGAGCGGCTCGGCTACGACGCGTACGCCGTGGGCGAGCGGCACGCGGGCGACTTCCTGTCGTCGAGCCCCACCGTCGTGCTCGGCGCGCTCGCCGCACGCACCACGCGTATCAAGCTGCTCACCGGCGTCACCGTCGTGGCGATCCTCGACCCGGTGCGGGTGGCCGAGGACTACGCGACGCTCGATCAGATCTCGCGCGGACGCGTCGAGTTGGTGATCGGCAAGGGCGCGGAGGCCGGGCACTTCGCTCTCTTCGGGCTCGACGAGGAGCGGCAGTGGGATCTCCAGAAGGAGAAGTACGAGCTGCTCCGCCGTCTGTGGAGCGAGGAGAACGTCGACTGGGAGGGCGAGTTCAGGCCCGCGCTGAAGGACGTGACGACGGTGCCGCGCCCGTACGCGGGCGTGCCGCGCATCTGGCACGGTTCGGCGACGTCCCTCAACTCCCCCGATCTGGCGGCCAAGCACGGGGATCCGCTGTTCACCGCCAACGCCATCCAGCCGCGTGCCGCGTACGCGAAGCTGATCGCGCACTACCGCGAGCGGTACGAGGAGTACGGGCACGATCCGGCGCACGCCCGTGTGGCGGCGGGCTCGGGAGGGCTGCTCATCGCGGACTCCGCCGAGCAGGCCATCTCGCGCTACCGCGAGCTGTACGAGGCGAAGGTGCGCCAGACCTTCAAGCCGCATCTGGCGGGCAGGGCGGGCTACAACACCCCCTTCCGCACCATCGAGGACGCGATCGCCGACGGGCCGCAGCTCATCGGCTCCCCGCAGCAGATCATCGACAAGATCCTGGGCTACCACGAGGTGTACGGGCACGACCTGCAGTCCGTCACCGTGGACGGCTTCGGTCTGGAGCGGGGCGAGCAGATCGAGACGCTGCAGCGGTTCGCCGAGGAGGTCGCGCCGGTGGTGCGCAGGGCGGCGCCGTCCACGCTGTGGGACACCGTGTGACGTGTCCGGACCGCGAGCTACGATCCGAACACATCCCTGACCTGCCCTGGAGTGATCGATGACCCTCCTGACGACCTGGCCGGAGTCCGGCCCCGAGACCGTCATACGCCGCACCGCCGACCCGGCCGAGATCGCCGCCGCGCTGGCCCCCGTCGGTGTGCGCTACGAGCAGTGGCCGGTGCGCGAGGACGTGCCCGCCGACGCGGACAGCGACGCCGTCTTCGCCGCGTACCGCACGGAGATCGACCGGCTCAACGCCGAGGAGGGCTTCCAGACGGTCGACGTGGTCGCGCTGCACCCCAGCGACGACCCCGAGTGGCCAGAGAAGGCGAAGGCCGCCCGGCAGAAGTTCCTCGCCGAGCACACGCACGACGACGATGACGAGGTGCGGTTCTTCGTCGCGGGCTCCGGCATCTTCTATCTGCACGTGGCCGGTGAAGTGCACGCGGTCTACTGCGAGAAGGGCGATCTGCTCGGGGTGCCGCGCGGCACGACGCATTGGTTCGACATGGGCACGTCCCCCGCGTTCACGGCGATCCGTTTCTTCCACGAGGAGGACGGCTGGATCGGCACGTTCACGGGCAGCCCGATCGCGGACCGCTTCCCGGACTTCGACGCGATCCACGCGGGGTACACGGCGTGACCGTTCAGTTCGACGCGGGCTCCGTGGACGCCGTGGTCCTCGACATCGAGGGCACCACGAGCGCCACGGGGTTCGTGGTGGATGTGCTCTACCCCTACGCCCGCGAGCGCTTCGGGGCGCTGCTCGCCTCGCGGGGCGACGAGCCGGAGGTGGCGCGGGCGGTCGCGCAGGTGCGCGAACTGGCCGGTGAGCCGGGGGCCGATGCCGGGCGGGTGGAGCAGATCCTGGGCGCATGGGTCGACGCCGATCGCAAGGCGACGCCCCTGAAGACGCTCCAGGGCATCCTCTGGGCGGAGGGCTTCGCGCGGGGCGAGCTGGTCTCGCACTTCTACCCCGAGGTGATCGGTGTGCTGCGGGGCTGGTCCGCGGACGGGGACGGGGACGGCGGCGGGGTGCGCCTGTACGTGTACTCGTCCGGGTCCGTCGCGGCGCAGCGGGCGTGGTTCACGTACTCGCCCGAGGGTTCCCTGATGGAGCTCGTGAGCGGTTTCTACGACACCGAGAACGCGGGCCCCAAGCAGGAGCCGGACTCCTACCGGGCCATTTCCGCCGCTGTCGGGGTGGACCCCGGCCGCACGCTGTTCCTCTCCGACCGGCTCGGGGAGCTGGACGCGGCGCGGGACGCCGGGTGGCTGACCGTCGGTGTACGGCGGGCCGGGGAGCCCTACTTCGCCGCCGGGGTCGGCGGACATCCGGAGGCCGCGGCCTTCGACGAGATCAGCTTTGTGTCAACCAGGAGCGTTCGATGAGTGAGACCACTTCAGTTCTCGACCTGGAGGAGGCGGGCGCCGTCCTCGCCGCCGAGGCCGCGCGCTTCGCCTCGTTCGGATGGATGCGGGGTACGTCCGGGAACCTGTCCGTGGTCCTCTCGCGTACGCCGCTCCAGCTCGCCGTGACGGCGAGTGGGCGGGACAAGGGTGAACTCACCGCGGCAGACGTGGTGTTGACGGACGCGTCCGGTGCGGCGCTCGGCGCGGGGCGCCCCTCGGCGGAGGCGGCGCTGCACGCGCGGGTGGCTGCGCTGACCGGGGCCGGGGCCGTGGTGCATGTGCACACCGTGGCGTCGGTGGCGATGGGGCACCGGTCGCCCGGGGGGATTGCCTTCCGGGACCTGGAGATGCTGAAGGGGCTGGGGCACGGGACGCATGAGGTCGCCGTGACGCTGCCGGTGATCGAGAACAGCCAGGACATGGCTGTGCTCGGGGATCGGTTGGAGGCTGCGCTCTCGCCCGGGATGCCGGCGGTGGTGGTGGCTGGGCACGGGCTTTATGTGTGGGGTGCGGATCCTCGCGAGGCGCGGCACCGTACTGAGGTGGTGGAGTGGTTGCTGGAGCTTGAGCTGACGCGAAGCTGACCCTGCGGGGCTTTCCCCAACCCCGCCCCTTCCCGAAACTGGGGCTCCGCCCCAGACCCCGACAAGATGGCTTCACACGCCGGCCGGGCTGAAATAGCCCGTCCGGCGTCGGGGTTGGGGAAAGGGCCCCTAGCTCAGCCCGGACTCCGGCAACTCCCCCGCCCCCACCTCCAGCACACCCCGCTCCGTGACCAGCCCCGTCACCAACGAACCCGGCGTCACATCAAAGGCAGGGTTGTGCCCCCGCGACCCCGCCGGAGCGGTCCGCACACCGCCCCACTCCAACACCTCGTCCTCACTCCGCAGTTCAATCTCGATGTCGGTCCCCGTCGCCGTGGCCAGATCCACCGTCGTCGTGGGCGCGGCCACCACGAACGGGATTCCCGCGTACGCGCACGCGAGCGCGATCCCCACGGTGCCCACCTTGTTGGCCGTGTCGCCGTTCGCCGCGATCCGGTCCGCGCCGACGATCGCCGCGTCCACCTCACCCCGCAGAATCGTGCCCGCGGCCGCGCCGTCCGCCTGGACGAAGTGGGGTATCCCCTCCTGGGCCAGCTCCCACGCCGTCAGGCGCGCGCCCTGGAGCAGGGGGCGGGTCTCGTCGGCGTACACCGCCTCCAGGCGTCCACGGCCGTGCAGTTCGCGTATGACGCCAAGGGCCGTGCCCCAGCCCGCCGTGGCGAGCGCGCCCGTGTTGCAGTGGGTCAGGATCCGCAGCGGACGGTCCACGGACAGGCGCTTCAGGAGCCAGTCCGCACCGAACGCGCCCATCGCGTGGTTCGCCTCCAGGTCCTCCCGCACGATCGCGTCGGCCTCCGCGAGCACCGCGGGCAGACCGGCGCCGATGAGCGGGGCGACCCGGTCCACGCACACCATCAGGTTCACGGCGGTGGGCCGCGCCGCACGCACCCGCGCGACCTCCGCGTCCAGGCGTGCCCGGTCCCAGCCCTCGCGCTCGCCCTGCGCCATGGCGAGCGCGACCCCGTACCCACCGGCCGCGCCGATCGCCGGTGCCCCGCGGACCACGAGCCGCACGATCGCGTCGATCAGCTGGTCGACCGTCGTGACGTCGAGGCGCTCCAGGGCGTGCGGGAGCGCGGTCTGGTCGATGAGGGAGAGGGAGGGCGCGGCGCCCTCCGCCGCCGCCGTCCACGTGACAGCGCGCAGGTCCTGGCTGCTCATGTGCTCAACTCCGGGAAAATAGGGGCGTTTGTGGCCATGCGGGGAGGGGTGCCGTCACCGTACCTGACGTGCTCGAACCATATTTCGAGACGTTCGTGCGGCTGTCCGAAATCCGGTGTTACCCTCACCGCCACCCAGGACGGATCGATCCACGGTGCGAGGAGGACGGCCATGAAAGCCCAGCGGACCGCCGGCTCCATGCGCTGCCCCGCCGTGACCGACAGCGTGCCCGACGGCCGCCGAATGTGCCGCTGTCGCCGCTGCTGTCGCTGTTGTCGCTGAGCGACACCGCTTCGCACGTCCCGAACCGCCCCCTGCCACCGCCGCCTGGGCTCCCAGGCTCCTTCGAGAAGGCGCTCCCGTATGTCCCTGCGCATGCCGCTTCGCATATCCCGTCGTACGTCCCTTCGGCTGTCGTCGCTCGCCGTCGGCGCCGCCCTTCTCGCCACCGGCTGCAACGCGGCGGCGAAGAAGGGCGATGCGGACGCCGGCGAGGGAGCCAAGTCGTTCACGCTCGTCACGCCCGACCCGGTGGCGCAGAACGAGTTCCTCAAGCTGGCCGTCAGCGGGGTCAAGTCGGCGGCCAAGGCGCAGGGCGCCGGGGCCCCGAAGGTCTTCCAGAGCAGCGACACGTCCTCGCAGCAGCAGAACGTGCAGTCGGCCGTGGACTCCGCGCCCGACGTCATCGCGCTCGTCGGCTTCGAGTTCGCCGACATCGCCGCACAGCAGGCAAAGGCGCACCCCAAGCAGCAGTTCCTGCTCGTCGACGCGTGCACGAAGAAGACGTTCAAGAACGTCACGTGCGCGGTCTTCCGCGAGCACGAGGCGGTGTACCTCGCGGGCGCCGAGGCCGGTCTGCTCACCAAGAGCAAGAAGGTGGGCGCCGTCGTCGTCCTCGACAGCGTGCAGTTCCGCCGCTACAGCGAGCCGTTCGCGGCCGGTGCGAAGAAGGCGAAGGCGGGGGTCGAGGACCGCACACTCTTCGTCGGCGGGCAGTCCCCATTCAGTGACGCGGCACGTGCCAAGGACCAGGCGGCGACCATCGGTTCGGGCGGTGCCGACCAGGTGATGGCGGCCGCGGCCGGCGGCAACACCGGTGTCTTCCAGGCCGCGAAGGCCAAGGGGTTCCAGGCGTACGGCGTCGACGCGAACCAGTGCGTCGGCAATGCCGGGGTCGTCGTCGACAACGTACTGAAGAAGACCGATGTCGCCGTCGAGAAGGGCATCGCGCAGATCCTCAAGGGCAAGGGCGGCACCACGGTGTCGTACGGCCTCAAGGAGGGCGGGATGTCGCTGACCGGCCTTGAGCCCGGCGTCGCGGACTCCCAGTGCCTGATCGCCGACCACAAGGACGTGCTGAAGCGCGTCGAGTCGCTGCGGGACGAGATCATCGCGGGGAAGCTGAAGGTCAATGACCCCGCTGCCTGATTCCGGCACCGACTCCCCCGCCGTCGAACTCCGCGGCATCACCAAGGAGTTCCCCGGCACCCTCGCCAACGACCGGGTGGACCTGACCGTCGCGCGCGGCGAGATCCACGCCCTGATGGGCGAGAACGGCGCGGGCAAGTCGACGCTCATGTCCGTGCTCTACGGGCTTCAGCGGCCGGACGCCGGGCAGATCCTGCTCGACGGGCGCGAGCGCACGTTCGCGAGCCCGAGCGAGGCGATCGCGGCGGGCCTCGGCATGGTGCACCAGAGCTTCAAGCTCTTCCCGTCCTTCACGGTCGCGGAGAACGTCGTGTACGCCGCCGAGCCGCGCCGTTTCGGTCTGACGGACCGGGCAAAGGCGCTGCGGCGGGTGGGTGCGCTCGCCGAGGAACACGGGCTCGCGGTGGACCCGGCGGCGAAGGTCGGGGACCTGCCGGTGGGCGTGCGCCAGCGGGTGGAGATCCTCAAGCTCCTCTACCGCGGCGCCCGCACGCTGATCCTCGACGAGCCGACGGCGGTCCTGACCCCGTCGGAGGCCGACGCCTTGTTCGGTGTGCTGCGCTCCCTCGCGGACGACGGGCGCACGATTCTCCTCGTCACCCACAAGCTGCGCGAGGTGATGGAGGGCAGCGACGCGGTGACGGTCCTGCGGGACGGCCGCGTCGCGGCGCGGATGCGGACCGCGGACACCAGCGCGGACGGGATCGCCGCCGCGATGACGGGACGCGCGGTGGAGCTGGACCGCGTGCATCCGACGGGAACTCCGGGCGGCGACGTCCTCCTCGTCGACTCCCTGTCGACGGACGCCGTGCGCGAGGTCACGCTCTCCGTCCGCGCGGGCGAGATCGTGGGGATCGCGGGCGTGGCGGGCAACGGCCAGAGCGAACTCGTCGAGGCGATAGCCGGATTGCGTCCGGTCTCCCGCGGCCGGGTCACGCTCTGCGGGCAGGACGTCACGGACGCGTCGGCCGCGGGGCGCCGCGCTGCGGGTCTCGCCTACGTCCCCGAGGACCGCGCGGCGGTCGGCACGGCGCAGGCCGCGACGATCGCCGAGAACCTGGCGATGGGCCACCACCGGGGGCACGGCCTCCTGCACCCGTCCTGGCTCCGCGAGCACGCGCGCGTCCTGATCGAACGCTTCGGCATCAGGGCGGCCTCGTCCCGCCACACGGCGGGCTCGCTGTCCGGCGGCAACCTCCAGAAGCTGGTGATCGGCCGCGAACTCGCCCATGAATCGCCCCTGTTGATCGTCGAGCAGCCCACCCGGGGCGTCGACATCGGCGCCATCCAGACCATCCACGACCAGCTGATCGCCCACCGCGACGCGGGCCACGCGATCCTCCTGGTCTCCGCCGAACTGAGCGAGATCCGCGGCCTGTCGGACCGTGTCCTGGTGATGTACGAGGGGCGGGTGGCCGCGGAGTACGCCCGCGCGGACGCGGACGAGCGAACCCTCGGTCTCGCCATGGCGGGCGGCTCGGGCACCGGCACCGGCACCGGCACCGGCACCGGCACCACCGATGAAGCCACGGTCCCGCCTCCCCGCGAGAGCGAACCCGCCCCCGTGAAGGAGGCCCCCTGACATGGGTGCCACGATCCGCTCCCTGGGCAGCCGGAGCCTTCGCTCCCCCGCGCTGCACTCCGTCGTCGCCGCCGTGATCGTCGGCGCGCTCTTCCTCGTCGGGACGGGGGCCGACCCCGTCGGGGCGTACGGCTCCGTCGTCAGCGGCGCGCTCGGGCCCGACGGCATCGGGTCCACGCTCACCACCGGGACCAGCGTCATCGGGCTCGCCCTCGCGCTCGCGATCCCCATGCGGGCGGGGCTGCTCAACCTCGGCGGTGACGGGCAGTTGGTGCTCGGCGGGATCGCCGCGGCCGCCACCGGGCTCTACTCGCCGCTGCCCGCGCCGCTGACCGTCGTCGCCTGCCTGCTCGCGGGGATGGCGGCCGGCGCCGCCTACGCCGCGCTCGCCGCCGTCTGCCAGAACCGGTTCGGGGTGCCGCTGCTCGTCAGCAGCCTGCTGCTCGGCTATCCGGCGATGTCCTTCGCCTCCTACCTCGCGCGCTTTCCGCTCAAGGAGGACGGGTCGAGCCTTCCGCAGACCCGGCGGCTTCCCGACGGGGTCGAGCTGCCCGCCTTCGGGTCGTCGACCGTCACCGTCGGGCTGCTCCTGGTGGCCGCCGCGGTCGCCGTCTTCGTGTTCGCCGACGCCCGTACCGCCACCGGCTACGAGATCCGCATGACGGGGCTCAATCCGCGCTTCGCCGCGTACGCGGGGGTCGACAGGCCGCGGCTGACGCTGCGGCTCATGGCGCTCTCCGGGGCCGTCGCGGGTCTGGTCGGCGCCATCGGCGTACTGAGCTTCCCCTATCGCTTCATCGACGGTTCGCTCACCGCGGCCGGGCACACCTGGACCGGCCTGACGGCCGCGCTCCTCGCCGCCGCGGCGCCCCTCGGGACGGCGCTCGCCGCCCTGTTCTTCGCGGCGCTCGAAGTGGGCGGGCTCGCCATGGAGCGGACCACCGAGGTGCCGCGCGAGCTGACGCAGGTCCTCCAGGCCGTCGTCATCGTCTTCCTGGCGGCGCGGCTCAACCTGACGTGGCGGCGGGCGAGGAAGAAGCCCACCGCCGAGATCGAAGTGAAGGAAGTGAGCGTGCGATGAGCATCGATTCCGCGCTGTTCCACTCGGCGCTCCTCGCCCTCACCCCGATCCTCCTCGCCGCGCTCGGCGGCGCGATCTGCGAGCGCGCGGGCGTCTTCAACATCGGCCTCGAAGGCATGATGCTGATCGGCTGCTTCAGCGGTGTCGCGGGCAGCTGGTTCACCGGGAGCGCCTGGCTCGGTGTCGTGTTCGCCGCCCTCGCGTCGGCGGCGTACTCGATGATCCTGGCCGTCGGGACGATCTCGCTGCGCGGTGACGCCGTCGTGCTCGGCGTCGCGCTCAACCTCCTCGCGGTCGGTCTGACGGGGTTCCTGCTGCGTACGGTCTTCGGCGTGCAGGGCACCTTCTCCGACCCGGAGTTGGCCGGACTCGGCGGCATCGACATCCCGTTCGCCGGGGCGGTGTTCTCCGGGCACTCCGCGCTCGTGTACCTCTCGTGGGCCGCCGTCGCCGTGGCCGCGGTGTTCCTGGCCCGCCACCCGTGGGGCCTGCGGCTTCGCGGCGTGGGCGAGGCGCCCGACGCGGCGGCGACGCTGGGGGTGAGCCCGGCAAAGTACCAGTACGCCGCCGTCCTGACGTCAGGCGTCCTGTGCGGGCTCGCGGGAGCCCAACTAGCCCTCGGCAACGTCACGTTGTTCTCCGAGAACATGACGGCCGGGCGTGGTTGGATCGCCGTGGTGGCCGTGATGCTGGGCCGCGCCCTGCCGCTCGGCGTCCTGCTCGCCGGGCTGCTGTTCGGCATCGCGGAGGCCGTCGGCTTCCGTCTCCAGGGGCTCGGCATGCCACAGCAGGCGACCGACGCGGCGCCGTACGTGGTGACGCTCGCCGCACTCTTCCTGTCCACGGCGCGCAGGCGCCGCCGCAAGCAGCCCCTGGTAGGAGCACCCTCATGACGACCGAAGCCCGAACGTTCACCGACGCGCTGCCCATCACCCGCGTCCCCCGCACCGGCCTGCCCACCCGCGCCGTCGTCGTGGGCGACCCGGCGCGCGCGAGCGCCGTCGCCGATCTCCTGGACGACACGAAGGAGGTGTCGTACCACCGCGAGTACCGCACCTTCACCGGCACGTGGCAGGGCACCCCGGTCGTCGTCGCCTCGCACGGCGTCGGCGCCCCCGGCGCGATCCTGCTCTTCCAGGAGCTCGCCGATGCGGGCGTCACCACCATCCTGCGGCTCGGCACGGCGGGCGCGATCCGCCCCGGCATCCGCGACGGCGACCTGGTCATCGCGGACGCGGCGGTGCGCGACGACGGCGTGACGCAGCAGCTGATCCCCGCCGAGTACCCGGCGTTCGCGACTCCGGAGGCGGTCATCGCGCTCCAGCGGGCGGCGCGCGCGGCGCAGGCCCCGTACCACCGTGGCGTGGTGTGGACGCGGGCCGCGTTCCAGCCCGGCTTCCTGCCGCTGCCCGGCGAGGCGTACGCGGCCGCCGGGATCGCTGCCATCGAGATGGAGCTCTCGGCGCTGTACGTCTTCGCGTCCACGCACGGTCTCGTCGCGGGCGGCGCGCTGGTAGTGGACGGCGCCAACGCCGACGAACTCGTCGACGAGGACGCCCCTTTTTCGACAGGCGGCTACAACCCGCACCGCAACGTGGTGGCCGAGGGAGTCGACCGGGGCGCCCGGATAGCCTTGGACGCGCTCCGGCTCCTGGCCGCCACGGAGCACTGAGCAGCCACCCGAACGACCTTGTGGAGAACGGAACCGATGCACCCCACTGACCTGCCGGCCCAGGACCGGGGCGGCTCCATGGACCTCCTGGTCCACGGCGGCGACGTCCTCACCGTCGACGCGTCCGGCACGGTCGTGAAGGACGGCGCCGTCGCCGTGCGCGACGGCCGGATCGTCGAGGTCGGCCCCGCCGAGCGGCTGCGCGCCGCGTACGAGGCGGCCGACGAACTCGACGCCCGCGGCTGCCTCGTCCTGCCCGGCCTGATCAACACGCACACGCACCTGGCGATGACCCTGTTCCGCGGCATCGCCGACGACCTCACGCTGCAGGGCTTCCTGGCCCGCGTGATCCCGGCCGAGGCGAAGCAGCTCTCCCCGGAGACGGTGACGGCGGGCATCCAGGGCGCGATCGCCGAGTCCGTGCGCGGCGGGGTCACCACGGCGCTCGACATGTACTGGTTCCACGAGGCGGCCGAGGCCGTGGCCCGCGATGCCGGGTGGCGCCTCCTGACGGGCCCCACGTTCATGGACGTGCCGGGCCCGCCGGACGGTCGCCCCTACGCCGACCGGCTCGGCTGGGCGGCGGCCGACCTGGCCGCCCGCACCCCGGCCCCTGGCACCCGGCCTGTGGTCTTCGCGCACTCCGCGTACACCCTCGTACCGGAACAGCTGACGGCGATCAGCGCGCTGGCCCGCGAGCACGGCGCGCTCCTGCACATCCACGCCGCCGAGAACGCGGGCGAGGTGGCGATGGTCACCGAGCAGCACGGCATGCGCCCCGTGGAGCTGCTCGAATCGCTCGGCGTGCTCGGCCCGGACACGCTGCTCGCGCACGCGGTGGACCTCACGGACGCGGAGATCGCGGCCATCGCCCGCACCGGCACGGCCGTCGCGCACTGCCCGGTGTCGAACCTGAAGCTGGGCTGCGGCATCGCGCGCGTCCCCGCCCTGCTCGACGCGGGCGTCACGGTGGGCCTCGGCACGGACGGCGCCGTGAGTTCCAACACGCTCGACCTGCTCGGCGCGGTGAAGCTCGCGGCGCTCGTGCACAAGGCGGGCGGCGACCCGACGGCGGTCGGCGCGGAGCAGGCCGTCCGGATGGCGACCATCGAATCCGCGCGGGCCCTTGGCCTCGGCAACCAGCTGGGCTCCCTGGAGCCGGGCAAGCGCGCGGACCTGATCGTCCTCGACCTCGCCCGGCCGCATCTCACGCCGCGGCACGACCCGTGGTCGATGCTGGCGTACTCCGCCGCCTCGTCCGACGTGCGCGACACGGTGGTCGACGGCCGTGTCCTGATGCGCGACCGTACGCTGGAGACAGTGGACGAGCAGCGCGCGCTGCGAGCCCTGCAGGACGCGGCCGACTCCGCGGCACCGAGCACCTCCGAAGTGGCAAGCACCGTATGACCATCGAGCACCGTACGACCATCGAGCAGCGTAGGCCCGTCGAACCCACCCGCGGCTTCACCGGCCGCGCCCGCGCGGCCGACCGCGACCCACGGCTGCCTCCCGGGCAGTACGACGCCGCCGACGGCTGGCCCGTCCTGTCCGCCGAGGTGACGCCCGAGCTCTCGCCCGCGGAGTGGACTTTCCGCGTGGACGGACTCGTGACGTCCCCGCGCACCTGGACGTGGGACGACGCGCACGAGCTGCCCGCGTCCGAGTACCGCGGGGACATCCACTGCGTGACCAGCTGGTCCAAGTTCGGGGTGCGCTTCGGCGGGGCGAGCCTGGACGCGTTCCTGGCCGCCGCCGGGCCGCGCCCCGAGGCCACGCACGTCGTCGCGTACTCGCACACGGGGTACACCACGAACCTCCCCCTCGCCGATGTGACGGGCGGCAAGGCGTGGATCGTCTGGGAGTACGGGGACGGCCCGCTGCCTCCCGAGCACGGCGGCCCCGCGCGCCTGATCGTCCCCCATCTCTACTTCTGGAAGAGCGTGAAGTGGGTCGCGGGGCTGCGGCTCCTGGACCACGACGAGCCCGGCTTCTGGGAGCAGAACGGCTATCACCACCGGGGCAATCCCTGGCGTGAGGAGCGTTACTCCGGTGACTGAGACTGAGACGGTGGCCGGGACTTTCGTGCCCCCGACGCGGTTCGCCGTGCCCGGACGGATCGCGGTGAGCAATCGCGCGGCGGCGGTCTGGCAGCGGGCGACGGTGGTGGACGTACGGCGCGAGAACGCGGCCGGCACGGTGTCGAGCTTCCGCCTGAAGGTGCCGGACTGGCAGGGGCATCTGCCGGGCCAGCATCTGATGCTGCGGCTCACGGCCCCGGACGGGTACGTCGCCCAGCGCCACTACTCGATCGCATCGGCCCCGGACGGGAGCGGCGAGATCGAGCTGACCCTGGACCATGTGCCGGGCGGCGAGGTGTCCGGTCATCTGCACACGGTCGCGCGCGTCGGCGACGTGGTGGAGGTGCGGGGTCCGCTGTCCGGGTTCTTCGCGTGGCCCGGGGACCGTCCCGCGCTGCTGCTCGGTGCGGGGTCCGGTGTGGTCCCGCTGATGTCGATGCTGCGGCACTGGCGGCGGGCCGGGCGTCCGGTGCCGCTGCGGCTTCTCGTCTCGGCGCGTACGCCGGAGGACTTGATCTACGCGCAGGAGTACGGCGACGAGACCACGGTCGTCCTCACGCGGACGGAGGGCCGGCTGAGCGCCGCGCACGTGGCCCCGCTGCTGGGGCCCGCTCAGCCCGAGGGGGGCTGGGAGGCGTACATCTGCGGCTCGAACGGCTTCGCCGAGCATGCCTCGCGGCTGCTGGTGGCCGGGGGCCAGCCGGTCGACCGGATCCGGATCGAGCGGTTCGGGTAAGGGCGGTCCCTGCGGGGCTTTCCCCGATCCCGCCCCTTCCCGAAACTGGGGCTCCGCCCCAGACCCCGACAAGATGGCCTCAAACGCCGGCCGGGCTGAAATAGCCCGGCCGGCGCCGGTGATCAACGGCACGCAAGGCCTAAGGCGAAACCTCCTCAAGACGCCGCCCCGCCGTCTCCTCCGCCCCGACCGCCGCCACCACGGACCCCACCAGCGCCACGGCCCCCAGCATCACGAACACCGTGGACACATTGCCGCCCGCGTAGACGACGCCCACCACGATCGGCCCGAGGATCACGCCGAGCCGGTTCATCGCGCCGCCCATGCTGCTGCCCAGCGCCCGCATCCGCGTCGGGAAGAGCTCCGGCGTGTACAGGTACAGGCAGATGTTGGAGCCGAAGAAGAAGACCGCAGCGAGCGACGTCCACACCAGGACCTGCACCGGCGTGCCCGCGCCCACGGCCGCGAGCGCCACCAGCATCACCGCGGCCCCGCCCAGACACCCGGTGATGACCTTCCGGCGCCCCAGGCGGTCCACCGTCAGCGCGGCCACGAGGCAGCCGAGCAGACCCGCACAGGACGTGACCGTCGAGTAGAGGAGCGCGTCCGAGAGGGAGAGGTCGTAGCGGTTCTGGTAGATCGTCGGGAGCCAGGACGTGATGCCGTAGTTGACGAAGTAGCCGGTGAACCAGAGCACGCCGATCACCAGCGTCCGGCGCCGGTAGCGGCCGGTGAACAAACCGCGCAGCCCGGAAGCCGCTTCCCCGGGCGCCGCCACGGGCAGCGCCTCGGGAACGGGCGGCAGCGGTTTGCCCGTGATCCGTTCGACCTCCGTCTCGATGCCGGCCATCACCTCGGCCGCCTCGTCCGCCCTGCCGTGGTCCGCGAGCCAGCGCGGCGACTCGGGGACCTTGCGCTGTACGAGGATGCAGAGCAGGCCCGGCAGAGCCGCGAGCGCGTACATCCAGCGCCAGCCCAGAATCGGCACCACCCAGGCCGCGACCAGCGCGCCCACGGTCAGACCTGCCGGGAACACCAGCTCGTAGAGGAGGACGAAGCGGCCACGCTGGTGGCTGCGGGTGATCTCGGCGATGAAGGTCGCCGCCACCGGCACCTCGCCCCCGATCGCCAGGCCCTGGACGAACCGCAGGGCCATGAAGGCGTCGGGTGACGTGGCGACGGACAGGGCCAGGTTCGCGACGCTGGACACCGCCACGCACAGCGCGATGACCTTCACGCGGCCGATCCGGTCCGCGAGCCGCCCGGAGAGCAGCGCCCCGACCAGCATGCCGATCGAGCCGACGGTGAGCAGCAGTGTCGCTGCGGACGTGCTGAGGTCCCACTCCTGGCGCAGTCCGGGCAGGGCGTAGGCGATCAGGAGCTGGTCGAAGGCCTCGAAGAAGGTGACCGCGCCCACGATGAGCCGGACGGTGACGTGCCAGCGGCACAGGGGGAGCCGTTCGAAGCGGGCGGCTATGGCGGCCCGGACCGCTCGGTCCGGGGAAGCGTCGATCGTCATGCGGGAACTCCGCTGCTGAGGGGGCGGGGGACGAACAGGAAGGCGGGGAAACCCGGGCCAAGGGGCAGGTAAGCGCAAAGTTTCTAAGCGCTTAAGTTGTACCGTCCCGGCACCGGAGCGCGTCAAGGGTCTCCGCAGCGGAAATCCCGACGACCACTCTTCGGGTGGGTCTTGCGCTCCAGATATTTAAGCCCTTAGATTTCTAGTGCTTACCGAAGTCAACTAAGCGTCCACCGAGCCCCGTTCCGCCAGGAGGCCCTCCATGCCCCGCATCCCAGCCGACGAAGCACTCATCGCGGGCGAGTGGCGACGCGGCGCGGGCGCCCCGGCCGACACCGTCGACCCGGCGACGGGCCGCGTCATCGCCACCGTCCACGCGGTCTCCCTCGACGAGGTCGCCGAAGCGGCGCGAGGGGCGGCCGAGGCCGCCGCCGACCCGCGCTGGCGCGACCTCCTGCCCCACCGGCGCGCCCTGCTCCTGCACCGCGTCGCCGAGCTGATCGAGGAGTCCACGGACGACCTCGCCGCCCTGCAGACCGCCGACACCGGCAAGGCGCTCACCGAGACCCGCGCCCTGGTGGGCAGCGCGGCGGCCACCTTCCGCTACACGGCCGCCGCCCTGGAGACCGCCGAGGAGGCGATCACGCCCTCGCGCGGCGACTATGTGACGCTGAGCGTGTACGAGCCGATCGGCGTCGTCGGCGCGATCAACCCCTGGAACTCCCCCATCGCCAGCGACGCCCAGAAGCTCGCCCCGGCGCTCGCGGGCGGCAACGCGGTGCTGCTCAAGCCCGCCGAGTGGACCCCGCTCGTCTCCCTCGCGCTCGGCCGCCTCGTCACGCGCGCACTGGACGAACTCGGGCTCCCGGCCGGGCTGCTGTCGGTGCTCACCGGGCGCGGAAGCCTCGTCGGGGACGCGATCGTCCGCGATCCGCACGTCGGCAAGGTGACCTTCACCGGCGGCACGAGCACGGGCCGCACGCTCGCGCACGCCGCCGCCGAGAAGCTGATGCCTCTCTCGCTCGAACTGGGCGGCAAGTCGCCGACGGTCGTCCTCGCCGACGCCGACGTCGAGCAGGCCCTGGCCGGCGTGATGTTCGGGATCTTCTCCTCCAGCGGACAGTCCTGCATCGCGGGGTCACGGCTCTTCGTCGCCCGTGAGCTGTACGAGGAGTTCGTCGGCGAGCTCGTCGAGCGCGTACGCAAGCTGCGCGTGGGGCCCGGCACCGACCCGGACACCCAGGTCGCACCGCTCGTCCACCACAGGCACCGGGACTCCGTCGCCGCGTACGTCGACCTCGCGCGCGAGGAAGGTGCGCGGGTGCTGTGCGGCGGGGGTGTGCCGCAGGGCCCCGCATACCGGGACGGGGCGTACTACCTGCCCACCGTCCTGGACGGGCTCCCGAACTCCTCGCGGACCTGCCAGGAGGAGATCTTCGGGCCCGTCCTGGTCGCGCTGCCCTTCGACGACGAGGACGATCTCGTGCGGCAGGCCAACTCCAGTGTCTACGGCCTCGCCTGCGGCATCTGGACCCGCGACCACCGGGCCGCCTGGCGCATCGCGCGGCGCGTCGACGCGGGCACGGTCTGGATCAACACCTACAAGCAGTTCAGCATCGCCACGCCCTTCGGCGGCATGAAGGAGAGCGGACTCGGCCGCGAGAAGGGCCGCGACGGCATCCGCGCCTATCAGCGCCAGAAGTCCCTCTACTGGGGCGTCGCCGACGCGCCCCTCCCCTGGGCCAACTGAACCCCGTACCTCTGCACCTCTGGAGCAGGTCATGTCCCCACCTCCCATCGCCCGCCTCCGCGCCCTGCGCTCCGTCGAGCTCCTCACTCCCTCTTTCACGGAGGCCGCCGACTTCTACCAGGAGGTCTGGGGCCTCCAGACCGTCGAGTCCGAGCGCGGCACGGCCGCCTGGCTGCGCGGCACCGGCGCCGAGCACCACGCACTCCAGCTCACCCGCGCCGACCGCACGGGCCTCGGCAGGATCTCCTTCGCGGTGGGCACGCCCGCCGAGGTCGACGAGGCCGCCCGCAGGCTGCTCGCGCGCGGCATCACACCGGTCGCGGGGCCGGGCCCCCTCGACCAGGTCGGCGGCGGCTACGGCCTGCGCTTCACCGACCCCGAGCACCGCCTGATCGAGATCAGCGCGGAGGTCCACGCGGTCGCGCCGCGCGGCAGCGACGGCGCGGTGCCGGTCGGCGTCACGCACGCGGTGCTCAACACGGCGGACATCGACGCCTCCGTCGCCTTCTACCGCGACGTCCTCGGCCTGCGCGTCTCCGACTGGTCCGAGCACCAGATGGCGTTCCTGCGCTGCAACGCCGATCACCACTGCATCGCCTTCAACCAGGCGGAGTGGGCCTCGCTCAACCACGTGGCGTACGAGATGAGTTCGGTCGACCACTTCATGCGGGGCCTGGGCCGGCTGAGGCACCACGGCATCGACCCGCAATGGGGCCCCGGACGGCACGGCCCCGGCAACAACACCTTCTCCTACTTCACCGACCCCTCCGGGCTCGTCTGCGAGTACACCTCCGAGGTCGCGCAGATCGTCGAGGACGCGTGGATCGCCCGCGTCTGGCGGCGGGTGCCCGAACTGTCGGACCTGTGGGGGACGGCGGGGCCGCCGTCGAAGGAGATCCGCTGCCACATGGCGGGTTCACCCGACCCGGGCCCCCTCTCCCGCCAGGACAACCCGGAGGTTCAGGCATGACGCGCGTACGCAAGGTCGGCATCGTCGGCTGGGGCGCCATCGGCCGCGTGGTCGGTACCGCACTCGCCGAACAGCGCGTCACCGGCGCGGAGTTGACCTGCCTCGTCGACAACCGTCCGCTCGGCGAGAGCGCACCCGCCCCGCAGGTCTCCTTCGACGAGGCCATGGAGCGCTGCGACCTCATCGTCGAGGCGGCGGGCCAAGGCGTCGTACGGGAATGGGGCGAGCGCGTCCTCTCCTCCGGGACCGATCTGCTGATCGCCTCGACCGGCGCGCTCACCGACGAGGAGCTGTCCAAACAGCTCCTGTCCGCGGGTCCCGGCCGGGTGTACTTCACCGGGGGCGCGGTCGGCGGGCTCGATCTCCTCCAGGCGGTGCGCTCGCTCGGGCCGCTCGACGAGGTGCGGCTGACCACCACCAAGCTGCCGTCCACGCTCGAACAGCCGTGGATGGGCGCGGAGTTGCTGTCTCGGATGCGGACGGCGACCGGCCCGGTCGAGGTCATGTCCGGGACCGCGCGCGACGTCCCCGTGAAGTTCCCCAAGTCGACGAACGTCGCGGCATCGGTCGCCCTCGCCGTCGGCGACCTGGACGCTGTGCGGGTCCAGGTCGTCGCCGATCCCGGCGCCCACCACACGCGGCACGTCGTCGAGGCGTCCGGCGCGCACGGCACGTACCGCTTCGAGGTCGCGCACCTTCCGGACCCGGGCAACCCGGCGACCAGCCAGGTCGTGCCGTACGCGGTCCTGCGCAGCCTGGCGGCGCTCGCGGGGCGGACGGGGCAGATCCTGTGACGGCCGCCCATGTCGAGGCCGTCCATGTCGAGGAGGCGGGTTCCGCCGGGCCGCTGCTGCTCTGCCTGCACGGCATCGGCTCCTCGTCCGCCGCCTTCGCACCGCAGCTCGCCGAGCTGTCCGCGTACGTGCGGGTCGTGGCCTGGGACGCCCCCGGGTACGCCAAGTCCGCTGATCCGGGAAGCCTGTTGGACCTGGACGGCTTCGCGGACGCAGCCGCCGACCTCATCCGGGAGCGCGGCGCGAGCGCGCACGTCCTCGGCGTCTCGTGGGGCGGGGTGATCGCGCTGCGGCTCGCGGCCCGGCACCCCGAGCTCGTCGATTCGCTGATCGTCGCGGACTCCAGCGCCGGTTCCGGCACCGACCCCGCGAAGGCCGACGCCATGCGGCAGCGGGCCGCCGAGCTCGCGGAGCTCGGGCCGCGGGCGTTCGCCGAGCGGCGCGGGCCCCGGCTCGTCTCGCCGGACGCGCCCCCTCAGCTCGTCCGGCGGGTCGTCGACACCATGGCCGCGTCCGTGCGCCTGCCCGGATACGCGTACGCCGCCGAGTCCATGGCCGGCGCCGATCTGCGCCCCGAGATCCCCGGCATCGCCGCGCCCGCCCTCGTCCTCTGCGGCGACCAGGACCGGGTCACCGGCGTCGAGGCCTCACAGGCCATCGCCGGGGCCCTGCACAGATCCGCCTACGTGATCGTCAAGGACGCCGGTCACCTGGCCAACCAGGAGCGGCCCGAGGCGTTCAACGCCTGGGTCCTCTCCCACCTCCGCATCACCGCCCGCATCCCCGAACAGGAGCCTTCCTCATGCCTCTGACCACCACCGATTACGACAACGGCAGCGACCTCGGCAAGTACACCGACTCGCTGATCGCCACCAAGGAGTCCCGCGTCGCGGACTTCAGCACCCTGTCCTTCCAGGAGAAGGCGGGCCCGCAGTACCGCCGCGGCCAGATCCGTTACGTCGGCTCCGGCGCGACCGGCAACCACGAGAACGACAGCCGCATCCTGCCGTCCGGCGGCTTCACCTTCTCCAACATGCTGCTCCCGCCGGGCGCCGAGGGCCCCGAGCACACCCACCACGACGTCGAGGAGGCCTTCTTCGTCCTGGAGGGCCAGGTCAAGGTGGGCATCCACCGGGGCGCCGACGAGGTGGAGTACCGCACGCTCGGCTACCGCGACATGATCGTCGTCCCGGCGGGCGTGGCGCGCTCCCTGAAGAACGAGGGCGACACCGACGCGCTCTTCTGCGTCGTCATCGGCACGCAGAAGCCGCAGGTCCCGACGTACCCCGAGCACTCGCCGATGCACGGCGTCACCCGTGACTGACGAGCGCACCGTCGTCATCACCGGCGCGGGCCGTGGCCTGGGACTGGCCATGGCCCGCCGGGTGGGCGAGGACGGCTTCCGGGTCGTCGTCGCGGAGGTGGACGCGGGGCGTGGGCAGGAGGCCGTCGCCGAGCTGCGTGCGGAGGGCCTGGACGCCCATTTCGTACGGTGCGACGTGGCGGACCCCGCCTCGGTCGATGAACTGGCCACCGCTGTAAAGGACTTGGGGTCGCTGTACGGCCTGGTCAACAATGCCGCGCTCGCCAACGGCGTCGGCGGCAAGGAGTTCCAGGACATCGACGTCGAGGTGTGGGACCGCCTGATGGCGGTCAACGCCCGCAGCCCGTGGCTGGTCGCCAAGGCCCTCCACCCGCTGTTCCGCTCCCCCGGGCGGATCGTCAACATCGCCTCGGACGCGGCCCTTTACGGTTCGCCGCGGCTCGCCCACTACATCGCATCCAAGGGCGCGGTCATCGCGCTGACCCGGGCGATGGCGCGTGAGCTGGGCGACAAGGGGATCACCGTCAACGCGGTGGCGCCGGGGCTCACCGAGGTCGAGGCCACCGAGACGGTACCGGCCGAGCGGCACGCGCTCTACCGGGGCAACCGGGCGATCTCGCGCCCGCAGCAGCCGGACGACCTCGTCGGGCTCGTCTCCTTCCTCCTCTCCGAGGAGTCCCGCTATCTGACCGGACAGGTGATCGCCGTCAACGGCGGCTTCACCATGAACTGATCCAGCTGATCCAGCTGATCCAACTGATCTACAGGAGCACGTACTCATGGATCTGGGCCTCTCCGACCGGACCGTCCTGGTCACCGGCGGCAGCTCGGGCGTCGGCCTGGCCACGGTCCGCGCCCTGCTCGACGAGGGCGCGCGGGTCGCGACCTGCGGGCGTGACGCCGACCGCCTCGCGAAGGCTGCGGCCGGGCTCGGCGGCGGCGACCGCCTCCTCACGGGCGTGTGCGACGTGCGCGACGCGGACGCCGTACGGGAGTTCACCGAGCGCGCGGCCGACGCCTTCGGGTCGCTCGACGGACTCGTCAACAACGCGGGGCAGTCCCGCATGAAGGGCCTGGACGACTCGACCGCCGAGGACTGGCGCGACGAGCTGGAGCTGAAGTTCACCGGTGTCCTCAACCCCCTGCACGCGGCGCGCCCGCACCTGGCGGCCTCCGACGCGGCGAGCGTCGTCAACGTCAACGCGGTCCTCGCCAAGCAGCCCGAGCCCCGCCTCATCACCACGAGCGCGGCCCGCGCGGGCATCCTCAACCTCTCCAAGTCCCTGGCCACGGAGCTCGCCCCGGAGGGCATCCGGGTCAACTCGGTCTGCCTGGGCCTGATCGACACCGGCCAGTGGACCCGCCGCCACGCGGCAGCCGACTCCGGACTCAGCTACGAGGACTGGCAGGCGGAGCTCGCGGCGGACCGCGGCATCGCGCTTGGCCGGCTCGGCCGCGCGGAGGAGGTCGCGTACGCGATCGTCGCGCTGCTCTCGCCCCGGGCCTCGTACACCACCGGCACCAGCATCGACGTCTGCGGCGGCGTCGGCCGCGGCATCCTCTGAGGAGCTCACCCATGGCCCCCATGCAATACCCCACCGGAGGCGATCTCCTCGTCGCCGTCCTGCGTGAACTCGGCATCGACACGGTCTTCGGGATCGTCAGCGTGCACAACCTGCCGCTGGTCGAGGCCGTCGACCGGGAGCTGCGCTTCGTGCCGGTACGCCACGAGGCGACCGCCGTGAACGCCGCCGACGCCTACGGCCGGGCGCGCGGCTCCCTCGGCTGCGCGCTCACCTCGACGGGCACGGGCGCGGGCAACGCGGCCGGTTCCCTGGTCGAGGCGCTGAGCGCGGGCACGTCCGTCCTGCACGTCACGGGCCAGGTGGAAGCCGGGTTCCTGGGCAGCGGCCGGGGCTTCATCCACGAGACCAAGGACCAGCTGGGCATGCTCAGGGCGGTCTCGACGTACGCGGAGACGGTGACGTCCACCGATTCGGCGGGCCGGATCCTGCGCGAGGCGGCGCGGGCGGCTCTGAAGGACCCGGGCGGCCCGGCGAGCGTGGAGTGGCCGGTGGATCTGCAGTACGCGGCCCAGATGGACGCGGCGCCACAGGCCACGGGTGCGGCTGACCCGGTTCCGGCGGGGGACGAGGACTCCATGCCCGCGAGCACGCGGCGAGCTGCCGTTCCTGACGCCCCGTCCGGGGCAACGGAACGAGTCCCGACGGCGCCGGCGCCTGCCGAGCAGGGTGCATCGCCCGGGACCGCGGGGCCGGTCGTCCACCCCACACCTGCCCTCCTCCACCCCACACCTGCCGCGGCCGAACTCATCGCCGCCCAGGCGCTCCTGGCCACTTCCGAGCGCCCCGTCATCTGGGCAGGCGGTGGCGCCACCCGCGCGCGCACCGAGCTGACCGAGCTGCTCCACGCCACCGGCGCGGGCCTGCTCACCTCCAACTCCGGCCGTGGCGCGGTGCCCGAGGACCACCCGCAGGTCATCGGGAACTTCGCCACCACCCCGGCCGCCCGCGCGCTCCTCGCCGACGCCGACGTCCTGCTGACCGTCGGCACGCACTTCCGGTCCAACGAGACCGCCGACTACGGACTCGCGCTCCCCGAAGCGCACATCCAGGTCGACATCGACGCCGCCGCGCTCGGCCGCGTCTACCCGGCGCGGCACGCCCTGCACGGGCACGCACCCGACGTGCTCGCGGCGCTGCTGCCGCACGCGCGGCGGGCCGACGAGAGCTGGACGCGACGCGTCGCCGCCGTCCGTCAGGACGTCCGCGCCACGCTGCACGACAACATCGGTCCGCAGGCCGCGATCTGCGACGCCATCCGTGCCGCGCTGCCCCGCGAGGCGGTCGTCGCCCGCGACGTGACGATCCCGTCCAGCAGCTGGGGCAACCGGCTCCTGGAGATGTACGACCCCCGCGACAACGTCTTCCCGCGCGGCGGCGGCATCGGGCAGGGGCTCGGCATGGGCATCGGCGCCGCGCTCGCGCGGCCCGACGCGCCCACCGTCGTCCTCGCGGGGGACGGCGGGCTCGCCGTCCACCTGGGGGAACTGCTCACGCTCGCCCAGGAGCGGCCGCGGCTGACCCTGATCGTCTTCAACGACGGCGGGTACGGAGTGCTCCGCAACATGCAGGACCGCTACAGCGAGCGCCGCTCCGGCGTGGACCTCGCCACGCCCGACTTCGAACTCCTCGCCCAGGCCTGCGGGTTGGCCTACGCGCGGATCGCGGCAGAGGAGCACGCGACCCCCGTGATCAGCCACGCCGTCGCCTCGGAGGGGCCGACCCTCGTCGAGGTCGACCTGGCCCGCCTCGGACCGATGAAGAACCCGTTCACCCCGCCCGTCAAGATCCCCGGCCAGTGAGGAGGACCGACCCCGCATGAGTGAGAACGAGAGCGAACTGACCCTGCTGGTGCGCCGCATGACCTGGGAGGCGGACGGAGTCCTCTCCGTCGAGCTCGCCCATCCGGACGGCAAGCCGCTGCCCGCCTGGACCCCCGGCGCGCACCTCGACCTCCACACCGGCGGTCACGTACGCCAGTACAGCCTCTGCGGCGATCCGCGGAACGCGTCGGCGTACCGCATCGGGGTCCTCAACGAGGCTTCCTCGCGCGGCGGTTCGCGGCACGTGCACACCGCGCTGCGGCCCGGCCAGACGGTCACCGCGTCCGAGCCGCGCAACCACTTCGCCCTGGAGGACGCGCCCGGCTACCTCTTCATCGCGGGCGGCATCGGCGTCACCCCGCTCCTCGCGATGGCCCGTGAGGCGGCGCGGCGCGGGTCCGACTGGCGCATGGTGTACGGCGGGCGCAATCGGGGCTCGATGGCGTTCACCGAGGAACTGGCCGCGCTGGACGGCGACTTGACCGTCGTACCGCAGGACGAGCACGGGCACATCGACCTCGCCGCGGCGCTCGACGGGCTGCCCGACGGCACGCTCGTGTACTGCTGCGGCCCCGAGCCGCTGCTCGCCGCGGTGGAGGCCGTCTGCCCGGCGGACCGGCTGCGCGTGGAGCGGTTCGCCGCTCCCGTCGTGGAGCGAACGGGCGACGCATCCTCCTTCGAGGTGGAGTGCCGCACGTCCGGCCTGACCCTGTCCGTCGGCGCCGACACATCCATCCTCCAGGCCGCCGAGGCCGCGGGCCTGAGCGTCAGCAGCTCCTGCCAGGAAGGCATCTGCGGCAGCTGCGAGACCCGCGTGCTCGACGGCACGCCCGACCATCGCGACTTCCTGCTCAGCGAGTCCGAGCACGCCGCGAACACCTCGATGATGATCTGCGTCTCGCGGTGCGCGTCGGGCCGTCTCGTCCTCGATCTGTAATTCCCCACCGGAGGCAACAGTGACCACCACCTGGCCCTACCTGGACATCCACCAGTCCCGGACGCACGAGCCGACCCCCTACGAGTTCAAGCTCGCCGCCACCCTCGAAGAGGTCTTCACCAAGGACGGCCATGAACTCCCCGATGTCATACGGGGCTTGAATGCCCGTCAGGTCCACGCGCCCGACGGCGCCCCGTGGACCGAAGAGTCCTTCCGTGCCGAGATGAATCGACTGGGAGCGTGACCCCGATGACCACCCCGACCCCCCGCGTCGGCCTCGCCGCCTCCGCCGACCACATCTACGCCACCGGCCTGCGCAACCAGTGGCACCCCGTCGTCCCCTCGGACTTCGTCGCCCCCGGCGCCATGCGCAAGGTCACCGCGCTCGGCGAGCAGTGGCTGCTCTTCCGCCGCCCGGACGGCGCCCTGTCGATGCTCGCCGACCGCTGCCCGCACCGCGGCGCGCCCCTCTCGCTCGGCAAACACCTCGGCGACCGGGTGGCCTGCTGGTACCACGGCGTGGAGATCGAGACCGACGGCACCGTCTCCTCCGTACCGGGCCTTCCCGGCTGCAATCTGGAGGGCAAGAAACTCGTCACGTCGCTGCCCGTGCGGGAGATCGGCGGCGCGATCCTCGCGTACTTCGGAGACGAGAAACACCCGGATCCTGCCGAACTGACGCTCCCCGAGCCGCTCACCGACCCGGACGTCGACGCGATCCTCTGCTACGCGGAGTGGAACGGCCCGTGGCGCTTCGCGGTGGAGAATCTCCTCGACCCGATGCACGGCGCGTTCCTGCACCACGAGTCGCACACGATGTACGACGGCGACACCACCGCCAAGTTCCGCATCCGGGAGACGGAGCGCGGCTACTTCTTCGAGAAGACCGACCAGCGGGGCGTCAACTTCGACTGGGTGGAGCTGTGCCGCACCGGCGTGGACTGGGTGGACCTCACCATCCCGTATCCCCCGTCGGCGGGCCCCGGCGGCCCGTTCGGGATCGTCGGCATGGTCTGCCCGGTCGACGAGAACCGCACCGGTGTCTTCTTCTGGCGCTACCGCCGGGTGCAGGGCTGGCAGCGCGACACCTGGCGCTTCCTCTACAAGACGCTCATCGAGGAGCGCCACTGGCAGGTTCTCGAACAGGACCGCGTGATGCTGGAGGCGATGCCCGCCGACGCCGACCAGCGCGAGAACCTCTACCAGCACGACCTGGGGGTGGTCCGGCTGCGCCGGATGTACCGCGCGGAGGCAGAGGCTCAGGCTTCCGCTTCGTGAGGTTCGTCGGAGTCGGTGATGGACCGCTCCAGCTTGGACATCAGACGGGCCAGCTGACGGCACTCGGCCGGGGAGAGTCCGTCGAGCATCCGGCGTTCGTTGTCGAGATGCTCGGCGAACACCTCGTCGATCTTGGCGAGGCCCGTGTCGGTGAGCCGTGAGTAGACGACGCGGCGGTCCTCCGCGTCGCGCTCGCGCACGATCAGGCCGTCCTTCTCCAGGCGGTCGATGCGCAGCGTGACCCCGGCCGACGAGACGAGACCCGAGTCGGCGAGCTGGCCCGCCGTGAGCCGGTAGGGCGCCCCGGCCCTGCGCAGCGCGGTCAGCACGTCGAAGCCGGCGACCGCCAGGCCGTGCCGCTCGATCGCCGTGGTGAGCCTGGTGTTGTAGCGCAGGAAGGTCCGGTGCAGCCGCGCGAGGACCTCCAGGGGCGAGGTGTCGAGCTCCGGCCGTTCTCTCGCCCAGTCCTCGATGATCGATGCGACCGCGTCCCGCTGGGCCCCCGCCGACTTCTTCCCGGCCATGTGCCGTAGCCTCCCTCTCGCCCGTCCCGCGGTCTGTTCGGTCAGTCATGGAAATCTTAGCCCTGAGAGAAGTACGTATTCGCCGGACCCACGTGCGCAACGGCCCAGGGACACGCCATAATCGTCCGATACATCGGATGTCTTCTGTCTTGTGAGGCGAGGTCCCCATGGCTGTCACCGACGAAGCCATCGAAAAGATCAAGGGCATGATCGTCTCCGGTGCGCTGCGCCCCGGCGACCGGCTGCCCAAAGAGAGTGAACTCGCCGCTGACCTGGGCCTTTCGCGCAACTCCCTGCGCGAGGCCGTGCGCGCCCTCTCGCTGATCCGCATCCTCGACGTACGCCAGGGCGACGGCACGTACGTCACGAGCCTTGACCCGCAGCTCCTCCTCGAAGCCCTGAGCTTCGTCGTCGACTTCCACCGTGACGACACGGTCCTGGAGTTCCTCGCCGTGCGCCGCATCCTGGAACCCGCCGCCACCGCGATGGCCAGCGTCCACATCACCGAGGCCGAACTCGACGTACTGACCTCGCAGTTGGATGCCCTGGGGGCGGCTCCTTCGGTGGAGGAGCTGGTCGCCTGCGACCTGGAGTTCCACCGCGGCATCGTGCAGTCGTCCGGCAACTCGGTGCTCTGCTCGCTCCTCGACGGCCTCTCCGGACCCACCACCCGGGCCCGCATCTGGCGCGGCCTCACCCAGGAGGACGCCGTCAGCCGCACCCTGCACGAGCACCGCGCCATCCTCACCGCGCTGCGCGACCGCGACGCCGAGGCGGCCAGGTCGTGGGCGACCGTGCACATCGCGAGCGTGGAGCAGTGGCTGCGCTCGACGCTGTGAAGCACGCGCGCGGCGGGAGTGCGGAGGCCTCCCGCGGGGCAGTGATCCGTTCATCGCGGCCGCCGCAAGGGGGCTGCGGAGGGCCCCGCCGGACGCCGTAAGGTTGGGGCGTACGTAAAGGACGTCGGAAGGAGGCCTGGGTGATCGAGCTCGAGGGGGTTCCCGAGCTGGTCGACCCGGTCATGGTGGCCGCGTTCGAGGGCTGGAACGACGCCGGCGACGCCGCCTCCACCGCGGTCGCGCATCTCGACAAGGAGTGGAAGGGCGAGGTCTTCGCGGCGCTGGACGCCGAGGACTACTACGACTTCCAGGTCAACCGCCCCACGGTCTTCCTGGAAGGCGGCGTCCGCAAGATCACCTGGCCGACGACCCGGCTCTCGGTGATCCGCGTGGGCGGCGACAAGCCCCGTGACCTCGTGCTGGTCCGCGGGATCGAACCGTCGATGCGCTGGCGGTCGTTCTGCAACGAGATCCTGGGCTTCGCCCACGAGCTCGGCGTGGAGCTGGTGGTGATCCTGGGCGCACTGCTCGGCGACACCCCGCACACCCGGCCCGTCCCGGTCAGCGGCGTCACCTCCGACCCGGACCTGGCCCGCACCATGGACCTGGAGGAGACGAAGTACGAAGGCCCGACGGGCATCGTCGGCATCCTCCAGGAGGCGTGCACGCACGCGGGCGTCCCCGCGGTGAGCCTGTGGGCGGCCGTCCCGCACTACGTCTCGCAGCCGCCGAACCCGAAGGCCACGCTGGCCCTCCTGAACCGCCTGGAAGACCTCATCGGCCTGCGGATCCCGCTGGGCGACCTGGCCGAGGACGCGCGCGCCTGGCAGGTGGGCGTGGACCAGCTCGCGGCCGAGGACAGCGAGGTCGCCGAGTACGTCCAGTCCCTCGAAGAGGCCAGGGACACCGCCGAGCTGCCCGAGGCGACCGGCGAGGCGATCGCCCGCGAGTTCGAGCGCTATCTGCGGCGGCGCGACGGCGGCGGCCCGCCGCAGCCCGGCGGCCATGCCACGGAGGGCGGCGACGTCGGCCCGTATCTGCGCGACAGCTCCGGCGAGCGCACACGGCCGCCCAAGCCGCAGCCGCGTCCGGAGCCGGAAACAGGGCCGGGACCGGCTTCGGGTTCAGGCACGGGTTCAGGCACGGGCCCGGGTGCGGGACCGGACGAGGAGAGCAGCGGCGAATCCGGACCCGCTGATTCCTCCGAGGACTGACCAGGGCACAGAAGCGACATGGGGCGGCATCCTTTCGGATGCCGCCCCTTTTCGTTCGGTCCATGGCCGGATTGAGGCGTGACATCGCCTTCCGGACGAATGGCAAGGGATTCCCCGATCCCCTTGATTTCAAACGGAGTTGGGGCAAAGGGGGTGGACGGCCACGCGCGGCGGTAGCAGGGTGTGCCCCGGAATGCGCGGCCACAGCGCACAGCACGGCACCCTTCCCCAAGCTCTCAACTCCGTTCGAGCAGGGGAGACCCCAATGATCGAAGGGAGCGGTGAAGCGATGACCGACCAGGTAGAGCCGGCAGGTGGCCCGGGAGCCAGTGGCCCCGGACCCGACGGGGCGGGATTCACCTACCGCGCGTCCGAGCAGGAGCTGATCGTCGTCGCACGGCCCGAGGCCCGGCTGCGGGCCCAGGCCGAGGGCGTCCGCTCGGCGGCGGGCTCCGACGTGTCGGCCCTGAACATGTTCCTCGGCGATGAACAGCTCACCCTGGAGCCGCTGTTCGGCAACGAGGAGCGCCTCCGCTCGGCGGACCGGCAGCACATCGAATCGGACGACGGCGACGACGTGCCGGACCTGGCGCTCTTCTACCGTGTGCGCGGCGGCGAGAGCAGGGCGCAGGAGCTGCGTTCGCGGATGGCGGCGCTGCCGGGGATCGACACGGCGTACGTCAAGCCGGGCGCCGTACCCGCGGCGATCGGCTCGACGGACCGGGCTCCGAACGTCGGCGAGTCCGGGCGCCGCAAGGAAGGCGCGCCCGTCACCCCCGACTTCACCGGCCGCCAGGGCTATCTGCGCCCGGCGCCCGAAGGCGTCGACGCCCAGTGGGCGTGGCAGCGGCTCGGCGGCTCCGGCGAGGGCGTCACGGTGATCGACATCGAGGGCGCCTGGCAGCTGGGGCACGAGGACCTGACCGGCAAGCTCGCCGGCGTGGTCGTCGGCACCCCCATCCAGGACGTGGCCTGGCGCAACCACGGCACCGCGGTGATCGGCGTGATCGGCGGCGACCGCACCTCCGTGGGCATCACCGGCATCGCACCCGAGGCCATGACCGCGGCGGCGTCCTTCCAGCCGCTTGGTACCGCGGCCACGATCCACGCGGCGGCCGAGCGGCTCGGCGCCGGCGACATCGTGCTGATCGAACTGCACCGGCCAGGACCCCGGTTCGACTTCGAGCCGCGCGACGACCAGCGGGGCTACGTCGCCCTTGAGTGGTGGCCGGACGACTACGCGGCGGTCCGGTACGCCTGCGCCAAGGGCGTCATCGTCGTGGCCGCGGCGGGCAACGGCGCGGAGTCCCTGGACGACGCGGTGTACGAGCGCAGGCCCGACGGGTTCCCCGAGTGGTGGCGCAACCCCTTCAACCCCTCCAACCGTCCTTCGGGCGCCGTCCTGGTCGGCGCGGGCGCACCGCCGCCCGGCACGCACGGCCGCGATCACGGCCCGGACCGCTCGCGCCTGGGCTTCTCGAACTACGGCGCCCGCGTGGACGCGCAGGGCTGGGGCCGCGAGACCACCACGACCGGCGGCTCCTGGAACCAGCCGGGCGACCTTCAGGGCGGCACCGAGGAGATCGCCTGGTACACGGACACGTTCTCCGGCACCTCGTCCGCCTCGCCGGTCGTCGTCGGCGCCCTGGCGTGTCTGCAGGGCATGCTGAAGGCCGCGGGCCAGCAGCTGATGACGCCGGCCCGCGCGCGTGCGGTGCTGCGCTCGACGGGCTCGCCGCAGCAGGACGCTCCGGGGCGCCCGGCCTCGCAGCGGATCGGCAACCGCCCCGACATCAAGGCGGCGGTCACGAACCTGCTGCCCTCTGCGGTGGGCTCGGGCCGTGCCGAGCGCTACTGGGACGAGCTGCTCCCCTATCCCCCCGAACTCCCGCCACGCCTGAGGCTGTTCGTCGCCGGGGAGTGGCGCAACCTGAACGACCCGTCCCCCGACATCCGCCAGGCGGTGCACGCCGCGTTCGCGGGCGGGCACCCCGACGTACGCGTCTGGTTCTCGGACGACGAGGTCGTGGGCCTGGTCGTCGCGGGCTGAAGCATCACATCCATTGACGGAAGGTGGCACCCGCATGAGCACCACCCCGCACATGAGTCCCCCGCAGCAGCAACAGGGCCAGCAGTACGGCATCCAGCAGGGCCAGCAGGGCCCGAGCACCGCGCCGCCGCAGCAGCAGCTGCAACAGCTCGGCCGGCAGCAGCCCTACCAGCAGCTGCTCCAGCAGCTCGGCCAGGACGGCGTCCCGCAGGCGCAGGCCCCGGAGATCTCCACCCAGGCGGTCGCGTCGAACATCGCCACGTCGTTCTGGAACGTCGTCCAGCCCATGCCGGGCCAGTCGCCGGTCCTCTACCTGATGATCGAGAACGGCTGGAAGGCGCTCATCAACCCGAGTCAGCAGACCCACGACGCGGTGCAGGAGGCCTTCGCCTTCGGCCAGCAGGTGATCGGTTACTACGACGCGACCAACCCATCCTATCTCGTGGCCATCGTGATCACGACGAAGTGACACGGGGTCGGTGCCGGACCGCGGCGCCGGGCGGAGTCCTTCCCGCCCGGCGCCGCTCCCTGCCGGTGACCGGCCCGGCTAGGCGCAGCTGAACTTCGCCGCTGCCCAGTCCCCGTGGTCCCCGCTCTTGGAGCCGTTGGTGTCGGTCACCTTCAGCTCCACGTGCCGCGCCCCGCTCACGTCGACGTCCACCGGCACGGTCGCCGAGGCGCCCGTCACCTTGGGCGAGGTCCACAGCACCTTGCCGTCGGCCTCCACGGAGAAGGCCACCTCTCCGTAGCCGTTGATCTCGTCGTCGATGCCCGCGTCAGCGGTGAATCGCGCGCACTTCCCGCCCGTGTAGACCTCGATGGCGGAGTCGGCGTGGGTGCCGAGCCCCTTCTCGTACGTCTTCCCGGCCAGGGTCAGCGTGTGGCCGTCCTCCGCGCCCGACTCCCCGTTGCTGCGGTCGCGTTCGGCGGGGCCGTAGCCGTTGGCGGACTTCAGCCACACCATGTCGCTCGCCCAGGTGTCGGCCGTCGGCGCCGGCGGCATGACGGCGACCGCGATCCGCTGGGTGGCGGTGCGGTCCTGGCCCGCCGAGTGGTGGCGCGCCGTCGCCGTCAGCGGCTGTTCGCCGGGGTCGGCGTCCTTGGGCGGGGTGACGGCGACCTCGACGCGGCGCGTGGTCCCCGCCTCTACGCGGTCGGCATGGGCGGTGCCCGCCGTCCAGCCCTTGGGCACGTCCAGGGTGACGTCGACGCCGGTGGCGTCCCGCGTCCCCGCCGTGACGTCGACGGCGACCTTGCCCGCCGCTCCCGCGCCGAGTTCCTGCCCCGCGGGGGCGCTCAGCGCGGCGCTCGCGCCGGGCACGGCGCCGCCGACCGCACTGGTGTCGTCGAGTTCCAGCTCGAAGGACCGGTCGGTGCGCAGTGCCGCCGTCTTCACCTTGACGACACCGCCCCGGTCGTCCCGGTCGTAGAACCAGCCCCGCTCCGCCTTCTCGTACGCCTCCTTCGACGCGAGCCGCGGCAGCCTGTCGCCGCTCAGCTCGACGCGGCTCGGCGCGTCACCGGTGTGCAGCGTGAACGCGTAGGGCCGCTTGGTCTGCTTGCCGCTGAACTCCCCCTTGCTCGCGCCGATCCGCACCCGCACGTCGCCCGCGCCGGAGCGGGGCGCTTCGACGTCGGCTCGCTGAGTGGCGTACTTGCCGTCGCGGTGCTGCCTGCTCTCGCCGTCGTCCTCGTACAGCTCGAAGGAGGACTTGCCCTGCGGGTAGATGTCCCAGGCGAGCGGTGAGTCGGCCGTACGGTCCTTGTAGGACCTGATGCCGCCGGGCCACATCGGCACGGTGGCACCGCCCTTGACGAAGAGCGGCAGGGTGTCGAGGGGCGCGCTGTAACCGTCAACGGTCGTCGGTCCCTGATAGGTGCGGCCGCTCCAGTAGTCGGTCCACGTCCCCTTGGGCAGATAGATGTCGTCCCGCACGGTCGTGTCCTTGTAGACGGGCGCGACGAGGAAGTCCTCGCCCGTCAGGAACTCGTACTTGGCCGCGTCGGTGGCGGCCTTCGGGTCATCGGGGTATTCGAGGGCCAGCGGGCGCACGGCGCCGACGCCCGTCTCGGTCGCCTCGTGCCCGTACGAGTAGAGGTAGGGCAGCAATGCTTCGTGCAGCTTCAGGTACTTGCGGTTGATGGAGGTGTAGGGCTCTCCGTGGCGGAAGGGCTGCTTGTCCTCGGCGGCCCAGCCGTCCATCGTCATCGTGACCGGCAGGAACGACTTCCACTGCAGATCGCGCGCGTACGTCTTGGCGCTGCCGCCGAAGATGCCGTCCACGTCACCGGTCGTGTAGGCCATGCCGGACATGGTCGCGCCCGCGTACGTGGGGATCTGCCAGCGGATGTACTCCCAGCTGCCGCTCTGGTCGCCGGACCACTGCACTCCGCAGCGCTGGGCGCCCGACCAGCTCTCGGGGGCCCAGGTGAAGCCGCGGGCGTCGCTGTTGTCCTCGATGCCCTTGTACGCGTCCTTGCAGCCGTCGAGCGCCTTCTTGTAGCCGTCGCCGACCCAGGCGACGTCGAGCTTGGCGACGCGCTGGCCCGCCTTGACCTGGTCGGCGATCTGGTCGATGCCGTCCTCGGTCCACAGGCCGAGCTGCATGTCGCGGTCCTGGAGGCCCTTGGCGGTCTCGGCGAGGTCTTCGTAGCCGCAGCCGTAGCCGTCGTTGACCAGCATCCAGCCGTTCGGCATGTCGTGCTTCAGGTACTCGTCGGCGACCTTCAGGGAGTCCAGGGTGTGGCGCTCGCCCTGGTTGGCGTTGTGGAGGTAGCAGTCGGCGTCGCCGATCTCCAACCCGTAGATGGGCGGCAGGAAGGGCTTTCCGGTGAGCTTCGTGTACTGCCCTATGACGTCCTTGGCCGCGTCGCCGCCGCGTCCGGCGAAGTAGTAGGCGTCGAAGCGCTGTTCCTTCGCGGTCGCCGTCACCGGCTCGGCGAAGTCATAGGTGTTGGGCGCGTAGGTGTTCCGGAAGACTCCGTACCCCTCCGAAGACAGGTAGAAGGGAACGGAGTTGGGGTGGCCGCCGTCGTCCCAGTTGTAGTCGACGCTCACCTCGACCTTCTTGCCGCGGTGCGAGGTGTTGCCGCGCCCGTTCTGCATCCCGGCGCCGTAGTACTGCTCCTCGGCGCCGCGGGCCAGGCTCTGCGTGGTGGCGTCCTTGGTCCAGCTCAGGCCCTTGGACTCGGCCCAGACCTGGGTGCCGTCGGCGCGGTACAGGGCGAAGCGCAGCGGTGACTTGTAGGCGCGCAGGGTCACCTGGGAGGTGCTCAGTTCGTAGCGGTCGCCCTTGTCGGACCACTTGGTGCGCGGCGGGTCCCCCTGCGGCAGGACGATGTCCTTGCCCGTCGGGTCGGTGAAGTCGCCCTCGGGGGCGAGTTCCAGCCGGAAGGTCTCCGTCGACACGAAACTGACGCGGGCCACGGCCTTGCCCGCGGTGAGGCGGTAGACGGATCCTTCGGCGGCGAAGTCCGTGACGTCTCCGACCGTGGTCGCGGGGTCGTCGGCGGCCTGCGCTGCGCCGCCACCGGGACCGGCGAACACCGCGAGGAGTCCGAGCAGGGCGGCTGCGACGGCCGCCCGTCTGAAGCGAGTGGGAGATCTCATGGCCGGTGTCTAGCGCCCCGGAGGGTGCAAAGGCCATGGACTTTGCCGAGCCGCTGCTGGACTCCTGGAACGGAGATCCGGCGGCGGCCCGGCAGACGAGTCCTACAGCGCGACCCCGAGCAGCGCGTCGACCGCACGGGACACGACGCCGGGGGCGCCCTCCTCCGTGCCGCCTTCGGCGTCCTGGCGGGCGGCCCACGCGTCGACGGCGGCGAGCGCGGCCGGTGCGTCCAGGTCGTTGGCCAGGGCCTCGCGGATCTCCTCGACGAGGGCGTCGGCGGAGGGTCCGTCGGGGCGCGAGACGGCGGCACGCCACCGGCCGAGCCGCTCCACGGCCTCGGTCAGTACGGAGTCGGTCCACTCCCAGTCGGCGCGGTAGTGGTGGGCGAGCAGCGCCAGGCGGATGGCGGCCGGGTCGGTCCCGTCCCGCCTCAGCTTCGACACGAAGACGAGGTTGCCCTTGGACTTGGACATCTTCGCGCCGTCCAGGGCGACCATGCCGGCGTGCACGTACGCCTTGGCGAACGGGTACTCACCGGTGAGCGCCTGGGCGTGCGACGCGCCCATCTCGTGGTGCGGGAAGGCGAGATCCGAGCCCCCGCCCTGCACGTCGAAGCCCATCCCCAGATGATCGAGGGCGATGGCCACGCACTCGATGTGCCAGCCGGGGCGGCCACGGCCGAGCGAGGCACCGTCCCAGCTGGGCTCGCCCTCGCGGGCGGCCATCCAGAGCATCGGGTCGAGCGGGTCCTTCTTGCCCGGACGGTCCGGGTCGCCGCCGCGCTCGGCGGAGAGCAGCTTCATCGCGGCGGCGTCGAGACCGGACACCTCACCGAAGTGGGGGTCGGACTCCACGGAGAAGTAGACGTCCCCCTCCAGCTCATAGGCGGCGCCCATGTCCCGGAGCCGTTCGACGAGCGGCACGATGCCGGGTATCGCCTCGACGGCTCCGATGTAGTGCTGCGGCGGGAGCAGTCGCAGGGCGGTCATGTCCTCGCGGAACAGCGCGGTCTCGCCCTCGGCGAGCTCCACCCAGTCCTTGCCGTCGCGGATGGCGCGTTCGAGGAGCGGGTCGTCCACGTCGGTCACGTTCTGGACGTAATGAACCTGCCGCTTGTTGTCGAGCCACACGCGCTGCACGAGGTCGAACGCGTTGTAGGTCGCCGCGTGACCCATGTGGGTGGCGTCGTACGGAGTGATGCCGCAGACGTAGATACGGGCGACGGGACCGGGGTCAAGGGTGACAAGACCACCGGTCGCGGTGTCGTGGATCCGGAGGTCGCGGCCCTTGCCAGGCAGGGCGGGGACCTCAGAAGCGGGCCAGGCATGCATGACATGAGCCTAACCGGACGGAGCGTCCGTATACGAGTGGGGGGCCTGGCGTGGGCGCCTCGGACCGGCTTGAATTCGCCTACGGGCAGACGCGTGCCGCCCGCTTCGCGGCGGATCTCTTCCCGCCCACCCACCCGATCACGCCGCAGCCGCAGGGCAACGACTAGACCGGCGGCCACGGAATGGCGGGCCACTCCCCGCTGGGCACGGGATGCTTCCCGGAAGCCAGCAGGGCGTCCACCCGCGCGCGCAGCGCGTCCACCTCAGCCCCGGTGATCAGCTTCCCCAGCCGCAGGCCAAGCGGCGCCTCCCCGCCAAGCCCGTCCCGCAGGGACTCGAGAACCCCCACCGCCTCGGCGGTCAGCGGCTCCCCCGCCCACCCCCACAACAGCGTCCGCAGCTTGTCCTCGGCGTTGAACGTGACCCCGTGGTCGATCCCGTACAGGCGCCCGCCATCGGTCAGCAGATGCCCACCCTTGCGATCCGCGTTGTTGATCACGGCGTCAAGCACCGCGAGCCGCCGCAACCGCTCATCGTCCGCGTGCACGAGAAGCGCCGTCCGCCCCTCCCCCACGTCGGCGAAGCCGATCGCCTTCCAGCCGTCACCGGGCTCCGCGCCCTCGACGAGGGCCAGCAGCTCCCCGCCGTCCTCGGAGGACTCCGGGTCCGTGTCCGAGCCCTCGATCCACAGCTGGCACATGCCCTCGCCGTGCGGCCCGTCCCGCAGCACGGTCGGCGGGACGAGGCCCCACCCGGTCGCCTCGGAGACCTCGTACGCGGCCACCTCCCGCTGCGCGAGCGTCCCGTCGGGGAAATCCCACAGGGGCCGCTCCCCGGCGACGGGCTTGTAGACGCAGGTGGCCTCCTGCCCCTCGTAGGAGACGGAGCAGTAGAGCACCGCGTTCGACGCCTCACGGATCCGCCCGCGCACGGTCAGCTCACCCCAGGTGAGCAGGTCCACGACGCCGTCGGAGGTGTCCACCCCGCAGGAGCTCACGCGCCCCGCCGGTACCCGTTCTGCCGCGGGCATACATGTCCTTCCGGGTCGAGCGGGAGGCTGCACAGCGGACACGGCGGCCGCCCCGCGTTCACGACGTCGAGGGCGCGCTTGGCGAACGCGCGCGCCTGCGCCCCGGTGAGCCGGACGCGCAGCATCGGCGGCCCGTTCTCCTCGTCCTGCAGAAGCCTTTCCTCGGCCTCCGCCAGATCCTCGTCGGACTCGGCGTCCAGCTCGACCAGAGCCTGCGCCTCGACGATCATCCGTTCCTCGTCGCCGTCCCAGGCGAGCGCCATCGTGCCGACGCGGAACTCCTCCTCGACGGGCGAGTCCAGGGGGGCGCTGTCACTGACCTCGTCGGGTGCGACGGCGGGCACGGGGGTATTGCCGCCGCTGCGGCGCACGACCTCGTCGAGGAGCTCTTCCATGCGTTCGGCGAGGGCTGCCACCTGGGTCTTCTCCAGGGCGACACTGGTCACCCGGACTCCGGCGGAGGCCTGGAGGAAGAAGGTACGCCGTCCGGGGAGCCCGACCGTTCCGGCCACGAAGCGTTCCGGCGGGTCGTAGAGGAACACCTGACGCGACACGTCCTGTCTCCATTGGGATCGACTGCGATTGCTCATGTGCGCCTGTTCGGCGCGACGACTGCACCCTACTGCGGGCGACGATCACGGTGCTCCCGTGTCGCCGCCCACCGCCGCGTCGCTGCCCGGCGGCTCCACGCGCGGCGCGAGCGACCCGAAGTCGCCGGTGTCCCCCAGGCGTACGAGGAAGGGCCGCAGGCGCGTGAAGCGGATGGCGGTGACGGAGCAGGGCTCCACGGAGATGCGCTGGAAGAGGTCCAGGTGCAGTCCGATGGCGTCCGCGACAAGGGACTTGATGATGTCGCCGTGCGAGCACATGAGGTACACGGCGTCCGCGCCGTGCTCGCGCTCCACGCGCGCGTTCCACTCGCGTACCGCCTCGGCCGCCCGTGTCTGCATGGCCCGCATCGACTCGCCGCCCGGGAAGGCGGCCGCCGACGGATGCTGCTGTACGACCTCCATCAGCGGTTCGTCGGACAGCTCGGCCAGCTTGCGGCCCGACCAGTCGCCGTAGTCGCACTCCCCGATGCGGTCCTCGGTGTGCGCCCGCAGGCCCGGCCGCGCGGCGAGCAGCGGTGCGACCGTCTCCTGGCAGCGCTGGAGCGGGCTGGTGACGACTTCGGCGAGCGGCAGGTCCGCGAGGCGTCCGGGGAGCGCCGCGGCCTGTGCGGCGCCGCGCTCGTCCAGGGCCACACCGGGGGTCCACCCGGCGAGCAGACCCGCGGTGTTGGCGGTGGATCGTCCGTGCCGGACGAGGATCAGCGTGGGCATGCGGGCCAGCCTAAGCCGCCGACGGGGTGCGCCCCGAGCGGAGGTTCGGAAGAATGCGCTCCGTGATCGTGGACTGCGCGATGTACAGGGACGGGCGCCGGACCGAGTGCGCGTCGGACTTCTCGGACGCCCTCGGCGAGGCACGTACCGCGGGGGACGCCTTCGTCTGGGTGGGCCTCCACGAACCGACGGAGGCGGAGTTCGACGAGGTCAGCAGGGAGTTCGGGCTGCATCCGCTGGCGGTGGAGGACGCCTTGAAGGCGCATCAGCGGCCCAAGCTCGAGGTGTTCGACGACTCGCTCTTCGTGGTCCTCAAGCCGGTCGTGTACGAGGCGGACAGCGACGCCGTCTCGTCGGGCGAGGTCATGGTCTTCATCGGCGACGCCTTCGTGGTGACGGTCCGGCACGGCGAGGGCTCGCCTCTCGGTGTCGTACGCCATCGCATGGAGGCGGAGCCCGAGATGCTCAAGCACGGTCCGACCTCCGTCCTGTACGCGGTCGCGGACGCCACGGTCGACCACTACCTGGACGTCGCGGGCGAGCTGCAGACCGACCTGGAGGAGCTGGAGGCGGAGGTCTTCTCGCCGGACAGCGGGGGCAGCCGCAACACGGCGTCCCGGATCTACCGGTTCAAGCGCCAGATCGTCGAGTTCCGGCGGGCCACGGGACCGTTGGCGATGCCCATGATGCGCCTCTCCGGAGCGGGTCCTTTCGCGCCCGACGTGCCGTTCGTGAAGGACACGGCACAGCCGTTCTTCCGGGACGTCAGCGACCATCTGACGCGCGTGAACGACTGGGTGGACAGCCTCGACCGCCTGGTGTCCGACATCCTCTCCGCGCATCTGGCGCAGATGAGCGTCCGGCAGAACGACGACATGCGGAAGATCTCGGCGTGGGCCGCCATGGCCGCGGTCCCGACGATGATCGCGGGGGTCTACGGAATGAACTTCGACCACATGCCCGAGCTGCGCTGGGTGTGGGCCTATCCGGCCGTGATCCTGCTGATGGTCGCGCTCGAGATCTTCCTCCACCGGCTGTTCAAGCGCCGCGGCTGGCTCTAGGGCCTGCCACGGCGGGCGGCGCGGTCAGGCGAAGCCGGTCGCCGGCAGGGCGGGCCCGCCGAGTGCGTCGCGCCGCTCGGGCATCTCCAGGGACACCATCCGCCGCCAGCCGCCCAGCCGTTCGTACGCGTAGATGGCGTTCACGCCCGAGGCGAGCGCCATGGACTTGGGCTTCGGCCAGCCCAGGACGCGCCCCATGTGGCCCATCACGGCGAGGCTCACGTCCCGGTACACGCGCGTCTCGGCACGGGCGCACTCGTGCAGGGTCTCCAGGATCGTGCGCCCGTGTCCCGCGGCCGCCAGGCGCAGCAACTCCTCGTGGCAGTACGCCAGGTGGTTGTCCTCGTCGTGGCAGATCATCTTGATGGCCTTGCCGACCTCGGGGTGGTCCCCGAAGTACGTGACCAGCATGTCCATCTGGTCGGCGGCCCGCTGTTCGGTCACGCGGCTGTGGGAGAGGTAGACGACGACGTCCCGCTCGGTCAGCGGTTCTTCACGGCGCAGCTTCTCGTGCGTCAGGCCGATCCCCTGCCGCTCCAGGAGCATGGTGTAGTCGGTCTCCGGCGGGACCGGGACGGGCTCCAGGCCACGCTTCTTCAGCAGAGCGTTGAAGATCCGCCCGTGCTTGTCCTCGTCGGCGCCGTGCCGGGCGACCTTGGCGGTGAGGGCGCGCTGGCTCTCCGGGAGGAGCGCCGCGATACGGCCGTTCTCCCAGCCTCCCTGCGACTCCCCGCTGGCAGCGATGGAACAGAAGAGCTGGAATGATTCGTCGTTGTCGAGGATCTCCTCGAAGACACTCCTGGCCGAAAGCATCACTGGCACCTCCATGCCCTCCGCGTGAACTCCGCAAAGAACAAGTCAAATGCCGTGGCGCAGGTGTGGCAACAGCTGTCGGGGCCGGCTCCGCCAAACGAAGGACAGCTGACCCCGGACGGGGCCGTAACCGAGGGGCCGCACGGCGCGTTGTGCTCCGTGACGGCCGTGGCGGGGAAGACCCCCGAGCCCCCACCACGGCCGCAGAACTTCTCCCTCCGGGTTACGCCAGTCCAGCGCGCTCCAGCGCTTGCGTGCCCGCGCGCAGGGCCGTGATCCGCTCCTCCAGCGTGAAGCCGGCGGGCGCCAGCGTGAGCGTGGTGACCCCGGCGGCCGCGTAGGCCTGCATCCGCTCGGCGATGCGGTCCACGGAGCCCAGCAGCGTGGTCGAGTCGATCAGCTCGCGCGGCACGGCCGCCGCGGCGCCCTCCTTGTCGCCGGACAGGTACTTGTCCTGGATCTCGGCGGCTTCCTTCTCGTATCCCATGCGCTGGGCGAGCTGGTTGTAGAAGTTCTGCTTGCGGCTGCCCATGCCGCCCACGTAGAGGGCGGTGTACGGACGGAACATGTCCGCGAGGGCGCTGACGTCGTCGCCCACCGCGAGCGGCACCGTCGGGACGACGTCGAAGCCCTCCATCGTCTGGCCCGCCTTCTCGCGCCCCGCGCGCAGGTGGCGGATCGCGGTGTCCTCCAGGTGCTCGGCGGAGGGGAAGATCAGCAGGGCGCCGTCGGCGATCTCGCCGGTCTGCTCCAGGTTCTTGGGGCCGATCGCGGCGACGTACAGCGGGATGTGCTCGCGCTGCGGGTGGACGGTGAGCTTGATGGGCTTGCCCGGGCCGCCCGGCAGCGGGAGCGTCCAGTGCTCGCCCTCGTAGCTGAGGCGCTCGCGCGTCATCGCCTTGCGGACGATCTCGACGTACTCGCGGGTGCGGGCCAGCGGCTTGTCGAACTTCACGCCGTACCAGCCCTCGGAGACCTGCGGCCCCGAGACGCCGAGGCCCAGGCGGAAGCGGCCGCCGGAGAGCGAGTCGAGCGTGGCGGCCGTCATGGCGGTCATCGCGGGCTGCCGGGCCGGGATCTGGAAGATCGCGGATCCGATGTCGATGCGTTCGGTCTGCGCGGCCACCCAGGACAGCACCGTCGCGGCGTCCGAGCCGTAGGCCTCGGCGGCCCAGCAGACCGCGTAGCCGAGCTTGTCGGCCTCCTTGGCGACGGCGAGGTTGTCCGCGTCCATCCCCGCGCCCCAGTAGCCGAGGTTGATCCCGAGCTGCATGGCCGAATCCCCTTACTGAGCAGTAACGTCCCTGTGCCGGGGACTGTAGCGCGTGGCCCCGCGCGCCGTCAGCGGAGGGCGGGCGGGTGGCCGGGTTCTCCACAGGCACAGGTTTGTCCACAGCCCCTCACGCCGCTGGAGCACGGCCAGTAATCTCAGCGCCCATGGAGCAGAGGCATCTCGGCCGTACCGGCCTTCGCGTGTCCCGGATCGGACTCGGCACCCTCACGTGGGGGCACACCCAGGAGAGCGACGCCGCCGATCTGCTGAAGGTGTTCTGGGAAGCCGGAGGCAGCCTCGTCGACACGGCCGATGTGTACGGCGACGGGGAGGCCGAGTATCTGCTCGGCCGACTCATAGAACGGCTCGTGCCGCGCCGCGATCTGGTCATTGCGACCAAGGCGGGCAGCGTGCCCGACCCCGACCGGCGCTTCGACGGCTCGCGGGGCCACCTCCTCTCCGCACTCGACGCGTCCCTGGCCCGCCTGGGGACGGATTACGTGGACCTGTGGCAGCTGCACGCCTTCGACCCCTGCACACCCCTGGACGAGACGCTCCAGGCCCTGGACATCGCCGTGAGCAGCGGCCGGGCGCGCTATGCGGGCATCTCGAACTTCTCCGGCTGGCAGCTCGCCAAGGCGGCGACATGGCAGCTCGCGGCCCCGGGGACACGCACGCGCCTTGCGAGTACGCAGATGGAGTACTCCCTGCTGCAGCGCGGCGTCGAGCGGGAGCTGCTGCCCGCGGCGAGGGACCTGGGCGTGGGCCTGCTGCCCTCGTCGCCGCTCGGCCGCGGCGTGCTCACCGGGAAGTACCGCCACTCCACCCCGGCCGACTCGCGCGGCGGCTCCGAGCATCTGGCGCCGTTCGTCGCGCCCTACCTCGACGACACCGCGAGCCGCATCGTCGACGCGGTCGCCACGGCGGCGGACGGCCTCGCGGCCACGCCCCTCCACGTCGCCCTCGCCTGGGTGCGCGACCGCCCCGGAGTGACCGCGCCGATCGTCGGCGCGCGCAACGCGCAGCAGCTCACGGCCGCATTGTCAGTGGAGACCCTTAGTCTTCCTGACGAGATCTGCCAGGCGCTCGACGACGTGTCGGCGCCCGTGCACCGCTACCCCGATCAGGACTGGAGCACGCTGTGAGTACGGAGCCGGAAACCGCTGCCGCGGAGGAAGCGGAGGCCGCTGCCGCACAGGAGACCGGGGCGGGGGCTCCGGAAGCCACGGACGCGGACAGCTCCGGCGGCCCTGACGCCGGCGCTGACACGTCTTCCGACGCTGCTTCAGACGCCACCGCCGACACCGCTGACACCGACACCGGCACCGCCACTGCCGAGAGCAAGGAGCTCTCGGAGACCGAGGCGGAGATCGCCGCCCAGCGGGAGCTCCTGGAGCGGATCGCCGAGCGGAAGGCCGCCAAGCAGGGTCCTGTCGACGCGGGGGCCAAGCTCAGCGGCACGGCGGCCGATCTGCTGGCCGCCGTGCGCGCGGTGGAGAGCGGCGAGCAGCCGGCCGCCAGCGCCTTCCGCGAGCCCGAGCCCGCACCGCGCAAGGCCGCGCCCGAACCGGCACGGCGCCCGCAGCCCGTCGCGGCGGCCCCCTCGGGCCCGGGGGACGACGCCGTGGCAGCGGTCCGTGCCGTGCTCGCCGACGGAGGGGCGCCCGCCGACCTCGCCGCGCGGACGGCGGCGGCGCTCGGCGAAGGCGCCGATGCTCAACTCCGTTCGGACCCCTGGCAGTTGCTGCGGGTCAGCGGCGTGCGCACGGAGCAGGCCGACGGATTCGCGCGGGCACTGCTGGGCGCGCAGTGCGGCCCCGACGACGAGCGCAGGGGGCGTGCGATTACCGCCTGGCTCCTGGAGCAGGCGGCCGTCGCCGGGCACACGGCCCTGGACGCGGCGGCGCTCACCGCGGCGCTCGGCCAGCGTGCCGTACCCGATCCGGACGCGGCGGTGCAGGACGCCATCGCGGAGGGCGACATCCTGGTCTTCCAGGACGCCATCGAGACACCCGGGGTCCCGGCCCCCGCGCGGGACGAGGGCGACGACGAGGGCGAGGAGACCGCGCAGCCGGTCCGCGTCCTGGTCGGCCTCGAGCGGTACGCACTCGCGGAGGAGAGCCTCGCCGACGGGCTCGCCCGCGTGATCAACTCCCTGCCGAAGGAAGAGGGTTCGGGCCCGCGGTCCGCCGACTGGGAGTCCGCGGCGGGCGAGGCATCCGGTTCCACCGCCGAGCTGATCCGTGCGGCGGCCGGTCACGGCCTCGTGCTGCACACCGGCGGCGAGGCGGCACGCGCCGAGCCCGCCGCGCTGGTGGCGGCCGCCGCGGCCCTCGGCCTGCGGGCGTGGGCGGCCACGCACAGCTCCGCGGGACGGCGCCACGTCGCCGGGCTCGCGGGCGCGGACGAGGCGGGCACCGCGACCGTGGCGGGGCTGCTCTCGGGCGCCGAGGGCCCCGGACGGGACAGGGACGGAGCGCTCGCCCTCGATCTCCTGGTGGTCCTCGACGCACCGCAGCTGGACGTGGAGAGCGCCGCGATGCTGGTGGAGTCCCTGCCGGACGGCGCCCGTCTGGTGCTGAGCGGCGACCCGGGAGTGCTGTGGTCGGCGGGCCCCGGACGGGTCTTCGCGGATCTCCTCGCGGCGCGCTGCTGCCCGCAGGTCGTCTCGCGCGTCCCGGACCCCGGCCCCATCGGGGAGCTGGTCTCCGGCATCGGCATCGGCGAGCTGAACCAGGTCGAGGCGCCGGGCAAGGAAGTCGTGATCGTCCCCGTGCGCGACGCGGGCGAGGCGGTCCACCGCACGGTGCAGCTCGTGGCGGACTCGGTGCCCCGGGCGATCGGGGTGCCCCCGGAGGACACCCAGGTCATCACTCCCGGGCACGGCGGCGCCGCGGGCACGCGCGCGTTGAACACCGCGCTCAAGGAGCGGCTGAACCCCGGCCCCGGCCGGTTCGGCGGCTTCGACCCCGGCGACCGCGTAGCCCACGTCCCGGCGCCCGGCCGCACGACGCTGGGCCGGGTCCTGCGGGCCGACGCGGAGGGGCTGCATCTGGAGTGTGACGGCGCCCCCGTCGTCGTACCGAAGGAGCAGGTGGAGCAGACCGTGCGGCACGCCTGGGCGCTCACCGCGCACCAGGCCGTGGGCCTGAGCTGGCCCGCGGCGGTCGTGGTGCTGCCCGGCGACGCGACGGCGGCCCTGAGCAGGCCGTGGGTCTACACCGCGTTCAGCCGCGGTGAGCGGCACCTGTCGGTGGTCCAGGGCGCGGAGCAGGCGTTGCCGCGCGCGGTGGCGGAGATCCCCCCGAAGGCCCGCACGACGCGCCTCCAGACCCTCCTGCGCCCCCAGGTCCCCGCCACGTCCTGAGCGGAGGGTCCGTCCCGCGCCTCCGGGCGCCGGTGGCCGTCACGGCCACCGGCGCCCGCGCGCCTGAGGGGTCAGCGGTCCGCGTCGAGGGGGCTTCTGCCGTCGTCGACATCGAGCACGTCCCCTTCGTCCCCTTCGTCGATGTCGTCGAGCTCCTCAAGGACCGCCACGGCGTCGGGATCGACGCGGACATGGACGTCGGCGTCGACGCCGTCGTCGTCCGGGTCGTCGTCGAAGACCGCGCTGACGTCGAACCGGCACACGACCCGGTGCGGGTCCGCCTGGTCGAAGGGGGCGTCGAGCCACTCCCCGGGCTCGGCGGGCTCGTCCGCCGCGGTGACCCAGAGCGTGGAGTCGCCCTCCTCCAGGCCGAACTCCTTGTGCCGGGAGGCGATTTCGTCCGGTTCGAACTCCCCGAAGAGGACTCCGAGCGCGGCGTGCACGCTGCTGCCCGCGGCCGCGGCGGCGGGACTCCCGTCCGCCGTGTCCGCGTCGAGGTCCGCGACCCGCTGGGCCTGTGCGAGGAGCCGCTGCGGCTCCGCGACGGCGTAGTCCCTGCGGATCAGCACGCTCAGTGCGTTCGCCTCCTCCGGGCCCTGGTAGGGCGGCAGCACATCGCTGTCCGAACCGGGGATCTCGAAGGGGGTGACCTCGTCATAGCGGTCGTAGAGAAGCTCGTCGTACTCCTCGGCCGCGGCGGCCAGCTCGTTGAACGCTTCGTAGACGGCCGGGTCGTCCTCACCCGACCTGCGTTCGACCGCGGCAAGGTGACGGTCGAGCGCGGTCTTGACCGCCTCGGCGGCGGCGCGTACCTCGGCAGCGGTGGGCTGCGCAGCATCAGACATAGTGCAGACGCTATCCGTACCGGGCCTGTACTTGCACAATAGATGCGATGCCGGAATACGAATTTGTCGACGTGTATGTGCCGCGCGGGGTCACCCGCAAGGAAGCAACGCGCCTGCTGACGGACCACGCGGAGTACGGACACTGGGAGTTGGACCGCCTGAGCCTGCACGCAGACGGCAGCCGCAGAGTGCGGCTGAAGCGGCGGATCATCCGCCAGCTGCGGGCCACTTGGTGAAGTGAGAGAGCAGGAATGGAGGGTGCCCCGATCAGGCGGGGCACCCTCCAATTCCGTGCACGGGATCGCGCGGCGGCGTGCCGCCCTCGATCAGGCGGCCGACCGCGCCCTGCGGTACAGCACCGTTCCCGCGAGCAGCATGCCCGCGCCCACCGGAAGCACGACGCCGACCGGCAGCTCGCTGCCCGTCGCCGCGAGCGTCTCCGAGCCCTTCGGCTGCGTGATGGTCTGCGTCCCCGGCTGGTTCGGCACGGCCCGGTCGTCCGGCTCCTCACCCGGCGTACCGGGCTTCCCCGGCTGGTCGGGGTTCCCCGGCTGGTCGGGCTGCTGAGGCGTCTGCGGGTCCTGCGGCCCGCCCGGCGGCTGCTCCGGCTTCGTGGGCGGCTTCTCGCTGCCCGGCGGGGTCACCTCACCCGAGTCGTTGGCGCACTCGTTGCCGGTGGTCGCGTTGCCGAGACCGCCGATGGTGACGCTGTTGCCGCAGACGTTGACCGGCACGTCGACCGGCAGCTGCACGTCGTTGCCCGAGCCGACGCCGGGTGAGTCACTGCTGTGCCCCTCGGCCGCGGACCCGCCGCCCGGAGGCTTGCTCGTGCCGCTGCCACCCTCGTCGGAGGTGTTGGCGCAGTTGTTGCCCACCGCGGGGTTGAGCACCCCGACGACGTTGACGCTGTTGCCGCAGACGTTCACCGGCACGTGCACCGGGAGCTGGACCGAGTTGCCGGACAGCACACCCGGGGAATCCGACGCACCCCCACGGGCGCCCGAGTCGGCGTGCGCGTATCCACCGCTGATGGCGAGCACGCCCGTCGCGGCCGCCACCGTGATCAGGCCTTTACGAGTGACCTGTCGCATAGGTTTTCCCTGTCTTATGACCTTCAGGAATGCGCACGCTCCTTGAGGTGCGTACGCGGAATGCCCGAAAGCCCCGGAGTGCATGGCACGCACTCCGGGGCCGACAGACTCAGACCCTCATGGGGTGAGACACGACAACGTCACTTGTTGACGCAGGTGTTGCCGAAGGCGGGGTTCAGCAGCCCGATCACGGAGACCGTGTTGCCACAGACGTTCACCGGCACGTGGATGGGCGCCTGAACGACATTGCCCGAGAGCACACCGGGAGACTTCACGGCGGCACCCTGAGCACCGGCGTCGGCAGCAGCGATACCCGCACCCGCGAGCACGAGACCACCAGTAGCAGCCGCAGCAGCGACGACCTTCTTGATCATTATTCCTCCTTGTTGGCAATGCGATCCCAGCCGCGGACCGCACCACCTGTAACGAGGAGGAAGTGGCGGGGCTACGAGCCTATGGTCCCTTTCACTCTTTTCAGTCAAGTACGTACGTGCTGACGATTATTGGAGTGTCGTTTCAGCACGCAATGCGTCACCGGGGGGCGCGTGCACCGGCGTTCAGGACGCGTCGATGAACCGGTCGAGCACGCGCACACCGAACTTGAGGCCGTCCACGGGCACTCGCTCGTCGACGCCGTGGAACATGCCCGCGAAGTCCAGCTCCGGCGGCAGCTTCAGCGGCGCGAAGCCGAAGCCGCGGATGCCGAGGTCGTCGAAGGACTTGGCGTCGGTGCCCGCGGAGAGCATGTACGGAACGGCGCGGGCGATCGGGTCCTCGGCCTGGAGCGCCGTCTGCATGGCGTCGACGAGCGCGCCGTCGAAGGTGGTCTCCAGGGCCTTGTCCGCGTGCACGTCCGTGCGCTTGACGTTCGGGCCGAGGATCCGGTCCAGGTCGGCGAGGAACTCCTGCTCGAACCCCGGCAGGAAGCGGCCGTCGACGTGCGCCGTCGCCTGTCCCGGGATGACGTTGACCTTGTAGCCCGCGCCCAGCTGGGTCGGGTTGGCGGTGTTCTGCAGGGAGGCGCCGATGAGCTTGGCGATGCCGCCGAGCTTGGCGAGCGTCTCGTCCATGTTCTCGGGGTCGAGCTCGGTGCCCAGCGCGTCGCCGAGCTCGTCCAGGAAGTGCCGCAGTGTCTTGGTCACCCGGACCGGGAACTTGTGCTGCCCGAGCCGGCCCACGGCCGCGGACAGTTCGGTGATGGCGTTGTCCTTGTGGATCATCGAACCGTGCCCGGCGGTGCCGTCCACGGTCAGCTTCATCCAGTGCATGCCCTTCTGGGCCGTCTCGATGAGGTAGAGCCGCAGGTCCTCGTTGACCTGGAAGGAGAAGCCGCCGACCTCGCTGATGGCCTCCGTGACGCCCTCGAAGAGCTCAGGGTGGTTGTCGACGAGGTAGCGCGCGCCGTAGGTGCCGCCGGCCTCCTCGTCGGCCATGAAGGACAGCACGATGTCGCGCGGGGGCTTGCGGCCGGTGCGCATGCGTTCCCGGACGACCGCGAGGGTCATCGCGTCCATGTCCTTCATGTCGACGGCGCCACGGCCCCACACACAGCCGTCCGCGATCTCCCCGGAGAAGGGGTGGTGCGTCCAGTCCTGGGCGTTCGCCGGTACGACGTCGGTGTGGCCGTGGATGAGCAGCGCGGGCCGTGAGCGGTCCTCGCCCTCGATGCGGGCCACCGTGGAGGCGCGGCCGGGGTGCGACTCGAAGATCTGCGGCTCAAGTCCCACCTCGGCGAGCTTCTCCGCGACGTACTCGGCGGCCTTGCGCTCCCCCGGGCCCGAGTGATCGCCGTAGTTGCTGGTGTCGATGCGGATCAGATCGCGGCAGAGATCGACGACCTCGTCCTCACCGGTGACGGGCCGGGACCGGTCCGCCTCGCCCGCCCTGTCGGCCCTGCTCGACTCGCTCACGATGGTTCCTCCCGCTATCGCTGCTGGTGGTCCCCCTCATCCTCCCGCGCCTACCCCCCGACACCCAAGGCCGGGCACCCCTCGTCATGCGCCGTTCACGCACCTGGCCCGTGTGATCGAGGGCCCCCGAATGTTTGCTATGGTTTTCCACGTCGCCGCGGGAAACCGCGACACACCACCAGTCCGGGTGGCGGAATGGCAGACGCGCTAGCTTGAGGTGCTAGTGCCCTTTATCGGGCGTGGGGGTTCAAGTCCCCCCTCGGACACAGAGATACAGAGATACACCGCGAAGAGCGGGCCAGGAATCCTGGCCCGCTCTTCGCTTTGCGGTGGTATCAGCGGGCGGCCTCCAGTGCGGGGGCCGAGCGCTCCTTGAGGTGCCGGATCAGGGCGATGAGCACGTCGCGGCTCGACGTGCGGTCCCTGGCGGCGCAGGCGATGACCGGTATGTGATCGGGGATGTCCGGGGCATGGGTGATCTTCGGACCGGCGGTCTCAGCCGTCCCACAGGCCACGGTGCCGACGGTGCGTCGGCGTCAGGCCCTGGGTGAAGTACTTGTCGTAGTACTCGTCCTCCACGTGGTGGGCCTGGAGCCAGATCCCGGGGACGTGGATCGCGTCCGTGTGCGCCGGGAAGCGGCGGTGCGTCCGCAGGATGTACGTGCAGATGTCGCGGGCGCACTCGATCACCCGTTCCTCGTACTCGCTCGCCTCGGCCAGATAGCGCTGGCCGTAGTCCTCCCGGTAGATGCGGCCGAAGACGTCCTTGTCGCCGTAGACGCCCCCGGGGCCGAACTTCTCGCGGATCACCGCGTCCACCGCGTCGGACATCGACGCGAACGTCGGCGGGCACATCGCGGAGATCAACTGCTCGCCGTCCGGGGCCTTCAGGCCCACCGGGTGCGAGCGGACATTCGCGTACTTGGGGAGCGGGATGTGCCAGCGCCACACGTCGGCCGGGCGCCAGCGCGGGGTGACGAAGGTGAAGCCGAGCATCCTGCCGTAGGCGCGGGAGAACTTCGGGTCGCCCAGGGCGATTTGAGGGTTGATGGAGGCGTGGATCCAGGCGCCAAGGCCCATCGCCTCCGCCACCAGCATCAGGTTCTGGAGCAGCAGGTCCGCCTCGATCTGGGTGCGGAGCGGGCCGAGCGCACCGAGCGGCAGCTTCAGCTTCTCGTTCAGGAAACCGTTCTTGATCCACTTCTGCACGCCCGCGGGGCGGTAGAAGTTCCGGTCGTCCACCAGCGTGGGCCGCGCCCCGTCCGGCTGGGTGAGGAGGTACATCAGGGCGTTGATGTACTGGTGGGACAGGTCGACCACGGGGAACAGGACCGTCGTGCCCGGCAGGTTGGACAGGAAGCGGTTCGAGTCCAGGTACGCCGGGAAGTCCCGCAGGCCCTCCGCCACGTCGAGGCGGTGGTCGAGGACCTTGACCTTGGACTCCCGCGCACGGGCGGTCAGGGTCACGTCGTCGAAGGGCTCCTGCGGCGCCGGGGGCAGCTTCCTCAGGTAGTACGTGCCGGTGTCGTTGATCAGGAAGAAGTGCGTGCCCTGCGCGTTGTCGGGGCTGCCCGCCGTGCGCCCCGCCATGGTCAGGTTCGGCTTCGCCATGATCGGCTTGCCGTCGCGCGGGTCCTCGAAGGGGCGGTCGGGCATGGTGAGCCCGGTGCAGCCGGTGAGGGCGATCAGGACCGCCTCCTCCAGCTCGGTCAGCGGCTGCGGGGCGTTCTTCGAGGCGTAACTCATCGATCCCGCGGGGACGGTGGCGCCGCGGCTCACCCGGTGGGTGCGGCGGCGCCAGACCGTCTCCAGGAGAGGGCGTACGAAGAGGTCGGCGAGCCCGGGGTGGTGTCCGTTCGCCCGGCCGTCGGGCCCGTCCTCACTCGGTGGCATCGCTGCCTCCGCCCCGCATCGGCTGCACCTGCCGCCACGGCGCGAACGCGCTCGCGTCGCGCGGCAGCAGACCCGCGAGGTCCGGGGCGTGCCGCTGGATCACGGACTTCATGCCGCTCTTCTCGACCCATTCGATGCCCAGCGGCGTGTAGATCTCGGGGCGGTAGTCGACGGTCAGGAAGCGGTCGCTCTGCAGGCGGCGCGTGGCCATCAGGATGAAGATGCGGAAGGCCGTGTCGCTGAAGCCGAAGCCGGTCGGCGGGTTCTCGGCGAACAGGCCGACCACGGTGTCGATCTCGTCGACCGAGTCGTAGACGTCCTTGAGGCGCGCGACGGTCTCGGGGTCCTGGCTCAGCTCCTCGAAGCGGGTGATGCGCGGCTTGTGCAGGCCCGCGCGGAAGTCGTTGTAGCGCGGCACGCCCCGCCTGCGGGTGCGGACGAGGTCGACGACCGACAGGTCGATGATCTCGCCGTCGCGCTCGAAGCGCTGGAGCGCGCGCGGGAAGTTGTTCAGGGTGATCGCACCGGGGTGGGCGATGCCGAACGAGTAGAGGGTGTCGGCCAGGCCCGTCTTGCGGATGGCGGCCTCCGCCGCGCCGCCCTGGATGTCCTGGAAGGTCAGGCTCTCCAGGCGCTGCCCGAAGTGGTGCTCGCGCATCACGTAGTCGTCGGGGATCAGCGGGTGCATGCGGTAGACGGTGACGAAGTCCTCGGTGAGGGAGTACGGCGCCGCGTGGTGGTCCGGCAGCGTCTTGGGGATGCCGGTCAGCGAGTGGGACTCCAGGAGCCACAGGCCGAGCTTGTTGAGCCAATTGTTCGGCGGGCCCTCCCAGTTGGTGTGCAGGCCGAGGTCGATGGCCTCGGTGGCGAGGATCGCCGGGGTCCACTCCACCGTGTGGATCTTGGCGATGAGGGCGGAGACGACCAGACGCGCCGCGTGGTAGATGCTGTCCTCGCTCATCGCCGGGTACTCGCGGCGCATGGCCGCGCAGACCGCGTTGTGCTCGCGGGCGAAGAGCGTGTGCATCGCACTGAGGCCGAGCCACCAGCTCTCGTTGAAGCCGGTGAGCGGGATGCCGTTCTGGCCCACGGGCAGGTGGCCGTCCTCAAGGCGCAGGTCGGCGCTGCCGCCGGCCTCGCGCAGGAACTTCGCGGTGTGCTCGTCCGCGCCGTACACCTCGGAGCCGTCCCACCAGTGCGATGCCGTGTTGGCGAAGAGGATCGGGGGCTGGTTGCCGGGCTGCTCGATGCCCTCGTTCTCGGCGAAGCGCATCACGTTCTCGGGCGGTCCGCCGGGGGTGTTGTGCCAGGTGCTGCCGGGCGGCAGCGGTACCTCGACGGCCTTGCCCCCGACGGGGTAGCGGCGGTGGTTGACCCAGTCGTGGACCTGGAACTGGATCCAGGCGGCGGCCAGGATGTTGAGCGAGGTCGCCGGCACGAAGGTGTCGCGCGTCAGGAGTCGGCGGCTGACGGTGACGGGGTTCGGGGTGTCGAAGAGGTCGGGCCGGTAGTCCGGCTCGAGGTTGCGTCCGAAGGCCGCGCCCACGGCTCCCATGGAGGGCGCGGAGAGGTCGTTGTACGACCCGTCGTACGACCGGGCCGTGCGCAGCCGCTCATCGACCCCCGCCGGCACGGGGACGGCCTTCGGCGGCGCCTCGTGGACGTCGGTGTCGATGAGGTTGAGGCGCCTGAGCGCCTTGCGCAGGAAGACCAGGTTCAGCAGGCTCGCCGACACCGGCAGCCTGTGCCACGGCACATAGCGGTTGAGCGCGGCGAAAAACCGTCCGACGGGGATGCCGAGCAGTGTGTTGCGCAGCGGCTCCTCGGTGCTGAAGCGCAGGCCCTTGCGGTGGGCGGCGCTCGCCTCGTACGCGGCCTTGCGGGCGCGGTTGAGATTGCCGAGGGGGCGGAACGCGTCGGTCGTGTACCAGGGGTTGAAGGCGAGCTCCTCGACCCGCCCTGCCGCCGCCATGGCCTCTGTGGTGGCCAGGTCCTGGCGTGGCACGGTGAGGCGTCCGACGGGCACCGCGGGCGTGATGTTGTCCTTCCACTCCACGGAGCCGTCCTCGACGGGCGTGCGTTTCTCGTCCACGTACCGCTGGACGCACAGCTCGAAGGCGACGTCCGACGTGACGAGGCGGTGCGCCAGTTCGCGGTGGAGGAAGCCGGGGTCGCGGCGCTCGGGCCTGGGCTCGGGGGCGCTGCCCACGACGGGGCGCAGGAGGTAGCGGACCGGTCCTGCCTCGCCCCAGAGGATGGCGCCGCGGCTCCAGTACGTCTCCTTGGCGAGGCTGTCGACCTTGTGCCGGGTGGCGGCCTGGATGTTGCGGCGCATCCGGGTAGCGGTGGAGAGGCCTACGGCGAGCGGCAGTTTCACGAACAGGCCGAAGGCCTTCTGCAGCGGGCTGTTCGCGCCCGCCATGGCCTTGGCGAAGGCGACGAACTCGCGGGCGTCCCGGGCGTGCGACACCGGGAAGTTGGTGGCGAGCAGGTCGTGGCTCTCCTCTTCCGACACCGTCACGCGCACGGCCACGCCGCGCAGGTCGGCCGTGGCGTCGGGCTGCCGGGTGCCGCTGGCGTTGGAGAGCCGCACGGTCGCCGGATAGTCGGCGCCCGGCTTGACGAATCCGCCGCGCAGGGCCTCGGGCACGTCGTCGTGGATGGTGAGGCGGGCGTTCTCCACGCCGAGCGCGGGTTTCGCGTGCTGGGTGCGCGCGAGGGAACCGGCGCCGCCGGCCCGCCGGTTCTTCGCCTGGACCTTCATGATCTCTTGGGCCAGGCGCTCGAAGAGGCGGTGCTCCGCCTCGGGGCTGCCGCCCGCGTAGCGCTCGTAGGTCTGCTCGTACTGTCCGGTGTCGGCCATCAGGCGCTTCCTTCGCACGCAGGCGTACGGGACGGGGGGCTCGGCCCTGCTGCCAGACGCCGCGGGGCAGGCGGGAGTCTGCCGACAGGGTCTAGGACGCTACTGGCGACGATGGAGCGCCACAGCGCGGGTTCCCGCCTATGTGCGGGGCGCCGCGCCGAGGTCGAACAGGCAGGCGGGCGGCGGCATTTGGGCCCGTCGGGCGGCCTGGGACGGCCGTGCGGCACGGCGCGGGTGATCGTCCGGCAGTCCCTCTGGGGTCTCCTCTCTCAGCAACCCCAGGAGCCAGGCGCGCCGATGGCCGGTCCACAGCGGGTGAACAAGTGCCCGGAGTACGCGAGTTGACGGCGGATCGGGCCGGTGGTGTGCTCGCAACTCCCTTGCCGCCAGCGCCCGTTCCGGGGGGAACCATGCGGGACCACCACGCCAAGGCACCGCCCTTCACCGATCTGCGCCCGTACAAGGACGTCACGGGAACGGGCCCCGCGGTGGGCTTCCCGGTCTATCCGGACCTGGTGGAGCGGTTGTTGGAGGACAAGGCGCAACCCGATCCGGACGGCGTCGTCCCGCACGCCCTGGCGACCTGTGCGGCGTACGCCTACGCAGGCACCCCGGAGGACCCCGACCCGGCGACGCTCGCCATGATCATGGCCAGGCTAGGCCTGGAGGAGAACCGCTGCCGGGTCTTCGAGCAGCGGGTGGGCGCGCTCTACATCGCGTCGGCGGCGTATCTGCTCCAGGACAAGGACCGGCGGGTGGTGATCCTCTGCTACCGCGGCACCCAGCCCGAGGACATCATCAGCATCCTCACCGACGCCGACGTACGCCCCGAGACGCTCCACGTGGACCTCGGCGGCGAGCTGTACGACGTCCACGCGGGCTTCTACCGCAACATGCGGGCCTCGCGGTACCTGGTCATGCAGGCCCTGGAGCGGGCGCTGCGCGGCGAGTCGGTCGACCCCGACGAGCAGGGCACGGTGGGCGACGGCATGGAGGCGCTGTACATCACCGGGCACAGCCTCGGCGGTGCGATGGCGGCGCTGATGGGCGTCGTGCTGGCCCACGAGCCGCGCTACGCCGCCGTCGCGGAACGTCTGAAGGCCGTCTACACCTTCGGCCAGCCCATGCTCGGCGGACCGGAGCTCGCCCGAGCCTGCCACCGGGCCTGCGATCCGCGGGGCGTCCACGTGCTGCGCGACCGGCTCATCCGCTACATCTACGACCGCGACGTCGTGCCCTCGCTGCCGCCGCGCCCGGTCGGGCCGTACGCGCCCTTCGGCCGCGAGTTCCACTACCGGCGTCAGCGGGGCGCGGTCGACGGCGCCCTGACGCTCGCGGCCGAGGCGGCGATCGAGGCGCTGTCCCTGCCGGGTGATCTGTTCGGGGGGCGGCTGCCTGCCGTGGCGGGGCGCAGGGCGAAGGCGGTGGGGCGGGCCCTGGCGGATGTGGTGCGGGGGCCCGGCCAGGAGCCCGGCTGGGTCGAGGTGCGTGATCCTGCGCCGCGCTACCCGCAGATGGACAGCCTCGCGGGGCTCGCGGTGGTGGCACCCCTCGCGTTCTTCGCGGCCCGGCTCGCGCTGACCCGCAGCGTCCCGTTCACGTACTCCTTCGAGGACCACGGTCCTGGGCACTACGTGAACGCGCTGGCTCCGCCGGGGGTGATGAGCGAGTACGGGGACGTCCGCTGAAACCGCGGCGACAGGGAGCACCCCGGGCGGCATGATGTCCCGGTGGACGAGGTGACGATCAGCGACGAAGACCGCAGGCTTCTCGGGCTCTGGGCGGCCGACTGCGTCGAGCGGGTGCTTCCGCTGTTCGAGGCGCGGGCGCCCGGCGACAGCCGTCCCCGCGCGGCGATCGAGGGCATCCGGGAGTACGTGCGCGAGGGGAAGCGGACCGGGCGGCTGCGCTCCCTCTCCTGGGCGGCGCACGCGGCCGCGCGCGAGGTCGACGACCCGGCCGCCACCGCCGCGGCCCGCGCCGCGTGCTACGCGGCGGCGACCCCCTACATCCACCCCCTGGCCAGCCCGCACCAGTCGAAGCACGCCCTCGCGCCCGCGGTCCACCAGGCGCTCGCCCGTGAACTCGCCGCGGGTGAAGGCCCCCAGGTCGGTGACGCGGAGCTCCGGTGGGCGATCGAGCGCGTATCGCCGGCCGTGCGCGAGCTGGTGAAGCGGATGCCGGACCGCAGCCCTGGGCGCAGCCGCCTCGACACGCTCTACTACGAGCTCGACGTGGCCCTGCGCCGCTGAGGCACCGGGATCTGATCGGCTGAAGGGTCAGTCGATGAAGGCGCCGTCGACATACACCCAGGCCCCGTCGAGCCGCTCGAAACGGCTCCGCTCGCGCAGGGCCTCCTTGCGGCCGCCGTCGGTGTAGCGGGCCCGGAACTCGACCGTGCCGGTGGTGTGGAACGCGGTGCCGTCCGCCGTGTCCAGGATCTCCAGGCCGACCCAGCGCAGACCGGGGTCGAACTCCACGCGTGGCGGCCGGGTGCGCGGGTGCCAGGTGCGCAGGAGGTAGGCCTCGTCCTTGACGGCGAAGGCGCAGTAGCGGGAGCGCATCAGCTCCTCGGGCACGGCGGCCGCGGCCTCGCCCCGGTGCAGCCGTCCGCAGCACTTCTCGTACGGCTCGGGGTGACCGCAGGGGCAGGTGGTCTGGGGGCGGGTGGCGCGTCGGGACATGCGGGCCATTGTCCCTGACGGGGAGACCCGGGAAGGGAGCACCCCGAAGGGGTGATCCGCTACGGGGCGAGGATGTCCAGCTCGTGCAGGGCCCCCACGGCGATCTCCCGCGTCAGCTCCTCGGCCCGCACCGCGTCTCCCTCACGCACCGCCTCCGCGAGCCGGACGTGCAGGGTGACGGCCGCCGGGTCCGGGTCCTCGAACATGACCTGGTGGTGGGTGCGGCCTGCGAGGACCTCCGCGACGACGTCGCCGAGGCGGGCGAACATCTCGTTGCCCGACGCGTTCAGGACGATGCGGTGGAAGTTGATGTCGTGGAAGAGGTAGCCCTCCAGCTGCTGTCCGCGCGAGGTGGCGACCATGCCGAGGGCGCACTCGGTGAGGGCCGCGCACTGCTCGGGGGTGGCGTGCTGGGCCGCGAGCCCCGCGGCGGCCGGTTCGATCGCCGAGCGCAGGACCGTGAGGGAGCGCAGCTGGCGCGGCCGGTCGGCGCCCGCGAGACGCCACCGGATGACCTGCGGGTCGTAGACGTTCCACTCCGCGGTGGGCAGCACCGTCACACCGACCCGGCGCCGGGACTCGACGAGGTGCATCGATTCGAGGACCCGCACCACCTCCCGTACGACGGAGCGTGACACCTCGAACCGCTGGGAGAGCTCGTCCGTGCGCAGCACGCTGCCCGGCGGGTACTCGCCGCCGGTGATGGCGGGCCCGAGGCTTTCCAGTACGCGAGCGTGCAGCCCACGGGCCTGTGCGGTCATGACGTCAGGGTATGTGCGGACCCTCGGGAACAAAAAGTCAGACTTTTGTGTCACAGCCTCTTGAATTTGTCAGACCTAATGGGTTTCAGTGACGTGAACGAGCCACGGGTCTCCCCCGTCCCGTGGCTCGTTCCGGACCGATGGCTCGTTTCGGACCGATGTCGAAGAAGACAGCGAGGCAGGACAGCGATGAGCACCCCCCACGTCGTCGTAGTGATGGGCGTGGCAGGAACCGGCAAGACAACGATCGGCCCCCTGCTCGCGACACAGCTCGGCGTTCCCTACGCCGAGGGCGACGACTTCCACCCCCCGGCGAACATCGCCAAGATGTCGGCCGGGACCCCGCTGACCGACGACGACCGCTGGCCGTGGCTCGATGCCATCGGTACCTGGGCCCACGGCAGGGCCGGGCTCGGCGGCGTGGTCAGCAGCTCGGCGCTGAAGCGCTCCTACCGCGACCGTCTGCGGGCCGAGGCGCCCGGCATCGTCTTCGTCCACCTCACCGGGGACCGGTCCCTCATCGAGGACCGGATGTCGCACCGGCAGGGCCACTTCATGCCGACGGCCCTGCTCGACTCGCAGTTCGCCACGCTTCAGCCGCTCGGCGCGGACGAGGCGGGCGTCGCGGTCGACGTCACCGGCGCCCCCGAAGAGATCAGCGAGCGGGCCTTCCGGGCTCTGGGCGCGCTCGACCAGTAGTCCCCCGCAGTCCCCGTGAACCCCCGTCCCCCCGCACCCCCCTCCCCTGACGTACAAGGAAGACACCGTGACCAGTCTCAGCGTTGAGATGCTGGCAGCGGACGCCGTCGAGCCGATCACCTCCGCTGGCCACGCCCAGCTGGGTATCGCCGTCCTCGCGGGCATCGCCGTCATCGTCCTGCTCATCACGAAGTTCAAGCTGCACGCGTTCCTGGCCCTGACCATCGGATCGCTCGCCCTCGGCGCCTTCGCGGGCGCCCCGCTCGACAAGGCGATCGCCAGCTTCACCGCGGGTCTCGGCTCGACGGTCGCGGGCGTGGGTGTGCTGATCGCGCTCGGCGCGATCCTGGGCAAGCTGCTCGCCGACTCCGGCGGCGCGGACCAGATCGTCGACACGATCCTCGCCAAGGCGGGCGGGCGCTCGATGCCGTGGGCGATGGTCCTGATCGCCTCGGTGATCGGGCTTCCGCTCTTCTTCGAGGTCGGCATCGTGCTGCTGATCCCTGTCGTCCTGATGGTCGCCAAGCGCGGCAACTACTCGCTGATGCGGATCGGCATCCCGGCTCTGGCCGGTCTGTCCGTGATGCACGGACTCATTCCGCCGCACCCCGGTCCGCTGGTCGCGATCGACGCGGTGGACGCGAACCTGGGCATCACGCTGGCCCTCGGCGTGCTCGTCGCCATCCCTACGGTGATCATCGCCGGGCCCGTCTTCTCGAAGTACGCGGCGAAGTGGGTGGACGTCCCGGCTCCCGAGAAGATGATGCCGCAGCGTCCTTCGGAGGACCTGGAGAAGCGTCCCGGGTTCGGCGTGACGGTCGCGACCGTGCTGCTGCCCGTCGTGATGATGCTGGCCAAGGCCCTGGTCGACATCGTCGTCGACAACCCCGAGCACACGGTGCAGCGGGTCTTCGACGTCATCGGCTCGCCGCTGATCGCGCTGCTCGCCGCGGTGATCGTGGGCATGTTCACGCTGGGCCGTGCGGCCGGTTTCACCAAGGACCGGCTCTCGACCACCGTCGAGAAGTCGCTCGCGCCGATCGCCGGTGTGCTGATGATCGTCGGTGCGGGTGGTGGCTTCAAGCAGACCCTCATCGACTCCGGTGTCGGACAGATGGTCCTCGACATCTCCAAGGACTGGTCGATCCCGGCGCTGCTCCTTGCCTGGCTGATCGCCGTGGTGATCCGTCTCGCCACGGGGTCGGCGACGGTGGCCACCATCTCGGCCGCCGGGCTTGTCGCTCCGCTGGCCGCGGACATGTCCGATGCGCACACGGCACTGCTGGTGCTTGCCATCGGGGCCGGGTCGCTCTTCTTCTCGCATGTGAATGATGCGGGGTTCTGGCTGGTGAAGGAGTACTTCGGGTTGAGCGTCGGGCAGACGATCAAGACCTGGTCGGTCATGGAGACGATCATCTCCGTGGTCGCGGGTGGGCTGGTGCTGTTGCTGTCGCTTGTGATTTAGCCGGGCCGGGGGCCTTGGTTGCCCTCATCACCGGCTTCGCCGAGTTCGTCCTCGAACGCCGGACGGGCTGGAAGTATCCGGCCGGGCTGGATACTTCCAGCCCGGCCGGCTTTTTTCCTTACTTCCGCCACAGCGGATGCTCCCGCTCCGCCCACTCCGGGTCCACCGACCCGGTCCGCATCCCTCGCCTCGCCTCCGGATCCGCCCACGCCATCCCCACGTGCCCGGCGATCACCACGCCGAGCGTCAGGGCGAGCCAGTCGTGGACGAACGTGCTTCCCGTGCGCCAGGCCAGGGGGGTGAGGTGCGTGAACCACATCAGCAGGCCCGTGCCCAGCATCACCAGGACCGCCCCCGCGAGCCAGCCCGCGTACAGCTTCTGACCCGCGTTGAACTTGCCCGCCTTCCGGTGCGCGGCGCCCCGCCGCAGCCAGGCCCTGTCGTGCGGGCCGAAGCGGTTCAGGAGGCGCAGGTCGCCGCGGAAGGCGCGGGACGCGAGGCCCGCGAGGAACGGGGCCGGGAGCAGCAGGCCCGACCATTCGTGGACGGTCACCACAAGGGCGCGGCGCCCCACGAGCTCGGCCAGCTGAGGCACGTACAGGCACGCGGCGGTCGCGACGCACACCCCCATCAGAAGCGCCGTCACCCGGTGCACCCAACGCTCCGCGGGGCTGAACCTGCGTACCCGCGCGGCCACTTCAGGTCGTGGGCTCGTCGTCCCTGCCATTCGAATCACCCACCCAGGCGTCGACGTCGTAGCCGCGCTTCTCCCAGTACCCCGGCTCCACCTCGTCCGTGAGCGTGATCCCGGAGAGCCACTTCGCCGACTTGTAGAAGTACATGGGGGCGACATAGAGGCGGGCCGGGCCGCCGTGGGTGTGGCCCAGGTCCTTGTCCTGCATGCGCAGGGCCACAAGGACGTCGGCCCGCCGCGCCTGCTTCAGCGTCAGGCTCTCGCTGTACGTCCCGTCGAAGCACGTGAAGCGCACGGCTCGGGCGGCGGGGCGCACCCCTGCCGCGTCCAGGAGGGCGGAGAGGCGTACGCCCTCGAAGGGGGTGCTCGGCACGCGCCAGCCCGTGACGCACTGGACGTCGCGCACCAGGCGGGTCTGCGGCAGGGCGCGCAGTCTTGGCAGGGAGTACGTCGTGGGGCGGTCCACCAGGCCGTCGATCTTCAGGCGGTAGGTGGACGCGCTCCTGTGCGGGACGGACGCGGCCACCGAGTAGTAGCGGAATCCGCCGCCGTTGGGGAGCAGGTCCGTCAGGCCCGTGGGGTCCTTGTCGGACGCGGCGCCCAGGAAGGACTCCAGGCCCCGCTGGAGCGGTGGCGCGAAGGTCACGCCCGCGACACCCAGACCGAGCATGCCGAGGACCAGTCGGCGGCCGACGGGTGCGCCGGTGCCGGTGTCCTCTTCGGGGCGGTGCGGATGGGGAGTTGTCACCCTCTGATTCGAGCACCCGCGGCCCCGGGGGTACAGGGGCCGCGGGTGTCCGTCAGCGTTCCGTCACATCCGGGCGCGGACTACTCGCCCGGGGTGTTCGCCGCCTTCTCCAGCTGGAACGCCTCGTTGCCGAGGCCGATCCGCGCGTGCGCCTCGGGCTTGGTCGAGCGCAGGATGGCGCCGTAGACCACGCCGATCACGGCGGCGAGCAGGATGATGCCGGGCAGCACCCAGCTGAGCGCCGAGCCGGGGCCCGCGCCGACCAGGACGTCGAAGTCCTTGACGGTGTAGCCCGCGATGACGAGCAGGCCGACCGCGGCGAGGGCGGACGCGGTGATGCGCCAGGCCTGGGCTCGCGCGGCTCCTCGGCGTACGAAGAAGACGATGACCGCGACGGACGCCGTGGCCATCAGGAGGATCACGCCCAGGGCGCCGATGTTGCCGCCCCAGGTGAACAGGTGCAGGACCGGCGCGGTCGGGTCGCCGAACTCGCCGTCGTCGGTGACCGCGAAGGCCACCACGATGACGACGGAGATGACCGTCTGGAGCAGGGAGCCGGTGCCGGGCGCGCCGGTGGAGGTGTTGGTCCTGCCGAACGTGGCGGGCAGCAGACCCTCGCGGCCCATGGCGAAGGCGTACCGCGCGACCACGTTGTGGAAGGAGAGGATCGCCGCGAACATGCCGGTCACGAACAGGACATGGAGTACGTCGGTGAAGGTGCCGCCGAGCCGGGACTCGGTGAGCCCGAAGAGCAGCCCCGCACTCTGTTCCTGTGCGGCCGGGACGATGCCGGAGGGGCCCGCGGCGACCGTGAGCGCCCAGGAGCTGATCGCGAAGAAGATCGCGACGAAGCCGACGGCGAAGAACATCACGCGGGCGACGACGACCTGCGGGCGGTCGGTCTCCTCCGCGTACACGGGGGCCTGCTCGAAGCCGGTGAAGGCGGCGATGCAGAAGCAGAGCGAGGTGGCGACGCCCGCGCCGGTGAGGGTGTCCGGGTTGAACGCGTGCAGGGACAGGCCTTCCTTGGCCGGGTCCGCGATGGCCGCGATGTCGAAGATGACGACGAGCGCCACCTCGATGAGCAGCAGCACGCCGAGCACGCGCGCGTTCAGGTCGATCTTCAGCCAGGCGAGCACGGCGACGACGGCGACGGTGACGAGTGCCGGTATCCACCAGGCGACTTCGACGTCGAAGTAGGTGTTGAGAAGGCCGGAGACCTCGAAGCCGAGGAGGCCGTAGAGGCCCGCCTGCAGGACGCTGTAGGCGACGAGCGCGACCAGCGACGCACCGGCTCCCGCGGTGCCGCCCAGGCCCCTCGATATGTACGCGTAGAACGCGCCCGCGTTGTGGACGTGGCGGCTCATCTCGGCGTAGCCGAAGCTGAACAGGCCGAGGACCACGCCGAGGATCAGGAACAGCAGCGGCTGCCCGACCACGCCCATCACACCGTATGTGGTGGGCATGACACCGGCGACGACCATGAGCGGTCCGGTCGCCGCGAGCACGGACAGGAGGAGACCCGCCGTGCCGAGCCGGCCGGCGCGCAGGGCCGTCTCCTGACCCTTGTACGTGCTGATCCCGCTGCCGTCGGTGGCGCTCCCTGCGGCCTTGCTCGCGGGTCTCGTGTCGCTCGTGCTGCTCGAACTGCCCGTCGCCATGGCGCGGTTGTCCTTTCGAGTGGGCCGGTTGGTGCGGTGGGTCAGGCGGAGCCGAGCGCGGCGCTGCGCGCGGCGGTGAACGCCTTGTACGGGTCCCGGTCCGGGTACGACCAGGGTGCTCGGGTCGCGTGCCGCCCGATGCGGTGGAAGAGGGCGGCCGACTCGGCCGCCCGGCCCTCGCAGAACTTGGCGTGGGCGAGGAAGTTGAGGTCGACACGACCGCGGGGGTGGGCCCTGTTCCCGGGCATCTCCCACTCCAGCCACCAGTCGAAGGCGGCCTTCATGACCTGGCGTGCCCGGCGTCCCGTCCAGTGCTCGGAGGCCGCCGGGTTCACGGGCTCGCTGCCCGCGGCGGCGAGGACGCGGTAGCGCTCGGCGTGCGCGATGACGGGCAGGACCGCCAACGGCGAGTCCGTGGGCGCCTGTTCGGCCGCCCAGGCGGCGAAGTCGTACACCTCGTGCAGCGGGTCCTGGCCCGCGGCGGGGCGCCGCTCGGCGAGCCTGGCCACCATCAGGTGGTGGGCGTGGTGGTGCTCGGGGTGCCGGTGGCGGACCTCGTCGAAGAGCCGCACGACGTCCTCCTCGCGGCCCAGGGAACGCTCCAGGGTGAGCAGCGCGAGCCACGGCGTGGGGTCGGCGGGCAGCAGCGCGGCCGCTTCGCGGCAGGCGTCCCGCGCCTTCTCCGAGCGCCCCTTGCCCCGCAGGGCGAGGTGCACGGAGGCATGGGCGAGCAGCAGCACGGCATCGGTGCTCTCCGGCTCGGCGAGCCGCCAGTCACCGGCCCAGGCGGTGGTGGTGTGCTCCTGCGCGAGTACGTCGAACCGGTGGCCCCTGCGGTCCCAGTCGTCGCCGGTCGCGGCGAGCAGCGCGCGGACCTCGGTCCAGCGCCCCTGGGTCAGAGCGGTGCGGGCATCGGCGAGTTCGGCGTCGTCGAGTGCGGGGTCGAAGGCGTAGGCCGCTCGCTTGCGGGAACGGCCCAAGGGGGGTGGGGGTGGTGACACCGCGGGACTTCCTCCCCGGCGCGGCTCGCGTGCGGATGATCACGCACAGCAAAGCGGTAGGCAGCCCTCCAGTCAAGGTCTGCCCACGCCAGGGCCCTTCACCAACTCGTTTCAGAATCCGCAGACTTCATCCCCGACCTGCGGGGTTGCCCGCAAGGAAACGATTCGGACAAGCGGCGACGATCATGCAGCGATGCGACGAACGCCCCCTTCAGCTCACCGACTTGGCGGCCGCGCGGCCCGCCGCGCGCCCCGAGAAGAGGCAGCCGCCGAGGAACGTGCCTTCGAGCGAGCGGTAGCCGTGCACTCCCCCGCCGCCGAACCCGGCGGCCTCCCCCGCCGCGTACACGCCGGGAAGCGGTTCGCCGCCCTCGGTCAGGACGCGCGAGGACAGGTCGGTCTCCAGGCCGCCGAGGGTCTTGCGGGTGAGGATGTTGAGCCGCACAGCGACGAGCGGGCCCGCCTTGGGGTCGAGGATGCGGTGCGGGGCCGCGGCCCTGATGAGCCGGTCGCCGAGGAACTTGCGGGCACCGTGGATCGCGGTGACCTGGAGGTCCTTGGTGAAGGGATTGGCGATCTCGCGGTCGCGCGCGGTGATCGTGCGGCGCAGCGCGGCCTCGTCGATGAGGGGCTCCTTGGTGAGCGCGTTCATGCCGCGCACGAGGGAGGAGAGGTCCTTCTCCACGACGAAGTCCGCGCCGTTGTCCATGAACGCCTTGACGGGGGCGGCCACGTCGGCGCGCGCCCGGTCGATGACGCCGCGCACGGACTTGCCGGTGAGGTCGGGGTTCTGCTCGGAGCCGCTGAGCGTGAACTCCTTGCCGATGATGCGCTGGTTGAGCACGAACCACGTGTACTCGTACCCGGACTTCATGATGTGTTCGAGCGTGCCGAGGGTGTCGAAGCCGGGGAAGAGCGGCACGGGAAGACGGTCGCCGCGCGCGTCGAGCCAGAGCGAGGAGGGGCCCGGCAGGATGCGGATGCCGTGGTTGTCCCAGATGGGGTTCCAGTTCTGGATGCCCTCGGTGTAGTGCCACATGCGGTCGCGGTTGATGAGGCGCGCCCCGGCCTCCTCGGTGATGCCGAGCATCCGCCCGTCGACGTGCGCGGGCACGCCGGCGACCATCCGCTGCGGCGGGGTGCCGAGCCGCTCGGGCCAGTTGGCGCGCACGAGGTCGTGGTTGCCGCCGATGCCGCCGGAGGTGACGATCACCGCCTGGGCCCGGTACTCGAAGGACCCGGTGACCTCGCGACTGCTGGCCTTGCCGCGCTCGACGTCGGAGGGTTCGAGGACCTCGCCGGTGACGGTGTCGACGCTGCCCGCGCTGCGGGAGAGCCCTGAGACCCGGTGGCGGAACTTGAGCTGGACCAGACCGCGGGCGACGCCTTCGCGGACCCGGCGCTCGAAGGGGGCGACGAGGCCGGGACCCGTGCCCCAGGTGATGTGGAAGCGGGGCACGGAGTTGCCGTGGCCCTGCGCGTCGTAGCCGCCGCGCTCGGCCCAGCCGACCACGGGGAAGAACCGCACGCCCTGCCGGTGCAGCCAAGGCCGCTTCTCGCCCGCGGCGAAGTCGACGTACGCCTCGGCCCACTTGCGCGGCCAGTGGTCCTCGGGGCGGTCGAACGCGGCCGTGCCCATCCAGTCCTGGAGGGCCAGGGCGTGCGAGTCCTTGATGCGGAGCCTGCGCTGCTCCGGGGAGTCGACGAAGAAGAGCCCGCCGAACGACCAGTGCGCCTGGCCGCCGAGCGACTGCTCGGGCTCCTGGTCGAGGAGGATGACCCGGCGGCCCGCGTCGACGAGTTCCGCGGTGGCCGCGAGGCCGGCGAGGCCCGCGCCGATCACGATGACGTCTGCGTCGTAGGCCATCGGGGGGTTCCTCCTAAGCAGGGGCTTACTGGTGAGTCAGATCCTGGGCAGCGAAGTGACCGGCGTCAACCGTCCCGCGCGGGTGACTCGTGGAGCGGAGGGCCCCGGGTCGGGCTATCGTCGGCCGGGTAGCCGCCCAAACCCTGCCTTCTGCCCCGCCTCGAGCCCGTCCCCCGTCTTGAGGTACGACGTGTCGGTCCTGGTTCTCGTCCTCTCCGTCTCGGCCGCCTGCTGCCTGGGCTTCGGTTTCGTGTTCCAGCAGGACGCGGCGCAGCGCGCGCCCCTGAGCGACTTCCTCTCGCCGCGGCTGCTGCTCGACCTGGTGCGGGTGCCGGAGTGGCTCGGCGGGATCGGCCTCATGGTGTGCGGCATGGTCCTCGGCGCGCTCGCGCTCGGCCAGGGCGAGGTGTCGCTGGTGGAGCCGCTCCTGGCCACGAACTTGATCTTCGCCCTCGTGCTCTCCCGCCACCGGACCAAGCAGCCCCTGGGACGACAGGGCTGGGCGGGGCTCGCGCTGCTCGCGGGCGGGGTCACCGCGTTCATCGTGGCGGGCGAGCCGCGGGGCGGGGACTCCGAGTCCGATCCGCTGCGGCAGTGGCTCATCATCGGCGTGGTGGTGGGCACCGCCATGCTCCTCACGGTGTACGCGAAGGGGTCCAGGCACCGGTTCACCGCCGGACCCGTGCTGCTGGGGGTGGCGGCGGGGCTGCTGTACGGCGTGCAGGACGCGCTGACCCGGGTGAGCGGGAAGCGGCTCTCCGAGGAAGGCTGGGTCGCGCTGTTCACGGGGTGGCAGCCGTACGCGGTGATGGTGCTCGGGGTGACCGGACTGCTCCTGGTGCAGAGCGCGTTCGAGACGGCGCCGCTGCGCATGTCGCTGCCGGCGCTGACCGCCGCGCAGCCGTTGGCGGGGATCGTGTGCGGGGTGGGGTTCCTGGGGGATCAGCTGCGGATGGACGCGGGGGCACTGGCCTGGCAGGCGACGGGCCTCGCGGCGATCGTGGGCGGGATCGTGCTCCTTGGGCTGCACCCCGCGATGCCGAGGGCCGGGGGGCGATTACCGGTGCGGGCGGTGGAGTGACGGTGCTTCTCCCCAACCCCGCCCCTTCCCGAAAACCGTGCCTGCGCCCCGGGCCTGCCTGGGGCTCCGCCCCAGACCCCGCTCCTCAAACGCCGGAGGGGCTGAAACCAATCAGCCCGTCCGGCGTTTGAGGACGAACTCGGCGAAGCCGGTGATGACGGCAACCCTGGCCCCCGCGCCGAGCGGGTTCTCGGGAAGGGGCGGGGTTGGGGATCATCTCGCCTTTTATTAATGCTGGGCATTACAGTGGCCTCATGCCGAGGACCTCAGGACCCGAGACCAGGGAGAAGCTCATCCGCGCGGGCGAGGAAGTGTTCGCCGCGCAGGGCGCGCACGGCGCGCAGCTGCGCGACATCGTCCGGCTCGCCGGGCAGAGCAACCCCTCCGCGGTGCAGTACCACTTCGGCAGCCGGGCGGGCCTCCTGGACGCCGTCATGGCCGAGCGCCAGACCCGTACGGAGAAAGTGCTCACCGCGGAGCTCGCGCGGGCCGGCGACCACGGACTCCGCGGGCTCCTGCGCGCCCTCGTGGCCGCCGAGGCCACGGAGCTGCGCACGGAGCGTGGCCGCCGCTGTCTGCGCATCTCCACCCAGCTCAGCCACGAGAGCGGCGTACGCACCCGCACCCCGCACCCCACCATCGACGGCACCGTCTACTGGGATCTGATCGGACGCGTCGAGAGCTGCCTCACCGCGCTCCCGGAGCCGCTGCGGCTCGAACGCCTCGACCTCGCGCTCACTCTCGTCGGCGCCGCCATGGCCGACCGTGCCGGTCAGTACCTGGCCGGCACCACCCCCCTGACCGACGAGGCCCTCTTCGCCGCCGACCTCGTCGAGACCACCACAGCTCTGCTGCAAGCCCCTCGACCCGCCCTTGGAGACATGCCATGACCGAATCGAACCCGCACGACCTCACCGGCAGGACCGTCGTCATCACCGGCGCCGCCCGCGGCCTGGGCGCCGAGGCCGCGCGCCAGGCAATCGCCGCCGGCGCGAACGTCGTCCTCACCGACGTGCTCGACGCCGAGGGCAAGGCCACCGCCGCCGAGCTCGGCGAGCGCGCCCGCTTCGCGCACCACGACGTGACCTCGGAGGAGGACTGGCAGCGCGTCGTGGAGCTCGCGGTCACCGAGTTCGGCGGGATCCACGGCCTGGTCAACAACGCCGGGATATCCACGGGCCAGTTCCTCGAGTCGGAGTCGGTCGAGCACTTCCGCAAGGTCCTCGACATCAACCTCACCGGCGTCTTCATCGGCATGAAGAGCGTCATCCCGGCCATGAAGGAGGCCGGTGGCGGGTCCATCGTCAACATCTCGTCGGCGGCCGGGCTCATGGGCCTCGCGCTCACCGCCGGTTACGGCGCCTCCAAGTGGGGCGTCCGCGGCCTCACGAAGATCGGGGCCGTGGAGCTCGGCACGGCACGCATCCGCGTCAACTCCGTCCACCCCGGCATGACGTACACGCCGATGACCGCGCAGGTGGGCATCGAGAAGGGCGAGGGCAAGTACCCCAACACCCCGATGGGCCGGGTCGGCGAGCCGCACGAGATCGCGGGCGCCATGGTCTTCCTGCTCTCGGACGCCGCTTCGTACGTGACCGGCGCCGAGCTCGCCGTCGACGGCGGCTGGACCGCCGGACCCACCGTGAAGTACGTCATGGGGCAGTGAGGCCGGCCGTTCCGCGGTGAGGTTGGATGGCCGGCATGACGACGAACAGCCTGCCCGTGCCCGACCCCCGTGAAGAGATCCTGGCCATCGTCGACGAGAACGACGAGGTCGTCGGCGAGGCCCCGCGCGGCGAGGCGTACGCGCGGGGCCTGCGTCACCGCTGCGTGTTCATCCAGGCGCGGGACGCCGAGGGCCGCGTCTTCGTGCACCGGCGCACACCGGTCAAGCTGGTCTTCCCCTCGATGTACGACATGTTCGTCGGCGGTGTCGTCGGGGCCGGTGAGTCCTACGACGACGCCGCCCTGCGCGAGGCGGAGGAGGAGCTCGGGGTCCACGGACTCCCGCGCCCCACACCGCTGTTCAAGTTCCTGTACGACGACGGCGCGGGGCACAGCTGGTGGTCGTACCTCTATGAAGTGCGCTGTGACCTGCCCGTGAGCCCGCAGGTCGAGGAGGTCGCGTGGCACGCCTTCCTCACCGACGCGGAGCTGGAGCAGCGGCTCGGCGAGTGGGCGTGGGTGCCGGACGGGCTCGCCGCGTACGAGCGGCTCCGGGAGTTCCGTGCGGGTTAGGGCGGGTTAGGGTGCGGCGAGTGAGCAACTTCGTACAGAGCCTGCGCCTGTGGTTCGCGCCCGAGCGGATCCGCGACGAGGGCGACACCCCCGACTACCGCTTCTCGCTCGCCAACGAACGCACCTTCCTCGCCTGGCTGCGCACCGCGCTGGCCCTCATCGGCGGCGGTTTCGCGGTGGACCAGTTCCTGCCGGACCTGCGCTGGGGCTGGCGCATCGGGCTCGCGCTCGCCCTGCTCGCCGCGGGCGTGCTCAGCTCGCTGCGCGCCGTCAACCACTGGGTGCGCTGCGAGCGGGCCATGCGACGCGGCGAGGATCTGCCCGTCTCGCGCTTCCCGACCGTCCTGAGCCTGGCCGTCGCGGTCGTGGCGCTCGCCATGGTCGTCGTCGTGCTCTTCGGGTGGGAGGGGTGACGGACCTGGGCGAGGTCCGGGTGCCCGAGCGCGATCCGGGGCTCCAGCCGGAGCGTACGAGGCTCGCGTGGCGGCGTACGACGCTGTCCTGCACCGTCGCGGCGGTCCTGGCGGCGCGGGCCGCTCTTCAGGAGGGAACGACCGCGGTGGCCGTCGTCGCCTGCGCCCTGTGCCTGCTCCTGTGGCTGGGCTTCCTGCGCGTGGCGCACCACAGGATGACCGAGCTCGCCGCCACCAGCAGGCCGCGGCGGCTCTCGGCGCGGGCCGCGGCGACGGCCGCGCTGTGCACGATGGCGCTCGCGGCGTGCGCGACGGCCATGGTGTTCTGAGCGGGCACTCCCGCGCGAGGGCCCGTCCTCAGTGCGCGGCGGGCCCGTCCTCCGTCGTCCAGTCCACCGTGACGACGATCTTGCCCCGCGTACGGCCCTCCGCGCTGAGGCGATACGCGTCCGCCGCCCGCTCCAGCGGGAACGTCTCGGAGACGTGGACCGTGACGACGTCCTGCTCCACGAGCTGCGTCAGGCGCTGGAGGTCGTCGGCGTCAGGACGTACGAAGCAGTAGTGGCCGCCGAGGCCGATCACCGCGCCGTCCGCGATCGACGCGAGGCGGCCGCCGGGCGCGAGGACCTCGGCGGACACCTTGAGGGCGTCGCCGCCGACCGTGTCGAAGGCGGCGTCCACCCCCTCCGGCGCCAGGGCGCGCACGCGTTCGGCCAGGCCGTCGCCGTAGGTGACCGGTTCCGCGCCGAGTTCGCGCAGGAAGTCGTGGTTGCGCTCGCTCGCGGTGCCGATGACGCGGGCGCCCGCGTGCCGGGCGAGCTGGACGGCGATCGAGCCGACGCCGCCGGCCGCCGCGTGCACGAGGACGACGTCGCCCTCCGTCACGTCGAGCGTCTTGGTGGTCACCTGGAAGGCGGTGAGCCCGGCGAGCGGCAGTCCTGACGCCTCCTCGAAGGTGAGGTTGCGCGGCTTGCGGGCCAGGGTGCGCACGGGTGCCGCGACGTACTCGGCGAAGGTTCCGCGCGAGAGGAAGTCCTCGCGTACGTAGCCGATGACCTCGTCCCCCACCACGAACTCCGGGACGGCGGCGCCCGGCTGCACGACGACACCCGCGACGTCCCAGCCGGGGATGACCGGGAAGACCGGGTCGAGGATGGCGTCGAGGTGCCCGCCCATGCACTTCCAGTCGACGGGGTTCACCGACGCGGCGCGGACCTTCACCAGGACGGAGTCGGGGCCGACCTTGGGGTCGCGCACATCGCCGTACTCGAGGACTTCGGGGCCGCCGTACTCGCGGTAGCTGATCGCCTTCATGGGGTCTCCGGTGGTCCTCCGGTGGTGGAAACATCAACAAGGCTCCCATATCCCCATCAAAGGGGCATCGAGTACTAGCCTGAGAGAGTCACCCCCTCCCACAGAAGGTGCAGGCGCCATGAGCACGCTCCACCACGAACACCCCGTCCACGAGCACATCCACGGCCCGGCCTGCGGCCACCCGGAGGTGCCGCACGGCGATCACGTCGACTACGCGCACGACGGCCACATGCACCGTCTGCACTCCGGCCACTGGGACGAGTGCGAGCCGGACGAGCACTCCGTGCACGAGGGGCACGACCACCGGCACGGCGAGGGCTGCGGGCACAGCTCGGTGCTGCACGGCGACCACGTCGACTACGTCCACGACGGCCACCGGCACGCGGCGCACGACGGGCACTGGGACGACCACTGAGGGGCGCCGCCCTCCACCGTCTTTGCCGACTTCCCCCGCGCGGGCGCCAACTGGCAGTCTGTGGCGGGGGATCGGTGTGTACGGGCACCCCGCGCGCCGCCGCGATCCCGATCACGTTCCCCCTGCGCTCTGGACTACATACCGACTGGTCGGCATCATGAACGTCAGCGCGACGCCGCGCGTCAGCGGCGCGGCACTTCGACGACGACCGTCCGACCAGGAGCGAAGATGAGCTCAGACCATCCACCAGGCCTCGACCTCGACCAGTTGCGCGGCCATCTGGACCGCGAGCGGCCGGGCCTCGTGGGCGGCCCGCTCACCGCCCGGCTGATCGAGGGCGGCAGGTCGAACCTCACGTACGCCGTGACGGACGGGGCCACCCGCTGGGTCGTGCGGCGGCCACCGCTGGGGCACGTGCTGGCGACCGCGCACGACATGAAGCGCGAGCACCGGGTGATCAGCGCGCTGCACGGGACCGATGTGCCGGTGCCGGAGCCGCTGCTGCTCTGCGAGGACGACGCCGTGCTCGGTGCGCCCTTCTACGTCATGGAATTCGTGGACGGCACCCCCTACCGCACCGCCGAGGAGCTGGCGCCGCTGGGCGCCGAGCGCACCCGCGCCGCGGTGCTCGGCCTCGTCGACACCCTCGTCGACCTGCACTCCGTGGACCCGCAAGCGGTCGGCCTGGGCGACTTCGGGCGGCCCGAGGGCTTCCTCGACCGGCAGCTGCGCCGCTGGGGCAAGCAGCTGGACGCCTCGCGGGGCCGCGACCTGGCGGGGATCGACGAGCTGCACGCCGCCCTGGGGCGACAGCTTCCCGTCTCCCCCGCGGCCACGGTCGTGCACGGCGACTACCGCCTCGACAACGTCCTGATCGGCGACGACGACCGGATCAAGGCGATCCTCGACTGGGAGATGTCCACGCTCGGCGATCCGCTCACCGACCTGGGCCTGCTCGTCATGTACAGCACCAGGCTCCACCTCCCTGACTCCCCCATCAGCACCACCGCGGGCGCGCCCGGACACCCGGACGCCGCCGAGCTGATCGAGCGGTACGCCACGCGCTCGGGGCGCGACGTCTCCGCGGTCTCCTGGTACACGGCGTTCGCGTGGTTCAAGCTCGCCGTGATCCTGGAGGGCATCCACTACCGGTACACGCTCGGCCAGACGGTCGGCGCGGGCTTCGACCGCATCGGGGAGCTGGTCCCCGTCTTCATCGAGCACGGCCTCACCACCCTCCAAGGACGACAGGAAGGCTGAGACAGCCATGGACTTCGCATTCGACGCCCGCACCGAAGAGCTGCGCGACAGGCTCCTCACCTTCATGGACGAGCACGTCTACCCGGCGGAGAAGACCGCCGACGAGCAGCGCGCACTCCTCGCGTCGCCGTGGGACACCCCGGCCGTCGTCGGTGAACTGAAGGCCGAGGCCCGCAAGCAAGGGTTGTGGAACCTCTTCCTGCCGGACGCCGAGCACGGCGCGGGGCTGACGAATCTCCAGTACGCCCCGCTCGCCGAGATCACCGGCCGCTCCCCGCACCTGGCGCCCACCGCGCTGAACTGCGCCGCCCCGGACACCGGCAACATGGAGGTCCTCGCCCAGTTCGGGAACGAGGAGCAGAAGAAGCAGTGGCTGGAGCCCCTGCTGGCCGGTGAGATCCGCTCGGCGTTCGCGATGACCGAGCCGGAGGTGGCCTCGTCCGACGCCACGAACATCACCACCCTCATCGAGCGTGACGGCGACGAGTACGTCATCACGGGGCGCAAGTGGTACATCTCCGGGGCCATGAACCCGGACTGCCAGATCTTCATCCTGATGGGCAAGACGGACCCCGACGGCGCCGACCCGCGCCGCCAGCAGTCCATGGTCCTCGTGCCGCGCGACACCCCGGGTGTCGAGGTACGGCGCGCGATGCAGGTGTACGGCTACGAGGACCACTCCCACGGAGGGCACGCCGAGGTCGTCTTCGACCGGGTCCGCGTCCCCGTGAGCAACCTGATCGGCGAGGAGGGCGGCGGCTTCGCCATCGCCCAGGCGCGCCTGGGCCCTGGCCGCATCCACCACTGCATGCGGCTCATCGGCATGGCCGAGCGTGCCATCGAGCTGATGTGTCAGCGGGCGGTGGCGCGTACGGCCTTCGGCAAGCCGCTGGCCCAGCAGGGCGTCGTACAGGAGTGGATCGCGGACGCGCGGGTCGCGGTGGAGCAGCTGCGGCTGCTCGTCCTGAAGACCGCGTGGCTGATGGACACCGTCGGCAACAAGGGCGCGCACACGGAGATCCAGTCCATCAAGATCGCCACCCCGCGCACGGTCGTCGACATCCTCGACCAGGCCGTCCAGCTGCACGGCGCGGGGGGTGTGAGTCAGGACTTCCCGCTGGCGGAGCTGTGGGCGTCTGCGAGGACTCTGCGTCTGGCGGATGGCCCGGATGAGGTGCACCAGCGGTCGCTGGCCCGCCGGGAGCTGAAGAAGTACCTCTAGCTGTTCCTACCGGGGGCCTGCGCGTCGCTGCGGGCGCGTCGTGGCTGGTCGCGCAGTTCCCCGCGCCCCTTCGGGGCGCTCCTTACGGCCGCAACGCCCTCAGCAGCAGATCCGCCAAGTGGTCCGCGACCTGTTGCGGGGTGAGCGGGCCGCCGGGGCGGTACCAGGTGGACAGGTGGTGGACGGAGCCGAAGTGGTAGTCCACCACCAGGTCCGCCGGGGTCGCCTTGGAGAAGACTCCGGCCTCCTGGCCCTCCTCGATCAGCGCGCGGAACCGCTCGTGGTAGCGGCGGCGCTCGGACCGTACCTGCTTGTTCTTCTCCGGGCTCAGGTGGTGCATGGAGCGGAAGAAGATCGAGGCGTCGTCGAGGTTGTCGATCGTCGTGACGACCACGTCGGCCGCCGCGTCCCGCACCCGCTGCTCGATCGGCGCGTCGGCGTCCGCGAAGGCGTCGAGACGCTCCTGCTGCACGCGCAGGACGCGTGCGTACACCTCGTGCAGGAGGTCGTCCTTCGATCCGAAGTAGTGGTAGAGCGCACCCTTGGTGACGCCTGCCGACTCCACGATCTCCTGCACCGACGTGCGGTCGTAGCCGCGGTCGGCGAAGAGCCGGGTGGCGGCGGCGAGCAGCCGCTGAGGGACGGGCGTGCCGTCACCGTCCGTCGTCCTGGCCACTGCCGCCACCTGCCTTTCGAGTTTGGCTAGCTCTCGTCTTGCCGAGAGCCCGTGTGGGTGTGGGAACGCAGTTCCCGCCGGAGGATCTTCCCACTTGTGGTCTTCGGGAGTTCCGGCAGGATCTCGACCGCTCGCGGGTATTTGTAGGCGGCGAGCCGCTCCTTGCAGTACGCGGCAAGATCGTCCGGTGCCGCATCGGCCCCCGGCCGCAGGCTGACGAAGGCCTTGACCGTCTCGCCTCGGTAGCTGTCCGGGACACCGATCACCGCCGCCTCACGGACGGCCGGGTGACTGTAGAGGACGTCCTCCACCTCGCGCGGCCAGACCTTGAAACCGGACGCGTTGATCATGTCCTTCTTGCGGTCGACCACGTAGAGCCAGCCCTGGGCGTCCATGAAGCCGATGTCGCCGGTGCGCAGCTCCCCGTCGGGGAAGGCCTCGTCCGTGGCGTCGGGGCGCTTCCAGTAGCCGGGCACGACCTGCGGGCCGCGCACGGTGATCTCGCCCTGCTCCCCGAAGGGGACGTCCGCGCCGTGGTCGTCGACGATCCTGACGACCGTCTCCGGGCCGGGGACGCCGACCGCCAGCGTGCCGGACACCGGGTCGACCGGGGCCTCCTGGCCCGGCGGCACGGAGGCGCAAGGAGCGGTGCACTCGGTGAGCCCGTACCCGTTGTGGAGGTAGGGGCCGAAGCCCGCGCGGAACTTCTCCACCAGGGCGGGCGGCAGCGGCGCACCGCCCGAGGAGATCATCGCGAAGGAGTCGAAGTGCTCGCGCGTGGCGGAGGGGTGGGCGGCGAGGGCCATGAAGGCCGTGGACGGGCCCACGGTGTACGCGGGCCGGTGCTCGGCGAAGGCGTCGAGGACGACCCCGGCCTCGAAGCGGTAGGCGAGCGCGAGGGTGCCCGCGTTGGTCAGACACCCCACCACCTGCGCGACCATGCCCGTGATGTGGAAGAGCGGCGCCATCGCGAAGTAGCAGGCGCCTTCGGGGATGCCGGAGCCCGTGCGCTGCCGCTCGGCGTTGTAGGTGATGTTGCCGTGGGTGTTCATGGCGCCCTTGGGGGTGCCGCTCGTCCCCGACGTGTAGCTGATCAGCGCGATGTCGGAGGGGCCGAGCCGGCGGTCGCCGGGGGCCGGGAGCCCCTGCCGCGCGACCGTCACGAGGTCCTCGGCGTCGGCGGCCTGCGGGAGGCGTTCGAAGTCCAGGACGCGGGTGTCACCCCGGGTCTGCAGGTCGAGCTGGCACGCGGTCAGCACGATGCGTACGGAGGAGGCCGCGGACGTCTCGCGCAGATACGTGTCCCAGGCGCGGTCCGAACAGATCAGCGCGGCCACGTCGGCGTCCGCCAGGACGTGCCTGACCTCGGCCGACTTGTACATGGGGTTGACCGGCACGACCGTGGCGCCCGCCTTCCACGCGCCGAGCAGCGCGATCACGAAGTGCGGGGTGTTCTGCAGGAGGATCGCCACCCGGTCGCCGCGCGCGAGCCCGCGCGCGGCCAGGTGCCCGGCGACGGAGTCCGTGAGGGCGTCCACCTCGCGGTAGCTCAGGCGCCCGTCGAAGTAGGCGAGGGCCGTGTGCTCGGGGGCCTTGAGCACCGAGGCACGGAAGGCGTGCACGACGGAGGCCGCGGGCTCGACGGGGCCGCGCTGGGCCTCGGTGAGGCGGGCGAGCCAGGGCTTGGCGGCGTAGATGGACGCGGTCGGGGTCGCGTCGCTCACTGCTCCACCGCCTCCCACTTCTGCTGGAGGTGGTTCATGCCGGTGAGCCACTTGTCGGGTTCGGCGGCGCGGATGCGGTAGTACTCGGCGACCTCGGGGTGCGGCAGGATCAGGAAGCGGTTCTCCTCGATCCCGGCGAAGAGGGCGTCCGCCACGTCCTTTGGCTCGATCGCCGTCGGGGTGAGCACGATGTCGCCCGCGGTGCCGGTGGCGGCGAGCATGTCGGTGCGCACGCCCTGGGGGCAGATCGCGTGGACGTCGATCCCGCGGTGCCGGTAGGTGAGCGAGAGCCACTCGGCGAAGGCGTACGCGCCGTGCTTGGTGACGCTGTAGGGAGCGGCGCCGATCATGGTGAGCAGTCCGGCCGCCGAGACGGTGGAGACGAAGCGGCCGCTGCCGCGCTCCAGCCAGTCGGGGAGCAGCGCGTGGGCCGCGCGGACGTGGGCCATGACGTTGACGTCCCAGGCCGTGGCCCAGACCTCCTCCGGCGCCGCCTCCGAGCCGCCCGAGCCGAGGCCCGCGTTGGCGCAGTACACGTCGATGGTGCCGCTCAGGGCCTCTCTGGCCTCCGGCACGATCGTGGACGCGTCGCCCGGCACGGCCACGGCGCCGATCTCGTCCGCCACCGCCTTCGCCTTGGCCGCATCCAGGTCGTTGACCACGACGCGCGCCCCGGCGGCGGCGAACCGGCGGGCCAGCGCGGCCCCGATTCCGCCTCCGGCACCGGTGACGACAACTCCCTTGTCCTGCAGGGTCTCCACGATCAGTCTCCTTCGACTGCGGCTCCGCTGTGATCGCAGACTAACCAGTCGGTATGTTCGGATGGAAGGGGGCCGGGCAGCCAGGTTCGTTCCCCGCGGGGAGTCCGCGCGCTAGCGTGCGTGGCCATGACAGCCACCGCGCTCACGGAGGTCTCTGCATGAACCTGTCCCGCCGCAGTCTGTCCAGACGGGGCCTGCTGGCCGCCACCACCGCCACCGCCCTCACCTCGGCGGCCCCCGCAGCGGCCGCGGGAGGCGGCGGCGGTTCGGGCGGCGGCCGACGGCTGCGCACCGGCTTCGACCGCCTGGCCGCCGACGGTTACGCACTCCTGGACGGGGAGCGCGTCGGCGTCGTCACCAACCCGACCGGCGTCACCAGGGACGTACGCCACATCGTCGACGTCATGCACGCCGACGAGCGCGTGAACCTGGTCGCGGTGTTCGGCCCCGAGCACGGCTTCCGGGGGACGGCTCAGGCGGGCGGCTCCGAGGGGCGGTACGACGACCCGGCGACCGGGCTCCCCGTCTACGACACGTACCAGAAGAGCGGCAAGGCGCTCGCCGACATCTTCACGGCCTCCGGCGTCGACACGATCGTCTTCGACATCCAGGACGCGGGGGCGCGCTTCTACACGTACATCTGGACGCTCTTCGACTGCATGGAGTCGGCCGAGCTCGCGGGGAAACGGTTCGTCGTCCTCGACCGGCCGAACCCGGTGACGGGGCGCGGCGCGTACGGGCCCGTCCTGCACAAGGAGTTCGCGACGTTCGTCGGCCGGCAGCCGATCTCGCAGGCACACGGCATGACGGTGACGGAGCTCGCACTGCTGTTCAACGGCGAGTTCCTGGAGCGCCCCGCCGAGCTGGAGACCGTGCGGATGACGGGGTGGAAGCGCTCGGACTTCTACGACGCCTCCGGGCTGCCCTGGGTGCCGCCGAGCCCGAACATGCCCACGCCCGAGACCGCCCTGGTCTACAGCGGCACCTGCCTCTTCGAGGGCACGAACCTCTCCGAGGGGCGCGGCACGACCCGCCCCTTCGAGCTGCTCGGCGCGGAGGGCATCGACCGGAAGTGGGCGGCCGCCGCCAACGACGTCGGGCTGCGCGGCGTGGACTTCAGGGAGGCCTACTTCGCGCCGACGTTCTCCAAGTTCCAGGGCAAGACGATCGGCGGCGTCCAGCTCCACGTGCACGACCGGGAGTCGTACGACCCGGTGCGCACCGGCATCGCGCTCCTGGTGACCGCCAAGAAGGTGTGGAGCGGCTTCGCCTGGCGCCCCGACAACTGGATCGACAAGCTGACGGGCACCACACGGGTCCGCACCATGATCGACGCGGGCGCGGACACGGACGAGGTGGTGGCCGGCTGGCAGGACGACCTCGCACGGTTCCGTGCCGTGCGGAAGCGGTATCTGCGCTATCCCTAGCCGGGAGGTGGGGTGCGCCCCACCGGCGAGAGGGGTGCCTCCCGGATGGCAGGCACCCCTTGCGGTCCGGGATCGTGATCTTCAGCTCCGTACACCCGAGTTGAGGAGACCTCGCATGACACGGACGGCACGGACGGCACGCCGCACGGTTCCGCTCGCACTGGCCGGGACGCTCGGCCTGGGGCTGCTCGTCGCGCCCCAGGCCGCCGGGGCCGAACCCGAGGCCACGGATCCCGTCCCGGCGATCGAGCGCTCGGCGCACCCCCTGCTCTCGACCGATCCGGGCGGCTCCACGAAGGACCTGCGGCCGATGGGCCGGATGGTGGGTGACGCTTCGGTGGTGGGCCTGGGTGAGGCCACACATGGCTCGCACGAATTCTTCACGATGAAGGACCGCGTTTTCCGCTATCTCGTGGAGGAGAAGGGGTTCACCACCTTCGCGCAGGAGGTCAGCTGGACCACGGGCCTGCGGTTCGACGCGTACGTGCGCGGGGGCGAGGGAGACGTGCGCGAGCTCGTCCACAAGGAGCTGGCGAAGACGCCCTGGGACACCCAGGAGTACGTCGACCTCCTGACGTGGATGCGCGCGTACAACGACAAGCACCCACAGCGCCAGGTGCGCTTCATGGGCAACGACCTCAACTACCCCGAGATCGGCGGCGAGTTGTTCGACGGGGTCGAGGACTACGTCCGCGCGCACGAGCCCGATCTGCTGCCCAGGATCACCGAGCTGTACGCGCCGATCCGCCGCCTCGCGGACGGGGACACGTACATGGGCAGGCCCCTTGAGGAGCGGAAGAAGCTGGCGGGCAACGCGCGGGAGGCGCTGGATCTGCTGAAGCAACGTCAGCCCTCGTCTGACCACGCCAAGTTCACCTGGGCACTCCAGCACGCCCGCTCGCTCTCGCAGACCGCCACGGTCTACGCCTTCGACCTGGACGCCCCCGAGGGCCAGAAGGACGCCATGCTCTACCGCGACCGCCTCATGGCTCAGAACACCGCGTGGTGGCAGCGCAGGACGGGCGACAAGGTGCTCCTGTCGGCCCACAACGCCCATGTGGGGTACGAGAGTTACGACCCGCGCTACCCCAAGATGCAGGGCGCCTTCCTGCGGGACCGGCTCGGCAAGCGCTACGTCAGCATCGGTTTCACCTTCGACCGGGGCTCGCTCATGGCACAGAGTGCGGAGTCCGAGGCGTGGAAGCCGCGCTCCGTGGGCGCCGCCACGCGCGGGATGAACGAGTACACGCTCGACAAGGTGCGGCACGACGACTACTTCCTGGACATGCGGACCGCTCCCGCGACCGCCCGGAAGTGGCTGGGCAAGAGCCGTCCCACCAAGAGCATCGGCACGGCGTTCCCGGACGGCCCGCACAAGATCCGGCTCGCGCCCTCGCACGACATCCTCATCCATCTGCACCGCGTCACCGCAGCTCACCGCCAGTCTCAATGACCGAGACAAGCCGTCCCGGCTATTGACTGCCCCCTACATCCAACGCGACAGTGCCGGTCGTGCGGAGTGAAACGACAGCAGCAGAGAAACAGCAGGTCCAGGGCGAGGCCGACAAGGACGGCAGCCCCGAGAGCATGCGCCGGGTGGCCGTCGCGTCCTTCATCGGGACGGCCATCGAGTTCTACGACTTCTACATCTACGGCACGGCGGCCGCCCTCGTCCTGAACGAGGCGTTCTTCCCGACCCTCGACCCGGTCAACGCCACCCTCGCCTCCTTCTCCACCTACGCGGTGGCGTTCGCGGCGCGGCCCATCGGGTCGGTGATCTTCGGGCACTTCGGCGACCGGGTCGGCCGCAAGTCGGTGCTCGTGGCCTCGCTGCTGCTCATGGGGCTCTCGACGGCGCTCGTCGGACTCCTGCCCGGATACGGCACGTTGGGCATCTGGGCGCCGATCCTGCTCATCCTGCTCCGCTTCCTCCAGGGCATCGGCCTCGGCGGCGAGTGGGGCGGGGCCGCGCTGCTCGCGGTGGAGCACGCGCCGAAGAAGAAGCGCGGGATGTACGCCGCCTTCCCCCAACTCGGTCCGTCCGTCGGGTTCTTCGCGGCGACCGGCGTCTTCTGGCTGCTGTCCGCTGTCCTGTCCGACGACGCGTTCAGGTCCTGGGGCTGGCGCGTGCCGTTCCTGCTCTCCTTCCTCCTCGTCGGCGTCGGGCTCTTCGTGCGCCTGCGCATCAGCGAGACGCCGGTCTTCGCGAAGGTCATGGACGCGCAGGAGGCGAGCAAGGTCCCCACGCTCGACGTGCTGCGGCGCTATCCGCGCGAACTGCTGCTCGGCGCCGGCGGGATGATCGTCGCGTACGGGCTCTTCTACACGGCGACGACGTACTGCCTCGCCTACTCCACCGGCACCCTGGGCGTCTCCCGCAACACCATGCTGGGCCTCTCGCTGGTCGCCTGCCTCTTCCTCGCGGCCGGCACATGGCTCGCCGCCACCCGCTCCGACGGTGCGGGCCGCCGCAAGCTGGTCCTCGCGGGCGCCGGGCTCGCGGTGGTGTGGGGCCTGGTGCTCTTCCCCCTCCTGGACACCGAGCAGCCGGTGCTCATGGCCCTGGCGCTCGGCGGCGCGCTGTTCTGCATGGGCGTGGTGTACGGGCCGATGGGCGCGTATCTGCCGGAGCTGTTCGGCACGAACGTGCGGTACTCGGGCGCTTCGCTCGCCTACAACCTCGGCGGTGTGCTCGGCGGCGCGGTCTCCCCGCTGGTGGCGACGCGGCTGCAGTCCGCCTTCGGATCCTCGTCGGTGGGCTGGTACGTGAGCGCGATGGCGGTCGTGTCCCTGGTGTGTGTTCTCGCGCTGCCGGAAACCCGCGAGCGTGAACTGGCCTGAAACCGGCGGACCGCGTCGGGGCAGGTGCCGCCAGGAGGGGGCGCCTGCCCCAACCGCGTACTGCGGGACATCTGGTCAGTACACCGGGGCCGCAGGACGATGGCCGCGTGGAGCCCTACTGGGAACTGACCTTCGACGCCGACGGGGACGTCGACACCACGCAGCGCGACCACCTCCTCGCCGAGGTGGCCGCCGAGCGCGTCACCGATCTCCTCGTCCTCGCGCACGGCTGGAACAACGACCAAGACATGGCCACCGACCTCTACCGACGGTTCTACGCTCCGTGCCAGGGGCTCGCGGGACCGCGCGTACGCCTGGGATACGTGGGCGTGCTCTGGCCCGCCATCCGCTTCCCCGACGAGCGGATCCCGGACTTCGAACCCTCGCTCACGGACACCGGGGCGGGCCCGCCGCCCGGCTTGGGTCCCCTCCTCGACGAGCCGACCCGGCTCCTCCTGACGCACACGTTCCCCGAACACGAAGAGCAACTCCGGCGCATCGGAGCCCTGTTGGAGGAGCGCTCCGAGGTGCCTTCGCGCCTCTACGAGTACGGACGCCTCGTACGCGACCTGGTCGCCGTGCACCAGAACAGCGCGGCCCAGCGCTTCGCCAACGACACCTGGGCGGGCGAGCCCGCCATGCTGACCGACGACGCGGTCGAGGTGTGCCAGGTGTTCGCCGCGGCGATGGAGGAGACCGGACAGCAGGAGCTCTTCGGCAGCCTGCGCAAACGTCTGTGGAACGGAGCGCACGAACTCCTGCGCCAGGCCAGCTACTACGCCATGAAACGCCGGGCGGGCTCCGTTGGCCAGCTGGGCCTCGGCCCCGCGATCGGGCTGCTCGCCCGCGAGGCACCGGACGTGCGCGTGCATCTCATCGGGCACAGCTTCGGGGCACGGCTCGTGTCGTACGCGCTGCGCGGGATGCCGGCGCCGGTGCGCAGCGTGAAGTCCACGACGCTGCTCCAAGGGGCCTTCTCCCACTACGCGTTCTCCAAGCGCCTGCCGCACGCTCCCTCGCGCGGCGGTGCACTGGCCGGAGTGCAGCGGCGGATCGACGGCCCGCTGGTGTCCTGCTACTCCCGGCACGACGACGCCTTGGGCAAGATCTATCCCCTGGCGTCGAAGATCGCCGGGGACTCCTCGACCTTCCTCGGCCTCTGGGAGCGCTGGGGCGCCATCGGGTACGACGGCATCCGGGCGGTGGACGGCGCCAAACGCGTCAAGCTGGGCCGGGCGATCCCCGCCAAGGGGTGCGTGAGCGTGGACGCGTCGTCGGTGGTGCGGCGCGGCGGTCCGCCCTCCGGCGCGCACAGCGACATCTGCCATGAGGAGCTGGCGCGTGTCGTGTTCGCCGCAGGGCGGATCGCTCGGGCGTGACTCCTTTTTCCTTAGGAATGCCTCTTCTCTAGCGGTGCCTGGGGAATTCGACGACCTGCTGGTACGTGGGCCGGTTCTGCCACTGGATCGGCCCGTGCGTGATGCCGCCGAGCGCCCGGTGGATGATCGAGTCCGCGCACCACTGCTCGCCGGGCTTGCAGCTGTCGTCGCCGGGATAGACCTCGGTCGCGGGCTTGGCCACGGCCTGTGTCAGGGTGGCAAGGAGCGCGTCACGGCAGGCGTCCAGCTTCCCCTCGCCGCAGTACGCGTCGCCCAGCTCGCCCTCGACGGGCTGCCCGAGCACGGACCGCAGGTCCTTGTCCGCAAAGCCCCACCAGCCGTACTGGAAGGCCGATCCGGCGTGCGCCCCGGTCGGGCCGTGCCCGGCGGACGGTGACTCGTCGGTGCCGAGCTGCGCCGTCAGCGCGTCGTACAGCTCCTTGCCCATGCCCGGCTTGAACTCGGCCTCGATCAGGAGGGGCCACCAGGCGTCCATGATGCGTACGGCGTCGGGATGGGCGTACGTCTTGGAGCCGGCCGCCGTCTGGTTGCGCTGCGCCCCGGCCTTGCGCCAGGCCTCCAACTGCTGCACCGCCTTGGCCTGTTGGGGGTCGGTGATCGGCTTGCTCCGCACCACCTTGAGGAGTTCGGGAAGCACCTGTTCGCCGCGCAGGTCGGTCACGGCCGCCTCGGACATGGCCTGGGTCAGCGAGGCCCGCGTGACACCGCCCTCCTCGGTGAGCTTCTTCACCCGTCCGTCGAGCAGGTCACCGCGGTGCACGGCGCTGATGCCGAAGCCCGCCGTGCTGAAGTCCTTGGCCTGCTTGTTGTTCCAGGAGATGTAGTAGTCCTGGTTGACGGACTGCGGGTGCTCGGCCGGTGGCGTCTGTGCCGAGGTGTTGTTCTCCGGGTCGAAGTGCTGCCATTCGTAGGCCTGTTGGGCCTTGACGGGCAGGGCGGGGTCGATGTCCTTGGCGCGCTGCGGGTTGGCGCCGCTGTTGTAGTACGCCGTGTCGCGCGAGTCGGCGTAGAACCAGTTGAAGGCGTAGCTGATGTTCTGGGCGGCCTTCTTGAAGGTCGACGCGTCCTTGACGTACGTCGGGTCGTTGAGCATCTGGAAGCCGATGATCGAGTCGGCCTCGTGGCGGTAGGTGGAGCGCAGCGAGACGTACGCGACGGGCTTGCCCTCGACGTTCGCGCGGTGCGTCACGACGCCGTACTTCGTGCGGAAGACCTGCATGCGGTAGGAGCCCGCGGCCGTGGAGTCGGCGAGGGTCGGCTTCCAGGCGTTCTTGCGCTCCAGCTTCTCCATGGGGGTGCAGGTGCCGTGGTGGAGATAGTGGGTGGACTGCTTCGTGGGGGCGCCGCCGCCCGGTTCGCAGAGCTCGACGGCGTACGTGTCCGTGATGTCCTGCCCGGCGGACGTGGCCGACCAGGCGTAGTCCTGACCGCGCCCCAGCTGGACGTACATGCCGACGCCCGCGAAGGAGACGCCGCGCGCGCTGATGCCGGGGCCCTGAAGCTCCTGCTGCATGAGGAGTTGAGGCGCGAAGTAGCCGGTCTGCGGCCCGAAGACGGCGACCGGGTTGCCGCTCGCGGTGTGCTTCCCGGAGACGAGGAGGGCGTTCGACATGCCCTTCTTGTGGCCGTCCTGCTGGAACAGGTCGCCGGGCAGCACGCCGTCGTCGTACATCCCCTGGAGCGGTTTGAGCTTCTTGGGCGCCTTGACCGGGTCCTTGGCCGCCGTCTTGGCGCCGCCTTCCCGGTCGTAGACGAGTTGTTCGCGCTCGACCGAGCCCGCGTCGGGCATCGCGGTGCCGCGCGCGTCCTTGGGCTTGCCCGCGTAGGGGAAGCTCGTGCCGTCGTGGATGGTCTGGACGGCCTCGGGGTCGTTGCGGGCGCGGAAGGACTCCCAGACCTTCGTGCCCTTCTCCACGCCGTACTTCTCCTGGGACTTCAGGAGGGAGAGAGCCGATTCGACCTCTCCGCCGCCGCCGTTGCCGAAGAGGCCGCCGACGACGGACGCGAGGGCGATCATGTCGGTGATCTTGAAGGGCTCGATCTCGCCGATGTTGGTGATCGCGTCGATCTTGCCGGTCAGGACGTACTCACCGGGGAAGTAGCGGCCGTTCTTGGACTTCACCCGGTAGGAGTTGAGGCCGTCGATGTAAGCCTGGGCGTCCTCCATGGCCTGCTTGCCGCGCTCGCCCTGGGTCGACCTGATGTACTCGACCTGCTTCTCCAGATCCTTCTCCGTGTACGGCGCCTGTGGCCAGAACTGCTGTTCCAGGCCCTGGTTGGCGAGCGCGCCGCCCGCGAACGAGGTCAGCTCGCCGCGGCCGATGTGCCGGAACAGATCGATGAGCCAGAGCCGGTCCTGCCCGGCCGCGAAGCCCGCGCCGAACTCGGTGCCATAGCGCGTGCTGCCCTTGATGTGCGGGATGCCGTACTTCTTGTCCCGGGTGATCGTCACGTCGTCGCGCGGCTTGGTGACGGAGGCGATCTGGCCGTCGCGGACGCCGAACGAGGCGTCGTTGAAGAACTCCGTCAGCTTGTCGTCGGTGAGGGACTGATAGCCGGAGGAGAGCGCGTCGTACGGGCCCAACTGGTCGTTCGCGTGCGCGGGTTGGGTGCCGAACACCCGGTGGCTGAGGATCTCGGCGAGTGTGGCGTTGCCGTTCGCGCCGGGCGGCAGGACGTCCGCGCACTGCGCCCCGCAGTAGTCGGTCGCCGGTGGCGGCTCGTCGGCGGCGGCCGTCCCCGGCTGCGGCGCGAGGAGACCCGCGGCGAGCGCGAGCGCCGCCGTGGCGGTGAGGGTTCTGAGCCGGACGATGCGCTGTCGCATGTGTGCTCCTCTGGGCTCCGCTTGTGCTCCTGTGGGAGGGAGTTGGGGCGGAGGTTACTGGCGGGTTGCCGAACCCGGAAGATGAACATGCGTCGCCTTTCCAGAATCGCCACATCAGCACTGCTCAGAGCTCCACATCGCGGGTCTGATGACAGCCATCTGAAATCGGATGGGCCACAAGGGAGCCGAATCGCGTGTCGATACGTCTACTCGGCAACGTCCGAGAACGTGCGACGGAGGTGCAGGGCGATGGCCGGATTCCGGAGTCTCGCGAGACAGGTGCGTGATCCGCTGAGCGATTTGGCACTGCGACGGTACTCGCTGCGCAAGTGCCTGGAGAGGTTCGCCCCTTACGGCCACCGGGCGACCTGGGACCATTTGTGCTCCCGGGCGGGCTTCGGGCCCGAGGACCGGTCGCCCGACCCGGCGCGGCTCGTGGCCGCGCTGGATGAACTGGAAGCGGCGCGGGCGGTCTGGCTCGCCTACGAGGAGGGCTTCGCCGAGCGCCGCCGCAAGGAGAAGCACGACGGGCTCCGCAGCCCCGGCAGCGTGGACGACTGGCACCGCTGCACCTGGGGAGGGTGCGGGGTCGCCTGGTGCGACGACCCCGGCGTCCACCCCGCCGCATCACTCGCCGAGGTACTGCGTCGGCTCATAGCGGCGCTCGAGCGTGAGCCGGGCACGGTCTGCCCGGTGTGCGCGCAGTCCGATCTCGTCTGGACACACGGCCTGGCGCACGAGCCTTCCTCGGGCGCCGTCTGCACGGGCTGCGGCATCGTGGTGCCGGCCCCGGTGCTCACGCCCGCCGCGATGGCACGGGCGCGGGCACGGCGGGAACGGCCGCTGGTCTCGGCGTGACGTCCGGCCGCCGTGGCGGCCAGGGCGAGAGGACCTAAGGTGTCGCGACGTCCCACTGGATGGCCAGCTTGAACTCGGCGAACATGAGCGGCGCGGCGATCTTCACGTCACCCGCGCCGCGTGCCGATATCTTCAGGCCGACCGGTGTCTGCGGGTGCACGAACATCTGCCAGGTGTGCGTCCGGTACTGCCCGCCCTTGGTGGGCACCCAGTCGGTGGTGGCCGTCGAGTCGTACCCCGTGGAGCCGCCGAGGGGGTCGCGCACGTAGCGGGCGCGGTACTCGGTGGGCCGGCTGTCCGGCTCCCAGAAGATCATCGCCGACAGGGTGCCCCAGCCGTCGTGGCTCGGCCAGATGAGCCCGGACCGGGCGTCGGGGAACTGCGAGGGGTTCGTGCTGCCCTTGCTCGGGTCGTGCATGTGCCACGGGTCGTACGACTCCTCGGTGTCCGCGTACGGAAACCGTACGAGGTGGTAGCCGTCGCTGTCGTACGTGATCTTCTGTCGGCCCGTGCGCGCGGAGTCCCACTTCAACGAACAGATGGCGATTCCCATCGGCGCTCCCCCTGCGTGTCGTCGTCTGTGCTGTCCTGTGGTGATGCAGGTATGTCTGAACGGCGCCCGCGGCGCGGGCGATGGTGCGTTGATCCCGTTGTCCCCCGGGGCGATGGCCGAGTCCGCGGCAGAGGCTGTCGCGGTCGGCGCCCGGGATGTCCATGTACACCCCAAGACCCCTTGTGGACAAGACACGTTGGCGCCACGCGCGGTTGCGGCCGCGCTGGAAGCCGTCCGGTCCGTGACCTCCGTCCCGGTCGGGGTGACCACGGGAGCCTGGGCCGAACCGGACCCGGCCGAGCGGGTCGCCCACATCCGCGCGTGGACGGTGCTGCCCGACCACGCGTCGGTCAACTGGCACGAGCCGGGCGCGGAAGCGGTGGCCGGGGCGCTCCTGGACCGGGGCGTGGGCGTGGAGGCGGGCATCTGGTCCGGCACGGACAGCGCGGAACGGTTCACGGCGTCCGCGCTCGGACCGCGGGTCCTGCGGGTCCTCGCGGAGGTGACGGACCCCGACCCCGCGACGGCCCGCGACTCGGCCCGCGCTCTCCTCGCCGCCATCGGACGGGCGCACGGCCGCCCCGTCCTGCTGCACGGCGAGGAGGGCGGCACCTGGCCGGTACTGCGGCTCGCGGGACGGCTGGGGCTCGCGACGCGCATCGGCCTTGAGGACACGCTGGTCCTGCCGGACGGGGAACGGGCCGCGTCCAACGCCGAGTTGGTGGCGGCGGCGTTCTCCCTGCTGAGCAGGCCGCTCTCCTGAGGGGGCGGCGAGACGCTACCAGTCGCATATTGGATCGCTCCAGCGCTTTGTCGTCGGCACAGTGGACGTCGATGACCGTCGTAGAACCCAGGAGCCCGTCCCATGTCGACGCTGCGCGTGACCGCAGAAGTACTGACCATCCATGAGCATCCCAACGCCGACGCCCTCGAACTGGCCCAGGTGGGCCTGTACCGCGCGGTCGTCGCGAAGGGCGCGTACCGCACCGGGGACGTGGCGCTCTACATCCCCGAGCAGTCCGTGCTTCCCGCGCCCCTGATCGAGGAGTTGGGGCTCACGGGCCGGCTCGCGGGCGGCAAGTCGGACCGGGTGAAGGCGGTACGGCTGCGGGGCGAGCTGTCACAGGGCATCGTGTGCCGGCCGCGTGCGCTCGCGGAGGTCGACCTGGCGCGGGCGGCGGCGCGGGGCACGGACTTCGCGGAGCGGTTGGGCGTGGCCAAGTGGGTGCCCCCGATCCCGCCCACCATGAACGGTGACGTGGAGTCCGCACCGGATCTGCTGCCGTGGGTCGACATCGAGAACATCCAGCGCTACCCGGACATCTTCGCGCCCGGCGAACCGGTGGTCGTCACGGAGAAGCTGCACGGCTCCGCCTGCCTGCTGACGTACGTCGCGGACGGGGGCGGGGGCGGGGGCGGGGGCGGGGGCGGCCGGGTGCACGTCTCGTCGAAGGGCTTCGGTTCCAAGTCCCTCGCGCTGAAGGAGGATCCGCGCAATCTCTACTGGCGCGCGGTCCACGGCCACGGGGTCGCGGCGGTGGCGGCGGCGCTGGCCGAGCGGCTCGGGGCGCGCCGGGTGGGCGTCTTCGGCGAGGTGTACGGGGCGGGGGTGCAGGATCTCGCCTACGGCGCGGACGGTCGTCGGGAGACGCTGGGGTACGCGGTCTTCGACGTGAGCGCGGAGATCGACGGTGAGGTGCGCTGGCTGGACCCGGCGGCCGTGCTCGCCGGTGAACTCCCCCTGGTCCCGCGCCTGTACGAGGGCCCGTACGACGCCTCCCGCGTCCTGGAGACCGCCACGGGCCGCGAGACGGTGTCGGGCTGCGCCCTGCATCTGCGCGAGGGGGTCGTGATCCGCCCTGCGGCCGAGCGGTACTCGCCCGTGACGGGGGGTCGCGCCATCGCGAAGGCGGTCAGTCCCGCGTACCTGACGCGGAAGGGTGGCACGGAGTACGAGTAGCGGTGTACCCCGCTGCCGGGGTGGGCGCCTGGTCTCACCCGCCCCGGCGGGCGTTCCGCCGAACGGGCCTCTCCCACCCACCCGCCCATTACCCCGCATCCGCCCCTGAACGAACAAGCTTTCCCGCCCACCCACCCGATTGCCCCGCAGCGACAAGGGGTGAGTGGGGTGGGGTGTTCCGCATCGCAGGGGGTGGGTGGGGAGCGGAACCGACACAGGGCGGGTGGGGGGACGCAACCGACACGGGGTGGGTGGGGAGTCGTACAAGAGTGGGGTGGGTGGGGAGCGGAACCGACACAAGGCCCGCGGGAGGGGGCGGAACCGACACGGGGTGAGTGGGGAGTCGTACAAGAGTGGGGTGGGTGGGGAGCGGAACCGACACAAGGCCGGTGGGGGGGGACGCAACCGACACGGGGTGGGTGGGGAGTCGTACAAGAGTGGGGTGGGTGGGGAGCGGAACCGACACAGGGCGGGTGGGGGACGCAACCGACACGGGGTGGGTGGGGAGTCGTACGCGAATGGGGTGGGTGGGGAGCGGAACCGACACAGGGCCGGTGGGGGGACGCAACCGACACGGGGTGAGTGGGGAGTCGTACAAGAGTGGGGTGGGTGGGGAGCGGAACCGACACAAGGCCGGTGGGGGGGGACGCAACCGACACGGGGTGGGTGGGGAGTCGTACAAGAGTGGGGTGGGTGGGGAGCGGAACCGACACAAGGCCGGTGGGAGGGACGCAACCGACACGGGGTGGGTGGGGAGTCGTACAAGAGTGGGGTGGGTGGGGAGCGGAACCGACACAAGGCCCGCGGGAGGGGGCGGAACCGACACGGGGTGAGTGGGGAGTCGTACAAGAGTGGGGTGGGTGGGGAGCGGAACCGACACAAGGCCGGTGGGGGGGGGACGCAACCGACACGGGGTGGGTGGGGAGTCGTACAAGAGTGGGGTGGGTGGGGAGCGGAACCGACACAAGGCCGGTGGGAGGGACGCAACCAACACGGGGTGGGTGGGGAGTCGTACGCGAATGGGGTGGGTGGGGGACGTACCCGCGGGGTGGGCCCGTAGCCGTGGGACCCCGTGCCCCACGGACTCGCAGTCGGCAGCGCTCGTGAGGGGACGTGCCGGTATGTCTGCCCGGAGCACGGTTCGCGGCGCTCCAGCAGCGAAGTAGCTCTGCGGCCACCGGACGATAGCGAGGACGGACATACCGGCGCGGCCCCGCCCCCAAGACAGCCCCGCACCGCCCCGGGCACCGGCCCGCACCTCAGCACCCCCTGTCGTCCACCACCCTCACCCCGTCCGCGATCCCGACGACCAACACCCGCGTCCCCTCCTCCAACGGGCGCCAGCGGTGCGGCAGTTCGGCCGCGCAGTACAGCGTGTCGCCCCGTTCCAGGCGGTACACGGAGCCGTCCGCCTCCACCTCGGCCGAGCCATCGGCCACGTACAGGATCTCGTCGTTGCGGTGGCGGTACTCGCGACCCCAGTCGTGGTCCCCGGTGAACTCCAGCGCGTGCAGCCGCTGATGACCCCGGACCAGCGGCCGCATCCGGGCCTCGCGCGCCCCCTCCCCCTCCCCCTCCCTCACGGAAGCCGATCCGCCGCGCACCACATCCACCGGCCGCGGCGGATCCGCCGCGGCCAGGAGCTGGACGGCCGTCGTGTCCAGGGCGTCGGCGATGCGCTGCAGGGATCCCATGCTGGGCCGGGAGCGGCCGTTCTCCACCTGGCTGAGGAACGGCGCCGACACCCCCGCCCGCGCCGCCACATCGGCCAGCGTCAGATCCAGGGCGCGGCGAAGCCTGCGAATCCCGGGACCGATCCGCGGAGTGCCCGCCTCGCTCGCGCCACTCGGCTCGCCCGCCTCACTCGACTCGCTCGATTCAGTCGTACCCATATCGCTGAGCCTATCCCTTGAGTTAACTTCTTTCGCGCTGCTTAAGAAACTTAAGCAGCCGACAGCGAGTATCGGACAGCGAAAGGACTCACCCATGCCCCCCGTGGACCAGAATCAGCGCCGCCGCCGCGGCACCGGCCTGATGGCCCTGGACGAGGACGCCAGTTACGGCGGCTACACCCTCTTCGCGCCGCTCACCGGCAACGGCGAGGTCTACCTCATCGACGCCCACGGCGACATCGCCCACCAGTGGAACCTCCCGCACCGCCCAGGACGCCACGCACGGATCCTGCCGAACGGGAACCTCGCCTACAGCGGCGTACTGCCCGACGAGCCCGCGCTCTTCCCCATGTGGCACAAGTACCGCGGCGGGATCATGCAGGAGATCGCCCCGGACGGCACGGTCCTGCGCGAGCACCGCGACCGCTACCAGCACCACGACGCGCACCACTACGGCGACGGGCGGCTCCTCTACACCGCCCTCGAACCCCTCACCGGCGCGGACGCGGCAGCCGTACAAGGCGGCGTGCCCGGATCCGAGGCCGGATCCGACGCCGGCCGCGGCACCGTATGGGCGGACACCATCGTCGAAGTCGACGCCGAGGGGAACACCACCTGGGAGTGGAAGGTCTCCGAGCACCTCGGCCGCGCGGACTTCCCCCTCCACCCGGACTACGCCCGCGAGCACTACCCCCTGATCAACAGCGTCCTGCCGACGAGCGACGGCAACATCCTCGCCAGCTTCCGCTCGGTCTCCGCCGTCGTCGTCATATCCCGCGAGACGGGCGACATCATCTGGCGCTCCGAGCCCGGCGTCGTCTCCCAGCAGCACTGCCCCACCGAACTGCCGAACGGCAACTTCCTCGTCTTCGACAACGGCGTCTTCCGTCCGCACTGGGACGTGCCGTTCAGCCGGGTCATCGAGATCGAGCGGTCGAGCGGAAAGGTCGTCTGGGAGTACCACGACCCGGCACGCGAAGCGTTCTTCGCGCCCTTCATGGGCAGCGCCCAGCGCCTGCCGAACGGCAACACCCTGATCACCGACTCCCCCGCGGGCCGCCTCTTCGAGGTCACCGCGGACGGCTATCTGTGCTGGGAGTACGTCGTGCCGTTCTTCGGCGGCTATGAAGAGGAGGAAGTCCGCAAGCTCTTCCCCTCCGAACCCAACGCCGTCTTCCGCGCCTACCGCTACGCCGCGTCCGAACTCCCCTGGCTCACGCCCACCCCGACGCCCGCACCGACGCCCGCACCAGCAAAGGGCTGACCCCCATGGTCGCCCCCGTGACCCCCGTGGCCCCCGCGGTCGCCCCCGTCGACGAGCGCCTCCCGCTGCCCCGTCTCGCGCCGCTCGCCCTCCAGCACCTGCTCGCCGGGATCGCGGCCCCGGTCTCCTCGGTGATCCTGATCGGCACGACGCTGCGCCTGACCGCCGCCCAGACGGCATCGCTGCTCAGCGCCACGCTGGTGCTGTGCGGCATCGGGGCGCTTCTCCAGTCACTCGGCGTGCGGGCGCTGCGTGTCGGCGCCCGGCTGCCGTTCCTGATGCTGCCGGGCGGGGCCGCGGTGGCGATCTTCCTGCAGATCGGGAAGGAGTACGGGCCCGCGACGGCATCGGGGTCCGTGCTCGTCGCCGCCGCCTTCCTGATCTGCGTACTGCCCTTCTACGGCCGCATCGTGCGGCTGTTCCCGCCCCTGGTGATGGGGACGACCGTCGTCCTGATCGGCATCAACATGGTCAAGGTGACCGCGCCGATGGTGGCGTCGGGCCCCGGCCCCGGCTTCGCGACGCTCGGCGTCATCGCGGTCCTCTTCCTCGTCCTGCGGGGCGTATGGCGGCAGATGGCGGTCCTCCTGGGCCTCGTGGGCGGCACCGCCATCGCGCTCCTCCTCGGCACGGACATCCATCTCGCGTCCGGCGCCGCGTTCGCGCTGCCGGACCCGTTCCCCTACGGCGCCCCGCACTTCGACCTGCTCGCCGCGATCCCGCTGCTCGTCTTCGCGCTCGCCTCGCTCGCCGAGGCGACCGGGCAGACGGTGCTCAACAGCGAGGCGGTCGGCCGCACCCCGGACGCGGGCAGGGACGTACCGCGCATCGCCCGCGCCGACGCCCTCGTCTCGCTGGGCGCCGGTGTCTTCGGTACGTCGCTGATGGTGACCAGCGCCGAGAACATCGGCATCGTCCAACTGACGGGCGTACGCAGCCGGTTCGTCACGGCAGGCGCAGGCGTGCTGCTCGTCGTCTGCGGTCTCCTCACCCCGCTGACACGACTGCTCGCCGCCATCCCGGAGCCGGTGGTCGGCGCCGCGGGCCTGGTCATCTACGCGGTGATCGCCGTGCTCGGCTTCAGCATGCTCTCCCGGGTCGACCTCACGCACGGCACCGACAGCATCGTCGTCGCCCTCGCCCTGGTCGTGGGGTTGCTGCCGGTGATGACCCCCGGCCTGTACGCACCGCTGCCGCCCTGGGCGCACACGATCTTCGGCAGCGGGGTGGCGGCGGGGGCGCTCGCCGCGGTGATCCTGAGCGCGGCCTTCCGCCACCTGGGGCCACGCGAACGGCCCGAGGTCACGGCACCAGAGACCACGGCACCCAAGACCACGGCACCCGAGGCCGCAGCGCCCGAGACCACTAAGTCCGAGGCCGCCGCTCCACCAACAGACGGGAGCCGGTGAGGCGATCGCCGAAGACGTCGTCCGGGTTGGACAGCACGCACGTCTCCAGGGAGAGACAGCCGCAGCCGATGCAGTCCGTGAGGTGATCGCGCAGACGGCCCAACTGATTGATGCGCTCGTCCAGTTCCGAGCGCCAGGTCTCCGACAGGCGCGCCCAGTCCTCGCGGGTGGGGGTGCGCTCCTCGGGGAGCGAGTCGAGTGCCTCGCGGATCGTGGCGAGGGGGATGCCGACGCGCTGGGCGGCGCGCACGAAGGCCACGCGGCGCAGCGCGTCACGGTGGTAGCGGCGCTGGTTGCCCGACGTGCGGCGGCTGGAGATCAGGCCCTTGGACTCGTAGAAGTGCAGGGCGGACACGGCCGCGCCGCTGCGGGCCGACAACTGGCCGACCGTGAGCTCGTGGATCTTCTCTGGGATCTGGGGCACCCCTCACACCCTAATGGCTGCTCCGTCGGCCATGGATGACTGGTCCGTTGACACACGTCGGCGCACACAGCATGCTGAGCAAGCGCTTAGTTCGAATACTTTGAGGAGGCCAGGGACATGGCAGAGCCGAGGATCTTCGCGTCGCCGGACGACCTGCGTGCCGGGGTCGGCGAGCAGCTGGGACACAGCGACTGGCTGGAGGTCGACCAGAAGCGGATCGACCTGTTCGCCGACGCAACGGGCGACCACCAGTGGATCCACGTGGACGCGGAGAAGGCGGCGCAGGGCCCCTTCAAGACGACCATCGCGCACGGCTATCTGACGCTGTCGCTGCTGCCGAGCCTGGTGCCGCAGGTCATGCGGGTCGAGGGCATGAAGATGGGTGTCAACTACGGCACCAACAAGGTCCGTTTCCCCTCCCCCGTCCCCTCGGGCTCCCGGGTGCGGGCGACCGCCGTGCTCAAGGAGGTCGAGCAGACCAAGGACGGCGGCGTGCAGGTGACCGCCGTGGTCACCGTCGAGCGCGAGGGCAGCGAGAAGCCCGCCTGCGTCGCGGAGTCGGTCTCCCGCTACTACTTCTGAGGGCGCCCGGGAGCTTCGGAGCTCCGGGGCTCAGGAGACCCGCTCCTGAGCACCCACCATCCGCAGCACGAGGTCGGCGTAGAGCGCGCCGACCTCGTCGGGCGTCCGGTGGCCCGCGACGTTGAACCAGCGGGCCACGTCGATGCAGAGCGAGAGCACGGCCAGCGTGGTGCCCGGCACGTCGGGGACGTCGAACTCCCCGTCCCGCACCCCGTCGTTGATCATGTCCCGCACGGCGGCGTCCGACTGACGGCGCAGCGCGACGATCTCCGTGCGGTGCTCCTCGCCGAGCGCGTCCAGCTCATACTGGACCACGCGCGCGGTGGTGTGGTGGTCGGCGTGCCAGCGGACGAAGGAGCGCACGGCCTCCGCGAGGCGCTCCGCCGCGCTGCCCGGACCGTCGGCCGCGGTGCGCAGGACCAGCAGGGCCTTGTCGTGGCCGATCCTGCTGATGCGGTGGAGCAGCTCTTCCTTGGTCTTGTAGTGGATGTAGAGCGCCGCCGGGCTCATGCCGGCGCGGCCCGCGATGTCCCGGGTCGTCGTCGCGTGGTACCCACGCTCGGCGAAGGCCTCGACGGCGGCGATCAGCAGCCGCCGCGCCGCATCAGGCGTGACCTCGCCCCATGGCAGGTCATCGCCCTCGGTCTTCTCCGCCGTGCTCATCGCCCACTCCTTCCGCCGGTCGGGAGGGACACCATACCCCTGACGGTGAGCAAGCGCTTAGGACGCCGGTCAGGCCACCGGCTTGAACGGGTCGTGTTCGGCGAGAATCTTCTCCAGACGGGCCTGGTCCACGCGGCTGACGAGCTGGTCCGCCTCCTGTCTGTCCCTGATCACCTTGGCGAGGGTGAACGCGGACGTCGTCAGGTACAGGACGGAAATGGCGAGGAAGGCGCGGATCCAGCCGCTGACGTCGAGGCTGTAGATGCCGACCGCCGTCGCGCCGAGCGCCACGGCGAACGACGCGACCGCCTGACCGTAGTAGGCGGTGGTGCTCTGCTGCTTGACCGGTGTCTCACTCATGATCAGAGCCTCGCCCGGGAGCGGCGGCGCCACATCCGCTCCCGTACTCAGCTCCCGTACTCAGGTCACCTGCGCAACCGGCGCGCTCAGAAGGCCGAAACCCCTGTCAGCGCCCGCCCGATGACCAGCTTCTGGATCTGGCTCGTGCCTTCATAGAGGGTCATCACGCGGGCGTCGCGCAGCAGTTTGCCCGCGGGGTACTCGTCGATGTAGCCGTAACCGCCGAAGACCTGAAGCGCGTTGTTGGCGGCGCGCACCGCGGCCTCCGATGCGAACAGCTTGGCCTTGGAGGACTCCGTGGTGAAGGGCTGCCCGCGGTCGATGAGGTCGGCGACCCGCCAGGTCAGCAGGCGCGCGGCGTCCACGTCCACCGCGATGTCGCTGATCAGCTCCTGCACCAGCTGGTGCCCCGCGATGGCCTTGCCGAACTGCTCGCGCTCGGTCGCGTACGTCACCGCCGCGTCGAGGGCGGCCTGGGCGATGCCCACGCACCCGGCGGCGACCGACATCCGCCCCTTGGCCAGCGCCGACATGGCGACCGAGAAGCCCTTGCCCTCGGGCGCCATCATGGCCGACGCCGGGACACGGACGTCTTCGAGGGCCAGCTCGGCGGTGGCCTGGCCGCGCAGGCCGAGCTTGCCGTGGATCGTGCGGCGGCTCAGGCCCGGGGTGTCGGTGGGCACGAGGAAGGCGGAGACGCCCTTGTGCCCGGGGGCGTCGTTCGTGCGCGCGAAGAGGAGCACGACATCGGCCCAGGTGCCGTTCGTGATGAACATCTTGGAGCCGTTGATGACGTAGTCGCCGCCGTCGCGCACGGCCTTCGTCGAGAGGTTCCCCGCGTCGGATCCGGTGCCCGGCTCGGTGAGCCCGAAGCAGCCGACGAGCTCCCCGGAGGTGAGCCCCGGCAGCCACTGCCGCTTCTGCTCCTCGCTCCCCCAGTACGCGATGGTCTTGGCCACGAGCCCAAGGGAGACCGACACGATGCCGCGCACGGACGAGTCGCCGCGCCCCAGCTCCTCGGTCACCAGGCAGTAGGCGAGGTGGTCGCCGCCCGAGCCGCCGTACTCCTCGTCGACGGTGAGCCCGAGGAAACCGACCTCGCCGAGCTTCTTCACGATGGACCGGTCGACGCTCTCGGCGCGGTCCCACTCGATGACGTGCGGGGCGATCTCGCGGGCCACGAAGTCCTTGGCCAGCTGCCGGACGGCGGACTGCTCCTCGCTGAGCTCCAGATTCATCGGGGGCACCTCTTCGGATCGACGCTGGGGACCGGTCTTCGGGCCGGATTTAAATTAGCACTGCTAGTTTCTTACGGCAGCCCTACTATGTGCCGCATGGCCCGACCGCGCAAGCCCCTCCTCAGCAGAGATCGCATCGTCGAGACGGCGCGCGCGCTCGTGGACTCCGAGGGCCTCGCCGCCGTCTCGACACGACGCCTCGCCGCCGAGCTCGGGGTCAGCGGACCCTCGCTCTACAACCACTTCCGCACGAAGGACGAGATCCTGGAGGCGGTCGCGGACTCGGTGAGCGCGCAGGTCGACCTGTCGATGTTCGAGGCCGCCGACGAGCGCGACTGGCGTACGGCGCTGCACGACTGGGCCGTCTCCTACCGCGCGGCGCTCACCCTGCACCCCAACATCGTTCCGGTGCTCGCGAGCGGCCCTGGCCGCCGCCCGGCCGGACTGCGGCTCGCGGACGCGGTGTTCGGCGCGATGGTCGACGCGGGCTGGCCCGCCGCGCAGGCCACGTCGATCGGCGCGCTGATGCGGTACTTCATCATGGGCTCGGCCCTCGGCTCCTTCGCCGGCGGCTTCGTGGACGACGAGACCGCCTACGACCCGGCCGACTATCCGCACCTGGGCCAGGCCCACCTCCTGGCCGAGCGCCAGCAGGAGATCGACGAGCGGGCCTTCGAGACGGGCCTGCGGGCACTGCTCGACGGGCTCGCGCTCCAGTACGCGCAGGTGACGGCGCCCATCGGATGACGGTCCTGCGGCCGCCGGAGGACTCTTCGGTGTGCACCGAACCGTTCCCGTCGCATCCTTGAGCCATGACGGATCCCGCCACCCCACGCCTCGCCGCGCTCGCCGGGCTCATCGCCGACGAGACGCGCGCCGCCTGCCTGCTCGCGCTGCTCGACGGCCGGGCCTGGACCGCGGGCGAGCTGGCGCGGCACGCGGGGGTCGCCGCCTCCACGCTGAGCGAGCACCTGGGGAAGCTGGTCGCGGGAGGGCTGCTCACCGAGGAACGGCAGGGGCGGCACCGCTATGTCCGCCTGGCCGACGCGCGGGTGGCACAGCTGGTCGAGGATCTGACCGCGTACGTGCGGCCGGGCGGGGCCGCGGCCAGGCCGCCGCGCACGCTGCGGGAGTCCAGTGCGAGCGGGGCGATGGCGCGCGGGCGCACCTGTTACGACCACCTGGCGGGCCACTTGGGGATCACGATCACCCGGGCGATGACGGAGCGCGGGCTGCTGCGGCAGGACACGGGGTTCGCCCTGACCGACCAAGGGGTCGGCTGGTTCGGGCAGTTGGGCATCGCCCTGGAGCGCACCGGCAGGCGCCCGCTGGCCCGCGCCTGCCTCGACTGGACGGAGCGCAGGCCGCATCTGGCGGGGGTCGCGGGCGCGGCGCTGTGCCGCCACGCTCTTGACGCCGGGTGGTGCGTGCGGATCGGTTCGGAGCGGGCGGTCAAGGTGACACCGGCGGGGGCCCTGGCCCTGGAGACGCACCTCGGTATCGCCGCACCCGATAAGTAGATGTAAGGTGCATCTGTCTTGTCGGGTGAAACATGGACGTAACACGGGAGTGAGCCGTGCGGCACTCAACGGATGGCAGGCGCGAGCCACTTGGGGCCCTGCCCTTCGCCGCTCACGTCCTGCGCGGCCAGGCGCAGGTCACCTTCCTGCCCAGCGCGGCGGCAGGGGCCATCTTCTGCGTGGCGCTCTTCGCCGCGGGCTGGCAGTACGGCCTCTACGGCCTGGCGGGAACGGCCGTCGGCACGGCCACGGCGCGACTCCTCGGTGCGGCGCACGACCGCGTGTCGACCGGCCTCGAAGGCTTCAACGCCTGCCTCACCGCGCTGTGTTTCGCCGTGTTCCTCGGCGCCGGACACCTCTCCACGGCCGCGCTCGCCCTCGCGGGCTGCGTGGTGGTCACGGTCGTCACGGCGGCGGCCGTCAACCTCCTCGCCGTCTGGGACCTGCCCTCGCTCACGCTGCCGTACTGCCTGCTCGCGAGCGCGACGACGATCGCGGCACCCGGCTTCGAGCGGGTCTGGCACCACGGGGACGCCCTGGCCGCACTGACGCGCGCGGCGACGGGTCCCACATCCCTCCAACTCGACGACCTGGCACGGGCGTTCTTCGCGGACTTCGCCCAGATCTTCTTCATGCCGCAGTGGTACGTCGGCGCGGTGCTGCTCGTGGGCCTCTTCGTGGCGAGCCGTCGCGCGGGGGCCGTGGCGTGCCTCGGCAGCGCGGTCGGGATCGGTTCGGCGTGGGCACTCGGGGCGCCGGCCGCGCAGATCGCGGACGGCACGATGGGATACAACTCGGTGCTCGTCGCGCTCGCGCTGTGCGGCGTTTTCCTCCCGGCGCGGGGCGCGACGCTCGCGTACGCGACGGTGGGCGCGGCCACCGCGACCGCCGTCAGCGCGGCGATGTCGGCGCTCCTCGCGCCGTCCGGCGGCCACACGTTCACCTGGCCGTTCGTCCTGACGACGCTCGCGTTCCTGGCGGCGGCCAGGTCCTTCTCGCGGCTGCGTACGACGCATCCGGCGCCGTCGGACGTGACGGCGCCGGACGTGTCGCCGACGGCCGGTGCCGTCAGCGGGAACTCGCCCGCCCCGCAAGCACCTTGATGGAGATCAGGGCGATCACCGCGAGGCCGATGATGTACACGGCGACGGCCATCGACGTGCCCGTCGCCTCCAGGAGCAGCACCATCACGAACGGCGCGAGCCCGCCGCCGAACACGGCCGCGATCTGGTAGCCGAGCGAGGCTCCGGTGTAGCGCATCTCCGCCGTGAACAGCTCCGCGAAGAGCGCGGCCTGCGGCCCGTACATGATGCTGAGGAAACAGCTGGTCACGAAGGTGCCGACGGACAGCCACAGCAGCGAACCGGTGTCGATGAGCAGGAACATCGGCACGGCCCAGACCGCGAGCCCCGCGGCACCAAGGGCGTAGATCCTCAGCCGCCCGATGCGGTCGGAGAGCGCCGCGGACGCCGGGATCAGGGCGAGCTGGGTGAGGCTGACGCAGAGCGAGACGGTGAGGACCGCGCTGCGTTTCATGTCGAGTTCGCGGGTGGTGTAGTCGAGGACGCCGGTGATGATGATGTAGAAGGTCGCGGTGTTCACCGCGAAGGAGCCGCCCGCCAGGAAGACCGTGCCGAGGTGGTGGCGCAGGATGGTGCGCAGGGGCGAGTTGCCGCCTTCGCCGCCCGCGCCCTTCTGGCTCTTCTCCTTCTCGGCGAGTGTGCGCTCCGCCTCGCGGAACTCCGGTGTCTCCTCCACGCGCGTGTGGATGTACCAGGCGAGCACGAGGACGAGGAGGCCGACCATGAAGGGCACCCTCCACCCCCATGCCTCGAAGGTGCTCTCGCTGGTGACGGCCCCGGCGACCAGGAAGACCGTGTTGGCGGTCACCACGCCGATGGGAACGCCCAGTTGGACCAGGCTGCCGTAGAGGCCGCGCTTGCCCTCGGGGGCGTACTCGGTGGCCATCAGCATCGCGCCGCCCCACTGCGCGCCGACCGCGATGCCCTGGAACACGCGGAGGGTGACGAGGAGGATCGGCGCGGCGATGCCGACCGTCTCATAGGTGGGGAGCAGGCCGATGCCCGTGGTGGAGAGGCCCATCAGGGTCAGCGCGAGGACCAGCATGGGCTTGCGGCCGCGCTGGTCGCCGAGATGACCCGCGATGATGCCGCCGATGGGGCGGGCCAGGAAACCGACGGCGAAGGTGGCGAACGCGGCGAGCACTCCGGCGGACGAGCTGCCGGAGGGGAAGTAGAGGTCGCCGAGGACGAGGGCGGCGGCGATGCCGAAGACGAAGTAGTCGTACCACTCGACGGCCGAGGCGAGGGCGGCCGCGGTGGCCACCTTGCGGCGGTGGGGATCCGCCGGGCTCTGCTTCTCGGACTGGGCGGAGTCGGGGTGGGGAGCCGCTGAGGGAGCGGACGGTGCGGGGTCCATGCGGGTGCACACTCCGGTGGGTCCGGGGACGGGACAGGGGGTGGGCGTGTGATTGCAGGGACCGTACCGACCAGTGGGTATGTGGTCAACGGTTCACGCAGAGGGTTCTCTCGCGATGGCCGAACGCCGGCCGGGCTGGAGATATCCAGCCCGGCCGGAATCTTTCAGCCCGTCCGGCGTTTGAGGACGAACTCGGCGAAGCCGGTGATAACGGCAACCAAGGCGCCCGCGTCCAGCAGCACGCGAGGGCCCGGCGCGGCTAGAACACCACCAGCGCCCGCCCGCCCTTGCCCGCCACCATGTTCTCGAAGGCCGCGGGGATCCCGTCCAGCGCGATCCGGTCGGTCACCAGGCCGCTCAGGTCGAGGCGCCCCGCCCGGACGTGCCCGGCGAGGACCGGCAGGTCCACCGCCGGGTCCGAGTTCCCGTACACGCACCCCGAGAGCGTCCGGCCCCAGTGGAAGATCTCCAGGGCGTTGAAGGTGACCTGCTGGTCCTTGCCGCCGATGCCGACCACCGTCGTACGCCCGCCGCGGCGCGTGGACTCCCAGGCCGTACGGATCGTCACCGCGCGCCCCACGCACTCCACCGCCACGTCGACGCCCTGGCCGCCGGTCAGCTTGCGGATGTCCTTCGCCGTCTTCTCGGAGGCGACCACGTACTCCGTCGCCCCCGCCGACCGCGCCAACTCCTCCTTCTCCGGGGAGACATCGACCGCGATGATCTGCGAGGCACCGGCGATCCGTGCCGCCTGGAGTGTCGCGAGGCCCACGCCCCCGACCCCGTAGACCGCCACCGTCTCGCCCTCGCGGACCTTCGCCGAGTGGTGCACGGCGCCGTACCCGGTGAGCACGGCGCAACCGAGCAGCGCCGCATCGGTCAGCGGGACGCCGTCGGGGGCAGGCAGCACGCAGTTGCCCGCGACCACCGTCTCCTCGGCGAAGGCGGCGACGTTCAGGCCCGGGTGGAGGTCGGTGCCGTCGGACGCGCGCTTGGCGTACACGTCGGCGGCGCCGGCCAGCGCGTTCACGCACAGCCACACCTCGCCGAGCGAGCAGGGGTGACAACTTCCGCAGGAAGGCGCCCAGTTGAGGATCACTTCGTCGCCCGGCGCGACATGCGTGACCCCTTCGCCCACGGACACGACCGTCCCCGCACCCTCGTGCCCGAGCACGGCGGGCACGGGCACCCGCATCGTGCCGTTGGTCAGGGACAGGTCGGAGTGGCAGACCCCGGCGGCGGCGAGGCGCACCCGCACCTGGCCCGGGCCCGGCTCGGGCAGGTCGATCTCGGTGATCTCCAGGGGAGAGCCGACGGCGGGCAGAACAGCGGCGCGGACCACGGTGACGTACTCCTTGGATGCGGACTGGGCGCGGACGGAGAGAGGATCAGTTGGGTGCGGACGGAAAAGGGGGATCAGAACTGGAGGGACTTCGTCTGGAGGTACTCCGCGAGCCCGTGCGGACCCAGTTCACGGCCCACCCCCGACTGCTTGTAACCCCCGAACGGGGCAAGGGGGTTGAAGCTGCCGCCGTTGATGTCGACCTGTCCGGTGTCCATGCGGCGGGCGAACGCGATCGCCTCCGCGTCGTCGGCCGCCCAGACCGCGCCCGCGAGGCCGTACACGGTGCCGTTCGCGATCCGCAGGGCCTCGTCCTCGTCCTCGTACCTGATGATCGAGACGACCGGGCCGAAGATCTCCTCCTGGGCGATCGTCATCTCGGGGGTGACGTCGGCGAAGACCGTCGGCTGGACGAAGTAGCCCTGCTCGCGCGGGGATTCGGAGCCGCCGGCGACCACCCGGGCGCCCTCCTCGACCCCCTTGTCGATGTAACCCCGCACGCGCGCCTGCTGCTTGGCGTTGACGACGGGGCCGATGCGGGCGCCGTACTTGGCCGCGGCGTCCGCCGCGAGCGAGACCGCCTCGTCGTACCGCGCGGAGTCCACCAGCATGCGGGTCCACGCGCTGCACGTCTGGCCGGAGTTGGACATGACGTTGGCGACGCCCGCCTTGACCGCCTTGGTCAGGTCGGCGCTGGGCAGGATGACGTTGGCGGACTTGCCGCCGAGCTCCAGGGCCACGCGCTTGACGGCGGCGCCCGCCGTCGCACCGATCTGCTTGCCGACCGCCGTCGACCCCGTGAAGGAGACCAGGTCGACGTCCTCGTGCTCGGCGAGCGCCTGGCCGGCGACCGGGCCGAGCCCGGTGACCAGGTTGAAGACACCGGCGGGGATGCCCGCCTCGTGCGCGGCCTCGGCGAAGAGCTGGGCGGTGAGCGGGGTGTCCTCGGCGGGCTTCAGGACCACCGTGCAGCCCGCGGCGAGCGCGGGGGCCACCTTGTTGACGATCTGGTGGAGGGGGTAGTTCCAGGGCGTGATCGCCCCGACCACGCCGACCGGCTCCAGGTAGACGGTGGAGTTGCCGATCTTCTCCTCGAAGGCGTACGTCGCCGCGAGGTCGGCGTACGAACCGGAGACCAGGATCGGCACGCCCGCGTGCACCATCTGCGAGAACGGGAGCGGGGAGCCGAGCTCCGCCGTCACCGTCTCGGCGATCTCGTCCTTGCGGGCGACCAACTGGTCACGCAGCGCCCCGATGAGCGCGCCGCGCTCGGCGGGCGGGGTGGCGGCCCAGGAGGGGAAGGCCTCGCGGGCGGCTCGCACCGCCGCGTCGACGTCCTGTGCCGTTCCCGCGGGGACCTGGCCGATCGGCTGCTCGTCGGCCGGGTTCAGGACCGTGATCGTGTCCGTGCCGACGGCGGGCCGCCAGGCGCCGCCGATGTACATGCCGTCGTGGGCCTTCATCGCACTCCTCAGGTACTCGTCCGCTAGTCGTCCGCACCCCAAACTAGCGCTGATAGTTTTTCGGCACCAGGGGCATCGGGGGCGAGGCCGGAAGCAGCGCCGCAACCGGGGACATTCACCCCGGCTCGGCACCTACCCCCACGAGCTCCCCCGGCATTCGATTTCGTGCATGTGACAGACACATGTCAAGGTGCCAACTCCCTTGATCTACGCCCGTAGAGCCGCCAGTCTGCTGTTCGCGCCGAGAGCGGAACGCACCGCTCCCGGCTGTGTGTGCGATCACGCACACGCCCCCACAGTTGCGCCGCCCGACCCAGGGCGCGCGCCGCCTATGAGGAGGACTCCCTCGTAATGGCAATGCTGCGCAGCAAGAAGACTGTGATCGCCGCGGCGATCTCGACCGCCACCGCCGCCACTCTGTTCGGTGCGGTCACCGCCCTTCCGGCCCAGGCCGCTCCCGCCGAAGGCACCGTGATCGGGGCCGGCTCGGCCGACGCCGTCAAGGGCAGCTACATCGTCACCCTGAAGAAGAACTCGGACTTCAGCGCCGCCTCGACCCAGGGCAAGGGCCTGATATCGGAGTACGGCGGCTCGGTGAAGAAGACCTTCAAGTCGGCCCTCGACGGATACACCGTGGAGCTGAGCGCGGCCGAGGCGAGACGTCTCGCCGCCGACCCCGCGGTCGCCACGGTCGAGCAGAACCAGCGGGTCAAGGCCGACGCGACCCAGACCAACGCTCCCTGGGGTCTGGACCGCATCGACCAGACGAGCCTGCCGCTGTCCGGCACCTACACCTACCCGGACACCGCGGGCTCGGGCGTCACCGCGTACGTGATCGACACCGGCGTGCGCATCACGCACTCCGAGATCAGCGGGCGCGCGGTGAACGGCTACGACGCCGTGGACGGCGACACCACCGCCCAGGACGGCAACGGCCACGGCACGCACGTGGCCACCACCATCGCGGGCAAGACGTACGGCGTCGCCAAGAAGGCCAAGATCGTGGCCGTCCGCGTGCTCGACAACAACGGCTCCGGCACGACCGCCGGTGTCATCGCGGGCATCGACTGGGTGACGAGCAACCACGCGGCGGGCGCACCCGCCGTGGCCAACATGTCGCTCGGCGGCGGGGCATCCACCTCGCTGGACAACGCGGTGAAGAACTCCATCGCCGACGGCGTCAGCTACGCGGTCGCCGCGGGCAACGAGGGCGTCAACGCCTCCTCGTCGTCCCCGGCACGGGTCCCCGCGGCCATCACGGTCGGCGCCACCAGCAACACGGACGCCAAGGCCAGCTGGTCCAACTACGGCTCGGTCCTGGACATCTTCGCGCCGGGCGTCTCGATCAAGGCGGGCTGGAACACGAGCGACACCGCCACGAACACCATCTCCGGTACGTCGATGGCCACTCCGCATGTCGCGGGTGCGGCGGCGGTGTACTTGGCGGGCCACTCCTCGGCCACGCCTGCCCAGGTCTCCTCGGCCCTGGTGAACGGAGCGACCTCGGGCAAGGTCACGAGCCCGGGCAGCGGCTCGCCGAACAGGCTGCTCAAGCTCGTCCCGTAGTAGCCCGCGACCCGGGGTCGGTACACCGTCCATCACCGGCTCCGCCGCGTTCGTCCTCAGTCGCCGGACGGGCTTTTCCCAGCCCGTCCGGCGGTTGAGGCCCCGCAGGGCTCCGCCTGAGCCCCAGCCCGGCCGCCACCAGCAACAGCCCACCCAGCATCACGAAGGGAGCCGCGACCCCCGCCGCCCCGGCGATGAGCCCCGCCCCGGCAGGCGCGGCGACCTGCCCCAGCCGATTCCCGGTCAACCGCAGCGCAAGCGCGGTAGAACGCGCCCCCTCCGGAGCCGCCTGCACCACCGTCGTCATCGACAGCGGCTGCCCGACCCCCAGACAGAACCCGAGCAGCACCAGCATCACCCCGAGCCCCCACACCGGCACGGGCAGCGCCACCCCCGCGCACAGCACGGCGGCCAGCAGACACGTGACCACGATCAGGACCGTACGGCCGAGCAGGTTGATCAGCGGTGTCATCACCAGGCGGCAGGCGATCGTCGCGGCGGCCCGCAGCGAGAGCAGTATCCCGACCGTCGCGGGCGCGATGCCCCGGTGCTCACCGACCACCGGCAGGTAGGCCGTGAGGATGTCCGTGGCGGAGAGCACCGCGAGGCTGATGAAGATCCCCGCGGGCACGCCACGGGTACGCAGGATGCCGAGCACCGGCACCTTGTCGCCCCGCTCGGACGAGGCTCCGGCGGGACGCACGTGCTCGATGCGCCACAGCGAGGTGAGCGAGACCGCGGCGACCGCTCCCGAGACGAGCAGGGCGAGGGAACTCGTGCGCCCCATGTCCCCGCCGATCAGGGAGCCCGCGGCGATGGGACCGATCAGCTGCCCGAGCGAGGCGCCGATCGTGAAGTGGCCGAAGTTGCGGTCCTGTTCGTCGGGGGCGGACTGCCGCGCGACGATCGACTGGGCGCCGATCACGAAGCAGAGGTGGCCGAGGCCCATCACGCCGCTCCAGGCGGCGAGCGCGCCGAGCGAGCCGGCCGTGCCGCTGAGCGCGCACCCGCCCGCGATCAGGACGACACCGACCGGGAGGAGCGGCGCGCACCGCCCGTGGTCGGTCCTGCGCCCGAGCGGCACGGCGGCGAAGAGCGGGAGCAGGGCGTACACACCGGCGATGACACCGATCGCCCGCTCGTCGGCGCCCAGCGAGAGGGCCCGGTAGGAGACGGCCGGACGCGCCATCGACACCGCCCCCTGCGCGAAGCTGAAGGCGATGACGAGGCGCAGCAACCAGGCGCGGCCCGGTGTCGATGGCATCAGATGATGCCGAAGAGGATTCCGGAGCCGAGCACCACGAGCGAGGTGAGGACGGCCCATTTGACGGTGAACTTGGTGTGGTCGCCGAACTCGACCTTGGCCATGCCGACGAGGACGTACACGGCGGGCACCAGCGGGCTCGACATGTGCAGGGCCTGGCCCGCGATCGAGGCGCGGGCGATCTCCAGGGTGCTGACGCCGTGCGCCTGGCCCGCCTCGGCGAGGACCGGAAGGACGCCGAAGTAGAAGCCGTCGTTCGACATGAAGTACGTGAGCGGCAGCGACAGGAGGCCGGTCACCAGGCCCATCTGCGGGCCCATGCCCTCGGGGATCGCGTCGACGAGCCAGGTGGCCATGCTGTCGACCATGCCGGTGCCCTGGAGGACACCGGTGAAGACGGCGGCCGCGAAGACCATGCCGGTGACGTTGAGGACGTTCTCCGCGTGGGCGGCGATGCGGGCCTTCTGGTCGGGCATGTGCGGGAAGTTGACCGTCAGGGCGAGCGCGGCGCCGAGCAGGAAGAGGACCGGGATCGGCAGCCACTCCATGATCATGGCGGTGAGCAGGACCACGGTGAGACCGGCGTTGAACCAGTACAGCTTGGGGCGCAGGGTGGAGCGGTTGGGGTCGAGCCCCTGGAAGCCGTCGTCGTCATCGGCGTCGTCGGAGGCTTCGGAGACCTCGGAAGCGTCCGTTCCGGATCCCGCTCCCCCGGTGGTCTTCTTCGTGAGCGACATACGCCCGTCGCCGGCGCCGCCACCCGCACCCACCAGAACCGTCTCGGTCGCCGTCTCCTTCTCCAGGACCTCGTCGAGGGAGAGCGTGCCGAGCCGCTTGCGCTCCCGCAGGCCCAGTGCGTACGAGAGCAGGAAGACGGCCACGAGGCCCATGGCGAGCGCCGGGATCATGGGGACGAAGATGTCGGCCGCGTCGACCTTGAGCGCGGTCGCGGCGCGGGCCGTCGGTCCACCCCAGGGCAGGGTGTTCATGACGCCGTTGGCGGTGGCCGCGACGCCCGTCATGACGACGAGGCTCATCTTGAGGCGTTTGTAGAGCGGATACATCGCCGAGACCGTGATCATGAAGGTCGTCGAGCCGTCGCCGTCGAGCGAGACGATGGCGGCGAGCAGCGCGGTGCCCACCACGATGCGCACCGGGTCCGCCTTGCAGAAGCGCAGGATGCCCCGGACGATCGGGTCGAAGAGGCCGACGTCGATCATGACGCCGAAGTACACGATGGCGAACATGAGCATGGCCGCCGTGGGCGCCAGATTCCCGACGCCTTCGAGGACGTAGTCCCCGAGATGGGCTCCCTTTCCTACGAACACGCAGAAGAGCGCGGGGATCAGCACCAGTGCCGCGATCGGCGACATCTTCTTCATCATGATCAGCACCAGGAAGGTGGCGATCATGACGAATCCGAGGATTGTCAGCATGGGGGCTACCTAACGTTCACCATCGAACTCCCACCAGGTCTGGCGGTCCGGTTGACGTTAGGACCCGCGTCGATCCGTTAACAAGATGTTGACGTGCGAGCAATAAGCGCAAAACTCCAGGTCAACGACTTGCTGCCGGTGCTGTCTGAGCTGCCGCCGGAACAAGGGGTGTGAGGGTCACCGGGAAGCCGTTGAGCACGGACGTCCCGGAGAGCGGGTCCAGGAGGGTCCCGTCCAGGAGCTGGTTCACATTGGCCCCGGGGTTCTCGGCCGCGACGGCGAGGCGCGTGCCGGGGCGGTCATGACCCCAGCCGTGCGGGAGGCTGACCACTCCGGGGCGCACGGCGTCGGTCACCTCCACGGGGACGGTGAGCTGCCCGCCCGCGGCGGCCACGCGCGCGTGGCCGCCGTTCTCGATGCCGATGCGGGCCGCGTCCTCGGGGTGGACGTGCAGGGTGCAGCGGTTGGTGCCGCCGGTGAGGGTGCGGACGTTGTGCATCCAGCTGTTGTTGGAGCGCAGATGGCGGCGCCCTACGAGGACGAGCTCGTCCGGGGTGGCTCGCAGCGCGGCCGTGAGGCGGGGCAGGTCGTCCGCGATGGGTCCCGGGAGGAGTTCCACCCGTCCGCTGCGCGTCCTGAGGACCTGCGGGAGGCGGGATTCCAGCGGGCCGAGGTCGATGCCGTGCGGGTGGGCGAGGAGCCGCTCCAGGGTCAGGCCGTCCTCGCGTACGCCGAATCCGTCGCCGTAGGGGCCGAGCCGCAGCATGAGGTCGAGCCGCCGCTCGGGGCCGCTCTCGCCGGTGAGGAGGGCGGCGAGTTCCTTGGGGTCACGGCCGTGGACGGCGGAGTGCGGGTCGGCAACAGCCTTGCCGAGGGCCTTGTCGACGACCATCGCGTCGACGGCGGCCGGGTCGCCGCCGTGCATTCCGCCGGCGGCCAGGACGAGCCGGGCGAGGATCTCCGTCTCGGGGATCCTGCCGTCGTTAAGGGGCAGCGCGGCGGGGGTGTGGCGGACCTGGTTGTGCACGGCGAATCCGTTGAAGGCGAAGTCGAAGTGGGCGCTCTGGGAGGGCGGGGGCGGCGGCAGGACCACGTGGGCGTGGCACGAGGTCTCGTTCAGGTACGGGTCGACGCTCACCATGAAGTCGAGCGAGGCCAGCGCCTTGTCGAGGCGGTCGCCGTCGGGCGCCGAGAGGACGGGGTTGGCCGCGATGGCCACGACCGCGCGGATCGCACCGTCGCCGGGAGTGTCGATCTCCTCGGCGAGCGCGGCGATCGGCAGTTCGCCCTTGGCCTCCGGGTGCCCGCTCACGCGGCTGTGCCAGCGGCCGAGCGCGAATCCCTTGCCGGGGCCCGCCGGGCGGGGCGCGCGGTCGGTGGCGGAGAGCGGGAACAGGGCGCCGCCGGGCCGGTCGAGGTTGCCGGTCAGGACGTTCAGGACGTCGACGAGCCAGTTGGTGAGGGTGCCGTAGGCGACGGTGCTCGCGCCCACGCGGGCGTAGACGGCGGCGGTGGGCGCCGCGGCCAGCTCGCGGGCGAGGGCGCGGATGGTGTCGGCGGGCACGTCGCACGCGGCGGTGACGGCGTCGGGGGTGAAGTGGCGTACGGCCTCGCGCACGGCGTCGACCCCTTCCACCTGCTCCTCAAGCGCGCCGAGGTCGGTGAGTTTCTCCTCGAAGAGGACCTGGACCATCGCCGCGAGCAGCAGGGCGTCCGCGCCGGGCCGGATCGCGAGGTGCCGGTCGGCGAGCTTCGCGGTGCGGGTGCGGCGCGGGTCGACGACGGTGAGGGTGCCGCCCCGCGCGCGCAGCGCCTTCAGCTTGCCGGGGAAGTCCGGGGCGGTGCAGAGGCTGCCGTTCGAGTCCAGGGGGTTGGCGCCGAGCAGCAGGAGATGGTCGGTGCGGTCCAGGTCGGGCACGGGGATGGCGAACGGGTCGCCGAAGAGGAGCCCGCTGGAGACGTGCTTGGGCATCTGGTCGACGGTGCTCGCGGTGAAGACGTTGCGGGTGCCGATGGAGCTCAGGAGCACGGGCGGGTAGAGGCCGCCCGCCATGGTGTGCACGTTCGGGTTGCCGAGCACCACGCCGACCGCCTGCGGCCCGTACTGCTCGATCAAGGGGCGCAGCCCGGCGGCGACGGCGTCGAACGCCTCGTCCCAGCTTGCCTCTTGGAGTACGCCGTCCTTGCGGACGAGCGGGCCCTTCAGGCGGTCGGGGTCGGAGTCGGCCTCTCCGAAGGAGGCGCCCTTGGGGCAGATGAAGCCGTGGCTGAACACATCGTCCCGGTCCCCGCGCGCACCGGTCACGCGCGCGTCGGCGCCGTCAGAGGGCCCTTCGATGGTGAGCGTGAGCCCGCAGGTGGCTTCGCAGAGGGGGCAGATACGCAGGGCGGTGCGGGCGGTGCTGAGCATGGAGGACCCTCCAGGGCGGCGGCGACGACGCACGTGCGCTCTCACCATACCGACCGGTATGCATGCCGTCAGGCCCCCTGAGGGGTCAGGTCGCGAAACCGCGAGCCCCTGATCCCTGACCCTTGCCCCCGCCCCGTGGCCCCGGTTCAGTCCAGCGACCCCGCGAAATACGAGTGCAGCAGGGTCCGCGTCTCGTCGATCAGGTCGGGATCGCCCGACGGATGCGCGCGGAAGGCGAGTTGGAGGACCGCGTCCACCGCTTCGACACCGACGAGCACCGTGCGGCGCAGCTTCTTGTCCAGCGGACGGTCGAGGTGGGCGGCGAGCAGTCCCGCCACCCGCTCGGCGACGTCCGAGTTGGCGTCGGGCATCGCGTCGGGGGCCGAGGGGATGCCGAAGTCGACCAGGCCGAAGCCGGGGACGCTGCGCTTCATGGCGAGGTACTCGTCGAAGGCCGCGTCGACGGCGCCGCGCCAGTCGCCGCGCTCCACCCCGGTCATGCGCGCCGCCACGCGCTCTCCGTAGGCGTCGAGATTGCGGTGGGCCAGCGCGTCGGCCATGGCCCGCTTGTTGCCGAAGAAGCGGTAGACCGAGCCGATCGGGACGCCCGCGCGCTGGGCCACGGCGCGGGTGCTCAGGCCTTCGTAGCCGACCTCGTCCAGGAGGTCGGCGCAGGCGTCGAGGATCCGGGTCAGACGCTCGGCACTGCGCTCCTGCACGGGCACGCGGCGCAGGGTTTTCGGGGGTGGCGGAGGCTTCTGCTGATCACGGTGGGACATCCCCGGGAGAGTAGAGCATTGTTCACATCCATGGATCCCCCTTGCGGAAGGAAAACGTGAATCCTACGGTGACCCATAGGAATCGTTGACGAGGGAGCGATGATGAGCCGGGAACACACCAGCGACGCGAGCCGTGCGGACGCCAGCGGCGCGCGCAAGACGGCGGAGGCACTGACGTACCTCTCCGGCTTCGGCAACGAACACAGCTCCGAAGCGGTGCCCGGCGCCCTGCCGCACGGCCGCAACTCACCCCAGCGCGCACCACTCGGGCTGTACGCGGAGCAGCTGAGCGGCACCGCCTTCACCGAGCCCCGCGCGCACAACCGCCGCTCGTGGCTCTACCGCATCCGCCCCTCCGCCGCGCACCCCGCGTTCACGCGGGTGGACAACGGCGCCCTCAGGACGGCTCCGTTCACGCAGGTCCCCGACCCCAACCGGCTGCGCTGGAACCCCCTCCCCGAGCCCGCCCCCGGCACGGACTTCCTCGCGGGCCTGTGGACCCTGGGCGGCAATGGCGACGCCACCCAGCGCACCGGCATGGCCGTGCACCTTTACCACGCCAACTCCTCCATGACGGACCGGGTGTTCAGCGACGCGGACGGCGAACTCCTCGTCGTCCCCGAGCGGGGCGGCCTGCTGCTGCGCACGGAGTTCGGGCTGCTGCGCGCCGAGCCGGGCGAGGTGGCGCTGATCCCGCGCGGGGTGCGCTTCCGTGTGGAGCTGCTCGACGAGAGCGCCCGCGGGTACGTGTGCGAGAACTACGGCGCGGCCTTCCAGCTCCCCGACCTCGGGCCGATCGGCGCGAACGGCCTTGCCAACGCACGGGACTTCAGGGCTCCGGTCGCCGCGTACGAGGACGAGGACCGCCCCGTAGAGGTGGTGAACAAGTTCTGCGGGAACCTGTGGCGGGCGACGTACGACCACTCGCCGCTCGATGTCGTCGCCTGGCACGGCAACCACGTCCCGTACGTCTACGACCTGCGCCGCTTCAACGTCCTTGGCACCATCAGCTACGACCACCCCGACCCGTCGATCTTCACGGTTCTCACCTCGCCGTCCGACACCCCGGGCCTGGCGGGCGTGGACTTCGTGGTCTTCGCGCCGCGCTGGCTGGTCGGCGAGGACACCTTCCGGCCGCCGTACTTCCACCGGAACGTGATGAGCGAGTACATGGGCCTGATCGAGGGCGCGTACGACGCGAAGGCGGAGGGCTTCGTGCCCGGTGGCGGCTCGCTGCACAACATGATGTCGGCGCACGGCCCCGACCGGGACACCTTCGACAAGGCATCGGCCGCGGAGCTGAAGCCGCAGAAGATCGACGACGGGCTTGCCTTCATGTTCGAGACACGGTGGCCGGTGACGGCGACCGAACAAGCAGCTCAGGCCTCCCATCTGCAGCGCGGATACGACGATGTGTGGGAAGGTCTGGAACGCCATTTTCGAGACTGATTCATGACTGATTCGGAGAGACCGTGACCGCTTTTGCCCCGGACTCGATCGTCCTGAATCGCAAGCTGCCGCTCTGGTATCAGGTGTCGCAGTCCCTGCGCGCCTCGATACTCGGCCGCGTGCCCGACGCCCCGCTCCGGCTGCCCACCGAGGAGCAGCTGGCGGGGCACTACGGCGTGAGCGTCCTGACCATGCGCCAGGCGCTCAAGGAGCTCGAGGACGAGGGTCTGATCACCCGGCACCGGCGGCGCGGCACGTTCATCGAGCCCAGCGCCCAGCGCGGCTCCCCGGTCCGGCTGCTCGGCTCGGTCGACGCGATCGTGGCCCAGCAGTCGGGCATGAGCACCCAGCTGCTCGCGCACGGCACGGCTCCGGTCTCCGGCGAACTCGCCGAGCACTTCCCGGATCTGACCGAGGTGGCGACCTACCACCGGCTGCGCAGCGACGAGAAGACGGGCGAACCGACCAATCACGCCCACAACTTCATCCGCCCCGAGCTCGCCGAGCGCATCGACCTGGACGATCTGGCGCGCTGGCCCATGACGAAGGTCCTGCGCGACGTCGTGGGCGTCCGCATCAGCCGCATCACCGACACCGTCGAGGCCACGCTCGCCGACCCGGAGACGGCCCGCCTGCTCGAAGTGCCGCTGCTCAGCCCGATCCTGCACTACACGGGCATCACGTACGACGCGGAGGGGCGCGCCCTGGACGTGGCGCGCATCCACTACCGCGGCGACCGCTTCTCCTTCACGGTCACCCTCGACGCGACGTAAGGGTCTCGACGTACGATGCCGGGCGTGACGCACGACGAAGCGGCGCTGCTCGCCGACCTGATGCCGTGGTCCGTCGCACCGCTCCGGCCGGGCCGCGGGTGGCCGATGGGACCGGACGCCGCATCCCTCAGAGCCCGTTGGGCCGCGTTCCTGCGGGCGGACACCGCGGAGCGCGAGCAGCTCCTCTCCCCCTCGCGCTCGCGCACCCTGCACACCGCGGTCTCCCAACTCCCCGGCCACCGGGGCGCGACGCTCCCGCTGGCCGCCGAGTCGGGCCCCTGCCCCGATCCGGTGCGCGTCCTGCACGGCCCCTTCGACGAGCAGTGGCTGATCCCGGACCACCGGCTCATCGACGCCGCCCGCCCGGAGCTGTGGCGGGTCGCGGGCGAGGGGCAGCTGTTCCTCGTCGAGCAGGGGTACGTCACCGGCTCCGCCGGACCCGCGGTTCTTGCCTCCGCCGTGCTGCCGGACGGCCGCTCCCCCGCCGGGCGGCCCGGACGCATCCGTCCGCTGTTCCGCCGCCCCGGCGGGCTCGAACCCAATGTGACGCCGGGGCTGCTCGCCCATCTCTCCGGCGCGCTCGGCCAGGGCGTCGCCGCCGGGGATCTGCTGGCCTGGACGCTGGCCGTGGCGGGTGCGTCGCCGGCCGGGTGCCGGGTGCCGCTGACGTCCGACGCCGCGATCTGGGCGCGGGGCACGGAGCTCGGGCGCCGGGTGCTCGCGCTCCAGGCACGCGGTGACGGGGCGCGGCCGAAGCTTCCGGGCGGACGGCGGCCCTACGTACGGGCTCCGCTGCCCGCCCGCCCCGCGGAGCTCTCGTACGACGTCGAAGAGCAAGCGCTCCGCGTGGACGAGGGGCGCATCTCGCCCGTACCGCAGGAGGCGTGGGACTTCGAGGTGAGCGGGGTGCGCGTCCTTGAGCTGTGGTTCGAGCGGCGCATGGCCGCCGGTGAGGCGGGCTCTCTGGAGGCGATCCGTCCCGCGGAGTGGCCGCAGGCGTGGACGTCCGAGCTGCTCGAACTCATCACGGTGCTGGCGCTTCTCGCGGAACTCCGGCCACTGCAGGCCGAGTTGACCACGAACCTCGGCGTCCGCATCACGGCGGAAGCGCTGCGTCGTGCGGGCGTGCTTCCCGCGCCCGAGACCGCGCGGCGCCCCGCGTCGGTACTTGACCACCACGAGGAGGGGCCCGGCGGCCAGTTCGCCCTGCTATGAGCGACGTGACACCTCTGCCGAGGTGGCCGGTTGCCTTGCTGCGGCTCGGTCGTGGCTGAGCGCGCCGTTCCCCGCGCCCCTTCGGGGCTCTCCTCTAACCCTGTCCGACCTTTCGAACCCCGCCCGAGCCCAACAGCGCCACCAGACCGGCGACCTGCAACAGGGCCAGTGCGACGGCCCCGGTGCGGAAGCCGCTCGTTCCCCCGCCGCCCACGCCATACGCGAGCGCCGCGATCGCGGGGCCGACCGTGAAGCCGAGGGTGCGGAAGGTGTTGCCGATGCCGCCGATGGTGCCCACCAGGTCGGGCGGTGCGGCGGACAGGAGCGAGGCGTTGACCGGCGTGCCGAACAGCGCCTGCCCCACGCCGATCAGGGCGAGCCGCCAAGCGATGTCGAAGAGCCCGGCGCCCGAACCGAGGGTCAGCATGCTCAGCAGGCCGCCGATCACCAGGATCAGTCCCGCCGACCCCAGGAGCCTGCCGGGCAGCCGGTCGGCGAGCCGGCCGCTGACCGGCGAGCAGAGGGCCACGGCGCCGATGAAGAAGACCATCGCGAGGCCGGTCGTCGAGGCGCTCCCGTGCAGGACGTCGGCGACGTAGAACGGCAGCAGGAAGTAGGAGAGCCCCACGAACGTGCCGGTCAACAGGAGGGAGAGGACGGGAAGGCCGATGGCCCTGCGCCGCAGGAGCCCGGTCACCGGGCGCGCCGAGCGCAGCCGTGTCCACCACACCGCGAGCGCGGCGGCGGCCACCGAGAACACCGCGGCGACGACGGGCTGTTCCGCCTCGATCCGGTCGAAGGCCACCAGGAGCGCGGTCACCGAGCCGCCCAGGACGAGGCCGTCGCCCACCAGGGACCGGTCGGGCCGGGTGAGCCCGCCGCCCGTGGACGGGATGAAGCGCGCCCCGAGCCAGATCACCACGATCAGCACCGGCACCTTCATCAGCATCACGGGCCGCCAGCCGTACGCGTCCGCGACGAACCCGCCGAGGGACGAGCCGCCCATCGAGCCGATCGGCATGATCGTGGCGATGTAGCCCATCGCGCGGCCCCGCTGCTCGGGCCGTACGACCGCGGCGACCACCGGCAGGTAGACCGCGACGGCCACGGCTCCCGCGACGCCTTGCAGGACGCGGGCGGCGAGGAGCACGGGGAGGTTGGGCGCGAGGGCCGCGAGGATGCTGGTGAGCCCGATCGCAGGGACGGAGAAGAGGAACACGGCACGGAGGTCGACCCGGTCCGTCCACCGCCCCGCGGGGATCGCGAGAGCGGCGGTGGGCAGGGCGTAGGCGAGGAGCACCCACTGGGTCGCCGAGGTCCCGACGCCGAGGTCGGTGCCGATCGCGGGCAGCGTCACGGAGGAGAGGCTCAGCTCCAGGGTGACCATCAGCATGGCGAGGGCCATGACGGCGACCGGCGTCCAGCGGGTCTTCGTGAGGGCGGTCTCGGCGGGGGGCGTGGTGTCACAGGTCGCGTGCGTCATGGGGTCGACGCTAGGAACAGGGGCCTGTGCGCCGCCTCTGTCGTACGACTGGGAATGACCGGGCGGCCGGAACCCGGTCGGACCCCGGTCGGACCCCGGTCACCGCCCCGTCATGATCCCGGTCGTCCGACAGAGGCCGCGGACCTGGGTCGTTGCCTAGCTTTCCAGGTGTCAGCACGACACCGAGCACGGACACCGGCACACCGGCCGCGGAACCAGCGAGGACCCCATGACCACGACCAGGACTACAGCCACAACCACAACCACGACCACGCGGCGCCTTCGGGTGGCGGTCATCGTCGGCAGCGCACCCGCGAGGGCCGCTTCGCGCCGACCGTCCGCGACTGGTTCGTCTCGGTCGCCGGGCTCGCGGCGGCGGACGCGTTCGTCGTCATCACGCCGGAGTACAACCACAGCTTCCCCGCCGACCTGAAGCACGCGATCGACTGGCACCTGGACGAGTGGCGGGCGAAGCCGGTGGGCTTCGTCTCCTACGGCGGTGTCGCGGGCGGGCTGCGCGCGGTGGAGCAACTGCGCCTGGTCTTCGCCGAACTGCACGCGCCGACCATGCGCGACACGGTCAGCTTCCACGGCGCGTGGCACCGGTTCGGCCCGGACGGGCAGCCGCACGACGCGGAGGGCCCGGCCGGTGCGGCGAAGGTCATGCTCGACCAGCTCGCCTGGTGGGCCGTGACGCTGCGCGACGGCAAGGCGGCCCGTGCCTACACGGCGTAGCCCTCGCACACCTCTCATCTTCTCCATACGACTTACGACTTACGACTTACGACGAAAGCGAGTTGACCATGCGAGCGATCCGACTGCACGCCTTCGGCGGGCCCGAGAACCTGCGGTACGAGGAGGTCGCCGACCCCGTGCCGGGCCCCGGCCAGGTACGTATCGCCGTCGAGGCCTCGGGAGTGCACCTCCTCGACACCGCGCTCCAGAGGGGCGCGGCCGCTGAACTCCCCTTTGCAATGCCCGAGTTGCCGATGACGCCGGGCCGGGAGGTGGCGGGCGTCGTCGACGGTCTCGGTGCGGGAGTGGACGAGGAGTGGCTCGGCCGACGCGTGGTGACGCACCTGGGCCTGGTCAACGCGGGCTACGCGGAGCTGGCCGTGCGCGAGACGGACGCGCTGTTCCGGCTGCCCGACTCGCTCTCGTACGAAGCCGCGATCGCCATGGTCGGCACCGGCCGGATGGCGCTGGGCATCCTGCACGTCGCCGCGCTCGAACCGGACGACGTGGCGCTGGTGACGGCCGCGGCGGGCGGCATCGGCACGCTCCTGGTGCAGGCCGCGCGGAACGCGGGCGTGACCGTGGTGGGCGCGGCGGGCGGCCCCGAGAAGACCGCACGGGTGCGGGACCTGGGCGCTGACGTGGCCGTCGACTACAACGAGCCCGACTGGCCGGAGAAGGTGCGGGCCGCGCTCGGGGGCCGCGAGGTGAGCGTCGCCTTCGACAGCGTGGGCGGTCAAGCAGGGCGTGCCGCGCTCGAACTCCTGGGCTTCGGCGGCCGGTTCGTGATGTACGGCTGGTCGTCGGGCACACCCACGGAACTGGGCACCAAGGACCTCCACGGTCGTCTCCTGACGGCGACGTACGCCTTGGGCCCGCGGATCGCGCGCGTCCCCGGGGGTCTGCGCGGCCTCCAGGAGCGGGCGCTCGATGAGGCGGCGCGCGGCACGCTCGTACCGGCGGTGACGACGTTCCCGCTGCGGGACGCGGGGGCGGCGCACGCGGCGCTGCTGGGGCGGGGCACGGTCGGCAAGGTGGTCCTGAAACCGTGACCGGACGACAACTCCGATGACTCAGCCAGCTCGATGACTCCGCCAACTCACTCGACGACTCAGCCAACTCAAGGGAGAACCTCATGACTGCCACTGCTCCGACGACGATGCGCGCCGTCGCGTTCACGGCCCACGGCCCGGCGGAGGTGCTGCGCCCGGTGGACCTTCCCGTCCCCGAGCCCGGTCCTGGCGAGGTCCGTGTGCGGGTACGGGCGGCGGGTGTGATGCCCTTCGACATCGGGCTGCGGGAAGGGGTGATCAGACCGCCGGGGGCGGTGTTCCCCGTCGTGCCGGGCAACGAGTTCGCGGGGACGGTCGACGCGCTCGGCTCCGGGGTCACGGGGTTCGGGCCGGGCGATCCGGTGCTTGGCTTCTCGTTGCTCGGTTCGTACGCGGAGTACGTCGTGGTCCCGGAGGAGAATCTGGTCGCCAAGCCGGACGTGATGGGGTGGGCGGAGGCGGGCGGCTTCTCCGGGAACGCGCAGGGCGCGCACCTGGCGCTCGGCGCGATGCGCGTGGGCCCCGGTGACACGGTCCTGATCAACGCAGCGGCGGGCGGACTCGGCACGCTGGCGGTGCAGTTGGCGAGGGCGTGGGGCGCGACGACGGTCATCGGCACGGCGAGCGAACCCAACCACGACCATCTGCGGGCGCTGGGCGCGATCCCCGTGACGTACGGCGAGGGCCTGGAGGAGCGGGTGCGTGCGATCGCCCCGGAGGGTGTGGACGCGGCGCTCGACGGGGCGGGGGCGGAAGCGCTGCGCGCGTCGGCGGCGGTGGCCAAGTACCCCGACCGGGTCATCACGATGGTCGCGACGGAGGAGGCCCGCCGCCTGGGCCTGCCCGAACTCGCCGGTGCGAGGACGGCGTCCCGCCTGGCGGAGATGACCGAGCTGTACGCGAAGGGAGCGCTGCGGCTGCACATCCGCGCGCAGTACGCGCTGGAGCGGGCGGCGGACGCGCAGCGGGACGTGGAGCGGGGGCATGGCCGCGGCAAGGTGGTCCTGACGGGTCGCCTCTGACCCACGGGCCCGCGTCGGTTGACCAAGACGGGGGACGGCGGACGGGGGTGGCGTGCAGGTCACGTACCGTCTGTCGATGTCGTCGGCCAGAAGCCGTCCGCGTGCCGCAGGAGGAGTGGGCCATGAGCAAGCCGTCGGGAGCGGCGGGAGGGCCGGCCGGGTTGCGGCGGCGGCTGGGGGTGTCGGACGCCGTGGTGATCGGCCTGGGATCGATGATCGGCGCGGGGATCTTCGCCGCCCTGGCCCCGGCGGCGCACGCGGCCGGCTCGGGACTGCTGCTCGGTCTGGCGCTCGCCGCGGTGGTGGCGTACTGCAATGCGACCTCCTCGGCCCGGCTGGCCGCCCGCTATCCGGCCTCCGGCGGTACCTACGTGTACGGACGCGAGCGGCTCGGCCCCTTCTGGGGATACCTCGCGGGGTGGGCGTTCGTCGTCGGCAAGACCGCGTCCTGCGCCGCGATGGCGCTCACCGTCGGCTCGTACGTCTGGCCCGAGCAGGCACACGCGGTGGCGGTGGCCGCCGTGGTGGTGCTGACCGCGGTGAACTACGCGGGGGTGCAGAGGTCCGCGCTCCTGACCCGGGTGCTCGTCGCCGTGGTCCTGGCCGTGCTCGCCGCGGTGGTGGTCGTCTCCCTCTCCTCGACGGCCTCGGACGCAGCCCGGCTGGACCTGGGCCCGGACGCCGGCATCGGCGGGGTGCTCCAGGCGGCGGGTCTGCTGTTCTTCGCCTTCGCCGGATACGCGCGCATCGCCACGCTCGGCGAGGAGGTCCGCGATCCGGCGCGCACCATCCCCCGGGCCGTCCCGATCGCGCTGGGCATCACCCTGGTCGTGTACGCGTTGGTCGCCGTGTCCGTCCTGACGGTGCTGGGGCCGACCTCGCTGGGGGACGCCACGGCGCCGCTGTCGGACGCCGTCCGGGCCGCCGGGGCCGACTGGATGGTGCCGGTGGTCCGCGTCGGCGGGGCGGTGGCCGCGCTCGGCTCCCTGCTGGCCCTGATCCTCGGCGTCTCCCGCACCACACTGGCGATGGCCCGCGACCGGCACCTGCCGCACGCCCTGGCCGCCGTCCATCCCAGGTTCGAGGTGCCCCACCGAGCCGAACTCGTCGTCGGCGGCGTGGTGGCGGTGCTCGCCGCGACGGCGGACGTGCGCGGGGCGATCGGCTTCTCCTCCTTCGGGGTGCTCGTGTACTACGCCGTCGCCAACGCCTCCGCCTGGACCCTGACACCGGAGGAAGGCCGCCCCGCGCGCGTCGTTCCCGCCCTCGGGCTGGCCGGCTGCCTGGTCCTTGCCTTCGCCCTGCCCGTTTCCTCGGTGGTCTCCGGGGCCGTGGTGCTGTCACTCGGCGCCCTCGTCCACGGCATCAGGCGCGCCATCGCGACCCGCGGCTGACTGCGGCTGACCGCGTCCGGCGGTGCTCGCCGCGGTCAGCCGGGCCGCGCGTCACGGCGGGAGCGCGTCAGCGCCCGGCGGCCGAGGACCAGGGCGATCAGCCCCGACGGGACGGCCACGACGGCTCCGACGAGTCCGTTGCCGGTGCCGGGGCCCCCATCGGATGTGGCCAGGTGCAGCACCGCGAGGAACGTACCGACCAGGCCGAGCACCATGGCCGCCATGGCGCCCGTGCGTGCGTCGCCGGTACTGACGCGGCCGGCAGCGCGGCGCAGGGCCAGCCAGCCGACGGCCACGCCGACCAGCCCTGCTCCGAGGGCCAGATTGGCGCCGGTCCGGCCGTCGCCGATGACTCCGCCCTCGGCAGCCGCCACCATGGCTTCCGTTGCCTTCATGCCACTCCCCTCCGTCATGTCCCGCTGTTGCGAGGCGACTTGAGCATCTCCGGCGACCGCGGCGCCGGTCGTCCCGCAGGCGCAGGCACTTCGCGCTGCCGCCGATGCCGTAGACCGCTACTGCGGCTGCGGCAGCGCCGTGCGCAGTACTGCGGGCGTCGCAGGTGGCCGTTCATCCCCGAGCGGGACTCGTCCACGGCGGGCATCCGGCTAGGGTGCGCGCATGGACAGAGGACGGTTCCACGTCCCGGCCGGTGTCAGGGACTGGGCGGTCGCCCTCGGGGTGACGGCGCTGCTCCTTGCCACCGGCCTGTCCGGGGAACGCCCCGGCACGGATGCCGAGTTGCTCGGCTCCGCCCTGCTGGCGGTCGGCGGCCTCGCGCTGGCAGCGCGCCGCCGGGCTCCGCTGACCGTCCTGACCGGCACCGCGCTGTCGGCGGTGGGCTACGCGGCCGCGGGTTTCGACGTGCTCGCCGTCCCGTACCTGGTCGCGGTGTACGGCGCGGTGCGGGCGGGGCACCGCTCCCGCACGGTGGCGGCATCCGTGACCCTGCTGGCCGTCCTGCACATCACCGCCCTGATCTTCCACGAAGGCCCCACGGGCGAGGCGTTGGCACAGGCCCGGCACGTCCTCGAGATCGCCTGGCTGATCGCCGCGTTCGCCGCAGGGGAGGCGCTGCACCAGGCCGAGCGGCGGGCGGACGAGGCCGAGCGCACCCGGGAGGAGGCCGCGCGGCGGCGCGCGGACGAGGAACGGCTGCACATCGCCCGGGAGTTGCACGATTCGCTCACGCATCAGATATCGATCATCAAGGTGCAGTCCGAGGTCGCCGTCCATGTGACCCGCAAGCGGGGCGAGCCGGTACCGCACACCCTGCTGGCGATCCAGGAGGCCGGGCGCGAGGCGACCCGGGAACTGCGCGCCACCCTGGAGGCGCTGCGCGACGACGACACCGCGCCGCCCCGCGGACTCGATCACATCGCGGAGCTGGTGGAGCGGACCGGCCGCGCCGGCCTGGAGGTGACCCTGACGATGGAGGGACCGCGGCCCGACGTGCCGGCCGCGGTGGGCCGCACCGCCTACCGGATCGTTCAGGAAGCCCTCACCAACGTCGTCCGGCACGCCGCCGCCGCGACCGCGTCGGTCCGCATCGACTGCCGGCCGGACTCACTGGCCGTCCAGGTCGACGACGACGGCAGCGCCACCCCGGACACCGTGCCGATGCCCGGCCTCGGACTGCTCGGCATGCGCGAACGCGTCACCGCGCTCGGCGGCCGGCTGAGCGCCGAACCGCGCGGCGAGCACGGCTTCACCGTCCGGGCGGAACTCCCGGTGGAGCGAGCGTCGTGATCCGCGTCCTGCTGGTCGACGACCAGCCGCTCATTCGCAGCGGATTCCGCGCCCTCCTCGACCTCGAGGACGACATCGAGGTGGTGGCCGAGGCGGGTGACGGCGAGCAGGGTCTCGTACTCGTCGAGCAGCATCTGCCCGACGTCGTGCTGGTCGACATCCAGATGCCCCACGTCGACGGCATCGAGGCCACCCGGCGGATCGCCGCGGACCCGGCCCTGTCCGGGGTACATGTGGTCATCCTGACGAACTACGGGATGGACGAGTACGTCCTCGACGCGCTGCGCGCCGGTGCCGCCGGATTCCTGGTCAAGGACATCCTGCCGGAGGACCTGCTGCACTCCGTGCGGGTGGCCGCGCGCGGTGACGCCCTGCTCGCGCCGTCCATCACCCGCAAGCTGATCAACCGGTACGTCACCCAGCCGCGCCCGGCCCTGGCCGGCGCCGGACTTGAGCACCTGACGAGCCGCGAACGCGAGGCCGTCGCCCTGGTCGCCCAGGGCCACTCCAACGAGCAGATCGCCCACCACATGGTGATCAGCTCGCTGACCGCGAAGACCCACATCAACCGGGCCATGACCAAACTGCACGCCCGCGACCGCGCCCAACTCGTGGTCCTGGCCTACGAGTCCGGTCTGGTCGTCCCGGGCACGTCCTGACGTCCAAGGACAGGGCGGGCGGACGAGGAAGATCCGCCGCAAGGCACCGTGGACGGACGGACCGCCCGTTAGGGTCGGTTCATGCTCTACGGACGCGTCGGCGAAACCGCTCAGCTGGAAGAACTGCTGGCCAAGGCCCGGCAGGGACACAGCGCCGCCTTCGTCGTACGAGGAGAGGCCGGCATCGGCAAGTCGGGGCTCCTCGAACATGCCGCCCTCCAGGCCACCACCCACGGCATGCGCCTGCTGCGGGCGACCGGCATCGAGGCCGAGAGCGAACTTCCCTTCGCCGGGCTCCACTTGCTCCTGCACCGCGTCACCGACCGGATCGACGACCTGCCGCAGCCGCAGGCCAAGGCCCTGCGCACCGCGCTCGGCCTGGCGACCGGCGACGCGCGGGCCGACCGCTTCCTCATCGGCCTCGCCGTGCTGACCCTCCTGGCGGACCTGGCCGACCCCGCCGAAGAGGGCTCTCTCCTCTGCCTCGTCGACGACGCCCAGTGGCTCGACCAGGCCTCCGCCGACGCCCTCCTGTTCGCCGCCCGGCGCCTCGCCGCCGAAGGTGTCGTGATGGTGTTCGCGGCCCGCGACGCGCACGCACCGCCCTTCCCCGCCCAGGGCCTGCCCGAGCTGCGGCTCACCGGACTCGACGACGAGGCCGCGGGCGAACTCCTCGCCGAGCACGCGGGGGATCTGCCCGCCTACGTACGCGAGCAGATCCGCAGCGAGTCCGGCGGCAACCCGCTCGCCCTGCGCGAGCTGCCCGCCGCCCAGCGCGAGGGCCACATACCCGCCTACGGCCATCACTTGAGCTCCCTGCCGAGCCACTCCCGCCTCCTGCGGACCTTCGCGGACCGGATGTCCGCGCTGCCGCGGGCCACCCGCTCCCTGCTGGTGGTCGCGGCGGCGGAAGGCACCGGCGATCTGACCGTGACGGCGGCCGCCGCGAGCAAGCTCGGCGCCACCGTCACCGATCTGGAGCCCGCCGAGCGCAAGGAGCTGCTCAGTCTCGACGGCGGGCGGCTCACCTTCCGGCACCCCCTGATCCGCGCCGCCGCCTACCAGAGCGCCCCGGTCGGCGAGCGCATCGCCGCGCACCGCGCGCTCGCCGACGCGCTGCCCTGCGTGGGCAACATCGACCGCAGGGCCTGGCATCTGGCGGCCGCCACCACGGAGCCCGACGAGTACGTCGCCGGGATCCTGGAACAGACCGCCGAACACGCCAGGGCCCGCGGCGGCTACGCGGCCGTCGCCGCGGCCTGCGAGCGCGCGGCCCAGCTCAGCCCGGACGGCACGCACCGCGCCCGGCGTCTCGCGCTCGCCGCGTCGGCCGCCGCGGACGCGGGCCAGAACGAACGCGCCGCCGAACTCGCCCTGCGCGCCGCCCCGCACCTGACCGACCCGGCCGTCCTCGCGCAGCTCGCGCAGGTGCGCGCCGCCGTCGCCCGCGAGCAGGGGCGCCTCGACGCCTCGTACTCGGTGCTTCTCGACACGGCCGCCGAGATCGCCCCGCACACGCCCGAGACGGCGGCGTTCATGGCGTACGAGGCGATGACCGCGGCCTGGCTCTCCGGGCACCGGCAGTCGATCGACGAGATCAGCGCCCGGCTTGCCGGACTCGACCTCAAGACTCCCCCGCACGCCCTGCCCTATCTGCCCGCCGCACAGGGCCTCGCCCGGCTCGCGGCGGGCGACCCGGGCAGCGGACTCCCGCCGCTGCGCGCGCTGTTCGACAGCCTGCGGGCCGAGCGCCACGACCGCGGGCACACCCTGCGCGAGCGCGTCTCGATCGCGTCCTGGTTCGCGCCGCTCGGCGATCTCGAGACCGGCAACGACCTCGCCGCCGAGCTTGACCGGGAGTGCCGCGAGCAGGGCGCGCTCGGCCCGCTGCCGCTCGTGCTCCTCATGCGTACCCGCGCACGGATCTTCCTGGGCCGCCACAGCTGCGCCCTGACGGGCGCCGCCGAGGGGCTGCGGATCGCGCAGGACACCGGACAGCCGCACTACGTAGGGCAGTTGTCGGGTGTCCTCGCCTATCTCGCGGCGCTCGAAGGCGACGAGGAGCGCTGCCGTGAGCTCGCCGCCAAGGGCGAGCTGCGGCAGGTCATGCCGGGTCAGGTGTGGGGCGGGATCGCGATCGCCATGCTGGAGCTGGGACTCGGCCGCCATGCGGCAGCCCTGCGTGCGTACGAGGACGTCGCGGCGAGCCCGTCCGGCCACACGATCGTCGTCCTGTACTGCGTGCCGGACCGGGTCGAGGCCGCCGTGCGGACCGGACGGGCCGATTCCGTGCGGGAGCCGGCGAGGGTCTTCGCCGCGTGGGCCGACCACACGGGGGCGGCCTGGGCGCGGGCCCTCGCCGCCCGCTGCCGCGCGCTGCTCGCCCCGGAGGCCGAGGCAGGAGCGGCGTACGAGGAAGCCATCGCGCTGCACACGGACGATGGCCGCCCCTTCGAACGGGCCCGCACGGAGCTGCTCTTCGGGGAGTGGCTGCGCCGCGCGGGCCGCAGGAGCGAGGCGCGTACGCCGCTGCGCTCGGCCCTCGACACCTTCGAGCTGCTCGCGGCGCCGCCGTGGGCCGAGCGGGCCCGCGCCGAACTGCGGGCCACCGGCGAGAGCCGGGCGCGGCACACCGGCGACGCGGCGCCCCTGGAACGGCTCACCCCGCAGGAGCGGCAGGTCGTGCGGCTCGCGGCGACCGGCATGACCAACCGGGACATCGGCGCCCAGCTCTTCCTGTCGCCGCGCACGGTGGGCTACCACCTCTACAACGCCTATCCCAAGCTGGGCGTGGCATCGCGCGGCGAGCTCGGCCGGCTCGCATTCCGGGACCAGGAGGACCAGGAGGACCAGGAGGAGGGGACCCCGGCGTGAGCGGCGGCGCCGGGCCCGAAGGCGCCGCTCAGGCGAACGAGTCCAGGAGCCGGTTCAGCATCCGCTCGAACAGCTCGTCGGCGTCCCCCGGCTCAGGCCCTTCCGTGAGCGCCGCCGCGAGCCGCGGATAGGACCCGTCGGCGACCTGCCCGGCGAGATACGCGAACCGCACCTGCTGCTCCTGCTCCTCCGTCCAGGGCAGGGCCCGCGCGCGCTCCGCCATGGCGAACTCGTTGACGACGTACGTCATGACCGAGCCGTTGACCATCCCGATGAGTTCCATCTTGGTGCCGTAGGGCGCGTCGAGCCCTTCCAGGGCGCCGAGGCAGTGCTCCAGGTAGCGCAGGGCGTTCGGGCTGAAGCCGTAGAGCGCGGACATGATCCGCGGCAGCCACGGGTGGCGCCGCATGAGGGCGCGCGTCTGGCGGCCGAGCGCCAGCATCTCCGCACGCCAGTCGCCGTCCCCCGGTCCGGCAGGCAGCTCGTACTCGCCGCTCACCGCGTCGACCATCAGCTCGTACAGGTCTTCTTTGCGCGGTACGTAGTTGTAGAGCGACATCGTTCCGCAGCCGAGTTCGCCCGCGACTCTCCGCATGGAGACCGCCTCGATGCCGTCCGCGTCGGCGATGCGGACGGCCGCCGCCGCGATGTCCGCCCTGCTGTACGCGGGCTTCGGGCCACGGCCCGCACGCTCGGGGCGCGCCCAGATCACTCCCGGTTCGGCCGCTCGGCCCGCCATTGATCATCACCTCGCCCTCCATGTTAGTTACGTACAGCGTACGTAGTGAGGTACCGTGCGGGCATGACTTCTACGTACGCTGTACTTAGTGAAGGTCTGGAGAAGCGCTTCGGGGACGTCCACGCCCTGCGAGGGCTCGACCTCGCCGTTCCCGAGGGCACCGTCTGCGGGCTGCTCGGCCCCAACGGGGCGGGCAAGACGACGGCGGTGCGGCTGCTCACCACGCTCCAGACACCGGATGCCGGGACCGCGCGCGTCGCGGGGCACGACGTGGTGCGGGAAGCCGCGACGGTGCGGCGGCTCATCGGGGTGACCGGGCAGTACGCCTCCGTCGACGGGGATCTGACCGGGCGGCAGAATCTACGGCTCTTCGCCCGGCTGCTGCGGGCGCCGCGGGCGCGGGGCGATGAGCTGCTGGAGCGGTTCGGCCTGGTGGACGCCGCCGACCGTCCCGCTCGCACCTACTCCGGCGGCATGCGACGGCGGCTCGACCTCGCGGCGAGTCTTCTGGTGCGGCCCCGCGTCCTCTTCCTCGACGAGCCCACCACCGGGCTCGACCCGCACAGCCGGGGCGGCATCTGGGACGCCGTACGGGAACTGGCCGCCGAGGGGACGACGGTGGTGCTGACCACGCAGTATCTGGAGGAGGCGGATCAGCTCGCCGATGACGTCGTCCTGATCGACGGGGGGCGGGTGGCGCATCGCGGTACGCCCACCGCGCTGAAGGCGCAGATCGGTAGTTACGTCGAGGTCGTCCTGCCGCAGGACGCGGCGACGCAGGCGCTGGCCGCTGCCGCGGTCGTCCTTGACCAGTTGACCGGCTCCGAGCCCGTCCTCGACGCCGGGCGCCGGACCGCGGGGGCGGTTGCCCTCGACCCTTCGCTGACGCTGCCCCGGATCGTGCGTGAGCTGGACTCGGCCGGGGTTCCTGTCGTCGACGCGACACTTCGGGCCCCGACTCTCGACGAGGTCTTCCTGCGGCTCGTCGCCCGCGTCTCCTGAACCGCCGCTTCGCGGCGGATGTTTCCCGCCCACCCACCCGATCACCCCGCAGCTCCGAACGCGATCGCCCGCGTTCAGGCGCGGGCGGGTGTTCCCGGACCCCTGGAGGTTCCCCTTGAGCGCCATCCTCTACGACGGCACCGCCGTCCTCGGCCGGCATCTTCAGCGCATCAAGCACGCGCCCGCCATCCTCCTCATGACGCAGACGATGCCCATCGTCTTCCTGCTCTTCTTCGGCTACGTCTTCGGCAGCGCCCTGGCCATGCCCGGCGCCGACTACCGCGCCTTCCTCGTCCCGGGCATGCTCGTCGCGACCGCCGCGAACGGCATCATGACCGGCATGTTCACCGCCGCCCAGGACTCCCACCGGGGCGTCATGGACCGGTTCCGCACGCTGCCCATGAGCCGCTCGGCCGTCCCGCTCGGGCAGGCCGCCGCCGATCTGCTGACCACCGCCGTGGGGCTCGTGCCGCTGATGCTCGTCGGGGTCGCCATGGGCTGGCGGATCGAGGGCGGCCCGCTCCAAGCCCTGGGCGCCTTCTTCCTGTTGCTGCTCTTCCGGTTCGCGACGACCTGGGTCGGCATCCTGCTCGGGCTCGCGTCGCAGAGCGAGGAGGCGGCGGGGCAGCTGGGCGGCGCGACGTTCATGCTCCCGCTGCTCTCGAACGCGTACATCCCCGCCGACGGACTCCCCGGGTGGCTGCGCACCATCGCCGAGTGGAACCCGATCAGCGCGGTGGCCACGGCGGTGCGTGACCTGTGCGGCAACGCTCCCGTGCCTCAGGGCGCCGCCTGGCCGGTGGCGCACCCCGTGGCCGGGTCGGTCCTCTGGTCGCTCGCGCTGCTCGCCGTGTGCGTGCCGCTCGCCGTCCGCCGGTACACGCGCGGGGGACGGTGAGCGGACTTCCGCGCTCTCCTTCAGGGCTTCGGGACGCACTACTTCTGGGGTTCGAGCTCCGGCCCCAGCGAGGAGAACTTCTCCTGGGAGACGACCCGCTTCGGCGGCCACGTGATGTTCGCGGGCGGCCACTTCTGGCCCGTCTTCTTCAAGAACCACGCCGGGGGTTCGTACATCGGCGGCTCATAGCCGTCCGGCAGCGCGGTCTTCCAACTGACGCCCTTCGTACGGTCCTTGAACTCGTCCTTGACCGCCTTGAGGCGCTCGGGCTGTGTGATCAGGTCGACCGCGGTCGCCGCCAGATACTTCGCCGCGGCGATCACCGCGGCCTGGCCGGGTGCCGCCGCCGCGCAGGCGGCGGTGGACCAGGTGTGCATCTTGGTGCCGATGGGGGCGAGCGCGGCGCCCATCGAGACCGTGGGGACGTTCCAGCTGATGTCGGCGACGTCCGTCGAGCCGCCGCCCATGAACACCGGGTTGGGCGGGGTCAGTTCACCGACCTTGTCGTGCATGCCCTTCTGGGGAAGACCGAGGGACTCCTGGAGCTCCTTGGCCAACTCGTGTGCCTCGTCGGAGAATTGGGGCGGGCCTATCTCCCGCATGTTCGCGTGCAGGAGTTCGGCGAAGGCCTTGGCCGGGAGCTGGTTCCAGCAGGCCGATGTGACGCGGTGGCGGACGGTCGTCTGCGACGCCTTCGCGGCCGCCTCGGAGACCGCGATCACCTTGTCCAGGAGGACCTGGACGCGGGCGGGGCTGCCTTCGCGTACGTAGTACGAAATCTCGGAGATCTCCGCGGTGACGTTCGGGATGTCACCGCCGTTGTTGATCACCCAGTGCAGCCGGCCGCTCGGCGCCAGGTTCTCCTCGCGCAGGAACTCCGACATCGTCGCCATCATCACGGCCGCGTCGAGGGCGGACTTGTTGCCGAGCGGGGTGCCGCCGTGCCCGGCCACACCCAGGAAGGTGAAGGTGACGGCGGTCATCGCGGTGGTGCTGCCCCAGCCCGTCGCGTTGGCCGTGGAGGGGTGCCAGTCCAGGAACGCGTCGAGGCCGTCGTACACACCCTTGCTGACGGCGTACGTCTTGCCGATCAGCATCTCCTCGGCCGTGGAGCCGAAGAACTTCACGGTGACGGGCAGCCGGTGCTTCTTGGCGGCCTGCGCGACGGCCGCCGCCGCTGCCGCCGCCGCGGTGCCGAGCGCGCTGTGGCCGCAGCCGTGGCCGGGGCCGTAGCTGGGCGCGAAGGGGTCGTGGATGTACTCGCGCGGATCGTGGTGGCCCACGCCCTTGTTCTGCGAGAGGCCGGGCAGCGCGTCGTACTCGCCGCTGAAGCCGAGGACGGGGCCGCCCTTGCCGTGCGTGAAGGTCGCGGTGAACGCCGTCGGGAAGCCGGCGGTGCCGAACTTCACGTCGAATCCGGCCTGTTCGAGGAAATCGGCCTCGGCGATGGAGGATTTCCACTCGCGCAGGGACAGCTCGGCGTTGTCCCAGATCTCGGCGTTCAGGCCGGTGATCCGGTCGTCGTGGGAGGTGATCCAGTCGAGCGCCGCGCGCTTGGCGGGGGTGTCGGCCGCGAGGCCGTCGGGGGCTTCGTAGGCAGCGGGGCTGTCGTCGGCACCGGCGGCCATCGCCGGGTCCGCTTCGGCGGTCATGACACCGGCGGTGACACCGGCCGCGCCGAGGAGCTGCATGATGCGGCGGCGACTCAGGGTCGGACCGCTCGCGGGGAGTGCCTCATGCTCATGCTGATCGTGCAGGTCACACACGCGCACCTCCGGGGGTGAGGTTGGGTGTATCGGCCAAACAATCAGCCACATTGGGGCCGGAAAGTTGCGGCGTCAACAGGTGCGCATGACACGGGTGTTACGCGTGGGGCGAGATGAGTGACGTGTGGTGTGCGGGAAGGGGCGGGTGGATGGGAGCAATCCGCCGCTGAGCGGCGGCCGAACCCCCGACCACCCGCGGTCAGCGACCCCCAAAGAGCGACCGCCGCAGCCTGCGCAAGGGAGCGAAGAGGGAGACCCTCCGCACACGTGCACCTCGGCCACTGTGGTCATGCGCGCCCCGTGAGGTCAGCTCACGCATCAGCAGCGTCGCCTCCGCCGTCTCACGCTGCGGAACGGCGGGGCCGCCCAGCACTGCGAGATGGCGGTCGAGACGCGAGCTGGTCGCGCTGCTCCCGCAGGTGATCGCAGGGACACGCGCCCTGCTGCGCACCGTTATCTGTTCCATGTCACTCCCCACCCGTACGAGGGCACCCGGCCCAGGGCAGGTTAACCCTATCGCCCCGTCCCGACACCCGTGTATCCCGGTCACAGGATTCACCTACCCAGTAAGGAGGTTGACGATTACTCTCCGAATCCAACTGATTCCAGGGCGAGTTGGACAAGAGGGGCGGAAGTGGGCCTCTCTGAGCCCCCATCGGGTTCGATGGTCACGGCCAGTGACGCCCCGGACGCACTCAGGCCTGCGGCGATCACGGGCGTTTCGCCGTCGAGCAGGCCCAGCGAACGGGGCGCCGAGGCGGGCCGCATCACCCACAGTTGGTGCACCCGGCCCCGGGGCGGCGCCCCGAGCCCTGTGACGGTCACCACGGCGCGCCGCCTGGACTCGGACGCGACGACGTTGATGCCGCGCCCCCACGCGTCCCTCTCCGCGCTCGCGCGGGCGTCCGGCGCGGCCAGGACGTGGGCGATCTCACGTGCATCGGCGCGCTCGCGGTCGATCCGGCCGTCGGAACGGACCAGCTGGACGGCGAGGATCACGGACGCGGCCAGCGCGAGCACGAGCGCGAGCGCCGCCAGGGAGGTGAAGGCTCCGACGGGAACACCTGAGGGAACAAGGAGCGCGCGGGCGCGCGGGGGCGCGCTCGGAGTGACGGGCGCCCGCGGGGGCGGCTCCTGCTCCGTCGTACGTACGGCGGCAAGGACCCGCTCGCGCAGGGCGGGCGGCGCGGGTGCCGCCGCCGCGCCCGCCAGGCGTACGGCACCCTCCCCCATCTCCCTGGCCTCCGTCCGGCAGGGCGCGCAGCGGGTCAGATGCCGTTCGAAGCGGCGCAGTTCGCGGGGGTCGAGGGCGTCCAGGGCGTAGGGGACGGCCAGGGAGTGGACGGCCCGGCGAAGGCGCGGGCTCCGGGCGAAGGGCGCGGGCTCGCTGGTGTGCCGCCGTACGTCCCGACCCGCGTCGCGCTTCACGCCCCGTCTCATGCCGCGCCTCACGTGGCGGCGCCGAGGCAGTCGCGCAGGCGCAGCAGCCCGTCCCGCATCCGCGTCTTGACGGTGCCGAGCGGGACGGACAGACGTCCGGCAACTTCGCGATACGTATAGCCGTCGTAGTAGGCGAGGGTGACGGCCTGGCGCTGGAGGTCGGTGAGCCGTCGGAGGCAGCGGCGCACCCATTCGCGCTCCAGCCTGCCCTCGACCGCCTCGGCGACCTGGTCGAAGGCGGGCACTTCGCCGCGCTCGGCCACGCGCCGTTCGCGGTCGCTCGCCGCGCGGGCGCTGCGGACCCGGTCCACCGCCCTGCGATGGGCGAGCGTGAGGATCCAGGAGAGTGCGCTGCCGCGCGCCGGATCGAAGCGGCCCGCCGTCCGCCAGAGTTCCAGCAGCACCTCCTGGACCACTTCCTCGGACTGCGCCGGGTCGCGCAGGACGCGGCGGACCAGTCCGTAGACCGGCCCCGAGACCAGGCCGTACAGCTTCTCGAACGCCGACTGGTCACCCTCCGCGACCCGTGGCAGCAGCTCGTCGGGCTCCATGCGGGTCCCCTCCCCCTCGTCCCGGCCCGGTGGCGCGTCGCCCCGCGGGCCGGGTGGCTTCGTGCCTCTCGCCCCGGGATTCGGGGCGAGCGAAGGCACCGGATTGGCAACAGGGGCAATCCGTCCGGCCGTTGGCCGCGAATGGGATGCGTCAGGCGGCTTGCGCGCGCTGTGCGCGGGGTCGCGCGAGGAACAGTAAGGACGGACGCGATGACAGCTATCGCCAAGAGCCGAGCGGGGCGACGCAGCAGGCGTGGCCTCGCCGCGCTCGTGTGTGGCGCGCTGGCCGCCGGGGGGCTCGCAGCCGCCGGCGTGACGGCACTGGAACCGGAGGCGGCCGACGCCTCCAGTCACCGGGAGGCTCCGCTGATCTCGGGGCAGCCTCAGTACGACAACACGGACGTGTACGCGTTCGTGAGCCCGGACAAGCCCGACTCCACGACGATCGTGGCGAACTGGCTGCCCTTCGAGGAGCCCGCGGGCGGACCCAACTTCTATCCGTGGGCCGACGACGCCCAGTACGACGTCCACATCGACAGCGACGGCGACGCGCAGGGCGATCTGCTCTACCGGTGGACGTTCGACACGAAGACCAGGAACGGCGACACGTTCCTCTACAACACCGGGCCCGTGACGAGCCTCGACGATCCCGACCTGAACGTGACGCAGACGTACGACCTGGAGCTGATCAAGCTCAAGGGCCAGAAGGCCGTCTCGACCACGAAGGTCGCCGACGACGTGCCCGCGGCGCCGTCGCACGTCGGCAAGGCGTCCATGCCGAACTACAAGAAGCTGCGCGATCAGGCCGTGCGCCCGGTCAAGGGCGGTGGCTCGGCGTTCGCGGGACAGGCCGACGATCCGTTCTTCCTGGATCTGCGGGTGTTCGACCTGCTGTACGGCGGCGATCTGTCGGAGGTCGGGAACGACACCCTCAAGGGCTACAACGTGAACTCGCTCGCCCTTCAGGTGCCGACCGAGCAGATACGGCAGTCGGAGAAGCAGCCCACCGTCGGCATCTGGTCGACGACGCAGCGCAAGAACGCGAGCGGCAAGTGGACCCAGGTCTCGCGCCTGGGCAATCCGCTGGTCAACGAGGTCGTCGTGCCGCAGAAGGACAAGGACAAGTTCAACGCGTCCTCGCCCTGGAACGACGCGGACTTCCTGAAGTACGTGACCAAGCCCGAGCTGCCGAAGCTCCTGGAGAAGATCTACAAGCTGAAGGCGCCCGCCGAGCCGCGCAACGATCTCGTGTCGGTGTTCCTGACCGGCGTGAAGGGTCTCAACCAGCCGCCGGGGGTCAGGCCCGCCGAGGCGCTGCGGCTCAACACGTCCGTCAAGCCCGCGGATTCGCCGAAGCGGCTCGGGGTTCTCGACGGTGACAACGCCGGGTTCCCGAACGGGAGGCGGCTCGCCGATGACGTCGTCGACATCGAGTTGCAGGCCGTCGAGGGCGAACTCACCGGCAACAAGAACGACTTGGGCGACGCGGTGGACGTCAACGACCAGAAGTTCGGCGGGACCTTCCCGTACGTGGCGTTGCCCACGTCCGGGTCCCGTGGGCCGCTGGCCAAGGACGGCGGCTCCGACAGCTCGGCGCGCGACGCGCTGAACGGCGGGGCCGTGCCTGGACGTCCGGCGGCCGGGGGTGGCGACGACACCGATGCGGTGCTGGTCGCTTCCGGGGCCGCGGGGGCTGCGGGGGTGCTCCTTGTCGGGCTCGGGCTTGCGTGGTGGCGCAGGCGGGCTGCGGGGGCCGCGGGTGGCGCAGGGGGTGGCGGGCTGACCGGCTGACGGCTCCCCCTTTGTGACCGGCGCGGCTCGCATTCATCCCCCTGCGGGCCGCGCCCTCTCCTCTCTCTTTCTCTCTTCGTCGACTTGTCAAGGAAGGTCCAGTGATGGCATTACCTCGTCCTGCCGGTCGGTCCGTGGTGGCCGCGGTCGCTCTCGCGCTCGCGATCACCGGGGGCGCCGTCGTGGCCGGCGGTGAGGGCGGGCCGGACCGGAGGCCCCCGTCGTCCGCCGCCGCCGTGGCGCCCGGCGCACTGCGGGGTGCCGATCTCGATCGTGGTATCGAGGCACTGCAATCCCATCTGCGGGACCAGTCAAGGGACTTCGGAGCGTGGGCGTCGCTGGGGACCGCCTACGTCGAACAGGCCCGTACGCAGGGTGACCCGTCGCGGTACCGCGAGGCGGAACGCGCACTCGACCGGTCCCTGGAGCTTCGGCCCCGCAATGACGCGGGGCTCGCGGGGCGGGCGGCGCTGGCCGCGGCCCGGCACGACTTCGCGGGGGCGTTGCGCCACGCGGAGGCCGCGCTTGAAGTGAACCCCTACAGCGAGGGGGCGTTGGCGTCCCGGATCGATGCGCTGGTCGAGCTCGGGCGGTACGGGGCTGCGGCGCGGGCCGCTGACGAGGCGGATGCGCGGCGGCCCGGGGTGCCGGTGTTCACGCGGTACGCGTATGTGCGGGAGCTCCGGGGCGATGTGGCGGGGGCGCGGCGGGCCCTGTCGCAGGCGATCGGCTCGGGCGCGGGCTCGGGGTCCGGTGGTGGGGATGTCGCGTACGTGGCCACCGCACTGGGGCAACTCGCCTGGCGGCAGGGCGAGTACGGGGAGGCGCTGAAGCAGTGCGGGCGGGCTCTGCGAGTCGACGCCTCGTATCTTCCGGCGCTGGAGTGCCGGGCCCGTGCGTGGGCCGGGCAGGGCAGGACGGGGCAGGCGATACGGACGCTGCGGGAGGTGGTGGCGCGGGCGCCGCTGCCGGGGCCGTTGGTCGCGCTGGGCGAGTTGTACGAGGCGCGGGGCGAGCGGGGTGACGCGGCGAAGGCCCGGGAGCAGTACGCGCTGGTGTCCGCGTGGGTGTCGCTGGCTCGGGCGAACGGGGTGAACGCGGATCTGGACGCGGCGATCGCGTTGACGGATCACGGGACGCAGGAGGAACGGAAAGCGGCGTTGCAGGCGGCGCGGGCGGAGTGGGGCAGGCGGCACACGGTCCACACGGCGGACGCGCTGGCCTGGGCCCTGCATGTGGCCGGCCGCTCGGAGGAGGCCCTGCCGTACGCACGCCGGGCCACGGCCACGGGGTTCCGCGAGGCGTCGTTCATGTACCACCGGGGTGTGATCGAGGGGGCGGCGGGTGACGCGGATGCGGCTCGGCGGTGGAAGTCGGCGGCGCGGGATCTGCGGGGTCTGCGGGGCCTGGGGGCGGCGTCGTGAGGTCGCCTCACGCCGCCTTGGGGGCGGGGCCGCGCCGGTATGTCCGTCCTCGCTATCGTCCGGTGGCCGCGGGGCTGCTTCGCTGCCGGAGCGCAGGAAACCGTGCTCCGGGCAGACATACCGGCACGTCCCCTCACGTCTCGATGGCGTCTGCGGGCGCGTGGGCCCCGGGCTCCTATGGCGATGGATCCCTCCCCGCCTGTTACGTCCCCCGGGAAAGCTTGTTCGTCCAGGGTCGGATGCGGGGTTACGGGCGGGTGGGCGGGAAAGGCCTGTTCGTCCAGAGGCGGATGCGGGGCAATCGGGCGGGTGGGCGGGAAGGCTCGTTCGCCCAGGGGCGGATGCGGGGGCGGACCGCTCGGGCGGCAAGCATCGCGAGGCAGCGGTGAAGCGGCGGGCCCTCGCCCTAGGGGGCGCCGTGGCCGCGGGGCTGGTCCTCGCCCTCCTCCCGGCCGGACAGGCCACCGCGCACCCCCTGGGCAACTTCACCGTCAATGGGTACGACGGGCTCGTGGTGAGCCCCGGACACCTTCGGGTCGACCACGTCGAGGACCTCGCCGAGATACCGGCCACTCAGGCCATGCCCCGCATCAAGCGCGTAGGCATGGAGAGTTGGGCCGGCGAGCGGTGCGCGGACGCCGCCCGCGGCAGCTGGCTGCGGGTGGACGGGCGGGCGGCAGAGCTCCGCGTGGAGCAGGCTCGGGCGGTCACCCGGGACGGGCAGGCCGGGCTGCCCACCCTCCGCGTGGAGTGCGAGCTCGGCACCCCGCTCCCCGGGACGCCGAGCTCGCCGCCCGCTTCGAAGCCGCCGGACAGCCGGGACCCGGGTGGCGCGAAGTCACCGCCCAGGGGGATCGGATGACCCTGAGCTCCTCCGACGTACCGGCGGCTTCCCTCTCCAAGCGCCTCACCCGCTACCCGGAGCGCCTGCTCGACTCGCCGCCCGGCGAGGACTCCGCCGCCCTGCGCATCACCCCCGGCGGCCCCGCCCTGAGCCAGGAGAAGCCAGAAGCACCGGCCTCCGTACTGCCGCGCGGCGCGGACCGGTGGACCCAGGCACTTACCGGCCTCGTCGCCCGCCACGACCTCACCCCCGGCTTCGCCGGACTCGCCCTGGCCATCGCCCTGTCGCTGGGGGCCCTGCACGCCCTCGCGCCGGGGCACGGCAAGACGCTGATGGCCGCGAGCGCCGCCGCGAGGGGGCGCGCCTCCCTGCGGGACGTCCTCCCCCTCGCCGCCTCCGTGACCGTCACGCACACCCTCGGTGTGACCGCCCTCGGCCTGCTCGTGGCGGGAGGCTCCGCCGCCGCCCCGTCCGTCATCGCCTGGCTGGGAGTGGTCAGCGGCGTCCTCGTCACCGGAGCGGGAGCCCTGCTCCTGCGCAGGGCCTGGCGCCGGCAGCACAGGCATGCCCGTCATCAACATCAGCATTCCCATCACCACCATGCGCCTCCCTCCCTCCGCGGCGCCCTCTTCCTCGGCTTCGCCGGCGGCCTCGTGCCCAGCCCGTCCGCCGTCGTCGTGCTCGTCGGCGCCGCCGCCCTGGGCGAGGCCTGGTTCGGCCTTCTGCTCGTCCTCGCGTACGGCGTGGGGCTCGCCGTCACGCTGACGGCCGCCGGGTTCCTCGTGGTGCGGGTCGGGTCCCTCGGCGGGCGGCGGGTCCACGGGCCCCGGTGGCTGCACCGGGCCACGCACCGTTTCCTGCCGCTCGGCTCCGCCTGTGTCGTACTCGCCCTCGGGTGTGGATTGGTGTTCAAAGGGGCTGCAACAGCGCTCGGTTGAGATAGTTTTGTGGAGAATCGCACGGCTGCGGATGGGGGACCCCCGTGAGCGACGACGAGCGTGTGATCGCGGGGCGCTACCGCCTCCTTTCCCCTCTGGGCGAGGGCGGCATGGGCACGGTCTGGCGGGCCCGCGACGAAGTCCTCGGCCGCGAGGTCGCGGTCAAGGAAGTGCGCGCCCCCGCCGGGCTCCCGGCCAGTGAGGTCGACCGGCTGTACGCCCGCCTGGAGCGCGAGGCGTGGGCCGCCGCCCGTATCCCGCACCGCAACGTGGTGACGGTCTATGACGTGGCGAGCGAGGACGGGCGGCCGTGGATCGTCATGGAGATCGTGCGGGGGCTCTCACTGTCCGACGTCCTGGACGCGGAGGGCCCGATGCCTCCGCAGCGCGCCGCCCGCATCGGCGCCGAGGTCCTCGCCGCCCTGCGCGCCGCCCACGACGCCGGGGTCCTGCACCGCGACGTCAAGCCCGGCAACGTACTCATCGCGAACGACGGGCGGGTCGTCCTCACCGACTTCGGGATCGCCATGGTGGAGGGGAGTTCGGCCCTCACCATGACCGGTGAGGTGGTGGGCTCGCCCGAATTCCTCGCCCCGGAGCGGGCGTTGGGGCGCAGGCCAGGACCCGAGTCCGATCTGTGGTCGCTGGGCGTGCTGCTCTACGCGGCCGTCGAGGGCAGTTCGCCGTTCCGGCAGGACACCCCGCTCAGTACGTTGCGTGCGGTCGTCGACGAGGAGTTGCCGCCGCCCCGGAACGCGGGTCCGCTGGTCCCCGTCATCGAAGGGCTGCTGCGCAAGGACCCCGCCGCCCGGATCTCCGCCGCCGAGGCCGAGCACCAGCTGCGGCTCGTCGCGGCGGGTGGCACCCCGCGGGTGGAGACTCCCCTGCCGTACATGCCCACCGTCACGTCGCAGCAGCAACAGCAGCAGCAGCAGCCCTGGGCGCCGACTCCGCCGGGCGGGCAGGAACCCCTGGTCGCCACGACCACCACCACGGCTCCGACGCGTTCGCGCCGCGCGGTGTTCGTCTTCGCCGCGGGCCTGGTCGCCCTCGCGCTCGCCCTGGCCGGACTGACGTACGCCCTGGTCAATCGTGACGACGGCGGCGGGGGCGGCAGCGGCGGCGGCTCGTCCGAGGGCTCGGGAGGCGGGGACAGCGGCGGGAGCGGCGGCGGCTCCGACGGGGGCAAGAGCGGCGGCACCAGCACGTCGGGCGGGAGTGACGGCGGAGGGTCGGGCGACGGCGGTGGCAGTGACGGCGGTTCCACCGACGGTGGCTCCACGGACGGCGGCGGAAACGGCGGAGGGTCGACCACCCACCCGCAACAATCCGTGAAGGTCTCGGTCGTCGGCGCGAACACGCAGTACAGCGGCGCCTGTCCGCCCGCCGCCGGTCAGGCCCCTTCGTTCACCGCGACGTTCACCGTGGGGCGGGTCCCGGTGACCGTCGACTACCGCTGGGTGACCAAGTCGGGCGAGCCGAGCGACCCCGGCTGGAAGACGCTCAGCTTCGCCTCCGGCGGAGGCAAGACCAAGCAGGTGCACCACACGGAGTCCGTCGCGGGCGAGCCGGGCTCGACGTATCAGAACTCGATCAGCGTGGAGGTGCGCAGCCCGGTCGAGGCCACGTCGAACTCCGTCGCGTACTCGGTGACATGCGAGAAGGAGACCCCGACGGACGGGGCCTCCTCCTATGCGCCGGACTCAGGGGGTCAGGACGCCGCCGCGCTGAACACAGGGAGGTAGCCGCCGGACTGGCCCGCGGCCTTGGGGTGGTAGGACTCGCCGATGTTGGTCCAGTTCACGCTGTGCAGCCACGCGTCGCCCGAGCAGATCTCGTGCCCGGTGAAGGCGGAGGACACGTCGCCGAAGGCGAAGCCGTGGTCGGCGGCGCGCTTGGCCGTGGTGGAGTTGAGGAGGTCGGCTGCGCCGTTGATGGCGCTGCGCTCCTTCTCGGAGAGGCCGGCGAGGCAGCCGCCGCCGAGCTTGTAGAAGCGGGGGTAGCCGAGCACGACGACCTGGGCGGCCGGTGCCTTCGCGCTGATCGCCGTGTAGACCTTGTCGAGGTTGCCGGGCAGCGTCGTCTCGACGTAACTGCGCGCCGTCGCGATCCGCGCCAGACAGTTGCTCTCGGACTGCAGGACGCAGGTCGTCATGACGTCGGCGAAGCCGGCGTCGTTGCCTCCCACAGAGACGCTGACCAGACCCGTTCCGGAGCCGAGCGGGCCGAGCTGGTTGGCCACGACGTCACCCGTACGAGCGCCCGAGCAGGCCGTGAAGTTGAAGCTGGAGGGTGAGTTGGCGGCTGCCCAGAGCGCGGGGTACGCGCGCGGGGTGCGCTTGCAGTCGCCGCTTCCGCTGTCGTATCCGCCGGCTCCGACACCGGACGAGTAGGAGTCGCCGAGTGCCACATACCCGGTGGCCGCGGCCTGTTGGCCGGATTGCTGGTCCGCTTGAGCCGCTGTGGCCCCGGTGAGGGCGAAGGCGGTGGCGAGGAGGAGTGAGGAAACGTATGCCGTGATTCGGGACAATCTCATGGAACCTCCCTTAGCAGGATTTCTGCCACGACTGTGGTACCACTCCCCTCAGGTCGCCGGTAGTGTGCATGTCAATGAGTTCGCCTGCAATTCCCTTGCCCGCGCAGTGAGTTCCCTTCCGGTTCAAGGGCCCGACGGCGAACATCTCCACACTCCCTCCGCATCTTGACGCGCTGCCGTCGACTGCGCGACATTGAAGCCCGGCATCCGGCGCGTCGGGGGGCAAAGTCGCCAATGCAGACCATCGGGATCAAGGCACCGTCATCAGACACCGGGCAAGGGCCCGAGGACCCGTCGAGCCGTCGCGAAGACGCGCTGTTGCTGCTCGCGGGCATGGCTGTGGCGGTGGGCGCGGTCGGCGCGATGCTCGCGCTCACGGACATCGAATCCCCGCTGCGCGCCCCCTTCACCCTGTTCTTCCTGCTGGCCGCCCCCGGCAGCGCGATCGGCGCCGCCCTCAAGGGACTTGAGCCATGGGGCCGGATCATTGCTTCCGTTTCCGGGGCGGTCGCGGTCAACCTGTTGGTGGCCCAGGCGATGCTGGCGCTGCACATGTGGTCGGTACGCGGCGGGGTCGCCGCCCTCACCGTGATCGGCTCGCTCATCTACCTGCTGGTACTGGTACGGCGGCTGCGAAGCCGTACCCCGACGAGGCGGACCTCCTGACGTGGACATCACTGTGCACCGCCCCGGAGAACTCACCGCTGCGGACCGGGTGGCCTGGACAGCGCTGCAGTCCAAGGCCCACCTGAACGGCTCACCCGAGCTGGGCAATCCTTTCCTCTCCCCCGAGTTCACCCTTTCGGTGGGCCAGTGGCGGCGCGGGGTGCGGATCGCGGTCGTACGCGAGGCCGGTGAACCCGCGGCGTTCTTCCCGTTCGAGAGATCCATCACCGGCATCGGCCGGGCCATCGGCCTGGGCGTCTCCGACTGCCAGGGCCTGGTGCACCGGCCCGGCTTCACCTGGGACGCACGGGAGCTGTTGCGGGCCTGCGGGCTCGCGATGTACGAGTTCGACCATCTGGCCGGCGGCCAGCGGCCGTTCGAGGCAGGCGCCTCCGGCTCCTTCGCCTCCCCCGTCATGGACATCGACCAGGGGTACGAGGCATATCTGCGCCAGCTCAAGGTGAAGTCACCGAAGTTCACCCGCACGACACTCGCCAAGGAGCGCAGGCTCAGCCGCGACCACGGCACCGTTCGCTACGTGCACGACGAGCGCGACCCCGCGGCCCTTCGCACCCTGATGGAGTGGAAGTCGGCCCAGTACCGCAGGACGGGCCGCAGCGACCGCTTCGCGCACACCTGGATCAGCCAGCTCGTGCGGCAGCTCTTCCACACCAGGTCCGACCAGTTCGCCGGCATCCTCTCCGTGCTGTACGTCGGCGACGTGCCGGTCGCCGGTCACTTCGGACTGCGCTCCGAGCGGGTCTTCGCCCAGTGGTTCCCGGCCTACGACCCGGCGTTCGCCAAGTACTCGCCCGGCCTGATCCTGCATCTGCGCATGGCCGAGGCGGCCGCCGCCGACGGCATCGCGTACATGGATCTCGGACGGGGCCAGAAGCAGTACAAGGACTCCCTGAAGACGCGCGAACTCACCGTGTCCGAGGGATGGGTGGCTCTGCGCCATCCGGCAGCGATCGGACACCGGGCGCGGCGCGCTCCGGTACGGGCACTGCGCAACACCGTCTTGTCACGTCCGGAATTATTCGAACCGGCCGACAAGCTGCTGAAACGCATGGGCCAAATTCGATCAAGAAAGAAGGAATAAGGGGGCACAGCAAGGAACGGGGCACTCCATATGTGTCCACCAAGACCGGCCAAATCATCAAAAGGGTGAGGCCACGTTCCAGGTCTTGCCATACGGTCTCAATCATCAATACCGTCGTACATCCACCCGCATCGGTCCATCACGCAGTGCGATCTAGGGGAGGGCTCAAGATCGCGGTGGTACCGGCGCGGGGCGCGGTAGGGGGGTGCCGTGCTCGGCGACTGAATTCTGCCGGGTCACGTCCCGCGCGATGCCAGCTCACTCGGCATGCACGGAGATCCATTTCGTCATGCGTAAGTGAGAACCCCCCTTTCGAACCGGATACATAGCCGGACCGCCCGGGGGTGGGCGGTCCACCGGACGAGAGGGATCAGACTCAATGAGTTCTTTTGTGCGCCCGGCCGCAGAGCCCGGGCAAGACCCGTTAAACCAGCCGATGCTGTCCGGGAACTACCGGGCGATTTCCACGCACCTGGCGATCACACCGCCGGTGAGTGTCGTGATTCCCGCGATGAACGAAGCGGAGAACCTTCCCTACGTCTTCAAGACACTGCCCGACTGGATCCACGAGGTCGTCCTTGTCGACGGCAATTCCACCGATGACACGGTGGCCGTGGCCCGCGAGCTGTGGCCGGACGTGAAGGTCGTAAGACAGCTCGGCAAGGGCAAGGGCGACGCCCTGATCACCGGATTCGAGGCGTGCTCCGGCGACATCATCGTGATGGTCGACGCGGACGGCTCCGCCGACGGGCACGAGATCGTCAGCTATGTCTCCGCCCTCGTCTCGGGCGCGGACTTCGCCAAGGGATCACGGTTCGCCAACGGCGGCGCCACGGACGACATGACGCCGATCCGCAAGCTCGGCAACCACGTCCTGTGCTCCGTCGTGAACGCCAAGTTCGGCGCCCGCTACACCGACCTGTGCTACGGCTACAACGCCTTCTGGAAGCACTGCCTCGACAAGATCGACCTCGACTGCACGGGCTTCGAGGTGGAGACCCTGATGAACATCAGGGTGGTCAAGGCCGGGCTCAAGGTGCAGGAGATCCCCAGCCACGAGTACCTGCGCATCCACGGCGTCAGCAACCTCAGCGCCGTGCGCGACGGCCTGCGGGTCCTGAAGGTGATCCTCACGGAGCGCTCCAACCGCCGCGGGCAGCGCCGCCGCACGCGCGGTGTCCCCTTCCGCACGCGCCAGGGAGAGGTGTCTTGAGCGTTTCCGGACGCCACGGGGGAAGCACGGTGGCGGGCATCTCCGTCGTCATCTGCGTCTACACCGAGGACCGCTGGGAGGACATCCTCGCGGCGGTCGCCTCGGTGCGGGCGCAGTCACTGGCGGCGCTTGAGACGCTTCTCGTGGTGGACCACAACGCCTCGCTGCTCGACCGGCTCGCCAAGGAGTTCAAGGAGACCGAAGGGGTGCGGGTGCTCGCCAACGCGGGCCCCCGCGGCCTCTCCGCGGGCCGCAACACCGGCATCGCCGCCACCAGCGGCGAGGTCATCGCCTTCCTCGACGACGACGCCGTCGCCGAGCGGGACTGGCTGCACCACTTCGCCGAGGGGTACGCCGACCCGAAGGTCTTCGCGGTCGGCGGGCGCACGATGCCCGTCTGGGAGTCCCGGCGCAGGCCCGCCTGGTTCCCCGAGGAGTTCGACTGGGTCGTCGGCTGTACGTACAAGGGGCTGCCCGAGGGCCGTGTGCGGGTGCGTAACGTCCTGGGCGGCAACGCCTCCTTCCGTCGTACGGCGTTCGAGGCGGCGGGCGGCTTCGCGACCGGCATCGGGCGCGACGGCGACAAGCGTCCGCTGGGCTGCGAGGAGACGGAGCTGTGCATCCGGCTCACCCGGGCGAGGCCGGACGCGATCCTGCTCATCGACGACCGCGCGGTGATCCACCACCGCGTTCCCGCGGCGCGGGAGCGCTTCCACTACTTCCGCACACGGACGTACGCGGAGGGCCTCTCCAAGGCGCTCGTGGCCCGAAGCGTCGGTGCGGGCAAGGGACTTGAGTCCGAACGCCGCTATGCCACGCGCGTCCTGCCCGCCGGTGTCGGGCGGGGGCTGCGTGACGCGCTGCTCGCCCGTCCGGGCGGCGCGGGCCGCGCGGGAGCCATTGTGGCGGGCGTGGTGACGGCGGCCGGGGGGTACGTCCTCGGCAGTCTCCGCGCGCGCAGGGGAGGCGCCACTTTCTCGGTCGTGGAGATCGAGAAGGATGCGGACGGTGAGAAGGGGGCTGCCGCATGAGCACGGCACGGACCGGCCGAGGGGGGCCACCATGAACGCTCCCGTTCCGATACTCATGTATCACTCGATCGCGCATGAACCAACCCTGGAGACACGGGCGTTGTCCGTGTCTCCAGGGGCGTTCACCGAGCAGCTCGAGCTGCTCGGCGAGCGCGGGTTCACGCCGCTGAGCACGGCCGGGCTCGCCGCCATCTGGCGCACCCCCGGCCGGACGCTGCCCGCCAGGCCCGTCCTGATCACCTTCGACGACGGCTACGAAGGCGTGCACCGGCACGCCCTGCCCGTGCTCGCCAAGCACGGCTTCGCCTCGACGCTCTTCGTCTCCACCGGCTGGCTGCGCGGCGCGCACGACACCGGGGGCGGTCTCGACGTGATGCTCGGCTGGGACCAGGTACGCGAACTGGCCGCCGCGGGCACGGAGATCGGCGGGCACAGCCACACGCACCCGCAGCTCGACCAGCTGGACGACGACGACCTCTGGTTCGAACTGCGCCGCTGCAAGGAGATCGTCACCGACGAACTCGGCACCGACCCCGCCTCCTTCGCCTACCCGTACGGCTATTCGAGCCGCCGGGTGCGCCGCATGGTGCGCGGCGCCGGATTCGCCCAGTCGCTCGCGGTCGGCAACGCCCTCGCACGGCGCAGCCAGGGGCCTTATGCCCTCCAGCGGGTGACCGTGCGCCGCTCCACCGGCATCGAGGAGTTCGAGCGGCTCGTCGAGGGCCGCGCGATCGCCCGCAATTTCGCCAGGGACCGTGCCCACACCAAGGGATACGCCGTGGTCCGCAGAGCCCGACAGGCCCGCCGGAAGGCAACTCGTACCCGTGTCTGACACGTCGACCGCCCAGGCAGACGTCTCTGGGACTCCGAGCACCGAACAGCAGCAGCCGTCCGGCAAGTCGGGCAGGCCGCGCAGATTACGCCTGCCCGGCGGGGGCGGCGGCTCCGGCGGTGGGAGTCCGCTGTTCCGCAATGCCTACGCCCTGATGCTGAACACCGGCATCTCCGGCGTGCTCGGCCTCGGATTCTGGCTGGCCGCCGCTCGGTACTACTCCGAGTCGGCCGTCGGCCAGGGCTCGGCGGCGATCGCCGCCATGAAGTTCCTGGCGGGACTCACCGCCCTCACGCTGATGGGGGCCCTCGCCCGCTTCATCCCCGTCGCAGGGCGCGCCACGGGCAGGCTCATCTTCCGTACCTACGCGGGAAGTTCGCTGGTCGTGGCGTGCGCCGCGCTGATCTTCCTGTTCACGCTCGACCTGTGGGGGCCCTCGTACAAATTCCTGAACGGACCGCTGAACGGCCTCGGCTTCATGGCCGCGGTCGTCGCCTGGTCGCTGCTCACCCTCCAGGACGGCGTGCTCACGGGGCTGCGCAGCGCGCTGTGGGTGCCGGTCGGCAACACCATCTTCTCGGTCGTCAAGCTGGGGCTGCTCATCGCGTTCGCCGCGGCGATCCCGACGGCCGGCGTGTTCGTGTCGTGGGTCGCCGCGATCGCCCTGTCGGTCATCCCGCTCGGCTATCTGGTGTTCCGGCGGCTCGTGCCACGGCACGTGAAGGCCACCCAGGACAAGGCGCAGCCGCCCACGCTGCGCGAGATCGGCCGCTTCCTGGCGGGCGACTACACCGGCTCGCTCTTCTCGCTCGCCGTGGTCTATCTCGTACCGGTGATCGTCGCCTCACAGGTCAGCTCGGTCGACAACGCGTACTTCTACATCACCACCACGATCGGCGGCACGGTCAACCTGCTCGCCATCAACATGGGGGCCTCGCTGACCGTCGAGGGCGCGCACGACCCGGCGCGGCTCGCGGCCAACACCCGGGCCGCGCTGCGCCGCATGGCGCGCATCATGCTGCCGGTGTGCGGTCTGCTCTTCATCGGCGCGCCCTTCATCCTGCGGGTCTTCGGCCAGGGGTACGCGGACGCGGCGACGCCGCTGCTGCGCTGGTTCGCGGTGGGCGCGGCGCTGCGGGTCGTCATGGAGACGTACTTCGCGGTGCAGCGCGCGCAGAGCCGCACCTCCGGGATCGCCTGGATGCAGGGCCTGTTGTGCGTCCTCGTGCTCGGTCTGACGCTGATCCTGCTGCCGCGGATGGGGCTCACGGGCGCGGGCGTCGCCGAGATCTCCAGCCTCGCGGTGATCGTGGCGATCGCGGCGCCGAAGCTGTACCGGGTGGCGCGGGGCGTGCCCGCCTCCGCGTCGGACGACGGCGGCGCACCGGACGGCGACCTCGCCGATCTGGGAACGCCCGAGGCGCCGCACCCGCCCACCGCCCCGGAGCTGGAGCAGAAGAAGGAACGGCGCGGGCCCGCGTGGGCGCTGCGCGAGACACTGGATTCTCAGACCCTGCAGCTGGCCGTGCAGACCGACTTCGAGCATCCGGAGCGCAGGCCCGACATGCGTCCCGGACCCGGAACGCCGGCGTCCGGAACAGCTGTGTCCGGAACACCCGTCTCCGGAACACCGGCCTTCGGGAAGGCCGCTTCCGGTGGGCCTGCTGCCGGGAAGCCCGCTTCCGAGAGGTCCGCGGGCACGGGGGACGCGGGCACGGGGGACGAGGGCACGGGGGACGAGGGCACGGGGGACGAGGGGGACGACATGGAGCACCGGCCGACCTGGGCGCTGAGAACACCGCTCAAGCCACGTGAGACGGGACCGTCCTCACCGATCCCCGCCTCCGTCTCCTCCGCCGTCACCGCGCCCGCCGAGGAGCCGGGCACCGACGCACGCGCGGCAGAGCCGTCCACCGGGTCCGCCGTCCCGCCCGAACCGCACCCACGCCGCCGCACCCTCTTCATGGCGCTGCTCCTCGCCTTCGCGCTCGCCCTCTACTGGCTGCCCGTCGTGGGCTTCGCCGAGGCGGACCTGGACGCGATGGGCGGCCTCGGGCTCATCTCCGTCCTGCCCGTGCCGACGCTCCTCGGGGCCGCGCTGCTCGTCGTCGTCTTCGCCTCGCTGCTCTGGATGGAACGGCCGCACAAGGCACTGCTCCTGGTGACGCTGATCGCCACGGTGGTGTGCCTGCACGCGCTGCCCGCCGTGCTCGAGGACGAGCCGCGGTTCGCGACGGCCTGGCAGCACCTGGGCTTCATGGAGTACATCGACAGGACCGGCTCCGCGGTGCCCGACCTGGACGCGCGCTGGAGCTGGCCCGGGTTCTTCGCCGCGGCCACGTTCGTGGCCAAGGCGTGCGGCGTCTCGGACATGACCGAGGTCATCCGCTGGTGGCCGCTGGCCATGCAACTGCTCTATCTGGCGCCGATGTTCCTGCTCGTGCGCTCCATGCGGGCGTCCTGGCGCGCCAAGTGGGCCGGCCTGTGGATCTTCGCCCTGAGCGGCTGGGTCGGCCAGGACTACTTCTCCCCGCAGGGCTTCACGTACCTCCTCTATCTGGTGTTCGTCGCGGTGCTCCTGGTGTGGTTCCGTGCACCGCACGTGCTGTGGGCCAAGCGCCGCCCCGGAGAGCTGGAGGTCGAGCCCGTCGACCGGCGCCAGCGCGCGGTGCTCCTCGTGGTCCTGGTCGCCCTGTTCGCGGCGACGGTCCCCGCGCACCAGCTCACGCCATTCGTGATGCTCGGCGTGCTCGCCGTCCTCGTCCTGGTGGGCCGCTCGGAGCTGCGCGGCCTGCCGATCCTCTTCGCGGTCTTCGTCGCCGTCTGGGTGGGCTTCCTCGCGGAGCCGTACTGGTCGGGGCACTTCGACGAGCTGTTCGGCGGCATCGGCGGCGTCGGCGGCAATGTGTCGTCGTCGGTGTCCGGGCGGATCGAGGGCGGCAGCTCGGCCCACAAACTCGTCCTGTACGCGCGCGTGGCGCTGGCCGGTGGCGTCATGGCCCTCGCCTGCTGGGGCTGGTGGCGGCGGCGCGACCACAAGTACACGGAGCGCTCGCTGCTCGTCCTGACCTTCGTGCCGTTCCTGGGCTTCGGCATGCAGTCGTACGGCGGCGAAATGGCCCTGCGGGTCTTCATGTTCGCGCTGCCCGGCGCCGCGCTCCTGGCGGGGCTCGCGCTCTTCCCGCGGGCGGGCATCACCGCGAAGGAGCGGGACCGCGACCGGGTGAGTCTGGCGCCCCTAGCCGCACTGATGGCGGGACTCGTCCTGATGGGCGGCTTCCTGGTGGCGCGCTGGGGCAACGAAGCCTTCGAGCGGACCCGGGCCGGCGAGGTCGCCGCGATGGAGTACGTGTACGAGCACGACGACCCGACGGTGCGGCTGCTGTGGATGAGCGACGACACCGTCAACAACGTGACACCCGCGATGCCGTGGGGCACGCGGGACATGGAGAAGGTCCAGTACGTCCCGACCCTCGCCCCGGCCGACCCGGTCCTGGTCTCCAGCCTGGTGAAGGCGCTCAAGGACGCGGGCCCCAACTCGTATCTGATGATCAACAAGAGCCAGACGGTCTATCTCCAGATGGACGTGGGCTACTCAAGGACCTGGGACTCCCGGCTGATCACGAACCTCGACAACCGCCAGGAGCTGAAGAAGGTCCTCACGAACGACGACGCGACCCTCTACACGCTGCGCAAGCAGCCGAACGGCGCGGTCGAGAAGGCCGCTCCCGGCCCGATCGGCCCGCAGGTGACGTGGACTCCCTGGTCGGTGATCGGCGCGCTCGCGGCGATCGCCGTGATCCTGCTGCTCGCCACCCGCGAGGTCGTGCGGGTGGCGGTGGAGCCGAGCGTGCGGCAGCTGCGCTGGCTGCAGAGCAGCTTCTGGTTCTCGCTGCCGCTGCTCGCCGTGCTGCTCGCCTCGCTGATCCAGCGGTTCCTGACGATGGCGTGACGTGGGTGGTGGTGGCTGGGGCGGATCACCGCTTCAGCCACTTCACCCCGTACCCCTTCAACTCGAACCGCTGCCCGTCGATCTTCGCGTCGATCGTGCGGTCGAGGGTGTTCACGACGAGCACCGTCTCCTTGTCTGCCAGGACACGGACGTTCGGTACGTCGTCGGCGGCGACGGAGACCTTCTCGAACTCCGTGCCGGGCCCGAACTCCTCGTTGAACCGGGAGAGCATCTTCAGCATCGGCAGCTCCGTGCCGCCGTCCTCCAGCTCGGTGGAGCGCCACAGGCAGCCCGCGCAGTCCTCGCCCCTGTTCTGCGGGTTCCAGTAGAAGCCGCTGCGCGCGCCGCCGCGGGCCATCGCCATCAGACCGGACGCCTGGACGGCGACGCGGTGCGGCTCGGACCAGTCGTCGCGGTCGTCGTTGCTGTCGCCCGGTTCCACGTAGTACTCGGCCCACCACAGCGGAAGGTCGCCGGTGCGCGACCGCACCCACTTGCCGACCGCCGTGAGCTTGTCGGTGGCCTTGAACTCGTCGGGGAGCATCTCGTCGTCGACGGTGTAGCTGGAGCCGTCCACGACGACGAAGTCCGCGCCCGTCTTGTTCTTGTTCCAGTAGTCGAAGGCGTCGAGGACGCGCTGGTCCATGCGGCCCCAGGCGCCCTTGACCTCTCTCGACGCCCCCTCGGTCTGGCGCGGGTCGACGCTGTCCATGACCAGGTAGGGACCGCCGACCATGATGTCCTCGTTGACCTTCTTGAGCTCCTTGTAGACCAGGTTGTAGAGCTCGGTGTAGCCCTCGTAGTCCCAGCGGGCCTTCTCGCTGTTCCAGAAGCCCTTGAATTCGTTCCAGACGATGAAGTGACGTACGTCCGGATAGCGTTTGGCGACCGTCGCCGCGAGCTTGGCGTAGTCCGTGTAGTGGGCGCGTTCCGGGGCGGTCTCCAGGGCCTGCTGGCTCCAGTCGGTGTTGTCCGCGCCGGGCTTGCCGCCCTTCATCCAGTCCGGGGCGCAGCACAGGGTGACGACCGGCGTGGCGTCGGTGGCGCGGATGAAGTCCATCCGCCGGTCCATCGCCTCGAAGTCGTAACGCCCCTTGACGGGCTCGGGGTTGCTCGCGCCCCAGCCCATGATGTGCTGGATCTGCGGCAGCGCGCGCGGCTGCTCGGCGAGCATCGTCCGGGCGCGCTGCGTGGCGGCGTCCGTGCCCTCGTCCGCGCTGTACTGGGTGTGGGTGAAGCCCCAGCCGACGGCCGGCTTCGCCTCGTCGGGCGGGACGGCCGGGGTGCCGTGCACCTTGTCCCCGTCGCGCGTGGTGCCCTCGGTGCCCGTGTCGTCGCCGGGGAGTGTGGTGATGACGGTCAGGATCAGGGCCAGTGCGGCCAGAGCAACGCCGAGCAGCGCGGTGAGCCGCCACCGCTGTGCCCCCGAATTCCACCCATGACGTCCCATCAAGGGCAAGAGTATCCGCGGCGGTTGGCGGTAGCACAGGTTCCGCGTCACGGGATTGCGGCATCCCGGCGGCTTCCGCGGGCGCACGCGGCGCGTTTGCGCACCTGAACGGAGTACGGCGGACTACGTAAACCGGGATGCACGAGGGCACTTGTGTGCCGGATCATGGCGGCATGTCTGCGAACCCTCAGGACACCCTGCCGATCCGGCTCAACGTCGACGACAGCGACTCCCCGTCGGATGTCGTGGACGCCCTCTTCCTCGGCCGTTTCGCCACCGGCGAGCAGCCCTTCTCGCACAGCTCCAACATCGACCGCGTCAAGTCAGGATCCACGCTGCTCCCGCCGGGTGCGACGGTGCTGCGCGCCGCCCGCGACGACGACCGCAGCGCGACGCTGGCCGAGGGCGACGGCTGGACGCTCCTGATCTCCCGCTGGAACCGCGGCGCGGACGTCACGGTGACGGCGACGACCGCCGACCTCGCGGAGAAGGTCCTGAAGCAGGCGACGGACGGCGCGCAGGACGAGCCCGAACCGCAGCCGGACAACGTGACCATGGGATTCTGGTACGTCTCCCCGAGGCGCGGCCCGCACCGCACCACCCGGCAGATCGCCGCCGGTACGTGGGAGGAGGTGCGGCAGAACTACACCGCGCCGGTCGCCGAGGCGATGGACTCCCTGATGAAGACCACTCCCGAGGACATCTCGGGCCGCCTCCTGCTGCTGCACGGCCCGCCGGGCACGGGCAAGACGTCGGCGCTGCGCACGCTCGCGCGGTCCTGGCGGGACTGGTGCCAGGTGGACTGCGTCCTTGACCCCGAGCGGCTGTTCAGCGACGTCGGCTACTTGATGGACATCGCGATCGGCGAGGACGACGGTACGGCGAAGGGGCGCTGGCGGCTGCTGCTCCTGGAGGACTGCGACGAGCTGATCCGCGGGGAGGCGAAGCACACCGCAGGGCAGGCGTTGTCGCGGTTGCTGAACCTGACGGACGGGCTGCTCGGGCAGGGCCGCAACGTCCTGGTCGGCGTCACGACCAACGAGGACCTGGAGCGGCTCCACCCGGCGGTGGTCCGGCCCGGCCGGTGCCTCGCCCGGATCGAGGTCGGCAGCCTGACCCGCGCGGAGTCGGTCGACTGGCTCGGCACGGACGAGGGGGTCTCCCGCGAGGGCGCGACGCTGGCCGAGCTCTACGCGTTGCGGCGCGGGACCTCCCCCACGTCGGTCCCGGACCCCCGGGAAGGGGCGGACGCGGGGCTTTACCTGTAGCGGGGCGGGCGGCTGCCCAGCCGCCGCTTCGCGGCGATTCCTTCCCGCCCACCCACCCGATCACCCCGCAGCGCAGGGGGCACGAACACCCCCGCCGCCGGGTGCCGATTCAGCAAGGCGTCACCCCGAGTCCCCGTAAGCCGCCCGCAACGCGTCCCGCACAGCGGCAAGAGCCCTCGCCTCGGAGAGCCCGAGCCGCCGAGCCCGCTCGGCAAAAGCCTGGGCCGCGGCCGAAGCCTCCCGCGCCGCCGCGTCACCGGCCGCGGCCACGAACGTCCCATGACGCCCCCGCGTCTCGATCACCCCGTCCGCCTCAAGGGCCCGATACGCCTTGGCCACCGTATTGGCGGCAAGCCCCAGCTCCTGGGCGAGCCCCCGCACGGTCGGCAACTTGTACCCCACCGGCAGCGTCCCGCCCCGCGCCTGCTCGGCGATCTGGGCCCGCACCTGCTCGTAGGACGGCACACCACCCGCACTGCCACCGTCGATCTCGATCTTCAAAGTCACGCGGCGATTGTCCCGCACCCCCGGAAAATAAGAGGCACCCCGACGCGCCCCGCGCGTAGCGTGCGGCCCCATGACCGTCCTAGTCCGCGCCCTGCGCCCCGGCAGCCGGCCCGATGCCGAGGCCTTCGCCGCCGTCCGGCGCGCCTGCGTCCCCGCCATGCTCGCCACCGCCGATTCGATCCAGTTCGACCTGGCGCACGCCCATCCCGACTCCCGCTACCGCCAGTTGGTCGCGGAGGCCGACGGAGAGATCATCGGCACGGCGCAGGTGGGCATCGCCTACGACAGCCCCGACCCCGGCCAGGGCTTCGCCAACGTCTACGTACTCCCACAGCGGCGCGGGCTCGGCGCGGGTTCGCTGATCCTGCGGACGGCGGAGGAGTACCTGGCGGCGGAAGGCGCCACCACGGTCTTCTCCTGGGTCCTGGACGAGCCCGCGAACCGCGCCTTCGCGACCGCACGCGGCTACCGCGCGAGCCGCTCGGCCCACTTCCTCCGCCTCGACCTGGCGGGCGGCACCCTGCCGCCCCGCCAAGAGCTGCCCGCCGGAGTGGAGTTGCGCACGGGAGCGGAGTTCGGGGACGACCCGCGCGCCCTCTTCGACCTGGACGCGGAGACGGTGGCGGACGAACCGAGCGACGTGGCAACGGAGTTCACGGACTACGAGCACTGGCTCGCCGAGACCTGGAACCACCCCCTGGTGAACCGCGAACTGACCTCGGTGGCGGTGATGGACGGCAGGCCCGCGGCCTTCACGCTGGCCCGCACGGACGACGCGTCGCGCTACGGGAGCGGCATGACCGGCACCGGACGCGCGTTCCGCGGGCGCGGCCTCGCCAAGCTCGCCAAGAACGACTCCCTGCACCGGGCGCGGGCCGTGGGCTGCACCGAGGCGTTCACCGGAAACGACGCCGGCAACGAGCCGATGCTGGCGATCAACAAGTGGTTCGGCTACGAGATCTGCGCAACGGAGGTACGCCATGTCCGAGACCTCGGCTGACCAGGTGGCCGTGGTCCTCATGAAGGCGGGCCGGATGAAGATCCGCTACCCCGCGGAGGTCGTCGCGGACGACGGCACCGTGGTGACGGTCCGCGCACCGTGGGCGGCTGCCGGGGTGAGGGACTTCGGCTTCGTACGCTTCGAGCCGGGTGACGTCTTCACGGAGCACTACTGGCGTGACCGCTGGTACGCCGTGAAGGAGGTCCGCACGTCCGCGGGCGTCCTGAAGGGCTGGTACTGCGACGTGACGCGCCCCGCTGTGCGGGACGGCGCCACGCTCACGGTGGAGGACCTGGACCTGGACCTGTGGTGCTCGGCGGACGGCGAGACGATCCTGCGCCTGGACGAGGACGAGTTCGCGGAGAGCGGCCTGTCCGAACGCGACCCCGAGGCAGCATCCCAGGCCATGTCCGCCCTGAACACCTTGGAACACCTGGCCCGCACCGGAGCCTCGCTCTCCCCGTCCCTCCCGAAAGCGTCCCCTGCCCTCCACAACGCGCCGTAGGGCAACCGCAACCACCTGCGCCGGACGAGCCGGAAGACCCGTCTCGTCCGGCGATCGCGGTCATCTGGTCGGAGTCGCCCCGACCACCAGCTCCACCTCGAACCCGGCCCCGTCCTCCAGATAGGCCGCACAGTGCTCCTCACCTCCCGCAAACGGATGCCGCTCCGGGAACAGCAAGGACCACCCGTGTCCCGGAGCCTCCGCCACCAGCCGGTCGAGCTCCGCCGCGCTCGCCACATGGAACGCCAGGTGGTTCAGGCCGGGCAGCAGCCGGTCATGGCCCCCGCCACGCATGTCGGGCGATTGTTCGAGCACGATGTACGTCGCACCCCGGCGCCAACTGCCGCCGCGCTCCCAGCGCTGCTCACGGACATGCCCCAGCTCGCCCAGGAGCCAGCCCCACGACTCCTCCGCGGCAGCGAAGTCCGGTACCCAGAGCTCCACATGGTGTGTGCCCCGCGCCGACGCGAGGTCAATCCCCCGCTCGGCCCCGCCCGCCTCATACCCCACCGCATCCCCCTCCTCCTGCCAGTGCAGAACGAACCGCTCCCCCACCCGCCATGCTTCGAGCCCTGCCCTGCAGTACGCCACCATGTCGTCCGGCAGCGCGTCCGCCCTGTGCCAGCTCAGTTCGTCGCACTTGTCCGGCTCCGCGTTGAACGGCTCGCCGCCCGCGCCGTACGCCGCCTCGAAGAACCAGCCGATGCGGGGATTCCCACCGGGTCCCCGGTGCTGGATGACCAGTTCGGCGCTCACGTCCTCGGGGGTGAGGTCGAGGCCGATCTCCTCCTTCGCCTCGCGGATCACCGCCATGCGGACGTCCTCTCCGGGCTCGACGTGGCCGGAGGGGGTGTTGAACAGGCCGTCGCCGTAACCGGTGTTGGCGCGGCGGGCCAGGAGAACCTCCTCACCGCGGCGGAGGATCAGGTGGACGTCCACCACCTCCTTGTGGCGGCGGGGCCCGGCGACGTGCGCCACGATCGCGTACCGCTCGTCCTCCACCCTCTTCCCCCACAACCGCTCGTCGCCCGAAAGGCGTTCGGAGTGGAGGCGGCCCGTCATCGGGGTCAGTGCGCTGATCAGGCGGGACGCGGGGATGCCTGAGGGGTTCGTCGTGCCCCATACGCCCTCGATCAGGATCAGGCGTCCGCCCCGCCGCAGCAGCCCGCACCAGTGCCGCAGCGTCGCTTCCGGGTCCGGCAGCATCCACAGCACGTGCCGGACCAGAATCACGTCGAAACGGCGCCCCTCCACCGGAGGCTCGCCCGCGTCGCCGACCAGCACCTCCGCCTCGTGCCCCGACAGCTTCTCGCGGGCCCGCTCCACCATGTTCGGTGACAGGTCCACCGCCGTGACGCGATGTCCCCGCTCGGCCGCGAGCAGAGAGAGGCTTCCGGTGCCGCAGCCCAGGTCAAGGACGTCGCCGGGGGCCATCGGCAACCAGTCCCCCAGCCGCTGTGCCCACGCCTCCCGCACCACCGCGTCCCGCAGCCCGTGGTCCGGCTCGTCGTCGAAGGTGGCCGCCTCGGCGTCCCAGTCGATGCTCATCCGGCGATGGTGACACTCGCCACTGACAATCCGACTCGGATGAGAAACCCTCCCCGCAGAGGTCTACAGACGTCCCACCTTGGACATCGGTAGTACAGGGAGGCAGCCATGCGCCGTGTGACCGTGCACAAGACCGTCGGTAAGCCCACCAATCGCCAGATCCGGGAGAAGTGCGAGTCCGAGGACCGCCCCCGCGAGCGCCCGGAGGTCCGCAAGGACGTCCAGCGGACCTGGTGGCCCGATGGGTGAGGCCGGCCGCCCGCAGGGCAGGAGAAGCCCGCACGGCACGAACCGCTAGAGGCTCTTCCTGTAGTGGTAGCGGTCGTAAGGTCCTTCCACCCTGCGCTCCACCATCTCGTAGCCGTACCGCGGGTAGATCTTCTGGTTCTCCCACATCATCGCGTTCGTATAGAGCCTGATCTCCGGGAGACCGAGCTCCCGCGCCCGCTCGTCCACGAAGGTGAGCAGGCGACGGCCCACCCCTTGGCTTGCTGCCTCGGGGTGGACCGCGATGCTGTCCAGGAACAGGTGGTCCTGGTGCGGGACGAGGACCAGGACACCCACCACCGGATTTCCGGTGACATACACCCGCCCGGCCGCCACCTCCGCCGCGTGGTCCGCCTCCATGGGGACGGGCACGACTCCGATGCGCTCGATGTAGGGGCGGTAGGCGGCGTCCGTCACCGCCTTCACGGCGGGGACGTCGGCGGCGGTGGCGAGGCGGATGTCGGCTGTCATGCCTTTACGTCTACGTCAGTCCTCCTGCCCCGCACCAGCAGTTTCTTCAGGAGCGGCCACAACACGATCAGCGCGATGATCACGTACACCGTGATCGAGAAGGGCGTGTCGAACAGGCCGCTGACGCTGCCGTCGCTGATCTGCAGGGCGCGGCGCAGCTGTTGTTCCGCGTTCGGGCCGAGGATGACGCCGATGACGGCGGGCAGGACGGGCAGTCCGTAGCGTCGCATGCCGAAGCCGATCAGGCCGATGATCAGCAGGATCACCAGGTCCAGGGCCTCGCCGCCGACCGCGTAGGCGCCCACCGCAGCGAAGAAGAGGATTCCCGCGTAGAGGTAGGGCCTCGGGATGCGGAGCAGTTTCGCCCAGACCGGGGCCAGGGGGAGGTTCAGGGCCAGGAGCAGGACCATGCCCACGAAGAGGGACGCGATCAGGCCCCACACCAGGTCCGGTTCGCGCTCGAAGAGGAGCGGGCCCGGCTGGATGCCGTACTGCTGGAAGGCCGCGAGCATCACTGCCGCGACCGCCGTCGTGGGCAGGCCCAGGGTCAGCATGGAGACGAGTGTTCCGGCCGCCGATGCCGATGACGCCGACTCGGGGCCCGCCACTCCCTCGATCGCGCCCTTGCCCCACTCGTCCTTGTGCTTGGACAGGCGCTTCTCGGTGACGTACGAGAGGAAGGTGGGGATCTCCGCGCCGCCGGCCGGGATCGCGCCGAACGGGAAGCCGATGAGCGGGCCGCGCAGCCAGGACTTCCAGGTGCGCTTGACGTCGGCCTTGCCGAGCCAGGGGCGGCCGACCGGGATCGCCTCGCCGCTGGTGCGCCGCAGGTGGGCCGCGACCCACAGGGCCTCGCCGATCGCGAAGAGGCCCACGGCGACGATCACCACGTCGATGCCGTCGGCCAGTTGGAGCGAGCCGAAGGTCAGGCGCTGCTGGCCGGTCATCTGGTCGAGGCCGACCAGGCCGAGGGTGAGGCCGATGAGGAGTGAGGCGAGTCCTCGTACGCGCGAGGAGCCGAGGACCGATGTCACGGCGATGAACGCGAGCACCATGATGGCGAAGTAGTCGGGCGCCCCGATGTCGACGGCGAGGTCGGCGACCGTCGGTGCGAGCGCCACCAGGAGGATCGTGCCGATGATGCCGCCCGCGAAGTGTCCGATGGCGGCGGCCGCGAGCGCCTGTGCGCCGCGCCCCGCCTTGGCCATCGGGTTGCCTTCCATGGCGGCCACCACCGCGGCGCTCTCGCCCGGGGTGTTCAGGAGGATCGAGGTCGTCGAGCCGCCGAACATCGCCCCGTAGTAGATGCCCGCGAACATGATGAACGCGCCGGTCGGCTCCAGGCCGTAGGTCACAGGCAGCAGCAGGGCCACCGCCATCGCGGGGCCGATGCCGGGCAGGACGCCGATCGCGGTGCCCAGGAGCACGCCGACGGCGGCCCAGAGCAGGTTCATGGGGGTGAGGGCCGTGCCGAAGCCGTCCATCAGGGAGTTGAAGGCGTCCATGTCACAGCACTCCCATCAGTGGTCCGCCGGGGAGCGGCACCCCGAGCAGGTTGTTGAAGACGACGTACGTGATGAGGGAGATCCCTGCCGCGATGAGCGGGTCGCGGTCGAGGTGACGGCTGCCGAGCGCGTACGCGGCGCCCCAGAAGAGCAGGGCGCCCGCGATGGGGAAGCCGAGCGGTTCGATGAGGACGGCGGCGCCGAGGAAGACTCCGGCGAGGAGCAGGACGGTGCGCCAGTCGGCGGGTTCGGACAGGTCGATGTCCTCGCCGCCCTCGGCTTCGCCGCGGCCGCCGCGCAGGACGTCGACGGCGAGGATCACGGCGACGACGAGGAGTCCGATGCCGACGGCGATCGGTACCGTCTTGGGTCCGATGGGGCCGCGCTGGGCGATCTCGACGTCCATGGTGAGCGCGTCGGTGAGGACGAGGGCGCCGAGGGCCAACAGCATGACGCAGACGCCGAGTTCGGAGTGTTCGCGCAGCCAGGCGCGGCGGCCGCCGCCGCGTTCCTCGGGCGGGGTCGGCGCGGTTTCGGGTGTCGACGTCGTCACAGTCCCAGCTCCTTCAGCACGGACACCACGCTCTTGTCCTGGGCGGCCAGGAAGTCGCCGAACTTGTCTCCGGTGAGGAAGGCGTCGTCCCAGCCGTTGGTCTTGAGGGATGTGCGCCACTCAGGGGAGTCGTGGAGCTTCCTGACCAGGCCGGTGAGCTTCTTGCGTTCCGCGTCGGAGAGGCCGGGCGGGGCGACGATGCCGCGCCAGTTGGTGAAGTCCACGTCGTAGCCGGACTCCTTGAGGGTCGGGCCGTCCAGGCCCTTGGCCCGCTTGGGCCCGGTGGTGGCGAGGAGGCGCAGCTCGCCCGACTTGATCTGGTCGAGATACTCGCCGACGCCCGAGACGCCGAAGGCGACCTTCTTGCCGAGGATCGAGGCGAGGAGTTCACCGCCGCCGTCGAAGGGGACGTAGTTGACCTTCTTCGGGTCGATCCCGGCGGCGCGCGCCATCAGCATGGGGGCGAGGTGGTCGGGGCCGCCCGGGGATGAGCCGCCGCCGACGGGGAGCTTGCCCGGGTTCTTCTTCCAGGCGGTGACCAGCTGCTTGATGTCCTTGTACGGCGAGTCCTTGGCGACCACGACGACGTCCGGCTCTTCGGTGAGGCGGGCGATGGGGGTGGTGTCGGCGAGGGTCTTGGGCGAGTCGTTGGAGCGCGCGGCGCCCACGACGCCCAGGCCCATGGACATGGCGAGCTTGCCGTTGCCGTGCTCGCCGACGAGGCGGCTGAGGCCGACGGTGCCGCCGGCGCCGGGGAGGTTGAACACCTCGATGTTGTGGGTGAGTCCGGCGTCCTCGGCGTTCTTCGCCGCGGTGCGGGCGGTGATGTCGTAGCCGCCGCCCGGTGTGTTGGGGACCATGAAGCGCAGGCCGGGGATCTGTGTGCCGGTCTCGGCGTCGCTGCCCGTGGAGAGCAGCGGCGGCCCTGCGAGCACGAGCAGCGCGGCCCCGAGCAGGGCAAGGGGTGTGCGCAGACGCACGTGTGCCACCACCTGTCGGTACGTAGTCATTGCTGGGGATACGGAGTCATTGCCGGGGAGTTGATGCGGCCGGGTTCCCCGTGGGGGCGGGAACCCGGCCGCCGTCCGCGGGGACGGGGATACCTGTGAGGTGGCCCACATGTTGCCTGCGCGTTAAGAAGCTGTCTCTCTTCCGGAATCAACGGACGTTGTGGTCGTTGTGGTCGCGCCCTTAGCCTGCGGCGATGACAAGGGTGCTGGTCGTGGACGACGACTTCATGGTCGCCAAGCTGCACAGCCGTTATGTGTCCGCGGTGGACGGATTCTCGGTGGTGGGAGTGGCGCACAGCGGTACGGAGGCGCTGGCGGCGGTGGAGCGGCTGCGCCCCGATCTCGTACTCCTTGATGTCTATCTGCCCGATATGGACGGCATCGCGGTGCTGCGGGAGTTGCGTGCCGTGGAGGAGCGCGACCGGGACCGGCAGCCGCTGGACGCGCTGTTCATCACGGCGGCGCGGGACGCGGAGGTCGTGCGGGCCGCGCTGCGGGCCGGTGCGCTGCACTACCTGATCAAGCCGTTCAACCAGGCGGCGCTGCGCGAGCAGTTGCTGCACGTGGCGGCGGTGCGGGCCCGCCTGGACGGCCTGGACGAGGCGCGCCAGGAGGACATCGACCAGATCTTCGGCCCCCGCCCGCCGGGCTCCCGGGAACTCCCGAAGGGCCTGGCGGCCCACACCGCGGACCTGGTCGAGCAGACGCTGCGGCGGCACCCGGGAGGCCTCTCCGCCTCGGAGTGCGCGCAGGAGGGCGCACTGTCACGGGTGAGCGCGCGCCGCTACCTGGAGTTCTTCGCGGACACGGGACGGGTCGAGGTGACGCTGCGGTACGGGGGGACGGGGCGGCCGGAGCGGCGGTATCGGTGGGTGCGCTAGGGGGCGGGGGCTTCCCTGGGACTTCCCAAGAGCTCCCCTGGGGCAATTCGGGCACGACCTGAGCGGAGCCTGAGGGCTCCCTTAACCCCACCATAAAGATCGCCATCACCCCCTCCCAGCAGGCGAATCCGGGGATTTCAGCGGCTAGCTTTCTCGTCGCCGGGCCGGTTACGAACCGTCGGCGCCGCACGCAATCGGGGGGCGGCACCGGCCGTTCGCAACCGTCTCGTGTCCCCCACCCCCCCAGAACCGCCGCTGAGGAGAACCACTCATGACCGCACGCCGAAGCAAGGTCGCCGCGATCGCCGCCGTCGGGATCGCCCCGCTCGCCCTGACCGCCCTGTCGGCCGCCCCCGCCGCCGCGCACGGTTCGATGACGGACCCGGTGAGCCGTGTCTCCGCGTGCTTCCAGGAAGGCCCGGAGTCGCCGACCTCGGCCGCCTGCAAGGCTGCCGTGGCGGCCAGTGGCACGCAGGCCTTCTACGACTGGAACGGCGTGAACATCGCCAACGCCGCGGGCAAGTCGAAGGAGATCATCCCCGACGGCAAGCTGTGCAGCGCGGGCAACGACAAGTACAAGGGCCTCGACCTGCCGCGCGCCGACTGGCCGTCCAGCAAGATGTCCGGCGGCAACCACACCTTCCGCTACAAGGGCACCGCCCCGCACAAGGGCTCCTTCGAGCTGTACATCACGAAGGACTCGTACGACCCGAGCAAGCCCCTGAAGTGGTCGGACCTGGAGGAGAAGCCGTTCGTCGACGTCGCCGACCCGAAGATGGAGAACGGCGACTACGTCTTCGACGGCAAGGTCCCGGCCAAGTCGGGCCGCCACCTGATCTACTCGGTCTGGCAGCGCTCGGACTCCCCCGAGGCCTTCTACACCTGCTCCGACGTCGTCTTCGGCAAGGACAGCGGCGGCAGCGGGTCCGCGGCTCCGGCCCCGGCCGCCTCCGCGCCCTCCGAGCAGGACATCGCCGCGGGCGCCGAGAAGTCCACCGTCGAGCACCACGGCCACGGCGACAGCGACGCCAAGACGGGCGCCGAGGCCTCCGAGGCGGCCCCGGCCGCGGGTGAGGACACCGCGGCCAATCAGCCCGAGGTGAACGGCGGCGCCGAGAAGCCCGTCGCGGCGGCCAACGAGAACCTCGCCGAGACCGGCGGCGACAGCAACACCCCGTACATCGCGATCGGCGGCGCCGCCGCGCTCGCCATCGGTGCCGCGGCCATGTTCGGCACGGCCCGCCGCCGGACGGCGCGCCACGGCCGCTGAACCGGCTGAGCGTTGATGGGCCGCCGCCTTCCCGTGCGTCAGGGGAGGGCGGCGGCCCTCTGCCGTCAGGAGAAGCAGGTGCTCGGCGTCGCGTGCGCGGGGTCGAGCGCGTTCGCGACCTCGTGGTGCGCGACCCGGTCGAGGATTCCTATCGCCACGTGCTCCGACAGGTCGACGGGGCACAGGTCCTGGACGGTCACGTTGCGTACGCCGGGGCCGTTCAGGAATTGCGTGCGGTACGGGGTGACCACCTCGTCGTACTGGGTGGCGATGACGGTGTAGCGCACGCCCGGGACGGTGTCGCCGCCTTCGTTGAGCTTGGTCAGGAACGGCGATCCGGCCACCTGGTCGGCCAGGCTCGGGGTCTTGGTGGTGAGCAGGTCCTCGATGCCCGGGAAGTAGGGCAGCAGCTTGGTGAGGCCGAGCAGGGTCGTGCCGTGGTTGTCGGGCGCGAGTCCGACCAGGGCGTTCACCTTCTGCGCGCCGCCGAGGAACTTCAGGTAGTAGCGGGGCATCATGCCGCCCTGCGAGTGGCCGACGAGGTCGGCCTTCGCGGCGCCCGTCGAGGCGAGCACCTTGTCGACGAAGCCGTCGAGCTGCTCGGCCGACTTGTCGATCGGGCCGAGCCCGTTGAAGAAGGGCACTCCGGGCAGCTGGCCGTAGTCGAGGGAGTAGACGCAGTAGCCGCGCCTGACCAAGTACGGGGCGAGGACGAGCCAGTTGTCGATGGAGTTGCCGAAGGTGCCATGGACCAGGACCACGGGGCGGGGGTGGGCGGCCGACGGCTTGCAGCCGTAGTCGTTCCAGCCGCTCGACGAGGCGGTGGTGGCGGCAGGCGCGGCGGACGCCGTGGCGGCGGGGGTGAGGGTGAGCGCGCCCGTCATGAGAAGGGCGGCGGCAAGCGCTCTGAGCGCTCGTCTCCAGGGCAGCATCGTGTGATCTCCTTGCGGCTCAAGGGAGTTGCGATGAATGAGCCCTGTGATCCGGATCACGAGGATGCCGTGCACACGCCAAACTAAGGGTCGGTCGTAGAAGTGTGAAGTTACGCGTCAGTAAAACTTCCAGCAATCACTGGCACAGTCCCCCGCAACCCTCTATCGAGGAGGCTCCACCAGCCCCAACTCATAGGCGATGATGACCAGTTGGACCCGGTCGCGGGAGTCGAGCTTGGTGAAGAGCCGTGCCACGTGCGCCTTGACCGTGGCCACGGTGATGACGAGTTCGGCCGCGATCTCCGCGTTGGACAGGCCGCGGCCCACCAGCGTCAGCACCTCGCACTCGCGGTCGGTGATGCCGCCGGCCGTCCGCCGTACCGAAGGCGTGGGCTCGGGCCGCGCCGCGAACTCCTCGATCAGGCGCCGGGTGACGCTCGGCGCGATCAGGCCGTCCCCGGCGGCCACCACATGGATCGCCGCGAGGATGTCCTCAAGTGCCATGTCCTTGACCAGGAATCCGCTCGCGCCCGCGCGCAGCGCCCCGTACACGTAGTCGTCGTCATCGAAGGTGGTGAGGACGAGGACGCGCGTCGCCCCGCCGTCGGCCGTGATCAGACGGGTGGCCTCGATGCCGTCCATGCCGGGCATGCGGATGTCCATCACGACCACGTCGGGGCGTATCTCGCGCGCCAGTTGGAGCGCTTCGGCACCCGTGCCCGCTTCCCCCACCACCTCGATGCCGGGGGTGTCGGCCATCAGGACGCGCAGGCCCGCGCGGACGAGGGGCTGGTCGTCGGCGAGGACGACCCTGACCACCGGGCCGGTCATCGGGCCTCCACCGGCGGCAGGGGCAGCAGGGCCGTCACCCGGAAGCCGCCCTCGGGGCGCGGTCCCGCGGTGAACCTGCCGTGCAGCAGGGCGACTCGCTCGCGCATGCCGACGAGACCGAACCCGGTGCCCGCGGGCAGGCCACCCCGGCCGTCGTCCTCTATCTCCAGGGACAGCTCGCCGTCCCGCCGCTCGACGGTCACCCGGCAGGTGTCCGTTCCCGCGTGCCGTACGACATTGGTGAGGGCCTCCTGGAGGATGCGGAACGCGGCCAGGTCGATGTCGGCGGGCAGCGGGCCGCTCTCCCCCCGCCTGCGGATCTCGGCGTGGACCCCGGCGTCCCGTGCCGAAGCCGCGAGGCGGTCGACGTCGGCGAGCCCGGGGGCTGGTTCGCGCGGCGGCGGCGCGGAGGTGTCGCGGGGCGGGTCCAGTGTCCCGCCGTCGGCTCCCGGCTCCGACTCCGACTCCGGCCTGCGCAGCGCGACCAGCGTCCGGCGCAGCCCCGCGAGGGTCTCCCTGCTGGTGGCCTCGATGGTGGCGAGCGCGTTGCGGGCCTCCGCGGGCTGGGTGTCGATGACCCGGCTGCCCACGCCCGCCTGGATGGCGATGACGCCGATGCTGTGCGCGATCATGTCGTGCAACTCCCTTGCGATGCGCAGCCGTTCGGCGGTGACGGCGCGGGCCGTGGCCTGGGAGCGCAGGGCCTCGGCGTGCGTGCGGCGCTCGCGGGCCGAACTGCCCGCCATCCAGGCGGCGATGAGAAGGACGGCCACGAGCACGGCACTCTGGCCGCTGTCGTCGGCCCAGGCGGACGACGAGCAGTTCCGCATCCCGTACTCGCCGGGAAGGCACCCGGTGTCGGGCGGGAAGCCGAAGAGGGAGCCCATCTGCGCCGTGAACGCCAGGACGGCGGCGGTGACCGACGTGCGCCGCGGACGGGCGGCCGCGAGATAGCCGACGGCACAGACCCCGGCGAAGACCTGCAGATAGCTGACCTCCGACGTCCGCATCTCCATCGTGGCCGTGACCCCGCCAAGGAGCAGCAAGGTCAGGGCCGGCAGCGGGCGGCGGCGCAGCAGCGAGGCGACCACGGCCGCGAGCACGAGCGACGCGAGGACCATCAGGAGGTCGAAGCCCTGCTGTCCGTCGGAGAACGTGACGTAGGTGACGGCGGGGAAGAGAACGGCCCCGCTCCAGGCCAGACCCGTGCGTACCGCAGGCCACGGCCGCCCGGGGACGAGCGTGCGGCTGCCCTTGTTCCGGCCCTTCGCGGACAGCTCCTGACCTGGTGTGACGTCCATGCGCCGATCGTATGCGGCCGCCGCTCGCGGGGGTATTGGCCCGCGGTCGTACGCCCAGGGGCTACCGAGCCGCCGACGGGTGTGGCCGACGGCCCGATGCCGGGCGGGCCCGGCCCGCGGCACCGTGGTCCGCGTGATCGAAGTCAATGAGCTGACGAAGCGGTACGGCACCAAGAACGCCGTACACAACCTGTGTTTCACCGTGCGCCCGGGGCAGGTCACCGGGTTCCTCGGCCCGAACGGCGCGGGCAAGACGACCACCCTGCGGATCCTCCTCGGCCTGATCGACCCCAGCGGCGGGACGGCGACCGTCGACGGCCGTCCTTTCCGGGACCGGCCGCGCGGCCTGCGCCATGTCGGCGCGCTGCTCGACGCGGGCGACGTGCACGGCGGGCGCACGGCGGTGGCCCACCTCGCCGCTCTGGCCCGCGGCAACCGCATCCCGCGGGCGCGGGTCGACGAGGTGCTGCGCGAGGTCGGCCTCGCCGATGTGGCCCGGCAGCGCACCGGCGGCTTCTCGCTGGGCATGCGGCAGCGCCTCGGGATCGCCACCGCGCTGCTCGGCGACCCGCCGGTGCTGCTCTTCGACGAACCGCTCAACGGCCTCGACCCGGAAGGGGTGTTGTGGGTACGCGGGCTCTTCCGGCGCCTGGCCGCCGAGGGCCGCACCGTCTTCGTGTCGAGCCATCTCATGACGGAGATGGAGAACACCGCCGATCAGCTCGTCGTCATCGGCCGTGGCGAGCTGATCGCGGCCGAGAGCCTCACGGACTTCGCGGCGCGGGGCACGCGGCTGAGCGTGACCGTGCGCACGCCGGACACCTCGACGCTGACGGACGCGCTGAGCGCCGAAGGCGCGTCGGTGGAGACCACGGGGACGGGTACGGACGGCGACACGCTCACCGTCACCGGTCTGCCCGCCGCCCGCATCGGCGAACTCGCCTTCCGGCACCGGGTGTTGCTGCACGAACTGGCCACCAGGGCAGCGTCCCTGGAGGAGGCGTTCATGGAACTCACCGCCGACAGCGCCGAATACCTGGCAGGAGAACCCCGATGAAGCCACTGACCCTCGCGGCGGTCACCGAGCCCCGCGCCCGCTTCCGCGATCTGGCCGCCGCCGAGTGGATCAAACTCTGGTCGCTGCGCTCCACGTACTGGGTCCTCGGGGTCGGCGCGCTGGTCGTCATCGGGATCAATGTGAACTCCGCGCAGTCCAACGCCGACCGCCTCGCCCATCTGCCGCCGCCCCCGGACGGCCTGGAACCGCACATGTATTTCGACCCCCTGCACACCGCCTTCGTCGACCCCGCCTGGCAGATCTTCATGGTCATCGCGGGCAGTGTCGGCGCCATCGCGGTCTTCGGCGAGTACACCAGCGGCCTGGCCCGTACGACGTTCGCGGCCGTCCCCGACCGGCGCGCGGTGGTGGTGGCCAAGGCGGCCGTCGTGGCGGCGGTCATGCTCGTGCTCGGCGCGGTCGTCTCGGGGGTTTCGTTCGGCACGACCCAGGCGATCCTGCGGGAGCACGGCGGCCTGTCGCTCGGTGATCCCGGCGCGCTGCGCGCGGTCGCGGCGGGAGCGCTGCTCGCGCCGCTGTGCGCACTGGTCGGCATGGCGGCCGGCGCCCTCGTGCGGCACGCCACGGGCACCGTCGTGACGACCCTGGTGACGCTGCTCCTGCTGCCCGCGCTCTTCCAGGGCGAGACCCATCGCTGGGTCGCGGAGATCGGCAACGCGATGCCGATCACCGCGTGGCGGGCACTGGTCGAGAACCCTTCGATCGGCTTCCCGCAGGGCAAGTACCCGGTGTCGGTCACCGAGGCGTGGATCGTGTTCGCGGTGTGGCCGCTGGTGGCGGCGGTCGTCGCGGTGGTGACCGTGCACCGCAGGGACCTGTGACCCCGGAGCATGGCGCTACGCCGCCAGCGTCCCCGGCACGATCGCTCCGGGACCGAACTTCGCCCGCGCCCGGTCGGCCACCGCCTCGATTCTGCGGGCCCTGTCGTCCACCGGGTCGAACATCAGCTGGTGGGCGGCGTGTTCGGCGGGGGCGAGCCCTTCGGCACGCAGCGAGATGCCGCGCACCCGGGCCCGCTGGAGGCCGAGGGTCTCGTACATGCGGTACGCCGATCCGGTCAGCGCGCTGGAGTGCGCGGTCGGCTCGGGCAGCGTACGGGTGCGTGTCGTGGTGGAGCGGTCGGCGTACCGCACGGTGAGGGTCAGGGAGCGGCACACCTGGTCCTCGTCGCGCATCCGCGCACCGAGTTCGTCGGTGAGCGAGAGCAGCGCCCTGCGGTGGCGCGCGGGGTCCAACTCGTCGCGAGGGAAAGGCCGTTCAGAGGCGAGAGAACGGGCGGCCGCGTTCGGCACGACGCGTGCGCGGTCGATGCCGTGCGCCTTCTCGTGCAGCTCGCGGCCCGCGCGGGCGCCGACGAGGCGCTGCAAGGTGGACAGCGGTGCGGCGGCCACCTTGCCGACGGAGTCGAGGCCGTACGAGCAGAGGGTGCGGGCGGTGGCGCGGCCGACCCCCGGCAGTTCGGCGACCGGCTTCGGCCCGAGGAACTCCGCGACGGCGTCGGGCTCCGGGCCCACGATCCGGGTCACGCCCGGCCCGGCTTCCCGCACGGCCATCCGCGCGAGCATCGGCCCAGGACCGGCGCCGATCACGCAGTCCACTCCGTGGTGGGCGAGCGCCCGTACCCGTATCACCGAGGCGAGTTCGACGGTGTCGCGCCCGAAGTAGCGCATCGCTCCCCGTACGTCGACGAGCGCCGCGTCGGGCGGCAGGGCCTCGACGACAGGGCTGAACTCGCCGAGCAGCAGGAGCAGTCGGGGCAGGGCCGCCTCGTACATGGGCGGCAGGAGGAACCGTACGCACAGGGTGCTCATCCCGCGCTCCCCGGGCTCTGGTGCCACAACTTCCGCCCTGTGGCCGCCCGTTCACCGGGCGGCTGGAGGTCGGCCCAGGGGTGCATCTCGTACCCCGTGGACATCCGGATGCGGCGGCCGCCGTCCGCCGGGGTTCCGTCGGACGCTTCGTCCGGTCCCGGTCCCGGTTCCGGTTCCGGTCCCGGTCCCGGTTCGGCGAGACGTGCTCCGACCGCTTCGAGTCCGCCCTCCTGCCGCAGCTCCACCAGTTCCGCCAGGTTCCATGCGGCGGCGCCGACCACGCTGAGGCTGCGCGGGCCGCGCCGCTGCACCACCCCGCGGACCAGGAGCAGCCAGGAGTGGAAGACGGTGTGCGCGCACCGTTCGTGGGCGTCGTCGAAGAAGGCCAGGTCGACCAGGCCGGTGCCGTCGTCCAGGGTGGTGAAGATGACCCGCTTCCCGGAGCGGATCGGCGGGGTCTGGGTGGCCGCCTTGGCGCCCGCGACCAGGACGGTCGCCCCGTGTTCGGCCTCCCGCAGGCGGCGGGCGCTCCGCACGCCGAGCTCGCGCAGGAACTCCGCGTGGTCGCCCATGAGATGGCGCGAGGAGTCCATGCCGAGGACGCCGAGCTCGGCGCTGAGCCGTTCCGCGTCGTCCAGGTCGGGAAGACCGGCGGGTGCCGTCCTCCGCCCGCCGGACAGCGGGAGTTGGGCCCCGGAGGAGCCCCGCGAGCCCCGCCGCAGCTCCGTCAGGTGCAGTTGCAGGTCGCGGCGGTTGGCGCCGAACGCGTCGAGCGCGCCGACCTGCGCGAGCCGCTGCGCGACCGGTTTGCTCGGCCTTGCCCGCTCCCAGAAGTCCAGGAGCGAGGCGTAGGGCCGGCCGTCGGCGATCCGCGCCGCCTCGGCCTCGCTGATGCCGTGGACGTCGGCCAGCGCGAGACGCAGACCCCAAGCCTCCCCGGGTTCGGACACCAGTTCGATACGGTGAGCGACCGCGGACCGGTTCACGTCCAGCGGAAGGATCGGCACCCCCCGCCGCCGCGCGTCCGCGAGCAGCAGCCGCTTCGGGTACATGCCGGGGTCGTGCGTGAGCAACCCGGCGTAGAACGCGGCCGGGTGATGGGCCTTCAGCCACGCCGACTGATAGGTGGGCACGGCGAAGGCCACCGCGTGCGCCTTGCAGAAGCCGTACGAACCGAAGGCCTCGATGATCTCCCAGGTTCGGCCGATGGTCTCGGCGTCGTACCCCTTCGCCGCCGCCTGCTGCGCGAACCAGAACCGGATCCGCCCCTGCGATTCGGGGTCGGAGAGCCCGCGCCGCACCCGGTCCGCCTCGTCGCGCCCGCAGCCGGTCATGATGTCCACGATCTCGATGATCTGCTCGTGGAAGACGACGACGCCGTACGTCTCCTTGAGCGGCCCCGCCAGGTCCGGGTGCGGGTAGCGGATGGGCGCGCGGCCGTGCCGGGCCTCGATGAAGGGCCGCACCATGTCGGCGGCGACAGGGCCGGGCCTGAAGAGCGAGATGTCGACGACCAGGTCATGGAAGGTCGCGGGCTGAAGTCGCCCGACCAAGTCACGCTGGCCCGGCGACTCGATCTGGAAACAGCCCAACGTCTCGGCGGACCTGATGAGTTGATACGTTGCCGGATCCCCCGGCGGCACCGCGTCCACGTCCACCCGCTCGCCGGTGGCCCGCTCGACCTCCCCCACCGCGTGCGCCATCGCCGACTGCATCCGCACGCCGAGCACGTCGAGCTTGAGCAGCCCGAGGTCCTCCACGTCCTCCTTGTCGAACTGGGACATGGGAAAGCTCTCGCCGCTGGTGGGCACGACGGGCGTACGTGCGAGCAGCGAGGCGTCGGAGAGCAGCACACCGCACGGGTGCATGGCGATCCCGCGCGGCAGCGCGTCCAGTGCCTCGACCAGCTCCCACAGGCGCCCGTGGCTCTCCGCCTCCCCCGCCACCTCGCGCAGTTCGGGCAGCTCCTCCATCGCCGAGCGGGCGTCCCGCGCGCGGATGTGCGGGAAGGCCTTGGCGATCCTGTCGATCTCGGCCGGGTCCATGGACAGGGCGGCGCCCACGTCACGGATGGCGTGGCGGACGCGGTAGGTCTCGGGCATGGCGACGGTCGCGACCCGCTCGGTGCCGAAGCGGCCGATGATCGCGCGGTAGACCTCCAGGCGGCGGGCCGACTCCACGTCGATGTCGATGTCCGGCAGGACGGCACGCCGCGTGGACAGGAACCGCTCCATGAGCAGGCCGTGCTCGACGGGGTCGGCGTGCGCGATGCCGATGAGGTGGTTGACCAGGGACCCCGCGCCGGAGCCGCGCGCCGCGACTCGGATCCCCAAGTCGCGTACGTCGTCGACCACTTGGGCCACGGTGAGGAAGTAGGAGGCGAAGCCGTGGTACGCGATGACGTCCAGCTCGTGGTGCATCCGCTCCCAGTAGCCGTGGGCGCCCGGGGAGCGGTCGTACCCCCGCAGCACCATCCCCGCCGCCGCCCGCGAGGCGAGCACGCGCTGCGCGCTGCGGCGTCCCGCGCCGACGAGGTGCGGCTCGGGGAAGCGCACGGAGCCGATGCCGATGTCGTCCTCGGGGTCGACGAGGCACTCGGCGGCGGCGGCCTGGGTCTGCTCGACCAGGCGGTGGGCGGTGTCACGGCGGAAGCCCGCCGCCTCCACGATCCGCTCGGCGTTGCCCAGCATGGCGTCGGCACCCTTCAACCACCGCTCCCCGCCGTCGAGTTCCTTGGTCGGGTCGACGGGGACGAGGCGGCGCGCGGCGTCGAGCACGTCGGCGACCGGGCCGAGCCCCGCGTCGGCGTAGCGGACTGCGTTGCTCAGGACGGGGCGCACCCCCTGCTCGGCGGCGAAGCCGACGGTGCGGGCGGCGAGGCGCAGCGAACCGGGTCCGGTGCCTTCGCGGCCGTGCCACACGGACTCCAGGCGCAGCGCGTCTCCGTAGCGCTCGCGCCAGGGGGCCAGGAGGCGGGCGGCCCGGTCGGGGCGTCCGGCGGCGAGTGCGCGCCCCACGTCGGATGCGGGGCCGAGCAGCACGGTCATGCCGTCGCCGTGGTTCTCCTCCCACGGGAGCACGGGCTGCCCCTCGCCGCTCCGGTGCGCGGCGGTGATCAGGCGGCACAGCGCGGCCCAGCCGGTGGCGCCGTCGCGGGCGAGGAAGGTCACGCGTGGGGTCGACTCGTCGATGAAGGCACCTCCGCGCACCGGGGTCCGCCGCCGCGCACCGCTCGCGGGCGCCGGCTCCCCCACCGCGAGCTCGGTGCCGAACAGCGGCCGCACCCCCGCCTTCGCGCAGGCCTTGGCGAACCGGACGGTGCCCGCGAGGGTGTCCCGGTCGGTGAGCGCGAGGGCGTCCATGCCCCGCTCGGCGGCGCGCTCGGCGAGCCGCTCCGGGTGCGAGGCGCCGTAGCGCGGGGAGAAGCCGGAGACGGTGTGCAGATGCGTGAACCCTGGCACACGCACCTCCTGAAACCCTGAACCGATCCGACCTCACATCCCCCGCCTCCACCATAGACCAAGTTTCGAACGTACGTACGACACCCGACTCGAACCGCACCCCGTTTCGCCCATTCGGCCCCGCCCACCTGCGGGAACGACAGGGGCCACGGAGCGTGGGGGCATGAGTTTCACCGATGAGTTGAAGAGTGCCGTCACCCCGCGAGCAGCCCTGCTGGTCATCGGTGTGCTGGCCCTGCAGCTGCTGTTCATCGCCTCCTACGTAGGGGCCCTGCACGACCCGAAGCCGAAAGACGTGCCCTTCGGAGTCGTCGCCCCGGGACCCGCGGCCAAGGAGACCTCGGACAAGCTCGGGAAACTCCCCGGTGAACCGCTCGACCCGCGCGTGGTCGAGGACGAGGCCGCGGCCCGGCACCAGATCATCAACCGCGACATCGACGGCGCCCTGATCGTCGACCCTCGGGGCACCACCGACACCCTGCTGGTCGGCTCGGGCGGCGGCACCGTCCTCGCCACCGCCCTTGAGAAGATCGCCACCGAGGTCGGCACGGCCGAGAAGCGGGGAGTCAGGACCGTGGACGTGGCCCCGGCGTCCACCAAGGACTTCGACGGGCTCTCGTCCTTCTACCTGGTCGTCGGCTGGTGCGTCGGCGGCTATCTGTGCGCATCGATCCTGGCGATCAGCGCGGGCTCCCGGGCCGCCAACGGCCCGCGCGCACTGATCAGGACCGGCGTCATGGCGCTCTACTCGATCGCGGGCGGCCTCGGCGGCGCGCTCATCATCGGGCCGATCCTGGGCGCCCTGCCCGGCAGCATCATGGGCCTGTGGGGCCTCGGCTCGCTGGTCGTCTTCGGGGTCGGCATGATCACGCTCGCCCTGCAGTCGCTCACCGGCATCGTGGGCATCGGCCTCGCCGTCCTGCTCGTCGTGATCGCGGGCAACCCGAGCGCGGGCGGCGCCTTCCCGCTGCCGATGCTGCCGCCGTTCTGGAAGGAGATCGGCCCCTGGCTGCCGCCGGGCGCGGGCACCTGGGTGGCGCGTTCGATCGCGTACTTCAAGGGCAACGCGATCACCGGACCGATGCTGGTGCTCGCCGCCTGGGCGGTCGTGGGCACCGCCGTCACCCTGGTCATGTCCTCGCTGCGCGGGGACCGCCAGCCGGGGCAGAAGCCCGCCATGGAGGAAGACTCCGGCGCCCACCGCGGGTGAGTGCGAGCGGCGGCCCGGGGCCGTTGTCAGACCCGGGTGCGAGGCTTGAGCGATGATCACCACCCTGGCGGTCGAGAACTACCGCTCCCTGCGCAAACTGATCGTCCCCCTGGACCGCCTGAACGTAGTGACGGGCGCGAACGGCACCGGCAAGTCCAGCCTGTACCGCGCGCTGCGACTGCTCGCGGACTCCGCGGCCGGCGGCGCGGTCGCGGCCCTGGCCCGCGAGGGCGGCCTGCCCTCCGCGATGTGGGCGGGCGAGCGCAAGGCGGAGCCCGCCGCCCTGCGCCTGGGCTTCGCGGGCGACGAGTTCGGGTACGCGGTCGACTTCGGCGTCCCCCAGTCCAGCGGCGCGGGCCCGGGTGGCGCCCCCTCCATGTTCGGCCTCGACCCGGAGATCAAGCGCGAGTCCACCTGGGCCGGGCCCGTGCTGCGGACCGCCGCGCTGCTCTGCGACCGCGCGGGCCCCGCCGTGCGCACCCGCACCGCCGACGGCGGCTGGCACCGCTCCCAGGGCATCCGGCCGTACGACAGCATGCTCAGCGAGTTCGCCGACCCGCAGTTGGCCCCCGACCTGCTCAGGCTGCGCGAACTGATCCGCTCCTGGCGGTTCTACGACCATGTGCGCACCGACGCCGACGCACCGGCCCGCGCCGCCCGCATCGGCACCCGCACCCCCGTCCTCAGCCACGACGGCGCGGACCTCGCGGCCGCCCTGCAGACGATCCGGGAGATCGGCGACGACCGTGCGCTCGACGAGGCGGTGGACGACGCCTTCCCGGGCAGCAGCGTGCGGATCGTCGACAACGGAGGCCGGTTCGAACTCCAGCTGCACCAGCGCGGGCTGCTGCGCCCGCTGGGCCCCGCCGAACTGTCCGACGGGACACTGCGCTATCTGCTGTGGACCGCGGCCCTGCTCACGCCCCGGCCGCCGTCCCTCCTCGTCCTGAACGAACCGGAGACGAGCCTGCACCCGGACCTGTTGCGCCCCTTGGCGGACCTGATCCTGACCGCGACCAAGGACACCCAGGTGGTCCTGGTGACCCACGCCCGCCCCCTCGCCGAAGCCGTGGCCAAGGGGGCGGTGCGCCACCGGATGGACGTCAACTCCATAGAACTGGTGAAGGAGTCGGGCGAGACGACGGTGGCGGGCCGCGAGAGCCTCCTGGACGAGCCGCTGTGGTACTGGCCGAAGCGCTGAGTGCTGACCTGCGGGTCGTCAGTGGCTGGTCGCGCAGTTCCCCGCGCCCCTTCGGGGCGCCCCGTAATAGGCCTGCCGCATCAACTGCTCCATCTCGGAGAGCATCGGCATCCGCGGGTTGGCAGGCGCGCACTGATCCGCGTACGCGTTCATCGCCTGCTCCGGCAGGGCCTCGATGAAGGCCGCTTCATCGACACCCTCCTCCTGGAAGGACGCGGGGACACCGCACTTGGCACGCAGCTCCTCGACAGCACGGGCGTAGGACTCCACCCCCTGCTCCGGGGAAGCCGCCGCCAGGCCCAGCATCCGGGCGATCTCCTGAAACCGCTCCGGCGCCCGGTAGACCTCAGCCTTCGGCCAAGGCGTCGCCTTGGCCGACACCGTGCCGTTGTGCCGGATGACGTGCGGCAGGAGCAGCGCGTTGGTGCGGCCGTGCGAGACGTGGAAGGTGTTGCCCAGCGTGTGCGCCATCGCGTGCACCAGGCCCAGGAAGGCGTTGGCGAAGGCCATGCCCGCCACGGTCGAGGCGTTGTGCATCTTCTCGCGCGCCTCGGGGTCCTTCGCCCCGTTCACGACGCACCGCTCCAGGTTCTCGAAGATGAGCCTGATGGCCTGGAGGCAGAGCCCGTCGGTGTAGTCGTTCGCGTACACCGAGACGTACGCCTCGGTGGCGTGGGTCAGCGCGTCGAAGCCGGAGTCGGCTGTGACCGTCGCGGGGAGCCTCATCGGCAGGGTCGGGTCGACGATCGCGACGTTCGGGGTGAGGGCGTAGTCGGCGAGCGGGTACTTCTGCGCGGCCCTCGGGTCGGAGATGACGGCGAAGGGGGTGACCTCGCTGCCCGTGCCCGATGTGGTCGGGACGGCCACCATCTGCGCCTTCTCGCCCAGGCCCGGGAACTTGAAGGCCCGCTTGCGGATGTCGAAGAACTTCTCCTTGGTGTCCGCGAACTCGATCTCGGGGTGCTCGTACATCAGCCACATGATCTTGGCGGCGTCCATCGGTGAGCCACCGCCGAGCCCGATGATCGTGTCCGGCTCGAAGTCCCGCATGCGTGCCGCCCCGGCCTGCACGGTCGCGAGCTCCGGGTTGGGCTCGACGTCGTCGATGACCTGGACGGTGACGGCTTCGGGGCGCGCCGCGAGGATGTCGGTGACCTTCTGGACGAAGCCGAGCGTCGACATCGTCTTGTCCGTCACGATCGAGACGCGCTTGATGCCGTCCATCTCGCCCAGGTAGCGCAGGGAGTTGCGCTCGAAGTAGATCTTCGGCGGGACCTTGAACCACTGCATGTTGGTGTTGCGCCGTCCGATCCGCTTGACGTTGATGAGGTTGACCGCGGAGACGTTGTTCGACACCGAGTTGTGCCCGTAGGAGCCGCAGCCGAGGGTGAGCGAGGGCAGGAACGCGTTGTAGACGTCGCCGATGCCGCCGAAGGTCGAGGGCGCGTTGACGATGACGCGGACCGCCTTGACGCGCCTGCCGAACTCCTCGGCGAGCTCCTCGTCCTCGGTGTGGATGGCGGCGCTGTGGCCAAGGCCGTTGAACTCGACCATCCGGGCCGCCAGTTCGAGGCCCTGCTCGGTGGAGTCGGCCTTCAGCGCGGCCAGGACCGGGGAGAGCTTCTCGCGGGTCAGCGGCTCGCCCTCTCCGACCTCCGCACACTCGGCGACGATGACCGACGTGCCCTCGGGGACCTCGAACCCGGCCTGCTCGGCGATCCACCGCGGGGACCTGCCGACGACGGCCGCGTTCAGCTTCGCGCCCGAGCAGTCGGCGCCGAAGGCCGTCGTCTTGAAGACGAACTCCTCCAGCTTGGTCTTCTCGGCCGCCGTGACGACGTACGCACCGAGCCGCTCGAACTCCGCGATCCCCTCGTCGTAGATCTCCTTGTCGAGGATCACGGCCTGCTCGGAGGCGCAGATCATGCCGTGGTCGAAGGCCTTGGAGAGCACGATGTCGTGCACGGCACGCCGCAGCTTGCCGCTGCGCGTGACGTACGCGGGTACGTTGCCCGCGCCGACGCCGAGCGCGGGCTTGCCGCAGGAGTAGGCGGACCTGACCATGGCGTTGCCGCCGGTGGCGAGGATGGTGGAGACGCCCTCGTGGTTCATCAGGAGGCCCGTCGCCTCCATCGAGGGCTCCTCGATCCACTGCACGCAGTCCGCGGGGGCACCGGCCTCGATCGCGGCGTCGCGCACGATGCGGGCGGCCTCGGCGGAGCAGCGCTGGGCGCTGGGGTGGAAGGCGAAGACGATCGGGTTGCGGGTCTTCAGGGCGATGAGGGCCTTGAAGAGGGTCGTCGACGTCGGGTTGGTCACCGGGGTCATGGCGCAGACGACGCCGACCGGTTCGGCGATCTCGGTGATGCCGTTCAGTTCGTCGCGGGAGATGACGCCCGCGGTCTTCAGGCCGCGCATCGAGTTGACGACGTGCTCGCAGGCGAAGAGGTTCTTGACGGCCTTGTCCTCGAAGAGCCCGCGGCCGGTCTCCTCCACGGCCAGCTTCGCCAGGTCCCCGTGCCGGCCCAGTGCGGCGAGTGAGGCCTTCTTGACGATGTGGTCGACCTGCTCCTGGTCGTACGACGTGAACCGGCCGAGCGCGGTCAGCGCCCTCTCGACCAGTCCGTCCACCATCTCGCTGGCCTCCATGGCGGGGCTCCTTCACTGAGGCGTTTTCGCTTATGCCTCAATTGCACACCCGCACATCCCGCCCCAGGAGGCGAAAAGGGCCTCTGGGGGCAGGCCGAAAGTCCTTTTGTGAAAACTTTCACAAGGCTCGCGGAAAGGGGCCGGTCCGCCCGTCGGCGGACCGGCCCCAAGTCCCGCTGCCCCCTGCCGGGGGCCTGCCGTCAGCCGATTTCCGCACCGAACGCGGAGAGCGCCTCGGGAACCGGCTGGAAGAACGTCTCCCCGCCGCCGGAGCAGTCACCGCTGCCGCCCGAGGTCAGGCCGAGCGCGGTGTCGCCCGCGAAGAGCGCGCCGCCGCTGTCGCCGGGCTCGGCGCAGACATCGGTCTGGATGAGCCCGTTGACGATGTCGCCGTTGCCGTAGTTCACGGTGGCGTCGAGGCCGGTGACCGAGCCGTCGTGCAGCTGCGTGGTCGAGCCGCTGCGCTGCACCTTCTGGCCCACGGTCGCGTCGCCGGCCTTGGTGATGGCCTGCGTCGAGCCGTTGTAGAGGTTCACCTCGCTCGGGTGCGCGGTGTCGCCGCTGTACTTGACGATGCCGTAGTCGTTGTCGGGGAAACTGGAGCCCGCGTTCTCACCGATGGCCGGGCCGCCCTGCTCCTCGGACCAGCTGGTCACCGCCTCGGTGCAGTGGCCCGCGGTCAGGAAGTGCGGAGCGCCGTCCTTGACCACGTTGAAGCCGAGCGAGCAGCGGCTGCCGCCACCCCAGATGGCGTCGCCACCTGCGATGAAGGGCTTGAACTCCCCCTTGCTGTGCTGGAGTTCGGCCTTCGAGCCGAGCCCCTTCACGACAGCGCCGAGCTTGTCGAGGTCGGCGCCCTTGACCGTGCGGTCCGCCGTGACGACGACCTTGTTGGTGGCCGGGTCGACCGCCCACGAGGTGCCGGGGATGGACGCCTTGTCGCTCAGCGTCGTACGGGCGCTCTTCAGCTCGGCCAGGGAGTTCTCGACGACTCTCGCCTTGGCTCCCGCCGACTCGACAGCGTCAGCCGCGCTCTTGTCGAGGACGTTCACGACGAGGTTCTTGGCCTTGGCGTCGTAGTACGAGCCTGCCGCGTCCAGGCCGAGGTCCTTGCCGAGGGACGAAGCGAGCTTTCCGGCCTTCGCGACCGAGAGGGTGTCCGGCGTGGGGGTCGGGGCACTCTCACTCGCGTTCGCAGTCTGGAAGGTGATTCCGGCGGCGATCAGTGCGGTGATGCCCGCACCTGCCACGGCTGCACGTCGCTTGGATATGCGTCGGTGCTTCAAGTCACGTCCTCCTGTGGGGGGTCGGCCCGTTCGGTGTGGGGACCTGGGGACCGGAAGGCGTACCGGCACGGAGTCGCACACGCTGCAATAGCCGCGTCCATGCCAAATGGTGCGGCCCACTATCCCGATACCGCCTGGTAGCACACAAGGTCTACTTCAGGACGCGCACGCGACGGTCACCGTGCGCCCCCCGTGTCTTCACCGGCGCCGGTCTCACCACGTCGGTTCCCGCTGCAAACACCGCGTGCGAGCGGGTGATCGGCAGCGGGTAAGGACTAGTCCTGTCCGGTTTTCGACGCTCCTGGCGCGTCCGGCTCTCCGGCTGTCGCACTCCCGGAATCCGCCGTACCGGATTCCGGGAGTGCGGCAGCGGGAGACTCGGACACGGCGGCGGGCGGCTGCGGCGGTGCCGGCGGCTGCGCCTGCGTGGACCGCTCCAGGAAGCGCAACAGCTCCACCGGGAAGGGCAGTACGAGCGTCGAGTTCTTCTCGGCGGCGACCGCCACCACCGTCTGCAGAAGCCGCAGCTGGAGGGCGGCGGGCTCGTCCGCCATCTCGTGCGCGGCCTGGGCCAGCTTCTTGGAGGCCTGCAGCTCGGCGTCCGCGTTGATGACACGGGCCCGCCGCTCACGGTCGGCCTCGGCCTGCCGGGCCATGGAGCGCTTCATCGTCTCCGGGAGCGACACGTCCTTGATCTCGACCCGGTCGATCTGCACGCCCCACCCGACGGCGGGAGAGTCGATCATCAACTCCAGGCCCTGGTTGAGCTTTTCCCGGTTGGAGAGCAGATCGTCGAGATCGCTCTTGCCGATGATCGACCGCAACGACGTCTGCGCCATCTGCGAGACCGCGAAGCGATAGTCCTCCACCTGGATGACGGCCTCGGCGGCATCGATGACCTTGAAGTAGATGACCGCGTCCACGCGCACCGTGACGTTGTCCCGGGTGATGCCGTCCTGCGCCGGGACCGGCATCGTCACGATCTGCATGTTCACCTTACGGAGCCGGTCCACGAACGGCACGATCATCGTGAACCCGGGCCCGCGCACCGAACGCTGCAACCGTCCCAGCCGCAGCACCACACCCCGTTCGTACTGTTTGACCACACGCGCCGCGGCCATCACATAGACCGCTCCGGCACATCCGACGGCCACTCCCGTCGCCACCAGCTCCTCGACCATGCCGGCCCCCCAGGGTCCGAATTGGGCGTGTTGGGCGTGCACTTCGAAGGTAGCGCCGCACGGCGCACAAAGGGAGACGGGAGACAGGAGAGAGCCCCCGCCCGGAACTCCGGGCGGGGGCTCTCCTGCTGCTGGCTGCAGGTCGGCCGTACGTCGGTCAGTAGACGCTCACGCCGTACGCGCTCAGCGCCTCGGTGACCGGCTGGAAGAAGGTCGTGCCGCCCGATGAGCAGTTGCCGCTGCCGCCCGAGGTGAGGCCAAGTGCCTTGGTCCCCGCGTAGAGCGGGCCGCCGCTGTCGCCGGGTTCGGCGCAGACCGTGGTCTTGATCATGCCGTAGACGACGTCACCGCCGCCGTAGTTGACGGTCGCGTTCAGGCCGGTGACCCTGCCGCTGTGGGTGCCGGTGGTGGAGCCGCGCCGGGTAACGTTCTGACCCACGGTGGCGTTGCCCGCGCTGGTGATGTCCTGGCTGCCGACCGTGCCCGACTTGGTGATCGACGTGTTCGAGTACTTGACGATGCCGTAGTCGTTGGTCGGGAAGCTGGATCCCGTCGTGGAGCCGAGGACCGTGGTCTTCGCCGAGTTGGCCCACCAGGTGCCCGCACCGTCGGTGCAGTGACCGGCGGTGAGGAAGTAGTAGGTGCTGCCGCTGCGGACGTTGAAGCCGAGCGAGCAGCGCCAGCTGGACGCGTAGATGGCGTCGCCGCCGGAGATCAGCTTGCTGAACTTGCCGGGGGTGCGCTCGACCTTGAGGGCGCCGGCCGTGCTGCCCGCCGCGTCCTTGATCTTGGCGATCTCGGCCTTCGAGACGGTGCTGTCGGCGGTGACGACCAGACGGTTCGTCGCCTTGTCGACACTCCATGCGGTGCCTGCGACATCCGCGTCGAGCACCGCGTCGCTCGCCTTGGTGAGCTGCGCCGAGCTGAAGGTGGTGACGTCATTGGCGTTCGCAGCGGGGACGGCGAGCGCGCCGACGGCCACAAGTCCGGTGGCCACGGCGAGCAGACGAGTACGTCTCGCTATGCCGCTGCGGGGGGTGGTGCGCTTGTTCCTCACTTGTTGTTCCTCCCGGGGGGAAGTCAGTGGGCCCGTGTGGGTTGGGGCCCGTGAGGCGCAGCCAATGAGCAAAAGGCAGACCGGATTCCGGATACGCCGTGCTCCTGACAAGCGCTGCTCGGGAGTATTCGGGCCGGGGACACCGCGCACAAGGGCGCCTTTCGGCCGTCAGCCGGATACACGAAGACCGGCCCCGGCGGCTGTCGTACCTGTCGTACGCCGCCGGGGCTTGGGTCATCGGCTCTGTTTCTGACGTGTCAGTGGTCGATAAGGTTCCGCTCTCCCGCGGCGATCTCGGCGTCAAGGGTGTTGCCCGGGGGCGGGAAGGGGCAGATGAAGTGGTCGGCGAAGGCGCACGGCGGCAGCAGCGCGCGGTTGAAGTCGACCGTCGTGCGCCCCTCGGCGTCCGGCGCGGCGGGCCGCAGGAACCGGAACCGGTAGCTGGACACCCCACCGGTCGCGTCGCCGAACACCGCCCACAGCGAGCCGTCCCCCTCGACGGACACCTGGAGCGTGTGGTCCGTTCCGGCCAGGCTGAAGGCCAGCTCACCGCCGAGGCCGAGCCCCCGCTCCACCCCGTCCGCGTTGCCGACCCGGACGGTGCGCACGCCGTCGACGGTGCTCTCGGCGGCGTACGGCGTGAAGCGCCCCGGCACCGCCCAGCGCGCGTCGTACTCGGTGGCCTCGATGCCCTGGAAGGCGCGGCGCGTGGCGGAGTCCGGGTCGAAGTCGCGTACCGCCCAGAGCCCTTCGCGCCGCAGCACGACGAAGCGGCGGTCGCCGTGCCCGACGCGGGCCGCGGCGACCGGCCCCGGGTCGGCGGCGAGACGGGCCTCTCCGGTGAAGAGCTGCCCGTCGAGGGTGAGCCCGTCGCCGGTCTCCGCGGTCAGGACGATCTCGTCGCCCGCCTCGGTCCAGCGCCCGGGGATGTCCGGAAGCGATCCGTCCGGGTAGTCCGCGAGCCAGTGCGTGCCGGTGAGGGAGAGCGGGCCGTAGGGCGCCGACACCGTCTCCGTGCGCTGCTCGTGCCAGTGCTTCCAGTCGCGTGAAGCGTCCGTCGTTCCGTCCGTCGTCATGTGATCAACCCTTTCATACCGGTATGTGCCGCATACGGTCATCCCCTTGCGGCTTTGCGCAGACGGTCCCTACGGCTTGGGCAGACCCTTGGGGTTGATCTGCGACTCCTTCACGGCCTCGCTCGTCAGATCCCAGCGCGCCAGGACCTTGGCGTAACTTCCGTCCTTGATCACGTGGTTGAGCGCGGCGGCGTAGGCGTCGACGAGCCCGCTGTCCTTCTTCGTGGTGGCGGCGATCTCGCCCTGGATGCTCGGGCCGCCACCCGAAAGGGTCCCGATGATCTTCGTCTGCCCCGACGACGCGACGTGGTAGGCGGCCGACGGGTTCGGGCCGAGGTAGGCGTCGATGCGGCCCGACTGGAGGGCCAGGTAGTAGTCGGAGTCCTTCTGGAAGTACTTGATCTCGACCGGCTCGCGCCCGGCCTTCTCGTTCTGCTCGCTCCAGTCGAGAAGGATCTTCTCCTGGTTGGTGCCGGAGGAGACCGCGATCGTCCTGCCCGCCACGTCGGCCGGCTTCTTCGCCGTCCAGTCGGCGTCCTTGCGGGCCTCGAAGGCGATGTTGTCGTGGCGGTAGGTCGCGAAGTCGTACTTCTCCTTGCGCTCCTCGGTCACCGTGACGTTCGAGAAGACGCCGTCGAACTTCCCGCTGTCCAGGCCGACGAAGAGGTTCTCCCAGGAGACCTGCTCGAACTTCGGCTTCAGGCCGAGCGTGTCGGCGACCAGGCTCGCGATGTCGACCTCGGAGCCGATCCGCGTCTTGTCGTCGGTGGCGTAGAAACCGAGCGGCGCGACCGAGTCGGCGCTGCCGCCGAGCCGCAGCGTGCCGCGCTCGCGCACCTTCGCGGGCAGGAGTTTCGCGAGCGCGTCGACCTTCTTGCCGCGTACGCGGTTCTGGTCGGGCCCGATGTTGATGTTGCCGACCTTCTTGGTGCCGGGCTCGCCTTTGCCGGTCGCGGCGTCGCTGTCCCCGCCGCAGGCGCCGAGCAGGGGCATCAGGGCCAGGGCGGCGACGGAGGCGGAGAGGGTACGTCGGGAAAGCATGCGGGAGCTCCTGGAGAATCTTGGGGCGGGGAGGGCTGGAGAACCTTGGCTAGAGAACCTTGGAGAGAAACGCGCGGGTGCGGTCGTGCCGCGGCCGGTCGAGTACGTCGCCGGGGGCGCCCTGCTCGACGATGAGCCCCTCGTCCATGAAGACGACCGTGTCGGCGACCTCGCGCGCGAAGCCGATCTCATGGGTGACGACGATCATCGTGGTGCCCTGGCTCGCCAAGTCCTTGATGACGTCGAGGACTTCACCCACCAGTTCGGGGTCGAGGGCCGACGTCGGCTCGTCGAAGAGGAGCAGCTTCGGTTCGAGGGCGAGCGCGCGGGCGATGGCCACTCGCTGCTGCTGCCCGCCGGAGAGCTGCTTGGGGTAGGCGTCCGCCTTGTCGGCGAGCCCGACCCGGTCGAGCAGGGTCCCGGCGTGGGCGACGGCTTCCTTGCGCGGGCGCTTCAGCGCCGAGATCGGCGCCTCGACGACGTTCTCCAGGACGGTCAGATGCGGGAAGAGGTTGAAGTTCTGGAAGACGAAGCCGATCTGGGTGCGCTGCTTGAGCACGTCGCGTTCGCGCAGCTCGTACAGCTTGTCGCCGGAGCGCCGGTAGCCGACGAGCGCGCCGTCGACGCTGATCCAGCCCTTGTCCACCTTCTCCAGGTGGTTGATGGCGCGCAGGAGCGTGGACTTGCCGGATCCGGAGGGCCCGAGGATGACGGTGACCTCACCCTTGCGGACCTCCAGATCGAGGCCCCGCAGGACTTCCAGGGACCCGAAGGACTTGTGTACGGACCGGAGTTCGACCATCGCGCTCATCGCGATGCCCCCTTCGAGAAGTGACGTTCGACGTAGTGCTGGAGGACGGAGAGGGCGGTGGTGAGCAGGACGTACCAGGCGGTGGCGACCATCAGGAGCGGCACGACACGGCCGTTGCGGCCGTAGATGACCTGGACCTGGTAGAAGAGCTCGCCGATCGCCATCACGGAGACGATCGAGGTGCCCTTGAAGAGGGAGATGATCTCGTTGGCCGCATTGGGCAGGATCGAGCGCATCGCCTGCGGCAGGACAATGCGGCGGATCTGCCGCAGCCGGGGAATGCCGAGCGCGGCCGCCGCCTCCAACTGACCGCTGTCGACGGACAGTACGCCCGCGCGCACGATCTCGGCGGCGTACGCGGCCTGGTGCAGGGCCAGTCCGAGGACCGCCGCGCTCATCGCGCCGACGAGCCCCATCGTGTCGAAGGAGAAGAAGCCGGGCCCGAACGGGATCCCGAACTGCAACTCCTTGTACAGATAGGCCAGGTTGAACCAGAACAGCAGCTGCACGATGAGCGGGATCGACCGGAACGCCCAGATGTAGGCGAAGGCCACCGCCTTCAGGAACGGGCTCGCCGAGAGCCGCATGAAGGCGAGCACGATGCCGAGCGCGAAGCCGAGGGCCGTGCCGTAGAAGGTGAGCTGGAGGGTGACCCAGACCGCCTTGAGGATCACGTCGGCGGTGAAGAACTCGGCGAACACCTCCCATTCCCAGCCGGAGTTGGTGGCGAGGCCGTGCGCGAACTGGGCCACGAGGACGGCCGTGGCGACGACGGCCGCCCAGCGCCAGGGGTGGCGTACGGGGACGACCTTCAGCGCGCCGAAGTCGTCCTTCACGAGGTCACTGACCGGCTCGCGCTCCGTCACGCTCATCGGGTGCGCTCCGAACCGCGGGCGTAGTGCCGCTCCACGTAGTACTGGCCGACGCTGAGCAGCGAGGTGATCACGACGTACCAGATGGTGGCGACCAGGAGCAGCGGGATGACCTGGTAGGTGCGGTGGTAGACGAGCTGCACGGAGTAGAGCAGGTCCTGCACCGCGATCACGCTGACGATCGACGTGCCCTTGAGCGTGCCGATCAGCATGTTCCCCGCGGGCGGCACGATGGAGCGCATCGCCTGCGGAAGGACGACCCGCCGCCATCGGCGCCACCGGCTGAGCCCGAGCGCCTGCGCGGCCTCGATCTGCCCGCGGTCGACGGAGAGGATGCCGCCGCGCACCACCTCGGCGGCGTACGCGGCCTCGTGCAGGGTGAGTCCGATGACGGCGATGGTGATGGGCCCGAGGAGGTTCACCGTCTTGATGCCGAAGAGGTACGGGTACAGCGCCCCGATGTTGAACCAGAACAGCAGTTGCACCAGGATCGGCATCGACCTGAAGAGCCAGACATAGCCCCAACTGACCCCGCGCAGCACGGGGTTGGACGAGAGTCGCCCCATGGCGAGCACCGCGCCGAGCGCGAAGCCGAGCGCCATGACGACGGCGGTCAGCCAGAGCGTGAGCCACAGGCCGCGCAGCACGGACGCGGAGGTGAAGTAGTCGCCGACCACGTCCCACTGGAACGCTTCGTTGCGGACGACCGAGTTGACGGCGAGCGCGAGGAGCACGAGGACCGCGGCGGCGGCCACCCACTGTCCGGCGCGGCGCTGCGGCACGATGCGCGGGACTTCGGGAGGTGGGTCGTGAGGAGGGGCGGTCGCGGCTTTGGCGAGCGTGTCGGAAGACATGGCGAAGGCTCCGTGGATACGGGAGGTGATGCCTTCACACGGACCGAGCCCCTCAGCACGATCCGCCTTGAGAGTAAGGGGCGGTTCACGCGCCCTGTCAAGGCCGTCCAGGATGTGAGCGTTACGTCTCAGGGCAGTTGACGCGCAAACGGATGCCTGTTCCACTTGCCCCATGCATCCGCAGCAGTGGCTGGTCACGCGCTCCCACATCGACTTCGGTCGAGTGTGGTCCGCGTCGTGTTCGACGACTCTCTGAGCCGACCCCCTGCGCGCTGAGCCCTTCGCTGTTCCCGGGTCTCTCCCGCCTTGCATCTCCCGTGCGCTCGCGCGCCGTTGACCCCGCCTTCACACGCGTACGCCGCTGCTGCACCGCCCTGAGCAGCGGCACCCCCTCCCCTCGCACGTCCGCTTCGCCCTGCCCTGCTGCCTGATGGAGACCGTCACGCCATGAGCAAGCCCCCGTACTCCCGCCGCATCCCTGCGGCCTTCGCCCTGATCACCGCCGCCACGCTCACGCTCACCGCCTGCGGTTCCGGCGGCTCCGCCGACACCACGGGTGGTGCGGCGCCCGCGGGCAAGAGCGCCAAGATCCCCACGCAGGACGTGGTCTCCTCGGTCAAGAAGGACGCGACGGCCGCGAAGCTCCTGCCGCCGGACGTGCGCGAGCGGGGCACCCTCAGTCTCGCGACCGCCGTCGGCGGCAGTCCGCCCGGCAACACCTACCTGGAGGACGGCAAGACGATCGTCGGCCAGGACGCCGACTTCGCGGAGGCCGTCGCCAAGGCGCTCGGCCTGAAGCTGAAGCGCGAGGCCGCGAGCTTCGAGGCGATCCTGCCCGCCCTGGACAGCGGGAAGTACGACCTGGGCACCGGCAACTTCGGCGTGACCGAGGAGCGGCGCAAGACCATCGACTTCGTCACGTACATCAACGACGGCCAGGGCTTCGCCGTCCGTGAGGACAGCAAGCTGAAGAAGGTCACCGATTTCAGGCAGCTGTGCGGCCTGAACGTGGCGACCGGCGCGGGCACCACCTTCGAGGTCACCCTTGAGGACAACAAGCACGTGTGCGAGGACGCGGGCAAGAAGCCGTACAGCGTGAAGACGTACGCCGAGCAGGGCGCGATCTGGGGCTCGCTCCAGCAGGGCCGCACCGATGTGGTGATGTCCACGATCAACGGCCTGCGCTATGCGGTCGACCAGCAGGAGGGGCTGAAGTTCCTCGGTGAGTACCACCGTCTCGACGTCGGCTTCGCCTTCAAGAAGGGCACGAGGCTGGCGCCGGCCTTCCAGGCCGCGGTGAATCAGCTGATCGAGGACGGCACCTACGACCGCATCCTGAAGAAGTGGGGAACCCAGGCCTCGGCGATCGACGAGTCCCGGATCTCGCCCCCGGAGATCAAGGACTGACTGCCCATCAGGGTGGGCGCCCCCAAGGGGCGCGGGGAACTGCGCGACCAGCCACGACGAGCCCGCGGACGAAGCAGGGACCGCCGGGTGCCTAGAGCCCGCAGTCGCAGCACTGGCAGCACTCACAGATGCCGCAGCACCCGCAGTCGCCACAGTTCGCGCAGCACCCCTCGCGCTTCTTGCGGGACCAGGGACCCTCGTACGAATCCGCACAGCACAGCTTGCAGGTGCAGCACAGCCCGATGGCAACGGCACACCCCGCCCAGAAGCCCCGCTTCCCCGGCTTCGGCGGCTGCGGCTCGAACGCCGGCCCGCCACCGGGACCGCCAGGACCGCCCGGACCGCCGGGCACCCCGCCTCCGTACGGATTGCCACCTCCGTACGGGGACTGCGGGCCGTACGGACCGCTGGAGGGAGGTCCGTACGGTCCGCCCTGGTCCGGCGGCGGGCCGAAGGAACCGCCCTGATGGGCCGTCACCTCGTGTGCGTGCCCGCAGGCATCGGTCCCGAAGGCGCGGTCCACCGAGCGCCCCAGCTCGTGCGCGAGCAGCATGTGGGCGAGCTTGCCGTCGGTGAATTCGACCTCGCGCAGCGCGAGGCGTATGCCGTGCAGCGCGTCGTCGGCCAGGCGCCGGGCCTCGGCGAGGCCGGCGCCCGTGGCCGTCAGCGGGTTCCAGGCACCCGACGCGGCGTCAGCTTCCTTGTCCTCCACGGCATCCAGGAGGTGCGCGAGCCTGCCGAAGAGCCGCCCCGCCTCGGCGAGCGGCTCGGCGTTGCCCGGCCTGCCCGCGATGACGGCGGTGTGCGCGAAGGCCGCGGCGGTCGCGGTCTCGGTCGGCTCGGTGACCGTGAGCAGGGAGGTGCCGGGGCCCGCCAAGGTCTCGATGCCGACCTGCCGTTCGACGGCGTCGAGCAGGACCGCCGTGTCGAAGCCCACATCGGCGCCGGTGCGCGCACCCGCCCTGTCCCAGCTCTGTGCCACTTTCCGGGCGGCGGCGGCCACCGGCCTGCGCGCCAAGAGGCCGTCCCCGTCGACGACGTGGTCGCGCACCTTCGCCGACGCGAGCACCAGCGAGACGGCGGCGGCGAGCCGCGCTCCCTCGCCCTGCGCGACGGACGCGGTGCGCATCCCGCGCAGCGGACAGGGCCCGGCGGTGCGCCGCCAGCCGGTCGACTTGGCGGCCTGAGCCTCCGTCAGAACCGAGATGATCAGGCCGTCGTAGTTGGTCACGACCCGGGCGAACTGCCCGTGATCACTGCGCAGCGCGAGGCAGAGCCCGCACAGATGCGCCATCCATTGCGTCTTGAGCCCCTCACCGAGACGATGACTGCAGGGCCTGACGATTCCGAACATGCGACTCCCCCGTGAGCCTGTCGCCGATCAACTCGGGCATCGTATCGAGGGGTCCGTTCACCCGGACGCACCGGTCGTCACCCATACGCCGTGAAGAATCATATTTCACTCACTGTCAGCAGCCGTACACAGCAGGACCCTTGGGGAGCCACGTGAAACACGGGGTTGACTCTGCACCAGTACCGTCACGAAAACCCCGCGCGGCGACTATCCACTTGGCGCACTATCCGCATCATGGACGAACATGGGGATAGGGACTGCAGAAAGCCCGCTGCGAGAGGAGGCGTCCATGGGATCGGTACGCAAGGCGAGCGCCTGGCTTGGCCTCGTCGACGACAACAACAATGACGAGCGTTACTACGACGGCTACGACGACGACGGGGCCGAGGGGCCCGGCGATGCCTGGGTGACCGACCCGCGGGTGCGGGTGGTGGCCGAGGCCGCCGAGGAGGAAGGACGCCGGATCGGGACCGTGACCCCGGACAGCTTCCGGGACGCCCGCGGCATCGGCGAGCTCTTCCGGGACGGCGTCCCGGTCATCATCAACCTCACGTCGATGGAGCCCGGCGACGCCAAGCGCGTCGTGGACTTCGCGGCGGGCCTGACCTTCGGTCTGCGCGGCTCCATCGAGCGCGTGGCGACGCGGGTCTTCCTGCTCACCCCCGCCAACACGCAGATTGTCAACGGGGAGGCCACGAGCCGTCCGTCGGACGGCTTCTTCAACCAGAGCTAGCGGGCGAGGCCGCTCACCGGAAGGCGTCAAGACCGGTGAGCGCCTTGCCCAACACGAGTTGATGCATCTCGACGGTGCCCTCATAGGTGAGCACCGATTCGAGGTTCGTGGCGTGCCGCATCACGGGGTACTCGAGCGAGATCCCGTTCGCGCCCAGGATCGTCCGGGACGTGCGGCAGATCTCGATCGCTTCTCGTACGTTGTTGAGCTTGCCGAAGCTGACCTGTTCGGGGCGGAGCCTGCCCGCGTCGAGGCGCCGGCCGAGGTGGTGCGCGAGCAGGATGCCCTTGTGCAGCTCGACCGCCATGTCGGCGAGCTTGGCCTGGGTGAGCTGGAAGCCGCCGATGGGCCTGCCGAACTGCTCGCGGGTCTTGGAGTACTCGACGGCTGTCTCGAAGGAGGAGCGGGCGGCGCCCATGGCTCCCCAGACGATGCCGTAGCGCGCGTGGGAGAGACAGCTCAGGGGGCCCTTGAGCCCGGTGACCTCGGGAAGCACCGCGTCGGCGGGCAGCCGCACCTCGTCCATCACCAGCTCACTGGTGACGCTCGCGCGCAGCGACCACTTGTGCTTGATCTCGGGGGCCGAGAAGCCGGGGGTCCCGGTGGGGACGACGAAGCCCCTGATTCCCTCGTCGGTGTGCGCCCAGACCACGGCGACCCCGGCCACGGATCCGTTGGTGATCCACATCTTGCGTCCGGTGAGCACCCAGTCCGTGCCGTCCCTCTTCGCGAAGGTGCGCATGGAGGCCGGGTCGGAGCCGTGGTCGGGCTCGGTCAGGCCGAAGCAGCCGATGATCTCGCCCGCGGCCATGCCGGGCAGCCAGCGCTGCTTCTGCTCCTCGGAGCCGAAGCGGTGGATGGCGTACATGGCGAGGGAGCCCTGCACGGAGACGAGCGAGCGGATGCCGGAGTCGGCGGCCTCCAGCTCCAGACAGGCCAGGCCGTACTGGACGGAGCTGGCGCCCGCGCAGCCGTAGCCCTCCAGGGACATGCCGAGCGCGCCGATCGAGCCGAGCTCGCGGGCCAGATCGCGGATGCCGGGCAGCTCGCCCTTCTCGTACCAGTCGGCGATGTGCGGCAGGACGCGGTCGGCGGCCCAGGTGCGGACGGTCTCCCGGATCGCGAGGTCCTCCGGCTCCAGGAGGTCGTCGATGCCGAGCGGGTCGGCGGGGTCGAAGGGCGGCAGGGGCGTACGGCTGCGTGCGGACATCTCGGGCCTCCGGCGGCGCAAAAACTAGCAGTGGTAGTTACTTACGGCTAGCTGTGACGTTACGGCGAGGCGGTCGCGCGCGTCCAGGGTGGCCCGGTGCGCCCGCGTCAGCGGACCGACGACTCCACGCGGACGCCCGCCCCGTCACGCGGTGCGGGTATCCCGGCATCCGCGTCCGGCTTGGGCTCATGGTCCTGGTCCTGGTCCTGATCCCGGTCCTGGTCCTGCGAGGCGGCCCCACACTCCATGGTCCGCGGCAGCTTCAGCGCCATCAGCGCGCCGAGCAGCAGCAGCCCCGCGCTGACCAGCAGGGTCACATGCAGCCCGTGCACGAAGGACTCCCGCGCGGCGCTGCGGAGCGCCTCGCCCGCCCCGCCGCCGAGCCCCGAAGCGACTTCGTACGCCTCGCCCAGCGAGTGGCTCGCGGCGGCGCTCTCCTTGGCGGGGACGCCCTGCACGGACGAGAGGCCCGGCGCGTACGCCGCGTTCATGACGCTGCCGAGCAGCGCGATGCCGATGCCGGCGCCCAGCTGGTACGAGGTCTCGCCGATCGCGGCTGCGCCGCCCGCCTGCGACTGAGGAGCCTCGCTGAGCATCGACTCGTACGAACCGAAGAGCGTGGTCTGCAGGCCGAGGCCGAGCAGCACGAAGCTGGTGATCATCAACGGGTCGTTGAGCTGGTCGCCCATGCCGGTGAGCACCACCACGGCCACCGCGGTCAGGGTGAAGCCGGAGGCCACCATCGTGCGCGGGCCGAAGCGGTGCAGGAACTTCGATCCGGCGAGGCCCGCGACCATCGCGGCGACGGTGAGCGGCACGAGCCGCATGCCGGTCTCCAGCGGGGAGAGGCCGAGCACCAGCTGGAGATACTGCGCGGCGACCAGTTCGAGGCCCACCAGGGCGAGCATCGCGAGCACGATGCAGCCGAGCGAGGTGCTGAAGGCGGGCCGCGAGAACATCGACAGGTCTATGAGCGGGTGCTTGCGCCGCCGCTGCCTGCGGACGAAGCCGACCAGGAGGGCCGTGCCGAGGAAGAACGAGAGGAGGGTCGTCATGCCGAACGGCGACTCTCCGCCACCGGCCCGCTTCACCGCGAACACGAGGCCGAAGAGACCACCCGCGGCCATCAGCGCGCCGACCACGTCCCACGGCCCGTCGCGGTCGCCCGTCGACTCGGGAAGCAGCAGCCGCCCGATGGGCAGGCTGACCAGCATCAGCGGGATGTTTATCAGGAAGACCGAGCCCCACCAGAAGTGCTCGAGCAGGAAGCCGCCGAGCAGCGGTCCGCCCGCGGCGCCGATACCGGCCACCGCGCTCCACACACCGATGGCGACGGCACGCTCACGCCGGTCGGGGAAGACCTGGCGGAGGATCGAGAGGGTCGCGGGCATGATCATCGCGCCGCCGACGCCGAGCAGGGCGCGGGCCGCGATCAGGACCTGGGCGTTGTCGGCCATCGCCGCCACGGCCGAGGCCACTCCGAAGAGGGCGTAGCCGAGCAGCAGCACGCGTCTGCGGCCGATCCGGTCACCGAGGGTGCCGAAGAGGATGAGCAGCGAGGCGCAGACCAGCGGATAGACGTCCACGATCCACAGCAGCTCGATGCCGCCGGGCTTGAGGTCCTCGGTGACGGCGGGCACCGCCACGTGCAGGACGGTGGCGTCGACGGCGACGAGCAACAGGCTTACGCAGAGAACGACGAGCACCAGCCAGCGGTTGGCGCCACCCTGCGACCCGGGTACCCGACGGCCGGAAGGAGCGGTGGCCGTGGTTGAACCCGACATGTGCGATACCTCCCAGTGATCCCTCGCATCGGCGGCCCTGCGGGACGTGATCTCCCAGCTGGCGGCGGCGAAAGGCGAGTGAGCCGTCAGAGTACGCGAGTTCACGGCTGTGGCGCGTGGCGGACCTCTCACGGTTGCACGGAGACGGTGTGGCGTACGCCACGCTGCCCACGCATGGACCACGCACCCGGGCGGGCGGCCGGTTCCCCCCTGCGCCGATAATCGAGCCCGTGACCGATCTTGATCAACGCCTGCCGCCGCCCTCGTACGGCGCCCGTGCGGGCGCCGCGCTGCGCCGTGCGGCGCCCGCTCTCCTCGCCTACGCGGGGGTGCGCGCCCTGGGCGTCGCGGTGCTCGCGGCGTGGAGCGCGGCGGCGGGCAAGAGCCCGCACACGCTGCTCACCGCCCGCTGGGACTCGCTCTGGTACACCCGCGTCGCCGAGTTCGGCTACGGCTGGGAGGTGCGGCTCCCGGACGGCAGCGTGCACTCGAACCTCGCGTTCTTCCCGCTGCTGCCCTGGCTGGAGCGCCTCGTCTCGGCGATCAGCCCCTTGTCGTACGCCGACGCGGGCCTGGTGGTGAGCTGGCTCGCCTCGCTCTGCGCCGCCGCGGGGATCTTCGCGATCGCCGATCACCTCTACGGGCGACGTGCGGGGATCTGCGCGGTCGCGCTGTGGGCGGTCCTGCCCGTGGGGATCGTGCAGTCGATGGCGTACAGCGAGTCCCTCTTCACGGCGCTCGCGGCCTGGTCGCTGTACGCGGTGCTCACAGGGCGCTGGGTGTGGGCGGGGGTGCTCGCCTCCTTCGCGGGCCTGACCCGTCCGGTGGGCGCCGCGGTCGTCGCGGCACTCTGGGTGACGGCGGCGCTGCGGATCCGCGGCGAGCGCAAGGCCGACCGGCGCATGATCCTCGGGGGGGTCCTGGCCCCGCTCGGCGCCGCGGGCTACGTCCTGTGGGTCGGCCACCGCACCGGGGACGGCCTCCTCGGCTATCTCGACGTCCAGGCGGGCTGGGGCAACGGCTTCGACTTCGGCTACGCCTTCGCCCGCTTCATCGGCGACAAGTTCACCGCCTTCCCCGCGGCGCTCGCGGGCGTCGGCCTGATCGTCGGGGTCGCCCTGGTGGTCTGGCTGTACGTCATCGGCGTACGGAAGAAGCAGCCGCTGCCGCTGCTCGTCTACAGCGGGATCGTCGTGGCGCTCGCCCTGTGTGCGGCGGGCTATTTCGGCTCGAAGCCGCGCCTCCTGCTGCCCGCCTTCCCGCTGCTCCTGCCCCTCGCCGTGGCCCTCGCCCGGCTGCGTACGTCCAGGTCGGCGCTGGTGCTCGGGGGTGTGGCGGCGGCGAGCGCGGTGTACGGGGCGTTCTGGCTGAACGGCTCGGGTCCGCCATGATCATTTCCTGGGCCCCGGTGAGCGCGGGGGAAATTCCGCACCAGGCCCCGGTGAACGAATTCATAAGCGCCATAAAACGGCCGCACTAATGATCAACGAATTCGGTAAGGGGCTCTTCGCGGAATAGGGAAGCCGCAGGAATAAACCCCTGTCTGAGATCAATGCCACATCACATCGTCATCACAAAGCCACTGATTCGGCCTAGTGGTGCACTCACTCGCTGTAACGTCGATTGGGTGCGTACCGAACGAAACCTCACCCGTCTGGACCGGGTCTTCGCCCGTCTTGACCGTGAGCCGGAACGACCGGCCGGCCTCGATGTACCGAGGATGAGCAGGCACAGGATCGTGCTCTTCAGCGCGACCCTGGCCTTCTACCTCGCCATCGTGGTCGCCGTGCTGACCACCTCGTGGCTGGTGCGGTTCGACTGGCAGGTCATGTTCTTCCGGCCCTACCAGCAGTGGCCCGAGATCCACGCCTTCCTCGACTACTGGGTGGTCCTCGGCCAGCGCGGCCCGACCGCCGTGATGGTCGCGGCCTGGCTGGGCTGGCGCTCCTGGCGTCAGCACACCATCCGCCCGCTCCTGACGTTCGGCGCCGCCCTGCTTCTCCTGAACGTCACGGTCGGCGCCGCCAAGATCGGCATGGGCCGCCTCGGCCCGCACTACGCCACCACGATCGGCGCCAACGAGATGTGGCTCGGCGGCGATATATTCCCTTCCGGCCACACCGCCAATGCCGTGGTGACCTGGGGAATCCTGGCCTACATGGCCTCCACCCCGCGCACCCGCCGCTATCTCTCGGCGCTCTCCGCCGTGGTCTCCCTCAGCGTCGGCCTGACCACCGTGTACCTCGGCACGCACTGGCTGAGCGACGTCTTCCTCGGCTGGGCCGCGGGTCTGCTCGTCCTGCTCGCGCTGCCGTGGGTGGAGCCGCTGCTCACCCGGGTCGAGGGGTGGATCTTCAGCCTGCGGGACCTCTGGCGCGACCGCCGCGCAGCCGCCGGCCTCCCGGCCCCGGTCACCCCGGTCCCGGCGATGTCGCCGCAGCCCGCAGCACCGGCCGACGAGCCCCAGGTCCGCGAGCCGGTCGGTGCCCCGCGCCCCGCCCGCGCCCCGGCCTACCTCGCGCCGGGCCCGCACACGCCGCGCTCCGAGCGCAGCCCGGTCACCCCGGCGGGCAGCCGCCGCCCGCCGCACTCCGAGCGAGCCTCACGCGCCGCCACGTCGCCCCGCCCCGTCGCGGGCGGCTAGCCCCAAGGACAGCGGGGGTCGGTACGCACAACCCATCCCCCGCATCGCGAAGGCCCCGGTTCCGTCCAGGAACCGGGGCCTTTCGCTTTCGCCATGCCGTGCCGTCGTCATACGTCGCCGGGGCGCGGTCAGCCCTTCCAGCAGCGGATCACGACGCCTTCCTTGACCTCGAAGTTGAGCCGCCCCGCGAGGTACTCCATGGTGATGATCGCGCCCGGCGGCAGCGACCTGACCGTGGACCAGCCGCGCTCGCGGGCCTGCTGCTCGGCGCCCTCGGCGGCGAGGCCGACGTAGGCGTCCATGCTGCCCTGGGGTTCCTGGGGTTCGGCGGGAGGAGTCGGAATAGGTGCCATGGCCGCCACGTTAGGCGGCGTGGCCCGGCCGGGGAAGGCCGTAGCCGGACACCATGCGTCACCGGTCCCTCTCCGGTCACGCTTTTGTCACAGCATCACGACCGTCGTTTCGCCTTAACTCCGTCACACGTACGGGCGGTTGTGGAGTTGTTCCGACGTGATTCCTGGATTTCCCGCGAGCCTCACGGCAGCGCCCAGAAACGACCGTAATAGCACGGCGGAAAAGTGGACGAGGCACCTTTGCGGACCCTGCGCAATTCCCGAATCCTGGCCGCCCGACGGCAGGTGACGCCACATAGGGAATTCACGGTTCCAGCACAGCGGTCCGGTACGCCCCCTGTCGGAGCCGGGTGTGACGCGAGCATCATGGCGGGTGCTTCAGGCAGGCCCAGGGCGCACGACGGCGAAGGGGCGAGCAATGGGGACCGAGACCGCAACGGCGGCGGCACCGCCGGCCCGGCAGAAGAGTCCGGGCCGGGTCCTCGTGGACTGGCTGACCACCACCGACCACAAGAAGATCGGTCACCTGTACCTGATCACGTCCTTCGTGTTCTTCCTGGCCGCGGGGCTGATGGCCCTGATGATGCGGGCCGAGCTCGCCCGCCCCGGGCTGCAGCTGATGTCGAACAACGAGTTCAACCAGATGTTCACCATGCACGGCACGATCATGCTGCTGCTCTTCGCGACGCCGACCTTCGCGGGCTTCGCCAACGAGATCATGCCGCTCCAGATCGGCGCGCCCGACGTCGCCTTCCCGCGGCTCAACATGCTGTCGTACTGGCTGTTCCTGTTCGGCGGTCTGATGGTGCTCGGCTCGTTCCTGGTGCCCGGCGGCCCCGCCAACTTCGGCTGGTTCGCCTATGCGCCGCTCAACAGCATGGAGCGCTCGCCCGGGATCGGCGCCGACCTGTGGATCATGGGCCTCGCGCTCTCCGGGTTCGGCACGATCCTCGGCTCGGTGAACTTCCTGACGACCATCATCGGGATGCGGGCGCCCGGCATGACGATGTTCCGTATGCCCGTCTTCACCTGGAACGTCCTGTTCACTTCGATCCTGGTCCTGATGGCGTTCCCGGTACTCGCCGCCGCACTGCTCGTCCTGGAGGCGGACCGGCGCTTCGGCTCCATGGTGTTCGCCCCGGAGAACGGGGGCGCGCTGCTGTGGCAGCACCTCTTCTGGTTCTTCGGGCATCCGGAGGTCTACATCATCGCGCTGCCGTTCTTCGGGATCATCTCCGAGATCATCCCGGTGTTCAGCAGGAAGCCGATCTTCGGCTATCTGCCCCTGATCGGCGCGACGATGGCCATCACGGGGCTCTCGGTCGTCGTGTGGGCGCACCACATGTTCGCGACGGGCGCGGTGCTCCTGCCCTTCTTCGCCTTCATGTCCTTCCTCATCGCGATCCCCACCGGCGTGAAGTTCTTCAACTGGACGGGGACGATGCTCAAGGGCTCGCTGTCGTTCGAGACACCGATGCTGTGGGCGGTCGGCTTCCTGGTGAGCTTCCTCTTCGGCGGGCTCACCGGCGTCATCCTGGCCTCACCGCCGCTCGACTTCCACGTCACCGACTCGTACTTCGTCGTGGCGCACTTCCACTACGTGGTGTTCGGCACCGTCGTCTTCGCGACCTTCGGCGGCTTCTACTTCTGGTGGCCCAAGCTCACCGGGAAGATGCTCGACGAGCGGCTCGGCAAGATCCACTTCTGGACGCTCTTCGTGGGCTTCCACGTGACGTTCCTCGTCCAGCACTGGCTGGGCGCGGAGGGCATGCCCCGGCGCTACGCGGACTACCTGTCGGCGGACGGCTTCACGGCGCTCAACACCATCTCGTCCATCGGGGCGTTCCTGCTCGGCCTCTCCACGCTGCCGTTCCTCTACAACATCTGGAAGACCGCCAAGTACGGCAAGAAGGTCGACGTCGACGACCCCTGGGGCTTCGGCCGCTCCCTGGAGTGGGCCACCGCCTGCCCGGCGCCGCGCCACAACTTCGTCACGCTGCCCCGGATCCGCTCCGAGTCCCCGGCGTTCGATCTGCACCATCCCGAGTACGCGGCGTTCCAGCCGCCGGGGACCCAGCGCCCGGATCCGCAGACCGAACACCCCGGTCCAGGGCCCGGCTCAGGAGGTCCCTCGCCGAGCTGATCCGTTCGGTGAAGTCCGCGGGCTCGACGACCTCGAACTCGAAGCCCATCAGAAGCACATGGATCACCATGACGTCCAGGCTCATGGCGCCCGTGCGCAACAGACAGCTGCTCCCGGTCTCGGCCTCCAGCGTGCCGTCCGACGGGGTGACCCGCTGGGCCGCCTCCTCCAGGGGCACCAGGAGCCGGAACACCGCCTGGGCGGCGTACGCACGGGTGGAGACGCCCTGGGAGACGTACGCGGCGAGATCGTCGGCGGGCGGGGTGCGCGGCGCGAAGCGCGGTCCGTGCGGCGGCCTCGGGGTGATGCGGTCCGCGCGGAACGTGCGCCAGTCGTCGCGGTCGACGTCCCACGCGACCAGGTACCACCGGCGCTCGGTGCAGACGATGCGGTGCGGTTCGACGGTGCGGCGGGTCGAACTGCCGCCGTGGTCGCGGTAGTCGAAGCGCAGGCGCTCCGCGTCCCGGCAGGCGTGGGCGAGTTCGGTCAGGACCGAGGGGTCGACGGCCTGCTGCTGCGGGGTTCTGAGCATCGGCACGGTGAACGCCGTGAGCGCGCCGACCCGGCGCCGCAGCCTGCTCGGCAGGACCTGCTCCAGCTTGGTCAGGGCGCGTACGGAGGTCTCGCCGATGCCCTCGATGCCCTGCCCCGCGGCGGTGCGCAGGCCGACGGCCACGGCGACCGCCTCGTCGTCGTCCAGGAGCAGCGGCGGCAGCTCCGCGCCCGCGCCGAGCTGGTAGCCGCCGCCCGTGCCGGGGCTCGCGTTGACGGGGTAGCCGAGCTCGCGGAGCCGGTCCACGTCACGGCGCACGGTGCGCGGGGTGACGCCGAGCCGGTCGGCCAGGTCCGCGCCCGACCAGTCCCGGTGGGCCTGGAGGAGCGAGAGCAGGCGGAGCAGTCGTGCGGAGGTCTCCAACATGGGGCCGATTGTGCCCGGCGTCGCGGACAGCCACGGTCCGCGATGACGTCAGGAGTCGGTCACGTCAGCCGTCGGTCACGTCAGTCCTCGATCGCGTTCGCCTCGCGGATCCGGACCGAGAGGTCGTTGTCGTTCGTGTAGTACGGCCCCGCCTCCAGCGGTCCGTGCACCGTGGTGTCGAGCCGCACCGACGGGTAGGTGAAGATCTGCTTCTTGTCCGGCACGTCGTCCAGGAGCCGGGCGAGCCGGACCCGCGGCCCGCTCTCCCCCGCCGGGCGCAGCCAGAGGTCCCAGGGGCCCGGGCCGCTGTCGGCGAGCACGTCGCAGCGCAGTCCGAAGCTGAACTCCACGCCGTCCGCGGTCAGTTCGGAGCGCTCGATACGGTCGGGCTCGGACCGCAGGGACGCCTCGGCGTAGGCGGCGCCGGTCAGCACCGTGCCGTACACGCGGCCCTGCGCGGTCACCGCGGTGCCGGAGATCCGCAGCTCGCCGATCTCCGCGTGCGGGGCGCGCAGCCAGCTGCGTACGGAGAGGTTGCCCTGCTTGGTCGCGTACGGAATGCGTACGGCGATGTGGCCGCGGGCCCCGCTGGGTGCGCGGTCGACCAGCGAGCGCAGGTCGTTGACGCCGGGCGCGAGGCGGCGGGGGGTGCCGCCCCCGACCTGTGCGTAGGCGTTCCAGCGTCCCTCGGCCAGCTCGACGCTGCTGGGCAGCGCGGCCCGCAGCCTGCCGTCGGCCGCCGGGGACAGCGGCAGGCGCACGTCCTCGTCGGCGGACGCGGCGTCACGGCGGCGCAGCAGCAGGTAGGCCGCGCCCTTGCCGCCGGGGTCGGTGACGTCGAAGGTGAGGCCGCCCGCGGAGTCGGCTATGCAGTCGGCGCGCGGGGCCGCGGCGACGTCCTGATCGGTACCGGCGTCGCAGGGCGATGAGGCGTCCGAGGTGGCCAAGGCCGTCATGCGGTGGATCCCTTCGTCTGTATGCCGCTGGTCGGTACCCCGTGTCCCATGTCCCGTACCGCGTACGCGCCGCCGAGGAGCGCGCCACGGGTGCGGTGCAGCGTGCCGCGCACCCGGCCGCCGAAGGAGCCGCCGCGGGCGAGCATCCCGGTGAACATCGCGTCGTAGCGCTCGGCGATGCGGGCCGGGTCGAAGCGCTCGGAGTCCTGGAGCGCGGCGCCCGCCATCCGCCGGCGCAGCGTGTCGTTGTTGATCAGTTCGAGCAGTCCGCCCGCTATCGCGTCGGGGTTGCCGACCTCGACGAGGCGTCCGTCGACGCCGTTGTCGATGATCTCGCCGGGCCCGTGCGGGCAGTCGGTGGCGACGACGGGCAGGCCGCAGCGCATCGCCTCGACGATCGTCATGCCGAAGGACTCCAGGCTGGAGGTGACGGCCGCGATGGAGCCCTTGGCCCACTCGGGCTCGATGGGGTGGGCGGGCCCCATCAGGAAGACGTGGTTGTAGAGGCCGAGTTCGTCGATCAGAGCGCGCAGCTTGTCCTTCTGCTTGCCGCCGCCGTATATCCGAAGCCGCCAGTCGGGACGCTCGGCGCGCACCTGGTCGAAGGCGCGGATCAGCAGGTCGTACCGCTTGACGGGGGCGAGCCGTCCCGCCGCGACGACCCACTTCTGGTTGCCGTCGGCGGGCTCGATGCCGGGCGCGGGCACGGGGTTGGGGACGGCCTGGACGTGGACGCCGGGCAGGCGCATGGTGCGGCGGTAGGCGCGGGCGTCGGCCTCGGTGGTCGTGGTCAGGACGTCGAGGCGGGGATAGACGCTGCGCAGTTGACGGCGCAGTTCCTTGGAGTGGCTGTCGAGCGTGAGGTGCTCCTGGCCGACGCGCAGCGGGCCGCGCGCGGTCTCGCGGGCGAGGTGCACGTTCAGGCCGGGCCGCGTGCCGACCACCACGTCGGAGCTGACCGAGGAGAGGTGCTCGGCGATGCGTCGGTCGGTGAGGGCGCTGTACTGGTCGTAGCGGCCTTCCGCGCTGGGGAAGGTCCGGGCGGGCCGCAGGGCCTCGGCGGCCTCCCCCTCGTAGCCGGGGCTGTCCTTGCGCATGTCGACAAGGTGACTGAGCCTGACGCGGGAGTCGGGCGAGAACACGGGGGCGTCACGGTGCCGGAAGACGGAGACGATCTCGACGTCGTGCTGCTCGGCGAGAGTGTTCGCCAAGTTGTACGTCGTCCGGATCGTCCCGCCGATTCCGTACGCGTTGTGAATAAGGAAAGAGATGTGCATGCGTCCCCGTATCCCACGCTTCCCCGCGGACAGTCCCTCTCGTCCGCCTACCGCAGGGTTAGACGGGGATTAAGGACAGAGGGTTGGGTTTCATCATCATCTTGTTCCTGAACAGTTGTGCCATTGGTATCCGGTTCCGGGAACTTTCCTGCTAGGTACACGCATCATGGCTGGTAGGAGAGCTGCGGCACCTCGAAGCAGTTTTCGTTCATGTCTCCCTGTGTGACCCACCCCTCACCGTCCTTCCAGCGGGCCACCGACACACAGGTCATACGGGTCTCGGGCGGATCGGCCCGTTCCTCGTACGTCACCGGAAGCAGCAGCCCCCGCGCGGTGTACGGCTTCCCCCGGTTCATGAAGCGGTCGACGCACGCGCGCGTGACGTCGCCCCGGCAGGACTTCGCCGCGTCCGTGAACCACATGGCCGCCGCCCAGCCCTCCAGCTGCCACTGGGAGAGCACCTTGTGGTCCTTCATGGCGTCGCGGAACTCACGCACGGCCGGCTGGTCAGTGTCCTCGTAGCTGCGGCTCGCGCCGGTGGCCCACAGGGCGTTGCGGCAGCGCGGTGCGTCCTTGTAGTCATCGGCCACGGAGGAGGTCCAGTTCTGGACGTTGGTGACCTTGGCGGTGACCTTGGCCCCCACCTCGTCCATCGCCTCGCACAGCTGCGTGTTCCCGTGGGTGTCCATCGCGTCGAAGACGAGGTCGGCGCCCTGCTCCTTCAGGTCGGCCGCCGCCGCGCGGAAGTTGGGCAGCGCGAAGTCGACCTGCTCGGTGACCACCTTGTAGCCCTCGGCCTTCAGGCCCCGGGTGACCAGACGGGCGTACGCGGCGGAGGCGGCCTGGTTGTAGGAGACGACGGCGGCGGTCCGTGCTCCCTGCTCCCGCTTGAAGTAGCGGTAGACCTCGGTCCCGCCGATCAGCTTGCCGTCCCAGCCCGGTTTCCCGTTCCGTGGGGCGAGGCTGCCGTAGATCCCGTACAGATGCGGATAGGTGTCGTACGCGGACCCGATCGGCTGGCCCCCGACGTCGGGCACGCGCGCGCGGGAGACGCGAGAGGCCCCGGCGTAGTCGAGGGAACTGGTCGCGACGAGCGCGACGACGCGCTCCTCGTCGACCAGCTTGTGCACACACGCGTTGTTGCCGACGCCGCTGCCGCCGTCGTCGCACGTACGCACCTCGACCTTGCGCCCGTCGATGCCTCCCCGGGCGTTGAGCCGCTCGAAGTACGCCTTGGCCCCGTCCCGCGGCCCGGTGAACGCCGAGCCGCCGACCGGGCTGGTCGCGCTGGTGATGATGCCGACCCGGACCGGCGCCCCCGACGGGGCGGGCGCCGTGCTCCTGTCCTCGAAGTCGCTCTCGGGGAGGCGGCTGCCGCACCCCGCCACCGCCACGAGCAGCGCGGCTACGGCAAGGGCCTCAACAGCCCGGACCGGGCGACGCATTGCCGCTCAGCTTCACCAGTGCGCAGAGAGTCTTGACGGACACCTTCCAGGTGTCGTCCTCGTTGACGGAGGTTCCCGAGGCGGAGGGCAGCGCGGTGGCACCCTTCAGAGTCAGTGCGTACGTCACGTCCGCCTCGGTCGCCGAGGTGAACTCGACCTTGTTGACCTCGGCGCTGACCTGCTCGCCGCGCTCGTCGCCGCTGAAGCTCTTCAGGACGGCGCGCATCTTCGGCCCGTTCTCCAGAACGGCCTCCTTCTCCTTCATGGAGACGGCGGGATCGAAGAACTTCTCGAAGTTCTCCTTGACCTCTTTCTCGGCCGCCGCCGGATCCGCGGGCGCGGTCGCGTCGTCCGAAGGGGCGTCCGAAGGGACGTCCTGGGTCGACTTCTCGGCGGACGGCTTGGGCGGATCGCTCTCGCCGCCCCCGCCGCTGTCATCACCGCATGCCACGGCGGCCGGAGCGACGAGCAGGACCGCGGCAGCCGCCATCGCCGCGCTCCGCACCCTTCCCCGCCTGAGATCGCTCCCCCGCCTGGGGTTGGTCCAGAGCACCATCTGGCTCACCACCGGGTGTCGGTCCGGACCATCAGGGCCCGGTGCTTTCAGGGTCAGCTTGCAGAAGGCATAGTGCAAGCCATCGGCTGACATGGACAGCCCACCGACGCTACGAACGTGTCCCAGGGGGCGCAGATGCGGGCGGCTCAACCGGATCAGACAGCCAGTTCGGCCCGGCTCCGTGCCGTGCGCCCGCTCCTCTGGGTGGCCTTCGCCGCCCTCGCCACCGGTGCGGTGCTCTGCGTGGTCGGCTGGTACGGCATGTCCGGCGAGCGCTTCGCCGAGCGCCAGCTTCCGTATCTGGCGTCGTGCACGGTGCCGGGCGCGGCACTGATCATCGCCGGGGCCGTGCTCTTCACCCACGGCAGAAGCGCCCTGTCCACGGCCCGCGTGGAGGAGCTGTACGAGCTCCTGGTGACGGCGGGGACGCCCACCGAAGCCACCGACCGGCAGGCCCCCGTGGCGACCAGCGGCGACTCGCTGATGATCCCCGGCGGAACCCTCTGGCACCGGGCGGACTGCCCCCTGGTGGCAGGGAAAGCGGAAGCGGTCCCCGCGGACGCCCGCATCCTCGCGACCGGCGACCTGAGCCCCTGCCCCATCTGCGAACCGCAGCCGACCACCACTCCGCCCCCGGAGCGATGACCCGGTGGCCTCCCTGAGCTACGACCTGACGCTGGCCGGGCTCGCGGTCGGCAGCGCGGCGGCCCTCACCGGCATCGGCCTGATCGTCACGTACCGCGCGACCGGCGTCCTGAACTTCGCGCACGGCGCGATCGCGATGGTCTGCGCGTACGTCCTGCGCGAACTGACGGTTCAGTGGCACTGGCCCCTTCCGCTCGCCACGGCGGTCACGCTCCTCCTCGTCGCCCCGGCCATCGGCCTGCTCCTGGAGAAGACGGTCTTCCGCCCCTTGTCGGTCCTGGGCAGCGACCCGGCCCAGACCCTGGTGGCGTCCATCGGCGTCTTCATCCTCCTGGTCGGAGGCGCCGCCCTGATCTGGGGCCCAGGGGCGAAGGCGGACGCCCCCACCCTCGTATCGGCGGATCCCTGGGCCCCGCTGGCCGTGACGGTCGCCCTCGCCACCACGGTCTGGGCGATCACCCGCTGGACCCGCTTCGGCAGCGAACTGCGGGCCGTGGTCGACAACCGCCCTCTCGCGGTCCTCAGCGGCATCGACGCGGACCGGGTGGCATCCGCGGGCTGGGCGTTCGGCGCGTTCACGGCAGGTCTGACCGGCGCACTGCTCGCCCCCTTCGTACGCCTCGACCCGTACGGCATGCCGCTCCTGGTCATGGAGGTCATGGCGGTGGCGGTGGCGGCCCGCATGCGGAGCCTGTCCATCGCGGTGATCGTGGCCCTCGGCCTCGGCGTGGCCCAGAGCCAGCTGACCCGCCTGCACCCATCGGGCTGGGCGGAACCACTCGTCCAGGCCCTGGGAGCCAACCTCTTCGTGGTGGCCCTCCTCGTCGCGGCCCTGGTGCTCCCGGGCATCGGCTCGCAGAACACGCTCCCCCGCACGGTGACGGCGCGCGTCCCGACGCCTCCGGGCGCGTGGATAGTGGCGGCGGTCCTCTTCCTCATCCCGCTGGGCTTCGCGGGCTCGGACCTGACGACCTCGGTCCAGGTCCCGGCCCTTGCGGTGATCCTCCTCTCCCTGGTGATCGTCACCGGCAGAGGCGGCCAGATCTCGCTCGGCCAGGCGGCGTACGCGGGCCTGGGCGCGCTCTTCACCGCGCTGCTCACGGCGGGCCGCTTCCCGGGGCTGCCCGAGCTCCCGCACCTCCCCGCCCTGGCCGTGGCCGTCCTCCTGGTGGCCCCGCTCGGCCTCCTCACCGGCTGGCCCGCGATCAGCCGCCGCGGCCTGGCGCTCGCCCTCGCGACCTTCGCGGTAGGCGTCGGCGTCAGCCGCTTCGTCTTCGCCCAGCCGTACGCGACGTCGGGCCTCACCCTGGACCGCCCTGCGGGCTTCGACAGCGACCGCGCGTTCTACGTCCTGGAACTGGCCCTGCTCGCCGCGGCGTTGCTCTTCGCCTTCAGCATGCGCCGGGGCCGCATGGGGCGCGCGCTGGCCGCGATGCGGGACCACGAGGCGGGGGCGGCGGCCGCGGGCGTGCCGGTGCGCAGCCTGAAGCTCACGGCCTTCGTGGCCGGTGCGGCGCTGGCCGCTCTGGGGGGCGGGATGCTGGGCATGGGCCTACGGGCCTTCGACCCCGCCGCGTACGACCCCGTGCGCGGGCTCCTCTGGTTCGCGGCGGTGGTGGTCCTCGGCGCGGACAGCCTCCTGGGGGCGCTCGTTGCGGCGGCGCTGCTGGTGGGGCTGGACGCGGGGGCGCGGGGCGGTGTGGCGGCGGCCTTGATCGGTGTCCTCGCGGTCCTGACCGGCCGTGTTCCGACCACCGCCGGGTGGACCCGCCGCCTGTCCCTGACCCCCCTGGGCCACCGGGCCCGCAGCGCTCTGGCCCCTACCTCCCGATCACCCCGCAGCCCCACCTCAACGAACAAGCCCTCCCACCCACCCGCCCGTTCACCCCGCATCCGCCCCTGGACGAACAAGCTTTCCCGCCCACCCACCCGATTGCCCCGCAGCGAGAGTCTCACCGGCCCGCAGACGCCATCGCGGCCCCTGGGGACGGTTCGGTATGTCCGCCCGGAGCACGGTTCGCGGCGCTCCGGAGCCGAAGCAGCCCCGCGGCCACCGGGCGATAGCGAGGACGGACATACCGAGGCGGCCCCGCCCCCGAGCGGATCCCGCCGCGAAACCCCGCACCACCCCTTGGCGGCTCACGGAATCACCGCCACCTACAACGGCTTCACCGCCCTCGACGGCGTGGACCTCTCCGTGCCCCCCGGCCACATCACCGCCGTAGTAGGCCCCAACGGCGCAGGCAAGAGCACCCTCTTCCACTGCCTCGCCGGCACCCTCCGCCCCGACAAGGGCCAGATCACCTACGACGGCCACGACATCACCCGCACCCCCGCCCACGCCCGCACCCGCCTGGGCGTGGCCCGCACGTTCCAGCAACTGGCGGTCTTCCCGTCACTGACCATCACGGAGAACGTCCAAGTAGGCGCGGAACAGGCGGCCCGCGCCCACAGCCCTGAGACCGGGACCACCACCCAGGCCCTCCGCCTCCTCTCCCTCCACGGCGACAACACCCGCCACCACCCCGCCGCAGACCTCCCCACCGGCACCCTCAGACGCGTAGAACTCGCCCGAGCCCTGGCAGGCCGGCCCCACACCCTCCTCCTGGACGAGCCCGCAGCAGGCCTGGACAGCGCCGAAGTCGCCGCGCTGGCCCGCATCCTGCGGGCCCTGGCGGCCGACGGCATGGCACTCCTGGTGGTCGAGCACGACATCGACCTGGTCGCGAACCTCGCCGACACCGTGCACGTCATGGCAGCGGGCCGCATCATCACCTCGGGCCCGCCGACCGAGGTACTCCACCGGGCGGCCCCATGAGAGCCGGCATCGAACTCCACGACGCCCGCGTCCGCTACGGCCCCCTGGAAGCCCTGCACGGCGTGAGCCTCGCCGCCCCGTCCCCCTGCCTCACGGTCCTCCTGGGCCGCAACGGCTCGGGCCGCACCACGACACTGCGCGCCCTGGCCGGCACGGCCCCCCTCACCACAGGCACCGTCACCTGGGACGGAACGGACGTCACCCGGCTCACCGCGCACGAACGCGCACAACGGGGCCTGTGCTTCGTGCCGGACGGACAAGCGGTGTTCGGCCACCTCACAGTGGCGGAGAACCTAGAGCTGTCGACCCCAGCCCACAACGCCGACCCCGACCCCGACCCCAGCCCCAGCCCCCACGCAGAACAAGACCACTCCCCACCCAGAGCCGACATCACCCCGGCCCTGACCACCTACCCCGAACTACGCCCCCTCCTCCGCCGCCGCGCAGGCACCCTCTCCGGCGGCGAGCAACGCATGCTCGCCCTCTCCCGCGCCGTCCTGACGGCCCAGGCCCACGCCCGAGTGATCCTGATCGACGAACCCACCCAGGGCATGTCCCCCGCCGTCGCGTCCCGGACGTACGACCTGCTCGTCGGCCTCAGCGCACGCGCCTGCGTCCTCACCGCGGAACAGCGACTGCCGCCCGGCCTGCGCGAACACGCGAGCCGGACGGCAGTGGTGGTGCACGAACTGCGCCGTGGCGCGGTCGTGTTCAGCGGCGAGGCGACGGAGCTCAACCGCCGGTGGCGGCCTTGCCGACCTTCTTCAGGATGACCAGCTTGGTGCCGACATCCAGCTCGTCGGGCCGACTCCCCACAGCCTTCCGGTTGGCTTGATACAGCGCTTGCCATCCGCCCCGCACCTTGTACTTCCGGGCGATGGAGCTCAACGTCTCCCCCGCCTTCACCACGTGCACGACGACACGGCCCTCCCGAATCTCCTTCGGGATCTTCTTCGAGCACACGGGCCAGGCCTTCCACCCCTGGGTACGCAGCACCTCCTCGGCGACCTTGATCTGCTCCTTCTTGGTGGCGAGGTCGGCACGCGGCGCGTACTTGAGCCCGCCGTGCTCCTCCCAGGTGGGCTGGTAGAACTGCAGCCCTCCGTAGAAGCCGTTCCCGGTGTTCACATGCCACCGGCCACTGCTCTCGCACTGCGCGAGGCAGTTCCAGGGCCCCTCGGTGCGTGAGCAGTCGTACGCCGCTGCGGCGGCACCGGGCCCCGGCAGGGGCGGCGGCGGAGCAGCGGCGGCCGCGGAGACCGGGAGCAGCAGCGTGGAGAGGAGCGAGGAGACCGCGGCGACGACCAGACCAGCGGGCCACAGCGACCGAAGACTCTTGATCGGCATCGGATACATCCGCCCACGCTAGGCAGCGCCACCCCGGCGCGAGGCCGTGCCGCGCCGCCACGGACGTGGCCCCACCCGGTCGGCCGACCGAGCAGGGCCACGCCAGAGCAGGGCCACACCCCTGAAGGGCGGAACTCAGAGGTCGAGCCGCTGCCCCGGCAGGATCACATTCGGGTCCCCGCCGATGACCGCCTTGTTGGCGGAGTACACCTTCTGCCAGCTGACGCCGTGCGCCGCCGCGATCCGGCTCAGGGTGTCCCCCTGCCGAACGGTGTAGTCACCGCGCCCGGAACCCCGGTCGGCATGACCCGGCGTACGCCGCTGCGGCGCCGCGGGCTGCTGCTTGACGGCCTTGGGCGCCTTGGACGCCTTGGGTGCCTCGGCCGCCTTGGGCGCCGCAGGAGCGGCTGCCGCCCCCGGAGCACTGCCGGACGCACCCGCCCGAGCCGAACAGCTGGGCCATGCGCCCCACCCCTGAGCGCGCTGGACCTTGGTGGCGACGGCGATCTGCTGCCCCTTGGACGCCTGGTCGGCGGTTGCCGCATAGGCTCCTCCGCCGTACGCGCGCCAGGTGGACGCGGAGAACTGCAGTCCTCCGTAGTAGCCGTTCCCGGTGTTGATGCTCCAGTTTCCGCCGCTCTCGCACTGAGCGATGCGATCCCACACTCCGCTGTCCGCCGCTCCGGCCTGGCCGGTGGCGGTGAGCAGTCCCAGCGGAGCGAGCAACGCCGCTCCGCCGATCACTGCTGTCCTGCGAATGCACTTGGGACGTGCGGACATGAATATCCCTCTCGAAGGACCCGGGATCCCCCAGGTGTCCCGGACCTCCTCGCGCATCTGACGCCGGAGGCCCGCTCACCCCGTCCGCCGGAGTTCGGCACGTTCGTGCCGTGGTGCTTGAGCTGGCTGCTGGTGCGGCCGGCGGACGTACCCGAGCGGTGCTCACTGCACACAGCGGTGGAATCTAGGCGCCCACTCGCCCCGATACCAACCAACTCCTTGTCATTCCAGGCCAGTTGACCGTTACCGGGAGTATCGGCGAATTCAAGCCAGCCACTTAATTCCCTGATTTCAGGATTTGTCGACCTGTCGCCACGGCGATCTGTGACCCAGCTCACCGGCCCAACTTCCCTGTACGCAGTAGACGTTGGCGCGGAGTGACGGATTCCACCGGGCAACTCACCCTCCGCTGCGGATGGTTCGATTCCGTTCGCCTTCGCGCGTGACTTGCGCCACTGATCGCCCGTTGTCTTCTTATGAGCCGGGCACCCCCGGTCCGCACGCAACGATTCCGAGGAGCCACCCGTGCCGCGCATGCTCGACGTCGGCGACGACGTCCGCGCCGAGATCGGCGACGAAGAAGCCGACCGGCTGCTCGCCGGAGAGAACGCCCCGGGCAGTTACGACTGCACCTCCTGCCGCACCCCCGGCGACACGGAGCAGGAACGCACCAGCACGGTCCTGTTCATCGGCGACGAGACCGCCGTACTCGCCTTCGCCCACGCCACCTGCCTGCCCTCCCAGATCGTCCAGGTCTCCGAGGAGCAGCTCCAGGGCGCCGTCCGCTCGATCACCGGCGAGGACGGCACCGGCCTCGCCGGGGTCCCCGCCCCCGCTCCCGGCGAGGGAGTGCCCGACCAGGCGGTCCTCGGCGTGACCAGCGGTCTCGTCCTCATCGAGGGCGAGCTGCGGCCCGCGCTCGTCGTCGAGCCGACCGGCGCCATCGCGCGCCCCGGCTCCGCGCCCGGCGGCGGCGACGACTTCCTCCAGCTCCTGGTCGAGCAGGGCTTCCACCCGGTGGCCTCCCTCGACGGCGTACCCCCGGTGCTGCACGGCTGGTCCGTGCTGCTCGCCGCGGGCCAGCTGCACGCCGTGCTCCAGCCCGGCGCGGGATTGGGGTCTCCCCTGCACGAGCGAAGCCGAGCGCTTGGGGAAGGCTCCCCCGTCGCCTGGTGGCAGGCCCACCACCCGCTCCAGGTCACCGAGGCCTGGCGGGCCGCGGCCAACAAGCTGCAGACGGTGCTCCTGTTCGCGGCGCCGGTCGGCTCCATCGGCCGCCAGCCCCGCGAGGACCTGCTGCGCGGCGCCCTGGACAAGGCGGCGGTGCACGGGCGTCTGGTCGCGGCGGCGATGCCGCTCGCCGGCACCTGAGCCCCCGCGGGCCGCGCCGCCGCCACGCCCCGGGTCCCCTCTGCGCCGGTCATGCTCCCGGCGCCCCGTGAAAGCGGCGCGGCCCCCGCATCCGTACGCGGACGGGGTCGTTGGCACATACGTGCACACATACGACCCCTCCCGCCCCCGGCCGGCGTACCAGTCCCCCATCCCCTCCATGCGCTCGGCGCAGGAGACGGGGGCCGACCACTCGGCCACACCGATCTACGACGCGCTCTACTCGGAGTACCGCAGGTCGTTCAAGGCCCTTCCGGGAGACCGGACCGGCGAGGAGGATCTGGGCTTCACGTCGTTCGGCAGCGCGCCGTACGGCACGCACCGTGTCGGCGACCGGCACGACCAGCGGCACAACACCTTCAGCCAGCTGCACGTCACCCGCTACGGCCACGAGCAGCACGGCACCATGCACCAGCAGTTCCCCGCGGCGCTGCCGCCGGGGCCGCGCAGGGGGATCTGAGGCGCCGCCGCCGACGCGATGGGCCGGGCCCCGCCTTCCACATGAAGGCGGGGCCCGGCCCATCGGTCCGTCCGTGCTTACTTCTTGCGGCCGCGCTTCTCGCGCACCCGCACCGAGATGTGGATCGGCGTGCCCTCGAAGCCGAACTCCTCGCGGAGCCTGCGCTCCACGAAGCGGCGGTAGCCGTGCTCGATGAAGCCGGAGGAGAAGAGCACGAACCGCGGCGGCTTCGTGCCCGCCTGCGTGCCGAAGAGGATGCGGGGCTGCTTGCCGCCCCGGATCGGGTGCGGGTGGGAGGCCACGAGCTCGCCGAGGAAGGCGTTGAGCCGCCCGGTCGGGACGCGCGTCTCCCAGCCCGCGAGGGCCGTCTCGATCGCCGGGACGAGCTTCTCCATGTGGCGGCCGGTCTCGGCGGAGACGTTGACGCGCGGGGCCCACGCGACCTGGAGGAGCTCGGTCTCGATCTCCCGCTCCAGGTAATAGCGGCGCTCCTCGTCGAGGACGTCCCACTTGTTGAACGCGACGACGATGGCGCGGCCCGCCTCGACGGCCATCGTGACGATGCGCTGGTCCTGGACGCTGATCGACTCGCTGGCGTCGATCAGGATGACCGCGACCTCCGCCTTCTCGACGGCGGCGGCCGTGCGCAGCGAGGCGTAGTAGTCGGCGCCCTGCTGGAGGTGGACGCGCTTGCGGATGCCCGCGGTGTCCACGAACTTCCAGACGACGCCGCCGAGCTCGATCAACTCGTCGACCGGGTCACGGGTGGTGCCCGCGACCTCGTTGACGACCACGCGGTCCTCGTTCGCCACCTTGTTGAGCAGCGACGACTTGCCGACGTTCGGGCGGCCGATCAGCGCGATGCGGCGCGGACCGCCGACCGCGAGGCCGAAGGTCGTGGCGGGTGCCTCGGGCAGCGCGTCAAGGACGGCGTCCAGCATGTCGCCGGTGCCACGGCCGTGCAGGGCGGAGACAGGGTGCGGCTCGCCGAGGCCCAGGGCCCACAGGGCGGTGGCGTCGGCCTCGCCGGACTGGCCGTCGACCTTGTTGGCGCACAGGACGACGGGCTTGCCCGACTTGCGGAGCAGCCGGACGACCGCCTCGTCCGTGTCGGTGGCGCCGACGGTGGCGTCCACGACGAAGACGACCGCGTCGGCCGCCTCGATCGCGTACTCGGCCTGGGCGGCCACGGACGCGTCGATGCCGAGGACGTCCTGCTCCCAGCCGCCGGTGTCGACAAGCTTGAAGCGGCGGCCCGCCCACTCGGCCTCGTACGTCACGCGGTCGCGGGTCACGCCGGGGCGGTCCTCGACGACGGCCTCGCGGCGGCCGATGATGCGGTTGACGAGGGTCGACTTGCCGACGTTGGGGCGTCCGATGACGGCGAGCACGGGCAGCGGGCCGTGGCCCGCATCGCCGATCGCGCCTTCGACGTCTTCGGCGTCGAAGCCCTCTTCCGCGGCGAGCTCCATGAACTCCGCGTACTCGGCATCGCCAAGCGCCCCGTGCTCGTGTTCAGCCGAGCCTTCGGGCTGGATCTGGTCGTTCATGAAGTCCGTACCTCTGTCGTATTCGTGATCGGTGGCCGCCTAGGAGGGGCCACTACTGAAAGTCTCGCTCAGCGCCGGGTCAGGCGCCTGGCGTCCTCCAGGTGGGCGGTGAGCCGCTCCTGGATGCGCACGGTCGCCTCGTCCAGCGCCTTGCGCGTACGCCGTCCGCTGCCGTCGCCCGCTTCGAAAGGGTCGCCGAAGACGACGTCGACCCTGCTGCGCAGTGGGGGCAGCCCCTTTATCAACCGTCCGCGCTTCTCCGTGCTTCCCAGCACCGCGACCGGCACGATCGGCGCTCCGCTGCGTACGGCGAAGTAGGCGAGGCCGGCCCGCAGCGAGGCGAAGTCTCCCTCGCCCCGGGTGCCCTCGGGGAAGATCCCGAGAACGCCGCCGTCGTCGAGCACGCCAAGAGCCCGGGTGATCGCCGTGCGGTCGGCGATCTCACGGTCCACCTTCACCTGCCCGATGCCCTGGAGGAAGCGGTCCAGGGGCCCGATGAACGCTTCCTTCTTGATGAGGAAGTGGGTCGGCCTGGGCGCCGTGCCCATCACCATCGGACCGTCGACGTTGTGGGAGTGGTTCACGGCCAGGATCACCGGGCCGGTCGCGGGGACCTTCCAGGCGCCGAGGACGCGGGGCTTCCACAGGCCGTACATGAGGCCGACGCCGATGCGGCGGCCGACCTCCGCACCCCGTTCCGACGGCGCCGCGGTCACTTCGCTGCCCGCTTCTCCTCGACGAGGGTGACGACGCACTCGATGACCTGCTGGAGCGTGAGCTCGGTGGTGTCCACCTCGACGGCGTCGTCGGCCTTGGCCAGCGGCGACGTCTTGCGGCTCGAGTCGGCGGTGTCCCGCTTGATGAGCGCCTCACGCGTGGCGGCGACGTCGGCGCCCTTGAGCTCGCCGCTGCGGCGGGCTGCGCGGGCCTCGGGCGAGGCCGTGAGGAAGATCTTCAGGTCGGCGTCGGGCAGGACGGTCGTACCGATGTCACGCCCCTCGACGACGATGCCCTTCTCGGCGGACGCGGCGATGGTGCGCTGCAGCTCCGTGATGCGGGCGCGCACCTCGGGGACGGCGCTGACGGCGCTGACCTTCGAGGTGACGTCGGTGGTGCGGATCGGGCCCGCGACGTCCGTGCCGTCGACCGTGATGGTCGGGGCGAGCGGGTCGGTGCCGGAGATGATCTCGGGCTTGCCCGCGACCGCGGCGATGGCGGTCGGGTCCGTCAGCTCTATGCCGTTGTGCACCATCCACCACGTGATCGCGCGGTACTGGGCACCGGTGTCCAGGTAGCTGAGGCCGAGCTGGGCGGCGACGGCCTTCGAGGTGCTCGACTTGCCCGTGCCGGAGGGCCCGTCGATGGCGACGATCACTGCTGCGGGCGCCGGGCCGGCGGTTTCCACGGTTTCCACGGGGTGCGAGCACCTTTCTGTGTGCACAGGGCTGGAGCAGGGCGGCATTCTTGCCCTGCCTAAGGTTACTGGCTCCCACGGTTGTCTCTTACTGCCCGGTGGGGTGCCCCTGTCCCGCCCGCTTCGCGGCGGATCTTCTCCCGCCCACCCACCCGTTTGCCCCGCAGCCGATTGCGCCGCAGCCGATTGCCCCGCAGCCCATTGCGCTCGCCTACTGGCGGATCGACCAGCCCCGCTCCCGCAGGCCCGCCGTCAGGGTCGGGGCCGCCTTCGGTTCCACCAGGAGCTGTACGAGGCCCGCCTGCTGGCCCGTCGCGTGCTCGATGCGTACGTCCTCGATGTTCACCCCGGCCCGCTCCGCGTCGGCGAAGATCCTCGCCAGCTGTCCCGGCTGGTCGTCGATGAGCACCGCCACGACCTCGTACGCCGTCGGCGCCGCCCCGTGCTTGCCGGGCACCCGGATCTGGCCCGCGTTGCCGCGCCGCAGTACGCCCTCGACCCCTGCGGCACCCTCGCGCCGCTTCGCGTCATCCGCCGACTGCAGGGCCCGCAGCGCCGTCACCGTCTCGTCGAGATCGGTGGCGACGGCGGAGAGCAGGTCGGCGACGGGGCCGGGGTTGGCGGAGAGGATGTCGATCCACATCCGGGGGTCGGAAGCGGCGATGCGCGTGACGTCGCGGATGCCCTGGCCACAGAGGCGCACAGCGGTCTCCTCGGCGTTCTCCAGGCGCGCGGCGACCATGCTGGAGACCAGGTGCGGCATGTGCGAGACGAGCGCGACCGCGCGGTCGTGGGCGTCGGCGTCCATGACGACCGGCACGGCACGGCAGAGGGCGACGAGCTCCAGGGCGAGGTTGAGGACCTCGGTGTCGGTGTCGCGGGTCGGCGTGAGCACCCACGGCCGTCCCTCGAAGAGGTCGGCGGTGGCGGCGAGGGGGCCGCTGCGCTCGCGCCCCGACATGGGGTGCGTGCCGATGTACGGAGTGAGGTCGATGCCGAGGGCCTCGAGCTCCCGGCGCGGCCCGCCCTTGACGCTCGCCACGTCGAGGTAGCCGCGGGCCACGTCGCGCCGCATGACGTCGGCCAGGGTCGCCGCGACGTGCGCGGGCGGCACGGCGACGACGCACAGGTCGACGCGCCCCTCGGGCGCTTCGTCGGTCCCGGCGCCGAGCGCGGCCGCCGTGCGGGCCTGCCCGGGGTCGTGGTCGGCGAGGTGCACGGCCACACCGCGCGAGGCGAGGGCCAGGGCGGCGGAGGTGCCGATCAGGCCGGTGCCGATGACGAGGGCGGTTCTCACTGGGCGATGTCCTTGCGCAGGGTGGCCGCGGCACCGAGGTAGACGTGCGTGATCTCGGCGCGGGGCTTCTCGGACTCTATGTGCGCGAGGACGCGGACGACCCGCGGCATGGCTCCCTCGATCTGCAGCTCCTGCGCGCAGATCAGCGGGACGTCCACGATGCCGAGCCTGCGGGCGGCCGCCGCGGGGAAGTCGCTGTGCAGATCGGGCGTCGCGGTGAACCAGATGCTGATCAGGTTCTCCTGGGTCAGCGCGTTCCGCTCCAGGATGGCGGTGAGCAGCTCGCCGACCTGCTCGTCCATGTGGTCGGCGGCGTCCCGCTCCAGTTGGACGGCGCCCCGGACCGCTCGTACCGCCACAGTGGTGCTCCTCGCTCGCGTACGTACGACTGATGTACCGACAAGGGTAGTCAGGGCCCCGGGGACGAGTGCGCGGCGCCCGCCTGCCGAGACGGACGCCGCGTGCCCCACGGTGCCTCACCGGGGTGGGGTCAGAGCTTCTGCTCCTTGATGATGTCCTCCAGCGAGCCCGTGGGGACCTGCCCCTCGGGGGTCAGCTTGTCGACGGCCTGGGGCAGCTGCTGCGCGATCTGGTCGGCGGCCTCGTCGCGGCTGACGCCCGCGTCGGCGGCCACCTTGTCCAGGGTCTCGTCGGGGACGGACTGCTTGACCTGGTCCGGGCTCAGCGGCTGGTTGTCGCCCTTGCCGACCCAGGAGTCCAGCTGCTCCTGGCTGACCAGGCCCGACTTCGTGATCATGTCCATCAGGCCGCCCAGCGGGTTGCCGCCGCCGGAGCCGCCCTGGCCGCCGGCCGCGCCGCCCGCGCCGCCGCCGAGGAGGCCGCCGAGCAGTGAGCCAAGGACGTTGCCGCCTCCGGAGCCACCGGCCTGGCCGCCTTGGCCGCCTTGGCCGCCGCCGAGGAGACCGCCGAGAAGGCTTCCCAGATCGTTACCCGCCATGGTCGCGCCTTTCGAGTGAGTGGCCGGGTCGGCGCCTCGATCGGGCGCGGACCTCAGACCATGCCAATGTCACCCGAATCGCCCCCTGTCGCCACTTGGCCCGATTGGTGGCCGTTCAACTATGGACGCCGGGGCACGGGTCCGCTTGCATGGAGGGTCTGGCACGGCCCACGCCTCGGGGGAGGCCGCATGAAGCGCTCCGGACCGCTCTACACGCTTCTCGGGGGACTGCTGCTCGCCCTGTTCATGCTGTCGCTCAACGCGACGACAGGGGAGGGAAATTCGTCGTACGGACAGGACTCGCCCGGCGCCTCCGCCTCGCCGGCGCCCTCATCCGCGAAGCCCACCAAGAGCACGCCCGCACCCACCGAGAGCCCGTCCAAGAGCCCGCCGAAGAAGCCGACCGGGAAGCCGACCGGGAAGTCCGAGTACGCGGGCCGCACGGCCGACGACGCCGCCGCGGTCTCCGTCTCGATCCGTGACGACAAGGCCATCGCGTACTACTGCAACGGCCGTGACGCCGAGTCCTGGCTGAAGGGCGACGTCAAGGACGACGGCTCCATGCGCCTCACCGGCAAGGACGGCGCGAAGCTGGACGCCACGCTCGCCGACAACGCGGTCCGCGGCAAGGTCGAGATCGACGAACAGCCACGGGACTTCACCGCCGCCAGGGCGAAGAAGCCCTCCGGCCTGTACCGCGCGACGACCGAGGTGCGCGGCGCCGAGATCGACGGCGGCTGGATCGTCCTGCCCGACGGGCGGCAGGTCGGGATCCTCAAGGAGGACGGCAAGCCGCAAAAGGCCCCGCGCCTCGACCCGGAGACCGGCACCGTCCCGTTCGACGGCGGCGAACTCACCGCCCGTCCCGTCGTGCCCTGACCCCGCTCCGCCCCGACCAGGGAGCCGCCATGAGCGTCGATCCGAACGCCGCGACACAGGGCGGCTTCGGCCCGCCCCCGGCGGCGGGCGACCACCGCCGCCCGCACCCCGCCCGCTACCTCGTCCCCGCCCTGGTCGCCGCGGCCGTCGCCGTCGGCCTCGGCGTGTACGGCAAGACGCACGACCCCGAGGGCACGGCCTTCAACCTCGCCGGGTTCAGCAGCACGAGCGCGGTCAAGGCCTGGCTCGGCACGACGGCGTTCGCCTTCGCGCTGGTCCAGGTCGTCTCGGCGCTCATGGTGTACGGGCGCCTGCCGGGGCCGTCCTGGTCGTCGGCGCTGCACCGCTGGTCGGGCCGGATCGCGTTTCTGGTGGCGGTCCCCGTGGCGGTCCACTGCCTCTACGCCCTTGGCTACCAGACGTACTCGAGCCGGGTGATGTGGCACTCGCTGCTCGGCTGCTTCTTCTTCGGCGCGTTCAGCGCCAAGATGCTGCTGCTGCGCTCGGAGAAGCTGCCCGGCTGGCTGCTCCCGGTCGTCGGCGGCCTGGTCTTCGTGGTCCTCACGGTGGTCTGGTGGACGTCGGCGCTGTGGTTCTTCCGCACGTTCGGGGTGACGACATGAGCGGCGCGCGCCCCTCGCGGCGCACCGTCATCGCCGCGGGCGGCGCGGTCGCGCTGACCGCCGGGTGCAGCAAGTACGGGGACGAGGGCGCGGAACCGGAGCCGCCGAAGTCGCAGCCGACGTCCGCGTCGCCCTCGGCGTCGAAGTCGGGCGGCAAGGACCGGGATCAACCACCTCCCAAGGCAGAGGAGTTGGCCAAGACCTCCGACATCCCGGTCGGCGGCGGCAAGGTCATCAAGGACAAGAAGATCGTCGTGACCCAGCCCGAGGAGGGCGACTTCAAGGCGTTCTCGGCGGTCTGCACGCACTCGGGGTGCACGGTCAGCGAGGTCGCGGACGGCACGATCAACTGCGCCTGCCACGGCAGCAAGTACCGCGTGGCGGACGCCTCGGTCGCGGACGGCCCCGCCCCGCGCGCGCTCCCCCCGCAGAACATCACGGTCACCGGAAATTCGATCACCCTCGGCTAGCCCCTGGCCGTACGCTCCCGGCATGCACCGCCCCAAGGACACCAAGGATGCCAAGGACGCCAAGGACCTGGACCCGGACCTGGCTCTCGTACGCGACCACACCGTCTACGCCTGTGTGATGGGCTCGCGCGCCTTCGGCCTGGCCACGGACGGCAGCGACACCGACCGCAGGGGGGTCTTCCTGGCCCCGACCCCGCTCTTCTGGCGCTTCGAGAAGCCGCCCACGCACGTGGACGGACCGGCGGAGGAGCAGTTCAGCTGGGAGCTGGAGCGCTTCTGCGAGCTGGCCCTGCGCGCCAATCCGAACATCCTGGAGTGCCTGCACTCGACCCTGGTGGAAGACGTCACGGACACCGGCCGTGAACTCCTCGCCCTGCGCGACGCGTTCCTCTCCCGCCAGGTCCACACCACCTTCGTCGGCTACGCACTGGGCCAGCACAAGAAGCTGGAAGCGGACGTACGCCTGCACGGCGCGCCCCGCTGGAAGCACGCGATGCACCTCCTGCGCCTCCTGACGAGCTGCCGCGATCTGCTGCGCACCGGCGAGCTGACCCTCGACGTCGGCGACCAGCGCGAGCCGCTGCTCGCGGTCAAGCGCGGCGAGGTCTCCTGGCCGGACGTCGAGTCCTGGATGAACCGCCTCGCGGAACAGGCCGAGTCGGCGGCCGCGCACACCTCCCTGCCGCCCGAGCCGGACCGCAGCCGCGTCGAGGACTTCCTGTTCCGCGCACGCCGGGCGTCGGCGGTGGCAGCAGCGGCCTAGGCGCCCGCGCCCCCGTCCCAGAGCGCCCCGAGCGCAAGCAGCTCCGCGCGGTACTCGATCCGCTCGGCCCACGCGGCGGGCCAGGCGTCAGCGCCCAGGTGGGCGCCCGCGAACGCTCCGGCCAGGCAGGCGATCGAGTCGGAGTCGCCCGAGGTGCAGGCGGCCCTGCGCAGGGCGGTGAGGGGCTCGTCCACGAATTGCAGGAAGCACAGCAGCCCCGTGGCGAGCGCCTCTTCGGCGATCCAGCCCTCGCCCGTGGCCAGGCAGGGGTCGGTCTCCGGGTTGGTGTGCCTCAGCGCGGCCTCCAGGCGTTCGAGGACGGCCAGGCACTCGTCCCAGCCGCGCGCGATGAACGCCCCCGGCGTCGGATCACCTCCGCGCGTCCACAGCTCGCCGAGCCAGTGCGCGCGGTACGTCTCGCGGTTCTCGTACGCGTAGGAGCGCAGCAGCCCCACGAGCCCCGTCGGCTCGGCGCCCTGGGCGAGCAGCCGCACGGCGTGCGCCGTGAGGTCCGAAGCGGCGAGCGCCGTCGGGTGGCCGTGGGTGAGCGCGGACTGCAGCTGGGCGGCGCCCGATCGCTGCTCGTCGCTCAGGCCGGGGACGAGCCCGATGGGCGCGACGCGCATGTTGGCGCCGCAGCCCTTGGAGTGCACCTGGCTCGCCTCCTCCCACGGCTTGCCGGTCTTGAGGAGGTAGCAGGCCTTCAGGCAGGTGTTGCCGGGGGCGCGGTTGTTCTCCGGCGACTGGTACCACTCCACGAACTCCTCGCGCACCGGCCGCTCCATCCGCCTGGGCCCGAGCAGCCCACGGCCCATGGCGGTACGCAGGCCACGGCCGAGCGCGAGCGTCATCTGCGTGTCGTCCGTGACGATCGCGGGCCGGGGCAGCTCCATCTCCCGCCAGGGCCCGCACTTGGCGAGGATCGACGGTACGTCGTTGAACTCGGTCGGGAAGCCGAGCGCGTCCCCGAGGGCGAGGCCCATGAGGGATCCGGTGGCGGCACGCTTCATGAGGGCTGTCCTTCCGAGGGAGTGGCCGTGGGGCGGAGCAGGGGCGGGTGCAGGGAGGTGGCCGGGCCCGCGCGGTACAGGGCCGCCGGTTTGCCGCGGCCGCCGGTGAGGCGCGCGGCCCCGGGGATCGCCTCGACGAAGCCGGACGTGCCGAGCACCTTGCGCCGGAAGTTGGCCGGGTCGAGCTCGGCGCCCCACACCGTCTCGTAGACCTGCCGCAGCTCGCCGAGGGTGAACTCGGGCGGGCAGAAGGCGGTGGCGAGGCCGGTGTACTCGAACTTGGCGCAGACGCGGTCGTGGGCGTCGGCGAGGATCCGGTCGTGGTCGAAGGCGAGCGGGCCCTGGGTGCCGTACGCGAGCCACTCCGCGCGGGCCGCGTCGCTGCCCGCGTGCACGGCGGGCGGATCGGGCACGAGCGCCGCGAAGGCGACGGAGACGACGCGCATCCGCGGATCGCGGCCCGGTTCGCTGTAGGTGCGCAGCTGCTCCAGGTGGAGCCCGTCGCTGTCCGCGAGGCCGGTCTCCTCCGCGAGCTCCCGTCCGGCCGCCGTCTCGGCCGACTCCTCGGGCAGCACGAATCCGCCGGGCAGCGCCCAGCGGCCCAGGTACGGCTCCTGGCCGCGCTCGACGAGCAGCACGTGCAGGCGGCCCGCGCGGATGGTGAGGACGGCGAGGTCGACGGTGACGGCGAACGGCTCGAAGGCGTACTTGTCGTAGTCCTGCATGACTCCCCCCTCCCTTTATAGTCACTGCGACTATAAAGGGAGGGGGTCGCGCCCCGCAACACACAAAAAGGCGGCCGGTCCCTGCGTGTGCAGGGACCGGCCGCCTTCGGTGACCTCGGTAGCGCCTACGGCCTAGAGGTCGACTTCCTGCATCAGCATGCCGACCTCGGTGTTCGACATCCTGCGCAGCCAACCCGACTTCTGGTCGCCGAGAGTGATCGGCCCGAAGGACGTCCGCACCAGCTTGTCGACCGGGAAGCCGGCCTCCGCGAGCATGCGGCGCACGATGTGCTTGCGGCCCTCGTGCAGCGTCACCTCGACCAGGTAGTTCTTGCCGGTCTGCTCGACGACGCGGAAGTGGTCCGCGCGGGCGTACCCGTCCTCGAGCTGGATGCCGTCCTTGAGCTGCTTGCCCAGGTCGCGCGGGATCGGGCCCACGATGTGCGCGAGGTAGACCTTCTTCACGCCGTACTTCGGGTGCGTGAGCCGGTGGGCCAGCTCACCGTGGTTGGTGAGCAGGATGACGCCCTCGGTCTCCGTGTCCAGACGCCCCACGTGGAAAAGCCGCGTCTCGCGGTTGGTCACGTAGTCGCCCAGGCACTGGCGGCCCTCGGTGTCCTCCATGGTGGAGACGACGCCGGCGGGCTTGTTCAGTGCGAAGAACTGGTACGACTGGGTGGCGACCGTCAGGCCGTCGACCTTGATCTCGTCCCGCTCCGGCTGGACCCGCAGGCCCTGCTCCATCACGATCTCGCCGTTGACCTCGACACGGGCCTGCTCGACGAGCTCCTCGCAGGCACGGCGCGAGCCGTAGCCAGCACGGGCGAGGACCTTCTGCAGCCGCTCGCCCTCCTGCTCGGCGCCCGGGAAGGTCTTGGGCGGGCTGACCTTCGGCTTGCCCGCGTACCGCTCGCGGTTGCGCTCTTCCTGCCGCGCGTCGTACTCGCGGGACGTCGCGGGAGCCCCCGCGCCGCGCCGGGTGCCCCTGTCCGAGCCCTGAGGGGCCCTGGGGCCGCCCTTGGCGCCACCGCGCGCGGCCGCGCCACGGCCCTTGCGGGAGGCGTCGCCGCCCACGTCGTAGCGGCGCTCCTCGGGACGGGGCTTGCTCTCCCGCTTCGGGGCGGCCTGGTCGTCGCGCGCGCCACCGGCGCCGCGACCCTGCCGGTCGGGGCTGTTGCCGGAACCCCGGTAGTCACGGCCGCCACCGCTCGGGCGCCCACCGCCGCTCGGGCGGCCGCCGCCACTCCCGCGGCCTCCGCCGGTCGGGCGCCCACCGCTGCTGCCACGGCTGCCGCTGTTGCCACCACGGCTCCCGCCGTTGTTTCCGCTGCTGTTCCTGCCGTTGCTGCTTCGCATCAAATTTCCGTTAGTCGACTGTGCGCTCGGTGTACTCGTCACCCGGCGCATCGGGTGCGTCCGGGTCGAACGACGGAACGCCTTCCAGCGTCTCGGCCTCGATCGCCTCCGCCTCGGGGAGGAAGGGCGCCAGCTCCGGGAGCTCGTCCAGGCCACGCAGGCCCATCCGCTCCAGAAAGTAGTTCGTCGTCCTGTACAGGATCGCACCTGTTTCGGGTTCCGCGCCCGCCTCCTCCACCAGACCCCTCTGGAGGAGCGTCCGCATCACGCCGTCACAGTTCACCCCGCGCACCGCGGAGACCCGGGAACGGCTGACCGGCTGGCGGTACGCGACGACCGCGAGGGTCTCCAGAGCCGCCTGGGTGAGCCGTGCCTGCTGCCCGTCCAGCACGAAGCGCTCGACGGCCGCGGAGTACTCGGGCCGCGTGTAGAACCGCCAGCCGCCGGCCACGAGCCGCAGCTCGAAGCCCCGGCGCTGCACGGTGTACTCGTCGGCGAGCTCCCGCAGTGCGTCGGCGACCTGCCGCCGGGGCCGGTCGAGGACCTTGGCGAGGTGCTCCTCCGTGGCCGGTTCGTCGACGACCATGAGGACGGCTTCCAGGGCGGGCCGCAGCTCCAGGTCGGCGACGGCACCGGCCAGATCTCCCGCGGGACTCTCCACACTCATGTGACCGTCTCCTCACTCGTCTCACCCGGCGGATCGGGTGCGCGGTCGAACTCGTCGGTCACCGTCGGCTCCCCGTCGCCGTCCCCGCCGGTCCACCGCACCATCAGCTCGCCCAGGGCGGTCTCCTGGTCCAGCTCCACGGCCTTCTCGCGGTACAGCTCCAGGAGGGCCAGGAAACGGGCGACGACCGTGAGGGTGTCCCCCGCGTCCTCGACGAGCACCTGGAAGCTGACCTCGCCCCGCTCCCGCAGCCGGGCCACGACCAGACCGGCCTGCTCCTGCACGGAGACCAGCGGGGCATGGATGTGGTCGACGTACACCTGGGGCTTCGCGCGGGGCTGCATCGCCTTCACGGCCAGCGCGGCGAACCCCGCCGCGCCGATGCTGATGACGACTTCGGGCAGCAGCTCGGCGTGGTGGGCCTCCAGGCCCACGGTCCGCGGATAGCGCCGGGCCTCGTCGTCGAGACGCCCGCTGAAGATGTCGGCGATCTGCTTGTACGCGCGGTACTGCAGAAGCCGCGCGAAAAGCAGGTCCCGCGCTTCGAGCAGCGCGAGATCCGCCTCGTCCTCGACCTCCGCGGAGGGCAGAAGGCGGGCCGCCTTGAGGTCGAGCAGGGTGGCGGCGACCACGAGGAACTCGGTGGTCTGGTCCAGGTCCCAGTCGGGCCCCATGGCCCGGATGTGCGCCATGAACTCATCGGTCACCGTGGACAGCGCGACCTCGGTGACGTCCATCTTGTGCTTCGAGATGAGCTGAAGCAGCAGATCGAAGGGGCCCTCGAAGTTGGCGAGCCGGACCTTGAACCTGCCGTCGTCAGGCTCGGCGGACGACTCCGGCACCGGCTCCGGGGCCGTCTCCGGTTCCGGTTCTGGTTCCGGTTCGGGGACCGACTCCGGCTCCGGTTCGGGCTCCGCGGGAGCCGACCCAGGACCGCGCCCCAGGGCGCGGCGGCGGGCAGGCAGTGCGGAATCGTCGTTCAGGGGCATCGGCGGGAACGCTACCGCTACCGCCCGCGCAACCGTCGTACGAGAATGCTCGCGTCCCCGCGGGACTCGAGATCCGCGAGAACGACGGCCACCGCCTCGCGCACGATCCGCCCGCGGTCGACCGCGAGCCCGTGCTCGCCCCGCAGGACGAGACGCGCGTGCTCGAGGTCCATCAGCTCCTCGGCGGACACGTACACGGTGATCTTCTCGTCGTGCCGCTCACGCCCGCTGGGCCGCCGGTTGGCCGCCCGTGCGCGCCGCCGCGCCTGTGCCGTGGAGGGGGAGTTCGCGGACCGTCCGCCGCCGCCCTGTGCGGCGCCTTCCTGGCCCTGACCGGGACGGCGCCCGTCCTTCTCGGCGTCGGCGCCGGCCGAGCGGCTGCGGGATTCTCCCGACTCCGCGTCGGCCGCGCCGTGTTCGGCGGCGTCACCGCCGTCACCGGCAGCGGCACCGCCGTGCGCGTCACCGGCAGCGGTCTCGTCGCTCTCGCCCGCGGGCGGGGGCACCCGTGCCTCGCCGTTCGCCTGGCGTCGCGGGGACGACGACTGCAGCGCCATCCCCCCGGTCGTACGGAACAGTTCGTCGGCCCCCGGCAGACTCACTCGGCGTGACACCGGGCGAGCACCTCCCTGGCGAGCTGGCGATAAGCGGCCGCGCCGACCGAGTTCGATGCGTACGTCGTGATCGGCTCACCGGCGACCGTGGTCTCCGGGAAGCGGACCGTGCGTCCGATCACCGTGTGGTACACGTGATCGTCGAAGGCCTCGACCACCCGCGCGAGCACCTCACGGCTGTGCACCGTGCGGGAGTCGTACATGGTGGCCAGGATGCCGTCGAGCTCCAGGTCGGGGTTGAGCCGCTCCTGGACCTTCTCGATGGTCTCCGTCAGCAGGGCCACACCGCGCAGCGCGAAGAACTCGCACTCGAGCGGCACGATCACCTTGTGAGCCGCCGTCAGGGCGTTCACGGTGAGCAGGCCGAGCGAGGGCTGACAGTCGATCACGATGTAGTCGTAGTCCTGCATCAGCGGCTTCAACGCCCGCTGCAGCGTGGACTCGCGCGCGACCTCGCTCACCAACTGCACTTCGGCGGCCGACAGGTCGATGTTGCTGGGCAGCAGGTCCATGTTCGGGACCGCCGTCTTCAGCAGCACCTCGTCGGCCGACATGCCCCGCTCCATGAGCAGGTTGTAGACCGTCAGGTCCAGCTCCATCGGGTTCACCCCGAGGCCCACCGAGAGGGCGCCCTGCGGGTCGAAGTCGACCAGCAGGACCCGGCGTCCGTACTCCGCGAGCGCGGCACCCAGGTTGATGGTCGACGTCGTCTTGCCCACGCCGCCCTTCTGGTTGCACATCGCGATGATCTTCGCGGGACCGTGATCGGTCAGCGGACCCGGAATCGGGAAGTACGGCAGCGGGCGTCCCGTGGGACCGATGCGCTCACGGCGCTGACGGGCCGCGTCCGGGGCCAGCGTGGCCGCGTACTCGGGATCGGGCTCGTACTCGGCGTCAGGGTCGTAGAAGTGCCCCTGGGGCAGTTCCTCGTAGTCGGCGAGTTGGGTGTGGGTGGTGTTCTCGCCACTCCGGTCGCCGGCCATGGCGTTCACGTGATGGCCATCCATGCTCTGGGGTGCAGACGATGTCGGTTGCGTCGGCTGCGGTTTCTGGCGGGCTTCGAAGGTGCGGACAGCGACGGAGCCGACAGCCTCGAGCCCCACGGGTCCTTGGCCCCGCTCAGAGGTTCCTGGTTGACCACCCCCGGGAGCAAATGTCGACTCATTCACAAGTCGTCTTACCTCCTTGGTGACCAGGAAATTTCTCGATAGGTCAGCGTGGCACCATGCCGACGGTTGGCGACTCTATGGCGTGTCACCGGTCCGCAGCAACACAATCCGCCGGACCCGGCCCGATGTGTCGGCAATCGAACGCCCCCATGTCAAGGGCGCGCGGGGTGCCATTGGCACATTTCCGGGGTGGTCGAATCGGTTAAAGGGTTACGTTCAAGGCGAGTTGACCATGTCCACGGACATACGCATACGGCCGGACCCCTCTCAAGGTCCGGCCGTGGGCGTGAGATTGACGACTTTCGTTGACGAAAGCGGTCAGGTTCAGCCGAGGAGCGTCTCCAGCTCGACGTGCTCGAGGCCGTGCGACTCCGCGACCTCCTTGTAAACCACCTTGCCGTCATGGGTGTTGAGGCCCAGGGCGAGCGCCTTGTCGCGGCGAAGTGCCTCGACCCAGCCGCGGTTCGCCAGCTCGACGATGTACGGCATCGTCGCGTTGGTCAGGGCATAAGTCGACGTGTTGGGCACCGCGCCGGGCATGTTGGCGACGCAGTAGAACACCGAGTTGTGGACCGGGAAGGTCGGCTCGGCGTGCGTCGTCGGGTGCGAGTCCTCGAAGCAGCCGCCCTGGTCGATCGCGATGTCGACAAGGACACTTCCCGGCTTCATCCGCGCCACGAGCTCGTTGGTGACGAGCTTCGGGGCCTTGGCTCCGGGGATGAGGACGGCGCCGATGACGAGGTCGGCCTCGATGCAGGCCTTCTCGAGCTCGAAGGCGTTGGAGACGACGGTCTGGATCTTCGTGCCGAAGATCTTGTCCGCCTCCTTGAGCTTGTTGATGTCCTTGTCGAGCAGGGTCACGTGGAAGCCCATGCCGATGGCGATCTGCGCGGCGTTCCAGCCGGAGACGCCGCCGCCGATGACGACGGCCTTGCCGGCCGCGACACCCGGGACACCGCCGGGCAGGACACCGCGGCCGCCGTTGGCGGCCATCAGGTGGTAGGCGCCGACCTGCGGGGCCAGGCGGCCCGCGACCTCGGACATCGGGGCGAGCAGCGGGAGCGCGCGGTTCGCGGTCTCGACCGTCTCGTACGCGATGGCGGTGGTGCCGGACTCCAGGAGCGCGTCCGTGCACTCCTTGGAGGCGGCCAGGTGCAGGTAGGTGAAGAGGGTCTGGTCCTTGCGGAGGCGGTGGTACTCCTCGGCGACCGGCTCCTTGACCTTCAGGAGGAGGTCGGCGGTGGCCCAGACCTCGTCGGCGGTGTCCAGGATGACGGCGCCCGCGGAGACGTACTCCGCGTCCGTGATCGAGGAGCCGACACCGGCGTTCCGCTCGATGACGACCTGGTGGCCGTGGCGCACCAGCTCGTGCACACCGGCGGGGGTGATGGCCACCCGGAACTCGTTGTTCTTGACCTCGCGGGGGATGCCGACCTTCACGTCGATCACGGTCCTCTTGGCTCAGGGGTTTTTCGGGCAATGCACTACATACCGATACACAAGAGGGCGCATCGGAGACACCACGGAAGTACGCGGCGGAGCCAGTCTAATGAAGGACTTCTCGCTGTCTAGCCTTTCAATGCATCAATCTTCTGCGGAAGCGCTACGGATTTCGTAGGCGGAAGCCCCTGCTCCATCCTTCGAATCCTTCGATGCAGGCCCTGTGACCTCCCCGAGCTCCATTCCCAGCATGCGCTCGGCCGCACCGCGGTGCAGCCGGGCCGCCGCCGGGTCGCCGAGCCGGTCCAGGGTGTCGGCCAGCCTGAGCTGCAGCGCCGCCTGGAGACGTACGTCACCGGCCTGCCGCGCCCACTCGACGGCCTCCTGGCAGGTGCGAAGCGACTCCTCGGGCCGGCCCGCGTACTCCTGCACCCGCGCCAGCTCGCTCAACGCCCTTGCCTGGCCCGCCACATCGCCGGTCTTGCGGTGCCCGGTGACGGCCGAGCTCCAGTTGCGCAGCGCCTCTCCGTAGCGGCCCGCGTAGGTGTGCACCGTCCCGATGCGGCCGTAGAGGCGGGCGGCGTCGGTGCGCTCGTCGCGCGCGAGCCGATGGGCGAGGGCGCGCCCGAACCAGTCCGAGGCCCGCGACCAGTCCCCCAGCTCCTGGTAGGCGCCGCCTACGGATTCCATCGCGCGGCCGGTCGCGTACGGATCATTTGCCTGCCGTCCGGCGTCCAGAGCCAGCCGATAGCGCACCAGCGCCTCCTGCGTACGCCCCGTCCTGGCGTCCAGATCCGCGAGGTTCAGGAGGGCCGCCGCCTTCTCGCGGGGCAGGTTCCTGCGCTCGGCGACATCCAGGACGAGGCGGTGGATGCCGTACAGCTCGGGAGCCGCGTCCTCCGTGCCCCGGTGGGCGACCAGGGCCCGTGTCAGGGCCGCCATCAGGCGACGCGCGAGGGTGTCGAGCTCCCCGTCGGCGACCGCGAGGCGGGCGGCGGCCAGCAGGGCGGGCCGGCGGATGCGCAGCCACTCGGAGGCTGCGGCGGGGCTGGGGAAACGCAGGGCGCGCGGCATCCCGGCGAGCTTCTTGCGGGCGGCGGAGCCGTCCGGCTCCGTGATCGCCCGGCAGGACTGGAGCAGACGCACGGTCCGCTCCAGCATCCTGGCGCGCGCCAGCTGGACCTCGGCGGGCCGGTCCTGGCTCTCGCTGCACGCGCGGAGCAGCGGCACGAGGCAGCCCGGCACCTCGTACTGCGGAAGCGGCGAATCCACGGCCCTGACCAGGCCGAGCTTCACGAAGTCGTCCAGGGTCGTGCGGGCCGCGGAGACCGAGCAGCCCGCGAGCGCGGAAGCGGTGTGCGGGTCCACGTGGCCGGCGGGGGCGAGGGAGAGCAGTCGCAGTATCCGCGCGGCCGTCCCCGGCAGCGAGGCGTACGAATGGTGGAAGACGCGCGCGAGCGCGGAGGCCTCCTCGGGGCGGTCGTGCACCTGCTTGGCCAGGTCGGCGACGGCCGCCTTGGGCCGCACGGAGAGCCAGCCGCCGGCCAGGACGAGCGCTGCGGGGTGCGCGGCGCACGCCTCGACCAGGCTCTCCGCGGAGCGCGGGTCGACGGTGATGCGCACCGGGCCCGCCGCGCGGGAGAGCAGTTCGACCGCGGCGGCGGAGTCCAGGCCGCCCAGCGTGCACGGACGCACGTCCGGGATCCCGGTGAGCGGGCCCTCCGAGACGGCCACGGCCAGGCATTCGGGCGCGTCCGGGAGCAGCGGGTCGACCTGCTCGGCGTCCGCGGCGCCGTCCAGGAGGAGCAGGGCCCTGCGGCCGGAGAGTGCCTCTCGGAGCACTTCGGCGAGCTCGTCCTCGTCGGCTCCCGGGGGCGCCGGGACGTCGAGGGCGTCCAGGAGCTCGCGGGCGGTGCGCTCCGTGGGCACGCGCGTGCCGTCGGGTTCGGTGAGGTGGGCGCGGAGCACCCCGTCGGGATAGTCGTCGGCGAGCTGCCGCGCGAGTTCCTCGGCGAGCGCGGTGCGGCCCGAGCCGGGGCGGCCCGCGACGAGGAGCACGCGTGCGCGTGGCGCCTTGCGGCCCGAGATCGTGTCGAGCCCCGCGCGGTCGATGTCGGCGCGGAGCTCTTTCAACTCCCGGCGCCTGCCGACGAATTGACCGCCGTCGGAAGCCTGGGCCGAAGCGGGCCGCGGCACCGCGCCGCCCGCTGCCGATCCGTCCGTGTCGACCGCCTGATCCGTCACGGGCCATGCTCCGTCCGCCTGCGCGCGAACCCGAACGGGACTCCGGTCGGGACGCTTCCAGAGCCTAGTTCAGGCCCTGGCGCCTCCCCCGACGAGCGGCGCGCGCAAGTCCCCCGATCGGATCAGTAGATCGTCACACCGGAGCCCTCCGATGGCCCCTTCTCAGGCCTCGAAGGGGCGCGCGGGCCAGGGCGCGTCGGCCGGGCGCAGCGCGTCGACGCCGTCGCCGCTCAGCACGGCCGTCAGCGAAAGGGCGCCCACGACGAGGCAGTTGTTGTGCAGCTCGCCGGCGAGCACACCGCGTACGAGCTCTTCGAGCGGTACGCGCGCCAGCTCCATGTCGGCCTCCTCCTCGGAGACTTCGAAGCGCTCGCCGTCGGCCTCGGAGAGGTCGCGGGCGAGGAAGATGCGCACGGCCTCGTCGCAGCCGCCGGGCGTGGTGTAGACGTCGGTCAGGACGCGCCAGTCCTCGGCCTTGACGTGCGCCTCTTCGTAGAGCTCGCGCTGGGCGGCGTGCAAGGGGTTCTCGCCCGGGATGTCGAGCAGCCCGGCCGGGATCTCCCAGAGCTTGTGGTGGACGGGGTGGCGGTACTGACGCAGCACCAGGACGCGGCCGGCGTCGTCCAGGGCGAGCACGGCGACCGAGCCGGGGTGCACCTGGTAGTCACGGCGGACGACGGTCCCGTCGGGCATGACCACATCGTCGGTGCGCACGGAGGTCTTGTTCCCCACGAAGGGTGTCTCCGTGGCCGTGACCTGCCACTCCTCGGCGGTGTCCTTGATCGTCATGTCGCCCTGTCCTCCCACACGTGCAAACAGAAACCGGGGCACGCGCCTCATAAGGCTCGTACCCCGGCAACCGTATCGCTCTTGTGTTACTTACCCGTCTGGCGCTCTGCTTCCTGCCTTGAGACTGCCGCCTTCACCAGGCCCGCGAAGAGCGGGTGCGGACGCGTCGGGCGCGAGCGCAGCTCCGGGTGCGCCTGGGTGGCGACCAGGTAGGGGTGGACCTCGCGGGGGTACTCGACGTACTCGACGAGCTTGCCGTCCGGGGAGGTGCCGGAGAAGAGGATGCCGGCCTTCTTCTCGAGCTCGGCGCGGTAGGAGTTGTTCACCTCGTAGCGGTGACGGTGACGCTCCTCGACGTACTCCTTGCCGTCGTACACCTCACGGGCGATGGAGCCCTCGGCGAGCTTCGCGGGGTACATGCCCAGGCGCATCGTGCCGCCCATGTCGCCCTCGCCCGCGACGATGTCCAGCTGCTCCGCCATGGTCGAGATGACCGGGTGGGCGGTCGCGGCGTCGAACTCCGTGGAGTTGGCGTCGGGGATGTCCGCGAGGTTGCGGGCGGCCTCGATCACGATGCACTGCAGGCCGAGGCAGAGGCCGAGCAGCGGGATCTTGTTCTCGCGGGCGAAGGTGATGGCGCCGACCTTGCCGGTCACGCCGCGGTCGCCGAAGCCGCCCGGGATGCAGATCGCGTCGACGTCGGCGAGCTGCTTGGCGGCGCCCGCCGGGGTCTTGCAGTCGTCGGAGGTGACCCACTTGACCTTGACGCGGGCGCGGTTGGCGAAGCCGCCCGCGCGCAGCGCCTCGGTCACCGAGAGGTAGGCGTCGGGCAGGTCGATGTACTTGCCCACCAGCGCGATGGTGACCTCGTGGTTCGGGTTGTGCACCCGGTCCAGGAGGTCCTCCCACTGGGTCCAGTTCACGTCGCGGAACGGGAGGTCGAGCTTGCGCACCACGTAGGCGTCGAGGCCCTCGGTGTGCAGGACCTTCGGGATGTCGTAGATCGACTTGGCGTCGACACAGGCGACGACCGCGTCCTCGTCGACGTCGCACATCAGCGAGATCTTGCGCTTGATGGCGGTCGGCACGTCGCGGTCGGCGCGCAGCACGATGGCGTCGGGCTGGATACCGATGTTGCGCAGGGCCGCGACCGAGTGCTGGGTCGGCTTGGTCTTCAGCTCACCGGACGGGCCGATGTAGGGCAGGAGCGAGATGTGCACGACGAAGACGTTGTCGCGGCCGACCTCGTGGCGGACCTGGCGGACGGTCTCCAGGAACGGCAGGGACTCGATGTCGCCGACCGTGCCGCCGACCTCCGTGATGACCACGTCGACGTCGTCGGTGGCCATGCGGCGGATGCGGTGCTTGATCTCGTTCGTGATGTGCGGGATGACCTGGACGGTGTCGCCGAGGTACTCGCCGCGCCGCTCCTTGGCGATGACCTGCGAGTAGACCTGGCCGGTGGTGACGTTCGCCGTGCCGTCGAGGTCGACGTCGAGGAAGCGCTCGTAGTGGCCGATGTCCAGGTCGGTCTCGGCGCCGTCGTTCGTGACGAACACCTCGCCGTGCTGGAAGGGGTTCATCGTGCCGGGGTCGACGTTCAGGTACGGGTCGAGCTTCTGCATGGTGACGCGCAGGCCGCGCGCCTTGAGGAGCGCACCCAGGCTGGAGGCAGTCAGACCCTTGCCGAGGGAAGAGGCGACACCCCCGGTGACGAAGATGTGCTTGGTCGTCGTGGATTTAGGCTGCATAGCCAAAGGGGGGCTCCCGTGGTCGCGGTCTGGAGGGTGCGTACCGGCGCCCTCACCAGGAGTTCGGGGGAGGTGCCGTCGCTGCGGTTCGGGGGTTCAATGACCACCGGCTCACGGGCTACCAGGGTATCAGCGACGGGACGAGGCTGCTTCCGGCCACGCTCGGGCACCTGCGTCACACGTTCCTCACCTGGCGCTCACCCGTTCGGCGCAGCCTGGTTGCCGGGAGCGGCGCGCGGATCAGCGAGGTGCGTCGTATCCTGCTCGGACACTCGCTGGCGAGCCGGTCCGACTAACGGCAATCACCCCCCGTCCGTTCCCCGGAACAAGAGGCTCGTGCAGTTCGTTTTACAGCGAACCCTTGACCGTAGAGCGAGCGCCCCGAGAGGGCGACGTGGCCGTTTGACTGGAGATGCACGTGGCCGGGCGCATCGAGGATTACGCACTCATCGGAGACATGCAGACCGCTGCCCTGGTCTGCCGGGACGGCACAGTCGACTGGCTGTGCCTGCCCCGCTTCGACTCGCACGCCATCTTCGCCGGATTGCTCGGCACGGAGGAGCACGGATTCTGGCGCCTTGGGCCCGCTCACAGCCCCGACGCGCCGCCGCCGACCGCCGCGCGGCGCACGTACCGCGGCGACTCGCTGATCCTGGAATCCGAGTGGGACACCCCGCGCGGCACGGTCCGCGTGACCGATTTCATGCCGCCGCGCGACACGGACGCCCCGCAGCTGGTGCGGATCGTCGAGGGTGTCAGCGGCCGGGTGCCGATGCGCTCCGCCCTGCGGATGCGTTTCAGCTACGGCCGCGTGGTGCCCTGGGTGCACAAGGTCGACGGGCGCACGGTGGCCGTCGCGGGGCCCGACTCGGTGTGGCTCGACACGTCGGCCGAGACCTTCGGCAAGGACCTCACGACGTACTCGGACTTCACGGTCGCGCCCGGTGACCGGATCGCGTTCACCATCTCGTGGCAGCCCTCGCACAAGGAGCCGCCCGCGCCGGCCGAGCCGGAGAACGCCCTGGTGGCCACGGAGGACTTCTGGCGGGAGTGGGTCGAGCACTGCACGTACCACGGCCCGTACCGCGAGGCCGTGGTCCGCTCGCTGATCACGCTGAAGGCCCTGACGTACGCCCCGACGGGCGGCATCGTCGCGGCGCCCACGACATCGCTGCCGGAGGACATCGGCGGCTCCCGCAACTGGGACTACCGCTACACCTGGCTGCGCGACGCCGCCATCACGCTCTCCTCGCTCCTGCGCACCGGGTACCGCGAGGAGGCCCGCGCCTGGCGCGAGTGGCTCCTGCGGGCGGTGGCGGGCGACCCCGAGAACCTGCAGATCATGTACGGCATCGCGGGCGAGCGCGAGCTCGGCGAGGCCGAGCTGGACTGGCTGCCCGGGTACGAGGGCTCGACCCCGGTCCGGGCGGGCAACGGAGCCGCGCACCAGCTCCAGCTCGACGTGTACGGCGAGGTCACCGAGGCCCTGCACCTGGCGCACATGACGGGCCTGGCCCGCAGTGACTACGCCTCGCTGCTCCAGCTCAAGCTCATCCGGTACCTGGAGACGAACTGGGACCAGCCGGACGAGGGCATCTGGGAGGTGCGCGGCCCGCGCCGCCACTTCGTGCACTCCAAGGTGATGTGCTGGGTCGCCGTCGACCGCACGATCAAGCTCATCGAGTCCGGCGACGCGGACGGCCCCCTGGAGAAGTGGCGCGAGCTGCGCGACGACATCCACCGGGACGTCTGCGAGAAGGGCTACGACAAGGAGCGGAACACGTTCACGCAGTCGTACGGCTCCAAGGAGCTGGACGCCTCGCTGCTGCTCATCCCGCAGATGGGCTTCCTGCCGCCCGACGACAAGCGCGTCATCGGCACGATCGAGGCGATCCAGCGGGAGCTCTCGACACCGGACGGCTTCATCCTGCGCTACCCCACCACCGGCGACGACGCGGGCGTGGACGGCCTCGAAGGCGACGAAGGCGCCTTCCTGGCCTGTTCGTTCTGGATGGCGGACGACCTGGCGATGATCGGCCGCGTCGACGAGGCCCGCAAGCTCTTCGAGAAGCTGCTCGCGCTCCGCAACGACCTGGGGCTGCTCGCCGAGGAGTGGGATCCGCGGCAGCAGCGCCAGGTCGGCAACTTCCCGCAGGCGTTCAGCCACGTGCCGCTGATCGACACGGCACTGCGTCTTACGGCCAGCGGGGCGTACGGCGGCTAGCGAGGTCAGCCAGGCCCCTCAGGTCCGGACGGCGACGGGTTCCCCGTCGCCGTCCGTGCGTTCGGCCGCGTCCTCCAGGACGATCCGGCCGATGATCTCGTAGCGGTCGGGGTGCCTCGCCCTCAGATACAGGCCGAGGCCAAGACCCCCGAAGAAGACGAGGCCGACGATCCACGGGATGGCCTTGAAGAAGAGGGAGTCCGCCGCCGTGCCCGCAGCCGTGTCCATGTTGATCACGAGCAGCACGACGACGGCGATCATGCCGATGCCGCCGAGCAGCGGGGCGACCAGGGTCGTGAACCAGTGCCGGTCCTCGGGATGGTTCTTGCGGAAGTAGCCGATGACGGCGAACGAGCAGAGCGTCTGCACGATGAGGATCGCCATCGTGCCGAGGATCGCGAGCAGCGTGTACAGGTGGATGTACGGGTCCTGGCCGGTGAGCCAGAAGGCGGCGACCAGCGCGACGGCGATCGCCGACTGGACGTAGGAGGCGATGTACGGGGAGCCGTGCCTGGGGTGCGTGCGGCCCAGGCCCCGGTGCAGGAATCCCTCGCGCCCGATCGCGTACAGATAGCGCGACGCGCACTGGTGGAAGGCCATGCCGCAGGCGAACGAGCCGGTGATCAGGAGCCATTGGAAGGTGTCGACCGCCCAGGCGCCGATGAAGGTGTGGGCCGGGTCGAAGAACAGGTCGAGCGGGCTCGTGGACTGCGAGACCTTCACCGAACCGGTCAGGCCGTTGCCCGCGATCGTCATCCAGGAGACGTAGATGTAGAACAGGCCGACGCCGACGACCGAGACGAGGGTCGCGCGCGGGATGACCTTCTTGGGGTTGCGGGACTCCTCGCCGTACATGGCGGTGGACTCGAAGCCGACCCACGACCAGAAGGCGAAGAAGAGGCCGAGGCCTGCCGAGGTACCGGTGAAGGCGTTCTTGGGGTTGACCGGTTCGAGGGGGATGCCGTCGGGGCCGCCGCCGTGGATCAGTACGGCGGTGGCGACGGCGAAGAGGACCGCGATCTCGGCGATCAGCATCACGCCGAGCGCCTTCGCGGTGAGGTTGATGTCGAAGTACGACAGGACGACGGTGACGGCGAGCATCGCGCCCGCGTAGAGGATCCACGGCAGGTCGGCGCCGAGCTGATCGTGGACGGTGGTCTTGGCGAAGTACGCGAAGACACCGACGATGGACGCTTCGAAGACGACGTAGGCGAGGACGGCGAGCATCCCGGACGCCATGCCCGCGATGCGGCCGAGGCCGTGCGAGATGTAGCCGTAGAAGGCGCCGGCGGCGGTGATCCGCTTGGCCATGGCGACGTAGCCGACCGAGAAGACGGTCAGGACGAGCGTGGCGAAGAGATAGCCGGCGGGCGCTCCGGTGCCGTTGCCCGCGCCGACGGCGATGGGGAGGTTGCCGGTCATGGCCGTGATGGGCGCCGCGGTGGCGACCGCCATGAAGACGACACCGACGAGGCCGACGGAGTTCGCCTTGAGACGGTGGACCTCGGGCGGAGTGGATTGCTCGGACGTGTGCTCTGGCATGGCGGGCACCCTGCCGTGGAGTGACGTACGCCACAACCGACAGGAGGTCGCGCAATTGACGTCCTGGGGCGACGAGTTGTCGGGGTTTGAGCGGACCAGATCATTCCCGTGACCGGTCGGACATGTTCCCGGAACGAATGCGCAGGTAGCGTCCGCCACATGGACAGTCAGGGCACGCAGGGCACTCAGGGCGGCATCACCGTGCAGCGTGCCCTGGAACTTCCGGGTCTTCGCGGCGGGCTCCCCGAGGTGGTCGCGGGGGCGGACCGGCTGCAGCGCACGGTGCGGTGGGTGCACGCGGGCGAGGTGCCGAACATCGCCTCGCTCCTCAAGGGCGGCGAGCTGCTCCTGACCACGGGCCTCGGCCTCGGCGCACGCCCCGCCGAGCAGCGCGTCTTCGTGCGCAAACTGGCCGAGCGCGGTATCGCGGCGCTCGTCGTGGAGCTCGGCCCGCGCTTCACGCGGCTCCCCGCGGCGATCGTGGAGACGGCGCGCGCGGCGGGCCTTCCGCTGGTGCAGCTGCACCGCGAGGTGCCCTTCGTGACGGTCACGGAGGAGGTCCACACCGAGATCGTCAACGGCCACTACGCACTGCTCCAGCGGGCCGAGGAGGTCCACAGGCGCTGCACGGAGGCGCTGCTCGGCGGGGGCGGCGTGCCCCAAGTCCTCAATGTCCTCGCGGACTTCAGCGGCAACCCGGTGTTCCTGGAGACGCCGGACGGACAGCTTCTGTACGCCGCGGGGGCGGGCACCGAGTGTGCCGATCCCCTCCAGGTGTGGGAGGGGCTGCGGGGCCACCACAAGGACGGGCCGCCCGCGGGCGCGCTGCTCGTGGACGTGCCGGGCGGAGGGCCGGGGTCGAGCTTCGTGCGTGCCCGGCTCGTGCTGCTCGCCGTGGAGTCCGCGCTGCTTCCGGTGCACCGGATCGCGGCGGAGCGGGCCGCGGGCTCGCTCGCGGTGGTCCTGATGCAGGCCCGGCAGGAGGAGGAGCTCGCCGCGCGCGGCCGGGGTGACTTCCTGACCGACCTGGCCGAGGGGCGGATCCAGGCCGACGACGCGCCCGCCCAGGCGCGGGTGCTCGGCTTCAAGCCCGGCGAGAGCCCGCTGCTCCCGGTCGTGATGCGCCTTGCGGACGGGCTGCCGCCCGGGGGCGGCTGGGCCGTGCTCGCGCGGGCGGTGGCGGAGGAGCTCGCGGCGGTGGGGGTGCCGGTGCTGCTCGGCGTACGCCCGGTCGAAGGGCGCGTCCCGCTGCTCCTTGGCCTGCGTACGGAATCCGAACGCACCGCGGTGGCCGACCGGGTCGCCGCCGCGCTGCGGGCGGGCGTGGAGCGGGCGGGGATGCAGCGGGCCGGGGCGCTGCCGCCGGTCGTGGTGGTCGGTGTCGCGGGCGGCTGGGCCGCCGCTTCGGCGGGCCTGCGGCACGCGGCGGAGACGGCGACGGCCGCACAGGGGCTCATCGACCGCCCCTGGTACGACGCTCGGCGCCTGGACATCGACCTGCTCCTGTGGCGCCTGCACAACTACGACGACTCGGCGCTCGCGGCGTTCGTGGACCGCGCGATCGGCCCCTTGCGCACCCACGACCAGCGCTCGAAGCCGCCGCTGCTTCCGACCCTCCAGACGTACCTGGCCCATGCGGGGCGCAAGGCGGAGACGGCGCGCGAACTGCACCTGAACCGCCAGACGCTCTACAACCGCCTCGCCAGGATCAGTGAACTCCTCGGCACGGACCTGGACGACCCGCAGACGGTGCTCGCGCTGAGCCTGGCGCTGCGGGCGCGCAGGCATGTGGCGTAGGCAGGGCCGCGGTCCTCAGGGGTACATGGCGAGGGGCTGCGTCAACTCGTCGTAGACGCTGAGGACTTGGGTGACCGTCTCGTCCTCGGTCGGCCAGGTCGCCGCCTGGGCCGTTCCCTTGTCCTTGAGGCGCTCCCTGAGCGCGGGGTCGGCGAGGAGGCGTGCGACGGCGGTGGCCAGGGCCTCGGCGTCGCCGTACGGGACGAGCGCGGCCGCGTCGCCGACCAGTTCGGGGATACCGCCGACGGCGGTCGCGACGAGCGGCACGCGCGCGTGCAGGGCCTCCTGGGCGAGCACGGAGCGGGACTCCCAGCTGGTGGGCAGCACCACGAGGTCGGCCGCGGCGAGCATGTCGGGCACGTCGTCGCGCCGCCCGACGAGCCGGACGGGAAGGCCTTCGCCCTCGATACGGCGCTGCAGGGCGCCGCGCTCGGGCCCTTCACCGGCGATGACGAGGAGCGGCAGGGGGTCGAGGTGCCGCCACGCGCGCGCTGCCTCCAGGAGGACGTCGTGGCCGCGCTGCCGTTCGAGCGTGCCCACCGTGACGATCAGCGGCCGCCCGACGGCGCCGAGTTCGGCGAGGGCCTTGTGGCGCAGCCCTTCGGCGTCCTCGGCCCCGCCGGCCGCCGCGCGCGGCGCGGGGAGCGTGACGGGGGCGAGGCGTGCGTCCCGCGCGCCCCTGCTGCGGGCGCGGTCGACGAGGTCGGACGAGGTGCCGAGGACCACGGCGGCGGCCTTGGCGACGCGCCGCTCCAGGAGGTGCAGGACGCGGGCGCGCGCCCCTTCCGCGTGCGCGCGGGTGTGCCAGGTGACGACGAGGGGGATGCGGCGGCCGGTGAGCGCGAGGGCGGCGCGGAGCGCGGCATGCAGTCCGTGCGCGTGCACGAGGTCGGCGTCGGCGCAGGCCGTGCGGAGGGAGGCGACGGATGCGGGGTCGCTGCTGCGGGGTACGTGGACGTGCCGGGCGCCGGTGCCCGTCAGGTCGTAGGCGGCGGCCGCCTCGGACGGGGCGCACACCGTGACCCGCACGCCCCGCGCCGCGAGGCCCGCGGTGAGCGACCTGACGTGGGCGCTGCTGCCCGCGCTGCCACCGCCCAGGACTTGCACGGTGTGCAGAGAGGTCTGACCGTGCGGTGAGTGGCTGCTCACGTGGCTCACGTAGCCGGGGCTCCTGGGTCGGCGTCGGGGGGCTGCGCCAAGGATGCCAGTCCGTACGGACGTTCCGGCACCGCCGAAAGGTCTCTTCCGTGTCGGGGCGGGCAACTCCCTGACCCGGATCACCCACACGGGTGAGGACGACGGGTTTCAGCACCGCGGACGATCTGCGGCCCCCGCATCTTCGCAGCGGGGGCGTGCCGGGCGGAAGACTTTCAGGAGGCTCGGCGTGGCCGGGCGGTGGTCTCCGCCGTGGGCGACACTTCCGGACGGCATTTCGGGCGGCATTTCGGGCGACCGAGACGCTAGCCCCAGGCCCCGGCGGCGGCGACCCTCTCGCCGTACGCGGCGGCTGCCACCACACCCGCCGCATGGACGGCGAGCCCCGCGCGGCCGTTGCCCGCGGCGATGGCCGCGCCGAGCGCCGCGCCGAGCGCGTGCGCTCCCGCGTCGCCGATCATGGCGCGCTCCCCGATGTCCTCCGGAAGCACGGCCGCGGCGGCTCCCACGGAGGCGGCGGAGAGGACTCCGGCGGTGCCTGTGCGCAGCAGCCCCGGTGCTCCCAGCGCCACCACCGCTCCGGCGGCCCTTCCCGGGCGTACGTCCACGAGGTTGACGAAGTGCGCGGTGCCCGCGATCACGACGCCCGCGAGGAGCTTGTCCACGGGCCGCTCCTTGAGCAGCGCGCCGGCGGCGAGACCGGCCGCCGAGATCCCGAACAACTTCACGGCCCCGCTGGTCACTTCACCGCCCCGCAGAGCACCCAGGTGCGCTCGAAAGCCCCGGCGCGGGTCGCCTTCGCCCGCCACGTCGTCGTACGCCCCGCACGCCCCGGCGGCGAGGACGGCAAGCGCGGCGGCGGCGCGGGACCGGGCAGGCAGCGCCACGGCTCCGACCGCAGCGCCGAGGGCGGCGGCGGGCCCGGCGTACAACTCCACTGTCCGCCCGGCGTAGTTCTTCCGCTGCCAGCGGTCGGGTCCGCCGGGGGCACGTGAACGCAACGCGGCGGTGGCCGCGCGGGTGCCGGCGGCTGCGGCGAGGAGGGCGGTGAGGCGCCGGGCGGGCTTGCGGTCGATCATGCGGACCAGCGTACTTCCGGCACGACCGGGCTCAGTGGCCACCTGCCCGGCCCCGCTTCAAGACCGGCCGGGCCTCTTCAGCCCACCCGACCCCGCCTTCAGACCGACCGTCTCACCCCTTCAACTCAACCCGGCTCGTCCCACTTCAGGACCGGACGGGAACCCCGTGGCCCGCCCGCCTTCAGACCAGCCCCGCTCACGCCTTCAACCCGGCTCATCCCCCTCCAAGACCGAACGGGAACCCCGTGGCCCGACCCCGCCTTCAGACGGCCGTCTCACCCCTTCAACCCGGCTCATCCCACTTCAAGACCGGACGGGAAGCCCGTGACCCGCCCGCCTTCAGACCAGCCCCGCTCACGCCTTCAACCCGGCTCATCCCGCTTCAAGACCGGACGGGAACCCCGTCGCTCGATCCCGCCTTCAGACCGGCCTCTCACGCTTCACTCCGACCAGCCTCGCCTTCAGACCGGCCGGTCCCCTCTCAGCCCGTCCGGCGTTTGAGGACGAACTCGGCGAAGCCGGTGATCGACGGTGCGCACCGGATGGACGGCACTCACCGGCCGCCCGAGGCCCCCGGCCAGCAACCGCTATCCGTCCCCCCGAGCCGTGGCCAGCAACTCCTCCGCATGGGCCCGAGCCGTCTCCGAGTCCTCCTGGCCGGCCAGCATCCGGGACAACTCCCGCACCCGGTCCTCGCCTTCGAGCACGAGAACCCCGGACCGCGTCACGGACCCGTCATTCGTCTTCTCCACCAGCAGCTGCCGGTCGGCGAACGCCGCCACCTGAGGCAGGTGCGTCACGACCACGACCTGCGCGGACTTCGCGAGCCTGGCGAGCCTGCGGCCGATCTCGACCGCGGCCTTGCCGCCGACGCCCGCGTCGACCTCGTCGAAGAGGTACGTCGGAACGGGATCCGTGCCAGCGAAGACGACCTCGACGGCGAGCATCACGCGCGACAGCTCACCGCCGGACGCACCCTTGGCGATCGGCCGCGGCGGGGCGCCCGGATGCGGGGCCAGGAGGAGTTCCACCTCGTCGACACCCGCCGGACCGTACGCGACGAGGCGCCCGTCGACCGGCACGCCGTCCCCGCCCTCGGGCACCTCCGTGGCGGTGATGTCGATCGTCACGCGCGCGTGCGGCATCGCGAGCGAGGCGAGCTCTTCGGTGACGGCCGCCGCGAACCGCGACGCAGCCTCCTGACGCGCGTCGGTCAACGCCTGCGCGAGCCCCGCCAGTTCGGCCCGGAGCGCGTCCCGCTCTGCGGTCAGCTCCTCAAGACGGTCGTCGTCGCCCTCCAGTTCGGTGAGCCGCGCGGCCCCCTCCTCGGCCCAGGCGAGCACGGTGTCGATGTCGGAGCCGTACTTCCGGGTCAGCTGGGTGAGCGCGGCCCGCCGCTCCTCCACCGCCGCGAGGCGCAGGGGATCGGCGTCGAGGTCGTCCGCGTACCCCGCGAGCTCCCCCGCCACATCGCCGAGCAGGATCCCGATCTCACCGATCCGCTCGGCGAGGGCGGCCAGGACGGGGTCGTGCGAACGCACCGCTTCAAGGGCCCTGTGGGCGCCCGCGACCAGCGTCGTGGCGTCGACGCCCTCCGGGTCCTCGGGGTTGCCCGCGAGCGCGGCGTGCGCGGACGTGGCGGCGGAGGCGAGGGCCTCCGCGTGGCCGAGCCGCTCGGCCTCCGCGGACAGTTCGGTGTCCTCGCCCGCGCGCGGCTCGACGCCCGCGACCTCGTCGAGGCCGAAGCGCAGCAGATCGGCCTCCTGGGCCCGTTCACGCGCACGCGTGGTGATCTCGTCGACCTCGGTCGTCACGGCCCGCAGCCTGCGGTACGCCGCCGTGTACTTGGCCAGCGGCACGGTGACCGCGTCGCCCGCGTACCGGTCGAGCGCCCCGCGCTGCCTGGCCGGTTTGAGCAGCCCCTGCTGGTCCGTCTGACCGTGCACCGCGACGAGGTCGTCGGCGAGCTCGGACAGCAGACCCACCGGGACCGACCGCCCGCCGAGATGCGCGCGGGATCTCCCCTCCGCCGAGACGGTACGGCTGATCAGCAGCGCCCCGTCGTCGAGTTCGGCCCCGGCCTCCTCCGCACGCACGGCGGCCGAAGCGCCCGCGGGCACAGTGATCCGCCCCTCCACCACCGCCGCCTTGGCGCCGATCCGCACCAAGGCGGGATCCGCGCGTCCGCCGAGCAGCAGGCCAAGGCTGGTGACCACCATCGTCTTGCCCGCACCGGTCTCGCCGGTCACGGCGGTGAACCCCGGCGACAACTCGACCACTGCGTCGTCGATGACTCCGAGCGACCGTATCCGCATCTCCTCCAACACGGACACGACCTTACGAGGTCATGGGCCAGGTGTGCGACGGCCCCTGGTCTCCTTCCACCTTCCTTCCACGAAGACGCAGGTGGCAAAGGCGGACCGAACGGACGCTGTCACCCGCAGGGGGTGAAGATCCCTGTGGTGATCCCTGTGGTGATCCCTGTGATGATCCCGGGGGGGGATTACCCCACCACGATCTTCCTGACAGCCTCCTGGTGGACGGGGGTCCCAGCGCCCCACCATGATCGGTATGGGAACGGGACTGGCACAGGCGGCGCTGCGTGCGCATCGCCCGGCATTCGTGGGCACGGCGGTGGCCGCGCTCTTCGCGGCGACCGTGGTGAGCGCATCGACAATGATGCTCGGCACGACGGGCACCGACGGGCTCTCCGCGCGGGCCCGCAGACAGATCACCGAGAACGGCGTCGGCGACATGGCCGTCGTCCTTCTGATCGGTTCGGTCTACATGTCGATATTCGTGGTCGCGTCGACCATGGGCACGGCCGTCACGCAGCAGCACCGCGAGCTCGCCATGGTGCGCTCCATCGGCGCCAAGCCCCGCCAGATCCGCCGCGCGGTGGCCGTCCAGGCCCTCGCCGCGTCGATCCCGGCGGCGCTCGCCGGCTTCGTCATCGGCGGCTTCGCCGCGCGCTGGTGGCACGCGGGCATGGTCTCGCACGGACTGCTCCCCGCCGAGGCGGAGTTCCGGTTCGGCTGGGTCGCCCTGCCGGTGTGCCTGGGCGTGGCCGTGGTGACGACGACGCTCGCCGCGGTCCTCTCGGCGCTGCGGTTCTCGCTCCTTCGCCCGGCCCGCGCCCTGAGCGAGGCGGCGACCGGACGGCGGGGGCTCGGCATGCTCCGGGCGCCGCTCGGCCTCGTCGCGGTCGCGGGAGCCTGCGCGGTCTCGGTGCTCCTCTCGAAGCAGCCCGCGGACGAGGCGAGCGAGGGGGCGTTCCTCGTCCTGATCCTCTTCTGCGTCGGCGCGGGGCTCCTCGGCCCGCGGATCATCGGGCCCGCGGCCTGGGTGGTCTCCGCGCTGGTGGGCCGGTTCGGCGCCGGCGCGCGCCTGGCGATGCTCAACGTCCGCTCGCAGCCCCGCCGTTTCTCCGCCGCGGTCGTGCCGCTCGTCCTGGTCGTGGGCTTCGGCCTGACCAAGATCGGCATGCACACCACGGCGCAGCACCACACGGGCTCGGCGGGCAGCACGGGCGAGGTCTGGCTCGACTACGTGGGCACGGGTCTGTACGCGGGCTTCGCCGCGATCGCCGCGGCGAACACCCTCGCCATGATCTCCTTCGAGCGCCGCCGCGACGTCGCCCTGCTGCGCGTGGTCGGCAGCCGGCGCGCGCAGGTGCGGGCGATGGCGGCCGGGGAGGCGGTGGTCGTCGCGGGCACCGCGCTGCTGCTGGGCACCGCGATCGCGCTCGGCACGCTGGCGCCCATCCTGAGCACGGCCTTCGGCTCGTCGCTCCCCCACCTGCCGTGGGGCGTGCCGACGGGGATAGCGGCGGGCACATTGCTGCTCACACTGCTGGCGACGGGCCTTCCGGTGAGCGCGGTCATGAGAAAGCGGCCCATCTCAGTGGTCTGCTCCACGTGACCGCGGCGAGGCTGGCCCCGTAAGGGGCACGGGGCTGTCACATGTGCGGCTCCGCCACGTGGGCGCGACCAGCCCCCACCGAGCCCGCAGGTGACACCTGCGCCCCGTAAGGGGCGCGGGGAACTGCGCGACCAGCCCCCACCGAGCCCGCAGGAGACGACCGCACCCCCGCCCAGCACCGCACCCCCACCGGGCCCCCAGGCCAGCACCGCACCCCCCAGCGGAGCGCTAGTGCGGAGCCCCCCGCCACCCCGACACCGGCAGGGCGAACTTCGCCACGAGCCGGTCGGTGAACGACGCGTGGTGCAGCCGCGCGAGCCGCACCGGCACCCCGCCCCTGCGCACCTCGACCCGGGCCCCCGGCGGCAGTTCCACGGTCCGCCGCCCGTCGCACCAAAGGACCCCGTGCGGCGTGTGCTGCTGGACCTCGACGGCGAGCACCGAGTCCGGCGAGGTCACCAGGGGCTTGGCGAACAGGGCGTGGGCGCTGATCGGCACCATCAGGAGCGCCTCCACCTCGGGCCACACCACGGGCCCGCCCGCGGAGAAGGCGTACGCGGTGGAGCCGGTCGGCGTCGCGCACACGATGCCGTCGCAGCCGAAGCCCGTGACCGGACGCCCGTCGATCTCCAGGACGACCTCGAGCATCCGCTCGGCCGACATCTTCTGCACGGCGGCTTCGTTGAGCGCCCAGTCGCGGTGCACGACATCGCCGTTGCTGTGCACGACGACGTCGATGGTCATCCGCTCCTCGACCTCGTACGCCTTCGTCACCACCCGGTCGACGACCTTGTCGAGGTCGTCGCGCTCGGCCTCGGCGAGGAAGCCGACGCGCCCCAGGTTCACGCCGAGCATCGGCACACCGGAGGCGCGGGCGAACTCGGCGCCACGCAACAAGGTGCCGTCGCCACCGAGCACGACGAGCAGTTCACAGCCGTCCAGGCACTGCGGGGTGGCCTCCTTCACGGTGCCGACCTCGGGCGGCAGCGGCAGATCGGCCGCCTCCGCCTCCAGGACCCGTACGCCGATGCCGCTGCGCAGCAGCCCCTGGACGACGAGTTCGGCACTGCGGATGGCGGCAGGCCGTCCGGTGTGCGCGAGCAGGAAAACGGTACGAGCTCGGGTCTGGGTCTCTCGGGTGTCAGTCAACGGGGCCCCTCCGCCACGGCACGGTCTACGTCCGCCGGGTCGAGTTCGGGCGCCCCGGCACGCAGCCACAGAAAGTACTCGACATTTCCGGAAGGTCCGGGCAGCGGGCTCGCGGTCACGCCACGCACACCGAGCCCGAGCCCCCACGCCTGCCTCGCCACGCCGCGTACGGCGTCGGCCCGCAGCTGCGTGCTGCGCACCACACCGCCGCTGCCCAGGCGCTCCTTGCCGACCTCGAACTGCGGCTTGACCATCAGGACCAGGTCGGCGTCCGGGGCGGCACACCGCACGAGGGCGGGAAGCACCAGGCCGAGCGGGATGAACGAGAGGTCGCCGACGACCAGGTCGACGGGGGTCCCGTCGATGGCCTCCAGCGTCAACTCCCGTACGTTCGTGCGGTCCTTGACGGTGACCCGGTCGTCGCTCTGCAGCGACCAGGCGAGTTGGCCGTACCCGACGTCCACGGCGACGACGCCCGAGGCACCGGCGCGCAGCAGCACATCGGTGAAGCCGCCGGTGGACGCGCCCGCGTCGAGCGCGCGCCGCCCCTCGACGACCAGGCCCTGCGGCACGAACGCGGCGAACGCGCCCGCCAGCTTGTGGCCGCCGCGCGAGACGTAGTCGGGATCGCTGTCGTCGGTCGCGACCACGATGGCTGCGGCGGTCTCCACCTGCGTCGCGGGCTTCGTCGCGGTGTTCTTGTCGACGGTCACCCGCCCTGCGGCGATCAGCTGGCTGGCGTGCTCGCGCGAGCGCGCCAGCTTGCGCCGGACCAGCTCGGCGTCGAGGCGGCGGCGTGCCACTCCTGCCACGTTCTGTTCAGCTCCTGTTGTACGGGGGTGAGTGCTGGGACGAAGCCGCGGTCGTCCCCATGGGTGAGGGCGCCGGCGGCCCGGGGCGTGCGTCGAGCGCGGTCAGCGCGTCACGCAGTCCCCGGTGTACATCCTCGTACACCTCGATGTGGCCGTCCGTGGCGAGGTGGTCGGCGTCGCCGAGACGCGTGAGCAGGCCGTCGACCTCCGCGTCACCGGTCGGCACCCGCTCCACCCCGAGCGGGGCGGGTCCCACGGGGTCGTACGTCTCGGCCCGCACCTCGGCGGCGGCCTCGGGCTCCACCGGCTCGGGCTCGGGGCCCGGCATCGAGTCGCTCATGCCCAGACGCTACCCCGAAGCGCTGCGGTACCGTCGATCACGATGGCGACGATCGAAGAGTGCCGCACGGCGCTCGACACACTCTCGGACAACCTGGCGGGCGCCGAGGGCGGCGTGCGCAGCGCGGCCGCGCTCAACCGCTCGCTCAGCTGCCGCATCACCGATCTTGACGTGACCTTCACGGGCCGCCTCGAGAACGGCCGGATCACGGTGCTCGACACGCATCCCGGCCCCCCTCGCGAGAAGGCCGAGATCCGCCTCACCATGTCCGGCGACGACCTGGTGGCGATGGTGGACGGCGAGCTGAACTTCGCGAAGGCCTGGGCCTCCGGCCGGGTCAAGCTGGAGGCGGGCCTGCGCGACTTGCTCCGCCTCAGGTCGCTGCTTTAGCCCCGGTGTCGGCAGTCGCCTTCGGCTTCGTACGTCCGCGCCGTGACGCCGGCACCACGAGCGGCGTCCCCGACTCCGGGTCGTCGATGATCTGGCAGTCCATCCCGAAGGTGTCCCGGACCAGCTCCGCGGTGACGATCTCGGACGGCGCGCCCTCGGCCACGACCTCGCCCTCACGCAGGGCGATGAGGTGGGTGGCGTACCGGGCCGCGTGGTTGAGGTCGTGCAGGACGGCGACGAGCGTGCGGCCTTGCTCCTCGTGCAGGTCGGCGCAGAGGTCGAGCACGTCTATCTGGTGCTGGATGTCGAGGTACGTGGTCGGCTCGTCCAGGAGCAGCAACGGAGTCTGCTGGGCGAGCGCCATCGCGATCCACACGCGCTGGCGCTGGCCGCCCGAGAGTTCGTCGACATAGCGATCGGCCAGCTCGGCGACGCCGGTCGACGCCATGGACTCGCCCACGATCCGCTCGTCCTCCGGCGACCACTGGCGGAGGAGTCCCTGGTGCGGATAGCGTCCGCGCGCCACCAGGTCGCCCACCGTGATCCCGTCGGGCGCGATCGACGACTGCGGGAGCAGGCCGAGCGTGCGCGCCACCTTCTTCGCGGGCATCGACTGGATGACGTTGCCGTCGAGCAGGACACGTCCTGCGGAGGGCTTGAGCATCCGGGACAGGGCGCGCAGCAGGGTGGACTTGCCGCAGGCGTTCGGGCCGACGATCACCGTGAAGGAGTTGTCGGGGATCTCGACGGACAACTTCTCCGCGATGACGCGCTGGTCGTAGCCCAGTGTCACGTCGTCCGCGATGAGCCGGTTCACTGCGGCACGCTCCTGCCTGTCGGTGCTCTCAGAGGTATTCGTGTTCGTGGCCGTACGCGTCTTCATATCCGCCCCGCCTTGCGCTCGATGACGAGGAGCCACAGCAGATAGATGCCGCCGAGTACGCCCGTGACCACGCCGACGGGCAGCTGGTCGGCGCCGAACGCCCGCTGGGACGCCCAGTCCGCGACGATCAGCAGGGTGGCGCCCATGAACATCGCGGGCATGAGGTTGGGTCCCGGCGAGCGGGTGAGCCGCTTGGCCAGCTGCGGCGCGGTGAGCGCGACGAAGGCGACGGGGCCCGCCGCGGCGGTCGCGGCCGCGGTGAGCAGCACCGCCGAGCCCATCAGGACGATGCGGGTGCGCTCCACGGGCACCCCGAGCGCGTAACCGACGTCGTCGCCCATCTCCAGCATCCGCAGCGGACGGGCGTACGTCATGACGAGCGGTACGAGGATCGCGCACAGGACGAGCAGCGGCCAGACCTGGTCCCAGTCCCGGCCGTTGAGGGAGCCGGTCATCCAGACGACGGCGCGCGCGGCGTCGACGAGGTCCGCCTTGGTGAGCAGATAACCGTTGATCGCGGTGACGAACGCGGAGACACCGATGCCGACGAGGACGAACCGGAAGCCGTGCACGCCCCGCTTCCAGGCGAGCACGTAGATCGCGAAGCCGGTCACCAGGCCGCCCACGAGCGCGCCCCCGGCGACCTGCACAGCGGTGCCCTGGAAGAGGACGATCATGATGAGCGCGCCCGCGGTGGACCCCTGCCCGAGGCCGAGGATGTCCGGACTGCCCAGCGGATTGCGCGAGATGGACTGGAAGATCGCGCCGCCGAGCCCGAGCGCGGCACCCACCAGGAGGCCGACGAGGACCCGCGGAAGGCGCAGGTCGTTGATGATGAACTCCTGCCCGGCGTCTCCGTTGCCGAGCAGGGTGCGGATGACGTCGGCCGTGGGGATGTAGAAGTCGCCGGTGCCGATCAGGACGACGCTCGCAGCGAGCGCGGCCACGATGAGCACGGCGACGACCACGGCCGTGCGGACGTCGAGACGGAAGCTGAGTCCGCCCCGGGTGCGTATCGCCTTCACAGCTGAGCCAGCCTCCGCCGTCGTACGAGAAAGATGAAGACCGGAGCGCCGATCAACGCGGTGATGATGCCGACCTGCAGTTCGGCGGGGCGCGCGACGACGCGCCCGATGACGTCGGCGCCGAGCAGCAGGACCGGCGAGAGGATCGCCGCGTACGGCAGGATCCAGCGCATGTCGGGCCCGGTGAAGGAGCGCACGACGTGCGGCACCATCAGGCCGACGAACATGATGGGCCCGCAGGCCGCGGTCGCGGCCCCGCAGAGCAGGGTCGCGGCGGCCATGGACAGGGCGCGGGTGCGGTTCAGATGGGCGCCGAGAGCGCGGGCGGTGTCGTCGCCCATGGCCATGGCGTTGAGCGGCCGGGCCAGGCCCAGGGCGAGCACGATGCCGACCACCAGGAAGGGCAGGACCTGCAGGATGGTCTCGGTCTTGGCCGATGCGAGGGAGCCGACCGTCCAGAAGCGCATCTTGTTGAGCGCGGCGTTGTCGGTGATCATCACGGCCTGCAGATAGCCGTAGAGCGCGGCGCTCAGGGCGGTTCCGGCGAGCGCGAGCCGCACGGGCGTCGCGTTGCGGGTCCCGCCGAGGGCGTAGACGGCGGCGCCGACCACGGCCGCTCCGGCGAAGGCGAACCACACATAGCCGCTCAGGGAGGTGACGCCGAAGAAGCTGATGGCGGTGACGACGGCGGCCGAAGCGCCGAGGTTGATGCCGAGCAGCCCCGGGTCGGCGAGCGGATTGCGCGTCAGCGCCTGGAGGACGGCCCCGGCGAGGCCGAGGGCCACACCGACGAGCACGCCGAGCAGCGTCCGCGAGAGCCGCTCTCCGACGACGACATCGCCGTACGTCCCGGTGTCCTGGAACAGACCGTGCCAGACCTGGTCGAGGGACATCTGTTTGGCACCGACCGCGATGCTCGCCACGACGACGAGCAGCAGCACACAGACCGAGACGAGGAGCCCGGCGCTGCGTATCGCGCGGCGGTTGGGTGGCGCGGGGGCACTCTCCGCGCTGGCTTCGGGGGGACTGTCGACCAACACCAGGTTAGGTTAGCCTACCCTCGCACTCGACTTCGACGAGAGAAGCACCACCTATGCACGCCCGCCGTCCGATACCTCCCGCTCCGACCCGCCGTGGTGTGCTCGGCGTGGGCGGCGCCCTCGGAATCGGTGGACTCCTGACAGCATGCGGCGGGGGCGGCGACGGCGCAAAATCGTCAGCCGGCGGCACGGGCTGGAGCTTCAAGGACGACCGCGGCACCACCGCGAAGGGGGCCAGGACCCCGCGCCGGATCGTCGCCTACATCGGCGCGGCCGCAGCCCTGCACGACTTCGGCGTCGAGTGCACCGGCGTCTTCGGCCCGACGAAGCTGAAGAACGGCGAACCCGACGTCCAGGCCGGTGACGTCGATGTCGACAAGGTGACGATCCTCGGCAACGCCTGGGGCGAGTTCAGCATCGAGAAGTACGCGAAGCTCCGCCCCGAGCTGCTCGTCAGCACCATGAACGAGTCACCGAGGCTCTGGTACGTCCCCGACGACTCCGCCAAGAAGATCACCTCGCTCGCACCCAGCATCGGCATCCTGACCGGCAAGTCCTCCTTGACGAAGGTGATCGGCCGCTTCGCCGAACTCGCCGGGTCACTCGGCGCCGACCTCAAGGCGGAGAAGGTCACCGCCGCGAAGAAGCGTTTCGAAGCGGCGTCGGAGACCCTGCGCAAGTCCGCGAAGGCGGCCAAGGCCCGCGGCGGCCTCAAGGTCATGGCGGTCTCGGCGCAGGCCGACATGCTCTACGTGGGCGACCCGGCCGACTTCACCGACCTGCGCCACTACGGCGACCTGGGCGTCGAGTTCGTCACCCCGAAGAAGACGGCCGAGGGCGGCTTCTTCCAGGAGCTGGGCTGGGAGAACGCCGACACGTACGAGGCCGATCTGATCCTCGTCGACAAGCGGACCGGCAACCTCCAGCCCGCCGAGCTCAAGAAGTCCAAGCCGACCTGGGCGAAACTCCCCGCGGTCAGGGCCGGCCAGGTCATCTCCTGGTCCAACGAAGCCCAGTTCAGTCACGCCGGCTACGCACCGCTCATCGAGCAGCTCGCGGCGGCCGTCGACAAGTCGAAGAAGGCGGCAGCCTGATGTCCACCACCCTCCGCCCCGTCGCCCCCAGAGGCATGTCCCGCCGCGGCCTGCTGGCCTCCGGCGGAGCGCTCGGCCTCGGCGCCCTGCTCAGCGCCTGCGGGAGCGAGGAGAAGAAGTCCGGGAAGAGCGCGGGCTCCAAGCCCTGGAGCTTCAAGGACGACCGCGGCAAGACCGCGAAGGTGAACCACACCCCGAAGAACATCGTCGCCTACATCAGCACGGCGGCCGCCCTGCACGACTACGGCGTCACCTGCACTGGAACCTTCGGCCCCTCCAAGCCGGTGGACGGCAAGCCCAACCCCCAGGCGGGCGATCTCGATGTCGACAAACTGACGAGCCTGGGCGAGTCCTTCAACCAGTTCAACATCGAGAAGTACGCGGGCCTCAAGCCCGATCTCCTGATCAGCAACATGTTCCCGCCGCCCGCCCTCTGGTTCGTGCCCGCGGACAGCACCAAGAAGATCGAGGCGCTCGCGCCCACCATCGGCATCAAGGGCGCCCGCGTCTCCCTGCTCGAACCCCTCAAGCGCTACACCGAGCTCGCCGAGGCGCTCGGCGGCGACCTCGCATCGGAGAAGGTGCGCGCGGCCAGGGCCCGCTTCGACAAGGCCGAGCGCCGGCTGCGCAAGGCGGCGAAGGCCAACCCCGGCCTGAAGGTCCTCGCGATGACCGGCGACGCCGACCAGTTCTACGTCGCCGTGCCGGACTCCTACTGCGACCTCAACTACTTCAAGGACCTCGGCATCGAGTTCGTCGAGGGCAAGAAGGTCGACGAGTGGGGCTTCTGGGAGTTCCTGAGCTGGGAGAACGCCGACAAATACCACGCCGATCTCATCATGATGGACAACCGGTCGAGCGCGCTGCCGCCCAAGGAACTGGCGAAGAAACCCACTTGGGAGCTGCTCCCCGCCGTCAAGGCCGGCCAGACCGTGCCCTGGTCGATGGAGGAGCGCTACAGCTACGCCGGTTACGCCCCCGTGCTCGAACAACTCGCCACCGCCATCGAGAAGTCGAAGAGGCTCACCTGATGACTGCATCCCCGTACCACTTCTTCGATGTCCACGTGCTGCGCACCGAGTACGTCACCCCCGCCATGATCCGCGTGGCGTTCGGCGGCGACGACCTGGCGCGGATGGGCTCGGCGGGCCGCGACCAGCGCATCAAGGTGTTCCTGCCGCAGCCGGGGCAGGACGCCCCCGTCATGCCGGACACATCGGGCGGGGACGCGGCAAGCTGGTACACCGACTGGCTCGCCCTCGACCCCGACGTCCGCGGCATCATGCGCACCTACACCACACGCGAACTGCGCCGCGACCCCGACGAGTTGATCGTCGACTTCGCGGTCCACGGCACCGCTCCCTCGCCCTCCGACGGCCCGGCCACCAGCTGGGCGCGGACCGCACGGCCCGGCGCCCGGATCGGCGTACTCGCACCGATCGAGGACGAGAACGGCGCGTACGACTTCAGGCCGCCGCAGGACACCGACTGGGTCCTCCTGACCGCCGACGAGTCGGCACTCCCGGCGGTGGCGGCCATCCTGGAGACGCTCCCGCCGGCCACGCCGACCCGCGTCTGGATCGAGGTCCACGACCTGGCGGACAAGCAGGAGCTGCCGACGAAGGCCGACGCCGAGATCACCTGGCTCACGGAGGAGGGCTCGACGCCGTCGGCGATCCGTGCCGCGGAGCTGCCTTCGGGCACCCCGTACGCCTGGGTCACGGGCGAGTCCGCGACGGTCAAGACCGTACGCCGCCACCTGGTGAGCGACCGCGGCTTCGACCGCAAGCGCATCTCGTTCTCCGGCTACTGGCGCAAGGGCACCACCACGGACGAGCTGATCGACCGCAACGAAACGGCCTGACCACCTGTCCCATGCCATGCCGAAGCCCCGCCCACACCCCGGTCGGGGCTTCGCCATGAGGCGGGCGGCTGACTGCTGGCTGCGGGCGGCGGGCTGCTGACTGCGGGTGGCGGGCTGCGGGTGGCGGGCTGCTGACTGCGGGCGGCTGACTGCTGGCTGCGGGTGGCGGGCTGCTGACTGCGGGCTGCTGACTGCTGACTGCTGACTGCGGGTGGCTGGCCGCCCAGGCAGCTACACCCCCAGCCGCGCCAACGCCTTCTCCCCGTCCAGCGTGCACACGCCGTCCCCCGCCTCCGTCCACGCCGCCGCGCACAGCGCGCGCAGCCCGTCCATCGCGTCGCCCTCGCCGTCGAGCACCAGCTCCTGCCCTCGCGCCGACGCCGTCCACCCGCCGCAGCCGAAGCCGCCCTCCGCCGGGGTCACCTCGGGCTGACCGGTCAGCATGCCGCGCAGGTCCGCGTCCACGTACGTCGGCCGGTGCTCGGGCGGGGCCGCGAGCAGCTGGGCGCCGTCCGTGACCCCGGTCAGGACGAGCAGCGAGTCCACCTCGCCGTTGAACGCGCCCTCGATGTCCGTGTCGAGCCGGTCCCCCACGACCAACGGCCGCTCGGCGCCCGTCCGCAGGATCGTCTCGCGGTGCATCGGAGGCAGCGGCTTGCCCGCCACCTGCGGCTCCGCGCCCGTCGCGATGCGTACGACCTCGACCGCCGCGCCATTGCCCGGCGCGATGCCCCGCGCACTGGGAATCGTCAGGTCCGTGTTGGACGCGAACCACGGCACCCCGCGCGCGATCGCGTAACAGGCCTCGCCGAAGCGCCCCCACGCCATGTCGGGCCCGCCATACCCCTGCACGACCGCCACCGGCCCGTCGTCGGCCGAGTCCACCGGCTCGAGGCCGCGCTCGCGCAGGGCGACCCGCAGCCCTTCCCCGCCGATCACCAACACCCGTGCCCCCGCGGGGACTTGCTCGCTCACCAGTCGCGCAGCGGCCTGCGCGGACGTGATGACGTCCGCGGCTCCGGTCGGAATGCCGAGCTCCGTCAGATGCTCCGCCACCGCGTCCGGCGTTCGCAGCGCGTTGTTCGTCACGTACGCGAGATGCATGCCGCCCGCCCTGGCCGTCCCGAGCGACTCGACGGCGTGCGCGATCGCGTGCCCTCCCGCGTACACCACCCCGTCCAGGTCGAGCAGCGCCGTGTCATACGCCTCGCTCAGCACATTCCGGCTGCCTTCGGGCCGCGTCCTGACGGTCTGGCTCATTACGCATCGCTCCTCGATCGATCCCACTCCCCCGATCATCGCTTATGCCACTGACACACATACGATGCAGCAATGAACACAGCGGGTCATACCGACGACCAAGGCCTCGATCTGATCCCGTTCCGAGGCATTCGCTACGTCCCCGAGCGGGTCGGCAGCCTAGCCGCCGTGACGTCCCCGCCGTACGACGTGGTCGTACGGCCCGACGGCCTGCTCCACCTGGAGTCCGCCGACCCGCACAACATCGTCCGGCTGATCCTCCCCCAGGCCACCACACCGGCGGCCCGCAACGAACAGGCAGCCGAGACCCTGCACGCCTGGCTCTCCCAGGGCATCCTCGCGCCCGACCCGGAGCCCCGCCTCTACGTCTACGAGCAGCGCGACGCCGACATCCTTCAGCGCGGCGTCATCGGCGCCCTGCGCCTCTCCGAGGCGGACGACGGCATCGTCCTGCCCCACGAAGGCGTCATGCCCCACGTCGTGGAGGACCGCGCGGGCCTGATGCGCGCGACGAACGCCAACCTCGAACCGCTGCTCCTGACGTACCGCTCGAACGGCGACGCCACGGGCGCGACGGCCGTCGTCGAGCGCACCGTACTGAACAAGCCTCTCTTGTCGACGACCACGGAGGACGGCTTCAGCCACCGCCTGTGGGCGGTCACCGACCCCGCCGATCTCGCCGAGATCCAGTCAGATCTCTCCCACCACCAGGCCCTGATCGCGGACGGGCACCACCGCTGGGCGACCAATCTCCGGCTGCGCTCCGAGCACCCGTCGCCCAGCCCGTGGGACCGCGGCCTGGTCCTCCTGGTGGATACCGCGCGCTACCCGCTCCGCGTCCGCGCCATCCACCGCTACCTGCACCGGCTCCCGGTCCCCGACGCCCTCGCGGCCCTCGCGGACTCCTTCCGCATACGCACCGTCGAAGGCCCGCTGCCGAGCGCTCTCGAAGCCCTGGCCGAGGCCGCGACCGAAAGCAACGCCTTCCTCCTGGCGGGTGACGGAGGCTTCCACCTCATCGACCGCCCGTCCCCGGACCTCCTCGCCCGTACGATCCCGGCCGACCCGCCGGAGGCCTGGCGCACGCTGGACGCGACGGTCCTGCACTCCACGCTCCTCGACCACATCTGGAAGATCCCGGACGCCCCGGAGTACATCGCGTACATCCACGACACCGCCGCGACCGTGGAGAAGGCGGAACGCGACGGCGGTACGGCCGTCCTGATGCACCCGGTCCGCGAAGAAGTCGTACGCGACCTGGCCCGCCAGGGCGTCACGATGCCCCGCAAGTCCACGTCCTTCGGCCCCAAGCCGGCATCGGGCCTGGTCCTGCGCAGCCTCGACTTCTGAATCATCCGGATACGACGATGGGCGGGACCCCTGGTGGGGTCCCGCCCATCGTCTGCGACTAGGTCAGCGCTCAGACCTTGTCGTCGTCCGCTTCGTCGTCGGCTTCGTCGACGTCGTCATCGTCCTCGTCGTCCTCGTCGTCGTCCTCCTGGACGGGAGTGACGTCGTCGGTGACCACGGGCTCCGACACCGGCGCCGGCTCGTCACCCTCCATGACGTCGACGAACTCGACACCGTCCAGCTCGGCAAGGCGGTCCGACGCGTCGGTGCTGCCGTCCTTGTCGGACTCGATGACCTTCGCGAACCATTCGCGCGACTCGTCCTCGCGGCCGGCGGCGAGCAGCGCGTCGGCGTACGCGTAGCGCAGCCGCGCGGTCCACGGCTGGACGGAGTTCGACCCCAGCTCGGGACCCTGCAGGGTGACGATGGCGGCATCGATCTGCCCCAGGTCACGCCGCGCACCGGCGGCGACGAGACGCATCTCGACCTGCCCCGGCTTGTCCAGCTTCTGCACCTCGGGCGCACCGGCCATGTCCAGCGCCTTCTCGGGCCGGCCAAGACCGCGCTCGCAGTCCGCCATGACGGGCCAGAGCTCGACGCTGCCGGTCATCCGACGGGCGGCCCGGAACTCGGCGAGCGCCTCGCTGTACTTCTGCACCGCGTAGGCGGCGAAGCCCGCGGCCTCTCGTACGGCGGCGACGCGCGAGGCGAGCCGCAGCGCGATCCGCGAGTAGGCGTAGGCCTGCTCGGGGTCGTCGTCGATGAGGTTGGCGACCATCACCAGGTTCCTGGCGACGTCCTCAGCGAGCCCCTTGGGAAGGCTCTGCAGCTCCTGCTGTACGTCCTTGTCGATCTCGTGACCCGTGACGTCATCGGGGATCGGCAGCCGCTTGATGGGCTCGCGGTCACGGTCGTCGCGCCCGCGGTACCCACCGCGGTCGCCGTCACGCCGGTCGTCGCGCCCACGGAACCCGCCACCACTGGGACGCCCACCACGGCTGTCGTCACGACGCGGCCCACGGTCGTCACGGCCACGGAAGCCGCCACCGCCGCCACCACGGTTGTCATCACGACGGAAGCCACCACGGTCACCACCGCGATCGGCACCGCGGTCGCTGCCACGGTCATCGCGACGGAAACCACCGCGGTCACCGCCACGGTCGTCACGGCGCGGCGCACCGGAAGTCGAGCGGTCGTCACGACGGAAGCCACCGCGGTCACCGCCGCCACGGTTGTCGTCACGCCGGTCATCGCGCTGGAAAGCGGGACGATCGCCACCACGGGACCGGTCATCCCGGCGATCATCACGGCGGTCGTCGCGACGGAAGCCGCCACGGTCACCACCGCGGTCGGCACCGCGATCGTTGCCACGGTCATCGCGACGGAAGCCGCCACGGTCACCGCCGCCACGGTTGTCATCGCGCCGGTCATCACGCTTGAACCCGGGACGATCCCCGTCACGACGGAACCCACCGCGGTCGCCGCCACCACGGTTGTCATCACGGCGGAAGCCACCACGGTCACCGCCACGGTCGTCACGCCGGTCATCCCGGCGATCGTCACGACGGAACGGGAGACGGTCGCCGCCACCACTGCGGTCGTCGCGGCGCGGGGCACCGGAAGTCGAGCGGTCATCACGACGGAACGGGGGACGGTCGCCACCACGGTCGTCACGACGCGGAGCACCAGAGGTCGAACGGTCGTCACGACGGAACGGAGGACGCCCGCCGTCACGGTCATCGCGACCACGGAACCCACCGCGGTCGCCACCGCCACCGCGGTTGTCGTCACGACGGAAGCCACCGCGGTCACCACCACGGTCGTCACGTCGCGGGGCACCGGAAGTCGAGCGGTCATCACGACGGAACGGGGGACGGTCGCCACCACGGTCGTCACGACGCGGAGCACCGGAAGTCGAGCGGTCATCACGACGGAACCCGCCGCGGTCACCACCGCCCCCGCGGTTGTCGTCGCGGCGGAAACCGCCACGGTCGTCGCGACGAGGAGCGCCCCGGTCACGGTCGTCGCGGCGGGGGCCACCGGAGGTGGGGCGGTCGTCGCGGCGGAACGGAGGCCGCCCACCACCGCTGCGGTCGTCACGGCGCGGTGCGCCGCCACGGTATCCGCCCCGGTCGCCACCGTCCCGGCCGCGCTGCTCGCGCTCCGGTCGCTCGTCGGGAGAGTTGGTGGACATCGGTGACTCCTAGTCTTCGGTACCGCAGTCATTCTTGCGCAGCCGGGTAGCCGGCGCGCTTCGACAAAACAAAAAGGACCCCTGGTCCCAGCGTGGACGCTGGGACCAGGGGTCCTCCAAAGATTGTTCGGCGGCGTCCTACTCTCCCACAGGGTCCCCCCTGCAGTACCATCGGCGCTTTGAGGCTTAGCTTCCGGGTTCGGAATGTAACCGGGCGTTTCCCTCACGCTATGACCACCGAAACCCTATGAAATATCCCGCGCAAAAGCGGGATCTCAAACAGGGCAGCGAACAAGCACACTCTTCAATTAAGTGGTGTAGCTGTTCAGCCGACACAACTGTTCGTTGTTTCAGAACTAACACAGTGGACGCGAGCAACTGAGGACAAGCCCTCGGCCTATTAGTACCAGTCACCTCCACCCGTTGCCGGGCTTCCAGATCTGGCCTATCAACCCAGTCGTCTACTGGGAGCCTTAACCCCTCAAAGGGGGTGGGAATACTCATCTCGAAGCAGGCTTCCCGCTTAGATGCTTTCAGCGGTTATCCTTTCCGAACGTAGCCAACCAGCCATGCCCTTGGCAGGACAACTGGCACACCAGAGGTTCGTCCGTCCCGGTCCTCTCGTACTAGGGACAGCCCTTCTCAATATTCCTACGCGCACAGCGGATAGGGACCGAACTGTCTCACGACGTTCTAAACCCAGCTCGCGTACCGCTTTAATGGGCGAACAGCCCAACCCTTGGGACCGACTCCAGCCCCAGGATGCGACGAGCCGACATCGAGGTGCCAAACCATCCCGTCGATATGGACTCTTGGGGAAGATCAGCCTGTTATCCCCGGGGTACCTTTTATCCGTTGAGCGACGGCGCTTCCACAAGCCACCGCCGGATCACTAGTCCCGACTTTCGTCCCTGCTCGACCCGTCGGTCTCACAGTCAAGCTCCCTTGTGCACTTACACTCAACACCTGATTACCAACCAGGCTGAGGGAACCTTTGGGCGCCTCCGTTACTCTTTAGGAGGCAACCGCCCCAGTTAAACTACCCATCAGACACTGTCCCTGATCCGGATCACGGACCCAGGTTAGACATCCAGCACGACCAGAGTGGTATTTCAACGTTGACTCCACGAACACTGGCGTGCCCGCTTCAAAGTCTCCCACCTATCCTACACAAGCCGAACCGAACACCAATATCAAACTGTAGTAAAGGTCCCGGGGTCTTTCCGTCCTGCTGCGCGAAACGAGCATCTTTACTCGTAGTGCAATTTCACCGGGCCTATGGTTGAGACAGTCGAGAAGTCGTTACGCCATTCGTGCAGGTCGGAACTTACCCGACAAGGAATTTCGCTACCTTAGGATGGTTATAGTTACCACCGCCGTTTACTGGCGCTTAAGTTCTCAGCTTCGCACACCCGAAAGTGCACTAACCGGTCCCCTTAACGTTCCAGCACCGGGCAGGCGTCAGTCCGTATACATCGCCTTACGGCTTCGCACGGACCTGTGTTTTTAGTAAACAGTCGCTTCTCGCTGGTCTCTGCGGCCACCCCCAGCTCACGGAGTAAATCCGATCACCAAAGATGGCCCCCCTTCTCCCGAAGTTACGGGGGCATTTTGCCGAGTTCCTTAACCATAGTTCACCCGAACGCCTCGGTATTCTCTACCTGACCACCTGAGTCGGTTTAGGGTACGGGCCGCCATGAAACTCGCTAGAGGCTTTTCTCGACAGCATAGGATCATCCACTTCACCACAATCGGCTCGGCATCAGGTCTCACCCACATGTCATCCGGATTTACCTAGATGACGGGCTACACCCTTACCCCGGGACTACCACCGCCCGGGCTGGACTACCTTCCTGCGTCACCCCATCACTCACCTACTACCACCTTGGGTCGGCGGCTCCACCACTTCCCTTTGCCCGAAGGCTCCAGGACGGCTTCACGGCCTTAGCATTAATGGGCTCGATGTTTGACGCTTCACAGCGGGTACCGGAATATCAACCGGTTATCCATCGACTACGCCTGTCGGCCTCGCCTTAGGTCCCGACTTACCCTGGGCAGATCAGCTTGACCCAGGAACCCTTAGTCAATCGGCGCACACGTTTCTCACGTATGTATCGCTACTCATGCCTGCATTCTCACTCGTGAACCGTCCACCACTAGCTTCCGCTGCAGCTTCACCCGGCACACGACGCTCCCTACCCATCCCAGCAGGCGTTGGCCCTATACGCTGGAATGACACGACTTCGGCGGTACGCTTGAGCCCCGCTACATTGTCGGCGCGGAATCACTTGACCAGTGAGCTATTACGCACTCTTTCAAGGGTGGCTGCTTCTAAGCCAACCTCCTGGTTGTCTCTGCGACTCCACATCCTTTCCCACTTAGCGTACGCTTAGGGGCCTTAGTCGATGCTCTGGGCTGTTTCCCTCTCGACCATGGAGCTTATCCCCCACAGTCTCACTGCCGCGCTCTCACTTACCGGCATTCGGAGTTTGGCTAAGGTCAGTAACCCGGTAGGGCCCATCGCCTATCCAGTGCTCTACCTCCGGCAAGAAACACACGACGCTGCACCTAAATGCATTTCGGGGAGAACCAGCTATCACGGAGTTTGATTGGCCTTTCACCCCTAACCACAGGTCATCCCCCAGGTTTTCAACCCTGGTGGGTTCGGTCCTCCACGACCTCTTACAGCCGCTTCAACCTGCCCATGGCTAGATCACTCCGCTTCGGGTCTTGAGCGCGCTACTAAATCGCCCTATTCGGACTCGCTTTCGCTACGGCTTCCCCACACGGGTTAACCTCGCAACGCACCGCAAACTCGCAGGCTCATTCTTCAAAAGGCACGCAGTCACGACGCATTGAGTAAACTCAATGCGCGACGCTCCCACGGCTTGTAGGCACACGGTTTCAGGTACTATTTCACTCCGCTCCCGCGGTACTTTTCACCATTCCCTCACGGTACTATCCGCTATCGGTCACCAGGGAATATTTAGGCTTAACGGGTGGTCCCGCCAGATTCACACGGGATTTCTCGGGCCCCGTGCTACTTGGGTGTCTCTCAAACGAGCCGTTGATGTTTCGACTACGGGGGTCTTACCCTCTACGCCGGACCTTTCGCATGTCCTTCGCCTACACCAACGGTTTCTGACTCGTCTCACAGCCGGCAGACTGTGAAAGAGAGATCCCACAACCCTGCACACGCAACCCCTGCCGGGTCTCACACGTATACGGTTTGGCCTCATCCGGTTTCGCTCGCCACTACTCCCGGAATCACGGTTGTTTTCTCTTCCTGCGGGTACTGAGATGTTTCACTTCCCCGCGTTCCCTCCACACTGCCTATGTGTTCAGCAGCGGGTGACAGCCCATGACGACTGCCGGGTTTCCCCATTCGGAAACCCCCGGATCAAAGCCTGGTTGACGACTCCCCGGGGACTATCGTGGCCTCCCACGTCCTTCATCGGTTCCTGGTGCCAAGGCATCCACCGTGCGCCCTTAAAAACTTGGCCACAGATGCTCGCGTCCACTGTGCAGTTCTCAAACAACGACCAACCACCCGTCACCCCACTGGGAACCAGTGAGTACACCGGGGTCGGCAGTGAAGGCAGCCTTACGGCCATACCTTCAGATACCCAACAGCGTGCCCGGCCCGACCAATCAAGAATCTGTTTTCCACGCCGAAGCAGTACTTACAGTCCCTCACCGATCGTGCCGAATAGTCAACGTTCCACCCATGAGCTAACCACCGTCGAACATTTGCCGACGTAGTGGCTCTGGATTCCTTGCGGAATCTAGATGCTCCTTAGAAAGGAGGTGATCCAGCCGCACCTTCCGGTACGGCTACCTTGTTACGACTTCGTCCCAATCGCCAGTCCCACCTTCGACAGCTCCCTCCCACAAGGGGTTGGGCCACCGGCTTCGGGTGTTACCGACTTTCGTGACGTGACGGGCGGTGTGTACAAGGCCCGGGAACGTATTCACCGCAGCAATGCTGATCTGCGATTACTAGCAACTCCGACTTCATGGGGTCGAGTTGCAGACCCCAATCCGAACTGAGACAGGCTTTTTGAGATTCGCTCCGCCTCGCGGCTTCGCAGCTCATTGTACCTGCCATTGTAGCACGTGTGCAGCCCAAGACATAAGGGGCATGATGACTTGACGTCGTCCCCACCTTCCTCCGAGTTGACCCCGGCAGTCTCCTGTGAGTCCCCATCACCCCGAAGGGCATGCTGGCAACACAGAACAAGGGTTGCGCTCGTTGCGGGACTTAACCCAACATCTCACGACACGAGCTGACGACAGCCATGCACCACCTGTATACCGACCACAAGGGGGGCACCATCTCTGATGCTTTCCGGTATATGTCAAGCCTTGGTAAGGTTCTTCGCGTTGCGTCGAATTAAGCCACATGCTCCGCTGCTTGTGCGGGCCCCCGTCAATTCCTTTGAGTTTTAGCCTTGCGGCCGTACTCCCCAGGCGGGGAACTTAATGCGTTAGCTGCGGCACCGACGACGTGGAATGTCGCCAACACCTAGTTCCCACCGTTTACGGCGTGGACTACCAGGGTATCTAATCCTGTTCGCTCCCCACGCTTTCGCTCCTCAGCGTCAGTAATGGCCCAGAGATCCGCCTTCGCCACCGGTGTTCCTCCTGATATCTGCGCATTTCACCGCTACACCAGGAATTCCGATCTCCCCTACCACACTCTAGCCTGCCCGTATCGACTGCAGACCCGGGGTTAAGCCCCGGGCTTTCACAACCGACGTGACAAGCCGCCTACGAGCTCTTTACGCCCAATAATTCCGGACAACGCTTGCGCCCTACGTATTACCGCGGCTGCTGGCACGTAGTTAGCCGGCGCTTCTTCTGCAGGTACCGTCACTTTCGCTTCTTCCCTGCTGAAAGAGGTTTACAACCCGAAGGCCGTCATCCCTCACGCGGCGTCGCTGCATCAGGCTTTCGCCCATTGTGCAATATTCCCCACTGCTGCCTCCCGTAGGAGTCTGGGCCGTGTCTCAGTCCCAGTGTGGCCGGTCGCCCTCTCAGGCCGGCTACCCGTCGTCGCCTTGGTGAGCTTCTACCTCACCAACTAGCTGATAGGCCGCGGGCTCATCCTGCACCGCCGGAGCTTTCAACCCCCTCCCATGCGAGAGGGGATATCATCCGGTATTAGACCCCGTTTCCAGGGCTTGTCCCAGAGTGCAGGGCAGATTGCCCACGTGTTACTCACCCGTTCGCCACTAATCCACCCCGAAGGGCTTCATCGTTCGACTTGCATGTGTTAAGCACGCCGCCAGCGTTCGTCCTGAGCCAGGATCAAACTCTCCGTGAATGTTTACCCGTAATCGGGTGCACATCCGCGTTGAGCGGAACCAGGAAGAGGAATAATCTTCCGGTTCACAGCGTCCTCGCTGATGTTTTCTTCAAAGGAACCTCGTCCCGACCATGACGGCCGGAGACGGGGTATCAACATATCTGGCGTTGACTTTTGGCACGCTGTTGAGTTCTCAAGGAACGGACGCTTCCTTTGTACTCACCCTCTCGGGCTTTCCTCCGGGCGCTTCCCTTCGGTATTTCGTGTTTCCAACCTTACCAGATCCGTTTTCCGTTCCGTTTCCGGTTCGGATTTCATTTCCGGTGGCCGTTGGAGGGCCTTTGCCTTTCGGCGTGTTCACTACGTTAGCGGATTCCCTCGGCAACTCATAATCGAGTTCCGCGAGTTCGAATTCAGGCATGCGAGCACGCCAAATTCGCCCCCGCTGAGGGGAAGTCGTAGGTAGTGGTTGGCCGCTTCCGGCTGCTGGCAGATTGCCGTACCCGGGTCAAGCGGCTCGGGCCACATTACGGTCCGCCATGGGCCGCGTCAAGTTCGGCGGCGTCGGGGCGTATGGGCCCGATAAGGGCTCACCGTCGGGTCGTTGGGGGTCCAGAAGCGCCAGGGGTGGACGGCTCCGTCGCCGCCGACTCCCGTGCGGGGACCGTTGCTGACCTGGTCGGAGCGGACGGGGGTGCCCGTAAGGAGGGTGAGAGGAGCGTCCTGGCCCGCGCAGAGGTCGGTGCCGTTCAGGCTTCGGTCCACGTCAAGGGCTGTGGCCAGGCGGGCCGGGCCTTTGGCCAGTTCCCTGTCGTTGCGGGCCGAGAGTCGACGTTTGCGGGCGATCTCGGCGCCGGTCGTGATCTCACCGGCCCTCAGCAGGACTCCGCTCGCCTTGCCCTCCGGGCCGCACACCACGTTGAGGCAGTGCCACATGCCGTAGGTGAAGTAGACGTACGCGTGTCCGGGCGGACCGAACATCACGCTGTTGCGGGCGGTGGGGCCGCGATAGGCATGTGATCCGGGATCGGCCTCGCCCGCGTACGCCTCCACCTCTGTCAGGCGCAGCTCGATCGGACCGTCCGGTGAGGTGCGGACGAGAACGCGGCCCAACAGATCCGGGGCCACGTCGAGGACAGGGCGCTCGAAGAAGTCACGTGTGAGGGGCGTACGGTCAAGGGCCTCGATCATGGCGTCCGAGCCTAATGGAGACGCTCTGTACGGGTGGGTGGTCACCGGCCGTACCGATTGCCAGGGTGAGGACGCGGAACCGGACGTGGGTTCACCGCGTTTGTATGGATCAAGGATTCAAGTCGAGTCGAGTCGAACCACAGGCGGGGCCTGGGGAGGAGAGTCATGGGGTTCAAGAAGCTGCTTGCGAGTCTGGGGGCCGGCGGTGCCTCGGTGGAGACGGTGCTGACCGAGGTCAATGTCGTACCCGGTGGTGTCGTCCAGGGTGAGGTGCGGATCCAGGGCGGATCCGTGGACCAGGAGATCGAGGGTCTGTCCGTCGGTCTTCAGGCGCGGGTCGAGGTCGAGGGCAACGACCAGGAGACGAAGCAGGACATCGAGTTCACGAAGCTGCGCCTCGGTGGGGCCTTCACGCTCCAGGCGGGCCAGGTGCACGCGGTGCCGTTCGGCCTCGAGATCCCCTGGGAGACGCCGATCACCTCCATCGACGGGCAGCAGCTGCGCGGGATGAACATCGGTGTGACCACCGAGCTCGAGATCGCGCGGGCCGTGGACTCCGGTGACCTGGACCCGGTCAACGTGCACCCGCTGCCGGCGCAGCAGGCCATCCTGGACGCCTTCATCCAGCTGGGCTTCCGCTTCAAGAGCGCCGACATGGAGCGCGGGCACATCCGCGGCACGCGTCAGAAGCTGCCGTTCTACCAGGAGATCGAGTTCTTCCCGCCGCAGCAGTACCGCGGCCTGAACCAGGTCGAGTTGAGCTTCGTGGCCGACGACCGCGAGATGGACGTCATCCTGGAGATGGACAAGAAGCCGGGTCTCTTCAGTGAGGGCAGCGACTCGTTCCGGTCGTTCAAGGTCGGGCTCAATGACTTCCAGGGCACTGACTGGGCGGCTTACCTCAACGAGTGGCTGTCCCAGGTCGGCAGCAAGCGCAACTGGTTCTAGGCTCGGTACGGAAGAGCTGCAGAGCTACCGCCGATCAGGAACCAACCAGGAGGTGCCGACGTGACCGAGCTCAAGAGGCCGCCGCTTCCCCATGACTTCCATCCGCCCGTGGCGTCGTTCACGGTCGTGAGCGAGGACTTCGAGCCGGGGGCGGTCCTTAAGGACGCTCAGGTCCATGCGGCCGGGAACACCTCGCCGCACCTGCGGTGGGAGGGCTTCCCGCCGGAGACCAAGAGCTTCGCCGTGACCTGCTTCGACCCGGACGCGCCCACGGGCAGCGGGTTCTGGCACTGGTCCGTCATCGACATCCCGGTGTCGGTGACCGAGCTGCCCACCGGTGCGGGCAGCGGCAAGTTCGAGGGACTGCCCGAGGGCGCGGTGCAGGTGCGGAACGACTACGGGACGAAGGAGTTCGGGGGCGCGGCGCCGCCGCCCGGCGACCCGGCGCACCGTTATGTGTTCACCGTGTACGCGGTGGACCAGGAGAAGCTCGGGCCGGACTCCGACGCTTCGCCCGCCGTCATCGGATTCAATCTCCGGTTCCACACGCTCGGGCGCGCGCAGGTGCTCGCCGAGTACGCGGCTCCCGCCGGTAGCTGAGCGTTCACTGAACGTTTGCCCGCCCCTGGTCATGGAAGTGATCAGGGGCGGGCATTTTTTATTGCGTTGTCCATCTCGGCGTGCCCGGCCAGAGTTGATCCCAGCCCGCCAGGGGGTGGGTCGGTGTGCATACGGGAGGTGGGCGAAATGCGGGACACGCTGGTGCTGAACGCGAGCTTCGAGCCGCTGTCGACGGTGACGCTGAACCGTGCCGTCGTGCTGGTCCTCAGCGACAAGGCCGTCGTGGAGCAGGCCCACCCCGGACTCCGTGTGCGCGCGGCGGCGGTCGACATACCGGTGCCGCGGGTGATCAGGCTCTCCAGGTATGTACGGGTGCCGTTCCGAAGACAGGCTCCGTGGTCGCGGCGCGGTGTTCTCGTGAGGGACCAGCACCGGTGCGCGTACTGCGGGAGGCGGGCGACGACCGTGGACCACGTGGTGCCGCGAGCGCAGGGCGGCAGGGACTCCTGGCTGAACACGGTCGCTTCGTGCGCGGCGGACAATCACCGCAAGGCTGACCGCACCCCCGAGGAGGCCGGGATGCCGTTGTTGCGGCAGCCCTTTGAGCCGACTCCCGCGGATGCGATGTTGCTGGCGCTCGGCCGGGACGGGTTGGCGACGCTGCCGGGTTGGCTGGCGACGTCTGCCGCGTAGCCGCGTGCGGGTTGTTCTTGGCTGAGCGCGCAGTTCCCGCGCCCCTTCGGGGCTCTCAGTCGATCGGCGGTTGTTCGCGGCGCTCCTTGGGGGCGCCGCCCGAGCCGCCGCCCATGGGATTGAAGTTGCCGAGCGCGCCGCCGAGGCCCTTGAGGGCGTCGCCGATCTCGCTGGGGACGATCCAGAGCTTGTTCGCGTCGCCCTCGGCGATCTTCGGGAGCATCTGGAGGTACTGGTAGGAGAGGAGCTTCTGGTCCGGGTCTCCCGCGTGGATGGACTCGAAGACCGTGCGGATCGCCTGGGCCTCGCCCTCGGCGCGCAGGGCCGCGGCCTTGGCCTCACCTTCGGCGCGCAGGATCGCGGACTGCTTCTCACCTTCGGCGCGCAGGATCTCCGACTGCCGGACACCTTCTGCCTGGAGGATCGCGGCGCGCTTGTCTCGGTCGGCGCGCATCTGCTTCTCCATCGAGTCCTGGATGGAGGTCGGCGGCTCGATCGCCTTGAGCTCGACGCGGTTGACGCGGATGCCCCACTTGCCGGTGGCCTCGTCGAGGACACCGCGCAGCGCCGCGTTGATCTCCTCACGGGAGGTCAGGGTCCGCTCCAGGTCCATGCCACCGATGATGTTGCGCAGGGTGGTGACGGTGAGCTGCTCGATCGCCTGGATGTAGCTGGCGACTTCGTACGTCGCGGCGCGGGCGTCGGTCACCTGGTAGTAGATGACGGTGTCGATGTTCACCACGAGGTTGTCCTGGGTGATCACCGGCTGGGGCGGGAAGGGGACGACCTGTTCACGGAGGTCGATGCGGTTGCGGATCGAGTCGATGAACGGGACGACGATGTTCAGGCCCGCGTTCAGTGTGCGTGTGTAGCGGCCGAAGCGCTCGACGATCGCCGCGCTGGCCTGCGGGATCACCTGGATCGTCTTGATCAGGGCGATGAATACCAGCACCACCAGAATGATCAGGACGATGATGATTGGTTGCATCGTTGTTCCCCGTACCCCTCTTGCTCGGTGTTCCCGGAAGATCCGCGGAGCCTGCACCCGCCCCCGTGAAGATCTTGCTGGTCGAGTCTGTCAGACCGTCGCACACCCCGTGGTGCATTCACCTGACGACGGCCGTCACATGACGACGGCGGTCGCTCCGTCGATCTCGACGACATCCACCTCGCGTCCCGCCTCGTAGCTCTGCGAGGTGTCGAGCGAGCGGGCCGACCAGATCTCGCCGGCGAGCTTGATCCGGCCCCCTGAGGCGTCGACCCGTTCCAGGACGACGGCCGTCCTGCCCCTCAACGCGTCCACTCCCGTGGCCAGTTCGGGCCGTTGGGAGCGGTGGCGCGCCGCCACGGGGCGTACGACCGCGATGAGCGCGACCGACACCGCGGCGAAGACGATGACTTGGAGTACGGTGCCGCCGCCGAGGCCCGCGGTCACGGCGCCCGCGACGGCGCCCACGGAGAGCATGCCGAACTCCGGCATCGCGGTCAGTACGAGCGGGATTCCGAGCGCGGCGGCGCCGATCAGCCACCACACCCATGCGTCGATGTCCACATGGTCATGGTAGGACCGCGGGACCTTCCCGCACAGGGCACGTGATCCATCGGCCGGAGCGGGCCCGGCCGTTCGCGCCGGTGTCAGCCGAGCGGGAGACCCTGCGCACTCCAGCGCTCGCCCCGCTCCTCGACCACCAGGGGCAGTCCGAAGCAGAGGGAGAGATTGCGGGAGGTCAGTTCGAGCTCCAGCGGGCCCGCGGCCATGATCTTGCCCTGGCGGATCATGAGGACGTGGGTGAAGCCGGGGGCGATCTCCTCGACGTGGTGCGTGACCATGATCATCGAGGGGGCGATCGGGTCGCGGGCGAGGCGGCCGAGGCGGCGTACGAGGTCTTCGCGGCCGCCGAGGTCGAGGCCCGCGGCGGGCTCGTCGAGGAGGAGCAGCTCGGGGTCCGTCATCAGGGCGCGCGCGATCAGGGTGCGCTTGCGCTCGCCCTCGGAGAGGGTGCCGAACTTGCGGTCCAGGTAGTCGGTCATGCCGAGGCGGTCGAGGAAGGCGCGGGCGCGCTGCTCGTCGACGTCCTCGTAGTCCTCGTGCCAGCCGGCCGTCATGCCGTACGCCGCCGTGAGCACCGTCTGGAGCACGGTCTGGCCCTTGGGTAGCTTCTCGGCCATCGCGATGCCGGCGACGCCGATGCGCGGGCGGAGCTCGAAGACGTCCGTGCCGGGCTTCCCGAGGGTCTCGCCGAGGATGGTGGCGGTGCCGGTGCTCGGGTAGAGGTAGCTGGACGCGACGTTCAGGAGGGTGGTCTTGCCCGCGCCGTTCGGCCCGAGGATGACCCATCGCTCACCCTCCTTGACCGACCAGGAGACCTGGTCCACCAGAGCCCGGCCCTCGCGGACCACGGATACGTCCTCCAGCTCCAGTACATCGCTCATGAGCGCGTTGTCTCCCATTGCAGTCTCGGCTGTCGCTTGCGTCTGTGGACGCAGTCCCCTGGGAGAAAACCTACGCCACCGGCCGAGCGCTCCAGCCCTTAGCCCGGTCCTTAGGCTGTACGCATGCTCTCGGAACCACGCTCAGGACGCTTGGCAGCATGGGGAAATGCCCTTCTTGCCGGACTTGTCTCGCCGGACGACGCGGTGCTCGCGATGGTCGGCGACGACGCCGTGCACCGGGTCGAAGGTCTCCCCGGCGAGTCGGGGCCCGTCGGTCTCACGCTCGCCCTCGGACGATTGCGCACGCTGGGGGTGACCGGGCTGCGGCTCGCGCTGCCCGCGCCGGGCCATCCGCTCGGCCTGAGCGGGCCGCCCGCCTTCAACGCGCGAGCCCTTGAGGCGGAGGAGGCCGTCGTCGCCTACGGGGCGCCGTACGGTTTCGTGCCCGAGGTGTCCGAGGCGGGGCCCGCCGGTGATGTGCACGTGGAGGTCCTCTGGCACTGCCTGCCGGTACGGGAGGCGCCGCCCGCCGATGTGCCCTCGCTGGGCGAGGCGGAGCGTGAGCTCGCCGAGGCGCTGCGGGAGGCGACGGAGGTGCTCTCGAAGCTCGACGTCGCGGGCTCGGGTCCGGTCGCCGAAGCGGCGGTGGACGCGTACCGGGCGCGGGCCGAGCGGGGACGTGAGGCTCTCGCGCCGGGATACCCGCCGCGTGCGGTACGGGTGTTGGAGCTGGCCCAGCGGGTCGGCCTGCTGGTCTCGGTTGCGTTCGAGAACGGCCATGGCGGGGCCGTGAGCGCCTCGGAGATGGCTGCGCGGGGGGCGGCGCTCCGTCCGGTCGAACGGACGGCTCGGCGGGCCCAGGTGGCCGCCTATAACGCTTACGTGGAGGAGCAGACGCGGGGCTGAGCCCCGCTGCCCGGGGTCGGCCGGAGCTCCGGGGCCGTGTGCTCTGGAGAGACTGTCGACTGCGGGAGCGTCGTGGCTTGTCGCGCTCACGCGGCGGAGCCGCACATCGATACAGCCCCGCGCCCCTTACGGGGCACAGCCACAGCAGACCGGCCCCCCGGGGAAGCACCCGGGAGGCCGGTAGTCACTGCTGCGCCTGGGGCGTGCCTCAGGTGTTGAGGCCGTTGTTCGCGAAGGCCGGGTTGAGGGCACCGATGACCGACACGGTGTTGCCCACGGCGTTCACGGGGATGTGCACCGGCGCCTGGACGAGGTTGCCCGAGCCGACGCCCGGCGACTTCACGGCCTTGCCGTCCGCGTGCGCGCCGCCCGTGGCGGAGGCGAGACCGGCACCGGCGACGACGAGGCCACCCGCCACCATCGTGACAGCAGCGGCCTTCTTCAGGTTCTTCACTTCTGGACCCTCCTTGCGATCGCTGCGGCCAGCCGCCGCAGCACGCACTGGAGAACGGCCGGGCGGCTCACAGGTTGCGCCAAACGAGGGACATCCACACGACGGTATGAATCTCAGCCCGGAACACGACGTTCCGTTCTGCCGGTTGACGGTGTGCGCCGGAGCGTGGATCAGCCGGTCACACCATGTCGTACGGCCCACAGGGCGGCCTGGGTGCGGTCGGCGAGGTCCAGCTTCATCAGGATGTTCGAGACGTGGGTCTTGACGGTCTTCTCGGAGAGCACGAGCGCACGCGCGATCTCGCGGTTCGAGCGGCCGTCGGCGATCAGCCCCAGGACCTCGCGCTCCCGCTCGGTGAGCGAACCGCCCCTCCCCTGCCCGGTGCTGGCCTCCTCCTGGGACAGCAGCGCTCCCGCCACCTCGGGCTGGAGCAGCACATGCCCCGCGTGCACGGAGCGGATGGCGCCCGCCAGGGCCTCCGGGTCGACGTCCTTGTAGACATACCCTGCGGCGCCCGCGCGCAGGGCCGGGACGACCGTGCGCTGCTCGGTGAAGCTGGTGACGATGAGCACGCGCGCGGGGTTGGCCAGTTCGCGGAGCTTGCGCAGCGCCTCGACGCCGTCCATGCCCGGCATCTTGACGTCCATGAGGACGACGTCCGGTTTCAACTTCTCGGCCTGCTCGACTCCTTCGGCGCCGTCCGACGCCTCGCCCACGACCTCGATGTCGTCCTGCACCTCCAAGAACGTACGCAGACCGCGGCGGACCACCTGGTGGTCGTCGACCAGCAGCACCCGGATCCCTGTCTTCGGATTGAGCACAGCGTCAGCCACCGGGAACCTCCATCTCGATCGTCGTGCCCTTCCCGGGCTCCGATTCCACGGTCAGCTGTCCGCCGACCCCACCGGCCCGGTCCCGCATGGAGACCAGGCCCAAGTGCCGCCCCGCGCGGCGGATCGCGCGCGGGTCGAAGCCGCTGCCGTCGTCGGTGACGCGCAGCACGGCTCCCGCTCCGCGACGCACCAGGGTCACGCAGACGCGTTCCGCGCCGGAGTGGCGCAAGGCATTGTGCAGGGCCTCCTGGGCGACCCGCAGCATCGCCTCCTCCTGGGATGCCGGCAGGGCGCGGATGCCGCCGCTCTCGAAGGTGACTTCGGCCGAGTGCGCGCGGTCCAGGACCTGTGTGTGCGTGCGCAAGGTGGCGACCAGGCCGTCCTCGTCCAGGGCCGCGGGGCGCAACTCCACGACGGCAGCGCGCAGTTCGTCGGCGGCCTCGGCCGCGAGCACGGCCACCTGCTGGAGTTCGCCCTTGGCGCGCGAGGGATCCCGGTCCACCAGGGCCGCGGCGGCCTGGGCCGTCAGGCGCAGCGAGAACAGCTTCTGGCTGACGGCATCGTGCAGTTCGTGCGCGAGGCGTGAGCGCTCCTCGGCGATGGTCAGCTCGCGGCTGCGTTCGTAGAGCCGGGCGTTCGTGAGGGCGATCGCGGCGTGCTGGGCGAGGAGCGAGAGAAGCTCCTCGTCCTCTGCGGTGAAGCCGCAACCGCCATTCGGTTTTGCGGGCCTTCGGGGGTCTGGGGGTCGCCCCCCAGAAGATCGCAGCTTGTTGGCGAGGAAGAGCGCGCCGAGTGTCTCGTCCCCGTACCGGATCGGCAGGCCCAGGAAGTCGGACATGTCCGGGTGCGCGGACGGCCAGCCCTCGAAGCGCGGGTCCGTGCGCACGTCGGCGAGGCGCTCGGGCTCGGCCTTGTGCAGCATCGCGGCGAGGATGCCGTGCTGACGGGGCAGCGGGCCGATGGCGCGCCACTGCTCGTCGCTGACGCCGTCGACGACGAACTGGGCGAACCCTCCGTGGTCGTCCGGGACACCGAGCGCCGCATACTCCGCGTCGAGCAGTTCGCGGGCCGAGGCGACGATCGTCTTGAGGACGTCACGCACCTCCAGCTGCCTGCTCATGGCGAGAAGCGCGGAGCTCACCGCGTTCAGGCCGGACCGGTGACCTTGACTCATGGCCTCACCGTACCGGCGGGGTGTGACAGCGCGTATCGGACCTGTGGCGGCCGGAGCCTAGGGCCGTGGGCGTAGGCCGAAGGGCCCTGAGCCGATGCGGCCCGCGCACGAGGCGCCGGGGACGGGTCCGTTCCTACCGTGGGGTCATCCGCTGGAGAAGCGGCTGCCAGGGCGACCCGAGGGGACGGATGTCATGCCGGTAGCGATCATCACGGGGGCTTCGAAGGGACTGGGGCGTGCGCTGGGGGCGGCGCTCGCCGGGCGGGGCTGGGATCTGGTGCTCGACGCGAGAACGGCCGCCGCGCTCGATGACTCCGCGGCGTCCGCACGGGACCTGGCGGGACGCGGCACGCGCGTGGAGGCCGTCGCGGGGGATGTCACGGATGCCGGGCACCGGGCGGATCTGCTGGCCGCCGCGCACCAGCTGGGCGGTCTCGATCTGCTGGTGAACAACGCGAGCGCGCTGGGTGCGGAGCCGCTCGTGCGCCTTGAGGAGCTCACGCTCGACGGGCTGCGGCAGGCGCTGGAGACCAATGTGGTGGCGGCCCTGGGGCTGATCCAGGAGGCGCTGCCCTTGCTGCGGGCCTCGGGGGCGGGGGCGGTGGTCGACGTCAGCTCCGACGCGGCCGTCGAGGCGTACGAGACGTGGGGCGGGTACGGAGCGTCCAAGGCCGCGCTCGATCATCTGTCGGCGGTCCTTGCCGTGGAGGAGCCGGGGATCAGGGTGTGGGCGGTCGATCCCGGTGACATGCGGACCGATCTCTACGAGGCTGCCGTTCCGGACGACGAGGACGCCTCGGGCCGCCCGTCGCCCGAGACGGTGGTGCCCTCCTTCCTGCGGCTGCTCGACGAGCGCCCGCCGAGCGGTCGCTACGCCGCTCCCTCTCTTCTGGACGCGCGATGACGCTGGCCGTGCGGGTGCCCGACGAGCTGTCGGCCCGTGTGCCCGCCGAGCAGCGGGGTCAGGGGCTCAGCAGGGACGCGGTGCGGCTGCTCGTGTCGCGCGGGACGGAGGTCTCGCACCACGCGTTCGCCGACCTGCCCGAGCTGCTGCGGGCCGGGGACCTGCTGATCGTGAACACCTCACGGACTCTGCCCGCGGCGGTCGACGGAACCGTCGGGCACGCGCGCGTGGTGGTGCATTTCTCGACCCGGGGCGACGACGGACGGTGGGCCGTCGAGTTGCGGGATCCGGACGGCCGGGGCACCACGCGGGCGCGCGCGGGCGGGCCCGCGAATTCAGTCGTGCGGCTCCCCGGGGACGTACGCCTGGTCCTCGACGAGCCGCTGGCCCCGGGGAGCGGGCGGTTGTGGTGGGCCCGGGTGTCGGCCGATGTGCCCTCGCTGCTGCGGCGGCACGGGCGTCCCATCCGTTACGCCTATACGGAGAGGGACCAGCCGCTCTCCGCCCACCAGACCGTGTTCGCGCTGCCGTCGGCCGACGGGACGGGCAGCGCGGAGATGCCGAGTGCGGCGCGGCCGTTCACCGCGGGCCTCGTGGCACGCCTGGTGAGCCGGGGTGTGCAGTTCGCGCCGGTCGTCCTGCATACGGGGGTGGCGTCGCCCGAGGCGCACGAGCCGCCGTATCCCGAGCTCTTCGAGGTGCCGGAGACGTCGGCACGGCTGGTCAATGCGGCGAGGGCGGGCGGCGGGCGGGTCATCGCGGTGGGTACGACGGCCGTGCGCGCCGTCGAGTCCGCCACGGGGCCCGACGGGGTGGTGCGGGCAGCGGCGGGCCGTACGGAGCTCGTGGTGACGCCCGAGCGGGGTGTGCGTGTGGTGGACGGGCTGCTCACGGGGCTGCACGAGCCGCAGGCCTCGCATCTGCTGATGCTGGAGGCGGTCGCGGGCCGGGCCGCCGTGGACCGGGGTTATGCCGAGGCGGTACGCCGTCTCTACCTGTGGCACGAGTTCGGCGACGTGCATCTCCTCCTTCCGGAGGAGTTTCCTCACGCAGAGAATTGCAGCGGCAACTGTTGGTGAGGTTGTTACGTGGTCGATGTGAGCCCGCGCATAGGACCCACGTCACGTACGAAGTCCCCTAGTGGATGAGATATCCCTTTATCCGCAGGGAGCGCAATGCCGTCAAAGCGTACGCCGCACCCCCTGATCCACTATCCGGCTTCGTACGTCACTGCTTTGCCACAGAATTTTGCGCCCGCTAAGAATTGCTCCCGTCGCTCGGCGCCGCGGTCTCGCACCGCGGCGTTTGTGCCGGAGAAGCAAATGTCCCCCACCGGCCAGAGCGACCTCCGCGATTCGAAGAGGTCCATCAGCCATGTCCCAGCACAGCACCCCTGGTCATAGTCGCCCCGCGCCGACCAAGACCCAGAAGTTCACGATCGCCGGTGTCGCCACGCTCGGCGCCGCCGCCCTCGCGTTCTCCCTCGTGCCGGGCAGCGCCGATGCGGGAACGCAGACGCAGAGCCTCGAAGCCGCCCCGGTGGCCTTCAAGCAGAACGTCGACGCCCAGCAGGCCGTCCACGCCGGTGTCATCAAGCAGCAGAACACCGCCGACAAGCAGGCCAAGGACGCAGCCGCCGCGAAGGCGAAGGCCGAGGCCGACGCCGCCGCGAAGAAGCGGGCCGACGAGGAGGCCGCGGCCAAGAAGAAGGCCGAGGACGAGCGCAAGGCCAAGGAAGCCGCGAGCCGTGCCGCCGCGCGCAAGCCGGTCTACGCCAACAACCTCGACGGCTGGATCCGCCAGTCCCTGGACATCATGAAGGCCAAGGGCATCCCCGGCTCCTACGAGGGCCTGCACCGCAACATCATCCGTGAGTCCGCGGGCGACCCGAACGCCAAGAACGGCTGGGACATCAACGCCATCAACGGCACCCCGTCGGTCGGCCTGCTCCAGGTCATCCAGCCCACGTTCAACGCGTACCACGTCGAGGGCACGTCCACGAACATCTACGACCCGGTCGCCAACATCACGGCCGCGGCCAACTACGCGGCCGACAGGTACGGCTCGATGGACAACGTGAACGGCGCCTACTGAGCCTGATCTCCTGATCAACGGACCTCTTCGCCGAGGCTCCTCAGACGCCGAAGGGCGGCACCCCACAGGGGGTGCCGCCCTTCTCGTCTGCCCTGCCCGTGTCCATGGGCGGACATGACTACTTGCGCATGACCTCCGGCTCGTGGCGGCGCAGCAGTCGCGCGACCGCGAAGCCGCAGATGACGCCGATCGCGAGCAGGATCGTGATGTTCATGCCCCACTGTCCTGCCGAGTGCTCCCACAGCGGGTCGAGGTCGCCCGGCTTCTTCGGGTCCCACGGCGGCATGAGGTGCGCCAGGTCCAGCGTGGCGCCGGCGCCGGCGATGGCCCAGCGCGAGGGCATCAGCCAGGCGAACTGCTCAAGGCCGGGCGAGCCGTAGACCTGGAAGAGCACACCGGTGAAGACGACCTGGACGATCGCGAACATCACCAGGAGCGGCATGGTCTTCTCGGAGGTCTTCACCAGCGAGGAGATGACAAGGCCGAACATCATCGAGGTGAAGCCCAGGGCGATGATGACCAGGCAGATCTCGACGGCCGGGGGCATGATCAGGCCCTCTTCCGGCATGTCGCGGGTCGCGAAGCCGATGCCGCAGATGATGACGCCCTGGAAGGCCGTGATCACGCCGAGGACGATGACCTTGGACATCAGGTACGCCGAGCGGGAAAGGCCGGTGGCCCGCTCCCGTTCGTAGATGACCCGTTCCTTGATCAGCTCACGTACGGAGTTGGCCGCGCCCGAGAAGCACATGCCGACCGCGAGGATCAGCATGATCGTGCCCGCGTCGCCGTTGAACTTCGACGGCGGCTTGGGCGGGCCGAGCCCGAAGTCGGCCGGGATGACGACGCTGACGATGCCGAGGACCGCGGGCAGGATCACCATCAGGCCAAGGAAGCCCTTGTCCGAGGCGATCACCGAGGTGTAGCGGCGGATCAGGGTCCACAGCTGCGAGCCCCAGCCCTGCGGCTTGGGCGGCCTGATCGACTGCGGCGGCGGCATGTGGACCGACTGCGCGGCCACGGCGTCGATGTCGGCGGCGTACATCTGGTAGTGCTGCGAGCCCTTCCAGCGGCCCGCCCAGTCGTAGTCGCGGTAGTTCTCGAACGCCGAGAAGACATCCGCCCACGTCTGGTAGCCGAAGAAGTTGAGCGCTTCCTCCGGCGGACCGAAGTACGCGACCGAGCCGCCCGGCGCCATCACCAGGAGCTTGTCGCAGATCGCCAGCTCGGCGACCGAGTGCGTGACGACCAGGACCGTACGGCCGTCGTCGGCGAGGCCGCGCAGGAGCTGCATGACGTCGCGGTCCATGCCCGGGTCGAGGCCGGAGGTCGGCTCGTCCAGGAAGATCAGCGACGGCTTGGTGAGCAGCTCGAGGGCCACCGACACACGCTTGCGCTGGCCACCGGAGAGGGAGGTGACCTTCTTCTCCTTGTGGATGTCCAGCTTGAGCTCGCGCAGGACCTCGTCGATGCGCTGCTCGCGCTCCTGCTCGCTGGTGTCCGAGGGGAAGCGCAGCTTGGCGGCGTATTTGAGGGCCTTCTTGACGGTCAGTTCCTTGTGCAGGATGTCGTCCTGCGGGACCAGACCGATGCGCTGGCGCAGCTCGGCGAACTGCTTGTAGAGGTTCCGGTTGTCGTAGAGGACGTCACCCTTGTTGGCGGGCCGGTAGCCGGTGAGCGCCTTGAGCAGGGTGGACTTTCCGGAGCCCGAGGGGCCGATGACCGCGATGAGCGACTTCTCCGGGACGCCGAAGGAGACGTCCTTGAGGATGTCCTTGCCGCCGTCGACCGTCACCGTGAGGTGGCGGGCGGAGAAGGAGATCTCACCGGTGTCGACGAACTCCTCGAGCCGGTCGCCGACGAGCCGGAACGTCGAGTGGCCGACGCTGACGATGTCGTTCGGGCCGATGAGGGCCGTGCCCGACTTCGCGACCGGCTGACCGTTGATGTACGTGCCGTTGTGCGAGCCGAGATCGTGGATCTCGAAGCGGCCGTCCGGGGTGGCCGTGAACTCGGCGTGGTGCCGCGAGACCTGGAGGTCGGAGACGACCAGTTCGTTCTCCAGGGCACGGCCGATGCGCATCTTGCGGCCGAGCGAGAGCTGGTGGAACGTCGTCGGGCTGCGGTCTCCGTAGACCGGCGGGGCCCCCGCGACACCGCCGGAACCCGCACCGGGGCCCTGCTGCTGCGGGACCTGAGGCTGCTGAGGCTGCTGAGGCTGCTGGTGATGAGCTTGCTGCTGGGGCTGCTGCTGCCAGCCCTGCTGCTGGGGCATCTGCTGCTGCGCCGGGTACTGCGGCGCCTGCTGCTGGGATGCCTTGGCGGCCCAGCCGGGTCCGCCCTGCTGCTGCGCGTGGTGCTGCGGTGCCTGGTGTTGCGGCGCCTGCTGGGCCGGTGCCTGCTGAGCGGCCTGCTGCGGCGCGGACACGGCGGCGGCGCCCGCCGCGCTGCCGGACACATTCAGCCGCGGACCGTCGGTCGCGTTGCCAAGGTTCACGGCCGAGCCGGGGCCGATTTCCATCTGGTGGATCCGCTGGCCCTGCACAAAGGTGCCGTTGGTGCTGCCGTGGTCCTCGATGACCCAACTGCGGCCGCTCCAGCTGATCGTGGCGTGACGCCAGGACACCCTGGCGTCGTCAAGCGCGAGATCTCCCTGCGGATCACGTCCGAGGGTGTATGACCTGGACGGATCGAGCGTCCAGGTCCTTCCATTCAATTCCAGTACGAGTTCCGGCACTCCAGCCCCACTGAGTTGTCCCCCGAGCTAGCCCCCATATGGGGAGTCTAGGGATGTCGAACATCGGGAGGAACTATTTCAGGCGGAGGCCTCTGACCGAAAGTCGGGCCTTGTGAAGACTGCGTACGGGCCTCCGCGACCGCCCCGTTGACGGGGCAGAAACCGCCCCGGAGAGTAGTAACCGCCCACGAGTGCATACGGATCATGCGCATTGCGCACATCTCGCATGAATAGGGCGACGCGGCGGAAGTCGGGGGGTCCTCATGGAGACCGGCGGGAAACAGGCCGAAGGCCGGGGCGTGCGGTGGGGCGATGTGCTGCTCTCCGCGATCGCCGCCGTGAGCTGGGCTCTTGTCGGCATGGCCGGTACGGCCGCGCTCGGCCTGCATCTGCTCGGCGCGGACGCGGTGGGGTCACTGGGGCCGATGACGGCGGCTGTGGTGGCGCTCGGCGTGGGCGGCTCGGTCACCCCGTCCGGTGACGTCTCGGCGTTCGGGCTCGAAGGGGCCGAGGCGACCACCGCCATCGACATCGCGCCGCTGGGCGTCGGGCTCGCGGGGGCGGTACTGCTGGCGTATTTCTTCCTACGTTCCTTGCGCGCGGCGGGAGTTGTGATCACACCCGCCGAACTGGCCGCGCGCGCGGGCGCGGTGATCGTCCTCTTTGTGGCGATGCTCGGCGGGTTGGCATGGGCGGGTCACGACATCATCACGATCGACGGCGACCAGCTGGGGATCGACAAGGGCATCGGCGAGGGGATCGACCAGCTCCCGGACGACATCACGGACAAACTCCCCGACGGGCTCGGTGACGTCGGCGGCCTGCTGCCCGACCGGCTCGGCGACCTCGCACAGGCGAAGGCGGCGGTCGGCTTCACCGTGGACACGGGTCCGACGCTGCTCGGGGGCGCGGTGTGGGTCATCGGCGTCCTGCTGATCGCGCTGCTCGCCTCACGCCGTACGCCGCTGCCGCGGGGGTGGGACGCCGTGCACCGCGTGGTGCGGCCCGCCGCCTCCGGTCTCGTCGCGGTGGCGCTCGTGGCGGTGCTCGCCGGGCTCGCGGCGGCGCTGTACGCGATGATCGGCGACGCCCATCCCCAGCGCATCGCGGGGGCCGCGCTGCTCGGGGCGCCGAACGGGGTGTGGCTCGGGGTGCCGATCGGGCTCTTCGTGCCGTGGGACGGCGAGGCGACGGGGGAGCTGGCGAAGCTGCTCCCGGATCCGCTGGACGACCTCCTGACGGGGGCGGGCGGCTCGGGGAACGAGGCGGTGACGCTGGGGCGGCTCGCGGAACTCGACAGCCGGGTCTGGCTCCTCGGCGTCGCGGCGGCGCTGATGATCCTGTTCGCCGGGGTGCTCACCGCTGTCCGCACTCCCTACTTACGTGGCCGGACGGGGGCCCTGAAGTTCGCGGGGCAGTGCGCGGTGATGCTCGGTGCGGTGACCGCGCTCGCGCTGCCGTTGATGGTGTGGCTGACGGGGGTGTCCGCGGACGCCTCGCTCTCGGTGCTCGGCTTCGACGCGTTCGGGGCGGGGATCGAGCTGCACGGTCAGCTGGGGATGGCGTTCCTGCTTGGTGCGGCGTGGGGTGCCGGTGCGGGGGCGGTGGGGGCGTTGCTCGCGGTGGCGAGTGGGGCCGCGGGGGCCGGGTTGCGCCGCTTGCCCTTGGCGAGGGGGCGCATGGGGTGGCGCCGCCTGCCGGTGGGACGGCGGGTGGGTCGCGGGCTCCCGTTCCGGGGCCGTACAGCCCCGGCGATCCGTACCGGCCCGCGAACCCCGACACCAACCCGTACCTCCGGCCGCCGCGGGACGTCTCCGGGGCGCCGACGGTGGTGGGGCCGGTTGCTCCGCCCCCGCCCTCGCGGCCGAAGCCGCGCCCCCCTCGCTCCTCGGGCAACGGCGACTGGCCGCCGCCACCGCCTCCTCCGCCACCGCCACCGCCTCCGGGCGGCAGGGGGCGGTGACTTCGCGTTCCCCTCCGGGGAGGGTGGGGTGTGCCTGTGCCGCCGCGCCGCCGCCCCCTCCGGGGGCGGGGTGTGCCTGTGCCGCCGCTTCGCGGCGGATCCTTTCCCGCCCACCCACCCGAGCACCCCGCGGTGGATAGGGGGGTGGGCGTCGCTGGGTAAAGGGTGGGCGGGCGGGGGAAAGTCCGCCGGGGGCAAACGGATGGGCGGGCGGAGAAGAACCGCTGCGGGCCAGACGGCGGGTGGGTGGGAGAGGAACCACCGCAGGGCAACGGGTAGGCGGGCGGGGGGACCGCTGCGGGGAAATCGGGCGGGCGGGTGGGAAAAGAACCGTCGCAAGACAAACACGCAGGCCAGCGGGAGAAGGCCACCGCAGGGCAAGCAGGCGGGCGGGCGAAAGACCACCGCAGGGTAATCGGGCGGGCGGGTGGGAAAAGAACCGTCGCAGGACAAACACGCAGGCCAGCGGGAGAAGGCCACCGCAGGGCAAACGGGCGGGTGGGCGAAAGACCACCGCAGGGTAATCGGGCGGGCGGGTGGGAGAAGAACCGTCGCGGGACAAACACGCAGGCCAGCGGGAGAGGGCCGCGGCGGTCGAAGGTGCCCCGCCTGTCGGCGGGTGAAGACGCGGCCCAGCCCACGCCGTGTCCGGCACGCGGACCACCCCGGCGGCCGAGCCGCGCCGCCGGATACGGTGGGATCACCATGAGCGCTTCGCAGCCCCCGCAGCCCGCCGACGTCCCCACGCTCCTCGTCAAGATCTTCGGCAAGGACCGCCCCGGAATCACCGCAGGCCTCTTCGACACCCTCGCCGCCTACTCCGTCGACGTGGTCGACATCGAGCAGGTCGTCACCCGTGGCCGCATAGTGCTGTGCGCGCTCGTGACCGCGCCGCCGGCCGGCCTGGAGGGCGACCTGCGGTCCACCGTGCACAGCTGGGCCGATTCCCTGAGGATGCAGGCCGAGATCATCTCGGGCATCGGTGACAACCGCCCCCGCGGCCTCGGCCGTTCCCACGTCACCGTGCTCGGCCACCCCCTGACCGCCGAGTCGACGGCCGCGATCGCCGCCCGCATCACCGATACCGGCGGCAACATCGACCGCATCTTCCGCCTCGCCAAGTACCCGGTCACCGCAGTCGAGTTCGCCGTCTCCGGCACGGAGACCGAGCCGCTGCGCACCGCTCTCGCCCTGGAGGCCGCGAGGCTCGGCGTGGACGTCGCCGTCGTCGCCGCGGGCCTGCACCGACGCGCCCAGCGGCTCATCGTGATGGACGTCGACTCGACCCTGATCCAGGACGAGGTGATCGAACTCTTCGCGGCGCACGCCGGCTGCGAGGACAAGGTCGCCGAGGTGACCGCCGCCGCGATGGCCGGAGAGCTGGACTTCGAGCAGTCGCTGCACGCCCGCGTGCAGCTGCTCGCCGGGCTCGACGCCTCGGTCGTCGACAAGGTCCGTTCCGAGGTCCGCCTCACCCCCGGCGCCCGCACCCTCATCCGCACCCTCAAGCGCCTCGGCTACCAAGTGGGCGTCGTGTCGGGCGGATTCACTCAGGTCACCGATGATCTGAAGGAACGTCTCGGCCTCGACTTCGCGCAGGCCAACACCCTGGAGATCGTCGACGGCAAGCTCACCGGCAAGGTGACCGGCGAGATCGTGGACCGCGCGGGCAAGGCCCGCCTCCTTCGCCGCTTCGCCGATGAGGCCGGGGTCCCGCTGGAGCAGACCGTCGCGATCGGCGACGGCGCCAACGACCTCGACATGCTGAACGCGGCCGGTCTCGGTGTCGCCTTCAACGCCAAGCCCGTCGTCCGCGAGGCCGCGCACACCGCGGTGAACGTCCCCTTCCTCGACACCGTCCTCTACCTCCTCGGCGTCACCCGCGAAGAGGTCGAGGCGGCGGACACGCACACCGACTGACGTCGGACCCACTCCCCCATCACGCCGTACGCCGATGGGCCCCGGAACCGCTGCGGTTCCGGGGCCCATCGGCGTACGCGCATCGGGGCTACTCGGACGGCGCCCAGTAGTCGGCGAGCGTGCCGACTCCCGGCTCAAGGGCCTTCCACGATCCGGAGTACGTCAGGACGGCGAAGGCCGAGGTCGGGAAGCCGCGGCGGTCCATCCGAGTACGGGCGTCGCCCTCGGCGTCGCCCGCGAGGATGTCGGCGAGCCCCTGCACTCCGGGGTTGTGGCCGATCAGTACGACGTTCTGCACGTCGTCCTGGGTTTCGTTGAGCACGGCGATCAGCTCGCCCGGAGAGGCCTCGTACAGCCGCTCCTCGTAGACGGTCTTGGGCCTGTGCGGCAGCTCATGGACGGCGAGCTTCCATGTCTCGCGGGTCCTGGCGGCGGTCGAACACAGGGCCAGGTCGAAGGGGATGCCGCTGTCGGCCAGCTTGCGCCCGGCGACGGGGGCATCCTTGCGGCCGCGCTCCGCGAGCGGGCGCTCGTGGTCGGACACCTGCGGCCAGTCGGCCTTCGCATGCCGGAAAAGGACAATCCTGCGGGGTTCTGCGACGCTCATGCGTCCCAGCTTCGCATGAAAGGCGCCAGCAGGCGCAAGGAGTTGGCGTGCTCCCCCGGCACGGGTGACGGCGTCCACCCGGGGCAGGTCACGGGGCCGTACGGAACACCGTCTCCTGGATGCGCTCGAGCACGTGCGTGACGACCGGCTCGCCGCTCGCCGCGTGTGCGTCGGCAGGGTTCAGTATCAGCAGGAGCAGGGCCGCGAAGGCGATGGCGGGAAGGGCGATCGCCCACCACGGAAGCTGGATCTCGACGCTCGCAGAGTCCTTGGGGGCTCCCGGGTCGCGAAGGATGTGCGAACGGGCCGACATGCCGCCTCCGTGGTCTTCGAGTCCTCCGTGCCGCGTCCTCGCGGCCACATCTCGAAGGTACGGATCCGGCGACCCTCAGCACATCCGGTGATCCACCCACTTGACCCTGACACTGGCCCCCTAGGGGATGGTGGTGCTAGCCCCACCATCCGCCCGGCCGGGGGCAGTTCACGGCGAGGCGATGGAGGCGATGACGCCGATGATCACGGTGATGGCCAGCATCGTGCCGAGCACGATGAGCAGCTTCTTCTGGCCGTTCTGGGGGTTCGGGTCGAGCACTGGCATGGGGTGAGTCTCGCACCCTTTGTCCGAGGGGTCGCCGCCGGGGTCACGCGAACGGCTCCCCTCAGGCTGCGGAACGGCCGCCCCCAGGCCGCGGAACGGCCGCCCCCGGGTTGCGGGAGCGGCCGGCGCCTACGTCAGGCAGCCGCGGCGACCTCGTCCTCGACGGTGCGGTTGCGGCCCGCCAGGATGCCCACCACGATCTGCGGCACCATCAGCCCCGCCATGAGCGCGATCGGCAGCCCCCAGCCGCCACTGTGCTGATAGAGCACGCCCACCAGGAGCGGCCCCGGGATCGAGATCAGGTAGCCCGTGCTCTGCGCGAAGGCCGAGAGCTTGGCGACACCCACACTGCTCTTGGCCCGCATGCCGACCATGGTCAGGGCCAGCGGGAAGGCGCAGTTGGAGACGCCGAGCAGCAGGGCCCACGCCCAGGCGCCGCCCTCAGGGGCGAGGTAAAGGCCCGCGTATCCGGCGAGGCCGCAGGCGCCGAGCACGACCACCACGGGGCCCTGGTTCGGCAGCCGTGTGGCGACCCGCGGGATGACGAAGGCCAGCGGCACACCCATCGCCATGGTGACGGCGAGCAGCACACCGGCCTCCCCCGCCGGGACTCCCGCGTCACGGAAGATCTGCGGCATCCAGCCCATGGTGATGTACGCGGCGGTGGCCTGGAGCCCGAAGAAGCAGGCCAGCGCCCATGCCGTACGGCTGCGCGTGATGCGCAGCCCGGCGTCTTCCTTGCGCACCTCGGAGCTGACGTGCTCCGGGGCCGCGGACGCCGCGCTCTTGTCCCGCACGAGCGGCACCCACGGCACGACGGCGACGACGGCGAGCGCCGCCCACACCGCGAGCCCGGACTGCCAACTGCCGCCCATGGCGTCGGTCATGGGCACCGTGATGGCGGCCGCCATCGACGTGCCGAGCGCGAGCGCCATCGAGTAGAGACCGGTCATCGAGCCGACCCGGTCCGGGAACCAGCGCTTGACGATCACCGGCATCAGGACGTTGCTGACCGCGATGCCCATGAGGGCGAGCGCGCTCGCGGCGAGGAAGCCCGCGGTGCCGCCCAGGAAGGGGCGGATCACCAGGCCCGTGGCGATCGCGACCATGCCCGCGCAGACCACGGCGCTGGGGCCGAACCGGCGGGCGAGCCGCGGCGCCATGACCCCGAAGAGCGCGAAGCACAGCGGCGGGACGGAGGTGAGAAGACCGGCGAGCGTGCCGCTCATGCCGAGCCCGTCGCGCACCTCTTCGAGGAGGGAGCCGAGGCTGGTGATGGCCGGGCGGAGGTTGAGGGCGGCGAGGACGATGCCGACCATGACCAGACGCGTCGTCCACGCGCGCGTGGGGGGCTGTTTCTCCGCTGCCCCGTCCGCCGCGGCGGTACGTATCGGTGTCGTCTGTGCCGGTGTCATCGTCGAGGTTTCCTCACTAGCCATGGGGCCATCATAGAATCATGGGATGATTGGCTGTCCAATCTATAGTCTCTGTTCTCGTCACAGTGCTCGCTCAGTTCTCGTCACACCGCTGGCACTGTTGCCTCTGTCTCCGTCACATCGCGCACGAAGGAACGTCATGCCGCTGACCACCCCTCACCGCTCGGCGCTCTCCGAACAGGTCATCGCCGAGCTGCGTAACCAGATCTCCTCGGGAGAGTGGCCGGTCGGCTCCCGCATTCCCACCGAGCCCGAGCTGGTCGAGCAGCTGGGCGTGGCGCGCAACACCGTCCGGGAGGCGGTCCGCGCCCTCGCGCACAACGGCCTCCTCGACATCCGCCAGGGCTCCGGCACGTATGTCGTCGCGGAGAGCGAACTGGCCGGCGTGATGCAGCGCAGGTTCGCCGACGCGGATCCGCGGCACATCGCGGAGCTGCGCAGCGCCCTGGAGTCGAGCGCGGCGAAGCTGGCCGCGCAGCGGCGCACCGAGCGCGACCTCAAGCAGCTCGACGCCCTGCTGGAGCGCCGCGAGGAGGCCTGGGCCACCGGTGACGCCGAGGCCTTCGTGGCGGCCGACGCGACCTTCCACCTGGCCGTCGTGGCCGCGTCCCACAACGACGTGATGACGGCGATGTACGCGGACCTCGGCGAGGTCATGCGCGACTGGCTGCGCGAGGACGTCGGCGAGAAACTGACCCCCGAGAGCCACATGGACCACGCCCGGCTCGTCGACGCGATCCGCGAGAACGACGCGGAGGCGGCCGCCAAGGAAGCCGCCGCCTACCCGTTCATGTGCCGCCCGGAGCTGTTCACTTCTGGTGGCTGACCCACACCGACCGGATCTCCTTCCAGCACCGTCCGGCGAGCCGCACGGTCTCGGCGGGCCCGGCCTCCACAAAGACTCCGTCGCTGTCGATGTCCCACCACTGCTCGCACTCCACGTGCAGCCGGACCCGGTCGGTCTCGGGGTACGGGTTGTGGCAGTAAACGACCGCTTCCGACCCCTCGACGGCGGTGCGGCACTCCGAGCCGAACGGCCGCGGTTCGACGGCCTCCACGCGCGTGCGTGGAGGCTTCGCCTCTCCGACGGCATGCGACGCGGCGCCGTACGGCAGGGCGATCAGCAGGGTGAGAGCGGCGAGCACCGCAGGAGGTGACGGGCGCACACCTCAGGGTGCGCGCCTGTGCCCCGGCCCCGCCTGGCCGGTGGACCGAACGGGTGACGCCCCGCCGCCCGCTCATCGCGGGGACGGGGCGTCAGAAACGTACGTAATGCCTGCTCAGGCACCCATCATGTGCACGCCGCCGTCGACGTGGATGATCTCGCCCGTGGTCTTCGGGAAGAAGTCCGAGAGCAGCGCGACGATGCCGCGGCCCGCGGGCTCCGGGTCGGCCATGTCCCAGTCCAGCGGGGAACGGGTGTTCCACACGTCGGCAAGGTCGGCGAAGCCCGGGATGGACTTGGCCGCCATGGAGCCGATCGGGCCCGCGGAGATCATGTTGCAGCGGATGTTCTCCTTGCCCAGGTCGCGGGCGAGGTAGCGCGAGGTGGCCTCGAGGGCGGCCTTGGCCGGGCCCATCCAGTCGTACTTCGGCCAGGCGAACTGCGCGTCGAAGGTCAGCCCCACGACGGAGCCGCCGTTCGGCATCAGCGGGCGGCAGGCCATGGTGAGCGACTTCAGGGAGAACGCCGAGACGTGCATCGCCGTCGCGACGTCCTCGAAGGTCGCCTCGAGGAAGTTGAAGGCACCCTGCGGAGCGAAGCCGATGGAGTGCACGATGCCGTCGAGGCCGCCGAGCTCGTCCTTGACCAGGCCCGCGAGCCGGTCCAGGTGCTCCTGGTTGGTCACGTCGAGCTCGATGACCTTGGCGGGCTTGGGCAGCTTCCTGGCGATGCGCTCGGTGAGCGTGGGGCGCGGGAAGGCGGTGAGGATGATCTCGGCGCCCTGCTCCTGCGCGACCTTGGCCGCGTGGAACGCGATGGAGGACTCCATCAGAACGCCCGTGATCAAAATCTTCTTGCCGTCGAGAATTCCGCTCATGGTGATCAGTGACCCATGCCCAATCCGCCGTCAACCGGGATGACGGCTCCAGTGATGTACGAGGCGTCGTCCGAGGCGAGGAACTTCACCGCGGCAGCGATCTCCTCGGGCTGCGCGTAACGGCCGAGCGGCACCTGCGCCATGATGTTCGACCGCTGGTCGTCGGTGAGCGCCTTGGTCATGTCGGTGTCGACGAAACCGGGCGCCACGACGTTGAAGGTGAGATTGCGCGACCCGAGTTCCCGGGCGAGCGAGCGCGCGAAGCCGACCAGGCCCGCCTTGGAGGCGGCGTAGTTCGCCTGCCCCGGGCCGCCCATCAGGCCGACGACGGAGGAGATCAGCACGACGCGGCCCTTCTTGGCGCGCAGCATGCCGCGGTTGGCGCGCTTCACGACACGGAAGGTGCCGGTGAGGTTGGTGTCGAGGACGGACGTGAAGTCCTCCTCGGACATCCGCATGAGGAGCTGGTCCTTGGTGATCCCGGCGTTTGCCACCAGGACCTCCACCGGACCGTGCTTCTCCTCGATCTCCTTGTAGGCCTGCTCCACCTGCTCGGTGTCGGTGATGTCGCACTTGACGGCGAGGACTCCGAGGTCGGTGAGGGCCTGGGGCGGTTCACCCGAGCGGTAGGTGATCGCGACCTTGTCGCCGGCGTCGGCGAAGACGTGGGCGATGGCGAGGCCGATGCCCCGGTTTCCTCCGGTGACGAGAACCGAGCGGCTCAACGGATCACCCTTTCGATAGCGGTCTGGTACCTCGAAAACCTATCGGTACGGTGCTCCATACGGAGAATCGGCGACCGACAGTGGCTTACCGGACTCGCTGTCGGGTCCCTACAGAAAACTCTGGCCGCCGGGCCCTCACGCGCGACATGATCTGACCGACCGGTGCCGACAGCAGGGAGACATCCGTGCCTCATTCCATCGATGAAGCCTTCACGGCGCTGCCGCTCAGGGCTCTCGCCGACGCCGCGCTGGCCCGCGCGCGTGCCCTGGGCGCCGACCACGCGGACTTCCGCTTCGAGCGCGTGCGCAGCGCGTCCTGGCGGCTGCGGGACGCCAAGCCGTCCGGTACGTCGGACACCACGGACCTCGGCTACGCGGTCCGTGTCGTGCACGGCGGGACCTGGGGGTTCGCATCGGGCGTGGATCTGACGATGGACGCGGCGGCGAAGGTCGCGTCCCAGGCCGTGGCGATGGCGAAGCTCTCGGCCAAGGTCATCAAGGCGGCGGGGTCGAAGGAGCGGGTCGAGCTCGCCGATGAGCCCGTGCACGCGGACAAGACGTGGATCTCCTCGTACGAGATCGACCCCTTCTCCGTGCCGGACGAGGAGAAGAGCGGGCTGCTCGCCGAGTGGAGCTCCCGTCTCCTGGCCGCCGACGGCGTCTCGCACGTCGACGCCTCACTGCTGACCGTGCACGAGAACAAGTTCTACGCGGACACGGCGGGGACGGTGACCACGCAGCAGCGGGTCCGGCTCCACCCGCAGCTCACCGCGGTCGCGGTCGACGAGACGAGCGGTGAGTTCGACTCGATGCGGACGATCGCGCCGCCGGTCGGGCGCGGCTGGGAGTACCTCACCGGCACCGGCTGGGACTGGGACGCCGAGCTGGCCCGTATCCCCGAGCACCTCGCCGAGAAGATGCGGGCGCCGAGCGTGCAGGCCGGTTCGTACGACCTGGTCGTCGACCCCTCGAACCTCTGGCTGACCATCCACGAGTCCATCGGCCACGCCACCGAGCTCGACCGCGCGCTCGGTTACGAAGCGGCGTACGCGGGGACGTCGTTCGCCACCTTCGACCAGCTCGGCAAGCTCGCGTACGGCTCGTCGATCATGAATGTGACGGGCGACAGGACGGCCGAGCACGGCCTGTCGACCATCGGGTACGACGACGAGGGCGTGGCCGCGCAGTCCTGGGACCTGGTGAAGGACGGCACCCTCGTCGGCTACCAGCTGGACCGGCGGATCGCGAGGCTCACCGGCTTCGAGCGCTCCAACGGCTGCGCGTACGCGGACTCCCCCGGGCACGTGCCGGTGCAGCGGATGGCGAACGTGTCGCTCCAGCCGGACCCCGGCGGGCTCTCCACGGAGGACCTGATCGGGGGCGTGGACCGCGGCATCTATGTGGTGGGCGACCGGTCCTGGTCGATCGACATGCAGAGGTACAACTTCCAGTTCACACAGCAGAGGGCATACCTCATCCGGAACGGCCGCCTTGCAGGGCAGCTCCGGGATGTTGCCTATCAGGGAATCACCCCTGAGTTCTGGGGCTCCATGGAGAAGGTCGGCGGACCCCAGACGTACGTACTGGGAGGGGCTTTCAACTGCGGAAAGGCTCAACCAGGACAGGTTGCCGCTGTGTCCCACGGATGCCCGTCCGCACTGTTTCGGGGTGTGAACATCCTGAACGCGTCGGCCGAGTCCGGGCGCCCCTGACCCAGGGTCCGAGGTGGCCGCTCAAGGACAGCGGTCCAGCCGGAAGCCTCGGGGCTACGCGGGGCGGCCGGGAGTGCCGTTGCCGTCCAGGCAAAGACGCAGGGCCAGTACCTCGCGCGCGACCTCCAGCAGGGGCAGGTCGTGGCTGAAGGCATGGCCACGCAGCCGGATGAGTGCTTGGTCGACGCCGATCTCCAGCTGCGCGGCGACCATGCCGGTGGCCTGGTGCACTTCCGCGAAGTGGAGACCGGGCTCGTCAAGGAGCGGGACGTTCTGCGACAGCTCGGTCTGGGCGGCCGTGGCGATCGTGATCTGGGAGACGATGTCGGCCAGGCCGAAAGCGTTGGTGAGCTGATCGGTGCTCATGGGACCGGGTCCGGTGCGGTGGCCCGTGAGGGCGCCGAGCGCGATGACCCCGATGCGCAGAGGGAAGGAGAACACCGCGCGGACGTTCAACGCTTCGATGGAGCCGGGCAGGCCGGGCCAGCGGCGACCGCCGAACGCGAGGTCGTCGGCCACGTCGGGCAGCAGCAGCAGGGTTCCGAACCGTGCGGCGTCCAGGCTGGGCCCCTGGCCCTGAACCTGTTGCAGATCCTCCAGCGCGCCGGTGCGCTCACCGTAGGACTGCACCAGCTCGGCGGGTCCGCCGACCGGATTCAGGAGCAGCGCCAGGCCGTCCAGTCCCAGCATGTCGGCGCACGCTTCGAGCGGCAGCGATGCCACGCCTTGCCCGGTGTGAGAGCTGAGAGCACGAAGGTAGTCCGCCATCACGGGATGGGTCACCGTCGCTCCCTTCGATGCCGTGTGCGGGGCAGCGGGCAGCGGATGCACCAAGGGGTGTCGATGGGAAGCCGCTTCACCGACCGTGTCGCTTGAGCAGCGCTGCGTCGGCCTTGCCTCGCAGTACCTGAATCGCGACGTCCGTGAGTCGCATCTGATGGCTGCGTGCGTAGCCACGCATGGCATGGAACGCTTCTTCGACACCGGTGCCGCGCCGATGCGCCAGGTAGCCCTTGGCCTGTTCGATGGTCACGCGGCTGTCGAGCGCCGCCTGCAACTGGGCACTCACGATCATCTGTTCACTCACCGCCCGCTGTTGCAGGACACCGATGGTTGCGGTGTCGGCCAGGGCCTGCCCCAGTCGCACCTGAGATCCATCCAGTGGGCCCGGGTGGTCGCGGAGGAGATTCAGGGCCCCGATCACCTGGTCGTGCAGTCGCAACGGAGCGGCGACGACGGAGGTGAAGCCTGCTTCCAGGGCGCGCGGCGCGAAGCGCGGCCATCGCGCGAGGGCCTCATCCGTACCGAGCCGAACATCCGGAACCTGCGTCTTGGTCCGATAGCAGTCCCGGCAGGGGCCCTCGTCCCACTCGATGCTCGCCAGTTCCAGCAACCGGGTGCGCTCGTCCGAGGCCGCCGCATCCACCAGCTGCCCGCTGGGAGTCGCCAGCATCACCCCTGCCGCCGCCACGTCCAGCAAGGCCACGCAATGATCGGCGAGCGTATGCAGGAAGGCGATCACATCGAAGTTCTGCACCAAGGTGTCGGCGAGTTCGACGAACGCGGCAGCCAGCTGGTCATCACGAGCCATATCAGCCACGCCCCGCTCACCTCCAGTGATACAGGGACACCTTCCCACGGGCGGTTGTCCGCTGCGTCCCAGTCTCGTCCTGCGCTCACGTCAGCACCAGAGCGCGTGGGGACGGGCTCCGTCGCCAGATGGCGGCGGTCTCCTCTCCGGAAGGCTCCTCTCCGGAAGGTACGCAGAGGCTCCACGCCATCTACCGATCACGTCACAAGCCGGGCTACGTTGGTGCAGAAGGCAACGAGGTCAGCGCTGCGATTCCGGCGGCGCGACCGCCTTGACCATGTCTGGTCTCCCGGTCCCTGAGGCTGACGCCCATGCGCGTCCGATACCCGTTGGGGCCGCGTCGCCGACTTCAGCAGCCCCAGCCTCCGTCCTCCGGCCCGCCGCGGCGCAACTTCCGCGACCCGCCGCGCGGTTGGAGGGCACCCGCGCGAGAAGCCGAGGGGGAGCCTGGCTTCTCGCGCCCCGACGGCCGCCGCCACACCCACTGGCGGCGGCCGTCGCTACGCTCCCGCTCCGCGGGTTCCCATCGGGGCGGGCTCCATCCCTCGCGCGCGACGCCCGGTGGGTAGTCTCTGACAGTCTCAACACGACGCAGGAGGCAGGGCGATGACCTCTCGTACGAACCGGACGAACCGGACGAACAAGCCGCACGAGATCGTCGAGCGCGCACTGGAACTGTCCACCGCCGACGGCTGCGTCGTCATCGCCGACGAGCACTCGACCGCGAACCTGCGCTGGGCGGGCAACGCCCTGACCACGAACGGCGTCACCCGCGGCCGCACCCTCACCGTCGTCGCGACCGTCGACGGCAAGGAAGGCACCGCATCCGGCGTCGTCTCGCGCTCGGCCGTGACCGCCGCCGAGCTGGAGCCCCTGGTCCGCGCCGCCGAGCACGCCGCGCGCGGGGCGGCTCCCGCCGAGGACGCGCAGCCGCTGGTGGCCGGGGCCGAGGAGTCCGCGGGCTTCAGGGACTCCCCCGCCGAGACGTCGTCCGCGGTCTTCGCGGACTTCGCCCCGGCGCTCGGCGAGGCTTTCGCCACGGCGCGCGCGGGCGGGCGTGAGCTGTACGGCTTCGCGAACCACGAGCTCGTGTCGAGCTACCTCGGTACGTCGACGGGGCTGCGCCTGCGGCACGACCAGCCGAACGGCACCCTTGAGCTGAACGCCAAGTCCCCGGACCGCACGAAGTCGGCGTGGGCGGGGCGTGCCACCCGGGACTTCGAGGACGTCGACCCGGGGGCGCTCGACGCCGAGCTCGCCAAGCGCCTGGGGTGGGCACAGCGGCGCATCGATCTGCCGGCCGGGCGGTACGAGACGATCCTGCCGCCGACGGCCGTCGCGGACCTGCTGATCTACCAGCTGTGGTCGGCGTCGGCCCGGGACGCGGCCGAGGGCCGGACGGTGTTCTCCAGGCCCGGCGGCGGCACCCGCGTCGGCGACCGGCTCGCCGAGCTGCCCCTGACGCTGCGCAGCGACCCGGACGAGCCGGGCCTGGAGTCCGCCCCGTTCGTCCTCGCGCACGCCTCCGGCGGCGACTCGTCCGTCTTCGACAACGGGCTGCCGCTGACCGCCACCGAGTGGATGCGCGCCGGCGAGCTCTCGCACCTGACCAGCACCCGGCACAGCGCGGCCTTGACCGGCCTGCCGGTGGCCCCGGCCATCGACAACCTCGTCCTGGACGGCGGCACGGACCGCTCCCTCGACGAGATGGCGGCGAGCACGGAGAGAGGGCTGCTCCTGACCTGCCTCTGGTACATCCGCGAGGTCGACCCGGCCACCCTGCTGCTCACCGGACTCACCCGGGACGGCGTCTACCTCGTCGAGAACGGCGAGGTCGTGGGCGAGGTGAACAACTTCCGCTTCAACGAGTCGCCCGTCGACCTGCTCTCGCGGGCCGCCGAGGCCGGGCGCACGGAGAAGACGCTGCCCCGGGAGTGGGGCGACTGGTTCACCAGGGCCGCGATGCCCGCCCTGCGCATCCCCGACTTCAACATGAGCTCGGTCAGCCAAGGCGTGTGACGCCCATAGACTGGCCGGTACCAACCGGTACCGGCCAGAGCTTTTCCCAGAAGCCTTTCAAGGAGACACAAGACCGTGACGGACATCGTCGACGAGCTGAAGTGGCGCGGGCTTTTCGCCCTGTCCACGGACGAAGATGCACTGCGCAAGGCGCTCGCGGACGGCCCCGTCACGTTCTATTGCGGCTTCGACCCCACCGCGGCCAGCCTGCACGTCGGACACCTGGTGCAGGTCCTCACGGTCCGCCGCCTCCAGCAGGCCGGGCACCGCCCGCTCGCGCTGGTCGGCGGCGCCACGGGCCAGATCGGTGACCCGCGGCCGACGGCCGAGCGCACCCTGAACGACCCGGAGACGATCGCGAACTGGGTGGCCCGGCTTCGCTCGCAGATCGAGCCGTTCCTGTCCTTCGAGGGCGAGAACGCCGCGCTGATGGTCAACAACCTGGACTGGACCGCGGGGATGTCCGCGATCGAGTTCCTGCGGGACATCGGCAAGCACTTCCGCGTGAACAAGATGCTGACCAAGGACTCCGTGGCCCGGCGCCTGGAGTCCCAGGAGGGCATCTCGTACACGGAGTTCAGCTACCAGCTGCTGCAGGGCATGGACTTCCTGGAGCTCTACCGGCGCTACGGCTGCACGCTGCAGTCCGGCGGCAGCGACCAGTGGGGCAACCTCACGGCGGGCATCGACCTGATCCACCGCCTGGAGCCGGACGCCACGGTGCACGCCGTCGGCACGCCGCTGATGGTCAAGGCGGACGGCACCAAGTTCGGCAAGTCCGAGAGCGGCGCCGTCTGGCTCGACCCGGAGATGACCACGCCGTACGCCTTCTACCAGTTCTGGCTGAACGTGGACGACCGGGACGTCTCGACGTACTCGCGCATCCTCAGCTTCAAGTCCCGCGAGGAGCTCGAAGAGCTCGAGAAGCTCACCGAGGAGCGTCCGCAGGCCCGTGCGGCCCAGCGCGCGCTCGCCGAGGAGCTGACGACGCTGGTGCACGGCGCCGACCAGTGCGCCGCGGTCATCGCCGCGTCCAAGGCGCTGTTCGGCCAGGGGGAGCTCGGCGACCTCGACGAGGCGACGCTGAGCGCGGCCCTCTCCGAGCTGCCGCGCGTCCAGGTCGCCGAGCTCGGCCCGGTGGTGGACCTCCTCGCGGAGGTCGGCCTGGTGGCCAGCAAGTCCGCGGCCCGGCGCACGGTCAAGGAGGGCGGTGCCTACGTGAACAACGCGAAGGTCGCCTCCGAGGACGCCGTACCGTCCCGCGACGAGCTCCTGCACGGCCGCTGGCTGGTGCTCCGCCGGGGCAAGAAGAACCTGGCGGCGGTCGAGGTCACCGCGGGCTGACCCGCGTTCCCGCAGACGCGTCAGAGGGGCCGGCCCACCCGGACCGGCCCCTCTCGCATGCCGCGTACTCGCAGGTCAGGCCTGCTGTTTGTTGCCCTTGATCATCTTGTACGCCATGTCTCCGACGCCCACGACGACGAGGGCCGCCACCAGCTGGAGGGCGTGCCGGCCCCAGTCGATGCCCTTGGTGTCATCGATGCCGAATCCAGAGGCAAGCGAGTTGCCGATGATCGCACCGATGATGCCGAAGATCGTGGTCAGCCAGAGCGGACTGTGCTGCTTTCCGGGCAGGATCGCCTTGGCGATAAGCCCCAGCACGAATCCGACGACGATGGCCCACAACCAGCTCATAGCTGCCTCCTCATCCGGCTCAACATGAGCATTACGGTCAGTGTCGGCCGATCCTCCATACGGCGCATGTCGGGCACCCCCATACGTGGCATGACGCAGTCAGGACACCGAGAAGCAACCTGCCCCGGTCTCGAAGGCTGCGCAGCCCCGGCGTAACGTGGAGCGGGTCCGGGCCGGGGAGTGCCCGGCTTCTTGTGAGCAGGCGGTGGAATGTGATGCGGAAGCAGAGCGGCGCCCAGGTCTTCCGGATCACAGGGGCCCGGCAGGGACTCGAGGACGACGTGCGCGGCCGGCAGCGACGGTACGTGATCTCGATGTCGATCCGTACGCTTTCGGTCATTGCCGCGGCGGTGCTGTGGAACGTCGAGCGGCACGTTGCTTTCGTCGCACTGGTGCTCGGCATCCTCCTGCCGTACGTCTCCGTGGTGATCGCCAACGCCGGCAGGGAGAACACTCCTTCACTGCCGTCGACCTTCGTACCGGCGCCGTCCCGGCCGATGCTCGCGCCGCCCGTCGCGCGCGACGAGTCCGCGGAACCCGTCCCGGAAGCCGGCACGGGCCCCGCGCGGGGCGAGCCCAACGCTCCGTCGGGCCACCAGAACTGACCGTCGACGTTGCGCCAAGCTCAAGAAAAGCTCAGATCAATCATGTAGTTCCGGTGCCAGGCAGCGGGTCCCCCATGACATACTTCGTACGCGCTCCGCATCCCCCGTCGGAGCGACAGACCGACGCCGGGCAGCTCCCCCCGTGGCTGCTCGGCGTCGCCTTGTTTTGAACGCACTTGGACGTTATCTGTGAGTGACGAAACACCGATCTGTTCCGCCAAGGGCTGCCGCGCCGACGCCGTGTGGGTGCTCGCGTGGAACAACCCGAAGATCCACACTCCGGAGCGCCGCAAGACGTGGCTCGCATGTGAGGAACACCGCGAGCACCTCTCCCAATTCCTCGGTGTGCGCGGCATGTTGAAGGACACCGTGCCGCTGGCCGACTGGGAAGCCCCGGAGGGCTAGCCGCCGATCGCCGACATCGGGCGCTCGGGCTGCAGGAACGTCGGGTCGTCGAGGCCCGAGCCCGCCTTCTTGCCCCACATCGCGAGCTTCCATATGCGCGCGATCTCCTCGTCCGAACCGGCCTCGCTGCCCTCCCCATTGGCCCGCAGAGCCGCCCGCAGGTCGGTCTCCTCGGTGGCGAACAGGCAGGTGCGGACCTGGCCGTCGGCCGTGAGCCGGGTGCGGTCGCAGGCCGAGCAGAACGGGCGGGTGACGGAGGCGATGACGCCGACGCGATGCGGCCCGCCGTCCACGACCCAGCGCTCGGCCGGCGCGGAGCCGCGCTCGCCGGAGCCCTCTTCGGTGAGCTCGAAGCGCGTACGCAAAGACTTCAGGATGTCACCGGCAGTGATCATTCCGTCGCGCTTCCAGCCGTGCTGGGCGTCCAGGGGCATCTGCTCGATGAAACGCAGTTCGTAGTCGTTCTCGACGGCCCAGGCGAGGAGGTCCGGGGCCTCGTCGTCGTTCAGGCCCGGCATCAGGACCGTGTTCACCTTGACCGGGGTCAGGCCCGCGTCACGGGCCGCCTCGAGACCGTCCAGGACGTCCTTGTGGCGGTCACGGCGGGTGAGGGTCTTGAAGACGTCGGGGCGCAGCGTGTCCAGGGAGACGTTGACCCGGTCGAGGCCCGCGGCCTTGAGGGCGGCGGCGGTGCGCTTGAGACCGATGCCGTTCGTCGTCAGGGACATCTTGGGGCGCGGCTCCAGCTGGGCGCAGCGCTCGACGATGCCCACCAGACCGGGGCGCAGGAGCGGCTCGCCGCCGGTGAAGCGGACCTCGGTGATGCCGAGCTGCGTCACGGCGATCCGGACGAGACGCACGATCTCGTCGTCGCTGAGCAACTCGGACTTGGACAGCCACTGCAGGCCTTCCTCAGGCATGCAGTACGTGCACCGCAGGTTGCACTTGTCGGTCAGCGAAACCCGCAGATCGGTGGCCACTCGGCCATAAGTGTCGATGAGCACGTGGGCCCCCTCCCTGATCCTGATTCAGCCTGTCCGGTTCAGATACCACGAGCCTACGTGACGGGACTGACATCGACGGGGGCCCGATCCCACGAGGAGCGGTGCGGCCGCGTCGTAGAGATCTACCAACGATCTACGACGCGGCCGCTGACCTGCACATTCAGAGGGGATCAGTGGGCTCCGGTACCCGTGAGGGACCGTACCTCCAGCTCCGCGTACTTGCCCTTGTCGGGCTCCTCCTTCGACAGCACCGTGCCGAGCCAGCCGAGCAGGAAGCCCAGCGGGATGGAGATCAGGCCCGGGTTCTCCAGCGGGAAGAAGTCGAAGTTCGCGTCGGGGAACATCGAGGTGGGCTTGCCCGAGACGACCGGCGAGAACAGCACCAGGCCGACCGCGGCCACGAGTCCGCCGTAGATGGACCAGAGCGCGCCCTGCGTGGTGAACCGCTTCCAGAAGAGGCTGTAGAGGATCGTCGGCAGGTTCGCGGAGGCCGCGACGGCGAAGGCGAGGGCGACCAGGCCCGCCACGTTGAGGTCACGGGCCAGGGCGCCGAGCGCGATGGAGACGATGCCGATGAAGACGGTCGACCAGCGAGCGGCCTTCATCTCCTCCTTCTCGGTGGCCTTGCCCTTCTTGATGACGTTGGCGTAGATGTCGTGCGCGAACGACGAGGACGAGGCGAGGGTCAGACCGGCGACGACCGCGAGGATCGTGGCGAAGGCGACCGCCGAGATCACGGCGAGCAGGAGCGCGCCGCCGGTGGAGTCGCCACCGCCGCCGATCTCCAGGGCGGCGAGCGGCGCCGCGGTGTTGCCCGCCTTGTTCGAGGCGATGATGTCGCCGGGCTTGAGCAGGGCGGCGGCGCCGAAGCCGAGGACGATCGTCATCAGGTAGAAGGAGCCGATGATGCCGATCGCCCAGTTCACGGACTTACGCGCGGCCTTGGAGGTCGGCACCGTGTAGAAGCGGATCAGGATGTGCGGCAGTCCCGCCGTGCCGAGCACCAAGGCGATGCCGAGCGAGATGAAGTCCAGCTTCGAGGTGCCGCTCGCGCCGTACTTGAGACCGGGCTCCAGGAAGGCCGAGCCCTTGCCGCTGTTGGAGGCGGCGGTGCCGAGCAGGTCGGAGACGTTGAAGTTGAACTTCAGGAGGATCAGGAAGGTGATCAGCACGGTGCCCGCGATGAGCAGCACGGCCTTGACCATCTGCACCCACGTGGTGCCCTTCATGCCGCCGATGGTGACGTAGACGATCATCAGGACGCCGACGAGGGCGACGATCAGAATCTTGCCCGCGTCGCTGGTGATGCCGAGCAGCAGCGAGACCAGGACACCGGCGCCCGCCATCTGCGCGAGCAGGTAGAAGATCGAGACGACGATCGTGGAGGTGCCCGCGGCCGTGCGCACCGGACGCTGGCGCATGCGATAGGCCAGGACGTCGCCCATCGTGTAGCGGCCTGAGTTGCGCAGCGGCTCGGCGACCAGGAGGAGCGCCACCAGCCAGGCGACCAGGAAGCCGATGGAGTAGAGGAAGCCGTCGTACCCGAAGAGCGCGATGGCGCCCGCGATGCCGAGGAAGGACGCGGCGGACATGTAGTCGCCGGAGATCGCCAGGCCGTTCTGGAAGCCGGTGAACTGGCGGCCGCCCGCGTAGAAGTCGGCGGCGCTCTTGGTCTGGCGCCCCGCCCAGACGGTGATGAAGAGGGTCGCGACGACGAAGGCCGCGAAGAGGCTGATGATCAGCGCCCGGTGCTCGGAGGCGTCGGACGTCGCGGCCAGGACTGTGGTGTTCAGCGCGGGGCTCATGCGCCGCCCTCCATACGGGACTTGATGGCCTCGGCCTTGGGGTCGAGCTTCGCAGCCGCGTGGCGCGAGTAGAACCAGGCGATGAGGAACGTGGTCAGGAACTGTGCGAGACCGAGGACCAGGGCGACATTGATGTTGCCGAACAGCTTGGTGCCCATGAAGTCGCCCGCGTAGTTCGAGAGCAGCACGTACGCCAGGTACCAGACGATGAAGGCGACGGTCAGCGGGAAGGCGAAGGAGCGGTGCGCCTTGCGGAGTTCACCGAACTCGGGGCTCGCTTGCTCCTGGAGGAATTCTTCCGTGGACGGCGCATGGGGAGCGGGGGCTTCTCCGTCCTTGGACGGTGGGGATGCATCGGGGGCCACGGAGTCTTCTCCTCGTGGTGCGGGTGCGGTGGGGACGGACAGCTGATCCATGGGCTCTCTCTGGTCCGGCAGTGACGCGGATCACGTGAGCCACGGATGGCGATGCTAAGGCCACAGGACGTGATCCGACAGGGGTCGATGTTGCTTCCGTTACTTGTTCAACGTCACGGCGGCACGCCCGGCGCGGCGAGACGTACTGCTTTCTTCCGGAATCCATTGCTGGCCTGGGAGTTCTGGGGATAGCTTCACCCTGCACGCCCCGTCATGTACCTGCCCGATCACTAGATGTGTTCGGGCAGTTCACGTATCCGGATGATGTGGAGACCCCATGGCTCATCTGCGTTCCAGACGTCGCATCGCGCTCACCGTGCCCCTCGGCATCGCGCTCGCGGCGTCGGTCGGCTTCGCTCCCGGTGTCGCGACCGCGGCCCCCGACGCCCCCGCCACCGCGTCGGCGAAGGCCGAGGCCCCGAAGCTCGCGTATGTCGTCAACACCCGTACGGACTCCAAGACGATCGCGTACGTCAAGAAGGCGATCGCCAGGGCGGACGGCTCCGTCGTCGTCGCGTACCCGAAGATCGGCGTCATCGTCGCGCACTCGGCCAACCCCGACTTCGGCAAGCAGCTGCGCAAGGTCAAGGGGGTCCAGTCCGCGGGCGCGACCCGCACCTCGCCCCTGACCGCGGCCGGCACGACGGAGGAGGGCGCCCCGACCCTCCTGTCGAAGTCCGAGGCCAAGTCGCTCAAGGCGCAGGCCGATGTGGGCGCCGAGCCGCTCGAGGCCGACCAGTGGGATCTGCGCGCGATAGGCGCCGACAAGGCAGCGAAGATCAACCCGGGCAGCGAGAAGGTCACCGTCGGCGTCATCGACACCGGAGTCGACGACACCCACCCGGACCTCGCGCCCAGCTTCTCGGCATCGCAGTCGGCGAGCTGCGTCGGCGGCAAGGCGGACACCTCTCCCGGCGCCTGGCGCCCGGAGAAGCCGGACCACTACCACGGCACGCACGTCGCGGGCGAGATAGCCGCCGCGCGCAACGGCGTGGGCGTCGCGGGTGTCGCTCCCGGCGTCAAGGTCGCGGGCATCAAGGTGGCCGACCCGGTCAGCGAGCTGTTCTACCCGGAGAGCGTCGTCTGCGCCTTCGTGTTCGCCGCCGACAAGGGCATCGAGGTCACGAACAACAGCTACTACGTGGACCCGTGGCTCTACAACTGCATGGACGACCCGGACCAGCGGGCCATCGTCGACGCGGTCAACCGCGCCCAGCTGTACGCCCAGAAGAAGGGCACCCTGAACCTCGCCTCGGCGGGCAACTCCAACCACGACCTCGCCTCCGACGAGATCCTGGACGACTCGAGCCCCGACGACTCGACCCCGGTGCCGCGCACCATCGACCCGTCCGAGTGCTTCGACCTCCCGACGCAGCTTCCCGGCGTGGTCACGGTCAGCGCGACGGGCGTCAAGGACCTCAAGTCGTACTACTCCACGTACGGCAAGGGCGTCATCGACATCGCGGCCCCCGGCGGCGACAAGTACCAGATCCCGGCCGACACCCCGTCGAAGAACGGCCGCATCCTCTCCACGATGCCGGGCAACCAGTACGGCTGGCTGCAGGGCACCTCGATGGCATCGCCGCACGCCGCGGGCGTGGCCGCGCTCCTGAAGTCGACGCACCCCAAGGCGAGCCCCGCCGAGATCCAGCGGCTGCTCAAGAAGCAGGCCGACAACCCGGGTTGCCCGACGGAGCCGTACGACCCGGACGGTGACGGCAAGGTCGACGCGGTCTGCGAGGGCGGCAAGAACAAGAACGGCTTCTACGGCAGCGGGATCGTCGACGCGCTCGACGCCGTGAAGAAGTGATGGGGATCCACACCATGACCGCACCCTTCACGCGCTCCCGGCGCGTGCTCGCACTCCCGCTCGGCATGGCGGTGGCCTCGGCCGTCGCCTTCCTGCCGGGCACGGCGTCGGCCCAGCCCGACGCCGCGTCCCGGCCGGGCGGCCCGGTGTCGTCCGTCGGGTCCGCCCTGGACGCGACGCTCGCGGACGGCACGTCGATGAGCTATGTCGTCAACGTCCGCTCCGGGCACGGCGGTTCACCGTCCGCCAAGACGTCGGCGTACGTGAAGAAGGCCATCGCCAAGGCGGGCGGCAAGGTCGTCATCGCGTACGACAGGATCGGCGTGATCGTCGTCCACTCGTCGGACGCGGACTTCGCCAAGAAGATCCGCAAGGCGAAGGGCGTCGCGTCGGCGGGGGCCACCCGCACGGCGCCGCTGTCCGCACAGTCCGACAACGCCCTTGAGGCCGACCGGCCGCTGACCGCCGCCGAGGCCGAGAAGGCCGCCGGGCAGGCGGGCGCCGGCCAGGACGAGCTTGAGCCGCTCCAGTGGGACCTGCCGGCCATCAAGGCGGACAAAGCCCACAAGGAGTCGCTCGGCAGCTCCAAGGTCACCGTCGGCGTCCTGGACTCGGGCGTGGACGACACGCACCCGGACATCGCGCCGAACTTCGACGCCAAGGCGTCCGCGAGCTGTCTGGGCGGCGTGCCCGTGCAGAAGGACGACGCATGGCGTCCGGTGTCCGGGGAGAGCGACCACGGCATGCACGTGGCGGGCACGATCGCCGCCGCGAAGAACGGCACCGGCGTCACCGGTGTCGCTCCGGGCGTGAAGGTGGCGAGCCTGAAGGTGGCCGAGCCGGCGACCGGCATGTACTACACGGAGGCCGTGGTCTGCGGCTTCATGTGGGCGGCCGACCACGGCGTGGACGTCACCAACTCCAGCTACTACACCGACCCGTGGCTGTTCAACTGCAAGACGGACGCCGACCAGAAGGCCCTGGTCGACGCCGTCGGGCGGGCCACCCGGTACGCGGAGCGCAAGGGCGCGGTGAACGTCGCGGCGGCCGGCAACGCCGAGACGGACCTCGCGCAGGACGAGATCGTCGACGACTCCAGCCCGGACGACACGACGCCCACGTCGCGCACCATCAAGACGGCGGACTGCCTGGACCTGCCGTCGCAGCTTCCGGGTGTCGTGACCGTCTCGGCCACGGGCGCGAAGGGCATCAAGTCCTCGTACTCGAACTATGGCCAGGGCGTCGTCGACATCGCGGCGCCGGGCGGCGACTCCACCAAGTTCCAGACGCCGGACGCACCGGCCACGGACGGCCGCATCCTGTCGACGCTCCCGGGCGGCAAGTTCGGCTACAAGGCGGGTACGTCGATGGCGTCACCGCACGCCGCGGGCGTGGCCGCACTCGTCAAGTCGGCCCATCCGCACGCGTCTTCGGCCGCGGTGAAGGCGCTGCTCTACGGCGAGGCCGACGCCATGAAGTGCACCGATCCGTACGACATCGACGGCGACGGCAAGGTCGACGCGGTGTGCGCGGGCGGCAAGAACAAGAACGGCTTCTACGGCGTGGGCATGATCGACGCGCTCGACGCCGTACGGAAGTAGCGGGTCCGAAGTAGCGGGTTCGCAAGGCGAGCCGGGCCGGGCGGTTGCGTGCCGCCCGGCCCTTCGCGAGAGGATCTCGTCCCATGTATGAGTATCGGAACCCCGCACTCGGCTCCGTCGACACGGAGAGCTGGGTGCCCCGGCCCGCCCGGCCCACCTGGCAGCTGACGCTCCAGTTCATCGCCACCGTGATCGTGCTGCCCGTGTGGTGGGTGCTGTGGCTGGCGTTCGCGATCGTCCTCATCGGCATCGCGATGATCACCGAGATCTTCACGTACATCATTCCCGGCTACGAGCGCGGCTTCGAGAAGGTCATGGACGCGACCCTCGGCCGCATGGAGCTGTGGCCGCTGTGGGCCGTGACCTGGCCTGAGCTGCGGCACGAAGGGGACGCCGACTTCTACCGCGCGCGGGTCGACAAGCACCTCGACAAGTGGACGAAGAAGCTGTCGGCCCCGAAGGACCCCAAGACCCCGGAGCTGCCCAAGGAGTGCGTGGTTCCGCTGCGGTTCTACCGCGGCGTCGGCGGCTCCTACGTGGTGCGGACCGCGACCCCGCTCGGCTGGGACCTGCAGCCCTCCGAGCCGGAGAAGGAGATCAAGCTGGGGTGGGTGGCCGCAGCCGCCGAACCGTCGGCGTGACGCGCATGACGCACTCGCCGATGGCCGGTACGCGGGCGGCCTGGGCCGCGCTCGGCGGCGACCCCGCTCTCCTCTCCCGTGTCACGCCCCTCGTACGGGACGGCGCGCTGCCCGCGAGGCTTCCCGTGCGCGAGCTGGCCCGCGGCTGCGTCGGAGCCTGCGCGCTGGCCGCCGCCGAGCTGGCCGCGGCCCGCACCGGGCAGGCCGTTCCCGGGGTGCGGGTCGACGACGGGGCGGTGGCCACGGCGTTCACCAGTGAGCGGCACCTTCTCGTGGACGGGCGCGCGCCCGTCTCGTTCGCGCCCCTGTCCCGCTTCTGGCGCACCGCGGACGGCTGGGTGCGGACGCACGCCAACTACCCCCACCACCGGCAGGCGCTGCTGGCCGCGCTGAACCTCCCGGACCCCTCCGTGGACGCGGTGGCCGCGCGGCTCGCGGAACGGTCCTCCCTGGACGTCGAGGACGCCGTGTACGCCGCCGGGGGCCTCGCGGTGGCGCTGCGTACGCCCCAGGAGTGGGCCGCGCACCCGCAGGGCGTCGCGGTGGCCGAGCGGCCGCTGGTGGGCCGCGAGCGGGTCGGTGACGGGCCCGCACGGGCCCTTCCCGCGCTCACCGGCTCCCCCGTGCTGCCCGCCGCGGGGCTCCGCGTCCTCGATCTCACCCGGGTCATCGCCGGCCCGGTCGCGACCCGCACGCTCGCGCTGCTCGGCGCGGACGTCCTGCGGGTCGACCCGCCCCGGCTGCCCGAACTCCCCGACCAGCACGCCGACACCGGCTTCGGCAAGCGGTCGGCGACGCTCGACCTGGCGGAGCGCACCGGCCGGCGCACGTTCGACGAGCTGCTCGCGCGGGCCGACGTGGTCGTCACCGGCTACCGGCCCGGCGCCCTCGACCGCTTCGGGCTCACACCCCGGGCGCTGGCCGAGCGCAGACCCGGGGTCGTGGTGGCGCAGCTTTCGGCGTGGGGCGAGTACGGGCCGTGGGCGGGGCGGCGCGGGTTCGACAGTCTGGTGCAGGTCGCCACGGGGATCGCGGCCGTCGAGGGGTCGGCGGACCGGCCGGGCGCGCTGCCCGCGCAGGCCCTGGACCACGGCACGGGCTATCTGCTGGCGGCGGCCGTCCTGCGCTCGCTCACCGAGCAGGTGGCGGACGGGGGCGGGGCCCGGTGCGTGCGGCTCGCTCTCGCGCGGACGGCGGGGTGGCTGCTGGCGGGGGACGAGGCGGACGCCCCGGGCGCAGGGACCGCTTCGTACGATCCCGGTGCCTGGCTGACCGAGATGGAGGGCCCCCTGGGTCGGCTGCGGTACGCGCTGCCGCCGGTGACCTTCGCGGGTGGGCCGGTGAACTGGGCGCGTCCGAGCGGCCGTTGGGGTGCGGATGCGCCCGAATGGCACTGAGAGTGGCCCGGCGGGCGGAATGGCATTCCGCCAGTTGTTTGCCAGGACTTGCCCGTTAAGGGGACACCTGGTGAAGATCATGTGGTGAGCTCCATACAACCGTCCGCCGACCCCGGCGGCGAGGCCACGGCGGACGCGGTCGCCGCCACACCCATCGCCTCCCCTCGCGCACCGCGCCGCCGCCCCTCGACGGGCCGTGCCGTCGCCGTGCTCGTCCTGGTGACCGTCGCCGCGCTCGTCCCGCTGCTCGGCCCGTCGGCGGCGCTGAGCGGCACCGGAGAGGCCGAAGCGCCCGGCACGGCCGGGATCACGTTCCTGCGGACGGTCATGTTCGCCGCGCTGTGCGTGCAGTTGGGCGAGGTGTACGCGACGCGTCTGGCCCGCCGGGTGCCGGGCGCGCCGCTCGACCACGCGCCGCGGAGCTGGGCCGCGTACGCGGCGGGCGCGGGCCTCGTCGCCGCGCTCGGCCTCGCTTCGGTGGTGGCCACCGGCAATCTGGTGCCGCATCAGCTCTCCGACATGGACATCGGCGGCCTCTACGCGTCGCGGGACGGCAGGCTGGCGCTCCTGGAGGTCAACGCCTTCATCGTGGCCCTGCTGTGCGCGCGCTCGCGCCGCCCGTCCAGTGCCGCGCTTCCGCTGGCCGCGGTGATCGTGGCGGAGGCCCTGCGGGCGCACCCGCCGGCGGAGGACACCCCGCTCATCGGCACCGGTCTGACGCTGGTGCATCTGACCTGCGGGGTGCTGTGGGCGGGCGGCCTGCTTCAGGTGCTGCGCATGCTGCGGCTGTGGCGGACGACGGCTCCGGAGGCGGGCGCGGCCGTACTGGGGCTCTACGCGCGCGTGGCGGCCGTCCTGTTCGCCGCGATCACGGTGACGGGGGTGTGCAGCACCCTGCGCCGGATGCCGGCGAGCACGGTGCTCGACCAGCTGACGGACACGGCCTACGGACGCACGCTGCTCGCCAAGGTGCTCCTCGTGGTGGCCGTGGCCGTCCTCGCGCTGCTCGCGCGCCGACGGCTGCGCAGGGCCGCCGACCCTGTGTCCGCGTACTCCCCCGCGCGGGGGGAGGTCATCGTGCTGGGTGTCGTGGTGGCGGTGTCGGCTCTCCTGACGGCGTTGCCTCTGCCGATTCGCTGGTGAACTGTGGCGCCTGCGCGGGCCTGGCTGCCAGTACGCCGCTGACCAGCAGGAACTGTGCGGCGATATAAGTGAGCATGATCCAGAAGTCGGGGCGCGGGGCCTGCGGCCATGCGGCGACGCCGGTCGCGATGAGGGTGTCCGACAGGAGGAAGAGCGCACCGCCGGCCGCCGCGGTGAGGCCCAGCCTCGTGGCGGCGAACGCCATGGCGGTGAGCAGGAGGCTGTAGCCCGCCACCGGGCCGCGCATGTCCGCGGGGAGGTCCGGCCAGAGGAGGGCGACCGTCGCGAGGAGGGCGGTGGCGTACCCGGCCACCAGCCAGGCGCCACGCGCGCGCGGCGTGCCGTGGCGCTTGAAGAGGACGAGGTAGCAGACGTGCCCCGCCGCGAAGGAGCCCATCCCCGCCAGGAACGCGGGGTCGGCGTCGAAGAGGAGGAGGGTGTCGCCTCCCCAGCCGAAGAGGAGCGCCGCGGTCAGGAGGCGCGGGCCTTTGACCGTGAGTACGTACCCCGCAAGGAGCGGCATGAGGAGGGGCTTGAAGATCGTGTGCCCCGTGTCCGAGCCCGCAAGGAGCGCTGCCAGGTCGCCGAGCGCGGCGATGCCGAACGCCACGAGGAGCAGCTTGGCCCTGGTGGACCCGACGGGAACGGGACTCACGCCGCGCTCTCCGTCACCGGCTCCGGCGCCGCCTGCGGCGGTGTCACGGGGGCCTGTGGCTGCCAGCCGGGCCCACGGAACAGCCTTCCGCCCCGTTCGCGCCAGCTGGTCGCCGTCCGGAGGTCCTTGGCTATCGCCGCGTACTCGTGCGTGGCCACCCGCAGCGGGTTGTACGTGGTGATGTTCTTCGTGAGGCCGTAGACCGGGCGGTCCGTCTCCGCGACCCAGGAGCCGAACATGCGATCCCAGACGATCAGGATGCCGCCGAAGTTGCGGTCCAGATAGCCGCCCTGCGACGCGTGGTGGACGCGGTGGTGCGAGGGCGTGTTGAAGACGAACTCGAAGGGGCGCGGGAGCTTGCCGATCCGTTCGGTGTGGATCCAGAACTGGTAGACGAGGTTCGCCGACGAGCAGAACGCGAGCGCCGCGGGATGCACGCCAAGGGCGATCAGCGGGAGGTAGAACGGCCAGACCGTCAGGCTCGTCCAGGGCTGGCGCAGCGCCGTCGTGAGGTTGAACTTCTCGCTGGAGTGGTGCACGACGTGGCAGGCCCACAGGATGCGGATGACGTGGTGCCCGCGGTGCGACCAGTAGTAGAAGAAGTCCTGCCCGAGCAGCATCAGGGGGATCGTCCACCACAGGACGGGGATGTGCAGCGGCGTCAGGGCGTAGACCGCCGTGTAGATCGCGACGATGGGGATCTTCCACAAGAAGTCGAAGACGAGGCTGCCGAGCCCCATGGTGACGGAGGTGGCGGCGTCCTTCGTCTCGTACCCGGCTTCGTCCTCGTCCGGATGGATCCGGTGGCTCACGATCTCCACGACGGTGAGCAGCACGAAGGCAGGTATGGACCACAGCACGACATCGGGCAGGTTCGGCGGCATGCGTGCACCGTAAAGGCCCCCGACCGGCCGCCGCTAGACGTAGTTACCGACAAGTATTACCAGCGGTAAGAAGACGGATGTTGGTGATCCCCGCCAAAAGCGGACGCTCAGACAATCGCGGACGCACGGACATCCACGGGCGCCCGGACATCCGCGCAGCCTCAGACACCCACCGCCCCGAGCAGCGTCCCCGCCCCGTACGTCACCGCCATCGCGAGCGCCCCTCCCGCCATGTTGCGCACCACGGCGGGCCGCACCTCCGCCGAGCCGAGGCGTGCGCTGCTCCAGCCCGTGAGGGCGAGCGCGCCGAGGACCGAGGCGACGGTGACCGCCAGGCGCCAGTCGGCGGGCGGCAGGACGATCGCCAGGAGCGGGAGCAGCGCGCCCACCGTGAAGGCCACGAAGCTGGCCCAGGCCGCGTGCCACGGGTTGGTGAGGTCATCGGGGTCGATACCGAGCTCCACGCGCGCGTGCGCCCGCAGCGCGTCCCGCTCGGTGAGCTGCTCCGCCGCCTCCCTGGCCACGTCCCGGCTCAGGCCGCGGTCCTCCAGGAGGTCCGTCAGCTCGGCCAGTTCGGCCTCGGGCTGCTCCCGCAGCTCGCGCCTCTCCATGGCCAGCGCGGCCTTCTCGGAGTCGCGCTGGGTGGACACCGAGACGTACTCGCCCGCGGCCATGGACATCGACCCGGCGAGCAGCCCGGCGAGACCGGCCGTGAGCAGCGTGCTGCGGTCGCTCGTGGCGCCCGCGACGCCGACGACGAGACCCGCCGTGGAGACGATGCCGTCGTTGGCCCCGAGCACGGCCGCCCGCAGCCAGTTGAGGCGGGAGGCGAGAGCGCCGCCGTGTGCTTCGTCGTGTTCAGCTGCCTGATCGCTCACCCGGGGAGGGTCTCACCCCCGGGTGAGCGGGGCAGGCAGGGGCACGCCGTCACCAGACGCGCACCGACCCTCCCGGAGCGAACACGGGGCTCGTCGCGCCGGCGGGCGTCTCCTTGAGGGGTTCGTCCAGTTCCTGGACGGTCGGTCCGACCTTCGCGGCGATCGCGTCGAGGCGCTCCAGGTCGAAGCCGTAGACCCGGGCCGCGTTGCCGCCGACCATGGCCGCTATCTCGTCCTTCGGGAGGCCCGCGTAGGCGATGCGGAGACCTTCGCGCGAGAACGGGTGCGTGCCTTCGTCGTGCGGGTAGTCGCTCCCCCACATGATCTTGTCGAGGCCGATCCTGTCCCGCATCTGCGCCTCGTGCGGCCGCATGAAGCTCGCACCGACGAAGCAGTTCTCGCGCCAGACCTCGGACGGACCCTTGCCCATCGCTTCGGCGAGGCCCGCACCGAACTTCGACTCCGCCGTCCCGCCGGTGTCCGCCTTCGAGGCCGCCGCGACCAGGCGCCCGTGGTAGTAGTCCAGCATGTCGAGCACGCCCGGGATCCAGCCCGACCCCTGCTCGGTGAGCACGAGCCGCAGCTCCGGGTGGCGGCGGAAGGCTCCGCCGAACACCAGGTGCCACAGCGCCCGGTGCGAGAACCACGTCGTCTCCACCATGAAGACGGCCCGCGCGGCCGGTTCCTCGCCCAGCGGCGGCGACGCCGATCCCGCGTGGTGGTTGACCGGCACACCGCGCTCGGCGCAGGCGGCCCAGATCGGGTCGTACGTCGCGGAGTAGAGCTCGGCGAGTCCGCTGCCCGGCGGTGTGCCGGGCAGCAGCAGACCGCCGTTCAGGCCCGCGTCGGCCGCCCAGTGGATCTCCTTGACGGCTTCGTCCACGTCGTTCAGGAGGATCTGGAAGACGCCCGCCCTGCGCCCTTCGGCGGCGGCGCAGAAGTCGGCGAGCCAGCGGTTGTGCGCCCGCAGGCCCGCCCAGCGCTGCTCGAACTCCTCTCGTGTGGGCGCCGGTGCCATCAGGGAGGCGGTCGGGAAGAAGGGCGGGATGGTGTTCGGGAAGACGACCTCGGCGACGATCCCGTCCTGTTCGAGCTCGGCCAGACGGCGGTCCGAGTTCCAGTTGCGGTCGGCGGTGTCGGCGAGCAGGTCCTCGTACGGATTGACGTAGGTGGCCGCCCACGCGTCGAACGCGTCGTGGTGGCGGGAGGCCAAGTAGGGCTTGTAGTCGAGGAGATCGGCGCCCGCGTGGCAGTCCGCCGAGATGACGGTGTAGCGCTCTTCGGTCATGCGTCGTGCACTCATGCGTCCGCCCCCAGTACCGGGAAGTCGTGGTCCGTCAGCCAGTGGCGGCCCACGTCGCGCGAGCGCGCCCAGGAGGCCTCGACGGCCGACTGGTCCGTTTCCTGGCCGAGTTCGGCGGGCGTCGGGCCGATCCTGTGGGCCAGCGGCGCCAGCTTCCCGGTGTCGAAGCCGAAGACCTCCGCCGCCGCGAGACCCAGCATCCGGCGGGTCTCCCCCACCGGGATGTCGTGGAACGTCTTCTTCAGCCACGCGCGCGTGTCGGGCCAGGTCCCTTCGGGGTGCGGGAAATCGCTGCCCCAGAGGATGTTGTCCACGCCGATCTCGTAGCGCTGGGCGAGTTCGCGGCGCTTGGTGTTGGTGGCGCAGATGAAAAGCTGCCGGTCCAGGTACTCGTGCGGAGGCCGCTTGAGCTCTGCGAACGGGGAGAGCTTCTTGCCGCCGTGCGCGCCCAGGTAGAGGCGGTCCATGAACCACAGGAGGTTCGGCAGCCACCAGCAGCCGGACTCCGCGACGCCGAACTTCAGCCCCGGATGGCGTTCGAAGACGCCCGACCAGAGCATGAACCACAGCGGCCGCGCGGGCCACCAGGTCACTTCGGAGACGTAGATCCCCAGGTGGTCGCCGTACTCATGGCGGGGCGCCGCCCCGGAGTGGGTCACCACCGGCATGGCGCACTCGGCCGCCGCCGCCCACACGGGGTCGTAACGGCGGTCGTGGTAGGGCGCCTTGTCGACCCACATGGAGGGGATCATCAGCGCGCCGAGCCCGGACTCCTTGGCCCGGTGCACCTCGGCGACCACCCGGTCGACCTCGCCGGTGATGGGCAACAGGGCGACACCGCAGTGCCGTTCGGGGTGCTCGGACACGAAGTCGGCGAGCCAGCGGTTGTGCGCCTGCGCGCCCGCCATGCCGAGCTCCGGGTCCTGGTCCCCCGAGAGGCCGAGTCCCACCCCGAAGGGCGCCGCCGTCTGGCTGTCCACGGCGTCCGCGTCGGGGAAGACGACCTCGGCGGCCACCCCGTCGCCGTCGAGCTCCTTGAGGCGCTGAGCGGTCTCCCAGCCGCCGCGCAGGCCCTCCTCGTTGTCCTGGAACCACTTGGCGGCGAACGCGTCGTTGCGGATGCCGAGCCGCGTCGCCTCCGCGCGGCGGGCGTCGCGCTCCCCGAGGAACTGGTCGAAGTCCCGGTGGAAGCGGCTGTCCAGATAGGGCCGGTACTCCTCGGTGGGCAGCCCGGCGTGGCAGTCGGAGGAGATGATCAGGTACGGGTCGTTCTGCTGAGCGCCTTGCCGAGCGCTTTCCTGAGCGCCTTGCTGAGCCGTCATCACACGTCCCTCAGTCAGTCGAGGATGAAGCTTTCCAGGTACGCCGGGTTGGCGCGGTCGAGCATCGACCGCGACCTGGCGTTGATCTGCCGGTCGCTGTGCTCGCTCCGGGGCAGCAGCCAGAAGCGGTCGGCCGCGATCCCCTCCGCCACGAAGTCCGCGACCTCCTCGACCGGGGTGAACGCCACCTCCTGGCCCGCGTCCTTCATCGCGGACTCCCACTGGTCGAGGCTGCGGTAAGGGGTCTTGCGGGGGCGGGACTTGGCGTACCGGTCGGGGCGGTTGCGGTGCGACTCCCACAGGCCCGTGCGCAGCATGTGCGGCCCCGGGAAGAGCACGGAGGCGCCCACGCGCGCGTGCTCCGCCCTCAGATGCGCGTACAGGGACTCCGTCATCGTCACGACGGCCGCCTTGGTCACCGCGTACACGGACGCCGTCGGCAGCGGTGCGATGCCGCCGTCGCCGGAGGACGTGTTGACGACATGGCCCGGCTCGCCGCCCGCGATCATCCGGGGCACGAACGCCTGGATGCCGTGGAAGACGCCCCACACATTGACCTCGAAGGCCCACTTCCAGTCGTTTGGCTCGTGCTCCCACATGCGCCCCTCGGCGCCCGAGCCGACCCCCGCGTTGTTGCACAGCACATGGACGGCGCCGAACGCCTCGTACGCCGCTTCGGCGAGCGCGAAGACCTGCTCCCGGGAGCCGACGTCGACCACGCGCGCGTGCACGCTCGCCCCGTCCTCGCGCAGCCCGGCCGCCGCCTTCTCCAGAGCGCCCTCCTCGACGTCCGCGAGGACCACCTTCAGGCCGTCCGCCGCGAAGCGCCGTGCCATGGCGAGGCCGATGCCGCTCGCCGCGCCCGTGACGACGGCGACCTGGCCTTCCCGCAGCTCCATCTCAGACGCTCCCCTCGGGCGGGCCGTCGAGGATCTGCTGGGGGTCGTCGTAGCGCTGGTGGATGTAGGGAAGCAGCGCCTGGGCGCTGACCCGTTCGGCCACCCGGCCCTTCTGGTCGGTGGTCTTCTCGCCGATCGTGATCTCGACGAGCGCGCGTACGGGAAGGTCGGCGACCGGGTCGTACATCGACTCGCGCAGCACGACGTCCCCGGTGATCCCCTCCAGCTTGCGGACCTTCTCGTTGCGTACGCAGTGCACGAGCACCGGATCCGCGTCGAAGCCCGAACCGTCCACCGCCGGAAGGAACTTGAAGTAGAAGTCCGTCTTCTGGACCGGCTCGGGAAGGGGCAGGGCGCCGCTGACCGCGCCGCGCACCTCCACGAACGCGATGCCGTGCCGGGCCAGCGAGGCGCGGACGACCAGGCCGTCGCGCTCCACCTCGACCTCGCCCAGCTTCTTCGGCTCCCCGAAGACCTCGCGCCCGCCGATCAGGGCCCGCTCGTGGGTCATCGGCATGACCAGCGGATACCAGCCCTCCACCCCGCCGTGCTCGGCGGCGACGGCCACCGAGCCCGCGCCCAGCGGATATCCGGGCAGGTCGACCTTGCTGATGTTGGCCCGCACCAGGGGGCGCGCCGTCGGCTTGAGCGGGGGCGGCAGGACGGCCGCCACCGCGTCCGGATCGCTCTCCCAGACGGCCACCACACCGGTGGACCAGATGTCGGGCAGCTTCGAACTCGCGGTGCGCGCGGCGGCGATCTCCGCCTCGGTGCGCGCTCCGTAACGTACGCGTGCCATGTCGTACCACCCTTCGTCAGGACTACAAGAGGTCTTGCGGGCGGTTCTGTAACACAGTTACAACAGGAGGCGTGAAGAGTGAAGAGACGCGTACGCATCCGGTCCGGGAACGCGGCCATCTCGACCGGGAACAGGTCCTCGCCGCCGCCACGGCCCTCGTGAAGCAGCACGGCCCGCAGGCCCTGACGATGCGCAGGCTCGCCGCCGAGCTCGGCACCGCCGTCACCTCGATCTACTGGCACGTCGGCAACCGCGAGTCGCTCCTGGACGCCCTCGTCGAGCGCACCCTCGCCGACCTCGGCGCGATCCACCCCACGGGCCGCACCCCCGGCCGGCGCATCGTCTCCGTGGCGCGCGCCCTGCGCCGGCAGCTGCGCGACCATCCGCACCTCGTCGCGATGGTGCACGAACGCGGCCTCACCGAGCGGATGTTCCTGCCCGCCCAGCAGGTCCTCGTCCACGAGGTGCACGCGGCGGGCCTGCGTGGCGCGCGCGCCGCCGACGCCGTGCGCGCGGTCCAGGTGCACGTCGTCGGCCACCTCCTGGTCGAGCGCAACCGCGAACGCGCGCCCGTGCAGCGGCCGGGCGAGGAAGAACTGTGGGGCGCGCGGACCGCCGAACAGGACCCGGCACTCGCCCGCGCACTCGCCCGGCCCGTCGACCCCGAGGCGCTGTTCACCCTGTCGGTCAAGGCACTGGTGTCCGGGCTGCTCGGCGCCGGAGCGGACGGAACCGCACCCGCCGGCGACGGAATCGGCCACGCGGCCGACCCGCGCACCGGACCGGGGACCTGACTGTCAGTCGCGGCCCGTATCCTCATGGACCATGCTCGAAGACCAGACGACCGCAGCGTCCGCAGCCACCTGGCCGGCCGCGTACCCAACGGGGTACGCGGTCGTCGACGTCGAGACCACAGGCCTCGCCCGCGACGACCGCATAGTGTCGGCTGCCGTCTACCGCGTGGACGCCCGGGGCGAGGTGGAGGACCACTGGTACACGCTGGTCAACCCCCAGCGCGACCCCGGACCCGTATGGATCCACGGCCTCACCAGTGAGCTCCTCGCGGACGCGCCGCTCTTCAAGGACATCGCCGAGGAGTTCGCCGCGCGCCTCGCCGACCGCGTACTGGTCGCACACAACGCCGTCTTCGACTGGTCGATGATCGCCAGGGAGTACGCACGCGCGGAGCTCACCGCCCCCGTGCGCCAGCGCCTGTGCACCATCGCCCTCTCCAAGGAGCTGCGCCTCCCGCTGCCCAACCACAAGCTGGAGTCGCTCGCCGCGCACTTCGGCGTGGAACAGCGCAACGCGCACAACGCCCTCGACGACGCGCGCGTGCTCGCCGAGGCGTTCCGCCCCAGCCTCAAGGCCGCGGCGAGCGGCGGGGTGCGGCTGCCGCTCCTGGAGTGCCGTCCGCTCACCGAGTGGTCCGACGGCGCGGCCCGGATCGTCCGCCAGCCGACCGGACCGGGCTCCGCCCCCTCCTCGTACTCGTCGTACGGCCCGGGGAGTTGGCGGCCCTCGCGCAAGCGGCCCGCCTGCCCCTACCCCAACCCGGGACGGTACGAAACGGGCAAACCGCTCCAACAGGGCATGCGTGTCGCGTTCTCCGGTGACACCTCCATCGAGCGCGAGCTGCTCGAGGACCGCGCGGTCGAGGCCGGGCTCCACATCGCGACGAGCGTGTCGCGCCTGACCAGCCTCCTCGTCACGAACGACCCGGACTCGGGCACCTCGAAGACCGTGAAGGCGCGGTCCTTCGGCACGCCCGTCATCGACGAGGCCGCGTTCGGCCAGCTCCTCCAGGACGTCGCTCCGGCGGCTCCCGCGACGGGGGCCTGAACCGCCCTGCGGGCGGCAGACGGGTGATTGTCGGACCGGTCCCCGCCTGCTTGCTCGCATGCGGGCGCCGCGCGTCCCACCCTGTGGCGCATGGCACGTTGCGAGGTCTGCGGAAACGACTACGGCATGTCGTTCGAGGTGCACGCGCAAGGCGCGGTGCACGTCTTCGACTGCTTCTCCTGCGCCATTCACCGCATGGCGCCCATCTGTGAGCACTGCCGCTGCCGGATCATCGGCCAGGGCGTGGAGGTCGAGGGGCAGTGGTACTGCGGTGCGCACTGCTCCCGGGCGGAGGGGCAGGTGGGCATCGTCGACAGGGTGTGACCCGACCCCACCACCAGGCACCCCACGACCGAGTTGTACCGTCGTGGGGTGTACCGCTTCCTGTTGTCCCGGCAGTGGGTGATCCTCACCCTCATCGGCCTCGTCCTCATCCCCACGATGATCGAGCTGGGCTTCTGGCAGTTGCACCGCCATGAGCACCGCGTCGCGCAGAACGCCGAGATCTCCAAGGCGCTCGCCGCGAAGCCCGTACCGGCCGAGCAGCTGACCTCGCCCGGACACTCCGTGGCGGACTCCGAGCGCTACCGCCGGGTGAGCGCCAAGGGGACGTACGACTCGAAGCACGAGGTCGTCGTGCGGCGGCGCACGAACTCCGACGAGGAGATCGGCTTCCACGTCCTGACCCCGTTCGTCCTCGACGACGGCAAGGTCCTGCTGGTCAACCGGGGCTGGATCCCCGCCAACGGACCGCAGACGGTGTTCCCGAAGATTCCCGCGGCGCCCAAGGGCGAGATCACCGTCACCGGCCGCCTGATGGCCGACGAGACGTCCGCGCAGAGCGGCATCAAGGACCTCCAGGGGCTGCCGGACCGTCAGATCATGCTGATCAGCAGCGGCCAGCAGGCGCACAGCCTCGGCAAGGAGGTGCTCGGCGGCTACGTCGAGCTGACCTCGCCGGAGTCCCCCGGAAACTCCCCCCAGCTGATCGGCGAGCCCGAGCACGGCGACATCGGCCCGCACATGGCGTACGCCGTCCAGTGGTGGCTGTTCTGCTCGGGCGTCCCCATCGGCTGGGTGGTCCTGGTGCGCCGCGAGGTGAAGGACCGCCGCGCGGCCGCCGCGGAGGCGGTGCCCGCGACGGAGTCGACGCCGGCCGCCGTCTGACGCGCCTCGCGTTCCGTGGCCGGGACGCGGCAGGATAGGGCCATGGATCTTGGACTGAAGGACCGCGTCTACGTCATCACCGGCGCCACCCGTGGCCTGGGCAACGCCGCCGCGCGTGCGCTGGTCGCGGACGGCGCGAAGGTACTGATCACCGGCCGGGACGAGAAGACGGTCGCCGAGGCGGCGGCCGAGCTCGGCGACAACGCCCGCGGCCTCGCGGCGGACAACGCCGACCCGGCCGTCGCCGGTCGGCTGATCGCCGCCGCACGCGAGCACTTCGGGCGCTTCGACGGTGTGCTGATCAGCGTCGGGGGCCCGGCGCCCGGTTTCGCCGCCGACAACACGGACGAGCAGTGGGAGTCGGCTTTCGAGTCCGTGTTCCTCGGGGCGGTGCGGCTGGCGCGCTCGGCGGCGGCGGAGCTCGGCGAGGGCGGCGTCATCGGCTTCGTGCTCTCCGCCTCCGTGCACGAGCCGATTCCGGGGCTGACCATCTCCAACGGACTGCGTCCGGGACTCGCGGGCTTCGCGAAGTCGCTCGCCGACGAGGTCGGCCCCCGGGGCATCCGTGTCGTGGGGCTGCTTCCGTCCCGCATCGACACGGACCGGGTGCGGCAGCTGGACGCGCTCTCCGCTGATCCCGAGGCTGCCCGGGCGGGGCACGAGTCGCGGATTCCGCTGCGGCGGTACGGGACTCCGGAGGAGTTCGGCCGTACGGCGGCGTTCTTCCTCTCGCCCGCGGCGTCGTATCTGACGGGGGTCATGCTGCCGGTGGACGGCGGGGCACGGCACGGGTTCTGACCGCTCCTGCCCCGTATGACGTCGGCCGGTCCTGAGGTTCAGGACCGGCCGACGTCATACGGGAACCCGCTCCCTCAACTCACCCGCTCGGCCCGGTGCTTGACCGCCCGCAACTGCACCACCGCGGGCAGCCGGGCGAGCCCCGCCGAATCCCTCGCATGCGCCAACGCCTCCACGGAGAGCAGGTGCAGCGCCTCGCCGGGCATCGCGTGGGGCTCCAGGAGCAGGGACACGCGTGCCTCCGGCGCGTTGCGGCGGCCCGTGAGGGAGACCCCGGCCCGCTGCACGCCCTCCAGGGACTCCGCCTCCCCGACGAGCACGCCCTCCAGGGCCCGCCCCCGCAGCAGCGCGCCCTCTCCGTCCCCGGTCTCCACGAGGACCTCGGCGAGCCTGCGCCGCCGCAGCTGCGCCACCAGCCACCACAGGGCGAGCAGCAGGCACACCGCGAGTACGGCGATCACCGTGGGCCAGAACCAGCCCTCGTCCCGCCACCGCGCCCGGTCCGCGTCGCTCAGCAGGACGTCACGCTTCCCGTCGTGGATCCACCACGACGGCGGCGACGCACCGAGCCCGACGGCGAGGACCGAGCCGCCGCCGAGCACGAGCACCAGGCCGATCAGGCCGAGGAGCACACGGTTGACCGTCTTCAGCATCGCGAGCTCAGCCCTTCCGACCCGGACGTGCCACCCGGACCGAGAGGCCGGGGCTGCGGCCGAGGCCCAGGTCCCTGATGCCTTCGGCCAGCGTGGCGTCCAAGTCGCTTCGTACGTCGTCGAGTTCACGGAAGTGCGAGACCGCGTGGACGTCCACCTTGGAGCGCGTCATGCGGACCCGCACCGACTGCACGCCGGACACGTCCATCGCCCGGTCCCGCAGCACCATCGCGGCGGCGCCCCGGTGCAGCCCCGCCCGTACGTCCTCGTCCCCGCGCCGCATCGCGAGGACCGCCCGGAGTCCGGGCGTCACGGCGAGCACGATCAGCCAGATGCCCGCGGCCGCGGCCACCCCGGCACCGACGAGGACCGCCGTGCTGTCCAGGGGCCGCTCGCCGAGTTCGCGGGCGAGATCGGGCCGCCATCCCATGGCGGAGTGCCCGGCCCGCACGGCCGCGATGTCGTACAGCAAGAGCCCCGCGGCGCCGAGGATCAGCAGCGCGAGGACGGCGGCGGGAACGCGCCGCGGTGACCAGAAGCGGGTCGCCCTGGTCTCGTCGTCGGCCAGGGTGGGCGGCGCGTCGTAGGACGCCGCGGACGCCGACTGGTCCAGTTCGCTCTCGGCGCGTTCGACGACCGGCGGCGGCTGCGTGCCGCCACCGCCGCCCGCCACATGAGACCCCGAAGCCTCGCTCATCGCGTCCTCCCCTGCGCCGCGGCGTGCACGTGTGCCGAGTGCAGCCGCTCGACGTGGACCGCGACCTCCGGCACTTCCATCCCCGCCAACGCCTTTACCCGCTGGGCGACTTGGCGACGCACAGCGCCGCACTGCCCGCCGATGTCCGAGGGGTAGTCCAGTTCGACGCTGATCCGCACGCGGGCCACATCATGGCGCACGGTGACGGTCGCGTGCGGCGGGGAACCGTCCGCGGGCACCGCCGTCAGTGCCTCGCGTGCCGCCTGTGCCGCGATCTTCGCGACGACCCGGTCGGCGATCCGGGTCGCGCCGCGCTCCGCGGGCGCGACCTGCGGCGCCACGGCTCACCGCCGCCGGTCGTCGCCACGGGTACGGAAGAAGTCGCCGAGCTCCAGGTCCCCCTCGAGGAACCGGCCCGCGACAAACCCTATGGCGCCCAACGCGGCCACCAGCAAGAACGCCCCGAACCCGCCGAAGTACCCGGCGAAGCCGAGCGCCATTCCGGCCACCATGCCGATCACGGCCATGCTCATCGTGTGCTCCTTGGCAAGACGCGTCTGACATCCGGCTCCCGAACGGCCACCGCGCTACTGGAGGCGGCCTTGCGGCTCATCGTCTTCCTCGTCCGGAAGCTTCACATCGCTCACCGCGATGTTGACCTCGACGACTTCGAGTCCGGTCATGCGCTCGACCGCACCGATGACGTTCTCCCGCACATCGCGCGCGACGTCCGCGATCGAGACCCCGTACTCGACGACGATCTCCAGGTCGAGGGCCGTCTGCACCTCGCCGACCTCGGCCTTGACCCCGCGCGACACCGACTTGGCCCCCGAACCGCCGGGCACGCGGTCGCGTACGGCCCCGAAGGTCCTGGCGAGCCCGCCGCCCATCGCGTGCACGCCGTCGACGTCGCGGGCCGCGAGCCCCGCGATCTTCTCGACCACGCCGTCCGCGATCGTGGTGCGCCCCCGGGTCGCGGGGGCGCCGCCGCCCCTCTTGGTCGTACTGCTCTTGCCCAGCGCCTCGTCCGGGGACTCCTTCGTGAGGGTCTCCTGAGGCCGGTTCCGCTGTCCGGTGTCGGTCATCGCCGTATGTCCCTTTCGAAAGGGGATCTACTCCTTCGCCCACACTAAGTGCGGTTACGTCCTCGCGCGCCAGGGATGCGGCAGGCTGGGGCAATGACCGGTGACGGATGGACCGATGCGGTACGGCGGCAGCTCGGCCTGGGGCGGGTTCTCCCCCTGGGAGGTCCGGGTGACGGCTCCTGGCTGACCGAGGCGTGCGCGAATGGAGTACTGCGCCATACGGCGGAACGGGTGAGCGGTGTGCGGCTCGGCGGCCTGCGGGTGGCCCTGGCCGATCCGTCGAAGGCGTACGCCCCCGCCGTGCCGTCACCGCCGAGCGCGCTGCCGCCCGGCCCGCTGCGGATCACGGCTCAGTTCGCCGCCGAGCCGACCGAGCCGCTTCCCGCGGCGGCGGCCCGGCTCCGGGCGGCGCTGTTCGCGGCGGCCGACGAGCGGCTCGGCCTGGTGGTCGAGGAGGTGGACCTCGACGTGACGACGCTGCTCGACGCGGGGCAGGCCCCCGTGGACGTACCGGCGGCGGAGTCAGGGCGGACGCCGCCGGACGGGGCGCAGCCAGCCCCCGGCAGCGGCGACGAGGCACGCGTGGCGAGCGCCGCCCTCGACGTGCCGGGCGTACGGCGGCTGACCGGCGCACTCGGCGGCTTCGGCCGCGCGGTCCACCTCGCCGAGTCCCCGGCGGCGGACGCCGCTCTGCCGCGCCGCCACGCGCGCGTGGAGCTCGCCACGGACCGCGAACACCGCGCCCTGGACGTGGCGCTCGCGGTCCGTACGGCGGTCGGTGCCGCGCTGTCGGACCACCCGTCGGTGGCTGTCCTGATCACGGCGGTCGAGGAGTGAGCTGCGGTCGGGAGCGCCCCGCAGGGGCGCGGGGAACTGCGCGACCAGCCACGACGGCGCCGCAGACAAGAGACGACACCCGCGTCCCAACCAGCGGAGCGCCTACTCGCCGAGCCCCGCCAGGTCCCGCAGGCGACGCCCCTGCGCGGCACGCTCGGCGGTGCGCTGCTCCTCGTACGTACGGCCTGACACGCCCTGAAGCAGCGCCTTGGTCTCGATGACCGCGTCGCGCGGCGCGGCAAGCAGCGCGGCCGCCAAGTCGCTCACGGACGCGTCGAGTTGGTCCGCGGGCACGACGAGGTTGGCCAGGCCCACGCGCTCGGCCTCGGGCGCGTGGACGAACCGCCCGGTGGCGCAGATCTCCAGCGCACGGGCGTAGCCGACAAGTCCCACGAGGGGGTGCGTGCCGGTGAGGTCGGGCACCAGGCCCAGGCTGGTCTCGCGCATGGCGAACTGCACGTCGTCGGCGACGATCCGCAGATCGCAGGCGAGCGCGAGCTGGAAGCCCGCACCGATGGCATGTCCCTGGACGGCAGCGACGGACACGATGTCACTGCGCCGCCACCAGGTGAACGCCTCCTGGTATTCGGCGATCGTGGCGTCGAGGACGCCGTCGTCGCCGCGCGCCAAATCGATGAATGACGGCTCACCGTCGAAGCCCTCGGGCGTGAACGCCTGTCGGTCGAGGCCCGCGGAGAAGGACTTGCCCTCACCGCGGAGCACGACGACACGGACACTGCCCGGCAACATCCGGCCTGCCTCGGCCAACGCCCTCCACAGCGCGGGAGATTGGGCGTTGCGCTTGGCCGGGTTGGCCAGCGTCACCGTGGCGACGGCCTCGTCGACAGTCAGGCGTACGCCGTCCTTGTCGAGTACCGGTGCGGATCCGCCGAGTTCACTGCCGGGCGAAACCATAGGAGCCTCCGATGGTGGTGTGCAGTCGGTCCGGACGCGTGTACGCGCCCGTAAGTGACTGCACAGTAACCACCCGGCCGATCAGTCGATCGACCGGGTGGCCACCGTCGAAGCCGGTGAACCGCCCGCAGCCGTCAGCCGGCTGCGGCCTTCTTGCCTCGCGTCGCCCCGCCGCGTCCCCGCAGCGTGACGCCGGACTCGCTGAGCATGCGGTGCACAAAGCCGTACGAACGGCCCGTCTCCTCAGCCAACGCCCGGATGCTCGCACCGCTGTCGTACTTCTTCTTCAGGTCTGCCGCGAGCTTGTCACGCGCGGCGCCGGTTACCCGGCTGCCCTTCTTCAGAGTCTCGGCCACCCGTGCCTCCTCATAGGAAGTGCGCTCTGGACTTCTCATGATCACCCCTCCCGGGCTTCCTGGCCACCCATTCGGCAAGGTCCGTACGACGAGGTTTCCCGCCGGAGAAGGCGGCACCATGAGCGGAATTAACGATTCCGCGTGTCGAATTCCGTACGGCCGAATGGGTTGTGGATCGAAATGCCAGGTCAGCGCGGTGGCAGGTGAGAGCGGGGTCCGACGCCTCTGCCGCAAGGAAAATCCGTGTATCCCACACTTCGGTACGAGGAGACCTCACACAGATGAAGGATCACGGCTCGGCCGAATGATCCATACGCAGTGGATCAGTTATTCGATCAACCAATGTGGACACCCCGGCGGCACGCTCCCGCGCACCGCCCGGGGGCCCAGGAATCAGGCGAGCGCGACCAGATCCGCGTAGTCCTGGCCCCACAGGTCCTCGACGCCGTCGGGCAGCAGGATGATCCGCTCCGGCTGGAGCGCCTCCACCGCGCCCTCGTCGTGCGTGACGAGGACGACCGCGCCCTTGTAGGTGCGCAGGGCGCCTAGGATCTCCTCGCGGCTCGCCGGGTCGAGGTTGTTGGTGGGCTCGTCGAGGAGCAGCACGTTGGCGGAGGAGACCACCAGGGTCGCGAGCGCCAGACGGGTCTTCTCGCCGCCGGACAGGACGCCCGCGGGCTTGTCGACGTCGTCGCCGGAGAAGAGGAACGAACCGAGCGTCTTGCGCACCGCCACGAGGTCGAGGTCCGGCGCGGCCGAGCGCATGTTCTCCAGGACCGTTCGCTCCGGGTCGAGGGTCTCGTGCTCCTGCGCGTAGTAGCCGAGCTTGAGGCCGTGGCCCTCGATGATCTGGCCGGTGTCGGGCTTCTCGGCGCCGCCCAGGAGGCGCAGGAGCGTGGTCTTGCCCGCGCCGTTGAGGCCCAGGATGACCACGCGCGAACCCTTGTCGATGGCGAGGTCGACGTCCGTGAAGATCTCCAGGGAGCCGTACGACTTGGACAGTCCCTCGGCCATCAGCGGGGTCTTGCCGCAGGGCGAGGGGTCCGGGAAGCGCAGCTTGGCGACCTTGTCGCTCTGGCGGACCTCGTCGAGGCCCGCGAGGAGCTTGTCGGCACGCTTGGCCATGTTCTGCGCGGCGACGGTCTTGGTGGCCTTGGCGCGCATCTTGTCGGCCTGCGAGTGGAGCTGGCTGGCCTTCTTCTCGGCGTTCTGACGCTCGCGCTTGCGGCGCTTCTCGTCGGACTCGCGCTGCTGCTGGTAGAGCCGCCAGCCCATGTTGTAGACGTCGATCTGGGCGCGGTTGGCGTCCAGATAGAAGACCTTGTTGACGACCGTCTCGACCAGTTCGACGTCGTGGGAGATCACGATGAAGCCGCCGCGGTAGGACTTGAGGTAGTCCCGCAGCCAGACGATGGAGTCGGCGTCGAGGTGGTTCGTCGGCTCGTCGAGGAGCAGGGTGTCGGCGTCCGAGAAGAGGATGCGGGCCAGCTCGACACGGCGGCGCTGGCCACCGGAGAGCGTGTGGAGGGGCTGGCCGAGCACGCGGTCGGGGAGGCTGAGCGCGGCGGCGATGGTGGAGGCCTCGGCCTCGGCGGCGTAACCGCCCTTGGTGAGGAACTCCGTCTCCTGGCGCTCGTACTGCTTCATCGCCTTGTCGCGGGTGGCGCCCGAGCCGTTGGCGATGCGCTGTTCGTTCTCGCGCATCTTGCGGATCAGGGTGTCGAGTCCGCGGGCCGAGAGGATGCGGTCGCGGGCGAGCACGTCCAGGTCGCCGGTGCGGGGGTCCTGCGGGAGGTAGCCGACCTCTCCGGAGCGGCTGATCGTGCCGCCTGCCGGGATGCCCTCACCGGCGAGGCACTTGGTGAGCGTGGTCTTGCCCGCTCCGTTGCGGCCCACCAGGCCGATGCGGTCGCCCTTGGCGATACGGAAGGAAGCGTTCTCGATGAGGATGCGGGCGCCGGCGCGCAGCTCGATGCCGGAAGCGGTGATCACGGACAGACTCCTGGGCAGGGGGGATGGACGGCGGAAGGTTTGAAGGCGATCACGCCGTCTAATGCACGAGGAGAATGGCCATGCGGCCAATTCTAACGGGGCGGTGCAACCTCATTTTCTGCCCGGGTTGCTACGCCGTCGGGGGCACCGCCCGGCAGCTCGTTGCCCAGGGGCGTTCGCCGGGGCACGATCCGGCCGAGGTCGTCCACCGCGATCAGTTGCGAGGTCCAGGGCGTCGCCGCGTCGTCGCAGGGCTGGGCGACCATCAGGGCGCTCCCGTGGCGCACGGCACGTGCGGGTTCGAAGGCGCAGCCCGGCCGGGCGGGCAGCACCCAGCGCAGGTCGCCGTCGGCGCTGCGGTAGGCGGCGATGCGCTGCGGGGTGACGACGGCGAGCATGCGGCCGCGGGGGTCGAGCGGCTGGAGGACGCCTGCGGCGCCGCGGGCGGCGGGAGAGCGGAGCCAGGGTGCGCTGCCGGGGATGGCGCGGTGCCAGCGGACGGCGCTGCCGTCGGCGCGCGCGGTGTCGGTGACCAGACCGTCGCTCCAGAGCGCGATGGCGTGCCCGGGGGCGGGGAGCACGGTGAGCGGACGGGCTCCCTCGCGGCTGTAGGTCCAGCGCGGGCGGCCGGTCGCCGGGTCGTACGCCTCGACCGCGCGGCCCGTGCTCCGCAGCTCGGGGGCCGCTGCGCCGTCGGCCACGCGCGCGTGGACGGTGACGTGGTCTCCGTAGGGGGCGGGCCGCGAGTGGTGGGCCGCGGTGATCAGCGGCAGGGCGAGGAGGCCGAGGGCCACCGGGAGCGCGAGCCGGGAGCCGCGGCGGGCGGGCACCGGTCCCACGGGCCCGGCTGCGGCCACCTCGAACGGCACTACGGACACGACGCCCCCTCTTCGACACCCCTGCCGGTACCGCTGCCGGTACCGCTGCCCACGAACAGGCGCAGAGCGTAGCGGTGGCGTCACCGCGCGGCCCCGGGCGGCGGCCGCGACACGGCGCGCCGTTCGGCGAGGGTCCCCCGTTCGGACCCCCGTCCGGCGCCGCGCGGGGTGGCGCATATCAGGATGAAGGCGCCGACATCTCGGCACAGGGCGGCCACACTCCGCCCCGGATGCGAGGCAGAGGGTGGTGCGCCCATGCAGTTCGACGACGACGCCGATCTGGACACGTCCGAGGTACAGGACGTGCGGGGCAGCCGGATTCCCGGCGGCAAGGCGACGGTCGGCGGCGGCATCGCGGGCCTGATCGCGCTGCTCCTGGGGCTGTTCTTCGGGGTCGGCCCGGACCAGCTCGGCCTCTCGTCCGGCGACGAGGAGCCCGCCGCCACCTCCTCGTCCCTCGCGCAGGTGCAGCAGAGCTGCCGTACGGGGCAGGACGCGAACACCAAGGAGGACTGCCGCATCGTGGCGGTGGTCAACAGCGTGCAGGACTACTGGCGCGCGGAGTTCCGGCTCAGGCAGGCGAGCTACTCCCCCGCCCCGACCGTCCTGTTCACCAGCCGGGTGGGCACGGCGTGCGGCGCCGCCACGTCGGCGGTCGGCCCGTTCTACTGCCCCGGCGACCGGAAGGTCTATCTGGACCTGGGCTTCTTCGACGAGCTGCGGACGAAGTTCGGGTCGAGCGGCGGCCCCTTCGCGCAGGCGTACGTCGTGGCGCACGAGTACGGCCACCACGTGCAGAACCTGATGGGGACGCTGCAGCGCGCCCAGGACGGGCGTACGGGCCAGAACAGCAATGCCGTCAAGGTCGAGCTGCAGGCCGACTGCTACGCGGGCGTCTGGGCGCGGCACGCGACCCGCACCCCCGACGACAAGACGGGCAAGCCGCTGATCACCAGCCTGAACGACGCGGACATCCGCGAGGGCCTGGACGCGGCGGCCGCGGTCGGCGACGACCGCATCCAGGAGAAGTTCCAGGGCCGGGTCACCCCGGAGTCCTGGACGCACGGCTCGGCCGAGCAGCGGCAGCAGTGGTTCTACCAGGGCTACCGCACCGGCGACATGGGGCAGTGCAACACCTTCCGGTGAGGTGCTACACCCCTCCGGTGTGCACCTGGAAGGCCGCACGGCGCACGGCCTTGGCCAGCGCCGGGTCGGGGTGGGCCGCGGCGAGGGCGACCAGGACCTGGACGGTGCGGGGGTGGCCGATGCGGCGGACCTCGTCGAGGAGCGCGGGCACCGTGGGCTGCACCGCGGACTCCAGGTGGCGGATGAGGAGATGGGTCTCCCCGTGGTCGGCGACCGCCGCGGCGGTGTCGACCCACAGCCACGTCGACTCGTCCCGCGTGAGGACGAGGTGGACGTCCTCCGGGTCGGCGCCCTCCTGTTCCGCCAGCCAGATGAGGGCGTAGGGCCGCAGCGGGGTCTCGTCCACGACGGCCCGCACCTCGGACTCGGCCGGGGCGCCGACCACCCGCAGGGCCTCGAAGGCGAGGCCGCGCAGGAGGGCGTCCTCGCCGCGGGCGGCGTCCAGGAGCTCGGTGACGGCGCTGCCCACGGGGCGGGCCGCGAGCCAGGCGCGGTACTCGGAGCGGGCCGCGTTCGGGCGCAGGCGTGCGCAGCCGCGGAGCATGTCCTCGGCGGACTGCTCGATGTTCCCGGCCGGGCTCTGCGCGGCCACGCAGATCTGCTCCAGCTTGACCCAGACCGCCCAGCTGCCGAGCGGCGTGAGCGTGGCCTGCCCGTCCGCGTACGTCAGCGCGCCGACGGCGGCGAGGCCGCGCAGCGCCCAGTCCAGGAGGGTGGCCAGGGGCGGCGTCTCGGTCGGGTCCACCGGCTCGGGCTGCGGGCCGTAGGGGATCTCGCAGCGTTCCGTGCGCAGTTCCGTGACGCGCTGGTCGAGGAGGTCCAGGAGCTGCGCCACGGGCACGGGGCCCGCGGAGAGCTGAAGGAGGGTGAGGAGCTGCGGCATGGCCTCGACGGTCTCGGCCACGGTGGCGGGGGCCAGTTCGCGCGATGCCGCGTGCGTGAGCGACCAGGCGTCGAAGAGGGCGACCCAGCCGCGCAGCACGGCGGCGTCGTCACGGTCCCAGGCACGCAGCCGCCAGCCGGGGCGCGCGCTGTCGCCGTGCACCTCGATGAGGCCTGCCAGGCGTGCGGTGTCCCAGTCGGCGCGGACCTGATCCGGGGTCAGTGCGAGTTCCGCGGCGGCCCGTTCGGCGGTCTCGGCCAAGAGGGTTCCCCTGCCGCCTCGGGCATCGGGCGCGCCCGCGTTCGCGTCGGGGGCTCCCGGGCGGCTGCGTCCCGGACGCAGGGACCTGTCGGCCCAGCGGGCGACGGTCACGGCGTCGGCGAGGCCTTGGCGCGCCATCCGGGCCAGCTCTCCGGGGGCGGGCGTGCCCTCGGGGGGCCGGGGCGCGGGACGGCGCGCACGCTGCTGCGTCACTGCGCCGGGGGCGGTCAGGGGTCGCGCTGTGCCGCGCTCCGCCCCCGCTCGCCTCTCGGCCCTGGGGGACTGAGCGCGGACGAGTCGGAGCCTTGAGTCGCGCGGGATACGGGACGTCACGGGAGCAGTCTTCCTGTTGACGGTCCGAAAACCCAAACGGAATGCCTTCGCAAGGCTCCGGAGCGCTACCTCAGGAGGCTTTGGCGCGCTACATGAGGGGCGTGAGGAAGCGCCGCAGCGCCTCTTCATAGCCCGCGGGGTCGGCGTTCCACATGGCTCCGTGGGGCGCATCCGGAACGGTGTGGAGAGTGACCAGTTCCGGCCGCCGTTCGGCCAGTTGACGGGAAAGCGCCCAGGGGGCGATGACGTCGTCGGGGCCGTGGAAGAGGAGCGTGGGGACCCCCAGCACCTCGGGGTCGGCGGCCTCCAGGATGCGGTCGCCGCGCAGGCCCGTACGCCCCTGGGCGGCGCGCACCGCGAGCGGCAGGAGTGGCCTCGGCGTACGCCGGGCCGCGGCGAGCGCCCGCAGGGTGGTCTCCCAGTTGAGCACCGGGGAGTCGAGGACGAGTCCGCTGATCCTCTCGCGCAGGGCCGAGTACGCGGCGGCGTGCAGGGCCATGGCCGCGCCGGTGGACCAGCCGTGCAGGATCACGTTCCGGGCGCCGTAGCGCACGGCGTAGCGGATGGCCGCGTCCAGGTCGCGCCACTCGGTCTCGCCGAGGTGGCCGAGGCCGTCCGGGGAGCGGGGCGCGCCGAGGTCGCCGCGGTAGGCGAGGTCGAGCACCGGGAACTGCTGGCGGTGCAGGAAGTCCATGACGACCATGGGGTGCTCGCGGGTCGTGCCGAGGCCGTGCACGGTGATCACCCAGGTGTCGCGGACCCCCGGCACGAACCAGGCGGGCAGACCGCCTAGTTCCCCGGGGATGTCGACGTCCGCGTGGTCGATGTCCAGTGCCGCGTGCGGGTCGCCGATGTGGACCTGCGGGGTGAGCCAGACCTTGTCGCTGGGGTCGAGGGAGCCGTGCGTGACGCGCTCCAGGCGGCGTACGACGGTGTCCGCCGCGTGCGGCGCGGTGTCAAGGACGGGCCCGATCACCGCATGGCTGCCGCTGCCGCTGAGGCCGTACGTGCCGGGGCGCAGGCTCGCGAGGGCGCGGGTCAGGGTGATCTGGCCCGCGGCCGTGGAGTGGACCGTGAGGCGGGGCTCGGTCGGCAGCGGACGGCCCGACGGTGCCTTCAGGGCGGCGTTGCTGGCGAACCGGCCCGCGGCGACGGCGGCTGCGCCGCCCAGGAGGGCGGTGGTGACGGCGGTGACGGCCGTTGCCGTCGCTTTGGCTGGGCGCACCTGCCCAGTGTCGGGCCGCCGGGTGGCCACGGCCAGTGGGCGGGGCCCGCGGGGTGATGTCACTTCGTCCGCGGGCCCACGGTGTGCCGCATCCCCGCGGGCGGCCCCGGGGGTATCAGCCTTGGCCGTAGCCCCGCAGTCTGTCCTCCGCTTCCCTCAGCTGGCCGGCGGACAGGAGCGTGGGGGCGTGCCCCGGGATCGCGCTCGCCGTCAGCCAGAGGCGGGACATCCATTCCAGCTGGGCCGTGCGGTCGTACGCCTGGTCCAGAGTGTCTCCGTATGTGACGGTTCCGTGGTTCTGCAGCAGGCAACCTGTGCGCTCCCTGAGGGCCCGGAGCATGTTCTCGGCCAACTCGTCGGAGTCGTACGGCGCATACCGGGCGACGCGGGCCGGGCCGCCGAGCGCGGCCGCCATGTAGTGGATGGGCGGCAGCTCCGGTACGAGGGTGGAGACCGCGGTGGCGTGCACCGCGTGGGTGTGGACGACGGCTCCGGCGTCCGTGGTGCGGTAGACGGCCAGGTGCATGGGCAGTTCGCTCGTCGGGGCGAGATCGCCGAAGAGCTGACGGCCGTCCGCGTCGACGCCGACCGCGTCCTGCGGTCTCAGCCGGTCGTACGGCACCCCGCTGGGGGTGACCAGGATCGTGCCGCCGACGCGCACCGAGACATTGCCCGAGGTGCCGACCACCAGGCCGTCCGCCACCGTCCTGCGGGCCGCCGCCACCAGCTCGCCCCACGCCCGCTCCATCGCGTCCTGCCGGTCTTCGCCCCGCTGCTCCGTCATGCCGTGATCCTGCCAGCCGCGGGCCGCGGCACCGCCGTGCGGAGCCCTGGAGTCCGGCTTGGAGTCGGCGTGGAGTCCGGCGTGGAGTCCGCAGGGCCGTGAAGGGCTGCAAAACACCCCCACCCCCGAATGGCTGGCGGTCGACCGGCATTCAACGATCTTCCAATACCCTCCGGGGGATTTGTCCCGCACATCGCCATCCGGGGGGAAATATGGCTCGTGACCACAGAACATCCCGTCGCCGCGCTCACGTCATCGCGGCCTCAGCAGCGACTCTGGTCCTGGCGGGAGCCGCCCTCTCCGAGATTCCGGTTTCGGCGGCGGGCCAGCCGAGGGGACACGACGTCTCGTCGCACCAGAAGAACGTCGACTGGCAGAAGGCGAAGAGCAAGGGCGCGCGCTTCGTCTACGTCAAGGCCACCGAGTCCCACACGTACCGCAATCCCCACTTCGCCCAGCAGTACAACGGCTCCCGCAGCGCGGGCATCATCCGCGGCGCGTACCACTTCGCCGTGCCGGGCAAGTCGTCCGGCAAGAAGCAGGCCGCGTACTTCATGAACCACGGCGGACGGTGGCGGGCGGACGGCTGGACGCTGCCGCCCGCGCTGGACATCGAGCACAATCCGTACAGCTCACGGAAGTGCTACGGCGTCAGCAGGACCGGCATGGTCAACTGGATCAAGTCCTTCAGCGACGAGGTCAAACGGCAGACGGGGCGGCGCCCCGTGATCTACACGACCACCAAGTGGTGGAACGACTGCACGGGCGGCAGCCGCGCCTTCGGGTCGAATCACGCGCTGTGGCTCGCGCGCTGGTCGTCGACGCCGGGGGCGCTGCCCAAGGGGTGGTCGTACCTGACGATCTGGCAGTACGCCAACAGCGGCGGACTGCCGGGTGATCAGAATCTCTTCAGCGGCTCGCTGAACCAGCTGAAGAGCTTCGCCCGGGGGTAGTCGGGCACCCTTGGAAGCCCGGATTCCGGGCCTCGCACCGCCCCTCCGGTCGATCTCCGTCAGGGCCATGACGGAACCGGAGCGGCGGTGCCCCGGATCGGGTCACCGCACGGCCCGACCCAGTTCACTTTCCGTTCACCCTGGTTGCCTACGTTCCACTTGCCACTGACGTCCAACAGAAGCCTGGGTAAATGGAACACATCACGCTTCTCCTCGGGATCGTGATCGTTACCGCTCTCGTGTTCGACTTCACGAACGGTTTCCACGACACGGCCAACGCGATGGCGACCACCATCTCGACTGGCGCTCTCAAGCCCAAGACGGCGGTGGCCATGTCCGCCGTGCTGAATCTCGTCGGCGCCTTCCTGTCTGTCGAGGTCGCCAAGACGATCTCCGGCGGGATCGTCAACGAGGACGGACTGAAGACAGAGGTGATCTTCGCGGCCCTGGTCGGCGCGATCCTCTGGAATCTCCTGACCTGGCTGGTGGGCCTGCCCTCCAGTTCCTCCCACGCACTCTTCGGTGGCCTCATCGGCGCCGCGGTCATGTCGATGGGCTGGTCGTCGATCGACGGCGGCACCGTCGTCACCAAGATCCTGATCCCCGCGATCGCCGCGCCCCTCGTGGCCGGCATCGCCGCGACGCTGGCCACGCGCCTGACGTACCGCATCGGGCGCAACACCGACACCAAGGCGACCGCCAAGGGCTACCGCACCGGTCAGATCGCCTCCGCGGGGCTCGTCTCGCTCGCACACGGCACGAACGACGCGCAGAAGACCATGGGCATCATCACGCTGGCCCTGATCACCGGCGGCGTCCTGAACCCGGGTGCCAACCCCCCGATGTGGGTCATCGTCTCGGCCGGTGTCGCCATCGCGCTCGGCACCTACCTCGGCGGCTGGCGCATCATCCGCACCATGGGCAAGGGCCTCACGGACCTCGCGCCGCAGCAGGGCTTCGCCGCCCAGACCAGCGCCGCGACCGCGATCCTCGCCTCCTCGCACATCGGCTTCTCGCTCTCCACCACCCAGGTCTGCTCGGGCGCCGTGATGGGCGCGGGCCTCGGCCGCAAGGGCGGCGTGGTCCGCTGGTCCACGGCGACCCGCATGTTCGTCGCGTGGGGCCTGACGCTCCCGGCCGCCGGTCTGGTCGGCGCGGGCGCGGAGTTCCTCACCAAGCAGGGCCCCTGGGGCGTCGCGGCGACCGCCGCGCTCCTCATCGGCGGCTCCGCCGTCATCTGGGTGCTGTCCCGGCGCAACGCCGTCGACCACACGAACGTGGCCGACGACGAGATCCGCGGCGCCTCGGAAGCCGAGCCCGCCGGTGTCGTGACCACCGCGATGGCCGCCGTCACCCCGCCGCCCACCGGTTCGGCCGTGACGGCCTCGGACGTCGACCTCGTCAAGGCCACCATCCCGGCCCCGACCGGCACCGTGGCGGACCCCGCCCGGCCCGCCACGGTGTAAGGACAACTGACCATGAACATCGACTGGGCAGCTCTCGGCTCCGTATTCGGAGTCAGCCTCGGCGTGACGGTGGCCCTGGTGGGCCTCTTCACCCTCGGCATCGTCGGCCTCTCCAAGCGTGAGGCGGCGGCGACATCCGGCGCCACCTCCTCCGCCTCCGCCGGCGGCCCTCCCGTGGCGGCACGCACGGGCGCGTACGTGTGCTTCGCACTCTGCGCGGCGGCTGTGGCGTACGGGATCTACCTGATCGTCGCCTGACGACGACCACGGCCTCACAAGAGCCGGGTGGGACGCACCTCATGGGTGCGTCCCACCCGGCTTTTACGTGTCCGCACACCCCCTCATTCACACGAACGAGGGCATGCGATGCGGCGAAGTGACATATGGCATACTGCTACTCAGCTGTCTGCTAGCGTCGGCTGCACATATGGCTCTCTGCCCTATGTCATTGAATCAGCAGCCATCACGACAGCGAGGAGCCACCATGTCGAGGGATGTCGACCCGAGCCTGAATCGCCGCAGGCTTCGCATCGCACTCCGCAAGGCCCGAGAGGCCACGGAGCAGTCACAGGGCCAAGCCGCCCAAGCCCTCGACTGGTCACTGTCCAAGATCATGAGGATCGAGCAGGGCACGGTCAGCCTCTCCGTGACCGATCTGCGCGCTCTCCTCCAGCAGTACGGCGTGACGGACCAGGAACTCGGCGCGGAGCTCGAAGCGGCCGCCCGCGGCTCCAAGGGGCCCAGCTGGTGGGCCAAGTACAACGACGTCATCGGACCGCAGTTCAGTCAGTACTTGGGGTACGAGAGCGCCGCCGCATCCTTTCGCACGTACAACCCGATCATCGTGCCCGGCCTTCTTCAGACGGACGAATACGCGATGGCTCTCCTCACCCCGCGTCTGGACGAGGGGCAGGCGCGGAAGATCGTGGAGCTGCGGACAGCGCGCCAGGAGCGCGCCCTGGAGGGTGAGAACCCGCCGTGGACGTTCTTCGTCGTCGACGAGGCCGCACTGCACCGGCAGGTCGGCGGACCACGCGTGCAGCGCGCCCAACTGCAGCGCCTCATCGACATCTCGGAGCGCCCGCACGTCTCCCTCCAGGTGCTGCCGTTCACGGCGGGCGCCCACTACTCCACCCTGAGCAGCTTCATCCTGCTCGGCTTCCTGGACGACGAGGACCTGCTCTACCTCGAAGCGCAGGGAAACCAGTCGATCCGTGACGACCACGAGCTGATCGTGCGTCACCAGGAGTGCTTCGAGTCTCTCCGCGAGACCGCGCACGACGGAGAGAAGGCCCTCGACCTGATCCGTCAGGTCAGGGACGGCATTGACAGCAGCTGACCTCTCGGGCCCAAGGAGTCCGTGAGGAGCGAGGAGGCCTCAACATGCCAGCCGCGTTGCGAGAGTGGTGGCACGGGGTCCTCACGGCCATCGGGCAGGCGCCGTGGCGAAGCGGTGGTTCGGGTGGTGCGCAAGGTGCCGGTGGGGCTTCCACCGGCTCGGCCTCCGATGCCACCGGCAGCGCCTCTCCCGGACAGACACCGGACGACGGCCCCACCTACAACCAGCTCGTCCGCGAGGCGATGGCCAACCAGGGCCGCACGGACCGGATGGACACGCTGGACCGCCATCGCACGGACGACAACCTCCGGATGTTCACGACCAGGATCGTCTACTGCACCGGCTGCATACTCGTTCTGGTGCTGACGCTCACCGGAGTGCTCGTCGTCCTGGGCACCGTCGGCATGACGGGCTTCTGGACGGTCGGCTCGGTGATCGCCGTCTTCTCGGCCCCCGTGATCGCGCTGAGCCGCCAGCTCACCCACCTGATCTCGCAGACAGGGGCGACGCCCACGCTCAGCGACGACCGCCGTGCCGTGGTTCCTGCCCAGCGTCCCGAGCCCAGGGCCGAGGCCGATGATCCTGCCTGAACTCGGCCGAACCCCACCAGAGCCCCATGGACACAGCGGCCGCCATGGCCGCGAAGGCCCAGACGGCAAGACGGGCGGCCGCGCCCTCGACCAGCAGCGAAGCCGCCGCACCGACCAGGGTGGCGGCCGCGCCGAGCAGCACGCACCCCGCCACGACCACGACGATCCCCGATGCCTTGCGCTTCCCCCCGTGCCCGCCTCTCACCAGGTGCCGCACCTCGGCGAGATGATGCTCGGTCATCCTGTCCCCCCTCCCTCTCCCCCGTCGCCGGCAAGAGCGTTCAGGAACGCCTGCCAGCGCTTGCCGGAGAAGACGACGCGTGGCCCCGACGGGTTCTGCGAATCACGGACGAGCACCGCCTCCCGCTCGAAGGCGACTTCGACGCAGTCTCCGGAGTACCCGCTGAAACTGCTCCTGCGCCACACCCGTCCCGACGACTTCTCCTTGGCCACGCCGACCTCCCCCTGCCCGAGAGCCGGCGCCGCTCGACGCGCGTCCATGTCGGCGTGCTCCGCCCACGCCGATGCACGATAGCGCCGTGATCTCGGAGGGCCGAGAGGTCCGCCGAGAACCACCACACCACGTAACGACCCGGACCGAATCACTCGTGGACCGCTCTCCGGTTGTCGCGTTCCAGTCTAGGAAAGTTCAATTTCCAGGCCTAGGGAAAAACCGGCCCCATGTGTGCCTCGGCACACTCTCCCGTCCCAGGTCAACGGCAAGTTGACGGGCGTTCGCGGGCGTGGTGGACTGCCGGAGCCATTACGGCGGCAGGAGAGGAAGCCGGTGCGAATCCGGCGCGGTCCCGCCACTGTCATCGAGGAGCGGGCTCCTCGGAAGCCAGGAACTCTCCCCGCCGGTCACGTCGAACCAGGGCGCGGACACCCTGAGTGAGGACATATCGCCATGCGCGGCCGCCCGTTGCCGGTTCCTGTGCCCCTGTCTGTTCCCCTCCACGTACCGGCCGGCTGAACCGGTGCGTGCCGATCGCGACTTCGCGTACGGCGCCGCCGCCGGCCTCCTCGGTGATCTGTTCCTCGGCGATCCTCGTCGCGGGCACCCGGTCGCCGCGTTCGGGCGGGCCGCCGGCGCCGTCGAGCGTGTGCTGTGGCGTGACCACCGCGGGTGGGGCGCCCTGCATGCCGTGGTGTGTGCCGGGGGTGCGGCCGGTGCCGCCGCCCTGGTCTCCTCTCTCGTACGTGACTCCCGCGCCGCATCCGTCGCGCTGACCGCGGCCAGCACCTGGGCCGTGGTCGGCGGGACCTCCCTCGGACGTGAGGCGCGGGCCATCGGCGGGGCGCTCGCCGCCGGGGACGTCGAGGTGGCACGGGAGCGGCTGCCGCATCTGTGCGGGCGCGATCCGCAGGCGCTGGACGCCGACGGCATCGCGCGTGCCGTGGTCGAGTCCGTCGCCGAGAACACCTCCGACGCGGTGGTGGGGGCCTTGGTGTGGGGGGCTCTGGGCGGGGTCCCCGGGCTTGTCGGCTTCCGGGCCGTGAACACGCTGGACGCCATGGTCGGGCACAAGTCCGCGAAGTACCGGCGCTACGGGTGGGCTTGTGCCCGCCTGGACGACGTACTGGGATGGCCGGGTGCCCGGCTCACCGCCGTCCTCGCGGCCGCGGCCGGGGACTCGCCGCGCGGTGCGCTGCGGGCCTGGCGTGACGATGCCGCCAAGCACCCGAGCCCCAACGCGGGGCCCGTCGAGGCCGCCTTCGCCGGGGCGTTGGGCGTGCGGCTCGGGGGGACTCTCTCGTACGCGGGGCGTGTCGAGCACCGGCCCGTCCTGAACGGGGAAGGGCGTCGCGTCGAAGTCGCCGACATCGAGCGGGCCGTGAAGCTGTCGCGGCGGGTGGGGCTGCTGACCCTGGGGGTCGCCGCGGCCGTGAGCACGATACGGAAAGGCAGGGCCTCATGAGTGGTGGACTGCTCGTCGCAGGGACCACGTCCGATGCGGGCAAGAGCGTCGTCACCGCCGGGATCTGCCGGTGGCTGGCCCGCAAGGGGGTCTCCGTCGCACCCTTCAAGGCACAGAACATGTCCCTCAACTCCTTCGTCACGCGCGAAGGTGCCGAGATCGGGCGCGCCCAGGCCATGCAGGCACAGGCCGCCCGGGTCGAGCCGAGCGCGCTGATGAACCCCGTACTGCTCAAGCCGGGCAGCGACCGCAGCAGCCAGGTCGTCCTGATGGGCAAGCCCGTGGGCGAGATGACCGCGCGGGGCTACCACGGCGGGCGGCAGGAAGCGCTGCTCTCCACCGTCGTGGGATGCCTGGAGGAACTTCGGGGCAGCTATGACGCCGTGATCTGCGAAGGCGCGGGCAGCCCCGCCGAGATCAATCTGCGGCGTACGGACATCGTGAACATGGGGATCGCGAGAGCCGCCCGCTTCCCCGTGGTCGTGGTGGGAGACATCGACCGCGGTGGCGTCTTCGCCTCCTTCTTCGGGACGACCGCGCTGCTCGGCGCCCAGGACCAGGAGCTGGTCGCCGGGTATCTCGTCAACAAGTTCCGGGGCGACGTCTCGCTGCTCGAACCCGGGCTCGACATGCTTCTCGAACTCACCGGACGGCGTACGTTCGGTGTGCTGCCGTTCCAGCACGGCCTCGGCATCGACGAGGAGGACGGCCTGCGGGTGTCCCTGCGGGGCGCCGTCAGGGAGTCCGTCGTCGCTCCCCCGGTCGGCGAGGACGTGCTGCGGGTCGCCGTCTGTGCCGTGCCGCTGATGTCGAACTTCACGGACGTGGACGCGCTGGCCGCCGAACCCGGCGTCGTCGTGCGGTTCGTGGACCGGGCCGACGAGCTCGTCGACGCCGATCTGGTGGTCGTGCCGGGGACGCGCGGGACGGTGCGCGCCCTTCAGTGGCTGCGCGAGCGCGGCCTCGCGGACGCCATCGCGCGGCGCGCCGCCGAGGGGCGTCCCGTGCTCGGGATCTGCGGTGGCTTCCAGGTGCTCGGCGAGCACATCGAGGACGACGTCGAGTCGCGGGCCGGAGCCGTGGACGGGCTCGGGCTGCTGCCCGTGCGCGTGCGCTTCGAGCGCGAGAAGACCCTCGCGCGGCCGGTCGGCGAGGCCCTCGGAGAACCCGTCGAGGGGTACGAGATCCACCACGGCGTCGCCCAAGTCCTGGGCGGAGAGCCCTTCTTGGACGGCTGCCGGGTCGGCGAGGTGTGGGGCACGCACTGGCACGGGTCGCTGGAGAGCGACGCGTTCCGGCGCCGCTTCCTCACCGAGGTCGCGCGGGCCGCCGGGCGCCGCTTCGTGCCCGCGCCCGACACCAGCTTCGGCGCGCTACGCGAGGAGCAGCTCGACCTGCTCGGTGACCTGATCGAGGAACACGCGGACACCGACGCCCTGTTCCGTCTGATCGAGACCGGCGCCCCGCCCGGCCTCCCCTTCATCCCACCGGGGGCACCCTCATGACCCTCCTGCCGCTGTCCCCTGCCCCGCCCCGCATCACGTAATGGAGGCCTTGTGAGTACCCCCTATCCGTTCACCGCTCTCGTCGGGCAGGACGACCTGCGGCTCGCCCTGCTGCTCAACGCCGTCTCGCCCGCCGTCGGCGGCGTGCTCGTGCGCGGGGAGAAGGGGACCGCCAAGTCCACCGCCGTGCGGGCCCTTTCCGCCCTTCTTCCGCAGGTGCCCGTCGTCGCCGGGTGCCGCTTCTCCTGCGATCCGGCCGCCCCCGACCCGGCCTGCCCGGACGGACCGCACGACGCGGGCGGGGCCGCCGTGCGCGACGCGCGGATGGTCGAGCTGCCCGTCGGCGCCTCCGAGGACCGTCTGGTCGGTGCGCTCGACATCGAGCGGGCGCTGTCCGAGGGCGTGAAGGCCTTCGAGCCCGGCCTGCTCGCCGACGCCCACCGCGGCATCCTCTACGTCGACGAAGTCAACCTGCTGCACGACCACTTGGTCGACCTGCTGCTCGACGCCGCCGCCATGGGCGCCTCGTACGTGGAGCGTGAGGGCGTGTCCGTGCGGCACGCCGCGCGGTTCCTGCTCGTGGGCACCATGAACCCCGAAGAGGGCGAACTGCGCCCGCAGTTGCTCGACCGGTTCGGGCTGACCGTCGAGGTCGCCGCGTCCCGCGAGACCGATCAGCGGGTCGAGGTCGTACGGCGGCGGCTCGCGTACGACGACGACGCCGAAGGCTTCGCCGCGCGGTGGCACGACGACGAGACCGCGCTGCGGGAGCGGATCGTCGCGGCGCGCGCGCTGCTCCCCCAAGTCCGGCTCGGTGACGGGGCGTTGCGGCAGATCGCCGCCACCTGCGCGGCCTTCGAGGTCGACGGGATGCGCGCGGACATCGTGATGGCGCGCACCGCGACGGCGCTCGCCGCCTGGGCGGGGCGCAGCGACGTGCTCGCCGAGGATGTGCGCCAGGCCGCTCTCCTCGCCCTTCCGCACCGGCGTCGGCGCAACCCCTTCGACGCTCCGGGGCTCGACGAGGACAAGCTCGACGACACGCTGGAGCAGGCCGGTGACGGCAGTGACACCGGGGGCGACGGGGACGACGACCCCGAGCCCGACGGCGACGGTCCCGGCGGGGGCGGGCAGCCGCCCCAGGGCGGCCCCGACGCCCCGGACACCCCTGACACGTCCGACGCCTCCGACGCGCCCGCCGACGACCGCCGGACCGGGCAGGACGACGACTCCTCCCCCGCCCAGGTCCCCGCGCAGGCCCCGGCCGGTGGCGGTGAGCAGCAGCCCGTGCAAGCCTCCGAGCCGTTCCGCACGAAGATGCTGACCGTGCCCGGCCTCGGCGAGGGTGCCGCGGGGCGGCGCTCCCGGGCGCGGACCGAGCACGGGCGGACCACCGGGGCCCGGCGGCCGCAAGGGGCGCTCACCAAGCTGCACCTGGCGGCGACCGTGCAGGCGGCCGCCCCGCACCAGCGGGCGCGCGGGCGCTCGGGGCGGGGGCTCGTCGTGCGGCGGGACGATCTGCGGCAGGCGACGCGCGAGGGGCGTGAGGGCAACCTCGTGCTCTTCGTCGTGGACGCCTCCGGGTCCATGGCCGCGCGGCAGCGGATGAGCGCCGTGAAGGGAGCAGTGCTCTCGCTGCTGCTCGACGCCTACCAGCGGCGGGACAAGGTCGGGCTCGTCACCTTCCGGGGGTCCGACGCCGAGGTGGCGCTGCCGCCCACCTCTTCCGTCGACGCGGCCGCCGCTCGCCTGGAGACGCTGCCCACGGGCGGGCGTACGCCGGTCGCCGCCGGGCTGCTCAAGGCGCACGACGTGCTGCGGGTCGAGCGGCTGCGGGACCCGGCGCGGCGTCCGCTGGTCGTGGTCGTCACGGACGGCCGGGCCACGGGAGGCGTGGAGCCGGTGGCCAGGGCGGGGCGTGCGGCGCGGCTCTTCGGGGCCGCGGGGATCGCTTCCGTGGTCGTCGACTGCGAGTCGGGGCACGTGCGGCTCGGGCTCGCGGGGCAGCTCGCGGGCGAGCTCGGCGGGACCGTCGTGACGCTGGACGAACTGCGGGCGGAGTCCATCGCCGGGCTCGTCAAGGACGTAACTGGAACTCGTATGAGGAGCGTGGCCTGATGCCTCAGGGACAGCCGAACGTGGTGCCGGACGACGGGCTGACCACGCGTCAGCGGCGCAACCGTCCGCTGGTGATGGTGCACACCGGGATCGGCAAGGGAAAGTCCACCGCCGCGTTCGGGATGGCGCTGCGGGCGTGGAATCAGGGGTGGCCCATCGGGGTCTTCCAGTTCGTGAAGTCGGCGAAGTGGAAGGTCGGCGAGGAGAACGCCCTCAAGGTGCTCGGGGCGTCCGACGAGGGCGGGTCCGTCACCTGGAACAAGATGGGCGAGGGCTGGTCGTGGATCCAGCGCGCGCCCGCCGAGGGCGAGCCGAGCCACGAGGACAAGGCCCGCGAGGGGTGGGAGCAGGTCAAGCGTGACCTCGCCGCCGAGACGTACCAGCTGTACGTGCTCGACGAGTTCGCCTATCTCCTGCACTGGGGGTGGATCGACGTGGACGAGGTGGTCGAGGTTCTCCGGAATCGTCCCGGGCACCAGCACGTCGTCATCACCGGGCGCTACGCACCCGAGGCCCTGGTCGAATTCGCCGATCTCGTCACCGACATGTCCAAGGTCAAGCACCCGATGGACGCCGGTCAGAAGGGCCAGAGGGGCATCGAGTGGTAGCTCGGCTTGTCGTTGCCGCGCCGTCTTCCGGGTGCGGCAAGACGACCGTGGCCACGGGTCTGATGGCCGCGTTCTCGGAGGCCGGGCTCGCGGTGTCCCCGCACAAGGTGGGGCCCGACTACATCGATCCCGGGTATCACGCGCTGGCCACGGGGCGCCCGGGGCGCAATCTCGACGCGTATCTGTGCGGGCCCGGGATGGTGGCGCCGCTGTTCAACCACGGGTCCCGCGGATGCGATCTCGCCGTGGTCGAGGGCGTCATGGGGATGTTCGACGGGGCCTCCGGGCAGGGTGAGCTCGCTTCCACCGCGCATGTGTCGAAGCTGCTCCGGGCGCCGGTGGTCCTGGTCGTCGACGCGTCCTCCCAGTCCCGCTCGGTCGCCGCGCTCGTGCACGGCTTCGCGTCCTGGGATCCCCAGGTGCGGATCGGGGGCGTGATCCTCAACAAGGTGGGGTCCGCGCGCCACGAGGAGTTGCTGCGGGACGCCCTGGAGGAGTCCGGGGTGCCGGTCCTCGGCGCGCTGGGGCGGGTGCAGCAGGTCAAGGCTCCCTCGCGGCATCTGGGGCTCGTCCCGGTGGCCGAGCGGCAGGCCGAGGCCGTCGAGTCTGTGGCCGCGCTGGCCTCCCGGGTGCGGGAGGGCTGCGACCTCGACGCGATCCTCGCGCTGGCGCGCAGTGCGCCCGCGATGACCGGTGAGACGTGGGATCCGGGTGCGGAGGCTCCGGGAACGCCGGAGGGGCTTGCGGGTCCACCGGACGGGCTCAAGGGCGACGGCAACGGCCGTCGGCCGGTCGTCGCCGTCGCCGGTGGGGCCGCCTTCTCCTTCTCCTACGCCGAGCACGCCGAGCTGCTCACCGCCGCGGGCGCCGACGTCGTGACCTTCGACCCGCTGCACGACGAGGAACTGCCGCCCGGTACCGCGGGGCTGATCATCGGCGGCGGGTTCCCCGAGGTGTACGCGCCCGAGCTCTCCGCCAACGAACCGCTGCGGAAGATCGTCGCCGAGCTGGCCCTGAGCGGGGCGCCCGTCGCCGCCGAGTGTGCCGGACTCCTCTACCTGACCCGGGAGTTGGACGGGAAGCCCATGTGCGGCGTGCTCGACGCCCGCTCGCGGATGTCCGAGCGGCTCACCCTCGGGTATCGCGAGGCCGTCGCCGTGTCGAGCAGTCCGCTCGCGGCCGTCGGGACCCGGATGCGCGGGCACGAGTTCCACCGCACCGTCGTCGAACCGGGCGCCGGTGCGGCTCCCGCCTGGGGTCTGCACTCGCCGGAACGACGCGTCGAAGGCTTCGTGCAGCAGGGTGTGCACGCGAGCTATCTGCACACGCACTGGGCCGCCGAACCCGGTGTCGCCCGGCGGTTCGTGGAGAGGTGCGGGGGATGAGCAGGGGGCCGGTGGGGGCCGGGCCGCGGGACGGGGCGTCGTGACCGCGGTGCACGCCGTGGCCTCACTCCGCGATGCCCACCACCAGCCAGATGAAGGCCGCCCCCGCCACCGTGCACAGCAGCGTCGAGCGCGCCGGGTGCTCGTGGTGGGCCTCCGGCAGGATCTCCGCGGCGGCCAGGTAGAGCAGCGCGCCGCCGAAGAAGCCGAGATATCCGCCGAGAAGTTGCTCCGGAATGGTGAACAGGAGCGTCGACGCCGCGCCCGCCACCGGGGCCACCGCGTCCGCGAAGAGCATCGCGAGGGCCTTGCGGCGGGCGTTCCCGTACAGGCTGGTGAGCGTGTACGTGTTGAACCCGTCCGCGAAGTCATGGGCGATGACCGCGACGGCCACCGCGACGCCCATGCCGCCGCCCACCTGGAAGGCGGCGCCGATGGCGACGCCGTCCATGGCGCTGTGGCCGACCATCGCGGCGGCGGCCGTGAGGCCCACCTGCGGGACTCGGCCGTTCGTGTGCTCGTCCGCCCCGTGGGCCGCGTGGCGCCCCGCGAGGAGGTGCTCCACCAGGTGCGCGGTGAGGAAGCCCGCGACGAACAGGAGCAGCGCGGCGGGTACGCCGAAGACCGGGCCGCCCGCCGCCTCCAGCGCCTCCGGCAGCAGGTCGAGGCCGACCACGCCGAGCATCAGGCCGCCCGCGAGCCCGAGGACGAGGTGGCGCCGGTCAGTGACCCGCTGGGCCGTCCAGCCGCCCACCAGAGTCATCACAAAGGCGCCGAGCGCCACGAACACCGCCATGCGCCCTTGCTAGCCGATTCACCCCCTGCCCCGCACATCCACATCGGGCGCGCCGCCGCTGCCGAAGGGCCGGAGGCCGCCTCATGATCACTGCCATCGGTACGGGGACGGGGGCGCCGCTCGACGCATCGGCCATCGACGCGTTGCGCGCCGCGGGGCTCGTCGTGGGGGCCGGGCGGCGCATCGAAGCGGCTCGATTGCTGCCTGGGGCGGGCGGGGCGGCGGAGGGCAGCGGTGTCGTCGTGCCCGCCTCCGGGGACCCCGGGTCCTTCGGGATCGTACGGGCGTTCGCCGAGCGGTTCGGGCCCGCCGAACTGGACATCCGGCCCGGCGTCTCGTCGCCGGGCGGGCACGAGGAGGGCTTCGTGGCGGACTTTGCGGCGGACTTCGTGGAGGACTTCGTGGTGGGCGTCGGTGCGGGCAAAGGGGTGCCCGCCGAGGAAGTCGTCGGACTCGTCGAAGACACCCTGCGGGACGCGGGGATCTCCCCCGCCTCCGTCACCGCGCTGGCGACCGTCGACACGAAGGCCGCGGAACCCGGAGTCGTCGGGGCGGCGGCGCGGCTCGGGGTGCCGGTCGTGACGTACACGGCCGACCAGTTGGCCGGTGTCGACGTGCCCAACCCCTCCGCCGCACCGCTCTCCGCCGTGGGTACGCCCTCGGTGGCGGAGGCCGCCGCACTGCTGCTCGGCGGCGGTGAACTCGTCGTGCCGAAGCGGAAGTCGGCGCCGGAAGGCCGGGCGTCCATGGCGACCTGCGCGGTCGTGCGCCGCTCGTACCAGGCGCCGCTCACGTCGGCGCCTCCTCAGGATCTGAACGGAACAGGCACAGCAATCAAGGAGTCCGAGTGACCACCCCGCCCGCACTGCTCATCGCCGGCCACGGCACCCGGGACGAGGCCGGGGCGGCCGCCTTCCGGGACTTCGTGCAGGAGCTCGCCCGCCGCAACCCCGGACTCCCGGTCGCCGGCGGCTTCGTCGAACCGTCGCCCCCGCCGCTGGGAGACGCGGTCAGCGACCTCGTCGGGCAGGGCGCGAAACGTATCGCGGCCGTCCCGCTGACGCTGGTGCCCGCCGAACACGCCGATCACGCCAGGCACGCCCAGCACGCCCAGCACGCCCAGCACGCCAAAGGCGGCATCCCCGAGGCGCTCGCCCGCGAGAAAGAACGCCACCCCGGCACCTCGTACGTCTGCGGCCGCCCCTTGGGCCCGCACCCCTCTCTCCTGAAGGTCCTCGGCCGCCGCCTCGACGAGGCGCTCGGCGGCCCGGCCCGCACGCCCCAGGACCGCGCGGACGTCACGGTCCTGCTCGTGGCCCCCGGTTCGACCGACCCGGAGGCCAACGCCGAGGTCCACAGGGCGGCCCGGCTGCTGTGGGAGGGGCGCGGTTACGCGGGTGTGGAGACGGCGTTCGTGTCGCTCGCGGCGCCGGACGTGCCGTCGGGCCTGGATCGCTGTGTGCTCCTGGGCGCGCGGCGGATCGTGGTCCTGCCCTACTTCCTCTTCACCGGCGCCCTGCCGGAGCGGCTCCTCCAGCAGACGGAGGGCTGGGCGGCGGCGCACCCCGAGGTCGAGGTGCTCCCGGCGGACGTGATCGGCCCCGAGGAGGAACTGCTCGACCTCGTCATGGAGCGCTACCGGGAGGCGGCCGGCGGTGACGTCACCCATGCGTCCGCACACTGACCACGACGGCGGGCCTGACCTGCGGCATCACGGGGATGCCGAGGTCCGGGACACCGCCGGCCTCACCGACCTCGCGGTGAACGTCCGCGCGGACACCCCGCCCGCCTGGCTGAAGCGGCACATCGCCGCATCGCTCGACGGCCTCGCCGCGTATCCGGACGGCAGGGCGGCGCGGGCGGCGGTGGCGGCCCGGCACGGCGTGGCGCCGGAGCGGGTACTGCTGACGTCGGGCGCGGCGGAGGCGTTCGTGCTCCTCGCGCGCGCCCTGAAGGTGCGTCAGCCCGTTGTGGTGCACCCGCAGTTCACCGAGCCGGAGGCTGCGCTGCGGGACGCGGGGCACATGGTGGGGCGGGTCCTGCTCCGGGAGGAGAACGGGTTCCGCCTCGCGGGGGCGACCGTTCCGGAGGAAGCCGACCTGGTCGTGATCGGCAACCCGACGAACCCGACGTCGGTCCTGCACCCGGCCGCCTCGATCGCCGAACTCGCCGGCCCCGGGCGGGTGTTGGTGGTGGACGAGGCGTTCATGGACGCGGTGCCCGGCGAGCGGGAGGCGCTGGCGGGCCGTACGGACGTACCGGGGCTCGTGGTGCTGCGGAGCCTGACCAAGACCTGGGGCCTCGCGGGGCTGCGGATCGGTTACGTCCTGTCCGACCCGGAGACGATCGAGACGCTGGCAGCGGCGCAGCCCTTGTGGCCGGTGTCCTCGCCTGCCCTCGCGGCGGCGGAGGCCTGCGTGACGCCTGCGGCGCTGGCCGAGGCGTCCGAGGCCGCGCTGCGGATCGCCGCCGACCGGACCTATCTCCTGCGTGGGCTGAGGGAGTTCACCCCCTGCGGAGTGCGGGCCGTGGAGGACGCCGAGGGTTCCTTCATCCTGCTCCGGGCCCCCGAGGCCCCGGCTCTCCGCGAACGCCTGCGGGAGCGGGGCTTCGCCTTGCGGCGCGGGGACACGTTCCCGGGCCTCGGGGACGAGTGGCTCCGGGTGGCGGTGCGGGACCGGGGAACGACGGATCGGTTGCTGGGGGCGTTGAGGGCGGCGCTGGTGGAGGGCTGAGAATTCCCTCTCCCCAGCCTCGCCCCAACACCGCCTCTCCCCGGGAACCCGCTGAAGGACTCAGCCCCTGCGCACCCGCCGGGCCATGAGGACCGCTGCCCCGCCCCCGGCGAGCAACAGCACTCCGCCACCCAGCAGGTACGGAGTGGCCCAGTTCCCGCCGGTCTCGGCGAGGTTCGCCTCGGCGGGCTTCTCCGGCTTCGCGTCCACCGGCTTCTCCCCCGCGCCTCCCTGCGGCTTCACCGGGGGCGAGGGCTCCGGCTTGGCGGCCGCCGCCGGCGTCTCGCACGACGCACCCGCGAGCGTCAGCGTGCCCTCCACCTCGGCGACATTCAGCTTCAGCGGGTTCACGGACACCTTCAGCTCCAGGGCGGACGCCGCCGCCGTACGCGATGTCGTGTGCGTCTTCGACAGGTCGAGCCGCACCTCTCCGACCCCCGGCACCGCCACCTGGGTCGGGCCCCCCGCCGACAGCGTGACCTTCTTGCCGAGCACCGTCACGCCGCCCAGCAGATTCGCCTCGGCGACCGGCCGCTTACCCGCCGCGCAGACCGCCTTGGACGTCACCTGCTCGACCTCGATCAGGGACAGCAGGGGCAGGCCGGGCACATGCACCTTGGCCCGCGCGATGTTGCTGTACCCCTCCGCCTTCCCCTCCTCGACGGTCGCCTTCGCGGTGGCCACGTCCGCCCGCAGCACGCTGAACGCCTGGCCGCCGTTGACGCCGTCCAGCCTGGCGGTGAGCGCGGTCTTCTCGGCGCTCGCCGGCGCCTGCACTTCGTTGAGCGAGACCCGGAGCGGGACGTTCAGGGTCTTGTTGAGCAGGGACACGTCGAGCCCGGTGCGCAGCACGACGGCGTTCGCGCGGCCCTTGTCCCCGCCCGTGGCCGAGGCGGGGCCCGCGGTGGCGAGCGCCGCGGGTCCCGCGACGAGGGCCGTGGCGGTGGCGATCACACCGAGGCGGCGTGCGGGCAGGCGGAAGGCATTGCTGTTCAAGGTGGTGGAACCCCCACAAGAGTTACGGAGCCGCCAAAAGCGCCGCGCTTCGCTGGATGGGGACATCGCTTGAGCGCGGCACCGGCAACATCGACAGGGGGAATCTTTACGCACTGAGAGTGAATAGCCAGCGACGAAGCGTGAGTTCACTCCAAAGGGAGGTTTCCGCCCCTGCTTTCGAATCCTCCGGCACGGACGTTCCCACCAGCCCCCCGAGCAACTCCGTGGCTCGAACACATCGCTTGCCGCCCGGCTCATGGCCGAATGATGCCCAACGAAACAGAGGCCTCGCGCGTAACGCTCCGTCAATGTGAGTCCCCGCAGCGGCGCATGTGTCCGGTGCGGTCGTCGCGGGGGTGCCTCAGGAACACGACGGAGGTGGGCTACCCCACCACCCTCCCGTTCAGGACCACCCTCCGCGGGTTCCCCAACTCCCCCACGTCCTGGCGCGGATCGGCCCCGTACACCACCAGGTCCGCCGGTGCTCCCTCCACCAAGCCGGGGCGCCCCAGCCAGGACCTCGCTCCCCACGTGGTCGCCGAAAGCGCGTCCCGTGCCGGGATTCCTGCCAGCCTCAGCTCGGCCACCTCTGCGGCGACCAGGCCGTGGGCCAGCGAGCCTCCCGCGTCCGTGCCGGCGTACACGGGCACCCCCGCGTCGTACGCGGCCCGCACCGTGTCGTAGCGGCGCTCGTACAGGCGGCGCATGTGCCGTGACCACTTCGGGAACTTCGACTCGCCGCCGTCGGCCAGCTGCGGGAACGTCGCGATGTTCACCAGCGTCGGGACGATCGCGACGCCCCGCTCGGCGAAGAGCGGGATGGTCTCCTCGGTCAGGCCCGTGGCGTGCTCGATGCAGTCGATGCCCGCCTCCACCAGGTCCCGCAGCGAATCCTCGGCGAAGCAGTGCGCCGTGACCCGCGCGCCCAGGCGGTGCGCCTCGGCGATCGCCGCCTCCACCTCGGCCCGTGGCCAGCACGCCGTCAGGTCTCCCGCGTCGCGGTCGATCCAGTCGCCGACCAGCTTGACCCAGCCGTCGCCGCGCCTCGCCTCCTGGGCGACGTACGCGACGAGGTCGGAGGGCTCGATCTCGTGGGCGTAGTTGCGGATGTAGCGGCGTGTGCGCGCGATGTGGCGGCCCGCCCGGATGATCTTCGGGAGGTCCTCGCGGTCGTCGATCCAGCGGGTGTCCGACGGCGAGCCCGCGTCCCGGATCAGGAGCGCGCCGATCTCGCGGTCGGTCAGCGCCTGCTTCTCCGCCGTGGCCGCGTCCACCGGGCCGTGCGCGTCCAGGCCCACGTGGCAGTGCGCGTCGACCAGGCCGGGGAGCGTCCAGCCGTCGATCGTGACGTCCGGCGCCGCCGCCGGGCGGTCGTACGTCACCCTGCCCCCGACCACCCACAATTCGTCCCGGACCTCGTCCGGGCCGACCAGCACCCGACCCTTCACGTGCAGCACCGTGTGACGGCTGTGATCGCTCATGTGCAGCAGCTTAGGAGCCTGTCGGTACGCTCGGTCCGGCAGCCCGAACGAACTCGTGAGCGAAGTGAGCAGCGAAGTGAGCAGCACCGTGACGACGCATCCATTCCTTGACCTGGCCCCCTTGAGCGCCCAGCACTTCGCCTCCATCGAGGAGCGCGTCGCCGGGCTGCTCTCCACCTCGCAGGACGTCGTGATCATGCAGGGCGAGGCGCTGCTTCCCCTGGAGGGCTGCATCCGGGGAGCGGCGCGGCCCGGCACGACCGCGCTGAACGTCATCACCGGGCCCTACGGGCAGACCTTCGGGAACTGGCTGCGGGACTGCGGTGCGACCGTCGTCGATCTCGCCGTCCCCTTCCACACCGCCGTGACGGCGGAGCAGGTCCGCGAGGCGCTCGCCGCGCACCCCGAGATCGACTTCGTCTCGCTCGTCCACGCGGAGGCCGCCACCGGCAACACCAATCCCGTCGCCGAGATCGGTGAGGTGGTACGCGAGCACGGCGCCCTCTTCATGCTCGACGCCGTCGCATCGGTGGCCGCCGAGCCGCTGCTTCCGGACGCCTGGGGCGTGGACCTGTGCGTGATCGGCGCGCAGAAGGCGATGGGCGGCCCGGCGGGCGTCTCGGCCGTCTCCGTCAGCGAGCGGGCCTGGGCCCGCCTCGCCGCCAATCCACAGGCACCCCGCCGCTCCTACCTCTCCCTCCTCGACTGGAAGGAGCGGTGGATCGACGGCGGGCGCAAGGCGCTCCTTCACGCACCGGCCCAGCTGGAGATGCTCGCCCTCGAGGCGTGCGTGGAGCGCATCGAGGCGGAGGGGCTCGACGCGCTGATGGCGCGGCACGCCACCGCCGCCGCGGCGACCCGCGCGGGCGCGATCGCCCTGGGCGGCGGCCTGAGCCCGTACGTCCACGAGGCGCGGGACGCCGCTCCGGTCGCCACGACGCTGCGGGCCCCGGAGGGCGTCGACGCCTCGACGCTCGTCGCCAAGGCACTCGCGGCCGACCCGGTGCTTCCGCTGGTCGCCGGTGGCGGCGCGCTGGCCAAGGAGATGATCCGGGTGAACCACTACGGCCCTGACGCGACCCGCGGCGTCGTGCACGCCTCGCTCGCCGCACTGGGTGCCGCGATGGGCGAGGCCGGTCTCGCGGTCGACCTCGAAGCGGCGCGGCGAGCGGTGACGGCCGCCTGGCAGTAGGCGCCCCCGTCTTCCCGGTGGGCCCGAGTTCATGCGGCTTCGGGCCGCACCAAGCTCACAGCGAACAGCCGACGTCCGGGTGGGTGTCCATGGCAGCGTGACCGCCATGCCCACGCTCCCGGACGGCCGCCCTGTGCCCGACCCGACGGCGGGCGAGCCCGCGATGCTGGCGGACTGGCTCGACTTCCATCGCGCGACCCTGGCGGTCAAGTGTTCCGGGCTCGATGACGCACAGACCCGTATCGCTTCGGTCCCGTCCTCGTCGCTGACACTGCTCGGTCTCGTGCAGCATCTGGCCGAGGTGGAGCGGAACTGGTTCCAGCGCGTGCTCGCCGGGCGGGACGTGCCACCGGTGTACGGGGATCCGTCGGGCTTCGCCCTCGCCCCGGAGCGGACGTACGACCAGGCCCTGGCCGTGTGGCAGCGGGAGGTGTCGGTGAGCCGGGAGTTGTGCGAGGGACGTTCGCCGGACGACATCGGGCGGCTGAGCGAGCGGGAGGCGGCCGTCACGGGCGGCGCCGAGGTCAGCCTGCGCTGGATCCTGGTCCACCTCATCGAGGAGTACGCACGGCACAACGGTCACGCCGATCTCCTCAGGGAGGGAATCGACGGGTTGACGGGGCCGTAAATACTCTACGTAAATTCACGGACGCATTCCCACCGCTTCTTTATCCACTTTATCAGCACAGCTTCCCGTATTCTTCTGCCCGCTTTCCGGAGACCTAAACACTAAGGTTTCGTCAGCGCCAAGTCTCACAATTCGGACAGGCTTCGTGGGAGTTACGGTTCTGTGACGTACTCCACATCGCGCCCGGTATGTGGCCTATGAGCCCAGCAAATCAGGCCATATCGCCGGGGATTCCTGCGGGCGCGCACCCCCGCGTGATAACACATGAGGCGCTCTTACGTAACCCCTCCCGCCGATGCAATTAAAGAAATTGCTCGGTAAATTCAATCCGCATGACCGCTGCACAAGCCGATCTACCGACCGACCTGCAAGCGAATTCCCTGGAAATGCCCGAGGGGTTGCGCCTCGACACCCCCGACGTCGCCGACGGCGCCGCAATCTGGCGGATCGCCCGCGACTCGAAGGTGTTGGACCTCAACTCCTCGTACAGCTACCTGCTGTGGTGCCGCGACTTCGCGGCGACCTCCGTGGTGGCCAGGGACGCGAACGGTGAGCCCGCCGGGTTCATCACCGGCTACATCCGGCCCGAGCGGCCGCGCACCCTGGTGGTCTGGCAGGTGGCCGTCGACCAGGCGCACCGAGGCCGCGGCCTTGCCGGTGCGCTGCTCGACGGTCTCACCGCCAAGGTCGCCGCCGACCGGGAGCTGGTCTCGGTCGAGACGACCATCACGCCGGACAACACCCCGTCCGAGCGGCTCTTCACCTCATACGCACAGCGCCACGGCGCGTCGGTCGAGCGCACGGTGCTCTTCGACGCGGGGCTGTTCCCCGACGAGGGGCACCTGCCCGAGGTCCTGTTCCTCATAGAGCCGATCACCGAGACCGGGACAGCCGCGCGGATCGAGCCGGCCGAGCCGGTCGGCTGAGTTCCGCCGTTCCCCCCACGAACCACCTGTCACCCCCCACCTCCCAAGTCTTTCCATCTCCCAGGAGATCTGCTGTGACCATCACCCAGCCCGACCTGAGCGTCTTCGAGACCCTGGAGTCGGAGGTGCGCAGCTACTGCCGCGGTTGGCCCACCATCTTCGACCGTGCGCAGGGCAGCCGCATGTTCGACGAGGACGGCCACTCGTACCTCGACTTCTTCGCCGGGGCCGGCTCGCTCAACTACGGCCACAACAACCCCGTCCTCAAACGCGCCCTGATCGACTACCTGGAGCGCGACAGCGTCGTCCATGGCCTCGACATGTCGACGACCGCCAAGCGCGCGTTCCTGGAGTCGTTCCAGAACATCATCCTGCGCCCGCGTGACCTGCCGTACAAGGTCATGTTCCCGGGCCCGACGGGCACCAACGCGGTCGAGTCCGCGCTGAAGCTGGCCCGCAAGGTCAAGGGCCGCGAGTCGATCGTGTCGTTCACGAACGCCTTCCACGGCATGTCGCTCGGCTCCCTCGCGGTGACCGGCAACGCCTTCAAGCGCGCCGGCGCCGGCATCCCGCTGGTGCACGGCACGCCGATGCCCTTCGACCGCTACCTCGAGGGCACGACCCCCGACTTCGTCTGGTTCGAGCGTCTGCTCGAGGACCAGGGCTCCGGCCTCAACCAGCCCGCCGCCGTGATCGTCGAGACGGTCCAGGGCGAGGGCGGCATCAACGTCGCCCGCGCCGAGTGGCTGCGCAAGCTCGCCGACGTGTGCGAGCGCTGGGACATGCTCCTGATCGTCGACGACATCCAGATGGGCTGCGGCCGCACCGGCGCGTTCTTCTCCTTCGAGGAGGCGGGCATCACGCCGGACATCGTGACGGTGTCCAAGTCCATCAGCGGCTACGGCCTGCCGATGGCGCTGACGCTGTTCAAGCCCGAGCTGGACATCTGGGAGCCGGGCGAGCACAACGGCACCTTCCGCGGCAACAACCCCGCCTTCGTCACGGCCGCCGCCGCCCTGGAGACCTACTGGTCCGACGGCCCGGCCATGGAGAAGCAGACGCGCGCCCGCGGCGAGCAGGTCGAGGAGGCGTTCAAGGCGATCGTCGACGAGAACCCGGGCGCCATCAAGGAGTACCGCGGCCGCGGCCTGGTCTGGGGCATGGAGTTCCTGGACAAGGAGCGCGCGGGCGCCATCGCCAAGCGGGCCTTCGAACTCGGCCTGCTCATCGAGACCTCCGGCCCCGAGAGCGAGGTCGTCAAGCTCCTTCCGGCGCTGACGATCACCGCCGACGAGCTGGACGAAGGACTTCGCACGCTCGCCCGTGCGGTGCGCGAGACCGCCTGAGCGGTGCGGGAGGCCGCCGGGGCGCCGCACACGCGGCGCCCCGGCGGCCCTCGGGCCGCGTCCTCACCCCCGTAAGAGAAAAGGAACAAGTCACCGTGATCGTCCGTTCGTTCAAGGACATTGAAGGCACCGACCGGCACGTGAAGGCCGCTTCGGGAACCTGGGAGAGCAAGCGCATCGTCCTCGCCAAGGAGCGGGTGGGCTTCTCGGTCCACGAGACCATCCTGTACGCGGGTACGGAGACGTCGATGTGGTACGCCAACCACATCGAGGCCGTCGTGTGCACCAAGGGTGAGGCCGAGCTGACCGACGACACGACCGGCAAGAAGTACACGATCACTCCGGGGACCATGTACCTGCTCGACGGGAACGAGAAGCACACGATGCGGATCAAGGAGGACTTCCACTGCATCTGTGTCTTCAACCCGCCCGTCACCGGTCGTGAGGACCACGACGAGAACGGCGTGTACCCGCTGCTCACCGAGCCGGAACCGGCCTGATCTCCGACAGCGCACCGCAGGGCTGAAGCACGCCCCCTGAATCTCCCCCGCCGCCCTCTTCCTCTGGGCGGCGGGGGTGTACATCCCGGAAAGGGCCGTACGAGAGGAGAGGCAGGCAACACCATGACCACCGCACCCGAACGCACCGCCGACCTGTACCCGACGCGAGGCACCGAAGAGGTCCTCATCGAGCGCAAGGACCCCGTCGTGTGGTCCGAGCCGGGTACGCCGGGGCCCATCGTGGCCGAAGACCTGGCGGGGTTCGAACGGGACGGATTCCTGGCGATCGACCAGCTCATCACGCCCGACGAGGTGAGCGTCTACCACGCCGAGCTCGAGCGGTTGATCGATGACCCCACGATGCGGGCGGACGACCGGTCCATCGTGGAGCCGCGTTCCCAGGAAATTCGCACCATCTTTGAGGTGCACAAAATCAGCGAGCTGTTCGCGAAGCTCGCCGCCGATCCGAGGGTGGTGGGTCGGGCCCGGCAGATCCTGGGTTCCGACGTGTACATCCACCAGTCGCGGATCAACGTGAAGCCCGGTTTCGGTGCCTCGGGGTTCTACTGGCACTCGGACTTCGAGACCTGGCACGCCGAGGACGGCCTCGCGAACATGCGGACTGTCTCGGTCTCCATCGCGCTCACCAAGAATCACGACACCAACGGCGGCCTCATGATCATGCCGGGGTCGCACAAGACGTTCCTCGGCTGTGAAGGCGCGACGCCGAAGGACAATTACAAGCGTTCCCTGCAGATGCAGGACGCGGGCATTCCCTCGGACGGGACGCTGACCAGCCTCGCTTCGGAATACGGCATCCGGCTCTTCACCGGTGAGGCCGGCTCCGCGACCTGGTTCGACTGCAATGCCATGCACGGTTCGGGGGACAACATCACGCCGTTCCCGCGCAGCAACGTCTTCATCGTGTTCAACAGTGTGGAGAACACGGCGGTGGAGCCGTTCGCGGCGCCGATCCGGCGGCCGGATTACATTGGGGCTCGGGACTTCACTCCGGTGAAGTAAGCACTCTTGTATGAGAGTTGGCCCGGCACCTGGGGGTGCCGGGCCGAACTTGGTTCGTGGGCTCGGGGTTGCTCTGTGCGCTTACAGCGCCGGGTAGTCCGTGTAGCCCTTCTCCGTGCCGCCGTAGAACGTCGACGTGTCAGGCGTGTTGTACGGGCCTTCGACCTTGAGGCGGGCCGGCAGGTCGGGGTTGGCCAGGAACAGCGCGCCGAACGCGACGACGTCCGCGGTGCCGTCCTCGACGAGCGCGAGCGCGTCGGCCCCGGTGGGGCCCTCGGTCGCCGGGTTCAGGATGAAGGGTCCGTCGAAGCTCGCGCGCAGGGTGTTCACCAGGTCGCGGATCGGGCCCACCTCCATGACGTGCAGGTACGCCAGGTCCAGGGCGCTCAGCTCCTTCACCAGGGCGGTGTACGTCGCCTCGCGCTCGGCCTGGGGCTCGGAGATGTCGTTGAAGGGGTTGCCGGGCGAGAGGCGCAGGCCGGTGCGGGCGGCGCCGATCTCGGCGGCGACCGCCCTGGCGGTCTCGACCGCGAAGCGGATGCGGTTCTCCGGGGTGCCGCCCCATGCGTCGGTGCGACGGTTGGCGCCGGGGGCCAGGAACTGGTGGATCAAGTAGCCGCTGGCGCCGTGGAGTTCGACCCCGTCGAAGCCCGCGTCGATCGCGTTGCGGGCCGCGGCCGCGAAGTCTCCGATGGTGGCGCGGATCTCGTCGCCGGTCAGCTCGCGGGGCGTGACGAAGTCCTTCGGGCCATCCGCCGTGTACACCTGCCCCTTGGCGGCGACGGACGAGGGAGCCACGTTCACCAGGCCGTCGGGGAGCAGTGCGGGGTGGCCGATGCGGCCCGCGTGCATGATCTGCGCGAAGATCCTGCCGCCCGCTTCGTGGACGGCGGCGGTGACCTTGCGCCAGGACTCGATCTGTTCGGCGGAGTGCAGCCCCGGGGTGTCCGGGTAGCCCTGGCCGACGGCGGATGGCTGGATGCCCTCGGTGATGATCAGGCCGGCGGATGCGCGCTGGGCGTAGTACTCGGCGGTGAGCTCCGTGGCGGTGGCGCCCGCGCCTGCGCGGCTCCGGGTCATCGGGGCCATGGCGATGCGGTTGCCGAGCAGGGTGCCGGAGAGGTCGAGGGAGTCGAACGCGGTGGTCATCAGTGCCCCCCAGGGGAATGTAATTGGTCGGCCAATCAATCGGCCTGGCGTCACTGTAACTCATTCATTGGCCGACCAAGCTAATCTGGAGGAACGCATCCGCGCAGGTGCGTTCCTGCGCACCTGCCGACCGACCTGGACCGAGGAGTCCCGATGAAGGCTTCGGCCGACCCCGCCTGTACCGAGCTCCCCACCGCGGCGCGGCGGGGTCCCGTCAGCCACACCGTGAGCCGGGTGGCCCGGCTGCACCGGATCGCGGCGGGCAAGGTCCTGAAGGGGCTCGGGCTCTACCCCGGTCAGGAGTTCCTGATGATGTACCTCTGGGACGAGGGGGCCGTACGCCAGTCGGAGCTCATCAAGGCGGTCGACCTGGACCCGTCGACGGTCACGAAGATGCTGCAGCGCCTGGAGCAGGCGGGCCACGTACGACGCCGCCAGGACCCGGACGACCGCCGCGCGGTCCTGGTCGAGGCCACGGACGCGAGCTGCGGGCTGCTGGCGGAGGTGGAGGTGGCGTGGGGGGAGCTGGAGGAGCGCACGCTGGCGGGGATGGACGAGGGCGAGCGACGGGAGTTGGCGCGGCTGCTGGGGCGGGTGGAGGCGAACTTGTGCGGGGAGGCGGGGGGCGCCTAGCGGGCGGGTGCGCCTAGGGGCGGGTGCGGTGCGGGGCTGCCTTGAGGGCGGGGCCGCGCCGGTATGTCCGTCCTCGCCATCGTCCGGTGGCCGTGGGGCTGCTGCGGCGAGGGAGTGCCGCGAACCGTGCTCCGGGCGGACATACCGGCACGTCCCCTCGCGTCTCGATGCCGACTGCGCGCCGTCGTCCCGCCCCTTCCTGCATGCGAGGGTGCTGCGGGCAATGGGGTGGGCGGGAAAGCCTGTTCGTGGCTGTCGAAGCCGCGGGGTGAACGGGTGGGTGGGCGGGAGAGGTCCGTTCGGGCAGCGGGAGCCGCAGGGTCAGAGCCAGGCCAGGGACGCCGCCCGCGTCAGGACCCGACCCGCGGCGGCCTCACTGCCGGAGATTCCCCTGGGGACAACCGCGGGGTCCACCCTGCCGCCCATGAGCAGGCAGAAGTCCACCGGGTCAAGGACCAGCTCCGCGCTCACCGGCTCCGCACCGCTGCCCAGGATCCACGACACCTCGCCGCCCTCCCCCGAGACGGTCAGCGCGACGTCCGGCGCCTTGGAACCCATGGCCAGCTCCAGGATCCGTACCGCAAGGCGCACCATCTGCCACAGGTGGGCGGTGCGGGGCGGCGGGACCGGCATGTCCAGGGCCCTGCCGATGTCGTCCGTGTGCACCCACGCCTCGAACGCCCGGACCAGGAAGTGGTCGGCGAGCGGAAGCCGGGCGCCCATCAACATCGTGGCCCGTCCGGCCAGTTCGGGGTCGTGCGCCTCCGGGGAGGACAGGAGCGCGGTCGCCTGGTTCCGCCAGGACTCGATCGTCTCCGCCGGGCTCCGGACCCGCTCCCGGGCCAAGACCTCCTCCGTACGCGCCGCCCACGCCACCCGCCACGGAGTCCCGTCCGCCCCGTCCCACGCCGAAGGCGCCCGCAGGCCAAGACGCACGGCAAGCGGCTCGTCCGCGGCCAGCAGGTGCGCCACCGTGTCGTGGACGTCCCAGTCGTGCACGACCGGGGTCCCCCAGGCCTCGCGCTCCGCCAACTCGCCCAGGAGCGCCTGGAGTCCGGCCACGGCGGCAGCGTATGGCGCGGCGTGCGCGGCCGTGCGGGAAGCCGCCGGGCGGGTGCGCAGGGCGAGGGCGAGGCCCCGCTCGGCGGGAGCGGGCCCAGGGCCGGGGTCGGCCAGGGGCGGGCCGCCCAGATCCCGCACCGTCGCCCGCAGGCGCCCCGCCTCCGCCGCGCACCGGTCGCAGTCGGCCAGATGCGGGGTGACCGTCCGCTCGTCGCCCGGCATGAGCGCGCCGACGGCCCAGGCCCCGAGAAGTTCACGTACGGCTTCGTGATCCGTGGTCATCACGCGCCTCTTTCGCCTGGAGCGTCGGCAAGTGCCGGGCCGGGTGGATCGGTTGGATCAGGTGGATCGGTTGGATCAGGTGGGTCGGGTGATTCGGTCAGGGCTTCGGCCAGTCTGCGCAAGGCCGCCCGTAAGCGGGTCTTCGCCGTCCCCTCGGGGATGCCGAGTTCCAGCGCCGCCTGGCGGTAGGTGCAGCCCGCGAAGTACGCCAGGTGCACCACCTGGCGCTGCGGGAGCGGCAGCCGCGCCAGGGCGGAGTGCAGGAGCAGGGAACGTTCTCGTGCCATGACCACGTCTTCCGGGGGCGGATCCGGGGTGGGGATCGTGTGCAGGGTCGCGTCGTCGGCATGGGCCGCCTTGCGGTGGCGCTCCTCCCCGCGTACCCAGTCCACCGCCCGCCGATGCGCCAGCATGCACAGCCAGGTGCGCAGACTGCCCCGCCGCGCGTCGAACGCGTAGGGCCTGGACCAGAGATGGGCGAAGACCTCCTGGGCGACGTCCTCCGCGGCGGCGGGGCTGCGGGTGACGCGCCCCGCGACGCGGTGCACGAGGGGGCCGTACGTGTCGTAGGCCTCGGCGAGAGCCGTCTCGTCGCCGTACACCAGGCGCCGGTGCAGGTCGGAGTCCCTCATGGGCTGCTGAGCCACTGACACCACCGCCTCGTGAGGCCACCCCGTCCTGCCTTCCTAGTGCCCCGCCGCCCGGCGCGCCAGTGTTCAGCCGGAGAGCACGTCGAGGATCCGGTCCACGTCCGCCTCCGTGTTGTACAGATGGAACGAGGCTCGCAGGTGACCCGCCCGTGCGGAGGCGAAGATCCCGGCCCGGCTCAACTCGGGCTCCCTGTCGGCGAGTCCGGGGACGGACACGATGGGCGAGGCGCCGGGCACCGGCACGTGGCCGAGCTCGGCGAGTCCCGCGCGGTAGCGGGCCGCGAGCGCCGTGTCGTGGGCGTGGACCGCTTCGACGCCGGTCTCCTCCAGGTAGCCGAGGGACGCCGCCGCGCCGTGGTAGGCGAGGAACGCGGGGGGTTCGTCGTAGCGGCGGGCGTCGGGGGACAGTTCCGAGAGCGGGCCGTACGTGGAGTTCCAGGAGTCCGCCGACGCGAGCCAGCCGCCGTGCAGCGGGACGAGGGACTCCTGCGCCTCCTCGCTCACCGTCAGGAACGACGTGCCGCGCGGGCAGAGCAGCCACTTGAAGGCGCCGGTGACGGTGTAGTCGTACAGACTCGCGTCGAAGGGCAGCCAGCCCGCGGCCTGCGTGGCGTCGTTGAGGGTGCGGGCGCCGTGGGCGGCGGCGGCCTCGCGCACCGCCGTGTCGTCGGCGATACGGCCGTCGGCCGACTGCACGACGGAGTACACGACGAGCGCCGTGGTGGGGCGGATCGCCTCGGCGAGGCTCTCGAACGGCGTATAGCGGATCTTGAGGTCGCCGCGCACCACGAAGGGGTTGATGATCGAGCTGAAGTCCCCCTCGGGGAAGAGGACTTCGGATCCCGGCCGCTGCGCGGCGGCGATCAGCCCGGCGTGGACGGCGACCGAGCCGCCATGGGCCACGCGCGCGTGCGGCACGCCCACGAGCCGTGCGAAGGACTCGCGGGCGGCCTGCACGATCCCGAAGTCGCCGGAGCCGCCGCGTCTGCCCGCGCCGTTCTCGGTCGCGAGGCTCTGGATGGCCTCGACGGCGCGTGCGGGCAGCAGGCCGCAGCTCGCGGTGTTCAGGTACGTCGACGTGGGCGCGAACTCGGCGCCGTTGATGATCCCCATGGGATCAACTCTCGCGCCCCGGCGCACCCACGTCCATCGCCTGTGCGTGGAGGCGGCCGTTCAGCGGCGCTCAGGCGTCGTCGCCCGCGGCCTGCGGGACCGCGCAGCCGTCAGGACCGCAGGCGTCGCCGTCGCCGCCGTCCGCGAGGGTGGTGAGCGGCGAGCGACTGCCCCACGCCTGCTCAAGGGCCTGCGTGAAGACGTCGGCGGGCTGTGCGCCGGAGACGCCGTACTTGCGGTCGAGGACGAAGAACGGCACGCCGTTCGCGCCGAGTTCGGCGGCCTCGCGCTCGTCGGTGCGTACGTCGTCGGCGTAGCGGGACGGGTCGGCGAGCACCGCGCGGGCCTCGTCCGCATCGAGGCCGGCCGCGACCGCGAGCTCCACGAGGCGCTCGTCGTCGTCGAAGACGGAGCGCTCCTCGGCGAAGTTGGCGCGGTAGAGGAGCCCGAGCAGCGCGTCCTGGCGGCCCTGCTCCTTGGCGAAGTGCAGGAGGCGGTGCATGTCGAAGGTGCTGCCGTGGTCGCGGCCCTCGGTGAGGTAGTCGAGGCCTTCGGAGGAGGCGTTCACGCCGAGGTTCCGCTCGGCCTCCTGGGCCTGCTCCTCGCTCATGCCGTACTTCTTGGCGAGCATCGGGATCACGAGCCCGCTGTCGCCCTTGGCGCGCGAGGGGTCGAGCTCGAAGGAGCGGTGCACCACCTCGACGTCGTCGCGGTGCGGGAAGGCGGCGAGTGCCTTCTCGAAGCGGGCCTTGCCCACGTAGCACCAGGGGCAGGCGATGTCGCTCCAGATCTCGACGCGCATGTGACTAGCTCTCTTCAGGTCGAACGGTAGTGCGGAGGATCCCTCCGGTCAGTTGAACAACGTACGACCTGCCACGCTCATTCCCCGGCCGTCAGGGCCAAGCGCATCCGCAGGTGCGTGCCCGCGCCCTCGCCCGGCTCCGCGGGCCGCCAGCCGTGGCGGACGTAGAAGGCCTGGGCGCGCCGGTTCTCCCGGTGGACGTCCAGCGTGGCCCTCCGGATGCCGTCGGCCCGCCACTCCTCCACGCACGCTTCGTGCAGGGCCGCGCCGACCCCCGCGCGCCAGTGGCCGGGGTCGACGTGGAACTGGAAGAGCGCCACGGTGTCCGCCGCCTCGCCCTCGGGCGTACGGAAGGACGCGACGCCCACGATCCGGCCCTCGCGGACCGCGCACAGCACGTGCCCGGCACGGCGCTCGACGGCTCCCCGCCACATCGCCGTGCCGTCGACTCCTTCGTCCGGCAGCCCCTCGGGGTAGTACGTGGCGCGGGCGCGGGCGTGCAGGGCCGCGAGGGCCGGGGCGTCGGCGGTGAGGGCGGTGCGTATGACGGTCGGCATCACGGTCCGCATCGTCGTGGGAAGTGCTGAGTGGATCACGCTGCGACAGACGCGTTCCGGGAGCTTTGGGTTCCAACGCGGCTGAACTGGGCGCGGTAGGCGCTCGGCGTGAGCCCGGTGCGGCGCACCAGGTGGCCGCGGAGCGAGTCGGCGGTGCCGAGCCCGCAGGCCTGCGCCACCTGGTCCATGGAGAGCGAGGTCGTCTCCAGGAGCTCCTTGGCCCGCTCGATGCGCTGGTGGAGGAGCCACTGCAGCGGGCTCACCCCGCTCTCGGCGTGGAAGCGCCGGGTGAGCGTGCGCACGCTGACGCCCGCCTGCCGGGCGAGGTCGGTGAGCGTGAGCGGCTCGTCGAGGTGGCGCATGGCCCAGCCCCGGGTGTCGGCGCAGGCGTTGCCGCGCTCGGGCGGGAGCGGGGTCTGGGTGAACTGGGTCTGACCGCCGGGGCGTACGGGGGCGACGAGCGCGGCCCTGGCCACCTGGTTGGCGACGGCCGCTCCGTAGTCGGTGCGGATGATGTGCAGGCACAGGTCGATCCCGGCGGCGTACCCGGAGGACGTCATGACCTGCCCGTCCTCCACGTAGAGGACGTCTCCCTTGAGGTCGAGCGACGGATAGCGGCTGCGCAGCTCCTCGGCGAGCTGCCAGTACGTGGTCGCGCTGCGCCCGTCGAGCAGTCCCGCCTCCGCGAGCACGAAGGCGCCGCTGCAGATGGAGGCGATGCGCTTGCCCGCGTCGGCGGCCTCGCGGACGGCGGCGACGGTCCGCGGGTCGGGTGCGTAGCGGTGTCCGGTGCCCGCGACGAGGAGGGTGTCGGCCTCGCGCACGGCGTCGAGCCCGTGCTCCACGTGGAGGCTGAGCCCGCCGGTGGTGGCGATGGTGCCGGGCTGCGGGGTGCAGACGACCACCTCGTAGCCGGGTCCGCCCGCCACCTCGACCTTGTCGAGGAGCATCTCGGGGACCGCGAGGTTGAACATCGACACAGGTGAGGGCGCGATGACGGCGACGCGGTGCGGCCGGTGGGACGGGCGGGCGGACTTCGGGCGGGGCATGGCCAGAACCTCCGGAGGTATGGCATTCAGGCCACTACTGTAGCCGCGCTCCGGTCAGCAGACTCATGGACATGGCAACGAACTCCCTCACCGAAGGCTCCCGCGATCCGGGGCACTTGACGCGGCCGCTCCCGGCTCCGGGCTCACCCCGCAAGGGCCGCACCTCCCCCGGACTCACCCTCACCGCCGCCATGCTCGGCTTCGCCCTGATCACGCTCGACGCCTCCGTCGTGAACGTGGCGCTGCCCGCGATCGGTGACTCCCTGGGCGGCGGCATGTCCGGGCTCCAGTGGGTCGTGGACGCCTACACCCTGGCCTTCGCCGCCCTGATGCTCTCCACCGGCGCGCTCTCCGACCGGATCGGCGCGACCCGGGCGTACGCGATCGGCATCGCGGTGTTCACGGCCGCATCGGTGGCGTGCGGCCTCGCGCCTTCGCTGCCGGTGCTGATCGGCGCGCGGGTGGTGCAGGGCGTGGCGGCCGCCGTGGTCCTGCCCGCCTCGCTCTCCCTCGTACGCCAGGCCTACTCGGACGCCGCCAAGCGGGCGCGCGCGGTGGCCATGTGGGCGGCGGGCGGTTCGGTGGCGGTGGCGCTCGGCCCGGTCGCCGGCGGCGCGCTGACCACCGCGTGGGACTGGAGCGGCATCTTCTTCATCAACGTCCCCCTGGGGGCGGTGGCGTTGGTGCTCCTGCTGCGGGCGCCGCGCTCTGAGCGGCGGCCCGCGCCGCTGGACGTGCCGGGGCAGTTGCTCGCGGTCCTGACGCTGACGGCAGTGACCTTCGCGGTCATCGAGGGCGGTACGACGGGTCTGATCGCCCTGGCCGTCGCGGTGGCGGCGGGTGCGGCGTTCCTGCGGACGGAGGCGCGGCAGCCGCATCCGGTGGTGCCGCTCGGGCTCTTCCGCGACCGGACGGTCGCGATCACCGTCGCGGCCGGGGCCGCGTGCAGCGTCGCCTTCTACGGTCTCGTCTTCGTCTTCAGCCTCTTCTTCCAGGAGGTGCAGGGGCGTTCGGCGCTGTGGGCCGGGCTGATGTTCCTGCCGATGACGGGGCTCATCGCGGTGACGAACGTCTTCGCGGGGAAGCTGGCGGCGCGGGTGGGCCCGCGGACACCGATGCTGGCGGGGCAGTCGCTTGCCGTGCTGGGGCTGCTCGCACTGCTCTTCACCGACGCGTCGACGCCGGCGCTCGCCCTGGCGTTCCTCATGGTGCCGCTGGCACTGGGCTGCGCCCTGACGATCCCGCCGCTCACGGCGGCGATGATGGAGGCGGTCCCCGCGGACCGGGCGGGCCTGGCCGCGGGGGTCCTCAACTCGGCCCGCCAGGTGTCGGGCGGCCTGGGGATCGCGGCCTTCGGGGGGCTGGTGGCGGGGGACTTCGTTGCCGGGATGCGGGTCAGTCTGCTGATCGCGGCGGGGCTGTTGGCGGTCTCGGGGGTGGCGACGCTGGGGCTGCGGCGGGGGCGCTGATTTTCCCCGACCCCGCCCCTTCCCGAAAACCCGCTCTGGCGCGGGGGCCTTGGTTACCGTCATCACCGGCTCCGCCGAGTTCGTCCTCAATCGCCGGACGGGCTGAAATTTCCCCGGCCCCGGCTGAAATCGCTCAGCCGGGGCCGGGGAAAGCTTTCAGCCCCTCCGGCGTTTGAGGAGCGGGGGTCTGGGGGCGGAGCCCCCCAGGAACGGCACGCCCCCCGCGGGGTACTAGGACCCGTCCCTCAGGCCCCGGGGCCAGTTCGGGCGGAATTCGAGCCCGTCGTACGTCACCACGCACCCCTCCCCCACCGGCGACTGCGCCATGAAGCCCACCAGGGCCGCGCCCGCCGTCTTCACCTCGCCCAGCGAGAAGATCCGGACGAACGTCCACCGCTTCCCGTCCGGTGAGGCGTGGAAGGCGAACGCCGAGCCCGTGCGGCTGATGCGGAGCCAGACGCTGCTGCCGTCCACCACGAAGGCGTTCGAGTCGTCGGAGCGGCCGCGGGTGACGACCGTGCAGACCGTCGCCTCGTCCGGCGACCGCTCCAGGCAGAGCTTCGCCCACTCCCGGTCGCCCACGTGCAGGTACAGCACGCCCGCGTCGAACGCCGCCGCGAAACCGACCGTCACCCGCGCGATCAGCTGGAAGTCCCCCTCGGGCGCGCCGAGGAGACGGGGCGCGTCCGACGCGGGGTCCAGCGCCTCGCCCGTCGGCGGCACGAAGCGGTCCTGCCGGGCGCCCGCCCAGCCGGTGAGCACGCCGTCCTCGTACGACCAGTTGCCGTCGGGGCCGTACGTGCGCAGGGAGAAGGGCAGTTCGGGGATGTCGACGTCCATGGGCGTCAGTGTTCCAGGCGCCCGTCGTAGCGACGCGGCAGCCCCAGGGGGTTGTCGTCCCGCAGCTCGGGCGGGAGCAGCGCGGCAGGCGTGTTCTGGTAGGCGACAGGACGCAGCCAGCGCTCGATCGCCGTACCGCCCACGGAGGTCGAGGTGGACGTCGTCGCCGGGTACGGACCGCCGTGGTGCTGCGCGGGCGCCACCGCGACCCCGGTCGGCCACCCGTTGACCAGCACGCGCCCGGCCAGCGGCGTCAGCTCGGCGATCAGCGCCGCGCCGCCGCCCTCGCCCGCGGCCTCCTCGGCCGACAGCTGCACCGTGGCCGTGAGGTTGCCGGGGAGGCGGGTGAGCACGTCGGTGATCTCCGCCTCGTTCTCGTAGCGCGCGACGACCGTCACCGGGCCGAAGCACTCCTCCAGGAGCAGGTCGTGCTCGCCCTCCTCGGCGAGCTTCGCCGCCGGGACCGTGAGGAAGCCCGCGCTGACCGTGTGCTCGCCGCCCGCGCCCGGCGTCACCGGCGCCTCCACGTCCGGCAGCTCGCCCCGCTCCCGCACGCCCGCCACGAAGTTGTCCCGCATCCGGTGGTCGAGGAGCACCCCGGCCTCGGTGTCGCTGACCGCCTCCGTCAGGGACTTGACGAACCGGTCGCCGCCCGCGCCCGCGGGCGCGAAGACCAGGCCGGGCTTGACGCAGAACTGGCCGACGCCGAGCGTCATCGAGCCCGCGAGGCCCGCTCCGATCTCCTCGGCACGCTCGACCGCGGCGGCCTCGGTCACGACGACCGGGTTGAGGGAGCCGAGCTCGCCGTGGAAGGGGATCGGCACGGGGCGGGCCGCCGCCGCGTCGAAGAGGGCACGGCCGCCGCGGATCGAGCCGGTGAAACCCGCGCCCGCGACCAGCGGGTGCCGTACGAGCTCCACGCCCGCGTCGAAGCCGTGCACGAGGCCGATGACGCCCTCGGGGATGTCGTGCAGGGCCGCGGCCCGCCGCAGCGTCGCCGCCACCAGCTCGGAGGTGGCCGGGTGGTCCGGGTGCGCCTTGACGACCACGGGGCAGCCCGCGGCGAGCGCGCTCGCGGTGTCGCCGCCGGGGACGGAGAAGGCGAAGGGGAAGTTGGACGCGGAGTAGACGGCCACGACGCCCAGCGGGATCTTGTAGCGCCGCAGGTCCGGGATGGGCGGCGTCGCGCTGCTGTCGGGGTGGTCGATCACGACGCCGAGGAACCCGCCCTCGTCGACCACGTCCGCGAAGGCCCGCAACTGGTAGCAGGTGCGGGCGAGTTCACCGGTGAGCCGGACGGGACCGAGCGCGGTCTCCGCGTCCGCGGCCTCCACCAGGTGATCCTTCGCCCCGTCGAGCAGTTCGGCCGCGGAGCGCAGGAAGGCGGCGCGTACGGTGCGGTCGGCGAGGGCGTCCTGGGCGGCCAGCGCGGCGCGTACCGCCTGGTCGACCTCTTGGGCTGTGGCCTCGACCGCAACCTGTTCGCGCTGCTTCCCGGTTCGGGGGTCGACACTCCAGACTGGTGCTGCTGCCACCGCGGGCTCCTCCAGAGGTGATGCCACAGATGTGCTCACAGATGTGCTGCCACCCACCTGGGCTGTTCGATATGCTGAACGCTGTCTCCGATGATGAATAGCGGAGACTTCGGAGACTATTTCTCGTCGAACTAAGGGGTCAAGGGCGATGTCGGCTGGCGAGACTGGCGGGGCACAGGTCAAGTCCGCGGTGCGGACGGTGGAGTTGCTCGAATACTTCGCGGGCCGCCCCGGAATGCACTCCTTGGCCGCCGTCCAGGAAGCCGTCGGGTATCCCAAGTCCAGCCTCTACATGCTCCTGCGTACGTTGGTGGAGCTGGGCTGGGTGGAGACGGACGCGACGGGCACGCGGTACGGGATCGGGGTGCGGGCCCTGCTGGTCGGCACCTCGTACATCGACGGCGACGAAGTGGTGGCGGCGGCGCGGCCGACGCTCGACCGCCTCTCGGACGACACCACGGAGACGATCCACCTGGCGCGCCTCGACGGCACGAACGTGGTCTATCTCGCCACGCGCCAGTCGCAGCACTACCTCCGCCCCTTCACCCGGGTGGGCCGCCGCCTCCCCGCGCACTCGACGTCCCTGGGCAAGGCGCTGCTCGCCACTCACACCGACGAGCAGGTCCGCAAGATGCTCCCCCAGACGCTGCCCGCGCTGACCGAGCACACGATCACCGACCGCGAGAAGCTGATCGAGGAGCTGCGCACGGTCCGCGAGCAGGGCTTCGCGGTGGACCGCGAGGAGAACACGCTGGGCCTGCGCTGCTTCGGCGTGGCGATCCCGTACCGCACGCCCGCCCGGGACGCGATCAGCTGCTCCGTGCCGGTGGCGCGGCTGACGCCGGCGCACGAGCAGATGGTGAAGGACGCGTTGTTCGACGCGCGGGACCGGCTGACACTGGCGACTCGTAGGCTCTGAGCCATGGCCACCATGGATGTCAGTCTCCGCCCCGTCCACGACAGCGATCTCCCGGTCTTCTACCGGCAGATGAACGACCCCGAGTCGAACCGCGTCGCCGCGTTCACCTCGCCGAAGACGGCGGACTGGACGCTCTTTGAAGGCCACTGGAAGGGACTTCGGGAGTCGGCCGACGTGGTCGTGCGGACGGTCCTCGCGGACGGTGACGTGGTGGGCAGCGCGGCGGTGTACGGGAAGCCGGACGAGCGCGAGGTCACGTACTGGATCGACCGCTATTACTGGGGCCGGGGGCTCGCCACGGCCGCCTTGCGGGCGCTGCTCACGGAGGTGCCGGAGCGCCCCCTCCACGCGCGGGCGGCCGCGGACAACGCGGGGTCCCTGCGGGTCCTCGAGAAGTGCGGCTTCCGGGTCACCGCCGCCGAGCGGGGCTTCGCGCATGCGCGGGGCGAGGAGATCGACGAGGCCGTGCTGGTGCTGGCGTAGGAGCCCAGCAGCCGGGTCTTGGGCGCCGTCATCACCGGCTTCGCCGGGTTCGTCCTCAAACGCCGGACGGGCTGGATTCCTCACCCCTCCCCCGCACGGCGGACCCGGATCATCGCCACGCAGGACGTGCCCCACGCCCCGCCCCGGGAGCGTAGGGACCATGAGCCAGATCCGCCGCACCCTGCGCGCCCTCGCGATCCTCTCCGCCCTCCCCTACCTCACCCTCAAGATCGCCTGGATCGCGGGCAGCCACATCGGCATCCCCGAGGACAGCAGCCTCCTCGAACACCGCACCACCATGATCTTCGCCAACGCCCTCACCGTCCTGATGGACGCCTGCGTCATCCTCCTCGCGCTGCTCCTGACCCGCCCCTGGGGCCTGCGGACCCCCGCGTGGCTGCTCGCGTTCCCCATGTGGGCCGCCACCGGGCTGCTGCTGCCGATCATGGCCGGGTTCCCGCTCCAGCTCCTGGTCAAGGCACTCGGCGGCAGCATCAACCGGCCCTCGGAGGATGGCGGGAGCGGTGCCTTTCTCGACGAGTGGGTCTTCGGCGTCGTCTACGGCGGCTTCATCCTCCAAGGCCTCGCCCTCGGCGCCCTGTTCGTCCTGTACGCACGGGACCGCTGGGGACACGTGTGGCAGGGCCGCTTCCGGGACCTGCCCCGCCCGGCCACCACCACCCGTCGCAGCCTTCAGCGCGGCACGGCCGTCGCGGCCGCCCTCCTGGCCCTCGCCCCCGCCGCCCTGCACCTTCTCTGGGCCACCGGATCCACCGTCGGCCTCAACGAGGCGCGGATCGAGGAACGTACGACCGACTTCTACGTCCTCGAAGCGCTGGACCTGGCCTATCTCGCCGCAGCCGTGGCCGGCGGGCTGCTCATCGCCTTCCGGTGGGCTCCCGCGCTGCCCGTCAAGGTGCCGCTCGCCCTCGCCTGGCTCGGCTCGGGCGCGGTCACCTGCTGGGGCGGGTGGCTGCTGTTCGCCTCGCTCGGCGGCGTCGACGACATCGCCGAGCAGCCCACGCCGCTGATGATCCTGACCTACGCTGTGCGGATGATCATCGGGACGCTCGTGGTCGCTCTCGGGGTGTGTTTCTTCAAGGAGCGGGCGCGCACGGCTGCTCGGGCCCCACGGCTCACCGCGTGAGGACGTTCGCATCGGCCCTGTTCGGGCGGCGGGCGCGGCGCCGGTGGATCCATCTGATCCTCGGCGGCGCGCTCGCCATGCCGTACGTCTTCGTGGGCTCCGTCATCGTCGGACCGCTGCTCGGCGAGGACAACGTCTTCGGCTCGTTCACCTCCCAACTCGGCGCGTTCGCCGTGGGGTTGCCGCTCGCCGCGATCACCGCGCTCTTCCCGCTCACCCGGCCCATGTCGGTGGCCGCCGTGCGCGCGCTGTGCGACGTGCCGGGCGATGCGCTCGCCGACGGGCCCGCGCGGTCACGGCAGGCGCGCGGGCGCACCGTCGCGTGGTTCACGCTGCACCTCGGGTTCGGCGGGATCATCAGCGGAATGTCGCTCGCGCTGCCGCCGTTCGCGGCGGTGCTCATCGCCCTGCCGTTCACCTCCGTGCTGCAAGGCAGCCGGATCGGGATGCCCGAGGTCTTCGGCGAGGGCTGGATGCTGGCGCTCTGCCCGGTCATCGGGCTCCTCTCCCTGGCCGCGCTCGCGGGGTGCGCCGCCGTGGCCGGGGGCCTGCTCGCGCGCTGGGCGCCCGAACTCCTCGGCCCCTCTCCCGCCGACCGGCTCGCGGCGGCCGAGCAGCGCGCCGCCGACCTCGCCGTGCGCAACCGGCTCGCGCGGGAGCTGCACGACTCGGTGGGCCATGCCCTGAGCGCCGTCACGCTCCAGGCGAGCGCCGCCCGCAGGGTCCTTGACCGCGACCCGGAGTTCGTCCGCGAGGCGCTGGCCGCCATCGAGGAGACGACCCGGCGCACGGTCGGCGAACTCGACGCCGTCCTGGGGGTGTTGAGGGAGGGCGGCGACGGACAGGCGAGCCCGACCGCGCCCGCGCCCACCCTCTGCGCCGACCTCGACGGGCTCCTCAAGCGCACGCGCGCGGGCGGCCTGCGCGTGAAGGCCACGGTCGAGCTCGGCCCCGGAGGCCCGGACGCCCTGCCCCCGATGGTCTCCCGCGAGGCCTACCGCATCGTCCAGGAGAGCCTGAGCAACGCCCTGCGGCACACGGGCCCCGACGCCCCCGTGACGCTCCGGATCGCCCTGGACGGCGCCGACCTGGAGATCCTCGCGGAGAACCCGCTGCCCCACGGCGCCCCCGCGTCCCGCCCCGGCGGCGGCCACGGCCTGCGCGGCATCACCGACCGGGCCAGGCTCCTCGGCGGCACGGTCCGGACGGGCCCCGCCGACGGGGTGTGGCGCGTGAGCGTACGACTGCCCCTGAAGGGACCCGCATGACCACCGACCCGAAGGGACCCGTACACCCATGACCGGGACAGCCGCAGCCCCCATCCGCATCGTCCTCGCCGACGACGAGCGCATGGTGCGCACCGCCCTGCGCGTGATCCTCTCCGCCGAGCCCGACCTGGAGGTCGTCGGCGAGGCGGCCAGCGGCGCCGAGGCGGTGTCCGTCGTGCGCGAGCTGCGTCCCGACGTGGTGCTCATGGACGTACGCATGCCGGAGATCGACGGCATCCGGGCCACCGAGCAGATCCTTCAGACGCAGGCGGACCCGCCGCGCATCGTGGTGGTGACGACCTTCGAGAACGACTCCTACGTGTACGAGGCGCTGCGCGCCGGGGCCTGTGGGTTCCTGCTCAAGCGGGCCGACGCGGACTCGCTCGTCCAGGCGGTGCGGCTCGTGGCGCGCAGCGACTCGCTGCTCTTCCCCGCGGCGGTGCGCGCCCTGGCGGCCGAGCACGCGCGCGCGAAGCCCGCGCCCCCGGCCTGGGTGGCCCGGCTGACGGGGCGCGAGAGCGAGGTGCTCAGGCTGATGGCGGCGGGTCTGACCAACGCGGAGATCGCGGGGCGGATGGGCGTGGGCCCTGCCACGGTGAAGACACATGTGGCCTCGGTGCTCGCCAAGACGGGCGCGCGGGACCGTACACAGGCGGTGATCGCGGCGTACGAGGCGGGCTTCATGAACACGGAGTGACCGCGCGGCCGCGGCGTCGCGCAGTATGAGGAATCTCTAAGAAACCCGGCAGAACGGAACGAATGCGTCCGCGTCGGTCGTCTTTTCACGGGATGAACAAGACGATCAGGCACGCCTCGGTCTTCACGCTGCTGCTCGTGCTCGCCCTCCTGGTGCGAGCGACGTGGGTGCAGTTCTACGACTCGAAGGCGCTCGCGGACGACAAGCAGAACCGGCGCAACGCGATCGAGCAGTACGCGAACCCGCTGGGCGACATCATCGTGGGCGGTGACGCCGTCACCGGCTCCGAGCGGACGAAGGGCGGCGACCTCAAGTACAAACGCACCTACAAGGACGGCGATCTGTACTCGGCCGTCACGGGCTACAGCTCGCAGGTGTACGGAGCGACGCAGATCGAGGGCATCTACAAGGACGTCCTCGACGGCACCGACACGCGGCTGAAGAACCCGCTGGACACGGTCACGAACAAGCGCGCCGATCCGGGTGACGTGGTCACGACGATCGACCCGGCGGTGCAGAAGGCCGCGTACAAGTCGCTCGGCGACAAGAAGGGCGCGGCGGTCGCCGTCGACCCGAAGACGGGCAGGATCCTCGGGATGGTGTCGACGCCTTCGTACGACCCCTCCGACATCAGCGGTTCCACGGAGTCCAAGGAGTGGCAGGCGCTCCTGAAGGACGAGGACAAGCCGCTGGTCAACCGCGCGCTGCGGCAGCCGCTGCCGCCGGGTTCGACGTTCAAGCTGGTCGTCGCGGCGGCGGCCCTGGAGGACGGGCTCTACGGCTCGGCGGACACCAGGACCGACAGCCCGAACCCGTACACGCTGCCCGGCACGACCACCGTCCTGAAGAACGAGAACGCGAGCGCGCCCTGCGAGGACGCCACGATCCGTACGGCGCTGCAGTACTCGTGCAACAACGTCTTCGCGAAGATCGCCGTCGACCTGGGCCAGGACAAGGTCAAGTCGATGGCCGAGAAGATGGGCTTCAACACCGACAAGCTGGACGTGCCGGTGCGCGCCTCCGAGAGCGTGTACCCCTCGGACATGGACAAGGCCCAGACGGCCCTGACCGGCATCGGCCAGTTCGACGTGACGGCGACGCCGCTCCAGATGTCGATGGTCACGGGCGCGATCGCCAACGGCGGTGAGCTGGTCTCGCCGCACATGGTGTCCCAGATCACCGACTCGAACGGCGATGTCCTCGATTCGTTCGACGACGCGGACTCCGAGCGTGTGATGAGCGAGGACACGGCGAGCCAGTTGCAGTCGGCCATGGAGACGGTCGTCGAGAAGGGTACGGGCACGAACGCGCGGATCAGCGGCGCGGACGTGGGCGGCAAGACGGGCACGGCCCAGCACGGCGAGAACAACAGCAAGACGCCGTACGCCTGGTTCACCTCGTACGCCAAGGGCAGCGACGGCAAGGAGGTCGCGGTGGCGGTCATCATCGAGTCCTCGGACGCGGCGAGGTCAGAGGTGAGCGGCAACGGCCTGGCGGCGCCGATCGCGAGGGCGATGATGTCGGCGGCACTCAAGTCGTAGCTCCGTCTCCGCCGCCCGCTGCGGGGTGCCGTTCCAAGCGAGACGGCACCCCGCGGAGGTCAACGGCGCGAACGCCACACCTGCAAGCCCCACACGGCGGCGAGCGGAACCAAGGCGCCCACAAAGAGCCCCCCGGCGAAGCCGAACCCGCTGTCGGCGTCGCCGTCATCGACGGCGACGGCAACCCCCGCCAGGACGACAGCCAACGCCGCAACCCCGGCCAGCACATAGAACCGCCGACTGAAGAAGCGCCAGCGCCCCGGCACCCCCGGCGGAGCCGAAATCTCCGCCCCCGGCCCAAGACTCGCAGCCAGCGGCCGCTTGAACCACGCGTAGACGATCCAGTTCCCGCACGCCTCCCACCCCTCGGGTGCAAGCCGCTCGTCGAGCCCCTCACGCCCCCGCGTGACCAGCTCACGCCGGTACTCCCACCGCTGAGGCCGCTCAAGATCCCGGTGGCTGACGAAGCGCCCGAGCGCGTCGACCCGCTCGACCTCCCACCCCTCGCCGCCGAAGCGGTTCAGGAGCTCTTCGTCGACGTACGTGTCGGCGGTCCACCGCCACGTCTCGACATGCGCCTCGGGGACCTCGGGCTCCTGGCCCCCCGCGGGCACCAGCTCGCGGGCGAACTCGTCGACGGGACCGAACTCGGCCTCCGGGTCCGCACCACCCGACTCCTCCAGGTGCGCCGCCAGGTCCGCGACGGTCGCCTCGACGCGGTCGGACGGCACCCCCTCCTGCCGCAGCAGCGCGGCGAGGTCTTCGAAGTAGCTCATCGCACACCCGCCTTCGCGAGGACCTCACGTACCGATCCGTCGAAGGCGAGCCACAGCCCGCCCTGCTCGCCGAGAGTGGCGCGGCCGGCATCCGTGAGGGAGTAGTAGCGCCGGCCGGGGCCCTTCTCCGTGGCCCGGAACTCGGCGGCGACCAGGCCCGCCTCCTCAAGGCGGTTCAGCACGGGATAGAGCGTGCCGCCCTTGATCTGGCCGAACCCGGCGGCGCCGAGCAGCTTGGCGATCTCGTAGCCGTAGCTCTCGCCGTCGGTGAGGCTGGCGAGCACGAGGAGATCGAGTACGCCCTTGAACCAGCTGGCCCGGCGGTCGGTCCTGGCGCCCCCTGAGGCGGGTGCGGTCATGGTCAGCTGCCCTTCGCGGCCGGTTCGTACGTGGGCACGGAACCGATCGGCTCCGGTTCGGGGAGGGTCAAGTCCCGCACGGACAGGGCGACATGGATGACGACGGGCAGCAGCAGGCTCCCGGTCGACACATAGAGCCCGGCGAGCAGCGCCCCCACGACGGCGAAGGCGATGACACCACTGCGGCCCTGGTAGAAGCCCGCGACGGCGTACACGAGCACCGAAAGGGCCGCCGCCGCATAGAGGTCGAGGCCGAGCACGCCGACGCCGAAGGCGATCAGGAGCCCGCGGTAGACGAGTTCGGCGCAGATGCCGTCGGTCACGGCGACGGCGATCGCGAGGCGGCGCTCCTGTGCCGTGCGCGGCAGCATCGCCCGGATGGAGGCGAGCCCCGGCACGTTCCTGCCGCCTTCGGCGAGGTCGTGCATCTTCCGCCCGGACACCACGGTGACGGCCACCACCGCGACGATGACGACGGCCGTGGACACCGGCGATTCGGGCGCCGCGATGCCGAGGTCGGACGCGGCCATGGCCGGCGAGAGCAGCAGCGCCAGCAGGGCGAGCGCGGCGAAGAGCCACCAGAAGACGAGCACGAAGGTGAAATAGCCGACGAGAGCGCGTGGTTCGGTGTCGCGGCGGCGGGCGAGCGAGTCATAGAGACGGCGGCCGAGCCAGGGCTCACCGAGCAGCAGATAGGCGCCGAGCGCGGCCGTGACGGCCGTGGACGCGGCCGAGAAGTCCGGCGAGACGGTCATGGCGGGATCCCCCTTCCCGAAGGGGCCGCGACGGCGTTCCGCGCGGCCCCATGAGCATGTGAGCTACCTAGACCGTAAGGCGACCTAGTCAGGAATGCAACCTATCTCGCGATGCCGACACCGGCCCTGAGACCGGCACCGGCACTCCCGCACCGGGCCTACTCCACGAAGTACGTCGGGTTCGGCAGCTTGTACGTCTTGTCCGCGTAGCCGCCCGCCAGGTCGGAGACCTGGTCGCCGAAGCTGCCGACGATGTCGTAGCCGGTCGACTCGATGTGCTTGCGGGTGCCTTCCTTGAACTGCACGGTGGTGCACTCCCACTTGGCAGGGGTGGCGCAGTCGCTCAGGTAGGCGGGCGGGTTGGTCTTGTCCTTGGTGAACACGTGCCGCCGGTCCAGCTGCGTGTCGTACCCGGCCTTGGCGAGGTTGGTGACCGCGCCCTCGCGCTGCGACTCGCTCAGGCCGGTGAGGAAGAAGACCTCGACGCCCTTGCCCTTGGCGTACTCGACGAGTTCGGGCATGCCGAAGACGGCGGGGCGCTTGGCCGCCTTCACATAGGCGTCCCAAGTGGTGTTGTTGTAGGTGTAGTTGGTGGTCTTCTCGTAGTCGAAGCTGAGCAGCGAGGTGTCGTCCACGTCGAGCACGATCGCGGGCTTCTTGCCGTGGCCGCCACCCTTGCCGCCATGACCGCCGCTCTTCGCGCCGTGCGCCGCGGCCTTCCTGATGTCCTTCTTCGCCTTCGCCTGGATGCGCGCCAGGTCCTTGGCGTACGGACTGTCGGGCGAGGAGCGCCAGACGCCGTCGGCGTCCTGGTACGCGCCGTAGTAGTCGTCGATCTCGCCGACGAGCACGCCGATGTTCTGGGGTTCGGCGGTGTGCCGCGCCGAGGCGTTGTCGGCGGTGGCGGCGCCGGTGCCGTACAGCGCGGCGCCGGCGACGGCACAGGCGGTGGCGATCCCGGCCATCCGTAGGGACTTGCGCATAGGTCGATTTCTCCGGATCAGAGTCAGATTCAGGGTGTGTACAGGGCGACAAGTTCGAGCAGGTCAACACCTGTCTACGCGCACTGTCTACGCGCATCACTCCGTACCCCGCGAGACCCTTTACCCGATCGATACTCGATCCTGGGAAAGCCTGGGCCTACGTCCCTGGCCCGCGCCCCCGGCCTACACCCCTGACCTGCGTCCCCGACCTACGCCCCGGGCGACCACCCCGGGTCCCGCCCGCTGAGACCGATCACGCGGTCGAGCAGCGGGGCTCCGTCCGGCACCGGAACCACGGGCCCGAACAGGCTGTTGCCGGACGTGTCGCCCTCCTCGGGCGTGAGCAACGCCTCGGCCACCCCGAGGCTCGCCTCGTCGGGGTCGTACGCCTGGCCCGTCGCCCGCGCCAAGTCCCAGCCGTGCACGACGAGTTCGTCCATGGCGACGGCTCCCGCGACGGCGCCCGGCAGATCGAGGCCGCCCGCCCGGGTCATGCCCTCCCACGCGGCCGGATCGCGCCACACCTCCACCAGCTCGTCGAGCAGCTTCGGCAGGTCGGTGCGCCAGCCGGGGCCGAGCTCCGGCACGGCGCTGCCCGGGTCCTGGTCGAGCCCCGGCCCCAGGTCCTTGCGCCCGGCGTCCCGGAACGCGCCCGTGAGCCCGACGAGATGGCCGAGCAGATGGCGCACCTCGTACTCAGGACAGGGCGTGGGCCCCGAGAGCTGCGATTCGGTGACGCCCTCCGCGATGCCCGCCACGAGCCGGGCCTGCGGCGCGAAGTCGATCATGTCCGTCATGGATCCTCCCGCTTCTCGGCGGCCCTGTCCCACGGACCGCTGCTGTCCTGCCCTGCTGCCCTGCTGCCCTGCCCTGTAGACCGGCCCGGAGCCCGGAACTCATCGCCGAATCCGAGGGGCACGTCTACCGCACCTGCCCTATGCCCGGCCGGGTTCCTTAGCGCCACCATCACCTGCCATGACATCCACGATCACGCGGGTCCTGCGCAACCGCGACGCGAGCCTCTGTCTGGCCGCGGTGGTGGTCTCCGGCTTCGGGAGCTCCGCGATGTGGCTGGTCTCCGGGATCTGGGTGAAGGAACTGACCGGCTCGGACGGCCTGGCCGCCCTCTGCACCTTCGCCCTCTGGGCCCCAGCTCTGATCGGCCCCCTCCTGGGCACGATCGCCGACCGCACCCGCCGCGTCCCCCTGCTCATCGGCACGAACCTGGCCCTGGGCGCTCTCCTGACGTCCCTGGTGTTCGTCGACTCCCCGGCCACCCTGTGGATCCTCTACACCGTGCTCTTCCTGTACGGGGCGTGCGGCGCCGTCACCGACGCGGCGGAGGCGGCCCTGGTGACGGCGGCCGTCGGCAAGGACCTGACGGGCGACTTCAACGGCCTGCGGATGTCCGCGAACGAGGGCATGAAGCTCATCGCTCCGCTCGCCGGAGCCGGTCTCTTCGCCGCCTTCGGAGGCGCCCGGGTGGCGCTCCTGGACGCCGCCACCTTCGTACTCGCGGCAGGGATGTTCACGCTGCTGCGGGTGCGGGAGGACGTGCCGGTGCGCGCCGCGTCGGGCTGGCGGGCGCAGACCGCGGAGGGGGCACGCCACTTGTGGAACAGCCCGCAGCTGCGCCCCCTCGTCCTCGCGGGCGGCCTGACGATGCTGACGTCGGGGATCAGCGGGGCGGCGATCTACGCGGTCGTGGAGGGACTCGGCCGCTCCCCCGCGTACACGGGCGTGCTGTACGTCGTGCAGGGCGCGGGGTCGGTGGCGGTGGGCGTCGCTTCGGGCACGCTGATGCGCCGCTTCGGAGGGCGCCGCTTCGGCGGGGCGGGCATCGCGCTCACCGCGCTCGCCGTGGTCCTGCACGCGCTGCCGTACGACGCGACGGCCCTGGCGGGCAGCCTCGCCAACGGTCTGGGGCTGCCGTGCGTGCTGATCGCGGGCATGACGGCGGTGCAGCGCGAGACACCGCAGGCCCTCATCGGACGCGTGGCGGCGACGGCGAACACGCTGATGTTCACGCCGACGGCAGTGGGCATCGCCATGGGCGCGGCCCTCGTCGAGACCGTCGACTACCGGGTCCTGCTGCCGGTCCTCGCAGGGGCACGGCTCCTGATCGCCGCGCCCCTGTTCATGTCCCGTTCGCGGCCCGCTACTTCACGTCGGCCCAGCGCTTGATGGTCGCGATGGCCTCGGCCTGTTCGGCGGCGGGCAGTTTGGCGATGGAGGCGCCGTGGTTGGAGCCGGGGACCTCGTAGCGGTAGGAGTCGCGGTGGCTCGGGGTGAACTTCTCCGCGCTCCACGGGTCGTTCTCGCCGTAGATGAACATCATCCGCTGGCCGCGGGTCTTCACCCAGCGGTCCACGTCGGCGATGGTCCTGTTGTTGTACGAGCCGCGCATCGCCTCGGGAAGCACCGAGTTGGGCTGGTAGATGTCCGGGTAGTGGCGGACGTCCTTGAGGTGCTTGAACTTCAGGTCGGCCCAGCCGAGTTGGGTGGCGGCCTGGCGGTAGTAGGGGCCGGTGCCGTTCGTGCCGAGCGTCTCGTCCTGGTAGACGCTGAAGCCGTGCCCCTTCGACCAGTCGTAGAGCTCGTCGTCGGTTGCCTTCTTGGCGTCGGGCACGGTCGGGCAGTTGTCGACGGTGCCGCTCTGCCAGAAGTTCCACACCTGGTCGAGCACGGCGAACTCGTAGGCGCGGTCGGTGGTGCCGAGCGTCTCCTCGAAGGTGTCGCCGTTGGCCTTGGCGTCCGCCTCGAACTTGGGGATCAGCGCCTCACGGCGCAGCAGCATCTCGCGCTGCACGGCGTTGAGCGCGCTCCGGCACTCGGCCGTCCCCACCGTCCTGAAGAACCGCTCGTAGCCGCTGTCGTCCTTGTTGTTCGCGTCGTTGGGCGCCACGAACGCGACGACCGCGTCCAGGTCGCCGGGGTAGAACCGCTCGTGGTACGTCACCGTCATCCCGCCCTTGCTGGCGCCCGTGCCGAGCCACTTGCCCTTCTCGATGCCGCGCAGCGCCTGGGTGAGGCGGTGCTCGTCGGCGGCCTCCTGCTGGACGGTCATCTTGGACCAGTCCGAACCGGCGGCGCCCGAGGGACGGGACTGCTCGAAGTAGCGGTGCTCGATGCTGACTTGGTTGCCGTCGATCAGCTTGGTGAGGGCGGTGGTGTTGGACGCCAGGGTGTATCCGCCGGTGTAGAGGACGGTCGGCTTGTCCGTGGCCTTGTGCCAGAGCGTGGCGCGCTGGGTGAACGTACCGGCGCGGGGGTTTCCGTGGTCGACGGGCTGGGCGTACGTGAGCGAGTAGAGGGGGTAGCCCTCCCTGTCGGCCACGGAGACGACCTTCATGCCGGGGATCTTCTCCAACTGCTCCCGGATGTCGGCCTTGGCGTCCGCCGCCGGTCTCGCGTCGCCCTGCGCGGCCGCGGGTGCTGCCCCGCCGAGCACGGCCGCGCCGGCCATGAATCCGGCACAGACCAGCGCGGATATCCCCTTGTTGCGCACCTTGTCTCCTCGTCCTCTTGTCGCCGCCCGTCCGCTCGTGGCTGGGGCGACGGTGGTGTGGTGCGCGGATGGTAACCGCTTCCACTTACGGTGCGACAGAGGCTATTTGAGGTGGGCGAGGGCCTTGGTCACCTGCGCGAGATCCGCGCCGGATGCCAGCCCCGCGTGGTAGAGCCGCAGTTCGTCCGCGCCAAGGGTGGCCGCGTGCGCGGCGTCGGCGGCCAGGGTGGCTGGGTTGCCGCCCATGCCGGAGACGACCGTGAGGTTCGCGGCGAGGGTGGTGCGGGCCGTGCGGTGTTCATTGAAGGGCGCAAGCGCCTGCGCGCCGCCCGTGCAGGGCACGACCACGCCGTCGGCCACGGAGAGGACGTGCTCCGGGTCGACTCCGGCGTTGGCGCCGCAGTGGTACGCCACCGGGTCGGCGTGCAGCAGCACCCGGAAGCCGTCCGGGGCGGCGGCACGCACGGCCGCGATCGCCGCCTCCTGGAGCGTGCGTGCGGTTTCCTCGCGCCACGCGCGCGTGGCGTTGGCCGTCTCGGCGCCGATGAGCTTCTCCACCGCCTGCCAGCCGCCGGGGGGTTCGTCGCCGCGCCACACGGGTTCCAGGGCGCGGCGGACTTCGGCCGCCAACTCGTCGGGGGCGAGTCCCTGTTGCGCGTACCCCGCACGGCAGTCCGCGCAGAAGCACAGCGACATCAGGTACTGCCCGGCCTCCCCGAGCGGCACTCCCGCGATCTTGTCGTGGGCGTGCAGATGCGCGAGGCCGTACCAGCCGAGGGACTCCAGTTCGGTGCCGCGCGCACCGGGGCGCACGGCAGCCTCCGCCGCGAGGTCGACGAGGTACGCGCGCGTGGCGGGCTGTGCGATGCAGGGCGCCCAGGGGTAGCGGTCTCCGTAGGCATTGACGACGGAGGTGCCCGGATGGTCGGCGCCCATACGGGAGTTGTGGGCGAGGACGACCCAGGTGTGCACGTCGAGCCCGGCGGCCGCCAGCGCGTCGGCGGCCTCTCCGTAGGCATCGCCCGGGGCCCAGGCCCCGGCCGCGTACGGACGCAGCTCGCGTCCCTGCCACCGGTCACCGGGCTCGTACAGGACCGCGGCGTGCTCGGCCGTGACGATGCGGTGGCGGGGGTGGCGGGGGGTCAGCGCGCGCGTGGAGTGGTAGGCGGAGGCGAGGGTGACCTGCTGGACGCCGAGGTCCGCGACGCGCGCGGGCGCCGCGGGGTCGCCGACGACGTCCCAGGGGTACAGGAAGGCGGAGGCCCTCATGCGCTCTCCTCCCGCAGCAGGGCGCGCCCGCGCTCGGTCAGTTCGGCCAGGCGCTTGATGTGTTCGTCGGCGGGTTCGTGCAGCGGCGTCCGCACGCCGCCGACGTCGAGCCCCGCCAGGCGTACGCCCGCCTTGACGAGGGAGACGGCGTACCCGCGCCCCTCGGCGCGCAGCTCCACGAAGGGCCGGTAGAAGCCGTCGATGAGGCGGTTCACGAGGGCGTCGCCCTCGGCGGTCCGGGAGTTGAAGGCACGGTGGAAGGCGAGCGCGATGTCGGGCGCGAAGCAGAAGACCGCCGACGAGTAGAGCGTCACGCCGATGCCGCGGTAGGCGAGCCCGGTCAGCTCGGCGGTGGGCAGGCCGTTGAAGTAGAGGAATTCCTCCGGGACTTCCGTGCGCACGGCGCTGACGATGCGCTGCATCAGGTCCATGTCGCCGAGGCCGTCCTTGAAGCCGATGATGCCCTCGGTGCGGGCGAGCTCGACCACGGTCTCCGGAGTGAACACGGCGTTGTCGCGCTGGTAGACGATGGTGTCGAGGGAGGTCGCCGCGGCCAGTTCGGCGTAGTGCCGCAGCAGGCCCTCCTGCCCGGCGACGACGAGGTAGGGCGGCATCGCGAGCAGCCCGTCCGCGCCCGCCTCCTCGGCGATCTTCGCGTACCGCACGGCGAGCGCGGTACCGTACCCGGCGCCCGCGACCACCGGCACCCGTCCCGCCGACTCCTCGGCGGCGGCGGTGACGCACGCCCCGAACTCCTCGGGCGTCAGGGCGTGGAACTCGCCGGTGCCGCAGCAGGCGAACACGGCGGCGGCACCCGCCTCGATCCCCGCGCGCACGTGCGCGCGGAAGACGTCGAGGTCGATGGAGCCGTCGAGGCCGTAGGCGGTGACCGGGAAGAACAGCGGCCCGCTGGGGATGTCGAGTCGAGCGGCGAGGGGTGCTGACGTCACGGGCTCTCCCTTAGCGTGCACGTTTCTGATCCACGTCCATATTTCTGAACGCACCCACGCTAAGCTGCCCTCTGAGCCCCGGTCAAGCAGCAAGGTCGGCAAGAGAACCGCGATTTCAAGAGCGGATTCCCCGCCTCCGTACGACACTTGACGCGACGAGGCGTTGATCCCTAGCGTGTCCACACATGTGAATGCTGTACGTACACGCGAATATACGTACACACGAATGTGCGCACACGCGACCGCAGCCGCTGATCCGAGGAGACCCCCTCATGCCCGCTCCCCGCACCGTCCTGCTCACCGGCGCCGCAGGCGGCCTCGGCACCCTGATGCGGGGACTGCTCCCGGCCTACGGCTACGACCTGCGGCTGCTCGACGTGCGGCCCATCGAGGGCGAGCCGGACGCGATCACGGCGGACCTCGCCGACAAGAAGGCGCTGCGGGAGGCCGTGCGGGGCGTGGACGCGGTCGTCCACCTCGCGGGGATCTCCCTGGAGGCCTCCTTCGACAAGATCCTGCGGGCGAACATCGAGGGGACGTACAACCTCTACGAGGCGGCGCGCGAGGAAGGCGTGGGCCGTGTCGTCTTCGCGTCGTCGAACCACGCGGTGGGGTTCACGCCGCGGCCCGTCGGCGACGATCCGCTGATCGCGGTGGACGCGCCGCACAGGCCCGACACCTTCTACGGCCTCTCGAAGTCCTTCGGCGAGGATCTCGCCCAGTTCTACTGGGACAAGCACGGGATCGAGACGGTCTCGGTGCGGATCGGTTCGTGCTTCCTGGAGCCGTCGAGCGTGCGGATGCTGTCGGTCTGGATGAGCCCCGGTGACGGCGCCCGCCTCTTCCACGCGGCGCTGACCGCTCCCGCGGTGGGGCACACGGTGGTGTACGGCTCGTCCGCGAACACGCGCCTGTGGTGGGACCTCTCGTCGGCGCGCGCGCTCGGCTACGAACCGCGGGACGACTCCGAGCAGTACGCGGACAAGCTCGTCGCCGAGCAGGGGGAACTGGACCCCGCGAACCCGGACCACGCGCATCTGGGGGGCCACTTCTGCACGAACCCTCCGGTGTGGCCGTACTGAGAGCTCCCCACGGCAGCACGACAGGCTGAAACCAGCCGTCCGGTGGGGTGCGCCGAGCCGCCTCAGCCCGCATACGGGCACCGAACGGGCAGACCGCACCCCCCGAACGGGCACCCCTGTCCCCCGGCACACAGGCCGTCGCCCCGCCAAGCGGGCAGAAGCGGGCATCATCGCCCCGGTTTCGAGCCTGTTCACACACCGTCCCCCGCTGTAGAACTTTCCACCAGGGCCCGAACGGGCACAGCGAGGGAAAGAGGCGGCACCCATGACCGCGGAAGAGCGCCAGCGGGAAATCGTCCGGGCAGCACGGACCTCCGGCTCCGTGGACGTCACCGCGCTCGCCACCAAACTGGGCGTCGCCAAGGAGACCGTCCGCCGTGACCTCCGCGCCCTGGAGGACCACGGCCTGGTCCGCCGCACCCACGGCGGCGCCTACCCCGTGGAGAGCGCGGGCTTCGAGACCACCCTCGCGTTCCGCACCACCATGCACGTCCCCGAAAAGCGGCGGATCGCCACCGCCGCCGCCGAACTCCTGGGCGACGCCGAAACGGTCTTCGTCGACGAGGGCTTCACCCCGCAGCTCATCGCCGAGGCGCTCCCGGAGGCCGCCAAGGGCCGCCCGCTGACCATCGTCACGGCGTCCCTGGCCACCGCGGGCGCCCTCGCCGAGGCCGACAACATGTCCGTCCTCCTGCTCGGCGGCCGCGTCCGCCCCGGCACCCTCGCGACCGTCGACCACTGGACGACGCGCATGCTGGCCGGGTTCGTGATCGACCTCGCGTACATCGGGGCGAACGGCATCTCCCGCGAGCACGGCCTGACCACGCCCGACCCCGCCGTCAGCGAGGTGAAGACGCAGGCCATCCGCGCGTCACGGCGCACGGTGTTCACGGGCGTGCACACCAAGTTCGGGGCGACCAGCTTCTGCAGGTTCGGGCACGTCGGCGAGCTCGAGGCCATCGTCACGAGCACGCAGCTGCCCGCGTCCGAGGCCCACCGCTACTCCCTCCAGGGCCCGCAGGTCATCCGCGTCTGACTCACCCCCGCTCGCCCTCCCCCGCTCAGCCCTCACCCGCCGCACGCCGGCACCTCCCGTGATCCCGCACGCCCCCATGCACCCAAGACGCACCCCCGCACACCCCCACACACCTCCTCCCACCCCATACGTCCCCATACGTCCAGGAGCATTCATGCGAACCCAGAGCCGACGGAGGCCGCGCGCACTCGCCGCGGCAGCCGCAGGGACGCTGCTTGCCCCGCTGCTCTCCGGCTGCTGGGCCGGGGCGGGCGGGACCGGTTCAGGCGGCGACTCCATCAACGTACTGATGGTGAACAACCCGCAGATGGTCGAACTGCAGAAGCTCACCGCCGCCCACTTCACCAAGGAAACGGGCATCAAGGTGAACTTCACGGTCCTGCCCGAGAACGACGTCCGCGACAAGATCAGCCAGGACTTCGCCAACCAGGCGGGCCAGTACGACGTCGCCACGCTCAGCAACTACGAGATCCCGATCTACGCCAAGAACGACTGGCTGCACGAGCTCGGCTCGTACACCCGCAAGGACAAGGCGTACGACGAGAAGGACGTACTGCCGTCCATGCGCCAGTCGCTCACGGGCGACGACGGCAAGCTCTACGGACAGCCCTTCTACGGAGAGTCGTCCTTCCTGATGTACCGCAAGGACGTGTTCAAGAAGGCCGGTCTCACCATGCCTAAGCACCCCACCTGGAAGCAGGTGGCGCAGCTCGCGGGTGACGTCGAAGACGCCGGCGTCGAGTCCGGGATGAAGGGCATCTGTCTGCGCGGACTCCCGGGCTGGGGCGAGTTGATCGCGCCCCTGACCACCGTGGTGAACACCTTCGGAGGGACGTGGTTCGACAAGGGGTGGAAGGCGCGCCTCGACTCCCCCGAGTTCGAGAAGGCAACTCGCTTCTACGTGGACCTCGTTCGCGAGCACGGCGAGTCCGGAGCCGCCCAGTCCGGCTATGCCGAGTGCCTGAACAACCTCACCCAGGGCAAGACCGCCATGTGGTACGACGCCACGGCCGCCGCCGGTTCGCTGGAGTCCGCCAAGTCCCCGGTCAAGGGCAAGATCGGCTACGTACCCGCGCCCGTGGAGAAGACCAAGAGCTCCGGGTGGCTCTACACCTGGGCATGGGGCCTGCAGAAGGCCTCGCGCAACCCCGACAAGGCCTGGAAGTTCGTCTCCTGGGCGTCAAGCAAGGAGTACGAGCAGCTGGTCGGCGAGAAGATCGGCTGGTCCAACGTCCCCGCGGGCAAGCGGGCTTCGACGTACGACAACCCCGCTTACCGCAAGGAGGCCGCCGCCTTCCAGGACGTCACCCACGACGCCATCGAAGGCGCTCGGCCGACCGATCCCGGCGTGCAGCCCCGGCCCGCGCCCGGCATCCAGTTCGTCGGCATCCCCGAGTTCACCGACCTCGGCACGAAGGTCTCCCAGGAGATCAGCGCGGCCATCGCCGGGCGCCAGTCCGTCGAATCGGCCCTCAAGAAGTCACAGAAGCTCGCCGAGAAGATCGCCGAGGAGTACGAGGGACGATGACCGCCACCGCGAGTACCCCCACCGTCGCGCCCAAGACCGCGCGCGCCCCCGGGCCCAAGGCGCCAGGAAGGCTGCGCGCCTGGGCCACCAGGGCCCCTCTCCTGCCCGCCCTGATCTTCATGGTCGTGGTGACCCAGCTGCCCTTCGTGGCCACGCTGGTGATCTCCTTCTTCGACTGGAACGCCCTCTACCCCGACGCCCGCAGCTTCGCGGGACTCGACAACTACTCCGAGGTCCTCACCGATCCGGACCTGCGCAAGTCGGTCCTGACGACCATCGTGCTCACGGCCACCGTGGTCATCGCGAGCCTCGTCATCGGGCTCGGGCTCGCCCTGCTCCTGGACCGGAGGTTCCGGGGCCGGGGTGTGGTCCGCACGCTGCTCATAGCGCCGTTCCTGCTCGTTCCGGTGGCCGCCGCGCTGCTGTGGAAGCACGTGCTCTACAACCCCGAGTACGGCCTCTTCAACGGCCTGCTCCACTGGGTGGGCGGTGACGGCGCGACCCAGCCCGACTGGGTGTCGAACACCCCGCTGATCGCCATCGAGGCCTCCCTGATCTGGCAGTGGACGCCCTTCATGATGCTGATCCTGCTCGCCGGGCTGCAGAGCCGCGACAGTGAACTCGTCGAGGCGGCCCGCATGGACGGCGCGGGGCCCTGGCAGGTGTTCCGCTATCTGACGCTGCCGCATCTGCGCCGCTATCTGGAGCTGGGGTCGCTGCTCGGCTCGATCTACATCGTGCAGAACTTCGACGCCGTCTTCACGATCACCTCGGGCGGCCTCGGCACGGCCAACCTGCCCTACACCGTCTACCAGAGCTTCTACCAGGCCCACGAGAACGGCCTGGCGTCCGCCGCCGGCGTCCTCGTCGTCATCGGTTCCCTCATCATCGCGACCTTCGCGCTGCGGGTCGTCTCGTCCCTGTTCCGTGAGGAGGCGTCCCGCTCATGAGCACTGCCGTGACGCGTGACAAGCCACGCACCCGGACCCCGCTGAAGATCCGGGGCTCCGCGGGCCTCGGCCTGGCCGCCTGGCTGGCCGGAATCCTGTTCTTCCTGCCCATCGCCTGGATGGCGCTGACCTCCTTCCACTCGGAGGAGGACGCCGCGACCAATCCGCCCTCGCTCGCCGCCTCGCTCACCCTGGACGGCTACCGCGACTTCTTCGGCGCGGGCGGCGGCGCGAGCCCCTGGCCCTCGCTCATCAACTCGACCGTGGCGTCGGTCGCGTCGACGCTACTCGTGCTGCTCCTGGCGCTCCCTGCCGCGTACGCGCTGTCCATCAGGCCGGTGAAGAAGTGGACGGACGTCCTGTTCTTCTTCCTGTCGACGAAGATGCTGCCGGTCGTGGCGGGACTGCTGCCGATCTATCTCTTCGCGAAGAACACCGACATGCTCGACAACATCTGGCTGTTGGTCATCCTCTACACGTCGATGAACCTGCCGATCGCGGTGTGGATGATGCAGTCCTTCCTCGCCGAGGTGCCGGTCGCGATCATCGAGGCCGCGCAGATCGACGGGGCGCGCCTGCCCACCATCCTCACGCGCGTGGTGGCCCCCATCGCGCTGCCGGGGATCGCGGCGACGTCCCTGATCTGCTTCATCTTCAGCTGGAACGAACTCCTCTTCGCCCGAGTGCTCACGGGCGTCGTCGCCCAGACCGCGCCCGTGTTCCTGACCGGCTTCATCACCAGCCAGGGCCTGTTCCTGGCGAAGGTGTGCGCCGCGTCGCTCGTGATCTCCCTGCCGGTGCTCGCCGCGGGGTTCGCCGCCCAGGACAAGCTGGTCCAGGGCCTGTCGTTGGGAGCCGTCAAGTGAAGGCCGCCATCATCGAGTCCGTCGGCAAAGCCGTCGTCGGCGAGGTGCCCGACCCCACCCCGGGGCCGCGCGATGTCGTCGTCGAGGTCGCCGCGTGCGGACTGTGCGGGACCGATCTGCACATCCTGCAGGGCGAGTTCGCGCCCACACTGCCGGTGGTGCCGGGGCACGAGTTCGCCGGGGAGGTGGTGGGGCTCGGCCGCGAGGTCACCGAGCTCGCGGTCGGCGACCGCGTCGCCGTCGACCCCTCGCTCTACTGTTACGAGTGTCGCTACTGCCGCACCGGCCACAACAACCTCTGCGAGCGCTGGGCCGCGATCGGCGTCACCACCGCGGGCGGCGCCGCCCAGTACGCGGTCGCGCCCGTCGCCAACTGTGTGCGGCTCCCCGAGAACGTACGCACCCAGGACGCGGCCCTCATCGAGCCCCTGTCGTGCGCGGTGCGCGGCTATGACGTCCTGCGGGCCCAGCTCGGCGCCCACGTCCTGATCTACGGCTCCGGGACGATGGGCCTGATGATGCTGGAGCTCGCCAAGCGGACGGGAGCGGCGAGCGTGGACGTCGTGGACCTCAACCCGGACCGCCTCGCCACGGCGCGGCAGCTGGGCGTCTCGGGGTCGGCCGCCGGGGCGGACGAGCTCGACCGGCCCCAGGGGTGGGACATCGTGGTCGACGCCACCGGGAACGCGGCGGCGATCCAGGACGGCCTCGGGCGGGTCGCCAAGGCGGGAACGTTCCTGCAGTTCGGGGTGGCCGACTACGCGACGCGGGTCAGCATCGATCCGTACCGCATCTACAACCAGGAGATCACCATCACCGGGTCGATGGCGGTGCTCCACAGCTATGAGCGGGCGGCGGAGCTGTTCGCCGCGGGTGTGCTGGATCCTGATGTGTTCATCAGTGATCGGATGCCGCTGGACTCTTATCCGCAGGCGCTCGAGCGGTTCGCCTCCGGGGTGGGCCGGAAGATCGTGGTGGTGCCGTAGATCACCGGCTTCGCCGAGTTCGTCCTCAAACGCCGGACGGGCTGAGATCCAGCCCGTCCGGCGTTCTGGGGGCAAGGAAAAGAAACTTCCGCGGGTAAGGGAACGGCAAAGCCGGGACGTTCGTTACCCCATGCATGACAGCTATGACCCCCGGCTCGAACATCCCTCTCACCGCCACTCGCGTAGCGGTGGACGTCGCCGCACCGGTGCGGCTCGACGTATCGGGCCTGCTGCTCACCGCCGACGGCAAGGTGCGCTCCGACGACGACTTCATCTTCTTCAACCAGCCCTCCGGGCCCGGTGTCACCTACCAGTCGGGGGGCGGCACGACCCCCGACAAGATCACGGTGGACACCACGGCCGTGCCCGCCGGCATCGAGAAGATCGTCGTCACCGCCAGCCCGGACGCGGCGGGCCAGACCTTCCAGGGCGTCGAGCCCACCGCCACCATCCGCAACGCGGACGACGGTTCCGTCCTCGCCACGTTCACGCCCCCGCAGCTCGGCGGCGAGACCGCCCTGGTGATCGTCGAGGTCTACCTGCGCAACGGCGCGTGGAAGGCGCGCGCCGTCGGCCAGGGGTACTCGAACGGCCTGGCGGGCATCGCGACCGACTTCGGCGTCTCGGTCGAGGAGCCCGCGGCCCCGGCCGCTCCGGCCGCCGCCGCGCCCGCCGCCCCGATGGCGCCCCCGTCCGGCGCCCCGGTCCAGGGCCCGCCCCCGCCGGTCGCCGACCCCCGCCTCGCCGCCCCGGCAGCGCCCGCGGCTCCCCCGGCGCCGCCCGCGCCCGGCGCGGGGAAGATCAACCTGGACAAGGGCCGGGTCAGCCTCCAGAAGAACCAGACCGTGTCCCTGGTCAAGGGCGGCAAGCCGCTGCTCTCGCAGGTCAAGATGGGTCTCGGCTGGGAGCCCGCGTACGGCGGCAAGGACATCGACCTGGACGCCTCCGTCATCGCGTACGGCCCGCAGCGCAACCACGTGGACAGCTGCTACTTCGGCAAGCTGTCGATCGTGAACGGCGCGATCAAGCACTCCGGCGACAACCTCACGGGCGAGGGCGGCGGTGACGACGAGGTGATCGTCGTGGACCTGGGCCGTCTGCCGCAGGACGTGACGGGTCTCGTCTTCACGGTGAACTCGTTCTCGGGCCAGAAGTTCACGGCCGTCGCCAAGGCGTACTGCCGCCTTCTGGACGCGGCGACGGGCGAGGAGCTGGTCCGCTTCGACCTCACGAACGCGGAGGCGCAGACGGGCGTGATGATGGCCAAGCTCATCAAGCAGTTCACCGGAGAGTGGGAAATGACCGCGATGGGCGACTTCGTGAAGTCACGGACCGTGCGCGGAATGGTGAAGCCCGCGGCGCAGGCGCTGTAGCCGCGGCGGGAGTGAGCAGGGGCGGCCGCCGGGAGGGTTCTCCCGGCGGCCGCCCCTTTGTCGTACGCAGATCAGGGAATCAGAGCTTGGACAGCTTGGGGTACGGGCTCAGGAACCGTCCCTGGCGGCCTGCGAAGTCGATGACCACCGCTTCCTCGCCTTCGACTCCGACGATCCGCCCGAGTCCGTACTGGTCGTGCGAGACCCGGTCGCCCACGGCGAACTGCTCGATGGGCGGTGCGGGGGGCGGCGGAACGTTAAAGGGGCTGTTCGGCAGGTGGCGTCGGGTACCGGGGGGCCTCGTCATGTTCTGAGTATGCGCCCTCCGGACCCCGACGCACCATGCTCCGACCTCACACGGTCCTCACATCGGCATCAAACCGACACACAATTTCCCGTTCCCCGTAGCGTTACGTAGTTGCTCCGTGGCACCGCGCGCACATGTGTGCCCCAGGCGCCCCTCGGTCAGAACAAGGCGCTGTAGGCGTTCAGCGCGGGCTGCCCGCCGAGGTGGGCGTAGAGCACGGTCGCGTCGCGCGCGATCTCTCCCCTGTCCACCAGGTCGATCATCCCGGCCATCGACTTCCCCTCGTAGACCGGGTCGGTCACCATGCCCTCCGTGCGGGCCGCGAGCCGCATCGCGTCGAGGGTCGCCTCGTCGGGGAGGCCGTAGGTGCCCGCGTGATAGCGCGCGTCGAGCTCGATGTCGGCGTCCTTCACCTCTGCCTGCACGCCGATGAGTTCGGCCGTCCCGCGGGTGATCCTGGCGATCTGCTCGCGGGTGCGGTCGGGATCGGCGGATGCGTCGATGCCCAGGACACGGCGCGGGCGCTCGCCCTCCTCCGCGAGCGCGGCGAAACCGGCGACCATCCCCGCCTGCGTGGACCCGGTCACCGAGCAGACCACGACGGTGTCGAAGAAGACCCCAAGTTCCGCTTCCTGCTCCGCCACTTCGTACGCCCAGCGCGCGAAGCCCAGACCACCCAGACGGTGCTCGGAGCAGCCGGCCGGGATGGCGTACGGCCTGCCGCCCGCCTCCTCGACCTCGCGCACCGCCCGCTCCCAGCTCTCCTTGATGCCGATGCCGAATCCGGCGCGTACGAGGCGTACGTCGGCGCCCGCGAGCCTGCTGATGAGGATGTTGCCGACCTTGTCGTACACGGAGTCGGGCCAGTCGACCCAACTCTCCTGGATCAGCACGCACTTGAGTCCGGCGCGGGCGGCGACGGCCGCGACCTGGCGGGTGTGGTTGGACTGGACGCCGCCGATCGACACGAGGGTGTCGCAGCCCTGCGCGAGCGCGTCGGCGACGAGGAACTCCAGCTTGCGCGTCTTGTTGCCGCCGTACGCGATGCCGGAGTTGCAGTCCTCCCGCTTGGCCCAGAGCGCGGCGCCGCCGAGGTGGTGGGTGAGGCGGTCCAGGGGGTGGACGGGTGAGGGGCCGAAGAGGAGGGGGTAGCGGGCGTAGGAGTCGAGGGGTGCGGGCACGGGGGCCTCCGGCGGGTTCAGGGGTGGGCGAGCTCTTCCAGGACGCGCCAGATCTCCGTGGTGACGGCCACCGCCGCCTCCGGGTCGCCGTCCGCGCACGCGTCGATGAGGCGCTCGTGCAGCTCGGCGGAGCCGCAGGTCACGCCCTCACCGAAGCGCTGCCTCTCCAGGCGGCGGATGAGGGGGGTGTACCGGGTGATGGTGGCCGTGGCCGCGTGGTTGCCGCAGGCCGCGACGAGGACGCCGTGCAGGTCGTCGTCGGCCCGCAGGGCCCCCTCCACGTCGCCGGCCGCGACGGCCGCCGCGAACCGGCGGCTTGCATCACGCATCGCGTAGAGGTGCGCGGGCTCCAGGCGGGGCACCGCGCCGCGGGCGACGAGTTCGTGCATGGCGCGGACGACGGCCGCCGCGTCCCTGACGCCTGCCTCGTCCAGCGCCGTCACACGGGTGTGGCTCTGCGGTTTGGACTCCAGGAGGCCTTCGTCCACGAGCCGCGAGAACGCAGCGCGGACGGGAGCGCGCGACAGGCCGAGCGAGGCGGCGAGGTCGGCGTCCCGCACCACGCTGCCCGGCGGGATGTCCCCGCCGACGATCGCGTCACGGATCGATGTGTACGCCTGGTCCCTGAGGAGGGTGCGGCGCACCGGTTGCATGGCTCCCATGCACTGAAATGTTAGATACCAATTCCCGGCGCGCACAAGGGTCTTGCCCTCACTTCAGTCGTCTCCTCACCTGAGCCGTACCCTCACTTCCGCGCCCACGGCCAATCGCTCGAAGCCCCCGCCTCGAGCAGCGCCACCATCCGGAACGCCGCGTCCGAAAGGCCGCCGAACACATGGCGGTTGCCCGTGCCGGACGCGCCGTGGCCCACCCGGTATCCCGCCAGGTTCCAGGTGTAGACCGGGACGTGCGCCGGAACCTGCTCGGTCGGGTCGCCGTAGTGGTGGTACGTCGCCTGCTCGTCGGTGACGATCAGGACGCGGTCGTGGTTCTTGTGGAAGCGGCGCACCGCCTCGGTGGTGTTCGTGCCGCCGAGGCTGCCGAACCGCTCAAGGACCTTCAGGACGGACTCGCCCTTGCGGTACCTCACCTTGGCGCTGCTCGTGCCGAACTCGACCAGGTCGGCGTCCGCCGCCCGCAGCGCGAGCGCCGTGCCGAAGACCGCGGCCGCGTCCGCGCGGTTGAGCTGCGAGCGGTCCGAGAGCGGCGACCACATCGAGCCCGAACGGTCGACCAGGATCAGTGAACGGCCGGGCAGCGCCGGCACGTTGCCCAGCGAGTGGCCGAGCGCCTGCTCCAGCGGGTACGCCCAGCGCAGCGACGGCGCGTGCTGGTAGGCGGCGAGGTAGCGGAAGGGGAACTGCCGCGACCTCGCGACCTGTACCGGGTCCGAGAGCTTCGCCGCGACGACGCCCGCCACCTCGTCCGAGACGCCTGCCTCGTCGAAATTCCGCAGGTTGCGCACGAGTGCCATCGCGCCCATGGAGGGAATGACCGCCTCCCAGGCCGCCTTGTCCATCGGCCCCTGCAGCCAGCCCGCGAGCGCCTCCCAGGTCATGCCCGCCGAGGCGAGCCGCTCCGCGCCGCCCGCGCCGGTCACCACCGCGCGCCGCTCGGCGACCGGCACCGCCATCAGCTCGCGGTGCGCGGCCAGGATGCGGGCGGACGCGGGCGGCATGGCCGTGTCGGGGTGGTGGCGGCGGTCGAGCGCGTACCGGAAGAGGTCGCCCTGCCACGGCCTGTCCGGGTCGGGCGCGGCGTGCACGAGGTTGAGGATGTCGCCGAAGCGGTAACCCTTGGACGCCGTGTCGTACTTGAGCAGCGCCTTCTCGCCGTACAGGCGGCGCACGGCATCCGCGATGCCCCGCTTCACGGGCTTGGGGACGTTGCGGCCGTACGTCGCCGTCCAGTACCCGAGCAGCTCGCCGGGCTCGTCCGGGCGGCGCAGCACGGAGGCGACGACCTCGCGGTTCGCGGGGCCCTCGGTGGCGCCGGCGTCGAGGCGCGCCTTGACGTACTCGGCGGCGCCGACGATCGATGCCGTCCGCATGTTGCCGTCGCCGCGCAGCCAGCCGAGGAGGCCCGCGGTCCACTCCGGGTCCTCGACGGCGAGGCGTCGCACGAGCGCGGAGAAACGGTCGTCGCGGTCGCCGCCGTTCTCGTAAAAGGTCTGCTGGGAAACGAAATTCGCCACCGCGAGCAGAAAGAGCTCGGAGCGCGGGTCACGCAGGTGACCTCGGCCGCCCTGCTGGGTCGGCGCGGTGCGCCCGGTCGACTTCACGACGGAAGTGACGAGCGCCTTCGCGGACTTGGTGTTGAAGCGTGCCATGTGAATTCCCCCGAAATGATTCTTCCGAGATCAGAAAGGGATGCGGCGTGATTTCTTGAGAGGAAGTAGCCGCTGCCCGCGCACCGGAAGGAGTTTCACTTTAGGAGATTGAATTGGCGGGGCACCAATTCTTTTTCGGCACGACCGCGGTCAGTCACGACCGCGGTCAGTGGCGTTGGCGCCGCCACGGTCCGGTGATCGCCAGCAGGATGCCGGGTGTCTGGATACTGGCGTAGAGCGTCTTGCCGTCGGGCGAGAAGGTGACGCCGGTGAACTCGCTGTAGGAGGGTTTCTCGGGTGTGCCCGCGTTGAGTTCGTTGCGCGCGATCGGGTACGTACGGCCGTGCTCGGTCGCCCCGAAGAGGTGCTGGATGCCTTCGCCGTCCTCGGCGATGACCAGGCCGCCGTACGGGGAGACGGTGATGTTGTCCGGGCCGTCGAAGGCGCCGTCCTTGCCGGGGTCCGGGTTGACGCCGAGGAGCACCTTCAGGGTCAGGGTGCGGCGCGAGGGGTGGTAGAACCACACCTGTCCGTCGTGCGGGGCGGGGCTCTCGTCGCGGGCGAACGAGGCGACGATGTAGACGCCGCCGTCACCCCACCACATGCCTTCGAGCTTGCGGGCACGCGTGATGTCGCCGTCGTCGAACTGCTGGCGCACCGGGACCGTGCGGGCGTCGCGGTCCGGGACCTCGACCCAGTCCACGCCGTAGACCGTGCCGATCCTGGTGGCGCGGGACAGGTCGTCCACGAAACGGCCGCCGGAGTCGTAGCACTTGGGCGCCTTCAGGACGCCCGCGTCGTCGGCGAGGGTACGCAGCTTGCCGCGGCCGTGCTTGAAGCCGTGCGGAGGGGTCCAGCGGTAGAGCAGGCCGTTGGGTCCTGAGGCGTCCTCGGTGAGGTAGAGGTGGCCGCGCCTGGGGTCGACGACGACGGCTTCGTGGGCGTAGCGGCCAAGGGCCTTGATCGGCTTGGGTGCCCGGTTGGCGCGCCTGTCGTAGGGATCGACCTCGAAGACGTAGCCGTGGTCCTTGGTCATGCCGTTCTGGCCGGCCTTCTCCTCGGTCTCCTCGCAGGTGAGCCAGGTGCCCCAAGGAGTGCTGCCGCCCGCGCAGTTGGTGGCGGTGCCCGCGATGCCGACCCACTCGGCGACGTGTCCGCCGCGGCGGACCTCGACGACGGTGCAGCCGCCGGACGCGGCCGGGTCGTAGACGAGGCCTTCGGTGAGCGGGACCGGGTGCTTCCACTTGGAGCGGGGGCCGCTCAGCTCGTGGTTGTTGACGAGCAGCGTGACGCCGCGCGGGCCCTCGAAGGTGGCCGTGCCGTCGTGGTTGGAGGGCGTGAACTCGCCGGTCTCCAGTTTGGTCTTTCCGCTGTGGGTCAGGACGCGGTACGAGAATCCGGCGGGCAGTGCGAGCAGGCCCTCGGGGTCGGGGACGAGGGGGCCGTAGCCGAAGGCGCCGCCGAGCATGTCGGCCCCGTCCTCCGTCGTCTCCTGGGCGGCGAGCGCGCCGGGCGCGGTGGCGAGTGCGCCGACGCTGCCGGCAAGGGCGACCCCCGCGCCGGTGACCGCGGAGCGTCTGGCGAAGTCCCTGCGAGTGAGCGACATGATGTCTCCTGAGGCGCGTACGAGCGGGCTACGGGCTGACTGTGCACGTGCTGCGACTCTCGGCCTGCGTTCGATTCTCGGCCGGGCTGCTGTCGGCGTCACGTTCCCGCTCACGTATAAACGGCGGTTGAACGCTGTCCGACATCAAGGGGCTTCCTTCCATGAACCTGCCAGCCACCGGCCGCCGTGTCCTGATCAGCGGAGCCTCCCGAGGCCTGGGGAGAGCCCTCGCGCAGGCCTTCGCCGAGAACGGCGACCGCGTCGCCGTGCACTACGGCTCGCGCGAGGAGGAAGCGCGCGCGACGCTCGCCTCGCTCAAGGGTGAGGGCCACGCGCTGGTGGGCGGGGACCTCTCGGATCCGTCGGGCGCGGCGGACGTCGCGGGGCGGTCCGCCACCGCCCTCGGCGGTCTGGACGTCCTGGTCAACAACGCCGCCGTGAACCTGCCGCATCCCCTCGCCGACACGTCGTACGAGGACTGGGCGGCCCTCTGGCAGCGGCACGTGTCGGTGAACCTCCTGGCCACGGCGAACCTCAGTCACCTGGCGGCCCGCCGGATGATCGACCAGGGCACGGGCGGCCGGATCGTGAACATCGGCTCGCGCGGCGCGTTCCGCGGGGAGCCCGACCACCCGGCCTACGGAGCGACCAAGGCGGCCGTCCACGCGCTCGGACAGTCCCTCGCGGTGTCGCTCGCGCCGTACGGGATCGCGGTGGCGTCGGTGGCGCCCGGCTTCTTCGAGACGGAGCGGGTCGCGCACCGGCTGAGCGGGGACGAGGGGGCCGCGATCCGCGCGCAGAGCCCGTTCGGGCGCGCGGGCACGGCGGACGAGATCGCCGCGGCGGTCCTCTGGCTCGCCTCGCCGGTCGCGGAGTGGGCGTCCGGCACGGTCCTGGACCTCAACGGCGCTTCGCATCTGCGCACGTGAAAGGGAAACGACGCACGGGGGCCACGGGTTGGAAGAATCTTCGTAGACAAGGTCAACAGGAACGGATCACCCGCAAAGCCAAGATTTCGTGCAGAACGCCTTGACCCGCCCTCCACACGGCAATAGACATCCCCTACGTGCATCACCCGTAGGGGGAGGCGAGCCGCGTGGACGCACAGCAGGCACGCAGTCTCCATGAGGACCGGCTGATGAAGCTGGCCAATGTCACCGGTGTCGGCACCGGGAGGGACGAGAACTCGGGTACGGACGTGATCGTCGTCTTCGTCACCCGCAAAGTTCCCCGTGACCGGCTCCGTGACGAAGACGTGGTTCCGGCGGTGCTCGAAGGCGTCCCCGTGCGCGTACTCGCGATCGGCGGCGTCGACGCCCAGGCCCAGGCCTAGGACAAGGCCCAGGACAGAGCACGGACCGGAACTCCGACCCGGCAATGAAGGCGAAGAGGTGGTCTGGCGTGAGCCAGCCCGAATTGATGCGAGGACCCACCGGCGGTCAGCTCAGTGACAGCTCCCGCCAGCAGGCGACATCCGACTTCCTGCGGCCCCAGTCGCCGCTGGCCAACGTCGTCGGCTTCGGCCACGGCGTGAAGTGGACCGAGGGACAGCCCACCGGCGAACCGGCCGTCATCGTGTTCGTCACCCAGAAGGTCCCGGAGTCCATGCTCCCGGAGCGGGACGTCGTCCCGCGCCAGATGGACGACGGCACCCCCACCGACATCGTCGCGGTCGGCCATGTCGCCGCGCAGCGGCAGCAGCGCCAGTCTTCCCGCGCCGATGACCGCTCCTCGGCGGTTTACGGCCCCGACGGCAGCGTGAGCGAACAGCTCGCGGGCCTGTCGCAGCCCCAGCTCCAGGAGCTCGGCGGGCTCGGCGCGTTCGAGCCGCAGCTTCTCAAGCGCCGCATGCGCCCGTGCCCCTCCGGCGCATCGGTCGGCAACGTACGCGTGACGGCCGGCACGCTCGGCAGTGTGGTCTACGACTTCCTGCCCGGCGCCGCCGTCGACCCGCCGGGCCCCGGCCTCGGCGTACCGGCGAAGTTCTACATCCTCTCCAACAACCACGTGCTGGCCGACTCCAACCGCGCGCAGCTCGGCAGCGCGATCGTGCAGCCGGGCGTCTTCGACGGCGGCCAGGACCCGGCCGACCGCATCGCGACCCTGGAGCGCTTCATCACGATCCAGTTCGCCCCGCAGATTCCGCTGGAGCGTCACAACAACGTCGTCGACGCGGCCCTTGGCACCGTCGACTTCCAGGACGCGACCCGTGAGACGTACTTCAGCGGTGCGCCGCGCGCCTGGCGCCGCAAGGCGAACGTCGCGGTCGGCGACCAGGTGAAGAAGACCGGCCGTACGACCAACATCTCCTTCGGCCGGATCATCGCCGTCGACGCGACCATCGACGTCAACTACGGCACGGCGGGCACGGCCCGCTTCAAGGACCAGATCCTGACGACGAACATCTCCGCGGGCGGCGACTCGGGGTCCTTGGTGACCTCGCTCGACAACGTCGCGATGGGGCTGCTGTTCGCCGGATCGTCCACCGTGACGGTGCTCAACCACCTCGAGAACGTCCGCGCGCTGCTGCGGGTCGAGGTCTCCGAGCAGCTGGCCTGACCGGCCTCACCACGAGAGGAGGGCTTCATGACCACTCAGTCACGCAAGCAGAAGGGCCAGGCCCGCGCGGAGCACCGTTTCCACAACCCGCAGGGCGCCGAGGTCAAGACGCGCGACGAGGCGTTCGCCGCGCCCCAGGACGTGTCCGCCGAGGCGGTCTCCACCACCTGCAAGCTGGAGCTGCACAACGGCGCGATCACGTTTGCCATCGAGGCGAAGTACAACCCCAACACCCACCCGCACGTGGTGACCGGCGGCCAGATCACCTCCGGCATCTGCGGCGCCCCCTGGGACATCACGGGCGGCTTCATCGGCGACACGATCCGCCTGGACGCCAAGCGCACGGGCCAGGGCTCCTGCGCGAACACGATCACGATCGTGGGCGAGTACCAGAACCCTCCGGCGTACCGGGGGACGTACGGCTTCGACGGCGCGACGTCGTCGTTCAAGCACACGACGAGGTACGAGTGCTGAGCTGACACCACTACCGGGCGGGCCGGGAACTCCGGCCCGCCCGGTACGGCTCTGTGCTCATCACATCCCTTGCTGCGACCGGGCCTTGAACGCCGCCTTCCGCGCTTCCTTGGCCACCTTCTTGTCGGGGTGCAGCCGCCCCATCGCCTCCAGGACATCGGCGGTGGCGGGGTGCTCGACCCGCCAGGCCGCGGCGAAGAACCCGCTGTGCTGCTCCGAGAGCCCCTCGACCAGGCCCTGCAGCTCGTCCGAGTTGCCCTCGGCGGCGAGCTGCGCGGCGATCGTGTCGATGGTCAGCCAGAAGACCAGCGCCTCGGAGGGCGCGGGCACGTCCGCCGCCCCGTGCTCGGCAAGCCACACCCGGGCGAGCCCACCGAGCTCGGCGTCGTCGAGCACGTCCCGCAGCGCGGGCTCGGCCTCCCGGCCCACCAGCGAGAGCGCCTGCTGGCAGCGGAGCCGCCTGAGCGGCGCGCCCTCGTCACCGCCCCGCGCGGCGGCCAGCAACTCCCGTGCCGCGTCCAGCGGTTCGTGCCGGGCGAGCCACAGCTCGATCTCGGCCTGCGCGGCTGCCTGCGGGAAACCGGCCGTCCCTTCGAGCAGCGCGTCGGCGCCCTTGTCGGCGAGATCGCCGACGGCGGGGGCGTCCACGCCCGCCTCCAGCATCCGCGCCCGGATGCCGTACACACCGAGCGGGGTAAGCCGGACCATGCCGTACCGCGTGACGTCCTCGTCGTCCGGCAGCGGCGCCTCGGCCTCGTCGATGTCGGCCATGAGGGCCTCGTCGACCGGCTGGTACTCGACGAGCCCCAGCGGCTCGAAGAGCCGGAACTGGTCGTCGAGCTTCATCATCGCGTCCGACACCTGCTCCAGGATGTCGTCCGTCGGCTCGCCCATGTCGTCGGGCACGATCATCGACGCGGCGAGCGCGGGCAGCGGCACCGCCTCGCCCGCGCCCGCGTCCCCGGCGGTGAGCAGGTACAGGTTGCCGAGCACGCCGTCCAGGAAGTCCGCCTCCGCCTGCGGGTCCCAGCCGAGCTCCTCGAAGTCGATCTCGCCGTTCTCCTCCAGGACGTCCAGGAGGTTGTCCATGTCGGGCACGGTCGCGTCCCCGTACACGGTGTCCAGGGCGCCGAGCCAGACAGCGAGGATGTCCTGGGGGCTGCCGGAGGTGAGGGCGGCGAGGTCCTCACCCGCGGTCACCGTGCCGAGCGCGTCCGCTCCGTCGGGGCCCTCGGCCTCGTCCCCGTCCGTGACGTCCACCAGGCCGGTGTCGACGGCCACGCGCCAGGCCTCGCTCGCGTACGCGGCGGCGTCCGGGTCGTCCACTGCGAGGCCCAGTTCCGCCGCGGCGGCCGGCAGCTGCTCCTCGACGAGTTCGCCGCCTGCTCCGACCCGTGTCTCGGGGCCGGCCCAGCGGGCGAGCCGCGCGGCGCGGGAGAGCAGCGGCGTGGCGAGCGCGGCCCGCGCGAGTTCCGCTTCGGAGTGCAGCAGCACCGGCGGCAGGGTGGCGGGACTTACGGACATCGGCTGATTCTCCTCCGAAGGATGGGGCCTCCCCTGGTCGAGCTGAGTCGGGAGCCTGGGGAAGGGTCGGCTGGGCTGAAGCCTAGACGGATTTGAACCCATGCCGCCCGGTTCATGTCCCTGTCAGAAGACATACACGGTGAGAACACCCGCCGAACCTTGACAACTCCCCTGGCCACGCAAGAGATTGACGCGCGTAGAGCGCTGGGCGCGGCGGGTCACCTCCCTGGCTCCGTCCGCCCGTCCGACCTGTCTGCCCCGTCTGCCTCGTCCGCCCCAGCAGCTCTCACTCGCTTCATACGACCTCACCCTCATCCGGAGTCCCTCCATGCCGCACATATCCCGTGCCACCCGGCCCGCCGTGAGATCCGCCGCCGTCTCCGCGGTCGTGGCCACCGCCCTCGCGGCCGGTCTGCTCGCCGTGAGCTCCTCGTCCGCGTCCGCCGCCGAGGTCCGCGTCCACGACATCCAGGGCACCACCCGCCTCTCGCCCCTCGCGGGCCAGCAGGTCAAGGACGTGACGGGCATCGTGACCGGTGTCCGTTCGTACGGCTCGAAGGGCTTCTGGATCCAGGACCCCGAGGCCGATGCGGACCCCTCGACCAGCGAGGGCGTCTTCGTCTACACCGGGTCCGCAGCCCTGACAGTGAAGGCCGGTGACGCGGTCCGTGTCTCCGGGACCGTCAGCGAGTACGTTCCCGGCGGCGAGGCGTCCGGCAACCAGTCGCTGACCCAGCTCACCAAGCCGACGGTCACGGTCGAGTCGTCCGGCAACGCGCTGCCCGCGCCGGTCACGGTGAGCGCCAAGTCGGTGCCTTCCCGGTACGCGCCCGACGGCGACCCCGGAGACGGCGGCAGCGTCAACGCGCTCCCGCTGAAGCCCCGCTCGTACGCCCTCGACCTGTACGAGTCCCTGGAGGGCATGAACGTACGCGTCGGCACCTCGCGCGTGGTCGGGGCCACGGATCCGTACTCGGAGCTGTGGATCACCGTGAAGCCGCACGAGAATCCGAGCCGGCGCGGCGGCGCGGTGTACAAGTCCTACGACGACCAGAACACCGGGCGCCTGCAGATCCAGCAGCTGGCTCCGGTCTCCGAGCAGCCGTTCCCGAAGGCGAACGTCGGCGACGCGCTGTCCGGTGGCGCGGAAGGCCCCCTGGACTTCAACCAGTTCGGCGGATACACGCTGGTCGCGCGGACGCTGGGCAAGGTCACGGACAAGGGGCTCGTACGGGAGAAGACGCGGCGGCAGGCCAAGGACGAGCTCGCCGTCGCCACGTACAACGTCGAGAACCTCGACCCCGGTGATCCGCAGACGAAGTTCGACGCACTGGCGGAGGCCGTCGTCTCGAATCTCGCCTCGCCCGACATCCTCGCCCTGGAGGAGATCCAGGACGACAACGGCGCGAAGAACGACGGGACCGTCTCGGCGGAGGCGACTCTGAAGAAGTTCACGGACGCGATCGTCGCGGCGGGCGGGCCCCGCTACGCGTGGCGGTCCATCGACCCGGAGAACAACAAGGACGGCGGGGAGCCGGGCGGGAACATCCGCCAGGTGTTCCTCTTCAACCCCGAGCGGGTCTCGTTCACGGACCGGGGCGCGGGGGACGCGACGACGGGCACGGGTGTCGTACGTTCCTCCTCCGGACGCGCCGCGCTGACCCTCTCCCCCGGGCGCATCGACCCGGCGAACACGGCCTGGGCGGACAGCCGCAAGCCGCTGGCCGGGGAGTTCAGCTTCCGGGGGCGGAGTGTGTTCGTGGTCGCCAACCACTTCGGGTCGAAGGGCGGCGACGAGGGTCTGACGTCGCGGCATCAGCCGCCGGTGCGGTCGTCTGAGGCGAAGCGGCTGCGGCAGGCTCAGGCGGTGAATGCGTTTGTGCGGGATGTGGAGAAGGTGCAGAAGGGGGCGGATGTGGTGGTCGTGGGGGACGTGAACGACTTCGAGTTCTCGGCGACGACTGCGGCGCTGGAGGCGGGGGGTGCGTTGAAGTCTGCCGTCAAGTCCCTCCCGCGGGCGGAGCGTTACTCGTACGTGTACCAGGGGAACTCCCAGGTCCTGGACCAGATCCTGACGAGTCCGGGGGTGGGGGGTTCAAAGGGCTCGAAGGGCTCGAAGGACTCGAAGGGTTCGAAGGGCTTCGCGTACGACAGCGTGCACATCAACGCGGAGTTCGCGGAGCAGAACAGTGATCATGATCCGCAGGTGCTGCGGTTCCGGCCGTAGGCCGGCTGCTGGGCGGTTCGGTCTCTCTCGCTACGCGTAGAGCCTGAGCAGCCAGTCCCTCCAAGCCATTTCGGTGCCCTTGGCGTCCGCCTGCGGGGCGAAGTCGTGGATGCTGATTCCCACGGGGGCACCGAAGTGGTTGCGGCCGAAGAAGCGGTGGAGCGCGGTGTCCGTGCGCAGGCCTATGAAGTGCCGGCTGCGGAAGTCGACCACCGCGTCCAGGGATTCGCCGGGGGCGTCCACGCGTACGCGGGCGCCTTCCGCCGCGTCGTCGGGGAGGCCCAGGCGGCGGCCCAGTTTGGCGAAGGCGTCCGGGGCGGTGGCGGGGGCGGGGCCGTCGAGGGCGGTGAAGGTGACGGGCAGGCCCGTGAAGTACGTCAGGTACTGGCGCAGGGTGTGCAGGTAGAAGTCGGTGTGCTTGCCGGCTCCGTCGTACTGGTTGGCCCAGTCGGTGGTGAGGATGCCGCTGTGCACGTAGCGGACCCAGGAGCGGCGGCCTCCGTCGCGGGGTTCGATGGTGCGGTCGAGCTGGTTGAAGGTCTGGCCCGGTGGGAGGCCTGCGGGGTTCTCGACTCGGTCGGTGAGGCGGTGCGGTGGCTCCCAGTGGGTGACGATGCCGCCGGAGGGGGCGGCGCCGCCTTCCCGGGGTTCGTACTCCATGGGCCACAGCCAGCCGCCGGTGCCGGTGGTGAACGCGTCCCAGACCTCAACAGGAGAGGCATCGACCTCAAACTCCCGCTCGATCTCAAACTCCTTGCCACTGCTCATGGCGACTCCTTAGGGGTGCGGGTGCGGATGGTGCTGCGGGGCTGGTGCGTCGTGGGGCGGGGCGAGGCGGGGCCGCACCCCACCATCTCGGCCTGAGCGCTTGCCACTTCGGCGGGTGCGGTGCTGGTCCGTCCGTGGGTGCGGGGCCGCGCCGGTATGTCCGTCCTCGCCATCGTCCGGTGACCGCAGAGCTACTTCGCTACCGGAACGCCGCGAACCGTGCTCCGGGCAGACATACCGCCACGACCCCTCGGGCGCGCTCCCGACCGCAGGAGCATGCGAGCTACGGCACCCGTCCGATTGTGGGTGCGGGGCCGCGCCGGTATGTCCGTCCTCGCTATCGTCCGGTGGCCGCGGGGTTGCTTCGGCACGGGAGTCCTGCGAACCGTGCTCCGGGCAGACAAACCGGCACGTCCCCTCACGAGCGCCGCCGACTGCAGGTGCATGCGAGCTACGGCACCCGTCCGATTGTGGGTGCGGGGCCGCGCCGGTATGTCCGTCCTCGCTATCGTCCGGTGGCCGCGGGGTTGCTTCGGCACGGGAGTCCTGCGAACCGTGCTCCGGGCAGACAAACCGCCACGACCCCTCGGGCGCGCTCCCGGCTGCTGAAGAGTCGCCGCATCCCGAGGGCAGGGCCCCCTCACGCCAGTGTGGGTCGGGTGCGTGGCAGCCACAGTGGGTGTTCATGCCCCGCTCGTACGGATCGCCCAGCCGCCCCACTGCCGTAGGCACCCCCCACCCGCCCCGCTGCTCCATGCCCCCGCCCACCCCCATCTCGCTGCTCACCCGCCTGTCCCGGCGCCCCCCATCCGCCCTCCTCAACTCCCCGACACCGCAGGGCAATCGGGTGGGTGGGCGGGAGAGCTTGTTCGTGTGGGGGATGCGGGGATCGAGTTGGTGGGGAAGGCTTGTTCGGGGGCTTGTGCCGGTGGGGACTCCACCGTCCCACCGGCGATTGTTCTCGTCCAGAGGGCTGTTGTCGTGGGGGACGACGGGGAGTGCGGGGGCTGAGGCCACCGGCAACGGGTGCTCCGTGGCCTCCTCTCAGCGCCCCGGCTCGAAGCCGTACGCCAAGCGGTAGCTGTCCTCCTCGGGCAGGCCCTCCCCGCTCTCCCACTCCTCGTAGCGGAGCACCCGCCCGCCCTCCGTCGTCTCATGGAAGTGGACGGAGATCAGGCCCGGCGCCGCCCCCGGCAGCCCCTCCCCCTCACTGATCACGACCACCCCCACCACCCGCACGTCACCCGCCGCCCGCGCCACCCCACCCCGCAGCCGCGTCTTGTGCAGCCCGAGCCGTTCGATGCCCGGCACCGCCTTGTCGATCTCGGCGTTCCGCTCGTCCCTGCCGTGGGCGAAGAAGTCCTGGTACGCCTCGTCGTCACGCCAGTGCGAGCGATGCGCCACCGTCGAGCCGTCCGCACCGGCGTACACGGTGTACGAGAGCAGGCCCTCGTGCGGCCACGGACGGCTCCCCCAGGCCTCGGCGATGGCCTCGACCGTCGCCCGCTGCCGCTCCGCCGTACCCGTGCTCCACGTGCTGAGGAAGACGAGTCCGCCCTCCGCGCGGGCCGGGTCGGGGAGAGTCGTGGTGTCCGTGCGTGTCTTCGTCATGGGCTGCTGCTCCTTCAGTGTGTGCGCCGTACGCCGGTAGGCGGTACGCGGTACGCGGGTGGCTCCGCGTCCGTCACGTACACACTGCGACCTCAAGTTTGGTTGACGTCAAGCCCGTTCAGGCGAAGCCACCGGACCCAGATCCGGCCGCTTCGCCTCGCGGCCGTCGCCCGACGAGCGCCCCCTGACCCGTCGCCACAGCCACGGGCCCATGAACCCCGCGAACCATGCCGCCTCCGCCACCGCCGTCCGCAGCACGGACACCGCGGGCGGCGGTGGCAGCAGCGGCCGCACCCAGTCCTCGTGGCCGGGGACGCCCAGCGCGTCCGCCATCCCGGCGGCGATCCGGGCGTGGCCCAGCGGGCTCGCGTGCAGGCGGTCGACGCTCCACAGGCGAGGGTCCGTGGTGACCCGGTGCGGGAACGTGTCCAGGACGACGACTCCGTGGCGGTCCGCCGCCGCGCGGATGCGGGCGTTCAGGTCGAGGACGCGGGGCAGCGCCCTGCGCGCGAGCGGCGAGATCCGCCCGAGGTCAGGGAACGTCACCGTGGCCACACGCGCGCCCGCCGCGGTCAGCTCGGTGAACATGTCCTCGATGTCGCGCGCCACCTGAGCCGCGTCGAAGCCGGGACGCACCAGATCGTTCATGCCCGCCATGACCGTGACCAGGTCCGGGCGCAGCGCCAGGGCGGGGCCCAGTTGCTCCGCCTTGATGCCCGCCGTCAGCCTGCCCCGTACCGCGAGGTTCGCATAGCCGAACTCCGGGTTCCCCCCGGCCAGGATCTCGGCCAGCCGATCGGCCCAGCCGCGGTAGCCGCGGGTCTCGTCGCCGTCGCCGACACCCTCCGTCTGGCTGTCACCTATCGCGACATAGCGAGCGTACGAATGTGTCGTCATGGCCAGAGCCTCCCCCCGGAGTCAGGGCACGTCAACGCGGTGGTGACCGGGCGTGGACCCGGCGCCGGCCGCCGTCGACGCCGTGCCCGTGCGGCTGCGCGCCGGCCCCTTTGGGAAGTGGCCTCAGAGGAGGTGGCCGCCGCCGTCCACCAAGAGAACCTCACCGGTGATGTACGAGGCGTTCACCAGGTCGAAGACCGCGTCCGCGATGTCCTGCGGCCTGCCCACGCGACGCAGCGGGAGCCGCGCCGCCGTCTCCTCCATCGCGGACTCGATGCCCTCCACGCCGTCGAACCACGGGGTGTCGATCATGCCGGGCGCGACGGCGTTGACCCGTACGTCCGGGCCGAGCGTCTTGGCGAGCAGCTTCGTCATGTGGTTCACGGCGGCCTTGCTGACCGAGTACGGGATCGAGCTGCCGCCGGGGCGCACTCCCGCCTGGGAGGAGATCGTGACGATGCTGCCCGTGCCGCTCGCCCTGAGGTGCGGGACGGCGGCCGTGATCGTCTGCCATACGCCGATGACGTTGATGTCGTACAGCTCGCGCCAGACCTGGGGGTTGGCGGACTCGAAGTCGTCATGGGCGATGAAGCGCGTGGCTCCCGCGCAGTTGACCAGGATGTCCAGGCGTCCGTACGCGTCGACGGCGGACTGCACCAGGCGCTCGGCGTCGGTCTCGTCGGCGACGTTCGCCTGTACGTAGACGGCGTCGGGGAGTTCGGCGGCGAGTTTCTCGCCCGCCTCGACCGAGCGGGCGGAGTTGACCACCACCCGGACTCCGGCCGCGGCGAGGCGTCTGGCCACCTCCGCGCCGATGCCCGACGACGAACCCGTCACCAGGGCCACGCGCTTTTCTTCTGTCTCTGTTCGGTTGTCGCTCTTGTTCATCAAGCCTCATGCCCTTGTCATGTCGGCCTGCCGCGCCCCGCCGCCGATCATGCCAGACGGCGCGCGACTACCCCTTCTCCTCCCCCGCACCCTCTCCCGAGAGACGTGCCAACTCGCCCTGGAACAGGTCGAGCCTGGCCTGGAGCAGCGCCGCCTCCGCGACCAGCTCGGGCACCCCCATGGCCTCGGAAGGCGTCCCCGGCACAAAATCGGGGCGCGCCGCGGTGACCGTGAGGCCCTCCCCGGCGAGGCGGGCGAACTCCGCGAGCCGCAGCGACGCACGCCTGCCCGCGCAGCCGCCGCACGCTCCTTCGACCACCCGCCACCCGGGCCTGCCCCACCCCGCGTCCGCCAGGACCGATGCCCGCGCGCCGCAGCCGCACGGCCGCACGGTCACCGAGCGCACCCGCTGCCGCGCGTACCGGAAGCCGCGCTCGAAGCGGATGTACGCGCCGAGCACCGTCACCTCGAGCAGCGCCGCCCCGCGGTGCCCGCCGGTGCACAGGAGCGCCTGAGCCGCGGCCCGCTCGTGGACGCAGTGGAAGCCGCAGTCGCAGCGGCGGTGCGGGGCCGTGTGCCGCCGGCCGTAGACGCAGTGGGCCACGTCGAGCGTGCCGTAGGGCAGGGCCGCACCCAGGGAGATGCCGGTGAACCCGGCCCTGGCGCCGTCGTGGGACAGCGCCAGGCGGGCGATCTTGTATCCGGTCGGCGGCTCCTTCGGACGTTCCTCGGGGAGCCGCAGCCTCATCGTGCCGCCGACGCCTCGGCCGCCAACTCCTCGGCCACGGCCTTCTGTTCGGGCTCCGGAGCCACGTGCTCACGTACTTCCTGCCGCGGCTGCTCCCGCGGGGCTTCCTCGGCGATCCCGGTGGCGAGTGCTTTGCCCAGCCTCATGACGCCTCCTGTGGCCGGCGGCCCTGCGGCCGCCCGTCGACTACCGTCCGGCCCATGGTGGCTCATACGGGGGCGAGTTGGCACTAGGGAGTGTGCCGACCGCCCCCGGGGACCAGTGGGTCGGGGGCGTCCTGACGCGTGCGGTAGCCGTCCTGGAAGACGGTGGTGTAGACGTCGTCACCCAGAGCGAGACGAGCCTGCTCCTCACAGGTCCGCCGGGTGGCGATCCATTCGGCGACGCCGATCTGCGATGCGCCGAGTGTGTCCCACAACTGCTGCGCGAGGCCCAGGAGATGGGCGGTCTGCCGGGCATCGCCGGCCGCGGCCGCGGCCGCGCCGAGTACGTCCAGGGCGACCGCCATCCCGAGCGAGTCGTCGAGGCGCCGCTTGGCGACCCACGAGGCCCTGCCGTGTTCGAGCGCGGCCTGCACCCGGCCGCGGGCCAGCTCGGCGCGTGCGCACATGTAGTCGGCGAAGGCACGCGACCACTGCTCACCGTGCCGGTCGCAGTCGGCACGTACGTGCTCCAGCACGCCGACGGCCTCGTCGATGCGGCCTTCGCCGATGTACACCAGGCTGCGTACGAAACCGGCCGAGTGTGCGGGCTGGGCCAGCGGGGTGCACCGGTGCCGGTCAAGTACCGCCTGGGACAGGGTCGCTGCGCGTGCGTGGTCGCCGAGCATCACCGCCGCGATCGAGGCCAGGGTGTCGGCGCGGTCGGCCGTCGCCGCGCAGCCGAACCCGGCGCCCGTCGCCGCGATCTCAGGGACTCGCGCCCCTGCCGCCGCCGGCTCTCCCAGGGTGACGAGCACCAAGCCCTCGGCCCACAGGGCCTTGGCGCGCTCCGGACACGGTTCGGGGTCGGCGGCGATGGCCTGTGCCAGGTAGTACTCGCCCTCCCTCGGGAACCCGCAGGCGTGCCAGAAGAACCAGAGGTTCCCGGCCAGCTCCAGCGCGGCGTGTCCCACGGGCCGCAGCAGGCTGAGGTCCAGGGCGGCGCGCAGGTTGGCGTGTTCCGATGTCGTACGCGCGTACCAGGTGAGCTGCTCCGGGCCGAGCCACCCGGAGTCCGCCCGGTGGGCGAACGCGCGGTAGTAGGCGAGGTGCCGGTGGCGCAGGCGCTCCTCCTCGCCCAGTTCGCGCAGCCAGTGGGCGCCGTACTCCCGAAGCGTGTCCAGCATCCGGAACCGCTCCGAACCCTCGGGGCTCGGCCGCCAGTTGGCGACGGAGTTGTCCACGAGCACGCCGAGCAGCCGGGGGATGTCGTGACCGGGCAGGTGCTCGTCGGCGCAGACGGCGACGGCCGCCTCGGTGTCGAAGGACCCGGCGAAGACCGAAAGCCGTGCCCACAGCAGCCGTTCGGCCGGTGTGCACAGCTCGTGGCTCCAGCCGATCGTGGTGCGCAGCGCCCGATGCCAGGGGGGTGTGTCCCTGCCCGGTCGCGACCGGGAGGCCGGGGACGGTCCGGCGTCCGGCGTCTCGTCGGCGTCGTGCAGGACGCCGAAGCGGTCCGGCAGCCGCTCGAGAAGTTCGCCGACGGGGATCTCGCCCAGCCGGGCCGCGGCGAGTTCGATGGCCAGAGGCAGCCCTTCGAGGAGCTGGGAAAGGTGGACGACATCGGCCCTGTCGGCGGTGGACACAGTGAAGCCGGGCACTGTCTCCGCGGCCCGTTCGACCAGCAGCGTCACGGCCTCCGACGCGTCCATGTCTTCCCGGCCCCGGGGCACCGGCAACGGCTCCAGGGTGAAGACCTCCTCCGCCACGAGCCCGAGGCGGCGGCGGCTCGTGGCCAGGATCCGCAGTCCCGGCGCGGCACGCAGCAGGGCCTCGACGGCGATCGCGCACGTCTCGGTCAGGTGCTCGCAGGTGTCGAGCACCAGCAGCAGTTCCCGCTCGGCCAGGTAGTCGGCCACCACGTCGAGCATGGGCCGGGTGGACTGATCGGCCAGGGGCAGGGCTTCCGCGATCGAGTGGGCGAGGAGTGCGCCCTCCCTCAGCCCGGTCAGTTCCACCCACCACACACCGTCCGTGAACCGGGGCCACAGTCCGGCGGCCGTCCGTCGGGCGAGCCTGCTCTTGCCCACGCCGCCGACACCGGTCAGCGTGACGAGCCGGGAGCGGCGGCACAGCCGTTCCAGCTGCTCAAGCTCGGTGCTGCGGCCGACCATGCTGGTGGTCTCCGTCGGCAGGTTTCCCGGCCGGCGCTCAGTCGGCTCCATCGCTGCGCCTCCCTGGTTGCGGAGTCATGAGCCGCTCATGGGCGACGGGGGAATCGTGGGTCCTGCCCGCATCGCCCGTGGGCGTCGCGCAGCGGGGCTCACACATGATCAGGGCCAGGTCGTCCTGGAGCGCGCCTCCGGCGTGGGCGGTCGCCAGGGAGAGCAGGGCGTCGAGGCACTCCGGCAGTCGGGGCCGGCACGCGGCCTGCCTGACCCGGTCGTCCAGGGGGAGCATCGTCCCTTTCGCGTCGCGTGCCTCGCTCAGGCCGTCGGTGTAGAGCAGCAGCCGTTCGCCGACGCCCAGCCGGGCCCGTTGCAGCTGGGGCAGGGGGTCGAGCCCCAGCGGGGCCGACGGCCGGATCGGTGTCAGCGGCTCGGCGCGCAGGCCGATGCGCAGCGGGGCCGGATGCCCGCAGTTCACCAGCCTCACCTCGCCCGGTGCGAACTCGCCGAGCAGGACGGTGACGAAGTCCTCCGGGCCGAGATCGCCGCTGATCCGAGCGTCGAGGTGGGCGGCCAGGTCCACCAGGGCGGGCGTGCTGCAGGCGCCCTCACGGAACGCTCCGACCGTGGCCGCGCACAGCGCGGCGGCCTTCGGCCCGTGGCCCCGCACGTCCCCGATCAACACCCTTGGCCCGTACGGCGATGGGGCCAGGTCGTACAGATCGCCGCCGAGGCCGACTCCCGAGACGGCGCGGTACAGGGAGGAGAAGCCGACCCCGTCGACCTCCGCCCCCAGTGGACGCAGTACCGCGTCCCGCGAGCACTGTGCGACGTGGATCAGCTCGGCTTCCCGCCCGACGCGGCAGCGCGCACCGTAGACGGCCGCACCACCGCCGATGACCAGCAGGAGGCAGTCGAGGACGACGGCGGACGGGGAGACTCCGCCCGTCAGCCGCCACTCCGTGACGGCGCCGTGGGCTGTCAGGGCTCCGCTGGTGAGGACCACCCACATCTCCGGGGCCCACCACACCCCAAGGGCTTTTCGCCGAGCCGCAATTGCGCCCACCCCCTCACGTTCTGTGAGCGGGAGATTAGCGGGATCTCTCCCGTAGCTGGTGGTGTGGGCCGGAGGTGCCTCGAAATGACAGATCAAGGTCGGATGTCGCCACAATCTGTCACGGCATATGCCGGATGGGCGTACATCGGCGGGTGCTCCACCGCTGCCGGGAGGGGAGTCGGCGCAGCGGGACCACTGCCTCCCTGGGCGGCACCTCGACGGCCACCTCGTAGCATTCCTGTCGAACATCTCGTAGCAGAATTAAGTGGAGCTTCAGCGTCGATGTGCCGACACTGCCTCCATGGCCCCTCCCTCATCAGCGCTTCCCCTCTTCGGCCGCGCCCTCTGCGCGATGGTCACGCCCTTCACGGACGACGGTCTGCTCGACCTCGACGGCGCCCAGCTGCTCGCCGAGCGCCTGGTGGCCGACGGCTGCGACGGGCTCGTGCTCTCCGGCACCACCGGCGAGTCGCCCACCACGTCCGACAGCGAGAAGGCCGCGCTCGTGCGCGCCGTCGCCGAGGCGGTCGGCGACCGGGCCACGGTCGTCGCGGGCGTCGGCAGCTTCGCCACGCGGCACACCGTCGAGATGGCGCTACAGGCCGAGAAGGCGGGCGCGGACGGCCTGTTGGTGGTCACGCCCTACTACAGCAAGCCGCCGCAGGACGCCGTCGAGGCGCACTTCCTGGAGGTCGCCGACGCGTCCGGTCTTCCGCTCGCGCTGTACGACATCCCGGGGCGCACCGGCACCCGCATCGAGCCGGAGACGATGCTGCGCCTCGCGGAGCATCCGCGGATCGTCGCCGTGAAGGACTGCGCGTACGACCTGATGGGCAGCCAGAAGGTCATGTCCCGGACGGACTTAGCGTACTACACGGGCTGCGACGAGTTCATCTTGGCGCTGTACGCGGTGGGCGGAGTCGGCTACATCAGCACGGTGGCCAATGCGGTGCCCCGCCAACTCCGGGCGATCCTCGACGCGTTCGACGCGGGCGACACGGACGGAGCCCGGCGCCGTCAGCAACAGTCCATGGAACTCATCGAGTTGATGATGGGCTCTGGCCTTCCGGGCACGGTCACCTCCAAGGCACTGCTCGGCTCGCTCGGTCTGCCCGGCGGCCCGGTCCGCGCACCGCTGCGGCCCGCTGGCCGCGAGGCGACCGACGGGCTGCTGAGTGCGTACGAAGCGCTGCGGCAGGCGGACCTGGTGTCAGCGGGTGGCGAACAGGGGTGACCAGCGGCCCGGGTAGGTGTCAGACGCCTTGCGGAAGTCGCTCAGCGGCACGACCTTCTTGCTGCCGACCGTCACCAGCAGGAGCTGATTGCGGAACTCGCCCTTGCCGCCGCACTTCTTCGGGTCGCAGCCCCACGCGATGATCCGCTTGTTGTCGGCCCAGGCGAGCAGCTGCTGTCCGGGCACCTTGGTGATCTCCTTGCCGGTCCTCGGGTCGAGGACCGGTGAGCCCTTGTCGTTGCCGTCGCTCGCGAGCAGCTTGCCGTCGGGCGACAGGCCAGCCTCGGGCCAACCCGCGTACCGCTCGGCGGCGGGCTCCTTGGTCTTGTCGCCCTTCAGCGTGTACCAGGCGCGGTTCTCGCCGTCGGCCCCCATCGCCAGCTGTACGTAGAGCAGCTTGCCGTCGCGGCTCCACTCCAGGTCCTCGCGCGAGTTGCCCTCGAAGAAGCCGAACTCGCTGTCGGTCTTCTGCGGCAGTTCACGGAACGTGCCCACCTGGCCCGACGAGGAGTCGATCACGTAGAACCCGGTCCGGCTGCCGTGCCGCTGGGGTTCGTTGTCGGGGTGGTCGCCGGGCAGGTCGATGAGCCGGTCGGGGTTCTTGCTGTACGCGGTGGCGACCAGCTTGCTGCCGTCGGGTGACCAACTCACCCCCGCCACCTGGTGGTCGACCGGGATCCAGCGCGCCACCTTCCCGGTGATCAGGTCGAGGATGCCGATGCGCCGGGCGGGGAGTTCGCCCTCCAGGACGGCGGCGGTCCGCATGCCCGGCGCGACATCGATCCAGGCCCACTTCTCGGGGGCCTTCTCGTACTTTCCGGTCTTCTGGTCCAGGAGCCCGTACGTGCGGGTCATGAGCTCGTCGCCGCCGGGCTGCTTGGTGTTCTTGACGGTGTAGAAGGCCGCGAGCGCGGTGTTCCCCGCCGCGATCAGATCTCGCGGCGGCGACTGGTCGGGGTGGGCGATGACATCGCCGGGCTGCTTGTCGCTCGCCGGGCGTACGTCCTCGCCGCCCCCGTCGAGCGCGGGTACGCCCACCGCGGCGGCGACCACGGCCGCGGTGGCCACCGCGAGGCCGGCGATGGCCCGCGTCCTGCGGCGGCGCCGCACGGTCAGCACCCGGTCGGCGAACCCGGCGGGGGGCCGCATGCCGTCGTCCGCCTGCTCCCGGAGCGAGGCGCGCACCAGTTCTTCCACGTTCACGGCTGTACCTCCACGGACGACACGGGCGACACGGGCGAGTGGTCACGGGACGGCTGCCGGCCGGTGCCGGGGTCCGGCCCGTCGAGCGCCGCCAGTTCGGGGGCCAGGCCCCGCAGCTTGGCGAGCGAGCGGTGCGTGGTGCTGCGCACGGTGCCGACGGAGCAGCCGAGGAGCCGGGCCACGTCGGCCTCCGGCAGGTCCTCGAAGTAGCGCAGGACCAGGACGGTGCGCTGCCGCGTGGTGAGCCGGGCGAGCGCCGCCCGCATCACGATCCGCAGCTCGGCGGCGCCCGCGCCGTCCCGCACGGCGCTCTTCGGGCTCTCCGGCGGTTCGGCGACGGCCAGTTCGCGCCGCGGCCACTTCAGGCGCCAGCGGCTGACCTGCTGCCGGTAGAGGATCTGCCGGACGTACGCCTCCGGGTCGTCGATCCTGTGCCAGCGTCCCGCGGCCTTGACCAGCGCGTTCTGCAGCAGGTCCTCGGCCGCGTGCCGGTCGCCGCCGCTGAGCAGCACAGCGGTCTTCAGCAGCGCCGGCGTACGGGTCGCCACGAACTCCCGGAAGCTCTCCTGTGCCTGGGCATCCATCGTCACCTTCGCTCCCTGGCGGGCCTGGTGCCCCCCTCACCCATGAAGACGGTCCCGGGCGCCCCCGGCTATGCCTGCGTCCCGGAACGGAACGCGGAGGGAGCGGCCACCCCCGAGGGGTGGCCGCTCCCTGACGTACGGAATGTCAGCCCGCGGCGGGGAAGCCCCCGGCCTTGGTCCACAGGAGCGTGTCGCCGCCCCCGCTGAACGTGACCTTCTTGCCCCCGGCCGCGACGGCGATCTTCTCCCAGCCGTCGAAGTCCTTCGTGAGGTGCGTGGCCCACTTCGTCAGCGGGCCCGTGGCGACCGCGGCGACCGACTCGGTCGGCGGCTCGCCGTCGGCGCAGTACACACCGAAGTCCCCGAAGGCCGCGACGGTGCCGTCCTTGGCCTTGAGCGTGATCCCCTGGCAGGCGTCGGTCTTCGTCTTGTGGACGAGTGCCGACTTGGACCAGCCCTTGGTCTTGGGGCTGTAGTCCTGCACGAGGAGCCCCTTGCCCTTCATGTAGTGCATCGCCACGCGGCGCCCGTCGGTGAGCTTGACCTGGGCGTTGAACGGGCTCGGGCTCCCGCTCCACGGGATGTCGCTCTTCTCCAGGGGATGGCCGTGGTCGCCGGTCGAGATCCGGCTCGCCCCCTGCGCCGCCCCGCTGCCGACGCCCGCGCTCTGACCGCACCCGGCCACCAGCGCGAGCGCCACCGTTCCACTGAGGGCCAGGGCCCGGACACCCGCTCGCTGCATGTCGCTCTCCTTGTCTCCGGCGCGACATACGCGCGCATGACAGGGCAGCCTACGCAGGCACGGCGGCCCCAGGGGAGTCACCGGGCCCGTCCGCACCACGCGAAAGAGCGCCCTCCGGCTGACCGGAGGGCGCTCTCGACAAGCGGAGGTGCTCAGTTGTGGCTGTGCAGCACGTCGTTCAGGCCGCCCCACACCGCGTTGTTCGGGCGGGCCTCGACGGCGCCGGTGACCGAGTTGCGGCGGAAGAGGATGTTCGAGGCGCCGGAGAGCTCGCGGGCCTTGACGATCTGCCCGTCGGGCATGGTCACCCGGGTCCCGGCGGTGACGTAGAGCCCGGCCTCGACGACGCACTCGTCGCCGAGCGCGATGCCGACGCCCGCCTCGGCGCCGATCAGGCAGCGCTCGCCGATGACGATGCGGACGTTGCCGCCGCCGGAGAGGGTGCCCATCGTGGAGGCGCCGCCACCGATGTCGGAGCCGTCGCCGACGACGACACCGGCGGAGATGCGGCCCTCGACCATGGAGGTGCCGAGCGTGCCCGCGTTGAAGTTCACGAAGCCCTCGTGCATGACGGTCGTGCCCTCGGCGAGGTGCGCGCCGAGCCGCACGCGGTCGGCGTCGGCGATGCGGACGCCCTTGGGCGTGACGTAGTCCGTCATGCGCGGGAACTTGTCGATGGACGTCACGGCGAGGTGCAGGCCCTCGGCGCGAGCGTTGAGGCGCACCTTCTCGACGTCGTCGACGGCCACCGGGCCGAGCGAGGTCCAGGCGACGTTGGGCAGGAAGCCGAACTGGCCGTCCAGGTTCAGGCCGTGCGGCTTCACCAGGCGGTGGCTGAGCAGGTGCAGACGCAGGTACACGTCGTGCGCGTCGAGCGGCTTGTCGTCGAGGGACGCGATGACCGTACGTACGGCGACGATCTCCACGCCACGGCGGGCGTCCTGGCCGATCGCCTTGGCCGCGCCCTCACCGAGGAGCTGCACGGCGCGCTCGGCGGTGAGCCGCTCGGAGCCTGCGGGGCCCGCTTCGGCGACGAGCTCGGGCGCGGGGAACCAGGTGTCGAGGACGGTGCCGTCGGCGGTGACGGTGGCGAGGCCTGCGGCGACGGCGCCGGTGGTGCGGGAAGCGTTCGTGTCGGTCATGGGGAAAACCTAACCGGCGGCGCGCCGCGCGGGCGAACCGGTCTCAGTGACCGGGCCGCGACGTGGGGAGGACCGTGCCCCGGACGGGGACAGCTGCGTCCCGGATCGCCGGACGCGTCCCGCCGTCCGCGGCGGTCAATGGCCCGCCGGGGACGGCGGCGCGCCGCGCGGGCGAACCGGTCTCAGTGACCCGGCCGCGACGTGGAGCGGACCGCACCGACGACGGGGACGCCCGCGCACCGGCTCACCGACGGCGGCCCGCCGTCCGCGGCGGTCAATCGCCCGCCGGGGACGGCGGCGCGCCGCGCGGGCGAACCGGTCTCAGTGACCCGGCCGCGACGTGGAGCGGACCGCACCGACGACGGGGACGCCCGCGCACCGGCTCACCGGCGGCGGCCCGCCGTCCGCGGCGGTCAATCGCCCGCCGGGACGAGCCGGTTGAACACCTCCCGCGCGTACGCCTCGTCGTACGGCACCCCCGTGAGCAGCACCTGCAGACAGATCCCGTCCACGAGCGCGACCAGCGCCTGCGCGGTGACGGGGTCGGTGCGCCGCCGCAGCACCTCGGCGAGCCCCTCGCCGCACTCGGCGGCGACGGGCTTCAGGGCGGGCTTGCGCAGGGCGGCCAGATAGAGCTCGTACTCCAGCTCCAGCTCCGTCCGGTCCCCCGCGAGCCACTCACCCAGCAGCGAGGCGAGCTCACCGGCGATGCCGACCCGCGTGTCCTCGAACGCGCCGCTCGCGGTGACCGCCTTGGCGAACCCCTCGTTGGCCTGCCGCAGCGCGGCCACCATCAGCTCGTCGAGTGTCTTGAAGTGGTAGGTGGTGGAGCCGAGCGGCACATCGGCCTCGGCGGCGGCCGAGCGGTGGCTGAGCCCGCCGATGCCCTTCTCCCCCACCACCCGGATCGCGGCGTCGATGATCCGCTGCCGCCGCTCGGGATCGTAACGCCGGGCCATCAATGCGCCCCGCCGAGATTGAGCACGACGACGCCCGCGATCACGAGGGCGATCCCCGAGATCTTGACGAGGCTGGCGGACTCGCCCATGAAGAGCATCCCGATGGCGGCGACCGCGGCCGTCCCGATCCCCGCCCAGATCGCGTAGGCAGTGCCGACGGACAGCGTCTTCAGGGTCTGCGCGAGCAGCGTGAAGGCGATCACGTATCCGACGACGGTGATCAGCGAGGGCCAGAGCTTGCTGAACCCTTCGCTGTACTTCATGGCCGTCGTCCCGGCCACCTCCGCCGCGATGGCCGCGGCCAGCAGTCCGTATCCCATGCGTACGAGTGTACACAGCGTTGCGTACGAGCGTACATAACGCGGGCGAACGGACCGGCTAAGGTGACGCGATCACTGTGGGGGGCCACAGAGGACACGCGGCGAGAACCGCACGACACCACGGAGCGCAAGAGCGATGTCAGACACATCGGGGTGGGGACCACAGGCGCCGTATCCGGGGCCTTATCCGGGGCCTTATCCGGGGCCTTATCCGGGGCCTTATCCGCCGGGACCGTACGGCGGGCCACCAGGTCCGTACGGCGTGCCGCCGGGCTGGGGCTGGACGCCGCCGCCCCCGCCGCCCAAGCCTGGCGTCGTCCCCCTCGCGCCGCTCGGCGCCAACCACATCATCGGCGGCGCGTTCGCAACGATGCGGTACTACGCCAAGCCGCTGTTCGGCACCGCCGCCGCGGCCTACGGCCTGCTCGCCGTCGGCCTCGCGGCCGGTCTCGGGCTCGCCTACGTCGCGACCCAGGAGCACGTCAGCGCCATGTACGAACCGGGCGCGGACTTCTCCTGGGACGACGGCAGGCCGATCCTCGTCGCGTTCGGCCTTGCGTGGCTGCTGTTCATGCTCGCCACGCTGGTCGTCAACTCGTTCATCCAGGCCTCGTGCGCCGCCACGCTGCACGAGGCGGTCCTCGGCCGCCCGGCGACGTTCGCCGCGGTCTGGCGCAGAGCGTGGTCACGGACGCCGTCCGTGCTGGCCGTGACCTTGCTGCTCTCGCTCATCCTGATGCTGCCGGTGGCCGCTTTCGCGCTGGTCCTCTTCTCCATCCTCTTCCTGATGATGACCCAGTCGATCATCCCCATCGGCCTGGTCTTCCCGCTGTTCCTGGTGACGATGCCGCTCGCGGCCTGGCTGTACGTCCTGTTCGCCTTCGCCCCGGCGGCCGCGGTCCTCGAAACAGCGGGCCCCTTCACGGCGTTGCGGCGCTCCGTGCGCCTGGTGCGCGGCGCCTGGTGGCGCACCTTCGGCATCTCGCTGCTCGCGGGCCTCATCGTGGTGGGCGTCTCCCTCGCCCTGCGGCTCCCCCTGCAGTTCGCCGCGCCGACCCCGCCCCCGGTCGACCCGGACGACTCCGCGTCGGCCTACCTCCTCGACCAGCTGCGCTCCCAGTTCGGCCTGTACGCCGTCCTCGGCCTGGTCGGCAGCTTCCTCACCCAGCTGGCAGCCACGGTGTTCCTGCCGCTGGTGACCGCCCTGCTGTACATCGACCGCCGCATCCGCAAGGAGGGCCTGGCGCACACCCTGACGGAAGCCTCATCGGCCCCGCGGCCCGTGCCGTAGAAAACAGTTCGGCCCCCCGCGCCGAAGCGCGGGGGGCCGAACCATGCGTACGTGCCTCAGACGTTGAACCCGAGCGCACGAAGCTGCTCGCGGCCGTCGTCCGTGATCTTGTCCGGGCCCCACGGCGGCATCCAGACCCAGTTGATCCGGAGCTCGTTGACGATGCCGTCGGTGGCGGACTTCGCCTGGTCCTCGATGACGTCCGTCAGCGGGCAGGCCGCCGACGTGAGCGTCATGTCGATCGTCGCGATGTTCGCGTCGTCGACGTGGATGCCGTAGATCAGGCCGAGGTTGACGACGTCGATGCCCAGCTCGGGGTCGACCACGTCGTACAGCGCCTCGCGGACCTCTTCTTCCGAGGCCGGCTTGGTCAGGGTCTCGTTCTCGCTCATGCGGTCTTCCTCTCAGCGACGTCGTCGGTACCGAGTGCCTGCGCCGTCGCGTCCTTCCACGCCATCCAGCTCAGCAGAGCACACTTCACACGCGCCGGGTACTTCGAGACCCCGGCGAACGCGACGGCGTCCTCCAGGACCTCCTCCATCGCGTCGTCCGGCTCCAGCTTGCCCTTGGACTGCATCAGCTCCAGGAAGACTTCCTGGACCTTCTGCGCCTCGGCGAGCTCCTTGCCGACAAGGAGGTCGTTCAGGACGGATGCGCTGGCCTGGCTGATGGAGCAGCCCTGGCCCTCGTACGACACGTCGGCGATCGTCGACCCGTCGTACTTCACGCGCAACGTGATCTCGTCGCCGCACGTCGGGTTGACGTGGTGCACCTCGGCGTCGCCATCACGCAGACCGCGCCCGTGCGGGTGCTTGTAGTGGTCCAGGATGACTTCCTGGTACATCGAATCCAGCTTCACGTTCCCGGTCAGCCCCTCAGCCGAAGAAGTTCCGTACGTGCTCCAGGCCGTCGATCAGCGCGTCGATCTCGCCGGGCGTGGAGTACAGATAGAACGACGCTCGCGTGGTCGCAGGAATTCCGTAGCGGAGGCAGACCGGGCGGGCGCAGTGGTGACCCACGCGGACCGCGATGCCTTCCTCGTCCAGGACCTGGCCCACGTCGTGCGGGTGGATGTCGCCGAGCGTGAAGGAGATCGCGGCGCCGCGGTCCTCGGCCGAGGCCGGGCCGATGATCCGGAGGTCGGGGACCTCCAGGAGGCGCTTGACCGCGTACTCGGTGATCGCGTGCTCATGAGCGGCGATCTTGTCCATGCCGATCGCGGAGAGGTAGTCCACGGCCGCGCCCAGGCCGACGGCCTGGGAGACCGGGGGCGTACCCGCCTCGAACTTGTGCGGCGCGGGAGCGTATGTCGACGAACTCATCGACACCGTCTCGATCATCTCGCCGCCACCGAGGAACGGCGGCAGGTCCTCGAGAAGCTCCTGGCGTCCCCACAGCACGCCGATGCCCGTCGTGGCCAGCATCTTGTGGCCGGTGAAGGCCACGAAGTCGGCCTGCAGCGCCTGCACGTCCAGCACCATGTGCGGGGCGGCCTGCGAGGCGTCGATGAGGACGAGCGCGCCGACCTCCTGCGCACGGCGCACGATCGCCTCGACGGGGTTGACCGTGCCCAGGATGTTCGAGACCAGGACGAAGGAGACGATCTTCGTCTTCTCCGTGATGATCTCGTTGATGTTGGACAGGTCGAGCCGGCCGTCGTCCGTGAGACCGAACCACTTCAGCTTCGCGCCCGTGCGCTGCGAGAGCAGCTGCCACGGCACGATGTTGGAGTGGTGCTCCATCTCCGTGATGACGATCTCGGTCTCGTGGTCCACGCGGTAGGGCTCGTCGGCCCAACCGAGCATGTTGGCCACGAGGTTGAGCGACTCCGAGGCGTTCTTCGTGAAGATCACCTCGTCGCGGCTCGGCGCGTTGATGAACGCGGCGACCTTGTCACGGGCGCCCTCGTAGAGCTCCGTGGCCTCCTCCGCGAGGACGTGCACTCCGCGGTGGACGTTGGCGTTGTGCTTCTCGTAGTACTCGTTGAGTACGTCGAGCACCTGGCGCGGCGTCTGCGACGTGGCCGCGTTGTCCAGGTAGACCAGCTTCTTGCCGTCGTGGATCGTGCGATCCAGGATCGGGAAGTCCTTGCGGATCGCCTCGGTGTCGAGGAGGCCCGGCAGCTGTGTCACGCGGATACGCCACCCTTCGTGTAGGCCTCGTAGCCCTCGGCCTCGAGCTTGTCGGCGAGCTCGGCGCCGCCGGACTCGGCGATGCGGCCGTTCGCGAAGACGTGCACGAAGTCGGGCTTGATGTAGCGCAGGATGCGCGTGTAGTGCGTGATCAGCAGAGTGCCGACCTCACCGGTCTCGCGGACGCGGTTGACGCCGTCCGAGACCTGGCGCAGGGCGTCGACGTCCAGGCCGGAGTCGGTCTCGTCGAGGATCGCGATCTTCGGCTTGAGGAGCTCCATCTGAAGGATCTCGTGGCGCTTCTTCTCACCGCCGGAGAAGCCCTCGTTCACGTTGCGCTCGGCGAAGGCCGGGTCCATCTGGAGCGTCTCCATCGCGGTCCTGACCTCCTTCACCCAGGTGCGCAGCTTGGGGGCCTCGCCGCGGATCGCCGTCGCCGACGTACGCAGGAAGTTGGAGACCGAGACGCCGGGGACCTCGACCGGGTACTGCATGGCGAGGAACATGCCGGCGCGGGCGCGCTCGTCGACGGACATCTCCAGGACGTCCTCGCCGTCGAGGGTGACGGTGCCCTGCGTGATCGTGTACTTGGGGTGACCCGCGATGGAGTAGGCGAGCGTCGACTTGCCGGAGCCGTTCGGGCCCATGATGGCGTGCGTCTCGCCCTGCTTCACGGTGAGGTCGACGCCCTTGAGGATCTCCTTCGTGGCGTTGTCGGCCTCGACGGTGACGTGCAGGTCGTGGATTTCAAGCGTTGCCATGTGCCTCAGGACTCCTGGGTGAGGGAGACGAGCACATCGTCCCCTTCGATCTTTACGGGGTATACGGGGACGGGGCGCGTCGCGGGGAGGCCGGACGGCTTGCCGGTGCGGAGGTCGAAGGCGGAGCCGTGCAGCCAGCATTCGATCTGACAGTCCTCCACCTCGCCCTCGGAGAGGGAGACGTTCGCGTGCGAGCAGATGTCGTTGATCGCGAACACCTCGCCCTCGGTGTGGACGACCGAGACCGGCGTGCCGTCGAGTTCCACCCGCTTCGGGGTGTCCTCCGACAGCTCGCTCAGGCCACAGGCGCGTACAAAGGTCATGCGGCGGACGCCTCCAGCTCCTCTTCGATCTTGGTGAGGAGGCGCTCTTCGACGTCGGGCAGGCCGATCTGCTGGATCAGCTCGGCGAAGAACCCGCGGACGACCAGGCGGCGCGCCTCGCCCTCCGGGATACCACGCGACTGCAGGTAGAAGAGCTGCTCGTCGTCGAAGCGGCCGGTCGCCGATGCGTGACCCGCGCCGACGATCTCGCCGGTCTCGATCTCCAGGTTGGGGACCGAGTCCACGCGGGCGCCGTCGGTCAGAACCAGGTTGCGGTTCATCTCGTACGTGTCCGTGCCCTCGGCGGCGGCCTCGATGAGGACGTCGCCGATCCACACCGCGTGGGCGTCGTCGCCCTGGAGCGCGCCCTTGTAGACGACGTTCGACTTGCAGTGCGGCTGGTTGTGGTCGACCAGGAGGCGGTGCTCCTGGTGCTGGCCGGCGTCGGTGACGTACAGACCGATGAGCTCGGCCTCGCCGCCCGGGCCCGCGTACTCGACGCGGGGGTGCAGGCGCACGACGTCGCCGCCGAAGGTCACGACGACCGACTTGAAGGTGGCGTCCCGGCCGATCAGCGCGTTGTGCTGCGCGATGTGCACGGCCTTGTCGTCCCAGTCCTGGACGGAGACGACGGTGAGCTTGGCGCCGTCGCCCAGGAGGTAGTCGACGTTGGCCGCGAGCACGGCGTCACCGGTGTGGTCGATGACGACGAGGGCCTCGGCGAACGCGCCCACCTCGATGACCTGGTGCGCGAAGGCGGTGCCGCCCTCGCCGTGCACGGCGATCCGGATCGGCTCGGTCAGGACCGTCTCCTTGGGGACGGTCACCACCGAGGCCTTCTCGAAGGAGCTGTAGGCCTGCGCGGCCACGCGGTCGACGGGCTTGCCCGCCTTGCCCACGCGGGCGTCGTCACGGCCGACGGTCTCCTGGGTCACGCCGGCCGGGGCGCTCACCTCGACGCGGATGCCGCCGGTGGCGACCGCCGTGCCGTCGTGCAGCCCGCGCAGGCGCTCCAGCGGCGTGAACCGCCACTCCTCCTCACGGCCGTGGGGGACCGGGAAGTCCGCCACGTCGAAGGACGGGGGCGCGCTCATGCGGGTGGCGACGGTGGACTCGGCGGCCACCGCGATGGACCCGGCGGTGGTGGACCCCACCGGAATATTCTGAGCCTCAGCCATGGCTGTCGTCGTGCTCTCTCTCTGCGTCACTGCGTAAGAAGTCAGTCGCTGCGGGGGACGGCGGCCGGTCTTAACCGACCGAACCCTCCATCTGCAGCTCGATCAGCCGGTTCAGCTCCAGGGCGTACTCCATGGGCAGCTCCTTGGCGATCGGCTCGACGAAGCCGCGCACGATCATCGCCATGGCCTCGAACTCCGTCAGACCGCGGCTCATCAGGTAGAAGAGCTGGTCGTCGGAGACCTTGGAGACGGTCGCCTCGTGGCCCATGGACACGTCGTCCTCGCGGACGTCCACGTAGGGGTAGGTGTCCGAGCGGGAGATCGTGTCGACGAGCAGTGCGTCGCAGAGCACGTTCGACTTCGATCCGGCGGCGCCCTCGCCGATCTCGACGAGACCGCGGTAGGAGGTGCGGCCACCGCCACGCGCCACGGACTTCGAGACGATGTTGGAGGACGTGTTGGGCGCCATGTGGACCATCTTGGAACCGGCGTCCTGGTGCTGGCCCTCGCCCGCGAAGGCGATGGACAGCGTCTCGCCCTTGGCGTGCTCGCCCATGAGGTAGACGGCGGGGTACTTCATCGTCACCTTGGAGCCGATGTTGCCGTCGATCCACTCCATGGTCGCGCCCTCGTACGCCACGGCGCGCTTGGTGACCAGGTTGTAGACGTTGTTCGACCAGTTCTGGATCGTCGTGTAGCGGCAGCGGCCGCCCTTCTTGACGATGATCTCGACGACGGCGGAGTGCAGGGAGTCCGACTTGTAGATCGGCGCTGTGCAGCCCTCGACGTAGTGAACGTAGGCGTCCTCGTCCACGATGATCAGGGTCCGCTCGAACTGGCCCATGTTCTCCGTGTTGATGCGGAAGTAGGCCTGGAGCGGGATCTCGACCTGTACGCCCTTGGGGACGTAGATGAACGAGCCACCGGACCACACGGCGGTGTTCAGCGACGCGAACTTGTTGTCGCCGACCGGGATGACGGTCCCGAAGTACTCCTTGAAGAGCTCGGGGTGCTCCTTCAGCGCCGTGTCGGTGTCCATGAAGATGACGCCCTGCTCCTCCAGGTCCTCGCGGATCTGGTGGTAGACGACCTCGGACTCGTACTGGGCCGCGACACCGGCGACGAGGCGCTGCTTCTCCGCCTCGGGGATGCCGAGCTTGTCGTACGTGTTCTTGATGTCCTCGGGCAGGTCCTCCCAGGACGCCGCCTGCTTCTCCGTGGACCGCACGAAGTACTTGATGTTGTCGAAGTCGATGCCCGACAGGTCCGAGCCCCAGTTGGGCATCGGCTTCTTGTCGAAGAGCCGCAGGCCCTTGAGGCGCAGCTTCGTCATCCACTCGGGCTCGGACTTCTTCTGCGAGATGTCCTTGACGACGTCTTCGTTGATGCCGCGCTTGGCGGAGGCCCCGGCCACGTCGGAGTCGGCCCAGCCGTATTCGTACGTGCCCAGACCCTCGAGTTCGGGGTGGGCAGTCTCCGTGGGGAGCGTCATGCGGGGTTCCTCCCGGCCGTGCTTGCGGATGCGTTGTCTGTGGACTCTGGGGGCTGCGAGGCGTTGCGGGGAATGAACGTCGTGCAGACGCCGTCGCCGTGGGCGATGGTGGCGAGCCGCTGGACGTGCGTCCCGAGGAGGGCGGAGAAGATCTCCGTCTCCGCCTCGCAAAGTTGTGGGTACTGCTCGGCGACGTGAGCGACCGGGCAGTGGTGCTGGCACAGCTGCTCGCCTACCGGCGCCGTGCGGGCCGTAGCAGCGTACCCGTCGGCGGTCAACGCCTTCGCGAGAGCCTCCGTGCGCTGCTCGGCAGGTGCCGCGTCGATCGCCTTGCGGTAGGCCACGGCCTGGGAGGCCATCCGCTCGCGGGCGAATTCGACGACCGCTTCCTCGCCGTGCCGCTCGCTGATCCAGCGCAGGGCGTCGGCGGCGAGCTTGTCGTACGACTGGTCGAAGGCGTCCCGGCCGCAGTCGGTGAGCGCGAAGACCTTGGCGGGGCGGCCACGTGTCCGGGCGCCGTAGACCCGCTGCTCACGGGGCTCGACGACGTTCTCGTGGGCCAGCGTGTCGAGGTGGCGGCGGACCGCGGCCTGGGTCAGGCCGAGGCGCCCTGCGAGGTCGGCCACCGTGGAGGGGCCGTGGTCCAGGATGGAGCGCGCGACCCGGTTGCGTGTCGATCGCTCCCCGGTCGCGAGTTCCTCCTGCGGAGCCTCGCCAACGTTTTTCACAACGCCATTGTTGCGTAATTCCTCAGAGCCTGACAACCCGCGTCCGGATCACGGTCCGGTGCGCTGCATCACTTAGGCATACCTAAGCTGACCTGCGGAAATGATCACTGATCGATCAAATCGGTGGCGCTCGCGGGCCGGGGCGACCAGACTCCCTGACCATGCCGACACCCCCTCCCACCGGCCCTTTGTGCACGCGAGCGACCCTCGCGGCCGACCTCCGCGAGCTCGGTGTGAGCCCCGGTGAGACCCTCCTCGTGCACTCCTCGCTGAGCGCGCTCGGCTGGGTCTGCGGCGGCCCTGTCGCGGTCGTCCAGGCACTGCTGGACGCACTGGGCCAAAAGGGCACCCTGGTGGTCCCCACGCAGTCCGGCGACAACTCCGACCCCGCCGAGTGGGAGAACCCGCCCGTTCCCGAGTCCTGGTGGCCCCAGGTCCGCGCCTCGATGCCCGCCTACGACCCGCGCACCACCCCCACCCGAGGCGTCGGCGTGATCCCCGAGACCGTACGGAGCTGGCCGGGCGCCCTGCGCAGCGCCCACCCGCAGACCTCCTTCGCCGCCGTCGGCCCTCGCGCCGAGGCCCTCCTGGACGGGCACGCACTGGACTGCCGCCTCGGCGAGCGCAGCCCGCTGGCCCGCCTGGAGGAATCGGGCGCCCGGGTGCTGCTCCTCGGCGCGGGATTCGACTCCTGCACCGCCTTCCACCTGGCCGAGTACCGCCTCCCCGCCCCCGAGGCCGAGAACTCCTTCGCGGTGATGACCCCGCAGGGCCGCCGCTGGACGACCGTGCGCGAGACCTCCATCTCCGAGGAGCGCTTCGACGAACTCGGCTCGGACTTCGAGCGCGACCGCCCCGTGCTGCGGGGCACGGTGGGCGCGGCGACGGCCCGGCTCTTCCCGGTGACCGACGCGGTCGCGTACGCACAGCGGTGGCTGGACACCCACCGCTCACGGGCCGAGTGGGCGGGCTGACAGCCCCCTGCCCGCGGCCCTCATCGGCCTCTCTAGACTTCCCGCCATGGGAAATGAGTCCGTCGTCCAGGTCACGGGACTGGTCAAGCGGTACGGCAAGAAGACCGCGGTGGACGGCCTCGACCTCCGGGTCCGCGCGGGCACCGTCACCGCGGTCCTCGGCCCGAACGGCGCCGGCAAGACCACCACGATCGAGACCTGCGAGGGCTATCGCAGGCCGGACGCGGGCACCGTCCGCGTCCTCGGCCTCGACCCGGTCCGCGAGGCCGGCGCGCTGCGCCCCCGCATCGGCGTGATGCTCCAGTCCGGCGGCGTCTACTCCGGCGCACGCGCCGACGAGATGCTGCGCCACATGGCGAAGCTGCACGCGCACCCGCTGCACGTGGGCACGCTGATCGAGCGCCTCGGCCTGGAGAGCTGCGGACGCACCACCTATCGGCGCCTGTCCGGCGGCCAGCAGCAGCGCCTCGCGCTCGCGATGGCCGTGGTCGGACGGCCCGAACTGGTCTTCCTGGACGAGCCGACCGCGGGCCTGGACCCGCAGGCACGCCGGGCCACCTGGGATCTCGTACGCGATCTGCGCGCCGACGGCGTCAGCGTCATCCTCACCACGCACCACATGGACGAGGCCGAACAGCTCGCCGACGAGGTCGCGATCATCGACGCGGGCCAGGTCATCGCCGAGGGCACACCGGAGGAGTTGTGCCGCGGCGGCGCAGAGAACACCCTGCGCTTCTCGGGGCGCCCCGGACTCGACGTCGGCTCCCTCCTCAAGGCGCTCCCGCCGGACTCCGCCGCGGCCGAACTCACCCCGGGCGCCTACCGCGTGAGCGGCACGGTCGACCCGCAGCTGCTCGCCACGGTCACCTCCTGGTGCGCGCAGCACGGCGTGATGCCGGAGAAGATCGCCGTCGAACGCCACACCCTGGAAGACGTCTTCCTGGAGCTCACAGGCAAGGAGCTGCGCGGATGAGCGCCGCCGGTACGTACACACCGAAGCCGGGCGCAGCCCCGCTCCCCCGCATGATCGCCGCACAGGCGGCGCTCGAGACGAAGATGCTGCTGCGCAACGGCGAACAGCTGCTGCTCACCGTCGTGATCCCGACTCTGCTGCTCGTGCTGTTCAGCGCGGTCGACATCGTCGACACGGGCAAGGGTGAAGCCGTGGACTTCCTCGCGCCCGGCATCCTCGCGCTCGCCGTGATGTCGACGGCGTTCACCGGGCAGGCCATCGCCACGGGCTTCGAGCGCCGCTACGGCGTGCTCAAGCGGCTCGGCGCCTCGCCCCTGCCCCGCTGGGCGCTGATGGCCGCGAAAACCCTGTCGGTGCTGGTCACCGAGGTCCTGCAGATCGTGCTCCTGACGCTGATCGCCTTCGCGCTCGGCTGGTCGCCGCAGGGCAACCCCTTCGCCGTACTGCTCCTCCTGATCCTGGGCACCGCGGCCTTCTCCGGGCTCGGCCTGCTGATGGCGGGCACCCTGAAGGCGGAGGCGACGCTCGCCGCCGCGAACCTGGTCTTCCTGCTGCTCCTTGTGGGCGGCGGGGTCATCGTGCCCCTGGACAAGTTCCCGGACGCGGCCCAGTCGGTGCTCGGCCTGCTGCCGATCTCGGCCCTCTCGGACGGCCTGCGCGACGTGCTGCAGGACGGTGCGGGGATGCCGTGGGGGAACCTCGCGATCCTTGCGGTCTGGGCGGTGCTCGGGCTCGGCGCGGCCGGGAAGTTCTTCCGCTGGGAGTAGGAACCGGCGTAAGCCGCGTCACAGAAGCACCGGATACGTCCCCCTCGTGAAGCCGTGCACAAGCGGCCCCCTACGATGGTCCCCGTGCCAAACGTGACCCGAGCCGACGCCGTCTCCGCCGTGCGTAACCCGCTCGCCTTCATCGCCGAACGCTGGACCCCGCAGCAGCGGACCGTCCGGCACGCCGCCCTCATCTCGCTCGCGATGACGGTGTGCATCGTGGTCACCGGCGGCGCCGTCCGCCTCACCGGCTCGGGCCTCGGCTGCCCGACCTGGCCCAAGTGCACCGACGAATCCCTCACCGCCACCAGCGAGATGGGCTTCCACGGATTCATCGAGTTCGGCAACCGCATGCTGACGTACGTGCTGTGCGCGGCCGTCGGCTGGGCGATCATCACGGCCCGCTCGCAGAAGCCGATGCGGCGCAGCCTGACGCGGCTCGGCTGGATCCAGTTCTGGCTGGTCATGGGCAACGCCGTGCTCGGCGGCATCGTCGTGCTCGTCGGCCTGAACCCGTACACGGTCGCGGCGCACTTCCTGCTCTCCACCGCCCTGATCGCGGTCGCCGTCACGATGTGGCAGCGCACCCGCGAGGGCGACGGCGACGCACGCCCGCTGGTCGGCAAGGCCGTCGCGCAGCTGGTGTGGTTCCTGATCGCGGCGTCCGTGCTGCTCATCGCGGTCGGCACGGTCGTGACGGGCTCCGGGCCGCACGCAGGTGACTCCAGCGAGGTGCCGCGGATGGGCTTCGACTGGGAGACGGTCAGCAAGCTGCACGCCGTGCTCGCCTGGATCGTGGTGACGCTGACGTTCGCGCTGTGGTTCGTCCTCAAGGCGGTCGACGCCCCCAAGGGCCCCCTGCACCGCACCCGCGACCTGTTCCTGATCCTGCTCGCGCAGGGCGCGATCGGCTACGTCCAGTACTTCACGGACCTGCCCGAGGTCCTGGTCGGCCTGCACATGTTCGGCTCGTGCGTGGTCTGGATCGGCGTGATGCGCGTCCTGCTCTCGCTGCGCGAACGCCCGTACACGACGGCGGAGGTCCCGTCCCAGACCGGCGACTCCCAGCTGTCGGCGGTCTGAAGCACCGCCGCGTCAGCTCTCCGAAAGGCCGTACACGCGCCCGGCGTTGCCCGCCGCGACGAGCCCCGCCACCCGCTGCGCGTCCGGCAGCGACCACGCCCCCTCCGCGACCCACCCGCCGAGCACGCGCCCCAGCGCCTCCCCGAAGAGCCGCGCGCCCACCACGTGCAGCTCGGGAAGCCCGTGCGCGCCGCTGGAGAACAGCAGCTTGCCGAAGGGCGCCAGCTCCAGGATCTCCGCGAGCACGGCGGCGGCGCGGGCGCCTGTGCGCACCAGGGCGGGCCCCAGATCGGCGTACACGTGCGGGAAGACACCCGCGAGGTCCGCGGCATTGCGGTGGTACGGATAGCCGTGCAGCAGGACCAGGTCGGTGCCAAGACCCGCGGTCGCCCGCGCGAAGCCCCCGAAGTACCCCTGCGGGTCGCCCGCCCCCGCGTGCAGTTGCAGCGGACGCCCCGACGCGACGGCGATCCACAGCAGATGCCTGAGCAGTACGGGGTCCTGGAGCGCGCCGCCCACCTGCCGCCCGGCGAGCCAGCGGCCCGCCGCGCCCCGCACCTCGCCGGGTCCCGGCGGTTCGGGGGCCAGCGCGAGAGAGCGCCGCACGCCCGCGACGGAGGTGAAGGCGACGGCGTTCGCGGCGGCCGCGTGCACGGACTCGGCGAGATTGGCCAGGAACGAGTCGACCGTGCCGGAGGTGTCGGCCACCTGTTCGGCCAGTAATTCCAGGCGGACGATCTCGTGGGCCTCCGCGTCGCCGGTGGACGCCATCTCGCCCGGACCCGTCAGATCGCCGGGCAGCCCCGTGTCCACGAGATACGTCGTGATGCCGCTCCCCCGCAGCAGCCGCCGCCCCGACTCCAGTACACCCAGCTCGCGACGGCGGGCGAGGTAGCGCGCGGGCGTGCAGTGCGGTTCGAGACCGAGCAGCGGGGGGCACCAGCGGCGTACGGCGAAGCCCGTCTGGGTGTCGAAGAAGGTGGTGCCGGGCGCGGGAGGCCCCTCGCCGCGGCCGAGGTGGGCCTCGAAGGTGCCGAGGCCCAGCTCCGTACGCAGCACACCATGGCAGTACTGGTCCACCAGGGACGGCGTTTCGATCATCCGGGCTCCCTGTAGGCGGACCGTGCTCCTACGGTCCTAACGGGTGACCCGGGCGTCAGGTGTTGCTTTTGGCCAGTCTGTCCGCGGCGGGACGTGCGGGACGCTCAGCCGTTGCTCGGACCACCGAGCTGAATGCCCGCCATGCGCGACCACTCGTAGGGGCCGGTCTTCACCTTGGCCGCGAAGTCGCCGTCGAAGTCCTCGTGGACCGTGATCCCGGCCTTCTCGACGGCGCTCTGCGCGATCGCGTAGGTGGGCGCCACCAGGTCGCCCCAGCCGCCGTCCTCGCCGACCAGGACGATGCGGGTGCCCTCGTGCCCGATGTACGCGACCTGCGCCTCGGCACCGCCGTGCGCCCGCGTGAAGGTGCCGATCTGCTTGGCCAGCTTGGCGGCCTTCCGCTCGGCGCGCGCGGCCTGCTTGCTGTCCTCAACCTGCTGCGTCTCTGCCATGAGCAGGATGCTACCGACGGGTAGATCAACTGGCGACGGGCGGGGCACGTGGCGTTCAACACCACGTGCCCCGCCCGTCGGCGAAGCCCGAAACGCTCAGCGCAGGAAGGGGTCCACCGCGACCGCCACGAACAGCAGCGAGACATAGGTGATCGACCAGTGGAAGAGCCGCATCTCCTTGAGCTTGCCGCCCGTGACCTCGGCCTTGGCGCGGTTCTGCAGGCCGTGCGCCTCCCACAGCCACCAGCCGCCGGTCACGAAGGCCACCACCGTGTAGAACCAGCCGGTGTAGCCGAGGGGCTGAAGCAGCAGCGAGACGGCGACCATCACCCAGCTGTAGAGGACGATCTGACGGGCGACCACTTTGTTCGACGCGACGACCGGGAGCATCGGAACGCCCACGCGCGCGTAGTCGTCCTTGACCTTCATGGACAGCGGCCAGTAGTGCGGCGGCGTCCAGAAGAACATGACGAGGAAGAGGATGACCGGCGCCCACGACAGCGAGTTCGTGACCGAGGACCAGCCGATGAGGACCGGCATGCAGCCCGCGATGCCGCCCCAGACGATGTTCTGCGACGTACGGCGCTTCAGGATCATCGTGTAGACGACCACGTAGAAGAGCAGTGCGCCCAGGGCGAGCCAGGCGGACAGCCAGTTGACGACGAGGCCGAACAGCAGCGTCGAGGCGACCGCGAGGCCGACGCCGAACACGAGGCACTCGCGCGGGCTGACCATTCCCGTGACCAGAGGCCGCTGGGACGTACGGTCCATCAGCGCGTCGATGTCCCGGTCGATGTACATGTTGAGCGCGTTGGCGCCGCCCGCCGACAGGTAGCCGCCCAGGCAGGTCACGAAGACCAGCCAGAGGTCGGGTACCCCCTGTTCGGCGAGGAACATCACCGGAACGGTGGTGATCAGGAGGAGCTCGATGATTCGCGGCTTGGTCAGCGCCACGAACGCCATGACACGGGCCCCGAGCGGCCGGTGGCTTGGGCTAGAGCTCGTCCCAATTGCTCCCGCTGGACGGGATTCAACGGCCGTCACGCACACCCCTGACAGAGACTTCCCAGCAAGCCGCGTCGGACGTTCAGACATGAAGTTCCGGTAAAGGCTCGCGCGTACCACGCCACTGTAGACGTTGCCCATACCTCGCCCTTCGCGGGGGTGGGGTCGTGTTGAGCGGCGTGTTGAGCGGCCCGAAACACGGCCCGACACCCGTTCAGATGAGCGGTCCGGCACTCGTTCTGAAAGTCCAGATGAGCGGCTCCGAGATCACATGGTGAACACCGTGGATCCCTTTCGGGAGGCGGATACCGGCACACCCCGGCACTCTGGAATGACTCGAAAAAATGCACGTCTTTACAGCGGTAGGCTCGACATCGGCCGGTGGGATCTACATCGCCGGCATTCGACATGTGGAGAGGAGCCCTGACTCAGGGTGAGCACCAAGCCGACCACCACAGACCTCGAGTGGACCGAACTGGACCAGCGGGCTGTTGACACCGCCCGCGTCCTGGCCATGGACGCAGTACAGAAGGTCGGCAACGGCCATCCTGGTACGGCCATGAGCCTCGCGCCCGCCGCGTACACCCTCTTCCAGAAGGTGATGCGGCACGACCCCGCGGACGCCGAGTGGACCGGCCGCGACCGGTTCGTTCTCTCCGCGGGCCACTCGTCCCTGACCCTCTACATCCAGCTCTACCTGGCCGGCTTCGGCCTGGAGCTCGATGACCTGAAGGCCTTCCGCACCTGGGGTTCCAAGACCCCCGGCCACCCGGAGTACGGGCACACCACGGGCGTGGAGACGACGACGGGCCCGCTCGGCCAGGGTGTCGCGAACGCCGTGGGCATGGCGATGGCCTCCCGTTACGAGCGTGGCCTGTTCGACCCGGAGACCGCCTCGGGCGAGTCGCCGTTCGACCACCACATCTTCGCGATCGCCGGTGACGGCTGTCTCCAGGAGGGCATCTCCGGAGAGGCGTCCTCGCTGGCCGGGCACCAGAAGCTCGGCAACCTCGTACTGCTGTGGGACGACAACCACATCTCCATCGAGGGCGACACGGAGACCGCGGTCTCCGAAGACACCATGAAGCGGTACGAGGCCTACGGCTGGCACGTCCAGCGCGTGGAGCCCAAGGAGAACGGCGACCTCGACCCGGCCGCCCTCTACAAGGCGATCCTGGCCGCGAAGGCCGAGACGGAGCGCCCCTCCTTCATCGCCATGCGCTCGATCATCGCCTGGCCCGCGCCGAACGCGCAGAACACCGAGGCCGCGCACGGCTCGGCGCTCGGCGACGAAGAGGTCGCGGCCACCAAGCGCGTCCTCGGCTTCGACCCGGAGCAGAACTTCGAGGTCGCCGACGAGGTCCTGGCGCACACCCGTGCCGCGCTCGACCGCGGCCGTGACGCCAAGGCCGAGTGGGAGAAGGGCTTCGCCGCCTGGCGCACCGCTTCCCCCGAGCGCGCCGCCGACTTCGACCGCATCGCCGCGGGCGAGCTCCCGCAGGGCTGGGAGGAGAAGCTCCCGGTCTTCGAGGCGGGCAAGGGCGTCGCGACGCGTGCCGCGTCCGGCAAGGTCCTTCAGGCGCTCGGCGCGGTGATCCCCGAGCTGTGGGGCGGCTCCGCCGACCTCGCGGGCTCGAACAACACCACGATCGACAAGACGTCGTCGTTCCTCCCCGCGGGCAACCCGCTGCCGGAGGCCGACCCGTACGGCCGCACGATCCACTTCGGCATCCGCGAGCACTCCATGGCCGCGGAGATGAACGGCATCGCGCTGCACGGCAACACCCGCATCTTCGGCGGCACCTTCCTGGTGTTCTCCGACTACATGCGCAACGCCGTCCGGTTGTCCGCGCTGATGCACCTTCCGGTGACGTACGTGTGGACGCACGACTCCATCGGTCTCGGCGAGGACGGCCCGACGCACCAGCCGGTCGAGCACCTGGCCTCGCTGCGCGCCATCCCGGGCCTGAACGTGGTCCGCCCGGCGGACGCGAACGAGACCGCCATCGTGTGGCGCGAGATCCTCAAGCGCTACACCAAGGAGTTCGGCAAGGGCGCCCCGCACGGCCTCGCGCTGACCCGTCAGGGCGTGCCGACGTACGACCGCGAGGTCACCGAGGGCGCCGTCAAGGGCGGTTACGTCCTGTTCGAGGCCGACGGCGGCACTCCCGAGGTCGTCCTCATCGGCACCGGCTCCGAGGTGCAGCTCGCCGTCGAGGCGCGCGAGCAGCTCCAGGCCGCGGGCGTTCCCACGCGCGTCGTCTCGATGCCGTGCGTCGAGTGGTTCGAGGCGCAGGACAAGGAGTACCGCGACAGCGTGCTTCCGCCGTCCGTCAAGGCGCGCGTGGCGGTCGAGGCGGGCATCGGCCTGACCTGGCACCGCTTCGTGGGTGACGCCGGGCGCATCGTCTCGCTGGAGCACTTCGGTGCGTCGGCCGACGGCAAGGTGCTCTTCCGCGAGTTCGGGTTCACCGCCGATCACGTGGTGGCCTCCGCCCGGGAATCGATCGACGCCGCTCAGCGCTGACGCCGACATACGACCAAGTAGGAGATGTAATCCTCATGACAGACGCACTCAAGCGCCTCTCCGACGAAGGCGTCGCGATCTGGCTGGACGACCTGTCGCGCAAGCGGATCACGTCCGGCAACCTCGCCGAGCTGATCGACCAGAGCCACGTCGTGGGTGTCACGACGAACCCGTCGATCTTCCAGAAGGCGATCAGCAGCGGCGACGGCTACGAGCAGCAGCTCACCGACCTCGCCGCCCGCAAGGTCACCGTCGAAGAGGCCATCCGCATGATCACGACGGCGGACGTCCGTGACGCCGCCGACATCCTGCGCCCGGTCTTCGACGCGACGGGCCAGGACGGCCGCGTGTCGATCGAGGTCGACCCGCGCCTGGCGCACAACACCGAGGCGACCGTCGCCGAGGCCAAGCAGCTCGCCTGGCTGGTGGACCGCCCGAACACGCTCATCAAGATCCCGGCGACGAAGGCGGGCCTGCCCGCGATCACCGAGGTCATCGGCAAGGGCATCAGCGTGAACGTGACGCTGATCTTCTCCCTCGAGCGCTACCGCGAGGTCATGGACGCGTACCTGGCGGGCCTGGAGAAGGCGAAGGCCGCGGGCCTGGACCTCTCCAAGATCCACTCGGTGGCGTCCTTCTTCGTGTCCCGCGTGGACACCGAGATCGACAAGCGCCTGGACGCGCTCGGCACCGACGAGGCCAAGTCCGCCAAGGGCAAGGCCGCGCTCGCCAACGCCCGTCTCGCGTACGAGGCGTACGAAGAGGTCTTCTCGTCCGACCGCTGGGCCGCGCTCGACAAGGCGCAGGGCAACAAGCAGCGTCCGCTGTGGGCCTCGACCGGCGTCAAGGACCCGGCGTACAAGGACACCCTGTACGTCGACGACCTGGTCGCGCCGAACACGGTGAACACGATGCCGGAGGCGACCCTGGAGGCCACCGCCGACCACGGCCAGATCACGGGCAACACCGTGGCCGGGACGTACGACGCCTCGCGCGGCGAGATCGAGGCCGTCGAGAAGCTCGGCATCAGCTACGACGACGTGGTGCAGCTGCTCGAGGACGAGGGCGTCGAGAAGTTCGCGGCGTCCTGGAACGACCTGCTCAAGTCCACCGAGGCGGAGCTCAAGCGCCTCACCCCTTCGGAGGGCTGACCATCTTGTCAAGCAGCAATCCGCTGCGTGACGCCGCAGACCGACGGCTCCCGCGTATCGCGGGGCCGTCGGGCCTGGTCATCTTTGGCGTCACGGGCGATTTGTCCCGTAAAAAGCTGATGCCCGCTGTCTACGACCTCGCCAACCGAGGCCTTCTTCCGCCGGGCTTCTCCCTCATTGGTTTCGCCCGCCGCGAGTGGCAGGACGAGGACTTCGCGCAGGAGGTGCACGACGCGGTCAAGGAGCACGCGCGCACGCCCTTCCGCGAGGAGGTCTGGCAGCAGCTCATCCAGGGCATGCGCTTCGTCCAGGGCAACTTCGACGACGACGACGCCTTCGAGCAGCTCAAGGCCACCATCCAGGACCTCGACAAGGCGCAGGGCACGGGCGGCAACTTCGCCTTCTACCTCTCCGTGCCGCCGAAGTTCTTCCCCCAGGTCGTCCAGCAGCTCAAGAAGCACGGGCTCGCGGACGCTCCCGAGGGCTCCTGGCGCCGCGGGGTCATCGAGAAGCCCTTCGGGCACGACCTGGCGTCCGCCAAGGAACTCAACGCGATCGTGCACGAGGTGTTCGACCCGGACCAGGTGTTCCGGATCGACCACTACCTCGGCAAGGAGACCGTCCAGAACATCCTGGCGCTCCGCTTCGCCAACCAGATGTTCGAGCCGATCTGGAACCGGTCGTACGTGGACCACATCCAGATCACGATGGCCGAGGACATCGGCATCGGCGGCCGCGCCGGCTACTACGACGGCATCGGCGCCGCCCGTGACGTCATCCAGAACCACCTGCTCCAGCTGATGGCGCTGACCGCGATGGAGGAGCCCGCCTCCTTCGACGCGGACGCCCTGGTCGCCGAGAAGGCGAAGGTCCTCGGCGCCGTGAAGCTGCCCAAGGACCTCGGCGAGAGCACGGTCCGCGGGCAGTACGCCGCGGGGTGGCAGGGCGGCGAGAAGGCCGTCGGCTACCTCCAGGAAGACGGCATCGACCCCAAGTCGAAGACCGACACCTACGCGGCCATCAAGCTGGAGGTGGACAACCGCCGCTGGGCGGGCGTCCCGTTCTACCTGCGCACCGGCAAGCGTCTGGGCCGCCGCGTCACGGAGATCGCGGTCGTCTTCCAGCGCGCGCCCCACTCCCCCTTCGACCACACGGCGACGGAGGAACTGGGCCAGAACGCGATCGTCATCCGCGTCCAGCCCGACGAGGGCATCACGGTCCGGTTCGGCTCCAAGGTACCCGGCACCTCGATGGAGATCCGCGACGTGTCGATGGACTTCGCGTACGGCGAGTCCTTCACCGAGTCCAGCCCGGAGGCGTACGAGCGCCTGATCCTGGACGTCCTGCTCGGCGACGCCAACCTCTTCCCGCGCACGGAGGAGGTCGAGCTCTCCTGGAACATCCTCGACCCGATCGAGGAGTACTGGGACAAGCACGGCAAGCCCGCGCAGTATTCGTCCGGGACCTGGGGCCCGACCGAGGCGGACGAAATGCTCGCACGAGACGGACGGAGCTGGCGTCGCCCATGAGGATCGACCTGACGGACATCACGTCCAGCAAGATCAACAAGGCGCTCGTGAAGGGCCGCCGGGCGATTGGCACCCCGGCCGTCGGCATGGTGCTCACTCTCGTCATCGTCACCGACGAGGAGAACGCCTACGACGCCCTGAAGGCCGCCAACGAAGCGTCCCGCGAGCACCCTTCGCGCACGCTGGTCGTCATCAAGCGCGCCGCGCGCTCGCCCCGCGACCGCACGACGTCGCGCCTCGACGCCGAGGTGCGGGTCGGCGCGGACGCGGGCACCGGCGAGACGGTGATCCTGCGGCTGTACGGCGAGGTCATCAACCACGCCCAGTCGGTCGTCCTGCCGCTGCTGCTCCCCGACGCCCCCGTGGTCGTGTGGTGGCCGGTCAACGCGCCGCTCAACCCGGCCAAGGACCCGCTGGGCGCACTCGCCCAGCGCCGCGTCACGGACACGTACGCCGCCGAGCAGCCGATCCACGAGCTGACCGCGCGCGCCGACGCCTACAGCCCCGGCGACACGGACCTGTCCTGGACCCGGATCACCCCGTGGCGCTCGATGCTCGCGGCGGCGCTCGACCAGATCACCTGCAAGGTGACCTCGGTCGAGGTGGAGGGCGAGGAGTTCAACCCGAGCTGCGAGCTGCTCGCCATGTGGCTCGCCGACCGGCTCGGCGTCCCCGTCAAGCGCTCGCTCTCCTCGGGCCCCGGCCTGACCGGCGTACGCATGGACACCGACTGCGGTCCCATCGTGCTCGGCCGCGCCGACGGCTCGCTGGCCACGCTCTCCATGCAGGGGCAGCCCGACCGTGCGGTGGCGCTCAAGCGCCGCGAGACGGCCGAGCTGATCGCCGAGGAGCTGCGCCGTCTCGACCCGGACGACACCTACGCGTCCGCGCTGAAGTTCGGCGTGGACCGCCTGGGCGAGCCGGCCGAGCAGACGTCGGTTCCCGCGGTGGAGGAGCCCGCCGAGGCGGCCAAGAAGGCGGCCCCGGCGAAGAAGACCGCGGCCAAGAAGGCGGCGGCGAAGTGAGCGCGGCCCCGCAGCTGGTCGTGCACCGCGACAAGGAACTGATGGCGCAGGCCGCGGCGGCCCGCCTCATCACGAAGATCGTCGACGCGCAGGCCGCCCGCGGCTACGCGTCGGTGGTCCTCACCGGCGGCCGCAACGGCAACGGCCTCCTTGCGGCGCTGAGTTCCTCCCCGGCGAAGGACGCGATCGACTGGTCGCGCCTGGACCTGTGGTGGGGCGACGAGCGCTTCCTGCCGGACGGCGACCCGGAGCGCAACTACACCCAGGCCAAGGAGGCACTGCTCGACTCGGTGCCCCTGAACCCGGCCCGGGTGCATCCGATGCCCGCCTCGGACGGTGCCTACGAGGTGGACGCGGCGGCCGGGATGTACGCGGCCGAGCTCACCGCGGCTGCGGGGCCCGAGCATTATCAATCAGTGGCTGCCGCCACGGGTGTCCCGGTGCCGACGTTCGACGTGCTGATGCTTGGCGTCGGCCCGGACACCCATGTCGCCTCGCTCTTCCCGGAGTTGCCCGCGGTCCGCGAGACGGAGCGGACGGTGGTCGGCGTGCACGGCGCGCCCAAGCCGCCGCCCACTCGCATCACGCTCACACTCCCGGCGATCCGGGCGGCCCGTGAGGTGTGGCTGCTCGCGGCCGGCGAGGACAAGGCGAACGCCGCGGCGATCGCCCTGTCGGGCGCGGGCGAGGTACAGGCGCCCGCCGCGGGCGCGTACGGCAGGTCGCGGACGCTGTGGCTGCTCGACGCCGCCGCGGCCGCGCAGCTGCCGCGCGATCTGTATCCGCCGGCTTCTCCCTGAACGGCGCACACAGCACTGCGGCCCGGTCCACCTCCCTGGCGGACCGGGCCGTACTGTTTCAGCGGCTCAACGCCCGCGCAGCGTCCGGTACTTGGCGACAAGCGCCGTCGTCGAACCGTCGAGGTCCGGCACGTCCGCGCCCTCGGTCAGGGCGGGCTCGATGCGCTTGGCGAGAACCTTGCCGAGCTCGACGCCCCACTGGTCGAAGGAGTCGATGTTCCACACGGCGCCCTGCACGAACACCTTGTGTTCGTAGAGCGCGATGAGTTGGCCGAGAACCGACGGCGTCAGGTCCTTGGCGAGGATCGTCGTCGTCGGGTGGTTGCCCTTGAACGTCTTGTGCGGGACGAGTTCGTCCGGCACACCCTCGGCGCGTACCTCGTCGGGCGTCTTGCCGAAGGCCAACGCCTGCGTCTGCGCGAAGAAGTTGGCCATCAGGAGGTCGTGCTGGGCGACCAGACCCGGCAGCAGATCGGCGACGGGCTCGGCGAAGCCGATGAAGTCGGCCGGGATCAACTTCGTGCCCTGGTGGATGAGTTGGTAGTACGCGTGCTGGCCGTTGGTGCCCGGCGTGCCCCAGACGACCGGTCCGGTCTGCCAGTCGACCGGCTCGCCGTCACGGCCGACGGACTTGCCGTTGGACTCCATGTCCAGCTGCTGGAGATAGGCGGTGAACTTGGAGAGGTAGTGCGAGTACGGCAGGACCGCGTGTGACTGGGCGTCGTGGAAGTTGCCGTACCAGATGCCCAACAGCCCAAGGAGCAGCGGCACGTTGGACTCGGCGGGGGCGGTGCGGAAGTGCTCGTCGACGAGGTGGAAGCCGTCGAGCATCTCGCGGAAGGCGTCCGGGCCGATCGCGATCATCAGCGAGAGGCCGATCGCGGAGTCGAAAGAGTAGCGGCCGCCGACCCAGTCCCAGAACTCGAACATGTTGGCCGTGTCGATGCCGAAGTCGGAGACCTTCCCGCCGTTCGTCGACAGGGCCACGAAGTGCTTGGCGACCGCGCTCTGGTCGGCGCGCAGGCCGGTCAGGAGCCAGTCGCGCGCGGAGGTCGCGTTCGTGATCGTCTCGATCGTGGTGAACGTCTTCGAGGCGATGATGAACAGCGTCTCGGCCGGGTCCAGGTCCCGCACGGCCTCGTGCAGGTCGGCGCCGTCGACGTTCGACACGAAGCGCACGGTGAGATCACGGTCGGTGAAGGACCGCAGCGCCTCGTACGCCATGGCGGGGCCGAGGTCCGAGCCGCCGATGCCGACGTTCACGATGTTCTTGATGCGCTTGCCGGTGTGCCCGGTCCACTCGCCGGAGCGGACCTTGTCCGCGAAGACGGCCATCTTGTCGAGCACGGCGTGCACGGCAGGCACGACGTTCTCGCCGTCGACCTCGACGGCCGCGTCCCGCGGGGCGCGCAGCGCGGTGTGCAGGACCGCGCGGTCCTCGGTGGTGTTGATCTTCTCGCCACGGAACATGGCGTCCCGCAGGCCGAAGACATCGGTGGCCGCGGCAAGCTCGCGCAGGAGGGTCAGCGTCTCGTCCGTGACGAGGTGCTTGGAGTAGTCGACGTGCAGGTCGCCGACCTGGAGCGTGTACGCCGTGCCGCGCGCCGGATCCTTGGCGAACAGCTCACGCAGCTGCACCTCCCCCAGCTGCTCCCGGTGCTTGCCGATCGCCGCCCACTCGGGCGTCTGGTTGAGCCTGGCGCGGCTTTCTGCGTTCATCTCGGACTTCAGCCTTCTCTCGTACCTGTGTACGTACCTTGCCCCGCTGCACGTTCCAACCTAATTGATCAGGGCCCGGTATGAGATGTCTGGAGCTGTCTGTCCGGACACGTGCCGGTAAACCTCACGTGAAAGCGTGAAAGCCGGACGACTCCGTGAAAAGCACAGCGGCCGGACATCCGAAGATGTCCGGCCCCGTCGCAAGTCCTAGATCTCGCCCCGCAGTTTGGCGAGCGCCTCCGCGAGAATCGCCTCGCCGTCCGCATCGCTGCGCCGCTCACGTACATACGCCAGGTGCGTCTTGTACGGCTCGGTGCGGGGCGGGTCCGGCGGGTTGTCCCGGTCCTGACCAGCCGGGAAGCCGCAGCGGGGGCAGTCCCAAGTATCGGGGACCTGCGCGTCGCTGGCGAAGCTGGGCACCGTCTCGTGTCCGTTGGAGCACCAGAAGGAGATGCGCAGTCGCGGCGCGGACTCACCGCGCTCGGCCTCGCCCATCGGCCCCGCCCCGACCCGACTTCCTCGGATCGCGTTGCCACTTGCCACGGTCGTAACTCCCTGCGTGATGGTGCTGCTGCGGGCGCCTCAGTCTACGTAAGGCCCAACGCGCGTCCAGTGTTCGGAGTTACACCCTCACCCCGACACGCAAGCCCCATGATAATCCGCGCTCGTGAGCGCGCACCGTACATGGGGCTTTAAGCGAAGCTTTCGCAAGGTGGCAATCAAGCCGCTTTCGCGGTCAGTTGTTCACCTTCATCAACAGGCCGAGCACGACAATGCACGCGAACCAGAGAAGACCGACCACGACAGTGATGCGGTCGAGGTTGCGCTCGGCGACCGACGATCCGCCGACGGAGGACTGCATGCCGCCACCGAACATGTCGGAAAGACCGCCGCCCTTGCCCTTGTGCATCAGGACAAGAAGCATCATCAGCAGGCTGAAGACGATCAGGGCGATCGAGAACCCCATAACCACGGCTGGACCAACTTCCTCGGATCTGAATCGACTCTGTATCGACGACGGGGGCCGGATGCCTCTGAAGGAGAAGCCGCCCGGCCCCCGCAAGGGTACGACGTATCGGCGCTACCGCATACTCACTGGTCGCGGAAGCGGACGATCTTGACGAACTCGTCCGTGTCGAGCGCCGCGCCGCCCACCAGGGCGCCGTCGACGTCGGGCTGCGCCATGATCGCGGCCACGTTGCCGGACTTCACGGAGCCGCCGTACTGGATGCGCACCTTGTCGGCGAGCTCCTGCGAGTACAGCTCGGCGAGGCGGCCGCGGATCGCGCCGCACACCTCCTGGGCGTCCTCGGGGGTCGCGACCTTGCCGGTGCCGATGGCCCACACCGGCTCGTACGCGATCACGATGGACTCGGCCTGCTCGGCGGGGAGGTCCTTCAGACCGCCGTCGAGCTGGGCCAGGGTGTACTCGATCTGCTGGCCGGCCTCACGGATGTCCAGGCCCTCGCCGATGCAGAGGATCGGGGTCAGGCCGTGCCGGTAGGCGGCCTTCACCTTGGCGTTGCAGATCTCGTCGGTCTCGTCGTGGTACTGACGGCGCTCGGAGTGGCCCACGGCCACGAACGTGCACTTCAGCTTCGAGAGCATCGGGCCCGAGATCTCACCGGTGTAGGCACCGGTGTCGTGGGCCGAGATGTCCTGGGCGCCGTACTTGATCTTGAGCTTGTCGCCGTCGACCAGGGTCTGCACCGAGCGCAGGTCGGTGAAGGGGGGCAGGACGGCGACCTCGACGGCCTCGTAGTCCTTGTCGGCCAGGGCGAAGGCGAGCTTCTGGACGTGGGCGATGGCCTCGAGGTGGTTGAGGTTCATCTTCCAGTTGCCCGCCATCAGCGGGGTACGCGTAGTCATCAGGTGTCAGTTCTCCAGTGCGGCGAGGCCGGGGAGCGTCTTGCCCTCGAGGTATTCGAGGGAGGCGCCGCCGCCGGTGGAAATGTGGCCGAATGCGTTCTCGTCGAAGCCCAGGGTCCGGACGGCCGCGGCGGAGTCGCCACCGCCGACGACCGTGAAGGCCGGGGAGTCGAGGAGTGCCTGGGCGATTGCCTTGGTGCCCTCGGCGTAGTCGGGGTGCTCGAAGACGCCCATCGGGCCGTTCCAGAAGACGGTGCCCGCGTCGGCGAGCTTCGAGGCGTAGAGCTTACGGGTCTCGGGACCGATGTCGAGACCCTCCTGGTCGGCCGGGATGGCGTCCGCGGCGACCGTGGTGGGGTTGGCCGGGGCCTTGGTCTTGAGGTCCGGGAACTCGGTGGAGACCAGCACGTCGACGGGCAGGACCAGCTCGACGCCGCTCTCCTCGGCGCGCTTGATGTACTCCTTGACCTTCGGGACCTGGTCCTCCTGGAGGAGGGAGATGCCGACCTCGTGGCCCTGGGCCTTGAGGAAGGTGTACGCCATGCCGCCGCCGATCAGGAGGCGGTCGGCCTTGCCGAGCAGCTGGTCGATGACGGCCAGCTTGTCGGAGACCTTGGCGCCGCCGAGCGCGACGACGTACGGGCGCTTGACGTCCTCGGTGAGCTTCTTCAGGACGCCGACCTCGGTGGCGATGAGGAAGCCCGCGTAGTGCGGAAGGCGCGCCGGCAGGTCGAACACGGAGGCGTGCTTGCGGTGCACCGCGCCGAAGCCGTCGCCTACGTAGACGTCCGCGAGGGCGGCGAGCTGGTCGGCGAACTCGCCGCGCTCGGTGTCGTCCTTGGACGTCTCGCCCGCGTTGAAGCGGAGGTTCTCGATGACGGCGACCTGGCCGGCCTCCAGGCCGTCGACCGCGTCGTGCGCGGCGGGGCCGACGGTGTCCTGGGCGAACGCCACGGGCTTGCCGAGGAGCTCACCGAGGCGCTCGGCGGCGGGCAGCAGCGAGAACTGCGGGTCCGGGGCACCCTTGGGGCGGCCGAGGTGCGAGGCGACGATCACCTTGGCGCCCGCGTCGGCGAGCTTGGTGACGGTCGGCAGGACGGCGCGGATGCGGCCGTCGTCGGTGATGGTGCCGTCGGCGAGCGGCACATTGAGGTCGGCGCGGACGAAGACCCGCTTGCCTTCGACCCCTTCGGCGAGAAGTTCGTCAATCGTCTTCATGGCTGGACTCCAGGACTCCTTAAGAGGGCTGACGTGCAACAAGGCCCGGACCACGCAGTATTGCGCGGTCCGGACCCTGTGCTCACATCGAGGTGCCTGCTCTGGTGATCAGAGCTGACCGCCGACGAAGACCGTGAGGTCGACGAGGCGGTTGGAGTAGCCCCACTCGTTGTCGTACCAGCCGAGGATCTTCACCGTCTTGCCCTCCTGGACCATGGTCAGGGAGGAGTCGAAGGTGCAGGAGGCCGGGTCGCTGACGATGTCGGACGACACGATCGGGTCCTCGGTGTAGAAGAGGATGCCCTTGAGGTCACCGTCGTCGGCGGCCTTCTTGAACGCGGCGTTGACCTCGTCCTTGGTGACATCGCGCTGCAGGTCGACGACGAGGTCGGTGGCGGAGCCGGTCGGGACCGGGACGCGCATCGCGATGCCGTCGAGCTTGCCCTTGAGCTGCGGAAGGACCAGAGCGGTGGCCTTGGCGGCACCGGTCGTGGTCGGGATGATGTTCTCGGCGGCGGCGCGGGCGCGGCGCAGGTCCGAGTGCGGGAAGTCCAGGATGCGCTGGTCGTTGGTGTACGCGTGCACCGTCGTCATCAGGCCCTTGACGATGCCGAAGTTCTCGTCGAGAACCTTCGCCATCGGCGCCACACAGTTGGTGGTGCAGGACGCGTTCGAGATGACGTGGTGGTTGGCCGCGTCGTACTTGTCCTGGTTGACGCCCATCACGATGGTGATGTCCTCGTCCTTGGCCGGAGCCGAGATGAGGACCTTCTTCGCGCCACCGGCGATGTGCTTCTCGGCATCGGCCTTCTTGGTGAAGATGCCGGTCGACTCGATCACGATGTCGACGCCGAGCTGTCCCCACGGGATGTCGGCGGGGTTGCGCTCGGACAGCACCTTGATGGTGTGGCCGTCGACCGTGATGGTGTCCTCGGTGTGCGACACCTCGGCCTTGAGACGGCCCAGGATGGTGTCGTACTTCAGGAGGTGCGCCGTAGTCGCGGTGTCACCCAGGTCGTTGACAGCCACGATCTCGATGTCCGCACCCTGCTCAAGCAGCGCTCGGAAGTAGTTGCGCCCGATGCGGCCGAAGCCGTTGATGCCTACGCGGATCGTCACGAACCGATCTCCTCGTTGGTACGCCGGTTTCAGACGCCGGCGAGTTGTATGGGATGTCCCCGACCGCCTCCGACCCTACCTCTCTGAGGGCCTTTGGGTGACATCGACAGGGGGCCCGAGCGGCACGGTGGCTCGTACCCCCGAGTAGGGGGCACGAGCCACCGGAACCTTGGCCCTGATTACGCAGCGTCAGCGGCGCAGATGTGCAAGGGAGGCGCCCATAAGAGCGGCCCGTTCGGCGTTTCCGGGTACATGCTCGAACCCGAAGCCGAGCAGCACGCTGTCACGCGCTGTGACGGCCGCGTAGGGCTTGTAGAGCTCCCCTGTGCGGGCCCAGTCACCCGTGATGTTGGGGCTCCCGGGGGGTGCCGGAGCGACGCTCCAGGTGCCCAGCGAGGCCTCGAATCTCTCGGTCTGCGTGGCGTTGCCCCCTATCACGAGCTGGGCGTTGTCGGCAAACAGTCCGCGGCCCCCGCTGGAGGGGTCGGTGATGGAGCTGAGCGACACCTCGACCGTCTTGCCCGCGTAGGCGCTCAGGTCGAAGGAGACGGGCTTCCAGCCGCTGGAGGACCCGGTGAAGCTGTTCCAGGCCCCACTGGTGCCCGACGCCGTGCAGCCGGTCGCCGACTGCGTCAGGTAGTGGCGCAGGAACGGGTGGCCGTTGATGAAGAACCCGGCCCCGCACTCGGCGGGCACGGCCGCGGACGAGTTGCCGTTCGTGTCCGGGAGCGTGGTCCAGTCGTCGGCGCCGGTGGTGTGCGCTTCCAGGACCCCGTGGTCGTAGCCGGTCTCCAGGTTCCAGTTGAGCGCGAACCGCAGCTCCGGCTTGTCCGCGGCCGAGACCCCGGTCAGGTCGATGGTGCGGGTCAGCCGCTTCCAGTCCTGGTCGGCGTGGCTCGCCGACGCCATGCCCTGGCCCTCGAAGGGCGCGTACGGGTTGGTGAGGCCGGGGTAGCTGCCTGCCGCCGCGCTCTTGAACTGCGGGAACTCGTCGGCGGGCAGACTGTCGGACGTGACGGTGTAGCGGCCCGCCTTGTCCAGGGGGTTGGCGTCGGCCGCGGCGAGCGGCGTGTTCACGCCGTCGAGCGCGCCGCTGCCGGCGAAGCTGCTGGCGCCGGGTGCGGAGAGGCGTTCGTACGCCCCCAGGTAGTACTGCGCGAAGTCGTCGGAGAGCGCGTCCCCGAGGTCCACGTTCGAGCCGGTGCGCTCACCGGACTCGATCAGCTTGCCGCCCTCGTTGAGGTAGGCGCGCAGGGCGAGTTGGGTCGCCGCCGACGGCACCGGGTCGCCGGTGTAGTGCACGACCGCGGAGAAGTGCGACAGGACGCCGAGCGGGTGCGGGGTGCCCTGCTTGGCGACGTCCCAGACCACGGCCGACCGGCCGTTGGCCCTCAGGGCGTCGACGTACTTCTGGGCCTGTGTCGCGGGGGCTCCCTCTTCGGCGACGACGAGGGTGTTCGCCTTGGCCCGCTCGGTGACGGTGTACGTGAAGTGGGGGCTCTGTGTGCGGCCCTTCTTGGTGCGGCCGGTGAACCACACCTCGACCTTGGCACCCACGCGCGCGTCCTCGACCTCGGCGCGGTACTGGTCGAAGTGGAGGTTGTCCTCACCGCCGTAGGTCTCGCCGCCCTTCCAGGCCTTGAGGTCCTCGGTGTGCGTACGGCCGCCGTTGACGCGGTAGTTGAGCTCCTTGTCCCGCACCGACTTGCGGGCGGTGACGGCGACCTCCTGGTCACCGCCGCGAGCGTACGACGTGGTGAAGGCATCAGGGGTGAAGTCCGGGGCCTCGATGCCGGAGACGGAGACCGGCTGGTCGGGGTGGAGTGCGGTCTCGGCGACGGCGAGTGCGAACGGGACGTTCTTCGCGAACTCCTGCTGGATCAGCTTCTCGTCGTCCGGGAAGGTGAAGATGGAGGCGCAGTCCTCGGGCTTCCAGGGGTCGTTCGGGTCGAGGTTGGAGACGGTCTGGCAGGTGGACATCTCCGGCGTGAACATCGAGATGCCGTTGATGTTGCCCGCGTGGCCGTCGGCCTCGCCGTTGGTGGTGTAGAGCTCCGAGGCGACCTGCGGGTGGTAGCCGGGGACTGCGGGCTTCTCCGGGGTGCCGTTGAGCGCCTTGTACAGGACGTCGTCCGGGGTCGGCGTGGCGACCTGCCAGCCCACTCCGTAGAGGAGCAGTTCGGCCGCGGAGTGGTAGTTGATCCCGTACGTGAAGCCGATGCGCTTCTGGAAGCGGTCGAGCGCCTTGGTCTCGGGCTCGGAGATGGGGCCCGTGCCGCGGTAGGTCTCCGAGGAGGGCGCCGGGGACGAACCCTCGTTGTCGTAGCCCCACTTGTAGGCGAAGTTGCGGTTGAGGTCGACGCCGTCGCCCGCCGCGATCCTGCCGTCGCCGTCGATGTCGCGGAGGTTCTTGCGCCACTGGCGCTCGCCGTCGGCCGCGTGCGTGAAGTCGTAGCCGTCGGGGTTGGCGGAGAGCACGAACCACAGCTCGGTGGAGTCCACGAGCTTGGTGATGCGCTGGTCCTTGCCGTAGTTGTCGAGGTAGTGGTGCAGCAGGCGGCGGGTCATCTCGGGGGTGATCCACTCGCGCGCGTGCTGGTTGGACATGTAGAGCGTGGACGGCTTGGAGCCGTCCTTGGACTTCTTGGCGCCCTTGGAGAGCTTGAGCGCGAGGATGTCCTGGCCCTTGATGGTCTTGCCGATGGACACGACCTTGGTGAGGCCGGGGTTGGCCTGACCGGTCTTGACGATCTCCTCCTTGAGGCCGCCCTTGCCGCTGTACGGCCGGAACACGCCGTCCCCCGCGGCCTTGAGCTTCTGCGCCGTACTTGCGGACACCTTCTGCTCGGTGAGCTCGACGCCCTCACGCTCGACGCCCTTGGCCTGCGCCTGGGTCAGATAGACCTCGACGCGGGCGGTGCCGCGCTCGGGAGCCTGCCCCGCTAGCTCGTGGGCGTCCTGGCCCGCCTCGATGAGGATCGGGATCTGCTTCTTGGTGACCTCGGCCTCGTAGACCTTCACGGCCGCCGGGTCATCGGTGGCCGGGGCCTTCGCCCCGCTGTCGGCCTGGGCGTGCGGCACGGCGACGAGGCCGCCGACGAGCAGTGCGCCCGCGGCGACGACCGATCTGAAACCGGCCCTGGATCTCTTGGATCTCGCTCTTCGTCTCATGAGCCCCCCTTGCGGTTGTCCGGCACATTTGTGCGCGAACGCCAGGCTCGTGACACTTCATGATCATGTCAATATGGCGTGAAGGCCGAGGCGGAAAGGGACGCAAAGAAGCCGTCGGGGCCTCAGCGGCCCCGACGGCTTGCGTGACGTACGACGGCGGTCAGACCGCCATGTTGTCGGCGAGCTCCTCGCTCAGGTTGGACTCCGTGCCCGGAATCCCCATGTCCTGCGCCCGCTTGTCCGCCATGGCGAGCAGCCGGCGGATACGGCCCGCGACCGCGTCCTTCGTCAGGACCGGCTCGGCGAGCGCGCCCAGCTCCTCCAGGGAGGCCTGCTTGTGCTCCATGCGCAGCCGTCCGGCCGCCGCGAGGTGCTCGGGGACCTCGTCGCCGAGGATCTCCAGGGCGCGCTGCACACGGGCGCCCGCGGCGACGGCCGCGCGGGCCGAGCGGCGCAGGTTCGCGTCGTCGAAGTTGGCCAGGCGGTTGGCGGTGGCGCGCACCTCGCGGCGCATCCGCCGCTCTTCCCAGGCGAGCACGGACTCGTGGGCGCCGAGCCGCGTGAGCAGGGCGCCGATCGCGTCGCCGTCCCGGACGACGACGCGGTCCACGCCGCGCACCTCACGGGCCTTGGCCGCGATCTGCAGCCTGCGCGCGGCGCCGACCAGGGCGAGCGCCGCCTCCGGGCCCGGGCAGGTCACCTCAAGAGAGGAGGAGCGCCCCGGCTCGGTCAGCGAGCCGTGCGCGAGGAAGGCCCCGCGCCACGCCGCCTCGGCGTCACAGGTGGCCCCCGAGACCACCTGGGGCGGCAGTCCTCTGATCGGGCGGCCACGGCCGTCCACCAGGCCCGTCTGCCGGGCCAGCTGGTCGCCGCCCGCCACCACCCGTACGACGTAGCGCGAGCCGCGCCGCAGGCCGCCGGGAGCCATCACGATCAGCTCCGAGCTGTGCCCGAAAATCTCAAGAATGTCCCGCTTCAGCCGCCGCGCGGCCATCGCCGTGTCCAGCTCCGCCTCGATCACGATGCGGCCGCTCACCAGGTGAAGGCCGCCCGCGAACCGCAGGATGGCCGAGACCTCTGCCTTCCTGCAGCAGGTCCGGGTGACGGGAAGCCGGGAGATTTCGTCCTTCACCGCTGCCGTCATCGCCATGGGCCGATCCTTCCATGCATCCGAAAAATACGGTCGTACGCGGTGGCCAGGAGCTCCGGATCGTGCCTCGGAGTGCCATCGTGCCTGGCCACCGGCGCCAGCTCGACCGTGGCGCCGAGCCGCTTGGCGGCATCGGTGAGTGACTCACGGTCGGGCACGGCGGCGTCGTCGGCCAGCACCACGTCCAGGGCGAGTTTAGGGGCGTGTCGGGCCAAAACCTCCAAATGACGCTGCGGAGAGAACCCATCGGTTTCACCGGGTTGTGGCGCGAGGTTGAGCGAGAGGACCCTGCGGGCCTTCGTCTGGATGAGCGCGTCGAGCAGTTCGGGGACCAGCAGATGGGGGATCACCGAGGAGAACCAGGAGCCGGGGCCGAGCACCACCCAGTCCGCGTCGAGCACGGCGGCGACCGCTTCGGGGACGGCCGGCGGGTCGTGCGGAACCAGGTGCACGGACTGCACCTCACCCGGGGTGAGCGCCACCGTGGCCTGCCCGCGCACCGTGTCCACGTCCTCAGGGCGCTGCGGGTCGTGCCCCTTGACCAGGGCCTGGAGCTCCAGCGGGACCGCGGACATGGGCAGCACGCGGCCGTGCGCGCCGAGCAGCTTGCCGACCAGGTCGAGGGCCTGGACGTGGTCGCCGAGCTGCTCCCACAGGGCGACGATCAGCAGATTGCCGACCGCGTGCTCGTGCAGGTCGCCCTTGGACTGGAAGCGGTGCTGGATGACGCGGGCCCAGGTCTGGCCCCAGTCGTCGTCCCCGCACAGGGCGGCGAGCGCCTTGCGCAGGTCGCCGGGCGGAAGGACGCCCAGTTCGTCACGGAGCCGCCCGCTGGAGCCGCCGTCGTCGGCGACGGTGACCACGGCGGTGAGGTCACCGGTGATGCGGCGCAGCCCGGCCAGTGACGCGGACAGGCCCATCCCGCCGCCGAGCGCCACGACCTTGGGCTGTGCGCCCCGCTTGCGGCCCAGGCGGTTCAGCCGCAGGGAGGATTTCACTCTCGCCCCATGTCCCGATGGACGAGGACGGTCTCGACACCCTCGGACACGAGGCGCGCCGCGAGCTTCTCCGACATGGCGACGGAGCGGTGCTTGCCGCCCGTGCAGCCGACCGCGATCGTCACGTAACGCTTGCCCTCGCGGCGGTAGCCCGCGGCGATGAGCTGGAGCAGTTCGGCGTACCGGTCGAGGAACTCCTTGGCCCCCGGCTGGTTGAAGACGTACGCCGACACCTCTTCGTTGAGCCCGGTGTACTGGCGCAGCTCCGGGACCCAGTGGGGGTTGGGCAAAAAGCGCATGTCCACGACGAGGTCCGCGTCGACCGGCAGGCCGTACTTGAAGCCGAAGGACATGACGGTGGCCCGCAGCTCCGGCTCCTCCTCGCCCGCGAAGGAGGCGTCCATCTTGGCGCGCAGCTCGTGCACGTTCAGGCTGGACGTGTCGATCACCAGGTCGGCGTCGCCGCGCAGCTCGCGCAGGAGCTCGCGCTCGGCCGCGATGCCGTCGACGATGCGGCCGTCGCCCTGCAGCGGGTGCGGGCGGCGGACGGACTCGAAGCGGCGCACCAGGGCGTCGTCCGAGGACTCCAGGAAGACGATCCGCCGGGTGACGTGCTTGGCCTCCAGGTCCGCGAGGGACTGGCGCAGATTGTCGAAGAAGCGGCGGCCTCGCACGTCGACGACGACCGCGATGCGGGCGACGTTCCCCTGCGAGCGGGCGCCGAGCTCCACCATGGTGGGGATCAGCGCGGGCGGCAGGTTGTCGACGACGAACCAGCCGAGGTCCTCAAGACACTTCGCCGCGGTGCTGCGTCCGGCTCCCGACATGCCGGAGATGATCACCAGCTCGGGGACCACTTCTCCGGTCTCACCTGGCGTGATGGTCGTGCCCGTACTCACTTGCTCGCCGCCTTCGTCGTGCTCGGTCATGTCTCCTGCCCCCGTCGTTCCTCTGAGGTGCCCGCGGACACGGGCTCCTCGCCATCGCTGGAGGATCCCGCGCGTGCGGGCTCCTCGTCTTCAATGATCTCTCCGGTCGCCGTGTTCACGGCGGGCGCCACGGGTGCCGCGGCGGCCAGGGCCACGACGATCGCCTCGGCCGTCTTGCGGCCTATGCCCGGAACCTCGCAGATCTGGTCGATTGTCGCGGATCGCAGCTTCTTCACCGAACCGAAGTGCTTGATCAGCGTCTGCTTGCGCGCGTCGCCCAGGCCGGGCACGGCGTCCAGCGGTCCGGCCTTGAAGCGCTTGGCCCGCTTGGCCCGCTGGTACGTGATCGCGAAGCGGTGCGCCTCGTCGCGCACCCGCTGGAGAAGGTACAGGCCTTCGCTGGTGCGCGGCAGGATCACCGGGTCGTCGTCGCCCGGCACCCAGACCTCTTCGAGGCGCTTGGCCAGGCCGCACACCGCGATGTCGTCGATGCCGAGCTCGTCAAGCGCCCGCTGGGCGGCCGCGACCTGCGGCTGGCCGCCGTCCACCACGACGAGCTGGGGCGGGTAGGCGAAGCGCTTGGGGCGGCCGTCCTCCTCGGTGAGGCTCTCCTCCGCGCCGTCGGGGTCCCACTCCCCCGTCTTCTCCTTGTCGGAGAGGTAGCGCTTGAAGCGGCGCGTGAGCACCTCGTGCATGGAGCGGACGTCGTCCTGGCCCTCGAAGCCCTTGATCTGGAAGCGCCTGTACTCGCTCTTGCGTGCGAGGCCGTCCTCGAACACGACCATCGAGGCCACGACGTCGTCACCCTGGAGATGCGAGATGTCGTAGCACTCGATGCGCAGCGGGGCGCTGTCCAGTTCGAGCGCCTCGGCGATCTCCTCCAGGGCGCGGGAGCGGGTCGTCAGGTCGGATGCGCGCTTGGTCTTGTGCAGGACGAGCGACTGCTGGGCGTTGCGCGCCACGGTCTCCATGAGCGCCTTCTTGTCGCCGCGCTGCGGGATGCGCAGCGAGACGTTCGAACCGCGGCGCTCGGTGAGCCACTCCTGGACGGGCTCTATGGGCTCGGGCAGCGCGGGAACGAGGACTTCCTTCGGTACGGAGTCCCCGCTCTCCTCTCCGTAGAGCTGCTGGAGCGCGTGCTCGACGAGGTCGCCGCTGGTGACCGCCTCGACCTTGTCGGTGACCCAGCCGCGCTGACCGCGCACGCGGCCGCCGCGGACGTGGAAGATCTGGACGGCCGCCTCCAGCTCGTCCTCGGCCAGCGCGATCAGGTCGGCGTCCGTGGCGTCGGCGAGGACGACGGCGCTCTTCTCCATGGCCTTCTTGAGGGCGCCGATGTCGTCCCGCAGACGGGCCGCCTTCTCGTACTCCATGTCCTCCGCGGCGTCCGCCATCTGCCGCTCGATGCGGCGGATGTACGCACCCGTGCGCCCCGTCATGAACTCGCAGAAGTCCTCGGCCAGTTCGCGGTGCTCCTGTGGGGAGACCCGCTCCACGCAGGGCGCCGCGCACTTGCCGATGTAGCCGAGGAGGCAGGGACGGCCGGTGCGCTCGGCGTTCTTGAAGACGCCGGCCGAGCAGGTGCGGACGGGGAAGACCCGCAGGAGGAGGTCCACGGTGTCGCGGATCGCCCACGCGTGGCCGTACGGGCCGAAGTAGCGGACGCCCTTCTTCTTGTGGCCGCGCATCACCTGCACGCGCGGGAACTCCTCGTTCATCGTCACCGCGAGGTACGGATAGCTCTTGTCGTCGCGGTACTTGACGTTGAACCGGGGGTCGTACTCCTTGATCCAGGAGTATTCGAGCTGCAGCGCCTCGACCTCGGTGGAGACCACGGTCCACTCGACGGAGGCGGCCGTCGTCACCATCGTGGCGGTGCGCGGGTGCAGGTTCGACAGGTCCTGGAAGTAGCTGGCCAGGCGCTGGCGGAGGCTTTTCGCCTTGCCGACGTAGATCACCCGGCGGTGTTCGTCGCGGAACCGATAGACCCCCGGCGAGTCGGGGATCTGTCCCGGCTTGGGGCGGTAGCTGGAGGGGTCTGCCATGCTCCACACCCTACTGGCGGGGGCTGACAGTCAGGGCTCGGAGGGGGCCGCCGCTCTCCCTCCAGACCCAGCGCCTGGGGCACCCGCTCTCCCTCCCCCGCCCTTGAGCCCACCCGCCCTGAAGGGCGGGTGGGTGGGGAAGCCCCGGCCGGAGGCCGGGGCAGGTCAGCCGTGCTGCCGGGCGCGACGTCGCCGGACGGCCACCCCGGAGAGGCCGAGGGCGAGCAGGGCCCCCGCTCCGGCCACGGAGGAGGCGACCGTGACGGGGCCTTCGGGGGACGGTTCAGAGGCCCGCTCCTTCGGGGCGAAGCCCCCCGCCTTGCCGGACTTCGCGTACGCCGAGCCGGGCAGCTTGTCGGCGTACGCGGCGTGCACCCGCTTCTGATAGGCGGCGACCGAGGCCCCGCCCGAGCCGACGGCACGCACCGCGTCGGCGTCGAGCGGCAGCACCCGCCCCCGCCCCTGCACGTACCAGGCGTTGATCTGCGGCTCGTGGAAAACGGTGCCCCCGGGGAGCTTGTCGGCGCCCACGCGCGCGTAGTGCGTCTCGTCGTCCCCGGTGGCGATGTTCACGACCTGCCAGGAGCCGCCCTGCTTCACCGTCCACAAGGAGGCCTCCTGTCCGTCGGAGGAGACCGCCTTGCTGGCCAGGAACTCGACGCGGGCGATCGGCGCGCCCTTCTTTCCGGCGACGAACTCCGGGGAGAGGTAGCGCACGGGAACGGCGTCGGCGCCCTGCACGCGCGGGTCCGCCGCGGCCCTGCTGACCGCCCCCTCCCGTGCGAAGAAGCGGGAGAGCGTGTCGAGGGTCCTGGGGGCGGCCGCGGCATCGTGAGCCGCTTCGAGCGAGGCGTCCGAGGGCCCGGAGTCCGCGCCCGCGTGCGGCGCGGCGAGGCCGAGCAGCAGGGTGGCGGCGGAGCCGGCGAGCGCCGCCCTCAGCAGAGGGCGGGGAAGGTGACGGTTCATCGCGCTCACGCCCCGATCCGGTACAGCGAGTGGGTCCAGGAGAAGGTGTTGTTGTTGACGTACCAGCTGTGCGAGGCCCAGTTGTAGCGGTCGTTCGACGGCCACGGATCGCCCCAGTAGACCCAGCTGCTCGCATCGTCGTACCCGTAGAGGACGTGCATGTGACCGCCGCCGTTCGACCACTGGATGCGGGTCTCGACCGGGCGGCCCGCATTGATCTCGGCCTGCACGGTCGGGTAGCGCAGCCAGCCGCTGACGTACGAACCGGCGCTGATGCCCGCCCAGTCCAGGCCGTTCTGGACGTCGCCGAGCGTGGCCTGCGAGTTGGGGCACTCGGTGTTCTGGCCCCGCCCGAAGGCCGCGTTGCAGAACTGGTTCTGGCTGTAGTTCTTGCCGTAGAAGGTGGCGATCGTGTTCCCGGCCGCGGCCCAGCACCAGTTGGTCTTCTGCTGGGCCTGCATCGTGATGTTCAGCCGCTTGGCGGCCAGGAGAGAAGGGGCGTCGGTGCCGGTGCCCGGCGCGGAGGCGGACGGAGGGCTGTCGGGGGCGGCCGTGGCCGTGGCCGCCGGTGCGGCCACCAGGGCCGCTGCCACCACGGCGAGCGCGGACAGACGTCTGCGTCCGCTGTATCTGCTGATTCGTTGGCGCATCGCGTTCCTCCCAAGCGGGGGGTGAGGGGTGGAGGAGCGCGTCCGGACGCTGCGATTGAGCATCGAGTGTTGTCGGGTACGGGTCAACAAGGTTCAATGCGGGATTACTTGGGCCGTGAACGGCGGCGTACGGATGTGAACACCCCTCGTACGCCCACCTGGTGGCCCGCCCCGACCGGCGCGCACGCCCGGACGACCGATGTGAATGTTCACAGAAGGGCCTTGCGATGCGGCACGGCACACAGCTCGCGGACGGCGCGCCTGCGGACCTGGAGGCCGCGCTGCGCACCGGTCCCTTCCACGTGGCGCTGCGGGCCGCGATCGCCGCACGGCGCCTTCCCCTGCAACGCGTACGGCATCATCTCGCGCGCCAGGGCGTCAACGTCGGGGTGACGAGCCTGAGTTACTGGCAGCAGGGTGCCCGGCGCCCCCAGCGCACCGAGTCGCTGCGTGCCGTGCGCGCCCTGGAGGAGATCCTCCAGCTCCCCGAGGAGTCACTGATCCGGCTCCTCGCCAAGCCCTCCGGCCACCCCGACTGCGAACGCCCCGCCGCCCGCTCCTACCGCTCCCTCCTGGAGGCGTCCGACGTCCTCCAGGAGCTGATCACCGACCTCGGTTCGCCGCTCGACGGCGGCCTGCACACCGTCGGCCACCACGAGCGGGTGCGGATCGGCGGGCGCCGCGAGATGCTCGGCCGCGACTCGCAGCACGCCGTGCGCGCCCACCGGGACGGCGTGGACCGCTACCTCGCGATCTACCGCGGCGACCCCGGCTGCGTACCGGAGCGCATCGGCGTGCACGCCCTGGAGAACTGCCGCACGGGGCGCGTGCGCCTGCACCACGAGACGGGGGTGCTCGTCGCCGAGCTGCTGTTCGACGCGCGCCTGCGCGCGGGCGACACGCATCTGTTCCGCTACGGCTTCGAGGACGGCACGGCGGGGGCGGCCACCGAGTACTTCCGTGGCTTCAGCTTCGCGGGCGGGCAGTACGCGCTCCAGGTGCGCTTCGACGAGGCCGCGCTGCCCGTACGCTGCCACCGCTTCACCCAGCATTCGGCCGCCGCGCCGCGCGGCGGGCGCCAGGAGCTGACGCTGAGCGGCAGCCATCGGTCGGTGCACCTGGTGGAGACGCAGGTGCGGGCCGGGATCCTGGGGATCGCGTGGGACTGGGAGTGAGCCGCCGCCCGCCGGTCCCGGGCTAGGCCCCGGGGCCCGCGACGATCTTGCCGTCCTCCACCTTCACCGGCAGTTCCTGCAGCGGCCTGACGGCGGGGTCGTGCAGCACCTTGCCGTTCGTGGCGTCGAACTGGCTTCCGTGGCAGGGGCAGATGAGCTTGTGCCCCTCCAGCTTGTTGATGGGGCACTTGGCGTGCGTGCAGATCGTGCTGAACGCCTTGTACTCGTCGTCCGCGATGCGGCTCACGACCACGTTCTCGTCGGTGTAGAGCTTCGATGCGCCCACCTTCACCTCGTCGGAGCCACCGAGGTCCACCGGCGCGGTCGGCGCCGAACGGTTGGAGCCACCGCCGTCGCCGCCGGACGAGCAGGCCGTGATCCCCAGGCCGGCGGCCGGGGCGAGAGCGGCGGCGCGCAGCACCGTGCGGCGGGCGGGGGGCGGCGTACCGGGCATGGAATCTCCACAGGTCAGGCGCTTCGGTGACGGATCAGACCCTACCGGTGGGGTGCCCTTTGCCCGCGTTGGGCGCGGCCGTGCCCGAGTGCCGCCCGTGTCGGGCCGAGCGCCCGGGGAAGCCCTAGCCTGTGGCGGAAGCCGGGGAGCACGAACGCTGAGCCACGCCCCCTGAGCCACCGCAGAGCCGAGAGGAACCACCCGTGATCGTCGTCGCCGGAGAGGCCCTGATCGACCTCGTCCCGCAGGAGTCCGCAGGTGCCCCGGGGCGTGGTGACGCAGGGCTGCCCGCACTCGCCCCGCGGCTCGGCGGCGGTCCGTACAACACCGCGGTGGCCCTCGGCCGTCTCGGCTCCCCCGTCGCCTTCTGCTCGCGGATCTCGGCGGACGCGTTCGGCGACGCGCTGGTCGACGGGCTGCGGACCGCGGGGGTCGACGTGTCGTACGTCCAGCGGGGCGCCGAGCCGACGACGCTCGCGGTGGCCTCGATCGGCGCGGACGGCTCCGCCGGTTACTCCTTCTACGTCGAGGGCACGGCGGACCGGCTGTTCACGGCCCCGGAGCGGCTGCCCGACGGCGTACGCGCGGTGTCGTTCGGCACGTGCTCGCTCGTCCTCGAACCGGGCGCGAGCGCCTACGAGAAGCTGATGCGCGGAGAGGCGGCGCGGGGCGTCTTCACGGCCCTCGACCCCAACATCCGTGCGGGACTGATCCCGGACGCGGACGCCTACCGGGCCCGGTTCAAGAGCTGGCTGCCGTCAGTCTCGCTGCTCAAGTTGTCGGAGGAAGACGCGAGTTGGCTCGGCGGCACGCCGCGCGAGTGGCTCGCGTCCGGTCCCGGCGCTGTGGTGATCACGCGGGGCGGCAAGGGTCTCACCGTCTTCACGCGGGACGGCGGTGAGTGGTCGGTGCCGGGCGAGCCGGTCGACGTGGTGGACACCATCGGGGCGGGCGACACCGTCAACGCGGCTCTGCTGCACGGGCTTCGCGCGCGGGACGCGCTCTCGGCCGAGGCCCTCTCCGGGCTCGGCGCGGACAGCTGGGGCGAGGTCCTGCGCTTCGCCGCACGCGCGGCTGCCGTCACCGTGTCCCGCGCGGGGGCGGAGCCGCCGTACGCGGCGGAGCTGGGGTAGGGCGCTCAGCCCGTCACCGCGCGAAGACCGCCGGGCCGGCGGCCGTCGAGGCGGTCGAGCGCGGCCGACGAGGCCTCGTCGGCGGGCAGTTGGACGACCAGGCGCTGGCCGTCGGCGTCGGGCAGCGTCAGCGTCTCGTACGAAAGGCGCACCGCACCGACCTCCGGGTGCGCCATGCGTTCGACTCCACTGCGCCGGGGCAGCCGCGGCACGGCCGCCATGCGGTCGGCGAACGGGGCGCCGGCTATGAGGGTCAACTCGTCGGCGAATCCCTCGGCGTGGGGGTCGGTCAGCATGGACTCGGCCCGGAACGAGGCGACCTGCTCGTCGGCGACGCCGTCCCACTCGGGGTAGGCGGCGCGGGCCCGCTCGTCGGTGAAGAGGAACCGGATGAGGTTGGGCCGCTCGTCGTCGAGGAGGCCGACGGGCCCCATGATCCGCTCATAGCCCGCGGTGTACGCGAGGACGTCGCTGAGCCGGTTGAACAGGACGGCGGGGGTGGGCTCCATGCGGTCGATGAGCGCCCGCACGGTGGGGCGCACCGAGTGGGAGGGCGCGCTCGCCGTCGGGCAGCACGGATCGCCGCTCGTCTCCTTCTCCAGGCGGCGCAGGTGGAAGCGCTCCTCCACCGACAGCCGCAGGGCATCCGCCAGCGCGCCCATCACCTGCGGGGACGGGTGGCGGTCCCGGCCCTGTTCCAGGCGGGCGAGGTACTCGACGCTGACACCGGCGAGCGTGGCGACCTCGGAGCGGCGCAGGCCCGGCGTGCGGCGCCGGGGGCCGGTCGGGAGCCCGACTTCGGCGGGCGTGACCGCTTCACGGCAGGTGCGCAGGAAGGTGCCCAGCTCGTTGTCGCTCACCGGCCGAACGTACCAGCCGTCACCGGCCCGGATCGTGGCCCTGTCACTACCAGTCTCGGCTCGGCCTTCCTCGGGTGCGGGCGGCCTCGCATCGTGGACGGCATGACTTCTGACACGAGCACCGCCGCTTCGACGACCGCACTTCCCCTGCCCGCGGGGGACTGGGAGATCGACCCGTTCCACTCCGCCGTCAACTTCACCATCCGCCACCTCGGGATCTCGAAGGTGCGGGGGCGGTTCGCCGAGGTGACGGCCGCTCTGGTCGTGGGCGAGAGCGCCGAGACCTCATCGGTGACGGCGACCATCGACCTGGCGTCGATCGACACCGGCAACAAGGACCGTGACGCGCACGTCCGCGCGCCGGATCTGCTGGACGTGGAGCGCCGCCCCACGATGACGTTCCGCTCGACTCAGGTCATCGGCAAGGACGAGGAGTGGACGCTGGAGGGCGAACTGACCATCGGCGAGGTGACGAGGCCGATCACGCTCGCCGTCGAGTTCGGCGGGGTCCAGGCCTTCCCGGGCTCACCGCGACGGCATGCGGGGTTCGAGGCGACCGGGGAGATCAGGCGCAGTGACTACGGGCTCGACTTCGGCGCCGGGCTGCTCGGTGACGTGGTGAAGATCCAGCTGGACATGCAGTTCCTGGAGCCGGAGACCGCGCCCGCCGAGGGCTAGTCAGCGGGCGGTCGCGTCCCCCGCGCTGTCCGTGAAGGCCCCGTGCCGCCCCTCCCCCGCGGCGAACCTGGCCGCGCCGTCTCCCGCTTCGACGAGAGATCGCAGACCGTGGCGCAGCTCGCCCGCCATCGCGTCCTCCTCGGTCAGGCCGCCCTGTTCCCGCACGGACAGCCGGTCGTTGCGGAGGCAGGCCTGGGGGAACGCCGCGATCTCCGCGGCGAGGCGTTCGGCCGCGGCGCGGGACGTGCCCGGCGGCACGGTCCGGTTGACCAGGCCCATCGCGAGGGCCTCGGTGGCGGGGACGGGGCGGCCGGTGAGCACGAGGTCCATGGCGCGGCTCTCCCCGATGAGCCGGGGCAGCCGCACCGTGCCGCCGTCGATGAGCGGGACGCCCCAGCGGCGGCAGAAGACTCCGAGTACGGCGTCCTCGTCGGCGACCCGCAGATCGCACCAGAGCGCCAGCTCCAGGCCTCCGGCGACCGCGTGTCCGGAGATCGCGGCGATGACGGGCTTGGAGAGACGCATGCGGGTGGGCCCCATGGGCCCGTCGCCCTTCTCTGCGACCTCGTTCCCGGCGGGCGTTCCGATGGCCTTGAGGTCCGCACCGGCACAGAAGGTGCCGCCCTCGCCCCACAGCACGGCGACGGACGCGTCGGGGTCGGCGTCGAAGGCACGGAACGCGTCGGCGAGGGCACGGGCGGTGGGCCCGTCGACGGCGTTCCGCACGTCGGGCCGGGACAGCACGATGGTCGTCACTGCGCCTGCGCGTTCAGTACGTACGGTCATGCGACCCAGGCGACCACGGCAAAGGGCTGCCGGACAAGGGGGGGAAACCCTTGTCCGGCAGCCCTTCAGGGCGCCCCCAAAGGGGCGCGAGGAACTGCGCGACCAGCCACGACAGACCTGCGGACGCAGGCAGCTCCGTCAGGCCTTACGAGCCTTGGTCGTCTTCTTGGCGGCAGCCTTCTTCGGGGCAGCTTTCTTGGCCGCGGCGGTCTTGGCGGTGGCCTTCGCCGCCGTCGGCTTCTTCACCGCCGCCGAGGCCACCACCTTCTTCGCCGCAGCCTTCCGCGCCGGTGTCCGCCCTTGCGAGGGAATCTCCGCCACAAGGATGTTCTGCAGGAACTTGCCCGTGTGGCTCGTCGGAACCCCGGCGACCTCCTCGGGCGTGCCCTCGGCGACGACCAGACCGCCGCCGTTGCCGCCCTCGGGGCCCATGTCGACGACCCAGTCCGCGGTCTTGATGACGTCGAGGTTGTGCTCGATGACGATGACCGTGTTGCCCTTGTCGACCAGGCCGGACAGGACCGTGATCAGCTTGCTGATGTCCTCGAAGTGCAGACCGGTGGTCGGCTCGTCCAGGACGTAGACCGTCCGGCCCGTCGAGCGCTTCTGGAGCTCGGAGGCCAGCTTCACGCGCTGGGCCTCGCCTCCGGAGAGAGTCGGCGCGGACTGGCCGAGCCGGACGTACCCGAGGCCCACGTCGTTGAGCGTGCGCAGGTGCCGGGAGATGGCCGGCACCGCCTCGAAGAAGTCGAGCGCCTCCTCGATCGGCATGTCCAGGACCTCGGCGATGGACTTGCCCTTGTAGTGGACGTCCAGCGTCTCGCGGTTGTAGCGCGCCCCGTGGCAGACCTCGCAGGGGACGTACACATCCGGGAGGAAGTTCATCTCGATCTTGATCGTGCCGTCACCGGAGCAGTTCTCGCAGCGACCGCCCTTGACGTTGAAGGAGAAGCGGCCGGGGAGATAGCCACGGACCTTCGCCTCCATCGTCTCCGCGAACAGCTTGCGGACGTGGTCGAAGACTCCGGTGTACGTCGCCGGGTTCGACCGCGGGGTGCGGCCGATCGGCGACTGGTCGACGTGCACGACCTTGTCGACGAGGTCGTCGCCGTCCACGCGCGTGTGCCGCCCGGGGACGGAGCGTGCGCCGTTCAGCTCGCGCGCCAGGTGCGTGTAGAGGATGTCGTTCACGAGCGTCGACTTGCCGGAGCCCGAGACGCCCGTGACGGCCGTGAGGACGCCGAGCGGGAAGGAGACGTCGATGTCCTGGAGGTTGTTCTCCCGGGCGCCGTGCACCGTCAGCCGGCGGGAGGGGTCCGCGGGGCGGCGGATGTCCGGCACCGGGATGGACTTCTTGCCCGACAGATACTGCCCGGTCACCGAGGCGGGGTTGGCGAGCAGCTCCTTCATGGAGCCGCTGTGCACGACCTTGCCGCCGTGCTCGCCCGCGCCGGGGCCGATGTCGACGACCCAGTCGGCGACCTTGATGGTGTCCTCGTCGTGCTCGACGACGATGAGCGTGTTGCCCATGTCGCGCAGGCGCACGAGGGTCTCGATCAGGCGGTGGTTGTCGCGCTGGTGCAGGCCGATGGACGGCTCGTCCAGTACGTAAAGGACGCCGACGAGGCCCGAGCCGATCTGCGTGGCCAGGCGGATGCGCTGGGCCTCGCCTCCGGAGAGGGTGCCCGCCGCGCGGTTGAGCGAGAGATAGTCCAGGCCGACGTCGACCAGGAACCTCAGCCGTTCGTTGACCTCCTTCAGGACGCGCTCGGCGATCTTCTTGTCGCGGGCGCCCAGCTTCAGCTCGGCGAGGAAGTCCGCGCAGTCGCTGATGGACATCGCGGCGACCTCGGCGATGGACCTGCCCATGACCGTGACGGCCAGGACGATCGGCTTGAGTCGCGTGCCCTCACAGGTGGGGCAGGGCACCTCGCGCATGTAGCCCTCGAAGCGCTCACGGCTCGTGTCGCTCTCGGCCTCGCTGTGGCGGCGCTTGACGAAGGGGACGGCGCCTTCGAAGGCGGTGGTGTAGACCCGCTCGCGGCCGTACCGGTTCCGGTAGCGCACCTCGATCTGCGTCTTGTGGCCGTTCAGGAGGGCCTTCTTGGCGCGCTGCGGGAGTCCGGCCCAGGGCATGTCCGTGGAGAAGCCGAGGGCGTCGGCGAGGGCTCCGACGAGCCGGCCGAAGTAGTCCTTGGTGTGGCCGTGCGACCAGGGGTGGATGGCGCCCTCGTCGAGCGACTTGTCCTCGTCCGGGACGATCAGCTCGGGGTCGACCTCCATGCGCGTGCCGATGCCGGAGCAGTCCGGGCAGGCGCCGAAGGGCGAGTTGAAGGAGAAGGAGCGGGGCTCCAGCTCCTCGAAGGACAGGTCGTCGTACGCGCAGTACAGGTGCTCCGAGTACATGCGCTCGCGCTCGGGGTCGTCCTCGGGGAGGTCGACGAAGTCGAGCACGACCATGCCGCCTGCCAGGCCGAGCGCGGTCTCCACGGAGTCGGTCAGGCGGCGCTTGGCGGAGTCCTTCACCGTGAGGCGGTCGATGACCACCTCGATGGTGTGCTTCTCCTGCTTCTTCAGCGTGGGCGGCTCGGAGAGCTGGATCGTCGTGCCGTCGACCCGCGCGCGGCTGTAGCCCTTGGTCTGGAGGTCGGCGAAGAGGTCGACGAACTCGCCCTTGCGCTCGCGCACCAGCGGCGAGAGGACCTGGAAGCGGCTGCCTTCCGGCAGCTCCAGGACCTTGTCGACGATGGCCTGGGGCGACTGCCGCGCGATGGGGCGCCCGCACTCGGGGCAGTGCGGCTTGCCGATGCGCGCGAAGAGCAGGCGGAGGTAGTCATAGACCTCCGTGATGGTGCCGACCGTGGAGCGCGGGTTGCGCGAGGTCGACTTCTGGTCGATGGAGACCGCGGGCGAGAGGCCCTCGATGAAGTCGACGTCCGGCTTGTCCATCTGACCGAGGAACTGCCGGGCGTACGAGGACAGCGACTCCACGTACCGCCGCTGGCCCTCGGCGAAGATCGTGTCGAACGCGAGCGAGGACTTGCCCGACCCGGAGAGCCCGGTGAAGACGATGAGGGAGTCGCGCGGGAGGTCGAGCGAGACGTTCTTGAGATTGTGCTCGCGCGCGCCACGGACGATGAGACGGTCGGCCACGCCGGTCCGCACCTTTCTTGAGAGAAGTGACAGGGGCGGGACCCCCGTCATTCACAGACTAGGGCGAGCCACTGACAACGCCGGGACGGATGCCCTGGGTGATAACAAACCCGGACTGCCAAGAATGCCCGATGCCGCACCCGACCATATAGCACGTGCATTCGATTTGCGGTGCCGCTCCGACACCTTCACCCGAACGTGTGGCGCGGCTATCGTCGGGCGCATGATTGATCATGTGCGCGACCTGGCGTCTGTACGTGACGCGACCGACCGGCTGCTCACCGCAGCCGCGAAACTGAACAACGATTCGACCGCCGAGCCGTCACGCCTTCCGGGCTGGACCCGCGGCCACGTCCTCGCCCATCTCGCCCGGAACGCGGACGCGCTCGTCAATGTCCTCGCCGGGCGGCCCATGTACGTCAGCGGCGACGCGCGGGACGCCGACATCGAGCGGGACGCGCCCCGGCCGCAGGCCGAGCAGCTCGACGACGTCCGCGAGAGCGCGGCCCGCTTCGAGGCGCAGGCCGCGGTCCCCGCCGACTGGTCCCGCACCATCGAGATGCGCAACGGAGTCACCGACTCCGCGTCGCGGGTGCCGTTCCGGCGGTGGGTCGAGGTCGAACTGCACCACGTCGACCTGGGGATCGGGTACGAGCTGGAGGACCTGCCGCAGGAGTTCGTGCAGCGGGAGATCGCGTTCCTCGCGGCGCGCTTCTCGGGGAACCCCGATGTGCCGCCCACCCGGATCACGGACGGCACGCACGCGTGGCGCACCGGCCGGGACGGCGAGCCCGAGGTCACCGTCTCCGGCCCCGCGTCCGACGTGGTGGGCTGGCTCTCCGGCCGTCGCGACGGCTCCGCGCTGACGGCCGAAGGCGGCCTCCTGCCCCCGCTGCCCCCGCTATAGGCTGAGGAACATGACGTACAGCGGAGCAGTGAAGGTCGGCGGCGGCGCGGACGTGCACGAGCTGCAGGACCTGATGATCTCGAAGGTCGCGGTCGGTCCGATGGACAACAACGCCTATCTGCTGCGCTGCCGGGACACCGGCGAGCAGCTCCTGATCGACGCGGCGAACGACTCCGCGACGCTGCTCACGCTGATCGGTGACGACGGCATCGCGTCCGTCGTCACCACGCACCAGCACGGCGATCACTGGCAGGCCCTGGCCGCGGTCGTCGCCGCGACCGGCGCCCGGACCTTCGCGGGCCGCGAGGACGCGGTGGGCATCCCGGTGCCCACGGACGTCCCGCTCGTGGACGGCGACACCGTCCAGGTCGGCCGGGTCCCGCTCACCGCGCGCCACCTGGTGGGCCACACGCCGGGCTCGATCGCCCTCGTGTACGACGACCCCCACGGCCACCCGCACGTCTTCACCGGCGACTGCCTCTTCCCCGGCGGCATCGGCAACACGCACAAGGACCCCCAGGCCTTCGCGAGCCTCCTGAACGACGTCGAGACCAAGATCTTCGGCACGCTGCCCGACGAGACCTGGGTCTATCCCGGCCACGGGAACGACACGACGCTGGGCACCGAGCGCCCGCACCTCTCGGAGTGGCGCCGGCGCGGCTGGTGAGCCGCGTCCACCGACGGGATCAGGCCGCGCCGAGCAGCGCGGCCACCCGCTCCACGGCGAACGCGTACCCCTGCACACCGCACCCGGCGATGACGCCGTCGGCGCGCTGGGAGACGTACGAGTGGTGCCGGAACGCCTCCCGCTGATGGATGTTGGAGATGTGGACCTCCAACACCGGCAGTCCGTCACAGGTGTTGAGCGCGTCCAGGATCGCGACTGACGTGTGCGAGTAGGCGGCAGGGTTGATGACGATCCCCGCGTGGTGCTCGCGTGCCTCGTGGATCCAGTCCACCAACTGACCCTCGTGGTTGCTCTGCCGCAGGTCCACGGTGCCACCGTGCGCCGCCGCGGCCTTGGCGCACAGCGCCTCGACATCGGCGAGGGTGTCCGAGCCGTAGATCTCCGGCTGGCGCTGGCCGAGCAGGTTCAGGTTGGGGCCGTTCAGGATCATGATCGGAGCGTTGGCAAGAGTGCGCGTCATGCCGTCAGCGTACTGACGAACCTCTCCGCGCCTCCGCACGCCCCCGTAACCGGCCGTCACAGCGGGTAGTTGACGCGGCATGCGCAAGACCCACTCCCCTGCCGGGGCTCCTCCCGAGGCTCCTTCCCTGCCACGGCTCGCGGCCGCCTCGCTCGCCGGGACCGCCATCGAGTTCTACGACTTCTTCATCTACGGGACGGCCGCGGCCCTTGTCCTCGGCCCGCTGTTCTTTCCGACGTTCTCACCGCTGGCGGGAACTCTCGCCGCCTTCGCGACATTCGGAGTGGGCTTCGTGGCGCGGCCCCTGGGGTCCGTCCTCTTCGGGCACATCGGTGACCGGCGCGGGCGGCGGCCCGTGCTCGTCGGCTCGCTGCTCCTGACGGGCCTCGCCACGGTCGCCGTCGGCTGTGTGCCCACGTACGACTCGATCGGGACGGCCGCTCCGGTGCTGCTCCTCGTGCTGCGGTTCCTTCAGGGGCTCGGGCTCGGTGGGGAGTGGGGCGGGGCCGTGCTGCTGACCGCCGAGCACGCGCCGGCCGAGCGGCGCGGGCTGTGGGCGAGCTTTCCGCAGATGGGGCCCTCGCTCGGGTTTCTCCTTGCCAACGGGATCATGCTGGTGCTCTCGGCGACCCTCACCGACGCGCAGTTCGCCTCCTGGGGATGGCGGGTGCCGTTCTGGGCCGCGGGCGTGCTCGCGGCGGCCGGGCTCGCGCTGCGCACGTCCCTCGCGGAGAGTCCGAGCTTCCTGGAACTGCGGGAGCACGCGCGCGTGCCGCTCGCCGAAGTGGTGCGCGACCACTGGCGGCTCGTGCTGCTCACGGCGGGCGCGCTGGCCGTCGGGTACGCCGTGTTCTACGCCGTGACGACGTGGTCCCTCGCCTACGCGGTGGAGCGGCTCGACGTGAGCCGTACGGTCATGCTCGCCTGCATCATGGCGGCGGTCGTGGTGAAGGGCGCGCTGACACCCGTGGCCGCGGTGCTCGGCGACCGGTACGGACGGCGGCCCCTGTGCCTGCTGGGATGCGCGCTCTCGGCACTGTGGATGTTCCCGATGATCGCGCTGCTCGCGACCGGTGAGCCACTCCTGATGTTCCTCGGGTTCCTGGTGGCGATGCTCGCGTTCATCACGATGTTCGCCGTGATCGCCGCGTACCTGCCCGAGCTCTACGAGCCGCGGGTGCGCTGCACGGGCGCCGCGGTGGGCTACAACCTGGGCGGGGTGCTCGGTGGGGCGCTCACCCCGATCGTGGCGACGGCGGTGGCACAGGGCGAAGGCACGCCTTGGGGTGTGGCGGCCTATCTGACGGCCGTGGCCCTGCTGAGCCTGGGCTGCTTCGCGCTGCTGCCCGAGACGCGGCCGGTTCCGGAACCGGCGCCCGTCACCGCGTGACGGAGACCCACAGGGCTGGCCACCGGCTCACGGCGTGACCGCGAGCTCCAAGTACGCCGCGAACAGCACCAGATGGACCCCGCCCTGCAACAGCGTGGCGCGCCCCGGCACGACGGTGAGCGTGCCGACGATCACGGTGAGCGCGAGCAGCACCATGTGGGTCGGGCCGAGCCCGAGCACCAGCGGCCCGGAGAGCCACACCGAGGCGACCGCGACGGCCGGGATGGTCAGGCCGATGCTGGCCATCGCGGACCCGAGGGCGAGGTTGAGGCTGGTCTGCACGCGGTCGCGGCGGGTGGCACGCACGGCGGCGATGGTCTCCGGGAGCAGCACGAGCAGCGCGATGATCACGCCGACCACGGAGTGCGGCATCCCGGCGCTCTCCACGCCGGACTCGATGGTCGGCGAGACCCCCTTGGCGAGGCCGACCACGCCGATCAGGGCAAGGGCGAGCAGGCCCACGCTGATCAGGGCGGTGCGGCTGGAGGGCCCTGAGGCGTCCTCGGAGTCGATCACCTCGCCCTTGCGGGTGATCGGCAGGAAGTACTCGCGGTGCCGCACGGTCTGGGTCGTCACGAAGAGGCCGTACAGGACGAGCGAGGCGAGAGCCGCGAAGGTGAGCTGCGCCGTGGAGAACTCCGGGCCCTGCTTGGTCGTGGTGAAGGTCGGCAGGACGAGACTGAGGGTGGCGAGCGTGGCGACGGTCGCGAGGGCGGCGCCGGTGCCCTCGGACTGGAAGATGACGACGCGGTGGCGCAGGGCGCCCACCAGGAGGCACAGCCCGATGATGCCGTTGCAGGTGATCATCACGGCGGCGAAGACGGTGTCGCGGGCCAGTGTGGCGCTCTTGTCGCCGCCGTCGGCCATGAGGGTGACGATCAGCGCGACCTCGATGATCGTCACGGCGACCGCGAGGACGAGCGAGCCGAAGGGTTCACCGACGCGGTGCGCGATCACCTCGGCGTGGTGCACGGCGGCGAGCACGGCCCCGGCGAGCACGAGCGTGACCACGGCCACGACCGCGCCCGGCACATCGCGTCCCCAGGTGAAGGCGAGCAGCACGACGGCGAGGACCGGCACGGCCGCGGTCCACTGTGTGGCGAGCGCCCGGAGCCGAGTGATCATGCCTCCGATGCTGCACCGGACGCCTGGGCTCCGCTACTTCAGCTCTGTCATCTCCCGTACGTCGCAGTCCGTGAAGGACGGACCGCTGGTGCACAGCGCGGCGAGCTGTTCGGCCATCCTCGCCGTCTCGGGAGAGTCACTGTTGCGCTGCGCGTCCTCGGCCGATGCGAACTCGATGAGGACGTGGAAGCGGCGGGGGTTGCCCCGGTCCTGAAGGACGAGGCGGTGCGTGGGGCCGCCCTCGCGGCCCGGCGCCTGCTGGTCGGCCTGCTGGTCCGCCTGCTCGACCAGGGCCCGCATGTCGTCGATGCGGTCGGTCTCGAACTCGATGATCTGAACGAACTTCATGGATCCAAGCAAGCACGGGGTGTGGCCCGCGGCAATCCGCCGCGGGCCACACCCCGTGCTGGTAACTCCTACGTCCGATGCCGTCAGGCCTCGATGCTGTCCTTCGGAGACTCGTCGGCCGCCTTCTCCGCGGCCTCCTTCTTCGCCTGCCTGCTGGTGGCCATGAGGCTGGTGATCGTCGTGATGACCAGGACACCGCAGATGACGCCGAGCGAGACCGGGATGGAGATCTCGGGGACGTGCACCCCGTTCTCGTGCAGTGCGTGCAGGACCAGCTTCACGCCGATGAAGCCCAGGATGACCGAGAGGCCGTAGCTGAGGTGGACCAGCTTCTTGAGCAGTCCGCCGATGAGGAAGTACAGCTGGCGCAGACCCATCAGGGCGAAGGCGTTCGCCGTGAACACGATGTACGGGTCCTGGGTGAGGCCGAAGATCGCGGGGATCGAGTCCATCGCGAAGAGCACGTCGGTGGTGCCGATGGCAAGCATGACGATCATGAGGGGCGTCATGATCTTCTTGCCGTTCTTCTGGATGAACAGCTTGGTGCCGTGGTACTGGTCGGCGACGCCGAACTTCTTCTCGGCGGCCTTCAGGAGGCGGTTCTCCTCCCACTCCTCTTCCTCATCACCGGAGCGCGCCTCCTGGATGAGCTTCCAGGCGGTGTAGATCAGGAACGCGCCGAAGATGTAGAAGACCCAGGAGAAGTTGGCGATGACCGCTGCGCCCGCGGCGATGAAGATCGCTCGCAGTACGAGCGCGATCAGCACACCGAACAGCAGCACCCGCTGCTGGAGATGGGTGGGCACCGAGAACTTCGCCATGATCAGGATGAAGACGAAGAGGTTGTCGACGCTGAGCGACTTCTCGGTGATGAAGCCCGCGAAGAACTCGCCGCCCGCCTGTCCGCCGCCCCAGATCAGCAGGCCCACTCCGAAGAGCGCGGCCAGCACGATCCAGACGATCGTCCAGATTCCGGCTTCCTTGATCGATACGTCGTGCGGCTTGCGGCCGATGAAGAAGTCAACCGCGATCAGGGCACACAGACCAAGAATGGTCAGCACCCAAAGGGTCATTGAAACGTCCACTGCGCCTCCGGCGTCGTACGGCTACTGATCAGCGTCGTCGCTGCCGGAGGTCTCTTCCACCCGAGGCGGCTCACCGCCCCGCGGGCCGACGCCCCGGGACCGATGGCGGTCCGTATTGACGGGTACGTCGCGTTCGGGAGTACTCCCCTCCGCTGCAAGAAGAGTACGCGAAACACCAAGGGTTGGTAAAGGAGAATCCAAACAAGAGCCAAAAGGCCAGGTCAGGCAGAGCAAAAGTCGCTTTACCGTCAGCGGCCCCGACGGCTCATCGGGCCCGGAAACGCGTCAGCGGCCGCCCGTGCGCCGGGCGTGCGCGACCTGGTTCAGGACCTGCTGGAGCACCCGGCTGCCGGGCGGCGTCATCGGCGGTTCGTACGTCCACGCATGACCGACCCAGGGGTCGGCGAGGTGGTCGTCGGCCACCGGGGTCAGGCGCAGGAGGGCGCGCCAGAGCGGGTCGAGCAGCGGGCCGTACTCGGCGGCGTCCTCGCGGTCGGCGACCAGCATCAGGTGCACGCCGACCGCCGGGCCCTCGTCCGCGAGGTAGCGGAGCTGGGTCACGGCGCGGTCGTCGAAGCCGTGCGGGAAGTCGTTGACGATCAGGAGCTGCTCGGCGGTGTCCAGGTCCGGCGGCAGCGCGTCGGCGGCGCCCGCGCGGATCGCCATCTGCACCAGGTCCACGCGCTGGGTGAGCTTGGCGAGCACGCCGGAGACGCCTGCCGCGCCGGCGGCCGGGGGCTCGTCGAGCACGCCCGCGGTCACCAGCGGGGAGAGCGCGCCGGCCGCGGAGCCCGCGGCGTCGATGACGTGCACCGTGAACTCGCCCGCCGGATAGACGGCGAGCAGCCGCGCGGCGTGCGCGACCGCGCTGTCCATGGCGAGGCGGCGCAGCTGGTCCGTGTCGGCCACGGAGTCCGTGCCGGACGAGCGGCCGCTGTCGATCCACAGGCCGCGCTCAAGGGGCAGCCGGACCAGCATCGGGATGTGCAGGTCGGGGCGCTCGGGCAGGTGGAGGTCTCCGAGGCGCAGCGCCATGGGGATCTCCATGGGGGTGCGGTAGGCGTGCCAGACGGGGCTGTCCCAGCCTGCGTACGCCATGGGCAGCGCGGGCTCGACGACCTCGGACTCGGCGGCGAGCTGGCCCAGGTCGCGGTCGAGGGCGGCCCTCGCCCGGTCGACGAGCAGGCCGTGCTTGGTGCGGGCGGCCTCGCGCGCGACGTCTCCGGTGTTGCCGATGCGGCTGCGCGGGTCGGAGAGGACCTTGTCCAGCTCCTGGTCCATGCGCGACTCGGCGAAGTCGACGGCGCTTCGGTACGCGGCTGTCGTGCGGGCCAGGTCCTCGAACATGCCCCACACCTGGTTGTAGAGGCGCTCCTCCAGGGACCAGCCGGTCGCGTCGCCCGCCACGGGCTGGGCCGGCCTGCCCGGCTCGGCCGGGGCCGCGGTCGGCGGGGGCGGCGGCGGTGCGGTGGCCTGACGGCCCGGATGGGTGTAGTTGACGGGGCCGCCGGACGAGGGGCTCGCGTCGCCCGGCTGATGCGTCGCCGGGGCGGGCTGAGGGGGCTGGGCCGGCTGGGCGGCGGCCGTGCTGTCCGGGCCCTGCGTTCCCGGGCCGGGGGCGGCGGTCTGTCCCGTCGTCCGCACCCGGGCCTCGTCCGAGGGGCGGGGCGGTGGCGCGGCCACCGAGCGGGCGAGGCCCTGGGCCACCGCTTCGTTGATCGTGCCCGCCAGTTCGTGGGCCTGCGGCAGGCCCTGGTCGGTGAGCATGTCAGCGAGGCCGCCCGCATACCCCTGGCCGACGGCGCGCACCTTCCACGCGTCCTGCCTGCGGTAGAGCTCAAGGGCGACGACGGCGGACTCGGCGTCCAGGTCGGTGATGGTGTAGCTGGCGACCTCGGAGCCGTCAAGGCCGGTGACGGCGACGAAGGGGGCGGCGAGCGAGCCGAAGCTGACCGGTCCCCCGACGCCGACCGGCAGCGCGAGGAGGACGTTGACCCGGTGCACCGCTTCCGGCACGGCGCCGAGGTCCACCGCGAGGCGGTGGTCGGCGGCCGCCTGCTTGGGCACTTCGAGCCCCGGCAGCGTGGGCGAGCCGGGATGGGCCACCCACTCAATGCCGCGCACCTTGCCCTGGTCGTCGCTGAGCGTGACCCCCGCCACGATCGGCTTGCCGACCGAGACCCGGATCTCCAGTCGGGTCTCGGGAAGCGGGTGGTTCTGCCCCCGGACCAGCTCGGCCGTCATCGCCTTCGTCCCCCTCGTGCCCTCTGTACCTACTGGTGCCGCGTGTCTACAGGTGCGGCAGGATCGACGGCATCAGGTCCTGGAACGTGCGGCCGTTGGCGGGATTGCCGATGGCCGTCATCTGCCAGCCCGTGCCCGCGCGGTGGACCTTCGCCATGATCTGCGCGGTGTACTGACCGCCGCCGTCGAGCGTGTACCGAGCGAGCTCCTGGCCGTTGGTCTCGTCGACCAGGCGGCAGAACGCGTTCTGCACCTCCTGGAACGTCTGACCCGTGAAGGAGTTCACCGTGAAGACGATCTGGTCGATGTGGACCGGGATCCGCGCGAGGTCGACGAGGATCGCCTCGTCGTCCCCGCCCTGGCCGACACCGCCGACGAGGTTGTCGCCGGTGTGCCGCACGGAACCGTCGTCACTGACGAGGTGACGGAAGAACACGACGTCCACCGGCTGCTTGTCGGCGAACAGGACCGCCGACGCGTCCAGGTCGACCTCACGCGTGCGGGTGCCGAACAGGCCGCGCCTCGGGGCCGCTTGCCAGCCGAGCCCCATGCGCACCGCGGTCAGGGCGCCCCCGTCGTCCTTCTGCAGGCTGATGGCCTGACCCTTGGTCATGTTGACCGTCACGCGCTGTCCCCTCTCGAACTGCCTCGGCAACCGCCGGTCTGTGCGGTTGCCCAGCACCCTACGCAGAGGCACTGACAGTGCCGCAGTGCGGGCGGCACTTTGTGTCGGTCTTGCAACACACCAGGCAGTACGCCTATGCCTGCCCCGCCTCCCTCATCTGCCTGAGCTCCTTCTTCATCTCTGACACCTCGTCACGCAGCCGTGCCGCGATCTCGAACTGCAGGTCGGCGGCTGCCGCGCGCATCCGCGCGGTCATCTCCTCGATCTGCTCGGCCAGTTCGGCAGCGGGTCGGTCGGTGGGCACCTTCTCGGCGGCCTTGCCCTTGCCCGCCTTCCCGCCGAGCGCGGGCACGGGCGCCTTGGCCGCTGTTTTCGCGTCGGCGCCCTTCCCCTTGCGGTAGTCCGTGCCGAGCAGCTGCTCGGTGTCGACCTCCTCGCGCGCGATCGCCGACACGATGTCGTTGATCTTCTTGCGCAGCGGCTGCGGGTCGAGCCCCTTCTCCTTGTTGTACGCGATCTGCTTCTCGCGGCGGCGATTGGTCTCGTCGATGGCCTGCTCCATCGCCGGGGTGACCTTGTCCGCGTACATATGGACCTGACCGGAGACGTTACGAGCCGCGCGGCCGATCGTCTGGATCAGCGAGGTGCCGGAGCGCAGGAAGCCCTGCTTGTCGGCGTCGAGGATGGCGACCAGGGAGACCTCGGGCAGGTCGAGTCCCTCACGCAGGAGGTTGATGCCGACCAGCACGTCGTACTCACCGGCACGCAGCTCGCGCAGGAGCTCGACGCGGCGCAGGGTGTCGACGTCGCTGTGCAGATAGCGGACCTGGATGCCCAGTTCGAGGAAGTAGTCGGTGAGGTCCTCGGCCATCTTCTTCGTGAGCGTGGTGACCAGGACGCGCTCGTCCTTCTCGGTGCGCGTGCGGATCTCGTGCACCAGGTCGTCGATCTGGCCCTCGGTGGGCTTGACCACGACCTCCGGGTCGATGAGGCCGGTGGGGCGGATGATCTGCTCGACGAAGCCGTCGCCGCGCGAGAGTTCGTACTTCCCCGGGGTCGCCGAGAGGTAGACGGTCTGGCCGATGCGGCCGAGGAACTCCTCCCACTTCAGCGGGCGGTTGTCCAGCGCGGACGGCAGCCGGAAGCCGTGGTCCACCAGGGTGCGCTTGCGGGAGGCGTCCCCTTCGTACATCGCGCCGATCTGCGGGACCGTGACGTGCGACTCGTCGATGACGAGGAGGAAGTCCTCGGGGAAGTAGTCGATGAGGGTGTTGGGTGCGGAGCCGGGCTCGCGGTCGTCGAAGTGCATCGAGTAGTTCTCGACGCCGGAGCAGGAGCCGATCTGGCGGAGCATCTCCAGGTCGTACGTCGTGCGCATGCGAAGGCGCTGGGCCTCCAGCATCTTGCCCTGCTTCTCCAGCTCGGCGAGGCGCTCGGCGAGCTCCTTCTCGATGCCGGTGACCGCCTTCTCCAGTCGCTCAGGACCCGCCACGTAGTGCGAGGCCGGGAAGACGTACAGGTGGTCGTCGTCGCTGATGACCTCGCCGGTGAGGGGGTGCAGCGTGGAGAGCGCCTCGATCTCGTCGCCGAACATCTCGATGCGGACGGCCAGCTCTTCATAGACCGGGAAGATCTCGATGGTGTCGCCGCGGACCCGGAAGGTGCCGCGGGCGAACGCCACGTCGTTGCGCGTGTACTGGATGTCGACGAAGCGGCGCAGGAGCTGGTCGCGGTCGATCTCGTCGCCGACCTTGAGCGAGACCATCCGGTCGACGTACTCCTGCGGGGTGCCGAGGCCGTAGATGCAGGAGACGGAGGCGACCACGATCACGTCACGCCGGGTGAGCAGCGAGTTCGTCGCGGAGTGGCGCAGGCGCTCGACTTCCTCGTTGATCGAGGAGTCCTTCTCGATGTACGTGTCCGACTGCGGGACGTACGCCTCGGGCTGGTAGTAGTCGTAGTACGAGACGAAGTACTCCACCGCGTTGTTCGGCAGGAGCTCTCGGAACTCGTTGGCCAGCTGGGCGGCCAGCGTCTTGTTCGGCGCCATCACGAGGGTGGGGCGCTGAAGCTTCTCGATCATCCACGCGGTGGTGGCCGACTTGCCGGTGCCGGTCGCGCCGAGCAGGACGACGTCCTTCTCACCTGCGTTGACGCGCCGCTCCAGGTCGGCGATGGCCGCCGGCTGGTCGCCGCTTGGCGTGTAGTTGCTGACGACCTCGAAAGGTGCCACCGTGCGTTCGATCTTGGATACGGGCCGCATGGAACCCACCGTACGACCCCGCACTGACAACGGGGTCGGATCACCAGCTCTGCGGCGCCTTGGGGCCGGCGCGCGGCGGGGGCCTGCGGCCCGCCCGCGGGTCGTGCCGGTCGCCCGAGCGCGGGACGGGATAGGGCGCGTGCTGCCCCTGCGCGGCGCTCTGGAGGTCGGCCTTGCCCATCACCATCAGCGGGTCGAACATCACGATCACGCCCGCCAGGAGCAGGAAGGCGAGCGGGCCGATCATCATGGGCGCGAGCAGCTCGGCGGGCGAGTCCCCCGCGGTCGGCGCCGCGGACGACGAGCCGTGCAGATGGACGCTGAGGGCGGCCATCCCCACGTAGTGCATGCCGCTGACGGCGAGCCCCATGACGAGGCTCGCGCCCAGACTCCAGAGGAAGCCTCTGACCTGTGCGGCTGCCCACAGGGCCGCGCTGGCGGCGACCACGGCGATCACCACGGACGCCGAGACGGTGAAGGTGTTGTACTCCAGCGTCCCGCGCAGACGCATACCGGCCATTCCCAGATAGTGCATCGACGCGACGCCGAGGCCGGTGATCGTTCCCCCGGTGAACAGTGCGGCCCCGGTCGCGCCGCGGTAGCCCACGATGAAGATCCCTATGCCGACCATGACGATGGCGACGGCGAGACTCGCGAAGGTCAGCGCCTTGTCGTAGTGGATCGGGGCTTCCTCGACGGTGAAGCCCATCATCGCGATGAAGTGCATGGTCCAGATGCCGGAACCGATGGCCGCCGACCCCAGTGCGAGCCAGCCGGGCCGCCAGGAGTGCGCGACGAGGAGCGACCTCGTGGTGCAGCGCAGACCGAGCGCTCCCCCGAGGCAGGCCATGAGGTACGCCGCCACCGGTGTGACCAGTCCATAGCTGAAACCGTCGACTGTCCCCTGCATGCGCGGTAGCCCTTCCGCCTGTTGTGTCCAAATGCCCGGGATTGCCCCCAAGTGGCCCCAGCCGACCGTCCACTGACAGGCCATGGGCTGACGCAGAGAGTAAAGCTCACTCCGGAACTTGCGAACGATTTTCCGGGAAAGAAACCCGGCTGTCTCCGTTCAACCTGTGGCCATCCTGCACCTGTCTCGCGTTGGCCGTGGACTGTCACTCTCATCCGGTCCGTGCCCGCACATCGCGAGGAGTCACCGTTGTCCGCACGCGTTGCCGCTGCCACCACCGCCGCTCTTCTTGGAGCCGGTGCACTCGCTCTCCCATCCGCCACCGCTCACGCCGCCGACCAGACGTCGGCGCCGACGTCCACGCGGGCGTCCGCCCAGACATCCGCCTCGCACGACAGACCGCTGGTCGTCGCGCACCGTGGCGCTTCCGCGTACGCCCCCGAGAACACTTTCGCAGCCATCGACAAGGCGGCTGACATGGGGTTCCGCTGGGTCGAGAACGACGTCCAGCGCACCAAGGACGGCGAACTCGTGATCATGCACGACGACACCCTGAAGCGGACGACGAACGTCGAGCAGCTCTTCCCCGACCGCGCGCCGTGGAAGGTCGCGGACTTCACCGCGGCGGAGATCGCCAGGCTGGACGCGGGCAGCTGGTTCGCTCCCAAGTACGCGGGGCAGCGGGTGCCGACGCTGAAGCAGTACATGAACCGGGTCTCGCGCAACCACCAGAGCCTGGTCTTCGAGTTCAAGAAGCCCGAGCTGTACCCGGGCATCGAGAAGCAGGGCCTCGCCGTCCTGCGCAAGACGGGCTGGCTCGACCGGCACCACGTCAAGAGCAAGCTCGTCATCCAGAGCTTCAGCGCCGACAGCGTCAAGACGGTGCACAAGCTGCGGCCCGACATCAAGACCGGCTTCCTCGGCACGCCCGCGGTCGCCGACCTGCCCGCGTACGCCAAGTTCTCCGACCAGATCAACTCGACCCACACCTCCATCTCCCGCGAGTACGTCGCCGCGATCCACTCGCTCAAGGGGCCGCACCGCAAGCGCCTGGAGATCTTCACCTGGACCGTGAACGACGCTGCCGCCGCCCAGCGGGTGGCGGGCTTCGGGGTGAACGGCATCATCACGAACACGCCGGACGTCGTGCGCAAGGCCATCTCCTAGGGCCCGGGGACGGGCGCGGGGCGGCGTTGTCAGTGCCCGGTCGTACGGTGGTCCACATGAACGCCAACGGGCAGCACGAGCAGGGCGGGCCGGGTCCGGACGGTCTGCGGCAGGTGGTGTGGGCCGTCGTCGCGAGCGACATCGGCCCGCTGATGCTCGCCGCGACCGACGACGGTCTGGTCAGCGTCGTCTTCCACGCCACGGACGAAGTGCGCGACAAGGCACTCGAGCGGCTCGGCTCCCGACTGGGGGCCGAGCCGGTCGAGGCACCCGGCTCTCCCCTTCTCGCCGAGTCCATACGCCAGCTCACGGCATACTTCGCGGGCGAGCGGCACGACTTCGAGCTGCCGCTCGACTGGTCCCTGATCTCCGGGTTCAACCGCCAGGTCCTGCGCGAGCTGACCACCGTTCCGTACGGCGCCGTCGTGGGGTACGGCGACCTGGCCCGCCGCGTCGGCCAGCCCGGCGCGGCCCAGGCGGTCGGCATGGCGATGGGCGCCAACCCGCTGCCGATCGTGGTGCCCTGCCACCGGGTGGTCGAGAGCGACGGCGGCATCGGCGGCTTCGGCGGCGGCGTCGAGACCAAGCGGCAGCTCCTCGCCCTGGAAGGGGTGCTGCCGCAGCCGCTCTTCTGACGCTCCCGGGGTATCAGGCACCAGGCGGCCGGCGGCTCGCAGCCGGCCGGGCCAACTCTGTTTCGCGCGTATGAACGTCCTGGCACACTGCGCCAGTGACTTCGACCCTCGACGCTCCTGACATACCCACGCCAGAGGCGCTGCCCGCCCTGCGCCGCCGCACCACCGCGGTGCTGGTGGCCAGCCAGATCCTGGGCGGGCTCGGAGTACCGATCGGCATCGCGCTGGCCCCGATGCTCGCCACCGAGGTGAGCGGGACGGAGGCGCTGTCCGGCCTCGCGCCCACCGCGTCCGTGGCCGGCACGGCCCTGCTCTCGCTGCCGCTCGCCGCTCTGATGACGTCGCGCGGACGGCGGCCCGGCCTCGTCCTCGCGTATCTGATCGGCGCGCTGGGCGCCGGGCTCGTGGTCCTTGCCGCCGTCGTCGAGAACTTCCCCCTGCTGCTGCTCGGCATGGCGGGCTTCGGAGCGGGCTCGTCCGCCAATCTGCAGGCCCGGTTCGCCGCGGCCGACCTCGCCGAGCCCGACCGGCGCGGCCGCGCCATCTCCCTGGTCATCTGGGCCACCACCATCGGCTCGGTCCTCGGCCCGAACATCGCCGCGCCCACCAGCCGCGCCTTCGCCGGCACCTCCATACCCGAGGCGGCGGGCCCCTTCCTCTTCGCCGCCGGGATCTTCGCCGTCGCCGGTCTCGTGGTGGCGGTACTGCTGCGTCCCGACCCGCTGCTCACCGCCCGCGCGCTCGCCCCGCAGGAGAACCAGTCCGCGCAGAGCCGTTCGCTGCGGGCCGGGGTCGCCGCGGTGGCCGCGTCGCCGATGGCCCGGCTCGCGCTGGTGACGGTGGCCGCCTCGCACACCGTGATGGTCTCGATCATGGTCATGACCCCGGTCGACCTGGGGCACCACGGGGCGAGCCTGCAACTGGTCGGCCTGGTCATCAGCGGTCACATCGCGGGCATGTACGCGCTGTCGCCGCTCATGGGCTGGCTCTCCGACCGGTTCGGGCGGCTCTCCGTGATCGGCCTCGCGGTCGGGCTGCTGTGCTGCGCCGCACTCCTGGCCGGCACGGCGGGCCCCAGCCACGGCCGGACCGCCGCCGGTCTCTTCGTGCTCGGCCTCGGCTGGTCCGCGGGCCTGGTCTCCGGCTCCGCGCTGCTCACCGACTCGGTGCCGCAGCCCGCCAGGGCCGCCGTGCAGGGCCTCTCGGACCTGACCATGAACACGGCGGCGGGCATCGGCGGCGCGGCGGCCGGCCTGATCGTCGCGCAGGCCGGCTACGGCTGGCTCAACCTCATCGGCGTCTGCGTGCTGCTGCCGATGGCGGCGCTCGCGATGCGCCGGGCGGTCAAGAAGGCCTGAGACGGGGAGGGCCGAAGGCTCGTGACCTCGGCGGCCACGGTCACGGGAGCGTGATGTGGTACGCCTTGCGCAGCGTCTCGTGCACGGTCCACGTCGTACGGTCGCCCTCGCGCAGGACGGCCGCGTCGCCGGGGCCGATCTCGATCACGTCCCCGCCCTCGACCTCGATCGTGGCGCGGCCGCTGACGACCACGAAGAGTTCGTTGGCCTCGGTGTCGGTGACCACGCCGGGCGTGATCTGCCAGATGCCGCGCAGCTGCTTGCCGTCGGCCGACTCCCACAGGACCTTGCCGGTGACCTCAGGGGTGCCGGAGACGATCTGCTCGGGGTCGAGCGGCTCGGCCTCCAGTTCGGCATCCGGAATGTGCACGGCAAAGGACGGCGCGAGGGCTTGATCATTCGTGGTCATGGCCGGTCACCCTAGCCGGGCGCCGCGCGGCTCCATGGAAGGGGTCAGCTTTCCCCGCCTCGCGCTCCTTCGCGCCCTCTCGCCCTCTCGCCCTCTCGCCCTCTCGCCCTCGTCGGTCCTACCCGTCCTCTCCGTAGTGGCGCGCTTCGAAGATGTTCCCGTCCGGGTCGCGGAAGTAGAAGCTGCGGCGGGCCGTGCCGCGGGCGCCGAACGCATCGTGCGAGATGTCCGACACCGGTGTCCCGCGCTCCTCCAGGCGGGCGCGCAGCGCTTCGAAGTCGGTCTCCGCCAGGGCGAGGCAGACGTGGTTCACCGGGTGGCCCGCGCTCTTGTCCGCGCCCGGCACGACGTTCATGCGCTCGGCGAGTGTGAGCGGGGCGAGGTCGAAGATGGTCTCCTCGTTGAGCCGCACGGAGGGGAACGCGGCCTTGCCCGCCGTGAACTCGGCGACGCGCAGAGGTTCCAGGCCCAGCACCTCCTCGTAGAAGCCGACTGCCGCCGCGGGGTCGCGCACCCACAGGACGACGTGGTCGAGACGTGTCGTGTTGTCCGTCATGCCCCTCAGGCTGCTGTCCCGTCCCGGGCGCCGCAAGTGTTTGGCGGGGCGCGCCGACCGCCAGGGATGAGGGGAGACCCGACAGGCAGGAGGCAGGCCCGTGTTGGTGGTGTCCGACGTGGTGGTGTCCGACGAGGTACAGGCGGCTGTGGCGGACCGGCGGCCCGTCGTGGCCCTGGAGTCCACGATCATCGCGCACGGGCTGCCGCGCCCGCGCAATCTCCAGGTGGCTGGTGAGCTCGAAGAGGCCGTACGTGCGGAGGGCGCCGTCCCTGCGACGATCGCCGTCCTGGACGGGCGGCCCCATGTCGGCCTGGACAAGGAGCAGTTGGAGCGGGTCGCGAACGAGGACGGCATCCGCAAGCTGGGCCACCGCGACCTGGCGCTCGCGGTCGCGGCGGGTGCGAGCGGGGCGACGACGGTCTCCGCGACGGCGCTGCTCGCCGCGCGCGCGGGTGTGCGGGTGTTCGCCACGGGCGGGCTCGGCGGGGTGCACCGGGAGTGGACGGTGACCCAGGACGAGTCCGCCGACCTGGGGCTGCTCGCCCGGACGCGCATCACGGTCGTCTGCGCGGGCGTGAAGTCGATCCTGGACGTGGCGGCGACGCTGCAACGCCTGGAGACGTTGGGTGTCGCGGTGGCGGGGTACGGGACGGACCGCTTCCCCGGCTTCTACCTCACCGACTCCGGGCACCCGGTGGACTGGACGCTGCGTACGCCCGGGGAGGTCGCGGCGGTGATGCGGGCCCAGGACGCGGTCGGCGGCCCGGAGTCCGCGCTGCTCGTGGCGAATCCCGTGCCGGAGGCCGAGCAGCTCGATCCCGCGCTGCACGCGCGCGTGCTGGCCGAGGCGTTGGAGGCGTGCGCCGAGGGTGGCATCACCGGGCAGGCGGTCACGCCGTTCCTCCTGGACCAGCTGGTGCGGCGGACCGAGGGTGCGTCACTGAGCGCCAATCTCGCGGCGGTGCGGGGCAATGTGCGGCTCGCGGGGCGGATCGCAGCGGCGTGGGTGGAGCGATGACGTCGCTGCGGGGCGAGGTCAGGGCCGGGGGTGGGGGCGGAAGCGGGGCACTGCTGGTCGTCGGGGACGTCGTCACGGACATAGTCGCGCGGCACGGTGCGCCGCTCGCCGTGGGCACGGATACGGCGGCGGCGATCCGTACGGTGCCGGGTGGCGCGGGCGCCAATGTGGCGTGCTGGGCGGCTTCTTGGGGGTGCGGCGACGTACGTCTCCTGGGGCGGGTCGGCGTCGATTCGGCGGCGTGGCACGAGGAGGCGCTGACGCGGGCGGGGGTGCGTTCGCAGCTCGTCGTGGACTCCGACGCGCCTACGGGGACCGTGATCTGCCTGGTCGACGGGGGTGCCGGGGGCGGGGCAGAGCGGACGTTCCTGACGGACAGCGGCGCGGCGCTGCGCCTGTCGGGCGCCGACTGGTCGCCCGAACTTCTGGACGGCGTGGGGTGGCTGCACCTGTCGGGGTACTTGTTCTTCGCGGGCCCGAGCCGGGCGATGGCCGAGACGGCGTTGACGGCGGCACGCGCGCGTGGGGTGCCGGTGAGCGTGGATCCGGCGTCGGCGGGGTTCCTTGCGGGGCTGGGGGTGGGGCGGTTTCTGGCGGCGACGGAGGGGGTGGATGTGTTGTTGCCCAGTGAGGGTGAGGCACGGTTGCTGGCGGGGGCGCCTGGGCTGGGGGAATCGGCGGGGCTGGGGGGTTCGCCTGGGCTGGGGGATGGGGCGGGGCTGGGGGAATCGGCAGGGCTGAAGGGCTCGCCTGGGCTGGGGGAATCGGCAGGGCTGAAGGGCTCGTCCAGGCTGGGGGATCCGGCGGGGCTGGCGGATTCGGCGGGGCTGAGCCGCCGGTACCCGGTGGTGGTGGTCAAGCGGGGCGCTGCGGGTGCGGTGGTCGCACGCGGCGGTGAGGTGCGGGCCGAGATTCCCGCGCTGCCTGCCGCTGCGCGGGACTCGACGGGGGCGGGCGACGCGTTCACGGGGGCGTTCCTTGCCTCGCGACTCGGCGGCGCGGGGCTCTGCGAGGCTTCGGCGGAGGGGTGTCGGGCGGGGGCGCGGGCGGTTGAACTGGTGGGCGGAAGGCCGGGTTAGGTTGCGGGGCTGGTCCGTTTGGGGGGGGGCGGGGCCGCGCCGGTGCAGGGCTTTTTCGGCACCGAAGTCCGCCGAACCACGCTCTGGGCACGCCCCTACAAGAACGCTGCCGACTGCGGGTGCGTGCGCGCTGCGGGGCTGGTCCGTCTGTGGGGGCGGGGCCGCGCCAACGTCCAGTGGCCGCGGGGCTGCTTCGCTGCTGAAGCGCCGCGAACCGTGCTCCGGGCAGACATACCGCCACGTCCCCTCGTGTGCACCGCCGACTGCGGGCGCGTTCGTACTGCGGCGCCACTCGGCCTCGGGGCGGGGCCGCGCCGGTATGTCCGTCCTCGCCATCGTCCAGTGACCGCGCAGCTACTTCGGTGCTGGAGCGCCGCGAACCGTGCTCCGGGCAGACATACCGCCACGCCCCCTCGTGTGCACCGCCGACTGCGGGCGCGTTCGTACTGCGGCGCCACTCAGCCTCGGGGCGGGGCCGCGCCGGTATGTCCGTCCTCGCCATCGTCCAGTGACCGCGATTGCTGCTTCGGCACGGGAGTCCTGCGAACCGTGCTCCGGGCAGACATACCGCCACGTCCCCTCGTGTGCACCGCCGACTGCGGGCGCGTTCGTACTGCGGCGCCACTCAGCCTTCGGGGCGGGGCCGCGCCGGTATGTCCGTCCTCGCCATCGTCCAGTGACCGCGCAGCTACTTCGGTGCTGGAGCGCCGCGAACCGTGCTCCGGGCAGACATACCGGCACGTCCCCTCACAAGCACCGCCGACTGCAGGCGCGTGCGCGCTGCGGGGCTGGTCCGTCTGTGGGGGCGGGGCCGCGCCGGTATGTCCGTCCTCGCCATCGTCCAGTGACCGCGATTGCTGCTTCGGTGCTGGAGTCCTGCGAACCGTGCTCCGGGCGGACATACCGCCACGTCCCCTCGTGTGCGACGCCGACTGCGGGTGCGTGCGGGCGATCCCTCCCGGCTGGGGTACGTCGCTTCCGTGCCGTACGTTGCTGCCCGCCCCTGCCCCCTACCTGTGCCCCGTGCTGCACGCTCCCCCACCCACTCCGTCTCTGCGCGCTCCCCACCCACCATCCCGTTGTCGTACGTATCCCTCACCCGCTCCGCCTCCCCGCCCATCACCACCGCTCAGGCATCCCCACGGCCGGACGCATCCCCCACCCACCCCACAGCCCGGACCACCCAACCGCCCACCCATCCCTTGGCACCGCGGGGCAATCGGGTGGGTGGGCGGGAAAGGCTTGTTCGGGCAGGGGTGGATGCGGGGAGGGGGATGGGGCCCGCAGGGGGTGTTACGGCTTTCGGGCCCAGGTGGAGATCATGGGGGCCGCGGCCAGGTCCATCGGCTCTGCGGCGATGTTCGCGAGGTGGGCGGTGATGTCGTCGTCCGTGGCCAGGTCCGCGGAGGTCAGGGCCGCGCGGGACTGCTGGATCGTGGCCGTCTCCAGGGCCGCGCAGGCGGGCGAGGCCAGGGGGAAGTACACGTCGGCCTCCACCTGACGCAGGCCCGCCGCACGGAGCAGGCGGGGCAGGCCGCGCCCGTACGCGAGGTCGGTCCCGTACTGGGTGAGCAGCGCGTGCCGCAGACGGTTCGCCAACTGCTCCGCAGGACCGCACTCGTCAGGACAGGCCAGCGGCTGCAGGGCCGGGTCGGACTCCTCGATCAACAGGCGGCCCCCAGGGCGCAGCGCCCGGATCATCGAACGCAGCGCCAGCTCCTGGTCCGGCGCCCCGGCGAGGACGAGCCGCGCGTGGACGAGGTCGAAGCCCCCCTGGGCGGGCGCCGCGTCCACCCCCACGTCGTGCCTGCGCACCTCGACCGGCGTACGGGCCGCCGACGTCTGCCAGGAAATGTCCGTGTCCGTCGCGAGGATCCGCCCGGTGGGGCCGACCCGCTTCGCGAGCCAGGAGACGACGGATGTGCCGCCCGCGCCGACCTCCCAGCAGCGCCACCCCGGCCCGATGCCGAGCCGCTCGATGTGCCGGAAGGTCGTGGGGTCGAAGAGCGCGGAGAAGGCTTCGGAGCGCTGCCCCGCACCCGCACCCGCCCCCTCGGCGTGCCGATTTCGATTGCCGGTCAAATAGCCGTCAATGAGGGTCATGCCGCGATTATCCCAATTGCGGCGCTTGCTCCGGGGAGGCGGCCCCGAAGGTCTGGAGCGGAGTCTTCCGTTCCCACAGGCTCCGGCCGCGCCGTCGGAACGTACTGGCAGACTGGCACGTCAAGTCACCAGAACGAGGAGCCACGCATGTCGATGGCAGGCAACCTGCGAAAGGTAGGGAACCTCCGCAAGGTGGGCGGCCTGCGGAGAGTCGCGCGGGTCGCCCAGTTCGTGCGCAAGCACAGCCGTGTCGACCTGAGCCACCCCGCCCGCTCCCCGCTGGGCTCGGCGGTGGTGAAGTGCGTGACGTACCGCGGCGGCGTGCGCCAGGAGGACGGCCGCGATCTCGTCGAGGAGGTCGAGCGCGTCCGCAAGAGCGGTGACGGATTCGTCTGGCTCGGGCTGCACGAACCGACGGAGCAGGAGTTCGCCGGCATCGCCGACCTCTTCGACCTGCACCCGCTCGCCGTGGAGGACGCGGTCCACGCCCACCAGCGGCCGAAGGTGGAGCGGTACGACGAGACGCTGTTCGCCGTCTTCAAGACCGTCTGTTACGTGGAGCATGCCGAACTCACCGCGACCAGCGAGGTGGTGGACACCGGCGAGATCATGGTCTTCGTCGGCAAGGAGTTCGTGATCACCGTGCGGCACGGCCGGCACGGCTCGCTCGGCCCGCTGCGCGAGGAGCTCGAGTCGGCGCCCGAGCAGCTCGCCAAGGGCCCGGCGGCGGTCCTGCACGCGCTCGCCGACCACGTCGTGGACGACTATCTCGTCGTGACGGACGCGGTGCAGGCGGACATCGACCAGGTGGAGATGGACGTCTTCTCCAAGGACGGGGAGCGCGCCGACCCGGGCCGCATCTACCAGCTCAAGCGCGAACTCCTCGAACTGAAGCGGGCCGTGGTCCCGCTCGGCCGCCCCCTGCAGATCCTCGCCACCCAGCCGATGCAGGCGGTCGCCCCGGAGATACAGGCCTATTTCCGCGACGTCGACGACCACCTCAAGCGCGTCACGGAGCAGGTCGCCTCCTTCGACGAGCTCCTGAACTCCATCCTTCAGGCCCATCTCGCACAGGTGACGGTCGCGCAGAACGAGGACATGCGGAAGATCACCGCCTGGGCCGCCGTGATCGCCGTACCGACGATGATCTGCGGTCTGTACGGAATGAACTTCGACTACATGCCCGAACTGCGCTGGAAGTACGGCTATGGGCTGGTGATCGGCGTCATTGCCACCATCTGCTTCTCGCTCTACCGCGGCTTCCGGCGCAACGGCTGGCTCTAGGCCGTAGTGGCCGCCAAGGGATGGACCCCGGCGGATCAGCGGGCTGGGTGGTTGGCGCGGGGCGGCCTCGGGGTCAGCCCTTCGCGTACACGCTCTCGACCCAGCTCGCGAGCTGGTCGTCGGCGAGGTGCGTGGCGAGGTCGGCCTCGCTGATCATGCCGACCAGGCGTTTGTTCTCGATGACGGGGAGCCTGCGGATCTGGCTGCCCTTCATCTCCTGGAGGACTTCGTCGACGTCCGCGCCCGAGTCGATCCAGCGTGGCGTGCCCTTGGCCATGTCCCCCGCGGTCACCCGCGACGGGTCGTGTCCCATCGCCACGCAGCCGACCACGATGTCGCGGTCGGTGAGGATGCCGCAGAGCCGCTCGTTCTCGTCGCTGATGGGCAGCGCGCCCACGTCGAGCTGGCGCATCAGTTGTGCGGCGCGGTCCAGGGTCTCGTGTGCGGGGATCCACTGGGCGCCGCGGTGCATGATGTCTCCGGCGGTGGTCATGAGGTACCTCCCGGTGCCGGGCGGCCGGCGCGGCGCGGAGGCACCGCTAGTCCCGGCGCCCTTCATTCTCGCCGCGCCCCCGGAGGTCCGCACGCCGGAGCCGGGCGCCCCTGACGGGACAGGGCCTCGGGCGCGGGCGCCGCCGGGAATCAGGCGCCGCCGGGAATCACGTGGTCGGCCTCAGGCTGAGAAGCCGACGATCTTCTCCGGGGTGACCCTGATGATCACTCGGGCCTCCTCGTCCTTCTCGCCGGGCGGGTCGATGCCCAGGTACTTGTGCGAGAGCTCGTGAGGCAGTCGCTTCTCCGGATCGGGGAGGATCTCGGCGACGCCGCGGATCTCGGTCGACGTGTACGGGTTGGCCAGGTCGAAGACCGAGATGCTGATGCGCGGGTCGCGTTCGAGGTTGCGGACCTTCTGCCGCCGCGCCGTGGAGGAGAACAGCACGGTGTCGCCCTCCCGTTTGATCCACACCACCGAGTTCTGGGGTGCGCCGCCGGGGCCGAGGGTGGCGACGCTGGCGAAGTTCTTGCCGTCGAGGAGAGTGCGGACCGATTCGCTGAAGTGGAGCGCTGTCGTTGCCATGCCCAGACTCTAACTACATGCACGTGCATATAAAAGGGTTTTGGCGTTCCCAGTGTTCTTGGCGTTCCCGGTGTTCCCGGTGTTCTCGATGCGCCTGGGCCCGCGTCAGCCACCGCTCCATGCCGGGTGCCGCGGATCATCCGCGCGTACGACCACGTCGGCCGCCGCACCGGGATCCGCCTCCGCCTCGTACCGCTCGAAGGCGGGCAGCGTCCATCGCTCGCTCTCCGCCGTACGTCGCCGCAGGGCGCCCGGCGAGAGGCTCGTGTGGACCGTCAGATCGAAGGGGAACCAGTGGCCGAGCAGGAATGGCCCGTGCAGCAACAGCATTGATCCTGGCTGGAGTTGGACGTACGGGCTGCGCGTCGCGCGGTCCGTTGCCGGGTCCCACAGGTCGGGCAGCACCCTGCCCGTGCCGCCCGGGTCCAGCGGCCCGAAGACCTCGCGCCAGAGCGCGCCGGTGTCGAACCAGCCGCTGTAGTACGCCTCCACGTCCTCGCGCCCGTATTCGAGGCGCAGCGAGGCGGGACGCAGGAAGCCTTCCGTGCCGACCACGAGCGCGGACCGCCCGCGCACGCGCAGCGCGTCGGCGACGCCGCGGGCCAGGTCGCCGGGCCTGCCCGCCGGGGCACCGTCGAAGGCGACGCGGGGCCAGGGGCTCGCGTCGGCCGTCTTCAGGTCGAGCAGCCGGTCGGCGAGGGTGTCCGTGAGCCGGTCCCAGGTGATCGCTTCGAGTCGCACCCGTCCCATGATGCCGGGCCTTCCCAGCGTGGCCTCGGGGCTCCCGCCCCTTCCGCCTCCATGGCGGTACGCGCCCGCCGGCCCGGGGAATGAACTCTTCATGGCACCAACTCCCCTCGCCCGAAGAGGACTTCTCGCCATCCAGCCCCTGAAGCGCCGCCACTGCGCGGAATGCCGCGGCGGGCCGCTCTCCCTCCTGGTCATCGAGGATGCCGAGCCACGCTGCCTGGACTGCGCCGACCTGGGGCATCTCGTCTTCCTGCCGCGCGGAGACACCGCGCTGACGCGGCGGGCCCGCGAGGGGAGTGGGCTCTCGGCGGTGGTCGTCCGCTTCAACCGGCGCCAGGGCCGGTACGAGCGCCAGGGGGTGCTCGTCGAGGAGGCGGCGCTCGCGCGGGCCGAGGAGCGGTGCCTCGCGGACGCGGAGGCGCGGGCGCGCTGCCGGGCTCGGGACGCGGTGCGGCGGGCCGCGGAGGACGTCCGCTTCACGGCGGCCTTCGCGGACGAGATCCGGCGCCTCTTCCCGGGGTGCCCCGGGGAGCGGTCCCGGGCGATCGCCGCGCACGCGTCCGTGCGGGGCAGCGGGCGGGTGGGGCGGAGTACGGCGGGGCGGGCGCTGTCCGCTGCGGCGGTGACGGCGGCGGTGGTGGCCGCCGTCCGGCACACGGATACGCCGTACGACCGCCTCCTCATGAGCGGGGTCTCCCGGGGGGAGGCGCGCCGTCGGATTGGGCCGGCGGTGGATGCGGTGCTTCGGTCCTGGCAGGGGCCTGGGCGGGAGGGGGTGGCGGGCTGAGTCTCCGGCGGGCGTGGCCCGCCGGAGCCTTCCTCGCCTCGCCTCGCCTCGCCTTGCCTTGCCTTGCCGCCTTGGCAGGGGGCATGCGCTGGGCCGCTCGTGTCGCGACCGCTTGCGCCTGCTGAGGCCTTGCCTCGCGTCTGTGCGTCGTATGCGGCGGGTCTGAACCGCCGCTTCGCGGCGGAGTTTTCCCGCCCACCCACCCGATTGCCCCGCAGCGTCATCGGCTGGGTGCGCGGAGTTCCGCGCGATGCCCCCCCCCAGGGCAACCGGGCGGGTGGGCGGGGACGCCCCGTCGCGAAGCGGCGGAACAGGAGCAGCCCGCGACGGGCGGGGACGATCCGCCGCGCAGCAGGCGGAACAGGCGCACCCCGCAACGGGCGGGGACGATCCGCCGCGCAGCAGGCGCAGCAGGAACAGCAGGAACAGCCCGCGACGGCGGAAGCCAGACGCCCCACCCCAGCCAGGGACGGCACGCCCGTTCGCCCGCCCCCTCGACACGGGGCAATCGGGCGGGTGGGCGGGAGCGATCCGCCGCGCAGCAGGCGGAACAAGCGCAGCCCGCGACGGCAGACAGCCAGCGGCCCACCCCAGGCAGCGGGCGGAAAGCGCACAGCCTCCCCCAAGGCCCCCCGGCCAGACGCCCGCGTATGCGTCCGCGCGCCCCACGCATGGCCTCCCACCCGGTAAAGGCAATTCACTTGTGATGCGGGCCCGCGCCATGGAGGATCACTGCGGCTCGCTCACCTGACGGCTGCCTTACCGAACGCGGGAGTTGCCATGATCGAGGGACCATACTTCGTGCTCGTCGTGCTTGCCGCACTCGCCTGCGGCCTGGTCGCCGGAGCGTTCGTCGCGTTCTCGACGTTCGTGATGCAGGGCCTTGCCGCGCTGCCCCCGGCGCAGGGCATCGCGGCGATGCAGTCGATCAACGTCAAGGCGCTCACCGCCGGGTTCATGACCGTTTTCATGGGCGCCGCCGGCCTCAGCGCCGTCGTCGCCGTCGTCACCTTCGTGCTCTGGCCCGACGAGGGCACCGTCGAGCTGCTGCTCGGCAGCGCGCTGTATCTGTTCGGCTCGTTCGGAGTGACCATCGCGGCGAACGTCCCCCGCAACGACGCCCTCGCCAAGCTCGACCCGCAGGCGCCGGAGAGCGCGGAACGCTGGCGTACGTACGTCAGCGAATGGACCATGTGGAACCACATCCGGGTCGGAGCCTCACTCGCCGCCTCCGCATCATTCATCCTCGCCCTGACCTGACCTGACCTGCCCTGACCACCCCCGGGCCCCCACCCGCATGCCTCCCCCGCCCACCCGTCGTACAGTGGCCGAAAGCCTGTGAAAGCACGCGACGGGAGACGGCCATGGCCGACCCCAAGGGCTTCCTCACCACCCCCCGCCAGGAATGGCCCCGCCGATCCATCGGCGAGCGGATCAAGGACTGGGACGAGGTGTACGTCCCCGGCGCCCTGCTGCCCATCGTCGAGCGGCAGGCCGACCGCTGCATGGACTGCGGCATCCCCTTCTGCCACGACGCCTGCCCGCTGGGCAATCTGATCCCCGAGTGGAACGAACTCGTCTCGCGCGCCGACTGGCGCACGGCGGCGGACCGGCTGCACGCCACGAACAACTTCCCCGAGTTCACCGGCCGCCTCTGCCCCGCGCCCTGCGAGGCGGGCTGCGTCCTCGCGATCAACCAGCCCGCCGTGACCATCAAGAACGTCGAGGTGGCCATCGCCGACCGCTCCTGGCAGGACGGCCTCAACCCGCCGCGCCCGCCGGACCGGCACTCCGGCAAGGCCGTCGCCGTCGTCGGCTCAGGACCGGCCGGACTCGCCGCCGCGCAGCAGCTGACGCGCGCCGGGCACACCGTCGTCGTGTACGAGCGCGAGGACCGCGCGGGCGGGCTCCTGCGGTACGGGATCCCCGCGTTCAAGATGGAGAAGCACCACCTGGAGCGGCGGCTCGCGCAGATGCGGGACGAGGGCACGGTCTTCCGTACGTCCGTCGCGGTCGGGAGAGATGTACGGGCCGCCGAGCTGCGCACCCGGCACGACGCGGTGGTGCTGGCCGTGGGAGCCACCGCGTGGCGCGAACTGGACGTGCCGGGAAGGGAGTTGAGCGGTATTCACCAGGCCATGGAGTACCTACCGCTCGCCAACCGCGTGTGCGAGGGGGACATCGACACCTCCCCGCTGTCCGCCGCGGGCCGGCACGTCGTGATCGTCGGCGGCGGGGACACCGGAGCGGACTGCCTGGGCACGGCGGTGCGCGAAGGGGCCGCCTCCGTCACGCAGTTGGACATCTACGAACGGCCGGGTGACGTCCGCGACGAACTGGCCGAGCCCTGGCCGACGTACCCGAAGGTCTACCGTCTCTCCGTCGCCCACGAGGAGGCGGGCGAGCTGCGCACCGCCCCCGCGGCGGACGCCGACGCGCGCTTGTTCGCCGCCTCCACCCTCCGCTTCACCGGCGACGCGGCGGGCCGGGTGAGCGGCCTGCACCTGACCGAGGTCGAGGCGGACCGCAGCCCGCGGCCGGGCACGCGGCGCGTGCTCCCGGCCGACCTCGTCCTTCTCGCGCTCGGCTTCCGCGGTCCGGAGCGGACGCCGGGCGGCCTGGTCGAGCAGTTCGGCCTGGCCGTCGACGACCGCGGCGCTCTCGCCCGCGACGCGGACTTCGCGACCGGCGTGCCGGGCGTCTTCGTGGCGGGCGACGCGGCCCGCGGCCAGTCGCTGATCGTGTGGGCCATCGCCGAGGGCCGCGCGAGCGCCGCCGCGGTGGACCGGTGGCTGACGGGCGCGACCCAGCTCGCGGCGCCGATCGGCCCGTACGACCGGCCGATGACCGTGTGAGCCCCCGCCACGCGTGGCGGGGGCTCACAGGGGACTCACGACGGACGGGATCACGTCAGCTCATGGCGGCGTCACGTCAGCTCAGGCGGCGTCACGTCAGCGCTCACGACAGCAGGAAGTCGGCCTCCCCCGCCTTCGCCCCCTGGATGAACGCGTTGATCTCGCCGTGCGTGTAGATCAGGGCCGGGCCGTCCGGATCGGCCGACTGACGGACCGCGACCCGGCCGTCGGCCAGCTTCATGGCCTCCAGGCAGTTGCCGCCGTTGCCGCCGCTCCACGGCTTGTGCCAGCCTTCGCTGCCGAGCTCGCGGGCGGGCATGCCGTTGTATATCCGGGAGTCGTCCCGTGACTCGGGGCGGGACCCGGCTCCGGGCTTTGACCCGGGTCGCGTACCGGCTCGGTGTCGATCCATTCACAGCTCCTTGCGGAGGTCCCTCAGGAGCTCCTTTGTGCGTTGTGCCGTCGCGGCTTGCGCCGCCATGCGGTCCATGACCTCTAGGTGGGTGGCCACCTCGGTGCGCGCGTCCAGGTAGACCGCGCCGGTCAGGTACTCGCTGTAGACCATGTCCGGCAGTTCCGCCATGGCGAAGCGGAAGAGCACGAAGGGTCCATACGTGCCCGGGTGCGGACCCGCCGCGAACGGCGCGACCTGCAGCGTCACATGAGGGAGTTCGACGGCTTCGAGGAGCTTGTCGATCTGCTCGCGCATCACTTCGGGACCGCCCACAGGTCTGCGCAGAGCGGTCTCGTCCATCACGATCCAGACCCGCGGCGCGTCCTCGCGGGTGAGGAGCGACTGGCGCTCCATCCGCAGCGCCACATACCGCTCGACGTCCTCGGGACGGGTCTGGCCGATCGCCCCGGAGCGCATCACGCCACGCGCGTACTCCTCGGTCTGGAGGAGACCCGGGATGAAGTGCGGTTCGTAGGACCTGATCAGGCTGGCCGCGCCCTCCAGGCTGACGTACATGCTGAACCAGCCCGGCAGGATGTCGTGGAACCGCTGCCACCAGCCCGGCTTGTTCGCCTCCTCGGCGAGCGTCACGAAGGCGTCGGCCTCGTCATCGGCGACGCCGTAGGACTTCAGGAGCAGCTGGAGATACGGGATCTTCAGCGCGACCTCGGCCATTTCCATACGACGGACCGTGGCGGGGGCGACGCGAAGGATCCGCGCCGCCTCCTCTCGCTTGAGGCCGGCGCGCTCGCGCAGGTCCTGCAAACGACGGCCTAGGACGACCTGGCCGACGGTCGGCGCGGACCGCGGTTCGCTCACGTCCTACCTCCACGTACTCCATGTAATGCCAATTCACTCCGCACCTGGAGCCGTTGCGAGCAGTGTGCCATGTGCCGTCCAGAAGGGACACGCCACTGTGCACTTTTCAGAGTGGGTCTTGCCAAGGTGTTCCCGGCGGGGCGATAGTGGATGGCGTGACTCCGCCCGCGCCGTTACACACAGCTGCCGCCGAAGCCCCTGTTGGCATGACCGCCGACGCGTGGGCCGAGAACGGCTCCGAGCTCTGCGTCAGCTTCGCGCTGGTGCCACGGCCGGGTTCCGCATCGCAGGCCAGACGTCTTGCGAAGGCCCAGCTCCTGGGCTGGGACATCGACGAGGACGCCCGCGACGCCGCGGCCCTCGTGGTGTCCGAGCTGGTCACGAACGCGATCGTGCACACCGCGAGCCACCGGATCGTCTGCGAGCTGTGCACCAGACCCGGCACGCTGCGCATAGCTGTGCGTGACGACGGATACGGATCAGGTGTCCCGCGGCCCGCCCAGGAGGGGCCCGACGCGGACGAGGAGCACGGGAGGGGACTGCTTCTCGTCGAGGCGGTGAGCAACGCGTGGGGTGTGCGGGACGAGGGTCCCGGGGTTGGCCTCACCGTATGGGCGGAACTGCGGGCGTGACGTGACTGAGGGTGCGGGCGTGAGGACGACGTGGACAGGGGGCGTGTGAGCGCGGTGACGGTGCGGCGGCTGTTGGATCTGGACACGCTGGTCCGCCTCGAACGGAGGCGGGCCTTCGCCGCCTCCCCGCCGCCGTCGACACGGCTCGCCGTCCCGGACGGGATGTCGCAGCCTCTGGGGTGCGACGCGGTCTCGGTGCCCTCGCGGTTCGGGCCCCGGCTGATGGCGCGGCTGCCTCGTGTGGGGTGTGTGTACGAGGACGTGGACGCGGCGCGGTGGTGGTGGATCGTGCCGGCGGACTCCGATGTCGCACTGGAATGGCCCTCCCCCGCGTACTACGCCGCGGGGGCCGTGGTGCCGGGCGCCCGGCGCGCTCCCTCCTTGATCCACAGCCCCTCCGGGGGCGACGTTCCCTATACGCCGCCGATTCCGCTGTATCTGGCGTGGTGCAGGGCCACGGGAACTACGCCCGCGTGGTCCCGGGCTGTGCGGGCCTAGCCTCCGGCGGCGTTTTCCCCGACTCCGCCCCTTCCCGGCTGTGACATGTGCGGCTGCGCCGCGGGCCGCTCTGGCTCGGTGGCCTTCGTTGCCGCTGATCACCGGCTCCGCCGAGTTCGTCCGCACACGCCGGACGGGCTGAAATAACCGGCTGCCCCCGCCGGGGCGGCACCCTCCCGTGGGCGCCGCCCCGTCCCTTCACCCCGTCACCGCCGCCTCCACCGCCGCCACGACCTCCCCCGGTGCCTCCAGCTGGGCCATGTGCCCCACCCCTTCGATCACCCGGACGGCGGCCCTCCCCTCCAGGGCCGCCGCGTTGGACGCCGGGATCACCTGATCCGCCCCGCCCCACACCGCGACCGTCCGCACGCCCCGCGGCAGCATGGAACTCACGTCGAGGGCCGCCCCGCCGCCCGGGGCCACCAGCGTCGGCAAGAGGCTGCGGAGCGCCGTGTCGACTCCGTCCAGGCGCTTGTACTTCAGGACGTCGTCCACCAGCTGCCGCGTCACGAGCCCCTCGTCGGCGAACAGCTTGCCCAGGTGGGGCCGGAGTTCACGCCGCGTCCCGGCCTCCGCGAAGCCCCGCAGATAGGCGGCGTCCACATCGGGGCCGTACCCGGCGGGCGCGATCAGCGTCAGGGAGCGGACCCGGTCGGGGACCGCCGCCGCCACCGCGGTGACCACCGCGCCCCCCAGCGAATGGCCCACCAGATGCGCCCGCTCGATGCCGAGCGCGTCGAGGAAGCCCGTGACGACCAGCGCCAGCGAGGCCAGGCTGCCGTCGCCCACCTCCTTGCTGGACTCTCCGTGACCCGGCAGGTCGAGCGCGTACACCGTGTGGCGCGCGGCGAGGGGCTCCTGCACGAAGAGCCAGGAGTTCTTGTCGCCGCCGTACCCGTGCACCAGGACGACCTCCTCCGCGCCACCGCCCGACGTCGCGTACGACAGGGCCGTGCCGCCCACCTCCGCGATGCCGCTCACCGGGCTGCCCTCGTCCTCGGCCGGCACCCCGCGCGCCAGCTGCTCCCGTGCCTCGGCGGCCACCCGCTCGATCTCGTCCTCCGTGACCCCCGGCCCGGCGATGACCGCGATGACACAGCCGACGGGCGCATCGCCGCCCGCCTGCGCGACGATCCGCCGAAGCACGCCGCCCCGCGGCGCCTCGAGCGTGCCCGCGATCTTGTCGGTGTCGATCTCGGCCAGATCATCACCCTCCTCGACCTCGTCGCCCTCCCGCGCGATCCACTCGGTGATCTTTCCGGTCTTCATGGACAGGCCCCATTTGGGCATGGTGACCCGCTCGATGAACGGCATCCTCACAGCTTCCCATCGACAACTGACTTGACCGCGGCGGCGACCCGCGCGGCGTCCGGCACATAGAGGTCCTCGAGCGTCGGGCTGAACGGCACCGGCGTGTGCGGCGCGGTCACCGTCTCGATCGGCGCCCGCAGCGCCCCGAACGCCTCGCGCGCGACGAGCGCCGAGATGTCGGCCGCCATCCCGCAGCGGGGTCCCGCCTCGTCGACCACGACGAGGCGCCCGGTGGCCGCGACGCTCTCCAGGATCGTGTCGGCGTCCAGCGGGCTCGTGGTGCGGGGATCGATGACCTCGCAGCTCAGACCGGCCGACGCCAGGTCGTCCGCCGCCTCGGATGCGACGGCCACCATGCGGCCGAGGGCCACGATCGTCACGTCCTCGCCCTCGCGCACGATGCCCGCCTCACCGAAGGGGATCGTGTAGCTCTCGACGGGGACCTCGCCCACCACGTCGTACATCGCCTTGTGCTCGCAGAAGATCACCGGGTCGTCGTCCCTGATCGCCTGGATCATCAGCCCCTTCGCGTCGTACGGGGACGAGGGGAGGACGACCTTCAGGCCCGGCACGGCCGTGAACGCCGGGTACAGGGCCTGCGAGTGCTGGGCCGCCGCCCGAAGACCGGCCCCGTACATCGTGCGGATCACGACGGGGGTGACGGCCTTGCCGCCGAACATGTACCGGAACTTCGCCGCCTGGTTGAAGATCTGGTCGAAGCACACCCCCATGAAGTCGATGAACATGAGCTCGGCGACCGGCCGCAGGCCGCGTGTCGCGGCGCCGATCGCCGCGCCGATGAACGCCGACTCAGAGATCGGGGTGTCAAGGACCCGCCCCGGGAAGCGCGGCTGGAGCCCCTTCGTCACGCCGAGGACCCCGCCCCAGGCGTCGGATTCGCCGGGTGCGCCCGCGCCGCCCGCGTTGTCCTCGCCCATGACGATCACCGAGGGATCGCGCTCCATCTCCTGTGCCAGTGCTTCGCCCAGTGCCTCGCGACAGCTGATGCTGCGTGTCACGGTCGACTCCCCTCAGAGGTACGAGATGTAGACGTCGGTCTCCAGGTCCGCGACGGTCGGCAGGGGCGCAGCCTGCGCCTGTGCCACGGCCTCGTCGATCAGCAGGGCGACCTCGGCGTCGATCGCGTCGAGCTGCGCGACCGTGACCTCGCCCGCGACCCGCTCCCTGAAGCGCTTGATGCAGTCGAGTTCGGCACGGGCGTGGCGCACCTCGTCCGCCCGGTACTTCTGCTGGTCGCCCTCGAAGTGCCCGTAGTAGCGGGTGAGTTGCACCTCGATGAGGGTGGGCCCGCCGCCCGAGCGCGCCCTGGCGACCGCTTCGCCCGCCGCCTCGTGCACCGCGAAGAAGTCGAAGCCGTCGACCGTGACGCCGGGCATCCCGAAGGCCGCGGCGCGGGCCGCGATGGAGCCGCCGCCCACCGACCACTTCGCCGAAGTGGCCTCCGCGTAGCCGTTGTTCTCGGCGACGAAGACGGCGGGCAGCTGCCAGACGGATGCGAGGTTCAGGGATTCGAGGGTGGTGCCCTGGTTGCTGCCGCCGTCACCGAAGAAGGCCACGCCCACGCCGCCGTCCCCGCGCGTCTTCGCGGCCAGCGCGGCGCCGCAGACGAGGGGCGGCCCGCCGCCGACGATGCCGTTGGCGCCGAGCATGCCCTTGGAGAGGTCGGCGATGTGCATGGAGCCGCCCTTGCCGTGGCACGCCCCGGTCGTGCGCCCGTAGATCTCGGCCATCATCGACTTCACGTCGACGTGCTTGGCGATGCAGTGGCCGTGGCCCCGGTGCGTGGAGGCGATGACGTCGCGGTCGTCGTCGAGGTGGGCGCAGACCCCGGCGGCGGACGCCTCCTCACCTGCGTACAGGTGGACGAAGCCGGGGATGTCGCCGGTCGCGAACTCCTCGTGGAGGCGCTCCTCGAAGTCACGGATCGTACGCATCGTGCGGTACGCGTCGAGCAGTGCGGGACCGTCCAGGCCGTGCTCGTAAGGGACTTGAGGTGTCCGGAGAGTGTCGGTCACGGAAGAACTCCTTTGCCTGCGCGGGTGCGGAGTTGCCTGCATGGGGTATGGCACTGCGGCCTGGGCCGACCGGCAACAGTTGCCCGGGGTTGCAAGCCCGCACAGGACGTACGCAAACGGAGAAGGAGAAGCAGACGAACGACAAACAGAACAACACCCAGAAGCAGAGCGGGACTTCGGAGTCCGAGTCGCTGCTCTTCGGCGGCCCGCTGCGCTACGACACCGGCTGGGCCCAGCACGAGGAGGCCTTCCTCCAGCTGGGGTTCCGGTCCATGCTGAAGCGGCTTCCCGCGCTCCTTGCCGCCAGCTTCCGGCTCGCCTGGCAGGCCGACCGGCGCGCCGCACGCATCGTGATCGGCGCCGAGGTGGGCCGCGGGCTCGCCCAGGCGGTGAGCCTCCTCGCGGTCAACAGCGTCCTCGGGCGCCTGATGGCCGACGCCCCGGTGGCCGACCGGCTGCGCGGCGCGATGCCCGCCCTGGTGACCGTCGCGTCCGTCCTGTTCGTCGCCGCGCTGCTGCGCGCCGCGTCGACGTACGCGACGGGCCGCCTCGAACCGAAGGTCGAACGCGTCGCCACCGAGCAGTACTTGGAGAAGGCCGCGTCGGTGGAGCTGTCGGCGATCGAGGACGACGCGTTCCACAAGCTGCTCGACACGGCGCAGTACGGAGCGGCCTCCGCCCGCCGCATGATCGGCATCTCCACGCGCGTGGTGAACGCGATGATCTCGCTGATCGCGGCGGCGAGCGTGCTGACCGTCCTGCACCCGGTGCTGCTTCCGCTCCTGGTGACGATGACCCTGCCGAGCGCGTGGAGCGCCCTGACCATCGCCAGGCGCCGCTATGTCTCCTTCCACGCCTGGGTGCAGCACGCCCGCGCGGGACGCCTCATCGGCAGCCTCCTCACGGAGGCGCGGGCGGCACCGGAGATCCGGGTGCACGGTGTGGGGCCCTTCCTGCTGCGGCACTTCCGGTCCATGTCGGAGGCCGCGGAGGAGGAGCAGGCGCGCCTGGCGCGGCTCGCCGCCCGGACGGGCCTGATCGCGGCGGCGTGGACGGGCGCCGCCACCGCGGCGACGTACGCGACGCTCGGCGGTCTGCTGCTCGCCGGAGCGATGGCGCTGTCCGTCGCGGGCACCGCCGTCATCGCGATCCGCACCGGAGCGTCAAATCTCGACACGCTCGTCCTTGAGGTCAACTCCCTGCACGAGGACGCCCTGTTCGTCGGCGACCTGGAGCGGCTCTTCGTGGAGGCTGCGCAGCGCGCGATCCCGGTCGGCGGCGCCGAACTGCCTCCGGACCCACGGGAGATACGGTTCGAGAATGTCACCTTCCGCTATCCGGGGGCCTCGGGCAGGGACGCGCTCAGCGACGTCTCCCTGACGCTGCCCACCGGGAAGATCGTCGCCCTGGTGGGCGAGAACGGCTCCGGCAAGACCACCTTGGTGAAGCTGCTCGCCGGTCTGTACGCACCGAAGGACGGCCGGATCCTGTGGGACGGGGTCGACGCGGCGACCGCGGACCGGCATCAACTGGTCGAGCGCATCGCGATGGTGGCGCAGGACTTCAAGCGCTGGCCGTTCACGGCGCGCGTGAACATCGCGATCGGCCGGTCGTCGCTGCCCCTCACGGACGACCGGATCGGCGCATCCGTCGGGGAGGCCGGTGCCGGGGACGTCGTGGCCGATCTGCCGCGCGGGCTCGACACCTTGCTGGCCCGTGCGTTCACCGGCGGGCACGAGCTGTCGGGCGGCCAGTGGCAGCGCCTGGGCATCGCGCGCGCCGCGTACCGGCGCGGCAGCATCCTGATCGTGGACGAGCCGACGGCGGCGCTCGACGCCCGTGCCGAGCTGGAGGTCTTCGAGAAGATCAGGGCCCTCGCGGGGACGGGCCAGACCGTCATCCTCATCACCCACCGGCTTGCGTCGGTGCGCCACGCGGATCTGGTCCATGTCCTGGACGGAGGGCGCCTGGTGGAGTCGGGCACACCGGACGAGCTCCTGCGGACCGGTGGTGTCTACGCGGAGCTGTACGCCCTGCAGGCCGACCAGTTCACGGCGAAGATCCCCTCACCGAACGGGCACGCCGAGCGCTGAGGGGCGCGCTCGGCCCACGTGGCAAGTTCAGTGCCCGCGCGGCGCGCTCGCTACGCGGCGGCGGCCACCTCCGCCATGTCGGTCACCCGGGTCTCGCGCACGATCACCAGGAAGGCATCGGAGGCGAGGTCCATGACGACCTCCGCCTCCTGCCCCTCCGTGCGGCGGGCGCGGGCGAACTCCTCCGCGGGCCACGATCCTCGCGGCCCACCGGCCGGAAAGCGTTCCAGTACCACTCGGTTGTTCATCATCGTCCTTCTGCTCCCCCGTCGGCAGTCCTGACGGACTCTCATGGAGTAGAACGCGCCGAGGGGTGGAAAGGACTCGCAACGTGACCGACCTGACACCTGGTTGTGCCGGTTCCTCACATCTCGTACTCGTCGTGATACCTCACCCGGCTGCTGCCCGCCGGTGCCCCGATCCCCGCGGACCGGCCCTTCGGCTCCTCCCACTCCTCCTGCCGGCCGAGGGCGGTGAGATCAAAGAGGCTGGAGTACGACGCCACCCAGTCGAGGCCGCGGGCGTACGTCGAGTACGTGTGGAAGACGCGGTCGCCGTCGCGCAGGAAGCAGCTGATCCCCGGCTGCTCGAAGGACTCGTCGCCCTCGCCGACGGTGGCGTCGAAGTCCTCGTTGAAGTCGCTGCCGTTCGAGGAGTACCACGGCACCGTCCAGCCCATCCGGGCCTTGAAGGGCAGGATCTTGGTGAACGGCGCGCGGGAGACCGCGATGAAGTTCGTGCTGCGGGCCCGCAGATGGGCGAGGTGCCCGATCTGGTCGAGGAACGCCGAGCAGCTGCGGCAGCCCGCGTCCCACTCCGGGGCGAACATGAAGTGGTAGACGATCAGTTGGGCGTCTCCGTCGAAGAGGTCGAACAGCGTCGCCTTGCCGTCGGAGCCGTCGAACAGATACTCCTTGCCGATCTCGACCATCGGAAGCCGACGCCGCTCGGCGTTGAGCGCGTCACGCGCCCGGGTCTCCGCCTTCTCCTTGGCGAGCAGTTCCTTGCGCGCGGCGAGCCACTCCTCGCGCGTGACGATGCCGGGAAGTCCCATGGTCCCTCAGTCCCTCCGCCGGATCCGCCCCTCGGATCCGTGCTTCTGCGAGGGGTGACCTGCGGCATCACCGGAACTCATCGGTCGCGGCGAAGAAACTTCAAAGAATCTCAGCCCCGGCCCTCAGCCCTCACTCTCTTGACCCTCAGCCCTTGACCTTCAGCCCTCGTAGTTCTGGATCCGCTTGCCGTGGCCGCGGTCGATCAGGGCGGGCAGTTCGGCGCCCAACTCCGCGACGATGCGCGGCACATCGAGGGTCAGCAGCCTTCGGTCGCGCATCAGGATCCGCCCGTCGACGATCGTCGTGGTGACGTCCGCCGAGCGCGCACTGTGCACGAGGGTGGCCGCGAGGTCGTGCACAGGCTGGGTGTGCGGCCCGTCGAGATCGACGAGGACGATGTCGGCGCGGCGCCCCGGCGCGAGGCTGCCGATCTGCTCTCCGAGGCCGACGGCCCGCGCGCTCTGCAGTGTGGCGTGGTCCAGGGCCTGGCGGGCGGTCAGCCAGGCCGGGTCGCGCTGCGTGGACTTCTGCACGAGTGCGGTGAGCGCCATGGACTCCCACACGTCCAGGGTGTTGTTCGAGGCGGCGCCGTCCGTGGCGAGGCCGACGGGGATGCCGATCCCGCGCAGGGCGCGCACGGGCGTGGTGTCCCAGCCGAACTTGAGGTAGCCGCGCGGCGCGGACGCCACGGCGATGCGGCCCGTGCCCTGCTGGAGGACGGGGAGGTCGCGGTCGAGGATGCCGGTGCCGTGCGCGATGAGGACGTCGACGTCGAGCAGCCCTGTGCGGTGCAGGACCTCGATGGGGGTGCGGCCGTGGCGCTCCAGGCTGTTGTCGGTCTGGGCGCGGTTCTCGGAGGCGTGCAGGTGGACCATGAGGCCGTGCTCCCGGGCGAGCTCGGCGGTCGCGGCGAGGTCCGCGTCGTCGACGGTGTACGGGGCGTGCGGGGCGAGCGATGTAGTGATGCGGCCTTCGGCGGCGCCGCGCCGCCTCAGCGCGAACTCCAGGGATGCGGCGCGGCCTTCGGGCCCCTGCGAGGAGAAGAAGGCCGCGCCGAGGTTGGCGCGCAGACCGCTCTCCTCGACGACATCGGCGACGGTGTCCATCGCGAAGTAGTGGTCGGCGAAGGTCGTCACCCCGCCCCGGATCATCTCGGCGCAGGCGAGCCGCGCGCCGAGCCCGACGACGCGCTCGGTCAGATTGGACTCGATGGGCCAGATCCAGTCGTTGAACCACTCGTGCGCCGGGAGATCCTCGGCGAGGCCGCGAAGGGCGACCATCGGCGTGTGCGTATGGCAGTTGATCAGGCCGGGCAGGGCCGCCTGGCCGCGCGCGTCGATGCGCTCGGCGGCCCGCAGGCCGGCCACGGCAGGGGTGGTGGTCACGGCGTCGATGCGGCCGTCGCGTACGACGAGGGCCGCGTCGTCGAGGAATCCGATCCGACCCCCTTCGTCGTGGACGAGGGCCGTGCAGCCCGTGATGACGAGGTCGGCGGGGCCGTGCGCGGGAGGCGGCGTCATCTGTTCAAGGTACGGGGAGTGCGCATCCCGTGCCCTGTCCCGTCGCCGGTTTCGCGAGCACGCTGACGTCAACCCACCCACCACGCGAGCACAGTTGGAGCCCGCCATGCTCCTCGGCACTTGGAACCTGGAGAACCTCTACCGGCCCGGCGGCAAGTTCGGGCCCAAGGACAAGGCCGCGTACGAGGCGAAGCTGGCCTCGCTCGCGGCGACGATCTCGGCGCTGCGGCCGAGCGTGCTGGCCGTGCAGGAGGTCGGCGATCCGGAGGCCCTCGCGGATCTGGCCGGGATGCTGGAGGGCACCTGGCACACCACTCTTTCGGAGCACGCGGACGAGCGCGGCATCCGCGTCGGCTTCCTCTCCTCGCTTCCGGTGTTCGTCGTCGCCGACGAGGACTGCTTCCCTGCGCCGGTGCGCCCGGTGCAGGTCGGCGACGTGGGCAAGCCGGTGGCGCGGGCGGGGCGCGGGGTGCTCGCGGTGACGGTGACGACGCGCGCGTTCTTCTTCGACGCGGCCGTCTGCCATCTGAAGTCGAAGCTGCTCTCGTACGGCGGCGGCCGGTTCCAGCCGCGGGACGAGGGCGAGCGGGCCCGCTTCGGGGCGTACGCGCTGTACCGGCGCTCGGCCGAGGCGACGCTGGTGCGCTCGCTTGCCGACCGGCTCCTGAAGGGCGACGGCCGCGAGCACGACGTCGTGGTGCTCGGTGACCTGAACGACGAGGTGTCGGCGGCGACGACGCAGATCCTGCTCGGCCCGCCCGGCTCCGAGATCGGCACCCCCGGCTTCGACAAGCCGGACAAGGGCGACGCGAAGCGGCTGTGGAACGTGGCCCCGCTGATCCCCGCCGAGCAGCGCTACTCCCGCATCCACGCGGGGCGCCGGGAGCTGATCGACCACGTCCTGGTGAGCCGCAGCCTCCTGAACCAGGTCACGGCGGCGGGCACGGGCGTGCCGGGCTCGACGGCGACCGCGCTGCCGTCGGTCGGGGACGGGGATCCGCAGGAGCGGAGGAACGCGACGGGCTCGGACCACGCGCCGGTGTGGATACGGATCGAGCGCTAGCCCCGGCTCCTCTCAGCGCCACCCTCCGCCTTCCCGGGCGGTACCTCAGCCGCGCGGGAGCACCGTCGACAGGACGCCCGGCAGCGGATACCAGTCCGAGGACACGATGCTGGCGTTGCCGCGCGCGAGCAGGGCGACGCGGTCCCGCGCCTGGGCCTCGGTGGGGTTCACGGAGTCGATGGCCGGTGCGACGTTGTGGGCGTCGGACATGACGACGAGATAGCGCCGGTCGGCGTACCACTTGGTGTCGATGGTGCCGCCCGTGTACGTGGACGCGTCGCCGTCGAACAGCACGAACCAGGGCCGGATCGCCGCGTCCGCGTACCGCCCGCGCGGGTCGCCCGCCTCGGCGCCGAGCACGGCGGGGAAGGCCGCGGCCTCACCGAGGCGACCGGCCGCGGCGAGGTCGCGCAGGTGCGTGGCGTACTCGCGGTCGGTCCACAGGGTGTCGGCGGGGTTGTTCTGCTCGACGGTGCCGGGGATGAGCTCGACGATGAACTTCCCCGCCAGGGCGCTCCGCTGGGGCCAGCCGTCGCTGCGTACGGCCTCGTCGAGGGTGGCGTGGTCCCCGGTGAGCTGGCCCGGGCGGTAGACGGCGTCGCCGAGCTTGTTCTTGAGGAGGGCGTCGAGATCGGCGGGGCCGCGCCCGTTCCTCCCCTGGAACCCGTCCTTCAGCTCGACCTTGACCAGGATGGGCCGGTGGCCGGGGTGGGCGTCGTGCCAGGCCTTCATGTCGGCGAGGCAGCCGGTGAGGCTCTGGTTGCGCGGCTTGGTGCGCAATTCGGCCGGACTCGCGGCGTTCTCGCAGTTGTTGTCGTTCCCGACCGGATTGCTGTGCGAGACCCGCCATCCGCTCCCGAACACATTGGTCCACACGTCGAGTTCGAGCATTCCGGCACCGGAGTCGAGCGCGTCGGCGAAGTACGGGTACTTCGACTTCTCGTAGGCGTTGTGGACGCCGACGCCGGTGGTGGACGCGTACGGCGACTGCGGCGCCGGATCGTCGGCGGCGAGGGCGGTGCCGCTCGCGGAGCCCGTGCCCCCGAACGCCAGTGCGCCCGCCGCCGCGACGGCCATGGCAAGGCCTGTCCCAGTACGTGCCCTCATGTCAGCCGTCCCCTCCACCGCTCCGGTCAAGTCCAGCGAAACGTATGGGAGTTGAGTGTCGGAAGGGAAGACGGCGACTTACGGGCGGGGAGACGGGCAGGGAGAGATATCCAGCCGTGCGGCGGCGTGAGGGAGGGCGGGGGTCGTGGCGTGTCCGCTACCGTCTGCGCCCGTTATGGATCAACGTACGAGAGATCCACACGCCCGTGGAAACTGATCGCCGCCGTAGAAGCAGCAGTGGAAACTGATCACCCCCCGTAGAAGCAGAAAGGGATCAGCCGCCATGCCCCTCACCCTCTCCCGCGTCTCCCGCACCCGTCTCGCCGTGACCGCGGCCGCCACCGCGGTCCTCGCCGTCGGCGCCCCGGCCGCGTACGCCTCGCTCGACACCGACACCGACACGCGCGCGCACGGCACGACCACCACGTCACAGGTGTCCCGCGGCGAGGCGTACACCGAGACCCGGCTGCTCTTCGGGACCGAACGTCCCGACGGGGGGCCCGATGTGACCGACAAGCAGTTCATGAAGTTCATCGACGACGAGGTGACGCCGTCGTTCCCCGACGGGCTCACGGTGCAGGACGGTCGCGGCCAGTGGCGGGACTCGAACGGCAAGATCGAGCGTGAGCGTTCGTACGAGCTGATCCTGCTGTATCCGACCTCGCAGGCGCACAAGCGCGACGCCCTGATCGAGGAGATCCGCGAGGACTACGTGAAGGAGTACGCGCAGGATTCGGTGGCGCGCCTCGACGACCGGCTGCGCGTGGACTTCTGACGCGTGGACCTCTGACGCCTGGCCTGGATGGTCACGCCACCGCGGTGAGCTCCGCAAGCAGCGCGTCGAGGCGCTCCGCGTGCCGCCGCGGCAGGCGCCCCGTGTCGTCGACGTGCACGGCGCAGGCGGTCGTGGTGTCGACGAGGCGTTCGAGGGTGGCCGCCACCTCCTCCGAGCCCGCGGAGTGCCGCGCCAGGGTGGGGAGTTCGGCGGCCGCCAGGTCGATCGCGGCGCGGGCCTCGGCCAGCGTCCGGTAGGCCTCGCGCCGCAGGGCCCAGCGGGCGGCGCGGTGGTCGGCTCCTGCGGGCCCGCCGTCACCCGCGCCGCTCAGGACGTGGCGCAGATACGCCTGCGCGGACTCACGGGCGGCCGAGAGCCGGTCCTGTACGCGGCCGCCGCGCTGCACCGGCCACGGCAGATGCCCGACGAGCAGGACGATCCCGCAGGCGAGCAGCGTCTCGCCGATCCGCCCCCAGGAGGCCTGCGGCTCCCCGCCCACCATGACGAGGGCGAGCACGAGGACGGTGACGACGGCCGTCTGGGCGGCGAAGTGCCGGGTGGCGACGGGGATCAGCGCACCGCACACGGCGACGACGGCCACGAGTCCGGCGGGCCGTGGCAGCAGGGCGGCGAGCCCCGCGAAGAGGACGGCACCCAGGACGGTGCCGAGGGCGCGGCACAGGACGCGCGAGGCCAGCGGCCCGAGGTCGGGCTTGACCAGGAAGACGGCGGTGGCGGGCAGCCAGTACCAGTGCGGGTGGTGCAGGGCCTGCGCGACGGCCGCGCTGGCCCCGAAGCAGAGCGCGACGCGCACGCCGTACTCGCGCCCGCCGGGACCTGCCGCCGCGCGCAGTACGTCGACAGGGCCGCGCCGGGGGCCGTGCGGGGGCTTCGCGGTGCCGCTGTCGAAGGCTTCGGCGGCGTGCAGCAGCGCGTCGTCGAGGGCGCGGAGCCCGGCGCCGGAGCGGGCGGGCGCGGGCAGCGGTCCGCAGGGGACGGAGTCGCGGACGGCGGCCGCGAGGCGGCGCGGCCCCTCTCCCACCCGCTCCGGCAGCGGCTCACCGGCCCAGGCGAGCGCGGTCGCCGCCTCGCCGAGCGGCAGGGCGGCGAGGTACTGCGCGTGCAGCCGCCGCTCGGCGGCCGAGCCGGCGTGCCGGCGCAGGCGTGGCCCGGAGAGGGCGTCCTGTGCCTGGTCGAGGGCGGCGGTGAGGGCCGCGCGGCAGGAGGTGGACCGGGAGGTACCGGCGGAGTCGAGAAGCGCGGCGACGGCTTCGTAGACGGCGCTGACGGCGGCGCGTTCGCCGTCCAGGCGATCGAGGCGGTAGGGCGGCATGGCGGGCCTGCCGCCCCTGGGGCCGGCACCGGTCCACCCCTTGCCGGGCGAGGACGAGGGCGAGGGCGAGGGCAGCACGAGCCGCAGCAGGATCAGCCACCCGGCCCCGGCGAGGAAGAACAGCGCCCGCTGCCACCCGGGCTCGGGCAGCGGCATCCCGGCCCCGATGGCGGCGGCGACGAGCAGTTGCGTGCCGCTGGAGGAGGCGACGGGCCCGACGGCGCTGAAGGCACCGGCGAACAGTCCGAGCAAGGCGAACAGGAGGGGCAGGACGGGCGCCCCTCCGGCCGACGCACCGACGTACGCCCCGAAGGCCAGTCCGCCCGCCCCGGCGAGCGCGGGCACCCCGATCCGCCGCACGGCGACGCGCTGGCTCCCCGGCCGGTCGTTGATCCCGGCCAGCATGGCCCCGAGCGCGGCCACGACTCCCACGGACACCCGTCCGGCGACCATGCCCGCGCACAGCAACGGCCCCGCGGCCAGCGCACCCCGCACCACGGAGTGCCACGGCACGGGCCCACGCTGCGTACGCAGGGCATGACCGAGCCAAGGCGGAAGAGAAGCGGAAGCTGCGCGCGGGGTCACCGGGCTCACCGTGTTCCTGTCGTCGTCGGGTACGGGTACGTGCCGCCGGACGACTTCGGCCTGGGCTGTGATCAACGGTAAACGGTCTTGCTGGGGAGGAAGGGGCCTGAGTATTTCCGTGATGTGACGTTTTCGCGGACATCAGGGCTGGTCGGCATCGGGGGACGCGGGACGCCCTGACCGGCGGGCTGTGCGACGCCCCGCCCCGGCCGCTTCCTGAGCACCTCCACCAGGGCGGAGACGCTGTGATCGCGGCGGCCGTCGGCGACCGCGCGCCGCAGCAGTTCGTTCATGGGCTCGTGCCAGGAGAGGTCGACGCCCGCCTCCGCGCGTCCGGAGCTCGTAGCCCCCGCTCCGGCGGGGCGGAGAGCTCGCCCGCATCGACAATTCACTGGCAAGCGAGAGCACCAGCCCCGCAGGCTGACGCGCATGAACCACACAGACACCGACACCGACACCAATACCGGCACCGATACCGCCGCCACCATCACCACAGCACCGCCCACCCGCCAGATCCGCGCCCTGCACACGGAGTCGACCGTCACCGTCTACCAGGCGTACGCCCCCGGGCTCGGCGAGCCGGCGGCCCGCACCGGCCGCTTCCCCGACGCATGGAAGCGGGATCGCATGACGTGGATCATGCCGCGCTCATAGCCTTTTTCCATCGGTCCGCAGCCTCCCGAGCCTCGCGCCAGCCTGCCACGTAGTCGACGCCGGGCACCCACAGACCGAAGTCCGCGCCCGCGACGCCGAGACCATCACTCAGCCCGCCCTCACCCGCGCCAGTCACCCTGTCCGCCTCTTCCTTGATCTAGGTAACGGATCGTCAATTTCCTTAGTCCGAGGCAGAAACGCAGCGCAGCGGCCCCGGTACCATCAGGCACCGGGGACCGCTGCGTCCCCTGCCGGGCCACCCTTCGCTTTCCACGGCTGACGGGGTGGCCCGGTTTCGGTCTTCAGTTGTGAGGCGCGGCCCCTCAATCGGGAGGGGAGCCCCCGGAGTCATCCGAGAGGCCGCGCCCCTTGGCCGGAGCGGTCAGACTCCAGCCGATGACCGAGCCGCCGCCCGCACTCCCGATCGCGTGGGAGCTTGCAGGGGAGGACGACGGCTCGGCGATCTCTACGACGGGCTAGTGATGAGGTCGAGGTCGAAGCGGCACCACACGGTCTTGCCGCCGTCATCCCCCGGTGACCACCACACGGCATCCGCGAGACGCTGAACGATCAGCAGGCCGCGTCCACGGTCCGGCAGCAATGCCTCGCTGAAATCACCGGCCAATTCGGGGGAGATGAACTCACCCACGGGAAGATCAGGGGGTGTTGAGTCTTCGTCCACGACACCGATGAACAGCCAGTTCGGCCACATCTTCAGCAGGACGTCGACACGCCGCGAGCCACCGGGCTGGGACAGGCAATTGTCTGGCACCGCGTGATGCACCACGTTGCCCACCAGCTCGGAGACAACAAGCCGAGCATCCTCAGACCAGCGGCCGAGCCCCCACCCCTGAAGCGTCGCCGTCGTCATGTCGCGCGCGGCACGCACGGTATCCGCCGACTCGGCGAAGAAGGTCAGCGCCCTGAAGTGCCCCGAAGCCAAAGCCGGAGCCACCTCACGCGGACGGGCCACCGCCGGAGTTCTCGCTGTGTGTTTGCTCTGCCGAGCGTCCACCGCGTTCCTCCCGATTCCCGGCGAGCCCTTTAACCCGCCTCCATGTGCCGAACAGTGAACGGCGTGGGGCGTTCATTAGGGAGCGTTCGCCAGGGGGTTCACGTGAACACCGGTAAAGAGGAAGGGGGTTCACCCATGAACCCCCCTGGTGTCAGCGGCCTGTGCCACGATGAACACAAGCCGTCAATCTCGGGTTGGCAGGGGAGCATGAGCCGAGAGCCGAACGCGCAATTGATCTCCGTAATGGACGAGGCCAAAGTCTCGAACAAGGGCCTCGCCAAGCGCATGCGTGATCTTGCGCAGGAGCGCGGTACTGATCTCGGGACGACGCACGTTGCGGTACAGCGATGGCGAGCAGGATCCGGCATCCATCCGCGATCTGCCGCAATCATGGCGGATGCGCTCAGCGCCAAACTCGGCCGACGGATCACCGCGGCGGACCTCGGATTCGCCGATCGATCCGAACAGGCCACCCCTCTGGACGTCGGGTACCAACAGTCGTTACCCGATGCGCTGATCATGCTCGACAGCCTCGCCCAGGAGCGTCCGGAGTCGACGACCGGCGACGGGCTGATCGTGGCCGACGGGGACCTTAGTGCAGCCGTCCTGTCCTGGATGATCGCGCGACCCGATGGCGTCCAGGCCGACAGGCCCGCATCCCCGCGAGTCGGCATGCGCGACGTACGAGCTGTCCGAACCGCCGCCGACATGTTCATGCGACTGGACTTCCTCTACGGCGGAGGCCACGGCCACAAAGCCCTGCGGCACTACTTCCGCCACGAGGTCCTGCCGCTGCTCAGCGCCAGCTACAGCGAGAGGGTCGGCAACTCCCTCCTCGGAGCAGCGGCCGAGATCTCGCAGCTACTCGCATGGACGGCCTACGACACCGGCAACCACCAGCTCTCGCACCGCTACCTGGTCTCCACACTCCGCCTGACGAAGGTGGTCGACGACCGGATGTTCGGCGCCCGCATCCTGTCCAACCTCAGCCACCAAGCGAACTACCTCGGCAACCATGCCCAAGCGATCCAACTCGCCCGCGCCGGAGTCGAGGGCGCCCACGGCAAGGCCACACCGCGCGCCATGGCTCTGTTCTCCGCGATGGAGGCCCGCGCCCTGTCCAACGCCGGGGACCCCATCGGCGCGGGTCGAGCCATGAACGAGGCCGAGCGATCCTTCGAGCATGCCGACACAGCCGAAGACCCCGAATGGCTCGGTTACTTCGACGACGCCGAACTCATGGGCGAGTTCTGCCATTGCTTCCGAGACCTCAGACAGCGCCGTGAAGCCGTCACGCACGCGCAGCGGGCCGTGAACAACACCGATCCGCAGTACGCCCGCACCCTCGGTTTCTGCCGCATGGTGCTCGCCCAGAGCCAGCTGCTGAACGGCGAGTTGGAAGCCGCCGTCACCACCGCCAGCTTGGCAGTCGACGGTGGCGACACCCTCCAGTCCGCCCGCTTCCAGCGCTACGTGACCGATTTCCAGCATGAGGTGAGTGACCACTACACGAACCCCACCGTCGCCGTGTTCAACGAGAAGGTGCGGGACGCGGTTGCCCGCCTGGACGACGAGTAGCCGCTACCACGGCCGCCAGTCCCGAGGCCCGTCATCGTTCCGCAGTCCGGCGATACGGCGCCGGTACTCGGCAGCCGTCTCCTCGTCCTCAGCGACGTTCTGCATGAGCCACGTCGTCATGTGGAATTCCTGAATCCCGCGGACCGTGTCGTAGCCGTGCCAGTCATAGAGATCCCGCCCGTACGCGGCCACGAAGTCGGCGTACTGCGCGTCGGTCTGCCACCCGAGGCTGTGATGCTCCACGGACGTCACCATGAGATCCCATTCAGGATGATCGAAGGCGAAGCTCTCAAAGTCGATCAGGATCACCTGTCCTTGATCGTCGACCATGAGGTTCTGCACGTGAGCGTCACCGTGCACCGGCCCCTTGGCCGACTCGAACCGCAGCTCCTCGTACTTGTCCCGTAGTTCACGATCCCGCTTCCGCAGGAACTCGATGTCGTCCTGCGGCACACCGACCGGCCGTTCGAGCCGCAGCTCCGTCTTGCCGAAGACGCTGTACGGAGGCAGATCCAAGCCGTCCGGCAACGTCATCGAGTGCAGATCCCGCAGGATCCCACCCAGCTCCCCATAGGTCGCCTTCCGATCGCCCTCGACGATCAGATGCCAGAGGGTCACTGGGTGCCCGTCTATCAGCAACGGCTGCTCCAGGTCATCGACGACCCGTGCGGCCGGGAAACCCTCCTCTGCCAGCCAGCGCGACACCGCCACCTCATTGCGCGACATCGGCAGATACTCAACAGACCGCGCGATACGCACGATCACCGGCACGGACGCCAGCCGGAAGAGCGCGTTCTCTCCGAGACGGATCAACTCCGCCCCTCTGTCGTCGAGTCCCGCAGCCCGGCATGCAGCAGCCATCACCCGCACCGCACTCGCCGACGTGAACCCCTCGCCCGATCCCCGAGCAGCGTCAACCGCCATGCCCGTACCAGCTCCCCTAGTCGCGCGCGATCAACCAGCGCACGCTCACGGGTGACCAACCCGACGCGCGCCCGACACGACATCGACCGTACCCAGGTTTGCTCTGCTGCACCGGGCTTGGTGTCCCTTGCCCTGCTACCTAGTCGTCGGTGGTGATGGGCACACCCACACCTTCCCAGGACGCGATGACAGCTCGATGTTCCTCACCGTCCTCGCCGTAACGGCTGGCTGCTGCTGCCACAGTGCGGCGGGCCCAGTCGGTGAACTTGAGATCCTTGCGCCCTTCCTCGCCCACGAGCGCATCCCACCAAATGCGTCCGGCACGTTCCCAGGCGTAGCCGCCTAGGTCGACAGCCAATAGGTAGAAGGAGTGGTTGGGGATACCACTGTTGATGTGGACACCGCCGTTGTCTCGTCCCGTGCGCACGTAGCCATCCATGTGGGCGGGCTGTGAATCCTTACCGAGTAGGTCGTCGTCGTACGCACTGCCCGGTTCCCTTAACGAGCGCAGACCGATGCCGGTCCTTTCCGGCATGAGGAGTCCGCGACCGAAAACCCAGTCTGTTTCCGCAGCGAGGTGAGCGTATCGGTGCTGTTTAACCAGTAGACCGAACACGTCGCAGAACGACTCATTGAGAGCTCCGGACTCTCCGAAATAGCCGAATGACTGTACCTCGTCGAGGCTGTGCCAGACCGTGTGCGCGATCAGGTCGAGGGACTGACTGAACCGCCCGAAGGTCTCTTCGTCTCCATCCCCGACAATCACCTGTTCACCGTCCCACCAGGCATTGTTTTCTTTGACGGCATAATGAACTACCGCGCACAAAGGCTTAGGCAGGAGCTGATCCCGTTCCAGGACGGTCTTGCAATAGTCAGTAATGGCCGCCAGCGCTTCGTAGGTTTCATCGACGGCAGCGTCGCCGGTCGCGGAATCTCCCGTGGTACGGGCTACAACGAACTCACTCTTCCGATTCTTCGCGTCGTAAATGACCTGCAGAGTTCCGGATTTCACTGTGCGGGCGGCTGACCGAGGCTTAGGTGGACGTGAGGTCGACTGGGAGCTCTCGGACACCTGCCAGATTTCGGTGCCCATGACGGCAATTCGCTCCTGCAGCGACAGTGGGATCACACCCGTGCGGAACTTGGGAGACAACGCGAGACGTCCTGCTGCGGTGTACGGACCATTGAGACGCTGCGTCGTCTCGCGTATCTGTTCAGGCGAGACCTTAGCTATCTTGCCGAGCTCTTTGATGGCTCCCAATAGCCAGTTCACTGGTTCTCTCAACAGCTGGTCGCGCACATACTCATCGATCGTGTCGTCGGCTAGCGCAGGAATGATCTCCAGAGCCTCGTACCCTCGATGCACAGACTCGAACGAGGCACTGTTTCGCCTCCGTGCGATGGCCTCGCCATGAGCATCCCAGGCCACCCGAGGTAGTGCTGGTGCGGCCCAGTGTCCGGTCATGCGGAAGTAGACCACGGCCGCGCTGTCTCGGGTCAGTTCGGCGTAAACGAGACGCGCTGCAGTTCGAACACTAGTGTGCCCTCGCCACCACGCCCCTCCTGCGGTGCCGAGCCCGGCGCCCGCTGTACCCACGATGGCGGCCAACAACCCACTGTCCATCTCCACATCGTGATGGCATCGCTCTCATCGGCCAATCGCACTCCGAGCGTAGTTCTCCTATCTCCAGCACTTGTTCAGGTAGACGTTTGCTGATTCACCCGCAGCCGCACCGCTAGGCTCCTGCAACGGTGTTTCCAGATCCACCACCGACAGTAAGTTTGCCCCGCGCTCAACCCCAGCTCTAGCGAAGGGAGTTGCCAGGCGATGTCGTTGAACAGGACGTACGAGACACGCCCTACAGGCAAAGCCGGTCGACTAGGGCGTGGCCCCGGCTACCACTCGGGCCAAGGCGGCTGCGGGGGTTCACGAGGGCGCAGACGTTGTTGTTCACGATCCACGGCCGAGTCGTCACACGCCACGACCGGGCGGACCCTCACGTTGTTCACGCTGGGGCCGAAGCCGCAACCGGTGGGAGCGTCAGCGTGGTGACATCCATGTTCGGGGTGCAGCCACCCGTTGCTCAGATCTCCTCTTTGGAGAGTGCTTCCTACTGCGGTGGGTCGTCAACGGAACGGCCATCGATTTCTCTCAAGAGACGCTCGATCTCCTCCACCTCTTCCGGAGTTCGTGCCGTGTCGGCACGCTCCATTAGTACGTGATGCGGTTCTCGAAGTCTCGCAGTAATTGCCTTCTGAGCTCGCGAATTTCCATAGTGTCGGCACGCATTCCCCTAGTGGCCTGACGGTCCGTCCAGAGCGCCATCACGAGCGGGACTGATCCAACTGCTAGGAAACCCGTCATGGTCGCCCACCAGCAGTACGTAGCCCACAGCTCTTGGGGCCCCCTTGAGGGATCAGCGAGCCAGGTCAGCGCCGCCGCCTCCGCTGGGAGGAGCACGCCGATTGCGATCGCCCAAGCAGCACTGGCAAAGTTCTTGATCTTTGCGTCGCGATCGGGTGGGGCCAACTTCAGACTTTCCATGGCCGCTTGAAGTTGGGCGACGGTAGCCCCCTCGCCTACGGCAGCAATCGTCCGGCGGTGATCAGCAACCATGTCTTGGAGCTCTCGGGACCTCTGAGCGAAGGCCTTTGCGAGCTGGTGTTGCTCGACGACACCCACTAGCCAAAGCACGGGTACGACGGCCGCCACTGTGGCCGCGTACGACTCGGTCATCTGCATTGCGACAGTCTGCTCTAGGAAGTGAGCATTGTCCTGACCGTCCGCCTTCCCCGCGTCACTTGAGGGTCTCCGATTGCGCTCGGGGGCGAAAGAATCACACTCAGTCTGGACGCCGGCCCAAGGAGCCGTCGGGGGTCAAGTTCCACTCACGTGTCGGGCCTGCTCGCCGCGGATCTGTTCGGCCTCGCGCTGCTCCTCCTGCTCGATCCACGTGCGCGTGCGCGCGCGTCCTACTGTCCCGGGACGAGGGCTGCCTCACTCCGGTCCGCATGGCGAATCTTCCGCGGTAACTACTCCGAGTGCCGAGCCGCCGGATTTCTCCCTCTGGTCAGCCATTGCCATTGCCACGAGTAGCAATCTGTCTCTATGGAACACAGGCCGGTGTGAATCCGGCCTGCCCCACAAATGGTTTGTGAGCACGGCTTGACATGGATCAAGCCGTCCTTCCTGTGGATGATGTACCGCTGCGGCTGGGCCACGAAGGAGGGGCAGGAGACCGTCCTGGCGGTGGAGATCACCCGCGAGGGCTTCGAGTGGGCCCTTCGCCGTGCTTGCCTCTCGCACTACGCCCACGGGGTGCACGCCGACCAGGCCGCCTGGAAGCGGGAGTTGAAGCAGGCCCCGACCCGGGTCCAGTGGGACCCGGAGCGCGACCTGCACCTGAACCCCCTCCCGCACCGCTCCCTCCAGCTGGGCCTGACGGGCGACGCCGCGCGTCGCTACGCCGACGAGTGGACGGTCTCGATCACGGACGTCACCGAGCGGGCCAGGGCCATCCACGCCCTCGTACGCGAGAACGACCTCACGGCCGCCGAGAGCCTCCTCCCCGAGGAGCGCCCCTATCCGGCGGGGGACGATCTGCTGGCTCATCTCGCGGGTGCCTCCGCCAAACATTACGATGAGCGTAGGCTTTAACCCTGCGTAGGTGGTAATGATGACGAAGAGGACGGCGGTCGGCCTTCCGCCCGAGCTGGCCCGCAGGACGAACCTCGTCCTGCGCCCCAAGGACGCCGCCGACGTCTACGCCCACCCCCGCCCCGAGATGGCGCGCCTCGTCAAGAACGGGGCAGCGCGGCGTCTGGCCACCGGCTATTACCTCCTCGTACCCGGCCGTCATCTCGGCGACGACACCTGGCGCCCCGACCTCCACGCGGTGGGTCTCGGCATCGGGCAGGCCGACTACGGCCAGGACGGTGCGGCTCTGATGGGCGTCGGCGCCGCCCGCCAGTTCGGGGCCGTTCCGCGCGAGATCGCCGTCACGTTCATCGCCGTGCCCAAGCAGCGCCCGCCGCTGGAGACGGATGTCGGGCAGGTCGTCTTCGTCCGCAGGGACATGACCGTCCTCGACCTGGAGCGGATCGAGACCGAGGTGACTCCCGGGTGGGTGACCACACCTGAGCAGACCCTGCTGGACCTCGCCGCCCGCCCTGCGCTGGGCGGCCTGCCGCCCGACGCGATCACCGAAGCACTCCGCGCGCTCTGGCTGCGCGCCGACACCGATCTGCTGACCGAGCTGGCGGCCGGGCAGCGCAAGACGGCCGCGCTGAAGCGGGCGCGGCACCTGATCGAGGGGGACCCGGATGCTGGACCGAACTGATCTCGCGCGCATCGGCGCGGAGTACGATGCCGCCGAGCAGCAGGTGCGGCGCGACCACCTGATCAGCCATGTGCTGTGGGCACTGGCCTCGCTGGATCTGCCGGTCGTGTTCTTCGGAGGTACGGCACTCTCGCGTACGCACCTCACGACGGCGGCGGCCGGCGGCCGGCTGTCCGAGGACATCGACCTCTTCACGGACGACCGCCCGGCGGTCGCCGAAGCCCTCGACTCCCGCATCCCCCGCTCGCTCCGGCGTGAGTTCCCGCGTTCGCAGTGGGAGCCCGCGCTCACCGGTGTCCGCGGGGTGGATCCCGCCCAGCTGGTGACCGGCGACGGCCTGCGTCTGCGCGTCCAGCTCCTCGACACGAACACCGGCCACTCCGACTGGAAGCGCTGGCCCACCGAGCGGCGCGGTGTCGAGCTGCGCTACCGCGACGTCCCAGGCCCCGCCACACTGCGGGTTCCGACGCTGGCGGCGTTCGTCGCCATGAAGGTATCCGCGTACTGCGACCGCCACGCACCCCGCGACCTCTTCGACCTGGCGGCACTGGCACGTTCGGGCTCGTTCAGCGCCGAGGCGGCGGAACTCGTGCGCATGGCGACGGGCACGGCTCCCGCGCCGCACATGTTCAGCGCGCTGCCGGACATGGACTGGGAGCCCCAACTCGCCCACCAGACGGGCCATCTCCCCTCCGCGCGGGAGTGCCTCGACACGGTCAGGAACGCCTTCGCGAAGGCACTCGCCTGGCCGAAGCCGTACGACCCGTTCGCCTGACGCCCGAACGTTGCAGGGCCACGACGTCCGGGGCGGTGACGGGCGGGCCTCCTGGCGGTCAGGACCCGATCATCCCCGCCACCGCCCCCACCGGATCCACATCCGCCTCCCCCTCCGGCCACCACTCGTCCCGCCCCGCCTCGCTCCGGTACGGGTACCAGCGGCCGTCTCTCCCGTATCGCAGTTGCAGGGAGCCGGAGGCGTTCGTGAGGTGGTTGTGGTGGATCGTCATGCGGGGGAGGTCTGCCGTGATCAGGGCGCCTCTCGCTCGGTCGAAGGGGCCCGCCGGGGGGTCCCAGGGGGATTCCAGGACTGACAGGCCCTCCTCTCCGCCCTGGCGCCAGGCCGCTGCCGCGCGGGCGAGGTCCGTGGGGGTGCGGTCCACCGACCTTGCCAGTTCGGCGAATTGACGGCTGAAGCTGCGGCGGCCCGTCAGGCCTGGGTGCGATGCCGCCAGGCGGACCGCGTCGTGCCAGGGGTCGGCCGTGGAGAAGGGGTCCGCGCCGGTGGTCAAGTACGCGTGGGCCCGGTTCGCCGTGTCCGTGGCCAGGAACTCCAGGGATGTGGGGTTGGGGGCGCCCGGGAGGGAGGGCAGGAGTGGCGGTTCGCCCGGGTGCGGCGGCGGTGCGAGTGGGGGTGGCAGCGGTGGGCGGTACTCCGTGGCCAGGACGTCTCGGGCCAGGGTGCCGGGGAGCGCCTCGGCGGTCTCGCCCTGTGCCGTGGCGGACTGTTCGCGGGCCGCCTGGTGTGCGTTGCGCTGGGCCAGTTCGTCGAGGAGCGCCTGTTCGTCTCCGCCTCGCAGGAGGAGGAGTACGAAGGGGTCCGCGTCCAGCAGCCTGGCCGTCTGGTAGGTGAGCGCTGCCGCGTGCTTGCAGGGGCGGCCGTGGTCCGGGCAAGTGCAGGACGGGACCAAGTCGCCCGGTCCGGGGAGCAGTTGGACCCCGGCTCGTTCCGCAGCGTCCACCAGCGCGTGCGGCATGTCCTTGTCCAGGAGCGCCGCGATGTGGGCGGGTTCCGTGGCCACCGCGTCCAGGAAGTTGTCCCAGTCCTCCGGTGTGAGCGTGCGCATGCGGATCTCTGCGCGGTAGGGGCGGGGGCGACTGCCGTGTACGTACGCCACGATGCGGCCCGGCGCGACCGTGATCGTGTCGACGTGGCCCTCACGGGCGTAGGCCCGCCCCCGCGCGAGGCGACCCGCGTCGAGCGATGTCCCCTCCAACGCGCCGATCCACGCGTTGCCCCACCAGGAGGTCGCGAACGGCGCCTGGGGGTTGGGGTGTTGAGGAAGTGGAGGGAAGACGCGGCTGGCGCCCCGGCCCGCGGGGGTCATTCCGGTTCGGCTGGCGCCCCGGCCCGCGGGGGGCATACCGGTGCGGCCGGCGCCGCCCGAGCCGCGTCCCCCGCCCCTCACGACACCCTCCGCAACGACACCAGGTCCGCCAGCTCCACATCCGTGAGTTCCGTCAGTGCCGCCTCGCCGCCGCCGAGCACCGCGTCCGCCAACGCCTGCTTCGCCGCCAGGAGTTCGGCGATGCGGTCCTCCACCGTGCCCTCCGCGATGAGGCGGTGGACCTGGACCGGCTGCGTCTGGCCGATGCGGTAGGCGCGGTCCGTGGCCTGCTCCTCCACCGCCGGGTTCCACCAGCGGTCGTAGTGGATGACGTGGCCCGCCCGGGTGAGGTTCAGGCCCGTGCCCGCCGCCTTCAGGGAGAGGAGGAATACCGGGGCCTCACCCGACTGGAAGCGGTCCACCATCTCCTCCCTGCGCGGAACCGGCGTACCCCCGTGCAGGAGTTGGGTGCCGATGCCGCGCCGCGACAGGTGCGACTCGAGGAGGCGTGCCATCTCCACGTACTGCGTGAAGATCAGGACCGCGCCGTCCTCCGCCAGGATCGTGTCCAGGAGTTCGTCGAGGAGTTCGAGTTTCCCCGAGCGCGAGCGGCCCGCGCGCGTCGTGATCTCGCCGTCCTTCAAGTACTGCGCCGGGTGGTTGCAGATCTGCTTCAGCGCCATGAGGAGCTTCATGACCAGACCCCTGCGCGCGATGCCCTCCGAGGCCTCGATGCGGGCGAGCGTCTCGCGTACGACCGCCTCGTAGAGCGACGCCTGTTCGCGGGTGAGCGTGACCGGGTGGTCCGTCTCCGTCTTCGGGGGGAGTTCCGGGGCGATGCCCGGGTCGGACTTCTTGCGGCGCAGGAGGAAGGGGCGGACCAGGCGGGCGAGGCGCTCCATCGCCTCGTCGTTCTCCGCGAACTCGCCGCCCTCCACCAGGCGGGCGTGGCGTGCGCGGAACGACTTGAGCGGGCCGAGCAGGCCCGGCGTCGTCCAGTCCAGCAAGGCCCAGAGTTCGGAGAGGTTGTTCTCGACCGGGGTGCCGGTGAGCGCCACCCTCGCCTGGGAGGGGATCGTGCGCAGCGCCTTCGCCGTCGCCGCGTGCGGGTTCTTGACGTGCTGCGCCTCGTCCGCCACCACCAGACCCCAGGCCTGGCCCGCCAGTTCGGACGCACTCGTACGCATCGTTCCGTACGTCGTCAGGACGAAGCCGCCCTTCAGGTCGCCGTCGAGGCTTCGGCCCGTGCCGTGGAAGCGGCGCACCGGCACCCCTGGCGCGAACCGCTCGATCTCCCGCTGCCAGTTGCCGAGCAGCGACGCCGGGCAGACCACCAGGGTCGGCTCGGGGCGGGCCCGGTGCAGATGGAGGGCGATCAGGGTGACCGTCTTGCCGAGGCCCATGTCGTCGGCGAGGCAGCCGCCCAGGCCCAGCGATGTCATGCGGTCGAGCCAGGCCAGGCCCCGGAGCTGGTAGTCGCGGAGGGTCGCCGCGAGAGCGGGGGGCTGGGCCACCGGGCGCAGGTCGTCGGTCAGGCGTTCCCGCATCCTGGCCAGGGCGCCGACCGGCACCGCCTCGACCCGCTCGCCCTCCACCTCCGCCGCCCCGGTCAGCGCGACGGACAGCGCGTCCACCGGGTCCAGGAGGCCCAGATCCCGCTTGCGCGCCTTGCGTACGAGTTCGGGGTCGACCAAGACCCATTGGTCACGGAGGCGCACGACCGGGCGGTGCGCCTCCGCCAGGATGTCCATCTCCGCCTCGGTGAGGGGGCCACCGGCCCCCTCACCTTCGCCTTCGCCTTTACCGTCGCCGGGTCCCAGCGCCAGCTGCCAGCGGAATTCCAGCAGTTGCTCGGTCTTGAAGAAGTCGAAGTTGTCGGCCGCCGTGCCGGGCGCGGGGCGTACGACGGCCGTCGCGGTCAGCCCGCGGGTCAGCTCCCTGGGCCAGTGCACGGCCACGCCCGCCGCGCCGAGCCTGGTCGCCGCCGTGCCGAGGAGTTCGTACAACTCCCCCTCACTCAGCGGCAGTACGTCGGGTCGCGGGCGCTCAAGGAGGCGGGTCAGCGGCGGCCATACGCGGGCCGCGCGGCGCACCGCGAGCAGCGTGTCGACGCGGGCGCGGGGGCCGAAGTGGTCGGCGCCTGCCCAGAGTTGGGACGCGTCCGCCACGAGGGTGGGGTCGGCGAGGCTGTGCACCTGGACTACGGCCGCCGCCGGGCTCGCCACGCTCTCGCGGGGGCCGCCCGCCTGACCGCGGGAGTCAGCATCAGACACATCAGGTACCTCGGGTGCATCGGCCGACGCACCGTCGAACACCTCGTGCGCCTGCAGGTCGAGCCGCAGCGACACCCGCACCCCCGCGTCCATCCCGGCCGCCACCTCCGCGGCCCACTCCCGCGCAGCCGGCAGCCGCTGCGGCTCCCGCGCCGCGAAGGGCGCGCCGACCGCGTGCGCCGCCGCGGGCGTACGCGGCAGGGTGTCCACCACCGCGTCGACGAAGGCCCTGACGAGGGCGAGCGGCTCGGGGAGCAGGAGGGGCTTGCTGCCGGGCAGCGGTACGGCGTGCGCCTCGGCCGGCAGCGCGGCGGCGATCGCCCGCAGCTGCGTGACGTCGGCGGCGTCCAGCGGACCGGCCCGCCACGCGTCCAGGTCGCCGCCGGTCAGGCCGGGCAGCAGCCTGCCCCGCGCGGCCAGGTGCAGGGCGTGCCGGGCCGCGGCGGCCCAGCACGCCACGGCGGGGTGCGCGGGCCCGGGGCGCAGCAGGAGCGCGGCGGCCTCGGCCACCGGCAGGATCAGTGCGGGGACGGTACGCGTGCGGACGCCCTTGCCGTGGGGGCGCACGACGGCGATCTCCCCCTCGACGGCACCGGGCACCCCGCGCGCGCCGGTGGGCACGCCGTCGCCTGCCGACCCGCGTCCACCTGGCACCCCGCGGGCGCCGGGGCGCTCACCCTCGCTGGGCAGCTCACCCCCGCTGCGGAGCTCACCCTCGCCGGGGAGCGCACCCTCGCCGGGCACTCCGCATCCGCCGGGAAGCTGCCCCTCGCCGAGCACCCCGCGCCCGCCGGAAAGCTCACCCTCGCCGGGCACCCCGCGCCCGCGCTGAAGCTGCCCCTCCCCGGGCAGCTCACCCCCGCTGCGGAGCTCACCCTCACCGGGGAGCACACCCTCGCCGGGGAGCGCACCCTCGCCGGGCACTCCGCATCCGCCGGGAAGCTGCCCCTCGCCGGGCACCCCGCGCCCGCGCTGAAGCTGACCCTCGCCGGGGAGCTCACCCTCACCGGGGAGCTCACCCTCTCCGGGCACCCCGCGGCCTCCGGGAAGCTGCCCCTCGCCGGGCACCCCGCGTCCGCCGGAGAGCTCACCCTCGCCGAGCACCCCGCGCCCGCGCGGAAGCTGACCCTCGCTGGGCAGCTCACCCCCGCTGCGGAGCTCACCCTCGCCGGGGAGCGCACCCTCGCCCGGCACCCCGCGGCCTCCGGGAAGCTGACCCTCGCCGGGCACCCCGCGCCCGCGCGGAAGCTCACCCTCCCCGGGCAGCTCGCCCCCGCCGGGCACCCCGCGTCCGCCGGAAAGCTCACCCCCGCCGGGCACCCCGCGCCCGCCGGAAAGCTCACCCTCCCCCGGAGACTCGCCCTCACCAGGGAGTTTCCCCTCCGGCGCCCAGAACGCGACCCGCCCCTCCCTCGGCACCTCGGCCGGTAGGAAGACGGCGGCACAGGAGCGGACGAGCTCGGAGCGTACGGGCTCGCCGACCCGCCCGGCAGAAGGCGCGGCGGCGGCGACGCCGACGACTGCAGCCCTAGCCGTAGCCCTAGCCGTAGCCGCGGAAGCCCCCACCATCACGTTCACCACCTCGCTCACCCTCAGTCACCCGCACGTCATTCCCGCACGCCACCCTAGGCCAGCCGCCGCCAGGTGAGCGCTGGTAGGAAACTTTCCTAACAATAGTTCGTCCGAAGTTATTGACGCGCACATGACGCATCGACAAGATGCCTGCGAATGGCCTCCGCACCGTTCACGGCCCCCCACGCCGATCTAGGAGACGGACATGCCACCCACCCCCCGCGCCATGAACTCCCGTACGAACAAAGCCCGTTGGGCCATCCCCCTGGCAGCGGGCGCCTCGCTCGCGCTCGTCGGTGGGACCCTCCTCTGGTCCCCGGCCGACGAGGCCGACGCCGCGCCGAGCGGCAAGGACACGAAAGCGGCCTTCACCGCGGTGGCCGCCGGAGACATCGCCGAGCAGTGCACCTCGGGCGACAGCGGCTGCGCCCACCCCAAGACCGCCGCGCTCGTCAAGCAGCTCAACCCGTCCTTCGTGATGACCATGGGCGACAACCAGTACGACGACGCGCGGCTCCAGGACTTCGAGGACTACTACGACACCAGCTGGGGCGCGTTCAAGGACAAGACGCGCCCGGTGCCGGGCAACCACGAGACGTACGACCCGGAAGGCGCCCTGGAGGGCTACAAGTCCTACTTCGGCAGCGTCGCCTACCCCAAGGGCGAGAGCTACTACAGCTACGACAAGGACAACTGGCACTTCATCGCCCTCGACTCCAACAGCTTCGACGACAAGGCGCAGATCGACTGGCTCAAGGCCGACCTCGCCGCCAACTCCAAGAAGTGCGTGGCCGCTTACTGGCACCACCCCCTTTTCTCCTCGGGCGAGCACGGCAACGACCCGGTCAGCAGGCCCGTCTGGAAACTCCTGTACGCCAACAAGGCCGAGCTGGTCATGAACGGCCACGACCACCACTACGAGCGGTTCGCGCCCCAGAACCCGGACGGCAAGGCCGACGCCAACGGCATCGTCGAGCTGCTCGGCGGCATGGGCGGCGCCAACCCGTACAAGATCGAGGAAGTCCAGCCCAACAGCCAGAAGCGGATCACCAAGACGTACGGCGTGGTGAAGCTGAACTTCACCGACACCGGCTTCTCCTGGAACCTCGTCGGCACGGACGGCGCGACGAAGGACAGCAGCCCGTCCTACAACTGCCGCTGAGTCGCCGAGATGTATCTGGCGTCAACGGACGCGGTCGCGAAGGCCAAAGCCGAGGCCAAAGCCAAGGCCGAGCCCAAGTCCAAGTCCATTGCCAAAACCAAGGCCAGGCGCCGCCGCGTCGCAGGGCCCGTCCTCGCCCTCGGCGCGGTCAGCCTGGTCACCGACATCTCCTCCGAGATGGTCACGGCAGTCCTTCCGCTCTACTTCGTGCTCCAACTCGGCCTCTCTCCGCTCCAGTTCGGATTCCTGGACGGCCTCTACAACGGCGTGACCGCGTTCGTACGACTCCTCGGCGGGTACGCCGCCGACCGCGGCGGGCGGCACAAGCTCGTCGCCGGCGGCGGCTACGCCCTCTCCGCGCTCTCCCGGCTCGGCCTGCTCCTCGCGGGCGGCGCCACGGCCGGGATCGGCGCTGCGCTCGCCGCTGACCGCATCGGCAAGGGCGTACGGACCGCGCCGCGCGACGCGCTCATCTCGCTCAGCAGCCCGCCGGACGCCCTCGGCAAGGCGTTCGGCGTGCACCGCGCGATGGACACGACGGGCGCACTGCTCGGGCCGCTCGTCGCGTTCGCACTGCTCTGGGCGACGGCGGACGCGTACGACGCCGTGTTCGTGGTCAGCTTCTGCTTCGGGCTGCTCGGAGTCCTGATGCTGATCGCGTTCGTGCCGGGTCGGGAAAGCCTCCCGGCGCCGCCCGCAGAGAAGAGGGGCGGCCCAACAGGCATCCGCCTCAAGGCACTTGACCTCCTCCGCGTCCCCGCTTTCCGGCGCATCCTCTGCGCCGCTTCCCTCCTCGGCGCCGCCACCATCGGCGACGCCTTCCTCTACCTGCTCCTCCAGCGGCGGCTCGACTTCGCGGTGAGCTGGTTCCCGCTCCTTCCGCTGGGCGCCGCCGCGGTCTATCTGCTGCTCGCGGTGCCCGCCGGGCGCATCGCCGACCGCTCGGGCCGCCGCGTCCCCTTCCTGGCCGGGCATGTGGCGCTGCTCGGCGGATACGTCCTGCTGCTCTCCCCCGCCGACGGCTGGGCCCTGCTCATCGGCGTACTCCTGCTCCTCGGCATCTTCTACGCGGCCACCGACGGCGTCCTGATGGCGCTCGCCACGCCGGTGCTTCCCCAGGGGCGGCGGGCCAGCGGCATGGCGGTCCTCCAGACGGGCCAGGCGCTGGCCCGCCTCGTCGCGGCCGCCGGGTTCGGCGCGGCCTGGACGCTGTGGGGCATCGGCCCCGCGCTGACCTGCGCGGCGCTCGCGCTGACGGCGGCACTGGCGGGGGCGACGGCGCTCCTCCCCCGCCACGAAAGGCAGACATGACCCAGAACACCGCACCCTCAAGGCTCTCCCTGCGCGCCCGCGTCATCGCCGTGGCCGCGGCCGCCGCCGTCCTCGCGACAGTGGCCGTCGCCTACACCCTGCGCGCAGCCGACCGGGCCGAACCGACCGCCGCCACCTCGGAGTTCGCACTCGACGCGGGTCACCTGTACTTCCGCAACACGGAAGCGGGCGCGGGAACGGGTGCCAGCGCAGGATCGGGCGCGGGCCGCGTGGCCCGGACCGGCAGCGCACTCGGCCAAGGCCGCCGCACCACGGGCGGCCCCTCCTGCGAGCGGTTCTACGCCGCCGCGGACACCGCGCTCTGCCTCCAGCGCCGCCCGGGAATCCCGCCCAAGTCGTACGCAGTCGTCCTCGACCGGCAGTTGCGCGAGAAGCGCCGCATCGCACTGACCGGCATCCCCAACCGGGCCCGGGTCTCGGCGTCGGGCCGGATGCTGTCCTGGACGATGTTCGCGACGGGGGACTCGTACGCGGGCTCCTCCTTCTCCACCCGCACCTCGATCCTGGACACCCGCACGGGCTACTTGATCAAGAACATGGAGGAGATCCCCCTCACCCTCGACGGCCGCCGCTACCACTCCCCCGACGTCAACTACTGGGGCGTCACCTTCGCCGAGGGCGACAACCGCTTCTACGCGACCGTCTCGACCAAGGGCAAGACGTACCTGGTCCAGGGCGACATGAAGAAGTGGGCGGCCCGAACCCTGCGCACGAACGTGGAGTGCCCCTCGCTCTCCCCCGACAACACACGCCTGGCGTTCAAGAAGCGCGTACGAAAGGGGAGTTCGGACCCCTGGCGCCTGTACGTCCTCGACCTGCGCACGATGCGCGAACGCCCCCTCGCCGAGACCCGCAACGTCGACGACCAGGCCGCATGGCTGGACGACGACACCGTGGCGTACGCCCTGCCGGGCGCGGAGGGCAGGAAGCAGGACATCTGGACGACGCGGGCGGACGGGAAGGGGGCGCCGAACTTGACGGTACGAGGCGGGACTTCACCGGCGGCAGTGCGCTGATACGCCCACGGCAGTGCGCTGACACCCCCGCAGCGGCACCCCGGGCGGCACCCCGGGCGGAAATCGGATGCACACCACCGCCCGCCTGCCGCAGGATCGGCCCCATGACCACCACTCACCGCACCGTCGTGCCCACCCTCTTCCCGCCGCCCGGATACGCCCACGCCGCCCTCGTCGAGGCCGGCACCAAGCTCGCCTTCATGGCGGGCTCGGTGCCGCTCGACCCCGAGGGGAATCTCGTCGGGGAGGGGGACGTGGTCCGCCAGACCGAGCAGGTCATCGCCAACCTCGACGAGGCCCTGCGCGCGATCGGCAGCGACCTGACGCAGGTGGTGGCCAGCACGGTGTACGTCGTGAGCGACGAGCCCGGCCCGCTGAGCGAGGCATGGGAGGTCGTCCGCGCCTCCGACCTGCTCGCGAAGGGCCCGCACACCTCGACACTCCTTGGCACGACATGCCTCGGCTACACCGGCCAGCTGGTGGAGATCACCGCCACGGCCGTGGTTCCGGAGTAGCGGCGACTGTGGTCCCGGAGTGACCAAGGCCGTGCCCCCGCAGCGACTCAGCCCCGCGCCCTGCTCGCAAGCCCCAGCGCGTACTGCGGCCACCACTGCCCCGCCCTCGGCCCGCCCCGGCAGGTTCCGTCGGACTCGCCGGGCCGCTTGATCCACAGGTAGGCGTCGAGCGCGGGGTCGCCGGTGGCGCTGGTGGGCGGGGTGCCGAGGGCGCGGCCCGGCGGGTTGCACCAGGCCTCCTCGCCGCCGCCCGTGTAGGGGCCGTTGCCGTTACGGCTGCTGTCGACGACGAAGTGCTTGGCGCCGCCGAGCGCTCTGGCCAGGCGGTGCCCGTACTCCGAACTCACCGCGTTCGTCTGGTAGTTGGACACGTTGATGGCGAAGCCGTCGGCCCCCGCGATCCCGGCCTGCCGCAGCGGGGCCACAAGCCGGTTCTCGGCGGGGATCCAGCCGGCGTTGCCCGCGTCGAGATAGACCTTGGTGTGCGGGCGCGCCTTGATCCGCTCGACGGCGTAGGCGAGGAGCCCGTACCGCTCGCGGGCGTCGGCCTTCGCGCAGCCCGCGATCTTCTGCGCCACGGCGTCCGGTTCGACGATGACGTACGCGGCGCGCTCCCCGATGCCCGCGGCGAACTCGTCGATCCACCCCCGGTACTCCGCCGCGGTCGCGGCCCCACCTCCGGAGTAGTCACCGCAGTCGCGGTGCGGGATGAAGTACGCGACGAGCACCGCGGTGCGCCGCTGCGCGGTCGCCGCTTCCGTGGCCGCGCGGACCACGGGACCGGGCCCCGGACCGTGCAGCCAGACGGCCTGGGGGCGTCCCGCGATGCGTTCGACGAGGCGGGCGTCAGCGGTCCTGCCCTGCCGTCGCCATGCGGTGACCTGGTGGGCGGCGGCGCTGTCCGGGTCGACCCAGAAGGTGGGCCCCGGGGCATCACTCCTCGCGTGTGCAGCGGCGTACGCGGTGCTGTCGGCCGCACCCTGGGACACCGCGCCGGACGCCGCCGCGCCCAGGAGCAGCGCGGCGGCGAAGACCCGGGCAAGGCGGGGACGACCGAGGCGGGGACGGGCGATGCGGGGACGGCCACGCTCAGGTGATCGGAAGGGCGGCTGCGACACCGGGCACCTCCAGTTGCTCGGCACCGGACGGTCCCGGCGCGTTCCCCGGAGTCTGCGGTCGCCCGGCCCCCGCAAGGCCTCGTACGCCGCCGGTCGGGCGGCAGATCACCCGAAGAATCACTCCGACGGCGGCGCCCAAGTCCGTGCCTTCGGCAGGGGTTTGGCGTAGCCACCGGCGCGGCTCGTGGTCAGGCCGAGCCCGACGAGCGACTCGGCGAGCTTCACCGCGGCGGCCACGCCGTCGACCACCGGCATGTCCAGCGCGGCCCCGACCTTCTCCTGGAGCCCGGTCATCCCGGCACAGCCGAGCACCAGGACCTCGGCCCCCGCGTCGCGGGCCCGCTCGGCCGCGGCGAGAAAGGCGCGGACGGTGACCTCGGAGTCCCCGAGGTCCAGGACGCCGAGCCCGGTCCCCACCACGGCGGCACAGTTCTGCGCGACGCCGGCCGCGTGCAGGCTGTCCTCGATCTGGCCGCGCGCCCGGTCGAGGGTGGTGACGACCCCGTACCGCCGGCCGAGGAGGCAGGCCAGATGCGCGGCGGCCTCGGTGATGTCGACGACGGGCACGTCGAGGAGTTCCCGGGCGCCCTCGCGCCCGTGCTCGCCGAACCCGGCCATGACCACGGCGTCGTACGGCTCCTCGTGTCCGCGCAGGGTGTCGAGGACGGCGGCCGCCGAGAGATAGCTGTCGAGCCACCCCTCGGCGGACTCCGGCCCCCAGGCGGGGGTGAGCCCGACGATGGAGGTCCCGGGGGCGGCGGCGTCCCGCGCGCCCGCCACGATCTCCTCGGTCATCGCCCGGGTCGTGTTGCAGTTGATGACGACGATGCGCACTAGCCCTCCACCGCGTCCGTGAGCGCCGCGGTCCGCTCGGCACGGCACAGCACGGCGTAGAGCAGCGCGGCGGTGGCCGTCCCGATGAACCAGGAGTACGGAGCGACGTAGTCGAAGAACGGCACGAGCGCACACACGGCCGCGAAGCCCGCCGTCGGCACGAAGGCCGCGAGCGCCTTCGGGTTGACGCCCTTCTTGTAGTAGTACGGCGATCCCGGCTCGGCCTTGAAGAGAGCTTCGGCGTCGATGCGCCCGCGCTTCACCCAGAAGTAGTCGACCGCAATGATCCCGAACAGCGGCCCGAGGAAGGCGCCGAGGCCGCCCAGGAAGTAGTTCACGACGGTCGGGTTGGAGTAGAGGTTCCACGGCGTGACGAGCAGCGCGGCGACCGTGGAGATGATTCCGCCGATCTTGAAGGTGATCTTCTGCGGCCAGACATTGGCGAGGTCGTACGCGGGCGAGACGAAGTTGGCCACGATGTTCACGCCCATCGTGGCGACGGCGAAGGTGAGCGCCCCGAAGATGAGCACCCAGGTGTTGCCGATCTCGGCGACCAGTTCGGCGGGGTCGGTGATGGCCTTGCCGAAGACCTCCAGGCTGCCCGCGGTGACGATGACGGAGAGGATCACGAACGCCGTGGAGTTGATGGGCAGGCCCCAGAAGTTGCCGCGCTTGACGGTGCGGTAGTCGGGGGCGAAGCGCGAGAAGTCGCAGAAGTTGAGCATCAGCGTGCCGTAGGTGGCGAGGATGAGACCGATGGCGCCGAACCACTGCCGCACCTGCTCGCCGGTGGAGACCGGGTTGGGGGTGCTGGTGAGCGAGATGGTCCAGCCGGCCTTCCAGAGGATCCACACGGCGAGCGCGATCATCACGACCCAGATGGCGGGCCCGCAGAAGTCCTGGAACTTCCGTACGGATTCCATGCCTCGGGTCATGATCAGCCCCTGCACGAGCCAGAGGGCGACGAACGAACACCAGCCGAGGGCATGCAGGCCGAGGAAGGAGTGCTCGGTCCACGAGTCCAAGCTCGGGAAGGCGGCGATCAGCATCACGTTGACCGCGATGGAGGCCAGATAGGTCTGGATTCCGTACCACATGATGGCGATGACGGCCCGGATCAGGGCGGGGATGTTGGCGCCCCAGACGCCGAAGCTGATGCGGCTGACGACGGGGAACGGCACGCCGTGGCGCTGGCCTATGCGCCCCATCATGTTCATCCCGACGTAGATGAGCACGAAGCCGACGAGGAGGGAGGTGAAGATCTGCCAGACGTTGAGGCCGAGGACCAGGAGACCGGCCGCGAAGGTGTAGTTGCCGAGGTTGTGGACGTCGGACATCCACAGGGCGAAGAGGTCGAAGACCTTCCACTTGCGTTCGGTGGAGGGGGCGAGGTCTTCGTTGGTGAGGCGGGGATCGGGCACGAAGTCGGTTGCGGCGCCTGGGGCGTCGGCGCGCTGGGTGAGGGACACGGGGCCTCCTGCGAGGGAACCTGCGGGGGACGGAGGTGCGGCCGCTTTGGTATACCAAAGTTTGGTATACCAAAGATTCCGTCATGCTCCCGCTCCCGACGGCGCCCGGCAATGTCCGTACGGTTACGAATCGGTAAATCGAAGCGGGGTTCGGCAATGATGGACTCCATGACGACCGTGGAGCAGCCGCTGGCCGCCGTACGCGAACGCGTGCTCGCCGCATTGCGGCAGGAGATCATCGCCGGACGCCTCGGCCCCGGGGACCGCCTGGTCGAACGGGAGGTGGCCGAGCGCCTTGGCGTGTCCAGGGTGCCGGTCCGCGAGGCGATCCGGGCCCTGGTCGCCGAGGGCTTCGTCACCTTCGAGACGCCACGCAGGACCGTGGTGCGCCGCCTGACCCGCACCGATGTGACCGAACTCTTCGAACTGCGCGAGGCGTTGGAGGTGTTCGCGGCGGGGCGCGCGGCGGAACGGGCCACGGAGGAGGGCCTCGCGGAGCTGTCCGCGCTGCTCGACAGCGCCGCGAAGGCGACGCGCACGGCGGACGGGGAGGCGATCACGGACATCAACACGCGCTTCCACGACCGCCTCCTTGCGATGGCGGGGAACGGTCTGCTGACGTCGGTCATGGAGCCGGTGGACGGACGGCTGCGGTGGATGACGCGGCGGAACGAGGAGTGGACGCATCTGCTGGCGGAGCACCGGGAGTTGTACGAGGCGGTGGCCTCGGGGGATGCGGGACGCGCGCGGGACGTGGCGCTGGCCCACGTTCGGACCAATTACCGGTCCACGGTGCGGCATCTCTTCGGCGAAGAAGAGGACTAGTCCCCCCACACCCCCCCACTACACACAAGATGTCCTCAAACGCCGGACGGGCTGGACATTCCAGCCCGTCCAACGTTTGAGGACGCGGTTCCCCCACGAGCCCACCCGCTACCCGGCCCGCAGCCCCCGCATCCGCCCGTACGCGTACACGCACCCCGCGAGCGCCAGGTCCGAGAGCAGCATGAACCCGATCGAGTACGAGTCCTTCGCGCTGTAGATCGCGCCCATGACCAGCGGCGGGACGAAGCCTCCCAGGCCTCCGACCGCCCCGACGATCCCTGTCACCGATCCGACCTGGGCCTGTGGCGTCACCTGCGAGACGAGTGCGAAGACGCTGCCGCTCGCCGTGCCGAGGCCCGCCGCCATGGCGAGGAAGCAGATCGTGCCGCCCGGATTCAGCGACGGTTCGAAGGCCTGCACGATGGCGAAGACCGCGACGACGGACAGCGCGCACGAGGTGACCGTCGCCGGGTGGATCCGGTCGGAGAGCCAGCCGCCGATGGGGCGGAAGATGACGGTGACCAGTGCGAAGCCGGCCGCCTTCGTGCCCGCTTCCGTGGGCGAGAGGTCGTACCAGGTCTTCAGGTACGTGGGCAGATAGACCCCGAAGGCCACGATGCCGCCGAACCCGATCGCGTACAGCGCGGACAGCTCCCACGTCACCCGCAGCCGTCCGGCCTCCCCGAGGCGGGTCGCGAGCGGGCTCGTCGGGACCGGCCGGTCGGGGCGGTCGGTGATCAGGAGGGCCGCGAGCACCGCGTACGCAGCGAGCGCGATCGCCACGACCAGGAACGGCAGGTTCTCGCCGTGCTTGGCGATCCGCGGCGTGAAGTACCCGGAGAGCGCCACGCCTCCCATGCCCATCCCGAAGACACCAAGGGCGAAGCCGCGGTGCGCGGGCGGGAACCAGGAGTTGACCAGCGGGATGCCGATGGCGAAGGTCGTTCCGCCGAGGCCGAGCAGGAAGCCGACCGCGAGCATCGCGACGAAGTTGTCCTTGGCCGGAATGATCAGCAGCACCGGCACGATCGTGAGTGCCGAGATCAGCGGGAACATCAGCTTGGCGCCGTAGCGGTCGGTGAGCGCGCCGACCGGGACGCGGCCGAGCGAGCCGACGATGACCGGCACGGCGACCAGCAGGGACTGCGCGAACGACGTGAGCCCGAGCCGGTCGCCGAAGTCGCTGCCGAGCGGCGCGATGAGGTCCCACGCCCAGAAGGTGAGCGTGAACCCGACCGTGGCCACGGCGAGATTGCGGTAGGCGGCCGCCGACGGCCTGGCCGCGGCACTCTTGGCCTCGGCAGTTGAGGAATGCGTCATGTCATCACCGCTCCGAGCGCCACGAAGACGCAGATCAGCAGGAAAAGGATGGCGAGCAGCGGCCAGACGAAGCGCAGGTACTTGTCGTAGCCGACTTTCGCGAGCGCGACGCCACCGATGGTCACGGCGGTGGTCGGCACCCACAGGTTCATCCAGCCGCTCGCGGCCTGCCACGCCGTGACGACGACCGAGCGCGAGACCCCGGCGAAGTCGGCGAGCGGGGCCAGGATCGGCATGGCGAGGGTCGCGTGGCCGGACGTGGAGGGGATCAGGAAGGCCAGCGGCAGGTTCACGACGAAGACGATGATCGCGAAGAGCCCGGAGGACGTCCCCTTCACCACGCCCTCGATGGAGTGCAGGACGGTGTCCGTGACCTTCGAGTTGTTCATGATCACCGTGACGCCGCGCGCGAGCACGATGACCAGGGCGGGCGAGATGAAGTCGGCCGCGCCCTGGATGATCGTCGAGCTGAGCTTCTGCTCCCCCATCCGCGCCACGCACCCGACGAGCACGGCAGCGCAGAAGAAGAGCGCCGCCAACTGCGGGAAGGACCAGCCGAGTTCGAAGCCGTACGGCTTCGCGTCCGCCTTGCCCGTGAGCGCGCTCGCCCAGGGCACCACGGAGAAGATCATGAAGGCGAAGACAAGAGCCACCAGGACGAGCACGGACTTGTGCAGGCGCGTCAGCTCCGGCACCTCGCCCGCGTCGGCGGCGGTCTGCTCGCGGTCGCCGGGCAGGAAGCCGCTGAGGGAGCGGTCCGGGTTCTTCTGTACGCGCTTCGCGTAGCGGATGACGTAGGCGATGGTGACCGCGGTCAGGACGATCCACATCACGAACCGCAGCACGATGCCGTCGCCGAGCGAGATGTCGGCGGCGGAGGAGGCGACTCCGGTGGCGAACGGGTTGACCGTCGAGCAGAGCACGCCGATCCCGGCCCCCAGGATGATCGCGCCGACCGCGACCATCCGGTCGTAGCCGAGGGCGAGCATCAGGGGCACGATCAGGCCGTAGAAGCCGAGTGTCTCCTCCGCGAATCCCTCGACCGTGCCGAGGACGGAGAAGACGAGCATCACGCCCGCGATCAGCATCGCGCCGCGGTCGCGAAGGCGGTGGGCGAGGCGGCCGATGCCGCGGTCGAGGGCGCCGGTGGCGAAGACGACGGTGATGAACGCGCCGATGGCGAGCACGAACAGGAACACACCCGCGCTGCCGTACAGCTCACCGGCCATGTCGGGCCCGACGACGCCCGACTTCTCGTCCTGGATGCCGTACAGGCCGTTGACCGGGGCGAGGAAGAGGTCGTTGAGCCGGTCGACGAAGGTCTGGCCGGAGTCGACGCGGTGGTAGCTGCCCTCGACGGGGGCGCCGTCGGCGTTGCGGTCGTAGGCGCCGGAGGGGATGAGGAAGGCGAGCAGCCAGACGCCGACGGTGACGATCGCGAGGATGGTCAGGGCGCTGGGGAAGGTGAACTTCCGTTTGCGCTGCGGCTCTTCGGTGCCGGGATCGGTCGCGGTGGTGCTCATGCGCGGCGCTCCGTGGCGCCATCGGATCCTTCGAAGTCGGCCGCGTACTCCCGCACGAACGCGGCCATGGCGACGACCGTGTTGCGCAGCTCGGAGAAGAGCACACGTTCGTTCGGGGCGTGCAGATTGCACATGCTGTCCTGGGCGCCGAAGAGCAGGACCTCGGCGCCGGGTGCCGCCTTCGCGAGGCCGTTGACCAGGGGGATGGAGCCGCCGGTCGCCACGAACGAGGCGTCCTCGCCCCAGGCCTCCTTGAGCGCGGCGCGGGCGGCGCGGTAGGCGGGGCCGCCGGTGGGCGCCTCGTAGCCGGGGCCCGTGTCGCCGGGCGTGACGGTGAGGGGGACGCCGAAGGGGGTGAGCGAGCGCAGGTGGTCGACCAGCTTGGCCTGCGCCTCCTTCGCGTCCTGACGGGGGTGGAAGCGGAGGTTCAACTTGGCGCGTGCATACGGCACGACGGCCGAAGCGGCATGTTCGACGCTCGGCGCGTCCAGGCCGATCACCGTGATCGCCGGGCCGCTCCAGAGCCGCTCGCCCAGGCTGCCGCTGCCGATGAGCGGCACCCCCTCGCGCACACCGGCGAGCGAGCGGAACTCCTCCTCGGTGTAGCTCGTGCCGCTCCAGTCCTCGCGCCGCAGCCCCTCCACAGCCACGTCCCCGTGTACGTCGTGCAGGGTGGCCAGGGCCTTGAGGAGCACGAGCAGCGCGTCGGGCGCCGCGCCCCCGAACTCCCCGCTGTGCCGCGGCTCGTCGAGGGTGCGCACCTCGACGACCACTTCGGACGCGCCGCGCAGGGCGGTGGTGAGGGTGGGGGTGCCGGGCCGGAGGTTTCCGAGGTCGGCGACCACCATGGCGTCGCAGGCGAACCGCTCCGGGTCGGTGGGCGGATAGTCGTCGAAGGCGCTGCCGTACTCCTCCTGGCCCTCGATGACGATCTTGATGCCGACGGGTGGCCTGCCGCCGTAGGCCCGCAGCATGCCCAGGTGCGCGATGACGTTGGACTTGTCGTCCGCGATGCCCCGGGCCCGCAGGCCCCCCTCGATCGGGGTCGGCTCGAAGGGCGGCGACTTCCACAGGCTCTCGTCGCCGGGCGGCTGGACGTCGTAGTGGCCGTAGAGCAGCACCGTCGGAGCGTCGGGGGTCGGCGGTGGGATCTCCCCGTAGATCACGGGTGAGGTGTCCGGCAGATCGAGCCGTTCGACGGTCGGCACCCCCGCTCCCCGCAACAGCTCGACCAGCAGGTCGTGCGCCTCCTGCACCGGTGCGGCCGGGAAGCCGGGGAAGGCGATCGAGGGGATCGCGGCGAGCCGTTCGAGGTCGGCGCGCAACGTGTCCATCAGGTCATCGACGGTGGCTTCGAGCTTCATAGGCGGCACCCCTGGGTCTGCATCCGGCTTTGTGGTGATTAGCCCGAATTATCAGACTCCGAGGGGAACGGATTCCGAACGGCTCGCCGTGCGGCCGGGGATGCCGCACTGCTGCCGCACCACGCCTGCCTGACCGCACAACGCCTGCCGGGTGAGTTGCCGTGCCGCGAGGCCGTTCGCCGGGCATCACGAGCCCCGCCATGAACCGCCCGGCAGGCATTAAGGTCGGGGCATGGCTTCGGAGACTTCAGGCGGTGGCGGCAACGGCAACGGAGCCGGCGATGCTCCGGCAGGCCCGGGTGCAGGTGCGGGCGGTGGCGGTGGCGCGGGCGGTAGCGGGGGTTCCGTGCGGATCGACGCCTGGATCTGGTCCGTACGCCTCGTCAAGACCCGCTCCATGGGCGCGGCGGCCTGCAAGGGCGGCCATGTGCGGGTCAACGGCGAGCGCGTGAAGCCCGCTTACGGCGTGCACGTCGGCGACGAGGTACGCCTGCGCCACGCGGGCGGCCGCGAAAACGTCGTCGTCGTCAAACGCCTCATCCGCAAGCGCGTGGGCGCTCCGGTGGCCGTCGAGTGCTACGTCGACAAGAGCCCTCCCCCGCCGCCCCGCGAGGCCGTGGCCCCCGCCGGCGTACGCGACAGGGGAACGGGCCGCCCCACCAAGCGCGACCGCCGGGAGATGGAACGACTGCGGGGCGAGGGCTAGCCACGGCTTCGTCGCCGCACCGAGGGCCCACCCGGCGCTGCCCGGTGAGCCCTCGACACGGGGACGGAACTCCACCCCGTTGCGGCGCCTTTCACTCGCCGCGTCCCACGCCTCGTCGTCCCGCGCCTCGTCGCTGAAGGAGGCGGACCAGCTCCGCGTTCTGCCCGCGCCGCGCCCAGGCGATCCATGCGAGCGGCAGGATGAGGATGAGCGGCGTGGCGGCGTTCTCCCCGCCGAGCGCGGTCACGCTCACGATGAACGCGCCGACCATCAGCCCGACAAGACCCGTCGCGCCGACGGAACTGAGCACCGGAACCAGCAGCGCGATCCCGCCGAGCACCTCCAGCGCGCCGATCGCGTACATCCCCGGATCGCCCCACCCGAGCCGCTCGAAGGCCTCGACCGCCGTGGGGTGCGCGATCAGCTTCGGAGCCCCGCTGGCGAGAGCGAAGAACAGGGCGAGCACAACCTGGATCGTGCGCAGCGTGATGCGGACGGAGCGACGCCCGGCAGGCGCGGAGCTCCCGGTGGTGGCGGTGCGGGCGGAGGTGCTGGGGACGGAGGTGCTGGGGGCGGTGGTGGCCGTGGTCATGGTGATCTCCTCGGTGCGCAGGGGCTGTTGTGCTGTCACCGGGATAGACCGGCCCGCCCCGCGGAACTCATCGCCCGGCAGCACACCATCTCCGCCGGGCGCCGCCCGCCGCCCGCAGCCCCCTACCAGCCCACTGTCAGCGCACCGGCACCGCCCGCACCCAAGTCCCGTCCTCCGTGAGGTACTTGTCGACCCTCAGCCCCGCTTCCTCCAGCGCCTGCTCGAACTGCTCCTTCGTGAGCGGCCGGGCGCGGAACGTCTGGGTCCATACGGCGTCCGGGAAGACGTACTCCGCGCGCACCTCGTTCACCCCGTCCCCCACCGGCTCCGCGGACAGGATCCGCACCGTGAACCCACCGGGGTCGACCCGCTCCCTCGGCAGATTCGTGTGGTAGTCCGCGCCCTCCCGCTGGATCAGCACACAGCCGTCGTCTGTCACATGGCTCCGGCAGGCCCGCAACATCCCGCGGCGCACCGACACGTCGCCGGTGTGCACGAGGAACGACGCGAGCATCACCACCTCGAACCGCTCGTCCAGTTCGAGCTTCTCGATCGGGCTTCGGATCGTGCGCACCCGCCCGTCGAGCGCGGACACCTTCTCCAGCATCTCGGGGGACTCGTCCACCGCCGTGATCCGGAACCCCCGCTCCAGCAGCGGACGCGTCACCCGCCCCGCACCGCTGCCCAGCTCCAGAATGTGCGCCCCGGCCGGCACCGCACCGGCGATGACATCGGGCTCGTCCCCGACGGTCAGGCGCGCGTACAGGTCCACCGCGCAGCCGTCCGGCGTGATCGCTCCCGGGCCCGTCCCCTCGTATCCCTCACGCATCTCAGCAGTCATGCCCCGTCAACGAAGCGCTTCGAGGGCCCGTTCCCACCTCTCCCCGTGGCCCCGTGGTCTACAGCGGGAACCAGCCATGCCCTCCATACCAGTGGCCTCCCGCCCTCAAGTGGTCCCCCACGGCCCTCTCCACCCTTGTCCGCCGCGGCAGTTCGGCCACGGGCAGGTCCCCGTCGCCGAAGACGAAGGTGACGGGAGCAATATCGTCCGGCTCCCGCTCATACCCGTCCGCGAGGCGGAAGCGCTCCTGGAAGCGGACGATGTTCGAATCCGCCGGCAGATACCGCTTCAGCTGCGGATCGAGCAGCCAGGAGTGGCACACGGCTGTCTCATATCGCTCCTCCGGGAAGTGCCGCGCGAAGAACTCCCCCGCCAGCCACATCGACCGGTCGCAGGCCTCCGGGGACAGCGGCCCCCGGAAGTCGGTGATGTGGAGGTTCAGACAGAGGTCCCCCCGGCTCGCGGAATGCCCCGCCGCAGCCACCGCCCCGCCCATCCGCTCGCCCAGCACCGCGCGCTGGAACTGCAGCCGCCCCAGTTGATAGAGCTCGCCCCGGAAATGCAGGGAGTTCCAGCTCGGGTGCAGCAGACCGGGACCACCGCGCGCCCTGCGGTGCACCGCGATGTGCCGTCCGAGGTCGGCGAGCGTATGCCGGGAGACGTCGTCCGGGATGCCGCGGCTGCGATGATACGCGCGTACGTACGGCAGGGTCGCCACGAAGACGTACACGTAGAAGTAAGCCCCAAGAGAGCCCAACTCCACCGGCAAAGCAGCGTACTTGGGACCAGCGCCGGGCTTGCCCATGTCCCGCACCGTCCCGGCGACGCTACGGTCGAGCAGCCACCGCGCCTCCGGGTCCTGTGCCAGCCGCCCGCGCAGGGCCAGCAGGTCGTTGATGTCCTCGTGCGGCACGGCCAGGTCGAGCAGCACGTCCGGCAGCGCCTCGGCAGAGGGCAGCACCGCCTCGGCCCGCGGCTCCTCCATGCCCTCCAGATCCCGCAGCCACGCGGCGAGCCGCTCGTCCGTCCTCGCCCGGTTCCTCAGTACGTCCAGCACAGCCCTACCCCCCGATCGACACATCTACGATCTTGAAGCCTCCGGCCCTTCCGGTCCACCACCCACGGGTGGATCCTTGAAGGTGGAGACGCCCAGGGAACAGGGTGGAGAGGGTGGAGAGGGAGGAGATGACCTCTCGTGATGCGCACAGGCAGTGAACCGGTGACCGCGCGCAGTCCGCTGCGCATGCGCTTCTGGTTCAGCGTGTGGGGCCTGATCTGGGCCACGTTCGGCACCGTCGCCTTCGCCCTCGTGGGCCGCCCCGAGTGGGCGCTCGCCTGCGGAGTGCTCTGGCTGATCGTCACCGCCGACATGGCGGTGATCCTGCACCACATCCACCAGGGCCCGCACTACCAGCCGGGCCGCGACATCCCTCCGTACGAGCCCCCTCGGACCGGGCGGACGGGGCGGACGGGGCGGACCGGGCGGACGGGCCGGACGGGCTAGCCGGACGCGGGGGTCCGGGGGCGGTTCAGCCCTCGGCGCCCGCGGCGTCGCCGTCGTCGTCGAAGCGCGCCGCCGCCAGATACTCCGGCTGCGGGTCGAGCGCCGCGGCGAGGCGGAAGTGGCGGCGGGCCTGGTCGGGCCGCGCCGCGCGTTCGTACGTGCGGGCCAGGGCGAAATGGGCGAACGCGTTGTCCGGCTCGCGCTCCAGGACGATGCTGAACTCCAGCTCTGCGGCGCGCAGTTGAGCGGCGGCGAAAAAGGCACGGGCCCGCAGCAGCCGCGCCGCCGTGTTCTCGGGGTGGGCCGCGATGACCGTGTCGAGCAGCTTCACCGCGCCTCGGGGATCCCGCGCGGCAAGGAGTTGCTCCGCCGCACGGAAGTCGATGACATGGGTCTCCGGGGTAATTTCGGGCACGCGTGACTCCTTCCCTCGCTGCTCTGTGTCAACGCCCGTCACGCCGACGCCTATTCCGTCCATTCTCCCCAGGGGCGCGGCCCCCACACTCCCTGCCCCCACACTCCGGCACCCGCCACGCACTGCCCGCGCCCCTGTCCCGCCGCTCACAGCGTCCCGCCCCTCACAGCGTCCCGCCCCTCACAGCGCCAGGGCCGTCAGCACGAGACCGAGCACCAGCACCGCCGCGCCCGCCGCCACGAACCCCCGGTCGATGCCCCTGCGCTCACGCCCCAGCACGACGGTCTCCCGGGGGTCGTCGCTGTCGTACGCGATGCGCACCCGGTCGCCCGCGGCGAGCGGCGCCCTCCTGCTGGGCGGCACCGGCGACACCACCTCGACGACCCGACCGTCCCCCGTCTCGAACTGCAGCGTCGGCCGCTCGGCCCCCGGCTGCACCGCCTTGACCAGGGCCTGTGTCACCTCGCCCAGGTCCGTGATGCGCCGGGTCTGCCGCAGGCCGTACGCACCGGCAAGCAGCGCGACCAGGCCGCCCAGAGCGGTGAACACCGCCAGTACGACCACTCCCGCCTCCTTCTAGGCCTCGCGCGCCCGCCGCGCGAGGTCCGCCCATACAGCGCCGACCCGCTGCTCCAGGCCCTCCAGCGGGCCGTCGTTGTCGATCACGATGTCCGCGATCTCCAGACGCTTCTCGCGCGTCGCCTGAGCGGCCATCCGCGCGCGGGCATCCTCCTCGCTCATGCCGCGCAGCCGCACGAGACGCTCCAGCTGTGTCTCGGGGCTCGCGTCGACGACGACCACAAGGTCGTACAGCGGCGCCAGGCCGTTCTCCGCGAGCAGCGGCACGTCGTGCACGACCACCGCGCCCTGCGAGGCCGCCCCCTCCAGCTCGGCGGAGCGGGCGCCGACCAGGGGGTGCACGATCGAGTTCAGTACGGCCAGCTTCTTGGGGTCGGCGAAGACGATCGAGCCCAGCTTCGGCCGGTCGAGGGTGCCGTCCGGAGCGAGGATCTCCTGCCCGAAGGCGTCAACGACCTTCGCCAGGCCCTCGGTTCCCGGCTCCACGACCTCTCGCGCGATCTTGTCGGCGTCGATCAGGACGGCTCCCGACGCGACGAGGAGACGCGATACTTCACTCTTGCCGGCGCCGATACCGCCGGTCAGGCCCACCTTCAGCATGACCGGCAGCTTAGGGGGTGGCGTTACGCTCCGCCCTCCCGACTGCGTCCCGGCTACGCGTCGCCCTCGCGCTCGGCGAGGAAGCGCTCGAATTCCTTGCCGATCTCGTCGGCCGACGGGATGTCCACGGGCTCCGCGAGCATGTTGCCGCGCGCGTCGGCACCCGCCGCGGCGTCGTACTGGTGCTCAAGTCCCTGCACGAGGGCGACCAGTTCCTCGTCGCCCTCCTGGATCTGCCGGTCGATCTCGGTCTGGGTGCGGTGCGCCTCGGTGCGCAGGCCGTGCGCGACGCTCGGCAGCACGAGGCCCGTCGCCGCGGTGATCGCCTCGAGGACCGTGAGAGCGGCGTCGGGGTACGCGGAGCGCGCGATGTAGTGCGGGACGTGCGCGGCGACGCCGAGCACGTCGTGGCCCGCTTCCAGGAGGCGGTACTCGACGAGCGACGCCGCGCTGCCGGGCACCTGCGCCTCGTCGAAGGGGCTGCGGTGCCCCGGCACCAGGTCGGTGCGGTTGCCGTGCGGCGTGAGGCCCACGGGGCGGGTGTGCGGCACGCCCATGGGGATGCCGTGGAAGTTCACCGAGAGGCGTACGCCGAGCCGCTCCACGATCTGCGTGATCGCAGCCGCGAAACGCTCCCACTCGACGTCCGGCTCGGGCCCGGAGAGCAGCAGGAAGGGCGCGCCCGTGGCGTCCTGGAGCAGCCGCACGTCGAGCGTGGGCACCTCGTAGTCGGTCCAGCGGTCGCGCCGGAACGTGAGCAGCGGGCGACGCGCGCGGTAGTCGACGAGCCGGTCGTGGTCGAAGCGCGCCACCACCTGGCCGGGCAGGCTGTCCGTGAGGCTCTCGACGATCTGGTCGCCGGTTTCGCCCGCGTCGATGTAGCCGTCGAAGTGGTAGAGCATGACCAGTCCGGCCGACTCCTGCGCGAGCGCCATGTCGACGACGGCGAGACCCTTCGGCTCCCATGCGTACAAATCCTGCGGATCAAGCACTGTGACCGCTCCTCGCCCTCTTCTTCGTGACTCGTACAGCAGAACGCGCGCAAGGGCGTGGACATTCCCTCCCGGGCTTCTTCACAGCGGCTTCTTGTGTCACGTGCGCCGAGGGGTTCGTATGCGTGAACCCCCTTTGCGGGAAGCCGAGTTCACCGGCCTGGTCCAGACCTTGACGCGGACATGCCCCGCCTCTACGTTCAGATGCACACCCAGTGTTCACGTACTAGAACCGGAGGGTCACCCCACATGCGCACCCGACGCACCCTGCTCATCTCCGTCTCCGCCTCCGCGCTCGTCGCGACGGCCGCCACCGGAGGCCTGGCCGTCGTGGCCACCGCTTCCCCCGCACCGACGGCGACCGGGACCATCGAGGTCTCCACGGCCGCCGAGCTCAAGTCCGCGCTCGCCGGCGCCTCCCCGGGCGACACGATCCACCTCGCCGACGGCACGTACACCGGCAACTTCAAGACGAGCACCGCCGCGAGCTCGGGCTCCCGCATCACGCTGACCGGCTCCTCGAAGGCGGTGCTCACGGCGGGCGGCGGATACGGCCTGCATCTGAACGGCGCCTCCTACTGGACGGTCAAGGGCATCACCGTCACCGGCGGCCAGAAGGGCATCATGATCGACTCCGCGAAGAGCGTCGTTGTGGACACCGTCACGGTCCACGGCCTCGACATGGAGGGCGTCCACTTCCGGAAGTCGAGCACCGACGGCGTCATCAAGGGGTCGAGGATCTACGACACCGGGAACGACGGCCGCGGCATGGGCGAAGGCGTCTACGTGGGCAGCGCGGGCGGCGTGAGCGACAAGAGCGACAACGTACAGATCCTGAACAACACGATCGGCCCCGACGTGGGCGGCGAGGCCATCGACCTCAAGGAAGGCACCACCGGCGGCAAGGTCACCGGCAACACCTTCGACGGCAAGGGCCTGACCGGCAACAACTACGACGACTCGTGGATCGACGTGAAGGGCAACAACTACGTCATCGAGAACAACACCGGCAAGAACACCACGAACAACGGCTACGAGACCCACAGCCAGCAGTCCGGCTGGGGCTGCGGCACGGTCTTCCGCGGCAACAGGTCGACCCTGTCCGGCGCGACGGGCGACAAGCAGCTCGCGATCAACGTGACGAACTTCAGCGGCAGTTGCAGGACGACGGTGTACGCGAGCAACACAGTGACGGGCGGCAAGGGCCTGACGAACATCACGGTCACGCCGTAGGCCCCCGACAGGGAGCGCCCCGTCAGGGGCGCGGGGAACTGCGCGCCAAGCCCCCACCGGGCCCGGGGACGACGTCGAACCCCGGGGCGCAAACGCACTGCGGGCCCGCATCTCCGAAGAGATGCGGGCCCGCAGTGTTCAGCTGTACCGCCTAGGGGCGAGCCTCAGCTCTGTCCACCTGCGAGCTTCTCGCGAAGCGCGGCAAGCGCCTCGTCCGAAGCCAGGGCGCCGGAGTTGTCGTCCGACTCCGAGGAGTACGAACCGCCGCCGCCACCGCTGCCACCGGCAGCCGGGGTGCCGGTCGAGGACGCGGGAGCCGCAGCACCCTCGGCCTCGGCCTGGGCGTCGGCCTCGCGGGACTTGATGACCTGGGCCTGGTGCTGCTCGAAGCGCGTCTGCGCCTCGGCGTACTGCGTCTCCCAGACCTCACGCTGCGACTCGAAGCCCTCGAGCCAGTCGTTGGTCTCGGGGTCGAAGCCCTCGGGGTAGATGTAGTTGCCCTGGTCGTCGTACGACGCGGCCATGCCGTACAGGGTCGGGTCGAACTCGACGGCCGACGGGTCGGCGCCGAAGGCCTCGTTGGCCTGCTTCAGCGAGAGGCTGATGCGACGACGCTCGAGGTCGATGTCGATGACCTTGACGAAGATCTCGTCGTTGACCTGGACGACCTGCTCCGGGATCTCCACGTGGCGCTCGGCCAGCTCGGAGATGTGGACCAGACCCTCGATGCCCTCGTCGACGCGCACGAACGCACCGAAGGGAACGAGCTTGGTGACCTTACCGGGAACAACCTGCCCGATCTGGTGCGTACGGGCGAACTGCTGCCACGGGTCTTCCTGCGTCGCCTTGAGCGACAGGGACACGCGCTCGCGGTCCATGTCCACGTCGAGAACCTCGACGGTGACTTCCTGGCCGACCTCGACAACCTCGGAGGGGTGGTCGATGTGCTTCCAGGAAAGCTCGGAGACGTGCACGAGACCGTCGACGCCACCGAGGTCCACGAACGCACCGAAGTTGACGATCGAGGAAACGACGCCGGAGCGGACCTGGCCCTTCTGCAGGGTCGTGAGGAAGGTCTGGCGGACCTCGCTCTGGGTCTGCTCGAGCCAGGCACGGCGGGACAGGACCACGTTGTTGCGGTTCTTGTCCAGCTCGATGATCTTGGCCTCGAGCTCCTTGCCCACGTAGGGCTGGAGGTCGCGGACGCGGCGCATCTCGACGAGGGAAGCCGGCAGGAAGCCACGGAGGCCGATGTCGAGGATGAGACCACCCTTGACCACCTCGATGACGGTGCCGGTGACGATGCCGTCCTCTTCCTTGATCTTCTCGATCGTGCCCCAGGCGCGCTCGTACTGTGCGCGCTTCTTGGACAGGATGAGACGGCCTTCCTTGTCCTCCTTCTGGAGAACAAGAGCCTCGATCTCATCGCCCACGGCGACGACCTCATTGGGGTCGACGTCGTGCTTGATGGAAAGCTCGCGGGAGGGGATGACGCCTTCGGTCTTGTAACCGATGTCGAGCAGGACCTCGTCCCGGTCGACCTTCACGATGACGCCGTCGACGATGTCGCCGTCGTTGAAGTACTTGATCGTCTCGTCGATCGCGGCGAGGAAGGCTTCCTCGTTACCGATGTCGTTGACCGCTACCTGCGGGGTGGTGGAAGCGGTGGTCTCGGTGCTGCTCGTCATGTGGGTAAGGGCTCCGGTACGGACGGTGAGTCGTAGGTACTGCTAGCGCCGGAGCCGATTTCGCTCTGAAGAAGCCGGACAGCCTGGGAAGCGCCGATTCCTGAGTTTCCGGAGAAACGGAAGGCGCCTCGACAACCGAGGGGACATACAACAGATGCGAGCGCATCCTGCTATGTCTGAGGAAGGCAGGCTCGCAGCGCAACTTGTAGCATACGGGGGCAGCCGGACAGGGTCAATGCGCGAAGGCGCACACCCGGGGCGGAACGCCGCATACCCGGCACAAATGCTGTCGCATGAGGCCACACGGGCCGCACAGCGCCCTGCCGCGACCACTTTCGGCGCCTCGCCACTGTCCCGCCGCGACGAGCCGTATCAAGCCAGACGGAAGAGTACGACGATGGAGCCGATCATCCAAGAGTCCGAGCTGCACGAGACGCCCGAACCGGAAGCCACCCGCCGTGACGCCGACGTCACGGAGAGCAGCCGCGCCAATCGTGGCTGGTGGGACAGGAACGCGGACGACTACCAGATCGAGCACGGCACCTTCCTGGGTGACGACCGGTTCGTGTGGGGTCCTGAAGGACTCGACGAGGTGGAGGCCGAGCTGCTCGGTCCGCCCGAGGAGCTGAAGGGCAAGGACATCCTGGAGATCGGCGCGGGTGCGGCGCAGTGCTCGCGCTGGCTCGCCGCGCAGGGCGCGCGTCCGGTCGCCCTCGACCTCTCGCACCGGCAGCTTCAGCACGCGCTGCGGATCGGCGGCGGCGTGCCGCTGGTGGAGGCGGACGCGGGGGCGCTGCCGTTCGCGGACGGCAGCTTCGACCTCGTGTGCTCGGCCTACGGAGCGATGCCGTTCGTGGCCGATCCGGTGCGGGTACTCAAGGACGTGCACCGCGTGCTGCGGCCCGGCGGCCGGTTCGTGTTCTCGGCGACGCACCCGATGCGCTGGGCCTTCCCCGACGAGCCGGGCCCCGAGGGGCTCTCGGTCGCGGCCTCGTACTTCGACCGCACTCCTTATGTGGAGCAGGACGAGAACGGGAACGCCGTCTACGTGGAGCACCATCGGACGCTCGGCGACCGGGTGCGGGACATCGTGGCGGCCGGTCTCCGACTCGTCGACGTGGTGGAGCCGGAGTGGCCCGCGTGGAACACCCAGGAGTGGGGCGGCTGGTCCCCGCTGCGCGGGAATCTGATCCCGGGGACGGCGATCTACGTCTGCGTACGAGACTGAGTGCGTGATCCGTCTCCGTAACGAAGCCCTGGACCTTCCCGTACGCAGCGCGCTGCCCGCGTTGCGTTCCGCTCTGGAGGGGCCGGGCAGCGCCGTGCTGTGCGCGCCTCCCGGCACGGGCAAGACGACGCTGGTGCCGCTGGCCCTGGCCGGGCTTCTCGGGGACGGGCCTGTACGACGTGTGGTGGTCGCCGAGCCCCGGCGCATCGCCGCTCGGGCCGCCGCGCGGCGGATGGCGTGGCTGCTCGGCGAGAAGGTCGGACAGAGCGTCGGGTACACGGTGCGCGGTGAGCGGGTGGTGGGCCCACGCGCGCGCGTGGAGGTCGTCACCACGGGTGTCCTGCTGCAACGGCTGCAGCGGGACCAGGAGTTGACCGGTGTCGACGTGGTGATCATCGATGAGTGCCACGAGCGGCATCTCGACGCCGACACCGTCGCGGCGTTCCTGGTCGACGTGCGGGCCGCGCTGCGGCCCGAGCTGCGCCTGGTGGCCGCGTCCGCGACGACGGACGCGGAGGGCTGGTCACGGATCCTCGGGGACGCTCCGGTGGTGGAGGCGCAGGGCACCTCCTACCCGGTCGAGGTCGTCTGGGCACCGCCCTCGCGTCCGGTGCGGCCGCCGCACGGGATGCGGGTGGATCCGGCGCTGCTCACGCAGGTGGCGTCGGTGGTGCGGCGGGCGCTGGCCGAGCGGGACGGGGACGTGCTGTGCTTCCTGCCCGGGGTCGGCGAGATCGCGCGCGTGGCAGGGCAGTTGGGGGATGCGCCGGCGGAGGTGCTCCAGGTGCACGGGCGGGCGCCCGCTGCGGTGCAGGACGCGGTGCTCGCGGGCTCGGCGGAGGGTGCGCGCCGGGTGGTCCTCGCGACGTCGGTGGCGGAGTCGTCCCTGACGGTGCCCGGGGTGCGGGTCGTGGTCGACTCCGGGCTCGCGCGTGAGCCGCGCGTCGACCATGCGCGCGGGCTGAGCGCTCTGACGACGGTACGGGCTTCGCAGGCGGCGGGCCGGCAGCGGGCGGGCCGCGCGGGGCGTGAGGCGCCGGGGGCCGTGTACCGGTGCTGGGCGGAGGCGGAGGACGCCCGTCTGCCGCGCTTTCCGGCACCGGAGATCAAGCTGGCCGACCTTTCCGCGTTCGCCCTGCAGGCGGCCTGCTGGGGCGATCCCGACGCCTCTGGTCTCGCCCTGCTCGATCCCCCGCCGGGTGGCGCGATGGCGGCGGCGCGTGCCGTTCTGACGGCGGTCGGGGCGGTGTCCGCCGAGTCGGGGCGGGTCACGGAGCGGGGCGCGCGGATGGCGCGGGTGGGGCTGCACCCCCGCTTGGCGCGGGCCCTGCTCGACGCGGCGCCCCTCGTGGGGGCGCGCCGCGCGGCGGAGGTGGTGGCCCTCCTCAGCGAGGAGCCGCCGCGTGAGTACGGGGACGACATCGCGGCGGCGTGGCGCGCTGCCCGGCGGGGCGGGGACGGGTACGCGGCGCGGTGGCGCACGGAGGTGCGGAGGCTTGCCGCAGCAGGGGCACCGTCGCCGCCGGGAGCTGGTACGCCGTCGCCGGAAACTTCGGCGAAAGACCTCACCCACCCGCCCGCCCGGAACCCCGCAGCCGATGCGAACAGCATGAGCGACGACCGCGTCGCCGGACTTGTCGCCGCGCTCGCCTTCCCCGAGCGGGTTGCCCAGGGGCGTGGGGACGGCGCGTATCTCATGGTGAACGGGACCCGCGCCGAGGTGCGGGCCGGGTCCGCGCTCAGCGGGGCGGAGTGGATCACCGTGGCCGTGGCCGACCGGCCGGTGGGTGCCGGGCACGCGCGCGTGCTGCTCGGCGGGCACATCGACGGGGACGTGGCCCGGAGCGCGGCGGCGTCCCTGTACAGCGAGGGGGACGAGGTCGCCTGGGCGGACGGGGATCTCGTCGCACGCCACGTCGAGCGGCTCGGTGCCGTGGAGCTGGCGGTGCGGCCCCTCAAGAAGCCCGCCCCCGGACTCGTACGCGAAGGGCTGTTGGCCGGGCTCAAGGAGGAGGGGACCTCACTGCTGCACTGGTCCCAGGGCGCCCGGGAGCTGCGGGAGCGGCTCGCCTTTCTGCACCGGCATATCGGGGCTCCCTGGCCCGACGTCTCCGAAAGCGCCCTCCACGCGCGCGTGGACGAGTGGTTGGAGCCCGAGCTGTCGAAGGCGCGGCGCCGGGCCGACCTGCGGCGCATCGACGCGGGACAGGCGCTGGGCCGGCTCCTGCCGTGGGCGACCGGCGAAGCCACCCGGCTCGACGCGCTCGCTCCGGAGCGGGTGGCCGTGCCCAGCGGTTCCAGGATCCGGATCGACTACTCCGATCCCGAACAGCCCGTGCTCGCCGTGAAGTTGCAGGAGATGTTCGGGCTCGCCGAGACCCCGCGGATCGCGGACGGCGGTGTGCCCGTCCTCGTGCATCTGCTGTCCCCCGCCGGACGCCCCGCCGCCGTCACCGCCGATCTCGCCTCCTTCTGGCGGGACGGCTACCGGGCGGTGCGGGCGGAGCTGCGCGGGCGGTATCCGAAGCATCCGTGGCCGGAGGATCCGGCGGCGGCCCAGGCGACGCGGTTCACCAACGCGCGGCTCAGGCGTTGACCGGCTCCGGCTCTGGCGCCGCCGTGGCCTCCGGATCACCGGGCCTGCGGCTGCGGGCCTCCAGCCACAGGGAGAGGGCGAGCAGGAGCAGGCCGAGGCCCAGGAAGCCCCAGGGGAGATAGGACGTCAGGAGGAGCACCAGGACGCGCTGGGACTTCACCAGGTCGACCGTGCTCTCGATGTAGTCCTCGCGCATCTTCACGTGGCCCTCGAACACGGTGACCTTGTCGCGGCCGCCAAGGAGCGTGCCGCCGCGCAGCTCGTTCTTCTGGATCTCCTCGCCGTAGACCGGCGCCCCGGTGGTCGGGTCGACCCAGAACTTGCGGACGGTGGTGTACCAGCGCGTGGTGCCCGTCTTGGCGAGGGACTCCGGGGTGATGCCCTTGACCGGCATGGTCTTGGGGAAGGGCACCTTGGTCCAGGGGATGGTCTGCTCGAAGTAGTAGACGTCCACGCCGCGGAACGTCTGCGTGCCCTTGTAGTGGATGGGCTTGGTGACGCGGGCCTGCGCGTCGAAGTACTCGTAGTCCCGCTTCTCGGTCAGGAAGGGCCACTTGAACTCGATGCCCTCGCGCTTGACCGCATCGCCGTCGACCATCTCGCCCTTCGCGTGCACCGGTTCCTGGCTGTGCGCGTCGAATATGTAGCGCTCGGGGACCTTGGAGACCATCTTGCCGTCGGCGTCCTGGACGTAGGAGAGGGCGTCCCAGACGACGACGTCGCGGTCCGCCGTCTTCTCGATCTTCTCGGACGCTTCCACGTTGCCCTTGAGCGTCTGCACGATGGTGACCTTGTCGACCTTCTTGGCCTTCATCGAGCCGTAGTCGATGAGCGTCGGGTTCTTCGCCTCCAGGACCGCCTCCTGGTACTGGCTCGGCGGGATCTTGGCGAGGCGCGGGAAGGCGTACCAGCGCATGAGCGGGGACATCGCCGTGAAGAACACGGCGAAGGCGAGCAGGATCAGGCTGGCCTTGCGGCGCATCGCGGCGGCCCTCCCTACGGGTGCTTGGGGACGGTGGTGAGCAGCGGCTCGGGCGATGTCTCGCCGGGCGGGGCCCCCATCGCCGTGATCGCAAGGACCAGGGCGAAGGCGACGGCAAGACCGGTCGCGGCGGCGATGAGAGCGCGCATGCGGATCCTCCCGAGGCGGGAAATCTGACGGTGTCCTGGACGCCGGCCATGAACTGACAGGGCGTCAGGGCTGGGGCACCGTAGCAACGCGGCGGCCAGATGAGAACACGTTGCACACACACGAACGCCCCTGCGCCGAGCGGGCGCAGGAGCGTTGCGTTCAGGATGTGCGGTTGTGCTGTGTGTGCGTGCTGTGCGTGCGGCTAGGCCGCGGGTGCCGCCACCTTCAGTTCGACCGTGAGCGTCGCACCGCCCGCGGTGGTGACGCGGAGCAGGTACGTGCCCGCCGCGTCGTCGGCGTACATCTTGGGGAGCTTGAGCACGCCGTTCGCGTCCGTCTTCAGGGCCTTGAGGGTGCGGACCGGCTTGCCGTCCGCGTCCTTGAAGTACGGGCCCTTGTCGTTGGCCGTGGCGTCGGCCGCCGACTTGATCATGGTCGCGGTGGCCGCGACGCGGTCGGCGGCCTCTCCCTTGTACGTCGCCTTGACCTCGACCTGGTCGGCGAACTCCCCGCCCGGCGCGCAGGTCAGCGCCTTGTCGCTGGTCCTGGCCAGGGTGTCGGCCTGACGCGCGGTGACCGTCGCCGTGTAGTCGAGGCCGGGCAGCGAGCGGCCGACGACCGTGGCCCTGACCGTGAACTCACCCGTCTTCTCGCCCGCCTTGAGCGCCGGGGCGGTGGCCTTGCCCGCGGCGCTCGTGGTGACGGTCGCGCTGGTGGCGCCGTCAGGGAAGCGCGCGTCGGTGTCACCGACGATCGCGAACCTCACCTTGGCCTTGGCCACGGCCGAGCCCGACGCGGACTGCGTGCGCACCTCGACGCGCTCGGCGAAGGCGTCGCCCGCCGTCGCGGAGAGCTTGCCGGTGCCGGCGTCCTTCAGGCTCGCGACCCGGTCGGTGGGCGGAGGGGTGGGCTTCGGGGTCTCGGAGCCACCGCCGGTCGACGGCGGTGTGGACGGGCTGCCGCTGCCGCCGCCGTTGCCGGGCTCGGACGGCTTGTCGTCGCCGGGCCTGGAGGGCTTCGACGGCTTCGGCGAGGGCGAGGGCGAACCGGACGCCGGGGGCGTGGGACTCGGGCTCGTGCTCGGGCCGTTGCTGTCGCTGCGGTCGTTCGGCAGGACGCCCGTGCCGTCGGGGACCTCGTGGGTGCCCTTGCGGTAGTACTCCAGCCACGACAGGACCGTGTTCAGGTAGTCCGTCGAGCGGTTGTAGCTGAGGATCGCCTTGCGCAGATCGGCGTCGACGGACAGGTCGCGGTCGTTCGCGCAGAGATAGCGCCCTGCGGCGAGCGCGGCGTCGTAGATGTTGTTCGGGTCCTTCTTGCCGTCCGCGTTGCCGTCCTGCGCCCAGGTGTCCCACGTCGAGGGGATGAACTGCATGGGGCCGACCGCGCGGTCGTGCGTCTTGTCGCCGTCGTACGCGCCGCCGTCGGTGTCGGTGATCTTCGCGAAGCCGTTGCCGTTCAGGACCGGGCCGAGGATCGGTGCGAGCGTCGTGCCGTTCGCGTCCACGCGACCGCCACGCGCCTGGCCCGACTCGACCTTGCCTATCGCGGCGAGCAGCTGCCAGGGCAGCTTGCAGCCGGGCTTGGAGGTGGCGAGGGACGCCTCGGCCTGCTTGTACGCGTCGAGGACCGTGGCCGGGAGGCCCGCCTCGGTCTCGTCGTCGCCGCCGTTGGGCGCTCCGGTCGGCGGGACCGGGGTGTTCAGGGGCGGCAGGTCGGTGTAATAGGGGGAGTTGCCGGTCGCGGAGTTCTCGGGTGGCGGCGTGGCGCCGGATGCCCCCGCCCGCTCGTCGCGAGGGACGTCCGTCACGCCCGGGGCCTGGGACGCCGCGAGCGCCGCCACCGCCGCGGCTGCCACCGCGGTGGTCACCGCTCCCCTGCGCAACCGCCTGCCGAATACCGCCGCCATGACCGTGAACCCCTCCCCTTGACGACTGTGTGTGTCGCCGCCCGCTCTGTTGTGCTCCCCGTTGTGCTCCCCAGCGGGCCGACTCAGGCGACACTACGACAACTTACGGCGCCCAGACACCCGTTCGTGCCCGATTTTCACCGGTTGGCCTCGTCCTGTTCGGGCGGGGCCTCGGGCAGGGCCTCGGTCGGGACCGATCCGTCGGGCACTTCGCTGATCTCGCTCTCCGGAGTGAGCTCCTGCGCCGCGGAGCGGCCCTTGTTGAGCGCGCGGTGCACGACCTGGGCAACGCGTTCGATGGTACGGACTCCGTACTTCATCGTGGGGTTGTCGTGCGAGAGAACGGCGATGCGGTACGTACGGCCGCCCTTCTGTGCGCCGGTTCCGGTGAACGCGCCGATGCTGTGCACCCGCCAGCCGTGCGTGGACCGGGGCAGCCAGCCGTTCTTGAGGTACGCCTTGGTGCCGCGCGGCATTCCGGCGGGCACGCCCCAGCGCTGGTCGCGCCGCACCTCGTTCAGCTGCTTCAGGCCGTACGCACGTGACGTCGGGCTCAGCAGGGCGCGGGCCCTGGCTCCGGTGAGGACGCCGAGGAGGCGGAGCTGGTCGGCCGCGGAGGTGCGGGTCAGGCCCCAGAGGCCGTAGGGGTTGAGCGTGGTGGCCGTGGTGCCCGCGCGGCCGAGGAAGCGGGCGATGTAGGACTGGCCCAGGTCGTCGAAGAGGCGCCGGGCCGCGGTGTTGTCCGAGCGGATGATCATCGGGCGTATCTTGCGGCGCTCCCAGGCGGTGAGCCCGCGCCCCCAGTCCTGTGCGCGGCGCAGGGCGGCCTCCATGATCATGACTTTGGCGACGCTCGCGGTGTCGTAGCGGTGGCTGCTGCCGAAGGTGCAGCTGAGTCCGGTCGCGGGGTCGTGGAGGGCCACGGAGACGGTGCCACGCCGGGCGGTCAGGACGGCGCGGATGTCGCGGGAGAGCTGGGCGGCGAGGGCGGAATCGCTGCGGGCTGTGCAGGAGGCCGCGCGTTGCGCGCGTTGCGCCGCGCTGGCGTGAGCGGCGGTCGCCGGGAGGGGGGTGAGGAGGGTGGTGAGCAGTGCCGTGGCTATCGCTATGCGGCACTTTCGCAGGTGAAGGGCCATGCGGTCATCGTGGCCGTGGCATCTTTGCGGGGCTCGGGGGCGAGGGCCACAAGGGTGAGAGCGGAGTTCTGTACAGGATGTCCTCACACGCCGGACGGGCTGGATGTTCCAGCCCGTCCGGCGTGTGAGGACGAACTCGGCGGAGCCGGTGATCTCCGGTGCGCCCGAGGGTGTGCTCAAGCCCGACGCAGTCAGTGCGCGGCGGACTCCCAGTCCGCCCCCACGCCCACCGACACGTCCAGCGGGGCCCGCAGCGACACCGCGCCCGCCATCTCGCGACGGACGAGCTCCTCGACCTTGGCGCGCTCGCCCGGAGCGATCTCCAGGACGATTTCGTCGTGGACCTGGAGCAGCATGCGGGAGTCGAGCTTCGCCTCCGTGAGCGCGCGGTGCACGTTCAGCATGGCGATCTTGACGATGTCCGCGGCCGTGCCCTGGATGGGCGCGTTCAGGGCCATCCGCTCGGCCATCTCGCGGCGCTGGCGGTTGTCGCTGTTGAGGTCGGGGAGATACCGGCGGCGGCCCAGCATCGTCTCCGTGTACCCCGTCGCGCGGGCCTCGTCGACGGCTCGGCGCAGATAGTCGCGTACGCCGCCGAACCGCTCGAAGTAGGTGTCCATCAGCGAACGGGCCTCGCCCGCCTCGATGTTCAGCTGCTGCGAGAGACCGAACGCGGAGAGGCCGTACGCCAAGCCGTACGACATGGCCTTGATCTTGCGGCGCATCTCGGCGTCGACGGCGGAGCCCTCGACGGAGAAGACCTGGGAGGCGACCGTCGTGTGCAGGTCCTCGCCCGAGCTGAAGGCCTCCAGGAGGCCCTCGTCCTCGGAGAGGTGGGCCATCACGCGCAGCTCGATCTGGCTGTAGTCCGCGGTCATCAGGGACTCGAAGCCCTCGCCGACCACGAAGCCGCGGCGGATCGCCCGGCCCTCGTCCGTGCGGACCGGGATGTTCTGGAGGTTCGGGTCGGTGGAGGACAGGCGGCCCGTCGCCGCGACCGTCTGGTTGAACGTCGTGTGGATGCGGGTGTCCGCGGCGATCGCCTTGATCAGGCCCTCGACCGTGACGCGCAGCTTCGCCTGCTCGCGGTGGCGCAGCATGATGACCGGCAGTTCGTTCTCGGTCTGGGCGGCGAGCCAGGCCAGGGCGTCCGCGTCCGTGGTGTACCCGGTCTTGGTCTTCTTCGTCTTGGGGAGGTTCAGCTCGCCGAAGAGGACCTCCTGGAGCTGCTTGGGCGAGCCGAGGTTGAACTCGTGGCCCGCTGCCTCGTGCGCCTCCTTCACCGCCTGCTGCACCGCGCCGGCGAACTGCTGCTCCATCGCCTCCAGATGGGCGCGGTCCGCCGCGATGCCGTGGCGCTCCAGGCGGGCCAGGAGGATGGACGTCGGCAGTTCGATGTCCGTCAGGAGGTCACCGGCGCCGACCTCCTTCAGCTTCTCCCCGAAGGCGGTGCCCAGGTCGAGGATCGTGCGGGCCTGCGCCATCAGCGACTCGGCCTCGGCCTGGTCGTCCTCCTCCGTGCCGAAGGCGAGCTGTCCGTCGGCCGCGCCGGCGGGGGCCAGCTCACGGCCCAGGTACTCCAGGGACAGGGCGTCCAGGGCGAAGGAGCGGCGGCCCGGCTTGACCAGGTACGCGGCGAGCGCCGTGTCCATGGTGACGCCGTCCACACTCCAGCCGTGCTCGGGGAAGACCCGCATCGTGGCCTTGGCGTTGTGCAGGACCTTGGGCTTGTCCGGGTCGGCGATCCAGGCCGCGAACGCGTTCTCGTCGGCCTCGTCCAGGCCGGTCGGGTCGAACCAGGCCGCCGCTCCACCGGCCGCGGCGAGGGCGACCTCGGTCACCGAGCCCGTGCCGAGCTGCCAGGTGTCGACCGTGGCCACGCCGAGGACCGCCTTGCCGTGCTCGGCGAGCCACGGCGCGACCTCACCCGCGCCGAGCACCGAGCCGTCCAGCTCCACGCCCGGCTCGGCCGGGGTCTGGTCGGCCTCCTCCGCGCCGGGGTCGACGGCCAGGAGCCGCTCGCGCAGCGAGGGGTTGCGGATCTCCAGGGTGTCCAGGACCAGGGCGAGGGCCGTGCGGTCGTACGGAGCGCGCTCCAGGTCGGTGACCGCCTTGGGGAGCTCGACGTCGCGCACCATCTCCGTGAGGCGGCGGTTGAGCTTCACCGCGTCCAGGTGGTCGCGGAAGTTCTGCCCGGCCTTGCCCTTGACCTCTTCGGCGCGCTCGACGAGGTCCGCGAAGGAGCCGAACTGGTTGATCCACTTCGCGGCGGTCTTCTCGCCGACTCCGGGGATGCCGGGGAGGTTGTCCGACGGGTCGCCGCGCAGGGCCGCGAAGTCGGGATACTGGCTGGGCGTGAGGCCGTACTTCTCCTCGACCTTCTCCGGCGTGAAGCGCGTCAGCTCGGAGACGCCCTTCGTGGGGTACAGCACCGTCACGTGGTCGGTGATCAGCTGGAAGGAGTCGCGGTCGCCGGTGACGATCAGGACGTCGAATCCTGCCGCCTCGGCCTGGGTGGCGAGCGTGGCGATGACGTCGTCCGCCTCGAAGCCGTCCACCGCGAACCGCACCGCGTTCATCGCGTCCAGGACCTCGCCGATCAGCTCGACCTGGCCCTTGAACTCGTCCGGGGTCTTGGAGCGGTTCGCCTTGTACTCCGGGAACTCCGAGGAGCGCCACGTCTTGCGCGAGACGTCGAAGGCCACCGCGAAGTGCGTGGGCGCCTCGTCGCGCAGGGTGTTCGCCAGCATCGACGCGAAGCCGTAGATCGCGTTCGTCGGCTGGCCCGTCGCGGTCGTGAAGTTCTCCGCGGGCAGCGCGAAGAACGCCCGATAGGCCAGGGAGTGCCCGTCCATGAGGAGCAGGCGCGGACGCTGCTCGCCACTCGGCTTCGTCGCGGTCTCGGACTTCTTCTTCGCTGCTTTTTCTGCCACGTCCCCGATCCTGCCACGCCCCACTGACACTCAGGCCCAACCCTCACCCGCGACCGCGCCGTCACTGCCGCGTGGGAGGATCGAAGGCGTAGCTCACGCACGTGCTCGAAGGGGAGCCGATCATGGCAAGGAAGTCGCCCAAGGGTGATCCGGTCCAGGACGCGCCGCAGGTCGCCGAGGTGCAGCACGCCGCGGCGGGGCTTCCCGCCATCGGGCACACGCTGCGCATGGCCCAGCAGCAGATGGGCGTGCGCCGCACGGCGCTGACGCTGCTGCGGGTCAATCAGAAGGACGGCTTCGACTGCCCCGGCTGCGCCTGGCCCGAGCCGGAGCACCGGCACAAGGCGGAGTTCTGCGAGAACGGCGCGAAGGCGGTCGCCGAAGAGGCCACGCTGCGCCGCGTCACCCCGGACTTCTTCGCCGCGCACCCCGTGGCCGACCTCGCCACCCGCAGTGGGTACTGGCTGGGGCAGCAGGGCCGCCTCACCCACCCGATGTATCTGGCGGAGGGCGCCGAGCGCTATGAACCCGTGCCCTGGGAGCGGGCCTTCGACATCATCGGCGAGGAACTGGCCGCCCTGGACAGTCCGGACGAGTCCGTCTATTACACCTCGGGCCGCACCAGCAACGAAGCGGCGTTCCTCTACCAGCTGTTCGCCCGCGAGCTGGGCACGAACAATCTGCCCGACTGTTCGAACATGTGCCATGAGTCGTCCGGCTCCGCCCTCACGGAGACCATCGGTATCGGCAAGGGCAGCGTCCTCCTGGAGGACCTCTACAAGTCGGACCTGATCATCGTCGCCGGGCAGAACCCGGGCACGAACCATCCGCGCATGCTCTCCGCCCTGGAGAAGGCGAAGAACAACGGCGCGAAGATCATCACGGTCAATCCGCTGCCCGAGGCTGGCCTGGAGCGGTTCAAGAACCCGCAGACCCCGCAGGGCATGTTCAAGGGCACCGCCCTGACCGACCTCTTCCTGCAGATCCGCCTGGGCGGCGACCAGGCCCTGTTCCGGCTGCTCAACAAGCTGATCCTCGACACGGAGGGCGCGGTCGACGAGGAGTTCGTCCGCGAACACACCCATGGGTACGAGGAGTTCACCGAGGCCGCGCGGGACGCCGACTGGGACGAGACGCTGACGGCGACCGGTCTCAGCCGCGACCGCATCGAGGAAGCGCTCGCCATGGTGCTTGCCTCCAAGCGCACCGTCGTGTGCTGGGCGATGGGCCTGACCCAGCACAAGCACGCCGTGCCGACCATCCGCGAGGTCGTCAACTTCCTTCTGCTGCGCGGCAACATCGGCCGTCCCGGCGCGGGCGTGTGCCCGGTGCGCGGACACTCGAACGTGCAGGGCGACCGCACGATGGGCATCTTCGAACGGCCCGCTCCGGCCTTCCTGGACGCCCTGGAGAAGGAGTTCGGCTTCGCGCCGCCGCGCGAGCACGGCCTGGACGTCGTGCGCGCGATCAAGGCGCTGCGGGACGGCGACGCGAAGGTGTTCTTCGCGATGGGCGGCAACTTCGTGGCGGCGTCGCCCGACACGGAGGTGACGGAGGCGGCGATGCGCAAGGCCCGCCTGACCGTCCACGTGTCGACGAAGCTGAACCGCTCGCACGCCGTCACGGGCGCGCGGGCGCTGATCCTGCCGACGCTCGGCCGCACCGAGCGGGATCTTCAGGGCGGCGGTGAGCAGTTCGTGACCGTCGAGGACTCCATGGGCATGGTGCACGCCTCGCGCGGCCGTCTGGAGCCCGCGAGCCCGCATCTGCTCTCCGAGCCGGCCATCGTGTGCCGCCTCGCCCGCCGCGTCCTCGGCCCCGAATCGGCCACCCCCTGGGAGGAGTTCGAGAAGGACTACGCCACGGTGCGCGACCGCATCGCGCGCGTGATCCCCGGCTTCGAGGACTTCAACGCGCGCGTGGCCGACCCGGCGGGCTTCGCCCTGCCGCACGCCCCGCGCGACGAGCGGCGCTTCCCCACGGCCACCGGCAAGGCGAACTTCACCGCGGCGCCGGTGGAGTTCCCTGCCCTGCCGAAGGGCCGCCTCCTGCTGCAGACGCTGCGCTCGCACGACCAGTACAACACCACGATCTACGGCCTGGACGACCGCTACCGGGGCATCAAGAACGGCCGCAGGGTCGTCCTGGTCAACCCCGACGACGCCCGCGAGCTGAGCCTCGCCGACGGGTCGTACGTGGACCTCGTGAGCGAGTGGCGGGACGGCGTCGAGCGGCGCGCGCCCGGTTTCCGGGTCGTGCACTATCCCACCGCCCGTGGCTGTGCCGCGGCGTACTACCCGGAGACGAACGTCCTGGTCCCGCTGGATGCGACGGCCGACACGAGCAACACCCCCGCCAGCAAGTCCGTCGTCGTGCGCCTGGAACAATCAGGCACCGACTGAGCGTTCGCTCAGCGACTGGTGAGGACGAAGAACGGAGCCGGGCCCCATGGGTGAGCAGCACAGCGTGAAGTTCCCGCAAGAGGTCATCGACGAGTACGCCGCGCTCGGCATCGACCTGCCCGCCCTGTTCTCCGCCGGGGATCTGGGCGTCCGGATGGGCGTCCAGATCGTCGAGGCCTCCGCCGACCGCGTCGTCGGCACCATGCCGGTCGAGGGCAACACCCAGCCGTACGGCCTGCTGCACGGCGGCGCGTCCGCCGTCCTCGCCGAGACCCTCGGTTCGGTCGGCTCGATGCTGCACGGCGGGAGCGGGAAGCTCGCCGTCGGCGTCGACCTGAACTGCACCCACCACCGCGGGGCGCGTTCGGGCCTGGTCACCGGCGTGGCGACGCCCGTGCACCGGGGCCGCTCCACGGCGACGTACGAGATCGTCATCACCGACGAGCAGGACAAGCGGGTGTGCACCGCGCGGCTGACCTGTCTGCTGCGCGAGGTTCAGCCCAACGGCACCGCCGGCTGAGGGAGTTGAAGGCGGCGCCCTACGCATTGTCGGAGCGTGGGGCGCCGGTCTAGCTTCTGGGCATGAGGCACTGGAAGCCGCTCTGTGCGCTCGCCTGCACCGCCCTCCTCACTACCCTCTTCGCCGCCACCGGATGCGGGAGCTCCCCTTCCGGTGACACCCCCGGGCCCTCCCCCGCCACCACGTCCCCCGAGGACCTCTGCACGGCCCTGATCACCAAGTGGGGGCGGCAGATCTACGACTCGGGCAAGGAGACCTACGGCGACTACCAGTCGATGGGCCTCTCCAACGGGCAGTACATGATCCTGCGGGACACCCTCGACCTGGCCCGCGCCGAGCGCGAGCGCCACGGAGCCGACGCGGGGCGGAAGTTGCTCACCCGCGAGGCCCGCGAGCGGTGCGAGAAGCGCTACCGCCACGGGCAGCCGAGCGGCGGGCCGTGGGTGTGAACGCCATCGGCCCCATCGAGCCGGGCGACCACACCTACGACGCCCGCACCGCCTCCCCGGACCGCATCGCCGCACACCCCGTCAGGCCCCGCCCGCCGCTCACCCGTCACCGCCGCACCGCCCTGGCCCTCGCCATCGCCGCGGTCGTCGGGGCCGCGGGACTCAGCCTCTACCTGACCCGTCCCCGGCCCCCGGCGCCGCCGCCACCGCCCTATCCGTCGCAGACCGTGTCCGTGACGTACAAGGGCGACATGACGCGCCCAGAGGCAGGCGACCGCACGTTCAGCTTCACCGTCGGCCTCGGCCAGGACTCGGGGCCGCCCGTGTCCGTCCGACGGATCGGCCAGCCGTCTGCGGCGCTGTCGGTCACCGTCGCCCCCCATACCCCATTCACAGTGAAAAGCGGAAGCCCTCGGACGGCACGTATTTCCATGCACATTCGCGAATGTGGAAATGTGCCACGGAATGCCGGACTCCCTTTCCTGGATGTAACACTGCGTAATGTGCGCGCAAAGCAGACGCAGAGCTTCATCCTCGGTTCGGCGTACGCAAAAGATCTTTCCGAGGCCCTGACAGCCGCATGCCCCCCGAACACTGATGTCATGAGTAAAACACCCTGACAGTCCTGCAAGTTCTCAGCATGCGGGATGCGCCGAAGGTGGCGCATTCCGCCCCAACCGCCCCCTGAGTTCCAGCGCGGAATACTCCGTGGCATAACAAGAGCGTCACACCTTTGGCCTGACCACTCCACCAGGAACAAAGCGGCCCTTAGAGTCACGGCCAGTCACCGCGCCCACCGGATTCCTGTCAGTTCGGTTCTGCGCTCGACTCGGCCACCCAACAGGGGACGGCCGTGCCAGGGGAAAGGACTGATCGTGCGTCAACGTTCGCTCATAGCCATCACCGCTGCATTCACCGCGGGGGCACTCACCCTCACCGCCTGTGGCTCACGCGACGACAAGGACAAGGACGACGCCGGGGGTGGCGGTACCACCGTGGTCATCGGCGTCGACGCGCCGCTGACCGGCGACCTGTCCGCGCTGGGCCTCGGTATCCGCAACTCCGTGGATCTCGCCGCCAAGCAGGCCAACGCGAAGAAGTACGTCGACGGCATCACCTTCAAGATCGAAGCCGCCGACGACCAGGGCCAGCCCGCATCGGGCCAGACCAACGCGACCAAGTTCGTCGCCAACAAGGACATCCTCGGCGCCGTCGGGCCCCTGAACTCCTCCGTCGGCGAGTCGATGCAGAAGGTCTTCGACGACGCGAAGCTCGTCCAGGTCTCCCCCGCCAACACCAACCCGGCCATGACCCAGGGCCAGGACTGGAACGGCGGCAAGAAGGTGCGCCCGTACAAGGCCTACTTCCGTACGGCCACCACGGACGCCATCCAGGGCCCGTTCGCCGCGCAGTACCTGTACAACGACGCGAAGAAGAAGAAGGTCTTCGTGGTCGACGACAAGAAGACCTACGGCGCCGGTCTGGCCGCCACCTTCAAGGACGAGTTCACCAAGCTCGGCGGCAAGGTCGCCGGCACCGAGCACGTGAACCCGGACACCAAGGACTTCGGCGCCGTCGCCACCAAGATCAAGAACTCTGACGCCGACGTCGTCTACTACGGCGGCGAGTACCCCGCAGCCGGCCCGCTCAGCAAGCAGATGAAGAAGGCAGGTGCCAAGATCCCGCTCGTCGGCGGTGACGGCATCTACAGCGCCGACTTCGTCAAGCTCGCCGGCAAGGAGGGCAAGGGCGACATGGCGACCTCGATCGGTCAGCCCGTCGAGAAGCTGCCGTCCGCCAAGGAGTTCATCGCGAACTACAAGAAGGCCGGCTTCAAGGAGGCCTACGAGGCCTACGGCGGCTACTCGTACGACTCGGCCTGGGCGATCATCGAAGCGGTCAAGAAGGTCGTCGAGGACAACGACGGCAAGCTGCCCGACGACGCTCGCGCCAAGATCGTCGAGGCCATGCAGGACGTCTCCTTCGACGGTGTGACCGGCAAGGTCTCCTTCGACGAGTACGGCGACGCGACCAACAAGCAGCTCACCGTGTACCAGGTGAAGTCCACCGAGGACCCGACCAAGGGCTGGGAGCCGGTCAAGTCCGGCACCTTCACCGGCTGATCCACCCCGCAGCACGACACCACCGCGCGGGGCGCTGCCTCTGCAGCGCCCCGCGCGGCGTCGCATCCGTCACCTAAGCCGTTCGGCCGGCGGGGCCCACAGCCACCGCACGCAGGCCGCACGACACCGAAAGACTCGGAGGACCTGCGGTGCACGAACTGCCGCAACAGCTGGTCAACGGCCTGCTACTGGGATCCATGTACGGCCTGATCGCCATCGGCTACACAATGGTCTACGGCATCGTCCAGCTCATCAACTTCGCCCATGGCGAGATCTTCATGGTCGGCGGCTTCGGCGCCCTCACCGTCTGGCTCTGGCTGCCGGGCGGCACCAGCATGTGGCTCGCACTGCCACTCATGCTCATAGGCGCCGTCATCGTCTCGACCCTCATAGCGGTCGGAGCCGAACGCTTCGCCTACCGCCCGTTGCGCGGCGCACCCCGCCTCGCCCCTCTCATCACCGCGATCGGCCTCTCCCTCGCGCTGCAGCAGGCCGTCTGGGCCTGGTACCCCAACGCGAAGTCGTCCCGCACCTTCCCCGAGATGCCCGGCGACTCCATCCACATGGGCTCCGTCACCATCCAGCCCGGCGACATCTTCCTGCTGATCACCGCCCCGATCTGCATGTTCGCCCTCGGCTACTTCGTGATGAAGACCCGCGTGGGACGCGGCATGCAGGCCACCGCACAGGACCCCGACACCGCCAAGCTCATGGGTGTCAACACCGACCGCGTCATCGTCGTGGCCTTCGCGATCGGCGCCGCCTTCGCCGGCATCGCCGCCGTCGCCTACGGCTTCCGCTACGGAGAAGTCCAGTTCCGCATGGGCTTCCTGTGGGGCCTCAAGGCCTTCACCGCGGCCGTGCTCGGAGGCATCGGCAACATCTACGGCGCGATGCTCGGCGGCCTCGTCCTCGGCGTCGCCGAAGCCATGGCCACCGCCTACATGAACGACATCCCCGGCATGAGCCAGCTCGGCGGGCAGTCCTGGGCCGACGTCTGGGCCTTCGTACTCCTCATCGTCGTACTCCTCGTCAGGCCACAAGGTCTCCTTGGCGAGCGCGTCGCGGACAGGGCGTGACAACCATGACCACACAGACCACTGCGGCCGACGCGCCCAGCCCTAAGCAGGACCTCACCCCCACCGGTCTCATCGCCATCCCCGAGGCCCCCGCCCGCGCACTGGCCACCGGCGGCGGCATCCTCACGATCATCTCCACGTTCCTCGCCTGGACCTGGACCTCGGCGTTCCCCGGTGACCTCACCGTCTACGGCTACCCCGGCGGCCTCCAGGTCCTCGTCCTGATCGCCGGCATCCTGACGACGCTCTTCGGCCTCGCCTCGTACGGCGTCAAGGGCGTACGGGCGCTGGCTCCCGGCGGAGCCGACGCCGCGCTGAAGTACGCGTCGCTCGCCGCCTTCGCCACCACCTGGTACACGATCATCTCGATCAGCTACCAGCTCGGCGGCCTCGCCAACCTCGAGGTCGGCGGCTGGGTCGCCGCGATCGCCACCCTCGGCTCCTTCGTCGGCGCCCTCGCCCTGCCCTTCACCCGGCCGCACACCTACGCGGTCGACACCGAGGACAGCGGCAGCGAGCAGTTCAAGCACCGCATGCGCAACGGCCTCGTCGTCTTCAAGGGCGCGTTCGCCGCCGAGGCCCCGCCCACGCCGCGCAAGCTCCCCAGCTACGTCGAGATCCTGATCATCGTCGCCGCGCTCGCCGTGGGCCTGGTGGTCTTCACCTACGGCATCGGCACCGAGTACGACGAGCTCTTCGTCGGCTTCCTGGTCACCGTGGCGTTCAGCTTCGCCGCGCTGTCCAAGGCGGGGCTCGTCGCCCAGGTCTCCACGTACACCGCGCGGCACCGCAACATCACACTCGGCGGTGCCTTCGCCGCAGCGGCGGCCTTCCCGTTCACGCAGAGCGACGACCAGTACGCCACCATCGGCGTCTACATCCTCATCTTCGCCACCGTCGCGCTCGGCCTGAACATCGTCGTCGGCCTCGCCGGACTCCTCGACCTCGGATACGTCGCCTTCCTCGGCGTCGGCGCCTACGCGGCGTCCATGGTCTCCGGGTCGCCGTCCTCGCCCTTCGACGTCCATCTGCCGTTCTGGGGCGCGATCCTGGTCGGCGCGAGCGCATCGCTCATCTTCGGTGTGCTCATCGGCGCCCCGACACTGAGGCTGCGCGGCGACTACCTCGCCATCGTCACCCTCGGCTTCGGAGAGATCTTCCGGCTCGTCGCGATGAACTCCGACGGCACCTCGGGCCCGGACATCACGAACGGCTCGAACGGCATCTCCTCGATCCCGAACCTCAAGATCCTCGGCTTCGACTTCGGCCTCGAGCACACCATCTTCGGCGTCACCATCGGCCGATTCGCGAACTACTTCTTCCTGATGCTGCTCATCACCCTCGTCGTCGTGCTGGTCTTCCGGCGCAGCGGCGACTCCCGCATCGGGCGCGCCTGGGTCGCCATCCGAGAGGACGAGACCGCGGCGCTCGCCATGGGCATCAACGGCTTCCGCGTGAAGCTCATCGCCTTCGCGCTCGGCGCCACGCTCGCCGGACTCGCGGGCACGGTGCAGGCGCACGTCACCTACACCGTGACGCCCGAGCAGTACCAGTTCGCCAACACGGTCCCGCCGAACTCGGCGTTCCTGCTCGCCGCCGTCGTCCTCGGCGGCATGGGCACCATCAGCGGACCCCTCGTCGGCGCCGCGCTGCTCTACCTCATCCCGAGCAAGCTCTCGTTCCTGGGCGACTACCAGCTCTTCGCCTTCGGCCTCGCGCTCGTGCTGCTCATGCGCTTCCGCCCCGAGGGCCTCATCCCCAACCGCCGCCGCCAGCTCGAGTTCCACGAGGCCGATCTGGCTCCCGGCGACACGCCGCCACCCACAGTCCTCAGCAAGACAGGGGCCTGAGCCATGACCACCGACACCACCACCAGCAAGGACAGCCCGGCCGCGACGCCGGCCGGAGAGACTGTCCTGGACGCCAAGGGCGTCACGATGCGCTTCGGCGGCCTGACCGCCGTGCGCTCCGTCGACCTCACCGTCAACAGCGGCGAGATCGTCGGCCTCATCGGCCCCAACGGCGCGGGCAAGACCACCTTCTTCAACTGCCTCACCGGCCTGTACATCCCCACCGAGGGCGAAGTCCGGTACAAGGGCACGGTCCTGCCCAGCAAGTCCTTCAAGGTCACCGCGGCGGGCGTGGCCCGCACCTTCCAGAACATCCGTCTGTTCGCCAACATGACGGTCCTGGAGAACGTCCTCGTGGGGCGCCACACGCGTACGAAGGAAGGCCTCTGGTCGGCCCTCCTGCGCGGCCCCGGCTTCCACAAGGCGGAGGCCAAGTCCAAGGCCCGCGCCCTGGAGCTGCTCGAATTCGTCGGCCTCGCCGAGAAGGCGGAGCACCTCTCCCGCAACCTGCCCTACGGCGAGCAGCGCAAGCTGGAGATCGCCCGGGCACTCGCGAGCGAGCCGGGCCTGCTCCTCCTGGACGAGCCGACCGCGGGCATGAACCCGCAGGAGACCCGCGCCACCGAGGAACTCGTCCTGGCCATCCGGGACATGGGCATCGCCATCCTCGTCATCGAGCACGACATGCGCTTCATCTTCAACCTGTGCGACCGCGTGGCCGTACTCGTCCAGGGCGAGAAACTCGTCGAGGGCAGCAGTGAGACCGTCCAGCAGGACGACCGCGTCATCGCCGCCTACCTGGGCGAGCCCTTCGAAGGTGCCCCCGGCAGCACAGAGGCCGACGCGACGGGCAACGAGGAGACCAGCTGATGACCGCACTGCTCGAGGTCGAGGACCTCAAGGTCGCCTACGGCAAGATCGAAGCCGTCAAGGGCATCTCTTTCAAGGTCGAGGCCGGCGAGGTCGTCACCCTGATCGGCACGAACGGCGCAGGCAAGACCACCACGCTGCGCACGCTCTCCGGACTGCTCAAGCCGGTCGGCGGCTCCATCAAATTCAACGGAAAAACGCTGCGGAAATACCGCGCCGACCAGATCGTGGCGCTCGGCCTCGCCCACTCCCCCGAGGGCCGGCACATCTTCCCGCGCATGACGATCGAGAACAATCTGCGGCTCGGCGCATATCTGCGCAGCGACAAATCGGCCATCGAAAAGGACATCGCGCGCGCCTATGAGCTCTTCCCCATTCTCGGGGAGCGCAGAAAGCAGGCGGCCGGCACGCTCTCGGGCGGCGAGCAGCAAATGCTCGCCATGGGACGCGCGCTCATGTCCCAGCCCAAACTGCTCATGCTCGACGAACCCTCCATGGGCCTTTCGCCGATCATGATGCAGAAGATCATGGCGACCATCTCCGAGCTCAAGTCGCAGGGCACGACCATTCTGCTCGTCGAACAGAACGCCCAGGCGGCGCTCTCGCTCGCCGACCACGGTCATGTCATGGAGGTCGGCAAGATCGTCCTTTCCGGTTCGGGGAACGACCTGCTGCACGACGAGTCCGTGCGCAAGGCGTACCTCGGCGAGGACTAGGCACTTCGCGTACGTACGAGGAAGGCCCGCACCCCGAAGCCGGGGTGCGGGCCTTCCTCGTGTGCGGTCCGGGGCCTACTGCCCCTTGGCCGCCTTCTTCTCGTCGGCGTCCTCGATGACCGCTTCCGCGACCTGCTGCATCGAAAGGCGCCGGTCCATCGACGTCTTCTGGATCCAGCGGAACGCGGCGGGCTCGGTGAGGCCGTACTCCGTCTGAAGGATCGACTTCGCGCGGTCCACCAGCTTGCGCGTCTCCAGACGCAGGGTGAGGTCGGCGACCTCGCTCTCCAGCGTCTTCAGCTCCGTGTAGCGCGAGACGGCCATCTCGATGGCGGGCACCACGTCGGTCTTGCTGAACGGCTTGACCAGGTACGCCATCGCGCCGGCGTCCCTGGCCCGCTCGACCAGGTCACGCTGCGAGAACGCGGTCAGCATGAGCACCGGGGCGATGGACTCCTCGGCGATCTTCTCGGCCGCCGAGATGCCGTCCATGACGGGCATCTTCACGTCAAGGATCACCAGGTCCGGCTTGTGCTCACGGGCCAGCTCGACGGCTTTCTCACCGTCACCGGCCTCGCCTACGACGGTGTAACCCTCTTCCTCAAGCATCTCCTTGAGGTCGAGCCGGATGAGAGCCTCGTCCTCGGCGATGACGACACGGGTCGTCAGCGGAGGCACGTGCGACTTGTCGTCGTCATCGGCTACGGGCTGGGGCGACTCGGGGGAAGTCACGGGGGCTCCTTGTTGCGGGCCGGGCAGGTACTGCTGCCTCTGCAGCCTACCTAGCTGCAGCGTCCGGCGGTGACCCGGTATAGTTCCGGCAGTGCCTGCCGGGTTGGTGGAACGGTATACACGGAGGTCTCAAACACCTCTGCCTGAAAGGGCTTGCGGGTTCGAGTCCCGCACCCGGCACATCGAAGGAAAAGCGGGTGCTCACGACTGCGTGAGCACCCGCTTTTTTGCTACGTAACGCCATCTTTCATTACGGACAGTAGCCCGACGGTCTCGGCTCCCGACCCGGCACCCGTCCCGCGCCGCCCGCGCAATATGACGCGTCACTCCCCTCTCCCGCCCTCCCTGGGAGCTGCCCCAAATCCCCGGCAAACCCTTGCCCCGCCCCGTTCCCCGCTGCGATCTTCGGCCGCATGACTCCCTTGAACCGCCGCACCTTCGTCGCCGCGGCCGCGGGTGCCGCCGCGGCGGCCGTGGCCATGAATCCTCACACCGCCTTCGCGGTCGACCGCGAAGGCACCGACCAGGGCGGTGACGACTTCGCCGACGCCGACAAGGGGTTCATCGCCGCCCTCACCCCCGGGGTGGTGAAGAACGCCAAGGGGCAGGTCGTCTGGGACAACGACGCGTACGGCTTCCTCAAGGGCGACGCCCCCAGGACCGCGGACAAGAGCCTGTGGCGCCAGTCGCAGCTCGTGTCGAAGCAGGGGCTCTACAAGGTCACGGACCGTGTCTACCAGGTGCGCGGCCTCGACCTGTCGAACATGACGATCATCGAGGGCGACACCGGCATCGTCGTGATCGATCCCCTGATCTCCGCGGAGACCGCGGCCGCCGCCCTGAAGCTGTTCCGCGAGCACCGCGGGAAGAAGAAGGTCACCGGGCTCATCTACACCCACCCCCACGTCGACCACTTCGGCGGCTGCCGCGGCGTGCTGCCGGACGGCGCGGGCGACGTGCCGATCCTCGCGCCCGAGGGCTTCATGGAGCACGCCGTGTCGGAGAACGTGTACGCCGGTACGGCGATGCAGCGGCGCTCCGGCTACATGTACGGCGCGCTGCTCCCCAAGTCCCCCGCGGGACAGATCGGTTGCGGTCTCGGGCAGAGCGTCTCGGTGGGGTCGATCGGGCTGATCCCGCCGACCAAGGACATCACGAAGACCGGTCAGGTCGAGACGGTCGACGGCGTGAGGTTCGAGTTCCAGATGACGCCGGGGACCGAGGCGGCCGCGGAGATGAACTTCGTGCTCCCCGAGCTGCGTGCCGTCTGCATGGCGGAGAACGCGACGCACACGATGCACAACATCATCACGCTGCGCGGCGCGCAGGTGCGGGACGCACGGCAGTGGGCGCACTACCTCAACGAGTCGGTTGTCCTCTTCGACGGGCGGGTGGATGTCGCCTTCGCCTCGCACCACTGGCCGACGTGGGGCGGGGAGACGATCGTCGAGCTGCTCGAACAGCAGCGGGACCTGTACGCGTACATGCACGACCAGACGCTGCGGATGATCAACAAGGGGATGACCGGGCGGGAGATAGCCGAGGAGATCGAGCTGCCGCCCGCACTGGCCGGTGTCTGGGCGAACCGCGGGTATTACGGGTCCCTGAGCCACAACGTCAAGGGCATCTATCAGCGGTACATGGGCTGGTTCGACGGCAACCCCGCGCACCTGTGGGAGCACCCGCCCGTCGAGGAGGCCAAGCGGTACGTCAAGGCCATGGGCGGCCGTACGGCCACGGTCGCGAAGGCCAGGGCGTTCGCGCGCGACGGCGATCCGCGGTTCGCGGTGACGCTGCTCAACCACGTGGTGTTCGCGGACCCCGGCCACAAGGCCGCCAAGTCGGAACTCGCCAAGCTGTACGTGAAGTTGGGGCAGGCATCGGAGAACGCCGTGTGGCGGAACTTCTATCTGATGGGCGCCCAGGAGCTGCGCGAGGGCGTGCAGACGTCCCCGACGACCGTGGCGAGCACGGACATGCTGATGGCGCTCTCGGTGGACCAGCTGATCGACTCGGTGGCGATCCGTGTGAACGGCCCGAAGGCGTGGGACCTGAAGCTGCGGATGGACTGGAGCCTTCCGGCGCTGGGGAAGATCTGGCATCTGACCTTGCAGAGCGGCGTGTTGACGTACCGCAGCGACGCGAAGAAGGACCCGGAGGCGGGCGTCACGCTGACGATGACCAAGCCCCAGCTGCTCGCGATGCTGGGCGGCAAGGGGCTCGGTGACATCAAGGTCGAGGGGGACGCGAAACTCCTCGCCGAGCTGCTCGGCGTGGTGGACAAGCCGGACCCGAATTTCGCGATCGTGACGCCCTAGACACGCTCGCACAAAAGCGAGGGGCCGCTCCCCCCGGAGCGGCCCTTCGTTCCACGTACGCGGTCCGCCTACTCGGGGCTGTCGTCCTCGCCGATGTGATGGATGCGTACGAGGTTGGTGGAGCCCGCGACTCCGGGCGGGGATCCCGCGGTGATGACCACCACGTCGCCCTTCTCGCAGCGGCCGTACTTCAGGAGCAGCTCGTCGACCTGGCGGACCATGGCGTCGGTGGATTCGACGTGCGGGCCGAGGAACGTCTCCACGCCCCAGGTGAGGTTCAGCTGCGAGCGCGTCGCCCGGTCCGGGGTGAAGGCGAGCAGCGGGATCGGCGAGCGGTAGCGCGAGAGGCGGCGGACCGTGTCGCCGGACTGTGTGAAGGCCACGAGGAACTTGGCGCCGAGGAAGTCGCCCATCTCGGCGGCGGCACGGGCCACGGCGCCGCCTTGGGTGCGGGGCTTGTTCCGCTCGGTCAGCGGCGGAAGGCCCTTGGCGAGGATGTCCTCCTCGGCGGCCTCGACGATGCGGCCCATCGTGCGGACCGTCTCGATGGGGTACTTGCCGACGCTGGTCTCGCCGGAGAGCATGACCGCGTCCGTGCCGTCGATGACGGCGTTCGCGACGTCCGAGGCCTCCGCGCGCGTGGGGCGGGAGTTGTCGATCATCGAGTCGAGCATCTGGGTCGCGACGATGACCGGCTTCGCGTTCCGCTTGGCGAGCTTGATCGCGCGCTTCTGGACGATCGGCACCTGTTCGAGGGGCATCTCGACGCCCAGGTCACCGCGGGCGACCATGATCGCGTCGAAGGCGGCGACGATGTCGTCGATGTTCTCGACGGCCTGCGGCTTCTCCACCTTGGCGATGACGGGGAGGCGGCGGCCCTCCTCGTCCATGATGCGGTGCACGTCCTCGATGTCGCGGCCACTGCGGACGAACGACAGGGCGATGACGTCGAATCCTGAACGCAGGGCCCAGCGCAGGTCCGCCTCGTCCTTGTCGGAGAGGGCGGGGACGGAGACGGCGACGCCGGGGAGGTTGAGCCCCTTGTGGTCGGAGACCATGCCTCCCTCGACCACGGTGGTGGTGACACGGGGACCGTCGACCGCGGTGACCTCCAGGGTCACTTTGCCGTCGTCGACGAGGATGCGCTCACCGGGAGTGACGTCCTCGGCGAGGCCGTCGTAGGTCGTGCCGCAGGTCTGCCGGTCGCCCTGGACGCCCTCCTCGACGGTGATGGTGAACTCGTCACCGCGTTCAAGGAGTACGGGTCCTTCGCTGAAGCGGCCGAGGCGGATCTTCGGGCCTTGAAGGTCCGCGAGGACGCCGACGCTGCGGCCGGTCTCGTCGGAAGCCTTCCGTACGCGCTGATAGCGCTCCTCGTGTTCGGCGTACGTGCCGTGGCTGAGGTTGAAGCGGGCCACGTCCATTCCGGCTTCGACCAGTGCCTTGATCTGGTCGTACGAGTCGGTGGCGGGGCCCAGGGTGCAGACGATTTTCGCTCGGCGCATGCTTCGAGCCTAGGCCTTACCGGCCGGTAGAGAATTGGCTGAGCGTGACTACTCAACAACCTTTGCATGAAAGGTTATTGACAAGTGTTGAATTGTGCGGGGCGCTGCTCTGATGAGCGATTTACCGGGCGCCCCGCCGTGTAAATCCCCTCCGTGGCTACAGCTGCGGCGGTGTCATCGTGAAGCGCGCATTGACCTGTGCGTACACGTGTTGCCGCTGGGGTTCGAGGTCGAGGGGGGCGGCTTCCTGGTACGGGTCGGCCGCGCCGCCGTACGCGACGGTGCGCATGGCGGGCGTCGGGCCGCCGTAGCCGTACGGCTGGGCGTTCTCGGCGCCGATGTCGGCGAGTTCGACGAGGGCGGCCAGCGTGGTCCCCAGCGCCTGCGCGTACTCCCGGCCCCGCTGCACCGCTTCCCTGACCGCGTGCTGGCGGGCGTCGCGGTGGGTGGGCGAGTCGGGGCGCAGGGCCCAGTAGGGGCCGTCGACGCGGGTCAGTTCGAGGTCCGCGAGGCGCGTGGTGAGCTCGCCGAGCGCGGTGAAGTCGGTGAGCTCCGCGGTGATGTGGACCCGGCCGTGGTAGGCACGGACGCGTTCGCCGCGGCCGTGCTTGGTCAGTTCGGGGCTGATGGAGAAGGCGCCGGTCTCCAGCGTCTCGACGGCTTCGCCGTAGGCCTTCACGAGGTCGATGACGCCTGCGTTGCGGCGCGTGAGGTCGTTCAGGGCGTCGCGCCGATCGGTGCCACGCGCACTGACCGTGATGCCGATGCGGGCGATCTCGGGGTCGACTTCGAGGTGCGCCTCGCCCTTGACGGCCAGGCGCGGGGCGTCCGGGGTGCCGTAGGGGGCCGGAGTGGGGGTCGTCTCGTCCATGCGGCCACTCTCGCACTGGCGGACGGCACCGGACAGTCATCGGATCGAAACCTGCGGGGTCTGTTGCCGGTGGTGCGGTCGGGGTCAGAATCTACGCGCGTTACATCGATCGACCAAGGGTCCAAGGGGAGTACGAAATGCCGCTGAACCGCCGGAAGTTCCTGGGCAAGTCCGCCGCAGCCACGGGTGTGGCCCTCGCGGGCGGCGTGGCCGCCGCGCCCTCCGCGTCGGCGCGGGCGTCCCAGAAGCCCGCCAAGCGGAAGAAGCGGTACTCGTTCACCGTCATGGGCACGACGGACCTGCACGGCAATGTCTTCAACTGGGACTACTTCACGGACAAGGAATTCGACGACAAGGACCACAACGACGTGGGCCTTGCGAAGATCTCCACCCTCGTGAACGAGATCCGCGAGGAGAGAGGCCGCCGCAACACGCTTCTCATCGACGCGGGCGACACCATTCAGGGCACCCAGCTCTCCTACTACTACGCCAAGATCGACCCGATCACCGCCGCGCGCGGGCCGGTCCATCCGATGGCACAGGCGATGAACAGCATCGGCTACGACGCGGCTGCGCTCGGCAATCACGAGTTCAACTACGGCATTCCGGTCCTGCGGAAATTCGAGGAGCAGTGCGACTTCCCGCTGCTCGGCGCCAACGCCCTCGACGCGAAGACGCAGAAGCCCGCATTCCCGCCGTACTTCATGAAGCGGCTGCGCACCCCGCACGGCCGCGACGTGAAGGTGGCGGTCCTCGGCCTGACGAACCCCGGCATCGCGATCTGGGACAAGGCCAACGTCCAGGGCAAGATGACGTTCCCGGGTCTGGAGGAGCAGGCGGCGAAGTGGGTGCCCAAGCTGCGGTCCATGGGCGCCGACGTCGTGATCGTCTCGGCCCACTCCGGGTCCAGCGGCACCTCTTCGTACGGTGACCAGCTCCCGTACATCGAGAACGCGGCGGGTCTGGTGGCCGAGCAGGTGCCCGGCATCGACGCGATCCTCGTCGGGCACGCGCACACGGAGATCCCCGAGTACTTCGTTCAGAACAAGGAGACCGGCAAGAAGGTCGTCCTGTCCGAGCCGCTGAAGTGGGGCCAGCGCCTGACCCTCTTCGACTTCGACCTGGTGTGGGCCAAGGGCCGCTGGACGGTGGAGAAGGTCGGCGCGAAGGTCCTCAACTCCAATACGGCGGCGGAGGACAAGAAGGTCACCGGGCTCCTCGCGGACGAGCACAAGAAGGTCGTCGCGTACGTCAACCAGGTCATCGGCACCTCGACGCAGGCGATGAGCACGGCCGAAGGCCCGTACAAGGATGTCGCGATCATCGACCTGATCAGCCATGTCCAGGCGGAGACGGTCAAGGAGGCGCTCAAGGGCGGGCAGTACGCGGCGCTCCCCGTGCTCTCGCAGGCCTCGTGCTTCTCGCGCACGGCGGGCATCCCTGCGGGCGAGGTGACGATCAAGGACGCGGCGGGGCTCTACCCCTTCGAGAACACCCTTGAGGCGCGGCTCGTCACGGGCGCGCAGCTCAAGGAGTACCTGGAGTTCTCGGCGCGCTACTACGTGCGGACGGCGGCCGGCGCCCCGGTCGACCCGGCGAAGCTGACGAACGCGGACAACACCCCGGACTACAACTACGACGCGCTGTACGGCGTGACGTACGAGATCGACATCGCCAAGCCCGTGGGTTCCCGCATCGCGAAGCTGAGCTTCGGCGGCTCGGACGTCGACCCCAAGGCCGAGTTCGTGCTCGCGGTCAACAACTACCGTGCCAGCGGCGGCGGCAACTTCCCGCACGTGCCGGCCGCCAAGCAGCTGTGGGCGAACTCGGACGAGATCCGGAACACGATCATCCAGTGGGTCCGGGCGAAGGGAACGGTCGACCCGGCCCAGTTCGCGTCGGTGGACTGGAAGCTGACCCGGGACGGCACTCCGGTCTTCTGACCCCCGTCAGTTCTTGAGGGGTACCAGGTTGCCGCGCTGCTCGCCGATGAGGCCGGTGGCGCGGCGGGCCTGGGTGTCCTGGAGGCCGAAGCTGGTGAACGCGGTGCGCTGCGGGAGCGGGTAGGGGGACGTGCCCGTCAGGGTGTTGAGGATCGTGGCGCTGCGCCAGGCGGCGAGGCCCAGGTCGGGGGCGCCGACGCCGTGGGTGTGGCGTTCGGCGTTCTGGACGTACACGCCGCCGGTGACGGAGGGGTCGAGGACGAGGCGGTACTGCTCGTCGATGCGGGGGCGCTCCGAGGAGTCCCGGCGGATGTAGGCGTCGAGGCCCCCGAGCACCTGGTCGAGGGGGCGCTCGCGGTAGCCCGTGGCGAGGACGACCGCGTCCGTGGTGAGGCGGGAGCGTGTGCCCTGCTGGAGGTGTTCCAGGTGGAGTTCCACGCGGGTGGTGGCGACGCGGCCCGCGGTGCGCACACTGACGCCCGGAGTGAGGACGGCGTCGGGCCAGCCGCCGTGCAGGGTGCGCTGGTAGAGCTCGTCGTGGATGGCGGCGATGGTGTCGGCGTCGATGCCCTTGTGGAGCTGCCACTGGTGGGGGACGAGGCCGTCGCGCACGGTTTCGGGCAGGGAGTGGAAGTAGCGGGTGTAGTCCGGGGTGAAGTGCTCCAGGCCGAGCTTGGAGTACTCCATGGGCGCGAACGCCTCGGTGCGGGCGAGCCAGTGGATCTTCTCCGCGCCCACCGGGCGGTGCTTGAGCAGGTCGAGGAAGACCTCGGCGCCGGACTGGCCCGAGCCGATGACGGTGATGTGGTCGGCGGCGAGCAGCCGGTCGCGGTGCAGGAGGTAGTCCGCGGAGTGGATCACGGGGACGGCGGGGGCGTCCGCGAGGGGCTTCAAGGGCTCGGGTACGTGGGGCTCGGTGCCGACGCCGACGGCGACGTTCTTCGTGTACGTGCGGCCGAGCGCCTCGGCCTCCCCCTCGGCGTCGAGCTGCGTGAAGTCGACCTCGAAGAGGTCCCGTTCGGGGTTCCAGCGCACCGCGTCGACCTGGTGCCCGAAGTGCAGCGCGGGCAGGTTCTCGCTGACCCAGCGGCAGTACGCGTCGTACTCGGCGCGCCGGATGTGGAACCGCTCGGCGAAGTAGAAGGGGAAGAGCCGCTCGCGGGTCCTGAGGTAACTGAGGAAGGACCAGGGGTTCGCCGGGTCGGCGAGGGTCACCAGGTCGGCGAGGAAGGGCACTTGGAGGCTGGCGCCGTCGATGAGGAGCCCCGGGTGCCAGTGGAAGGCGGGCCGCTGTTCGTAGAAGGCGGCGTCGAGACCGGCCAGGGGCTGGGCGAGGGCGGCGAGGGAGAGGTTGAAGGGGCCGATGCCGATGCCGACCAGGTCCCGGGGTTCCTCGGGGGTGGTGAGCGGCGGGGCGGGCTTGTCGTTCTGGCCGGTCATCGGGGGGTGGTTCCTTCCACGAGCTTCAGGAGCTCGGCGAGGTCGCCGGGCCGGGTGTGCGGGTTGAGCAGAGTGGCCTTGAGCCAGCGGCGTCCGTCGATCCTGGCCCGCCCGAGCACGGCACGGCCCTGGCCGAGCAGCTCGCGCCGGACGTACGCGATGTGGTCGTCGTCGGCGCCGACGGGCCGGAACAGGACCGTGCTGATGACGGGCCGGTCGTACAGCTCGAAGCCGGGGTGCGCGGCGACGAGGGCGGCGAACTCCTGTGCCTGTGCGCAGACTTGGTCGACGAGCGCGCCGATCCCCTGCCGCCCGAGGGCCTTGAGCGTGACGGCGATCTTCAGTACGTCGGGGCGGCGCGTGGTGCGCAGGGAGCGGCCCAGGAGGTCGGGCAGGCCCGCTTCGGTGTCGTCGCCCGCGTTGAGGTAGTCGGCGTGATGGCCGAGCGCCGCGAGGTCGTCGCCGTCACGGACCAGGAGCAGCCCGGCGGCGACGGGCTGCCAGCCGAGCTTGTGCAGGTCGAACGTGACGCTGTCGGCGCGCTCCATGCCGTGCACAAGCGCTCTTCGTACGTCGCTGAAGAGCAGCGGACCGCCGTACGCGGCGTCGATGTGCAGACGGGCGCCGTGGCGCGCGCAGAGGTCGGCGACCTGGTCGAGGGGGTCGATGAGCCCGGCGTCGGTGGTGCCCGCGGTGGCGGAGACGAGGAACGTGCCGGGCGGGCCGGTGAGGTGGGAGAGGGCTTCGTCGAGCGCGGCCGGGTCGAGGACGCCGGCGGGCGCGGGGACGGTGACCGGTTCCGGCATGCCGAGCAGCCAGGCGGCGCGGCCGAGCGAGTGGTGGGCGTTCTCGCCGACGACGAGCTGGACGGGGCCGTGCGCGGCGGTGCGCTCGCGGGCGAGGAGCAGGGCGAGCTGGTTGGACTCGGTGCCGCCGGTGGTGACGAGGGCGTCTCCCCTGCCGGTGCCGTAGGCCTCCGCGGCGAGGGCGCGCGTGACCAGGGTCTCGACCTCCGAGGCCGCGGGCGCCTGGTCCCAGGAGTCCATGGAGGGGTTGAGCGCGGACGCGGCCAGATCGGCGGCGACGGCGAGTGCGAGCGGCGGGCAGTGGAGGTGGGCGGCGCACAGCGCGTCCGCGGGGTCGGCGGCGCCCTCGGCGAGTGCGTGGACCAGTGTGCGCAGGGCCGGTTCGCAGCCCTCGCCCCGGGCGGGCAGGATTTCGCCTGCGGCCTCGCGCACCCGGGCGGCGACGGCGGTGGGGCCGCCCGCGGGGAGCGGCCCCCCGCGCGCGGTCGCCCCGGTGCGCAGGGCGTCCAGGGCCGCGGAGAGCAACGGCCGCAGCGCATCGGGTCCTTGGGCGCCTCCGGCGAGGGGCGGCGGAGTGCTCATGGGCGACGTCCTTCGGGTGCACGCGGGCGGGGTCACCAGCCTGTCTGCCGAGCAGGCGGCACGCCCGGAGAGCTCAACGATCCGAACCCGAAAGTGGTACTGCCGTGCGGAGAAAGCGTGTTGGCGGGGGCAGCAGTGCTAGGTGCTCCGCGGGGTGGGCGGATTTTGGCTGCGGGTGCGTCGTGGTTGCTCGCGCCGTTCCCCGCGCCCCCTTCGGGGCGTCCCTCAGGTGTTTTGGGTGAAGTCCGCCTTGTGGTCCCTTGCCCAGTCCGTGAACGTCCTTGCCGGTGCGCCCGTCACCGACTCCACGGTGGTGGTGATCTCCGGTGCGACGCCCACGGCCTCGGCGAAGGATCCCAGGATGGCCGGCAGCATCCCCGCGGGGACGTGCGGGAACATCTCCTCGGTCACCTCCTCCGGCGGCACCTCGACGAACCGCACGTCGCGGCCGAGCGCCTGGCCTATGGCGTGGATCTGCTCCTCGGTCGACACCGCGGTGGGCCCGGTGAGGCGGTGGACGGCGCCCCGGTGTCCGTCGTCGAGGAGGGCGCGGGCGGCGACGGCGGCGATGTCGGCCTCGTGGATCGGCGCGGTGAGCGCTCCCGCGAAGGGGCCGCGCACGGTGTCGCCCGCGCGGATCTGGTCCGCCCACTGGAGGGAGTTGGTGGCGAAGGCGTTGGGGCGCAGGAAGGTCCAGTCGAAGCCGCCCCTGCGCACCCGCTCCTCCAGGTCCGCGTGCGCGACGTAGATGGGGTGGGTCTCGTCGGCGCCGTCCTCGATGATGCCCGACGACAGCATGACGACGTGCTCGACGCCGCCCTCGCGGGCCGCCTTGAGTACCGCGTCGGCATGCTCACCGACGGCCGCCATGTGCAGGAACAGCGCGGACGCGCCGTCGAACAGCGGGGCGAGGGCGGCCGGTTCGGCGGCGGGGTCGAAGCGCGCCACCTCGGCACCCGGGGGCAACTGCGCACGGCGCGGGTCGCGGGTCAGCGCGCGGACGGGGGTCTGTGCGGCGGCGAGCTGGGTGACGAGGGCGCGGCCCACGTTTCCGGTGGCACCGGTGGCGACGATCACGGAGGGCTCCTAGGGATCTCGTGCTGGATCTTCGAGCCTAGGGCGGTGTGCGGGTCCGCTGGATCGTCGGCTGGGACCAGGTCCGTGTAGGTCCGCGGACCTAGTCCCAGCCGGGCCGGGGACTAGGCCTTGGCCGCCTCCCGCACCTTCAACGCCCGCTCCAGGTCGTCCAGTTGGTCGGCCAGCTTGCGGCGCAGGGCGGGAATGGGGTCGGCGTCGCGGAGGCACTCCCGGCCGAGGCGGAGCGTCTCGGCGTCCACCGATGCGGCGGGGAAGGCCCACCGTCCGGCGACGTCGGCGATGGCGGGGCCGCGCCGGGCCGCGACGGCGACCGCGTCCTCGTAGTACCGGGGGATGTACTCCCGTACGAGATCGGCGTGTTCGGGCTGCCAGAAGCCCTGGGCGGTGGCAGTGAGGAGGTAGTTGGAGAGGTCGTCCGAGGCGAACATCGCCTCCCAGGCGCGGCGCTTGGCCGCCGGGTCCGGCAGCGCGGCACGGCAGCGGGCCGCGCCTTCCTGCCCGGTGGCGCTGGGGTCGCGCTCCAGCTCGGCGGCGATCGCGGACTCGTCGGCGGCGCCGAGGACGGCGAGGCGGGTCAGGACGCGCCAGCGCAGCTCGGGGTCGAGTTCGGGGCCGCCGGGGACAGTGCCCTCGGAGAGCCATTCCTGGAGCGGGTCGGGGCGCGTCGCCACGTCGATGAAGCCGCGCACGGCGGTGAGCCGCAGGCCCGGGTGCGAGCCGTCCTCCGTGCGCCGGATCAGGTCGCGGCACAGTTCGGTGAGGGTGGTGAGGGCGGAGGTCCGCCGGGTCGGAGGCAGGAAGCGGCCCGCGACGTGGGTGGTGGCGAAGGCGAGGACGCCCTGGACGAGGGCGAGGTCGGTCTCGTCGGGGAGGTGCGCGCGGGCCGTCTCCAGATAGGCGGTGCCGTCGAGTTCGCCGTCGCGGACCATGTCGCGCAGGCTGTTCCACAGGACGGCGCGGGTGAGGGCGTCGGGGACGCGGGAGAGGCTGCGCAGGGCCGTCTCCATGGAGACGTCGTCGAGGCGGATCTTGGCGTACGTGAGGTCCTGGTCGTTCGGCACGATCAGAGCGGGCCGCCCGCCGTCGCTCGGCGCGGAGGGGCCGGAGTGCGGGACGTCCGTCTCGTACCGCTCGCGCAGGACCAGGCCCTGGGGGTCGGTGAGGTCGCGGTCGAACACCCCGACGGCGACGCGGTGCGGGCGGCTGCCCTCGCGGTCGACGGCGAGGGTCCACTCACGGGCGTCGTGCGTGACCGTCGAGGTGAGCGTGTCGACGCCGGTCGTGCGCAGCCAGGCCTCGGCCCATCCGTGCACGTCGCGGTCGGTGTTGTGCGCGAGCGAATCGATGAAGTCGGCGAGGGTGGCGTTGGCGAACTTGTGCCGGGCGATGTGGGTGTTGATGCCGGCGAGGAAGTCCTTCTCGCCGAGCCAGGCGACCAGTTGACGCAGGGCGGATGCGCCCTTGGCGTACGAGATGCCGTCGAAGTTGAGCATCGCGGACGCGGTGTCGGGCACGGCGTCCGGGTCGGGCGCGACGGGGTGGGTGGAGGGGCGCTGGTCGGCGTCGTACCCCCAGGCCTTGCGGGCGACGCCGAAGTCGGTCCAGGTGTCCCGGAAGCGGGTGGCTTCGGCCGTGGTCTGGAAGCCCATGTACTCGGCGAAGGATTCGTTCAGCCAGATGTCGTCCCACCACCTGAGCGTGACGAGGTCGCCGAACCACATGTGGGCCATCTCGTGCGAGATGACCATGGCGCGGGTCTGCCGCTCGGTCTCGGTGACGGCGGAGCGGTAGATGAACTCGTCGCGGAAGGTGACGAGTCCGGGGTTCTCCATCGCTCCGGCGTTGAACTCGGGGACGAACGCCTGGTCGTACGAGTCGAAGGGGTAGGGCTCGTCGAACTTCTCGTGATACCGGTCGTAGCACGCGCGCGTGACGTCGAGGATCTCGTCGGCGTCGGCGTCCAGGAAGGGCGCCAGCGAGCGGCGGCAGTGGATGCCGAAGGGCAGTCCGCGGTGTTCGGTGCGGACCGAGTGCCAGGGGCCCGCGGCGACGGCGACGAGGTACGTGGAGATCAGCGGGGTGGCCGCGGCCCGCCAGGTGCCGCCGCCCACGTGCTCGGTCACGCCGTTCGCCAGGACGGTCCAGCCCTCCGGGGCGGTGACGGTCAGCTCGAAGACGGACTTCAGGTCGGGCTGGTCGAAGGCCGCGAAGACGCGCTGCACGTCCTCCATGAACAGCTGCGTGTACGCATACGTCTCGCCGTCCGTGGGGTCGGTGAAGCGGTGCATGCCCTCGCCGGTGTGCGAGTAGCGCATGCCCGCGTCGACGCGCAGTTCGTGCTCGCCCGCGGTGAGTCCGGTGAGCGCGAGGCGGTTCTCGACGAGGCCCGCGGGGTCGACCGGCTGCCCGTCGAGGGTGACGGAGCGCAGCTCGGCGGGCTTGACCTCGACGAAGGTGTCGACCGCGGGTGCGGAGCCGTCCGCGGGCTCCCCGAGCACCGTGAAGCGGATGACCGTACGGGAGTCGAAGGTCTCGGCTCCCGTGGTCAGGTCCAGCTCCACGCTGTACCGGTGGACGTCGAGGAGCCGGGCTCGGGTCTGCGCTTCGTCGCGCGTCAATACGGACATGGGTCCATGCTGCCTGATGTCACTGACAACGGTGCGGGAGCCCCGGATATCGGCGGACTCGGCCCTGAGCGGTCTCGCGCCCGCGCCTCACGCCGACTTGGCGATCGTCTCGTGGTGGCGGATGACCTCGGCGATGATGAAGTTCAGGAGCTTCTCGGCGAACGCCGGATCCAGCTTCGCGCTCTCCGCGAGCTCGCGCAGGCGGGCGATCTGGCGGGCCTCTCGGTCCGGGTCGGCGGGCGGGAGGTGGTGGTTGGCCTTGAGATGGCCGACCTGCTGGGTGCACTTGAAGCGCTCGGCGAGCATGTGGACGACGGCCGCGTCGATGTTGTCGATGCTGTCGCGCAGGCGGGACAGCTCGGCGCGCACGGCCTCGTCCGCGGGCCCGGCTCCGTTGGCGTCACTTGTGTGGCTGGTGGTCATGGTCGACGAGCCTACGTTGCCGGTCCTTCGCCACCGACGGCGGAAGAGCGCAAAATCGGCGGGTGGTCGGGGTCGGGAATCTGCTGCGACCAGCCGCCGGGTACCGCGCGTCCCTGCTGCTCACGGAAGCGGACGGGCGCCATGCCGACGCGGCGCGTGAAGAGCCGCGAGAAGTACGCCGGGTCGTCGTAGCCGACCCGGCGCGCGACGGCCGCCACCGGCAGCTCCGTGGCGGCGAGCAGCTCCTTGGCGCGCCCGAGACGGATGCCGAGGAGGTAGTCCTTGGGACTGCAGCCCGCGCCCCGGCGCACCGCCGTGCGCAGCTCCGCGGGCGTCATGCCGTGCCGTGCCGCGTGCTCGGCGACGGAAAGTGGCTGGAAGGCGTCGCGGGCGAGCGCCTGGAGCACCGGGTCGCCGTCGGGGGCGATGTCGGCGCGGGCCCGGCGGAGCGCGACGAGGAGTTCGTGGACGGCCGCGCCCGTCTCGACCTCCAGGAGCGGGTTGCCGCGCCGCGCCGCGCGCGCGATGCGCCCGACGGCGGCCCGCGCGCCGGTCGCGTCGGAGAGCGGCACCACCGGCCGGGTGGGTTCGATGTAGCCGAGCTCGGTGTACGTCGCCGTGGCGGGCCCCGTGAAGTCGACGAAGCACTCGTCCCAGCCGCTCTCCGGGTCGGGCCCGTAGTGGTGGCGCACTCCGGGGGTGAGCCAGATCAGGGCGGGCGCCGTGACCGTCGTACGTCTGCCGTCGGGCCCCTGGAACCAGCCGCCGCCCGCGCTCACGACCACGGCGACGTGGTGGTCGAGGGTGCGCGGGCCCACGGTCGGCAGGGCGCCGTGCTGCAGGCCGACCCCGAGGCAGGCCAGGCCGAGGCGGTGGTGGGCCGGGCTCGGCGTGAAATACCGCATCCACGTGTGGTACATCCGCTTGTGCCCCTTCCGTCCGGGCCGCGGCCCCGCTCGCTGCGTCCAACCCGCCTAGATCTTTGTCCATGGACCCTGCTGCCCGCCAGAGGTGATCGTGGCTGATCAGTGGTGAGCGAGAGGGATTCAGGGACACGATGAACGGCTTCAGGGTGGGCGAGGACGATTTCGAACTGGACGGGCGGCCCGTACGGCTGCTCTCCGGCGCGCTGCACTACTTCCGGGTGCACGAGGCGCAGTGGGGCCACCGCCTCGCGATGCTGCGCGCGATGGGGCTCAACTGCGTGGAGACGTACGTCCCGTGGAACCTGCACGAGCCGCACCCCGGGGAGTTCAGCGACGTCGAGGCGCTCGGCCGCTTCCTGGACGCCGCCCACGAGGCGGGCCTGTGGGCGATCGTCCGGCCGGGACCGTACATCTGCGCCGAGTGGGAGAACGGCGGCCTTCCGCACTGGCTGACGGGCGCGGTGGGGGCACGCGCGCGTACCCGCGACACGGAGTACCTGGGGCACGTGGACCGCTGGTTCGGCCGCCTCATGACGGAGGTCGTCCCGCGCCAGCACGACCGGGGCGGACCGGTGATCATGGTGCAGGTGGAGAACGAGTACGGCAGCTACGGCTCGGACCAGGTCTACCTCCGCCACCTCGCCGACCTGCTGCGCTTCGAGGGCGTGACCGCACCGCTGTTCACGTCGGACGGCCCCGAGGACCACATGCTCACCGGCGGCTGTGTCCCCGGCGTCCTGGCGACGGCCAACTTCGGCTCGCAGGCCCGCACGGCCTTCGAGACGCTGCGGGGGCACCGCCCCAAGGGGCCGCTGATGTGCATGGAGTTCTGGTGCGGCTGGTTCGACCACTGGGGCGCCGAGCATGTCGTGCGGGACGCGGCGGATGCCGCGGACGCGTTGCGCGAGATCCTGGAGTGCGGGGCCTCGGTCAACCTCTACATGGCGCACGGCGGCACGAACTTCGCCGGGTGGGCGGGGGCGAACCGGGGCGGTGGCGCGCTGCACGACGGCGTCCTTGAGCCGGACGTCACGTCCTACGACTACGACGCGCCCATCGACGAGTTCGGGCGCCCCACGGAGAAGTTCTGGCGCTTTCGCGAGGTGCTCGCCCCGTACGCGCAAGGACCGCTGCCGGAGCTGCCCGCGCCACCGCAGCAGCTCGGGGCGCCCGCGGCGGCGGACCTCTCCCGGTGGGCGCCGCTGTCCGCGGTCATGGAGTCGCTCGGCGGCCCCGATGCGGAACACGCCGTACCGCCCACCTTCGAAGAGCTCGACGTCGACCGCGGCCTGGTCCGGTACACGGTGACGGTGCCGGGCCCGCGGCGGCCGTACCCGCTGAGCGTGCGGGGGCTGCGGGACCGGGCCGTGGTGTACGTGGACGGGGTGCGGGCCGGTGTCCTCACCGAGGAGGAGCCGTCCCTCCCCGAGCCTGTCGCGGGGCACGCGCGCGTGGAGCTGTGGGTGGAGTCCCTGGGGCGGGTCAACTACGGGCCGCGGACCGGCGAGACGAAGGGCATCACCGGCGGGGTGCTGCACGAGCGGCAGTACTTGCACGGGGTGCGGGCCCAGGGGCTGCGGCTGGACGCGTTCTCCTCGGCGCAGGCCGTGCGGGGGGTTCCGGCGTCCTCAGAAGCAGCGTCGGGCCGCCCCGGCCTGTACCGCGGCACGGCAGAGGTGCACGGCCCGGGCGACGCCACGCTCCAGCTTCCCTCCTGGACGCGGGGGTTCGTGTGGGTGAACGGCTTCAATCTGGGCCGCTACTGGTCGGCGGGTCCGCAGACCTCGCTGTTCGTTCCCGGTCCTGTGCTGCGGGAGGGCGTGAACGAGGTGTGGGTGCTTGAGCTGGAAGGGACGGAAGGGGAAACGGTCTCGCTCGCCCCGGTCCCGCCGGAGAGGCAGTAAGTACCGTTCCGCCGGAGAGGCTGTGAACAGCCTCTCCGGCTCCCTCAGGTCTCCTCAGACCTCCCGCACCTCGAAGGCGTCCAGGACGAACTCCGCCGTGCCGTCGTCCCCGCTCTTGCGCAGCCCGACCCACGCCTCACCCTTGGCGGGGGCGGTGAACTCGTACGTCAGAGCGGTCGGCTCGGTCGCCACGGGCAGCTCCTTGCGGTCGATCTCACGAGCCGCGGGTTCGTCGACGGCGGTGATCCACGCGTACTGCCCCGCCTTCTCGTTCTCGTACCGGAAGGAGACGCGGTAGCGCTTGCCTGCCTCGAAACGGGCGGTGTGCGGGACCGTGCGGTAGACGAGCCCGGCGTTCTCGCCACGGGACTTGAGGGACTGCGCGCCGTCGATGACGTCGTCGATGACCTTGCCGTTCCAGCCCCGCTGGGTGAACGGGGCGTGCCGCTGCGCGATATGCGTACGCGGGTCGGTGACGTCTCCGGCGTCCCCCTTCACGAACGGCCCCCATCCCTGCGGCACGTGCTCGAAGTCCTCGGCGGCGAGCGTGCCACCACCGGGGGCGCCCGCGCCCGTGGCGGAGACGATGCGCACGTTGTCGAAGCGCACGCGCGCGTGGCCCGCGTCGGCCCGGAGCGTCAGCTCGGCCGTGCCGCCGCCGTCGGGGACGGTGAAGGGAACGGACATCCGCTGGAAGCGGGTGCCGTGCTTGCGGTCGGCCGCCACGTAGTTGCCCGCGGTGGACGTCCGCGTCCAGTTGGCGGCGGTGACACCGTCGGCGGTGCGCACCTCCAAGGTGGCCTTCCGCTCGTCTCCCGCCTTCTCCCCGACCTCGACCTGCACGGAGGCGACGTACGCCCCTGCCTTCAGACGCCGCAGCCGCTGGCCGACGGCGGCCTTGCCGCCCGACGCGATGACGAGTTCGTGGTCACCGAGCTTGCTGAGCTCGACGGAGGCCGGTCCGGAGACCTTCCAGCCGTGCAGGGAGCCGGAGTTGAATCCCGGGTCGTACAGAGGCGTGCCCTGCCCCCAGCCGGGATCGGGCACGGCGGCGGCACGCGAGCGGTACAGGACGTAGGGCTGCTTGGCCTTGGCGTCGAGGGTCACCTTCCCCCCGCGCACCGGAACATCGGCGACGAAGACGCGCCCCTGATCGGTGAGCCGGTACAACGCGACCTTGCCGAGCCCGGACCACCCGCGCGGCAGCTGCCAACTCCCCTTTCCACCCTTCGGGTTGTAGTGATAGAGCTTCGCGGGATCGGTGGCCTTACGGGGTTCCCAGGGAAGCAGATAGCTCCCCCCGTCATAGACGACACGGCCGTCGGTGACGACCCGACGGGTGCCTCCGGTGTCGGAGACCTTCGTCTGCCCTTCCCCGAAGAAACTGATCTCGTGCTCGCCCCACGACTTGATGGGATGGGCCTGGAGATACTTGGCGGGCAGCGAGTCGGTCCAGATCAGATCGTAGAAGTAGGCCCAGTCGGTCTTCCCGACCCACCCTTCGAAATTCCCCATGCGGGCGATGCCCAGAAGGGTCGGCCATTTGTCGGCGAAGACGTCCTTCTGATGGTTGCGGATGAAGCGGATCAGCCGCGAATTGATGCCGCGCGACGTATCGGGACCGTAATCAGGCTCCGTCGCCCAGTGCGACCAGACGGACGAGCGCTCGAAGCCGTGCCCCCACTCGCTGGTGACGATCCAGCCCTGCTCGCGCAGGGCGCGCTGAAGCCGGTCGGAGTTCCACCCGGACTCCCGGAACACATCGATGTAAAGAGCATTGAGCGCACCGTCGGCATCGCCCCGAAGGTCGGCGAACCGCTCGATGATGTCACCGGACACCAGGTCACGCCGCTGATCGATGCGATAGCTCTGATCGAGCCAGTCCCACTGCTCATTTCCCTTGTCGACGAGCTTTTCGGAGAACGAATTCGCGACGGGATAGGACTCGGTGGCATTCACATGCACACTGAAGTCGCTGTTCCACTTCTTGCCTTCCCTGACCAGGGTGTTGAGGTCGTCAAGACCGCCCGCGCGCGTGTTGTAGTTCCCCGCGTAGTCGGGGTGCGCGGAATCATGCCCCTCCGACTGATAGCCCTTGAGGAGCGTGTACTGCCGCAGGCCGTCCGTGGCCAGGTGGATCCGCTTGACGTTGTCGAGGGTCGCGAGGAACGGGTTCGTGGCCTGCGAGGCGAAGTTGAACGGAATGTGCGGGACGACGCGCAGATGCTGCTCGTCCGCGCCCAGCGGCTTCACCATGATGTCGCGGAACGCGATCGCGGCGTCCTGCCAGTCGACCTTGCCGTCGCCGTTGCGGTCACCGGTGACGACGACGGTGGCGTACGGAAGGGGCTCGGTGTCGCCGACGGCCGCGGTGGCCGCGCGGTGCGTCCACTGGCCAGGGGTCAGCCGGGCCTCCACGTACCCGCTCCTCTTGACGGTCTCCCGCCAGAGCCGGCCGTTGTCCCAGGTGGTTCCGGCCTCGGTGGTGGGCTTGTCGTAGACGGTGTTGGTCTCGACGGCGCCGCCCAGCGCGTCGTGCGCGACGACGGCGTAGGCACATCCGGTGGCCGCCTCGGCGGCGGTGTCCGGCGCGAGCCTGACCTCGGTGTCCCCGCTCTTGGCCTTGTCGAGCTGGATCTTGGCGGCGAGGAGGGTGGCGCCGGGCTGATCGCTCCGCACCGCGAGAAGGGCGAGCCCGGGGATACGAAGGGTGCCGACGCGCAGGTCATCGCTGTCGTCGATCTCCGTGACCCGCCACTGCACTTGACGCCCCTTGAGGGCGATCTCGACGCGGATGGTGGCGCCCCCGTCGAGGGCGAGGAGATACGCGACCCGGTCGTCACCGGTGGCGGTGACGGTCACCTTCGGGGTGTGCGTCACGTCGTCCACCAGGAGCGTGGTGACGGGCTCCGACTGTGCGTGCAGGACCGCCTTGGTGGCGCGGTCGGTGTACGAGATGACGCGGGGGAAGTCGGTGGCGACGCGTACGTCGAGGTCGGCGGAGCGGAGGACGGCTTCGCCCGCGGCCGCGGGCCTCGCCGAGGCGGGTACGGCGCCCCCGAGGCCGACGGCGACGGTGACGCCGGCCAGCGCGCCCGTGGCGACTACGGTTCTGCGGCTCGGGCCGGACGTGTCTGACGGCTGCATGGCACCCCTCCGTGGGACGGATCTCGGTGCGGTCACCCTGCGCCGGGAGGGACTTCTGCGCCCATGGACAAAGGCGACCCAGGTCTTGGACTAACGCCACCCCCTACCTGCCGGCGCCACACAGCCCTCTCCCACCCACCAGCCCGATTACGCCGCAGCCACCACCGATTGGCTGCAGTCGGCGACGCTCGTGAGGGGACGTGCCGGTATGTCTGCCCGGAGCACGGTTCGCAGGACTCCGGCGCCGAAGCAGCCCCGCAGCGCCGCAAGCACGAACGCGGGGCCGGACCGTCAACCGGTCCAGCCCCGCGTCCCAGCGTGCGGCGTGCGGCGAAACTCAGAGTTCCGACGCCGCCTTCTCTATGTCACCTGCGAACGTCGACACCTCGGTGTACACCCCGGGGAACTTGGGCCGCGCGCACCCGTTGCCCCAGCTCACGATGCCCACCTGGACGTACTCCCCGGCCTCGTCCTTGCGGAACATGGGGCCGCCGGAGTCACCCTGGCAGGTGTCCGTGCCGCCCTCGGCCAGCTTGCCGGCGCAGAGCTCCTCGCCGGGCGTGAGGTCCGCGCCGTACGCGGCCTCGCAGTCGGCGTCGCTCACGAACGGGACCTTCGCCTTGAGGAGGTAACGCTGCTGCTCGCCACCCTCCTTGTCGGCGCCCCAGCCGGCGATGTCGAAGTCGCCGTTGTTGAGCTTGTCGTCCTTGGCGATCTTCAGCGTCGGCTGGTCGATCTTCTTCTCGAGCTTGATGAGCGCCCAGTCCTTGCCCTTGCCGTCGTAACCCGGCGCCTGCAGGACCTTGGTGGACTTCACGGTGATCGCGTCCGGGCTCTCCAGGTCCACGACACCACCGGTGGCGGTGATGCTCGTGTTGTCGCCCGAACCGTCCACGCAGTGGGCGGCGGTCAGCACGATGTCCTGGGCGTACAGCGCGCCGCCACAGCCCATCGACAGGCGGACCATGAACGGGAATTCACCCTGCTCGGCGGGGGTCCCGCCGACCACGCGCTCACCCGGCGTGGGGCCGGGGTGCGGGGCCGCGGAGGCGGCGACGGGCTGGAGACTGACGGCGGCGAGGGCGATGGCACCGAGGGTGGCGGCTCTCTTGACTCCACGCAGCTTGGTGTTCAACGGGCTTCCCTTCGTGGGGGGTTCGTGGGGGGTTGCACGCGTCCGCGGACCCACTCCCTCCCCCCTCCCTCCCCGCAAAAGCACGGGAACGACGACGAGAATGGCATGAGCCCGCCAAAGCGTTGTTGCGGATTATGGAGATCGGTGTCCGCATAGAGCAAGGGGCGGTTTTCGGCCACGGACCCACGCGTGGGCTGGTTCCGGGTGCGGGAGTGCGCCTTACAGTGGAATCGAGTTGAGGTGAGCCGAGACGACTCGCTCCTGCTCGACACGGGCCGACACGGGGCCGACACGACTCGATGCGACTCGATACGACGCGGACATCTCCTGGGGGGTGCGCACGTGACGGACGGCGGGCCTGTGGTGCACGGCTACCCCCACCTGGAGACGGTGCGCTCCGCGATCACCGCGCTCTACAAACGCCTGTCGTACGACACCGTCCACACCTTCGAAACCAGCATCACCCCCGCCGACGTCGCCTTCTCCGACCAGGACGACCTGCATCTGGGCGTGCAGCGCGTGGCCCGCGAGATGGTGCGGCACCTGCGGCTGCCGGACGCCCGCGTGATCGTCAGCTTCCGCGAGATGGAACACGCGGCGTACGTCGAACTCGCCGCGGGGCCCGAGTACTTCATCGAACTCAACGACCGGTTCCGCACGCACCGCAGGGACATCGGCGCGGCGCTCGCCCACGAGGTCATGCACGTGTATCTGCACCGGCTTGATCTGGCGTTCCCCGGCACACGCGACAACGAGATCCTCACGGACACCGCGACCACCTACCTGGGGGCGGGGTGGCTCCTCCTGGACGCCTTCCGGGAGGACGGCGCATCGTCGCAGAAGCTCGGCTATCTCACGCCGGAGGAGTTCGGGTACGTACTGGCCAAGCGGGCCATCGCCTTCGGGGAGGCACCGGAGACGTGGTTCACCAGCGCGCAGGCGTACACCGCCTACACGAAGGGGCTCGCGCAGGCCCGACGCGACGAGCAGCAGCCGCCGTTGACGGCTGCGGGGTGGGCGGGGCGGCGGCGGTACGCGAAGGACCGGCGGTACGCGCAGGAGCGTGGCTCCGGTGGAGCGGGGGTGGCGCCCCGGGGCGGTGCGTACTCGTTCACCCCACCGTCGCGGGGTGGCGCCGAGCCGCTGCGGGTCTCGTTCCCCTGCCCCACGTGTCAGCAGCGGATCCGGTTGCCGGCTCGGGGGCGGATGCGGGCGCGGTGCACGTTGTGCCGGACGGTGCTGGAGTGCGACACGTAGGGCGCGTGCGTGCTTGCGGTGCCGCTGGCCCCAGTGCCGCTAGCCCCAGTGCGCGGGGCGCGTCAGGGACTGCGGCAGCTTCGTCTCCGCGTCGCCCTTCGCCGCGTTCACCTGCGACTGGGTCAGGAAGATGCTGCCGGTGAGGTCCGCTCCCCGCAGGTCCGCGTCCCGGAGGTCCGCGCCGATCAGGTCGGCCTGGCGGAGGTCGGCACCGCGGAGGTCGGCGGCGATGAGGTAGGCGCCGCGGAGGGTGACACCTCGGAGGTCGGCGCCCTTGAGGCGGGCGCCGAAGAGGTCGGCGCCGCGGCGGTCCTTCTTCTTCTGGCGGATGCCTGTACGGACGAGTTCGCTGGTGCGGAGAAGGAGGATGCTGATGTCCTCACGGTGTGCGGCCACGTCTGTCTCGGCGACGGTGGCGGGGGTGCCCTGAGTGAGGTGCTCGGTCTTCTCCAGCGCGCTCTGGAGCTCGGCCCTGATCGGGCGGGTCTGCGGCAGGGTGAGCGCCTCGGTCAAGTACCAGAGCAGTTCGTGGAGTTGGCGCATCACCGGGAACACGTCGAACATCTGGCGGGCCGTGTCGGGGTCCTGCCGCCAGTCGGTGCCGCCGTAGGTGGTCTGGGAGACCTTCTGGCCGGCGCCGAAGCAGTCGTAGACCGTGCAGCCGGAGAAGCCCTTCTGGCGCAGCTTCTGGTGGATGCCGCAGCGGAAGTCCTGCTGGAGGTTGGTGCAGGGGGTGCCTGCGGCCTTGTTGACGGGGAAGTCCGAGGACTTGGAGAAGGTGAGGGCCACGCAGCAGAGCCCGAAGCAGTTGCCGCAGTCGGCGCGCAGGTCGTGGCGGTCGTGGCGGTCGTCGCCGGCCAGGGGCAGCGGCCGGCGCTGGGGCTGGGCCTCGGCCTGGGGGCGCTTCTCACTCATGGGGCCTCCCTCAGGCCGTGGCTGGTGCTGCGGGGCCGGTCCGTCTGTGGGGGCGGGGCCGCGGCGGTATGTCCGTCCTCGCTATCGTCCGGTGGCCGCGCTTGCTGCTTCGGCCCCGGAGCGCCGCGAACCGTGCTCCGGGCGGACATACCGCCACGCCCCCTCACGAGCGCTCCCGACTACCGGGCAACGGGTGGGCGGGCGGGAAAGCAAGTTCGTCCAGGGTCGGATGCGGGGTGAACGGGCGGGTGGGCGGGAAAAGCCTGTTCGTCCAGGGTCGGATGCGGAGTGTCGGGCGGGTGGGTGGGAGAGGCCCGCCCGGCGGCGGGGAAAGGCCCCGCCGCCAAGCAGGCGCTACGCCGCCCGGCGCCCCGCGCCCCCGCCGCTACGACGAGCACGCCCGGCGCCACCGCCCCCGCCGGAGGGGCGGCCCTGGCCACCACCGGAGGGACGACCGCCACCCTGCGACTGGGACCGGGGCTGGCCTCCGCCCTGGGAGGACTGCGACTGCCCCTGGGGGCGAGACCTCCGCTGGCCCTGCCCCTGGCCGCCACCGCTCCCGGCGGGCCGCCTCCGCCCCCGCTGCGGCGAAGCCTGCTGCTGCTGGGGCACCTCGATGACCACCGGCACCCCGGACGGCTCCCGCGCACCGGTGATGCGGGACAGCTCCTCGTCCGTGGACTTCACTCGCGCCGTCTTCGGGCTGATCTCCGCGTCGGACATCAGACGCGTCATCTCCCGCTTCTCGTCCGGAAGGACAAGCGTGACGACACTGCCGGACTCACCTGCGCGGGCCGTACGGCCGCCGCGGTGCAGGTAGTCCTTGTGGTCGGTGGGCGGGTCGACGTTCACGACCAGGTCGAGGTCGTCGACGTGGATGCCGCGGGCCGCCACGTTCGTGGCGACAAGGGCGGTGACCTGCCCGGTCTTGAACTGGTCCAGGGTCCGGTTGCGCTGCGGCTGCGAACGGCCGCCGTGCAGACCGGAGGCCCGTACGCCGTTGGCGAGCAGCCGCTTGGTGAAGCGGTCCACCGCGCGCTTGGTGTCCAGGAACATGATCACCCGGCCCTCTCGGGCGGCGATACGGAGGGCCACGGCCTTCTTGTCGGTCTCGTCGGCGACGTACAGGACGTGGTGTTCCATCGTCGTGACCGCGCCCGCGGACGGGTCGACCGAGTGCACCACCGGATCCGTCAGGAACATCCGGACCAGGCGGTCGATGTTCTTGTCGAGCGTGGCGGAGAAGAGCATCGTCTGGCCGCCCTGTTCCACCTGCTTCAGGAGCGCGGTGACCTGCGGCATGAAGCCCATGTCGGCCATCTGGTCGGCCTCGTCGAGGACCGTCGTCCGCACCTGCGAGAGATCGGCGTCGCCGCGCTCGATGAGGTCCTTGAGACGGCCGGGGGTCGCCACCATGATCTCGGCGCCGCGGCGGAGCGTGCCCGCCTGCTTGGTGATGGAGAGGCCGCCGACCACCGTCGACATCCGGAGGTTCACGGACGTCGCGTACGGCGTCAGGGCGTCCGTCACCTGCTGCGCGAGCTCACGCGTGGGGACCAGGACCAGGGCGAGGGGCGAACGCGGCTCGGCGCGGCGGCCCGCGGTGCGGGCGAGCAGCGCGAGGCCGAAGGCGAGGGTCTTGCCGGAGCCGGTGCGGCCACGGCCGAGGATGTCGCGGCCCGCGAGGGAGTTGGGGAGCGTGGCTGCCTGGATCGGGAAGGGCTCGGTCACGCCCTGTGCCGCCAGCGTCTTCAGAAGGGCCTCGGGCATGTCCAGGTCGGCGAACGCCTCGACCGAGGGCAGCGCGGGCGTGATGCTCTCGGGCAGCGCGAATTCGCCGCCGACAGGCCTCGGCTTGGCGCGGCCGGGCTTCTTCGCGGCGCCCCTCGCCTGGCCGCCGCCGGCCACCGGGGCCTTTCCGCGTGCGTTCGTGGAGCGCCCGCGGGCAGGACGTGCGGGGCGTTCGGAGCGATTCATACGGAAATGCCTTCCTGGACCTGGTGACAGCACAAGCCGGGACCCGCACCTTTCCGGTGCGGGCCCCGGCTATGAGGTTCGCGTGCTACGACGATCAGGCGGGAACGATGTTCTCGGCCTGCAGGCCCTTCTGGCCCTGCGTGACGTCGAAGGAGACCTTCTGGCCCTCGAGGAGCTCACGGAAGCCCGAGGACGCGATGTTCGAGTAGTGGGCGAAGACGTCGGGGCCGCCGCCGTCCTGCTCGATGAAGCCGAAGCCCTTTTCTGCGTTGAACCACTTAACGGTGCCAGTTGCCATGTCAATCTCCTCAACAGGGGCAGAGTAAGGAAAACCACGGAATTGTGGATTCCAAGCGCTGCAATGACCCCCATCCCGGAGAGACCGGAGAAAAACAATAATGCGCCTTCGGAACATTCCCGTCAGGCGCACATAAAGTTCATGGGTACCAAAACTGCGACGCATAAGCCTAACACGGACGAGGGACCCCTCGTTTCAGGGTCCCCGCGGGCCGGGCGGGGAGGGAGCGGACCCCCCTTACTCCACTCGCCGCGCCACCGGCGGGGCGGACCACCGGGGCCAGATACCTGGCGCACGCACCTTCCTCCTGTCAGGGCACCCCGCTACCTTCAACCAAACAATCGCTTGGTTGAGCGACGAGTGGCCATGGCGACCGCTACCGAGGAAGGCGGCCCAATGCGCATCACCCGCACACGTACGGCGGTCGGAGTCGCGGTCTCCGCGCTCGCCCTGGGCACCCTGCCCGCCTGGGCGGCCCACGCCGAGCCCTTTGCACCCGAGCGCGGCACGGCCCTGCACGCCCCGCAGCACCACTCCCGCCCCGCATCCGACGGCGTACGCCAGATACCCCTCCAAGGGGCCGTCAACGTAAGGGACCTGGGCGGCTACCGCACCTACGACGGGGAGCGCGTCCGCTACGGCCAGGTCTTCCGTGCCGACGCCCTGGCGAAGCTCACCGACGCCGACGTGGCCACCCTCGGCGGGCTCGGCCTGAAGAAGGTCGTCGACTTCCGGGTGCCCGCCGAGGTCCAGTACGACGGGCCCGACCGGCTGCCCGCCGGACTCACCCCGACGTCCCGGGCCATCAACGACAACGGCCTCTTCACGACGCTGATGACCGTGATCGGCTCCAGGGATCCGGTCAAGCAGGAGGAGATGCTGGGCAACGGCAAGGCGGACGCCTTCATGCGCGAGGTCTACCGCACCTTCGTCGCCGACGGCGCGAACCGCGCGCAGTTCGCGGCGACGCTGCGCGACATCGCCCACGGCGGCAAGAAGTCACCGCTGCTCTACCACTGCACGGCGGGCAAGGACCGCACCGGCTGGACCAGTTATCTGCTGCTGCGTGCCATCGGCGTCCCCGAGCGGACCGCCGTGGGCGACTTCCTGGCCTCCAACACCTACCGGGCCGCGTACGACGCGAAGGTGCGCGAGGGCCTGAAGCAGAGCGGTCTGATGCAGAACCCCGATCTGCTGATCCCGCTCCAGGAGGTCCGCACCGGCTATCTGGAGACGGCGCTGGACGAGGTGAAGGACAAGTACGGGAGTCTGGGCGGCTATCTGAGGAAGGGACTCGGGCTTGATACGCGGACGATTCTCGCGCTGCGGGAGCGGATGGTCGACTAGGTCACGCCGTCACGATGCCCTGCGCCCGCGCGGCCGTGAGCCAGGTCGGGAACTCCCCCACCAGCTGGTCGTACAGCCGGTCGTCCGGCACGGTCCGGGGGTCGTGACCCGCGTGGAAGAACCCCGCGTTGTCGACGGCGCGCTTGGCGGGGACGGCCAGTTCGTCGAGCTTGCGAAGGTAGTCGAACTGCTTGCTCTTCGCGTCACCGAACCCGATGAACTGCCAGAACAGCGGCAGCTTCGACGCCTTGCACAGATACCGCTCGGCGGCGAGCTTGTTGATGGGGCCGCCGTCGGTCTGGAAGACGACCAGGGCCGGTGCCGTGGAACCGCTGTCCACGTAGTGGTCGATCACGGCATCCATCGCCAGGTGGTAGCTGGTCTTTCCCATGTGGCCGAGCCCGGCGACGATCTCGTCGATCCGCCCGTGGTGCCGGTCGAGCGCGATCTCCGTGACGGCGTCGACGTCCGTGGAGAAGAAGACCGTGGGCACGGTGCCGTCGTCGTCGAGGTTCGCGGACAGGCCGAGGACCCGGTCGGCGAGGGCTTGGACGGTGCCGTCCTTGTAGTACGGCTTCATGGAACCGGAGTAGTCGACGACGAGGTAGACGGCGGCGCGCTCACCCTCCAGGCCGTGCTTGCGGAGGCTGACGCCCGCGGACTTGTAGAGGCTGACGAGGGCGGGCGCCGCCTCTTCCACCTTGCTGAGGCTGATCGCCGGTCCCATGTGCCGCTCCACTCTCCCGTCCGTCCGTTCCGAGGAGCCGAGGTTACGGGAGAGGCCGGTGGTGTGAAGTGATCTCCTACGGACTTGAGGGCAAGGCCGTCCTGATCACCGGTGCGGGCCGCGGGCAAGGGGCGGCCGAGGCGCGGCTCTTCGCGGAGGCCGGGGCGCGGGTCGTCGTCACGGACGTGCGGGAGGAGGAAGGGCGCGCTGTCGCCAAGTCCCTTGGCGGGCAAGGCCTCTTCGTACGCCATGACGTCACGGAGGCGGAGAGCTGGGCGTCGGCCGTGGCGGCCGGCCTCGAGGCCTTCGGCCGCCTGGACGCGCTCGTGAACAACGCGGCGCTGTGGCGGACGGCTTCCGTGGAGGACGAGACGTACGAGAACTTCGAGACTCTGGTCCGGGTCAATCTCCTTGGCCCGTTCCTGGGGATCCAGGCGGTGCTGCCCGCGCTGCGGGAGGTGGGCGGCGGTTCGATCGTGAACGTCTCGTCGACGGCGGGGCTCGTGGGGATACGGGGGCATGCGGCGTACGGGTCGACGAAGTTCGGGTTGCGGGGGCTGACGCGGAGCGCGGCGCTGGATCTGGCGGGGTACGGGGTGCGGGTCAACTCCGTGCATCCGGGGGCCGTCGACACCCCGATGATCTCCTCGGCCTCCGCCGGGCGGGACTGGTCGCACCTGCCGCTCGGCAGGATGGGCCGCCCCGAGGAGGTCGGGGAGCTGGTCCTCTTCCTCGCGTCGGAGGCGTCGTCGTACATCACGGGAGCGGAGTTCGCGGTGGACGGCGGGTCGACGGCTGGGTAAGGGCGGTCCCTGCGGGGCTTTCCCCAATCCCGCCCCTTCCCGAAACTGGGGCTCCGCCCCAGACCCCGACAAGATGGCCTCAAACGCCGGCCGGGCTAGATATAGCCCGGCCGGCGTTTGAGGACGAACTCGGCGGAGCCGCCAATAGATGCAGCCGGGAAGGGGCGGGGTTGGGGACAAGAAATCGCCCTTACCCCACCTGCCCCTGAAACGCCGGCAACTCAAAGATCCGCGTCTTGGCCTCATCGTCCATCAGCTCGACCAGCGGCATGACCAGCTCCCACAGGTCCTGCTTGTCCACCTCCAGGGCAAGCGCATCCAGGTCAGGCGCGGGCAGCGCCCCCGCAGCGTCGGCGACGACCTTGCGGGACTCCTCCGGCAGCACACCCACCAGCGGCAAGAACTCCGCCCACAACCCAGTCGCCACCACCGCCCGGACCACCCCGCCAAGAACCCCCGCATCCCGCAGGGAAGGCAGCACCGCGACGGCCCGCCGCTCCTCGTCCCCAAGGAGCGCGACCAGCGGCAGCAGCGACTCCCACAGGTCCTGCTCCGCCACCGTCACGACCAGCGAGTCGAGCCGGTCCTGCGGCTGCGCGGCAGCCAGCGAGGCGATGCGACTCCGCTGCTCGCCCGTCACCATGCCGGCAACGGCCAGCGCCTCCGGCCACAGCCCCTCCCCCGACGCCGACGCGATGACCGACGCGAGCCGCTCCGCGCCCATCAGCTCGATGATCTGGCCGAGCCGCTGCGGCACGTCGATCGTGAAGCCGGTCCGCAGGACGGCCGCGTCGTCCACCTGCGGCAGGATCCGGCTCAGCGAGGAGTCCCGGAGGTAGCCGACGAAGCGGCCCATCGTCAGGTGGTCGCCCCGCTCGGCGAGCGCCACCGCGATCCGCACCACCAGGCCCTCGTCGAGCCGGTCGACGATGCCCTTGATCCTGCGCGGGTCGAGATGCCCGCACGACTCCGCCGTGAACGGCACCGGCAGCTTCTCGATGATGTCCGCGGCCCGTGCCGGTTCGAGGCGTCCCGCGACCCCTGCGGCGAGCCGCGGGCCCAGCGCCTTCTGCGAGATCGCGGCCGCGACCCCGGCCGGCACCAGCTTCGTCGCGGACGCGATCCGGTCCAGCATCTCGGGCGTACGGTCGAAGAGCGCCGCGACGCAACTCTCGCGGAAGCGGCGTACGTCCTCGACGGGAAGCGTCGCCAGGAAGGCGAGCTCGTCCGGCTCCACGTCCAGCAATCGCGCGATCTTCAGGGTCTCCGCCCTGTTCCGCAGCTTGTCCATGGCCTGCTCCCTCCCCATCCCCTAGCGGAACAGAATCCGGCGTACGGGACCCCGGGCGAGGGCGGGCACCAGCTTCAGCGCCTCCTCCGCGGCCTCGTTCAGGCCCGACGCGCGGCTCTCGCGTTCCCGCTTCAGCGCGTCGGCCAGCAGAGTCAGGCGCTCGGGTGCCAACTGCCCGAAGGATTCCGGTGGTTCGTCCCGCAGCTCCTTGCTCAGCTGCTCCCGCGCTTCGGTGCTCATAGGGCCTCCCATGACCATCACGACCGGTACGGATCGCCCCCGAGACTGATGCGAAATTGACTATTAGTCAATAGAGTCGGATCCGGAAGGCGCGCTACCGCAAAACCACCCGTAATCTTGTGCGAATGAAACGTGCAGGCCTCCTTCTTCTCGCCGTCGCCCCGGTCGCCACGGTCGCGGTCTACCTCCTGGGCGGAGACTCGGACAGCGATGCCTCCGGAGCCGACGGGATGCCTTCCGGCACCCAGCGTCCGTACGACAAGGACAAGTCGGCGGCCGAGATCGAGGCCGACGACGAGCTGATCGCGGACCTGCCTGCCGGCCTCGCGGCGCCCGCCAAGAAGGAGCTGGCACAGAAGCTCGTGACGAGCGCGGAGAACTCCACGCTCAACTGGCGCGGGCAGTACGGCTACATCGAGGACATCGACGACGGGCACGGCTATACCGCCGGGATCATCGGCTTCTGCACCGGCACGCACGACCTGCTCACCCTCGTCGAGCGGTACACGAAGGACCACCCGGACAACGGCCTGGCCCGCTATCTGCCCGCCCTGCGCAAGGTCGACGGCAGCGACTCGCACGAGGGCCTGGACCCCGGCTTCACCAAGGCCTGGAAGGCGGAGGCCGACGAGCCCGCCTTCCGCAAGGCCCAGAACAGCGCGCGCGACCGCATCTACTTCGACCCCGCGGTCCGCCTCGCCAAGCTCGACGGGCTCGGCACGCTCGGCCAGTTCATCTACTACGACGCGATGGTCCTGCACGGCCCGGGCACAGGACCGCGCGGCTTCTACGGCCTGCGCGAGGCGGCGCTGAAGGAGGCGAACACGCCCGCGCAGGGCGGCAAGGAGAAGGCGTACCTCGACATCTTCCTGGACATCCGCCGCACGGCGATGAAGTCCGAGAAGGCGCACCGCGACACGACGCGCGTGGACACGGCGCAGCGGCAGTTCCTCTACGACGGCAATCTGGGCCTGAAGACACCGCTGACCTGGAAGGTGTACGGGGAGACGTTCAAGGTTCCGTAACCCCGGAAACCCTGAACGCCTCCCCCGGGAGCCCAGCCCTCAGCCCTTGACGGCTCCCGCCGCCAGGCCCGAGCCCAGCTTCCGGTGCACGATCACGAAGAAGATCATCACCGGCACCGTGACCAGCGTGGAGCTGGCCATGACCGGGCCCCAGGCCGTGGAGTTCTCACCGAAGAACTGGTAGATGCCCACGGCGGCCGTGTACTTGTCGCTGCCCTTCATGAAGGTGTACGCGAAGACGAACTCGTTCCACGCCGTGATGAAGGCGAAAATCGAGGTCGCGACGAGTCCGGGCGCCACCAGCGGAAGCAGCACCGAACGGAACATCCGGAACCAGGACGCCCCGTCGATGTACGCCGCCTCCTCGACCTCCTTCGGCACGGTCTGCACGAAGCCGCGCAGGGTCCAGATCGCGAAGGGGAGCGAGAGCGCGACGTAGACGATCGTCAGGCCGAGCAGCGAGTTGAGCATGTCGTAGTCCCGCATCTGGATGAAGAGCGGGATGACGAGCGCCTCGAGCGGCACCATCTGCACGATAAGCACCATGATCAGTACGGAGGTGCGGAACCGGAACTTGAAGCGGGCCACCGCGATCGCCGCGAAGAGCGAGAGCACCCCGGCGGCCAGGATCGTGCCGAAGCCGACGATCGCCGAGTTGAGGAGGTACGTGCCGAAGTTGCCCTTCTCGAACACGTAGGTGAAGTGCTCGAAGCTGAAGCCGCTCGGCAGCACGTCCGAACCGCGGGTGACCGCCTTCGGGTCGAGTGCCGTGGAGATCATCCAGTACACGGGGAAGAGCGCGAAGAGCAGGAGCGCGGCCACCGCGACGGGAAGGCCGATGCGCGCGGCGAGTGTGGTGCGACGGACGCTCACTGGTCCTCCTCCCCCTGCCGGAACAGCGTACGGATGTAGACGATCGTGATGGCGAGGAGCAGCAGCGTGAGCAGGACCGCGGCTGCCGCGCCCGTGCCGTAGTCGTTCTTGGCGAAGGCCTGGATGTACGAGAAGACGCCGAGGTTGTAGACCTCTTCGTTGGCTCCGTCGCCGCCCGGCATCAGATAGATCTGGGTGAAGACCTTGAAGTCCCAGATGGTGGAGAGGATGGTCACCACGAGGAAGACGGGCAGAATCGTCGGCACGGTGATCTTCCAGAACCGCTGCCAGGCGTTGGCGCCGTCCAACTCCCCTGCTTCGTAGAGCTCCTTGGGGATCGTCATCAGGCCCGCGAGGACGGTGATGGCGACGAACGGGAAGCCGTGGTGGACGACGTTCAGGGTCGCGATCGCGTAGAACGGCCCCCGCTCGGTGAACCAGTTGGTGGTCTCGGGATCGATGAGTCCCATCGAGCCCGCGATCTGGCTGACCATGCCGTCCTGCGGCTGGAAGAGCCAGATCCAGACGTACGTCCCGGTGACGGCCGGCATCGCCCAGGCGGCGAGGACCGCGATGGAGCAGATCAGCCGCCAGGCCGGGCCGAGGCGGTTGAGCAGCAGCGCGACGAGTGTGCCGAGTGCGACGGTCAGGCCGACACAGGCGATGGCGAAGAACGCCGTGTTGGGCAGGACCGTCTTCCACAGGAGTGCGCTGCCGAGCAGGTCCGTGTAGTGGTCGAAGCCGGTGAACGTGCCGACTCCGCCGCCGAACTTGACGGCGTAGTCCTGCATCGAGAGCTTGCCGACCTGGATCAGCGGCCAGAGCAGCAGGCCCGCGAGGACCAGGAGGGACGGTGCGAGGAGCAGCCACGGCCGGGCGAGGCCGACCAGCCTCTTCTTGCGGAGGGCTGCCGTGTGTTCGGGCCGGGTGGCGGGGCGGCGGTCCGTGGCGTCTTCCTTCGGTCCGCCGCCGACGAGCGTGTCTTTCACAGTGCCGACTCGCCCCTGCCTACTTGTCCTTGGCGAAGATGGCGTCCATGTCCTTGGCGGCCTTGTCCGCCGCTTCCTGGACGGAGGACTTGCCGGTCAGGATGGACTGCACCATGCCGGGGATGACCTTCGACGCCTGGATCTCGCCGTACGCCTTGGTCTTGGGGACGGTCGCGCCGGCCTCCAGCATCTGCTTGGCGAACGGCTCGACCAGCGGGTCCTTCTTCGCCTCGATCTTCTTCAGCTCGGAGTTCTGACCCGGGAAGTAGTTGGTCTCCTCGGCCCACTTGGCCGCGAAGTCACCGGTGGTCAGCATCTTCACGAACTCCCAGGCGAGGTCCTTCTTGTCCGTGTTGAACGTGGACAGGTAGGAGCCGCCGAGGAACGACTTGCTCATGCCGCCACTCTGGCCGGGGATCGGCACGGCGCCGAGCTTGCCCTTGAGGTCCGGGTTGGCCTCGACGATGGCCTTCGGGGTCCAGTTGCCGTTGACGGACATGGCGACCTCGCCCTTGCCCCAGGCGTCGCCGACCTCCTTCTCCGTCCAGGTGTTGACCTTGGCCGGGGAGACCTTGTCCTTGGTGGCGAGGCCGGTGTAGAACTCGATACCCTTCACGGCCTCCGGGGAGTTGATCCCCGACTTCCACTTGCCGCCCTGCTCCGTGGCGAGTTCGCCTCCGGCGCCCCAGATGAAGGGGGTGGCGAACATTTCGGCGCCGCCCGCGACCGGGAAGGGGATCATCTTGGGCTCCTTGTCCTTCAGCGTCTTGGCCGCGGACTGGAGCTCCTTCCAGGTGGTCGGTGCCTTCAGGTCGTGCTTCTCGAAGATGTCCTTGCGGTAGACGATGCTGCGTACGCCCGCGTACCACGGCATGCCGTACTGCTTGCCGTCGAGCGTGCCCGCGTCCGCGAGGCCCTCGACGAGGTCGTCGTTGAGACCCGACTTCTTGACCTCGTCGGTCACGTCGACGAGCGCGTCGGTCTCGGCGAACTGCGGCACCCAGGTCGTACCGACCTCGGCCACGTCCGGGACCTGGTCCGCGCCGCCCTCGATGGCGGTGGTGAACTTCTTCTGCGCGGTGGCCCACTGCTGGTACTCGACGTGGATCTTGGCGCCGGTCTTCTTCTGGAACGCCTTCTCGGCCTCCTTGAAGAAGGGCCTGGCGTCGGGGTTGGTCCCCTCCATGATCCATACGGTGAGGGTCTTGCCCTTGCCGTCGGTGGCCTTGTCGCCGCTGTCGCTCCCGTCATCGCTGCCGCATGCCGTCGCGGTCAGTCCGAGCGTCATGGCGATACTTGCCGCGATGACCCGTCGCTTCATACCGGCCCCCTCATGGGTTCGTGCTGGTTCCTGCGCCGATCCGTTTGTGGGAGCGATTGTGGACACAGGGGCTCGGTGCGGTCTAGACCCATTCGGCTAAGCGGGGCCGAAACGTGATTTGCGTTGCAAGCAATGCACGTTGCGCGCACTGCAACGCACGGGTACGCCACCGCGGCCTGGAAACGCCACGACGCCCGCCCTGGTCCGGTCGGGGACAAGGCGGGCGTCGCATCAGTTCCGTACGCCGTTGTACGGGACGAATATGGGGTTGTGCCGCAGGGACTAGACCATCAGAGAACGGTCCGTGGGTCGAATCGGCGACGGCAGGTCGCTCGCACCGGTCAGGAATCGGTCCACGCCCCGCGCGGCGGAACGGCCCTCGGCGATCGCCCAGACGATGAGCGACTGCCCGCGGCCCGCGTCACCGGCCACGAAGACACCGGGGACGTTCGTCTGGAACTCGGCGTCGCGGGCGACGTTGCCCCGCTCGTCGAGGTCCAGGGAGAACTGGTCCACCAGGCCGTTCTCGCGGTCCGTACCCGTGAAGCCCATCGCAAGGGTGACCAGCTGGGCGGGGATCTTGCGCTCCGTGCCCGGCTTCTGCGTCAGCTTGCCGTCGATGAACTCGACCTCGATGAGGTGCAGGAACTGGACGTTGCCGTCCTCGTCGCCCTCGAAGTGGGTGGTCGAGACGGAGTAGACCCGCTCGCCGCCCTCCTCGTGCGCGGACGTGACCTTGTACAGCATCGGGAAGGTCGGCCACGGCTGGTTCGGGTTCCGCTCCTCGCCCGGCCGCGGCATGATCTCCAGCTGCGTCACGGACGCCGCGCCCTGGCGGTGCGCCGTGCCCACGCAGTCCGCGCCGGTGTCGCCGCCGCCGATGACCACGACGTGCTTGCCCTCGGCGGAGACGGGCGTGGTGACGTAGTCGCCCTCCTGGACCTTGTTGGCCAGGGGCAGGTACTCCATCGCCTGGTAGACACCCTTGAGCTCACGGCCGGGGACCGGGAGATCGCGTGCCATCGTGGCGCCCGCGGCGATGACCACCGCGTCGTGCCGCTTGCGCAGCTTCACCGCGTCGATGTCGCGGCCGATCTCCACGCCCGTACGGAACTTGGTGCCCTCCGCGCGCATCTGCTCGATGCGGCGGTTGATGTGGCGCTTCTCCATCTTGAACTCGGGGATGCCGTAGCGCAGGAGGCCGCCGATGCGGTCGGCGCGCTCGTACACGACGACCGTGTGACCGGCCCGGGTCAGCTGCTGGGCGGCGGCCAGACCGGCCGGGCCGGAGCCGATGACGGCGACGGTCTTGCCGGAGAGCCGGTCGGGCGCCTGGGGCAGCACGTCGTTGGCGTCCCAGGCCTTGTCGATGATCGAGACTTCGACGTTCTTGATGGTGACGGCGGGCTGGTTGATGCCGAGCACGCACGCCGACTCACAGGGCGCCGGGCACAGGCGCCCGGTGAACTCCGGGAAGTTGTTCGTGGCGTGCAGCCGCTCGGAGGCGGCCGACCAGTCCTCGCGGTACGCGAAGTCGTTCCACTCGGGGATCAGGTTGCCCAGCGGACAGCCCTGGTGGCAGAACGGGATGCCGCAGTCCATGCAGCGCGACGCCTGCTTGGAGATGATCGGGAGGAGGGAGCCCGGAACGTAGACCTCGTTCCAGTCCTGGACGCGCTCGCCGACCGGGCGGGTCTTCGCGACCTCGCGGCCATGGTTCAAAAAGCCCTTGGGATCAGCCATTGGTCGCCGCCTCCATCATCTTCTCGGTGATCTCGGTCTCGGAGAGACCGTCTCGCTCGGCGGCGTCCTTGGCGGCGAGCACTGCCTTGTACGTGCTGGGGATGATCCTGCTGAAGCGCTCCACGGCGGAATCCCACTCGGCGAGCAGCTTCTCGGCGACGGTCGACCCGGTCTCCTCCTGGTGGCGGCGCACGACGTCGTGCAGCCACTGCTTGTCGGAGTCGTCCAGGGCCTCGACGGCGCCCAGGTTGCCGGAGTTGACGTTGTCCCGGTCGAGATCGATGACGTACGCGATGCCGCCGGACATGCCGGCCGCGAAGTTGCGTCCCGTCTCGCCGAGGACCACCGCGTGGCCACCGGTCATGTACTCGCAGCCGTGGTCGCCCACGCCCTCGGACACGACCGTCGCGCCGGAGTTGCGGACGCAGAACCGCTCGCCCGTGCGGCCGCGGAGGAACAGCTCGCCGCCGGTCGCGCCGTACGCGATGGTGTTGCCCGCGATCGTCGAGTACTCGGCGAGGTGGTCGGCGCCGCGGTCCGGGCGGACGATGATCCGGCCGCCGGAGAGGCCCTTGCCGACGTAGTCGTTGGCGTCGCCCTCCAGGCGCAGGGTCACACCGCGCGGCACGAACGCGCCGAACGACTGGCCCGCCGAGCCGGTGAAGGTGATGTCGATGGTGTCGTCGGGCAGGCCCGCGCCACCGAACTTCTTCGTCACCTCGTGGCCGAGCATGGTGCCGACCGTGCGGTTGATGTTGCGGATCGCGACCTGGGCGCGGACCGGCTGGGCGTCGGTCGCGCTGGAGGCGGAGAGCGCGTCGGCGGCGAGCTTGATCAGCTCGTTGTCGAGCGCCTTCTCCAGGCCGTGGTCCTGGACCGCGATCTGGTGGCGCACGGCGCCGCCGGGCAGCGACGGCACGTGGAAGAGGGGCTCCAGGTCGAGGCCCTGCGCCTTCCAGTGGTTCACGGCGCGCTCGGTGTCGAGGAGTTCGGCGTGGCCGACGGCCTCCTCGATGGTGCGGAAGCCGAGCTCGGCGAGGATCTCGCGGACCTCTTCGGCGATGAACTCGAAGAAGTTGACGATGTACTCGGCCTTGCCGGAGAACCGCTCGCGCAGCGCCGGGTTCTGCGTGGCGATGCCGACCGGGCAGGTGTCCAGGTGGCAGACGCGCATCATGACGCAGCCGGAGACGACGAGCGGCGCGGTCGCGAAACCGAACTCCTCGGCGCCGAGCAGCGCGGCGATGACGACGTCACGGCCGGTCTTGAGCTGGCCGTCGGTCTGCACCACGATGCGGTCGCGCAGGCCGTTGAGCAGGAGTGTCTGCTGGGTCTCGGCGAGGCCGAGCTCCCAGGGGCCGCCCGCGTGCTTGAGCGAGGTGAGCGGGGACGCGCCCGTACCGCCGTCGTGGCCGGAGATGAGCACGACGTCCGCGTGCGCCTTGGAGACACCCGCGGCGACCGTGCCGACGCCGACCTCGGAGACCAGCTTCACGTGAATCCGCGCCTGCGGGTTCGCGTTCTTCAGGTCGTGGATCAGCTGGGCCAGGTCCTCGATCGAGTAGATGTCGTGGTGCGGCGGCGGGGAGATCAGGCCCACGCCCGGCGTCGAGTGACGCGTCTTGGCGACCCACGGGTAGACCTTGTGACCCGGCAGCTGGCCGCCCTCGCCGGGCTTGGCGCCCTGGGCCATCTTGATCTGGATGTCGTCCGCGTTGACCAGGTACTCGGAGGTCACGCCGAAGCGGCCGGAGGCGACCTGCTTGATGGACGAGCGGCGGGCCGGGTCGTACAGGCGCTCCGCGTCCTCGCCGCCCTCACCGGTGTTGGACTTGCCGCCCAGCTGGTTCATGGCGATGGCGAGCGTCTCGTGCGCCTCGCGGGAGATCGAGCCGTACGACATGGCGCCGGTCGAGAACCGCTTGACGATGTCGGCGGCCGACTCGACCTCGTCGATGGAGATCGAGGGGCGGTCCGACTTCAGGTTGAACAGGCCGCGCAGCGTCATGAGGCGCTCGGACTGCTCGTTCACGCGGTCCGTGTACTTCTTGAAGATGTCGTAGCGGCGGTTGCGCGTGGAGTGCTGGAGGCGGAAGACCGTCTCCGGGTCGAAGAGGTGCGGCTCGCCCTCGCGGCGCCACTGGTACTCACCGCCTATGTCGAGCGCGCGGTGCGCGGAGGCGATGCCGGAGACCGGGTACGCCTTGGCGTGCCGGGCGGCGACCTCCTGCGCGACGACGTCGATGCCGACTCCGCCGATCTTGGAGGTCGTGCCGACGAAGTACTTCGCGACGAAGTTCTCCTGGAGGCCGACGGCCTCGAAGACCTGCGCGCCGCGGTAGGAGGCGACGGTCGAGATGCCCATCTTGGACATGACCTTCAGGACGCCCTTGCCGAGCGCGTAGATCAGGTTCCGGATGGCCTGCTCGGCTTCCATGCCAGGCAGGAAGGTCCCGGCGCGGACGAGGTCCTCCACCGACTCCATGGCGAGGTACGGGTTGACGGCCGCGGCGCCGTAGCCGATGAGGAGGGCCACGTGGTGGACCTCGCGGACGTCGCCCGCCTCGACGAGCAGGCCCACCTGGGTGCGCTGCTTCGTGCGGATGAGGTGGTGGTGGACGGCCGCGGTGAGCAGCAGCGAGGGGATCGGCGCGTGCTCGGCGTCGGAGTGCCGGTCGGAGAGCACGATCAGGCGGGCGCCGGCCTCTATGGCGGCGTCGGCCTCGGTGCAGATCTCCTCGATGCGGGCGGCGAGGGCGTCGCCGCCGCCGCTGACGCGGTAGAGACCGGAGAGGGTCGCGGCCGTCATGCCGGGCATGTCGCCGTCGGCGTTGATGTGGATGAGCTTGGCGAGCTCGTCGTTGTCGATCACCGGGAAGGGCAGCGTGACGCTGCGACAGGTCGCGGCGGTCGGCTCCAGGATGTTGCCCTGCGGGCCGAGCGAGGAGTGCAGCGAGGTGACGAGCTCTTCACGGATGGCGTCGAGCGGCGGGTTGGTGACCTGCGCGAACAGCTGCGTGAAGTAGTCGAAGATCAGCCGCGGGCGCTCGGAGAGGGCCGCGATCGGCGTGTCCGTGCCCATCGAGCCGAGCGGCTCGCCGCCGGACTTGGCCATCGGCGCGAGGATGACGCGCAGCTCTTCCTCGGTGTAGCCGAAGGTCTGCTGGCGGCGCGTGACGGAGGCGTGCGTGTGCACGATGTGCTCGCGCTCGGGCAGGTCGGAGAGCTCGATCTCGCCGGCTTCCAGCCAGTCCTGGTACGGGTTCTCCGCGGCGAGGGCGGCCTTGATCTCGTCGTCCTCGACGATGCGGTGCTCGGCGGTGTCGACGAGGAACATCCTGCCGGGCTGCAGGCGGCCCTTGCGGACGACCTTCGCGGGGTCGATGTCGAGGACGCCGACCTCGGAGCCGAGGACGACGAGGCCGTCGTCGGTGACCCAGTAGCGCCCTGGACGCAGGCCGTTGCGGTCGAGAACGGCGCCGACCTGGGTGCCGTCGGTGAAGGTGACACAGGCCGGGCCGTCCCAGGGCTCCATCATCGTGGAGTGGTACTGGTAGAAGGCGCGGCGGGCCGGGTCCATCGAGCCGTGGTTCTCCCACGCCTCGGGGATCATCATCAGGACCGAGTGCGGAAGCGAACGGCCGCCGAGGTGGAGGAGTTCGAGCACCTCGTCGAAGGACGCCGAGTCGGACGCGTCCGGGGTACAGATGGGGAAGACGCGATCCAGCTTGTCGGTGCTGGCTTCATTGGCGGAGGCGAACAGGCCGGAGGCGAGCTGCGACTCGCGCGCCCGCATCCAGTTCCGGTTGCCCTTGACCGTGTTGATCTCGCCGTTGTGCGCGACGAAGCGGTACGGGTGCGCGAGCGGCCAGCTCGGGAACGTGTTCGTGGAGAAGCGCGAGTGGACGAGCGCGACGGCCGTGGCGAAACGGCGGTCGGACAGGTCGGGGAAGAACGGCTCCAGCTGGCCGGTGGTCAGCATGCCCTTGTAGACGATGGTCCGGGCGGAGAGCGAGGGGAAGTACGTCCCTGCCTCACGCTCGGCGCGCTTGCGCAGCACGAAGGCCTTGCGGTCGAGCGCGACGCCGGAGCTCTCGCCGTCGGCCACGAAGATCTGCCGGAAGACCGGCATCGTCGAGCGTGCGGTGGCTCCGAGCAGCTCGGGGGCGACGGGAACGTCGCGCCAGCCGAGGACCGTCAGGCCTTCCTCGGAAGCGATCGTCTCGATCTGTGAGACGGCGGCATCGGTCGTGCCCGCCGTGTCGACCGGCAGGAAAGCGATGCCGACGGCGTACGCGCCGGCCTCGGGGAGCGCGAAGCCGGTGACCTCGCGCAGGAAGGCGTCCGGGACCTGGAGCAGGATTCCGGCGCCGTCGCCGGAGTCCGGCTCGGAGCCGGTGGCACCACGGTGTTCGAGATTGCGCAGTACGGTCAGCGCCTGTTCGACCAGCTCATGGCTGGCTACACCGGTGAGGGTGGCCACGAACCCGACACCACAGGCGTCGTGCTCGTTACGGGGGTCGTACATGCCCTGAGGGGCGGGGCGACCGTCCATGGGCGACCAGGCGTGCGTACGCATTGGCTCTCCCGTCGTCGTCGTGGCATAGGCAAAAAGCGAGGGACGACGTTGGCCCAGGCGAAATTTCGTGCAGGTTACATGATGGAACGCTTCTCGAAAAGCGGATAGCTCATTCCACCATGTGGACATCGCTCATAGGTGTGGAGAGCGACAAAGAGGGGACCAACGCGGACAGATCCATGACCGAGGGCCCGAGAGCGGCACAGGCCTCATTGCCCGCAGCGCTTACGGCTCATGCCCGGTGGTTAAGGACTCGAAACCGCCGAGTAACGACTACTTATGCATGGCCCCGCATAGGACTGCAAGAGTTCATCCTACGGCGGTACCGAACAAGCTGCCCAGGGCGTACGTCACACCGGCCGCGGCGCCACCGAGCGCGAGCTGCCGGAGTCCGCTGAACCACCAGGAACGCGCGGTCACCTTCGCCACCACCGCACCGCAGGCGAAGAGCCCGATCAGCGCGAGAAGCAGCGCCGGCAGGAACGTGTCGGCACCGAGCAGATACGGCAGTACGGGAAGCAGGGCGCCGAGCGCGAAGGCGCCGAAGGAGGAGACCGCGGCGACGGTCGGCGAGGGCAGATCGCCGGGATCGATGCCCAGCTCCTCGCGCGCGTGGATCTCCAGGGCCTGCTCGGGATCCTTGGACAGCTGCTTGGCGACCTCGCGGGCGAGTCCGGGCTCGACGCCACGCGACTCGTACAGCGCGGCGAGCTCCTTCTCCTCGTCCGCCGGGTGCTTGCGCAACTCCCGCCGCTCCACGTCGAGTTCGGCCTGGACGAGCTCACGCTGCGAGGCGACGGAGGTGTACTCGCCCGCCGCCATGGAGAAGGCGCCCGCGGCGAGGCCGACCAGGCCCGTGACGACGATGGTCTGCTGCGAGACGGCTCCGCCCGCGACACCGGTCATCAGGGCCAGGTTGGACACCAGGCCGTCCATCGCGCCGAAGACGGCGGGGCGCAGCCAGCCGCCGTTGACGTCGCGGTGGGTGTGGTTGTCGCGATGCGCCTCGTGCAGCGTCGCTTCGGTCTCGATGATCGCCATGGTGGGCCCCCTCAGTGCTTGGACGATCTCGAAAGTACGCGCGAAAAATCGCCCTCGCCAGCAAGGAAGGCCGTACTTACCTGCATGAACAAGCGTCTGTCGAACCGGTGAGCGCATGCGTCGGAGGGGTGACGTCGGCGGCACGGATGCTCGCCTCAGGGGCGCCGCGTGGCAGAGATACCCGCAACGTCTCGGCACCAGAGAGGCACAGCATGACGAGCTTGACCGGTGTGACAGGAGCGATCGGCCTGAGCGAGCGGGCGCGCGGCGCCCTCCTCGGCCTCGCGGTCGGCGACGCGCTGGGCGCGCCCGCCGAGAACATGAAGCCGTCGGAGATCCGCCGCCGTTGGGGACGCATCACCGGGTACGTCGCCGAACATCCGGCGGGCACGGACGACACCGAGTACGCGATCTTCTCGGGGCTCCTCCTCGCCCGGCACGGCTCCGCGCTCACCGTCGCGCATGTCGAGGCGGCCTGGCACGAGTGGATCGCGGACCTCGACGAAGGCCCCTTCCGCGGCGCGGGCTTCAGCGAACGCGGCACGCTGGAGAACCTGCGCCGCGGCCTCGCGGCGCCCATCTCGGCGCAGCACCGGCACGCGTGGAGCGACGGCCTCGCGATGCGGGCCGCCCCGTTCGGGGTCTTCGCCCCGGGCCGCCCGGCCGAAGCGGCCCGGCTCGTCGCGATCGACGGCTCGGTCAGCCATGACGGCGAGGGCATCTACGGCGGGCAGGCGGTGGCCGCGGGGGTCGCGGCGGCGATGGGCGGGGCGCCGGTGCACTCCGTGGTGGCCGCGGCCCTGTCCGTCATCCCGATGGACTGCTGGACGTCCCGTTCGCTGCGGCGGGCGGTAGCGGTGGCGCATCGGGGGGAGCGGGCGGTGCGCTCCGCCGTGGTGATCGGCGGCTATCCCTGGACCGACCTCGCCCCCGAGGCGGTGGGGCTCGCCTTCGGGGCGTACGCGTCGGCCTCGGGCCGGTTCCCCGACGCGGTGTTGACCGCCGTCAACATGGGGCGGGACGCGGATACGACTGCCGCTGTGGCTGGGGCGTTGTCCGGCGCATCCTGCGGGGTCTCGGCGATCCCCCTGCCGTGGGCGGCGGCGATCGGCCCGGCGCGGGGCAGCTGCCTGCCTTCCATGCGGGGCCACCACGTGCTGGATGTGGCGGAGTTGCTCGTTTCTGACCTGGGGGTCTCGTGAGCGCGGACAAGCCCGCCGCTTCGCGGCGGATCTCTCCCTCCCACCCACCCGTTCACCCCGCAGCCGTCCCCGCTGTGGGCCGACGGAACGGGTGGGCACAGCCCTTGATGCCGGGCGCCGATGAACCACGCGCTCAGAAAATCGCGGGCCTGCTCCTTGGCCTCGCCGCAGGCGACGCCGCCGGTTGGCCCGCGGCCAGGCACCGCGCAGCCCGCATGCCCGAGTGGACCCGCAGGCTGACCCGCGAGCTGGACACCTTCGCCGAGCAGAACGCCACCACCACCCTCCCCGTCCCCATCGCCCTGAACCAGCCCCCGGAACCCCTCCGCCTCGGCCCCTCGGACGACGCCGAATGGGCGGCCTTCACCGCCGAGGCACTGCTCCGCGCAGCGGACGGGACGCCGGCCCCCCAGCTGCCCCGGGACCGCAGGGTCCACGCGGCCCTGGACCGCGCCTGGAACACCCTCGCCGGCGAAATCGCCGCAGCAGCGGCCCGCGCCCCCGAGGTCGAGTCCGCGGTGCTCCCCCTCCGCGCCCGCATCTCCGTCCGCGCAGGCCTCGGCAACCTCGCCGCAGGACTGCGCCCACCCGCCACCGGTCACGACAACCCCCACTTCTTCGACGACGCCGCCTGCGTACGCGCCTGCGTCCTCGCCCTGGTCCACCCGGGCGACCCCGAACAGGCCGCCGCACTGGCCGAGTTCGACGCCCGCTACACCCAGGACGGCGACGGCGTGCACGGCGCCCGCGCCATGGCCGCGGCGATCGCGGCGGCACTGGGCGGCTGGGACGTCGACGCGACGGTGGACGCCGCGCTTGCCCAGCTCCCCGAACACACCGAGATCGGCCGCAACGCCTGGCACGCCGTCAAACTCGCCCGCACCCAGGCGGAGGAGGACGGCGCGTTCGGCCTCGTCCCCCTCCTGGAACACCAGATCGTCGACCACGTCTACAGCTACGGCATCGCCGCCGCCGAGACCGTCCCGGTCGCCCTCGCCCTGACCACCGCGGCCCGCGGCCGCATCCGCGACGCGGTGCCCGCCGCCGCCTGCCTCTCCCGCGTGGCCGACTCCGCCCCCGCCCTGGCCGGCGCGCTGACCGGTGCGCTCGGCACGGCCTCCGCCATCCCCGAGGCCTGGCGCGACGCCTGCCGCACTCTCTCCGGCTGCGCCCTGCCCCGCCTCGCGGGCACGGACCTGGTGGAACTCGCCGGGCGCCTGGCAGCCACGGAACTGACCACTCCGGGAGGACAATTCCGACATGACGCCATCAACGCCCCGGACGCGCCCCGCTGAACTGCCTCCCACCGACCTGCCCCTCCCCGAGCGCATCACCGCCTGCCTGGTAGGAGCCGCCGTCGGCGACGCAATCGGCGGCCCGGTCGAGGGCTACTCCCCCGAGCAGATCGTCGAGCGGCACGGCGGTCGCGTACACGGCATCGTCGGCCCCTGGAACGGCGACCGATGGCGCACCGCCCGCCCCATCGCGCCGTACCACAAGGGCGACGGGAACGTCACCGACGACACCTTGATGACGCACGCGCTCATCCGCGTGTACGCCGCCGTCCGCGACCACTTGGACGCCTACGCGGTCGCCGACCACCTGGTCCCCGACCTCATGACGAACCCCCGCTGGATCCCGGAACTCGAATCGGAGACGATCCCCCTCCACCGGATCTTCCTCGCCGAGAAATGGATCGTCGCCCGCATCCACTACGGCCACGTCGACCCGCGCGAGGCGGGCACCGGCAACATCGTCAACTGCGGTGCGGCGATGTACATGGCGCCGGTCGGCCTGGTCAACGCCGCGAACCCGGAGGGTGCGTACGCCGAGGCCCTCGACATCGCGGGCGCGCACCAGTCGTCGTACGGACGTGAGGCGGCCGCGGTCTTCGCGGCGGCGGTGGCGGCGGCCTGCGCGCCGGGTGCGACGCCGACCTCGGTGATCGACACCGCGCTCTGTCTCGCGAAGGACGGAACGCGGGCCGCGATCGAGTCGGTGGCCGAAGTGGCCGCCCACCACCGGGACTTCGAGTCGGCGCTCGTTCCCCTCCGCACCGCGGTCACCCCCTTCGACACGGTCGGCACGGACTACCGCGCCCCGTCCCTCGGCGCCCGCCGCCCCTCCCGCCTGCACGCCATCGAGGAACTCCCGATCGCGCTCGGCATGCTCCTGGTGGGCGACGGCGACTACCGCCACACGGTCCTCGGCTCGGTCAACTACGGCCGCGACTGCGACTCCATCGCCACGATGAGCGGCGCGATCGCGGGCGCCCTGGGCTCGGGCGCACCGCCCGAGTGGGCGAAGACGGTCGCGGAGGCGAGCCGCCTGGACCTGCACGCCCCCGCGAGGACGCTCACGGAGGTCACCCAGGAGATCTTCACCCGCGACGTACGGCGCCGCCGCGCCCACGAGTCGGCCTACGCGACCCTGACGGCCACCCCATGATCCGCCTCACCTGGGTCCAGCCGGAGGACTTGGTGGGCCACGAACTCCGCCAGGCGGAGGAGGAGGGCAAGGACGTCGAGGCCATCAAGTCCCGCTGGCTGACGGCAGGCGGCCACCTGGCCCCAGCCAGAGCAGGCGCGTCCCCAACACCCCCCGCTCCCCAGCTACGGGCTTTGGCGGAGGAGCTACTGACCGAACTGTCGCAGCCGCCCGCGTTGTGGGCAGGCGTTCCGCAGGGCGGAACGGGTGGGCACAACGCCACCCACCGGCCCGCACCGGAGAACAAGGCCCCGCGGCAGGCGGTTTCGGGAAGGGGCGCCCGCGCGCGGAGCGCGCTGATGAGCCACCGCGGGGAAAAAGAAGCCCTACGTCACCGCCTGCACGCCGCCTGGCTAGGCAGAGCAGCAGGCTGCCTCCTGGGCAAACCAGTGGAGAAGCTCCCCCTCACCGCCATCAGAAGCCTCGCCCAAGCCGCAGGCAACTGGCCCCTGAGCACCTGGTTCACGGAAAGAGGTGTCCCGAGGGAACTCCGAGAGGCCCACCCCTGGAACAAGCGCTCCGCGCAAAACTCCCTCGCCGAAAACATCAACGGCATGCCCGAGGACGACGACCTCAACTACCCCCTCCTCAACCTCCGCCTCCTCCAACGCCACGGCAGCGACTTCACCACCACGGACGTGGCAAGGCTCTGGCTGGACGAGCTCCCCGCGGCCCGCACCTTCACCGCCGAACGCATCGCCTACCGCAACCTCCTAAGCGGCATCGAGCCCCCGCACACCGCCACCCACCACAACCCCTTCCGCGAATGGATCGGCGCCCTGATCCGCGCCGACGTCCACGGCTGGACCCACCCCGGCGCCCCCACGGCGGCAGCCGACAGCGCGTACCGCGACGCGTGCCTCACGCACACCGCCAACGGCGTGTACGGAGCGATGTTCGCGGCGGCCACCATCGCCGAGGCGGCGGCAGGCACCGGAGACGTCCACCACTGCCTCCGCACGGGCCTCACCGTCGTCCCACCGGACTCGCGCCTGGCCCGAGCGGTACGCCACAGCATCCAACTGGCCACGAGAACAGCGGACTTCGACCACGTGGTCGACGAGCTGCACGCCGCCTACGGCCACCACCACTGGGTACACGTCATCCCCAACGCCGCCCTCCTGGCCGCCGCCCTCACCCACGCGGAAGGCGACTTCACCGGCTCCATCACCCGCGCGGTCTCCGGTGGCTGGGACACCGACTCGAACGGCGCGACCGCGGGCTCGATCGCGGGCCTGCTCGCGGGCCACCCGGACGCGCTGCCCGACCGCTGGACGTCCCCCCTCAAGAACCGCCTCGCCAGCTCCGTCCCCGGCTTCGACGGCATCGGCTTCGACACCCTCGCGGACCTCACCACCGAACTCGCCCTGACCACCGAACTCGCCCAGCAGACCCAGCAGCCCCAGGAGATCCAGGAGACCCCCCGCCCATGACCCACATCGCCGTGCTCGGCAGCACGAACATGGACCTCGTCGCGTACGTCGCCAAGGCACCGCAGCGCGGAGAGACCGTCACCGGGCGCGAGTTCCGTACGCTCCCCGGCGGCAAGGGCGCCAACCAGGCCGTCGCGGCGGCCCGCGCGGGCGCCGACGCCGTGTCGATGATCGGCGCGGTCGGCGCCGACGCCTTCGGCACCCAGCTGCGCACCGCGCTCGACCACTCCGGAGTCGACACCGACCTGCTGCGCACGGTCGACACCGCGGCCACCGGCACCGCGCACATCGTGGTCGACGACGAGGGAGGCAACGCCATCGTCGTCATCCCCGGCGCCAACGCCACGCTCACCGCGCTCGCCCCCGGTGACGAGGGCCTGATCACCTCCGCCGACACCCTCCTGCTCCAGCTGGAGATCCCCGTGGAGGGGGTGCTCGCCGCCGCGCAGGCCGCCCGCAGGCACGGCGTGCGCACCATCCTCACCCCGGCACCCGCCCAACCCCTGCCTCCCGAACTCCTCGCCGCCACCGACCTGTTGGTCCCGAACGAGCACGAGGCGGCCACCCTCACCGGCCTGACCGACCCGCGGTCCGCCGCCCGGTCGCTGCTCTCCCAGGTCCCCGAAGTCGTCGTCACGCTCGGCGCGCGCGGCAGCCTGTACGCGGCCCGTGGCGCGGAGCCGGTCATGGTGGAGGCCCCGCACGTCACCGCCGTGGACACGACCGGCGCGGGCGACACGTTCGTCGGCACCCTCGCGGTGGCCCTTGCCGAGGGCGGCTCCGTGCCGGAGGCGCTCGCGTGGGCGTCGTCGGCGGCCGCGCTCTCCGTCCAGCGCCCGGGGGCCTCGGCGTCCATGCCGTACCGCTCCGAGATCGACACCCAGACGAACGGCGGCGCGTCATGACCCCACCTCTCGACGGCCTCCGCGTCCTCGACCTGGCGACACTCTTCGCGGGCCCGCTCGCCGCCACGATGCTCGGCGACTTCGGCGCGGAGGTCATCAAGATCGAGCACCCGCGCAAACCCGACCCGTCCCGCGGACACGGCCCGTCGAAGGACGGCGTCGGCCTGTGGTGGAAGCTCCTGGGCCGGAACAAGCGCACGATGACGCTCGACCTCTCCGCACCGGGCGGCCGCGAGACCCTCCTGCGCCTGGCCGCCACCGCGGATGTGATCGTCGAGAACTTCCGCCCGGGGACCCTGGAGAAGTGGGACCTGGGCTGGGAGGAGCTGAGCACGGCGAACCCCCGCCTCGTCCTGACCCGCGTCACGGGCTTCGGGCAGTTCGGCCCGTACTCCCGCCGCCCCGGCTTCGGCACGCTCGCCGAGGCGATGAGCGGATTCGCCGCGATCACCGGCGAGCCGGACGGGCCGCCGACCCTGCCGCCCTTCGGCCTCGCCGACTCGATCGCGGGTCTCGCCACGGCGTACGCGGTGATGACGGCGCTCGCGGCCCGCGACCGAACGGGCAAGGGCCAGGTGGTGGACATGGCGATCATCGAGCCGATCCTCACGGTCCTCGGACCGCAGCCGCTCTGGTACGACCAGCTGGGCCACGTGCAGCCCCGCACCGGCAACCGCTCCACCAACAACGCGCCCCGCAACACCTACCGCACGGCGGACGGCAGTTGGGTCGCCGTCTCCACGTCCGCCCAGTCGATCGCCGAGCGCGTGATGCGCCTGGTGGGCCGCCCGGAGCTGATCGCCGAGCCCTGGTTCGCGTCGGGCGCGGACCGCGCGGCCCACGCGGACGTGCTCGACGGGGCGGTCGGCGGCTGGATCGCACGGCACACCCGCGCGGAGGTGATCGAGGCCTTCGAGAAGGCGGAGGCGGCGGTCGCCCCCATCCAGGACGTACGCGACGTCATGACCGACCCCCAGTACGCGGCCCTGGACAGCGTCACCACGGTCGACGACCCGGAGCTCGGCCCGCTGCGCATGCAGAACGTCCTCTTCCGCCTCTCCGAGACCCCGGGCTCGATCAGCTGGGCCGGGCGCCCTCACGGAGCGGACACCGAGGCCGTGCTGACCGAACTGGGCCTGACGGGCGGGGAGATCGCGGGCTTGCGCGAGGCGGGCGCGCTATGAAGGACACACCTCTGACCTGGCTCTACGCGCCCGGAGACCGGCCGTCCGTCGTCGCGAAGGCGCTGCTCGCGGGCGCCGACGTCGTCATCGTCGACCTGGAGGACGCGGTCGGCCCCGACCGCAAGGAGTACGCGCGAGCGGCGACGGCCGAACTGCTCGCCGACACCCACGCCGTCCCGGTCCACGTCCGCGTGAACGCCCTGGACGGGCCCCTGGCCGATGCCGACCTCCGGGCGATCGCGCACCTGCCCGGGGTCTCCGGTCTGCGGCTGCCGAAGGTGACCTGCCCCGCCGACGTCGTCCGCGTCGCGGAGCGCTCGGCCCCCGCGGACGGCGGCGCCCCCGCCCTGCACGCCCTGATCGAATCGGCCGTGGGCCTGGAGCACGCCTTCGCCATCGCCACCGCGCACCCGGCCCTGCACGGGCTCTCCATCGGCGAGGCGGATCTCCGCTCGGACCTGGGAGTACGTGACGAGGCGGGCCTCGACTGGCCTCGCGCGCGCGTGGTGGTGGCCGCACGGGCGGCGGGCCTGGCACCGCCCGCGCAGTCGGTCTACGCCGACATCCGTGACATCGCGGGCCTGACGGCATCCTGCGCGCACGGCCGTTCCCTGGGCTTCCTGGGCCGCGCCGCGATCCACCCCCGTCAGCTCCCCGCCATCGAACGCGCCTACCTCCCCACCATGGAGGAGATCGACCACGCCGAGCGGATCGTCAAGGCGTCCACGACGGAGTCGGGCGCCCTGGCGCTCCCGGACGGCACCTTCGTGGACAAGGCCGTGGTGGAGGGGGCGCAGCGGGTTCTGGAGCTCGCGCGGCGGCGCCCCTAGCGATGCGTGGTTCATGGCGATGGGGCCGCCGGATCGGTGATCCGGCAGCCCCATCGACGTACTGGGCGGGGAGCGCGTCAGCCCTTCTTGGCGGACTCGGCTCCGTCCTTGTCCTTGTCCTTGGCCTCGCCCTTGTCCCCTGTGTCCGGAGAGGCTTCGGCGTCGTCGGTCTTGTCCTTGGCCTTGTCCTTGTCCAGGGACGGCTTCGCGTCGTCGCCCTCCGCGGCTTCCTCACCGGCAGGCACGGGCTCGACGATCTCCTCGCGCCCGGGGCGGGACCGCGCGGAGAGCACGAAGTACACGACGGCGAGGATGAACACGCCGATGGCGGTCCATACGTTGAGCCGCAGACCGAGGACGTGGTGCGCGTCGTCGACCCGCATGTACTCGATCCAGCCGCGGCCCGCGCAGTACGACGCGACGTACAGCGCGAACGCCCGGCCGTGTCCCAGCTTGAAGCGGCGGTCGGCCCAGATGACCAGGAAGCCGACGCCGATGCACCACAGCGACTCGTAGAGGAACGTCGGGTGGTACGTGCCGGGAACCCGGCCGTCCTCCGCCGACGTGATCTTCAGAGCCCACGGCAGGTCCGTGGCCTTGCCGTACAGCTCCTGGTTGAACCAGTTGCCCCAGCGGCCGATCGCCTGGGCGAAGGCGATGCCGGGGGCGAGGGCGTCGGCCCAGGCCGGCAGCGGGATGCCGCGCCGGCGACAGCCGATCCAGGCGCCGACCGCGCCGAACGCGATCGCGCCCCAGATACCGAGGCCACCCTCCCAGATCTTGAAGGCGTCCACCCAGTCACGGCCCTCGCTGAAGTACAGCTGGTAATCCGTGATCACGTGGTAGAGACGCCCGCCGACGAGGCCGAACGGCACGGCCCAGACGGAGATGTCGGCCACGGTGCCTGGGCGGCCTCCGCGAGCGATCCACCGCTTGTTGCCGAGCCAGACGGCGACGAAGACGCCGATGATGATGCAGAACGCGTAGCCGCGCAGCGGAATGGGTCCGAGTTCGACCACACCGCGCGACGGGCTGGGAATGAAGGCAAGGTCCATGGCAGGTCCGACGCTACCGTGCCGGGCGGTGCCCAAGGCAACCAGCCCGGCTACGTCTCCATAACAGGGGCTCATTACAGACGCTCGCGCCAGGCCCGGCACAGGCCCCGGAGAGACCCGCTCCGAGGCGCGGCTAGCCCTTGTTGGCTTCCTCCACCTTCGCCTTCAGCTTCGCCGGGGTCAGCGGATTCTTCTGGTCACCGAAGATGTTCTTGCCGTCGAGCAGCACGCTCGGCGTGCCCTGCAGGCCCGCTTCCTGGAACGCCTTGTTCGACTTGTCGGCCCAGCTGTCGTGCTTGCCGTCGTCCACGCACTTCTTGAAGGTGTCGGTGACGAGGCCGTCCACCCCGCCCGCGAGCTCGATCAGCTTGCTGTTCTTGCTGAACGCGTCGTCCGTCTCCGGGGGCTGGTTCGTGAACAGCACGTCGTGGTACGGAGTGAACTTCCCGGCGTCCTGGGCGCACGCCGCCGCGTTGGCCGCGCGCAGGGAGCCGCTGCCGCCCATGTTCCCGTCGATGATCGTGGCCAGGTGATACTCGACCTTGAGCTGGCCCTTGTCGGTGAGCTCGTGGATCGTCTTGCGATACGTGTCCTCGAACTGCTTGCAGGCGGGGCAGCGGAAGTCCTCCCAGATGGTGAGGGTGGACTTGGCGCTCTCCTTGCCCACGGGGATCGCGAGCTGATCCTCGCCGCTCGCTCCCTTGGGGGCGGACAAGGGGCCCGAAGTCTCCTTGTCGTCACCCGAGTTGGCAGCGACCAGACCGGCCACGGCGGCGAGCGCGAGCACGCCCACGACGGCGGCACTCACGATCAACACCCTGCGCTGCTTGTCCCGCGACTTCTGCCGCTCTCGCTCTTCCGCCAGCCGGTCGCGGGCCGCGCGCTTTCCCTCACGGTTCTTCTCGCTCACACCCCGCCAACGAACCGGGGAGGCACGAGCAGCCTCCCCGGTCCCAGGTCCACCCATACGAGTTACGCGGTGCCGCGAACTCCCTTGGCGAGAGCACCCGCGAGTTCACGGACGGCGACGAGGCCCGCGGCCTCGTCCTCGGCGTCCAGCATCCGCTGGACGAAGGCGGAGCCGACGATCACACCGTCGGCGAAGCCCGCGACCTCGGCGGCCTGGCTGGCGTTCGAGACGCCGAGGCCGACACAGACCGGCAGGTCGGTGGTGGCCTTGGTGCGCCGGACCAGCTCCTGCGCCTGCTCGCCGACGGACGCGCGGGTGCCCGTGACGCCCATCAGCGAGGCCGCGTACACGAAGCCGGAACCGGCCGCCGTGATCGTGGCGAGCCGCTCGTCCTTGCTGCTCGGCGCGACGACGAAGACCGTCGCGAGGCCGTGCTTCTCGGCGTGCTCCCTCCAGAGCGCCGACTCCTGGACGGGCAGGTCGGGCAGGATGCACCCGGCGCCGCCCGCCTCGGCGAGCTCGGCGGTGAAGCGCTCGACGCCGTAGCGGTCGATCGGATTCCAGTACGTCATGACGAGCACCGGCTTGCCGGTCGCCTCAAAGGCCTCGCGCACCGTGCGCATCACGTCGGCGATCTTCAGGCCCGCCTTGAGCGCGATGTCGTCGGCGGTCTGGATGACGGGGCCGTCGAGGACGGGGTCGCTGTGCGGCAGACCGACCTCCACGACGTCGGCGCCGCCCTCGAAGACGGCCTTGACGGCCGCGATGCCGCCGTCCACGGTCGGGAACCCGGCCGGGAGGTAGGCGATGAGGGCGGACCGGCCCTCGGACCTGGCCGCGGCGAGGGTCTCGTCCAACAGCTGGATGTTGCCGCTCACTTGGCGTCCCCCTCGATCTCCGCGGCACCGGTGCCCGCGTCCGCCTCGACGGCGGCGTCCGTGTCGTACAGGCCGAAGTAGCGGGCGGCCGTGTCCATGTCCTTGTCGCCGCGCCCGGACAGGTTGATGATGATCAGCCCGTCCTTGCCCAGCTCCTTGCCGACCTCGATCGCCCCGGCGAGCGCGTGGGCGCTCTCGATGGCCGGGATGATGCCCTCGGTGCGCGACAGGAGGCGCAGGGCCTGCATCGCCGCGTCGTCGGTGACCGCGCGGTACTCGCCGCGGCCGCTGTCCTTGAGGTAGGCGTGCTCGGGGCCGATGCCCGGGTAGTCGAGTCCGGCGGAGATCGAGTAGGGCTCGGTGATCTGCCCTTCCTCGTCCTGGAGGACGTACGACCGCGAGCCGTGCAGGATCCCCGGCTCACCGGCGGTCAGCGTGGCCGCGTGCTCGCCGGTCTCGATGCCGTGGCCCGCGGGCTCGCACCCGATGAGCCGGACGCCTGCGTCCGGGATGAAGGCGTGGAAGAGGCCGATGGCGTTCGAGCCACCGCCCACACAGGCGACGGCGGCGTCGGGAAGACGTCCCGCGCGCTCCAGGATCTGGCGCCTTGCCTCGACCCCGATGACGCGGTGGAAGTCGCGCACCATGGCCGGGAAGGGGTGCGGGCCCGCCACGGTCCCGAAGAGGTAGTGCGTGCGGTCCACGTTGGCGACCCAGTCGCGGAACGCCTCGTTGATGGCGTCCTTCAGGGTCCTGCTGCCGGACTTCACGGCGATGACCTCGGCGCCGAGCATGCGCATGCGGGCCACGTTCAGGGCCTGGCGCTCGGTGTCGATCTCGCCCATGTAGATGGTGCATTCGAGGCCGAAGAGCGCGCAGGCGGTGGCGGTGGCGACGCCGTGCTGACCGGCACCGGTCTCCGCGATGACGCGGGTCTTGCCCATGCGCTTGGTGAGCAGGGCCTGGCCGAGCACGTTGTTGATCTTGTGCGAGCCGGTGTGGTTCAGGTCCTCGCGCTTGAGGAAGACCCGTGCGCCACCGGCGTGCTCGGCGAACCGGGGCACTTCGGTGAGGCTGCTGGGGCGGCCGGTGTAGTTGACCAGGAGGTCGTCGAGCTCGCGGGCGAACTCGGGGTCGCTCTTGGCCTTGTCGTACTCGACGGCGACCTCGTCCACGGCGGCGACGAGGGCCTCCGGGATGAATTTGCCGCCGAACGCGCCGAAGTAGCCCTCGACGGTGGGGACTTGACCCTCCGGGTCCGGGATGAAGAATTCGCTGGGCATGCCTCTACCTCACATGGCGTGAATGGGTGATCTGCGGTGCGATCGACCCCGCCAGGGGCGCGGGGAACTGCGCGAGCAAGCCCCACCGGGGTGAGGACGGCTACGCGCCGTGAAGGGCAGACGATTCGTCCGGCCGACGCGACGCCGTGGCTGATCGCGCAGTTCCCCGCGCCCCTGACGGGGCGCTCGGCCATCGCATCCCGTTCACCTGACCCGGCTCATCTCCGATGACGTACCGCACCCTGCGGCCCCGCACGCGCCGCGCAGGCGCCCGGCAGCCGCGAGGGCGGCAGCCGGGTGCGAGGCGGGCGAAGGCGGTCATCGGGAGGGGTCAGCTCCGCCCGTGGCGGAGAGCAGGGTGCGCGCCCGCGGCGACCAGGTCGGAGACCGCGCCCTTCGGATCGCGGCCGGTCACCAGGGACTCGCCCACGAGCACCGCGTCGGCGCCCGCGTTGGCGAACGCGATGAGGTCGTGCGGCCCGCGCACACCGGACTCGGCGATCTTGACGACGCTGTCCGGCAGCTCGGGCGCGACGCGCTCGAAGGTGGAGCGGTCGACCTTAAGGGTCTTGAGGTCGCGGTTGTTGACGCCGATGACCCGCGCGCCCGCGTCCACGGCCCGCTCGGCCTCGTCCTCGTCGTGCACCTCGACGATCGGCGTGAGGCCGATCGAATGGGCGCGCTCGATGAGGGACTCCAGGGCGGGCTGCTCCAGGGCGGCCACGATCAGCAGGGCGAGGTCGGCGCCGTACGCGCGCGCCTCCCACAGCTGGTACGAGGTGACGATGAAGTCCTTGCGGAGCACCGGGATGTCGACCTTGGCCCGGACGGCCTCCAGGTCGGCGAGCGAACCGCCGAAGCGGCGCTCCTCGGTGAGCACGGAGATGACGGCGGCGCCGCCCGCTTCGTAGTCGGCGGCGAGCCCTGCCGGGTCGGCGATCGCGGCGAGCGCGCCCTTGGACGGGCTGGAGCGCTTGACCTCGCAGATGACCTTGACGCCGTCGCCACGCAGCGCGGCGACCCCGTCCTTGGCCGCGGGAGCCTTGGCCGCGCGCTCCTTGAGCTCGTCGAGGCTGACGCGCGCCTGCCGTTCCGCGAGGTCGGCACGGACTCCGTCGATGATCTCGTCGAGCACACTCACGCGAGCGGCCCCCTTCCCTGACGGTGAAGCTTTTGTTTGAACCTCAAGCTGTTCGGCTGCCTCATCCGGCATTCCGATGGTCACTGCGATGGTATCCGCAGGAGGGCGAAGGCCCCGCATCCGGTTGACGCCAGTCCCACGACCTGGACACCTGGCACCCCCGCTGCCTGCGGTTTCTCGAAATATCAAGGGTGCAGCCATGCCCCGAACGGCAGATTGCGTACGAGGGTGAACACGGCGATCAGCACCCCGATCCCGTACAGCTGTGCGGGCCCCAACTCGATCCGCAGCCGTCGCCCGCGCGCCGCGCGGGCCGCCCAGAGGGTCCACACGACCGCGAAGAGGCCGTAGCCCACGACGGCGAGCGCGTTGGCGCCCAGTGCCGTCGTGAGGTCTCCGTGGATGAAGGCGTGAGCGCTGCGCAGTCCGCCGCAGCCGGGGCAGAAGACGCCGGTGAGCTGCAGCAGCGGACAGGTGGGGTAGTGGCCGGGTTCATTCGGGTCGACCGTCCCGACGTAGGCGAAGGCGGCGATCACCGAGCCGAGCACTCCGACGGGCACGGCGAGCCGCCGCAGTGCGGTGCCGGTCGGTGGTGCCGCGCTCTCGGGTTCAGCGTTCACCCGATGCATTCTGCCCTTCGGCGGTGGCCCGTGCCCGGCAGGGAAACGCGAAAGGAGGCCGCCCCGGCACCTGCCGGGACCGCCTCCCTCGTACGTCGGTGAGGACTTCAGCCCTCGGAGTGCGCGAGCTGCCCCTGCGGCTGCCGCTGGCGCTTCACCTGGCCGAGGCCCGCGGCACGCATGACCATGCCCACGACGCCACCGGCGGCGATGATGACCATGCCGGCCCAGAAGCCCAGCGGGTTGGCCATCACCATGAAGGCACCCGATACGCAGAAACCGATGAAGGCGATGATGACACCGGTCCAGGCGGCCGGGGTGTGTCCGTGGCTCGTGCCCGCCATGACTTGCTCCTCGTTGCTGTATGCGTGGTGGTGATGCGTGGGGTGAGCCGAACGCTCACCGCTCCATTGTCCCGTACGCGCGCGCGGGTACGGACGCGGGGTCATGCCTCGCGCGTCGGGTCCTCGCCGCGGTCGAGGGCCTTCCACAGGTCTTCGGGGCGGTCCGGGTCGACCTTGGGCGGCGCCTTGCGCGGGCGCGGCGCGCCGTCGCGTTCGTAGCGTCCCGACATCGCGGGCCAGGACCTGCCGTACGTCAGGGCGAGCAGCCCGGCGATCAGGAGCAGCAGGCCCGCGCCCGCCGCGGCGTACGGCCAGGCCGTGTGGCTGAGATCACCGATCGTCGCGGCGGCGTCGCCGGAGGCCTCCGCGGCCTTCTCGTCGAGCGCGCTGCTGTCCTCGGCGGCCAGGAGCGCGGCGGCCACGGTGCCCGCGCCGCTCAGCGTGAGCAGCAGCGAGACCAGCATCCGCCCGGCCTTGCGGACGGCGAAGACGGCGACGAGCGCGGCGAGCCCCACTATCGCCAGGGCCGCGGGCACGCCCGTGACGTCGCTGCCCGTGGCGCTCAGCGGCAGCTCGCCGCCCGCCACGGAAGCGGTGCCCTGCGCCCAGGTCTGGCGGGACGCGAGCAGCGTGAGGGCCGCGCCGACCGCGCCGAACAGCAGGGCCACGGCGATGCTGCGGCGACCGCTGCGCTGGGCCCGGGTCTCGGGCTCGGCGTCGGCATCGGCTGCGTCGGCGGCCTGGGTGCGGGGCGGTGGTACGGCAGAAGTCACCCCTCCACTATCCCTCACGTCCATCGGGACGCCGCAGCCGGTTCGCCGTGTGGATGGCCCGCAGGACCGCCGCCGCCTTGTTGCGGCACTCGGTGTCCTCGGCCACGGGGTCGGAGTCGGCGACGACCCCGGCGCCCGCCTGGACGTATGCCGTGCCCTCGCGCAGGAGCGCGGTGCGGATGGCGATGGCGGTGTCGGAGTCGCCTGCGAAGTCGAGATATCCGACACACCCGCCGTACAGGCCGCGCCGGGAGGGTTCGAGCTCGTCGATGATCTGCATCGCGCGGGGCTTGGGGGCGCCGGAGAGGGTGCCCGCGGGGAAGCAGGCCGTGAGGACGTCGAAGGCGGTGTGCCCTTCGGCCACCTGTCCCGTGACCGTCGACACGATGTGCATGACGTGCGAGTACCGCTCGATGGACATGAAGTCGACGACCTCGACCGAGCCCGGCTCGCAGACGCGCCCCAGGTCGTTGCGGCCCAGGTCGACCAGCATCAGGTGCTCGGCCCGCTCCTTGGGGTCGGCGAGCAGCTCGTCGGCGAGTGCCTGGTCCTCCTGCGGGGTCGCGCCGCGCGGCCGGGTGCCCGCGATGGGGTGCACCATGGCGCGCCCGTCCTCGACCTTGACGAGGGCCTCGGGCGAGGACCCGGCCACGTCGAATCCGTCGAAGCGGAAGAGGTACATGTACGGCGACGGGTTGGTGGCCCGCAGCACGCGGTAGACGTCCAACGCGCTTGCTTCACAAGGGGTTTCGAAGCGCTGGGAGGGGACGACCTGGAAGGCCTCGCCCGCGCGGATGCGCTCCTTGATGTCCTCGACGGCTTCCTGGTACTGCTCGCCGCCCCACAGCGCGGTGTACTCCGGGAGCTCGGACGGCGGCAGCGCGGCCGGGGGCTGGGAGACGGCCCGCGACAGGTCGGCCTCCATGGTGTCGAGGCGGGCGACCGCGTCGGCGTAGGCCTCGTCGACGCCCGTCTCCAGGTCGTTGTGGTTGATCGCGTTGGCGATCAACAGGACGGACCCGTCCCAGTGGTCGAGGACGGCGAGGTCGCTGGTGAGCAGCATGGTCAGCTCGGGCAGCTCGAGGTCGTCCCGCTCGCCGGGGCCGATCTTCTCCAGGCGGCGCACGATGTCGTAGCCGAGGTACCCGACCATGCCGCCGGTGAAGGGCGGCATCCCGGACGCCAGGTCGTGCGGGGTGTGCAGGGCCTCGACGGTGGCGCGCAGGGCGTCGAGCGGGTCACCCGATGTGGGGACGCCGACGGGCGGGGTGCCCAGCCAGTGGGCCTCGCCGTCGCGGGTGGTGAGGGTGGCGGCGCTGCGGACGCCGACGAAGGAGTAGCGAGACCAGGACCGGCCGTTCTCCGCGGACTCCAGGAGGAACGTGCCGGTGCGCTCTGCGGCCAGCTTGCGGTAGAGCCCGACCGGAGTGTCACCGTCCGCGAGGAGCCTGCGGCTGACGGGGATCACTCGGCGGTCGCTCGCGAGCTTGCGGAAGGTCTCGAGATCCATGGGAGGAGCTTACGGCCGTGCGGGTGGCGGGCGGTGTTGCGGGCCGACAGGCACAGCGCCTGCCACTAGAACGGGACGATGACGACCAACCGCCGTACGCTGCCCGCCCTTGCCCTCCTCCTCGCCTCGACCGCGTTCGCGGCCTCCGCCCCCGGCCCCGTGGTGTGGCCCGCCCCCAAGGACGTGCCCGAGCGGGTCCGGGCCGCGGGTCTGGAGATGCTCGACTCCGAGGCGATGGACATGCACATCCACACCACCCTGAAGGTGCACTCCGGCGGCCGTCCCGTCACCGTCCCCGCGGACATCGGCATCGACCGCTCGGGCCCCAAGCCCCGCTACAGCCCGCTGCACACGCACGACACGACGGGCACCCTGCACGTGGAGTCGGAGGAGTGGCGGGACTTCACCCTGGGCCAGTTCATGACCGAGTGGGGTGTTAGCGGCGTACGGGAGAAGTGCGGTGCCGATGTCGCCGGGCGCCGCTGGGCCGGCGATCCGTCCCGCATCGTGCTGCGGGACGGCGAGACGATCACTCTCCGGTGCCGGTGAAGGACACGGTGAGGGAGTCGGCGTCGAAGCATGTGCGGGTGCCGGTGTGACAGGCGGCGCCGATCTGGTCGACCTGGACCAGGACGGTGTCCGCGTCGCAGTCCAGGGCCACGGACTTCACGTACTGGAAGTGCCCGGACGTGTCGCCCTTGACCCAGTACTCCTGGCGGCTGCGCGACCAGTAGGTGCAGCGCCCCGTGGTGAGCGTGCGGTGCAGCGCCTCGTCGTCCATCCAGCCCAGCATCAGCACCTCGCCGGTGTCGTACTGCTGGGCGATGGCGGGGACGAGTCCGTCCGCGTCGCGCTTGAGGCGGGCGGCGATCTCGGGGTCGAGGCTGCTGGGCGGGGGCGTGGCGGTCATGAGGACATTGTGCCGCGCTCCGGTGACCCCGCCGGGCCATGTCCACTGGGCGGACGCCGTACCGAGTCGTACGCTGGGGCGTATGTCGACCCATGCCAAGCGTGAACGACTTCTCCTCGCCGATCTGTTGGAGGCGCAGGGCCCTGACGCCCCCACCCTCTGCGAGGGCTGGAACACCCGTGATCTCGCGGCCCATGTGGTGGTCCGCGAGCGCCGCGCGGACGCCGCGGGCGGGATGCTGATCAAGCAGCTGGCCGCGCGCCTGGAGCGTGTGCAGGCCGAGTTCGCCGCGAAGCCGTACGAGGAACTGATCCAGCTGATCAGGACGGGTCCGCCGCGCTTCTCGCCCTTCTCCCTCAAGCAGATCGACGAGGCGTCGAACGCCGTCGAGTTCTACGTCCACACCGAGGACGTGCGCCGCGCCCAGCCGGACTGGACGCCGCGCGAGCTCGACCCGGTCTTCTCGGACGCCCTGTGGTCCCGCCTGGAGAAGATGGCCCGCCTGATGGGCCGCAAGGCTCCGGTGGGCATGGTCCTGCGGCGCCCCGACGGCCAGACGGCGGTGGCGCACCGCGGCACCCCCGTGGTGACGGTGACCGGGGAGCCCTCCGAGCTGCTGATGTTCGCGCACGGGCGGCAGGACGCGGCCAACGTCGAGCTCGACGGCGACAAGGACGCGATCGCCCGGCTGCACGAGGCCAAGCAACTGGGCATCTGATGATCAGGGTCGCGATGACCGGGGTGTACGTGGACGACGTGGCCAAGGCCCACGCCTTCTACACGGACGTCCTGGGCTTCGAGACCCGGCATCACGTCGACATGGTGGCGGGGCAGGTCTTCGTCACCGTGGGCGCGGCGGGCGCGCAGCCGGACGTGGAACTGCTCCTGGAGCCGGGCGAGGGCCCCATCGCGGAGCCCTATCGCAAGGCGCTGTACGAGGCGGGGATCCCGTGCATCGTCTTCGGGGTCGACGATGTGCGGGCCGAGCACGAGCGGCTCGTCGGCCTCGGGGTCCGGTTCACGCAGGGGCCCGAGGCGCAGGGGCCGGTGATCACCGCGGTGCTCGACGACACGGTGGGGAATCTGGTGCAGCTCATGCAGGACGCGCCCGCGGGGTAGGCCTTCCCCGCGTTCCCACAAGGTCCGGGCTTTCCCGATCCCGGGGTGAGCCGGGCGGGCCGAGGCGCGCGGGCACGGCGGGGGCGTGGCCGCACGGCAGCAGGGCCGGAGTCGCGCCGTCACGGCCGGAGGCCGAGCCTCGCGGTCACTGCTGGGGGCAGACCCTCGCGGTCACTGCCGGGGCGAGGTCGCACGGTCGCCGCCCGGCAGAGGCATGCGTGCCACATCCGGGGCGGGGCGGTCGGCATCCCGGGGTGAGCGGGGCGGGCCGAGGCGCGCGGGCACGGCGGGGGCGGAGCCGCACGGCAGCAGGGCCGGAGTCGCGCCGTCACGGCCGGGGCGGAGCCTCGCGGTCACTGCCGGGGTGAGGTCGCACGGTCGCCGCCCGGCAGAGGCGTGCGCGTCACATCCGGGGCGGGGCGGTCGGCATCCCGGGGTGAGCCGGGCGGGCCGAGGCGCGCGGGCACGGCGGGGGCGGAGCCGCACGGCAGCAGGGCCGGAGTCGCGCCGTCACGGCCGGGGCGGAGCCTCGCGGTCACTGCCGGGGTGAGGTCGCACGGTCGCCGCCCGGCAGAGGCGTGCGCGTCACATCCGGGGCGGGGCGGTCGGCAGCTCCGCCGCCCTCAGCCCTCGCGAGCACAGCCCGTAGACACCGGCGAGCACGCACGTCGCCGCGCTGGCGGTGAAGACGGGGGCCGTGCCCCACACCCCCACGGCCCATCCCGTCAAGGGATACGTCAGCGGCGCCACGCCCAGGCTGACCAGGCCGGTGACGGCGGTGACCCTGCCGACGTACGCGGGGTCCGACTCGGTCTGCGCCAGCGCGGCGGACAGAGCCCCGGTGAGTCCCACCAGGAGACCGGCCAGCAGAGCCATCGCCGCCGTGAGTGGCAGGCTCGGCACGTACGCCACGGCGCCGATCCCGACGGCTCCAGCGACGCACGTCCCGGACGCGACGAGCCCCGCCCTCGGCAGCCACCCCCGCACGGTCAGCAGGAGCGCCGAGCCCCCGGCACCCGCGCCGAATCCGGCGAGGACAAGACCCACACCCGAAGCACCCCAGCCGCGCTCGTCGGCCAGCAGGGTGAGCCCGATGTTCAGCGGCCCGACGAAGCCCAGGTCCGCCAGGGCGACGACCACCATCAGCGGAGCGAGGGTCCGGTGCCGCCGGATGTACCGGAGCCCGTCGCCGAGTTCACGCCACGCGGTCCGCCCGCCCTCCCCTTCGTCGGTGGGCAGCTTCCCGATGCGGACGGACAGCAGCAGCGGCAGCGACACCGCGAAGAGCAGCCCGGCGATGCCGAACGCCGCGGCCGAGCCGCCGAGCGCGACGCCGAGCCCGCCGATGGGTGCCCCCACGACGTTGGCGAGACGGATCACCAGACCCCGCATGCCCTGCACACGAGCCAGCTGATGCCGCCCCGTGATCCGCGCCGGGAGCGCGCCCATCGCGGGCATGAACAGCGCGTCGACGGCGCCGAAGACGAAGCCGAGCCCGGCGAGCAGCCACACCCCGGGGCTCGCCACGAGCAGCAGCGCCGCCACCGCGAACACCGCGACGCACCGGACCGCGTCACTGCCGATCACGACGCGGCGCGGCCCGAACCGGTCGGCGACGACTCCCCCGCCCAGCATCAGGAGCGCACGCGGCACGGCGCTGACGGCCATGACCACACCCGCCTGCGTGGGGCTGCCGGACTGGATGACGGCCCAGGACAGGGCGAGGTAATAGACGTTGTCGCCGACCGCGGACGCACTGTACGCACCGAGCCAGCGCAGGACGTTGCCGTCCCGGTGCGCGGGTTTCCCGGTGGGCGGGACCGTGCGTATGGGGGTGGTGGTCACGTGGGTCAGCCCTCTCAGATCCGGAACGGAAAGCTGGCCAGGTGCACGGCGACGTTCTCGCGCCCCTCGGTGTCGCCCGCCGCCTCGGTGGCCTTGCCCTGCGCCTCGTACGTCTTGACCAGGGCGTGGATCTCGGCGTTGAGGCGGGTGAGTTCGGCGGGGTTCAGGCGGGCGAGGAAGTCCGACTGGTCGGCGGCCTTGCGCCACTCGGCGCCCCAGGCCTCCTGCTGGGCGAGATAGGTCTCGTACTGCTCCTCGCGCTGGGCGATCAGCGTGCGGACGACGGCCGTGTGCGCGGCGGCGCCCTCCGGTGTGTCCTTGAAGTCCTCGTGCCGGAAGCTCAACGTCTCCTGCGCGGCCTGCCACCACCGCTCCCGCGCGTCCTCGCTCTGCGTCTCGGCCTCCTCGATGAGGCCGTGCTCGGCGAGCTTGCGCAGGTGGTAGCTGACCAGCGAGACCGCCTCGTCGACCTGCCCCGCCAGCTGCGATGCGGTCGAGGGGCCCGCCACCCGCAGCGTGCTGTAGATCTTCAGGCGCAGGGGGTGCCCGAAAGCCTTGAGCGTGCCGACGTCGGTGATGCGGCGGGACTGGCGGGGCTCGGGCTGCTTGGCGTTCATGACTCCACCGTAGATACGAAAGAAAACTTGCGCAATATAAATTGCGCAAGTTTCCCTTCGTATCCTGCAAGCAGAAAGCCCTGGCCAGCCAGTGACCAGGGCTTACGCCGGAGAGAGCCGCTCAGCGGACCGGGTGCCCCGCCTCCCGAAGCGTGTCCTTCACCTCGCCGATCCGCAGATCACCGAAGTGGAAGACCGACGCGGCGAGCACCGCGTCCGCGCCCGCCGCGATCGCGGGCGGGAAGTGGTCCAGGCGGCCCGCTCCCCCGGACGCGATCACCGGGACGGTGACGTGACGGCGTACCGCCGCGATCATCTCGATGTCGTAGCCGTCCTTCGTGCCGTCCGCGTCCATCGAGTTGAGCAGGATCTCTCCCGCGCCCAGCTCGGCGGCCTGGTGCGCCCACTCCACGGCGTCGATCCCGGCGGACTTGCGGCCGCCGTGGGTGGTGACCTCGAAGCTCCCGGAGGCAGTCCTGCGAGCGTCCACCGAAAGGACAAGCACCTGACGGCCGAACCGCTCCGCGATCTCGCGGATCAGCTCGGGCCGCGCGATGGCGGCCGTGTTCACGCCCACCTTGTCCGCGCCGGCGCGCAGGAGCTTGTCGACGTCCTCGGCGGTGCGGACGCCGCCGCCCACCGTGAGCGGGATGAAGACCTGCTCGGCCGTGCGGCGGACCACGTCGTACGTGGTCTCGCGGTTGCCGGAGGACGCGGTGATGTCCAGGAAGGTGAGCTCGTCGGCGCCCTCGGCGTCGTACACCTTGGCCATCTCGACGGGGTCGCCCGCGTCGCGCAGGTTCTGGAAGTTGACGCCCTTGACGACCCGGCCGTTGTCCACGTCCAGGCAGGGGATCACGCGTACGGCGAGGGTCATGACGTCTCAGCTCCCCGGGCTCCCTGGGCTCCCCGGTACGCCTCGACCTCGACCTCGACGACCAGGCTCGGGTCGATGAAGCCGGAGACGATGATCATCGACGCGGCGGGGCGGACGTCGTCGAAGAGCTCCTTGTGGGCCCGGCCGACCTCCTCCACGTCCCGCGCGTGGGTCAGATACATGCGGGTGCGTACGACGTGCTCTCGGCCGAGGCCCAGCTGCTTGAGCGCCTCGACGGCGGTGTGGAAGGCGTTGGCCGCCTGCTCGTAGGGGGTTCCGGCGTCTATGACGCCGTTCACCACCGACGTGCAACCCGACACCAGGACAAGGCCGTTGGGCAGCTCGACCGCACGGGAGTAGCCGATGGCCTCCTCCCACGGTCCGCCCGAGCTCACCCGGCGTACGACGTCACTCATGACGACGCCACCGCGGCCAGGGCCTCTTCGAGGGTGAAGGCCTTCGCGTACAGCGCCTTGCCGACGATCGCGCCCTCGACGCCCTGCGGGACGAGCTCGGCGATCGCCCGCAGGTCGTCCAGACTGCTCACCCCGCCGGAGGCGACCACGGGACGGTCCGTGGCCGCGCAGACGCCCCGCAGGAGCTCCAGGTTCGGGCCCTGCAGCGTGCCGTCCTTGGCGATGTCGGTGACGACATAGCGCGCGCAGCCCTCGGAGTTGAGGCGCTCCAGGGTTTCGTAGAGGTCGCCGCCGTCGCGGGTCCAGCCGCGGCCACGCAGGGTCGTGCCGCGTACGTCGAGGCCGACCGCGATCTTGTCGCCGTGCGAGGCGATGACCTTGGCGACCCAGTCCGGGGTCTCCAGGGCGGCCGTGCCCAGGTTCACGCGGGTGCAGCCGGTGGCGAGCGCGGCCTCCAGGGAGGCGTCGTCGCGGATGCCCCCGGACAGCTCGACCTTGATGTCCATGGCGCCCGCGACCTCGGCGATGAGCGCGCGGTTGTCGCCGGTGCCGAACGCGGCGTCCAGGTCGACCAGGTGCAGCCACTCGGCGCCCGACCGCTGCCAGGAGAGGGCGGCCTCCAGCGGGGAGCCGTAGGAGGTCTCCGATCCGGACTCGCCGTGGACGAGGCGCACGGCCTGGCCGTCGCGGACGTCGACGGCCGGGAGGAGTTCGAGCTTGCTCACAGAATTCCCTGACATCCCTAGAGGGTTCCGATCCAGTTGGTGAGGAGCTGGGCGCCGGCGTCGCCGGACTTCTCGGGGTGGAACTGCGTGGCCCACAGCGCGCCGTTCTCGACGGCGGCCACGAAGGGCTCGCCGTGCGTGGTCCAGGCGACCTTGGGCGCGCGGAAGGCGGGGTTGCCCGCCTCGAAGTCCCAGTGGTGCACGGCGTACGAGTGCACGAAGTAGTAGCGGGCCTCGGCGTCCAGGCCCGCGAACAGCTGCGAGCCTTCCGGCGCATCGACCGTGTTCCAGCCCATGTGCGGGACGATGTCGGCCTTCAGCGGCTCGACGGTGCCGGGCCACTCGTCGAGGCCCTCGGCCTCCACGTCGTGCTCGATGCCGCGCGCGAAGAGGATCTGCATGCCGACGCAGATGCCCATCACGGGACGGCCGCCCGCGAGCCTGCGGCCCACGATCCAGTCGCCGCGCGCCTCCTTGAGCCCCTGCATGCAGGCGGCGAAGGCGCCGACACCGGGGACGAGGAGCCCGTCGGCGTTCATGGCCGTGTCGTAGTCACGGGTTATCTCGACCTCCGCGCCCGCGCGCGCGAGGGCGCGCTCGGCGGAACGGACGTTCCCGAAGCCGTAGTCGAAGACGACGACCTTCTTCCGGGGAGTGCTCATCTCGCGTACGCCCCTCAGTTCCAGTAGTCGAGCCGCATGATCCCCGCGACCAGGCACATGGCCGCGCCGATGGAGAGCAGCGTGATCAAGCTCTTGGGCATCCCCTGCTTGACGAAGGAGATGATGCCGCCGATCAGGAAGAGACCGACGACGATCAGGATGGTGTTGAGACCGGTCATGGCTTTACAGCGCGCCCTTCGTGGAGGGGAGGATCCCGACGGCGCGCGGGTCGCGCTCCGATGCGTAGCGCAGCGCGCGGGCGAGTGCCTTGAACTGGCACTCCACGATGTGGTGGGCATTGCGGCCGTAGGGCACGTGCACGTGCAGGGCGATCTGGGCCTGCGCGACGAAGGACTCCAGGATGTGCCGGGTCATCGTCGTGTCGTACGTGCCGATCATCGGCGCCATGGTCTCGGGCTCGGTGTGCACGAGGTACGGGCGGCCGCTCAGGTCGACGGTCACCTGGGCGAGCGACTCGTCCAGCGGGACCGTGCAGTTGCCGAAGCGGTAGATGCCGACCTTGTCGCCCAGCGCCTGCTTGAAGGCGGCGCCCAGGGCGAGGGCGGTGTCCTCGATGGTGTGGTGCGTGTCGATGTGCAGGTCGCCCTCGGTCTTGACCGTGAGGTCGAAGAGGCCGTGGCGGCCGAGCTGGTCGAGCATGTGGTCGTAGAAACCGACACCCGTCGACACCTCGACCTTGCCGGTGCCGTCGAGATCGATCTCGACGAGGACCGACGTCTCCTTCGTGGTCCGTTCTGTTCTTCCGACACGGCCATCGCGAGTCATGCCTGCTGCTCCTTCTTGAGTTCGCGTACCGCATCGAGGAACGCGTCGTTCTCTTCCGGGGTTCCTGCGCTGACCCGCAGCCATCCCGGCACTCCGTTGTCCCGGACCAGGACGCCCCGGTCGAGGATCCGCTGCCACACCGCGTGGGCGGCCCCTTCGCCCTCGAATCGCCCGAACTGGACGAAGTTGGCGTCGGAGTCGGTCACTTCATAGCCGATCGCCCGCAGCTCGCTCACCAGCCGGTCGCGCTCGCGCTTCAGCTGCTCGACGTACTTCAGGAGCGTGTCGGTGTGCTCCAGGGCGGCGAGCGCGGTGGCCTGCGTGACGGCCGACAGGTGGTACGGCAGGCGTACGAGCTGTACGGCGTCGACGACCGCCGGGTCGGCGGCGAGGTAGCCGAGGCGTAGCCCGGCCGCGCCGAAAGCCTTGGACATCGTGCGCGACACGACGAGATTCGGCCGTCCCGCGAGCAGCGGGAGCAGCGAGTCGCCGTGGCTGAACTCGACGTACGCCTCGTCGATCACGACCATCGAGGGCCCCGCGGCCTGCGCGGCTTCGTAGAGCGCGAGGACCGTGTCGGCCGAGACGGCGTTGCCCGTGGGGTTGTTGGGCGTGGTGATGAAGACGACGTCCGGCTGGTTCTCGGCGATGGCCTTCGTCGCCGCCTCGACGTCGATCGTGAAGTCGTCGCCGCGCGGGCCCGAGATCCAGCCGGTGCCGGTGCCGCGCGCGATGAGGCCGTGCATCGAGTACGAGGGCTCGAAGCCGATGGCGGTGCGTCCGGGCCCGCCGAAGGTCTGCAGGAGCTGCTGGATGACTTCGTTCGAGCCGTTGGCCGCCCACACGTTGGCGAGGGTGACCTCGTGGCCGCCGGTGTCCGTGAGGTAGCGGGCGAGCTCGGTGCGCAGCTCGACCGCGTCGCGGTCGGGGTAGCGGTTGAGGTCGCGGGCCGCCTCGCGGACGCGCTCGGCGATGCGCTCGACGAGCGGCTCGGGGAGCGGGTAGGGGTTCTCGTTCGTGTTCAGGCGTACGGGTACGTCGAGCTGGGGCGCCCCGTAGGGGGACTTGCCGCGCAGTTCGTCGCGTACGGGAAGATCGTCGATGGTGGTCACTTCTTCTCCGGCACCTTCCATCCGAAGCGGGCCTTGACGGCCGCGCCGTGCGCCGGCAGGTCCTCGGCCTCGGCGAGCGTCACCACGTGGTGGGCGACGTCGGCGAGTGCCTCGCGGGTGTAGTCGACGATGTGGATGCCGCGCAGGAACGACTGGACGCTGAGCCCGGAGGAGTGGCAGGCGCAGCCGCCGGTCGGCAGGACGTGGTTGGAGCCCGCGCAGTAGTCGCCGAGCGAGACGGGCGCCCACGGTCCGACGAAGATCGCGCCCGCGTTCTTCACGCGCTCGGCGACGGCGGCGGCGTCAGCGGTCTGGATCTCCAGGTGCTCGGCGCCGTACGCGTCGACGACCCGCAGCCCCTCCTCCAGGCCGTCGACCAGGACGATCGCGGACTGGCGTCCGGCGAGCGCGGGGACGATCCGGTCCTCGACGTGCTTGGTGGCCGCCACCTGCGGCTCAAGCTCCTTGGCGACCGCGTCGGCCAGGGCCACGGAGTCGGTGACCAGGACGGCGGCGGCGAGCGGGTCGTGCTCGGCCTGGCTGATCAGGTCGGACGCGACGTGCACGGCGTCGGCCGTGTCGTCGGCGAGGACCGCGATCTCGGTCGGGCCCGCTTCGGTGTCGATGCCGATGCGGCCGGTGAAGTAGCGCTTGGCCGCGGCGACCCAGATGTTGCCGGGCCCGGTGACCATGTTGGCCGGGGCGCAGGTCTCGGTGCCGTACGCGAACATCGCGACGGCCTGGGCGCCGCCGACCGCGTACACCTCGTCGATGCCGAGGAGGGCGCAGGCGGCGAGGATCGTCGGGTGCGGAAGGCCGCCGAAGTCGGCCTGCGGCGGGGACGCGAGCGCCATCGACTCGACGCCCGCCTCCTGCGCCGGGACCGCGTTCATGATCACGGAGGACGGGTAGACCGAGCGGCCACCGGGTGCGTAGAGCCCCACGCGCTCGACCGGCACCCACTTCTCGGTGACCGTGCCGCCGGGCACGACCTGCGTGGTGTGCGGGGCGCGGCGCTGCTCGCGGTGGACGATGCGGGCGCGCCGGATCGACTCCTCCAGCGCCTCGCGCACGGCCGGGTCGAGGCCGGTCAGGGCCTCGGCGATGGCGCTCGCGGGGACGCGGACCTGCGTCAGCCGTACCCCGTCGAACTTCTGCGCGAACTCGATCAGCGCCGCGTCGCCACGATGATGCACGTCCTCGCAGATGGGCCGCACCTTCTCCAGGGCGGCCGCGACGTCGAAGTCGGCACGGGGCAGCAGGGCGCGCAGGGCGGGACCCTCGGGGAGGGCGTCGCCGCGCAGATCGATTCGGGAGATCACGTGGCCAATTCTCTCAGACCCGGATTCCGGTCCGGACTCCGTATCACTGGCTGATATGGATCCCGGAAGACCACGTTCACCACTAGCGTTCAGCCCGTCACTGAGCGGGCATGAAACAGGTGTACGAGACACAGGCGCATCGCAGTACGAGAACGCGTACGGGATCGCGGTACGGGGAGGACAACAGCAGTGGTCGACGACACCGGCATCGGTGACCCGCCGGACGGACTGACCGCGGCCGAGATCGGCATGTGGCAGGCCTTCCGCAACGGCAGCGTCTATGACCTCCGGTCGGGGGACCCGATGGCGGACGATCCGCACGGCGGCCACCCCTGGGGTCCGGAGCGCAGCGTGCGCGCGCGCATCGTGTGCTGGCTGCTCCTGGAGGGGCCGCCCGCGCTCTCGGGCCGGGTGTCGTCCCTGAAGCTCTCGGGGCTCCAGATCACCGACGTACTCGATCTTGCGGGCGGCGAGATCCTTCCCTACGCGGAGCTGAAGCACTGCCGCTTCGAGAAGGAAGTCCTCGTCCCCGAGGCCAAGTTCACCACGCTGCGTCTGGTCAACTGCTCGATCCCGCGCGTGGAGGCGGCCCGCGTCCACACGGAGGGCGATCTGCATCTGCCGCGCTGCCGGATCCACAACGGCATGCGGCTCACGGACGCCCAGATCGGCACCGACCTGCTGATCAACCAGGCGGTGATCTACCGCGACCGGCGCGGCAACTCGATCATGGGCGACGGGCTCTCGGTCGGGCAGGACCTGCAGGCCGAGATGATGGAGTCGCACGGCCAGCTGAGCCTGCGCGGCGCGAAGGTCGGCGTCTCCTTCAGCCTGCGCGGCAGCAAGCTCGCCAATCCGTACGGCCAGCGGGCGCTCAACGCCCCGCAGATGACCGTGGAGCGCACGCTCTACATGACGCCCGCCGCGCTCGGCGATCCCCCCATGACCAGCGGCACGACTCCCCCGCGCGGCACCCGCATCCAGCGCTTCGAGTGCGCGGGCGGCATACGGCTCGACGACGGGCGCTTCGGCGACGCCGTCGACCTGGCCCAGGCGCGCTTCACCCTGGAGAACGACCAGGAGGTGTCGCTGCGCCGCGTCCAGACCCCCGAGCTGCGCTTCCTCGGCGAGGCCCCGCAGCGCGGCAAGATCATTCTGTCCGGCGCCAAGGTCGTCAACCTCATCGACAAGTCGACCAGCTGGCCGGGCCCCGGCGGCCTCCAGATGGGCGGCTTCAGCTACGAGAACCTCGTCCCGCTCGGCAGCTTCCCGCTCTCCCGGCGGCTGAGCTGGGTGGCGGCCGCGACCGCCGAGTACAACCCCGAGCCGTACGAGAAGCTGGCCACCGTCCTGCGCAACGGCGGCGAGGACGCCGACGCCCGCGAGGTCCTGCTCGCCAAGCAGCGACGCCGCCGCGAGACCCTGCCGCTCGCGGCCAAGCTCTGGGGCTTCGCCCAGGACTGGACGGTGGCCTACGGCTACCGGCCGGGCCGGGCCGCCCTGTGGATGGCGGTGCTCTGGGCGGTGAGCGCGGTGGCCTTCACGCGCGCCGACCACCCGGCGATCAAACCGGGCGAGCACCCGAACTGGAACCCCGCGCTCTTCTCCCTCGACCTGCTGCTCCCGGTCATCAACCTCGGCCAGGACAGCTACTGGCAGCTGCGCGGCGGCTGGCAGTGGTTCGCGGCGATCCTGATCCTGCTCGGCTGGGTGCTCGCGACGACGGTCGCGGCGGGGGCGACGCGGCTGCTGCGCAGGAACTGAGGGGCCTGCAGGGCCGGAGGGTCGCGAACACAGGGCAGATATTTTACCTGCCCTTGACCACGTGTCAGGCAACCGAACGACCGATGCGAAAGCTTCACCGGCTACCCCCTGGCCCTACCCCCACCTGCGGTTTTCAATACCCACACGATGGCATTTCTGCGCGCCCTGATCCGCACCGCACGCATGGTCAGGAACACCCCTCTCCTGGCCGCCGGTCTGACCCCCGACGACGAGGTGCTCCTCGACGCGCCCGACGACCGGCTCGGCCCCGCCCTGGTCGCCGCGGGCCGCGGCGACTACGACCCCGCGGCCAAGCTGCTCGCCATGACCCGCGAGGGCAACGAGTGGGAGAACCGCGACCGCTACACGACACGCCTCGCCGCCTTCGCCCGCTCCCGCTCCGAGTGGTTCGACGACTGGCAGTGCGCCGCGCCGCACGACCCGGACGCCCTGCTCGTCAAGGCCGAGCTCGCGGTCGTCCGCGGCTGGGAGTCGCCCGCCCACGCCGAGCTCCTGCGCGAGAGCGCACCCCTGCTCACCGCGGCCGCCGAGGCCGACCCGCGCGACCCCGTGCCCTGGCGGATCGCCCTGGACCACGCGCGCGGCACCCACGCCCCGCAGTCGGTCTTCGACGAGGTCTGGGCCGAGGCGGTGCACCGCTCCTCGCACCACTACGGCTGCCACGCCTCGGCCCTCCAGTACCTCTCGGCCTCCTGGTACGGCTCGCACCGGCAGTGCTTCGAATTCGCCGAGGGCGCCGCGCGGGACGCGCTGCCCGGCTCGCTGATCCAGGCGCTGCCCGCGCGGGCCGCGTTCGCCTACCTCACCAGCTCGTCGGGGAGCGTGCCGCGCGAGCGCCTGGACGCCGCGGCCGACCTCGGGATCGCCGTGTCCGGGGCGTACGAGGCCGGGGATCCCTGGCCGGCCGAGGTCCGCAACCTCCTCACCTACGTCCTCGTACGCCTGGAGCGGTGGAGCGACGCCCTCGAACAACTGCGCCTCATCGGGCCCCATGCCACGTCCTTTCCCTGGGACCGCATGGCCGACGATCCACTGGGCCAGTTCCTGGAACTGCGCGACGGCATACGCATCGAGGTGGCCTCCGGGACCCCGCTGCGCACCGGTGGCGGACGTCCGCGCCCAGACGACCATTAGGCTTGAGGCTCGTGACCACCGTCCGGCTTCCGCTCTTCCCGCTCAACTCGGTGCTGTTCCCGGGACTCGTGCTCCCGCTGAACGTGTTCGAGGAGCGTTATCGCGCCATGATGCGCGACCTGCTCAAGACTTCCGACGAGGAGCAGCGCCTCTTCGCGGTCGTCGCGATCCGCGACGGCCTCGAGGTGGCGCCGAGCGCCCCGGGCCTCCCCGACCCCACCTCGCAGCCCGAACAGGGGCCGACCGCCGGCTTCGGCGACGACCCGCTCAAGGCCTTCCACGCGGTGGGCTGCGTGGCGGACGCGGCGACGATCCGGGAGCGCGCCGACGGCGGCTTCGAGGTCCTCGCCACCGGCACCTCGCGCGTGCGCCTGCACTCGATCGACACCTCGGGCGCCTTCTTGACCGCGGAGGTCGAGGAGCTGCCCGAGGAGCCGGGCGAGGAGGCGGGCGCGCTTGCCGCGGGCGTCCTGCGGGCGTTCCGCGCCTACCAGAAGCGCCTCGCGGGGGCGCGTGAGCGGTCCCTGTCCACGGGCGCCGAACTGCCGGACGACCCGTCCGTGGTGTCGTATCTGGTCGCGGCCGCGGCCGTCCTGGACACCCCGACCAAGCAGCGGCTCCTGGAGGCGCCCGACACGGCGTCGCGCCTGCACGACGAGCTGAAACTCCTTCGCGCGGAGACCGCCATCATCCGTAATCTGCCGTCGTTGCCCGCGACGGACCTGACGCGCGGCACCACAAGCCTCAACTGACGTAAGGCGCGAGCGCTTTGGCGAAGAAGCAGAAGAAACAGCAGTCGGGCGCGGGCGGCACCCCGGCGACGGTGGCCCTCACCGCGGCGGGCGCCGCGTACACGGTCCACGCCTACGAACACGACCCCGCGCACCCCTCGTACGGCGAGGAGGCGGCCCAGGCCATGGGCGTCTCTCCCGACCGGGTCTTCAAGACCCTGGTAGCGGAGGTCGACGGCGAGCTGACGGTGGCCGTGGTCCCCGTGGCGGGCACCCTGAACCTCAAGGCCCTGGCCACGGCGGTCTCCGGCAAGCGCGCGGTGATGGCCGACCCGGCGGCGGCCGAACGCACCACGGGTTACGTACGGGGCGGCATCTCGCCCCTGGGCCAGCGCAAGAAGCTCCGCACGGTCCTGGACGACTCGGCCCCGTCGCACGCGACGATCTGTGTGTCGGCGGGCCGCAGGGGCCTTGAGGTGGAACTGGCCCCCGGCGACCTGGCGCGGCTCACGGGCGCGGTACTGGCCCCGATCGGGCGTGAATAGGCCCTCGACGAAGGGCCTCGGCTCGACTAGTACCACCCTCATGTCGAAGAAGACGCGCAAGAGGAAGTGGCGGGTGCGCAAGGGCAAGGCGAACCACGGGAGGCGCCCCGCCTGACGTCCGCGCCCGCCGGGCGCGAGGCGGCCTCCGGGGCGTCCTCACGCCCCGGACGGACCCGGGCTGCCCTCGGCCCGGTCGGGGTCCCCGTAGGGCAGGGGGTACGGCTCGGGGTCCCGCGGTCCGAAGAGCCCGGTGAGACCGAGGTGGACAAGGAGCGCCGCCACGGGCCAGGCAAGGAGCGCGCCCTTGGCCTTGAGCTCCAGGGGCGCGTCGAACGCGACGCCCTTGCCCACGGACTTCGCGTGGGCGACGACGTCGGTCTCGGGGCCCAGGAAGATCCCGAGCCGCCAGCCGATCACCGCGGCGAGCAGCCCTCCGGCCGTGAGCCCGACGACCAGCGGGATCCCGCCCCGCTTGCGCAGCAGGAACACCACGGCCCCGGTCACGGCGCCGAACGCGAGCCCGAGCAGAGTGAACGTTCCGTCGACCCCGATCGCCTGCTCGCCCTCGGTGTCCTTGAGGTACACCGCGTCGCTGTCGGCCACCAGCGGGACCCGTGGCGCGAGCCACAGCCACAGGAGGCCGAGCAGTACGCCACAGACAGCAACCGCGACCATGATCACTGCGGCCTGCCGCACTTCGGTCTTCATGCCAGGACCGTCCTCCTCATGAGCCGACGTGGGAACGGCTCCGGACGGCTGAGCGGCTTGCTGCCAGGGGTCGTGCGGGGGCCGGTCATGGGGCGGCTGGGAGGGCGTCAGCGGTGCAGTCACCCACACATGGTGCCAGTCCTTCCTGAGGACCGCGTCACCGCACAGCCGCACGGCGGTAGGCCCAGGTGGCGATCGCCAGCGAGGCGACGCCGACCCCCGCGCAGACCGCGAGATCGAGGGCGACGGCCGCCCAGTCCGGATGCGGCCCGAAGGTATGGGCGAACGCCTCGACTCCGTACGTCGAGGGCAGCAGGTCACGGGCGTACTGCAGGAAGCCGGGCATCCGCTCGGCCGGGAGAACGCCCAGGAGCAGCGCCGCCGACATGCCCAACTGGCCGAGCAGCGTGGCCAGTTCGGGCCGGGGCGCGAGCAGCCCCAGGGCGGCGCCGAGACCGGCGAGCGCGGCGCCGGCCAGCGGGATCACCGCGGCGAGGATCCACAGGTTCGTCAGCGGAAGCCCGAAGAGGCCGCATCCGACGACCGCGGTGACGAGCGTGCCCGGCACGGTGAACGAGGCGTAGGCGGCAGCCGCCCCCAGGACCACCGACGCGGGCGGCACGGGCAGCGTCGCATAGTGGTCGAGGCCGCCGTCGGCCCGCAGCTGCCCGAAGTACTGCGCGAGCAGGTTGAGCGCGACGAACGCGACGACGAGCACGGAGGACCCGGCGACGACGGCACGCGCCTCGCCGCCCCCGTCGACGACGCCCCGCATCAGGATCATGATCCCGACGGACTGGAAGGTCGCCACGAAGAGCAGCGGGATCCGCGCGACCCGCGCCCGGGACAGCTGCGCCCGGTAGACGGCCGCGAGCGCGGGAAACAGCCGCGCACGGGGCCCCAGGGGCGCGGCGACGTCGCTCTGCCGCTCGCGCTCGTCGGCCCGTACGGCCGCTTCCAGGGGAACGGCACTCACCGAACGGCCCTCCTGTTGCAGTTCATCCGCCCGGCGAAGGTCACCCCTTCACCAGCCCTTCCCCGTTCCCGCCCAGGGCGAGATACACATCCTCCAGGCTCGGTGTGGCCAAGGTGAAATCGTCCAGGGCGGCGAAGGCGGCCCCGCCGGTGACCGCCGCGACCGCGGCCCGCGCCTCGTCGGGGGCGAGCCGCAGGGACCACCGCCGCCCGGACTCCACCGCGGAGGAGCGCAGCGCCGCGACCTCGGGGACGTCCAGCGGCGCCCGCTCCCGCCAGACGAGCTCCACCCGTACCTCTCCCGCGACCTGCTCCTTCAGCCCCAGCGGGCTGTCGCAGGCGATGACCTTGCCGTGGTCGAGGACGGCGACGCGGTCGAGGACCGTCTCGGCCTCGATGACGTTGTGGGTGACGAGCAGGACCGTCGTGCCGCGCTCGGCCCTGCGCCGGTCGACCGCGCCCCACACCGCGCGCCGCGCGATGGGGTCCATGCCGGTCGTCGGCTCGTCGAGGACGAGGAGCGGCCGCTCCCCCACCAGCGCGGTGGCGAAGCAGGCGAGCCTGCGCTGCCCGCCGGAGAGCTTCTTCAGGGGGCGCGACGCGAGCGGGGTGAGCGCGAGTTCTTCGAGTACGGCGTCCCGCTCGGCCCGCGCGGCGCGCACATCGAGGCCGCGCAGCCGCGCGGTCGTCTCGACGGCGAGCGAGACGGTCAGCTCGTCGAGGGCGGTGGACTCCTGCCCCAGGTACGCGAGGATCCGCGCGGCCCGCTCGGGGTGGCGCAGGATGTCGTGCCCGAGGATCTCGACGCTCCCGCTGTCGGGCCGCATCAGGCCGGTCAGCTGGCGTACGAGGGTGGACTTGCCGGCGCCGTTGGGTCCGAGAAGGCCGAAGATCTCGCCGCGCCTGACCTCCAGGCTGATGCCGTCGGTGGCGCGCACCTCGGGCGTCGCGGGCGTGCCGCGCCTCCCACGGGCGGCGGGATACGTCTTGACGAGGTCGCGCACCGCGCAGACGGCACCACTGCCGTGACCCTGTCGGAGCCCCTGTCGGACTGCCTGTGCCGAGCGCGTACTCACGAAGGACGAGGGTACGGGGTCCCGTGCCCGCTGCGACGCCCGGGGCGCCCCGTACGCCCCGTATCAGTCATCTGCGGGACGTGTCCCCTCGTTCGTTCGCGTACCTGTTCGGTCACTCGCCGGAGCGGTCGCCCACCGGTGCGTGCTCGACCGCCGTGTGGACGTCGATCTCGCGCCAGAAGCCCGCCCGGATCGCGTACCGGTCGTGCTCGTCGATCTGGTCGTCCTTGTGGGCGAGCAGACCGAAGCGGGCCGCGTACCGCAGGAGCTCGCCGTCGACGCGGTGCGGGATGCGCGGGTACATCGTCGAGAGCTTCTGCAGGTTGTGCTGTTCCGGCAGGCGGGCCATCCAGCGGCGCGCGAACACCTGCCCGACCTCGAAAGGATCACCGCCGACGGTGGTGATGTCCTCCTCGCGGTCGGCCCAGCGCTGCTCGGCCGTCGTCAGCTGGGCGAGCGTCGGCAGGGCGGCGGCCTCCGGGCTCTCGGCGGCGCCGCCGGGGCGCTCGACCCAGCCCTTGTCGGAGGACCAGCGCAGCGTCGCGTTCGTGGGGTGCGGGGCGGCGGGCTGTGTGCCGGGGCCGCGCAGGGCGGCCAGGTCCTTGGGGGTCGGCACGCCCTTGCCCGGCGGGTGGTGGGTGGCGCCGCTGTCGCCGTTGGCCCCGGCTTCGGCGTGCTGGCCGTGCTGGCCGTGCGGACCGGGGTGCACCCCGGCGGCCTCGTCGGCGGCCCGCTGGGCGCTGGCCGCGAGCGCGGACTCCGGCAGGGGCGCGGAGAGGATCGCGGCGATCTCGGGGCGCGGGGCGGGAGGGGGCGCGCAGACGCCGGTGAGCTCCTTGGGGCGTACGGCCTTGGTGATCCAGGCACGGTCGAGGACGCGGCGCTCGTCGGCCTCGGCGACGAGGTCCTCGGACTGGTTGTAGTCCCCGTCGGCGGCCTGCACGGCCCACAGGTGGACGGCGACGCCGTGCTCCTTGGCGGCCATCATGCCGGGCAGCAGGTCCCCGTCTCCGGTGACGAGCACGATGTCCGAGCAGGCGCGGTTGCGGGCCAGCTCCGTCAGCTCGGCGTGCATGGCGGCGTCGACGCCCTTCTGGGCCCACCGCCCGTCGCTGCGGGTCAGGGCGCCGAGCCGGACCGTCACGCGCGGCATGACCCGCAGCCTTCGGTGCTCGGGCTGCGGTACGCGGTCGGGGGCGCCGTCGAACCAGTAGATCCGGAGCAGGGGGCGCTCGGTGTCGGATTCGGCGCGCTCACGGATGCCCTGGACCAGGGCGGTGTGATCGACGGTGATCCGGGACCGGGAGGGCTCGCCCGCGAGGAGACTCGCGGCGGCACCCAGCAGATACCCGGCGTCCACCAGGACGATGCAGCGGTCCACGCGATCCACCCTCTTTCCCTGGAGATTCCCTGGAAGCAATGGTTCGGGTTTCCTTCGAGTCTGCCCGACCAGCGGGAGGTTAACGGCCGGAACTCGATCTTCGGCGTGGCGTATCCCGACTTCACTCTCCGACAGGGCTTATTACGCACGGTAATTCTCTGAAATGCGCAGCTTGTCGCCATATGTGAATCTGGTCGCGTCCTGGCCCCCAGATCCCCTTCAGGAGGAAGATCACCATGGCCAAGAACAAGAACCGTAAGCAGGGCGGCGAACAGAACCGCGCTTCGGCCGCGGAGCAGGCGCAGGAGCAGGCCAAGTCGTCCGCGGAGCAGGCCGAGTCGAGGATGAAGGACGCCGTGCAGTCGCAGGGCAGCCCGGCCGAGGTCGCCCGCAAGCACCAGCGTCGCTTCGGCCACAACTGACGTACACGCAGGCGTATATGCGCGAAGGGGCGCACCCGGACTTCCGGGTGCGCCCCTTCTTTTCGCTTCTTCCCTGCGCTACCCGGCCAGACAGGACGCGCCGAGCAGCACCTTCAGATCGCCGAAGAGCGCCGCGTCCGGCTGCACCCGGTGGCGGTCGAGCCGCAGCACCGTGGTCTTCTGCGCCCCCTGGAGCTTGATCCGGACCTCGCTGTTGCCCCGGTGGTGGCTGAGGATCTCGCCGAGGCGGCTGACCATCGGCGGGGTCACCCGCACCGTCGGGATGGTGATGAGGACGGGCGCGTTGGTGCCCGCGTTCGACAGGTCGGGGACCTGCATCTCCATCGCGACGAGGCGCGGCACGTCCTCACGCTTGTCGAGGCGTCCCTTGACGAACACCACGGCGTCCTCGACCAGTTGGGTGGACACCAGCTGATAGGTCGCCGGGAAGAACATGCACTCGATGGAACCCGCGAGGTCCTCGACGGTGGCGATGGCCCAGGCGTTGCCCTGCTTGGTCATCTTGCGCTGGAGGCCGGAGATGATGCCGCCGATGGTGACGATCGAGCCGTCCGAGTAGTCACCGCCGGTGAGTTGCCCGATGCCCGCGTCGGCCTTGTCGGACAGGACGTGCTCCAGGCCGAACAGGGGGTGGTCGGAGACGTACAGACCGAGCATCTCCCGCTCCTGGGCGAGGAGATACGTCTTCTCCCACTCGTCGGTGGAGAACTCGACGTCGAGCCCGAAGCCCGGCTCGTCCCCGGCGCCCTCGTCGCCCATCGCCCCGAAGAGGTCGAACTGCCCTTCCGCTTCCTTGCGCTTGACCTGCACGACGTTGTCGATCATCGGCTCGTACTGCGCGGTCAGGCCCTTGCGGGTGTGCCCCATGGTGTCGAAGGCGCCCGCCTTGATCAGCGACTCCGTGGTCCGCTTGTTGCAGGCGGCGGCCTCGACCTTGTCGAGGTAGTCGGGGAAGGAGGCGAACTTCCCCTTCGCCTTGCGCGACCGGATGATCGAATCCACCACGTTCGTACCGACGTTGCGGACCGCCTCCAGGCCGAAGAGGATCACGTCGTCGCCCTGCGCGGCGAAGTTGTGCACGGACTCGTTCACGTTGGGCGGCAGGACCTTGATGCCCATGCGCCGGCACTCGTTCAGATAGACGGCCGACTTGTCCTTGTCGTCCTTCACCGAGGTGAGCAGCGCCGCCATGTACTCGGCGGGGTAGTTCGCCTTGAGGTAGGCGGTCCAGTACGTGACCAGGCCGTACGCCGAGGAGTGCGCCTTGTTGAACGCGTATCCGGCGAAGGGCACCAGGACGTCCCACAGGGCCTGGATCGCGGCGTCCGAGAAGCCGTTCTTCTTCGCTCCCTCCTGGAAGAGGACGAAGTTCTTCGCCAGCTCGTCGGGCTTCTTCTTGCCCATCACGCGGCGCAGGATGTCGGCTTCACCCAGGGAGTACCCGGCGATGATCTGCGCGGCCTTCTGCACCTGCTCCTGGTACACGATGAGGCCGTAGGTCAGGCCGAGCGTCTCCTTCAGGGGCTCTTCGAGCTCCGGGTGGATCGGCGTGATCTCCTGGCGGCCGTTCTTGCGCTCCGCGTAGTTGATGTGCGAGTTCATGCCCATCGGGCCCGGCCGGTACAGGGCCGAGACGGCGGAAATGTCCTCGAAGTTGTCGGGCTGCATCTGGCGCAGCAGCGAACGCATCGGGCCGCCGTCGAACTGGAAGACACCGAGCGTGTCACCGCGGCAGAGCAGTTCGAAGGTCTTGGGGTCGTCGAGCGGGAGCGAGAGCATCTCCAGGTCGATGCCCTTGTCGTTGCGCACCATCTTGACGGCGTCGTCCATGATGGTGAGGTTGCGCAGACCCAGGAAGTCCATCTTGAGCAGGCCGAGCGACTCGCACTGGGGGTAGTCCCACTGCGTGATCGTCACGCCGTCCGTGTGCCGCACCCAGATCGGCGCGTGGTCCACGATCGGCTCGCTGGACATGATGACGCCGGCCGCGTGCACGCCCATCTGCCGGACCAGGCCCTCCACACCCTTGGCGGTGTCGATGACCTTCTTCACGTCCGGTTCGTTCTCGTACATCCCCCGGATCTCGCCCGCCTCGCTGTAGCGCGGGTGCTTGGGGTCGGTGATGCCGGAGAGGTCGATGCCCTTGCCCAGGACGTCGGCGGGCATCGCCTTGGTGAGGCGGTCGCCCATCGCGTACGGATATCCGAGCACGCGCGCGGAGTCCTTGATGGCGTTCTTCGCCTTGATCTTTCCGTACGTGCCGATCATGGCGACCTTGTCGGCGCCGTACTTCTCGGTCACGTACCGGATCACTTCGACGCGCCTGCGCTCGTCGAAGTCGATGTCGACATCGGGCATGGAGACACGCTCGGGGTTGAGGAACCGCTCGAAGATCAGCCCGTGCGTGATCGGGTCGAGGTCGGTGATGCCCATGGCGTACGCGACGATCGATCCTGCCGCGGAGCCACGGCCCGGACCCACCGCGATGCCGTTGTTCTTGGCCCACATGATGAAGTCGGCGACCACGAGGAAGTACCCCGGGAACCCCATCTGGATGATGATGTCCATCTCGTACTCGGCCTGCTTCTGCCGGTCCTCGGGGACACCGCCCGGGTAGCGGCGGTTCATGCCGACCCGGACCTCCTCCTGGAACCAGGTGACCTCGGTGAAGCCCTCCGGGATCTCGAACTTCGGCATGAGGTCGCGCTTCTCGAACATCCCCGTGGTGTCGATCTGCTCGGCCACCAGGAGCGTGTTGCGGCAGCCCTCCTGCCAGGCGTCCGAGGAGTCGATGGCGTACATCTCGTCGGTCGACTTGAGGTAATAGCCGGTGCCGTCGAAGCGGAAGCGGTCCGGGTCCGAGAGGTTCTTGCCGGTCTGGATGCAGAGCAGGGCGTCGTGGGCGACGGACTCGTGCGCGTACGTGTAGTGCGAGTCGTTCGTCACCAGGGGCGGGATGCCGAGCTTCTTGCCGACCCGGAGCAGGTCGTCGCGGACCCGGCGCTCGATGTCGATGCCGTGGTCCATCAGCTCCAGGAAGTACCGGTCCTTGCCGAAGATGTCCTGGTACTCGGCGGCAGCCTTCACCGCCTCGTCGAACTGGCCCAGGCGCAAGCGGGTCTGGAGCTCTCCTGAAGGGCAGCCGGTGGAGGCGATCAGTCCCTCCGACCACTGGGAGATCGTCTCCTTGTCCATGCGCGGCCACTTCTGGAGCCAGCCCTCGGCATACGCGTCCGAGGAGAGCCGGAAGAGGTTGTGCAGGCCGGTGCTGTTCGCCGCCCAGATCGTCTTGTGGGTGTAACCACCCGAACCGGACACGTCGTCACGCTTCTGATGCGGCTGGCCCCACTTGATCTTCCGCTTGTCGCGGCGGGACTCCGGGGCCACATACGCCTCGATGCCGATGATCGGCGTGACGCCCGCCTTCTGCGCCGAGTGGAAGAAGTCGTACGCCCCGTGCAGGTTGCCGTGGTCGGACATGGCGACATGCGTCATGCCCATCTCATTACAGGCATTGAACATGTCCTTGAGCCGCGCGGCACCGTCCAGCAGCGAGTACTGGGTGTGGACGTGGAGGTGCGTAAAGGGCGGCTTGGTCACGGCGGAAGGCCTCCGGAGAACGAATGGTGACAGGCTGCGGGCAGTCTGGGGGGACAGCGTGGAAGTCTAATCCGCGGCACTGACAAGCGACGGGCACTCGGGGGTACCGTCGTGCGTTGGACAGGTCGGAACACCTGTCCCAAATGTCATGCACGACCTGGCACCACCTGTTACCTGGAGGCACCCCGCGATGTCGGAACCGCAGCCCACCGCTGAGCAGCGCGGCGAGCAGATCCTCTCCGTCTTCGACACCGCGTTCGGCGAGCTGCTCGCCGCGGACCCCGCCGCGTTCCGGGTGAAGTTCCGGAAGATGGCCGCCTCCGCCTTCGCGTTCTACCGCGGCACGGCCTGCCTCTTCTACGGGGACCTGGAGCGCGAGCAGCACGGCGGTCCCTACCTGGACGAGCGCACGGGACGGGTGTGGATCCACGGCGACCTGCACGCGGAGAACTTCGGCACGTACATGGACGCCCAGGGCCGCCTGATCTTCAACGTGAACGACTTCGACGAGGCGTACGTCGGCCCCTTCACCTGGGACCTGAAGCGCTTCGCCGCCTCCGTGGCCCTGATCGGGTACACGAAGGCGCTCAGCGACGAGCAGATCACCGACCTGGTGCGGATCTACGCCGCCGCGTACCGCGAGCGGATCCACGACCTGGCCACCGGCGCCAAGAGCGACGAGGTGCCGCCCTTCACCCTGGACACCGCCCAGGGCCCGCTCCTGGACGCGCTGCGCGACGCGCGCTCGCTGACCCGCTTCGGGCTCCTGGAGTCCATGACGGAGATCCGTGACTTCGAGCGCCGCTTCGCCTCCGGCGGCGGTTCCATCGAGCTCGACGCGGCCACGCGGTACAAGGTGCTCGCCGCCTTCGACGGCTATCTGGAGACGCTGCCCGAGTCCTCGCTCACCCGCCCCGACTCGTATCGGGTGAAGGACGTCGTCGGACGCCGCGGCATCGGCATCGGCTCCGCGGGACTGCCCTCGTACAACATCCTCCTGGAGGGCAACAGCGACGCGTTGGAGAACGACGTCGTGATCTACCTCAAGCAGGCCCAGACCCCGGCCGTCTCGCGCCACATCACCGACGGCGCGGTCCGTGACCACTTCCAGCACGAGGGCCACCGCACGGTCATCTCGCAGCGCGCGCTCCAGGCGCACGCCGACCCCTGGCTCGGCTGGACCGAGCTGGACGGCGCGGGACAGCTGGTGGCCGAGGTCTCTCCGTACGCCGTGGACCTGGACTGGTCGGACATCGACGACTGGGACGAGATCGCCGCGGTCATCGCCGACCTGGGCCGCGCCACGGCCACGATGCACTCCGCCGCGGACGACGAGAGCAACCACTCGGACCTGGTGCCGTTCTCCACGGAGCGCGCGATCGACGCCGCCATCGCGGCGGACGAAGAGAGCTTCGGCGACCTCCTCGTGGACTTCGCGCACGAGTACGGCGCAACGGCCCGCAGGGACCACCAGATCTTCGTCGACCTGTTCCGTAACGGTCGGATTCCGGGTCTGTAGGCACGAAGAGGACGCCGCGTATTTCATAGGCACCCTTTAGGGCTGCCTTACACGCGCACATGGCACACTCGGCTGCGCGATGGACATATCCGGGACCCAGCTCAGAGCCGTGCGCGCGGCGCTCTTCACGACGCTCGTCGTGACGCTCTCCGCCGCGTCGCACGTCCTGCTGTCCCGCGCCCCGCTGCCGCTGACCACCGTCGCGGTGATCGCCGCCGCGGTCTTCGTCATCGCGTACGCCCTGGCGGGGCGCGAGCGTGGCTACGGCCGCATCGCAGCCCTCCTGATCCCGCTGGAACTGGCCGCCGACACGGTGTTCACCACGGGGCAGCACGTCTGTTACGGCCAGGCGGGCGGTCCCGTCGCGGGCCCGCTGCGCTCCGTCGGCTTCGACGTGCTGTGCGGCGGTGCCGGCGTCGGCACCCCGCTGGCCCAGATGACCGGCGGCGACGGACACCGTGCCGCCGCCGTGCTGCTCGCCGAGGCCGATCCGGGCGCCGCCTGGCTGCTGCTCGGCGCGCACATCGGGGTCGGCCTGCTCGCGGCACTCTGGCTGCGGCGCGGCGAGCGCGCCCTGGCCCAGGTCCTGCGCGCGGTGGCCGCTTCCACCTTCCGGCCGCTGCTCGTCGCGGTCGCCGCGGTGGGCATCCGCCCGCGGCCGCCGCACCGCGCCCCGCGCCCCGCACGCCGGGTCCGGACCGCGCGTACGCGGCTGCTCGTGCACTTCGTGGGACGGCGTGGACCGCCGTGCTCGGCCGTCTTCGCCTGAGCACCACCGTCCCCACGCACGTCACCCCTACGGAGAACATCATCATGAGCAAGCGCAACAGCCAGGCGGCCAAGTCGGCGGCCCGCGAGCGGATCCGCGCCCAGCAGGAAGCCGAGCGCAAGCGCGAGAAGCGCAAGCGGTCGCTGATCGTCGGCGTCTCCGTCGTCGCGGTCCTGGCGATCGCGGGCGGCGTCGGGTACGCCGTCATGCAGTCCAACAAGCCCGGCCACTGGGAAGCCGCCAAGGACGAGAAGCTGGTCAAGCCGGCGAACTCCACGGGCACGGACGGCACGACCGTCGTCATCGGCAAGGACAGCGCCAAGAAGACCCTCAAGGTCTACGAGGACCCGCGCTGCCCGGTCTGCGCCAGCTTCGAGCAGACGGTCGGCCCGACGGTCGAGAAGGACCTGAAGGACGGCAAGTACAAGATCCAGTTCATCGGCGCCTCGTTCCTCGACCGCAACCTCACGGGTGAGGGCTCCAAGAACGCGCTCAGCGCGCTCGGTGCCGCCCTGAACGTGAGCGACCAGGCCTTCCTCGACTACAAGAAGGCGATGTTCTCCAAGGAGAACCACCCCTCCGAGACCGAGGACAAGTTCAAGGACGACGCGGTCCTGACCAAGATCGCGAACCAGGTCCCCGAGCTCAAGAAGAGCAAGACCTTCGCGAAGGACGTCAAGAACGGCACGTACGACCGCTGGGCCCTGGAGATGTCGAAGAAGTTCGACGACAACAAGGACGGCGTCGACGGCACCCCCTCCTTCGTCATGGACGGCAAGAAGCTGACCGGCTCCGACAAGAAGAACGCGCCCTCGACGGTCGAGGAGTACAAGACGGCCATCGACGCGGCGCTCAAGGGCTGAACCGACCGCAGAGCCGCACGCTGAGCGGCACAGAGCGGAAGAGCGGGCGAACGTTTCGGAGTTCGCCCGCTCTTGGCGATTACTGATCAGTAAGGTAATCGCCCGTGACCAGCCGAAACAGCGCCCCCAGTTCGCTCAACTCCGCGGCCCCGAGCCGCCGTACGGTCGTGAAGGCCGCTGCCGCCACCGCGGCCCTCGCGCCCCTCGCCGCCGCTCCCCTCGCGCACGCCGCCGAAGGGCCCGCCTTCCACCACGGAGTCGCCTCGGGTGACCCGCTGCCCGACGGAGTCCTGCTGTGGACCCGGGTGACGCCGACCCCGGAGGCCTCGCCGGGCTCCGGCAGAGGGCCGGACACCGAAGTGAGATGGGAGATAGCCAAGGACAAGGGCTTCACCCAGGTCGTCGGCCACGGCAGCACGACCGCCCGAGCCGCGGCCGACCACACGGTCAAGGCCGACGTAAGGGGCTTGAGCCCTGCCACCACCTATTACTTCCGCTTCTCCGCGGGCGACTCGGGAAGCGGGGGCACCCCGGTGCACTCCCCCGTCGGCCGCACCCGCACCACCCCCGCGCACGAGGCGGCGGCCCCCGGGGTCCGCTTCGGCGTGGTGTCCTGCGCCAACTGGGAGGCCGGCTACTTCTCCGCGTACCGCCATCTCGCGGCCCGCACCGAACTCGACGCGGTCCTGCACATCGGCGACTACATCTACGAGTACCAGAGCGGCGAGTACCCGGCCGCCGAGTACGGAGTGCGCCTGCACGAGCCGCGGCACGAGATCGTCAGCCTCGCCGACTACCGCACCCGGCACGGCGCCCACAAGACCGACCCGGACGCGCAGGCGATGCACGCCACGCACCCGCTGATCGCGATCTGGGACGACCACGAGTTCGCCGACAACACCTGGTCGGGCGGCGCGGTGAACCACTCCCCTCAGACCGAGGGCGGCTGGGCGCAGCGCATGGCGGCCGCCAAGCAGGCGTACTTCGAGTGGATGCCCGTACGCCCCTCCACCGAGGGCACCGTCTACCGCCGCCTCCGCTTCGGCAAGCTGGCCGATCTGCACCTGCTCGACCTGCGCTCCTTCCGCTCCGAGCAGGCGGGGTTCGGCAGCGGCGACGTGGACGACCCGGACCGTACGATCACGGGGCGCGCCCAGCTCGACTGGCTGAAGGCGGGCCTCGCCTCGTCCGATGCCTCCTGGAAGCTGGTCGGCACCTCGGTGATGATCTCGCCGGTCGCCTTCGGTTCCGTACCGGCCCATCTGCTCGAACCCATCGCGGAGTTGCTCGGCCTGCCCAAGGAAGGCCTCGCGATCAACGCCGACCAGTGGGACGGCTACACCGACGACCGCAAGGAGCTCATCTCCCACCTGGTCGACAAGGCCATCCGGAACACGGTCTTCCTCACCGGTGACATCCACATGGCCTGGGCGAACGACGTACCGGTCAGGGCCGCCACCTACCCCGCATCGCCCTCCGCGGCCACGGAGTTCGTGGTCACCTCCGTGACCTCGGACAACGTGGACGACATGCTGCACGTCGCCCCGCACACCCTCTCGCTGGTCGCGGTGGGCGCGGTGAAGGCGGCCAACCGCCATGTGAAATGGCTGGACATGGACTCGCACGGCTACGGAGTCCTCGACGTCACGGCCGAGCGGTCCCAAATGGACTACTACGTCCTGTCCGACCGCAAGGACCCCGGGGCGACCTCCTCCTGGGCCCGTTCGTACCGCACCCTCAGCGGCACACAGAGGGTCGAGCGGGCGTACTCCCCGGTGCGCTGACCCGGGTCACGCGCGTCTCCGGCGCCCCTTACCCTTGCGTCATGAGTGGCCAGGGGGACGTGGTGGACGGGCGCTTCGAGCTGCTGGAGCGGCTCGGCAGCGGGGGCATGGGCACGGTGTGGCGGGCGCGCGACACCGTGCTGCACCGCGAGGTGGCCATCAAGGAGGTCCGGCCCACCGAACGGGAGCTGACGGGCGAGCAGTCGCGCGTCCTGCGGGAGCGCGTGCTGCGCGAGGCCAGGGCGCTGGCCCGGATCAACCACCCGCATGTGGTGACGATCCATCACATCGTGGACACGGGTCCGCACCCCTGGCTCGTGATGGAACTGCTGCCGGGGCGCACGCTCCAGGACCTCCTGGAACAGGGCACGTTGCCGCCGCACGAGGCGGCCCGCATCGGCCGCGAGCTGCTCTCGGCGCTGCGCGTCGCCCACGCGGCGGGCATCCTGCACCGGGACGTGAAGCCCGCCAACATCCTGCTGCGGGGCGAGACTCCCGGCAGCGCGGGCCCCTCCGTGGTCCTCACGGACTTCGGCATCGCGACGCTGCACGGCTCCACGCAGCTCACCGCGACCGGCGACCTGATCGGCTCGCCGGAGTACATGGCGCCCGAGCGCATCCGCGGCACGGACCAGGGCCCGGCGGCCGACCTCTGGTCGCTCGGCCTCGTGCTCTATCTCGCCGTGGAAGGCGTCAGCCCGCTGCGCCGCGCCACGACGCTTGCCACGCTCGCCGCCGTGCTCGACGACCCCGTGCCGCCGCCGGTGCGCTCCGGGCCGCTCGCGCCGGTCCTGAGCGCCCTGCTCGTACGGGATCCCGCGCTGCGCCCGGACGCGGAGCGCCTGGACGCGATGCTCGCCGCGGTGGCGCACGGGATCGCCTGGCAGCCTACGGAGACTTCGGAGCGCCCTCCGGTCACGGTGGCGCAGCTGCCCGCCGAGCCCCGCAGGCGTACGCCGGTGATCGCCGCGGCCCTCGCCGTGGCGCTCGCCCTGGTGGGCGGTGCCGCGCTGGTGTTCGCGCTGCGGGACGGGGGCGACACGGGCGGGGAGGGAGACAAGGGCGGCGGGAGCTCCTCCGCGGCTTCCTCCCCGGCGTCACCTGAACCCACGAAGTCGTCCAAGAGCCCGGACCGGAGCGAGAGCCCCGACCGCAGCGAGAGCCCCGACCCGACCACGTCACCGGAGTCCTCCTCCCCCGGCGCCCCGCCCGCATCGGGCAGTTGGGTCGCCCAGCTCTTCTCCGAGCCGGTCGGGTCGGGCGCGGACGCCCGCGACCGCCGGCTCGCGGCCGTGCGCAAGGACGTGCCGGAGGCGAAGTACGTGCGCAGCGACGACTACGCGTCGCTGCGGCCCGGCTTCTGGGTGATCTACGCCCCAGGGCCCTTCGCGGACGGCCGGGCCGCCCTGCGGTTCTGCGCCGAGCGCGGCAGGACCGCCGGGGACGAATGCGTCGGGCGGTACCTCAGCTCCAGCGGCGGGGACTACGACCTCCAGTGCAAGCCGCCCGTGAGCGCCCCGGTGGGACGCTGCACGCGCGCGTGAACCGTCGCGGGGGCGTGCGGCGGCCAGAGGTCCGCGCGAAGCGGCTAGAGCGTCTCCAGGAAGCCGATCGCCGTCCGCCACGTCGCCTCCGCCGCCTCGGCGTCGTAGTCGTCCAGGTCGGGGTCGGTGTAGATGTGACCGGCTCCGGCGTAGCGGTAGACCTCGACGTCGGCTCCGGCCCGCCCCATCTGCAGGTACCACGCGCTCAGCCAGTCGTCCGTCTCGAACGGGTCCGGCTCGGCGACGTGCAGCTGCACCGGCAGCTCGTCCACCGTCGTGTTCTCCGCGATGTCGGACGTGCCGTGCAGGAGCAGCAGCCCGCGCGCCTTGGCGTCGCCGAGGGCGAGGGTCTGCGCGGTGGCCGCGCCGAACGAGAACCCGGCGTAGACGAGACCCCGCTCGGAGTAGGGCGCGGCGGCCAGGATCGCCCTCTTCAGGAGCTCGTCCTTGCCGAGCTCGTCCTTGAAGGCCATGCCTTCCTCGACGGTGTCGAAGGTGCGCCCTTCGAACAGATCGGGCGTCGTCACCTCGTGCCCCTCGGCGCGCAGCCGGTCGGCCGCCGCGTGCACCGCGGGCCGCAGCCCGTACGTCGAGTGGAAAAGCATGATGTTCATGGGGCCATCGTGCCACTTACCCTCGGGGGCATGGAGAACGTACTGCGTCCGTTGATCGTGGTCGGCGGCTCGGTCGTGCTCACGCTGGCCGTGGTTTGGCTGGCCGACGTGCTGCTGCGCCGAGCCGACGACCGCCATCCCGACAATCCGCTGTGGGGTCTGCTGCGTCGCTGCCGACTGCCGTCCCAACTGTCCCTGTGTACTGCCCTGTTGCGCGGCTCGTTCGAACACGCGGAGATCGGAAAGGATCATTCGGCGGGTATCGCGCAGACCCTGACCCTGGTGCTCATCGGGTCGGTGGCCTGGCTCCTCGTCCGTATCGCGACCGCCATCGTGGAGGCCACCTACGCCCAGTACGCCAACGCGCACCGCGACCCGGCCCGCGTCCGGCGTGTGCGTACGCAGGTCACCCTCATCCAGCGGGTGGTCACCGCGATCGTCGGTGTCGTGGCCGTCGGAGCGATGCTGCTGACCTTCCCCGCCATGCAGGCGGCCGGGACGTCGCTGCTGGCGTCGGCGGGCGTTCTGGGCATCGTCGCGGGCGTCGCCGCCCAGTCCACGCTCGCCAATCTCTTCGCGGGGCTGCAGATCGCCTTCGGCGACATGGTGCGGATCGGCGACACGGTCGTCGTGGACGGCGAGTGGGGCACCATCGACGAGATCACGCTGACCTTCCTTGCCGTGCGGACCTGGGACGAGCGCCGGATCACGATGCCGGTGTCGTACTTCGTGTCGAAGCCCTTCGAGAACTGGTCGCGCGGCGGCGCCCAGATGACCGGCACGGTCTTCTTCCAGCTGGACCACAGCGCGCCCATCACCGAGATGCGCGAGAAGCTCCAGGACATCCTGCGCGAGTGCGCCGCCTGGGACGGCAGGGACTGGGGCCTGGCGGTCACGGACACGACGCCGAACACGATCCAGGTCCGCGCCCTGGTCACCGCCAAGGACGCGGACGACATCTGGACGGTGCGTGTCACCGTGCGCGAGCACCTGGTCCGCTGGCTGACCGAGCACCACGCGTACGCCCTGCCGAAGGTCAGCACGGCCTGGGCCGAACTGCCGCCGGGGGACGACCACCCGCATCCGCCCCCGCCGATAGTGCCCCGCACGGGCCGGGGCTGAGCCCTCGGGCCTCCCTCAGGACCGCAGGCTGCGTACGTCGAGGTGGTGCAGGACCCGGTCGACGATCTCGGGATCGGCGCCGGGTTCGCTGCGCGCCGCGAGGATCTCGTGGCGGGCGGCCGACATCATGTCGCGCTGGATGCGCTGGACCGCCTTGAGCCGGTCGGCGCGCTTGGAGTACCGCTCGCGCCGTTCGTCGTCGACGATGTCGGGGCTGATTCTCGCGCCGATGTCGAACGCCCCGCGCAGCAGCCGCTCCGAGAGGTCCTCCGGCAGCTCCTCGACCTCTTCGATCTCCTTGAGGCGCCGCTTGGCCGCCTTGGCCGCCCGGATGGCGAGATCCCGCTCGATGGCCCGCTCGATGTCGGTGTCCGCGCGCACCCCGAGCTTCTTCACCAGCCAGGGCAGGGTGAGCCCCTGGACGACGAGGGTCGCCATGATGACGCAGAAGGCGATGAAGATGATCTCGTCCCGGGCCGGGAAGGGATCCCCGCTGTCCGTCTTCAGCGGAATGGCGAGGGCAAGGGCCACCGATGCCACGCCGCGCATCCCCGACCACCACATGACGACGGTCTCGCGCCAGGTCGTCGGGATCTCCTCGTCGACGTCCCGCAGCTTGTGCAGGCGCTTGGCGAGCCAGGTCGCCGGCAGCAGCCACATCAGGCGTACGCCGACGACGACCGCGACGACGGCCGCTCCCCAGCCGAGCATCTGCAGCTCACGGCCGCTCGCCGTGCCGAAGACGTTGTGCAGTTCGAGCCCGATGAGCCCGAAGGCGACGCCGGTGACCAGGGTGTCGACGATCTGCCAGAACGTCTGTCCGGTGATCCGCCCGAGCACGTCGTCGGCGTCGGCGGCGTGCTCCGCGAGGTAGAGCGCGGTGGTCAGCACGGCGAGCACGCCGGAGCCCATCAGCTCCTCTGCAAGGACATAGCTCACGAAGGGCACGAGCAGCGTCAGGCCGGTCTGCAGGGTTGCCTCACCGAGCAGCCCCATGAGCTTGTTGGTGAGCCAGCCGAGCGCGAACCCCACGGCGACGGCGACCACCGCGGAGAGCGCAAGCTGCCCCACCGCCTCCGGCCACGAGAACGTCCCGCTCACCGCCGCCGCGATCGCCACGTGGTAGAGCACGATGGCCGTGACGTCGTTGAAGAGGCCCTCCCCCTCCAGGATCGACACGAGCCGCCGCGGCAGTCCGAGCGACCCGGCGACGGCGGTCGCGGCGACCGGGTCGGGCGGCGCCACGAGCGCGCCGAGCGCCACGGCGGCGGCGATCGGCAGCCCGGGAACGACCGAGCCGGCGACCGCGGCGACGGCTGCCGTCGTCACGAAGACCAGGGCCACGGCGAGCAGGAAGATGGGGCGTCTGTTGGCCGCGAACTGCCGCCACGAGGTGCGCTGGACAGCCGCGTACAGCAAGGGCGGGAGGACCAGCGGAAGGATGTAGTCGGGCGGGATCTCGACGTTCGGGACCCAGGGGGCGAAGGCGAGGACGATCCCGGCCAGCGTCATGAGAACGGGCGCGGGCAGCCCGAGCCGCTCCCCCAGCGGCACCGTCACGACGGCGCCGAGCAACAGAACGAGCAGCAGCGCCAGTTGGTCCACGGTGCGCCCTCCGGCGGTTTCGAGGCGGTTCGAGGCTCAGACGATCAAGACCTCAACCCTGCCACGCATCCCCCGCGAACCGGGCCTTTGCCCCTCCGCCACCCTCGCCCGGCGAGGACCCGCGGTTCAGTCCAGCGGCTTGCGCATCGCCCGGTGCGGGATCCCCGCGTCCGGGAACTCGGGGCCGTAGACCACGTATCCCAGTCGTTCGTAGAACCCCAGCGCATGCGTCTGCGCGTGCAGGTCGATCGCGGTGAGGCCACGCGCGCGTGCCGCTTCCTCGATCGCCCGCACCAGGGCCGCACCGACACCGAGTCCGCGCGCGGCCCGGGTCACCGCGAGGCGGCCGAGCGCGCCCACCTCGGGATCTCCGCCGTTCTTGGCGGCGGCCGCCGCACCGAAGAGCAGGCGTCCCGTGCCCAGCGGCAGACCGTCCTCACGGACCGCGAGGACATGCACCGCCCCGGCGTCGTACGCGTCGTACTCAAGGTCCTCAGGGACCTGCTGCTCGGCGACGAAGACTTCCTTGCGGACCGCGAAGCAGGCCTCCAGGTCGTCGGCCTCGACCGCGACGCGGCAGGTGACCCCGGTGCTCATGAGCTCTCGGCCCGCACCCGGTCGAGCGCCTGCTGGAGGTCGTCCGGATAGGTGCTCTCGAACTCCACCCACTGCCCGTCACCGGGGTGCTCGAAGCCGAGCCGCACCGCGTGCAGCCACTGGCGCGTGAGGCCGAGCCGCTTGGCGAGCGTGGGGTCGGCGCCGTACGTCAGGTCGCCCACGCACGGGTGCCGGTGGGCCGCCATGTGCACGCGGATCTGGTGCGTGCGGCCCGTCTCCAGCTTGATGTCGAGCAGGGAGGCCGCGCGGAACGCCTCGATGAGGTCGTAGTGCGTGACGGAGGGCTTGCCCTCGGCCGTGACCGCCCACTTGTAGTCGTGGTTCGGATGGCGCCCGATGGGTGCGTCGATCGTGCCGCTCATCGGGTCGGGGTGGCCCTGCACCAGCGCGTTGTAGCGCTTGTCGACCGTGCGCTCCTTGAACTGGCGCTTCAGGGAGGTGTACGCGCGCTCCGACTTGGCGACCGCCATCAGACCGGACGTGCCCACGTCGAGGCGGTGCACGATGCCCTGGCGCTCGGCGGCGCCCGAGGTCGAGATGCGATACCCGGCGGCCGCGAGGCCGCCGATCACCGTGGTGCCGGTCCAGCCGGGGCTCGGGTGCGCGGCCACACCGACCGGCTTGACGATCACGAGGATGTCGTCGTCGTCATGGATGATCTCCATGCCCTCGACGGGCTCGGCGACGATCTGCACCGGAGCGGGCGCCTGCGGCATCTCCACCTCCAGCCAGGCGCCGCCGTGCACACGCTCGGACTTGCCGACCACGCTGCCGTCGACCATCACCTTGCCTGCCGCCGCCAGCTCGGCGGCCTTCGTGCGGGAAAAACCGAACATGCGAGAGATGGCGGCGTCTACGCGCTCGCCCTCCAGGCCGTCCGGCACGGGCAGGGTACGGATCTCGGGAATCGTGCTCACCCATTGAGTATGCAGGAGGCCACCGACACTCCCGCACCACGCATCCCGCCGGGCGGCCCGCTCAGTCCTTGTGGACGGTCCCGTCCGGGTCGAGGCCGCGGAAGGACAGGATCACGATCAGGAAGCCGCCGCACACGATCGCCGAGTCCGCGAGGTTGAACACCGCGAAGCCCTTCGGCGCGATGAAGTCGACCACCGCTCCCTCGAACACGCCGGGGGCGCGGAAGATCCGGTCGGTGAGGTTGCCCAGGGCGCCGCCGAGCAGCATGCCCAGGGCGATCGCCCACGGCATGCTGTAGAGCTTGCGGGCCAGGCGGGCGATCACGACGATCACGGCCGCCGCGATGCAGGTGAAGATCACGGTGAAGGCCTCGCCGATCCCGAAGGCGGCGCCCGCGTTCCGGATGGCGTTGAACTGCAGCCAGTCGCCGATGATCTCGATCGGCTCGTGGTGCTCGAGCTTCGCGACGACGATCATCTTGCTGACGAGGTCCAGGGCGTACGCCAGCACGGCCACCGCGAACAGGACGAGGATCTTGCGCTTGCCCTTGGGGCGCTGCTCGTCCGGCGAGGCCTGCTCGTCCGACGAGGTCCGCTCGTCCTTGGCGGCCCGCTCGCCCTGCTCGCTTCGCCCCGTCGCCTCGCCGGAGCCCGAGGCGGACTGCTCCGGCTCGGTCCCAGCCGCCTCAGGGATGTCCGGCGTACCGATGATGCGCTCCGCCTCTGCCACGTGAGTCCCTCAACCTAGGTACCTGACTGGGGACGAGGGTACGGCACACACGTACGGCATCAGGTGGTCAGGCCGCGTTCGGTGGCTCCGGTGTTCAGTAGCGCCTCTCCTGCTTCTGCTTGCAGTCCATGCACAGGGTCGCGCGCGGGAAGGCCTGCATCCGCGCCTTGCCGATGGGATTGCCGCAGTTCTCGCAGATGCCGTACGTCCCTGCGTCGAGGCGCTCCAGGGCGCGCTCGGTCTGTTCGAGCATCTCGCGCGCATTGGCGGCCAGCGACATCTCGTGTTCCCGCGTGATGTTCTTCGTGCCGGTGTCCGCGTCGTCGTCGCCCGCGCCGTCCCCGGAGTCACGCATCAGCCCCGCGAGGGCGTCCTCGGAGGAGGAGATCTCGGCTCCGAGCCGCAGCGCCTCGCTCTGGAGCTCCGCGCGGGCCTCCTCGACCTCGTCCGGGGTCCAGGGGTCCTCGCCGGGCCGGACCGCCAGCTCACCGGGCTCCGCGGCGGCGACACGTGCCTTGGGCACCGCCGTCGGCTTCTTCGCTGCCGTCGCCGTGCCCGGAGTCTTCTTCGTGACCACTGTCGTGGCTCCCGTCGTCTCCGCGGCCTGAGCCGCACCCTCGGCCGCTGTCGCGGCCGTCTTCTTGGCTGTGCTCTTCTTGGCGGTGCTCTTCTTGGCAGCTGTCTTCTTCGCCGTCGGAGCCTTCTTGGCGGCGGGAGCCTTCTTGGCCGCGGTGGGCTCCTTGGCGGGGCCCTCCCCGGCTGCCGTCTTCTTGCCGGCATCGGCGACCTTGACGACCGCCTTCTTGGCGACGGCCTTCTTGACCGCCGCTTTCTTGGCGACGGCCTTCTTGGCGGCCGCCTTCTTCGTGGTCTTCTTCGCTGCGGTCTTCTTGGCCGCAGCCTTCTCGCCGACGGGCTTCGCGGCCTCGTGCGTGCCGTGGGAACCGTGCGTTCCGCCTGCTCCCTGTGTGGCCGCGCCCGTGGATCTGCCTGACGCCGAATCCTGTACGGCGGTCTTCTTCGCCACCATGGCCGCGGCCCCTTCACATTTTGTGATCTTGCTCGCGCAATCGTGCTGGGACGATAAATCGACTCAAGGCCCGCGGCAACGGGGCACGCCGCTCGATACGCCCGCCCCACGGGTGCAGCGCGGCGAACATGCATGCGTTGTGCCCAGCTCCCAGCCGGGTAATCCGGCCGGTACGACGGGCCAGGATCCGGACCCCGCACGTGTCGCCATTCGGGTCAGTCACCCCGGCCCCGGCGGCGTGGGATCCAAGGCGGCTGCGAGGCCGCTTCGAGGCGGAAATCAGGCATAAAATGGGACATGACAAGAGAAGGTGCGTCATGCGCAAGACAGCCGACTGCCGCGAATTCCCGAGCGAGACCAACTGCACCCTCGCCATCTCCGGCGAAGAGGAGGAAGTGGTCCGCGCCGCCAGCGAGCACGCCGTGTCCGTCCACGGGCACACCGACAGCCCGGAGCTGCGGAAGATGGTCCGCGACTCCCTCCGGGACGAGGTCCCCCAGCACGCCTGAGGCGGCCGCCCGAAATCCGGTCGGCCCCGTCCACCCCGGCCCCGTACACTGGGCGGAGCGAGAAGCGTGGATGGGGACGAGTAGCGGCGTAAGCGGCCATGAGCGACCCGGGGACGGTGTGAGCCCGGGGGCAGGCGCGACGCGAAGATCACCCCTGAGCCGCCGGAAGAACCACCGGTAGTGGACCCCCCGGGCCCGCCGCAGGCCAGTAGACCCGGCATCGCGACCCCAATGAGGGGGCTTTCCCTGGCGTCACACGCGCCTGGAAGGCCAAGGAGGGTGGTACCGCGGGAGCGCGACAAGCGGCTCTCGTCCCTCCGACGGAACGGAATCGTCCGCCGGAGGAAGCGCGTTGAACACGCAGCCGCAGTACCGCCAGGTGCCCGCCCAGGTCGACCTGCCCGCCCTTGAGCACGCCGTGCTCGACTTCTGGCGCGAGCAGAAGATCTTCGCCAAGAGCCTGGAGCAGTCCGAGGGCCGCCCCGAGTGGGTCTTCTACGAGGGCCCGCCCACCGCCAACGGCATGCCGGGCGCCCACCACATCGAGGCCCGCGTCTTCAAGGACGTCTTCCCGCGCTTCCGCACCATGCGGGGCTACCACGTCGCCCGCAAGGCCGGCTGGGACTGCCACGGCCTGCCGGTCGAGCTCGCGGTCGAGAAGGAGCTCGGGTTCAACGGCAAGAAGGACATCGAGGCGTACGGCATCGCCGAGTTCAACGCCAAGTGCCGCGAGTCCGTGACCCGGCACACCGACGCCTTCGCCGACCTCACGACCCGCATGGGGTACTGGACCGACCTCGACGGCGCGTACCGCACGATGAACCCCGAGTACATCGAATCGGTCTGGTGGTCCCTGAAGGAGATCTTCAACAAGGACCTCCTGGTCCAGGACCACCGCGTCGCCCCCTGGTGCCCGCGCTGCGGCACCGGCCTCTCCGACCACGAGCTGGCGCAGGGCTACGAAACGGTCGTCGACCCGTCCGTGTTCGTGCGCTTCCCGCTCACCTCCGGCCCCCTCGCGGGCGAGGCGGCCCTCCTGGTGTGGACGACCACTCCGTGGACCCTCGTCTCGAACACCGCGGTCGCCGCGCACCCGGACGTCACGTACGTCGTCGCGACGAACGGCGAAGAGAAGCTCGTGGTCGCCGAGCCGCTTCTCGAGAAGGCACTCGGCGAGGGCTGGGAGGTCACCGGCAAGACCTTCACCGGCGCCGAGATGGAGCGCTGGAACTACCAGCGCCCCTTCGAGCTCGTGGAGTTCCCGGCTCCGGCCCACTACGTGGTCAACGCCGACTACGTGACCACCGAGGACGGCACCGGTCTGGTCCACCAGTCCCCCGCCTTCGGTGAGGACGACCTCAAGGTCTGCCGCTCGTACGGCCTCCCGGTCGTGAACCCGGTGCGCCCCGACGGCACCTTCGAGGAGGACGTACCGCTCGTGGGCGGTGTCTTCTTCAAGAAGGCCGACGAAAAGCTCACCGAGGACCTCCAGGACCGCGGTCTGCTGTTCAAGCACATCCCGTACGAGCACAGCTATCCGCACTGCTGGCGCTGTCACACCGCGCTCCTCTACTACGCGCAGCCGTCCTGGTACATCCGCACGACGGCCATCAAGGACCGCCTCCTCCAGGAGAACGAGAAGACCAACTGGTTCCCCGACTCGGTCAAGCACGGCCGCTTCGGCGACTGGCTGACCAACAACGTCGACTGGGCCCTGTCCCGCAACCGCTACTGGGGCACCCCGCTGCCCATCTGGCGCTGCGAGGAAGGCCACTTGACGTGCGTGGGCTCGCGCGCCGAGCTCTCCGACCTGACGGGCACCGACCAGTCGGAGCTCGACCCGCACCGCCCGTACATCGACGCGGTGACCTTCCCGTGCCCGACCTGCCAGGAGACCGCGACGCGCGTCCCCGAGGTCATCGACGCCTGGTACGACTCCGGTTCGATGCCGTTCGCGCAGTGGGGCTACCCGCACAAGAACAAGGAGCTCTTCGAGAGCCGGTACCCGGCGCAGTTCATCTCGGAGGCCATCGACCAGACACGCGGCTGGTTCTACACGCTGATGGCGGTCGGCACGCTCGTCTTCGACAAGTCGTCCTACGAGAACGTGGTCTGCCTCGGCCACATCCTCGCCGAGGACGGCCGCAAGATGTCCAAGCACCTGGGCAACACCCTGGACCCGATCCCGCTGATGGACCAGCACGGCGCCGACGCCGTGCGCTGGTTCATGGCGGCGGGCGGCTCCCCGTGGGCGGCACGCCGCGTGGGCCACGGCACGATCCAGGAGGTCGTCCGCAAGACGCTCCTGACGTACTGGAACACGGTCGCCTTCCAGGCCCTGTACGCCCGTACGTCGAAGTGGGCCCCCAGCGACGCCGACCCGGCGCCCGCGGAGCGCCCGCTCCTGGACCGCTGGCTGCTCAGCGAGCTGCACGCGCTCACCGACCAGGTCACGCAGGCTCTGGAGGGCTACGACACCCAGCGGGCGGGCAAGCTCCTGTCCACGTTCGTCGACAACCTCTCGAACTGGTACGTACGCCGCTCCCGGCGCCGCTTCTGGCAGGGCGACAAGGCGGCCCTGCGCACCCTGCACGAGGTCCTGGAGACGGTCACCCGCCTCATCGCCCCGCTGACGCCGTTCATCGCGGAGCGCGTCTGGCAGGACCTGGTGGTGTCCGTCACCCCGGACGCCCCGGAGTCGGTCCACCTGACGTCCTGGCCCGAGGCCGACCTGTCGGCGATCGACCCGGACCTGTCGCGGCAGATGGTGCTCGTGCGTCGCCTGGTGGAGCTGGGCCGCGCCACGCGCGCGGAGTCGGGCGTCAAGACCCGCCAGCCGCTGTCCCGCGCCCTGGTCGCTGCCACCGGCTTCGAGTCGCTCAACCCGGAGCTGCACGCCCAGATCACCGAGGAGCTCAACGTCTCCTCCCTTGCGTCGCTCTCCGAGGTCGGCGGCTCACTGGTGGACACGACCGCGAAGGCGAACTTCCGCGCCCTGGGCAAGCGCTTCGGCAAGGGCGTCCAGGCGGTCGCCAAGGCCGTCGCCGACGCGGACGCCGCCGCGCTGTCCCTGGCCCTGCGCGAGGGCACGGCGTCGGTCGAGGTCGACGGCGAGAAGATCACGCTGGCCCCGGATGAGGTCATCATCACGGAGACCCCGCGCGAGGGCTGGTCGGTGGCGTCCGACTCCGGTGCCACGGTCGCCCTCGACCTGGAGATCACCGAGGAGCTGCGCCGGGCGGGCCTCGCCCGTGACGCGATCCGCCTGATCCAGGAGGCCCGCAAGAACAGCGGCCTGGACGTCGCGGACCGGATCGCCCTGCGCTGGACCTCCACGGACCCGGCCGTGGTCACGGCCCTGTCCGACCACGCCGACCTCATCGGGGACGAGGTCCTCGCCACGGCCTTCTTGAATGAGCACAGCGCCCAGGGCGAGGCCGACGAGGCGTACGGCGAGACGTTCACGGACGAGTCCCTGTCCCTGACGTTCCGCCTCCGCAAGGCGTAATCACCGGGAGTCGCCGAAGGCCCGGTCCCGCCGAAGATCTTGGCGGGACCGGGCCTTCGGCGTTGTGTGCTGACGCACAAAAGGGCGAGGCCCCCAGAAGAACTGGGGGCCTCGCCCTGAACGCTGCCGACGCCTAAGGCGTGGAAACGGCCGTCAGTTGTCGTCCTCGTCGATGAGGAAGCCACGCATCGGCGACGGGGCCTGCTGCATGGGCTGCGGGGCCTGCGGCCGCACCGGCGCCATCGGCTGGGTCATCGCCGGCGACATCTGCTGCTGGCCGCCGTAGGACGGACCGGCGTTCTGCTGGTTGCCGCCCATCGACTGCTGACCGCCGTACGACGGGGCGCCCGCGCCGGCCGGTGCCATGGAAGGCGCCGGGGACGGCGGAAGGGAAGCCGTCGCCGGGGTCCGCGGCGGTGCCAGCGAGTCGTCGGCCTGGGTCTCCAGCTGACGGAGCTGCGACTCCAGGTAGGACTTCAGACGCGTGCGGTACTCGCGCTCGAAGCCGCGCAGGTCCTCGACCTTGCGCTCCAGCGTGGCGCGAGCGGACTCCAGGGAGCCCATCGCCACGCGGTGCTTCTCCTGCGCGTCCCGCTCCAGGGCATCGGCCTTGGCACGGGCGTCACGCTCAAGGCCCTCGGCGCGCGAGCGAGCCTCGCCGACGATCTTGTTGGCCTCGGAACGGGCCTCCGCGATCGCCTGGTCAGCGGTCTGCTGGGCAAGGGAGAGCACGCGAGCGGCGCTGTCGCCACCGGGGCCCTGGCCGGGCTGGGGCATCTGCGGGCCGTGGCCGCCCATGGGACCACCCATGGGGCCGCCCATCGGACCGCCCTGACCCATCGGGCCGGGACCCTGCGGACCGCCCTGCGGGCCGTGCCCACTGGGTCCTGCGGGCAGCTGCGGCGCGCCACCGGGCAGCTGCGGCGGACCGCCCATCTGCTGGTGCTGCGGATGTTGCTGCTGCTGGTGCTGCTGCGGCGGCACCGGCTGCGGACCCGATATTGCGGCGGGCACGGGGGCGCCCGGACCGCGCTGGTCCTGCGGTTCCGGAGGCTTGCGCATCCCGCCCTGCTGCTGGTTCTGCGCAGCGGCGCGGGTCGCTGCTGCCAGTTTGGCGCGCAGGTCTTCGTTCTCGCGGAGCAAGCGAGTCAGTTCGGCTTCGACCTCATCGAGGAAGGCATCGACCTCGTCCTCGTCATAGCCTTCTCGGAGGCGGACGGTCGTGAACTGCTTGTTCCGCACGTCCTCGGGGGTCAACGGCATCTCTTCACCTCAACGTAGTCGTCGGCATTCGGCAAGACCGTATCGTTCACAAGCCGCTCACGACGGTGATCAGGATGTAGACGATGATCATCAGTACGAAGAAGGACAGGTCGAGCGCCACGCCCCCGAGACGCAGCGGCGGAATGAACCGCCGCAGAAGCTTGAGCGGTGGATCAGTGACAGTGTAGGTGGCCTCCAGAACGACCACCATCGCCTTGCCGGGTTGCCATGAGCGGGCGAACTGGAAGACGTAGTCCATGACCAACCGGAAGATCAACACGATGAGGAAGCACATCAGCGCGATGTAAAGCACTTGCAAGACCACGCTCATGTTCGCGGTTCCCTCTCCCCTGTTACTCGTGCTGCGTTTGCCGGTTCTGCGTTACTGCGTCACTTACGTCTCAGCTCTGGTTGAAGAACCCGCCCTCTGCGATGCGAGCCTTGTCCTCCGCCGTTACATCGACGTTAGCAGGCGACAACAGGAACACCTTCTGCGTCACTCGCTCAATGCTGCCATGAAGGCCGAAGACGAGACCGGCGGCAAAGTCGACAAGTCGCTTCGCATCCGTGTCGTCCATCTCGGTCAGATTCATGATCACCGGAGTGCCTTCGCGGAAGTGTTCCCCGATGGTACGGGCCTCGTTGTAGGTCCGGGGGTGCAGCGTGGTGATGCGGTAGGGCTCCCGCTCGGACACAACCTTGGGCATGATCACCGGTGCGTTCTTCTCCAGGCTCTGGCGTTCAGGTGTGATGGATGCCACGGGGGCGATTCGCGCCGGACGTCCGGATTCCGCGGCTAGCGAAGCGGAATGGGCGACCGGCTCACGCTGTGCGGGGGGCTGCACCACTCGTACCGATTCGTCCCTTTCAGACACGTGCGCCTGACGGGACTGGTGCGACTGGTGTGGCGGTTCATGCCGCCTGCGGTCCCGCTCGGGCTCCGGCTCGGGTTCGAACTCGTCATCGGGGTCGAACCCCGGACCGTCGTACCCATCGTCCTCCACGAGGCCGAGGTAGACCGCCATCTTGCGCATCGCGCCGGCCATGCTCTGAGTCCTCCGCTCTGTGGTGGATCGGCTGTCGTCACCAACTGCCCGCGATCCACGAGGTCTCCCCGCCCAACAGCGAGAATGACCATATTTTCTGCTGTGGTCCGACTTCTTGGCGACGTTACCCGAGCCCGGGTCGGACTCCGAGTACCGCCGTACCGACGCGCACATGTGTCGCCCCGGCCGCCACGGCCTGTTCGAGGTCCGCACTCATCCCTGCCGACACCATGTTCGCAGCCGGATGAGCCGCGCGCATAAGGGTTGAGAATTCCATCAGCCGCTCGAACGCCGCCTGTTGCCGCCCCGCGTACGGACCGGTGAGCGGCGCCACGGTCATCAGACCGTCGAGCCGCAGCCCCGGAGCCTGTGCCACGAGTCCGGCCAACTCCTCGATTCCGCCGGGGCCCACGCCCCCGCGCTCGCCCCGCCCGTTCTCCTCGGCGTCGAGGGCGACCTGGATCAGGCAGCCGAGTTCCCGCTCCGCGCGCACGGCCCCCGCCGAGAGTGCCGTGACGAGCTTGGGGCGGTCCACGGACTGGACCACATCGGCATAACTGACCACAGAACGGACCTTGTTGGTCTGCAATTGACCGACAAAGTGCCAAGTAAGGGGAAGGTCCGCACAGTCGGCGGCCTTGGGGGCCGCGTCCTGGTCGCGGTTCTCGGCGACGTGCCGGACGCCGAGCTCCGAGAGGATCCGCACATCGCTCGCGGGGTAGGTCTTGGTGACCACGATCAGGGTCACCTCCTCCCGCTTGCGCCCGGCCGCCCCGCACGCCGCGGCGATGCGCTCTTCGACCTCCGCCAGATTTGCGGTGAGTTGAGACTTACGGTCCGTCATGCCCTATCAGTCCAGCCAGACATAGCCCGCGAGACGACCGGTGGTCCGGTCGCGGCGGTACGAGAAGTGGTCACCGGATTCCAGGGTGCACACCGGCGACTGCTCCCGGTCGCGCACCCCGAGCCGCTCCAGCTGGGCGTGCACCCCCGCGGTCACGTCGACCGCCGGAGTGCCCCAGCTCGTCTCGGCGTACGCCGCCGGCTCGATCGCGGCGGCATCGGCGCGCATCTCCTTCGGCACTTCGTAGCAGCGGCCGCAGACGGCGGGTCCGGTGCGGGCGATGACGCGGGCCGGGTCGGCGCCCAGCTTCACCATCGCCTCGACGGCGGCGGGGACGACCCCCGCCAGCATGCCGGGACGCCCCGCGTGAGCCGCCGCCGCGACCTTGGCGACCGGGTCGGCGAGCAGGACGGGCGTGCAGTCCGCGGTGAGGACCGCCAGGGCGAGGCCCCGGCGAGCGGTCACCACGGCGTCGACCGCCGGGATCTCGGCATCGCTGCCCCAGGGTCCGTCGACCACGACGACATCGGGGCCGTGGACCTGGTTCATCCAGACGACCCGCGCCGGGTCGATGCCGAGGGCCGTGGCGGCGAGCCCGCGGTTCGTGCGCACGGCCTGCGGGTCGTCGCCGACCGCACCGCCGAGGTTGAGCTCTTCGTACGGAACGGCGCTCACCCCGCCCCACCTGTCGGTGAAGGCGAAGTGCGCGCCGCTCGCAGTGCTGTGCCGGCTTATCACTTCAGGAAGTCCGGCACGTCCAGCTCTTCGGCCTGGCTGTCCTGGTACGGACGGGCCGGCGGAACCTGCGGCGGGGCCACGGGCGCGGACGGGGCTTCGTTGACCACGGGCGCCTCGGCGGGCTCCGGGGACGAGGGCTCGTCGTGCGACGTGACGCTGCCGAGGCCGCCGTAGGGCGAACGGGACGACTCGGCCGGACGGCTCGTGGCCGCCGGCTGCTCGTCACGCTGCTTGGCCGACGACGCCGAGCCGAGGACGGTGTCCCGCTTGGACGGTGGCTGACCGCCGTCGAAGCCCGCCGCGATGACGGTGACCCGGACCTCGTCGCCCAGGGCGTCGTCGATGACGGCGCCGAAGATGATGTTGGCCTCGGGGTGGGCCGCCTCGCTGACCAGTTGGGCCGCTTCGTTGATCTCGAAGAGGCCGAGGTCGGAGCCGCCGGAGATGGAGAGCAGGACTCCCCGCGCTCCGTCGATGGACGCCTCCAGGAGCGGCGAGGAGATCGCCATCTCGGCGGCGGCCACCGCGCGGTCGTCGCCGCGCGCCGAGCCGATGCCCATGAGGGCCGAACCCGCCTCGGACATGACCGACTTGACGTCGGCGAAGTCGAGGTTGATCAGACCGGGGGTCGTGATGAGGTCGGTGATGCCCTGGACACCGGAGAGCAGGACCTGGTCCGCCGACTTGAAGGCGTCCAGAACGCTGACCTGCCGGTCCGAGATGGACAGGAGCCGGTCGTTGGGGATGACGATGAGGGTGTCGACCTCTTCGCGCAGCTCCGCGATCCCGTCCTCGGCCTGATTGGCGCGACGACGGCCCTCGAAGGTGAACGGCCGGGTGACGACGCCGATGGTCAGGGCGCCCAGGGAGCGAGCGATGTTGGCGACGACAGGTGCGCCGCCCGTGCCGGTGCCACCGCCTTCGCCGGCGGTGACGAAGACCATGTCGGCCCCCTTGAGGACCTCCTCGATCTCCTCGCGGTGGTCTTCTGCCGCCTTGCGGCCGACTGCCGGGTTGGCTCCGGCGCCGAGGCCACGGGTGAGTTCACGGCCGACGTCGAGCTTGACGTCGGCGTCGCTCATCAACAGGGCTTGCGCGTCGGTGTTGATGGCGATGAACTCGACGCCCTTGAGACCGACCTCGATCATCCGGTTGATGGCATTGACACCACCGCCGCCGACACCGATGACTTTGATGACTGCGAGGTAGTTCTGCGGTGCTGCCACGTCGAAGGCCTCTCGCCTCGAGTTACGTGTCGCCGCCTCGCGGGATCGCGCCGCGACGACTGATGCCGAATGGGACGGTCCGAACGCCGACCCGAACCCTAACGCTGAAGTTTAGGGTTACCAGTGTGTCTGTTCCTTGGACTCTTCCGAACAGGACACTAAGTCGACAAGTGGCGCACGTTCAACGAACACGCCGAACCTCCCGTTTTTCTTTTCACCCTATGTGATCAGCCGTAGCGCTGCCGAACCAGGGTGCTGGCCTGCGACGATATGCGTCAACTCGCCGATGAAGCAGGTGCGGTGGGGACACTCACATCGAAGTGCCGTGCCTTGGGGGCGGCTTTCATCAGCGCGGTGAGTGTGCTTGCCTTCGTCCGGCCCTTCTCGCTGCTGCCCCACGCTACGGTGCGGCCGCCGCTCAACTCCAGCGAGATCGAGTCGTACGAACGGACCTTGACGACCCGCGTATCGCGGGCCACGGCGGCCGGAAGCGCGCCCGCGACCCGTACCGACTCGCGGCGCAGGCGGTGGGAGTCGAAACGGCGCAGGCTCGCCGCCGCGTTCTCCTGATCCGGCCTCAATTCCAGGAGCGGAACGCCCTTCGGGGCATGTCCGACCGTGGCGAATCGCACGCCCTTGGCGTCCACTTCGACGAACTTTCCGCCCTTTTCGATAAGCAGAACCGGCTTGCGTTCGGTCACTTTCAGACCGATTCCGTGCGGCCAGGAACGGACCACGTCGACCGAGTCGATACGCCGCAGTTTCTTGCGCAGCCGGTCCTCAAGAGCGTCGGTGTCGACCGAAATCAGGGGCGCCCCGACCGGCGCCGCGGCGGCCTCGCGCACCTCTTCGGGCGTCAGGATCCGGGTGCCGGACGTCGTCACGCGCTCCACGCGCAGCCACTGCGAGCCGTAGAACAGCCAGACGCCTCCGGCGCCGAGCAGCACGAGTGCGATCAGCGAGAGGATCAGAGTGCGCGGCCGCGGGACGCGCGGGCGGGAGCGCGCTGGGCGGGGCGGGCCGGAGTCGAGCTTCTGCCGTTCGGCGGTGGTCGGTCCGGCCACGGTCCCCTGCCTTCTTGTGCTGTTGCCGTCTAGCGCCGGCTCACCCGTTGCGGCGCGACGCGATCGCCTCGTACACCATGCCGACGAGCAGGTCGTCGGCATCCCTGCGGCCGAACTCCGATGCGGCGCGGGACATCTCGTACAGCCGGTGCGGATCGGCGAGCACCGGGAGCACGTTGCCCTGCACCCACTCGGGCGTCAGTTCGGCGTCGTCCACCAGGAGTCCACCGCCCGCCTTGACCACCGGCTGGGCGTTCAGCCGCTGTTCGCCGTTGCCGATGGGCAGCGGGACGTAGGCGGCCGGAAGCCCGACGGCCGAGAGTTCGGCGACGGTCATCGCGCCCGCGCGGCAGAGCATCATGTCCGCCGCGGCGTACGCGAGGTCCATCCGGTCCACGTACGGTACCGGGATGTAGGGCGGCATACCGGGCATGTTCTCGACGTACGGCATTTCGTTCTTCGGGCCGACCGCGTGCAGGATCTGGATCCCGGCGCGCTGGAGGACCGGAGCGACCTGCTGGACGACCTCGTTGAGCCGCCGGGCGCCCTGCGAACCGCCGGAGACGAGCAGCGTCGGCAGGTTCGGGTCGAGGCCGAAGGCGGCGCGCGCCTCCGGGCGGACCCGGGCCCGGTCGAGCGTGGCGATGGTGTGGCGCAACGGGATGCCGATGTAGCGGGAGTTGCGCAGCTTGCTGTCCGGCGTGGCGACGGCCACCCCGTGGGCGTACCGCGACCCGATCTTGTTGGCGAGGCCGGGACGCGCGTTGGCCTCGTGCACGACGATCGGCGTCCCGGTCCGCTTGGCCGCGAGGTACCCCGGCAGCGCGACATAGCCGCCGAAGCCGACCACGCAGTCCGCCTTCGTCCGCTCCAGGATCTGCTCGGCCGCCTTGATCGTGCCGCGCAGCCGTCCCGGGACGGTGATCAGCTCAGGGGTGGGCTTGCGCGGCAGCGGGACGGCCGGGATCAGCGCGAGTTCGTAGCCCCGCTCCGGTACGAGCCGGGTCTCGAGTCCACGCTCCGTGCCCAGGGCCGTGATGCCCACGGTCGGGTCCTGCCTCCGCAGGGCGTCCGCGAGGGCGAGCGCGGGCTCGATGTGGCCGGCGGTCCCCCCACCGGCGAGTACGACATGCACCGAAATTCACCGCTCTCCGGACGAACGCGCCTTGACGCGCCGTCTCATCGTGTTCCATCTCACCCGAGGTTGCCGCATGGCCAGGGCCGCCTTTGCCGCCGGGTCCTCCCGCGCGAAGGCGATGAGGAGTCCGATGGCGAACATGGTCGGCAGCAGGGCTGAGCCCCCGTAGGAGAACAGCGGGAGCGGGACACCGGCGATCGGCAGCAGACCGAGCACCGCACCGACGTTGATCACGGCCTGCGCCGTGATCCAGGTGGTCACGCCTCCCGCGGCATACCTCACGAAGGGGTCCTCCGTGCGTCCGGCCACGCGGATACCCGCATAGCCTAGAGCCGCGAACAGAGCGAGCACCGACAGTGTCCCCGCCAGGCCGAGTTCCTCCCCCGTGATGGCGAAGATGAAGTCGGTGTGCGGTTCCGGCAGTTGACCCCATTTTTCCACACTCGCGCCGAGGCCGGAACCGAAGAATCCGCCGGAGGCCAGGGCGTAGATCCCGTGCACGGCCTGCCAGCACTGGTCGCCGGGTCCTGGATCCGTGGCACCGATGCAGGCGAGCCTCGCCATGCGGTTGGGGCTGGTCTTGATGAGGATCACGCCGAGCAGGGCCGCGATCGAGAGCACCCCCGCGAAGAGCCGCGTCGGCGCTCCCGCGAGCCAGAGCAGGCCGAAAAGGATCGCCGTGAGAATGATCGCGGTGCCCATGTCGCCGCCCAGCATGATCAGTCCGAGCAGCATGAAGGCGACCGGCACGAGCGGCACGAGCATGTGCTTCCACTGGGTGAGCAGGCGCTTGTCCTGCTTGCGGGCGAGCAGGTCCGCGCCCCACAGGACGAGGGCGAGCTTGGCGAACTCACTGGGCTGGAGCTGGAAGGGGCCGCCCAGATAGATCCAGTTCTGGTTTCCGTTGACGCTGCGCCCTATCCCGGGGACCTGCACGAGCACCATCAGGAAGACGGTCACGGCGAGGATCGGGTAGGCGAGCGCCCGGTGCAGCTTGATGGGCATGCGCATGGCCACCAGCAGCAGGATCGACCCCAGTACGGCGGCGACGAACTGCTTGCGGAAGAAGTACGCGGCGGGCAGGTCCAGCTGCAGCGCCTGGATCATCGACGCCGAGTAGACCATCACCAGGCCGAGCACGGTGATCAGCAGGCTGCTGCCGAAGATGAGGTAGTACGCGGTCAGCGGCCGGTCCCAGGCGCGCTTGGCGCGGGTGTAGAACCGCCGTACCGCGTTCTCCCGCGGCGGGCGGGGTGCGCCCGCGGAACGGACCGGCGCGGGCCTCCTGGCGAGGCGCGTGGGCGCGCGCCCGCTACTGCCTGCCATCGAGACCCCCGAACGGCCACCACGACGCTGCCACGTGCCCTCCTAAGGGTGCCGGGCGCCCCCGGACCAAGGGGCCCGCGTCAGGCGCTCGCGCCGAGTTCGCGGACCGCGTCCGCGAACGCGTCACCACGCTTGTTGTAGTTGGTGAACATGTCCATCGACGCACAGGCCGGGGCCATCAGTACGGTGTCCCCCGGCTCGGCGAGCCGTGCAGCCTGTCGTACCGCCTCGGACATCGCCCCAGTGTCGGTCCGGTCGAGGTCGACGACCGGGACCTCGGGCGCGTGTCGCGCGAGGGCTTCGCGGATCAGCGCGCGGTCGGCGCCGATCAGGACGACGGCCCGCAGCCGCTTCGCCGACTTGGCGACCAGCTCGTCGAAGGTGGCGCCCTTGGCGAGCCCGCCCGCGATCCAGACGATCGATTCGTACGCGGCCAACGAGGCTTCCGCGGCGTGGGTGTTGGTGGCCTTGGAGTCGTCGACGTACGCCACTTCGGCCACGTCGGCGACGTGTTCGATGCGGTGGGCGTCGGGACGGAAGGCGCGCAGACCGTCGCGCACGGCCGTCGGCGGCACGCCGTAGGCGCGCGCGAGAGCGGCCGCGGCCAGGGCGTTGGCGATGTTGTGCGGGGCAGGCGGCCGTACGTCGGAGATCTCGGCGAGCTCCTGCGCCTGCTTCTGGCGGTCCGGCACGAAGGCACGGTCGACCAGAATGCCGTCCACGACGCCCAGTTGCGAGGGCGCGGGCGCGTTCAGCGTGAAACCGATGGCGCGGCAGCCCTCTTCGACGTCGGCACCGCGGACCAGGTCCTCGGTGGCCTTGTCCGCGACGTTGTAGACGCAGGCGACCTGATTGCCCTCGTAGACGCGGCCCTTGTCGGCGGCGTACGCCTCCATGGAGCCGTGCCAGTCCAGGTGGTCGGGGGCGAGGTTCAGGACGGTCGCGGAGTGGGCGCGCAGCGAGGGCGCCCAGTGCAGCTGGTAGCTGGAGAGCTCGACGGCGAGCACGTCGTACGTCTCGTCGCCCGTGACCACGTCGAGCAGCGAGACCCCGATGTTGCCGACGGCCGCGGTCCGCAGACCGGCCGCCTCCAGGATCGAGGCCAGCATCCGGACGGTCGTCGTCTTGCCGTTCGTGCCGGTGACCGCGAGCCACGGCGCGGCATCGGGGCCGCGCAGGCGCCAGGCAAGCTCCACGTCGCCCCACACCTCGACGCCGGCAGCCGCGGCGGCCGCGAAGAGCGGCTTGTCCGGCTGCCAGCCGGGCGTGGTGACGACGAGTTCGGTGCCTTCGGGCAGGGTGGCCCCGTCGCCGAGGCGGACGGAGATGCCCTCGGCCGTCAGCTCCTCGGCCTGCGTACGGGAGCGCTCGTCGTCGCCGTCGTTGACGACCGTGACGACGGCGCCCAGGCCGTGCAGCACGCGGGCCGCCGGGATCCCGGAGACGCCGAGCCCGGCGACGGTGACGTTCTTCCCCTGCCAGCTGGTCACTTCTTGGCTGCCCATCCTGCGTAGAAGAGGCCGAGTCCGACGATCACGCACATGCCCTGGATGATCCAGAAGCGGACCACCACAAGGACTTCGGACCACCCCTTGAGTTCGAAGTGGTGCTGAAGTGGCGCCATCTTGAAGACCCGCTTGCCGGTCATCTTGAAGGAGCCGACCTGGATCACGACGGACATGGTGATCAGGACGAACAGGCCGCCGAGGAGCGCGATGAGCAGCTCCGTGCGGGAGCAGATCGCGAGTCCGGCGAGCGCGCCGCCGAGGGCCAGCGAGCCGGTGTCACCCATGAAGATCTTGGCGGGCGAGGTGTTCCACCACAGGAAGCCGAAGCAGGCGCCCATCAGCGCGGAGGCCACCACGGCCAGGTCGAGTGGGTCTCTGACCTCGAAACACGCCTGCGGGTTGGTCAGCGTGACGGCGTTGGCGCAGGACTCCTGGTACTGCCAGACACCGATGAAGGTGTACGCGCCGAAGACCATCACGGAGGCGCCGGTGGCCAGGCCGTCGAGGCCGTCGGTGAGGTTCACGCCGTTCGACATCGCAAGGATCATGAACAGCGCCCAGACCACGAAGAGCACCGGGCCGATCGACCAGCCGAAGTCCGTGACGAACGACAGCTTGGTGGAGGCCGGGGTCTGGTTGCGGCTGTCCGGCCAGTTCAGCGCGAGCACGGCGAAGCCGATGCCGACGATCAGCTGGCCCGCCATCTTCGCCTTGGCGCGCAGGCCGAGCGAGCGCTGCTTGACGATCTTGATGTAGTCGTCGAGGAACCCGACGAGGCCCATGCCCGCCATCAGGAAGAGCACGAGGAGACCGGAGAGCGTGGTCTCCGTCCCCGTGATGATCTTCGTGAGGAAGTACGCGATGAGCGTGGCGAGGATGAAGGCGATGCCACCCATGGTCGGCGTACCGCGCTTGCTGTGGTGCTCGCGCGGGCCGTCGTCCCGGATGAACTGGCCATAGCCCTTGCGGGCCAGGAACTTGATAAGGAGCGGGGTTCCGACCAGGGTCAGGAAGAGCCCGATCACACCCGCGAAGAGGATCTGCCTCATCGGCCGGCGACCTGCCCCTCGGACGACGACGCGGAGTCATCGAGCAGCGCCGTGGCGACCCGCTCGAGACCGACCGATCTGGAAGCCTTCACCAGCACGACGTCTCCCGGGCGCAGCTCGCTGCGCAGCAGGTCGATCGCCGCCTGTGCGTCGGACACGTGCACCGACTCCTCACCCCACGAACCCTCGTTGTATGCGCCCAGTTGGAGCCAGGACGCTTCCCTGCCCCCGACTGCCACGAGCTTGCTCACGTTCAGTCGGACAGCGAGCCGTCCGACCGCGTCGTGTTCGGCGAGCCCCTCGTCACCGAGCTCGGCCATGTGACCGAGCACCGCCCACGTACGACGTCCCTTGCCCATGGACGCGAGCGCGCGCAGGGCGGCTCGCATGGACTCGGGGTTCGCGTTGTAGGCGTCGTTGACGACCGTCACGCCGTCCGGGCGCTCGGTGACCTCCATCCGCCAGCGGGACAGCGTGCCCGCATCGGAGAGCGCGCGGGCGATCTCGTCTGCGGACATGCCCAGCTCATGGGCGACGGCGGCCGCGGCAAGCGCGTTCGACACGTGGTGCTCACCGTACAGCCGCAAGGTCACGTCGCTGCACCCGGAGGGTGTGTGCAGCGTAAAGGCAGGCTGTCCGATCTCCGTGAGCCGGACATTCTCGGCACGTACGTCGGCGTCGGCGGACTCCCCGAAGAGCAGGACGCGCGCCTTCGTGCGCGAAGCCATGGCGCGCACCAGCCGGTCGTCGGCGTTCAGGACGGCGGTGCCGTCGGCGGGGAGGCTCTCGACGAGTTCACCCTTCGCCTGTGCGATCTGCTCGCGTCCGCCGAACTCACCGATGTGGGCGGTTCCGACGTTGAGCACGAGGCCGATCTTCGGCGGGGTGAGGCCGGTGAGGTAGCGGATGTGGCCGATGCCGCGCGCGCCCATCTCCAGGACGAGGAACCGCGTCTCGTCGGTGGCGCTGAGGGCGGTGAGCGGCAGGCCGATCTCGTTGTTGAGCGAGCCCGGCGTGAAGACCGTGGGCGCCTTGCTCCGCAGGACCTGGGCGAGCAGGTCCTTGGAGCTGGTCTTGCCGACGGAGCCGGTGAGCGCGACGAGCGTCGCGCCGAGCCGCTCCACGACGTGCCGCGCAAGGGCGCCGAGCGCCGCCTGCACGTCGTCGACGACGATGGCCGGTACGCCGACGGGGCGCGAGGCCAGGACGGCGGCGGCGCCCGCTTCGACCACCGCGGACGCGTAGTCGTGGCCGTCGGCGCGCTCGCCGACGAAGGCGACGAAGAGGCTGCCGGGCTCCACTTCACGGGAGTCCCTGACGACCGGTCCGGTGACCTGGACGGACGGATCCGGTATGTCGTACGTCTGCCCGCCGACGACAGTGGCGATCTCGGCGAGGGAGAGGGCGATCACAGATTCATCCCTGGGTTTGCTGGATAGCTTCGCGAAGTACCTGGCGGTCGTCGAAGGGGCGCACCACCCCGGCGATGTCCTGCCCCTGCTCGTGGCCCTTGCCCGCGACGAGCACCGTGTCGCCCGGCTGGGCCCGGGCGACGGCGGCGCGGATGGCGGCGGCACGGTCCTCGAACACGGCGACATCGCCGCGCTCGTGGGACGGCACGTCGGCGGCGCCCGCGAGCATCGTGGCCAGGATCGCCAAGGGGTCCTCGCCGCGGGGGTTGTCGGCGGTCAGCACGGCGGTGTCGGCGAGCCTGGCCGCAGCGGCGCCCATCGGCATCCGCTTGGTCTTGTCCCGGTCGCCGCCGCAGCCGAGGACGATGTGCAGCTTGTTCTCGGTGACCTTGCGCAGGGCGCGCAGGACCGATTCGACGGCGTCCGTCTTGTGGGCGTAGTCGACGACCGCGAGGTAGGGCTGGCCCGCGTCGATGCGCTCCAGGCGGCCGGGGACGCCCGGCACCGCCGCGACGCCGTCGGCGGCCTGCTGGGGGTCGATCCCGGCGACGGCGAGCGAGACGATCGCGGAGAGCGTGTTGGCGACGTTGAACGGCCCGGCCAGCGGGGACTTCGCGGTGATCCGCTCCCCGTTCGGGCCGAGGACGACGAACGTGGAGTCGAACGGCGTGACCTCGACGTCGTCCGCGCGCCAGTCGGCGTCGGGGTGGCCCTCGGCGGAGAAGGTGGTGACGGGGACCTCGGACTCGGTGATGAGCCGGCGTCCGTACTCGTCGTCGAAGTTGACCACTCCGACCCGGGAGCGCTGTTTGGTGAACAGCTGCGCCTTGGCCTGGAAGTAGTCCTCCATGTCGGAGTGGAACTCCATGTGCTCCGGGCTGAGGTTGTTGAAGACGGCGACGTCGAAGACGCAGCCGTCCACCCGGCCGAGCACGAGGGCGTGGGAGGAGACCTCCATGGCGACGGCCTCGACGCCGCGCTCGCGCATCACCGCGAACAGCGCCTGGAGGTCGGTCGCCTCGGGGGTCGTGCGTTCGGACTTGATCCGCTCGTCGCCGATGCGCATCTCGACCGTGCCGATGAGGCCGGTCGACTTCACGCCCTTGAGGCCACCCTCGACGAGGTAGGCCGTCGTGGTCTTGCCGGACGTACCGGTGATGCCGATCTGGAGCAGATCGCGCCCCGGATGGCCGTACACCGTGGCCGCGAGCTCCCCCATGGAGCCGCGCGGGTCGGCGACGACCAGGACCGGCAGACCCGTGACGGCCGCGCGCTCGGCGCCCGTCGGGTCGGTGAGGATCGCGGCGGCGCCGAGGTCGGCGGCCTGGGCGACGAAGTCGGCGCCGTGCAGCCGGGCGCCGGGCAGCGCGGCGTAGATGTCGCCGGGCCGGACCGCGCGGGAGTCGTGCGTGATGCCGCTGACCTCCCCCGTGCCCGGGGCGGCGACGCCCAGCTGATCGGCGATCCTGGCGAGCGGCGTCGCGGAGACCTGGACCGGCCGCGGCGGTCCCGGATATGTCACGGGAACGCCCTTCTGGGTGGTTTGGGACTGATCGGCGTGTGGCACGGCGGTGAGCGTACCGGGCGCACCGGCTGTTGGGCGAAGCGGGCGGTGTGGCGGGGGCTGGTTCCCCGGCCGCGGGGTGATCGTTGTCACGGGTTTGTCCTGGTAGGGCTCAGGGTTCGAAGGTGACGGGGAGCCTGGCCGCGCCCTTGCCTGTGGGCGGGACCTGGAGCGTCTTGAGGGCGAACTGCATGACTTCCTTGTAGATGGGGCCGCAGATCTGGCCGCCGAAGTAGCTGCCCTTGGTGGCGTTCTGGATCGCGCAGTAGACGGTGACGCGCGGCTTGTCGGCGGGCGCGAATCCGGCGAACGACGAGGTGTAGCCCTTGTACCTGCCGGTCTCGGGGTCGACCCGGTTGGCCGTACCCGTCTTGCCCGCGACCCGGTAGCCGGGGATGCGGGCCTTGGTGCCCGTGCCCTCTTCGTCGTCGATGACGGACTCGAGCATCTGCGACACCGTCCTGGCGGTCTTCGCGCTCACCACCCGGGTCTTCTTGGGCTTGGGTGCGGGCGTGAAGCGGCCGTCGGGCCCCTTCGTGCCGCGCACCAGCGTGGGCTCGATGCGTACGCCGTCGTTGGCGATGGTCGAGTAGACGGAGGCCGCCTGCATCGCGTTGATCGAGAATCCCTGGCCGAACGGGATCGTGTACTGCTGCGAGGTGGACCACTTGTCGGCGGGCGCGAAGATGCCGTCCGTCTCGCCGGGGAAGCCGAGTCCGGTCCTCTTGCCGATGCCGAACTTCCGCAGGTACGAGTAGAGCGACCGGTTGGCTTCCTTCTGGGTCTTGCCCAGCTCGCCGGTGGCCAGGATCGTGCCGATGTTGCTGGACTTGGCGAGCACGCCGTTGAGCGTGAGGTGCCAGGTCGGGTGGTCGATGTCGTCCTGGAAGAGCCGGTCGCCGCGGTGCAGCCGGTTGGGGACCGTCACGTGCGTGCCGGGCGTGGCCGCCTTCTCCTCCAGGACGGCGGCCATGGACATGATCTTGGCGGTCGAGCCCGGCTCGAACGCGTCCTGGAGCGACGCGTTGCCAAGGGCCGTGCCGTCGGCCTGCGAGAGGTCGTTCGGGTCGAAGCCTGGGGCGTTGGCCATCGCGAGGATCTCGCCGGTCTTGTTGTCCTGCACTATCACGTAGCCGCGGTCCGCCTTGGACTTCTCCACCTGCTCGGTGATCGCGTTCTGCGCGGCCCACTGGATGTCGCGGTCGATGGTGAGCTCGACGTCCGAGCCGGGCACGGCGGGTGTCTCCGTGCTGCCCGCGGTCGGCACCTGATGGCCGCCGGACTGGGCATACCTGATCTTGCCGTCCTTGCCCGCGAGCTCCTTGTCGAGCTGCTGCTCCAGGCCGCCCGCACCCTTGCCCTCGGCGTTGACCCAGCCCAGTATCCCGGCGGCCAGGGTGTCGTTCGGGTACACGCGCTTGCTGCTGGGGTCCTGGAAGATCCCCGCGAGGACGTTGGCGCTCCCCTTGTCGGCGCGCTCCTTGTCGGCCAGCGCGCCGCGCAGGTCCTTGATCTGCTTCCAGACCTGCGGGGTCTGCCGGCGGGCGAGCAGGACGTAGCGCGTCTTGGGGGTCTTGAGCTGCTCGGTGAGCCGGTCGACGTCCTTGTCGAGGATCGGGGCGAGGAGGGCCGCGGCCTGTTCGGGCGCGTCCTTGATGCCCATCTCCTTCGCCGTGAACATCGTGGGGTCGGCCGTGATGTCGTACGCGTCCACGCTGGCGGCCAGCTCGACGCCGCTGCGGTCGGTGATGCCGCCGCGCTCGGCGGCCAGGATGTGGCTGAAGTAGCGGTTCTTCTCGGCCTTGGCGGTGTACACGCTCGCGTCGACCGCCTGCACCTGGAGGAGGCGTACGACAAAGGCCAGCATCACCAGGGTCAGACCGAGGCTCACCATGCGAAGGCGGGGCCGCGGGCTGCCGAGCCGGATGGTGCGGGCCTTGGACGCGGCGGGTCGCGGGCGGCGGGCGGCGGGGCGGGCTCCCGCTCCCGGACGGCGCTGCTGGCCGGGGCGTGCGGGGCGCGAGGGCCGCGCGGGGCCCGGGACCCTGCGTCGCGGGGGTTGGCGGTCCGTCACTTACGTCACCTGCCGGAGGTCGTGGGGCCGGGCTTCGCGGAGGGGATGGGCGTGGGCGGGGCTTCTGAGGGAACGGCGGGTGTGGCGGCGGGCGCCGGGGACGCCTGCGGCGCCGAGGGCGGGGGCGACACCGGGATCGAGACCGAGGGCGCCGGGGACGCGACCTCCTGCGGGCGCGGGTCGGTCTGCAGCGCGGACTGCTCGGCGGCGCCGGGAACGCCGCGCACGGTGCCGTCCGGGTTCAGGAAGGCCGGGTCGCCGCCCGGCACCATGCCGAGCTCGCGGGCGCGGCGCTGGAGGGCGTCGGGAGCGGCGTAGGCGTCCACGTCCCGCTGGAGCTCCTGCTCCTGGTCGGTGAGCTCCGTCGTCTCCTTCTTGAGCTCGCTCAGCTGGAACGAGCCTTCGTTGAGCGAGGAGTTCAGGATGAGCAGGGTGATCAGGCCGCCGCCGAGCAGCAGCACGACCAGCAGCACGAAAGGCGTGCGCGCGGCCTGGCTCGGCCCCGACGGAAGGAGCCGCGCGAGCCTGGCGGCCCTCCCGCGCAGCTCGGGCTTCTTGCTCATGGGGCCTCCTCAGGGACGCCGTTCACACGTCCTCCTGGCGGGAGCACTTCACAGAGTCTCCTCGCGGATGCGCTGCGCACCCCGCAGCCGTGCCGGGGCGGCCCGGCGGTTCTCGGCGACTTCTTCCTCGGTGGGCAGTTCCGCGCCGCGCGTGAGCAGCTTGAGCCGGGGCTGGTAGCGCTCGGGGACGACGGGCAGGCCGGGCGGCGCTGTCGTCGCGGCGCCGGCCGCGAAGACCTGCTTGACCAGGCGGTCCTCCAGCGAGTGGTACGAGAGGACGGCGATGCGGCCGCCGACGGCGAGCGTCTTCACGGCCGCCGGGATGGCCGCCTCCAGGACGCTCAGCTCGCCGTTGACCTCGATGCGCAGGGCCTGGAAGGTGCGCTTGGCGGGGTTTCCTCCGGTGCGCTTGGCGGCCTGCGGCAGGGAGTCACGGATCAGCTCGACGAGCCGCGCGCTGTTGCTGAACGGCTCCTTCTCGCGCTCGCGGACGACCGCGCTCACGATCCGCTTGGCCTGCTTCTCCTCGCCGTACTGGCGCAGGATCCGCACCAGTTCGCCCGGTGCGTACGTGTTGAGGACCTCGGCGGCGCTCATGCCGGTCGTCTGGTCCATGCGCATGTCCAGGGGCGCGTCCTGCGCGTAGGCGAACCCTCGGTCCGCCTCGTCGAGTTGCATGGAGGAGACGCCGAGGTCGAACAGGACGCCCTGGACCTTCGCGATGCCGAGCCGGTCGAGCACGTCGGGCAGTTCGTCGTAGACCGCGTGGACCAGTTCGGCCCGGTCGCCGAAGGGGGCGAGCCGCTCCCCGGAGAGCCGCAGCGCTTCCTTGTCGCGGTCCAGGCCGATGAGGCGGGCCGACGGGAAGGTGGACAGGAGCGCCTCGCTGTGGCCGCCGAGCCCGAGGGTGCAGTCGACGACGACCGCGCCCGGCTGGGCCAGCGCGGGGGCCAACAGGTCCAGGCATCGCTGGAGCATCACCGGGACGTGTCGGGTCTGGCTCAAAGGGCCCTCTCAGATCCGGCGCGGTGATCGTGCGCACGGCCGGGTCCCCGCCCGCTCGGGAAGGGGAACGGCCTGCTGGCGCCGGGGAAGTGGCGTCAGCCGACCGGGAGCGGGAGGAGGCCGAGCCGTACGTACGCGCCGCGCACGTGGGGGGATTCAGGGAATCCCCGGGTGAACAGTCCAGCGGGGAGCAGGGTCACGGCTCCCACTTCGCGTCACTTTAGTCCACCGTGTCGCCCGGTCAATCAACTGGCCTGCGCGTCGCGGACGGGTCGTCACGGGAGCCGCGGATCGGGCTCCGTCACCCGTTCGGCCGCACGCGGGCCACTCCTGTGGGTTGCCTCACAACAAGAGTCATTGACGTTCTTTGTCCCTTCTCACAGCGGGCCTGAGCGATCAGTGCCGACTACCGTCATAGTCATGTCGACTTCCGCATCTCCCACGGGCCGTACCTCCGGCGTCCCCGCAGAACCGACCGGTGACATAGCCACCGCCGGCACCGTCACGGACCGTCTCGTCGAGGCGAACCACCGGTACGCCTCCGGCTTCACCGACCCCGGCATGGACGCACGCCCCGTCCTGGGCGTGGCCGTCGTCGCCTGCATGGACGCCCGCCTCGACCTCCACGACGCGCTCGGCCTCGACCTGGGCGACTGCCACACCATCCGCAACGCGGGCGGCGTGGTCACCGACGACGTCATCCGTTCCCTGACGATCAGCCAGCGCGCCCTCGGCACGAAGAGCGTCGTACTGATCCACCACACCAGCTGCGGTCTGGAGAGCCTCACCGAGGAGTTCCGGCACGAGCTGGAGCTCGAGGTCGGCCAGCGGCCCGCCTGGGCGGTGGAGGCCTTCCGCGACGTCGATCAGGACGTAAGGCAGTCGATGCAGCGCGTGCGGACCTCGCCGTTCCTTCTGCACACCGACGATGTGCGGGGATTCGTCTTCGATGTCACCACGGGTCTGCTGCGGGAGATCGACCCTGCGTGACCGGGTCCGGACCGGACCTTTCCGGACCGGCTCGGCGGTCAAAAGGCCGTAAGGCGCGACATATCGCCGCCAGTTATCCGCGGGCGAGTGACACAACCCGGTATGCCCAACAAGAATGCGGGGTGGGCATCGCGCTGAACCATTCGGGCGCGGTGTCCGTGATTCGGGGTGGGCCGGGCCGCACACACAGCGTCGGCCCGGAGAACGTGTCCGAGGAGGGCCGGGTGACGACCTATGACGATCGAGCGAGCCTCACAGATCTGACCGCCACAGCGGAGCGTGTCCGCAGTTCGGTGGAGGGTGTGATCGAGGGCAAGCCGGAGGTCGTACGGCTTTCGCTGACCGTGCTCCTCGCCGAGGGGCACTTGCTGATCGAGGATGTACCGGGCGTGGGCAAGACCATGCTCGCCAAGGCACTGGCGCGGTCCATCGACTGCTCGGTGCGGCGCATCCAGTTCACGCCTGACCTGCTGCCGTCGGACATCACTGGTGTGTCCATTTTCGACCAGCAGCGCCGGGACTTCGAGTTCAAGCCCGGCGCGATCTTCGCGCAGATCGTGATCGGCGACGAGATCAACCGCGCGTCTCCCAAGACGCAGTCCGCGCTCCTGGAGTCCATGGAGGAGCGTCAGGTCACCATCGACGGGCAGACCTATGAACTGCCGAGCCCCTTCATGGTGGTGGCGACGCAGAACCCCGTCGAGATGGAGGGGACCTATCCCCTGCCCGAGGCGCAGCGCGACCGCTTCATGGCGCGCGTGTCGATCGGCTATCCGAACCCGGAGGCCGAGCTGCAGATGCTGGACGTGCACGGCGGTGTCTCGCCGCTCGACGACCTCCAGCCGGTGGCGCACGCGCACGACATCGTGAAGCTCATCGACGCGGTCCGCACGGTCCACGTCGCCGACGCCGTCCGGCGGTACGCCGTGGAACTGGTCGGGGCGACCCGCAACCACCCGGACCTGAGACTCGGGGCCTCCCCGCGCGCGACGCTGCACCTGCTGCGGGCGGCCAAGGCCTCCGCGGCGCTCAGCGGCCGGGAGTTCGCCCTGCCGGACGACGTCCAGGCCCTCGCCGTGGCGGTGCTCGCGCACCGGCTGCTGCCCACGGCACAGGCCCAGTTGAACCGGCGTACGGCCGAGTCGGTCGTCCTGGAGATCCTCCAGCGCACGCCCGTACCGGCCGCCGTCCAGCCGAACAGCGGTTACTTCAACCAGCAGCCGCCCGGCGCGCGGAGGCTGTGATGGCGGCCGGGGGGCCGCAGCCGGCGCAGGCCGAGGAGGGCAAGGGCGGACTGCGGACCGCGCTCGCGGGACTGACCACGCGCGGGCGTTCGTTCCTCGCGGCCGGGATCGCCGCCGCCGTCTGCGCGTACGTCCTGGGCCAGAGTGATCTGCTCCGGGTCGGGCTGCTGCTCGCCGTCCTGCCGCTGGTGTGCGCGACGGTGCTCTACCGCACCCGCTACCGCGTCGCGGGAAGCCGCAGGCTCTCCCCCGCGCGCGTGCCCGCCAGTTCGGAGGCCCGCGTCCATCTGCGGATGGACAACGTCTCGCGGCTGCCCACGGGCCTGCTCATGCTCCAGGACCGGGTGCCCTACGTCCTGGGGCCGCGGCCCCGGTTCGTGCTCGACCGGGTGGAGGCGGGAGGCCGCCGCGAGGTGTCCTACCGCGTCCGTTCGGATCTGCGGGGGCGCTATCCGCTGGGGCCGCTGCAACTGCGTCTGACGGACCCGTTCGGGATGTGCGAACTGACCCGCTCCTTCTCGACGTACGACACCTTGACGGTCATCCCGCGTGTGGAGGCGCTGCCTCCGGTGCGTCTGACCGGCGAGGCCAAGGGGTACGGCGACGGGCGGCACCGCTCGCTGGCCCTCGCGGGCGAGGACGACGTGATCCCGCGGGGCTACCGCCACGGCGACGACCTGCGCCGCGTCCACTGGCGCTCCACGGCTCGCTACGGAGAGCTGATGGTGCGCCGCGAGGAGCAGCCGCAGCGGGCCCGCTGCACGGTGCTCCTGGACACCCGGGCGCACGCCTTCCGGGGTGCGGGTCCCGACTCGGCCTTCGAGTGGGCGGTGTCGGGCACGGCGTCCGCCCTGGTGCACATGCTCGAACGGGGCTTTTCGGTACGGCTGTTGACCGACACCGGGAACTCGGTGCCGGGCGAGGGCTCGGACGGTTTCGCGGGCGCCAGCCAGGAGTCGGCGGACGCGGCGGGACTGATGATGGACACCCTCGCGGTGATCGACCACTCGGAAGGCGCCGGGCTCTCACCCGCGTACGACGTGCTGCGCGGGGGCAACGAAGGCCTGCTGATCGCCTTCCTCGGCGACCTCGACGAGGAGCAGGCGACGGTGGCCGCCAAGATGCGCCAGCGCAGCGGAGCCGCGGTCGCCTTCGTCCTGGACAGCACGGCCTGGGCCCAGGGCCCCGGTGGCGCTCCCTCGGGTCCCGGCGACGAGCGGGTACGGATGCTGCGCGAGGCGGGCTGGACGGCCGTGGCGGTGCCTCCTGGGGTCGCCCTGGTGGACCTGTGGCGCCAGGCGGACCATCTGCGGGCGAGCACGGGCCCCGCCCCTGCGGCGGGGACGACGACCGGGGGCTGGGGATGAGCGGCGGCCCGTCCGGCGGGACCACAGGCACGACAACAGGGGGACGTACATGAGTGGGCGCGCGCGACTCGCGCTCTGTGCCACGGCGGCCACGCTGATGGCATCGGGTGCGCTGCTGCCGCTCGTCGATCCGGCGACGTGGTTCGTCCAGGCGGCGATCCTGCTCGCGCTGCAGAGCGGCGTGGGCGCGCTCACCCGGCGGGTCCCGCTGGCCCGGCCGGTCACGGTCGCGGTGCAGGCGCTTGTGACTCTGCTGCTCCTGACGCTGGTGTTCGCCCGCGGGCAGGCGATCGGCGGGGTGATCCCCGGGCCCGACGTGTTCCGGGAGTTCGGGATGCTGCTCGAGGCGGGCGGCAACGACGTCGGGCAGTACGCGATCCCGGCGCCGCTCAGTGACGGCATCCGGCTGATGCTGGTCGGCGGCGTCCTGGTGATCGGTCTCGCGGTGGACGCCCTCGCGGTGACGTTCCGTACGGCGGCGCCCGCGGGTCTTCCGCTGCTCGCGCTGTACTCCGTCGCCGCGGGGCTCTCCGGGGACGGGGCGGGGTGGCTGTGGTTCCTGCTCGCGGCCGCCGGGTATCTGCTGCTGCTCCTCGCCGAGGGCCGGGACCGGCTCTCCCAGTGGGGGCGGGTCTTCGGGGGCGCCGCGCGCGCGCCCGGACGGATCTCGGGAGGCCTGGAGAGCGACAGCGGCGCCGTCGCACCGGTCCGCACGGGGCGGCGCATCGGCGCGGTCGCGCTGGGCATCGCCCTGGTGGTGCCGCTCGCGCTGCCCGCCCTGGACGGCGGTCTCCTCGACGGTTCCGGTGGCGCCGGAGGTTCGGGTTCCGGCGGTGGCGGCACGATCTCGGCGGTGAATCCGCTGGTCGCGCTCCAGGACAGCCTGAACGAACCGGACGACCGCGAGGTCATCTCGTACAAGACGAACGCCAAGGAGACCGAGAACCTCTACCTGCGGATCGTCTCCCTCGACCAGTTCGACGGCACGACCTGGAAGACCACCGTCCGCAGCATCGAGGACGTACCGCCGCGCCTGGAGGACCCGCCCGGTCTCTACCCCGACGTCCCGCGCAGCGAGATCCAGACGAACATCTCGGCCGCCGAGAACTACGCGCAGAACTGGCTGCCGATGCCCTACCCGGCGAGCGAGGTGAAGATCAACGGCCGCTGGCGGTACGAGCCGGTGGGGCGCGCCCTGGTCGGTGACCGCGGCCAGACGACGCGCGGCGCGCAGTACGAGGTCAAGAGCCTGGTCGTGCAGCCGACCGCCGAGCAGCTCGCGGGCGCGTCCGCGCCGCCCCGGCAGATCGCGGAAGAGTTCACCAAGGTGCCCGACACGCTGCCGTCCGTGGTCGCGTCCGAGGCCCGCCAGATCACCAAGGGCACCTCGAACGACTACGAGAAGGCGGTCAAGCTCCAGGACTGGTTCGCCTCGAAGGGCGGCTTCACGTACAACACGCAGGTGCGTGCGGGCAGCGGTCCGGCGGCGATCGCCCGCTTCCTGGAGCAGAAGGAAGGCTTCTGCGTCCACTTCTCGTTCGCGATGGCCTCGATGGCGCGGACGCTGGACATCCCGGCGCGCGTCGCGGTGGGCTTCACGCCCGGTGCCGCGCAGGCGGACGGTTCGATGTCGGTCGGTCTGCGGGACGCGCACGCGTGGCCCGAGCTGTACTTCGAGGGCGTGGGCTGGACCCGCTTCGAGCCGACCCCGAACCGCGGCACGGTGCCGGACTACACGCGCCCGGACACCCCGTCCGACGGTGCGAGCGACCCGTCGTCGCCGGAGCCGACCTCGTCGTCGGCGCCGTCGGACGTGCCGTCGGCCTCCGCGAGCTGCCCGCCCGACCAGCAGCGGCAGGGGGGCTGCACGAGCTCGGCCCCGGCGATCGCGGGCGGTTCGGGCGGCGAAGGACCGCCGATCGGCATGATCGTGCTCGTGGCCCTGGGGGCGCTCGTGGTGCTCGGCGTGCCCTTGCTGCCGATGCTGTGGCGCAAGCGGATCCGCGCGGTGCGCCTGGGCTCCCCCGGCCGTACCGAGGCGGACGCGGCGGCACGGACCCTCGCGGCCTGGCTCGAAGTGACCGACACGGCCTGGGACCACGGGATCACGCCGGACGAGTCGCAGACCCCGCGCAAGGCCGCGGCGCGGATCGTCCGCATCGGACAGCTCGCCGCGGCGCCCGCGGAGTCCGTCCATCGCCTGGCGGCCGCGGTCGAACAGGTGCTCTATGCGCCACGGCCCCAGCCCGCGGCCGGTCTGGCCGACGACGTGCACCGCGTCGGTGACGGTCTGCGGGCCACGGCTGGCCGTGCGGCACGGCTGCGGGCAACACTTGCCCCGCGTTCGGCCGCACGGGTGGTGTGGGCGGTCTCGGACCGCGGGACGGCGCTCAAGGAGCGGTGGTCCGAGCGGATCGCGAAGCGGTGGACGGCGCTGCGGAGGCCTTCGCGGCCGTCGCAGCAGGAGGGCTGAGGGGCACGTAGGAGGACGCGCGTAAGGGGTGACCGCCGTGGGCGGTCACCCTTACGCGCGACTGGAAATGCTAAAAACTCATTGGCCCTGTTCGTCGCGGCGGCGCTGCCAGCGCTGCTCGATCCGGTCCATCATCGACCGGCGCTGCCTGGTCTGCCGACGGGCGGCCGGGGCTGCGCCCGGTGCCGTTGGCGTGCCTGCGGCCGGTTGTTCACCTGGCTTGGGCGCTTTGCGCCATCCGGTGACGGCGAGCACCGCACATCCCAGCATGACGAGGAATCCCACCACGCTCACCCAGATCTGCTGGGCGACCATTCCGGCCATGAGAAGGGCGATACCTACAAGGAAGCCCGCGACCGCTTGGTAGACCCGTCGCCGGGTGTACGTACGCAGCCCGCTTCCCTCGAGCGCTGTCGCGAACTTGGGATCTTCGGCGTACAGCGCTCGCTCCATCTGCTCGAGCATGCGCTGCTCGTGCTCCGAGAGCGGCACGGAGTCCTCCTCATCGTGCAGTCGCCGGGGCGACCGGGGGTCCCCTTCAGGATAGGCAGGGAATCGCCCCCGTGAAACCCGCCCCTCTGCGCCAACTTCGCCAAACCGGACCACCCTGCCGCTCCGGCTCGCTGAAGCGTGCATTCCCCAGCGGCCGGTCCGGCATGCCGGACGGTCTGCCTCGATCATACGGCGCCCATAGCCCGTTCGGGGGGTGTGTGCCGTACTCCATGTGCGGCTGCGTCGCTGATCAGCGAGGCAGCCACGGCCGACGTCAGGCCTCGTCGGCATCCCGGGTCTCACCGAGCACATGGAGCTGGGTGGCCACGGAGTGGAAGGCGGCGAGCTCAGCGGCGGCCGCCTCCAGCTTCAGGAGGGCCTCCAGGGCGCCGGGCTCGGTGTCCACGAGGACGCCGGGAACCAGGTCCGCGAAGACCCGCACGCCGTGCACCGCGTCGACCCTGATGCCCGTGCCCTCGACCAGGTCGGTGAGCTGCTCGGCGGTGAAGCGCCGGGGCACGGGGTCCCCGTCGCCCCAGCGCCCCGCCGGATCGCCGAGCGCCTGCCTGGCCTCGGTGAAGTGCCCGGCGAGCGCCCTGGCGAGCACGGCTCCGCCGAGGCCGGCGGCGAGCAGGCTGAGGGTGCCGGAGGGGCGCAGCGCGCTGACCGCGTTGCGCACGCCCTCGGCGGGGTCGTCCACGTACTCCAGGACGCCGTGGCACAGGACGGCGTCGAACCCGGCGCGCTCCACGACGTCGAAGAGGCCGTGTACGTCGCCCTGGACGCCGCGCACCCGGTCCGCGACGCCCGCCTCGGCGGCCCTGCGCTCCAGCGCGAAGAGGGCGTTCGGGCTCGGGTCGACGACCGTGACGCGGTGGCCGAGGCGGGCGACGGGCACGGCGAAGTTGCCGCTGCCGCCTCCGGTGTCGAGCACGTCGAGGGAGTGTGACTCCCGGCCCGTGGCCTTGACCCGGCGGTCTAGAGCGTCCTTCAGGACCTCCCAGACCACGGCGGTACGGAGAGAAGCGCGGGGGCGCATCGGGTCCGACACGGCAGTTGACTCCTCGGCGCGTCCACCGCATGTCCGCGGCGGAGCTAGGGGGTTCCCTCCGCCTGCTCTTGCCGCAGGAAGGAGGGTGCGGGCGCTCCCACCCTATTGCCTTCGGCCCACTGCCCCGTCACCCGTCTCAGCTCGCGTCCGGCGGCTCCTGCCTGGGCTGGGGCAGCACCGGCTGCAGCACCAGCATCCGCTCGACGATGCGTAAGAACATCGCCACGTCACGCAGCAGGTCGTCCGCGTCCCGGACGGTGGCCGCGCCCTGTATGCCCGCCTCCGCGCGGGCCCTGCGCGGCGCGCCGGAGGCGAACAGGGCGCTCCACTCGGTCAGTTCGGGCGCTATCTCGGGGAGCACTTCCCAGGCGCTCCGGATCCGCTGCCTGCGTCGCGTGGTCGTCTCGGGGCGGCCGCGGGCGGCGAGGACCGCGGCCGCGGTGCGCAGGGCCGCGAGATGGGCCGTGGCATAGCGCTCGTTCGGAGTCTCCAGGTGCGCGGCTTCGTCGATGCCGGCGCGGGCCTGGGCGAGCAGTTCGAGTGCGGCGGGCGGGGCCGTGGCCCGGCGCAGGACGGGGTGGACGTCGCTCGCGGGGCCGGTGGCTACAGGGGCAGGGCCGACGGGGCGGTGCCGACGTGCGGCTGCTGCGGAAGTGCTGGCCATGACGAACCTCCTGTCGTCGCGTAACGGCATGGTGGCCGTATGTGCCCATCGTGGAGTACGCCACTGACAATCGGCTCTGACCTGCGCTTTTGCCTCGATCGCGGGTTCGGGCTAGTTTTTGCACTGACCAGTCAGTTCAAAAGAGGGTGCGAGGGGGAACTGTGGACGGGCCAAGCGACGGCGCGCGGGGAGCCGCCGTCACAGCGCGGGGGTTCGGGCTCGAGGGACCGCGGGGCTGGGCGTTCCGCGGGGTCGATGTCGAGGCCGGCCCCGGGGCGCTGATCGCGGTCGAGGGGCCTTCGGGGTCGGGCCGGACCTGTCTGCTGCTCGCACTCACCGGGCGGATGCGCCCCACGGAGGGCGAGGCTTCCGTGGGGGGCTTCCGGCTGCCCAAGCAGCTCGCCGCCGTGCGCCGGATCAGCGCGCTCGGGCCCGTGCCCGGCGTGACGGATCTCGATCCGGCGCTGACCGTGGCCGAGCATCTGCACGAACGGGCGCTTCTGGAGCGGCGGTTCGGCGGATCCCTGCGGGGTCTGCTGAGGCCGCGCGCCGAGCGGGCGAGCGAGGCACGGCTGCGGATCGACACCGCGCTGACCGCGGCCGGGCTCGACATGGAGGCGCTGCCCAAGGGGCGGCGGACCTCCGTGCGCGACCTGGAGCGCCTGGAGGCGCTGCGGCTCTCCGTGGCGCTCGCCCTGATCGGGCGGCCCCGGCTGCTTGGCGTCGACGACGTCGACCTCAAGCTGTCGGAGGCCGAACGGGGCGAGGCCTGGGCCCTGTTGGGGTCCCTCGCACAGAGCGGCACCACCGTCGTCGCCGTGTGCAGCGAAGCACCCGAGGACGCGGTCGCCGTGTCCACGGGCCAAAAGCCCGCTGAATCGGCCGACTCGAACGACTCGAACGACGACGACAAGGAGACGGCGGATGCGCTCGCCGAAGCTGGCCGCTCTTGAGCTCAGGCGCTTCGGCAGGGGGAAGCTGCCGCGCGCGGCCCTCGCCGCGCTCCTGCTGCTGCCCCTGCTGTACGGCGCGCTGTACCTGTGCTCGTTCTGGGACCCGTACGGCCGTCTCGACCGCATCCCTGTGGCGCTCGTCAACGACGACAAGGGAGCCACGGCCGCGGGCAAGAAGCTCGCGGTGGGCGACGGCATCGTCGACGGTCTCGAGGACAGCAAGACCTTCGACTGGCACGAGGTGAGTTCCGCCGAGGCGCGCAAGGGCGTCGAGGACGGGACGTACTACCTGTCCCTGACGATGCCGACCGACTTCAGCAAGCGCATCGCGTCCAGTTCGGGCGACTCCCCGGAGACGGGCGCTCTTCGGGTCCGTACGAACGACGCCAACAACTACATCGTCGGGCAGATCTCCCGGACGGTCTTCTCCGAGGTGCGCACGGCGGCCTCCACCAAGGCGTCGCGCTCCTTCCTCGACAAGATCTTCATCTCGTTCTCCGACATCCACGGGGCGACCGAGAAGGCCGCCAAGGGTGCCGACAAGCTCGACAGCGGCATCGGGGAGGCCAAGAAGGGCTCGAAGAAGCTCGTGACCGGCCTCAAGGACGCCAAGAACGGCAGCAGCGACCTGGCAGGGGGCATCAAGAAGCTCGACAAGGGCGCCGCTGACCTGCAGAGCGGTTCCAAGAAGGTCTCGGACGGCACCCAGAAGCTGGCCGACAAGGTCAACGGCACCGCGGACCAGGTGCGGCCCTTCCTGAAGGACAACGGCAAGACCGTCGGGGACACGGCCCAGCTCGTGGCCGACTCCTCCAAGGCCCTGCGGGGCAACCTGGACACCTGGGTCAAGCTCGCACCCGGGGCGGCCGAGGGCGCCAAGAAGGGGTCCGAGATCATCGGCGGCCTCTACACGGAGCGCTGCGAGAACCTCCCGGTCCCGGACCCGGGCTGCCCGCAGCTCAAGAAGGCCAAGGCGGCCGCGGAGAACGTGTCGACCATCGCGGACGACATGAACACCGTGATCAAGGACCAGGACAGCGACGTCAAGAAGCTCAAGAGGCACCTGAACACGCTGGAGAAGAAGTCCCAGGAGCTCGCCGACCGCGCGCCGCACCTCAACGAGGACCTCGACAAGGCCGTCACCCAGATCAACGACCTCAACACGGGCGCGGGGAAGGTCGCCAAGGGCGCCAAGAAGCTGCACACCGGCCTCGGCACCGCCAAGACCGGCGCCACGGACCTCGATGCGGGCGTCGGCAAGCTCGAGACGGGCGCGAGTGACCTCAAGGGCGGCATGTTCAAGCTGGCCGACGGCTCCGAGAAGCTGTCCGGCGGGCTGCACGACGGCGTCAAGAAGATCCCGGACTACGACAAGAAGGACCGCGACCAGCGCACCGACGTCATGGCCGACCCGGTGCAGCTCGCCTCCCAGTCGATGCACAAGGCGCCCAACTACGGCACGGGCTTCGCCCCGTACTTCATCCCGCTGTCCCTGTGGGTGGGCGCGATGGTGGCGTACATGCTGATCCAGCCGCTCAACCGGCGCGCGCTCGCCGCGGGCGCCTCCGCCTGGCGGATCGCGTTCGCGGGGTGGCTGCCGGTCGCCGCCCTCGGCGTGCTCCAGACAGGGGCCCTGATGTCGGTCCTGCACTGGGGCCTTGGCCTGCAGATGGCGCGAACTGCCGGGACGGTGGGCTTCCTCTGCCTGGTGACGTGCTGCTTCGCGGCGATCGTGCAGTGGCTGAACGCGCGCTTCGGGGCGGCCGGACGGATCCTCGTCCTCGCGGCCCTGATGCTCCAGCTGACCTCGGCGGGCGGCACGTACCCCGTCCAGACGAGTCCGTCCTTCTTCGGCTGGATCCACCCCTTCCTGCCGATGAGTTACGTCGTCGACGCCCTGCGCAGGCTCATCACGGGCGGCGGTCTCGGCCCCGTGTGGCAGGCGTGCGTGGTCCTCACGGCCTTCACCGCGGGCGCCCTGGCGCTCACCGCGCTCTCCGCGCGCCGCAAGCAGGTGTGGACCCTGGACCGGCTGCACCCGGAGCTGAGCCTGTGAGACCCGGAACCGAGCCTGTGCGGGCGGCAAGACCTGTGAGAATCAGGCCCATGGACAGCAGCGCAACCAGCACCCGGCGTGAGGCCACCCGGCAGAAGCTCTACGAGGCCGCCGTCACCCTCATCGCGGAGCAGGGTTTCTCGGCCACGACGGTCGACGAGATCGCCGAGCGGGCCGGGGTCGCGAAGGGCACGGTCTACTACAACTTCGCGAGCAAATCGGTCCTCTTCGAAGAGCTGCTTCGGCACGGCGTCGGGCTGCTCACCGCCTCCCTGAAGGAGGCGGCCGAGAAGGCGGCGGGCAGCGGCGGCACGCAGGTCGACGCGCTGGACGCGATGATCCGGGCGGGCCTGGTCTTCATCGACCGCTATCCCGCCTTCACCCAGCTGTACGTGGCGGAGCTGTGGCGCACCAACCGCGCCTGGCAGTCCACCCTGATGGTGGTCAGGCAGCAGGCGGTCGCCGTCGTCGAGGACGTCCTGCGGGCGGGCGTCGAGAACGGCGAGCTGAGCGAGGAGATCGACATCCCCCTGACGGCCGCCGCGCTCGTCGGGATGGTCCTGGTGGCGGCCCTGGACTGGCAGGCCTTCCAGCCGGAGCGCTCCCTCGACGACGTCCACTCGGCGCTCTCGCGACTGCTGCAAGGGCGGGTGAGCGGAGGGCGCTGAGCCGTCCCCGGGGGCCTCGCAAGAAAAGGCGCCGGTCCGGTGCCGCCTGTTCTCCAGGCGGCACCGGACCGGCGCCTTTTGCGTTCCCCCGTGTTCCCCCGTTCGGCCCCCCGGGTGGTCATCCCCGGGCCGCCGCCCGTCACCCCCGTGTCTCGCTCCCACCTTCGGCGGGGTGGGAGGAGCGGTTAAGGGCGCCGCGCCGTTCCGCCGCCCCGTGTCGGCGGTACGGGCGCTGCGCCCCTCTCCGTGTCCCTCACTCTTCCGTCTGCGCAGGTCGGGACCCATCCGCGCTGATACTCATCTCCATCACTAGGTACGGATACTCAGACCTGGGTGCTCATCCCCAGGCCGGAACGTTCCCGACTGGTTACGATCGCGTCCGTGTCCGTACTCCCCCTGGTCTTCACCAGCGGCTGGGCCAGCGGGATCAACGCGTACGCCGTGGTCCTTCTGCTCGGTGTCTTCGGCGCGACCGGGATCACCGACGAGGTGCCCGAGTCGCTGCAGCGTCCTGATGTGCTGATCGTCGCCGGGGTTCTCTTCGCCTGCGAGGCGGTCGCCGACAAGATCCCTTACGTCGACTCGGTGTGGGACACGGTGCACACCGTGATCCGGCCGGTGTCCGGCGCCGTGGTGGGTGCGCTGCTCGCGGGCCAGAGCGGTTCGCTGCCCGACCTGGCGGCGGGGGCGGTGGGCGGTTCGACGGCGCTGGCCAGCCACTGCGTGAAGGCCGGGACGCGGATGGCGATCAACACCTCGCCGGAGCCGTTCAGCAACGTCATCGTGAGCACGGCGGAGGATCTCGGGGTCGGCGGGATCGTCAGCTTCGCGATGTTCTATCCGGAGGCGGCCGCGATCATCGCGGCGGTGCTGCTGGTGCTCGGCCTGATCCTGCTGTACTTCCTGGTCTCGCGGATCCGGCGGTTCCTGCGACGCAGGGCACAGCGGCGCGAGGAGAGGCGGCTCGCGGCGCACGCGGGACGGCCGCCGGACTGAGGGCTCCCGGCGTGACTGTCAGTGGTGGCCGATAAAGTCCCTGGCATGGCACGGATTGTGGTGATCGGCGCCGGGATGGGCGCGATGGCGGCCGCCGCCCGGCTGGCCGTCGCGGGCCACCGGGTGGTGGTGCACGAGCGGTCGGGTACGTACGGCGGCGCGCTCGGCAGCGTGGAGCGCGACGGCTTCGCCTTCGACACGGGCCCCGGGCTCCTGCATCTCCCCGCCGTCTATCGCGACCTGTTCGTGAAGACGGGCAAGGAGCCGCTGGAGAAGTGCGTCGAGCTGTCCCAGGTGGAGCCCGCCGTGCGGCACGTCTTCGCGGACGGCACGGCGGCCGATCTGCCGAACGCCTCGCGCGCGGGTGTGGGCGAGGCCCTCGACGCGGCGCTGGGCAGCGGCGCGGGCGCCGCCTGGTCGGCGTACATGAACCGCGCCCGTGAGGCATGGGACCGCACCCGGCGCCCCCTCCTGGAAGAGCCGCTCTGGCCGAACTGGCAGGTCCTCGCCGACCGCGAGCCCTACCCCTCGGTGCCGCACAAGCGCCTCCTGCGGCGCGAGCGGCGCGCGAGCACCCTCACCGAGGTCGGCGAGCTCGAACTGGGCGGCGACGCACGGCTCCTCGCGCTCCTGGAGCAGTACGCCCTCGCGTGCGGCCTCGACCCCCGGGCGACCCCGGCGAGCGCGGCCGTCCTGCCCTACCTGGAACACACCTTCGGCGCATGGTCCGTGCGCGGCGGGATGCGTGCGCTCGCGACCGCCGTGTACGAGCGGTGTCTCGCCCGGCGGGTCGAGTTCGCGTTCGACTCCCCCGTCGCCCGGATCATCGAGAAGGACGGCCGCGCGGCGGGCGTCGAGCTCGCGGACGGGACGGCGGAAGAGGCGGACTTCGTGGTCGCCGGTGTCGCGCCGGGCGCACTGGACGGCTTGCTGTCCGGTGTATCCGGCATGTCCGGCGCATCCGGTGTGAACATACGGGCGGAGGGTGAAGTGCAGGCCCGGTCCGGACTGCCCAGCCGCCTCATGGTCCTCCTCGCGCTGCGCGGCGCGAGGCCCGAGGGCACGCCTCACCGGACGGTGCTGCACACACCCGACCGCCGGGACGAGCTCGACCGGCTCTTCGGGGACCGCCCCGGACTGCCCATCGCCCCCACCCTCACGGTGCTGCGCCCGGACGACCCGACGCGCACGCCCGACGCCGGGCACGAGGCGGTCACGCTGACGGCCACGGTGCCCGCGCACACGGAGGTCACCGAGGCGGACGTGGAGCGCCTGCTCGACCGTGCCGATGCCGTGCTGCCCGGACTGCGGGAGCGCCTGCTGTGGCACGAGGTCCGTACCCCCGCCGACATCGCGCAGGCCACCGGCGCCGACGGCGGCGCGGTCCCGCCCCCGTCCCTCGCGGCGGGCGACGGCCGGCTGCTGCACCCGGCCAACAGCACGCGTCTGCCGGGGCTCTTCGCGGCCGGCGGCTGGGCGCACCCGGGCGGCGGGCTTCCGCACGCGGGCATGTCGGGCACGCTGGTGGCCGGACTGATCGTGGAGGGACCGGACTTCCGGGGCTCGCAGTGAACCGGGGCTCGCAGCGAGCCGACGCTCCCGCTGATCAGTACCGGTACTGCTCGTCGTACCCCGCGTCGTAACCGTTCCCCTGGGACTGGTCGCCCTGATAGGGATACGGCTGCTCCGGCGGTAGTTCGCCGCCGTACTGGCCGTAGGGGGCCTCGACGCTGCGCTGCTGGGGCACCCAGACCCCGCCGGGCGGCGTCTCGTTGTACGTCCCCGCCCCGGTGCCGTACGGATCGGCGGCAGGAGCGGCGGGATAGGGGGCGTACTGCTGCTGGTCGCCGTACGTGTCGTAGCTCTGCTGGCCGCCGTACGTCTGCGTCCCGATGTACGGGTCGGAGTACGCGGCGTACTGCTGCTGGCCCGTCTCGCCGTACGCGTACGGCTGCTGGGGGTCATAGCCCGCGGCGGCGTACGTGTCGTAGCCGTAGCCGCTGTCCGCGGTGGCGGACTGCTGCTGGTCGTACGCCGTGTCGCTGTAGATGCCGTACTGCCCGGTGTCGTCGGGCAGCGGCTCCGGCGCGTAGACCCCGGTGCCGGGAGCGGTCTCGGGCGGCGGTCCTGCCGGGCCCGCCTGCTCGTACTCGAGGTCGGAGACCTGGAGCGTCGGGTCCTGGGCCACCGCGCCCCGCTGCGTCGTCTTGCGGCGCTTGCTCAGACCGGGCTGGCCGCCGAGCGCCCAGCCGGTGGAGAAGCCGCGCCGGAAGGACAGCGTCACGTACGTCTGTCCCGTGGCGAAGGCGATCGCGCCGATCCCGATGACGACCACCGACGGCAGCAGCACGCCGATGACCACGCCGAGGAAGCCGCCGAAGGCGAGCAGCCGCCAGCGCAGCCGCGCCTTGTACTGCAGCAGCACCTCGCCCAACAGCCACAGCGCGACGCATCCGAACGCGATGTAGAGGACCGTCCAGCCCATGTACGCCCCTCTCCCCGCGGCCGCCGCCCCCAGGGGTACGGCCGGTCAGGCCTGCGGGTGATGCAGGCCCAGATTCTCGTAGATTTCCAGAGTCGCCGTGGAGTTGTTGAGCGTGATGAAGTGCAGTCCCGGGACACCCTCGGCCAGCAACCGCGCGCAGAACTCCGTCGCGAACTCGATGCCAATGGAGCGTACAGCCGCCGGATCGTCTTTGGCTGTGAGGATGCGCTCTTTGAGCGCGGGCGGGAAGGAAGCGTTGCTGAGCTGGGGCAGCCGCTCCAGCATGCGCACGTTCGTCACCGGCATGATCTCCGGGATGATCGGCGTCGAACAGCCCGCGGCCTCGACCCGGTCGCGCAGGCGCAGATACTCCTCCGGGTGGAAGAACATCTGTGTGATCGCGTAGTCGGCGCCGGCGCGGCACTTGTCGACGAAGTGCCGGACGTCGGTGTCCCAGTCGGCCGACCGCGGATGCATCGCCGGGAAGGCCGCGACGCCCACGCAGAAGTCGCCCGACTCCTTGATCAGCTGGACCAGTTCGGCGGCGTACTCAAGGCCCTTGGGGTGCTTGACCCAGTCGGCGAGGGGGTCGCCGGGCGGGTCGCCGCGGACCGCGAGCATGTTCCTGATGCCTGCGTCCGCGTACTGCCCGATGATGTTGCGCAGTTCGGCCACGGAGTGGTCGACCGCGGTCAGGTGCGCGACCGGCGTGAGCGTCGAGTCGGCGACGATCTGCTCCGTCTCCTTGACCGTGCCCGCACGCGTCGAGCCGCCCGCTCCGTACGTCACGGAGACGAAGCTGGGGGCCACCGCCTCGACCCTGCGCAGGGCGTTCCACAGGTTCCGCTCGCCCTTCGGGGTCTTCGGCGCCGAGAACTCGAACGAATACGTCGTCTTGCCGGTCGCGAGCATGTCACGCACGGTGCGTGCGCGATCAGATCTGGTGGAAGCAGTGCCTAGGGCCATACGGGCAGGTTAGCTACGGGGCACCGCTACCGGCCAATCTCCGTCCAACCTGCGGACACCGCCCCCGAAGGTTGGCCGAAGATCGCCGATCAGGCCGAACGCAGCCGCTTCGCGAAGTCGGCCGCCGCGGCTGCCGGATCGTCCGCCTCGGTGATCGCCCGCACGACGACGACGCGGCGGGCGCCCGCTTCGAGCACCTCGTCGAGGTTGCCCGCGTCGATGCCGCCGATGGCGAACCACGGGCGGTCCGTGCCGAGCGAGGCCGTGTACCGGACGAGGTCGAGCCCCGGAGCGTGCCGGCCCGGCTTCGTGGGGGTCGGCCAGCAGGGTCCCGTGCAGAAGTAGTCCACGCCGTCCTGCGTCGCCGCGGCGGCGGCCTCGGCGTCGGCGTGCGTAGAGCGGCCGATGAGGACATCCTCGCCCAGAATCCCGCGGGCCGCGGGCACCGGCAGGTCGCCCTGGCCCAGGTGCAGCACGTCGGCGCCGATGGCGTGCGCGACGTCCGCGCGGTCGTTCACCGCGAGGAGCTTGCCGTGCCTGCGGGCGGCGTCGGCGAAGACCTGGAGGTGTTCGAGCTCCTCGGCTGCCTCCATGCCCTTGTCCCGCAGCTGCACGATGTCGACACCGCCGCCGAGGACGGCGTCGAGGAACTCGGGGAGGTCTCCCTGGCGCTTGCGGGCGTCCACGCACAGATAGAGGCGGGCGTCCGCGAGCTGCTCGCGGGCAGGCTTGGTGGCCATGGAGATGTCCCCCGGGTTGTCGGTGGCCCACGGGCCGCGTGTCCACGGGGGACGCGCGGCCCGTACGCAACGGTTTTCCGTGTCGGTCAGACGGCGAGCGCCTGGGCGCGACGCTTCACCTCCGTGCCGCGATTCTCGCTCAGAGCCTGCGCGGGGGTGCCGGGCAGGGTGGGGTCGGGAGTGAAGAGCCACTCCAGCATTTCTTCGTCGGAGAAGCCGTCGTCCCGCAGGAGCGTCAGGGTGCCGGTGAGGCCCTTGACGATCTTGTCGCCGTCGATGAAGGCGGCCGGCACCGCGAGCGCGCGGTTCTCACCACGGCGCACGGCGATCAGCTGGCCCTCCTTGACCAGCTGGCGCACACGCGTCACCTCGACGTCGAGCATTTCTGCGATGTCGGGGAGGTGGAGCCACTCGGGGACGAGAGCATCAGTCTTTGCGTCAATCTCGGTCACGGGGCCAAGCGTATCTCCGGGCGCCGACAGCGGCCGGGCAGCGGGTCCCTCCGGTCACGGCAGCACGGTCTTCTTCAGCGGCAGCGCGGGGTCCGACGCCAGGTCGGGGGAGAGCCGGGCGCCCGCCTCGATCAGCTTGCGGCCCTGCGCCAGGTCCCTGGGGCGGCCCACCGCGAGCACGGCGACCAGGACGCCCCCTCGGAGCCAGCACACGGTCCAGGCCGCACCCGAGGAATCGCCGCGCCACACCAGCTCGTCGGCGGTCGCGTGGTGACCGGCGTACTGGACGAAGCGGCCGAACTGCTCGGACCAGAAGTACGGGACGGGGTCGTACGCCGAAGGGGTCTCGCCGATGATGTTCGCCGCCACCGTGCGCGGGCCCTGGAGGGCGTTGTCCCAGTGGTGCACGAGGAGGCGCTCGCCATACCTTCCCGAAGGGAAGGACGAGCAGTCGCCGACCGCGTAGACGTCGGGCTGCGACGTCCGAAGGTGGTCGTCGGCCAGGATCTCCCGGTGGGCGCCCAGGGTGATGCCGGAGCCCGCGAGCCAGTCCGTGGCGGGGCGTGCGCCGATGCCGACGACGACCGCGTCCGCGGGCAGCCGGGTGCCGTCGTCCAGGAGGACGCTGCCGGGCTCGACGCGCTCCACGCGCGCGTGGGTGCGCAGTTCGGCTCCGGAATCGGCGTACCAGGACGTCATCGGCGCCGCGACCTCTGCGGGAAGGGCCCCCGCGAGCGGCCGCTCGGCGGCTTCGACGACGGTGACGGAGCAGCCCGCCTCGCGTGCGGCGGTCGCGAACTCGGCGCCGATCCAGCCCGCGCCGACGACCACGATGCGGTGCTGCTCGGCGAGCACGGGCCGCAGCCGCTCGGCGTCGTCGAGGGTGCGCAGCAGATGGACGCCGGGGACTCCGGAGGCGCCGGGCAGCAGGATCGGCTGGGCGCCGGTGGCGATGACAAGGGCGTCGTACGGGACGGGGCCCCGCTCGGTGTCCAGCTCGTGGTCGTCGGGGCGCACGCCGGTGACCTCGTGGCCCAGGCTCAGCTCGATGCCGAGCGCCTCGAAGTCGATGTCGAAGGCGGAGCCCTCCGCCTTGCCGAGCAGCACGGCCTTGGACAGCGGTGGCCTGTCGTAGGGCTGGTGGGGTTCCGCGCCGATCAGGGTGACCGCACCGGCGAACCCCTGCTCGCGCAGGGCCACGGCGGTCTGCACCCCGGCCATCCCCGCGCCGACGATGACGACCCGGCGCTCTTCGTGCCTCCGCTGCTCACTCACCCGATCACTGTAGGACTGCGGGCGACGCGCGCCTCAGGGTGCGACGGGGAGATCTCTGACACACCGTCACCGCCCATACCCGGACAGCTCCCCTACTGCCGCCGGACACCAGGGGCTAGGGTGGCCGTGCAGAACACTCGCGGGAGCCCGGACGCACCGGGCTGAGAGGGAGGCTGGACGGCCTCCGACCGTACGAACCTGATCCGGGTCATGCCGGCGAAGGGAGGGGCTGGACGCCCATGCAGTCACGTACACCACCCCGTACGACCCGCACGACCGACGTCGTGGTCGTCGGGGGCGGCATCATCGGCCTGGTCACGGCCTGGCGGGCGGCGCAGCGCGGCCTGTCCACGGCGGTCGTGGACCCCGAGCCGGGCGGCGGCGCGGCGCAGGTGGCCGCGGGCATGCTGGCCGCCGTCACCGAGCTGCACTACGGGGAGCAGACGCTGCTCGCCCTGAATGTGGCCTCCGCGCAGCGCTATCCCGACTTCGCGGCCGAGCTGACGGAGGCGAGCGGCCGGGATCTCGGCTACCGCGCGTGCGGCACGCTCGCCGTCGCCCTCGACTCGGACGACCGCGCCCACCTGCGGGAGCTGCACGCCCTTCAGCAGCAGTCGGGGCTCGCCTCGGAGTGGCTGAGCGGGCGCGAGTGCCGCCGCCTGGAACCGATGCTCGCGCCGGGTGTCCGGGGCGGCCTTCGCGTCGACGGCGATCACCAGGTCGACCCGCGCAGGCTCGCCGCGGCGCTCCTCGTGGCCTGTGAGCGGGCGGGCGTCGTCTTCCACCGCGTGTGGGCGGAGCGCCTCACGGTCACGGGTGACCGGGCCACCGGAGTCGTCCTCGCCGACGGCACCGCCCTGGACGCCGGTCAGACCGTGCTCGCGGCGGGCAGCCTCAGCGGGCGCCTGGCCGGGGTCCCTGAGGGCGTGCTGCCGCCCGTGCGCCCCGTGAAGGGGCAGGTGCTTCGGCTCACGGTGCCCGAGCGGTACGCGCCGTTCCTGAGCCGCACCGTGCGCGCCGTCGTGCGCGGCAGCCACGTCTATCTCGTGCCGCGCGAGAACGGCGAGCTCGTCGTCGGCGCGACCAGTGAGGAGCTCGGCTGGGACACGACGGTCACCGCGGGCGGCGTGTACGAGCTGCTTCGGGACGCCCACGAGCTCGTACCCGGCATCACGGAACTGCCGCTGACCGAGACCCGCGCGGGCCTGCGCCCCGGCTCACCCGACAACGCGCCGCTGCTCGGCCCGACCGCCCTGCCCGGCCTCCAGCTGGCCACCGGGCACTACCGCAACGGCGTCCTTCTGACGCCCGTCACCGGCGACGTCATGGCGCACGCCCTGACCACCGGTGAACTGCCCGACGAGGCACGGGGGTTCACCCCCGAGCGCTTCGTCCGCGACCCCCTCACGCAGCGCTTCATGGAGCAGCCCGCATGACTCTCCCAGCCGTTACCGCCGTGTCCGTCAACGGAGAAGCACGCGATGTGGCCGCGGGCACCACCCTCGAAGCCCTCGTCGCCACCCTCACCGCGGCCCCCTCCGGGGTCGCCGCCGCGCTCAACGAAACCGTCGTACCGCGCACCCAGTGGTCCACCACCCCGCTCACCGAAGGGGACCGCGTCGAGGTCCTCACCGCCGTCCAAGGAGGCTGAACCGACATGGCAGACGACCCCTTCGTCATCGGCGGGCTCACCCTTTCCTCCCGCCTGATCATGGGTACGGGCGGTGCGCCGAGCCTGGACGTGCTCGAACGCTCCCTCGTCGCCTCCGGTACGGAGCTGACGACGGTCGCGATGCGCCGCCTGGACCCCGGGGTGCAGGGCTCGGTGCTCTCCGTCCTCGACCGGCTCGGCATCCGGGTCCTGCCGAACACGGCGGGCTGCTTCACCGCGGGCGAGGCCGTCCTGACCGCCCGCCTCGCGCGCGAGGCGCTCGGCACCGACCTGATCAAGCTGGAGGTCATCGCGGACGAGCGCACGCTGCTCCCCGACCCGATCGAGCTGATCGACGCCGCCGAGACCCTGGTCGACGACGGCTTCACGGTCCTTCCGTACACGAACGACGACCCGGTCCTGGCCCGGAAGCTGGAGGACGTGGGCTGCGCGGCGATCATGCCGCTCGGCTCCCCCATCGGCTCCGGGCTCGGCATCCGCAACCCGCACAACTTCCAGCTGATCGTCGAGCGCGCGGGCGTGCCGGTGATCCTGGACGCCGGGGCGGGGACGGCGTCCGACGCCACGCTCGCCATGGAGCTGGGGTGCGCGGGTGTGATGCTCGCCTCCGCCGTGACGCGTGCGCAGGAGCCCGTCCTCATGGCCGAGGGCATGCGGCACGGGGTCGAGGCGGGGCGCCTCGCGTACCGGGCCGGGCGGATTCCCCGGCGGCACTTCGCCGAGGCGTCCTCGCCCGTGGAGGGCATGGCCCGGCTCGATCCGGAGCGGCCCGCGTTCTGAGCGTCCCGCGCCTGTTACAGCTCGGCTGCAGTCGAGGCCCGAGTCCGCCCGGGCGGGCAGCGGTGTCAGCGGTGGCTCGTAGACTCCCTGCGTGGACACGACCCTTCAGGACCCGCTCGTCGGGCAGGTGCTCGACGGCCGCTATCGCGTGGACGGGCGGATCGCGGTCGGCGGGATGGCCACGGTCTACCGGGCCGTGGACACCCGCCTCGACCGCGTGCTCGCGCTCAAGGTGATGCACCCGACGCTCGCCGCCGATGTCTCCTTCGTCGACCGCTTCATCCGCGAGGCGAAGTCGATCGCCCGGCTCTCCCACCCGAACGTGGTGGGGGTGTACGACCAGGGCGCCGACGGCGCGTACGTCTATCTGGCGATGGAGTACATCGCCGGCTGCACCCTGCGTGACGTGCTCCACGAGCGCGGCGCCCTGCAGCCGCGCGCGGCCCTCGACATCCTGGAGCCGGTCCTCGCCGCGCTCGGCGCCGCGCACCGCGCCGGGTTCGTGCACCGCGACATGAAGCCGGAGAACGTCCTCATAGGGGATGACGGCCGGGTCAAGGTCGCCGACTTCGGGCTCGTGCGCGCGGTGGACACCGTCACGAACACGACCGGCACGGTCCTGGGCACGGTCTCCTATCTCGCCCCCGAGCAGATAGAGCACGGCACGGCCGACACGCGTGTGGATGTGTACGCGTGCGGGGTCGTGCTCTACGAAATGCTGACCGGCGCCAAGCCGCACTCCGGCGAGTCGCCCGCCCAGGTGCTCTACCAACACCTCCACGAGGACGTGCCGCCCCCGTCGGCGGTGGTTCCGGGGCTCGCCGTCGAGCTCGACGAACTGGTCGCGTCCGCCACCGCCCGCAACCCCGACGTCCGCCCGCACGACGCGGTGGCGCTCCTCGGGCAGGCCAGGGAGGCGCGCGCCGCGCTCTCCCTGGAGCAGCTGGACGCGGTGCCGCCGCAGGCACACACGACGGAGCACGGACACGACAACTCCGACGACCGTACGAGCGTGATCCCGCGCGCGGTGCGGTCCGTGCAGCTGCCGCTCCCCACGGACGGCGACCACAACCAGCAGGACCGGCACAGCCGCCAGGACCAGCTCAACCGCACGAGCATCCTTCAGACGCCTCCGCCGGCGCCGCCGACCGCCCCAGACCGCAGGCGAGGCCCCGATCCGCGCCGCCGCGTGATGGTGGTCGTGGCCGCCGTCCTGCTCGCCCTCGGGCTCGGCGCGGGCGTCTGGTACATCAACTCAGGCCAGTTCACGAAGGTCCCGCCGCTCCTGGCGAAGACCGAGGCGGCGGCCAAGAAGCGCCTCGGCGAAGCCGGACTCGACGTGAAGGACGTCAAGCGCGCCTACAGCGACACCGACAAGCGCGGCACGGTCATGGCCACCGACCCCGGGGCGGGCGAGCGCATCCGTGACAACGGAAGCGTGACGCTGACCGTCTCGATGGGCCCCGAGATCGTGAAGGTCCCGAGCCTCAAGGGCACCCCGCTGGCCGCGGCCAAGAACAAGCTCAAGGACGTCGGGCTCGCTCCCGGGATGACGACCAAGGCCTTCAGCGACGAGGTGCGCAGGGGCTCCGTGATCAGCACGGACCCGCAGTCGGGCACCAAGCGCAAGGCGGGCTCCGCCATCGCGGTGGTCGTCAGCAAGGGCCCCGAGGTCGAGGTCCCCGACGTGACGGGCGACTCCCAGGCCGACGCGACCGCCGAGCTCGAGGACCTGGGCCTGAAGGTCAAGGTCGAGACGGAGCGGATCTACTCCGACGAGGACAAGGGCACGGTCGTCGACCAGTCCCCCAGGGAGGGCCAGAAGCGGCTCGCCGAGGGTGACACGGTCACGCTGACGCTCTCCAAGGGCCCCGAGATGATCGAGGTCCCGGACGTCGAGGGCATGAGCGTCGACGACGCCACGCAGAAACTTCAGGACGCGGGCTTCGAGGTCGACGAGGACCGCGGACTGCTCGGCATCTTCGGGGACACGGTCAAGGGCCAGTCGGTGGAGGGCGGCGACGAGGCGCCCAAGGGGTCCTCGATCACCATCGAGATCCGTTGAGCCGTCGAGCCGTTGAGGCGTTGAGGCGTTGAGGCGTTGAGGCGTTGAGGCGTCGAGGCGTCGAGGCGTCGAGGCGTCGAGGCTCTGACGCCTTGACGCCTCGATCCGCTGACGGGACGCTCACGCGCCCATGCCACCCTTGAGCGCGTGAGCAGCAACAAGTCCCCCAGCACCGTGTCCCGCGGCACCTTGTCCCGCAATCCCGTCGGCGGCCACGTCCCCGTCGCCGGCGGCCTGGCATCCGTAGGGCTTTCGTACGCCCGGGAGCTGGGTGCCGAGGCCGTCCAGGTCTTCGTGGCCAACCCGCGCGGCTGGGCGACCCCGCCCGGCAATCCGAAGCAGGACGAGGAGTTCCGCGCGGCCTGCGCCGCCGAGAACATCCCGGCGTACGTCCACGCGCCCTACCTCATCAACTTCGGCTCGCACACCGAGGCGACCGCGGAGAAGTCCGTGGAGTCCCTGCGCCACTCGCTGCGCCGGGCCCGCGAGATCGGCGCGCTCGGCGTGGTCGTGCACACCGGCTCGGCGACCGGCGGCCGGGACCGCGCCGTCGCGCTGAAGCAGGTGCGCGACCGGATGCTGCCGCTGCTCGACGAGCTGACGCACGACGACGACCCCTACCTCCTCCTGGAGTCGACCGCGGGCCAGGGGTTCTCGCTCTGCTCACGCACCTGGGACTTCGGCCCGTACTTCGACGCCCTCGACGCCCACCCGAAGCTGGGCGTCTGCCTGGACACCTGCCACATCTTCGCGGCGGGCCACGACCTGACCGGGCCGAGCGGCATGAAGCAGACGCTGGACCTCCTGGTCGACACCGTCGGCGAGGGCCGCCTGAAGCTGGTGCACGCCAACGACTCCAAGGACGTGGTCGGCGCGCACAAGGACCGCCACGAGAACATCGGCACCGGCCACATCGGCGAGGAGCCCTTCCGCGAGCTCATGCTCCACCCCGCGACCGCGAACGTACCGCTGATCATCGAGACGCCCGGCGGCAAGGAAGGCCACGCGGCGGACGTGGCGCGGCTGAAGGAGCTCAGGAGCGTCTAGGGGCCCCGGAGACTCTTGAGGAATACCCCCTGGGGGTATACGGTTCTTGCCAGGCGGCAGGAACCGATATCCGACGTTGGGGGACTCTCATGCAGCACGGCCACCACGACACTCATGCCGAGCACACGCACCACGCCCACGAGGGGCACCACGGCACGGGCATGGGCAAGGGCAAGGTCAGCTGGCGGATGGCGGCCCAGGCGACCCTGCACTGCCTCACCGGGTGCGCCATCGGCGAGGTCCTCGGCATGGTCATCGGCACCGCGCTCGGCTGGGGCAACGTACAGACGATGATCCTCGCGATCACCCTGGCCTTCTTCTTCGGATACGCCCTGACCCTGCGCGGCATCCTCAAGGCGGGCGTCGATTTCAGGACGGCGTTCCGGGTCGCGCTCGCCGCGGACACCCTGTCCATCGCGGTCATGGAGCTGATCGACAACGGCGTGATCGCGTTCTGGCCGGGAGCGATGGACGCCCACCTGGCGGACCCCATGTTCTGGTGGATCCTCGCCATCGCCTTGGCCGCCGCCTTCGTGATCACCGTCCCGGTGAACAAGTGGATGATCGGCCGCGGCAAGGGCCACGCGGTGGTGCATCAGTACCACCACTGAGCCAAGCCGCCAGGAGATCAGAGCTCGGGGCCGTCCCCGGGCTCTTCCTGGTACGAGTAGCGCTGCTCGGTCCAGGGGTCGCCGACGTTGTGATAGCCGCGCTCCTCCCAGAAGCCGCGGCGGTCGGCGGTCATGTACTCAACGCCGCGGACCCACTTGGGGCCCTTCCACGCGTAGAGGTGGGGCACCACGAGCCGCAGCGGGAAACCGTGCTCGGCGGTCAGCAGCTCGCCCCCTTTGTGGGTGGCGAAAATCGTTCGCTCGTCCATGAAGTCGGCCATCCGCAGATTCGAGCTGAAGCCGTACTCGGCCCAGACCATCACGTGGGTGGCGTCGGGCGCGGGCGGCGCGATCTCGAGCAGCGCACGCGCGGGCACACCGCCCCATTCGGCGCCGAGCATGCTGAACTTCGTGACGCAGTGCAGATCGCCGACCACGGTGGCGTACGGAAGCGACGAGAACTCCTCGTGCGTCCAGCAGTGCTTGTCCCCGTCGGCGGTGGCCCCGAAGACCCTGAACTCCCAGCGCTCCGGGCGGAACTTCGGCACCGGGCCGTAGTGGGTGACCGGCCAGCCCCGCTGGAGTCGCTGCCCCGGTGGAAGCTCCGGCTCCACTGCTTCCCGAGATGCGCGATCCGCCGACTGACCCATGCGTCCATCCTGACAGACCTGGGTAGGTGGACGTGACCAGGAGGCCGCCGACAGGGGCTGGTCAGCCGTTGATTGGGGCAACTCCTACTAAGCGTGCACTTACTGGACGGTCACTCACGCCGGTGCAAGGATGCGCGGAACCTGCCCAGTTACCACGTGGAAGGAGCCTCTGCGATGCAGGGCGACCCCGAGGTCATCGAATTTCTCAACGAGCAGCTGACCGCCGAGCTCACGGCGATCAACCAGTACTTTCTCCACGCCAAGATGCAGGAGAACTTCGGCTGGCCCAAGCTCGCGAAGTACACCCGGTCCGAGTCGATCGACGAGATGAAGCACGCGGAGATCCTGACCGACCGGATTCTCTTCCTCGACGGCCTGCCCAATTATCAGCGGCTCTTCCACGTACGCGTGGGTCAGACCGTCACGGAGATGTTCCAGGCCGACCGGCAGATCGAGGCGGAGGCGATCGACCGCCTCAAGCGCGGGATCGAGGTGATGCGCGGCAAGGGAGACATCACTTCCGCGAATATCTTCGAGTCGATCCTCGAGGACGAGGAGCACCACATCGACTATCTCGACACCCAGCTCGAACTGGTCGAGAAGCTGGGCGAGCCGCTCTACATCTCGCAGCTCATCGAGCAGCCGGAGAGCTGACCCCGGCCGAGAGAGCTGCTAGGCGGCCTCGTCCAGGCCGGTGAGGACGGGCTGCCCCTGGTCGGCGAGCTCCCTGCGGGGACACGTGCCCCGGCCCAGGAGCGCCTGAATGCTCCGTACACACGAACCGCAGTCGGTGCCCGCCTTGCTGGCGGACGCTATCTGGCGGGGTGTGCAGGCGCCGTCGGCCGCGTGCTGCTTGACCTGCGCCTCGGTGACCCCGAAGCAGTTGCAGACGTACACGCGGTTCACCTCCCGGACAGGATTCATCGGCGGCGCCGTCCCGATTAATCGGTGAGGCTAACCTAACCTTACCCACGTCTCCGGGTCCACAAAAGCCCCCGATACGCCGGTGGGGCACGGATCACATGGATCCGTGCCCCACCTTCGCGTCTTGCGGGAATACCCAGACGGGAATGCCTACTGGTCGCGGTACATCTCCGCCACCAGGAACGCCAGGTCCAGGGACTGGCTGCGGTTCAGGCGCGGGTCGCAGGCCGTCTCGTAGCGCTGGTGCAGGTCGTCGACGAAGATCTCGTCGCCGCCGCCCACGCACTCGGTGACGTCGTCACCGGTGAGCTCGACGTGGATGCCGCCCGGGTGCGTGCCCAGGCCCTTGTGGACCTCGAAGAAGCCCTTGACCTCGTCGAGCACGTCGTCGAAGCGGCGGGTCTTGTGACCGGATGCCGCCTCGAAGGTGTTGCCGTGCATCGGGTCGGTGACCCAGGCGACGGTCGCGCCGGACGCGGTGACCTTCTCGACCAGCTCGGGGAGCTTGTCGCGGACCTTGTCGGCGCCCATGCGGACGATGAAGGTCAGCCGGCCGGGCTCGCGGTCCGGGTCGAGGCGCTCGATGTACTGCAGCGCCTCCTCCGTGGTCGTCGTCGGGCCGAGCTTGATGCCGATCGGGTTGCGCACCTTGGAGGCGAACTCGATGTGCGCGCCGTCCAGTTGACGGGTGCGCTCACCGATCCAGACCATGTGGCCCGAGGTGTCGTAGAGCCGCCCGGTGCGCGAGTCCACGCGGGTGAGGGCCGACTCGTAGTCGAGGAGGAGCGCCTCGTGCGAGGCGTAGAACTCGACGGTCTTGAACTCCTCCGGGTCCGTCCCGCAGGCGCGCATGAAGTTGAGCGCGTTGTCGATCTCGCGCGCCAGCTGTTCGTAGCGCTGGCCCGAGGGGGACGACTTCACGAAGTCCTGGTTCCAGGCGTGCACCTGGCGCAGGTCGGCGTAACCGCCGGTGGTGAAGGCGCGCACCAGGTTGAGCGTCGAGGCGGACGCGTTGTACATCCGCTTCAGGCGCTCGGGGTCCGGGACGCGGGACTTCTCGTCGAAGTCGAAGCCGTTGACCGAGTCGCCGCGGTAGGTCGGCAGGGTCACGCCGTCGCGGGTCTCGGTGCCCTTGGAGCGCGGCTTCGAGTACTGCCCCGCGATGCGGCCGACCTTCACGACGGGCACGGAGGCCGCGTACGTGAGGACAGCGCCCATCTGGAGCAGCGTCTTCAGCTTGTTGCGGATCTGGTCGGCGGACACGGCGTCGAAAGCCTCGGCGCAGTCGCCGCCCTGAAGCAGGAACGCCTCTCCCTTGGCGACGGAGGCCAGTCGGGCGCGCAGCTGGTCGCACTCGCCCGCGAAGACGAGCGGCGGATACGACTCGAGCTCCGCGATCACATCGCGCAGAGCCTCGGCATCGGGGTACTCAGGCTGCTGCGCCGCGGGAAGGTCTCGCCAGGTGTTGCCACCGGTTGGGGTGGTCTTAGCGTTCACGGTCACCCCCACAACATTACGGGGTGATGTCTGCCGTCCATTCACCCGCTCACCAAGTGAGACGGAGCAGACACGGCGGAGCGCCGACGTCCGGTCTCCCGTTCGCCCGCGTGCGGCGCCGCCAGGGCGAGCCTGCGGTGCGTGCGGCGCAGCATCGTGCGGGCCATGAAGGGGTGGACGCGCCGGACCACGCCCCAGTAGACCCGGCCGCGCAGCGTGTCGGCCCGCGCGGCGGTGCTCAGCGTGACGTGCCGGCCGTCGACCAGGATCGAGGCGCGCGCCGTCAGGCCCGCGGTGTCCACCTCAAGGAGCAGCTCGTCGCCCTCGCGGGCGAGGACGGGGAAGGCGTCGCGCAGGATGCCGGACCAGGCCTCCGGGTCGCGCGGCTGCCCGGGGAGCAGCTCCATGCGGTACGCGTCCTCGTAGCCGGGGTGGTCGACGGCGGTGCGGATGAGGTGGGCGGACTCCGGCGTCCCGACCGTCTCCGGGCGGCTCCACATGAGCCGGTTGCAGAGCCGCACCCTGGGCGACCACCGCACGGGACGGGCGCAGCCGTCCGTCGCCGCCCGCTCGATGTTGTCGAAGACCTCTTCGATGATCGTGTCGTGCAGGGGCCGGACGACGGCGGGCCACAGCAGGCGGTCGCGGCCGCGCAGCTCGGTCTCCAGGACGTGACGGACGCGGCAGCGCTCCTCCCCCATCGGCTCGACGGTCAACTCGTGGAAGCCGTTGTCCGGCGGGGTGAAGGCGAAGCGCACGCGGCGCCCCGGCTCGTACTCCGTGACGCTGTAGCGAACCGGGCCGTGGCCGCCGGTGGCGCCCACGCCGAGCGGGCGGTCGAAGATCATCGGCTCCCAGGCGGGCGTCGGGAAGATCGGGTCCTCCTCGGCGGAGAGCCGGTCGAGCAGGGCGCCGACCACCCCAGCCGGAGCCTCGATCACGCGCTCGTGTTCGTTGAGTACCGTGCTCATCGCGCACCTCCATACGCTGGCGTATGGTCGACCATACGGTACCGTACGGACATGGTGCAACGGCAGCAGAAGAAGCCCGCGGCGAAGCCCCGACTCACCGCTCAGGACTGGGCGGACGCCGCCCTCACCGCGATCGGCGAAGGCGGGCTCGCGGCCGTCGCCGTGGAGCCCCTGGCCGTCCGGCTCGGCACCACCAAGGGGAGCTTCTACTGGCACTTCGCCAACCGTGACGCGCTCATCGAGGCCGCCCTGAACCGCTGGGCACAGATCGACACCGAGGAGACGATCCAGGCGGTCGAGGCCGAGCCCGACCCCCGCAAGCGCGTCCGTCTGCTCTTCGCCGAAGCCATCGCGTCGGCCACGTCCGACCCCCTGGAGGTCGCCCTCCTCGCGACCGCGTCGCACCCCCAGGTCGCCGAGGTCATGCGCCGCGTGACCGAGCGCCGCGTGGCGTACGTCGCCGAGCTCTTCGCCGGGCTCGGCTTCCCCGAAGCGGAGGCGCGGCGGCGCGGGCTGCTGGCGTACACGGTCTATCTGGGGCACGCGCAGCTCGGGCACGCGGTGCCGTCGGCGCTGCCCGCGGCCGACGAGTTCGGCGCGTATCTCGACGAGGCCCTGGACGTCCTGATGATGCGCTAGGGTGCGGGACATGCACGCGCAGACGAACCGAAACTGGTGGTGGCCCGCTCATCCGGCGGCCCACTGATTCTGCGCGTTTCGAGACTCGCGAAGGCCGCCCGAGGGGCGGCCTTCAGTGTTTTCCGGACCTCCGCGAGGCCGGGGCCGTTCCTCTCCGAGTGAGAAGGAACAGAACCGATGCACCTGACAGACCTCCTGTCCGACGACCGCCCCTTCGCCGTACTGCGCCGCCGCACCCCCGGCCGTGACCACGACACGGTCGAGGTCCTGATCGGCGCCGTCGGCACGTACGACCGGCTCGCCGACATCCCCGACGAGGGCCTCGCCCTGATCCCCTTCCGGCAGATCAGGGAGCGCGGATTCGACGTACGCGACGACGGCACGCCGCTCACGGTCCTGGCCCCCGACGAGACGTACGAACTCCCGCTCTCCGAGGCCCTGTCGGCGCTGCCCACCCATGACGTGCGCGTCGAGGGCGGGGCCTTCGACGTCGACGACGCCGCGTACGCGGACATCGTCGGGCGGGTCCTGCGCGAGGAGATCGGGCGGGGCGAGGGCGCGAACTTCGTCATCCGGCGTACGTACGAAGGCCAGATCCCCGGCTTCTCCAGGGCGGACGCCCTGGCCCTCTTCCGCAGGCTGCTCGTGGGCGAGCGGGGCGCGTACTGGACGTACGTCGTGCACACCGGGGACCGGACCCTGGTCGGGGCGAGCCCCGAGGTGCATGTGCGGATGTCGGGCGGGACGGTCGTCATGAACCCGATCAGCGGGACGTACCGCTACCCGGCCGATGGGCCCACGGCGGACGATCTGCTCGGCTTCCTCGCCGACGGCAAGGAGACCGAGGAGCTGTCGATGGTCGTCGACGAGGAGCTCAAGATGATGTGCACCGTCGGCGACATGGGCGGTGTCGTCGTCGGGCCGCGGCTCAAGGAGATGGCCCACCTCGCGCACACCGAGTACGAGTTGCGGGGCAGGTCGTCGCTCGACGCGCGTGAGGTCCTGAAGGAGACGATGTTCGCGGCGACCGTCACCGGCTCGCCCGTGCAGAACGCCTGCCGCGTCATCGAGCGGCACGAGGCGGGCGGGCGCGGCTACTACGCGGGCGCCCTCGCCCTCATCGGCCGTGACGCGGGCGGCGCGCAGACCCTCGACTCCCCCATCCTGATCCGCACCGCCGACATCTCGGCGGACGGCCGGCTGCGCGTCCCGGTCGGCGCGACGCTGGTGCGCGGCTCCGTCCCCGCGAGCGAGGTGGCCGAGACGCACGCGAAGGCGGCGGGCGTCCTCGCTGCCCTCGGGGTGCGTCCCGGCCGGCCCCGCGACGAGCGCGTACGCCCCGCCCTTGCCGACGACCCGCGGGTGCGGGCCGCGCTCGACAGCCGACGGGCCGGGCTCGCGCCGTTCTGGCTGCGAATGCAGGAACATACGGCGGAGCTGTCCGGGCACGCCCTGGTCATCGACGGCGAGGACACGTTCACGGCGATGCTCGCGCATCTGTTGCGCTCGTCCGGCCTCACGGTCTCCGTACGCCGCTACGACGAGCCGGGGCTCCGGGAGACGGTCCGGGAACACGAGGGCCCGCTGGTCCTGGGCCCCGGCCCAGGTGACCCCGCGGACCCCACCGACCCGAAGATGACCTTCCTGCGCTCACTGACCGCCGAGGCCGTCCGCGAGCACCGCCACGGCGTCCTGGGCGTCTGCCTCGGCCATGAGCTCCTGGCCGCCGAGCTCGGCCTGGAGATCGTCCGCAAGGAGGTCCCGTACCAGGGTGCCCAGACGCGGATCGACCTGTTCGGACGCCCCGAGACGGTCGGCTTCTACAACAGCTTCGTGGCCCACTGCGACGAGGAGACGTCCCTGGAACTGGCGGCGCACGGCATCGAGGTCAGCAGGGAAGCGGCCACCGGGGAGGTGCACGCACTGCGGGGGCCCGGCTTCGCGGGGGTCCAGTTCCACCCGGAGTCGGTGCTCTCGCTGCGCGGCACGGCGATCGTGCGGGAGCTGCTGTCCGGGGTGCTCGTCTAGCAGGGGTCTAGGTCGTGGGGGCCGCCGGGACCAGCACGTTCTCGCTGCGGCGGCCCTCCTTGTAGTCCAGGACGTTCCGCACCGTGGTGTCGATGATCTGACCGACCGCGTCCACCGTGTAGTACGCCTGGTGCGAGGTGACCACGACGTTCGGGAACGTCACCAGGCGGGCCAGGGTGTCGTCCTCGATGGCTTCGAGCGACTTGTCGAGGAAGAAGAGCCCGGCCTCCGCCTCGTAGACATCGAGCCCGACGCCCGCGAAACGCCCCATGCGCAGCTCCGAGACCAGGGCGTCGGTGTCGATCAGGCCGCCGCGGCTGGAGTTCACCAGGATCACGTCGTCCTTCATCATCCGCAGCGCGTCGGCGCCGATGATGTGCTGCGTGGCGGGAAGCAGCGGCACGTGCAGGCTGATCAGGTCGGCGTCGGCGAAGAGCTGCTCCTTGGCGACGTACTTCATGCCGAGCCCGACGCACGCGGGGTTCTCCGCGACGTCCCAGCCGAGCAGATTCATGCCGAAGCCGTGCGCGATCCGGGTGAACGCCTCGCCGATCTTCCCGGTGCCGAGCACACCGACCGTGCGGCCCCGCAGGTCCCGGCCCATCAGGCCGTCCAGCCTGAAGTCGAAGTCGCGGGTGCGGTTGCTGGCGCGGACGATGCGGCGGTTGACGGCCATCGCCAGGGTCCAGGCGAACTCGGCGACGGAGTACGGCGAGTAGTACGAGACGCGGGCGATGGTGAACCCGAGGCGTTCGGCGACCTGGAGATCGATGTTGTTGAACCCGGTCGAACGCTGGGCGATCATCTGCGTCCCGCCCGCGGCGAGGGTCTGCAGGACGCGGTTGCCGAGATCGGCGTTGACGCTGGTGGAAATGATCTCGTAGCCGGCGGCGATGGGGGCGGTGTCCTCGGAGAGGAAGACGTCCAGGCAGCGGACGTCGTGGTGGCCCTCGAAGGCCTTCTCGATCAGCGGCTTCTCGTCTGCCTGCACACCGAAGGCGAGGATTTCCATGCGGGGAGTCTATGTACCGCCTGGTGGGACGGCACCCGGAAGCCGGGCACCGTCCCGTTGTGTTTTCTCTGCGGGCCGCCCCTGGGCTGGGCGCGCAGTTCCCCGCGCCCCTTCGGGGCTCTCCTCAGCCGAAGAAGACCCCGACCTCGGAGTACAGCTTCGGGTCCACCGTCTTCAGACGGGCCGTCGCCTCGGCGATCGGGACCCGCACGATGTCCGTGCCCTGGAGCGCGACCATCTTCCCGAAGTCGCCGTCCCGCACGGCGTCGATCGCGTGCAGTCCGAAGCGCGTGGCCAGCCAGCGGTCGAAGGCGCTGGGCGTCCCGCCGCGCTGGACGTGCCCGAGGACGGTGGTCCGCGCCTCCTTGCCCGTGCGCCCCTCGATCTCCTTGGCCAGCCACTCCCCCACGCCCGAGAGCCGCACATGCCCGAAGGAGTCCTGCGTCCCGTCCTTGAGGACCATCTCGCCGTCCTTGGGCATGGCCCCTTCCGCGACGACGACGATCGGCGCGTACGACGCCTTGAACCGCGAGGTCACCCAGGCACAGACCTGGTCGACGTCGAAGCGCTGCTCGGGGATGAGGATGACGTTCGCGCCCCCGGCGAGCCCGGAGTGCAGCGCGATCCATCCCGCGTGCCGCCCCATGACCTCGACCACCAGGACCCGCATGTGCGACTCGGCGGTCGTGTGCAGCCGGTCGATCGCCTCGGTGGCGATGCCCACCGCGGTGTCGAAGCCGAAGGTGTAGTCCGTGGCGGAGAGGTCGTTGTCGATGGTCTTCGGTACGCCGACGACGTTGATGCCGTACTCGTCGGTGAGCCGCGCGGCGACGCCGAGGGTGTCCTCGCCGCCGATCGCGATGAGGGACTCGACCTCGTACTTGGCGAGGTTCTCCTTGATCCGGCGGACGCCGTTCTCCGCCTTGAGCGGGTTGGTGCGCGAGGATCCGAGGATGGTGCCGCCACGGGGCAGGATGCCCCGCACGGCCGGAATGTCGAGCTGGACGGTGTCGCCCTCCAGTGGACCGCGCCAGCCGTCCCGGAAGCCCACGAAGTCATAGCCGTACTCCTGCACGCCCTTGCGGACGACGCCCCGGATGACGGCGTTGAGCCCGGGGCAGTCGCCGCCTCCGGTCAGTACTCCGACCCGCATGGAAAAGTCCCTTCCCTGAGTGACCTGATGCGAGTCACGCTAATGGTGATCCAGGTCACTCAGGGACGGTGCGGACGGTCAATTCCTGGCCGGTACAGGGCAGTTGATCATGCGGGTTCACCCGTATGAGGGTCAGGCGTCGTCAAGACCGCGCTCGATCGCGTACCGCACGAGCTCCACGCGGTTGTGCAGCTGGAGCTTGCCCAGGGTGTTCTGCACGTGGTTCTGCACGGTCCGGTGCGAGATGACCAGGCGCTCGGCGATCTGCTTGTAGCTCAGCCCCTTGGCGACGAGCCGGAGCACCTCGGTCTCGCGGTCGGTGAGCTGCGGGGCCTTCGGCTCGTCCGGTGTTCCGGGCGCCGGATCGGACGCCAGACGGCGGTACTCGCCGAGGACGAGGCCCGCGAGGCCCGGCGTGAAGACCGTGTCGCCGACGGCCGTGCGGCGCACCGCGTCGGTCAGCTCCGCGGTGGACGCCGACTTCAGGAGATAGCCGGTGGCGCCGGACTTGACCGCCTCCAGGACGTCGGCGTGCTCGCCGCTGGCCGAGAGGACCAGGACGCGCAGGGCCGGGTTGGCGCCGACGAGTTCCTTGCAGACCTGGACGCCCGGCTTCAGGGGCAGGTTCAGGTCGAGTACGAGGACGTCGGGCGCCGCGGCCTGTGCGCGCCGCACGGCCTGCTCGCCGTCGCCCGCGGTGGCGACCACGTCGAAGCCGGCCTCCGCGAGGTCGCGGGCGACCGCGTCCCGCCACATCGGGTGGTCGTCGACCACCATGACCCTGACGGTGCCGTCCTGCTGTTGCTGCTCGCTCATCGTTCCTTTCCTGCCTTCCCCCGTGTGCTGCGTACGTTCGGTGGGTCCGCCGGGGCCGCCGAGTTCTCGGCGGTCCGCGGGACCCTCAGTTCCACTTCCGTGCCCTGGCCCGGCACCGAGATCAGCTCGGCCGTGCCCCCGATGTCCCGCAGGCGCCCCCGGATCGACAGGGCGACACCGAGCCGCCCCTCCCCCTCTGCCTCCGCGAGACGGCCCTCGGGGATGCCGGGGCCGTCGTCCCGCACCGTCACGATCACGGCGTCGGGCTCGTCCTCGACGAGGATCCAGGCACCGGCGTCCGGTCCCGCGTGCCGGTGGACGTTGTCCAGGGCGGCGCCCACCGCGGCGGCCAGTTCCCGCGCCGACCTCGGCGCGAGGGCGACCGGAGCGCCGGGCTCCGAGACGGTCACCTTCGCGCCCGCGTACGGGAAGAGCAGCGACCGCAGGTCACAGGGCTCGGCGTCGGCGGCTTCCTCCTCTTCGGGTTCATCCACCGCGCGGACGACGGCCCCAAGGGCGGCGTCCTCCGACTCGTGCGACGTCCGGACCAGGCCGCCCGCCACCAGCGTGCGCAGCGCGACCTCCTGCTCCCCCGCCATCCTGCCGAGCTCCGCCGCCTCGCCGCCGAGCGCGCTGCCGCGCCGCTGCACCATGGCGAGGACCTGGAGCACGCTGTCGTGGATGTCGCGGGCCAGGCGCTCACGCTCGCGGGTCGCGGCCTCGATCTCCAGGGCGCGGGCGAGGGTGCGCTCGGAGGCGCGGGCCACCTCGACGACGTAACCGATGGCGATGGACGCGATGCAGACGAGCAGGACGTTGTGGAGCGTGTCCTGGGTGGGCCTGCCGCGCTGCGCGATGTTGGCGACGCCGACGAGCGCGGAGGCGAAGGCCGCCCACCGCCAGCCGCCCTTGATCGCGAACGCGAGGACCGCGCCCGCCGTCCATATCGACGGCAGCGTCGGGCCGTCATGGACGATCCGCTGGTGCGAGTCGGCGACCGGCGTCAGGAGGATGCCGACCAGGGCGATGGTCAGGTCGATGACCAGGAACCGCTTGGTGCAGCTCGCCGCGTTCGCGACCTTCGGCAGCGTGCCGAGGGTCCAGCCCGCGAGCACCACGTAGAACGCGACGGCCACCCAGGGGCGGTCGAACTTCTCGTGCGCGGCCACGAAGAGGCCGATCGCGTACAGCATCGTCAGCACGCGGTAGCCGGTCAGGGCACGCCACAGCGGCTGCTCGACCGACATCCTCATGACGCGCACGCGCTTGGTCATGTCCCCCACCCCTTGGGCCGCCCCGCGGCGCCCCCCTGGCGCCCGGCTCCCCTGTGCAGCGACGCGATTACGCGCCGGACCGTTCCTTCTCGGCCGCCGCGGCCGCTTTCTCCGCCTTCTTCTCCGCTTCCTTCTCGGCCTTCGCCGCCTCCGTGAGCTGTCGCTTCGCAGCGGTCGCGTACACGTCGACGTACTCCTGGCCGGAAAGCTTCATGATCTCGTACATGACCTCGTCGGTCACCGCGCGCAGGACGAACCGGTCGTGCTCCATGCCGTGGTACCGGCTGAAGTCGAGCGGCTTGCCGATCTTGATGCCGGGCCGCATCAGCTTCGGCACCACCTTGCCGGGCGGCTGGATCTTCTCGGTGTCGATCATCGCCACGGGGAGCACGGGCGCCCCGGTGGCGAGGGCCACGCGCGCGAGGCCGCCGGGCTTGCCACGGTAGAGCCTCCCGTCGGGCGAACGCGTGCCTTCCGGGTAGATGCCGAAGAGCTCACCGCGCTCCAGCACCTCGATGCCGCTCTTGATGGCGGCCTCGCCCGCGCCGCGTCCGCCGGAGCGGTCCACGGGCAGCTGGCCCACGCCCTTGAAGAAGGCCGCCGTGAGCTTGCCCTTCACGCCCGGAGACGTGAAGTACTCCGCCTTCGCGATGAAGGTGACCTTGCGGTCGAGGACCGCGGGCAGGAAGAAGGAGTCCGAGAAGGAGAGATGGTTGCTCGCCAGGATGGCCGGTCCCTCGGCGGGTACGTTCTCAAGGCCTTCCACCCAGGGCCTGAAGCCGAGCTTCAGCGGCCCTCCGATGGCGACCTTCATTGCGCCGTAGATCAAACCGTGTGCCTCCTGTTAAGTGTGGATCAGACCTTAACCCGCAGTAGCTCCAAAGGGCCCGACGACCCTGGTCGGTGTCAGTCCGGTCGCGTACGGTGAAGTACTCCTCCACATCTCACGAAGGAGACCGAAGTGCCGGTCCTCCCCGGAGCCGAGCCGTACCGCCACGAGGGCGGCGAGGTCGGCGTCCTCCTCTGTCACGGCTTCACCGGTTCCCCGCAGTCCCTGCGCCCCTGGGCCGAGTACCTCGCGGACCGCGGCCTGACCGTCTCGCTCCCGCTGCTTCCCGGGCACGGCACGCGCTGGGAGGACCTCCAGGTCACCGGCTGGCAGGACTGGTACGCGGAGGTGGAGCGGGAGCTGCGCGCGCTCCTTGAGCGGTGCACGGAGGTCTTCGTCCTCGGCCTCTCCATGGGCGGCGCGCTCACGCTGCGTCTCGCCGCCAGGCACGGCGACGAGGTGCGGGGCATCGTCCTGGTGAACCCGGCGAACAAGGTGCACGGCCTGGCCGCGCACGCGCTGCCGCTCGCCCGGCATCTGGTGCCCTCGACGAAGGGCATCGCCAGCGACATCGCCCTCGAGGGCTCGGAGGAGATCGGTTACGACCGGGTGCCGCTGCACGCGGCGCACTCGATGCGCCGGTTCTTCCAGCGGCTCGACCGTGAACTGCCGCAGGTGACCCAGCCGTTGCTGCTCCTGCACAGCCCGCAGGACCATGTGGTGCCGCCCGCCGACTCGGCCAGGATCCTCAGCCGGGTGTCGTCCACGGACGTCACCGAGAGCATCCTGGAACAGAGCTACCACGTCGCGACGTTGGACCACGATGCGGACCGGATCTTCGAGGAGAGCTACGCGTTCATCGGCCGGCTCGCCCCCAGTGTCGGTAAGGAAGGGACGGCCACCGGTGGCTGAGCAGGACCGAATCGAACCCGACGGCGACGAGAGCCGCGAGCCCGAGAAGAGGCAGGAGCCCTCCGAGGGCCTGCCCCTTGACGAGGACGCGGCCTGGCAGGCGATCGTCGCGGGGTACGGCCAGGAACCGGCGGACCCGCCGGGCGCCAAGCCGTTCAAGTCCATCGAGGACCTGGCGCTGCTCGAACCGGAGACGAACGGCACTCCGGACGCCGCGGCCAAGGACGCCACCGCCCCCGACGACCCGGACGACTCCGGGTCCAAGAAGACGCTGGGCGGCTCCGTCTCCTTCGCCCCCGGCGTCGGCGGCCCGCGTGACTACGACGCCCCCGAGGCATCGGACGACGACCTGGGCGAGGACGACGAGGGCCACTTCGTCCCGCCGGAGCCGCCGCCGCTGCCCGCCGCGGACGTCACGGCGAAGTTCGCCTGGCTCGCCGTGCTCGGCGGCCCGCTGCTGCTTCTGCTCGCGGTGCTGCTCGGCTGGCAGATGACGTGGTGGCTGACGACGCTCAGCATCGGCGGCTTCCTCGGCGGCTTCGGCACGCTGGTGTCGCGGATGAAGGGTGACGACGAAGAGGACGAGGACCCGGGCCGCGGCGCGGTGGTCTAGAGGGCTAGGGGTCTAGCGGTGGTCTAGGGGTCTAGGGCCTCTCGGCCGCGGGGATCCTGAGGGCGGCGAGCACCGGCAGATGGTCGGTGGCCGCCCGCAGATCCGCCTCGCTCACCCCGTCGAGCTCCAACGGCACACCGCAGCCGATGACTTCGACCCCGGCCGTCGCGAAGATCGCGTCGATGCGCTGGTGCGGGTCCCCCGGCGTCGAGGTGTTCTCGCCGCCCCAGGGCGCGGTCGCCCAGCAGTCCCGCAGCTCCGTCGCGAGCCTGCGGAACGTACGCCCCTTGGGCCGGTCATTGAGGTCACCGCCCGCGACGGCGTGCTCCACGCCCATCCCGGCGAGCCGGTCGAGCAGCATCCCGCCCTGTGCGTACCGCTCGTCGGTCTGCAGGCTCAGATGGCAGCTCAGGACGCCGAGCCGGGCGCCGCCGAACCGCACGACGGCGGTCGCGAAGCCGCGCCGGTGCAGGCCGGGCGTCAGCGGAAGCAGCACGTCCTCGGTGCGCTCGACGGTGGCCCGCAGCGAGCAGAGCAGCGCGGGCCCCGAGGCGGTGGCGCCGCCCGAGAGCATCACCAGATCGGCGGCGCGGGCGAGCCGCGCCAGCTTCTTGCGCCACCGGAAGAAGCGGGGCGCTTCCTGGACGAGTACGAGGTCGGGCGCGCACGCGGCGATGACCCGGGCCAGCGCGTCGGTGTCGTCCCGCATGGACCGGATGTTGTAACTGAGCACCCGGACCACGGCTGAACCGTCGTCTTCGGTCCGGGAGTTGGGGAGCGTCACCATGGGGATCAAGATAGTCGGTGACCTACCCCGTTGTGGGCAGGCGTTCCGCAGGGCGATTGGGGCCTCCCCTGCTCGAGCGAAGCCGAGAGCTTGGGGAAGGGTGGGCACAACGCCCGAAGCCGTCGGGCACCGGCAAAGCACGGCGCCCGCCGTCCCCGCAGGGGGACGACGGGCGCCGACAAGAACCGCCGAGGAGCGACTAGCCCTGCCGAGCAAGGTCAGCCGCACCCACGAGCCCCGCCTTGTTGCCCAGCTGCGCTGCAAGCACCTGCGCATGCGGACGCCACTGCCCACCGATGAGCCACCGCCGGAAGGACTTCCGGATCGGGTCGAGCACCAGCTCGCCCTCGTCGGAGAGCCCGCCGCCCACGATGAACGCGGAGGGGTCGAAGAGCGAGGCCAGGTCGGCGAGGCCCGCTCCGGCCCAGCGGGCCAGCTCGCGGTAGGAGTCCACGGCGACCGGGTCGCCCTGGCGCGCCGCCTCGCTGATGTGCTTGCCCTGGATGCCTTCCACCGTGCCGTCGCCGAGCCCGAGGAGAATCTCCGCGGCCTCCGGCGTCGCGTTGGCCCGCTGCTGTCCGTACCGGACGAGGGCGCGCCCCGACGCGTACTGCTCCCAGCAGCCCTGGCTGCCGCAGCCGCAAAGGAGCCCGTCCGGGACGACCCGGATGTGCCCGAATTCGGCGGCCACGCCGAAGCGCCCGCGCCGCAGTTTGTTGCCGATGATGACGCCGCCGCCCAGGCCCGTGCCCAGCGTGATGACGATGACGTCCTCGTGGCCCTGGCCCGCGCCGAAGCGGTACTCGCCCCAGGCCGCGGCGTTCGCGTCGTTCTCGACGACGACCGGCAGTCCGACCCGCTGCTCGACCTTGTCCTTGAGCGGCTCGTGGCGCCAGTCGATGTTCGGTGCGAAGAGAACGGTGGCGCGCTTGTCGTCGACGTAACCGGCGGCGCCGATGCCGACGGCCTCCACGTCGTTCCCCTTGCCGGCCCCGGACACGGCGGCACAGATCGCGTCCACGATGCCTTCGGCGGTCGGCGGCGTGGGCACCTTGTGGGTGTCGAGAATGGTGCCCTCTTCGTCGACCACTCCGGCCGCGATCTTTGTGCCGCCGATATCGACGCCGATGGTGAGTCCCATGTGTCCCTCAGTTTCGGTCGAGCCCCGCTACGGGCAACCGTACCCGAGGGGTAGTCAGTCCAGGTCGATGTGTTCCGCGGGACCGGGCCCCTCGTCGCGCGGGTCCGGGCCCTTCGCCGCGTCGCTCCCGCGGGTCCAGCGGCCCTCCTGGCCCTCGACCGCGGAGCGGTAGGCGGCGAGCAGTTCACCGCCCGCGGCGGCGAGGTGGTCGAAGACGTCGGGATTGCGCTCGATGACCGGCTCGACGGCGGCCTTCGCCTGCTGGACGACCTGCTTCACGGTCTGCTCGACGGCGCCCTGCGCGACCGCGCCGAGCAGCGGACCCTGGAGTCCGGTCAGCTTCTCCGACACGGCGTCGACGAGCTTGCGCAGCTCCTCGGCTGCCGATCCGGGCGGCGTTCCGTACTGGGCACGGCGCCGGGCCTTCTCCGCCGCGAGGTCCTCGGCGCACGCCTTCTCCCACGCGTCGGCGTCGGTGTCGGCCGCTTCGGGTTCGGGCACTTCGCGCTCGGTGGCATCGCTCATGACGGACAGACTCCTGCGGAGGGCGGCTATGGATTCGTACTCTCGACGTTACCCGAACGGCGGTTGCCCGTTCACCGTGTCTGCGGCCACAGATCCGGGTCGGGCGTGAACCGCACGCGCAGCTCGCCGTCGCGCAGTCCGGCGCCCGCGACGGTGCAGCGGCGCAGGGCGGAGGGCAGGGTGACGATGCGCCGGAAGGGTCCCGCGGTGACGACCAGTTCGTCGCCGCGCCGGATCAGGCCGAGCTCCTCGCGTACGACTCCGGGGAGCGGGATGTGCCAGACCAGTACGCCGTCGTCGGCGAGGGCGTCGAGGACGGGCCACTTCACGGGCTCGGGCGCCGCGGCGGGGGCGGGCACCCCGAGGGCGGCCAGGTCGTCGGCGCCGCGCGGATCGCGCCCCAGGTGCGGGAGCGGACCGAGGCTCTCGCCGTACGTCTCCTCCCACTCGGCCAGTGTCTTGCGCTGCTGGGCGACGAGCCCGGAGAGCCAGGTGTCGGCGGTGTCGTCGGGCAGGACGCGGTTGGCGGCCAGGGCGTCGGTGCGCAGGCCCTGGAGGGCGAGGCCGGTGGCGGCGGCGCGCACGGCGTCGGCGCTCGCGGGTCCCGGCTCGGCGACCAGGCGGACCGTCGTGCCCGGGTCCTCGATCACGGCCTGCGCGGCGGCGAGTTCGATGTCCCAGCGGGCCGCGGTCTCGTACAGCCAGGCCGCGGGCATCGGGACGCCCGCGATACGGCCGAGCATGGGCCGCAGGGCGCGGGCCGCCTGCCGCTCGGCCGGAAGCAGCCTGCGGAGGTAGCGGCGCAGCTGCTCGGGGAGGGCGAGGACCGCGAGGGCGCGGGGCGCCGGAGGCAGGTCCACGACCACGGTGTCGTACGCGCCCTGCCCCGCGTCGCGCAGGGCGCGCAGCAGGGCCAGCTCGTCGCTGCCGGGCAGCGGGGTGAGCTCCTCGCCTTCGAGGCGTCCGGCACCGAGCAGGTCGAGCGCGGATCCGGCGCGCTGTTGCAGGGCCAGGAGGTCGTCACGGAACTCGTCGCCGGGGGTCAGGCGCTGGACGGTGAGGCCTTGCTCTTCACCGTCGAGTACCTCACCGATGCCTCGGTCGGCGGAGATCAGGAGAACTCTGCGGTTGCCCTCGCGGGCTGCGGACAGCGCGGTGGCCGCGGCGACTGTGGTTCGGCCTGAGCCGCCGGGGCCGGTGACGAGGAGGGTGCGCATAAGGGTGAACGGTACGTGAGTTCGGGCCGCCGCTTCGCGGCGATCTTTCCCGCCCACCCACCCGTTACTCCGCAGTGGTCAGTCCTGAGGACCCGACTCCACTCGCTTCTTCAGGCCCGCCAGCGCCCGGTCGATGATGACCTTCTCCGCCTTGCGCTTGATCATCCCGAGCATGGGGATCTTGACGTCGACGATCAGCTTGTACGTGACCTCCGTGCCGGTCCCCGACGGCTTCAGCAGGTACGACCCGTCGAGCGAGCGCAGCATCTGCGACTTGACGAGGGTCCAGCTGACCTCGTTCTCGCCGGTCCACGTGTAGCCGAGCGTCTGGTCGTCCTTGATCGCGCCCGCGTCCATGACGAGGCGGACCTGCTTGGCGCGGCCCTGGTCGTCGGTGTCGAGGACCTCGGCCTCCTTCACCTCACCCGTCCAGTCCGGGTAGCGCGCGAAGTCGGCGATCACTCCCATCACCTCGGCCGGTGCCGCCTCGATCGTGATGCTCGAGCTGGTGTGTTCCGCCATCGCTGTGGCTCCTCCAGATGCGGTCCGGTACGGGGGGTGGTGTCTACGTGTGTGACGCGTGAAGGCTACCGCGCACGAAGTGGCCCTCCCTCACCACTCCAGGGCCCACGGCCTGCCCGAGCTCGCGAAGTGCCCCACGTTCACACACTCGGTCGCCCCGATCCTCATCCGCCGCGTCAGCGGTTGATGGACGTGGCCGAAAAGTGCGTACCTCGGGCGGGTCTTGTGAATGGCTGCGAGCAGCGCCCGGCTGCCTCGCTCGAAGCGGCGCGCGACGGTGTCGTACACGAGCTCGGGGACGTCCGGCGGGATGTGCGTGCAGAGCACGTCGACCTCGCCGACGGCCTCGATCTTGGCCGCGTACTCCTCGTCGCTGATCTCGTAGGGCGTCCGCATGGGCGTGCGCAGGCCGCCGCCGACGAAGCCGAAGACCCGGCCGCCGATCTCGGCACGACCGCCGTCCAGGACGGTGGTGCCGGGGCCCGCGTACTCGGGCCAGAGGGTCGGTATGTCGACATTGCCGTACGTGGCGTACGTCGGCGTGGGGAAGGCGGCGAACATCTCTGCGTACTGCTTGCGCACCGCTTTCTCGATGGCGGTGCCGCGGTCCACCCCCGCCCACAGCCGGGCGCCGAAGTCCCTGGCCTCGTCGAATCGGCGGGCGGTGCGCAGCTCGACGAGGCGGTCGGTGTTCTCCTCGCCGAAGAGGTCGGGGAAGATGCCGCGCGTGTGGTCGGCGTAGTCGAGGAAGAGCACCAGGTCGCCGAGACAGACGAGCGCGTCGGCTCCCTCGCCCGCGCGGGCGAGATCCTTTGTATTGCCGTGCACGTCACTGACCACATTGACCCGGAAACCTGGCATGCCGATCACCCTAGAACGAGCGGGCAAACGTGGGTAGAGGCCCCGAGAAGCACGGAGAAGGGGGCGGACCTGCGGTTACTTCCGAGTCGGGAATGGCGTGGCGTACTGTGCGGTTCAGACCACAACGTCGTGTGACGCACCGAACATCTGGCCCGGACCCCCTACCGAACAAGCCATACCCATGGGTAACGTCCGGGCAGTCCAGTAGTGCTCCAGCTGTCTTTCCCCCCATTTCCCCCGGAGCACCTGCCCGATCTTGGACCGCACCGTCGCATCGCACAACGTCGTGGCGCCGGCGCCCTATGTAGGAGCAGCAGTCTTGCGCGAGTTCAGCCTTCCGGCCCTGTACGAGGTCCCTGCGGACGGCAACCTGACCGACATCGTCCGCAGAAATGCCGCGCAGCACCCGGATGTCGCCGTCATCGGCCGCAAGGTGAACGGCACCTGGCAGGACGTCAACGCCAAGACATTCCTCGTCGAGGTGCGCGCCGCCGCGAAGGGGCTCATCGCCTCCGGAGTGCGCCCCGGCGACCGCGTCGCCCTGATGTCCCGCACCCGCTACGAGTGGACACTCCTCGACTTCGCGATCTGGAGCGCGGGCGCGGTCACCGTGCCGGTGTACGAGACGAGCTCGGCCGAGCAGATCCAGTGGATCCTCGGCGACTCCGGCGCCGTGGCCATCATCGTGGAGCTCGACGCGCACAGCGCCGCCGTCGACGCCGTGCGCGACCGCCTTCCCGACCTGGTCAACGTCTGGCAGATCGACCGCGGCGGCGTCGCCGAGCTGAACCGCGCGGGCGCCGACGTCTCCGAGGAGACCGTCGACGAGCGCGGCGCGGTCGCGGGCGCCGACGACCCGGCCACCATCGTCTACACCTCGGGCACCACGGGCCGCCCCAAGGGCTGTGTCCTCACGCACCGCAGCTTCTTCGCGGAGTGCGGCAACGTGGTGGAGCGCCTGAAGCCGCTGTTCCGTACCGGTGAGTGCTCCGTCCTTCTCTTCCTTCCCGTCGCGCACGTCTTCGGGCGCCTGGTCGAGGTCGCCGCGCTGATGGCGCCGATCAAGCTGGGCCACGCGCCGGACGTCAAGAACCTCACGGACGAGCTGGCGTCGTTCCGGCCGACCATGATCCTGGGCGTCCCGCGCGTCTTCGAGAAGGTCTACAACTCGGCGCGCGCCAAGGCGCAGGCCGACGGCAAGGGCAAGATCTTCGACAAGGCCGCGGACACGGCGATCGCGTACAGCCGCGCGCTCGACACCCCGAGCGGCCCCTCGCTCGGCCTGAAGATCAAGTACAAGACGTTCGACAAGCTGGTCTACAGCAAGCTGCGGGCCGTCCTCGGCGGTCGCGGCGAGTTCGCGATCTCGGGCGGCGCGCCGCTCGGCGAGCGCCTCGGCCACTTCTTCCGCGGCATCGGCTTCACTGTCCTGGAGGGCTACGGACTCACCGAGTCGTGTGCGGCCACCGCCTTCAACCCCTGGGACCGCCAGAAGATCGGCACGGTCGGCCAGCCGCTGCCCGGCTCGGTCGTCCGGATCGCTGACGACGGCGAGGTGCTGCTGCACGGCGAGCACCTGTTCACGGAGTACTGGAACAACGAGGGCGCGACCGAAGAGGCTCTGGCCGACGGCTGGTTCCACACGGGCGACATCGGCACGCTCGACGAGGACGGCTACCTCCGGATCACCGGCCGCAAGAAGGAGATCATCGTGACGGCGGGCGGCAAGAACGTCGCCCCCGCGGTGATCGAGGACCGTATCCGCGCGCACGCTCTCGTCGCGGAGTGCATGGTCGTGGGCGACGGCCGCCCCTTCGTGGGCGCGCTCGTCACGGTGGACGACGAGTTTCTTGGCCGTTGGGCCTCGGACCACGGGAAGCCTGCCGGTTCCACCGCGGCGTCGTTGCGGGACGACGTGGACCTTCTCGCGGAGATCCAGAGCGCGGTGGACGACGGCAACGCGGCGGTCTCCAAGGCGGAGTCGGTGCGGAAGTTCCGTGTCCTCTCCTCGCAGTTCACGGAGGAGTCGGGGCACCTGACGCCGTCGCTGAAGCTGAAGCGGAATGTGGTGGCGAAGGATTACGCGGACGAGATCGAGGCGATTTACCGCGGGTAGCGTTGGCGGGGCCGCCCACTCGCCGTGGGGGGGGCCTTGTCTCTTCGCGGCTCCCGGTCTCTTGTGGTTGCTCGCGCAGTTCCCCGCGCCCCTTACGGGGCCCAGCTGAGCGCCCCTTTAGGGGCGCGGGGAACTGCGCGACAAGCCCATGACGGCGGTCAGTCGCGCGACAACCCCCGGCGGCACCCCGCCAGGCGCTACAGCAGCTCCCGCAGCCTCTCCGCCAGGAGATCCCAGCGCCACTTCTCCTCGACCCACTCCCGGCCCCGCTCCCCCATCCGCGCCCGCAGCTCCGGATCATCCAGCAGGGTGACGATCCGGTCAGCGGCCTCCTCCGGGGAGCCGCCCCGGACCACCCACCCCGTCTCACCGTCAAGCACCGCGTCCGGCGCCCCGCCGGAATCCCCGGAGACCACCGGGAGACCCGTCGCCGAAGCCTCCAGGTAGACGATCCCGAGGCCCTCCACGTCGAGCCCGCCCCGCCGGGTCCGGCACGGCATGGCGAAGACGTCCCCCGCGCCGTAGTGCGCGGGCAGCTCCTCCCACGGCACCGCCCCGGTGAAGCGAACCGACTCGGAGACACCCGTCTCGGCGGCCAGCTTCCACAGCTCCTTCTCGTAAGGGCCGCCCCCGACGACAAGAAGCACCGCCTCAGGCTCCCGAGCCAGAATCCTCGGCATGGCCAGGATCAGCGTGTCCTGCCCCTTGCGCGGCACCAGCCGCGAGACGCACACCACGACCGGGCGGTCCGTCAGACCGAGCCGGGCCCGCACGGCGTCCCCGCCGGAGCCGGGGTGGAAGGTCTTCTCGTCGACGCCGGGCGGCAGTTGGACCATCCGTCCGGCCGCCGCGGGGCTCAGCGCCGCGGCGATGCGCGAGCGCGTGTACTCACCCAGATAGGTGATCGTGTCCGTCGAATCGCCGATGCGGCGGAGCAGTTGGCGTGACGCGGGCAGCTGGGCCCAGCCCGCCTCATGGCCGTGCGTCGTGGCGACGAGACGCCGCGCGCCCGCCTTCCGCAGCGCCGGGCTCATCAGACCGAGCGGCGCCGCAGCCCCGAACCACACCGACTCACAGCCGTGTTCCCGCAGGAGCGAGACCGCGCGCCGCGTGACGCGCGGGGTCGGGAGCAGCATCGTCGTGGGGTCGCGTACGACCTTGAAGGGCTGCTCGGCGTCGAAGGCGGCCGTCGCATCGGCGCCCTCGCGCCCCCGCTTCCACGTGGAGGCGTAGACGACGAGCTGTTCGGGGTCCAGGCGCAGCGCCATGTTGTGCAGGAACGCCTGGATGCCACCGGGCCTGGGCGGGAAGTCGTTCGTGACGATCAGGGTCTTGTGCATCGTCGCCGACAGTACCGAAAGCCCGCGAAGGCGTGGGACGGCCTCGCCCCCTTGATCGGCCCCGCCTCTTGGCCCATGCACAGCCGCGCCCGGCATCATGACTCACCGAATCACAATGAAGTATCCGAAAAGGGGCGTGGTGCGCGTGGTGCGGATCCTGACCGTCTGGGCCTTGACCAGGACCGTGCTGCTGCTCTGCGTCCTCAAGGTGCTCACCGCGCCGGGCCCCGACGTGACCAGCGACGTCTCCGTCATCTACCAGGGCTGGTACGAGGTCCTGCGCACCGGCACCTTCCCGCTCGACGACGTCACCTGGCAGTACCCGCCCGCCGCCGCCCTCGCGATCCTCTCCCCCGCCCTGCTGCCCTTCCTCGGCTACGCCACGGCCTTCTTCGTGCTCGCCCTCCTCGCCGACGCGCTCGTCTGCGGGCTGCTCCTCTACGCGGGCCGGCGGCCCGGCAAGTCCCTGAGGGGGGCCTGGGTGTGGGTCGTGGGCGTGGCGCTGCTCGGGCCGACCGTGTACGCCCGTTACGACGTGATGGTCACGGCCGTCGCGGTCGCCTCGCTGCTCGCAGGCGCCCGGCATCCCCGCACGATGGGGGCGCTTGCGGGGTTCGGCGCGCTGCTCAAGGTGTGGCCCGCCCTGCTGCTCATCGGCATGCCACGCGCGCGTGCCACCCGGAGCTCCTGGGGCGCGGCGGCCGCCACCGCCCTTGGCCTCACCCTCGCCTTCCTGGTGACGATGCCCGGCGCGCTGGCCTTCCTGACCTTCCAGCGCGACCGCGGCACCGAGGTCGAGTCGCTCGGCGCGCTCGTCTTCCACGTCGCACGCCACCTCGGCTGGCAGGGCGAGGTGCAGCTCAACTACGGCTCGGTGGAGTTCCTCGGCCCCTACGTCCCGCTGGTCAGCACGGTGGCCCAGGGACTCTCCGTGGCGGCCCTGTGCTGGCTGCTCGTGTGGCGGCTTCGCGCGCGTGCCTGGTCGGCGAGCACGGTCGCGGACGCGGCCTTCGTCGCCGTACTGCTGTTCACGGCGACGAGCCGGGTGATCAGCCCGCAGTACCTCCTGTGGCTGGTCGGGGTCGCCGCCGTGTGCATGGCGTTCCGTGCGAGCCGCATGGTGCTGCCCGCGCGCCTGGTGCTCGCGGCCACGCTCGTCACGTTCCTGGAGTTCCCGATCTGGTTCTCGCACGTGGTGGCGAGCGATCCGCTGGGCATCGCGCTGCTCTTCGTACGCAACGGCCTGCTCGTCGCGGCGGCCCTGATCGCCTGCCGGAACCTGTGGCGGCAGACGGTGTCCGAACCCCGGGGCCGTGAGCGCGCGTCGGCGCCCGCGGACGTCAGCCGAGCTCAGCGCGCAGATACGTACGCCAGCGCGCCGTGAAGTCCTCCGGGGTGGTGTCCAGGACGTCCCTGAGCGCGTCCTGGACCGCACCCGGCCGCTTCTTGTGCGCGCCGACCGCTTCGTAGAAGCCCGTCAGCTTCTCCTCGCCCCACTGGTCGGCGATCATCCGGCAGGCCAGCCACGATCCTTCGTACGCCTGGGCCAGCTTCCCCGCGTCCCCGCTGAAGCCGAACGCGTCGTCCTCGGGGAGCGCGCCGGGCAGCTGCTCCCGCTGGACGGCGCGGCGCAGTTCGGGGGCGGCCTGTGCGGCGGTGCGGCCCGTGCCGCGGTAGCCCACCCAGTCGGCGAAGCCTTCGGAGAGCCACAGCGGGGTCGCCTGCGAGGTGTGCGCGCGGGTGGCGACATGGGTCGTCTCGTGCGTGAGGACGACCTGTTTGCCGAAGTCGCCGAGCACACCGTACGCCTCGGGGTTGACGATGATCCGGTCGGCGGGCGCAGAACCGGAGCCGCCCGCCTCGCCCGTGGTCACCGCCGCGATCCCCTGGTACCCGGAAGCGGGCGATCCGAGCAGTCCCGCCATGCCGTCCAGGGACTTGGGCACCAGGACGACGACCCGCCGCGGCCACTTCCCCGGCCAGGCGCCGCGCACCAGGGGGACCGCGCGGTCGGCGAGGTCCGCGTACCCGCGCAGGGTCGTCCTGTCCCGTTCGCTGCGCCCGACGCCGAGGACGAGGCTGTGAGTGCCCCGTACGGACGTGACGGGCCCCTGGTCCCAGAGTTGCTGCGTGGCCTTCTTGGCGGGGCGCTCAGCGGCGACGTACCACCCTCCGTCGCGCTCCTGGAGCGTGAGCGTGCGCGAGGTGGTGAGCGGCTCGCTGTCGTAGCCCTTGATGCGGTACCGCAGGTCCGCGGTGGCCGTGGCCCGCGCGCCGCTGCGCTCGAAGCCCGTCAGGCGGTACTGCCAGGAATCGAGCGGCACGTCGCGCAGGTTGTCCCAGGCGTCGGTCTCCGCGCCCGTCGCGCGGTACGCCTTCGCGTCCCGGTCGAGCACCGCCTCCGCGCGCCGGTCGAGCATCCTGCGCACGTCCGAGGGCGCGGCATCGGGCGCCGAAGGACCGCCGCACCCGACGAGCAGGGCGACACAGATTCCAAGGACCCACGACCCACGCCCGCGACCAGCCACGTTTCAGATCGTACGGGCAGCGGGCCGCGGGCGGACGGTCAGATCCGCGTCACTGACGACACCGGCATCATGCCGACCGGGTCGTAGCGCACGGGCGCTCCGGGGTAGGGCGCGTGCACGACCTGGCCGTTGCCCATGTACATCCCGATGTGGCTGGCGTCGTCGCGGTAGGCCACGAGGTCACCGGGCTGCGCCTGGGACATGGGCACCTGGCGCCCCGCGTACCGCTGGGCCTGCGAGGTGCGCGGCAGGCCGACGCCCGCCTGTGCGTACGACCACTGCGTGAGGCCCGAACAGTCGAAGCCGGAGGGGCCGTTGGCGCCCCACACGTAGGGCTTGCCGACGGCAGAGCGTGCCGCGGCGATGGCGGCAGCGGCGCGCGAGGAGGACGGCGCCGCGCCCCCGAGGTCCGGCATGTCGTCGCGTCCCGAGCGTGACGCCCTGTCGTACCCCTCCCGGTCCTGCGCGGACAGGGAGTTGAGCAGCTTGCGCGCCTTGGCCAGCTTGTGCTCGACGCTCCGCTTGTGGCGGGCCACCGCGGTGCGGCTCTTCTCCAGCTCGGAGAGCTTGTGCCCGGCCTCCGTGCGCTCCTGGGCGAGGCTGCGCTGGGCCTTCTGCAGATCGGTGAGTTCACCGGCCTGCCGGGCGCTGATGCGGTCGAGGGCCGCCGCCTTGTCCAGATAGGCGTCCGGATCGGAGGAGAGCACCAGGGCGAGGGAGGGGTCGATGCCGCCCGAGCGGTACTGCGCCCCGGCGAGCGAACCGAGTGCGCCGCGCATGGTGTTGATGCGCTCCTGGCCGCGGGCGACGCTGTCCTTGGCCCGCTCGACCTGCTTGCGCAGCGTGTCCGCGCGCTCGTCGGCCTTGTTGTACGCCTCGGTGGCCTTCTCGGCCTGCTCGAAGAGGCGGTCCACCTTGGCCTTGGTGGTGGCCGGGGTGTCCTGCGGTGCGGCGCCCGCCGGTGTGGCGGCGAGGGCGGCCGCGGCGGTTGCCGCGGCGGCTGACAGGACGGTGACGCGCGTGCTCCGGTCCAGACCGGACAGCGCGGGACGACGATGGGACCCCACGGGAAGCCGCTCTCCCTCCGCTGACGGACCCCCGGACGAAGGACGAACCGGGGGAAAGTCCCCCCGATCCGTCGGGGGAATGCGCGCGACAGTAGCCGTGGGACCACGTCACGGCCAAAGACCCGGCCGTGCACACAACGTGACGCCCCGCCGGAGACGCAGGTCACCGACGGGGCGCGGGGTCAGCGGGAGTTGCCGTAATTCGCCCGTTTGGGCGGCACTCCGGTCGTTTCAGATGCGGACGTCCGGGGGTGAACCCCGGCCGGGGAGCGTCAGATGCGGACGCCGAACTGGAAGGAGCCGATGGTGGACATCGACTCGTAGCGCACCACGGCGCCCGGCTTCGGGGCGTGCAGCACCTGGCCGTTGCCCGCGTACAACCCGACGTGCGCGAGGCTGTTGAAGAACACCAGGTCGCCCGGCTTCAGCTCGCCGCGACCGATCTTCGGGCCGTCGTTCTGCTGGGTGTAGGTGGTCCGGGTGATCTGGACACCGGCCTGGTTGTACGCCCACTGCGTGAGGCCGGAGCAGTCGTAGGAGTTGGGGCCGCTGCCGCCGGAGACGTAGGGCTTGCCGATCTGCGTCGCCGCGGCGCTCAGGGCGGCCTGGCCGCGCTGCGAGGCCGGGGCCTCCTTGCCGAGGTCCACGCGGTCGCCGGCGTCGCGGCTCGCGCGGGTCTCCTTGGCGGCGAGGGCCGCCTTCTCCTTGGCGGTGAGGGTGTTGAGCAGCTGCTGGGCCTCGCCGAGCTTGCTCTGGACTTCCTTCTTCTTCTTGCCCAGTTCCTTGCGCGTGTCGGCGAGGTCCTTGAGCTTGTCGGAAGCCTCCTTGCGCTCCTGCGCGAGGGTCCGCTGCTTCTCCTGGACCTTCTTGAGCGCCTCGACCTGCTGACCGCTCAGCTGGTCCATGGTCGACGCCTTGTCGAGGTAGTCGTCCGGGTCGGCCGAGAGGAAGAGCTGGACGGAGGGGTCCAGGCCGCCGGAGCGGTACTGCGCGCTGGCCATCGAACCGAGGCCGCCGCGCAGGTCGTTGAGGTCCTCCTGGCCGCGGGCGACCTTGTCCTGAAGCTCGCCGATCTCCTTCTCGAGCTTCTCCTGCTTCTCCTTGGCGCCGTTGTACCGGTCGGTGGCCCGGCCCGCGTCCTCGTAGAGCTTGTCGACCTTGGACTTGACCTCGTCCTTGCTCGGCTTCTCACTCGGCGTCGCGTTGGCCGCCTGGGAGGTGAGTGCGACGGCAGCGGCGGCGGTCGCGGTGAGCACGGTCACCCGCGCGCGGCTCGGCTGCTTGGGTCGGCGGTGGGACGCCACGAAGGCGGCTCCTTCTCCTCCAGCCGCCTGCCGAGATCCGGCGGGCGGGTACCACCGCTGCCACCCCGGATGGGTGATCAACCGAGCGGAGGTTCGAGGCGAGACCCTAGTGACCTTCTTGTGATCAGTTCAAATCCTGACCGGCAAAAAGTGGGGTGCGGGGCGCATATTTTACCGATAACGCACAGGCAGTGATGATCAATTGACGCTACGTCGCGTAGTCGACGCCCCAATTCGGGCATAGGGAACAGGAGTTACTTGCGCACCCTTTGACGGTGAAAGCGACGTACGTCAGCCATGCGGAAGCGGCCTGCGTCAGCCGCGCGAAAGCCGCTTCAGGAGGACGGCCGAAGCGACCGGGCGCGCCCCCGCCTTCGCGATCCCGTCGGCTACTTCGCGGTCGGTCGACACGACCACCACAGGGCGCCCGGGAGGCTCCGCGCGTACCAGCTGGCGGATCAGTTCGTCCGCGGTGACGCCGGCCTTCGAGAACAGCACCCGCACCCCGCGCGGCGGCGCGAGCAGCACGGGCGCGGCGAGTTCGGCCCCGTCGAAGACACAGGTCATCTCGGCGCCGGTCTGGGCGGCGAGCTGGGAGAGCGAGCCGAGCAGCCGCAGCCGCTGCTTCTCCAGGGGCATCGTCGGATAGCCGGTCTTGGTGACGTTGTAGCCGTCCACGACCATGTGCGCCTGCGGCAGCGCGAGCAGCTGGTCGATGATCGCCGGGTCGTTCTCGGAGAGCGCGCGGGCGGCGATGTCCTTCGGGGTCATGCGCCCCGGCTCGACGGCGTCCACGGTCTCGGCGGGCCGCACGGAGACGGGCGGCAGGGCCAGTTCACGGCGCAGCCCCTGGGCGGACTCAAGGACCGTGTCGAGCAGCAGCCGCACCCGCATGTCCTCGACGCTGCGGCCCTCGCGCGCCGCCCTGCGGCTGGCCTCCAGGGCGGCCTCGGTCTCGCTGAGCCGGGCCTTGAGCCGCCGGGCCTCGCTCTCGGCGGCGGACAACTGCGCCTGGCCCTCGGCCCGTGCGGCATCGGACTCGGCGGCGGCCTTGCGCAGGGCCGCCTCGCCGCGCTTGACGTCGCTGAGGGCACCGCGCAGCTTGCGGTGCATCGATTCGGCTTCCTTCTTCGCCGACTCCAGCTCCGTGCGCAGCCGTTCGGTCTCGGCCTTCGTGTGGCCGCGGGCCGCCGCAAGCTCCTCGCGCAGCCGTTCGAGTTCCGCCCGCGTCTCGTCGTCGACGCGCTCGGCGTCCGCCCGCAGTGCCTCCTCGCCCGCGGCGGTCACCAGCTTCACCCAGCCGGTGGGACGCAGCACATAGGCCGCGGCCGCCACATCGAGGGGGTCCGCGGCCGGGGGTGGTGAGCCCGCGTCCAGGGCGCCGGTGAGCTCGGGCTGCGCCTCTCTGAGACGTTCGCCGATGCGCTGCCGGAAGAGCGGGTCGCCCTCCAGGGCGGTCGCCATGGCGTTGCCCGCGAACTTCGTGCGCCGCGTCGGCGTGAAGCGGGCGTACTGCCTCAGCTGTGCGGGCAGTTCGCTGACCGTGAGGCCGCCGAAGCCGTCCGAGACGATCTGGACGACCCGCCGGCGCACTCCGTCGGGCAGCGGACGGTCGAGCACCTCAGCGGCGCCGTCGTCCGGCTCCCCGCTTGCGCTCTCCACCATCCGTCACCCCACTACCTGTGCGGGGCCCGCTCCCTCAGGAGCCGGCGCCCGGCCTGTCCACGAGTTCCACCTGGTCCACCGCATTGCACCAGCGGCAGCGCACCGACTCGATGGTCTCACTGACCACCTCACGTTCCTCGACGTTCGACTCACCGGCCAGGTCGAGGTGCACATATTCGACGACCTTCGAACTGCGGGTCACGTCGAAACGCGTGAGGTTGCCGCAGAGCTGGCAGCGCCACCTGGTGGTGTCGGTCGGCAGAGGAACCGTCATCGTGGCTGTTCGCTTTCCTTCGGAATTCCATGGTGCGTGGTGCCCGTAACCCTAAGGCCTGTAAGGGTCTCCATGCGGCGGCCTCCCACGCGGCGGGGCGGTCTGTACGGTTTGCTGCGTTTACGTCATGCTCTGTTCATGATCAAGACATGGGGTACGACGGCGGGCCGAATGATCAGGGGGCAGTCGGCCCCGGTGACGTACGGCCTGATCGCCGCCTGCTCCCTGGTCTTCCTGATCTCCCCGGTGTCCGGGTTCAATCCGGTGTACGGCACGGGCGACGAGCTGCTCGCCGCCCAGCAGGCCTACTTCGAGCGCTGGGGCGTGGTCCCCTCCGAGCTGTTCAGCGGGGCGCTGCGGCCCTTGCTCGCCCCGGCCACCGCTCTCTTCGTGCACGGCAGCTGGCTGCACCTCCTGGGCAACATGCTCTTCCTCTACGTCTTCGGGGCGATGGCCGAGGAGCGGATGGGGCACCTCCAGTTCGCGCTCTTCTACCTCGGCTGCGGCTATCTCGCCCTGTTCGCCTACGCGGTCGCGCACGCGGACTCCGACCAGACCCTGGTGGGCGCGTCGGGGGCGATCTCCGCGGTGCTCGGCGCCTTTCTGCGCCTCTTCCCCAAGGCGCGGGTCACCAGTCTCTTCCCGTTCCTCTTCTTCCTGCCGCTGCGCTTCCCGGCGTGGGTGGTGCTGCCGTTCTGGGTGGCGCTCCAGTGGCTGGCCGCGCTGCAGGGCGGGCAGGGTCCCGGTGTCGCCTATCTGGCCCATCTCGTGGGCTTCTCGCTGGGCTTTCTCTACGCATGGGTGCGCTATGGCAGGACGGCTAGAGTGAAGAGGCCAGCACCGGCCACAGAGGGAGACAGTCAGCCGTGATCACCGCGATCGTGCTCATCAAGACCAGCGTGGACCGGATCCCGGAGATCGCCGAGTCGATCGCCGCCCTCGACTGTGTCAGCGAGGTCTTCTCCGTGACCGGTACGTACGACCTGATCGCCATGGTGCGCGTCGGGCGCCACGACGACCTGGCCGACGTCATCCCCGGCAAGATCAGCAAGATCCCGGGCGTGGAGGCGACGGACACGCACGTCGCGTTCCGCACGTACTCGCAGCACGACCTGGAAGCGGCGTTCGCGATCGGCCTCGACTCCTAGGCGTCCGCTCCTAGGCGTCCGCGCCCGGCCCGACTCGTAGGCGTCCGCGCCCAGCCGCCGGATGAGGGTTTCTTCATCTGCGGCTCATGCTGCTCACGCACTGCGCCCAGCACGCTCGCACGCATGGTCTTCTCCCACCGCATGGCGGCCCTGGCCGCCGTCGTGGCGATCCCGCTCGGCATCGCCGCGACCAGCTACGCCCTGACCGACAGCCCCGAGCCTCCCAAGGCCCCGCCCAAGGTGGAGCTGGAGAGCGGCTCGCCGTCCTCGTCGTCATCACCGTCATCGCCGTCATCGCCCTCCTCACCGTCCTCGAAGCCCACCACCCCCCGGCCGACGCCGAGCGACGAGACGGTGTCCCCGCCGCCGGTGAGCGAGAATTCCTCGGGCGATGACAACGACGACGACGGCAACGAAGGCAGCGGCCAGGGCGACAACGACGACGACGGCCCTGGTGACGACGGCTGAGCGCCCGCACCGCTGGATATCCGCCCGTGTCCGCATCCTGCTCTGGCTGCTCGTGGTGATGACCGTCGCGCTCACCGCCGTCGCGGCCACCACGCGCTCCGTCCTGCTGCGCGATGTCGACCACCGCATCGACCGGCTGCTCGCGCAGGAGACCGCGGAGTTCACCAACCTCGCCCGCGAAGGGGTCGACCCGCACACGGGCGAGAAGTTCACCGCGCCCGACCCCCTCCTGCGGCTCTTCCTGTCCCGGCAGTACGCCGACCCCGACGAGGAACTCCTCGGCCTGGTCGGCCGCCCCGGCAAGGCGCCCGCGAAGAAGGAGCAGTCACGCGAGACGCGGATCGGCCATCCGCTCGCCGAGGACACCGCCGCCCTGCGCACGGTCTTCGAGTCCCCGGACGCGACCGGCACGCTGCACCGCGACCGCGGCGAGGTCCGCTGGGCGAAGGTGGAGATCGCGGCGAGCGCGGGACATCCGGCGGCGGCGTTCGTCGTGGCCTTCCATCCGGCGGGCGAACAGGCCAAGGCGGGCGACGTGTTCACCATGCTGCTCGCCATCTCCGGGGTCGCGCTCCTGATGACGACGGGCATCGGCTGGGCCGTCGCCGGGCGCATCCTCAAGCCCGTACGCCTGGTGCGCACGACCGCCGCTCAGCTCACCGAACAGGATCTGACCCAGCGCATCCCCGTCCAGGGGCGGGACGACATCGCCGCGCTCGCCGAGACGTTCAACGGCATGCTCGACCGTCTGGAGCGCGCGTTCGCCGCGCAGCGCGAGTTCGTCGACGACGCCGGGCACGAGCTGCGCACACCCATCACCATCGTGCGCGGCCATCTGGAGCTGATGGGCGACGATCCGGGCGAGCGCGAGGAGACCGTCCGGATCGTGATGGAGGAACTCGACCGGATGAGCCGCATCGTCGAGGACCTCCTTCTCCTCGCCAAGGCCGAACGCCCCGACTTCGTCACCCCGGAGCCGGTCCAGCTCGCCGAGCTGACCGCGGACGTCTTCGTCAAGGCGCGGGCGCTCGGCGACCGCGACTGGAAGCTGGCCGAAGTGGCCGACGGCGAGAGCGCCCTCGACCCCCAGCGCATCACCCAGGCGATGGTGCAGCTCGCCCAGAACGCCGTCCAGCACACGGTCCCCGGCCAGCGCATCGGCATCGGCTCGCGCAGCACGGCGGGCCGGATCGAGCTGTACGTGGCCGACAGCGGGCCCGGCGTCCAGGCGCAGGACGCCGCGGTGATCTTCGAGCGGTTCCGGCGCGGCACCGCACGCCGCGGCGCCCGCGCCACCGGCGCCGGACTCGGCCTCGCCATCGTGCGGGCGATCGCCGAAGGGCACGGCGGCCGGGTCGAACTGCGGCCCACGGCGTCGGGCTCCGGCGGCGCCACCTTCGTACTCGTACTGCGGGAACAGGAGCCAGGACAGCCATGAACAACCGGATTCTCATCGTCGAGGACGAGGAGCGCATCGCCTCCTTCGTCGAGAAGGGCCTGCGCTCCAACGGCTTCACCACCAGCGTCGTCGGCGACGGCGAAGCGGCCTACGACTACGCCCTGACCGGCAGCTTCGACCTGGTCGTCCTGGACATCGGCCTTCCGGGCAAGGACGGCTTCACGGTCCTGCGGCAGTTGCGCGAGGCCCGCGTGTCCACACCGGTCATCGTGCTCACGGCACGCGACTCGGTACGGGACACGGTGGCGGGCCTCGAAGGCGGCGCCGACGACTGGATGACCAAGCCGTTCCGCTTCGAGGAGCTGCTCGCGCGGGTGCGCCTGCGGCTGCGCACGGCCGCGCGGGCGCCGGAGGTGACGGTGCTGCGCAGCGGGGAGCTCTCGCTGGATCTGCGCACGCGCAGGGCGCGTTCGGGCGAGCGGACGGTGGATCTGACGGCACGTGAGTTCGTGCTGCTCGAACTCTTCCTGCGCCATCCGGGCCAGGTGCTCTCGCGGGAGCAGATCCTGTCGCACGTGTGGGGCTACGACTTCGACCCCGGGTCCAACATCGTCGACGTGTACGTACGGGCGCTGCGCAAGAAGCTGGGCGCGCAGCGCGTGGAGACGGTACGCGGGATGGGGTACCGCCTACCGGGGTGAGGTGTGGCCTCCCGGGTGAATTTCCTTTCATCCAGGGCTCATTGAGGGCTCACGGCCGGGCCCGAGGCTTCTCGTGTGACCCTGAATCCCCGCCAAGCCATCACCCTGTGCATCGCGCTGAGCCTGTGCGCGCTGCTGGTGGTGCCCGGCAACTTCCCCGGCCTGAGCTCAGACGCGCGGCTCACCCTCGCCGTGTTCGCGCTCGCCACCTGTGCGTGGATCGGTACGCCGATCGACGACACGTACATCGCGCTCGGCGCCGGACTCGCGCTCACCGCGACCGGGGTGATCAGCAGCGACACGCTCTTCGGCACCCTCGGTGACGAGACCGTCTGGCTGCTGATCTGCGCCTTCGTGCTCGCGGCCGCGGTGGCCCGCAGCGGACTCGCGGGCCGGGCCGCGGCCTTCCTCGTCAGCGGGGCGCGCAGCGTACGGCAGTTGACGCATCTGACGACGGCCGCCCTGGTCGTCACGGCCTTCGCGGTGCCCGCCACGTCGGGCCGCGCCGCGCTCGCCCTGCCCGTCTTCCTCGCCCTCGCCAAGGTCCTGGCCGACCGCAGGCGCCTGGTGGTGATGCTCGCCCTGCTCTTCCCGACCGTCATCCTGCTCTCCGCGGTCGCGACCCTCATCGGCGCGGGCGCGCATCTGATCACGGTGTCCGTGCTGTGGGAGGCCACCGGGGAGCGGATCGGCTTCACGCAGTGGATGCTGCTCGGCCTGCCGCTCGCCATCGCCTCGTCCCATCTGGCGGCGGAGACCGTCCTGTTGACGACGACACGGCGGGCCGACCGCAAGGGCCCGGTCCACATCACTGTCGAGCAGCTCCAGGAGCACAGCGAGCAGCCGGTGACCGGAGCCTGGGAGCCCGCCGAGACCCGCTGCGCCCTCCTGCTCGCCACGGTCGTCGCCCTCTGGTGCAGCGAGCCGCTCCACCAAGTGCCGCCCGCCGTCGTCGCGTTGATCGGCGCGGTCGTCGCCTCCTCCCCCGCTCTTGGCACCGTACGTCTGAAGGACGCCCTGAAGACGGTGCCGTGGTCGCTGCTGCTCTTCATGGCCGCGACCATGGCGATGGGTGTCGCGCTCGCCGAATCGGGGGCGGCGAAGTGGCTGGTGGGCGGGGTCCCGCTGGATGTGCCGCCCTGGCTCTTCCTGACCGTCGTCGTGGCGGTCAGCACGGCCGCGCACCTGATCCTGCAGTCCCGCTCGGCCCGCTCCTCCGTCCTGGTCCCGCTGGTCGTCGCGGCGGCCGTCGGCGCGGGCGTCAACCCGGTCGCGGCCGCCCTGGCCTCCACGGCGGCCGCCGGCTTCTGCCACACCCTGCCCGCGTCCGCGAAGCCCGTCACGCTCTTCGCCGACATTCCCGGCACCCCCACCTACGCCCCGCGCGACCTGCTGCGCCTCTCCGCGGTCCTGGCGCCGCTGACCGCCGCGCTCGTCCTGCTCTTCGCCGTCGCGCTCTGGCCGCTGCTCGGCGTGCCCGTTCGCTGAGCGCTGTGCTGGAACGTCATCTGCGGGGCCGGTGGGGGCTGGTCGCGCCGTTCCCCGCGCCCCTTCGGGGCGCTCCCCCTCGCCCATCCGTTCCCTCTGCCGTGGAGACCCTCATGCTGACCCGTTTCGCCATCGCCCCCAGCGGCTTCAAGGAGTCCCTGTCCGCGCAGTCCGCGGCCGAGGCCATCGCCGAAGGGGTACGCCGCGTCGTCCCGCACGCCGAGACCGACCTGATCCCCCTGGTGGACGGCGGCGAGGGCACCGCGCGCGCCCTGGCCACCACGGGCGGCGGCCGCCTGGTCGCGCTGCCCGCCACCGGTCCCGTCGGCCAGCGGATCGGCACGCACTTCGCGCTGCTCCCCTCCGGCACCGCCGTCGTCGAGATGGCCGCGGTCGCCGGGCTCTCGCTGGTCCCGCGCGATCTGCGCGACCCGGGCGCCACCACGACGTACGGCGTCGGCGAGCTGATCCGTGCCGCACTCGACGCGGGCGCACGCCGCATCCTGGTCGGCTGCGGCGACTCCGGTACGTCGGACGGGGGCGCGGGGGCGCTCCAGGCGCTCGGCGCCCGGCTCCTGGACGCGGACGGCTGGGAACTGCCGCGCGGCGGGCGGGAGTTGGGCCGCCTGAGCCGGATCGACCCCTCGGGCCTCGACCCCCGCCTGAAGGACACCGAGATCCGCGTCGCCTGCAACCCCTTCAACGTCCTGACCGGCGAGCGCGGCGTCGCCCGCGTCTTCGGCCCCCAGAAGGGCGCGACCCCCACGCAGGTCGAACAGCTCGCGGCGGCCCTTGAACACTGGGCGCACATCCTGACCCGCGACCTGCACGTCACGGCGGATCTCTCCCAAGGCCCCGGAACGGGTGCCTCCGGCGGTCTCGGCGCCGGCCTCGCGGCGCTCGGCGCCCAGCTCCTGCCCCGCTTCGACGTCCTGCTCGACCACCTGGACCTGGACGCACGCCTGGCCCGCGCCGACCTCGTCGTCACGGCCGAGGGCGCCCTGGACCACCAGACGCCACGCGGCAAGATCCCCGCCGAAGTAGCCAGGCGCGCCAAGCGGTTCGGCCGCCCGGTCCTGGTCCTCGCGGGCACGATCGGCCAGGGCGCGCACCACGTACGGGCGGAGGGCGTGGACGCCTACAGCGCGATCCTGCCCGCGCCGGTCTCGCTCACCGAGGCGCTCGGCCGGGGCGGCGAATTCCTCACCGACGCGACCGAGCGGGCCCTGCGGATGATCGTGCTGGGCTCACGCCTGAAGGGCAGGCCCAAGGCTCAGGCGGCCGTGGTGTCCGGGACGCAACGCCCGTCCTCCGTGCGGTAGTTCCAGCGCGCGCCGTCCGCCACGAGCTCCTTGACGGCGCGCACGAAGCGCTCCACGTGCTCGTCCGGGGTGCCCGCGCCGAAGCTGACGCGGATGGCGTTCAGGGACTTCTCGCCGGGCGCGGCCTCGGGGGCACCGCACTCGCCCTGGGTCTGCGGGTCGCTGCCGAGCAGGGTGCGCACCAGCGGGTGGGCGCAGAAGAGACCGTCGCGTACGCCGATGCCGTACTCGGCGGAGAGCGCGGCGGCGAAGTGCGAGCTGTTCCAGCCCTCGACGACGAAGGAGATGACGCCGACGCGCGGCGCGTCGTCGCCGAAGAGCGAGAGCACCTTCACGGCGGGCACGTCGGCGAGGCCCTCGCGCACCTTCGCGATGAGGTGGCGCTCACGGGCGACGAGCTCGTCGAAGCCCGCCTCGGTCAGCGCCTTGCAGGCGGAGGCGATCGAGTACACGCCGATGACGTTCGGCGAACCGGCCTCGTGCCGCGCGGCGGTGTCGTGCCACTCGACGTCCACGCCGCCGTCGCTGCGCCGCGCGACCTTCCGCGAGGCGCCGCCGCCCGCGAGGTACGGCTCGGCGGCCCGCAGCCAGTCGGAGCGGCCCGCGAGGACGCCCGAGCCGAAGGGCGCGTACAGCTTGTGGCCGGAGAACGCGACCCAGTCGACGTCCAACTCGCTGATGGAGACCGGGTGGTGGGGCGCGAGCTGCGCGGCGTCCAGGACGATGCGGGCGCCGTGCGCGTGGGCCGCGGCGGCCAGCTCCTTGACCGGCCACAGCTCACCGGTGACGTTCGACGCGCCGGTCACGCAGACCAGGGCGGGCCCGTAGGGGTCGCGGTCGGCGAGGGCGCGCTCCAGGGTGGCGACGGCCTGGTCGGGGGTGCGCGGCGCGTTCAGGTACGTCACGCGGGCGTCGCGCCAGGGCAGGAGCGAGGCGTGGTGCTCGGTCTCGAAGACGAAGACCTGGCAGTCGGCCGGGAGGGCCGCGGCAAGCAGATTCAGCGAGTCGGTGGTCGAGCGCGTGAAGACGACCTGGTCGTCCTCGCGGCAGCCGAGGAACTCGGCGACGGTGACCCGGCTGTTCTCGAAGAGGTCGGTGGAGAGCTGCGAGAGGTACCCGGCACCGCGGTGCACGCTGCCGTAGTACGGCGCGTACGCGGCCACGTCGTCCCACACCCGCTGCAGCGCGGGGGCGCTCGCCGCGTAGTCGAGCGCCGCGTAGGTCACCTCGCCGCCGGTGACGAGCGGCACGGTGACGTCACGGCCGAGCACCGGCAGCGGCGCGGCACAGCAGGGGTCGGCGGACTCGGCGGAGGCGGCGGCGGAGTCGGTGGTGGTGGCGACGATGCGTGCGGACATGGCGAACTCCCGTGGGAAGGCAGGCGAGTTCACTGCAAGGGCGCCGTCACGGCGCTGCAGTGATGAAGAGAAAAGGGGGTGCGGAAAAGGGGCCGGAAAGCCCTATCGCATTCGCTTGCTCACGAGACTGCTCCCTTGAGGACCAGGACCCCAGGGTTCGCAGGGGTCCGCGCTTGCCATGGACCTTGCTGTCCACGGCCTGGTCTTCACCCGGGGCACCCCGCCACGGACGGAGGGTTGCCGGACAGCGAGCCGGGGCCTAATCGCTGTCACTCATGACCTGCGCAGCATCTTGCCACACGATCTTCCCGGTGCCCACCGCAGTCCGGGATCCGGACTGCGGTGGGCACCACATTCACCTGTTGCTGGCCGACACCCAGCGCTCAAGGGCCTTCTTCGCGGCCCCGGAGTCGATCGACTCGGCCGCCTGCGCGATGCCCGCGCGGATCTGCTCCACGAGGCTCCCCTCGCCCGGCGAGAGGGCCACCAGGGCCGCCGCCGAGTTGAGCAGCACCGCGTCCCGCACGGGCCCGGTCTCGCCGTCCAGGAGGCGCAGCGCCACCTCGGCGTTGTACGAGGCGTCGGCGCCCCGCAGCGCCTCCACGGGGACGAGGTCGATGCCGACGTCGCGCGGGTCGAAGGACTCCTCGCGCACGGCGCCGTCCCGCACGACCCAGACCCGGGAGGTCGACGTGGTCGTCAGCTCGTCGAGGCCGTCGTCACCGCGGAAGACGAGGGAGGAGTGCCCGCGCTCGGCGAAGACCCCGGCCACGATCGGCGCCATCCGCGCGTCGGCCACACCGACGGCCTGGGAGCGCACCCGGGCCGGGTTCGTCAGCGGACCCAGGAGGTTGAACACGGTCCTGATCCCCAACTGGCTGCGCGCACCGCCCGCGTACCGCAGCGCCGGGTGGAACTTCACCGCGAAGCAGAAGGTGATCCCCGCCTCCTCCGCGACCTCGACGACCCGCCGCGGGGTGAGCTCAAGATTCACGCCGAGCTTCTCCAGCACGTCGGAGGCGCCGCTGGCCGACGACGCGGCGCGGTTGCCGTGCTTGACGACCTTCGCGCCCGCGCCGGCGATGACGATCGCGGACATCGTGGAGATGTTGACGGTCTTGGCACCGTCACCGCCCGTGCCGACGATGTCGACGGTCCGCCCCGGCACCTCGATCACGTTGGCGTGCTCGTACATGGTGCGTACGAGACCGGAGATCTCCTCCACGGTCTCGCCCTTGGCCCGCAGCGCCACGACGAAGCCGGCGATCTGCGCGTCGGTGGCCTCGCCCCGCATGATGCGGTCCATCGCCCAGGCCGTGTCGTCGGCGCTCTGGTCGGTCCCGTCGAGCAGGCCGTTCAGCACACCCGGCCAGGAACGGGCCGCCGCGGTATTGCCTCCTGCGGGGGTCACAGCGCTCATAGCCGCTCCTGGGTTCGTCAGCGTAGGAAGAAAGCATCCCGGTACATGGGGACGGGACCACCTTATCCAGCCCGGGGGACGGCAAAGAGCCCCGTCCATGCACTGGATGCAGGGGACGGGGCTCTCGCCGTGGCGACCTCGGGTCAGAACGTCGGAGCGTTCGGAGGATCAGTGGTGGCCGTGGCCGCTCGTGATCTCCTTGTACTCCTCGGTGGTGGGCTTGGGGATCTGGTTGTCCTCCCCGTAGTAGCCCTTGCTGAGCTTGGCCCGGAGCTTCTGCGAACCGGTCACCTTGCGCTCGACGCCGTTCTCGTCGACCGAGGGGCCGATCTCGACCGGCGCGTACTGCTCGTGCGCGGTGAGCGTGTGCAGCTGCTCCTGGCCCAGCGGCTCGTGGACCTCGATGAACTCACCGTGCGGCAGGCGCTTGATGATGCCCGACTCGCGGCCGTGCAGGACCTTCTCCTTGTCGCGCCGCTGCAGACCCAGGCAGATCCGCTTGGTGGCGATGAAGGCGAGGACCGGTGCCACGAAGAAGGCGATGCGCACGAACCAGGTGATCGAGTTGATCGACAGGTGGAAGTGCGTGGCCCAGAGGTCGTTTCCACCACCGACGAGCAGCACGAAGTACCAGGTGATCCACGCGACGCCGAACGCCGTGCGGGTCGGGACGTTGCGCGGGCGGTCCAGGATGTGGTGCTCGCGCTTGTCGCCGGTGACCCAGGACTCGATGAACGGGTAGACCGCGATCGCGACCAGGACCAGCGGGAAGATGATCAGCGGGATGAACACGCCCAGGACGAGCGTGTGACCCCAGGCGTTGATCTCCCAGCCCGGCATGACACGGATCAGACCCTCGGAGAAGCCCATGTACCAGTCGGGCTGGGCTCCGGTGGAGACCTGGTCGGGACGGTAGGGACCGAGCGCCCAGATCGGGTTGATCGTGGCGATCGCCGAGATGGCCGCGATCACGCCGAAGACCAGGAAGAAGAACCCTCCGGCCTTCGCCATGTAGACCGGGAGCAGCGGCATGCCGACGACGTTCTTGTTCGTCTTGCCGGGGCCCGCGAACTGCGTGTGCTTGTGGTAGAAGACCAGGATCAGGTGCGCCACCACGAGGCCGAGCATGATGCCCGGCAGCAGCAGGATGTGCACCGAGTAGAACCGGGCCACGAAGTCGCCGCCGGGGAACTCCCCGCCGAACAGGAACATCGACAGGTACGTGCCCACGATCGGCACGGACAGGACGGCGCCCTGCATGAAGCGCACACCGGTACCGGAGAGCAGGTCGTCAGGGAGCGAGTAACCGGTGAAGCCGGTGAACATGCCGAGGACGAACAGCAGGAACCCGAAGACCCAGTTGACCTCGCGGGGCTTGCGGAAGGCACCCGTGAAGAAGACGCGCATCATGTGCACGAACATCGCCGCGAGGAAGATCAGCGCCGCCCAGTGGTGGATCTGCCGGATCAGCAGACCACCGCGCACATCGAAGCTGATGTGCATGGTCGAGTTGAACGCCTCGGACATCAGCTGGCCCTGCAGCGGGATGTAGCTGCCGTGGTACTCCACCTCGTTCATCGACGGGTGGAAGAACAGGGTCAGGTACACACCCGTGAGGATGATGATGATGAAGCTGTAGAGGCAGATCTCACCGAGCATGAAGGACCAGTGGTCCGGGAAGATCTTGCGCATGTTGGCCTTGGCCAGGGAGTAGATCCCCAGGCGGCCGTCTGCCCAGTCGGCGACCCGCTCACCGGCGGGCGCGTCCTTCTTGCGCGTATCAGTCGTCGTAGTGCTCATCCGCGCTCCCAGAATGCAGGACCGACAGGCTCAGCGAAGTCGCCGAGCGCCTCGAGGTAGCCCTCTTCGTTCACGGCGATGCGCAGCTGCGGCAGCGCGTGACCGGCCGGGCCGAAGATCACTCGGGCACCGTCGGAAAGGTCGAAGGTGGACTGGTGGCACGGGCAGAGGACGTGGTGCGTCTGCTGCTCGTACAGGGAGATCGGGCAGCCGACGTGGGTGCAGATCTTCGAGTACGCGACGACACCGTCGTGCGACCACTCGAGCTCCTGCTTGTCCTTGATGTTGTCCGGCTGGATCCGGACGATCATCAGGGCCGCCTTGGCGATCTCCTTCTGGAAGTCGTGATCGTGCTCCTCCAGGCCCTCGGGCTTGGCGAAGGTCAGCGAACCGACCTGGATGTCCGACGGACGCAGCGGCTCGTTCGTGTTCATGTTCACGAGCAGCTTGCCCTTGGACCACAGCGTGTGCCGCAGCTTGTCCTCGGGCAGCGGACCGAGGTCGCGCAGCAGGACGACGCCGGAGAGCGGCACCATGGCAAGCGCGCCGAACATCGTGTTGCGGATCAGCTTGCGCCGGCCGAACTGCGACTCCGCGGCACCGGCCTTGAAGTCGGCCATGACCTTGGCCTTGACCTCGGGCTCGGCCTCGATGGGGTGCCGCTCGTCGGCGACCTCCACGTCGGACATCAGGGTGCGGGCCCAGTGGACCGCGCCCGCGCCGATGCAGAAGAGCGCGAGACCCAGGGTCATGCCCAGGGAGAAGTTCAGCGCGCTGATGTGACCGATCGGGAAGATGTAGACGCGCTTGTCGACCGGGAACGACACGAACGAGGCGATGAAGCCGATCGTGGCGAGCATCGAGAGCGTGAACAGGAAGGCGACCGCACGCTCGGAACGCCTGGCGGCCCGCTCGTCGATGTCCTGGACACGATGCTCGTGGGGCGGAAGCCCCGGGTCGGCGAACGGGTTCTCGTCCGCGACAGCCACCGAGCCGTGCTCGGTCTCCTGCACGCTGGGCAGGTTCTCTTCTGATTTCTCTTGGCTACTCATGACTTCTTGGCCTTTGCGGTCCGAGCGGCGACCCACACGGCGACCGCGATCAGCGAGCCGAGACCGAAGATCCAGCCGAACAGGCCTTCACTGACCGGACCCAGGCCACCCAGCTTCAGACCGCCAGGGCTCTCGGTCTGCTCGCCGTTGACCGCGTCGAGGTACGCGATGATGTCCTTTTTGTTCTTCTCCGGCATGATCGTGTCGGGGAAGGACGGCATGTTCTGCGGGCCGGTCTGCATGGCCTCGTAGATGTGCTTCGGGGAGACATCCTCCAACGAAGGAGCGAACTTGCCCTTCGTCAACGCGCCGCCCTCACCGGTGAAGTTGTGGCACTGCGCGCAGTTGGTGCGGAACAGCTCGCCACCCTTGGCGATGTCCGCCCCGTCCGGGCTGTACTGCTTCTCGGTGGGGATGGTCGGGCCCGCGCCCAGCGAGGCGATGTACGCCGCGAGCTGGTCGATCTGGGCCTGGTTGTAGATGGCCTTCTTCTTCGGCGCCTGGGCGCCCGGCTGCTGCAGCGGCATACGGCCGGTGCTGACCTGGAAGTCGACGGCGGCTGCGCCGACGCCCACCAGGCTAGGACCGTCGGTGGACCCCTGACCGCCGGTTCCGTGGCAGCTGGAGCAGCCCACGGAGTACAGCTTCTTGCCCTCGTCGATGGCGAGGGACTGGGCGGTGTCGTCGGCCTGCGCCTTGTCCGCGGGTGCGAACGCGGCGTACAGCCCCCCGGTGGCCGCCAGCGCGAGGAGTAGGACGACGACCGCCGCCAACGGGTGGCGTCGTCGTGCGGAGAGCTTTTTCACGGATTACCCCGGTGTCAGGATCTTCAGCGTCGATGCTTCTGGAATGAGTCGGACGTCGGGCCCTGCTGGGCCCGGACCCGTTTACTTGATCATGTAGATCGTGGCAAAGAGACCGATCCAGACAACATCGACGAAGTGCCAGTAGTAGGACACGACGATGGCTGCGGTCGCCTGCTCATGGGTGAACTTCCTGGCCGCATACGTCCTGCCGAGGACCAGCAGGAAGGCGATCAGACCGCCTGTCACATGCATGCCGTGGAAGCCGGTGGTCAGGTAGAAGACCGAGCCGTACGGGTCGGACGAGAGCGAGAGGCCCTCGTGCTTGACCAGCTCGGTGTACTCGTACACCTGACCGCCGATAAAGACCGCACCCATGATGAAGGTGACGATGAACCACATCCGGAGCTTCTTCACGTCACCACGCTCGGCGGCGAAGACGCCGAGCTGACAGGTGAGGGAGGAGAGCACCAGGATCGTGGTGTTCGTCGCCGAGAACGGGAAGTTCAGCGCGGACGCCATTTCCTTCCAGTGCTCAGGACCTGTCACCGATCGCAGGGTGAAGTACATCGCGAAGAGGGCCGCGAAGAACATCAGCTCGGAACTCAGCCAAATGATGGTTCCGACGCTGGTGAGGTTCGGCCGATTGACCGGCGGGTGCGCGTGCCCGGTATCTACTGTCGTTGCTGTCGCCACGACCGACATTATGTCGGTCGCTTATCCCGCCCTCACCCCGGGGGGTGCCGTTCGGAGTGTCTGCGGGGTGTGTCCTGCCCGTATGGCCCATCGAAGGGCTGTCCGAACCGCTGTTGACGGGGTGTCCGGAGGAGTAGCATCCGCGCATCGGCCCCTGGCCGAGAGCCCCTCAACGAAGCGGAGGAACAATGCAGCCGACCGCCACGGTGCTGGTCTACAGCGACAACGCGAGCACCCGCGAGCAGGTCCGGTTGGCCACCGGACGCAGGCCGGCGGCGGACGTTCCCGCGGTCGAGTTCATCGAGTGCGCGACGCTGCCCGCCGTGCTGAAGGAGCTCGACCGGGGCGGCATCGACGTCTGCGTCCTGGACGGCGAGGCCACGCCCGTCGGCGGCATGGGCGTCTGCCGTCAGCTCAAGGACGAGATCTTCCACTGCCCGCCCGTGCTCCTGCTCATGGGACGCCCGCAGGACGCCTGGCTGGCCACCTGGAGCCGCGCGGAGGCCGCCGTGACCCTTCCGGTCGACCCGGTCGAGTTCGCGGACTCCCTGGCCGCCCTGCTGCGCGACAGGCTGGCCGTCCAGGCCTGACGGCACGACAGAAGGCCCCGTGCCTCGGCACGGGGCCTTCTGTGCTGTTCTGTGCTCTCTGCGGAGCTGCTAGACCTGCGGCCGCAGCCGGGCCGCGTCGAGGGCCGTGGGGCCTTCCTTGGCGCCGCCCAGCAGGGCGCTGCCGTCCCGCCAGTCCTTCCAGTCGACGTTCCAGTCGCCGAAGCCGTTGCCGAACGGGTCCATGTCCGCGCCATAGCTGTTGACGACCTTCACGATGTCGCCCTGCCGGACGGTCTCGTAGAACCAGGCGGCGTCGCCGGTGCTCATGCCGGTGCAGCCGTGGCTGGTGTTCGCGTAGCCCTGCGAACCGACCGACCAGGGCGCGGCGTGCACGTACTCACCGGAGTCGGTGACCCGCGTCGCGTAGTAGACCATCTTGTCGTAGAAGTCCGATGCGCCGATGCTGGCACTGGTCATACGTACGGAGTACTCCTTGCCCAGCACCACCTTGACGCCGTTGCGCGTGGAGTAGCCGGGCTTGCCCGTCGTCACCGGCATGGAGTTGATCTCCTCGCCGTTGCGGTAGACCGTCATGTAGTGCGACCCCGCGTCCGTGACGGCCTCGATGCGGTCGCCGATGGACAGCTTCAGCGGCTTGGCGTCGCCGCCCCAGAGCCTGTCGCGAACCTTGATGCCCTCGAGGTTGCTCCGTACGTTGATGGTCGCGCCCGTGGGCCAGTACTCCTTGGGGCGGTAGTGCAGCGTCTTGCTGTCCACCCAGTGCCAGGCGCCGTTCGTGGCGGGCTGCGTGTCGACCTTCAGCGCGCGCTCCACGATGGCCCGCGCCTTCTTGTCCTTCACCTTGGCGCTGAGCTTGGCCGTGACGGGCTGGCCGACGCCGTACTTGCCCGAGTCGGGGCCGAAGGTGACGTCGAGGCGCTTCTTCTTGGTCGGGACGCCTGTGTCGAAGTTCATGACCTTGCGGCCCGGCGACCCTTCCTCGTCCTCGGTGCTCACCCGCACCGTGTAGTGCGCGCCGGCCGCGAGGGGCGCCGTGCTGTGCCAACGGGCGCCGTCGGCGGCGAGTTCACCGGCCACGTACCGCCCCATCGCGTCGGTGGCCGTCACATCGGTGATGCGCCCGTCCTCGCCCTGGGCGGTGACCTCCAAGGGCTTGTCCGGATCCGCCTTCTGGCTGCCCGCCGGGCTGTTGAAGGCGATCTGGCCTGCCGCGTCGTACGGCTTCGCCGAGAGCGGATGGCCGTCGGAGCTGCCGCACGCCGTGGTTCCCACCCCGAGGGCGGCCACCAGCATGGAGCAGCTCAGTACCGTGCGGATTCGCGGTGAGTGGCTCATGAACACACGGTATGAAGGTTCATCGGCTCTGGCGCGCCGAGTGACCCGTCCGAGTGTCGAGCGGTGTCAAGCGCGACACGCCGAAGGGCCCGGACACTCCGTCAGGAGGGTCCGGGCCCTTCGGTGAAGCGGGAGATCACAGACTCACTGGGTCTGGTTCTCGCCCCGGTAGTACTCGAAGACCCAGCCGAAGAGGCCGATCATCAGGATCGGGAACGAGAAGTACAGCAGCCACCAGCCGAAGACGACTCCCATGAAGGCGAGCGCGCCACCGATGGCCAGCGAGAGCGGCTGCCAGCTGTGCGGGCTGAAGAAGCCCACCTCGCCGGCCTCGTCCGCTACGTCGGCCTCCTTGTTGTCCTGTGCGGCCGCGTCGACACGCCGGGCCGTGAAGGCCAGGTAGTAGCCGATCATGATGCACAGGCCGAAGGCCAGGAACAGCGCGGTCGTACCGGCCGGCTCCTTGGACCACCAGCCGTAGACGATCGCCATGGCGAGCACGAAGACGCTCAGCCAGATGAACATCTTGCCTTGGACCTTCACTTGCCGGCCTCCTTGCCGCCCGCGAGCGCCTTGTCACCGTGGCCGCTGTTCTCGAGCTGGTCGAGAGCCGCGATCTCAGGGTGATGCAGGTCGAACGCCGGGGATTCGGAACGGATCCGCGGCAGGGTGAGGAAGTTGTGCCGCGGCGGCGGGCAGGACGTCGCCCACTCGAGCGAGCGGCCGTAGCCCCACGGGTCGTCGACCTCGATCTTCTTGCCGTACTTGGCGGTCTTCCAGATGTTGTAGAAGAACGGCAGGATCGACAGACCCAGCAGGAACGAGGCGATCGTCGAGATCGTGTTCAGCGCGGTGAAACCGTCGGCCGCGAGGTAGTCCGCGTAACGACGCGGCATGCCCTCGGCACCCAGCCAGTGCTGCACCAGGAACGTGCCGTGGAAGCCGATGAACAGCGTCCAGAAGGTGATCTTGCCGAGCCGCTCGTCCAGCATCTTGCCGGTGAACTTCGGCCACCAGAAGTGGAATCCGGAGAACATCGCGAAGACCACGGTGCCGAAGACGACGTAGTGGAAGTGCGCGACCACGAAGTACGAGTCCGAGACGTGGAAGTCCATCGGCGGCGAGGCCAGGATGACGCCGGTCAGACCACCGAAGGTGAAGGTGATCAGGAAGCCGACGGCCCAGAGCATCGGTGTCTCGAAACTCAGTGAGCCCTTCCACATCGTTCCGATCCAGTTGAAGAACTTCACGCCTGTTGGGACAGCGATCAAGAACGTCATGAAGGAGAAGAACGGTAGGAGCACGCCACCGGTGACGTACATGTGGTGCGCCCACACGGTCACGGAGAGACCCGCGATGGCGATCGTCGCGCCGATCAGGCCCATGTAGCCGAACATCGGCTTCCGGGAGAAGACCGGGATGACTTCGGAAATGATTCCGAAGAATGGCAGCGCGATGATGTACACCTCTGGATGGCCGAAGAACCAGAAGAGGTGTTGCCATAGCAGCGCGCCGCCATTGGCCGCGTCGAAGATATGGGCACCGAATTTACGGTCCGCCTCCAGGGCGAACAGCGCGGCGGCCAGAACCGGGAAGGCCAGCAGGACCAGAACCGCGGTCAGCAGGACGTTCCACACGAAGATCGGCATCCGGAACATCGTCATGCCAGGAGCGCGCATGCAGATGATCGTGGTGATGAAGTTGACCGAGCCGAGGATCGTGCCGAAGCCGGAGAAGGCCAGACCCATGATCCACATGTCGGCGCCGATACCCGGCGAGCGGACGGCGTCCGACAGCGGGGAGTAGGCGAACCAGCCGAAGTCGGCCGCACCCTGCGGGGTGAGGAAGCCGGCCACCGCGATGAGCGAGCCGAAGAGGTACAGCCAGTACGCGAACATGTTCAGCCGCGGGAACGCCACGTCGGGCGCGCCGATCTGCAGCGGCATGATCCAGTTCGCGAATCCGGCGAACAGCGGCGTCGCGAACATCAGCAGCATGATCGTGCCGTGCATCGTGAACGCCTGGTTGAACTGCTCGTTCGACATGATCTGCGAGCCGGGACGAGCGAGTTCGGCGCGCATGAAGAGCGCCATGACGCCGCCGATGCAGAAGAACGCGAACGACGTGACCAGGTAGAGCGTGCCGATCGTCTTGTGGTCGGTGGTCGTCAGCCACTTGATGACCACAGCGCCCGGCTGTGCGCGCCGTACCGGCAGCTCGTTCTCGAATGAGTCTTCTGCTGCCGCGGCACCCTGAGGTTCGTTGAGGATGCTCACAGGTTGTTCGTCTCCCGGTTCTTCTCGTGCTTCGTCTGCTCGATGCCGGCCGGGATGTAACCGGTCTGGTTCTTCTTCGCCAGGTCCTCGAGGTGCTTCTGGTAGCGCTCGGGGGAAACGACCTTGACGTTGAAGAGCATCCGGGAGTGGTCGACACCGCAGAGCTCGGCGCACTTGCCCATGAAGGTGCCCTCCTTGTTCGGAGTCACCTCGAAGGCGTTCGTGTGGCCCGGGATGACGTCCTGCTTCATGAGGAACGGCACCACCCAGAAGGAGTGGATGACGTCACGCGAAGTCAGCACGAACCGGACCTTCTCGCCCTTGGGGAGCCAGAGGGTCGGGCCGGGGTTGCCGTTCTGCGGGTTCCGCTGGCCGGGCGTACCGACGTCGTAGACGCCGCCGGCGTTGGACGGGAACGCATCGCGGAACTTGTCCGGGATGGCCTCCAGCTCCTTGGCCGTCTTCGCGTCGTCCTTGTTGGAACCCGGCACGTCCTCGATGTAGTTGAAGCCCCAGCTCCACTGGTAGCCGACCACGTTGACCGTGTGGGCGGGCTTGTCCTCCAGAGCGAGGAGCTTCGTCTCATCACGGGCCGTGAAGTAGAAGAGCACCGAGACGATGATGAGAGGCACCACCGTGTAGAGCGCCTCGATGGGCATGTTGTAACGCGTCTGCGGAGGTACCTCCACCTTGGTGCGGCTGCGCCGGTGGAAGATGACACTCCACAGGATCAGACCCCAGACCAGCACGCCCGTGGCGAGCGCTGCCGCCCACGAGCCCTGCCAGAGGGAGAGGATCCGTGGAGCCTCTTCCGTTACGGGGGTGGGCATACCAAGGCGGGGAAAGTCCTTGTATGTGCAACCGGTGGCGGTTGCAAGGATCAGGCCCGCAGTCAGCACCTGCGGCAGCTTCCGCCGCATCGGGCGCCGCGACGAGCGGTCGGAGCCGTTGGGACTCACGTAGCGCCTTCCCGAGAGTCTCGGCCCGCGCTTCGGCTGCGGCCTTCTCGGTGGTCGGTCGCCGCCCTGCGGCGGGCAGGGGTTTGGATGTTTATGCGGGCCAAACCTTACTGGACGCTATTTGGGGTCGCGCGGGGAGGGTGCCTAACGCGCCGCGGGTCACTCGGGAGGGTGGGCCCCCCGCCGTCCACTCCTTTCTGACGGGGGGTCGGGCGCCCAGTAACTCGGCGGGGTCTCTTGCTTTGCGGCCGCGGGTTCGTCGTGGCTTGTCGCGCAGTTCCCCGCGCCTCTTCGGGGCGCTCCCCCGGAGTGCTTCCTCGGGCGGACGTTCTAGCGTTGCCCTGTGCCCTACTTCGATGTCGCCTCCTCCGCTCCCCTCCACCCCGTGGCCCGGCAGGCGCTGCAGGCCTCGCTCGACGAGGGGTGGGCCGATCCCGCGCGGCTCTATCGGGAGGGGCGGCGGGCCCGGCTGCTGCTCGATGCCGCGCGGGAGGCCGCCGCCGACGCGGTGGGCTGCCGCCCCGACGAGCTGTCCTTCACCTCTTCCGGCACCCGGTCCGTGCACTCCGGGATCGCCGGGGCGCTCGCGGGGCGTCGGCGTGTCGGGCGGCATCTGGTGGTGTCGGCGGTCGAGCACTCCTCGGTGCTCCATGCGGCGGCGGCCCTCGAAGCCGACGGGGGGACGGTGACGGAGGTCCCGGTGGACCGCGCCGGTGCGGTGCCGTCGGCCTCGTACGCCGCTGCCCTGCGCCCCGACACGGCGCTCGCCTGCCTCCAGTCCGCCAACCACGAGGTGGGCACGGAGCAGCCGGTGGCCGATGTCGCTTCGGCGTGTCGCGCCGCCGGGGTGCCGCTCCTGGTGGACGCGGCGCAGTCGCTGCCGTGGGGCCGGGTGGGCGGGGAGTGGTCGCTGCTCGCCGCGAGCGCCCACAAGTGGGGCGGGCCCGCGGGCGTGGGGCTGCTCGTCGTGCGCAAGGGGGTGCGGTTCGCCCCGCAAGGCCCGGCCGACGAGCGGGAGTCGGGGCGCGCCCCGGGCTTCGAGAACATCCCGGCGGTGGTCGCCGCCGCGGCCTCGCTGCGCGCCGTGCAGGCCGAGGCCGCCGAGGAGGGCGCACGGCTGCGGGAGTTGACGGAGCGGATCCGGGCGCGGGTGCCGGGCCTTGTGCCGGACGTGGAGGTGGTGGGCGATCCGGTGCGGCGCCTGCCCCACCTGGTGACCTTCTCGTGTCTCTATGTCGACGGGGAGACCGTGCTGCACGAGCTGGACCGGGCCGGGTTCTCGGTCTCCTCCGGCTCCTCCTGCACCAGCTCGACGCTGACCCCCAGCCACGTCCTGAAGGCGATGGGCGTACTGAGTGAGGGCAACGTCCGGGTGTCACTCCCACGGGGGACGCAGGAAGCTGACGTCGAGCGTTTTCTGGACGTGCTGCCGGGCGTGGTGGCCGGAGTGCGCGAACAACTGGGCGCTCCCGAGGCGCCGACGTCGGGCGCCGAGTCCGCTTCCCTCGTCGTCGACGCGCTCGGCAAGCGCTGCCCGCTCCCCGTCATCGAGCTCGCGAAGGTCATCGGGGACGTGCCGGTGGGCGGCACCGTCACGGTCCTCGCGGACGACGAGGCGGCGCGGCTCGACATCCCGGCGTGGTGCCAGATGCGGGGCCAGGAGTACGTGGGTGAGGAGCCGGCGGACCACGGCGCTGCCTATGTGGTCCGCCGGAGCTCCTGACTAGACCAGGTGGGCCTGGACCTCGGACGCGGCCTCATGGCCGTACGCCTTGGTGAAGCGGTCCATGAAGTTGCTGCGCTGGAGCTCGTACTCCTGGGTGCCGACGGTCTCGATGACCAGGGTGGCGAGCATGCAGCCGACCTGCGCCGCGCGCTCGTGGGAGACGCCCCATGCCAGGCCCGACAGGAAGCCGGCGCGGAAGGCGTCGCCGACGCCGGTCGGCTCGACCTTCGCCTCTTCCTCGGGGACGCCGACCTCGATCGGGTCCTGGCCCGTGGACTCGATGCGCACGCCGCGCGAGCCGAGGGTCGTCACGCGGTGGCCGACCTTGGAGAGGATCTCCGCGTCGCTCCAGCCGGTCTTGGACTCGATGAGCCCCTTCTCGTACTCGTTCGAGAAGAGGTAGGTGGAGCCGTCGAGGAGCGTGCGGATCTCGTCGCCGTCCATGCGCGCGATCTGCTGGGAGAAGTCCGCGGCGAAGGGGATCTCGCGCGTGCGGCACTCCTCGGTGTGGCGCATCATCGCCTCGGGGTCGTCCGCGCCGATGAGGACCAGGTCGAGACCGCTCACGCGGTCGGCCACGGTCTTCAGTTCGATCAGGCGGGCCTCGCTCATGGCACCCGTGTAGAACGACCCGATCTGGTTGTGGTCGGCGTCCGTCGTGCACACGAAGCGGGCCGTGTGCAGCGTCTCGGAGATGCGGACCGATGCCGTGTCCACGCCGTGCCGGTCGAGCCAGGCGCGGTACTCGCCGAAGTCCGAGCCCGCGGCTCCGACCAGGATCGGGTCGGTGCCGAGCTGGCCCATGCCGAAGCAGATGTTGGCGGCGACGCCTCCCCTTCGTACGTCTAGGGCGTCGACCAGGAAAGAGAGAGAAACCGTGTGCAGCTGATCCGCGACCAGTTGGTCGGCGAAGCGGCCGGGGAAGGTCATCAGGTGGTCGGTGGCGATGGAGCCGGTGACTGCGATACGCACGACGGCATGCTCCTGTGGAGGAGAGGCAAGGGATTGACAGTTCACGCTACCGGGTCAGGGCACCCTCGCTGAAGAGGCCAAACTACCCGTTAGTAGGTCTTTTTTCGCGAGGTGTGCGATGCGTACGGTGCGGATATGGCCGTTATCTCGAAGCATGTCGTCACCGCACGTCCCGTCGAGCTGCCCTCCGAACCCCCGGAGAACATGGAGACCCTGCGCGGCGACTGCGCCCGCATGGCCCCGCACTGGGTGACCCCCGCGGCCGCCCGGCCCGCCCCGGTGTCGCCCGCGCTGATCCACGGGGTCAGCGTCCCGCCCGCCTCCGCCCGGCTGATCGACGGCATGTCCGAGTACGGCGACTGAGCAGCGGCGACCGCGCAGCCGCGACGGAGACGAGGGCCGGTCGGCGCACCGGCCCGGAGGTATCGGCGCGCGCCGAGGGAACCGCGCGCTCCCCCGCTGCGTCCCACCGCTGTCCCCCGTAAAGGGGACGCGGAATACGAACGAGGCCCACACACGGGCCTCCAGGGACAGCAGTGCAGTCGAAGGAGCGATGCGGTGAGCACCGAGCGATCCGGTAACGACGCGGCCGAGCAGCACCGGCGGCGTTCCCGCCTCGCCGTCGCGTCGGTGGCGGCCACGGTGCTGCTCGTCGGTGGCGGCGGGGCCTACTTCGCCGCGACCGCGTCAGGCGGCAGCGGCGGCAACGGCAACGGCAGTTCTCCCGCCGGCGACAGCGGCACTCCCCCGCCGCTCGCCCTCGACGGACACACGGACGGCGACCGGCAGGAAGGCGGCACCGAGGGCATCGCCCCGGGCGAGCCCGACCCGAACGGCGCCACCTACCGCGCCGAGGGCAAGCTGCCCGACGGCCCCGAGTCGGCGCCCGTCTACCACGCGCGGGGCACGGTCAGCCAGGACCAGGTCATCGATCTCGCCAAGGCGCTCGGCGTCACGGGGAAGCCCACCTCGCAAGGCGGCGCCTGGAAGATCGGCCCCACCAAGGACGGCTCCGGGCCCTCGCTCCAGGTGGGCAAGCAGGCGCCGGGCACCTGGACGTTCACGCGGTACGCCACCGGCGGCAGCGACAACTGCCCGAAGGGCAAGCCCTGTTCGGAGACGTCCACCGCGCCGAACGGCGAGGGTGACGCGGTCGGCGAGAGCGCGGCGAAGAAGGCCGCGGCGCCGGTCCTGAAGGCCGTGGGCCAGGACGACGCGAAGCTGGACGCCCGCCAACTCATGGGCGGCGTACGGGTGGTGAACGCCGACCCGAAGGTGGGCGGACTCCCGACGTACGGCTGGTCGACCGGCATCCAGGTCGGCTCGGACGGCCAAGTGGTCGGCGGCAGCGGCCAGTTGAAGGCGCCGGAGAAGGGCCACACGTACCCGGTGATCAGCGCCGGCGAGACCCTGGAGCAGCTCAACAAGTCGGGCGGCGGCGACGGCCGCGTAGGCATCGGCGGCTGCGCGTCGGCGGTGCCGAACGCCGACGGCGACACGGCGGACAGCTCGGAAGGCTCGGGCGGCCCCGCGGGCGACGACCGGACGAAGGCGCCCTGCGAGGAGCCCTCCTCCGCGCCTCCGAAGCCGCAGCCGGTCACGGTCAAGGACGCCACGTTCGGGCTCGCCGTGCACTTCGTGGACGGGCGCCAGACGCTCGTGCCCGCCTGGCTGTTCGACGTGAAGCCGCAGGGCGCGAAGGACTCCTTCACGGTGACGCACCCGGCGGTGGAACCGAAGTTCCTCACCTCGCCGAGCACGCCGTCCCCCACCCCGACGCCCACCGAGCAGCCGGGCACGGGCCAGCAGGACCCGCCCTTGCACGTGGAGTCCTACAGCGCGGACGGCAAGTCCCTGACGGTGCACTTCTGGGGCGGCGTGTGCAGTGACTACGCCGCGTCGGCCGACGAGAGCAAGGGCAGCGTGCGCGTGAAGGTGACCGAGACCCACAAGAAGGGCGAGGTCTGCATCATGATCGCCAAGGAGTTCACGGAGACCGTGACCCTGGACGAGCCGCTGGGCGACCGCAAGGTCGTGGACGCGGAGGGCGGCGCGACGGTGCCGCGCAAGTAACTCCCCAGCCATACGAAGGCGGCCCCCGAAGTTCTTCGGGGGCCGCCTTCGTATGTACGGATCTAGCTGAACGAGTCGCCGCAGGCGCAGGAGCCCGTGGCGTTCGGGTTGTCGATCGTGAAGCCCTGCTTCTCGATGGTGTCGACGAAGTCGATGGAGGCGCCGCCCAGGTACGGAGCGCTCATCCGGTCGGTGACGACCTTCACGCCGTCGAAGTCCTTGACGACGTCGCCGTCGAGCGAGCGCTCGTCGAAGAACAGCTGGTAGCGAAGGCCCGAGCAGCCGCCGGGCTGAACGGCGACGCGCAGCGCCAGGTCGTCCCGGCCCTCCTGCTCAAGAAGGCCCTTGACCTTGCCCGCGGCGGCGTCGGACAGGAGGATGCCGTCGCTCACGGTGGTGGTCTCGTCCGATACGGACATCTGCTTCTCTCCCGGGTTGTACGGAGACTGCTTGCCGACGGTTGCAACCGGCGGGGCCGCGGATTCATTCCGGGCCGAGTGCTGTGTCTCTCGGCTGTCGGTCCCTTCATGCTCGCACATGCCGCCTCGCGGGGCATCGGCCCGTCGAAGGCGAACGCGTCACATCGACACGATGGCCATCGTCAAACTGACGTGAAGCGGTTATGATAGATAACGTCAATTAGACGAAAAGCTCCCGGTGCAAGCACCGGCTCCACTGGAGCGGCTGTCGCCGCGCTCATTAATTTCGAAGAAAGGGTGCGTGTCTCGTGACCACCGCCCAGCCCCCCGTGGACCTCGACGTCCAGCCGACGCCGCTCGCCCTGCTGCTGCTCGGCCGCGAGGCCGACCCCAGGAGCGAGCGCGGCGTGGAGTGCCCCGGCGATCTGCCGTCGCCCTCCGACCCCGACCTGGTCGAGCGCGCCCGTGCCGCCAAGGAGAAGCTCGGCGACAAGGTCTTCGTGCTCGGCCACCACTACCAGCGCGACGAGGTCATCCAGTTCGCGGATGTCACCGGCGACTCCTTCAAGCTGGCCAAGGACGCGGCCGCCAAGCCGGAGGCCGAGTACATCGTCTTCTGCGGCGTGCACTTCATGGCCGAGTCCGCGGACATCCTGACCACCGACGACCAGAAGGTCGTCCTGCCCGACCTGGCCGCCGGCTGCTCGATGGCTGACATGGCCACCGCCGAGCAGGTCGCGGAGTGCTGGGACGTGCTGACCGAGGCCGGGATAGCCGAGCAGGTCGTGCCCGTCTCGTACATGAACTCGTCGGCCGACATCAAGGCCTTCACCGGCAAGCACGGCGGGACGATCTGCACCTCGTCCAACGCCAAGCGCGCCCTGGAGTGGGCCTATGAGCAGGGCGAGAAGGTGCTGTTCCTTCCCGACCAGCACCTCGGGCGCAACACCGCGGTCCGCGACATGGGCTTCTCGCTCGACGACTGCGTCCTCTACAACCCGCACAAGCCGAACGGCGGCCTGACCGTCGAGCAGCTGCGGGACGCGAAGATGATCCTGTGGCGCGGGCACTGCTCGGTGCACGGGCGCTTCTCGCTGGAGTCCGTGGAGGACGTGCGCGCGCGGATCCCCGGCGTCAACGTCCTGGTGCACCCCGAGTGCAAGCACGAGGTCGTGGCCGCGGCGGACTACGTGGGCTCCACGGAGCACATCATCCAGACCCTTCAGGCGGCCCCCGCCGGTTCCAAGTGGGCGATCGGGACCGAGCTGAATCTCGTACGGCGCCTGGCGAACCGTTTCGCCGCCGATGACAAGGAGATCGTCTTCCTCGACAAGACGGTCTGCTTCTGCTCGACCATGAACCGGATCGACCTGCCGCACCTGGTCTGGGCGCTCGAATCCCTCGCCGAGGGCAAGCTGGTCAACCAGATCGAGGTCGACCGCGAGACCGAGCAGTTCGCGAAGCTGGCGCTGGAGCGGATGCTCGCGCTGCCGTAGGGCCGCTTGTTCTTCTGCGGTAAGGGGCACTCGCCATTGCGGGTGCCCCTTACCGCGTTCTACGCTCCTTGAGCGCGCCGCCCAGCGCCTCCAGGGCCGGCACGGACGCGACCAGCGCCGCCAGCTGCTCCTCGGAGAGCGTGGCGAGCGCGTCGGCGAAGATCTCCGCCCAGGCGTTCTCGATCAGGGCCATGCCCTGCTCCGCCTTGAGGGTCGGCTTCAGGCGCACCACCCGGCCGTCGTTCGGGTCCTTCTCGCGCTCCAGGTGCCCCGCGTTGACCAGACCGCGGACCGTGGCGCTCACATTGCTGGCGTGCAGGCCCAGTTCACGGGCCAGGACGCTCACCGTCACACCCGGTTCCGCGTGGACGTAGCGCATCAACTCCAGCTCCGACGGGGGCAGTCGCCACAGGCCCGCCTCCTCCATGCCCTGGAAGCGCAGGACCCGCGAGAGCGCGTACAGCGCGGGGGTCAGCTCCCTGGCGTGCTGGAAGAGCCTGCGGTCGGCCTCGTCGTCCTGCGCGTTCCTCTGCTCGGTCACGCCCCCATGCTAGCGTTCCAGATACTTATATAAGTATCTGCATCTCTACCGTGCCTCGACTCCGGGAGGTCCCTCCGCCATGCCCTTGCTCACCGCCGCGCTCGCGCTGCTCTCGTTCATCGGTCCGCTCTCGACCGACATGTACCTCCCGGCCTTCCCGCGGATGGCCGACGAACTGCACACCGACGCCTCCGGGGTGCAGCTCACGCTGACCGCGTTCCTGGTCGGCATGACGCTCGGGCATCTCGTCTTCGGGCCGCTCTCCGACCGGTACGGCAGGCGGGCGCCGCTGCTCGCGGGCGCGGCCGTGTGCACCGCGGGGACCGCGCTGTGCGCCGTGGCGCCCTCGCTGGGGTGGCTGGTCGCGCTGCGGTTCGTGACCGGGTTCAGCGGGGCTGCGGGCGTCGTGATCAGCCGGGCCGTGGTCGCGGACCGGGTCCAAGGGGCCGCCGCGGCACGGCTGTTCGGGGTGCTCATGACGCTGGCCGGGATCGCGCCGATCATCGCCCCGCTGGCGGGCGGCGCGGTGATCGGGGCCGCGGGGTGGCGTGGCGTGTTCTGGGTGCTCGCCGGAGTGTCGTCGCTCGTGACACTGACGGTCGTGGTCGGCGTACCGGAGAGTCTGCCCACGGAGCGGCGGCAGGCGGGCGGGGTGCGGCAGGTGGCGGCTTCGGTCCGTGCGGTCCTCGGCGATCGGGCGTACGTGGGCTACACGCTCGCCTTCACCTTCGGGTTCGGGATGCTGTTCTGCTACATCGCCGGGTCGCCGTTCCTGCTGCAGAACGTGCTGGGGATGGGCGTGGGGGCCTCGTCCGTCGCCTTCTCCGGCGGGGCCGTGGTGGCGACGCTGTCCAGCGCGGCGGGGGCCCGTCTCGTGGGGCGGATCGCTCCCGAAGTGCTGCTGCGGGGCGGGCTGTTGGCGATGCTCTGCGGGTCGGCCGTGCTGCTGGCCGTCACGGCGGCGGGGCTGCTCACGACGGCGCTCTGCCTGGCGCTCCTGGCCGTGGTGTGCGGCGGGCTCGGCCTGGTGGTGGCGAACTCCGCGGCGCTGGCTCTCGCGCGGGTGCCGTACGCCTCCGGGGTGGGGTCCGCCCTGCTCGGCACCGCCCAGAGCGCGTTGGGCGCGGTGGTCGCGCCGCTGGTGGGGCTCGGCGGGGATTCCACCGCGGTGCCGCTGTTCGTCGGGATGACGCTGTGCAGCGGGGCTGCCGTGCTGGCACTTGCAGTGGGCGTACGCGGACGGGGTGCCCCTCTGGATGAGGGGCACCCCGTCGTCAGTGGTGCTGGGCGCCTTGGTTAGACCTTGTCCGGCAGCTTCGGTGTGGTGCCCACCCTCCCCCACTCTCGGCTGCGCTCGAGCGGGGGGACCCCCATCGCCCTGCGGAACGCCTGCCCACAACGGGGCGGCTGCCGCTTCTAGACCTTGGCGGGCTCCGTGTCCTCGGAGGGCTGCTCAGGCGCGATGCCGGCCTTCTTTGCCCTCTTCGCCTCGCGCTTCGTGCGCCTCTTCTCCTTGCGGAGTTCCACCATCGCGTACAGCGTCGGGACCAGGAGGAGCGTGAGGAGCGTCGACGTGATCAGGCCGCCGATGACCACCACCGCGAGCGGCTGGGCGATGAAGCCGCCCTCGCCCGTGATGCCGAGGGCCATCGGGAGCAGGGCGAAGATCGTCGCCAGGGCCGTCATGAGGATCGGGCGCAGGCGGTGGCGGCCACCCTCGATGACTGCCTCGACCACGCCGTGACCCTGCTTGCGGTACTGGTTGATCAGGTCGATCAGGACGATCGCGTTCGTCACCACGATGCCGATCAGCATCAGCATGCCGATCATCGCCGGGACACCCATCGGGGTGTCGGTGGCAATCAGGAGTCCGATCGCGCCCGTGGCCGCGAACGGGATCGAGACCAGCAGGATCAGCGGCTGGACGAGCGAGCGGAACGTCGCCACGAGGAGCATGAAGACGATCGCGATCGCCGCGAGCATCGCGAGGCCGAGCGAGGCGAACGCCTCGTCCTGGTCCTCGGAGACACCGCCGATGGACGCCGTGGCGCCGTCCGGCAGCTTCAGCGCGTCGAGCTTCTTGGTGAGGTCGGCGCTGACCGCGCCCGTGTTCTCACCGGTGGGCTTCGCGGTGATCGTCGCGGCGCGCGAGCCGTCGATGCGGGTCATCGAGACCGGACCGTCGACCAGCTTGACCGAGGCGATGTCACCGAGCTTCACGGAGCCGAGGTTCAGCTCGCGCAACTGGGCGAGCGTCTTCGCCGACTGCGACGACTTCACCACGACGTCGCGCTCGGTGTCGTCCAGGATCGCCTTGCCGCTCTCGGTGCCGCGGACCGCCTGGGCGACGGCCTGGCCGAGGGTGGTGTCGTTGAAACCGGCCGCGGCGGCCTTGGAGTTGGCCTTGACCGAGATCCTCGGGATGCTCTGCGAGAGGTCGCTCTGGACGTCCGTGACGTCGTCGATCTTCGCGACCTCGTCGCGGACCTCCTCGGACGCCTTGCGCAGCACAGCGCCGTCGGCGGCCTTGACGACCACGCTCAGGTCCTGGCTGCCGAAGCCGTCACCGGCCGCGATGGACGTCTGGCCGATGCCGGAGAGCTTGCCGAGCTCCTCCTCGACCTTGTCCTGCGTCTTGTCGTACGACGACTTGTCCTTGAGCGTCAGGGTGTACGAGGCCTGGTTGGTGTCCGTGGAGCCGCCGAAGGCGGCCATGAAGCCGGAGGAGCCGACCGTGACCTGGTAGTCCTTGATCTCGTCGAGGCCGTCCAGCATCTTCTCGACCTTCTTGGCCGACGCGTCGGACGCCGCGAGGCTGGTGCCCGGCTTCAACTCCTGCTTGATGGTCAGGACTTCCTGCTCGCCCTGGTCGAAGAAGTTGGTCTTCAGGAGCGGTGCCATGCCGAACGTGCCCACGAGGACCACGATCGCGATGACGAGGCTGGTGAAGCGGCGCCGCGTCGCGAAGCGCAGGACGGGGACGTAGAAGCGCTGGAGCCTGCTCTTCGCCTCCTTCTCCTCGGCCTTGCGGCGGGCCTCCTCCGGGTCGGCGCCGCGGACGTCCTTGGGGGGACGCAGGAACCAGTACGACAGGACCGGCACCACGGTCAGCGAGACGAGCAGGGACGCCAGGAGCGCCGCCGTGACCGTCAGCGAGAAGGAGCCGAAGAGCTCGCCCACCATGCCGCCGGCCAGGCCGATCGGCAGGAAGACCGCGACGGTCGTCAGGGTCGAGGACGTCACGGCGCCCGCGACCTCCTTGACGGCCGTGATGATCGCGGCCTCGCGCTCCTCGCCGTATCCGAGGTGGCGCTTGATGTTCTCCAGGACCACGATCGAGTCGTCGACGACGCGGCCGATGGCGATGGTCAGCGCGCCGAGCGTGAGCATGTTGAGGGAGAGGTCCCTCGTCCACAGCACGATCAGGGCGAGGACGACCGAGAGCGGGATGGAGACCGCGGTGACCAGCGTCGAGCGGATCGACGCCAGGAAGACCAGGATGACGAGGACCGCGAAGACCAGGCCGAGGGCGCCCTCGGTGGTGAGGCCGTCGATGGACTTGGAGACGGCCGGGCCCTGGTCGCTCGCGACCGTCAGGTCGGAGTCCGCGCCCAGGTCCTTGCGCAGGTCGGGCAGCTTGTCCTTGACCGCGTCGGAGATGGCGACGGCGCTGCCGTCCTGGTCCATGGTGATCGCGACGGCGAGGCTGGGCCTGCCGTTCGTCCGCGTGATGGACGTGGCGTCCGAGGGCTGCTGCTCGACGGTGGCGACGTCACCGAGGCGCACCGGCTTGGCAGGCCGCTCCCCCGGCTTGGCCTCGGGGGTGACCATCAGGTCCTGGATCTGCTTCAGGGAGGTGTAGCCGCCGCCGACCTGGACGGTGCGGTTCTTGCCGTCCTCGTCGAAGGAGCCCGCGGGGAGCGTGGCGCCGCCGGCCTGGAGCGCCTGGCCGAGCGCGGCCGGGGTCAGGCCCGCCTTGGCCAGCTTCTTGCCGTCGGGGGTGACGTCGACCTGGAGGTCGCGCACGCCGTCGACGGTGACCTGGCCGACGCCGTCGATGTCCTCCATGGCGGGGACGACGGTGCGGTCGAGCTGGTCGGAGAGCGCCTGCTGGTCCTTGTCGGAGGTGACGGAGAGGACCACGGTCGGGATGTCGTCCGTGGAGCCCGCGATGACCTGCGGGTCGACGTCGTCGGGGAGTTCGGCACGGGAGCGGTTCACGGCCTGCTGGACGTCGGCGACGAGCTGCTTGGAGCCGCTGCCGTAGTCGAACTGGGCCATGATCACGGCGTTGCCCTCGCTCGCCGTGGAGGTGATGCCGGTGATGCCGTCGACCGCGTCGATGGAGGACTCGAGGGGTTCGACGACCTGCTTTTCGACCACATCGGGGGACGCGCCCTGATACGGGGCCAGGACGGACACCATCGGCAGTTCGATGGAGGGCAGCAGCTGCTGCTTGAGCTGAGGGATCGCGATCGCGCCGAAGACGAGCGCGATGATCGATATCAGCCCGACAAGGGCCCGTTGGGCGAGGCTGAACCGGGACAGCCAGGACATGGTGGTCTCTCTCTGTGGCGTACTGCGCAGGAACGGGCACCGGCAGGCCGGTGCCCCCTACACGATCTGCCATGTCCAGGGCAGGAATCGTCCGACCGTGGACCCGTTCTTATGCGGCACATACTGCGGGCGCAGTACGTCGCGTCCGCAATCACTCCACCCTTGGACGTACCAGGCCCGATTCGTAGGCAATGACGACGAGTTGCGCCCGGTCACGCGCGCCCAGCTTCGCCATCGCGCGGTTCACATGGGTCTTCACCGTGAGCGGGCTGACCTCAAGCCGCTCGGCGATCTCGTCGTTCGAATGCCCGCCCGCGACCTGGACGAGGACCTCTCGCTCGCGCCCGGTGAGCGCGCCGAGCCGCTCCGCGCGCGCCCCGCCGTCACCGTCCGAACTGTCGCCCTGTGCGAGGAACTTGGCGATCAGGCCCTTCGTCGCCGCCGGGGAGAGCAGCGCGTCGCCCGCGGCCGCGATCCGGATCGCGCCGAGCAGCTCGTCCGGCTCCGCGCCCTTGCCGAGGAAGCCGGAGGCGCCGGCGCGCAGCGACTGCACCACGTACTCGTCGACCTCGAAGGTCGTCAGCATGACCACGCGTACGTGGGCCAGGGCGGGGTCCGCGCTGATCAGCCGGGTGGCTGCGAGACCGTCCATGCCGGGCATGCGGATGTCCATCAGGACGACGTCGGCGGCCCGTGACGCGGCCAGTTCGACGGCCTCCGCGCCGTCCGACGCCTCGGCGACGACCTCCATGTCGGGCTCGGAGTCGACGAGCACCCTGAACGCGCTGCGCAGCAGTGCCTGGTCGTCGGCGAGCAGCACCCGGATCGTCACGCGGTGGTCCCTCCCTCTGCCGGGGTGACCGGCGTTGCCGTGACGGGCAGGATCGCATGGACGCGGAAGCCGCCGCCGTAGCGGGGTCCGGCGGTGCAGCGGCCGCCCAGGGCGCTGACGCGCTCGCGCATGCCGATGAGGCCGTGCCCGCCGCCGTCGCTCTCGCCGCTGTGCTCCCGCTTCTCGCCCCCTCCGTCGTCCAGGATCGTGAGCTCGGCGTTCGGCCCCACGCGGATGACGCTGACCTCGGCCTTGGCGCCCGTCCCCGCGTGCTTCTGCACGTTCGTGAGGGCCTCCTGGATGATGCGGTAGGCGGCCAGGTCGACTCCGGCGGGCAGCTCCGTCGCGTCGTCGCTGACGGCCACTTCCACGGGGAGCCCGGCGTGCCGGAAGGTGTCGACGAGATCTTCGAGGCGGGCCAGGCCCGGCGCGGGTTCGGTGGGTGCCTCGGGGTCGCCGGTCTGGCGCAACAGGCCGACGGTGGCGCGCAGTTCGTTGAGCGCGGAGCGGCTCGCGTCGCGTACGTGGGAGAGGGCCTCCTTGGCCTGGTCGGGCCGCTTGTCCATGACGTGGGCCGCCACGCCCGCCTGGACGTTGACCAGGGCGATGTGGTGGGCGACCACGTCGTGCAGGTCGCGGGCGATGCGCAGCCGCTCCTCGGCGACGCGGCGCCGGGCCTCCTCCTCGCGGGTGCGTTCCGCGCGTTCGGCACGCTCGCGTATGGCGTCCACGAAGGCGCGGCGGCTGCGGACGGCGTCACCGGCCGCCGCGGCCATGCCGGTCCAGGCGAAGATGCCGATGTTCTCCTGGGCGTACCAGGGCAGGGGGCCCGTCAGCATCGCGACTCCGGTGAGCCCGGTGATGGTGACCACGCCGACGCGCCAGGTGGTGGGGCGGTTGGTGGTGGCGGCGACGGTGTAGAGGGCGATGACCGCGCTCATCACGACGGTGCCGCGGAACTCTCCGGTGATCAGATCGATGACGGAGACGGTGCAGGTCGCGGCGAGCACGATCCAGGGGGCGCGGCGGCGGAAGACCAGCGCGACGGCACCGAGCAGCATCAGGACGAGGCTGAGCGTGCCCGGGGTGCGCGTGCCCCAACTGGGGCCGCCGCCATGTCCGTACGGCTCGACGAACGAACCGCCGACCATGCACACGAGGACGGCTGCCGCGAGGGCGGCGTCCACAGCCAGGGGGTGCGCCTTGGCCCAACAGCGGCCTCGCACGAGAGTGGTCACGCCTTAAACCGTACGGGGCCCTGCGGGCTGCGGGGACCGGTCTGAACGGCTCGCCCCTGCGGGGCGTTGCCCTTGTTCCGGCTGAGCTCCGTCTCCCTGGGCGTCCTGTGCCGCCGCTTCGCGCCGGAACTTTCCCACCCGCCCACCCGATTGCCCCGCATCGAGCCTCACACCACGCCCAGGACCGCCGGGTAATCGGGTGGGCGGGAGGGAAGATCCGGCGCGAAGCGCCGGGACAGGGCAGCGGCGAAGACGGCGCTCAGCCAGGAATCAAGCCGTCGTCGCTCAGCATGTCGCGGACCTCGTCCAGCGTCGCGTCCGGCGCGGGGAGGATCAGCTCAGAGGGTTCGAGGGCGTCGTCCGGGAGGGGTTCACCCAACTCCCGGACCTTGTCGAGCAACGCGCCCAGCGTCCGGCGGAAGCCGGACTCGTCGCCGCTCTCCATCTCGGAGAGCAGGTCGTCGTCCAGCTTGTTCAGTTCGGCGAAGTGGCTGTCGGCCAGCTTCACCTGCCCCTCCCCCATGATCCGTACGATCATGTCGCCCTCCTCGGACGTGAGCGGTGTAGTGCGTAGGGCTGCTACTGCTTGTCGAAGCGCGGGGTGTCCTGCGGCTCCTTGGTCTGGGGCTGGCCCTGACCCGGCTCGATGGCCTGCTTCGGCGAGGCCGACGAGCCACCCGCCAGCTCCGCCTTCATCCGCTGCAGTTCCAGCTCTACATCAGTACCACCGGAGAGGCGATCCAGCTCGGACTGGATGTCGTCCTTGGCGAGCCCGGAGGAGTCGTCGAGCGCGCCGGAGGCCAGGAGCTCGTCGATCGCGCCGGCCCGCGCCTGGAGCTGCGCGGTCTTGTCCTCGGCACGCTGGATCGCCATGCCGACGTCGCCCATCTCCTCGGAGATGCCGGAGAAGGCCTCGCCGATCCGGGTCTGCGCCTGGGCCGCGGTGTACGTGGCCTTGATCGTCTCCTTCTTCGTACGGAAGGCGTCGACCTTGGCCTGGAGGCGCTGCGCCGCGAGGGTGAGCTTCTCCTCCTCGCCCTGGAGCGTCTGGTGCTGCGTCTCCAGGTCGGTCACCTGCTGCTGAAGCGCCGCACGGCGCGAGAGCGCCTCGCGGGCCAGGTCCTCACGGCCGAGGGCGAGGGCCTTGCGGCCCTGGTCCTCAAGGGTGGAGGACTGCTTCTGGAGCTGGCTCAGCTGCAACTCCAGGCGCTTGCGCGAGGTCGCCACGTCGGCGACACCACGGCGCACCTTCTGGAGCAGCTCGAGCTGCTTCTGGTACGAGTAATCGAGGGTTTCGCGCGGGTCCTCGGCCCGGTCAAGGGCCTTGTTCGCCTTCGCGCGGAAGATCATCCCCATACGCTTCATGACACCGCTCATGGGCTTCGCGCGCCCCCTTCTGACGGACTTCCAGCTCCAGGTACTGCTCAGAACCCACAGTACGGGCCCTGCATCCATTACCGCACTGTTCGCGTGCGGATGCGCTCATCCCCAAGGACGACTGTGTCCGGCCGGGCTCAGGCGTAGGGAGTAGGTGCACCCCCGGGAACCGCCCGAAAACCGCTTGTAAACCACACGGAACGTCCCCTTAGGCACACAATCAAGACGCCCGGTGTTGCCGGATCGTTCCCCATCGGGCGGGGGTCCACACGTCCGCACCCCGTACCCTTGGGTTTTGTGTTCCGTAGCCGATCCAAGGACGAGAAGGCCCCGGCGAGCAAGGCCCCGGTGACCGACTCCCAGCAGCCCCGTGACCCCGAGGCCCCCAAGGGCCGCCCCACGCCCAAGCGCAGTGAGGCCCAGACCCAGCGCCGCAGCGTGGCCAACACGCCTGTGACGCGCAAGGAGGCGGCCAAGCGGCAGCGCAGTGAACGCCGCGTCCAGATGGACAAGCAGCGTCAGGCGCTCGCCAGCGGTGACGAGCGCTATCTGCCCGCCCGCGACAAGGGCCCCGTGCGCAAGTTCGCGCGCGACTTCGTCGACTCGCGGTTCTGCATCGCCGAGTTCTTCCTGCCGCTCGCCGTGATCATCCTCGTACTGAGCATGGTCCGGATCCCGCAGCTGCAGAACATCGCTCTGCTCCTGTGGCTCTTCGTGATCGTCCTGATCATCGTGGACTCGGTGACGACGGCGGTCCGCCTGAAGAAGCGCCTGAACGAGCGCTTCCCGAGCGAGAGCAAGAAGGGCGCGGTCGCGTACGCCCTGATGCGTACGCTCCAGATGCGCCGTCTGAGGCTGCCGAAGCCGCAGGTCAAGCGTGGAGAGCGGCCCTGAGCGGTTTCGCCGGCGGGGCCGCCGCGTGGCTTGAGAAGCTGGGCGGCCTGCGCAATGCCGTACGGCAGGAGCTGGTGACCCGGCAGCTCGACGAGCAGATAGCCGGGCGCTTCCCCGTGGGGCAGCGGCTGCGGGTGCTCGACGTGGGCATGGGCCAGGGCACGCAGGCGCTGCGGCTGGCCCGCGCCGGGCACAAGGTGACGGGCGTCGAGCAGGATCCGGCGATGGTGGCCGCGGCGCGTGCCGCGCTCGGCTCCGAGCCGGAGGGGATCCAGGGGCGGGTGCGCATCGTCGAGGGCGACGGGCGCGAGACCGGGGTGCATTTCCTGCCGGGCAGCTTCGACGTCGTGCTCTGCCACGGCGTACTGATGTACGTCGAGGAGCCGGACGCGCTGCTCGCGGGCCTCGCCCGGATGCTGGCTCCCGGAGGGCTGCTCTCCCTCCTCGTCCGGAACGCGGACGCGCTGGCCATGCGGCCGGGGCTCGCCGGGGACTGGCCGGGGGCGATGGCCGCCTTCGACTCCACCGCGTACCGCAACCGGCTGGGGCTTCAGGCGCGTGCGGACCGGCTCGACGCGGTTTCCGCTTCGCTGGCCGGGATCGCCGCGCCGTTGCACGCCTGGTACGGCGTGCGGGTCTTCACCGACCAGGCGTCGGACGATGCGGTTCCGCCGGAGGACGGGGAGTTGGCGGCGTTGCTTGCCGCCGAGGAGCGGGCCGGGCGGACGGATCCCTATCGGCGGGTGGCTGCGTTGCTGCACGTCTGCGGCGTGCGGGACTGATTGGACCGCCGCTTCGCGGCGGATGTTTCCCGCCCACCCACCCGATTGCCCCGCAGCGGATTGGGTGGGACCCACCGGCGCCCCCTGATCGGCCCTCTAACTCAGGGCGACGTATCGGGGCCAACGCGACACTCGGGACATGACTGTCTCGCGTACCCGTACCGTCACCGCCGCCGCCCTCATCGCCGCCGGGCTTCTCGTGAGCGGATGCTCCAGTTCCGGCTCCGGGGACTCCGGTGAATCCACCACTCAGGCCGCGCCCATGGCGGACAGCGACCTTCAGGACGACTATCAGCAGGTGATCGAGGACGTCCTGCCGTCGGTCGTCCAGATCGACGCCTCCGAGAGCCTCGGCTCCGGCGTCGTCTACGACGACAAGGGACACGTCGTCACCAACGCCCACGTCGTGGGCAAGGAAGAGACCTTCAAGGTCACGACGGCCACCGGCGAGCAGGCGCTCACCGCGAAGCTGGTCGCCTCCTACCCCGAGCAGGACCTCGCCGTCATCAAGATCGACAACCCGCCGAGCGGGCTCAAGGCCGCGAAGTTCGCGGACTCCACGAAGGCCGAGGTCGGGCAGATCGTGCTCGCCATGGGTTCGCCGCTCGGCCTGTCCTCCAGCGTCACGCAGGGCATCATCTCCGCCACCGGCAGGACCGTCAGTGAGGGCCGCTCCGAGGGGGCGACCGGGGCCACCATCGCGAACATGGTGCAGACGTCCGCCGCGATCAACCCGGGCAACAGCGGCGGCGCCCTGGTCACCCTCGACAGCGAGGTCATCGGCATTCCGACGCTCGCCGCGACCGACCCGAACATGGGCGACAGCGCGGCGCCCGGCATCGGGTTCGCGATCCCGTCCTCGATGGTGAAGACCGTCGCCGACCAGATCGTCAAGGACGGCAAGGTCACCGACTCGGGCCGGGCCGCCCTCGGCATCACTGGACGCACGGTCCTCGGTGACGACTACAAGCCCGCGGGCGTCGCCGTCGTCGAGGCGCAGAAGGACGGCGCGGCAGCCAAGGCGGGCATCGAGGCCGGCGACATCATCACCAAGCTGGGCGACACCGAGCTCACCACGATCACCTCGCTCTCCGAGGCGCTCGCCGGGGAGAAGCCGGGCGACAAGACGCAGGTGACGTACGTGAGGGACGGCTCCGAGAAGACCGCCGACGTCACGCTGGGCGAGATCTAGGCACCGCTTGTCGTGACATGCCGTGAGGGTGGCCGCTGCTGCGGCCACCCCCTCACGTTCAGGCGTCGCTCACCCTTGCGCCGCGTCCTCCGCGTGCAGGCTCATCGGCCCATAGATCTTGTTCGTGTCCTCGAAGAGCGACACCTGGTCGGCGCCGCCTTCGGCGAGTTCTTTCCAGTACTCGCCGACCCACGACTCCGCGTCCCCCTGAGTCGTGAACTCCTCGGGCGTCAGAGCGGGCTGGACCTCCGTCCCGTCCGTCTTCTCGAACCGCCACGTCCATGCCGCCATGCCAGCCTCCCGATGGTCCGACAGCTGTGTGAAGCCGCTTGAAGCCTAGCCGGGCGAGCGGCACTCGCGGCGACGCGGGAGGATCTTCCTGTGGAACTGACTCTGCTCGGCACCGGCGATCCCGAAGGCCTGCCCCGTCCCGGCTGCCCCTGCGCGGCCTGCGCGACCGCGCTCGGCGGCGCCGCACGCGCCGCCACCGCGCTTCTGGTGGACGGCGTCCTGCTCCTGGACCTCACCCCTGGCGCCGCCTTCGCGGCCGCCCGCTCCGGGCACTCGCTCGGCGGCGTACGCCAGGTCCTGCTCTCCCATCCGCACGACGGCCCCTCGGTGGAGGTACCGGCAGGACTTCCGCAGCCGGGCCGGGTGCCCGACGGCCGGGAGCTCGCGCTGCTCACCGGGCACCGGGTGCGCGCGGTGGCGATGGACCACCCCGGCACGGGGTACGAGGTGGTGGGCCCCGACGGGGAGCGGCTCCTGTATCTGCCGCCGGACGGTGCGCCCTCCGGGCTGCCGGACGGGCATCCCGCGTACGAGATGGTCCTCGCCGATGTCATCGGGCGCCCCGACGGGCTCGCGCGGCTGCGGGCGGCGGGTGCGATCGGGCCGACCACGGATGTCGTCGCCGTCCATCTGGGCCACGAGGTGCCGCCGGGCGCGGAGCTGACCCGCAGGCTGGCCGCCGCCGGTGCGCGGGCCGTGCCGGACGGGACGACGCTGGTGGTCGGCGCCTATGAGGACGTACCGGACGTGCCGCGCCGCACGCTCGTACTCGGCGGTGCGCGGTCCGGGAAGTCGGTGGAGGCCGAGCGGCGCCTCGAGGCCTTCCCCGAGGTGCTCTACGTGGCCACGGGCGGGACCAGGAACGGCGACTCCGAGTGGGCGAACCGGGTGAGCGCCCACCGCGAACGGCGGCCCGGGTCGTGGAGCACCGCCGAGACCTGCGACCTCGTGCCGCTGCTCGCCGAGAACGGCCCTCCCCTGCTCATCGACTGCCTGTCGCTGTGGCTGACGTACGCCATGGACGAGGTGAACGCGTGGGACGACGACGAATGGGCGGGCGGCGGCGAGCGGGCGCTGCGCAAGCGGGTCGCCGAGCTCACGGACGCGGTGCGCGCGACCCGGCGCACGGTCGTCGCCGTGTCGAACGAGGTCGGCTCCGGCATCGTCCCCGCGACCGCGTCGGGCCGCCGCTACCGCGATGAACTGGGGCGTCTGAACGCGGCGTTCGCCACGGAGTGCGAGCACGTGCTGCTCGTCGTGGCGGGCCAGGCGCTCGTCCTGCGGGGCTGAGGCGGGGCCGCACGCCTCAGGGGTTGCGCCTCGCGATGACCCGGTAGGCGTTGGAGAACCGGGTGCGGCTGACCACGGGGGCGAGGATCCGGTCGGCCAGGGCCGCCGCGGCGAGGAGCGGGGCCGCGACGCGGGCCGCGGCCCGGACGCGGCCCAGGGCGAAGGCGAGGCCCGCGGTCAGGTCGAAGGGGATGTGCGGCTCGCGCCGATCGGTGGCCACGACGGTGTAGCCGAGGCTCTCCAGCTCGCGGCGGAGGGCGGCGAGCGGGATGCGGTGGTAGGGCTCGGCGCGGAGCCACCCCTTGCCAAGGAGCCTGGCGTACCGGCTCTCCGGGACGGGGACCTCGATCATCAGATGGCCGCCGGGCCGCAACACCGTGCGGGCGGCGATGAGTTCGATGCGCGGATCGGCGCTGCGCTCCAGGTAGTGGAACATGCTCAGCGCGTCGTAGCGCCCCGCGAGCCTGGGCGCCAGGTCGGTGAGGAGCCCGCGGTGGGCCTCCTCCACGCGGCCCGCCCTGCGGCCCTCCGTCACGCGCTCGGTGAGGTCGAGGCCGTCGAAGGCGGTGTACGGGTGCACCTGCTGGGCCACGGCGGGGAAGTGCCCGTGCCCGGTGTCGATGTCCAGCCAGCTCTCGGGCTCGATGAACCGGCCCATCGCCCGGGCCCGTGCCCGGTGGCGGCTGGTGGAGTGCGGGACGGCGAAGATCTTCTCGGCCTGGGCGGCTGCGGCCTTGGCGGCGTCCATGGGCAGGGCGGGCTCCTTCGTCGGACGGTACGAGCGACACGACAACCGCCCCAAACGGTACGTAAAGGATCATCGGCACCGGCGCAACGACACCGTGGAGGTGCGCCGTTCCGCGGTGCCGCGAGCGCGGGGATGCCTGCTGCCGGGCCGTTCGAACCGAGGTCGGGCCCTGCCGGTACTGTTCGGCGAATGAGCTCGCTGAATCTCGACGACTTCACCGACCTGATCGAGCGGCCCGACGGCGGGGTGCGCCGCGACGCCGAAGAGCGCAGGGAACGGCAGAGCGTGCCGCCCGGGGCACTCGGCCGCCTGGACGAGCTGAGCGAATGGCTCTCAGCGGCCCAGTCCTCGGTGCCGGTCAAGCCGATCGAGCGGCCGCGCGTGATCCTCTTCGCGGGTGACCACGGGGTCGCGGGACTCGACGTCTCCGCGCGGCCCGCGGGCAGTGCGGCCGAGCTCGTCCGTGCCGTGCTCTCCGGTGCGAGCCCCGTCTCCGTCCTCGCGCGCCGCCTCGACGTGCCCGTCCGGGTCGTCGACATGGCCCTGGACTGCGACCCGGCCGAGCTGCCCGCGGAGGTCGCGGGGCACCGGGTGCGGCGCGGCTCCGGACGCGTCGACATCGAGGACGCCCTGACGGCCGACGAGGCCGAGGCCGCGGTGCGGGCCGGGATGGCCGTCGCCGACGAGGAGGCGGACTCCGGCACCGACCTGATCGTGCTCGGCGACGTGAGCGTCGGCGGCACGACGCCCGCGGCGACGCTGGTCGCCGCGCTGTGCGGGACCGACGCGTCCGTGGTGACCGGGCGGGGCGGCGCGCCGATCGACGACCTCGCGTGGATGCGCAAGTGCGCGGCGGTCCGGGACTCCCTGCGGCGGGCGCGACCCGTGCTCGGGGATCAGCTTGAGCTGCTCGCGGCGGTGGGCGGTGCGGACATCGCCGCCATGACCGGGTTCCTGTTGCAGTGCGCGGTGCGGCGTACGCCGGTCATCCTGGACGGCGTCGTGGCGTCGGCCGCGGCGCTCGTGGCCCAGCGGGTCGCCTTCCGGGCGCCGGACTGGTGGCTCGCGGGGCACAACAGCGGGGAGCCCGCGCAGGCCAAGGCCCTTGACCGGATGGCGCTCGACCCCGTACTCGAACAGGGCGTGCAGGTGGGCGAGGGCCTGGGGGCGCTGCTCGCGCTGCCGCTGGTGCGGGCCGCTGCGGCACTCTCCGCCGAACTGCCCGAGCGGAAGCCGGAGCCCGAGCCCGAACCGGAGCCCGAGCCCGAGCCGGAGTCCCCGGCCGGCCCCGAGGCCGAGAACAAGGCGGAAAACAAGGCGGAGAACAAGCTCGGGACGGCGGCGCCCGAAGCCGAGTAGGCGGCGGCGCGGCTGGTCACAGCCGAAGACGGCCCGGCATGCCCCATATGATCCCTTTTCATGGGAGATGAGCAATCTACTGCCGGGCGCCGTCAGCGTCTCGCCGCGGCCTTCAGCGTCTGGTACCTCCGCGCCGTCACCTTCATCAACTTTCTGAGCGCGGTCTGGGTCTCCCTGGGACAGGATCTGCGGCGGCACAACACCGAGAACTACTTCACGCCGTATCTGCTGACCGCCGGCTTCGCGTCCGGCGCCTTCACGATGTTCCTGGCGATCACGATGCGCCGCCGCAAACGCGCCGCCTGGATCCTCAACCTCGTACTCAGCGGGCTCTTCCTGCTCCTCTTCGCGTTCGCGATGATCTTCCCGGAGATCCGCCGGTACGCGCAGAACTGGATCTCCCTCGTCCTGACCGCCGCGTTCGTCGCCTCGCTGATCGTCGGGCGACGCGAGTTCTACGCCAAGGGCGACCGCTCCAATCCGAAGCTCGCCGCGGCCGTCGCCGTCGGCGGGCTCCTGGTGACCTCGCTGATCGCCGCGTTCCTGGTCACCGTCACCAACCGCGCGCACGACGAGTTCCGTTCGACCTTCCTCGACCGCTGGCGCTACGGCACGATGCGCCTGGTCTCGCTGGCCGCCGACGACAAGCGGTTCGAGGGCATCACCACGCCCGGCTGGGTCAACGTCTCCATCAACGTACTCAGCACGCTTCTCCTCCTTGCCGTCCTGTACGCCGCGTTCCGCTCGCGCAAGGCGGTCGACCCGCTCACCGAGGACGACGAGCGCAAGCTGCACGGACTGCTCGACAAGTACGGAGAGCGCGACTCGCTCGGCTACTTCGCGCTGCGCCGCGAGAAGAGCGTCGTCTGGTCGCCGAGCGGCAAGGCCGCGGTCGCCTACCGGGTGATCGGGGGCGTCTCGCTGGCCTCCGGTGATCCGATCGGGGATCCGGAGGCCTGGCCCGGCGCCATCGAGCCCTGGCTCGCCGACGCCCGTGTGCACGGCTGGATCCCCGCCGTGATGGGCGCGAGCGAGGAGGCGGGCACGATCTACGCCCGGCACGGCCTCGACGCGCTCGAACTGGGCGACGAAGCCATTGTCGAGACGGCCGAGTTCACGATGGAAGGGCGGGCCATGCGGACGGTCCGCCAGGCGTACAACCGGGTCAAACGAGCCGGTTACGAGGTGCGGATCCGCCGTCACGAGGACATCCCCGCCGACGAGATGGCCCACCTCCTCAAGCGGGCGGACGACTGGCGCGACGGGGCCACCGAGCGCGGCTTCTCCATGGCGCTCGGGCGGCTCGGCGACCCCGCGGACGGGCGGTGCGTGATGCTCGAATGCACCGATGGGGAAGGGGAGTTGAGGGCGATGCTCTCCTTCGTCCCGTGGGGCCCGCGCGGGCTCTCGCTCGACCTGATGCGCCGTGACCGCGACTCCGAGAACGGCCTGATGGAGTTCATGGTCATCGAACTGCTCCAGCGCGCGGCCGAGATCAAGATCACTCAGGTGTCCCTCAACTTCGCGATGTTCAGGTCGGTCTTCGAACGTGGCTCGCGGCTCGGCGCGGGCCCGGTCCTGCGGTTGTGGCGCTCGCTGCTCACCTTCTTCTCGCGGTGGTGGCAGATCGAGTCGCTGTACCGCGCCAACGCGAAGTACCGCCCGATCTGGGAGCCGCGCTTCCTTCTCTTCGAGAAGAGCGGCGACCTGCCGCGCATCGGCATCGCGTCGGCCCGCGCGGAGGGCTTCTTGGAAGCGCCGGGCCTGCCGAAGTGGATGCACCGCAAGCACCTGGAGTCCCGACGATGAGTTCCCTGGCCACAGGTCGTCTGACCCGCCTGACGCGTCTGGCGCGCACCGAGTGGGGGCCGCTGTACGCCACCGTGCGCGAGGGCATCGCGGAGCGGCGGTGGCGTGCGGCGCCGATGACGCTGGCCGCCGTCTGCCTGACCGCCCTCTTCCAGTTCGTGCAGAACCAGTCCTGGGGCTATCAGTTCGTGCAGAACATCGGCTCCGTACGGGCCGAGGACCCGCTCTGGCTCGCCCTGCTGCGCACCCCGCTCTCGCTCTTCGTACCGGCGCTCGACCTGCCCGTCTGGGGCGCGCTGGCGCAGATCCTGCTGGTGTTCGGCATCGCGGAGATCTGCGTCGGCTGGTGGCGCACGCTCGTCATCGGCTACGCGGCCACCCTCGCGGGCACGCTCTACGCGCGCGTGGGCATCGAGTGGGGTCCCGGCCATCCGCTGGGGCTGCCCGCGTCCGACGCGCAGGTCGTCGACACCGGTCCCTCCGCCGCGGTGGTCGGGCTCGCGGTCTACGTGTGCTGGCGCTACCGGGCCTGGTTCACGGCGGGCCTGGTGATCGCCGTGATGGTCGTCGAGGTGTGCGTCAAGAACAACCTCGCGGGCAAGGAGCACCTGGCGGCCATCGCGGCCGTGCTGGTCCTGTGCGCCTGCTCGGCGGTGCTTCAGCGGCGTGGGCGCGCCAGCTCCGGGTCGGGTTTGCCGCCGATCCAGTCCTGAACCCTGCGGCGGGGGCCTGCCCAGCGGCGGTCGTGGTGGTAGGCGCGCAGGGCCGCCCGTGCACGGGTGCGGTGCCGGTTGCGGTAGAAGCGCCTGGACCAGGCCGATCCCGGGCGGGCCAGGCGGATCGCGCCCACCAGGGCGACCAGCGGGACGACCATGCCGATCAGGGCCGTCTGGAGCTTGCCCTTGGCCAGGGCGATCAGGGCGAAGCAGCAGTTGACGGCGACGTTCAGGGCCAGGCCCGCGCGGTTGCTCCGCTCCTCGGGCGTCAGGTCGTTCACCCCGAACGGGGTGAACCCGGTGAGGATGAGCACCACCAGGGCCGTCGTCAGCATCACGACCTCGACGCTCTTGCGGCCCTGCTCGCTCCAGTACACGTCGTCGAGGTAGAGGATCAGCGCGAACTCGTCGAGCACGAGACCGGCGCCGATGCCGAAGATGACCGCCGCGAACATCGCGCCGAGGCCGTGGCTGCCGACCGCGACCGCCCAGAATCCGCCGACGAGCATCAGGAAGATGCCGGGCACCACGTGGTGGATGTGGACGTCGCCCGAGCTGATGTTCCGGAAGGGGCCCCTCCCCGCGCGGATGAGGCGGGTGATGGTGCGGGTGACCAGGAAGCAGCCCACGAAGGAGAGCAGGGCCAGCAGGAGCGGGAGCTTTCCCGGCTCCACGATGTTCCGGTACCACCAGTCACCCATGGGGCCATCCTGCGGTGCCGTACCGGGTTCCGCAGGGCGGGAAGAGCCTGCGGGGTAGCCTTCCGCGGTGCCCCGAACCTTCCCCGCCGACGGCCTCCGCTTCGCCTTCGGCACCCTCACCGCGCTCCCGGTCCGCGTCACCAAGTGGGACCGTGACGCCGCCCGCGTGGGCATGCTCTGCGCTCCCCTCGCCGGCCTGGTGGTCGGCCTCTGCGCGGCCGCACTCGGCGCCGCGCTCATGGCCCTGGGCACAGGCCCCCTCCTGGCGGCCGTGGCGAGCGCCGCCGTCCCCGCCGCGCTGACCCGCGGCCTGCACCTCGACGGCCTCGCCGACACCGCCGACGGCCTCGGCAGCGCCAGACCTGCCGAGCAGGCGCTCCGGATCATGAAGCAGTCCGACGTCGGCCCCTTCGGCGTCATCACGCTGCTCTTCACCCTGCTCGCCCAGGTGGCCGTCCTCTTCCAGCTGTACGAGGCCTCATGGACCCGGGGCGCACTCGCCGCGGCCGTCTCGGCGGCCGCCGCGCGCCTCGCCCTCACCCTGGCCGCCCGCAAGGGCGTCCCCCCGGCCCGCCCCGAGGGGCTCGGTGCGGCGGTGGCCGGGACGGTTCCCCGGGGCGCCGCCCTGCTCGCGGCGGCGCTCGTCACCGCGGTGGCCGCGCTCGCCGCCGTGCCCTTCGGGGCGTACGAGACGGTGCGGTACGCGGCGGCCGTTGTCCTTGCGGTCTGCGCCGCCGAACTCCTCCTGCGGCACTGTGTCCGCCGTTTCGGAGGCATCACGGGCGACGTCTTCGGCGCGCTCGCCGAGACCGCGGCCACGGCGGCCCTGGTCGTCCTGGCGCTCGGCTGAGCCGCATCGCCCTGAACCGCATCGCACCACGCCTCGTTGAAACATAAATGCGGCGACGCGTTCGGATGAATCTCGACCGACACGATCGAATGGGCGCGACGCGCGTAGGCTCATGTTCGGTGCCTTTCCGGCCCGTTCTAGGCTGGCGCCGGGCGGGTCGACCCACCCCATCGGCCAAGGAACTCAACGGAAGCGAGAATTCACCACCGTGACTGCTCTGACTCTCAGCACCGCCGCCGCGTCCGGCCTCCGTGCCGACGCGATCGTCGTCGGCGTCGCCAAGGGCTCTGCCTCGTCCAAGGGGACTCTGGTCATCGCGCCCGGCGCCGAGTCCGTGGACAAGGCGTACGACGGCAAGCTCGCGTCCGTCCTGGAGACCCTCGGTGCCTCGGGCGCCGAGGGCGAGGTGACCAAGCTGCCCGCGCCGTCCGGCTTCAAGGCTCCGGTCGTCCTCGCGGTCGGCCTCGGCACGGTGCCGGAGAAGGACGAGACGTACGGCACCGACGCCCTGCGCCGCGCCGCCGGTACCGCCGCGCGCGCCCTGTCCGGCTCGAAGAAGGCCGCGTTCGCGCTGCCCGCCGAGGACGCCGAGGACACCGGCGCGATCGCCGAGGGCGCCCTGCTGGGCGCGTACTCCTTCGACGCGTACAAGGAAAATGGTTCCGCCAAGGGCAAGAACGGCAAGGATGCCAAGGGTCCGCTCGGTGAGGTCGCCCTGCTCGGCGGCAAGCCCCGCGACAAGGCGTACAAGGCCGCCATCGAGCGCGCCACCGCCGTGGCCGAGGAGCTCAACCGCGCCCGCGACCTGGTCAACACCCCGCCGAACGACCTGAACCCCGAGGCCTTCGCCGCGGTCGCCACCGCGGCCGCCAAGGAGCACGGCATCAAGGTCCAGGTCCTGGACGAGAAGGCGCTCACCAAGGGCGGCTTCGGCGGCATCCTCGGCGTCGGCGTCGGCTCGGACGCCCCGCCGCGCCTGGTCAAGCTCTCGTACACGTCGTCCAAGGCGAAGAAGCACCTCGCCTTCATCGGCAAGGGCATCACGTACGACTCGGGCGGCATCTCGCTGAAGCCCGCCGGTCACAACGAGACCATGAAGTGCGACATGGCCGGTGCCGCGGCCGTCTTCGCCGCCGTCGTCTCGGCCGCCCGCCTGGGCCTCGAGGTGAACGTCACCGGCTGGCTGGCGCTCGCCGAGAACATGCCGTCCGGCTCGGCGACCCGCCCCGGCGACGTCCTGCGCATGTACAGCGGCAAGACCGTCGAGGTGCTCAACACCGACGCCGAGGGCCGTCTGGTCCTGGCCGACGCGATCGCCAAGGCCTCCGAGGACGAGCCCGACGCGATCGTCGACGTGGCGACGCTGACCGGCGCCATGATGATGGCGCTCGGCAGCCGCACCTTCGGGATCATGGCCAACGACGACGCGTTCCGCGCCGCGATCCACGACGCCTCCGAGGAAGCGGGCGAGCCCTCCTGGCCGATGCCGCTGCCCGAGCACCTGAAGAAGGGCATGGACTCCCCCACCGCCGACATCGCCAACATGGGCGAGCGCATGGGCGGCGGTCTGGTGGCCGGTCTCTTCCTTCAGGAGTTCGTCGGCGAGGGCATCACCTGGGCGCACCTGGACATCGCGGGCCCGGCCTTCAACGAGGGCGGCCCGTTCGGCTACACGCCCAAGGGCGGCACCGGCACCGCGGTCCGCACCCTGGTCCGCCTCGCGGAGCGCACGGCCGCGGGCGACCTCGGCTGACGGTAGATCTTTCGTACGCAGACCGGGGCCCGGACGTCCAGATGTCCGGGCCCCGGTCTGCACATGTCTGATTTCGCCCTCAACGAAATCCGTACGTTCATACGCCTGGGTAACGCCCCGACGTGGCGAATCAGACGTCTCACAGCCCGGCCCGCCGTCCCACCTCCCGCCGACAAGTGCGAAGATGGGTTCTCGGCAGGACAGGGCCCCCACCACAGGGCCGAAACAAGAGCGGCCGATACCAGCCGACAGACCGGTCGTCCCCCGAGAAAAAGGGGTCCGGCGTACGGCGCACATGCATGGAGGACGTGACGTGGCGAACGACGCCAGCACCGTTTTCGACCTAGTGATCCTCGGCGGCGGTAGCGGCGGTTACGCCGCGGCACTGCGCGCGTCGCAGCTGGGCCTGGACGTCGCCCTGATCGAGAAGGGCAAGGTCGGCGGTACCTGCCTGCACAACGGCTGCATCCCGACGAAGGCGCTGCTGCACGCCGGTGAGATCGCCGACCAGGCTCGCGAGGCCGAGCAGTTCGGCGTGAAGGCCACCTTCGAGGGCATCGACATGGCGGCCGTCCACAAGTACAAGGACGACGTGATCTCGGGCCTCTACAAGGGCCTGCAGGGACTCATCGCCTCGCGCAAGGTGACGTACATCGAGGGCGAGGGCAAGCTCTCGTCCCCGACCTCGGTGGACGTGAACGGCCAGCGCGTCCAGGGCCGCCACGTGCTGCTCGCGACCGGCTCCGTGCCGAAGTCGCTGCCGGGCCTGGAGATCGACGGCAACCGCATCATCTCCTCGGACCACGCGCTGGTCATGGACCGCGTGCCGAAGTCCGCGATCATCCTGGGCGGCGGCGTCATCGGCGTCGAGTTCGCCTCGGCGTGGAAGTCCTTCGGGTCCGAGGTCACCGTCGTCGAGGGCCTCAAGCACCTCGTGCCGGTCGAGGACGAGAACTCCTCGAAGCTTCTTGAGCGCGCGTTCCGCAAGCGCGGCATCAAGTTCAACCTCGGCACCTTCTTCGAGAAGGCCGAGTACACGCAGGACGGCGTCCGCGTGACCCTCGCCGACGGCAAGACCTTCGACGCCGAGGTTCTCCTCGTCGCCATCGGCCGCGGCCCCGTCTCGCAGGGCCTCGGCTACGAGGAGCAGGGCGTCGCGATGGACCGCGGCTACGTCCTCGTCGACGAGTACATGCAGACCAACGTCCCGACGATCTCCGCCGTCGGTGACCTGGTGCCGACCCTCCAGCTCGCGCACGTCGGCTTCGCCGAGGGCATCCTGGTGGCGGAGCGCCTGGCCGGTCTCAAGACCGTCCCGATCGACTACGACGGCGTGCCGAAGGTGACGTACTGCCACCCCGAGGTCGCCTCCGTGGGCATCACCGAGGCCAAGGCCAAGGAGATCTACGGCGCGGACAAGGTCGTCGCCCTCAAGTACAGCCTGGCGGGCAACGGCAAGAGCAAGATCCTCAAGACCGCGGGCGAGATCAAGCTCGTCCAGGTCAAGGATGGTGCCGTGGTCGGCGTCCACATGGTCGGCGACCGCATGGGCGAGCAGGTCGGCGAGGCCCAGCTGATCTACAACTGGGAAGCGCTGCCGGCCGAGGTCGCCCAGCTCATCCACGCCCACCCCACGCAGAACGAGGCGATGGGCGAGGCCCACCTGGCCCTCGCGGGCAAGCCGCTGCACTCCCACGACTGACTTCAGTCACACGGGCGCGACGACCACAGACTTCCGCAATTCGTAAGGAGCAACTGAAACCATGGCGGTTTCCGTATCCCTTCCGGCGCTCGGCGAGAGCGTCACCGAGGGCACTGTCACCCGTTGGCTGAAGGCCGAGGGCGAGCGCGTCGAGGCCGACGAGCCGCTGCTCGAGGTCTCGACCGACAAGGTCGACACCGAGATCCCCTCCCCGGCCGCCGGCATCCTGGCGTCCATCAAGGTCGCCGAGGACGAGACCGTCGAGGTCGGCGCCGAGCTGGCCGTCATCGACGACGGTAGCGGCGCCCCCGCTGCCGAGTCCGCCCCGGCCGCCGAGCCGGCGCAGGCCGAGGCTCCGGCCCCGGCCGCCGAGGCCCCCGCGGCTCCGGCTCCCGCCGCCGAGGCGCCTGCCGCACCGGCCGCACCGGCCGGTGGCGCCTCCGGTACCGACGTCACGCTGCCCGCCCTGGGCGAGTCGGTCACCGAGGGCACCGTCACCCGTTGGCTGAAGGAGGTCGGCGAGGAGGTCGCGGAGGACGAGCCCCTGCTCGAGGTCTCCACGGACAAGGTCGACACCGAGATCCCCTCCCCGACCGCGGGCGTGCTGCTCGAGATCGTCGTGGGCGAGGACGAGACCGCCGAGGTCGGCGCCAAGCTCGCCGTCATCGGCGCTCCCGGTGCGGCTCCGGCCGCTGCCGCTCCGGCTGCCCCGGCCGCTCCGGCCGCTGCTCCGGCGGCGCCCGCGGCCCCGGCCGCCCCCGCTGCGGCTCCCGCGGCCCCGGCGGCGCCCGCCGCTGCCGCTCCGGCTCCGGCACAGCCCGCGGCTCCGGCTGCTCCGGCGCCCGCTCCGGCTCAGCCCGCAGCCCCGGCTCAGCCCGCGGCCCCGGCCCCGTCCGCGCCCGCGCCCGCCGCACCGGCCTCCCCGGCCGACGACGGCGCATACGTCACGCCGCTGGTCCGCAAGCTGGCCAACGAGCACGGCGTGAGCCTCTCGGACGTCAAGGGCACCGGCGTCGGTGGCCGTATCCGCAAGCAGGACGTCATCGCGGCCGCCGAGGCCAAGAAGACCGCTCCGGCTCCGGCTGCCGCCGCTGCCCCGGCCGCCTCGAAGGCCCCGGCCATCGAGGCGTCCCCGCTGCGCGGCCAGACGGTCAAGATGACCCGCATGCGCAAGGTCATCGGCGACAACATGATGAAGGCGCTGCACTCGCAGGCCCAGCTGACCTCGGTCGTCGAGGTCGACATCACGAAGCTGATGAAGCTGCGCGCCAAGGCGAAGGACGCGTTCGCGGCCCGTGAGGGCGTCAAGCTCTCCCCGATGCCGTTCTTCGTCAAGGCCGCCGCCCAGGCGCTGAAGGCCCACCCGGTCGTCAACGCCCGGATCAACGACGACGAAGGCACCATCACGTACTTCGACTCGGAGAACATCGGCATCGCCGTTGACGCCGAGAAGGGTCTGATGACGCCGGTCATCAAGGGTGCGGGCGACCTGAACATCGCCGGTATCTCGAAGAAGACCGCCGAGCTGGCCGGCAAGGCCCGTGGCGGTGGCCTCACCCCGGACGACATGTCCGGTGCCACCTTCACGGTCTCCAACACCGGTTCGCGCGGTGCCCTGTTCGACACGGTCATCGTGCCGCCGAACCAGGCCGCCATCCTCGGCATCGGTGCCACGGTCAAGCGCCCGGTCGTCATCAACCACCCGGACCTCGGCGAGACCATCGCCGTCCGTGACATGACGTACCTGTCGCTCTCCTACGACCACCGTCTGGTGGACGGCGCGGACGCCGCCCGCTACCTGACCACGGTCAAGGCGATCCTTGAGGCCGGCGAGTTCGAGGTCGAGCTCGGCCTGTAGTTCCGCGGCCCGTAAGGCTGTAGTTCTGCGGCCCGTAGGGCTGTAAGACTCGTCTCATCAGCGCGTACGCCCCCGTTCGGAGGTTTCCGAGCGGGGGCGTCGCCGTATTGTCTAGGGGTCACAACGCCCTGGGGGCGCTGCCCCCGCCGGAGGAGCCCACATGACCGCGCCCGTCGTTCACTCGCTGCGCGAACAGATCCGCGAGCACATCGTGGAGGGGATCGTCAGCGGGCGCTGGCAGCCGGGCGAGCGGATCGTGGAGCGGCGGATCGCCGTGGAGCTGGAGGTCTCGCAGACACCCGTACGGGAGGCCCTGCGGGAGCTGGAGACGCTGCGGCTCATCGAGTCCGCGCCCAACAAGGGCGTCCGCGTACGGAACTTGACCGCGGCGGACCTGGAGGAGAGCTACCCCGTCCGCGCGGGCCTGGAGGCCATCGCCGCCGAACTCGCGGCCGAGAGCCTGGCCGAGGACTGCTCGGCCCTCGAACCCCATGTCGCCGCCCTGTACGAGGCGGACCGTGCCGCCGACGGCACCTCGCAGGTGCGGCACACGGTCGGTTTCCACCGGGAGTTGGTGCGGGCCGCGGACAACTCCGTGCTGCTGCACACCTGGGAGGGCCTCGGCATCGAGGTCTTCACCGCCCTTTCGATCCGGTGGCTCGGGACGGTGCAGCAGTCGTACGCGGAGGAGCACGAGGCCCTCGTCTCGGCCTTCCGGCGGCGCGATCCCGCTATCGCGGAGCTGGTGAAGGCCCACGTCCTGGGCTGCGCGCCGCGCGCCTGAGCTGCTCCGAGAGGGTTCGCGCTCATTCGTGACCGAGCCGCTCATACGTGCTCCCACCTGCGGTGATCCTTCAAATCGAAGGCACCGCGTGCCCTCCTTAATGGCACCGGATGCCTACTTTCTGAATATGAAGGAGTTTTCGCCTTCAACCCTTTGATCGATCATCGATCACGGAGTTAGAGTCTCCGACGGGCTCACACCAGAGCTTCACGCCCTGTCCTGCCAAAGACCTAGGGCACCCCCACCCCTTACCGAACAGGGGACCCCCTCCGACTCAGGAAGGCGGCGACATGACCGACCCCTCCGCAATCCAGCCGAGCGAGCTCGACCAGCTCCCGGACCGCGACCCCGAGGAGACCGCCGAATGGCAGGCCTCCCTGGACGCCGTTACCCAGGCGGCCGGGCCGCACCGAGCCGCATACCTGATGCGGCGCACGCTGGAGCGCGCCGAGGGCGCGGGCCTGGCGCTGCCCAAGCTCCTTGAGACCGATTACGTCAACACCATCCCCACCTCCGCCGAGCCGGCGATCGAGGGCGACGAGGCGATGGAGCAGCGGATCGCCGCGTGGAACCGCTGGAACGCGGCCGCGATGGTGACCCGGGGCAGCAAATACGGCGTCGGCGGCCACATCGCCACCTTCGCCTCCGCCGCCTGGCTCTACGAGACCGGCTTCAACCACTTCTTCCAGGGCAAGGAGGGGGACGGCTCCGGCGACCAGCTCTACATCCAGGGCCACGCCTCCCCCGGCATCTACGCCCGCGCCTTCCTTGACGGCCGTCTGAACGAGGCGCAGCTCGACAACTTCCGCCGCGAGTCGGGCGGCGACGGCCTGCCGTCCTACCCGCACCCGCGCCGTCTGCCCTGGCTCTGGGAGTTCCCGACCGTTTCGATGGGCCTCGGCCCGCTGTCGGCGATCTACCAGGCGCGCTTCAACCGCTACCTCACCAACCGCAACATCAAGGACGTCTCCGCCTCGCACGTGTGGGCGTTCCTCGGTGACGGCGAGATGGACGAGCCCGAGTCGACGGCAGCCCTCGCGCTCGCCGCGCGTGAGGGTCTGGACAACCTCACGTACGTCATCAACTGCAACCTGCAGCGCCTCGACGGCCCGGTCCGCGCCAACTTCCGCGTGGTCCAGGAGCTGGAGGCCCAGTTCCGCGGCGCCGGCTGGAACGTCATCAAGGTCCTGTGGGGCAACGCCTGGGACGAGCTGTTCCAGCTCGACACCAACGGCGCCCTGGTCCGCCGCCTGCGCGAGGTGCCGGACGCGCAGTTCCAGACGTACGCGACGCGCGACGCCGCCTACATCCGCGAGCACTTCTTCGGCTCCGAGCCCGCGCTCGTGGCCCTCGGTCAGCTGCTGAGCGACGACAAGATCAGCGAGTGCTTCCACCTCTCGCGCGGCGGCCACGAGGCCCGCAAGGTCTACGCGGCCTACCGTGCGGCGCTCACCCACAAGGGTGCGCCGACCGTGATCCTCGCGCAGACGGTCAAGGGCTTCACGCTCGGCAAGGGCTTCGAGTCCAAGAACGCCAACCACCAGATGAAGAAGCTCACGGTGGACGAGTTCAAGGACATGCGCGACCTCCTTGAGCTGCCGATCTCGGACAGTGACTTCGTCGACGGCCAGGTGCCCTACGGCCACCCCGGCGCCGACTCCCCCGAGGTCCGCTACCTCCAGGAGCGCCGTGCCGCGCTCGGCGGTCCGGCCCCGGCCCGCCGCACGCAGCCGCTCGCGCCGCTGCCCGCCCCGGCCGACAAGTCGTTCGCCTCGTTCGACAAGGGCTCGGGCTCGCAGTCGATGGCGACGACCATGGCCTTCGTACGCCTCGTCAAGGACCTGATCCGCGACAAGGAGACCGGCAAGCGCTGGGTGCCGATCGTCCCCGACGAGGCGCGCACCTTCGGCATGGAGTCGCTCTTCCCGTCGCTCGGCATCTACTCGCCCAAGGGCCAGACGTACGAGCCGGTCGACCGCGACCAGCTGATGTACTACCGCGAGGCCAAGGACGGCCAGATCCTCAACGAGGGGATCACCGAGGCCGGCTCGATGGCGGACTTCATCGCCGCGTCGTCGTCGTACGCGACGCACGGCGAGCAGATGATCCCCTTCTACATCTTCTACTCGATGTTCGGCTGGCAGCGCACGGCCGACCAGATGTGGCAGCTCGGCGACCAGCTCGGCCGCGGCTTCCTCGTCGGCGCCACCGCCGGTCGTACGACGCTGACGGGTGAGGGTCTGCAGCACGCGGACGGTCACTCTCCGGTGATCGCCGCGACGAACCCCGCCGCCATGTCGTACGACCCCGCGTTCGCCTACGAGGTCGCGGCGATCGTCAAGGACGGTCTGCGCCGGATGTACGGCGACGCCGCCCCCGGTGAGGACCAGAACGTCTTCTACTACCTCACCGTCTACAACGAGCCGATGCCGCAGCCCGCGAAGCCCGCGGGTGTGGACGAGGGCATCGTGCGCGGTCTGTACCGCTTCAACACCGCTGAGACGGCCGGTCTTTCGGCTGCCGCCAACGCCTCGCGCATCCAGCTGATCGGCTCGGGTACGGCCATCCACTGGACCCTGGCCGCGCAGAAGATGCTCGCCGAGGAGTGGGGCGTGGCCGCCGACGTGTGGTCCGCGACCTCCTGGACCGAGCTGCGCCGCGACGCCCTTGAGGCGGACGAGGCGATCCTGCGCGGCGAGGAGCGCACTCCGTACGTGCGTACGGCGCTTGAGGGTGCGCAGGGTCCCGTGCTCGCGGTCTCCGACTACATGCGGCAGGTGCCGGACCAGATCGCGCAGTGGGTCGAGCAGGACTACTCGTCCCTGGGTGCGGACGGCTTCGGCCTCTCCGACACGCGTGACGCGGCGCGTCGCCACTTCGGCATCGACGCCGAGTCGATCGTCGTGGCCGCTCTCGCGCAGCTGGCACGGCGGGGCGAGGTTCCCGCTGCCTCGGTGAAGGAGGCTCGGGCCAAGTACGGTCTGTAGCCGTCTGTTGCCGTCTGTTGCCTTCGGCTTGATGCGGGTCCCTGCCGGGTGGTGGGGGCCCGCTTTCGGCTGCGGGAGGGGGGGTTACTTGTAGCGGCTGGCCATTTGTGTTGCCGCTTGTGCGAATCGCTCTCTGAGCGTCGTCGGCTCCAGGACCTCCGCCTCCGGGCCCAGGGACATGAGCTGGGTGTACGCGACCGTCTCGTTCTCCACGGGCAAGGTGAGCGTCACCCAGCCCTGGTCGTCCGGGGCGCTCGCCTCCTCCATCGCCTCGCGCACGGACACGGCGTCGGTGGCGTACGGAAGCTGTCGTAGGCCCCTCTCGGAGAGCCGCACCACGACCTCGGACTTCAGGATCGCCCGCGCGAACTGCGCCGCCCGTTCCTCCCAGAAACCCGGCAGGTCGAACTCCTCGTCGCGTACGAAGCGGTCCTCGCCGGTGGCGATCGCGGTGAAGCGGTCGATGCGGTACACCCGGAACGAACCCGTGTCGGGAACCCTCGCGCACAGATACCAGACGCCCGCCTTGAGCACGAGGCCGTAGGGCTCCAACTCCCTTTCCACCTCGGCGTCCTGGCGCCGGTAGCGGGCGGTGACGCGCCGGTCGTCCCAGACCGCGTCCGCGAGCGGGGGCAGCAGCTCGGGCGCCGGAGTCTCCTGGAACCACCCCGGCGCGTCCAGGTGGAACCGCTGCGAGGCGTTCTGCTGGGCGTCCCGGAGGGAGGGCATCAGGGCCGCCGACACCTTCAGACGGGCCGCGGACGAGGCGTCCTCCAGGCCCATCTCCCGCAGGGCGCCCGGGACTCCGGACAGGAACAGCGCCTCCGCCTCGCTGCGTCCGAGCCCGGTGAGGCGGGTGCGGTAGCCGCCGATGAGGCGGTAGCCGCCGGTGCGGCCGCGGTCCGCGTAGACCGGGACCCCGGCCTCCGAAAGCGCCTGGGCGTCCCGCGTGATGGTCCGCTCGGACACGTCGAGCTCGCCCGCGAGCTCGGCGGCGGTCATGGAGGGGCGGGCCTGGAGCAGAAGCACCATCTTGATGAGGCGTGCAGCGCGCATGCCCCCATGATGCCGCCAGCCGGGGGCCCGCCCGCGCGCGTCGGAGTGACTACCCGTGCGCGTCGGAGTGACTAGCGGTAGCCCGTCACATCCGCCGGTTTGCCCTTCTGCTCGACCTCCGCGATGTAGCGCCAGGCGTCCGGCGCCGAACCGTCGACGTCCGTGAAGCCGTACTCCTTGGCGAGGCCGCCGCTGGAGAGCGATGCCCCGTTCCAGCGGGCCACTTCGGGGTCGGCGGCGAGCGCGACCAGGGCCCGGCCCACGAAGGTCGGGGTCTCGGAGATCGCGAAGTGGGGGTTCTGCTCGCAGCCGTCCAGCCAGTTGTCCTCGGTCACCTTGAAGGCCGTGTCGAGCATGAACTCGGAGCGCAGCCAGCCGGGGGTCAGGCAGAGCGCCGTGCAGCCGTAATCCTTGAGCTCCTCGGCCAGGCCCTTCGCCATCCGCAGCGGGGCCGCCTTGGCGAGGTCGTAGTAGAAGGGCTTGCGGTAGTTGGGGCCGTTGTACTCCTCGGTCCCGTCGGTGACCTCGACGACCAGGCCTCCGGGGTTCTTGACGAGCAGCGGGAGCGCGTACCGGCTGGTGACGATGTGGGTCTCGATGCCGAGGCGCATCAGGCGCAGCCCCTTGTCGAGGTCGTGCTCCCACATCTTCTTGTCCCACTCGACGTGGACGTCGCCGCCCCAGATGTCGTTGACCAGGATGTCCAGGCGCCCCTGTTCCCGGTCGATGCGCTCGACGAGGGCCTCGACCTGCTCGGGCTCCAGATGATCGGTCGGTACGGCGATTCCTGTGCCCGCTCCGCCCGCCTCACGGCCAGCGGCGGTGATCAGCTCCGCGGTCTCCTCGATGGTCTCCGTGGTGCGGCCGACCTCGCTGGTGTGCGCGCGGGTCGTGCGCCCCGTCGCGTACACGGTGGCTCCGGCGCGGCCGAGCTCCACGGCCATGGCCCGGCCCGCGCCGCGGGTGGCACCGGCGACGAGGGCGATCTTTCCGGCCAGTGGCTGCGCGAGTGCCTCGGTGCTGTCCATGTCCCTGACCATCTCCCTGTCGCTGCTCATGCCTCTGCCCCTGTCCCTGACCCTGTCCCTGTCGCTGCTCATGTCTTCGAGGCTGCCACCCAATGCCGACACCTGCTGTCGGGTTTTCCATGGGCATGTGCACGCATAACGACACAGCCGCATCCGCCGCACTCCGCGTGCGTACCCACCCCCCAGGACCGATGCTTGTCCCGTGATGGACGAGACGGAGTTCTGGGAGATCGTGGACCGCACCCGCGTGGCCGCCGAGGGCGACCCCGAGGACCACGCCGACCTGCTCACCGAGAGGCTGCTCGAGCTCGAGCCGGACATGGTGCTCGACTTCGCCCGTCACTTCGAGGCCCGCTACAACCGTGCGTACCGCTGGGACCTCTGGGGAGCTTCCTGGATCATCCTCGGCGGCGCGAGCGACGACGCCTTCGACTACTTCCGCTGCTGGCTGATCGGCCAGGGGCGTGAGGTCTTCGAGGGGGCCCTGCACGACCCCGACTCGCTCGCGGACCTCCTCGACGACTTCGACGAGGAGATCGACGGCGACGGCGAGGAGTTGGGCTACGCGGCGGACGAGGCCTACGAGCAGCTCACCGGCGTCGTCACCCCCGACCTCGGCATCGCTCCCGCCCCTCAGGAGCCGGAGGGGACACCGCTCGACTTCGAGGACGAGGCGGCGATGGCCCAGCGCTACCCCAAGCTGTGGGAACGCTTCGGCGGGGCGGTCGACTGAGGCGTCGGCGGAGGCACAGCCCCGGTCGACCGAGACACGGGTCCAGTCGACCGAGGCACGGGTCCAGTCGACCGCGCCACAGACCCGCGGGGTGTTCATTCCGCCTCTCCTGCCGACTCGCTACCGGTTCTGCAGCCGTGCGGCCGCCTGCCTGATCGCGGGGAGGGCCGCCGTCAGTGCCGCACCCGGGCAGTGCGTGTAGTAGCCGTCGTTGTGCCCGGACACCGCGCTGAAGTGCCCGCTCGTCCCCGCCGGATACTTGCTGAGGCTGTGCGAGGAGACCAGCCCCACCGTGGAGCGCGGGTCCACGTCCGAGAGCCCGAGCTTCCACGCGGCGAGGGCCGCCAAGGCATCGGTCATCGCCCGGGGAACGGGAACCCCGGCCGTGAACGTCCCGATCGCCGCGATCCCCACCGACTCCCGGTTGAAGCCCTGCGTGTGCGCCCCGACCACGGCCCGGTCGATGCCGCCCGCACGCCCTTCGTAGACGGTCCCGCACCGGTCGACGAGGAAGTTGTAGCCGATGTCGTCCCACTGTCTGCCCTCGACCTGGCCTGCGTACAGATAACGGATGATGCGCGGGGTATCGGCGCAGTCGTAGCTGTTCGGGGAGTCCGTGTGGTGCACGAACACCGCCTGGACCCGGTCGGCATACCGGGCCGGCGGCGGCTCCCGCACCGCACCGGCCAGCCACTGGGCGCGCGGCACGACGCGAGGCCGCACCGCGGGATGCCCCACGGCCCGCCGCACCGGCGCCGCGGCCGCCGGCATCGTGGGATACCGCCCGGTCACGCCCGCCCGCTCGCCGAGCCCGGCGAACGCCACCGGAGCGTCACCCGCCCGCCCCGGCGCCCCCGAAGCCCCGGGCCCGGCGAACAGCGCACACATCAGCAGAAGCCCTACGGCCACGGCACCGGGGACACAGCACAGCACCGCACGCACCGCCGACGGCACGCGCGCCGCGGACATCCCACGGAAGACACGCATGGTCCGACTCTCCGGCCCACCCGCACCGCCCGCGACCGCGGTCCGCCACTCGGCTGAACCTGAGCGGTTCTCCCCGGGCCGCGGTCAGACCCCGCCCAGGTCGAGCCCTGGGTTCGTCCGGGAAAGGATCATGTCCGTGCGCGGCTGGAGCGCCGCGTCGATCATCTCGGGCTGCGGAGTGATCCAGTAACGGCCCTCCGCGGCCTGCTCGAAGACACGGCGGGCGTGCTCCTCGGGCGTGATCCCCTGGGTGTCGGCGCGCTGCTGGAGCTGTTCGTTGAACCCCGCTATCTCCGGCGGTGTGCCGTCCCCCGGCAGCGCGGCCCTGAATATCTCGCTCTTGACCGAGTCCGGCAGCACGACCGAGACCTGCACCGGCGCCTGCTTCATCCGCATCTCGTAGGCGAGGGACTCGGTGAGCGCGAGCGTCCCGAACTTGGTCACGCTGTACGGCGCCATCAGCGGGCTCGGCAGCAGTCCGCCCACCGAGGACACGTTGAGCACCCAGCTACGCGTCGGCTGCTCAAGCAGGCGCGGCACGAAGGAGCGTATGCCGTTCACATAGCCGCCGATGTTGATCCGCAGGGCGGCGTCCCAGCGCTCGGCGGGGATCTCCCAGGAGTAGCCCATGGCCATGATCCCGGCGTTGTTGATCAGCATGTCGACGGCGCCGAAGCGGTCGTAGGCACGGTCGGCGAGGGCGTCGACCGAGAGCGGGTCGGACACGTCCGTCACGACCGGCTCGACCTCGGCCCCGACGGCGCGCAACTCCTCGGCCAGGGCCGAGAGGCGGTCGGCGGCTATGTCGGCGAGGACCAGCCTCATACCAAGGGCCGCCGCGTGCCGGGCGAATCCGGATCCGATGCCCGCCGACGCACCGGTGATGACGACGACCTTGCCCGCGTAGATCTGGCCTGCGAAGGTCTGGCCTGCGTTGCTCATGCTGCTCTCCTCTCGGGCGGCGCCCTGTCCCGGACGGCGTCCTCGTCTGTCAGAAGTGGGTGCCGCCGTCGACCCGGACCTCGGTGCCGGTGATGAACTTGCCGTCCTGCGAGCCGAGCAGGGCGACCACCGAGGCCACGGACTCCGGCCCCGCGAAGCCCTGACCGATGGCCGGGGCCAGCTTCATGAAGAGGCTCATGTCGGCGTCCTCGGGCAGGCCGGGGCCGACGCTCTGCTTGCTGGCGCCGCTGCCGTCGGTCATGCCGCTGGATATGGAGCCGGGCTGGACGGAGTTGAAGCGGATGCCCTGCTTGCCGTACTCGGCGGCCAGCGCGTGCGTCATGGACTGGATGCCGCCCTTGCTCGCCGCGTACGCCGCCATGTACGGGTGGGCGAACATCGCTGAGGTGGAGCTGAAGTTGACGACGGCGGCGTCCTCGCCTTCGAGCAGCGCGGGGATCGCTTCGCGGATCACCAGGAACGTGCCGACCAGGTTGACCTGGATGACGCGGTTGAAGGAATCCAGGCTTGTCTCGTGCGTGTGCGAGGAGCGGAGCACGCCCGCCGCGTTGACCAGGACGTCCAGGCCGCCGAGCGCGGTGACGGCGGTGGCGACCCCCTCGCGCACCGAGGTCTCGTCCGCGATGTCGACGACGAGGGTGGTGAGACGGTCGGCCGCCGCGCCCGCCTTCTCGGAGGTGTCCTTCAGGCCCGCCTCGCTGACGTCGGCGGCCACGACCTTGCCGCCCTCCTCGAGGATCCGCAGGACGGTGGCCTGCCCGATGCCCGAGCCACCGCCGGTGATGAGTGCACGACGGCCTGCGTAGCGGTTCATGAAATGCCTCCGATCAACTCCGGGCTCCCGGATCCGCCCATGGACCCGGCCTCCCCGGTCTGATTTCAATGTACGCCTCTCTGGCACGTTTTGCCATGCCGACAATTCATGTATCAGGGTGAGAATCGCGCGTAGGCTGCGAACGTGAGCACCCACCCGTCGCAGTCACCGCAGTCACGGCAGTCACCGCAGTCACCGCCACCGTCGCTGACGGAGCGCCGCAAAGCGGCCACGCAGCTCGACATCGCCCGCGCCGCGGCCGAACTCTTCGCCGAGCGCGGCCCGGACGGCACCACGGCCGAGGAGATCGCGGGCCGGGCCGGAGTGGCGCTGCGCACCTTCTACCGGTACTTCCGCAACAAGCAGGACGCGGTCGCGCCGCTCCTCGCCGGGGGCGCCGCCGAGTGGCGGGCCCACCTGGCGGATCTCGACCCGGCCGCCGGAGTGCCGACGGCCCTGGAGCGGTCCATCGCGGACGCGCTGACCGCGGCGGACGACCGCGCGGCCGAGTCCCTGGAGTGGACCCGCGGCCTGCTGCGCGCCGCGCAGGACGATCCGGCGCTGCGCGCCGTCTGGTACCGCGTGAACCAGGAGTCCGAGGAGCAGCTCGTGCCCGTGCTCGCCCGCCTGGCCGGGGACGACGCCGACGCGCTGGACGTGCGCCTGGCGGCCGCGGCCGCCACGGACGCCATCCGCCTGGCTCTGGAGACCTGGGCCGTCACGGACGCGCCCACCGAGGGGCCCGGCTCCCCCGCCGTCCTGGCGGTGCGCTGCCTGCGCGAACTGACGGGCGGGCTCCGGCTCCTGCACGCCCGGCGCGCCGACGGCTGAGGCGCAGCGCCCCCTCCCGCTCCCGCGACGCCCCCACTCCCCCGCAGTGCCCCGCTACATCTCCGGATCCGGCTCCGGCCCCGGCCCCCGCTCCAGCCGCAGATCGAGCCCCAGGTCCAGCGAGAACGCCAGCAGCGCCACGTCGTCCCCGACCCCGCCGGAGAACCGCATCAGGTCCCTCCACACCGCGGACGTCATGGCCGCCGGGTCGTCCAGCAGGTCGGCGCAGAGCACCGAAAGGCGCTCGGCCAGCGGGTAGAAGGCGCCGGACGCGTCCCGCGCCTCGGTCACGCCGTCGGTCACCACGAGCAGCCGGTCGCCGGGCTTCAGGCCCACGGTCACCTCTTCGGGCGGGGCGACACCGGCGATCCCCAGGCCCAGCGGAGCGCCCGGCGCCACGGCGAGCTCCTCGACGACTCCCCCGCGCAGCAGCAGCGGGGGCGGGTGGCCGCAGGAGACGATCCGCAGCTCGGGGGCGTCCTCCCGGAACTCCAGGAGCACGGCGGTGGCGAAGAGTTCGGCGTGCTCGGCCTCCTCGGAGTCGACCACCAGGCGCCGGTCGAGGCGGGCGGCCACCCCCTCCAGGTCGGTCTTGTCGAGCACCGCCTCCCGGAAGGCGCCGAGCAGCGCGGCAACGGTCCCGACGGCCGCGAGGCCGTGCCCCTGCACGTCGCCCACCAGCGCCCGTACGCCACAGGGGCCCTTGCGTACGTCGAAGAGATCGCCGCCGACCAGCGTCCCGCCCTGTGCGGCGCGGTAGAGGCCCGCGCAGCGCACCGGGCCCACGCGCTCGGGCAGCGGCGGCAGGACGGCGAACTGGGCGGCCTCCGCGACGGTGCGCACGGTGACGAGCTGGGCGTCGCGCCGGCTGCGTACCCAGGCGAACAGGATGCTCAGGAGCGCCACGAAGGCGACCGTCAGCAGATCGCTGTCCCCCGGGCGGCCGAGTCCGACGTCCGGCAGGGCGAGCAGCAGCACCACGGTGCCGCCGAAGAGGGCCGTGGCGGAGGCGCCGTACGACAGCGCGGCAAGCGGCGGCACGGCGGCGAGCAGGAAGCTGAGGTCGACCGTCTCCGGGGTGGCCAGCTGGATGACGCACATGACGGCCAGGAGCACGGGCGGGGGCCAGCGCACCCAGCGTGGTCTCGGCGCGCCGCGCAGCCAGCCCGGCTCCTCCCGGTCCCGCCGACTGGCAGCAGCGACCCTGAACATCGGTTCGCTCCTCCCTCCGGTCGGCCTTCCCACGCTCCTACGCGCGCGTGCCCACCGCACGCCGGGCCGGTCCGTCGGGTGCCGAACCCCGGGCGGGGGTCATCGCGGGCCCGGGGCGGTCAGAGCACGCGCCCCATCAGCACGTCGTCCACGTACGCGCCGTCGAGGAAGAACTCACCCGGCAGCACCCCCTCGACCACGAAGCCCTCGGAGGCGTAGAGCGTCCGGGCGGGGGTGTTGTGGCCGAGCACCCGCAGCGTGACGCGCCGCGCGCCCTGGCGGCGGGCCTCCTCCACCGCGGCCCTGACGAGGAGGCGGCCCACTCCCTTGCCGCGTGCCTCGTCCGCGACGGCGAAGCCCAGGATCTGGCGCACGTGGGCGTTGGCGAGGAGGGAGGTGGGGAAACCGAGCCGTATGTAGCCGACCACCACGCCGTCGACCTCGGCGACCAAGTGGTCGCGGGGGCCGAAGCGGTCGCTGAAGAACGGCGGGTACGGGAGCTGCGGAGCCGGCTGCACCGCGTGCAGGGTGGACCAGGTGACGCGGTCGATGCGGCCCAGGGCTTCTTCGTCGTCCGGCAGAGCGGTACGTATGTGCGTGTCCGGCATGCGCGTCACTGTACGACGGGCGCAACGCGCCTCACGGCGGGTTTCCGGGGCAGGATGGCGTCATGGAGCCCACCGAGTCCGAGCAGTCAGCCCCGTCCTCGCGGCCGTCCCGTATCGCCGTGGCCGGCGCGTCCGGCCTCATCGGGACGGCCCTGACCCGCGCCTTGGCCGACGACGGCCGCGAGGTGGTGCGGCTCGTGCGCCGTGCACCTCGTACGAAGGACGAGGTGCGATGGGACCCCAAGGAGGGCTACGTCGACACGGCGGGGCTCGCGGGCTGTGACGCGCTCGTCAACCTGGCGGGGGCCGGGATCGGCGACCGCCGCTGGACGGCCGCCTACAAGCAGGAGATCCGTGACAGCAGGGTGCTCGGCACCTCCGCGCTCGCCGAGGCCGCGGCCTCGCTGGACGAGCCGCCGCGCGTCTTCCTGAGCGCGAGCGCGATCGGCTACTACGGAGAGACCGGTCAGCGCGCGGTGGACGAGAGCGCGCCTGCCGGAGAGGGCTTCCTGCCTTCCCTGTGCGTGGAGTGGGAGGGTGCGGCGGCCGCGGCGCACGAAGCGGGCATCCGCACGGTCTTCTCGCGCAACGGCCTGGTGGTGGCGCGCGAGGGCGGCGCCTGGGCGCGGATGTTCCCGCTCTTCAAGGCGGGGCTCGGCGGACGCCTCGGCAACGGCCGGCAGTACTGGAGCTACATCTCGCTGCACGACGCGGTGGCCGCGCTGCGGCACCTGCTCGACACCCCGACACTGTCGGGTCCCGTCAACCTGACGGCGCCCGATCCGCTCACCAACCGTGAGGTGACGGCGGCGATGGGGCGGGTGCTTCACCGGCCCACGCTCTTCACGGCGCCGCGGCCCGCGCTGCGCGTCGTGCTCGGCGAGATGTCCGGCGACGTGCTCGGCAGCCAGCGGGTCCTGCCGACCCGGCTCCTGGAGTCGGGCTTCTCGTTCGCGTTCCCGGGCATCGAGGAGTCGATCCGCGCCGCGCTGCGGTGAACGGCACGCGGCGGCCGGCACCGCGGTGAACAGCGCTTCGGTGAACGCGAAACCACTCCCGACACATCTGCTCTGACGCCTTCCGATCGCCTTCTTCGCGTCTGCGATCGCCGTGCGACCGGCGTGCGACCGTGCTCGGTCGATGCGCGACTGCCTCGATGCGTTTCGGCTCCTACCCTCGTGCGGAACTCGGTGATTCCGAAGCCCTGTTGAGGGCATGACGTCCCCAGCAGCCGCGCAACCCCGGGGAGGGGCCCGTGCTAGAGCCTGCGCACCATGCGGATGTCGTCATCGTGGGAGCGGGGGTCGCGGGACTCTCGGCCGCCCACCAGCTGACCAGTGCCGGTGTAACGACCGTCGTCCTGGAAGCCGCCCCTTACGTCGGCGGGCGCATGTCGACGGAGAAGGTCGACGGGTTCCGGCTCGACAGGATCGGGCAGCTGCTCACCACCTCGTATCCCGAGCTGCGCCACACACCGGGGCTCGACGCCCTCGTACTGCGGCCCTTCGTGCCCGGTGTCCTGATGCACAGCGACGGTCGGCACCACCGCGCCGTCGAGCCCACGAGCCCCCGGCGCGCAAGGGGCGCACTCACCGCCGCGCGCGCCCTCGCAAGCGCCCCCCGGGGTCCGCGCACGGCTCGGACCGCACCCCGCACCACCCCCCTCGGCGGCGCGCTCGACCAGGCCCGGCTCGGCGCGGCACTCGCCAGGATCGCGGCGACGCCCCCGCAGCGCCTCCTCGCCCGCCCCGAACTCCCGGCGGCACAAGCCCTCTTCGACCGCGGCCTGCCCGCGCGCACCGTCAACGGCTTCCTGCGCCCGCTGCTCTCGGCGCTCCTGTGCGACCCGGACCTGACGACGTCGAGCCGGTGCGCCGACCTCGCCCTGCACTCCTTCGCGCGCGGCCGTCTGTGTCTGCCGGAAGGCGGCGCCGAGGCGCTTCCCGAGCTCCTTTCGGCCGCACTGCCACCGGGCACGGTGCGCACCGGCGTACGCGCCACGGCCGTCTCCACGACCTCGGTCACGACCGCGGAGCACGGCGAAGTGAGCTGCCGCGCCGTCCTGTTGGCCACCGACGCGCGCGCCGCCGCCGAGCTGCTGCCCGGCCTGCGCGTGCCGCCCTTCCACCAGGTGACGGTCCTGCACCACGCGGCCCCCGAGCCGCCGCTCGCCGAACCGGCCCTGCTGCTCGACGCCGACCGTTCGGGGCCGGTCGCGCACACGGCCGTGATCAGCCACGTCGACCCGTCGCGCGCGCCCGCGGGCCGGGCGCTCATCTCCTCGACGGTCCTCGGCCCGCCGCCGGACGAGCGCGCCGTCCTCGCCCATCTCGCCGAGCTGTACGGCACGTCGACCGCCCGGTGGGAGTCCCTCGCCGTCCACCACACCCGCGAGGCGGTGCCCGCGATGCCGCCCCCGCACGATCTGCGCCGCCCCGTGCGGCTGCTCTCGGGGCTCTACGTGTGCGGGGACCACCGGGACACCAGCACGGTGCAGGGCGCGCTGTACTCGGGCCGTCGCGCGGCGCGGGCCGCGCTCGCGGACTTCGGCGTGGACCCCGCGCACGGGACGGGGCAGTTACCGATGGCGGCCTGACGCCCTGGCTGACCCCGGCTGCCCCCGGCTGCCCCCGGCTGACACTGCCGCCTGACCAGACCGATCCATCCGACCTATATGCCACATCCCCTGGAAGCCCTCGCGCCCCCACGCGAGGGCTTCCGCCTTCCCGCACGCCCACTTCGTAGGACCCACCGAACCTCACCCACCCCTGCAACTCCCCTTGCCACACGGGTACCCCACGGCTACGGTCCCCTCCGGATCGCCAAGCCGCAGGAGGCTCACGTGCGTCGCACCATGCCGGTGATATCGCTCATCCTCGGCCTATTCATAGGAGGTCTATCTTTGCCGACCGCCACAGCCGCCACAGATGACACAGATGACACAGCAGCCACGGAGACCGCAGCGCCCTCCGTCGTCCCCCGCCCCACCGACTGGACCGCACTCGACGGCCGCACGCGACTCACCGAGCGCACCCGCATCCTGATCGACCCGCGCGCCGGATCCACCACCGCGCTCCCCTCGGGCCGCAGTGAATTCCCGGGCCCCGCACACCAGTCCGTACGCAAACTCGCCACCCAGCTCCGTACGGAGATCAAGCAGGTCACCGGCATCACCCCCCGGATCGCCCCCAGCCAGGGCCGCCCCGCCGACGGCGACATCACGCTCGGCCTCACCGCCAAGGGGGACCTCGGCGCCGAGGGCTACCGCTTCGACAGCGCGGGCCCCATCCGCGTAGAGGCCGCCTCCACCCACGGCCTCTACTACGGCACCCGCACGCTCCTCCAGCTCCTGCGCTCCACGGCCGACGACCACCGCGCCGTCCCCCGCGCCCGCTCCACCGACCGCCCCGCGCAGGCCATCCGCATGGTGCACCTCGACGCGGGCCGCAAGTACTGGAAGATCTCCTACCTGGAGAATCTGATCCGCAGGATGGGCGACCAGAAGCTCAACACCCTCTTCCTGCACCTCTCCGAGTCCGAGGGCTTCCGCCTCCACAGCCCGAAGTTCCCGGGCCTCGCCGACCCCGACCACAGCTACAGCCGCGCCGACATCGAGCGCCTGAAGACCTTCGCGGCCCGCCATCACGTCCAGCTGATGCCCGGCCTCGAACTCCCCGGCCACGCCACCGTGATCAGCGAGGCCTTCGGCATCGGCTTCGGATCGGGCGCCGACGCCTGCACGGGCGCGCACACGCACTCGCACCTCACGCCCGACTGGATCATCGACATGACCAGCGACAAGGCGATCGCGAAGTCGAAGGAGATCGTCGACGAGTTCGCGGGCTGGTTCGACGCACCGCTGTTCTCGATCGGCGCGGAGGAGGTCCCCGGTCAGCTGGCCGAGTGCCCGCGGGTGAAGAACCATCTGGCGAGCGCGCCCGACGTGTCCACGCTCGGCGACCTGCTCAACCGCTACATCAACACCCTGGACGACGTGGTCACTTCGCACGGCAAGCGCACGGCGGTCTACAACGGCTCCGAGCACCTGGCCGCGCCCCAGCAGAAGGTCCACGCCCCCGTCGTCTTCCTCACCTGGGAGGGCACGGGCGCCGAGCCGGAGATCCCGGGGCACGACGAGATCGCCATCGGCCCGTTCTACGACACCCCGAACAACTACCACCACCTGTATCCGGACGAGCCCTGGATGTACGACAGCTGGGCGCCGAACTCCGACCCGGACATGCTCGGCTCCGGCGTCACCAACTGGGCCGACTACAACTTCTGGGCCGACGACGGCTATTTCGAGAAGAGCATGGCGGGCGCCCGCGCGATCCTCGCCGACCGCACCTGGAACAAGTCCACGACGCCGGACACGCTCGCCGACTTCAGGGCCCGCGCCGCCCGCATCGGTGACCCGCCGGGCACGACGCCCGCGCCGGTGCCGCCACGGGTGGAGGGCCGGCCGAGCCACCACTGGACGTTCGACGACGCCTCGTACCCCAGCGGCTGGACGTACGCGGGCAGTCCCGGCAACACGATCATCGCCGAGGACGTGGCGGGCGCCCTGCCCGGCACCTCGTACATCATCAACAACCCCACCCCGGTGGCAGGCGTGCGCGGCCAGGCCTGGCGCTTCGACTCCGACCGGGACGGCGTGGGCTTCGGCGGTCTCGACGTCGCCGAGCCGTGGACCGTGTCGGTGCAGGTCCGTCCGACGGCAAGGACCGGGGACCAGGTGCTGCTCAGCTCCAGGGCTGGCGCGCTGAAGCTGATGCAGCACGGCACCGGGAAGGTCGGCTTCACGCGGTACGGCGAGGCCGACCACAGCTTCGACTTCACGCTGCCCCTTGACCGCTGGACGCGGCTGACGTGGGTGACGACCCCGGGGCACACCACCTTGTACGCCGACGGTGAGCGGGTCGGGTCCGTCGCGGCGTCGATCCCCCTGCCGCTGCGGTCCATCGGGACGGAGAAGGCGAGCCTGCGGGGCGACCTCGACGAACTCACCACGTGGGACGAGGCGTTGTCCCCCGACGAGGTCGAGCGCCTGCGCTGACCCGCGTGGAGCACACAGGTAAGGGGCGGGCCTGCGCAGGCCCGCCCCTTACCTCGCACATCAGTCCGGTATGGACACTCAGCCCAGCGCCGCCACCCGGTCGCGGTAGCCGCGCACCGCCGCCGCGTCGCGGTACGGCTCGAGCCGCCGCTCGAAGTCGCGTACGTACTCCACCGCTCGCACCGAGCGCATCTCACCCGCCGCCTGCGCCGCCTCCGCGCCCAGCTGGCAGGCCTGCTCCAGCTCGCCGAGGCCAAGCCGCGACGAGGCGAGCACCACCCGGCAGAACAGGCGGCTGCGGGCGTACCCGGGGGCGCGCAGCTGGAGCGAGCGCTCCGCGTGCTGAGCGGCCACGCGGTACTGCTGGAGGTCCCGGTGGCAGTGCCCGAACTCGTCCGCGAGCTGCGCCTCGTCGAAGAAGCGCGCCCAGTAGGGGACTTCGTCGCCGGGCCGCGCGGTCTCCAGGGCGCGCTCGGCGCGCACCATCGACGCCGTGCACGCCCGCACCTCGCCGAGCACGCCGTGCCCGCGCGCCTCGACCGCGTGCAGCAGGGCCTGCACGACGGGCGGCGCGGAGGAGCCGACGCCCTGCTGGGCCACCCGCGCCAGCTGCACCGCCTCTCTGCCGTGCCCGAGGTAGACGGCCTGGCGGCTCATCGTGACCAGGACGTACGAGCCGTACGCACGGTCGCCCGCCGCCTGCGAGAGCCGCAGCGCCTGGACGTAGTAGCGCTGGGCGAGACCGTGCGCCGCGATGTCGTACGACGTCCAGCCCGCGAGCCGGGTGAGGTCGGCGGCGGCCGCGAAGAGCCGCCGCCCGGCCTGCTCGCCGTACGAGCCGCGCAGCATCGGCTCGGCCTCGTGCTCCAGATAGCGCACCAGGGCCTGCCGGGCGTGCCCGCCGCCGTACGCGTGGTCGAGCGCGCGGAAGAGCTCGCCGACGGAGCGCAGGGCCGAGATGTCGCCGCTGGTCACCTTCGCCCCGACGCCCCGCTCCGGCTCCTTGCGCTGGCGCGGTATGGCCGGACGGCCCTGCGTGGGCACGCGGCCGGTGCTCGGCCCGAGGTCACCGCGGCCCACGCGGTCGTCCGCGCGGCCGATCAGCCAGTCCCTGCTGGGGACGACGAGTCCTGCCGGGGTGAACGCGATCTTCCGCAGTTCGGCATGGCTTCCGGAGTCCTTGCGCCAGAGCCCGCCGACGATGTCGATCGCCTCTTCGGGGCTCGCCGCGAACTCGAGCCCGGCGTACACCGGCGCGCACGCGTCGAGCCCGAGATCCTGCGCGGAGAGGCGGCGCCCTAACCGCCGGGTGAAGACCTCGGCGATGAGGGCGGGGGTGGTGCCGCGCGGCTGCTGCCCGCGCAGCCAGCGGGTCACGGATGTCTTGTCGTACCGCAGATCGAGACCGTGCTCGAGGCCCAGCTGATCGACGCGGCGCGCGAGCCCCGCATTGGAGAACCCGGCTTCTGAGATGAGCGAGGCTAGCTGGCGGTTGGGGGTGCGCTGCGGAGGTCGTTCCGTCATCAGCTGTGCGGTCTCCTGCCTTTCGGGCGTTGCCTTGAGCAGCCCTTATGGCTCTGTGAACGGCGTGAATGTAGCGGCCCCCACCGCCCTCGACGCGGCCTTCGACCCGCATTCATCCGATCGTGTGAGGATTGACCGGACGACTGACGAGAATCCGCGGCCCGTACAGTGGCTGGGGGCGCGATATGTGCACGGTGCAGGTTCTAGGGAGGCACTTGCCGTGAGTGAGTTTCAGTTCGTCCGTCTGGGCTTCGGCCCGGATTCGGTCGAGTACCAGGAGGCCTGGGACGAGCAGCGCCGCGTGCACGCCGCCCGGTTCGCCGACGAGCTCCCGGACACCTGTCTGCTGCTCGAGCACCCGCCGGTCTACACCGCGGGCCGCCGCACCCAGGACAGCGAGCGCCCCCTTGACGGCACCCCCGTCGTCGACGTGGACCGCGGCGGCAAGATCACCTGGCACGGCCCCGGACAGCTCGTGGGGTACCCGATCCAGAAGCTGCCGCGCCCGGTGGACGTCGTAGCACATGTGCGCCGCCTGGAAGAGGCACTTATCCGTACGTGTGCGGAGTTTGGCCTGGAGACGAGCCGGGTCGAGGGCCGCAGCGGCGTATGGGTCCTTGGCGACCCGGTGGAGCGGCGTCCGGCGCTCGGCGGGCTGACCCTGGACTTCGATCCACGGACGCAGGACGACGAGTTCGACGCCCGGTTCAACGGCCCGGAGTACGCCCCGTCCAACGCGGGCCAGCGCCGGGAGGACCGCAAGATCGCGGCCATCGGCATCCGCGTCGCCAAGGGCGTGACGATGCACGGCTTCGCCCTGAACGTGAATCCGGACAACACCTGGTTCGACAAGATCATCCCGTGCGGCATCCGCGACGCCGGCGTGACGTCGCTCTCGTACGAACTGGGCCGCGAGGTCACGATCGCCGACGTCCTGCCCGTCGCCGAGAAGCATCTGCGGGAGGTCCTGGAGGGCGCGGAGCTCAAGCCGCGCACCGTCGAGAAGCCCGTCGGGACGACGGTTGAGAACCCGGAAACCGAGAAGGCGACCGCCTAGACAGCTCGGGCTGCCGGGGCCGTCGGGGCCGTGTGGGAATGCACCCCGTCGGCCAGAGGTTGGCCGAACGTAAGCCCAACGACATCACGGGCGTACCCTGGTGTGCGCCGAAGAATCGAAGCTACAGGGAGCCGATGTGTCCGCAGTCGCACCCGACGGACGCAAGATGCTGCGCCTGGAGGTCCGGAACGCCCAGACCCCCATCGAGCGCAAGCCCGAGTGGATCAAGACCCGGGCGAAAATGGGCCCCGAGTACACGAAGATGCAGAACCTCGTGAAGAGCGAGGGCCTGCACACGGTCTGCCAGGAGGCGGGCTGTCCCAACATCTACGAGTGCTGGGAAGACCGCGAGGCCACCTTCCTCATCGGCGGTGACCAGTGCACCCGGCGCTGCGACTTCTGCCAGATCGACACGGGCAAGCCGCAGGCACTCGACCGCGACGAGCCCCGCCGCGTGGGCGAGTCCGTCGTCACGATGGACCTGAACTACGCCACGATCACCGGCGTAGCCCGCGACGACCTGGACGACGGCGGCGCCTGGCTGTACGCGGAGACCGTGCGCCAGATCCACGCGATGACGGCGGACCGCGCCGAGGGCCAGACCAAGGTCGAGCTCCTCATCCCCGACTTCAACGCGGACCCCGACCAGCTGGCCGAGGTCTTCTCCTCGCGCCCCGAGGTCCTCGGGCACAACGTGGAGACGGTGCCGCGCATCTTCAAGCGGATCCGCCCCGGCTTCCGCTTCGAGCGCTCGCTCGAGGTCATCACCCGCGCCCGCGAGGCCGGTCTGGTCACCAAGTCGAACCTCATCCTCGGCATGGGCGAGGAGCGCGAGGAGATCAGCGAGGCGCTGCACGCGCTGCACGACGCGGGCTGCGAGCTCATCACGATCACGCAGTACCTGCGTCCGACGCCGCGGCACCACCCCGTGGAGCGCTGGGCCAAGCCGCAGGAGTTCGTGGAGCTGAAGGAGGAGGCCGAGGAGATCGGTTTCTCCGGCGTCATGTCGGGACCGCTGGTCCGCTCCTCGTACCGCGCCGGGCGCCTCTTCCAGATGGCGGTCGAGAAGCGTGGGGCGTACGTCGCCTCGCAGGCGGTGTGATCGCGGGCGAGAGCCCGACGGCGCTCGCGCTTCGGGCGAGAGCCCGACTGTGTGAATCGGCGCACAAGTGACTACTGGCCGGTAGTGGCCGAGATGACGCGGCCCGTACGGTCCCCGCAGGTGAGGGGACCGTACGGGCCGCGTCAATGTTTCGGGGTGCGGCGTCAAGGCTTCATCCGTGTTTGACCGGTCGGTCACGCCCTGGTAACACCAATCAGTGACCCTGGAATTACCCCACGTACAGCCCTACCCATAGCCGCTCAGGAGGGCCCCACCATGCAGGCCGCGCCCGTTCGCGCCACCGCCATCCCGTCCGTCACCGACGCGCTGCGCGTCGTCGAGTCGCTTCTCATGAGCAGCGGCCAGCGCACCGCTCGCCGCAACGCCTGGACGTCAGTGCTCGACGACCGGCGTCGCGCCAAGGACCGGGCAGAGGCGCTGCGCGTGCTCGAAGAGGCGATGACAACCCGCACGTCGTAGTCACTTCCAGGGACACGTAGACTTCACGACATGGCGAGGAAGGAAACCGCGGCGGACGCCGCGAACCCCGGGCGACTCAAGCAGATTGCCCAGACCTACAAGATGACCCGCAGGGCCGATCCGCGGATCGGTCTCATCATCGCGGCTGTGGGAATCGTCACCTTTGGTGTCTTCCTCGCGATCGGCTTCTTGATCGGTCACCCGATCTATCTCGGCATTCTCGGCTTTGTGCTCGCCTTCCTCGCGATGGCGATCGTCTTCGGGCGCAGGGCTGAGCGTGCGGCCTTCGGGCAGATGGAGGGCCAGCCCGGTGCGGCGGCCGCGGTGCTCGACAAGATCGGCCGCGGCTGGACGACGACTCCGGCGGTGGCGATGAACCGCAGCCAGGACGTCGTGCACCGCACGGTCGGCAAGGCCGGCATCGTGCTCGTCGCCGAGGGCAACCCGAACCGGGTGAAGAGCCTGCTGGCGGCCGAGAAGAAGCGCATGGCGCGGGTCGTCTCCGACGTCCCTGTGCATGACGTCATCGTCGGCACCGGCGAGGGCCAGGTCCCGCTGAAGAAGCTGCGTACGACGCTTCTGAAGCTGCCCCGCGTCCTCCAGGGCCCGCAGGTCACGGCGACGAACGACCGGCTGCGCGCGATGGGCGACCTGATGAGCAACATGCCGTTGCCGAAGGGCCCGATGCCGAAGGGCATGCGGATGCCTCGCGGCGGACCGAAGATGCGCTGACCTCGACTTCTTCGACCGCGACTTCTTCGACGTCGACATCTTCCCTTTCCCGTCTTCTCCTACGTTGACGAAGGCCCCGGAACCGATCGGTTCCGGGGCCTTCGTCGTACGCGGGTGCAGCTGGTTCAGCCGGGTGCAGCCCGGTTCAGCCGGGTTTCAGATCCGTACCTGAACGGCGCGGGCGAGGCGGTCGTGCAGGCCGCGGCCGTCGCGGTCCCAGATCAGGGCCGGGATGGCGACGCAGAGCAGCACGCTGCGGATGAGGACCCGGACGGCGCCGAGCCGGCCGCCGCCCTCGGCGACGACACGGAGCCTGAAGAGGGCCTTGCCGGGGGTGCAGCCGACCGTGCCGACCGTCAGGACGGTCATGACGAAGAAGATGCCCAGCGCCCAGTTGCCCATCGCCTGCTGGTCACCGCGAGCGAACAGGCCGTATGCGATGAGCATGCACAGTGCCCAGTCGACGACGACGGCGCCCATGCGCCGGCCGGGCCGCGCGATCGAGCCGGGCCCCTCCTCCGGCAGGCCGAGCTGCTCGCCGCGGTATCCGAAGTCGACGCCCGCATCCTCTGCCGCCGCACGAGGGCCGGAGAGCCACGATCCGATTACTTGCCTGTTGTCCACCCGTCCACGGTACTGCGCCCGATTTCGTCCGAGGACGGGCGGGGTAGGGCGAATGACACCCGGCTCGAACCCGGCTCGGTTAACTTCGGCGAAACAAATGGGTCATGCTTGAGAAATCCCCCGTCCCTATGGTCGGGTCCCAGCGTGTGCCACCGCACTGGCCGCACAACGAGCTGCAACCCCGTCCCCGCCTGGGGGCCGGGAGTAGGAGGAGTTGGATGTTCCAGAACGCCGACGACGCAAAGAAGTTCATCGCGGACGAGGACGTGAAGTTCGTAGATGTCCGGTTCTGCGACCTGCCCGGAGTGATGCAGCACTTCACGATCCCGGCAGCGGCGTTCGACCCTGACGAGGAGCTGGCCTTCGACGGATCGTCGATCCGCGGCTTCCAGGCCATCCACGAGTCCGACATGGCGCTGCGCGCGGACCTGTCGACCGCCCGGGTCGACCCCTTCCGCCGCGACAAGACCATCAACATCAACTTCTTCATCCACGACCCGATCACGGGCGAGCAGTACAGCCGTGACCCGCGCAACATCGCCAAGAAGGCCGAGGCCTACCTCGCGTCCACCGGCATCGCGGACACCGCGTACTTCGGCCCCGAGGCGGAGTTCTACGTCTTCGACAACGTCCGTTTCCAGACGTCGGCGAACGAGAGCTTCTACCACATCGACTCCGAGGCGGGCGCCTGGAACACCGGTGCGGTCGAGAACAACCGTGGCTACAAGGTCCGCTACAAGGGCGGCTACTTCCCCGCCCCGCCGGTCGACCACTTCGCGGATCTCCGCGCGGAGATCTCCCTGGAGCTGGACAAGAACGGCCTCCAGGTCGAGCGCCAGCACCACGAGGTCGGCACGGCCGGCCAGGCGGAGATCAACTACAAGTTCAACACGCTGCTCGCCGCGGCCGACGACCTGATGCTCTTCAAGTACATCGTGAAGAACGTCGCCTGGCGCAACGAGAAGACCGCGACCTTCATGCCGAAGCCGATCTTCGGTGACAACGGCTCGGGCATGCACGTCCACCAGTCGCTGTGGGCCAACGGCGACCCGCTCTTCTACGACGAGCAGGGCTACGCGGGCCTCTCGGACACCGCCCGCTACTACATCGGCGGCATCCTCAAGCACGCCCCGTCGCTGCTCGCCTTCACGAACCCGACGGTGAACTCGTACCACCGCCTGGTCCCGGGCTTCGAGGCGCCGGTCAACATGGTGTACTCGCAGCGCAACCGCTCGGCCGCCATGCGTATCCCGATCACGGGCTCGAACCCGAAGGCCAAGCGCGTCGAGTTCCGCGCGCCCGACCCGTCCTCGAACCCGTACCTGGCGTTCTCGGCCCTCCTGATGGCCGGCCTGGACGGCGTGAAGAACAAGATCGAGCCGCCGGAGCCGATCGACAAGGACCTCTACGAGCTGGCCCCCGAGGAGCACGCGGGCGTCGCCCAGGTCCCGACCTCCCTCCCGGCCGTCCTCGACGCCCTCGAGGCGGACCACGAGTACCTCCTGGCCGGCGGTGTCTTCACCCCCGACCTGATCGAGACGTGGATCGACTACAAGCGCACGAACGAGATCGCCCCGATCCAGCTGCGGCCGCACCCGCATGAGTTCGAGCTGTACTTCGACATCTAGAAAGTAGAGCTCGAACTCGGTAAGCCGTCGGCCGAAGGGCTCCCTGAGCGTCTACCTCCAGCAGGTTCTGCTGGAGGTAGACGCTCGTTCTGCTGGTAGGGGCACTGGGCTACTGCCGATGATTGCGGAGTCAGTCTTCCTCCGGCGTCGCCCACCACGGATCGTATTCGCGCACGAGCGGCTGGGTAGCTGGATGGTGGCGCAATCCGTGAGGCCCTGAAACGGAGGCTTCGGGCATGTCGATAAGCCAGTCCAGCACTGCGTCGGACTGCATGTCAGGGTGTTCCAAGTCGTCGATCAAAGCAGCAGAACCACGGCAGTCGTACGGTTGCGGCAGCGTGAAACCAGCTTCGACAGCATCGCGGACGATCTCTTCACAGATCGCGCGCCAGCGCCCTTGGCCCCACCAGTGACATGTGTAGCTTGTCGAGCCCCCGATCGTCATCAGCCTCAAAGTGGTATCCGGACCAAGAAGTTCACTGTCGAGGCGTTGCCATTTCCGGATCTGCTCGCGCACCGTCGACTGCACCTCCGGCCACCCGTCGCCGAACAGGGAGGAGACAGTCCGACCGTTTGGGAGTTCCCAGTCTGCATCAGTCAGTGACTGCTCGATCCCGTCCCAGTCGATACCTTCGTACGGGCAGACATGGGGCAGCACCGCGCGAGTCACCGCGATGTTCACTCGAGCCATCTGCACGTCCGAGGGAAGGTGGTGAGCCTCCACAGCCGTTTCATTGCGCCAGCACCACGCCGCGATACCCAGAGCCGCCGCATCGGGGACCGGATCCGGGTGCACGTCGCGGCCTGCCATACCGACAACCCAGCGCAGATAGGTGCTGAGATCAGGGTGCTGTAGAGCTTCCTTGACAATGTCGGCAACGGGGATCTTCCGGTACGAGGCTGCCGGGCTGAAGAGGGACCGGAGCGACTCAGCTCCGAACGCCTCCGCGGCCTCCGGATCAGCCCCTTCCACCACACGGACGCGAGTTGCATCGAGCAATCCCAACGCGCCGGCTCGATGCTGAACTGCCGTGACGGCTTCGTCGCCCTCGCGGGAAATCGCGATTTCGACCTCTTCATCGAGTGCGGCAAAGGACTCCGGGAAGTCGCCGCATACGTCTTCGTAGGGAAGAAGCCGGAGCCGGCCTTCATGCGGGTAGTACTCGACGTCTAGCGCGGCACCGGTACGCCACAGCGTGGCGAAGAGCATCGGGCCGGTTTCGGCATCCCAGTCCGAATCGTATTCGTCCGGGATCGCCCAGCCGGCCCAGTCGAGCGAGCCGAGTACTTCCATGAGCCGGTCTACGTACTCGCCCCACTGTTCGGCACTCGGGCGACCTGCTTGCTTCTCAGGTGCTGCTGCCGCCTGGCTGCCCAATTGGCCGACGAGAGCTGCCGTACGTCTTGTGAAGAGCGATTCGGCGGACTCACCTTCCTCTGGGGTGACCCCGGTGACGCTGTTGAGATACGCCGTATCGTCTGCTAATTCCTGTTTGCGGCAGCGTGCGCACAAGTATCTGTACGGCTTGCCCCACTTGGCGGAGTAGCGTGTCAGTGAGCGAGGCTGTCGGCAGTCACGACACGGCCCATGGCCCTTCTTGGGCCACCACAGCCACCAGTCACCGTCGTAGTCGCCGGGCGAGGGCACTATCCCGCGGGCCAGTAGCGCGTCGGCCAGCATCTCCAGGTAGCCCCCGTGCCGGTACGGCATCCTTGAGTGCAAGTTGTCATGCGCCCCTAGCAGTTCGTCGTCCGTGACAGCCCCCTCTCCCTGTAAGCGACGCTGCACGGATACTGCTGCGGCAAGTGCTTGCACGGCGGGATCATCCCGCCGAAGTGACTGTCTGCTGCTCTCGACGACGGTCATCGCCTTGTCGACATCGGCTTCAGTAATTCCAGTGCTCCCCATGCTCCAGAGCTTACGAGCGACCTCTGACACCTTTCGTGGAATGAGGAAGCCGTTGTCGCGGGCCCAGGGAAGACTGCGGGCCGGAGCGCGCGACTCCAACCGGCAGCACCAACTCGGAGTCGGTCTCCTGGCACGCGGGCTGCTGCTGCTCGGATGGTGCCCCCCGGCCTGAGCCCGACACCGCGTCAGCATGGGCAGTGGGCCGTCTCCCGGAACGGGGAGGCGGCCCGCTGTTCTGTTGGTCTCGTGCCGGCACCGGCTAGTGTCGTTCTCGTCTCCCTGCCCCACGATCAGTCCCTGCCTAGGTGAGCACCGCAGATGAAGAACGAAAAAGTGAGATTCCCGAGCGTCGTCGGCCCCCAGCTGGCCGGGGTGATCGACCTGCCGGAGGGCGAGATCCGGGGCTGGGGGCTCTTCGCGCATGGATTCACCCTGGGCAAGGAGTCGCCGGCCGCCTCGCGCGTCTGCAAGCAGTTGGCGCGCGAGGGGATCGGCATGCTGCGCTTCGACAATCTCGGGATCGGTGACTCCGAGGGCGACTGGGGGGACGGTTCCTTCACCGTCAAGGTGCAGGACACCGTCCGTGCCGCGGCCTTCATGGCGGAGCGAGGGACTCCGGTGGATTTGCTGGTGGGGCACTCGTGGGGAGGTGCCGCCGCGATCGCAGCCGCGCGCGAGATCGTCGGCCTGCGCGCGCTGGCCACGATCGCGGCGCCCGTCGATCCCAGTCACGTCGAGCTGCAGTACGACTCGGTCCTGGAGAAGGTCCTCAGTGACGGTGCGCACGAGTGGTTCGTCGGCGGGAGGACTCTGGTTCTCAAGCGCGCCTTCGTCGAGGACGTGCGCCGGGCTCACCTGCGCGACCGGATCGGCGAGGTGGACCTTCCGCTCCTCGTCGCGCATTCGCCCACCGACTCCACCGTCGACATCTCCAATGCCGCGGAGATCTTCCAGGAGGCACGGCACCCGCGAAGCTTCATCTCGCTCGAAGGCGCCGACCATCTGCTGACCGCGCGAGGGCAGGCGCAACGGGCCGCTCACATCATCAGCGCCTGGGCCGACCAGTACCTCGACGAGCCACGGCCCCGCTAGGCGACATCTCCAGCTCTGACGCAAGCAGCGAGGGCCGCTGCCTCCGGTGGGAGGCAGCGGCCCTCGCTGCTTGCGTCTGCCCCGAGCCCTCAGTCCGCCTTCGGCTGCGCGCGTCGTGCGTAGGCGCGGGCCGCGCGGGCCCGGCCTCCGCAGCGGGTCGAGCACCAGTGGCGGCGGCCGTGGCGGAGCAAGTAGCGGTTGCAGGGTGGGGAGCCGCAGGCCGTGAGGCGGTCCGCTTCCGGGGCCGTCAGGAGGTCCGCGGTGTCGGCGGCCAGCGCTGCCAGGGCGTGTTCGACGATCTGGGTCGTGGGGTGGGATGCCGCGCGGTACAGGCCGCGGGCGGGGTCCCAGTGCAGCAGGGAGGCCGCGGGCGCTCTGGTCAGGGCTTCGTTCAAGGCGGACAGCGCGCTCGCCGGGGGTGCGCAGCCCGCGAGCCGCGCTGCCAGGAGGGACCTGATCTGTTCCCGCAGGGTCCGCAGCTGTGCCGTGCACATCTCCTGGAGGCCCGCGTCGGCCGGGGCCAGGTCGCGTTCGGTAAGCCACCGGTTCGCGTCCGCCGGGGTGCCGAGGAGGTCGGTGAACTGGCCGCCGGGCAGGGCGAGGGCGCTGTTCGCAAAGTCGAGTGCCACGTACTGCTCCGCGCCCGGCGCGGGCGGCGGTGCCGGTTCGGCGGTCGCGGTTTCTACGGTCTCCTTCACGAGCCTCATGGTACGCCTTGCCTTCATCCGTGAGAAACAGCTACGGTTCATCACGGATAGAAAGTCTCCTATCCGTGAGGTCCCCATCCGTGAGGCCCCATCCGTGAGGCCCCATCCGTGAGGCCCTCATTCGTGAGGCCTCATTCGTGAGGTCCCCATCCGTGAGGTGTGTGTTTCTTTCATGGCTGCTTCCGGCACGACCGGCACGACCGACCAGCAGATCCCCGTACGCGTCTTCGGCGGCCCGACCGCCCTCTTCGAGTACGGCGGTCTGAGATTCCTCACCGACCCCACCTTCGACGCACCCGGCGACTACCCCGCCCCCGCCGGCCCCGCCCTCACCAAGACCGCGCCCGCCGCGGGCTCCCCCGACGACCTAGGCCCCGTCGACGTGGTCCTGCTCTCGCACGACGAACACCCCGACAACCTCGACACCTCGGGCCGGGCCCTGCTCGCCGGCATACCGCTCACCCTCACCACTCCCGGCGGCGGGCGCCGCCTGCGCGAGAGCCTGGGCACCAAGGTGAAGGGACTCGGCGACTGGGAGTCCGTCGAGCTGGAGAGGCCCGGCGGCGGACAGGTCACCGTGACGGGCGTGCCCGCCGTCCACGGTCCCGGCAGGCGCGAGGACGTCGAACCGATCGCCGGTGAGGTCGTCGGCTTCGTCCTGACCGGCGACGGCCTGCCCACGGTCTACGTCAGCGGCGACAACGCCTCACTCGGCGCGGTCGAGGAGACCGCCGCACGGTTCGGCCCGGTGGACACCGCCGTCCTCTTCGCCGGTGCTCCCCGCTTCCCCGTCCTGTTCGACGGCGCGCCGATCGTCCTCGACAGCGCCCAGGCAGCCGAGGCCACGAGGATCCTCGGGGCGCGCCGGGTCGTCCCCGTCCACTTCGACAGCTGGGCCCACTTCACCGAGGGGCGGGACGAGCTGGTGTCCGCCTTCGCCGCCGCCGGTCTCGCCGACCGTCTGCGTCTGGCATGAACTCAGGCGCGTAGGAAGCGGATCGACGGGCGCGGCTGCGGGCCGTCGTCCGCCGTCGTCACCACCGCCCTCACCCCGTACACCTTCGCGATCAGCTCCTCCGTGATCACCTCGCCCGGCGTGCCCGCCGCGTACGCCACTCCCTCGCGCAGGACCAGTACGTGGTCGCAGAACATCGCCGCCAGGTTCAGGTCGTGCAGGGCGATGACGCTCGTCAGGGGGAGGTCCGCCACCAGGGACAGGAGGTCCAACTGGTGCTGGATGTCCAGGTGGTTGGTCGGTTCGTCCAGGAGGAGCTCCCGGGGGGTCTGGGCCAACGCCCTTGCTATCTGGACCCGTTGGCGTTCACCGCCGGAGAGTGTGTGCCAGGACTGGCCCGACCGGTCGGCGAGACCGGTGCGGGTCAGGGCCTCGCGCACCGCCTCGTCGTCCTGGGGCGTGGCGGGCGACCACGCCCTGCGGTGCGGGATGCGGCCCAGGCGTACGACCTCCTCCACCGACAGCTCGACCTGCGTGGTGGCGTCCTGGTCCACCACCGCCACCCGGCGTGCCACCGTGCGGCGGCCCACGTCCCGCAGCGGTCGGCCGTCCAGGGTGACCACTCCCGATGCGGGGGCCAGGACGCCCGCCAGGATGCGCAGGAGCGTGGACTTGCCCGAGCCGTTCGGGCCGAGGAGGCCGACCGTGGCTCCGGGGGGCGGGGCCAGGGTCACTCCGTCGACGATGAGGCGGCCGCCGGCCTCTCTGGTCACCCGGTCGGCGCGCAGGCCGGGTTCGGCAGGAGTGTGCGTGCTGTCCGAGCGTGAAGTCATGTCGTCTTCCGGGTGCGGTAGAGGACCAGGACGAACGCCGGGACGCCGATCAGGGACGTCACCACACCCACCGGCACCTCCTGCGGGTCGAGGACCGTACGGGCCAGCGTGTCCACCCACACCAGGAACACCGCGCCCGCGAGCGCCGTGACCGGAAGCAGCCTCGCGTGCCCGGAGCCGACCAGGGCGCGGGCCGCGTGCGGCAGGACCAGGCCCACGAAGCCGATGGCGCCCGCGCTGCTGACCAGGGCCGCCGTGAGCAGGGCCGTGACGGAGAGCAGGATCAGCCGGGTACGGGCGACACGGACCCCCAGCGTCGCCGCCGCGTCCTGGCCGAACACGAACGCGTCCAGGGTGCGGGCGTGCGCCAGGCAGATGGCGAGGGACACGAGGAGCACCGCCCCGCACATCCACACGTCCGTCCAGCCCACCCCGCTCAACGAGCCGAGCAGCCAGAACAGGACGCCGCGCGTCGTCTCCGCGTCGCCCGCCGTGAGAATCACGAACGAGGTGAGCGCGGAGAAGAGCTGCATCGCCGCCACCCCGGACAGGACCAGCCGGTCGGCGCTCCCGCCCAGGGTGTGGCTGAGCAGCAGGACGAGGGCGAAGGAGAACACGGCCCCCACGAAGGCGCCCGCCGAGATCGACACCACTCCCCCGCCGACCCCCAGGACGACGATCGCGACGGCGCCCGTGGAAGCCCCCGAGGAGACACCGAGCACGAAGGGGTCGGCGAGCGGGTTGCGCAGGAGGGACTGGAGGACCGTTCCGCAGACCGCGAGGCCGGCGCCGCAGACCGCCGCGAGGAGCGTGCGCGGCATGCGCAGGTTCCAGACGATGCCGTCCCGGATGGGCGTGAGCGTGGCCTCGCCCCAGCCGAGGTGCGCAGCCACCGCCGACCACACGTCCGGTACGGAGATGTCCGCGGGGCCGATGGTGACGGCCACCGCCACGGAGAGGGCGAGGGCGGCGACGCCGGCCGTCCAGAGCAGGGTCTGCCGTAGGCCGCCCGTGAGGGCTCCCGTCACTTGGCGAGCCCGAACTCGCGCAAGGCGTCGGCGACTTGCTCCACGCCGTCCACCGTGCGGATCGTCGGGTTCATGGCCTGGCCGCTCAGGAGCACGTACCGCTTCTTCTTCACGGCGGTCAGGTTCTTGGTGACCGGGTTGGACTCCAGGAACTCGATCTTCTTCTTCGCGCTCTCGGCCGTCTGCGACTTGCGCGTGAGGTCGCCGATGACCAGGACGTCCGGGTCGCGGTCGGCCACCGTCTCCCAGTTGATCTGGGGCCACTCCTCGCGGGTGTCGTCGAAGACGTTCTTCACGCCCAGTTCGCGGGTGATGATGCCCGGCGCGCCGCAGCAGCCCGCCATGTAGGGCGCGTCGGAGTTGGCGAACCAGTAGAGGAGCGTCGTGTCGGACGCCTCACTCACCTTGATGGTCTTCTTGGCCTTCGCCACCCGGCCCTTGAGCTCCGTGATCAGGCGTTCGCCGCGCTTCTCGACCCCGAAGGCCTCGGCCAGGTCCCGTATCTCGCCGTACACCGTGTCCATGGTCAGCGTCTTGTCGCGGCGGCCGTCGCCGTCGCCGCTGTTGTCCTTGCCCGCGCAGTCGGAGGGCGAGACATAGGCGGGTACGCCGAGTTCGGCGAACTTGGCGCGGTCGGCGACGCCGCCCTTGCTGACCGTCGCCAGGAAGGAGGCGGTGACGAAGTCCGGTTCCTCGGCGAGGACCTTCTCGAAGGAGGGGTAGCTGTCGGCGAGCCGCTCGACCTTGGCGTTGTCCTTCTCCAGGCCCCCCAGAACCGGGTCCGTCCAGGTGCCGGTGCCTGCCATGCGGTCCGCGAGGCCGAGCGAGAGCAGGATCTCGGTGGAGCCCTGATCGAGGGAGACCGCCCGCTGCGGCGGCGCCTTGATCTCCGCCTTCTTGCCGCAGGAGGTGAGGGTGAGCGGGTAGCCACCGGCCTTCTCGGCCGAGGAATCCGAGGAGCCGGCGGAGTCCGAGGAGCCGCCCGGCGAGCCGCAGGCGCTCAGGGTGAGGGCCAGGGCTGTGGCGAGAAAGCCGGATATACGTACACGACGGGCTGTGGAGGACACACGATCCCTTGAGTCTCACGGCTCATACGCGGAGCCTGGCCTGCTTCGTCACCTCCGCCGCTCGGTGCGCGAGCGAAGGTGCCAGCAGGTCTTCGGACTCGGGGATCATCCGGGCGGGGCGCCTTCCCAGGCGTCCGTGGACGCCCAGTGGCCGTGGCCCCGCCCGTTCCCCCTCACCGCTGCGCGTCAGTTCCGGATTCGCACCGGATTCCCTGGCCCTGGTGTGGGTTGACTGGCGTTCGCAAGCTATCACGCGAGGTCAGGTCGATTTGTCGGGCCTGGGCGCCCCGCGATAGGTGCCGAAGGACCACTTGTTGCCCTCGGGGTCGGCGATCGCGAACTCCCTGCTGCCGTACGGCTGGTCCTCGATCTCACGGATGATCTCGACCCCGGCGACGGTGAGCCGCCGGTAGAGGTCGTCCACATGGTCGGTGACGACGTACGCCCCGAACGTGCCCGGCTTCAGGCACCAGGCCTCGGACTTCTCGTCGTACGAGCCGAGCATGATCGCGCCGCCCTCGGGCCAGTCGAGCTCGGCGTGCGCCACGCGGTCGCCGTCCTCGTAGACGGCGGTGCGCAGGAAGCCGACCGTGCCGACCAGGAAGTCGATCAGGGCCGGGGCGTCATGGGCCTGGAGCGTGGGCCAGACGGCGGGGGCGCGCCCGGCGGAGGCGGGAGGGGACTGCTGCTGCTTCTCGGTGGTGTTCATGGGTCCTACTCTTCGCCCCCGCCATAGCTCCCGGCTTGGATATTCCGGCACTCTTCGGCCAGCCAGCCGCTGGGGCTCACCCCGGTGTACTGCCGGAAGTCCCGCACCAGGTGGGAGTGGTCGTAGTAGCCGCAGTCGGCGGCGACGCGGGCCAGATCGGGAGCGACGCCGGCCGCCACCGAGCGTGCGACGGCGCCGCGGGCGCGCTGGAAGCGCATCAGGCGTCCCGCCTGCTTGGGGCTCAGGCCCGTCTCCGCGCGGAAGAGCGTGGTGAGGCGGCGTTCGCTGAGCGCGACGTGCCGGGAGAGACCGCGCAGGGTGCCCACGCCCCGGTGCCGGGCCAGCCAGGCCCAGGCCTCCGCGACCTCCGGGCGTACGGATCCGGCGGTGTCCTCGGCGGCCACGCGCTGCCTCAAGTAGGCGGACAGGGAGGCGAATCGCTCCTCCCAGCCGCCCTGCTCGCACAGCAGCTCCCGTACGTCGGCGGCGCGGCGCCCCATCACGTCGGCGCCGGACGTCACCAGGTCGTCGGCCAGTTCGGCCGCCGGTACACCGAACAGGGCGCGGGCGGCGAGCGGGTGCACGGCGAGCTGGATGCCCGCCTCGTGCTCGGGCCGCACCACGTACGCCGGGGACTGGTGCAGGCCGCCGACGACGATGTCGGTGCGGGACGCGTCGGGGCCGCCCGCCTGCTCGGGGCTCTCGCCGGTGACGACGGGGCCGTCCAGCGAGAAGATCAGCGTCAGATACGGGGACGGCAGGCCGCGGTGGAATCCGGGGTTCTCCCCCGCCGTGCGGTAGCCGACGGCGGACACCACCATGCCGTCGAGCCGCGGAGCGGCCCGCACGAACTCCCGGGAGACGGTCTCCATGCCTTCCAGTATGCGATGGGCGCGGCTCCGGAGCAGGCCCTCACGCCTGACGGGCGTCCGACGCGACTACCCGCGGGCGCGCTTCCCATGCCCGCCGCGTCCGGTGATGTCGATCATGGGAATCCGCCGCCCGACCTCATACGATGACCCGCCGCTCCGGACGGGGCGCAGACCGCTCTCAGGGGGCACAAAAGCATGGCAGTAAAGGCAAAGGGCAAGCTGGCCGTACTCGGCACGGCGGGCGCGCTCACCGCGGCCGTCCTCGCGGGGACGGCGCTGTGGCCCAGCACGGACGCGACGGCGGCGGACGCCTCAGCGAAGACCGCGAAGTCCTCGGCGAAGATCGCGACCGAGCTGGCGCACTGGCCCGAGCCGGTCGCGAAGAAGCTGGGCAAGGTCATCGCGAAGAACGAGGACAAGGGCGCGTACGCCGTCTTCGACGCGGACAACACGACCTACCGCAACGACCTGGAGGAGTCCCTCCTGCCCTTCCTGGAGATGAAGGGGGTGCTGACCCGCAAGTCGATGGACCCGTCGCTGAAGATCATCCCCTTCAAGGACACGGCGAAGCACAAGGAGAGCCTCTACAGCTACTACAACCGGCTCTGCGAGGTCGACGACCAGGTCTGCTACCCGTGGGCCGCGCAGATCTTCTCCGGCTTCACGCTGAAGGAGCTCAAGGGGTACGTCGACGAGCTCCTGGCCCACGACAAGCCCATCCCCGCCGAGTACTACGAGGACGGGAAGCTGACGAAGACCGAGGTCAAGACCCCCGAGTTCTTCACCGGCATGCAGGAGCTCCACAAGTCGCTGCGGAAGCACGGCATCGAGGTCTACGTCGTCAGCGCGGCCAGCGAGGACCTGGTGCGGATGGTCCTGTCCGACCCGAAGTACGGCTACGACGTGAAGCCCGAGAACGTCATCGGCGTCGGCCTGCAGCTCAAGGACCGCAAGACCGGCGAGGTCACCAGCTCCCGCAAGGAGATCGCGGAGGGCCGCTTCGACGAGAAGAAGCTCGCGGGGCGTGAGCTGACGCCGAACCTGTGGGCGCCGATGACCTGGTTCCAGGGCAAGCCCGCGGCCATCAACACGTACATCGACGAGTGGAAGAAGCCCGTCCTGGTGGCGGGCGACACCCCGGCGAGCGACGGCCCGATGCTGTTCCACTCCGCGGACGTGGAGCACGGCGGGGCGCGGGTCTGGGTCAACCGCAAGGACGACTACATGAAGCAGCTGGACGGCATGAAGAAGAAGAACGCCGACCGGCAGCGGGAGCTCGGCCAGAAGGTGACCGCCGACAAGCGGTGGCTGACGGTGGTCCCGGACGAGATCCGCTAGGGTCTCTCGTTCGGATCAGGCCCGGACGCCGCCGGCGGCGTCCGGGCCTGCGGCGTTCACCAGGCCCGAGGCGATGGCGTCGGTCAGGGCCGCGTGGTCCTGGGCGTTCTGTGCGGCGTAGCGCAGCGCGAAGTCCGCAAGGGCGCGGTCGAACGTGTCGGACGCGCCCAAGTAGGCGGCTATGGCGATGCGGTCGCCGGAGCGTGCGTGGGCGCGGGCCAGGGCCGTGCCGCAGAGCCCGGCGTAGGAGCGCAGCTCCGCTGCGGACATGGCCTCGACGTCCGCCGAGCCCTTCATGTCGCGCAGCTGACGCCAGTAGAAGGCGCGGCCCTGGGGGCCCGTCATCCAGCCGAGGAAGATGTCGCTCGCCGCCTGGAGGAGGCGCTGGCCCGCGACCACGCGGTGCCCGGGGTGGACGTACGGACCCGCGGGGAGGTGCTCCTCCAGGACCGAGCGGACCGCCTCCTTGATCTGCAGGAAGAGCGGGTCGTCGGCGTCGCGCCCGGCGAGGAGCACGATGAAGCAGCGGGTGCCGACGCTGCCCACGCCCACCACTTTCCGCGCCGCGTCCACGAAGTGGTAGCGGTCGAGGAGGAGCCGGCGCTCCTCGGAGAGCGTGGAGCGGTAGTCGCCGAAGATCTTGCGCACGGCCGCGAGTTCGGTGGGGCCGGCCGGTTGAATGAGTGGCGGGTCGTGGATGATGCGGCGCCCTCCCGCCGCTCCCTCGACCTCTTCCGTCAGTTTGCCGAGCGCCTGGAGACTCGTGCGGCGGCGGGCCCGGTCCAGGGTGCTCGCCACGCGCTTGCGGTGGCGGGTGGAGCGGATGAGGGGCAACAGGGCCTGTGCGTCGGTCCGTTCGTACCAGACCGCCAGTTCGCCGAGCCTCGCCAGACGCCGCATCGACGTGCGGTACGCCGCCACCGCAGCGAGGCACGCCTCGCGTCCTCCGCGCTCCGGGTGGCCGTTGTCGCGGGATGCGACGGCGATGCTCGCGGCCAGGCGTTTGACGTCCCACTCGAAGGGGCCGGGGCAGGTCTCGTCGAAGTCGTTGAGGTCGAAGAGCAGGGCGCGTTCCGGTGATGCGTACAGGCCGAAGTTCAACAGGTGCGCGTCGCCGCAGAGTTGGACGGTGAGCCCGGTGTTCCACTGGACGGCGAGGTCCCCCGCCATGACGGCGGCGGCGCCCCGCAGGAAGGAGAACGGGGACGCGGCCATGCGGGAGTACCGGATGGGCAGCAGCTCCTGTACGCGGCCCGCGCCCTGCCGCTCCAGGACGGCCACCGGGTCGGCGCGGTCGGCGGAGGGTATCCAGGCCCCGTGCGAGGAGCGGGAGGCGCGCTTGCGGGCAGCCTTGCCCTGCCGGGCACGCTCGTCCGGAGTGGTCATCGCCCCGCTCCCCTCTCCGTCGGCAGCCCCGCTACAGCCTCCCGTCAGGAGCAGCCAATGCCGCCACGGGCGCGTACGCATGCCGGGTACGCCGAACGGGTGAACTGTCCCCGCACGTGTGTCGGGACCTCAGCTTCCGCCCGCGACCGCCCACGCCGCCACCTTCTTGGCGAGCGCCCCGCCCGCCCGGGTCCACGCGAAGTGGTCCAGACGGCCGCCCGCCTCCTGGGTGGAGTACTGGACGCGCGTGACGCGGGCGCCCGGCACCTTGCCGACGAGGTGGTCGAGAGCGGGTGCGGGGGCCCAGGTGTCGCCGTCCACGGAGACCGCGAGGACGGGCAGGCCGAGGGTGCGCAGGGCCGCCTCGTAGTCGTGCGGGGAGCCCGGGGACGAGTAGCGGCCCGTGCGCCCCTGGCGTGCCCAGTCGCGAATGACCCCCTTGGTCTGGTTGCCGCCGAAGCCGAACCTGACCCCTGGCCACCGGCCGAGCAGGGTCGACGCCGCCGCGGCGAACAGCTCGCCGATCAGCAGCAGGGGCCCGCGCAGGGGACCGTACGCGCGGAACCAGACGGAGCCCGAGGCGACGAGGGCGACTCCGTCGACTCCGGGGCCGATCCCCAACGCGGCGTGCACGAGCCCCAGTTGGCCGCCCATGCTGTGACCGAGGAGGTACAGGGCGGGCTCCGGGCCCAGTTCGGTCCGTATCGCCTCGATGACCGCCACGAGGTCCTGCTCGACGATCGTGCGGTAGCCGTGGTCGACGGCGTCCGCGTCCGTGACCCGCGGGGTGCTCTCCCCCTGCCCCCGCATGTCCACGGTCAGGGCGGTGAGCCCCTCGGCGTGCAACTGGCGTGCGAACGCGCGGTAGTAGCGGGCCGGGGTGCCCATGGCGGGCAGGATCAGGACGGCCGGCGCGGGGTGGGACGTGGCCCCGCTCCCGCGCAGGCCGCGGACGGGAAACCGCGCCCCGTCCGGGAGTTGAGCGGTGACGAGCAGCGGCAGCTCGCCTGCTGGCTCCTGCTGGGCGGGCGCGGTTTCCGGCTGAGTCATGCGGCCAGCATGAACCACGCGTACGGGCGGGGACCGCCGGCCCCCACCCGTACGCGTCCGCGCGGAAGTTCAGCGGCTGTACCGCATCAGGGCGCGCACCATGTGGCAGGTGATGTCCGACGGCGGGTGGATTCCCACCTCCTCCGCCATGCTCCGGATCCTGATGTTGTTGGCCTGGTTCGCCAGATAGACGCCCGAGTCGAGCAGGGCTATCGCCAGGCGCATGGCCTTCAGGCGCCGGTTGTGCGTGATGTACCACTCGCGCGGCCGTCCCGCGGGGAGCGGTCGCTTCTCCAGTGGTGCGTACGTCGGGTCGATGAACACGGGCCGGGAAGCGTTGCGCTTCGACTTAGATGTGAGTGCGGCAGCGGGCACAGGCATCCTCCTGTCGCGATCAGGAACCCCCGTCGGGAACCCTCGAACATTGCTTCAATTCTACCGCCGGGCACTGACAATCGCCGCTGGCCAGACGGCCTTTGAGGCGGTGTGACGGATGGGTCGCGGGTAGCGTGTGCGGCATGGAGATCTGGATCAATCCCGCCTGTTCGAAGTGCCGCGGCGCACTCACGCTGCTCGACGCGGAGGGTGCCGACTACACCGTCCGGCGCTACCTCGACGACGTGCCCACCGAGGACGAGATCCGCGCCGTCCTTGAGCGGCTCGGCCTGGAGCCGTGGGACATCACGCGCACCCAGGAGGACGCCGCCAAGGAGCTGAACCTGAAGGACCGCGAGGCCTGGCCGCGCGACGCCTCGGGCCGCGACCGCTGGATCACGGCGCTCTCCGAGCACCCCAAGCTCATCCAGCGCCCCATCATCACCGCCGACGACGGCACCGCCGTGGTGGGGCGCACGGAGGAGGCGGTACGGGACGCGCTGTCCCGGTAGCCACCGATGCCCGCCGGTGCGGGGACGAGCCCGGGGCAGATGACTGCCGACCGATGAGCCATCTCCGTCAAACCGTTACATATGCCTCCATAGCGTTGGGCACTCCACACGCCGCCGGCCGGACGACGGATCCGGGGAACGGAGAGGAGCGCACCGTGCGGAACCTGACCGCTGGAGGCGTATACGGCACGATCCTCGCGAGCGCGCTGATCGCGGCACTGCACTCGGAGGCACAGGCCTACACGCCCTACTACGACGCGGCCTGGATCATGGTGACCGCGGGCACCGCCGCCCTCGCGCACGGATACGCGCACCACATGTCCACGCACCGCCCGGGATCGGGCCTGCACCGGTGGCGGCAACTGGCGTGGGAGCTCATGGACGAGTGGCCGGTGGTGGTCGCCTGCTGGCCCACCGTGGGGCTGCTGCTGCTCGCGGGAACGTTCGGCTGGCCCGAGGCGCCCGTCACCTACACCGCGCTCCTCCTGAACGCGGCCCTCCTCCTCGCCTGGGGCACCTTCGCCGCGCTCCGTGCGGGCTACCGGCGGCGCTCGGCCGTGCTGCTCGGCCTGGCGGACGCGGCGATCGGGCTGCTCATCGCGGCGGCCAACGCCGTCATCAAGTGACCGGTCATGACGCGGGACGTGAAGTGAGCCACACGCACCGCAGGTAACACGGGGTTCACATTCGAGCAATGGACGGGAAATCGCCCGTTGGCAGGCTGCCCGCATCACCACGGCACCGCAGCACCCGCACGTTCTGCGCCGTACCGAGCATTTAAAGGATGGCCCCCGTGACCTTCAAGGCTGAGTACATCTGGATCGACGGCACCGAGCCGACCGCCAAGCTCCGTTCGAAGACGAAGATCATGGCGGACGGCGCGGAGCTCCCCAACTGGGGCTTCGACGGATCCAGCACCAACCAGGCCAAGGGTCACGCCTCCGACCGTGTACTCAAGCCGGTCTTCACCTGCCCCGACCCGATCCGCGGCGGCGACGACGTACTCGTGCTGTGCGAGGTCCTCAACACGGACATGACGCCGCACGAGACCAACACCCGTGCCGCGCTCGCCGAGCTCGAGGACCGTTTCGCCTCGCAGGAGCCGATCTTCGGCATCGAGCAGGAGTACACCTTCTTCGAGGGCGACCGCCCGCTCGGCTTCCCCGTCGGCGGCTTCCCGGCCGCGCAGGGCGGCTACTACTGCGGCGTCGGCGCGGACGAGATCTTCGGCCGTGACGTCGTCGAGGCGCACCTGGAGAACTGCCTCAAGGCGGGCCTCGGGATCTCCGGCATCAACGCCGAGGTCATGCCGGGCCAGTGGGAGTTCCAGGTCGGCCCGCTCGCGCCCCTGGAGGTCTCCGACCAGCTGTGGATCGCCCGTTGGCTGCTCTACCGCACCGCCGAGGACTTCAAGGTGTCGGCCACCCTCGACCCGAAGCCGGTGAAGGGCGACTGGAACGGCGCGGGCGCGCACACGAACTTCTCGACGAAGGCGATGCGCGAGGGCTACGCGCCGATCATCACCGCCTGCGAGTCCCTCGGCGAGGGCTCGAAGCCGCTCGACCACGTCAAGAACTACGGCGCCGGGATCGACGACCGCCTGACCGGTCTGCACGAGACCGCCCCGTGGGACGAGTACAAGTACGGCGTCTCCGACCGCGGCGCCTCGGTCCGCATCCCGTGGCAGGTCGAGGTGGAGCAGAAGGGCTACATCGAGGACCGCCGCCCGAACGCGAACGTCGACCCGTACGTCGTGACGCGGCTGCTCGTCGACACGTGCTGCACCGCCCTGGAGAAGGCCGGCCAGGTCTGACCCCGCCCGTCCGCGGGATTTCGAAGGGGGCGCCCGCCGGACCGGTGGGCGCCCCCTTCGGCATGCGGGACTTCGGCAGGCGGGACCGGAGGGACCAATTCACGCCAAGGGTTGTCCAAGGAGGCGTATCAGCGTGCGAGAGGGAACGACCGCGGCCCCTCCCATCTGCTTCAATGGGGTCATGGGCAGCTACGGGAACACCGCGACGGGTCGTCACCACGACCTCGAGCCGTTCTGGCCTTCCCGTCAGCACCATGACTTCGACCGGGTGTGTTGCCGCGCGAGGAACGCGCAGGCCCTCTAAAGCCGTTCACCCGGCCTTCGCCTGACGCGCACGACGTACGTACGTCCTCGACGACTGACGACTCCTCCGCGCGAAAGAGCTGACCTCCATGGCGAACTCCCGTACCTTCTCGGCGTCCACCGCTTCCACTGCCACCGCCACGCCCCTGACCAGCCCCGGCCGGGGGCGGCTGCGGGCCGTCGCCCCGGACGAGGTGGTGCAGATCACCGACTTCCTGCCGCCGGGCGCGACCTGGCTGCCCGCGCCCCAGCACACGCTGCCCACGCTGCCGGGCCAGCCGCCGATGATCGGCTACCTGGTCCTCGTACCGGCCGGGCAGGAGCCCCACGCCGCCGCCGCCGAGCCCGAGCCGCTGCAGCCCGCCGCGCCCGCCGGTCAGGCGCGGGGGCCCGCTTCCGGCGGGCCTGTCCGGATCGACACCGTGCAGCGCGCGGCGGACGTCGACGGCCGCCAACTCGACCTCACGTACCTGGAGTTCGAGCTGCTCGCCCATCTCGTCGCCCACCCCCACCGGGTGCACACGCGCGACCAGTTGGTGACCACGGTGTGGGGGTACGGGCACGTGGGCGACGGGCGCACCGTCGACGTCCACATCGCGCGGCTGCGGCGCAAGCTCGGCGCCGACCACCGTCAGACGATCCAGACGGTGCGGCGCGTGGGCTACAAGTACGCACCGCCGACGACCCGCTGACCTCGGACTTTCCGCCCGGGGCCGGGCTCTGCCACTAGCAGAAACCTGTTCCCCGGGCGGCTCCCGGCGTGCAGAGTCGTCGGCATGAGACTTCTGATGCTGGGTGGTACGGAGTTCGTGGGGCGGGCCGTCGTCGAGTCGGCCCTTGCGCGCGGCTGGGAGGTGACGGTCTTCCACCGCGGTCGCCATGAGGCGCCCGCGGGTGCGGTGTCGCTGCTCGGTGACCGTACGGCGGAGGGCGGCCTCGACGCGCTCGCTGCCTCCGACGGCGAGTGGGACGTCGTCGTCGACACCTGGTCGGGGGCGCCGCGGGCTGTGCGCGAGTCGGCGCGGCTGCTCTCGGGGCGGGTGGGGCGGTACGTGTACGTGTCGAGCGTCTCCGTGTACCAATGGCCGATCGCGGCGGGTTCCGACGAGAACCACCCTCTCGTCGAGGGTGATCCCGGCGCGGACGCGGTGGCGTACGCCGAGGACAAGCGGGGCGGGGAGCTCGCGGCGCTCGCGGAGTTCGGGGCCGAGCGCACGGTGCTCGCCCGTGCGGGGCTGATCCTCGGTCCGTACGAGAACATCGGGCGGCTTCCGTGGTGGCTGAATCGCGTCGCCCGCGGCGGTCCCGTACTGGCCCCGGGGCCACAGGAGTTGGACCTCCAGTACATCGACGCGCGGGACCTCGCGGAGTGGGTTCTCGACGCGGCCTTCGCGGGTCTGCACGGCCCGTACAACATCGTCTCCCCCATCGCGCACACGACGACGGAAGAGCTACTGAAGGCGTGCGTGGCCGTGGCCGGCGCGGACGACGTGGAGCTGCGGTGGACCGACCCCTCGGTGATCTCCGAGCACGGCATCGAGCCGTGGATGGAGCTGCCGGTGTGGGCCCCGCCGGGCGACATGCACGACTCCATGCACCGCACGTCGCCACAGAAGGCGGCGGCCGCGGGGCTCCGTGCGCGGCCGGTCGCGGAGACGGTCGCGGACACATGGGCCTGGCTCCGGTCGATCGGCGGAGTGGCCCCGCAGCGCCCCGACCGCCCGGTGGTGGGCCTGGCCCCGGAGAAGGAAGCGAAGGCGCTGGGGCTTTAGCGGGAGACAAGGCGGGGGCGCGGGGAACTGCGCGACCAGCCACAGCCGGCCCGCAGATCACCGCGCCCCCAGCGGAGCTACACCGTGGCCGACGGAACCGGCCGGGGCTCAGGCTGCCCCGCTGCTGCGGGCGCCTCGCCATGAGAGATGCGAGGAAGCCACGAAAGCCCCCGCGGCGTACGCCAGTTGCGCTCGCCAAGGAGCGTCATCAGGGACGGCAGCAGCACCATCCGTACGACCGTCGCGTCCAGCAGGACCGCCACGCCGAGGCCCACGCCCATCTGCTGCATGTCCTGCATGGACAGGGTGCCGAAGACCCCGAAGACCGCCACCATGATCACGGCCGCACCCGTCACCGCGCCCGCGGTCCGCGTGATGCCCTCGCGGATCGCCGCGCGGTTGTCCAGGCCCCGACTCCGCGCCTCGCTGATCCGCGAGACCACGAAGACGTGGTAGTCCATCGACAGGCCGAAGAGCACCACGAGGACGAAGAGCGGCATCCAGTTCTCGATCGCACCCACCTGCTCCGAGCCGATCAGCTCCGCGCCCCAGCCGTGCTGGAAGACCGCGGTCATCACGCCGTAGGCGGCGCCCACCGAAAGGAGGTTGAGGGCGATGGACGTCACCGCGATCACCACCGAGCGGAAGCTGAAGAGCATGAGCAGGAACGTCACCGCCGCGATGAAGGCGAACACCGGCACGATGCCCTTGCTGAGCTGGTCGCTGAAGTCCTCGGACGAGGCGAGGTCTCCGCCGACGTAGGCCTCCGCGTCCAGGCCGTCGAAGGCCGCGGGGACCACGTCGTCCCTGAGTTCGCCGAGCGCCTTCTTCGACTTCGCGTCACTGCCGTCACCGGGCAGCGGTACGTCGATCTCGGCCACGCCCGCGTCCTTGTGGACGGTGAGTTCGGCGCCCTTGCCCGCGTCCCGCACCACGGCGGCCAGCGCGGCGCGCATCTCCTTGGACCCGATGTCGTCGGCCTTGACGACGACCCGGGCCGGCGCGGGGCCGCCCGGGAACTCCTGGGTGATCTCCCGGAAGGAGACCGACAGCGGGGCGTCCGAGCCGAACTGCTTCTCCAGGCCCAGCTGTTCGGTCTTCATGCCGAGCGCGGGCGCCGCGAGCGCCAGGAGCAGGACCGCCGAGCCGACGGCGAAGAACTTCGGCTTGGCGAGGACGGGCCGCAGGAGCTTGCCCGCGATGCCGCCGCTGGCGTGCGCGCCCTTCTTGCCCTTGCGGTTCAGGAACGGGATGCGGCCGGCGTCGATCCGGTCGCCGAGTGCGGAGAGCAGCGCGGGAAGCACCGTCACCGAGCCCAGCATGGCCACGCACACCACCAGGATCGTGGCGACCGCGAAGCCCTTGAAGAGGAGCAGGCCGGACAGGAACATGCCCGCCATCGCGACCATCACCGTGAGGCCCGAGACCAGCACGGCCCGCCCGCTGGTGGCCGCCGCGATCCGCAGCGCCGTCTCGGCGTCATGCCCCGCCGCCCGCTCGTCCCGCTCGCGCCGCAGGTAGAACAGGCAGTAGTCGACGCCGACCGCGAGCCCCATCAGGAACATCACCGAGTACGTCGTCTCGAACAGGTGCAGCTGGTGGCTGGCGAGCGAGAGCAGGCCGAAGGCCCCGATGCACGCGGTCAGCGCGAGGCCGACCGGGAGCAGCGCCGCGACCACGGCCCCGAAGGCGACCAGGAGGATGCCGAGCGCGAGGGGCACCGCGGTGAACTCGGCCCTGGTGAGGTCGTCCGAGAGCAGGTCGCCGAGGTGCTTCTCGGAGCTGGCGTCGCCGAACTGGTAGACGGCGATGCCGTTCGCGGCGCCCTCGTCCTTGGCCTTCTGCACCGCGTCGAGCACCGGCTGGACGCGGTCGGCAGCTTCGTCGGACTTGCCCTTCATCTCGAAGCGGAGCAGTCCGTCCTTGCCGTCATCGGAGGGCAGCGGCGCCTGGATCTCCCGGGTCTCGCCGGTGGCCTTCAAGGCCTTGGAGAGGTCGCTCGCCGCGCCCCGCCAGCCGTCCGCCGTCCTGGAACTGACCATGACGAGCTCGCCCGCGGGCTCCTCGACGCCCGCGTCCTTGAGGATCGTCGCGGCCCGGCCCGCGTCGCCGACCTCCATTTCGTCGTCGGACGCGGTGACCATGCCCGAGGCCCCGCCGATGGTCGTGGCGAGCACGACGAAGAGCAGCCAACCGAGGATGGCCGTCTTGCGATGGTGTGCGCTCCACACGCCGAGTCGTGCCGCGAGGTTTGGCCTCATGGCGTTTCGCCCCCATAAGTAAGCTTTGGATAAGCCGGTTGATGACGGGGACAACGCTAGAAATCGGCGGCCCGCCCACCCAGCCGCCGAGCCCCCCACTGTCCGAAGCACAGGGCGAGGTGCGGGGGTGTCGTCAGGTACACCCCCTGCTCGGGTGCCGGACCCAATGACCCGCACCGATCCCTGCGGCGAGAATGTGGCCATGCCGTTCGAAGAGATGGGGATCAGAAAATGACGAGGGTCCGAGAATCCGTGATCGCGGGAGCCCGGGGGCTCTTCCTTTCGGTCATCATGCTCGCCGGTTCGATCACCCTCTTCGTACTGTCGGTCCTGTCCATCGCCTTCATCACGCTGGGGATCGGCGTCTTCACGACCCCGCTGGTCCTGACCGGCGTACGCAAGTGGGCCGACCTGCGCCGCGCCCAGGCCGGCGCGTGGTCGGACGTCCACATCCCGCGGCCCTACCGCCCCTTCCCCGCGGACCTGCGCAGGGGCGTCACCGGACAGGTGGAGCGCACCTCGCTGCTCCTGAAGGACCCGGCGACCTGGCGTGACCTGCAGTGGCTCCTCGTCGACATGACCGCCGGCTACGTCACGGTGATCTTCGCGCCCGCGCTGCTGCTCTACCCGCTGTACGGCTACGTCCTCGCCCTCGGCGTCTGGAAGCCGATCTACGACGCGGGCGGCGGCGAGTGGTACGGCTTCATCCACGTCACCTCGCAGACCGACGCCAACATGGCGGCCCTGCTCGGCACCGCGCTCGGCGTCGTCGGCATCTTCTCCAGCCCCGCCATCCTGCGCGCCCACTTCCTCCTGACCCGCTCGCTGCTCGCGCCCACCGTCTCCATGCGGGAGCGTGAACTGGCCCTCCGTGTCGACCGGTTGACCGAGACCCGGCACGACGCCGTGGACTCCTCCGCCGCCGAACTGCGCCGCATCGAGCGGGACCTGCACGACGGCGCGCAGGCCCGCCTGGTCGCGATGGGCATGGACCTCGGCACCATCGAGGCGATGATCGAGAAGAACCCGGCCAAGGCCAAGGAACTGATCGCCAAGGCCCGGCAGAACTCCGGCGAGGCGCTGACCGAGCTGCGCGACCTGGTCCGTGGCATCCACCCGCCGGTGCTCGCCGAGCGCGGCCTGGGCGACGCGGTGAAGGCCCTGGCCCTGCGCCTTCCGGTGCGCACGGACGTGGACGTGGAGCTGCTCGGGCGGGCCGATGAACCGGTGGAGGCGGCCGCGTACTTCGCGGTGAGCGAGGCCCTGACGAACACCATCAAGCACGCGGGCGCGGACCGCGTCTGGGTGGACATCCACCACGCACAGGGCATGCTGCGCATCGCGGTCACCGACAACGGCAAGGGCGGCGCGTCCATCGGGGCGGGGTCAGGACTGAGCGGGATCGAACGCCGACTCGGTACATTCGACGGCGTACTGGCCGTCAGCAGTCCCGCGGGCGGCCCGACCATGGTGACCATGGAGATCCCTTGCGAGTTGTCCTAGCCGAAGATCTCTTCCTGCTGCGTGACGGTCTGGTCCGGATGCTGGAGGCATTCGACTTCGAGATCGCCGCCGCTGTCGAGACCGGGCCCGAACTCACCAAGGCCCTGGCCGAGTTGGAGCCGGACGACGATGCCGTGGCCATTGTCGATGTACGGCTCCCACCGTCCCACACGGACGAGGGACTCCAGTGCGCGCTCGCCGCGCGACGGGCACGGCCGGGTCTTCCCGTGCTCGTGCTCTCCCAGCACGTGGAGCAGCTGTACGCGCGCGAGCTGCTCGCGGACGGGAACGGCGGGGTCGGTTATCTCCTGAAGGACCGGGTCTTCGACGCCGACCAGTTCATCGACGCCGTACGCCGGGTCGCGTCGGGCGGTACCGCGATGGACCCGCAGGTGATCCAGCAGCTCCTGTCGCGGCGCTCGGCGGACCAGCCGCTCGGCAAGCTGACGCCGCGCGAGCGCGAGGTGCTCGAACTCATGGCGCAGGGAAGGTCGAACGCGGCGATCGCCGGGGAACTCGTCGTGACGGAGCGGGCGATCGCCAAGCACACGTCCAACATCTTCGGGAAGCTGGACCTTTCGGTCTCCGACGACGACAACCGGCGGGTCCTCGCCGTACTCGCCTATCTGGATCAAGAGCGTTGAGCGGATCGCCGAACCGAACACCACAGGGATTGCGGAGCAATTCCGCGCGTGATTGAACAGGGTCGGCTCCTGTTGCGTACGTAGTCCCATGGGACGCACACCACGACGCACATCACGAAAACGATCAAAACTCGCCGGGCGCGCGATCGCCGCCTCGGCGGCTCTCATCCTGGGCGGCGGCGGAATGGTCGCGGTGAATGTCTACGCGAACGCCGGGGAAAGCCCCGATTCGCCGTCCGCCAGGACCCAGTCGGGCGCGCAGGGCGACAACCTGGGCCTCGCGACCATCAGCTGCCCGGACGTCGGCACCCAGCTCTCCGACGTGCCGGACGACGCCCGCGAGGACGTCGACCGCAGACTCGCGGAGCTGGACACCCAGATCACCGCCGCGTACGAGAAGTTCGCCGACGCACAGGACACCGAGCAGGCCAAGGCCGTGCTCGAACCCCTTGAGGAGCAGCGGCGGCCGACCATCGAGGGCATCGGCTCGTCGATCGACCAGGCGGGAGGTCAACCGCCCCAGGGGATCGACGGCATGGCGCCGTGCACCATGCGGGCCGACGACTCGGCCGGGCAGCAGCAGCCCCCGCAGGACGGGGACGGCCAGGAGCAGCCTCCGCAGGACGGCGGCCAGCAGCCGCCCGGCGACGGCGACGACCAGCAGCAGCCGCCGGACGACGGTGCACAGCAGCCTCCGGACCAGCAGAACGGCAACGGACCCGAGGCCGGCGACTTCGTCGACATCAACTCCGTCCAGCCCAACGTCAACCGCCCCGACAAACAGCGCGGCGCGTCACGCGGCACCTTCACCACGAAATGCGGGACGAACGAGAACGGCAAGTTCAATCCGGACAATGTCATCGCCGCACCCGGCGTGAGCAATGGCGCTCACCATATGCACGATTACATCGGAAATCAGGCCACGGACGCCTTCTCCAGTGATGACGATCTCGCCAATGGCGACACCACATGCCAGAACCAAGGGGACAAGTCGACCTATTACTGGCCGGTCCTGAGGCTGCAGAACGGACAGGACGAGAACGACGCCCAGGCGGACGGCGGCGGCAAGGACCAGAATGTCGGCGAGATCCAGACGCCGTCGTCGGTCACGCTGAAATTCGCCGGGAATCCGACGGGCAAGGTCGTCGCGATGCCGCGCTTCCTGCGCATCATCACCGGTGACGCCAAGGCCCTCACCAATGGCGACGCCAATGCCAACGCGTCCTGGAGCTGCACCGGCTTCGAGGACCGCCAGCTGAAGGACAAGTACCCGATCTGCCCCGAAGGCAGCCAGGTCGTGCGGACCTTCAACTTCCAGAGCTGCTGGGACGGTCAGAACACCGACAGCGCCAACCACCGTACGCATGTGGCCTTCGCCGACGAGCAGAGCGGCGCGTGCCCGCAGGGGTTCAAGGCCATTCCGCAGCTGGTGCAGCGCATCGTGTACGACGTACCGCCGGGCCCGGGATTCGCCGTCGACTCGTTCCCCGAGCAGCTGCACAAACCGATCACCGACCACGGTGACTTCATCAACGTCTTCGACGAAAGGCTGATGCAGCGCGTCGCCAAGTGCATCAACAGCGGCAAGCGCTGCAACTGAGCCGAACTGATCGGCTCAGTACGCAGGCTGACCCCCATACCGCTGCGCGGTCAGCTCGTGTGGTGACCGGAGTGGCCCGAATGCCCCGGGCTCTTGTCCTCGTGATCCCCACCACCGCTACTCCCCGAGTGGTGCGAGGACTTCTCCACCGTCCCACCGAGCCGGCCGCGCAGCCGCATGACCACTTTCTCCTCGCCGACCGCGATCCACTTCTTGCCGATGAGGTACGTGCCGCCGTAATCGGTCGCCTCGTCGAACCATTCGGCCTGGCCACGGGCATTTGTAAAGGTTACTAGGACGTAGCGGCGGGCACCTTTGTCACAGGTGGCCTGCCGCAGTTCGGCCGCATCCGTCTGGATGTCGGGCTCGCACCGCGCCTTGGCCGCCAGCTGCTCCAGGCTGCCGCTCGCCGTGTCAGGCACCGCGTCGTCGCCGTCCGAGCCGCACGCCACGAGTACCAGCAGCATCCCCACACCCATGCCCGTACGCATGCGCCTTTGCATGCCCCTGCTCGCGCCCGCAAGCGTCTTCCGCGCTGCCTTCATCGTCCCACCAGTCCCTTCAGGCGAGGTGAACTCGCCATGTCCGTATGCACCGTTGAGCGCAGGACGCGGCACGGATACCGTGCGCCGCACCATTCGACCCAGGGGGTACACATGACCGATCCGTCCCGACGTTCCGTGCTCGGCACAGCCGGGGCCATCGGCCTCGGTGCCGCCGTCGGCGGGGTGGCGGTTCCGGCCCACGCCGCCGAAGGGCCCGTCAAGGGCCCCGCCTTCGCCCTCGATACGGATTCCGCGCGCTCAGCACTCAACAGACTCCTGCCGCATCACGCGGAACAGTTCCGTCTCAGACTCGTCCCCGCGAAGGGCGGAACGGACCGGTTCCGGGTTTCGGGCACGACGGGGCGCGTCGATGTGTCCGGCACGACGCCCGCCGTGCTGCTCACCGGGGTCCACTGGTATCTGAAGTACGTCTGCGGGGCCCACATCGCCTGGAACGGCGACCAGTTGGACCTGCCGCGCAAGCTGCCCGCGCCGTCACGCCCGCTGGAGCGGTTCACCGCGCTTGCGCACCGGTTCGCCCTGAACGACACGAACGACGGGTACACCGCGCCGCACGCCGACTGGGCGTACTGGGAGCGCATGATCGACGTGCTCGCGCTGCACGGCTGCAACGAAGTCCTGGTGATCGCGGGGTCGGAGGCCGTCTACCACCGGGTTCTCCAGGACTTCGGCTACAGCGACGCCGAGGCGCGCGCGTGGCTGCCCGCGCCGTCGCACCAGGCGTGGTGGCTGCTGCAGAACCTGTCCGGGTACGGGGGCCCACTGTCGGCCGAACTGATCGACAAGCGCGCCGAGTTGGGGCGCAGGATCGTGGACCGGCTGCGTTCGCTGGGGATGGCGCCGGTGCTCCCGGGTTACTACGGGCACGTCCCGGACGGATTCGTGGCACGCAACGGCGGGGACGCGCGGGTGGTGCCGCAGGGCACCTGGCACGGTTTCAAGCGGCCCGACTGGCTGGACCCCAGGACCGCGTCCTTCGGGAAGGTCGCCGCTTCCTTCTACCGGCACCAGGAGCAGCTCTTCGGAGCCGCAGAGAACTTCAAGATGGACCTGCTGCACGAGGGCGGCACCGCGGGGGACGTCCCGGTGCCGGACGCGGCGCGCGGCGTGGAGGCGGCCCTGCGGAAGGCGCGCCCCGGTGCGACCTGGGTGATCCTGGGCTGGGAGACCAATCCGCTGCCTGCCCTGCTCGACGCGATCGACCGGCGGCGCATGCTGATCGTGGACGGGGTCTCCGACCGGTTCACGAGCGTCACCGACCGCGAGAAGGACTGGGGCGGCACGCCGTACGCGTTCGGCACCATCCCGAACTTCGGCGGCCGTACGACCATCGGTGCCCGCGCCCACATCTGGAACGAGAAGTTCTTCGCGTGGCGCGACAAGAGCGGCAGCGCGCTCGCGGGGACGGCCTTCATGCCGGAGGCGACGGACCGGGATCCGGCCGCCTTCGAGCTCTTCTCCGAACTGGCCTGGTCGGAGAAGAAGTTGGACCTCCGGTCCTGGTTCGACGGCTACGCGGGCTTCCGCTACGGAGGGCGTGACGCCGACGCCGGGCGCGCCTGGCGGGCGCTGCACGACACCGCCTACCGGCACACCGCCGTCGAGCGGAGCGACCCGCACGACTCGCTGTTCGCGGCCCGCCCCGACCTGGCGGCGAACCGCGCCGCCGAGTACGCGCCGCGTGCCCTGACGTACGACCCCGGCCGCTTCGACGCGGCGCTCACCGGTCTGCTCGGGGTCCGTGGCGCGCTGCGGGGCAGCGCCGCGTACCGGTACGACGTGGTGGACGTGGCACGGCAGGCCCTCGCGCACCGGAGCCGGCAGTTGCTGCCGCAGCTGCGGGCCGCGTACGGCCGGAAGGACGCGGCCACGTTCCGGACACTGTCGACGCTGTGGCTGCGCCTGATGCGCCTGTCGGACGAGCTGGTGGGCACGAACCCGGCGTTCCTCCTTGGCCCTTGGGTGGAGTCCGCGCGCCGGATGGGCACGACTGACGCGGAGCGTGCGGAGTTCGAGCGGACCGCCAAGGTGCTGATCACGGTGTGGGGCGACCGGGCGACGTCCGAGGGCGGAAAGCTGCACGAGTACGGGAACCGTGAATGGGCCGGACTGATGGCCGACTTCTACGTCCCCCGGTGGCAGAAGTGGCTCGACGAACTGGCGGACGCGCTGGACGCCGGGCGCGAGCCCCGCGATGTGGACTGGTTCGCGGTGGAGGAGCCGTGGACCCGGGAGCGCAAGGACTATCCGCTGCGGGGCCTCGGCGACGCGTACCGGACGGCTTCACGGGTGAGGGACGTGCTGGCGCGGGCGCCCTACCAGGGGTCGCTGGAGGTCGTGGCCGACCCGCCGTCGCTTCCGCCCGGCGGGAGTGCACGCGTCGAGGCGGTCTTCCGCAACGTCAACGGGCTGCGGGCCACGGGCCGTGTCGACTTCCGGCTGAGCGGGATCGACGCGGAGCCGTCGGGCCCGGTGTCGCTGCCGCGGGTGGCTCCGGCGGGGTCGGGCAAGGTGGCGTGGCGCGCGAGCGCACCGGACACGCCTCTGGACCGTCCGCTGCGGCCGCTTCCGTACGAGATCGAGGTGCGGTACGGGCCCGAGGGCGAGCGGCGGGTCCGCGCCGTCCACGAGGGCGTGCTGTTCGAGGCGGGCCCGGTGGGGCCGAGCTGGCGGAAGTTCACGAACAACGCGGCGGTGTTCGGCGAGCTGGACGGCCGCTACGCGATCAACGGCGCGGGCGCGGACCTGTGGAAGGGCACGACGGAGTTCGCAACGCTGTACCGGGAGGGTGCGCTGCGGGACGGGGTCACGGTGACGGTCCGGGTCGACTCCCAGGCGGTGACGGGCCCTTGGGCCAGAGCGGGCCTGATCGCGCGCAACGCGATGGGGGTGGCGGGTTCACCGGGCTTCGTCGACCTGGCGGTCACGCCGGCGAACGGGGTGGTCCTGTCGTACGACACGAACGGCGACGGAACGCTGGACACGTACAAGCGCATCACGGGGATCAAGGCGCCGGTGCTGCTGCGCCTCGGACGGGAGGGTGCCGTCATGACGGGGTCGTGCTCGACCGACGGCGGGGCCAGTTGGCGGGTGGTGGCGAGTGTGGAGGTGCCGGGGGCCGCGGCGGCGCAGGATGTGGGGCTGTTCATGAGTGCGACCAATGGGGGCGACGGAGGGCGGGGGACCGTGGAATTCAGTGAGTGGGGAATCGACTGAGGTACACGGACGCGGACGCGGCTCGGGGTGCCGGGGGGGGCAGCACAATTCCCCGCGGCACCCGTCACGTCATGCGAAAGTGTGGCCATGGATATGGCGTGGGAGAAGCGGCTGGACGTGGCGTGGGGCGCATTCGACGAGTACGGGGAGGACCGCGCCGGGGAGTTCCGGGGCGTCATCGACGCCCTGGTGGACGAGTTGCCCGAGGGGAGTCCCGTCGCCCCCTTCGAGCGGGCCTGTGCCTTCGATTCCACCGGTCACTCCGACCGTGCCGTACCCCTGTACCGGGAGGCCCTGGAGCGCGGGATCGACGGGTATCGACGGCGGCGCACCCTCATCCAACTCTCCAGTTCGCTGCGGAACATCGGGCAGCCGGAGGAGGGCGTCGCGCTGCTCACTGCTGAATTGGACGGCCCCAGCGACGAGTTGGACGACGCCGTGCGGGCCACGCTCGCCCTCTGTCTCGCCAGTCTTGGCCGCGAGCGCGAAGGCCTCGCGCTCGTGCTCGGCGCCCTCGCGCCCCATCTCCCCCGGTATCAGAGGTCCATGGGCAACTATGCGCGAGAGCTCACCGAGAGGTGACCAACTGACGATTCGCTCGTTTTGCTGAACGTGTCGTCGAATGTGAAGTCCCCCGCCCCGTCCCAGGATCTCTCCGGCGTCGTCGATGTCGAGCAGGCCGAGGCCGCCCTCGTCGAGCACTACCCGCGCCTGGTGCGGCTCGCGTACCTGATCCTTCCGCCCAGCCTCGGGCGCAACCGGCGGGTCCTGACCGCCCACGCGCTGACCCAGCGCGCGCTGCCCCGCAGCCGCAGGCCGGACGACGCGGAGGACATTCCGGTACAGCGCTCGGGGGACGGGCGGGGTGGCGACCCCGGGTACGCGTACGTACGGCTGCGCGTCGTCCGTACCGCGCTTGACGCCGGGCTCCCCCTGCGGCGCAAGGCCTGGCCCAAGCGCGCGCAGTTGCCGCCGCTCCTTCCGCAGGTATGGGGTCTTCGGCTCTTCCCGCGGTCGGGCGGCGCCGACGAACTCGCCCTGGACCAGCGGCTCTCGGCCCTGTCGGGCGCCGCGCGGGCCGCGTATGTGCTGCGGGGTCTCGAACGGCTCCCCGACGGCGACGTCCGCAAGGTGCTCGACGCCGCCGGAGTCGACGAGCCGGCCGCCGCGCTGGCCGAGGCCGACGGCGTGGAAGCGGCGTACGACCTGCTCAAGTCCCCCGAGTTCGACCCCTGTTCCCTTCAGGCGCGGCCCACCGATCTGATGCGCCGCAGGCAGCACATGAAGGCCGCGGGCGTCGCGCTCGCGGCGGCCCTGGTCTGCGGGGCCCTGCTGGGACTTCCGGGCGACGGGTGGGGGCCCGACGGCGCCGCCGCGCCCCCGTACGCGAAGAATCCGGCCGGGCAGGCCGCGCTCGACCCGGGGCAGCTGACGAAGGTCGCCGCCGGCGCGTGGAAGCGTTCCGCGCGGGCGGACTTCTCCGTGTGGCCAGCCAGGGGCGCGCTCACCGGCGACGAGGCCCTGCTGCGGCGGGCCCTGGCCGTCTGGGCGAGGCCCGGCGAGTCGGTGCAGGTCTCCGCCACGCCCGGCACGGCGGCCGGCGCACCTCCCGGGCCCGCGCAGCTCCTCTTCGCCGGCGAGGTCGACGCGGCCCGCGTCGTGCTCCTCTACGACGGCCTGCGCATCGTGCGGTACGCAGAGCCGAAGGACGGCACCAGCGGAGCCGCGCTCGACTTCGCCCGCGTGGACGGCGCGACCAGCACCGAGGCGGGAGCCGTGGTCCTGAACCGAGTCGACGGCAACGTGCGGTATTTGACCGCGCCCTGGGTGGGCGGTGTCGGCGTACGCGACCTGCTGAAGCCGGGCGCGAGCGCCACCCCCCTCGAGCGGGACGGCGAGGGCGTGACCGGGCCCTTCGCCAGCCCGGCGCAGGCCAGCAAGTGCACGTCCTGGAACGCCCTCCAGCTGCGGGACGACACGGGCACGAACCGCCTCTCCACCGACCTCGGCGAACTCGTCCCCGCCCATCTGACCGCGGGCCGCCCGCAGGCCCCGCGCGAGGCGTCGGCCGTGGACTGGTCGTCGACCGCCTGCTCGCTCGCCGCCGCGCGCTCGAACGGCGTGCGGTCCGTGAACTCCTGGCAGTACGCGCGTCAGGCGCTGCCCGAGGCCAACGGCTCGGCGGCCTGGCTCTGCACCCGGGCCGACACCTGGCGTGGCGAAGGGGGCCGGGCCCTCGCGCAGTTCCAGGCGTCGGGCGCGGCGGCCGTCGCGGCGAAGGCCGAGGACTCGGCGGCGTGCGGGGCGCGGGAGCCTTCGGTGCTCGCGGGAGTGCGGTGGAAGTCCCGCGGCGGGAACTGGTACCTGCTGGGAGCAGGCAGCAGGGACGTCGTCTCGGTCAAGGCCGCCGGAGGGGCTTTGACCCGCGGCAACACCCTGGCCGCGCCCCTGGAGCGGGGCGCCCGCGCGGGGCTCACGGGACGGCTCGCGGACGGCACGAAGGTGTCGACGCTGCGTTGAGGCGCCAGACGTCAAGCGTCAGGCGTCGGACGGGACCGAGGCGCGCAGGTCCTTCTCCAGGAGGGTCACGCCGTACGTGCTCCCGTCCGCCGCCACCTTCCCCGGCAGCTCCCCCACCACCGTGTAGCCCGCCGCCTCGTAGTACTCCCGCAGCCGCGGGTTGGACGACACGCAGTCCAGGCGGCAGCGGTCACGGCCCGCCTCCGCGATGCGCCGTTCCGCGCGCGCCAGCATCGCGCGGCCCGTTCCCGCCGGGGCGCCGCGTCGCGTCATCAGGCGGTGCACATAGCCCGCGACGGGCGGCTGTTCGCCCCAGGCGGGCTCGTCCGACCACCACACCTCGTACGCCCCGGTGACCATCTCGCCGTCGTAGGCGAGCCAGACCTCGTCCGAGGCGATGCGCCCGCGGAAGTGCTCCGGGCCCTTCTCGCCCGGCTTCCACTGCTCGATCCCCCGGTCCCGCATCCAGTGCGCGGCGCCGTCGTAGAGGGCGACGAGGGTGGGGATGTCCTCTTCGCCGGCCAGGCGGTGGGTCAACTGCTCTGCTCCTGCGGGACAAGGCCGATCAGGCGGGTGATCAGCTCGGTGAACGGGCCTTCCGGCGGCTCCTCGGCGAGGATGCGGCGCAGGATCCCCGCCATCTCCTCGTCGTACGCGGCGCTCACCGCGGCGAGCGCCGCGAAGTCGTGCACCAGCTGCAGTTCGAGTTCGGCGCGCGGGATGCGGCGGCCGTCGAGCCAGATGAGCGCGGTGGACTCGGCGAGCGAGATCCAGGAGCGGACCACCAGTTCGAGCCTGGCGGGCGGGTCGGTGATGCCCAGGTGCGCGAGGATCTGGATGTACGCCGCCTGCCGCACGGAGTCGATCATCGCGTTGGTGGTGGACGAGCCGACGGCGGGGCCGCCGCGCATCAGCGCGGAGAAGCCGGGGCCGTGGCCGTCCACGAAGTCCAGGAAGCGGCCCATCACGCGCAGCAGGCGAACCCCGAGGGGGCCTTCCATCGGTTCCACGAAGCGGTCGGCCAGATCGTCGGCCGCCCGCTGCAACGCCGCTTCGTACAGGCTGAGTTTGCCCGGGAAGTAGTGGTAGACCAGCGGTCGCGAGATGCCCGCGGCCGCCGCTATCTCGTCGATGGACACGTCGTCGGGCGAGCGGTGGCTGAACAGGTCGAGCGCGACCCCGATCAACTGCTGCCGCCGCTCTTCGACACCCATTCTGCGGCGCACCCCGGTAGTCATGCGAACACCTTACCGAGCAGATCCGGCCGCCCAAGGGGTCGGTCCGCCCGAACTGTTCACATCTCTCGCCACATGTCTCACATGTCGAGGACGATTCGCCCGCCGCTCGCCCTCGACACACAGATCAGCATCGAGTCGGCGCGCTCGGCGTCCGTGAGCAGTTCGTCCCGGTGGTCGATCTCCCCTTCCAGAACCCGCTGTTGGCAGGTCCCGCAGAATCCCTGCTCGCAGGAGTACGCGGTGTTGGGCAGCTCGGCGCGCACCGCGGACAGGACCGTGGTGTCGGCGGCCACGGAGAGGGTCCGTCCGCTGCGGCGCAGTTCCACCTCGAAGGAGGCGTTGCCGTCCACGGAGGTGTGGGGCGTGAAGCGCTCCAGGTGGAGGTCGGCGCCCTCGGGCAGCGTCGCCGCCACGGCTTCCATCAGGCCCTCGGGGCCGCAGACGTGGACCGCGGTGGAGGGCGCCAGGTCCGCGAGGAAGGCGGCGAGGTCCGGGCGGCCTCCCTCGTCCTCCGCGACGACCGTGAGCCGTCCCGCGGTCGTGCCCGCCAGCTTCTCCACGTCCTCCAGGAAGGGCATCGAGGCGCGGGAGCGTCCCCCGTAAAGGAGCCGCCACTCATGGCCCCTGGCCTCGACCGCCCGCAGCATGGGCAGGATCGGCGTGATGCCGATGCCGCCCGCCACGAAGACGTACGCATCGGCGTCGGCCAGCGGGAAGCGGTTGCGCGGGCCGCGCACCTCGACCTCCGTGCCTTCCTGGAGCTGCTCGTGCACCTCGCGCGAACCGCCGCGGCCGCCCTGCTCCTCGCCGATCAGACGGGTCGCGACGGTGTACGAGGAGGTGTCCTCCGGGTCGCCGCACAGTGAGTACTGGCGGACGAGGCCCGACGGCAGGACCAGGTCCAGGTGGGCGCCAGGCTCCCAGGCGGGCAAGTGGTCGCCCTCCAGGCGCAGTTGTACGACGCCGTCGGCGACCGTCTCGTGCCGGGTGACGAGCAGCCGAAGGGCGCGCGAGCGCGGGCGGCCCGAGACCGGTTCCTCCAGGGCGGGCAGCGGCCACAGCGGGGACGCGTCGATGCGGCGCCGCATGGCCCGCTTGGCGAGCAGGGCAGCGCCCGTGACGAGCAGGACGGTGCGGATGCGAGGCATGTCAGTGCGCTCCCTTCGGCAGCGATTCCGTCGCGGCCTCGGCCGCGGTGGCGGCGGGGGACGAGGCGAGGTAGGCGACGGCCTGTGCGGTGCTGCCCTCGTGGGAGGGGTGGTAGGCGCGGCTCAGATAGCGGGGGATGGAGCGGATCATGTCCGGGGTCGTGGGCAGCGTGCCCTTCTTGCCGCCCTGGTAGAAGTCCTTGAACGACGCCTTGCCGCCGATGAGCGTCGGGTCGTTCTCCATGAAGAAGCGCGCGCCGCGCTGCCAGAGGAAGACCAGGGCGGAGAAGGCCGTGGCCCAGGTGCGGGCGCGGCGGCGGTAGCTGCCGTCGACGTGCATGAAGAGCTCGAAGGCGACGGAGCGGTGCTCGACCTCCTCCGCGCCGTGCCAGCGCAGCAGGTCGAGCATGGTCGGGTCGGCGCCCCTGCGGTCCAGCTCGTCGGCGTTCAGGACCCAGTTGCCGAGGAAGGCGGTGTAGTGCTCGATGGCGGCGATCATCGCGACGCGCTCCATCAGCCACCACTTGCGGGCCTTGCCGGGCGGCAGCGTCCGGTCGCCGAGCATCTTCTCGAAGAGCCAGTCGACCTGGGCGGTGTAGGGCGTGGGGTCCAGGCCCTGCTCCTTGAGGTGCGGAAGGACCTCGTCGTGGGCCTGTGCGTGCATGGCCTCCTGGCCGATGAAGCCGATCACGTCCTCGCGCAGCCGGTCGTCACGGATGTACGGCAGGACCTGCTTGTACACGTGGACGAACCAGCGTTCGCCCGCTGGGAGAAGCAGGTGCAGCACGTTGATCGTGTGTGTGGCGAAGGGGTCGCCCGGCACCCAGTGCAGCGGGGTGTCCTCCCAGGAGAAGGAGACTTTGCGTGCCTTGAGCGGTATGTGCTCGGACGCGACGGGCTTCGGCTCCCGGCTCTGCGTATTAGACATGGCGTCAATGTACTGACGGGTAGGCCCGTGGGTACAGGTCCATGCGGCGGTTTCTTTCAGCCCGTCCCGCGCGGCGCCTCAGCCCGTCCTGCGCAGCGCGAGCAGCGCGATGTCGTCCTCCCGCTCGTGCCCGAAGCAGGCCAGGAGCGTGTCGCACAGGGCGGCGACGCCCAGCGGCGCGCCCGCGGCCGCGAGGCGCAACTGCTCCATCGACACCGCGAGATCCGTGCCCCGCGTCTCGATGAGCCCGTCCGTCACCATCAGCAGGCGCTCGCTCCGCGCGAGGACCACCTCGCTCGGCGGCGGCCGGTCGAGTCCGAGCCCGAGACCCAGGAGCGGCCCCTTCGCCTCGACGTACACGGCAGCGCCCTCGTCCCGCACCACCAGCGGCGGGATGTGGCCCGCGTTGGCGATCCGGGTGTGTCCGGTGGCCGGGTCGACCAGACTCAGGCACATCGTGGCCGTCACGCCCGGGTGGTAGTGCTGCAGCATCCGGTCCAGGCGCCACGCGAGCACTCCGGGGTCGGGGTCCTCGACGCAGTACGCGCGCAGCGCGTGCCGGATCTCGACCATCACGGTGGCCGCTTCGAGCGAGTGCCCCACCACGTCACCGATGCCGGTCAGGACACCGGCGGGCGTGGACAGCGCCGCGTAGAAGTCCCCGCCGATCTCCGCCTGGCGCGACGCCGGTTCATAGCGGACGACGACGTCCGTGCCGGGCAGCTCCGGCAACTGCGCGGGCAGGAAGCTGCGTTGGAGGGTCAGCGCGACATGGCGCTCCTCCTCGTACATGAGGAGCGGCTCCGCGGCCAGTGCGGTGGCGTGGGCGAGCCGCTCGACGAGGTGCCCCGTCTCACCGGCCGGCTCCTGCTGGTACGCGGGCGTCGCGAGGCACACCAGCGTGCGCCCCTGGCTCAGCCGGGCCAGGGCGAGCCCGGCGTCCTCCGGCGTCCCGTCGCCCCAGTGCGCCGCGGATCCCACCGGGCGGAAGAACCCCGGCGGCCACAGCGGAGCCGGCACGACCGAGTACCGCACGCCCGTACGCCCCGACATGACACGCTGCATCAGCCGGGACACCGCCTCGTGCGCCCCGGCGTCCGGCAGCGATTCGGCGGCTCTGCGCCGGGAGAAGCCCAGGTGGAGCTCTCCGTCCTCGCCGAGCACGAACACCGTCGCGGGGACGCCGGTCAGCCGCGCCGTGCCCACGGCCGCCGCCTCGGCCAGCTCACCCAGGCAGCGCGCGGACTGCACGTCCAGGATCGTCCCGGCGAGCAACGCCAGGCGCCCGACCCGGAGTTGGGCATCACTGCGGCAGCGACCCCCGCGCGCGGCGGCCCGTACGACCGCCTGGATCTCCTCCGGTTCGGCGGGCACCGTCAGATAGGACTCGCCCCCGGCGTCGAGCCCCCGGCACCGGTCGGCGGGCGGGCGGGCCGCCGCCGAGAAGTGGACGACGGGCAGCGCCGCTATGGGCGGCAACTGCTTCATGCGGCGGCAGAGTTCATAGCCGCTCATGTCGGGCAGGCCGACGTCGACGAGGGCCACGTCCGGCAGGTCCCCCGCCCGCATCCGCACGTCGAGTTCGATCAGGGCCTCGCCCGCGCTCGCGGCGAGCAGGACGCGGTGTCCGTCCCTGCGCAGGACCGCGCTCAGCGCGTACCTGCTTGCGGGCACGTCGTCGACCACCAGGACCGTGCTGACCGTGCTCACTGCCTTGCCCTTGACGCTCACGCGGGACAGCCCCTCACCGCGGGACGAGGCAGGCCGACTCGTGCCTGCCCCAACAAGTTAGCGCCCCGCCGCACCCCCGGGGAGAAGACGGCGACAGCTCGACCCGGAACGGTACAGCTCCTCGAACTCGACCCGTCCACACGCCGCTTGACAGTAGAATCTCCGGCTTCGGCCTGTACGGCACCCGGCGCGCACGAGACCCCCCGCGCCTGTGTGACCTGCTGCTTCCAGACTCCAGGGGTGGCGTTGAGGACGACGAGGAGAGCGCGGGGCCGCAGCGCGAAGGCCCCGGCGCCCGCGCACACCCCGTCGGCGAGCGGAACGGCGTCCGTCACCCCTCGCCCGCCGTACGGAGGCCGGGGGCGGGGCCGGTCGCACGAATCCTCAGCAGTTCGCCGTACGCGGCCGACGTACCCTCGGTCGCTGTCGGGGCGCGCGGAGGACGCCCCTCGTGACCTTCGCCTTCCGTGCGGCGTTCACCGGAGTGCCGCACACCCCCCGTACTCCTGAGGGACTCATGACCCAGCACGTCACCGCCGCCCTTCCCGCCGACGCCCCGTCCGACGACTCCGCGCGCCGCGAGTGGTGGCGCGACGCCGTCATCTACCAGATCTATCCGCGCAGCTTCGCCGACGGCGACGGCGACGGCATGGGCGATCTGCCGGGCGCCACGGCCCGCCTCCCCCACCTGAAGCGGCTCGGCGTGGACGCCGTCTGGCTCTCCCCCTTCTACGCGTCCCCGCAGGCCGACGCCGGGTACGACGTGGCCGACTACCGCGCGGTGGATCCCGTGTTCGGCACCCTGCCCGACGCCGACGACCTCGTACGGAAAGCGCACGCGCTCGGACTGCGGGTGATCGTCGACGTGGTGCCCAACCACTGCTCGGACCAGCACGAGTGGTTCAAGCGGGCGCTGCGCGAGGGCAAGGGGTCGGCGCTGCGGGGACGCTTCCACTTCCGGCCGGGCAAGGGCGAGGACGGTGAACTGCCGCCCAACGACTGGGAGTCCGTCTTCGGCGGCCCGGCCTGGACGCGGGTGCCGGACGGCGAGTGGTACCTCCACCTCTTCGCGCCCGAGCAGCCCGACTTCAACTGGGAACACCCGGCGGTGCACGACGAGTTCCGCTCGATCCTGCGCTTCTGGCTCGACCTCGGCATCGACGGCTTCCGCATCGACGTGGCCCACGGCCTGGTCAAGGCGGCGGGCCTGCCCGACATCGGCCACGGGGAGCAGGTGAAGCTGCTCGGCAAGCAGGCCGTCCCCTACTTCGACCAGGACGGCGTGCACGAGATCTACCGCAGCTGGCGGCGGATCCTCGACGAGTACCCGGGCGAGCGGATCGCCGTCGCCGAGGCCTGGACGCCGACCGTGGAGCGCAGCGCGCGGTACCTGCGCGGGGACGAGCTGCATCAGGCCTTCAACTTCGAGTATCTGACGACCGGTTGGGACGCGGCCGAGCTGCGCGCCGTCATCGACCGCTCCCTCGACGCGATGAACGCCGTGCGGGCGCCCGCCACCTGGGTGCTCTCCAACCACGACGTGGTGCGCCACTCCACCCGCTTGGCCGACGGCGACGCGGCGCGCGGTCTGCGCCGGGCGAAGGCGGCCACGCTCCTGATGCTGGCGCTGCCCGGCTCGGCGTACATCTACCAGGGCGAGGAGCTCGGCCTGCCCGAGGTGACCGACCTTCCGGACGAGGTGCGCCAGGACCCGGCGTTCTTCCGCAGCACGGGGCAGGACGGGAGGCGGGACGGGTGCCGGGTGCCGCTGCCGTGGTCGGGGCGGCGGGCGCCGTTCGGCTTCGGCCCGGCCGAGGGCGGCCCGAGCTGGCTGCCGCAGCCCGCCGACTGGCAGGAGCTCACGGTCGAGGCCCAGGACGGCGACCCCACGTCGGCCCTGGAGTTCTACCGCGGCGCGCTCGCCGTACGCCGCGCACACCCGGCCCTCGGCGCGGGACGCGACGTGGAGTGGCTCGACTCACCCAAGGGCGTGCTGTCCTTCCGCCGCACGACCCCGCGGGGCTCGGTCGTCTGCACGGTGAACATCGGCTCCGCACCCGTCACGATCCCCACCCCCGGCACCGGCACCGTGCTCCTGTCGAGCGCGGAGACGGCGCCCGGCGCCGACACGACGATCCTCCCGGCAGATTCAACGGTCTGGTGGGCAGCCTGAGATGTGACCGGTACAGTCCAATCCTGTGACCGCGCGACTGGCCGACATCGCAGCGCAGGCGGGGGTCAGCGAGGCGACGGTCAGCCGGGTGCTCAACGGCAAGCCCGGCGTCGCCGGTGCCACCCGCCAGTCCGTGCTTGCCGCACTCGACGTGCTCGGCTACGAGCGCCCGGTGCGGCTGCGCCAGCGCAGCGCGGGTCTGGTCGGGCTGATCACGCCGGAGCTGGAGAACCCGATCTTCCCCGCGCTCGCCCAGGTCATCGGGCAGGCCCTGACCCGCCAGGGGTATACGCCGGTCCTCGCGACGCAGACGCCGGGCGGCTCCACGGAGGACGAGCTCACGGAGATGCTCGTGGACCGCGGGGTCTCCGGCATCATCTTCGTCTCGGGCCTGCACGCGGACACCTCCGCCGACATGCAGCGCTACGAACAGCTGCGCGCGCAAGGCGTGCCGTTCGTCCTGGTCGACGGGTTCTCCCCCAAGGTGCAGGCGCCCTTCATCTCGCCGGACGACCGGGCGGCGATGCGCCTGGCGGTGACCCATCTCGTCTCCCTGGGTCATACACGGATCGGACTCGCCCTGGGCCCCAAGCGGTTCGTGCCCGTGCAGCGGAAGATCGAGGGCTTCGTACGCACGGTGCAGGACCTGCTCGCCCTGACCCCCGAGGAGATCGAGTCGGATCTGGTCCAGCATTCGCTGTACACGCTGGAGGGCGGGCAGGCGGCGGCGTCCGCGCTGATGGACCGCGGCTGCACGGCCGTGGTGTGCGCGAGCGACATGATGGCCCTGGGGGCGATACGGACGGCGAGGCAGCGTGGATTCGAGGTCCCCGACGACATCTCGGTGGTGGGATTCGACGACTCCCCGCTGATCGCGTTCACCGATCCGCCCCTGACCACGGTGCGCAAGCCCGTACCGGCCATGGGGCAGGCGGCGGTGCGTACACTCCTTGAGGAGATCGGCGGCACGCCCGCCCCGCACAGCGAATTCGTGTTCATGCCGGAGCTGGTCGTTCGGGGTTCAACTGCTTCTTCCCCTCGGGGACGCGCTCGTCCGTAAGGCGTAGAGAATGCGACCTGAACCAGACCTTGGGATGATCGGGCGGAGGGTCGGTATCTGGCAGACTCTGCGCCTATGGGTGAGATGACTGTGACGACACTGGAAGGCCAGCAGCGGCCCACCACATCACCCATCGCGGGCGAGCAAGAAGACCGCAATGGGCGGTTCCTGCGCCGTCTTCGCACGCCCCGACGCCCTCGGCTCTGGTTCGAGATCCTGCTGATCGCGGTGAGTTACTGGACGTACTCCCTGATCCGCAACGCGGTGCCGGAACAGAAGTCGCAGGCCCTGCGCAACGCCGACTGGATCTGGCGGGTGGAGGAGCACCTGGGGATCGCCGTGGAGCAGAGCGTCAACCACGCGGTGAACTCGGTGACATGGCTCATCGTCGGCATGAACTACTACTACGCGACGCTGCACTTCGTGGTGACGCTCGGTGTCCTGGTCTGGCTCTTCCGCAAGCACCCGGGTCGTTATGCGGCGACACGCATGGTGCTCTTCGCGACGACAGCGGTGGCCCTGCTCGGCTACTACCTGTATCCGCTGGCGCCCCCGCGCCTGATGAACGGCCACGACTTCATCGACACGGTCCTCGTCCACCAGACCTGGGGCTCCATGGCCTCCGGCGACCTCAAGCACATGTCGAACCAGTACGCGGCGATGCCGTCGATGCACATCGGCTGGTCCCTGTGGTGCGGCCTGACGATCTTCGCGCTGGCCTCGGTGCCGTGGGTGAAGGTGCTCGGCCTGCTCTACCCGACGGCGACCCTGATCGTGATCGTGGCCACCGCCAACCACTTCTGGCTCGACGCGGTGGGCGGCCTGATCTGCCTGGCGTTCGGGTTCGCGGTGGCGCGCCTCTGGTACGGCGCGATGCCGTACCGGATGCCTCAGGAGGTGGCGGTGCAGGAGGAGCGGGCTCCGCTCCTGTCGGCCAGGTTCAGGGCCCGGTTCAAGGCCCGGTCCAAGGCCTGAGCGGAGCCCTGCCCCACCCGGTCACCGGTGACGGTGCGTGACGCGTCCCCCGGACACGGTCAGCAGGACAGGCGCCTGCGCCACCTCGTCGGCGGGCGCCTGGACGGGGTCGAGCCCGAAGGCCGTGAGATCGGCCCGGAAGCCGGGAGCGATCCGCCCCGCGACCTCCCCCTCGCCCGCCGCGACCGCGGCGTGGGAGGTGACCCCCTCCAGAGCCATGAGCCCGGTGAGGCCGGCCGCCGCCGAGGCCGCTCCACGGGGCGTACGCGCGGTCGCGAGCACCTGACGTGCGTCGTAGTGCGCGATGGGCCAGTCGGAGCCCAGGGCGACGACAGCGCCCGCGTCCCGCAGGTCCCGGGTCCGCCACGCCCGCGCGGCCCGCTCGTCCCCCAGCCGCTTGGACCACTCGTCGGTGTGGTCGGCGCGTGTGTACGCGGTGTGCGGCGGCTGCATCGAGGCGATCACCCCGAGCTCCGCGAAGCGCGGGATCGTGTCGTCCGGGACGGTCTCGATGTGCTCGATCCGGTGCGTGAGGCGCCCGCCGGGGCCGAGCGACGCGACGGTGTCGAGCACGTGCCGCACGGCGGCGTCCCCGATGGCGTGGGTCGCCGTCCGCACCCCGGCCGCGTGCAGGTGCCGCACGGCGTTCGCGTAGGCCTGAGGGTCCGGCCAGAAGGCGTCGGTCCCCTGCCCGTGGCAGTCCGCGTGCTCCAGCCAGGCGGTGCCGCCCTCGACGGTCCCGTCCATGAAGAACTTGGCACCGCCGACGCGCCAGTGCCTGCCGCGCTCGGCCTGCAACGCGACCAGCTCGTCGAGCCCGTCCTTGTCGACGCCGGGCATGCACCAGGGGGCGAGCCGCAGCCGCAGGGGGAGGTGCGTTTCCTGCTCGACCGCCGCGAGCAGTCCGGGTACGTCGTCGCCTCCGAGGTCCATGACATGGGCGCCGGTCAGGCCGGTGGCCGCCATCGCGGAGAGCAGCTCGACCAGGCGGGTGCGGCGCTCGGCGTGGGAGGGGCGGGGCAGGACGTCGTTCAGGAGGTCCATCGCGGCGTGCTCGACGAGGTGGCCGGTGGGGCGCCCTTCGTCGTCGCAGACGACGGTGGCGCGCTGGGCGAAGGCACGGGGGCCTTCGACACCCGCCGCGCGCAGGGCCGCGCCGCTGGCCAGGGCGGAGTGGCCGTCGTAGAGGCGGATGAAGGCGGGCGCGCCGTCGAGGGCGTCCTCGACGAGCGCCCGGTCGACGGGCCGCCCGCCGAAGGCGTTGTGGTCGAGCCCCCAGGCGATGACCCATCCATCGACGCGGGCCGCTGTGCGCAGGGCGGCGCGGAGCTCTTCGAGATCGGCCACGGCCGAGAGGTCGAGGCCGGTGGCCATCTCCAACCCCCAGACCGGGTGGCTGTGGGAGTCGACGAGACCTGGGGTGAGGGTGGCTCCGCCGAGGTCGATCTGCTCGGTGCGGGGGCCTTTCCAGTCGCGTACGTCTGCCTCGTGGCCCACTGCCGCGATGTGTCCGTCGCGGACGGCGAGGGCGGTGGCTTGGGGGTTGGTGGGGTCGAGGGTGTGGATGTGGGCGCCGGTGAGGATGAGGTCGGCGGGGGGCAAGGGGGCTCCGTTCAGGTAGGTGGTGGTTCGGTCAAAGCAGCTTCTTTCCCCAACCCCGCCCCTTCCCGAAAACTCGCTGGCGCGGGGGCCTTGGCTGCCCTTGTCACCGGCTTCGCCGAGTTCGTCCTCAAACGCCGGACGGGCTGATCTTTCAGCCCGGCCGGCGTCTGAGGCCATCTTGTCGGGGTCTGGGGCGGAGCCCCAGTCAGGCCCTCGCGCCCAGCGAGTTTTCGGGAAGGGGCGGGGTTGGGGAAAAGAAAGAAGGTCAGCCCGGCGGCTCCGCGGCGAAGCCCTCGTACACCTCCGGACGGCTGCGGCGCAGCCGCATCGCGAGGGCCAGGCCCAGGACGAACACCGCGGGGGCGACCCCGACCAGGATCGTGTTCACGAAGGGGCTCGCCCCGGTGAAGACGTCGATGTGCGTGGCGACCAGGACAAGCGCCGCGCTCAGCAGCACCGTCGCCACCCCCGGCGCCACCACCGTCCGCAGCACACCCTCCCCATGGCTGATCCGCCGGAAGTAGAAGGGAACAGCGATCGCCGCGATCAGCTGAAGCGCCAACAGGCCGATCATCCCGGGGGTGTTGACCCACAGCAGCAGCTGCGCGTAGGGATCCGCGCCCGCCGCGGCGAAGGCGACGACCACCACCGCCCCGAGAACCGTCTGCGCCGCCCCCGCCAGGTAGGGAGACCGATGCTTCCCGTGCACCCTGCCGAGGGCCTTCGGCAGCACCCCTTCCTCCGAGAGCCCGAGCGCGTACCGGTTGATCGCGTTGTGGAAGGCCAGCAGCGACGCCAGCACGCTCGTCACGATCAGCACGTGCATCAAGTCGGCGGCCCAGCCGCCCACATAGGTGGTGATGGCCGAGAAGAAGAGGCCCGCCGGGTCCGAGCCCGCGGCCTTCACCACCGCATCGTCGCCGAAGGCCTGGATCACCGTCCAGACGACGAAGGCGTAGAAGAGTCCGAGGAACGCCACCGCGATGTACGTCGCGCGCGGCACCGTCCGGTCCGGATTCCGCGCCTCACGGCGGTAGATGACGGTCGACTCGAATCCGGTGAACGCCGCGAAGGCGAACGCGAGCACGGCGGCCGTGCCGGGGACGAGGACGTGTCCCGGGGCGAAGCCGTCCAGGCTCAGGCCCTCCCCCGACCCTCCCTTGATCAGGACGCCACCCGCGAGCAGCACCAGGATCCCGGTCTCTGCGACGAGCAGCACACCGAGCAGCTTCGCGCCGAAGTCGATCGAGCGGTATCCGGCGTACCAGATGAGCAGCAGCCCGGCGAGCGACACCGGAAGCCAGGGGATGTCCGCGCCGAACAGGGCGTGGGCGGTGTCCTGCGTGGCGGTGCCCAGGAGTCCGTAGACGCCGATCTCCATGCCGTTGTAGCCCAGCATGGCGAGCAGCGCGGCGGCGATGCCGGCGGGGCGGCCGAGGCCGCGCGTGATGTACGCGTAGAAGGCGCCGCCACTGCGGACGTGGCGGCTCATCGCGGTGAAACCGACGGCGAAGACGGCGAGCGTGATCCCGGCGAGCAGGTAGCCGACGGGTGCGCCGATGCCGCCCAGGGAGATGGCGATGGGGGCGACGCCCGCCATGACGGTGAGCGGGGCGGCGGCCGAGACGACGAAGAAGGCGATGTCGGCGGTGCCGAGTGAGCCACTGCGGAGCGTGGGACCGGCCTCGGCGGCCGGGCCCTGGGTGGTTGTGGACATGCGGGGAGAAGCCCTTCGACGACAGGCGGGGCAAGGGCTTCCGACGGCGGGGACCGGCCGCAGGAAGCCATAAACCTAAAGGCTTTCGGTTTGCGCAATGTAACCTCTCGTTGGGCTTACGGGAAGAGATCGCGAGGAGATCGAAGACATGGGACGGCCGCGCACCCCCCTGCTCGACAGGGACCGCATCACTACGACCGCGCTCGCCCTCATCGACGAGAAGGGCGACTTCAGCGTCCCGCAGATCGCCAAGCGCCTCGGCGCGCAGACCGGCTCCGTCTACCACCACGTGGACGGCCGCGACGGCATCGTGGAGCTGCTCCGCGAGCGGGTGAGCGAGGCGATCGACACCAGCACCCTCGACCCGCGACGCCCCTGGGACGCATCCCTGTCCGGCTGGGCCCGCTCCTACCGTGCCGCCTTCGCGGCCCACCCCAAGGTCATCCCGCTCCTCATGACCTCACCGGTGCGCGCCCCGCGCGTACTTGAGCAGTACGAGTGCGCGGTGACGCTGCTCATCGACGCGGGGTTCGCGCTCACGGACGTCATGCCGGTGATCATCGCCCTGGAGAACCTGGTGCTCGGCTCCGCGCTCGACCTGGCCGCGCCCGAGGCCATGTGGGAGCTGCCGGACGAGACGTCGACGCCCGCGCTCGCACGGGCCCTTGACGCGGCGCCACGGGGGCGCGCCGACCGCGCCTTCGAGCTGGCGCTCGCGGGGTTCCTGGCGCACGCGCGGACCATGCTCTAGAACCGCTGCGGGGCTGCGGCGGGGGCTTCTCTGCGGAGCCCACGGCCTTCTACGCCCCGTAGAACCGCTCCTCCATCACGGCCCGCGCCCTGCGCGTGACCCGTCGGTAGTCGTCCAGCATGTCCCCGACGTGCCCGGGGTCGTAGCCCAAGTAGCGCCCCACCGCGGCCAGTTCGCGGCCGTCCGACGGGAACGTGTCGCCCGCCCGGCCCCGCACCAGCATCACCGCGTTGCGCACCCGCGCGGCGAGGACCCACGCCTCGTCCAGGATCGCCGCGTCCTCGGTCGGGATCAGCTCGGCCGCACAGGCCGCCGCGAGGGCCTCCCGGGTGCGGGTGGTGCGCAGGCCCGGCTCGACCCAGCCGTGGCTCAACTGCATGAGCTGGACGGTCCATTCGACGTCCGAGAGACCGCCGCGGCCCAGCTTGGTGTGGAGGGTGGGGTCGGCGCCGCGCGGCATGCGTTCGGCCTCCATGCGGGCCTTCAGACGGCGGATCTCGCGGACCGCGTCCTCGCCGAGGCCCTCCGCCGGATAGCGCAACGGGTCGATCAGGTCGATGAAGGCGCGGCCCAACTCGGCGTCACCGGCGACCGGTTCGGCACGCAGCAGCGCCTGGGACTCCCAGACCAGTGACCAGCGGCGGTAGTAGGCCTCGTACGAGGCGAGGGTCCGCACCAGTGGTCCGCTCTTGCCCTCCGGGCGCAGATCCGCGTCGATCAGCAACGGCGGGTCGCTGCTGGGGAGTTGCAGGAGCCGGCGCATCTCCGAGACGACCTGGGCCGCCGCCTTCGCGGCCTCGTGGTCGCCCACGCCCTCGCGCGGCTCGTGGACGAAGAGGACGTCGGCGTCCGAGCCGTAGCTCAGTTCGTGGCCGCCGAAGCGGCCCATGCCGATCACGGAGAACCGCACCGGCAGCGTGTCGCCCCAGCCTTCGCGGACCACCGCGCGCAGCGTCCCCGCGATCGTCGCCGCCGTCAGGTCGGAGACCGCGCTGCCCACCCGGTCCAGGAGGGCGCCGGGATCCTCGGCGGCGGGGCTCTCCTCCGTGCCGTACGAGCCGATGATGTCGGCCGCCGTCGTGCGGAACAGCTCGCGGCGGCGGACGCCGCGCGCCGCGGTCACCGCCTTCTCGGCGCCGTCCGCGCGGCCCACCGCGGCCAGGACCTCCTGCTCCAGGTGCGCGTGGTCGCGCGGGTCCAGGCCACGCTGGTCGCCGAGCAGGGCCACCGCTTCGGGGGCGCGCAGGAGGAGGTCGGGGGCCAGGCGGCCCGCGGACAGGACGCGGGCCAGGTTCTCGGCCGCCGCGCCCTCGTCGCGCAGGAGCCTCAGATACCAGGGGGTCTTGCCCAGCGCGTCGGACACCTTGCGGAAGTTCAGGAGGCCCGCGTCGGGGTCCGCCGAGTCCGCGAACCAGCCGAGGAGCACGGGGAGCAGGGTGCGCTGGATCGCCGCCTTGCGGGTGACGCCCGACGCGAGCGCCTCCAGGTGGCGCAGGGCGGCCGCGGGGTCGTGGTAGCCGAGGGCCACCAGACGTTCGCGGGCCGCGTCCGTGCTCAACCGGGTCTCGACGGGGGCGAGTTGGGCCACGGCGTCCAGGAGCGGGCGGTAGAAGAGCTTCTCGTGCAGACGGCGCACGACCGAGGTGTGCCGCTTCCACGCGCGGTTCAGCTCGGTGATCGGCTCCGTGCGCATGCCCAGGGAGCGGCCGATGCGCCGCAGGTCCGCGTCGTCCTCCGGGATCAGATGGGTGCGCCGCATCTTGAAGAGCTGGATGCGGTGCTCCAGGGAGCGCAGGAAGCGGTAGGCGTCGTCGAGCTGGACGGCGTCCACGCGCCCCACGTACCCGCCGGCCGCGAGCGCCTCCAGGGCCGCCAGGGTCGAGCCGCTGCGGATCGACGTGTCGCCGCGGCCGTGCACCAACTGCAGGAGCTGTACGGCGAATTCGACGTCCCGCAGGCCGCCGGGGCCCAGCTTCAGCTCGCGGTCGACCTCGCCCGCCGGGATGTTCTCCACGACCCGGCGGCGCATCTTCTGCACGTCGGGAACGAAGTTGTCGCGCTCGGCCGCGTGCCAGACCAGGGGCGCGAGCGTGCTGACGTACTCCTCGCCGAGAGCCAGGTCCCCGGCCACCGGGCGGGCCTTGAGCAGCGCCTGGAACTCCCAGGTCTTGGCCCAGCGCTGGTAGTAGGCGAGGTGGCTGCTGAGGGTGCGCACCAGCGGGCCGTTGCGGCCTTCCGGGCGGAGGTTGGCGTCGACCGGCCAGATGGTGCCCTCGACCGTGGTCTCCGAGCAGATCCGCATCATGTGCGAGGCGAGGCGGGTGGCGGCCTGGATGGCCTTGCCCTCGTCGGCGGCGTCCGTGCCGCCTGTGCCCTCTGCGGGTTCACCGACGAAGATGACGTCGACGTCCGACACGTAATTCAGCTCGTGGCCACCGCACTTGCCCATCGCGATGACCGCGAGTCTGCACCGCGCGGCGTCGTCGGGGGCGGCGGCCTCGGCCATGGCGAGCGCGGCACGCAGGGTCGCCGTCGCCAGGTCAGCGAGCTCGGCCGCGGCCTCGGCCACGTCCGTCGTGCCGCAGACGTCACGGGCCGCTATGGCGAGCAGGCAGCGGCGGTAGGAGACGCGGAGCGAGACCGGGTCGGTGGCGTCGGCGAGGCCGCGCTCGAACTCCTCGACGCCGGGGTGCAGGTCGGCCAGCTCGTACGTGACCAGGGCCCGCCAGTCGCGGGGGTGCCGGGCCAGGTGGTCGGCGAGCGCCTCGGAGGCGCCGAGCACCCCGAGCAGCCGGTCACGCAGCGGCTTGGCGCTGACCAGGGTGTCCAGCAGCTCCCGGCGGCCGGTGTCGTCGGGCTGCCCCTCGACCAGGCGTACGAGGCCGAGGAGGGCCAGGTCGGGGTCGGCGGCGGCGCCCAGGGCGTCGAGCAGCACCGGGTCGGTCCGCACCGCGGACAGTTCGGGAGCCCCGAGCAGCCGCTCAGCGGCGGACGGATCGGTGAAGCCATGCCGCAGCAGCCGCGTGAACGTACTGCTTCTGCGCCCTTGCGGCACCGTCATCCCCGCGCCTCCATTCGATCACTCCTGGCCCGAGCCTACGGCCTGACCGATGAGTTCTGCCCGCGTGCGGAGTCCGTACTTGGACGGAAGCATTAGGTGACGGCGTCAGGAGACGGAACATGCCGAGCAAGGAACCCCGTGCGGAACTGGACACCCGGTACAGCAGCGCGGGGGCAGCCGCGACCCCCTGGTCCGACGCCGTGCGGCAGCTCAAGGCGGCCGAGCTCTTCTGGATCTCGTCCGTGCGCCCCGACGGGCGCCCGCACGTCACACCGCTGCCCGCGGTCTGGCTGGACGGCGCGCTGCACTTCTGCACGGGCCCCGAGGAGCGCAAGGCACGGAACGTGGCGGCCAACCCCGAGGTCGTGCTGACCACGGGCGTCAACCTCTGGGACAAGGGTTACGACCTGGTCGTCGAGGGCTCCGCGGTCCGGATCACCGAGGAGGACAGGCTGCGGCGCCTGGCGGCGGCGTGGGAGGAGAAGTACGGCAGCTTCTGGCACTACGAGGTGCAGGACGGCTGCTTCCACCACGGTCCGGGCCACGCGTACGTCTTCGAGGTGGCCCCTCGTACCGCCTTCGGCTTCGGCAAGGGCGAGCCGTTCAGCCAGACGCGCTGGCGCTTCGCGTGAGGCGGCCGAAGGGCCGGTGCCTGCCGCACGCGCAGGAGGCTTCAACTCCACTTTCCGGAGCCCTCGGACGGGGTGTGGCGGAGCGCTGACAGGGCCCCCTCGCCCTGATGTACTCGGCCCATGGAATACACACTCGAGGTGATCCCGCTCCCCGTCAGCGACGTCGACCGGGCCATGGAGTTCTACCGCGACAAGCTCGGCTTCCACGTGGACATCGACCAGGAGGTCATGCCGGGCATGCGCATCGTCCAGCTGACCCCGCCGGGGTCCGGCTGTTCCATCGCCCTGGCCGACACCCTCTGGGACACGATGGACGGCCCCACCCCGGCCCCCGGCTCCTACCAGGGCCTCCAGCTGTGCGTCGCCGACGCGAAGGCCGCGCACGCGGAGCTGACCGCGCGCGGCCTGGAGATCTCGGAGCCGGTGGCGCATGCGCCGCAGGACGGCGGCACGTTCATGTACTTCAAGGACCCGGACGGCAATGGCTGGGCCATCCAGGAGTATCGCGTCCGCGGGACGACTCCTCTGCGGGCGGCGATCGTCAGCGCCCCGTAGGGGCGCGGGGAACTGCGCGCCCAGCGCGCGAAAAGCCGCAGACGCGTTTGCCGAGTTGCTCGGCAGATGCGTCTGCGGCTTTTTCGTGGTTGCTCGCGCAGTTCCCCGCGCCCCTAGCGGCAGCTTTACAGCACCGGCAGGTTCTTCCTCAGCTCGAACGCCGTGACCTCGCTGCGGTACTCCTCCCACTCCTGCTTCTTGTTCCGGAGGAACTGACCTGCTCTCATGACGGCCTCCGACAACACAAGCCGGCCCCCCGAAGAGCAGGGATTTCACAGTCATCGTTGGTCGTTGTCGGCCACTGCGGGCCGCCTTTTGACGGCCCACAGACGGCCCGGCTCACGAAGCTCGGCTGACTACATCGAGCAAGGCCTCGGCGAGTGCCCCGTGCTGCGCGTATTCGTCGGTGGGCCCAGGCGGCGGGCACAACGCCTCTCGGGGCCAAGCGCGCCGAGTTCGAGGCAGGGGCTCTCTGCCGAGATCGAGCTACCGGGCGAGCTGCAGCCTGACCGGGGTGTTCGGGCAGCGCGTCGAGTTCTCGGCGAGGGCAGCCTCCTCACTCGGGTCGATGGCAAGCTTCCAACGGGTCTTGATAGCAACCCATTGGGCGTACTCGCACCGGTTGCCTTCGGCCGGCGGCATCCAGGTTGAGGGGATCGGACTTGCTGCGGTTGGACTTCGCCGTGACGGCGATCAACGCCCGTTCGTCGCCGCGGTCGTTGGCGTACTCCTGCCGCCATGCCGCAGTCCATTCCTTGGCGCCGGAATCCCAGGCTTCGGCCAGCGGGATCCGGTGATCAATGTCGAGCCCGGACGGCCCGTCGATGTACTGGTCGTCGTACTCGGAGTACCAACGCCCCCCGGTGAGCTTGCGCTTCGCTCCCCGCTCGGGGTCGGTGAGTGCTTCGGCGAGCAGGACTTCGTGCCGGGTGGAACAGCCGTCCTTGTCGGCGTCGACCCAGTGCTTGAAGCTCTCACGTTGGTAGCCGCTGCGGCCCTCGCCCTTGATCGTGAGGGCCTTCAGTGCGGTATGGAGTGGCTGGGTGATGGTCTCCCCAGCCACGGGTGCGGTGGGGGCGGCGTGGGCTGTGGCCTGGAGGGGGAGGGTGAGAGTGGTGGCGAGCAGGATGGCTGTGCGGGCGATGGCGGGCACGGGGCTCCTCGAAGACCGCGAACTGGTCGTGATCTTCGTAGCGAGCTGGCGTGGGTCGACGTGCCGTGTATGCGTTCGCGTCACCCGCGCGAGCGGTGAGTCGGATCGGCGCTGAGCCGAGCTTAAGATCCGTTCGTGGCAGACATCACTGATGAGTTGATCAAGCTGAAACGGTCCGCCGAGGAGGCAGCAGGCCTCGCGGGCCTCGACGGCGAGGAGTACGCGGCGCAGTGGCGCCACTGAGCTGAGGCGGCCGAGGCGTTCCAAGCGGCCGTGACGGCGCACGCAGAGGCGACCGGGCAGCCGCGGCATGAGGTGGGGATGGCCGTGAAGCGGACGGTTCGGCATCCGCAGCTCGACGCTGGCGCCGTCTAACCGTGCCTAGCCTTCCCGTCCGGGGCAAAACGTCTTGATGGCCGCCTGCATGACCCTCTCGGCCTCCTCCTGGTCGAGGGACGGGTCTTGGCCCTGTAGCTCGGCGACAGCAAGGTAGGAGAGCTCCGAATTGAACGCGTCGCTGTTCTTACACACGGAGCGACCGAGCTGGATCAGGCCCTTGTCGGTCTTCGTTGACAGCACGTCCTGCTGCTCCAGGACGTCGAGAAAGTCCTGGTTCTCCTGCTGCTGCGGTGATGTGGGCTCACTGTCGCCGCCGCAGGCGGTAGTGGTCCCGCCAGCTAGTAGCACCAAGGCGCCTACCCCCAGTCCGAACGGTCTGAGAGCCATGGCGAGCTTCCTTCGTCGTGTGTGCCGAAGCGCTGGTCAGGCCATCATCTGCCCCGTGCGGGCGCGGCGCGCGCTGGGTGACGAGGCACGCCATGTGGGTCTAGCGGCTCGACGGAGCGATCACAGAGGCAGAGCGACGCGAAGCCGAGCGGACCCGCGGCAATCAGCGCGAACCACCGGCCCCGGACTGGCTGATCGAGAAGGGCATCGGTGAAGGCAACGTGGTGTACGTCCACTGCGGCGGATGCTGGAGTAGCCGTTAGCGCATCGACGCCATCATGCGCGAGCAGGCCCGACAGGAGCTCGCGGCCGGCACTGACGCGCGCCCGCATGCCGACCTGACGGCAGAATCCCTGGGCCGTCATGCTTGCGTCCTGGTTGGCCGTCCACTGCGATCAGCTCTGCCGCAACGGCCGGGAAGCGGTCACGGAGGGATTGCCCGCAGGCTGCTTCTTCCAGACCTCCTGCGACGCTACTCGTCGGCATGTTGAGCAGCCTCGCCCGCCCGCTTTCGTTCGGTCCACCACGCGACCGCGCCGCCGATGACCGCATAGGTTGCACTCCCAGAGCACTGTGCAGCCACTGCCAGGGCTGAGGGAACCTCGATCGACTGAGGCGGGTTCAACAGCCCGTATCTCCGCGAAGACTGCTGGGTGGGTCTCACACAGCATGCAGCGTATTGCCACGTCTCCCCCCTAGTTCACGAACTAGGGACTCATGCTACTGAGCCCATTCCGGCTGAATTCCAAGGCTGAATAGGGGGTACGGTGCGGCGAAACACTTCAACGACAAAGAGTGGAATTCTGCTCTCGCACACGCCCTGCGGACAAGGAGGCCCCAGAACTACGGCGTCGAAATCTTCATGCAGCTGTTCGCCTTCGAGGCCCGCACCGGTCGGCCTTCGCGTAGAAGTCCTGCACAGCCGCCGACGCGGCAGCGAACTCCTCCTCGTACACGGCAGTGGCCCGTGCACGGTAGTCCCCGAACTCGTGACTCTGGCCGAATGAGAGCAGAGTCCAGGATACATACTCCGCCATCCTGAAGTGCTCGGTCAGTCGTTCATCAAACAGCATCCGCCCCTTCCTCGTGAGATGGTCACGACGGCGCGTTCCCTCGGCAATGCGACTTCGGACCACATCGATCACTGCTGCGTAGACAGCGAGAGCGCGGCCAGTCTCTTCGTGATCACCCAGCATCAGTGTGGTGAATACCTTCAGCTGCACTTGAATCAAAAACCAGGGGAGGTTCGTCAGGGTCTTCGAAGCCACGACCTGATGAATAAGCTCGCCCAATACAGCGTCAACTTCACGTATCCCTTGCAGCTCGCTGGGGTCTACTGCTGGGTAGAAACGAAATGGAATTGGCTCGCGGTCGTGCCGGCGCCCGGCCGATTCCTCTGATTCCATGATCCGGCGCTTCTGCTCTTCGCTGGACTCCTCGAACTCTTGCGGTGACACTACGAGAAATTCCAGCGCCAATCGATCGTGTAGCTCTTGCACTCCCAGTGTGCGGGCCTGCTCAGGCTTCCGCCACAGCACATTGTCCGAGTATTGTTGATCGATAATCTTCTGCATCGCGACCGGCACTGACGTTCGAGCTACGGCACCGGCATCGATGACGATCGTCGTGTGCTGTGTGCGCCCTTTACGCCGGAGTAAATCGATCTCCCAAAGCACGCTTTCATTGATCGAGGAAATATAGATTACGAAGTAATCCATCCGGTCGACCAGCTGCGCGATGTCATTCTTCCATTCATGCGCATTAAGGAATATAGAGCGGATCGGCGTTCCTGCGAGACGGATGATTACCGAGAAGTCTCCATTGAAGTGTATCTGGGCGGCAACAGTCTCCCAATGCAGGTCCTCTGGGCTTAACGCTTTGAATATTTCGGCACTGCCAGCTAGGCAATCCGGAAGCTTCCAGGTGAAACGAATAGCGTCGCCGTTCCCGTAGCCTATCGCCACGTCTCCAGCGAGCTGTGCTGCTGCCTGATAGTCAAAGCTGCGAAGATAAAGTACTCGCTTAACCTCCCCCACCCCCTCGTTCATTAGGTAGTAGTTTGCCTTTTTATGGCCTGCCAGGATGTAGAAGTAGAATCCGACGATATAGGACATCTCTTCGAGATCTAGGGCATCTCCATCGAAGAGCACGGAATAATCGGTTTCTGGCGAGGGGGCGGTATTTCGACCTACCGCCCGATAGTCCACAAGTCGTTGCATGTTCCTGACGACTGAATTGAGGTAGCGGGCATACCATCGATGCAACAGATACCCGTGCAATTTCTTTGATGCTTCAAATAAGAAGCGTATATCGAAGGCCGCCGAAACATCATCTAATGCCGGGGCAGCTTCAGGTGTTCCCCTTCTCCAGATATCGGAAAGCATGCGTCGCCATGGCATCCCAATCCTACGTCGACTTCTGGGCGGCGCCGCAGCCTGCATAAGCCCCTCAAGTAGCTGGGCAATTATTTCTGTCTCCTGCGCCTCCCCCCGGCCCGTGTTCTGCTGAAACGTGTTCGAGGTCATGCCCGACTTCTGTTGCTCTGGTTCAGCGGCGGACGAGCCTCGCATCACCCGCCGTATGACATAGCCGACGAACAGTGCAACGACAGTGAATGAGGCACCCACCATAAGCAGATCCATTCTTGCTCCCCCCGAAGCACTACCTTCATCATTATGTGCATTGTCCGGCTGCGGGCCGCAGTCAATCCTCCTGCGCTCTCATTCGGTCCTAAGCTAAGGCGCTTGAAGTAGGGGCGTAGGACGCTTTGTGCGTAGGAACAAGGCCACGTTTTCCGGGGCGACGTTGTTGCTCACCAACGCGAGAGGACATCACCGTCTCGGCTCTAGGCGGTAGTCGGTGTGCTCGTGCTGGGCGTGGTCGCGGTGCTGGATACCACTGCGGGCCTCACTGGCGACGTGGTCACGGTCGATGCGTAGTAAAGGAGCTGCCCAGGCATCTGTCCAGGCCGATCCCGCCTGTGTATGCAACGGTCTACCGACTGCTGAGCGGCCGACCGCAACGTGTTGGACCATGCGGTCGGGTGACGGTCCGCGGCCCGTCGTCCAACGTCGGATCCATACTCCGACAGTCCGCGCGAGCCGCATTTCTGTGAGCCCGGGACGGATGTCAGCAGTTCCCTCTATGATGCGCGAAGACACTGGAAGTAAGGAGCGGCATGCCGAAGCGCGTATTCGTTAGTTTCGACTACGATTACGACAAGACATTGAAGGACTTCCTGATCGGGCAAGCCAAAAATCCCGACTCCCCCTTCGAGGTCCACGACTGGTCGATCAAGGAAGCATCCCCCGACTGGAAGGCCAAGGCCCGTAACAGGATCCGAGCGTCGGACATCGTCATCGTCATCTGCGGTGAACACACGGACAAGGCTGTCGGAGTGGGTATCGAGCTCGAGGTCGCCCAGGAAGAGGAAATCGAATACTTCCTTCTGAACGGGTACAGCGGCAAGACCGGTAAGAAGCCAACAACGGCGAAGGCCACGGACAAGGTCTACGACTGGACCTGGAAAAATCTCAAGCTCCTCGTAGGCGGGGCGCGGTGATAGCGCCTTCCGCACCGGACCCGCCGCCGGAGGTGCTCGACCTCTACAAACTCGCCGTGGAGATGGCCGATCGTGTCTCCGCGCGGCGAGGCACTGCCAACGCCTTCTTCCTGTCAGTGCAGACCGCACTCGTCACCCTGGTCGGCTTCGGGATTCCGAAGCTTTCCGAGTCTCCTTGGTGGGTGGCATTGGCTGTGGCTTCGGCTGGCCTCACCCTATCTGCCGCCTGGTGGATGCAACTTCGCAGTTACCGGGACCTAAACACGGCCAAATTCAAGGTGATCAACAAACTTGAGGAACGCCTGCCTGTCAAGATTTTCGCTGATGAGTGGGAGGTATTGAAGAGCGATCCGATTCCGCACTGGCGCAAGCGTTACGCCGAGTTGGGCACGTCCGAACGTGTCGTCCCCCTGGTGTTCGTTGTGGTGCACCTGATCCTGTTCGCGGGCACACTGACCGTGTGACCTATCTTGATCCCCTCGCCAACCTGATCCGATCCTGTCTCCCTCCGGACGCTGAGCCTCCTGCGGACTCTGGTGACCTCTTCCGTATCTACGCCGTGCTACTGCTGGCCAAGGGGGAGCAGGTCACCGACGAAGACGTCCACAACGCCTGGTCCGCCTGGATGCAGTCAGTGGACAGCACTCACGAGGCACTGCTTCCTTTTCATGATCTCACCGCTGAGACGCGCGCTTTCGATGCTCCGTACGCGGAGGCTATCCGTGCAGCAGCTCGCTGGCCGGGCCGCAATACAGACGGATAGATGAAGCGGGCACCCGGAGCCTCCGCGAATTACCCGATGTGGGACTGCCCATGCCGATGGGGCCGACGAGGTTTGCCGTGCGGCGTCTGTTGCGGGATTCCCTCTGGAGATCCGAGGATCTGGAAACGAGACCCGGACACTCCGTCCGGGTCTCTTCCTCGTGTCCCCATCAAGCTCGTAGAAGCGCAGACGAAGCGGCGGGGGTAGCTACCCGCCACCTACCCGCTCTGTAACGTGAATGATGCCCCGTTCGATCCAGACGGCATATGCCTATGCCGCCGCCTCCCACCCCTGCTCTGCCGCTCACAACGCCGTACCAACGTGACCTGCGCATTACAAGTTGTCCGATCATGTTCCGGTGGCGTCTGCCGGTTGGATCGCGTGCCTGATCAAAAGACTTGCCCGACCTCAACGGATATCAGCGGACGCCCGTGAAACGAGCAGCGCATCGAACTTACGTCCTGAGGCGGTTCCAGAGGCCACCGTCGCCACCTGAGTAGATACACGGGCGGTCCGCGGTGCTAAGACATCCCGCATTCGCCCGTGGAGGTGGCTGATTCGCTGTAGCATCGACGCTTGATCCGCTAGGGGTCCTGGTATATAGAGGAGTGAAATGAAGGTTTTTCTTAGTTGGTCTGGTGAGCGTTCGAAGAAGATGGCGGAAGCTCTGAAGACGTGGATTCCTGATGTCCTGCAGGCTGTTCAGCCTTGGATCTCTTCTCAAGACATCACTAAGGGGAGTAGGGGGCTCAATGATGTTGCGGATGAGCTTGCTGAATCTAATTTCGGGATCGTGTGTGTAACTGCAGAGAACCAAGCGTCCCAATGGGTCAATTTCGAGGCCGGTGCGCTATCTAAGCAAATGGGCGAATCTTTCGTTGTCCCTCTTTTGCTAGACATTAAGATCGCTGAACTGACAGGCCCCTTGTCTCAGTTTCAAGCCACAGATAGCGCGCTGAAGGAAGACGTTCATCAACTAATGAAGGACGTTAATGTCGCGCTGGGGGATTCGCGTATCACTGATGATCGTCTTGAGAGGGCATTCGAACGCAACTGGCCTGACCTTGAGGAACAGTTGAAGAAAATCCGAGATGTAAGTAAGGCCAAACACCCCGCTCGGGCGAGTGGCGACATGCTAGAGGAGTTGCTTGTTCTGGTTCGCCAGCAAGAAAGGCGGATTGCCTATCTGAGTGACGAAATGCGGTTCATGTTCGACGAGCGCGAATCCAGAAGGTACATCCAGATCCCATCCGAGGATCGATTGATTCGAGTCGAGGGGGAAGATCGAACGATTAAGGTCGAAGGGTACCCGCGCACAGACAGCCCTTTTTCGAGGATGGTTTTGGCTGAATTACAGGAAATCGCCTCGGAACTCGGGATTGAACAAACGCAGCGACTGCGTAAGAGTCAACTCATTGAGGTAATTCACGAACACATGCGATCGCAGAGCTTGACGTATCGCGATGTGGCGAATAGGCCTAATCAATCATAAATGTTCACCGTGGCATGAACTCTACGCAGCGATTGGCTGCCCTCGCCGTCGCACCCCTCATGATGGCCGCCCACGCCCACGCTGACGACAACACCACCGCGTTGGGTCATTCGCTCGTGTCTCATCCGCACCAGGCATGCGGGGCGACATCCGGGCGCGGCCACAGGAAGAGGTCTTGCGCGCGCCGACCGGCACCCGACTACGCCAGCGATAGCCCCTTCCCGGTGCGGAGGGCCACTACTACAGTGGTGGCATGAGTGTATTCACCGTGCGCATACCAGATGATCTGGACGCAGAGGTTCGGAAGGCAGCGGCCGACGCCGGGCTGTCGCTGAACGCCTACATGGTCCGAACGCTACGAGATCAGACCCTGCGCGAAGCGCTGGCCGCTGTGGACAGCGAGGGCGTTCTCCTTGTCGACACCGGCGACGACGACCCAGCGGGGGACATCCGTTGAAGCGCGGCACAGTCTGGGAGATCCCGGTTGGCGACAGCACGCGTACCGCAGTCGTGCTCTCCATCGACGAGGTGAACACGAAGTTCCAGGCCGCCGTCTGCTTGCTCCTGCACCCGGCCGGCGCCTACCCCGACACCCTCGTATCCGTGCCGATCGCAGACCCCGTGCGAGCGGTCGCGGTGCCGGTAAACGTCACCCAATACGCGGCTCGGCGCTTCGAGAACGCCAAGCTGCTGGGTGAAGTGGGCCAAGAGGCCATGGCTCGCATCGAGCAGGCCGTGCGCTCCGTTCTGGGGCTGTAACGGCTCTGTGGGTGCCGGTCGCCAGCACCTCATCTCGAACGCTCATAGCTCAGGTTGGAGGCCGTGCTCGAGATACGCCACGGCGCCTTCATCGCGCGCAACCGCAGCTGCTCGGATGCGGCGTGCGAGGCGGGGAATGGTGAGGCCGTCCACCGCCGCGACGGGATGGAACTCGTACGCCTTGATCTCTGACGCCTGCAACCTGATCTGTGCCTCTACCTGCCCTACGTGACGCGCCGTCTGCGCTGCCAGGTCACCTCCTGGCCATCGACAGCGACCGGCCGCCGATTATGAGCCGACGAGCCGCTCCCCTCCCAAACAGACCAAGGAGGGCACCAAGCCCAGTGAGGTCCGGTCTGGTAGCTCGATCCAGCGCTAGACGGCCCACAGACGGCCCAGGCCTAGATGGATACGCGAGAGGGCCCACGGTCAATGACCGTGGGCCCTCTCGGTAAAACCGCTAAGAAACCATCTGACCTGCGCTTACAGCACCGGAAGGTTCTTCCTCAGCTCGAAGGCCGTGACCTCGCTGCGGTACTCCTCCCACTCCTGCTTCTTGTTCCGGAGGAAGAAGTCGTACACGTGCTCACCCAGGGTCTCGGCCACGAGCTCGCTGCGCTCCATCAGCGCAATCGCCTCGCCCAGGTTCTGCGGCAGCGGCTCGATGCCCATCGCGCGGCGTTCCGCGTCGCTCAGGGCCCACACGTCGTCGTCGGCGCCCGGCGGGAGCTCGTAGCCCTCCTCGATGCCCTTGAGGCCCGCGGCGAGCAGGACCGCGTACGTCAGGTACGGGTTCGCGCCCGAGTCGATCGAGCGGACCTCGACCCGTGCCGAGCCGGTCTTGCCGGGCTTGTACATCGGGACGCGGATCAGCGCGGAGCGGTTGTTGTGGCCCCAGCAGATGTACGAGGGTGCCTCGCCCCCCGCGCCCGCCGTGCGCTCCGAGCCGCCCCAGATGCGCTTGTAGGAGTTCACCCACTGGTTGGTGACCGCGGAGATCTCGGCGGCGTGCTTCAGGAGGCCCGCGATGAAGGAGCGGCCGACCTTCGAGAGCTGGTACTCGGAGCCCGACTCGTAGAAGGCGTTGCGGTCGCCCTCGAAGAGGGAGAGGTGCGTGTGCATGCCCGAGCCCGGGTGCTCGGAGAACGGCTTCGGCATGAAGGTCGCGTTGACCCCCTGCTCCAGCGCCACCTGCTTCATGACCAGACGGAACGTCATGATGTTGTCGGCCGTGGAGAGCGCGTCCGCGTAACGGAGGTCGATCTCCTGCTGGCCCGGCGCACCCTCGTGGTGGCTGAACTCGACCGAGATGCCCATGGATTCGAGCATGGTGATGGCCTGACGGCGGAAGTCCATGCCCACGTTCTGCGGGGTGTGGTCGAAGTAGCCGGAGTTGTCGGCGGGGGTGGGCCGCGAGCCGTCCAGCGGCTTGTCCTTCAGGAGGAAGAACTCGATCTCGGGGTGGGTGTAGAAGGTGAACCCGAGGTCGGAGGTCTTCGCCAGGGCCCGCTTCAGGACGTAACGCGGGTCCGCGAAGGACGGGGAGCCGTCCGGCATGAGGATGTCGCAGAACATACGGGCGGTGCCGGGGGCCTCCGCGCGCCAGGGCAGCACCTGGAAGGTCGACGGGTCCGGCTTGGCGATCATGTCCGACTCGTACACCCGGGCGAATCCCTCGATCGCCGAGCCGTCGAACCCGATGCCTTCGTCGAAGGCCTGCTCCAGCTCGGCAGGAGCCACCGCGACTGATTTCAGGAAGCCGAGGACATCCGTGAACCACAGGCGTACGAACCGGATGTCGCGCTCCTCCAGTGTCCGGAGCACGAATTCCTGCTGCTTGTCCATCTTCCGCTTCCACCCATCCTTGCTGGTCAGGCCGTCTGCGTCCGTGCTGCTCTCGAGCCTTGGGACACATCGGGGCACATGAGCATCCCACCACACGGTTTCGAGCGCGTTGCGGGCCATGTGCCGCCCTGTGCCCATAGTGCCTGCTGATCGGCGCGGCCGTAACAGCGGGCGGCTCGGACTGCCCCTACAGCCTGAAAGCCTCGCCCATTACGATCAGCGAACCGCTCCACCCTGTTCCGTCACGCGCGTCCCGCCCTTTCCGCCGTTTCGCCGAAGGACACATCATGGGTTCCGCCAAGAACACGAGCACCGCATCCCGCAAGGCCCGGATAGAGGAGATGCGCAAGGCCGAGCGCGCACGCGATCGCCGTGGCCGCATCATCACGATCACCCTGAGCGCCGTGGTGGTCGCCGCGCTCGCCGTGGGCGGTGTCGTCCTCTTCCAGAAGGCCGACGACGACTCCGACAAGGTCGCCTCCGACGGGAAGTCCGCGCCGAAGTTCAAGACGACCGCGGACGGCGAGAAGGTCTGGGACGCCAAGCAGCTGGGCCGTACGCACGTCACCAAGGACGTCAGCTACGCGATGACCCCGCCGGTCGGCGGCGACCACGACCAGGTGTGGATGAACTGCAACGGCGACGTCTACAAGGACGAGCTCCCCGAGCGCAACGCCGTGCACTCCCTGGAGCACGGCGCTGTCTGGGTGACGTACAACGACAAGGCGAAGGACGCGGACCTGAAGAAGCTGGAGCAGAAGGTCAAGCAGACGCCGTACTCGCTGATGAGCCCGGTCAAGGACCAGAAGGACCCGATCATGCTGTCGGCCTGGGGCCACCAGCGCACGGTGACCGGCGCGTCCGACCCGAAGGTCGGCTCCTTCTTCTCCACGTACGTACAGGGCAAGCAGACCCCTGAGCCGGGGGCCGCCTGCACGGGTGGCAAGGGCCAGTGAGGCAGGCACCCTCCCGGCGTACCGGCTGGATCGTCGGGGGTGTCGTGGCGGCGGTCGTCGCGGCCGGCGGGATCACCGCCGCGGTCGCCTCGACGGACGGCTCGTCCGGCACGTCCGCACCGTCCACGAAGTCCGCCGACGCGGGCTTCGCCCGGGACATGGCGACGCACCACCAGCAGGCCGTGGAGATGTCGTACATCGTGCGCGACGGCACGAAGGACGAGGAGATCAGGCGCCTCGCGTACGACATCGCCCAGACCCAGGCGAACCAGCGGGGCATGCTGCTCGGCTGGCTCGACCTGTGGGAGCTGCCGAAGGTGCCGGAGGGTGCTCCGATGGAGTGGATGGGCATGGGCGACTTGCCGCCGGGCAAGGACGGTGCGCTCATGCCGGGGATGGCGACCCATACGGAGCTCAAGGATCTCGGGAAGCTGAGTGGGCGGGCTGCCGAGGTGCGGTATCTCCAGCTGATGATCAAGCATCACAAGGGCGGGATCCACATGGCCGAGGGGTGTGTGGACCGGTGTGAGGTGAAGGTGGAGCGGCGGCTCGCGCAGGGGATGGTGGACTCTCAGGAGTCGGAGATCGAGCTGATGGTGGATCTGCTGAAGGCGCGGGGCGCGAAGCCGTAGCCGTAGCCGTAGCCCGCCGGACGGGCCGGACGGGCTGGACGGGCTGGACGGGCTGGAGGATCCAGCCCGTCCGGCGTTCGAGGACGAACTCGGCGAAGCCGGTGATGGACGGCGTCCAAGGCCCTCGCGCCAGAACCCCCTACGCCATCCGCGGCAACTCCTCCCGCAACAGCCGCCCCCGCAGCCCCTCCCCCCGCACGAACCGTTCCACCTCCCCCACCGCGTACTCCCCGAGCCTGCGCACCTCGCTCCCCTGCGCCCCCGCGACATGCGGGGTGACCAGCACGTTCGGGAGTACCAGCAAGGGATGACCGGCCGGCAGCGGCTCGGGGTCCGTCACGTCGAGGAACGCGTCCAGGCGCCCCGCCCCGCACTCGCGGGCCAGCGCCTGTGTGTCGACCAGTGAGCCGCGTGCCGTGTTGATGACGGTGCCCCCGTCCGGGATCAGCTTCAGCATCTCCTCGCTCACCATGCCCCGGGTCTCGGGGAGTTGGGGCGCGTGGACGCTGACGATCGAGCTGCGCCGGCACAGTTCCGACAGGTCGACGAGCTCCACGCCGAGCCCGGCCGCCTCCTCCCCCGTGACGTAGGGATCGGTCAGGAGCACGCGCCATCCCGCGTCGGAGCCCCGCAGCGCCGCGATCACCCCCCGCCCGATCCGGGACGCACCGATGATGCCGACGGTGCGGGAGTCCGCGCCCGTCCGCTCGGTGAAGGGCGGCCACCCCGTGGTGTAACCCGCCGCGGCCGGCAGCGCGCCCTTCGCCGCGAAGGTGATCGCGGCGAGCGTGTAGGCGACGACGGGCCCCGCGTTGGCGTCGGCCGCCGACGAGACCACCACGCCCCGGTCCCACAGCGCGTCCGTCACCACGGGTTTCACCGATCCTGCGGCATGCACGAGGGCCCGCAGCCGAGGGGCGCAGGCCAGGACCTCCGCGGTGACCGGCGGGCAGTTCCAGCCGGTGACCAGGATCTCCGTGTCGGCGAGCACCGCCCGCGCCTCGTCCCCGGTGAGCGAACCGGTGAGCAGGGCGGGCGCCAGTTCCACGCTGCGGGCGAGCCGTTCGCGGATGTCGGGGGCGAACACCCGGTCCGCCACGTCCGCGCTCATGGCGAGCGCGGTGATCGGTGGACTGATCCGTGGACTCATCGGTGGACCGCTCGGTGGACCCTTCAACTCTGCCTGGTCTGCCACGCGTGACCATCCCTCGTAGTAACCGGTTACCCAACAGCGCCTGGAGGCTAGGCCGAAGTCGGGACAGTGGTCAAGAGATCGCGGGGCCAAGGGGGTTGACCGGGGTTAGTAACCGCTTTAGATTCCGGTCACCTTGTTCCGACAACGGAGGGGCTGCCGTGTCAGCGGTGACGAAGGAACGGACGGAAACCGAGGCGGTGAAGCCGCCCGGCAAGCGCAGTAACAGGCCAAATGGCAACAAAACCAAGCGTGATGAGCGATGGAAACGGTTTCGCTCCTCGCGAGTCCTGCTGCTGCTCATGGTGCCGGGGGTCGCGTACTTCCTGGTGTTCCACTACGGCGCGTTCATCGGGAACGCCGTCGCCTTCAAGGAGTACGTCCCCTTCGACGGCCTCTGGGCCAGCCCCTGGGTCGGCTTCGAGAACTTCGACCGGATGTTCGGCGACCCGGACTTCTGGCACGCGACCTGGAACACGCTCTTCCTCGCGGTGCTCCAGCTGGTCTTCTTCTTCCCGGTGCCGCTGGGCCTCGCCCTGCTCCTGCACAGCCTGACGTCGGACCTGACGCGGCGCTTCGTGCAGTCGGTGGTCTATCTGCCGCACTTCCTGTCGTGGGTCATCGTCGTGGCCCTGTTCCAGCAGGTGCTCGCCGACACCGGCCTTCTCAACTCCGTGCTCGGGCAGGCGGGTCTGCACTCCGTCGACATCATCGGCAACCCGGACGCCTACCCGGCACTCGTCGTCGCGCAGGTCGTCTGGAAGGACGCGGGCTGGGGCACGATCATCTTCCTCGCCGCGCTGATGCAGGTGGACGAGCAGCAGTACGAGGCCGCCGCCATCGACGGGGCGGGCCCCTGGCGCCGCTTCTGGCACGTGACGCTGCCGTCGATCCGGCCGGTCGTCATCCTGCTCCTGATCATGCGGCTCGGCGACATCCTCTCCGTCGGCTTCGAACAGATGCTGCTGCAACGGCAGTCGGTGGGACCCGAGGCCGGTGAGGTGCTCGACACCTTCGTCTTCTGGCAGGGCATCGTCGGCGGCGACACCGGATACGCCGCGGCGGCGGGCCTGTTCAAGGGCGTGGTCGGCGCGATTCTCGTCTTCGCGGCCAACAAGGTCGCCCATCGCCTCGGCGAGCAGGGGGTCTACAAGTGAGCACGAAAACCGACGCGATACGCGCCGGGCGTCCGGCGCGCCCCGCCCGCGCGGCCCGCCCCGGGCGCCCTGTACGCCCCGTACGCCCCGTACGCCCGACCTGGATGGAAAAGCCGAAGCCGGTCACCCAGGTGGCCAAGGCCCTGGCGATCGTCACCATCCTGGTCATGGTCTTCGTGCCGTTCCTGGTCATCATCTCGACGTCGTTCGCGTCGAACCGCGAGGTCATCGCCAACGGCGGCTGGGTCCTGTGGCCGACGCACCCGACGCTGCGCGCCTACGAGCAGGTCTTCGAGGGCGGCATCGTCACCAAGGCGCTCGGGGTGAGCGCCGCCGTCACGATCATCGGCACCCTCGCCTCCCTCGCGTGCACGACGTTCCTGGCGTACGCGCTGAGCCGCCCCAAGGTGTACGGCGGAAAGCCGATCCTCCTGGTCGTCCTGTTCACGTTCCTCTTCCCGCCCGGCATGATCCCCGCGTTCCTGCTGGTCAAGGGGATGGGCATGCTGGAGAGCTACAGCGCCCTGATCGTCCCCGTCCTCATCAACGTCTTCAATCTGGTCGTCCTGCGCGGCTTCTTCCAGGGCGTTCCCGAGGAGCTGTACGAGGCGGCGCGGCTCGACGGCGCGAACGACTGGCAGATCCTGTGGCGGGTCGTGCTCCCGCTCTCCAAGGCGGCCCTCGCGGTGGTCGGCCTCTTCTACGCGGTGAGCTACTGGAACGCCTGGTTCCATGCCTCGATCTATCTGGAGTCCGACCACTGGCCGCTCCAGCAGGTCCTTCGTACGTACGTCATGGGCGGCTCGCAGATCGCGGACACCGGACTGAGCGACGCGTCGAACGTCTCGGCCCCGCAGACGATGCAGATGGCCGTCCTGGTGATCGCCACCGTGCCGATCCTGATCGTCTACCCCTTCCTCCAGAAGTACTTCACCAAGGGCGTGCTCACGGGCGCCATCAAGAGCTGAGCCACCACCTCCCGCACGACTCCGCATGTCCGAAAGGTTGACACTGTGTCCGGTTCCTCGATGTCGCGCCGTACGCTGCTGCGCTCCATAGCCGTCGGCGGGGCCGCGGTCGCGGCCCCCTCCCTGCTCACCGCCTGCTCCACGGATTCGAGCGGCGGCGGTTCGGTCAGCAACGCCAACAAGAAGGCGGCGCCCTGGCCGACGTACACGCCCGCCAAGGGCCCGAAGCCCGACCTCGCGCCGACCGCGGAGGGCGTGCAGCCCGGGTTCACCAAGTACCCAGAGAAGCTGGTCGCCGCGACGGCCGAGAAGCCGGGCAACGGCAAGCAGAAGATCAAGGTCATGACCATCACCTACGGCACCCCGCCGAAGCCGGTCGGATCGAACAAGTTCTGGCAGGCGATGAACGAGGCCCTCGGTGTCGAGGTCGAGTTCTCGGTCGTGCCGGACGCGGACTTCCGCTCCAAGATGTCGACCCTGATGTCCGGCGACGACCTGCCCGACATGATCAACTTCGGTGGCGGCTACGTCCTGCCGCGCGAGTCTCAGTTCGTGAAGTCGCGCTGCGCGGACCTCTCGGAGCACCTGTCCGGCGACGCCGTCAAGGACTACCCGAACCTCGCCAACATCCCCACGTACGCGTGGGAAGGCATGGGCCGCGTCTCCGGACGCATCTACGGCCTGCCGATCGAGCGCGCCAAGGTGCAGGGCGCGATGTTCATCAACAAGGAGGCGTTCGCAAAGGCGGGCTACAAGCCGGGCATGGCGGCGGCCGACTTCCAGACGATGGCCAGGGAGGCCTCGCAGAACAAGAAGTCCGCGCTCGGCGCCTCGTCGGTGGGCTTCTTCGGCTACCTCTACCACGCGATGTGGCACGGCGCGCCGAACCAGTGGCAGATCAAGAACGGCAAGGTCACCGACATGTACGGGACCGACGAGTTCAGGGCCGCCCTGGAGTACATGTCCAAGATGCGCAAGGCGGGCTCGTACAACTCCGACGCCACCTCGATTTCCCAGGTCGACCTCAAGACGCAGTTCTACAACGGCACGGTCCGCTCGATGACGGACGGCTGGGGCGCGGTCATCTCCAACGCGCAGGGCATCAAGGACGAGTTCACGCTCGACGCCGCCGTGCCGTACGTGGTGGACGGCGCGACGCCCGTCTACCAGCAGAACCGCGGCTGTTTCGGCTACACCGTCATCAAGAAGGCCTCCAAGGACCGCGTCAAGCTGATGCTGCGGGTCCTGGACTGGCTGGCGTCGCCCTTCGGCTCCAAGGAGTACGAGCTGATGCACTCGGGCGTCGAGGGCACGCACTTCGAGTACGACAAGAACGGCGACCCGATCGCCAACTCGCTCGGCCTGGTGGAGAACCGCACGAACCTCCCCTTCGCCTACCTCATGGACGCGCCGCAGCCGCTGTACTTCCCCGGCTACGCCGACCTCACCAAGAGGCTGCACACCTGGGAGAAGGCGGTCGTGCCGAACCTCGTCCGCGACGACCACTGGGGGCTGATGTCGGACACGTACAACCGGCAGGGCGCGTCCATGCAGCAGATCATCGAGGACGGTGTCACGGCGATCGTCTCGGGCCGCAAGAAGCTGTCCGACTGGGACGCCGTGTACAAGAAGTGGCAGACGCAGGGCGGCGACAAGGCGCACGCGGAGTTCGCAAAGGAGTATGAGGCCGCGCACTGATCCGGGGCGGGCGCGGGATGATGGTCCGGGGCGGGGTGCCGTGGGGGCAACACCGCCCCGGACTTGGCTACTTGAGCCTGATACTGCAACTCGGCCAGCTACTTGGCCTGCAACTTGGCCCGGATACTGCTACATGAGGAGACACAGTGGGTGAGCGGGTCACCATCCGCGATGTGGCGGCGCGGGCGGGCGTCTCGGTCGCGACCGTCTCGCGGGTCCTCGCGGGCAACTACCCGACGTCGACGGCGTCGCGCGCGAAGGTGCTGCGGGCCGTCAAGGACCTCGACTACGTCGCCAACGCGCACGCGCGCGCCCTGGCGGGCGCGGGCCGCAAGACGATCGCGGTGCTCATGTTCGAGCTGGTGAGCTCCTTCTACGCCCATGTCGCGCAGGGCGTGGAGATGGAGGCCGCCCAGCGCGGCAGGCTCACCCTGGTCGCGTCGACGAACAGCGATCCGGCCCGCGAGCTGGCGCTGGTGCAGATGATGCGCGAACAGGCCGCCGAGGCGGTGGTCCTGGTGGGCGGTGTCATCGAGGACGACGAGTACCGCGAGCGGATGGCGCGGTACGCGGAGGCGCTGGCGGCGGCGGGCTCCCGCCTCATCCTGTGCGGGCGTCCCGCGCCGGCGCCGGACGTGCCCGCGCTGGTCGTCGAGTACGACAACGAGGCGGGCGCGTACGCGATCACGAGCCATCTGCTCGGCGCGGGCCACCGCAAGATAGCCCTGATCGGCTACCAGCCGGGACACACCACGGGCGAGGACCGTGTCGCCGGCTACCTGCGGGCGCTGGCCGACCACGGGGTGCCGCGCGAGGAGGCGATCCTGCACGGCATCGGCTTCGGGCAGAACCATGGGTACGAGGCGATCATGGACCTCCTCAAGAAGGCCGACGGCAAGCCGGACTTCACGGCGGTGTTCGCTGGTGACGACAGGGTGGCGGCGGCCACGATGATCGCGCTGCGGGAGTACGGGCTGCGGGTGCCTGAGGACATCTCGGTGGTCGGCTACAACGACGACCCCGTGGCGGCGGACATCACGCCCGGCCTGACGACGGTGCACATCCCGGCGGAGGAAATGGGCCGAACGGCGGTCCGCCTCGCTCTGGCGGGGGCGCCTCGGGCGGGTCAGGAGAGGCACCTGCTGGGGACGCACATCGTGATCCGGGAGAGCGTGCGGGGGCTCCGGGGGAGCCGGGGGGCCACTTCTTAGTGGCCCTTCGGCATCCCTCCGGTCGGGGGGCTTCGGGGGGCGGCTTTTCGTGACCCGGGGGTGCCCCTGGACCGCCCGGCTCCGGCGAAGCCCGGGGGGACGCCGCTTGTCGGTGACCCGGGGGTATCCCCTGGACCGCCGCTCCGCGGCGGGTGTCTCCCGCCCACCCACCCGATTACCCTGCGGCGACTCGGGGGGGGACGTGGTGTTCTGCCTTAACTGGCGCGCCCGATTGCCCCGCGGTGACTCGGAGGGCGTGGCGTCCTGCCTACCTGGCGCCCGTCTCAAACCGCCGCTTCGCGGCGGAGGCCCCCGCCCGCCCACCCGATTGCCCTGCGGTACACCCAAGCGATCTCCCTGACGATGGCACCGCCGGGCAATCGGGTGGGTGGGCGGGAAAGATCCGCCGCGAAGCGGCGGTCCAGGGGCTACCGCCGGGGGCCCGGCACCCTCACGGCGTGGACAGCACCGCCTCCGCCACGCCCCCCGGGGCGTCCCGCATGACCAAGTGGCCCGATGGTTCCGCGACGCGGAAGGTCGCGCCGAGCGAGGCGGCGAGGGCCCGCTGCCGGGCGAGCCAGCCCACCGCACCCCCGGAGTACGCGGCGAGCACCGTCACCGGAAGCCGCTCCCGGAGAGGGAACTCCCGGCGGAGAGTGGTGAGTTCGAGCGCTGCGTCGCCGTACGTCACATACTCCAGAAGCGACCCCCGCAGCACACGGCTCGCCCCATAGACCCGCCTCACCTCCTCCACCGACGACGCCCCCGAGTCCCCCCGCACCGCCACCCTCCGCAGCGCAGGACCCACCGCCCGCGGCACCCCCACCCCGCTCAACACCGCCCCGCACACCCGGGCCGCCCCCACTCGCACCTCGCGCGAAGCCCGCACCCTGGGCCGCTCCTCGACGCTGGAGTCGACCAGGACTAGGCCCGCCGTACGCGCCGGAAAGAGGCGGGCGAACGCCTCGCAGTGGAAGCCCGCGAGCGAGTGCCCGACCACCGTGGCGGGACGGCCGCCAGGGTTCACCGCGTCCAGGATCCGCGCGATCCGCTCGGCCTCACCGCCCAGCGTGGGCGCCACGCGCGCGTGCCCGCTCAGTCCCGACCCCGGCCGGTCGAAACGGACGACCGTCCGCCACGGGGCGAGGAGTTCCACCACCGGGTCCCAGTCGAACCACGCGAGCCCGAGCCCCGCGCTCAGCACGCAGACCGGCCCGCTCCCCGTCACCTCCACGTGGTGCGGCACTCCCCCGATCCGTACGAAACTCATCCGCGCCGCACCACCGCACGCGCGAGCAGCCCCAGCCAGAGAGCGATCAGCAGCACCTGGAGCCGCTGTCCCACCCCCAGCGCCCACGTGCCGTGCCCCGCGTCGAAGGCGGCGACGGCGGCCAGGGTCCAGGCGGTGGCCGCCAGTTCGAGGAGCAGCAGGAGGAGACCGAAGGGGGCCGCGAGGGACGGCAGGACCCCGTGCCCGTACCTCCGCGCCGCGAACGTCAGCGCCACCATCCCCACCAGCGCCCCCGTCATCGCGACACTGCTGCTCACCACGTGCGCCGTATGCGCCGCGGGCACGAGCCCCGCCCGCTCCCTGGCCACGCACGCCGCGTCGGCGGTCGGCGCGCAGCTCAGCGGCAGCCGGGAGTCGACCGCGGTGGCCGCACCGAACAGCGCGAGCCCCGCCCACCCCACGACGGCGATCCTCCGGCGCGGCAGCCACAGCAGCGCGCACACCGCGCCCGCGAGGAGCAGCAGCCCGGCGGTCAGGTCGGTCGTGCGGAACAGCGCGCCGAACGGCTGGTCCCGGGCGGCGAGTTCACTGACGTAGGAACTCACCGGAGAGAGCCCCGTCCCCAGGAGGGGTTCCAGGAGCCACGCGCTGTAGGCGAGCGCGCCGAGCACCAGCAGGAGCGAGACGGCGGCGGCTCGGGCGGTGGCGGGGCGGGGCTCGGCGGGCGTGATCGGCACGGCGGGGCGGACGGCGCTAGTGATGGCCCCCGCCTCCGCCTACCCCTTCGCCTTCCCCTTCGCCTTCATGGCGAGTTCGCGGGCATCGCCGTCTGTCGTCGCCCTCGATGAAACCCTTTCGCCCCCTATTGCCCATATTCGTCATGAGCTCATGATCAGTGGAGTACCGGGGGCCCGCACGTCGCCGAATACCCGCCGGGGGTAAGGTTCCGCCCATGGCGGCCACGAGGAGATCAGCGAACGGCAGGCAGCTCCTGCTGCTCGCCGCGCTGCTCCTCGGCATCGTGACGATGCATACGCTGGGCCACCCGACGGGCCATTCGTCGCCGCGTCACGCGACAAGTCACTCGACGAGCCAGTCGATGAACCAGCCGATGAACCAGCCAATGAGCCAGACGACGCGTCACGCAAGCGCGGCCGAACAAGCCGCCGGTCAGCATGAGATGAGTGACGGCGGCCACGCCGCCCCCGCGCGGCCACACCTCGCGGCCACGTCCGCGTCCGCACCCGTCGGGATGGACGGGATGGACCCGCTGTCCGTGTGCCTGGCGGTCCTCTCGGCGCTCACTCTCCTCCTGCTCCTGAAAGCAGGCCTGCTGCGCCCCGGCGGCTTCGCCGTCCCCACGCGTCCGCTCGCCCGGCTGCTCGACGGGCTGCGGCCCAATCCGCCGCCGCCCCGCATACTCCTCTCCCGCCTCTCGGTGCTGCGCATTTAGGCCGACGCACCGGCTGCTTCGCGCTGCCCGCGTCCCGGCGGGGTCCTCGATGGGAACCTCCGGGCGTCGAGCGGTGTATCAGAAGCAGCAGATGCGCCCATCTGCACGCACCACCACGACGAGGTGTACTCAGCCATGCGCAATCAACCCCTGCGCTCCCCCGCGCGCCGCGCCCCATCGCGCCGCGCCCTGCTCGGCGCCGCGACCGCCGTCGCCGGTTCGGGAATCCTGACGGCCTGCTCCGGCTCAGGACCGGACTCCGGTCACGCCGGACACGGCGGCGGCTCCAAGCCCGAGGGCTCCCCCGAGGGATCGCCCGACGGCCGCCCCAAGGGCTATGTCGACCCCTCCGGGGAGGAAGTCGCCGCCGCGGAGAAGAAGCGAGCCGGCGGCGGCACGGTCCGCGAGGTGAAGCTCATGGCCATGAAGGCCAAGCTCGACCTCGGCGGCCGCACGGTCAAGACCTGGGCGTACGGCGACCGGCTGCCCGGCAAGGAGGTCCGCGTCACCGCGGGCGACACCCTCGCCCTCACGCTCGCCAACCACCTCCCCGAGTCCACGTCCCTGCACTGGCACGGCCTGGCCCTGCGCAACGACATGGACGGCGTCCCCGGCCTCACCCAGAAGGCCGTCAAACCGGGCGCCGAATTCACCTACCGCTTCGCGGTCCCGCACCCGGGTACGTACTGGTTCCACCCCCACTCGGGCACGCAGCAGGACCGCGGTCTGTACGCACCACTGATCGTCGAGGACCCCAAGGAGCCCTTGAAGTACGACAAGGAGTGGGTCGTCGTCCTGGACGACTGGGTCGACGGGGTGGACGGCTCGACACCGGACGCCGTGCTCGCGGAGCTCGGCAAGGGCATGAGCGGCCGCGACATGGGCGGCGACAGCGGTGACGAGCGAGGTGGCGAGGAAGGTGCCACCGGCGGCGGCACGGACCACGGCGGCCACGACATGTCGAAGATGTCGCTGCGGACCGGCCCCTCCCCAAGCCGAACCCCACCTCAGGCCCATCAGGCCCCTCAGGCCCGTCAGGCCCGTCAGGCCCTTCCCGGGTGATGATGGGCGCCAAGAGCGAGCTCCTGGGCGGCGACGCGGGCGACGTGGCGTATCCGCATTACTTGATCAACGGCCGCACACCGGACGCCCCTTCCTCCTTCAAGGCCCGCCCCGGCGACCGCATCCGCCTGCGCATCATCAACGCCGGCGGCGACACGGCCTTCCGGGTGGCGCTCGGCGGCCACGAGATGACGGTGACGCACACGGACGGCTTCCCGGTGGAGCACGCGAAGACGGACGCGCTGCTGCTCGGCATGGGCGAGCGCTATGACGTCCTGGTCACCGCCAAGGACGGCGCGTTCCCGCTGACCGCGGCGGCCGAGGGCAAGAAGGCATCGGCCCTCGCGGTCCTGCGCACGGGCGGCGGCGCGGCGCCCGCCCCCTCGGCCCGGCCCAAGGAGCTGAAGGGCCGCCTCCTGACGGCGGACAAGCTGCGGGCGGCGCGGTCGGTGGCCCTGCCGTCCCGCAAGCCGGACCGCACGGTCAGGATCCAACTGACCGGCGGAATGGCGAAGTACGACTGGGCCTTCGACAAGAAGCCCTACTCCCCCGACCAGCGTCACCCGGTCCGCGCGGGCGAACGCGTCCGCCTGGTCTTCGCCAACTCGACGACGATGTGGCACCCGGTCCACCTGCACGGCCACACGTTCTCCCTGGCGAACGTGGCGGGCGGCCCCCGCAAGGACACCGCGGTCGTCCTGCCGAACGGCACGCTGACGGTGGACTTCGACGCCGACAACCCGGGCCTGTGGATGATCCACTGCCACAACGTGTATCACTCGGAGGCAGGAATGATGACGGTCCTCGGCTATCGCAGCTGACCGAAGGCCAGGGCGGGACGCCCCGGTGGGGCGTCCCGTCAGGGCATCGCGTCGCTCTGACGATTACACTGGGCCCCGTGCCTCAACTACGCCTCGCACTGAATCAGATCGACTCGACCGTCGGCGATCTCGCCGGGAACGTCGAGGCCATCGTCCGCTGGACCCGGCACTCCGCCGAGCAGGGAGCGCACCTCGTCGCGTTCCCCGAGATGGCGCTCACCGGCTATCCCGTCGAGGACCTCGCCCTGCGGTCGTCCTTCGTCGACGCCTCGCGTCAGGCGCTCCGGGCGCTCGCCGTGCGGCTGAACGACGAGGGGTACGGCGAGCTGCCGGTCGTCGTCGGCTATCTCGACCGCACCGAGGAGGCCAAGCCGAAGTACGGCCAGCCCGCGGGCGCGCCGCGTGACGCCGCCGCCGTGCTGCACCGCGGCGAGGCCGTCCTGACGTACTCCAAGCACCACCTGCCGAATTACGGCGTCTTCGACGAGTTCCGCTACTTCGTGCCGGGCGAGACCCTGCCGATCGTGCGCGTGCACGGCGTCGACGTCGCACTCGCCATCTGCGAGGACCTCTGGCAGGACGGCGGCCGCGTCCCGGCGGCGCGCACCGCGGGGGCGGGGCTCCTGCTCTCCATCAACGCGTCGCCGTACGAGCAGAACAAGGACGACGTGCGGCTCGAACTGGTGCGCAAGCGTGCGCAGGAGGCCGGTTGCACCACCGCCTACCTCGCCATGATCGGCGGTCAGGACGAGATCGTCTTCGACGGCGACTCGGTCGTCGTGGACCGGGACGGCGAAGTCATCGCGCGGGCACCGCAGTTCGCCGAGGGGTGCGTGGTCCTCGATCTGGAGCTGCCCGCCGCCGCGGCAGAGCCGCCGTCGGGCGTCGTGGACGACGGACTGCGGATCGAGCACGTCACGCTCTCCGATGAGCCCCTCGCCGCGTACGAGCCGGAGCTCACCGGTGGGTACGCCGAGCGGCTCGACGACGACGAGGAGGTGTACTCGGCGCTGGTCGTGGGGCTGCGTGCGTACGCCGCGAAGAACGGATTCAGCAGCGTGCTGATCGGCCTCTCCGGAGGCATCGACTCCGCGCTCACCGCCGCGATCGCCTGCGACGCGCTCGGCGCCCAGAACGTGTACGGCGTGGCCATGCCGTCCCGCTACTCGTCGGACCACTCCATCAGCGACGCGGAAGACCTGGCCCGGCGTACGGGGCTGAACTTCCGGACCGTGCCGATCGCCCCGATGTTCGACGCGTACATGGGGTCGCTCGGGCTGACCGGGCTCGCCGAGGAGAACCTCCAGTCACGCCTGCGCGGCACGATGCTGATGGCCCTGTCCAACCAGGAGGGCCACATCGTCCTCGCCCCGGGCAACAAGTCCGAGCTGGCGGTGGGGTACTCGACGCTCTACGGCGACTCGGTCGGGGCGTACGGACCGATCAAGGACGTCTACAAGTCCCTGATCTTCCGGCTCGCCGAGTGGCGCAACCGCGCGGCGCTGGAGCGTGGGCAGACGCCGCCCATCCCGGAGAACTCCATCAGCAAGCCGCCGAGCGCCGAGCTGCGTCCCGGTCAGGTGGACACGGACTCGCTGCCGGACTATCCCGTGCTCGACGCGATCCTGGCGATGTACGTCGACCGCGACCAGGGCGCGGACACGATCGTCGCCGCCGGGTACGACCGGGAGCTCGTCGTCAAGACGCTGCGGATGGTGGACACCGCCGAGTACAAGCGGCGGCAGTACCCGCCGGGCACGAAGATCTCCGCGAAGGGCTTCGGCAAGGACCGGCGGCTGCCGATCACGAATCGTTGGCGGGAGTCCGTCTGACCCTGCGGTGGGTGGGCACCGCCCTGTGCCGCGGCTTCGCGGCGGATCGTTCCCACCCACCCACTCGATTACCCGGCGTGGGACCTCTCACGATCGGACACCGGGTGCGCCGCCACCAAGCGGCCACCGCCGGAGACAGGCGACCGCAGGTCCACCAGATACGCCACCCCCGCCACGGCGAGCCCAAGGACCGCGAGGCCCGCGCCCACCACCGCCGGTGAGGTCACCCCGAAGCCCGCCGCGAGGGCGAGGCCGCCGACCCACGCGCCGCCCGCGTTGGCGAGGTTGAACGCGGCCTGGTTCGCGGACGAGGCAAGGGACGGGGCCGCGGACGCCTTCTCCATGACCATCAGCTGCAGGGGCGAACCCGTGGTGAACGCCGCCATGCCGAGCAGCGTCACCGCGAGCGCCGCGCTCCACGCCGTCCCCATCAGGACCGGGAACAGGGCGAGGACCACGACGAGCGCCGTGAGTCCGCCGAAGAGCGTGCCCCGCAGGGAGTGGTCGGCGAGCCGGCCGCCGAGCAGGTTGCCCGCGGTCGCGCCGACACCGAACAGCGCGAGCAGCAACGTAACGCTGGATTCGGCGTAGCCCGCCGCGTCCGTGAGCATGGGCGTCACATAGCTGTACGCGGAGAAGAGCGCCCCGAAGCCCGCGACGGTCGTACCGAGCGCGAGCCACACCGGAACGCTGCCCAGCGCGCGAAGCTCCCCGCGCAGGCCGCCGCTCTCGCCGTGGCCGTGGTCGGCGGGCACGAAGAAGGCCAGCGTGGCGATCGCCGCGAGGCCGATCGCGCTGACCGCGAGGAACGTCGCGCGCCAGCCGAGCTGCTGCCCCATGGCCGTGGCCACGGGCACGCCCACGATGTTGGCGACGGTCAGGCCGAGGAACATCAGCGAGACGGAGCGCGCCTTGCGCTCGGGAGCCACCAGACCGGTGGCGACCACCGCGCCGACGCCGAAGAACGCGCCGTGCGGAAGGCCGCTCAGGAAGCGGGCGGCCATCAGCCAGTGGTAGTCGGGGGCCGCCGCCGACAGCGCGTTCCCGGCGACGAAGAGCACCATCAGGCCGATCAGGACCCGGCGGCGGGGCATCCGCGCGGTGACCGCGGCGAGCAGCGGGGCGCCGATGACGACACCCAGGGCGTACGCCGAGACCAGGTGCCCGGCGGTGGGGATGGATATGTCCAGGTCGTCCGCGACGTTGGGCAGCAGGCCCATCATCACGAACTCGGTCGTACCGATGCCGAAGGCGCCCACGGCTAGGGCGAGCAGGGCCAGGGGCATGAAGAACCTTCCGGGGGAGCGCATGAGGGAGTGGTGTTCCGTAAGTTTACGTACGGAACAAAGTGTCTCAGGCCCAGTATTCCGTGAGGTTAAGAAGAGATGTGCGCCACGTGGCAGGAGCGCCCCGAGGGCTCCGGGGGCCTCCCGAGGGCTCCCGGGATCAGAGCTCGACGCGCGCCGCGATCGGCAGGTGGTCGCTGGCCGTCTCCGGCAGCGTCCACGACGACATCGGCTCGACGCCCTTCACCATGATCTGGTCGATCCGCGCCATCGGGAACGACGCGGGCCAGCTGAAGCCGAAGCCGTCGCCCGCCGCGCCCTGCGTGGACCGCATCTGCGAGGTGACCGCGTTCAGGGCGCGGTCGTTCATCGTGCCGTTCAGGTCGCCGAGCAGCACGACCTTGGAGATCTGCTCGTCGGCGATCGCCTCGCCAAGGGCGTCCGCGCTCGCGTCCCGCTGGTTGGCGGTGAAGCCCGCGTCCAGCTTGACCCGCACCGACGGCAGGTGGGCGACGTAGACGGCGACCTCGCCCTTGGGGCTGGCGACCGTCGTCCGCATCGCGCGCGTCCAGCCCAGCTTGATGTCGACGGGCTCGGTGCCGGTCAGCGGATACTTGCTCCACAGGCCGACCGTGCCCTGCACCGAGTGGTACTTGTAGGTGCCGGCCAGGGCCTTCTCGTACGTCGGGACGGCGTCCGCCGTGAGCTCCTCCAGGGCCACGACATCGGCGCCGGACGCGGCGACGTCACGGGCGGTGCCCGACGGGTCGGCGTTCTCCGCGTTCACGTTGTGGGTGGCGACCGTCAGGTCGCCGCCGGCGCCGGACTTGTCGGAGATCAGGCCGCCGAAGGAGCTCACCCAGATGACCGCCGGAAGCAGCACGGCGATCAGCGCGGTGGCGGACTTGCGGACGAAGCCGATGACAAGCAGCACCGGTACGAGGATGCCGAGCCAGGGCAGGAACGTCTCGATGAGGCTGCCGAGGTTGCCGACGCCGTTCGGGATCTGCGCGTGGAAGAGCATCACCAGCGCGAGAAGGACCGCGACCCCGGCCGTGACGAGCCCGCGCCTCCAGATGCCCCGGTCGCCGCGCCATCCGTCGACCAGGCGCCGGAACCGGGACCCCTGGCGGTCAGGCCCCGAGCCGCCGTTGCCCGTTTCCGTCACATACGCCTGCGCCATACGCTCGTCGCCTCACTGGTGCCGTGCAACCGTTCCTCGCCCCTGAAACCCTAGGCGATGATCGGGTGTCCTCCCCGCCGTCCGTGACGGCCGTACGGGACGAGGACGAGCGGGGCGGCGCGGCGGGTTCCGCATCTCCGCGCAGAACGGGCCGCTGTGACGAAACGCGCACATTCACCCCGTGGGCCGCAGGCCCGCGAGCACGGAGTCCACGATCCGCTCGGCGAGACCCTCGTCGAGCGGCGCGTCGGAGCGCAGGACGGTGCGCACGAGCATGGGTCCGACGAAGAGGTCGTTGGCGAGGACGATGTCGACGTCCGCGCGCAGTTCGCCGTTCTCGACGCCGCGCCGCAGCACGCCGAGCGTGACGCGGCGCTGCGGCTCGATGACCGTCGCGTGGTACGCCTCCCACAGCTTCGGCAGGCTCTTCATCTGCGCGAAGACGTTGTGCAGGAGCGCGGATGACCTCATGTTCACGCCGCGCCTGCGCAGATGGTCGAGGAGCGTGACGAGATCCCCGCGCATGGACTCCCCCGCCAGTTCGGGAGGGGGGCCGTCCACGCCGCGCAGGATGTCGACGAAGAGCTCCTCCTTGCCGCTCCAGCGGCGGTAGATGGTGGCCTTGCCGACACCCGCCGTGCGGGCGATCCGTTCGATGGAGAGGTCGGCGAGGGGTACGCCGTCCTCGATCATCTTCAGTACGCCCTCGACGATCGACCGCTCCACGGCCTCGCTGCGGGGACGCCCCCGGACGCCTTTGGCGATGTGGCCCACGTCAACTCCGTCTCTCGTCGTCCGACGCTCTGCCGGGCCGATTGTCCCTGATCAGTGCCCCGCACCCACCGGGTCGGCGTCCTTCGGCCGCACCTGCGGTTCCTGCGGCGTGCGGCCCGGCAGGAACAGGGCGACGACCACGACGCCGATCAGGGCGACGCCCGCACCGCAGAGCGCCGTGACGTGCATGGCGTGCAGGAAGGAGTCGTGGGCCGCGGTCACCAGCGGTTCGCCGCGCGGGCCGAGCTTGGCGGCGACACCGAGGGTGGCCTCGATGGACTCGCCCGCGGTGTGCCGTACGTCGGCGGGCAGCAGGGTGAGCTTGTCCTCGACTCCGCTGCGGTAGGCCGCGGAGAGCACGGAGCCGAGCACCGCGATGCCCAGGGCGCCGCCGACCTGCCGGAAGGTGTTGCTCAGGGCTGATGCGGAGCCCGCCTTCTCGCGGGGCAGCGCCTGCATGATGACGACGCTCGCGGGCGTCATGATGTGCGCCATGCCCGTGCCCATCAGGAAGAACATGACTTCCAGGATCCAGATCGGCGTATCGGCCTCAAGGATCGTGAAGGCGGCGAGCATCGCGGCCAGGAGCAGCAGCCCGCCCGAGCACACGGCGCGCACCCCGAAGCGGTCGACGACGAGGCGGGCGCGCGGCGCGAAGATGAGCTGTGCCGCGGCGAGCGGCAGCATCAACAGGCCGGTCTGCAGCGGCGAGTAGCCGCGCACGCTCTGCGTGTAGAAGACCGCGAAGAACGTCACGCCCATCAGCGCGAAGAAGACGAGCGCGAGGGAGCTGATCGCCGCCGAGAAGACGCGGTTCTTGAAGTACGAGATGTCGATGGACGGGTGGTCGCTGCGCTTCTCGTAGAGCACGAAGCCGACGAGTACGGCGATGCCCGCCACGATGGTCGCGAGGGCGGCGGGGTCGGTGAAGTCGGCGAGCTGGCCGCCCTTGATGATGCCGTAGACGAGCAGGACGAGGCCGACGACGGACAGGGCCACGCCCACCAGGTCGATGCGGCCCGGCTTGGGGTCGCGCGATTCGGGGACGAGCCAGATCATCAGGCCGATCGCGACGATGACGATCGGCACGTTCACCAGGAAGACCGAGCCCCACCAGAAGTGGTCGAGCAGTACGCCGCCGGTGATGGGCCCGATCGCGATGGCGAGGCCGACGCCGCCCGCCCAGATGCCGATGGCCTTGGGCTGCTCGTCGCGCTCGAAGACGTTCATCAGGACGGCGAGGGTGGCGGGCATCACGAAGGCGGCGCCGAGGCCCATCACCGCGCGGAACAGGATGAGTTGGACGGGTGAGCCGGACTCGGCGGCGAGCGCGGAGCCGATGCCGAAGACGGCGAGGCCCACGAGCAGCATCCGCTTGCGGCCGAGCCGGTCGCCGAGCAGACCCGCCGTGAAGAGCAGCCCGGCGAAGACCAGTGTGTAGGAGTTGATGGCCCACTCCAGGTCGCCCTGGGTGGCGCCGAGGCCCGTGGGCTCCGGGGTCGAGATCGTCTTGATGGCGACGTTCAGGATCGAGTTGTCGAGCACCACGATCAGCAGGCTCAGCATCAGGACGCCGAGGATCGCCCAACGGCGCCGGTGGACGGCCTCCGGTATGCGTGGAGTGGTGACGGCGGGAGTAGTCATGGCTCCCACTCTAGGATCATTTCGATACGAGACCGTCTCGTATTGTAAAGACTTTACCGAAGGGTCCACTAGCCGACGGGCGGCACGCGATGCCACCATGGAGGTGATCCGGGGACGCCGTCAGGGCGCCTCGAGATAAGAGAAGGAGCCGTTGCGATGACGCAACTTTCGGCTGCCCAGAACCAGCCTGCGGGGCCCTCCGCGAGCCAGTCCACCGACAGCAGCAAGGCGCTGTACGGAGGCAAGAGCACCCGCCGCATCACCGTGCGGGACATCGCCGCCGCCAAGGAGCGGGGCGAGAAGTGGCCCATGCTCACCGCGTACGACGCGATGACCGCGTCCGTGTTCGACGAGGCGGGCATCCCCGTGATGCTGGTCGGCGACTCGGCGGGCAACTGTCACCTCGGGTACGAGACGACCGTGCCCGTCACCCTCGACGAGATGACCATGCTCTCCGCCGCCGTCGTACGGGGCACGTCGCGTGCCCTGATCGTCGGCGACCTGCCCTTCGGGTCCTACCAGGAAGGCCCGGTCCAGGCCCTTCGCTCGGCGACGCGCCTGGTGAAGGAGGCCGGGGTCGGCGCGGTGAAGCTGGAGGGCGGCGAACGCTCGCTCGCCCAGACCGAGCTGCTCGTCTCCTCGGGCATCCCCGTCATGTCCCACCTCGGCCTGACGCCGCAGTCCGTGAACACCATGGGCTACCGCGTCCAGGGCCGCGGCGACGAGGCGGCGCACCGCCTGCTGAGCGACGCGAAGGCCGCGCAGGACGCGGGCGCGTTCGCGGTGGTCCTCGAACTGGTCCCCGCGGAGCTTGCGGCCGAGGTCACCCGGTCCCTGCACATCCCGACGGTCGGCATCGGCGCGGGCGCGGGCTGCGACGCGCAGGTCCTGGTCTGGACGGACATGCTGGGCCTGACCGGCGGCAAGATGCCGCGCTTCGTGAAGCAGTACGCGGATCTGCGGGGCGTGATGAGCGGCGCGGCCAAGGCGTTCGCGGAGGACGTGGTGGGCGGTACGTTCCCCGCCGCGGAGCACTCGGTCCACTAGAGCCATAGCGGCACCACCGGCAGCCCGTCGATTTCCCCCGTCGACGGGCTGTCCGTTTTCCCCTGCCCCAGCTGTCCGCCGCTTCGCGGCGATCTTTCCCGCCCACCCACCCGAAACCCCGCAGGGCCATCGGGTGGGCGGGCGGGAGAGCCCCGCCGCGAAGCGAGCGGACCAGGGCGGCGACCGCGAGGAACCCAACCGCACAAGCCCCCCACACGGCACGGAACCGACACCGGCGATCGGGTGGGTGGGTGGGAGACATCCGCCGCGAAGCGGGCGGAACAGGCCCCCACCCCCAGGTGGGAACGCACGCCGCCAGCCCCACCGGCCGCAGGTGTAGGCGCTCTGTAGGCGCTTTGTCGGTGGCGGCTGTCATTCTTCCGGCATGAAGCGAATCGACATCACCCCCGGCGGCGCCGGAAGCGCCGTCACCGTGAGGGGACTGGTCAAGCACTACGGCGAGACCAAAGCACTGGACGGCGTGGACCTCGACGTACGCGAGGGCACGGTCCTCGGCGTGCTCGGTCCGAACGGCGCCGGCAAGACCACCCTCGTACGCTGCCTGTCCACCCTCGTCGTCCCGGACTCGGGCTCGGCCTTCGTGGCCGGGTACGACGTCGTCAAGCAGCCCCGCCAGCTCCGCCGCGTCATAGGCCTCACCGGCCAGTACGCAGCCGTGGACGAGAAGCTCTCCGGGCGCGAGAACCTCTACATGATCGGGCGGCTCCTCGACCTCTCCCGCAAGGAGGCCAGGTCGAAGGCCGACGCGCTCCTGGAGCGGTTCTCCCTCACCGAGGCGGCGAGCCGCCCCGCCAAGACGTACTCCGGCGGCATGCGCCGCCGGCTCGACCTCGCGGCGTCGATGATCGGCAGCCCGTCCGTCCTCTACCTGGACGAGCCGACCACCGGCCTGGACCCCCGCACCCGCAACGAGGTGTGGACCGAGGTCAAGCGCATGGTCACCGACGGCGTCACCGTGCTGCTCACCACCCAGTACATGGAGGAGGCCGAGCAGCTGGCCTCCGAGCTGACCGTCATCGACCGCGGCAAGGTCATCGCCAACGGCGGCATCGACGAGCTGAAGGCGAAGGTCGGCGGCCGCACCCTGCGCATCCGCCCGGCCGACCCGCTGGAGCTGCGCCCGCTGGCCGGCGCGCTCGACGACATGGGCCTCACCGGCCTCGCCACCTCCACCGTGGACGCCGAGTCCGGCACGGTCCTCGTGCCGATCCTCAGCGACGAGCAGCTGACCGCCGTGGTCGGCGCGCTCACCGCGCGCGGCATCACGATCGGCTCCATCGCCACCGAACTGCCCAGCCTGGACGAGGTGTTCCTCTCCATCACCGGCCACAAGGCCAGCGCCCCGCAGGACGCCCGCCCCGAACTCGAGGAGGTTGCCGTATGAGCAGCACCACTCTCACGCCGCCCCTCCACCAGGGTGAGGCGGACGCCCGCATCGGGCTGCGCGACCACGTGCGGCACACCAGCGCCCTGGTCCGCCGCAATCTGCTGTGGATCCGCCAGGACCCGGAGTCGATGTTCGACGCGATCCTGATGCCGATCGTCTTCACGCTCCTGTTCGTGTACGTCTTCGGCGGCTCCATCGGCCAGGCGCTCGGCGGCGGTCAGGACGCGTACGTGCAGTACGTGGTCCCGGGCATGATGGCGATGATGAGCATGAACATCGCCATGGCCGTCGGCACCGGCTTCAACCAGGACTTCCAGAACGGCATCATGGACCGCTTCCGCACCCTGCCGATCGGCCAGGGTTCGGTGCTCTTCGCCAAGATCGTGGTGGAGCTGATGCGGCTGCTCATCGCGACGACGATCATGATGATCGTCGGTGTCCTCGTGGGCTTCGACATCACCAGCTGGGGCGGCCTGCTCGGCGCCGTCGGACTCTCCGCGCTCTTCGGCATGTCCATCATGTGGATCTTCCTGGTCCTCGGCGTCACGATGAAGAGCGCCCAGTCCGTGCAGGCGATGGGGTTCCTGGTCCTGATGCCGCTGCAGTTCGGCTCGTCGATCTTCGCGCCGACCCAGTCCATGCCGGGCTGGCTGCAGGCCTTCACCGACTACAACCCGCTGTCCTCGCTCGCGGACTCCGCGCGCGGCCTGATGGTGGGCGGCCCGGTCGCGCACGACATCTGGGTGACGGTCGGCTGGTCGGCGCTGCTCACGCTGGTCATGGCGCCGATCGCGATCCACAAGTTCCGCACGAAGAGCTGAGTACGGAACTAGCCGATGTGCCGGTCGCAGAGGGCGGCGGCCTCCGCCACGGAGAGTCCGCCGCCTTCCGCGTACGCGGCCTCGTACGCCGCGTCACCCAGTGCCCCGCGCGCCAACTCCACGGCGGCCGTGTGGATCTCACGCTCCGCGGCCGGTGCGAAGTGACCGGGCGGCAGCTCACGGTCGGCGACCGCGATCAGCCGCGCCGCGTCGTGGGCGTGCCGGCCGCCGTCGAGCGCGGCCAGGGCGCGGCCGGCGACGGTGAGATGCACGGAGGTCATCTGCGGCGCCATCATCTTGGTCAGCGGGTCGAGGGACTTGTCGAGCGCGGCGCGCGCCGTGACCAGAGCCTCGGCATTGCGGCCGTCCACCGTGTCGATCCAGGCCTCGGCGCCCAGCATGAAACCCTCGAAGATGACGAAGTCGACGGCCTTGAACTCTTCCTGGAGCAGCCGGAGTTGTTCGCGCGCCTCGGCGGTGCGGCCGGTGCGGGCGAGCAGGTCGACGAGGAAGAACCGTGCGGCGGGCAGGGATTCGCTGGAGTTGGCGGCGGCGTTGCCGACGTTCTCCATGACCGACCAGAGCATCTCCTCGCCCCGGACCAGTTCACCCGCCTCGGCGAGCACCGCCCCGAGCCGGGCCGTGAGCACATGCGCCTGCGCGGGGGCGCCGAGCCGCTCCGCGTGCTCGATGGCGGCGGCGAAGTCCTCGGCGGCGAGGGTGTACCGGCCACGCCGCTCATGGGCCTCGCCCCGCGAGGAGAGCGCCTCGGCCATGCCCCACACGTCACCGAGCCTGGTGAAGATCTCCAGGGACTCGTCGGCGTCGCGGCGGGCGTCACCGGCCCAGTCGGCGCGGTTGGCGAGGATGTTGGCGCGCTGCTGCAAGGACGCGGCGAGCTCCCAGTCGTACCCGCGCTCGCGGCAGGTGGTGATGGTCGCGTCGATGATGTCGTACAGCTGGTCGATGTCCCCCTTGAGCAGCACCGCGAAGAACCACAGGCTCCCCGGCGACCAGCAGGTCTGCGGAAGACCCGGCCGGTAGGCCTCCCTGATGCCCGCGAGCTTCTCCATGGCCTCGGGCGACTGCCACGCCTCCAGGTTCATGTCCATGCAGGAGAGCTGGATGAGGTGGACTCCGCGCCGCGCCTCCTGGAGCACCTCCGGGCGCATGGGCGGCGGGTTGTCCGTGCAGCGTTCGTAGAGCGGTTCCACCGGGGTGACGGGGCGCGCGAACGGGTCGGGGCCGAGGGCGACGACGTCGCGGGACCAGTTGCGGATCTCCAGGCGCAGGTCGCGGATGGTCCAGTACCAGGAGAGCGAGAGGACCAGGCAGAGCGCTTCCTGCTCGTCCCGGGCGGCGACCGCGTGCCGCAGGGCGGTACGCAGGTTCTCGTACTCGACCTCAAGACGCTCGACGGCCTCCCGCTGCCCGCCGCCCCGCAGCCGCGGTTCGGTGAGCCGGGCCAGCTCCCGGAAGTACACGAGGTGGGCCCGTTCGGCGGCGCCGCGGTCACCGGCCTCGTCGAGCCGCTCCCCCGCGTACTCGCCCACGGTCTCCAGGAGCCGGTAGCGCATCACGCCCTGCGGCGAAGGGGCGGCGACGACAAGGGACTTGTCGACGAGGGAGCCGAGCACGTCCGCGACGTCGAGCGGCCGGACCCCCGCCCCGTCACCGGCCACGGCGGACTCGGCCGGGGCCCCGCACACCGCCTCGGCGGCGGCCAGGTCGCAGCCGCCGGCGAAGACGGAGAGGCGGCGCAGGACGGTGCGCTCGGAGGTGTCCAGGAGTTCCCAGGACCAGTCGACGACCGCGCGCAGGGTCTGCTGGCGGGGCAGGACCGTGCGGGCGCCGTTCGTCAGGAGGCGGAAGCGGTCGTCGAGGCGGTCGGCGATCTGCCGGGTGGTGAGCATGCGCAGGCGCGCCGCGGCCAGTTCGATGGCCAGCGGCAGGCCGTCGAGGCGGTGGCAGATCTCCGCCGCCGCCGACGGGTCGTCCTCGATCCGGAAGCCCGGCCTGGCCGCCGCGCCGCGGTCCGCGAGCAGCCGCAGCGCGATCGGCTCGGGCAGGGGCTCCACGGGGCGCAGCAACTCCCCCGGTACGCCCAGGGGTTCACGGCTGGTGGCGAGGACGGTGAGGCCGGGGCAGTGGGCGAGCAGCCGGTCGGCGAGGCGTGCGGCGGCATCGATGACGTGCTCGCAGTTGTCGAGGATCAGGAGCATCCGGCGCGGCGCGCAGTGCTCGGTGAGGCGGACGACGGGGTCGTCGCCGTGCCACTCCGAGACCGCGCGCAGCTCTTCGGCGCCCGCGCCGCGCAGCACCGTCTCGCGGGCGCCGAGCGCGGTGAGGACCGCCTCCGGCACCGCGTCCGGGTCCTCGACCGGTGCGAGCTCGGCGAGCCATACGCCGTCGGGCACGCCGTCCGCGTACGCCTCGGCCGCCTCCTGCGAGAGCCGCGTCTTGCCGGCGCCGCCGGGTCCGAGCAGCGTGACGAGGCGGGCCCTGGTCAGGTCGTCCCGGATGGCCTCGATGTCGTCCTCGCGGCCGACGAAGGAGGTGAGCCTGGCGCGCAGGTTGCCCTGCGGTCTCTGTGGCGGGCGGACCCGGGAGGGGGGCGGCTGCGGGGGCGGCGAGGCGTGCGGCGGGGTGTCGTGGTGCAGCAACTCCTCGTGGAGGGCGCGGAGTTCGGGGCCCGGGTCGGCACCGATGCGGTCCGCGATGAGGCGGCGTACTCCGTCGTACGCGGCGAGCGCCTGCGCCGGGCGGCCCGCGTCGCGCAGCGCCCGCAGCCGCAGGGCCTGGAGCGGCTCGTCGAGGGGGTGTCCTTCGCACAGGGCGGCGAGCTCGGGCAGCACCTGCTCGGCCCGGCCGAGGGCGAGGGCCGCGGCCAGCCTGGCGCGGCGGGCCTCCAGACGGCGGGACTCCCACCGGGCGGCCTCCGCCGTGCGGTCCGGGAGGTCGGCGAGCGGGGGGCCCTGCCAGAGGGCCAGCGCGTCGTCGAGGATCGCCGCCGCCTTGGCCGCGTCGCCGTCCGCGAGGGCGTCCGCACCCTCGCCCGCGAGGCGGTCGAAGCGGTACAGGTCGATGTCGTCCGGTGCGGCGCACAGCCGGTAGCCGCCGTCGGTCGAGCTGATCGCCCCGGCGCCGATGGCCCGGCGCAGGCGGCCCACCAGTGCCTGCAGCGCGCCGGTCGCGTCGGCGGGCGGGTCGCCGCCCCACACCTCGTCGACGAGTGCGGGCGCCGGGACCGGGCGGGGGGCGCGCAGGGCGAGGACCGTCAGGAGTGCGCGCAGCCGTGAGCCGCCGACGGCGATGGTCGTGCCGTCGGCGTGAAAGGCCTGGGTGGTGCCGAGAATGCGATAGCGCACGGGGTCCATTGTCTCTGGTGGGGGTGAGGGGCGGTCTCGGGTGCCGCGCCGGGCGTGGGCGGGCCGTCGGCCACCGGCTTCGCCGCGTTCGTCCTCGGTCGCCGGGCGGGCCGCTGACCAGCCTGTCCGCGGGAGAGGGAAGGCGCCGGTCACCCGCCATCTTCCCGTACGTCGAGGGAGACGAGCACCCCCACCTCCCGCCGGAAGCGGCCCTGCTCCCGGCAGCCCTCCACCGGGTCCGCGAACCACTTCGGGCACTTCTCCACCGGACGGAGCCATTCCGCACCGGCCACCTGCTCGAACGTCTGTGTGCCGGCCCGCAGCGTGAACTCCCGCGTCACCACCTGGATCGACCGCACCCGTCCCACGGTGTCAGGCCCCTCGTCCCCGTGCCGCTCCACGGAGTAGAGCGGCGGCCCGCCGCCGAGCTGCCACGCCACCTCGTCCCCGACGGAGAACGGCGTCCCGCAGCATTCCATCTGCCAGTCGTCGTACAGCACGTTCCACAGCGCCATGCCCCCACCCTCCCCGGAACTCCCCACCGAGTGCGAGACGTTTTCGACGTACGCCGGGGTACGGTCCCGTACGACAACCGGCCCGTCACCTCCAGGAGCCCCGCCTCATGACCACCGCTCCCGCCCGACGCAGCGACCGGCGGATCAGCCCCGTCTTCCTCGGGATCGCCGCCGTCACCGCGGTCTCCGGCTGGGCCGCGTGGACCGGGTTCGCGGACAATCCGGGGCTCGCCGTCTTCCTCTTCGTGACGGCGGCCTGGATCGTCTCGCTCTGCCTGCACGAGTACGCGCACGCCCGCACCGCCCTGCACAGCGGCGACATCTCCATCGGCGCGAAGGGCTATCTGACCCTCAACCCGCTCAAGTACACGCACGCGCTGCTCAGCATCGTGCTTCCGGTGCTCTTCGTGATCATGGGCGGCATCGGTCTGCCGGGTGGCGCGGTCTTCATCGAGCGCGGGCGGATCCAGGGCAAGTGGAAGCACAGCCTGATCTCGGCCGCGGGGCCGCTCACGAACGTGCTCTTCGCGGTCGTCTGCACCGCGCCGTTCTGGCTCGACGCGCTCTCCGGTGTCCCTGACACCTTCCGGTTCGCGCTCGCCTTCCTCGCCCTGCTCCAGGTGACGGCGGCGATCCTGAACTCGCTGCCCATCCCGGGCCTGGACGGCTACGGCGTCATCGAGCCCTGGCTCTCGCACAAGATCCGCCGCCAGGTGGAGCCGTTCGCGCCGTTCGGCCTGATCGCCGTCTTCGGCATCCTGTGGATCCCCGAGGTGAACGGCGCGTTCTTCGACGCGATCGACGCGATCCTGCGCGGCCTCGGTGTGTACGACCTGGAGACGTACTGCGGCCAGGACTTCTACCGCTTCTGGGACGGCGACCCGAGCCAGTACTGCACGCTCAACCCGTAGCGGCGCGCGCGGCGTCCCGCTGGGCCTTCGCGCGGCGCAGGTAGTACCACGCCATGTTCGACGAGAGTCCAGCGAGGAGCACCCAGACGACGCCGATCCAGTAGCCCTGGACGAAGGAGACCACGGCCGCGACGACGGCGAGGGCGCAGACCGCGAGGGCGTAGAGAGCGAGGCGGGGCATGGGGGTCGGCTCCTGTCGGGGGTCGATTCGGGGAGGTGGTGGGACACCGTGCGGACGACGCACCGAGCGACGTACGCAGCGACGTGCCGATCGGCGTCCGCAACCAGTGTCCCCCATGCCCGCTACGTCCTAGACGTCGGTCACGCGCAGCCCGGCGTGCGCCTTGTACCGCCGGTTCACGGAGATCAGGTTGGCCACCAGGGACTCGACCTGGTGCGCGTTGCGAAGACGCCCCGCGAAGACGCCCCGCATGCCGGGGATCCGCGCGGCGAGCGCCTGCACGATGTCCGTGTCGGCGCGGACCTCGCCGAGGACCATCACGTCGGTGTCGATCTCCTCGACGTCCGCGTCCTGGAGCAGGACCGCCGAGAGGTGGTGGAAGGCGGCCGTGACCCTGGAGTCCGGAAGCAGGGCGGCGGCCTGCTCGGCGGCGCTGCCCTCCTCGGGCTTCAGGGCGTAGGCGCCCTTCTTGTCGAAGCCGAGCGGGTTCACGCAGTCGACGACGAGCTTGCCGCTCAGCTCCTCGCGCAGCGCTTCGAGGGTCTTGCCGTGTCCGTCCCACGGCACTGCGACGATCACGATGTCGCTGCGCCGGGCGCACTCCGCGTTCTCGGCGCCCTCGACGCCGAGGCCGAGCTCGTCGGCGGCGGTCTGTGCCCGCTCGGCCGCGCGGGAGCCGATGATCACCTTCTGGCCCGCGCGGGCCAGGCGGTAGGCGAGGCCGCGGCCCTGGTCACCCGTGCCGCCGAGCACGCCGACGACGAGCCCGGACACGTCGGGCAGCTCCCAGGGATCCTTGGCGGGAGCCTTCTGCACACTGTCGTTAGAGGTCATGCGGCCGACCTTACTCACCGCCTGACCCGCGCCCGAGTCAGGCCAGCGCGGCCACCGGTATCCGCCGGAACGTGATCGTCTCGTAGGCGCTGAAGTCACCCGTCTCGTAGAGGAGTCCGACGGTCTCGTCGTCGACGCGTACGAGGTCGGAGTACGCGGCGGGCAGCCCGTCCACGGTGTACGCGTCCTGCCACGTGGTGCCTCCATCGTGGCTGCGGCGCACCGTCATCAGGGCGCGGAAGCCGGGGTCGGCGGGCCCGGAGAACAGCAGCACGTCCGGCGTGCGCAGCTGGAGCACGCTGCACTCGACGACGGGACCGACGAGCCCCGCCTGCGGCCGGAAGGGCTTGGCGAGGGTCTGGCCGCCGTCGCCGGAGTGGGCGTCGGCGCGGGTGCCGGGGGACGGTGAGTCGTTGCGGGTGTTGAAGTAGAGCCGCCCGTCGGGGAGTTCGGCCGCGGTGGTCTCGTTCACGTTCACGTAGCCGTTGGTGTTGTCGTCGATGTATCCGATGCGCCAGGTCCGGCCGAGGTCGTCGCTGAGGAGGCAGTGGCCGCCGTTGTACTTGCCCTCGGTGCCGTTGTCCGTTCCGGTCGGCGGCAGGGAGTGGTTGGCGGGCACGACGACACGGCCCGTACTGGTCTGCACCGCGTGGCCGGGAGTGGTCGCGTACCAGCGCCAGTTCGCCTTCTTCACCTGTCCGGTGATCTCCCGGGCGGCCGACCAGGTCAGCCCGTCGTCGTCGCTGTGCTGCACCCAGATCCGCCGCCCGTTCGCGGTGGAGACCTTGCCGCGGCGGATGGCGTCCTCGGTCGCGGCGGCGGCGTTGCGGACGTGGACGAGGAGGATGCGGCCGGTGTCCAGGACGACGGGGGCGGGGTTGCCCGCGAGGTCGTCGCCGTTCTTGACGACGACCTGGAGCGGGCCCCAGGTCCGGCCGCCGTCGCTTGACCGCTTCAGCACCACGTCGATGTTGCCGAAGTCGTCCTGCGAGCCGACCCTCCCCTCGCAGAAGGCCAGCAGGGAGCCGGAGCCGGTGAGGACGACGGCGGGGATCCGGAAGCTCGCGTAGCCCTCGCGTCCGGCACGGAAGGGAACAGTTGTCTCATCAGCCATCCCGGGTCAGTCCCCACCCCGAGCGAATTCCCGGTGAACTCCGCCTGACGACTGGCATGTTGAGGCAGGATGCGACCCCATGGACGCCGTACGGGTCGCGCTGCTGCGCGAAGTGCTCGCAGGAACCCAGTGGGTGGGCGCGACGCGACGCTTCGCGGGGACGCTGCGGTCCTCCGTGGTGCCGCACGGGGGCGGGCTGCTGCTCGTGGGCACGGAGGAGTACGAGCCGTGGCATCTGGCCGCGCATCTCGTGGACGAGGCGGCGTGGTCCGGCACACCGGAACTGACGCCGACGCTCGTACGCCACCGGGTGCGGGAGGGCGACCCCGCGCACCTCTCGACCGGGCTCGGCCGGATCGAGGCGGCACGGCGCGGCGAGACCCTGCTCGTGGTGGCACCGGACACGCCCGCCGCGTCGCCGGGCGCGGGCTTGCTGGAGCGGGTGCACGACGCCCGTGCGGCGGGGGCGACGGTGCTTGCCCTGGGTTCGGGGGACGGCGATCTGCGGGCCATGGCGCATGAGGCGCTGACCGTGCCGCAGACGCCCGAGCTCGATCTCGACATGGTCCAGCACCTGGTGAGCGCGGCGGCGGGTGAGAATTCGCTCCCGGCGGCGCGGGGCCGCAGGCGGCTGCGTGACCGGCTCTCGCGGCTGGCGGATCAGCTGACGTCGCCGCCGCCGGCGCGGTGGTGAGGGCGCGCCCTGAGCCGCCGCTTCGCGGCGGATGTCTCCCACCCACCCACCCGATCGCCCCGCGGGGTAACGGATGGGTGGGCGGGAAAGATCCGCCGCGCAGCGGCGGCTCAGGGGCTACGGGAGGCGCCCCGCCCGGAGAAATCGGTTGCCCCGAAGCTCAAGTGGCGCTGACCATGGCTGTTCGTGTCCCTCTCCTCCGTACTGCCCGACCTCTCCCCCTGGCGCTCCACGCGTGACTTCCGGCTGCTCTGGGTCCAGGGGCTCGTCACCACCTTCGGCAGCTTCATGGCCCTGGTCGCGCTGCCGTTGCAGATCAAGGACCTCACCGACTCGCCGCTCGCCGTCGGGGCGATGGGCGCGGTCGAGCTGGTCCCGCTGATCGTCTTCGGGCTCTACGGCGGTGCGCTGGCCGACGCGGTCGACCGGCGCAAGGTGATTCTCCTGACCGAGGCGGGACTCGGCCTCCTCGCGGCGGTGCTCCTGCTGAACGCGCTGCTCCCGGAGCCGCTGCTGTGGCCGCTGTACGTGGTGGCGGCCGGAGTCTCCGCGCTCGCGGGACTGCAACGCCCCGCCCTCGACTCCCTGATGGCGCGCATCGTGCCGCACGACCAGCTCATCGCCGCCACCGCGCTCAACTCGCTGCGCTGGAACGTCGGCGCGATCGCGGCCCCCTCGCTGGCGGGCCTGGTCGTCGCCTACGCCGGGCACGCACCCGCGTACGCGGTGACGGTGGTCTGCTTCGCCGCCTCCGTGGCCCTGTGCGCCCGCATCGCCCCCGCGCCGCCCGCGCACGACGCCGAGAAGCCCTCCCTGCGGGGCCTCGCGGAAGGCGCGCGGTACGCGTGGTCGCGGCCGGTGCTGCTCGGCACGTACGCGATCGACATGGCGGCGATGTTCTTCGCCTTCCCGAACACGATCTTCCCGTTCCTCGCGGAGGATCTCGACGCGGAGTGGTCGCTCGGCCTGATGTACGCGGCCGGTGCGGTCGGCTCGCTGCTGCTCAGCCTGACCAGCGGGTGGACCTCGCGGGTGCGGCGGCACGGGCTGCTCGTGGTGTTCGGGGCGGCGGGCTGGGGGCTCGCGATCACGGCCGCGGGATGGTTCGGCAACGTATGGCTGGTGCTCGTCTGCCTGGCCCTCGCGGGCGCGGGCGACATGCTCAGCGGGCTCGGCCGCTCCACGATCTGGAACCAGACGATCCCGGACGAGCTGCGGGGGCGCCTCGCCGGCATCGAGGTGCTCTCCTACAGCGTCGGCCCGCAGCTGGGCCAGGTCCGCGCGGGGGCGGCCGCCGGCTGGACCGGCACCCGCAGCGCGATCTGGTCGGGCGGCCTCGCCTGCGTCGCCTCGGTCGCCGCCCTGACAGCGGTGCTTCCGAAGCTGCTCTCGTACGACGCGACCACCGACGAGGACGCGCTCCGGCGCCGGGAGGTCTCCGCCGCCGGATGACCGGGCGCCCGGCGGCGGGTCAGGCGCTGCCGGCCTGGCCCCGGTCGTCCTTGTCGTGCCACTTCGGGTCGGTCTCCCACTCCAGGTTCCGCTCCGCGGCGGTCTCCATCGCGCGCTGGGCCTCCTCGCGGGACGCGTAGGGCCCGAAGCGGTCCTTGCCGGGGCAGTCGGGGCCCTCCTCGACCTTCTTGTGCTCCAGGCAGTAGTACCACTCGCCCGGCTTGCCGACGGTCCGCTTCTTGAACAGCGCCATGGCCCGCTCCTCTCGTTTCAGTACCGCTGGGTGCTGCTGGGTCCCGCTCTCTGAGCCATGCTGCCCCACCACCGCTGGTTAGACTCGCTGGCATGTCTGGCCAGTCACTGCTCGTCCCAGGGGAGCTCTCCCCCATCCGCCCCGTTCCGGGAAACATCAGGCGCCCGGAGTACGTGGGGAAACCCGCGCCCACCCCGTACAAGGGGCCGGAGGTGCAGACCCCCGAGACCGTCGAGCTGATGCGCACGGCGGGCCGTATCGCCGCGCGCGCGATGGCCGAGGCCGCCAAGCACATCGCGCCCGGCGTGACCACCGATGAGCTGGACCGCGTCGCCCACGAGTACATGTGCGACCACGGCGCCTACCCGTCCACGCTCGGCTACCGCGGCTTCCAGAAGTCGCTGTGCACCTCGGTCAACGAGGTCATCTGCCACGGCATCCCGGACTCCACCGTCCTGGGCGACGGCGACATCATCAACCTCGACGTGACCGCGTACATCGGCGGGGTGCACGGCGACAACAACGCGACATACCTGGTCGGGGACGTCGACGAGGAGTCCACGCTCCTCGTGGAGCGGACCCGTGAGTCCCTCGCCCGCGCCATCAAGGCGGTCAAGCCCGGCCGCCAGATCAACATCATCGGCCGCGTCATCGAGTCGTACGCCAAGCGCTTCGGCTACGGCGTCGTCCGCGACTTCACCGGCCACGGCATCAACACGTCCTTCCACTCCGGCCTGATCGTCCCCCACTACGACAGCCCGCACGCGACGACGGTCATCCAGCCGGGCATGACGTTCACGATCGAGCCGATGCTGACCCTCGGCACGTACGAGTACGACATGTGGGAGGACGGCTGGACCGTGGTGACGAAGGACCGCAAGCGGACCGCGCAGTTCGAGCACACGCTCGTGGTGACGGACACCGGGGCGGAGATCCTTACGCTTCCCTGAGCTCTGAGCGGGTAGCGTTTTACCGACAGGACGTCGGGAACCAGTTGACTTAGGCAAGCCTAACTTGGATGATCGGTGAAGGCCACGCCGGTTCGCACTGGTTCCCGCCCTTCTTCGGCTTTCTACGCTCCATTCGGCTTCGGAGGTCCCTCATGGATCCGTTCTCCACGGTCATCCGCACCGCGTCGCACGAGCAGCACACGGAGGCGGAGACCTCGACGTTCATGAGCGACCTCCTCGGCGGCAGGCTCGGCGTCGACGCGTACGCGCGCTACACCGAGCAGCTGTGGTTCGTGTACCGCGCCCTGGAGGAGGGCGCCGCGGCGCTGAAGGACGGCCCGGTCGCGGGGCCGTTCATACAGCCCGAGCTGCTGCGCGTCGCGGAGCTGGAGCGGGACCTCTCCCATCTGCGGGGCGCGGGCTGGCAGGCCTCGGCCACCCCGCTGCCCGCCACGGCGGCGTACGCGGCGCGGGTCGCGGAGTGCGCGCAGGAGTGGCCCGGCGGCTATGTGGCCCACCACTACACCCGTTACCTCGGCGATCTCTCCGGCGGCCAGATCATCCGCGGCAAGGCGGAGCAGACGTGGGGGTTCGCCCGGAAGGGCGACGGAGTGCGGTTCTACGTCTTCGAGGGAATCTCGAACCCGGCCGCGTTCAAGCGGGGCTATCGGGAGCTGCTGGACGGCCTCGGGGAAGTCGTCCCCGACGAGCTGGAGCGGCAGCGGATCGTGGACGAGTGCAAGCGCGCTTTCGCTTTGAATACCGGGGTGTTCCGCGAGCTGGGGGAAGAGTTCCCGCTGTCCGCGTAAGCACGCGAGGGCCTGGCTGGGGCTCTGCCCCAGACCCCGTACAAGATGTCCTCAATCGCCGGACGGGCTGAAATTTCAGCCCGTCCGGCGATTGAGGACGAACTCGGCGAAGCCGGTGATGGCGGCAACCAAGGCCCCCGCGCCAGAGCGCTCAGCGCCCATCGAGCCGCACACGTCCCCCCACCTCGATCAACCCCCCTGGCCCCGGCGCCGCAAGGATCTGCGAGCCGCGCCCCTGCGTGATGTTCAACGCCCGGCCCAGCTCCGCGCACAACAGCAACGCCGCCGCCCCCGTGGCCTCGTCCTCCCGGATGCCGTCATCGCGCCCCGGAAAGCCCCGGGCACGGACCCGCCCCGCCGCCTCGTCCTCCCACGCCCACGCGTACACCCACTCCCCCTGCGGAGGCACCGCCAGGGCGTCCACCTCGGCCGGGCTCCCGTACGGACGCAGCGTCCGCTCCGGCGCCCATTCCGCACGCGCCGCGATCCAGCTGAACTCCCCGTCCTGACGGGCCTGAACCACCCCCGCGGGCGTGACCAGTTCGGGGACGTCCAGCAGCCAGGACGTACCGACGCAAGGGTGCCCGGCGAAGGGAAGCCGCAGCGTGGGGGTGTAGATGTCGATGACCCCGCGCTCGGGGTCATCGACGAACACCGTCTCGCTGAAGCCGAGCTTCCCGGCGATCTCCTGCCGCTCGCCCCGCCCGGGAACGCGGGCCCCGTCGCGCACGACACCGAGCTCGTTGCCGTGCCGACCGTCGGGCCCGCAGAAGACTCGCAGGACGTCAAGGCCCTCAAGTGGTTCTGTCACCCGGGCATTCAAACATCCTCAGGAAGTGCGGCGCCTGGCCACGAAGACCGCTCCCGCGCCCGCGGCGACGATCACACCCGCCGTCCCGAGCAGCGCACCCGTCGGCACCGACGCACCGGTGGACGCCATCGAGCCGCCCGTGCCGCCGCCGACCGAACCGCCGAGGTCGGACGAACCCCCGCCGGTGGAGCCGGAACCGCCCGTGCCTGCCGTGTCGCCGGTGCCGCCGCTGCCGCCCGGCAGCTGCGCCCCGTCGGCGACCGCGAGAGCCACGGTCACCGGGTCGATCGCGTCACCCTCCTTGTAGCCGGACGGCGCGTCCTCGCTCTCGAACTGCTTCGCGCCCGCCGCGGTGAACGCCGCGGGCACCTTGTCGAGCACGACGACATCGTCCTTCGCCGTGTACGAGGCCTTGGAGAGGTCGAGCGTCGCGAACTTCACGTCGTTGTTGGTGCCCTTGGGCGTGGTGACGTCCACGGTCAGCGTGCCCTTGGTGCCGCTCGCGGCCACCTTGATGTCGCTGAACTTCATGTCGATGCCGTGCGCCTTGTACTGGAAGCGGACGGCGCCCCCGAAGGACGCGTCCAGCTTCTTCGCGTCGCTGTCCACATCGCCCTTGGCGTACGGGAAGTCGTAGCCGTTGTCGTTCTTCTCGGCGCCGCCGGAGAGCGTGGCGCCGCCGCCGGACTCGATGTACCGGCGGAAGCTCTCCTTCACGCCCCAGGCGAGCGAGCCGTCGTGGACCTCGCCCGCGGGCTGCTCGGTGCCGGACGTCGGCTTCGGCGTCGCGGTCGCGGTCGGCTTCGCCGTCGGCTTCGGGGTCTCGGTGGGCTTCGCGGTCGGCTTGGGCGTCTCGGTGGGCTTGTCCGTCGGCTTCGGCGTCTCGGTCGGCTTCTCGGTGGGGGCGCCGCCCTGCTTCACCGAGAGGGTGGCCGGGTCGAGCTTGTCGCCCTCCTTGTACATGCCGTTGAACGCCTTGGCGCCGTCCGCCGTCAGCGTCGCCGGGATGTCCTTGTAGGTCATCGCGCCGCCCTCGCCCGTGCCGGGTGTGATGCCGGTCAGGTCGAGCTTGGCGACGTCGATGTCGTTCTGGGCGGTGCCGTTGAGGCTGACGTCGGCCTGGATGGCGCCGCTCGTGCCCTTCGTGCGGACCTTCACGTCGGCGACCTTGATGTCGAAGCCGTGGGCCGTGGAGGAGAAGCGGACGCTGCCCTTGAAGGCGACGTCGGTGGCGTGCGTCCCGGTGTCGTACGTCCCCTTGCCGTCGGTGAAGGTGAACACCCCGTTGTCGGCGGCCTGCTTGGCGCCGTCCGTGGCCTCGATCTTGCCTGCGGCCATGCCGGTGACGTACTTGCGGAAGGACTCCTTGAAGCCCCAGTCCAGCGTGCCGTCCTTGAGTTCCACCTGCGGCGCTGCGGCGTTGCCGCTGTCCGCGGCGAGCGCCGGAAGGGTCAGGGCGGTCGCGCCGAGCGTGACGGCGGTCGCGACGGCTGCCGCGAGGGTTATGGGACGACGGTTGGCGGCCATGGTCAGGCTTCTCCTTGAGAGACGAGTCAGCAGAGAGACGAGCAAGCAGAGGTGGGACGCGACCCGCGAGAGGTCCGGGAATCCGAACCGAGGGTCAGGAATCCGAGCCGAAAGGTCAGGAGTCCGAGCCGGGGGTGTCCGTCGCCGCACGCTTCTTGCGTACGACGCCGAACGTGACCGCGGCGGCGAGCAGCAGCGCCACGCCCGCGCCGATGCCGATCGGCAGGGCGGGCGACGAGGAGTCGGAGGCGTCCGAAGCGGTGTTCTCGGTCTTCGGCTCGGCCTTCTTCGCCTGCGGTGCCGGGCTCGCGGAGGAGCCGAGGTCCGGCAGCGCGGGCAGCTTCGCGTCGGCGTCGAGGCCGACGGCGAGCGAGAGCGGGTCCATGTCGGAGCCCGCCTTGTACATGCCGCCGAACGCCTTGGCGCCGTCGGCGGTGAGCTTCGAGGGCACCTCGGTGAGGGAGACGAGCCCGTCCTTCGGCTTCAACTCCTCGGCCGCGAAGGTGATCAGGGGTGCCTTCTTCAGCGTGACGCCCTTGCTGCTTTTGCTGCCCTTGCTGTCGACGTCCGCGAAGAGCGTGCCCTTGCCGTCCTTCACCTCGACGGCGACCTTGCTCAGCGCGAGATCGAGGCCGTGCTCACCGGTGAAGCGCACCGCGCCCGCGAAGTCCGCGTCGAGGGTCTGCTTCTTCTTGTCGTACGTCCCCTCGCCCCGCGGGAAGCGGAAGAGCGCGCCCCCGTCCTGGGCCCCGGCGGACAGTTTCCATTCGCCCTGGGCGATGGAGCCGGTGACGTACTCCCGGAAGGTGCGGCGCACGCCCCAGTCGACGGCGGCGTCCTCGATACGGCCGGCCTTCGCCTTCTCGTCGGACTTCGCGGACTGAGAGGGCTTCGGCGAGGGCTTCTTGGAGGGCTTGTCGGAGCCGGAACCGGAGCCGGACTTCGCCGCGAGGTCCGTCGACAGGCTCACCCGGTCGAGCTCGGTGCCCGCCGTGTAGTACCCGGCGAAGGCCTTCGCACCCTGGGAAGTGAGCGTGGCGGGAAGGTTATCGAGGGCGATCGGGCCCGCGCCGCCCTTCATGTTGATGCCGGACATGCCGAGGGTCGCGAGCGGCACCTGGGCGGTGGATGTGACCTTGCCCGTGCCCTTCTCCTTGCTGACCATGTCGGCGTAGAGCGTGCCGGAGCCGCCGGAGATCTTGACGGTGGGGCGGCTGATGGTGAGGTCCAGCTCGTACGAGCCGCCCTTCTTGTGCCCGAGGAAGCGCACCCCTCCGGAGAAGGCGGCGCTGAAGGCCCCGCTGTCCGGGTCGTACGAACCCTTCGCCGAATGGAAGCGGAACTGACTGCCGCCGACCGTGGCGGCCCCGCCCTGGAGCGTCGAACTCCCCTGCGCGATCGGCCCGGTGACGTAGCTCTGGAAGGAGGATTTGATGCCCCAGTCGAGCCGTCCGCCCTGGACCGTGCGGCCTTGCGCGTGCGCGGTGGCCGCCGGCAGCAGTGCTCCGACGAGCGCGGTGAGCACGGCCACGGCTCCGGCGCGGGCGATGGCTCGCGCCTGTCTTGAGGACGACATGGGACCCCTCCAGGTGTGGCTAATGAGGTAAGGCTAACCTAAACTACGATCACTCCGGCCGGAACCCCCATCCCGGCCACCCGCGCCCCAAGCGCCCCACAGCAGAACCGCAGCAGACCCGCAACAGACCGACAGCTGACCGACAACAGACCCTCAACAGCACGACAGGACGGTGGACTTCGGTGCGTATGCCGCGCTCACTCCGTATCGCCGGCGCGTGGACCGCCGTTCTCGCCCTGGCCCTCACGGGCTGCGGATCGTCGTCGGACGGCGGTGGCGGGACCTCCCCTAAGGCGAAGGCCGCGGCTTCCGCGCCCGACCGGGTCGAGCCGCTGAAGTCCCGCCCCGAGCCCGCGCTCCCCGCCACCGTCACGTCGGCCGACGGCAAGAAGGTCACCGTCGAGGACACGAGCCGCATCGTGCCGCTGACCGGCAGCCTCAGTGAGATCGTCTTCACGCTCGGGCTCGGAAAGAACGTCGTGGCCCGCGACATCACCGCCACCTTCGAGCAGGCGAAGAAGCTGCCGGTGGTGACACGTGCGCACGACGTCTCGGCGGAGAGCGTCCTGTCCCTGAAGCCGACGGTCGTCCTCGCTGACACCTCGACGGGGCCCGCCGAGGCCATCGGCCAGATCCGGGACGCGGGCATCCCGCTGGTCGTGTTCGACCCGGCGAAGGGCCTCGACGACGTGGCTCCGCGGATCGAGGCGGTGGCCAAGACCCTGGGCGTCGAGAAGTCGGGCGACGAGCTCAAGTCCCGTACGCAGGAACGGATCGCGAAGGCACGGAAGTCCATCCCGGCATCCGCCCGCACCGAGAAGCCCCGCGTCGCCTTCCTCTACCTGCGCGGCTCGGCCTCCGTCTATCTGCTCGGCGGCCGCGAGTCCGGCGCGAGTTCGCTCCTGGAGGCGGCGGGCGCCGTCGACGCGGGCAAGGAGTCGGGCCTGAAGAAGGACTTCACGGCGATCACCAGCGAGGCGCTGGCCAAGGCGGCACCCGACGCGATCCTGGTCATGTCGAAGGGGCTCGAATCCGTGGACGGCGTGGACGGGCTGCTCAAGATCCCGGGCGTCGCCGAGACCCCCGCGGGGCTCGACCGCCGCATCGTCTCGATCGACGACGGGGTGCTCCTGAACTACGGGCCGCGGACGGACCAGGTCCTGAAGTCGCTGGTGGAGCAGTTGTACGGGAGCGCGAAGTGAGCGTCCTCGCCAAGCCGGTGGACGACAGAGCCGCATCGCGGGAGCCGCACAAGCCCGGCGTCCGCCGCCGGAGCGCGACCGCCGCCCTCACCCTCGGCCTCGTCGCCGTCCTCGTCCTCCTCTGTCTCCTCTCCGCCGGCATCGGCGCGTACGACATCCCCCTCGGGGACGTCCTCAGCTCCGTACAGCACCGGATCGGTCTCGGCGGGAGCGCGCTCGACCGGGTCGGCGAGAGCGTCCTGTGGAACGTGCGGCTGCCGCGCGTGACGCTCGCCCTGCTCGTCGGGGCGTCGCTCGGCTGCGCGGGGGCGCTCATGCAGGGCGTGTTCGGCAATCCGCTCGCCGAGCCCGGCGTCATCGGGATCTCGGCGGGCGCGGCCGTCGGCGCGGTGGCGTCGATCGCGCTCGGGCTCAGCTTCTTCGGGAACTGGACCGTGACGGTCTGCGCGTTCGTCGCCGGGCTCGCCACCGTCCTTCTCGTGTACGCCCTTTCGCGCAACGGCGGGCGCACCGAGGTCGTCACGCTCATCCTCACCGGGATCGCGGTGAACGCGTTCGCGGGGGCACTGATCGGGCTCTGCATCTTCTTCGCGGACAACGCACAGATCACCCAGATCACCTTCTGGCAGCTCGGCTCGCTCTCGGGTGCGACGTGGCCGAAGGTGCTCGCCGTGCTGCCGTGTGCGGTGGCCGGTCTGGCCGTGGCGCCGCTGTACGCACGGAAGTTGGACCTCCTCGCGCTCGGCGAGCGGCCCGCGCGGCATCTGGGGGTCGACGTCGAGCGGCTGCGGCTGGTGCTTGTCCTGGTGGTGGCGCTGCTGACCGCCGCCGCCGTGGCCGTCGCGGGGATCATCACGTTCGTCGGACTCCTCGTCCCGCATCTGCTGCGGATGGCGGCGGGGCCCGGGCACCGCTTCCTCGTGCCGGGCAGTGCGCTGGGCGGTGCGGTCGTCCTGGTCGGCGCGGATCTCGCGGCGCGGACGGTGGCGGCTCCGGCGGAGCTGCCACTCGGGGTGCTCACCGCGCTCTTCGGGAGCCCGTTCTTCTTCTGGCTGCTGCGCAGGACCCGTCGTAAGCAAGGGGGTTGGGCATGACGGTCAAGACGAGCAAGACGGGCAAGACGGGCATGGTCGGGTGGATCGCCGGGCGGCTGTTCTCGTCCGGACGCGGGCGTGCGCTGCCGGGGCCCGTCTCACCCGGCGACGCACTGGCCGAGGCGTCGGGGCTGCGGGTGCGGCTCGGGGGGCGCGAGGTCCTTGCCGGGGTGTCCCTGACCGCGCGGGCTGGCGAGGTGCTTGCCCTGGTCGGGCCCAACGGGGCGGGGAAGTCGACGCTGCTGGCCGCCCTTGCCGCGGACCTTCCGGCCGACGAAGGGGCGGTACGCGTCTGCGGGCGGCCCACCACGGCGTGGGCCGCCCGCGAACTGGCCCTGCGGCGCGCCGTGTTGCCGCAGGCCGCCGCGCTCTCCTTCCCCTTCGCGGTCGAGGACGTCGTACGGATGGGGCGCGCGCCCTGGGCGGGTACGGCGCGGGAGGACGAGGACGACCGTGTCGTGCGGGAGGCGATGGCCGCGACGGAGGTGAGCGAGTTCGCCACCCGTCCCTTCTCCGCGCTCAGCGGGGGTGAGCGGGCGCGGGTCGCGCTGGCCCGTGTCCTCGCCCAGCGGGCGCCGCTGCTGCTGCTCGACGAGCCGACCGCGGCGCTCGATCTGCGCCACCAGGAGCTGGTGCTCCGGGTCTGCCGGGAGCGGGCCGCCGCGGGGGATGCGGTGGTGGTGGTGCTGCATGACCTGGGGCTTGCGGCGGCGTACGCGGATCGTGTGGCGGTGCTTCAGGGTGGGGGCATCGCTGCGGAGGGCCGTCCGGTCGAGGTGTTCACCGGGGAGCTCCTGAGCGAGGTGTACCGGCAGCCGGTCGAGGTCTTTCCGCATCCCCGGACGGGGGCTCCGCTGGTTGCCCCCGTCCGGGGCTGAAGGCGGTCCCTGCGGGGCTTCCCCCATCCCGCCCCTTCCCGACTGGGGCTCCGTCCCAGACCCCGTACAAGATGGCCTCAAACTCCCCCAAGCTCTTAAGGAGCAGGGGGGACCCCATCCGGGCTGGAACCATCCAGCCCGACTTGACCCCCTCTTTGCCACCCCATGAACCCCCCATCACCCCACCGTGACACCCCCGTGAGCACCCCAAACCGTTGAGAGGTGAATCACGGAACAGCTGGGTATCGACCAGGTAAGGGTCGGTTAAGTTAGGTCCGCCTCACCGGCATGCCGGAACCGTCCGTGACCCGCCTTGGAGCCCCTATGCGCCCCGTCCGCCTCCCCGTCGCCACTGCCATAGCCGCAGCGGCAGCGCTCACCGCCGTCACGGGCTGCACCGAGAAGAGCGACGCCAAGAGCGGTGGCAACACCGTCGAGGTGACCGCCACCGACGACAAGTGCGAGGTCTCCAAGACCAAGCTCAGCTCCGGGCACGTCGAGCTCGCCATCGAGAACAAGGGCTCCAAGGTCACCGAGGTCTACCTCCTCTTCCCCGACGACCGCATCGTCAGCGAGCGCGAGAACATCGGCCCCGGCACGAAGCAGAAGCTCACCGCCGAGGTGAAGTCCGGCTCGTACCAGATCGCCTGCAAGCCCGGCATGAAGGGCGACGGCATCCGCCAGAAGGTCACCGTCAGCGGCGGCAAGGCCGTCAAGCGCGACCCGCGTCTGGACAAGGCCGTCGCCGACTACCGCGCCTACGCGCAGGAGCAGGCCGACGCGACGCTGCCCAAGGTGAAGCTCTTCACCGACGCCGTCCGCGAGGGCGACATCGAGGGCGCGAAGAAGACGTACTCCAACTCCCGCATCGGCTGGGAGCGCACCGAGCCCGTCGCCGAGTCCTTCGGCGACATCGACCCGAAGGTCGACCTGCGCGAGGACGGCCTGGAGGAGGGGCAGGACCTGGAGAAGGACTGGACGGGCTGGCACCGTCTGGAGCGGGCCCTGTGGAAGGACAAGAAGATCGGCGAGCGCGAGAAGGAGCTCGCCACGCAGCTGGACAAGGACCTCAAGGACTGGCAGAACCGCGTCGGCAAGGCCGAGATCACCCCGACCTCCATGGCCAACGGCGCCAAGGAGCTCCTCGACGAGGTCGCCACCGGCAAGGTCACCGGCGAGGAGGAGCGCTACTCGCACACCGACCTCGTCGACTTCAAGGCGAACGTCGAGGGCGCCGAGGAGGCGTACGGCCTGCTCAAGGCGGTCGCGTCGGAGAACGACCCGGCGCTCACCAAGGAGCTCGACAAGCAGTTCGCGGCCCTGGACAAGCTGCTCGACAAGTACCGCCAGGGCGGCGGCAAGGACTCGTACACGTTCACGTCGTACGACAAGCTCGACAAGGCGGACACGAAGGAACTGGCGGACGGCGTCAACGCGCTCGCGGAGCCGCTGTCGAAGCTGGCCGCCGCCGTCGTCGTCAAGTCCAAGTAGTGGCTGGGGGGAACCGGAACGATGGCTGAGATCACCGACGACACGGGCACGGCGCCCGTTCCTGACGAGGCGGACAAGGGCGCCGGCTCCGGTTCCCCCTCGCGGCGTTCGCTCCTCGGCTGGGGCGGTGCGGGGCTCGCGCTCGGCGCCGCGGTGACCGGGGGCGCGGTGGCGGTGGCCCGGTCCGGGGACGATGCCGTGCCGGCCGCGTCGGCGGGCGGCGCGGTCGCCTTCCACGGCAAGCACCAGGCGGGCATCGCGACCGCCGTCCAGGACCGGCTGCACTTCGCCGCGTTCGACGTGAAGACGGACGACCGCGAGCAGTTCGTGCAGCTCCTGAAGGACTGGACGAAGGCCGCCGCGCGGATGACCGCGGGGCACCAGGTCGGCGAGGGTGCCTTCGGCGGGCTCGCCGAGGCGCCGCCGGACGACACCGGCGAGGCGCTCGGACTCAAGCCGTCCCGGCTCACCCTCACCATCGGCTTCGGGCCTGGTCTCTTCGAGAAGTTCGACCTGGCGGATCGCCGTCCCGAAGCCCTCGTCGATCTCCCGAAGTTCCCCGGCGACAACCTCGACAGGTCCCGCAGCGGCGGCGACCTCTGCGTGCAGGCCTGCGCGGACGACCCGCAGGTCGCCGTGCACGCCATCCGCAACCTCGCCCGCATCGGCTTCGGCAAGGTCGCGGTGCGCTGGTCGCAGCTCGGCTTCGGGAAGACCTCGTCGACGACGCCGGGTGCGCAGACGCCCCGTAACCTCTTCGGCTTCAAGGACGGCACGCGCAACGTCTCGGGCGAGGACGCCTCCGCGCTCGCGAAGCACGTGTGGGTCGGCGAGAAGGACGGGCCCGGCTGGATGGCCGGCGGCTCGTACCTCGTCGCGCGCCGCATCCGCATGAACGTCGAGACCTGGGACCGGACTCCGCTCGGCGAGCAGGAGGACATCTTCGGGCGCGACAAGGGCGAGGGCGCTCCGGTCGGCAGGGCCAAGGAGCACGACGAGCCGTTCCTGAAGGCGATGAAGCCCGACTCGCACGTCCGGCTCGCGCACCCGGACACCAACGACGGTGCGACGATCCTGCGCCGCGGCTACTCCTTCACGGACGGCACCGACGGCCTCGGCCGCCTGGACGCGGGGCTGTTCTTCCTCGCGTACCAGCGGGACGTCCGCACGGGGTTCATTCCGGTGCAGCGCACGCTGTCGCGCTCCGACACGCTCAACGAGTACATCCAGCACGTGGGTTCAGCGGTCTTCGCGATCCCGCCGGGCGTCCGCGGCAAGGACGACTGGTGGGGCCGGGCACTGTTCGGCTGAGGGGATCTGACAGACATGTTCGGCAATTACCTGATCGGCCTGCGCGAGGGTCTCGAGGCCAGCCTGGTCGTCTGCATTCTCATCGCCTATCTGGTGAAGACGGAGCGGCGCGACGCCCTCAAGCCCATCTGGATCGGCATCGGCGTCGCGTGCGCGCTCGCGCTCGGCTTCGGCTGTGCGCTCACCTTCGGTTCGCAGGAGCTGACGTTCAAGGCGCAGGAGGCGCTGGGCGGTTCGCTGTCCATCGTCGCCGTGGCCCTGGTGACGTGGATGGTCTTCTGGATGCGGCGTACGGCCCGTCATCTCAAGGCGGAGCTGCACGGCAAGCTGGACGCGGCGCTGCAGATGGGCACCGGCGCCCTGGTCGCCACCGCGTTCCTCGCCGTGGGCCGGGAGGGCCTGGAGACCGCGCTGTTCGTGTGGGCGTCGGTGCGGGCGTCGGGCGACGGCACGCCGGGGCCGCTGATCGGCGTGCTCCTGGGGCTGCTCACCGCGATCGCGCTCGGCTGGCTGTTCTACAAGGGCACGGTCCGCATCAACCTGGCCAGGTTCTTCACCTGGACCGGCGCGATGCTGGTGGTCGTGGCGGCGGGCGTGCTCGCGTACGGCGTCCATGACCTGCAGGAGGCGGAGTTCCTCGGCGGGCTGCAGAACAAGGCGTTCGACATCAGCGCGACGATCCCGCCGGACAGCTGGTACGGCACGCTCCTGAAGGGCGTCTTCAACTTCCAGCCCGATCCGACGGTTGTCCAGGTCACGGTGTGGCTGCTGTACCTGATCCCGACGCTCGCGTTCTTCTTCGCCCCGGTAGGGTTCGGGCCCGGGAAGGGGAAGGTGAACGCAACGCATGAGCAGGCTTCCAAGGCAGCGCACTCCGATGCGGGGCGGACGGTCGCAGCGGACGGTCCGGTACGCGATGGCGGCGTCGACGGCGACCGTACTGACGGTGACGGCGACCGGGTGCGTGACGGTGCACGGGGAGCGGGAGGTCATCCCGTCGGCGACGAAGGCTGAGGCCGACCGCGCTCTGCAGGACTTCCTCACCGCGTACAACAAGGCCGAGAAGGCGTACGACCCGGCCCTGGACGCGGCCCGGGTCACGGGCCCGCTGGGCGCCATCAACCAGGCGGGCCTGAAGTCGCGGGGCGCGCAGAAGCCGGGCGGCAACCCCAAGCAGGTGCCGCTCGAACTGACGGACGCGAAGTACTCGATCCCCAAGAAGGCCGGCTGGCCCCGGTGGTTCGTCGCGGACACGAAGTCCAACCGCAGGGGCGACCTGCGCTGGGTCCTCGTCTTCACGAAGGGCAGCAAGGACCAGCTGTGGGAGGCGTCGTACCTGAACCTCGTGGCGCCCGACAAGATGCCCGAGCTGAAGAAGGACAAGGACGGCTGGGCCGAGCCGGTCGCGGTGAACTCGTCGGCGCTGGCCGTGGCGCCGAAGAACCTCGGCAAGGAGTACACGACGTATCTGAAGTCGGGCGGCGACACGTTCGCGCCGGGCGATCACACGTCGACGTGGAAGGCGTTCCGCGACAAGAACACCAAGCGCCGCGGCATCGCCGTCCAGTACATCGACGAGCCGAAGAACGACGGAGCGTTCGCGCCGGTGGGCCTGCGCACCCAGGACGGCGGCGCGATGGTCTTCTTCTCGACGCACCACTACGAGAAGCAGACCGCCGCGAAGGGCGTGAATCTCACCGTCGAACCCGACGTGAAGCCTCTCCTGACGGGCGAGGTCAAGCAGTCGGTGATGCTGGAGCGCGTCTCCAACCAGGTCGTCGTGGACCCGGCGGGGACGGGCAAGGTGACGTTCCTGAGCCGCATCCAGGGCCTGACGGGCGCGAAGGGCGAGTAACCCGTCCTTCGCGCGCGGGCGTCAGCGGGCGGTCAGCCCCTCAACGGCCAGGCGGCGACGTCGTGCTGGGGCTCGCCCGCGACGCGGGCGCACTCGTCGGTGAGCGTCTCCAGGAGCGTCAGTGGGTCCGGGAGCGCGTGCTCGGGTCCGCGGATCCAGGTGACCGCCATCTCGCCCGGCAGCCGCGCGGGCGGCACGAGGACGTACGAACCGCGGCAGTGCCAGCGGAAGCCCGGGTGTTCGTTCGTCGTCTCGGGGTGGCAGTCCAGCTCACAGGGCCACCACTCGTCCTCGTCCTCGGGGGTGCCGCGCGTGAGCGTGAAGAAGAGCATCCGCCCCTCGTCCATGGCGCCCTCGGACTCGGCGACGGGACCCACGTCGATGCCGTCGGCGAGCAGCCTGGCGAGCGCCTCGCGCCCGGCGGCGAGCGGCACGTCCAGGACGTCGTGGACCATGCCCGTCGCGGTGATGAAGTTGGCCTGCGGCTGGTGCCTGGCCCAGCGCTCGATCTGCCCGCGGTCGGTCGTGGACTGCGTCTGCCAGGCGAAGGAGATGGGGTGCCTGGCGGGGGTGGGACACCCGATGCGGTCGCAGGAACATCGGTACGCGGAGGGGTGCGCCGCCGGTGAGAGCGGCAGACCCGCTGCCGCGGCGGCGACGAGCAGGGCCTCGCGGCTCGCCTCCTCGCCTGCCGTGTCCTGTGGTCGGGGACGTCGGCGAAGCCACTGGGAAATCCTGCTCTGTCCGCCTGACCGGCGGCCGAACTCCGCGCCCATCTATCCCCTCACCTCGCATTTGTGCCGAGAAGCATGTCCCATGGTCGCACCATCCTGCTCCTCGGGGGGCCAGAGCCCACATCCGGGGTAGCTGGGGTGATGCAAGGCGCAGGGTGACATCGCGCGTCATTGCGTACTAACAGGGGATATACCCCCCTACCGTGTTCGCCATGGTCACAAGGACTGTGCTCTCGGGACTCTCGGGGCTCATGAGCCTCACCACACTGACCCTCGCACCCCCCGCCGGCCCCCTCACCCCGCTCGAATGGGGCGGCGGCGGCCCCCTGACGGTGGAGGCCCTCCCCCGGATCACGTACACCGCGCACCGGGGCGGCGCCCTGGAGGTGCCGGAGAACAGCATGTCCGGCCTGGTCGCGGCCTACGCGCGCGGCACGGCCCAGGTCATCGACGTCGATACGCGGATGCTGCGCGACGGCACGCTCGTGGCCCTGCACGACGCGACCCTGGACCGCACGACGACCTCCAAGGGCCCGGTGCGCTCGCTCACCCTGCGCCAGTGGCGGCAGGTCAGGCTGCGGCCGAGCCCGGGACTGCCCGGCGCCTGGCGCTCCGAGCGGCCGCCGACGGTCGCCGAGGTCCTCGACCGCTTCGGCGGGCGGATCGTGCTGATGCTGGAGGCGAAGGATCCGCGCAGCCTGCGGACGCTCGGCTCGCTGATCCGCGCGCGGGGCCTGACCCGCTCGGTGTTCGTGAACTCGAACGAGCCCCGCGTCGCATCGCGCGCCCACCAGATGGGCCTGCTCGCGCAGCTGTGGCGCTCCAAGGCGCAGATGCGCACGGACCGTCCCGCGCGGTGGGCCGGGTTCGTGGACGTCCTGGACGTGGACCACAGGGCGCGTGACGTGGATCTGCTGCGCGCGGTCGACTCCGGGATCCCCCGGGTGTGGGCGCACACGGTGACGACTCCGGGTCAGCGCGACCGGGCGCTGCGGCTCGGCGTCAACGGCGTGATCACGGACACACCGGGGCTGCTCGCGCGGACGCCGGTGAAGGCGGCGAAGGGCGTGGGCGCCGTCGGTCTGCGGGAGCGGTGGCCGATCGACCCCGCGTGATCAGCGCGGGGCGATGCCGTGGAGTGCGTACTCGACGAGCTTGTCGCCGTATTCGTGCGTGAGCGGTCCCGTGCGCTGCAGCCAGCGCTGGGCGAGCGGGCCCGTCCACAGCTCCAGGGCGATGCGGGGGTCCACTTCGGGGGCGACCTGGCCGGCTTCCTGGGCTTTCCGCAGCCGCTTCACGTAGAGCTGGAGCGAGGGTTCGAGGAGCTTCTCCACGTACTCGGCGCCGATCTCCTCGTTGAGCATGCCCTCGGCGGCCAGCGCCCGGTAAGGGGCGTCGTACTTGGGGTTCTTGAGCTCGTCGATGGTGGCCCGCACGACGTACTTGAGGTCGGCCTCCAGGTCTCCGGAGTCCGGGATCTCGCGCTCGATCTCGTGGCCCGCCGCCGCGCTGGCCTCCTCGCTCGCCTGGTGGCCGAGGTCGAGGAAGGCGTCGAGCAGGACGGCGCCCTTCGAGGGCCACCAGCGGTAGATCGTCTGCTTGCCCACGCCCGCACGGGAGGCGATGGCCTCGATCGTGAGCTTGGCGTAGCCGACCTCGGAGACGAGTTCGAGGGCGGCGTCATAGATCGCGCGGCGCGAACGCTCGCTGCGGCGCTTGGAGTCTGGGGCGGTTTTCTGGACCATGCCGTCGAATGTAGCAGCGAACGAGCCGAGACGTACCGTCTCATGAACCCTTGACAAGACGAACCGTCTCGTTCACAGTAATCGAGAACGCGAGACGAGACGTCTCGCCGGGAACTCTCGATCCGGAGGTACGCACATGTCACGAGGCGGAGCAGGAAACATGCTGGGCGTGGGCGGTACGCGCACCAACCTCTCCCGCAAGGCCATGCGCGGCGGGGGCCGCGGCGGCCAGGTCGGCGGCGGGCTCAGCCCGCAGGCGCAGAAGCGCGAGCTGCTGCGCAAGCTCCAGGAAGGACGCTCGGCACACGGCGAGTCATGAGAAGGGGACGTCGACGGCACCGCTGGCGTCCTGACCATCCACCAACCCGGGTGGACCACTCACTGAACCACCCGTTCAGATCACAGCGCGAGGGCTCCTCAGACCGCACCATGGGCAGCAACTGACCATCGCGGTACGTGAGGAGCCCTCGTTGAGTCGTTTTCCTCGTCGCGCCACACCCCGGCGCTATCTGATGTGCTCACCCGCACACTTCAAGGTCACGTACTCCATCAACCCCTGGATGGACCCCTCGAAACCGGTCGACGTCCCGCTGGCCGTCGCCCAGTGGGAGGACCTGCGCGACCGCTACCGCTCGCTCGGCCACACCGTCGAGGAGCTCACCCCCCGTCCCGGCCTGCCGGACATGGTCTTCGCCGCGAACGGCGCGACCGTCATCGGGGGCCGCGTGCTCGGCGCGCGGTTCGCCTATCCCGAGCGCGGCGACGAAGCCCTGGCCCACCTGGAGTGGTTCCGGGAGCACGGCTTCACGGACCTCCACGAACCCGTGCACATCAACGAAGGCGAGGGCGACTTCGCCGTCACGTCCTCCTACGTCCTGGCCGGCCGCGGTTTCCGGGCCAGTCCCCTGTCGCACGGGGAGGCGCAGGAGTTCTTCGGCCGCCCGGTGCTCGGACTCGACCTCGTCGATCCCCGCTACTACCACCTGGACACGGCGCTGGCGGTGCTCGACGACACGAGCGACGACGTCATGTACTACCCGCCCGCGTTCTCGCCGGGCAGCCAGGCCGTCCTGCGGCGCCTCTTCCCCGACGCGCTGATCGCCGATGAGCCGGACGCGGTGGCTCTGGGGCTCAACGCGGTCTCGGACGGCCTGCACGTGCTGCTCCCGCAGGCCGCGGTCGGCCTCTTCGCACCGCTGCGGGAGCGTGGCTACGAACCCGTCGGCATGGACCTGGGCGAGCTGCTCAAGGGCGGCGGCAGCGTGAAGTGCTGCACGCAGGAGCTGCGCGGCTAGGGCCTGGGCCCTAGCTCTCCTGGTGGGGCGGCCAGGCGTCGCCCCACTCCGCGTCACGGGCCGCGCGGTACAGCGGTCCGTGGCGCTTGGTCACCGTCTCGCGGTGCAGTGTTTCGTCAGCGGCGCACAGGTCGAGCAGGACCTGGCCCTTGCGGATCTGCGGCTTGCGCACGACGCGCTCGCCCGCCGGATCGGCGTCGAAGCGGACCGCCGCCACATAGCTGAACTTCTCGTCCTCGTACGCCAGTGAGCCGCCCTTGACCTTCCGGTGCAGGGACGAGCGGCTGACGCGGGCGGAGAAGTGGCACCAGTCCTCGCCGGGCACGATCGGGCAGGCGGAGCTGTGCGGGCAGGGTGCGGCGATCCGGAAGCCGGCGGCGATCAGGCGGTCCCGCGCCTGAATGACGCGCGTGTAGCCGTCGGGGGTGCCCGGCTCGACGATGACGACGGCCTGGGCGGCCGCTGCCGCCGCCGCGTCCACGAGGGAGCGCCGGTCGTCCTCCGTCAGCTCCTTGAGGACGTACGACACCGTGACGAGATCGGTGCTCTCGATGCTGAGCGCCGCTCCGATACGAGAGCGCTGCCACTGCGCGGCCTTCAACACCGGGTTCGCGGCGGCCAGTTCACGCCCCAGCGCGAGGGCCGGCTCCGCCCAGTCGAGGACCGTGACGGGCCGCTCGCCGTCCCAGGTGGCGCTCACCGCCCAGGTCGCCGCGCCGGTCCCGCCGCCGACGTCCACATGGCTGCCGGGCGCCCACCCCGCGGGCGCCGCGTCCGCGAGGGCACCGAGCGCGGAACGCACCGCCTCGAAGGTCGCGGGCATGCGGTACGCGGCGTACGCGGCGACGTCCGCGCGGTCGCGCAGGATCGGGGCGTCGGTCGGGGTGCGGCCCCGGTAGTTGGCGATCAGCCGGTCGACGGCTTGCGTGGCCTGCTTGGGCGGAAGCCCGTCGAGGAGCCCCGCGAGGGCGCTGCGCAGGGTCTCGGCCGGGGAGGCCGGGGAAATCGGGGCGTTCACCCCGTGATTCTACGGGGCCGTCCAGCAGGCGCGGGGCGCCCCGTAAGGGGCGCGGGGAACTGCGCGACCAGCCCCCACCGGGGCCGCAGACACCGCCGCACCGGGCCGCACGGGCAGGGCTGCCGGCGCACGAAGCACGCCCCGTAAGGGGCGCGGGGAACTGCGCGAGCAACCCCCACCGGGGCCGCAGACACCGCCGCACCGGGCCGCACGGGCAGGGCTGCCGGCGCACGAAGCACGCCCCGTAAGGGGCGCGGGGAACTGCGCGAGCAACCCCCACCGGGGCCGCAGGTGAATCACCGCCCCCCCCAGCGGAGCCCCCGCTCAGCGGGCCGCGCGGGCCAGGCGGGTCGCCGCCCGGGCCCGGGGTCCGCTGTCGGCAGACCCGCGCCGCGGGTGGACCGTGTTCGCCAGGAGGATCAGGAACGTGTCCGTGGCGGGGTCCATGACCAGCGACGTCCCGGTGAACCCCGTGTGCCCCGCCGCACCGCGCCCCGCGAGTTCCCCCATGAACCACGCCTCGTCGAGGGCGAAGCCGAGCCCCGGCGGCGTCAGCATCAGCTCCACGAAGTCCGGGCCGAGGATGCGCGCCGTGCCGTACGAGCCGCCGCAGAGCAGCGCGCGGCAGAAGACCGCGAGGTCGCGTGCGGTGGAGAAGAGCCCGGCGTGACCCGCGACGCCGCCGAGCGCCCAGGCGTTCTCGTCGTGCACCTCGCCCCGCAGCATCCCCCGGTCGGCCTTGGCCCAGGGCCTGCGCTGGTCCTCGGTGGCCGCGGCGTCGGGGCGCGGCCCGAAGGAGGTGGCCGCCATGCCGAGCGGCCGGGTGATGCCCTCGCGGATCAGGACGTCGAGGGGGCGGCGCGTGATGCGCTCCAGGACGTGCTGGAGGAGCAGCATGTTCAGGTCGGAGTAGAGGTGGTCGCCCGGCGGTCCTGAGGGGGCCTCGGCCCGCAGCGCGGCGAGGCGCGCCGCGTCGTCCGGGCAGTCGTACAGCGGGAGTTCGGGGCGGAGCCCCGAGGTGTGCGTGAGCAGCTGGCGCACCGTGATGCCGTGCTCGGCCGCCGCCCTGAACTCGGGGACGTACGCCGAGACCAGCGCGTCGATGCCGAGCGTGCCGCGCTCCAGCTGCTGCATCGCGGCGACCGTCGTGAACAGCTTCGTCAGCGAGGCCAGGTCGAAGGGCGTGCCGGTGCGGGTCAACACCTGCTCCGCGGGCGGCAGTTCGACGCCCGCGTCCGTCTCGGGGTCGTACGCGGCATAGCGCACCGCGCGGCCCACCGCCTCCTCCACGGCGATCACCGGCCCGCGTCCGGCGATCACGACGGCGCCGGAGCACCAGGGCCGCTCGCCGCGCGTCAGCGCGCGCACCTCGCGTACGAGGTGGGCCATCTCGTCCGTGTCGAGCCCCGCACGGTCCGGCGTCCCGGCGCGCAGCAGGCGTGGCGCGGTCAGTGGTCCGTCCCCTCCCGAGTCGGCCTGGCCGAGTGCTGCCAGGGGCGGCACAGTCCCACGAAGCAGCCGATGGCCGCCAGACCGCAGGCGAGCTGGACGACGGCCATCGGGACGGCCGTGGCCTCTCCCGCGATGCCCACGAGCGGCGAGGCGATCGCGCCGACGAGGAAGGAGGACGTGCCGAGCAGCGCCGACGCGGAGCCCGCGGCGTGCGGCGTGCGCATCAGGGCGAGGGCGTTGGTGTTGGGCATCGCGAGGCCCATCGCGGACATCAGGACGAAGAGCCCGGCGGCGACGGGGAAAAGCCCGACGTCGCCGAAGACGCCCGAGGTCATCAGGAGCAGCGCGGTGGCGGCGAGCACGATGACCGTCAGGCCGAAGGCCAGCGCCTTGTCGAGGCTGACCCGGCCGACGAGGAGCTTGCCGTTGATCTGGCCGACGACGATCAGGCCGACGGAGTTCACGCCGAAGAGGAGGCTGAAGGTCTGCGGGGAAGCGCCGTAGATCTCCTGGATGACGAACGGCGACGCGGAGATGTACGCGAACAGCGCGGCGAAGGCGAAGCCGCCCGCGATCATGTACCCGGTGAAGACGCGGTCGGCGAGGAGCGACTTCATGGTGCGCAGCGCCTCGACGGTGCCGCCGCTGTGCCGCTTCTGCGGGGCGAGCGTCTCGGGCAGGCTCCGCCAGACCACCGCCGTCAGGACGATGCCGATCACCGTGAGCACGGCGAAGATGCCGTGCCAGTCGGTGAGGCGCAGGACCTGGCCGCCGATGAGGGGCGCGACGACCGGGACGACCCCGGAGATCAGCATGAGCGTGGAGAAGAAGCGGGCCATCTCCACGCCGTCGTAGAGATCGCGCACGACGGCGCGGGCGATGACGATGCCCGCGGCGCCCGCCAGGCCCTGCAACAGGCGGAAGCCGACGAGGAGTTCGACGGTGGGCGCGAACGCGCAGATCGCGGTGGCGAGGACGTAGATGAGGAGCCCGATGCGCAGCGGTCTGCGCCGCCCCCACTTGTCGCTCATCGGCCCCACGACGAGCTGCCCGAGCGCCATGCCGGTGAGGCAGGCGGTGAGGGTCAGCTGCGCGGTCGCGGCGGACGTGTGCAGGGAGCGGGTGACCTCCGGGAGCGCCGGCAGGTACATGTCCATGGAGAGCGGCGGGACCGCGGTGAGTCCGCCGAGGACGAGCGTGACGAGCAGGCCCGTGCGGCGCTGGGCGGTGCGGGCCGGAGCGGCGGGGGCGGTGGCGGGGCCCGGTTCCGACGTCCTGGACTGCCGTATGAGGGGGGCTTCGGACCCCCTCGTGGTGCGGCTGCCGTGCTCCGGCATACGGTTTCCCTCCCGATTAGGCGTGCGATTACCTATGCTCTCAGCTCAGCTGTGCTGGTTGAGACCATTTCCGCGGTACTCCGCGGTACGGACAGGGGCCCCTGTGGTGGAAGACAACCGTGAGTCCGTGCGCTGGGGCATCCTCGCCACGGGCGGGATCGCCGCGTCGTTCACGGCGAACCTCCTTGACATGCCGGACGCGGAGGTCGTCGCGGTGGCGTCGAGGACCGACGCGTCGGCGAAGGCGTTCGCCGAGCGGTTCGGGATACCGCGCGCCTACGGGGAGTGGGGCGCGCTCGCCGAGGACAAGGACGTCGACGTCGTGTACGTGGCGACGCCGCACGCCTCGCACCGGGCCGCGGCGGGGCTGTGCCTGGACGCGGGCCGCGCGGTGCTCTGCGAGAAGGCGTTCGCGCTGAACGCGCGCGAGACGCGGGAGCTGGTGACACTCGCCCGGCAGCGGGGCCTCTTCCTGATGGAGGCCATGTGGATGTACTGCCATCCGCTGGTCAGGCGGCTGAAGGCACTGATCGACGACGGGGCGATCGGCGAGGTGCGCACCGTGCAGGCCGACTTCGGCCTTGCCGGGCCCTTCCCGCCCGCGCACCGCCTGCGTGACCCGGCGCAGGGCGGTGGCTCGCTGCTCGATCTCGGGGTGTACCCGGTGTCGTTCGCGCAGCTGCTGCTCGGTGAGCCGTCGGGAGTCACCGCGAGAGCAACGCTCTCGGATGAGGGCGTCGATCTCCAGACGGGAATGCTGCTCTCGTGGGAGAGCGGTGCTCACGCTTTGTTGCACTGCTCCATCAACGCGGGCACCCCCGTCACCGCCTCCGTCACCGGTTCGAAGGGCCGTATCGACGTCCCGGACGGCTTCTTCTTCCCGGAGCGCTTCGTCCTGCACCGCGACGGCCGCGACCCCGAGGAGTTCACCGCCCTGCCCGAGCACGGCCCCCGCGACAGCCTCAAGCACGAGGCCGCCGAGGTCATGCACCGGCTGCGCGCGGGCGACACCGAGTCCCCCCTCGTCCCCCTCGACGGCACCCTCGCGGTGATGCGGACCCTGGACGCGGTGCGGGAGCGGATCGGGGTGCGCTACCCGGGCGAGTGAGCGCACCCCGCGCGTCCTGCGCGTCCTGCGCGTCCTGCGGTTACGCGGGTTCGAGGCCGGGGTTGCCCGCCTCCGTCACGAACGACGCCGCCGTCGCGATCGGCGCCCCCGGCTTCGAGACGGCCGACACCGTCTTGAAGTCGGCGCGCGCGGACTCCTGGCCCAGGTCCACGGTCACGTATCCGCGGCGCCCGTTGTAGAACTTCATGTGCGGGTTGGCCTTGGTGTAGGTCTCCCAGTTCGCGGGCTTGTCGGCGCCGTCCTTGCCGCTCGCGATGGACGTGGCGACGATCTCGGTGCCGACCGTCCTGGACGCCTGGTCGTCGAAGTCGTCCTTGATGTCGAAGGCGTACCCGACGTGCACGTCGCCCGTGAGCACCATCAGGTTCTCGATCCCGGCCGACTTCGCGCCCGCGAGGACGCGCTCGCGCGAAGCGGTGTAGCCGTCCCACGCGTCCATGCTGACCTTCGCCACCGCGTTGAGGTCCAGCTTGCGCTGGGAGAAGGTGACTTGCTGCGGCACGACGTTCCACAGCGCCCGCGAGCGGCGCCAGCCGTCGGTGAGCCAGCGCTCCTGGGTGGCCCCGGTGAGGGTGCGCTTGGGGTCGGTGGACTCGGGGCCCGGGACGTGGGAGCCGTCGCCGTAGGCCTGGTCCGAGCGGTACTGCCGGGTGTCCAGGATGTCGAACTGCGCGAGCCTGCCCCACTGGAGGCGGCGGTAGAGCTGAAGGTCCGGGCCCTGGGGGCGCTGGGGGCTGCGCAGCGGAAGGTTCTCCCAGTACGCGCGGTAGGCGGCGGCGCGGCGGACCAGGAACTCGGCGGGCGGGTTGCCGTTCTCGTCGAGGTCGCCCGCGTAGTTGTTCTCGGCCTCGTGGTCGTCCCAGGTGACGACGAAGGGGTGCGCGGCGTGCGCGGCGCGCAGATCGGGGTCGGACTTGTAGAGGGCGTACCGCAGGCGGTAGTCCTCCAGCGTCTGCGTCTCGCGGTTGAAGAGGGCGGGCAGGGTGCGGTCGGTGTAGTTGCGGTTGCCGCCGACCGAGTTCACCGCGTACTCGTAGAGGTAGTCGCCGAGGTGGAAGACCACGTCGACGTCGTCATCGGCCAGGTGTTTGTACGCGGTGAAGTAGCCGTCGTGGTACGCCTGGCAGGACACCGCGGCGAGCGTCAGGGAGCTCACCTTGCTGCCAACCGCGGGAGCGGTGCGGGTGCGGCCCGTCTCGCTGATCCACTTCCCCGTCTTGAAGCGGAAGTAGTAGGTCCGCGCGGCGTCGAGGTGCCCCACCTCGACGTGCACGGAGTGGTTGAACTCGGGGTGGGCGGTCACCGAACCGCGTCTGGCCACCCGGCGGAAGCGGGCGTCGTGGGCGAGCTCCCACTGGACGGTGACGCGCTCGTTCGGCAGACCGTTGCCCGGTTCGTACGGGGCCGGGGCGAGGCGGGTCCAGAGCAGGACCGAGGCGGGCTGCGGGTCGCCGGACGCCACACCGAGCGTGAACGGATTGTCGGCGATCTTCCGCGCGTCCAGCTCCGCGGCGCTCGCCGCACCCGCCGTCGGCAGGTTGGTGGCGAAGGCGAGCGCGGCCGCGGCACCCGTGACGGTGAGGAAACGACGGCGGCCCAAGTGGGCGGCGGCTGCCCGGAGTTCGACTGAGTCCTGCTGGCCTGCGGATGTCATGTGGCCCTCCCCTGACGATTGGTGTCACGGGCATGCAAGTGGCGAGGGACGACGCCCGACTGTCGCGTACACAACAGCCGCATGGCGGGCGGATGATGTCCGCGTGGACGGGCCTCCCGTACGCTGCGGGGCCATGAACGCAGAGCTAACTGGGCATCCGACCGAACAGACGAGGATCGCCGTGGTGACCGGAGCGGGCTCCGGAATCGGCAGGTCCGTGGCGGTGGAACTGCTGCGGGCCGGCTGGTCCGTGGCCCTCGCGGGGCGCCGGATCAAGACGCTGGAGGAGACGGCGGCGATCGCCGCGGGCGTGTCGGAGGGCGCCGCGGTGCGGCCCGTCCCGCACGCCGAGGGTTCCGCCGAGGTGAACGCCCCGGCCGAGACCGACGCCTTCTGTCTGCGCACCGACGTGTCGCGGCCCGAGGACGTGGCCGCGCTCTTCGCGGCCGTGCGCGAGCGCTTCGGCCGTCTCGACCTCCTCTTCAACAACGCCGGTACGTTCGGCCCCGGCGGCGTGCCCGTCGAGGAGCTGGAGTACGACGCGTGGCGGCACGTCGTCGACACGAACCTCAACGGCGCCTTCCTGTGCGCACAGGCGGCCTTCCGTCAGATGAAGGAGCAGGACCCGCAGGGCGGCCGGATCATCAACAACGGCTCCATCTCCGCGCACGTACCGCGCCCGCACTCCGTCGCGTACACGGCGACGAAGCACGCGCTGACCGGCCTGACGAAGTCCCTCTCCCTGGACGGCCGCCCCTACCGGATCGCCTGCGGCCAGATCGACATCGGCAACGCGGCGACCGACATGACCGAGCGGATGCAGACCGGAATCCTCCAGGCGAACGGGGAGTTGGCGCCCGAGCCGGTGATGGACGTCTCCGACGTCGCGCGGACCGTGCGCCACATGGCGGAGCTGCCGCTCGAGGCGAATGTGCAGTTCGCGACGGTGCTCGCGACGAACATGCCGTTCGTCGGGCGGGGTTAGCCGGCCCGCCGCAGACACCCTTCGTGGCCGACCGTGACCCACCCCTCACGGTCGGCCAACATCCTCACAAGCGGAATAGGAAGTACCGCATCAATTACGCGCATCGCGCCCCGTATGCTCAGCGTGCCCTCCACGAGAACTCCACAAGCACAGCACACATGGAGCACACCTTGCGCATACGTTCCGCGGTCCCGGCCGTCCTCGCGGCCTCCGCCCTTTCGGTCTCGCTGCTCGCCGCGTCCCCCGCGACCGCGGCCGCGCACCAGGGCGGACTGCACCTCGGGTACATCCAGTTCGACAGCCCGGGCAGCGACACCCGGTCCAACTCCTCGCTGAACGCGGAGTGGGTGAACATCCACAACAACTCCGGCTCGGCGATCCAGCTCAAGGGCTACAAGCTGAAGGACAACACCGGGTACACGTACACCTTCGGCAGCTACAAGATCGGCTCCGGCAAGACCGTCAAGGTCCGCACGGGCAAGGGCACGAACGCCTCCGGCGTCCGCTACTGGGGCCGCGGTTCGTACGTCTGGAACAACACCAGCGACAAGGCCCGCCTGATCAAGCCGAGCGGCTCGCTCAAGGACTCCTGCTCCTGGACGAACAGCAACCCCGGGTACAAGAGCTGCCACTGAGGGCCCAGTTGCCACTCTGAAGGGGAGGGGTGCAGGGCAGCCGCTCCGTGACGGCCGGTGGGGGCCGCGCCGGGGAGCCGCGGGGAGGCCGGGGCCGCGGAACGGTTGCCCTGCGACTACCGCGCCCCGCGCGTCTCCCCCAGGATCCGCTCGACCTCCCCCAACTCCCCCTCGGTCAGCGCCCCGTACTCCAGCGCCCCGACGTTCTCCTCGACCTGCGCCACGGTCCGGAAGCCCGGAACGGGCACCGCCAGCGGGCTCCGCGCCCAGAGCCAGGCGAGCGCGCCCTGAGCGAGGCTCCGCCCGCCACTGGTCAGCACGGACCGCACCGCGTCCACCCGCCCGAGCCACTCCGGATCCGCGCCCCCGCCCGTGCCGAAGCCCGGCAGCCAGGCGGGCGGCGCGCTGCGGATGTCCCCGGCCCGCGGCACACGCCCGCCGCCGAACTTCCCGGTCAGCAGCCCCATCGCGAGCGGACTCCGCAGCACACTCGCGAGCCCGAGCTCCGCGCAGAGCGCCAGCATCCCCGGCGCGTCCTGCAGCACGTTGCAGCGGTGCTGGACCGCCGCGCAGTGCGGCCCCTCGGCGAAGAGCGCCGCGCGGTCCGGGTCGTCCGTACTCCACCCGTACGCCCGGATGAGCCCCTCCCGCACGAACTCCTCGCAGGCATCGCGGAGTTGCGCGGCGCGCTCCGGGTCCGCGTCGCCGATGTGCAGCTGGTAGAGGTCGACGTGGTCCGTGCCGAGCCGCTTCAGCGAGGCGGTCAGCGCGCGGCGCGCGTACGCCACCGAGTCGTCGGCGCGGCCGACCGCGGTCCGCGTCTCCTCGTCGAAGAGGTTTCCCCACTTCGTGGCGATGACGACGTCGTCCCGCCGCGCGCCGAGAGCACGCCCGAGGATGCGCTCGCTGTGCCCGGTCCCGTAGTTGTCCGCGGTGTCGAAGAAGGTCACGCCGAGGTCGACGGCCCGCCGGATCGCCCGCACCGACTCCTCGTCGTCGACCGCACCCCAGCCGTACGGCTGCCCGTCGGGCCCCGACCACTCGCCGCCGATGGCCCAGCAGCCGAGGCCGAGCGCGCTGACCTCGATGCCGCTGCGTCCCAACGTCCTACGTGCCATGTGTGCCGTACGTGTCGTACGCGTCGTCTCCATGCCCACGGACGCTAGGAGTTGAAGTGCATGCGAAGGCAAGCCCTCACGCGGAACGCGTCACTCGATGCCGCTGCTCCAGGCCTTAAGCCTGCCCCGTCTCGAACCGGGAGACCTTCCCGCCGTCGACGGTGAACCGCCACTTCGTCCGCATCTCCCCCCACGTGTCGTTACGGTAAGTGACGATCAGCACGCGCCCGCCGTCCGACTCGTTCTCCACGTCCATGTGGCCGTGCGAGGAGAAGACCTCGCGCTCCGTCCACTCGGCGATGTCCCGGTCCGTGCCGTCGTCGGACATGGTCGCGTCCGGCGTGAGGAGGGCCTGGAAGGCTGCCTGGTCGTGGGAGTTCACGGCGGTGACGAAGGCCCGGACCGTCGGGTCGGCGAGCCTGTTTACCTGAATGCTCATGCACCCACGGTCACATCGGCCGCCCAGCCCCGCCACCGGACGGGGTCACCCGTACGGCCGATCGAGCCGGGTGCGCGGCGCGGCTCTGGCGGACGGTGGGGGGACACGCCCGCCCATCTCAGGAGAGAGCGCCATGACCAGTTCCTGCTTCGACCGCCGCGACTTCGGCCTGCTCCTGCTCCGCGTCACGACCGGCGGAGTCCTCGCCGCCCACGGCGCCCAGAAGCTCTTCGGCTGGTTCGGCGGGCACGGCATCGAGGGCACCGGCGCCTTCATGGAGTCCATCGGCTTCCAGCCCGGCAAGGCGAACGCCGTCATCGCCGGGCTCGCCGAGGCGGGCGGCGGCACCCTCCTCGCGCTCGGCCTCGCGACCCCCGCGGCCGGTTCGGCGGCGGCGGGCGCCATGGCCGGGGCGACCGCGGTACACGCTCCCAACGGCTTCTTCAGCCAGGGCGGCGGCTACGAGTACCCGGCATTCCTCGGCCTGGTCTCCGCCGCCCTCGCCATCACAGGACCCGGCGCCTACTCGGCCGACAGCGCGCTCGGTCACTCCTTCAACCGCAACTGGATGGTGCCGGCGGCCCTGGCGGGCACGGCCATCGGGGCGCTGGTGTCGGTGGGCTCGCGGACGAGGAACGTACGCGAGCAGCAGAGCCCGGCGACGCCGGGTGACCCGGTCACCTAGGCCTTGAGCCTTGAGCCTTAAGCCGCTCTCACGGCGTACGTGCTTGCCTGGACCGCATGATTGTCTGGGTCAACGGAAGTTTCGGCGTGGGCAAGACGACCACGTCCGAGAGACTGGTCGAGCTGATCCCCGCATCCCGCCTCTTCGACACCGAAGAGGTCGGCTACATGCTGCACCACGTCCTCGGCCCCCTCCAGGAGGAGGCCGACTTCCAGCACTGGACGCCGTGGCGGCGCCTCGTCGTCGAGACGGCGCGGGAGCTGCTCGCGTACACGGGCGACACGCTGGTGGCCAACTCGGCGTTCCCGTACGGCATTTCGTGCTGCACACCGACGCGCAGACCCTCACGCGGCGCATCGAGGCGGACGCCCCGGCGTTCGCCCGCTGGCGCCTCGACCACGTCTCCGTCTACCAGGAAGCCCTGCCGTGGCTGCGGCGCGAGGCCGAGGTGATCGATACGACGGGCGCCCTCAGCCGCCATCGGTGCCGAACCAGGTCTCGGCGAGCGCGTCGAGCGTCGGCTCCGGCGGTGCGGGCAGTTCCCGCAGGTACCAGGGCAGGTTGCTGTAGACGTGCAGCAGGGTGTGGGCCAGGAGCTCCCGCGGCTCGAAGGTCCGCCCGTAGGCCCGCATGAAGCGGCCGAGCAGCCCCGGCTCCGCGCGCGTGACGAAGAGGCCGACGCCCACGAAGTCGTACGCCCTGTCCCCGATCATGGCGGGCTCGAAGTCGAAGAGCCCGGTGAGCGCGAGCCGCCCGCCGTCGCCGGGACTCGGACCGGCCAGCAGATGCTGGCGCATGAACTCGGTGTGCAGGAGGACCCGCGGCGCATCGGCACGCAGCGGCACGGCGTCCAGGAATCCCGGGATCTGCTCCAGCCAGCTCTCCGGCAGCCCGCGCTCCCGCTGCCGCCGGACGGCCCCGGCGCGCTGCCTGCCGAGGAACGCCCCCCAGTCACCGGGTCCGAGCACATCGGCGAGCGGCCCGGGGTCAAGGGCGTGCAGCGCGGCGAGCGCCTCACCGGCCTCGGTGACCAGGCGCTCCCGGTCGGCGCGCGGGACGCGCGGCCAGGCGGTGGCGAGGTCTTCGCCGGGCAGCCGGGACATCAGCACGTAGCGCCAGCCGTTCTCGTACGCCCCGGACGCGTGCACCCGCGGTGTGGGGACGGGCAGCCGCCCCTGAAGATGGCTCAACACCCGCGCCTCGACGAGCCCGTCGTCGGCCGCGGCGCCGGGGAAGAGCTTCAGGACGAGGTCGTCGCCGACGGCGTAGACGGGCTGTGTCCCCTCCGTGAACCGGTCGAGCGGGGCCCCTGCGAGGCCGAGCCTGGCGCAGAGGTCCTCGGCTCCGGGCCGCATGAGGGCCTCGTCGGGGACCACGGCGTCCCATTGCTCGTCGGTGTCCACGGTGGGCAGCATGATCGGGACGGTAGAGGGCGGGTGGGGCGTCGGCAACGCAATTTGGTGGTCGCGCGGCCTCGCGACATCGACCGAAGTCTGCCGCCCATCGACTTTCGGCCGCTCCCCCGCGACCCCCGGCCCGCCTAGCGTCGAGGACATGACCAGCGAAGAGAGCCTCGGCCCCGTCCCCGTCTCGCTCGACAAGGACCGGACGACGGTGCTCGGTTACCCGCGCGGCGACCTGCTGACCGTACTCATCGGCATGCCGATCCTCGGCCTCCTGCTCGGCATCGGCCTGCCGCCCCTGGCCCGGTGGCTGAGCCGGTCGCCGGTGCTGCCCTGGCGGGACGGCATCACGTTCGTCGGCACGCTGGACAAGCCGTGGCAGGCGGGGATCGCGGCGGGCGTCGGCCTGGTGGCCGGGCTGCTGATCGCCGTCACGGAGATCGAGGAGACCCTGAAGCTGAAGCTGACCGACCAGGAGCTCGCGGCGGAGCAGCACAACCGCACGCGGACGATCGGACGCGAGCGCGTCTCGGCGGTCTTCCTGGACGGCAAGGAACTGGTGGTGCTCGACGAGACGTCACGCCAGTTCACGCGCGGCGTCCACAAGACGGCGGCACCGGCCCTGGCCAAGGCGTTCCGCTCGCACGGCTACCCGTGGCAGGACGCCGACCCGCACGCGTCCCTGTTCCAGCGCTGGATTCCCGGCGTTCCGGGGCTGTCCGCCGAGGCGCAGGCGGTCCTCGCGGCACGGAGGATCGCGTTGAAGAGCGATGCCGGGGAGGACGTCAGGGACCTCGCCGAGACGATGCAGGGTCTGGGCTATGTCGTACGGGACGAGGGCAAGGACCAGTACTGGCGCCCGCTGGCAGGGGGACCCGGCGGAAGGGGCGGTGGCGCTCGGACCTGAGCGCCACCGCCCGCACACGGAGCAGATGCCCCTGCCGGCCGTCAGAAGACGAACGGCCCGGGTGCCTGCGCCGACGTGGCGTTGCAGGTCACGCTGATCCCGAGGACCACGACCTGGAGCGACTTGCCCTCCAGGCTGTCGCCGGTGGCGACGGTCCCGTCGAGCGGCCCTGTGGAGACCTCTCCGCCGGCGGGTATGGCCGGGTTGGAGCTGCCGGTGAAGGTGGCGGTGTCCGAGCCGTTCTTGGTGAGCGTGAGCGTCGAGTCGACCGAGCCCGCGGCGATGTCGATGGGGGCGGTGATCGCCGACGTGGAGACGCTGATGGTCGCGGCGGTCCCGTCCTGGGTGGCCTTGAGCGTCGCCGAGCCCGAGCCGTACGAGCCGCAGTCGAACGAGATGGTCGCGGTGTCGGGGGTCACCGCGGTGGCGGCGGGCGCCATCACCATCGCGCCCAGGGCGACCAGACCGACGCCGAGCGCCGACCCGGCACCGAGTCTGCGGACGCCGAATCTGCCCTGCCCGCCGATTGCGCCATTGCCATGCCTCATGGGGGTGTCCTGCCTTCAAGTGGGGGGATTGCGGGGGGAATTGAGCACGGAAACTGACGGGCAGTCAGCGTCCCGCACCGCTGCTCATTGAGGCATGGGCCCCTTGAGGTGGCAAGACACACCCCCATGATTCTTGACATGCCACGGCCAAATCCAGCCGTCCCCGACCCACGGCCCCCACCGGCCCCGCCCTCCCCCGGACCCTTGACAGCCCCTCCCGTCCCCCCGCAGGATCACCCCCGTGAACCTGTCAGACAGCCAGACAGGTGACCCGGTACCCCGGCGCGTCAGCGCCATGGAAGCAGTGCTCGGTCATCTGCGCAGCGCCATCGAGCGCGGCGACTACGCCGTAGGCGACAAGCTCCCCTCCGAGGCGGAGCTCTGCCGTCGCCTGGAGGTCAGCAGGCCCGTACTGCGGGAAGCCCTGCGGGCCCTGCAGACGATGGGCCTCACCGTCTCCCGGACGGGCAAGGGCACGTTCGTCCTGTCGAACGGGCCGGACGAGGACCCCACCTTCGGCGACTACGCGGCCAGCGACCTCCTTGAAGTCCGGCGGCACGTCGAGATCCCCATGACGGGCTACGCCGCCACACGCCGTACGTCCGAGGACCTCGACCACCTCGCCCACCTCCTGGAGCGCATGGAGCGCGAGACCGACACCACCGCGTGGGTGGCCATGGACACGGTCTTCCACCTCGCCGTCGCACAAGCCGCCCAGAACCCGGTCTTCCGCCGCGTGATCGAGGAGATCCGGGACGCGCTGGCCCGCCAGTCCGCGTTCCTCAACGAACTCGGCGACCGCCGCGAGCAGTCCAACCGCGAGCACCGCGCCATCGTCGAGGCGCTCGTCGACGGCAGCTCGCACGACGCGGCCGAGGCCATGGCCCACCACCTCGACCGCGTCGAGACGACCCTCACCGCGATCGTGCGCCCCGAACGCACGGACGCCCCACCGGAAGGCGGACACCAGGCGTGAGCGAACAGTCCCTCGCAGACTCCCTCGAAGACCCGTCGCACATACGGAAACCGGCGGCTCACGTCGACGCCGGGGACGCGGGGTACAGCAAGTCCCTGAAGTCCCGGCACGTCAACATGATCGCCATCGGCGGCGCGATCGGCACGGGACTCTTCCTCGGGGCCGGCGGCCGCCTCGCCGAGGCCGGTCCCTCGCTGTTCATCGCGTACGCCGTCTGCGGCGCCTTCGCCTTCCTGGTCGTGCGGGCCCTCGGCGAACTCGTCCTGTACCGGCCCTCGTCCGGCGCCTTCGTCTCGTACGCCAGGGAGTTCCTCGGCGAGAAGGGCGCCTACACGGCGGGCTGGATGTACTTCCTGAACTGGGCGACCACCGGGATCGCCGACATCACCGCGGTCGCCACCTACACCCACTACTGGGGCATGTTCTCCGACATCCCGCAGTGGGTGATCGCCCTCATCGCGCTCGCCGTCGTCCTCACGGTGAACCTCATCTCCGTGAAGATCTTCGGGGAGCTGGAGTTCTGGTTCGCGATCGTCAAGGTCAGCGCCCTTGTGATCTTCATGCTGATCGGGATCTTCCTGCTCGTCACCCAGCATCCCGTGGACGGCCACTCCCCCGGCCCGTCCCTGATCTCGGACAACGGCGGCATCTTCCCGAGCGGCCTGCTGCCGATGCTCCTGATCATCCAGGGTGTCGTCTTCGCCTACGCGTCCGTGGAGCTGGTCGGCGTCGCGGCGGGCGAGACCGAGAACCCCGAGAAGATCATGCCGAAGGCCATCAACTCCATCATGTGGCGCGTCGGGCTCTTCTACGTCGGCTCCGTACTGCTGCTCTCCATGCTGCTGCCCTGGAACAAGTACACCTCCGGCGAGAGCCCCTTCGTCACCGTGCTCTCCAACATCGGCATCCCGGCGGCGGGCGGCGTGATGAACCTCGTGGTGCTCACCGCGGCCATGTCGTCGCTGAACTCCGGCCTCTACTCCACCGGCCGCATCCTGCGCTCCATGGCGATGTCCGGCTCCGCGCCCCGGTTCACCGGGGTCATGAGCCGCAGCCAGGTCCCGTACGGCGGAATCCTGCTGACCAGCGGCATCTGCGTGCTCGGCGTCGGGCTCAACTTCGTGGTCCCCGCCGACGCGTTCGAGATCGTCCTGAACTTCGCGGCCCTCGGCATCCTCGCCACCTGGGGCATGATCATGCTCTGCCATCTCCAGTTCTGGCGGAAGACGGAGGAGGGCGCCATCGAGCGCCCCGATTACCGCCTGCCGGGCTCACCCTGGATCCAGCTCGTCACCCTCTTCTTCCTCGTGTCCGTGCTGGTCCTGATGTACGCCGACGGGGGCGCCGGACGCACGACCGTGCTGTGCCTGCCGCTGATCGCGGCGGCGCTGGTGGCCGGGTGGTACTGCGTACGCGGCCGGGTATCGGCCGTACGGAAGTCCGGAGCGGACGCGTGAACACCCTCAACACCGCTCCCACGTATGGAAGTTCACTCGCCGAGGCGCCCGCCGTGCGGGAACCGCTGCACGCGCCCGTCGCCCGTCTCGTACGCGGCGGTGTCATCGAGGGCATCCACTACGGATCGGTGGTCGTGCTGGCCGCCGACGGGAGCGTGCGGCTCCAGATCGGTGACATCGAGGCGGCCTTCTTTCCTCGTTCGGCGCTGAAGCCGGTGCAGGCCGTGGCGCTGCTGCGGGCCGGTCTCCCGCTCGACGGCGAGCTGCTCGCGCTGACCGCGGCGAGCCACTCCGGCGAGGAACGGCATCTCGCCGGGACCCGGCGGATCCTGGAACTGGCCGGGCTCGTCGAGGACGACCTGCGCAATGTGTCGGACCTGCCCTTCGACCCGGTCGTACGGGAGGACTGGATCCGCGCCGGACGGCTGCCGTCACGGCTCGCGCAGAACTGCTCGGGCAAGCACGCGGCGATGCTGTACACGGCGCGGCTCAACGGCTGGTCGCTCGACGACGTCCTCGACCCCGCGCATCCGCTGCAGCGGGCGATCGCGCGGACCGTCGAGGAGCTCACCGGGCAGGCCGTGGCCCATGTGACGGTCGACGGCTGCGGCGCGCCCCTGTTCTCCATCTCCCTGCACGGCCTGGCGCGCGCCGCGGCCACGATCACCACGGCACCGCCCGGCACCCCCGAGGCGCTGGTGGCCGACGCGATGCGCGAGCACGCCGAGATGGCATCGGGCTCCGGCCGCGACGTCGCGGCCCTGATGCGGGCCGTGCCGGGGCTGCTCGCCAAGGACGGCTTCGAAGGGGTGCAGGTCGCGGCCCTGCCGGACGGCCGGTCCATCGCCGTGAAGATCGCCGACGGAGCGGACCGGGCACGCCTGCCGGTGACCGCGGCGGCGCTCGCGCGCTGCGGGGTCGATCCCGCCGCACTCGCGGGGTTCGGCGACGCGCCGCTGCTCGGGGGCGGGGCGGTGGTCGGGAACATCCGCCCGGCGCGGGCGCTGGAACCGGTCGCGCGGGCGTCGTACACCTGACGCACACCCACCCCGGGATCCACGCCCCCCCACTTCCCAACTCCCCCACAAGTCCCCACCCCAGTCAGAAGGAAGCCGCACCACCATGACCGTCCGCAGCGAGCACGACCTGCTCGGCCACCGCGACATTCCCGCCGAGGCGTACTGGGGTGTCCACTCCCTGCGCGCCAAGGAGAACTTCCCCATCACGGGGACCCCGATCTCCACCTACCCCCACCTCATCAAGGCGCTCGCCGCGGTCAAGGAGGCCGCCGCACTCGCCAACGAGGAGCTCGGCCTCCTTGAGCCCCGCAAGGCGGCGGCCATCGTCGAGGCCTGCCGGGAGATCCGCGAGGGCAAGCTGCACGACCAGTTCGTCGTGGACGTCATCCAGGGCGGGGCGGGCACCTCGACGAACATGAACGCCAACGAGGTCGTCGCCAACCGTGCCCTTGAGCTGCTCGGCCACGCCAAGGGCGCCTACGAGTTCCTGCACCCGAACGAGGACGTCAATCTCGGGCAGTCGACCAACGACGTCTACCCGACGGCCGTCAAGATCGGCACGGTCTTCGCGGTGCGCGAGCTCCTGCAGGCGATGGCCGTGCTGCAGGACGCCTTCTCGGCCAAGGCGGTGGAGTTCCGCGACGTCCTGAAGATGGGGCGTACGCAGTTGCAGGACGCCGTGCCGATGACGCTCGGGCAGGAGTTCTCGGCGTACGCGGTGATGCTCGACGAGGACCGCAGCCGGCTCGCGGAGGCAGTTGAGCTGATCCACGAGATCAATCTGGGCGCGACGGCGATCGGGACCGGGCTCAACGCGCCCGCGGGGTACGCGGAGTCCGCTCGCGGGCACCTCGCCCACATCACCGGACTCCCGCTGGTGACGGCGGCGAACCTGGTCGAGGCGACCCAGGACTGCGGGGCCTTCGTCCAGATGTCCGGGGTCCTGAAGCGGATCGCCGTGAAGCTCTCCAAGAGCTGCAACGACCTGCGCCTCCTGTCGTCCGGGCCGCGCGCGGGCCTGAACGAGATCAACCTGCCGCCGGTGCAGGCCGGTTCGAGCATCATGCCGGGCAAGGTGAACCCGGTGATCCCCGAGGTGGTCAACCAGGTCGCCTTCGAGGTGATCGGCAACGACGTCACCATCACGATGGCGGCGGAGGCGGGGCAGCTGCAGCTGAACGCGTTCGAGCCGATCATCCTGCACTCCCTGTCCGAGAGCCTCACGCATCTGCGCGCCGCCTGCCTGACGCTCGCCGAACGGTGCGTAGCCGGAATCACAGCCAACACGGACGAGCTCCGCGCGGCGGTCGAGAACTCCATCGGCCTGGTCACCGCGCTCAACCCCCACATCGGGTACGAGGCGGCCACCGCCATCGCCAAGGAGGCGCTCGCCACGGGGCGCGGCGTGGCGGAACTCGTCCTGGAGAAGGGCCTGTTGCCCGCGGAGCGCCTGGCGGAACTGCTCCGCCCAGAGGTCCTCGCGGGCTCACAGGGCACCTGACCCCGCACGCGTCCCCGACCGTCCCGGCCCACTACAGTCCAGAATGGCGATCATGACCACGTCGTCCCTGACCTTCCAGCCGGTCCTCGACCGCATCGCGGCCGAGATCGAGAAGACGCCGGAGCGCGGCAGGCCCGCCGACTACATTCCGGCGCTCGCCGCGTGCGACCCGCGCCGGTTCGGCATGGCCGTCGCGGAGCCGGACGGGACGGTGTACGGGGTGGGCGACTGGCGCCAGCCCTTCTCCGCGCAGTCCATCACCAAGGTCTTCACCCTCGCGCTCGATCTGGCGCGCGAGGGCGACGCCCTGTGGGAGCACGTGGGCCGCGAGCCGTCCGGCAACCCCTTCAACTCGCTGGTGCAGCTGGAGTACGAGAACGGCATCCCGCGCAATCCCTTCATCAACGCGGGCGCACTCGTCGTCACCGACCGCCTCCAGACCCAGACGGGCGACGCGGCGGAAACCCTCCTCGCGTTCCTCCGCGCGGAGAGCGGCAACGACGAGCTCACCATCAACGAGCGCGTCGCCGCCTCCGAGTCGGCCCACGGCGACCGCAACGCCGCGCTCGGCCACTTCATGGCGTCGTACGGAAACATCGGCAACCCGGTCCCTGTCCTCCTGAACCAGTACTTCCGCCAGTGCTCGGTCGAGGCGTCCTGCGCCGACCTGGCCCTGGCCACGGGCTTCCTGGCCCGCCACGGCATCCGCGCCGACGGCACCCGCCTCCTGAGCAGCAGCCAGTCGAAGCAGGTCAACGCGATCATGCTGACCTGCGGCACGTACGACGCGGCGGGCGACTTCGCCTACCGCGTGGGCCTGCCGGGCAAGAGCGGCGTAGGCGGCGGCATCATCGCCGTCGTCCCCGGCCACTGCACGCTGTGCGTCTGGAGCCCGGGCCTGGACGAGCGGGGCAATTCGGTGTCGGGGGTGGCGGCGCTTGACCGGTTCACTACGCTTACGGGGCTTTCGGTGTTCTGAGGCCCGATGAAGCTTTCTGAGGCCCTCCGAGGCACGGGGCAGGCCCGGCCGCGGCGCTATGACCTTGTGCAAACGTGCAGAGAGGACGCTTATGTGGCTACCTGGATGACTACGTAGGCAGACACCCTCCTGCGGTCCGGCAGAGGGATTTTCCCGTTCAGACCTCGTATTGGAATCGCACCGGCTCACCAAGCACCAAGCGGGCGCTCTCGAAGTCGGCCAAGCGGGCCGCCACCGTGGCCTCAGCGATCCGTCCCGGGAGGGCGGCCGAGAACTTCAGGCCGCGTACGGCCCGGGGGTCCACTTCGGGCAGGACAAGAATCTCGCCGACGTTCTTTCGAGCCGCATGCCAGTCTGCCGGGCCAATGTCCTCTCGCAGGCGCAGCCAGCTGTCGGTGGGCCGTTGCAGGGGGTCGGTGACCGACTGGAGGGTGGCGGCCAGGGTGGCGTTGGCGCGGTAACCGGCCCAGGTCCACCAACGGACATCGGAGCCGACGCGCCTGATCAACGTACCGTCCGAGTGGACGGTGTCAGGTGCGTCGGTGGCTCGCTGTTCGGCCAGGCAGGCCTCCGCACGCCGGGTGAGGGTGACCGGCAGGGCCGTGCCCAGCAGTACCTCGCGCATGGCACGCGTCAGTGCGTATGAGAGTCCCGTGACGCCGCCGTTCATCCACTTGGCGATTCCCCCGCCGTCGGCCGGCTCGACGAAGACGCGTTTGCGCAGCCAGTCGATGTACGTGACCTGCCAACTACGTCCTCCGAGCAGCAACCGCCTGGGGCCGGGGCGTTCCTCCGTGAGCACGCTCGGGTCGGTGCGGCCGATCTCCGTGCGTCCGGACAGGACGGTGAACTGCGGAGGTGCGGTAAACGAGGCGGTGAGTTCGATGAAGTGCCTTTTACCGAAGCGCCGTTCCGCCTCGGGGCCCACGAACAGCATCCCGCCGTCGCTGTCGAGGAAGCCCTCCTCAGTGAGGAAGCGCAGGATGGGAGCAGCCGACTTGTCGAAGGGGGCGAGACCGTTCCACTGCCGGTCCCACAACCGGTCGCCGAGCTTGTGCTGTTGCAGGGTGACGGCAAGCAGTTGTTGGGCCACCAGGTGCCGCGGCTCCGGCGGGGGGACGACTGGTTCGACCCAGCCCCGTGACCACAGCAGCAAAAGGCCCGCCGCCTGGAGCAGCGTCTCCTTGCGGGTAGTCAGGAACAGGCAGTTCCGTATCGTGCCGGACCGCCGCCCTGTGCGTCCGATGCGTTGCAGGAACGAGGCGACAGTGGCCGGTGAGTCGATCTGGATGACGCGGTCGAGATCACCGACGTCAATACCGAGCTCGAGGGTTGACGTGGAGACGATGACGCAGTCGCGAGCTTCGGCGAACGCCTGCTCGGAACGGGCGCGTTCATCGACGGAGAGCGAGGCGTGGGACAGAAAGACAGTGACCTCACGCGCGCGGAGCGCCGCGCCCAACTCCTCGACCTGGCGGCGCGAGTCGCAGAAGACGAGGCGCTTCTCTCCTCTGTGCAGTGCCGCGATGAGTTTGGCCGCGTTGTCGAGAGAGCCGACGTAGTCGAGTTCCACTTCGCCCGTAGGCCTGCTGAAGGGCTCGGCACTCGCTTTGTCGCCGTGTCCGCTGCCGTCGGCGGTCGGCAGGCGCACTCCAGGGGCGACCACCTGACCGGTGCGGCTGCCGGCACCCGCGCCTTGCAGCCAGTGCAGCAACTCGGCCGGGTTGCCGACGGTCGCCGAGAGCCCGACGCGTTGGATGGGCCGCCCGGTGACCCGCTCCAACCGTTCGAGCACGGCGAGCAGGTGCCATCCCCGGTCGTCCCCTGCGAACGCGTGTACTTCGTCGATAACGACGGCCCGCAGGCTCCCCAACAGGCGGGCGTGGTCGGTCTTGACGCCGATCAGCATCGCTTCGAGCGATTCGGGTGTGGTCAGCAGGATGTCCGGCGCCTCGGCCCGGATGCGCTGCCGTTGCGATTCCTTGGTGTCGCCGTGCCAGAGTGCAGCCCGCCGCCCCAGCCACTGGGCGTACGTGTCGACGCGGCCGACCAGGTTGTTGAGGAGTGCCTTGAGCGGGCACAGGTACAGCACGGACGTGCCGCTCCACCTCTGCTCGGTCATCGCCGAGAGTAGGGGGAAGCAGGCCGCCTCGGTCTTGCCCCCGGCTGTCGGAGCCAGCAGTACGGCGTCCTGCCCCTGCATGAGCGGCGTGATCGCCGCCCGCTGCAGCGGGCGCAGATCGGGCCAGCCAAGGGTGTTGACGATGTGATGCAGGACGACGGGGTCGAGTCGGTCCAGTACGTCGACCTCCTCGTTACCCGGCTCATTCCCGGCCGGGAGTCCCTCGTCCGCCATCACAGCTCCAGGTCGATGTCATCGGCCGACGCGGAGTCACCGGAGATCCTGGCCGCCAAGTTTCGCTCGACGTCAGTGAGTTCGCTACCGGCGACGGTGAGCCGGTAGTGCTGCCGGGGGTCGAAATCGTCGAACTGGTCCACGCGGTCGAGCACGTCCCCGACGAGTTTCTTCAGGAAAAGCCGGGGAGCCACTCCCACCTTGCCGCCCAACGCCCCGCCGACGGCCGTCGCGAGATCAGCGACGTACGCGTCGTCGACAACCTTCCGCACGTGCTCGGGCATTACCGCGGCATCGGCGTACAGGTCGCGGATGGTGAGGCCGAGCCCGACCAGGGACTCCTGGTTGAAGCCGGGAAGCCTGATCTGTACGGCGCGAGGGTTGTCGAAGCGCGGGTCGGTGGTGAAATCGGTGGCCAGCCGCTGCGCGAGCGGGGCCAGACGCTGCACACCCTGCTGACCGTCGTAGAAGGCCGGAGTGCCCGTGATGACCAGATAGAGGCCGGGGAAGCGACCCGAGTGCACTTCGTCGATGAGCTGTCGCAGCGCGTTGAGTGCCTTGTCACGGGCATCCGACCGGACCCGCTGCAGCGTCTCCACCTCGTCTAGGACGACGAACAGCCCGGTGTGCCCGGAGTCGCGCAGCACAGTGAGGAGCCCCTGCAGGAACCCGAGCGCGCCGAAGTGGTCAAGGTCCCCGCGTACCCCGGCGGCCCGGCGAGCGGAGGCCGCGACGTGCGGCTGACCGCCGAGCCATGCCAGCACGGCCGCGGCGGTTGCCTCGTCGCCGTCCGCGAGCGCAGCCCGGTAGCCGCGCAGAGCTGTGGCGAACGACGGGGCGTGCCGGGAGACTTCGGCGAGCCGTGCGGCGAGGAGCTTCTCCACCTCGCTCGGAAGCTGTTCCTCGGTCGCGCCGGCCGCGAGGGCGTCCTCCTCCAGGGCGTAGAACCAGGCGTCGACCACGGGCCGCAGCGCGCTGGGCGGGAAACTGGAGGTGGTGAGCCGTTCGGTGAGCCGCCAATAGACCGCCTTCCCGCATGCCTGTTCCCCGCTCCTCGTGTCCCTCGAAGGCCACCGTTCCCCCCGATGACACCCTCCTGCCGCATCCTAGTGGCTGCATGAGACACGAGAAGAGTTGGTGAAGGGCGGACCTTCAGCAGATTCGACTCGAATTGCAGAGCGCGCCCCGCTCGCAGTCAGCGACAGCTTTCTCGCGCCGACGACGGGACGGCGACCGGGCAACAGTCGGAGCGCTACCGGATCGAGGTAGACCAGTGATTGTCATACTGTCCTACCAAGCTCCCCGCGCATGGGACTTGGGGATATAACGCGCGCAGGCGTACTGGCTGCGGTCCAGGAGTGTCAGCGTTTGGGGCGCGAAACGTTTCGCCGTCAGTACGGATTCGGCCGAGCGATGACGTACGAGCTGGTCTTGGAAGGCGACCGCTTTGACTCGAAGGCCATCGCGGGCGTCGCGCACTTGTACTCGGCCGGCAACCTGCTGTCGGCCGATGATTTCAGCGGGGGCGCCAACACGGTGGCACGTCGTCTGCGGGCCCTCGGCTTCACTGTGCAAGAAGGAGCCACTGTCGCGGACGGCGAGCAGGAGACAACGCCGCAGATGGTTCTTCAGCCTCGCGGCGGCGCTCGGGAGCGTGGGCCACAGAACTTCGCCAAGTCGGTACGCCGGGGGATACGCCTGGCCGATGTCAGGCAAGTACTCGGTGAGCATGCGGAGACACTGGCCGGCCTGTACCCGGATGGGGTAGCACGGCTGTGGGGCTCCACCCCCACCACCCAGACCAACAACGAAAAAGTGCGAGCGCTGCGAAAGCGCCGCGTCGGCGACGACGTCTTCTTCTACGCGGAGAATCACTTCATCGCTCGCGCCCGCATCCTCCATCTCTTCAACAGCCCGCTTGCGGCGCAGGAAGTCTGGGGAATCAATCAGGACGGTTCCACGTGGGAGCACGTCATGGCGCTGGGGGAAGTCGAAGAGTTCCCCACTCGTGTGCTGGCCGCGCCCATCTTGCAGCGCCTGAACGTTCCTGCACCCTTGCGCAGCCTTACCCTGCGATCAGCCGAGGACTACCGTCGTGTTGCTCCACTTCTCCCGGTGAGGTCCCGACCGCGCCTACCCCGCTCCCTGACTTCACCCTCAGCGGTACCGGCCCGGCTGACTCCGGAGAAGCTGCTGGAACGGCTCGGCTCTCTCAACACTCATCGCCGATCAGAGGGCACCGCACGCAGTCGGCACCAACCACTGTCTCTGCTGTGGGCGGCCTCCCGCATCGCGGCAGGAAAGCCGCGCCTCGCGCCGTGGTCTGTTTTCCGCTCGGAGGTCGGCCCTCTTCTGGCTGAGTTCGGACTGCCCGGTTCAAGGGTCACCCCCGAGTACCCCTTCTGGCACCTGCAGGGCAGTGGCCTGTGGGAAGTGCACGGGATACCGAGCGATGCGGGTCCGATGCCGCAGCTGGGCATTCTCAACACTCTCCAACCGGTCGCAGGGCTCACACACGCAAGCGCCGACCTCCTGCAAAACCCGCTGACCCGCCTGGAGGCCGTGCTCAAGCTGTGCAGCACCTATCTCGCCGACGTCGATCAGCGGGAGGTGCTGAGTCAGGTGGGACTCGGTGGTTACGCCACGGCAGACGGTCTGCCTGACGAGGACGAAGAGGAACGCGGCCAGGAAGTCACCGAGAGGGAACGGGCGGCTGGACCGACCGCGCGCCGAGAGACCACCTACTCACGGCCGGTCCGCAACCCCGCGATCGTCCTTCAGGTGAAGGAACTGCACGGTCATGCCTGCCAGGTGTGTGCAACGCGCCTCGAGTACAAGCGCAGGCCCTACAGCGAGGCTGCCCACATCCGGGGGCTCGGCTCCCCGCACGACGGTCCGGATGAACTGCCGAACCTGCTCTGTCTGTGCCCCAATCACCACGTTCTCTTCGACGGACTCGAAATCTACGTCGACGTCGACGGCATCGTGAGGCGAACACACTCGGGCGATTCCTTGGGAAGCCTTCATGTACACGATGGCCATCAGATCGATGAGACGTACCTGCACTACCACCGGACTCTGTGCGAACTGAACAGATCGGCGGAAGAATAACGACGCGGAGAGCACGGGTGTCGGCCTGTCCGTCAGGCCGACACCGTTTCTCGCGCCACGCCTTTCGCCTGCGGGCTCAGCGCCCCGGACGGTATGAGAGCGGCTCACCCCAAGAGGTCAAGATGCCTCCGCAGGCATTAGGCCGCCCTCCGATTCGGCCAAGTGCCCGGTCGCGATCAACGCGTCGATGTCGCCGGTCAGAGCCTCCTTGATGTCGGCGCCCCGCCGCGCCCACCCGAAGAAGCGGGCGGCCTCCCGCAGCAAGTCCTCCCGGTGCACGCCCGGTCCCTCGGCGACCACGTTTCTCAGCACGAGCTGCCGTTCCACCACCGGAACCTCCGCCACGCGTCGAGCGCACCACTCTGTCGACGTGCGGGCGAACTCCGTCTCATGGCCGGGTACGTCGTAGGCCGTACCTACGTTGACGATCTTGCCCTGCTTGAGCAAGTGGCGAAGAGCCCGGTCGATGCGGTCGCGGACCACCTGGCCGGATCGTCCGAGATCCCACGCGAGACGGACCCGGGTGTAGACCACCTCCCTCTCGACGGGCCCTTCCACCTCGACGACGCACAGCGCCACCTCCGCCACCACGTCGAGAGCATCGGGGTCCTGCAGCTCCACACCCGACATGCCCCGCCGGTTGCTCGACTCCACACGCAGCTCTGCCAACAGGTCGGGATCCACATCCTGGTAGGGGCGACTCCACGGTGCGGGGCCCTCGTCGACCGTCACGAACTCCACACGCGGGACCGACCGACCGCCTGCCCGCCCTTCCGCGGATGCATGGCGCCCTGCGCTCCTCAGACCGTCCACGGGCTCCGCCGTACCGCCGTCATCGCCACGGCCGCCGTCGCTGACCTCCACCGTCACGGGCGGCGTCACCCGCACCGCATGCGGATCCTCCGCACACGCCCGTTCCACCGCGGCCCGCAGCCGCGCCATCGCGTCCCGTCGGTTCCGGTACCAGTCCGTTCCCCAGATTCGGTGCAGCTTCCAACCCAGGTCGCGCAGGACCGCTTCCCTCAGCCGGTCGCGGTCCCGGGCCGCCCGCGAAGAGTGATACATGGCGCCGTCGCACTCGATGCCCAGCGCGTACGTGCCGGGCGCACCCGGGTGCCGTATCGCCATGTCGATACGGAAACCGGCCACCCCCACCTGCGGCTGGACCTCGTACCCCCAGTCGCGCAGGATGTCGATGACCTCCTCTTCGAAGGGGCTCTCCGGAGCCGCGTCCGGATCGGCTGCCTCCGTCTGGAGAATCGCAGGACCGTGCTGGGCGTACTGCAGGTACCGCTTCAGGTGTTGCACGCTCTTCTTGGCGCTGTCCGGCAGATCGCCTCCGTGGAAGGAAGCCACGACTTCCATGCGGCGCCGGGCGCGTGTCACGGCCACGTTGAGGCGTCGCCAGCCGCCTTCCCGGTTGATGGGGCCGAACGCCGACAGCAGCTTGCCGCGGTGGTCGGGACCGTAGCCGATGGAGAGGATGATGACGTCGCGCTCGTCGCCCTGGACGGTTTCGAGGTTCTTGACGAAGAACCCGTCGAGCCGGCCTTCCGTGAAGTGGTGGTCGAGGTCCGGTCGGGCCGCCCTCGCCTTCTGCACCGCCTCCTCGACTGCCTCCGCCTGCGACTTCGACAGCGCGACCACGCCGAGGGTGTGCTCGGGGCGGGTGTCGAAGTGGTGGATGACACGCTGCGCCACCTTGGCGGCCTCGACGGGGTTGTCGCTGCTCCCGCCGCGGTCGTAGACGCCGTCCGCCTTGATGAACTCCACGCCGATGTCCGGTCCCTGTTCCAGCGCGCCCGGAAACGTGACCATGGAGTTGTCGTAGAAGTCGTGGTTGCTGAAGGCGATCAGGTTCTCGTGCCGACTGCGGTAGTGCCAGCGCAGAGGCAGTCCGCGCAGGACTCCGCTGGCCTTGCACATGTCGAGGATGGACTCGAAGCCGTCGGCGGCGTCCTCGTCCCATTCGTCGCCGTCGTCGCTGTCGCCGGCCGCGGTGAAGAAGGACGTCGGCGGCAGCTGCTTCTGGTCACCGGCCACGATGAGGGCCTTGCCCCGGTAGACGGAGTTCACCGCGTCCTGGGGCAGCACCTGGGACGCCTCATCGAAGATGACGACATCGAAGTCGAAGTCCGGTGGCAGGAACTGACTGACCGTCAGCGGGCTCATCATGAAGCAGGGCTTGACCAGCCTTACGACGTCGCGAGTCTGCTTCAGCAGGTGCCGTACGGGCATGTGGCGACGCTGCTTCTCGGCCTCGCGGCGGATCACGGCGGCCTGACCCACCGACGTTCTGCGAGGACGCCGGGAGTTGCATGCTGCGATCACCTCGGCGTGTGCCGCCGCCACCAGGTCCTGGTCCGCCCTCTGGAAGCGCTCCACCAGCTGATCGCGTTCCACCGCCCGCATCGGCTTCAGCCTCTGGTCAGTGGTGAGCTGGTGCTCGACCCACGCGGTGAGCACCGCGCGTTCCATGGCTGCGGGGAAGTCCTCGGCGGAGACTTCGCGGCGTGCGAGTTGGTCGGGGAGCTCGTGGAGGTGGTAGCGGCGCAACAGGGTCAGTGCGTCGGCGCGGCTGGTCCACGCTTCCGGGCCGAAGGGGTCACGCTCGAGGAGTGACAGGACAGACTGGGCCGTCGTGAGGGATCCGGCGAGTTCGCGTCGCAGTTCCTCGGCGCGCGCAGGCTCGAAGTGCCCGGCGAGTGCCTCGCGCTGCCCGCCCCAGTCACCGGCGCGGGCCGCGACGGACGGATCTGCTGACGCGGTCAGCATCAGCCGGGCCGCCGTTTGCGACAGGGGCGCGGAGTGGCCGCCATGTGCGGTGCGACGGACCTTCTGGGCCCAGTCGAGGGCGTCCAGGATCGCGTCCCGGCCCGTCCCCGTGCCCTGGTAGAGGGAACCGAGAAGGCTTCGGTACGTGGCGTCGTTCTCCGCAAAGGAGGACTCGGCGGCGCGGGCGGAGGCGACGGCGGCCACCGCTTCCCTGGCCCGGGACAGGGTGAGCCCCGTCTCCTCGTCCATGACTCGGGCGGTTGAGCGGGTGAGGTCGGCCGCATCCTCGAAGGGTTCCACGTGCGCACGGAGCCAGCTCGCCGCCTGTTCGAGGGAGCAGGAGGCGAGTGCCGCGCCGACCGCCGCGACGTGCGACTGTCCGGTGTACTCCTGCCACAGGTCCAGGTCATGGCGGATCTGGTCGGTCTGTGCGAGCAGGTCGCGCGGTTCGGGCCGGCCGTCGGCCAGCACGTCGACGAGGCTGGTCCGGCATGCTGGTTCTGCGAGCGTGCCGAGGGCAAGGCGGGCGATGAGACGGGCCGAGTCCAGGGCCACCCGCAAGCCCTCGGTGTGTGGTCGCCCTTCCATGACGTACCGGCCGAGCAACTCGCGCTGTTGCGCGGTGGTGTACGGTCCCGGACGCTGTCGCGTCAGGTCGAGTCCGCGGCACAGAAGCCGCCCCATCGGCTCGTAACCCGTCGCGCCGTTGGGCGCGGCGTCGCGCAGGTCGTCCGCCTGCGTGTCGAGGCCCCGGTACCAGGGGCCGAGAAGGCTGCGGTCGCTCACGGCCTGGCCGTCGAACGCGGCGGTCTCCTTCTGTGCCGCGTGCGCGGTCCTCACCGCCGTGCGCGCGGCGGTGAGGGTGTACTCGGAACCCGGGCCACTGTCCCGGCGGCCGACCGAGGCCACCGTGTCCAGCAACGCAACGGCCTGTCTCAAGGGAGCGAGGTGGGCGCGCAGCCAGCGGGCTGCGGCGTCGAGCGGCAGCTTGGTGAGGTCGGCCGCGTGCGGCGCGAGCGACGGGTCGTCCAGATTCTGCCGCCATCCGGCGAGACCGCCGCGAAGCGCCGTTCCCTGATCGACGAGTGCGGGGTGCAGGTCTCGGCCGTCGGCCACGTGAGTGGCGAGCAGACTCCTGCGGTAGGGGTCGGCGACGGTCTCCGGCGCGAGTGCGTGGACCTCTTCGGCGTGCGCGAGTGCTTTGAGCAGTCCTGGGACGTCGGGCAACACCGTGCCGCGATAGCGACCCATCAGCTCGGCGTGGGTGGCGGCCAGCGCCCTCAGCCTCTGGTGAGCGGCGCACCAGGCGTCGGCAAGCGGCAGCTTGTCGTACAGCTCGCCGCGCCATGATCCGCCGTGCGTCAGCCGGGCCACGAGCTTCCGGTCGGCCCGGATGCCACTGGACAACGTTCCGGCGAGTCCTTGGCGCCCCTCCAGGAGCCGGTGGACCGCTTCGGGCAGTTCAGGCGTGGAGACGATCTCGGGCAGGAAGGTGTCACGCGCCGCCCTCTCCGCGGCTGCCAGGTCATCGGCGGCAGCGGAGATCTCCGCAACAGCTGCCTGGACACCGGGAAGTGCCCAGGGATCAAGCCATGCTTCGAGCGTGCGGTCCGATGCTGCGGCCAGTTCCACGAGCGTGGCCAGGTCCTCCGCTTCGGACATCGCCCTCGGCCGGTCGCACCCGAGGTGTCCGGCTAACGAGTCGGCGTGCCCGGCGGCCATCTCAAGTGCGTCGGCGAGCGTGTCGAACCGCTGGGTAAGCTCCGCGGCCTCTCTGCCTGTCAGCGACGCGATGTCGGTGCCGGGGGGTTCCAGTGCGGCGAGTGCCTGTTCGTTGACCGGTCGCTCGGCGCTCACTTCTCGCCGCAGTTCGGTCCAACCCGGGCCCGCGTGGTCCGTCGCGAGGGCTTGGGCGGAGACCACCTGGTTGCGTCGGGTGAAGAAGTCACTCAGCGCATCGGCGACGACCCCGACCGCCGCCTCCTCCGCCCGCACGGGACCTTCGGGGACCAGCCACTGCTCGGGAGGGCGGTGTTCGGTACCGGCCACGGCGATCACGTCACACAGATGGCGTGCTTCCTCGGGGCTGCTGGGGTGCGCGAGCCCGGTGCGGTGGCTGACGCGGGTCAGATTCTGCAGGGTCCGCTCCAGCACGCCGGCGGTCGCATCGAACTCCCCGGCGAACTGTCGCGCTCGCTCCTGCATGAGCTCGGTGAGGTCGAGGCCTCGCGGCGCCATCGCCGAGAGCGACTTCTCGGCCTCCCCCGGCTCAGCCGTCAGCCTGGTGGAAAGCTCCTGCCACCGCTCGCCCACCGTCGCCCGGACGGCGGTGCTCGTACGCTGCGCCTTGCGCAGTTCCGCAAGGAAGGCGTCGACCCGGTCGTCCACCTCGTCGGCAAAGGCATCCGTGGTCAGCCACTCTTCCGGCACGGGACTCCGCGTGTCGAGCAGCCGCAGGAGCGCAGCCAGACGGTCGATCCCGCTCTGGTCGGTGATGGGCGCACCATCAAGCGCGAGGTCCCGGTACCGGTCGACCGCTGTCGCGAGCGCGTCCCGCGCTGCCTGCGCCTGCTCAAGCACCGGACGTGGATGCGGCAGGCCGGCTCGCAGGCCGCGCCAGGGGAACGACGGGTCGGCGACCGCCTCCCAAGCATCGGAGATGGCTCTCGTCGCCTCGACGATCAGGCGGAGGTCCTCGGCACTGAGCGTCTCCGCGCGAAACGTCGCGCCTGCCCCCGTGGCCGGGTCGTCGCCATGGCTCAAATAAGCGACCGGCGCATCGGACAGGCGGCCGACTTGGCCGAGCACATCGTGCAGGGTTCGTTCCAGCGGGTCGCGGGCCTCGTTCATCGCTTCGGCATAAGCACTGAGCGCAAGGCGCAGTTCCCTGGCCTGCGCCAGGGCCTGCTGTGACAGTTGCGGTGCACGCGGCTCCTCCGCCAGGGCCCGACCCAGCTCCTGGGCCACCGCCTTACGGCTGGTGTTGTGGCTGTGGAGGGGCAATGCGTACGAGTCGAGTCCGACCGCCTTCAGCCGGGCGAGGACGACGTCGAGGGCCGCCGCCTTCTCACTGACGAACAGCACGCTCCGGCCCGCGTGCATCAGACCGGCGATCATGTTGGTGATGGTCTGGCTCTTGCCTGTGCCGGGCGGACCGTCCAGGACGAACGACTGTCCGGCCACGGCCGCGGCGACGGCCTGCCGCTGCGAGGCGTCGGCGTCGAGCACCAGCGGGCTGTCCTCGGGCGGGCTCAGTTCGTCGATCCGGTCGAGCTGGATCTCCTCGAAGTCGAAACGGTCGGAGGCCAGTCCGGAATGTGGGCCGAGTGCCATCGCCCGTATGAGGTCACTGCCGAGGACGCAGTCCTCGTTGTCCAGCAGGTCCTGATACATCGACTCCTTGTGGGAGGCGAAGAGTGCGAGCACCACACGCTCGGAGATCTGCCATCCGGCCTTGCCCGCCACCGCGGCTCGCGCGGCGGAGAGCACCGCCTGCAGGTCCGAGGGGCCCTGTTCGACGACCGGAGTCCAGTCGATGTGGAACTGCTGCAGCTTTACTTTCAGGGCCGGGTTGAGGCGCGGTTCCTCATCATCGCTCGCCTTGAGGCGGATCCGGCCGTTGCGCGTGCGCTCGACGACCACCGGCATAAGGATCAGGGGGGCGTCACTGGCTGTCTCCGCTCCGTCCTCGCGCCAGCGGAGCATGCCTACGCCGAGGTTGAGGGTCCACAGGCCATAGTCGTTGAAGAGCTGCGTCGCTTTGGCACGGAGACTGTTCAACGCGCGCAGGAGGGACGGCGCGGTGTTCTTCTGGGTGACGATTCCGTCAGTGCGGTCGCCCTTCTTCGCGAGGACCACATCGCCGGATCGCGAACCCTCGCCGGCCTCCGGCTCCTCGTCCGGGAGCGGCGCGAAGTCCCAACCACGGGCCAGCCCTTCGACAAGCTCCCGCGCGGATGGGTTGGCAATCTCCAGTGTCGCCGACTTGGTGTGGCGGAAATTGAGCAGCCGGTTGCGGCCGCTCAAGTCCACCAGCGATGTGCGCCAGCTCTCAAGCATCGCCTTGAGGCGATCGAGTTCCTGGCTGTCCCCGAAGCTAACCGAGTTCGTCACGCTGATCCCTGAGTTGTCGCTTCTGGGCCAACGGAGCACGGCGTCGGCGGCAGTCCCCTCTGCCACCAACGCAAAGCGCGGCCACCAACGTCCGTACTGTCCCGGTGGCCGCACAAGTCCCGCTGATCCCCCCTGGACGCGAATAATACGGTCAGCACACCAATGCGTGAAGCGATAGTTACGGAACGGTTCAATCGCTGCTACGGCATGCCCATCTGCAACAACTGGTGCATGTACTAACGTGGTTACCCGCTGCGCACCTTCCCGGAGGGTACGTCGACGGTGTTCCAGGTGCCGGTCCTCGGCGATGAGCGACGAGTGGTTTCCACCGCGTACGTACGCGGTGTGACTGCGGATGCCCGGTAGGGCGATCCCTGCCATTCCCAGCTCACGCTCTGGAGTGGAAACCGATGAATACCGTTGAGTACAAGCCTGCACGTCGCGACCGGTTTCGTCAGATTCTGGTCGACGTCACGGTAGGAGTCGCCATCAATCTGTTGGTGGCGGCCCTGATCGCGGCAGCACGCCTGGTCTTCTGACCGGCAGGTGGCGGGCCCGGGAGAGCCCGCCACCCCACACCCTGGCCCCCGTATCAGAAGAGACGCATCTCCCCGGGCGGGGTGTTCTCCTTCTGGCGCCTCCTGCGGCGGCGCTGTCCTCGGCCGGGTCGGGGCAGATGCGGCTGGCGAGCCTGCTCCGGCAGGTTCTCCCAGGTGGGTCGCAGACCGTGTAGCTGGACCTCGCCGACGAGTCGCTTCAGGTAATTCCGGGTCTCCTCATCCGTGGAGTAGAGCACGGTCGCCCGGCTCGCCCGGGTCATCAGCACGTGGTACGCGTGCCGTACGAGACGGGCGAACTCGTCGTCGTCCACGCTCTTCGGCTTCACCTTGGGATCGAACGATCCGGGAACGGCGACCCGCTTGACCTCCACCTCCTTGTCCACTCGCTCCTTGCCCCGACGGAACACCCAGCTGTCGCCCCGGCGCACCATGTCGTCGCCCATGATCACGCCGCACCAGTCCCACTCCAGTCCCTGCGCGGTGTACACACAGCCGATCTGGCCGAGGCCGTTCTCGTGCACAGACCAGATCTTGGAAGGCGGGACGGTCTTGTTCTCGCAGAAGGATTCGCTGTCCGCGTTCCACGGCCGGTGCCAATCACCGATCCGGACGTCGGGCTCGAGCCGCTTCTCCTTGCCCAAGGGCTTCGTCCAGGGCCAGCAGTATCCGGCGACCATGCGCGCGGACGCTCCCGCCACGGCCTCGGAGCGAATGATCCGCTCGAGCTCCTCCGGGCTGTCCACTACCTCAACGTGCATCAGCCCGTCCGGGGTCCACTGCTCCGGCTCCGCGTCCAACACCCCTAGCGCTCCACGCACCCAGCGGATGTAGGTGTCGCTGCCACCGCACCGGAACTGTTCCCACAAGGGGCAAGGGACCAGCTGGGCGCCGTAGCGCCGTGCAGCGTCCTCCACGAGAGCGGCGGTGCCGACCTCCTGCGGGCGCACTGACTGCCCCTCGTCCAGGAAGAACACCGTCAACCGGGAGGCATCGAGGAGTTCGTCCACCTGTGGCTTGGTGCCATAGTCCTCGGGATCCCAGAAGCGATTTGTGGAGCGATCGCGCAGGCGGTGGGCCTCGTCGCAGATCAGCACGTCCAGAGGCGGATCGGGCGGGGTGACGAAGTTGCTGAAGTAAGTGAAACTCTCCTTGAACTCCCGGTCGCCATAGCCGACATGCTCCTGCAGGGCGCCATTGAACGCTCTGCTGCCGCTCGCGTACTTGACCGTGCGGCCCTCCGCCTCCAGTTCGGCCTTGAGCTGGAGGCCGATGGCGCTCTTGCCGGTACCGGCACCGCCGGTGACGAGGAACACCACCCGTCGCTCGTCGGGGAGGAGCGCCGGCCGCTGTGGATCGGGGAGCACCTTGGCGGCAGTGTCGAGGATCTGGTCCGCGACCTTCTTCTGACGTCCACGCAGGGTGAAGACCGTGTCCTCGCCACTGGAGCGAATCATGGCGTCGAGCAGAGGGGTGTTACGCAGACCCATGCCCCGTAGCAGGATTTCGGCCGCCGAGTCGGCACCGTCGGCCGCGAAGCTGCTCCGCAGGTCCGACAGCAGCTGGGCGCGACGGTCACTCGTATAGACCCGGGCATAGGAACCGGTCGGCGCGTCCACGCCGACCAGTGGGAGCACCGAGGCGTCGGTGGCGTTGTGCAGATAGGCGAAGCCGCCACATTCGAAGTTCAGTCCGTGCAGCGGCCCTCTGCCACCCGTGAAAGCCGCGTGATACTCGCGCAGTTGCAGCGCAGGATGCTTCTTCTCTCCCATGCCGGGGACATGCACCAGTTCCGCGGTGGCTCGCTCCACCCTGGTCACCGTCGACCAACGCTTCAGCTCGACGAGTTGAACGGACAGCCCGCGCTCTTCGGGATGATGGCCCACGAGGACGACATCGATGAGCCGCGGATCCCCAGCGCGGTCTGCCTCGTCGAGGGTGGCAGCGCATTCGACGACCATCTCGACGTTCCCGCGGTCGGCGGCGACCAGATCCTCGGCAAGATGCACAAGGCTCTCCGCCCAGGCGGAGCGTTCGGTCAACGAAGCGTCGGTGTTGAGGAAGTGCTTCCACCTCGCGGCGAGATGGGGCACCATACGGCGTCTTGAATTCAGGGTCAGCAGATCCTGCGCTGCCAGTTTCAGCAGGAGCATGGACACGAGGTGGATCCCCCAGGGCACGAGTGACTCGTGCGGATGGGGGCATGTCCACGTGGGAAGCCCGTCGGACCGCAATGACACTTCGGATCTTAGGGAGTTGACGCTCCGCCGCGACGCACATGACACGTCGGTCGGCTGGAAGCACGGAGATCATGGCTGGATATCACGTGCTCATCGCCGCAGAAGGGGCCCCTCGACCGCGGCAGGCCGTGGCTCCGGTCGGGCAGACACCAATTCCCGCAGCTTTTCCCGCGTCTCCGGATCGGTCGAGTAGACGATCGTGCCGACCATGCCTCGAGTCAGCAGAACCTTGTACGTGTTCCGAATAAGACGGTCCACATCGGTGTCGGGTACGGACTTCTTGAAGACCGGGTCCTTGGAGGCGGAGCGGTCGGTGATCCAGCGGTTGCCCCGCCAAACCAAGTCCGGGCCGATGATGACGCCGGACCAGTCGTACTCGAACCCCTGGGCGGTGTAGACGCAGCCGATCTGCCGGAAGCCCGCGGGGTCGGTGGCCCACAGCGCGGACGGCGGCGCGCCGGAAACCGACCGGTCGCCGCGCAGATTCCAAGGCCGCTCCCAGCCCCCGATGACGACGTCGAGAGGCAGGGGGACGCCGGGCTTGGGCTCGGGAGACCACCGCCAGCAGTAGCCCGCAGACATCCGGGCACCGTATTTCTCGCCACGCCGGGCATCGAGGAACGCCTCCAGCTCTTCAGGGCTGTCGGCGACCAGTAATTGCATGCGGTCATCGGGCTCCCACCCGACCGGCCCACCGGGCTCCAGGCCGAGGAGTCGGACCACCCAGCGCAGGTAGGCGTCGCTACCTCCGCAGCGGAACTGGCTGTCCAGAGGAATGACATTGCAGTCAATGCCCCGTCTGGCCGCGGCCTCACGGATTTCGTCCACGGTGCCCATCTCACCGGGGCGCACCACTTGGTGCTCGTCGAGGAAGAAGACCGGTGCGTGGGCCACGTCGATGAGCTCGTCGATCTGTGCTCTGCCGGTCCGCAGTGCCGCGCGGGTGTAGCGGTTGGCGGACGTCTCGCGGATGCGGTGCGCCTCATCACAGATCAGAGCACCCAGGCTGTTCTTCTCCGTAGTCATGAAGCTGTTGAAGTACTTGAAGAGATCCTGGACTTCCCGCTTCCGGGAACCGGCCACCTTGCGCATCGTCTTGGTGAACGACTGCGAGCCAGTCGCGTGGACCGCGGCCACACCTCTTCGGTAGAGCTCGCCAAGCAGTTGGAGCGCGATCACGCTCTTCCCGGTTCCGGGGCCGCCGGTGACGATGACGACTTCCTTGTGGTCAGCGCGCTTCGCCCTCTCCACCGCGTTGAGCACCATGCGGTAGGCGACCTGCTGCTCGTCGAGGAGGACGAACTGCTGTCGCTCCCGCACCTCCTGGGCTGCCACGGACATCAGTTGCTTCGACGGTGCGGTGGCGCCCGCGAGCAGTTCATCGGCCGCGTGGGCGCCAGGGTGCTTGCCACTCAGCTTCGACCGGAGGTGGTCCAGGAACGCACCGCGACGCTCCCCCGTGAAGAGCCGTCCCCGCCCGTCGCGCTCGATCTCCCGCAACCCTGACACCCCGAACTCGGTGGAGTTGTGCAGGAAGGCCACTCCGTGGATCCGCTCGCCATGCTCGGCCACCGCGCCATTGAAGTTGACCAGGTACTCGCAGTATCGCCGCACCTGTTCGATCGGGTTGAGCACCGGATGCGCGTAGGCGTCGACATGACACAGGGTGGGGTCGTCCTCGTGCGGAGTCACCTGGCTCCACTGCTTCAGCTCGACCACAACGTAGGACGGCTCCTGCGTGACCGGGTGCAGGCCGGCGAGGACGACGTCGGCGCGCTTGCTGTTCAGCGGTAGCGCATACTCGAGCATGACCTCGACGTCGCCCAGGCCAGCGTCGTTGAGCGCGGCGGTCAGAATAGGGATGCTGCGCTCCCAGGAACGCGCCTCCGAGGTTCCGGGCTGGTAGCCGTGCATGTGAAGAAACTGGTCGGCAAGGTGTAGGAACAGCGAACCGTCGAGTGCCATGACGGCGACCGTTTTCGCGGACGCACGGAACAGCAAGGACTTCCCCCAGGCAGCACGAAGTGACTCGTGCGGGTGGGGGCATGTCCTTCGAGACTCCACCGGAGTGGAACGGAAGCCCGTCGGGCCGCGTTGGCGATGTGTCTGAGGGTACCTGGCGGTACTGCCGGTCGTATCGGTGGTCGGAGTAGCGGTAGCTGATGCCGTGCCCGGCCTCTCCTACCGACGCCCGGACCGGAGTGCACGGCCTCTGGCCGCTGGAGTCAGCGTCGTCAATCTCGGTGGCGTCCGTGTCATCCAGCGGATGCGGACGGTGTCGGGCTTTCTGAGCACGAGCTGCCGCTTCGGAACGGGAACCTCTGCCACTCGTCGGGCGCATCGCTCCGTCGGGGTGCGGGCGAACTCTGTCTCGTGGCGGGCCCGTCGCAGGCCACACCGACCTGGGCTACCTTGCCCTGCCTGAGCAGGGGAGAAGAGTTCGGTCCGCGAACGGCCAGCGCAGAGGCTTGCCTGCTCATCTACGTCAGGGACTTTTCAGGGCCTTCAGCGCTGCCCGAGGAACTCTCCACGGCCTAACGCAGCAAATGGGCCTCCGTCGCAGATCGGAACTCCATCCAAGGCAAAGCCGCAAGTGGCGGCAGACGAGTCGGGCTGTACGCCGGGTTCTGTCGCCCGGGCGCCTCGCGGCGGCCGGGGAGACGGCCATCCATCTAGGGTCCGCATTGCTGCGGACCTCGTGCGGTCTACCCGCGGACTCGGGCGGGCAGCCCTCGATCATCCGCGCAGGGTCCTGTTTCCAGGGCCCCTCTTGACCTTGCTCCAGGTGGGGTTTACCTAGCCGCCTGAGTCACCTCAGGCGCTGGTGGTCTCTTACACCACCGTTTCACCCTTACCGGAGACCGAAGTCCCCGGCGGTCTGTTTTCTGTGGCACTGTCCCGCGGGTCACCCCGGGTGGCCGTTAGCCACCACCTTGCCCTGTGGAGCCCGGACGTTCCTCGGGAAGAGCCCCTGGTGAGGGGAGCTTCACGCGGCCGTCCGCCCGGCTCGTCTGCCGTGCCGACCATGCTACCCGGCGTGTGCCGGAGCTCCGCCCCGCGGACGCCCCTGTCGCCAGGAACGAGCCCGCCAGGATGAGCGTGAAGGCCGCCACGATGCCCGCCGCCCGGGGTTCGGAGAGGAACACGACGCCTGCCGCCACCGCCACCGCCGGGTTCACGTAGGTGAAGACGACCGCGCGGGTCGGGCCCGCCTCCCGGATCAGTTCGAGGAAGACGACGAAGGCCAGGGCCGTGCAGATGACGCCGAGGCCCGCGAGGGAGGCAAGAGTGGCGGGGCCCGGCAGTGTCGTCTGCCAGGTCGCCGCCTCCGCGGGCCGCAGCCCCGCCTCCAGGAGTGCGCCCGCCCGGCGGGTCCCTCCGCGCCGTCGCTTGACCTTGCCGCAGCGTCAACGTTTCTACTGGCCTCATGAACGGGATGCGAACGGCCTCATGAACGGGATGCGGATCGGGGAGCTCGCCGGGATCGTCGGCGTCACCACGCGGGCCATCAGGCACTATCACCACCTCGGGCTGCTGCCCGAGCCCGAGCGGCGGTCCAACGGGTATCGGGAGTACGGCCTTCGGCACGCCGTCGTGCTCGCGCGGATCCGGCGGCTCACCGAGCTGGGGCTCGGGCTCGCCGAGGTGCGGGACGTGCTCGCGGACGACGCGGGGCGCGAGCTCGCCGAGGTGCTCGCGGAGCTGGACGCCGACCTCGCACGGCAGGAGGCCGCGATCCGTGAGCGGCGGGAGCGGCTGCGGGTGCTGCTCGACGACGCGGAGCGCGGGGTGCTGTCCGCCGAAGGGCCCGTATCGCCCGAACTCGGGGATTTCTTCGCCGAGTTGGCGCGCTCCACCGCCGGCCGCGACGGGCCCGAGTCCGCGATGGCCGCGAAGGACCGGGAGCTGCTCGCCCTGATCGACACCACCGCACCCCGGGAGGACCGGGACCGGCTCCTTGCCGCGATGCGCCCGGCCCTGACCACGCCGGGAGCGGTGGAGCGCGCGCACGAGGTGTACGCGCTGCTCGACGCGCTCGCCGACGCCGACCTCGCCGACCCGCGTACGGAAGCCGCCGTGGACGAGGCGGCCCGGGCGCTCGCCGACGCGCTGCCCGACTCCCTCCTGGAGGAGCTGGGCACGGAGGGCGTGCGGGCCGTGGCCGACGGGCTCGGCCGCGGCGAGGACCGGTTCCTCGAAGCCTTCTTCTCCGACTTCGCCCCCGCCCAGGCCGAAGCCGTACGCCGCGGGATGCGGCTGCTCGGCGAGCGGGGTGCCCGGTGAAGGGGCTTGTGCGGGGCCTCGCCTGGGTCGTCGTACCCGTCGAACTCGTCCTTGTCGTCTGCCTGTTGGCCGGGGCCTCGCTCCCCGCGGACGTACTCGTCGGCGTGGAAGCCGTCGCCCTGGTGCTGATCGCCGTCGAGGGTGTGGGGCTCGCCCTCATCTACCGGCGGGGCGGGCGCGCGGCGGTCAGGGACGTCGTGCCGGAGCCGGTGCGCAGGATCGTGGGGCACGAGCTGCGGGTGCTCGGCAGCCTCGCGCTGTGGGTGGCCCGGCGGCGGCACGGGGTGCGGGCGGGGGATCTCGCCTTCGGGCACGCCCGCGACCAGGCCGCGATGCTCTACGGCTTCGTCTTCGTCTGCGTGGTGGAGACCGTCGGGATGGCCGTGCTGCTGCGCGACTGGCCCGTGGCGCACGCGGTGATGCTCGTCGTCGACGTCTACACCGTGGTCCTGATCCTTGGCATCCACGCCGCCTCCGTGACCCGGCCGCACGTACTGACGAAAGACGCGCTCCGCGTACGTCAGGGCGCCCACCGGGACCTGCGGATACCGCTGGAGAGGATCGCCGCCGTGCGCGGTGAGCGGCGCTTCACGCACGAGGCCGCCGACGGGGTCATCGACCTGCCCGTCGGCTCGCAGACCTCCCTCACCCTGGAGCTGACGGAGCCCGTCACGGCGGTCGGATTCCTCGGCAAGCGGCGCCCGGTGACGACGGTGCGGCTGCACGCGGACGAGCCGGAGCGGCTCCTGAGCGCCCTCAGGCAGGCGCGAACCGCACCTTCGCCGTCCCCGGCTCCGCCTGCGTGAGCCGCACCCGCAGCCGCTCCCCCAGCGGAAGGCCGCCCGTGCCGCCCTCGATGCGGGCGACGATCGCGGGATCGGTCAACTGGACGGTTCCCGCGTCCGGTTCACTCTCCTGGACGTCCACCACCACGGCGTCGAAGAGCTCACCGACCCGGTCCTTGAGCAGCACCGCCTCGACGATGTCCACGCACTCGCGCTCCACGGTGTTGGCGCGCCGCGTCCCGTCCGCCATCTCCTTGGGCAGCTCGGGCAGCGCGGCGAGCACCCACTGCGGCGGCTCGTCCCCGGCGACCGCGGCAAGGCACAGCTCGGCGGCGTAGCGGTCGACGAGGCGGCGGAGCGGGGCCGTGCAGTGGGCGTAGGGCGCGGCGACGGCGGCATGCGTGGTGAGCTCGGGGACGTCGCCGCCGCTGAACACGGTGTATCCGGCGCCGCGCAGGAGCGTGGTGCACTCCTGGAGGAACGCGGCGTGGTGGGGCTCGTGCGGGTCGAGCGAGCGGACGAGCTCGGCGTACGGGACGTGGTGCGGCCAGTCGACCCGCAGGGCCTGCGCGGTGCGCCGGAGCCGGCCGACGGCGCCGTCGGGGGCGGTGGGCAGGGTGCGCAGGATGCCGGCGCCCGACCGGATCATCAGCTCCGCGGCTGCCATGCCGGTGAGGAGGGAGATCTGGGCGTTCCAGCCGTCGGCGGGCAGCGGGGCGCGGAAGTCGAGTGCGTACGCGCCGTCCCGCTCGACGATCTCCTGCTCGGGCACGTTGAGGGAGATGCCTCCCCGCTCGACCTCCAGTTGCTCGCGCAGCCGCCCGATGTCGCCGAGCAGCGCGAGGGCCTCCTCGGCGGTGCCGCCGTCGATGGCCCGCTGCACACCCTCGTAGTCGAGCTTGGCACGGCTGCGTACGAGGGCGCGGCGCACGTCGGTCGAGACGGCACGTCCCTCCCCGTCGAGGTCGATCGTCCAGAGCACCGCCGGGCAGTCCTGGCCCGGCAGCAGGCTGGCCGCGCCCTCGCTCAGCGAGGTGGGGTGCAGCGGCACCTTCTCGTCCGGGAAGTAGAGGGTGGTGACGCGCCGGTGGGCCTCCGTGTCGAGCGGCGCGCCCGGTGTGACGTACGCGGCGACGTCGGCGATGGCGTACCGCACCCGGAAGCCGCCGCCCTCGCGCCGGGACAGGTGCATCGCCTGGTCCAGGTCGACCGAGGTGGGCGGATCGATGGTGAAGAAGGGGATGTCGGTCGCGTCGTGCGCGGGGAGGCGGGGGTCGGCGACGGCCCGCTCCGCGTCGGCGAGGACATCCCCGGGGAAGGCCTCGGGAACGTCCAGCTTCGTACGCAGCTCACGCAGCGCGCCCCGCAACGGAGCTTCGGCTGCGCCGGTCACGCGGAGGTGGCGACGGGGCATGGACCGAGCGTAGGCCGCGGGGGGCGGGGCGGCACGGTGGGCGGGGCGGCGCGGGGGCGCGGCACGGGGGGCGGGGCGGGGGGCGGGGCGGCACGGTGGGCGGGGCGGCACGGGGGGCGGCGCGGCACGGGGGCGGCGCGGCACGGGGGCGGGGCGGCACGGTGGGCGGCGCGGCACCGGGGGGGGGCGGCGCGGCACGGGGGGGGGCGGGACGGCACGGGGGGGGCGGGACGGCACGGGGGGCGGGACGGCACGGTGGGGCGGGACGGTGCCGGTCCGTGTGTGGGTGCGGGGCCGCGCCGGTATGTCCGTCCTCGCTATCGTCCGGTGGCCGCGTTGTTGCTTCGGCACCGGAGTGCCGCGAACCGTGCTCCGGGCAGACATACCGGCACGTCCCCTCGCGCGCGCTCCCGACTGCAGCCAATCGTCGGTCGCTGCGGGGCAATCGGGCGGGTGGGCGGGAAAGCTCGTTCGTGCAGGAGCGGATGCGGGGTGACGGGCGGGTGGGTGGGAAGGGCATGTTCGCGCGCGGGGAAGGCTGCGGGGAGGACGGGCAGTGGCGGCGTGGGCGAAGCTGGGGCGCGGAGGCGATTACCCTGGCGCGGGGCCGCATCCCCTCCCGTGACCCTCCGAAGGAGACCCATGCTCGTCCTGCTGCCGCCCTCCGAAGGCAAGGCACCCTCCGGCCGCGGCGCCCCCCTGAAGCCGGAGTCGCTCTCCCTGCCGGTGCTCGCGGACGCGCGGCGGGCCGTGCTCGACGAGCTGGTCGAGCTCTGCGTGGCGGACGAGGACAAGGCCCGTGACGTACTCGGACTGAGTGAAGGTCTGCGCGGTGAGGTCGCCAAGAACACCGAGCTGCGGACTGCCGGCGCGCGCCCCGCGGGGGAGATCTACACCGGCGTCCTGTACGACGCCCTTGACCTCGCCTCCCTGGACGCCGCCGCCAAGCGCCGCGCGGCCCGCTCGCTGCTTGTCTTCTCCGGACTGTGGGGCGCCGTCGGCGTCACGGACCGCATCCCCTCCTACCGCTGCTCGATGGGCGTCAAGCTGCCGGGCCTCGGCGCGCTCGGCGCCTACTGGCGTACGCCGATGGCCTCGGCGATGCCCGAGGCGGCGGGCGACGGGCTGGTCCTCGACCTGCGTTCATCGGCGTACACGGCCGCCTGGAAGCCGAAGGGCGAGGTCGCGGACCGGACGGCGACGGTGCGGGTGCTGCACGCGCAGACCGACCCGGCGACCGGGGTCGAGAAGCGCTCCGTCGTCTCGCACTTCAACAAGGCGACGAAGGGCAGGATCGTCCGCTCTCTGCTGGAGACCGGCACGCAGCCGAAGGGCCCGGCGGAGCTGGTCGAGGCGCTGCGGGACCTCGGGCACGTGGTGGAGGCGCAGGCTCCGGCGAAGGCGGGCAAGGCGTGGGCGCTCGACGTGGTGGTGCGCGAGATCCACTGATCTGCGCCACGGGCCCGCCTGTTGCAGCATGCGCAACGCCCTTTGCGCATGCTGCGTACGCCGAGGCAGGATGCTCCCATGACTTCCCCCTCCGCCGCGGCCTCCGCCTCCGTGCTCGATCTCGCCCCCGTCGTCCCCGTAGTCGTGGTGGAGGACGTCGCCGACGCCGTGCCGCTGGCGCGCGCGCTGGTCGCGGGCGGGCTGCCCGCGATCGAGGTGACGCTGCGGACGCCCGCCGCGCTCGACGCGATCCGGGCCATCGCGGCGCAGGTGCCGGACGCGGTGGTCGGCGCGGGCACCGTCATCTCGGCCACGAATGTCGCTGACTCCGTGGACGCCGGGGCCCGCTTCCTGGTCAGCCCGGGGTGGACCGACACGCTGCTGGCGGCCATGAAGGCGTCCGGGGTGCCGTTCCTGCCGGGTGTCTCGACGACGTCCGAGGTCGTGGCGCTGATCGAGCGCGGCGTGCACGAGATGAAGTTCTTCCCGGCGGAGGCCGCGGGCGGAACCGCCTACCTCAAGTCGCTCGGCGGCCCGCTGCCGCAGGCCCGCTTCTGCCCGACGGGCGGCATCGGCCTCGCGTCCGCGCCGTCGTACCTCGCCCTGAAGAACGTCGGCTGCGTGGGCGGCAGTTGGATGCTGCCGGCTGACGCGGTCGCGGCGAAGGACTGGGGCCGCATCGAGGCCTTGGCCCGCGAGGCCGCCGCCCTGCGCTGACGCGGGCCCCGGGGCCTGACGCGAGTGCACCCCTGCGGGTGCGTCGTGGCTGAGCGCGCAGTTCCCCGCGCCCCTTCGGGCGCTTACCGCAGGTGTGACGTGTCGTTGAGCAGCCGTACGGACGCGTTGCCGTCCCCGTAGTACGCCACCGCCGAGACGGACGCGGCCGAGAGCTCCATGCGGAACAGGGACTCCGGCGGCGCGCCCAGCGCCAGGCGCACCAGCGTCTTGATCGGCGTGACGTGCGTGACCAGGAGGACCGTGCGGCCCGCGTACTCGGCGGCCAGACAGTCCCGCGCCGCCGACACCCGCTCGGCCACCGCGGCGAAGGACTCGCCGCCCGGCGGCGCCGCATCGGGCGAGGCGAGCCACGCGTTCAGCTCCTCGGGCTGGCGCGAACGCACCTCGCCGAAGGTCAGGCCCTCCCAGGCCCCGAAGTCCGTCTCGCGCAGCCCGTCCTCGATGCGTACGTCGAGGCCGAGGCGGGCGGCGACGGCCTGCGCGGTCTCCTGGCAGCGCTTCAGCGGCGAGGAGACGATCGCCTGGATCGTGCCCCGCGCGGCGAACGCCGCCGCCGCGCGTTCTGCCTGCTCCCGGCCCACGTCGGAGAGGGAGGGGTCGGAGCCTCCGCTGCCGGAGAACCGCTTCTGGGGGGTCAGCGCGGTCTCGCCGTGCCGCAGCAGCACGAAGGTCGCGGGGGCACCCAGGTCGGCGGCGCCCCAGCCGACGGGCGGCGCCTGCGCGGCCACGTTGCCCGCGGCCCGCACGTCCGCCCCCGCCGTGCCCGTCGTGCCCGTCGTGCCCGTCGGCGAAGCCATCGCGTCCAGCTCGGCCGTCGAATCCGACGCCGACCACTGCTCCCCGCGCTTGCCCGCGTCCATCGCCTCGTTGGCGAGACGGTCCGCGTGCTTGTTCTTCTCGCGCGGGATCCACTCGTACGTCACCTGGGACGACGGGAAGACCCGCGCGGCCTCGGCGGCGAGCGGCTTCATGTCCGGGTGCTTGATCTTCCAGCGGCCCGACATCTGCTCGACGACGAGCTTGGAGTCCATGCGGACATGGACCGTTGCGGCCGGGTCGAGCTCGTGTGCCGCCTTCAGGCCGGCCACGAGTCCCTTGTACTCGGCGACGTTGTTCGTCGCGACGCCGATGTACTCCGCGACCTCCCGCAGGGTCTCCCCCGTGGTCGCGTCGATGACGACCGAGCCGTAGCCCGCGGGTCCCGGGTTGCCCCGCGACCCGCCGTCGGCCTCGACGATGAACTCCCGCACGGCCACGGTCCCTTACAGACCCGACTCGGACGTGCGGACCAGGATGCGGCTGCAGTTCTCGCACCGCACGACCGTGTCGGGGGACGCCGCCTTCACTTCGTTGACCCCGGTGATGTCCAGCTCGATGCGGCAGCCCTCGCAGCGCCGCTGGTAGAGCTTGGCCGCGCCGATGCCGCCCTCCTTGACGCGGAGCTTGTCGTAGAGCTTGAGCAGGTCGGCCGGGACCGAACCGGCCACGACCTCGCGCTCCTTGGTGACCGTGGCGGCCTCGCCGTCGATCTCCTCGAAGGCCGCGTCACGACGGGCCGTCGCGTCGTCGATCTTCGACTGGACGGAGGAGACACGTTCCGCCAGCTCGGAGACGCGCTCCTGGGCGGACTCGCGGCGCTCCATGACCTCGAGGACCACGTCCTCCAGGTCGCCCTGGCGCTTGGCGAGCGAGGCGATCTCACGCTGGAGGTTCTCCAGGTCCTTGGGGGACGTCACGGCGCCGGAGTCCAGGCGCTGCTGGTCGCGGTTGGCGCGCTGGCGCACCTGGTCGACGTCCTGCTCCGCCTTGGTCTGCTCGCGGGAGCAGTCGCTCTCCTCGGTCGTCGACGCGACGTGCAGGTCACGCAGCTGCGTGAGGTCCTTGTTCAGCGATTCGATCTCGGCGTGCTCGGGCAGGGACTTCTTCCGGTGCGCCAGCTGCTGGAGGCGTACGTCGAGTGCCTGGACGTCGAGGAGTCGGATCTGGTCGGCGGGCGCGGCGTTCAGTTGGGGGCTCCTGTTGTGTCGGTATTCGAGGCCGCGTGGGCGGTCCAGGGGTCGGTGACCGTCTTGGAGACGTGGACGCGAAGTCCCCATCCGTGACGGTCGGAGATCTGATCGAGCTGCGCGGCGGCCAGTTCGCACCACGGCCACTCGGTGGCCCAGTGCGCGGCGTCGAGCAGCGCGAGCGGAGTCTGTGCGCGGGCCTCCGACACCGGGTGGTGGCGCAGGTCGGCGGTGAGGAAGGCGTCCACGCCGGACGCGCGTACGTCGTCGAAGAGGCTGTCGCCGGAGCCGCCGCTGACGGCGAGGGTGCGGATGAGCTGCTCCGGGTCGCCCGCGACCCGGATGCCCTGCGCGGTGGCGGGCAGCCGCTCGGCCGCGCGGGCGGCGAGTTCGCGGAGCGTCAGGGGGTGTTCGAGCTCGCAGATCCGGCCGAGGCCGCGGCGGCCGTGCGCGTCGGCCGGGTCCGGTACGAGAGGTCGGACGATCCGCAGGTCGAGCGCGCCCGCGAGGGCGTCGGAGACGCCCGGGTCGGCGCGGTCGGCGTTCGTGTGCGCGACGTGCAGCGCGACGTCGTTCTTGATCAGGTCGTGGACGACGCGGCCCTTGAAGGTGCCCGCCGAGACCGTCGTCGTGCCGCGCAGGTAGAGCGGGTGGTGGGTGACCAGGAGCTGGGCGCCCAGCTTCACCGCTTCGTCGACGATCTCCTGGACGGGGTCGACAGCGAAAAGGACCCGGGAGATCTCCGCTTCGGGGTCGCCGCAGACCGTGCCGACCGCGTCCCAGCTCTCGGCCAGTTCGGCGGGCCACAGGGCGTCGAGGGCGGCGATGACTTCAGACAGACGGGGCACGGGGAAAGGCTACCTTCCCGCTGCGCTCGGCATGTCGTACGTTACGCACCGCTACGGGCTGCTACTGAGCGCCCCGTAAGGGGAGCGGGGAACTGCGCGAGCAAGCGAGCAAGCGAGCAAGCAAGGAAAAGCCGCAGACGCATCTGCTCGGTGCTCGGCAGTCGCGTCTGCGGCTCTTCTGTGGCTGAGCGCGCTTCCCCGCGCCCCTTACGGGGCCAGGTCGGACCTGAGGTCGTCAAGGACCGAATTCGCCGCCGTCACGCCAAGACCCAGGTACCACGTCTCGTCCGGGACGTCCTTGGCCTGGCCCTTCTTCACCGCGTCCAGCTTCTTCCAGAGCGGGTTCTTCTCGGCGGCGGAGCGGCCGGTCTTCTTCGCGTCGCCGTAGACGCCGGTGAAGATCCAGTCCGCGTCGGCGTCGTCGATCTTCTCGGTGCTGATCTCCGTGGCGAGGTCGTTGACCTGCTGGTTCTTCGGGCGGGGCAGGCCGGTGTCGTCGAGGATCGTGCCGATGAAGGACGCCTTGGCGTAGAGGCGGACGCGGTCCGGCATGTAGCGGAGCATCGTGATCGTCGGCTTGTCGTCGCCGAGGTCCCGGCCCAGGGACCTCGCCTTCTCCTCGTACGCGGCGAGCTCCGTCTTCGCCTTGGCGGTCTTGTCGAGCGCGGCCGCGTTCAGGAGGTAGTTCTCCTTCCACGTGAAGCCGGGGCGGATGGAGAAGACGGTCGGGGCGATCTTGGCGAGCTGCGGGTAGAGCTTGGCGGCGCGCAGTTCGCTGCCGAGGATCAGGTCCGGCTTCAGGTTCGCGATGGCCTCCAGGTTGAGGGCGTTGATCGTGCCCACGTCCTTGGGGTCGCCCGCGTCCTTCTTCAGGTAGCCGGGGATGCCGTCGTCGCCCTCGGTGGGGGCGTAGCCGACGGGCTTGATGCCGAGCGAGACGACGTTGTCGAGCTCGCCGACGTCCAGGACCACGACCCGCTTGGGCTGCGCCTTGAGCTCGGTCTTGCCGCGGGCGTGCGTGATGGTGCGCGGGAAGACGCCGGCCTTGGCCGTGGTGCCCATCTTCGCGGTCTGCTCGGCGGCCTTGGAGAAGTCGTCGCCGCCCTGGGCGACGGCCTTGCTGCCGCTGCCGTTGTCGGACTTGCCGTCGCTGTCGCCGGACCCGCAGGCCGCGAGGGAGAGCGCGCCGGCCACGGCGAGGGCGAGGGCGGCGGTGGCGCGGTGGCGGCGGGGTCGTACGGACCGTACAGAGACGGACATCGGTGCTCCATGCTCCAGGGGGTGTGCCGCGGCGGCCGCTTCCGCAGGCCCGCGACCACTTAGGTTCGCCTTACTTTAAGCGCGCCCTCCCCACCCAGCACAACCACCCCCGACCCCTCAGGCGAATCGGTACTTCGCCACCCTTCTGTGTGAAGCGGGCAGCCACAGATGCCACGGCAGCGCGTGCGAAAACTAGCTTCGGGGCCCGGAGGTACCCCCACATGACAGCGCCCACGCTTGAGCCCGAACCCATGACCGCGCCGACGTCCCCGCCGATGCCCCCGCCGACGTCCCCGCCGATGTCCCGCCCGGCGCCCGCGACGCCCCCAGTGATCACCGCCAACGGCGCGTACGCGGCCCGGCTCGCCCACGACGGCGGTTCCTGGTTCCCCGAGCGCTGGACCCTCGACTCCCCGGAGCCGTACGCGGTGCCACTGCCCGGCAACCAGCCAGAGGAGCCCGGCACGGAGGTGCTCCCGATGGCCGACGGACGGGTCCTGATCCACCGCGTCGTCGACGGACGGCACACGTTCGCGCTCCTCTACCCGACGGGTCCGGAGACCGGCGAGGTGCCGCTCGGCGCCGTGGAGTGCGGGGAGTCACGGCTGACGCTCCTGGCGCCGTCACCGGTCGGCAGCCACGCGTACGCCCTCGCGGTGGGCGCGGGGTCGACGGCCCTGTGGATGGTGGCGGGCGGCGCCTTCGGGCCCGAGCACGTCGCCGAGATCCCCGGGCGCTGTTCGGGCGGGGTCTGGCTGGACGGCGATGGCCGGATGCTGGCCCTGGACCGGGAGTTGGGCGGCCGGGTCAAGGCGGTCGCCGTGGACCTGGAGCGGGGCGGCGAGGTGTCCCCCCTCCTCCAGATCGCCGACGAGAGCAACGACCGGCTGCTGCTCGCGGACGCCGACAGCGGACTGCTCCTGATCCGCTCGGACGCGCCGGGCCACGACCGGCTCGGCTGGGGCGTCCTCGGCGGTACGCGCCCGGTGCGTTTCCCCGAGTGCCTGCACCTGCCCGACCTCGCGGTGACGCCGTTCGCCATCCAGCCCGAGCAGACGCTGATGCCGGAGAGCTGCGCGGTGGCGCTGCGGATCGACGGGGCGGCGGGCAGCTGGCTCGGCCTGTGGCGCCCCACCGACCGGCGGCTGCATCAACTGGCGGCGCCGGAGGGGTGGTTGGCGGGCGCCGGGTGGTGGACGCGGGAGGGGGCGCTGCGGCTTCCGTATGTGACGGGGGCGGTGCCGTGCGGGGTCGCGGAGGCGGAATTGCCGGCTCCGGAGGCGCCGCCCGCGGTGGTTGCCGCGCGGCCTGTTCCGTTGCAGCAGGCACCCCTCACGGGGCGTACGGGCGTTGGTTAGACTCGCCCGGCCACATCGAACGATCTTCTTTACAGAGTTACCGGTTTACGGGGTGAGTGTGTTGATGAGAACCGAGATCAGTACGGAGACGGAGCGGAATCCCGAGCCGCGGGAGGCGGCGGGTACCAGCGGTGCGGGTAGGCATCGAGGGCCTGTGGCCGAGCATGATGAGGTGGCGGCGCCGCGGGGCCGCCATCGTCGGCAGGGCGACGGGAACTGATTTCTTTCCCCAACCCCGCCCCTTCCCGAGAACCCGCTGGCGCGGGGGCCTGCCTGGGGCTCTGCCCCAGACCCCGTACAAGATGGCCTCAAACGCCGGCCGGGCTGGATACATCCAGCCCGTCCGGCGTTTGAGGACAACCATCACCCCCGCTTCAGCCCGAGCACCTCCGCCGCCGCGAACGTCTCGTTAGCAGGCCGCCCCGCGTAGTAGGGGGACAGGACCCCGTCCAGCTCCTCGTACGTGAAGACGTCCTTCGCCGTGTCGAACTTCGCCGCCACCTTGGGGCGTTCGACCACCGCGACCATGCCGCCGTGGACCACCAGCAACTGGCCGTTGACCCCGGCGGCGGCAGGCGAGGCCAAGTAGCCCACCAGCGGCGCCACATGCTCGGGAGCGAGCGCGTCCAGTTCGCCCGCGTCCGGTTCCTGGAACCCCGCGAAGACGTCCTCCGTCATCCGTGTCCGCGCACGGGGGCAGATGACGTTCGCCGTCACCCCGTACTTGCCGAGCGCCAGCGCGCTCGACGTCGTCAGGCCGACGATGCCGCCCTTCGCCGCCGCGTAGTTCGGCTGGCCCGCCGAGCCCGCGAGGAACGCCTCCGACGACGTGTTGACGATCCGGCCGTACACCGGCTCCCCCGCCGCCTTGGACCGCTCACGCCAGTGCACGGACGCGAAGTGCGTCGTGTTGAAGTGGCCCTTGAGGTGGACGTGGATGACCGAGTCCCACTCGCTCTCGCTCATCGAGAAGATCATCCGGTCCCGCAGGATCCCCGCGTTGTTGACCAGGATGTCGAGCTTGCCGTACGTGTCGACCGCCAACTGGACGAGCCCGCGCGCCTGTTCGTGGTCCGCGACGTCGCCCAGGTGCGCGACCGCCTGCCCGCCCGCGGCCCGGATCTCGGCGGCGACCTCCTCGGCGGGCGTCGCGGACGCCTCGCCCGAGCCGTCGCGGCCCGTCTTTCCGAAGTCGTTGACGACGACGCTCGCGCCGAGCCGGGCGAGTTCGAGGGCCTCCGCACGGCCGAGCCCCCGGCCCGCGCCCGTCACGATCGCGGCCAAACCGTCCAGTGGCCGTGGCAATGGCTGTGCCATCAGGGATCGAAGTCCTCTCAGATCTCGATGCACGTACGCAGCGCGACGCCCGTACGCATCTGGTCAAGCGCTTCGTTGATCTCGGAGAGCGGCACCCGGTGGGTGATCAGGCTCTCCAGGTCGATCCGGCCCGCGCGCCACAGCGCGATGGCCCGCTCGTAGGACCGCAGGACGTCGCCGCCGCCGTACATGGACGGCAGGATCTTCTTCTCGTCGAAGAACAGCTCGAACATGTTCAGCTGGAGGTTGTCGTCCATGGCGCCCGCTCCGACGATGCACAGCGTGCCGCCGCGCCGCGTCGTCTCGTACGCGGTGCGGGCGGTGGCGGACTTGCCCACGACCTCGAAGACGTAGTCGAAGCCCTCGCCCGCGGTCACCCGCTGCTTGGCGTCGGCGAGTTCGTCAGGTGCGACCGCCTCCGTCGCGCCGAACCGCAGCGCGGCCTCGCGCCGGGACGCCACCGGGTCGACGGCGATGATCTGCGCCGCGCCCTTGAGCCGCGCGCCCTGGATCGCGGAGATGCCGACGCCGCCGCAGCCGATGACGGCGACCGACGAACCGGCCTCCACCTTCGCGGTGTTGATGGCCGCGCCCAGCCCCGTCGTCACCCCGCAGCCGATCAGGGCCGCGATGTCGAAGGGCACGTCGTCCGGGATCGGCACGGCGCAGCCCGCGTCGACCACGACCTCCTCGGCGAAGGTCCCCGTGCCGGCGAAGCCGAAGACATCGCCGTCCGGGCGCTTGAAGTTGGGGGTGCCCGCGTTCATGAAACCGGCCAGGCACAGCTGGCTCTGGCCGCGCTTGCACGCCGGACACGTGCCGCAGGCGGGCAGCCAGCACACCAGGACCCGGTCGCCCTGGCTGATGCCGCTCACGCCGTCGCCGACGTCGATGATCTCGCCCGCGCCCTCGTGACCGGGGATGAACGGCGCGGGCTGCGGCAGTACGCCGTTCATCGCGGAGACGTCGGAGTGGCACAGGCCGGTGGCCCGCACCCTGATCTTCACCTTGCCGGGGCCAAAACCCACCGTCTCGATGTCGTCGAGGACCTCGAGTTTGTCCTGGCCTGTCTCGTGCAGTACGGCTGCGCGCATGGTGCGGCTCCTCTCGTACGGAACTCAGGTCGTACGGAACTCAGGCCGTACGGAATTCAGGCGTGTTCGACGATCGTGTCGGCGAGGACCGGCGCGTCGTCCCGCTCGACCGCCGTCACCGCGACCTGGACGCGGCCCTCCGTCCCCTGAGGGCGCCACATCCGGATCCGCAGGGTCTCCCCGGGGAAGACGATCCCGGTGAAGCGCGTGCTGTAGCCGCGTACCCGCGACACGTCACCGCCGAGCACCGTGTCGACGACGGCCTTGAGCGTCATCCCGTAGGTGCACAGGCCGTGCAGGATCGGCCGGTCGAAGCCCGCGAGCTTGGCGAACTCGGGGTCGGCGTGCAGGGGGTTCCAGTCACCGGAGAGGCGGTAGAGCAGCGCCTGCTCCTCGCGGACCGGGCGCTCGACGGTCTTGTCGGGCTCGCCCTCCGGGGCCGGGACGCGGGTGGAAGGGCCGCGTTCGCCGCCGAATCCGCCTTCGCCGCGTACGAAGATCTGCGCGTCGCTGGTCCACAACGGCCCCTCACCGTCGGCCACTTCGGTGCGCAGGACGAGGATCGCGGCCTTGCCCTTGTCGTACACGGCGGCCACCTTGGAGGTGGTGACGGCCTTGCCCTTGACCGGGATCGGGCGGTGCAGCGTGATGCTCTGGCCGCCGTGCAGGACCGCGGCGAGGTTCACCTCGATGCCCGGTGACGAGAGCCCGCCGACGACGCCCATGCCCGCGCCCGCGACGGTGGCGAAGCTGGGCAGGACGTGCAGCTTCGACTCCAGGGTGTAGCGCAGCTCGTCGGGGTCGGTGGCGGGGACGCCCGCGCCGAGGCCCAGGTGGTAGAGCTGGATGTCCTTGTGATCCCAGGTGATCTCGGCCGACCTGGGCTCCGCGGCCAGTGCTTTCGCGGCGTCGATGGGCATGTGGTGGCAGCTCCTTGGCCGGTCTGAAGACCTCGGTGCGGCCGTCCGCACCGTCGGTCGCACCGAGGTCGCAACAGGGCCGGAAGGAGCCCGTTCTAGAACGCGTTCCAGTCCGGCGATCCCATGTATAGCCGAGCGTCCGGTAGTTGTGAAGACTCCTGACGTCACGTCAGATACTCCCGGTGCACCGCTGTTCAGGCGTGTGACATTTGTACCGGCCGAGTCCGTACAACCACATCTGCCGCCGCACCGCCCCGGGTTCGTAACGTCACAGCCATGACGAATTCAGTGCCCGCCGAGCGGGCCGTGGCGTTCTCCGGCGTGGTCAAGGCCTTCGGGCCGCTGCGCGCCGTCGACGGCGTCGACCTGGAGATCCTGCGTGGTGAGACCGTCGCCCTGCTCGGCCGCAACGGCGCGGGCAAGTCCACGGCGATCTCCCTCCTGCTCGGCCTCGACGCCCCCGACGCGGGCCGCGTCGAGCTCTTCGGCGGACCGCCCGCTGACGCCGTGCGCGCCGGGCACGTGGGCGCCATGCTCCAGGAGGGCCGCCTCGTCCCGCGCGTCACCGTGCGCGAGCTCGTCTCCTTCGTGGCCGGGCGCTATCCGGCGCCGCTGCCCGTCGGCGAGGCCCTCGCGCTCGCCGGGATCGAGGAGCTGGCCGGGCGGCGCGTCGACAAGCTGTCCGGGGGCCAGACGCAGCGGGTGCGGTTCGCCCTCGCCCTGGCCGGTACCCCCTCGCTGATCGTCCTCGACGAGCCGACCGCCGCTCTCGACGTGGAGGCGCGCCAGGCGTTCTGGGCGTCGATGCGTGCCTACGCGCGGCGCGGCCACACCGTCCTGTTCTCCACCCACTACCTGGAGGAGGCCGACCGGCACGCGGACCGCATCGTCGTCATGGACCACGGCCGGATCGTCGCCGACGGCACGGGCGAGCAGGTCAAGCGGTCCGCGGGCGGCAGCACCGTCTCCCTCGACCTGGCCGGGAGGGGCACGGAGGGTCTGACGCTGCTGCCCGGTGTGGTCGCCGTCGAGGTGCGCGGGGACCGGGCCCGGCTGCGTACGGAGGACTCGGACGCGACGGTGATCGCGCTCGCGCGGCTCGGTGCGATCCGCGGCCTCGAAGTCACGGCGGCCTCGCTCGACGAGGCGTTCCTGGCCCTGACCACCGCTCCTCTCACCCCGGAGGCCGTGTGATGTTCGCCTACCTCGGGCTCGAAGTGCGCAGAACGCTCCGCGACACCGGCTTCGTCATCGGCGGCATCGCACTCCCGGTGCTGATGTACCTGCTGTTCACCAACATCGGCGGCGGCTCGGACCACGAGCGGTGGAAGACGACGTCGATGATCGGCATGGCCGCGTACGGGGCCGTGATCGCCGCCCTGAACACCGGCACCGGCGTCGCCGAGGACAAGACGACCGGCTGGCTGCGGCAGCTGCGGGTGACGCCGATGACACCGCGCGAGGTCGTGACGGGCCGGGCCCTGACCGGTGCGGTGACCGTGCTCCCGGCGATCGTGGCGGTGTTCGCCGCGGGCGGCCTGGTCAACGGCGTACGCATGGCGGCCTGGCAGTGGGCGGCCGCCGCGGTGCTGCTCTGGCTCGGCTCGCTGCCCTTCACGATGCTGGGGCTCGGCAACGGGTACCGCCTGACCGCGCAGACCACGGGCGTGGTGAACACGGCCTGCAACCTGGGGCTCGCGGTGCTCGGCGGGCTCTGGTTCCCCGTCGACCTGTTCCCCGGCTGGCTGCGCACCCTGTCCGACTACACACCCACGCACCGCTTCGCGGAGCTCGGCACGTCCGTGACGGACGGCGGCGGCATCGCTTTCGGCACGGTCGCGGTGCTGATCGCCTGGCTGCTGGCGTTCGGTTCGTACGCTGTGACCTCGTACCGCCGGGCGGCGCGGACCGTATGACGACTCCGACTCCGACTCCGACTCAGACTCGGACTCCGACCCCGACGACGCGTCAGGGCACGACAGGAGAAGCGATGCCGGTGAACGGCTTCTGGCAGCGGCACACACGTCTCGCGGCCTGGAAACAGAGCAGCAGGGAGCAGCTCGCCGAGATGCGGGCGAAGGAGAAGTCCGGGCGGAGCAGGCCCGAGGACCTGGGTCCGCCCAACGGCTTCGCGATGCTGCCCTGGCTCCTGATGGGGATGGGCTCCTTCTCCAACCTCCTCCAGGGCAAGACGGGCAACCCCTGGCTCGCCGGCCTCGGGCTCCTCGTCTTCAACTCCCTTTACATCAACGTGGTGTTCCGCGCCTTCAACAAGCAGGCGCGGGAGGCGCGCGTCACCAAGCAGTCGCTGCTCGCGCTGACCGCGGTCACCTTCGCCCTCGCCATCGGCTACGGCGGCAGCTGGCTGATGTTCTTCCCGCTCCTCGGCCTGGCCACCGGATCAGTGCTGCGGGGCAGGCAGCTCGTTCCCGCGGGGTTCGCCCTGAGCATCTCGGCGGCGGTGGTCGGCGGGCTGCGGGAGGGATGGGACGCGGCGGGCATCGCGTACGGCACGTTCCTCTCCGTCATGGTGACGGCCGCGATCCTGGCCCTGGCCGAGACGGTCAAGGAACTGCGCACCACCCGCGAGGAGTTGGCCCGCACCGCCGTCGAGAAGGAACGGCTGCGCTTCTCGCGGGACCTGCACGACCTGCTCGGCCACACGCTCTCGGTGATCGTGGTCAAGGCGGAGGCCACGCGCCGCCTCGCCCCCCGCGACCTGGACGCGGCGCTCGGCCAGGTCGCCGACATCGAGTCCGTCGGCCGCCAGGCCCTGACCGAGATCCGCGAGGCGGTCACCGGCTACCGCGAGGGCAGCCTCGCCACGGAGCTCGACCGGGCCCGCGACCTCCTGGACGCGGCGGGCATCGAAGCGGTCGTACGCCAGTCGGGACCGCCGCTCGCCCCGCAGACGGCGGCGCTGCTCGGCTGGGTCGTCCGGGAGTCCGCCACGAACGTCGTACGCCACTCCAAGGCGACCCGCTGCGAGATCGAGGTGACGGGCACCGCCGAACGGACCCGACTCCTGATCACCGACGACGGCCGCGGCGTAGGCTCGACAGCGCCCGGCAGCGGGCTGAAAGGCCTGGCCGAACGCCTCGCGGCGGCGGGCGGCTCCCTGGAGTCGGGCCCCGCACCACGCGGCGGTTTCCGGGTCACCGCGGAGCTGCCGGTCACCGAGTTCAGCACCGGCCCCGTTGTGGAGGAGCGCACCCCATGATCAGAGTCCTGCTCGCCGAGGATCAGGGCATGATGCGGAGCGCGCTCGCGCTGCTGCTCGGCATGGAGCAGGACATCGAGGTCGTCGCGCAGGTCGGCGCGGGCGACGAGATCGTGGACGCGGCGCTGAACTCACGCCCCGACGTGGCGCTCCTCGACATCGAACTGCCGGGCCGCAGCGGGCTCGACGCGGCGGCGGACCTGCGCGACGAGTGCCCCGAGTGCCGGGTCCTCATCCTCACGACCTTCGGCAGGCCCGGCTATCTGCGCCGGGCGATGGAGGCGGGCGCGGTGGGCTTCCTGGTCAAGGACGGCCCGGTGGAGGACCTGGCGGAGGCGATCCGCCAGGCGCTGCGGGGCGAGACGGTGATCGACCCCGCCCTCGCGGCGGCGGCCCTGAGCGCGGGTCCCAGTCCGCTGACGACGCGCGAGGCGGACGTCCTGCGGGCCTCGGTGGACGGGGCGACGGTCTCCGACATCGCGGAGAAGCTGCACCTGTCGGAGTCGACGGTGCGGAACTATCTCTCGGCGGCGATCGGAAAGACGGGGACGCGGAACCGGATGGAGGCGGTACGGGAGGCCAGGCAGCGGGGTTGGCTCTGACTGGCCCCTGGGCCTTGAGCCCTGGGCCTCGCGCACCGTCGATCACCGGCTCCGCCGAGTTCGTCCTCAAACGCCGGACGGGCTGGAATTCCCGTCCCGCGGCATCCACAGCAGCAGCACCAGCACGCCCCCCAGCAGAATGAACCCACTGGTCCGGAACGCCAACGCGTACCCGGCCGTCAGCGCCTCCGGAGTGGTCGACCCGCCCATCCGCGACGCGGAGACCGTGGAGAGCACCGCGAGCCCCAGCGCACCGCCCATCGTCCGCGAGGTGTTGATCAGGCCGGAGACGAGCCCCGCGTCCCCGGGGTCCGCCCCGGACGTCCCGAGCGACGCCAGCGGCGTCGTGGCGAGCCCCGCGCCGAGCATCATCACGATGCCGGGCAGCATGATCGACGTGACGTAGCCGCCGTCCGCGGTCATCAGGGACTGCCAGCCGAAGCCCGCCGCCGCCACCAGGATCCCGAGCACGGAGACGTTCTTCGCGCCGAGGACCCGCATCAGCCGCGGCGCGAGCTTCGAGCCGACGACGACCGTCAGCGACGAGGGGATCAGCGCGAGGCCCGCCTTCAGCGCCGAGTAGCCGAGGACGTTCTGCGCGTACAGCGTCATGAAGAACCACATGGCGAACATGCCGCCGCCGCACACGAACATCGCCGCGTTCGCCGCCGAGACGGACCGCACCCGGAACAGCTTCAGCGGCATCAGCGGAACCTTCGTCCGCGCCTCGACCAGGAGGAAGAGGGCGAGCAGCGCCAGCCCCGCGGCCAGCGGCACCAGGGTCGCCGAAGCCGTCCAGCCCTCCTCCTCCGTCTGCACGATCCCGTACGCGAGCGTGGCGAGGCCCGCCGTCACAAGGACCGCGCCCGGCACATCGAGGCGGCGTGCCTCGCCGGCCCGGCTCTCGGTGAGCCAGGCCACGCCCGCGACGACGACCAGCGCGCCGATCGGCACGTTGATCAGGAGCACCCAGCGCCAGGAGAGCACGTCGGTGAGGACCCCTCCGACGAGGCCGCCCGCGGCGCCGCCGCCCGCGCCCACCGCAGACCAGGTCCCGATGGCCCGTATCCGCGCGGGCCCCTCGGGCACCGCCGAGGTGAGGATCGTCAGGGTCGAAGGGGCCAGGACCGCCGCGCCGAGCCCCTGCACGGCCCGCGCCACGAGCAGCTGCCACTCGGCCTGCGCGAGGCCGCCCGCGAGCGAGGCCACCGTGAAGAGCCCGAGCCCGACCAGGAACATTCGCTTGCGCCCGAAGAGGTCACCGGCCCGCCCGCCGAGCAGCATGAAACCGGCGAAGGCGATCGAGTACGCGTTGACCACCCACTGCAGTCCGACGGCGCTCATGCCCAGGTCGGAGCGCATGGACGGCAGCGCGGTGTTCACCACCGACACATCCAGGACGACCAGGAACTGCCCGGCGCAGGCGGCGAGGAGCACCGCCCACACCGGTGCGGACTTCCGCGGGGTCGCGGCTATGTAAGTGTCAGGGGGCGTTTGGACCATGACGGGCATGTTCTCAGGAATTGCGTTCCCCGTGCATCGGGGTTTCGACGCAGGAGGCCTCGGCCGCGGGTCCTAGGACTCCGGCCTCCTCCGACTACCCCTTCCGCAGCAGCGTCACCACCGCCGCTCCCCCCAGGCCGATGTTGTGCGCGAGCCCCACGCGCGCGCCCGCCACCTGCCGCGCCTTCGCCTCGCCCCTCAACTGCCAGGTGATCTCCGCCACTTGGGCGATTCCCGTCGCGCCGAGCGGATGCCCCTTGGAGATCAGGCCGCCCGACGGGTTCACCACCCAGCGCCCGCCGTACGTCGTCGCCCCGCTCTCGACGAGCTTGCCCGACTCCCCCGCCGCGCACATGCCAAGGGCCTCGTACGTCAGGAGCTCGTTGATGGAGAAGCAGTCGTGCAGCTCGACGACGTCGACGTCCTCGATGCCCAGGCCCGACTTCTCGTAGACCTCCCGCGCCGCCGCCCTCGACATCGGCTGCCCCACGACGTCGATGCACGAGCCCGATGCGAAGGACTCCCCGGTGTCCGTCGTCATCGCCTGCGCCGCGATCTCCACGGCCCGCTCCTGGAGGCCGTGCCGCTCCACGAAGCGCTCCGACACCACGACCGCCGCCGCCGAACCGTCCGACGTCGGCGAGCACTGCAGCTTGGTGAGCGGGCTGTGGATGGTCTTGGCGGCGAGGATCTCGTCGACCGTGTACTCGTCCTGGAACTGGGCGTACGGATTGTTCACCGAGTGCCGGTGGTTCTTGGCGCCCACCGCGGCGAGCTGCGCCGGTGTCGTGCCGTACAGCTCCATGTGCTCGCGTGCCGCGTCGCCGAAGATCTGGGCGGTGGGCGGGGTCATCTCGAAGCCGTGGCGTGCCGCCATCACGCCGTAGTGCCGGGCGACGGGAGACGTCTTGAAGTCCCCGCCGTCGGACCCTCCGCCCAGCGCGCCGCGCGCCATCTTCTCGAAGCCCAGCGCGAGCACGCAGTCGTTGATGCCGCCCTCGACGAACTGCCGCGCCATCATCAGCGCGGTCGAGGCGGTCGCGCAGTTGTTGTTCACGTTGTAGACGGGGACGCCGGTCAGGCCCAGTTCGTACACGGCCCGCTGTCCTGCCGTCGATGCCTGGAAGCAGTACCCGACCGGGACCTGCTCCACCTGCTCGTAGGAGATCCCGGCGTCGTCGAGCGCCTTGGTGCCCGCCTCCTTCGCCATGTCCCAGTACTGCCAGTCCCGCGTCTCGGGCTTCTCGAACTTTGTCATGCCGACGCCGACTATGTACGCCTTCACTGGCCAGCTCCTTCAGATGAATCAGATGATGGGGCGCGGCTCGGGGTCCCTCGGCAGGCCGAGGAGCCGCTCCGCGACGACGTTCAGCTGCACCTGCGTGGTCCCGCCCGCGATGGTCAGGCAGCGCGACATCAGGAAGCCGTGCAGCGCACGCTCCCCGGCGCCCTCGCGCACCGCGCCCGCCGGGCCGAGCAGTTCGAGTGCGAGCTCGGCGACCTTCTGCTGATGCGGGGTCTGCACGAGCTTGCGGACGGAGGCCCCGGCCCCCGGCTCCGCGCCCGCGACCTGCCGCATCGTCGTGCGCAGGCCGATGCAGGCGAGCGCGTGCGCCTCGGCCGCCAGCGCGCCGATCCGCGCGCGGTGCGCCCCGTCGAGCTCACCGGCGCGCGCGATGAGCGCTTCGAGCCCCGTGTCGAAGGTCAGCTGGTCGGCCATGTGGACGCGTTCGTTGCCGAGAGTGTGGCGCGCGACCCGCCAGCCGTCGTTCACCTCGCCGACGACCGCGTCGGCGGGCAGCAGGACGTCGTCGAAGTAGACCTCGTTGAAGAGGGAGTCCCCGGTGATCTCCTTCAGCGGGCGGATGTCGACGCCCTTGGCCCGCTTCATGTCGATGAGGAAGTACGTCAGGCCCTTGTGCTTGGGAGCCTCGGGGTCCGTACGGGCAAGCAGGATCCCGTGGTCGGCCCACTGCGCCGCGCTCGTCCACACCTTCTGCCCGTTGATCAGCCAGCCGTCCTCGACCCTTTCCGCCCTCGTCCGCAGCGACGCCAGGTCCGAACCCGCCCCGGGCTCGGAGAACAGCTGGCACCACAGCACCTCACCCCTGAGCGTCGGCGCCAGGAACCGCTCCCGCTGCTCGCCCGTCCCGAACGCGATGAGCGAGGGCACCACCCAGGTGGCGATCCCGAGATCGCTGACGCGCACCCCGGCGGCCGCCAACTCCTCCTGTACGGCGAGCTGTTGGACGGGGCCCGCGCCGAGCCCGTACGGCTCGGGCAGATGCGGCGCCGCATAGCCGGTCGGCGCGAGCGCCTTGCGGGCTGCGGCCGGGTCGAGCCCCCGGGCCTGCGCGATGCCCTCGCGCGCCTGCTCCCGGTACGCCTGCGCCTCCTGGGGCAGCTCCATCCGCAGCTCGCGCCGCGCCCCGCCCTCCGCGAGCCGCACCGCCCGCAGCCGGTGCGCGTCGCCGGTGCCGAGCAGCTGCCGGGCAACCAGGGACCTGCGCAGATACAGGTGCGCGTCGTGCTCCCAGGTGAAGCCGATGCCGCCGAGGAACTGGATGGCGTCCTTGGCGCAGGAGTACGCGGCGTCGAGCGCGCCACCGGCGGCGAGCGCGGCGACGAGGCCCCGCACCTCCGGGGGCTCACCGGCCGCCCGCGCCGCGTCCCATGCGAGCGCCCGCGCCTGTTCGAGGCGCACCAGCATGTCCGCGCAACCGTGCTTGACCGCCTGGAACTGCCCGATCGGCCGCCCGAACTGCTCGCGCACCTTGGCGTACTCGGTGGCGGTCTCAAGCGCCCAGGCCGCGACACCGCACGCGTCGGCGGCGTACACGGCGCACGCGAGATCCCGTACGAGCGCCGCGTCGACGTCGAGCACACGCCCGGCCGGGACCTCCACCCCGTCCGCCGTCACCTCGGCGGTGGGCCGCGTCGGATCGGCGCCCTCCTGCGTACGCACGGTCAGCTCGGCCGCGTCGACGGCGAGCCACACCGTTCCGCGCGCGGACTCCGCAGCCAGGATCAGGAGGTCGGCGTCCGCCCCGCAGAGCACGGGCGGCGCGGTGCCGTCGAGGACGCAGCCGTCCGCCACGGACACCGCGGTGAGCGTGCCCGCGCCGAGCGCGACGGCGCCGATCCGCGCGCCGGACGCCAGGTCGGCGGCGAGGTCCAGGGCTCCGGCCCTGTGCAGCACGATCGAGGCGAGGGAGCTCGCCAGGTAGGGCCCCGGGAGCGCGGCCCGCCCGGCCTCCTCCAGGGCGACGGCGAGGTCCACGAGGTCGCCGCCCCCGCCGCCGCACTCCTCGGGCAGGTGCACCGCGAGCAGCCCCTGCTCGGCGAGCCCGTCCCAGTGGGCGGGCCTGCCGCCGGTACCTGGCGGCGCGTCGAGCAGTTTGCGTATCTCCTCGGGCGGCATCGCGCGGGCGATCCAGCCGCGCACCGCCGACGCCAACTCCCGCTGTTCCTGCGTGATTCCGATGCCCATGCGCGTCCTCGCCGGTAGCAGCTTCCGGGACGGCGACAGACTAGAACACGTTCCAATCTGACGGAAGGTCAGATACGGGTCGGCTTCCTGGCCGACTTCACCACCGGCTTCACCGCCCGCCGCGGGCACCCACCCGTCCGCCCGTAAGCGCCCGGTTAACAACAGGTCAAGACTTCCCCTCGTACGACATCCGTCGGAATAGTCGCCCCAGGAAACAGGTTCGTATCCCACGTACCCCTGCCAGCCCTTGCACCGCCCCCGGAGGCCCCACGTAATGACGCAGTCGACGACCCACCAACGCGGCACCCGCGGAGTCGTCCCCGTACTCGCCTTCGCCGGCATCGTCGTCGCGGTGATGCAGACGCTCCTGGTGCCGGTCATCAAGGACCTGCCGACGCTGCTGAGCACCACGCCGTCGAACGCCACCTGGGTCATGACGGCGACCCTGCTCGCGGGCGCCGTCTCGACCCCGATCATGGGCCGCCTCGGCGACCTCTACGGCAAGCGCCGCATGCTCCTGACGAGCCTGGCCGTGATGGTCGTCGGATCCCTGATCTGCGGCTTCACCGACGACCTCGTCGTGATGATCGTCGGCCGCGCCCTCCAGGGCTTCGCGATGGGCGCCATCCCGCTCGGCATCGGCCTGATGCGCGACGAGCTGCCCCGCGAGAAGCTCGGCTCCGCGATGGCCCTGATGAGCTCGTCCATCGGCGTCGGCGGCGGCCTCGCGCTGCCGCTCGCGGCACTGACCGCGCAGCACGCCGACTGGCACGCCCTGTTCTTCGGCGCGGCGGGCCTCGGCGTCATATCGATGCTCCTGACCGTCCTCTTCGTGCCCGAGAGCACCGTGAAGGCCCAGGGCACGTTCGACGTGGCCGGCGCGCTCGGCCTCTCCGCGGGCCTGGTCCTCTTCCTCCTGCCCATCACCAAGGGCAGTGACTGGGGCTGGACCTCGGGCATGACGCTCGGCCTGTTCGGCGCGGCGGCGCTCGTCCTGGTCCTGTGGGGCGTGATGGAGCTGCGCCTCAAGGCGCCGCTGGTGGACCTGCGCACCACGGCCCGCCCCGCGGTCCTCTTCACCAACCTGGCCTCGATCATGGTCGGCGTCGCGTTCTACGCGATCTCCCTGGTGCTCCCCCAGCTCCTCCAGCTGCCGACCGCCACCGGCTACGGCCTCGGCCAGTCCATGGTCGTCGCGGGCCTGTGCGTGGCGCCGCTGGGCCTGACGATGATGTTCACGGCCCCGGTCTACGCCCGCCTTTCGGCGAAGTACGGCCCGAAGGTCACCCTCATCCTCGGCATGCTGATCATCGCGATCGGCTACGGCGCGGGCCTCGGCCTGATGAGCGCCGCCTGGCAGACGATCATCATCGCGGTCGTCGTCGGCGCGGGCATCGGCCTCGCCTACTCCTCGCTCCCCGCGCTGATCATCGGCGCGGTCGACCCTTCGGAGACGGGCGCGGCGAACGGCCTCAACACGTTGATGCGCTCGATCGGTACGTCGGTGTCGAGCGCCGTGATCGGCATGGTCCTCGCCAACACGGCGGACCACGTGGGCGGCGTCGCGATCCCCACGATGACGGGCTTCCGCACGTCCTTCCTGATCGCCACGGGGGCGGTGGCCCTGGGCCTCGTCCTCGCCCTGTTCCTCCCCTCCGCCCGCCGCTCCGTCAAGACCCAGCTCCGGGCCAGCAGCGAGGAGGACGCGAACCTGCGCGCCGCGACGGAGGCGCTGGCCGGTTTCCACGGCCGGGTACTGAGCCCCACCGGGGCGCCGGTCGCTCGGGCGAAGGTGACGCTGATCGACCGGCGGGGGCGCCAGGCGGGGGCGGCGCTCACGGATGAGGGCGGCCGCTATGCGCTTGCGGTGCCGGGCGACGGCTCGTACGTCCTCGCGGCAACGGCCGCCGGGCACGCGCCGCTGGCCTCGGCGGCGGCGCATGGCGGGGACGACCGGGCGGTGGAGATGGATCTGCTGCTGCCGGGTGGGAGTGAGGTGCTGGCGTAGGGGCAGTGCCCTGCAAGATGGCCTCAAACTCCGGCCGGGCTGGAACTATCCAGCCCGGCCGGAGTGTTTCAGCCCGTCCGGCGTTTGAGGACGAACTCGGCGAAGCCGGTGATGGCGGCCACCAAGGCTGCCGCTAGGCCCGCGGGGCGACCTTCTCAAGGTCATCGATGGTCCCGGACATCACGGTCCGGACATGCTCGGTGAGGTGCTCCGCAGGCCAGTCCCACCACGCCACAGCCAGCAGCCGCGCAACCTCGTCCTCGCTGTACCGAGTACGGATCAGCTTCGCGGGATTCCCCCCGACCACCCCGTAATCAGGCACGTCATCCACCACGACAGACCCAGAGGCGATGACCGCCCCGTGCCCGATCCGCACCCCGGGCATCACCATCACCCCGTACCCGAACCAGACATCGTTGCCGACAACGGTGTCCCCCCGCCCCGGCAACCCGCTGATCAGATCGAAGTGCTCGCTCCACGAACCGCCCATGATGGGGAACGGGAAGGTCGAGGGTCCGTCCATCCGGTGATTCGCGCCGTTCATGATGAACCGCACCCCCGTCCCGAACGCACAGAACTTCCCGATACGAAGCTTCTCGGGCCCGTAGTGGTAAAGGACGTTGCGCGCCTCGAAGGCCGTCGCGTCGTCCGGATCGTCGTAGTACGAGTACTCCCCCACCTCGATCAACGGAGACTTCACCAGCGGCTTCAGAAGCACGACACGCGGCTGGTCCGGAAAGGGATGCAGCACTGTCGGATCAGCCGGTACACGTTGCATGGACAAGCGCCTTCCACTCCTCATTTACGGCCCCGCCTCGGTCAACGGCCGGGCCATGCGGCAGCATAGGGCGGCCCGCAGAACGAACCCACCCCATTTCCGACCGGGAGAAACCCATGACGGCCGCCCCCCAGCCCAAGCCGGAGATTCTCGCCGCCTTCGAAGCGGCCAAGGGCTTCATGCCGGCCGGCGAGGGCCTCGCCCTGTACGCGGCGGCGGCCGAAGCGGCGGCGCTCGGACTCCCGCTCCTGGAGGTCGGGACGTACTGCGGCCGCTCCACCATCCTGCTCGCCGACGCCGCCCGCGAGGCAGGCGTCACCGCGATCACGGTGGACCACCACCGCGGCAGCGAGGAGCAGCAGCCGGGCTGGGAGTACCACGACCCGGAGACGGTCGACCCGGAGGTCGGCCGCATGGACACCCTCCCGACCTTCCGGCGCACGCTCCACCACGCGGGCCTGGAAGAGCACGTGATCGCGATCGTCGGGCGCTCGCCGCAGGTGGCGAAGGCGTGGGGCGGGGCACTGGGTCTCGTCTTCATCGACGGCGGCCACACGGACGAGCACGCGACCGGCGACTACGAGGGCTGGGCACCGCACATCGCCGATGGCGGCCTGCTCCTGATCCACGACGTCTTCCCGGACCCCGCCGACATCATGACGGGCCAGGCCCCGTACCGCGTCTACCTCAGGGCACTGGAGTCCGGCGCGTTCACCGAGGTCTCGGCAACCGAATCGCTGCGCGTCCTGCGGCGGACGGGACCGGGTATCTGACCTCGCATCACCCACGGGAACGGCTACACGAGCGGAGAACGGCTTTGAGCAGCGCATGGCTCATCTACAGCGGAGCCCTGGTGGTGCTCCTGTCCGCGGTCCTCATGATGTTCATGGGCAGACCGGTGACACCTGCCTGGCGTGACACGACATCGATGGCCTGCGGCGTCATCACCTTCGCGGTGGTCTGCGCGCTTGCCCTGCTCATCGGCGCACCGGCCCAGGTGGCCGTCTCGGGGGCATGCTTCTGGATGGCGGGTGCCATCACCGGCACGAACGCGGTGCGCGGCCGTATCGGCTCACCCGGCTGACGTCGCGCGCGGCCCGGCGCATCCGTGATCCACCGCTTCACGCCCGAGCACCACCCCCAGGGACACTGCGGAGCAAGTGAACGGCCCGTAAGGTGGCTGTCGTGTCGTACGTAGGTCCGGACAGCCAGCCCCCTCGCCCGCCCCGCCGTTTCAGCGGCGGCCCTCTCACCGTGACGCTCGCCGCGCTGGTGCCGACGTGCCTGGCGGGGTGGCTCATCTACGAGGCGACGAGCGGTCCCGGTGGGAGCGAGCCCCCGAGAACGCTCCCCTCCACGAGCCAGTCCGCGCAGGGTTCGGTGTCCGCCGTGCCGTCCCCCTCGAAGCCCGAGAAGGACGACAAGGGCGACGAGGACGACAAGGGCAAGGGGGAGGAAGCCGACGCCAAGCCGAGCACGACGAAGCCGCCGAAGTCGTCGAGCCGCCCCGCCGCATCCGGGCCTCTCAAGGGCAAGGTCGTCGTCGTCGACCCCGGCCACAACCTGGGCAACGGCAAGCACACGGCCGAGATCAACCGCCTGGTGAACGTCGGCACGCACCGCAAGGAGTGCGACACCACCGGCACCTCCACCAACAACGGTTACAGCGAGGCCCAGTTCACCCTCGACGTCTCGCGCCGTCTGCGCACGCTGCTGGAGAAGCAGGGCGCCACGGTCAAGTTCACCCAGGACGGCGACCCCCCCTGGGGCCCCTGCGTCGACGAGCGCGCCCGTATCGGCAACGACGCCCACGCGGACGCCGTCGTCTCCGTGCACGCCGACGGCTCGGCGGCGGGCAACCGCGGCTTCCACGTGATCCTGCCCGCGTCGGTGAAGTCCGGCGACGCGGACACCTCCAAGATCGTCGTACCGTCACGCGCCCTGGGCGAGCGCATCGCGGGCAAGTTCGTGAGCGCGACGGGCAGCGCCCCGTCCAATTACATCGGCGACGGCACGGGACTCGACGTACGCAAGGATCTGGGCGGCCTCAATCTCTCCACCGTCCCCAAGGTCTTCATCGAGTGCGGCAACATGCGGGACGCGAAGGACGAGGCGTTGGTCACCAGCGGCGCCTGGCGGCAGAAGGCCGCGCAGGGCATCTCCGACGGAATCGTGAGCTTTCTGCGCGGATAACGGGTTGGTCGGCCGGGGATAACGGGTCGGTACGTCTTTATGCCGAGCAGACACCCCACCCGTGTGAACGATAATGTCCTCCGTACGATGGGGGGCCATCCCCGCGCTCCGCGCCGCGACCTGGGGCGAGCGACGCCTCCACCGACGAGACGACTTACGAAGGACCTGAAGTGAATATCCGCTCTCTCACTCGAGGCGACGGCGTGGTGATCGGGGCAGCGGTGTTGCTCTTCATCGCATCGTTCCTCGACACCCTTGACGCCGACGGCGGCGACAGCGACAAGCTTCCCAACGCCTGGGAGAACGGCAACCTGCTGCTGAGCGTGTACCTGCTCGGGATCATCGGTGCCGCGCTCATCGTCGTGGGCCGTGCGCTCCCGCAGCCGCGCAAGGTCGCGGGCCTTGACCTCGGCCAGCTCGGTGTCGCCTTCACCATCGCCGCCGCTTGGAGCTCGCTCGGTGCGATCTTCGACGCCGACCAGTCCTACGGCTTCTTCTTCGACAGCAGCCTGGGCGGCGGCTCCAGCGGCCCCGAGGCCGGTATCGGCCTCATCCTCGGCCTGATCGCAGCCCTGGTCCTGGCCGCCGCCGCGGTCGCGACCGCGCTGGTGCCGGCCCTGAAGGCGCCGCTCATGGGCGCCCCGCGCCCCGTCACCCCCCAGCCCTACGGCGGCCAGCCGCAGGGTGGTTACGGGTACCCCGGTGCCCAGGGCCAGCCGCAGCAGGGTCAGCCCTACGGCGCCCAGCCCGGTCAGCCGCAGCAGGGTCAGCCCTACGGCGCCCAGCCGGGTCAGCCGCAGCCGGGGCAGCAGACGCCGCCTCCCGGGCAGGCGCAGGCCACCGGTGACTTCTCGCCGTTCTGGTTCGCCGTGCCGGTGCCGCGTCCGCTGTACGCGGAGGACGGCTCGCCCACGCCGATCGCCGAACTGGCGCCCGGCACCTGGTACTTGGCCGTCGAGCAGCGCGGTCCCGGCCTGGTGGCCCAGACGCAGGACGGCCGTCGTGGCGTGCTGCAGGACACCACGGGGATCCAGCGCGGCTGATCTCCGACGCATGACGCACCTCGCGGCCCCTCGCCCTTCCGGGCGGGGGGCCGTTGTCGTACAGTCGCCACCCTGCACTGAACTGACGGGGCGTCAGAACGGATCGAGGGGTTGCGCATGCGCCTGGGACTCGCACTCGGTTACTGGGGGCGCGGCCCCGACCCCGGGCACGTGGAGCTCGCCCAGGAGGCCGAGCGGCTCGGCTACGACTCCGTGTGGACGGCGGAGGCATGGGGCTCGGACGCCTTCACCCCGCTGACCTGGATCGCGGCGCAGACCTCGCGGATCAAGCTGGGTACGGCGGTCGTGCAGATGGCGGCGCGCTCGCCGGTGACGACCGCGATGCACGCGCTGACCCTGGACCACCTGTCCGGCGGGCGGATGATGCTCGGGCTCGGGCTGTCCGGGCCGCAGGTGGTGGAGGGGTGGTACGGGCGGGCGTTCCCCAAGTCGCCACTGACCGCCACGCGGGAGTACGTGGATGTCATCCGCCAAGTCCTGCGGCGGGAGGGGCCGGTGGCCCTGGAGGGCCGCTTCCACTCGCACCCTTACCGGGGCGATGACGGGAGCGGTCTGGGCAAGCCCCTGAAGCCGATCACGCATCCGCTGCGGGCGGATCTGCCGGTGCTTCTCGGCGCGGAGGGGCCGAAGAACATCGCGCAGACGGCGCGGATCGCGGACGGGTGGCTGCCGCTGTACTGGTCGCCGATGCGGGCCGATGTGTACAAGGCGTCGCTCGCGGATGCGCGGGAGGGATTCATGGTCGCGCCCATGGCGCGGGCGAAGGTCTGCGACGACGTGGCGGAGGGCTTGCTTCCGGTCAAGGCGATGCTGGGGTTCTATATCGGCGGAATGGGGCACTCCGCGCGAAACTTTCATGCGGATCTGATGGCGCGGATGGGGTTCGAGGAGGAGGCGCGGCGGATTCAGGAGCTGTTTCTGGCGGGGCGCCGGGAGGAGGCGGTCCTGGCGGTGCCGGATCAGTTCGCGGATGAGATCTCGCTGGTGGGCCCTCGGGCACGGATCGCGGAGCGGCTGGAGTTGTGGCGGAAGGGTCCGGTCACCGATCTGCTGGTCCTTGCCCCGGACGCGCAGACGCTGCGGGTGCTGGCGGAGCTGAACGGGTAGGGAGGGCGGTCCCTGCGGGGCTTTCCCCACTGCGCCTATTGGCGCGCTCCGCTCGCGGGCAGATTTCCAGCCCGTCCGGCGCTTGAGGACGAACTCGGCGGAGCCGGTGATTTGACGGTGCCCGAGGCTCCGGAGCCAGGCTCAGCCCTTTGCCAGCTCCCCCGCCGACGGCACCTTGTCCTTGACCTCTGCCCCCGCGCTGTTGCCCGCGTCCTTGACCGAGTTGATGACGTCGTCGAAGGAGTTCACGACCGAGTCCGTCGAGTCCCCCTTGCGAAGCTTCGAGGGGAGGCCCTTCAACGCGTCGATCCCGGCGGTCAGCGGAGCCACCGCCTTGGCCAGCGTCGGGTCGCCCTGAGCGTTCTTCGTCGCCGCCTTCAGGCGGTTGTAGGCGAGCGTCCCCGCGAGCCCGGCCTTGATCAGGGCGAACTTCCGCCCGTCGGCGCCCTTCTTGAACTTCCCCGCCCGGAAGGGCTTCACGATCCACTGGTAGGTCGCCCCGGCGGCGATCCCCGCGTTCGCCACGAACCGCGTCTTGGCGAACTTCTGCTTCTCCGCGGAGCTGGAGGCCGACGGAGCGGACGCCGCGTCGGCGTCGTCACCGCCGCACCCTGTCGTCCCCGCGAGCAGGGCCCCGCACAGCACAGGGGCGACGAGGGACCGGCGTACGGCCGCGGCGGAGAGCAACACGGGGACCTCCAGAAGTGGACAGCTCTCCCGGCAGCCTCACCCCGCCCGGCGGGACCCGCCACCTGGGCGAGTCCGTACGGGTTTCAGCCAAGCGCAGCCTGGTATACGGACCCCATGGCGACCAGAAGCGCACATGGCAGCACCGCAGCGAGGGTCATAGTCATCATCGCGGATGTGATGGCCATCATCCTCGCCCTGTGGATCCTGATGTACCTGTTGGACGCGAACCGCGCCAACGACCTCGTCCAGTTCGTCCACGACGTGGCCCGCTGGCTAGCCGGCTGGTCACACGATCTGTTCACCTTCGATGAGGCATGGGCCCGAGTCGTCTGCGGCTACGGCCTGGCGGCCATCGTCTACGTCTTCGCAGGCCACGCCATCGCAGGACGGCTCCGCCGCTACTGAGCCGTCCCGCAGCACTCCGGCGCGAGGCCCACCGGCAGGCGTTCTCCCGAGAACACCGCGCAGGTGGCCTCGTCGCCGCCGAGTGCCGCCACCGCGAGCAGCAGCGAGCCCGCCGTCCACGTCGTCAGTTCCTCGGGCCAGATCGCCTTGTCGTCGAAGACGTAGCCCGTCCAGTAGAGGCCTGACTCCGGGTCGCGCAGGTGCTGGATCGACTGGAGGATCTCCAGGGCACGGTCCGATTCACCCAACACCCAGAGGGCCAGGGCGAGTTCGGCGCTCTCGCCGCCCGTCACCCAGTTGTTGGGGATGACGCAGCGCACGCCGAGGTCCGGCACCACGAAGCGGTCCCAGCCGTCCTCCATGCGGGACTTGGCCTCCGCGCCCGTCAGCGCGCCGCCCAGGACCGGGTAGTACCAGTCCATCGAGTAGCGGTCCTTGTCCAGGAAGCGCTCGGGATGGCTGCGTATCGCATGGGCCAGCGCGCCCGTCGACAGCTCCCAGTCCGGCTGCGGCTCCTCGCGCTGCTCGGCGATCGCCAGGGCGCAGCGCAGCGCCTGGTGGATCGATGAACTGCCCGTCAGGAGTGCCTCGTCGACCGGCGCCCCGTCAGGCTCCCGCTTCCAGCCGATCTGACCGCCCGGCTGCTGGAGTTCGAGGACGAACTCCACCGCGGCCACCACCGTCGGCCACAGCCGGTCCAGGAAGGTGTCGTCGCCGGTCGAGAGGTAGTGGTGCCAGACGCCCACGGCGATGTACGCGCAGAAGTTCGTCTCGCGGCCCCGGTCCGCCACGTCGTGCGGATCCCCGTCGGCGTACGCCGCGTACCAGGATCCGTCCGGGTTCTGGTGCCGCGCAAGCCAGTCGTAGGCGCGGGCCGCCGCCGCGTGCTCGCCCGCCGCGTCCAGGGCCATGGCGGCCTCGGTGTGGTCCCAGGGGTCGAGATGGTGGCCGCGGAACCACGGGATCGCGCCGTCCTCGCGCTGGACCGCCAGAATCCCGCGGACCGTTCGCGTGGCCTGATCCGCCGTCAGGACGCCTGGCAGGACCAGGTGTTCCGTCCGCTCCGGGCTCGTCACGCTTCGGTCTTCGCGTCGGTCTTCGGCAGGTGCGGCTTCGTCGCGTACGCCACGAAACTCTTGCCCACGACCGGGTTGAGCAGCTGTTCCGCCACCTTCGTCGCCAGCGGCTTCTTCATGATGTCCCAGACCAGGAGCTTGTGGTACGCCCTGACCGGCAGCGCCTTGTCGTTGTCCACGCCGAACACGCACTTGAGCCACCAGTACGGCGCGTGCAGGGCGTGCGCGTGGTGCGTGCCGTACGGCTTCAGGCCCGCTTCCCGCATCCTGCCGAGCAGTTCGTCCGCCTTGTAGATGCGGATGTGGCCGCCCTCCACCTCGTGGTAGGCGTCCGACAGGGCCCAGCAGATCTTCTCCGGGCCGTAGCGCGGGACGGTCACCGCGATGCGGCCGCCCGGCTTCAGGACGCGGACCATCTCGGCGAGCACCCCCTTGTCGTCCGGGATGTGCTCCATCACCTCGGAGATGATCACGACGTCGAACGAGGCGTCCGGGAAGGGGAGGTTGAGCGCGTCGCCCTCCATCGCGGTGGCGGTCGCGCCCGCCGGTGCCTCGCCCGCCTCCTTCATCGCGGCGAACCACTTGGCGACCTCGCGGATCTCCTCGGCGTTCTGGTCGAGGGCCACCACCTGGGCCCCCCGCCGGTAACACTCGAAGGCGTGCCGGCCCGCGCCGCAGCCCAGGTCGAGGACGCGGTCGCCCGCGGCGAGCGGGAAGCGGGTGAAGTCGACGGTCAGCATCAGCGATGGCTCCCGGAGTACGTCGGGGTGGTGGCCGGGGGGCGGCCGGATTGCGGGGCCGCGTTTTTTCCGGCGATCGCCGCGCGGTACAGCTCTGCGGTGCCCTGGGCGGCGCGGGCCCAGGTGAACTTGGCGAGAACGCGCTCGCGTCCGGCCGCGCCGAGGCGGACCCGCAGCTCGCGGTCGCCGAGCAGCCGGCTCAGGCCCGCGGCGAGCGCGCCGGGGTCGGCAGGCGGCACGGCGAGGCAGGTCTCGCCGTCCGGGCCCGCGACCTCCGGGATCGCGCCGCCGGTCGTCGCGAGCAGCGGCGTACCCGTCGCCATCGCCTCGGCCGCGGGGAGCGAGAAGCCCTCGTAGAGAGAAGGGACGCAGGCGACCTCGGCCGAGCGGACGAGGTCCACGAGCTCTTCGTCGGTGATGCCCTTGACGAACTCGATGGCGCCTTCGAGGCCGTACTTCTCGATCGCCTGCGCCACAGGGCCGTCCTCGGCGCGCTTGCCGACGACGACGAGGTGGGCGGCGGGGTTCTCGGCGCGGACCTTGGCAAGCGCCTCGACGAGGTGGACGAGGCCCTTGAGCGGGACGTCGGCGCTGGACGTCGTGACGATCCTGCCCGGTACCTCGGGGACCGCCGGGTCCGGCGAGAAGAGGTCGGTGTCGGCGCCGATGTGCACGACGTTGATGCGGTCGTCGCGTACGCCGAGGTGGTCGATGATCTCCTGGCGCGAGGTGCCGGAGACGGTGAGCACGGAGGGCAGGCGGCGGGCCACGCGCTTCTGCATGCGGGTGAACGCGTACCAGCGGCGCACGGACATGCGGCGGCGCCAGTTGGGTGCCGCCTCCAGGTCGAGGCGGCGGTCCACGGTGATGGGGTGGTGAATCGTCGAGACGAGCGGGGCACCGAGGTCGCCCAACAGGCCGTAGCCGAGGGTCTGGTTGTCGTGCACGACGTCGAACTCGCCCCGCCTGGAACGCAGATGACGCCGGGCACGCAGGCTGAACGTCGCGGGCTCGGGGAAGCCGCCGGTCCACATCGTCGCCACTTCGAGCGCGTCGACCCAGTCGCGGTACTCGTCGCGCCCGGGTGTGCGGAAGGGGTCGGGCGAGCGGTAGAGGTCGAGGCTCGGGAGCTCGGTGAGCTTGAGGCCTTCGAGACCCTCATCCAGGACGGGGTAGGGCTGTGCGCCGATCACTTCGACGCTGTGGCCCAGGCGGGCCAGCTCGCGTGAGAGGTGACGTACGTAGACGCCTTGTCCCCCGCAGAACGGGTTTCCCTTGTACGTGAGGAGAGCGATGCGCAACGGACGGTCACCATCGGCGTCCGACCCCGTCCGGGGGCCCGCCTCCATGGCCTCAGCGGTCACTCTCGGCCCCCTTCTCCCTGCGGTTGTCCGCGAGGTTACGCCGGGACGGTAATCTAGAACAAGTTTCAGACTTGATCGCTGAATGATCGCTGAACGAGCTTTGAATCTACCGGCAGGTAGCCGCGCTGTAAGGCCCGGATCAGGTGATTCGCGCCACGGCGGGTGCCCTGCCATGCTGGCCCACCACATGACCGGACCCGCACGACGGAACAACGGGACATATGACAGCGGAAGCCAAGGCAGCGGAAGTCGCAGCAGCTGATCCGGCGTCGCCGCCCCTGACCGAGCGGCAGGAGGCGCGCCGGCGCCGCATCCTGCACGCGAGCGCCCAACTCGCGAGCAGGGGCGGGTTCGACGCGGTGCAGATGCGCGAGGTCGCCGAGTCCTCCAGCGTCGCCCTCGGCACGCTGTACCGCTACTTCCCCTCCAAGGTGCATCTCCTGGTCGCCACCATGCAGGACCAGCTGCAGCACATGCACACGACGATCCGTAAGCGTCCGCCCGCGGGCGAGACCCCGGCCGAGCGGTGCGCCGAGACGCTGATGCGGGCCTTCCGCGCCCTGCAGCGCGAGCCGCATCTGGCGGACGCGATGGTCAGGGCACTGACCTTCGCCGACCGCTCCGTGAGCCCCGAGGTGGACACGGTCTCGCGGCTGACCACGGCGATCATCCTGGACGCGATGGGCCTGGAGGACGCGCCGACCCCCGAGCAGCTCTCCGCGGTCCGGGTCATCGAGCACACCTGGCACTCCGCGCTGATCACCTGGCTCTCGGGCCGGGCCTCGATCGCACAGGTCAAGATCGACATCGAGATGGTGTGCCGCCTGATCGACCTGACGACTCCCGAGGCCTCGTAGCGCGTCGTCCGTCGCTCGCGGCCCGCCGCTCGCCGTACGTCACTCACGTCCCGTCGCGCATTGCCGGGGATCTCGCCGCTCGCAACCCCTCAATCGGTGCACGGGGGGCGCACACCCGCCTGGCAATTGCGCCCCTGAGCCTCTCCTGGTCCCGCTTGGCCAGTTCTCCGCGTCCGAATCCGCGGTCGGCGCCGTATGAATGGTCTACGTGCTGAATGAAGCGACGGGGCCCGAAGAATACGGGGACCTGGAGGAGCGAAACGTGATCCGGGTACTTCTCGTGCACGACGCCTGTCTGCTGCGGTCGGCTCTGGCGGAACGCCTCGCCCGCGAGCCGGACCTGGAGGTGTTCCATGCACCATGGCACAGCGCCCGCGACAGCATCGGCGCGGTGCGTCCCGACGTCTGCGTGGTCGATCCCGACGGCGACACGACCTACCCGTCCACCGAGTTCGGGGAGCAGTCCCACCCGGTGAACGGCGGGCTCGGCAGCCCGCTCCTCGTCCTGGTCTCCGGGAACCGGCCAGGGCTGCTCCGGCGCTGCATGGAGGCGGGCGCCCTGGGCTATGTGGACAAGGCGAGCCCGCCGGACCGGCTGCTCACCGGCATCAGACAGGTGGCGGGCGGACAGCGGTTCGTGGACGAGTCGCTGGGGTTCGGGTTCCTGAAGGCGGCTCAGATGCCGCTGACCCACCGGGAGTTACTGGTGCTCTCACTCGCCGCCGGCGGCGCGCCCGTCGCCGAGATCGCGCACCGTCTGCATCTGACCAACGGGACGGTGCGCAACTACATGGCCGCCATCACCCGCAAGACCGGGGCCCGCAACAGGATCGACGCCATACGCATCTCGCGCGTGGAGGGCTGGGTGTGACGCCCCGTTGGGTGATGTCCCATTGGGTGTCGTCTCGTTCACCGGGCCCCAGTTGCCGGAGAGCTCACGGTAGAGCGGGGAGGTCTTGAGGAGCTCCTCGTGGCTGCCGCACAGGGTGTACGTCCCGTCCATCACCAGGATCCGGTCGGCGCGGCGGGCCGAGCTGATGCGGTGGGCGATCACCACGAGGGTGCCGCCGGGCCGCGCCGCGAACGCCCGCTCGGCGCGGGCCTCCGCCACCGGGTCGAGGTGGCAGGTGGCCTCGTCGAGCAGGGCGAGGGGCGCGTACGAGACGTAGGCGCGGGTCAGCGCGATGAGCTGGCGCTCGCCCGCGGAGAGCGCGGCGGGGTCGACCGTGGCGTCGAGCCCACCGAGCCGCTCGATCACGCCGCTGAGCCCGACGGCCAGCGCGGCGGCCAGCAACTCCGCGTCGCCGACGGCGTCCACCCGCAGATACTCCAGGTTCTCCCGCACGGTCCCGCTGAAGACGTAGGCCTCCTGCGGGATCAACACCCGCCGCCCGACGGCCTCGTGCCCCCGCACGGACCGCCCGCCCACGCGGACGACACCCTCCCCGGGCTCGAAGAGCCCCGCCACGAGCCCGGCGAGCGTCGACTTCCCGATCCCGCTGGGTCCGACCACGGCCAGGTGGCCGCCCCGGGGGACGGTGAGCGACAGATCCCGTACGACGGGCTCGGCGAGGGGGCCGTAGGCGAAGGTGACGCAGGAGAGCTCAAGGGCGGGTGCGGGGCGCCCATCAGGGGCCGGCTGGGCCCCGGGAGCAACGCCGCCATCGTTCACCGAGTCGTCGCGAGCAGGCCGCGCGTCTTCCCGCCGCGCGAGGTCCGCGCGCCGCTCATCGCCACCCGCGACCGGATCGGGAGCGGCGGCTGCCGGGGCGCCGGCCGTCGGCGGGGTCCACGTCACGCGGCGCAGGACGATCGCCAGGCGGGAGCCGCTCGCGCCCAGGCCGTGGATCAGGTTGTGCAGGGCCGGGAGCAGGGCCTGGGTGACGTAGGCGATCGCCCCCACCAGGGCGCCCGGTGTCACTCCGCGGTCCAGGAGCCAGGGGGCCGTGACCAAGAGCAGGACGAGCGGCAGCTGGCCGCCGGTCGCGAGGGCGGCCGTGCGCAGGACGCCCCAGCGGGCGAGGGATCCGGCCGCCGCGTACTCCGCTGCGACACCCCGGTCCAGGTCCTCGGCCACGTCCTGCTCCGCGCCCGCGGCCGCGACGTCCCGCAACCCCGGTGAGACCGCGCCCAGTTGGGCCGCGATGCCCTCGTCGGCGACGAGGAACCTCTCCTGACGCCGGGCCAGCGGGCGCAGGCTCACCACGAACAGGGCGACACCGGCCACGAGCGGCGGCGCGACCACCAGGAGCAGGAGCGGCGCCAGCGAGAACAGACCGATCAGCGCGCCCGCCGCCGTGAAGACGAAGGAACGGGAGACGAGGACCAGGCCCGCGAACGTGTCCCTGGCGATCTCCACCTGCTGGGTCAGCCGGGACACGGAGGCCCCGTCCGCGTCCCGCAGCCCCCGGCCGACGACCTGCCGCACCAGGGTGTCCCGCAGCGGCTCCACCAGATCGGCGACGGCGCGGTACACCCGGCCCGTGCCGTACGCGGCCACGACCACACCGAGCCCTGCCGCGCCGAGCCATCCGAGGCCGACCGCCTCGCGCCCGGCGAGGAATCCGTCGTCCAGGGCGCGCGCGAGTGCGTATCCGGTGAGGAAGGTCTGCCCGGTCTCCAGGACAGACCAGAGCGCGAGCCGCAGCACCACCGGCCATCTGCGCCACAGGAAGCGGACGCCTCGGTGGTAGGTGCCCTGCGGGGCCGGGGACGGCTGCACGCGCTTCACCGGCGCCACGCGCCTGACGCGCCTCACGCGCCTCACGCGCCGAACACCTCCCGGTACTCCGGCCGCTCCCACAGCTCCGCATGCCTGCCCACCGCCCGGATCCGGCCGTCGTGCAGCCACGCCACCACGTCGGCGCGGGCCGCCGTCGCCGCGCGATGGGCGATGATCAGGCGGCTGCGGTGCGGGGTGTGGTGGAGCACGGCCTCGGCGATGTGGTGTTCGGTCACCGTGTCCAGGCTGGACATCGCGTCGTCCAGGATCAGGATCCGCCCTCCCCGCGCGAACGCCCGTGCAAGGCCGAGGCGTTGGGCCTCGCCTCCGGACAGCGGCGCCTGCCCGCAGGGCGTGGCGTAGCCGTCGGGGAGGCGGGTGATGAAGGGGTCGGCATGAGCGGCGCGGGCCGCCTCGCGGATGCGGGGCGGTGCCGGGCGCGGGGCTCCGAAGCCGATCGTGTCCTCCAGGGTGGTGCCCAGCAGCGCGGGCCGCTCGAAGGCGTAGCCGACCTCGCGGCGCAGCTCCTCGCGGCTGAGTGAACGCAAGGGCACGCCGTCGAGGCGTACGTCCCCTTCGTCGGGGTCGGCGAGCCGGCCCGCGACGGACGCGAGGAGCGACTTGCCCGCGCCGGAGCGCCCGACCACGGCGAGCGTGCCACCCGCGGGCACCGTCAGATCGACGCCGTCGAGCACGGTGCGTCCGCCGCGGGTCACCTTGATGCCGCGCAGCTCCAACAGGCCGTCTCCCGCAGGCAGTTCGTGTGTCCCGTACGAGGTCGCCGGTTCCGCGAGGATCTCGCCGAGACGGTGTGCCGCCGTCCTCGCCCGTGCGATGCCCCCCAGCTGTCCGACGAGCATGCCGATGCCGGTGGCGAGCACCGCGTACCGGGAGGCGGCCAGCAAGTCCCCCACGGTGATGTGGTGTTGGAGCAGCTGATGTCCGGCCACCGCGACGACCGCGAGCTGGAGGAGCGGTGCGACCGTGACGGCCTGGGCCTGGGAGCGGCCCTGGACCCGCCACATCCGGTGGCCGTGCCCGGAGAGTTCGGGCAGCTGCGCGAGGACGCGGGCCGCTTCCTTGTCCTCGGTGTGCGCGGCCGCGATGGTGCGGACGCCTCCGATCGCCTCGGACAGGCGGCCCGCGATGTCTCCCTGGACCCGCTGATAGCTCGCCACGCAGTCGGATGTGGCACGGGTGAACGCCCACAGGAGCAGGACGAGTACGGGGACTCCGGCGATGAACGCCACGGCGAGCCAGCCGTTGATCAGGGCGAGGGCCACCACGGCACCGACGGGCACGGCCAGGGCGGAGAGGAGCGCGGCGAAGGTGGCGGGCGCGATGCCCGCGTGTGCCGCGTTGTCGATGAGGCGTGCCACCAGGTCGCCGTGGGCGAAGCGTGCGGTGGTGCGCGGGCCGACGGCGAGCACATGGCGCACCACACGACCGCGCAGCCAGGCCGTGGTGCGGGCGTTGGTGGTTCCGGTGAGGACGCCGTCGAGGGCGTCGAGCAGGGCCATCGCGCCGATGAGCCCCGCGCACGCGAGGATCCAGCGGGTGGCGCCGCCCCCGCCTTGGCCGGTGGTGTGGCCGGTCAGGACGGCGTCCAGGGCGCGGCCGATCGCGAGCGGCAGGAGCAGGCTCCCTCCCGCGCCCCCGGCGGCGCACAGCACCAGGGCCGTGCAGCGGGCCGCGCTGTGGCGGGTCGCCGCGCGCAGCAGTCCCGCGTCGGAGGCGGGTGGCGGAGGACGGAGACGGGGGGTCGTGGTCGCCATGCGGTCCGGGTCCTCGCAGTCCTCGTGTCCGTGGCCGGATGTCCATGGCCGGATGTCCGTGACGGGGCGGCCGACGCCGGCGGACCCGGGCGGGCCCCCTCGAGAGGGCGCCGCCCGGGCCGTCAGATGCCGTACCGCTCATGCGCGCAAGCGCGTCACAGACAGATGACCAGGCTGACCTCGCTCCAGCACAGCAGCAGGCTGGCCGTGCTCTGGCCGCCGCCACCGCCGCCGCCACCGGTCATCTCGTCGGACTCCATGCTCTGCAGGTCGAGAAGCGCCATGATCTTCCCTCTCATTTGGGGACGTATTGTCCTTATGGGTGGTGTCACGACCCCGCTGCGTGGCGGGACCGGCTCTGGGGCTGCCGCCGGGGCGGCGGCAGGAAGGGGACGTGCGCCTCGCCGTCGCCGAGCGCGGCCGACAGGGCCACGAGGGCGCCCGCCGTGCCGGTGTTCAGGTCCATGGACAGGCGCATCATCTGGTTGCCGGGGAAGGCGAGTTGGCCCTCGTACGACATGGAGAACCAGCCGAGCGCCGCGATCTGCTCGGCGATGTCCTCGGGCTCGACGCCCGGCGCGGTGGTCCGGTTGAGGTGGAGCAGGAGTCCGGCCCGCCCCTGGTACAGGCCCGGCTGCACGCAGAAGCGTGAGCGCGCCGCGGCCAGGATGCCCGGCCGTGCCGCCTCGAACTCGGCGTCGTCCCGGTGCGCGAGGTAGTCGTCGATGACCATCCCGATGCCGACGCTCCCGTCGCCGAGGTACGGCATCGTGCGCCAGCCCTCGTCGACGCCGAGGCTGCCGTCCGGACGCGCCACGCACCGGGCCAGATCCGCGCGCAGGGCCCGCGCCGCGAGGTCGAGGAGCGCGGGGTCGCCGCTGCGCTCGTGGAGCCGCAGGAAGAGGAGTGCGGGGCCGGTGGCCCCGTGCAGCAGCCCGGCCCGCGGCCGCCCGCCCGGAGTGCTTTCGACGGCGAGCCGCTCACCGAGCAACTCCGCCGCCTTGAGCGCGTGTTGGGCGAGTTCCTCCTCGCCGGTGGTGTGGGCGAGGGCGTCGAGGGCGAGGCCGAGTCCGGCGAGGCCGCCCTGGAGGTCGGAGGAGAGCCGCTGCCAGTTCTCCTGGAGGACGAGCTCCATCAGGTCGAGGGCGCGGCCGTGGTGCCCGAGCCTGCCGAGTACGTGGGCGACGCCCGCGAGGCCGTCGTGCAGCCCCAGGGGGGTGCCGGGGCGGACGCGCTCGGTGTGCTTCAGGAGCCAGCGCTCACCCTCCTCGTAGCGCTCGGCGCCGCTCTCGTCGAGGGCGAGGAGCACTCCGGCCGCGCCGTGCGCGAGGCCGAGGCCGCCGCTGTCGGCGAACTGGGCGATGTCGCCGGGGAAGAGGCGGTCGTCGCGCTCGGGGGTGGCCGATGCGAGGATCGCCTTGACCATCGAGTCGCGGCTGTAGGGCCAGTCGGCCGGGTCGACGAACACCGTGGACGTGCTCGCCGCCGTGGTGGCGCCGGTCCCGCTCCGCTCCGGGCCGCCCCCGTCCAGGGCCATCGGCGCTCCCGCGTCGAGGACCGGCGCCTGCTCATCGGTGCCGCCGCGCTCGATCTCGGCCACCGCGTCGGCCAGGAACTCCGCCGGTACGTCCGGGAATTCGATGGCGATCATCTGGGCCAGATGCGCGGCCTTGCCCCGGTCGACGGCGAGCAGCGAGGTGACCGGCAGGAAGAGGGCGAGCCGCAGGCATGCGAGGGCGTAGCGGTCGACGCCCGTGCCGGTGCGGTCCGGCGGCGCGACGAATCCGGGGTGCGCCATGACCTGGCGTCCCGAGTCACCCACGGAGCCTGCCGCCTCGAAGTCGAGGAGGGACACGGTCTGTTCGTCGGGCGCGACCATGATGTTGAAGAGGTGGAGGTCGTTGAAGACGACGCCGCGCTCGTGCACGGCGGTGACGGCCTCCTCTACGCGGCGGTGCATGCGCAGCGCCCAGGCCGTGTAGTCGGCGATGTCCTTGGGGTCGGGCCTACTGACCAGGAGCGGATGCCGGTGGGCGAAGAAGGAGTTGAGGGTGGTGCCCTCGACGAAGTCCATGACCAGGAAGCGGTGGTCGCCGAGCAGGAACCAGTCCCGGACCTCGGGAGCGACACCGAGGCCCGACAGCTTGTCCAGGGCGGTCTTCTCGCGTTCGAGCCGGGCGACGGCGTCGGCGCCGTCGGCGGCGAGGCCCGCGTGCGGCCGGCCCTCCTTCAGGACGACCTTGCGGCCGTCGCGGGTGTCGGTTCCCGCGTAGACACCGCCGCCGTTGGAGAAGTGCAGGGCCTTCTCGATGCGGTACGGCAGGTCGCCGACGGTCGTCGTGTTGCGGGCGGCCAGCTGGGGTTCGAGGAACGCGGGCAGCGTCACCCACTCGGGCACCCGGAAGGCCGGGTCGCGGGAGTCGGGCACGAGCACGCCCCGGGCGTCCTCGATGGCGGGCACGAGCGTGCCCTTGCCGTTGTCGCACATGCGCCGCGTGAAGGCCCCGTATCTGACGTAGAGCGGCCCTTGTTCCCAGCGCAGGTCGGTCAGGATGTAGGGACCCTCGAAACCTTCGAGCAGCTTGCCCAACTCATTCAGGACAGCGTGCAGTTGCTCCTCGTCGGCCGGGTAGATCGTGGCGAATTTGCCACTGTTGTCGCGCCCCGCGTACTTGCTGTTGCGCAGGTGCAGGAGGTGGGCGGCGGGCACGAACTTGAAGGGGACGGAGCGCTCCACGCAGTAGTCCCAGATGATCGCGCCGATGCGGTCGGCGTTGCCCAGGGTCGCGGAGGCGTGGACCTTCCAGCCCTGCTGAGGGGCGGGGCGCGCCTCCCCTTCGGCGTCGACCGGGACGATCGAGAGCCAGTCCCCCGCACGCACCGAGCGCCAGCCGTCCGGGACGGCGCGCTCCGCCGTCGCGTACGGGGCAGCGGCGGCGGTGCCGCCCACGGACAAGCGGTCCGGAGTCTCGTAGAAGTACCTGTCGGCCAGACAGTAGACCTCGTACCGCTTGTCCACGGCGTCCCCTCCCCATGTCGTCTGGGTCAGAGAGTTCCAGGCCGCAAAGGGGACGGACAGTCACGGATGTCATCGATCGGGCATGCGGAACGCATGGGTAAAGTCCTGTTCGCACACGTTCGAGCGCACATAATGAACACAGGACCCACACAAACCGGTGCGGACGGCGTCACGGGAGTAAAGCCCGTTGCCGGTGCGAACTCCGCTACTCCTCCGGCGGAAAAACGACCTCCCCGCTGCCGGACAACGTGATGGTGATCGCCTCGACCGGGCACCCCTCGGCCGCTTCGAGCACCTTCTCGTTGGCGTCGGTCTCGGGGTCCGCGGGGTGCGACTGGCGGGCGGAGTCGAGCGCGAAGCCGCCCGGCGCCGTGATCACGCACATCCCGGAGCCGATGCAGACCGACCGGTCCACCTCGACGTGCCAGCGGTCACCCATCAGGCACCCGCCCCTTCGTAGCCCGCCGGGAGATGGATCATCTTGTGCTCGAAGTACTCGCCGTACCCCTCGGGCCCGAACTCCCGTCCCAGACCGGAGTTCTTGTAGCCGCCGAACGGGCCGAGCATGTCGAGGCTGAAGGTGTTCACGGAGTACGTCCCGGTGCGCACCCGCCGCGCGATGTCGATGCCGCGCTCCACGTCCGCCGTCCAGACGCTGCCGCTGAGCCCGTAGTCGGAGTCGTTGGCGATCTTCACTGCCTCGCTCTCGTCGCCGTACGGAAGAAGGCAGATGACCGGGCCGAAGATCTCCTCGCGGGCGACGCGCATCGAGTTGTCCACGCTGCCCAGGAGCGTCGGCTCGACGTACCAGCCGTCGTCGAGCCCGGCCGGACGGCCGCCGCCCGTCAGGATCTTGGCGCCTTCCTCCTGGCCGATGCGGATGTAGTCGAGCGAGCGCTGCTGCTGGCGCTGGGCGACGAGCGGGCCGAGTTCGGTCTCCGGGTCGAGCGGGTCGCCGATCTTGAGCGCGGAGGCCGCGGCGGCGAAGGCCTCGGCGAACTCGTCGTAGCGGGAGTGGGGCACGAGGATGCGGGTCTGGGCCACGCAGGCCTGGCCGTTGATCATCCAGGCGAAGGGGACGATGCCCGCTACCGCGGTCGCCGCGTCCGCGTCCGGCAGGATCACCGCGGCCGACTTGCCGCCCAACTCCAGGGTCACGCGCGTGAGATTGCGGGCCGCGACCTCCATGACGCGCTTGCCGGCGCCGACGGAGCCGGTGAAGGACACCTTGTCGATGCCGGGGTGCCCGACGAGGTACTCGCTCACCTCGCGGTCCGCCGAGATGATCGAGAGCACGCCCTTCGGCAGCCCCGCCTCGGTGGCGATGTCGGCGAGTATGTACGCGTCGAGCGGCGCCTCGGGCGAGGTCTTGAGGATCACCGGACACCCGGCGAGCAGCGCGGGCGCGAGCTTGGCCGCCGCGGTGAACTGGGGGACGTTCCACGGGACGACGGCCGCCACGACACCCACCGGCTCGCGCCGCACGAGGATCTTGCCGAGGGCTCCGTCGCGGGCTTCCTCGTACGTGAAGTTCTTGGCGACCGTGAGCGCCGAGTCCCAGACCATCATCGCGGCGAGGGCCTGCACCATGATGCTGGAGGTGTACGGGGTGCCGTTCTCGGAGCTGATGACACGGGCGATCTCCTCGTGCCGTACGGCGATCGCGTCCTTGATCCTGGTGATGACCTCGATCCGCTCGTCGAGCGTCATCCGGGGCCAGGGCCCCTCGTCGAACGCCTTGCGCGCGGTGGCGACGGCCCGGTCGACATCGGCGGGCGCGGCGTGCGGCACCCGCGCGAAGACCTGGCCGGTGTGCGGCGAGATCACCTCGATGACGTCCTTGCCGAGGGGGTCCACCAGCTCCCCGCCGATGAAAAGCTGTCCGTGTTCCACGAGCTCGGTCATGGCTGACTGCCTCCTGCGGGATTCCGCCTGCGCGGCACGCTTTCTGACACTGTTTCAGGACTGTGTTTCAGAACTGATACCAGTTCTAGTTCCAGTAGTCCACGGAGAGCAAGGTGCAAGTAGCCTGTCGAAACAGTCGACTTGGGCGATCATTGGAACTAGTTCTAGTTATGGTGGTGGGGGCCGTGGTCGTGGCCGCGCAGCCGACGAGAGATGAGGGCTCCCGATGACGCAGGTGACCGACCCGCAGGTGACCGAGCACGGCGGGGGCGTGTGGAGCATCAAGGTCCCGATCCCGGACAACCCCCTGGGCTTCACGCTCGTCCACCTCCTGGACACCGACGCAGGGCCGGTCCTCGTCGACACAGGCTGGGACGACCCCACGTCCTGGGACGCGCTCGCCACCGGCCTCGCCGCCTGCGGCACGTCCCCCGACGCGGTGCACGGCGTCGTCATCACCCACCACCACCCCGACCACCACGGCCTGTCGGCCAAGGTCCGCGAGGCGTCGGGCGCGTGGATCGCGATGCACGAGGCGGACGCGTCGGTCGTACGCCGCACGCGGTCCGGGCCGCCCGCGCGCTGGTTCGACTACATGGTGGAGAAGCTGACGGCCGCGGGCGCCCCCGCCGACCACCTGGGCCCCCTCATCGCCGCCCGGGACGCGGGCCGCGCGCCCCGCCTTCCCGGCATGGCCGCCGCGCTCCCCGACCGCGACATCACTCCGGGCGAGCTGCTCGAACTGCCGGGGCGCAGGCTCCGCGCGATCTGGACGCCCGGCCACACCCCGGGCCACGTCTGCCTGCACCTGGAGGAGGAGCACCCGGCGCGACTGCCCGGACACGGCCGCCTGTTCTCCGGCGACCATCTGCTCCCCGGGATCACCCCGCACATCGGCCTGTACGAGGACCCGGACGACGAGACCGTCACGGATCCGCTCGGCGACTACATCGACTCCCTTGAGCGCATCGGCCGCCTGGGGGTCGCCGAGGTGCTGCCCGCCCACCAGTACGCGTTCACGGACGCCCCGGCCCGCGTGCGGGAGATCCTGGCCCACCACGAGGAGCGCCTCACCGACCTGCTCGCCCTCCTCGCCGAGCCCCTCACGCCCTGGCAGCTCGCCGAGCAGATGGAGTGGAACCGCCCCTGGGCCGAGATCCGCTACGGCTCACGGAACATCGCCGTCTCCGAGGCCGAGGCCCATGTGCGGCGCCTGGTGAAGCTGGGGCGCGCGGAGGCGGTGGGCAACGATCCGGTGCGGTACCGGGCGGTGTGACCTCCGGCCGGGACGTGGGCCCCTCCTGCCGGGGGCCGGGCGCCCCGGGCCGCTCCCCCTACGGGCCGGTAGAGTGGCCCCGTCGTCATCATGCCCGTACGGGGGGAAGCCGGTGCGAATCCGGCGCTGACCCGCAGCCGTATACCGCGTCGAGCGGTGAGCCGGAATGCCCGGTACGAAGCGTGACCGGCTCGCGTCGTCGGAACCTCCGGCGACCGGCACCGTCGAGGTATACGGAGCCGGAGCCGCCCGGTGCCCGTGCCCGCTACGCGCCCGTGCTGCCCCGCTCCCCGCAGGGAGAGGCACCCGCCGCATCATGAACGTTCGCCGCAGCGCAGCGGTCCTGGCCGCCGTCGCCGTGTTCGGTTCGGCCGCCGCCCCGGCCGCCTTCGCGGAGAGTGCGTCACCGTCGCCCTCCGCCGCCCTTCCTTCCGGTCTGTACGGCGACGCGGACCCCAAGTTCGACGGGGTGTTCCGGCAGTCGTACGCCCTGCTCGCCCAGGACTCGGCCGGTGTGAAGCCCGCGGCGAAGTCCGTCGACTGGCTCACGGGCCAGCAGTGCGCGAGTGGTGGCTTCGCCGCGTACCGCGCCGACGCGGGCGAGCCGTGCGACTCCAAGACGATGTTCGACAGCAACGCGACGGCGTCCGCCGTGCAGGCGCTCGCCGCGCTCGGCGGTCAGGACAAGGCCGTCAAGAAGAGCGTCGGCTGGCTGAAGTCGGTGCAGAACAAGGACGGCGGCTGGGGCTACGGCCCCGGCATGGACTCCGACGCCAACTCCACCGGCATCGTGATCGGCGCACTGACCGCGGCGGGCGAGAAGCCGCAGTCGGTGAAGAACCAGGACGGCAAGTCCCCGTACGACGCGCTGCCCGCCCTCTCGATGAGCTGCGGCAAGGACGGCGGCGCCTTCGGCCTCGCCGACATGAAGACGGGCAAGCTCTTTCCGAACGCGGACGCCACGGCGGCCGGTGTCCTCGGCGCCCACGGCAAGGGCCTGATCGTGGACCCGGCCAATAAGGAGGCCGCCACTCCGAAGTGCGCGAAGGCGGACACCGCCGAGCAGGCTGCGGCGAACGGCACCGGTTACCTCCTGAAGACCCTCGCCAAGACCGACGACCACCTGATGTCGGCGTTGCCCGGCACCAAGGTCCCGCCGGACGTGGGCAACACCGCGGACTCCGTGCTCGCGCTCGCCGCGGCCGGCCAGCAGAAGCAGGCCGAGAAGTCGGCCCAGTGGCTGGCGAAGAACTCGGCCGAGTGGGCCAAGAAGTCAGGCCCCGCCGCCTACGCCCAGCTGATCTTCGCCGCCCACGCCGCGGGCATGGACCCGCGCGACTTCGGCGGCGCTGACCTGGTCAAGCAGCTCAACGCGCAGGGTCCGGCCCCGCAGGCGACCGACCAGGCCGCCGACGAGAAGAAGGACAGCGACGACGGCAGCGGCGTGAGCATCTGGTGGATCATCGGCGTCGGCATGGTCGCCGGTATCGGCATCGGCTTCCTGTACAGCGGCAACAAGAAGAAGCAGCAGCTGTGACGCGGGGTCGCGCGCGGTGCGGACGCCTGGTGATCGGGGCGCTTCTCGCCGCCCTGTTCGGTGTCCTCGCCGCCGCCCCCGCCCAGGCCGCCGGCTACCGCTACTGGTCCTTCTGGGACCGGGACGGCGCGAAGTGGGCGTACGCGAGTCAGGGGCCGAGCACCGCCCACCCCGACGACGGTGCCGTCCAGGGCTTCCGGTTCTCCGTGTCCGAGGACTCGAAGGACGCCGCGAAGCCGCGCGGCGCCGCGGACTTCGACGCCATCTGCGCCAAGACCCCCGCCAAGGACGACCGCAAGCGGATCGCCCTGGTCGTCGACTTCGGCACGCCGGGTGACGCCCCCGACGGCGAGAGTCCGCCGAAGCCGCGTACCGCCTGCGCGCAGGTGGCCGACGACGCGACGAGCGCGGACGCCCTTGCCGCGGTCGCCAAGCCGCTGCGCTACGACAGCAACGCCCTGCTGTGCGCCATCGCGGACTACCCGAAGTCGGGCTGCGGGGAGCAGGTCGCGGGCAACGGGCAGTCCGAGAAGGCGGAGAAGAAGCCGACCGCGGGCGAGTCGAGCGAGTCCGGCGAGGAGAAGGGCGACTCCGGTGGCCCCTCCGTCGGCCTGATCGCGGGCGTGGCCGCCATCGCCCTGCTCGGCGGTGCCGCCGTCTGGCAGGCACGCCGCCGACGCGGCTGACCCGCACGATGAACGATCACCCGAGCACCGCTCCCGGTGCGCTGCGGAGGCGTCTGGCCCCCGAGGCGCACCGGAGCAACGCGCTGCACCCGGGCGCCTGGTGGGTGTGGGCGCTCGGGCTCGGCGTCGCCGCGTCCCGGACCACCAATCCCCTGCTGCTCGGTCTCCTCATCGGGGTCGCGGGCTATGTCGTCGCGGCGCGCAGGACGTCCGCCCCGTGGGCCAGGTCGTACGGGGCCTTCGTGAAGCTGGGCCTCTTCGTGATCGCGATCCGGCTCGTCTTCGCCGTCGTCCTCGGCTCCCCCATCCCCGGCAGCCATGTCGTCGTGACGCTCCCCGAGGTGCCGCTGCCCGACTGGGCGAAGGGCGTGCGGATCGGGGGCCGGGTGACGGCCGAGGGACTGCTCTTCGCGCTCTACGACGGGGTGCGCCTGGCCGGTCTCCTCATCTGCGTCGGCGCCGCCAACGCCCTCGCAAGCCCGGCCCGGCTGCTCAAGTCGCTGCCGGGCGCGCTGTACGAGGTGGGGGTCGCGATCGTCGTCGCGATGACGTTCGCGCCGAACCTGATCATGGACGTGCAGCGGCTTCGTGCCGCGCGGCGCCTTCGCGGGCGCGCCGACAAGGGCATCCGGGGGCTGCTCCAGGTCGGGCTCCCGGTCCTCGAAGGCGCCCTTGAGCGGTCGGTGGCCCTGGCCGCCGCGATGGACGCGCGCGGCTTCGGCCGCAGCGCGCCGGTCCCCGCCGGGGTGCGCAGGACCACGGCCGTCCTGACTCTCGGCGGTCTGATGGGCGTCTGCGCGGGAACGTACGGCCTGCTCTCCGAGGGAGGCACGGGCTACGGCCTGCCGGTCCTGGCCGCCGGGCTCGTCGCCGCCCTCGCGGGGCTTCGCCTGGGCGGCCGGCGCTCCGTGCGCACCCGCTACCGCCCCGACCCCTGGGGCGTGCGCGCCTGGCTCGTCGCCGGGTCGGGCATCGCGGTGGCGGGCCTGATGATCTGGGCCGCCTCGTACGACGCGTCCGCCCTGCACCCCGGAATCGTGCCCCTGACGGCGCCGACGCTGCCGCTGTGGCCCGCCGCGGCGATCCTCATCGGCCTCCTGCCCGCCTTCGTGGCGCCGGTGCCCGCCGATTCCGCCGCTCCCGTTCCCGCCCCCGCTCGCACCAAGGAGCCCTCATGATCCGCTTCGAGGATGTCTCCGTGACGTACGTAGGGGTCGCGGAGCCCACCGTGCGCGGGGTCGATCTCGCCGTGCCCGAGGGCGAGTTGGTGCTCCTCGTCGGCCCTTCCGGGGTCGGCAAGTCGACGCTCCTCGGCACGGTGAGCGGGCTCGTGCCTCACTTCACCGGGGGCACGCTGCGGGGGCGGGTGACCGTGGCGGGGCGCGACACCCGTACGCACAAGCCGCGTGAACTCGCCGACGTCGTCGGCACGGTGGGCCAGGACCCGCTCTCGCACTTCGTGACGGACACGGTCGAGGACGAGCTCGCGTACGGGATGGAGTCGCTCGGACTCGCCCCCGAAGTGATGCGCCGCCGGGTCGAGGAGACCCTCGACCTGCTCGGCCTGGCCGATCTGCGCGACCGCCCCATCGCCACGCTCTCCGGCGGCCAGCAGCAGCGCGTCGCCATCGGCTCGGTGCTCACGCCGCACCCGCAGGTCCTCGTCCTCGACGAACCGACGTCGGCCCTGGACCCGGCCGCCGCCGAGGAGGTCCTCGCCGTACTGCAGCGGCTCGTCCACGACCTGGGCACGACGGTCCTGATGGCCGAGCACCGCCTGGAACGGGTCGTGCAGTACGCCGACCAGGTGCTGCTGCTCGGGGCGCCGGGCGAGGCTCCCGTGCTCGGGGATCCCGCCGCGCTGATGGCCGTCTCGCCGGTCTACCCGCCGGTGGTGGGCCTCGGCCGTCTCGCCGGCTGGTCACCGCTGCCGCTGACGGTGCGGGACGCGCGGCGCAGGGCGGGCGCGCTGCGGGAGCGCCTTGCGCTCGCCGGAGCCGCAGCCGGGCCGCGCGAGGAGGCCGGGGCTGTGCCTCCGGTGGCGGGCCGGCCGAGCCTCTTCCGACGTACGAAGCAGACCGACGCCCCGGAGGCGGCCGCCGCGAGCGTCTCCGGCCTTGCCGTCCGCCGGGGCCGGGTGGAGGCCCTGCGCCGCGTGGACCTCACCGTCCGCGCGGGCGAGACGGTGGCCCTGATGGGCCGCAACGGCGCCGGGAAGTCCACGCTCCTGTCGACCCTGGTGGGGCTGCTCGAACCGGCGGCCGGGTCGGTCCGCGTCGGCGGCGCGATCCCGCACCGCACGGGCCCCCGCGAACTGATCCGCCACGTGGGCCTGGTCCCGCAGGAACCGCGTGACCTCCTGTACGCGGACACCGTGGCCGCCGAGTGCGCGGCGGCGGACCACGACGCGTCGGCGGCGCCCGGCACCTGCCGCGCCCTGGTCACGGAGCTGCTCCCCGGCATCGCGGACGACACCCACCCCCGCGACCTCTCGGAGGGCCAGCGCCTCACCCTGGCCCTGGCGATCGTCCTGACGGCCCGCCCTCCCCTTCTCCTTCTTGACGAGCCGACCCGTGGCCTCGACTACGCGGCCAAGGCCCGTCTGGTCACGCTCCTGCGCGGTCTCGCCGCCGAGGGCCACGCGATCGTCCTGGCCACGCACGACGTGGAACTGGCGGCGGAACTGGCCCACCGGGTGGCGATCCTCGCCGACGGTGAGATCGTCGCGGACGGCCCGACCCCGGAGATCGTCGTCTCGTCCCCGTCCTTCGCCCCGCAGACCACCAAGATCCTGGCCCCGCAGCGGTGGCTGACGGTCACGGAGGTACGGGACGCGTTGGGTGCGGGAGGCGATACCGCGTGACCTCCTCTCCTGCCGCCCGTCAGGCCCGGCCCATCCGCCTGGGCCCGCGCTCCATCGGCGCCCTCGCGCTCGTCAGCGCGGTCGGTGTCGTGGCCTTCGGGTGGCCGCTCATCGCGGGCAGGGACTCGGGCCTGAGCGCGCACGCCCAGGACGCGCCCTGGCTGTTCGCGGCGCTGCTGCCGCTGCTGCTCGCCGTGGTCGTGGCGACCATCGCCGATGTCGGGCTCGACGCGAAGGCCATCGCGATGCTCGGGGTGCTCGCCGCCGCCGGGGCCGCGCTGCGGCCGCTGGGGGCGGGGACGGCCGGGATCGAGCCGATGTTCTTCCTCATGGTGCTCAGCGGGCGCGTGCTCGGACCCGGGTTCGGGTTCGTGCTCGGTGCGGTGTCGATGTTCGCCTCGGCGCTGCTCACCGGCGGTGTCGGGCCGTGGATGCCGTTCCAGATGCTGTCCATGGGGTGGGTCTGCATGGGCGCGGGGCTGCTGCCGGGCCCCGACACCCTGCGCGGGCGCGGCGAGCTGTGGCTCCTCGCCGCCTACGGGGCAATCTCGTCCGTCCTGTACGGCACCGTCATGAACCTTCAGGGCTGGCCCTACCTCGGCGGCCTCGCGACCGGCGTCTCCTTTGTGCCCGGCGATCCCGTCGGCGAGAACCTCGGCCGCTTCATCGCGTACTGCCTGGCGACCTCGCTCGGCTGGGACCTGCCCCGAGCCGTCGTCACCGTCCTGCTGAGCCTCGCTCTCGGTCCCGCCGTCCTGAAGGCGCTGCGCCGGGCCACGCGCCGGGCCGCCTTCGAGGCCCAGGTCACATTCGAGGGCCCGAAGGCGTAGCCAGCCGTCGGCTCTCCGTGACCGAAAGGGTCCCTTCGCGGTGAGGCGGCCCACAGGACCTTGGTCCTCTACTAGGCGGGGTCGTAGATCATTTGTCTTGACGCGGACGCGCCAATATGCGCCCTGACCTGGGGATTGAGAGCCACGTCACACGAAGGACCTTCCGCGCACATGCGACATCCACTAGTAAAAGGGGTCATTGCGGAGACGCGGCAGCCCTGTTTCTCTGGATCGAGTCGCACGGCGCCGACGGCCTCAGGGCCCAGGGCGCCGACGCATTCCACCCGCCACACTCCCGTGGCCCACGGCGTGCCCGCGACACCATGTCCCCCACGGAAGGTCACGCTTTGTCCGCCACGCTCCTGAGCCGCATCGCCACCCCGAAGAAGGCCCTCACCGGTGCCGCCCTGGCCGCCGCCACGACCGGCATGGTGCTCATGGCGGGTCCGGCCCAGGCCGCCGCCCCGACCGAGGCGAAGGCGGCCGCTCCGGCCGCCGCTCCCGCCGCGGCTCCTTCCTCGGCCCAGGCGATCGCGAAGAAGATGATCCCGGACGCCGCGCAGTACCAGGCGTTCAGCAAGATCGTCGAGCACGAGAGCCACTGGAACCACAAGGCGACGAACTCCTCCTCCGGCGCCTACGGCCTGGTCCAGGCCCTGCCCGCCTCGAAGATGGCTTCGGCGGGCTCGGACTGGAAGACCAACCCCGAGACCCAGATCAAGTGGGGCCTCGACTACATGAACGACCGCTACGGCAGCCCGACGGGCGCCTGGGCCCACTGGCAGGCCAACGGGTGGTACTGAGCCTCGGCTCTGCCGCCTGAACGAAGCTCTGCGCACCGCGCATCACCGGCTTCGCCGAGTTCGTCCTCAAACGCCGGACAGGCTGGAATTCCCAGCCTGTCCGGCGTTTTCGGCTTCCGCGGCGGCCTACAGCCGCTGAATGATCGTCCCCGTGGCCACGGCCCCACCCGCGCACATCGTGATCAGCGCGAACTCCTTGTCCCGGCGCTCCAGTTCATGCAGGGCGGTCGTGATGAGCCGAGCCCCGGTCGCCCCCACGGGATGCCCCAACGCAATCGCACCCCCGTTCACGTTCACCTTCTCCAGGTCCTGCTCGAAGACCTGCGCCCAGCTCAGGACCACCGAGGCGAAGGCTTCGTTGATCTCCACGAGGTCGATGTCCTTCAGGGACATCCCCGCCTTGCCCAGGACCGCCCGCGTCGCGTCGATCGGCCCGTCCAGATGGAAGTGCGGATCGGCGCCCACCAGGGCCTGCGCCACGATCCGCGCCCGCGGCTTCAGCTTCAGGGCCCGCGCCATCCGCTTCGACGCCCACATGATCGCCGCCGCGCCGTCCGAGATCTGCGAGGAGTTGCCCGCGGTGTGCACGGCGGTCGGCATCACCGGCTTGAGCCGCTCAAGACCCTCCATGGACGTGTCCCGCAGCCCTTCGTCCCGGTCGACGAGCCGCCACATGCCCTGCCCCGCGGCCTGCTCCTCCTCCGTCGTGGGGACCTGGACGGCGAACGTCTCGCGTTTGAAGCGCTCCTCGGCCCAGGCGGTGGCGGCGCGCTCCTGCGAGATGAGGCCGAGCGAGTCGACGTTCTCCCGCGTCAGACCCCGGTTGCGGGCGATCCGCTCGGCCGCCTCGAACTGGTTGGGCAGGTCGACGTTCCACTCCTCGGGGAAGGGCTTCCCAGGACCGTGCTTGGAGCCCGAGCCCAGCGGTACGCGCGACATCGCCTCGACGCCGCAGCTGATGCCGACGTCGATGACACCGGCGGCGACCATGTTGGCCACCATGTGGCTCGCCTGCTGCGACGAGCCGCACTGACAGTCCACCGTCGTCGCCGCGGTCTCGTACGGAAGGCCCATCGTGAGCCAGGCCGTGCGCGCGGGGTTCATGGACTGCTCCCCGGCGTGCGTCACCGTGCCGCCCACGATCTGTTCGACGCAGTCCGCGTGGATGCCCGTGCGGCCGAGGAGCTCGCGGTAGGTCTCGCCGAGCAGATAGGCGGGGTGGAGATTGGCGAGCGCGCCGCCGCGCTTGCCTATGGGGGTGCGTACGGCTTCGACGATGACAGGTTCCGCGGCCATGGGCGTCCTCTCCATCCACATCCCGCGGGAGTGTCCCGGCACCCGCGCGGAGAACTAGTACGCGTTCTAGTTCTGCATGCAGTCTGCTGAGCCCGACCCCACCGCCGCAAGGGGCTTGCACGCACCTTGCGCACTACCTGCACGAAAGCGGACCCGTCGCGGGCCTTGCCACTTGTAGAACCCGTTACTACCTTGCGGGGCATCTCCTGATGGACCGTCAGAACAGTCGGAACACAGAGCCACGCCCCAGCACCACGACTCAGCACCACGACTCACTACCGGAACTGAACTCCTGGAGTTGCCGATGCCCTGTCCAGCGCTGCCCGACGGGTTCGACTTCACCGACCCCGACCTGCTCCAAGAGCGCGTGCCCCTCCCGGAGTTCGCCCAGCTGCGGCAGACGGAACCGGTGCGCTGGATCGCCCAGCCGCCGCGCATCTCCGGCTTCGACGACTCGGGGTACTGGGCCGTCACGCGGCACGCGGACGTCAAGTACGTCTCCACGCACCCGGAGTTGTTCTCCTCGAACCTCAACACCGCGGTCATCCGGTTCAACGAGACGATCAGTCGGGACCAGATCGAGGTCCAGAAGATGATCATGTTGAACATGGACCCGCCCGAGCACACCCGGGTCCGCCAGATCGTGCAGCGCGGCTTCACGCCCCGCGCCATCCGCTCCCTGGAGGACGCCCTGCGCGACCGCGCGGGCTCCATCGTCGAGACGGCCCTGGCGAACGCCAAGGCCGACGGCTCCTTCGACTTCGTCACGAACGTCGCCGTCGAGCTCCCCCTCCAGGCCATCGCCGAGCTCATCGGCGTGCCCCAGGACGACCGGACGAAAATCTTCGACTGGTCCAACAAGATGGCGGCCTACGACGACCCCGAGTACGCGATCACCGAGGAGGTCGGCGCCGAGGCGGCCATGGAGATCGTCTCGTACGCGATGAACCTCGCCGCCGCCCGCAAGGAGTGCCCGGCCAAGGACATCGTCAGCCAGCTGGTGGCCGCCGAGGACGAGGGCAACCTCTCCTCCGACGAGTTCGGCTTCTTCGTCATCCTGCTCGCGGTGGCCGGAAACGAGACGACCCGCAACGCCATCACCCACGGCATGCACGCCTTCCTCACCCACCCCGAGCAGTGGGAGCTCTTCAAGCGCGAGCGCCCTCAGACCACCGCCGAGGAGATCGTGCGCTGGGCGACCCCCGTCGTCTCCTTCCAGCGCACCGCGACCCAGGACACCGAGCTCGGGGACGTGACGATCAGGAAGGGCGACCGCGTCGGGATCTTCTACTCCTCGGCCAACAACGACCCCGAAGTCTTCGACGAGCCAGGGAAGTTCGACATCACCCGCGACCCGAACCCGCACCTGGGCTTCGGCGGCGGAGGCCCGCACTTCTGCCTCGGCAAGTCGCTCGCGGTCCTGGAGATCAACCTCATCTTCAACGCGGTCGCGGACGCGCTGCCCGATCTGCGACTGGTCTCCGACCCCCGCAGGCTCCGCTCGGCCTGGCTGAACGGCGTCAAGGAACTGCAGGTCAGCACGGGCTGACCTGCTTGCCAGGGAGGCAGGGGCGACTCCCCCCTACGCCCTGCCCCTGCCTCCCCCTGGCGGCATCCGGGGCCAAGGCCGCATCCGGGTGGCATATCCGGCCAGGTGCGGTTCAAAGCCAACGTTTCCGTTGCGTTACGCGTCTTGAGAAGTAAACGTTGCCTCTCCAAGACTTCGAACGGAAACGGTGCCGTGGCCTCCGCCGGTTTCTCCCTCGCGCCATCGGGCAGCACGCCCACGGAGCGGAAGACCTCCCTCCGCGCCTTCTGCCGACGCCACCGGATCCCGCTCCTCGCCACCCTGCCCACGCTTCCGCTGTACGCGGTGTGGGCAGCGTGGCTCGCCACCGGCGGCGGCGACCTGGCGGCCCAGTACGCCTGGGCGCGCTTCGCCTCCGAGCACGGGGCCGCCGCGTACGGCCTGTTCTGGTACGGCGGCATGCACACCGCCAACTACTCCCTGATCTCGCCCTACTTGATGGCCGCCGTGGGCGTGAAGACGGTGACGGTGGTGTCGGGCGTCGCCGGTGCCTGGCTGGTCGCCGCGCTGGTCGAACGCACCGGGATGCGGCGCCCGCTGTGGCCCGCGGTGCTCGCCTCGCTCGCGGTGTGGTGCAACGTCGCATCGGGGCGCACGACGTTCGCGCTCGGCATCGCCTTCGGGTTCGCCGCGTGCCTGATGCTCGTGCGGGAGCGGCGCGTGGGGGCCGCCGTGGTGTGCGGGGCCCTTGCCGCCATGTCCAGTCCGGTGGCGGGGCTCTTCCTCGTGGTGGCGGGCGCCGCCTATTTCCTCGTACGCGACTCGGTGCGGGCCGCGGCGCTGATCGCGCCGCCGGTGCTTGTCGTGGGCGCGACCACCGTCCTTTTCCCGTTCACCGGCGAGCAGTTGATGCCGTTCGACCGGATCTTCCCGCCCGTGGTGTTCAGCCTGGCGCTCATCGTGGCGGCTCCGCGCGAGTGGCGGGTGCTGCGATGGGGGGCCGGTGTGTACGCGGCCGGGACGGTCCTGACGTATCTGATCCCCTCCCCGATCGGCACGAACGTGGAGCGCCTTGCCGAGCTGCTCGCGCCCGCGGCGCTGCTCGGCGCGCTCCTGATGCCCGCGCTGACCCGCGTACGCAAGGCCGTGCTCGTCGTCGCGCTCGTGCTGTCCACGGCCTGGGTCACGCAGAAGACGGCGGACGATCTGACGGTGTCGACGACCGTGCCGAAGTGGGCCGCCGACACCCAGGGCGTGGTCGCGGAGCTGGAGCGGCTCGGCGCCGACCGGGGGCGCGTGGAGGTGGTCCCGGCCCGCAACCACCGCGAGGCCACGGCGCTCGCCCCGTACGTGAACATGGCGCGCGGCTGGAACCGGCAGCTCGACATCGAGCGCGGCCGGCTCTTCTACGACGGGTCGTTCTCGGCCGCCACCTACCGGGCGTGGCTGGACAAGTGGGCGGTCGGCTATGTGGTGCTGCCCTCGGGCAAGCCCGACGGGTTCGCCGAGGACGAGGCGGCGCTCGTGGCGAGCGGCCCGAAGTGGCTCGAACCGGTGTGGCGGGACGCGCACTGGCGGGTGTTCCGGGTGAAGGACCCGGTGCCGATGGTCTCGAAGCCCGCGTCCGTCGTCCGCTCCACCGGCTCGGCCATGGTGGTCCGCGTCCCCACGAGCGAGCCGGTGACGCTGCGCCTGGTGTACTCGCCGTGGCTCCGGGCGGAGGGCGCCTGTCTGAAGCGGCAGGGCGACTTCACCCGGCTCACGGTGTCCGCCCCGGGGACGTACAGGATCAGCTCGGGGTACGGTCCTTCGCCGAGTCCTTCGTCATGTCGATGACCGGCTCCGAGCCCGTCGCCACCTTCAGGGTCCTGCTCACCCGGGGCCCGGCCAGGAGGTAGCCGATGCCGAAGCCCGCGCCGACGACGGTCGCGCCGCCCACCGCGTCCAGGACCCAGTGGTTCCCGGTGGCGACGATCGCGGAGACCGTGAACAGCGGGTGCAGCAGGCCGAGCGCCTTCATCCACCACTTCGGCGCGAGGGCCACGATGACCACACCGCACCACAGCGACCAGCCGAAGTGCAGCGAGGGCATCGCCGCGTACTGGTTGGTGAGCGCGGTCAGCGTGCCGTAGTCCGGCTGGGTGAAGTCCTGCACGCCGTGGACCGTGTCGATGAAGCCGAGGCCGGGCATCAGGCGGGGCGGGGCAAGGGGGTAGAGCCAGAACCCGACGAGCGCGAGGAGCGTCGCGAAGCCGAGCGCGGAGCGTGCCCAGCGGTAGTCGGCGGGGCGCCGGGCGTAGAGCACTCCGAGGACGGTCAGCGGCACCACGAAGTGGAACGACGTGTAGTAGAAGTTGAAGAACTCCTCGAGCCAGTCGACCTTCACCACCGCGTGGTTGACCCAGTGCTCGATGTCGATGTGCAGGAACTGCTCGATCGAGTAGATCTGCTCGCCGTGCTGCTCTGCGGTGGCCCGCCCGCCCGAGTTGGTGCCGCCCGTCGCGGCGAGCCGCGCCTGCTGGTAGGCGGAGTAGCCGACGCGGATCAGGAGCAGTTCGAGGAGCAGGTTCGGCCGGGTCGTGACCCGCCGCCAGAACGGGAACAGCGGCACCCAGCTCCAGCGCGCGGGCACGGGCTCGGCGTAGTCGGTGGGGATCGGCTCCTGGTACTGCGGGGCCGCGCGGGAGAGGAACGGCACGACGGTGGCGGCGGCGAGCGCGGCGATCAGCACGACGTTGTCGCGGATGGGCTCCACGACCGGCATGTTCGGCAGCATCATCTTGGCCGGAAGCGTCGACACCAGGACGACGGCAACCGGCCACATGTACCGGTCGGACTGCTTCTTGCCGGCCCGGCCGACCACCGCGAGCAGCACCCACAGGAGCTGGTGCTGCCAGGTCGTCGGCGACACCACGACCGCGACACAGCCGGTGATGGCGACGGCGAGCAGGAGCTGCCCGTCCTTGGCGTAGTGGACCGCACGGCGCAGGCCGAACCAGACGACGGCCGCGCTCAGGACGACGAAGAGGCCGATCTCAAGGGGACCTTCGAGGCCGAACCGGAGCAGCGCGCCGTGCAGCGACTGGTTGGCGACACCGTCCGGGCTCGCACCCAGACCTGCGCCCGCCAGGTGATGCACCCAGTACGCCCAGGAGTCGTGCGGCATCGCGGCCCAGGAGACGGCGGTGACGGCGAGGAAGGTGGCGCCGGCGGAGGCCGATGCGCGCCTGCGGCCGGTGAACCAGAACAGGGCGGCGAAGAGCAGGATGGTGGGCTGCAGCGCGGCCCCGATGCCGATGAGGATGCCGCTGGCCCGCTCCCCGCGGACCGCGAAGCACCCGAGCAGGACGAGCAGCACGGGAATGATGCTGGTCTGGCCGAGATACAGCGTGTTGCGCACCGGGAGCGACAGCATCAGGAGGCAGATCGCGATGGGCGCGGCGAGCAGCGAGGTGCGCCGGGAGACCGGCTGCGGCAGGGCACGGGCGGCGACCAGACCGAGGATCACGACCAGGATCAGCGTGCCGAACGTCCAGCCCCAGCCGAGCGCCTGTTCGGCCGCGCGGGAGAACGGCTTGAGCACGAGTCCGGCGAACGGGGTGCCGGTGAACTTGTCCGCGTCGTAGAAGGAGCCGTTCACGTGCAGGACGCCGTCCGGGCCGATCCAGGTCTCCAGGTCGGTGAGCCGCTCACCCTTCGGTGTACGCAGGACGACGGCCGCTTGCCGTACCGCGAGTACGGCGGCGATCAGCCAGAGGGCGACACGGACCGCCCCGATCCGCGCCTTCGGTGTGCCGGTCGTCCCGGTCCCAAAGGCATTTCCCGGTCCTCCGTGCTCAACGTTCGCCACTCGCCGTCGGCCCTCCCGCCCCGCTCGTCGTCTCTGCTCGGTCCCAACGTCCGGTCGGCTCCGGGAGTTCTCCGTCGGCCCCGAACTGTGCAGTCGGCTGCTCCGAGAGGTGCAGTCGGCTCCTGAGGGCTCGCGCCCTCGGATCAGGCCGCGCCCTCAGATGAGGCCGCGCCCTCAGATGAGACGCGCGCAACCCGCATTTCACCTGTCAGCCACACCGCTTTCTACCGGCTTTTGTGCAGACTTCCTAACCGCCGGTTTCGTCCCGGACACCGCCCGCTCTCCACGAACTGTCCACCACCCGTCCATGAGATGAGCGACCGGACCCCCTGCCGCGGTTCCCCGAACAAGGCGCGACATAGATCACAAGGGCACCTTCTCGCCACCGTCACAAGCGGAACCATTTGCCCTGGATAGCGGCACTTTACGAACGGCATGCGGTTGACCCGGCACCGAACGTAACGATGCCACCTACACCTATGGTCGTTCGCGGGCCGCCCCTCGCTGGGCGGCTCTGTCCTTGTCGTCAACCGAGAGGCAGGCGAGCGAACCCTTGCCGGCAGCCGCACCCGTCGCACCCGTAGCTCCGCAGACCCAGGCCCCTCCGTCCGCGCCCACCCCGGCGGACGTGACCGTCGTCGACCCGGCGCTGGTCAAGCGGGCGGTGAAGGCGGCCGCACTCGGCAACGCGATGGAGTGGTTCGACTTCGGCGTCTACAGCTACATCGCCGTGACGCTGGGCAAGGTCTTCTTCCCCTCGGGCAACCCCACGGCCCAGCTTCTCTCCACCTTCGGCGCCTTCGCCGCGGCGTTCCTGATCCGCCCGCTCGGCGGCATGGTCTTCGGCCCGCTCGGCGACCGCATCGGCCGCCAGAAGATCCTCGCCCTCACCATGATCATGATGGCGGCGGGCACGTTCGCGATCGGCCTGATCCCCTCCTACGCCTCCATCGGCGTGGGCGCCCCGATCCTGCTCCTGGTCGCGCGCCTGGTGCAGGGCTTCTCGACCGGCGGTGAGTACGCGGGTGCGTCCACCTTCATCGCCGAGTACGCCCCCGACAAGAAGCGGGACTTCCTCGGCAGCTGGCTGGAGTTCGGCACGCTGGCCGGTTACATCGGCGGCGCGGGCCTGGTCACGCTGATGACGGCGCTCCTGTCCACGGACGACCTGCTCTCCTGGGGCTGGCGCATCCCGTTCCTGATCGCGGGCCCGATGGGTCTGATCGGCCTCTACCTGCGGATGAAGCTGGAGGAGACCCCGGCGTTCGCGGCGGAGCTCAAGAAGGCGCACAAGGACGAGCAGTCCCGCCCGAAGGTGCGCCTGCGCGAGATGGTCACGGGCCAGTGGAAGTCGCTGCTCCTGTGCATGGGCCTGGTCCTGGTCTTCAACGTCACGGACTACATGCTGCTGTCGTACATGCCGAGCTATCTGACGAGCGAGCTCAAGTACGACGAGACGCACGGCCTCCTGGTCATCCTCGCCGTGATGGCGCTGATGATGTGCGCCCAGCCGTTCGCGGGCGCACTGACCGACCGGGTGGGCCGCCGCCCGGTGATCGCGGCGGGCTGCGCGGGCTTCCTGCTCCTCTCCGTCCCCGCCCTGCTCCTGATCCGCCAGGGCTCGCTCTGGGCGATCGGCCTGGGCATGGCGGCGCTCGGCCTGCTCCTGGTCTGCTTCACGGCCTCGATGCCGTCGACACTCCCCGCCCTCTTCCCGACCAAGGTCCGCTACGGCTCGCTCTCCATCGGCTTCAACATCTCCGTGTCGATCTTCGGAGGTACGACACCGCTGGTCGTGACGGCACTGATCGGAGCGACGGGCAACATGATGATGCCCGCGTACTACATGATGGCCGCGGCCGTGGTGGGCGGCGTCGCGGTGTGGTTCATGAGGGAAAGCGCGGGGCGTCCGCTGCCGGGTTCGCCGCCGGCGGTGGAAAAGTAGCCCGTCCGGCGCGTTTCAGCCCGTCCGGCGCTTGAGGACGAACTCGGCGAAGCCGGTGATGACGGCAACCAAGGCCCCTGCGCCGAGCGGCCCGCGGCGGAGCCGCCAATAGATGCAGCCGGGAAGGGGCGGGGTTGGGGACAAAACATCCCGCCCCTACCCCGGCACCCCCGCCTGCCAAGCAGTAAACAAGGGCACTTCCCCCGCCCCGTCCAGCACCACAACCCCGAACGGCCGGTTAAAGGCGATCCACTCGATCCGTCGAGGGACATACGCACCGCCAGGCGCCATCGGCACAGCAGTAACCGCCGCCGCCTCAACCCCCTCCTCCGCGACCTTCACCACCGCCTCCTGCACCACCTGCGATATCGCGAGCCGCTCCGGCGACATCCCGGAGAAGTCGGCTCCCTCGCCCATGGCCCACCGCACCCCCAGCGCGGCCAACTGCTCCGTCGCGTCGATCCGCGTACGCAAGGACATCCGCGGCACCGCCATGTTGATCTGCTCGGCGTCGATCCCGGTCCACCGCCCCTCCGGCGCCCAGGCGAGCGGCAGCACCTCGGCGGCCCCCGCCCCCGGCTCACCCAGCACGAACCGCACCCGCGCAGGCGCCCGCCCGCCCTCCGCCCGGCATTTCAGCTCGACGACGCTCGCGCCGCCCACCGTCCAGGCGCAGTTCAGCGGAACGGGCCGGTGCATGGTGGGCACCCGGTGCCGCACGCCGAGCGCGTCCGTGAAGTCCTGGTCCCGCGTGCCCGCCCCCTCGAAGGGGATCTCCCAACGCGCCTTGAGCGCAAGCGCGTTGACGAGAACGAGCAGCACATCCGGAGTGATCACCACCGGCAGCCGCTCGATCAGACCGCCCGTCGCCTCCCGGACCCACGCGTCGATGCCGTCCGGATCCATCGGCCCGAACCCCACGTCCGGCAGCGCCTCCCGATAGGCGCGGTACACCGGAACCCGGCTCCACACCCGGGTGGCGACGGCCACCGCGTCCGTGCCGGCCAGCGCCCGCGCGGCTCCCGTGACCACACCGGCGGCCTCCTCACCCGCGACGCCGAGCAACTCCCGCAGCTCCCCGGCGGTTTCCTCCCGCGCGCCCACCGCGACGGCGGCCAGCGCGAGCCACAGCCCGGCGGGCGAGCAGGCGAAGTCCCCCGCACCCGCGCCACCCCCTTGCCCCTGCCCCTGCTCCTCTCCCTCTCCCGGCGAAGCCATCAGCGGCAGCCACCGATCGGCAAGCCCCCGGATCGCCACCGCGGGCAACAACTGCCCGGTCCCGTACGTCATCCCAACCCCCCGCAGCTCACAGCCCGCGTCCCGCCAACACAGCCCGACCACCCCAGTATGCGAGTCCCCACTGACAATCGACCCCCGCCCCACTAACATCGTTAGCGAACCTAACGAACCCTCGGAAAGGCCCTCATGACCCAGCAGCAATGGACCGCGGTCGACACCTACTTCACCGATCTGCTCACCCCCAGCGACGAGGCCCTGACCGCGGCCCTGCACGACAGCGACGCGGCCGGTCTGCCGCAGATCAGCGTCGCGCCGAACCAGGGCAAGCTGCTCCAGCTCCTCGCCCAGATCCAGGGCGCGCACCGCATCCTCGAGATCGGCACGCTCGGCGGCTACAGCACGATCTGGCTGGCCCGCGCCCTGCCCGCGGACGGCCGCCTGATCACCCTGGAGTACTCCCCGGTCCACGCCGACGTGGCCCGAGGCAACCTCGCCCGCGCCGGCCTCGACAAGCTCACCGAGGTCCGGGTGGGCCCGGCCGTCGACTCGCTCGCCGCACTGGTGGCCGAGGACGCGGCCCCCTTCGACCTGGTCTTCATCGACGCGGACAAGGTCAACAACCCGCACTACGTGGAGTGGTCGCTCAAGCTCACCCGCCCCGGCAGCCTCATCATCATCGACAACGTCGTACGAAGCGGCGAGGTGGCCAACGCCGACAGCACCGACCCCGGCGTACTGGGCACGCGCAGCGCACTCGACATCATCGCCGGGCACCCGAAGTTGAGCGGCACGGCGCTGCAGACGGTGGGCACGAAGGGCTACGACGGCCTGGCACTGGCCCGCGTACTGGACTGAGCAGAAGCCCCCACCCCTCAGCCCTCTCCGCCCTCAACCCTCCACATAGAAGCCGACGTTGACGCTGCGAGGACCACCGGCCCGGTCCTGGACGACGACGTCACCGGACCCGCCCCGGGCCAGCGGCGCCGTTCCGCCGTACTCAAGAGGCGCCGCCACGCCGTCCACCGTGAGCCGCACCTCCGACGCGGGCTGGGGATGCGACCCGCGCAGCCAGGTGACGGTCCAACCCCCGTCGGTCCCGCAGCGGAACTCCAGATGGGTGCGCGAGACGAACAGCCAGTCATCGGGCGGCACAAGGCGGCAGCGGCCGGGATCACGCCCCACCCGCAGCACGGAACCCGGCGCGCTAGGGGCGTCGGCCATGAGCATGCCCGCCGTCGCCCCCTCGTCCGCCCCGGACAACAGGGCCATGGTCAGCTCCAGCACGTACGCCCCCACTCTCGACGACCGGACACGCACCCCGGAACGCACCCCGACCCGCTCCGCACCGCGCCGCCGCATCCTAAAGCGCCCCTCGCGCGAAAGCACGGGACCTTGGAACAATGGACGCATGACCGAGCGAACGCCACCCGGACCGAGCTCGTCGGGGGCATGCGCGAGGATGGGCGCATGAGCATCGTGAAGATCAATGTGCTGACCGTTCCCGCCGAGCAGCGGGAAACCCTTGAGAAGCGCTTCGCCTCCCGCGCCGGCGCCGTGGAGAACTCCGACGGCTTCGAGTGGTTTGAGCTTCTCCGCCCCATCGAGGGCACAGACGACTATCTCGTGTACACGCGGTGGCGTGACGAGGAGTCGTTCCAAGCGTGGATGGAAGGCCCGATGAAGCCGGCCCACCAGGGCGGCGGCGACCGTCCGAAGCCGGCGTCAAGCAGCGCCGCGGTGTGGTCTTTCGAGGTCGTGCAGCAGGCAGCGCCCAAGAGCCAGTAGCTCTCTCAGCGGTAGTCCATCGAAGGCGCTGCGATGTTTCGCGTCGTCCTGCACCATGAATGTGACGCTGCGGATTGGTTACGGCTCCATCATTCGCTCCACGTACAGCGGACTGGCCACCAGGTATTGTGTGAATTCTCGGCGAGGACGGCCGAGGTGAATGTGCGCTGACACGCGGGCGTACCCCTGGACCCACGAAGCTGTCTCGGGAATCACCTGCCGGTCGATGGAATGCACCAATTCCTCAACGCCGCGTTGGAGCTTCTCGCTTGGGCGCCGGGACTCGATAGAGTCGCTCAGGGGCAAGGTTGCCGTGAGGCTCAGCATGGGGTTTTGCGTGTCTCGCAATTCCCCCAGCAGTGATCTTGCCTCAACATTCGCCTCGAGGTTCGCGTCATGGAGTGCAGCCAGCCGAGCCATGAACCACGTTGGATCGCTTGGACTGCGCGAGTCCCGGAGCCCTTCGAGGAATGCATCGAACCTGGCTGCACTTTCTTGCCCTACCTCCTCCTGCGTGGGAAGGGAGGCATCAACTACTGCCGACTGGGCGGCAATGAGGTTTGTGATTGACCCATGCAGGAGAAGTCGGCAAGGGGAAGAGCGCGGGTAGCCCTGCTCGTACGCACCCTCTGGATCCACGAAGAGCAGTGCGCCCTTTCCCTCGGCAGGAATGTTGACATAGTTAAGTGGCGCCTCAAACCAAATCCACTGCCCCGCCTGATGTCGCGCTGTCTGAAACCACCGAGCGTTTAGTTCAATGTGTTCAACCACTCGTTCGAAGTGCTTGGCGCGCGCCTCGATCGGGTCAGTTGTTCGCGGTGACAGGTTCAACTCCCCGAGCGGCGTAACGATCTTGGCACTTTCAGGCCCTCGCCACCGTCGCGGCTTCGGCATGAACTGTTGCAGCTTGCTGTCAGACAAATAGATGAGCTCGCGCACGAGGTCTCCGGGGCTCGAAATTCTCCTCCGCCATGCCATAACTGTGCACGAGACGCCGACCCGTGTCAGGGCAAACTGAAAGCAGCGCCGGTGAGCCCGATGAAGTCGGCGCACCAGGGCGGCGGCGCGGCCGGCGGCGAGCGGCTGGGCCGGGCCCGGAAAAGCGATACCGGCGCGGCGCGCTCCCGTGGTGCGATGGGCCCCATGATGTCCACCGACCGGATACTCGCCTTCGCGGCCATGTCGTTCCTGCTGATCGTGATCCCCGGGCCCAGCGTCCTGTTCGTGATCGGGCGGGCACTGGCGCAGGGGCGTCGGGCCGCGTTGACCACCGTCGTGGGGAACACGATCGGCGCCTACGTCCTCGTCGTGGCCGTGGCCCTCGGAGTCGGGTCCGTCGTGGAGCGCTCGATCGTCGTCTTCACCGCCCTGAAGCTGCTCGGCGCCGCCTATCTCGTCTACCTCGGGGTCAAGGCGGTGCGCCAACGCGCCTCGCTGCACGCCGCGTTCACCGGTGAAGGCCCTGCGCACAGCGGGCTGCGTACGTTGTGGGAGGGGTTCGCGGTCGGTGTGGCCAACCCCAAGACCATCGTGTTCTTCGCCGCCGTGCTGCCGCAGTTCGTCGACCGGGAGCAGGGGCACGTCATGCTCCAGATGCTGGTGCTCGGGCTCGTCTTCAACGCCATCGCCGTGACCTGCGACAGCGTGTGGGGCCTGGTCGCGTCCACCGCGCGCGGCTGGTTCGCGCACTCGCCGCGGCGCCTTTCGATGATCGGCGGGGTCGGCGGGCTCACCATGATCGGGCTCGGCGTCAGTGTCGCCGCCACCGGGCGCAAGGACTGAGGCCGGGAGTGAAGGCCCTCAGGGCTTAATTCGCTTGCGGGCCACGGCAGTCGCGTCCCGAGAATGGCCTCCATGAGTAGTCACATGGGTCACATGGGTCACATGAGCCACGTCGAGAACAGTCCCGCAGAGACCGCCTCCTGGGCCGTCGCCCCCGAAGCCGTCGACTCCCCTGTCGCCTCGGCGCTCTGGCGCGCGTACTACACCGAGGTGAGCGACCGGTACTACCTCCTCCACGAGAAGCGCAGGACCGCGCCCGAGGAGCTGGAGCGCGAGATCGCGGCGGAGACCGGCGCCGACCTCCGCCCGCCCACCGGCGTACTCCTTGTCGCCCGGCATGAAGGCGAGCCCGCGGGGACCGCCGGGGTGCGGCTCATGGGCGACCTGAAGGGGACGAGTACCGCCGAGCTCAAGCGCGTCTTCCTCCGCGAGGACATGCGCGGCAAGGGCGGCGCCGCGCTGCTCCTCGCCGCCGCCGAGGACGCGGCCCGCGCGCTCGGTGCCGGGCAGCTCATCCTCGACACACGCCTCGATCTGGTCGAGGCCAGGGCGCTCTACGCACGGCACGGCTACGAGGAGAGCGAGCCGCTCACCGAGCGGATGTACGCCGAGTGCTGGTACGTCAAGAGGCTGGCCCCGGCGGCTGGTTGAGGGCCGTCGAGCGCGGACGTGAGGACACGCGAGCGCGGACGGAGCGGCGTTGCGGCGCCGCTCAGGCCGCAACGCCGCGCTGAGGAGGCCTGCCGTTGTACGGCCGTTCGGCGTCCGAGCCGCACATCTCGGCGCCCAGTTCCTCGACGAGCTTGACCAGGTCGGTGGGCCGGTCGGGGCCCCACCAGTCGCCGAGCAGCTCGGACAGGGATTCCTCGCGGGCCTTGGACAGCTTGGCGACCGCCGTACGGCCCTCGTCGGTCAGGGTCAGGCCCATGCCCTCCCGCCGGGCGAGACGGCGCTCCTCGACCTGGCGGGACGCCGCCGTGATCACGTGCAGCGGGACGGTGCTGCGCTCGGCGAGCGTCGCCGGTTCGACATGGCCGTGGCGGTGGATCCGCAGCAGGAGCCAGCTGGCCGCGGGCAGCAGGTCGTAGCCCGCGCGCTCGGTGATGCGCACATAGATCTCGCGGCGGCCCTCCCGCGTGCCGAGGACCGAGAGCGCCCTCGCCACCTCGTCGTACGACGAACGCTCCACGGGATTGCTGGCGAGCGTCTGCGTCGTGTCGGGCGCCGTGACCGAGCCCCGCAGCTTGTCCTCGCGCAGGAACCAGGCGAGGACGAAGGCGACGAGCGCCACCGGAGCCGCGTACAGGAAGACGTCCGTGATGGACGAGGCGTAGGCGTGCACGACGTCGGGGCGCACCGCCGCGGGGAGTTCGGCGATGCCCCGCGGGTCGGCCTTGAGGGAGTCCGCGCTGATGCCGGGCGGCAGCTCCTGTCCCGCGACGGCGTCGGAGAGCTTGGTGACGAGGCGGTTGGCGAAGATCGTGCCGAAGATGGCGACGCCGAACGAGGCGCCGATGGAGCGGAAGAACGTCGCGCCGGACGTGGCGACGCCCAGATCCCCGTACGGCACCGCGTTCTGCACGATGAGCACCAGGACCTGCATGACCAGGCCGAGCCCGAAGCCGAAGACGAAGAAGTAGGCGCTCATCTCGCCCGTGCTGCTGTTCTCGTTCAGCTGGTGGAGGAGGAGCAGGCCCAGGGCCGTGATGCCGGTGCCCGCGACCGGGAACACCTTCCAGCGGCCCGTACGGCTGACGATCTGGCCGGACCCGGTCGACGAGATCAGCATGCCGATCACCATCGGCAGCATGTGCACGCCCGACATCGTCGGCGAGACGCCCTGGACGACCTGGAGGAACGTCGGCAGATAGGTCATCGCGCCGAACATCGCGAAGCCGACCACGAAGCTGATGATCGCGGAGAGCGTGAACGTCCTGACCCGGAACAACTTCATCGGGATGACGGGTTCGGCCGCCTTGCGCTCGATGGACACGAAGGCCACGGCGAGCAGGACGCCGAGCACCGCGAGGCCGATGATCTGCGGCGATCCCCAGGCCCAGGTGGTGCCGCCGAGCGAGGCGACGAGGACGAGGCAGGTGGCGACGGCCGCGATCAGGAAGGTGCCGAGGTAGTCGATGGTGTGCTTCTGCGAGCGCACCGGGATGTGCAGGGCCGCGGCGATGACGACGAGGGCGACGACGCCGATGGGCAGGTTGATGTAGAAGACCCAGCGCCAGCTGAGGTGCTCGGTGAACAGGCCGCCGAGCAGCGGCCCGAGCACGCTCGTCACACCGAAGACCGCGCCGAACAGGCCCTGGTACTTGCCTCGTTCGCGCGGCGAGACGATGTCGCCGACGATCGCCATCGACAGGACCATCAGACCGCCGCCGCCGATGCCCTGGAGCGCGCGGAAGCCGATGAGCTGCGGCATGTTCTGCGCCATGCCGCAGAGGGCCGAGCTGACCAGGAAGATCACGATGGCCAGCTGGAACAGCTTCTTGCGGCCGTACTGGTCGCCCAGCTTGCCCCAGAGCGGCGTCGCCGCCGTCGCGGCGAGCAGATACGCCGTGACGACCCACGACAGGTGCTCCATGCCGCCGAGCTCGCTGACGATGGTGGGCAGCGCGGTCGAGACGATGGTCTGGTCGAGGGCGGCGAGCAGCATGCCCAGCAGCAGCGCGCCGATGGACACCAGTACACCGCCGTGCGCGTGCTCGTCCGGTGGCCCGGGGACGGGATCTGGCTCCGGCCCCGCGGGGCGGGCGCTGACGTCCTGCGTCATGGACACCTCCTGAGAGCTCCCGCGTCTCCCGCGGGGCCTCTCCCTCTCCATCCTGGTCCGTGCGACCCGTTATGGCCTGTTGAACCGGCGATCTGCATAATCGCTGGAGTTCTCTAGGGGTGGGGTACGAAGAGTGAGCAGCGCGGAGGAAAGACGTCCGGAAGGCGCCGATGGCGGCCGGGACGGTCAGCGATGTCCCGAATGCGGTACGTCGCGGGAGCCGGGCAGCGCGCCTGCCTGCGGCTGTACGGAGCGGGCGGCCGACGCGGCGCGGGACGCGAGGTCCGCGGACGCGGCCGCCGCGGAGGACTTCGATCCGCTCCGGATCCGTCCGTATGTGACGCTGCCGGAGCCGGGGCCCGCGGAGGGTTCTGCGCCCGAACCGGGGCCTTCTCCCGCGGCCGTTCTCCCGCCGGAGGCGGCGGCCCCACCGCGGTCGGCGGACGTGGGGCTCTTCGCGGCGGGCGCCGCGTCGCAGGACGGCCCGCTCCCGCCCCCGCTGCCGTACGACGACGGACCGGAACCGCGGCGCGGCCGCAAGGGCCTGTACGCGGGCGTGGGCGCGGCGGTGGCCGTGGTGGCCGTCGCGGTGCTCGCCACGTTCCTGCTCACGCCCGACAAGCCGCAACGGGACGAGGCGCTGCCGGACGCGCCGACGCACGCGGTGGACGCCCCGTCCGGCTCCGCCACGGAGTCGGAGCCGAGGACGGCCACCCCGTCGCGCTCCCGGTCCGCGACGGCCGAGGCGAGCCCGACCCCGTCCGCGCCTCCGTCCCCGTCCGCGTCCCGCACGGCGTCCGCGTCGGCCAAGCCGAGGACGACCCCGCCGCCGAGCCGCTCGACGGCACGGGCGACGGGTTCGGTGGAACCGGCCCCGCCGTCGGCCGACGGCGTCCTGAGGCGCGGCGACAGGGGCCCGGAGGTCAAGGAACTCCAGCAACGCCTGCGACAGCTGTACCTGTACATGGGCGAGCCCAACGGCAACTACAACACCCAGGTCGCGGACGCGGTGACCCGCTTCCAGTACGCCCGGGGGACGCAGGGGGACGGGCAGGGGGTCTACGGGAGGGAAACCCGGGCGGCCCTGGAGAGAGAAACGTCGGAGCCGTAGCGACCCGCGGGACGGGTCGGCGCGAGGCGGGTCAGCCGAACGTCAGCCGAAGCGCTCCACCGGCAACCGGCTCCACCCGAACCTGCGTCAAGTCGGCAACCTGCACAGTGGGCTCGAACTCCCCCGCCCGGGGGCCGACCCCGACGACCCGCATACCGGCCGCACGCCCCGCGGCGATCCCGGCCCCGGAGTCCTCGAAGACAACGCAGTCAGCAGGGTCGAACCCCAGCTCGGCAGCCCCCTTGAGGAACCCCTCGGGATCAGGCTTGCTCGCCCCCACGCTCTCCGCGGTGACCCGCACGGCGGGCAGCGGCAGCCCGGCCGCGGCCATCCGCCCCGTGGACAGCGGCACATCCGCGGACGTCACGAGCGCGTGCGGCAGCCCTTCGAGGGACGCGAGGAAAGCAGCGGCTCCCGGCACGGGAACGACACCCTCCATGTCCGCGGTCTCGGCGGCCAGCATCTCGCGGTTCTCCGCGTGGTTCTCCTCCATGGACCGCTCCGGCAGCAGCACCGCCATCGACGCGTATCCCTGCCGCCCGTGGACGACCTTGATGACCGCGTCGAAGTCGAGCCCGTACCGCTCGGACCAGCGCCGCCAGCAGCGCTCGACCACCGCGTCGGAGTTGACGAGAGTTCCGTCCATGTCGAGGAGGAGGGCCCGGGCGGTCAGAACAGAGGCGGTCTCAGCCGTCATCGACGTACTCCAGAACACAGAGGGAGATCCGCGGAGGAAGGACCGCGGAGGAAAGATCGCGGAGGAAAGATCAAGGCAGCTCCGCCCGCCGGTCAGGGAACACGGGCGGAGCCACTTTGTTTCTCCACGATACAAAAAGGGGCCACGAGACGCCAGCACCGCAGGTCACACCCCTAACAGGGCCCCGGCCAGACCTGGTCAGACCCGACCAGACCAACCAGACCGGCTAGACCGGCCAGTCCGCCCAGACCGGCCAGACGCCTCACGGCGCTCAGGCAATCGCCTCGTACAGGCTCCACACACCGAGCCCCGTCATCAGCAGCGCCGCGATCTTGGTGATGAGCGAGAGCGGCACCCGCTTCATCAGCGCCTTTCCGCCGACGATGCCGAGCCCGGCGACGGCCCACAGCGCCAGCACCGCGCCCAGACCCACGGAGAGCGGGTCGTCGTACCGCGCGGCCAGGTTCGCGGTCATGATCTGCGTCAGGTCGCCGAACTCCGCGACCAGGATCAGCATGAAGCCCGCCCCGGACACCTTCCAGAAGCTCTGGTCCTTGGGCTCGCGGACCTCTTCCTCGTCGTCGCCGCCCTTCAGGAGCAGCATCGCCGCGCCACCGAGGAAGAGCACACCGGTGAGCGCGTGAAGGAGTTGCTGCGGCAGGAGCGTCAGTACGCTGCCCGCCGCCACGGCGAGCACGACATGGACGACGAAGGCGGCGGCGACCCCGACGAAGACGTACGAGGCGCGGTAGCGCGTCCCGAGGACGAGCCCGGCCAGCGCTGTCTTGTCCGGGAGTTCGGCAAGGAAGACGACGCCGAACACGAGCGCCATCACGCTGATGCTGATCAAGGTTCCTCAATCGGTCGGGGCTGCCCCACCGAGAGCCATCTGTACCTCACGTACGACACCTCGGCACGGCAGCACACACGGACGTACACGGTCATGTACGTCGGGCACTGCTTGCCGAAGGTCTCGCTGGCCGACCACGTCGATGACGGGGCCTGCCTCCGGGCGCCGGCTCAGGCGAGCTGAGCAGTATGTCGACGGTCCGGCGAAGAGCTACTCCCCTTCTGCGCCATCCATCGTACGGGACGTCCACGCACCCCGGACCAGGGCCTTTCGGCCCCTCGGAAAAGTGATCCGGGCCACAACCCAGAGCCGCTCACAGGTGGCCGTCGGCACCCCCGCGGGCCCTCTCGTCCAACTTCCGCACAGATGACCGGACATGACACAGCGCCAGAACTCTTGAACTGACCACCTGATTGACGCGACCCTGTCACCTGACGCACATCCACAGGAAACCCCACCGCGTCAGCATGGCCGCCCCAACGGTCAACATCCCCCCACGACAAGGGAGTTCGTATGTCCGCTGTCTACGCGCGTCGACGCCTCGCCACTCTCACCGCCCTGACCGCCCTCGCCTCCGCGGCGGCCCTCCTCACCGGCGCCCCCGCCCAGGCCGCTCCCCCGGCCCCGGTCTCCGCCGCCACCGCCCGCACCTACCTCGGCCAGCTCACCGAGAAGGCCGAGGGCTCGTCCGACGGCTACAGCCGCGAGAAGTTCCCGCACTGGAAGACCCAGTCCGGCGCCTGCAACACCCGCGAGGTCGTCCTCAAGCGCGACGGCACGAACGTCCAGCAGGACTCCAGCTGCGCGGCCACGTCGGGCACCTGGAAGTCCCCGTACGACGGAGGCACCTGGACCGCGGCCTCGGACGTCGACATCGACCACGTCGTCCCGCTCTCCGAGGCCTGGAAGTCCGGCGCGAGCGGCTGGACCACCGCCCAGCGGGAAGGTTTCGCCAACGACCTGACCCGCCCCCAGCTGATCGCGGTCACCGACAACGTCAACCAGAGCAAGGGCGACCAGGACCCGGCCGAGTGGATGCCGCCCACCGCGTCGTACCACTGCTACTACGCCCGGATGTGGGTGGACGTGAAGCACCACTACAACATGACGGTGAACCCGGAGGAGAAGACCAAGCTGTCCTCGGTGCTCAGCGGCTGCTGAGGTCACCGGACTCTCCACGGCTGCCGAGGTCACGGGCCTGTAACCAGCGGGAATCCCCGGAACCTCCCCACCGGCCTCCGTCGTTCCGTACCGTACGGGGCGACGGAGGAGAGTGATCATCGTGGCACGGCTGCGCCTGGGTCCACTGCTGAGGTATGTCGACGGTTCGACGGCGACGGTCTGGGTCGAGGCCGACCGCCCGTGCACCGCCGAAGTGCGGTGCGCCGACGGCGCCAAGGGCACGGCGAACACGTTCCAGATCGCGGGCCATCACTACGCGCTCATCCCGGTCACGGGGCTGCGTCCGGGCTCCGAGACCGCGTACGAGGTGCGGCTCGGCGACAGCGGCGGCCCCGTGTGGCCGCTGCCGGACTCCCCCTTCCCGCCGAGCACCATCCGCACGCCGGGCGAGGGTGACGACGCGGAGCTCCGTGTCACCTTCGGGTCCTGCCGCTGGGCGGCGCCGCCGAGCGGGGAGCACGACCCCGTCGGGCCCGACGCCCTGGACACCCTCGCCGCCAGGATCGCCACCGGCACGGCCGCCGACCGCCCGGACGTGCTCCTCCTCCTGGGCGACCAGGTGTACGCGGACAACACCTCCGAGGCCACGCGCCGCTGGCTCGCGGCCCGCCGGAACCTGAACGACCCGCCGGGCGACCAGGTCGCGGACTACGAGGAGTACACCCACCTCTACTACGAATCGTGGCTCGACCCCGAGGTGCGGTGGCTGCTCTCCACCGTGCCCAGCTGCATGATCTTCGACGACCACGACGTCATAGACGACTGGAACACCAGCGAGGCCTGGCTGGCCGAGATGCGTGCGACGCCCTGGTGGCGCGAGCGCGTGCTGAGCGGCCTGATGTCGTACTGGGTCTACCAGCACCTCGGCAATCTGTCGCCCGCCGATCTTGAGCGCGACGAGCTGTACGCCACGCTGCGCACGACGCCGGACGGCACGGACGAGCTGCGCGCCTTCGCGTCCGCGTCGGACGCCGATCCCAGGGCGACCCGGTGGAGCTACCGCCGCGACTTCGGCCGCGTACGCCTGCTCATGGTCGACACCCGGGCGGCCCGCGTCCTGGACGAGCAGAACCGCGCGATGGTCGACCCGGAGGAGGCCCGCTGGCTGCGCGAGCAGGCCCTCGACGGCGCGGGCGGGGCGGGCGGCGCGGGCGGCGCGGGCGGCTGCGACCACCTCCTGGTCGGCACGTCGCTGCCCTGGCTGCTCCCGCACCTCATCCATGACGCCGAGGGCTGGAACGCCGCGCTGTGCCGTGGCGAGCGCGGCGAGCGCTGGGCCCGCTTCGGCGAGAACCTGCGCAGGCGCTCGGACCTGGAGCACTGGGCCGCGTTCCCCGCGTCCTTCGACGCGCTGACGGCCCTGATCGCGGAGGTGGGCACGGGTGCGGGCGCCCCCGCGACGGTGTGCGTGCTCTCCGGCGACGTCCACCACGCGTACATCGCGGAACCGACCTGGCCGGGCGGCGGCGGTCCCGACGCCCGCGTCCTGCAGCTGACGTGCTCCCCGGTCCACAACTCCATTCCCGCGTCGATAAAGCTGGGCTTCCACTTCGGCTGGAGCAGGGTGGGCCGGGCCCTCGGCCGCCGTTTCGTGCGGCACGGGCGTACGGAGCGGGCCGCCATCAATTGGCGCAAAACAGGCGGGCCTTGGTTCGGCAACCAGCTCATGACGCTGACGCTGCGGGGCCGTTCGGCGCAGGTGCGGCTGGATCAGGCGCAGGTCGTGAAGGGCGTGGGCGTACGGCTGCAAACGACTCAGGAGTCGCGGCTCTCATAGCCCCGCAGCTCTCGCATGACCCCCTTAATTCCCATAGCCGCGCAAAGGCGACCGGCGTCCGGATCGAGCCACGTGACACAGGCCACACCCGTCTGGTGATCCTCTGTTCCGGGGTTCGACTTCGGGGCTTCCGGCGGCATGATGAGGCGGACCGTCCGCTTCCATCGTCCCCTCCGATGCCCGGGAGTCACGCCCTTGTCCGCACCATCCGCAGCGACCGCACCGGAACATGACGTTGCTGTCGCCGTCGTCGGCGCGGGGCCCCGCGGCACGAGTGTCCTGGAACGCCTCTGTGCCTCGGCAGCCGAACTCCTGCCGCCGGGGGCACGGCTCACGGTCCACGTCGTCGATCCCTCTCCCCCGGGCCCCGGACGCGTCTGGCGGACCGCACAGCCGGCCGAGCTGCTCATGAACACGGTCGCCTCACAGGTGACCCTCTTCACCGACGAGAGCGTCGACTGCGCCGGGCCGATCCGGCCGGGGCCGAGCCTGTACGCGTGGGCCGCCGCGGGGCACGCGCCGGGGCTCGGCCCGGACGACTACCCGACCCGCGCCTGTTACGGCCGCTATCTGGAGTGGGTCTTCGCCGAGGTCCTGCGCCGGGCCCCCGGAACGGTCCGGGTCGAGGTGCACGCGGCGCGCGCCGTCCGCCTCGACTCCGCGGACGGCACGGGCGGCGGCGCCCAGTCCCTCGTACTGGACGACGGCCGTGAACTCTCCGGGCTCGGTGCCGTCGTCCTCGCGCAGGGCCACCTGCCCACGGTCAGCGACGAGGGGCAGGAACACCTCGCCGCGCACGCCGCGCTGCACGGCCTGCGCCACATACCGCCGGCCAACCCCGCCGACGTCGACCTCTCGGCCATCGCCCCCGGCGAGCGCGTCCTGCTGCGCGGACTCGGCCTGAACTTCTTCGACCACATGGCGCTCCTGACGCAGGGCCGCGGCGGACGCTTCACCCCGGCGCCGGGGGGCGGTCTGCGGTATCAGCCCTCGGGGCACGAGCCGAGGCTGTACGCGGGTTCGCGGCGCGGCATCCCCTACCAGGCGCGCGGCGACAACGCGAAGGGCGCGTACGGCCGGCACGAGCCGCTCGTCCTCACCCCCGACGTCATATCCCGCTTCCGCAAACGCGCGGACAGCGGTGACGCGCCGGACTTCCTCGACGAGATCTGGCCACTGGTCGCCAAAGAAGTGGAGACGGTCTATTACACGGCCCTCGTCCAACCCGCCGCACGGGCAAGAGAGTTCCAGGACGCCTTCCTCGCGGCGCCGCACCGAGGCACTCAAGAGGCCCTGATCCTGGACGAGTTCGGGATCCCCGAGGCCGCGCACTGGTCCTGGGACCGGCTCGCACGGCCGTACACAGGCCACATCTTCCGCTCCCCGGACGACTTCCGCGCCTGGCTGATCGCCTATCTGCGCGAGGACACCGCGCAGGCCGCGCTCGGCAATGTCGCGAGCCCGCTGAAGTCCGCCCTGGACGTGCTGCGCGACCTGCGCAACGAACTCCGCCTGATCCTCGACCACGGCGGCCTGACCGGCTCGTCCCGCCGCGAGCACCTGGACCGCTGGTACACACCGCTCAACGCCTTCCTCTCGATCGGCCCGCCCCGGCGCCGCATCGAGGAGATGACGGCCCTGGTCGAGGCGGGGGTCGTCGAGGTGCTCGGCCCGCGGCTCGCCGTGCGGCCCGGCCCCGACGGGACGTACCTCGCGCACTCCCCCGACGTACCGGGGTCGGATGTGTCCGTCACCACAGTCATCGAGGCCCGGCTCCCCGAACCGGACGTGCGGCGCACCGCGGACGAACTGCTCGGGCGGCTCCTGCGGACGGGCCAGTGCCGCGCCCACGTCGTCGACGGCTATGAAACCGGAGGCCTCGACGTATCACCCCGCCCGTATCACCTGATCGACCGTCAAGGTCGTTGCCAGGCAAGGAGGTTCGCGTTCGGAGTGCCGACGGAGGGCGTGCACTGGGTGACGGCTGCGGGCGCCAGGCCGGGCGTCGACTCGGTGACCCTGTCGGACGCGGACGCGGTGGCGCGGGCCGTACTCCGGACGGCGGCGAGGACGGGGGAGATCCCCTCCCCGAGGGGAGTGGTCCCGTCCGCGAGGGAAGCGGAATCGCCCGAATGGCCAGATGTTGAACTTGCAAGCATTGATTAGGTTCCCCTAACCTTGGGCCTCCGCTCGGTTACCGTCCCCGAAAAACCGAAGGAGACCCCCCATGACTGGACGTCTCAACAACGCCCAGCCCTACGCCCTCGGGCTTTTCCGCATAGTCATCGGCCTGCTCTTCGCCTGCCACGGCGCCGCCTCGCTCTTCGGCGTGCTCGGCGGCGCGATGGGCGGCGGCACGGTCGACGCGGGCACCTGGCCCGGCTGGTACGCGGCCGTCATCCAGCTGGTCGGCGGCGGCCTGGTCGCCCTCGGCCTCGGCACCCGCGCCGCCGCGTTCATCTCGTCGGGCTCGATGGCGTACGCCTACTTCAAGGTGCACCAGCCGGAGGCCCTGTGGCCGCTGCAGAACGGCGGAGAGGCCTCCGCGATCTTCTGCTGGGCCATGCTCCTGCTCGTCTTCACCGGCTCGGGCGCGCTCGGCCTCGACCGCCTCTTCGCCTCGCGCGGCGAGCGCGAGGACAAGGCGACTTCGGAGCGGACGCCGGTGGCCGCCTGACGCACCGGCGAGCGCGCACGCGCACCCGCCATGTTCCACGTGACGGCGCCCCCTCCCTCGTACGCGTACGAGGGAGGGGGCGCCGTCACGTTCGCGGACTTCAGCCCACGGGAGCGAACGGCACGGTGAAGCACGCCACCCGGTCACCCGCGCCGCCCTGCTCGCGGTGCAGGACGACGGATCCGGCCCCGCCCGGACGGAACTCCCAGTCATGGCGGGCGCTCGCCGCGCCCGAGCCGCCTCCGCCCGCGGTGAAGTCCAGCCAGACCTCGTTCTCCGGATTGACGTAGGCCGGGTCCTCCGAGGGCTGGACCGGGTCCACGCGGTGCTGGTAGTGCCCGCCCGCCGCGGCCGGGTCGGCGCCGCACTGCTTCTGGTGCACGTGCGCGCCGTACGCGTACCCCGGCTTCATCCCCTTCACCCGGACCTTGACCCTCATGTCGCCCGGCCTGCCGCGCTGCTCGACCTCGATCGAGGAACCGGCGGGGACGAGCTTCGTGTCGTACGTGATCGCCGACGAGGGGATGAAGGCAGCGGGCGGCGAGAACCGCGCCCCGACCCGCATCTCGTGACAAGGCGGCCCGTCCCCGCCCCCCACGCCACCGCCCGCTGCGAGCACCGCCGTCGCAACGGCCCCGGCGAGCATTCCTGCCACCATCGCCCCGCTCCTTCCGTACCGTCCGTTGACCCTGCTGGTGTTGACCTTGCTGGTGTCTCTGTTGGCTTGCTGGTGTCTCTGTTGGTACGGGACATCGGCGCCGTACGCCCCATCGAGCGCGGCAGGCGGGTGAACGTGATGTAGCGAACATATGAGCCCCCCGTGGATCTCCGGCGAAGAGCGCGGCGTACGCTGTACAGCTGTCACCAAGCCGCCCCTGCCGCTCCCCCGCGACGTCGCGGCAGTCACGTCGTCGACCGGGGAGTTCGGGGAATTTCGGTGCTTGAGAGTCTGGGCTCACTGACCAGCAGCCCATGGATCTACGCGGTAGTGGCACTTTCGGTGCTCTTCGACATCGTCGTGCCCGTACTGCCGAGCGGGGTCCTCGTCATCACGGCGGCCACGGCGGCCGCCGCAGCAGGCACGGCGGGCACGGGCGCGGGGAACGTCGCGCACGAGGTCCCCGACATCCTGATCCTCATGCTCTGCGCGGCCACCGCATCGGTCCTCGGCGACCTGGCCGTCTACCGCCTCGCCTGGCGCGGCGGCGAGCGCCTGGACCGCGCCATCGCTCGCTCGCGCCGCCTGACCACCGCGCAGGAACGACTCGGCACGGCGCTCGCCCGGGGCGGCGGCGTCCTGGTCGTCATCGCCCGCTTCGCCCCCGCGGGCCGCTCGATCGTCTCGCTCGCGGCGGGCGCGGCACACCGCAAGGTGCGCGAGTTCCTGCCCTGGTCGGCCCTCGCGGGCGTGGCCTGGGCCGGATACAGCGTCGCGCTCGGCTACTTCGGCGGACAGTGGCTCGGCGCTTCGTGGCTCGCCACGGGCGTCTCACTGCTCGCGCTGTTCGCGGCGGGCGCGGGCGCGGCCTTCCTGGTGCGACGGCCGCGTACGACGCCGGCGTCACCGGCGGCGACAGCGGCGACAGCGGCGGCCAGCTAGGCGGCCGGGGCTTCCGCGGCCGCCGGCTCTGCCCCGGGCTCGGCTGCGCGCGGCTTGGCCCCCCGCACCTCGATCCCGGCGAGCAGTTCGGCGGTGGCTTCGGCGACCGCGTCCACGGCGCGGTCGAAGACCTCGCGGTTGTGCGCGGCCGGGGCACGGAACCCCGAGACCTTGCGCACGTACTGGAGCGCGGCGGCCCGGATCTCCTCCTCGGTGGCGTCCTCGGGGATGGCGGGCGGACGGAGGGTCTTGATGCTGCGGCACATGCTTACAGCTTGCCGCGCGTGAGGCGCGGGCGTGAAGTCGTACCGGCGGAAGCGCCGGATCCTCCGGAGTCCCCCGAAGCCCCCCGGAGTCCCCCGAAGTCCCCCGAAGTTCACCCCACATCACGCGTGGCGGCTCTCGCCCTCGAAATTCGAACAGGAGTACCATTAGCGGGTGCCTGCAACCCCTGCATACGACTTCCCTGACGACCTCCTCGCGGGCCAGGAGGAACTGCACCAGGTCCGGGCCGAACTCCTGGCCCTCCTGAAGCGGCTCCCCTGGTCGGTCACGCCTCTGGACGGCTTCAGCGACGACCACGGCTGGCGCAAGGTGGAGCGACCCGCCTCCCCCGGCTGGACCCCGGACGAACAAGCGGAAGTGGAGAAACTCCGCGCGAGGGAAAGGGAGTTGGCGGTGTTCGTCACCTGCCATCGCTTCTGGGAACAGGTGACGGGCCCGGACGCCGTGGCGGCCCGCGCACGGCTCAAACACATCCACGAGAAATCCATTGACACCGGGTGACAGCGGGCGTTGACTCCAGCTACGCCAAGGAGGTGCTGCCATGAATGTTCTGTTGGTCGTCCTGCTCCTTGCACTGGTCGGCCTGGGTTTCAGCCAGCCACTTCTGTGGCTGGCCGCAGCGGCGCTCGTCTTTTTCATGGTCCAGCAGTACGACCGCGGGGGCTCGGGAAAGAGCAGCAGCGGAAGCAGCGCGGGCGGAAGTGGCGCAGGCGCCGGTGCCGGAGGCGGCGGTGGGGGCGGCGGAGGCGGAGGCGGCTTCCCCAAGACCTACCGCGACTACCGCATCCGCAAGGAACGCCAGGAGCGCTGGGACCGCAGGTACAAGCGCACGCACCCGGGCTCGGGCCGCTGAGCGGTGCGGCCGCCGCCGGGCGGCCGTGCCCCTCCGATACGACTAGTCATCATTCCGGGTGACACGGCGCTTACCTGCGCAAACGCTGGGGATTGAGGTCATGCACAACGCATCGACCACCCCCGGGAGCCCACGCGCATGCGCTTCAGAACCGCCGCAGTCACCGCCGCTTTCGCGGCCCTCCTGACCGCGGCCGCCCCCTCGGCCACCGCCGAGTCCCACACCACCGCGCCGCGTGCCGCGACGGCACCCGGCCAGGTCTGCTTCTGGTCCGAGCCAGGAATGATGGGCCACGCCTGGTGCTACGGCCCGCCCGGCTACGCGGAGGCCGAGAACGGCACGCAGCGCCACGCCTACTCCTTCGAGTCACGCGCCAACGGCAGTGTGTACGCCATCAGTTACGGCCCCGGAAGCGGCTGCGTCTACCGGGAGATCCGCAAGGACGACTACGACGAGAACTGGACGGCCTGGGCCAGAAAGCTGGACGGCGTCAGCCACGAAACCATGGGCTGCGAGCCGGGCTGACACAGGCACATGCCCCAGCACCCTCACCGCCCCCGCCGTCGGTCCCTGGCCGCCCTGCTCCTCACGCCCGCCCTCCTCCTGAGCGCGTGCGGCCAGGCGCCCACCCCTCGCCAGCTCCCACCGGACGACATCATCAGGTCGGCCCAACAGCAGCTGACGGACCGCTGCTTGAAGAGGCAGGGCCTGACTCCGCCACGCCCGCACAACGGCGCCGAGGCGAGACCCGGCGCGGGCGAAGCCTCGGTCCGCACGGCCCAAGTACGCACGGCTGCGGCCCTGTTCGGCACGGGCCGCACGGAGCTGTTCCTCGAACTCCCCACCGGCTACACCGTGCGCGCCCACACGGACGGCTGCCTCGCCGCGGCCCAGCGCACGCTCTACGGCGACCAACGGCGCTGGTTCCAGGTCTCGACGATCGCCAACAACCTCAAGCCGGAGGCGACCTACCGCCACCGCACCCTGGCATCGGTCCGCGCCGAGCACCGCGAGGAGCTCGCCGACTGGCGAACCCTGCGCGCACGGGCCCTGCATCGAGCCAAGGCGCAACTCAGCGCCGACCAACAGAAAGAGAAGCACGCCTGATGACCATCAAGCATAAATCCACGGCCCTGCTCGCCGCCACGCTCCTGGCCATCGGCACCGCGGTGACCACGTCGGCCGCGGCCCAGGCGGCCTCGTGCCCGAGCGGCCAGTTCTGCGCCTGGACGGACGCGGACTTCGGCGGCCAGCGCACCAACTGGTCGGGCGACGACCACGACTGGGAGGACCCCATCCAGGACGAGGACTCCTCCTGGGCCAACCACGGCATCTCGGGCCCCGGCATCAAGGACCACGTCCAGGTCTACGAGAACCCGGGCCTCGCCGGCTTCGGCACGGTCTGTCTGGCCCCCGGCCAGGAGATCGCGAGCCCGAGCGGCTGGGCCAACGACAGCGGTGACTCCCACACATGGAAGATGGAGTGCTGACTGCCCCCGCCCCCTACGGTGCACCCCTGCCCCCGGCCACGGGGTGCACCGCCCCCCCCCTGAACTCCGTCCCGCCGAATCAGCCGAATCAGCCGATCGGCATCCCCGCGGGAAGCCCACCGATCATCGAGGCCGGCCCCTGCACCGCGTCGTCGACCTTGGCCGTGGCAGAGGCGGGGTCCGCCTTCAGCTCGCCGTGGGCCGCATCGACGTCGACATCGCTGAGGGGGTTCTTCAGGTCCTGCGTCGCCTTCGCGGCGGAGTCCAGCATCTGCGTCTCCCCACCGGCGGGCGGCTGCGGCGCGGCGAACGCGGGAGACACGGCCCCCAGCGCGAGCCCGACGCCGACGACACCAGCAGCAGCCTTGACGATCTTCACGAGAAGAATCCCTTCCGGCAGGGCCCGACGGCAGCACGACGGTCGTGCGCCCGGAGCATCCACAGACCGGACACCCACACGGCCCTCACCGGATTCCCCAACTCCCCCGCGATCCCCGAGGTTCTGCCCGACCACCCGATCGATCACGGAAGTCCCCCACGCCGGACCCGGAACCCGGCCCTGGGGCCGCCCCCTATGGGTTTGCCGGGCGGGGCCACAGGCAAGGTAGGCTGTCGAAACATCCCGGGCGCGTAGCTCAGTGGTAGAGCGCTGCCCTTACAAGGCAGATGTCGGCGGTTCGAAACCGTCCGCGCCCACCCGGACGAAGACCCCCGGCCGATCACGGCCGGGGGTCTTCGGCGTGCGGCCGACGGAGCCGTGGATGTTTCCGTTCCCCGCGACCGTGGTAGTCCGCACCTCGTGTCCGCCCGCAGCGAAGACGGCAAAGTCACGGTGCGCAGCGCGAACTAACCGGCCCGTGTGTTCGTCATTAACCGGTGGGAGAATGTGACACCGGGCAAGGCGGATGACAGCACGGGAGAGGGATAGTGACGGCGACACCTTCGCAGCCGTACACACCGGACACGTCGAGCAAGCAAGTCATGCCGGATGAGGATGTACGTCGCTGCGGGAGCGTGCGGCCGTTTCCCTGCCCTGACAGCCGTCCGGACAACCGCCCGGACGACCGCCCGGACAGCCGTCCCCGCCGCCGAGACGGCCGACAGCCTCGCGGGACAGCCCTCCGTGATGCCGTGGCGCTCGCCCTTCTGCCCCTCCCCCTTCTTGCCCTCGCCCTCCCCGCCGCCTTCGCCGGCGGCGGCACCCGGCGGTGGTTCGGCGGGCGCGGGGAGAGCGTGCGGGCCGACGCCCAGGCCGCGAAGGACGCGGCGGCGGCTGCCTTCTACGAGTTGGACACCGCCCAGCGGGATCTGCGGATCTCCATCGAGACCATCGTCGCCGTCGACTCCACGCCCGCCGCGCAGCGGGCCGTCTCGGACTTCGAGGCCATCGGGCGGCGGATCGACGAGGCCAGCCGTCAGTACATCAGCGCGGTCGACGCGCACGACCTCGACCGTGATGACCTGGAGGCGTCCGTCGCCGCCCGCGCGCGCACGGAACTCACCGAGGCCAAGGGCGAGCTGGACAAGGCCAAGCAGGACCTGGACCGGTTCCAGCAGGGGCTCGGGCCGCTGCTCGACAAGGCGGAGACGCAGCTCGCCCGCCTCGCCCCCGCCGTCGAGCGCGCCCGGCAGACCCTCCTCGCCGCCAGCAACGCCCTCGACGCGGTGCGGGGCGCCGGGCTCAAGGCCGATGATCTGGCCGCCCGCCTCGCCGCCCTCGGGCCCGAGCTGACCAAGCTCAATCAAGGGGCAGGACAGCACGGCGTGCCGGAGACGCTCCAGCGCGCCGACCGCGTCCTGCGCGACGCCGAAGCCGTCCGCGCCGAGGCCGAGCGGCTGCCCGAGCGGGCCGCCGAGATAGACCGCCGTCTGGTGTCGCTGCGTACGCGCGCCCAGGCCCTGACCACCCGCAGCGGACAGGTCGACCCGGTCCTCAGCGAGCTGCGGCGGCGCTTCACGGCCGCCTGCTGGCAGGACCTCCAGCGCGTGCCCGACCAGGCCGCGGAGAACGTACGGCAGGCGGAGACCAAGCTCAAGGAGGCCAAGCAGGCGCGCGAGGAGCAGCGCTGGCCGGACGCCACATCGCTGCTCTCGACGGTCCGCGCCCTGCTGAACTCGACGGACGAGGCGGTCTCGGCCGCAGGCGACCGGCTCCAGCGGCTCAACGCGGTGGCGAAGGACCCCCAGCACGAGATCGAGCGCACCCGCTTCGCGATCCGTGACGCCCAGCGCCTGGCCATGGCGGGGCGCCAGACCCCGGAGCAGCGGCACGCGCGCCCGCTGGACGAGTCCGTGGCCCGCCTGGACCGCGCGGTGTCCTCCCTGGAAGGGCGCCACCCTGACTACTGGCACTTCCTGACCGAGACCGAGGCCGTGCGGCAGGCGGTGGGGCGCGTGGTCACCCAGATCCGGGAGGAGCGGGGGCAGGGGGCCTGAGGGCCTCGGTCCGTCCCTGGAGTGCGGTCCGCGGCTCGCGGGCGGATCCTGGAGTTACGTACAGAAGCGGCCTCCGCGCGCACCAAGGGAGGCGGACATGGCCACGCATGTACTTCACCCAGGGGCGAAGCGGCCCAGGCGGCGCGTCACACTGAACGAGCACCTGCCCGTCGACCACCGCCTCAGCACGGTCTACCGCGTCGGCGCGGGTCTCATGGGGCTCGTCCTGCTCGCGTTCGGCATCCTCGGCCTGATCGACAAGGTCGGCTTCTTCGACACCGGGGGCGACAAGGTCGCCGGTCTGAACACGAACGGCGCGCTCAGCGTCCTGTCGATCTGCGTGGGGCTGCTCCTGTTCGTCGGCATGGTGGTCGGCGGCAACTTCGCCTCGACGCTCAACATGGTCCTGGGCTGCGCCTTCATCCTCAGCGGCTTCGTGAACCTCGCCCTCCTGGACACCGGCCTCAACTTCCTCGCCTTCCGCATCCCGAACGTCCTGTTCAGCTTTGTGGTGGGCGTCCTGCTGATGATCTTCGGGATGTACGGCAGGGTCGGCTCGGCCCTGCCGCACGACAACCCCTACTGGCGGGCGCGCCACCCCGAGCACGAGCAGGTGCGGCACGCCGGGCACGGGCGGGGCCGTGGGGCTCACCCGCCGGAGCGGGCTCACCCCCCTGAGCAGGCGCAACCCTGAGCGGGCACGCCGAACGCCCTGTGCGAGCCTTGGGGCATGTCCGACCCCACCACAGCCCTCACCACCGCCTTCAGTGCGGCCCTGCGGACCCGGCGCCTGGTCGCCATCGTGCGCGGCACGGACGCGGAGGCGTCCTTCCGGACCGTCATGACGCTCGTCGAATCCGGTGTCCCGCTCGTCGAGGTCTCCCTCAGCGGCGCCGACGCACTGGGCGTCCTGCGCCGGGCGCGCACCGAGCTGGGCGAGGCGGCCTGGCTCGGCGCGGGCACGGTCCTCACCACGGACGACGCGCGGCGAGCCGCGGACGCCGGTGCCAATCTCATCGTGACGCCGGGCCTCGGCGCCGGGGTGGACGAGGCCCTGCGGCGTGAACTGCCCGTCGCCGCCGGGGTGTTGACCCCCACCGACGTGATCGCGGCGAGCGCGGCCGGCGCCACCGCGCTGAAGATCTTCCCCGCATCGACGATGGGCGGCCCCGCGTACCTCAAGGCGCTGCGGGCCCCCTTCCCCGACCTGCCCTTCGTGCCGGTGGGCGGCGTGGACGCGGCCGCCGCCGAGGAGTATCTGGCGCTCGGCGCGGTCGCCGTGGGCGTCGGCTCCCCGCTCATCGGGGACGCGGCGGACGGCGGCGACCTGGACGCGCTGCGCAAGCGCGCGGCGGAGTTCGTGGCGGTCGCGGGAGCCGGTCGATGAGCGGCGTCAGCGGCGCCGCCGATGTCCTGACCCTGGGCGAGACCATGGTCGCCCTGCGCGGCAGCGGACCGCTCAAGCTGGGCGGTTCGATGGACGTGTCCATCGCGGGCGCCGAGTCGAACGTGGCCATCGGCCTGGCGCGGCTCGGCCACGCGACGCGGTGGGCGGGTGCCGTCGGTGACGACGAGGCGGGCGAGCTGGTGCTTCGTACGCTGCGCGCCGAGGGGGTCGACGTCGGCGGCGTGACCCGCGATCCGGACGCGCCCACGGGTCTGATCCTCTTCGAGCCCCGGCTGCCCGAGGTGACCCGCGTGCACTACTACCGTGCGGGTTCCGCCGGTTCACGCCTCACGGCGGCCCCGGTCGAGCGCGCCTTCACCGCTCCCGGCGGCGCGCCCCGCGTCCTGCACCTCACCGGCATCACCCCGGCGCTCGGCCCGTCCGCCCTCGACGCGTGCCGCCGCGCCCTCGAACTGGCCCGGGAGCACCGCACGACGGTCTGCCTCGACGTCAACTTCCGCTCACGGCTGTGGAGCGACGAGGAGGCGGCCGGGGTGCTGCGCTCCTGGATTCCGTACGTCGACGTCCTCATCGCGTCGGACGACGAACTGCCGCTGTGCGTACCGGAGACCACAGCCGCCGGTGAGGCCTCCGCCCTGGCCGATGAGCTCCGCGCGCAGGGCGTCCGCGAGGTCGTGGTCAAGCTCGGCGCCGACGGGGCCACCGCGTACACCGGCGACGGCGAGCTGTACGCCCCCGCGCGCCCGGTGCGAGCGGTGGACGCCGTGGGCGCGGGGGACGCGTTCGTCGCCGGGTACCTGTCGGCGCTGCTCGACGGGGACGACGTGGCGAGACGTCTCGACCGGGCCGTGACCACGGGTGCCTTCGCCGTGGCGTCGCACGGGGACTGGGAAGGGGCGCCCACGCGGGCCGAGCTCGGGCTGCTGGGAGCTGGGCCCGGGACCGTGGTGCGCTAGCGGCGCCCTTGGGGAGCCTGTCGGTCAGCCGCAGCAGCCGCCGCCACAGCAGCCGCCTCCGCCGCCACCCGGGGCGGGGGCAGGGGCGGACGCCGAGGCCGAGCCGCCGACGGCGACCGTCGACAGCAGCTTCACCGTGTCCTCGTGCCCGGCGGGGCAGGCCGCGAGGGCGGCGGACTCGGCCATCGGGCGGCTCAGCTCAAAGGTGTCGCCACAGGAACGGCAGCGGTACTCGTATCGGGGCATGGGCCAAGGCTAGCGGCAGCGGACCGGCCGGAGGTCAGCCGTTGGCAGAACCATGGCGAAGGGACCCCCGGCCATGGCGCAGGAACCCCCGCAGGATCTCCTCCCCCGCCGCGACGCCCCGCTCCGGAAGGACCGTGAGCCCCGGCGCCGTCCAGCCGGTGTCGGCCAGCTCGCCGTGCCCCGGCCGCCACGAGCGGTCGGCGGCGAGCAGCAGATCGGCGTCGAGGAGCGAGTCTCCTGCGGCGAGGATCTCGTCCGCGTCGATGCGGCGCGCCACTTCCCGCACCGCCGCGCTCTTGGTCAGCGGCTTCGGCACGGCGTAGATCTTGCGGCCCTGCAGCGAGACGGTCCAGCCGCGGCCCTGCGCCCACTCGGCGAGCTCCTTGACCCACCCTTCCGGGAGCAGGGAGCGCTCGACGACCAGATAGGCGAAGAGGTCCTCGGCCACCCGCTCCTTGAGGAGCCAGGCCGGGTCGGCGGTGCGCACCATGTGCGCGCGGACCTCGTCGAGCGAGGCGCACTCGGCGGCGAGGCGGCGGCCGACGTCCGCACGCCACTCGGGGTCGGACACCCCGTCCACCAGCAGGTGTCCGCCGTTGGCGCAGATCGCGAACTTCGGTGCGGGGCCCGGCAGATGGATGCGGCCGTACTGTTCGCGCGTACGCGTGGTCGTCGGCACGAAGACCGTGGCGCGCCCCACCTCGTCGAGCAGCCCGGCGGCGGTCTCGGTGACGTACGACAGCGGCTTGCTCTCGTACACCTCGACGCAGAGCAGGCGCGGCGCGTCGGCGTCGGGCATGGTCAGGCCGAGGGCGGCGGCGGAGTAGATGAGGGTGCGGTCGAGGTCGCTGGCGACAAGCACCGTGCGGGAGGTACTCACTTCGCGGCCACCGCCTTGCCGTCCGTGCCGGTGGCTCCGCGGGTGAACTGAGGGTGGATCAGTCCGACGCAGGTGTAAGGGAGTTCGTCCACTTCCTCGACCGGTACGCCGCGCTGCTCCGCGAGGAGCCGTACGTGATCGAGGTCGGCCCCCGCTCCCGCGCGCGCCAGGATCTTCCAGGGGACGCGCCGCAGCAGCACGCGCGTCGTCTCGCCGACGCCCGGCTTGACCAGGTTCACGTCGTGGATCCCGTACTCCTCACTGATCCGCTCGACGGCGGCCCAGCCCTCCCAGGTCGGGGCGCGGTCCGCCGCGAGCAGCTCCTTGACCTGGGCGTCGACGGTGTCGGCCACCTCGTCGAAGCGGGCCGCGATGGCGTCGAGGAAGTCGAGGGAGACGTCGCCGTCGGCGAGTTCGCGGTAGAACTTCGCGCCGTGGAAGTCGTCGGGTCCGACCAGGTCCGCGCGCAGCACGGTGCGTGAAATCAGGCCGGACACCGTCGAGTTGAGGCAGGCCGAGGGGATGAGGAAGTCCTCGCGGGTGCCGTAGGTGCGCACGCATGAGCCGGGGTCGGCGAGCACGGCGATCTCCGGGTTGAAGCCGGTGGGACCACCGGCCTCCTCGAACTCCCGCACGGCGTCGGCAAGTTCACGTGTGATCGCCCCCTTGCCCGTCCAGCCGTCGACGAAGACGACGTCGGCCGTGTCGTGGTGGGCGGCGAGCCAGCGCAGCGCGTTGGCGTCGATGCCGCGGCCGCGCACGATCGACACGGCGTAGTGCGGCAGGTCGAGGCCGTGCCGGTGCTGTGCCCAGCGCCGCATCAGCACGCCGACGGGCGTGCCCGCGCGGGCCAGCGAGACGAGGACGGGGCGCGGTGGCCGTTCCGCGAGCACGGTCTCGGTGACGGTGCCGACGGCCTGCGCGATGCGGGCGGCGGAGGTGGCGAGGGCCGCGCGGAACAGCTCTTGGTACTGCGGGCTCGGCTGGTACTCGACGGGCAGCGATTCGGCGTAGTGCGCGCCACCGCTCTGTATCGCCTCCTCGCGCTCCTCGGTGGGCGCCTCCAGGCGCACGTCCGAGAGATCCTGGAGCAGCCAGCCGACGTCTTCGGCCGCGTACGAGGAGAAGGCGGGGCCGCGGAGGGGCTCGGGCAGCATGGAGGGCCTTTCGGGGTCGTGCTGAGGGGCGAGCTCAGGGGCTTGCTCGGGGACGTACGAGGGCACGACGGCGAGCAGCACCTGCGGGGCATGCGCGGCGAGCTGCGCCAACAGTCCTTCGGGGGCGTGGAGTTCGGGGCGGTCGCCCACGGAGTCGACCACTGCGACGATGGCGTCGAAGCCGCCGCCCGCGACGTTGTACGCGTACCGCTCGCCGGGTCCGTCGGCGGGGGCGTCGTGCGCGGGGAAGACGAGGCGGCTGCGGATGGCGTAACCGGGGTCGTCCACAGCGAGGACGGGTGAGCGGGTGGTGGTGGAGTAGCGCACGTCCGCGGTGCGGGCGGCGGCGTCGGTACCGGCGGCATCGGCATCAGCGTCGGCGGCGGCTTCGGCGGACAGACGCTTCTCCAGGGCCACGCCGAGGGCCAGCGGCGCGTACATCAGCTCTTCGAAGCCGAGCACGAGGACGCGGGCGGGACTCTGTGCGTCCGGAAGCAGCGCCTCCGCGATCCGGTCCGCCATCCCCGGCAGCGCCGCCTCGAGCGCCGCCCGGTGCTCGGGCGCGAAGCCGTGGCGTCCGCCGTCCGGCACTCCGGCGGGCCAGGCGAGGTCGACCCGGGTGACCGAGCCGCCCTCCCGGCGCGGGGCGGGGAGCGCCGAGGCCTCGTACTCCTCGACCAGCGCCTGGCCCTTCTCCAGGACCCCGTCCGGCAGGCTGACCGTGCCGGAGGCCATCGTGATCAGGTCGACCCGCGCGCCGATCTCCCGCGCGAAGTCGGCCAGGCGGCCCTGGTCCTGCGGGGAGCGCATGTCGACGAGCGCCACGATGACGTACCGCTCGCGCGGGAACAGCTCGTGCAGGGCGCGGATGGTGTTGAGGACCGTGTTCCCGGTGGAGAACTCGTCGTCGACGAGGACCAGCGGGCCGTCCCTGGTGAGTAGCCGGGGGTCCTCCGGGAGCAGCAGATGCGAGGTCGCGTGCGAGTGGGACTCCTCGAAGCCGCCCGCGCTGCGCACCGAGTCGACCGGGCGGCGCGTGGAGTGGAGGTAGGGCGCGAGGCCGATGCCGTCCGCGACGCAGTGGCCGAGGCCGGTGGCCGTCTCCGCGTAGCCGAGGACGACCGCGCGCCGGGCCTGGGCGTCGCCCAGGAGCGCGCGCGCCCGCACACCGAGGTCGTGCCCGGCCGCGTACACGACGGAGGGGCGCTGTGGCACGTGCTTGCCGAGGACGTTCGACACCAGGAGGTGCGCCCGCTTCGGGTTGCGGCGCAGGGCGAGGCCGAGCAGGTCGCTCAGCCCCGCGTCCCCGGCCAACTCCACGCCGAGCCGCTCGGCGACCCATGTCCCTGACCACACCACGTCGTCGTTCACAGTCCTCGCACAGTCCTTAGGTTCCTTACGTTCTTCGCCGTCGGCCGGAGAGCCCGGCGAGGCGGTGGTCAGCCGGAGAGCCCGGCGGTGAGCAGCTCCACGAAGCCGATGTCCTCGCGCGCGACGCCGAAGACCTCGGCGCGCTGGAGGGTCCGCTCGGCCCACGCGCGGTGCGGCTTCACCTCGTTCATCTTGTTCGTGTACGCCGAGCGCATGACCCCGCCGCCGCCCCGCTCCGGGCGCAGGATGTCCTCGGCGTCGCTGAACTCCTCGTGGCTGACGACCGAGAGCGCGTGCACGGGCAGGACGTGCGAGGGGTGGATGCAGGTCTTGCCGAGCAGGCCGTTGGCCCGGTCGAGCTCGATCTCGCGGAGCAGTCCGTCGATGTCGTGCTCGATGAGCGCCTGCCGCAGCTCCTCCGCCCTGCCCTCCAGGAAGGGGCTCCGGCGCAGCTGCGGCTTGAACATCCTCTCCTGGACGCGGAAGTACTCCCACACGGGCCCGGTCACGGTGAAGCCCGTGCCGTCGGCCCTGCCGAGGTGATTGACCACGTCGGCGATGACCGAGGCCACGATGTGGACGTCGTACGCCGTCATGTGCGGCGGCCTGCGCAGTCCGTACGCCGAGCAGAAGTCGGTGACACCGAGCCGCAGCGCGAGCACCCGCTCGCGGTACTTGTCGACGGTGCGGGCGATCCCGGCGAGGGTCTCGGCGCGGCTCTCCAGGTGCAGCAGCTCGGGCGATTCGAGGACGGGCATCGCGAAGAGCCGCCGACCGCTCGCGGCCTCCGCCACGGCGAGCGACTCCAGGAAGGCGACGCCGCGCTCCTCGGTGAACTTGGGCAGTACGAATCCGGACAACAGCCGGATGCTGGGTCCGAGGCGGTCGGCCAGGTCGGCTATCTGCTCGGGGGCCCGGACCCGGATGAACAGGAGCGGCGGCTGCGCGCCGTCCCGCTCCGCCAGGTCGGCGAACTGTCTGACCAGGTTCTCCTCGGCGCCGATGACCTCCGCGTCGTCGATCGAGTCCTCAAGACAGAGCACCATCGAGATCACGCCACGCCCGGCCTGTTTCAGGATGTCGTCGGCGAGGCGGGGGCGCGTGGCGGGGCTGTAGAGCGTGGCCCCCAGGGCGGCGGCGAGCAGGCGCGGGGAGGAGTCCGCAGTGAAGGTACACGGCTCCCGATGGAAGAGACGCTGTCGCACCTCTGGGGCTATATGCCCGAAATGACGCATGATTTCCCCTGTACTCGTCGGCGCGATCCGACGTGATGTGGCCGGTAATAGTACGTAGGGACGGGTGTCAAGGGTTCCCCATGGGCATGAAATTCAGGTAACCCGGCCATGTCAGACACACAGGCCACACACCGTCACCCCCGCGTTGTCCCGTCCAGGACCGGGAAGGCAGGATGACCGCATGACGCACGCGATGTTGAAGGGGTCGAACGTCCCGCTCGAAGCCACGGCCGTCCGCGCAGTGCTGCGCTGGACCCCCGGGCAGGGCGTCCCGGACGTCGACGCGTCGGCTCTGCTCCTCGGCGCCGACGGCCGCGTGCGGTCCGACGAGGACTTCGTCTTCTACAACCAGCCGCGCCACCCCTCGGGCAAGGTCTGGCGGCTCGGCAAGAAGCGCGTCTCCCAGGGACTCTCCGAGGGCCTGACCGACACGATCCAGACGGATCTCGCGGGCCTGGATCCCGCCGTGAGCCGCGTCCTGCTGGTCGCCTCCGCCGACAACATCGCCTTCGAGAACGTACGCGCGCTGCGCATCCTGTTGTACGACGCCGGCGCGGGCGAGGCCGAACCGCTTGCGTACTTCGACATCACCCCGCAGACGGGCGCCGAGACCTCCCTGATCTGCGGCGAGCTCTACCGGCGCGGTGACGTCTGGAAGTTCCGCGCCCTGGGTGAGGGATATCTGAACGGCCTGGAGGGTCTGGCCGGCGACTTCGGCATCTCCGTGGACGAGTCGGAGGCGGTGCCCGAGCCGACGACCGAGGCCTCGCTCCCGCAGCCGTACCCCCAGCGCCAGCCGCTGCCCGAACCGGCCACGCAGGCTCAGGTCACGCCGACCCCGGCCACGCAGGCTCAGGTCACGCCGACCCCGGCCACGCAGGCTCCGGCTCCGCAGCCCTTCCCCGCACCGGCCCCGCAGCCTTCGTACGGCTACCCTCCCGAGCCCCCGCGCCACCAGCCCGCCCCGCAGCCGTCCTACGGCTACCCGCAGCACGCGCCCGCCCACGCGGCGCCGGTCCCGCAGCCCAGTTACGGCTATCCGCAGCCCGTGGCCGCGATGCCCGACCCGAACTTCCGGCTGCCGCCCCAGGGGCCGCAGTTCCTCGCACGCTGAGGGCTCGGGGACCAGGACGATCCCGGGGCCGGGACCGGGACCGGGGCTGGGACCGGGGCCGGGGCTGGGACCGGGGCCGGGACCGAGGCCACGTCGAGTCTGGAGTGAGGACACCGCGCGGCCCGCTCAGGTGCCGCCGACCTTCGACTTGTAGCCACGGCCCCACTGCAGCCCCCAGCCGTACAGCCGGTCGAGTTCGGCCTGGAAGCCGTACACGAACTTCACCTCGCGGCGCACGATCAGCTCGTCCTTGACGTTCTCCAGCGTGAATATCGCGCAGGAGCGGGCCTGCGGCTGGCGCTCGTCCAGGTCGATCTCGATCCGCGGGCCGTTGCTGGGGTAGAGCGTCACCTTGGCGTGCGTGCGGTCGAAGGCCGGCGTCTGGTCGTAGATGTAGGCGAAGAACAGCAGCCGCTTGATCGACTCGCGCTGGTCGAGGTTCACGTAGATCGTCTCGCCGGACGGCGAGCCGAACCGGTCGTCGCCGCTGAGCTTCACGAACGGCGGGCCGTTCAGGTCACCGAAGAAGCTGCCCAGCGGCTGCACGACGCCCTTGGCGCCGTCCACCGTCTCGTACAGACAGCCGAGGTCGAGGTCCACGTTGACCACGCCCTGGGTGTGCGCCTGCACCACGTCCGGCTGGAACATCTTGAAGGGGTGGCGCAGCAGGCCGCCGCCCTTGGGCTTGCCGATGATGTCGGACGTACGCATCTGCCAGGAGAGGTTGACCCGGAGGTTGCCGGTGGCCGCGCCCTGTTTGTTGAGCGAGACCGTCGGGTGCCGCTTGGTGAGTTCGATGGAGTTGGTCGCGGCGCTGCCCGACTCGTAGTCCATCGAGCGCCCACGCCAAAGACCGTCCCAGAAGGACATCGCCGCCCCCAATAAATGCCGGAGCCCCATGGGCCCGTTACGAATGCCACGGGGCGGCCAGGAGGACTCGTCCTCGCTGGCCGCCCCGTTCAGAAGCGTTCCTCACTCGGCCCCGGGTCACACGCCGGGAACGCGTCGGACCCGAAGTCACACGCCGGAAGAGACCTCGGTCTTCTCACCCGATGAGCCCGAGTCGTTTCCTTCGGCCTGTGCCAGCGCCTTGTTGCGGCGCACGGACGACCAGAAGGACCAGGCGATCAGGACGACGCCGACGAGGCCGGTGATGACCTCGTGGATCTCGTACTGGATCGTGACGATCAGGATCACGGCGAGGGCGCCGATGGCGTAGTGCGCGCCGTGCTCCAGGTAGACGTAGTCGTCGAGGGTGCCCTGGCGGACCAGGTAGACGGTGAGCGAACGGACGTACATCGCGCCGATGCCCAGGCCGAGCGCCATCAGGACGATGTCGTTGGTGATGGCGAAGGCGCCGATGACGCCGTCGAAGGAGAACGACGCGTCCAGGACCTCGAGGTAGAGGAACATGAAGAACGCGGCCTTGCCGGCCATGACGACGGCAGGAACCTTCTTGCCGCTCTTCCTGGCCTCTTCCTCCTGCTCGTGCTCGCGTTCCTCCTCTTCCTCGAGTTTGTTCTCGAAGAAGCCCGACAGACCGCCCACCACGAGATAGGTGATGAGGCCGGCGACGCCGGAGAGAAGCACCGTCTCGGCCTTGTTCACATGCGCGCCACCGTGCTGGTGGGCCTGGGTGGCGACGGTCATCGCGGAGATCATCAGCACGATGAGCGCGATGCAGGCCGACAGCATGTCGATCTTGCCGAGCTTGGCCAGCGGGCGCTCCAGCCAGCCGAGCCACTTGATGTCACGGTCCTCGAAAATGAAGTCGAGGAAGATCATCAACAGGAACATGCCACCGAACGCGGCGATCGACGGGTGAGCGTCGGTCACCAGCTGCTGGTAACGGTCCTTGTCGTTGAGCGCGAGCCGCACGGCCTCGATGGGGCCGATCTTGGCGCTGATGGCCACGATCGCGACGGGGAACACGAGCCGCATGCCGAAGACGGCGATCAGCACACCGATGGTGAGGAAGATTTTCTGCCAGAAGGCACTCATCTTCTTCAGGATCCCGGCGTTGACCACCGCGTTGTCGAAGGACAGCGAGATCTCGAGGATGGACAGGATCGCCACGATCCCGAAACCTGTCCACCCCCCGTAGAACACCGCCGCGACCAGGCCGAGCGCGGTAACCGCGAACGACCAGCCGAAGGTTTTCAGAAGCACTGGCTACCCAATCGTGTGTGTACGGGCTCCCGTTTAGCGGTCTCCCCCGCGCCGGTCCCCAGCTTTACGAAACATTGACCCCGAAGTCTAGAGCGATGCCCCGCAGTCCAGACGCGTACCCCTGCCCAACGGCGCGGAACTTCCATTCGCCGCCGTAGCGATACACCTCTCCGAAGATCATCGCAGTCTCCGTGGAGGCGTCCTCGGAGAGGTCGTAGCGCGCGAGCTCCTGGTGGTCGGCTTGGTTGACCACACGGATGAAAGCGTTGCTGACCTGGCCGAACGCCTGGCCACGATTGTCCGCGTCATGGATCGAGACCGGGAAGACGATCTTGTCGCAGGTGGCGGGCACCTTGGAGAGGTCGATCAGGAGCGACTCGTCGTCCCCGTCACCCTCACCCGTGAGGTTGTCGCCGGTGTGTTCGACAGAGCCGTCCGGGCTCTTGAGGTTGTTGTAGAAGACGAACCACTCGTCGCCGAGAATCCGGCCCGAGTTGCACATCAGCGCGCTGGCGTCGAGGTCGAAGGGTGCTCCGGTGGTGGAGCGCGCGTCCCAGCCGAGGCCGATCAGGACCTGTGTGAGGTTCGGTGCGGCCTTGGAGAGGGAGACATTGCCTCCCTTGGCGAGCGTGACGCCCATGATGTGGTCCTCCCCGTGGTTCGAGAGCAAGAATTCCCTGGGCTCCCCTGGGTGGTCGGGAGCGGGTCCGGGAGCAAGAGTGTTGAGCGCGTCCGGCGCCGCACTCGTGGTGTGCGGCGCCGGACGACAAGGCGGAGGGTGTTGCTCGGCTCAGACGTTGACGCCGAAGTCCTGCGCGATGCCGCGCAGGCCCGAGGCGTAGCCCTGGCCGACGGCGCGGAACTTCCACTCCGCTCCGTTGCGGTACAGCTCGCCGAAGACCATCGCCGTCTCCGTCGAGGCGTCCTCGGAGAGGTCGTACCGCGCGATCTCCGCGCCGCCCGCCTGGTTCACGACGCGGATGAACGCGTTGCGGACCTGGCCGAACGACTGCTGGCGGGTCTCGGCGTCGTAGATCGAAACCGGGAAGACGATCTTGTCCACGTCGGCCGGAACCGTCGCCAGGTTGACCTTGATCGCCTCGTCGTCGCCCTCGCCCTCACCGGTGGTGTTGTCACCGGTGTGCTCGACGGATCCGTCCGGGCTCTTCAGGTTGTTGAAGAACACGAAGTTGCCGTCGCTGCTGACCTTGCCCTCGGCGTTGGTCAGGATGGCGCTGGCGTCGAGGTCGAAGTCCGTACCGGTGGTGGTACGGACATCCCAGCCCAGGCCGACCAGAACCGCGGTCAGGCCGGGGGCCTCCTTGCTCAGCGATACGTTGCCGCCCTTGCTGAGGCTGACTCCCACAAGTCCTCCCAAATTGATGTCCAGGGGCGGGGAGCCCCAGTCGTGCTTTGCCATCGGATCAACGAGTGGATCCTAGTGACCGGTTCCCGGCCGCCACAGGCTCTGCACCCGAAGAATCACAGGGTGTCACCCCTGAGGAATCACAGGGTGTCGAGCGCCTTGACGTACTCGTCGAGGTCGCGGGCGTCCGGCAGACCGTTGACGACAGTCCAGCGCACCACGCCCTCCTTGTCGATGATGAAGGTGCCGCGCACCGCGCAGCCCTTCTCCTCATCGAAGACCTCGTACGCACGCGACGCCTCACCGTGCGGCCAGAAATCGGAGAGCAGCGGGTACTCCAGGCCCTCCTGCTCGGCGAAGACGCGCAGCGTGTGGATGGAGTCGTTGGACACCGCGAGCAACTGTGTGTCGTCGTTGACGAACTTGGGCAGCTCGTCGCGCAGCGCGCAGAGCTCGCCCGTGCACACGCCGGTGAACGCGAACGGGTAGAAGAGCAGCACCACGTTCTTCTCGCCGCGGAAGTCCGACAGCTTCACGGCACGGCCGTGGTTGTCCTTCAGCTCGAAGTCCGGCGCTTTGGTGCCGACCGCGATCGCCATGAGTACGCATCCCTTCGATGGGGCTGTTCGGGTGACGACCACCCTACGCAACGGGCGTTTCGTCCGATCACCCCGCAGGGCGGGACTTTCCCCGCGGCCCGCGCGCACGCATGAGCCCCCACCGGCATGCGTCGGTGGGGGCTCACAGCGATTGGCTCAGTCGACTTCCTGCTGCCTGAGCGGCAGCTTCACCGCTTCTTGGCTGCCGCCTTCGGCGTGACCAGACGGCTGCCCGTCCAGTCCTTGCCCGCGCTGATGCTCTTGGTCTGAGCGAGGCCTGCGGTCTGGGCTGCTTCGTTGATGTCGCTCGCCTCGACGTAGCCGTCGCGGCCGGTCTTCGGCGTCATCAGCCAGAGGTCGCCGCCCTCTTCGATCAGCTGGGTGGCGTCAACCAGCGCATCCGTCAGGTCGCCGTCGTCCTCGCGGAACCACAGCACTACAGCGTCAGCAGTGTCGTCGTAGTCCTCATCGACGAGCTCGCTGCCGATCACCCCTTCAATGGCCTCGCGGAGCTCCTGATCGACATCGTCGTCGTAGCCGATCTCCTGGACCACCTGCTCGGGCTGGAAACCCAGCCTCGCGGCAGGGTTGGTCCGCTCCTCCGCGTGGTCCGCGGTCGCGCTCACGGCTTGCCTCCTGATCATGTTTTCGGGAATGCCTTCATCCACGCGCGTGCGCGGGACATTGGCGGTAGTCCACACGGGCGGACCGGATCGCGCAAGTACCCGGCCGTCAAGACCGCTGAAACGGTGACGTTCCCGGCCGTGTCGCCGCAACTCAAGGCCCACCTGCCAGATCCTTCTCCGCTCGCACTTCGCTCGTACTTCGCTCGTACGACGCCGATCGGAACTGAGGTCCGAACGGCCTTACGAACCGGCTAGGCAGGATGGGCGTATCGTTGCGATTTGGTCGAGCCTACCCCAGGGCCGCCGGGCGGAGGCCTCGGTTACCTCTCAGTAGAGATGACGATTCCGCCCACGCGGTACACGATGGGGAACGTCTCACAGCCAGGCAGAACCCAGGCGAAAGCCCCAACAGCGAAGGAACAGCGTGGCTTCCGGATCCGATCGCAACCCGATCATCATTGGCGGCCTGCCGAGTCAGGTCCCGGACTTCGATCCCGAAGAGACCCAGGAGTGGCTCGACTCCCTCGATGCCGCGGTCGACGAACGCGGCCGCGAGCGGGCCCGCTACCTGATGCTCCGGCTCATCGAACGTGCGCGCGAGAAGCGTGTGGCTGTGCCCGAGATGCGCAGCACGGACTACGTCAACACGATCGCCACCAAGGACGAGCCGTTCTTCCCCGGCAACGAGGAGATCGAGCGCAAGGTCCTGAACGCGACCCGCTGGAACGCCGCGGTGATGGTGTCGCGCGCCCAGCGTCCCGGCATCGGGGTCGGCGGTCACATCGCCACCTTCGCCTCGTCGGCCTCGCTCTACGACGTGGGCTTCAACCACTTCTTCCGTGGCAAGGACGAGGGCGACGGCGGCGACCAGATCTTCTTCCAGGGGCACGCGTCCCCCGGTATCTACGCCCGCGCCTTCCTCCTGGACCGGCTCTCCGAGCAGCAGCTCGACGCGTTCCGCCAGGAGAAGTCGAAGGCACCGAACGGGCTCTCGTCCTACCCGCACCCGCGTCTGATGCCGGACTTCTGGGAGTTCCCGACCGTCTCCATGGGCCTCGGCCCGCTCGGCGCGATCTTCCAGGCGCGGATGAACCGCTACATGGAGGCGCGCGGCATCGCCGACACCTCCAAGTCGCACGTCTGGGCCTACCTCGGCGACGGCGAGATGGACGAGCCCGAGTCGCTCGGCCAGCTCTCCATCGCCGCCCGCGAGGGCCTGGACAACCTGACCTTCGTCGTCAACTGCAACCTCCAGCGCCTCGATGGCCCGGTGCGCGGCAACGGCAAGATCATCCAGGAGCTGGAGTCGCAGTTCCGCGGCGCCGGCTGGAACGTCATCAAGCTGGTCTGGGACCGCAGTTGGGACCCGCTGCTCGCGCAGGACCGCGACGGCGTCCTGGTCAACCGGCTCAACACGACGCCCGACGGCCAGTTCCAGACGTACGCGACCGAGACCGGCTCGTACATCCGCGAGCACTTCTTCGGCGACGACCACCGCCTGCGCGCCATGGTCGAGAACATGTCCGACGAGCAGATCCTGCACCTGGGCCGCGGCGGCCACGACCACAAGAAGGTCTACGCGGCGTACGCGGCCGCCAAGGCCCACAAGGGCCAGCCGACCGTCATCCTGGCGCAGACGGTCAAGGGCTGGACCCTCGGCCCGAACTTCGAGGGCCGCAACGCCACGCACCAGATGAAGAAGCTGACGGCCGACGACCTCAAGGGCTTCCGCGACCGTCTGCACATCCCGATCACGGACAAGGAGCTGGAGGGCGGCGCCCCGCCGTACTACCACCCCGGCCGTGACTCGGAAGAGATCCAGTACATGCACGACCGCCGCCAGGGCCTCGGCGGTTATGTCCCGACCCGAGTGGTCCGCTCGAAGCCCCTCCAGCTTCCCGAGGACAAGACGTACGCGACCGCGAAGAAGGGTTCGGGCCAGCAGTCGATCGCCACCACCATGGCGTTCGTCCGCATCCTGAAGGACCTCATGCGGGACAAGGAGATCGGCAAGCGCTTCGTGCTGATCGCCCCCGACGAGTACCGCACCTTCGGCATGGACGCCTTCTTCCCGAGCGCGAAGATCTACAACCCGCTCGGCCAGCAGTACGAGGCCGTCGACCGCGAGCTGCTCCTGGCCTACAAGGAGTCCCCGACCGGCCAGATGCTGCACGACGGCATCTCGGAGGCAGGCTGCACGGCGTCCCTCATCGCCGCGGGCTCGGCCTACGCCACCCACGGCGAACCCCTGATCCCGGTCTACGTCTTCTACTCGATGTTCGGTTTCCAGCGCACCGGCGACCAGTTCTGGCAGATGGCCGACCAGCTGGCCCGCGGCTTCGTCCTCGGCGCCACCGCCGGCCGCACGACACTGACCGGCGAGGGCCTCCAGCACGCGGACGGCCACTCGCAGCTGCTCGCCTCGACCAACCCGGGCTGCGTCGCCTACGACCCGGCCTTCGGCTACGAGATCGCGCACATCGTCAAGGACGGCCTGCGCCGGATGTACGGCCCCGACAGCGAGGACGTCTTCTACTACCTCACCGTCTACAACGAGCCGATCCAGCACCCGGCCGAGCCCGCCGATGTGGACGTCGACGGCATCCTCAAGGGCATCCACCGCTTCAAGGCGGGCGAGCAGGGCGCCATCCCGGCGCAGATCCTCGCCTCCGGTGTCGCGGTCCCGTGGGCGGTCGAGGCCCAGCAGATCCTCGCTTCGGAGTGGAACGTCAAGGCGGACGTCTGGTCGGCGACCTCCTGGAACGAACTGCGCCGCGAGGCGGTAGACGTGGAGCGCCACAACCTCCTGCACCCCGAGGAGGAGCAGCGCGTCCCGTACGTGACGCAGAAGCTCTCCGGCGCCGAGGGCCCGTTCGTGGCCGTCTCCGACTGGATGCGGAGCGTCCCCGACCAGATCTCCCGCTGGGTCCCCGGCACGTACCAGTCCCTGGGCGCCGACGGCTTCGGCTTCGCGGACACCCGCGGTGCTGCCCGCCGCTTCTTCCACATCGACGCGCAGTCGATCGTGGTCGGTGTGCTGACCGAGCTGGCCCGCGAGGGCAAGGTCGACCGCTCCGTACTGAAGCAGGCCATCGACCGCTACCAGCTCCTGGACGTCACGGCGGCCGACCCGGGCGCCGCTGGGGGCGACGCCTAGCCCTGCGGGGCGGGCCTGAGCGATTCCTGTAGCACGTAGGTCGTTCGGAGGGCGGTGGGGCAGTGGCTCCCGCCGCCCTCCGGCGTTTCATACGATGCGCGCATGGAAGCGCCCATAAAGCACCCACCGGCACAGCTCCATTGGGAGCGACGCACCCAACGTCCGCTCCTCGTGCTCGCGGTGGCCTTCGCCATCGCCTACGCCGTGCCCATCGTGGTGCCCGACGCGAGCAAGAGCGTCGCGACCACCTGCACGGCGGTGGAGTGGATCGTCTGGGCGTCGTTCGCCACGGACTACCTCGTACGCCTCTACCTCACCGACCACCGCAAGCAGTTCGTCCGCTCGCACTGGCTCGACCTCTGCGCTGTCCTCCTCCCCATGCTGCAGCCGCTGCGGTTGCTGCGGCTCGTCTCGACTCTGCTGCTGGTCGGGCGCCGGGCCCGGATGGCGTCTCAGATTCAGCTGACGACCTATGTCGCCGGGGCCGTCGTGGGCCTCCTCATGTTCGGTTCGCTGGCCGTCCTTTCGGTGGAGCGGGAGTCACCGAACGGCAATATCAAGACCCTTGGCGACGCGGTGTGGTGGTCCTTCACCACGATGACCACCGTCGGCTACGGAGATCACGCGCCGACGACCGGGCTCGGCCGCATCCTCGCGGTCGGCCTGATGCTCTCGGGCATCGCGCTTCTTGGTGTGGTCACCGCCAATATCGCGGCCTGGTTCATCTCGCGCTTCGACCGGGACGATGTCGAGGAGCGGCGCCAGACCGCGGCGATCGAGGCGCTGACGACGGAGGTTCGAGCGCTGCGGGCTCAGGTGACGGCGCTGTCGGGCGGGGTACCTCAGCCGGCGTCTGCTGAGGTACCGCGATCGGAACCGGCTGAGGTTCCGCGACCGCCGTCGGAGGAGATTCCGCGGTCGGCGCCGCAGGAGATTCCGCGGTCGGCGCCGGCCCCGGAAGGTCCTCCTGTGCCTCCGGTCAGTTCTCCCAGACCTTGAACGCCCGCACGCGATAAGGCGATTCGGGGAGCCAGGTGCCGCCACCTGGATACGTGTCGAACTCGCCGGTCTCGCCGCACTCCGCGGATTGATACGTGGTGACCGGACGGCCCGTGCGATTGGCGAGGGCTTGAGCGCTGCCCCCCTCCGGCAGCGCTACACAGCTCTCGATGTCGATCTCGGACAGCTCATACGTCTGCCGGGCGCCCTTGAACTCCGCCTTCTCCCATAGACAGAGCTCCCCCGGCCCGCAACCGGCGAGCGTGGGTGGTGCGGCGGCCCCCGCATGCTTCGCGGGTGTCGCGAGATCGGCCTGTGGGGACAGTGTCGTGGCACCGGCCTGTGAGGGGGCAAGGATCACCGTGGCGAGCGCGGCTGCGGCAAACGTCGTGGGCATGGTCGTACGCATCTGCTTCAACTCCCGTGTCGTGTGGATCACTTGTCAGAACTGTGACCCACTCGCTAGCTCCGTCGGAAGGGGTACGGATGTGCGTCACCCAGATAGGCGAAAGCCCCCCAGTTGGACCCTGAGGGGCTTTCCCTGATGCGTGCGCGCCAGGCAGATGCTTGCTCGACGTACGCGTTAGATATGTCCGGAAATGCCTTTTGGTGGCCCGGAATCCAGAACGCCTTCGGCTAGATGTGTCCGACTCCGGCGCCCGCCTCGGCATTGGCGCCCCGCTTGGTCAACGTGGCGACCAGGGCCGCGACGACCGCGACGACACCGGCGACGGTGAAGGCCAGCCCCATGCCGGACACGAACGTGTCGTGCGCGACGGAGGTGATCGCCTCGGCGACCGGCTCCGGCGCCTTCGGCGGGACCGGCGCCCCGCCCATCTCGACCGCGGCGGACGCCTGGTCGAGCTGCTCCGGCGTCATGGGCGGGAGCTTGGCGTCGGCCCAGTTCGCAGGGAGGTCCTTGTCGACCCGGGCGGCCATCACCGCGCCGAGAACCGCCGTGCCGAGCGCGCCGCCGACCTGCATGCCGGCCTGCTGGAGACCGCCTGCCACGCCGGACAGCTCCAACGGGGCGTTGCCGACGATGACCTCGGTGGCTCCCACCATCACGGGCGCGAGGCCGAGGCCCATCATGCCGAGCCAGAGCGACATCGGCAGCGTCGCGGTGTCCGTCGTCATCGTGGACATGCCGAACATCGCGACGGCGGTGGCCACCATGCCGCCGACGAGCGGGACGCGTGGGCCGAACTTGGTGATGAGCGCACCGGCGATCGGCGAGGACACGATCATCATGGCTGTCAGCGGCAGGAGGTGCAGTCCGCTGTCGACCGGGCTCATGCCATGCACGTTCTGCAGGTAGAAGGTGACGAAGAACAGCCCGCCCATGAAGGCGAAGGCCATGAGGACCATCAGGACCGTGCCTGCGGACAGCGGTACGGACCTGAACATGCCCAGCGGGATGAGCGGTTCCTTGACCTTCGTCTCCCAGAAGGCGAAGAGCGCGAAGAGCACCACCGCGCCCGCGAGGAACAGCAGCGTCCTCGTCCCGCCCCAGCCCCACTCCGAGCCCTTGATGAGGGCCAGGATCAGCGCGAACATGCCGCCCGACAGCAGGACGATGCCGGGTATGTCGAAGGACTTCGGCGCGTTCTCCGCGCGGTGGTCCTTGAGGATCACCAGGCCGAGGACGAGAGCGATGACGCCGACGGGCACGTTGATGAAGAACACCGACTGCCAGCTGACGTGCTCGACGAGCAGGCCGCCGACGATGGGGCCGCCCGCGGTCGATGCGCCGATGACCATGCCCCAGATGCCGATGGCCATGTTCAGCTTCTCGGCGGGGAAGGTGGCGCGCAGCAGGCCGAGCGCGGCCGGCATCAGGAGGGCTCCGAAGAGGCCCTGGAGCACGCGGAAGGTGACGACCAGGCCGACGCTGCTGGAGAACCCGATCGCGCCGGAGGCCACGGCGAAGCCCGCCACGCCGATCAGGAAGGTCTGCCGGTGGCCGAACCGGTCACCGAGCTTGCCGGCGGTGATCAGCGCGACGGCGAGCGCGAGGAGGTAGCCGTTGGTGATCCACTGGACACCGGCCATCGTGGTGCCGAGGTCCTTCGCGATGGCCGGGTTGGCGATCGCCACGATGGTGCCGTCCAGGGCGACCATCATCACGCCGATCGCGACGGAGAAGAGCGTCAGCCAAGGGTGGCCGCGGAGCCCCTTGGCCGGGGTCGGAGCGGACGATGGCTCCGGCGCCTTGTCCGCCTTGTCGACGGTGATCTGACTAGTCATGCATCGAGGCTAGTGTCAGTCGCTGACAGTTGACAAACTGTTTCACAAGTCGGTAACTGTCACGTAGCTCACAGATATGGTGAGCTGGTCAGAACGGCGGAAAGAGGGACATGGCGTGAGGACCGGGCAGCGAGCGGCGGGCCCCGCGAAGCCGCGGGCCGAGGCCTCTGGAGACATCTCCGGCGAGCCCTCCCGGCCCGGACTGCGCGAGCGCAAGAAGCAGCGCACCCGTGACGCACTTCTGCGCGCGGCGCTCGAGCTCTTCACGACCAAGGGGTACGAGGAGACGACGGTCGACGAGATCGCCGAAGCCGTCGACGTCTCCCAGCGCACGTTCTTCCGCTACTTCACCAACAAGGAGGAGACCGCCTTCGCCGTGCAGGAGATGGTGGAGCAGCGGTTCGTGGAGACATTGCGCGAACGCCCCGCAGACGAAACGCCGTTCGTCGCCCTGCGCGGAGCCGTGATCGGCGCCTGGGACGCGATGGGCCGGTCCATCGAAGAGGTGGTCCCCGTCGAACTCCACATGCGCACCTATCAGATGATCGAGTCCACCCCTTCCCTGCTCGCCGCCCACCTGCGCCGCTCCATCGAGATGGAGGAAGAGATCGCGCGAGTGATCGCCGAGCGCGAGGGGCTCGACCTGGACACGGACCCCCGACCACGCGTGGTGGTGGCCGCGTTCAGCGGAGTGATGCGCGTGACCGGGCGGCTCTGGGGTGCGGGCGAGGACTCGAGCGTGGAGTCGATCCGCGCGATCACCGAGACGTATCTCGACCACCTGGGACCCGCGTTGGCGGAGAACTGGCGCGCAGAGTGACGGTGCGCGCACTCCGTGTCGGACTGCGGAGCAGATCAACCCGTCGAACAAATCAACACGCTGAGTGACTGATTGATGCGCCGTCAGTAACGGCGCGCTCCGAGTGCGCTGCGCGCATGCTCCGCCTACGGAGTGTGATGAAAGTGCTCAGAGTGCGCCCGCTTTGCCTCAATTACCCCACAGGAAACGTGATCTGTCTCACCCGGTGCACGGTAGGCATCACGATTCTCCTAGGGTGTTCCGTAGTGACTTCCTTCGACTCCTCCCCTCAACTCAGCGCCTGGCGCGCACTGCTTGCGCTCGCCGTGGTGTTCGTCATGCTGGCGACCACGGGCTGGACCGCGGTGCGCCACCACAAGGACGCCGCATCGCCGCTCGCGGCCTCGCTCTCCGCCTGGGAGCAAGGGCACATCAACGGACGGGCCCTGCCCGACGCCACTGCCCCGGCCGGCAAGCTCGCTCACTTCTTCGCCTCGCTCAGCGCGCAACAGCGCACCCGACTCGCCACCCGCTATCCCCTTGCGGTAGGCAACATGAACGGTGCCCCTGTAGAGCTGCGATATCGCGCGAACCACATCGCCCTTGATCAGGCGCGCAAGACCGAGCGAAAGCGCATGCACGACAACCGGCTCTCCCCTCTCGGGCAGCAGGAGGCGGAGCGCAGAATGAAGCGCTTCGGCGTGATGATGCATCCGGGTCGGCAGGTCCTGTCCTTCGACCCCATGGGGTCGGGTCGTATCGCCGAGGTCTTCGGAGACCTCGACCAGGCGTCCCGGGTGTCAGTCGTCGTGCCCGGAGTGGACACGAACCTGCTGACCTTCGAGCGGACGAACCGCAAGTACTCGGCGCCTGTCGGCATGGCCAAGGCCCTGTACCGCGCGGAGCACTCGGCGAGCCCACGCGCGCGTACCGCCGTGATCGCCTGGGCCGACTACACCGCGCCCATCGGCCTCGGTGTGGACGCGGCCACGTCCATGCGCGCGGATGAGGGCGCGATCCGGCTCAATTCATTGGTGCGCGGGCTTCCGGGGCACTCGCCTGTCGCGCTGTACTGCCACAGCTACGGCTCCGTTGTGTGTGGGGTCGCGGCACGACAGCTGCCCTCCCGCGTCTCCGACATCGCGGTCGCGGGCAGCCCCGGCATGCGCGCCGACACGGCGTCGCAGCTGGGCACCGGTGCCCGGATCTGGGCCACCAGGGACGGCGACGACTGGATCCAGGATGTGCCAAACATGGAGGTCGGCGGGCTCGGCCACGGTGCCGACCCCGTCTCCCGGGACTTCGGAGCGCGGGTGCTGTCCGCACGGGGCGCGATCGGCCACACCGGCTATTTCGAGCCGGGCACGGAGAGCCTCAGCAACTTCGCCGACATCGGCACTGGTTCGTACCGCTCAGTGCGGTGTGCGAGCGGGGATGACGCGTGCCGGAAGGAATTTTCCGGCACGACAGTGGCCTGACGCGCGTAGAAATCGACAAAACAGCGGCACGCCGCAGGAGGGACGGAGGCGCGCGTGCCGCCTACGATGAGCCGCATGGGTGACGTACTGGCCGGATTTCATGCCGCCTGGGAGTTCGAGTCCGACTCCGTGCTCATCCGCTTCGAACGGGGGATCCGCACGCCGAAGCTCCTTCAGGCGCTCGGCGAACGCCGCATCCCGCACGAGGCGATCGCAGCGGTGACACTTACTCCCGGCAAGCGAGGGACGGTCGTCCTGCACGCCGTGCCGAGACCGGGGGCGGATCCTCTGATGGAGGCGGCCGCGGGCCAGCTCAAGGACGGCTGCGACCCGTACCGGCTCGTGCTGCCCGCCGAGCGCGAGACGCTCGCCGAGTACTACGCGGACGAGCTGCGGGCCCAGCTCACTCAGGATGACTGCGGGCCTCCGGACCGCTACCTGGTCGCCGCACCGGAGACTCCGCTGCAGTTCAAGGCGTACGACGGGAAGGCGTCCTTCGACGGCAAGTCGGTGGCCTTCCGGTGGTTCTGGACGGGTGCCTCGTCGGCCAAGTGGAAAGCCGGCGATCAGAGTTTCCTGGTCACGGACCTGAGCGGCGTCGAATGGCGCTCCCCCGAGGTCTTCGAGGGCCATCTCCGGCTGCTGCGCCGTGAGACCCCGCTCGCCCAGCCCGCACAGGCGGACCAGGACCCCGCGGCCGTCGTCTTCGGCCTCGGGTACGGCCCGGTGCACGAATCGCTGCCTTTCGCGGCGTCGGTGCTCGCCGCGGTGCGGGCGTCGGGTCCGGCCCTGACGCCCGGCACGGTCCCGGGCACCGCCCCGGTGACCCGCCGCGACCCGGCGGACATCGCGGAACGCATCCGGCACCTCGGTGAGCTGCACCAGGCGGGCCTGCTCACGGACGAGGAATTCACCACGAAGAAGGCTGAGCTGCTGGCGGAGCTGTGACCTGGGCCGGGCGGGGCAGAGCGCGGGCTGGGGCTGAGGCTGGGGCTGGCGAGCCGTGGTCCGCGGTCAGGGGCATGGGTCATGGGTCATGGGTCATGGGTCATACCTGGGTATCGCGAGAAGCCCGGTTCCTACCCGGGTATGAGGTGCAGGTCAGCTCCGCGGTACGACGGCGCACGGCGTGCGTCATGTCTACGCTGATCAGGCCATGAGCAGCTCATCGACACCACCGGACCAGGATCCCCGCACACCGGCCGCCGAGCCGGACAGGCGTGGGGTCACCCTTCAGCGTGCGGCCGCGGGCGTCCGCGAAGGGCTCGGCAGGGCAGGGACCTTCCTCTCGACGCCCGCGGGGCGGACCGAGCCTCTCCTCGCCCGTGCACCCAAGCGCTGGATGCGGCTGATGCCCATCATCGCCGCGCTGGGCTTCGTCGCGACACTCATCCCTGTCACCACCCAGGTGCTGACGAACGACTACGGGGTGAACGGCGGTCTGGCGGGCGCCTTGGGCGTCGCCCAGGCCGCACCGCTGCTGCTGGCGGTCAGCCGTCCGTTGGCCGCCTGGTGCATCCTGATCGTCGCGGATGTCATCGGGGCGATCGTGACGCTGTCCATGGGCCACGACCGGCCCGCCCCCTGGACAGCCATGATCATCGTGGGTTACGTGGTCGTGTGCCTCCTGCTGTCCTTGCGCGAGAGCCGCCGCACGCTCCTGGGCATCTGGCTCGTCACGGTCGTCGTGAGCCTCGTCCTCGGTGCGTTCCGCGACGACGGCGGCCAGGACACCAGCGTGCTGCTGATCGTGCTGAGCGGTGTCGCGCTGCTGCTCGGCGCCTTGCTCCGTGAGCGTGGCGACGCACAGCGCAGACTCATCGAGCAGGAGACCATCAGCGAGGCCGAGCGCGCCCAGCGCACCCTCCTTGAAGAACGGGCCCGCATCGCCCGGGAGTTGCACGATGTCGTTGCCCACCACATGTCGGTGATCACGGTGCAGGCGGACTCCGCGCCCTACCGCCTCGACGGCCTTCCGGACGCGGCACGTGAGGAGTTCGGGAGCATCGCGGCCAGCGCCCGTGAGTCCCTCACCGAGATGCGGCGGCTGCTCGCGGTGCTGCGCAGTGAGGACACACCGGGTGAGCGGTCCCCGCAGCCCGGGCTCAGCAGGCTGCCGCATCTGGTGGAAGCGACGGTGCGCGCCGGCATACCGATCGATCTGTCCCGCCCCGAACTGTCCGTGCTCACACAGCTGGCCGACGTCACACCGGCCGTCGACCTTTCCGCGTACCGCATCGTCCAGGAAGCCCTGTCGAACGTGATGCGGCACGCGCCGGGAGCGCACACCACCATCACCGTGACCCTGGACGAAGAGCATCTGCTGATTCTCGTGGTCAACGGCCCACCCACCGAGACACCCGACTCGTTGGAGCACAGCGGCACAGGTCACGGACTCGTCGGCATGCGCGAACGCGTACGGTTGGTCGGCGGCACGGTCGACGCCGGGCCGCTGCCCGACGGTGGCTTCCGTGTGGCGGCCCAACTGCCCCTCCTGAAAAAGGACTCCGGAACCGCATGACCATCCGCGTGATCATCGTCGATGACCAGAACATGGTGCGGGCCGGGTTCGCCGCACTCCTTGCGGCCCAGAGCGACATCGACGTCGTGGGCGAGGCGCCGAACGGCAAGGTCGGAGTCGACGTCAGCCGCAAAACCCATCCCGATGTCGTCCTGATGGACGTCCGGATGCCGGAGATGGACGGACTCGTCGCGGCACGCGCCCTGTTGGACCCACCGCCCGGGGTGGTGCACGTGCCGAAGGTCCTGATGCTCACCACCTTCGACGTGGACGACTATGTGTACGAGGCGCTGCGCGCCGGAGCCTCGGGCTTTCTCCTCAAGGACGCCCCGCCCGCCGATCTGATCTCGGCGGTACGCGTGGTGGCGGCGGGCGACGCGCTGCTCGCTCCGTCGGTGACGCGCCGCCTGATCACGGACTTCGCCAAGCAGCGGCCACGCAATGACCAGTCGCTGCGGCTGAACGGCCTGACCCCGCGTGAGACCGAGGTATTGGTGCTCATCGCACGCGGCCTCTCCAACCAGGAGATCGCCGAGCACCTGGTACTCGCCGAGCAGACGGTGAAGACCCACATCGGCAAGGTCCTCTCCAAGTTGGACCTGCGGGACCGCGCACAGGCCGTGATCTTCGCCTACGAGTCCGGTCTGATCACGCCCGGAGAGCAGTAGACCCCTCGCTCAATCCCTCACTCCTATACCGCGGTATGAGGTCCACATACCCCGGTATCACCTGCGAGTTGGCTCCCCAGTGTGAGGTGCCGCCGGGCACCGTCTCCCTACTTTTCCCCTCGTCACGCCGGAGCGTGCCACGAGATGGGGAGGGAGACGGGCCATGCGCCTTCGTTCTTGGAAAGCCCGCAGGAGCTGGAAGACCCGCAGCAAGCGGACGCTGATCGCCGCGGCGCTCACGACGACGATCGTGGCCGGCACGGCCGGTTGGGCCGTCGGCAACGAACAGCAGCCGCTCACGGGCCCGCCACCGGGCACGCAGGCCTGGCGCGCGGACCATACGTGGGGGGTTCGGCTGCCGGATCCGGCGACCGCCTCCCCCGCCCGAGTCGCCGCGTTCTTCGACTCGTTGAGCGAGGCGCAGCAGCACAGCCTGGCCACCCGGCACCCCTCGGTCGTCGGCAATCTGGACGGCGCCCCGACCGCCCTGCGGTTCGAGGCCAACTCCCTTTCCCTGAAAGCCGAGCGCGCCCGCGAGCGGGCCCGCCTGAGCGACCCGAGCCTCACCCTGCAGGACCACGAGCGGGCCCGCTCTCTCGTCACGCGTTACGAACAGCTCCTCGCACCCGATCGCCAGATACTCGCCTTCGATCCGCGCGGCAGAGGACAAGTGGCTGCGGTATACGGGGACTTGACGGGCGCCAAGCACGTATCCGTTGTCGTGCCGGGATCCGACATAGATCTGAGCACCTTCGACCGCTCGACCGACGAGTACGGCACACCGGCCGGGATGGCACGCTCCCTGCACGCCGCGGCGGGCAACGACACAGCCGTGGTGGCCTGGGTCGGATACACCACTCCGGTCGGCCTCGGCCCCGACGCCGCGACGGGACGGCTCGCGCAGGCCGGCGCGCCCCGACTCGCCCGGTTTGTGCAGGGCCTGACAGCCTCAGGCACCCCACGCCCCGCGGTGTTCTGCCACAGCTACGGCTCCGTGGTGTGCGGCTTGGCGGCTCCACAACTGACGGCGTCCGACCTGGTGGTGCTCGGCTCCCCCGGCATGCGTGCGGACAGCGTGGCCGATCTGCACACCTCCGCCCGCGTCTGGGCGGCCAAGGACGACAGCGACTGGATCGGTGACGTGCCGAACGTCGAGCTGTTCGGCCTCGGCCATGGCGAGGACCCGGCCGACCCCGCATTCGGCGCCCGACGGGTTCCCGCGGAGCGAGCCGAGGGCCACACCGGCTACTTCGCCCCGGGGACGGATTCCCTCAAGGCCTTCGCCTCCATCGCGGAGCCCACTGCCCACGGCACACCGGACAACGGCACCGCCCTGGCTGCGCCTGCCGCCGACGCCCGCCCGATCGGAGAGCGGCCATGAGCCTCACCCCGCTGACCACCCTGCGCAGCACGGCGTCGGCGATCGACGCCAAGACACCCGCACATCGCGACCGGGCCATAGACGGGCTGCGTGCGCTCGCCCTGCTCGCCGTGCCGACCGGACACTGGCTGCTCGGCGGATTCACCCTCGATGCGGGCGGCGCGCTACACAATGCCAGTCCCCTGGCTTCGTTCGGATTCTTCGCGCCGCTGAGCTGGGTGCTGCAGATGCTCGGCATCTTCTTCCTGGTCGGCGGCTATGCCTCCGTCCTTTCGTATCGCCGGGCGGCGGCGCGCGGCGAGTCCACGGGGCGTTGGCTTCGCGGGCGGGTGGCGCGACTCGGTCGTCCGGTCCTCGGGGTGACCGCCGTCTGGGCCGCGTTGATCCCTGTGCTGTACGCGATGGGGGTGCCGGGCACGACACTGCGCACGGGGTCCACGCTGGTGATACAGCCGCTGTGGTTCGTCGGGATCTATGCGGTGATCACCGCGCTCACCCCATGGTGTATCAGGGCGGCCGAGCGACTCGGTGCCTGGGCCGCGGCGCCGCTGCTCGGCTCGGTCGCCGTCGTCGACTTCCTGCGCTACGGCCCGTTCGGGGACACCATGCCGTCCTGGCTGAGCCTGTTGAATCTGCTGCCCGGCTGGATGTTCGCCTATCAACTGGGCGTCAGCTGGGGCGAGAAGAAGCTGAGCAGGCGCGGTGCGTGGCTGCTGCTCGTCGGAGGGACGGCCCTCTTCGCCGCACTGCTGCTCGTCCTCCACTATCCGGCGTCGATGGTCGGCGTCCCGGGTGAGGCGCGGACGAATTCGCATCCCCCGTCGCTGCTGGTCCTGGCGCTGGCCGCCGCGCAGAGCGGTGCGGCGATCCTGTTGCGCGAGCGGATCGGCAAGTTGCTGCGCAGGCCAGCCCTGTGGGCACCGGTCGTCGTGATCAACCTGTCGGCGATGACGATCCTGTGCTGGCACCAGACGGCGATGCTCGCAGCGGCCGTGCCCGGCTCGTTCCTCGGCGGCACGGTGCCCGGGTTGACGGCGGGCCCTGACACCTGGGGCTGGATAGCCGCCCGGATCGCCTGGCTTCCGGTCTTCGGGGCGCTCCTGCTGCTGATAGGCCGCTACACCCGCGGCTTCGAGGCTCCGTGGAAGCGGGCCACGTATGCGCGCCGGGCACTCACCAGCCTCCTGGCGGCGGGGTTCGCGGTCTTCGCGCTGGGGCTGGCGTGAACAGCTGGGGCTGGCGTGAACAGCGGAAGCGTGTGGGCGCCTCCCCCATGGCCCCACGCCCCCACGCCCCCCCCGCCCCACCCTGCGGAGCGAGCCGGCAGTCCTCTGCTCGTTCCTCCCTACTCGCTACTCGTTACTCGCGGCCCGCCGAAGTGAAGGTCATGTCGGCGTAGCGGTCGCCTGCGACCTGGGCGGCGATGGGGTCCAGCAGGGCCAGTTCGGAGGAGGTGAGTTCGAGGCGGGTGGCCGCGGTGTTCTCCTCGACGCGGTTGCGCTTGCGGGTGCCGGGGATGGGGACGACGGCCAGTCCGTGGGCCTGGGCCTGCTGTTGGACCCAGGCGAGGGCGACCTGGCCCAGGCTCGCTCCATGGGCTTCGGCGACAGTACGGACGGGCTCGAGGAGGGCGGCGTTGGCGGCGGCGTTGTCGCCGGTGAAGCGGGGCTGCTGGCGTCGGAAGTCGCCCTCGCCGAGCTCCTTGTCGGCGCTGACGAACGAGCCGGTGAGGAAGCCGCGGCCGAGCGGGGAGTAGGGGACGAGGGCGACACCGAGTTCGGCGGCGGCGGGGACCACGCCCTGCTCGATGTCACGGCTGAAGAGCGACCACTCCGACTGGAGGGCGGCGATGGGGTGGACGGCTTGGGCGGCGCGGAGTTCGGGGCCGGTGACCTCGCTGAGGCCGAGGTGCTTGACCTTGCCCGCGGCGACCAGCTCGGCCATCACGCCGACGGTTTCCTCGATCGGCACCCCCGGGCTGCGGCGGTGCATGTAGTAGAGGTCGATGACGTCCACGCCGAGGCGTTGGAGGCTGGCGTCGATGCAGGCGCGGATGTACGCGGGGTCGTTGTTGATGATCCGCTTGGTCGAGTCGTTCGGGTCGACGGCCAGGGCGAACTTGGTGGCGAGCACGACCTCGTCACGGTGTGCCTTGAGGAAGGGAGAGAGGAACTTCTCGTTCTCACCGGCGGCGTAGGCGTCGGCGGTGTCGTAGAAGGTGACGCCCAGTTCGAGGGCTCGCTCCAGGGTCGCCCGGGCCTCATCGGCGTCGGTGGGGCCGTAGGCGAAGCTCATGCCCATGCAGCCGAGTCCCTGGACGCCGACCTCCGGGCCGTCCGTCCCGAGCTGCACCTTCGCGATCGGGGCAGGGGTCGTACCGGCTGTGCCCGCGGTGCCCGCTGTGCCGGTCGTCGCAGCCGGCTCGGGGGTCTGGGGGGTCTTCGGCGTCTCTGCGGTCATCGGTTTCAGAGCCTCTCCGACGCCGGGCGGGCGTCAGCGTAAAAGTTGATCTTGTAGTCGAGCACGGCGAGCGTGTCCTGGAGCTCCGATATGCGGGTGCGGACGTCGCGGCGGGTCTGTTCAAGGAGTTCGTGGCGCTCGGTGAAGGTGTGATCGCCCTCGCGCACCAGCTCGGCGTAGCGGACCATGTCCGCCACCGGCATGCCGGTCAGGCGGAGCTTGCCGACGAAGGTGAGCCAGTCCAGATCGCGGTTGCGGTAGCGGCGCTGGCCCGTGTGGGAGCGGTCGATGTGGGGCATCAGGCCGATCCGCTCGTACCAGCGCAGGGTGTGTGCGGTCAGGCCGATGAAGGCGACGACCTCGCTGATCGTGTAGTGGTCCTGCCCGCTCGGGCGGGGGTGCGCGGTGGGTGCCGAGGCGCAGGCATCCGCCTTGGTGTCGGCACTGTCGGCACTGTCGGCACTGTCGGTGCTGTCGGTGCTGTCGACGCTCTCGGCAACGCCAGGGGTACTCGCGGTACCGGCGACACCGGCGGGCGCTGCGGTTGCGGCCTGTGAGGGGGCCTGTGTGCGGGCGGTCTCGGTCTCCATCACCGTCATGACCACCACGCTAGAACCTTGGAGTGCGCTCTAAGCAAGCAGAACCGGGAGGAAATCCGGGAGGAAGTATGTGACGGAAGCAAACCCTGGGAAAATCGGAGGACGCTGCTTCGTGTGGTGACTACGGTGCCGATCATGAGTGTTGTGCGTCGTGCCACGCCAGACGATGTCGAGGAACTGATCAGGCTGCGGCAGGTGATGATCGACTCGGTGTTCGCCACCGGCTCGGCGGCCGCCACGGAGTCCGACACCAGCTGGCATGCCGAGTCCCTTCAGGTCCTGCGGGACAAACTGGCCGATCCGGAGGGTGATTTCGCCGCCTTCGTCGTCGACCGGCCCGGTCGGCCCGGGAAGCTCGCGGCGCTGGTGGTGGGGACGCTGGAGTACCGCATCGGGCGGGCGGGCAATCCGCGGGGCGCCACGGGGTGCGTGTTCAGCGTCGCCACCGATCCGGATCAGCGGCGGCGGGGGTATGCGCGGGCCTGTATGGAGGTACTCCTTGACTGGTTCCGGGAGCGTGGTGCGGGGAGCGTCGATCTCAATGCGTCGGCGGAGGCGGAGCCGTTGTACGCCTCGCTCGGCTTCGTCCGCAAGCCCGACCCCTCGATGCGGTTGAGCCTGTAGGGCGCTTAGGCTCGTACGTATGCAGAGCCTGGCGTTGATCGAGAACTGGCCGGTCCCCACCGCTGCCGCCGCCGTCGTCCGCGCGGACGGCACGGTCGTCGGGACGCACGGACCCACCGCGCACCGTTTCGCGCTCGCTTCGGTGACCAAGCCGCTGGCGGCGTACGCGGTGCTCGTGGCGTACGAAGAGGGGGCCGTCGAGCTCGATGAGCCCGCCGGGCCCGAGGGGTCGACCGTGCGGCACCTCCTTGCGCACACCAGCGGCCTTGCGTTCGACGAGCACCGGGTGACGGCACCTGCCGGGACGCGGCGGCTGTACTCGAACGCGGGGTTCGAGGTGCTCGGGGATCATGTCGCCAAGGCGACGGACATTCCCTTCGGGGAGTATCTGCGGCAGGCCGTGCTCGAGCCGTTGGGGATGGGGGCCACCTCGCTCGACGGGGGCGCTTCGCCCGCCAAGGACGGGGTCTCCACGGTCGATGACCTGGTGAAGTTCGCCGCCGAGGTGCAGGCGCCACGGTTGCTCGATCCGCGGACGGTGGCGGAGGCGATGTCCGTGGTGCATCCGGGGCTCAAGGGTGTGCTTCCCGGGTACGGGCATCAGAGTCCCAACGACTGGGGTCTCGGGTTCGAGATTCGGGACTCCAAGTCGCCGCACTGGACGGGGAGTTCGTCGTCGCCTCGGACGTTCGGGCACTTCGGGCAGGCCGGGACGTTCCTCTGGGTCGATCCCGACGCGGGGGCGGCGTGTGTCGCTCTGGCGGATCGGGCGTTCGGGCCGTGGGCCGTCGAGGCGTGGCCTCCGTTCACGGACGCGGTGCTCGCCGAGCTCTGAGGCGGCGTTCTCGGTGGCCTCGCGGGCCCCGGCCTCGCGTCGCACCCCGCAGCACGGATACCGCAAGGAGCATCTCCGCAGCCCGGCGGTGGCGGGGTGCCGCCGCTGTGCCCACCCGTGCCGCCCCAGCGGCACGACTGCCCACAGCGGGGTGCCGCTTCCCTCAGCCCTCCGCCATCTCCCACACCAGCATCTCCGCCGCGCCCTCCTCCGTGGCCACCGCCTCCAGGCCCTCCGCAGCCGTGATCCGGGCCGCGTCCCCCGCGGCCAACTGCTCGCCGCCCAGGCGCACTTCACCACGTACCACGTGGACGTACGCGAAGGGTGCGTCCGGGATCGCGGTGCGCTCGCCCGCGCCGAGGCGGCGGACGTGCAGGAGCGCGCCCGCCGCGGGGACCGCGTACGGAGTCGAGTCCGCGATGCCGTGGACCACCTCGTAGGACGGTTCTCCGCCGGGCTTCAGGGGGGACAGCCACATCTGGACGAAGACCAAGGGGGCATCGCCGTCGTTGCGTTCCACATGGCGGACACCGCCGGCCGCGCTCAGGTGCTGGACGTCCCCGGGGCCCACGACCGAAGCGTGCCCGGCCGAGTCGCGGTGGGTCAGCTCGCCCTGCGCCACCCAGGTCACGATCTCGGTGTGGCTGTGCGGGTGTTCGTCGAAGCCCGCGCCGGGTGCGAGACGCTCTTCGTTGCAGGCCAGGACCGCGCCGAAGCGGAGGTTGTCCGGGTCGTAGTGCGGCCCGAAGGAGAAGGCGTGGAAGGTCTCGATACCGGCACCGGGCTCCCCGCCGCGGTACCGATCGCCGGAGCGCCGTACATCAATCACACACCCCACGTTAGACCCGGCACCGCACGCCCCCGTCCCGATAAGGCAGTCTTGTCCCCGTGCCCGAACCCTCTGCGAACGAAGCCCGCCCGGACGCCCATCAGGCAGCCCACGAGGAAGCCGCGCGCCACGAGGAGGCCGCCCGTCAGGACGCGCACCGGAAGGCCCACGCGCACTCAGCCACGCTGAAGCGCCTGGAGCAGTCGGCCGGCAGCCTCGCGGCGCAGGCCATCGCGCGCATGGACGAGACGCTGTCCTGGTACCGGGCGATGCCTCCGGAGAACCGCTCCTGGATCGGCCTGGTGGCGCAGGCCGGCATCGCCGCCTTCACCGAGTGGTTCCGCCATCCCGACGCTCCCCAGGCCATCTCCACCGACGTCTTCGGCACCGCCCCGCGCGAGCTGACCAGGGCGATCACCCTGCGCCAGACCGTCGAGATGGTGCGTACGACGATCGAGGTGATGGAGTCCGCGGTCGACGAGATCGCGGCCCCCGGAGACGAGTCCATCCTCCGCGAGGCGCTCCTCGTGTACGCCCGCGAGATCGCCTTCGCCACCGCGCAGGTCTACGCGCAGGCCGCCGAGGCACGCGGTGCCTGGGACGCCCGTCTGGAATCGCTCGTCGTGAACGCCGTGCTCTCCGGGGAGGCCGACGAAGGCGCGGTGAGCCGGGCCGCCGCGCTCGGCTGGAACTCCCCCGAGCACGTCTGTGTCGTCCTGGGCACCGCGCCCGACGGCGACAGCGAGCTCACCGTCGAAGCCATCCGCCGCGCCGCCCGGCACGCCAAGCTCCAGGTCCTGACCGGGGTGCTCGGCGACCGCCTGGTCGTCATCGCGGGCGGCAGCGACAATCCGCTGCAGGTCGCGAAGGGTCTGATCGGTCCGTACGCGGCCGGTCCCGTCGTCGCCGGACCCATCGTCCCCGACCTGCTCGCCGCCACCCGGTCCGCGCAGGCCGCGGCCGCCGGACTCAAGGCGTGCGCCGCCTGGCAGGACGCTCCGCGTCCCGTCCTCGCGGACGATCTCCTGCCGGAGCGCGCGATCGCGAGCGATCCGGCCGCGCGCGACCAGTTGGTGGAGGAGATCTACAGACCACTGGAGGAAGCGGGCTCCGCGCTCCTGGAGACTCTCAGCGTCTATCTGGAACAGGCCAGCAGCCTCGAAGGCGCCGCCCGGATGCTCTTCGTGCACCCCAACACCGTGCGCTACCGGCTGCGACGTGTGACTGACGTCACCGGCTGGTCGCCATCGGACGTACGCTCCGCATTCACGCTGCGGATCGCGCTGATCCTGGGGCGTCTGGCCGACGGGGATCTCCAACCGTAGGATTTTGTCGAGCCCCTACAATTCCCCCAGCGGTTCTTCGTCCCTGTCCCCACGGGCGGCTTGCACCGTCCACAAGAGAGAGTGTGAGAGTGCTCGTACTCGTCGCTCCCGGCCAAGGCGCTCAGACGCCCGGCTTCCTGACTCCCTGGCTCGAACTCCCCGGCGCGGCCGACCGCCTCGGGGCGTGGTCGGACGCCATCGGCCTCGACCTCGCCCACTACGGCACGCAGGCCGACGCGGACGAGATCCGCGACACCGCCGTGGCCCAGCCGCTCCTTGTGGCCGCCGGTCTGCTCTCCGCCGCGGCACTCGGTGACGCCCTGGCAGCGAACAAGCCCGGCGCGGTCGCGGGACACAGCGTCGGCGAGATCACCGCGGCCGTGTATGCCGGTGTGCTCAGCGACGACGCCGCGCTCCGCCTCGTCCGCACCCGGGGTCTGGCCATGGCCGACGCCGCGGCGATCACGGAGACCGGCATGGCGGCGCTGCTCGGCGGCGACCCCGAGATCACCGTCCCGCACCTGGAGAAGCTCGGCCTGACGCCGGCGAACGTGAACGGCGCGGGGCAGATCGTCGCCGCGGGCACCGCGGAGCAGATCGCGGCGCTCGCCGAGGACAAGCCCGAAGGCGTCCGCCGCGTCGTACCGTTGAAGGTGGCCGGCGCGTTCCACACGCACCACATGGCTCCCGCGGTCGCCACGCTCGAAGAGGCCGCCAAGGCCCTCGACCCGGCCGACCCGGAGCTGACGTACGTCTCGAACCGCGACGGCCAGGCCCTGACGACCGGCTCGGACGTCCTGTCCCGCCTGGTCGGCCAGGTGGCCAACCCGGTGCGCTGGGACCTGTGCATGGAGACGTTCAAGGAACTGGGCGCCACGGCGATGATCGAGCTGTGCCCCGGTGGCACGCTGACCGGTCTCGCCAAGCGCGCTCTGCCCGGCGTCCGGACGGTGGCCCTCAAGACACCCGACGATCTCGAAGCCGCATCTGAGCTCATCGCCGACACCGCATCCGCCGCCGACGCGGCGGGTGCCTGAGAAGGAGCCAGGAGAGCATGTCGAAGATCAAGCCCAGTAAGGGCGCCCCGTACGCGCGCATCATGGGTGTCGGCGGCTACCGCCCGACCCGTGTCGTGCCCAACGAGGTGATCCTCGAGACGATCGACTCGTCCGACGAGTGGATCCGCTCCCGCTCCGGCATCGCGACCCGCCACTGGGCCTCCGACGAGGAGACCGTGGCCGCGATGTCCGTCGAGGCGTCCGGCAAGGCGATCGCCGACGCGGGCATCACTCCGGAGCAGATCGGCGCGGTCGTCGTGTCGACCGTCTCGCACTTCAAGCAGACCCCCGCCATCGCGACCGAGATCGCGGACAAGATCGGCGCGGGCAAGCCCGCCGCGTTCGACATCTCCGCCGGCTGCGCGGGGTTCGGCTACGGCCTGACCCTCGCCAAGGGCATGATCGTCGACGGTTCCGCGGAGTACGTCCTGGTCATCGGCGTCGAGCGGCTGAGCGACCTCACCGACCTGGAGGACCGCGCGACGGCCTTCCTGTTCGGCGACGGCGCGGGCGCCGTGATCGTCGGCCCGTCCAAGGAGCCGCACATCGGCCCCACCGTCTGGGGCAGCGAGGGCGACAAGTCCGAGACCATCAAGCAGACCGTGGCGTGGAACGAGTTCCACGTCGGCGATGTCTCGAAGCTGCCGCTCGACAGCGAGGGCAACATCAAGTTCCCTGCGATCACGCAGGAGGGCCAGGCGGTCTTCCGCTGGGCCGTGTTCGAGATGGCAAAGGTCGCCCAGCAGGCGCTGGACGCGGCCGGGATCACCGCGGACGACCTGGATGTCTTCATTCCGCATCAGGCCAACGAGCGGATCATCGACTCGATGGTGAAGACTCTGAAACTGCCGGAACACGTCACGGTCGCCCGTGATGTGCGCACCACCGGCAACACGTCGGCAGCCTCGATTCCGCTCGCGATGGAGCGGCTTCTGGCCACCGGCGAGGCGAAGAGCGGCGACACCGCGCTCGTCATCGGCTTCGGGGCGGGTCTCGTGTACGCCGCCACGGTCGTTACCCTCCCCTAGGCATCACGTCCGGATCATCCGATCCGTACGGCATCAACCAACCTGCCGCTGCCGCGGCGGGCGCCACACCCTCTGGATACATAGAAGGAGCGCCAACATGGCCGCCACTCAGGAAGAGATCGTCGCCGGTCTCGCCGAGATCGTGAACGAGATCGCCGGCATCCCGGTCGAGGACGTCCAGCTGGACAAGTCCTTCACCGACGACCTGGACGTCGACTCGCTGTCCATGGTCGAGGTCGTCGTCGCCGCCGAAGAGCGCTTCGACGTCAAGATCCCGGACGACGACGTCAAGAACCTCAAGACGGTCGGCGACGCGACCAGCTACATCCTCAAGCACCAGGCCGCCTGACCAGGCTGCTCTGCTGTCGCCACCCGGCGGTGGCGCCGCTGATCCCCTCAACACCGTGGAGAAATTTCCTGTGAACTCGACCAATCGCACCGTGGTCGTCACCGGTATCGGCGCAACCACACCGCTGGGTGGCGACGCAGCCTCGACCTGGGAAGGCCTGCTCGCGGGCCGTTCCGGTGTCAGTCTTCTCGAACAGGACTGGGCGGCCGAGCTTCCGGTCCGCATCGCGGGCCAGATCGCGGTCGAGCCCGGCGAGGTCATTCCGCGTCCGCAGGCCCGCAAGCTGGACCGTTCGGCGCAGTTCGCGCTGATCGCGGCCAAGGAGGCCTGGGCCGACGCGGGGTACACCGCGAAGGCGGGCGAGGACACATCCGTCGACCCCGACCGCCTCGGCGCGGTCATCGCCTCCGGCATCGGCGGCGTGACCACCCTGCTCGACCAGTACGACGTGCTCAAGGAGAAGGGCGTACGCCGCGTCTCCCCGCACACCGTGCCGATGCTGATGCCCAACTCCCCGGCGGCCAACGTCGGCATCGAGCTGGGCGCCCACGCGGGCGTGCACACCCCCGTCTCGGCGTGCGCCTCGGGCGCCGAGGCCATCGGCTACGCGATCGAGATGATCCGCACCGGCCGCGCCGACGTCGTCGTCGCGGGTGGCACGGAGGCGGCGATCCACCCGCTGCCGATCGTCGCGTTCGGCAACATGATGGCGATGTCCAAGAACAACGACGACCCGCAGGGCGCCTCGCGCCCCTACGACGTCGACCGCAACGGCTTCGTGCTCGGCGAGGGCGCAGGCGTGATCGTCCTCGAGTCCGAGGAGCACGCCAAGGCCCGCGGCGCGAAGATCTACGCGGAGGCCGTCGGCCAGGGCATCTCGGCCGACGCCCACCACATCACGCAGCCCGAGCCGTCCGGCAACGGCATCGCGGCGGCGCTGCAGAACCTCATCGACACGACGGACCTCAAGCCCGCCGAGATCGTGCACGTGAACGCGCACGCGACCTCGACGCCGCAGGGTGACGTCGCCGAGATCAAGGCGCTGCGCAAGGCGTTCGGCCACGATGTCGACCACATGGCGATCTCCAGCACGAAGTCGATGACCGGTCACCTGCTCGGTGGCGCGGGCGGCGTGGAGACCGTGGCCACGGTCCTCGCGCTGAAGAACCGCATCGCCCCGCCGACGATCAACATCGAGAACCTCGACCCCGAGGTCGACGCGGACGTCATCCGCGACGAGGCCCGCGCACTGCCCGAAGGCAGGATCGCGGCGCTGAACGACTCGTTCGGCTTCGGCGGCCACAACGTGGTGCTCGCGTTCCGGACCGTCTGAACCGGCCGCAGGCAACCGAACCGCAGGTAACCGAAGGGGCCCCCACCGTCTGGTGGGGGCCCCTTCGCGTACGCATCACACGACTTGGTGCAACCACCGCACCGGAGCGCCCTCACCCGCGTACCGGAAGGGCTCCAGCTCGTCGTCCCAGGGCTTGCCGAGCAGCTTGGCGAGCTCGGCCTCCAGGTTGCTCTCGCCGCCCTTGGAGCGGGCCAGGGCGGCGCGCAGGCGGTCCTCCGGGATCAGGATGTCGCCGTGGATTCCGGTGACCGCGTGGAAGATGCCGAGCTCGGGTGTGGCGCTGTACCGCTCGCCCTCGGCCGTGGGGCACGGCTCCGACGTGACCTCGAAGCGCAGCAGCTGCCAGCCGCGCAGGGCGGAGGCGAGCTTGGACGCCGTGCCCACAGAACCGCGCCAGGAGAACTCGGATCTCCAGCTGCCGGGCGCCGCGGGCTGTCTGATCCAGTCGAGGTTGACGCGCGCGCCGAGTACGCCCGCGACTGCCCATTCGACGTGCGGACACAGCGCGCGCGGTGCGGAGTGCACGTACAGAACTCCACGTGTCGTCACCGGGACCTCCAGTGTGGGTCGAGGTTCGCCTTCCCCAGCGGCCTCGCGCCCGTGCCGAGCGTTGTGGCCCCGCATTCGGGAAACTCCCGAAAACGGGACAGATGTGACGTGATGTAATTTAGCGGAACCGAAAGCGCAGGGTGCCACTGGGTGGCGAGGCTACCGTGCGGCGGAACAAGGAGTGTGACGTACCGTCGGTCCCAAGGCCAGGAATCACCCACCATTCACTCGCAGGGGCGCCGAAACGGCGCGGTCGGCCTAGGACGGGCTACGACAACAGAGGGGACCTGGGGATGCGGAACCGAAGGCACCGCCCGCGTGCCGCCGTCGCCATCGCGACGGCGGTTCTTCTCGGCGCCACCGCGCTCACCGCGTGCGACGCCTCCGGCGGCGACTCCCCCGCACCCAAGGGACCATCGGCGCACGACAAACCGTCCCCCAAGCCCACCCCGACCTGGGACACGGATCCGAACTCCCTGGCGGCCGTCGGCGACTCGATCACCCGCGGCTTCGACGCCTGCTCGGTCCTTGCCGACTGCCCCGAGGCGTCCTGGGCGACCGGCACGGACTCCGAGGTGCGCAGCCTCGCCACGCGCCTGCTCGGCAAGGAGCGGGCCGCCACGCACAGCTGGAACTACGCCAAGACCGGCGCCCGCATGACGGATCTCCCCGGGCAGGTCGAGCAGGCCGCTCTCAAGCGCCCCGAGCTGATCACGGTGATGGCGGGCGCGAACGACGCCTGCCGCCCCTCGGCGGATTCCATGACCCCGGTCGCCGAGTTCCGCGCCGACTTCGAGGAGGCGATGCGCACGCTGCGGCGCGAGCTTCCCAAGACCCAGGTGTACGTCACCTCCGTGCCGGACCTGAAGCGACTCTGGTCCCAGGGGCGCACCAACGCCCTTGGCAAGCAGATCTGGAAGCTGGGCATCTGCGCCTCGATGCTGGCGGACCCGGACGACCTGGACGCCTCGGCGACGCAGCGGCGGGCCACGGTGCAAGGCCGCGTGGTGGCGTACAACGACGTGCTCAAGGACGTGTGCGCGAAGGACCTGCGCTGCCGGTACGACGGCGGGGCGGTCTTCGACTACCGCTTCGACGGCGACCAGTTGAGCCACTGGGACTGGTTCCACCCCAGCAAGAACGGCCAGTCGCGGCTCGCGGAGCTGGCCTACCGGCAGGTGAAGGCCAAGGACCCCGGGGCCTGAGGTCCCGGCGGCCCGGCGGCCCGGCGTAGGGTCGCGATCATGCGCAGTGAACTCTTCGGGACGCTCCCCGACGGCACGCCCGTCCATCGCTGGACCCTGGAAAGGGGCGGGGTGCGCGTACGCGTCCTGACGTACGGCGGGATCATCCAGTCGGCGGAAGTTCCTGACCGGTCGGGGCGGCGCGAGCCTGTGGCCCTCGGCTTCGACGACCTCCAGAGCTACCTCGATCATCCCGGTCCGTACTTCGGGGCGCTGGTGGGCCGGTACGCGAACCGCATCGCGGGCGGTGAGTTCACGCTCGACGGCCGGACCCACCGCCTGGAGCGGAACAACGAGCCGAACGCGCTGCACGGCGGCGTCTCCGGTTTCGACAAGCGGGTGTGGGACGCGGCGGAGGTCGAGCACGGGGTGCGGCTGTCCCGGGTGAGCCCGGACGGCGAGGAGGGGTACCCCGGGCGGCTCGCGGTGTCGGCGACGTACACGCTGGACGAGGCGGGCGCGCTGCGGATCGCGTACGAGGCGACGACCGACGCTCCGACGGTCGTGAACCTCACCAACCACACGTACTGGAACCTCGCCGGGGCCGGGAGCGGCAGCGCGGGCGGGCACGAGCTGCGGATCGACGCGGAGCGTCTCACGCCGACGGACGGGGCGCAGATTCCCACGGGGGCGTACGAGGAGGTCGCCGGGACGCGTTTCGACTTCCGGACGGCGCGGAAGGTCGGGGCCGGGATCGACCACAACTACGTGCTGGACAAGGGCGCCACCGCGCGGCCGGCCGAGGTGGCGGAGCTGAGCGACCCGGCGTCCGGGCGCGTGCTGACCGTCGCCACGACGGAGCCCGGCCTCCAGCTGTACACGGCGGACCACTTCGAGGAGCCGCTGCCGTTCGGGCCGGGTGACGGGATCGCCCTGGAGACACAGCACTTCCCCGACTCCCCCAACCGGCCGGAGTTTCCGGGGACGGTGCTGCGGCCGGGTGGGGTGTACGCGTCGGAGACGGTGTACGGCTTCTCGGTTCGCTGAGCGCCGAGCGCCCGAGCGCCCGAGCACCGAGGATCAGACGGCGATCGTCTCGCTCAGCCTGCGGTCGGCGATGGAGCGGCCCGCCTGCACCTCGTACGAACCGGCTTGGTGGGCCCAGGTGTTGGTGGACTCGTCCCAGATCTCGAAGGCGCGGCGCGGGAGTTCGATCCGCACCTCCACGCTCTCGCCGGGCGCGGCCTCGGCCCCCGCGAAGCCCGCGAGCCAGCGAGCCGGGCGGTCGCCGTCGTTCGCGGCCGGGGCGAGATAGACCTGGACGACCTCGCGGCCCGCGCGGGGGCCGGAGTTGCGCACGCGGACCGTGGCCGTCGTGCCCTCCACGACGAGGGACTCGTACGTCCAGTCGGTGTAGCCGAGGCCGTGGCCGAAGGCGTAGACAGGAGTGACCTGCGCCTTCTCCCAGGCGCGGTAGCCGATGAACACGCCCTCGGTGTAGGCGAGTTCGCCCTCGGTCGGGCCGACCCGGGTGACCGGGGCGTCCGCCAGGGCGCCCCAGGTCGTGGGCAGCCGTCCGCCCGGCTCCCGCGCGCCGAGCAGCACGTCGGCGAGTGCGGCGCCGCCCTCCTGCCCCGGGAACCAGCCGAGCAGCACCGCAGCGACGTCCTCGCGCCACGGAAGCTCCACCGGGGAGCCGGAGTTGACGACCACGACCGTACGGGGATTGGCCGCGGCGACCGCGCGCACCAGCTCGTCCTGGCGGCCGGGGAGCCGCAGGTCCTGCCGGTCGAAGCCCTCGGACTCGACCCGCTCGGTGGTGGCGACGACCACGACCGCGGTGTCGGCGCCGCGTGCCGCGTCGACGGCCTCCGCGATCAGCTCGTCGGGGTCGCGCCGCGGCCCGAGGTGCACGAAGGAGAACACGACGCCGGGCAGCGGGGCCTCGTACGTCCTGTCGAGCGGGTGGCGCAGGGAGACCTCGACGGTCTCGCCCGCCGTCAGGCGCACCTTGGCGCGCTCGACCGGTGAGCCGAAGAACGCCTCGAAGGGGTCGGACCCGGCGCCCATCACCTCGGAGCCGTCGAAGACGACCTCGCCGGCGACGGTGAGCGTGAAGTCGCCAAGACCGCGCGTGCCGAAGGAGTGCTCGCCGCTCTCGCGCGGCGTGAACGTGCCGACGACCTCGATGGAGGCCATCGTCTCGTGGGTGACGCCGTCGGGCAGGTCGTCGCCGATCCACTGGACCTGGCCGGAGGGGAGGTTGCCCTCGCCCAGGACGTTGCCCTCGTCGTCGCGGCAGACGGCGCGCAGCGTGAACCCCTTGTCGGCGGGGGCGAGTTCGTCGCTCGGGTCGGCGCCGACGGCGTACGTCAGGGTGTCCTCGCCGAGAGCCGCCGTCAGGCCGTCCAGCGGGGAGATCACGCGCGCGGGGAAGACGGTGGCGGAGCCGCCGCCCAGGACGCGGGCGTCGCGCGCGGCGGCGCCGATGAGCGCGACGGAGGCGGCGGGGCCCAGCGGCAGCACGTCGTTCTCATTGCGCACGAGGACGAAGGCGCGGCGGGCGATCTCGCGGGCGAGCGCCTCGCCGTCGATCTCGGCGGGGACATCGGCGACCACGGGCTCGGCGCCTTCGAGGATGCCGACGCGGGCGGCCAGGCGCAGGACGTTGCGCACGGCGTCGTCGACCGTGGACTCCTTGACCTGGCCGGCGCGCACCGCATCGGCGAGCACCTCGCCGTACACGGTCCGCGGTCCCGGCATGGCGGCGTCGAGGCCGCCCTCGATGGTGCCGGTGGTGGAGCGGGCGGCCATCCAGTCGGAGACGTTGAAGCCGTCGAAGCCCCATTCGCCGCGCAGGACCTCGTTCACCAGGTAGCGGTGCTCGGTCATCGTCGAGCCGTTGACCTGGTTGTACGCGGTCATGATGCCCCAGGGGTGGGCGTTGGTGACGATCGCCTCGAAGGGCGCGAGGTACAGCTCGCGCAGGGCACGCGCGCCGACCTTGTTGTCGACGGTGAAGCGGTCGGTCTCGGCGTCGTTCGCGACGAAGTGCTTGACGGTCGTGCCGACGCCGCCCGCCTGCACGCCCTGGACGTAGCCGGTGCCGATGACGCCGGTCAGATACGGGTCCTCGCTGTACGCCTCGAAGTGCCGGCCGCCCAGCGGCGAGCGGTGCAGGTTGACGGTGGGCGCGAGGAGGACGTGGACACCCTTGCGGCGGGCCTCCTGGGCGAGGAGGGTGCCCGCGCGGCGGGCGAGGTCCTGGTCCCAGGTGGCGGCGAGCGCGGTCGGGGACGGCAGGGCGATGGAGGGGTCGTCGGCGGTCCAGCGGGTGCCGCGCACGCCGATCGGGCCGTCCGACATCACCAGGGGCGCAAGTCCGATCTCGGGCAGCGCGTGCAGCGACCACATGTCACGCCCGCCGAGCAGCCGGGCCTTGGCGTCCAGATCGAGCGCGGCGAGCGCGGCCTGGACGACCCCCTCGCGCGCCTGGTCGGCCTGCGTGGCTCCGGGGCCCTGGGTTCCCGCCATGGCGGTACCTCCTCGTTGAAGTCCGTTCCGTACGTTGCCTCCATCCTGCCTCGGCTACCTGTAGACCGGTAGGTTTCGTGATCTGGACGTTACATTGGTGGGAGCATGACGTACGGTCGTCCCGCGAGCAGGACCGAGAACGAGAACGTGAAAGGGCAGACGCGATGGCGCCCAAGGCCAAGGCCACGAGCAGGGCCAGGAGCGAGGAGCGGCGCGCGGAGATCCTCCGGGCCGCCCTGGAGGTGATCGCCGAGCGCGGCTACCGGGGCGCGAGCCTGGGCGCCGTCGCCGAGCGGGTCGGCCTGACCCAGCAGGGCCTGCTGCACTACTTCCCGACCAAGGAGGCGCTCCTGGTCGCCGTCCTGGAGGCCCGCGACCAGTGGGACGCCGTACCGGCGAACGACATCCGCCTCGACCTGCTCGGCTCGCTCGTCGAGTACAACGCGATGCGCCCCGGCATCATCCAGACCTTCTCCGCGCTGCTCGGCGAGAGCGTCACGGACGGCCACCCGGCGCGCGGCTACTTCACCGAACGGTACGGATCGGTGCGGGAGAAGTTCGCGGCGGTCCTGCGCGTGGAGTACGGGGACCGGCTGCCGGGCGGCCTCACTCCGGAGGCGGCGGCGCCGCTGCTCGTCGCGGTGATGGACGGGCTCCAGTACCAGTGGCTCCTGGACCCCGAATCGGTGGACATGGCGGGGGCGTTCAGGGACTTCCTGGGGCTGCTGGGCGACAGCGGCGGCGGCAGCAGCAGCGACAGCGGCAGCGGCAGCGAGTGATCAGGTGGCCCGGACGGCCGCCACGACGTCGATCTCGATGAGCGCCTCAGGCCGGAAGAGCCGGGGCACCTCGACCGTGGTGCTGGTGGGCGGCGTCGCGGTCAGGTAGCCGGTGCGTACAGCGGCGTATGCGGGGAGGTCGCCGAGGTCCGTCATGAACGTACGGATGTTGATGACGTCGTCGAGCGTCGCACCGTGCGCCGCGAGCAGGGCGGACAGGGCCTCGAAGATCCCCCGGCTCTGAGCGGCGACGCCGTCGCCTTCGGCGATCTGGCCCGAGAGGTACAACAGGGCGCCGCCGCCCTCCATGTCGACCCGGGCGACCTGGGAGTAAGGGCCCAGGGGCTGGGGCGCGGACGCGGGGTTGTCGATGGTGATGTTCATGGTGCGGGGTGCTCCTCCACTGTCAGGCCGGGTCCAGTGCATGCCGGGTCACGGCTTCGGCTTCCGGGCGTCGTCGCGGGAACGGATGTGGGCGACCGCCCGCGCGATGTCCTCGTGCACGACGTCCGGGTCGGCGGCGGCCGCCTCGTAGTGGGCCAGCACTGCCTCCATCGCCGGGAGTTCGGTGACGCCCGTCGCCAGCGCCACGTCCTTCACGGCGAGGTCGCTGCCGAAGTGCACGTCCGTGGCGAAGGCGCGGCCCACCGCACCCCCGAGCGGCCCTCCCGCCAGCGCCGCCTTGGCCGTCTCCTCGTCGAGGCCCAGCGCGTCCGCCAGCTTCATCGCCTCGGCCACGAGGGCCACACCCCCGATGACGGCCGTGTTGACGACGAGCTTCAGCGCGGCCCCCGAACCGAGCGGTCCCGTACGCGTCACCGGACCGAAGCGGGCGAGGACCCGCTCGGCCCCGTCCGCATCGCCACCGGCGAGAATACCGAGCCGCCCCGACGCGGCCTTGTCCGTGCTCCCCATGACGGGCGCGTCGACGAGGGTCACGCCGTCCGGCACCCTCGCCCCCAACTCCCGTACGACATCGGGTCCGACGGTGGACATCTCCGCCCAGTGGGTTCCCGGCCGCAGCTCGGGCACGATGGCGTCGGCGACGGCACGCACCGCGTCGGGGCCCGCGAGCATGGTGATGACGACATCGGCGTCACGCACGGCCTCGGCGGGGTCGGTGGCGAGCCGGGCCCCCGCCGCCACCAGCGGATCCGCCTTCCCGGCGGTCCGGTTCCAGACCGTCAACGGATGTCCTGCCGCGAGCAGTTGGCGGGCCATCGGCGTGCCCATGTGCCCCAGTCCAAGAAACGCGATCTTCTCCATGCGTCCGACGCTAGGCCCGGCCACGGGATGCGACAAGCGAGTGTCTAGCATGCGAGCCATGCCTTCTCCGCATACCGCACGGATGGCCCAGGCCCCGCGAGCCGAGGCGCCGACGCCCCAGGCCCCGACACTGCCCGAGCTCTCCACCGTCTGGCTCCGTGCCTTCCTGGACGTCGCGCGGCACGGCTCCTTCACCGTGGCCGCCCGCGGGCTCGGCTGGACGCAGTCCGCCGTCTCGCGCCAGATCTCCTCGCTGGAGGCGGCCCTCGGCGGCGCCCCGCTCTTCGACCGGCTGCCGAGGGGCGTACGCCTGACCGCCCACGGCCGCACCCTCCTGCCGTACGCCGAGGAGATGGTGGCCCGACTCAGCGCCATGCAACGGGAGTTGACGGCACTGCGGGACCTGACCGGTGGGAGCCTGCGCTTCGGGGCGTTCGCGACGGCCGACGCGGCGCTCGTGCCACGGGCCATCGCGGCGTTCCGCGCGCGGCACCCCGGCGTGACGCTCACCCGCGAGGAGGGGCTTACGCCCAGGCTGCTCGCGCGCCTCGGGGACGGCGATCTCGACCTGGCGATCGTCTCCTCGACGGGCGGGGCGCTGAGCGGCGGCGACATGGCGGCGTACGCACTGCATCACCTCCTGGACGAGGGGCTGTACGTCGCCGTCCCCGCGGACCACCCGCTGGCTGGCAGCGCGTCCGTCCGTCTGTCCCAACTCGCCTCGGAGGACTGGATATCCGGCAGCGCGCAGGCCGAGGGGACCCTCCTGGAGGAGGCGCACCGGCACGGTTTCCGCCCGAGGGTCGCCCATGTCGTCGCCGAGTGGACCGCCAAGCAGGGCTATGTGGCCGCCGGTCTCGGCGTGACCCTGGTGCCCGCGCTGGCCGCCGATTCGGTCCGCCCGGACATCGCCCTGGTCCCGGTCCGCGACGAGGACGCTCCGCCGCGTGCCGTGTACGCGGCGACGGCGCGGGGCCGGGCGGCGGCGCCGGCCGTAGGCCCGTTCCTGGAGGCGCTGCGCGCGACTCAAGTCGCCCGCGGGGGCGGTGCGTTGCCACCAAAGTCGCCCGCGCCGTAGACCGACGGCGGTCGAGGCGCGGTGGCGGCGCTGGCAAGACTGGGCCCACCGTGCGGACCGTACGGACGGACACAGGGGAGGCACCGTGGCGAGTGGCGGGATCGACCGGGCGCGGTTTCTGGCCGGGGCGGGGGCCGTGGGCGTCGCGGCGGCGGCAGGGGGGCTCCTGGCGGCGGCACCCGCCGTCGCCACCGGCCGCCGGACGGGCGGGCTCACGTATCGGGGCGTCTGCTACGAGGTCGGCGCGGGCGAGACACCCGCGACCGGCTGGAACGCGGCCCGCATGCGCGAGGACATGTGCGCGATCCAGGAACGGCTGCACGCCACCACCGTCTCCGTCTTCGGCGACGGCGTCGAGCGGCTCGGCGCGAGTGCGACGGAGGCCGCCGAACGCGGACTGCACGTGTGGCTCCAGCCGCGCCTGGCCGACCGCCCCGAGCGGGAGATCCTCGACCACATCGCGGAGACCGGCCGGCACGCCGAGCGGCTGCGGCGGCAGGGCGCGGCGGTCCAGCTGAGTGTGGGCTGCGAGTTCGTGCTGTTCGTGCCAGGGATCGTGCCCGGCGACAGCGCCGTGGAGCGGATCGAGAACATCACCAAGGGGAACTTCGACCCCGTGCTGATGCAGCGGCGCCTGAAGCGGTTCATCGGGCGGGCGGCCGCGGTCGGCAGGTCCGTCTTCGGGGGCGGTCTGACGTACGGGGCCGCCGAGGGGGACGAGGTCGACTGGGGTCTGTTCGACGTCGTGAGCGTCAACTACTACGGGTATCACCGCAGTCGGGCAGGGTACGTCCGTGACCTGGCGCCCTGTCGGCGCTGGGGGAAGCCCGTCGCGATCACCGAGTTCGGCACGTGCACGTTCCGGGGCGCGCCGGAGCAGGGCGGCATGGGGTGGGACGTCGTCGACTACACGAAGGAGCCGCCCCAGATCAAGGACGGGCTCGTCCGCAGCGAGCGGACCCAGGCCGCGTACCTCACCGACGTACTGGACGTCTTCGAGTCGATGGACCTCTACTCCGCGACGCTCTACAACTTCGTCAGTCCCGACGCCCCGCACAGGCCGGACCCGCGCCACGACCTCGACATGGCGAGCTACAGCATCGTGAAGACGATCGAGGAGGGGCCTTCAGGCCGCTGGCACTGGGAGCCGAAGGAGGCGTTCCACGCGGTGGCCGAACACTACGGGCGCGCGGCACGGCACGCGGAATCCGGTTGACCTGACGCGCCCCCGCCAGCTTCGATCAGCGTCGGCCCACACTTCCCCGCCGCCCCGGAAGGCCCGCATGTCCCCCGCCAAGATGCACGCCGACGAAGCCGACATCGACACGCCCCTCGTACGCCGGCTGCTCGCCGCGCAGTTCCCCGAGTGGGCCGGCCTCAAGGTCGAGCCCGTCGAATCGAACGGCACCGTCAACGCCATCTACCGCCTCGGCGACGACATGGCCGTCCGGCTCCCCCGCATCGAGGGCGGCGTGGAGGACGTACAGCGCGAGATGCTTCTTCTGCCGCGGCTCGCGCCCTCGTTGCCCCTCGCCATCCCCGCGCCGCTCGGAGAGGGCGAGCCCGGGGAGGGGTTCGCCTGGCCCTGGTACGTCTACCGCTGGCTGGAGGGCGAGAATCCGGTCGTCGGCGGCCTGGACGAACCCGGCCTGTTCGCCGCCGACCTGGCGGAGTTCGTCATGGCACTGCAACGCGTCGATCCCGCTGACGCGCCTCGCGCGTACCGCAGCGGGCCCCTCGCACGCCGGGACGCCGATACCCGCGAGGCCATCGCGCGGCTCCACGGCGTCATCGACACCGATGCCGCCACCGCCGCCTGGGAGGCCGCCCTGCGCGCGCCCGGCTGGGACGGGCCGCCGGTGTGGGTCCACGCCGACCTCCAGCCCGGGAACCTGCTCACCGCCGACGGGCGGCTCAGCGCCGTCATCGACTTCGGGTGCATGGGGCACGGCGAACCCGCCGTCGACCTGATCACCGCGTGGAGCCTCCTGACGGCCGATGTACGGGAGACCTTCCGCGCCGCCCTGGGCGTCGACGACGCGACGTGGGCACGGGGGCGCGGCTGGGCCCTGTCCATCGCGCTCATCGAGCTGCCGTACTACCGGACGAGGAACGCCACCATCGCGAGGATCGCGCGCCACGTGATCGGCGAGATCCTCGCGGATCACGCAGCCGTGAACTGCTAGCGGGCGCCGCCTTCCTGCCGGAATACTGCGATCACCCCCACCGGCCACGGAAGGACTCCCGTGTCACTCAAGCCAACTGGATCCCCTCGGTTCACCGCGCTCGGCGTCACCCTCCTGCTGTCCCTCGCCGCCGTGCCCGCGGCGGCGGCCACCGCACCGGCCGACGCACCGGCCGCCGCACCGGCCGCCACCACCGAGGAGCAGCGACTCGACCGGGCCGCGCCGCAGGAGATCCTGCGGCGCAGCGGATTCGACACCGTGGCCCCGCAGTTCGCGCGGGCCCTCGAACGCGCCCACTCGTACGGCGAGGCCAAACGCATCGTCGAACGGCAGGGAGAGGCCCTGTGGCGGCGTGCCGTCGACCGGGCCCAGGGGCGGGGTCCCGCGGGCGGGAACGACGAAGCCCTGAGCCGGGACGACGACCGGCCGTTGTACTGGGCCCGGCTCGGCATGACGCGGGAGCTCCGGCAGTGGGAGCCGACCCGTTTCGGGGTGAGCGAGGCCCGGCACAGCCGTCTCATACGGGCGTTGGAGGACGCCTCGCGCGGGCACGACTCCATCCGCTACCCGAAGAAGGACCGCGCGGGCCACCGCCTCAAGCGCATCCTCGTCACCGGCTTCGACCCGTTCACGCTCGACCGGGACGTCCGCATCAGCAACCCGTCCGGCGCCACCGCACTCGCGCTCGACGGCACCGTCATCGAGACCGCCGACGGGCCCGCCCGCGTGGAGACCGCCGTCTTCCCCGTCCGCTGGGACGACTTCGCGCAGGGGACGGTCGAGCGCACCCTGCGCGCCCACCTCCCCCGCGTCGACCTCTTCACCACCATCAGCCAGGGCCGCGCGGGCCGCTTCGACATCGAGCGGACCAACGGGGCCTGGCGGGGCGGCTTCCCTGACAACGAGAACCTCTCGCGCACGGAGACGGTCCCGGTCGACGACCCGGCCTCGCAGCCCCAGTGGACGTCCACGACCCTCCCGTACAAGGAGATCGTGAGCGCCCAGACCGGCCGCTTCCCCGTGTACGACAACACCTCGGTGACCGAGATCCCGGCGGGCCAGAGTGCTCCCGTGGTCCGTCCCGACGGGCCCACCGCAGGGTCGACGGCCCGCGAGGGCGGCGGCGGCAACTACCTGTCGAACGAGATCGCCTACCGTGCGACGCTGCTCCGCGACCGGCTCGGGCTGCACGACCGGCTGCCCGGCGGCCATGTGCACACGCCGATCCTCCAGTTCGGGGCGGGCAACACGGATCCGGCCACGGGGAAGATCACCGATCCGGAGTTCGTGCGCAACCGGCTCGACATCATCGCGCAGGTGAAGAAGATCCTGACGACGGCTATGGACGCCCGCCGGTAGCGGACGCCTGCCCGCCGGGACCGGAGGCATCGGCCGAACCGGCCGCCGGTCCCCGCGGGTCGTCGTCCGGCCCGTCCTCGCCGATCAGTTCCCGCGCCATCAGCGTCGCGCCCGCGACCGCCCCCGGCATCAGGAACACCGCGACGAACGGGACCAGGAAGGCCACGGCGAGCGGGGTGCCGAAGCCCCACGCCAGCTGCCTGCGGCCGCGCAGCAGCGCGAGCCGTTCGCGGGCCTCGACGCCACGGCGCTGGAGCGCCACCGCCGTCAGCTCCTCGACGAGGAAGAAGCCCGTCACGCAGAAGCCGACCACCGGGACCACGGTCTGGCCGACGACCGGGATGAAGCCGAGGGCGAAGAGCAGGATGCCCCAGACGGCGGCCCGCAGGACGATGCGGAGGCTGTCGCGCGCGGAGATCCACAGTTCGCGCCAGAGCGGCAGGCCCGACTCGGGGGCGAACCCGGCGACGGAGATGTCGACCTTCTCCGACAGCGACTCGTAGAAGGGCTGGCCCACCAGGAGCGTCACCGCCGTGAAGGTGATCACCGAGAGGAGGAGTGCGAGCGCGAAGAGCAGCGCCGTGAGGAAGCCGCGGAACAGGCCGGTCCACGGAGAGGACCAGTCGTCCGCGAACGGCGTGGCCCAGCCGACGAAGTCCGTGCCCCACAGGGCGAGCGCGACGAGCGCGGCCGCGTAGAGAAGCAGGGTGATGAGGCCGGGCAGCAGGCCGACTCCGTACTGCTTGCCGTGCTGGGCGACCCAGCGCTGGCCCTTCATCAAGTAGCCGAAGCCTCGTCCCAGATCACGCATGCCGCACACCCTATCCGCCGGTCGCGACCTGCGGTCCACGGGACGCTTGGGGCGCAAGGCCCTCTTGTTGCGCGGGGGTTGAACCGGTAGACCACGCGTACTGACTTCTCTCCAGCTCTCCATCCGCTTTCTTCCGGAGGTACGTATGGGCATATCCCGGCCATCCAGACCCGTTCTGCTCACCACCCTCGTCTCGGCGGGCGCCCTTGTCCTCACCGCTCTCGCCCCCGGCAGCGCGACCGCCGACCCGAGTCCGGGCGGCCGCGACATCCTCCGCGAGGGCTCGCCCCTCAGCAGTACGGAACGGGCCGCGAAGGCTCCGGAGAGCGCCGCGGACCGGGCCCTGGGAGCCGCGGACAGCCCCGGCCTAGACTCCGGTCTCGGCAAGGACCGCGGCTATCCCCGCGAACAGAAGCTGACGCCACCCCCCGTCAATCCGGACGACAAGTCGATAAAGCTGGGCCTGGCCCCCTATCACTCCGTAGCCCCCAGGCTGAATGACATCCAGGGCGTCGGCGACCGCGTCAGCGTGGAGATCGCGGGCCGTTCGGCGGGCGGGCACCAGCTCTATCTGGTGACGGTCACCTCTCCCGAGTCCGCCAAGGAGACCGCACGCCAGGAGCGGATGCGCGACCTCATCGAGAACGCGCCGGGCGCGGCCGCGAAGGATCCGGCGGTCAAGTCCTCGTACAAGACGCCGGTCTTCATCAACAACAACATCCACGGCAACGAGTGGGAGGGCACGGACGCCGCCCTCAAGCTCATCGAGAAGCTCGCGAAGGCCAAGGACGGCGAGACGCGGGACCTGCTGGCCCACAACCGGCTGTACTTCAACGTCACGGCCAACCCCGACGGCCGCATCGCGGGCACCCGCCCCAACGCCAACGGCTTCGACCTCAACCGCGACTTCATCACCGCCTCGCAGCCCGAGGTCCGCGCGATGCGGCAGATCGCCATCGACAAGCAGCCCGCGGTCATGATCGACCTGCACGGGTACGTCAACGGCACGCTGATCGAGCCGACGACTCCCCCGCACGGCGAGAACTACGAGTACGACCTCTTCCTCAAGAACACCTACGCCAACGCCCTCGGCATGGAAGCCGCGGTCAACGGCCTCGGCTACACCCCCGAGAAGGACGGCGTGGAGCCCGCGATCATCCCCTTCCGCGACCAGGAAGAGGGCTGGGACGACTGGCCGCCGATCTTCACCCCGCAGTACATGCCGTTCCACGGCGCGGTCGCGGCGCACACCATCGAGTTCCCGATGACGGTCAACAACGACGAGTACGACGACCTCTCGGTGCCTGAGCTGCGGCGGCGGTCCGCGATCAACGTGGACATCGCGGGAGCCGCGATGACGGCCACGCTCGACTACACGCACAAGCACCGGACTTCGGTGATCGCCGATCAGATCGAGACGTTCCGGCGGGGCGCGACGGGCGCCGCGCAGGTGCCGGTCTCGCCGGAGACCGTGCCCGGGGTGCCGGGCATCGGCCCGGAGGACGTCTACACGACCGACTTCCCCCGTGCGTACGTGATCCCGCGGGGCAAGGAGAAGGGCGAGCGCGGCCAGCGCTCGGCCGCGGCGGCCTCGCGGCTCGTGGAGCACCTGCTCGACAACGACGTCCAAGTGCGGCGCGCGACAAGGGACTTCCGCCTCGGCGGGACCTCGTACGCCGAGGGTTCGTACGTCGTCGACATGCGTCAGCCCAAGCGCGGGCTCGCCAATGTGATGCTCGCCGACGGACGCGACATCAGCGACAAGGTCTCCACCATGTACGACATCTCGGGGTGGAGCCTCGGGCGGCTGTGGGGCGCGACGGTGGACCAGGTGAAGGGCGGCTCGCTGTCCGGCGTGCGCACGCGCGTCGTGGACACCTCGTCGCGGGTCGGTCATGTCGCCTCACGCGGGGATCTTCGGCTGCGGCTCGACGACGCGCGGGAGGTGTCGGCACTCAACTGGCTGCTGGCGCGGGGGACTTCCGTGCGGCGGGCCGACGACGGGAGCGTGATCCTGCCGTCGGCGGCGCGGGGTGCGGCGGTCGTCGCGGCGAGGAAGTACGACGTCGCCTTCGACGCGACCAAGGCGAAGGGCGGCGCTGTCGTGCGTCCCACGCGGGTCGCGGCGGCTGTCACTCCCGGTGAGCTGTTCGCTCTGCGGGAGATGAACTTCGACGTGGTGCCGGTTTCGACGGATGTCCTCAACGGCGGTTTCGACTGGAAGAAGTCGGGCGTGGGCGCGCTGTTCGTGTCGGCGGGGCTTTCGTACGGGGAGCTGAACGCCGGGGCCCGAGCCGGGCTCGACGACTTCCTCGCGGGTGGGGGTGGCCTTGTCGGGCGTGGTGCGGAGGGGGCCGCGTTGAACTCCGACGCGAAGTTGCTTTCCGTTGAGGCGGTCTCCGGGAACGGGGACGCTAATGGTGTGGTGCGGGTCGTGAATTCCGGCGGCCCTGTTACTGGGGGTGCGCCTTCGCATTCGTTCGTCTACGCGCCCATGTGGTTCAAGGGGCTTGGGAGTGGTGTGCGGGTGGAGCAGTCGTATGGGGGCGGGAATCCGTTGCTGTCCGGGCACTGGCGCGCTGGCGAGGGCGGCGCCGGTGGGCCCTCTGATGCCGCGGGGCAGGCTTCTGTCGTGAGTGGGGCTGCTGCGGGGTCGCGTGTCGTTCTCTTCGGCACCGAGCCGCTGTTCCGGGACCACCCGAAGGGGGCTTTCCCGCAGGTGGGGCGGGCTTTGTTGAGTGTGAGCTGAGGTTGGGGGCGGGGTTGGGGAGGGAGAACGCATGACACGTGAGATCAGGATCCAAGGCACCACCGCAGCCGGATACGAAGCCGTGCGGGACGCGTTCACCGCCCTGCTCGCCGGGGAGAAGCCCGATCATGCCGCTCAACTCGCCGCGTACGTCAGGGGAAAGCAGGTCGTCGACCTGTGGGTGGGGCCGGACACCGACGGCACCACCCTCTTCGGGGTGTACTCGTCCACGAAGGGCGCGGCCCACCTCGTCATGGCCTTGCTCGTCCAGGACGGCACCCTGGACCTGGATCGCGAAGTGGCCCACTACTGGCCGGAGTTCGCCGCCGAGGGCAAGGGGCGCATCACCCTCCGGGAGCTCCTCTCGCACCGCGCGGGCATCGTCGGCGCCGACAGCGGCTTCAGCCCCGATGAGGTCGCGGACGACCGCGCCATCGCCGCCCGCCTCGCGGCCCAGCGGCCCTACTGGCGCCCCGGCACCGCCTTCGGCTACCACGCGTTCTCCATCGGCGCGCTGGCCGGTGAGGTCGTGTTCCGGGCCACCGGGCAGACACTGCAGGAGGTGTACGAGGAGCGGGTCCGCGCCCCGTACGGTCTCGACTTCCACCTCGGGCTCCCCGAAGCGCTCGAACCCCGCTTCCGCTCCGTACTGCCGATGATCCCGTCCGCCACGGAGCAGGCCTTCCTCGACGCGCAGCCGCCGCAGCCGCACACCCTGAACTCCATCGCCTTCAACCGCAACGGCGCACACCCCACCGGCCTCCAGGCGCTCCCCAACTCCCGTCTGGTGCGCGCCAAGGGGCCCGCCTCCGTCGGCGGTGTCGCCTCCGCGCGCGGTCTCGCCGGGATGTACGCGGCGGCGGTCAGCGGGCTCGACGGGCGGGATCCGCTCCTGAAGGCGGACACCGTGGCCGAGTTCGGGCAGATCCATTCCAACGGGTACGACCTGGTGACGCAGGCCCACAAGTCGTTCGGGGTGGGGTTCCAGAGCACCGCCGAAGCCGGGTATCCGTTCCTCGGCGCGGGGTCCATCGGACACAAGGGCGTGGGCGGCTCGCAGGCGTTCGCCGATCCGCGCAGCGGACTCGCCTACGGCTATACGCGGCGCCGGTTTCCCTTCCCCGGTGGACCGCCCCCGGAGGACGAGCCTCTCGTGCGGGCCATCCACACAGCCCTCCACGCGGCTATCCACACAACCGCCGTGAGCTGCTGAGCGGCCGGACCACGTGACGGAGGGCCGCACCCCTTTCCGGGGTGCGGCCCTCCGTCACGTACGCGAACGCGCTGGTCAGGCGACCGCGAGCTCCACCTTGACGTTGCCGCGCGTGGCGCTCGAGTACGGGCACACCTGGTGCGCCTTCTCGATCAGGGCCTGCGCGGTGGCCGCGTCCACGTTCGGGATGGAGGCGGTGATCGCGACCTCCAGGCCGAAGCCGCCGGCCTCGGTCTGGCCTATGCCGACCTTGGCGGTGACGGTCGAGCCGGAGATGTCGGCGTTCTCCTTGCGGGCGACCACGCCGAGCGCGCCCTGGAAGCAGGCGCTGTAGCCGGCCGCGAAGAGCTGCTCGGGGTTGGTGCCGGCGCCGCTGCCGCCCATCTCCTTCGGCGGGTTGACGACGACGTCGAGCTTGCCGTCATCGGTGGCGACGCGGCCGTCACGGCCGTTCTCGGCGGTGGCGACGGCGGTGTACTTGACGTCGATCTGCTGGATGGACATAAGTGCCGGTTCCTCCTGAGATGTTCCGCGATGCGCGCCCACAGTCGCGACAATGTGGAATCACTTTATCGGATGCCGGAAAACCATCCGGCGCCAAGCCTCGTATGCCCGCGCCTCAGACCAGGGAAACGATCATCTTTCCCGTGTTCTCGCCGCGCAGCATGCCGAGGAACGCCTCGACGCCGTTCTCGACGCCCTCGACGAACGTCTCGTTGTACTTGAGCTCACCGGAGCGGATCCACGCGCCGACCTCGGCCACGAACTGCGGCTGAAGCGCCTCGTGGTCCCCGACGAGCACGCCCTGGAGGCGCAGGCGCTTGCCGATGATCATGGCCATGTTGCGCGGGCCCGGCGTCGGCTCGGTGTCGTTGTAGGCGGCGATCATGCCGCAGATGGTGGCGCGGCCGTGCACGTTCATGCGGCTGATGGCGGCTTCGAGGTGCTCGCCGCCCACGTTGTCGAAGTAGACGTCGATGCCGTCGGGGGCCGCCTCCTTCAGCTGCTCCACGACCGGGCGCGGGTCCTTGTAGTTGAACGCGGCGTCGAAGCCGTACTCCTCGACGAGGAGCTTGACCTTCTCGTCCGAGCCCGCGGAGCCGATGACGCGCGACGCACCCTTGAGCTTGGCCATCTGACCGACCTGGGCGCCGACGGCACCCGCTGCGCCGGAGACGAAGACCGCGTCGCCCTCCTTGAAGGAGGCGACCTCGAAGAGGCCCGCGTACGCCGTCAGACCCGTCATGCCGAGCACGCCGAGGTACGCCGAGAGCGGCGCGGCGCTGCCGTCCACCTTGGTGGCGTGCTTGGCGGGGAGGGTCGCGTACTCGCGCCAGCCGCCGAAGTGCAGGACGTGGTCGCCCACCGCGTAGCCCTCGGCGTTCGAGGCGATGATCTCGCCGACCGCACCGCCCTGCATGGGCTCGTCGAGCTGGAAGGGCGGGGTGTACGACTTCACGTCGTTCATCCGGCCGCGCATGTACGGGTCCACGGAGAAGTGCAGGTTGCGGACCAGGACCTGGCCGTCGGCCGGGGCGGCGACCGGGGCCTCGCGCAGCGCGAAGTCCTCCGGGACCGGCCAGCCGTGCGGGCGGCGCACGAGGTGCCATTCGCGGCTGACGGCGGGGAGCTGCTGGGACCCGGGGGCCTCGGGGGTGACGGACATGCGGTCGTCCTCCTGCTGCTTCAGGCCGCTGTCTCCAGCGGGCCACTGTTGCGGAAATGCTTCACGTTGTGAAACAACCATGCTCCTACATATTTCATGATGTCAAGTATCGGGGTAGCCTGGAACGCATGGCCACCACCAGCTCCCGCACCCCGCGCACCGATCCCCTGACGCTCGAAGTCGTCGAGCTCATCGGCACGGTCGTCGCGCGTTACTACGAGGAGTACGACGCCGCGGCGGGCAAGCACGCCCTCACGGGTGCGCAGGCACGTGTCCTGGGGCTGCTCTCCCTGGAACCGCTGCCCATGCGGCGCATAGCGCAGAAGCTGAAGTGTGAGCCGTCGAACATCACGGGGATCATCGACCGCCTTGAGTCGCGCGGGCTCGTCGAGCGGCGGCCCGATCCGGCCGACCGCCGGGTGAAGCTCGCGGCGCCGACCGATGAGGGCCTGACGGTCGCCCGCAGTCTGCGCGATTCGCTGGACTTCGCGCGGGAGCCGCTGGCCGAGCTCTCCCGCGAGGAGCGGCTCTCGCTGCGCGGGCTGCTGCGCAGGATGATCGGCGAGGACGCGGGCTGACCCTCGCCCCACCGTCCGTCGAAGGCTAGGTGCACCACCACAGGAAGCGGTCGCACGTCTCCGAGGGCTCCGGCTCAGGCGTCGGATCCGGCTGCTGCGTGCTCGGCGGGGGCGTGGGGCGAGTGGTCCCGGGGTTGTCCGGAGCATCGGGAGTGTCCGGAGTGTCCGGCGCCGAGGTCGTGGCCGGGGCCGCGGAATCGGGGTCCTTGTCGGCCGCGTCCGCGTCCGCCTTCTCGGCGTCCTTGGCCTTCTTCGCCTCCTTGGCCGCCTTGGCCGCCTTGTCCTTCGCTGACTTTGACGCCGATGCCGAAGGCGCCGCCGACGTGGCCGCGGTGGACTCGGCGCCCGTCGCCGGGCCGCTGTCCGGGTCGGTGGGCTTCCGTGACGCGGGGCCGCCCGCTCCCCCGTCCGGCGACGACGCCGCCGTCGGTTCGTCCGACGGGCCCTCGATGCCGAGCTCGGCCAGGCTCAGACCACCGGCGGCGAGCGCGAGCCCCGCGGTGATCAGCAGGACCTTGCGGCGTCTGCGCCGGTGGGCCCGGCGGCCACGCTCCCGGCGGCGGCCCCTGCCACGCGGCGCCACGTCGTCGTGCTCCCGCTCGGCACCCTCCGGCTCGTCCTGTGCGGCGACCGCCTCCGCGTACTCACGGCAGGCTTCGGCCGGGGTTCCGCACCCCGGGCAGGCCAGGGCGCCGTTGAGGTGCCTGTGGCACGGGTGGCAGTAGTCCATGAGGCATGGAGGCTAAGTGAGCCGCGGGGAACAGAGGAAGCCGCTGCCGTGAAGGTTGTGTGCGGAATCGAATGTTCCAGCCGCGCCGGCTTCCCCTATGGGGCAAACCGCCTGTTCCACGCCCGGCACGAGGCCTCAACGCCCGGCACGAGGCCTCGACGGATGTCCTAACCGGCGAACGCCGCCTGTTCCACGCCCTGCCCGGCGTCCGGCACCACGAGCACAGAGCCGGACAAGGGGTGCGGCGCCTCAAGTCCCGTGGAAGCGGAGGTGATGTAGAGGTCCCGCAGGCCGGGGCCGCCGAAGGCGCACGCGGTCGGGCGGACCACCGGGAGCTCGATCACCCGGTCCAGGGCGCCGGAGGGGGTGTAGCGGCGGACGGCGGCGCCGTCCCACAGCGCGACCCAGACGCAGCCGTCGGCGTCGACGGTGAGGCCGTCGGGGTATCCGGCACCGTCCTCGATCGTCACCAAGGGGCGCCTGGAGAGCGGGAGTTGGCCGTCGCCCAGGTCCAGTACGTCGATGCGCCGGGTCAGGGTGTCGATGTAGTACAGGGAGCGGCCGTCGGGGCTCCACCCCACGCCGTTGCTGACGGACACGTCGTCGTACACCTCGGTCGCGGTGCCGTCGCCGGTCAGCCGGATCAGGTTGCCGCCGCCCGCTCCCTCGTCGTAGCGCATCGTGCCCGCCCAGAGCGCGCCGTCGGGCGCGACCGCCGCGTCGTTGCCCCGACGGCCCGGCACGACCTCGCGGTGCAGCCAGCGGAAGGCGCCGCCGTCGGCCACGGAGTCGTAGAGGCCCACGCCGTCCCGCAGGTTCACCACCAGGCCGCCGCCCGCGCGCGGCTTCGCGGCGCCGACGTGCTGCTCGGTGGCCAGGACCGAGCGGTGCCCGGTCGACGGGTCGTACGTGTGGACGCGTGAGCTCAGGATGTCGACCCAGATGAGCCGCCGGGCGGCGGCATCCCAGGTGGGACCCTCGCCGAGTGCTGCCTGCGCGCGTACCGCTATGTCCATTGCGGCAGGCTACCCGTACGGCTGTCCGAACGTCTGCGGTCAGCCCACCCGTCCGAGCTCTCCTCGCAACCGCCTTGCCCTGAGCACCAGTTCCAGCTCGAAGCGGCGGTCCGGGTCGTCGACCTCGTCGCCCCACAGCTCCCTGATCTGCCGCAGGCGGTAGCGCACCGTCTGCGGGTGCACCCCGAGCCGTGCCGCGACCTCCGGCGCTCCGCCCCGCGTCTCCAGCCAGGCGAGCAGGGTCTCGGCGAGGCGGCGGCCGTGCGCCGGGCCGCAGTGCGCGAGCGGGGCGAGGCAGCGGCGGGCCAAGTCCTCGATGAGCTCCTCGGGCTGGAGCAGGACCAGGGCCTCGGTGTGCTCGGTGCAGTGCAGGACCTCGCCGGAGGGGAGAAGGCCGCGTTCCATCAGGCGGACGGCGGCCTCCGCCCAGCGCAGCGACTTCGCGGCGTCGGCGAGCGGTACGGGCGGGCCGATCGCGCCGGACCAGCCCGTCATGGCGCGCCGCAGGAGTTCGGGGCGCCCGGCGGCGTCCGGGTCGGGGACGACCATGCGGGGCTGTTCGGTCTCCATGTCGAGCAGGACGCCCTGGCCGACGGCGGGCGCCACGGCTTCGCGCGCGGGGCGAAGGAGCACGCCGACGGCGACCCGCTCGGGCAGCTGCCAGCCGACGCGGGCGGCCCGTTCGTCGAGCGCGCTGCGGGCGCCGGGCTGCCGGGACCCGGAGTGCGAACCGGAACCGGAACCCGAACCGGAACCGGAATCCGCCGGTGCTCCCGCCCCGGACTCCCCGCGGCGTTCGGAGAGCAGCAGCTCCATCAACTTCCGCTGAAGGCGCAGCCGTTCACCGGCCTGCCGGGCCGCCGCCTCGGCGTATCCGCGGACGGACTGGTCGACCAGGCCGTCCAGGTACTCGAAGCCGGACTCGGCGAGTTCGTACATGGCCGGTGGCGGGATCTCGATCTGCTGGCCGATCTCGGCCAGGCGGCGCCAGGCGAGCCGTACGCCGAGGCGGTAGATCGCCTGGAGCGAGTCGAGGCTGCGGCCGTGCAGGCCCTCGCCCCTGCCGAATTCCTGGAAGACCTCAAGGGGGTAGCACGGGCGCCCGCCCTCGGCGGCCGCGATCTGCTGGACGAAGCCCTCCAGGGCGCGGCGTATGCCGATGAGCGCCATGGGTTCGCCCGAGTCGTCGAGGACGACGGGCAGGCCGGGGTACTCCGAGCGGATCTGCCGCAGGATGTCCTGCGCCAGGGCGGGCACCTCGTCCAGGGCGAGCGCGGCGAACCGGCGCACTTGCATGGGCGGTACGTCGCGCCAGGCCGAGCGGACGGAAAGTGACCCCTGGCTCTCGGTCACGGGCACGGCCACTCACTGTCCCCGCGGGGCAGTCTCGTAATGCACGAGGGGGGTGTTGGGTTGTTCCGGGGTCGCGTTCAGGAGCGCGACGACGCCGAACGCGGCGGCCACGGCGAGTGCCGCGGCGGCTACGACGGTCAGACCGGCGGCGAGCAATCGGTGCATGTCAGGGTCAGCCTCTCTGCTGGAGGTCGTCCCCACCCAGGTCGCGCGGATGTCGTGCGCACAGTCCCTCACCGGCCCCACCCGGCAGGTGCACAGTTTCATCAACGCATTGACACTTCGTCAAGGGTCCGCCTAGCGTTCCGGCCCCTACGGCTCGGTAACACTTCTCACCCGCCCCCAGGAGTGCCGGATGCGCCGCACAGCCTCGCCCCTCTCGCTGATCCTCCTCGGACTCGGCGTTTTTCTGCTCGTCCTGGCCCCGATGCTCGCGTGGTACGTCGAGCCACGGGCGAAACGCACGCCTGTCGACATCGACACGACCACCGTGTTCAAGGGCAAAGGGAGCTATTTCGACACCGAGAAGATCAAGACGGTGCACGGCAAGAACCTCACGGTCACGCGCCAGGTGCGCGGTGACGTCGACGACAGCACCAGCGAGCACGCCGTCTGGGACGTGGTCACGTCCGTCGATCCGGACAAGTCCCTGCCGGCCTCGGACCCGCACGATTCGCTCCAGTTCACGCAGGAGCGCTGGGTCACCGACCGCGAGACCAACAAGCCGGTGCACTGCTGCGACGAGAAGCCGTACTTCGAGGGCGAGGCCTACCTCAAGTTCCCCTTCGACGTGGAACGGCGTTCCTACGTCTGGTGGGACAACACCCTCGGCGCGACCGTTCCGCTGACCTTCCGGGGCACGAAGAAGATCCAGGGCTACGAGGGCTACCGCTTCACCGCCAAGGTGAAGCCCGCCAAGACCGGGACCCGCCTCGTGCCGGGCCGCCTGGTGGGGCAGCCCAAGCGCAGCAACGTGATCGCCGAGGAGTGGTACTCCAACCACGGCGTCGAGCTGGTCGCCGACAAGCGCACCGGCCGGATCATCTACGCGGCGATCGGCCCCCGCAAGACGCTGCGCGCGCCCGGCTCGGACAAGGACGCGACGGTGCTGCTTGAGAGCAAGCGCATCGCGTTCACCGAGAAGACCCAGAAGGCGCAGGTCGAGCTCGCGGACGACGACAGCAGCCGGCTGAAGCTCCTGGGCGAGACGCTGCCGGTCGGGACGGGTGTGCTGGGTGCGCTGCTGGCCATCGCGGGAGGCGTTCTCGTCCTGCGCGGACGGCGTTCCGACAGTGGGGCACAAGGGCCCGGAGGGCCGGGTTCCGCGGCGGAGCCGAGCGGTCCGAATAGCGATACGTCACCAACCGCCCTGCAACCCACCACGATGTGATGAGACGTCAGCAGTTGAAACCCCGAAAGTTGTCACTTCGGTGAGTAGCCGCGTCGAACACGGCGGCGAAAACTAACGACCCCACCCCAGCACAGTCCCCGCACCGCCCCCGCACAGCCAGAGCACAGCACCTCCGCAAGCGACCCCCGAACGGTGCAACCCCCCATAGCGACCTCACGGTTCCGCACCCTGACGAGTTGGAGCACGCATGCCCCAGCACGTGCCTTCTCCGCTGCGCGACGCCGCCCCCCGGGTCGCGCAACGGCTCCCGGCACTTCCCCCGCAGCCGAGCCGGATCGTTTTTCTCGCCCGGCGCGACCTCGGAAACCCGGCCGCGGGCGGATCCGAACTGCTCGTCGACCGACTGGCCGACGGACTGAGCAAGCTCGGCCATGAGGTCACCCTCCTGTGCGGGGGCCCTGCCGCCTTCCGCGACTACCGCGTCGTGTCGGCCGGCGGAGACCTCGGGCACTATCTGCGCTCGCGCTCCGCCTTCACCCGGCAGGTCGGCGACTGCGACCTCCTTGTCGAGGTCTGCAACGGCATGCCGTACCTGGCGCCGCTGTGGCACCGCGGGCCCACGCTGTGCCTGGTCAACCACGTCCACACCGATCTGTGGGGGATGCGCTTCCAGGGCGCGCTCGCCCCCGCGGCCCGGCTCGGCCGAAGACTCGAACACTGGTCGCTCTCCGGTGCCCAGCGCGGCAATCTCCTGGTGGCCGTCTCGCCGTCGACGGCCACCGCCCTGCGCGCGATAGGCGTCGAGCGTGAGCGAATACGCATAGTCCACAACGGGGTCGAGGAGCCGGGCCCGCTCCACCCCCGCTCGGACGAGCCTTTGTTCCTGGCGATGGGACGGCTCGTCGAGTACAAGCGCATCGATCTGCTCCTTCGCCTCTGGGAGCGCGTCAGACCCGTCACCGGAGGACGTCTGGTGATCGTGGGCGACGGGCCCGAGCGGCAGCGGCTGCAGCAACTCGCCGGTCCTGGCGTGGAGTTCAAGGGCCATGTCTCCGAGGCCGAGAAGCACCGGCTGCTCTGCGAGGCGTGGATGCTGCTTCATCCCTCCGCCGTGGAGGGCTGGGGCCTGGTCATCACCGAGGCGGCGACCCGCTCGACCCCGGCGATCGGCTTCGACGTACCGGGTGTGCGTGACTCCATCGAGGACGGCGTGACCGGGCTGCTCGCCCGGGGCGAGAGTTCCTTCGCCGCCGCCTGGTGCACCCTGGCGCTGAGCTCCGAGCGCCGCGAGACCTTTGGCAAGGCGGCGGGCGAACGGGCGACCGGTTACCGGTGGGCGAATTCCGTACGTGAGTTTCAAGCCGTGGCCGCAGAAGCCGTGGCGTCGGGCATCGGTGCGCCATGAGTGTCCCGGCAGCGCGGCGTGCGCTTTCTTCTCCCGCCCACCCGACCGTTTGCCCCGCGGCAGAAAGTGGCTCAAGGGCATGAGAGATCCTTCGCTGCGGCGCTCGCTCACCCTCTTCCGGGCCTTCCTGCGCGAGCAGCAAGAGCCCGAGCGGTGTTACACCCTGCTCGCCCGTGACGCCGCCGACCAGGTCGAGGCCTATGGACCGGTCAAGGGCCGTGTCGTCGTCGATGTCGGCGGTGGCGGCGGCTACTTCACCGAGGAGTTCCGGCGGCGCGGCGCGCAGAGTTTCCTCTTCGAGCCGGACCCGGCCGAGCTGGGCGCCAAGCCGCCGGAGGGTTCGGTCGTCGCCGACGGCTACCTGCTCCCGCTGGCGGACGGCGTCGCCGATGTCACTTTCTCCTCCAACGTCCTCGAGCACGTGGACGATCCGCAGACGTTCCTCAGCGAGATGGTGCGGGTGACCAGGCCGGGTGGTCTGATCTACGTCTCCTTCACCAACTGGTACTCGCCGTGGGGCGGCCACGAGTGGGCGCCCTGGCACTACCTGGGCGGCGCCCGTGGGCGCGCCCGCTATGAACGACGTACCGGTAAAGCAGCCAAACACACGCTCGGCGAGAACCTCTTCGCTCACCACGTCGGCCCGACCCTGCGCCAAGTGCGGGCGAGGGAAGACGTGTCCGTCGTGTCCGCACGGTCCCGCTACTGGCCGTTCTGGGCCAGTGGCATCACCAAAGTGCCGGGTGTACGCGAGTTCGCCACCTGGAATCTCCTCCTCATCCTCAGGCGGTGTCCATGACCACGGTCCAGGCCCCACCCCCGGCGGCAGTCCGGCCAACGGCTGACGCCCCCGAACCCGGCAGAGGTCCGCGCTCCAAGCGCTGGCTCCTCGGGTTCTGGGCCGTGGTCTTCGTCCTCTTCCTGGCCGTGAAGCCGGGGCGGATGACGTTCGACACCAAGCTGGGGGTCGCCGTCGACCCCTGGCAGTTCCTCTCCGACCTGGGCCAGCTCTGGCACGACCGGGGCGGCTTCGGCGGGATCCAGGACCAGTACGTCGGCTATACGTGGCCGATGCTGCCGTTCTACGGCCTGGCGGATCTCGTCCAGCTGCCCGTGTGGCTCGCGGAGCGGCTCTGGCTCTCGCTGATCGTGGCCACCGCGTTCTGGGGTGCGCTGCGGCTCGCCGAGCGGCTGCGGATCGGCAGCAGTTCGAGCCGGCTGATCGGCGCGGTGGCGTACGCCCTGTGGCCGACGTTCACGGTCGTCGTCGGGTCGACGTCGGCGGCGGCACTGCCCGGCGCCCTGCTGCCGTGGGTGCTGCTCCCGCTGACGAACGACCGGATCAGCGCGCGCTCGGCGGCCCTGCGCTCGGCGCTCGTCATCCCCTTCATGGGCGGCGTGAACGCGGCGGCGACGCTGGCGTCCCTCCTTCCGGTGGGCCTGTATCTCCTGTCGAGACCGAACGGCCCGCGCAAGCGGAAGCTGATCACCTGGTGGGTGCCCGGCGTCATCCTCGCCACCGCCTGGTGGGTGGTGCCGCTGTTGATGCTCGGCATCTACGGCGAGAACTTCCTTCCGTACGTGGAGAATTCGGCCACCACGACCGGCACGATGTCGGCCACGGAGACGCTGCGCGGCGCCGGCAACTGGGTCGCGTACCTGCACTTCGGCGAGGCATGGCTGCCCGCGGGGTGGACGGTCGCGACGTCCGTGATCGTCGTCGTCTGCTCGGCGCTCGCCGCCGCTCTCGGCCTCGCCGGGCTCGCGCGGCGCGATCTGCCGGAGCGGCGCTGGCTGGTCCTGACCGTGCTCTCGGTCGTCCTGATCACGCTCGCCGGGTACGGCGGCGCGTTCGGGGCGCCCTTCCACGAGACGGTGCAGTCGTGGCTGAACGGCGGGCTCGTCCCCTTCCGCAACATCTACAAGTTCCAGACGGGCCTCGCGCTCGCCCTTGTCTTCGGTCTGATGCATCTCGTGGGCGTGGCCGCGCAGTCGCGCGGGGCGCGGCCGGTGCGCGGGCGCAAGTTCGCCCCGCTGATCGCCGCCCTGCTGGTCCTTCCGGGGCTCGCCTTCCCTTACTTGAACGGCTCGATCCTCCAGCCCGGTTCGTTCCAGAAGCTGCCCAACTACTGGGAGGCGACGGGCGACTGGCTGAAGAAGTACTCCCCCGACTCCCGCGCGCTCGTGGTGCCCGCCACCGCGCACGGCATCTACACCTGGGGCTCGCCCATCGACCAGCCCCTCGACGTGCTCGCCGAGTCGCGCTGGGCGCAGCGGGACTACGTCCCGTTCGGCACGCCCGGCAACCGGCGCGCGATGGACGCGGTGGAGCAGGCGCTCACGACGGGCGGCGCGGTCCCCGGTCTGCGCGACTACCTGACGCGCGCGGGCCTGTACTACGTCGTCGTACGCAATGACCTCGACCCCGACCAGATCGGGAACGTGCCCACCGCGACCGTGAAGCGGACCCTGGAGGAGTCGGGCTTCGACCGTGTCACCGGCTTCGGTCCGACAGAGACCGGCGGAACGATCCCCAAGGACACGCCCCTCCAGGTCGAGGGCCTCTACCCGCGCGAGCGCGCGGTGGAGATCTACGCCCCGAGCTCGGGCGCCGAGCGGCCGGGGCAGGCCGGGATCAAGCCGGTCTCCAACACGGCCGTGGTGAGCGGCGGCCCCGAATCGCTGCTCCAGCTGTCCGCCGACCCCTCGATGCGCGACCGCCCCTCCGTCCTGACGGGCGACAACCACCCGGGCGTCGGAACTCCCGGCCTGCAGGCGGTCGGTGACGGACTTCGCCGGGCCGACACGCGCTTCGGCCTGGTCAACTCCAACACCTCCTATACGTACACACCGGGCGAACGCAACGCGAGCGACGCCGTCCAGGACGCGGGCAAGAAGCCCCACCAGATCCTCCCGACCAAGGGGATCGAGCACCAGACGACGGCGGTGCTGCGCGGCGCGAAGTCCGTGACGGCGTCGAGCTACGGCAACTGGCTCTTCCACCTGCCGCAGTACGACCCCGTGAACGCCTTCGACGGCAACCCCGCCACTTCGTGGGCCGAGGGCAGCCCCGGAAAGCCGAAGGGCGCCTGGATCAAGGCGGAGTTCAGGTCCAAGGAGTCCATCCCCGCCTCGATCCGGGTCATCCCGCTGCCGCAGGAGGGCGTGCGGGCCGCGCCGACGCGGGTGAAGGTGGAGACGGAGCAGGGCAGCCGCACGAGTTCGCTCCAGCCCAACGGCATGCGGCAGAGCGTCAAGGCCCCTGCCGGTGATTCCAGCTGGCTGAAGGTCACCATCCTCGACGCGCAGATCGGCCACGAGGGCCTGACGGGCGCGGGGTTCTCGGAGATCACCGTGCCGGGTGTGCGCGTGACGAAGCTGCTCCAGCTGCCCAAGGACACCGGGTCCGACGCCAGTCGGGAAGGGGCCGCGGGCGCCGACGCGACGACGTACTCGATGCACCGCTCCTCGGACCCGAGCGCGCTGTCGCCGGTCAACTCCGAGGCGGGGCTGCACCGCCGCTTCGAGACTCCGGCCGAGGCCGAGTACGAGGTGAGTGCGAGCGCGGTCGCCGTGCCGGGGTCCGATCTTGACAAGCTGCTCTACAAGGTGGCTCCGGAGCAGAAGGACCAGATCGTCGCGAGCGCCGACTCCACGTCGAAGCTCGGCGGCAGCCTGTCGCCGCGCAACCTCACGGACGGCGATCTGACGACGGCCTGGATCGCCGGTGACAGTCCGGTGGTCCATCTGAAGTGGAAGGGCAAGCAGCCGATCGGTGAGATCGTCCTTCCGGCGGCGGGCGGGCTCTCGACGCGCCCCGAGAAGATCGAGATCAGCTCGCCGGACGGTGCGGCGGTCGCCGGGGTCGACGAGAACGGCAACGCGCGGTTCTCTCCGATCACCACGGACGAGCTGACCGTCACGATCACCGAGACCGCGCCCCTGACGGTCCACAACCCGGTGGCGGACGACGACCTGCAACTGCCGGTGGGCCTCACCGAGGTCTACGTCCCGGCCCTGGACAAGTACCGGACGAAGCAGCCCGCGGCCTCGGAGAAGTTCGAACTCGCCTGCGGGGAAGGCCCGGAGCTCGCCGTCGACGGCAAGCTGTACGCGACGAGCGCCAAGGGTTCCGTACGGGATCTGGTCGAGCGGCGGCCCATCGAGGTGACGCTCTGCTCGCGCGGCACGGAGAACACGAAGGTCTCCCTCGGCTCCGGCGAGCACACCGTCGAGGCCGGGGACGCGGGTCCGCTCACCCTCATGGACGTCTCGCTGACGCAGGGGACGCCGGGCACGATCGACGAGGAGTCCCGTTCCCTGAACATCAAGGACTGGCTCGGCGACCGGCGCGAGATCGCGGTGGGCGCGGGCGCGGCCTCCTATCTCTCGACGTACGAGAACGTCAACGACGGCTGGAAGGCGACGCTCAACGGCAAGGAGCTGTCGTCCGTACGCCTCGACGGCTGGCAGCAGGGCTTCCTGGTCCCCGAGGGCGAGGGCGGCACGGTCAAGCTGAGTTACGAGCCGTCGCGGATCTACGAGATCGGCCTGATCGGCGGCGGTGTCGCCGTCCTGGCCCTGCTCGCCCTGGTCCTGATCCGGCGCCGCGAGCCGAACCCGGACGGTCCCGACCTGGCGCCGCCCGCGCCCGGTCTGATCCTGGGCACGGTGGCGCTGACGCTGGTGGCCGCGGTGATCGCGGGCTGGTTCGCGCTGCTCGTGCCGGCGCTGGCCCTCCTCGCGTGGCGCCGTCACGCGCTGCTCGTCCCGCTCGCCTTCGTGGCGATGGCCGGGGCGGGGATCGTGGCGGCGGTGGGAGCTGGTGAGCCGACGACGTCGGACGCGGGCGCGTTCAGCCCGGCCGCCCAACTCCTGGCGCTCATCGCTCTGTTCGCGGCGCTGGTGAGCGTGCGGGGTGCCGCCGCGGAGGAACCGGCGGCGTACGGATCCGGGGACACGGGTGGAGGTGGCGAGGCCGCCCCCTGGGGTCCGCCTCCGCACCAGCCGCCTGCGCACCAGCCGCCGCCCGCGGCTCCTCCGGTGGCGCCTCAGCCGCTGGGTCCCGACCGGGATCTGGGGACGACGCCGCTGCCGCGCAGGAAGCGCGGGGAGAACGAGCCGGGCGGCCCCGGCAGCGGCCAGGACGGTGGCGCGCCGCAGGCGGCCACCAGCTCCACCATCTCCGCCAGGGGCCCCGCGTCCGCCCAGCCGGAACCGGCACCGTCGGGCACGCGGACCGCGCGGACCACGCGCTTCAGGCGGCGCAGGCCAAGGTCGGAGGAGGGGCTCGCGGGAGCCGCGGCGCCCTCCGCCCCCGGGGAGGACACGGAACGATGACCGCACTCGATCACCCGGCACGTCACGCGGACGGACCCGAACGGCCCCCGGAGCGCGTGCCGTTCCCCGTCGTCGACGAGGTCGCCCGGCACTGCCTCCAGGAGGAGGAGCCGGAGACGGTACACATCGAGGTCCACCTGCCGGGCACCCCGGACCCGGCCCGCCTGAAGGCCGCGTTCAACGAGGCCCTGCGCCGCCACCCGCGCATCCTGATGCGGGAGGCGCGGGGGCCTTGGTACCGCCGCCGCTACGAGTGGGAACTGACGGCGGATCCGGACGTGGAGGTCGTGACGTTCCCGTCCGCGGAACGGGACGCCCTGAAGAAGGCCCGCGTCCGCTCCCTGTCCGAGGCCCCACCCCTGTCGGCCTCACCCCCGATCCGCTTGGAGGTGATCGCCGCCTCCGGCGGGGGTGACGGCGGGGGCAGTGCGCATACCCACGCCGAGCGCGTCACTCCGGGCAGCGCAGCCGCCCCGACCTCGCCCGGCGCGGGTGACGCACTCGCCTCGGGCGACAACCCGGCGGTCGCCGAGTCGAGCGGAGCCACCGCAAGCGCAGAGGCGGGCACGGCCGACTCCAGCAGCCTCGGTGTCCCCAACACCCCGGGAACCACCCACACGGAAGGCACCCAGCCTGTCCCCGGCAGCACAGGCGGCACGACGGGTGCGGGTGGCGCGGCGGGTGCGGGCGGCACGACGGGTGCAGGCAGCACAGCAGGTGCAGGCAGCACGACGGGTGCGGGCGGCACGACGGGTGCAGGCGGCACGGCAGGTGCGGGCGGCACGACGGGTGCAGGCGGCACAGCAGGTGCAGGCAGCACGACGGGTGCAGGCAGCACAGCAGGTGCAGGCAGCACGACGGGTGCAGGCAGCACAGCAGGTGCAGGCAGCACAGCAGGTGCAGGCAGCACAGCAGGTGCAGGCAGCACAGCAGGTGCAGGCAGCACGACGGGTGCAGGCAGCACAGCAGGTGCAGGCAGCACGACGGGTGCAGGCAGCACAGCAGGTGCAGGCAGCACGACGGGTGCAGGCAGCACAGCAGGTGCAGGCAGCACAGCGGGTGCGGGCGGCACAGCGGGTGCGGGCGGCACAGCGGGTGCGGGCGGCGCGGCGGGTGCGGGTGGCGCGGTGAATGCCGCTGCCTCCGGCGCCTTGGGGAGCACTGGCACCGGAGGCACCCCGCCCAGCTCAGGGCGCCCCGCCAGCGAAAGGCGCCCCGCCAGCAGCAGCAGCGTCCTTTTCCTCACCATCAACCACACCGCCCTCGACGGCCCCGCCTGCCTCCGCGTCCTCGCCACCGCCGCCGAGCTGTACGGCGGGCAGGACAACTCCCCCGCCGCGCCCCCGCTGCGTACGCCCTCGCCCTCCGCTCCCGAGCGTGCCGAGGACGTCGGCGACGCGCCCTCCGGGTGGGCTCCTCCCGCCCGCGTCTCGCGCGGCACCCCCGAGCCCTCCCCCGGCAACGGCATGCTCGTCGCCGAGTTCTCCGTGCCGCGGCGGCCCAAGGGGGCGCCGTTCACCGTGAACGATCAGCTCATGGTGGCGACCGCGCTGATGATCGCGCACTGGAACCGGGAGCACGGGGCCCGGCCCAAGCCGTTCCGGATCACCATGCCCGTCGACGACCGGACCCGGGACATGGACATGCCCATCGGGAACGGCACGCGGCTCGTCGAAGTGCCTTTCAGCGCGGCCGAGTTGACCTCCGAGGACTGGGGGCCGCAGGACATCGGCGCACTCCTGCGCCGCACCGCCGACCGCACCCGCGCCCTCAAGGCCCTCCCCCGGCCCCAACTCGGCCGTGGGGCAGCCCTGCTGACCTCGCCCGTCCTGCCCGTCACCCTCAGAGCCGCCGTCACGCGCGGCCTGCGCAGAGCCGCAGCGCCCTGGACCTCCACCACGCTGCTCAGCAACATCGGGCGCGTTCCGTACTCCCTCGACTTCGGTGACGCGGGACGCGCGCACGCCGTCTGGTTCTCCGCCCCCGCCCGTCTGCCACGCGGCCTGACCGTGACCACGGCGTCCACCGCGGGCCGCCTGCACGTGGCCCTGCGCTGGTCGAAGTCCCTGCTCAGCAGCGGTGACGGAGCCCATCTGCGCGACCTCTTCGAGCACTACCTCCACGCCACGGAGCACACGGAGCACACGGAGGAGGGGACCACGCCGTGACCAGTACCAGCACCGCACCCCGCGACCTGCGGGACTTCTACGAGGACCCCTCCGTCCCCGTCGCCTCCGGCGACGCCCGCAGCCTGCGCCAGGCCCGGATGCTCGCCGACGCCATCGGCCCCGCCACCGCCCGCACCTCCGTCGTCCTCGACATCGGCTGCGGCGACGGCACCGCGGCGGCGGCCGCCGCCCCGTTCCTCGCGGGGCATCGCGTCGTCGGCGTCGACTGGTCCCAGGACGCCCTCAAGCGGGCGCACGCGCACCTGCCGTACGTCGTGCGCGGTGAACTCACCGACGGCGGGCTGCCGTTCGGCGACGGTTCCGCCGACGCCGTCCTCTTCAGCGAGGTCATCGAGCATCTCGTCGATCCCGACAGCGCTCTCGACGAACTGCGCAGAGTGCTCAGGCCAGGGGGGCATCTGATGCTGTCCACACCCAACCTCGCCGCCTGGTACAACCGCGGCCTCCTGCTCGCCGGGGTGCAGCCCGTCTTCTCCGAGGTCAGTCTGCGCGGCATCCACGGGAGGCCGGGGAGCGAAGTCGTGGGGCATCTGCGGCTCTACACCGCCCGCGCGCTGCGGGAGTTCGTCGCCGCGTCCGGCTTCGAGGTGGTGCGCCTCGCCGGCGCGCCCTTCCACGGCGTACCGCGTCCGCTGCGCGCCCTGGACCGGCTCGCCTGCGCCGTGCCGAGCGCCTCGTCGATCCTGCTGCTGCACGCCCGAAGGACGTAAGGCATGTGGTGGGGTGTGGCCGCGGCCCTCCTTGCGAACGTCCTCTACAGCACCGGGTTCGTCCTGGAGAAACGTGCCCTCACCGCGATGCCCTCCGTCAGCGTGCGCAGTCCGGCACGGCTGCTGCGGCAGGTGATCTCGAGCCCGCTGTGGATCGGCGGATCGCTCGCGCTCGCCGCCGGGTTCGGCGCGCAACTCGCCGTCTACCGGACGCTGCCGATCGCCGCCGCGCAGGGCATCTTCGTCTCCGGGCTCGTGCTCCTGCTGCTGCTCTCCTCCGTGCTGCTCGGGGAGCAGACGTCGGGGCGCGAGCGGTACGCCGTCGGGGCCATCCTCCTCGCGCTGCTCATGGTCGTCCTCTCGCTGAGCGAGGAGGCCGACACCGTGAGCCGCAGCGCGCCCGTGCCGCTCGTCCTCACGGTCTGTCTGCCCTCGCTCGCGGCGGGGGTCCTGCTCTACGGATCGGCCGAGCGGCGGGCCAGGCACCGGCACCGGCTGCCGACGACCGGGGTCGAGTACGGCGTCGCCGTCGGGCTCCTCTACGGCGTCAGCTCGCTCGCCATCAAGGGCGTGTCCAGCTATCTGACCACGGACGAACTCGGCTCGGCCCTGCTCGACCTGCTGCGCTCCCCGTATCCGTATCTCCTGCTGTTCACCGGCGCGTTCGGCCTGGTCATGTCCCAGGCGGCACTGCAGCGCTGCCGGGCCTCTCTCATAGTCCCCGTGTGCACGACGGTTACCGCGCTCTTCACCGCGGTACTCGGGACCCTGGCGTTCGGCGAGCCGCTGCCCGAGGAGCCGCTGCGGCTCGCCCTGCGGATCGCGGGCACGGCGCTCGCGGTGTCCGTGCTCCTCGCCATGCCCAAGCACGACGCGCCACCGCCTCAACCGACGCCCCCGACCAAGGAGTTGACGAGCTGATGAACCCCGAAGACCCGCTTCTGAAGATCCTGGCCTGTCCGCTGGACAAAGGGCCGCTGCATCTCCTGGAGCCCGCGGAACCCCTCGTACCGCAAGAGGTCCTCTACAACCCGCGCCTGCGCCGCCGCTACCCGATCGTCGACGGCATACCGCAGCTGCTGCCCTCCTCGGGAGAGCAGATGTCGGAGGACGAGCACGAGCAGCTCCTGAAGCGGATCTCCCCGTGACGGGGCCCGAAAGGTCCGTCGCCAAGCCCCACAAGACCGTGGCCGCCCGCCTCGCCCCGCACCTGCCCGCCCGGCTGATCGCCTCCCTGGCCCGCCTCGTCTACCCCCGCTTCGAACCGGAGCTTGCCCGCCTCTCCGACCTCTGCCCGCGCGGCTGCTCCACCGCGGTGGACGTCGGCGGCTGGTACGGCCCCTGGTCGCGCCGCCTGGCCTCGCGTGCGCGCCGCGTGGTGACCGTGGAGCCCGTCCCGCATCTGGCCAGGCTCCTTGAGACCTCCACGCCGGGCAACGTCCGGGTGGTCCAGGCCGCCGCCACCGACCGCCCCGGCACGGCCAGGCTCTGGCTGCCGCAGGGCGACCGCGGGGACCGCGGGGTCTCCTCGCTCATCCGCAGGGACATCCACGCCAAGGCGGTCGAGGTGCCCTGCCTCACCCTGGACGGGCTCGGCCTGCGTGACGTCGACTTCATCAAGATCGACGTGGACGGCAACGAACTGCCGGTCCTGCACGGCGCCCACGATCTGCTCAAACGTGACCGGCCCGCCCTCTTCATCGAGCTGGAGTCCCGCATCCAGCCGATCAGGCCGATCATCGAGCTGCTCACCCGCCACCACGGCTACCAGGGCTGGGTCCTGCCCCACGACACGTGGCTGCCGCTGGCCGGCTTCGACCTGGAGGCGCACCAGAACGACACGTCGTACGTCGTGTCGCAGGGGCTGCTGCGCAGGGTGCTCACTCCGCGCAGACCCCGGTACGTCAACTCGGTGCTCTTCCTTCCCGAAGGGCGCCGCCCGGGAGCCGCGGTGGTGCGCGACCATGGAGCGCATGTCCGCTAGCTCCGCCCACGGCCCCACGCCATCGGGCCCGTTCACCCCTCTCGACTTCCAGCTGGTCCTGTTGCGCCGCATGGCCGACCACAATCCGGACCTGGTGGAGGCGGCCCGCCACGAGCTCGGCGTCTCCATCGCGCAGATGCGCGAGGCCAACCGCCGCTGGCAGGCGATGAGCCGCTCCGCCCGCTCGCGCGGCGCGGTCTCCCGCTACCGCTCGGTGCTCGGCGCCCCCGAGGCCACCGTGCCCCGCCGGATCGGTGACCTGGAGTGCGAGGCCCTGGTGTGGCCGGTGCCGCTCTGGCAGGACCTGCGCTTCGAGGTCCTGCGCGCACCGAACGGCGCGGTGTGGAACGAGTGGCTGATCCGCGCGCCCGGCGCCCAGGGGCCGACGCTCCATACGCTGGACGACCTCACCCCCTGGTCGTGCACGGTGGACGAGGCCGCCCGCGCGTTCGCCCCGGCCCGCCCGATGGAGGGCACGGCGCCCACGCGCTGGCGGCTCGCCTTCACCGCGCCGGACGGGTCCGGTCAGCCGCGGCGCTGCGTCGCGGAGTTCACCTGGGGGCTGCTGCAACGGCTCTCGCTGCCGGACTCCCCCGGCGGCGGCTGACGCCTGCGCAGGAGTGCCGCCGCCCCCACCATGAGCGCCATCGTCACCAGGAGCGCGCTCACCCACAGCGGCGAGCGGTGGCCGAGCCCCGCCGAGAGGGCGATGCCGCCGCCCACGGGGCCGATCGCGGCGCCCACGTTCAGCGCGGCCGTGGCGAAGCCGCCCGCGAGCGTGGGGGCGCCGGTCGCCGCGTACAGCGCCTGGGTGATCAGCGCGGAGCCGACGCCGAAGGACAGCGCGCCCTGGACGAGGACGAGCACGACGGCCACCACCGGATTCCCGGCGGTCAGCGCGAACAGCACCCACCCGGCGAGCAGCGCCACCGCGCCCGTGAGCAGGAACGGCACGGGCCGCGCGTCGGCGAACCGCCCGGCGGCCGTGACCCCGATGAACGACCCCACGCCGAAGAGCGCGAGCAGCGCGGGCACCCAACTCTCCGAGAAACCGGTGACGTTGGTGATCACCGGCGAGAGATAGGTGAACGTGCAGAAGGTCGCGCCGTTCACCAGCGCCCCCAGGAGCAGAGTCACCAGGAGGCGCGGTGCACGCAGCGACCGCAGCTCTCCGCGCGCGCCGGCCCCCGCGATGTCGGGCGCACCGGCGGGCACGGACCGCAGGATGGCGATGAGGGCGGGCACCGAGACCAGGGCCACCGCCCAGAAAGCGGACCGCCACCCCCAGAACTGGCCGAGGAGCGCGCCGCCGGGCACGCCCGCGACACAGGCGAGGGTGACGCCGCCGAGCAGCACGGACGTGGCCCGCCCCTTGGCGTTCGGCTCGACCATGCCGATGGCGGCAACCAGGGCCACGGCGAGGAACCCGGCGTTGGCGAGCGCACCGACGACCCGGGTCGCGAGCAGCACGGCGAAGCTGTCCGTCAGCGCTCCGACGACATGGACGAGCAGAAAGGTGACCAGGAAGGCGAGCAGCGCGGTCCTGCGCGGCCACCGGCGGCCGACGACGGCCATCAACGGCGCACCGACGATCATCCCCACGGCGAAGGCCGAGGTCAGGATGCCCGCGGTCGAGAGGGACACATCGAGGTCGGCGGCGATGTCAGGGCCGAGACCGGAGAGCATGAACTCGGATGTGCCTTGCGCGAAGACGGCAAGGCCGAGCATGTAGAGAGCAAAGGGCATGAGAAGACTCCGCACCCACGTCAGGGGTCGACAAGGCGGCGGCTCAGCCGTGCGGCTGCCGCGCCAAGGAGAAAAGGGGGATGTCGGTCCGCGCTTCGGCGATGGATCCGGTGACGTGAGAGAGGGCCACCGGACATGCCGGCCGGTGGCTAGAGTCTGTCGGACTCGGGACTGGACATGGCCGCAGGCTAATCAGGCCGCACGCGCCACGTCCACCCGATTAACTCGCGGCGGTCAGTATCTCCTCGGTCACGGCTGCCAGCGAGGCCTGGTGCAGGAAGAGGAAGAGGTTCGGCTCGACGAGTTCGAGCTCCATGACGCAGGGCGCGCCGCCGTCCGCGTCGTCGACGAGGTCCACGCGCGCGTACAGCAGCTCGGGCGAGCCCGGGACGGCGGCCAACGCCCGCTCGGCGAGGTCGAGTTCGGCGGGGGTCGGCTGCCACGGGCGCAGGTCGGGGTGCGGCATCTTCTCGTCGTCGTACGCGGTGCCGGGCGCGAGCACCGCGCCCTTCTGTATGGCGTGCAGGAACCGCCCGCCGACGTAGACGAGCGCGCGCTCGCCGGTCTCGTCGATGCGCGGCATGTAGGGCTGCACCATCGCGGTGAGGCCCTCGCCGTGCATGCGCTCGATGTGCGCGGCGGCGGCGTCGTACGCGCCCTTCTCGTACCGGGCGGCGTAGCGCGCGCCCGCACCGGACGTGGGCTTGACGACGAACTCGCCGTCGTCCGGTATCTCCACGGTGTCGCCGGGCGCCAGATAGCGGGTCGGCACGACGGGAATCCCGGCCGTCGCGAGGTCCTCCAGGTACCGCTTGTCGGTGTTCCACCGCACCACGGACGCCGGATTGGCCAGGACGGTGAGCCGCGCGACACGGCCCGCCCAGGCCACGAACTCGGTGACGCGCTCGCTGTAGTCCCAGGCGGACCGGATGACGACGAGGTCGAAGCCCTCCCAGTCGACCCGCGGGTCGTCCCAGGACACGGTGGCGACGTCCGCGCCCGCCGCGCCGAGCGAACGTGCCAGCTCGGGGAGGTCACGGTCGAGGCCGGTCTCCAGCTGGGGCCTGCTGGTGACCAGGGCGATCGTGGGGCGGTCGGGTGACACGGAGGCCTCCAGGGTTCGATGATCCGCCCCGCAGGCTAACAACTTCTCGACGTGCTCCCGACAAGGCCCTTGCCCAGGTCAGCGCGGCGGTGCGGCGCCGCGATCAGTGGGGCCCCTCGACGAGACGGAGCACGGCCCGCAGCCCCCGCACCGCCCCCGGCGCCGCACCCCCCGGCAGCACATAGGCCCGCAGCCCGGCGCTCGCGGCCCCGCCGTCCTTGGCGGGGTGGTCGCCGACCATGAGGGTGTCGGCGGGGGCCACGCCCAACTCCGCGCAGGCGTGGCCGAAGAGCCGCGGGTCGGGCTTCTCCGTGTCGTGTTCGTACGAGTGGACCCAGCTGCCGAACCAGCGGTCGAGGCCGTGCCGGGCGAACGTCGGCCGCAGATCCCAGCCGACGTCGCTGACCACCCCGAGCGCGATGCCGCGCGCGTCGAGCTCGGCCAGGGTGCGCTCGGCGTCCACGTACGGCAACCAGTGCTCGGGGGAACGGAGTTGGTCGTAGAGAACGCTGGCGAAGGGGGCGAGCGCGGGAGCCGAGGCGTACCACGTGGTGAACGCGTGGCGGTGGGCCGTGGACGAGACGTCGCGTGCGTGCTGGGCCTCGATCACGGCAGGGTCCGAGAGGCCCGCCTCAAGGGAGGTGAGGATGGCGTCCATCTCCCGCTCGCCCACTGGGCCGGGCAGTGCGGCGCGGATGCGGTCCTCGTACGACCGGACCTGGAACAGCGTCCCGGAGAAGTCGAAGAGCACCGCCCTGGGGCGCGTCACCGGGGCGGGGGCCACGGCGCGGAGCGGGCCCTCGGGGCCGGAGACGGGCGGGAGCTGGGGAGTTGGCATGGGATCTCCCTATCGGCCGCCGCGTAAGGCCGCGATGAGGGTCGGCGCGGCACGACGCGGCACGACCCCGGACACGCGGCGCCTCGCGGGGTGCGAGGCGCCGGTGCCGGTACCGCGTCCGCCCGGGGAGGACGCGGTGAACTCGGTGAACTCGGTGGAGCCGGTGGAGCCGGAAGGCCACAGGCCTCAGAGGATGAAGACGCTCTGCGCCGTCTCCGTGTGGTACGTCTCGCCCGGATAGACGAGCCACTCGACCTGGCCGGTGCAGCCGGGGCCGGAGTGCACCTCCGCGATCGCATCCGTTTCGTTGGTCACCGAGGACGGGAACCAGTCGATGGGGTAGCAGCCGCTCGGGTCCTTGTGTTCCTGGCCGTTGACGATCAGGACACCCTCCGCCGCGTACGCCGAGCCCGGCACCCCGATCGCCAGGCTCGCGGCGGCCGCGAGCGCCCCCAGGGTCACGGCCATGCGTCGTCGCATCATGGTGAGATCTCCATCCACCGTGCGGACCGCTCCCGACGCGACCCGCTGGAGTCACCCACAGTATGCGATCAGACACTCCACGTATCCGGCGCGCGGAGGCACCTGCCCCCGACACGTGCGCCGTTCACTTCCCTTCACCGCTCGGTCACGCCACTCGCGCACCACGGTCACCAATCGGCCCAACTGGGCTATGTGCAACGGGAGTTCGTATGATGCGGCCATGGCAAGTCACGGGGATCTCATAGCGGGGCGCTACCGCATCACGACGCCGCTCGGGCGCGGCGGCATGGGCACGGTCTGGCGAGCGGAGGACGATCTCCTGGGCCGCGCCGTCGCGGTGAAGGAGCTGCACGTCGACGCGGGGCGGTCGGCCGCCGACGCGGCGGCCCTGCGCGAACGCACCCTGCGCGAGGCGCGCTCGGTCGCGCAGGTGAAGCACCCCGGCATCCTGGTCCTGCACGACGTCGTCCAGCACGCCGAGCAGCCCTGGCTCGTGATGGAGCTGATCGACGGCCGCTCGCTCGCCGACCGGATGTCCCTGGAGGGACCGGTCCCGCCCGCCGAGGCCGCCCGTATCGGCCTCGCCCTGATCGCCGCGCTGCGAGCCGCGCACACCGGCGGGGTGCTGCACCGTGACCTCAAGCCCGCGAACGTACTCCTGGAGGCGGGCACGGAGCGCGTGGTGCTCTCCGACTTCGGGATCGCGCAGGTCGCCGGGCAGACGACGCTCACGGAGACGGGCGCGTTCGTCGGTTCGCCCGAGTACACCGCCCCGGAGCGCATGTCGGGCAAGCGCACGGGCCCGGAGTCCGATCTCTGGTCGCTGGGTGTGCTGCTCTGCGCCGCCGTGGAGGGCGAGTCGCCGTTCCACCGCGACTCGGTGGCGGGGGTCCTGCACGCCGTCGTCATGGACGAGATCAGGATCCCGGACTCGGCGGGACCGCTGACTCCCGTCGTACGCGGCCTCCTCGAACGGGATCCCGAGCGGCGGCTGGGCGCCGACGAGGCCGAGCAGGCGCTGCGGGGCTTCCTGGTGGAGGAGCGGATGCCCACCGTGCCCCGCACACCGGTGCCCTCCGAGCCCGCGCGGCCTTCCCCGCCCGACGAGGCGATCGTGCTCGGCTCCGCCCCGGCACCGGCCGCGCGCCCCCGGATCCGTACGGCTCTCCTGGCCGGCGCGCTGGTCGCCGCGCTCGCGGCGGGCGGCACCGGCACCTGGCTCATGACCCGGGACGACTCCGGTACGAGGTCGGAGGCGAAGGGAGGCGGCGGCGCCGCGGACGAGGTGCGCGAGAAGCAGGAGACCGAGGAGCCGGGCAAGAAGCCGTCCAAGAGCGCCGACAAGCCGAAGAACCCCGGCAGGAACGGCAAGAAGAGCCCCGCCGCCCCCAAGCCTTCCCCGGAAGGCACCGGCAAGGCCACCCCAGCGGGCACGGCCGCCCCCGCCGAGCCGGACGAGCCCGCCGACGACCCGGCCCCCGCGGGCTACCGGACGGTCTCCGACCCGACCGGCTTCACGATGGTGACGCCCACCGGCTTCGCCCGCTCGTCCGAACCACCCCGCGTCTTCTACAACTCGGCGGACGACGCCTTCCGCATCGGCGTCCACCCCCAGCCCCTGGACCCAGAAGGGCCGCTCGCGGTGATGCGGCAGGCGCACAAGGACGGCCCTTCGGACTACCCCGGCTACCGCGACGGCTCGGTCCGGGAGACCACGCACAACGGCCACCCCGCGGCCGTCTGGGAGTTCACCTGGGACGGCGGCTCCGGCGACGGCGGGCCGCGCCGCACCTTCGACCTGAGCTGGGACGAGGGCGGCAAGATGTACGACCTGTGGGTCTCCGCGCCCGCCGGGCAGGCGGCGAAGGGCGAGCGTCACTTCGTCGAGGCGCACCGGTCCTTCACGCGGACGGGCTGACGGACCGCTTCGAAAATGCGAACAGGGGAGCAGTTGTTCCCTGGAACAGGTGACCGTCGCGCCAGGGATTGCATGTGACGCATGTGATTGACGATGATTACGGAACGCAAGCAACGGGCTGCAGACCGTAGTTGCCGCGTTCCCGGTCCATGTCCCATACGAGGACCGGCAGTTGAAAGATCCTGAGCACGTCCCACAAGGAGAAGCACCACCATGAACATCATCACTGACGTCGTCGCCGGTATCGCCCACTTCCTCGGCTGGCTGGTCTGACGTCACCCGTAGTTCCCGCAGCGACGCCGTCTCCCCCGTCCCACGGGGAGGCGGCGTCGCCGCGTGCGGCAGGCGCCTGAAGGCGTCAGCGCGTCGGAAGGCGTCAGCGCGTCGGATCCGGATAGAAGTCCCGCGCCGCTCCCCTGCCGTCCTTCGCCTTGCCGAGCAGGCTCCCCGGATACTCCACGAGCCAGTAGCTCGCCGTCCCGACCGCCAGGGCGACGGCGAGGACGATCAGCGCGGCGAACGGGAAGCCCGCCTGACCGGTCGGCACGAGGCCGGACTTGATGAGCTGGAGCATCACCGGCTCGTGCCAGATGTAGAGGCTGTAGCTGATGAGCCCGACCGCCGTCACCCAGCGCGCCCTCAACAGGCCGTGCCAGCACACCTGTTCACGCGCGCGGACGTGCAGCGTGGCGTAGAGCAGCGCGAACCACAGCAGGGCCGCGATCGGGTGGTAGAAGGTGTGGGCGAAGTTCTCGGCTTCGGAGAGGTACGACAGGGCGTAGAGCCCCGCGAGCGCCACCACCGCGAGAGGCACCGTCGCCCGCGCGCTCAACTTGCCCCGCTCGCCGAGCGCCACGAGCAGCACCGCGAGCGCCATGCCCGCGGCGAATCCCCCGAAGCGGGCCTGCGGACCGAAGTACACCGGCCAGTCGGTGTGCGGCACCCCGACGACGTAGTGCGCGACGGAGATCCAGACCAGCGGCAGCACGAAGAGCGCCGCACACCCCGACAGGCACACGGCGACCCGCGCCCGCCGCGTCGCAAGCCCCCGGCACACCCGCACCGCGAGCGGCCCGAGCGCGACGAGCGCCAGGTAGAAGGCGACCTCGAGGGAGAGGGACCAGGTGGGCCCCAGGGTGTAGAAGATCCGCTCCTGGTCGAAGACGTGCGTGAAGGTGAGGTGCCCGACCAGGTCGCGCCAGTCGCCCGGCAGCGTCGGATTGCGGCTCGCCCAGACGACGAGCACCGCCAGGAAGTACAGCGGCAGGATCCGGATCGCCCGCCGGAAGAGGAAGGTCTTCCCCGTACGGATCGAGCCTCCGTCGATGGCCGCGCGGGCGTACGACAGCGTGAGCAGATACGCGGACATCACGAAGAAGAGGTCGATCACCTCCAGCGAGACCAGCGCGCCGACCCACGGGCTCTCGACCGGTGGGTGCGCCCCCGCGGCGTCGTACGTGTAGTACTCCTGCCACACGTGGAAGAGGACCGTGCTCAGGGCGGCGAGGCCGCGGAATCCCTGGAGTTCGAGCGCGCGCCCGCGGGAGGCGGGAGGCGCGGGAGCCGCCGCCTCGGACACCCCGGCGGGCCGCGCGACGGTCAGCGTGCTCATGCCCGCACCGCCGGGTCCGCGACCACCCCTGGTTCGGTGGCGGCGCGCGGCGTGACCCGCCACTGCCGGTCGCCGAGCGCCTCCTTCAGATGCGCCTGGCGCGCCACCATGTTCTTGAAGTGGCTGTAGAAGAACGTCGACACGAACAGATAGCGCCAGAACCACGCCTTGCGGCGCCGCAGTTCGGGCACCGCGAGCCGCCACGCGAAGGCCGCCTGCACCACCCCGGCCGACATGGTGAACGCCGCCGCCGTCAGGCAGACGGGCACCGCCCAGTCCAGGCGGTCGGCGCCGCCCGCGCGCCAGGCCGCGTGCACCAGGATCGGCAGGATCTGGAGCGTGAGCCACGGCTGGACCTCGCGCCAGCCGAGCAGCGCGAAGAGGCCCGCCTTCTGCCTGCGCGAGTACACCGGGGAGCGCAGCGCGCCCCACAGGTGCCGCAGCGAGACCTGGAGCCAGCCCTGCGCCCAGCGCGAGCGCTGGTTCCACAGCGGGCGAAGGAGCGTCGGCGCCAGCTCGCGCGAGATGAGCGTGCGGTCCATGGCGAACCGCGCGCCTTCGTTCAGGGCGCGCAGGGTGGAGTCGATGTCCTCGGTCAGCATCGAGCCGTGCATCCGGGTCCTCGCGAGCAGATCCGTGCGCCAGAAGCCGTTCGAACCGCCGAAGACCCCGAAGCCGTACATCCTGGTCCGTCCGGGATGACTGACCGCGTAGATCGTCTCGAACTCGACGCCGACCGTCCTCGCGACCCACGAGCTGTCGCCGTTGCGGATCACGCAGTGGCCCTGGACGACGTCGTAGCCGTTGGACAGCCAGTCCCACGCGTGCCGGAAGGCGTTCGGGGCGGGGTGGTGGTCGGCGTCGAAGATGCCGACGAACTCGCCGTGCACCCGCGTGACCGCCGCGTTGATGTTCTGCGCCTTGGACGTGCTCCCGGCCACCGGGAGCAGCACGAGGCGCGGATCGCGGACCGCCATGTCGCGCAGGGTGTCCTCGACGGGCAGCGGGTGCGGGGTGTTGTACGCGAGGACGATCTCCAGGTCGCCGGGGTAGTCGAGCCGCAGGAACGACTCGACGGTGTCGACGATCGTCGCCGCCTCGTTCGGCAGATAGGCGGCGATGACGGCGCTCGCGGACGGATAGGGCTGGCCAGGACGCTCGGGCCTGGGCGTCGCGTCCAGCGAGAACAGGCACTCCAGCATGATGAGCAGCGCGGAGAGCACGAGCCCCGCCACCACCACCCAGTACGCGAACCCGGCCGCGTCCCAGCCCAGTTCGTACGCCTGCTGGTAGAGCACGAACGGCACGCCCACGCCGAGCACCAGCGGAAGCACCGGGGACAGCAGCCGGGCCGTCCAGGTGAGCAGCGCCCGCAGGCCTGCGCGGGCCCGGCGGTGGCCGTGCGGGGCGCTCGTGCGCATCCACGGCTCGTAGCGGACGGGGCGCAGGTCCCGGTGGCGCACGGCCTCGGACACGGCGTCGCGCGCGTGCTCGGCCGCCCGGGTGTGGTCGGCGTACTCGGCGAGCGGGGTCCAGCCGACGGCCGGGGTGAGCCGGACGTTCTCGTCGGCGACGACGAAGCGCGTCCCGGCCACGGACACGGCGAACTCCCGCAGGCTCCGGGTCGCGGTCTCCTCGTCGACACCGGGCATGAGCACGAGGAGCTGCCCGGCCTCGTCCCAGCCGAGCCGGTCGCACACGCCGCCGAGGCGTTCTGCGACACCCGCCAACCGCTCGGCGACCTCGCGCCGCACACGCGGCCCGAGCCATGTCTCCAGGGCCGCCATCTCGGCGACGCCGACGACGGCGAGGACGCCGCCGCGCCGTGCGGCGGACGGGCGGCTGAGCTCGCGGTCGAGTTCGTCCATGAAGTGCGGCCCCGAGTAGAGGCCGGTGCGCGGATCGCGCAGCAGGTTCTCCACCGGGACCGGCACGCGGTGCAGTTTGGCCGCTATCCGCGCCGACAGCTCGCGCGGGTCGCAGGCCTCCGGCAGGCAGTCGTCGGCGCCGTGCCGCAGCAGATCGGCGACGGTGGCGGGGGCCGGGGTTCGGGCCGCCGTGACCATGAGCAGCGGAAGTGCCTGCCCTGCCGGGTCGGCGCGGACCTCGCGGATGACGTCGAGGCCCTGGCCCCGGCCGTCGGGGCCGTCGTCGAGGGCCACGATCGCGTCCGGTGGCGCCTGCCTGACCTGGCGGTGCACGTCGCCGGGGACGGCGTGGGTGACGTCGTACCCGGTGAGTCGCAGGGTTCGGGTGAGCAGTTCACGGCTCGGGCCCGGTGAGCCGACGGCCAGGATGTGGCCGCCGGTCGGTGGTGCGGAGGAAGGATTCGGTGACGTGGAGGAAAGGTGCGGTGTCAGCACCGGTGTGACGGACATCTATGTGGTCCCATCCTGTTCGGATTGTGGGGGGAGGACCGCTTGGTTTTCGATGGTTCTCGTTGAGCCGCCAACTAGCACTGAAACAGGGGCCAATCGGTCACATCAGCCTCAACGATCACTGTGACACCGCACCTTCACTGACGTAACGCTCTGATTACGTCCCCGTGTAGGGAGCGAGCAGAGCCGGTCCGCTACCGCACCCCCACCGCCCGCACGATGTCCTGCGTCACCGCCCCGCCCCGGTCATCACTCGCCGAGGCCCGCAGCGAGATGAACTCGGCGGAGGCGGGCACCTTCAGCTTCCCGTCCCAGGCAGCCTTACTGCCGTCCCGGTCCAGGCCGACGCCCTTCCAGCTCTTCCCGTCGTCGTACGAGACCTCCAGCTTGCCGCCGCCGATGGACCCCTTCTCCACCGCTCCCTCGACATACTCGGAGAAGATCCCGATGTCCACGGACCGCCCGCCCCGGACATCACCCGCGAGGTCCGTGTCCACGTCGAACCCGAGGTTCAGCAGGGGCAGGAAGGTCTTGCGGTCGCCCGCCGTCTCCTTCGACTCGAAGGTCCACTCCGAGTGGCCCTTCGTGGCGAGCCTCCACCGATCGGGATCCAGCGTCGTGTCCGTCACGACCTTGTACGTCGTCAGCGCCGGGCTCGCGTCCCACACGTACGCACCCGAACTCTGCCGCCGGTCGACCAGCTCGCCGTCCGCGTACACCTCGGTGAACTGCGTCATCGAGTCGTCGTTCCACACGTCGCCGAACCCGGTGTGATCGGGACCGGAGTCACCCCACCCGGGCACGTTGAACTCCAGCGTGTTCCCGTAGCGCTGCTGCCCCCAGCCCAGGCCCGTCCCCAGCCACGGGTGCCACACGGGCTTGAACCAGTCCAGCTCGCCGTGCCTGCCGCCCCGGTAACTGACCAGACCGCTCCGCTCCTCCAGCGCGCCGGGCCCGACCGACACCGACTCGTGCCAGAGCTGGCCCGTGCCCGTGGAGGCGTAGTCCGTCCGCTCGACCGGGTAGTCGATCTTCTCCTGGAAGCCGATCCCGACGGTGAAGGTGTCCGTCAGCGAATAGCGGAACTCGCCGCCCGCCACCGGCTTCACCGCGTGGAACTTCGTGTCCAGGACCGCGAGTTCACGCTTCGACGGCTCGTACGTCAGATCCCTGGGCACCGCCCCCTTGTGGCCCTCCGACACGTCGTAGACGTACGGCGTGCGCGACGTCGCGGTGGTCTCCACCGACTTCCCCGCCTTCGCCGCCGCGAGCAGCCGCGCGCCGTCCGCCGCGTCGACCGTGCCGATCTGAAGCGGCCGGTCCGCGTTGTCGTCGGTGCCGAACCACGCGTTGAGCCGCCCTGGCACGTCGTCGGTCACGAACAGGGCCTTGACGCCCGCGTCCTGAGCCGCCTGACCGAGCTGATCAGGCGTCACATCCGATGCGGCGGACCGCCGCACGACGACGGCCTTGCCCTGCACGTCCTTGCCCGCGTAGTCGGCCGCCGTGCCGCCGCCCGCATCCACGATCCGCAGCTTGCTCCGGCCGTCGGTCACCGTGCCGCCGGGCTGCGCGACCACCTGGCCGAGGCCCTTCACGTCCAGGGTCGGCTTGCCCAGGCGCCAGACGGTGCGGTACTCGAAGCTGCCGTCGGACACCTTGGCGGTGGGTGCGGCGAAGATGCTGTCGTACTTGACGGGCACCTGGACCGCGCCCATCAGCTCGGCGCCGTTCGCCTTCCGGTCGTACTCCATCAGGAGCTGGCGGGTCTCCGTCCGCTTGCCGACGTCCACCCCGACCTCGCGCAACGTGCGGCCGTCCAGGGTGACTTCACGATCCTGGTCGAGGACGATCTCGGGCGCGGCGAGGAAGCCGAGGCCGAGGGAGTCCTTGCCCTTGCTGCCGCGCACGTCGAGGAAAGAGGAGAGGGCGTACGTTCCCGGCTTCAGACGCAGCTCAAGGGTGCCGGATTCACCGACCTGCGCCTGGACGGGGTCGACCTGCTCGGCGAGGCGCTGGAACACCAGGCCGGCTCCGGTCGCCGCGCCGTCACGGTCCTTCACGTGGACGGTGAGCGTGTACCGCTCCTCCTCCTTGACCAGCCCGAACGCGGTGTGCGCGACCGGCTTCCCGGCGGCGCTCGCGACGATGCGGCCACTGGTGTTGCCGACGGGCGCCTTCGCGCCGTCACCCGTGACCGTGGTCGACGCGGTGCCGTGCGCGGGCACGGTGAGCGTCTTGTCGGCGAGGGTGGCGACACCCTCCGCCGCGCCTTCGGCGGCGAGGCTCAACTCCACCGCCGCATCGGATGAGTTGGTGTAGGTCACCGTCTTCGTGACGGGCTTGTTGTCCCCGTACGGCCAGGAGTAGAAGCCGAGGTCGGCGCTCCCGCTCGCGGTGACCTGCGCGTCGACGGCATCGGGCACACTGACGCGACCGGCGCCCAACTCATAGGCGGAAGCGTCCAGTTGCTCGGAGGTCGACATCAGCGCGTCCTTGAGGCGCGCACCGCTCCAGTCCGGGTGCTTCTCGGCGAGCAGGGCGGCCACGCCCGCGACGTGCGGGGTCGCCATCGACGTACCGCTCATCTCGGTGTAGAAGCCCTCGCCGTCGACGAGCTGCGAGCGGGCGGCGAGGATGTCCACGCCCGGCGCCGACAGGTCGGGCTTGAGTGCCTGGTCCCCGATGCGCGGGCCCTGGCTGGTGAAGTACGCGGCCCGGTCGGCGGAGTCGACGGCGCCGATGGTCAGCGCGGAGTCTGCGGCGCCGGGCGAGCCGATCGAGGAGGGGGCGCCGGTGTTGCCCGCGGCGATGACGAAGAGGGCGCCGGTGTCCTTGGAGAGGGTGTTGACGGCGGCGGCCATCGGGTCGGTGCCGTCGCTCGCCTCCTGCGAACCGAGGCTCATCGACACGACCTTGGCGCCGACGTCCTTGGCCGCCCACTCCATTCCGGCGATGATCTGCGACTCGCTGCCGGAGCCCTCGTCGCTGAGCACCTTGCCGACGGAGAGTGCGGCGCCGGGCGCCACGCCCTTCTCCTTGTCGGCCTCGGACTCGGCGCCGCTGCCGCCGACGGTCGAGGTCACATGGGTGCCGTGGCCGTTGCGGTCGGCGACCTCCTCGCCCGGGATGAAGCTCTTCGTGACGTCCACGCGATCCTTGAGACCGGGGTGGGAGAGATCAACACCCGTGTCGAGGACGGCGACCTTCACGCCCTTGCCGGTGAGCCCGGCCTCCCAGGCCTCGGGGGTGCCGATCTGCTCGTTGCTCTGCGCCATGTCGGCCTCGACCCGGCCGTCGAGCCAGATCTTGCCGATGCCGTCGGCAAGGCGACCGGAGCCCGAACCAGCCCTGGCCCCCGATGACTTCGAGGAATCCGACGTCACGTCACGCCAGAACGCCCCGGGCCCGTCGGCCTTCACCGCCACACCGCCCACGCTCGGCAGCGCGCGCACCTTGTCGGCGCCGCGGGGCGTCGCAGCGCCCGCGTCGCGCCGCGCGCTCTTGTCGTACGTGACGATGAGCGGCAGCGCGCCGCCCTTCTCGTCCCCGAGCCCCTGGCGCATCAGCTCCGTCACGTCGAAGAGCCGCTTGTCGAGGGTGCCCGCGCTCAGATAGGGCCGCGCCTCGTCCGGTACGACGGTGATGCGGTCGCCCGCGATCTCGCTGCGCACCGCTCCGGTGGCCCCTGCGGGCCGGTCGACGGTGACGGTCTTCTTGCCGCCGCCGAGTTCCGTGACGGTGACCTTGTCGCCGGTCACCAGGGTGACCGTGTGGGCGGCGCGGGCCGCGGGGGTGGCCTGCGGCACGCCGGAAGGAGCCGCGGTGGCGGCCTGCCCTGCCGGCAGCAGCGCGAACGCGAGGCCGACGGCCGGCAGCAGCCTCGCTCTTCGCCACGCGGGGGATCGGGTCATGGGTGCCCTCTCTTCGTCGGACCCGGGCGGGGGTGGTTCCCGGGTGCTGCGAAGAGTGTCGGGGGGCTTGTGTTGCCGGGGTGTTGACGGGTGCTGGCGGGAAACCGCCAGGGCACCTTCCCGCCAGCCCCACACGTACGGCTCCGTTACCCGGGACTCGGATGACAGCCGCAAGGACCTTCCGCGACAATGCAGTTGGCAAGCGGTGAGGCACGGGCACGACGGGGGCGTTGATGGACGATCTGGTGGAGTTCACGACCGACGACGGCGCGCACGTCGTCATGGCGGACGTGGAGGACACGCACGGCTCGCACCTCATCTCCCGCGGCGAAGGCCCCTCCCGTGCGGTCCGCACCTTCGAGGAGTCACTCGCCGGGGCACGCGCCGCCGCCGAGTCGGCACTGCGGGTGTTCCGCGACGGCAGCCTGCGCCCGGACTCGGTGGAGATCGAGTTCGGCGTGCGGATGTCGGCGGAGGCAGGGGCGGTGATCGTGAAGGGCACGGCGGAGGGCCACCTGGTGGTACGCCTCGCGTGGACCCCGGACGGGCCGGAGGCGGCTGCCTCCGAAGCCGACGCGACCCGCGGTCGGCAGCGCTCATGAGGGGACGTGCCGGTATGTCCGCCCGGAGCACGGCTCCCGACACTCCCCCGCCGCAGCAACCCCACGGCCACCGGACGATGGCGAGGACGGACATACCGGCACGGCCCCGCCCCCAAGACGGACCAGCACCGCAGCACACACCACCCGCACCCACTCCCACCCCATGAACAGCGCATCGTGGCATGCCCGCATCCGGTGCGGGAGCGAGGTCGGGGCCGGGTTCCTGGTGTCCGAGCGGCACGTCCTGACCTGTGCGCACGTCGTCCGCGGCAGCGGCACCGCGCCCGTCACCGTCTCCTTCCCGCACCGCGACGACCTCGGCGAGGTGACCGCCGCCGTCGGCGCGCACGGCGGCTGGGACGGGCGCGGTGACGACCTCGGCGACCTCGCCGTCCTGGAGCTGGAGCACGCGGTGCCGGTGCGGCCCGCCGAGTTCGCGGCCCCGGAGGACGCGTACGCCGAACCGCGCCCCCGGCTCCTCGTCTACGGATTCCCCAAGGGCTACCGCGAGGGCACCCTCGCCGAGTACCGCGCCACCGCCGCCCAGCGGATCGCCGACGAGTGGGTCCAGCTGGAGGCGTGGAGCGCCCACGGGCAGCCCCTGGCCCCGGGGTTCAGCGGCGCGGCGGTCACCCTCGCGGACAGCAACCGGGTCGTGGGCATGGTGTCGGCGGCCACCCGCGCGACCAGCGGCGTACGCAACGGACGCATGCTGCCCACCTCCGTCATGGCCCGCTACTGGCCCCCGCTCGGCGACCTGGTCCCCACCCCCGGCCACCACCGGGCGGCGAAGGAACGGCTGCGCGCCCTGGTGGACCGGGCCGCGGGCACCGGCGTCGCCCGCGACCCGGAGCGGCTGTACCGCGACGCGGTGGGTCCGTTCGGACCGCCCGTGCCGCCGGAGGGCTTCGGCTCGCTCTGGTCGGCGGCCTGGTACGTACTCTCGGAGGTCGAGGAGCCGGACGCGGTGACGCGCCTCGCCGACCGCCTCGCGGGCCTGCTCGAAGCGCCCGCGACGCCCGCACCGTCGCCGCCCGGCGAGTGCGGTGAGCCAGGTGCATCCGGTGAACCCGGTGAGCCCGGAGAGCCCCGGGAGTTACCCGTCTGGTCCCCCATCCTCATCGAGATCGACCACAGCGGCGCGGGCGACGACCAGCTCCTGGTCGAGGTGTCCGCGTACCGCGAGGGCCTGCGCCACCCCGTCGGCTCGCACACCGTGGCCGCCGGACACGTCCGGCGGTACGTCCAGGAGCGCGTCGACGACGCCTTCTCCCATCTCACCCCTGGTACGGACGAGTTGCTGGCCTTCGTGCTGCCCCGCGCGCTGCTCAACTGGCCGGTGGCCCAGTGGGAGTGCGGCGCGGACGACCCGACCCCGCTCGGCTGCTCGTACCCCCTGGTCGTGACCGACCGGTCGCGCCGCAAGGGCGGTCTGCGCCACCGCCTCGCCCGCAAGTGGGAGCACCTGGACGAGCGCCCCACGACCGTCCTGCACCGCGTCGAGTGCGGCACCCAGGAGAAGCCGAACAAGCTGAGGTTCCGGCTGCGGCGCGACGGCGCGGATCTGGCGGGGTTCGCGGCGCCGCCACGCGCCGGGCGCGCCGGGCCCGACGCCGACGTGACGCACTTCGACGTCTCGCTCACCGCGCCGGTGCCGGTGCTCGTGTGGCCGCGCACGGGCTGCGACGACTCCGACCACCACACGACCGACGAGGGCTGCGCGGGCTCCGACTTCCTCGACCGCATGGCCGCCCACGTCGATGGCCACCCACCGGCCGAACTGCCCCGCACCATCCTGACGTTGAGGGAGAGCGCCGAGGCGTCGGACGAGCCGGACACGCACTGGGCGAGGGACGTCCAGCTCCTCTGGGACGACCCGCGCTGCTTCCCCGACGCACCCGCGGCCCACCGCCACTCCCCCGTCGCCTGAGCCCGGCGTACGCACACCCGACACACGAGACCGACGCACAAGACCGACGCACGAGACCAACGCACGAGACCGACTCAAGGAAACGGAGAGGCCCGATCATGTCCCTGTGGCCCGTCTACACCGGCACGAACGAGCCCCACGACGGGATCACCCGGCTGCCTCCGCCCCCGCCCTGGCGCGCCTTCGACGGCGGCCCGGTCCTTCAGACCCCCACGGACGACGGCTCGGCGACCTCCCCGGACCGCGTGCACCGCGCGCACACCTACCGGGCCACGGAGACCTGCGTCCAACTGGTCAACGCCGCCCTGTACTTGCGGCGCCCGCTCCTGGTGACGGGCCCTCCGGGCAGCGGCAAGTCGAGCCTGGCGTACGCGGTGGCACGGGAGTTGGGACTCGGCCCGGTCCTGCGCTGGAACATCACGAGCCGCAGCGCCCTGCACGACGGCCTCTACCAGTACGACCCGCTCTCCCGCCTGTACGCGGCGGGCCGCTCCCCGAAGGCGAGGGCGCCGCGGGACGGCGCGGGCGTCGAGGACCACCTCCGCCTCGGCCCGCTGGGCACCGCGCTCCTCCCCTACGACCGCCCCCGCGCCCTCCTCATCGACGAGATCGACAAGAGCGACCTGGACCTGCCCAACGACCTCCTGAACATCCTGGAGGAGGGCCAGTACGAGATCCCCGAGCTGGTACGGATCGCCAAGCACACCCCCAGGGCGGACCTCCTGGCCGACGGTTCGGACGACCCGGTGACCGTCGAGCGCGGCCGGGTGCGCTGCCGGGCCTTCCCCTTCGTCGTCCTCACCAGCAACGGCGAGCGCGAGTTCCCGCCCGCGTTCCTGCGCCGCTGCGTCACGCTGCGGCTGCGCCAGCCGCGCGACGAGCACCTGGAGGAGATCGTCAGGGCCCACCTCGGCGAGCCCGACGCCTACGCCCGCACCCTCATCGCCCGCTTCCTGGAACGCGGCACGGGCGGCGAGCTGGCCACCGACCAACTCCTCAACGCGATCTACCTGACCGGCGCGGCGGGCATCGACACGGCCTCGCGGGACGAGCTCGCGCGGCAGCTGATGCCGTATCTGACGCAGGCGGCGGATCCGGGCCCCGATGCGCTCTGACGACTCTGCCGCGCCCCGGGGCCCTGTCGCGCGGCTGGCCGATCTCCTGGCGGAGGCGGCGGACGGCTCACGCCCGACATCGATCGAGCTGGCCGAACTGCTGTGGCTGGCGGGCCAGATGGACGATGACGCACCGGCACCGCAGGACGCCTCCGCCGCCCTGCCGCTGACGCCACCCACACCGCGGCCGGTGAGCCCGTCACCGCCGGACCCCGCGGCCGAACCGGCTCCTCCACCCCCGCCGGACGACCGGGTAGAGCTTCGGCTGCCCACCCCGGCGGGCGTGAACGCGGACACGGGCGCGGGCGCGGGCGCCTCGACGGCATCGGCCGGGCCGGGGAGCCCGCCGAGCACCCCCGGCTCACGAGCCGGGTCCGGCCACACCCCTGTCCGGGTCCCCGTCCCGCCGATGGTGACGCACCCCCTCACCCTGCAACGCGCCCTGCGCCCCCTGAAGCGCCGCGTCCCCTCCCCGGTGGGCCAGGTCATCGACGAGGAGGCCACGGCCCACCGCATCGCCCGCCTGGGCGGCCACCCGCGAAGCTGGCTGCCGGTCCTGCGCCCCGCCGACGAGCGCTGGCTGCGCCTGTGCCTGGTGCACGACACGGGCCCGACCATGCCGATCTGGCGCCCCCTGGTCCACGAACTCCACACGGCGCTCGCCCAGTCCGGCATCTTCCGCACGGTGGAGCTGCACCGCGCGGAGCCGGACGGGACGGTCCCGCCCCAGGCGGCCCACGCGCCCGCCACGGGCCGCACGGTCACCCTCGTGATCAGCGACTGCATGGGCCCGCAGTGGCGGCAGGGCGATGCGGGCACTCGCTGGTACCGCACGCTGCGCCGCTGGGCGGCACAGATGCCGGTGGCTGTGATCCAGCCACTCCCGGAACGCCTCTGGCGCACCACGGCTCTGCCCACGACCCCGGGGACGCTTTCCTCCCCGCACCCCGCGGCACCTTCCGGCGCCCTCACCTTCACGCCGTACGCCGCCGACGGTCCGGACGGGCCACCGCCCGCCGGGGCGGTACCGGTCCCGGTCCTCGAACCCTCCGGTACGTGGCTGTCGCACTGGGCCGCGCTGGTGGCGGACGCGGGTGGGGGGCTGCTGCCGGGGGCGGTGGGGTGGCTGGACCACGCCCCGCCTCCCCCGTCCCTCGACGCCGACGCCTCGGACATCACGGACCTCACCCCCGAGGGCCTCGTACTGCGCTTCCGCTCCACGGCCTCACCCGAGGCGTTCCGCCTGGCGGGCCATCTGGCGGTGGGCGAGCCGCAGTTGCCGGTGATGCGGCTCGTCCAGGCGGCGGTGGAGGAGCGTCCGCGGCCGCAGCATCTGGCGGAGGTGATCCTGAGCGGGATGCTGGCTTCGGGCGGGGGCGCCGGGGCGTACGCATTCCGGCCCGAAGTAAGGGAGTTGCTGCTGCGTACACTGCCGCGTACCGCGCGGGGGCGTACGCGGGAGCTGCTGGCCCGGGTGGGCGGGCTGATCGACGAGCGGGCGGGGGTGGCGCCGGGGGTGCTGCGGGCGGTGGCGCCTTCCGCTGGCGGAGGCGCCGGGCCGCGGACTCCGGTGGGCGAGCCGTTCGCGACGGTCACGCGGGAGAGTGCGCGGCAGTTGGGCGGGGGTGCGGAGGCCGGGCTGTTCGGCGGCCGGTACCGGCTGCTGGAACAGATCGGGCGGAACAACGGCACTTGGCGGGCAGAGGACGTCCGCCTGCCTGGGAGCACCGTGGTGGTGAAGCAGTACCCGGAGTTGCGGCCGCACGCCTCGGAGTGGGGGGACCGGCTCGTCGAGTTCCGTCACGAGAACGTGGCGCCCGTCGTCGACCACGGCATCGACCGCACGTCCGGTCGCCCGATGCCTTACCTGGTCACGGAGTTCGTGCCGGGTGCCGGCCTGCAGTCTCTTCTCTCGCAGTACCGGTCCGGCCTCCGTGTCTCCCACCTCCTGACCGTGCTCCCGCAGTTGGCGGCTGCTGTCAAGGCACTGAACGACGGCGGGCTGACGCTCCGGACGCTCCTCGCGTCGCACGTCATCGTCACGTCCCGCGGCCTGGTCCTGGCCGCCGACTTCGCCGACGACACACTCCACGAGCCGGATCGCCGGGCCAACCTCATCGCACTCGCCGACCTGGTCGCCCAGATGAGCCCGTATCCCCAGGCAGGGGATCTCCGGGCGAGCACGATCAAGGACACGCTGACTTCGGCCGTCCAGGAACTGCGTTCCGGCAGCCCGGACGTCCAGAGCCGCGGCCTCGGCCGACTCATCCACCTCACCTCCCCTGTGGACCGCTCCCGCTTCTACTCCGTCCTCGGTCCTCTCCGCGTCACCCGGCAGGGCCACCTCCTCACCGTCGAGGAGCCGGAGCAGCAGGCGTTGGTGTGCATGCTCCTGCTCAAGCGTGGCCGGACCGTGCCGTACGCCGAACTGACCGAGGGAATCTGGGGCCCGACCATCTCCCCACGCGCGGAAGGCGACCTGCGCAACTGTGCCCACCTCCTCGCCAACATCCTGGCCCCCGACCCCCTGGTAGCCGACGACGTCGGCTACGCCCTGCCGCTGCCGTCCGGCCCCGACGTCGTCGACCTGTTCCACTGCCAGCGGCTCGCCGCCGAGGCCCAGGACGCCCGCTTCGCCGGTGACTTCACCCGCGCCCGCGAGCTGGTCAACTCCGCCCTGGAGCTGTGGCGCGGCACCCCCCTGGACGGCGTCCCCGGCCCGGCGGCCGTCGCCGCCCGCGCCGACATCGGCCGCCTGCGGCAGTCCCTCCTCCAGACACACCTGGAGCTGAACCGCGAGCTCGGCGCGACCGAGCAGGAGCAGGCCGAACTCGACGAGCTGCTCCGCGAGTTCCCCCACACCGAGGACGAGGAGCTGGTCCCCCACGAGGAACTGCCCAGCGACCAGCTGGACGACCTCGGTGTCCACCGGGAGACCGCGGACGACCAGCCGGTCACCCCGTCGACCAGCATCACCTTCGAGTACCTGGCCCGCCCGGCGGGACGCCAGGAGGACGTACGGCAGAAACTGGGCCGGGAGATCTCCCACCTCCTCATCCGGGGCGGCATCGGCCCCGACCGGTTCGAGATGCGCGCCGGTCCGCATGGCTGGGAGGTGGTCGTGGACCCCGAGGTGCACGTCCTGCACGTGCTGACCGCGACGGTCGACGAACTCCCGGCCGCCCTGGGCGCCTTCCCCGTGCTCGGGCTCGGGGTCGCCCTCACCCACGAGCCGGACCCGACGGTCTCGGCGCCCACGTTCCCCTCCGGGCTGCGCCATCTGCTCGGGCGCGACAGCAGGCGCGCCGTCGTGATCGTCTCCAGCGACCTGCACGAGCGGCTCAACCGCTCGGGCCACCTGCGACACCGGTTCCAGGCGGTGCCGCAGTCCGACGACTGGTACTGCGAGGTCACCACCGAGCCGCCCCCCGCCCCAGTGCCCAGCTCCGTCGAATCCGTCCTCCTCTGCTTCGACGGAACCCTCGCCCAGCTCTACTCGGCACAGTCCGCCCGCCACGCCGCCGGCGCCCTCACCGCCCTGATCGCCGATCAGCGGGACCCCGAGGACGCGCTGGCCGGCACCCCCCTCCTGTCCGAGCCCCGCCCGGCGGGCGGCACGGCGGGCCGCATCCACCCCATGGACGTGCTGCGCGCCTTCGCCGGGCGCGGCACGCTCTCCCAGGAGCTGCACACGCGGCTTGAGGAGATCGAGATGCAGGCCGCGCTCACCGCGAAGCCGCCGCCCCACGTCGCGAACCTCCTGCACACCCTGGCCAGGCCCGAGGAGACCCTCCGCCTGGCCATCGTCACCGACACCTCGCCGCGCGCCGTGACGGCGTACCTGGGCGCCAAGGGGCTCCACCTCCCCGGAGCCGGGATCCACGGCCGTACGCCGGATCTCACCCTCCTGATGCCTGACCCCGACTGTCCGCGCCGCGCGGTGGAGCAGTTGGGCACCCGGGCGGACCGGTGCGTCATGGTCGGTTCCTCAGCAGCGGAGGCGGCCGCCGCCCGGAGCCTGCGGATCGCCTTCATCGGGTACGCACCGAGCCGAACGGCCCGCGAGCGCCTCGCCGCCGCCGGGGCGCGGACGACGGTGAGCGATCTGTCGCTGCTCGTCGACCTGCTCCACGACCGGTGAACTCCCGCGCGGCTACGCCTCCGGCGCCCTCGCGTCGTACCGGGCGAACCTCCGCCACTTCAGCGCCAGAAGCCCCACAGCGACGACACACGCGACCCCACCGCCCACCACCGCCCACCCGGGCGACGCCAGATCCCCCACCGACCCCGCGACGAAGTCCCCGAGGCGAGGCCCGCCCGCCACCACCACGATGAAGACCCCTTGGAGCCGCCCCCGCATCTCGTCCGGCACCGCCGCCTGCAACATCGTGCTGCGGAACACCATCGAGATGGTGTCCGCACAGCCCGCGAGCGCGAGGAAGAACAGCCCGAGCCACAGGTTCCGCGTGAGGCCGAAGACGGCGATGGCCGTCCCCCAGCCGGCGACCGCGAGGAGGATCGCGAGGCCGTGCCGCCGGATCCGCCCCAGCCACCCGGAGAACACGCTGCCAAGGAGCGCCCCCACCGCGGGAGCCGCGACCAGCAGGCCCACCGACTTCGCGTCGCCCCCGAACCACACCACCGCCACCGCGGGGAACAGCGCCCTGGGGTGCGCGAGCACCATCGCGCACATGTCCGTGAAGAACGTCATCCGCAGGTTCGGCCGCGTGGCCAGGAACCGCAGCCCTTCGAGCACCGAGGCCCGCTTCCTGCGAACCCCCTCCTCCGCTCCCTCGGGCCGCATCGCCGGCAGCCGCCACATCGCGTACAGCGCCGCGGAGAAGGCCACCGCGTCCACCGTGTACGCCGCCTGATAGCCCCACAGGCCGACGACGAGTCCGCCCAGCATGGGGCCGAGCATCGTGCCCCCTGTCGTCGTGATCGAGGACAGGGCGTTGGCCGCGGGCAGCTGCTCCGGCGGCAGGAGCCGCGGGATCATCGACGAGCGCGCCGGCGAGTTCAGCGCCCCGCAGACCGCCTGCAACGCGACCACGGAGTACAGGAACCACACGTGGTGGAAGCCCGCGAACGCGACCACGGCGAGCGCGACGGAGAGCCCGCAGGAGCCGATCGACGAGTAGAGGCCCAGCTTCCGCCGGTCCACCGTGTCCGCGATCGCGCCCCCGTACAGGCCGAAGACCACCAGAGGGACCAGGGAGAAGAGCCCCACCAGGCCGACGGAGAAGCTGGAGTGCGTGATGTCGTAGACCTGGAGGGAGACCGCGAGGGCGGTCATCGCCTGGCCGGTCCAGGAGATCGTGTTGCCGACCCAGAGACGGCGGTAGTCGACGGACGTACGCAAAGGCGTCAGATCGGCGAGTATCCGCCTTTTCGTGACGGGCCCTTGGGGCTCCACTGGTAGCGGGGACAGCGGGGGGTCGCCGGCGGCTTCGGGTATCCGGGGGCCGTCGGCTTCGTCTTCTTCCGGGGGCGTATGCGTCACACGGGATGCTAACTGCGCCGCCCGAGATGCGATCAAGACCACCCGTACGGCGGCACCCCGCCCGGCTCAGCCCAACGCGCGCGCCGCCCGCGGCCACCGCACGATGCGAGATGGGACCGTCGTCCGACGGTCCGTACGGTCTGCGCTCTCGGGAGGATCTGCCATGACCGTCAGTCTGGAGCAGTTGCGCCGCTGCCACATCGCCGTCGACCTCGGGGCCGCGAGGACCCGGGTGTTCGTGAAGGGCGCGGGTCTCGTCGTCGACGAACCGAGCGCCGCCGCCGTGAACACGCGGACGGGCGCGCTCATCGCGGTCGGCCAGTTCGCCGAGCAGATGACGGGACGTACGCCGGGCTACATCCGGGTCGTACGGCCGGTCTCCGGCGGCACCGTCGTCGACATCGAGATGGCCCAGCGCATGCTGCGCCACCTCCTCGGCGAGAAGCTCCGCCGCACCCTGCGCCGCAAGCCGCGCCTGCGCGCCGCCGCCTGCACGCCGCACGACGCGGACCCCCTGGCCCAGCGCGCCGCCGTCGAGACGATGGTCGGGCTCGGGGCACGCAGGGTCGAGCTGGTGGACACGCTGATCGCGGCCGCGGTCGGCTGCGGGCTTCCCGTGGAGCGGCCGGAAGCGACCATGATCCTGGTGTGCGGTGCCGCGACCACCCAGGTCGCGGTGTTGTCGCTCGGTTCGATCGTCACCGCCCAGCGGATCCCGGTCGGCGGCGAGGCCATCGACCACGCGATCGTCCAGCACCTGCGCCACCACCACGAGCTGATGCTGCCGAGCCAGTCGGTACGCCCCCTTCAGCTGGCCCTGCGCGGCAACGGCCTCACGCCGCACGGTCCCGAGTCGACCGAGATCCACGGCCGCGACGTCGCCACGGGGCTGGCCCGCTCGGTGCACGTCGACACCGCCGCCGTCCGCGACGCGATCCACACCCCGCTCACCGCCGTGCTCGACGGCATCGGCAAGGTGCTGCGGGACTGCCCGCCCGATCTGGTGGCCGACCTGGCCGACCGCGGGATCATGATGGTCGGCGGCAGCGCGCTGCTCCCGGGGCTCGACCAGATGCTGCGGGACGCGACGGGGATGCCGGTGGCGATCGCCGAGCGGCCCGACGTGTGTGCCGTGCTCGGGCTCGGGGCGATGCTGGAGGGCAAGATCCAGCCTCTGGTCCTCGACCCGCTGTCCGGCTGATCCCGGCCCTCCCCCGCTGATCCCGGCACCACCCCGCGGAAGTGCGCCCGTATGTCGATGACCGTGCAGCTGATCGGCTCCGCGCTGATCCTGCTCGCCTTCGTCCTCGCCCAGGCGGGCAGGCTCGGCACGGGCACCTGGTCCTACCTCTGGCTGAACTTCGTCGGGTCGGGGCTCACCGCGGGCGATGCTCTCTATGAACGGCAGTGGGGATTTCTGCTCCTGGAGGGTGCGTGGATGGTGGTCTCGTCGCTGAGCCTGGTCACGAAGGCGCGGGGCAGCGGCCTCGGCAGGGACACGGGCGGCCGGGCCCGATGAACGGCGACGACCTGCCCCTCCCCCTTGTCCCCCTCCTGGACGCGGTGCTCGGCGTCGGCTCGGACCTCGAACTGCACGCCACGCTCCAGCACATCGTTCAGAGCGCGGCCGAGCTGACCGGTGCGCGGTACGGCGCGCTCGGCGTCATCGACCCCGGGCACGGCAAGCTGACCGATCTGTTCACGGCGGGCCTGACCCAGGCCGAGCGGGACCGCATCGGCCCCCTGCCCGACGGCCACTCAGGGCTCCTCGGCACCCTGATCCGCGAGCCGAGGCCGCTGCTCCTGGACGACCTCACCACGGACCCGCGCTCGTGCGGGGTACCGCCGGGCCACCCGGAGATGCACAGCTTCCTGGGCGTCCCGGTGCACGTCCACGACGAGGCGTTCGGCAATCTCTACCTCACCGAGAAGCGCGAGGGCCGCTTCACGGACGAGGACCTGCAACTGCTCCGCATCCTCGCGAGCCAGGCGGGGATCGCGATCGGCAACGCCCGCCTGTACGAGGCGGCCAGACAGCGGGAGCGGTGGATCGACGGCGCGGCCGCGGTCACCACGGCCCTGCTCACCGGCGAACCGGCGGCCGACGCGCTGATGACGGTCGCCGAGCAGGCCCGGATCCTCGCGAACGCCTCCGCGGGGGTGATCCTTCAGCCCACGGAGCAGGGCGGCATGCGGATCGTCGCTGCGGCCACGGAGGAGGAGGCCGCCGAGCCCGCGAGCGGGACCCCGGCCCATCCGCACGACCTCCAGGACGACCTCATCGGCACCACCATCGAGCCCGGCAGCGCGGTGCTTGAGCAACTGCTCGGGGGCGAGCCGGTGTTCATCGAGGACTCAGCGACCGATCCCCGGATGACCACGCACGTGCGGTCCAACTTCGGGCCGAGCCTGATGCTGCCGCTGCAGGCGGGCGGCCGGCTCATCGGGACGCTCGCGCTGCCGCGCCGCAGGGGCGAGCGCGCCTACACCTCCGTGGAGCGGCTGCTCGCCACCCAGTTCGCCTCGCAGGCCGCGCTCGCCCTCGTCCTGGCGGACGCCCAGCAGAGCCGGCAGCGCCTCGCGGTGTTCGAGGACCGTGACCGCATCGCCCGCGATCTGCACGACCTCGTCGTCCAGCGGCTCTTCGCCACCGGAATGATGCTGGAGTCGACGCGGAGCAGGGACCGCTCGCCCCAGGTCGAGTCGACGCTCGACCAGGCCGTGGACGAGCTGGAGTCCACCATCCAGGAGGTCCGTACGGCGATCTTCGCGCTCCAGCAGCCGCCCGCCGACGCCCCGACCACGTTCCGCGGCAAGGTGCTGCGCGAGACGGCGGGCGCGGCGGCGGTCGTCGGCGTACAGCCCTCGGTGCACTTCACCGGCGCCGTCGACGCCCGCGTCACGGACCCGGCGGCGGGTCACCTCCTCGCCGCCCTGCGCCGCGCACTGGCCACCGCGTCACGCCGCCCCGACGTCACCCGCATCGAGGTGGCGGTGGACGCACGGGCGACGCTGCCGGACGGCCGGACGGGGGTGCGCCTGACGGTCTACGACGACGGCACGACGGACGGCGTCGGATCGGGCACGACCACCACCTGGCAGGCCCCTCTCTAGACCGCCCTAGGCCGCCTCGTACTGGTGGGCACGGCCACCGCGCCACATCACCCACGCCGGATCGTCGAGAAGCCCCCCGGCGTCCGGCAGCCCCGCCTGACGCAGGAACTCGACCACGTCGGCGTCCGCGTGCGCGAGGCCGAAGATCTGTCCACGGACCGTCACACGGCGGCCTCCGGTGCCCGACGGCGGATGCACGACCACGGGCGCGGCAGCCGTGGACCCGGCCTGCGCGCTCAACGACGCTTCCGTGACTGCATGTACCAAGCTGCGGCGAGGCCGATGACCACCAGGACGATCAATATCTTCATGAGGCCCTGCTGCCCCGGATCCCGCAGCTGAAGCTCGCACGTCGCCGCGGAGAGGCGGGCGGGGAGGTCAGCGCTGTGCCTGGGGCAGTCCCTTGTTCGGTCAGCGGTCGATGACCGAACAGGAAGACGTTCGAGGTGACCGACATGGGAACGGTGACTTCGTAGACCTCGCCGGGGGTCATCAGCTCGGGCTCGGACAGGCTGTTGCGGTAGCGCAGCCGCAGTATTCCGTCGCACAGGTTGATCGCGCGGCCGTCGGGGAACACATCGACGGGCTTGGCGGTGATGTCACGACGATGCGGCGGTTGGGCGCCGTGACCCATGTGGTCGGACGCGGGCGGACTACGGATTCAGCCATGGTTGGTCACCGCTTTCGGGTCGGTGGTGACCAGGACCTTGCCGCGGGTGCCGCCGGCGAGCGCCTCGGCGAGAGCCCGCGGGGTCTGGCCGAAAGGGAGCGCCCGGTCGATGACCGGGCGCAGCACCCCGTCGTCGACCAGCCCGGCGACCTGGCGCAGCGCGGCGCTGTCGGGCGTGATGAACAGGAATCTGTAGGTGACCCCGAGCGCGCGTGCCCGGCGTCGGGTACGGGCACTCAGGGCTCGGACGGCGAGCCGGACGACGGGGTTGACGCCGACGCGCCGCGCGAAGGCCGGGTCGGGCGGGCCCGTGATGCCGATGACGGTGCCGCCGGGGCGCAGCACACCGAGGGAAGCTTGCAGCGTGGCTCCGCCCTGGGTGTCGAGGACGAGGTCGACGGGCGTGTTCGCGAGGCTCCGCGCGAGGTCGTCGCGGCGGTAGTCGATGACGATGTCGGCACCGAGCTCTCGGGCGGCTTCGATGTTCGCCGTCGAGACGGTGGTGGCGACGGTGCAGCCCAGGTGCCTGGCGAGCTGGATCGCGACCGATCCCACGCCACCGGTCCCGCCATGGATGAGGACGGTCTGGCCCTTCTTCACCTTGCCCATCTCGACGAGGGCCTGCCAGGCCGTGAGCGCGACGACTGGCAGCCCCGCGGCCTCGACCAGGCTCACCGACCGGGGTACGGGTGCCATCGTGGCGGCGTCGACCGCGACGAACTCGGAGAAGGTGCCCGTGGCCGCCAAGTCGACATAGCCGTACACGTGGTCGCCCACGGCGATGTCGCGTACCGCGGAGCCGGTCTCGACGACCTCGCCGGAGAGCTCACCGCCCATGACTTTGGGCAGCCGGAACGGGAAGATCGCCTTGAACTCGCCGGAGCGGACCCGCTCGTCGGCATGGTTGACGCCCGACGCGACCATGCGCACGAGCACCTCATGGGGGGCGGGGACCGGTACGGGCATCTCGACCTCCCGCAAGGGGGAGCCGTACCTCTCGAGGACGAAGGCCTTCATGGAGCACTCCTGGCAAAGCGTTTCTGGGGGTCGGGTGTCTCGGCGGCGTATCTCGGCGGCGCGCATCCCGGACGGCCGCCGTACTTCTCGATCTGGTTTGTGTTGTTTGCCGACTGCGGCGCGGGCGTGCCGTGCCCTGTGCCGCGTTCACCCCTCAAGCCACGGGCACGACCGGGGCGATCATGCGGTCGGCGGAGATCAGCCTCCCGGTCAGTTGACGCATGAGATGTCCTTGCATGAGGGGTGAGAAGGCGTCGCGCCGGGGTGCAGGGGCGAGCGTCAGTCCGCGTTCGGCTGGGGTGCCGCGGACAGGCTCTGCTTGACGTACCGGCTGGTCTCGTCGGCGAGGATCTCGGGCAGGCCGGTCTCGATGCCGTACAGCGCCTGGGCCGCGACGTCGACGGCGGCGACCTTCTGATCGGCGGGCACGCCGGCGGCCATGTCGGTGTCCATGTAACCGACGTGCAGCGCCGAGACGGTGATCCCGCGCGGTGCCAGCTCCTCACGGGTCGCGTCGCTCAGCGCCCAAGCGGCTGCCTTCGAAGCCGCGTAGGAGCCGAGCCCGGCCGGGTGGAACCAGGACAGGGCGGACAGGACGTTGAGTACGGCGCCGCCACCGTTGCCCTCGATGACCGGGGCGAAGGCGCGGGTCGCGGCGAGCGGGCCGAAGAAGTTGGTCTCCATCTCCCGGCGCACCGCTTCCAGATCGCCGCCGACCAGCGTCGCGCCGGTGGAGATGCCCGCGTTGTTGATCAGCAGTGTCGCGTCGGACGCCACGCGGGCGGCCTCCTGTATCGACGCCTCGTCCGTGACGTCAAGCCGCAGCGGGACGACGCCCGGCACATCGACCGTCTCGGGGCGTCGGGCCGCGCCGTACACCTTCGCCCCGCGCTCCACGAGCTGAGCGGCCAAGTGCCGCCCAAGCCCCCGGTTGGCGCCGGTGACGACCGCGACCGCGTTCTTCAGTTCCATGCTGGCTCCTGGTCCTGGCGGGCACCGTCGGCCACCCGCAGCGAATTAGATTATGCATCCAATCTAAACACGGGACTATGATAGATGCCAGTCGACATCCAAAAAGGCTGAGGTTCACGTGGGAGGTGGTCATGGGCCGCGTATCGCAGGCACAGGCGGAGGAAAATCGCAGGCGGGTGGTGGACACAGCATCCCGCCTGTTCCGCGAGCAGGGCACGCACGTCAGCGTCACCGACCTGATGAAGGCGGCCGGTCTGACCCACGGCGGCTTCTACAAGCAGTTCGCCTCCAAGGAGGCGCTGGTCGACGAGGCCACCACCCACGCCTTCACCGAACTCGCCCAGCGCTACAGCGCCGGGCTTGAGCAGCACGACGGGCAGCGCGAGGCCGCCCAACAGGCGCTGATCGACACCTACCTCTCCGTCGAGCACCGCGACGGCCCGGCGGACGGCTGCCCGGTCGCCGCGCTCGCCACCGACATCGCGCGCGAAGGCCGGGGGCGCGAGGCCGGTCGCGTCTACACCCAGGGCGTGGCCGACTTTGCCGATTTCCTCGCCACCGACGACCAGGACGGCATCGCGCGCCTCTGCACCCTTTTCGGCGCGCTGGTCCTGTCCCGGGCCACCAAGGGCTCCCCGCTCTCCGAAGAGATCCTCGCCGCCGCGCACGCAGCCTTGACGGAAACCGGCTGATCAAGGGCGCGGTACGACGGGTGCCCGTCGAGCGCACTCGTGGCGCCGGGCGCCCACGGCCGGGCGGAGGTGACGGGAGAAGGCCGGCGCCTGGCGCATCGGCTTCACTGTGCGTCAGTCATCGGTCAGTTCCGGGCCACACGCCCGTGAAGTGGTAATTGCGCAGCCGACATCAACGTGTCAACAAGACTGCGATCTGCTCCCGGATGTCACGCACCCGGCCTGCCCCGCCACGCCCGACGCGACCGCCCAACAAAGTCCCAGGTGCCCCCTCTGGACAGCGTCAAGCGCGTACGTCCCGCTGCTGCAATTCCTTGAGTGCCGCCGCCACTGTGGCGAAGTCGTTGTCTACGTGGAGCACCGTGTGACCGTGATGGGTCGCTGTCGCACACACCAAGAGATCGATCGCTCCGGCGGCGCGGTGCTGCCCTTGCTGGGTGAGCTTGTACTGCGCGGTCTCCACCCAGCGCCACGCGTTCTTGGGAACCGGTGAGAACTGGCAGAGAGCATCCAGTTCTTCGGCCAACTCGTCGCGGTGGGCCGGGCTGGTGGCCGAGTAGAGGAACTCCGCCCGCGTGGGTTCGCAGATATGGAACACGCCCGCGGCGATGTGCCCTTCCCAGGGCAGCAACGCCCCCGGCGTGCGGAAGAGGTGCCAGAGGGCGGAGGTGTCGAGGAGGTAGGTGATCACTCGAAGGCTGCCTGCCGGGCGCGCTTGGCAGCTGCATGCGCCGCAGCCGCGGCCTCGAACTCGCCCCGCTCACCTCGCGCGGCCAGCTTTTCGGCGGCCTCCAGCCGCTTGATGCGCGCCACGTAGTCCCGCAGAGCCCCGTTGACCGTCTCTTTCTTCGTCGAGACACCCATGAGCCGCATCGCCTCGGCCAGCGCCTCGTCATCGAGATCAACCTGAGTAACAGACATACCAGCCACTCCTCACCACGCGTCCACGATGTACATAACTACGATACATCACCAACATTGCCTGGCGGGGGCCTATCACGCACGAAGTAGGCGCGACCCGACCGCCGAGAGGCAACCGCAAACTACGGACACCACACCCCTGGCGGTAACCATCGTGCGCGACCTGCGGGCACTCGCCGCCGCCCGCTCCCCCGCTGATCAGAAACAGGCGCCATGAAATTGAGGATCCATACGGGGACTACGCCCGCTGAGCGCCCTTGATCCTTAGCCTTCGGGCCGGCAGGGAGCCAGCTAGCGATCACTCGAACGTCACCCCGATGAGACGCACCCAGAGGTTTGCGCTGTTGACGCAGGTGGAATCGTTCCTGCGCCCCAGCGCTTCGGTGGGGCGGGTGGGACTCGAACCCACGGCCGACGGATTATGAGTCCGCTGCTCTAACCGGCTGAGCTACCGCCCCTAACGGCGCGTCGCGCACATTTGTGCGCGCCGTCTGCCGCAGCATAGCCGCTCATACGATCTCCTGCTTCGGATGGTCGGCATCGCTCGACCATGAGGACCGCAAGGCCGCCCTCATGGTTCCACCAGGCACGAAAAAGGACCCTTGAGGGCAATCTCAAGGGTCCTTCTCACAGCTCTCCCGACTGGACTCGAACCAGTAACCTGCCGGTTAACAGCCGGCTGCTCTGCCAATTGAGCTACAGGAGACCGAGCTCCCCCGACTGGACTCGAACCAGTAACCTGCCGGTTAACAGCCGGCTGCTCTGCCAATTGAGCTACAGGGGATCGTCTCGTTGCATCGAACGCAGCTACCTGGGAACTCTCCAGGCGGCGGGCGGTCGCTGCGACACATACATTAGCGCAAGCAGGGGGGTGCTCCGCCAATCGGTATCCCCCCACCGCCGACGCAGAGCAGCAGACGGGCGACAGACGCTCGACGCCGACGCAAGGGAAGGGTGGCAGCCATGCGCTACCGGCTCACATTCGTGGCTGGAGTGGCTCTCGGGTACGTGCTCGGTACGCGGGCCGGACGTGAGCGCTACGAGAAGCTGAAGAAGTCCGCTCGTGAGTTCGCGCAGAACCCGGCCGTGCGCAACACCGTGGAGTCTGCGACGCAGCAGGGACGCGACGTGGCGGGCAAGGCCTTCCACTCCGTGTCCGAGAAGGTGGGGGACCGGGTTCCCGACTCGGTGGCCGACCGGGTGCGGTCGCTGCGCGAGCGCGGCCAGGGCGGCGGCGAGGACGACTGGGGCACCAGTAATACGTAGCCGGGACCGCTCCTGGGAGCTGAGGTACGGCAGACGTCGCGCGGTGCGGCAGAATTCCAGGCATGGGGATAGTCGCAGGGTTGGACAGTTCGCCCGATTTCACGCGCATCGTGGTCTGTGACGCGGACACGGGCGCCGTACTCAAGCAGGGCTATGCCCCGCATCCGACGGAGGGCCCCGATGGAGCGGGCCGTCCGTCCGACGTGGATCCGCAGGCCTGGCTGCTCTCGCTCGGCGAGGCGGCGGGCGGCGGACTGCTCGAAGGCGTGCTGGCCATCGGCGTCTCCGCGCAGCAGAACGCGGTCGTCCCCCTGGACCAGCACGGCAACACCGTGCGGCCCGCGCTCGTCGGCAACGACCGGCGGGCGCAGGTCGCCGCCGCCGATCTGATCGACGGGCTCGGCAGCCGCGAGGCCTGGGCACAGGCCGTGGGCTGCGTCCCGCAGGCGGCACACCCCGTGACGAAGCTGCGCTGGCTGGCCAAGAGCGAGCCGGAGTCGGCCCAGCGCGTCGCCTCCCTCATGCAGGCGCACGACTGGCTGGTGTGGCAGCTCCTCGGCCGGCCCGCGCGGCGCACGACCGACCGCGGCGGAGCATCCGGGACCGGCTACTGGTCGGCGGCGACGAGTTCGTACCGCCCCGATCTGGTCGAGCTCGCGCTCGGGCACCAGGCGATGCTGCCCGAGGTGATCGGCCCCGCCGAGGCCGCGGGCACGACGCCCGAGGGGCTGCTGATCTCCGCGGGGACCGGCGAGACGATGGCGGCGGCGTTCGGGCTCGGGGTCCAGCAGGGCGACGCGGTCGTCTCGTTGGGGGCTTCGGGGTCCGTGATGGCCGTGCACCACGAGGCGCTCGTCGACCCGAGCGGGATCATCACCTCGCTCGCGGACGCCACCGGGATGCATCTGCCGGTGGTGCACACGCTGAACGCGGTGCGGGTGCTGCGCGGCGCCGCCGAGATGCTCGGGGTTCCCGACCTCGAAGGGCTCTCCGATCTGGCCATGAAGTCGACGCCGGGTGCGCACGGGCTCGTACTCCTGCCGTATCTGGAGGGTGAGAAAACGCCGAATCTGCCGCACGCGGCGGGCACCCTGACCGGGCTTCGGCGCGAGTCGATGCGGCCCGAGCATCTGGCGCGGGCGGCCTTCGAGGGCATGCTGTGCGGGCTCGGGGACGCGCTCGACGTACTGCGGGGCCGTGGCGTGGAAGTACGCCGGGTCTTCCTGCTCGGCGCGGCGGCGGAGCTGCCCGCGGTGCAGGCGGCGGCGCCGATGCTGTTCGGCACGCAGGTCGTGGTGCCGCAGCCCGCGGACTACGCGGCGATCGGCGCGGCGCGCCAGGCCGCCTGGGCGCTGAACGGTCAACTGCCTTACTGGCAGGGGGCGTCCGCACAGGTCTTCGAGCCGGGTGACGAACAGGCCGTGGGACAGGCGGTGCGCCAGCAGTACCGAACGGTGCGGGAGCAGTCACATCCGGGGGCGCTCTAAGCGCCCGAAGGGGTGCGGGGAACTGCGTGCTCAGCCACAACGAACCCACAGGCAACCACCAAGCGGGGCACACCCCACTTCTTGACCCAGGCAAACTTTTTACCGGGTCATGGCTTAATCGGTTGCACGCACCCGGGTGCGGTATCGGAGTATGGGGGCGCCCACGCCAGAAACCCCGCCCACGCCTCTCGAAGAGACCCCGTGCTCATACGACTCCTGCGGGCCCATCTGGGTCCGTACAAGAAGCCCATCGCCTTGCTGGTGCTGCTGCAGTTCCTGCAGACCTGCGCTTCGCTCTACCTGCCCACGCTCAACGCCGACATCATCGACGAGGGTGTCGTGAAGGGCGACACGGGCTACATCCTGTCGTTCGGCGGCGTGATGATCGCCGTCACCGTCGCCCAGGTCGTCTGCAACGTAGGCGCCGTCTATTACGGCGCCCGCACCGCGTCGGCTCTCGGCCGCGACGTGCGGGCCGCCGTCTTCGACCGCGTGCAGTCGTTCTCCGCACGGGAGTTGGGGCAGTTCGGCGCCCCCTCCCTGATCACCCGGACCACGAACGACGTCCAGCAGGTGCAGATGCTGGTCCTGATGTCGTTCACGCTGATGGTGTCGGCGCCGATCATGTGCGTCGGCGGCATCGTCATGGCCCTCGGTCTCGACGTACCGCTCTCGGGTGTCCTCGTCGCCGTCGTGCCCGTCCTCGCGATCTGCGTGAGCCTGATCGTGAAACGCCTTCGGCCTCTCTTCCGCACCATGCAGGTGCGTCTGGACACCGTGAACCGCGTGCTGCGCGAGCAGATCACCGGCAACCGCGTCATCCGCGCCTTCGTCCGCGACGCGTACGAGAAGGACCGCTTCCGGAAGGCCAACGCCGAGCTGACCGACGTATCGCTCGGCACCGGCAAGCTGCTCGCCCTGATGTTCCCGATCGTGATGACCGTCGTGAACGTCTCGTCGATCGCCGTGGTGTGGTTCGGCGCGCACCGCATCGACAGCGGCGGCATGCAGATCGGGGCGCTCACCGCGTTCCTCGCGTATCTGATGCAGATCGTGATGTCCGTGATGATGGCCACCTTCATGTTCATGATGGTGCCGCGCGCCGAGGTCTGCGCCGAGCGCATCGAGGAGGTCCTGGACACCGAGAGCAGCGTGGTGCCCCCGGCCTCCCCCGTGACGGAGCTGCGGCGCCACGGCCACCTGGAGATCCGCGACGCGGGCTTCCGCTACCCCGGCGCCGAGGAGCCCGTCCTGAAGGCCATCGACCTCGTCGCGCGGCCCGGCGAGACGACCGCCGTGATCGGGTCGACGGGCAGCGGCAAGTCGACGCTGCTCAGCCTCGTGCCGCGGCTCATCGACACCACCGAGGGCGAGGTCCTGGTGGACGGCGTGCCCGTGCACACCATCGAGCCCGCGCTGCTCGCGCGGACCGTGGGCCTGGTGCCGCAGAAGCCGTACCTCTTCGCCGGCACGGTCGCCACCAACCTCCGCTACGGAAACCCGAACGCGACGGACGATGACCTCTGGCACGCGCTCGACGTCGCCCAGGCCAAGGGCTTCGTCGAGAGCCTGGAGGAGGGCCTGAACGCGCCCATCTCGCAGGGCGGCACGAACGTCTCCGGCGGTCAGCGCCAGCGGCTCGCCATCGCGCGGACCCTGGTGCAGCGCCCCGAGATCTACCTCTTCGACGACTCCTTCTCGGCCCTGGACTACGCCACGGACGCCGCCCTGCGGGCCGCGCTCGGCCGCGAGACCGCCGAGGCGACCGTCGTGATCGTCGCCCAGCGCGTGTCGACGATCAGGGACGCCGACCGCATCGTCGTCCTGGACGAGGGCCGGGTCGTGGGGACGGGACGCCATCACGAGCTGATGGAGAGCAATGAGACCTACCGGGAGATCGTGCTCTCCCAGCTGACGGAAGCGGAGGCCGCGTAATGGCCGGCCATGGCGGACAGATGATGGGGCCGGACTCCCGGTCCATGGACTTCAAGGGGTCGGGCAAGCGGCTCCTGGCGCAGTTCAGGCCCGAGCGCACCACGATGTACGGGATGCTCGCCGCCGGGGTGCTCAGCGTGGCGCTCACCGTGCTCGGCCCGAAGATACTCGGCAAGGCGACCGACCTGCTCTTCGCGGGCATCGTCGGCCGTGACATGCCGGACGGCGTCACCAAGGACCAGGCCATCGAGAGCCTGCGCGACAAGGGCGACGGCGGCATGGCGGACATGCTCTCCGGGGTCGACTTCACGCCGGGCGAGGGCATCGACTTCGGCGCCGTGGGCGAGGTGCTGCTGCTCGCGCTCGGGGTCTTCCTGATCGCGGGCCTTCTGATGGCGGTGTCGACGCGTCTTTCCAACCGCGCCATCAACAGGACCGTCTTCCACATGCGCGGCGACGTCCAGGAGAAGCTGTCGCGGCTTCCGCTGTCGTACTTCGACAAGCGGCAGCGCGGCGAGGTGCTCAGCCGGGCGACGAACGACCTCGACAACATCGGCCAGACCCTCCAGCAGACCATGGGCCAGCTGGTGAACTCACTGCTCACCATCGTCGGCGTACTGGTGATGATGTTCTACGTCTCGCCGCTGCTCGCCCTGGTGGCGCTGGTGACCGTGCCGCTGTCGTTCTTCGTGGCGACGAAGGTCGGCAAGCGGTCGCAGCCGCAGTTCGTGCAGCAGTGGAAGTCCACCGGCAAGCTCAACGCGCACATCGAGGAGATGTACACCGGGCACAACCTGGTGAAGGTCTTCGGGCGCCAGGAGGAGTCGGCGAAGGCCTTCGCCGAGCAGAACGACGCGCTGTACGAGGCCGGGTTCAAGGCGCAGTTCAACAGCGGGGCCATGCAGCCGCTGATGTTCTTCATGTCGAACCTCAACTACGTCCTGGTGGCCGTGGTGGGCGGCCTGCGGGTCGCGTCCGGCGCACTGTCGATCGGTGACGTGCAGGCCTTCATCCAGTACTCGCGGCAGTTCTCGATGCCGCTCACGCAGGTCGCTTCGATGGCGAACCTGGTGCAGTCCGGTGTCGCGTCGGCCGAGCGGATCTTCGAGCTGCTCGACGCTCAGGAGCAGGAGGCCGACCCGGTGCCGGGGCTGCGTCCCGACCAGCTGCGCGGTCGGGTCGAGATGGACCATGTGTCCTTCCGCTACGAGAAGGACAAGCCGCTCATCGAGGACCTGTCCCTGAAGGTCGAGCCCGGTCACACGGTGGCGATCGTCGGGCCGACCGGCGCGGGCAAGACCACACTGGTCAATCTGCTGATGCGGTTCTACGAGGTCACCGGCGGGCGCATCACCCTCGACGGCGTCGACATAGCGCAGATGTCGCGCGACGAACTGCGGTCGGGCATCGGCATGGTGCTCCAGGACACCTGGCTGTTCGGCGGCACGATCGCGGAGAACATCGCGTACGGAGCGGCCAAGGACGTCACCCGCGAGCAGATCGAGGAGGCGGCGCGGGCGGCCCACGCCGACCGCTTCTGCCGCACGCTGCCCGACGGCTACGACACGGTGATCGACGACGACGGCACGGGCGTGAGCGCGGGCGAGAAGCAGCTGATCACGATCGCGCGGGCGTTCCTGTCCGACCCGGTGATCCTGGTCCTCGACGAGGCGACGAGCTCGGTCGACACCCGCACGGAGGTGCTCATCCAGAAGGCGATGGCGCGGCTCGCCCACGGGCGGACCTCGTTCGTCATCGCGCACCGGCTCTCCACGATCCGGGACGCGGACACCATCCTGGTGATGGAGGACGGCGCGATCGTCGAGCAGGGCACGCACGACGCGCTCCTTGCCGCGGAGGGCGCGTACGCGCGTCTGTACGCGGCTCAGTTCGCGCAGGCCGTGGCGGAGGTCGACTAGGCCGGCTAGTCGAGGTAGCCCCGCAGCTGGTCCGCGAAGGCGTGGTCCCGCAGCTTGTTGAGGGTCTTGGACTCGATCTGGCGGATGCGTTCGCGGGTCACGCCGAAGATCCGGCCTATCTCCTCCAGGGTGCGGGGCCTGCCGTCCGCGAGGCCGTAGCGCAGCTGGACCACCTTGCGTTCGCGCTCGCCGAGCGTGGAGAGGACCGCCTCCAGGTGCTCGCGCAGGAGGAGGAAGGCCGCCGACTCGACGGGGCTCGTCGCGTCGCCGTCCTCGATGAGGTCGCCGAGCGCGACGTCGTCCTCCTCGCCGACGGGCGCGTGCAGCGACACCGGTTCCTGGGCCAGGCGCAGGACTTCGCTGACCCGCTCGGGCGCCAGGTCCAGGTGGGCGGCGACCTCTTCGGGGGTCGGTTCGTAGCCCCGCTCCTGGAGCATGCGGCGCTGGACGCGGACGACGCGGTTGATCAGCTCGACGACGTGCACGGGGACGCGGATGGTGCGGGCCTGGTCGGCGAGGGCCCGCGACATCGCCTGGCGGATCCACCAGGTCGCGTACGTGGAGAATTTGTAGCCGCGTGCGTAGTCGAACTTCTCGACTGCCCTGATCAGGCCCAGGTTTCCCTCCTGGACGAGGTCGAGCATGGTCAGGCCGCGGCCTACGTAGCGCTTGGCGACGGAGACGACCAGGCGGAGGTTGGCCTCGATCAGGCGGCGCTTGGCCATCCGGCCCACCACGACCAACTTGTCGAGGTCGAGGGCGAGTTGGGAGTCCAGGTCGGAGGCGAGGCGCAGCTTCTCCTCGGCGAAGAGACCGGCCTCGACGCCGCGCGCGAGTTCCACTTCCTCCGCCGCCGTGAGCAGGGGGATGCGGCCGATCTCGCGCAGGTACTGGCGGAACAGGTCGGACGACGGGCCGCCGGTGTCGGCGCGGCCGCGGGGGACGGGCTGGGGCAGCTCGCTGCTGTCCGGTTCGAGCGCCTCCGGTGCGTCCGGGGGTTCGGGGACCGCTTCCGCTTCGGGGCTTTCGGGACCCGCCTCCGGGTGCCGTGCGGCGCGGCTCTGCGATGGCACGGCCGCGATGACGTCCGCATCCGCCGCAGCCTCCGCTTCCGCGGCAACGGCGGTCTCGGTCTGGGTGAGGGTCTGGGTCTGCACGGGGGCGACCTCCATGATGATCGCTGCTGAGGCGTGCGGCAGCGGTTCAGCGGGATCGGCTTCGACGGCCTCGCCGCTGTCCGTCCCGAACACGATGTGTGGAATCGCGGGTGTACCGGATCCGCATCCGCTGTCTGCGGGCCGGCCGCGCTCCGAGGACTCAGGCACCGCAACCCAGTGTGGGGTACGACACACGGCCGCCACGAGGGGCGTGCGGTGACTTTTTGAGTCCGGTCCGTGACCGCGTGGTTACCCGACGGGTAACCAGCCGGGCGCTGTGCGAACCTCAGGTGCCGCTGCGGGTGGGGCGCGACCCCTGCCCGGGGCGAGCCCGAGGGCGGGTTCGGGATGGACCCGAGCCGCCCCCGCCCCTATCGGCAATCGGACGGGCCGCGGGGCAATCGGGCGGGTGGGCGGGAAGGTCTGTTCGACCAGGGGCGGATGTGGGGTGATCGCCCCGCTGCCGAGGGGTCGCGTTCAGACACCGCGGGGCGAGGTGTCGGCCGCCCCCGAGCGGGAGCTCAGAGCGCGTCCGCGCCGCGCTCGCGCAGTGCCCTGCCGTACTGCTGGAGGACCCACAACTCGTTCTGGACAGCCGCCAGTTGTGCGGGATCCCCCTGTGCGCTCAGGCGCGCGAGACTGCCCTGGACGTCGCGGATGCGGCGATCGACGGCGCGCAGCCTGACCTGGACGAGCTGGGTGCCCGCATAGATCTCGTCCACCGATCTGCGCAGGATCGCCTCGACGGCCAGCTCGGTGACCATCGCGCGGACCGTGTCGTCCGGCGCCGCGTCCAGGACGCGGGCGAGGTAGGCCTGCGGCTCGGGGATGCCCGCCTCGGCGCCGCCCGCCTCCTCGACGCACTGGCGCACCGCCGCGTACGGCGGCGCGGTGAACTCGTCCACTCCGTACGCGTCGAAGGCCGGGGAGACCAACTCCGGGCGCTGGAGTGCCAGTTTGAGCAGCTCGCGCTCGGTGCGGTGGGCGGGGCTGCGCAGGGTGAGCGCGGGGCCCGAGGGCGCGGACGGTGCCGCGGCCGCGTACTGCTGGTCCTGGCGCGTGCGCTGCTGCTGCGGGGCCGGGCCCCTGCCGCCGCGGTCGCGGGCCCAGCGCGCCAGCTGGGCGACGCGCTTGACCACGAACTGGGTGTCCATGATGCCGAGCATCCCGGCGAGCTGGACGGCCACTTCGTGCTGTGCGCCGCTGTTCTTGATGCGGGCCACGACCGGCGCCGCCTCGTCCAGGGCGGCGGCGCGGCCGGCGGGGGTCTCCAGGTCGTACCGCCCGACGATCTGGCGCAGCGCGAACTCGAAGAGCGGCGTGCGGGGTTCGACGAGGTCGGCGACCGCCGCGTCCCCCTTGGCCAGGCGCAGCTCGCAGGGGTCCATGCCCTCGGGCGCGATGGCGATGTACGTCTCGGCGGCGAACTTCTGGTCGTCCTCGAAGGCGCGCAGGGCGGCCTTCTGGCCTGCCGCGTCGCCGTCGAAGGTGAAGATCACCCGCGCCGAGCCGTTGTCCATCAGGAGGCGGCGCAGGATCTTGATGTGGTCGCCGCCGAAGGCGGTGCCGCAGGTCGCGATGGCGGTGGTGACACCGGCGAGGTGGCAGGCCATGACGTCCGTGTACCCCTCGACGACGACCGCGCGGGAGGTCTTGGCGATCTCCTTCTTGGCGAGGTCGACGCCGTAGAGCACCTGGCCCTTCTTGTAGATCGGCGTCTCGGGGGTGTTGAGGTACTTCGGGCCGTTGTCGTCCTCGCGCAGGCGGCGCGCGCCGAAGCCGACGACCTCGCCGCTGATGTCGCGGATCGGCCACATCAGACGGCCGCGGAAGCGGTCGATGGGGCCGCGGCGGCCCTCCTGGGAGATGCCGGAGAGGACGAGCTCCTTGTCGCTGAAGCCCTTGCCGCGCAGGAACCGGGTGAGGTGGTCCCAGCCCGCGGGGCTGTAGCCCACGCCGAAGTGCGCGGCGGCGGCCTGGTCGAAGCCGCGCTCGGCCAGGAACTTCCGGCCGATCTCCGCCTCGGGGCTCTCCAGCTGGTCGATGTAGAACTGCGCGGCGATCTTGTGGGCCTCGACGAGGCGGATGCGCTCCCCGCGCTGGTTCGAGGGGTTGTACCCGCCCTCTTCGTACCGCAGCGTGATGCCCGCCTGGGCGGCGAGGCGCTCGACCGTCTCCGAGAAGGTGAGGTGGTCGATCTTCATCACGAAGGCGATCGTGTCGCCGCCTTCCTGGCAGCCGAAGCAGTGGAAAAGACCCTTGCTCGGGCTGACCTGGAAGGACGGTGACTTCTCGTCGTGGAAGGGGCACAGGCCCTTGAGGTTGCCTCCACCCGCGTTCCGCAGCTGGAGGTAGTCGGAGACCACGGCGTCGATCGGGACCGCGTCCCGAACCGCCTTCACGTCGTCGTCGTTGATCCTGCCTGCCACGTAGGAATACTACGACCCGGCTGTGACACTCCAGCCCGGCCGGTCACTGCAGCAGCGACTCCAAGGGGATGGACGGGTCCGAGAGGGAGTCGGCGGACGGCCGCGCACCCGAGGAGATCAGCTTCTGGATGGTGTCCGTGACGTCCCACACATTCACGTTCATCCCCGCGAGGACCCGTCCCTCGCTCAGCCAGAAGGCGATGAACTCCCGCTTCCCGGCGTCGCCGCGGATCACCACCTGGTCGTACGTCCCCGGGGGCGCCCATCCCGAATACTCCAGGCCCACGTCGTACTGGTCGGAGAAGAAGTACGGCACCCGGTCGTACGTCACTTCATGGCCGAGCATCGCGCGCGCCGCGGCCGGGCCACCGTTGAGCGCGTTCGCCCAGTGCTCCACCCGCAGCCTCATGTCGTAGAACGGGTGGTGGACAGCGGCCACGTCGCCCGCCGCGAAGATGTCCGGGTCCGAGGTCCGCAGGGAGGTGTCGACCACGATGCCGCCGCCCTGCGCGCGGTCGGCGAGTTCAAGACCGGCGGACTCGGCGAGCGCGGTGCGCGGGGCGGCGCCGATCGCGGCGAGCACGTCGTGCGCCGGGTGCTCCTCGCCGTCGTCCGTGCGGGCAGCGAGGACCAGGCCGTCCTGGCCCGCGATCTCGGTGAGCGTGGCGCCGAAGTGGAAGCGCACGCCGTGCTCGGCGTGCAGGTCGGTGAACATCTGGCCGATCTCGGGGCCGAGGACCGCGTGCAGGGGCGTGGCCTGGGGCTCCACGACGGTGACCTCCGCGCCGTACGTCCGCGCGGCCGCGGCGACCTCCAGGCCGATCCAGCCCGCTCCGGCGATCACCAGGTGGCCGTTGTCGCGGCCGAGAGTGGCCAGAACCTGACGCAGCCGGTCGGCGTGCGCGAGGCGGCGCAGGTGGTGCACGCCCACCAGGCCGGTGCCGGGGACGTCGAGGCGGCGCGGCTCGGCGCCGGTGGCCAGGAGGAGTTTGTCGTAGTGGATGACGGCACGGTCGCCGAGGTGGACGGCCTTGGCGACGCGGTCGATGGAGACGACGGTCTGGCCGAGATGCAGCTCCACGTCCGCCTGTGCGTACCAGGCGGGTTCGTGGACGAAGACGCTGTCGCGCTCCTCCTTGCCCAGGAGATATCCCTTCGACAGGGGTGGGCGCTCGTACGGGTGGTCGCGTTCGTCGCCGATGAGGATCACCCGGCCGGTGAAGCCCTCGGACCGGAATGTCTCGGCCGCTTTCGCGCCCGCGAGACCTCCTCCGACAATGACGAACGTCTGATCCGCGTCGACCACTTGATGCCTCCTCAAAGCCTTGCCGTCACGGGGGAGCGTCCCGCACGCAGCGTGATGGGGGAAGGGGTTGCGAACCGATCCGGCCAGTTTTCGTCACGCCCCGTGGTCGATCGGTTCATTCCGCATATGTCAGGGGTGTCTTGCCGTGAGCCGCGCGTGCAGGGAACGGGCGGCGGCGTCCGTGAGCGACGCGATCTGGTCGACGACCACGCGCAGCGCCGCGCGGTCGTCGGCCGCGGTGTCGTACAGCGCGCGGAACTGCGGGTCGAGCCCTTCGGGGGCGCGTGCCGTGAGCGCCTCGGCCAGCTCGGCGACGACGATCCGCTGGTCGGCGCGGAGCCGCTCCTGGGCGGGGCGCTGCATCACGTACCGGTCGGCGACGGCCTTGAGGACCGCGCACTCGTGGCGGGCCTGGCGCGGGACGACGAGCTCGGCGGCGTACCGCGTGAGCGGGCCCGTGCCGTACCGCAGGCGCGTGGCGGTCTCGGCGGCCAGGCAGAAGTGGCCGATGAGCTGGCTGGTGGCGTCCTTCAGGCGGCCCTGGGCGATGGCGGAGCCGTCGTACCCATGTGGCCACCACTCCTGTTCCAGGAGGCGGTCGAGGGCCTCGGAGAGCTCTTCGGGATCGGTGTCCGCCGGTACGTACCGGCCGATGGCGACGGCGAAGATGTCCTGGCGCTCGGGCTCGGCGTGCAGCAGGTTCGGGTCGAGGTGCCCGGCGTGCAGGCCGTCCTCGATGTCGTGCACCGAGTACGCGACGTCGTCCGACCAGTCCATGACCTGGGCCTCGAAGCAGATGCGGCGGCTCGGGGCCTCCTTGCGGACCCAGTCGAAGACCGGCCGGTCGTCTTCGTAGACCCCGAACTTGGGGGAATCGGGGTCGGTGGGGTGAGCGCCGCGCGGCCAGGGGTACTTGGTGGCGGCGTCCAGGGCGGCGCGGGTCAGATTCAGCCCCACGCTGACCAGTTCGTCCGTCTGCTCACTTCTTACGAAGCGCTTCGGTTCGATGCGGGTGAGCAGGCGCAAGGACTGGGCGTTGCCCTCGAAACCGCCGCAGCTCTCGGCGACTTCGTTCAGCGCCTGCTCGCCGTTGTGCCCGAAGGGCGGGTGGCCCATGTCGTGGGAGAGGCAGGCGGTCTCGACCAGGTCGGGGTCGCAGCCGAGGGCGGCGCCGAGCTCGCGGCCGACCTGGGCGCACTCCAGGGAGTGCGTCAGACGGGTGCGCGCGCTGGCGTCCCACGCTTCGTTGCTGCGCGTGCCGGGCGTGACCACCTGGGTCTTTCCTGCGAGGCGGCGCAGCGCGGAGGAGTGCAGGACGCGCGCGCGGTCCCGCTGGAAGGCGGTGCGCCCCGGCCGTTTGTCCGGCTCGGTGGCCCATCGCTCGACGGCGGCCTTGTCGTAGGCCGCCTCGTGGTCGTACGCGTGCGGTGCAGTGCCTTCCATGCACCGACAGTAGACGCAAGCAGTGACAAAGAGGGCTTCAGGGCCTCTCGGTGGCCGACGGACAACGGTCGGCCGGAGGTCACGCGGACGTCAGCTGACGGGGCGAAACCTGCGGGGCGCTCGCGCGTGCCGTGTCGTAGCGGTGCAGGAGGAGGCGGGCCATCGCCTGGTGGGCGCCGAGCGGGGCCGACGCGATCCCGGGGGCGGTGTCGGCGCACTGCGTGGCGAAGCGGCCCGGCGCCGTGAAGTACGAGGCCACGGCGGTGCGGTGGCGGCCGCGGGCGGCGAGGGCGCGCACCGCGGCGGGCACGCTCAGCGCGGAGGCCGTGGTCGTCGACGCGTACGCGGGCACCACCGGTACGCCGAGCCGCCGGGCGAGGAGGTCCGCCGTGCGCCGGGTGTCCGTGGCGGAGTCCGGGTCGCGGGAGCCCGCGGCGGCCAGGACCACTCCGGCGGCGCGCCGGTCCGCCTCGCCGAGCCGGGTGGGCCAGCCCGCTTCGACGAGCCGGTCGTGCAGCGCGTCGACGATCAGGGGGTGCGGGCCGAGCGGGGCGGCGACCCGCGTCTCGAGGTGCGGGGCGTCGGCGGCGGCCTCGGGGATGTCGTGCTTGACGTGGTAGCCGCGGCCGAGCAGCAGCGGCACGAGGACGGCGGAGCCGGTCGCCCCGGCGAGGGTGTCGGTGAGCAGCGGCTCGTTCAGCTCGATGTGGCCGAGGCGCACGGTGAGCCCGGGGCGCAGCTCACGGACCCGTTCGACGAGCGCCGTGACGGTGGCGAGGGCGCGGGGGTCACGGCTGCCGTGACCGACCACGACGAGGGCGGGCGCCGGTGCGGTGCGTGGGGCGGTGCGAGGTGCGGTGCGGGGTGCGGTGCGGGGTGCGGTTCGGCGCCTGCCGTCGAGCGACACGAGGGTGAGCTGGCTGCCGAGCTGGCTGGTGATCCGGTCCATGATTTGCGCCGTACTTTCGAGAGGGGTGCTGCCGGACTCGTCGCGAAGAGGGTTCGACGGCGTCATGGACCGAGGATGGCCGCGCCACGTTGCCGTCGCGTTGCGCGCCGGTGACGGGCCCTTTCGGCCTGGCTCACCGGCGGCGGCCCGGCGTTGTCAGCGCGGTCGCTTACCGTTGTCCACAGTGATCGGATCGGGGGGATCCGGCATCGGGGCACGGGGGATCGGGATGGAGCGGCCGGGGTGGATGCGTCCGGGGTGGCTGCGACCTGGGTGGAAGCGTCCGGCGTGGAAGCGTCCGGCGTGGCTGCGGCTGCCGCGCACGCGGCGGGGGCAGCGGCGGGCCGTGCAGGTCTTCATGGCCGTCTGCGTGGTGGCGCTGCTGCCCGCGACCTGGCTGTTCGTGACGACGGAAGGGCGGCTGCACACGACGGCTGACGTGCCGCGCACGCGGGTCGCCGTCGTCTTCGGCGCCGGGCTGTGGAAGGGCGAGCCGTCGCCGTATCTCGCGCACCGCCTCGACGCGGCGGCCGAGCTGTACGAGGCGGGGCGGATCGAGGTCGTGCTCGTCACCGGCGACAACAGCCGCGAGGAGTACGACGAGCCGGACGCCATGCGCGCCTATCTCACCGAGCGCGGTGTGCCGGGCCGGCGGATCGTCAGTGACTACGCGGGCTTCGACACGTGGGACTCCTGCGTGCGCGCCAAGAAGGTGTTCGGCGTCGACCGGGCGGTGCTGATCAGCCAGGGCTTCCACATACGCAGGGCCGTCGCGCTCTGCCGCGCGGCGGGCGTCTCGTCGTACGGCGTCGGGGTCGACGCCAAGCACGACGCGACCTGGTACTACGGCGGTGCGCGGGAGGTGTTCGCGGCGGGCAAGGCGGCGTTGGACTCGGCGTTTCGACCGGATCCGCGGTTCCTCGGGCCCCGGGAGCCCGGCGTGGACCGGGCGTTGGCGGCACCTCGCTGAGGGGTCTGGCCCCTGGGCCTTGAGCGGGGGCGCGTCTGCCTTCTTGCGTTCGTCCGCCGGGTGCGGGTCGTGGTCCGTCCTCGCGCCGTTCCCCGCGCCCCTGGCGGGACGCGTCTGCCCGATCCCGCTCGTCCGCCGGGTGCCGGTGGTGGTCCCTTCTCGCGCCCCCTGACGGGACGCGTCTGCCCGATCCCGCTCGTCCGCCGGGTGCCGGTCGTGGTCCGTCCTCGCGCCGTTCCCCGCGCCCCTGACGGGGCGCGTCTGCCCGAGCCCGCTCGGCCGCCGGGTGCCGGGCGTGGTCCGTCCTCGCGCCGTTCCCCGCGCCCCCTGACGGGACGCGTCTGCCCAAACCCGCTCGGCCGCCGGGTGCCGGTCGTGGTCCGTCCTCGCGCCGTTCCCCGCGCCCCTGACGGGACGCGTCTGCCCGAGCCCGCTCCGCCGCCGAGTGCCGGGCGTGGTCCCTTCTCGCGCCGTTCCCCGCGCCCCCTGACGGGACGCGTCTGCCCAAACCCGCTCCGCCGCCGGGTGCCGGTCGTGGTCCCTTCTCGCGCCGTTCCCCGCGCCCCCTGACGGGACGCGTCTGCCCGGTCCCGCTCGGCCGCCGGGTGCGGGGCGTGGTCCCTTCTCGCGCCGCTGGCGGGGCTCACAGTGGGGTGGGGGGCTTGCTGAGGTCGGGTTACCGCGTGTGTAACGCGATCGCGTCGGGGCGCGTAACAAGCCCGGCGGATGCTGGGCCGCATGCACACCGAGGCGATACCGACCCACTGTCCGTACTGCGCGCTGCAATGCGGGATGGGCCTGGCCACAGGGCCCGGCGGGGTGGAGGTCGTGGAGCGTCCCGAGTTCCCCGTCAACGGGGGCGCGCTGTGCGGCAAGGGCCGCACAGCGCCCGCTGTGCTCTCCTCCCGGGTGCGCCTGACCGAGCCACTCGTCCGATCCCACGCCACGGGCCGGCTCGAACCGGCCACCTGGGAGGAGGCCGTCGGCCGGGTCGCCGAGGGGCTGTCCCGCACGCGTACGGAGCATGGCGCGGACGCCTGCGGGGTGTTCGGCGGCGGGGGTCTCACCAACGAGAAGGCGTACGCCCTGGGGAAGTTCGCGCGGGTGGCGCTCGGCACGTCGCAGATCGACTACAACGGCCGGTTCTGCATGTCGTCGGCGGCAGCGGCGGGCCAGCGGGCCTTCGGACTCGACCGCGGCCTGCCGTTCCCCCTTGAGGACATCCCGCGCACCGGCTGTGTGATCCTCGTCGGCTCGAACCTCGCCGAGACGATGCCGCCCGCGCTGCGGTACCTGACGGAGCTGAGGGCGAACGGCGGGAAACTGATCGTCATCGACCCGCGCAGGACCCGCACCGCCGAGCAGGCCGACCTCCATCTGGCACCGCGCCCCGGCACCGACCTCGCCCTCGCGCTCGGCCTGCTGCACCTGGTGGTGGCCGAGGGCCGGACGGACGAGGCGTTCATCGAGGAGCGCACCAGCGGCTGGCAGGAGGCGCGGGCGGCGGCGATGGCGCACTGGCCGGAGTACGTGGAGCGGATCAGCGGCGTCCCCGTGCCCCAACTCCGGGACGCGGCGCGGATGTTCTGCGACGCCGGGGCCGCGATGGTGCTCACCGCGCGCGGGCCCGAGCAGCAGTCCAAGGGGACGGACACGGTGGGCGCCTGGATCAACCTCTGCCTCGCGACGGGCAACGCGGGCCGCCCCCTCGCCGGGTACGGCTGCCTGACCGGGCAGGGCAACGGCCAGGGCGGACGCGAACACGGCCAGAAGGCCGACCAGTTGCCCGGCTACCGCAAGCTGACGGACCCGGCGGCACGGGCGCATGTGGCGGGGGTGTGGGGCGTGGACCCCGACTCGCTCCCCGGCCCGGGGCGCTCCGCGTACGAGCTGCTCGACGCGCTCGGCGGTGACATCAAGGCCCTGCTCCTGATGGGCTCCAACCCGGTCGTCTCCGCACCGCGCGCCGCGCACGTGGAGGAGCGGATTCGGTCGCTCGACTTCCTGGCCGTCGCGGATGTGGTGCTCTCCGAGACGGCCCAACTGGCCGATGTCGTCCTGCCGGTGACGCAGTGGGCCGAGGAGACGGGGACGGTGACGAACCTGGAGGGGCGGGTGCTGCTGCGCCGCCGGGCGGTGAGCGCGCCCGACGGCGTACGGAGCGACCTGGACGTGCTCCACGGCCTCGCCGCCCACCTCGGCCACGGCAAGGGCTTCCCGACGGACCCGGAGGAGGTCTTCGAGGAGCTGCGCCGGGCGAGCGCGGGCGGGGCGGCGGACTACTCGGGGATCTCGTACGCGCGGCTGACGGAGGGGAACGGCGAGGGGGTGTTCTGGCCCTGCCCCGCGCAGGGCGACGAGGCGGACGCTGCGCGGGGCGACGAAGCGGACGCTGCGCAGGGCGACGAGGCGGACACCGCGCGGGACGACGAGGCGGACACCGCGCACCCAGGCACTCCCCGCCTCTTCCTCGACCGGTTCGCCACCGAGGACGGGCGGGCGCGGTTCGTGCCGGTGGTGCACCGGAGCGCGGCCGAGGAGCCGGACGCGGAGTATCCCGTGCTCCTGACCACGGGGCGGGTCCTCGCGCAGTACCAGTCGGGGGCCCAGACGCGCCGCGTCGACGAGCTCAACTCCGCCGCTCCCGGGCCCTTCGTGGAGCTGCATCCGCGGCTCGCCGCGCGACTGAAGGTCGAGGAGGGCGAGCCGGTGACCGTCGTCTCGCGGCGCGGGAAGGCCGTGGCCCCGGCGCGCATCACGAGCACGATCCGCTCCGACACCGTCTTCATGCCGTTCCACTGGCCGGGCGAGGGCCGGGCCAACTCCCTGACCAATCCCGCACTTGACCCCGTGTCGCGGATGCCGGAGTTCAAGGTGTGCGCGGTGCGGCTGGAGCGGGCCTGACGGCCGGACGTGGCTGCGGGCCGGGGGTTCGCCCCCGGCCCGCGGTCATGCGCGTACGAGAATCAGCAGGTGCGTCCGACGTAGTGCGCGCCCTGGATCTTGCTCGCGGAACCCAGCCAGTGGTTGCCCGGACCCACACAGCGCTCGTAGTCGGGGGCGAGGGCGACCCGCACCTGGATGACCACGTTCGAGCCGTCGCTCGTGCAGTGGTTGTAGAAGGCGTCGCTGCCGGTCTCGTAGAACCCGCAGGGGTTCATGACGGCGGTCGGGGCGTGAGCGGACGCGGCGGCCGCCACGGGGAGGCCGAGAGTGAGGGCTACGGCGCCGACGAGGGCCGGCAGCGAACGGCGAAGGCTCATGGGGCAACTCCTGCTGAGGACGTGGTGCTCACGCACCGACTCGCGCACCGACTGGTGCACACGGAGAGTGTCACAGCCGCCACTCTCCGCGATCATGCGGTTCGCCCGCGTCGCTCGCACGGGTGACGGAGTCCACCGGATCGAGTGCGCAGGCGTTTGAGCTGCGAAATCCGCGCCACGGCCCGGCTCTCGGCGCCCGCGCCCGAACCGCTCACCGCCGCGGCCTCGACGACGCCCAGTCCCCTCCCCCGATCGCCGTCCCCGAAGCGCGCAGCCTCGCCGCCACCCCGGGCGCCGCCACGTACACCCACGCCCGCGCCGTCGCCCCGTCCAGGAGGGCCACCTCGCGCACCACGCGCTCGTACAGGTTGCGGGGGTCGCCCGGCGCGTACTCCTCCAGTACGTCGAGATCGGCGAGGAGCCGCTCGTACGCGGACGGCCGTGCGGTGATCAACTCGCCGCGCACCGGGCCGCCTTCGGGCTCCTCCACCAGGTACGGGTAGCCGGGCCCTTCGTAGAGGACCGCCCCCGCGAGCCGGGCCGGCTCCTCCGTCGTGACGCTGCCGCGCAAGAAGGCGTCGTGGTTCGGCTCCCCCGGCCGCAGCGTTCCGTAGACGAAGAACGGCAGCCGGTCCGCCTGCCGCGTCACTCGGCCGTCTCCCGCTCCACCCACTCCAGGTACGCCGCGCTCCCCCGCACGACCGGCGTCGCGATGATCTCGGGGGTGTCGTAGTCGTGGGCCTCGGTGAGCCAGGCCTCCAGCGCCTCGTACCGCGAGGCGGCCGTCTTGAACAGCACCTGCCACTCCCGCGCCTCCTCGACGGCGCCCTCCCACCGGTAGACGGAGACGACGGGCCCGGCGATCTGCGCGCACGCGGCGACCCGCGCCGCCACCGCGCCGCTCGCGAGATCCTCCGCCTTCCGGGCGGTGTCGGTCGTGGTCAGGACGGTGAGCACCGCGGCCTGTTCGGCTCCGGATCCGGCTTCGTACGTGGAGGTCATGCACCGATTCTCGCAAGGGCCACCGGACAGGCCGAAGGTCCCGATCTCGGCGTTTCCGCCCTGCTTGCCCCTGGCTGTTACACAACCTCCCGCTTTCCGTGATGGACGCTTCCTACCGTCGGTAGAGCCATGAACCTCACCTGCCCCCACCGCCGCCTCCTGCGCCGCGCCGCCGTCCTCACCGCCACGGCGGCCGTCGTACTGGCCGGATGCGGCAGCGTGGACGGGCTCGGCGCCGGTGAGCCCGCGCCGTCCGTGTCCGTGCAGCCGCGCCCCGAACCGCTCTGGCCCGCCTGGTCCAGTACGTCGTCCAAGGCGCCCGGCGCCGACGCCGCCACCCACCAGCCGCCCCCGGAACCCCTGGAGGGGCTGCCGAAGCTGGGCAAGGGCGGGCTCGGCAAGGAGGACTTCCGCGACGTCCTGCGGGCCGACCCGCGGATGAAGCCGCTCGCCGACCGCGGCGAGATCGACCGCCCCGGCCGGGCCGGGCTCAGGCCGCCGCTCCTTGCGGACCTGACGGGCGACGGGCGGCCCGAGCTGCTCGTGGCCGCCGACACGGAGAGCGGACGGAGCGTCCTCACCGTCTACAAGGAGCACGACGGCCGCGTCTTCCCGGTCCTCTTCACTTCCGGGAAGCGCATGAGCATCGAGAGGCTCGGCCCGGACCTGCTGGTGCGCAGCCCCTGCGCGGACGGCGGCGACCAGGCCGTGCGCTTCCACTGGGACGGCGTACGGATGTCCACGGTGAGCGACATCAAGAACTACAAGAAGACGCCGGGCGCAGACGGCTCGCCGTCGCCGCAATCCACCACGGAGCCCTCGGGCGGCACGGACGGACAGAGGTGAAGGGAATCGCCCGGCGAGCGCGCGGCGCGCTCAACGCCCTCGGTCTGCGCTGGAAGATCGCCGCGCTGCTCGCCCTCGGCTGCGCGGTCGTCGCGGTCGCCATCGGGATCCTCGTCCACCAGGCGCGCCTCGAGCAGGTCTCCACGGGCGCCAGGTCCGGGGCCACCGCGCAGCTGGTGCGGGTGCGCCAGCTGTACGAGCTGACGGGGCAGGTCGACACCGCAGGCGACGACGGCACGGAGGCCGCCATCGACGCGCCCGGCCTGCCCGCGTCGCTGCGGTCCGCCGCCCTGGACGGGCAGCGGACCACGTACCTCGACATGGGCGCCGCCGATCCCGTCGTGTGGGCGGCGCGCCCGGTCGGCGACCATGTGCTCTCCGTCCGCGAGCCGCTGGCCCAACAGGCCGCCGAGATGGCCGAGTTCGACCAGCAGCTGGTGGTCTCGGGCGCCGTCGTGGTCATCCTCGCGGCGCTCGGCGGCGCCGCGCTGGCCAGCCGCCTCAGCCGTGAGCTGCGGACCGCCGCGGCCACCGCGCGCCGCATCAGCCAGGGCGATCTGGACGCCCGTATCGACCATCCGCGACCGCCGGGCGGCCGCGACGGCAGGCGCGGAAAGGACGAGGTGGCCGAACTGGCCGCCGCCGTCGACACGATGGCCGCGTCCCTGCAACAGCGCATCGAGGCCGAGCAGCGCTTCACCGCGGATGTCGCCCACGAGCTGCGCACGCCGCTCACCGGTCTGCACACCGCGGCCGAGCTGCTTCCGCAGAGCCGCCCCACGGAGCTCGTGCGCGACCGGGTCCTCGCCCTGCGCACCCTCACCGAGGATCTGCTCGAAGTGGCGCGGCTCGACGCGGAGGTGGAGCGGCCCGACCTGGACGCGCATCCCCTCGGCACGCTGACCGAGGGGATCGTGCAGCGTGCGGGGTGCCCGGTGCGGTTCGTGGCCGCGTGCGGCCTCGACGACACGCTCGTACGCACCGACGCGCGCCGCCTGGAGCGGATCATCGCCAACCTCGTCGCCAACGCCCGCAGGCACGGCGCCGGTTCGGTCGACGTGCGGGTGGCCGGACCCGTGGTCACGGTCAGCGACCAGGGGCCCGGCTTCCCCGAGCACCTCCTGAAGGACGGCCCGCAGCGCTTCCAGACCGGCGCCCGCGAGCGCGGCCAGGGCACGGGCCTCGGCCTGACGATCGCGTTCGGCCAGGCGCAGGTCATCGGCGCGCGGGTGGAGCTGCGCAACGCGGAGGGCGGCGGCGCGGTGGCGTCGGTGCACCTGCCGGAGGCCTAGGGTCTCTCGTTTGGATCAGGCCGGGCTCGCGGGGTCTGGCACCCCGCATGCCGGGCCGGATCTCAACTGCCGTAAGGGCGGACTTCCTTGGCGCTGCGCAGCGCCCACGCCCACCAGTGGAGCTGGTCGAGCATCGACTTGGCCGCGGCGTTCGCGGCCGTCGGGTCCTTGTGGGTGCCGTCGTCGGCGAAGAGCCCGCCCGCGTTGTGGAAGGAGACGGTGTCGCGGATCGTCATGGTGTGCAGCTCGGCGAAGACCGGACGCAGGTGCTCGACCGCGCGCAGACCGCCGGAGAGGCCTCCGTAGGAGACGAAGGCGAGGGGCTTGGCCTGCCATTCGGCGTTGTGCCAGTCGATGAGGCTCTTGAGGGACGCGGGGTAGGAGTGGTTGTACTCGGGGGTGAGGACCACGAAGGCGTCGGCGGCGGCCAGCTTCGGGGTGACCTTGCCCAGCTCGGCGAGCGTCTCGGGCGACGGGTTGAAGGAGAGCGCGGTCGGCAGATGGGATTCGGCCAGGTCGATGACGTCCACCTCGAAGTCCGCGTGCTCGCGGATCCGGGTCAGCAGCCACTCGGCGACGATCGGTCCGAAACGGCCCTCGCGGTTGCTTCCGATGATGACGGCGACGCGAAGGGGTGTGGCGGGCGTGGCAGATGCGGCGAACGGGGCGGTGGACGTAGTGGTGGACGGGGAATCAGCGGCAGTCGCGTTCTGGGTCATGGGGAGAGCCTCGTTGCTCAACCTAGGTTGAGGTCAAGCGGCTCCTTCGGCGAGTTCGACGGGTTCGGCGCGCGACTGCCGTCCGGCTGTGGCTCGGTGCCGCGCGGCTGTCGTCCGGCTGTGGCTCGGTGCCGCGCGGCTGCCGCCCGGCTTTCGTGTGATTGCCGCGCGCCTTGCGCCCGGCTGCCGCCCGGCTTTCGTCCGGCTTTCGTCCGGCTGCCGTCCGGTGCCGCGTAGCTGCCGTCCGGCTGTCGTGCGACTGTCCCGCGGCTGCCGTCCGGCTTTCGCCCGGCTTTCGTCCGGCTGCCCCTCGACTGCCGTCCGGCTGTGGCTCGGTGCCGCGCGGCTGCCGTCCGGCTGTCGCTCGGTTCCGCGCGGCTGCCGCCCGGCTTTCGTGTGACTGCCGCGCGCCTTGCGCCCGGCTGCCGCCCGGCTTTCGTCCGCCTTTCGCTCGGCTGCCCCTCGACTGCCGTCCGGCTGTCGCACGGCGCCGCGCGGCTGCCGTCCAGCTTTCGTGTGACTGCCTCGTCCGGCTGCTGTTCCGTTGTCGCCACCGCCCTCGTCCGCCGCTCCCCCGCCCCCCCCCACTCGCCCTCGCCCCACGTCGTACCGTGAAGCCCATGACAACTCCCGCGCCTCTGCAGCGCCTTGAGATCGACGGCCGGGCCGCCACCGCCGACCGACTGCTGTGGCCCGCTCTCGGCGGGGTCGGGCACTTCACCGCGATGCAGGTCAGGGGCGGCGCGACACGCGGGCTCGCGCTGCATCTGGCCCGGCTCGACGCGGCCACGCGCGAGCTCTTCGACCGGGAGCTCGACGGCGAACACGTCCGCGCACTCATCCGGCACGTGCTCCGCGACGACATCGCCGACGCTTCCGTACGCGTCCATGTCCACGCACCCGAGGGCGAGCCGTCCGTGACGGTCACCGTCCGGGCGCCGGGCGGGGTGTCCGAGAGCCCGCAGGCCCTGCGGTCCGTCCCCTACCAGCGGCCCTTCCCGCACATCAAGCACCTGGGCGGCTTCGGGCAGGCCCGCCACGGGGAGCTCGCACGGCGCGCGGGCTTCGACGACGCCCTGCTCACCGGGCCCGACGGGACGATCAGCGAGGGCGCCGTCACGAACATCGCCTTCTACGACGGCTCCGGGATCGTCTGGCCCGACGCGCCCTGCCTGACCGGCATCACGATGCAGCTGCTCGAACCGCGGCTCGCGGCCGCCGGGCTGCCCACGCGCCGGGCCCCGGTCACGCTCGCGGACCTCTCGTCGTACGCGGCCGCCTTCGTCACGAACGCGCGGGGCATCGCGCCGGTGCGGCGGATCGACGCCACGGAGTTCGCGGTCGACGAGAAGCTGATGGGAACGCTGGCGGGGCTCTACGCCGACGTTCCGTGGGACGCGGTCTGAGGCGGACTCAGGTCCGGGCCGGGGTCCGGCGGGCGCCCGGGAAAGGCCCCGCCGGGATCGCGGGTCACCCATTCACAGGCGCCGTGCACCCCCTTCGGATACTTCTCGGCGACACGCCGGGTGACCTGCTGGAATGTTCCCGTCGAAGTGTCAGGAGCCGCTCCACCACAGAGTTTCTGACAGACCTTCAGGAGGCGTGCGCCGCCGAGTGCCACTTACCTCGGTAGAGCGGGGTTCGACCGACGCAGCGGCACTTGGGGGTGCCGCGGGCCGTGCCCCTCTGAAGGTCCCTCGGAGGAGCAAGCACGATGCGCAAAGCCCGCCTGCTGACCACTGCCGCGCTCGCCGTCGCATCGGCGGGCCTCCTGTCGCCCCCCGCGGCTGCCGCGGTACTCGCCGCCGGGGGCGGCCTGGAGATCCATCCCGCCACGGTCATGCCCGGCTCCACGGTCACCGTGAGCACCTCCGCGTGCGGCGGCGGAGGAACCGCTTCGGGCGATGCCAGCGCGGTGGGCGCGGGCACGTTCACGCTCGCGCCGAGCACGGACGAGGACCACGAGCAGAACGCGACCGGCCAGTTCAAGGTGCCGCCGTCGGCTCAGCCCGGCACCTACGAGATCGTCGCGAAGTGCTCCGGCTCCGGCGCGGACGGCAAGCAGGTCGCGGGCGATCTGTCCGTGACGATCACCTCCACCGCCGCCGCACGTGAGCAGCAGCAGGTGGCTCCGAAGGGACATGTGAAGACGGGGGTCGGTGGCGCTCTGGGCCCCGATCCCGTGCAGACCGCGGCGGGTGTGGCGGCGCTTGCCGTCGCCGCCGCGGGCGGTACCTGGCTCCTGCATCGCCGGGCGAGAGGCGACAGGATCTGACGGACACCCTCCGCTGTCCACCGGTACCGCCAGCCCCCTCCCTCTCCGGGTCCGCCTGTCCCTCGTGGATCCGGAGAGGGAAGCGGGGACCGGCCTCCCCGAACCCTGAGGGGGACGAGTCGAGTGATGCACAGGAACAGCCCGAGCAGGAACAGCCCTGACCCGGGGAGCCCCGCCGCCGGGGACCCCGGCGGGAAGCCCGGCCGGAAGCCCGCCCGGAGGAAGACCGTCAACTCCGCCATAGCCGCGGTCACCGTCCTTGCCCTGTGCTCCGGGGCGTGGCTGCTGCACAACGGCACCGCGTCCCATCCCCCGCCCCAGCCGTCCGCCGCGCAGGCCGCGTCGGCGCATCCCCCTTCCGGCCGCGCGTCGGCCGCCGCGGCGCTCCCCCCGTCCCCGCCCGACCGGATCCGGATCCCCGCGATCCGGGTCGACGCCCCCCTCATGGGGCTCGGACTCACGCGGCAGGGCAGTCTCGACGTACCGCCTCCGAAGCGGACGAACCTCGCGGGCTGGTACGAGTCGGGGACGACGCCGGGCGAGAGCGGCACCGCCATCGTGGCGGGGCACGTCGACAACGCCGACGGGCCGTCCGTCTTCTACGACCTGGGCGGCCTGACCCGGGGCCGCACCATCGAGATCGAACGCAGGGACGGCAGCGTGGCCGTGTTCACGGTCGACGCGAACGAGGTCTACGACGCGAAGGACTTCCCGGACGAGAAGGTGTACGGGGCTGCGGACCGGCCGGAGCTGCGCGTGATCACGTGCGGCGGCAGCTATTCGAGGAAGACGGGCTACCAGGGCAATGTGGTGGTGTTCGCGCACCTGACGAGCGTGCGCTGACGGACGCGTGCGGGCAGGGGCCGCCGAGAGGTGCCGACGAGAGGTGTGCCCGCGAGATGTGTGCCCGCGAGATGTGCTGGCTCCTCAGGCGAGCCACTGTTCGTACGCCATCTTCGCGACGAGGGCGAACACGGTCGTGAGCAGCACGACGCGGACGAATCCGCTGCCCTTCTTCAGGGCGGTGTGGGCGCCGAACATGCCGCCCGCGAGGTTGAAGACGGCCATCAGAGCGGCCAGTTGCCACAGGACCGCGCCCTGCCAGGCGAACATCGCGAGGGCGCCCGCGTTCGTGCAGCAGTTGACGATCTTGGCCGTCGCGGAGGCGGACACCAGGTCGAGGTGGAGTACGGCGGTCAGCGCGAGGACCAGGAAGGTGCCGGTGCCGGGTCCGATGAGGCCGTCGTAGAACCCGATGCCGAGGCCCGCGAGGCCGATGGCGGCGAGGATGCGCTTGGGCGATGCGGGCTCGGCGGAGGGCGCGGTGCCGAAGGCGGGCCGGAAGATGACGAAGGCACCGACCCCGAGCAGCACCACCATGATCACGGGCTTGAGCACCTCGGTGCTCATGCCGGCGGCGAAGAAGGCGCCGCCCATCGACCCGGCGAGCGCGGCGAGCCCGATCCGTACGGCGGTGGGCACGTCGACGGGCGTCTTCCTCACGTACGTCACCGCGGCGCCGGTCGTGCCGACGATGGCGACGGCCTTGTTCGTCCCGAGGGCGTGCGCGGCCGGGGTCGAGCCGGGAAGTCCGAGCAGCAGGGCGGGCAGGAGGAGCAGGCCGCCACCGCCCACCACCGCGTCGATCCAGCCGGCCGCGAGGGCGGCCACGCAGAGGACGACGACGGTGGTCAGAGATATGTCGGGCATGATCGCGACCTTATGGAGGGGGTGATCACGCCGTCCATGAAATCCGGGAGAGTTGAGGGTCTTCAGAGGTTTCCTCCTCAGGGGGCCGCCTGAGGTGCCGGGACCCCCGCTCAGGGAGCCGCCTGAGGTGCCGGGACCCCCGCCGGTGCGCGGTCGGGAGCGGGCGGCGACGCCGGTTCGACGGTGAGCGCGAGGACCGTGGCGACCAGCGCGCTCGCTCCGGCGAGGCCCGTCGCCAGCTTGCGGCGGGCCTGCAGGGTGGGGCCCTGGGCCGGGCCCACGGGTTTGCGATGACGTCCCATATCGGCCTGTAATCCCCTCTCAGAAGGTGGTCAGAAGGCGGTCAGAAGGTGAAGCACTCGGCGTGGATGCGCTCGTCGGGCACCCCGGCCCGTACGAGCGCGGCGGTGGCGGAGGCGGCCATCCCGGGCGGCCCGCACAGATACACGTCGTGCTCGGCGAGGTCGGGGATGAGGTTGCGCAGGGCCTGCGGGGAAATGGGGTCTCCCCTGCTCGAACGAAGTTGAGAGCTTGGGGAAGGGTCGAAGGACGCGTCGGAACGGCCGAGCAGATAGTGCAGCCCCGCTCCCCTGCTCCGGGCGATCTCCTCCAGCTCGTCGCGCAGCACGAGCTGCTCGGCGCTGCCTGCCCGGTAGAGCAGGGTGATGTCCCCCGGCCCACCCGGCAGCGTCTCGAACAACGCCCGCATCGGGGTGATCCCGACCCCGCCCGCGAGCAGCAGCACCTTCCTCTTCGTACGGCGATGCGCGGTGAGCGCCCCGAAGGGGCCCGTGGCGAGCACCCGCGTCCCCGGCTTCAGCCGCCGCATCCGCCGCGTGTGGTCGCCGATGGCCTTCACGGTGATCCGCAGGGTGTCGTCGCGCACCGGCGCGGAGAGCGAGAACGGCAGCGCGGTGCGCCAGAGCCTGCGCCGCAGGAAGCGCCAGCGGAAGAACTGTCCGGGTTCGGCCCGCAGCTCGTCGAGGCCGATGCCCTGCATCACGACCGACACGACACCGGGCCCTTCGTCGCGTACGTCGATGACGCGCAGGCTGTGCTTCAGCGCCTGCCGCACGGGGACGACGACGCGGTACCAGACGAGCAGGACCGCCACCGTGGCGTGCAGCATCGACCACATCCACACCGTCAGGATGCTGCCCGCCACGTCCGGCCCCGCGAGCTGGTGCACGAAGGCGAGCGCCGCGGCGAGGAAGGTCAGCAGATGCACGGCCCGCCATGTCTCGTGCGGGACGCGGCGCCGCATCGCGCGGGCCGATGTGACGCCGACGGCCATGAGCAGGGCGGTGCCGACGACGGCGAGGGCGAGCCCCGGATAGCCGAGCAGGCCGAGGGCGGCGCTGAGGAGGTCGGTGTCGGCGTGGGCGGCGTATCCGCACAGGGCGAGCAGGGCATGGCCCAGACACAGGGTGAGGACGTAGCGGCCGCCGAGGGCGTGCAGCCGCGCGAGCCGGTCGGCGCCCACGCCGTGCTCGACGGCGGGGACGCGGGCCATCAGGAAGAGCATGACGAGAACGCCGTACCCGGCGAGCAGTCCGGTGAGGTGGGCGCCGGTCGCGAAGAGCACGTCGAGCCGGGCCGAGGGTTCGGCCTGCACGGCCCAGAGCGCGGTGACGGCGAGGGTTCCGGCGAGGATTCCGTTGCGCAGGGCGGTGGGGGTGACGCGGGCAGGGGGAACTGGGGTGGCGGCGCGGGGCCGCGGGGGCCGCGGGGGATGCGCGGGCATGGGCGGAACCTGCGGTCCCTCCGTCTGGCGCAGGTACGCGGAGAGCGCGGGATACGCGGCAAGTCGGGAGTCGGCTACCTCGGTGGTCACCGCCGCAGACTAGGCGCGGGGCGGGGGCAAAAGTGGCTGGTCAGGGGGTTACTGCTGATCCTTAAGGTGGGCTTGAGGGTCGGCTCAACGGGGGTTAAGTCCGGGCGGGTCCGCCTTGGAGCGGGGAGGAGCTGGTCCGGGTGCGGGGCGGGACGCTGCCGACTGCGGGGGCGTGTGTGCTGCGGGGCTGGTTCGCCTGTGGGGGCGGGGCCGTGCCGGTATGTCCGTCCTCGCTATCGTCCGGTGGCTGCGGGGCTGCTGCGCTACTGGAGCGCAGGGAACCGTGCTCCGGGCAGACATACCGGCACGTCCCCTCACGAGCGCTCCCGACTACCGGGTAATGGGCGGGTGGGCGGGAAAGCAAGTTCGTCCGGGGGCGGATGCGGGGTGAACGGGCGGGTGGGTGGGAGAGGCTCGTTCGGCCGGAGGCGGATGCGGGGTAAGGACCGCGGCCTCGCAAGGCCCCCGGCCAGACCCCTCACACCCCGCCCCGGCGCCCGCTGAGGGCAGCGTTCCCGCCGGGAAACAGTCAGGATGCGGCCGGGTAACACCGCCCCCGCACTCTGCCGTACATGACCTCTTCGACCCCGGGCACCCAGAGCCCGCACTCACGCGTGGTGGTGATCGGCGGCGGCCTCGCCGGTGTCCGCCTCGCCCAGCGGCTCGGAGGCTCCGGCGACGTCACCCTCATCGGGGAGGAGCCGCACGCACCGTACAACCGCGTGCTCCTCGCCGACGTCCTCTCCGGGCGCCTCGGCCCCGAGGTCATCGGCCTGCCGCCCGTACCCGGCGAGTTCCTCCGCACCCGCGCCGTCCGCGTGGACCGCGCGGACCGGATCGTGCACTGCGCGGACGGCAGCGTCGTCCCGTACGGCACCCTCGTCCTCGCGACCGGCTCCAACCCCGTACTGCCGCCCCTGCGCGGTCTCTTCGAGCCCGGTGCCGCAGACCTGCCGCGCGGCGTGCACGCCTTCCGGACAATGGACGACTGCCTCGCCCTGTCCGAGGCCGTCGTACCCGGCACCCGCGTCGTCGTCATCGGCGGCGGGCTGCTCGGCGTATCCGCCGCCCGCGCGCTCGCCGTCCGCGGCGCCCAGGTCGTCCTCACCCAGCAGGGCGACCGGCTCATGGAGCGCCAGCTCGACCCGGCAGCCAGCGCGCTGGTCCACCGGCACCTCACCGAACTCGGGGTGGAAGTGCACACCGAGTGCCGCGTACGCGGGGTGCGCCAGACCGGCGGGGCCATCCGCTCGGTGGAGCTCGCCGACGGCTACGTACTCGGCACCGACCTCACCGTCCTCGCCTGCGGGGTCCGCCCCCGCACGGGGCTCGCGCAGGCCGCGGGCCTTGACGTACGCCGCGGCATCGTCGTGGACGACGAGCTGCGCACCTCCGACCCGCACATCCGCGCCATCGGCGACTGCGCCGAGCACTCCGGCGAGGCCCGCTGCCTCGCGGCCCCCGCGCTGGAACAGGCCGACGCCCTCGCGGACGCCCTGATCTCCCCGCAGGACGCGCGCCCCTACTCCGGCACCCGAGCCCTCACCCGCCTCACCCTGCACAACGGAAGCCCCGGCTCCGCTCCCCTGGACCTGGCGGCCTTCGGCGACCCCGAGCACCGGCCCGACGACGACGTCGTCCAGCTCGCGGACGCCACCCGTGGCACGTACCGCAAGGTCGTCGTGCGCGATGACCGGCTCGTCGGCGGCGTACTGCTCGGCGAGCTCACCGCCGTCGGCGCGCTCGCCCGCGCCTGGGAGGCCGACGACCTGCTGCCCGACGACGGCAGCCCCCTGCTCCACCTGCTCACCCAAGACGGAGGCCTCTGAGATGCCCATGGACACCCGCCGCCACAGCGCGCACGACAACACCATCGTGCTGGTCGGGCACGGCATGGTCGGCCAGCGCTTCCTGGAGGCCATCGCCGCACGCGGCCTCACCGCAACGCACCGCGTGGTCGTCCTGTGCGAGGAGCCCCGGCCCGCCTACGACCGCGTACAGCTCACCTCGTACTTCGCGGGCCGCACGCCCGACGAACTCTCACTCACAGACCCGGAGTTCATCGAGAAGCACGGCATCGAGCTCTACGTCGGCGACCCCGCGGAGACCGTCGACCGCGACGCGAAGACCGTCACCGCGCGCTCCGGACAGACCTTCGCCTACGACACCCTCGTCCTGGCCACCGGCTCCTTCCCCTTTGTGCCGCCGGTGCCCGGCAAGGACACCACCGGGTGTTTCGTCTACCGCACGATCGAGGACCTGCTCGCCATCGAGGAGTACGCGAAGACGTACGCCACGACCGGCGCCGTCGTCGGCGGCGGGCTGCTCGGCCTGGAGGCGGCGGGCGCGCTGCGCGGGCTCGGACTCGACACGCACGTCGTGGAGTTCGCGCCGCGGCTGATGCCGGTGCAGGTCGACGAAGGCGGCGGCGCGGCGCTCCTGCGCACCATCACCGGCATGGGCCTGTCCGTGCACACGGGCGTCGGCACCCAGGAGATCGTCGCCACGGACGGTGCCGTCAGCGGGATGAAGCTGTCGGACGGGAGTGAACTCGCCACTGATCTGGTCGTGTTCTCCGCCGGTGTCCGGCCCCGCGATCAACTCGCCCGTGAGAGCGGCCTTTCGGTGGGCGAGCGCGGCGGCATCACCGTCGACGAGCAGTGCCGCACCAGCGACCCGGCCGTGTACGCGATCGGCGAGTGCGCCCAGGCCTCGGACGGCCGGGTGTACGGGCTCGTCGCGCCCGGCTACGACATGGCCGAGACCGTGGCCGCCGCGATCGCCACGGAGGAGTCGAGCTTCACCGGCGCCGACATGTCGACCAAGCTGAAGCTCCTGGGCGTGGACGTCGCCTCCTTCGGCGACGCGCACGGCGCGACCCCGGACTGCCTGGACGTCGTCTACTCCGACTCGCGCTCGGGAACGTACAAGAAGCTGGTCATCGGCGCGGGCGGCGAGCTGCTCGGCGGCGTTCTGGTCGGCGACGCGGAGGCGTACGGCGTGCTGCGGCCGATGACGGGCAGCGTGCCGCCGGTCTCGCCGGAGCAGCTGGTGCTGCCCGCGGGCGCGGGCGGCCCGGTGTCGATCGGCCCGTCCTCGCTGCCGGACTCCGCGGTCATCTGCTCCTGCCACAACGTCACCAAGGGCACGATCCGCGGCGCCGTCACCGAGCACAGCTGCACGACCGTGCCCGAGGTCAAGAAGTGCACCAAGGCCGGTACGGGCTGCGGCAGTTGTGTGAAAGTGCTCGGCATGCTCGTCAACGACGAGCTGGAGGCGTCGGGCGTCGAGGTCGACAAGGGCCTGTGCGGCTGCTTCGGCCAGACCCGCCAGGAGCTGTACGAGATCGTCCACACCCTGGGCATCACCTCCTACCGGCAGCTCCTGGACTCCCACGGCCGCGAGTCCGCCCGCGGCACCGAGGGCTGCGAGACCTGCAAGCCGGCGGTCGGTTCGATCATCGCCTCGCTGGCCCCGACGATCGGCGCCGACGGGTACGTGCTCGAAGGCGAGCAGGCCTCCCTCCAGGACACGAACGATCACTTCCTCGCCAACCTCCAGAAGAACGGCTCCTACTCGGTCGTGCCGCGCATCCCCGGCGGCGAGATCACCCCGGACAAGCTGATCGTGATCGGCGAGGTGGCACGGGACTTCGGGCTCTACACGAAGATCACCGGTGGCCAGCGCATCGACATGTTCGGCGCGCGCGTCGAGCAACTGCCGCTGATCTGGACGCGGTTGGTGGACGCGGGCTTCGAGTCGGGTCACGCGTACGGGAAGTCCCTTCGCACGGTGAAGTCCTGCGTCGGGCAGACCTGGTGCCGTTACGGCGTCCAGGACTCGGTCCGGATGGCGATCGACCTGGAGCTGCGCTACCGGGGCCTGCGCTCCCCGCACAAGCTGAAGTCGGCCGTCTCCGGCTGCGCCCGCGAGTGCGCGGAGGCCCAGTCCAAGGACTTCGGCGTGATCGCCACGTCCAGCGGCTGGAACCTGTACGTGGGCGGCAACGGCGGCGCGACCCCGCGCCACGCCGACCTGCTCGCGCAGGATCTGTCCGACGCCGAACTGGTGCGCCTCATCGACCGGTTCCTGATGTTCTACATCCGTACGGCCGACCGTCTTGAGCGCACATCGACCTGGCTGGAGCGGATCGAGGGCGGCCTCGACCACGTACGCGATGTGGTCGTCCACGACTCGCTCGGTCTCTGCGCCGAGCTGGAGGCCCTGATGGCCGACCACGTCGCGCACTACCGCGACGAGTGGTCCGAGACCATCAACGACCCCGAGCGTCTGGCCCGGTTCGTGTCCTTCGTGAACGCGCCGGACGTCCCCGACCCGACCGTGAGCTTCGTCCCGGAGCGGGACCAGATCAAGCCGGACCTGCCCCTCCTCACCATCGGCTCCCGCCCCCGCGACCTGGAAGGTGCTGCATCCCGATGAGCATTCAACTCCGCCTGAAGGACGACTGGTTCGAGGTCTGCGACCGCGCGCACCTCCAGCCGGGACGCGGCATCGCCGCGCTGCTCCCCGACGGCCGCCAGGCCGCGCTCTTCATCGACCGCACGGGCCGTGCGTACGCGATCGACAACCGCGACCCGTTCACGGGCGCCGCGGTGCTCTCGCGCGGCCTGCTCGGCGCGGCGGCCGGCCGCCCGTTCGTCGCCTCGCCCCTCCTCAAGCAGCGCTTCGACCTGGAGACGGGGCGGTGCCTGGACGACGACTCGGTGACGGTGGAGACGCACGTCGTCCGCCTCGCCTGACCGAAGCCACTACTGAGTCTGACCGAAGTCACTACTTGACCGACCGTTCCAGTATTGCTTAATCTCTCCTCGTGGCCAGGACCAAGGAATTCGATCCGGACGCCGCGCTCCAGTCGGCCCTAGAGCTGTTCTGGCGGCGCGGCTACGAGGCGACGTCGATGGCGGACCTCGTCGAAGCTCTCGGCATCGGACGGGCCAGCATCTACGCGACGTTCGGCAACAAGCACGAGCTGTATCTGAAGGCGCTGGCGCGGTACGCCGAGTTCCAGAATCCGCGCCTGCTCGCCGAGCTCTCCCAGCCGGGCCCCGCACTGCCCGCCGTCCGCGCGGTGGTACGCCGCTTCGGAGGCGAGGCGGCCTCCGACGAAGGGCGCCTGAACGGCTGTTTCATCACCAACACGGCGGCCGAACTGGGCCCCCACGACGAGTCGGCCGCCCGTTGCGTCGAGCGCAACTGGGAGCACATGGAGACGCTGCTGCACTCCGCGCTCGTCCGCGCCCAGGCCCAGGGCGAGCTCCCGGAAGGCCGCGATCCGCTCGCACTCGCGCGCATGCTCCTGACCCTGATGCAGGGGCTGCGCGTGGTCGGCAAGGCGTCGAAGGATCCGGCGCGGGTGCGGGACGCGACGGAGCAGGCGCTGAGCCTGCTGGACTGATCCCACCCCTGCCGCCCCTGGCCTCTTTTTTCATGCCCTCATACTGAACCGATCGTTCAAGAAAAGAGCTCTGTCATGACTTCAGCACCGCGCACCCGTTTCGCCGGCCGCACGGCCCTCGTCACCGGCGGCGGCTCCGGCCTCGGCCGTGCCATGGCGCTCGCCTTCGCCGCGGAGGGCGCGAACGTCGTCGTCGCCGGGCGCACCGAAGGCCCGCTCAAGGAGACCGTGGGGCTCATCGAGGACGCCGGCGGCACCGCACTCGCCGTCACCGCCGACGTCTCGCGCTCCACCGACCTCGCGACGCTCGTCGGCGCCACCGTCGAGCGGTTCGGCTCCCTGGACGTGGCCGTCAACAACGCGGGCGTCCTGCGCGCCGGGCAGCCGGTCGCGGAGCTGCCCGAGGAGGAGTGGCGCACGATGCTCGACATCAACGTCACCGGCGTACTGCTCGCCCTCCAGGCCGAGGTGCGGCAGATGCGCACGCAGCCCGGCGGCGGGGCCATCGTCAACATCTCCTCCACGCTGGGCGCCCACATCAGCGTTCCGGGCACCGTCGGCTACGGCGCCACCAAGGCGGCCGTCTCCGCGCTGACCAAGGGGGCCGCCGCCGAGTACATCGGGGAGGGGATACGGATCAACGCCGTGAGCCCCGGCTCCTCCGACACCAGCATGTCGCTGCGCCAGGGCGAGAGCCCTGCCGAGCGCACGGAGCGCATGAAGACCTCGACGCCGCTGGGCCGGGTCTCGACGACGTCGGAGGTCGCGGCCGCCGTGCTGTACCTCGCGTCGGACGAATCGGCGTCGGTGGTGGGCGCGGATCTGGTGATCGACGGGGGCGCCGCGGCCTGAGCGGGACTCGATGAGGAACAGGCGTGCGCCCAACCAGAGGGAGCTGTGTCATGACGGGCTGGAACGCGGGCTGTGTCACCGCCCGCGAACTCGCCCGCCGTGGCGCAGCTCGACCTCGGGGATCTGGGCTCGGTACGGGAGTTCTCGGAGTCGTACGACCGTGCGGAGCCGGTGATCAGCGGCGACGAAGGCCCCGCTGGGACAGTCACCTGGCCCCGCGGGGACAGCCGCCCCTACCGCAGCCCCGACACCTCGAAGACCCCCTTGGCCACATCCCCGTCAAGCCGGGCCGAGAGCCGCCCAAGGACCTCGGAGCCGGTCCGCAGCAGCCCCCGCTCCCGCGCATCCCCCGCCCCCACCTCCAACCGGTGCAACAACAGCGGATTCTCCACCAGCACCCGGGATTCCACCTCCACCCGATTCCCGAGCGAGTCACACAGCACGAGCCGCGCCGCGACCCCCTCGCTGTACCGCACGGCGGTCAGCAGTCCCGTACAGACGTGCCGATGCCGCAGCAGCCCCCGCACGGCGAGCCACCCCGGCCCCACCGTCACCCGCACCGGATGCAGGATCAGATAGAGCAGCCCCGAAAGCCCCGCCCACAGCACACCCCGCAGCACGTCCAACGTGCCGTTGGCCAGGTCGATCAGGACAACCAGCGCGAAGAGCGCAAGGGCGCAGAACACGGCGGCCCGCACATCCGCCGCCCAGCGCCGGTCGGACACCACACCGTCCACGCCCACGCCCACGCCCCCTCCCCGGCCCCGCAGCACGTATCCACCACCCCTGTCATGTCGCATGTGCGGCACCGTAGGACGGACTCGCCGCGGAGTCAGCAGCGTTGACGTACCGCTGACGCCCCACGTCAAAGACGCGTGAAGATCCGCACCCCACGCGCCAAGGAGCCGCCAAAAGGGCCCGCGGCCGGCTCGGGGCACACCCACGCTGGGCATCGCTCAAGCGAACGAACCCGCCTGGAGGGGCCCACCCATGACCACCGTCTCCGAGTCCCCGGACAGCCTCACCGACGTCGCCGTCGAGGAACCCCCGGATACCGGGGGCGCGGCACACCCCGAGGACCGCCACCGGCTCACCGCCGTGCAGGGCCTCGCCGCACTCTCCCTCGACGCGATGGCCTCGGTCGCCTACGGGCCCGAGGCCATCGTCCTGGTCCTCGCGGCGGCCGGCGGCCACGGGCTCGGGTTCACCCTGCCGGTGACCCTGGGAATCGCCGCGCTGCTCGCCGTGCTCGTCGCCTCCTACCGCCAGGTCATCGCCGCCTTCCCCGACGGCGGCGGCAGTTACGCCGCCGCCAAGACCCACCTGGGCCGCAGGGCGGGCCTGGTCGCGGCGGCTTCGCTCGTCCTCGACTACGTCCTGAACGTCGCCGTCGCCGTCACCGCGGGCGTCGCGGCGCTCACCTCCGCCTTCCCCGAGCTGTACGGCGACCGGGTGTGGATCTGCCTGGCCGTCCTCGTCCTGGTCACGGCCGTCAATCTGCGCGGCATCGTCGACTCGGCGCGCGTCTTCATCGCCCCGACCGCGATATTCGTCGGCGCCATCCTGACCATGATCGTGGTCGGTCTGTTCCGCGAGGGGCCGGTCAGCACGGCCGCCGCCGAGGGCCACGCCTCGGTCCTCGCCTCCAACGCCACGACCGTCGGCGCGCTGCTCCTCCTGAAGGCGTTCGCGTCCGGCTGCTCCGCCCTCACCGGCGTCGAGGCGATCGCCAACGCCGTGCCGTCCTTCCGCGCACCGCGCGTCAAGCGCGCCCAGCACGCGGAGGTCGCGCTCGGCGCGCTGCTGGGTGTGATGCTGATCGGCCTGTCCGTGCTGATCTCGCGCTTCGGGCTCCAGCCGGTCGAGGGCGTCACCGTCCTTGCCCAGCTCGCGGACGCCTCGCTCGGCCACAACTGGGCTTTCTACGTGGTGCAGTTCGCGACGATGGTCCTGCTCGCCCTCTCCGCGAACACGTCCTTCGGCGGCCTGCCCGTCCTCATGAGCCTGCTGGCCCGGGACAACTACCTGCCCCACGTCTTCGCCCTGAAGGCCGACCGCCAGGTCCACCGGCACGGCGTCCTCGCGCTCGCCGCCGTGTCGGCCGCGCTGCTCGTCTTCTCCGGCGGCGACACCAACACGCTCGTGCCGCTCTTCGCGATCGGCGTCTTCGTCGGCTTCACGCTCTGCCAGACGGGGATGGTGCTCCACTGGCGCGCGGCGGGCAGACCCGCGAAGGCACTCCTCAACGGCTTCGGCGCGCTGCTGACCGGCATCTCGGCGGTGGTCGTCACGGCCACCAAGTTCACCGAGGGCGCCTGGCTGATCGTGCTCGCGCTGCCCGCGATCGTGCTCTGCTTCGAGGCCGTGCACCGCGCCTACCGCCGGATCGGCGACGACCTGGGCCTCGGCCGCGTCCCGGAGCCCCCGCACCGCGACCACTCCCTGGTGATCGTCCCGGTGTCGAACCTGTCCCGCCTGACCTGCGAGGCACTGAACGCGGCCGTCTCCCTCGGCGACGAGGTCCGCGCGGTGACGGTCACCCACCAGGACGCCGACGACCGGCGCGCGTCGGAGGCGCTGCGCCGCGACTGGGAGCTGTGGAACCCGGGCATCGACCTGGTGGAGCTGCCCTCGCTGACGCGCACGGTCGGGCGCCCGGTGTCGGAGTACGTGCGGAGGATCTACACGTACCACCCCACCACCCGTGTCACCGTCCTGATCCCCGAGGTGGAGCCCGCCCACGTCTGGCAGCGCCTGCTCCAGAACCAGCGCGGCTCGGTCCTCGCGCACGCCGTACGCCGGGACACGGACGCGGTCATCTGCCGCCTGCGGTTCCGCCTTGCGGCGGGGCGGAGCCGGTCCTAGCGTCGGCGCCATGAGGTCCACGAGGACCACGCCGGCGACGGCTGGTACGCCCAGTCCGACGTACGCCGCCGCCGGCTCCCCGGCGTCGACTTCAGGTGGCGGCGTACAAGGTGTTCCGGCGGGAACGCCTGACCGAGCTCAAGTCGCTGCTGGAGCGTTCCGGCCCGTCCGGCGTCTGAGGACGGCTACGCCCGCACCTCGAACCGGTGGAGCGAATACCCGTACGTCGTCTGGCGCTTCACCCCCGACATACGCACGTGCCGCGCCGCCACCGGTTCGACGACGACGGAGTCGACGCCGGCCGTGGTCCGCCCCCTGCGTTCGGCGACCGTCCGCCACCCCGACACGCCGTCCGCGTCCTCGGTGACCTGGATGTCGTAGTCCCGCCCTGCCGCGGCCTCCCAGTCGAGGAGCACGCGCCGCACGGTGCGCACCTCCCCCAGATCGACGGCGAGCCACTCGCCGTCGGTGTACTTCGAGGCCCACCGCGTGGCCGAATCCCCGTCGACGGCGTTCTCGGGACCCAGTGACGCGGTCTCCGCGGACGATGCCGTCGCCTTCCTCCCCCGCGCCAGATCAGGGGCGTCGAAGACCTGCGCCGACCACAGCGTCCACCGAACGCGCCCGCTCTCCCGCCCGCGCACCCGCACAAACCGCGCCTTGGCGGCACTGAACTCCAGCTCGTCCCAGCCGGGTTGGGCGCGTCCGCGTCGGGAAGCGACCTTCCGCCAGCCCGCATCCCCGGCCCCGTCCTCCGACACCTCGATGTCGTACGAACGCCCGTGCTCACGCCCCCAGTCGAGCCGCACCCGCGCCACGTCCCGCACCTCCCCGAGGTCGACCCGCAGCCAGGGGCCGCCCCGTTCGAGGCCGCTGGTCCAGGCGGTGACGGGGTTGCCGTCGGACGCGTACGAGGCGTGCGCGCCGGAGGACGCGGTGGCGGGGGCGCCGAAGGCGAGCTGGTCGGGCTCGGCGAGGGTGGGGGTGACCGTCGTCAGGCCGGGCCCCAGCGAGCCGCGCCGCAGCAGCGCGGTGAACTCCCCGTACGCCAGGCCCTGTCCGGCGCCGCTCCACATCTTCTGGGCGAGGGTGCCGTACGTCGTCTCGATGAGCCCGTGGACGTCCTGCTGGGTGTACGTGGCGTGGACGAGGTCGTTCCAGACGGCGGACATCGCGCCGCGCAGGGCGGGGTCGCCGGGCGCGAGACTCTCCTTCCCCGGGAAGACGTGCGGCTCCCAACTGTCGTACAGATAACGGCCGTCGAGCCCGTGACCGTGGTAGTAGTCGGCGAACGGGACGACGTACAGCAGCCCGTCGTTCGTGTTGACGATCTCGTATCCGTCGGCCTTGGCGGCCTGCGGCCCGTACCAGCCGTTGTTCCAGCTGTGGACGGTGACGTCCCGGTCGTACCCCTCGGCCGATCCGGCCATCTCGGTCAGGCTCCCCCAGGCGCGCGGATGCTTGCCGAGCGAGCGCACGTGGGCGGCCATGTCGTTGAAGTAGGCGCGGTACTGGGCCTCGGGTCCGGTGTACTCGTCGGCCCCGTAGTGCACTTCGGGGCTGCGGAACCACGGCACGAACTCCTCGAAGACCTCCTTCATGAAGGCCGTCGTCTCGGGCTTGGCGAGGTCGAGGTGGTCGGAGTTGCCGCCGTCGAGCCCGAGGGAGGGGCGGAAGCGCACGAAGGAGCGCGAGTGCGCCGGGGCGTCGATCTCGGGGGTGAGCTGGACGGCGTGCAGGGCGGCGGTGTCCTCGAAGGAGTCCCAGTCGGCACGGGAGTACGACCCGTCGGGCGCGGCGAGCCCCGCCCACTCGGGGGCGTCGCTCCGCAGCCGGAAGGCGTCGTAGGCCTTGCTCCAGTCGCCGTCCGGGGCCTTGATCTCGTTGTCGTTGAGGTGCAGCTGGAGGTCGTTGAGCTTGAACCACCCCATGATGCGGAGGTAGTCCCGCACGAAACCGGGCGTGAAGAAGCGCCGCCCGACGTCCAGCATGAAGCCGCGCAGCCGGTAGTTGGGCCAGTCCTGGGCGGTCCCGGCAGGCACGCGGGAGCGCTGCTCGTCGTGGAGGAGGATCTGGAGGAGGGAGCGGGTGCCGTAGTAGGCGCCGCTGTAGGCGGGCGCGGTGACGGTCACGGACGCGCCCGTGACGGCGAGCTCGTACCCCTCGCGAACGTAGAGCGCACCGCCCTTGCCGTGCCGGGCCGCCGGGTCGAGCCGCAGCAGGATCTCGCCCTGGGCGGCCCGGGAGCGCCGGGTGGTGCGGGGCGGGGCGATGGTCACTCCGGTGACATCGGTGATGTCACGGCTCAACTGCCGGGCAAGAGGGAGGAGTTGGTCAGCATCCCGGGCCAGGACGACGACACGTGAGTCCTGGGTGAGCCGATACGCCCCGTCGCCGCCTTCCCACTCCTGGAGGGCGGGGATGACGGTGGGGCGGGGATTGCCGCGGGCGGCCGCATGGGCAGTTTCCTGGGCAGCCGCCTGAGCGGCCGACGGCAGGCGCAACGGCAGGGCGACGGCGGCTCCCGCGACAGCTGTCGCGGTGATGAGAGTGCGACGGGAGAGGTTCGTCATGGCAGTGGACTACACCACTCGACTCCCCAACCTCACAAGAGAATCAACAGAATCAACCGCCGACGCCGGCCCCCGAGTGGCGCACCCCGGTCGACGGGCAGACGATGGAGTGAAGGGGTCGGCTGGTGATGACGTCGGCCGTGGACCCCGCGGCGACGACTACTGACTCCGAGATCGTGGGCAAGGCCCGGACGGAGGAAGTCGTCATGATCGAGGTCAAGGCGGTCGAGAAGCCGGACGAACGACGTGATTTCCCTCGAGGTCACCTCGAGGCCGTCCATCTCTCAGGGCTGGACTTCGCCGTGGGCACCTTCGAGCCAGGCTGGCGCTGGTCCGAGTCCGTGGCCCCGCTCGCGGGGACCGAGAGCTGCCAGATCCACCACAACGGCTATGTCGTCGAGGGGCGGATGCACATCCGCATGGACGACGGCGCCGAGTCCGAAGTGGGGCCGGGCGATGTGTTCGTGTGCTCGCCCGGACATGACGCGTGGGTCGTGGGTGACGAGCCGGTCATCGTGTACGACTTCGCGGGCGGCATGGCACAGGAGTACGCGAAGGCGGCGGAGGGATGACGACTCAAGCGTGACGGGTCGACGGGCACCAGGCACCAGGCACCTGCGGCGGAACATCGACGTCGAGACGCTGGACGGATTCTCCAACTCGGCATAGGAATAGCCTGGTTCACCCACGCAGGGGGGCACGAAGCCATGCCGTCGAACTCCAAGATCCTCGTCGTCGACGACCATGAGGACACCCTCTTCGCCCTGGAGAGCGCACTGGCCCCTCTCGACTACCCACTGGCATGTGCGACCAGCGGTGACGACGCCCTGAAGCAGATACTGCGCGGGCAGATCGGGCTCGTCCTGCTCGACTTACGCATGCCGGACGTCAGCGGCCTCGATGTCGCGCGCTACATGCGCGGCCTGGACCAGACGCGTTCCATCCCGATCGTCCTGCTGACCGGGTACGACGTCAGCCGCGAGTTGGCCGCCACGGCCTTTCTGCTCGGAGTGGCCGACGTCGTCCTGAAGCCCATCGACCCGCTGACCCTGCGGACCAAGGTCCGCTACCTCTTCGAGACCCATCAGCGACTGCAGTCGATGCAACAGGAGATCGACGAGCTGCGCGCCCAACTGAAGGGCGGCTCCGTAGTCCCCATGAACAGCAGACTTCCAGCCCCACAACGCACACACGACAAGCGCGGCCACCCCTGACAGACTGAACAGATGATCGATGACCTTCCCGCCGGCCTGACGGCTCGGCACCTTGCAGGCGAAGACCATCTCCGGGTGCTAGCCGTACTGGACACTTGGTGGGGTGGCCTGAAAGGGAAGGCAGGGTCGACGGAACGGGCGCTGCTTCTGCCCCGGTTGTACTTCCAGCACTTCACCACGACCAGTTTCCTGGTCGAGCGCGACAGTGGAGAGGTGGCCGCCTTCCTGGTCGGCTTCCTGTCGCCGACCCTGCCCGACACCGCCTATGTGCACTTCGTCGGCGTCGACCCGGCACTGCACGGCCACGGCATCGGGCGCACCCTCTACCGGGCCTTCTTCGGACTCGCCCAGTCCCATGGGCGGCGTTACGTGCACTGCATCACCAGCCCGGAGAACGCCGCGTCGCAGGCGTTTCACGCTCGGCTCGGCTTCGAGGCCTCAGCCGTGCAGCCGGACTACGACGGCCCCGGACTCGACCGGGTGGCGTTCACCCTCGACCTCTGCGCTGATCCGGCGGCCACGCCCTAGCGGGACGATCGCGCCTTACGCGGTCGGTCTCATGCCCACGGATCAGTGAACGACCGTCCGGGCACCGGCTTGGCGATGAGCGCTACGGGAATGAAGAAGTTGACCTGGCCGATCGCGAACATCAGCGTGGCGAGCGCCTTGCCCTCATAGTGGGCGGCTGCCTGCGCATACAGCTCATCGGAGACCCTCTCGCCGCTTGCGGACGGCTGAAGCGCGGCTTCCACCAGTGCCAGCGCGGCACGCTCGGCACCGGTGAAGTACGGCGAATCCTGCCAGGACGCCACCGACGTGATCCGCTCCTCCGGCTCCCCGGCCTTGCGCAGGAAGCCCGTGTGCAGAACGGTCAGGTAGGTGCTGCCGACGATCTGACCGGCACGCAGCTGGACCAGGCTGATCGTGGAGCGCGGTACCGAACCGTTGCCGGTGACCCTGAACAGCGCCGCCGAAACCTCCGCCAGCTCGGGGACGAGCTCCGCGGGGTCCTCGGGCATGCGCGGAACCATCGGGATCTCCGCCGTGATCGAACGTGTTTCCATCGTCGTCTCCTCCACATCGCGGGCGGCCTGCGCGCTTGTCGCGCGGGCCCGTTGACGTCAGTCACTGCGTTGACGGATCGCGGCGCGAGGATGTGACAGGTGAGCGAGAACGAATTTCCGGCACAGGAGCCCGTGCGGCAGGCAGGCCCACTGTCAGCCGAGTAGTCACCGGTGGCGGGGGGCGCAAGAAACCTGCAAGTAGGGAGGAAGCGATGACCATGCATTCCGATGTGGCCGAGTTGCTGGCGGAGGCCGGCATCATCGACGTGGACGTCGACGAGGCAGTCGCGGACGATCACGTCCGAACATCCGTGTACCTACGCGTCCTCTCGGTGATCGCTTCCTCCCGGAGCCGCGACCGGGACCGTGCGATCGTGGCCACGATCCTGCGCGACCCCGACGAGTCGGGGGCCAAGACGGCGGTGGTCGCCCTCGTGGACGAGATCGCGGGCAAGGTGACCGGCCCTGCCGAGTTCCGGCGGTGGTCGGCCGAACTGCTCCCGGAGGTCGACCGGCTCAAGACAGAGGCGTTCCGCGAGTTCATCCGCCGCCGCGTCGACGACTGGCTGCTCCAGCTGTCCGTCGAGGACGGTCACGTGCCGACACCGGCCGAGCTGGCGGGGGTCACGGACTGGATGCAGCGCCACCTCGCCGAGTGGTCGAGGTCGCCGGCGGTACTCGCCGTGGTCGCCGATTCGGCCCGCACCAAGAAGACACGCAACATCGCGAAGAACCGGGCAGGAAGCCGCGAGCTGAGAACGGAATGAGCCGGTAGCGGCCGTCGGCAGGCTCCACCGACCATGACCGAAGGGGCAGCTCCCCCGCACAGGGAACTGCCCCTTCTTGGTGAACCGGAGCCGATGCCGCATCGGTGAGGGTCGGGGACACGGCGTCGGCCCCGGAGTTCAGCCGGTGGCCCGAGGGCCTACCGGTGGTCGCTGCCCGCCGACTCGGATGCCGCGCGGCCTGCCTCAAGGCGGGCCACCGGGATCCGGAACGGGGAGCAGGAGACGTAGTCCAGGCCCACCTCGTGGAAGAAGTGGACGGACTCCGGGTCGCCGCCGTGCTCGCCGCAGACGCCGAGCTTCAGGTCGGGGCGGGTGGCGCGGCCGGCCTTGACGGCGTCCTTGACCAGCTTGCCGACGCCGTCCTTGTCGATGGTCTCGAAGGGGGAGACCCCGAAGATGCCCTTCTCCAGGTACGCGGTGAAGAAGCTCGCCTCCACGTCGTCCCGCGAGAAGCCCCAGACCGTCTGCGTGAGGTCGTTCGTGCCGAAGGAGAAGAACTCGGCGGCCTCCGCGATCTGGTCCGCCGTCAGGGCGGCACGCGGCAGCTCGATCATGGTGCCGAGCGCCAGCTTCAGCGCCACGCCGGTCGTCGCCTCGACCTCGGCGATGACCTGCTCGGCCTCCTCGCGGACGATCTCCAGCTCCTGGACCGTGCCGACGAGCGGAATCATGATCTCCGCGCGCGGGTCGCCCTTGGCGTTCTTGCGCTCGGCCGCGGCCTCGGCGATCGCCCGTACCTGCATGGTGAACAGGCCGGGGATGACCAGGCCCAGGCGTACGCCGCGCAGGCCCAGCATCGGGTTCTGCTCGTGCAGGCGGTGCACGGCCTGGAGGAGGCGCAGGTCGTTCTCGTTGGAGTCCTTGCGGGACTCGGCGAGGGCCACCCGGACGGACAGCTCCGTGATGTCCGGGAGGAACTCGTGCAGCGGCGGGTCGAGCAGACGCACCGTCACCGGGAGCCCGTCCATGGCCTCGAACAGCTCCACGAAGTCGCGCTTCTGGAGCGGGAGCAGCTCCTTCAGGGCCTCCTCGCGTGCCTCGTCCGCGTCGGCGAGGATCAGGCGCTCGACCATCTCGCGGCGCTCACCGAGGAACATGTGCTCGGTGCGGCACAGGCCGATGCCCTGGGCGCCGAAGCGGCGGGCGCGCAGTGCGTCTTCCGCGTTGTCCGCGTTGGCGCGGACCCGCAGGCGGCGTACCCGGTCCGCGTACGCCATGATCCGGTGCACGGCGCCGACCAGTTCGTCGGCGTCGTCGGCACCCGCGTGCATCCGGCCCTCGAAGTACTCGACGACCGGCGAGGGGACCACGGGCACCTCGCCCAGGTAGACCTTGCCCGTCGAGCCGTCGATGGAGACGACGTCGCCCTCCTCGACGACGGTGCCGCCCACGGTCATGCGGCGCCGCTTGGTGTCGACCTCCAGGTCCTCGGCGCCGCAGACACAGGTCTTGCCCATGCCGCGGGCGACGACGGCGGCGTGCGAGGTCTTGCCGCCGCGGGAGGTGAGGATGCCCTCGCAGGCGATCATGCCGTCGAGGTCGTCGGGGTTGGTCTCACGGCGGATGAGGATGACCTTCTCGCCGGAACGCGACCACTTGATGGCGGTGTACGAGTCGAAGACCGCCTTGCCGACCGCGGCACCGGGTGACGCGGCGATGCCGCGGCCGAGCTGCGTCACCTTCGCGTCCTCGTCGAAGCGCGGGAACATCAGCTGGGCGAGCTGGGCGCCGTTGACGCGCTGGAGCGCCTCGGCCTCGTCGATCAGGCCCTGGTCGACGAGCTGCGTCGCGATGCGGAAGGCGGCACCGGCGGTGCGCTTGCCGACGCGGGTCTGGAGCATCCACAGCTGGCCGCGCTCGATGGTGAACTCGATGTCGCACAGGTCCTTGTAGTGCGTTTCGAGGGTCTCCATGATCTGCATGAGCTGGTCGTACGACTTCTTGTCGATCTGCTCAAGATCGGCGAGCGCGACGGTGTTGCGGATGCCCGCCACCACGTCCTCGCCCTGCGCGTTCGTCAGGTAGTCGCCGTACACGCCCTGGTGGCCGCTGGCCGGGTCGCGGGTGAACGCGACGCCCGTGCCGGAGTCCGGGCCGAGGTTGCCGAAGACCATGGAGCAGATGTTGACCGCGGTGCCCAGGTCGCCGGGGATGCGCTCCTGGCGGCGGTAGAGCTTGGCGCGGTCGGTGTTCCAGGACTCGAAGACCGAGCGGATCGCGAGGTCCATCTGCTCGCGCGGGTCCTGCGGGAAGTCGCGCCCGGCCTCGGTCTTGACGATCTTCTTGAACTTGGTGACCAGCTTCTTCAGGTCCGCGGCCTCCAGGTCGGTGTCGACCGTGACCTTCTTGGCGGCCTTGGCGGCCTCCAGGGCGTCCTCGAAGAGCTCGCCGTCGACGTCCATGACGGTCTTGCCGAACATCTGGATGAGGCGGCGGTAGGAGTCCCACGCGAAGCGGTCGTCGCCGGACTGCTTGGCCAGGCCCGTCACCGACTTGTCGGAGAGCCCGATGTTCAGGACGGTGTCCATCATCCCGGGCATCGAGAACTTGGCGCCCGAGCGGACCGAGACGAGCAGCGGGTCATTGGCCTGACCGAGCTTCTTGCCCATCTTCTGCTCGAGGGCGTCGAGGTGCGCACTGACCTCGTCGCGCAGCTCGACCGGCTCCTCGCCGCTGGCGAGGTAGGTCTTGCAGGCCTCTGTGGTGATCGTGAAGCCCGGAGGGACGGGCAGCCCGAGGTTGGTCATCTCGGCGAGGTTCGCGCCCTTCCCACCGAGAAGGTCCTTGAGGTCCCTGTTGCCCTCGGTGAAGTCGTAGACGAACTTCACGGCCGCATCGCTCTGCGCTACGTGGGGATCTTTGTTTTCCGACACGGGTCTCGACTCCTCGAGGACTCGGTGGCTGCCCTGACGGCGAGGAACATACCCAGATCGAAGGCGCCTGGGTACGTCCACTTGTGCGTCATACGGCTGTAACCACCCGTCCGCCAGTAGATCGAAAGTAACTCGGTGGTAGCTCGACGCGAGGCCATTCGTTCAACTCTTGAAGACGCAACCCCCGTAGACCCGGTGATTCGCTCGAATGAGCGGCCCATACTCAGATGTGAGTTCACCTCATGAATGATCGAGCAGTGGCACTGAGTGCCACCCCTTGGAGAAGTGCAGTCGCCCTCGATCCGCTCATCTGAGCGCAACCCCTATCAGGGGTGGCGAGAATCACGCCGTTTGAAGCGGCCGGATGTCAGTATCCGGACGCGCAACGAGACGGTCGCACGCCCGTCACACGCCGAGCGCGGCGAGCCGCTCCTCCGCCCGCCTGGGCGCGTACAAGTGCTCCACCACGAGTGTTCCCGCACCTATGAGGGCCGCGCGCTCGCCGAGCCGCGAGGTGACGACCTCCAGATGAGCGGTGGAGCGGGGCAGGGCCCGCTGATAGAGCAGTTCGCGCACCCCGGTCAGGAAAGGTGTTCCGGCCAGATCTCCGGCGATCATGAGAACGCCCGGATTCAGGAGCGTGACGACGGTGGCGAGGACCTCGCCGACGTGCCGCCCCGCCTCGCGCGCGAAGCCCGTCGCATCGGGGTTCCCCGCCTCCAGGAGCCGCCGCACATCCGCCCCCGACGCCGCGGGGACGCCCGCGTCCGTCAGCCGGCGGGCCACCGCACGGCCGCTGGCCACGGCGGCGAGACAGCCGTAGGAACCGCACTTGCACAGGGCCTCCGCGCCCTCCGGCACCCTGATGTGGCCGATGTCCCCTGCGCCGCCGTCGATGCCGCGGTAGACCGCGCCGTCGACCACGACGCCCGCGCCGATGCCGGTGGAGACCTTGACCAGGGCGAAGGCCGAGCACTGGGGATACGCGGCGCGCTGTTCGCCGTACGCCATGAGGTTCGCGTCGTTGTCCACCAGGACCGGGATGCCCGCGGGGCCGCCCGTCCGCTCGGCGAAGGCGCGGCGCAGGCGGCCTCTTATGTCGTAGCCGTCCCAGCCCGGCATGATCGGCGGCTGGACGACGCGGCCCGTCTCGCTGTCCACGGGGCCCGGCACCGCGAGCCCGATGCCGCAGACCGACTCGGGGGCGCGGTCGGCCTTGCCCAGCAGCTCGGCGAAGCGGACGCCCAGTTCGCCGAGGACCGCGTCCGGGCCCTCCTCGATCGCCAGGGGGCCCGCGTGCTCGGCGACGATCTCGCCGGTGAGGCCGAGCAGGGCGGTGCGGGCATGCCGGGTCTCCAGGTCGGCGGCGAGGACGACCGCGTGGGCGTCGTCGAACTCCAGACGGACGGCCGGGCGCCCGCCGAGCGGTGAGCCCGCCCTGTCAGGGGCGCCTCCCGCACCCTCCCGCAGCCAGCCCGCGCGGAAGAGCCGGTCGAGGCGCTGGCCGACCGTGGCGCGGGAGAGACCGGTGGCCTGTTGCAGGGCGCCGCGCGTGGTGGCCCGCCCGCTGCGCACCAGGTGGAGCAGGTCGCCTGCACCGGCGTGCTGACCGCCCACGCGCCCGCCCGTCGCCTGCTCGTCACGATCCAGTCCGTCCGGCATCCACTCTCCCCTTGCGCTCATCAACTCCACGTTACATATTGAGTTTTGCGTGTTAAGTAGGCGTAACCCTAAGGTGGATAGCACCGAACTGACAGGGCGTCGAGGCCCTCGGGGAGAACCGCGTGGACCGCACGAACGTGGGCCGTACGGCCCAGCTGACCGCCCGCCGCGTCACGACCTCGCTGCGCGAGCGTGCCGCCGAGGCCCTGCGGGCCAACTGGACGGGCACGTCGACGGTCCCTTCCCGGCAGCTCTATCCGCACCAGTGGTCCTGGGACTCGGCGTTCATCGCGATCGGGCTGCGTCATCTCTCCCCCTTACGGGCGCAGTTGGAGCTGGAGACGCTCTTCCGTGCCCAGTGGGGCGACGGCCGCGTCCCGCACATCGTGTTCAACCCTGCCGTCCCCCTGGACGCCTACTTTCCCAGCCCCGACTTCTGGCGCTCCACCACGGCAGGCCGTGCGGCCGGTGCACCCGGTGCCGTGCAGACCTCCGGCATCGTGCAGCCGCCGGTCCACGCGCTCGCCGTCTGGCTGGTCCACCGCGCCGACCCCGGCCTCTCCCGCGCCCGTTCGTTCCTGGCCCGCGCCCACCCGCGGCTCGCCGCCTGGCACCGCTATCTCCTTGACCGCAGGGACGCGGGCGGCGCGGGACTCGCCTCCGTCGTCCACCCCTGGGAGCAGGGCATGGACAACAGCCCTTGCTGGGACGCCCCGTTGAGCCGCGTGACGCCGACGGACCCGGCCGCGTACCGCCGCGCCGACCTGGACCACGGCGCCCCGGAGGATCGGCCTACCGATCTCGACTACGGCAGATATGTGCGCCTCGCCGCCGCCTACCGGGATCGTCGGTACGCCGACGGGGCGGGCGAGTTCGCCGTCGAGGACCCCTCCTTCAACGCGCTCCTGATCTCCTCCGAGTACGCACTGGCCCGTATCGAGGCCGAGTTGGGCCTGCACGAGGCGTCCAGCGCGCGGGAGGCCCGAGCGCAGGCGCTGACGTGGACCCTCGTGGAGCGCCTGTGGGACCCGGCGGAGGGGCTCTTCTTCAGCCGTGACCTGCGGTCCGGGCACGGAGACGGGGAGCTGGTGCCGGAGCGCGGGGTCGGCGGCCTCGTCCCACTGATCCTGCCCGCACTGCCACACCGCGTCGCCACCGCACTCGTACGGACCGCGTGCGGACCGCACTTCGGCCTCGGCGGCCCCGCCCGGCTCGTGCCGAGCTACGACCTCACGGGCAGCGCCTTCGACCCGCGCCGGTACTGGCGCGGGCCCGCGTGGTTCAACACCAACTGGCTGCTGGAGCGGGGACTTCGGCTGCACGGCGAGCGCGCGCGGGCGGACGGTCTGCGCCGAGCGCTGCTCGACGTGGCCGGTGAGTCCGGGTTCGCGGAGTACGTGGACCCGTACACAGGGCGGGGCTGCGGTGCGCGCGGCTTCGGCTGGAGCGCCGCGCTCGCCCTGGATCTGCTGCTCGACGATCCCGCCGGGCGTGACGAGGAGCCGCACGGGAGGTCCGCTGACGTGGCTTCCGTGGCGGTGAAGAGGGAGGGGTTCAGGGATGTCTGATCGGCGTCAACCACTGGTGCGGGGCGGCACGTTCGCGGCGATCGGCTCGGGCGGCGACATCAGCGGGGTGCGCGGCGGCACGGCCCCGGACGGCCTGTTCGTGCGCGACGCACGGCACCTGAGCCGCTGGCAGCTGACGGTCGACGGGGCAGTGCCGGAGATCCTCGCGCCGGTGTCGGACGCCGACGCGGACGCGGGCGTGGCCCGGTGCGTCCTCGTCCCGCGCGGCGGCAGGCAGGAGCCGGCCTCCTGCACGATCTTCCGCGAACAGGCCGTCGCAGAAGGCGCGTTCGTGGAGTCGCTGCGCGTCACGTGCAATCGCGTGGTGCCGACGACCGTGCTCATCGCGCTGACCGTGGACGCCGACTTCACCGACCAGTTCGAGCTGCGCTCCGACCACCGTACGTACGCGAAGACGGGCGCCGTCAGGTCGCGCAAGGTCATCGGCGGCGGTGAGGGCGAGGAGATCCGGGGCATCGAGTTCGCCTACCGGCGCCGCGAGTGGTGCTCCCGCACGACCGTGACCGCCGAGCCCGCCCCGGACGCGGTCGAGGAGACCGGGACAGGGGCGCGGCGGCTCGTCTGGACCCTCGACCTCGACGCGCACGGCACGGCGGAGGTGGCACTGCGTGTCGCGGCGCACCCGCACGGCGCGCCGGAGCCACGAGTCCCTGCGGGCCCGGCGGAAGCAGCCGAGCAACTGGCCGCCCTGGAGAGCGAGTTCGCATCGGGCATCGAGATCCCCGGCGGCTGGCCCGAGCTCGCGGCGGCGTGCGAGCGGGGCCTGGCGGACCTCGCCGTGCTCCAGGTGCCCGCGACCGGTCCTGACGGCGAGACGCTGAGCGTCCCCGCGGCGGGCGTCCCCTGGTTCGTGACGCTCCTGGGCCGCGACGCCCTCCTGACCTCGCTCTTCGCCCTGCCCTATCTGCCGCGCCTGGCAGCGGCGACGCTGCCCGCACTCGCCGCCGCCCAGGCGACGGAGGCCACCGAAGGGGCGGTCGCCCAGCCGGGCAAGATCGTGCACGAGGTGCGGCACGGGGAGCTCGCCCACTTCGAGCAGGTGCCGTACGGGCGCTACTACGGCTCGGTCGACGCGACCCCGCTCTTCCTCGTGCTGCTCGGCGCGTACACGGAGCAGACCGGCGACACGGCCCTGGCCCGCCGCCTGGAGCCGCACGCGCGGGCCGCTGTCGGCTGGATCCTCGACCACGGCGGCCTCACCTCGCGCGGCTATCTCGTCTACCGCGCGGACGAGGGCGGCCTCGCCAACCAGAACTGGAAGGACTCCCCCGGCGCGATCTGCTCCGCCGACGGCAGCCGCGCCACGGGCCCCGTGATGGCGGCGGGCGCGCAGGGCTACGCGTACGACGCCCTTGGCCGTACGGCGTGGCTGGCGCGCACGGTCTGGGGCGACACGGTGTACGCCGACCTCCTGACGCAGGCGGCGGCCGACCTGCGGGACCGCTTCCAGCGCGACTTCTGGATGCCGTCACGGGGCTTCCCCGCGCTGGCCCTGGACGGCAACGGCCACCAGGTCGACGCGCTCGCCTCGGACGCGGGGCACCTGCTGTGGTCCGGGCTCCTGGACAAGGAGTACGGGGAGACGGTGGGCCGCCGCCTCCTGGAACCGGACTTCTTCTCGGGCTGGGGAGTCCGCACCCTGGCCGCGGGCCAGCCCGCGTACCACCCGCTCTCCTACCACCGGGGGTCGGTGTGGCCGCACGACAACGCCCTGATCACCCTGGGCCTCGCACGCTACGGCCTGCACGACGAGGCGCGGGCGGTGGCGAGGGGCCTGGTCGCGGCGGCGTCACGGGGCGGCGACCGCCTGCCGGAGGTGCTCGCGGGCTACGGACGGGAGTCCTACCCGGGCCCCGTCCCCTACCCGCACGCGTGCGTACGGGAGTCACGGTCGGCGGCGGCGCCGTTGGCGTTGCTGAGTGCGGTGGGGGGATAGCGGGGTTCGGCGCTCCGGGGCTCCGGGGCTCCGGAGCTCCGAGCCCCGTCTACACCTGCTGAGTGCGTCCGCACCCTCCCCCAAGCTCTCAAAGAGCAGGGAGGGACCCCCACGACGGGCTGAGGTCCAGCCCGTCCGGCAGCTCCATCAGATCCGCCCGGTAACGCCCGGCCAGCGCGACGGCCTTGGAACCTCCCAGTGCGACGACCCCCACCAACCGCTCGCCCCCGTAGTACCCGTACACCACATCCCCCTCCACCGACTCCGCATCCCCCTCCAACAGCTCCGCCCGGTCCCCCACCCCCGGCAGCCCGAACGACTGCACCCGCAGATCGAACTGATCGCTCCAGAAGGACGGCAGCGGCGCGAACGGCGCCAAGCCGTGGGCCTCGCCCCGCAGCCCCGCCACCAGCACCCGCGCCGCATGCCGCGCACAGTCCGCCGGCATCGACCAGTGCTCGACCCGTCGCGCGAGCGCCCCGTACCGAGGGTTCGGGAAGCGTGCCACGTCCCCCACGGCCACCGCGTGCGGCAGACCCCCGATGCGCAGATGCGCGTCGCAGAGGATGCCGTCCGTCAGGTCCGGGCCGAGGCCTGGGGTGCCCCCCTCGCTCGCCCCCAGCCACTCCACATTCGGCAGCGAGCCGACCGCCTCGACGACGACATCGGCGGCGCACTCGCTCCCGTCGTCCAACACCGCGCACTCGTCGCCCAGTTCCGCCACGAGCCGCCCCATCCGGAACCGCACGCCCCGCGCCTCGTGCCGCCGCCGCAGCGCCCGCCCCAGCTCCTCCCCCACGGCGAGCGTCATCGGCTCGGCCTCCGGTGCGACGACCGTGACCTCGCAGCCCACCTTGCGGGCCGTGGCCGCCACCTCGCAGCCGATGAAACCCGCGCCGATCACCAACACCCTTACGCCGTCACCCAGTTCGGCGCGCAGCGCCACCGAGTCCTCCAGCGTCCGTACGACATGCCGTGGCGGACCCCCTGGCAGCGGAAGCCTGCGTGGTCGCACCCCTGTGGCGGCCACCAAGCCCTCGTACGCGTGGACCGAACCGTCGGCGAGCGTCAGCGTGCGTGCGGTCAGGTCGGCGGATTCGACCGCCGCGCCGAGCCGCCAGGTGACGTCGTCGATGCTGGGGCGGTGACGCAGCGCCGTGGCGGCGGCGGTGGCCTCGCCCGCGAGCACCTCCTTCGACAACGGGGGGCGGTTGTAGGGGCGGTGGGGCTCGTCCCCGTACACCGTGACGGGCCCCTCCCACCCCGCCGCCCGTAGCTGTTCCGCCGCCCGCAGCCCGCCGAGCGACGCGCCGACCACTGCGATTCCGGCCGATGCCTCCGATGCCGCCGATTCCACTGATGCCATGCCCGGTCAGCCCTCGACCCGGATGGCCTGCAGCGGGCAGACGTCGGCGGCGTCCTCCGCGTCGGCCCGCAGGGCTTCGTCGGGCGATGCGACGTATGCGAGACGGCCGTTGTCGTCGAGCGTGAAGACGTCAGGCGCGGCGAAGACGCACTGCCCGTGGTCCTGGCAGACGTCCAGGTCGACGGTGACCTTGAGCATGTGAACTCCCTTGGCGAGTGGGGGACTCAGCGGCGCGGTGCCCGGACTCCACGGAACTCCCAGTCGCCCCCGAAAGCCGTCGAGACGACCTCCTCGGACTCCGTGGGCTGCGCGCCGATGTCGGGGCGGATGGCCGTCGGTCCTGTGACGATGTGGTTCGTGAGGCGGCCGAGACCCTCGGCCTCGACCTCGACGACGTCTCCCGGACGCACGGGGCGCGAGCCCGCGGGGGTTCCGGAGAGGAGTACGTCGCCGGGCTCCAAGGTGATCGTGCGGGCGATGTCGGCGACGAGATAGTGCATGTCCCACTCCATCTCGTCCGTCGAACCGTCCTGCACCAGCGTCCCGTTGACGTACGTCCGCAGGTACTTGGCGCGGAAGTCCCACCCGGTGACGAGGCCGGGACCCAGCGGGCAGAGCGTGTCGGAGCCCTTGACCCGCAGCATCGAACCGGCGTCGGTGTCGCGGAAGTCGTGCAGGCCGTAGTCGTTGGCGACGGTGTAGCCCGCGATGTACGCGGCGGCATCGGCCGGGGCGATGTTGCGGCAGGTCCGGCCGATGACGATGCCGATCTCGCCCTCGTAGTTGAGGTACTTGCAGCCCTCGGGGCGGACGACCGCACCGCCGTGCGCGTTCAGCGCCGAGACCGGCTTGTGGAAGTAGGTGGGCGCGGGCGGCAGGGAGACTCCGAACTCGGCCACTCTGCTGCGGTGGTTGAGGTGGACGGCGATCACCTTGGAGGGCCGTACGGGAGGGAGATGGCTCGCCTCCGCCGCCTTCACACGGCGTCCGTCCGCGGCGACGAGCTCGTCCCCCTCCCGCACGACCTGGACTGCGGCGCCTTCGAGGAGGATGCGGCGGTATTCGACGGTGGATGTCATGCGAGGGAGGCCTCACTCCTGTCGGGCGTGGCGGTCCAGCCATCGGCGGGGCGGTCGAACCACAGGTGCATCTGGCCGGTGCCGACCGAGTTCTCGTACGAGCTGTAGGCGCGCCCCGGCGCAGAGCACCGCTCTTCTCCGAGAGCACCGATCATCATCAGATAGTGGCCGAAGCGGGCCTCGGGCTTGTGGGTGAGGAACTCCGGCATCGTGCGCAGGACTTCGGCGTGCTCTCCGCGTTCGAGCCGCTCGACGCACTCCTCGTCCGCGGCCCGCGCCTCGGGCGTACGGATGTGGGACGGCTCGCTCGACTCGTGGGCACGCAGCTGCCGCAGCGGCCAGAAGGTGTGCGAGAGCGCGCCGGACGCGACGAGGACGACCTTGCGGTCGGGCAACGCGGCGATCCCGTCGGCGAGCGCGCGGCCGAGCCGCAGGTGGTCCTCGGTGTCGCCGGTCTGGCAGACGCCGATCGAGAGCCACTTCTTGTCCGGGAGGCCTTCGCCCAGGTACTTCCAGAGGTTGATCGTGGCGTAGTGGACCGGCAGGTACGGGTCGTCGATCGGAGTGATCCATGTGCCGTGCCGATCGCCGAACTGTGCGATGGCGGAGGCGAGTTCGGGGTCGCCGGGGTAGTCGTACGGCATCCGGCACATGCCGCGCGGCAGCTCCTCCGAGGTGAAGAGCCCGGCGCGGCGCGCGTGCGCGGAGACGACGAACTCGACCGTGGTGGCCCAGTGCGAGTCGAGGACGACGACGGTGTCGTGGTCGAGCGTCTCGAAGATCTCCTCGCGCAGCCGCCGCAGCCCGGGCACCAGGCTGATCTCGCGGCCTTCGTTGAGCTCTTTGCGGGTCTCTTCGGGCAGCACGATGGTGGGCACGTGGGCGAGGAGTCCCGCCCCGACGATCTCACCCATGGCGGGCCCATCCCTTCGGCGCGGTCACGGTGTTCTTCAGGTCGCAGTAGAAGTCGAAGGACCAGTCGCCGCCCTCGCGCCCGATGCCCGACGCGCGGGAGCCGCCGAAGGGCGCCGAAAGGTCGCGTACGAAGAAGCAGTTGACCCAGACCGTGCCGGCGACGAGCCGTGCGGTGACCCGGTCGGCGCGCTCGCGGTCGCCGGTGGCGAGGGTCGCGGCGAGGCCGAAGCGGGTGTCGTTGGCGAGGCGCACGGCCTCGTCCTCGTCGCCGTCGGGGAAGGTCTGGAGGGTGAGGACGGGCCCGAAGACCTCTTCCTGCACGATCTCGGAGTCCTGGGCGACGTCGGTGAGGAGGGTGGGGAGGTAGTAGTTCCCACCGAGCCCACCGAGCCCACCGAGCCCGCCGAGTCCCGCGAGTCCGGCGAGTCCGGTGTTGCGGCCGCCGCCGGTGATCGCCGTGGCGCCCGCGTCCAGGGCGCGCCGCACGAATCCGTCGACGCGCTCGACGTGCCGGGGGTGGATGTTGGGCCCGATGTCGGTGGCTTCGTCGCGCGGATCTCCCTGGGTCAACTTCGCCACCCGGTCGAGAAAGTGACCGAGGAAGGCCTCCCGCGCCGACTCCTCGACCAGGATCCGGGTGGCGGCCAGGCAGACCTGCCCCGCGTTGTCGAACTGCTCGACGGCGAGGTCGGCCGCAAGCTCCAGGTCGGCGTCCGCGAAGACGAGCAGCGGGGACTTGCCGCCCAGCTCGAAGCTGCACGGCACGAGGTGCGCGCCCGCGGTCGCGGCGATCCGCCGCGCGGTGGGCACGGACCCGGTGAAGCTGATCCGCCGCACGTCGGGATCGGCGACGAGCGGCTCGCCCACCTCCGCCCCGTACCCCTGCACCACGTTGAGGACCCCGGCGGGAAGCCCCGCCTCGTGCGCGATGTCCGCGAAGAGCGACGCGGTCAGCGGGGTCCACTCGGCGGGCTTGAGGACGACGGTGCTCCCGGCGGCAAGGGCGGGTGCGATCTTCCAACTGGCCAGCATCAGGGGCGCGTTCCACGGCGTGATGAGCACGGCAGGCCCCGCCGGGTCCCAGGTCACGTGGTTCGTGTGGCCCCGGGTCTCGAAGTCGTCGTGGGCCAGGGCGAGGAGGCGGTCGGCGAAGTAGCGGAGGTTGTGGGCGACGCGGGGCATGACGCCGCGGCGGTGGGAGCGCAGGAGTGCGCCGTTGTCGGCGGTCTCGACGGCGGCGAGGTCCTCGATGCGGGCCTCGACCCCGTCGGCGACGGCGTGCAGGAGCCTGGCGCGCTCGGCGGGCGGGGTGGCGGCCCAGGCGGGAAAGGCCGCGCGGGCCGCGGCCACGGCCGCCCGCGCCTCCGCGGCGCCGCCGCGGGCGATCTCGGCGAGCGGGGCTCCGTCGAGGGGTGAGTGGTCGGTGAAGGTGGCGGCGGTCGCCGACGCGGGGGAAGCGGCGGAGGCGATGCGCTCTCCGCCGATCCAGTGCCGGGTGTCGACGGGGACACCGGCGACGGTCGCGGTGTGCGGGGGGTGCGACGGTGGCGCGGGGGCGGGGGGAGCCATGACTTCCTCCAGTTCGTTTGAACCCAAACAATATTATGAGCGGCGAGGCAGTGGGGTCAACCCCTCGATGGGACCGCCTCGTTCGGCTACCGTTTGAACTCAAACAAAATCTTGAGCACCGTCGTTCGCGAGACGCCCGGCGGCACCCCAGGAGGCATCCATGCCGGACGACGCCCTGGCCACCAGCAGTCATCACGCGGACGACTCGGGGACCCGTCGGCCGTTGATCGCCTTGCCGCAGCGGTACTCGGCGGCGACCTCCGCTCTTCGGTACGAGGCCGTGGTGACGGCCCGTGCGCTGGCGGAGGCGGTGTTCCGCGCGGGCGGAGAGCCGTTCATGATGCTGCCGGGCCCGGCCGACGAGGCCGCGGCGCGGCTGGCGCGGTGCGACGGGCTGCTGCTGCCCGGGGGCGGTGACCTGGCGCCCTGGCGGTACGCGGGGAACGGCTCCGAGGTGCACGGATCCGTGTACGACGTGGATGACGCCCAGGACGCGTTCGACCTCGCCCTCGCGCGGTGCGCCGTGGGACAGGGACTGCCGGTGCTCGCGGTGTGCCGGGGGCTACAGGTGGTGAACGTCGCGCTGGGCGGGTCGCTTCGGCAGGACATGGGCGGTCCGGAGTCGGAGCATCGTCACAAGGTGCACCGGGTGCGGGTGGACCCCGGCTCCGTGGTGGCCCGCGCGCTGGGCGCCCAGTCGACGTCCGTCTCCTGCTTCCACCACCAGTGCGTGGAGAGGCTCGGGCGGGGGCTCGTGGCCACCGGGTGGGCGGAGGACGACGGAACGGTGGAGGCGCTTGAACTGCCGGGTGGGGGTGGGTGGTTCGCGGCCGTGCAGTGGCATCCGGAGGACACGGCCGGCTCGGATGCGGGGCAGCAGGGGCTGTTCGGGGGGCTGGTTCGGGCGGCTGGTTCGGGCGACGCAGCCGATGGAGTTCAGCTGGTCCGGCGACGCACTCGGCGAAGCACTCGGCGAAGCCGGTGACCAACGGCGCTCAAGGCTCCGGCTCGCCCCTCTCAGCCCTTGGCCCGCCTGCCACTCCGGCGAGGAGCAGGCTCGGCGCCGTCCAGCAGCTCGACCCTCCGCTCCTCACCCTTCTCCTCCGTCTGCACCACGATCTTCCGCAGGAGATCGGCCAGCGTCCGGCACTCCTCGTCCGTCAGGCCGTCGGCGACGAACGCCTCCTCCGCGTTGAAGGCGGGGAACACCTTCTCCATCAGCCGCTCCCCCTCCCCCGTCAGACGCAGCAGCGCGAGCCGCCCGTCGTCCGGGTGGCCGCGCCGCTCCAGCAGGCCCCGGCCCGCCAGCGTCCGGGCGACCCCGGTCAGCGTGCCCTTGGAGATGCCCGCCTCCTCGGCGACGTACCGCGTCTCCATCTCTCCCCAGATCCAGACCACGTAGAGGACCACGAACGACGTCCACGTCAGCTCGGCCCCGCGCAGCACGGAGTTCTCGAAGTGCTGCCGGACGGCGGACGCCGCGCGGTAGATGTTCGAGACGGCGGCCATCTGCTCGTACTTGACGGGGGTGCCGCCGAGCTTGGCCCGGACCGCCTTCTCGGTCTCGCGGATGGAGCGGTAGCCCGTCACGTACATGTCCCCTCGTTCTCGTGTGTCCGGCCGTCGTTCCTGTGGTTCCGGTCGGCGGGTCCAGTCTCCCAAGACCTTGCCGGGGCGCATACGCGTCCGTACCATCAGCGCCACTCGAATTTCGTACGGGCTCAAACGATAACGCGTTTCCAGTGGATACGCCCTCCCTCTCCGGAGTCCCGGCATGACCATCGACCACCCCGGCACGCCCACGCCCGCTCCCACTCCCACTGCCTCTCCCGTGGCGCACCTCTCCTCCGCCGCCGCGCCCGAGCGCCGCATCGGCGTCACCGGCATCGTCTTCTTCGTCGTCGCGGCATCGGCCCCGCTGACCGTGGCCGCCGGTGGCATACCGCAGTCCCTCGGCGTCACGGGAATCCTCGGCATACCCCTCCTCTACCTCCTCGTCGGCGTCGTCCTCGCCCTCTTCAGCGCGGGGTACGCGGCGATGAGCCGGCACATCACGGGGGCCGGGGCGTTCTACGCGTACACCGCGCAGGGGCTCGGCCGCACGGCCGGTGTCGGTGCGGCCTTCGTCGCGCTGCTCGCGTACAACGCCATGCAGATCGGCATCGCCGGGCTCTTCGGGGCGACGACCGCGCAGTTCATCGAATCCAAGACCGGTGCCGACATCCCCTGGTGGGCGCTCGTGTTCGCGTGCACGGCCGTCGTGGGCGTGCTCGGCCATCTGCGCGTGGACCTGGGCGTGAAGGTGCTCGCCGTGCTGCTCGTGCTGGAATTCGGCACCGTATTCGTCTTCGACATCGGCCAGTTCGCCGACGCCCCGCAGGGCATCTCCACCACGCCCCTCACCTGGGGCGCCGCCACGGACGGCTCGCTCGGGGTCGCGCTGTGCTGCGTGTTCGCCGCGTACATGGGCTTCGAGTCGGCGGCGCTCTACAGCGAGGAGTGCCGGGATCCTCGCCGTACCGTGGCGCGCGCCACCTACATCGCCGTCGGGCTCATCGGTGTCTTCTACGCTGTCACCGCGTGGGCGATGATCAGCGGGGCCGGGACGGGGCGGGCCACGCGGGTCGCCGCCGAGCAGGGACCGGAGATGCTGTTCTTCCTCAGTGACCGGAGCAGCGGCCTGGGGACCGCCTTCTCCGACTTCGCCCAGCTCTTCCTCATCACCAGCCTGCTGGCGGCGCTGCTCTCCTTCCACAACGCCGTTGCGCGGTACGTCCGTTCGCTGGGCCGGGAGGGTGTACTGCCGCGCGGACTCGGGGCGCTCCACCCGCGGTACGGGTCGCCGTATCGGGGCTCGCTGCTCCAGACGGTGGTTAGCGTCGTCGTCATCGGGGTGTTCGCGCTGGCGGGGCGCGATCCGGTGATGGACGTCTTCACGTGGCTGACCAACCTCGGCGCACTCGGCGTGATCCTGCTTCTGCTCGCCACGTCGGCGTCGGTCATCGCCTACTTCGCGCGGCGCGGTGAGATGGACGAGGAGGCGGTCGAGTCTGTGTGGCACCGGCTGATCGCGCCGCTGCTCTCGGGCGTCGCGCTCGCGGTCTTCTTCTGGCTGGCGCTGACCAACTTCAGCGTTCAGTTGGGGGTTTCGGAGGGCAATCCGCTGCGGTGGGCGCTGCCTTGCCTCATCCTCATCGCGGCTGCGGCGGGTGTGGTGTGGGGGCTTTGGCTGCGGAGGGCTCGGCCGGAGGTCCATGCGGGGATCGGATCGGCGGCGGGGAGCTAGCCGCCGCCCCCCGCGCGACGCTCCTGCGCGATGCCCCTGCGCGATGCCCCTGCGCGCCCCGCCCCTACAGGCCCGTCTCCAGAAGGGTCCCACCATTCCACGTCACGCCCACCTGGCGGTAGTACGCGCCGATCGGCTCCTCGATCGTCAGCGCGGCCAGCTCTTCCGTGGGCGCGTCGAAGAGGTCGAGGTCGGCCTCGCCCGACCAGGCCTGGCCCCCCTCGAAGGAGGCGGCACCGGACGCGACGAGCTCGTCGAGAGCCAGGCCCTTGCCCTCGATGGAGGGGAGTTGACGATGATGGGCCATGGGATGGGCGTTGACGAAGCCGTTCGTCTCGGAGGGTTCGCGCAGGGTCACCACGGCCTGGGCGATGCGGCGGTCGGCGGCGGCGAGCGTGGCCCCGAAGGCGGCGCCCTGCGCGATGCGGGGCGCGGGGCCGTAGGGGTGCGGCCGGGTCATGTGGATGGACCCGAGCTTCTTCGGATAGCCCTGGTGGATGCCGCGGGCGATGGCGAAGTCCTTGTCGACCCAGATGTAGACGCAGCGCGAGTAGGTACGGCCACGGTGACCGCAGCGCACGACGGCGAAGCACTCCTTGTACTGGGCCCGGACAGGATCGAGCAGCTCGGCCTTGCCGCCCGAGCAGGACTGCCAGTCGGCCCAGATGAGGGCGACGGCGCCGGGGTCGTCCGCCGCCAGGTCGAGCGGGGCGGGGAGGAGTTCGCGGACGCGGGCGGGGTCGGTGCGGTACTCGACGGTGAGCAGGTCGCCCGAGTAGTGCCAGGGCGGGGCCGGGATGAGGGAGGAGCGGCCCGTCGCGGTCCTGGGCGGGAAGAATCCTTGAACTCCGGTCATGGCCTGACTCCTTCGGCGACGGACGGCTCCGCTTTTTCTTTCGTTTGGGTCCGTACGATATGCCCCACGCGACGGGACCGCTACGGGCCGGGGCGGGGCCGGGGCGGTGCAGGGCGGGACTGGTCCGTCCTGGGGGCGGGGCCGCGCCGGTATGTCCGTCCTCGCTATCGTCCGGTGACCGCGGTGCTGCTGCGCCGCCGGAGCGCCGCGAACCGTGCTCCGGGCGGACATACCGGCCCGTCCCCTCACGAGCGCTGCCGACTACAGGTAAGCGAGGGCCGAGCTCCCGAGGCAGGATCGCGTCGCACCTCACCCACCCTGGCCTCCACGGGTCACCCACCCCCATCGCCACACTCACCCCCGCCCACGCCACCGCGCGGATCCCCCACCCATGCCCGTTCCCACCCCACCCGCCTTCGGTACGGAGCCCCACCCCCACCCCCACCCACTCTCATCACCACGAGGCAATCGGGCGGGTGAGCAGGAAAGGCCTGTTCGGGCAGGGTCGGATGCGGGGTTGCGGGCGGGTGGGCGGGAGAGGCCTGTTCGGGCAGAGGCGGATGCGGGGTGACGGGCGGGTGGGTGGGAGGGGTCCCTGCGGGAGTCAAGGCCGAGCGACACCAAGCCAGTTACCCCGCAATACCCCCCGTAGGGCTTGCGCAGCCCCCAAGAGCTTCCTATCGTTTGGTCTCAAACGATAACCCCGATCCGCCCCGCGGAAAGGCTGGAACCCGGGTGACTGAAGCACGCGCAACCCCGAGGAACGACCAAGCCGCAGAGACAGTCGAAGCCCTGCGAACCCAAGGCACCGACGTGGTCCGCGTCATCTACCCCGACCTCATCGGAGCCGACCGCGGCCGGGACATCCTCGTAGGACACCTGCCGAGCGCCTGCACCCACGGCCTCTCCTTCTGCCGCGCCGTCTACCACACCAGTCCCCAGGGCGACGTGGTCCCCGTCGCAGGCGGCCTCGACGCCGGGCTCCCCGACGTCTCCGTACGGCCCGATCTGTCCACCCTCCAGGCGCTGCCCTGGGAACCCGGCGTCGCCTGGTGCCTCGGGGACACCTTCGATCCCGCCACCGGCGAGCCCGCCCCGGAGTCGCCACGCGCCCTGCTGCGGCGGGTACTTGCGCGCGCCGAGGAGTACGCCGGCAGCCCCGTCACCCCTGTCGTCGGCCCCGAGCTCGAGTACTTTCTGTGCGAGGCCGACCCCACCACCCCCTCGGGGTGGTCCCTGTACGGCGGCGCCACCGGCAACGTATACAGCGCGGGGCGACGCGGCGACCCGGACGGCCACCTCCTGCGCACCCTGCGCAGCCTGGACGGTCTCGGCATCGGCGTCATCGCGGGCAACCACGAATTCGACGGCGGGCAGTTCGAGATCAACCTCGGCCACTCCGACGCCCTGGACGCCGCCGACCGCGCCTTCCGCTTCAAGGCCGCCGTCAAGGAGACGGCCCGCCGCGAGGGGCGGCTCGCGACCTTCATGGCCAAGCCGTTCAACGGACTCGGCGGATCCGGCTTCCATCTGCACATCTCACTGGTCGACGGCGCCGGACTCAACGTGTTCGAGGACCCGGGGGCATCCGACGGTCTCTCCGCCACCGCTCGGCACGCCATCGCCGGACTCCTGCGGCACGCGCCCGCGCTCAGCGCCCTGCTCAACCCCACCATCAACTCCTACAAGCGCTTCGGCCCCGACACCCTCGCCCCCTGGCTGATCGACTGGGGGCTGGACAACCGCAGCGCCATGCTCCGGATACCGCCCGAGAGGGGCGCCGGGACCCGGCTCGAACTGCGGCTCGGCGACGCCTCCGCCAATCCCTATCTCGTCGTCGCCGGGACCGTCGCCGCCCTGCTCCTCGGCATCCGCGACAAGTCGGAGCCGCCCGCCCCGCTGGAGGGCTACGGCTACCAGGAGGACTCCGCGCCCCGCCTCCCCGCCACGCTCGGCGCCGCGCTCGACGCCCTGGAGGCCGACGAGGCGCTGACCGGGCTCCTGGGCGAGGCGTTCACCGACGCCTTCCTCACGTACAAGCGCAACGAGATCGAACGCTTCCAACAGCACGTCACCGACTGGGAGTTCACGGAGTACGCCTTTCTTATCTGATGCCTCAGAGGAGTACGTCCCATGAGTACGGTCACGGGCCCCGCGGCCCTCTCCCTGGCCGAGGTCGACCTCGCCGACAACGACAAGTTCACCGACGGCACGCTGCCCTGGCGGATGTTCGACGTGCTGCGCCGGGAGGACCCCGTCCACTGGCAGCCCGAGCCCGCGCCCAACTCCGGCTTCTGGGCGGTCACCCGGCACGAGGACATCGTGCGCGTGGACCGCGACCCGGAGACCTTCACCTCGATGCGGTTCACGAATCTCGAAGAGGTCGACGAGGACTACATCGCCCTGCGCCGCTCCCTCCTGGAGACCGACGGCATGCGGCACCGGGCGATGCGGCTGATCCTGCAGAAGCAGTTCACTCCGCGCGCGGTCGCGACGTACGAGACGTTCCTGCGTGGGCTGACCGCCCGCACCCTGGACGCGGCGCTCCCCAAGGGCACCTTCGACTTCGTGAAGGAGGTCTCGGCGGACTTCCCGATCAACGTGCTCGCCCGGATGCTCGACGTCCCCGAGGAGGACACCCAGCAGCTCATCGACTGGGGCAACCGCATCATCGGCAACACGGATCCCGACTACGCCGATGTGCTCCTTGAGAGTGCGGAGAGCGAGCAGTATCGCGATCTGCCGTTCCGTTCGCCCGCCGCGCTCGAAGTCTTCGAGTACGGGCGGAAGTTGGCCGCCAAGCGGCGCGGGGGCGGCGGGACCGACCTCGTGAGTACGTTGGTCAACAGCTCGCCCAGGGACGGTGTCCCGCTCTCCGACACCGACTTCGACAACTACTTCCTGCTGCTCGTCGTCGCGGGCAACGAGACGACACGCCACGCCATTTCGCACTCCATGCTCGCGCTGATCGACCACCCGGACGAGCGCGCCAGGCTCACCGCCGATCCCTCGCTCATCCCCGGCGGCGTCGAGGAGTGTCTGCGCTGGGCCTCGCCCGTCTACCACTTCCGGCGGACGGCGACCCGTGACGTATCGCTCGGCGGCAAGCTGATCAAGGAGGGCGACAAGGTGGTGCTGTGGTTCGCCTCGGGGAATCGTGACGCGGACGTCTTCCCGGATCCGTACCGCTTCGACGTGACGCGCGAGAACATCGACCACGTCACCTTCGGCAAGGGCAGCCCACACTTCTGCCTGGGCAACTCCCTGGCCCGCCTGGAGATGCGGATCATGTTCGAGGAGCTGCTGCCGCGGCTCGCGGACATCCGGGTGGCCGGTGAGGTGCGGCGCGTCCGCTCCAACTTCGTGAACGGGATCAAGGAGCTGCCAGTCGCAGTGACGCTGCGGTGAAGGTCAGCCGCCGGAGGTGTCCAGCTCCGCGTCCTCGCTGATGCCCGCACAGTCGTAGGGGTCCTTCAGCCAGCCGTCCGGCAGGACCACGCGGTTGTTGCCCGACGTACGGCCGCGCGGTCCGTCCGCGCCCGTCGGCCATCCCTGGTCGAGGTCCAACTCGCCGAGCCCGTCCTCCAGTTCGGCCAGGGACGAGGTGATCGCGAGGCGCTTTCGCATCTCGGAGCCGACCGCGAAGCCCTTCAGGTACCAGGCCACGTGCTTGCGGAAGTCGATGACACCGCGCGCCTCGTCGCCGATCCACTCGCCGAGCAGTGTCGCGTGGCGGATCATGACCTTGGAGACCTCGCGCAGGTCCGGGGCCTTGGGCGCGCCCGTGCCCTCGAACGCGGCCACCAGGTCGCCGAAGAGCCAGGGGCGGCCGAGGCAGCCGCGGCCCACGACGACTCCGTCGCAGCCGGTCTCCTTCATCATGCGGACCGCGTCGGCCGCCGACCAGATGTCGCCGTTGCCGAGCACCGGGATCTCGGGGACGTGCTCCTTGAGGCGGGCGATGGCGTCCCAGTCGGCGGTGCCGCCGTAGTGCTGGGCGGCCGTGCGGCCGTGCAGCGCGATGGCCGTGACGCCCTCCTCGACGGCGATGCGGCCCGCGTCGAGGAAGGTGATGTGCTCGTCGTTGATGCCCTTGCGCATCTTCATCGTGACCGGCAGGTCACCGGCCCCGGCGACCGCCTCGCGCAGGATCGCGCGCAGCAGGGGCCTCTTGTACGGGAGCGCGGAGCCGCCGCCCTTGCGGGTGACCTTGGGGACGGGGCAGCCGAAGTTCAGGTCGATGTGGTCGGCGAGGTCCTCCTCGGCGATCATGCGGACCGCCTTGCCGACCGTCGCGGGGTCGACGCCGTACAGCTGGATGGACCGGGGCTTCTCGGTCTCGTCGAAGTGGATCAGCTGCATGGTCTTCTCGTTGCGCTCGACCAGGGCGCGCGTCGTGATCATCTCGCTGACGAAGAGGCCCTTGCCGCCGGAGAACTCCCTGCACAGGGTGCGGAACGGCGCATTCGTAATGCCCGCCATGGGGGCGAGCACGACGGGCGGCCGCACGGCGTGCGGGCCGATCTGAAGCTGGGGCTCCATGGCGCGGGATTCCTCCGGGACGAGTGGGGCTGAGGCGGGGGCAGACCTCCTATTGTCCCCCATCCGCGCGACTGCCCACGCGCCCGGCTCGTCCCTCGTCCCCGCGACTGCCCACGCGCCCGGCCTTCACCAGGCGGTGCAGCTCCTCCGTGGCCGCCTGCGAGCGCGCGTCCGCCGGGACGTACGTACCGAGGCGCGGGCCCTCGGCCGGGCCGAGCCACAGCCCGTGGTACGTGAAGTGCAGCGGGCCCACGAGCGAATTGTTGAACCGTTTCGACTGGTCCACCGCCTGCATGACCTCGTGCCGCTCCCACAGTTCGCAGAAGGTGGGCGATGCCTTGCGCATCCTCCTGAGCAGCGTCTTCCACGCCGGGTCCGCGAGATGCCCGGCCATCCGCGCCCGGAACCTCGCGACCATCCGGCGCATCGTCTCCTCGCGGTCCTCCATGGCGGCCTGCCAGGCGGGGTGCGTGAAGGTCAGCCACATGCAGTTGCGGTCCTCGGGCGGCAGCACGTCGAGGTCGGTGAGGAGGTTGCCGTACGTCGCGTTGTAGGCGAGGACGTCGTAGCGGGAGTTCTGCACGCACGCCGGGTACGGCTCCAGCTGGGTGACGATCCGCAGCAGGCCCTGCGGGACCGACGCGATCTCGGCGGCCGGTGAGGGGTCGGCGGTGCCCGCGAGCTGGAAGAGGTGGGCGCGCTCACCTGCGTCCAGCATCAGGGCGCGGCAGAGCGCGTCGAGCACCTGGGCCGAGACGTGGATGGCGCGGCCCTGCTCGAGCCACGTGTACCAGGTGACGCCGACCGTCGAGAGGTGCGCGACCTCCTCGCGGCGCAGGCCGGGCGTGCGGCGGCGCGGGCCGCGGGGCAGGCCCGCCTGCTCCGGCGTGATGCGCTCGCGGCGGCTGCGCAGGAAGTCGGCGAGCTCACTGCGTCGGATACGGTCGGTCTTCGCCGGCGCTGCGGTGTCCATGGGACCAGCTTGCCCGTACGCCGACCCTGTTTCCAGGTAGTACGGGTACCAGGATAAACAGACTCTGGTACCTGGCTGATGGTTCGACGACCGTCGTACTCGTGAACCTCACAAACTCCACGGCCAACGTCCTCAAGCCCACATCAGCCACATCAGCCACATCGGCCACGGCAGACACGGCGGACACCGGGGCCGGGTCCGGCCCCCCGGTCCCTGCCGCCCTGACCCCGCTCGGCCTCGTCACCATCCTGCTCGGCGCCGCGCTCCCGATGATCGACTTCTTCATCGTCAACGTCGCCCTGCCCAGCATCGAACACGACCTGCGCGCCTCCCCCGCGACCCTGGAGATGGTCGTCGCGGGCTACGCCGTCGCGTACGCCGTGCTGCTCGTGCTCGGCGGACGGCTCGGCGACACGTACGGGCGCCGCAGGCTCTTCCTCTGGGGCGTCGCCGCCTTCGGCGTGACCTCGCTGGCCTGCGGGCTCGCGCCCGGCGCCTGGTGGCTGGTGGCCGCGCGCGTCGCCCAGGGCGCGGCATCGGCGCTGATGCTGCCGCAGGTGCTCGCCACCATCCACGCGACGACGCGGGGCGAGCGGCGGACGAAGGCGGTCGCCCTCTACGGCTCGGTGGGCGGCATCTCCATCGTCCTCGGCCAGGTGCTCGGCGGGGTCCTCGTCTCCGCCGACCTCGCGGGCACCGGCTGGCGCGCGGTGTTCCTGGTGAACGCGCCCGTCGCCGTCGCCGCCCTGCTCTGCGCGGTGCGCTCCGTGCCGGACAGCCGCGCCGAGCAGCCGGGCCGCAGCGACATCGGCGGCGCGCTCCTGCTCGCCGCGTCCCTCATCGCGCTGCTGCTGCCCCTGACCGAGGGACGGGCGGCGGGCTGGCCCCTGTGGTCGGTGCTGCTCCTGGTCGCCTCACCGTTCCTGGCCTGGGCGTTCGCCCGCGTCGAGCTGCGCGCCGAACGCACCGGCGGCAGCCCGCTGCTGCCTCCGTCGCTGCTGCGCGAACCCGGCGTACGCAGGGGGCTGACCATCGGCCTGCCCATCTTCACCGGCTTCGCGGGCTGGATGTTCGTCAGTGCGGTGACGCTCCAGCAGTGGCTGGGATTCAGCCCCTTGAAGTCCGGGCTGACCCTGATCCCCATGGGCGTCGCGCAGTTCGCGGCGTCGATGCTCGCCCCGCGCCTGGTGACGTGGCTCGGCAGCCGCGCGCTGACGGTCTGCGCCCTGGTGCACGCCGTCGGCCTGGCGATCCTCGCGCTCACGGTGCTGTGGACGCCGTGGTCGGCGCTGAGCCCGCTCGTCCTGGCTCCCGGCCTCGCCCTGTGCGGGCTCGGCCAGGGTGTGCAGCTCGCCCTCTACTACCGCATCGTGCTCGCCGCGGTGCCGGCCGCGAAGGCGGGCGCGGGCAGCGGTCTCGCGGCGACGGTCCAGCAGTCCTGCCTTGCCATGGGCGTCGCCACGCTCGGCTCGCTCTTCCTGGCCATGGTGCCGGGCCTGGGCATGCGGAACGCGTTCGCGATCGCCCTCGCGGTGCAACTGGCCGGGCTCGTCGGCCTCGGGCTGCTGAGCCTGCGGCTGCCGCGCAGGCTCGGCTGAGGGGCGGGTGGGGCGAGTGGGACGAGCGGGGCCCGGGGGGGCGACCGCAGGAGCACCGCCGTACGCCCCGCGGCCCACGGGAGCGACGCACAGCCCACGCCCCACGACCCACGCGACCCCCACGGCCCCCAAAGCCCCCACAGCCCACAGGAGCGACCCACAGCCGACCGGGATACCGTCGAACCCATGCCCCAGCAAGAGCTGACGCACCGCCGACGCATGCTCGTCCTCGCGATCTGCTGCATGAGCCTGCTCATCGTCAGCCTCGACAACACCGTCCTGAACGTCGCCCTGCCCACCATGGCGCGGGAGTTCGACACCAGCATCTCGGGCATGCAGTGGACGATCGACGCCTACACCCTCGTCCTCGCCGCGCTCCTCATGCTCGCGGGGTCCACGGCGGACCGCGTGGGGCGCCGGAAGATCTTCAAGGTGGGCCTGGTGATCTTCACGGTCGCCTCGGTGGCCTGTTCCCTCGCGCCCGATCTGGAATCCCTCGTGGCCTTCCGGATGCTCCAGGCGGTCGGTGGCTCCATGCTCAACCCGGTCGCGATGTCGATCATCACCAACACCTTCACCGAGCCCGCCGAACGCGCCCGCGCCATCGGTGTCTGGGGCGGGGTGGTCGGCATCTCCATGGCGGCGGGCCCCTTGATCGGGGGCCTCCTGGTGGACACCGTCGGCTGGCGCTCCATCTTCTGGATCAACCTGCCGGTGGGCCTCGCGGCGCTGCTCCTCACCATCCGGTACGTCCCCGAGTCCCGCGCCCCCAAGCCGCGCCGCGCCGACCCCGTGGGCCAGCTCCTGGTCATGGTGCTGCTCGGCGCCCTGACGTACGCGATCATCGAGGCCCCGACGGCGGGCTGGACGTCCCCGCTGATCATCACGTTCGCGGCGGCGGCGCTCCTGACCCTGCTCGGCCTCCTCGCATACGAGCCGCGCCGCACCGACCCCCTCATCGACCTGCGCTTCTTCGGCTCGGCGCCGTTCAGCGGCGCGACGGTGATCGCGATCAGCGCCTTCGCCGCGCTGGGCGGCTTCCTCTTCCTGTCCACGCTCTACCTCCAGAACGTACGGGGCCTGAACGCCCTGCACGCGGGCGTCTGGATGCTGCCGATGGCCGCGATGACGCTGATCTGCGCCCCGCTGTCGGGCCGCCTGGTGGGCAGCCGGGGCCCGCGCCTTCCGCTCCTGGTCGCGGGGGTCACGATGACGGCGTCCGGAGTCCTCTTCGCCGCCTTCGACGCGGAGACGACGAACGCGACGCTGCTCCTCGGCTACGTCCTCTTCGGCCTCGGCTTCGGCTTCGTGAACGCCCCCATCACCAACACCGCCGTCTCCGGGATGCCGCGCTCCCAGGCGGGCGTCGCCGCAGCCGTCGCCTCCACGAGCCGCCAGATCGGCCAGACCCTGGGCGTCGCGGTCATCGGCGCGGTCCTGGCATCGGGGGTGGGCTCTTCGTCGTACGCGGCCGTCTTCACCGAGGCGAGCCGCCCCGCCTGGTGGATCATCGCGGGCTGCGGCCTCGCGGTCCTGCTCCTCGGGGCCCTGACCAGCGGCCACTGGGCGAGGGAGACGGCACGGCGGACGGCGGAGCGCCTTGAGGCCATGCCGCAGGGACCGCGCGCGGACACGGCACGCCCGGACCGGCGCTCGGCACGGCCCTGAATTCAGGCGGCACCCGCCCGCCGCCGGAAACTACCCTCACGCCATGACTGCGACTTGGGCCCCCACCGCATCAGGCGTACTACGCCTCCCCTCGGGCCGCCTCATCCGCGGCCGAGGCCTCCGCCACCCGCTCCCGGAAGGCCCGACCCCGGACTTCGCCCTGTACCTCCTGGGCAAGGAACCCCCCGCCGTCGACTGGCAGTCCCAGTGGATCCACTGGCCGGACTTCCGCCTCCCCAAGGACCGCCGGGCGACGGCCACCGCCCTGCGCGAGGCGCTGGAGCGATCGGAGAAGGAACGGGTCGAGATCGCATGCGGCGGCGGCCTGGGACGCACGGGCACGGCACTGGCCTGCATGGCGGTACTGGACGACGTGCCGAGCACCGAGGCGGTCGCGTACGTCCGGGAGCACTATGCGCCACGGGCGGTGGAGACACCGTGGCAGAAGAGGTTCGTGCGGCGGTTCGCGCCGGCGCAGGGCGCGGAATGACGGATCTACGGCTGATCACGGGGGCTCCGGGCGCGGGCAAGTCGACGCTCCTGGCACACCTGCGTCACGGCCGTCACGGCCCTTTCACCGTCGTCGACTTCGATGAACTGCCCGATCCCGACGGCCACTTGCTGGGCATCGAGATCACCTCCCCTGCCGCGAGCGCCGTATGGCCGGCCTACAACCGCCTGTGGGTGCGCGTCGCGAGCATGCTGACGCGTGGCGGCCGACCCGTCCTGGTGACCTGCCCGCTCACCCCGGCCGAATGGGAGGCCGCGGCAGCAGGTGTGACCGATGCGCCCAAGCCCCAGTGGGCGCGCCTGGACTGCGAGGACCGGGACCGCCGCGCACGTCTGACGGCCCGCGGCTGGCACGACGCGGAGATCGAGGAGGCCCTCCAGGACGCGCGGGAACTGCGCGACCTCATCGGCACGGAGTTCTCCACCTCCGGCCGGGCCCCGTCCGACACCGCATCGGCTGTCGCGGCGTGGCTCAGGGACGGGTCCGCGCCGTGACGAGCTCGCCACGATCATCCAAGGGGGCGCCACCCAGGGCACGTTCACGACAGTGGTCGACCTGGTCGTACGCGGTCTGCGCCGCTAGCAGGGCGTCTCCTGCTGCTCCTCTGCCTGCTGCTCCTCTTCCTGCTGCTCCTCCGCCTCGTCCGCCCGCGTACGACGGCTGCGGAGGCGTTCCAGGACGATCGTGCCGAGGAGTACGAGGCCGATGGCGACGATCTTGCTGCTCTGGTAGCCCGCCATCGGGCCGCCCGCGACGCCGGACCCCAGGAACGCCCACAGCGCCCAGGCGATCCCGGCGGCGATGAGAAGGACGGCCCCGGCCGGTCCCATGCCCCACCACCACGGCGCCTGGGGGTGATGGGCGGGCCGGTCGCGTTCGTCGTCGTGCGCCAAGGCTGCTCTCCGGGTCATGAAGCGGGGGACGGTGCCCGACGCCGTCACGGGCCGGGGAAAGGAGAGACGGTGGCGCGGACCACCTGGTTGCCTGCGGCGCGGATCCGTCCCAAGTGCCGCCGCGGACCGCGGGGTTCAGGGCACCGAGGGATCCACCGTCGCCTGGTGCTCCTCGGCGAGATGTTCCTCCGCCTTCAGCCACGGCAGGAACTGCACCCGCTTCCTCCAGTCGCACGTGTCGCAGCTCAACTGCCGCTGGACGCCTGACTTCTGCACGTGCACGACATGCTCGCGCCCGTGCTGGTCCCATCTAGAGACCTTGCTCGTGGTCATCGAAGGCATGGCGAACAGTGTGCAGCAGAAGCCCCCGGATCCGTATGCGGATCCGGGGGCTTCTTTCAAGCTTCACTCAGCCAACGCCGAGCGGGGGCAGCGATCAGCAGCCCACCAGGCGCGAAGCGAGGTAGCCCTCGATCTGGTCGAGGGAGACCCGCTCCTGCTTCATCGAGTCGCGCTCGCGCACCGTGACCGCGTTGTCGTCCAGGGTGTCGAAGTCGACCGTCACGCAGTACGGCGTGCCGATCTCGTCCTGGCGGCGGTAGCGGCGGCCGATGGCACCCGCGTCGTCGAAGTCGATGTTCCAGTTCTGCCGCAGGGCCGTCGCGAGGCCCTTGGCCTTGGGCGAGAGCTCCGGGTTGCGGGAGAGCGGGAGCACCGCGACCTTCACCGGCGCGATGCGGTGGTCGAAGCGCATGACCGTCCGCTTCTCCAGCTTGCCCTTGGCGTTCGGGGCCTCGTCCTCGATGTAGGAGTCGAGCAGGAACGCCAGCATGGTGCGGCCGACGCCCGCCGCGGGCTCGATGACGTACGGAGTCCAGCGCTCGCCGGCCTCCTGGTCGAAGTAGGACAGGTCCTGGCCCGAGGCCTTGGAGTGCGCGGAGAGGTCGTAGTCCGTGCGGTTGGCGACACCCTCCAGCTCGCCCCACTCGCTGCCGCCGAAGCGGAAGCGGTACTCGATGTCAGCGGTGCGCTTCGAGTAGTGGGAGAGCTTCTCCTTCGGGTGCTCGAACCACCGCATGTTCTCCTCGCGCAGGCCCAGGCCGGTGTACCAGTTCCAGCGCTGCTCCATCCAGTACTCCTGCCACTTCTCGTCCTCGCCCGGCTTGACGAAGAACTCCATCTCCATCTGCTCGAACTCGCGGGTCCGGAAGATGAAGTTGCCGGGCGTGATCTCGTTGCGGAAGGACTTGCCCATCTGCGCGATGCCGAACGGCGGCTTCTTGCGCGAAGTCTGCTGGACCTGGCCGAAGTTGGTGAAGATGCCCTGCGCGGTCTCGGGGCGCAGGTACGCGATGGAGCCGCTGTCCTGCGTGGGGCCGAGGTGCGTGGAGAGCATGCCGGAGAACTGCTTGGGCTCGGTGAACTGGCCCTTGGTGCCGCAGTTGGGGCAGTTGACGTCGGCCAGGCTCTCGGGCGGACGGTTGTGCTTGGCCTCGTACGCCTCTTCCAGGTGGTCGGCGCGGTGGCGCTTGTGGCAGGACAGGCACTCGGTCAGCGGGTCGGAGAACGTCGCGACGTGACCCGAGGCCTGCCAGACCTCCGTGGCCAGGATCACCGACGAGTCGATGCCGACTACGTCCTCGCGCGAGGTGACCATGTAGCGCCACCACTGGCGCTTGAGGTTCTCCTTGAGCTCGACGCCGAGCGGCCCGTAATCCCAGGCGGCACGCTGGCCGCCGTAGATCTCACTGCACGGGTAAACAAAGCCACGGCGCTTGCTCAGGCTGACGATGCTGTCGATCTTGTCGGCGGCCACGGTGCTCTCTTCATTACGACGGTGGGCGAAGCGAATGCTTCAGGTTACCGGCGGCCTTACCCCCCTAATCAAATCGGTTCCCGGTCCGCCCCGGATCCGCGGCGCATCCACCGCACATCCAGCACAGATCGGACGACTAGTTGACAATCGTTTCCAGATTTGTTGAAAATGAGTGTCATGAACGTACGTCGCCTCATACCCACCGCCGCCGTCGCCACCGCCACGGTTCTCGGCCTCACGGCCCTGTCCGCCTGCTCCTCATCCAGTGCCGCGGACAAGAACGGCGACGGCAAGCTGAACGTGACGGCGTCGTTCTACCCCATGCAGTACCTGGCCCAGGAGATCGGTGGGGACCACGTCTCCGTGGACACCCTGACCAAGCCGGGCGTCGAGCCGCACGACCTGGAGCTCAGCCCGAAGCAGACCGCCCATCTCGGCGAATCGGACTTCATCCTCTACCTCAAGGGCATCCAGCCCGCCGTCGACGACGCCATCGGCCAGTCCGGCGTGAAGAACACCGTGGATGCCGCGACCCTCACCAAGCTGGAGAAGCACGGCACCGGGGTCGGCCACGACCACGGCCACGACCACGGGGACGAAGAGCACTCCGAAGAGGGCGAAGCCGGTGCCGACCCGCACATCTGGCTCGACCCGGTGAAGTACGCCGAGGTCGCCGAGGGCGTCGGCAAGGCGATGGAGAAGGCCGACCCCGACCACGCGGCGGCGTACAAGAAGAACACCAAGGCCCTGGTCAAGAAGCTGGACGCCCTGAACACGAAGTTCGAGGACGGCCTGAAGGACACCAGGACCAAGACCTTCATCACCACGCACTCCGCCTTCGGCTACCTCGCCGAGCGCTACGGCCTTGACCAGGAGGGCATCGCAGGCGTCGACCCCGAGTCGGACCCGAGCCCCGCCCGCATCAAGGCACTTCAAGACATCGCGAAGAAGGACGACGTCTCCACGGTGTTCTTCGAGACCCTCGCCAGCGACAAGACCGCCACGACGCTCGCCACCGACGCGAACCTCAAGACGGACGTCCTCGATCCCCTGGAGGGAATCACGGACAAGTCCAAGGGCGATGACTACGTAGGGGTCATGGAGTCCAACCTCGCCGCGCTCGAGAAGGCCCTCGGCGCGAAGTGAACGCACGGCTAGCAGCATCGGAGGCGCACGCCATGGGAGCCATGGAAGCCACGGACGACGCGGGGTCCGTCCCGCCCGTCATATCCGTGAGGGCGGCCACGGCCACCCTCGGCGCGCGCCCGGTGCTGCGCGGCATCGACCTCACCGTCAAGCGCGGTGAGGTCGTCGCCCTGCTCGGCGCCAACGGCTCGGGCAAGTCCACCGCCGTCCGCTCCGTGATCGGCCAAGTCCCCCTGACCGGCGGCGACATCAGCCTCTTCGGCACCCCCCTCAAGCGCTTCCGCCAGTGGGCCCGCATCGGCTACGTACCGCAGCGCACGACGGCCGCCAGCGGCGTCCCCGCGACGATCCGCGAGGTCGTGTCGGCAGGCCGTCTCTCGCGTACGAAGCTGTCGAAGCTGGGCTGGACGACCAAGGCGGACCGCGCGGCGGTCGACCGGGCGATCGGGCTCGTCGGCCTCGGCGACCGCGCCAAGGACTCCGTGAGCGCGCTCTCCGGCGGCCAGCACCAGCGCGTGCTCATCGCCCGCGCGCTCGCCTCCGAGCCCGAGCTGCTGATCATGGACGAGCCGATGGCGGGCGTCGACCTGGCCAGCCAGGAGATCCTCGCCCAGACCCTGCGCGAGCAGGTCGCGGCCGGCACGACCGTCCTGCTCGTGCTGCACGAGCTCGGCGCCCTTGAGCCGCTGATCGACCGCGCGGTCGTCCTGCGCGACGGCTGCGTGACGCACGACGGTCCGCCGCCCAAGGCCACGGGACAGCACGCGCTGCCCGGCCACGACCACGTACATCCGCACTCGGCCGACGAGCCGATCCGCACGGGACTGCTGACCTGATGATGATGGAAATCTTCCAGACCGAATTCATGCAGCGGGCGCTGATCGCCGCCGTCCTCGTCGGCATCACGGCCCCGGCCATCGGCATCTACCTCGTCCAGCGCCGCCAGGCCCTGATGGGCGACGGCATCGGCCACATCGCCATGACGGGCGTCGGCCTCGGCTTCCTGCTCAATTCCAGCCCCGTATGGATGGCGACGCTGATCGCCGTCGTCGGCGCGGTGACGATGGAGCTGATCAGGGCGTACGGCAAGACGCGCGGTGACATAGCGCTCGCGATGCTCTTCTACGGCGGCATGGCGGGCGGTGTCCTGCTGATCAACCTCTCGGACACCGGCTCGAACGCGAACCTCTCCTCGTACCTCTTCGGCTCGCTCTCGACGGTCTCGGACTCCGACGTCACGGCGATCTGCCTGCTCGCGGCCTTTGTGGTCCTGGTCACGGTCGGCCTGCGCAAGCAGCTGTTCGCGGTGAGCCAGGACGAGGAGTTCGCGCGGGTGACCGGGCTGCCGGTCCGGGCCCTGAACCTCCTGATCGCGGTCACGGCCGCGGTGACGGTCACCGTCGCGATGCGCGTCGTCGGCCTGCTCCTGGTGAGCGCGCTCATGGTGGTGCCGGTCGCGGCGGCCCAGCAGATCACCCGCTCGTTCAAGGTGACGTTCATCCTGTCGGTGGTCATCGGCACCGCCGTGACACTGTCCGGCACGGTCACGTCGTACTACGAGGACGTGCCGCCCGGAGCGACCATCGTCCTGATGGCGATCGGCGTCTTCGTCGTCCTGACCGCGCTCGCGACGCCTCTGGCACGGCGGCGGGCACGGGCCGTGGCGGCCGCCGACGCGACCTGCACGGCGGACGTCCCCGAGGCGCGGCGCCCGGCGGACGAGGTCACCGTCTGAGAGCGAGCTGGCACAATGGCCCGACGGGATATGACAGATGTGCGGGCGATCGTGCGAGTTTTCAGTTGAGTCAGTTGAGGAGGCACCTGTGACAACGGCTGCGGGACCCCCGGTACGAGGCCGATCCACCCGGCAGCGCGCCGCTGTGGCGGCGGCCCTGGGCGAGGTGGACGAGTTCCGCAGTGCGCAGGACCTGCACGACATGCTCAAGCACAAGGGCGATTCGGTGGGCCTGACCACGGTCTACAGGACGCTCCAGTCCCTCGCCGACGCCGGCGAGGTCGACGTGCTCCGCACCGACGAGGGCGAGTCGGTCTACCGCCGCTGCTCCACCGGCGACCACCACCATCACCTGGTCTGCCGGGTGTGCGGCAAGGCGGTCGAGGTCGAGGGCCCCGCGGTCGAGAAGTGGGCCGAGGCGATCGCCTCCGAGCACGGGTACGTGAACGTGGCGCACACGGTGGAGATCTTCGGGACCTGTGCGGAGTGCGCGCAGAAGTGACGTGAGCTGAACGCACGGTGGGCCCGCACCGGATTCGGTGCGGGCCCACCGTGCGTCCGCGTCAACTGTTCGCGATCTCTTCCTCGTTCGGGATCGCCCCGCCGAACCGGCGGTCGCGCCCGGCGTACTCCAGGCAGGCCCGCCACAGGTCGCGCCGGTCGAAGTCGGGCCAGAGCACGTCCTGGAAGACCATCTCGGCGTAACTGGACTGCCAGATCAGGTAGTTGGAGGTGCGCTGCTCGCCGCTCGGGCGCAGGAACAGGTCCACGTCCGGCATGTCCGGGTAGTACATGTACTTGGCGAAGGTCTTCTCGTTCACCTTCGACGGGTCCAGCTTGCCCGCCGCGACATCGCGCGCGATGGCCTGCGCGGCGTCGGCGATCTCGGCACGGCCGCCGTAGTTGACGCAGAAGTACAGGGTCATCGCGTCGTTGTCGACGGTCTGCTCCTGGGCGATCTGGAGCTCCTGGACGACGGACTTCCACATCTTGGGCATGCGCCCCACCCAGCGGATCCGGATCCCGAGCTCGTTCATTTCGTCCCGGCGCCTGCGAATGACGTCGCGGTTGAAGTTCATCAGGAAGCGGACCTCGTCGGGCGAGCGCTTCCAGTTCTCGGTGGAGAAGGCATACAGCGAAAGGTTCTTGACGCCCATCTCCAGGCAGCCCTTGAGCACGTCGAGGACGACGCCCTCACCGACCTTGTGCCCCTCGGTGCGCGGCAGTCCCCGATCCTTGGCCCAGCGTCCGTTGCCGTCCATGACGCACGCCACATGCTGCGGCACCAGCTCACCGGGGATCTTCGGCGGCGTGGCGCCCGAGGGGTGCGGCTCGGGGACCTTGTACTCACGGCGGGACCGTCCGAGGATTCCGCGTCGTGCCATGGGGGGCTCTCTCCTACCTAGCTGTTCTCTGTACGTGACGTGCTGACGTGCTTACGTGCTCTTCTCGACATACCGCAACGAGCGGAGTCCGCGCTCCAAGTGCCAGTGCAGGTAGGCGGAGACGAGCCCGCTGCCCTCCCTGACATGCCGCGCCTCGCACGCGTCCGCGGTCTCCCAGTCCCCGGTGAGCAGCGCACCGAGCAGGCCGAGGGCTTCCGACGAGGGTACGACGCTGCCGGGCACCCGGCAGTCGACGCAGACGGAGCCGCCCGCGGCGACGGAGAAGAACCGGTTCGGACCGGGCATTCCGCACTTCGCGCAGGAGCTGAAGCTGGGTGCGTAGCCGTTCACGGCGAGGGAGCGGAGCAGGAACGCGTCGAGGATGAGATGCGGCTCGTGCTCGCCGTTGGCGAGGGTGCGCAGACCGCCCACGAGCAGCAGATACTGCTGCACGGCGGGCTCGCCCTCATGGTCGGTGAAGCGCTCCGCGGTCTCCAGCATGGCCGTGCCCGCGGTGTAGCGCGCGTAGTCCGTGACGATCCCGCCACCGTACGGAGCGATGGTCTCACTCTGTGTGCACAGCGGCAGGCCGCGCCCGATGAGTTCACTGCCGCGTGCGAAGAACTGCACGTCGACGTGGGAGAAGGGTTCGAGCCGCGCCCCGAACTTGGACTTGGTGCGCCGCACGCCGCGGGCGACGGCGCGGACCCGGCCGTGGCTGCGGGTGAGCAGCGTGATGATGCGGTCCGCCTCACCCAGCTTCTGGGTGCGCAGCACGACGCCGTCATCACGGAACAGGCTCATGCGCCCATTCTCGCGTACGGGGCCGACAGCCGTGGCCGGGGTGCCCGATCGCCCCTACTGCCGGCTGATCGCCCGCGTGACGCCCGCCGCGATGGTCGTGGCCAGGGTCCAGGGTCCAGGGTCCAGCCGGTGACGATCAGGGCGTACGAGAGCGTCTGGTACGCCCCTTCAGCGGCGTACGCCTGCTCCTGCCCGAGCCGCCCGCTGATCCGCGCCCCGGTGACCCGGAGCACCGGGGTCTCGCCCTCCTGGCGCTCCCCGCCCGGGTGTCAACTGCCCTTCCCCTTGCGCCCGTTGCCCCGCACCCCCTGGACGAACCACTCACACCTGTCAAAATGCCCGCATGAAGAGTGATCTGTTCTCCACGGAGCACATGGCGCAGCAGTCCGTCGTCCCCGGGATGACCCTGCACAACGCCAAGTCCATCAAGTACGCGGTCAACGGCGAGATGCACGCACGGCAGGGCGCGATGATCGCCTACCGCGGCGACCTCCAGTTCGAGCGCAAGGGCCAGGGCGTCGGCGGCATGCTCAAGCGGGCGATGACCGGTGAGGGGCTTCCGCTCATGGCGGTGCGCGGCCAGGGCGAGGCGTGGTTCGCGCACGAGGCGCAGAACTGCTTCATAGTCGACATCGAGCCGGGCGACGTCCTCACCGTCAACGGCCGCAACGTCCTGTGCTTCGACTCGACACTGTCGTACGAGATCAAGACGGTGAAGGGCGCGGGCATCACCGGCGGCGGCCTCTTCAACAGCGTCTTCACGGGAGCCGGGCAGCTCGGCCTGGTCTGCGAGGGCAATCCGCTGGTGATCCCGGTCTCGCCCCAGCAGCCGGTGTACGTCGACACGGACGCGGTGGTCGGCTGGACGGCGAACCTCGACACCACACTCCACCGCTCGCAGTCCATCGGCTCGATGATCAGGGGCGGTTCGGGCGAGGCGGTGCAGCTGATGCTGCGGGGCGAGGGATACGTCATCGTGCGGCCGAGCGAGGTGACGCCGCAGAAGCCGCAGCAGCACTAGTCCCCAGGGCGGGGCCCGGCCACGTCAGTATCCGATGGCCTCTCGGAGGAGCAGCACGGTGCCGCGCCCTGGTCGGGGTTCCGCGTTGAGGATGAGCAGGCGGTTGACGGCGCTGGGCATCCCGTACGCCGCCTGGGCGCGGGCGTTCTCCAGCGGGAGGGCGTGCTCCTCGACGCGGCGCAGCGCTGTGTTCAGGTCGGGCACCACCTTCTGAGCGCCGATGATCCAGACCGCGTGGGCGGCACCGCCCGCGTTGGCGGGGAGTTGACTGCCGCTGCCCGAGGCGAGAACGAGCGAACCGGTCTCGGTGACCGCGGCGACACTGTTGACGACGAATTCGGGGCAGGCGACCAGCCTGCGGATCTCGTCGGCGCCGGTGGCACGGTCGATGGCCAGGATGCGTGGCCGGATGGCGTCGTACTGGCCGCCGGCGTTGATGTCCTCGTCGATGCCGGACAGCCGGAGCGTCTCGCTGGCTCCGGTGAGCACGCCGACGCCCTCGGGGATCAGTTCCTTCACACGGACGCGCGCGGCCGCGGCGTCGTCGAGGATCTCGGCGGCGAAACCGCCCGCACGCAGCGCGGCGGCCGCCCTCTCCAGTTGTCCGGCCGATGCCGGGTCGGCGAAGGACGCGGCCGGAGCCGGGGTGGCCGTGGCGGCTGCCGAGCTGGTCACGGAGCCTTGCGCCGCGTGGGGCGCCGTGCCCCCCAGCGGGGAGGTGTCGAGGTACCTGACCTCGTACACCCGCTCGGCGAACTTCCAGCCCTCCGCGGTGCGTTGGTAGCGGTCGTGGTAGACGGCGTAGTTCAGACCCTGGCGTCCGTCGAGGGTGCGCGCGAGTTCCTGGATGTAGGCGCGGCCGGTCGCGGTGTCGCCGTCGAGCAGGATCGTGCCGGGGTGCGTGGTCTGTACGAAGAAGTCCCACTGGCTCTGCAGCAGCTCGCCCCCGGCGCGGATCTCCTCACGGCCGACCTGCTCGACGGGGATGTCGGGCATGCGCAGGGCGCCGTCCGGTGTGAACAGCGACGCCAGGCGTGGCCGGTCGCGCATCATCGCCGCGTCGGTGAACTCGCCGCGCAGTGCCTCGATCTCGACGCGGTCCGCGATGGCCTGGAAGTCGTTCATCGTCAGTCCCCTCTCCCTCTTGCTGTCGGCCTTGCTGTCGGCCTTGCTGTCGTCTTCACCGGTACGACAGCGCAGCCCTTCGGAATGTGAGGCGGATGCGTCGGCCTCACATTCCGGTGCGCTGTCCTGTCGTAACGGGTAGAGGCACGGAAGCGAGCGAGGGAGACGGTCGGACCATGACCAGCAGAGCCGAGCCCGGCGACGAACAGAGCGATCCGGGCCTCAGCGCGATCATGCGCGAGCGGCGCCGGCTGACCAACCTCGCCTATCGGCTCCTCGGGTCCCTTGCCGACGCCGAGGACGTCGTGCAGGAGACCTACACGCGCTGGTACGCCATGTCCGCACGGGAGCAGCAGGCCATCGAGTCGCCCGGCGCCTGGTTGATGAAGGTCGCCGGCCGCATCTGCCTGAACCTGCTCGGCTCGGCGCGGGCCAGGCGGGAGACGTACGTGGGCGCGTGGATCCCGGAACCGCTGCCCGAGCCCGCGGAGTCGGTCCACGGGCTCTCCGGGGTCGGCGTCATCGACCCCGCCGACCGGGTCACCCTCGACGAATCGGTGACGATGGCCTTCCTGGTCGTCCTCGATTCGATGACCCCGGCCGAGCGCGTCGCGTTCGTCCTGCACGACGTCTTCCGCTACCCCTTCGGCGAGGTCGCGGAGATCGTCGGCCGCACTCCGGCGGCGTGCCGCCAACTGGCCACGTCCGCCCGCCGTCGCATCCGCACCGCGCAGACCCCGGCGGGCCCGGGTGCCGGCCAGGCCGCCGTCGTCAGGCGGTTCAAGGCGGCGTGGGAGGCCAAGGACATCGATGCCCTGATCGGCCTGCTCGACCCCGACGCCACCGCGACCGCCGACGGCGGCGGTCTCGCCGTCACCCACCTGCACCCGATCCTGGGCGGTGAGCGGATCGCACGTGCCTACGCCAGGATCGCGAGCAGGTCGGGTGACCGCACCACGTTCCTGGAGTGCACGGTCAACGGTCTGCCCGGCTTGGTGGCGTGGCAGGACGGCGAGCTCGCGACCGTCTTCGCGTTCGAGATCGTGGGTGACCGGATCAGGAATATCTGGGCGGTGCGAAACCCCGAGAAGCTCCGCCGCTGGCGGATGGGCTGAGGAGCGCTACGGAACACCGCGGCGTGACGCGCTATCGGGCGGTCCTGGACCGGTCGGGGTGGCTGATCGCTTCCCAGGGGGCGAGGTTCCAGGGGCTCGTCCGGTTCGCCGGGTCCAGGAGCGACTGGAGGTGGGCGTCGGACGCGGCCTGGGGTGCGGGGAAGCTCTCGTCCTGGGTGCCCCTGAGGCTGTCCTTCCAGACCTGCCTGCCGAGGAGGTAGTGGTCGGCGTACTCCTTCCAGGAGGCGTACGTCCCCGCGACCGTCGGCACGATGTTCTTGAGCCGGTTCCAGGTGTCGGCCTCGCTCAGCATCCCGCAGGCGAAGCCGCGCCGCGCGATGTCCACGTAGAGCGCGATGTCCCAGGCCAGCGGTGCGATGCCGAGGCGCCGCTGGGCCATGGCGCGGTAGCCGGTGTTCGCGAGTCCGCCCAGGCGCCCGAGCAGCTGCTCGGGCGCGGTGATCTCCCACTGGTCGGCCAGCCACTTCTGGGCCTTGCCGTCGTCGACGCGGGTGAACGGATACAGGGTCGTCCGGGACGCGTCCTTGTCCCGGCTCACCGGCGCGCTCAGCGACACCATCCACAGCTGGTGCATGGTGAGCGGTGTCGGGTACCTGGACTCGACCTTCGGCTTGCTCCACTTCCATATGGCCATGGCGCCGCACCTTACGTCACGCCCTACGTCACGCCCTACGTCCTACGTCACGGCACTTCACCCCGGCTTCGGGCATTGGCATAGGCGGTCGCGGCGCGCAGGCGCTCCGAGTCGGTGGCGGTTCTGAGTGCGTCCGGGGCGCAGTCCCACTCCCGTCCGCCGCCGAAGGGACGGAGCTGGATGTAGGGCCCTTCGTGGCCCATGACCCTGCCGACCTGGCCGGTGCGGGTATCTACTGCGTAGGCGCCGATGGGCAGATACAGGTTCATGCCCTCCCTCCGCCTTCCAATTCAATGAGTGGACAGGGGGCCTCGCGGGTCAAGGATGTGGGGTCGATCCGCAATGACGGAAGAATAATTCCGGCCCGCGCGAGTGCGGCGCGCAATTCCTTCATGGTCTCCTCCGCTTCTTCGACGCATAGCGTCAAGTACGCCTTGCTTTCAGCCATGACGTGGATCCCCTTTCCCATCGGATTTCACGCTTCGTGTCTCGATGGTGACGGGTCCGACCTACACTCGGCAGGAGTCTGTGCGCTACAACTGCTGCGCAGTGGAGGGTGGTTGGCCATGGCCAATGGTTCGCGACAGGCGGCTTGGGAGTTCTTCGGGGCGGAGTTGAAGCGGCGGCGGGAGGATGCGGGGCTCACGCAGTCTGCACTGGGGGTGCAGGTCTTTGTATCCGGCGGATACATCGGCCTATTCGAACAGGCCATTCGGAAACCGCAGTTGGATGTGGCGCAGCGACTGGACGAGGTTCTGCAAACCGATGGCCTTTTCGAGCGGATGTGGCGCAAACTCATCAAGGATCAGCCGTTTACGGAGTACTTCGCGCATGCTGCGGAGCTGGAGCGGCTCGCGACGGAGATCAGCGACTTCGCACCGGCGGTGGTCCCGGGGCTGCTGCAGACCCCCGAGTACGCACGAGCGGTCTTCCTCGGCAGCAACCCGTTCGCCACCGACGAGTACATCGAGGATCTGGTCCGAGCCCGAATGGATCGCACGCTGCTCCTCAAGGACGCGGCACGACCCGTGTATTGGGCGATCCTGCACGAGACGGTGCTGCGCATGCCGGTCGGCGGGCCCGCGACGATGGCCCGGCAGCTCGATCACATCGTGGCGATGGCGCACGAGCGCAAGGTGCAGGTCCAAGTGCTCCCGTTCGCGGCTGGGGCGTACTCGCCGATGGGCAAGATGATGTGGCTCATGGAGTTCGAGGACGCACCGCCAACTGTCTATACAGAGGCGGTGTTTTCGGGGAATTTGCTGGACGATCCGGCTGTGGTGAAGCGGACGCAGGCGTCTTACGATCAGCTCAGGGCCGTCGCGTTGTCGCCGGAGGCGTCCCTGGATCTGATCGATTCGGCGTCGGAGGAATTCAGACGATGCGCGAGTACGACCTGAGCAACGCCAGCTGGCGCAAGAGCAGCTACAGCGGCGGCGACGGTGGTGAGGCTTGCATAGAGGTCGCCTACGACTTCGTGGGCGCCGCCCAGTGGCGCAAGAGCAGCTACAGCAACGGCGAGGGCGGCAACTGCGTCGAGGTTGCCGACGGAGTCCCCGGCATAGTCCCGGTACGGGACAGCAAGAACCCCGAGGGCCCAGCCCTGCTGCTCGGCTCCGAAGCCTGGTCGGCGTTTGTGGCGGACGTCCGCACGGTCAACTGACAGGCAGGGTGCCCCTGGCCAGAGGCGGAGGCTTCGGCGGCCCAGCGGTGAACAGGGCGCCGGGGCCGCCCGGTTGTCCCGAGGTTGGCGGTTCCGGGCCGGGAGTCAAGGGCGCTCCTGCGTCGCGTCGGCTGCGCCGATTCCGCTGCGCTCCACCCTTGACACCCGTCCCTCCACCGCGCGAGGGAAGACGACCGGACGGCCCGAGGGGCGGGACTCTCGACCACGGCCGTGGGGCCATCACCCTCTCGCTGCCGGGTGCGGACCGGATCTTCCGGCGTGACCCTCACGCGGAGAAGGGGCGGGCGCCCGGCCCGCAGCCGCTCCGGGAATCGGTGCCGGTCTCGTCAAGCGACTGCGGCCTGGTTCCTCCGGCGTGACCGTCACGCGGAGAAGGGGCGGGCGCCCGGTCCGCGATCGCTCCGGGGATGGGCGCCGGTCTCGTCAAGCGACTGCGGCCTGGTTCCTCCGGCGTGACCGTCACGCGGAGAAGGGCGGCGCCCGGTCCGCGATCGCTCCGGGGATGGGCGCCGGTCTCGTCAAGCGACCGTCGACCGGTTCTTCCGGCGTGACCGTCACGCGGACAGAGGCCGGGCGCCCGGTCCGCGATCGCTCCGGGGATGGGCGCCGGTCTCGTCAAGCGACCGTCGACCGGATCTTCCGGCGTGACCGTCACGCGGACAGAGGCCGGGCGCCCGGTCCGCGACCACTTCGGGAATGGGCGCCGGTCTCGTCAAGCGACTGCGGGCTGGTTCCTCCGGTGTGGCCGTCACGCGGAGAAGGGCGGGCGCCCGGTCCGCGACCACTTCGGGAATGGGCGCCGGTCTCGTCAAGCGACTGCGGGCTGGTTCCTCCGGTGTGGCCGTCACGCGGAGAAGGGCGGGCGCCCGGTCCGCGTCCGCTCCGGGAAGCGGCACCGGCTCGTCAAGCGACCGTCGGCCGGATCTCCTGGGGCGGCCGTCAGCGGTACGGGTGGGTGCCTGGGCCGCAGCCGCTTCCGGGGAGGGGGGCCGGTCTCGTCAGGCGACAGCCGACCGGGTCTTCCGCCCGTGGCCGTCACGGGGTGAGGCGCGCGGGCGGTCGGGGGTGAGGCCGTTCTTGCCGAGCGGGCTGCCGCCGGGCGCTGGGAAGGGGTTCTGTAGGCGGGGCGGGGAGCCGATTGCAGGAAAGTGCCACGCCAGCCCGTGTATTGGAGGCACATGGGTGGGAATTTTCTGCAATCCGCTCGCTCGGGGTGTGCTTTGGCCGCCTTCGGGGTCGGCTCCCCGCGAAACGGTGCGTGATGCCCTCACCACTCGCCACCGACATCTCGGTGCCGGGGCTCTTCAGGGCGATGCGGGTGGTGTGGCGCACCTACTTTGGCAAAGTTGTGTTCTGGCAGAAGGGGGGCGCGCGTATTGCGTAATGCGCCTTCTCGGAATTAGGTGCCGGACCCCCCACCCTCTCGGAGTCGACCGGCCCGCGTCAGCCGTGACCTGCACACCCCGGCCCGCGTCCGGTCGGCAGGCGCGTGACGAAACCCGCGCCCTTCAGCAGGCCTTCGTCTGCCCCTCCACCTGGCGGCCACCCCGGAAGACCCGGCCTGCTGTCGCCTGACGAGACCGGGACCCATTCCCGGAGCGGCTGCGGACCGGACGCCCGCACCTTCTCCCCGTGACGGCCACCCCGGAAGACCCGGCCTGCTGTCGCTTGACGAGACCGACACCCCTCCCCGAAGCGGCTGCGAACCGGGCGCCCGCACCTTCTCCCCGTGACGGCCACCCCGGAAGACCCGGCCGACGGCCGCCTGACGAAACCGGCACCCACCCCCGAAGCGGATGCGGACCCGGCGCCCGCCCCTCCTCCGCGTGACGGCCATCCCGGAAGATCCGGTCTGCTGTCGCTTGAGGAGACCGGCACCCATCCCCGGAGCGGATGCGGACCGGACGCTCACCCCTTCTCCCCGTGACGGCCACCCCGGAAGATCCGGCCGACGGCCGCTTGACGAGCCGGTGCCGCTTCCCGGAGCGGATGCGGACCAAGCGCCCACCCACTCTCCGTGTGACGGCCACCCCAGAAGATCCGACCGACGGCCGCTCGATGAAACCCGGCACCCCCCACCGGAGCAATCGCGGACCGGGCGCCCGCCCGTCACCGTGACTGTCACGCCGGAAGAACCAGCCCGCAGCCGCTTGACGAGACCGGCACCCACCCCCGAGCCGGATGCGGACCGGGCGCCCGCCCTACTCCCCCTGGGGGTCACCCGCAATGAGCCGGGCCGCACCCGGCAGTGAAAGGGTGATGGCCTGACGGGAGTGGTCGAGAGTCCCACCCCGTGGCCGCCCGGTCATATCGCTTCGCGCGGTGGAGGGTTGGGTGTCAAGGGTGGAGCGCAGCGGAATCGGCGCAGCCGACGCGCAGCGCAGCGGAGCGCCCTTTACACCCGGCCCGGAACCGCCAACCTCAGGACAACCGGGCGGCCCCGGCAACCAACACCACCACAGGCCCAGCAACGCCCCCGTCACCCGAACCACAAGGGACCTCAGCCCGGCAGGACCTCCCGGAAGTAGCGCACCTCCGTCCGGCCCTCCAGGGGCAGCTCCACCTCCCCCACCACCACGAACCCCGTACGCTCAAGCACGGCACGGGACCGAGCGTTGTCCGCGTACGTCGCGGCCCGCATCGCGGTCAGCCCGTAATCGGCTTCGGCCAGCTCGCACAGCCGGCGTACGGCATCGGTGGCCAGGCCGCGCCCCGCCGCCCGCTCGGCGACGCGATAGCCGAGCTCGGGCTCGCCGTCCGCGACGTCGACGAGATTGACCCGCCCGAGAACCGCACCCTCCCCATCCACCAACAGGTGGAAGTGGCAGGTCCCGGCGGCCTGTTCGGCGAGCAGGGCCGCATGCCAGGCGGCGAACTCGGCGAAGTAGGCGTCGCCACGGTCAGGCACGGACCGGGCGAAGTACCCGCGGTTCTCGCGCTCGAAGGCGAGCAGGGCGGGAGCGTGATCGGCGCGCAGACGCTGGAGTTCGGGCATGGCGGAAACTTAACCCTGCCGCTTCTGCTGCCGCACGGGAAATACTGGCGCAGGTCAGCCCACGTCGCGGTGAAGCGCCCCGCTCCCGTCATCCAACCTTCCGCAGCTCCCCGTCGCCGAACACCGCGACCATCACCAAGCTGCCGCCCAGCGCCTCGACATAGCGCGCCACCACATCCGTGCCGGACACCTGGCCGCTCTCGATCTGGGAGACCCGGACCTTGCTGACGCCCATGCGCTCGGCCACTTGGGCCTGGGTGTACCCGCGCTCCTGGCGCATCTCGGCCAGCCGCCACGCGCGAGCCTCGGCAAGCATGCGTTCAGCGCCTTCGAGGAACGCATCACGGTCCCCCGCCAGTTCGCCGGGCCACCCCAGTCCACCAGGCCACTCGGAGGAACTCAGCCCCTGATCACCACAACGGAGTTGTCCCGCGCGTCCATCCGCACATGCAGCCTCTCCCCCGCCCCCGTGACCCGCGTCCGCACCTGCACCCCCTCCGGCAGGTCCGGGAGAGTCGGTTCCACCCCGCACTCCGACCGCACCCTGTCGAGGAGTTCCCGCATCTCCTTGGGGGCGGGCCGCGTGCCCAGGTACCAGGCGACCCCCTCGCCGTACGCGTGGCGCGTCACCGCAGGGGCGCCTCCGCCCGGGAACGTGCTCACCGCCTCCGCGCCCTCCAAGTGGATCTCCTCCGCCCACGTGCCGTCCGGGCGCGGGTCGAACTCCTCCACGCGGAGACCGAGCAACTCGCGGAAGGGGGCCGGGTAGCCGCCCAGGTGGACGCGGTCGTGTTCGTCCGTGATTCCGGAGAAGTAGGACATGACCAGGGTGCCGCCCTCACGTACGTACGCGCGGATTCGTTCTGCGGTCTCCTGTGAGACCGAGTAGAGGTTGAGGATCAGGAGCAGGCGGTACTCGGTCAAGTCCCCGTCCACCGGGACCACGTCGCAGGCCACCGACGCCTCGTACAGCGGCTTGTGGTGGGCCAGGGCCGCCTCCAGGAGCGTCACGTCCTTGCTCGGGTGCGCGTCCAGTTCCAGGGCCCACCAGCTCGGCCAGTCCAGGAGCAGCGCCGCGTCCGCCCGCTCGGGGCGTGAGCCCAGCAGGGCGGGGTGCGCCGCCAGTTCCGCGCCCAGTTCACTTACCTCCCGGAAGATCCGCGTCTCGCGGCCCCCGTGCGGCACCATCGCCGAGTGGAACTTCTCCGCTCCCCCGCGCGACTGCCGCCACTGGAAGAACAGCACCGAGTCCGCCCCGTGCGCCACCGCCTGCCAGCTGTCCAGGCGCATCCGGCCCGGTGGCTTCCTGCCGTTGCGCTCGCGCCAGTTCACCGCCCCCGGCGCCTGTTCTAGGAGCAGCCACGGCCGGCCGCCTTTCAGGCCGCGCATGACGTCGTACGAGAAGGCTGTTCGGTGGAGCGCATCCGGATCGTGCGGGTCCGGGTACGAGTCGTACGACACCACGTCCAGGTGTGGCGCCCAGGCGAACAGGTCGAGTGTCTTCGCCACCGGGACGAAGTTCGTCGTCACCGGTACGTCCGGTGTGATGCGGGTCAGGACCTCCTTCTCCGCCAGGTAGCACGCGAGGAGCTCGTCCGAGGCGAAGCGCCAGTAGTCCAGTTGCTGGGACGGGTTGCGGAACGACGGGGCCTTGCGCGGGGTGTGGATCTCCTCGAACGTGCCGTACCGCTGCGACCAGAAGTCCGTCGACCACGCGTCGTTCAGCGCCGCCACCGTCCCGTAGCGCTCGCGCAGCCAGGTGCGGAACGCCGCCGTCGACACCTCGCAGTGGCAGTGGCGTGAGATGTGGCAGCCGTATTCGTTGCCGATGTGCCAGAGCGCGAGGGCCGGGTGCGTGCCGTAGCGCGTGGCCAGGCGTTCCGTCAGGCGCACGGCGTATCGGCGGTACACCGGGCTCGACGGGCACCAGTGCTGGCGGGAGCCGGGGTGCAGGCGGACGCCGTCCTCCGTCACGGGGAGGGTCGAAGGGTGCAGGCGCGTCAGCCACGGTGGCGGGGACGCCGTCATCGTGGCGAGGCTGACCGCGACGCCTGTCTCGGCCAGGCGGTCCATGTGACCGTCCAGCCAGGTGAAGTCGTACGCACCCGGGGTCGGCTCCGTCTTCGCCCAGGAGAAGATCCCTAGCGTCACGAGGTTCACGCCCGCCTCGCGCATCAACTCGGCGTCCTCGGCGTGGACTTCCGGGCCCCACTGCTCGGGGTTGTAGTCGCCGCCGTAAGCCAGAGACGTAACCCGGTCATAGAAATAACTCAGTCTCATCCGACCCCCCTCGACTCCTGGCCCGACCGCGCCTCGATCCCCCTGAAATGATCCGCCATCGCCCGCTGAGCCCCCTCCACGTCCCGCGCCCGCAGCGCCGTCACGATGTCCCGGTGCCTGCTCACCGTCACGTCGGGCGCCGGATCGCGGGCCCACCCGCGCACCCCCGCCACCCGGTTGAAGACGTTCCAGAACGCGCCGAGCAGCTGCGGCACCAGCTCGTTGCCCAGGGAGCGGTAGAGCGTCTCGTGGAACTCGCGGTCCAGCTCCGGGAAGGCCCCACCCGCGTCCGCCGCCTCCTCCATCTTCCGGACAAGGGCCTCCAGTTGGCTCAGCTCCTCGTCCGTGAGCAGCACCGCGACGCGCCGCACCAGGCCCTCCTCAAGGACCTCCCGCACCTGGAGGATCTCCTCCAACGCGCGGGTGTCGTCGGCTAGTTGAACCAACGTACGGAACGTGAGGCCGTCGGCCAGCGGGGTCAGTGACGCCTGGCCCACGTACGTCCCGTAGCCGTGTCTGATCTCCACGATGTCCAGGGCCTGGAGCGCCTTGAGCGCCTCGCGCACCGAGTTCCTGCTGACCCCCAGCTCTTCCATCAGCTCGGCCTCGGTGGGCAGCAGCGCGCCCGGCCGGAGCCTGCGATCGAGTATCAACTGCATGACTTCGCGCTGGACTTGGCTGCCCACGCGCCGTTCGCGGACTGGCTCCTGAGGCATGCGGCACATCGTAGGCACGGATGACATCCCACGTCCCACCTCCGGACCAACATCGTTCGGGACGGCCCGCATGCGGCCCGGATTCGGATCCGTGCGCGATCTCTTGACCGGCCTTCGCGGCGCTCTTATGGTCGCCACGCCACCACGACGTAGGACGTGGGATCTCTCAAGGGAGACACAGTGAGCGACCAGAAGACCCGCACCGGCTCCACCGGGCCCCTCGGGCCGATCGGCTCCACCGGACACACCGGGCCCGCACCGGACCGCCGGTCCTTCCTCAAGTACACCGGTGCGCTGGGCGCGGCCGCCGCCATCACCACCACGCTCTCCGCCTGCTCGTCGGGACCCGAGTCCACGAACGACGCCGGAGGGGGTGGCGGGAAGGGCGGAGACTCCACCCTCACCGCCGTCATCGGCTATGGGAACGACGGCAGTTGGGACCCGACGCAGACCGCGTCCGCGTTCGCGATGGCCGGCAACGAACACATCTACGAGGGGCTGCTCAACACCGACCCCATCACCCGCGAGCCCTATGCCGCGCTCGCCACGGAGATCCCCACCGACGACAAGGCCACCACCTGGAAGTTCACGTTGCGGCCCGGCGCCAAGTGGCACGACGGGAAGCCCGTCACCGCCGACGACGTGGTCTTCGTCTTCGACCGCATCCTGGACCCGAAGACGCAGACCCTGGCCAAGGGCTTCTTCGAGAGCTGGCTGAAGGAGGTCAAGAAGGTCGACGCGACCTCCGTCGAGCTCGTCCTGAAGTTCCCGTTCCCGGACGGCCTCGCCCGCCTCTCCCTCGCCAAGATCATGCCGAAGCACGTCTTCTCCAAGCCCGGCGCCTGGGACGACGCGACCAAGGGCAAGGCAGTGGGCTCGGGACCGTACAAGCAGGCGTCGCACGCCCCGAAGTCCAACACCACCTTCGAGGCCTTCGACGACTACAACGGCCCCCGCAAGGCCGCCTTCAAGAAGATGAACTGGCTGACCATCGTGGACGCGGCGCCCCGCGTCGCGAAGATCTCCGGCGGCAGCGCCGACTCGGAGATCGCGGACAACATCCCGTACGCCAACATCGAGCAGCTCAAGAAGGGCGGGCTCACCGTCGAGGGCGGGGCGGGGATGAACAACCTGTTCCTGATGTTCAACACCGCGCACAAGCCCTTCGACGACGTGCGCGTGCGCCAGGCCCTGCACTACGCCATCGACACCGAGAAGATGATCGAGGTCGCGCTCAAGGGCCACGGCAAGGCGTCGACCTCGTTCCTCAACGAGTCCAACCCCGCCTACCGGCCCGCGAAGACGGTCTACGCGTACGACCCGAAGAAAGCGAAGGCGCTCCTGAAGGAGGCCGGGGTCAAGGATCTGTCGATCAACCTCATGGCGGTGAACGTGAGTTGGATCGTCGACTGTCTGCCGACCATCAAGGCCTCGTGGGACGCGATCGGCGTCAAGACGACGCTCGACCCGCAGGAGACCACGGCCGTCTTCACCAAGATGGACCAGAAGAAGGACTACCAGATCGTCGCGGCAGCGTCGAACCCCAACCAGTTCGGCATCGACCCCGACCTGATCATGCACTACAACTACGGCCCCGAGAACCTGTGGATGGGCTACGCCCGCTGGGCGGACAACTCCACCGCCAAGAAGCTCTTCAAGGACATGGACCAGGCGACGCGCGAGCCCGACGCCACCAAGAAGAAAGCCATGGTCCAGGACTACATCGACATCGTCGCCGAAGAGGCGGTGATCTACCCGGTCGTCCACAACGAGCTGATGACCGCCTGGGACCCGAAGAAGCTCACCGGCATCAAGGCCCAGCCCTATCCGGGCATCAACCTCCTCCAGGCCAAGTGGGCCAAGTAGCCCTTTCAGCACTGTCGTTGGGAGTCACACAGACGTGACCGCGATCGTCAGAATTCTGGCCCGCCGCCTCGCCCTGCTCATCCCGCTGCTGCTCGGCATCGTCCTGTTCGTCTTCCTCGTGATGCGGTTCTCGGACATCGATCCGGCGTCGGCCTTCTACCAGGGCGCCAATCCGACCGAGGAGCAGCTCCAGCAGTTCCGCGAGGACAACGGCCTGCTCGATCCGCTGCCGGTGCGCTACTTCGCCTTCGTAGGCGATCTGGTCCAGGGCGACATGGGCATCAGCGTGCTCACCCGCTCACCGGTGGTGGACCAGGTCACCACCGCGCTTCCCCTGACCATGCAGCTGACCTTCATGGGGCTCGGCATCGCGGTCGTCATCTCAGTTCTGCTCGGTGTGACCGCCGCGATCTACCGCGACCGGCTCCCCGACCAGCTCATCCGCGTCATCTCGCTGACCGGTGTGGCGGCGCCCGGCTTCTGGCTGGCACTGCTCATGATCCAGTACCTGGCGGTGGAGGCGGGCTGGTTCCCGACCGGCGGATACGTCAACCCCGCCGACTCCTTCACCGGCTGGCTCAAGTCGATGACGCTCCCCGCCCTCGCGCTCTCCCTGCCGGTGGCCGCCGGGCTCACCCGCATCATCCGCACGGCGGTGGTCGAGGAGCTCGACAAGGACTACGTACGGACGGCGATCGGCAGCGGCCTGCCACCGGTCGTGGTCGTCGGCCGCAACGTCCTGCGCAACGCCCTCATCAACCCGCTGACCGTGCTCGGCCTGCGCGTCGGCTATCTGCTGGGCGGCGCGGTCGTCATCGAGACGATCTTCTCGCTGCCCGGCATGGGCAAGCTGATGATCGACGCCGTGAAGAACGGCGACCCGGCCGTCGTGCAGGGGGTCGTCATCACGACGGCCGTCGGGTTCGTGGTCGTGAACCTGGTCCTCGACATCCTCCATCTGCTGGTCAATCCGCGCCTGAGGGGGACCGCCTGATGATCACGTCGCGCAAGGCTCTGACCGAGCGGCTCTCGCGGCCCGGGATCCGCCTGCGCTCGCTGCGCAGGCTGCCGGTCCTCTCCCGGATCGCGGTGGGCGTCGTCGGCGTGGTCGTCCTCGTGGCGCTCTTCGCGCCGCTGATCGCCCCGCACGACCCGCTCGACCAGCAGCCGCAGGTCGACGGCACGGGTCACCCCTCGGCCGACCACTGGATGGGGCAGGACAGCCTCGGCAGGGACATCCTCAGCAGGCTCATGTACGGGGCTCGCTGGTCGCTCGCGATCGGGCTCGGGGCCACACTGCTCGCCCTGATCGTCGGCGCGGTGCTCGGCGCGATCGCGGCGACCTCGCGCAAGGCGGTCGACGAGACCCTGATGCGGTGCCTGGACGTCGTCATGGCGTTCCCCGGGATCGCGCTCGCGGCGGTGCTCGTGGCGGTCTTCGGAGGCGGCATCCTCGTACTGATCTGCGCGATCGCGTTCCTGTTCACACCGCCGATCGCTCGGGTCGTGCGCGCGAACGTGATGGATCAGTACGGCGAGGACTATGTCGTCGCCGAACGCATCGTCGGCGCCCGCACCCCGCACATCCTCATCAAGCACGTGGCCATCAACTGCGCCGCGCCCATCCTGGTGTTCTGCACGGTGCAGGTCGCCGAGGCCATCGTCTTCGAGGCCTCGCTGTCCTTCATCGGCGCGGGCGTGCGGCCCCCGGACCCGTCCTGGGGCAGCGTCATCGCCGACGGCAAGAACATGGTGCTGCTCGGCGGCTGGTGGGCGACGGTCTTCCCCGGCCTCCTGATGCTGATCACGGTCCTGGCCCTGAACATCCTCTCCGAGGGCGTCTCCGACGCGTGGGCGGCGCCCGCGACGCGCGACGTGCCGGGCGCGGCCCGCAAGGAGGACGCCCTCGAAGCCCCCGAGCCGGGCAGCGGCAAGGTCCTTGAGCTGCCGGGCCTGACGGAGGCGGCCCAGCGCCTGCGCTCACGCGCACGCCCCCTGCCGGAGGGCGATCCGGTCCTGACCGTCTCCGATCTCGCGATCGGATTCGACGCGCGCCACGGCGGCGTGGACATCGTCGACGGCATCAGCTTCCACGTACGGCCCGGTGAAGTGCTCGGCCTGGTCGGCGAGTCGGGCTGCGGCAAGTCGCTCACCGCGCTGACCGTGATGGGCCTGGAGCCGAAGGGCGCCCGGGTCAGCGGCCAAGTCACCTTCAACGGCGAGCAGTTGCTCGGCATGCCGATGCGCACCCGCAGGCGGCTGCTCGGCCACGACATGGCGATGATCTACCAGGACGCGCTGTCGTCCCTGAACCCCGCGATGACGGTCCGCTCCCAGCTCAAACAGGTCGTACGAAGAGGTGGGCGCCGCACGGCGGTCGAGCTCCTCGAACTGGTCGGCCTCGACCCGGACCGCACCCTGCGCAGCTATCCGCACGAACTCTCCGGCGGCCAGCGCCAGCGCGTCCTGATCGCGATGGCGCTCTCCCGCGACCCGAAGCTGATCGTGGCGGACGAACCGACGACGGCCCTGGACGTGACGGTGCAGGCCCAGGTGATCCAGCTCCTTCTGCGCCTGCGCGAGGAGCTGGGCTTCGCCCTGATCCTCGTCTCACACGATCTGGCCCTGGTCGCGGACGTCACCGACCGGGTGGTGGTGATGTACGGCGGCCAGATCGTCGAGACGGGCGTGACGGCGGACCTCGTCGAGGCACCGTCGCACCACTACACCCGCGGCCTGCTCGGCTCGGTGCTCTCGCTCGAATCGGCGGCGGAACGCCTGACCCAGATCAAGGGCGTCGTGCCCTCGCCCGCCGACTTCCCCGCGGGCTGCCGGTTCGCGGACCGGTGCCCCCTGGCGAGCGAGGTGTGCCGCACGACGGCGCCCGAACTCGTGGGCGGGGCACGGCATTCCATCGCCTGCCACCACCCGGCGGGCCGTCCGCCGCAGGTACCGCAGCCCAGGGGAAGCGAGGCCCTCAAGTGACCGCCGAAGACCTGATCACCCTCTCCGACGCGCACGTCGTGCACCGCGCTCGCTCGGGCGGACTGTTCTCGCGTGATCGCGTGTACGCCCTGACCGGCGCCGACCTGACCATCGCGCCCGGCGAGACGGTGGGCGTCGTGGGCGAGTCGGGGTGCGGCAAGTCGACGCTCGCGAAGGTCCTCGTGGGGGTGCAGCCGCCCACGGCGGGCACGGTGTCGTTCCGCGGCCGGGACCTGTGGACGATGAAACCCGCCGAGCGACGGGCCGCGATCGGCAGGAACACCGCCATGATCTTCCAGGACCCGTCGACCGCCCTGAACCGCAGGCTGACGGTGCGGCAGATCCTCAGGGACCCACTGGACGTACACAGGATGGGGACGACCACCCAACGCGACGCCCGCGTACGTAAGTTGATGTCCCTGGCCGGCCTCCCCACGGTCCTGGCGGACGGTCTTCCCGGACAGCTCTCCGGCGGGCAGCGGCAGCGCGTGGCGATCGCCCGTGCGCTGGCGCTGGAACCGGAGCTCGTGGTGGCGGACGAGCCGACGAGCGCCCTGGACGTCTCCGTGCGCGCCCAGATCCTCAACCTCCTCCTGGACCTGAAGGAACGCCTCGGCCTCGCCCTGGTCTTCGTCTCGCACGACATCCAGACGGTGCGGCGGATGAGCGACCGGGTCATCACGATGTATCTGGGCAGAATCGTGGAGGAGTCGCCGGCACAGGAGATCCTGGACCGAGCCCGCCACCCGTACACACGGGCCCTGTTCTCGGCGACGCCCGGCCTTCTGGACCCCATCGACCCGATCCCGCTCGTCGGCCCGGTGCCGTCGGCCACGCGCCCGCCGAGCGGATGCCCGTTCCGCACGCGGTGCTGGAAGGCGGACGACGCCTGCGCCTCCACCATGCCGGACTTCGCGTCGACGGAGGGGTCCGGGCACCGCTACCGCTGCCACCACCCCGTACGGGACGGCCAGTCCACGCACGAGCTAGTGATCCAGTCCGCCGCCACGGACGCGAGCCCCAGGGAGACTCCATGACCATGCCCACCCCGCTGACCGGTGTCGTTCCGCCCGTCTGCACGCCTCTGACACCGGACCACGAGGTGGACACGTCGTCGCTGACGAGACTGATCGACCATCTGGTCGAGGGGGGCGTGGACGGCCTCTTCGTCCTCGGCTCGTCGTCGGAGGCGGCGTATCTGACGGATGCGCAGCGGAGGGTCGTGATCGAGACGGTGGCGGGGCATGTCGGGGGCCAACTCCCGGTCCTCGCAGGGGCGATCGACATGGCGACGCCAAGGGTCCTGGACCACGTCCGTTCGGTGACGGAGGCGGGGGCGGACGGGGTGGTCGTGACGGCCCCCTTCTACACGCGCACGCATCCGGCGGAGGTGGCACGCCACTTCCGCCTGGTGGCGGGCAGGTCGCCGGTGCCGGTCTTCGCGTACGACCTCCCGGTGGCCGTCCACTCCAAGCTGGACGCGGAGCTGGTCCTGGAACTGGCGTCGGAGGGGGTGCTTGCCGGGTTGAAGGACTCCAGCGGGGAGGAGGGGAACTTCCGGGAGGTGGTGCTCGGGGCGCGGGGCCGGGCGGATGTGTCCGGCTTCAGTGTCCTGACGGGCTCGGAGACGACGGTGGACGCGGCGCTTGCGATGGGGGCGGACGGGGTGGTGCCGGGGCTCGGGAACGTGGACCCGGAGGGGTATGCGCGGCTCTACCGCTACTGCCGGGAGGGGGACTGGGTGCGGGCGCGGGTGGAGCAGGAGCGGTTGTGCGGGCTCTTCGGGATGGTGCGGGTGGGGGATGCGGGGCGGATGGGGGGCAGCTCTTCGGCGCTGGGCGCCTTTAAGGCGGCGCTGTATCTGCGGGGGGTGATTTCCTGTCCGGTTACTGCGGAGCCGCAGGTTCCGTTGTCTTCCGGAGAGGTTGAGCGGGTGGGGAAGTTTTTGGCGGGGGCTGGGTTGTTGTAACGGTCTTTCTAGTCCCCAACCCCGCCCCTTCCCGAAAACCCGCTCTGGCGCGGGGGCCTTGCGTGCCGTCATCACCGGCTTCGCCGAGTTCGTCCTCAAACGCCGGACGGGCTGAGATTCTCCGCCGGTCCGGGGAAATCTTTCAGCCGTCCGGCGTTTGAGGACCGGGGGTCTGGGGGCGGAGCCCCCTGCGCGGCGAAGCCGCCAATAGATGCAGCCGGGAAGGGGTGGGATTGGGGAAAGCCCCGCAGGGTACGCCCTACGCCGACCCCTCCACCCCCGGCCGAACCAACCCCGACTCATACGCCACAATCACCAGCTGCGCCCGGTCCCGAACCCCCAACTTCCCCATGATCCGGCTGACATGAGTCTTCGCGGTCAGCGGACTCAGCCCCAACGCCTCCGCGATCTCCGAGTTGTTCAGCCCCCGCGCCACCAACGCGAGCACCTGACACTCCCGCTCGCTCAACTGCCCTGCCAGCGCCTCCGGCAAGGCGACCTCGGCCGGCGCCCGCAGAACCCTGGCAATCAACCGCGAAGTCGGGCCCGGCGAAAGCAGGGACTCCCCCGCCGCCACCGTACGGATCGCCTCCAGCAACTCCCCCGGCTTCGTGTCCTTGACCAAGAACCCGGACGCCCCGGCCCGCAACGCCTCCACGACATGCTCATCCGTGTCGTACGTCGTCAGCATCAACACCTTCACCCCGGCCAGATCCTCGTCCTCCGCGAGCAGCCGCGTCGCCTCGATCCCGTCCAGATCCGGCATCCGGATGTCCATCACGATCAGGTCAGCCCGCTCCGACCTGGCCAGGTCGACCGCCGCACGCCCCGTCCCGGCCTGCCCCACCACCTCCATGTCCGGCGCGGACTCGACCAGCATCGCGAACGCCGCCCGTACCAGCGTCTGATCGTCGGCGAGCAGCACACGAATCGTCATCCAAGCCCTCCCAGGCCGACAGGAACCAGCGGCAGCACGGCCGACACCCCGAATCCCCCGCCCTCGCGAGGCCCCGCCTCCAACGTGCCGCCCACGCTCCGGGCCCGCTCCCGCATCCCCACCAGGCCGAAGCCAGGAGTGTGCGAGGGGTCGTCGGCGACCCGGCCGTCCCCGTCGTCCGTGACCGTCACCCGCAGCGCCGCGTCCGCCGTGCGGATCTCCACCCGGATGGTGAGCCCCGGACCGCCGTGCCGCACCGCGTTCGTCAGCGCCTCCTGCACGATCCGGTAGGCCGCCGCGCCCACGGCGGGCGGCGCATCGGCCTCCGCCACCGCAAGATCGACCTCGGCCCCAGACGTCCGCGCCGCCTGCGCCAGATCCGCGAGGCCGTCAAGACCCGGCAGCGGGCCCCGCGACTCCTCGGAGGACCCAGCCCTCAACACCTCCAGCGTGGCCCGGAGTTCACCCCGTGCCGAACGGCAGGTGTCCGCGATGTCGTCGAGCGCCTTCGCCACCGCCGCCCGGTCCAGCCGCTCCGGGTCGGCGGCGAGGACATGCGCCGCCACGGACGTCTGGACGCCGACCAGAGTGATGCTGTGCGCGAGCAGGTCGTGCAGGTCGCGGGCGACCCGCAGCCTCTCCTCGGCGACCCGCCGCCGCGCCTCCTCCTCGCGCGTACGCTCCGCCCGCTCGGCACGCTCCAGTACGGAGGTGACGTACTGGCGGTGGATGCGCACGTACACGCCGAGCAGCAGTACCGACACGATCCAGCCCGAGATCCTGAGCACCTCGCCCACCTGGTGCGGTTCCACGCTCGCGTTGACGGTCAGCGTGATGCCCACGACGAGGAGGCCGGTGATCAGGGCGCGGCGCGGGCGCCCGGAGGCGGCCACCGTGTAGAGCGCGACCATGCCGACCGGGACGGCGGCCATGTGTGTGTAGTCGACGGCGTGGTACGGAGCTATGAAGGCGATCACCCCGAGCAGGGCAAGCAGCGGACGGCCGCGTCGCCACGCCAGCGGCACGTGCGCGCACAGGAGCAGGGTCCACCCGAGGAGATCGGGCCGCACCCCGTCCTCGACGAACACGGCGAGAGCGGCGGACAGCACCGCGAGCGCCGCCGCGAACAGCGCGTCGGTGCGCAGCGCACGCCGAGTGCCGGGCACGGCCCCCGTGAAGGCGAGCACGCCACGCGGCGCCGGCGCCCTCCCCTGGAACTGCGGTATGTCCCCCACAGCTGCATCCTCCCGTACGAGGGCGCCCCTCCGGCAGGGAAGGGGCGCCCCGATGCGGTCAACGGTCAAGGGGCGGGGACCCGTTGGGGCTCGGGGTCGAGGGCCGGGCCCGCGGACTGCACGGGACGCGACAGGCTCCCCGGCCACCACACCTTCCGGCCGAGCGCCACGCTCGCACTCGTCACCAGATACGTCCGCACCAGGAACGTGTCGAGCAGCACCCCGACCGCGATCACGAAGCCCAGCTCGACCAGCTGCACCAGCGGCATGTTGGTGAGCACGGCGAACGTCGCCGCGAGCACGAGGCCCGCCGACGCGATGACGCCGCCCGTCGTCCGCAGCGCGGTCAGCGCGGCGGCCCCCGGCTCGGCACCGGCGAGGGACTCCTCCCGCATGCGGTGCATCAGGAAGATGCCGTAGTCGACGCCCAGCGCGACGAGGAACACGAAGGAGAGCAGCCCCAGCCCCGGGTCCGTGCCCTCGAAGCCGAACAGCGGCTCGAAGACCAGGCCCGCGATGCCGAGCGAGGCCCCCCACACCGCGACCACGGCGACAAGGAGCAGCAACGGCGCGACGAGGGAGCGCAGCAGGGCCACCAGGATCAGCAGCACCGCCGCGAGGACCAGCGGCACGATGATCAGGCGGTCACGGTCGTTCGTGTCCTTCAGGTCGAGCTGCTGGGCGCTGGAGCCGCCTACGTACGAGCCGTCGAGGTCGGCCCGCAGCGCCTTGATCGTCTCCGTCTCGCCCGCCGACTCGGGCGCGGCCGTCGCGATGACGGAGATCTCCGTCCAGCCCTTGGCCGTACGTCCCTTCTCCGCGCTGTCCACGCCCTTCGTGCCCTTGATGTCGGCGAGGGCCGCGGTGGCGCGGTCCTCGGGCGTCATCACGGTGATGGGCTGGGTGCCGCGCTCGGGGTAGGCCTTGGCGAGGGTCTCCATCGCGGTGACGGAGTCGGGCGTCTTGGTGAAGGAGTCCTCCTGCTTCAGCGCGCCCGGCAGGTTCAGCGCCCCCAGGGCGAGCGCGCCGAGCAGCACGGCGCCGCCCGCGAGTACGGTGAGGGGCCTGCGCCCCGCGGAGCTGCCCATCATGGAGAAGAGGCTGCGCCGCTGCTTGGGCTCGCTGCCGAAGGCCGGTACGAGCGGCCAGAACACGCGCCGTCCGAGCAGGACGAGGAGCGCGGGCAGCAGCGTCAGCATCGCGAGGAGCGCGCACAGCACGCCGACCGCGCCCAGCGGGCCCATGCCCCGGCTGCTGTTGAGGTCGGCGGCGAGCAGGCAGAAGAGCCCGGCCGCGACCGTCCCCGACGAGGCGAGCACGGCAGGGCCGCATCCCTTCAGGGCGGCGACCATCGCGTCGTAGGGGCGCTCGATCCTGCGCAGTTCCTCGCGGTAGCGGGAGACGATGAGCAGCGCGTAGTCCGTTCCCGCGCCGAACACGAGGATCGTCATCACGCCGCTGCTCTGGCCGGTGACGGACGTCCCGAAGCCTTCGTGCAGTCCGTAGGCGACGCCCATCGCCAGGTAGTCCGCGATGCCCGCGACGGCGAGCGGCACGAGCCACAGGAACGGGCTGCGGTAGATGAGGATCAGGAGCAGCGCGACCACTCCGGCGGTGGTGTAGAGCAGGGGTCCGCCGAGGGAGTCGTAGACCTTGCCCGCGTCGGTGTCGAGCGCCCCCGAGCCGCCCACGTCGACGTTCAACCCGCCTTCGCTGTGGGCGACTTCGCGTACGTCGTCGACGAGCGCGTCCCTGAGCTTCTCGTCCTGGCCCGGCTCGGTGCTCGCCACGGGGTACATGAGCGTGGTGCCGTCCTTGGACGGTACGGCGTGCGGGGCGGCCGTCAGCTCGTGGGCCTGGCCGATCTCGGCGACCTGGGCGGCGGCCGCCTCGCGGTCGGCGGCGGTCAGGCCTCCGTCACGGTGGTAGACGAGCACCAGCTCGGTGGCCTCGCCGCCGGGCAACTGCGCCTGGATCTTGGCCACTTCGGTGGAGTCGGCGCTGGCGGGGAGGTAGTCGACGACTTGGTCCTGCTGGGCGTCGGCCAGTTTCGACGCGAAGGGCCCGGCGAGCGCCATGACGGCTATCCACAGCCCGAGGAACACCCAGGGCACGGCTCGTCGCCGTCGTGCGGTGGTCTGTTCGGCCCGCATGACGGGCCTCCTTCCGGCAGGTTGGCAGGTTCAGTGCCAACCCTTCCGGAGGGTGCCGCGCGATCCGTCGGGCGCGAGGGCGAGTTGGGGCGTACGGCGCAGGGAGGCGGAGGGGCGGCACTACTCCCGCGGGAGTACGGGCCCGGCCCGCCAGGAAACCGGCGGAGCTCAGAAGTGCGTCGTCCGCGCCGCCACCATCAGCCGTGTCACCTCGTCCGCGCCGATGGTCAGCGCGCCGCCCGCCGTGGCGAGCACCTCGCGCTCGGCGGGGGTGTACGGGCCGTCGGCGAGTGCGATGCGCGCGCCCTGAATAAGGAGCGCCTCACGCCCGGCGGGGGCGAGGTGCGGGGCCAACGGGCCGAGCGCCTCGTGGAGTTCTATGGCCAGTCCGGGCCCGCAGTCGGGCACGGTCGCGCGGCCGGTGTCGGCGGCGAGCGCCTCGACGAGCGCGACGAGCTGTTCCTCGCAGCAGTCGTCGTACCCCGCGCCGCGCAGTGCGCCGACGGCCGCGTCGAGCGTCGTGCGCGACGAGGTGCCGCCCGCGGCGAGGATCGCGAGGACGACGGTGTGCACGGCGTCGCGGACCATGGCCGACAGGCGTGTGGTGGTGGGGTGGTCGAGGACGTCCGTGCCGAAGTGGTCGCCGCAGGCGGCGCACTCGACGACGGGGCCCGCGGTGCCGCGCGGCAGGACCGGGACGCCGAGCAGGACGAAGCGGCGACGGCCGGTGCGGCGCTGGTAGTTGCGGTCACCGCCGCAGCCCGGACAGAAGAACTCGCCGTCACCGACGGTGGTCCAGGCCGTATGCACGCCGATCACGCGCCTGCGCAGGACCCGCCCGCGTGAAACGGGCGTGGCGAAGATGCGGGAGTCCCGGCCGTTTCGTCCCCGATCTGGCAGCACCACGCACCTCCGTAACGCCCCGGCAACATTGCCGCGTTGGGCGTGATGTTAGCCACATTGTTGATGTGGCGTCAGCACCCTGCACGAGAGATGGCCGGTAGACGACCTGGACACGGCCCCACGCAAAAGCGCCGAACGGGCCCATTCGAGCCCGTCCGGCGCTTGCGCGGTGCGTTGAGGAGGCGTGCGGCGCTGGTCAGCGAGCCGCGCGGTTCACCGCGGAAACGGCGGCCTTCAGGGAGGCGCGTGTCGTATTCGCGTCGATGCCGATACCCCACAGGACCTTGTCGCCGATCGCGCACTCGATGTACGACGCGGCCTGCGCGGAGGCTCCCTCGCTCATCGTGTGCTCCTGGTAGTCCAGGAGGCGTACGTCGATGCCGATGCCCTGCAATGCGTGGAAGAAGGCCGAGATCGGGCCGTTGCCGGTGCCGGTCAGGACCGTGTCCTCGCCGTCGACGGTCGCCTCGACGGTCAGCGTGTCCGTGCCGTCCTTGTCCGTGGTGGTCTGGCCGTTCTTGACCTGGATGCGGCCCCACGGGTTGGCGGGGTTGGGCAGGTACTCGTCCTGGAAGATGCCCCAGATCGCGTCCGGCGTGACCTCGCCGCCCTCGGTGTCGGTCTTCGTCTGGATGATCTTGGAGAACTCGACCTGCATGCGGCGCGGCAGGTCCAGCTTGTGGTCGTTCTGCAGGACGTAGGCGATGCCGCCCTTGCCGGACTGCGAGTTGACGCGGATCACGGCCTCGTACGAACGGCCGACGTCCTTGGGGTCGATGGGCAGGTACGGGACGGCCCACTCGATGTCGTCGACCGTCTTGCCCTGCTGCTCGGCCCGGACGCCCATCGCCTCGAAGCCCTTCTTGATGGCGTCCTGGTGGGAGCCGGAGAAGGCGGTGTAGACGAGGTCACCTGCGTACGGGTGGCGCGGGTGGACCTCCATCTGGTTGCAGTACTCGGCGGTGCGGCGGATCTCATCGATGTCGGAGAAGTCGATCTGCGGGTCGACGCCCTGCGAGAAGAGGTTCATGCCCAGCGTGACCAGGTCGACGTTGCCGGTGCGCTCGCCCTGCCCGAACAGGCAGCCCTCGATGCGGTCGGCGCCGGCCATGATGGCCAGTTCGGCGGCGGCGACGGCGGTGCCGCGGTCGTTGTGCGGGTGGACGGACAGGCAGACGTGCTCGCGGCGGGTCAGGTTGCGGGACATCCACTCGAAGCGGTCCGCGTGGGTGGAGGGCGTCGAACGCTCCACCGTGGCGGGCAGGTTGAGGATGATCTCGCGGCCCTCCGCGGGCTGCCACACGTCACAGACGGCCTCGCAGACCTCCAGGGCGAAGTCCAGCTCGGTGTCCGTGAAGATCTCGGGGCTGTACTGGTAGCCGAAGACCGTCTCGGGGCCCAGCAGTTTCTCGGCGTACTCCATGACCAGGCGCGTGCCGTCGACGGCGATCTGCTTGACCGCGTCCTTCGAGCCACGGAAGACGACCTCGCGCCAGACGGGCGCGGTCGCGTTGTACAGGTGGACGGTGGCGCGCTTGGCGCCGACCAGCGACTCGACGGTGCGGGCGATCAGCTCTTCGCGGGCCTGCGTCAGGACGGAGATCGTGACGTCGTCCGGGATCGCGCCGTCCTCGATGATCGACCGTACGAAGTCGAAGTCGGTCTGGCCCGACGAGGGGAAGCCGACCTCGATCTCCTTGTAGCCCATGCGGACCAGCAGGTCGAACATCTCGCGCTTACGGGCGGGGGACATCGGGTCGATCAGCGCTTGGTTGCCGTCACGCAGGTCCGTGGAGAGCCAGCGGGGAGCGACCGTGATCCGGTTGTCGGGCCACGTGCGGTCGGGGATGTCGACCTGCTCGTACTGCCCGTACTTGTGGATCGGCATGGACGTGGCGCGCTGCAGATTCGGCTTGATGGCCATGATGCGGGGGCTCCTCGGGAGTGTCCTTAAGGACGGCCGACGGTCGCTTCGCGAGCAACACCGAACTCCGCGGGGAGGGGGTCGGCCTCGACTACAGGCCCTCGCCGCGGCAGCTAAGGAGAAGCAGCCCGTAACGCATGATGCTCCGCAGCCTAGCCGAGCCGCGCTGTGTGCGCGGGTGCGTATCAGTATGCGGGATCGCTGTCAGGTTACGGGTAAGAGGTGATCAATACCTCTATTTCACTAATCATGGTTGCAGGTAGTGACAGCGGCATGACCCAGTGCCACATTGCCGCCATGGCCACCAATCCAGGCTTCGAGCCTGTCTTCTGCACCATCATTCCGCCCCACCTGCTCGACACTCTGGCCCAGAGTGACGACGCCGCGCTCGCGGGTCCCGCCCGCCGCACCCTGGAACGGGACTCCATCGAGCGCACCCACCGCCGCCTGACCACGGTCATCGGCGCCCCCTCCGTCACGCCCCCCAAGGAAGCGGCGGACGGCAAGCCCCACCGCACGATCTACGACGCCAAGCGCAAGACCGAGCTGCCGGGCCGCAAGGTCCGCGGCGAGGGCGAGAAGCCCGGCAAGGACGCGACCGTCAACCGCGCGTACGCGGGACTCGGCGCGACCTTCGAGCTGTTCCACAAGACGTACGCGCGCAACTCCATCGACGGCAGCGGCCTGCCGCTGAACGCGACCGTCCACTACGGCGAGGACTACGGAAACGCCTTCTGGAACGGCGAGCAGATGGTGTTCGGCGACGGTGACGGCGAGATCTTCCTCGACTTCACCATCCCCGTGGACGTCATCGGCCACGAGCTCACCCACGGTGTCGTGCAGTACACGGCGAACCTCACGTACTTCGGCCAGCCGGGCGCCCTGAACGAGTCGATGGCGGACGTCTTCGGCTCGATGATCAAGCAGTACACACTCGGCCAGACCTCCGCCGACGCCGACTGGCTGATCGGCGCGGGCCTGCTCGCCCCGCGCGTCACCGGCAAGGCACTGCGCTCCATGAAGGAGCCCGGCTCGGCGTACGACGACGACGTGCTCGGCAAGGACCCGCAGCCCGCCGACATGGACCACTACGTCCGCACGGGCCGCGACAACGGCGGCGTCCACATCAACTCCGGCATCCCCAACCGCGCCTTCTACTTGGTCTCCGACGCGCTCGGCGGGCACTCCTGGGAGCGGGCGGGACAGATCTGGTACGCCGTCCTGACCGGCGGCGAGCTCGCGCAGGACGCGTCCTTCCAGGACTTCGCAAGGCTGACGGTCGCCGCCGCGCGCGAGAAGTACGGCGACGGCGACGAGCTCAAGGCCGTCATCGACGCCTGGTCCACGGTCAAGGTCCCGGCCACCGACTGACGGATGCGCTACCGACCGCCCACCCAGTGGAGTAGACAGGACCCATGCGTATCCAGGTGAAGCGCACGGGAGGATTCGCGGGCATCGAGCGGCACGCCGAGGTCGACACCTCGGGTCTGCCCGATGCCCACGAGTGGCAGGCCCTGGCCGATGAGGCCATGGCCGAGGGCCGGGGCACACCGCCCATAGGGGTGCCGGACGGCTTCAACTACCAGCTCACCGTCGACGGGCACACGGTGTACTGCTCGGATCCACGCCTGACCGATCCGCAGCGGAAGCTCATCACGCGTGTGCTCAAGGAGGGCGCGTAAGAAGGGCCGCGAGAAGGGCTCGTGAGAAGGGCTCGTAAAACTTGAGCGGTGTTCACCTTTTCTGAGGCACGCCCATTGACTTCGGTACTCGGGCGTACGGAAGATCGCGCCCATGGCAGCGAGCGATGCGCGCGAACCACTACCTCAGTTCCCCCGCGACTTCCTGTGGGGGGTGTCCACATCGGCTCACCAGATCGAGGGCGCCGTCGACGAGCGCGGCCCCTCGGTCTGGGACGCGTTCACCGCGGTGCCGGGCCGGGTGAAGGACGGCACCACGGCCGCCGTGGCCTGCGACCACTACCACCGCTACCGCGAAGACGTCGCGCTCATCCGGGAGTTGGGGGTGGGGGCGTACCGCTTCTCGGTGTCGTGGCCGCGCGTGCTGCCGGGCGGGGCGGGCGAGGTGAGCGCCGCGGGCCTGGACTTCTACGACCGCCTGGTCGACGAGCTGTGCGCGGCAGGGGTCAGCCCCGTCCCCACGCTCTTCCACTGGGACACCCCGCTCGCACTCGCCGACGAGGGCGGCTGGCTGCGTCGTGACACGGCCGAGCGGTTCGCCGAGTACGCGGCCGTGGTGGCGGGGCGCATCGGCGACCGCGCCAAGAAGTGGATCACCCTCAACGAACCCGCAGAGCACACCCTCCTCGGCCACGCGCTCGGCCAGCACGCCCCCGGCGAGCAGCTCATGTTCGACGCGCTGCCGGTGGCGCACCACCAGCTCCTCGCGCACGGTCTCGCCGTACGGGCGCTGCGCGCGGCCGGTGCCACGGACATCGGCATCGCCAACTCGCACGGCCCCACCTGGCCGGCGTCCGCCTCGCCCGAGGACACGGAGGCGGCGGACTTCTACGACGTACTCCTCAACCGCCTGTTCGCGGACCCGCTGATCCTGGGCCGATACCCCGAAGGCATCGCGGAGTTGATGCCGGCCGACGACATCGATGCGGACCTGAAGGTCATCGCGGAGCCGGTCGACTGGTACGGGATCAACTTCTACCAGCCGACGAAAGTGGGCGCGCCGCTCCCGGCGGCGACGGCGGCACCGACGGAATTCTCCGGGCTCACGCTGCCGCCCGAACTCCCCTTCACGCCAAGGGAGATCGAGGGCCGTCCGGTGACGGACTTCGGCTGGCCGGTGGTCCCGGAGTCGCTCACCGAGCTCCTGACCGGCTTCCGCGACCGGTACGGCGACCGGCTTCCGCCGCTGGTGATCACTGAGAACGGCTGCTCGTACGAGGGAATCGACGACCAGCGGCGGATCGACTACCTCGACGGCCATCTCCGGGCGCTGCACCGGGCGTTGGAGGAGGGCGTGGACGTGCGCGGCTACTTCGTCTGGTCCCTGATGGACAACTTCGAGTGGGCGGAGGGCTACCGGCAGCGCTTCGGTCTCGTGCACGTCGACTTCGAGGACACGGCCACGCTGGAGCGCACCCCGAAGGCGTCGTACGCGTGGCTGCGTGCGGCCCTGCGGGCGCAGCGCGCATGACCGCCACCGCCCTGCGGGAGCCGGTCGAGCGGGTCGGCCGGGGCTGGACGACCTCCCTCTCGGTCGCCAACGGCGCGATCTGGGTGGGCTGGTACGGCCCGCTGCAGATCCTGCTCGCCGTGCAGGCCGAGGACCTGGCCCCGGCCGGTACGTCGAAGGAGACGGTCCTCGCGTGGGTCACGGGGGTCGGCGCGGTCGTGTCGCTGGCCGCGAACCCGCTCTTCGGAGCGCTCTCGGACCGCACGACGGCCCGCTGGGGCAGGCGCACCCCGTGGATCGTGGCGGGCACGGCGGGCGGCGCCGCCTCGCTCATGCTGCTCTCGGCGGCGGGCTCCGTGTGGTGGATGGCGGCGGGCTGGTGCCTGGTCCAGCTCACCCTGAACGCGGCGTTCGCCGCGGTCACGGCGGCCGTCCCCGACCGGGTGCCGCGGCTCCAGCGCGGCTCGGTGGGCGGCTGGCTCGGGGCGGCGCAGCTGCTCGGCGTGGTCGTCGGGACGGGCCTCGCGACGGTGACGGGCGGGACGGTCGCGGGGTACGCGGCGTGTGCGGTGTTCACGGTGGCGGGCGTGCTGCCCTATGTCGTACGCCATCGGGACCTGCGCCTCGACGCCGCCGACCGGCCGCCGTTCGTGTGGCGGTCGTTCGCGGGCTCCTTCTGGCTGAGCCCGCGCCGCTACCCGGACCTGGCCTGGGCGTGGCTGACCCGCTTCCTGATCAACGTCAGCAACTCGGTGGTGCTGCTCTACCTTCTGTACTTCCTGCGGGACCGCCTGCACCGCTCCGACCCCGAAGGGGGCGTCCTGATCCTGACGGCCGTGAACGGCGTGACGATGCTCGCCACGGTCGTGGTGGGCGGCGCCTGGTCGGACCGGGTCGGGCGCCGCAAGCCGTTCGTGATCTGGGCGGGGACGCTGATGGCGGTGGCCACGGGCCTGCTCGCCCTGTGGCAGACCTGGCCGGGTGCGATCGTCGCGGCGGCGTTGCTCGGCGTCGGCTTCGGGGTCTTCACGTCGGTGGACTTCGCCCTGATGACGGACGTACTGCCGAAGGCGATGGACCGCGGCAAGGACCTGGGCGTCATCAACATCGCCAACTCCCTGCCCCAGGTGGCGGCCCCCGCCATCGCTGCCCCGATCGTGACGTATCTGGGGGGCTATCGGGTGCTGTATCTGGTGGCGGCGGTGATCGGTCTTGCGGGGGCGGTGCTGGTGACGCGGATCAGGGGCGTCGAGTGAGACAGATTGAGCCCGTCGTGGGGGTACCCCCTGCTCCTTAAGAGCTTGGGGGAGATTGAGGACGAACTCGGCGGAGCCGGTGATTTACCGAGCCCCGTACACCCCGCTCAAAAGCCCAGCTTGCGCAACTGCTTGGGATCGCGCTGCCAGTCCTTGGCGACCTTCACGTGCAGGTCCAGGCTGTATCAATGTGCGGCTACCGCCGCGCGGCCGACGTACACACTGCTCGCACGCCGACAACCACGCCAACCCCAGCACCCACAACGGGCCCAGCCCCTCAGAAACCCAGCTTGCGCAACTGCTTCGGGTCGCGCTGCCAATCCTTGGCAACCTTCACGTGCAGGTCCAGGCTGTATCAATCTGCGGCTACCGCCGCGCGGCCGCCATACACACTGCTCGCACGCCGACAACCACGCCAACCCCAGCACCCACAACGGGCCCAGCCCTCAGAAACCCAGCTTGCGCAACTGCTTCGGGTCGCGCTGCCAGTCCTTGGCTACCTTCACGTGCAGGTCCAGGAAGACCGGCGTCCCCAGGAGCGCCTCGATCTGCTGGCGGGACTTGATCCCGACCTCCTTGAGCCGCTTGCCCTTCGGGCCGATGATGATGCCCTTCTGGCTGGGGCGCTCGATGTAGACGTTCGCGTGGATGTCGAGCATCGGCTTGTCCGCGGGCCGGTCCTCGCGCGGCAGCATCTCCTCCACCACGACGGCGATCGAGTGCGGCAGCTCGTCCCGTACGCCCTCCAGGGCCGCCTCGCGGATCAGCTCGGCGACCATGACCTGCTCGGGCTCGTCCGTGAGGTCGCCCTCGGGGTAGAGCGGCGGGCTCTTCGGGAGCATCGGGACGATCAGGTCGGCGAGCAGCTGGACCTGCTTGTCGCCGACCGCCGACACCGGCACGATCTGCGCCCACTCGAAGCCGAGCTCCTTGCCGAGCTGGTCGATGGCGATGAGCTGCTCGGCGAGCGTCTTGCTGTCGACGAGGTCGGTCTTCGTGACGACCGCGATCTTCGGCGTCTTCTTGATCGTGGCCAGTTCCTTGGCGATGAACCGGTCACCGGGGCCGAGCTTCTCGTTCGCGGGCAGGCAGAACCCGATGACGTCGACCTCGGCCCACGTCGTACGGACGACGTCGTTGAGCCGCTCGCCGAGCAGCGTGCGCGGCTTGTGGAGCCCGGGGGTGTCCACCAGGATCAGCTGGGCGTCCGGCCGGTGCACGATGCCGCGCACCGTGTGCCGCGTGGTCTGCGGCTGGTTGGCCGTGATCGCCACCTTCTGGCCGACCAGAGCATTCGTGAGGGTGGACTTGCCCGCGTTGGGGCGGCCCACGAAGCAGGCGAAGCCGGCGCGGTGGGGTGCCTCGGACGGCTCGGATGACTCGGTACGAACGCTCATGGCGCCCATTCTCCCTGATCGACGGAGGGCCGCAGCACGCCGAGGCGCCGATTCCCCGCCGGTGAGCCCCCGGAAACTCATCGGCAACACGAAACACGGCGGAAACGCTCGGGTGTCCGTTCCGAAACCCGGGGCGGTGACGCTCTCCCTCTGCCCCCACCCGGAGGAGAGATTCCCCGTGCAGACCGTGTACGCGTCGTACCCGCCGCACTCGCTCACGAACACCCTGGCCGCGGCCCAGGGCCCCGACACCGGTGACACCGCCTGGCTGCTCGCGGCCACCGCCCTGGTCCTGCTGATGACACCGGGCCTCGCGCTCTTCTACGGCGGCATGGTCCGCACGAAGAGCGTCCTCAACATGCTCCTCATGAGTTTCGTGTCGATCGCCCTGGTCACCGTGGTGTGGCTGCTCGCCGGCTACTCGCTCGCGTTCGGCGACGACACGTTCGCCGGACTGATCGGCGGCCTCGACCACCTGGGCATGGCGGGCATCGGCCCGAGCACGCTCACGGGCACGGTCCCGACCCTCCTCTTCACCACTTTCCAGCTGACCTTCGCGATCCTCACCACGGCGCTGATCAGCGGCGCGATCGCGGACCGGACGAAGTTCGCGGCGTGGCTCGTCTTCGTGCCGCTGTGGGCGCTGCTCGTATACGTTCCCGTGGCGCACTGGGTCTGGGGCCCGGACGGCTGGATCTCCTCGTCCCTCGGCGCCCTGGACTTCGCGGGCGGCCTGGTCGTCGAGATCGCCTCCGGTGCGTCCGGCCTCGCGCTCGTCCTGGTCATCGGCCCGCGCATCGGCTTCAAGAAGGACGCGATGCGCCCGCACAACCTGCCGATGGTCCTGATGGGCGCGGGTCTGCTCTGGTTCGGCTGGCTCGGCTTCAACGGCGGCTCGGCCCTCGGCGCGAACGGCCTCGCGGCGGCCTCCCTCCTGAACACGCTGCTCGCCGGGTGCACGGGCCTGCTCGGCTGGCTCTTCGTGGAGCAGCAGCGCGACGGCCACCCCACCACCTTCGGCGCGGCATCGGGCGCGGTGGCGGGCCTGGTGGCGATCACTCCCGCGTGCGGGGTCGTCGGGGTGCTCGGCGCCGCGGTGGTCGGTCTCGCGGCGGGCGTCGTCTGCTCGTACGCCGTGGCCTGGAAGTTCCGCTTCGACTACGACGACTCGCTGGACGTCGTGGGCGTCCACCTGGTCGGCGGCGTGGTCGGCACGCTCCTGATCGGCCTGTTCGCGACGGCCACGATGACGGACGGCGCGGAGGGCCTCTTCTACGGTGGCGGGCTCGCCCAGCTGGGCAAGCAGACGGTGGCGGTGCTGGTCGTGGCGGCGTACACGTTCGCCGTGACGTACGGCATCGGCAAGGCGATCGACAAGCTGATGGGCTTCCGCGCGTCCGCCGACGACGAGATGACGGGCCTCGACCAGACGCACCACGCGGAGACGGCCTACGATCACGGCGTCCTGGTCGGCCCGATGAAGGGGAGCCACGTCGCATGAAGCTCATTACCGCGGTCATCAAGCCGTTCCGCCTCGACGAGGTGAAGACGGCGCTCCAGGAACTGGGCGTACAGGGCCTGACCGTCACCGAGGCGAGCGGCTACGGACGCCAGCGGGGGCACACGGAGGTGTACCGGGGCGCGGAGTACCAGGTGGACCTGGTGCCGAAGGTGCGGATCGAGGTCGTCGTCGACGATGCGGACGCCGACCCGGCGATCGACGCGATCGTCCGCGCGGCGGCCACGGGAAAGATCGGCGACGGGAAGGTGTGGGCGGTCCCGGTGGAGACGGTGGTGCGGGTGCGGACGGGGGAACGGGGCCCGGACGCGGTGTGACTGGCGCGGGGGCCTTGGTTGCCGTCAATCACCGGCTTCGCCGAGTTCGTCCTCAATCGCCGGACGGGCTGGATTTCCAGCCCGTCCGGCGATTGAGGACATCTTGTACGGGGTCTGGGGCGGAGCCCCAGCCAGGCCCCCGCGCCGAGCGGGTTTTCGGGAAGGGGCGGGGTTGGGGAAAGGTCAGTTCGCTTGAACCTGCGCCCGAATCTCCCCATCGGTCCCCGCAAGGAAAACCGGCGTCCCGGCCCCGCCAAGGTCCGCCACAGCGGAAAGGTCCTCCGCGGGAAGCGCCTCCGCGGAGGAGACAACCGCAGCCGCTTCAAGCGACTCCGCCCCGGACGCGACGGCCATCGCCACGGCGGTACGCAGGGCGGAAAGCTTCAGGGAGTCGAGGGAAACGGTCCCGGCGACATAGGTCCGCCCCGTCTCGTCCCGCACAGCGGCCCCCTCGGCCACCCCGTTCCGCGCCCGCGCCGAACGAGCCAGCGTCACGATCTTCCGGTCCTCAGCATCAAGCGCGCCAAGCGCAGCACTCTCGGTCATAAACCGAGCATACGGAGCCGAAACCGCCGCACGGCCACCGGGTACATCGACCCCGCCAGCGGACCGGCCGACGGCTCAGGGCCGGTCGAGCCGAAGCCGCACAGCCTTCGGGAGACCGGCCACCACCAGGTCGTACGAGTCCTCGATCAGCTCCCGGACCATCGTGTCCGGGAGCTTCGCGTCCACCGTCACGGTGTTCCAGTGCCGCTTGTTCATGTGCCACCCCGGCACGATCTCCGGGTGCGCGGCCCGCAGCTGGACCGCCATGTCCGGATCGCACTTCAGGTTCACGGACAGCGGCGCCGCGTCCATCGAGCTCAGCGCGAACATCTTCCCCGCGACCTTGAACACCGAGAACTCGGGCCCGAACGGAAACTCCTCCGCCGCGTCGTTGAACGACAGGCAGAACGTACGCAGTTCCTGCGGGGTCACCCCGAAGTCCCCTCCCCCTCGTCCTTGGACACGACCGGCTCCACGAGCACCGTCACGATCTTGTTCCGCCGCCCTGCGGCGGACTCCGCGGTCAGCCGCAGCTCGCGCCCGTCCGGCAGCGGCACGAGGGCCGAAGCCCCGGCGATCGGCACCCGGCCGAGCGCCTTGGCCAGCAGGCCGCCGACCGTCTCGACGTCCTCGTCGTCGAACTCGTCGAGCCCGAAGAGCTCGCCGAGGTCTCCGATGTCCAGGCGCGCGGTGACGCGGTAGCAGCCGTCCGCGAGCTCCTCGACGGGCGGCAGTTCTCGGTCGTACTCGTCGGTGATCTCGCCGACGATCTCTTCCAGGATGTCCTCGATGGTGACGATCCCGGCCGTACCGCCGTACTCGTCGATGACGACGGCGACGTGGTTGCGCTCCTGCTGCATCTCGCGCAGCAGGTCGCCCGCGTTCTTCGTGTCGGGCACGAACGTCGCCGGGCGCATGGCCGTCGACACCAGGTCCGACTCGCTGTCGCGGTTGATGTGCGTCTTGCGGGCGAGGTCCTTGAGATAGACCATGCCGACGACGTCGTCCTCGCTCTCGCCCGTCACCGGGATGCGCGAGAAGCCGGACCGCAGCGCGAGGGTGAGCGCCTGCCGGATGGTCTTGAAACGCTCGATGGCGACCAAGTCCGTCCGGGGCACCATGACTTCGCGTACGAGGGTGTCGCCGAGCTCGAAGACGGAGTGCACCATGCGGCGCTCGTCGTCCTCGATGAGGGATTCCTTCTCGGCGAGGTCGACCATCGCCCGCAGCTCGGCCTCGGAGGCGAACGGGCCGCGCCTGAAGCCCTTGCCGGGCGTGAGCGCGTTGCCGATGAGGATCAGGAGCGGCGGGATCGGGCCCATGATGCGGGCCAGCGGCAGCAGGACGTACGCCGCGGCCGTCGCCGTGTTGAGCGGGTGCTGGCGGCCGATGGTGCGGGGCGAGACGCCCACGGCCACGTACGACACGAGGACCATCACCGCGATGGCGACGGCGAGCGCCTCCCAGGTCTCGGCGAATTCGTTCAGGCAGGCGTACGTCACCAGGGACGCCGCGGCCATCTCGCACGCGACGCGCACGAGCAGCGCCACGTTGAGATAGCGGGTGGGGTCGGCGGCGACCTGCGCGAGCTTCGCGCTGCCGCGCCGCCCGGAGCGGACCGCCTCCTCCGCACGGAAGCTGGAGGTGCGGGCGATGCCCGCCTCGGCGCAGGCCGCGAGCCAGGCGACGACGACCAGGGCGACGGCACCCGCGATCAGCTGGAAGCTCATGGCGCTACGAGACGGTGGGCGCCGGAGACGGCCCGGTCAGGCCGTTCTCGGCGCGCCAGCCGTCGACGATGGCCGCCTGGAGGCCGAACATCTCGGCCTTCTCGTCCGGCTCCTCGTGGTCGTACCCGAGCAGGTGAAGGACTCCATGGACGGTGAGCAGCTGGAGCTCCTCGTCCATGGAGTGCTCCGTCTCCGCTTCCTTGCCCTGCTTGAGCGCGACCTCGGGGCAGAGCACGATGTCGCCGAGGAGACCCTGCGGGGTCTCCTCCTCGTCCTTGGCGGGCGGGCGCAGCTCGTCCATCGGGAAGGACATGACGTCCGTCGGTCCCGGCAGGTCCATCCACTGGATGTGCAGCTGCTCCATGGCGTCGGCGTCCAGCACGATCACCGAGAGCTCGGAGAGCGGGTGGATGCGCATCCGCGCGAGGGCGTAGCGGGCGATGTCGAGGATCGCCTGCTCGTCGACCTCGGTTCCGGATTCGTTGTTGACGTCGATCGACATGGTGCGGCTTCCGCTACTTCCCGTTTTTCTTGTTCTGCTGACTGTCGTCGTACTTCTCGTACGCGTCGACGATACGGCCGACCAGCTTGTGCCGTACGACATCGCTGGACGTGAGCCGCGAGAAGTGCACGTCGTCGATGCCCTCCAGGATGTCCTGGACCTGGCGCAGACCCGACTTGGTGCCGTTCGGCAGGTCGACCTGCGTGACGTCGCCCGTGATCACGATCTTCGACTCGAAGCCGAGGCGGGTGAGGAACATCTTCATCTGCTCGACGCTGGTGTTCTGCGCCTCGTCCAGGATGATGAACGCGTCGTTCAGCGTGCGGCCTCGCATGTACGCGAGCGGGGCGACCTCGATGGTCCCCGCGGCCATCAGACGCGGGATCGAGTCCGGGTCGAGCATGTCGTGCAGCGCGTCGTACAACGGCCGCAGGTACGGGTCGATCTTTTCGTAGAGCGTGCCCGGCAGGAAGCCGAGCCGCTCGCCGGCCTCGACGGCGGGGCGGGTCAGGATGATGCGGTTGACCTGCTTGGCCTGGAGCGCCTGCACGGCCTTGGCCATGGCGAGGTACGTCTTGCCGGTGCCCGCCGGGCCGATGCCGAAGACGATGGTGTTCTTGTCGATGGCGTCGACGTAACGCTTCTGGTTGAGCGTCTTGGGGCGGATCGTGCGGCCCCGGGACGAGAGGATGTTCTGCGTGAGGACCTCGGCCGGGGTCTCCGGTCCGTCGCCCTCTCCTGCCTCGTCCGCCCTGAGCATGGCGATCGAGCGTTCCACGGCGTCCTCCGTCATCGGCTGACCGGTGCGGAGCACCAGCATCATCTGGTCGAACAGGCGCTGGATGAGGGTGACTTCATGGGCGTCACCGACAGCGCTGATCTCATTGCCCCGGACATGGATGTCGGCCGCCGGGAAGGCCTTCTCGATCACGCGCAACAGGGCGTCTCCGGAGCCGAGCACCGTCACCATCGGATGGTTCGCCGGAACGGTGAAGTGGGCTCGGGCCTGACCCTGGGCAGGGGTATGAGCTGTGGGTGTCTGAGTCATGGGCCGGCGCTGAAGGCCTGCTCATCCTCCTCATGCGGGGCTTGGTGGCCGCTCGACAGCCTTGCACTGCCAAGAGTACGACGCACCACCGACACTGCCGTAGGGCTTTTCCACTCCGGTCACGTACGGCTGTGCGAACTCCGGCGCCTGGCTACGCCGACCTGAACCCGATCGTGGGCACCGCACGCCGCAGCGGCCACGGACGCGTGGCCTCCGGAAGCAGGCCCTCCAGGAACCCGTAGCGCCGCAGCGCGACGGGATCCTGGTCGTCGACCTCCCGCACGGTCCGCCACCACGTGGCGACCTCCGCCCAGCCCGGCGCCGACAGGGACCCGCCGAACTCCTGCACCGAGAGCGCCGCCGTGAGCCCCGCGAAGGCGAGCCGGTCCGCCAGGGGCCAGCCGGCCAGGGTTCCGGTCACGAAGCCCGCCACGAACACATCACCGGCCCCCGTGGGATCGAGCGCCTCGACCGCGATGGCCGGAACCTCGGCGGTCTCGCCGGTCCTCCCGTCCACCGCGTACGCCCCTTCCGCACCCAGCGTCACCACGGCGAGCGGAACGTGCTCGGTCAGCGCCCGCGCGGCGGCCCGGGGGCACTCGGTCCGCGTGTACCGCATGGCCTCCTCCGCGTTCGGCAGGAACGCCTCGCAGTGCTCCAGGTCGGCGAGGCCCGCCAGATCCCACCGCCCGGTGTCGTCCCAGCCCACGTCGGCGAAGATCCGGGTGCCCGTGCGCGCGGCCTCGGCGATCCACGGCGCGCGGGTGCCGGGCGTCAGGGAGGCGACGGCGGCCCGCGCGCGGGGCGGGCACGTCGGGGCGCCGCCGTCCGGGGACGCGGCGTCGGGCGGCGGCTCGTGCCCGTGGCTGACCATGGTCCGCTCGCCCTCGTACGCCATGGAGACGGTCACCGGGGAGTGCCAGCCGGGCACCGTGCGCGACGTCGCGAGGTCGATGTTCTCGCCCTGTTCGAGCGCGTCCCAGCAGTACTCCCCGTAGTGGTCGTCCCCGAACGCCGCCGCGAGCGAGGTGCGCAGGCCGAGCCGGGCGAGCGCGGTCGCCATGTTGGCGACGCCACCGGGGCTCGACCCCATCCCGCGCGCCCAGGACTCCGTGCCGCGTACGGGCGCCGAGTCGAGTCCGGTGAAGATGATGTCGAGGAAGACCGTGCCGGTGAGGAAGACGTCGCAGGGCGGATCGCCTGCTCTGCGGGCTCCCTTGAGCGGGTCGATGCTGGGTTTGAGGGGTACGACCATGCAGGGACCGTAACGGACGGACGCCGGACGGGCTGGTTTCAGCCCGTCCGGCGTTTGGCCGAAGAGGCTGCTAGCCCCCGAGCTCCGCCTCCATGAGATCGGCCGCCCGAGCCGTGCCGCCCTCGGCGCGCGCCTCGGCCTTGAGGCGCGCGGCCCGAGCCGCGACGTCGGGATCGGACGTCAGCTCCAGGAGAGCGGAACGCAGCGTGTCGGCGGTCGCGTCGGCGGTGTCGATCCGCCGGGCCACCCCCAGCTCCACGAGCCGGTCCGCGTTCATCGGCTGCTCGGCCCCCTGGGGCACCGCGATCATCGGCACACCGGTGAAGAGGCCTTCACTGCTGCTGCCCATGCCCGCGTGCGTGACGAACGCGTCGGCCTGCTCCAGGATCGCCAACTGGGGTACCCACGAGCGCACTTCCACGTTCCCCGGCACCTCACCGAGCTCCGCGGGATCCACGTGCTTGCCGATCTGCAGCACCACGTGCCACCCCGCGAGCCCGCCGAACGCGGCCACGCAGGTGCGGTAGAACGCGGGCTGCTGGGTGTACGAGGAGCCCAGCGACACCAGCAGCACCTTCTCGGCACCCTCGGGCCGCTGCCAACTCCCCTGCGCCGACCGGTCCCCGAAGCAGGGCCCCACGAAGTCGACCCGCTTCGGATCGACCCGGTCGGCGGAGATCTGCATGGCCCGGGGGATCATCGCGACGGCGCGGTCGGGGGTCCCCGAGAAGGCGCTGACGTCCAGGGTCGTGGCCCCGGTCCCCGCGAGCCACTCCCCGAACCGCGCCTCAAGCTCGGCGGCCCCGGGCAGCTGCTGAAGGTGCGCCCCGACCTCCTCCTGATAGCCCTCCCAGGCCACGAAGGTGGGCGACAGCTGCATGAAAGGACGCCCCTGCTCCTCGGCCAGCGCACGGGCGACGTACGCGCCGATGTCGTACAGATACAGATCGGCGGGGTCGTCGCCGTAGAACGAGCGCAATTGCGGAAGCACCGCCATCGCGTCGTCGAGGAAGAGAGCGCTCGCGGCGATCGGGTCCTCCGGCCAGATGTTGTCCTTGAAGGGCAACCGCGAGGTGCAGGGGACGAGTTCGGCGCCGGTGGGCTCGATCAGCTCGCGGGTCGCCGGGTCGTTCGCGTACGTCACCCGGTGCCCGCGCGCCACCAGTTCGCGGATGATCTCCAGGCTGGGCAGCACATGGCTGACCATCGGGACACCGACCATGGCGATGTGGGCACGGCGACGGGGCGTTCGACGATTCATGGATGAGATTCCTTCGCGTGATTCAGCTTTCTACGGACGAGGACACGACGGCCCGGCGCCTGCCGCTGATCAGCGGGGCGCGCGGGCCTGTCAGGTCGGTGTCAGCCGTAGAGCTGAATGAAGGAGTCCATGGGCGGACCGTAGCCCGCCCCCGACGATCAGTCGAACGAATATTCCGCGACCTCGGCGATGTACCGCGCCCGAAGCGCCTCGTCCTCGGGGCTCCCGTCGAGGAAGGACGCCTCGAACGAGTTCCGCGCGAGCTCGCGCAGCCGCTCCTGGTCGAGACCCAGCGCCTCCCGCACCGCGTGGAAGGTGTCGTCGACGTATCCGCCGAAGTACGCCGGGTCGTCGGAGTTGACCGTGCACAGCAGCCCGGCGTCCATCATCCGCGCCAGGGGGTGCTCCTCGAGTACGTCGATGGCGCGCAGCCGCACGTTGGAGAGCGGGCAGAGCGTGAGCGGCGTCCGCTCCCGCACGAGCCGCTCCACGAGCTCCGGGTCCTCCATGCAGCGCAGCCCGTGGTCGATGCGCTCGACGCCCAGGACGTCCAGGGCCTCCGTGATGTACGCGGGCGGCCCCTCCTCGCCCGCGTGGGCGACGCGGCGCAGACCGAGCGCGGCCGCCGCCTCGTACACCTCGCGGAACTTGGCGGGCGGATGCCCGACCTCGGCGGAGTCGAGCCCGACGCCCACGATCCGGTGGAGATGGGGCCTGGCGGCCTCCAAGGTCTCCAGGGCCGACTCGGCGGACTGGTCCCTCAGGAAGCACATGATGAGCCGGGTCGAGATCCCGTGCCGCTCCTCGCTCCGCTCCAGCGCGCGCCCGAGCCCTTCGATCACGGTGCCGATGCCGACGCCGCGCACCATGTGCGCCTGCGGGTCGAAGAAGATCTCGGCGTGCCGCACGCCCTGCTGGGCGGCCCGCGCCAGATAGGCGTCGGCAAGCTCCTCGAAGTCTTCCTCGGTGAGCAGAACGGCCATCAACCCGTAGTACAGGTCAAGAAAGGACTGCAGATCGTCGAAGAGATAGGCCTTGCGCAGCGCTTCGGTGTCCGCGTACGGGAGGGTGATGCCGTTGCGGGCGGCGAGGGCGAAGGCCAGCTCGGGTTCGAGCGTCCCCTCGATGTGGAGATGGAGTTCGGCTTTGGGAAGGGGCATGGGGGCGGCTCACTCAGGTGGTTCGTTTGGGCAGAGGTACACGCAACAGGTCTTGCGCGACGGTGAGTTCACCGTCGAATCCCGCGTCCCGGGCCTGCTGCTCGAATGCGCCGGGGTCGGGGTAGCGCTGGCTGAAATGGGTGAGTACGAGATGCCGTACGCCGCGGTCCACGGCAACGCGGGCGGCCTGACCGGCAGTCAGGTGCCCGTGATCCAGCGCCAATTGCTCGTCCTGATCGAGAAAGGTGGACTCGATGACGAGCATGTCGCAGCCGTCGGCGAGGGCGTGGACGCCGTCGCACAGCCGGGTGTCCATCACGAAGGCGAACCGCTGACCGCGCCGCACCACGCTCACGTCGTCGAGCGTGACGCCCCGCAGTTCACCCTCCCGCTGGAGGCGGCCCACGTCGGGCCCTGCGATGCCGTGCTCGGCGAGCAGCTCCGGGAGTATCCGCCGCCCGTCGGGCTCGGTGACGCGATAGCCGAAGGACTCGACGGGGTGCGAGAGCTTGGCGGCGTCAAGCGTGAACGAGGGAGTGACGGCCAACGGCCCATCCTCCACCACGGGTTCCTCGACGAGCGAGACGGTCTCCCTGTAGGCGGTGGCATACCGCAGCCGGTCGAGGAAGTGCTGCCCGGAGCGGGGGAAGTGCACGGTCACGTCGTGCGGGACCCGGTCCAGGTTGATGCGCTGGATGACACCCGGGAGCCCGAGCGAGTGATCACCGTGAAAGTGGGTGACACAGATGCGGTGCAGGTCGTGCGCGGCGACCCCGGCACGCAGCATCTGCCGCTGCGTGCCCTCGCCGGGGTCGAAGAGGATGCCCTGCCCGTCCCAGAGCAGGACGTAACCGTTGTGGTTGCGGTGCCGGGTGGGGACCTGGCTGGCGGTGCCGAGAACCACCAATTCACGTACGGACAAGGCGAGTCATCCCGGAGGCCACTGCAGGCCGCGTCCGCCGAGGACGTGGGCGTGCGCGTGGAAGACGGTCTGGCCCGCGCCGGAGCCGGTGTTGAAGACGACGCGATAACTCTCCGCCTTCTCCTCGGCGGCGACCTCGCCGGCCTCGCGGAGGACGTCGGCGGCGATGGCCGGTTCGGCGGCGGCGAGGGAGGCGGCGTCCGGGTAGTGCGCCTTGGGGATGACCAGGACGTGGGTGGGGGCCTGCGGGTTGATGTCCCGGAAGGCCACGGTCGTGTCCGTCTCCCTGACCAGGGTCGCGGGCACGTCCCCCGCGACGATTTTGCAGAACAGGCAGTCGGCCTGCGGTTCTCCCGCCATGAGGCGCCTCCGGTCGTCGCGGTTTTCCTGTGCCCCCGCATGCTATCCGGGCTGCGCCCCAGCCTGGCCCCTCCCCTCAGCCCCCGGCGGCGCCGACGCTCCGAACGAACCTCTCCCACCCACCCACCCGATCACCCCGCATCCACCCCTGAACGAACAAGTTTTCCCACCCACCCACCCGATTGCCCCGCGGTGACAGGGGTGGGTGGGTTGTCCGTACAGCGGGTGCAGGGTGGGTGGGGAACGCGTACAGCCGCGCGCGGTTGGGGCGGGGGGTGGGGACCCTCAGCCGCGGGTGGGTCGGCGGGGGTGCGGTGCACCCCACGTACCTGCAGTCGGCAGCGCACGCGAGGGGACGTGCCGGTATGTCCGCCCGGAGCACGGTTCCCTGCGCTCCAGCAGCGCAGCAGCCCCGCGGCCACCGGACGATAGCGAGGACGGACATACCGGCACGGCCCCGACGCCCCCACCCGGCAACTCCGCATCCGCACCCCCCACCCAACCCCAGCATGCGCCGCAGGCCTCCCACACCCACCCCACCAACGGCGAAGACGAACACACCGGCACGGCCCCGACGCCCCCACCCGGCAACTCCGCATCCGCCAACCCCAGCATGCGCCGCAGGCCTCCCCCACCCACCCCACCAACGGCGAAGACGAACACACCGGCACGGGCCCCGCACCCACAGACGGACCAGCCCCGCAGCAAGCGCCCCGCACCCACCCCGCCCTCACAGCCCCGGCAACTCTGGCGCCCTCCTCGGCGGCGTAGCCTCCAGGGACGTCAGCGCCAGGCGGATCGCCTCGTCCAGCTGCGGGTCCCGCCCCGCCGCGTAGTCCTCCGGCGTCGTCACCACCTCCACGTCCGGGTCGACCCCGTAGTTCTCGACGCCCCAGCCGTACCCCTCCAGCCAGAACGCGTACTTCGGCTGCGTCACCAGCGTCCCGTCCACCAACCGGTACCGGCTGTCGATCCCGATCACCCCGCCCCACGTCCGCGTCCCCACCACGGGCCCGATCCCGAGCGCCTTGATCGCCGCGTTCACGATGTCCCCGTCGGAACCCGAGAACTCGTTGGCGACGGCGACCACAGGACCCCGCGGCGCGTCCGCCGGATAGCTGTACGGCTGCGAACCCCGCGGCAGGTCCCAGCCCACGATCTTCCGGGCCAGCTTCTCCACCACCAGCTGGGACGTGTGTCCGCCCCTGTTCTCGCGGACATCCACCACCAGACCGTCCCGCGCCACCTCCACCCGCAGGTCCCGGTGGATCTGCGCCCAGCCGGGAGCCTGCATGTCCGGCACGTGGAGGTATCCGAGCCGCCCGCCCGACCGCTCGTGGACGTACGCACGCCGGTCCACGACCCAGGCGTGGTACCGCAACGGCTCCTCGTCGTCGACGGGGATCACCACCGCGTGCCGCGGATCGCCCCCGCCCGCGGGCGACACCGTCAGCTCCACCGGCTTCCCCGCCGTACCCACGAGGAGCGGCCCCGGACCCGCCACCGGATCCACCGGCCGCCCCGCGACGGCGAGCAACGCGTCCCCGGCCCGCACCGCCACCCCCGGCGCGGCGAGCGGCGACCTGGCGGCGGGGTCCGACGTCTCGGAGGGGAGGATCCGGTCGATCCGCCACGCCCCGTCCGCGCCCCGCGAGACATCCGCCCCGAGCAGCCCCTGCCGCACCGCCGAACTCCCCCAGGCCCCGCCGCCCATGACGTACGCGTGCGACGTACCGAGCTCCCCGGCGACCTCCCACAGCAGGTCCACGAGGTCGTCGTGGGTGGCCACCCGGCCGAGGACCGGGCGGTAGCGGTCGAGCACGCCGTCCCAGTCGACGCCGCCCAGGTCGGGCCGCCAGAAGTTGTCCCGCATGAGGCGTCCGGCCTCGTCGTACATCTGCCGCCACTCCGCAGCCGGATCGACCGTCTGCCTGACCCGCGTGAGGTCGACGGTGATGTTCGATTCGGATTTCTCGTCGCCGGAGGCCCGCCGGTCGCTCGGCACGACCTTCAGCTTCCCGTCGGACCACAGCAGCACCCGCTTGCCGTCCCCGCTGACGGCGAAGTGGTCGGCGTCCGAGGCCAGTTCCTCGATGCGCTGCTGGACGAGGTCGTACCGCTCCAGCTCGGTCTGCGGGTCAGGGTCCGACGGGGTGGCGCGGGACGCGCCAAGGACACCCCGCACGGGGTGGCGCAGCCACAGGACGCCGTCCTTGGCGGCCCGCAGCGTCGAGTAGCGGGCGGCCTCGACCGGGAACGGCACGATGCGGTCCGCGAGCCCGTCGAGGTCGATGCGGGTGACGGGCGAGCCCTCGCTGTCCGGGGTCTCGTCCTTGTCGGGGGCCTCGAAGGGCCGCCCGTGCCGCTGCGGCCCGAAGGGCGAGGGCGTCGTGGCGGCCAGCGTGATCAGATGCGGCCGCGATCCGCCGACGAAGGCCAGGTCGAAGACGTGCTCGTCGTAGACGGGGTCGAAGGCCCGCGCGGACAGGAACGCCAGATGCTTGCCGTCAAGGGTGAACGCGGGCGCATAGTCACGGAACCGCAGCGGAGTCGCCTCGGACACCGAGAGGTCGGCCGTGTTCGCCAGCTTCAGCTGCCGCAGCGGACTCGGCCCCGGATGCGACCACGCGAGCCAGGCCGAGTCGGGCGAGAAGACGAGCCCACTGGCGTCCCCGTGCTCCCCGCGGTCGACCTCCCGCACCTCCCCGCTCTCCCGCTCCACGAGGAGCACCCGCCCGTCGTGCGAGGCGACGGCGGCCTTGCTGCCGTCGGGTGCGATGGCGAGGGCGAGCACCCGCCCCAGCTGCCCGACGGCGATCCTGCGCGGCGTCGCCCCGGGCGCGAGCCCCGTGGCCGGCGCGAACTGGAGCGCGTCGTCGCCCTCCGCGTCCGTCACCCAGACCACGTGTTCCTCGCCGTCGACGCGGAACGTCCGCGGCAGCCGTGCGCGCACCCCGTGCTCGGCGGCGAGCGCGCGGGCCGGCCCCTCCCGGTGGGTCACCCAGTGCACCCCGCCGCGCACGGAGACGGCGCTGCCACGGCCCGTGTGATCGGGAGCGGCGGCACCGAACCAGCGCGCCGCGGTCACCGGGAACGGCTGGAGGTCGGTGCGCTGACCGCCGAGGCGGACGTCGACGCGGCGCGGCTCGGCGTCCAACAGGTCGTCAAGGAACAAGAGTTCACCCGCGGACGCGTAGACGACGCGCGTGCCGTCGGTCGCGGCGTGCCGGGCGTAGAAGCCGTCGACTCCCGTGTGCCTGCGCAGATCCGAGCCATCCGGCAGCGAGGAGTAGACGGCCCCGACGCCTTCGTGGTCGGAGAGGAAGGCGATGCGCTCCCCCACCCACAGCGGATATTCGATGTTCCCGTCGAGCTCTTCATGGACCCGCACGAAGCGGGGCTCGCCGCCCTCCTCGTCCGGACCACCCGCGCCGTCCCCGCTCCGGATCCAGAGCTTGCCCGCCGTGCCGCCTCGGTACCGCTTCCACCAGGCGGCCTCGCGCCCCATCGGCGCGGAGAGCAGCAGGACCTGGCCGTCCTGCGGGCCGTGCGCGACATCGCCCACGATGCCGTACGGCAGGGTCTCCGCGGGCCCGCCGTCCAGCGGAACGGCCCGCGCCCAGCTGCGGCGCAGCGAGGCCTGGCCTGCCGTGCTGACCGCGAGGACCTGCCCGTCCGGGGTCCAGCCCCGCACCGAGGTGCGTGAACTGCCCCAGTACGTCAGGCGCTTGGAGGAACCGCCGTCGACCGGCGCGACATGCACCTCGGGGGCGCCGTCACGCGTGGACGTCCAGGCGACGGCTCTCCCGTCCGGAGAGATACGGGGATGGTTCACCGGCATGTTGTCGGCGCTGACGCGCCATGCCCGGCCGCCGTCGAGAGGTGCGACCCAGACGTCGTCCTCAGCGGTGAAGGCGACCAACTCGCCGCGCAGATGCGGAAACCGAAGATACGCAGGGTGCCCAGTCAGTGTCACAGAGCCAGCCTAAGCAGCCACGGCGGAGCCGGTCAGCGTTTTGGATCACTTGCCCTTGAAGCACGAGCACGTCGGATCGGGCGCCTGCGGTGGCGGATCGGCCGTGACGGTCACCGTGGCCGTAGCTCCGGGCGGCTGCTCCGGCGGCTGGGTCGGCTTGTCACCGTCGTGGTCGTCACCGCCGTTGCCTCCGCCGTTGCCGCTCCCGTCGTCACCGCCGGAGCAGTCACCGAGCACGTCCACCCGGAACCACTCCTTGCCGTCGACCTTGGCGGTCAGGTTCCCGCGTACGCAGTGTCCGTCGACGACCGACCACACCGTCCCCTTGACGGTGATGTTGCTGGTGTCGTCGGCCCCCTTCCCGTTCCTGGCCTGCCCCTGGCAATCCACGGTGGCGACGGTTTCGGGCGTCGGGTCGCCGCTGGACGGGGTGACCTTGTCCTTGAAGCGGGCGGTGCAGCTGATCCACAGCACGTCGAGGTGCTGCCGCTCCAGCTCCTTAGTCGCCATCTCGTCGGTGGTGATCGCGATGGCCGCGGTGTTCATGTCCCCGTCGACCGGATCGCACGCGGCGACCCCGATCACCGCCGCCCCCGCGAACCCGACGGCGTACAGCACCCGTCCGCGTCGGCCACGTACGTCCCCTGCACGATCACGTAAGCGCCTCAATGCCCCCATAGGCGGCAGAGTGCCACTGCGAGCCGCCTGACGATAGTCCCCTTTGCGTCCACTCCGGCCGGACCGGTCCGCCCGGCCGTCGACGCGGCAGCGGCCCTAGCCGCGCAGCAGCAGCCACTCCTGCAACTCCACCAAGTTCCCCTCCGGGTCCTTGAGATGGGCCACCCGCATGCGGTCCGTCAGCGGCGCGGGCCCCTGGGCGATGGTCCCGCCGCGCTCGACGATCTTCCCGCAGTACGCGTCGAGGTCGTCGACCCGCAGCACCACGAGCGAGCGGTGCCCGGTCGCCGGCTCCTCCAGCTCGCCGAGGAGCCGCGCCATCATCGAGCGGCCCTGGAGCGCGATCCCCGCGGAGCCGGTCGCGGGGCTGAATTTCTCGTACGGCCCGTCCACCGCCCCCGACTGCGGCTTGAGGCCGAGGATGTCGGCGTAGAAGTGGTAGCAGGCGCTGAAGTCCGATACGAGCAGCCGTACTTGGGCCAGTTCCACGGCATCCCCCTTGCTCGGCGCGGGGGTTCAGGACCAGCGGCCCGTGCGTCCCAGGAGCAGTGCGGCTGCCGCCGTCCCCGCGGTCGACGTACGCAACACGCTACGCCCCAGGCGGTACGGCTTGGCTCCCGCGTCGGCGAACGCCGCGAGCTCGTCCGGGGACACGCCGCCCTCGGGGCCGACGACCAGGACGATGTGCCCGGCGGCCGGGAGCTCCGCGGTGGCCAGCGGTTCGCTGCCCTCCTCGTGCAGGACCGCGGCGAAGTCGGCCGCGGCGAGCAGCGCGGCCACCTGCTTGGTCGACGCGGCCTCCGCGACCTCGGGGAAGCGCACCCTGCGGGACTGCTTGCCCGCCTCGCGCGCCGTGGCGCGCCACTTGCCGAGCGCCTTGAGCCCGCGCTCGCCCTTCCACTGCGTGATGCAGCGCGAAGCGGACCAGGGCACGATCGCGTCGACGCCGGTCTCCGTCATGGTCTCGACGGCGAGTTCACCGCGGTCGCCCTTGGGCAGCGCCTGCACGACGGTGATCCGGGGCTCCTGCGCCGCCTCTTCCGCCACGGAGTCCATCCGCAGGATCAGCCGGTCCTTGCCCTCGGTGTCCAGGACGACGCACTCGGCCCAGCGCCCGGCGCCGTCGGTCAGGACGACGTCCTCACCGGCGTGCAGCCGCTTCACGGAGACGGCGTGACGCCCTTCGGGACCATCGAGTACGTAGCGTCCGTCGCCGCCCGCGGCAGTCTTCTCGAAGGTCTCGAAGGTCTCGACGACGAAGACGGGCGCGGTCACGCCTGGCTCCCGGGCTCGGTCCCCTGCTGCCCTTCGGCCGCCAACGCGGCCTTCGCCTCGGCCAGTTCGGCCGCCAGGACCTCCACGAGCTGCCCGGCCTCGAGCTCCCGCGCCATGCGGTGTCCCTGCCCGGCCCACAGCGCCATGCCCTGCGCGTCACCGGCCTTGGCAGCGGCCTTGCGCAGGCCGCTGGTGAGGTGGTGGATCTGGGGGTAGGCGGCGGGGGCGTAGGGACCGTGCTCGCGCATGAAGCGGTTGACCAGGCCCCGCGCGGGGCGGCCGGAGAAGGCGCGGGTCAGTTCGGTGCGGGTGAACAGCGGATTGGTCATGGCCTGCTTGTGCAGGACGTTCGCGCCGGACTCCGGACAGACCAGGAAGGCCGTGCCGAGCTGCGCGGCGTCGGCGCCCGCGGCGAGTACCGCGGCGATCTGCGAGCCGCGCATCAGGCCGCCGGCCGCGACGATCGGGATCTGCACGGTGTCGCGCACCTGCGCGATGAGCGAGAGCAGGCCGAGCCCGGCGCCGTCCGTCTCGGGGTTGTCGCGGTGCGTGCCCTGGTGACCGCCTGCCTCGATGCCCTGCACGCACACGGCGTCGGCGCCGGACCACTGGGCGGTCTGCGCCTCTTCGGGCGTGGTGACGGTCGCGACGGTGATCGTGCCGACCCGCGCGAAGGCGTCGAAGACGTCGCGGGTGGGGCACCCGAAGGTGAACGACACCAGCGGCACCGGGTCCTCGACGAGGATCGCGAGCTTGGCGTCGTAGTTGTCGTCGCGGCCACTGTCCGGATCGCCGAGCTGCGTCTCGTACCAGGCGGCCTCACCGGCGAGCTGGTTGCGGTAGACGTCGACGGCGGCGGCATCGGCGTACTCGGGCTGCGGCATGAAGAGATTCACGCCGAACGGTCGGCTCGTGAGCCCCCGCAACTGTTTGATCTCCTGGTACATCCCGTCGGCGGTTTTGTACCCGGCGGCGAGATATCCGAGCCCCCCGGCCTCAGAAACGGCCGCGGCGAGCTGGGGGCACGAAGCGCCGCCCGCCATGGGGGCCTGCACGATCGGGAGGCGGCAAAGATCGGTCAGTGCGGAGGACATAACCGCATCGTGCCACGACCTTTGCGACCGACCGAATCGCGCCCCACGAGGGCCCCGTAAGGGGCGCGGGGAACGGCGCGAGCAACCAGAGACAGCCCGCGGACGAAGACGGCAAAGTGCCCCCGGCAGCGCGTATCCGCTGCCGGGGGCACCAAGCCACTGCTCAAGGCGCTACCGCCCGTTGAACGCATCCTTGAGGCGCGAGAACAGACCCTGCTGCCCCGGCTGGAACTGCCCCGTGGGCCGCTCCTCGCCGCGCAGCTGCGCCAGCTCCCGCAGGACCCGCTCCTGCTCCGCGTCCAGCTTGCTCGGCGTGAGGACCTCGACGTGCACGATGAGGTCGCCTCGCCCGCCGCCCCGCAGGTGCGTGATGCCCCTGCCGTGCAGCGGCACCGACTGTCCCGACTGCGTGCCGGGCCGGATGTCGACCTCCTCCAGGCCGTCCAGCGTCTCAAGGGGCACCTTGGTGCCCAGCGCCGCGGCCGTCATCGGGATGGTGACCGTGCAGTGCAGATCGTCCCCGCGCCGCTGGAACACGGCGTGCGGCAGCTCGTGGATCTCCACGTACAGGTCGCCGGCGGGGCCGCCGCCGGGGCCGACCTCGCCCTCGCCCGCGAGCTGGATCCGCGTGCCGTTGTCGACACCGGCGGGGATCTTCACGGTGAGCGTCCGCCGCGACCGGATGCGGCCGTCGCCGGCGCACTCGGGGCACGGGGTGGGCACGACCGTGCCGAAGCCCTGGCACTGCGGGCACGGCCGGGAGGTCATGACCTGGCCGAGGAAGGACCGCGTGACCTGCGACACCTCGCCGCGACCGCGGCACATGTCACACGTTTGAGCGGATGTCCCCGGGGCGGCACCTTCACCGCTGCAGGTCGTACAGACGACCGCCGTGTCGACCTGGATGTCCTTGGTGGTCCCGAAGGCCGCCTCGTCCAGGTCGATCTCGAGCCGGATCATGGCGTCCTGGCCACGGCGCGTGCGCGACCGGGGGCCACGCTGCGACGCCGTCCCGAAGAACGCGTCCATGATGTCCGAGAAGTTGCCGAAGCCACCGGCCCCGAAACCGCCCGCACCGCCGCCGCCCGCCTGGGACAGCGGGTCGCCGCCGAGGTCGTAGACCTGCTTCTTCTGCGGGTCGGACAACACCTCGTACGCGGCGTTGATCTCCTTGAAGCGCTCCTGAGTCTTCGGGTCCGGATTCACGTCCGGGTGAAGCTCACGGGCCAGCCTTCGGAAGGCCTTCTTGATTTCGTCCTGGGAAGCGTCGCGGCGCACGCCTAGTACGGCGTAGTAGTCCGTGGCCACTTACGACTCCGCCAGGATCTGTCCGACGTAACGTGCCACTGCGCGTACTGCTCCCATCGTTCCCGGATAGTCCATGCGGGTCGGGCCGACCACGCCGAGTTTGGCTACTGCCTCGCTGCCCGAACCGTAGCCGACGGAGACCACGGACGTGGAGCTGAGTCCCTCATGGGCGTTCTCGTGACCGATCCGTACGGTCATGCCCGAATCTGTGGCCTCGCCAAGCAACTTGAGCAGGACGACCTGCTCCTCAAGAGCCTCCAGGACGGGCCTGATGGTGAGGGGAAAGTCATGTCCGAAGCGGGTGAGATTGGCCGTTCCGCCGATCATCAGCCGCTCTTCGGTCTCCTCGACGAGGGTTTCGAGGAGGGTGGAGAGCACCGTCGCCACCGTGCCCCGGTCCTCCGCGTCGAAGGACTCCGTCATGTCCTGCACCAGCTGCGGCACGTCCGCGAAGCGGCGGCCCGCGACCCGGCTGTTGAGCCGCGCCCGCAGGTCCGCCAGCGAGGTCTCGCCGAACGGGGCGGGGCAGTCGATCATGCGCTGCTCGACCCGGCCCGTGTCCGTGATCAGGACGAGCATCAGGCGGGCCGGAGCAAGGGAGAGCAGCTCCACGTGCCGCACCGTCGACCGCGTGAGGGACGGATACTGCACGACCGCGACCTGCCGGGTCAGCTGCGCGAGCAGCCGCACCGTGCGCGCCACGACGTCGTCGAGGTCCACGGCGCCGTCGAGGAAGTTCTGGATGGCCCTGCGCTCCGGCGCCGCCATCGGCTTGACGCCCGCGAGCCGGTCGACGAAGAGGCGGTACCCCTTGTCCGTCGGGATGCGCCCCGCACTCGTATGAGGCTGGGCGATGAACCCTTCCTCCTCCAGTGCCGCCATGTCGTTGCGGACCGTGGCCGGTGAGACCCCGAGGCTGTGCCGCTCGGTGAGCGCCTTGGAGCCGACGGGCTCCTCGGTGCCGACATAGTCGTGGACGATGGCGCGCAGCACCTCGAGCCTGCGTTCATTGAGCATCCGCGCACACCTCCACCTTTTGCTTCACCTTTTGCCCTGAATCCTGCCTGCCCTGATGTCTCGCCTGGCACTCACCTGGGGCGAGTGCCAGCCTTCACCGGGCCCAGTGTACGGCCGCGAGGTACGACCCCGGCAAGGGCCGGACCACCTGTGTCGGTCCGAGGGGTGGGGCAGCGGCTGCCAAGCCGCCCGTGCGGGGCTAGCGTCGGCGTATGGACGTGGCACTGGCTTGGGACGAGGCGGGGTGGGAGCGGCTCGCGCCGCATGTGGGGCGGCGGCGGCTGCCGGTGTGGGACTGCACGGCGGGCCTCGTCGTCGGCGGCGATTCGGCGCTGATGATCGAGGCGGGGGCGACCCTGCGCGAGGGGGCCCAGCTGCGCACCCAGGCGCGCGGCATCCTCGGCGGTGCCCGCCGGGTCACCCACCTCGCCCTGACGCACCCGCACTTCGACCACGTCCTGGGCGCCGCGGCGTTCGCGGGCGTGGAGGTGTACGGCGCGGTCGGCATCGACACGCTCCTCACGAAGGGCCGCGACGAGCTGCGCGCATCGGCCGTCCGGCACGGGGTCGCCGCGGACGCCGCGGCGGAGGCCGCCGACCTGCTCGTCCGCCCGCACCACCTGGTGTGCGGGGAGTGGACGCTCGACCTGGGCGGCGGGGTGCAGGTCCTGCTCGCCAACGTCGGTCCCGGCCACTCGGGCCACGACCTGGCGGTCCTGGTCCCCGGCACGGACGGCTCTCCGGAGATCGTGTTCTGCGGCGACCTGGTCGAGGAGTCGGACGAACCGCAGGCGGGGGCGGACGCGGTCCCGAAGCGCTGGCCGGCGGCGCTCGACCGGCTCCTCTCCCTGGGCGGGGAGGACGCGTTGTACGTGCCGGGGCACGGAGCGGTGGTCGACGCGGCATTTGTCCGTGCGCAACGCGCCACACTGGCGGCCCGCTTCGGCGTGTCGTAGCCGGTCGTACGCCGTTTCTCCTATCGTCGTGCGAATGCGCCAGTACTCCGCAGACCTCACCCCGCCGTGGAAGAAGCCGAAGTCCGTGCCGGAGGTCGCCGCGGAGGCCGACCTCGTGGTGGAGGAGCTCGGCACCGGCTTCTGCGGGGCGGTGATCCGCTGCGAGAAGACGGCGGAGGGTCCGACGGTGACCCTGGAGGACCGCTTCGGCAAGCACCGCGTCTTCCCGATGACTCCCGGGGGCTTCGCCCTGGAGGGCCGGACGGTCACACTGGTCCGCCCGTCGGCAGCGTCTCCTCTTGTACGTCCCACACGAACCGCCTCTGGTTCGGTGGCCGTGCCGGGGGCGCGGGCCCGGGTCGCCCGTGCGGGGCGGATCTACGTCGAGGGGCGGCACGACGCGGAGCTCGTCGAGCGGGTGTGGGGCGACGACCTGCGGATCGAGGGCGTGGTCGTCGAGTATCTGGAGGGCATCGACGACCTCCCGGCGATCGTCGCTGACTTCTCCCCCGGCCCCGACGCGCGGCTCGGCGTCCTGGTGGACCACTTGGTGCCCGGCTCCAAGGAGTCGAGGATCGCGGCGCAGGTGAGTTCGCCGTCGGCGCTGGTGGTGGGGCACCCCTACATCGACGTGTGGGAGGCGGTGAAGCCGTCGTCGGTGGGCATCGAGGCGTGGCCCCGCGTCCCACGGGGCCAGGACTGGAAGACGGGCGTCTGCGAGGCGCTGGGCTGGCCCCTGAACACGGGCGCCGCGTGGCAACGGATCCTGGGCTCGGTGCGGAGCTACCGGGATCTTGAGCCGGCGCTGCTGGGCCGCGTGGAGGAACTGATCGACTTCGTCACGGCACCCGAGTCCTAGCCCGCCGTAACTGGCCGTGGGCCCTGATCCCGTGCTACACCGCCGCTGCGCGGCGGATCTTTCCCGCCCACCCACCCGATTGCCCCGCGGTTGCTCGTCGCCCGTCCGGCGCGCCCGAGTCCTAGACCGCCCACCCGATTGCCCCGCGGCTGCCCACCCAGGCCTGCCGGGGATATCCAGCCCGTCCGGCGATTGAGGACGAACTCGGCGGAGCCGGTGATGACGGTGCGCCCGAGCCCGGCGAAGCCGGAAGTTTCGGGAAGGGGCGGGGTTGGGGAAAGTCCCGCAGGGCCCGCCCGAACCTCAGTCCACCAGGTCCCGCACGACCGCATCCGCCAGCAACCGCCCCCGCAGTGTCAACACCGCTCGCCCCTCCTCGTAGGGCCCACCCTCAAGCAGCCCCTCCTCCAACGCCCGGCGCGAAGCCGCGAGCCCCGCGGGCCGGAGCAAGCTCAACGGACACCCCTCAAGCAGCCGCAGCTCAAGCAGGATCCGCTCCACCCGCCGATCCTCCGCGGCCAGCACCTCCCGCCCGGCCCCAGGCGAGCGCCCAGCACCCAGCGCCCCCGCGTACGCCCCGGGATGCTTGACGTTCCACCACCGCACGCCCCCCACATGGCTGTGGGCCCCCGGCCCGGCCCCCCACCAGTCGGCCCCCCGCCAGTACAGCTCGTTGTGCAGGCACCGCCCGGCCTCGGACGTGGCCCAGTTGGACACCTCGTACCAGGAGAATCCCGCCCCCCCGAGCACCTCGTCCGCGATCAGATACCGGTCCGCGTGCACGTCGTCGTCCGTCATCGGCACCTCGCCGCGCCGGATCCGCCGCGCCAGCTGCGTGCCCTCCTCGACGATCAGCGCGTAGGCGCTGACGTGGTCGGGCCCGGCGCCGATCGCCGCGTCCAGGGTGGCCCGCCAGTCGTCGTCGCTCTCGCCCGGCGTGCCGTAGATGAGGTCCAGGTTGACGTGGTCGAAGCCCGCGGCCCGCGCCTCCGCGACGCACGCCTCGGGCCGCCCGGGTGTGTGCGTACGGTCGAGCACCTTCAGTACGTGCTGCTTGGCGCTCTGCATCCCGAAGGAGACGCGGTTGAAGCCCCCGGCCCGCAGCTCGCTCAGGTACGCCGGATCGACGGAGTCGGGGTTCGCCTCGGTGGTGATCTCGGCGTCGTCCGCGAGCCCGAACTCCTCCCGCACGGCCCCCAGCATGCGGACGAGGTCGGCAGCGGCGAGGAGCGTCGGCGTACCGCCGCCGACGAAGACGGTCCGGACCGGGCGCGGGTCGTCGCCCAGGGTCTTGCGCGCGAGCCGCACCTCGTCGATCAGGGTGTCCGCGTAGTTGTCGCGTGAGGCGAGAACGCCGCCGGAGCCGCGCAGCTCGGTCGCGGTGTACGTGTTGAAGTCGCAGTAGCCGCAGCGCGTGGCGCAGTACGGGACGTGGAGGTAGAAGCCGAGCGGACGCGTCCCCGCACCCGCGAGGGCGGACGCGGGCAGGGCCCCGTCCTCGGGCATGGGCTCACCATCGGGCAGTGCGGAAGGCATACCTTCGATTGTCCCGCACCGCGGAGGAACCCGACGCCGCGCACGAGACCCCTACTGCGCCTGCAGCACGAGCACCGCCAGATCGTCGTCCGGCGGCCTCTCCGAGAACGCGTGCACCATCCTCTTGATCCGTTCCGCCACCAGGTTCGCGTCAAGACCCGCACAGCTCGCGAGCGCCGTCGCCAGACCGTCGCCGTCGTCGAACATGTTCCGTCCGGCACGGCGCTCCGTCACCCCGTCCGTGACGCAGAGCAGGGTGTCACCCGTCCGAAGCTCGAAGGTCTCGCTCGTGTACGTCGCGTAGTCGACGACCCCGAGCAGCAGCTGGGGCGTGGCCGCCGCCTTGACCGTCCCGTCCGGGGAGAGCAGCAGCGGCAGGGGGTGTCCGGCGCTCGCCACCGTGCAGCGGACGCCGCCGTCGTCCATGGGCACCAGCTCTCCGTAGAGGAGGGAGAGGAAGCGGGAGGTGGCGCCGTCGGGCGGCAGGCCCTGGCCGCCCGCAACCGCGACCACCGCCGCTGCCGCGTCCGCCGCCTCCGTCGCGTCGTCCAGGAGGAGCTGGTTGAGGCGGTCGAGGACTTCCGCGACCTCGTACCCCTCGCGGGCGAGCAGCCGCAGCCACGGCCGGGCGAGGCCGATCACGACGGCCGCCTCGACCCCCTTGCCCTGGACGTCGCCGAGCGCGAAGCACCAGCGGCCCTTGCCCGCCTGGAACACGTCGTAGAAGTCGCCGCCGGGGCCGCCCTTGTCCCGCGGCTCGTACACGACACCGCTGTTCATTCCGGGGATCTCCGCGACGGAGCTCGGCAGGAGGCCGCGCTGGAGGACCTGGCTGATGGTGGCCTGCCGCTGATAGCGCCGCGCCGTGCTGATGGCGAGCGCGACGCGGCGGCTGAAGTCCTCGATGAGGCCGGTGACTTCGTCAGCGAAGCGCATCATCCCGGCCCGCCCGATGACGAGCGTGCCCAGTGCGCGGCCGCCCGCCATGAGGCGGTAGGCCAGGGCCGTGCCCGTCGCCTCGCCTGCCGGACCCTCGCCGGGCCACGGCACGGGGACGGCACCGGAGCCGACCGCCTCGGGCAGCAGGGGCGGGTCCTTCTCCAGGCTGCGGCGCAGTTCCTCTATCCGCTGCTCGCTGGTGTGCCAGACACGGGCGAGCCGGGTTCCCGGGGCTCCACTCGCGGCGCCGCGCGGCGCGACCTCCGGTTCGTCGTCGAGCCACACCGCGCACCAGTCCGCGAGCCGCGGTACGAGCAACTGCCCGGCGAGGGCGGCCACCAGGTCCTCGTCGAACTGTCCGGCGAGCAGGTCGGAGGCCTCGGCGAGGAAGGTGAGCGCGCCGCGGTTGACCCACTCCGTGTCGTGCGTGATCCGCTTGGGCAGCGGCGCGAGGATCTCGCTGGCGCGCAGCCCTCGGTGCATCGCCTGTTCGCTCGCGTACGACTCGATCTCCTGGACGGCCTGCACGCCGCCGACGGGGAGGCGGGCCCAGACGGCCTTGGTGCCGGTGCGGTAGGTGATGCCCCAGGAGTCGGAGAGGGTCGCGACGAGTTGCAGGCCCCTGCCGTACTCGGGTGTGCCGGGCGGCTGGGGCGCGGGCTCGCTGCGGACCGCGCGGGCGGGGTGGTGGTCGGAGACCTCGATGACGAGGGTGTCGCAGCTCTCCCCCAGGCCCGCCTCGTCGAGCCTGCACAGCAGTTCCACCGTCGTGCCCGCGTGCACGACGGCGTTCGTGACGAGTTCGCTGACCAGCAGCACGGCGTCGTCCGCCAGACGGTCGGTGATGCCCGCCGCGGCGGGCACCTCGAGCTCGGCCCAGTCGGCGAGCGCCGCGCGCACAAACCTTCGTGCGGCAGCGGGCGCCATCGGGTTCCCGGGCAGCGATGTGCACACCACCGCCGGCGGGCCGGGCTGGTGCCCCGGCTGGGCGGACGCACGGAAAGTGGTCTCCCGTTGCATCGGAATGGACCCCACGTTTCGGCTCCTGAGCAGTTCGGTCGAATACGCCTCAGGCGACACGAACAGAGTGACAGACTGGCCACGCCCATAAGCACCGAGTTACTGAAGTGGGCCGTTATGAGTGAGAACAGTGCTATGCCCGCGCTCGGTCACGGTCGGATTCCGGCCCCGAAACGAGCTCCGATACCCGCGTCGCCGTCCGGACCTGCTCCGGACACGACGCCTGAGATCACCCCGGAGACCGTTCCGGAAGCAATCTCCGACCTGCGCCCGCTCCTGTCCGCCATGCGGGCCGCGCGGGACGGGGACTTCACGAAGGTCCCGGTGACCGGCCACGGCATGACTGCCGAGCTGCACTCGGTGTTCAACGAAATGCTGGACCGCTCCCTGCACTTCGACGGCGAACTCGCCCGCGTACGACGGGAGATCATCCGGCACGGCCATCTCAACGAACGGTTCTCGGCGAGCCCGGGGCACGGCAGCTGGGCCACGCGCGTCCACGACGTCAACTCCCTGCTCGACTCCCTGGTCGCCCCCGCGGCCAACGCCACCCGCGTCCTGAACGCCGTCGCGGGCGGCGACCTCACCCAGCGCGTGGACCTGCACGACGGCACCCGCGAGCTGCGGGGCGACCTGCGGCGCCTGGGCCGCGCGGTGAACACGATGGTCGACCAGCTCTCGCTCTTCACGGGCGAGGTCACCCGCGTCGCCCGTGAGGTCGGCACGGAGGGGCGGCTCGGCGGTCGCGCCAAGGTGCGTGGGCTTTCGGGCAGTTGGCGTGACGTGACGGAGGCCGTGAACACGATGGCCGCCCGGCTCACCGCCCAGGTGCGCGACATCGCCCTGGTGACGACGGCGGTGGCGCAGGGCGACCTGACACGGACGGTCACGGTCGAGGCGACGGGCGAGCTGCTCGAACTGAAGCTGACCGTCAACACGATGGTCGAACAGCTCTCCGCGTTCGCCGCCGAGGTGACGCGTGTGGCCCGCGAGGTGGGCACCGAGGGCCAGTTGGGCGGCCGGGCGCAGGCACGGGGCGTGTCGGGGGTCTGGAAGGACCTCACGGACAACGTCAACTTCATGGCGTCGAACCTCACCTCTCAGGTGCGGAACATCGCTCAGGTCACCACGGCCGTCGCCAACGGCGATCTGAGCCAGAAGATCACCGTCGACGCCCGGGGCGAGATCCTGGAGCTGAAGTCGACGGTGAACACGATGGTGGACCAGCTCTCCGCCTTCGCGGACGAGGTCACCCGCGTGGCCCGCGAGGTCGGCACGGAGGGCAATCTGGGCGGCCGGGCTCAGGTGCGCGGTGTGTCCGGCGTATGGAAGGACCTCACCGACAACGTCAACTTCATGGCGGACAACCTCACCTCACAGGTGCGCAACATCGCCCTCGTGTCGACGGCCGTCGCCCAGGGCGACCTCGGCAAGAAGATCACCGTCGAGGCGAAGGGCGAGATCCTCGAACTGAAGTCGACCATCAACACGATGGTGGACCAGCTCTCCGCCTTCGCGGACGAGGTCACCCGCGTGGCCCGCGAGGTCGGCACGGAAGGCAACCTGGGCGGTCAGGCGCAGGTGCGCGGCGTGTCCGGCGTATGGAAGGACCTCACCGACAACGTCAACTTCATGGCCCTGAACCTCACCTCACAGGTGCGGAACATCGCCCAGGTCACCACGGCCGTCGCCAACGGCGACCTGTCGAAGATGATCACGGTGACGGCGCGCGGCGAGATCCTGGAGCTGAAGGACACCGTCAACACGATGGTGGAGCAGCTGCGCGCCTTCGCGGACGAGGTGACCCGCGTGGCCCGCGAGGTGGGCACGGACGGCCGGCTCGGCGGCCGGGCCCAGGTGCTCGGTGTGTCGGGCGTCTGGAAGGACCTCACCGACAACGTCAACTACATGGCCGACAACCTCACAGGCCAGGTCCGCAACATCGCGCAGGTCGCGACGGCGGTGGCCCAGGGCGACCTCTCCAAGAAGATCGACGTGGACGCGCGCGGCGAGATCCTGGAGCTGAAGACCACCATCAACACCATGGTGGACACGCTGTCCTCCTTCTCGTCCGAGGTCACCCGCGTGGCCCGCGAGGTCGGCTCCGAGGGCCAACTGGGCGGCCAGGCAAGGGTCGAGGGCGTCTACGGCACGTGGAAGCGCCTGACGACGAACGTGAACGAGCTCGCCCTGAACCTCACCACGCAGGTCCGCGCGATCGCGGAGGTCGCGTCGGCCGTGGCGCAGGGCGACATGACCCGGTCCATCACCGTCGAGACCCGCGGCGAGGTCTCCGAGCTCAAGAACAACATCAACGTCATGGTCTCCAACCTCCGCGAGACCACCCGCGCGAAGGACTGGCTGGAGTCGAACCTCGCTCGTCTGGCGGGTCTGATGCAGGGCCACCGTGACCTGATGGAGGTCGCCGACCTGATCCTGCGCGAGCTGACCCCGCTGGTGAACGCCCAGTACGGCGCCTTCTTCCTGGCCGACCCGGAGGCCGGGGACGCCACGACGCTACAGACGCCCCCGGTCAAGGGGCTCGCCTTCATCGCCGGGTACGGCTCCGCGCAGGGCTCGGTCGTCGACACGGGCGCGATGCCCGCGCACGGCCTGGTGCGGCAGGCGGCCCTGGAGAAGAAGCGGATCCTCGTCGACGAAGTGCCGCCCGACTACATCAAGATCACCTCGGGCCTCGGGGACGCCGCACCGGCCAGCCTGGTGATCATCCCCATCCTCTTCGAGGACAAGCTGCTCGGCGTGATCGAGCTGGCCACGTTCTCCCGCTTCTCGGACGTGCACCTGGCGTTCTTCGACCAGTTCGTCAGCACCATCGGCGTCGCGATCAACACCATCATCGCCAACTCCCGTACGGAATCACTGCTCAGCGAGTCCCAGCGGCTCGCCACCCAGCTCCAGGACCGCTCGGACGAACTCCAGCTCCAGCAGGCGGAGTTGCAGCGCTCGAACGCCGAACTGGAGGAGAAGGCGGCCCTCCTCGCCACCTCCTCGCAGTACAAGTCGGAGTTCCTCGCGAACATGTCGCACGAGCTGCGCACGCCGCTGAACTCCCTGCTCATCCTCGCCCGGCTGCTCTCCGACAACCCCGACAGCCATCTCTCCGACCAGGAAGTGCAGTTCGCGACCACGATCCACCGCTCGGGCTCCGACCTCCTCCAGCTCATCAACGACATCCTCGACCTGTCGAAGATCGAGGCGGGCCGGATGGACGTACGCCCCAAGAAGCTCCCCCTGATCAAGGTCCTCGACTACGTCCACGCGACGTTCCGCCCGCTCACCCTCGACCGCGGGCTCGCCTTCGAGGTGTCGGTCGGCGAGGACGTGCCGCGCGAGATGTTCTCGGACGAGCAGCGGCTCCAGCAGATCCTGCGCAACCTCCTGTCGAACGCGGTCAAGTTCACCGCGAGCGGCGGCGTCGAGCTGCGCGTGAGCCGCGTCAAGAAGACCGGCGACCGGCTGCACGACGGCGGCGACCGGCTCTGTTTCGCCGTCAAGGACACGGGCATCGGCATCCCCGCCGACCAGCTCCCCGCCATCTTCGAGGCGTTCCAGCAGGCTGACGGCACCACCAACCGCAAGTACGGCGGCACCGGCCTCGGCCTCTCCATCAGCCGCGAGATCGCCGGTCTCCTCGGCGGCCGCATCACCGCGCAGAGCACCCCGGGCCAGGGCTCCACCTTCACGCTCTACGTCCCCGTGGTGCACCCCGGACACGGCCCGGCCGCCGCCGCGTACGCGGCGACCAGGTCACTCACGACCCCGGAGCCGCACGACGACCGGGTCGCCATGAACCCGCACACCTTCCACGAACAGAACGACAGCTGGCCCACCCCCACCAAGCTGGAGGAGTACAGGGAGGGCCCGGCCGGCCGCATACTGCGCGGGCGCCGCGTCCTGATCGTCGACGACGACATCCGCAACGTCTTCGCGCTCACTCACGTCCTGAGCCGTGTCGGCATGCCCGTCCTGTACGCGGAGAACGGCCGCGAAGGAATCGAGACCCTGGAGCGCAACCCCGACACCGACCTGATCCTGATGGACATCATGATGCCGGAGATGGACGGCTACGAAACCATCACCGCGATCCGCCGAACCCCTCGCTGGACAGGCCTTCCCATCATCGCGCTGACGGCCAAGGCGATGCCCGGCGACCGCGAGAAGGCCATCGAGCAGGGTGCCAGCGACTACGTACCCAAGCCTGTGGACGTGGACCAGCTGCTCTCGGTCGCCTGCGCGCTCCTGGCCCCAGAAGGCGACGGCGCGACCGAGCCGGACACGCCCACCACAGCAGAGAAACCCGTTGCAGCGGAACCGGCGGAGGCTCCCGGGGAGCCCGCCGCTCCGCCGACGACCGAGTGAGGCATGGTCACCATGAGCACCGAGGTCATGACCGACAACCGCGCGAGCATCCTCCTTGTCGATGACATGGAGGACAATCTGATGGCGCTGGAAGCCGTCCTGGGGTCACTCAACGAACCACTGGTACGCGCCCGTTCGGGCGAGGAGGCGATGAAGGCACTTCTGCGGCAACGATTCGCCGTGATCCTCCTGGACGTGCGCATGCCGGGGATGGACGGCTTCGAGACCGCGTCGAACATCAAGCGACTCGACCAGACCAAAGACGTGCCCATCATCTTCCTGACGGGCACCGACAACGACGCGGGCTACGCCTTCCGGGGCTATGCGACGGGCGCCGCGGACTATCTCACCAAGCCGTTCGACCCGTGGGTGCTGCGCGCCAAGGTCACCGTCTTCCTTGAACTGCACCGAAAGAACCAGCAGTTGGAGAAGATCCTGGCGCGCGAGCAGCAGCAGTTCGACGAACTGGCGGCCCGCCTCTCGGCGATCGAGGCGCACATGGCCGCCAGCAGCCTGAACGACGTACTCGAACTGCGCCACCACGTGACGCACATGGAGGAGCTGGTGAAGGAGATGCGGCGCGGGCGGGGCGCCTGACGTGTTACGTCCGACACCCCGCCCGCACAAGGAAGCGAAGGCTCAGGCCTCGCGCGATCCCGCGTACATCTCGTCGATCAGGTGCTGGTACTCGCGCTCGACGACCGGGCGCTTCAGCTTGAGGCTGGGCGTCAGTTCGCCGTGCTCGATGTCCAGGTCGCGGGGCAGCAGCTTGAACTTCTTGACGGTCTGCCAGCGCTGGAGACCTTCGTTGAGCTGCTTCACATACCCGTCGATGAGCTCGACGGTCGCCGGGGCCGCGACCACGTCGGCGTAGCTCTTGCCCTCCAGGCCGTTGTCCTTGGCCCAGGCCAGGATCGCCGGCTCGTCGAGCGCGATCAGGGCGGCGCAGAAGTTCCGGTCGGCGCCGTGCACCAGGATGTTGGAGACGTACGGGCAGACGGCCTTGAACTGGCCCTCGACCTCGGCGGGCGCGATGTACTTGCCGCCGGAGGTCTTGATCAGGTCCTTCTTGCGGTCGGTGATCCGCAGATAGCCGTCAGCGGACAGCTCGCCGATGTCGCCGGTGTGGAACCAGCCGTCGGACTCCAGGACCTCGGCGGTCTTCTCCGGAAGGCCGTGGTAGCCCTCCATGATGCCGGGGCCGCGCAGCAGGATCTCGCCGTCGTCGGCGATGCGGACCTCGGTGCCGGGCAGCGGCTTGCCGACGGTGCCGGTGCGGTAGGCCTCGCCGGGGTTGACGAAGGAAGCCGCCGAGGACTCCGTCAGGCCGTAGCCCTCCAGGATGTGGATGCCCGCTCCGGCGAAGAAGTAGCCGATGTCGGGCGCGAGCGCGGCCGAGCCGGAGACGGCGGCGCGCAGCCGGCCGCCGAAGGCCTCCCGCAGCTTGGAGTAGACGAGCGCGTCGGCGACCTTGTGCTTGGCGCCGAGCCCGAAGGGCACCGAGGCGGAGCCGGTCCTGCGGAAGTTGTCCTGGCTGACCTTCGCGTACTCGCGGGCGACCTCGGCCGCCCACAGGAAGATCTTGTACTTGGCACCGCCGCCCGCGCGTGCCTTGGCCGCGACCCCGTTGTAGACCTTCTCGAAGATGCGCGGCACGGCGGCCATGTACGTCGGCTGCACCACCGGCAGGTTCTCGATGATCTTGTCGACGCGGCCGTCGACCGCGGTGACGTGCCCGAGCTCGATCTGCCCCGAGGTCAGCACCTTGCCGAAGACGTGGGCGAGCGGCAGCCACAGGTACTGCACGTCGTCCGGGCCGAGCAGACCGGTCGACGCGATGGCCTTGGCCATGTACGACCAGTTGTCCTGCGGCAGGCGCACGCCCTTGGGCTTACCCGTGGTGCCCGAGGTGTAGATGATCGTGGCGAGCTGATCCTTGGTGATCGCCGCGATGCGCTCCTTGACCGCCTCCGGGTTCTTCTCCAGATGGGCGGCGCCGCGTGCCTCCAGGTCGGCGAGGGTGAGCACCCAGCCTTCGGGGTCGCCCTCCGCAGGGCCCGCGCCCTCGGTGTCGATCACCACGACATGCCGGAGCTCGGGCAGCTCGGCGCGCTTCTCGCGCGCCTTGGCGAGCTGCTCGGCGTTCTCGGCGATCAGGACCCGGCTGTCGGAGTCGGCCAGGATGTAGGTGGACTCCTCGGCGTTGGTCTGCGGATACACCGTGGTGGTGGCCGCGCCCGCGCAGAGGATGCCGAGGTCGGCGAGGATCCACTCGACGCGCGTGGACGAGGCGAGCGCCACGCGGTCCTCGGGGGCGAGGCCGAGCTCGATGAGGCCCGCGGCGATGGCGTAGACACGCTCGGCGGCCTGCCCCCAGCTCAGCGACTTCCACTCGTCGGGCCCTTCACCCGAGGCGGCTGGCACGGGATAGCGGTAGGCCTCGGCGTCGGGCGTGGCCGCCACGCGTTCCAGGAAGAGGTGCGCCACGGACGGCGGACGGTTCTCGATCAAGGTCTGTGTGTCGCTCACGACATCCTCCGGACCCGCGACATGCGGCGACTGGCTGGCGGCTGCTGGGCTTGTTGAACTTGCGAGGGTCTTGTTTAACTTGCGAGTAACCTACGAGCAGTGATCAGAGTAGAGCGCCGAGGCCCGGTGCGTAAGGGGCTTCTGCCTGTCACTTCATACAAGAACGGGTCCGCCGCGCAAGAGCGCGACGGACCCGCTGAGATGCCTGTGTGACGCCCGTGTCGGACGGGACGGCGGCTGAGGCGTGGGCTACTTCTTGGCCTTGCCCGGACCGCTGTCGTCACTGGAGAGCACCGCGATGAAGGCTTCCTGCGGCACCTCGACGGAGCCGACCATCTTCATGCGCTTCTTGCCCTCCTTCTGCTTCTCGAGCAGCTTGCGCTTACGCGAGATGTCACCGCCGTAGCACTTGGCGAGGACGTCCTTGCGGATGGCGCGGATGGTCTCGCGGGAGATGACCCGGGATCCGATGGCCGCCTGGACAGGGATCTCGAAGGCCTGGCGCGGGATGAGCTCCCGCAGCTTGGCCACGAGTCGCACGCCGTACGCGTACGCGGCGTCCTTGTGGGTGACGGCGGAGAACGCGTCGACCCGGTCGCCGTGCAGCAGGATGTCGACCTTCACGAGATCGGCGGCCTGCTCTCCGGTGGGCTCGTAGTCCAGGGACGCGTAACCACGGGTCTTGGACTTCAGCTGGTCGAAGAAGTCGAAGACGATCTCGGCGAGGGGGAGGGTGTAGCGGATCTCCACCCGGTCCTCGGAGAGGTAGTCCATGCCGAGGAGGGTGCCGCGGCGGGTCTGGCAGAGCTCCATGATCGCGCCGATGAACTCGCTGGGCGCGAGGAGCGTGGCACGTACGACGGGCTCGAAGACCTTGTCGATCTTGCCCTCGGGGAACTCGCTCGGGTTCGTGACCGTGTGCTCGGTGCCGTCCTCCATGTCCACGCGGTAGACCACGTTCGGAGCGGTGGCGATGAGGTCGAGCCCGAACTCGCGCTCAAGTCGCTCACGGATCACGTCGAGGTGCAGCAGACCGAGGAAGCCCACGCGGAAACCGAAGCCGAGAGCGGCCGACGTCTCCGGCTCGTAGACCAGCGCGGCGTCGTTGAGCTGCAGCTTGTCGAGGGCCTCGCGCAGGTCCGGGTACTCCGAGCCGTCCAGCGGATACAGACCCGAGAACACCATCGGCTTCGGGTCCTTGTAGCCGCCGAGGGCCTCGGTCGCGCCCTTGTGCAGGGAGGTGATCGTGTCACCGACCTTGGACTGACGGACGTCCTTCACGCCGGTGATGATGTAGCCCACCTCGCCGACGCCGATGCCGTCTGCCGGGGTCATCTCGGGGGACGACACCCCGATCTCAAGCAGCTCGTGCGTGGCACCGGTGGACATCATCCGGATCCGCTCACGCTTGTTGAGCTGACCGTCGACGACACGGACGTACGTCACGACGCCCCGGTAGGAGTCGTACACCGAGTCGAAGATCATCGCGCGGGCGGGCGCGTCCGCGACGCCGACCGGCGGCGGGACCTCGGCGACGACCTTGTCGAGCAGCGCCTCGACGCCCATGCCGGTCTTCGCGGAGACCTTCAGGACGTCGGCCGGGTCGCAGCCGATGAGGTTGGCGAGCTCCTCGGAGAACTTCTCCGGCTGGGCGGCCGGCAGGTCGATCTTGTTGAGGACCGGGACGATCTTGAGGTCGTTCTCCATCGCCAGGTAGAGGTTGGCGAGAGTCTGCGCCTCGATGCCCTGCGCGGCGTCGACGAGGAGGACCGTGCCCTCACAGGCCGCGAGAGAGCGGGACACCTCGTACGTGAAGTCCACGTGCCCCGGGGTGTCGATCATGTTGAGGATGTGGGTCTTGCTCTGCTCGGGGCCCTCCGTGGGGGCCCAGGGCAGACGCACCGCCTGGGACTTGATCGTGATGCCGCGCTCGCGCTCGATGTCCATGCGGTCGAGGTACTGAGCACGCATCTGCCGCTGCTCGACCACACCGGTCAGCTGGAGCATGCGGTCGGCGAGCGTGGACTTGCCGTGGTCGATGTGCGCGATGATGCAGAAATTACGGATCAGAGCCGGGTCGGTACGGCTCGGCTCGGGCACATTTTTAGGGGTCGCGGGCACGCAGGGTCCTGTCTCTTGAGGCGCCTGTCGCCTCGGGTCGGATCTATACGTAGGTTCCATGGTCCCACGGGTGGGGCACTGGACCCGGTCTGGGCCGGTCCGAGCGGGGATCGGCCCCATGAGGGCGGGGAGCACCGCCCGGATTGGGCCGGTCGGAGGGCTGCTGGTAATCTGGGCAGCTGTGTCTCCTGACCCTCTCGGTCCCTCGCGGTTCTGATGGCCCTGAGGCACGTGTCAAAGAAATTCATCTGCAGTACCTCTGCAGTACCTGAACCTGAAAAGGCTCTTTCGTGGCGAACATCAAGTCCCAGATCAAGCGGATCAAGACCAACGAGAAGGCGCGTCAGCGCAACAAGGCGGTCAAGTCTTCCCTGAAGACCGCGATCCGCAAGGCCCGCGAGGCCGTTGCCGCTGGTGACTCCCAGAAGGCCATCGAGGCGACGCGTGAGGCTTCGCGTCAGCTCGACAAGGCTGTCTCCAAGGGTGTCATCCACAAGAACCAGGCCGCCAACAAGAAGTCGGCGCTTGCTTCGAAGGTCGCGACCCTCCAGGGCTGAAACCCTTGCCCCGGCTCGCCGGGGCGCTGATCAATCCTCCCGCGAGGGTAATTCGAGCCCTCTACCTCGAATCGCGGACAGACCACGCAGTACGCCACGCTGCGACAATGCCCCCGGCCCACTCCGGGGGCATTGCTGTGTCCGGGGGCGCCCCGTTAGGGGCGCGGGGCTGCCGGGGAGGAGTGCCCCTTTAGGGGCGCGGGGAACTGCGCGACCAGCCAGGGACTACCCGCGGATTGAGAACCGGCAGGCGTTGGCTCCGCGCAGTCTCAGCGACGCGACCTCGCCGCGCGGGCGACGGCGACCACGGCCTTCTCCAGGGCGTACTCGGGATCATCGCCCCCGCCCTTGACGCCCGCGTCAGCCTCCGCACAGGCCCGCAGAGCCACCGCCACCCCGTCGGGAGACCACCCCCGCATCTGCTGCCGGACCCGGTCGATCTTCCAGGGCGGCATGCCCAGCTCACGGGCGAGGTCAGCGGGCCGCCCGCCCCGCGCGGAGGAGAGCTTGCCGATGGCCCGCACGGCCTGGGCAAGGGCGCTGGTGATCAGGACGGGGGCGACGCCGGTCGACAGGGACCAGCGCAACGCTTCGAGCGCCTCGGCGGCCCGCCCCTCCACGGCTCGGTCGGCCACGGTGAAGCTGGAGGCCTCGGCACGGCCCGTGTAATAGCGGCCGACGACCGCCTCGTCGATCGTGCCCTCGACGTCCGCCACCAGCTGGGACACCGCCGAGGCGAGCTCCCGCAGATCGCTGCCGATCGAGTCGACCAGGGCCTGGCACGCCTCGGGCGTGGCCGAACGGCCCAGGGTGCGGAACTCGCTCCGCACGAACGACAGCCGGTCCGCGGCCTTGGTCATCTTCGGGCAGGCGACCTCACGGGCCCCCGCCTTGCGGGCGGCGTCGAGCAGACCCTTGCCCTTGGCCCCGCCCGCGTGCAGCAGGACAAGGGTGATCTCCTCGGCCGGCGACCCGAGATACGCCTTCACGTCCTTGATCGTGTCGGCCGACAGATCCTGCGCGTTGCGGACGATCACGACCTTGCGCTCGGCGAAGAGCGAGGGGCTTGTCAGCTCGGCGAGCGTGCCGGGCTGCAGCTGATCGGACGTGAGGTCGCGCACGTCCGTGTCCGAGTCGGCTGCACGGGCGGCCGCGACCACCTGCTGCACGGCGCGGTCGAGGAGGAGGTCCTCCTGGCCCACGGCGAGCGTGAGAGGAGCGAGCGGGTCGGCGGTATCTGTCTTCCTGGCCATCGCGGTCAAGCATCCCACGCGGCACTGACAGCCCGTCCCGTACGGCCGGGCCGGTTCCCGAGCGGCTCGCCGCGTACCGGAGAATGGGCAGGTGACCGACGTACGACATGTCCTGGTGCTGCCCGACCGCGATGCCGCGGAGGAAGTGGCCGAAGAACTCCCCGACCGTTTCGGCGTGCGCGAGCAGCCTCAACTCGTCCGTGACGCGCTGGCGGGCGAGGACGACGCCGAGGACGCCCAGTGGCTGGTCGTGGTCGAGGACCCCGATCGACGCCTCGACCGCACGGCGCTGGACGACCTGGCAGCGGAGCACGAGGGCTGGCTCGAGGCTCCCTAGGCGGGGCCGGTGGGCGTGGTGAGGTCTGGTGGGTCAGCTCTTGGGCAGGACCTGGATGTCGAGGTCGATCGTGATGCTGGGTCCGACGGCCGCGATGCCGCGGGCCAGCATCGTCTGCCAGTTGATCGTGAAGTCGTCGCGGTGCAGCTCGGTGGAGGCGCGGCATGCGACGCGGGTCTCGCCCTCAAGGCCCTGGCCCACCCCGAGATACTCCGTCTCCAGCGTGACCGTGCGCGTCACGCCGTGCAGCGTCAGACCGCCCGTGATCGCCCAGCGGCTGCCGCCCTTGTGCACGAAGCGGTCGCTGTAGAACTCCATCGTCGGGAAACGCCCCACGTCGAGGAAGTCGCCGGACCTCAGGTGGTCGTCGCGCATCTGCACCGCGGTGTCGATGGAGGCGGCGTCGATGACGACATGCATCGCGGAGTCCTCCATCCGCTCCCCCAGCCGTATGGCACCTGCGAAGCTGTTGAACCGGCCGTGAATCCGGGCAAGACCGATGTGCCGCGCGGTGAAGGCGACCGAGGAGTGCAGGGGGTCGATCTCCCAGTCACCCGGCTCCGGCAGCGCCGGGGGCGGGGCGATCTGGAGCATGACGTCACCGAGCGAGGCGTGCGCGCTCTCCCCGACCGTGGCGTTCGCCCGGTACGGAGTGAACCCTTCCGCCGAGACCGCCAGGCGGTAATCCCCGGCCGGAACCGTCGCGACGAACGAACCGAACGGATCAAGGCCCCCACCGACGACCTTGCGCCCCATGGCATCGCTGACCGCGAACTCCGCGTGCCGCACGGGCTCATTGACCGGGTCGAGCACCCGGCAGCTGAGCACTCCCGCACTGGGCGGAACCGCCACGGCGGACAAGGGCCCCCCGGCCCGACCGGCCCGCCCCGCCCTGACGGCCGGCCCGCCACGGCCTGCCCCGCCCGCTCTTCCTGCCCCACCGGCTCGATTCGTCCGACCGGCTCGGTTCGTACGGTCTCCCAGCCAACGGCCGAACATCTGCGACACACCCCCGCGCACCTTGACAACTCCTGTCCCGAAGAGGCATTCGATCACCGTTGCGGCATTCGATGCAACACGAACCCACTTCGCTGGAATGCGGCGCTAGCACTTGAAGTGTCACGAGTAGCCCCAATTAATCACCGCCGGGGGCGAGGGAGGGAAGAGAAGGGGGAGCAGGAGGGGGAGCAGGAGGAGAGATCAGAGATCTGAGAGGGGCTTGTACGAGCCCGCTCGCTAGGGCGGCCGCGTGGCCACCTCCAGGACCGGAGCCGCCCCGTCCGCCGACCCGGCCGCCGATCCGCCGCTCGGCCCGCCTGTCGGTCCGCCTGTCGGTCCGATGACCGCGATCGAGCCGTCCGTGTCCGTCCGGAACACCTCCGCTCCCCCGGCCCGCAGCGCCGCGACCGTACGGGGTGCCGGGTGTCCGTACGAGTTGTCTCTTCCCGCACTGATGAGGGCAAGGCGCGGCGCGGTCCGCCGCAGGAGCCCGGGGTCCTGATAGGCCGAGCCGTGATGGGCGACCTTGAGGACGTCCACGGGTGGCAGCGCCGCCACGGCCGGTGTGCGCAACAGGGCTCGCTGGGCGGGCGGTTCGAGATCGCCGAGCAGGAGCAGGGTCACTCCCCGGGCGCGTGCGAGCAGGGTGACGCTGGCGTCGTTCGGACCATCGGGGGCCGGCATCCGGCCCGAGCCCTCCGCCGTCGGCCACAGCACCTGCCAGTCAAGGGCGCCACCACCCGCACGGCGCCGCTCCCCCGCCACGGCTCGGCTCACCGGAATCCGGTGGGCGGCCGCCTGTTCGCGTACGAACCGCGCCTGCGCGGGGGGATCTTGATACCCCGTCGTCTGGATCGCCCCGACCGAACGCCCCCGCAGCACACCCGGCAGCCCCGCCACATGATCGGCGTGGAAGTGGGTCAGCAGCACGAGCGGTACCCGGGTCACGCCGAGCGAGCGCAGACAGCGGTCCACGAGCACCGGGTCGGGCCCCGCGTCGACGACCACTCCCGCCCCGTCCCCCGCGGCGAGCACGGTGGCATCCCCCTGGCCCACATCACACATCGCGAACCGCCAGCCGGCCGGCGGCCAACCGGCGATCACCCTGGTGAGGGGCGGGGGCTGCACGATCGCCAGGAGGAGCAGCAGGGCACAGGCCGCGCTGAGCCAGGGGTGCCTGAGGAGCTTGCGGCCGACCAGGACCACGCCGACCGTGGCGAGGGCGAGCAGCAGACCGCCACGCCAGCCGCCGGGCCAGTCGACGCCACTGCCGGGCAGCGCCGCACCCGTGCGGGCGATGTCCGCGATCCATGAAGTGGGCCAGCTCGCGCACCAGGCAAGGCACTTGGCGACCGGCATCACCAACGGCGCCGTCGCCAGCGTGGCGAAGCCGAGCACCGTGGCGGGCACGACGGCCACCTCCGCGAGGAGGTTGCAGGGCACCGCCACCAGGCTCACCCGTGCCGCGATGACGGCGACGACGGGCGCGCACACCGCCTGCGCGGCAGCCGCGGCGGCCAGCGCCTCGGCCAGGCGCGGGGGAACCCGGCGTCTTTGAAAGGCGGCGCTCCATCTGGGCGCGAGGGTCAGAAGGGCGCCGGTGGCGAGCACAGAGAGCAGAAACCCAGGACTGCGGGCCAGCCATGGGTCGTACAGGACGAGCAGCAGTACGGCGGCGGCCAGGGCCGGGATCAGCGAACGGCGCCGTCCGGTGCCGATGGCGAGCAGCGCGATCAGTCCGCAGGCCGCGGCCCGCAGCACGCTCGGGTCCGGTCGGCAGACGATGACGAAGCCGAGGGTGAGAGCACCCCCGATCAGCGCGGTCGCCCGCAGCGGAATCCCCAACCGTGGCGCGAGACCGCGCCGTTCGGCACGCTGGGCAAGGCCGGGCGGGCCGATGAGCAGGGCGAGGACGATGGTGAGATTGGCGCCGCTGACGGCGAGGAGGTGCGTCAGATCGGTCGCCCTGAATGCCTCCTCCAGCTCGGGCGGCACGCGGGAGGTGTCCCCGACCACAAGGCCGGGCAACAGGGCCCTGGCATCGGGCGGCAACCCGTCCGTGGCCTCCCGCAACCCGCCCCGCAACCGTCCCGCCAGGCGCTGCGGCCCTGACGGCGTCTCGATCACCCGCGGCGCCTGCCCTCCTTCCACTCGGAGCACCGCCGCTACGCGGTCGCTCTCCGGCAAGGGAGGCGCGAGGGCTGTCCGGACGCGAAGCCTGGTCGAGGGCAGGAGCGCGAGCCAGCGCGCCCTGGACCAGGGGCCTGCGGAATCCTCGCCGCCTGCCCCGCCCTCACGTCCGCGCCCGCCGTCGGCCCTCTCCCCCTCCTCCCCCTCCCCGGCGAAGACCAGGACCGGGGTGCGGGTCACGGAGGTCTTGCCGTCCGCCGGCGTGACACGGATGATCTCCGCTTCCAGCATGACGGAGGGTGGCACGGCATGGGCTCCCGTGACGCGGGGCCGGGTGAGCCGGGGGTCGGAGGTGACCTCCAACTCGATCTCCGCTTCGGCATAGTGACGAGCCAGGGCAGGGACCGGCCCTCGGTACAGGTCGGCCCCGTGCAGCGCCGCGGAGCCTGCGCCCGCCGCGGCGCAGAGGAGAACGGCTGCCACCGAGACCCGGCGCCAGGGCTGCCGCCAGCCCGGCACCTGAGCCCCCTCAGACGCATCCTGCCGCGCTCCACCAGCAGCGTCAGCCCGCACTGTACGTACCGGGTGCGCCCGCACCGTCCACGTCACCAACATGACAGCTGCCACCACGACACAGACGACCACGGCTGCGATCACCCACCGGGGCGGGGCATCCAGCGCCAGGGCCGCCGTCCCCCAGGCCGCGAGGGCGGGCGGCACAAGGCGCAGGTCCAGTGGGCCTTCCTGGCAGGGATGGGCGTCACCGAGCCGACGCCCGGACGGGGCGCGAACGGCGGCGTCGGGTGGGCCCGTTGAGGCTCCGGACACCACGGCCGTCTGCCTCCGCGATCTCATGGCCGCACCAGATTCTGCAGGTCTGCATAGCGCCTGTCGCCGATTCCATTGACCTCGCGCAGCTCATCCACCGAGCGGAAGCCGCCGTGTTCCGTGCGGTAGTCGATGATGTGCTGGGCCAGCACGGGGCCCACACCCGGCAGTTCGTCGAGCTGCTCGGCAGTGGCCGTGTTGAGGCCGACCGGGGCGGCAGGACTCGCTCCCGTCGGCCCTGCGGCCGCCCCGGCACCAGGCGTCGCCGGAGCCGATGGAGCAGATACAGCCGCCGGTGCGCCGACCACCACCTGTTCGCCGTCGATGAGCAGGCGGGCACGGTTGAGGCCGTCCGTGTCCGCGCCGGGGCGAACCCCGCCCGCGGCCTTCAGCGCGTCGGCGACCCGGGAACCCGCGGGCAGCCGCAGGATTCCGGGGCTGCGGACCTTCCCACTGACGTCCACGACGACCCCACCGCCACTGGCACCGGGCGCACCGCCCGCGCCGACCGCCGGTCGGCCGCCACCCTCGGGAGGAGGCGGGGCTCCGGGGGACGGAGACGGCTCCGCGCCCCGATCGGGTGCCGCCCCGACCACGTCCGGCGCCCGCACCGGCTGCGTCCGCCCTGCCCAGAAGTGCTGGGCGGCGAACACCGCGGCAAGGACGAGAACCACCCCGAGCGCGACCAGGCTCCGCCACTCAAGACCACACCGCAGCTGCAGCCACAACGGCAACCGCTCCCGCACAGCAAGCCCCACCCGCCCCCGCAGGGGCGCCCCCAACGCACCTCCGTCCGCTCCGTCTGCGGACGCCCCCGACTGCGGGGACTGCGCTTGAGGCAGGGGCTGGGGCTGGGGCCGCGCTGAGGTCTGCGTCCGGGGCTGGTGCTGGGCTCGAATCTGGGGCTGGGGCTGGGGCTGGACCTGTGCCTGCGCCCGCGCTTGAGGCTGAGCGTGGGCTCGGGTCTGGGGCTGGGCCTGGGCGGCTTGGGGCCAAGCCTGCGCCGGGGGCCGAGGGCGCGACTGAGCCCGAGGCTGCAACACGGCCTGAGTTCCCAGCCCGGCCTGCGGCTGCGGCTGCGGCACTGGAACGGTGCTCGCCTCCGACACCGACCGAGGTCCCAGCCCCGACCCCACCCCGGACTGCCGCACAACCCACGGTTGCCGCACGGCCTGCGACTGCGGCTGCGGCTGCGGCTGCGGCTGCGGCTGCGGCTGCGGCACTGGAACGGCCCTCGCCTCCGACACCGACCGAGGTCCCAGCCCCGACCCCACCCCGGACTGCCGCACAACCCGCGGTTGCCGCACGGCCTGCGGCTGCGAAGCGACAAGGGGCTTCGGCTCCAGCCCTGGAACGGCAGGCGGCTCCGGCTCCGGCTCCGGCTCCGACGCTGGAGCAACCTCCGCCCGCGACACCGGCGTAGACCCCAGCCCAGACCCCCGCATGGCCTGCGGCTGTGGCTGCGGCCCCAGCCCGGCCCGCCGCCGCACAGCCTCCGATTGCCCCACGGCCTCCGACTGTCGCGAAACCGACCAAGGTGGCTGCGCATTCTGCTGTTCCTCCTGCCACAGCGCCTCCAGCACAGCTTGCGCACGCCCCACGGCCTCCGGCTGCCCCACGCCCTCCGGCGGCGGCGCTCCCGACCTCAACCCGCTCTCGCCACCCGCCCGTTCAGGCTCGGCGAACAGTGTCTCCGCGCGCTGCCGCAACGCCTGCGCCCTGGCCCGCGCCTCCGCCGAAGCGTGTCCGCGCCGGAGCGCCCGCCTGCGGGCATGGCCGTATCGCTCACGACCGTCAGAAGCAGGGCCGCCGACAGCGCGGCCGGCAGAAACGCGAGAGCCGGAGGGAGTGCCTGAGCGAGTGCCAGAAGCACGGCCATCGGACCCGGGGCCTCGTCCAGGTCCACTCGTCGCGGCAGGGGTCCGTGAAAGTGATCGAAGTTCCATGCCGACGACGCTAGAGACCTCGGCCGAACTATGTTGATCTTGGTCAATTCCCGTGGATTACCCAGCAGTTGTGGATAACTCCGTCACCCAAAAGCTCACCGCGCACGACCCACCGCGCACCCTTCACCACGCCCCCCACACCCCACGCCCCTCGCCCCTCGCCCCTCACCAGGGCGAAACCACAGCCCCCAACAACCCCGGCCCCGTATGCGCCCCGATCACCGCACCGACCTCGCTGACATGCAGCTCCGCAAGGCCCGGCACCCTGTCCCTGAGCCGGTCCGCCAGGGTCGATGCGCGTTCCGGCGCCGCCAGGTGATGCACCGCGATGTCGACGCGGTTGCTCCCGGCTCGCTCGATCACGATCTCCTCGAGCCTCGCGATCGCCTTGGACGCCGTCCGCACCTTCTCCAGCATCTCGATCCGCCCGCCGTCCAGCTGGAGCAGCGGCTTCACCGCAAGCGCCGAGCCCAACAGCGCCTGCGCGGCGCCGATGCGGCCACCCCGGCGCAGATAGTCCAGCGTGTCGACGTAGAAGTACGCGGACGTGTTCGCGGCCCGCTTCTCCGCCGCGGTCACCGCCTCGTCCACCGAACCGCCGGACTCGGCGGCCTCCGCCGCCGCGAGCGCGCAGAAGCCGAGGGCCATCGCGACCATTCCGGTGTCCACCACCCGCACCGGCACCGGCGCGTCCTTCGCCGCGAGGACGGCTGCGTCGTACGTGCCCGAGAACTCGGCGGACAGATGCAGCGAGACGATGGCCGTCGCGCCCGACTCCGCGACCTTGCGATAGGTCTCCGCGAAGAGTTCCGGACTCGGCCGCGAGGTGGTCACGGAGCGCCGCTTCTGCAGCGCCAGGGCCAGGGAGCGCGCGGAGATCTCCGTGCCCTCTTCGAGCGCCTGGTCACCGAGGACCACGGTCAGGGGTACCGACGTGATGCCGTGCCGCTCCATCGTCCGCTGCGGCAGATAGGCCGTTGAATCCGTGACGATCGCGACATGACGGGACATGCGGTGGAGATTACCTGCCTGGGCCCGACGACGGCAGCCCGACCCCATGCGGGTCAGTCTGCCAGCCGTGCTCCCGGCCGTGCCAGGTCACCCGCCCGCTCACGTCGTGCTCTCGGGCCTGGCCTGCTTCTCCCAGGGGTACGAGGGCCGCGGCGTCGGCGGCGTGATGGCGGGCCGCTCCGGCTCGTCCGCCGACGCGGACGGCTTCGGCCGCTCCGGCCTCCCCGGCTGCTCGGACGGCTCTGTCCACGTCTGTTCCGCACCCTTGCCCGCGTCCGCCGCCGGCTCGGGCTCGGGCCACGCGGCGGGTGTCTGCGTGGGCGCAGGCTCCTTCGTCCAGTGCCGCAGCGCGCCCGCCTCCAGGTCGATCTGCGTGCTCAGCGAGTCCAGGTCGTCGTCCGCGAACCGGTGGGCGCGGTCGCGCGCGGACCACCGCAGCGAGTCCGCCGACTTGGTGATCTGCTCCGTCCGCTCCCGCAGCGCGGGGAGCCGCTGGGCGAGGGCCGCCTTGTCCGGGTCCCGCTCGAGGCGCCGCAGCTCGTCGTCCAGCTCGTGGCCGTGTGCGCTGAGCCGCTCGAAGAGCCCCAGGGACTCCTTCAGGGAGGCGTCCTCGGCCACGCCCGCCTGGAGGGCGTCCTGGGTGGCCCGCATCGACGTGCGCAACCTGATGCGCAGCTGGGCCAGTTCGGCGGCCGTGCCCACCTGCGCGAAGCTCCTCGCGCGCAGCGTCGTGTCCTCGACCGACCGGCGTGCCTGCGAGATCGTGCGGTCCACGCCGCGCTTGGCGGCACCGATCGCCTTCACCGTCATGTACGCACCAAAGATCACGAACAGCAACACGAGCAGCGCCACGATCACGCCCACGGCTTCCATGACGCTCCCCTCAGGTCCTGCGGCGGGTTCCGCACCGACTCTTCAACGGTAAACGCAAAGGGCAGGCGGAGGGTTCCAGCGGAACCCCCAACCTGCCCGTAGGGGACTACCCTCATGCCCCCTCGCGCGACTCTTTCGCGGTCAGGCCGGGACGATGTTCACCAGCTTCGGCGCCCGCACGATGACCTTGCGGATCCCGGCACCGTCCAGCGCGGCCAGCACCCTCTCGTCACCCAGGGCCACCTTCTCCAGCTCCTCGTCCGAGATCGACGGGGAGACCTCCAGGCGCGCCCTGACCTTGCCCTTGATCTGCACGACGCAGGTCACGGTCTCGTCCACCACGTACGCCGGGTCGGCCACGGGGAAGTCCTGGTGGACGACCGAGTCGCCGTGGCCCAGCTTGCGCCACAGCTCCTCGCCGACGTGCGGGGCCAGCGGAGCGATCAGCAGCACCAGGCGCTCGGCGACCGAGCGCGGCAGTGTGCCGCCCTCCTTGGTCAGGTAGTTGTTCAGCTCGGTGATCTTGGCGATGGCGGTGTTGAACCGCATGCCGTCCAGGTCCTGGCGCACGCCGTCGATCGCCTTGTGCAGGGCGCGCAGCGTGCCCTCGGCAATGTCGGACTCCGCGACGTCAGCGACCGTGACCTCACCCGTCGACTCGTCGACGATCAGACGCCACATGCGCTGCAGCAGGCGGTACTGGCCGACGACCGCGCGCGTGTCCCACGGGCGCGAGACGTCCAGCGGGCCCATCGCCATCTCGTACAGGCGCAGGGTGTCCGCGCCGTACTCCTCGCAGATCTCGTCCGGAGTGACCGCGTTCTTCAGGGACTTGCCCATCTTGCCCAGCTCGCGCTTGACCGGCTCGCCCTCGAAGAAGTACTGGCCGTCGCGCTCCTCGACCTCGGTGGCCTGCACCGGGAAGCCACGGCTGTCGCGGTACACGTAGGCCTGGATCATGCCCTGGTTGAACAGCTTGTGGAACGGCTCGGCGGACGAGATGTGCCCCAGGTCGAACAGCATCTTCGACCAGAAGCGGGCGTACAGCAGGTGCAGCACCGCGTGCTCGGCGCCGCCCACGTACAGGTCGACGCCGCCCGTCGGCTGACCCTCGCGCGGACCCATCCAGTACTGCTCGACGGCCGGGTCGACCAGCTTCTGGTCGTTGTGCGGGTCCAGGTAGCGCAGCTCGTACCAGCAGGAACCGGCCCAGTTGGGCATGGTGTTGGTCTCGCGGCGGTACTTCTTGGGTCCGTCGCCCAGGTCCAGGGTGACGTTGACCCAGTCCTCGTTGCGGGACAGCGGCGTCTCCGGAGAGGTGTCCGCGTCGTCCGGGTCGAAGGTGCGCGGGGAGTAGTCGTCGACCTCCGGCAGCTCCAGGGGCAGCATCGACTCGGGCAGCGAGTGGGCGATGCCGTCCTCGTCGTAGACGATCGGGAAGGGCTCGCCCCAGTAGCGCTGGCGGCTGAACAGCCAGTCGCGCAGGCGGAAGTTGACGGTGCCCTCGCCGATGCCCTTGCGGGCCATCCACTCCGTGATGCGCGCCTTGGCGTCGACGACGCCCAGGCCGTCCAGGGAGATGCCCTCTCCGGAGGAGTTGACCAGCTTCGCGTCGTACGAACCGAACGCGTCGTCCCACGTGGAGGCGTCGGTCCCGCGGTCGTCGGAGGGCTCGACCACGCACCGCATGGGCAGCTCGAAGGCGCGCGCGAAGGCGAAGTCACGGCTGTCGTGCGCCGGGACGGCCATGATCGCGCCGGTGCCGTAGCCCATCAGTACGTAGTCGGCGATGAAGACCGGGACCTGCTCGCCGCTGACCGGGTTGGTGGCGTAGACACCGGTGAAGACACCGGTCTTCTCCTTGGCGTCGGCCTGGCGCTCCACGTCGGACTTGGAGGCGGCGAACGCGCGGTACTTGGCGACGGCCTCGGCCGGCGTCGCGTGCCCGCCGGTCCACACGTCGTGGGTGCCCTCGGGCCAGGCGGCCGGGGTCATCTTGTCGACCAGCTCGTGCTCGGGCGCCAGGACCATGTAGGTCGCGCCGAACAGGGTGTCCTGACGGGTGGTGAAGACGGTGATGGCCTCGTCGCCGGAGCCGACCGGGAAGTCGACGCGGGCGCCTTCGGAGCGGCCGATCCAGTTGCGCTGCTGCAGCTTGATGGCCTCGGGCCAGTCCAGGCCGTCCAGGTCGTCCAGCAGGCGGTCCGCGTACGCCGTGATGCGCATGTTCCACTGGCGCAGCTTGGCCTTGAAGACGGGGAAGTTGCCGCGCTCGGAGCGGCCGTCGGCCGTGACCTCCTCGTTCGCCAGGACGGTGCCCAGGCCGGGACACCAGTTGACGGGGGCGTCGGAGGCGTACGCCAGGCGGTACTCGCTCAGCAGGTCGGCGCGCTCCTGGGTGGTCAGCTGGTGCCACGCGCGCGTGGAGTTCGGTACGGCACGCTCACCGCTCTCGAACTGGGCGACCAGGGCGGCGATCGGACGCGCCTTCTGCGCGTCCTCGTCGTACCAGGAGTTGAAGATCTGGACGAAGATCCACTGGGTCCACTTGTAGTAGTCCGGGTCGATCGTCGCGAAGGAGCGGCGCTTGTCGTGGCCCAGGCCCAGACCGCGCAGCTGCGACTTCATGTTCTCGATGTTGGCCTCGGTGGAGACCCGGGGGTGCGTGCCCGTCTGTACGGCGTACTGCTCGGCGGGCAGGCCGAAGGCGTCGAAGCCCAGGGTGTGCAGGACGTTGTGGCCCGTCATGCGCTGGAAGCGCGCGTAGACGTCCGTGGCGATGTACCCCAGGGGGTGGCCGACGTGCAGGCCCGCGCCGGAGGGGTACGGGAACATGTCCATGATGAACTGCTTGGGCTTGGCGACCAGCGCGGCCTGCGCCTCCCCGTCCGCGGCCAGGTCACCGCTCGGGTTCGGCGCCTCGTACGTGCCGTTCGCGTCCCAGAAGTCCTGCCAGCGTGCCTCGATGTCGGCGGCCAGGGCGGCCGTGTAGCGGTGCGGTGCGGCCACCTCGGAGGCGGCAGCAGAATTCGTCTCGCTCATGATCCTCAAAGCTCCATCGATCGTCTCTGCCTGCGGAAATGACCGTCCCGGCCAAATGAAAAATCCCCTCACACAGGAGGGGACGCCGCGCCGATGCCGACCGCGATTTTCCGGCGGTCGGGACTGATCAGCGCGGCCCGCTAAGCAGAAGGCGTACGGCACGCATGGCGTCAGGGTACCGCAGCGCTCATGCGGCTCGCGACGAGGTTCCACCGCGCCGCCCCGTGCCGCTCCGCGCTCCGCCGGAGGCTCGGAACCCGACCTTTGGCCAAGGGTTACTCCGCGTACCGACCGCTATCGGGGCAACACCAAGATCGCATCGCGTTTAGATAACAACGCAATAACTCAAACCTCGTACTCACTGGTATGCGGCCACTTAGCATGCGGCGATCGAGCCATTTCGGAGTCGCCCCCATGAACCCTCTGAATCCGCATCGCAAGAGCCGCACCAACCGCGCCAACCGCCAGAGCCGTTCGTTCGCAGCCTTCCCCGAACCGAGCAGAACCACGCGCGGAGTCCTGACAACCGCCGCGCTGCTGCTGATACCCCTGCTCGTCGTCCTCGGGAGCGACGCGTTCCGCGCCGCCCTCGACTTCACCACCGGCGTCCTGTCCCTGGTCTCCCTGACCGCCGCCGTCGTCTGGGGCCTGGTCGCTTCGGACCGGCTCTTCCTGCACTCCCGCCAGCGACTGCTCGCCCAGGCCGTGCACCGGGCCACAGCCGTCGCGTCCATCGGCTTCCTTCTGCTGCACGTCAGCGTCAAACTCGCGCTCGACCACGTGTCGCCGGTCGGGGCCCTGATCCCCTTCGGGCTCGGCTTCTCCGGCAGCGACGGGCTCATCGGCCTCGGCTCGCTCGCCGGGCTCCTCATGGTGGTCACAGGCGTCACCGGGGCCCTGCGCAGCGCCTTCGCGTCCCCGGTCCAGGTCGCGTCGCGCTGGCGCGCGCTGCACATGCTCGCCTACCCCGCCTGGTGTTCGGCCCTGATCCACGGCCTGTACGCGGGACGCGAGCCCAAGCCATGGGTGATCGCCCTGTACTGCCTCTGCCTGGTCGCCGTCGCGGGTGCGGTCGCGTTGCGCGCGGCCCCGCTCCCGATCAAGCGGAAGGCGGCCGCCCGGATCCTGGCCCTGCTCGAACCGGAGGGCAGGGCCCGCAACCGGGAGCCCGTCCGCCGGGACACCGCCGAGTCCCCGCTCCCCGGCACGGCCGCCGCTCCTGGCCGCGCCCCCGAAGCCGCCTCCGACCCGCCCCCGGTGGTGGGCATCGCCGCGGCCTACCGCGTCCTCGCCTCCACCAACCAGCCCACGGAGGTCGTGCCGAGCACCGACCCCCCGCCGCCCCGCTGGCCGGCCCCGTCCCCGCCTCCCCCGGCCGAGGCCCCGCACATCCCGTACGACCCGCCGTACGACACCCACTCCACGGCGTACGGCTTCGAGGACACCTCCTACCGCTCCCACGACACCGCGTACGACCCGCCGCCGTACGACCCCCCGTACGACGCGGCCCACGACCCTCCGTACGAGGCGCCGTACCAAGCCCCGTACGACAGCGGCCCCGCCACCGAACCGCTGCCCAACACCTTCCAGGCGCCGAGCTCGGGCGAGCCCTGGAACGCCGCCACCGGAGGCAACAAGTGAACGCGTCGCTGCCCGACGTCCCCGAAGTCCGCGTCGTCGGGCTTCCGCTCCTGACCTCGGGCTTCGACCTGGTCGAGCGCCTGGACCTGGCGATGCACCTGAAGGTGCACGGCCCGCTCGAACCCATCGCGGGCGAGTCCCTCGCCGGCCTCTCCGAGGCCATCTCGCTGCGCGGCAGGGGCGGCGCGGGCTTCCCCTTCGCCAAGAAGCTGCGCGCGGTCGCCGACGCGGCGATACGCCGGGGTGTGCGCCCCGTGGTCGTCGTCAACGGCAGCGAGGACGAACCCGCCTGCCGCAAGGACACCGTCCTGATCAACCGCGCACCGCACCTCATTCTCGACGGCGCTCTCCTTGCCGCCGAGGCCCTGGGGGCCCGCACCCTCGTCGTGGGCGTGACCCGGGACTCCACCGAGTCCTCGATGCTCGCGGCGCTCGCCGAGCGCGGCCTGACCAACCGGCGCGGATCGAGCATCCGCGCGCGCGTGCAGCGCAATCCGGTGCGCATGGTGACCGGCGAGTCATCGGCCCTGGTGCGCTCGGCGGACGGCGGCCCTCCGATGCCGCCGGGCCGCAAGGTGCGCACGTCCGACTCCGGAGTGGGCGGAGCGCCCACGCTGCTGTCCAACGCGGAGACCTTCGCCCAGCTCGCGGTCGCCGCCCGGATCGGCGCCGACCGCTACTGCCGCACCGGCCTGCGGGAGGAGCCCGGCACGGTGCTGCTCACCGTCTCCGGAGCCGTCGCCCGGCCCATGGTGGTCGAGGTCCCCACCGGAGTGCCCCTGCGGTACGTCCTGCAGCTGGCCGGTGCGCCGCCGCTCCCCCAGGGCGTCCTGACAGGCGGCTATCACGGCAAGTGGCTCGACGCGATCACCGCTCATGACGCGGTCGTCTCACGCGCCTCCCTGGAGGCCTGCGGCGGCGCGCTCGGCGCGGGCGCGATCCTGCCGATCGGCCCCGGCACCTGCCCGCTGGGGGAGGCGCTGCACGTGGCGAACTGGCTGGCCTCCGAGAGCGCGGGACAGTGCGGCCCCTGCTATCTGGGCCTTCCGGCGGCGGCCCGCGGTCTCGCCGACGTCCTGGACGGCGGTGGCCCCACAGCCCTGGAGGCGCTGCGCGAGGTGACACGGGCCGTGAAGCGGCGCGGCGCCTGCAAGCACCCCGACGGCACGGCGGCCTTCATCGAGTCCACGATCACGGCGTTCACGGACGACCTCGCCGCGCACGTCCTGGGCGGCGGCTGCGGCCGCCCCGTGGAGGGCGTCCTGCCGCTCCAGCAGGAGGTCTCGCAGGCCGAGGCCCCCAGTGGCCGCAGGCTTGCCGTCGACTGGACGCTCTGCCAGGGCCACGGGCTGTGCGCGGACATCATCCCCGAGCTGATCCAGCTGGGCCCCGACGGCTTCCCCGGCGTCGCGGAGGCGTCCGTACCGCGGTACTCCGAAGCGCGCGCCACACGTGCCGTACGCCGCTGCCCCGCGCTCGCGCTGCGCATCGAGGAGGACCCGTCCGCACCCTCACCGCGCACGGCGCTGCCGCTCGCGCTCCCGCCGGGCCGCGGCCGGGGCCGCAGGGCGCTCGGCAGCGGACGGTCATGACCCGCCGACCGACCGACTAGGAGACACACGAAAGCGGGCCACCCGATCCGAGTGGCCCGCTCTCATCTTCTGTGGAGCTAAGGAGAATTGAACTCCTGACCTCCTGCATGCCATGCAGGCGCTCTACCAACTGAGCTATAGCCCCTTGCCTGTCCGCCCGGTTCCGCCGGCGGCTCCGCCAACATTACACGCTCCTCCCCGTGCTCCACCAAATCGTTTCCGGTCTGTACGGATACGGCCGGTACTGTCAGCCTTCGTGACCGTGATCGCGCTTGTCGGCGCCCGCCGCCGCGTGCCCCTCGCCGCCGGGGCGTGCCTGCTCTCCTTCACGGCCTTCTGGCTCGCGCAGCGCGCCGCGGACGTCTCGATGATCGACCTGATGGTCTACCGCGCCGAGGGCGAGACCGTGCGCGCGGGCGGCGACCTCTACGCGCTGCGCACCACCGAGGCCCATCTGCCCACCACCTACCCGCCGTTCGCCGCCCTGCTGTTCACGCCGCTGACGCTCCTGGACACGGCGGACATGCGCACGCTGGCGACGCTGGGGAACCTGCTCCTCCTGGTGGCCTTCACGCACCTCGCCCTCCGCCTCGTCGGGCCCGTACCGACCGCCCGGGGCGTCGGCCACGCGCGCGTGGAGACCGCCCTGTGGGTCTCGGCCCTCGCGGTCTGGGCCGAGCCGGTGTGGACGACGCTTCGGTACGGCCAGATCAATCTGCTGCTCGCCGTCCTGGTCCTGTGGGACCTGTCACGGCGGCCCGGCCACCGCTGGGCGGGCCTGGGCATCGGCGTCGCGGCGGCGATCAAGCTCACGCCCGCGCTCTTCGCGGTGTTCCTGCTGCTCACCGGCGCCGCCGAGGCCGTACGGCGCGGGCCCTGGCGCGCGCCGACGCGGCACGCGTGCGTGGCGGCCGTCTCGTTCGCCGGCGCGACACTGCTCGCGGCCGCCGTGCTGCCCTACGACTCCCGGCGCTTCTGGACCCGCATGGTCTTCGAGGCGGGCCGGGTCGGGCTCGCCGAGGACACCGCGAACCAGTCGCTGCGCGGGGTCCTCGCGCGGCTCCTGCACACCGAGGAGCCCGGCATCTGGTGGGCACTGGCCGCGGCGGCGGTCGGCGCGCTCGGTCTCGCGGTCGCGGTGCGCGCCGCGCTGCGCGGGGAGCGGGCCCGCGCGGCGGTGTCCTGCGCGGCGACGGCGCTCCTGGTCAGCCCGGTGTCGTGGTCGCACCACTGGGTGTGGTGCGTGCCGATGGCGCTGCTCGTGTGGACGGACGCGCCGCGCCGGGGCGGCCGGGCCCGGTGGGCGGCTACCGGCGCAGTGGTCCTCGTCTTCTGTTCGTACGCCCTGTGGTGGGTTCCGCACGGCGTGGGACGGCTTGAACTCGGCCAGAATTATGGCGAGATGACGTTGTCCGCCCTCTACGTAGGGACCGCTTTCGCGTTCCTGCTGCAAGGAGCCGGACAAAATCGGACGTCGGACCCGCTGGTGGATCAGGCCGTGGCGAAGGAATAGAAGCGCTTGAGCGTGCAGTGTTCGTCGAGCAGCCGGCCATAGATCGGCTCCCCTTCGAGCTCGCGGTACGTCTCGATGGGGTCGCCCTTTATGATCAGCGCCCGCGCGCACTCCTCGCACCAGTACTGATAGTCCGGGTTGACCGGTTCCATGTCGCGGACGATCGGCGTACCACTGCCGCACCAGTCGCACTTCCGCCTGTGTGCACCCATCAATCAGCTCCAGCTGCGGCCGCAGGCCGTGCACACGTACGAGACACCGCCGTTGTCGCCGAGCACTTGGGCGACATGGGACGAACCGCAGGACGGACAGGTCAGGAGGGCGATCGCCGCGAAGGGAGCGGCAGCGCGACACGGCGCGGCCGCTGCGACGGGGCGGTCGGCCCCATCGAGGATGCTCGCAGGCATCGCTCTCCCTCCCGTCGGGTCACAATCGGTGGTCTGGTGCGGTCCCCTTCCGGCTGTCCGATTCTGCCACGGCCTGAGCGACCCGGTCAGCGACGCAGTCGTACCAGTCCGGACACGGCGCCCAGTGCGGCCGCCGCTGCCAGTGCGTACGCACACACCAGGAGCGCGTCCGCGGATGAATACGCCCCCGGAGCCCCTTGTGACTCAAGCCGGTTGAGGAAAAGTGCGCCATAACACGCGACACCGATCAGCTGGCCGAGCTGAGCGACCGTCGAGAGCAGTCCGCTGGCGTCCGCCGCGTCCTCGGGCCGCACCGTGGAGAGCGCCCGGGTGAGCGTCGGGCTGAACCCGAGGGAGAGACCGGCGCCGATGCCCACGAACGCCGCATACAGCCACGGTCCGCCCTCACCGCCGTCCCGCAGCAGCAACCCCACCGCCACCGCCGACACCGCGGTGAGCGCGAATCCACCGGGAATCAGTGCGCGTTGGGCCGCCGCAGGCCAGTGGCGCCAGGTCAGGCCGACCGCGCCGAAGACCACCGCGGTCGGCGCGAACGTCAGACCCGCGCGCAGCGCGCTGTAGCCGAGGCCGCCCTGGATGTGCAGCGTGAGCACGAACAGGAAGCCCGCGTTGACCGCCATCACCGCGGTGATCCGGAAGACCGCGAGGCCCATGCCGGGGATGCGCAGGACCCGCGGCGCGATCAGCGGCGCCCCGCCGCCGCGGGCGAGCCGGGACTCGTACGCGCAGAAGAGCGCGAAGAGCACCACGGCCGAGCCCATCGAGAGCCAGGACCACAGCGGCCAGCCCTCCTGCTGGCCGAGCACGAGCGGCACGGTGAGCAACGACACGGCCCCGCCGAGCAGCACGAGCCCCGGCAGGTCGAGCCCACGCTCCCGCCGCCCCTGCCCCGGCCTCCTGGCAGCGTCACGCGGCAGCACCCGCCGTGCCATGACCAGCAGAACCACGCCGACCGGCACGTTCACCAGGAACACCGGACGCCAGCCGGTGCCGAACAGATCGGCGCTGACGAGGACTCCGCCGAGCACCTGCCCCGCGGCCGCCCCGACGGCGAGCACGGCCGAGTACGCGCCGAGCGCCTTCGTCCGCGCCTCGCCGGTGAAGTTGCGCTGGATCAGGCTGAGCACCTGCGGGATGAGAAGCGCCGATCCCGCGCCCTGAAGCAGCCGGAAGGCGATCAACTCGCCCGTGCCCTGGCTGAGTCCGCAGGCGAGCGAGGCGACGGTGAAGATCGCGAGGCCCATGAGGTAGACGCGACGGTGGCCGAGGCGGTCGCCGAGCCGCGCGCCGGTGATCAGGAGCACGGCGTACGTGATGGTGTATCCGGCGATGACCAGCTGCAACCCGGCGCCGGAAGCGCCCAGTTCGGTGCGGATGGTGGGCGCGGCGACATTGACGATGAAGACGTCGAGCAGCGCCATGAACTGCGCGGCGATGACGACCGCGAGAAGCCGCCCGGGGCGGTTGTCAGTGCCGGGGGCTTTACTGGATGCGGGACGTGAACCAGCGGGATCCGCTGCGGTGGACGGGGTGGTCGTTGTCATGGCACCGAGCCTGACGGCGAGTTGGTACGGGTAACGAGAGCCCGCTGATGCTGGTACTGACAGCACCTGGCAAGGCCGGGGGCGTGGACCGACGATGGGGGACGTGACGACGATGGGGACGACGACTCAGCGACGCAGGCCGGAGCTCGCCGCCTTCCTGCGCGGCCGCAGGGCCAGGGTGACACCCGCCGACGTGGGCATGCCCCCGGGCCTGCGCCGCCGCACGCCGGGCCTGCGCCGCGAGGAGGTCGCCCAGCTCTCCGGAGTCGGCGTCACCTGGTACACGTGGCTGGAGCAGGGCCGCCCGATCAACGCGTCGGCCCAGGTCCTGGACGCCGTGGCGCGCACGCTCCGTCTCGACAGGGCGGAGCGCGAGCATCTGTACCACCTGGCCGACGTGCCGTATGCCCCGGACTGCACGGCCCCCTCCCCCGAGGCCGTCGGCCCGGAGATCCAGGGCATCATCGACGCCCTCGATCCCCGCCCGGCGGTGGTCTACAACGCGCGGTACGACATCCTCGCCACCAACCCCGCCTATCGCGACCTCTTCTTCGTCCCACAGATAGAGGCCTTCGGCGTCCCGAACGTGCTGTGGACCCTGTTCATCGCGCCCGATCCCGTCTGCCCGCTGGTCTTCCGCGACGAGGAGCTGCCGGTGATGGTGGCGACGCTGCGCAGTTCGTACGGACGGCATGTGGGCGAGCCCGCCTGGGAGGGGTTCATACGCCGCCTGTCCGCCGCGAGCGCGCACTTCGCCGCGCTGTGGGAGAGCGGCGACGTGGCGCCGCCGGGGCCGCGCGTGAAGACGTTCCGGCACGAGGCGGTCGGTGAGCTGCGCATGACGTCGGTCTCGCTGTCCATCAACGGCATGCCGGAGTGCCGGATCGTGGCGTACACACCGGACGACGACGAGAGCCGCCGGCGGTCGGCCGTGCTGCGTGAGCTCAGGCCCCCGGAAGCGGAAGGGTCTGCGGAAGCGGGAGGGGCTGGGGAAGCGGGACGGGCTGGGGCTGGGGAAACGAGAGGATCCCGCCCTCTGATGAGGACGGGATCCTGATTGTGGAGCTAAGGAGAATTGAACTCCTGACCTCCTGCATGCCATGCAGGCGCTCTACCAACTGAGCTATAGCCCCGTGTGTTCTTCCCGCTCGGCGGGCGAACAAGAAGAACTTTAGCCTGCGACGAGCCGGAATGTGAAATCCGGGTGACGGGCCCTCTCAGGCCCTCCGACCAGCGGCTCTCGCACCCGCCCGGTCCAGGGCTAATCGTCGTCGCCGAGCACCGGCTCCGGCAGCGTGCCGGCGTTGTGCTCCAGCAGGCGCCAGCCCCGCGCGCCCTGGCCGAGCACGGACCAGCAGCAGTTGGAGAGCCCGCCGAGGCCCTCCCAGTGGTGGGACTCCAGGCCGAGGAGGCGGCCGATGGTCGTACGGATCGTGCCGCCGTGGCTGACCACCACGAGCGTGCCGTTCTCCGGCAGCTTCTCGGCATGGCGCAGCACGACAGGCGCGGCCCGGTCGGCGACCTCGGTCTCCAGCTCGCCGCCGCCCCGGCGCACCGATTCGCCGCGCTTCCACGCGGAGTACTGGTCGCCGAAGCGCGCGATGATCTCGTCGTGCGTCAGGCCCTGCCACTCACCGGCGTACGTCTCCTGGAGTGCCTGCTCGTACGTGACCTCCAGGCCGGTGAGACCGGCGAGCTCACTCGCGGTGGCCGCCGCCCGCTTGAGGTCGGACGCCACGATGGCGTCCGGCTTCAGCGAGGCGAGCAGCCGGGCGGCGCGCCTGGCCTGCGAGACACCGGTGTCGGTCAGCTCGATGTCCGTGGAGCCCTGGAAGCGGCGCTCCAGGTTCCAGGACGTCTGGCCGTGCCGCCACAGGATGATCCGGCAGCCGCGGTTGGTCACCGAAGCTCACCGTCCAGATCGGCTGCCTCCTCCGCGGCGCGCTGCTCGGCGTGCTCGGCGGCCTTGCCACGAGTCGCGACGGCATCCGCGGGGAGCTCGATCTCGGGGCAGTCCTTCCACAGGCGCTCGAGGGCGTAGAAGACACGCTCCTCGCTGTGCTGGACGTGCACCACGATGTCCACGTAGTCCAGGAGGACCCAGCGGGCTTCGCGGTCGCCCTCACGGCGCACCGGCTTGACGCCGAGCTCCTTGCTGAGCCGCTCCTCGATCTCGTCGACGATCGACTTGACCTGGCGGTCGTTGGGCGCGGACGCGAGCAGGAAGGCGTCGGTGATCGACAGCACGTCACTGACGTCGTACGCGATGATGTCGTGCGCGAGCTTGTCGGCGGCCGACTGTGCGGCTGCCTTGATGAGCTCGATGGAGCGGTCCGTGGCGGTCACTAGTGAGCTTTCCTTCAGGTGGTCAAGACACACCAAGGGTCTCACGGACCGCCGACAGCACTCCCGGCCATCGTTCGATCACCGTGTCTGCTGCGTCACCCCGCCGAAAACCCCGGCCGGGAGGCTCCCGGCCGGGGGTCCGTGCCGTCAATGCCGTCGTGCCGTCATCCCGCCCGGTAGTCCTGGCCGAGGACGACCGACACATCCGCGTTAGGTGCGGTCTTGCCCTTGCGGACCGCGCTGTCCGGCAGGCCGAGGGTCTTGGCGACCTCGGTGGCCTGCGTCTTCTTGTCCGCTTCGGCGTACGTGACCTGCGATGCCGCCTGGGCCGTCGAGCCCGCGCCGCTGTCGACGAAGGTGTAGCCGCCGTTGACCAGCGAGATCCGTGCGTCCTGGCCCGCTCCCTTGCTCCCGGAGGCGTTCTTGACGCCGACCCGGACGGCCGCGCCCTTCTCCGGGCTCTTGACCGCGCCGCCGAGTACCTCCTTGACCACGTTCGCGCCGGCCTGCTCCGAGAGCGTCCCGTCCTGCTGCACCGGGAGCCGCTCCGTGGAGTAGTCGCCGCCCTTCGCACGGTCGGCGAGCTTGGCGAGGAAGGCGCCGAGGTCCTTCTCCTTGAGCGACGGGTCCAGGATCTGGGCGAGCGACTGGACGGTGGTCGTCGCGGCCTGCGGGTCGGACGACAGCTTCCGCAGGACACCCTGCATGACCTGGCCGAACCGGCCGAGCTGCGCGGTCTCGGACTCGCCGGACGCGCGGTAGGTGGCGTACGCGACGGCCATCGGGCCGCTCAGGGTCTGCTGCTCGCCCTTCTTCACGAGAGGCGCCTGACCGTTCTTGGCCTTGGGGTCCGGCACATTCGCGTTCGTGTCGACGTCGATGTTGCCGACGAGCTCGACGAGGTTGTTCAGGTACGGGGTGTCGAGCCGCCAGGTGCCCTCGACCTGGGTGCCGAGCAGGCTGTCGATCGACTCCCGGGTGCCGGTCGAGCCGTCCTCGTCGACCGACTTGCCGAGTGTCGTCCCCGCGCCGTCGTCGTCGGTCACGGCGAGGGAGTTGGGCAGCAGGACGGTGGTGCCGCGCTTGGTCGTGGTGTTGTTCACCAGGAGCGCCGTGGAGGTGCCGCCCCCCTTGGTGTTGTGCAGGTGGACGACGATCACGTCGCGGTTCTGCGGTCCGGCCGCCGCGGCGGCGTCGCCGGACGCGTCGTCCGAGAGGCCGGGCAGCTTGCCCGCGTACCAGAGATAGCCGACGCCGCCCGCGATCACGAGTGCGAGCACCACGACGAGCGCGACGACCCGGGAGCGCCCGCGCCGCTTGGCCTCCTCGCGCCGCTCGGTGCGGCTCTCGGTGAACTTCAGCCAGTCGATGACGTCTTCGGACTCTTCGTCCGGCTCCTCGATGAAGGAGAACTGCTGGGTCTCGTACGCGGGATCGCGCTCCGCACCGCGCCGGGGCTCGGGTTCGAGATCCAGTTCCGGCTCAGGCTCTCGCTCCGGCTGCCGCGACTGCTGCGGGATCCAGCCGGTCTGCGTCTGCTGGGCGGCCTGCTGCTGGGGCTGGTGCTGGTGCTGAGCCTGCTGCTGGTCGTACGTCCCGTAGGAACCGGAGTCGTACGAGGCGTCGTACGAGGCGTCGTACTGCGGGACAGGAGGCTGCTGCCCCGTCGCGTACGGGTCGTATCCGTAGCCCTGCGGCTGCTGTTGCTGCTGATGTTGTTGCTGTTGCTGCGACTGCTGCTGGGCCTGGGCCCCGTACTGGTCGTACGAGGCCGAGGGCTGCACCTGCTGGTACACCGGCTGGCCGTACTCGTCGTACCCGACGACCTGGTACTGGTCAGCCGCGTACTCGCCCGCATACGGGTCGCCGCCCGCATACGGGTCGTACTGTCGGTCGTTCACCGGTGCCCCTCTCGGCTCAATCGCCGCGGTACAGCTCGCGCTTGTCGATATAACGCACCACACCGTCCGGCACCAGATACCAGACGGGATCCCCCTTGGCGACCCGCTCACGGCAGTCCGTGGACGAGATGGCGAGGGCCGGGACCTCCACGAGGGAGACGCCGCCCTCCGGCAGGCCCGGGTCGGCCAGCGTATGGCCGGGCCGGGTGACCCCGATGAAGTGCGCCAGGGAGAACAGCTCTTCGGTGTAGCGCCAGGTGAGAATCTGGCCGAGGGCGTCGGCGCCCGTGATGAAGAAGAGGTCCGTGTCGGGATTGAGCGTGCGCAGATCGCGCAGCGTGTCCGTCGTGTAGGTCGGTCCGCCGCGGTCGATGTCGATGCGGCTCACCGAGAACTGTGGGTTCTCGGCCGTCGCGATGACCGTCATCAGATAACGGTCCTCGGCCGGGGACACCACCTTGTCGCTCTTCTGCCACGGCTGCCCGGTCGGCACGAACACCACCTCGTCGAGGTGGAACTGCGCGGCGACCTCCTGGGCCGCCACCAGGTGTCCGTGGTGGATCGGGTCAAACGTTCCGCCCATGACTCCGAGGCGGCGCTTGCCCTTGCTGGCCGGGCCGGTACCGGGACCGGTAGGCATGTCCTGCTCTCCCATGCGTGCAGACCCTACCGGCCCGGTCGACGGGCGCTGTTTCAGCCGTCCGTTCCGTGAGACCGCTCAGCGGTCCCGGTTGAAGCGCGTGGTGATCCACAGGAGCAGCATCAGCGCGACGAACGCGCCACCGCCGGTGACCAGAGGACTGATGCTTGCGTGCTCGTCGACGTGCTTGCCCTCGGAGGCGAGAGTGACCAGCTGGGAGGCGGTGCTGTGGAGGCTCATCGTCGGCAGGACCTATCCGGAGGTGGGCGGGACAAAGACTTCGGGGCCATCGTATGCGGGGGCACCGGCCGAGCTCACGCCGACTCAGCCGTTGTGGTCCGCGCGGTCGCCCTTGTCTCCCCCGCCGGGACGGTCCTCGCCGCGCTCCGCGTCCCCGCCCTCGGGACCGGTGTCCCCGCCCTCGCGACCGGTGTCCCCGTCTACGCGCTCCGCGTCCCCGCCCCCCGGCGCCGCGTCAGCACCCTGCTTGTAGCCCCGCAGCAGGAACCACGCCATGAGCACGCAGCCGACGACCATGACGATCAGCACGATGCGGAGCAGATTGCCCGCTCCCTGCTCCTTGGCGGCCAGGGCGGCCGCCTCCGTGACCCAGTGGTGGGCTGCGGCGCTGTGCTCCATGACGGCCATGACGGGCGACTCCATTCGCTGTGCTGCCCTGTCACGGTATCTCCGCCTAGGCTGGGTCCCACCTCGGGGGCATGACTGGACGAGCATGGGGGATGGGGCATGACCGACGACAACGACCACGGCCTGCAGGACGGTGGCCACGAGAACGTGCCGAGCAGGCAGCGCAGGCGCTTTCCCGGCATCTCGTCACGGGCGTACGAACACCCGGCGGACCGATCGGCCCTGGTGGCCCTGCGCAAGCTGACCGGCTTCGACACCGTCTTCAAGGCGCTCAGCGGGCTGCTCCCCGAGCGGAGCCTGCGGCTCCTGTTCCTCTCCGACTCCGTGCGGGTCTCCGACGCGCAGTTCGCGCACCTCAACACCATGCTGCGGGACGCCTGTTACATCCTGGACCTGGAGAAGGTCCCACCGATGTACGTGAACATGGACCCGAACCCGAACGCGATGTGCATCGGCCTCGACGAGCCGATCATCGTGGTGACCACGGGGCTCGTCGAGCTGCTGGACGAGGAGGAGATGCGCGCGGTCGTCGGCCACGAGGTGGGCCACGCCCTGTCCGGCCACTCGGTGTACCGGACGATACTGCTCTTCCTCACGAACCTCGCGCTCAAGGTCGCCTGGATCCCGCTCGGCAACATGGCGATCATGGCGATCGTGACCGCCCTGCGCGAGTGGTTCCGCAAGTCCGAGCTGTCGGCGGACCGCGCCGGGCTCCTGGTGGGCCAGGACCTCAAGGCGTCGATGCGTGGCCTGATGAAGATCGCGGGCGGCAACCACCTGCACGAGATGAACGTGGACGCGTTCCTGGAGCAGGCCAAGGAGTACGAGGCCGGGGGCGACCTGCGCGACTCCGTCCTGAAGATCCTGAACATGCTGCCGCGCACGCACCCCTTCACCACCGTGCGCGCCGCCGAGCTGAAGAAGTGGGCCGAGACCCGCGACTACCAGCGGATCATGGACGGCCACTACCCCCGCCGCGACGAGGACAGGGACACCTCGGTGTCGGACTCCTTCCGCCAGTCGGCGTCCAGCTACGCCGACGACATGCGTAGCAGCAAGGACCCGCTGATGAAGCTGGTCAACGACATCGCGGGCGGCGCGGGCGACCTGGGCGGCAAGCTGCGCGGGAAGTTCACCGGGCAAGGCGGACAGGGCGGCCAGGACAGCAGCGGCCCCACCGAGGACAAGTAACCCCCGGGCAGCCCCCGGGCAGCACCTCAGAGCGAAGGCTGGGCGGTGGCCGCGAGCGAGCCGCACAGCGCCGTGGCGTCACCCGTCGCGTACGGGTCGGTGCCCGCGGGGCCGCCCGCCTTCGCCTTCTGCCCGGCGAGCAGCGGCCGCAGCTGGTTGGCCGCGTCGGCGGAGCAGGCGAGCGGGCCTGCCTGCATGTACGACACGAGCAGCTCGGCCTGGCGCATCCGCAGGTCGTCGCGGTCGAAGCGGAACTGCAGCTCGCGGCGGACGGTGAACAGCGAGGCCTTGGCGTGCTCGCCCTTGCCGGCCGGACGCAGCGCGTAGACGAAGGTGTGGTCCGAGGTCACCTCAAGGGTGTTCTTGTCCGTCTCCGTGGCGTGCAGCGTGCCGTGGACCCGGATGCCGGGCGTGGCGAGGGCCGTCTTCGTCGGGTCGAAGCGCACCAGCCAGCCCGTGGGCGCGTGGCGTCCGTCGGCCGCCGGGTGCGCGAAGCTCTCGTCGAACTGGTCGAGCTGCTGCGGGTCGAGCAGGATGCGGGCGGAGCGCACGGCGCCGCCGGTGAGGACGTCCGGGTCGAGCGAGGACTCGACCAGATAGTCCTTGGCGGTGGTCAGCGCGGCCATCACCTGGCCGTCCGAGAAGTGCGAAGTGCGGCGCGCCGAGGGCAGGTTGATGCCCGAGGCGCCCACCCGGAACTGCGCGGCCTGGCTGTGCGCGAACAGGTCGGCCGGCTTCTCGGCGCCCGGCACCGGGCCCGGCGGGGCGAGCGGTATGACCGTCATCCGCAGCGGCTCGGGGCGCTGTGCGGCCGGGGTCTGGTACGGATGGCGTACGCCCATGTAGATCGCGGTGCCGAAGGCGACGGCGATCAACAGGACGAGGATCACGGCCTGTTTGGACAGGCGTCGATGACGCGCGGGACGGCGGCGCACCGCGTGCGTGTGATCGTCCAGGCGCTCCTGCGCGGAGTACTCCTGGAGCCGTGCGGCGCGGACGAACGACTCGTCGAAGACGACGGATCGGTACTCGTCCTCACCACCGGCGGGAGCGCCCTCGGGCGTCCCCTCGGGTGGTTCTCCTGGCCCGCCCATACCTTCAGGGTAGGTCTCAGCGCGGTCAGGTAAACGCCCTGGTACACGACAAGTTCTGACAACTTCTCACGGGATGCGGGGTGCCGCGGACACGGGGGGTGGGTCGTACTCCGCGGAGGCCGAGGGCTCTGTGGACACCGGCGGCGGGGACGGGTCCTGGCGGCCCGTGGACGCGCCGCGGTAGACCGCGGTGAAGGCGAGCGCGACCATGCCGATGCCCATCAGGAGGGCGAGCATCCAGGCGACGGGGCGGTGCCAGCGGTTGCGGCTCCCATAGCCGCTCTGCCGGCCGTACCCGTCCTCGGTGAACTCGCGGTCGTACACGTCGTCGAGGTCCGGGTCGTGGCCGAACTCGCCGCCGTCGTCGGGGCCGAAGCCCTCGTCGTAGAGGTCGTCCTCCGGCGAATCGCGGCCCGAACCCCGGGTGCGGGCCCGGCGGTTCTCGGCCTCGGTGGCCTCGGCGCGCGCCTGGGCGGCGGCCAACAGCCGCTCCACCGCGGTGGGTTCATGGACCTCGGCGGCCTTGATGAAGTCCTCGTCGAAGACCACGGAGGCGAACTCTTCGTCCGCACCCCCGCGGTCGTGGTCGTCGTCGGGCTCCCAGCCGTCAGGAAACGACGGCGTGCCCCCCACGTCCTCCGGCACCCTTCCAGCGTAGACCCGGAAGGGGCAATCTGGGCAGACGGTACGAGAATTGGGCCCGAGCGGGAATTCAGCGGATGTGGCCGTCGCCGGTGACGATGTACTTCGTGGACGTCAGCTCGGGCAGCCCCATCGGGCCCCGGGCGTGCAGCTTCTGCGTGGAGATGCCGATCTCGGCGCCGAAGCCGAACTGACCGCCGTCCGTGAAGCGCGTGGAGGCGTTCACGGCGACCGTCGTGGAGTCCACCAGCTGGGTGAAGCGGCGCGCGGCCTGCTGCGAGGTGGTGACGATCGCCTCGGTGTGCCCGGAGGTCCACAGGCGGATGTGCTCGACGGCCTGCTCCAGGGAGTCGACGATGCCCGCCGCGATGTCGTACGAGAGGTACTCGGTCTCCCAGTCCTCCGTGGTCGCGGGCACGACGGTGGCCTTCGAGCCGTCGGCGTAGGTGATGACCCGCTCGTCGGCGTGCACGGTGACCCCGGCCTCGGCCAGGGCGTCCAGGGCGCGCGGCAGGAAGGCGTCGGCGATGTCCGCGTGCACCAGGAGGGTCTCGGCGGCGTTGCAGACGCTGGGGCGCTGGGCCTTGGAGTTGATGAGGATGTCGACGGCCATGTCCAGGTCGGCGTCGGCGTCCACGTAGACGTGGCAGTTGCCGGTGCCGGTCTCGATGACCGGGACGGTGGACTCCTCGACGACGGTCTTGATCAGCGAGGCGCCGCCGCGCGGGATGAGGACGTCGACGAGGCCGCGGGCGCGCATCAGCTCGCGCACGGATTCGCGGTTCTCGCCGGGCACGAGCTGGACGGCGTCGGCGGGCAGGCCCGCTCCGTGGACGGCGTCGCGAAGGACCCGGACGAGCGCCGTGTTCGATTCGTACGCCGATGACGAGCCCCGCAGGAGCACCGCGTTGCCGGACTTCAGGCAGAGGGCGGCGGCGTCCACGGTGACGTTCGGACGGGCTTCGTAGATGATGCCGACGACACCGAGCGGGACGCGGACCTGGCGCAGGTCGATGCCGTTGGGCAGGGTCGAGCCGCGGACGACCTCGCCGACGGGGTCAGGCAGCGCTGCCACGTCGCGCACGTCGGCGGCGATGGCGCGGACCCGCTCCGGGGTGAGGGTGAGGCGGTCGACGATGGACTCGCTGGTCCCGGCCTCGCGGGCGCGGGCGGTGTCCTTGCCGTTGGCCTCGATGATCTCGGCGGTGCGCACCTCGAGGGCGTCGGCGATCGCCAGGAGCGCGTCGTCCTTGACGGACCTCGGCAGTGGCGCGAGCGTCGCGGCGGCGCCGCGGGCGCGGTACGCGGCCTGGGCGACCGGCGAGAGGTTGTCGTAGGGCAGGCCCGAGAACGAAGGGGAGAGGGACGTCATGCCCGCAGCGTAATGCGGAGCGGCCGGGGTCCACCCGCTGTTTCAGCAGCCGAGACCGCCGTGCTCACGACGGCTCAAAAAGGGTGCACGCCCACCGGGGTCGCCGGCAGCGGACCGTACCCCTCCGCGATGCGCTGGTGGTACGTGTCGCGGTCGATGACTTCGAGCCCCACGATCTCCCACGGCGGGAGCTTCGCGCTCTGCCGGTGCTCGCCCCAGAGCCGGAGCGCCACCGCGGCCGCGTCGTGCAGGTCGCGGGCCTCTTCCCAGTACCGGATCTCCGCGTGGTCGGGTGCATACCTGCTGGTCAGCAGAAAGGGGTGGTCGTGGGCGAGCTGTTCGAGGCCTCGCCTGACCTCCTTCAGGGGGGCTTCGGTCCCCGAGACGCTCAGGGTGACGTGCCACAGACGGGGCGCCTCCACCGTCTCGCCCTCCTGTCTCTCGTCCGTCTCGCCCGCCGCTTGCGTGTCGGTGTACGTCGCCCCGGCGGCGACGCTGGTCAGGGACCGCTCAGCCGACGCGCGGGACGACGCTCCCGGGCGCACTCGTCTCACGACGGCCTCCTCTACGCAATGGTGGTGCGGATACGCAATGGTCGTGCGGAAGTGTCTGGAACAAAGTTGAGCAGGCCAAGCGCCCCCGCGGGGCGGTTTTGGGGAGTTTCACCTCGCAGGGGCCGGTCGGAACGCGGCGTTCGCGCCTGTTTTCGGCCGGGGACCACTGGGGCGGCTGTGACTCCTGGGACGACGGAACCGTGGGGCGCGGGGGCCGCGAAGGGCGGGAAGGGCTAGCCGTGCAGGAGGGCCAGGTCGTCGCGGTGCACCACTTCCCGCTCGTACGCCGGTCCGAGCTCCCGCGCGAGCTCCCGCGTGGAACGGCCGAGGAGCTGCGGAAGCTCCTTGGCGTCGAAGTTCACCAGACCGCGCGCGACGGCACGCCCCGAGGCGTCCCGCAGCTCGACCGGGTCCCCCGCGGAGAAGTCGCCCTCGACCGCCGCGATCCCGGCGGGCAGCAGCGATTTGCGCCCCTCGACGACCGCGCGCACGGCCCCGTCGTCGAGCGTCAGCGCGCCCTGCGGCTCGGAGGCGTGCTGGAGCCACAGGAGCCGGTCGCCGGTGCGGCGGCCCGTGCGGTGGAAGTACGTCCCGGTGTCGCGGCCCGCGAGGGCGTCGGCGGCGTGGATCGCTGAGGTCAGGACGACCGGGATCCCGGCGGCCGCCGCGATCCGCGCGGCCTCGACCTTGGTGACCATGCCGCCGGTGCCGACGCCCGCCTTGCCCGCGCTGCCGATCTGGACGTGCGCGATGTCGGCGGGGTTCGCCACCTCGGAGATCCGGGAGGTGCCGGGCTTGGCCGGGTCGCCGTCGTACAGGCCGTCCACGTCCGAGAGCAGGACGAGGAGGTCGGCGTGGACGAGGTGGGCGACGAGGGCGGCGAGCCGGTCGTTGTCGCCGAAGCGGATCTCGTCCGTCGCCACGGTGTCGTTCTCGTTCACGACGGGCAGCGCGCCCATCGCCAGGAGCTGGTCGAGGGTGCGGGACGCGTTGCGGTGGTGGGCGCGGCGGGCCATGTCGTCGGAGGTGAGGAGCACCTGCCCGACGCGTACGCCGTAACGCGCGAAGGAAGCGGTGTAGCGGGCCACCAGGAGGCCCTGGCCGACGCTGGCGGCCGCCTGCTGCCTCGCGAGGTCCTTGGGGCGCCTGCGCAGGCCCAGCGGCGAGAGCCCGGCGGCGATGGCACCGGACGAGACGAGCACGATCTCGCGCTCGCCGCCGCTGCGGCTCTTGGCGAGCACGTCAACGAGTGCGTCAACGCGGTCGGCGTCCAGACCTCCCGACGCGGTGGTCAGGGACGAGGACCCGACCTTGACGACAACCCTGTGGGCCTCTGCGATGCCCTGCCTTGCCCCAGCCACGTGCTTCCCCAATGATCCCGAAGATCCCATTCCCTGCCGGACCAGCCAATCTACGCGAGTGCCCAGGTGGGATGCCCCCGCATTTCGAGGGGCGGACGGGGCAGGGGCCGAAGACTCCCCCGAGGCGAAACCCGCCTTCGAGGTTCAGTACCTTTGCCCCTTTATCCGGTGATTGTCGTCACGGAAGATTGCTACGGAGCCACCGCACGTCATACGGTCAGTGGTCGACTTCCCGCGTTCCCCCCATCCGATCCCCCCGATCCCCCGCCAGGAGCCCAAGCCCGTGCCCTCTGCCGGACTCGCACCCCGCCGCATCGTGCAGCTCTCCGCGCTGTTCGCGATGTTCGCGCTCTTCACGGCCCAGCTCGTCAGCGCGCTGGTCCCGTATGTACCGGTGTTCATCGCCGCGTCGGCGGCGAACCTCGCACTGGACGTCTATCTGCAGTACAAGCAGCCGGGCCTCCTCTCCCTCCTTGGCAAGATCCGCTTCGATGTCACCGTCAGGCAGCTCCTGCGCGACATGCTGATCCTGGTCGGCCTGCTGCGCATCGACGGCATCGAACCGCTGGCCGAGCAGTCGCCGCTGACCATCTCGCTGCTCGCCTTCTACTTCCTGCACTTCGGCTGCCAGGCCACCGCCATACTGGTGCGCCGCCGCCGTCAGCTGCCGATCGTCACGCGCAACATCGACACGTCCGCGCTGCACCTGACCGCGGCCCCGCCGCGGATCCTCTCGCGCCGCCAGGCCCACCGCCTCCTGACGTTCTCGATCCCCGCCACGGCCGGCCTGATGGTCACCGCGGCCACCACGGACGCGTACTGGGGCGGCATCGGCCTCGGCATCTCCATCGCCCTGATGGGCCTCGGCGCGATCTACCTCGCCACGTGGCTGCTCCCCAAGAAGCGCGCGAAGAACGACGAGAAGGTCATGGAGTGGCTGGACAACTGGCTGGCCGACTACCAGCCGTCCGTCGCGATGTACTTCTCGGGCGGCGCCACGTCCGCGTACCAGGCGAACATGTGGCTCTCCACGCTCTCCAAGCTCGACGGCAAGCCGCTGATCGTGCTGCGTGAGCGGTTCATGGTGCAGAAGATCGACGCGACCGACGTCCCGATCATCTGCTTCCCGAAGGTCGCGACGATGTTCTCCCTGGAGACCTCGACGCTGAAGATGATGCTGCACCCGGCGAACGCCGCGAAGACCTCGCAGGTCCTGCGCATCCCGACGATCAAGCACGCCTTCATCAACCACGGCGAGAGCGACAAGCTGTCCTCCTGCAACCCGTACGCGAAGGCGTACGACGAGGTGTGGGTGGCGGGCCCCGCCGCGCGCGACCGCTACCAGGCGGCCGACGTCGGCGTCGAGGACAAGGACGTGGTCGAGGTCGGCCGCCCCCAGCTGTCCCCGATCCTGCGCTCGACGGGCGCCCCCACGGGCCCCTTCACGACCGTTCTGTACGCCCCCACCTGGGAGGGCTGGGACGGCAACCCCGGCAACACGTCGGTGACCCTCGCGGGCGAGAACATCGTCCGGCACCTCCTGGCCGACCCCGGCGTGCGGCTCATCTACAAGCCGCACCCGATGACCGGTTCGCAGGACCCCCGCGCCGGCGCGGCCAACGAGCGCATGAAGGCGATGATCCGCGAGGCCGCCGCCAAGCGTTCGGGCGAGCGTCCGGGACCGGAGGCCGCCGCCGAACTGGCGCGCTGCACCGCCGAGTTGGACCGCCTGACCTCGACCGCGTTCCGCAAGAGCGTGGACGAGATGGAGCGGATGATGCTCCAGGGCACGCCGGACGGCGACCAGCAGGCGGCCGTCGCCGAGGCGACGGCGGCGTGGGAGGCGGCGTACTGGGCGTCGTTCCCCGAGTGGGAGCACCAGATCATCACCACCGCGCGCCCCGCGATCTTCTCCTGCTTCAACCAGGCGGACCTGCTGATCAGCGATGTCTCCTCGGTCGTCTCCGACTGGCTGACGAGCGAGAAGCCGTACGCGGTCGCCAACACGTCCGGCATGTCCGAGACGGACTTCCGCTCGGGCTTCCCGACGGTGAGCGCGGCGACGATCCTCTCCCCGACCGCCGAGGGCGTCCCGGCCCTCCTGGAGGCCGTCCGCTCCCCGGAGAAGGACACGCACGCCGAGGCGCGCGCCGCCCTCAAGGAGCACCTCCTGGGCCCCTCGGACCCGCCCTCCCTGGTCCGCTTCAACGAAGCGGCCCTCGCCCTTTCGGCCAAGGCCGACGAGCGCCGCTTCCGCATGGCAACGCGCATCGACGCGGAGATCCCCGGCCAGCGCGCGGCGCAGGACGCGGCGGAGGAGATGGAGTCCGACCCCACGGAACAGAACGGCGCGGAGGACGCGGTCACGGCGTAGCAGCCCCGTCAGGGAGCGCCCCGTAAGGGGCGCGGGGAACTGCGCGATCAGCCCCGACGCACCAGCACGGTGCACGAACAACAGAAAGGCCCCCCGGAGCCCATGCTCCGGGGGGCCTTTCCAATCTGCCCGAGGCGATCCCGCCTAGAAGGGTTCGAAGTCGTCGTACGCCTTCTCCGCCTCGTCCCGCTCCGCGTCACGGTCCCGGCGGCGCTGGGCCGCGGGACGGGGCTCCTCGAGGCGGTGGTCCTCGCCACGGCGGCCGAGCATCTCCGCACCGGCCATCACCGAGGGCTCCCAGTCGAAGACGACCGCGTTCTCCTCCGGGCCGATGGCGACGCCGTCGCCGGAGCGCGCACCGGCCTTCATCAGCGCTTCCTCGACCCCGAGACGGTTCAGCCGGTCGGCGAGGTAGCCGACGGCCTCGTCGTTGTTGAAGTCGGTCTGGCGCACCCAGCGCTCCGGCTTCTCGCCGCGCACGCGGTAGATGCCGTCGTCGCCGAGCTTGACGGTGAAGCCCGTGTCGTCCACGGCCTTGGGCCGGATGACGATGCGGGTCGCCTCCTCCTTCGGCTTCGCGGCACGTGCCGCGCCCACCACCTCGGCGAGCGCGAAGGAGAGCTCCTTGAGCCCCTTGTGCGCCACGGCCGACACCTCGAAGACGCGGTAGCCGCGTGCCTCCAGGTCGGGGCGGACGAGGTCCGCGAGGTCCTGGCCGTCCGGTACGTCGATCTTGTTCAGGACGACGACCCGCGGCCGCTTCTCCAGGCCCGCGCCGTACTCCCGCAGCTCCGCCTCGATGATGTCGAGGTCGGAGACGGGGTCACGGTCGGACTCGAGGGTCGCCGTGTCCAGGACGTGCACCAGGACGCTGCACCGCTCGACGTGCCGCAGGAACTCCAGGCCGAGGCCCTTGCCCTGGCTGGCGCCCGGGATCAGACCGGGCACGTCGGCGATGGTGTAGACGGTCGAACCGGCCGTCACCACACCGAGGTTGGGGACGAGCGTCGTGAAGGGGTAGTCCGCGATCTTCGGCTTGGCGGCGCTCAGGACCGAGATCAGCGAGGACTTGCCCGCGCTCGGGTACCCCACGAGCGCGACGTCCGCGACCGTCTTGAGCTCCAGGACGATGTCTCCCGCGTCACCCGGCTCGCCGAGGAGGGCGAAGCCGGGCGCCTTGCGGCGGGCCGAGGCGAGTGCCCTGTTGCCCAGGCCGCCGCGGCCGCCCTGCGAGGCGACGTACGTCGTGCCCTGGCCGACCAGGTCGGCGAGGACGTTGCCCTCCTTGTCGAGGATGACGGTGCCGTCCGGCACGGGCAGGATCAGGTCCTGGCCGTCCTTGCCGGAGCAGTTGTCACCGGCGCCGGGGGCGCCGTTGGTCGCCTTGCGGTGCGGGGAGTGGTGGTAGTCGAGCAGGGTCGTGACCGACTGGTCGACGACCAGGATCACGTCACCGCCACGGCCGCCGTTGCCACCGTCAGGGCCGCCGAGCGGCTTGAACTTCTCACGGTGGACGGAGGCACAGCCGTGGCCCCCGCTACCCGCGGCGACGTGCAGCTCGACGCGGTCCACGAAGGTGGTCATGGGATGTGCCTCCAGAAACATACGGATGTCAGGGACGAAATGCCCCTAGATGTAACACGCGAAGGGCGGACCCGCTTCCCGACAGGGAAGTGAGGTCCGCCCTCGCGAAGAACCTGTTCTACGGAAGCCTGATTCAGGCGACCGGAACGATGTTCACGACCTTGCGGCCACGGTGGGTGCCGAACTCCACCGCACCGGCGTCCAGCGCGAACAAGGTGTCGTCCTTGCCGCGGCCGACGCCCGAGCCCGGGTGGAAGTGGGTGCCACGCTGGCGGACCAGGATCTCACCGGCGTTGACGGTCTGACCGCCGAAGCGCTTCACGCCGAGCCGCTGAGCATTGGAATCGCGCCCGTTCCGAGTGGACGATGCGCCCTTCTTGTGTGCCATGTGTTCTCAGTCCCTTACTTCGCAGCCGTGGGGATACCGGTGACCTTGATCGCCGTGTACTGCTGGCGGTGACCCTGGCGACGGCGGTAGCCGGTCTTGTTCTTGTAGCGAAGGATGTCGATCTTGGCACCCTTGTGGTGGTCCACGACCTCGGCCGTGACCTTGATACCGGCAAGCACCCACGGGTCGCTCGTCACGGCGTCGCCGTCGACAACGAGCAGCGTAGAGAGCTCTACGGTGTCGCCAACCTTGGCGGTGGGAAGCTTGTCAACCTCAACGATGTCGTCGACAGCAACCTTGTGCTGGCGACCACCGCTGCGCACGATGGCGTACACGGATCTCTCTCTCGCTCGGAACGGGACCCCCGCAGTCCAGCCGCCCGCATGACACGGTCGGCCTCTCCCGGACGCCAGGCTCCGGAAGGAAATCAGGTTTACAGGGGTAGGACGTGCCTAGTAACACGCCGACGGTCAAGATTACGGGGCTTGGCCGGAAGGGTCAAACCGGCTTCTCACCGTCCGGCGGCAGCGGCTTGACGCCCTTGCACAAGTCGGTGCTGTCGGCCTTGCCGGGCCAGGCGATCGTCCGTACGCGGTCGAAGTGTCCGCGGTACGCGTCGTGCACGGAGTCGTCGTCGATCTTCACGATCGCCTCGTCGTTCTCGCGCAGCGCGGGCGCCGTGTAGTTCTGCGAGCCGGTGAAGGAGAGCTTGTTCTGCTTGCCGTCGTACTTGCCGTCGATGAGCAGGTACTTCGAGTGGATGATGTAGGGCGTCACCAGCTTGGTGCCGGGGTGCAGCGGGTCCCGGTCGTCGTTGAAGCAGCGCATGGTCGGCCCGCCGGACTTGTGCAGCGCCTCCCAGGTGCCGGGAGTGCCGCCCTGGCTCTTGGCGCTGTCGGTCTCGGCGTACAGGATGCTGACCGTGCAGCCCGCCTTCTTGAGCGAGACGAGCTTGTCGGCGATCTGCTTGCGGGTGATCTTGAAGATCGAGGCGCGGACGTTCGTGTGCCGGGCCACCCCTGCCGCGTCCCTGTAGTTGCACTGGACGTTGTTCAGGACCGAGTACATCGTGTCGGTCTCGTTGACCGTGCCGGAGCGCGGGAAGAAGTACGCCTTGTAGAGGCCGTCGCTGACCGTGCGGTAGTCCCAGTTCCGCCAGTCCTTGCGGATCATGTCGGCGAAGTAGTCGGCGTACGCGTCGTACATCGTCGGGTTGTTCGGCAGCTGCAGCGCGTCGTTGAAGAACTTCGTGTGCGCGGAGGGCGTCGAGTTCGACGTGGTCTGCACGACGACGTCCTTGGCGCCCTCGACCTCCGAGAACAGCCAGAACTTGTTGTGCATGATCGACTTGCCGTACGCCGGGTCGCCCAGGCAGGACTTGCCCGTCGGGCAGAGCGCCACGAAGGACGGCTTGCTCTTGTCGGTGCCGAGCGCCGTCGCCAGCGTGCTGTACGAGGTGTTCGTGGGGCGGTCGCTCCTGCTGGACTCGTCGAGCAGTATCTGGACGTTCACACCGCGGTTCCTGGCCGCCACGAGCGCGTCCACGACCGAGGCCTCCCACACGTGGTAGACCGCGACCTTGATGGTCGATCCCGGCACCGCGGCGTTCGTCAGCTCGATCAGGCGGGTGCGTATCGCGTACTGCTGCTCGGTGGTGCCCAGCGGGTTGTTGAAGATCGGCGCCTCGACCAGTGGCGGCTCCCCGTCCGCCGCCGCCGTCCCCATCGCGCTGACCGTCTGGATCCCCGCCGCCGACAGGACCGTGGCCAGTGCGACGGCCTGGCGTCCGCCCTTGACCTGCTTCACGGCTCGGTGACGTCCCGTGCCTCTCAGGCGACCGTGCGCCATCGTCCATCCCCTCCCCTGCCACGAGCGGAGCGTTTCCCCAAACGCCACGCTCGCGTGCTTCTTCATCAACCGCATGAGTTTTACAGGTACTTCACTGCGTTCCAACAGCCAGATGCCCCCGGCGTGGCCAATTCACCACGCCGGGGGCACCCGGTCATACGTACGGACTACGAAGGACGAGGTCAGCCCTCGTCGGCCGCGGAGGCCTTGACGCCGGCCGGCGCCTGCTCCGCCGCGGCGGTCTTCTTCGTCGTCTTCGACGCCTTCTTGGCCGTCGTCTTCTTGGCGGCCGTCTTCTTGGCCGCGGTCTTCTTGGTGGCGGCCTTCTTGGCGGGCGCCTTCTTGGCGGCGGTCTTACGCGCCGTCTTCTTGGCCGGAGCGGCTTCCTCGGCGTCCGCCTCGGGCTTCTCCGTGGCCTTCTCCGGGGCCTGAGCGGCCTTCTCCGCCGACGGGACGACCAGGACGGCCGCATCCTCGGACGCGGTCGGCGCGGTGGCCTTGCGGACCGCACGGCGGCGCGGACGGGCCGGGGCGGCGTCGGCCGAGGCCTCGGCCACCGGCTCGGCCACGACGGGCTCGGCGACGGGCTCCGCCTTGGGCGCCTCGGTGACGATCACCTCGGCGGCTTCCGGCTCGGTGCTCTCTGCGGCCTTCGGCGAACCGGCGGGCGCCGTCGCCTTGCGGGTCGCACGACGGCGCGTACGCCCCTTGGGAGCGGCGTCGTCCACGGGCGCCTCGGGGGCGGCCTCGACGGCGGCGGGCTGCGGAGCAGCCTCCTCCTTGGCCGGCGCGGCCGGAGCCTCGACGACCGGAGCCTCGACGACCGGGTCCTCGGCGGCCGGAGCCTCGGCCGTGGCGGCCTGCCGGGACTTGGAGCGCTTCTCCGCCTTGGGGGCGCTCTCCGCCTTGGGTGCGCCGGCCGGAGCCGATGCCCGACGGGTCGCCCTGCGGCGCGAGCGGCCACCGCGGGACGCCGCGGCCTCGGCCTCGGACGCGCTGCTGTAGAGCTCCTCGTCCGGCACGAACTCCGGCTCGGGAAGCGCCACCGGGGCAGCGGCCTCCGCGGCGACCTCGGCCTCGGACTCGGTCTCGACCTCGTCCGCGCCCTCGGGGGCCTCGTGCTCGTGCTCGTGCGTGTGCTCCTGACCCTGCTCGGAGCCACCGCGGCCGCGCTTCTTGCGCTTGCCGCCGCCACCGGCGGAGGTCGGCTGCTCCATGTGCACGATCACGCCGCGGCCGTTGCAGTGGACGCAGGTCTCGGAGAAGGACTCCAGGAGGCCCTGGCCGACCCGCTTACGGGTCATCTGCACGAGACCGAGCGAGGTGACCTCGGCCACCTGGTGCTTCGTACGGTCACGGCCCAGGCATTCGAGCAGCCGGCGCAGGACCAGGTCGCGGTTGGACTCCAGGACCATGTCGATGAAGTCGATGACGACGATGCCACCGAGGTCACGCAGGCGCAGCTGGCGCACGATCTCCTCGGCCGCTTCGAGGTTGTTCCTCGTCACGGTCTCTTCGAGGTTGCCGCCCTGCCCGGTGAACTTGCCGGTGTTGACGTCGACGACGATCATCGCCTCGGTCTTGTCGATCACCAGCGAACCGCCGCTGGGCAGCCAGACCTTGCGGTCGAGCGCCTTCATCAGCTGCTCGTCGATGCGGTACGTCGCGAAGACGTCGACCTCGGAGGTCCAGCGCTGCAGGCGGTCGGCCAGGTCGGGGGCGACGTGGGAGACGTACCCGTGGATGGTGTCCCAGGCCTCCTCTCCGCTGACGATGACCTTCGAGAAGTCCTCGTTGAAGATGTCGCGGACGACACGGACGGTCATGTCCGGCTCGCCGTACAGCAGGCCCGGCGCGCTCGTCGAGGCCGCCTTCGACTTCTTCTGGATGTCCTCCCACTGCTGCTGCAGACGCTCGACGTCACGGCGCAGCTCGTCCTCGCTCGCGCCCTCGGCGGCGGTGCGCACGATGACGCCCGCGTCCTCGGGGACGATCTTCTTGAGGATGGTCTTCAGACGCGCGCGCTCGGTGTCGGGCAGCTTGCGGCTGATGCCGGTCATCGAGCCCTCGGGCACGTAGACCAGGTAGCGGCCGGGCAGCGAGACCTGGCTGGTGAGGCGGGCGCCCTTGTGGCCGATCGGGTCCTTCGTGACCTGCACGAGGACCGACTGGCCCGACTTGAGGGCCGACTCGATGCGACGGGGGCCGTTGGCCATCCCGAGCGCCTCGAAGTTGACCTCACCGGCGTACAGGACCGCGTTGCGGCCCTTGCCGATGTCGATGAAGGCGGCCTCCATGGACGGCAGCACGTTCTGGACCTTGCCCAGGTAGACGTTGCCGACGTACGAGGTGGCCTGCTCCTTGTTGACGTAGTGCTCGACGAGCACGTTGTCCTCAAGGACGCCGATCTGGGTGCGCTCGCCGTTCTGGCGGACGACCATCACGCGCTCGACGGCCTCGCGGCGCGCCAGGAACTCGGCCTCGGTGATGATCGGGACGCGGCGGCGGCCCTGCTCGCGGCCTTCGCGGCGGCGCTGCTTCTTGGCCTCAAGGCGGGTCGAGCCCTTGATGGACGTGACCTCGTCGGCGCCGGTGCCCAGCTCGCGCTCTTCCTTCTTGCGCGGCTCACGGACCTTGACGACCGTACGCTCCGGGTCGCCGTCCGCGGTGTTCTCGGCCTCACCGGAGTCACCGGCGCGACGGCGACGGCGACGGCGACGACGGCTGCTGCTGGAACCGGCACCCGAGCCGTTGTCGTCCGAGTCGTCCTCGGCCTGCTCGGCCGAGTCCGCGGCGTCTTCGGTGGACTGCTCCGCCTGCTCGGCGGCTGCGGAGTCCGTGTCGGAGTCGGCGTCCGAGTCCTGCTGGTCGCCGGAGTCGTCGGCGGACTCGCCGCGGCGGCGGCGACGGCCACCACGACGGCGACGGCGGCCGTGACGCTCACCGGAGTCGTCGGACTCGTCGTTGTCGTTGTCGTTGTCGCTGCCGTTGTCCGCGGCGGTGTCCTCGGCCTCTTCGGGCTCGGGGGCCTCGGCCTCGGCGGGCTGCGGAGCGGCCTTGGCGGGCTCGCGCTCGGCGGCGGGCTGCTCGTCCTGGGCCCGACGGCGGCGGCGACGGCGCGGGCCGGTCTCCTCCTCCACCACGGGTGCGGCGGCCACGGGCTGCTCGGCCTCGGCCTCTTCGGCGGGCTCGTCGGCCGCTTCGGCGGCGGCAGCGGCAGCGGCGCGCTCGGGGGTCTGGAACATCGGCTCGGCGAACACCGGCGCCTGGAAGACGGCGACGGCGGGGCGCGCGGGCTTGCTCCCGGAGTCGTCGTCGGCGTCACCGCCACGCGCCTTGCGGGCACGGGCCGGGGCGGGCGCGGAGAATCCGGCGGCGGCCTTGCGGGTGGCACGGCGGGGCCGGCGTCCACGGGGCGCGTCGTCCTCGGCGGCTTCCGCCTCGGGGGTCTGCGCGGGCTCCGCGGCGGCCTTCGGCTCAGCGGCCTTGGGCGCCTCGGTGGGCTCGGGTGCGGCGGCGGCCTCGGCGGCGGGCGCGGACGAGCCGCGGGTCGCACGGCGGCGGGCACGGCGCGGGGCGGCGTCACCGGACTCCGGCTGCGCCTCGGGCGCGGCCTCGGCGGCGGGCTCCTCGACGGCGGGCTCGGCGGCCACAGAGGTCTCGGCGGCCGTCTGCGCACCCTGCGGCGCACCGGCAGGGGCGGAGGCGCGGCGGGTGGCACGGCGGCGGCGCGGAGCGGGAGCGGCTTCCTCGGCGGGCTCGGCCTCGACCGGGGCCTCTGCGGCCACGGGCTCGGCGACCGGCGTCTCGGCGGCCACAGGCGTCTCGGCGGGCGTCTGCGCACCCTGCGGCGCACCGGCGGGAGCCGAGGCGCGGCGCGTGGCACGGCGGCGACGCGGAGCGGGAGCGGCCTCCTCGGCCTGTTCCTCGGCCTGTACGGGCTCAGGAGCAACGGCCACGGCGGGCTCTTCGGCAACGGGGGTGGCCGGTATGGCCGGGGCTGTGCCCTCGGCGCCCTTGGTGCCCTCGGTGGCTCCCACGGGCGGACCCGCGGGCCGCGACGCCGCACGGCGCCTGCGGCGCGGCGGCAGGGTGTCGCTGGGTGTGTTGTTGTCCGAGCCCTCAGTGGGTTCGTTCGGCTCAAGCATGCGGGCGGTTCTCCCGTCACGCTCCCGGGCGCCGCGCCTGGTCCGGTGATGTCCGCGGCCCTCGCTCAGCTACGCGGGGCCGCCATCCGGGGGCGTGGGCGCCGCACGGGAGCTCTATGTGTCTGTCTCGCCGGTTCCGTACGCCCAAATGCGGACGGCCTGGCGAAAGTCTCGGTCAGTGCGCTGCCCGACCCAGGTGGCTCCCGAGTACAAGGGCGGCGCTTCGACATCCGTCCCTACGCGGGACCTTCCGTCGCCGGCACCTTCGCGGCGGCTGCGGCGGCCCCTTGGTTCTCAAGTGGGGCCGTGGCTGCCTCGCGGTCGGGCGCGAGCGGGTCGGTCACCGTGCCGGTCTCGTCGTCAAGAAGCCCCTGCGCCAGCCTGGTCACCGCTGCGGCGACCGGCGGCGCCAGGTCGGCCACAGCTCGAAGACCGGACAGGACGTCGTCGGGTCGTACGGCAGGTGTCACGTGCCGAACAACCAGCCGCAGTATCGCACAGGGCTGGTCGGTCGGCCTATCAGCATCGTGGCTGATCGCCTCGTCAGAGGCGATTGCCTCAAGGCTCACGACGGCCGCACGGGCATCGAAGGTCCGCATGCCGTTCTTCGCCCGGCGCTGGACCTCGACGACCTCCGCGGCCCGGAAGGCCTCGGCGGCACGCTCCGCGTCCGCGGGCTCCACGCCGTCCAGGCGCAGCTCCCAGACGGATCCGGTGAGCCGGTCGGCGAGCCCCGAGGTGCGGGACTCGACGGCGTCCACGATGTCGAGCCCGCTGGGCATCGATTCGTTGAGCAGCTCGCGCAGTGTGTCGGGGTCACGCGTCGCGGTGAGCGCGATCTCCAGGTACTCGGCCTCACTGCCCGTGCCGGTGGGTGCGGCATTGGCGTACGACACCTTCGGGTGCGGGGTGAAGCCCGCCGAGTACGCCATGGGCACCTCGGCGCGGCGCAGCGCCCGCTCGAAGGCGCGCTGGAAGTCACGGTGGCTGGTGAACCGGAGGCGGCCGCGCTTGGTGTAGCGCAGTCGGATGCGCTGCACCGCGGGAGCGGGCGGCGGGCCTTCGGGCTGTCGCTTGCCCAGTGTTCTAGTCCTTCGTGAGTGCGGTCGTACTGCTACCTAGAGTACGTGCCGCGGCCGTGTCCGGTTCCCGCCGGGCCACCGGCACCGGTGCGGGCTCCATCGGGGCGGCCCCCACCGGGACCTGTTCCTTCGGCGCACCGAACAGCATCCGGCGTACGTCGGCACGCGCGTCCCGCACGCTCTGGCGGGCGGCGGACAGGGCCTGCCGGGTGGCGCGGCCCGCGTCCTTCACCGCCCGGGCGGCCGGCCGCCAGACCCCGTCGCGCACGGCGTGACCGACGGGAGTGAGGACCGCGCGGTAGACCCAGCGCACCGGGTCGACGAAGAGCCACCGCAGGATCCTGCCGAGGAAGCGGCCCACGGCGAGGGACACATACCCGGCGATGCGCCAGGCGTGTCCGAGCGCGGCACCGATCTCGCGCACGACGACCGCGATCCCGCGCCCGATCGGCGCGAGCACCCAGCGCCACAGGGCGACGGCGGGCACGACGAAGATCCAGCGGCCCAGGGCGCCGAGCACCGTCCCGATCCCCCGGACCAGCCAGGCGATGCCGTGCCCGATCGGGGTGAGCACGGACGCGTACAGCCACCCGGCCGGGATCACGACCAGCACGCGTCCGAGCCAGGCCAGGCCCTTGCCGACGGGCACGACCACGTACCGCCACAGCCCCACCCACGGCCACACGAACACCGCCTTGAACAGCCACACCAGAGCGGCGCCGATGCCGCGCCCGGCCACCGCGGCACCCGCCGCGATGCCCCGCGCGAGCCAGGCGATCGCGTGCCCGATCGGTGTCAGTACGGAGGTGTAGAGCCACACGGCGGGGATCACGACGAGCGTCCGCACCAGCCATGCGACGCCGTGCCCGACTGCCACGCACAGCCACGCGGCACCGTGCCCAACTCCCCCGCACAGCCAGGCGATGCCACGACCGATCGGGGTGAGGACGGCCGCGTACAGCCACTCGAGGGGCACCACGACCAGCACGCGACCGAGCCACGCCAGGCCCCTGCCCACGGGCGCGAGCACGTACTGCCACAGCGCCACCCACGGCCACACGAACACCGCCTTGAGCAGCCATGTCACGCCCGCGCCGAGAGCGCGTCCCACGGGGCGCAGCGCCCGGAAGTAGAGAAAGCGGCCGCACACGGCGAGCGCGTCCCACACCAGGCGTACCGGCACGACGAGTACGAGCACCACGATCCGCACCGGGATACGGATCGCGACGGCGAGGCAGCCGTCGGCCTGCGGCTGTGGTTGCGGCTGTTGTGGTGCGGGGAGTTGTGGTGCGGGTGGTGCGGTGAGCGGCTGCTCCGGCTCGCGCTCATGCAGCGGGGGCCGCTTTTCCAGGTCCATGCCGTCCTAGACGCGTCAGTGGTGGGTGCCGGTTCGGTCAGGCGCCGGTCGGGATCCAGTAGCGCAGCTTTCCGCCGCGTTCGTCCTCGAAGGCGCCGCCCGCGGCCTCGATCACCTTGCGCGAACCGGTGTTGTCGGTGTCGCAGGTGACAAGGACCGACCCAAGGCCAAGATCACGAGCATAGGGCAGGGAGGCGATCAGCATCGCCGTGGCGTGGCCGCGGCGGCGGGCCGTGGGGCGTACGTCGTAGCCGATGTGGCCGCCGTACTCGCGCAGGAAGCGCGTGCCGACGCTGTGCCGGATGGCGAGGCGGCCGAAGTAGTCGGCGCCGTCCGCGTACCAGAGGGTCGTCACGGGGACGGAGAACGGCTCGGCGGGGTAGGTGGCGGCGCGGACCTCGGTGACGTAGCGCTCGAAGACCACCGGGTCGTGCCACTTGTCGCCGTAGTCGCGCAGGGTGCGGCCGAGCGTCGTGTCGTCGTCATCGCCGCCGCGCCCCTCGGCGCGGAACTCCTCCATCGCGGCGATGAAGGAGAGATGTACGAGGCCGGAGGGCGGGGCGAGTTGAGGAACACCCGTCTCGCCCTCCGGCTCGTGCTGCGTCACTTACTTCACTACCGACAGCGGCAGGAGCTTCTTGCCGGTCGGGCCGATCTGGATCTCGGTCTGCATCTGCGGGCACACGCCGCAGTCGAAGCACGGGGTCCAGCGGCAGTCCTCGACCTCGGTCTCGTCGAGCGAGTCCTGCCAGTCGTCCCAGAGCCAGTCCTTGTCGAGACCGGAGTCCAGGTGGTCCCAGGGCAGGACCTCCTCGTACGTGCGCTCACGCGTGGTGTACCAGTCGACGTCCACACCGAAGTCGGGCAGCGTCTTCTCGGCGCAGGCCATCCAGCGGTCGTAGCTGAAGTGCTCGCGCCAGCCGTCGAAGCGGCCGCCGTCCTCGTACACGGCGCGGATGACGGAGCCGATGCGGCGGTCACCGCGCGAGAGCAGGCCCTCGACGATGCCGGGCTTGCCGTCGTGGTAGCGGAAGCCGATCGAGCGGCCGTACTTCTTGTCGCCGCGGATCTTGTCGCGCAGCTTCGCGAGGCGGGCGTCCGTCTCCTGCGCCGACAGCTGCGGGGCCCACTGGAAGGGCGTGTGCGGCTTGGGCACGAAGCCGCCGATGGAGACAGTGCAGCGGATGTCGTTGCCCGCGACCTCGCGGCCCTTGGCGATGACGTTCGCCGCCATGTCCGCGATCTGCAGGACGTCCTCGTCGGTCTCGGTGGGCAGGCCGAGCATGAAGTACAGCTTGACCTGGCGCCAGCCGTTGCCGTACGCGGTCGCGACGGTGCGGATCAGATCCTCTTCGGAGACCATCTTGTTGATGACCTTCCGCATCCGCTCGCTGCCGCCCTCGGGGGCGAACGTCAGACCCGACCTGCGGCCGTTCCTGGTCAGCTCGTTCGCGAGGTCGATGTTGAAGGCGTCGACGCGGGTCGAGGGCAGGGAGAGGCCGATCTTGTCTTCCTCGTACCGGTCCGCGAGGCCCTTGGCGACGTCCGCGATCTCCGTGTGGTCCGCGGAGGACAGGGAGAGCAGGCCGACCTCTTCGAAGCCGGTCGCCTTGAGGCCCTTCTCCACCATGTCGCCGATGCCGGTGATGCTTCGCTCCCGCACGGGGCGCGTGATCATGCCGGCCTGGCAGAAGCGGCAGCCGCGGGTGCAGCCGCGGAAGATCTCCACGGACATGCGCTCGTGGACGGTCTCCGCGAGCGGCACCAGGGGCTGCTTGGGGTAGGGCCACTCGTCCAGGTCCATGACGGTGTGCTTGGACACGCGCCACGGGACACCGGACTTGTTCGGTACGACGCGGCCGATCCGCCCGTCCGGGAGGTACTCGACGTCGTAGAACCCGGGGACGTAGACGTTGCCGGTCCTGGCGAGGCGGAACAGGACCTCCTCGCGGCCGCCGGGGCGGCCCTCGGCCTTCCACTCGCGGATGATCGCCGTCATGTCGAGCACGGCCTGCTCGCCGTCGCCGATGACCGCGCAGTCGATGAACTGCGCGATCGGCTCGGGGTTGAAGGCCGCGTGGCCTCCGGCGAGGACGATCGGGTCGTCGACCGTGCGGTCCTTGGACTCCAGCGGGATGCCCGCGAGGTCCAGGGCCGTGAGCATGTTCGTGTAGCCGAGCTCGGTGGAGAAGCTGAGCCCGAACACGTCGAAGGCGCCGACGGGGCGGTGGCTGTCCACGGTGAACTGCGGGACCTTGTGCTCCCGCATCAGCTCTTCGAGGTCCGGCCAGACGCTGTACGTGCGCTCCGCGAGGACGCCCTCGCGCTCGTTCAGTACTTCGTAGAGGATCATGACGCCCTGGTTGGGCAGCCCGACCTCGTAGGCGTCGGGGTACATGAGTGCCCAGCGGACATCACACGCGTCCCAGTCCTTGACGGTGGAGTTGAGCTCTCCGCCGACGTACTGGATGGGCTTCTGGACGTGCGGGAGAAGCGCTTCCAGGCGTGGGAAGACGGACTCGACAGGCATCACAGCGTCTTTCGGCAGGGTTCTCATGATCTGGCAGGGGTGACCATCCAGCGTACCCCGGCGGTCAGCTGCTCAATGCCGCCCTCAGTTTGGGCCGGGACGCCCGGTGCCACACCCCCGGCAGTTCGTTCTCGCGCTCGGCGGCCGTGGCCTCCTCCTGCCCGTACAGAAGTCCCCAGGTGAAGGAGGTCTCGCCCGCCGCATGGGCCTGGACCGCCAGGTTCCGCAGCGCCTCACGGGCCACGACGCTGTCCTGGTGATCGCCGAGAACCTTCTGGACGGCCTTCATCCGCTTCGCGAACCGCTTGGCGGGCTTGCCGAGCGCCGGCCTGGCCGCCTCGCCCGCGTACCGGGCACGCTTGGCGGCCTTGCGGGCACCGTGCATCGCCACATCCCTCTCCTCCCCCGGCTCCAGCGCGAGGGCGTGCTCGATGCGGGCCTCCAGGCGGGCGTAGTCCTTCCGTACGGCCTTGGGGAGGGCCTTGTCGGGGGACGCGGCGGCGGCCTTGCGCAGCGGGGGGTCGGCGAGCAGTGCGTCGACGGAGTTCAGGAGCTGCACATACCGCTGCCCTTCGAGCGCGGCGACGGTCCGGCTCCGGGCGTCACCGGCGCCCGCGACACCCCAGATCTGCAGGCGGGCCCGTACCGGACCCAGGAGCAGGGTCCCCGGCACGGCGTCGACGCGGTGCGTGAGCCGCTCGGCGAGGACCTCCTGGTCGCGGTCGACCCCGAGCTCGCCCGCGAGCCACTTCAGCTCCTCGCCGATCGGGTCGGTGACGGCACGGTCGAGGAGCTTCCTGTACGAGCGGAACGCGCTGCGCATCCGCCGGGTGGCGACCCGCATCTGGTGCACGGAGTCCGGCACGTCGCGGCGGACGTCGGGGTCGAGGGCGACGAGGGCGTCCCGCTGGGTGCGGACGTAGGCGAGGACGTGGTCGGCAGCGGTGACGGGGTCAGGTTGCACGGCGGAGTCCTTCAGCTGGATGACGATGTACTGCTCATCCGCCTTCCCCTTCTTGGCCTTGGCAGGCTTCGGCGTGCTCTCCGCGAGCCGCTGCCGGGTCTCGCTCAGCGCCGTGTCCGCCTGCGCCCTGGCCAGTTTCGACGCGGAGGAGGACCGCTGGACGCCCAGCTTCTTCAGCTTCTTCTCGATCCGGTCGAGCAGCGCGGGGTCCGCGCCGTCCGCCAGCTCCACTTCGATCTCGGCCCACTCGGAGGTGCCGCCGCCCTCCGTGAGCCGCTCGGCCCTGACCCGGTCGATGCTCAGCTCGGCAAGGAGCGCGCCCTTGGCGTCGAGGAGGTGGCGCAGGTCCCGAGCGGTCAACAGGCGCATGACGGGCACGAGTGCGGCATCGCGCACGCGGGACCGCACGAGCCCGGAAAGCTCGGGCGGCACCGCGTCCGAGAGCGGGGCCCGGATCTCGTCCCGCACGCCCTGCGCGAGGGACACCGGCAGCTTCAGGTGCCAGCCCTCGTCGTCGCCGCCCGTGCGGCGGCGCAGCGTGATCGAGTCGGAGAGCAGGAGTTGGTCGGTCGTGTCGTGATAGACGGCGTCCAGTTCGACGACGCCCTTGTCGACGACGTCGGCCACCCCGGCGACCCCGGTCAGGTCAGGCAGCGCCGCGTCCGCCTCGACGTCGTACTTACGCTCGATCTCGCGCTGTGTCTCCGCCATGAACCGAATCTAGACGCGATCCCAGGCCAAGGGCAGACCTGCAACCGGCCTATGCCGACATCGGCCGTTGCACCTTGATCGACTGGAGCAGGCCGACGGCCACCCAGACAGCGAACATCGATGACCCTCCGTACGAGACGAAGGGCAGCGGCAGACCGGCCACCGGCATGATGCCGAGCGTCATGCCGATGTTCTCGAAGGACTGGAAGGCGAACCAGGCGATGATCCCGGCCGCGACGATCGTGCCGTACAGCTCGGTCGTCTCGCGCGCGATGCGGCAGGCCCGCCAGAGCAGGATGCCGAGCAGGACAAGGATCAGGCCCGCGCCCGCGAAGCCGAGCTCCTCGCCCGCGACGGTGAACACGAAGTCCGTCTGCTGCTCGGGCACGAACTGCCCCGTGGTCTGCGAGCCCTTGAAGAGTCCGGTGCCCGACAGACCGCCGGAGCCGATCGCGATGCGCGCCTGGTTGGTGTTGTAGCCGACGCCCGCCGGGTCGAGCGCGGGGTTGGCGAAGGCCGCGAAGCGGGCAATCTGGTAGTCGTCGAGGATGCCGAGCTGCCAGACGGCGACCGCGCCTGCCGCGCCCGTGCCGAGGAGTCCGAAGACCCAGCGGTTGGAGGCGCCCGAGGCGAGGAGCACGCCGAGCACGATCATCGCCATCACCATGACCGACCCGAGGTCGGGCATGAGGAGCACGATCAGTATCGGTACGGCGGCCAGGCCGAGGGCCTGCAGGACCGTGCGCTGGTCGGGGTGGACCCGGTCGCCCGCGTCCACCCGTGCCGCGAGCAGCATCGCCATGCCCAGGATGATCGTGATCTTCACGAACTCGGAGGGCTGCAGCGAGAAGCCGCCGCCGATCACGATCCACGCGTGCGCGCCGTTGATCGTCGCGCCGAGCGGCGTGAGGACGAGCAGGACGAGGAAGACGGAGATGCCGTAGAGGATCGGCACGGCCGTGCGCAGCGTGCGGTGGCCGAGCCAGATCGTGCCCGCCATCAGGGCGATGCCGATGCCGGTGTTCAGGAGGTGCTTGAGCAGGAAGGCGTACGGATCGTCGCCGACCAGCTCGGTGCGGTTGCGCGTCGCGGAGTAGACGAGCGCGGAGCCGATCGCGGAGAGGGCGAGCGCCGCGAGCAGTATCGGCCAGTCCAGCCTGCGCACCAGCGAGTCGCGGGCGAGCAGGCGGGCGGACATCGACGAGCGCTCTGGCCCGTAGCCGGAGACGGAGAAGCCATTGTTGCCGGCCACTAGTCGCGCCTCCCGTTCGCGGGCGCGCCCGCGAGTTCCTGCTGCTCCTGCGGCGGCTTGGGGGCCTCGGGCTTGAACGGCTTGATCTTCGGGGAGTCGATCGAACCGTCGGTCTCGATCTTCGGCAGGTCCTTCTGCGGCTGGGGCAGCAGGGCCTTCTTGAGGTTCTGCTTGCCGCTGTCGTCCAGGCCGTAGATGCCGTCGTAGATCTTGCGGACGGCGGGTCCCGAAGCGCCGGAACCCGTACCGCCCTGGGAGATCGTCATCACGATCGAGTAGTCCTTGGTGTACGTCGCGAACCACGAGGTGGTCTGCTTGCCGTAGACCTCCGCCGTACCCGTCTTGGCGTGCATCGGGATCTTGTCCTGCGGCCAGCCGCCGAACCGCCAGGCGGCGGTTCCCTGGGTCGCCACGTCGGCGAGGGCACCGTCTATGTCGGTGCGCGTCTTCTCGTTCATCGGCAGCTTGCCGTGCGACTTGGGCTTGAGCTCCTGGACCTGCTTGCCGTCGGCGCTGATGATCGCCTTGCCGACGGTGGGGTCGTAGAGGGTGCCGCCGTTGGCGATCGCGGAGTAGATCGTCGCCATCTGGATCGGGGTGACGAGGGTGTCGCCCTGGCCGATGGAGTAGTTGACGGAGTCACCGGCGCGCATCTTCATGCCTTCGAGGCAGTTCTCGTACGCGATCTGCTCGACGTAGTCCCCGCCCTTCTTGCCCTGCTTGCACCAGCCGTCCTTGTTGGCCTTCCAGTAGTCCTTCTTCCACTGGCGGTCCGGGACACGTCCGGTGACCTCGTTCGGCAGGTCGATGCCGGTCTCCTTGCCGAGGCCGAACTGGTGGGCGGTCTTGTAGAACCAGTCCTTGGCGTCCTTCTTCGGCTTGTTGCCGCCGTCCTTGGCCCACTGGTCGTGCGAGAGCTTGTAGAAGACGGTGTCGCAAGAGACCTCGAGTGCCTGGCCGAGGGTGATGCTGCCGTGGCCCTGGGACTCGAAGTTCTTGAAGGTCTGGCCGCCGATGGAGTACGAGCTGGGGCAGGGGTAGCGCCCGTTGAACTCGTAGCCCGCGTTGACCGCCGCGGTCGTGGGGATGACCTTGAAGATCGAGCCGGGGGCCGCCTGGCCCTGGATGGCGCGGTTCAGGAGCGGGTAGTTGGACTTCTTGCCGGTGAGCTTCGTGTAGTCCTTGCCGGAGATGCCGCCGACCCAGGCGTTCGGGTCGTAGTTCGGGTTGGACGCCATGGAGACGATGCGTCCGGTCTTGTTCTCCATGACGACGACGGCGCCCGCGTCGGCCTTGTAGTTCTCGTTGGTGTTCTTGTCGAACTCCTGGCGGGCCTTCTTCATGGCGTCGTTCAGCCAGTACTCGGACAGGGCCTGCACGCGGGCGTCGATGCTGGTGACGACGTTCGCGCCGGGCTGGGCCGGGTCGTCCTTGGCCTTGCCGATGACGCGGCCGAGGTTGTCGACCTCGTAGCGGGTGACGCCCGCCTTGCCGCGCAGCTGCGCGTCGTAGGTCCGCTCAAGGCCGGAGCGGCCGACCATGTCGGAGCGCAGGAAGGGCGAGTCGGTGTGCTCGGCCTTGGTGATCTCCTCGTCGGTGACCGGCGAGAGGTAGCCGAGCACCTGGGCGGTGTTGGACTTGCCGGGCGCGGGATAGCGGCGTACGGCGGTGGGCTCGGCGGTGATGCCGGGGAAGTCCTCGGCGCGCTCGCGGATCTGGAGGGCCTGCTTGGGCGAGGCCTCGTCCGTGATCGGGATCGGCTGGTAGGGCGAGCCGTTCCAGCAGGGCTGCGGGGTCTTGGAGTCGCAGAGACGGACCTTGTCGGAGACGTCCTTGGCGCTCATGCCGAGGACGTCGGCGAGCTTGGCGAGGGCCGCCTTGCCGTCGTCCTTCATCTTCATCAGCTCCGTGCGGGACGCGGAGACGACGAGACGGGTCTGGTTGTCGGCGATCGGCACGCCGCGGGCGTCGAGGATCGAGCCGCGCACGGCCGGATCGACGACCTGCTGGACGTGGTTGCCCGAGGCTTCCTCGGCGTACTCCTCACCGTTGCGGATCTGGAGGTACCAGAGCCGCCCGCCGAGGGTGAGGAGGAGGGAGAGCACGAGGATCTGGATGACGATGAGACGGATCTGGACCCGTGGGGTCCGTCCGGTCTCGGGGATGTTGGTCACTGCTGTTCCTCCCCCTCTCAGAGTGTGTACGAGTGGTACGTGTACACGACCGACCTGTGTGCGCGGCCGGTCGGGTACGAGGTCAACGGCACCGCGATCACAGGCGCTTGACCCCCTTGATGCGTCCGGCGCGCGCGACGCGGGCCTTGGCCGCCTTCATCCGCAGGCCGCCGCGCTGGTTGCCGATGCGCAGCCCTGTGCCCGAGGAGAGCCAGCCGGACGAGACGTCCGTGGTCTTGTTGGCCGGAGAGTTCTCCCCCAGCGGGTCGTTCTCGGCTCTGCGGGCGAGCGCGATGATCAGCGGCACCGTGAACGGCGCGAGCAGCAGGTCGTACAGGGCGGCCGTGAAGAGGAGCCCACCCAGGCCCACGTGGCGGGCGGCGGTGTCCCCGACGAGGGCGCCCACGCCCGCGTACAGGAGGGTCGACCCGATGGCGGCGCCGACGACCACGACGAGCGGCCCGGTGGCGGACCTGAGGCGTCCGGTCTCCGGCTTGGCCAGGCCCGCGAGGTAGCCGACGACGCACAGGACCAGGGCGTACCGCCCGGCGGCGTGGTCGGCCGGCGGTGCCAGGTCCGCGAGGAGTCCGGCGCCGAAGCCGACGAGGGCGCCGCCCACGTGGCCGTAGACCAGGGCGAGGCCGAGCACCGTGAGCAGCACCAGGTCCGGGACCGCGCCCGGCAGTTGGAGCCGGGCGAGGACGCTGACCTGGATGACCAGGGCGACGACGACCAGGGTGGTGGAGAGCAGGATTCGGTTGAAGCGCATGGGTCCGGGGCTCCTACTGCTCGTTGCCGTTGTCGACGCCGTCGGCCGGGGGCTGTCCTGACGGGGTGGCCGTGACGGTCACCGTCGGGGTCGGCTTCGGCTTGGCGGGCTTCTTCGGCAGGACCGTGTCGCGCGGGTCCTCGCGGGGCGCCTCGACGACGACGCCGACGATGTCCAGCTTGGTGAAGCCGACGTACGGCTTGATGTAGATGTTGCGCGTCAGGTCGCCGCCCGAGGGGTCGACGCGGACGACCTCGCCGACGGGCACGCCCGGCACGAACGGCTTGTCGGCCTGCGAGCCGAAGGTGACCAGGCGGTCGCCCTTCTTGACCTTGGCCTTGCCGTTGAGCATCTGCACCGAGAGCGGGCGGTCGCCCTGTCCGGTGGCGAAGCCGAGCTCGTCGGTCTTCTCCATGCGGGTGCCGACGGTGAAGTCGGGGTCGTTGGCGAGCAGAACGGTCGCGGTGCCGGGGCCGACCGTGGTGACGCGGCCGACCAGACCGTCGCCGTTCAGGACGGTCATGTCGCGCTTGAGTCCGTCGTTGGCGCCGGCGTCGATGGTGACGGTCCAGGAGAAGCCCTGGGCCGCTCCTATGCCGATGACCTCGGCGCCCTTGATGCCGTACTGACCGGCACCGGCGCTCTTGAGCATGCTGTCCAGCTGTCTGATCCGACTGCGATTGCGGTCGTCGCTGCCGAGCTTCGCCTTCAACGCGGCGTTCTGCCGCGTGAGTTCGGCGATCCGGTCATGCCGGTCGCCGGAGTCCCGTACCGCGCCGATGGCGTTGCCGACCGGGTCTACGGCGGACGACACTCCGTCCTCGACCGGACCGAAGACCGTGGCGGCGGCCTGGCGGGCACCGTCGACCGGCGAGTCCTCGCCACCACGGATGTCCACCGTGATCAAAGCGAACGCGATGGCGATCAGCAGCACCAGGAGCAGCCGGCTCTCTCGTGTGTCCCTCACGTGCGGCGGCCGTGCCTTCCTCAGTTGGAAATCCTTGGAATTCTGAGCAACTGTGCGTATGTCCGAGCAAATCTACGCAATCCAATTCCACGGCGTCTGCGGGCGCCGCGGAATTGTTATGCCATGCCCGTCTTATGTGTTCTCTTCTGAGCTCTCTATATCAACGATCCGCCGCACGAGGTGACAGGCACTCGTACGGCGGACACCCTTGTCGCGGGTTCGCGCCACTCTCAGCGGCGCGGTGATGCGTCGAGCACTTGCTGGAGCGCCTCGAACTCCTCGACACACTTGCCGGAGCCGAGCGCCACGCTGTCCAGCGGGTCCTCGGCGATGTGGATCGGCATGCCCGTCTCGCGACGGAGGCGCTCGTCGAGGCCGCGCAGCAGGGCGCCGCCTCCTGTGAGAACGATGCCGCGGTCCATCACGTCACCGGAGAGTTCCGGCGGGCACTTGTCGAGGGTCGTCTTCACCGCGTCCACGATCGCGTTGACCGGCTCCTCGATGGCCTTGCGGACCTCGGCGGCGGAGATGACGACGGTCTTGGGCAGCCCGGAGACCAGGTCCCGGCCGCGGATCTCGGTGTGCTCGTCGGCGTCCATGTCGTACGCCGAACCGATGGTGATCTTGATCTGCTCGGCCGTGCGCTCGCCGAGGAGGAGGGAGTACTCCTTCTTGATGTGCTGGATGATCGCGTTGTCCAGCTCGTCGCCCGCGACACGGATCGACTGTGCCGTGACGATTCCGCCGAGCGAGATGACGGCGACCTCGGTGGTGCCACCGCCGATGTCGACCACCATGTTGCCCGTGGCCTCGTGGACCGGCAGGCCGGAACCGATGGCGGCGGCCATGGGCTCCTCGATGATGTGCACCTGGCGGGCGCCGGCCTGCGAGGAGGCCTCGATGACGGCGCGGCGCTCGACTCCGGTGATGCCGGAAGGCACACAGACGACCACGCGCGGGCGGGCGAGATAGCGCCGCTTGTGGATCTTCAGGATGAAGTAGCGGAGCATCCGCTCGGTGATCTCGAAGTCGGCGATGACGCCGTCCTTCAGCGGTCGCACGGCAACGATGTTGCCCGGCGTGCGACCGATCATCTTCTTGGCTTCGGCGCCGACAGCGAGGATGCCACCGGTGTTGGTGTTGATCGCGACGACGGACGGTTCGTTGAGAACGATCCCCCGACCCCTGACGTACACCAGCGTGTTGGCGGTCCCGAGGTCGACAGCCATGTCACGGCCGATGAACGACATGTTGTTCCCCATGAGGATGCGTCTGGCCTTCCCTGGAGCGTTTGATGGCTTTTTAGGTAGGCGAGGTGGGTGCTGTGTGGCGTGGAGGCTTCCATCGTAGTCTCGCCTGCACGAACACGGCGCTAGGGTCTTCGCCATTGTCAGCAGATGATGCGCCGCCTCGCTCTTGGAGACGTGCCATCGGAGGCACGGGTTCCCCCAATTGGGGCGCATATGCCAAGGGGCGGCCGGTTTTCTCGGCCACCCCTGGTCAGGGCGGTGCCCTGCTGACTAGGCGTCAGAAGTCTTTACGGAACTCTTTACGCGCGTCTCTGCATATGGACGTCAGACGACACCCGGGAAGAAGATCTTCAGCTCGCGCTCGGCGGACTCCTCGGAGTCCGAGGCGTGGATCAGGTTCTCCCGGACGATGGAGCCGAAGTCGCCCCGGATGGAGCCGGGCGCCGCGGCGATCGGGTCGGTCGGACCCGCGAGGGCGCGCACGCCCTCGATGACACGCTCGCCCTCGACGACGAGCGCGACGACCGGACCGGAGGACATGAAGGCGACCAGCGGCTCGTAGAAGGGCTTGCCCTTGTGCTCGCCGTAGTGCTGCTCCAGCGTCTCCTGGTCGAGCGAACGCAGCTCGAGCGCGGAGATCGTCCAGCCCGCCTTGCGCTCGATACGGCCGATGATCTCGCCGATCAGGCCACGACGGACGGTGTCGGGCTTGAGCAGGACGAGAGTGCGCTGGGTCATGTGCGGCTCCAAGCAGTTTTTCTACGAGCGTGTGGGTTGACCGGCACGATACCGGCACCCACTACACCGCGTTACCTCCGGTCCCGGGAGCCCGCCCGGCTAGGCCCCTGCCTCGGCCCCGGCCCCGGCCCCGGACTCGGCACCGGACTCGGCCTGCGCCGCGAACCTGGCCTTCGCTTCGTCGATCTTCTGGCCGAAGTGCAGCGAGGCCCACCACAGCGCGGCGAACACCGCGCCCATGAAGAACATGATCGGCACGACGAACCCGCTCGCGATGAGCGCGATCTGCAGCGCCCAGCCCAGCTGCACCCCGCCGGGCCGGGTGATCATTCCGCACAGCAGGACGCAGAACAGCATCGCGATGCCGCTGACCGTCCAGACCGTGCCCATCGACAGGTCCGGGTCCTTCATGGCGACCAGACCGGCGAAGCCGATGACGAAGAACTCGCCGATCAGCGTCGAAGCACAGAGCGTACGCACAGGAGTCAGCCCCTCCCCAGGAGCAGTCGGGCCTCGCCGACGGTGATGACGGAGCCGGTGACAAGGACGCCGCCGCCCGCGTACTCGCCCTCTTCCTCGGCGAGGGTGATCGCGGCCTCCAGCGCGTCCGGCAGGCGCGGCTCGACCTGGACGCGCTCGTCGCCGAAGACCTCGACGGCGAGCCCGGCCAGCGTGTCCGCGTCCATCGCGCGGTGGCTGGAGTTCTGCGTGATGACGACCTCGGCGAAGATCGGCTCGAAGGCTTCGAGCAGCCCCTTCATGTCCTTGCCGTCGCTCGCCGCGACCACGCCGATCAGGTTGCTGAAGTCGAAGACCTCGCTGACCGCCTCGGCGGTGGCGCGGGCACCCGCCGGATTGTGCGCGGCGTCCAGGACGACGGTCGGCGAGGTGCGCACGACCTCCAGGCGGCCCGGCGACGAGACCGAGGCGAAGGCCTTGCGGATGGTGTCGATGTCGAGCGGGCGCGCGTGCTGCGAGCCGATGCCGAAGAACGCCTCCACCGCGGCGAGCGCGACGGCGGCGTTGTGCGCTTGGTACGCGCCGTGGAGCGGCAGGAAGACTTCTTCGTACTCCCCGCCGAGACCGCGCAGGGTCAGGAGCTGGCCGCCGACCGCCACCGTGCGGGAGACGATGCCGAACTCCAGGCCCTCGCGGGCCACCGTCGCGTCGACCTCGACGGCCTTCTTCAGGAGCACCTGCGCCGCGTCCACCGGCTGCTGGGCCAGGATCACCGTGGCGTCCGGCTTGATGATGCCGGCCTTCTCGGCGGCGATCTCGCCCGGCGTATTGCCCAGGCGGTCGGTGTGGTCCAGGTCGATGGGCGTGACGACGGCGACCGAGCCGTCGATCACGTTCGTCGCGTCCCAGCTGCCGCCCATGCCGACCTCGACGACGGCGACGTCCACGGGGGCGTCCGCGAAGGCGGCGTACGCCATGCCCGTGAGCACCTCGAAGAAGGAGAGCCTGTACTCCTCCTTGGCGTCGACCATCTCCACGTACGGCTTGATGTCGTTGTACGTCTCCACGAAGCGCTCGGCCTCGATGGGGGCGCCGTCCAGGCTGATCCGCTCGGTGATCGACTGGACGTGCGGCGAGGTGTAACGCCCGGTGCGCAGCTCGAAGGCGCTGAACAGGGCCTCGATCATGCGGGCCGTGGACGTCTTGCCGTTCGTGCCGGTGATGTGGATCGAGGGGTACGCGCGCTGGGGCTCGCCCAGGATGTCCATAAGCGCGGAGATGCGGCTGACGGAGGGCTCGAGCTTCGTCTCGCCCCAGCGGCTCGCGAGCTCTGTCTCGACCTCGCGCAGCGCCTTGTCCACCTCCGGGTCGGTGGGGCGGGAGGGGATGTCGCCCTGGGGCGGGCCCGCCTGGGTACGCAGGGTGCGGCTGCCCGCCTCGATCACGGCGAGGTCGGGGTCACGGTCGGTCTCGGCTTCGACGATCTCGGCGAAACGGTCGTCGCTGTCGTCACGGCCGTCGCGGTCGTCGCGGTCGGGGTGCTCGCTGTCAGGCGGGGGGAGGTCACTCACGCACGCCAGTCTACGGACGGGGTATGACAGCCGCCGTCGGGACCTGCTCAGCCCTGGTCGGGACTTTGGTCCCGGGCGATTCGGGACCTTGGTCCCGACGATCCGGGAATTCGCCGGGCAAACTTGGCGATCATGGACATAGGCATCGACCTCGGCACAGCGAACACCCTTCTCTACGTCCGCGGTCAGGGGATCGTGCTCAACGAACCGTCCGTGGTCGCCGTCAAGGAGGGCGCGCGGACGGCTCTCGCCGTCGGCACGGAGGCCAAGGAGACGATCGGCCGTACGCCGGGCTCCATCACCGCGATCCGCCCGCTGCGGGACGGCGTGATCAGCGACTACGAAGCCGCCGAGGAGATGATCAGGCACTTCGTGCGCAAGGCGGTGCCGGGGCGCCGTCCTCGTACGCGGATGGTGGTGTGCGTGCCGAGCGGCGTCACGCCGGTCGAGCGGCGGGCCATCGTGCACGCGGCGCAGCGGGCGGGGGCCCGTGCCGTGCACCTGGTGGAGGAACCGATGGCGGCGGCGATCGGCGCGGGACTCCCGGTGGCGGAGCCGCGGGGCTCCATGGTGGTCGACATCGGCGGCGGCACGACGGAGGTGGCCGTCATCTCTCTGGGCGGTATCGTCACGGCGCAGTCGCTGCGGGTGGGCGGGGACCGCCTGGACGAGGCGATCACGAACTTCGTGCGCAAGGAGCACGGACTGCTGATCGGCGAACGGACGGCGGAGGACATCAAGGTCGCGATCGGCTCGGCGTGGCCCGTGCCGGGGGACGAGGCGCTGGAGTCCCGGACGTTCACCGTGCGGGGGCGGGAGAAGGTGCGGGGGCTTCCGAAGACGGTGGAGCTGACGGTGCCGGAGGTGCGGGCCGCTCTCGACGAGCCGGTGGAGGCGGTGATCGCCGCGGTGCGGACGACGCTGGAGGAGTGCCCGCCGGAGCTTTCGGGGGACGTCATGGAGCACGGCATCGTGCTGACGGGCGGGGGCGCGCTCCTGCCGGCCCTGGACCTGCGGATGGCTTCGGCTACCGGGATTCCGGTGTTCGTGGCCGATGATCCGCTGGACAGTGTGGCGATGGGGTGCGGGAAGTGCGTGGAGGACTTCGACGGGTTGGAGCGGGTGATGTCCGCGGCGTAGGCCTGCGGCGGGCGGTGCGGTGCCTGTCTGTCTGTCTGTCTGTCTGTCTGTCTGTCTGTCTGTCTGTCTGTCTGTCTGTCTGTCTGTCTGGGGGCGGGGCCGCGCCGGTATGTCCGTCCTCGCTATCGTCCGGTGACCGCGGGGCTGCTTCGCTGCCGGAGCGCCGCGAACCGTGCTCCGGGCAGACATACCGGCACGTCCCCTCACGAGCACTCCCGACTGCGGCGAATCGCTGGCCGCTGCGGGGCAATCGGGTGGGTGGGCGGGAAAGGCTTGTTCGGTCGGGTGCTGCCGGGGGCAGTAGACGCAGCGCACGCCCCGCCGCAGGCGGCCCTCAGGCCACGTCCCCCGCCGGAAGCGTCGCAAGGACCTCGTAAGCCCCGCGCAGCGGCCCCGCCGAGAAGCTCCCGCCCACCGTGTGAACCCGCTCAGCCATACCGGCGGTACCCGTGCCCGCGGAGACGGGCGACGAGGCCGGAGCAGCGGCGGACAGGGCGTTGCGTACGGTCACGCGCAGGTGGCCGGCGACGACCTCCACCCGCACATCCACCCGCTCCCCCGGCGCATGCTTCGCCGCATTCGTCAGACACTCCTGCACCACCCGGTGCACCGCCGCCTGCCGGATGGGCGACAGGCGGTAGGCCGACCCGTCGATCAGGAGGTCGACCGGAGTGCCTGCCCGCTCGCTGCGCTCCGCGAGTTCGGGGAGCGCGTCCAGGCCCGGCGTCGGGGCGCCGTCCACGCCCCGCCGCACGATGATCTCGTTCAGCATCCGGTGCGCCGACCGCGCCGTCTCGGAGAGCTCCTCGAAACCCTCCTCGAAGGCCCCGCCCGTCGCCCGGCGCGCAAGCACCTGCGAGCGCACGCTCAACAGCGTCAGCTCACGGCCGACGAAGTCGTGCACGTCCCGTGCGATACGGGACCGCTCCTGCTGCACCGCGTGCAACGCGTCCGTCTCCGCCCGCTGCGCCTGCAGCGCACGGACCAGGTCCTGCCGGTTGGCCGCGACCCCGACCCCCGCCGCCAGCACCCCGATCGGCACGACCAGGCTGAGGAAGGAGCTCAAGGTGTCCCCGCGGTGCACCGGCCAGCCGGGCAGGGTGAACATCACGTACGCGAAAGCCACGTAGCCGATCACGCCGACCGTGCCGGCGAGACGGCCGCGATACCTGCCGAGGGAGTACAGCGCGAACTGGGCCAGGGTCAGCTCGTGCAGCCAGCCGATGAGCGCGAGGGCCACCGCGTACGTCACCCAGGGCGCGGTCCTGCGCAGCAGCAGGGACGCCGCGCCGCAGGCCAGGACCAGGGCCGCGAGCGGGCCGTTGAGGGAGTTGTCGGCCTCGGCCAGGCCGGGGATGTCCAGGCTCATCAGGGCCAGGCAGCTCAGTGCCGTGAGAGCGTCCTGCACCCGGGGCGCGCGTACCCAGCGCCCGGCGAGGCGACGGCCCGCAGCCGTCGCCTGGCGGAACGCCTCGGCGGCGGGCAGGTCGTGCATGCCTTCCATCATCCAAGGTCTTTCTGCCCGAATCATCAGACTTATGACCTTTATTTCGTGAAGTGTGACACGTCGGCGTGGCGGTCCCCCAAAGGCCGTCTCCGGGGGTCAAATCAGACCATGTGGTATGCCCAGAACCCCGGCCGACGGACCCGCCAGCTCCTCGGCGACGGCGCGGTCCTGCTCTGGACCGCGCTGTGGACCGCCGCGGCCGTCGTCGCCTACCGGCTGGCCTGTCTGCTCACCCGCCCCGCACCGGAAGCCCCCGCCCCGTCGTCCCTCGGCGCCCCCTCCCGCCTGCCCCTGGTCGGTGATCGCGTCGACTCCGCGCTGCGGGCCGCCGCGGACGCCGCCGGAGCCGGGGACCCGGTGACCGTCCGCGCGGCGGTGATCGTGGGCGCCGTCGTCGTCTTCCTCGTACCCGTGGGCCTCGTCCTCAGCAGCTGGCTCCCCCGGCGCCTGCGCTGGATCCGGCAGGCAGCCGCCGCCCAGGAGCTCGCCGCGAGCGACGACGGCCGCGAACTGCTCGCCCTGCGCGCCCTGCTGAGGCCGCTGGACGAGGTCGCACGGACCGCGTACGAACTCCCCGACGCCACCGCGGGCAGCCTCGCCGAGGGCTGGCGCGGCGGCGACCCCGACATCCTCGACGCGCTCGCCGAGGCGGAGCTGGTGCGCCTCGGGCTGCACATCCCCGAGCGGGTCCTGCTCATCCCCGGGCAGGAGACGGGACCCGAACACGGGACAGGGCCCATGGAACCGGCTGGTTCCATGGGCCCCGTCACCACCGCCTGACTAGGCCTGCGGCAGGCCGTCCAGCTGGGCCTGCAGCCGGCTGATGTCGGCGTCCGCCTTGGTGAGGCGGCCGCGGATCTTGTCGACCACGTTGTCCGGCGCCTTGGCCAGGAACGCTTCGTTGCCGAGCTTCGCCGTGGCCTGCGCCTTCTCCTTCTCGGCCGCCGCGAGGTCCTTGGCGAGGCGCTTGCGCTCCGCCGCGACGTCGATCGTGCCGGACAGGTCGAGCGCGACCGTGGCGCCCGAGACCGGCAGCGTGGCGGTGGCCGCGAAGCCCTCGCCCTCCGGCTGGAGGCGCAGGAGCTGACGGATGGCGCCCTCGTGCTTGGCCAGCGTCGTGCCGTCGAGGGACAGCCGGGCCGGGACCTTCTGGCCCGGCTGCAGGCCCTGGTCGGCGCGGAAGCGGCGGACCTCGGTGATGACCTGCTGGAGGGTCTCGATCTCCTGCTCGGCCGCGGCGTCACGGAAGCCGCTGTCGGAGGGCCACTCGGCGATCACGAGGGACTCGCGGCCGGTGAGGGTCGTCCAGAGCGTCTCCGTCACGAACGGGACGATCGGGTGCAGCAGGCGCAGCGTCACGTCGAGGACCTCGCCCAGGACGCGGCCCGAGACCTTCGCCGCGTCGCCGCCGCCCATGAAGGTCGTCTTGGACAGCTCGACGTACCAGTCGAAGACCTCGTCCCACGCGAAGTGGAAGAGGGCGTCCGACAGCTTGGCGAACTGGTAGTCGTCGTAGAGCGCGTCGACCTCGGCGACCGTCGCGTTCAGCCGGGACAGGATCCAGCGGTCCGTCGCCGACAGCTGCTCGGCGGGCGGCAGTTCGCCCTCGATCGTGGCGCCGTTCATCAGCGCGAAGCGCGTGGCGTTCCAGATCTTGTTGGCGAAGTTCCGCGAGCCCTGGACCCAGTCCTCGCCGATCGGCACGTCGACGCCGGGGTTGGCGCCGCGGGCCAGCGTGAAGCGGACGGCGTCCGAGCCGTACTTGTCCATCCAGTCGAGCGGGTTGACCGCGTTGCCGAAGGACTTCGACATCTTCTTGCCGAACTGGTCGCGGACCATGCCGTGCAGCACGATCGTGTGGAACGGCGGGGTGCCGTCCATCGCGTACAGGCCGAACATCATCATCCGGGCGACCCAGAAGAAGAGGATGTCGTAGCCGGTGACCAGGACGGAGTTCGGATAGAACTTCGCGAGGCTGTCGGTCTCCTCGGGCCAGCCGAGCGTGGAGAACGGCCACAGGCCGGACGAGAACCACGTGTCGAGGACGTCGCTGTCCTGGGTCCAGCCCTCACCGGTGGGCGCCTCGTCGTCGGGCCCGACGCAGACGACCTCGCCGCTCGGGCCGTACCAGACCGGAATCCGGTGGCCCCACCACAGCTGACGCGAGATGCACCAGTCGTGGAGGTTGTCGACCCAGTCGAAGTAGCGCTTCTCCATCTCCTGCGGGTGGATCGCGACCTTGCCGTCGCGGACCGCGTCACCGGCGGCCTTCGCGAGCGGGGCGACCTTGACCCACCACTGCATCGACAGGCGCGGCTCGATGGTGGTCTTGCAGCGCGAGCAGTGGCCGACCGAGTGCGAGTACGGGCGCTTCTCGGCGACGATGCGGCCCTCGGCGCGCAGGGCGCCGACGATGGCGGAGCGGGCCTCCAGGCGGTCGAGGCCCTGGAAGGGACCAGGGACCGTGATGACCGCGTGCTCGTCCATGACCGCGATGTTCGGCAGGTCGTGACGCTGGCCGATCTCGAAGTCGTTCGGGTCGTGCGCCGGGGTCACCTTGACGCAGCCCGTGCCGAACTCGGGGTCGACGTGCTCGTCCGCGACGACCGGGATCGAGCGGTCGGTCAGCGGCAGCTTGATCAGCTTGCCGACGAGGTGCTTGTACCGCTCGTCGTCCGGGTGGACGGCGATGGCGGTGTCACCGAGCATCGTCTCGGCGCGGGTGGTCGCGACGACGACGGTCTCGTCACCGTCGCCGTACTTCAGGGAGACGAGCTCGCCGTCGTCGTCCTGGTACTCGACCTCGATGTCCGAGATGGCCGTCAGACAGCGCGGGCACCAGTTGATGATGCGCTCGGCGCGGTAGATCAGCTCGTCGTCGTAGAGCCTCTTGAAGATGGTCTGGACGGACTGGGAGAGGCCCTCGTCCATGGTGAACCGCTCACGGTCCCAGTCGACGCCGTCACCGAGGCGGCGCATCTGCCCGGAGATCTGCCCGCCGGACTCGCCCTTCCACTTCCAGACGCGCTCGATGAACTCCTCGCGCCCCAGGTCGTGGCGGGACTTGCCCTCCTTGGCGAGCTCACGCTCCACGACGTTCTGCGTGGCGATGCCGGCGTGGTCCATGCCCGGCTGCCACAGCGTCTCGAAGCCCTGCATGCGCTTGCGGCGGGTGAGGGCGTCGATGAGCGTGTGCTCGAAGGCGTGGCCCAGGTGCAGGGATCCCGTGACGTTCGGCGGCGGGATGACGACGGTGTACGGGGGCTTCTCGCTCGCCGCGTCGGCGGAGAAGTAGCCGCGTTCTACCCAGCGCTCGTACAGCGTCCCCTCTACCTCGGCCGGCGCGTACTGGGTCGGCAGTTCGGTGGTGGGCGCTGGATTCTGCTGCTGAGTGTTCTCGGTCACCGGGCCAGTTTAGAGGTGTCACAGACCCGTCCCGAAACCGGATTCTTGAGTAACGGTTGCGGCCTGCAGCCACACGGGGCCTCTGCCTTCGTACAGGATGTCGGGAACACATAAGCGTTCGGAGGGGAACCCACGCAATGAGCTACAACCAGCCTGGCCCGTACGGCGGGCAGCAGCCCCAGCAGCCCGGTCCTTACGGGCAGCAGCCTGGCCAGCCTGGACCCTACGGCCAGCAGCCGCAGGCACCCCAGCCCGGCTACGGCTACCCCCAGCAGGCCCCGCAGGGAGTTCCCCCGCAGCAGGGCGGCTACAGCCAGCCGCAGCAGCCGGGTCCCTACGACCAGAACCAGCAGGGCCCGTACGGGCAGGTCCCGCCGCCCCCGCCCGCGGGTGGCGGCAGCGGCAAGAAGACCGGCCTCATCATCGGCGCCGTCGTCGCGCTCGTCGCGATCGGCGGCGGCATCTGGTGGTTCACGGCGGGCAAGGACGACAGCTCGTCGGCGGGCAACTCCGCGGTGGCGGACGACGGCCCGCACAAGCTGGTGACGCCCGAGACGGTCCTCTCCGAGTACAAGAAGCAGGCCTCGACCGGCGACGGCTTCAACGACGACGACATGGAGAGGGCCGAGAAGGACGGCGTCAAGAACGGCAAGCCCGTCGACGCCGAGTACCAGTCCGGCGACAAGAGCAACCCGCTGGCCCAGAAGATGATCAAGTTCATGGGTGTCTACGGCGAGATCGACAACCCGTCCAAGGTCGTCGACGGGATGTTCGACAAGATGAAGGAGGAGTCGAAGAAGGAGGACGCCTCCACCTCCACCGGCAAGCTGATCGGCAGCCCGAAGAGCTTCGACGCCGATGGCGCGGTGCTCAAGTGCCAGGAGACGGAGATCAAGGGTGGCGGCTCCGGACCCAAGTCGATCCGCATGCCCGTCTGCATCTGGGGCGACAACAGCACGCTCGGCATCGTGATCCCGGTCGACATGGCGAGCGCCATGACCGGCAAGGGCGCCTCGCTCGAGGACGCCGCGGACACAACGACGAAGCTCCGCAAGGAAGTCCGCGTCAAGGCCTGATTTCTCGCCTGATGTCCTGAAGGCGTCACCTCGCGCACAGCAGCCCCGGTCGATTCGGCCGGGGCTGCTTCCGTCAGGATGTCGACATCACATAAGCGCACTCACGGGGGAACCCACGTCATGAGTTACAACCAGCCAGGCCCGTACGGCGGCCAGCAGCCCCAGCAGCCCGGCCCGTACGGCCAGCAGCCGGGCCCCTACGGCCAGCAGCCGCAGGCACCCCAGCCCGGCTACGGCTACCCCCAGCAGGCGCCGCAGGGAGTCCCGCCGCAGCAGCCGTACGGCCAGCCCCAGCAGCCGGGCCCGTACGGCCAGCAGCCGCAGGCCCCCTACGGGCAGGTCCCGCCGCCGCCCCCGCAGGGCGGCGGCAAGAAGACCGGCATCATCATCGCCACCGTGGTCGCGGTCGCCGCGGTCGCCGTCGGCGGGTACTTCGTCTTCGCGGGCGGTGACGACAAGGACGGCGGCAAGAAGGGCGGCTCCTCGTCCGTTGCCGGTGGCGACACCGGGATCGAGGACGACGGCCCGCACAAGCTGATCACGCCGGCCACGGTCCTCACCGAGTACAAGAAGGGCGAGGAGGGGGCCGCCGAGAGCGGCATGACCTCCAGTGACGTCAGGGAAGCCGAGAAGCACGGCGTCAAGAACGCCAAGGATGTCACGGCGCAGTACCAGGCGGGCGACGAGGACAACCCGCTGTCGCAGAAGATCCTGCAGTTCAACGGCGTCTACGGCGACATCGCGGACCCGGAGAAGGTCGTCGACGCGATGTTCGGCGAGGCGGAGAAGAACGCCCAGGAAGGCAGCGGAAGCGGCGGCCAGAAGATGACGCTGGTCGGCAGCCCCAAGTCGTACAGCCCCGCGGGGCTCGAAGGCGCGCTCCTGAAGTGCCAGGAGATGAAGGTCGACCTCGGCACGTCGTCGGCCGGCAGCAGCCAGGGCCCCAGCGAGATGTCGATGGCCACCTGCATCTGGGGTGACAAGAGCACGCTCGGCATCGTGATCACCACGGACGTGGCGAACGCGATGTCCGGCAAGAGCGCCGACCTCGACGAGGCCGCCGAGAAGACGGCCAAGTTCCGCAAGGAAGTCCGCGTCAAGCTCTGACACCGAGGGGAGCCACGTAATGAGCTACCACCAGCCGGGCCCGTACGGCGGCCAGCCGCAGCAGCAGCCGGGGCCCTACGGCCAGCAGGGGCCCTACGGCGGCCCCCAGCAGCCTCCGGTGCCGCAGCCCGGCTACGGCTACCCCCAGCAGCCCCAGGGCCCTTACGGGCAGGTTCCGCCGCCTCCGCCTCCGCAGGGCGGCGGCGGGAAGAAGGCCGGCATCGTCGTCGGCGCCGTGGTCGCGGTCGCCGCGGTCGGTGCCGGCGTCTGGTGGTTCACCGCGGGGAAGGACGGCGGGTCCATCGCCGACGACGGCAAGACGTACAAGCTGACGGCGCCCGCGTCCGTCCTCGGCGGCGAGTACAAGAAGGACGACTCGTCCGCCGGCGGCGGTGGCGGCATGTCGTCGAGCGACCTCAAGGACCTGGAGAAGCAGGGCGTCAGCAACCCTCAGGACGTCTTCGCCGCCTACAACCGCGGCGAGGGCTCGACCATGAGGTCCCTCAACTACTCCGGTGTGTACGGGGAGATCGACGACCCGGAGAAGGTCGTCGACGCCATGTTCGCCGAGATGAAGAAGAACTCGAAGACGCCCGGCGGCATGAAACTCATCGGCAGCCCCGAGGAGTTCACTCCGGACGGCTTCGAGAACGGCGTCATGAAGTGCCAGGCGGCCGAGTTCAGGATGGGCGCGGTCGGTCCGGACGACGAAGGTGTCCCGAACAGCTTCAAGACGCCGATGTGCGTCTGGGGCGACCACAGCACGGTCGCGTACGCCGCGTACTCCGACGTCGCCGCCACCGCGAGCGGCGACGACATCGCGCTTGAGGACGTCGCAAGCCTGGTGACCAACCTGCGCGACGACGTCCGCGTCGAGGTCAAGTAGGCCAAGTAGGCCAAGTAGGCGACGGGACAAGGTCGTTCAACGCGAAGGGGCGCCCGGCGATCACTCGCCGGGCGCCCCTTTCACGTAGACCTGGAGACGGCTACGCCGACTTCATCTCCCCGGACCCCGGACCCCGCGCGTCGCGCGGCACCAGCGTCGGGTTCACATTCGAGTGGACGACGTCCGCCGTGATGACGACCCGGGCCACGTCCTTGCGGGACGGAACCTCGTACATCACCGACTGGAGGACCTCCTCCATGATGGCCCGCAGACCACGCGCGCCGGTCTGGCGCAGGATCGCCTGGTCGGCGATGGCCTCCAGGGCCTCGCGCTCGAAGTCCAGCTCCACGCCGTCCAGTTCGAACAGGCGCTGGTACTGCTTCACGAGTGCGTTGCGCGGCTCCACCAGGATCTGGAGCAGTGCCTCGCGGTCCAGGTTGTGGACCGAGGTGATCACGGGGAGGCGGCCGATGAACTCCGGGATCATCCCGAACTTCACCAGGTCCTCCGGCATGATGTCCTCGAACCGGTCCTTCTCCTGCAGCTCGCGCTTGGAGTGGATCGTGGCGCCGAAGCCGATGCCCTTCGCGCCCGCCCGCGACTCGATGATCTTCTCGAGGCCGGCAAAGGCGCCACCCACGATGAAGAGCACGTTCGTCGTGTCGATCTGGATGAACTCCTGGTGCGGATGCTTGCGGCCGCCCTGCGGGGGGACCGAGGCCGTCGTGCCTTCCAGGATCTTGAGCAGGGCCTGCTGGACACCCTCGCCCGAGACATCGCGCGTGATCGACGGGTTCTCGCTCTTGCGGGCGACCTTGTCGATCTCGTCGATGTAGATGATGCCCGTCTCGGCCTTCTTGACGTCGTAGTCAGCGGCCTGGATGAGCTTCAGGAGGATGTTCTCGACGTCCTCGCCGACATAGCCCGCCTCCGTGAGCGCCGTCGCGTCCGCGATGGCGAACGGGACGTTCAGCATGCGCGCGAGCGTCTGCGCGAGCAGCGTCTTGCCGGAGCCGGTCGGGCCGAGCAGCAGGATGTTGGACTTGGCGAGTTCGATCGCGTCGTCACGGCCCTGCGCGCCGCCGGTCTCACCGGCCTGGACCCGCTTGTAGTGGTTGTAGACCGCTACCGAGAGGGCTTTCTTCGCGGGCTCCTGGCCCACGACATACCCCTCGAGGAATTCGTAGATCTCGCGAGGCTTGGGGAGTTCCTCCCACCGCACCTCGCTCGTCTCCGCGAGCTCTTCCTCGATGATCTCGTTGCAGAGGTCGATGCACTCATCGCAGATGTACACACCGGGACCTGCGATGAGCTTCTTGACCTGCTTCTGACTCTTCCCGCAGAACGAGCACTTGAGCAGATCGCCGCCGTCACCGATGCGTGCCACGAGGTGCTTCCCCTTCGCCTGGGAGACGCCACGTTCAGCGACTCCTGGTGCCTCATATCCGACGGTACCTTGCCTGGCCCCCCGTTCGGGCCCCCCTTGGCACGGTTCACTTTGACGTGAACCGTGCCAAGGAACGGCAGATGCTACAGCGCTGCGTCAGACGACCGAGGCGTTGTTCATCTTCCGAGTGGAGATGATCTGGTCGACCAGGCCGTACGCCAGCGCGTCCTCGGCAGTGAGGATCTTGTCGCGCTCGATGTCGTCGCGGATCTTCTCGATCGGCGTCGTGGAGTGCTTGGCCAGCATCTCCTCCAGCTGCGCACGCATCCGGAGGATCTCGTTCGCGGCGATCTCCAGGTCGGAGACCTGACCGCGGCCCGTCTCGCTGTAGGGCTGGTGGATCAGGACGCGCGCGTTCGGGAGCGCCATGCGCTTGCCCGGCGTACCGGCCGCGAGGAGCACGGCTGCGGCGGACGCGGCCTGCCCCATGCAGACGGTCGAGACGTCCGGCTTCACGAACTGCATCGTGTCGTAGATGGCCGTGAGCGCCGTGAAGGAGCCGCCGGGGCTGTTGATGTAGATCGAGATGTCACGGTCCGGGTCCATCGACTCCAGGCACAGGAGCTGCGCCATGACGTCGTTGGCGGACGCGTCGTCGATCTGCACGCCGAGGAAGATCACGCGCTCCTCGAACAGCTTCGCGTACGGGTCGTACTCGCGCACGCCCTGCGAGGTGCGCTCGACGAAGCGCGGGATGACGTAGCGGGATTCGGCCGTGGGGCCGGTGTACTCGGCCTGAGCGCGCTCGTAGAGGCCGCTGCCGGGGTAGTTCTTCATCTCTGTAGGTCTCCTGAGGAGCGTGGGCTGAGGTCGGCTTCGGGAGGGCTGAGCGGTGAGGCTCAGGCTCCGGTGCCGCCGCCGCCCGGCATGCTGGCCGCGTTGGGCATGATGTCGTCGATGAGGCCGTACTCCTTGGCCTCCAGCGGGTCGAACCAGCGGTCGCGGTCCGAGTCGCGGGTGACCTGCTCGACGGTCTGGCCCGTGTGGAACGCGGTGAGGTCCGCCATCTTCTTCTTCGTGAGGAGAAGGCGCTCGGCGTGGATCTTGATGTCCGACGCGGAGCCCGCGAGTCCGGCAGAAGGCTGGTGGATCAGGATCTCGGCGTTCGGCAGCGCGAAGCGCTTGCCGGGCGTACCGGCGCTGAGCAGGAACTGGCCCATCGAGGCCGCCATGCCCATCGCGATCGTCACCACGTCGTTCTGGATGTACTGCATGGTGTCGTAGATCGCCATGCCGGCCGTGATGGATCCACCAGGGCTGTTGATGTAAAGGAAAATGTCCTTGTCCGGCTCAGCGGCAAGGAGCAGCAGCTGCGCCGTGATCTTGTTGGCGATGTCGTCGTCCACGGCCTGGCCGAGGAAGATGATCCGCTCGCCGAGCAGCCGGTTGTAGACCTGGTCGCCGAGGCCACCACCGATGGAGGGGTCGCCGGCGGCGGAGGGCATCAGATTCGTCACGTATCCACCTGCTCGTCTTACGACGGCGCCGGGCCGTCTCACGTCTTCTTCTGAGGCTTGGGACCCCGCGTGCTCGCCGCTCCGGGACGGCTTCGGGGACTCCCCTGCCCTCGTATTCATGGACCCTAACGCGCGGACCCCTTCGGGGAATCCCGCAGAGTTCACTGTTCGCTGTGAGCGCAGGTTCTGGCGGGGGCGCCTTACAGGGCTGCCGGGGCGCCCCGTCAGGGGCGCGGGGAACTGCGCGGCCCGCCCCCGACAGGCCGCACCCGCCGTGGGAGCGCCCGTGGCAGCCGCGCCTGCGGCTTGTGGGGGTTGCTCACGCAGTTCCCCGCGCCCCTAAAGCAGTGGGCCCCAGGGACGTCACGTCCCTGGGGCCCACTGTGCGTTCAGTGAAGCGAGGCTGCTCAGGCCTCGGTCTTCTCCTCGGCGGGCTCCGAGGCCTCGACCTCGACCTCGGCCTGCTCACCCTCGGCGGCAGCCTCGTCCTCGTCGTCGAGGTCCACGACCTCGCCGTTCGTGTCCTTGACCGTCGCGGCCTCCACGACGACCGCGAGGGCCTTGCCGCGGGCGACCTCGCCGACCAGCATCGGGACCTGGCCGCCTTCGACGACGGCCTGGGCGAACTGGTCGGGGGACATGCCGGAGGACTGCGCGCGACGCATGAGGTGCTCGGTGAGCTCCTCCTGGTTCACGTTCAGCTTCTCCTTGTTGACGAGCTCGTCCAGGACGAACTGCGTCTTGATGCCCTTCTCGGCCTGCTCCTTGGTCTCGGCGTCGAACTCTTCCTCGGTCTTGCCCTGGATCTCCAGGTACTTCGCGAGGTCGAGGCCCATCTGGCCGAGCTGGTGGTTCACCAGGTTGTGCTTGCGGGTCTCGATCTCGTCCGCGAGGAGCTTCTCGGGGACGGGGACCTCGACCAGCTCGAGCAGCTTCTCCAGGACACGCTCCTGGGCCTGCGTCGCCTGGTCGTACTGCTTCATGTTCTCGAGGCGCTTGCGGCTGTCCGCCTTGACCTCGTCCAGGGTGTCGAACTCCGACGCGAGCTGCGCGAAGTCGTCGTCCAGGGCGGGCAGTTCACGGGCGGCGACCTGGGTGACCTTGACGGTCACCTCGGACTCCTTGCCCGCGGCGGAGCCGCCCTTGAGCTCGGAGGTGAAGGTGGCCTCGCCACCGGCCTCCAGGCCCTTGACGGCCTCGTCGATGCCCTCGAGGAGCTCGCCGGAGCCGATCGTGTAGGAGACGCCGGACGCGACGCCGTCCTCCAGGACCTCGCCGTCGACCTTGGCCTCCAGGTCGATCGTCACGACGTCGCCGTCCTCGGCGGCACGCTCGACCGGCGAGGTGGACGCGAAGCGCTCACGGAGCTCCTCGACGGCCTTCTCGACGTCCTCATCGCTGACCTCGACCGCGTCCACCTCGACCTCGATGCCGGAGTAGTCCGGGATCTCGATCGCGGGACGGATGTCGACCTCAGCGGTGAAGTTGAGGGTCTCGTTGTCCTTCAGCTCGGTGATGTCCACCTCGGGCTGGCCCAGGACGTTGAGCTCGGCCTCGTTCACGGCCTCGGTGTAGAACTTCGGGAGCGCGTCGTTGACGGCCTCTTCGAGGACGGCGCCGCGGCCGAACCGCTGGTCGATGACTCGGGCCGGGATCTTGCCCTTGCGGAAGCCCTTCACCGTGACCTGCTGGTTGATCTTCTTGTAGGCCGCGTCGAGGCTGTCCTTGAGCTCCTCGAAGGGCACCTCAACAGTGAGCCGAACCCGGGTCGGGTTCAGGGTCTCCACGGCGCTCTTCACGGTTCGGTCTCCTTGGGGCTGACTTCTTGGGATTGAGCCCGGCTCAGAGACACACGGGCACACAGCTTGCATAGTAACGGCAAGCGGGAGCCGACCCACAATGCGATCTTGTGAAGGAGATCCTGGAAGAGATCCTGCTGGTCGGGGTGGCGGGATTTGAACCCACGGCCTTCCGCTCCCAAAGCGGACGCGCTACCAAGCTGCGCCACACCCCGTCGGTGCGAGACGTAGGGTACATGCCCGCAGGCAGTGCGACGCCCGCTTAATCGCGAGTACGTACGGGGTGTGCGGCGAGGGGCTCCGACCCGCTACGATGCTTGCCGTGCCGCAGTCGCTGACCAGCGATGTCCTGTGGTGCGAAGCATGCGGGTGTAGCTCAATGGTAGAGCCCTAGTCTTCCAAACTAGCTACGCGGGTTCGATTCCCGTCACCCGCTCGGTGGCCTCCGGCCCGGTTCCTCGGAACCGGGCCGGAGGCTTTTCTGCGTTCGGGTCTCCGGGGGTCGGACCGCCGGGCGGAGCGGACCGCGGACGCCGGGTCCGGGCCTCGGCCGAGCGGACCGCGTACGCCGGTCAGAAGCTGATCGAGTTGATCGTCTCGGCCACTTCATTGAGGAAGCGGTTTATGGAGGGTGCCATTCCGGTTGAGGCGAGGAAGAACCCGAAGAGCACCGCGACGACCGCGGGCCCCGCTTTGATCGATCCCCCGCGGATCAGCACGATGAGGATGATCGCCAACAGCAACACCACTGACAGCGAAATGGCCACACTGATCACACCCTAGGTCGGTCTCTCCCCGGCCCGGGGGGTACGACCCCGCACACCCCCGCCAGGACCATCGTGCCACCAACGCGCCTTCTGTATGCGGCCGGTGACACATCGTCGGCCACCGCCGCACGCGTCCGGCACGGGTCCGGCACACGGGGTCGCCCTTGGGGCACATGAACACCGCGCTCCCGCACGGCAATTCGAAGCCCGCGCACGGCCACTAATTCGGCTTGATCGTTTCCATCGCCACACAACTCGTTCGCCAGAAATTCGAATTGTTGCCGGACACACATCACCGGCGCCACAAAGGGCCGATCAATCGGACATTTCACCAGAGTCGCCCGCAGGCGTTATGCGCCGTTTAAGGGGGATGAGTTGTGACGTAAAGGACATCCAACCCCCTGTAATACGAGGTGACAGGAGGTGAATCTCCATGTCGACTTCCGTGATTCCTGGGTACTCGGACCCCAATAGCCACGAACCGTCTGTGATTGAGCTGACAGCCGAGTTGAGGGTTTTACGAATACACGCAAGCGACGCTAGGGTGCCTCAGATGTTCCACGCTGCCACCATCCCCGCAAGCGCAGTGCGGTCCCGGATCGTCTCACCGAGCTCTTGGTGGGAGGGCCTGTGACGAACTCGGTTCACCCGCACGGCCGCCACCGGGCGCCGCTCCCCCCGGCACATGTGCCGGCGGACGGAGTACCTGGCCCCCGCGCCCCCCAGTCCACCATGGCCGCGACCGTTCCCCACGCCCCGGCCGGCACCACCGCTCGACCCGGCTCGACGGGCCACTCAGGCTCCACGGGCCACACCGGTTCCTCGGACAGACCCGTCTCCACGGGTCAACCCACCAAGCAGCGCGACTCCTTCTTCGACAACGCCAAGTACCTGGCGATCGTCCTGGTCGCGATGGCGCACGCCTGGGAGCCGTTGACCGACGGCAGTCGCGCCGCAGAGGCGCTGTACATGACCGTCTACACCTTCCACATGCCGGCGTTCATCCTCATCTCCGGCTATTTCTCACGCAGCTTCGACATGCGGTCAGACCGGCTCAAGCGCCTGGTGACCGGCGTCGCCGTGCCGTACGTCATCTTCGAAGTCGCGTACACCATCTTCAAGCGCTACGCGGACGACGACCCGACGCAGCCGATCAGTCTGCTCGACCCCTGGTACCTCACCTGGTTCCTGGTCGCGCTCTTCGTCTGGCGTCTGACGACCCCGCTGTGGAAGCTGGTGCGCTGGCCGCTGCCGCTCGCGCTCGCCATCGCCGTGCTCGCCACGATCTCTCCGGACATCGGTGACGATCTCGATCTGCAGCGGGTGCTGCAGTTCCTGCCCTTCTTCGTGCTCGGCCTGATCATGAAGCCCGAGTACTTCCAGCTGGTGCGGCGCCGCGAGGTGCGGCTGCTCTCCATCCCGATCTTCGCGAGCGCACTGCTCCTCGCGTACTGGGCGGGACCGCGGATGACCTCGGCATGGTTCTACCGCCGGGACAGCGCCCAGGAGTTGGGTGCGCCGTGGTGGGCCGGTGTCGTGATGACGCTGGCGCTGTTCGGCTGCTCGGCGATCCTGACCGCGTGCTTCTTCGCGTGGGTTCCGCGCCGGAAGATGTGGTTCACGGTGCTCGGCGCGGGCACGCTGTACGGCTACCTGCTGCACGGCTTCCTCGCCAAGGGCTCGCGTTTCTGGGGCTGGTTCGACGACTACGCGTGGATGCACACGCCTTCCGGCGAGGTGCTCGTGTCACTGGTGGCCGCGGCTGTGGTGACGCTCCTCTGTACGCCTCCGGTGCAGCGGATGTTCCGCTTCGCCATGGAGCCGAAGATGGAGTGGGCGTTCAAGCGGGATGCCGCGGCGTTGGCTCGGGAGCGGGCCAAGTCCTCGGCTTGACCGCTCGGTTCACAGGCCCAACAGGGCGCGCATGTTGGTGTACTTCGCCGTGAGGCGAGTGCGGGTCGGCCCGTCTAGCTCTGCTAGGCGGGCCGGATTCGCGTTGTGGGCCAGGTCCGCCTCCTTCACCAGGCGGGCGCCGGGGGTTTCGAGGATGCGCCGGGCGTACGCCTGAGGGGGCTCGCCCGGGTGCTTGGTGAGGGCGCGGACGATGTCCTTCGTACGTGGGGTGAGTGCGGCGTCCCGCAGCCACTCCTCGGTGAGGGCGTTGTCCTCTATCGCGTCGTGGAGCCAGGCCGCGGCGATCTGTTCCGCCGAGCCGTTTCTGGCGCGGACGCCCTCGGCCACGGCTTGCAGGTGCTCCGCGTAGGGGCGGCCCGCTTTGTCCTGCTGGGTGGCGTGGGCCTGGCGGGCTATTGCCTCTACCTCGGCGAGGGACAGGGTGGGGCTGGAGTTCATGCGGGGATTCTTCCTCAGGCGCCGGACGGGCTGGATTCCCTCAGCGCCGCCCTCGCCGGCAAGGCCGTTGCCGCCAGGCCCAGGGCCAGGGCTGCGGCCGCGAAGGAGCCGTACAGGAGTGGCGGGATGTACGGGGACTCCCCCGTCAGGCCGTTCATCATGGGGACCAGCGTCGCCAGCGCGATCGCCGAGCCGATCACGATGCCCGCGCCGGCGACCAGGAGCGCCTCCCACCGCACCATCCGCATCACCTGACGCCGGGTGGAGCCGATCAGGCGCAGTGTGCCGAGCTCCCGGCGGCGGTCCAGGACCGTCATCACCAGGGTGTTGGCCGCGGCGATCGCCGCGAATCCTCCGAGTACCGCCGCCATCACCGCGTTCGCCCAGGCGTTGACCTGGCGGTCCGTGGACTGGGCGGTGGCGTAGCCCTCGCGGTCCTGGAGCGTGCCCAGGGAGGTGAGGGCCGCCGGGGCCGCTCCCTTCGTCCAGATCTCCGAGGAGAAGGACGACGTCACGTGGTGCTTCAAGTCCGTTGAGGGGAGCGTGACCTGGGAGAGGCCAAGGCCCCTGCCGTACGTCGCCACCACCTTCGGTGACGCCTTCGTGCCGTCGGGCATGCGCAGCGTCATGCGCTCGCCCGTCCTCACGTGCGCGGAGTCCGCGAGCTTCGCGTCGACGGCGATCTCGCCCTTGCCGAGCGAGGCCATCGTGCCCGCCTTGACGTCCAGGTCCTGGACCTTGGCCAGGTCACGGGACGAGCCCGTCAGGCCCTGCGTCGACGCCGACTCCAGCCAGCGGTCGCCGCCCGAGCCCACCGGCACCAGGACGGAGGTCTTGAGGAGGCCGACGGCCGAGGTGACTCCCGGGGCCCGCGCCGCCTTCGTCACCCCGTCGGAGGTCACTCCGGCCCCTGAGGCGGAGACGATGTGGTCCGCCGTGATGCCCTCGCGCTGCTGGTCGGCCGCCACCCGGTCCTCGCTGGTGTGCATGAAGACGAGGGTCGACGAGAACGCCATGGCGAGGACGATCGGGGTGATCGCCGAGGCCAGACGGCGCGCGTTCGTACGGGAGTTGGCCGCCGCGAGCGAGGCCGAAGCGCCCGCCCCGCGCAGCGGAAGTCCGAACAGGGCCGCGCAGCCGCGGGCGACCAGTGGGCCGAGCAGGGCCACGGCGAGCATGAACAGCATGACGATGCCGAGCGCCGCGTTGGCCGCGTCGTCGCCCGTCAGGGAGGAGGCGACCCCGGCGAAGACGCAGCCGCCGACGGCCGCCGCGATGCCCAGCGGCGTACGGATCCAGCCGAAGCGCAGGCGTTCCACCGAGGACTCGCTCAGCGCCTGGCCCGGCCTGATGCGGGAGGGGCGGCGGGCCGCCGCGTAGCCGGCGAGCAGCGCGGTGAGCACCGCGGCGCCGACGGCCGAGACGAGGGGGATGAAGGAGACCGAGAGGTCGAGGCCCCCGGGGATCGCGCCCTTCTCCTTCAGCTGCCCGAACCACCAGCCGGCCAGGGCGATTCCGGGCAGTACGCCGACCGCTCCCGCGAGGGGTGCCACGAGCAGGGCCTCGGTGGCGATGGTGCGGCGGATCTGGCGGGGCGTGGTGCCGATGGCCCGCAGCAGCGCGTACTCACGGGCCCGCTGTCCGACGGAGAGCGCCACCGTGCCCGCCGCGGTGAACATGGCGACCATGGTGGCGATGCCTCCGAAGGAGCCGCCGATGCCGGTGAGCATCTCCTGGGCGTAGGCGACCTCGGAGCCCTCGGCCTCGCTGCGGTCGTCGCCGGTGTGGACGTCGGCCTTGGTGCCGAGGGCGCGGGCCACCTGGGACTTGAGGGCGTCGTCCGTGACGCCGTCCTTGGGCAGGACGGCGATGGCGTCGATGCGGCCGGGGTGGCCGGAGAGGCGTACGGCGTCGGAGTCGGCGAGCCAGGCCGTGGGGGCGCCGTCGGCGGCCCGGACGGTTCCGGAGACCCGGAAGTCGCGCGGTCCGTCCGCCGTGGTCAGCGTGGTGCGCTCGCCCACGGAGGCGCCGGGCGCGGCCAGGACGACCTCGCCGGGCTGCGGGGCGCGGCCCGCGGTCAGCTTCTCGCCGGTGAAGGACGTGGAGCCCCAGCCGTGCGCGGTGACGCTCCTGCCGCCGGACTGCACGGGGAAGGTGACGTCCGCGACGGCGGTGCGCGCGCCGGGCACCGAACCCGCCTTCTTCACCAGGGAGTTGTCGATGCGGGCCCGGTCGGGCAGTGGCGTGGCCGACTCGGAACGGCTGTCTCCGCTGCCCGCGACGAAGTGGGCCCGCTGGTCGGCGGCGGCCACCACGGGGGCGTCGGCGTAGCGGGTGGGCGGCACCGATGCGCGCGCCCCCGTCTCCAGGAGGATGCCGCACGCGGACACGATCATCGCGGCCATCATCAGCGCGACGAACGTACCCACGAAGGCGGAGGGTTTGAAGCGGATGGCGGCGCGGGCGAGGCCGTTGGGCATGAACTTCTCCGGAGTTTGGGGCGCCCCCGAAGGGGCGCGGGGAACTGCGCGACCAGCCACATCCGGCCCGCAGGTGTACTCAAGCCGCGGCAGCCACGCGCGCAGGAGCCGTCAGCGTCGTCATACGCCTCGCGATCTGCTCGGCAGAGGCACGCTCAAGGCGGTCCACGATCGCGCCGTCCGCGAGGAAGAGGACCCGGTCGGCGTAGGCCGCGGCCGCCGGGTCGTGGGTGACCATGACGACTGTGGCGCCCATGCCGTCGACGGCCGAGCGGAGCAGGCCGAGGATCTCGGAGGCCGTGGTGGTGTCCAGGGCGCCGGTCGGCTCGTCGGCGAAGATCACGTCCGGGTTCGTGACCAGGGCGCGGGCGATCGCGACGCGCTGCTGCTGGCCGCCGGAGAGCTCGCCGGGGCGGCGCTTGTGCTTGTCGGCGCCGAGGCCGACGCGGCTGAGGATGTCGGCGGCCCTGCGGCGGTCGGGGCGGTGGCCCGCGAGGCGCATCGGCAGGACCACGTTCTGCTCGACGGTCAGCGAGGGCAGCAGGTTGAAGGCCTGGAAGACGAAGCCGAGGCGGGTGCGGCGCAGGGCGGTCAGCTTGTTCTCGCTCATGGAGGTGATCTCCGTGCCGCCCAGGTGCACCGTGCCCTGGCTCGGCCGGTCGAGTCCGGCGGCGCACTGCAGGAAGGTGGACTTGCCGGAGCCCGAGGGACCCATGACCGCGGTGAAGCTGCCGCGTTCGAGGGCGAGGTCGATGCCGCTGAGCGCGTGCACCGCGCCGGAGCCCTTGCCGTACTTGCGGCGTACGCCGTGCAGTTCGACGGCCCAGTCGGCGCCGCGGGGCGCCCCGCCGGGCATGGGGGGCAGGGGAGGCATCGCGGCCCCGCTCCGCTCGCCCTGCGCGTCCGCCTCGGATCGCTTCTTGCGCCGCAGCCCCATGGCTCTCTCCGCCTTCCGTAGGTGATGCCTCGAACGTACGGATTCCGGGGGTCTGCGAACCATGAGGTCCCCTGGCGAATCGGGGGTGGGGATAGCCCCCGCAGGGAGCGGATGTACGCCCTACACAGTTGCCGCGTAAATCCTTTGGTAAGCTAACTATTGACGCGTTCTTGACGCTCCCTTTGCCAATAACGTGCGGAGTGTGCGTCTCGGATCACCAGGAGGAACGGCATCGGACACGCAGACACCCTGATAGCCATGGGCGGCGCCTTTCTCGCCGCCGCCGTGCTCGCCCGCGTGGGCGGCCGCATCGGACTCCCCACCATTCCGCTCTTCATCCTGGCCGGGATCCTCCTCGGCCCGCACACTCCCGGCGTGGTCCTGCTCTCCGACCCCCACGACCTGGAGATGCTCTCGGCGCTCGGCCTGGTGCTCCTGCTCTTCTACCTCGGCCTCGAGTTCCACATGGACGACCTCAAGACGGGCGGCCGCAAGATGGCCCTCGCCGGAGGGACGTATCTCGCGCTGAACGTCGGCGCGGGCCTGGGCTTCGGATTCGCCCTCGGCTGGGGCACCTCCGAGGCGCTGGTCCTCGCCGGGGTGCTCGGCATCTCCTCGTCGGCGATCGTCACGAAGGTGCTCGTCGACACCGGACGCCTGGGCAATCCCGAGACGAAACCGATCCTCGGCATCATCGTCGTCGAGGACATCTTCCTGGCGCTCTATCTGGCGGCGCTGCAACCCGTCCTGTCCGGCGCCGACAGCCTCGCGGCGGCCGTCATGGACGGCGGCAAGGCCTTCGGCTTCCTGCTGCTGCTCGCCCTCGTGGCGCGCTTCGGCACCAAGGTCGTCGGGCGGCTCATGGACACCCGGGACGACGAGCTGCTCGTCATCTCCTTCCTCGGGGCGGCGGTCTTCGTGGCCGGGGTCTCCGAGTGGTTCGGGGTCGCGGACGCGATCGGCGCGTTCATGGTCGGCCTGATGGTCGGCAGCACGGCGTCCGGCGAGCGCGTCCGCAAGCTCGTGCACCCCCTGCGGGACGCGTTCGGGGCGATCTTCTTCTTCGCGTTCGGGCTCTCGATCGACCCCGGCGACCTGCCCGTCGTCCTCTGGCCTGTGCTCGCGGCCGTGGCCGTGACGCTGCTCATGAACGTCCTCGCGGGACTCGGTGCGGCGCGCATCTACGGCTTCGGGGCAGGACCCGCGGCGAACATCTCCACCACCCTGCTCGCGCGCGGCGAGTTCGCCCTGATCCTGGCGACGATGGCGGCCACCGCGGGCCTCGACGAACGTCTGTCCCCCTTCATCGCGGGGTACGTGCTGCTGCTCGCGGTGCTCGGACCGCTCGCGGCGGGACGGTCCCAGTGGCTGGCCCGGATCCTGCCGGGCAAGCGCGATCCCGTGCCGGAGCCGGAGCCCGAGATGTCAGGCGCCCGCTGACGGCTCCCGGCAGATCAGCAGCAGCGCCCGGTCGTCGTTGACGTCCTTCGCGACCGCCTCGATCAGGTGCCACGCCGCGCCGTGGAAGCCGCCCGCCACATAGCGGTCGGCTTCCCCGGTGAGGCGGTCGATGCCCTCGCTGATGTCGCGGTCGGAGGTCTCCACGAGGCCGTCGGTGAACAGCATCAGTACGTCGCCGGGGCGCAGGGAGCCCTTCACCGGGTCGAACTGCGCCCCGTCGTACACACCCAGGAGCGGTCCCTCCGCGGCCTTCTCCTCCCAGTGGCCGCTGCCCGCGCTGAGCTGGAGGCCCGGCGGGTGGCCCGCCGTGAAGAGTTCGTAGTCACCGGTCTCCAGGTCCAGGACCAGGTGGATGGAGGTCGCGAAGCCCTCGTCCCAGTCCTGGCGCAGGAGGTAGCCGTTGGCGGCGGTCAGGAACGCGTGCGGCGGGAGCGAGCCCAGCAGGCCGCCGAAGGCGCCCGACAGGAGCAGGGCGCGGGAGCCCGCGTCCATGCCCTTGCCCGAGACGTCCGTGAGGACGACCTCCAGGGTGCGGCCGCCGTTCGTGCGGGCCGCGACCACGAAGTCGCCCGAGAAGGACTGGCCGCCCGCGGGCCGCAGGGCCATCTCGCGGTGCCAGCCCCGGGGCAGCTTCGGCAGCTTGCTCTGCACGCGGATACGTTCGCGCAGGTCGAAGAGCATCGTCCCGCCACCGCGCCACGGCACGCCGACCCGGCTGCGGAACTGCGCGATGACGAGACCGAAGAAGCCGCAGGCCGCGACGACGAGGACCACGCCGGGCGTGACCCGCGAGGTCCCTTGCGTGTACGGGCCGAGCTGGACGGACTCCACGATGAGCGCGGCGGCGGCCGTCGCGTACAGGCCGAGCAGGCTGGAGGGCCGAAGGAGCAGGCCGCCGGCCACGATGGGCAGGACGAGCGCGGAGGGCGCGAACCACACGTTGTTGACGATGGTGCAGAAGGTGATCACCGGGATGGTGACGAGCAGGCCCGCGAGCGCGATCCAGTCCGAACCGTCGCCTCTGAAGTAGTCCACCCCGGATTTGCGCAGCCCTATGCGAGCCCGGTGGATCCGCTTCTTCATCCGGGCTGTAAACGTCTCGGCTTCCGCTCGCCTGCCTGCCATTGCTCCCGGACCCTATCCACCGTGCCAGGCACTTCGCACGGGAGGTGCCCGTTGTCCCCCATCAGAGGCATGCCGTCAGCGCGCGTAAATCCTGTCGCTCCGTCCGCTTCACCCTGGTAGGCATGGCATATGACGACGGAATTGCGGGAGTTGCGCCAGGAAGACTGGGACGAGTACTACGGAACCCTTGAGCTCGCCTTCGGTGGCGTCGCCGAGGCCGAGGAGGAGAGCGAGCTCTGGAACGCGCTGACCGAGTTCGACCGCTTCTTCGGCACCTGGGAGGGCGGGACCTGCGTCGGCACGACGGGAGCCTTCAGCTTCCGCCTCTGCGTGCCGGGCGGCTCCCTGGTGGACGCGGCCGGTGTGACGATGGTCAGCGTCGCGGCGACGCACCGGCGGCGGGGCATCCTGACGTCGATGATGCGGCGCCAGCTGGACGACGTACGCGCGAAGGGCGAGTCTCTGGCCGTGCTCACGGCCTCCGAGCCCGCCATCTACGGACGGTTCGGGTACGGCGCGGCCACGCAGCAGCTGAAGGCCGAGATCGACACGACACGCGTACGCCTGTCGGTCCCGGCCGGCACCGATGACGTACGTCTTCGGTACGCCAAGCCCGCCGACGTCCACGCGGCGTGCGAGGCGCTGTACGCACGGCGGGTGATCGAGCGCCCGGGGATGCTGGCCAGGCAGCCCGGCTGGGAGCGGCTCGGCCTGCTCGACCCGGAGAGCGAGCGGCACGGCGCGTCACCGCTGCAGTGCGTGGTCGCCGAGCGCGACGGGGAGCTCGTCGGGTACGCGCGCTACAGCGTGAAGCCGGACTGGGACGCGGCCGGCCCCAAGGGCACGGTCAAGCTGCGCGACCTGGAGGCCCTCGACCCGGCGGCGAACGCGGCGCTGTGGCAGTTCCTCTTCGGCATCGACCTGACGTCGGTGATCGACGCGCACAGCCGTCCGATGGACGACGCGATCCTCCAGCTCGTCTCGGACGTGCGGCGCTGCCGGGTCCAGGTGAAGGACGCGCTGCACGTACGTCTGGTGGAGGTGGGCGCCGCGCTGGAGGCACGCACCTACCGGGCCCCGGTGAACCTGGTGCTGGAGGTCGAGGACGCCTTCTGCCCCTGGAACGCGGGCCGTTGGCGGCTCAAGGGCGACCTGAAGGGCGCGACCTGCGAGCGCACCGAGGACGACGCCGATCTCGCCCTGTCCGTACGGGACTTGGGCTCGGCCTACCTCGGCGGTGTGTCCCTGACGTCACTGGCGGCCGCGGGCCGAGTACGGGAACTGCGTCCCGGCGCGCTGGCCGAGGCGACGCTGGCCTTCGGCTCTGACGTCGCGCCGTGGCTGCCGCACGGGTTCTAGCCGGGGGCTTCAGGCGGGTCGGGGCAGCGGGGCCTCGGCCTTGCGGCGGGAACGGGCGGGGCGCTGGCACTTCGGGCACCAGAAGAGATTGCGGGCGGCGAGATCGGCGGTGCGGATCTCGCCGCCACAGATGTGGCAGGGCATGGTGGCCCTGCGGTACACGTACACCTCGCCCCCGTGGTCGTCCACGCGCGGCGGGCGGCCCATCGCCTCCGGCGTGTGCTCGGGCCTGACGGTGTCGATGCGGTTGAGGCGCACGCCCTCGCGCATCAGGGCGACCAGGTCGTCCCAGATCGCCGTCCACTGGGCGGGGCGGATGTCCTTGCCCGGGGTGTACGGGTCGATGCGGTGCCGGAAGAGGACCTCGGCGCGGTAGACGTTGCCGACGCCCGCGATGACCTTCTGGTCCATGAGGAGGGCGGCGATGGTGGTGCGGCTGCGGGTGATGCGGGCGTAGGCGGGGGCAGGGTCGTCCTGCGGGCGCAGGGGATCCGGGCCGAGCCGCTCGTGTATCGCCTGCTTCTCCTCGTCCGTGATGAGGGCGCAGGTCGTGGGGCCCCGCAGGTCCACGTACGCGTCCTTGGTGGCCAGGCGGAGGCGGACGGTGTCCGTGGGCGGGTTCGCGGCGGCCGCGGTGCCGAAGTTGACCTTGCCGAAGAGGCCCAGGTGGATGTGGATCCAGCCGGTGTCGGCGAAGCCCAGGAAGAGGTGCTTGCCGTGGGCCTCGGCGGTGTCCATCTCCTGGCCGTCGAGCAGGGCCGCGCTGTCGGAGAACTTGCCCTGGGGGCTGGTGACCCTCAGGGGGCCGCAGTCCTGGAACCGCTCCCGGTGGTCGGCTGCCAGCCGGTGAATGGTGTGCCCCTCCGGCACGGGTCCCTCCGGGGGTGGGTGCGGGCAAATCGCTTTGAGGGCTCGTCCTCAAGCGCCGGACGGGCTGGAAATCAGCCCGTCCGGCGCTTGAAGGAGCGGGGTCCGGGGCGGAGCCCCAGGAAGCTACTGCTGCGGGTGGCCGGCCGGGATGGGCGGGAGATCGCCCGTCGTCTCGTACGCGGACAGCATCTCGATGCGGCGAGTGTGGCGCTCCTCACCCGAGTACGGCGTCGACAGGAAGATCTCGACGAACTTCGTCGCCTCCTCCTGCGTGTGCATCCGGCCGCCGATCGACACCACGTTCGCGTCGTTGTGCTCACGGCCGAGCGCGGCCGTCTGCTCGCTCCAGGCGAGGGCCGCACGGACCCCCTTCACCTTGTTCGCGGCGATCTGCTCTCCGTTGCCGGAGCCCCCGATCACGATGCCGAGCGACTGGGGGTCCGCCGCCGTCTTCTCCGCGGCGCGGAGGCAGAAGGGGGGGTAGTCGTCCTGGGCGTCATAGATGTGGGGCCCGCAGTCGACGGGCTCGTGGCCGTGGCTCTTGAGCCACTCGACCAGGTGGTTCTTCAGTTCGTAGCCGGCATGATCCGAGCCGAGGTACACGCGCATGCGACTGAGTGTGGCACGTCGCGGGGCGGGTAGCGGCGACCGGGGCCGGGACCTTGGTCACCCAGGTCTGGGCCATCGGGCCGGAATATCACGATCCGGAGTCAGGACTTCCGTCACGTACACCCCTGAGTTTGAATGCGGGGGCTCGTGACCCGAGAACTTAAGGATTCGTCCATGACCTCGCAACCCTCCCTTGCGAAGGCAGACCGCAGCCCCAACGAACCTGGGGATCCGCAGTCTGGAGACACCGGTGACGGCCTCAAGGCCGGGCTGAAGAACCGCCACCTCTCCATGATCGCCATCGGTGGCGTCATCGGAGCGGGACTCTTCGTCGGCTCCAGCTCCGGAATCGCCGCCGCAGGACCCGCCATCCTCGTCTCGTACGCCCTCGTCGGCACGATGGTCGTCCTCGTGATGCGGATGCTCGGCGAGATGGCCGCCGCACGGCCCACGTCGGGTTCCTTCTCCACCTACGCGGACCAGGCGCTCGGCCGCTGGGCCGGTTTCTCCATCGGCTGGCTCTACTGGTTCTTCTGGGTCGTGGTACTCGCGGTGGAGGCCACCGCCGGTGCCGTCATCCTCAACGGGTGGATACCGGCCGTCCCGCAGTGGGGCTGGGCGCTCATCGTGATGGTGGTGCTCACCGCGACGAACCTCGTCTCGGTCGGCTCCTACGGTGAGTTCGAGTTCTGGTTCGCCGGCATCAAGGTCGTCGCCATCGGCGGGTTCGTGATCATCGGTCTGCTCGCCGTCTTCGGCGTGCTGCCCGGCTCCGACAACCCCGGCGCCGGATTCGCGCACCTCACCGACGCGGGCGGATTCATGCCCAACGGCGCGGGCGCCATCCTCACCGGCGTACTGATGGTCGTCTTCTCCTTCATGGGCTCCGAGATCGTCACGCTCGCCGCCGGTGAGTCCGAGGACCCGCAGCGCGCCGTCACCAAGGCGACCAACAGCGTCATCTGGCGTATCGGCGTCTTCTACCTGGGCTCGATCTTCGTCGTCATCACGCTGCTTCCGTGGGACGACAAGTCGATCGTCAAGGACGGTTCGTACGTCGCCGCACTGAACTCGATCGGCATTCCGCACGCCGGTCAGGTCATGAACGTCATCGTCCTCACCGCCGTCCTCTCCTGTCTCAACTCCGGCCTCTACACCGCTTCCCGCATGGCCTTCTCGCTCGGCCAGCGCGGTGACGCGCCCAAGGCCTTCGCGCGCACCAACGCGCGCGGTGTGCCGCAGGCCGCGATCCTCGGGTCCGTCGTCTTCGGCTTCATCGCCGTCTGGTTCAACTACCAGTGGCAGGACACCGTCTTCGACTTCCTCCTGAACTCGTCGGGCGCGGTGGCCCTCTTCGTCTGGCTGATGATCGCGTTCACGCAGCTGCGGATGCGCGGCATCATCCTGCGCGAGCAGCCGGAGAAGCTGGTCGTGAAGATGTGGCTCTTCCCGTACCTGACCTGGGTCACGATCGCGATGATCTCGTTCGTGCTCGTCTACATGCTGACCGACGAGACCGGGCGCAAGCAGGTGCTGCTCTCGCTGCTCGCCGCGGCGTTCGTGGTCGTGTTCTCCCTCGTACGGGACAAGGTGCGGCCCCGCGTCGACACCGACAACGACACCGACACCGATCTTGACGTCGACTCGGACACCGTCGACGCCTAGCCGGTGCCGTCCGGCGGTGGCGTGGTCGACGTACCCGCCACCGTCGGCGGAGGCGTGCCCGGTCCCGGTGGCTCACTGCCGCCGGGATCGCGCGCGGTGAAGAACATGACGGCCGCCACGGCGGCCGCCACCAGCAGGACCAGGGCGGTCAGGACACGGGAGCGCCAGTCGGTGTCCCCTTGCTGGTTCCCTGGCCCCTCCGGCGGCCTCGGTGGTGCCGCGAGCACCGCCCGCAGAGCCGCCTCCGTCTCGTCGAGACCCGGCCGCCGCTGCGGCTCCTTGGCCAGGAGCGCGGCCAGCACCGGATACAACGCGCTTGATTCCGGCGGCAGTTCAGGCGCCTCGTGCAGGACCGCGACCAGCGTGTTCAGCGCCGACTCGCGGGCGAACGGCGAGCTGCCGCGCAGCGCCGTGCAGAGCGTCGCCCCCAGGGACCAGAGATCGGACGGCGGTCCCTGCTCCGCCCCCGAGACCCGCTCGGGCGCCATGTACTCGGGCGAACCCACCAGTTGGCCCGTCTGCGTGAGGCGGCCCGTGTCCTGGAGCGCGGCGATGCCGAAGTCGGTGAGGACGACCCGGTCGGCAGGCCCTCCGTGGCCGAGCAGGACGTTCTCCGGCTTGATGTCACGGTGCAGGACGCCCGCCCCGTGCACCCGGCGCAGCGCCGCCACCAGGGCGAGGCCGACGCGCGCCGCGTCGCGCTCGTCCAGGGGCCCCTCGTCGTCGACGTACCGGGCGAGCGACCGGGCGTCGACCAGCTCCATGACGATCCAGAGGCGGCCGTCCTCCTCGGCGACGTCATAGACGCGTACGACACCGGGGTGGTCGATCCGCGCGCTGGCCCGCGCCTCGCGCAGCGCGCGTTCTCTGCGGACGCGGGCGTCCTGAGTCTCGGGGCCCTCGAAGGCTCCGTCGATCCGCATCTCCTTGACCGCGACATCGCGGTCGAGCAGCTCGTCGACCGCGCGCCACACGCGGCCCATGCCGCCCTGGCCGATGACGTCGAGCAGGCGATAGCGGCCCGCGACCACGCGAAGCTCCGGCATGGGTGCACCCCCAACCTCCTTTCATGACAGCACAGTTCACGCGGATTCCCGAAGGCCCGGGACGACCGGGAAAACTTGACGGCCGATGTCAGGTTTTCCGGGGAAGCTCTGAGGCGTCAGCCAGCACTTCTTGGAGGATCACCGTGGACTTCACCGATCAGCGACTCGTGTTCCGGCCCGGCGACGACGGCTACGAAGAGGAGATCGCCGGATTCCAGACCGGTTTCGCGCAGCGGCCCGCGATCGTCTTCGCGGCCGGGAGCGCCGATGACGTCGTCGCCGCCGTGTCGTACGCCGCCGACGCGGGGCTGCCCATCGGCGTACAGGCCACCGGGCACGGGCTGCCGGGGCCGTCGGAGGGCGGCGTACTGATCAGCACCCGGCGGATGGACTCCGTCCGGATCGATGCCGACGCGCGCACGGTGACCGTGGGCGCGGGGGTCCGCTGGGGCCAGGTCGTCGAGGCGGCGGCGGCGCACGGGCTCGCGCCGCTGAACGGCTCGGCGCCGGGCGTGGGAGCCGTCTCGTACACGCTGGGCGGCGGTCTCGGGATCCTGGCGCGGGAGTTCGGATACGCCGCTGACCACGTGCGCCGGCTCGACGTCGTCACGGCGGACGGCATCCTGCGGCACGTCACGGCCGAGAGCGAGCCCGAGCTCTTCTGGGGGCTGCTCGGCGGTGGCGCGAACCTCGGGGTGGTGACGGCCCTGGAGATCGGCCTGGTGCCGGTGGCGCGGCTGTACGGCGGGGCGATCGAGTTCGACGGGCGCGAGGTCGATCCAGGCCGGGTGCTCCGGGCCTACGAGGCGTGGACGCGGACGGTGCCGGACGAGCTGACCTCGTCGGTGGCCGCGCTCGTCTATCCGGACATGCCGCAGCTGCCGCCCCATCTGCGGGGCCGCTATCTCGTGACGGTCCGGGTCGCCTACACCGGCTCCGAGGCGGCGGGCGAGCGGCTCGTGGCGCCGCTGCGGGAGATCGGGCCCGTGGTGTCGGACTCGCTTCGGGAGATGCCGTACACCGACAGCCACACGATCCACAGCGACCCGGACTTCCCGCACTCCTACTACGGGGACAGTGTGGTCGTGCGGGAGCTGGACCTGGCGGCGGCGGAGGAGCTGTTCGCGCTGACCGGTCCGGCCGCCGAGAAGATGCACGTCGTGCAGATCAACCAGTTGGGCGGGGCCCTCGCGAAGCCGGTGGGCAACGCGGTGCCGTACCGGGACGCGGGGTGGCTTGTGCGGGTGCTCTCGCCGCTGGAGGGCACGGACCTCGACGCGGTGCGGGCGGTGCAGGCGCGGGCGTTCGGGCTGTTCGCGGGTGAGGGGCGGTTGCTCAACTTCGCCTTCGCCGCCGCGGACCGGGCGGGTGGCCTGTACGACGCGGAAACCCGGAAGAGGCTCGCCGGACTCAAGGCCACGTACGACCCGGCGAACCTCTTCAGGCGCAACTACGGTGTCGCCGCTAGCGGTTGAGGAACTTCCACGCCGTGGGCAGCGCGCCCATCGCGAGCGCGGCCTTCAGGGCGTCGCCGATCAGGAAGGGCGTGAGCCCGGCGGCGACGGCCTGGGTCAGCGACATGCCGGTCGCGGCGGCGAGGTACGGGACGCCGACCGCGTAGATGATCGCGGAGCCGAGCACCATCGTGCCCGCGGTGCGCAGGACGGAGCGGTCGCCGCCGCGGCGGGCGAGGGCGCCGACCACGGTGGCGGCGAGCAGCATGCCAAGGACGTACCCGAGGGACGGCGCGGCGACGCCGGAGCCCGCCTCGGCGAACCACGGCATGCCGGCCATGCCGACGAGGGCGTACACGGCGAGGGAGAGGAAGCCGCGGCGGGCGCCGAGGGCGGTGCCGACGAGGAGGGCGGCGAAGGTCTGTCCCGTCACCGGCACGGGCGAGCCCGGGACGGGCACGGCGATCTGGGCCGCTATGCCGGTCAGGGCGGCGCCGCCGAGGACGAAGGCCGCGTCCTTCACGCGGGACGCGGGCAGCAGGTCCGCGAGGACCTGGCCGGGACGGGAAGAGACGGCGGCGATGCTCATCGGGACTCCGCGGGTTCTGGGACGGGCAGATGGGACCCCAGGACGCTATCTCAGGCGGGGGGCGCGTTTCACCGGTGGCGGGTGACAAGGTGCCGGGTGCCCCGGTGGTGGGCTCTGCACAAAGCGTGGGGGGTACCCCTGCGGGGGGCGTGATGCTCGTCACTGAGGTCGGCGGTGCGTGGGCCCCGTTTTGCGTACAGGGATGCCGCCCGGCGAGACTGTAGGTTCCCGCCAAGTTTTTTGTGATCCCGAGAGCAGCTTGAGCACGCATGCACGACGCACCCCCCGATGAATCGGCACCCAGCAGGGTGGGCACGACGGCGGCGGAACCCGAGCCGCTCGGCGGTGGGCTCAAGCAGCGGCATCTGACCATGCTCGGGCTCGGCGGTGTCATCGGGGCCGGACTCTTCGTCGGGTCGGGGGCCGGAATCGCCGTGGCCGGGCCCGGCATCGTCGTCTCGTACCTCATCGCCGGTGCGCTCGCGATGTGCGTGATGCGGATGCTGGGCGAGATGTCGGCCGCGATGCCCGCCTCCGGGTCCTTCTCCGTGCACGCCGAGCGCGCCCTGGGCCGCTGGGCGGGGTTCAGCGTGGGCTGGCTCTACTGGTTCCTGCTCGTCGTCGTGCTCGCCGTGGAGGCGACCGGTGCCGCGCAGATCGCCAACAGCTGGGCGCCGGGCGTTCCGCAGTGGGCCTGGGTGCTGATCTTCATGCTGGTGTTCACGGCGGCCAACCTCGCCGCCGTGAAGAACTTCGGCGAGTTCGAGTTCTGGTTCGCCGCCCTGAAGGTCTTCGCGATCGTCGCGTTCCTGGTCCTCGGGCTGCTCGCGATCTTCGGGGTGCTCCCCGACACCGATCCCGTAGGCCTCACCAACCTCACCGGGCACGGCGGTTTCCTGCCCCACGGCTGGGAGGGCGTCACCTCCGGCGTGCTCGCCGTCGTCTTCGCCTTCGGCGGCCTTGAGGTCGTGACGATCGCGGCCGCCGAGTCCGACGACCCGGTGCGCTCGGTCGCCCGCGCCGTGCGCAGTGCCGTCTACCGCATCCTCTTCTTCTACGTCGGCTCGATGCTGGTCATCGTGACGGTCCTGCCGTGGACGGCGGAGAAGGCCGGCGTCAGCCCCTATGTGACGGTCCTCGACTCGATCGGGGTGCCGTCCGCCGGCACGATCATGAACATCGTGGTGTTCGTGGCGCTGCTCTCGGCGCTGAACGCCAATCTCTACGGCTCGTCCCGGATGGTCTTCTCGCTTGCCGAGCGCGGCGAGGCCCCCAAGGCCCTGCTCAAGGTGTCGGGCGGCGGGGTCCCGCGCCGGGCGGTCCTCGCGTCGGTGGCCTTCGGCTTCGTGTCCGTCGTACTCAATCTGAAGTGGCCGGACTCGGTCTTCCTCTACATGCTCAACTCGGTCGGCGCGGTGCTCCTCTTCGTGTGGGCGCTGATCGCGGTCTCGCAGCTGCGCCTGCGCCGCCGCATCGAGCGCGAGGCGCCGGAGCGGCTCGTCCTGCGGATGTGGGCGTTCCCCTACCTGACGTGGGCCGCGCTCGCGGCGATGGCGGCCGTGCTCGGGCTGATGCTGACCGATGACGGGGCACGGCCGCAGCTGCTGTGGTCGGCGGGTGCGACAGGGCTCGTCCTGGCGGTCGCGGGGCTGCGGGAGTGGCGCGAGGCGCGGATGAAACGCGTGTGAACAACTCGTGCCCACTTCTTCACAACGTGTGAGCGTCGTGTCCGTATAGCGGTCAGGTGTTCCCTGTCAGCGGTACCGGACTTCAGACTGTGGGCCGCTCGCTCCCCCGTCTCAGCTACTGAACAGGGCACGCCCATGTCTCGGACGTCCACTCCCCAGGACGCATCACCCGACGAGGCCCCCGAGGCCCCCAAGGTCGATTCACCGCTCGTCCACGGCCTCAAGCAGCGGCATCTCTCGATGATCGCCCTCGGCGGCGTCATCGGCGCCGGTCTCTTCGTGGGCTCCGGAGCGGGCATCGCCGCGGCAGGACCCTCGATCGTCCTCGCCTACGCGATATCCGGCGCGCTCGTCATGCTCGTGATGCGCATGCTCGGTGAGATGTCCGCGGCCAACCCGGCGTCCGGCTCCTTCTCGGTCCACGCCGAGCGCGCGATCGGCCCCTGGGCGGGCTTCACGGCGGGCTGGGGCTTCTGGTTCCTGCTCTGCGTCGCCGTCGGCCTCGAAGGCATCGGCGCCGCGAAGATCATGGTGGGTTGGTTCCCCGACAGCCCCGAGTGGGCCTGGGTCGCGCTGTTCATGCTGGTGTTCTGCGGGGCCAACCTGACGGCCGTGAAGAACTTCGGCGAGTTCGAGTTCTGGTTCGCCGCCCTGAAGGTCGGCGCGATTGCGCTCTTCCTGGGCATCGGCGTGCTCGCGATCCTGGGCATCCTGCCCGGCTCGGACGTCTCCGCCCCCGGCACGGCCAACCTCACCGGTGAGGGCGGGTTCATGCCGAACGGCACGGACGGCCTGATCATCGGCCTCCTCGCGTCCGTCTTCGCGTACGGCGGTCTGGAGACCGTCACGATCGCGGCCGCGGAGTCCGAGAACCCGGTCCAGTCCGTCGCCAAGGCCGTGCGCACGGCGATGTGGCGCATCGCCCTCTTCTACGTCGGCTCGATGCTCGTCGTCGTCACGCTGCTCCCGTGGGACAACAAGGAGGTCGTCGCGAAGGGCCCGTACGTCGCCACGCTCGACCACCTGGGCATCCCCGGCGCCGGCCAGATCATGAACGTCATCGTCCTGATCGCCCTGCTCTCCGCGATGAACGCCAACATCTACGGCGCATCGCGCATGTCGTACTCCCTGATCGCGCGCGGCCAGGGCCCCAAGGTGCTCGGCCGCGTCCACAGCGGCGTCCCGCGCCTCGCGGTCCTCGCCTCCTCGGTCTTCGGCTTCGTCTGCGTCCTGCTCAGCTACTGGCGCCCGGACGACGTCTTCCCCTGGCTCCTGAACATGATCGGCGCGATGATCCTGGTCGTCTGGATCTTCATCGCCGCCTCGCAGCTGATCCTGCGCCGCAGGACGGAGCGCGAGGAGCCGCAGAAGCTGGTCGTGAAGATGTGGGCCTACCCGTTCCTGACGTGGGTGGCGCTCGCCGCGATGGCGTACATCTTCTACCTGATGACCGAACAGCCGGACACGCGCAAGCAGCTCCTGGCCACGGGCACGCTGACGCTGGTGCTCGCCGTGATCGGTTTCGTCCGCCAGAAGACGGCGGAGAAGCGTGCGGCGATCGCCGCCGAGTAGGACACCTGCGCGTTCGCGCGAGAGGGCCCCGAGTCGATCGACTCGGGGCCCTCTCGCGTTTCCCGGGCCCCGGCCACCGTCCCCGGCCCGCGGACCTAGGACGAAGGGCTGATCAACTCCGACCCACTCCTGCTGCTAGCCTGCACTTGCATATAGGTTGCAATAAGCGTTGCACTACAGCAGAGCAGCAGTCGGAGGGCTCGGACATGGCCATTTACACGCTTCCTGAACTTCCGTACGACTACGCGGCGCTCGAACCGGTCATCAATCCCCAGATCGTCGAGCTGCACCACGACAAGCACCACGCGGCGTACGTGAAGGGCGCGAACGACACCCTTGAGCAGCTGGAGGAGGCGCGCGACAAGGAGACGTGGGGCGCCATCAACGGCCTGGAGAAGAACCTGGCCTTCCACCTCTCCGGCCACATCCTGCACAGCATTTACTGGCACAACATGAACAGCCCGAAGGACGGCGGCGGCGGTGAGCCGCTGGCCGCGGACGGTGTCGGTGACCTCGCGGACGCCATCACCGAGTCCTTCGGCTCCTTCGCCAAGTTCAAGGCCCAGCTGACCAAGGCCTCGGCGACCACGCAGGGATCGGGCTGGGGCGTGCTCGCCTACGAGCCGCTCAGCAACCGCCTCATCGTCGAGCAGGTCTACGACCACCAGGGCAACGTCGGCCAGGGCTCGACGCCGATCCTGGTCTTCGACGCCTGGGAGCACGCCTTCTACCTTCAGTACAAGAACCAGAAGGTGGACTTCATCGAGGCCATGTGGCAGGTCGTCAACTGGCAGGACGTGGCCAAGCGTTACGACGCCGCGAAGCAGCGGGTGAACAGCCTGCTGCTGACCCCCTGATCCGATGCCCTGAGACGTCCTGCCTCGTGATCGTCTTCTCAACTTTCGCCGAGGCAGGCGGATGGACGAAAGACCCCCGTGAGGACATGACTCACGGGGGTCTTTCGGTAGGCCGGGTTCCGGAGGACGGTGTGGTCCATGGCGACTGCTTCCAGGCACTGCCCGCCATGCGGCGGCAAACCGCAGGACTTCCGGCCGGTCAATCAGGCCGAAGAGGACTATCTGGCCACGCTGATGCCCCGGACCGAGGCACAGGGCCACTGGCGCTGTCAGGGTGCGGGGTGCCGTTGGGTACAGCCGCACCTCAACCAGGGCAAGGGCCGTCAGCTCCCCGTGTCCTTCGGCTAGGTCAGTCGAAGATCGGCCCCTGCGTCCGGGTCCGCTTGATCTCGTAGAAGCCCGGCGTCGACGCCACGAGCAGCGTGCCGTCCCACAGCTTCGCCGCCGCCTCGCCCTTCGGGGCGGGCGTCACTACGGGGCCGAAGAAGGCGACCTGCTCGCCGTCCGCGCCGGGGACCGCGATGACGGGCGTGCCCACGTCCTGGCCGACCTTGTCGATGCCCTCCTGGTGGGAGGCGCGCAGCTGGGTGTCGTACTCGTCCGAGTCCGCGTAGTCGGCGAGCTCCTCGGGCAGGCCGACATCCTTGAGCGCGGAGACGACCGCCTCGCGGGTCGGGCCCTCGCCGAGGTTGTGGAAGCGGGTGCCAAGGGCGGTGTAGAGCTTGCCGGTGTATTCGTCGCCGTGCTTCTGCTGGGCGGCGATGACCACGCGGACCGGGCCCCAGGCCTTCGTCGCCAGCATCTCGCGGTACTCCTCGGGCAGCTCGTCGAGCCTGTCCTCGTTCAGCACGGCGAGGCTCATGACGTGCCAGCGGACCTCGACATCGCGGACCTTCTCCACCTCGAGCATCCAGCGCGAGGTCATCCAGGCCCACGGGCACAGCGGGTCGAACCAGAAGTCAACAGGGGTCTTGCCGTTCTCGGACATGTCTCTCCCTAGGGAATGCGTGCGCGCTTGGCCAGGGGAACGTCAGTGATCTACCCGGGCATTCCCGGATACCGCGTGCTGGGGGCACATGCGAGGATCGTAGACATTCGTACAGGTCGTGCGATCCACGACTTCCCCCTGCGAGTACAAGGGAGTACCGCCCGTGCCCGGTGAGAATCTTTCCCGCGACGAGGCCCAGGAGAGGGCCGCGCTGTTGTCCGTCGACGGGTACGAGGTCTTTCTCGACCTGCGCTCCGCGATCGGCGAGAGCGTCCAGGAGCCGCGCACGTTCCGCTCCGTCACCACGATCCGCTTCCGCTCCGCCGAACCCGGCGCCGCGAGCTTCGCCGATCTGATCGCCCCGAGCGTCACGGCACTCTCCCTCAACGGCAAGGACCTGGACCCCTCCGAGGTCTTCGACGGCACCCGGATCACGCTTGAGGACCTGGCCGCGGAGAACGAACTGGTGGTGGACGCCCAGTGCGCCTACAGCCGCACCGGCGAGGGCATGCACCGCTTCGTCGACCCGGAGGACGGCGAGGTCTATCTCTACACGCAGTACGAACCGGCGGACTCACGGCGCGTCTTCGCCAACTTCGAGCAGCCCGACCTGAAGGCGCCTTTCCGGTTCTCGGTGCAGGCCCCCGACGGCTGGACCGCCTGGTCGAACGGCTCCGGTGAACTGGTCGACGGCGTATGGAAGTTCGCCGAGACGAAGCCGATCTCGACGTACATCACGGCTGTCGTCGCGGGTCCGTACCACTACGTGACGGATTCCTACAGCCGCACGTTCGACGACGGCACGACGCTGGACATCCCGCTCGGCGCGATGTGCAGGAAGGGCCTGGCCAAGCACTTCGACGCGGACGACGTCTTCCTGGTCACCAAGCAGGGGCTCGACTTCTTCCACGACCACTTCGACTACCCCTACCCCTTCGGGAAGTACGACCAGGCCTTCGTCCCCGAGTACAACCTGGGCGCGATGGAGAACCCCGGCTGCGTGACCTTCCGCGAGGAGTTCATCTTCCGCGGCAAGGTCACCCAGGCGTCGTACGAGCGCCGGGCCAACGTCATCCTGCACGAGATGGCGCACATGTGGTTCGGCGACCTGGTCACGATGCGCTGGTGGGACGACCTGTGGCTCAAGGAGTCCTTCGCCGACTTCATGGGCTCCTTCTCGATGGTCGAGGCGACGCGCTTCACCAACGGCTGGATCACCTTCGCCAACAACCGCAAGGCGTGGGCCTACCGCGCCGACCAGCTGCCCTCCACGCACCCGGTCACGGCCGACATCCGCGACCTGGAGGACGCCAAGCTCAACTTCGACGGGATCACGTACGCGAAGGGCGCATCAGTACTGAAGCAGCTCGTCGCCTACGTGGGCCGTGACGCGTTCCTCGAAGGCGCCCGGCGCTACTTCAAGCGCCACGCGTACGGGAACACCCGGCTCGGCGACCTCCTCTCGGTCCTTGAGGAGACCTCCGGGCGCGACATGGCGTCCTGGTCGCAGGCCTGGCTGCAGACGGCGGGCGTCAACTCCCTTACTCCGCAGGTCATTCTGAACGCGGAGGGCCGGATCACCGAGCTCTCCGTGGTGCAGGAGGCCGCCGAGTCCCACCCCGAACTGCGGCCGCACCGCGTGGCGGTGGGTCTGTACCGCCGCTCCCCCGAGGGCGAGCTGACGCGGTACGCACGCGCGGAGGTGGACGTCGACGGGCCGCGCACGGTCGTGTCCGAGCTGGCCGGCGAGGAGGCTCCCGACCTGGTCCTGGTCAACGACGACGACCTGACCTACTGCAAGATCCGCTTCGATGAGACCTCCCTCGACACGCTGCGGGCGCACCTCGGCGACATCACCGACCCGCTGGCCCGCGCGCTGTGCTGGTCCGCGCTGTGGAGCCTCACCCGGGACGGGCTCATGCCCGCGCGGGACTTCATCGGGCTCGTGCTGCGGTTCGCGGGGCGCGAGAGCGACATCGGGGTCCTGCAGATGCTGCACTCGTGGGCGGACTCGGCCCTCACGTTCTACGCGGCCCCCGAGTGGCGCGAGGAGGGCGGGCGCGCGCTCGCCGAGGGCGCGCTGCGGGAGCTGCGGATCGCGGAGCCCGGCAGCCAGAACCAGCTGACGTGGGCGAGGTTCTTCGCCGCGGTGGCCTCATCCGAGGCCGATCTTCAGCTGCTGCGGACCCTCCTTGAGGGGACGGCGAAGATCGACGGCCTGGACGTCGACCAGGAGCTGCGCTGGGCCTTCCTCGGCCCGCTGGCCGCGCACGGCGTCGCCGACGAGCAGATGCTCGCCGCCGAGCTGGTCCGGGACGACACGGCATCGGGCAAGCGGCACCAGGTGCGGTGCCTGGCCGCGCGGCCTTCCGAGGCGGTCAAGGCGCAGGCGTGGGCCTCCGTGGTGGAGTCCGACTCCCTGTCCAACGCGCTGGTGGGGGCGACGATCTCCGGCTTCGCCCAGTCCTCGCAGCGGGAGCTGACCGCTCCTTACGCGGAGCGGTACTTCGCCGCCATCGAGCGGGTGTGGGCCGAGCGGTCCATCCAGATCGGGATGGACGTGGTGAAGGGGCTGTTCCCGCACCTCCAGGACAGCCGGTCCACGGTGGACGCCGCCGACGCGTGGCTCGCCTCGCACGAGTCGGCCGCGCCCGCGCTGCGGCGGCTCGTGCTGGAAGCCAGGGACGACCTCGCGCGGTCGCTGCGGGCGCAGGCCTGCGACGCGGCCGCCGTTTCCTAGGCGAACCGGGGCGGGGTGCCCGCCGATCGCTGCTCGGCAGCTTCGGCGTGGCGCCCGCCCCGGAACGTACCGCGCACAAACGGACCTTTTCGGCAGTCGAACGTCTGCACTTTAGTGCGGGGTTGTCCGGTTATGTCGACGGGCGTGTAACAGCGGTTAGGGGGCGGATCGGCAGCGGGAATGGCCCGGTCATGAACCACAACACCCCGCTCTCCCCCCGCCCCCTCCGTCACCTCGCCGACGTCCAGCGGCGCGTCATGAGCACCGCCCAGCTCCGCGCCCACGGCGTCTCCCCTGCCGACGTCTCCGCCCACTGCCGCCCGGAAGGGCCCTGGCAGCAGCTGCTGCCAGGGGTCTGCCTGCTGCACCCGGGGCCGCCGACCAGTGAAGAGCGCCTGCACGGCGCCCTGTTGTTCGCGGGGCGGCCGCCGGCCAGGGCGGCGAAGACCGTGCCCGCGCAGCCCGGAGCGGGCGAGCCCCACGCCCCGTACGCCGACGCCCTGATCACCGGACTCGCGGCGCTCGCCCTGCACCGCTTCTCGTCGGCTCCCCCGCTGCTCTCCCTGGACCGCATCGACGTCCTCGTCCCGCGCACCCGGCGGCTGCGCTCCACCGGGTTCGTCCGGCTCGTGCGGCCCCCGGCGCTGCCGACCGCCGTACAGATCGGCGGAGTTCCCGTGGCCCCGGTGCCGCGCGCGCTCGCCGACGCCGTGGCGGGGCTCACCGACGCGGGCGCGGTGCGCAGACTGCTCACCGAGGCGGTGCGCGGCGGGCACTGCGAACCGGCCGCCGTCGTCCGGGAGTTGAACCACGCGCGGCTGCTGACCCGCCCCCATGTCGTGGACGCGGTGGACTCGCTGCTCGCCGAGGGGCGGGCCATCGCCGAGGACCGGCTCTACCAGATGGTCGCCGAGCACGGCCTGCCCGACCCCCTGTGGAACGTCGACCTGCGATTGCCCGGTGGGCCGCACCTGGGGGGCGTCGACGCCTACTGGCCGGATCTGGCCGTCGCGGTCGAGCTGGACACGCGGGCGCCCCGGCAGGGATTCCGGCAGGACGACGACGCGCTGTGGTCCGAATACGCCCGCAAGCGCGAGCACTTGGAGCGGCTCGGCATCACCGTCGTCCATCTGACGCCCAAGAAGCTGCGCGAGTCGCTCGAACAGCAGGCGACCGTCGTACGCACCGCCCTGATGGCATCGGCCGACCGCGATCCGGCCGCGTATGTGGTGGTGCTGCCGCGATAACCACCGGGCGGGAGGGGGGCGGGACCCGCACGTCGGGCCCCGCCGGCCACGGGTCACTTCCCGCAGAACTCCGCGTCCCGGATCGCGAACAAGTCGCCGTCCAGACTGTTGAAGTTCGCGGAGAGCGCATGGCCGCCGCGCTCGGTCACCAGGGTCATGGACGTCGAGCCCTGGATGTCGCCACCGTTGCCCCAGACGACTGTGCCGCAGGAGGTCTCGCGGCTCACCAGGCCGAGTCCGTAACCGTCGTGGGGCTTGTCCGGGTCCAGCACGACGGTCTTCTTCATCTCGGCGAGCTGCTTCTTGGGCAGGAGCTTGCCGCGCAGCAGGGCCGTGTAGAAGCGGTTCAGGTCGGCCGTGTCGGAGATCATCCCGCCCGACGAGCCTGCCATGGACGGATTGAGCTCCGTGACGTCGTGAAACGTGGCGTCCGGGGCCTTGGACAGCTTCATGTACGCCCGTGAACTCGGCTGAGGCATCGAGGAGTCCGTCTCCGGCACGCTGGTGGCGTCCAGGCCGAGCGGCTCGATGATGCGGCGCTTGATCTCGTCCGCGTACGACTCCCCCGTCACCTTCTTGATGATCATGCCTGCGAGGAGGTAGTTGGTGTTGGAGTAGTTCCAGCCCTCACCGGGTTCGAAGTCCGGCTCGTGGCGCATGGCGATGGCGACCTGCTGCTCGGGGGTCCAGGTGTCGTAGCGGTGCGCGAGGAACTTCTCGGTGAACATCTTCTCCTGGTAGCCGGGGTCGGACAGTACGTCGTAGATGCCGCTCGTGTGGTTGAGGAGCCGGCGCACCGTGACGCGGTCGCCGTCGTGGCCGTTGCCCTCGACCACGCCCGGCAGCCACCGGCCCACCTTGTCGTCGAGGCTCAGCTCGCCCTCGGCCACCAGCTGGAGCATCACCGTCGAGACGAAGGTCTTGGTGATACTGCCGACGCGGTAGCGGTCGTGGGCGCCGCGCGGGGTCCGCCGTTCGAGGTCGCCGATGCCCGCCGCGGAGTTCCAGGTTCCGTGCTTGTCCCTGACCTGGGCGGTGACGCCGGGGGCGTTCTCGCCGACGGCGGCCTCCATCGCCTTCTGTGTCGCCCGGTGCCGGTCGCCGTGCCCGCCACCACCGGACTCCCCTGCGAGCGCGAACGCGGGCGCCCCGAACGCCCCCGCCGCCACCGCCATGGCCACCACCGCGGCCACCCCCACCAGCCCTCTTCCGCGCACTGCCATATTTCCCCCTCTGCTCACCACGTGCTGTCGGCGGGAGGGACTCGTGGGACTGGTGCGGAGGTTGACCACCGCGGGCGGGTTGGGCGGTTTTCAGCCCTTCTTGAGGATCAGTTCCGTGTTCCGGTCGCCCGGCTCGCCGCCCAGCGCGGGCTTGGCGCCGGGGGCGTTGAAGGACAGTTCGCGGTAGAGCGCGGCGAGGCCGGTCTGGGAGAGGTCCGCGTAGTCCGTGCGGTGCGGGGCCGACGACTCGATGAGGGTGGTGAAGAGGGAGATCGTGCCGTCGTGGTTGTCGCTCAGCTCCACCACGCGGGCCAGCTGCGGGAAGTCGATGTGCGAGGCCGTGGAGACCTCCCAGAACGAACCGCGCGGGGTCTGGTGCGCGGTGATGGCGTTCTTGTGGCTGTGCCCGTTGACCCAGGCGAGGACGGCGGAGTGGCGGCCCAGCAGGGAGACGATCTCGTCGCCGCCGTGCCTGCCCTCGCGCGGACGGTCCGGGTCCTGGCGCAGATTGCGCATGGTCCTGCTGGTGTGGTGGCTGAAGACGACGACGTACGAACCGCCGCCGTCCTTCTCCTCGTTGGCCTTCAACTCCCGCTCCAGCCACTCCATCTGGGCCGTGCCGAGCGAGCCCTCGTAGTGGCCGCCGGGGTCCGTCGAGTCCAGGCTGATGCCCAGTACGTCGTCGCTGATGCGGAAGGAGTAGTACTGGGTGCCGGATTCGAGGTTCTCCTGCGTGTAGCCGTGGCCCGCGGGGCCGTGGCCCTTGTACGCGGGGTCGAGGTGGGCCTTGACGTACTCGGCGGGGGTGAAGGGCGCGCGGCTCTCGTCCGGGGTCACCGAGCGCATCCGCCGCGCCTCGCTCTTCAGGAGCTCCTTGAACTGTGCGCCCTTGGGGTCGCGGCCCTTCTTGACGGCCTTCCACAGGGCGGCGCCGCGCGACTCGTCGAGGGACATCAACTTCCGGCCGCCGACGGCGAATTCGGAGAAGTACGAGTCGCCGGGTCCCCAGCAGCCGCCGGGCAGCGCGTCGTGGTTGCCGACGGTCGAGTACCAGGGAAGGCCGAGCCCGGGGCTGTTGACCTCGCGGAGCGCGGCCTCCAGGAAGCCGTCGATCTGCGGGAAGCCGAGGGCCTTGTCGGAGTCGCGGCGGCGGTCGTCCGGGTGCCAGTACAGCTTCAGGCCGCTGTCCTGGACGCCTTCGTAGCGGCGCGGGTCACCGGTGTTGGGATTGATGCGCCCGCCGCTCATGGCCTTGAGGAACCAGTCGAGCTCGGAGCGTGAGTTGTTGTCCGTGTTGTCGCCCGTCGTCACCACGCAGTGCAGCGGCGATCCGGTGGCGGGCGCGCCGCGCAGCGCGTTGACCCGCTCGACGAGCGCGACCGCGCCGGCCACCGAGAGGGCTTCCTGCGGGCGCCAGGCGCTCGCGGTCTGGGCGCGCAGGTACTCGTACCGCAGCGGATGCTGCACGTCGACCAGGTGCAGGTCGGTGAACTGGACGAACGCGGCGAGCGGGGTGCGCCGCCCCTCGCGGCCGCTCTTGGCCGCGGCGAGGTCACCGCGGACCACCCGGTCCCAGGCGGGCCCGTCCCCAAGACGCCGGTAGCCGGATGCGCCGCGCGGGGCGGCGACGGTGCCCAGCGTGGTGCCGCCCCGGTAGGGCATCAGGGGCGCGGCGGGCGCCTGCCGGGAGAGCGCGACGGGGGCGGGTCCGCTGGCGGCGGCGTGGCTGGTGGCGGGCCGCAGGGCGTAGCCGATGCCCGCGGAGAGGGAGACGGCTCCGGTGGTCGCGAGGAAGGCCCGGCGGTCCACGGAGGAAGCGGCACGGGATGCGGCACGAGAGGCCGCGTGGGTGGCGGTCTGGGCGGCGGTGGCGACAGAGCGTGTGCGCGACATGGCGCGGTCTCCCCGATTGCAAACGCGTCGGCAGTGGTCGCGGGCAGCTCCGCAGTGGGCGAAATTCCCGCTCGTACTGGATCGTTGACATCCGGGATGACCTGCACGTTAACGAGACCGCAACGGGCAACGCCGATCACCGTACGTGGATCATCAGGCACCCTGTGCAGTCATGAACCCCTCTCCGGCCGGAGAGGAGGCGGTCACTCCACGTTCATCTTCCGGGGAAGGGAAGGTCCTGGACAGGCTCAGGAGGGGACCGCCAGGTGACCGTCGCCGGGGCGGGTCCGCCACAGGTCGAGCCCGATGTCGACGAGTCCGACCCGGTCGAGGTCGGCGACCGCGTCCAGCGCGTGCCAGGCCGCGAGATCGGTCGAACCGTCCCGCTCGTGACGCAGCTCGCCGCCGGTGATGCGCGCCTCGTAGACGATGCGCAGGCCGTGGAAGTCGGCGACGGCGCCGAGCTTGCGCGGATAGCGGCGCCGCAGGGAGTCGACACCGAGCAGCCCGACGGGCTCGATGACATACCCCGTCTCCTCGTCGGCCTCACGGATCACCGTGTCGTACGGGTCCTCGCCGTGGTCCATCCCGCCGCCGGGCAGCGTCCAGCGCTTGCTGCCGTCGCCCGCCACCCAGCGGGCGAGCAGCAGCTGCCCGTCCTGCACGCATACGGCGTAGGCCGCCACCCGAAGCTCTTTGTTCACAGAGTGACGCTAGTCCTCCTGGCCCGGATTGGCAGGGGAGTACTCCGGAGCGGTCCAGCTCCAGGGGCTCGCGCCGAAGGTCTCCACCGCCTCGGTGAGGGTGAAGCGGACCGTGCGGGAGCCGTCGTCCGCGTACTCGGTGCGGGCCGTGCCGGTGAGCTGGAGGGTCATGCCGGTCACCCAGTCGAGGAAGAGGAGGCCGGCGCGGGGGTCGGTGGTGAGGTTGCCGAGGGACAGGAACATGGAGTTGCCGGGGTAGTCCCGCCACACGAGTTCATAGGGGGAAGGGACGTGGACGAAGCCGGGGTTGCCGCCCCGGTGGCTTGCGTCGGCGCCTTCCGCGTGGACGGTGGCGAGGAAGAAGGTGTCCGCCTCGGCCAGGAACGCACGCTGGTCGCCGGTGAGCTTCACTCCATGGCGGGGCGCGGACGGGCGGCCCGGCATGGCGCCCGGCGGCAGCTCCCGCTTCTGGATGTACTTGGGGCAGTTCGAGAAGACCTGGTCGGCCTCGATCGCCAGGCCGCGGGGGGTCGGCCGGGCCCGTCCGTTCAGGCGCATGCGGCGCCTGGTGCGGGGGTCCAGGGCGATGGTGCCCACGGGGGTGCCCTCCTGGGCGAGGGCCCCCGCGAGGGGGTCGGCTCGGCGCGGGCCGCCCGCGACCGATATCTGGTGCGGCCCCGTGGCCCGCACGAACCCGGGTTCACCGGTGAGCAGCGAGGCCCAGACGGCGCCCGCCGGGTCCGCGCCGCCGATCACCAGCATGGGCTGGATCTCCAGGAAGGCTGCGGCGACGGGGCGGATGCCGTCGCCGATGGACCGGCCCACGTGATCGGCCGCCTCCCGCACGCCGACGAGGTCCTGAACGGCGCGGGAACCGTGGTGGTACGGGACGTGCGGGACCATGTCGCTCCTGAGTGACGGGTGGGTGGGCGGGAGAACTCCGCCGCGAAGCGGCGGGTCAGGCGGGTCTAGGGGGCAGGGGGCTCAGAAGAACCCACAGGTCGGCGCGGCAACCACCGGGGCACGATCCGAGGCGCCCACGCCAGATGCCGCGTAGATTTCGAGGCGCGTGCCGTCCGGGTCATGGAAGAAGATCCCGCCTGACGCGGCACCCTCGCCGTGCGAGACGACTCCCTCGTAGGCGAACTCCACCCCGTACGCGCGCAGAGCACTCTCGTACGCCCGCACCTCCTCGATGGTGTCCACCTCCAGCGCCAGGTGGTGCAGGCCCGCGTTCGAAGCCGCGTATGCCGCGTCCGCCTGCTGCCAGAGCGTGAGCGCGGGGCTCCCGCCCTCGCCCAGGAAGGCGAACCTGCGGCCCTCTTCCTTGCCCTCGCTGATCACGCCGTAGCCGATGACGTCGCGGTAGAAGGCGAGCGAGCGCTCGATGTCCGTGACGTTCAGGCCGATGTGGCCGGTGCGGAGTGTGCCGGTCGCGGTCATGACTCTCCTTTTGCCCGAAGAAAACTAACCTGTGAAAGTGACTTTAGAGGTTAGAAGGAGAGGGCGTCAACCAGTCACGTACTCTTTGCTGGTTAGCCCTGAAGGGAGCCTCCATGTCCGCCGCACCCCGCGATCCGCGCCCTCTCGTCGGCGAGCCGCTCTCCCTGGACCTGCTCAACACCCGGTGGATGGCGGACGGCGCGCGCCAGGATCTGCTGACCGATGTCGACGGGCTCACCGTCTGGCTCGCCGCCAACGGACTCGACGACCGGTTCGGCGCGGACGAGGCGACGCTGGAGCACGTGCTGCGGGCGCGCGACGCGATCTCCACCGTCGTGGACGGCCCGGACACCGCCGCCGGGATCGCCCGTGTCAACAAGATCCTCGGGCACGGGCGGATCCGGGCGACCCTGACCGCGCAAGGGCCGGGCGAGGAGCCCGAGTTCAGGGACGCGACCTGGGGCGCGGCCTGGCTTGCGGCCCGGGACTATCTGACGCTGCTCGCCACCGCACCGGACCGGATCAGGCCCTGCGCCCACGAGGCGTGCGTCCTGCACTTCTTCGACACCTCGCGCAACGGCACGCGGCGGTGGTGCTCCATGGCCGCCTGCGGCAATCGGGCGAAGGCCTCACGCCATTACGCACGGGGCCGCGAGGCCTAGGCCTAGCGGGGCCCGAGGGTAATCACCCGCTATGTCGTCGATGGCGTATGGCGGGATTGCGTCACGCCGCGATCGTAACCTGACAACTCTCCCCAATCAGCGGTCACTTACGTAAGGCTGAGCGGTCATCCGGTTCCGGATTCCGGACCTTTTCGACCTTTACGTACAGGGATGCTGATGCACAGATCCAGTGCTAGACGCACGACCCGTCTCGCGATAGCCGTCGGCCTGACCGCCGCGCTCTCCGCCGCCGGGCCCATACCCATGGCCTTCGCGGCCGACGGGGACCCCGGGGGCCCTGGAGGCCAGAGCACCCCCAAGTCCGCGGAGAAGAAGCTCGGCTCGGCCGACGCCGATCTCCTCGCGGACGCGAAGGCGGACGGCGAGAAGACCGTCACGATGATGGTCGCCACCGCTCCCGGCGCCACCGAGCAGGTCGCCGGCCAGCTCGACGCCGTCAAGGGCGGTTCGGTCGGGCAGACGTACGACAAGCTCGGCTACGTACGCGCCACCGTGCCCACCGCGAAGGCCGAGGCCGCCATCGAGGCCGCCGGGAAGCTGTCGTCCGTGCACGGCATCGACCTGCGGCACGAGATCGAGCTCGACGACCCGACGCCCGCCGCCGACCGCGCCAAGGGCGCGAAGACTGCGGCCGAGGGGACGTACGCCGGGCCCGGCAAGGACACCCCGGCGAAGAACCCGTACAACCCGTCCTTCGAGACGGGCGCCGTCGACTTCGTGAAGAAGCACCCGAAGGCGGACGGCCGCGGCACCACCATCGGCATCCTCGACTCCGGCGTCGACCTGGGGCACCCCGCGCTCCAGAAGACCACCACGGGCGAGCGGAAGATCACCGACTGGGTGACCGCGACCGACCCGATCGTGGACGCGGACGCCACCTGGCGGCGCATGACCAACCCCGTCACAGGACCCGTCTTCACCTGGGACAGCGAGACGTGGAAGGCCCCGGCGGGCTCCTTCCAGGTCAACCGCTTCCGCGAGTCGGCCACCACCGGCGGCGACGCCAAGGGCGACATCAACCGCGACGGCGACACCACCGACAGCTGGGGCGTGCTCTACGACCCGGCCGCGGGCACGGTCCGCGTCGACCTGAACGACAACAACGACTTCACCGACGACGAGACGATGAAGCCGTACAAGGACGGCCATCAGGTCGCCTACTTCGGCAAGGACGACCCGGCGACCGACGTCGTCGAGCGCGTCCCCTTCGTCGTCGAGATCCGCAAGGACGTGCCGACCGACCCGTACGGCGGCGACTGGGTCGGCAAGAAGGCCGACTTCGTCAACATCGGCGTCATCGAGTCCGAGCACGGCACGCACGTCGCGGGCATCACCGCGGCCAACGGCCTGTTCGGCGGCAAGATGAACGGCGCGGCGCCCGGCGCCAAGCTCGTCTCGTCGCGCGCCTGCACCTGGACCGGCGGCTGCACGAACGTCGCGCTCACCGAGGGCATGATCGACCTCGTCACGAAGCGCGGCGTCGACATCGTGAACATGTCGATCGGCGGCCTCCCGGCCCTGAACGACGGCAACAACGCGCGCGCCGAGCTCTACAAGCGCCTCATCGACGAGTACGGCGTCCAGCTGGTGATCTCCGCGGGCAACTCGGGCCCCGGCGCGAACACCATCGGCGACCCGAGCCTGGCCGACAAGGTCATCTCGGTCGGCGCCTCCATCTCCAAGGAGACCTGGGCCGCCAACTACGGCTCCGCCGTGGAGAAGTCGTACGCGATGATGAACTTCTCCTCGCGCGGCCCGCGCGAGGACGGCGGCTTCGCGCCGATCATCTCCGCGCCCGGCTCGGCCATCAACACCACGCAGACCTGGCTGCCGGGCTCCCCGGTCGCCGAGGCGGGCTACCAACTGCCCGCCGGTTACTCGATGTTGCAGGGTACGTCGATGGCGTCCCCGCAGGCCGCGGGCGCCTCGGCGCTGCTGCTCTCCGCCGCGAAGCGCGAGGGCGTCGACCTGACCCCGGCGAAGCTGCGCACGGCGCTGACCTCGACGGCGGACCGCATCCGCGGCGAGCAGGCGTACGCGCAGGGCACCGGCCTGATCAACGTGGTCGACGCCTGGAACGCCATCGAGGACGACGCGAAGGCGCACACGTACACGGTGAAGGCCCCGGTCGACACCGCCCTGGAGCAGGAGCTGAAGAAGCCCGGCACCGGCATCTACGACCGTGAGGGCGGTCTGAAGACCGGCGAGAAGCGGACGTACGACGTCACGATCACCCGCACCTCGGGCCCGGACCGCGGCATCCGCCACGAGCTGGACCTGGTCAACAACCACGAGCGCACCTTCGAGCTGCTCGGCAAGGGCGCGGTGACGCTGCCCCTGAACAAGCCGGTCACGGTCAAGGTGCAGGCGAAGGCCAAGTCGGCGGGCGTGCACAGCGCGATCCTGACGGTCGACGACGAGCGCTCCGAGGGCATCGACCAGCAGATCATGTCGACGGTCGTCGTCTCGAAGCCGCTGGCCAAGCCCGCGTACACGTTCTCGGCGTCCGACTCCGTGCAGCGCAACAGCACCAAGTCGTACTTCGTGACGGTCCCCAAGGGCGCCAAGTCCCTGGAGGTGGCGCTCGGCGGCCTGAAGGACAAGAGCCAGACGCGGTTCATCGCGGTGCACCCCTACGGTGTCCCGGTCGACTCGACGTCGTCGCTGACCTGCTACGCGAACTACGACAACCCGGCCAACACCTGCCGCCCCGACCTGCGTTCGTACCCCGAGCCGCAGGCGGGCGTGTGGGAGATCGAGGTCGAGTCGCGCAGGACGTCGCCGCTCCTGGACAACCCCTACAAGCTGGACGTCTCCGCGCTGGGTGTCGCCTTCGACCCCGCCGTGCAGACGGTGCCGGAGGCGAAGGTCGGTACTCCGGCGCCCGTCTCCTGGAAGGTCACCAACAACTTCGCCGCGGTGGACGGCAAGTTGAAGGGCGGCCCGCTCGGCTCCGCGAAGGCAGCGAAGCCGTCGATCAAGCAGGGTGAGACGCAGACGACGACCGTGGTCGTGCCCGAGGGCGCGGAGCGGCTCGACGTCGCCATCGGTTCGACGGCGGACACCGCCGCGGACCTCGACCTGTCGGTCTCGAAGGACGGCGCTGTCGTGGGTTCGTCGGCGGACGGCGACTCGGAGGAGTCGGTCAGCCTCACGAAGCCCGCGGCGGGTACGTACGAGATCGAGGTGGCGGGCTACTCGATCCCGTCCGGCACCACGGCGTACGACTACCGTGACGTCTTCTTCTCGGGCGCGCTCGGCTCGGTGAAGGTCGACGAGTCGGCGCCGGTGAAGCTGGCGAACGGGGCTTCCGCGGAGGTCTCCGCCCAGGTCGCGGCGGATGCGCCGGCGGCCGAGGGGCGTCAGCTGTTCGGCGAGGTGTCTCTGCTGAACGGCCGGGGCACGGTTGCCGGGACCGGCAGCGTGATCATCGAGAAGGTCGCCTCGTAGGGGCCTCTCCTGTGACAAGACTCCGGCCGGGCTGGTTCTCCAGCCCGGCCGGTGCGTTACTCCCGGCGCGTGTCCGCGCCGCTCAGCACCGCATCCCCTCCGCCCGCGGCAGCGCCCGCTCGATCCACTCCCGGTCCTTGGCGATGTCCTTCGCGCCGGTGGACCAGATGTCCGGCGTCGCCTCGCCCTTCGCGATGCCGATCAGGGTCCGGTCGCCCGGGCGGAGCCGCGGGTCCACGTCCACGTTCATCACGAACGTGATCTGTTTCTCCCCCTTGCTCGGCTTGTAGTAGCGGGATACGTCCAGGACGATCCGGTCCTGGACGCCGCCGGGGATCGGTTCGACCCGCCTCACCGAGCCCTCCACGATGAGCCGCGCGCACGCCACGTACCCCTCGGGCGAGAGATCCTCGGCGGCCCCGCCCCCGTTCTCCTTCTCATCCCCCGGAGCCACCCCCTTCGCCGCGTCGGAGTCGGAGCTCTCGGTCATCCCGCCCCCGCTCTCCATCGCGAGCCAGGCGAGCCCGCCCACCAGCGAGGCCGCCGCGGTGGCCGCGGCCACTCCGAGCGCCGCCGTGAAGCGCCGACGCCGGAGACCGGCGGGGCGTACGGCGACGACCGGCCTCGGGGCCGCCCTCTCCGGAGCCGCCAGCGCCCGCCCGACCAGCCCGATGTGCTCCCGGAGCAGTGCGACATCCGCCAGGGCCTCGGCATGCTCCGTCACGAGCTCCGGATCCCGGCCGGAGTCCTCGGGCAGCGGCTCGTCCGTGAGGGCGAGCATCAGCGCGTCGTGGTCGTAGGAGGGGTCGTACTCGTACTCGTCCTTGGCCACCGTCACACCACCTCGCCCTCGTGCAGCCGCGTCCGCAGCACCCGTACCGCCGTATGCAGCCTGCTCTTGACCGTGCCCTCCGGAATGCCCAGCTCGTCGGCTATCGCCCGTACCGGCAGATCGGCGTAGAAGCGCAGGACGACGACCTGCCGCTGTGTGTCGGGCAGCGCGTCCAGGCCCTGCGTCACGGCCATCGACAGTGCCCGCGACTCCGCCCCGTCCTCGTCCGTCGCCTCCCGCCACAGCACGGCGAGCCGCTCCCCGAGCCGCTCCTGCCTGCGGCGCGCCCGGTGCCAGTCCATGGCCAGGTTGGAGGCGACGACCGCCGCCCACGCGGACACGTCACGCGGCGCCTCGCGCCCGTCCGCCGCCCTCTCCAGGAGCTTGAGCCTGACCTGCTGGACGCCGTCGGGCAGATCGGCGTGCGGCACCCCGCCGAGCGCGAGCACCGCCCGCACCCGGTCCTCCTGGGCCGCGTCGAGCGGATCCGCCCTCTCCCGCCGGTCCCGTCGCATTCTTCCGCGCAGCAAGACACCCCTCCCGTCCCCGCGTTTCCCCTAGGACGCCGGGAGCGCCCGAAACGTTCGGTCCAGGTCCAGGTGCGGTCCAGGGGAATGTGACATCCCGAACTTCGGACAATGGATTGGACAAGGCGCCCGTGGACAGACGCATCATGGAACGGCGCAGGCCAAAGCCTGTGCCCATGCACATACGGAGGATGTCCCTGTGAAGGTCGGAATCGTCGGAGCCACCGGTCAGGTCGGCACGGTCATGCGCAAGATCCTCGTCGAGCGGGACTTCCCGGTGGACGAGCTGCGTCTGTTCGCCTCGGCCCGCTCGGCCGGCTCGGTCCTCGACGGTGTGACGGTCGAGGACGCCTCGACGGCCGACTACAGCGGCCTCGACATCGTCCTGTTCTCGGCGGGCGGCGCCACCTCGAAGGCGCTGGCCGAGAAGGTCGCGTCGCAGGGCCCCGTCGTGATCGACAACTCCTCGGCCTGGCGGATGGACCCCCAGGTCCCCCTCGTCGTCTCCGAGGTCAACCCGCACGCGATCGCGGACCGCCCCAAGGGCATCATCGCCAACCCGAACTGCACGACGATGGCCGCCATGCCGGTCCTGAAGCCGCTGCACAAGGAGGCCGGGCTCACCGCGCTCGTCGTGGCGACGTACCAGGCCGTGTCCGGCTCGGGTCTCGCCGGTGTCGACGAGCTCTTCGAGCAGGTCAAGAAGGTCGGCGACGACGGCCCCAAGCTCACGCACGACGGCTCGGCCGCGGAGTTCCCCGCGCCGAACAAGTACGTCGCGCCGATCGCGTACAACGTCCTGCCGATGGCGGGCTCCATCGTCGACGACGGTCTGAACGAGACCGACGAGGAGCAGAAGCTCCGCAACGAATCCCGCAAGATCCTGGAGATCCCGGCCCTCAAGGTCTCCGGCACCTGCGTCCGCGTGCCGGTCTTCACCGGTCACTCGCTCCAGGTCAACGCCCGTTTCGAGCGTCCGCTGAGCGCCGAGCGCGCCACCGAGATCCTCTCGTCGGCCGAGGGCGTCGTCCTCACTGACGTCCCGACCCCGCTGGTCGCTGCGGGCAAGGACGACGCCTTCGTGGGCCGCATCCGCACCGACGAGACGGCGGAGAACGGCCTGGCCTTCTTCATCTCCGACGACAACCTCCGCAAGGGTGCCGCGCTGAACGCGGTGCAGATCGCGGAGCTGGTGGCGGCCGAGCTCAAGGGCTAGGTCCCACCTCGTCTCACGTACGCCGACAGGGGCGGACACCGGTCTTCATCCGGTGGCCGCCCCCTTCGCATGCCCGGCGTCCGCCCCCTTCGCGTACGCCACGACAAGCAAGGCCAGCGCCGCGAGGCCGCCCCCGAGCCACAGCACGTCCGTCGTCCCGAAGCCGTCCGCGACCAGGCCGCCGGTCAGCGCGCCCAGGGCTATCGCCGCGTTGAACACCCCGGCGAAGAGCGCCGACGCCGCCTCACGGGCGCGGGGGGCCGCGGCGAGCACCCACTGCTGGGTGGAGACCGAGACCCCGCCGTAGGCCAGGCCCCACGCGACCAGGAGCGCCACCGACGCGAGGAGCGAGCCGCCCGCGGGGCCCAGGAGCAGGACCACGGCGGCGAGGCCCGCGCTGATGGCGAGCAGCGCCCGGCGCGGGTCGCGGGCAGCGAGCGCGCCGCCCGCGAAGTTGCCGACGATGCCCGCGATCCCGTACGCGAGGAGCAGCCCGCTGATCAGCCCGGCGCCCAGGTCGGGCACCCGTTCAAGGACGGGGCGTACGTAGGTGTACGCGGCGAAGTGCCCGGTCACCAGGAGCAGCACCACCAGGAGCCCGGCCCGCAGCCGCGCGCCCCGCAGCAGCCCGGGGAACGCGCCGAGCCGTATCGCCGCCGAGGACGGCAGTGGCGGAAGCGTCGCCGCGAGCAGCCCGGCCACGGCGAGCGCGAACGCCCCCATCACGGCGAACGCCCAGCGCCAGCCCGCGAGTTCACCGAGGAACGTACCGGCGGGGACGCCGAGCACGGACGCCACCGCGATCCCGCTGAAGATCACCGTGGTGGCCCGCCCCGCTGACTCCTCACGCACGAGCCGTACGCCGAGCCCGGCCGCGATCGCCCACACGCCCCCGATGCAGACCCCCACAAGAACCCGCGCGGCGAGCAGCACGCCGAAGGCGGGCGCGAGGGCGGAGAGAACGTTGGCGGCGGCGAGCAGGACCATCAGCGCGCACAGCACCGTCCGCCGGTCGGCGCGCCGCACGGCGACGGGAAGGAGCAGGGCGGCGAGCGCCGCGACCACGCCGGGCAGCGTGACGGTCAGGCCCGCGCTCCCGTCGGACACGCCGAGCCCGGAGGAGAGGGAGGTGAGGAGGCCGACCGGCAGCATTTCCGTGGTGACGACGGAGAAGGTGGTGGCGGCGACGGTGAGGACGGACAGGGGCAGGGAGCGCTGCGGCTCGGGGAGTTCGGCGACTTCGGGGAGTTCGGGGGATGTGTCCGGGGTGGCGTTCATGGGTCAAGCCTTCGTCGGACGCCTGCCGGGAACAACGGCGAAGATCTCATCCTTGAATGAGCGGGGCTCATGGATGAGAAGGGGGTGTGCCGCTTGAGCGGGCTTGAGATACGCGAGCTGGAGTGCTTCATGGCACTCGCCGACGAGCTGCACTTCGGCCGCGCGGGCGAGCGGCTCTACGTCTCGCAGAGCCGCGTCAGCCAGCTGCTGCGGAACCTGGAGCGGCGGATCGGCACCCAGCTCGTGGAGCGGTCGAGCCGACGGGTGCGGCTGACTCCGGCGGGCGAGCGCTTCTTGGCCGAACTGCGCCCTGCGTACGAGGTGTTGAGCGCCACGGTGGACGCGGCGCGGGAGTCTGCGCGGGGAGTCACCGGGCGGCTGCGGATCGGCTTCCAGGGGACGGCGGACGCGCGTCTGATGGGGGCGATCACCGGTTTCCAGGAGCGGCATCCGGGCTGCGTGACGGAGATCGTGGAGGTGCCGTTCGCGGATCCCTTCGGGGCGGTGCGGCACGGGGACGTGGACACGGCGATCGTGCTCCTTCCCGTCGAGGAGCCCGACCTGGTGCTCGGCCCGCTCTTCTCGCGCCAGCAGCAGACGGTCGCGGTGTCGGTACGCCATCCCTTCGCGGGCCGTGCGTCGCTGCGCGCGGACGAGCTGACGGGGACGCCGCTGATCTCCGCGACGGCGCCGGCACCGGCCTACTGGCGCGCGGCGCAGGCGCCCTCTCCCGCCCCCGCGCCTCAGGTGCGCACCCTCCAGGAGGGGCTGACGCTGGTCGCGGCCGGGCGTGGGGCGATGCTGCTGTGCCGCCCCACGGCGGAGTACCACGGGCGGAGTGACGTCACGTTCGTGCCGGTGGAGGGGGTGCCGGATTCGGTGCTCGGGATGGTGTGGCGCCGGGACGGGGAGACGGAGCGGGTGCGGGAGTTCGCGCGGGCGGTGGGGGCAGTCGTCTAGGGGCGGCGTACCTCGAAGTGGAAGCAGCCGTACTCCACGGCCCTGACGTGCACGAGGGCGACCTGCGGGTCGGCGAAGGCCTCCGCGAAGGCGGCGTCGAAGCCTTCCGTCGCGGGGTCCGGGATCTCCATGAGGCGGCCGCCGACGATGTGGCCTTCGGCGTTGTAGCGGCGGAGGGTGCGGAGGGCTCCGGGGCGGGCGAAGGGGTACGCGCCGTCGCCGCCGGGAGCCGGGCCCTCGCAGTCCTGTGCGTGGATGAAGACGGGGCCCTGTTCGTCGTAGGCGCCGGGGGTGGCGCCGGTCTCCTCGGCCCAGCGGCGGAGGGGGGCGTACGAGACGAGGGCGACGTGTTCGCCGGGGGCGGTGGGGCGGAGGCAGCAGCGGAGGGGGGCGCCGCCTTCCGTGTCCACGTAGGGGTTGCAGGGGCGGCCTGCGTCGTCGGTTACGCGGAGTTGCTTGAGGGCGAGGGGGGTTATGGGGCGAGGGATGTACGTCATGGGTTGAGGGTCGCGCGTGGGGATGGGTGGGGCTGGCGGATTTCAGACGTCGTTTTCCCCAACCCCGCCCCTTCCCGGCTGCATCTATTGGCGGCTCCGCCGCGGGCCGCCGGCGCGGGGGCCTTGGTCGCCGCCATCACCGGCTCCGCCGAGTTCGTCCTCAAACGCCGGACGGGCTGAGATTCTCAGCCCGTCCGGCGTTTGAGGCCATCTCTTGGAGGTCCAGGGGGGGCGGACGACCGCTACCAACACCCCCGCATCCGCCGATACCCCTCCCCCAACCCCGCCAGCTCCTCCCCCGTCAACACGTCCTCCACCCGCACGAACCCCTCCGGCGCCCTCTCCGCCACGGCGCGCAGCACCGCGTCCACCGGCATCGACCGATTGGCCAGGGCCACGGCATTGGCGGGGCCCCACCGCTGTGCCTCGTAGGCCCGCAGCCCGTTCACCCGGTCCACCCCGGCAAGGGCCACGCACTGCGCGAGCACCCGCGCGTCAAGTACCGCCTCCGAGCCCCCGCTCGACCCCACGGGGTACATCGGATGGGCCGCGTCGCCCAGGAGTGTCACGGGGCCGCGGCCCCACCACGGCAGGGGGTCCCTGTCCACCATCGGGTACTCCAGGATCCGGCTCGTCGCCCCGGTCGCGGCGAGGAGCGCGGGCACGTCCAAGTCGCCGATCCGCCAGCCCGAGAAGTGCGGAAGGACATCGGAGAGGCGGCCCGAGCGGTTCCAGTCCACCGGGCCCGGCGCCCCGTGGTGATGCCTCGGAAAGCGCACCTCCGCCACCCAGTTGAGCAGCGCACGCCCCCGCGTCTCCGCCTCCCGCGAGATCGGGTAGACGACGAGCTTCGCGGTCGCGTTGCTGCCCGCGAACGCCATCGTCCGGCCGCCGAGCACCGGATCCCACTCGGTGACGCCCCGCCACATCCGGATGCCGTTCCACAGCGGCGGGCCCTCCCCGGGGTGCAGCCGGGCCCGCACCGCCGAGTACAGCCCGTCGGCCCCGATCAGGGCCCGCACCGGCACCGCGAACTCCCGCCCGCGCCGTACATCCCGCAGGGTCACCCGCAGCGCCCCGGACCCCTCAGGCTCCGCGTACCGCACGAAGGCCGTACCGGTCTGGACAGCGTTGTCACCGAGGCGGTCGCGCACCGCGGCAAGGAGGATCAGCTGCAGGGCGCCGCGGTGCAGGGAGTACTGCGGCCAGGGGTGGCCGCGCGCGAGGCCGAGCGGCTCGCCCCAGATGTGGTTGCCGTGCCGGTCGAAGTGGACGGTCTCGGCGGTCGGCACGGCCGTGGCGGCCAGTTCGGCGCCGAGGCCGAGCTCCGTCAACACCTGGACGGCGTGCGGGAGAAGGTTGATGCCGACCCCGACGGGCCGCAGCTCGTCCACCGCGTCGACGACCCGTACCCCGATGCCCGCCGCATGCAGGCTGAGCGCGGTGGTGAGCCCGCCGATCCCGGCTCCCACGACGAGTACGTCGATCATGGGGCGCACCTCGCGCCAGGCAGGCGCGGCAGGCTCGGTAATCGCGGTTGACGCGGTAATCGCAGTGACCGTCGGAGTCCCATGAACGCTCCCCCCGGGGCGTGAGTCGACGCGCGGATGCTAGCGGCACCGCAGCCTGCGAACAATGCCGCACGGCGGCCGCCGGACAATGGCCGGGCACTCCCGCCGACCCACGTGGAAGGATGGCCGGAAACGCCACAAGTCGTACCTGACGTTCCTGAGGAGATGACCGCGTGCCCGGCACCAATCTGACCCGCGAAGAGGCGCAGCAGCGGGCGAAGCTGCTCACCGTTGACTCGTACGAGATCGATCTCGACCTCTCCGGCGCGCAAGAGGGCGGCACCTACCGGTCGGTGACCACGGTGCGCTTCGACTCCGCGGAGGCGGGCGCCGAGACGTTCATCGACCTGGTGGCCCCCGCGGTCCACGAGGTCGTCCTGAACGGCCACTCGCTGGACGTCGCCGCCGTCTTCCGTGACGCGCGCATCGCGCTGAAGCACCTGGAGGCGGGACCCAACGAGCTCAAGGTGGTCGCCGACTGCGACTACACCAACACGGGTGAGGGTCTGCACCGGTTCGTCGACCCGGTCGACCAACAGGCCTATCTCTACACGCAGTTCGAGGTCCCGGACGCGCGCCGCGTCTTCGCGTCGTTCGAGCAGCCCGATCTCAAGGCGACGTTCCAGTTCACCGTGAAGGCGCCGTCCGGCTGGACGGTCGTCTCGAATTCGCCGACGCCCGAGCCCAGCGGTGACGTCTGGGTCTTCGAGCCCACGCCGCGCATGTCGACGTACATCACGGCGCTCATCGTCGGTCCGTATCACTCGGTCCACAGCTCGTACGAGGGTCCTGGCGGCCAGTCGGTTCCGCTCGGCATCTACTGCCGTCCCTCGCTGGCCGAGTTCCTCGACTCGGACGCGATCTTCGAGGTCACCCGGCAGGGCTTCGACTGGTTCCAGGAGAAGTTCGACTACGCGTACCCCTTCGCGAAGTACGACCAGCTCTTCGTGCCGGAGTTCAACGCGGGCGCGATGGAGAACGCGGGCGCGGTGACCATCCGCGACCAGTACGTGTTCCGTTCGAAGGTGACGGACGCGGCGTACGAGACGCGCGCGGAGACCATCCTCCACGAGCTGGCCCACATGTGGTTCGGCGACCTGGTGACGATGGAGTGGTGGAACGACCTCTGGCTGAACGAGTCGTTCGCCACGTACACGTCCATCGCCTGCCAGGCGTACGCGGAGAACTCGCGCTGGCCGCACTCCTGGACGACGTTCGCCAACTCCATGAAGACGTGGGCGTACCGCCAGGACCAGCTTCCCTCCACGCACCCGATCATGGCGGACATCCGCGACCTCGACGACGTGCTCGTCAACTTCGACGGCATCACGTACGCCAAGGGCGCGAGCGTGCTCAAGCAGCTCGTCGCGTACGTCGGCATGGACGAGTTCTTCCGGGGCGTGCAGGCGTACTTCAAGGCGCACGCGTTCGGCAACACGCGCCTGTCCGACCTGCTCGGCGCGCTTGAGGAGACCAGCGGGCGCGACCTGAAGACGTGGTCGAAGAAGTGGCTGGAGACGGCGGGCATCAACGTCCTGCGTCCGGTGGTGGACGTCGACACGACGGGCAAGATCACGTCGTTCGCGGTCAAGCAGGAGGCACCGGCGCTCCCGGCGGGCGCGAAGGGTGAGCCGACACTGCGCCCCCATCGGATCGCGATCGGCTTCTACGACCTCGACGACGCGAGCGGCAAGCTGCTGCGCACGGACCGCGTGGAGCTGGACGTGGACGGCGAACTGACGGCCGTGGACGAGCTGGTGGGCCGCAGGCGCCCCGCGGTGATCCTCCTGAACGACGACGACCTGTCGTACGCGAAGGTCCGCATGGACACGGAGTCGCTCGCCTTCGTGACGGAGCACATCGGCGACTTCGAGGCCTCGCTGCCGCGTGCGCTGTCGTGGGCTTCGGCGTGGGACATGACGCGGGACGCGGAACTGCCCACGCGGGAGTACCTGTCGCTGGTCCTCTCCGGCATCGCCAAGGAGTCGGACATCGGGGTCGTGCAGTCGCTGCACCGCCAGGTGAAGATGGCCCTTGAGCTGTACGCGGCTCCGGCGGGGCGGGACGAGGCGCTGGCCCGTTGGACGGAGGCGACGCTCGCGCACCTCCGCTCGGCGGAGCCGGGCAGTGACCACCAGCTGGCGTGGGCACGGGCGTTCGCGGCGACGGCGCGTACGGAAGAGCAGCTGACGCTGATCGAGGAGCTGGTGTCGGGCAAGCAGGCCATCGAGGGCCTCGCGGTGGACACGGAGCTGCGCTGGGCCTTCGTGCACCGGCTCGCGGCGACGGGGCGGCTCGACGAGGCCGGGATCACGGCGGAGCTCGACCGCGACAAGACGGCCGCGGGCGAGCGGCACGCCGCTTCGGCGCGGGCGGCGCGGCCCACGCCGGAGGCGAAGGCGGAGGCGTGGGCCTCGGTCGTCGAGTCCGACAAGCTGCCGAACGCGATCCAGGAGTCCGTGATCGGCGGCTTCGTCCAGACGGACCAGCGCGAACTCCTCGCCCCGTACACGGAGAAGTTCTTCGCCGCGGTCAAGGGGGCGTGGGACTCGCGCTCGCACGAGATGGCGCAGCAGATCGCGGTGGGCCTGTACCCGTCGCTCCAGGTGTCCCAGGCCACGCTGGACTCGACGGACGCGTGGCTGGCCTCGGCCTCCCCGTCGGCGGCCCTGCGCCGCCTGATCACGGAGTCCCGCGCGGGCGTGGAAAGGGCCCTGCGGGCCCAGTCGGCGGACGCCTGACCCACCGCCGAGGCCGGCGGCTCCCGCCACCCCCGCCGGCCTCGGCCACCAGCCCCCGCCTACCGGCCATCTGCCCCTTCCCGCGCTCCGCGCGGATGCGCCCACCCACCCGCCCGATCACCCCACGGCCACAGGGTGATCGGGACCACCGCCTGAGCGCCACAGCCCACCTTCCCGCGCTGCGCGCGGATCTCTCCCACCCACCCACCCGACTGCCCCGCAGCCACAGGGTGATCGGGACTACTGCCTGAGCGCCGCCCCCCGACTTCCCAACTTCCCGCGCTGCGCGCGGATCCTTCCCACCCACCCACCCGATTGCCCCGGGGTGATCGGGTGGGCGGGCGGGAGAATCCGCGCGCAGCGCGGAAAGGCAGGCGTCAGCCACGGAGTATCGGGTGGGCGGGTGGGGAAGATCCGCGCGAAGCGCGGGAGTCGGAAGGCGGCCCGCAGACGCAGAACCCGACCACCCATCCACTGCGGAGTATCGGGCGGGCGGGCGGGAAAGATCCGCGCGAAGCGCGGGAAGTCGGGGGCGGCCCGCAGACGCAGGATCCGGCCACGCTGGCACTGCGGAGTATCGGGCGGGTGGGTGGGAGAGATCCGCGCGGGAGTCGGAAGGCGGCCCGCAGGCGAGGGGCCCGGACCGCCCCCGAGCCGCGGCGCACCCCCGCCGCGGAGTTACTCCGCCTCCGCCCCCCGCAGGGGAACCGCCCGGAGCGCCGACAAGACCCTGCTGACCGCCGCGCCCCCCGCGGCCCCGCGGCGAACCGCCGCCACCACATGGCGGCGGGGCCGGTCCGCGGACAGGGACCGCATCACCACGCCGTCACGGCGGACCGCCGCCATCCGTGGGACCAGAGCGACCCCCATCCCCGCCTCCACCATCGCCAGGATCGCCGTCCAGCCGGAGGCGGAATGCGCCTGCTCGGGCGTGAACCCGGCCCCCTCGCACGCCGCCCGCGTGATCTCCGACCAGGGACCGCTCCCCCCGAAGATCCACGGCTCCGCCGCCAAATCCGCGAGCCTCAGACCCTCCACCTCCGCCAGCGCGTGATCCACCGGAAGTGCCACGTCCAGCGGGTCCGCGAGCAGCGACTCCCGCGTGAAGCGCGTGTCCGCGTCCGCCGCGGCCGGCGCCGTCACCGCCAAGGAGAGGGCCACGTCCACCTCCCCCGCGGCCAGCAACTCGTACGCCTCCGCCGCCTCCACCTCACGAACCCGCACCGAGATCCCCGGCGCCGCGGCCCTCAGCTCCCGCACCGCGGGTACGACCAGCGCGGGCACCGCGGTCGAGAACGCCCCGACCCGCACCTCCCCCGCCTCACCCTGCGCGTACGCGGCCAACTCCGCGTCAGCCAGCTCAAGTTGGGCGAAGACCGCCTCCGCGTGACGCAGCACGAGGTGCGCCGCGTCCGTCAGGCGGACCCGCCGCCCGTGCGCCTCAAGGAGCGGCACCCCCAGCTGCTTCGCGAGGTTGGACAGCTGCTGCGACACCGCCGACGGCGTCATCCGCAGCGCCTGCGCCGTCGCCGTGACCGTGCCCCGCTCACTCAACGTACGCAGGATCTGCAGCTTCTTGATGTCCCACTCACTCATGGAGTCAACGTACCGACTGGTCAGGAGAGGTGATCCCACGGGACGCGCCCCCTACTCCGAGCGCGGCTTCGCGCGTGCCGCGCCCAGCACGACCCCGCCCAGGATCAGCGCCATGCACATCACCTGCAACCACCCCATCGCCTCGCCGAGCACCGCGAAGGAGAGCAGGGCGACGCACACCGGCTGGAGGTAGTAGATGACCCCGGCACGCGCGGCGCCGATGATCGAGATCGCCTTGTTCCAGGCGAAGAAGGCGATCGCGGAGGAGACGACACCGACGTACAGGAGTAGGGAGATGGTGCCGACGGTCGGCTCGAAGCCGCCCTGGAGTACATAGCTGGCCACGAACACCGGAAGCAGCATCAGCGCGCCGAGCGTGAACGTCGCGAACAGGAACGGCAGTCCGCCGATCTCCGCCGGCTTGCGCTTGAGCAGCGCGCTGTACGAGCCGAAGGAGACGGCCCCCGCGATCACCCACAGGTCACCCACCGCGAAGTCCATGGAGAGCGATCCCCCGGAGACCAGGACCAGGACGCCCGCGCAGGCGATCAGCATGCCGGTCACGCGGCGCGCGCCGAGCCTCGCGCCGCCGAGACGCTCGTACACCGCCATCAGGACCGGTGACGCCGCCATGATCATGCCCATGTTGCCCGCGGTGGTGGTGACGCCCGCCTGGTTGACCAGGGTGTTGTAGATGGTGACGCCGAGGAGCGAGGCGGCGAGCAGGAAGCCGATGTGCTTGCGGAGCAGGGCCCGCTGCCGCCACGTCTGGCGCGCCGCGAACGGCGCCACCGCCACGATCGCGATGATCCAGCGCCAGAACGCGTGCTGGATGGGCGGCACGCTGTCGGCCAGGGCGCGCGAAGTGACGAAGCTGCCCGACCAGACGACCGTGGCGAGCGCCGCGAGGGCGAGGCCGATACCGATGGGGCCTGCGGCCCGCTGCGCCGCGCCCACCGCCGTCGACGCGGGTGACGCGGGTGACGCGGGTGACGCGGGTGACGCGGTGCGGATGGGGGGCGTCCGGTCCAGGACAGTCACTGATATCCCTTGTCTCTCTCCCGGTCGGCCCGGGAAACACGAACCCCGCCTGGGTGGGCACCACCCGGCGGGGATCTCTTGGCTGATCTCTTGGTTGGTTGCGGGACTACCGTTGCACTCCCACACCCATCAGGTCCATCGAATCTTTTCGAGGATTCTTTGAAGCTGGACTGAACGGTTCCGGACTGAACGGTTCCAGACCGAACGGTTCCGGACCGAACGGTTCCTGCTCTACGCCGCGCCCCACTCCCCCAGCGCCGCCCGCACCGCCCCCGCATCCGCCCCGTCCGCCGCCCACGCCACATACCCGTCGGGCCGGACCAGGACAGTCGTACCCCGCCCAATCGCCCAGTGCGTCACGACCGCACGCCCCGCGTCGTACTCCGCCCCCTCCGGAGCGATCAGCACGAACTCGCCCTCGCGCAGAACCTCGTACAGCCGCCCCTCCTTGAGCGCGACGTCCGGAGCGCGGCGCCCGGCCATGCGGTGGGCGCCCTTCGGGGCCGGGTAGGCGTAACCGATGCCGGTGATCTGGCCGATCGCCTTGTCCCGGATCGGGGACACGGCGTTGATGAAGGACGCGAGCACGGCGCGGGCCGCGATCGACCACGGGCGCTTGGCCATCGCGAGCCGCACGATCCCGCCGCTGCTGCGCAGGACCGCCTTGCCGATGGGGTGCCGCTCCGACTGGTAGGTGTCGAGGAGGCCTTCCGGCGCACGGCCCTCGACCGCCGCCACCAGCTTCCAGCTCAGGTTCACGGCGTCCTGGAGGCCGGTGTTCATGCCCTGCGCGCCCGCCGGGGTGTGGACGTGCGCGGCGTCACCGGCGAGGAAGACCCGGCCGACCCGGTACTCGGGCGCCTGGCGCTCGTCGCTGTGGAAGCGGGACATCCAGCGGGCGTCGTGCATGCCGTAGTCGCGGCCGAGCGCGAGGCGGGTGATCTCCTTGACCTCTTCGAGGTCAAGGGGCTCGCTGTCGGGGACGTTGTGGGCGCGGTTCCAGCCGATGACGCGGTAATAGCCGTCGGCGAAGGGCGCGATGAAGGCGAAGGCGTCACCTGCGGCGTTCACCGTGAGGACCGACTCGGGCTTCTCGGCGAGCTTCACGTCGGCGAGGACAAGGGAGCGGATCGCGGACTTCCCGGGGAAGGGCAGGCCGATGGCCTTGCGGACCGGGCTGTGCAGTCCGTCCGCGCCGACGACGTACGCGGCCCTTCGCGTGCCCGACTCCCCACCGGGGCCCCGGACTTCGAGCGTCACGCCGTCCGCGTCCTGGGTGAGCCCGGTGACCTCGTTCTCGTACCGGAAGTCGACGCCGGCCGCGATCGCCCGACGCTCCAGGACCCGCTCCACCTCGTACTGCGGAAGGACCAGGAGGTGGTTGTAGCGCGAGGGCAGTTTGTCGAGGCCCACTTCGAGGCGGGCGAAGAGGCGCAGGCGGTCGAGCGTCCTGCCCTTGGCCTCCAGCTCGTCGGCGAGACCGCGCGCGTCGAGCTGTTCGAGGGTGCGGGCATGCAGCACGAGGGCGCGCGAGAGGTTGCTGATCTCGTGCGGCCGCTTCTCCAGCAGGGTGACGGGGACGCCCGCGGCGGCCAGGTCCCCGGCGAGCAGCAGCCCGGTGGGACCGGAGCCGACGACGATCACGGCAGGGTTCGCGGTGCCGGTCGTGTCCTGGGTTCCGTTCATGGCGGCCTCCTCGTGGCTTGTGCCAACAACTGTTGGTCAACGCTTGTTGGCTAACGTAGGGCCGGCGTCCTGGACTGTCAACACATGTTGGCCTACGCTTGTTGGCATGACTGAAAGTGCACCCGCTCCAGCGACTCGGACGGCCGTCGAAGCGCCCGCGGCACCCACAGCACCCGCGGCACCACCCCGCCGCTCCGATGCGACCCGCGGCGCGATCCTGGCCGCCGCCCGTGAGCGGTTCGCCGCCGACGGCTATGAACGGGCCACCATCCGCGCCATCGCCAAGGACGCGCGGATCGATCCGTCGATGGTGATGCGCTATTACGGCAACAAGGAGGGCCTGTTCGCCGCGGCCTGCGCCATCGATCTGCGGCTGCCCGATCTCGGCGCGGTGCCGCGCGAGGACGTCGGACGGGCCCTGGTGAGGCACTTCCTCGACGTCTGGGAGACCGACGAGGTGCTGACCGCGATGCTCCGCGTCGGCATCACGAACGAGGCGGGTGCCGAGCGCATGCAGGGCATCTTCAAGGACCAGCTGCTGCCGGTCGCGCGCCACGTCTGCCCCGACCCCGCCGACGCCCCCGCGCGGGCCGGGCTCTGTGCCTCACAGATCCTCGGCATGGCGCTGACCCGCTATGTGCTGCGGTTTCCGCCGGTGGTCGCGCTGTCCGGCGAGGAGGTCGTGGACTGGGCCGGACCGACGGTCCAGCGCTACCTCACGGCCGAGCGGCCCTGAGACGAGACGTACGCGGCCTGAGACGTACGCGGCCTTACGCGCACGCCCGCGTGACACACACGTAGGGGCTCTTCGTCGATGTGTGCACGCGTGCGTACGTCGGCGAAGAGCCCCTACGGAGAACTGCGGGAACTCTGGAAGCGAAGTGGCGTCAGCCCTGCTTCTCCTGCTTGCGGGACTTGTCACCGACCATGACCAGGCCCGCGATCACCAGGAACAGCACGATGGGTGCCACGACATAGAGGCCGAGCGTGTCGATCACACTCAGACCGGGACCCGGGTCGTCACCGTCGTCGCGCGTGAGCGCGAGCGCGGGGGACGACATGAGCAGCATCATCAGCGTCGTACCGGAAGCCAGGGCGCCGGCGCGCAGGGCGTTCTTCTTGTCCACGGTGCCAACGTAGCGAACTGCTAAACGGGCCGCGCGCCCGGGGGTGCCGTACGGGGCTCCCCGCGGGTGCGGAACACGTCCATGAACGCGTGCACGCGGGGTGAGGCGGCGAGTTCCTCCAGGGTGACGGGGCGGCCTTCGGCGTCGGCGACCGGCAGCCGCCAGTTGGGGTACTGGTCCCAGGTGCCGGGGAGGTTCTGCGGGCGGCGGTCGCCGACCGCGTCCGGCAGCCATACGCCGATCATGCGGGCCGGGGTGGCGAGCAGGAAGCGGTGGACGGCGCGGATCTCCTCCTGCTCGTTGCCACCGCCGCCGGGCAGCATCCCGAGGCGGGAGAGCAGCGCGAGCCACTCCGCCACATCGGCCGCCGCCTCGGCCCGCTCGAAGGCCGCGGGGCGGGCGAGCAGGCCGAGCCTGTCCCGGAGTTGGACGTGCTCACCGGTGATGCGGGCCGCGGTGGACGGCAGGTCGTGGGTGGTGGCGGTGGCCAGGCAGTCCGCGCGCCACCGCTCGGGCGGCAGCGGCCGTCCCGTGCCGGTCCAGTCCCGCTCGAACCAGAGCACGGAGGTGCCGAGCACGCCGTGCCGCTGGAGGGTCTCGCGGACGCCCGGCTCCACGGTGCCGAGGTCCTCGCCGATGACGAGGGCGCCCGCGCGGTGCGCCTCCAGGGCGAGGACGGCGAGCATCGCATCGGCGTCGTACCGGACATACGTTCCCTCGGTGGGCGCGCGGCCCTCCGGGACCCACCAGAGCCGGAAGAGCCCCATCACGTGGTCGATGCGGATCGCGCCCGCGTTGCGCAGCAGTGCGCGCAGGAGGGCGCGGTAGGGGGCGTACCCGGACTCGGCCAGGCGGTCGGGGCGCCAGGGCGGCAGGCCCCAGTCCTGGCCGCGCGCGTTGAACGCGTCCGGCGGGGCGCCCGCCGACATGCCCGCGGCGAAGTGCCGCTGCTGCGCCCAGGCGTCGGCTCCCGCCGGGTGCACGCCGACCGCGAGGTCGTGCACGAGGCCGATGCCCATGCCGGCGTCGCGCGCGGAGCGCTGCGCGGCGGCGAGTTGGGCGTCGGTGAGCCAGGCGAGACGGCAGTGGAAGTCCACGCGATCCATCAACTCGCGGCGGGCGCGGGCGGTCCGGGGCGATGCGGGGTCGCGCAGGGGCGCGGGCCAGGTGTGCCAGTCGGGGCCGTACCGCTCGGCGAGCGCGTACCAAGTGGCGTGGTCCTCAAGGGCTTCGCCGTGCTCGGCGAGGAAGTCGTTGTAGGCGGCGCGCCGTCCGGGTCCGAGCGGGACCTCGCGGATCAGCTCCAGGGCCTTGAGCTTGAGCGCCCAGACCGTGTCGCGGTCGATCAACTGGCCCTGCTGGAGGACGGATTCGCGCAGCGCGGCGGCTCGGCGCGTGAGATGCGCGGCCAGATCGCGGGCCTCGCCCTCCAGGTGGGCGTACTCGGGAATGTCCTCGACCCGCAGGTGGACGGGGTCGGGGAAGCGGCGCGACGACGGGCGGTACGGAGAGGGGTCGGACGCTCCGTCCTGGGGCTTCGGGACCGCTGCGTGCAAAGGGTTGACCTGCACGAATCCCGCGCCAAGAGCCCGCCCTGACCAGGCGGCGAGCTCGGCGAGGTCCCCGAGGTCGCCCATGCCCCAGGAGCGGCGGGAGAGGAGGGAGTAGAGCTGGACGAGAATTCCGTACGATTTCTCGCGCGGGGGCGGTAAGCGGTGCGGGGCGACTATTAAGTGGGCGGTGGCTGTTTGGGCGTCCGGGGTCGTGGCTCGGAGCCGGTGTACGCCCAGTGGCAGGGGCGGCGCCTCTCGTGGCTCTGCCTGTGCGCCGCTTCGCGGCGATGTCTCCCTCCCACCCACCCGATTGCCCCGCGGCGCGATCTCCGGGAACTCCACCCGCTCCCCCCACTCCGTCTCCACCCACACCCGCGTCCCCGGCGGCAGCCCGGCCCAGGGCGGGGGTGCCTCAGGGGTCCCCTGCCACACCACGACCGTCGGCGGCAGCAGGCGGGCGGCCAGCTCGGCCTCGCGGGACGTGAGGGCACGCCGCACCGCATCGGGGGTGCTCGCGTCCACGTCGAGGGCGGCCAGGGCCGCGATCACCGCGGCGTCGGCGGCCGGAACCGTTCGGTCCGGGGACGGGGAGTAAGAAGTCGCCACGCCATGCAGGTCGGCAAGGCGGGAAAGTCCGGTGGGGCCGGTGGGGCCGGTGGGCCCGGCGGTGGAGCCGGTCGTGGGTCCGGTCGCTCCGGGTGGGGCCACTTAGACCCCCATGTAGGCCAGACCCGACGCGGTGCCGGTGGAGGTGGGCTCGCTGGTCAGCGGGGCGGCGTCGGCGAGCGGAGGCTCACTGGTCAGGGGTGCGGCGTCGGCCAGCGGGGGCTCGCTGGTCAGGGGCGGCTCCAGGCAGCCGCAGGCGCAGGATCCGTCGAGTCCCGAGTCGGGACCGGACACCTGTTTGGAGAGGGCGTCGAGGAGGAGATTCGCGGAAGCGGGCACGTAGGGCTCCAATGTCAGGGGGCAGGTCTTCGGCAGACCTACCCAGTACGCGGGATCGCAGACATATCCGTTGTATGAACGTGCGCGTACTCACATTCGTTTCTCTGAGTGGGGGCCCGGACGCAAGATCTTCCTTTTCCCCGCTCCCGTCCCTGCCCCGATCCGGGGCAGTCATTCCAAGCCCCTCCAGCACTTTTGAGCGAACCGGGCCATGACACCGGACATGACACCGGCCATGACCACGGCCCTGGCCCGCCAATGTCACAGGGAAGAAAACCCCCACAACACCCACGCCCGTTGACACTCCCACCACGCGAGTGGTGGGCTCAGTGACACCCTGAGACAACCGACGCACCACACGTGATCACCAGGACGAGGGACAACGAGGAGAGGGCCGTGCAACTGCGGCGCAGGAAGGGCGCGGCGGCCATCGCCGTCGCCGTCATCGCAGGCGCCCTCACCGGTGCCCCCGGCGCCATCGCCGCCCCCGGCCTCCCCGGAAAGCCCGGCACCCCGGCCACGTCCCCGGACGACGACCGGGAGAGCGACGGCACCCTCCCGCCGGTCTGGCCCCGCCCCCAGTCGATGACCACGGCCGGGACGCAGGTCACCGTCACCGACGAGGTCGTCCTGGCCACCGGCCGGGACCCGGACCCGTACGCCATGGACGCCCTGCGTGCCCTCCTGCGTGACGCGGGGGCCCGCGAGATCACCGAGGTCAAGGACGGCGACCCGCTGCCCGCGGGCGGCGGGAGGCTCGTCGTCCGCGCCGACGGCACGGGAGCCGACCAGGCCCTGCGCACCCTCGGCGCCCGTGCCCGCGGCGACCTGCCCTCCGGCGGCTACCGCCTCGCGGTGGGCCGGATCGGCGGCCAGGACACCATCGCCCTCGCGGGCGCGGGAGAGGACGGTCTCTTCCACGGCGTGCAGACCCTGCGCCAGCTGGTCACGAAGGGCAGCGCCAGGAGCACCGTCCCCGGCGTGCAGATCCGCGACTGGCCCGGCACCGCGGTCCGCGGCATGACAGAGGGCTTCTACGGGACCCCGTGGACCCGTGAGCAGCGCCTGGACCAGCTGGACTTCATGGGCCGCACGAAGCAGAACCGCTATCTCTACGCCCCCGGCGACGACCTCTACCGCCAGGCACGCTGGCGCGAGCCGTACCCCGCGGAGCAGCGCGCCGACTTCCGCGCCCTAGCCGAGCGGGCCAAGCAGAACCACGTGACGCTCGCCTGGGCCGTCGCCCCCGGCCAGGCCATGTGCATGTCGTCCGACAAGGACATCAAGGCCCTGAACCGCAAGATCGACGCGATGTGGGCCCTGGGCGTGCGCGCCTTCCAGCTGCAGTTCCAGGACGTCAGCTACAGCGAGTGGCACTGCGACGCGGACGCCGACGCCTTCGGTTCGGGGCCCGACGCCGCCGCGAAGGCGCAGTCCCGCGTCGCCAACGCCGTATCGGCGCACCTGGCCGAGCGCCACCCCGGCGCGAAGCCGCTCTCGCTGATGCCCACGGAGTACTACCAGGACGGCTCCACCGAGTACCGCGACGCCATCGCGGACCGCCTCGACGAGGGCATCGAGGTGGCGTGGACCGGCGTGGGCGTGGTCCCCAAGACCATCACCGGGCGTGAACTGGCGGGCGCCCGCAAGGCGTTCGGCTCGCATCCGCTGGTGACGATGGACAACTACCCCGTCAACGACTTCGCGCAGGACCGTATCTTCCTCGGCCCCTACACCGGCCGTGAGCCCGCCGTGGCCACCGGCTCGGCGGCGCTGCTCGGCAACGCCATGGAGCAGCCATCGGCCTCCCGCATCCCCCTGTTCACGGCCGCCGACTACGCCTGGAACCCCCGCGCCTACCGCCCGCACGAGTCCTGGCTCGCCGCGATCGACGACCTCTCGAGCGGCGACGCGAAGGCGCGCGGCGCCCTGCGTGCCCTCGCGGGCAATGACGCGTCCTCCGTGCTCGGCGCCGACGAATCGGCGTACCTGCGCCCGCTCATGGACGACTTCTGGCGCGCGCGCACGACGACGGACGGCGCCCGCATCGAGAAGTCCGCACAGGCCCTGCGGGATGCCTTCACCGTCATGAAGGAGGCGCCGCGGCGGCTCGCCGACAGCGACCTCGACACCGAGGTGCGTCCCTGGGTGCAGCAGTTGGCGCGCTATGGGGAGGCCGGCGAGACGGCGGTCGACATGCTGCGCGCGCAGTCCACCGGCGACGGCGCGGCCGCCTGGCGCGCGTCGCGCACCCTGACCGGGCTCCAGAAGGACCTGAAGGCGAGCAGGGTGACCGTCGGCAAGGGCGTCCTCGCGCCCTTCCTGACGCGGTCGCAGAAGGCGTACGGCACGTGGGCGGGGCTCGACAGCGAGCAGGCGTCGGACCGCGCGACGGTCCGCGTCCCCCGCGCCCGCCCCCTCACGGCGGTGACGGCCCTGACCGACCCCGGCACGAAGGGCAGCATCGAGGCCCACGTCCCGGGCGAGGGCTGGCGCCGCATCGCCGCCCTGTCCGGCACGGGCTTCACCGAGGCCAAGCCCGCCGAGTCCGCCGAGTCCAAGGACACCGCCCCGCGCGCCGACGCCGTCCGCGTCACGGTCATCGAGGGCACCGTCCGCCACGTCGTCCCCTGGTACGCCGACTCCCCCGACGCCCGCTTCTCGCTGGGCCGCACCGAGGCCGACGTGGAGATCGGCGGCGGCCCGCAGCGGGTCACGGCGAAGCTGACGTCCCTGCGCCCCGGCGACGTGGAGGGCAAGGTCACGGCGAAGGCCCCCAAGGGCATCGAGGTACGCACCCCTCAGAAGTCCACGCTGCCGCGCGGCACGCAGGTGGACGTCCCGGTCGACGTCACGGTCCCGGCGGGCACGCGCTCGGGGACGTACGAGATCCCGGTCACCTTCGACGGCCAGACCCGGACGGTCTCGGTGCGCGCCTACCCGCGCACCGAAGGGCGCGACCTGGCACGCGGCGCGAAGGCCTCCTCGTCGGGCGACGAGACGAAGGACTTCCCGGCGTCCGGCGCCAATGACGGCGACCCCACGACCCGCTGGTCCTCACCGGCCGAGGACGGCGCCTGGTGGCAGCTGGAGCTCGACGAGCCGGTCAGGCTCGGCCAGGTGGTCCTGCGCTGGCAGGACGCGTACGCGGCGGGCTACCGCGTGCAGACCTCCGCCGACGGGAAGACCTGGCGCACGGCGGCCACCGTGAAGGACGGCAAGGGCGGCCGCGAGGCGGTGCGCATGGACGCCCGTGACACTCGTTACATCCGGGTGCAGGGCGACAAGCGGGCCACGCGGTTCGGCTACTCGCTGTGGTCGGTCGAGGCGTACGCCGTGGCCGCGGCCGCCGAGGAGTGACGGCGGCCGACGGCCACGTACAGGCCCCGCGCAGGCGGCCGCGTACAACAGAGCCCGGATCGATTTCTAGGCTGAAATGCCATCGATCCGGGCCATCGCGTCATCCGCGCCGAACGGCTGCAAGTACGGCAGCCAGCGCGGATCCCTGTGCCCGGTCCCGATGATGCGCCACGCGAGCCCCGAGGGCGGCGCGGGCTTGTGACGCAGGCGCCACCCCAGCTCCAGGAGATGGCGGTCCGCCTTGGTGTGGTTGCAGCGGCGGCATGAAGCCACCACGTTCTCCCAGGCGTGCTGACCGCCACGGCTCTTCGGAATGACGTGGTCGACGCTGGTTGCGACGCCACCGCAGTACGCACACCGACCGCCGTCGCGGGCGAAGAGCGCCCGCCTGGTCAGAGGAACGGGCCCCCTGTAAGGGACCCGGACGAACCGCTTGAGGCGGACCACGCTGGGTGCGGGGACAGTGCGCGTTGCGCTGTGCATGAAGGCGCCGGATTCCTCGAGGCAGAGAGCCTTGTTCTCCAGGACGAGGACGAGCGCGCGGCGGAGCGGTACGACACCCAATGGCTCGTACGACGCATTGAGGACCAGGACGTGCGGCACGGATGCCTCCTATTACGCCGGCGGCGCGTGGCTCGCGCCGGGACGATCTGTAGCCAGTCTCCCCTCATGCCTGGTCCAAGCGCCACCATCCGCTGGTAACGGGCTCGGAGTGTTTTCGACCACACCAGTGCGACACCCTCATCTTCCCCAGGTGAGCACCGTCTCTCCCTCGAACATGACAACGATCCACACACAATGCCCCGTTAGTGTGGTGACTCTGCCCGGTGCATCTCCTGGGCAGGCCGCTATGCCTGGAGGTACCTGCCGTGTTCCTGTCCGTCCTGACAGCAGCCGGAACGGACCCGGACGACAAGACGACGCCGAAGTCCCCGACCTTGGAAGACGCCCAGGAGAGCGCGACGAACGCCGCGAGCTGGGTCGAGCAGAACTGGTCGGCGTGGCTGGGCATCGGGCTCCGCATCCTGCTGATCGTCGCCGTCGCCGTCGTCCTTCGCGTGGTCATCCGGCGTTCCATCACCAAGCTCATAGATCGCATGAACCGCACGGCGCAGTCCGTGAACGGCACGGCGCTCGGCGGTCTCCTCGTGAACGTGGAGCGCCGCCGCCAGCGCTCGCAGGCCATCGGCTCCGTGCTGCGCTCGGTGGCGTCGTTCCTGATCCTGGGCACGGCCGCGCTGATGATCCTGGGCACATTCCAGATCAACCTCGCCCCGCTGCTCGCCTCGGCGGGTGTCGCGGGTGTGGCGATCGGTTTCGGCGCCCGCAACCTCGTCACGGACTTCCTCTCCGGCGTCTTCATGATCCTGGAGGACCAGTACGGCGTGGGCGACTCCATCGACGCGGGCGTGGCGTCCGGCGAGGTCATCGAGGTCGGTCTGCGCGTCACCAAGCTGCGCGGCGACAACGGCGAGATCTGGTACGTCCGCAACGGCGAGGTCAAGCGCATCGGCAACCTCAGCCAGGGCTGGTCCACGGCGGGCGTCGACGTCACCGTGCGCCCGGACGAGGACCTGGAGAAGGTCCAGGCGAAGCTGCTCGAGGTCGGCGAGTCCATGGCCAAGGACGAGCCGTGGAACGAGCGCCTCTGGGGCCCGGTCGAGGTACTCGGCCTGGACAGCGTGCTGCTGGAGTCGATGGTCGTGCGGGTCTCCGCGAAGACGATGCCGGGCAACGCCCTCGGCGTGGAGCGCGAGCTGCGCTGGCGCATCAAGCGGGCCTTCGACGAGGCGGGCATCCGCATCGTGGGCGGCCTGCCGCTCCAGGCGACGGAGGAGGCGCCCGCCGACCCGTCCGCGGGTGTCGCGGCGCCGTCGGCGTACGCCTCCGCGACCTCGCCGCAGTCGCTGGCGGCCTCCCCGATAGCGCCGCCGCCGAACCTGGCGAAGTAGCGGCGGCGCGGGGGCTCAGGCCCGCTTGTAGTAGTACCCCTCGCCGTGGGAGGGGCCCACGTTGTGCTGGACGCCGCTGCCGTTGATGGTGAAGTACGAGGGGTCCAGGGTCGGGTGGCAGTAGGCGGGCCTGCTCCCGACGAAGCTGGCCGTCCCGACGTTGATGCGGCTGCCCTGGCTCGTCGTCGACGTCACCTTCGCGGCGTACGTGCAGGCGGTCTGCTGGTCGAGGACCAGGCGGACGGAGCCGCTCGCGGAGATGGTCACCTTGTCCGGCTGACCGATGTTGTAGTCGCCGCCGAACCTCCAGGTGTCGGCGAAGAACGACGGGACCCCGCCCGTGCCGTCCGAGCCGTCCCCGCCGGAGCCGGAGCCGGGGTCGCCCGAGCCGTCGCCGGAGCCCGCGCCGCTGGACGAGCCCGCATCGGAGTCGCTGCCGGACGAGCCGCCGGGTGACGTGCCGTCGCCCCCGTCGGAGCCCGCGGCACCGTCCGAGGAGCCCGCGGAGCCCTTGGAGTCCTCCCCGCCCTGGCCGTCGGCCGCGCTCTCGCCGTCCTTGCCGTCCGCCCCGTCCTTGCCGTTCTCGTCCTTCTCCCCCTTCTCGTCCCCCTTGCCCTTGTCGTCCTTGTCCCCCTTGCCGTCATCGGCCGGTGAGCCGCTGGGCGAGGCGTCCTGGCCCGGCGCCGCCGGGGAGCTGCTGGACGGCGGCGACGCCTGGTCTCCGCTGTCGCCGCCGAACGGCTGCATCACCACGAACGTGCCGCCTCCCACGGAGAGCACGGCGACCACCGGGAGCCCGATCACCAGCGGGCGGCGCCGGCGGGCCCGCTTCCGCTCCTGGTCGGAGGTGACCGCCGGGGTGTCACCGGACGCGGCCACCGCCACGACCTCGGGGATGCCCGGCTCCGCGCGCAGCCGCGCCGTCTCCCGGTCGGGGACCCCGGCGGCGGGCGGCGCCTCCTCGCGCACGGGCTCCGCCGCCTCCGCGTCCAGGAGCCTTGCCGCCTGCTGGGCGAGGCGCGTCACGACCTCGGCGGGCAGCCACGCGGCCGCCGAGGGCTGGGGGCGGGTCCGCTCCGGGTCCGCCAACAGCTCGTCCACGGTGGGACGTTCGTCGGGATTCTTGGCCAGGCAGCGGGCGATGAGCGTACGCAGTCCGTCGTCGCGCACCTTGTCGAGGTCGGGTTCGGCCTCGACGATCTGGTACATCACGGCGTGCTGGTTGGTGACCCCGTGCCCGAAGGGCAGGACGCCCGTGGCCGCGTACGTGAGCACGCAGCCCAGCGTGAACACGTCGCTCCCCGGGCCCGCGCTCTGGCCGCGGATCTGCTCGGGGGCCATGAAGCCGGGCGAGCCGATGACCATGCCGGTGCTGGTGAGGAGCGACTCGACGGACGAGGTCCGCATGGCGCGGGCGATGCCGAAGTCGATGACGCGGGGGCCGTCCACGGTGAGCATCACGTTGGACGGCTTGAGGTCGCGGTGGACGATCCCGGCCGTGTGGATGTCCTGGAGCGCGTGCAGCAGGCCGTCGGCGAGCGCGTGCACGGACTTCGCCGGGAGCGGGCCGTGGCCGCGTACGACCTGTTCGAGGGAGAGGCCGGGGACGTACCCCGTGGCCACCCAGGGGTGCTCGGCGTCCGGGTCCGAGTCGAGCACGGGCGCGGTGTAGCGCTCGCCGACGCGCCGCGCGGCGTCGATCTCCCGGCGGAAGCGGGCCCTGAACTGAGCGTTCGTGACGTGCTCTTCGTGGACGACCTTCACCGCGACGGTGCGGCCGCTCTCGGAACGGGCGAGGTAGACCCGGCCCATGCCGCCCGCCCCCAGCCTCCCGAGCAGGAGATAGGGCCCTATCCGGGGCGGATCGCCCGCCGTGAGCGGCTTGATGCCTCCCCCGGTGTCTTCGGCACCCTCGTCGGCGTGGCCCCCGCCGGTCGCACTGGTCATGGTGGTCTTGTCCCCCGGTCGTCCTGCCTGGTCGGTCGAACAGACGTGAGGATATGCGCCGGGGATCTCCGCGGTGAAGCGTGGTGGTGGCCAACTGGGCGGTGGCCGAGTGGAGTTCCCGGCCCGCGGCGGGCCCCCTGGCCGAACGCCTCGCGTGCACCCTGTGCAACACCGGCTCCACCAGGTAACGACTTGGTTGCCGCAGGAGCATCCGCTATTGACGCCTCATTCACGCCAGCCGTACGGTCCTCACGAATTGGAAAGTTTCCTAACAGTTGCACAAGAGGCAAGAGGCAGGTGTCGTGATGGCAGCAGCAGGCAGCACTCCGGGGACCCCGGGCACGCCGAGCGTCCTGCGCGCCATGAACGACCGGGCGGTGCTCGACCTGCTCGTCGCGCACGGCCCGCTCACCCGCACCCGCATCGGCGAGCTGACCGGGCTCTCCAAGCCCACCACCTCGCAGCTGCTCGGGCGCCTGGAGGCAGCAGGTCTCGTGCACACCACGGGCAGCCTCAGCGGACGTCCGGGGCCCAACGCCCTGCTGTACGAGATCGACCCGGGCGCCGGCCATGTCGCCGCGCTGTCCGCGAACCCCACCGGGATCACCGCGCTCGTCGCCGACATCACCGGCACCGTTCTCGGCCAGGCACGCGTCGAGGCCGTCGCCGTCGCCGAGGACGTGCGCCACCGCACCGCCCAGCTGGTCACCGAGGCCGTCGACGAGGCGCTGCGCCAGGCGGGCCTCGGCCACGAGGACCTGCGGGCCGCGGTGATCGGCACCCCCGGCGCCATCGACCCCCACACCGGTGCGCTGCGGTACGCCCCGCACCTGCCGGGCTGGCACTCCCGCACCCTGCGCGACGACCTCGCCGCGGTGCTCGGCACGCCGGTCGACATCGAGAACGACGTGAATCTGGCCGCTGTCGCCGAGCAGTACGAGGGCGCGGCGCAGGACAACGACAACTACGTGCTGACCTGGCTCGACGAGGGCGTCGGCGCCGCCATCGTGCTCGGCGGCACCCTGCTGCGGGGCGCGACCGGCGGCGCGGGCGAGATCGGCTACATGCCGCTGCCGGGCGCTCCCCTGGTGCGCACCGGCCCTCAGGACGGCGGCGGGGGCGGGGGCGGCTTCGAGAGCCTCGTCTCCGCGTACGTCGTGCGCGAACTCACCGGCGGCGGGGCGACGTTGGCGCAGGTCATGGCCGACGACGCCGCGCTCGGCGAGGTCGCACGGCGCATCGCCACCGGCATCGCCGCGGTCGTCGCCGTCGTGGACCCCGAACTCGTCGTGCTCTCCGGCTCGGTGGCCCAGGCGGGCGGCGACAAGCTGCGCGCCAGGGTCGAGGAGGAGCTGACCGGGCTCGCCCTGCCTCGCCCGCAGATCCGGATCAGCGAACTCGACGGCGACCCGATCCTCACCGGCGCCCTGCGCTCGGCGCTCACCCAGGCCCGCGACCAGGTCTTCGACACGGCCTGAGCACGACGGCCTGCCCCTCCCTGCCCCTCCCCGCACCTCAACTCCCCTCCCCCGTAAAGGAAGTCCGCCATGCCGCGATGGCGCATGCCCACCTGCGCGTCCGCGGCGCTCGCCGCAGCCGGCCTCTTGCTCTCCGGCTGCGCCAACCCGAGCGTCGGCAGCGCGAACGACGACCCGACCAAGCCGGTCACCCTGAAGTTCTGGCACGGCTGGTCGACGCCCGGCGAGGTCAAGGCCGTCAACGACAGCATCGACCGCTTCGAGAAGCTGCACCCGAACATCAAGGTGAAGGCCACCGGGAACGTCTCCGACGAGACCGTCAACCAGGCCCTGCGGGCGGGCGGCGACAAGGCCCCGGACGTGGTGTCGTCCTTCACCACCAACAACGTGGGCCAGTACTGCGACTCCGGGATGTGGGCGGACCTCGATCCGTTCATGAAGAAGACCGGCCTCGACAAGCGCAAGGTGTTCCCCAAGACCCTGCTCGACTACACGAGTTACCGCGGCAACCAGTGCGCCCTGCCCCTGCTCGCCGACGCCTACGGGATGTACTACAACAAGGACGCCTACAAGAAGGCGGGGATCGAGCGCCCGCCGCGCACGATGTCCGAGTTCAAGAAGGTCGCCAAGAAGCTGACCGTGCGCAGCGGCAGGAACTCGTACAAGCAGGTCGGGTATCTCCCCAACTTCCGCTTCTACCAGAACAGCCCTGACCGCCTCTTCGCGCAGTGGGGCCCCCAGTACTTCGACTCCGAAGGAAATTCGCGCCTCGCCGAGGAGCCGAAGACGTACCAGTTCTTCAAGACCGCCCGGCAACTCGCCGCGGCCCAGGGCGGATTCGACGACCTGGAGCGGTTCCGGCTGACCTTCGGCGACGAGATGTCCACCCAGAACGCCTTCCTGACCGGCAAGGTCGCCATGCACCTGGACGGTGAGTGGCGCGGCCTGATGCTGGACGAGGCGAAGGCGAAGTTCGACTGGGGCGTGGCGCCGCTGCCCGTCCCCGACGACCAGGCCGACACCTACGGACGCGGCTTCATCACCGGCACCGTCGCCGGGATCGCGCACAGCAGCAAGCACCAGAACGCCGCGTGGGAGCTGGTGCGGTTCCTGACCGCCGACACCAAGCAGGTCGTGAACTTCGCGAACGCCATCCACAACGTGCCCTCCACGTTCGCGGCGCTCAAGTCGCCGGACCTGGACGCCGATCCGACCTTCCGGACCTTCTTCGACATCCTGCGGAACAAGCACAGCAAGGCCCTGCCGCCCTCCGTCAACGGCGGCGCCTACGTCGTCTCGCTCGGGGACTTCTCGTACGCCGTCGAGGCCGGACGCGTGGGTGATCTGCGAGGGCGCCTGAAGAAGCTCGACGAGCAGATCGACGCCGACACCCTCCAGTCGAAGAGCTGAGCTGAGGACCCCGCCATGGCACTTTCCCTCTCCAACCCGGCGCGCCGCAGACTGCGCACGCTCGGATTCCTCTCCCCCTGGCTGGTCGGCTTCAGCGTCTTCTTCGCGTATCCGCTGATCGCCACCGTCTACTTCTCGTTCATGCACTACAACCAGATCAAGGAGCCCACCTTCGTGGGCCTGCGGAACTGGAAGTACGTGTTCGACCAGATGCCCCTGTTCGGCCCGGCCCTGTGGAACACCCTCTGGCTGGTCGTGATCATGGTGGCCGTGCGGGTGGTCTTCGGGCTCTCACTCGGGCTGCTCATCACGAAGATCAAGACGGGCGCCGGGTTCTTCCGCACCGCCTTCTACCTCCCCTACCTCGCCCCGCCGGTGGCCGCCACCGTCGCCTTCGTCTTCCTGCTCAACCCCGGCACGGGTCCGGTGAACGAGATCCTCGACGCGGTCGGGATATCGGGGCCCAACTGGTTCAACGACCCGGACACCGCCAAGCCCTCGCTGGTGCTGCTCTCCCTGTGGGGCATCGGCGACCTGATGGTGATCTTCATGGCGTCGCTGCTCGACGTGCCCAAGGAGCAGTACGAGGCGGCCGACCTCGACGGCGCCGGGGCATGGGCCAAGTTCCGCTACGTCACCTGGCCCGCGATCACCCCGATCGTGATGTTCGCGGTGGTCACGGGCGTCGTGCAGACCATGCAGTACTACACGCAGGCCCTCGTCGCGGGGAAGGTCGCGTCCGGCGTCAACATCGGTCCCGGATCGGTGATCCAGCCCGGCTACCCGGACCACTCGACCCTCACGGTCCCCCAGCTCGTCTACCAGATGGGCTTCCAGAACTTCAACACCGGTGCCGCGTGCGTGCTCTCGCTCGTGCTCTTCGCCATCGCCATGGCCGTCACGCTGCTCCTGATGCGCAAGCGCTCCGGGCTGCTCTCGGCGGAGGACTGAGGAATCATGACAACCACGACGCTCACCGCGCCCACCGCGCCCGAACGCACCGCCCCGGCTCGGGGCCCCGCCGCCGCCCGCGCCCGCCGCAAGCGCGTCCTGCACTGGATCGCCGTGCACAGCGTGGCGATAGGCGTCGCGCTGCTCTTCGTCCTGCCGTTCGTCTTCGTCTTCCTGACGTCGGTGATGAGCGACTCGCAGGCCATGAGCGGCGACCTGTGGCCCGACTCCTGGCACTGGTCGAACTACAGGGAAGTCTTCGAGACGCCGGGCTTCCTGGACTGGTGGCGCAACTCGCTGATGTACGCGGGCCTGGGCACCCTGTTCACCGTCTGCTCGGCGATCCCCGTCGCGTACGCGCTCGCCAAGTTCCGCTTCCGCGGCCGGCGCACCGCCATGCTGCTCGTCATCTCGACGATGATGCTGCCGCCGCAGGTCATCGTGATCCCGATGTATTTGGTGTGGGCCCAGCAGTTCCACCTGTCGGGCACCCTGTGGCCGCTGATCATCCCGATGGCGTTCGGCGACGCGTACTCGATCTTCCTGCTCCGTCAGTTCCTCCTGACGATCCCCAAGGAGTACATCGAGTCGGCGAAGGTCGACGGCTGCGGCGAGTTCCGCACCATGATCAAGATCGTCGTGCCGATGGCCAAGCCCGGCATCACCGCGATCGCGCTCTTCCAGTTCTTCTACTGCTGGAACGACTACTTCGGCCCGCAGATCTACGCCGCCCAGAACCCCGGCGCCTGGACACTGAGTTACGGCCTCGAATCCTTCAAGAGCGCCCACGCCGTCAACTGGAACATGACCATGGCCGCGACGCTGCTCGTCATGGCGCCCGTCATCCTCGTTTTCTTCTTCGCACAGAAGGCCTTCGTCGAAGGCGTCACCCTCACCGGAGTAAAGGGCTGAGAACCGATATGAAGCTCGCAGTGGTCGGCGGAGGGTCGACCTACACACCCGAACTCATCGACGGATTGGCACGGTTGAGGGACAGCCTGCCGATCGAGGAACTCGTCCTCGTCGACCCGGCCGCCGACCGTCTCGAACTCGTCGGCGGGCTCGCACGGCGCATCTTCGCCAAGCAGGGGCACCCCGGCCGCATCGTCACCACGTCCGACGTGGACGCGGGCGTCGCGGACGCCGACGCGGTCCTGCTCCAGCTGCGCGTCGGCGGGCAGGCGGCCAGGCAGCAGGACGAGACATGGCCCCTGGAGTGCGGCTGCGTCGGCCAGGAGACCACCGGCGCGGGCGGCCTGGCGAAGGCACTGCGCACCGTGCCCGTCGTCCTGGACATCGCCGAGCGCGTACGGCGCACGAACCCGAACGCCTGGATCATCGACTTCACCAACCCGGTGGGCATCGTCACCCGGGCGCTGCTCCAGGCCGGGCACAAGGCCGTCGGCCTGTGCAACGTGGCGATCGGCTTCCAGCGGAAGTTCGCCAAGCTGCTCGACGTCGCGCCGGGCGAGGTGCACCTCGACCACGTGGGGCTCAATCACCTGACGTGGGAGACGGGCGTACGTCTCGGAGGGCCCGGCGGCGACGACATCCTGCCCAAGCTGCTCGCCGAGCACGGGGACGCGGTCGCCGCGGACCTGCGCATGCCGCGCGGGATCGTCGACCGGCTCGGCGTCGTGCCCTCGTACTACCTGCGCTACTTCTACCAGCACGACGCCGTGGTCGAGGAGCTGCGGACCAAGCCGTCGCGCGCCGCCGAAGTGGCCCAGATGGAGCGCGAGTTGCTGGAGATGTACGGCGACCCGACGCTGGACGAGAAGCCGGAGCTGCTCGCCAAGCGCGGCGGCGCCTTCTACTCGGAGGCGGCCGTGGACCTGGCGGCATCGCTGCTCGGCAACGGCGGCAGCCCCTACCAGGTGGTGAACACCGTCAACAACGGCACGCTGCCGTTCCTGCCGGACGACGCCGTCATCGAGGTGCAGGCCACGGTCGACGGCAAGGGCGCCAAGCCCCTTGCCGTGCCGAAGCTGGACCCGCTGTACGCCGGGCTGATCGCGAACGTCACCGGGTACGAGGACCTGGCCCTCCAGGCGGCCCTGCACGGCGGCCGGGAGCGGGTCTTCAAGGCGCTGCTCGCCCACCCGCTGGTCGGCCAGTACGCGTACGCGGAAGCGCTCACCGACCGGCTGATCGCGCACAACCGGGAGCACCTGGCGTGGGCGTAGGCATGAGCGTGCTCGCGATCGACGCGGGCAACAGCAAGACCGACGTCGCGGTGGTCGCGGCCGACGGCGAGGTCGTCGGCTCGGCACGCGGCGGCGGGTTCCAGCCGCCCCAGGTCGGCGTCGAGACCGCGGTGGACATCCTGGAGGAGGCGGTGACGCGGGCCCTGGCCGAGGCGGGCGTCGACTCCGTGGGCCATGTGTCCGCGTGCCTCGCCAACGCCGATCTGCCCGTCGAGGAGCGGGAGTTGGCCGCCGCCCTGCGCAGGCGCGCGTGGGGGCCTTCGGTCGACGTGCGCAACGACACCTTCGCCATACTGCGGGCCGGACTCCTGGAGGACGCCGAGCCGCGGGGCGTCGCCGTGGTGTGCGGCGCGGGCATCAACTGTGTGGGCATGCTGCCCGACGGGCGTACCGCGCGCTTCCCCGCCATCGGCCGGATCTCCGGCGACTGGGGCGGCGGGGGCGGCCTCGCCGAGGAGGCGCTCTGGCACGCGGCGCGGGCCGAGGACGGCCGCGGCGACGCGACCGCACTGCGCGAGGCGCTGCCCGCGCACTTCGGCCTGCCCTCCATGTACGCGCTGATCGAGGCGCTGCACCTGGGCGCCATCGCCCCCGTGCGGCGGCACGAGCTGACGCCGGTGCTCTTCGCCACGGCGGCGGCGGGCGACGCGGTGGCGCGCTCCCTGGTGGACCGGATGGCCGACGAGGTCGTCGCCATGTCGACCGTGGCCCTGGACCGCCTGGACCTGCTCGGCGAGGAGACGCCCGTACTGCTCGGCGGCAGCGTCCTGGCCGCGCGCCATCCGCAACTGGACGACCGCATCCGGGCGTTGCTCGCCGACCGGGCGCCCAAGGCGGTGGCCCGCGTGGTCGTCGCCCGTCCCGTGCTCGGCGCCGCGCTGCTCGGCCTCGACCAGGTGGGGGCGCCCACCGAGGTGCACGCGCGCGTGCGGGGGCAGTACGAGGGTGGCGTGGGGGTCTGAAGCAGCTCGGTTCATCGGCCCGGCAGGGAACCGAACCGCACTGAATCGCGTATTGAAGGGAAGGGGTGGTGTGCGATCTTCGCGTGTCCGGACAGGGGGTCCGGACACGATGATCAGAACAAGATCCAGTCAATGCCTGTGCGGATGTCACTCCCTGCGGCGATACTTGCGCCCGTGCACTTCTTCCCGCACCGCGCACGCCGGGCGGAAGTGAACGTCCGATGACCAAGGGGGAGGTCGAGGTCGAGGTGACATACCCGCCAAGCGGCAGCGCCGCGCCGCCGGGACAGGCAGCGCCGACGATGCCCACCGTCCCGCCTCAGGCAGGACACGGCTCCGCGGCACCCGCGCAGACCGTGCAGAGCGCACCGCCCCGCCGCCCCGCCTGGGTCGAGGGCCGCGACCGGCTGCGCGCTGCGGCGACCACGGAGCCCGGCAAGCTGCGGATCATCGGCGCCGTCCTCGCGCTGCTCGTCATCGCGTTCGGCGCGGTCACCACCTGGCAGATGTCGGAGCGTTCGGACGCCGCGAACAGCGTCCTGAACCGCAGCCAGCCGCTGAGCGACGACGCGGCGGCCATCTACCGCTCCCTCGCCGACGCCAACACCGCCGCGTCCAGCGGCTTCCTCGCGGGCGGCCAGGAACCGGCCGACGTGCGCAAGCGGTACAAGGACGACATCGAGCGGGCCTCCGAGAAGCTGGCGAACGCCGCGTCGAACGCGGGCTCGGGCTCATCGGCCGCCGACTCGGTCAGCAAGCTGAACAAGCTGCTCCCGGAGTACACCGGCCTGATCGAGCGGGCCCGCGCGAGCAACCGCCAGGGCCTCCCGCTGGGCGGCGCCTATCTGCGGTACGCGAACGACAAGATGCAGACCCAGATGCTCCCGGCCGCCGAGCAGCTCTACACCGTGGAGAAGCAGCGGCTGAACGCGGACTACGAGGACGCGAAGCCGTATCCCTGGTTCGCCATCGCCCTCGGCCTGCTCACGCTCGGCGCCCTGTTCTGGGCCCAGCGCCGCAACTACCGCCGGACGAACCGCGTGTTGAACCACGGCCTGGTCGCCGCCACCGCCGCGTCCGCGATCGTGCTGCTCTGGCTGGTCGGCGGGCACAGCTTCGCGCGCTCGGGCCTCGGCGACTCGTACGACCACGGCGTGAAGTCCCTGAACGTCCTGAACGACGCCCGCATCAGCTCGCTGAAGGCCCGCAGCAACGAGAACCTCACGCTGGTCAGCCGCGGCGCCGAGACCGTCGAGGTCGGCGCGAAGAAGGACATCAAGGACAAGTTCGACGTCGCCTACCAGGCGCAGATGAAGCAGCTCGGCAGCGCGGACAGCGGGCTGCTCGGCGAGGCCGTGGACGTGGCCGACAACGCCGCGGGCAAGAACCCCGTCGAGGAGGCCGCGAAGAACGTGGGGGTCTGGAAGGACCGCCACAAGACCGCGCGGGACAGCGACGACGCGGGCGACTACAAGGGAGCGCTCGCCAAGGTCGTCGGCGACAAGGACGACGAACCCACCGGCGAGTGCTTCGACAACGTGGACAAGGCGCTCGAAGTCGCGCTGACGCACGAGCGGAACGAATTCGAGCAGGCGGCCAAGGACGGCAAGGGAGCGATGTCCGGGCTCCCGGTGGGCGCCGCCGTGCTCGCGGTGCTCGCCGCCGCCGGTGCCGTGCTCGGCGTCGGGCGCAGGCTGTCGGAGTACAGGTGAGAGGGGGCGAGCGGACGATGCGTACGCAAGGACTGGCGAGGCTGCGCGGCTGGGGCGGAGCTGCCGCCATGGCGGTGGCCTGCGCGCTCACAGGCTCCCTCATGCTGGTGCTGCCGGAGGCCGGCAGCGCGGTCAGGTCCGACAAGGGCGCGGACCAGGCGTCCCCGGCTTCCGCCAAGGGCGCTCCCGCGCGCGCCGAGGAGTGCGAGAGCCCGGAGGAGAGCCTCTCCCCCGACGACAAGGACGGCCCGACGATCGAGGCCATCCGCGACCGCAAGGTCAAGAAGCTCATCGTCGGCGTCGACCAGAACAGCTACCGCTGGGGATATCGCGACCCGAACAAGGCGACGGCGACGCTCGAAGGCTTCGACATCGACCTCGCGCACAAGATCGCCGAGGAGCTCCTCGGCGACCGCGACGCCGTGCTCTTCCGCGCCATCCCCACCAACCAGCGCGTCAAGGCGATACAGACCGGCCAGGTCGACATGGTCGTACGGACCATGACGATCACCTGCGAGCGCGAGAAGGACGTCTCCTTCTCCACCGCCTACTTCAAGACGGGCCAGCAGGTCCTCGCCCCCAAGTCGTCGAAGATCACCGGGTTCGACGACACACTGGACGGCAAGAAGGTCTGCTCCGCGAAGGGTTCCACCGCGCTCACCAAGCTGGGCGAGCTCAAGAAGAAGGGCCTCGATGCCGACATCGGGACCACGGTCCCCAACCAACTCGACTGCCTGGTAAGGCTCCAGCTCGGCGAGGTGGACGCCGTCGTGACCGACAGCGCGCTCGCCGCGAGCCAGGCCGCGCAGGACCCGACGGTCGAACTCAAGGGCGACGCGCCGCTCAACACCGAGTACTACGGCGTGGCGATGAAGAAGCCGGAGAAGGGCGAGGACGACCTGGTGCGCCGGGTCAACCAAGTCCTTGAGGACTACCGCAAGAGCGGCTGGCAGAAGAGTTACGACAAGTGGCTGAAGCCGGCACTCGGCGAATCGGCGGGACCGCCCGCACCGAAGTACAGCGACTGAGCCGGACGTGCACAGCAACGCAGAGCGGAGAGGTGATCGATGAGCGTCGCGGGACCCCCCGGTCCTGTGATGGACCGGGACGAGGTGGACCGTGCGCTGGCGCGGCTCGACGCCGAGCACGAGGCGATCGAGACCTCGCTCCTCGCCCTTCAGGATCATGCGGGCCGCCGACTCCTCGAAGGCGCCGGTCTCACCGGCACCACACAGGAGCGCTGGCAGTCCACCGAGCAGCAGATCACCCTCCTGTGGGCGTACTTCGACGCGTACGCCGCCGCCCTGCGCACGGCGCACGAGACACGGGCCCGCAGACGCTGGCCGGGCAGGGACGACCTGGTGGAGCTGACCGAGCTGCTTCGCGGTGAGAGCGTCACTGTCGCCGGCGGCGCCGCCCCCGCACCGTCGGCCTCGATCACCGGCCCGGCCAAGCTCACCGAACGCTTCACGCTCATCGAACTCGTCGCACGGATGAACGACCTGTACGCGCACTCGCTCGACATGGTCGTGGCCGCCGACGCGGTCTGGTCCGCGCTGCCCGCCCGCATAGACCTCCTGGCCGCCGAACTGCACCGCACCCGCCAGCTCGCGCACTCCGTGGGCGTACGCCCCGGCGAGCACCCCGCGGGCGACGACCTGGAGCGGATCACGGCGGAGCTGACGCGCCTTCGCGAGCAGGTGATCTCCGATCCGCTGGCCTTCTGGCAGCCCGCACCGGGCAGTTCGGCCCCCGGCGGCGGCCGTCCGCACACCGAGCGGTACGACCGCGAGGCCCGCGCCCTGGAGGACGTACGCCGTGAGATCGACGCGGTGCTCACCGTCCGGCAGGACGCGGAGCTGCGCCTGGGCAGGCTGCGTGACGTGCTCTCGCGCGCCGACCGCACCCTCGCCGAGGCACGCTCCGCGCGCGGCGAGGTCCTCGCCAAGATCGCCGCTTCCGAAGTGCCCGCCGTCAGCGGTCCTTCGACCGCGTTGCAGGAACAGCTGGCCATGGCCTCCGACTACCGCAGGCACGCCCAGTGGCACCGGCTCTCCCCGCTCCTTGAGTCCCTGGAGGAGAAGGCCGAGGACGAACTGATGCGCGCCCGCGAGTCGTTGACCGCGGTCACCCAGCCCCTGGCGATACGCGCGGAGCTGCGCGGCCGTCTGGACGCGTACAAGGCGAAGGTCGCCCGGCTCGGCCACGCGGAGGACCCGCTCCTGGTCGAGAAGTACGACGCGGCGCGACGGATGCTGTGGAGCGCTCCCTGCGATCTGCGCGTCGCCGAACAGGCGGTGCTTCGTTATCAGCAGGCGGCCGCAGAAGTCCTTGCGCCGCGGGTGCCGCAACAGGGCGGTCCCACCGACCGGAGGGGGGAAGCATGAGCGAGCAGCGGAAGTGCCAGCGACCCGGATGCACAGGGTCGTACGAGGACGTGGGCGGCGGCGAGCTGTACTGCGACACCTGCGGCCTTGCCCCGGTCGTCTCGCCGACCGGCATGGTGTCCTCGCCCCCGACCGGCATCACCGGCGGCGGCAAGGGGTCGGGCAGCAGCAGCTCCCGGTCCAGCTCGCGCGCCTCGTCGCGCTCGTCGTCCAGGTCCCAGTCCTCGCGCCGTTCGGTGTCGGGGCGGCTCTCGCGCTCGCTGTCCGGCAGCACGACGTCCCGCTCGGTCTCGGTGCGCAGCTCGGGCTCGGGGGCCGGTTCGTCGGCGCGCAGCAGGCTGGGCGTGGGCCTGGTGCTTGTGCCCGAGGTGCCGCGCCCCGATCCCCGCCAGGCCGTGCAGGAGAACCCCGAGGTCCCCGAGCGCAAGCGCTTCTGCTCGCGCTCCGACTGCGGGGCGCCGGTGGGCCGAGCGCGCGGTGAACGGCCAGGGCGCACCGAGGGGTTCTGCACCAAGTGCGGCCACCCGTACTCGTTCGTGCCGAAGCTGAACACGGGCGACATCGTGCACGGCCAGTACGAGGTCGTGGGCTGTCTGGCGCACGGCGGGCTCGGCTGGGTCTATCTCGCCGTCGACCGCGCGGTCTCCGACCGCTGGGTGGTCCTCAAGGGCCTGCTCGACACGGGCGACCAGGACGCGATGGCCGCCGCGATCTCCGAGCGCCGCTTCCTCGCCGAGATCGAGCACAGCAACATCGTGCGCATCTACAACTTCGTCGAGCACCTCGACCAGCGCACGGGCTCCATGGACGGCTACATCGTCATGGAGTACGTCGGCGGCAAGTCCCTCAAGGAGATCGCCAACGAACGCCGCACGGCGCAGGGCAAGCGCGACCCGCTGCCCGTCGAGCAGGCCTGCGCGTTCGGCATCGAGGCGCTTGAGGCGCTCGGCCATCTGCACAGCCGCAATCTCCTGTACTGCGACTTCAAGGTCGACAACGCCATCCAGACCGAGGACCAGCTCAAGCTGATCGACATGGGCGCGGTCCGCCGCATGGACGACGACGAGTCGGCCATCTATGGAACGGTCGGCTATCAGGGCCCCGAAGTCGCCGAGTTGGGCCCGTCGGTGGCCTCCGACCTGTACACGGTGGCGCGCACCCTCGCGGTGCTCACCTTCGACTTCCAGGGCTACACGAACGTCTTCGTGGACTCCCTTCCGGACCCCGACAACATCGAGGTCTTCCGCACGTACGAGTCCTTCTACCGCCTCCTCGTGCGCGCCACCGACCCGGACCCGGCCCGCAGGTTCGCATCGGCGCAGGAGATGGCGGAGCAGCTCACGGGCGTCCTGAGGGAGGTCGTGGCCCTCCAGACGGGCCGGCCGCGCCCCGCGCTCTCCACCCTGTTCGGGCCCGAGGTGAAGGTCACGGACACGGAGCTGTTCGCCGAACTGACCGGCGACGTATCGCAGTTCGGGGTACGCGTACTGCCCCAGGGGCGGCGCAAGGGCCGACCCGCGCTGACGGCGGGCGAGAGCAACGGCCAGGCAGGCGGCACTCCGGCGATCGCGTCGCCGCCCGTGCCCCCGGCCGCCCCGCCGGCCCGGATCGTCCGCGCGCTCGACGCCCCCGCGACGGCGCTGGCCCTGCCGGTGCCGCGCGTCGACCCTAACGACCCGAACGCCGGGTTCCTCGCCGGCCTGATGGCTTCCGCGCCCGCCGAGCTGATCACCGCCCTGCGGGCCGCGCCCTCCGACTCCGTGGAGCTGCGGCTTCGCGGGCTGCGGGCCCGCCTCGCCATGGGTGAACTGGATTCGGCCGCACAGGCGTTGACCGATCTTGAGATACAGCATCCGGACGACTGGCGGGTGGTCTGGTACCGCGGTGTCGCCTCGCTCGCGACCGGTGACCACGAGAACGCGGCGCTGTCCTTCGACGCCGTGTACGACGCGTTCCCCGGCGAGCCCGCGCCCAAGCTGGCCCTGGGCGTCTGCGCGGAGGTCCTGGAGCAGCTGGACAACGCGGCCGAGTACTACCGCCTCGTATGGGCCACCGACCCGAGCTATGTCAGCGCGGCGTTCGGCCTGGCGCGCGTGCAGCTCGCCGCGGACGACCGGCGCGGTGCCGTGCAGACCCTGGAGTCGGTCCCCGAGGCCTCGATCCACTACACCGCGGCCCGCGTGGCAGCGGTGCGGGCGAGGCTGCGCCACCGTATGACGTTGGCCACCACGCCGTCACCCGGCGCCCTTTTCCTCGACGACCTGACGGCGGCGGCGGGGCAGGTGGACGCCCTCGCGGGCTTCGGCCTGGACGCCGTGCGCCGTGAGCGGCTCTCCACCGAGGTCCTCGGCACCGCGTTGGACTGGGTACTCTCCGGTAGGCACTCAGGTCACGCCGCCGCTCCACCGGCAGCACCCGCTGCACCGGCGGGCGGCTCGCGGACCGTGCTGCTCGGCAGCGAGCTGGACGAGCGCGGCCTCCGGTTCGGCCTGGAGCGCTCGTACCGCACGCTTGCCCGGCTCGCACAGGGTGGCGAGGAAAGGATCGAACTGGTGGAACGGGCCAACCGTTTCCGCCCTCGGACGTGGGTGTGAAGATGTCGCAGATGCACCAGCAGACTGCCGGGGCGGGTTCCACGTGCCCCGGCTGCGAAGAGCCGCTGGAAGCGGGTGACCTGTTCTGCGGCGCGTGCGGGTACGACCTGTCGGCGCAGCCGGTGGGGTCGGACGACCGCCCCACCGTCGCGATGAACGGCTCGTCGTCCGCGCCGCCGCCCGACGCGTCGTCGCAGTGGCCCATCGCCCCGGACGTGGACAGCTCCGACATGCCGGTGCCCGCGCACCTGCCCACCGACCTGCCGGTCACGGAGTCGTCGGGCGGTGAGCTCTCCCCGAACGCGGGCGAGGCCCGGGACGCGGGAGACATTCGTACGGACGCTCCCGTCCCCCGGCCCGCCGAGCCGGACGAGTACCCCCTGCCCGCGCCCGCCGCCCCGCCGGAGCCCGAGCCCGCCGATCCCCGTGCGGTCCTGGCCGACCCCACGCCGCCCGCGGGCACCAAGCTCTGCGTGGCGTGCCGTTCGGGCCGCGTGGACCCGGACGGCTACTGCGAGAACTGCGGGCACGCCCAGCCGCGTGAGCGCGACCACATGGAGCAGGAGCTCGACGCGGTCGCCGCGGTCAGCGACCGGGGCCTGCGCCACCACCGCAACGAGGACGCGTTCGCGATCTCGTCGGCCGCACTGCCGGACGGTTCCCCCGCCGTCGTCGCGATCGTCTGCGACGGTGTCTCGTCCGCGACCCGCCCCGACGAGGCCTCCCTCGCCGCGTCACGCGCGGCCAACGAATCGCTGCTCGCCGCCCTGCCGCGCGGCACGCACCCGCAGCAGGCGATGCACGACGCGATCCTGTCGGCGGCCGACGCCGTCAACGCCCTTGCCGCGGAGCCCACTCAGGCCAGGGAGCACTCCCCGCACCAGAACGCGCCCGCGTGCACGCTCGTCGGCTCGATCATCGCCGGTGGCCTCCTGGTCGTCGGCTGGGTCGGCGACAGCCGCGCGTACTGGGTCCCCGACGACCGCAGCGGCCCGACCGTCCGGCTCACGGAGGACGACTCGTGGGCCGCTCAGATGGTGGCGGCGGGTCTGATGAACGAGGCGGAGGCGTACGCGGACGAGCGCGCCCACGCCATCACGGGCTGGCTCGGCGCCGACGCGTACGAACTGGAGCCGCACACCGCTTCCTTCAAGCCGGACCGTGCGGGTGTAGTGGTCGTATGCACGGACGGACTGTGGAACTACGCGGAAGCGGTGGAGGAAATGGCACGCGCCGTGCCCGTCGATTCCGCCCTGCGCCCGCTGCACAGCGCCCAGGTCCTGGTCGGCCACGCCCTGGACGGCGGGGGCCACGACAACGTAACAGTGGCGATTCTGCCGTTCCGTGTCGTGCCGCAAGGGGCAGGATCGGCCTAGGTCCTGTCGTCGGACTCCCGTCGTCCGCCCGGAGGGCGGGCCCCGCGGCGTCAGGTGCGTGCTCTCGGCGTGCCGGGCGTAGACCCTCGTACTGGACCGTACTTGGGTCTGCGCCCGGTGCGGCGAGAGTGCGTGCATGGCGTCGCGGGGCAGACGGGAGTCCGACGACAGGGCCTAGAGGCGGCCCCCGCAACGGGCGGCCTGCCACGCGCACTTATCACCCTCCGGCTTGGGGAAGCCGGAGGGAACGTATAGGGGGAGCAGGGATCCATGGCCAACTTCTCGAAGTCGAACGTGCCGCAGTTCTCGGTCGACGTGTACCAGAACGAGTACATGGCGGAGGGCGCACGCGAGGTCAACGCGATCGCCACGGTCACCTCGACCGGCGGCGGCACGGTGGGGTCCGCGGTGAGCGCCCCGCACCTCTACTCGGTGGGGCAGACCCCGGACGCGGCCGTGGCGATCATGGTCGACTGCTCCGGCTCGATGGACTACCCGCCGACGAAGATGCGCGGCGCCCGCGACGCCACGTCCGCCGCGATCGACGCCGTACGTGACGGAGTCCACTTCGCGGTGATCGGCGGCACCCACGTCGCCAAGGAGGTCTATCCGGGCAACGGCCGCCTGGCGGTCGCGGACGCGCAGACCCGGGGGCAGGCCAAGCAGGCCCTGCGCAAGCTCAGCGCGGGCGGCGGCACGGCGATCGGCACCTGGCTGCGCCTGGCCGACCGGCTCCTGTCGTCGGCCGACGTCTCGATACGGCACGGAATCGTGCTGACGGACGGCCGCAATGAACACGAGTCACCCGAGGACCTCCAGGCCTCGCTCGACGCCTGCGCGGGCCGCTTCACCTGCGACGCCCGCGGTGTCGGCACCGACTGGGAGGTCAAGGAGGTCACCGGCATCGCCTCCGCGCTGCTCGGCACCGCCGACATCGTCGCCGACCCCGCGGGCCTGTCCGCCGACTTCACGCAGATGATGGAGGCGGCGATGGGCAAGGAGGTCGCCGACGTCAGTCTGCGGCTGTGGACGCCGATGGGCGCGGAGATCAAGTTCGTCAAGCAAGTGGCGCCCACGGTCGTGGAGTTGACCGACCGCCGCACGGAGGCGGGACCGCGCGCCGGGGACTATCCCACCGGGTCCTGGGGCGACGAGTCCCGCGACTACCACATCTGTGTCGAGGTGCCGAACGCCGAGCTCGGCCAGGAGATGCTCGCGGCCCGCGTCTCGCTGATCGTGCCGCAGCCGGACGGCAGCGCCCAGACGCTCTCGCAGGGCCTGGTGCGGGCCGTGTGGACGGACGACATGGCCGCTTCGACGTCGATCAATCCGCAGGTGGCGCACTACACGGGCCAGGCGGAACTGGCCCAGGTGATCCAGCAGGGCCTCGATGCGCGCAAGTCGGGCGATATGGATGGAGCAACGGCCAAACTGGGCCGTGCGGTTCAGCTCGCCAGCGCCTCGGGCAACGAGGACACCGCGAAGCTGCTTTCGAAGGTGGTCGACGTGGTCGATGCCGTGGCAGGTACTGTTCGATTGAAGGCGAGGGTTGCCGAGGCCGACGAGATGACTCTCGAGACGCGGTCCACGAAGACTGTTCGCGTGAAGAAGTAGCTCCACCCGTACTCATCAGTAGCCCCACAAGCAGCACGTACGGCCCCACAGGGCCGGAGAAGGAGAGGGGGAAGCGCCGACATGCCGACCTGCCCGAACGGACACCAGTCGGGTTCCGACGACTGGTGCGAGGTCTGCGGTCACCGCATGGCCGGTGCCGTACCGCCGCCTCCGCCGCCGCCCCCGGCCGCTCCCGGTTACGGCTACCCGCCGCCGGGCCCCGGCCAGGACCAGGGATATCCGCAGGCCCCCGGCCAGAACGGCGGATACGGATACCCCCAGCAGGCCCCCGGCCGCCCGCACCTGTCGGCCGTGCCGGACCAGGCCGCCGAGGCCGAGCTCTGCCCGCAGTGCCGCACGCCCCGCGAGGCGAACGCGCCGTTCTGCGAGGAGTGCCGCTGGAACTTCCTGACGAACACGGCGACCTCGTACACCCCGGCCGCCCCGCACCCGCCGAACCCGGCGCAGCAGTTCCAGCAGCCTCCCCCCGGCCAGCAGCCCCCGCCGGGCCACCAGCCCCCCGGCACCCAGCCGGGCCAGGACCCGTTCGGGTACCAGGGCTCGCGGCCCTCGCAGATGAACCGGCCCGCCGAGCCGATCCCGCCGTTCGGCAACGGCAACCCGTCCGGCCAGGTGCCCCCGCCGCCCTACGGCGGCGGTGACCAGTCGGGCCCGCCCCCGCAGGCGTTCCAGCAGCAGGGTCCGCCGGCGCCGCCCGCGTTCCCGCAGGAGACCGGGACCCCGCCGCCTCCGCAGCCGCAGCAGCCCGGTCCCGGCGGTCCGTCCTTCGGCGGCGACGACGACTGGATGCTCCCGCCGCCCTCGCAGTCCGCTCCGGCTCCCGGCGCTCCGCAGGCTCCCCAGCAGGGCGAGTGGGGCCAGCAGCAGCCGCAGCAGACCCAGGCTCCGCAGGGCCCTCCGGGCTACCAGGCGGTGCCCGGTCCCAGCACCGGCACGGTCACCTGGTCGGCGACGATCGGTCCCGACCGTGAGTACTTCATGGCGATGATGCACCGCAGCGGTCCCGAGGCGTCGGGCCTGAACCTGCCCGCGTACTCGCCCGAGCAGCAGCGCCCGCTGGCCGGCAACCAGATCACCATCGGCCGCCGCAGGCACTCCACCGGAGACACCCCGGACATCGACCTGTCGGTGCCGCCGGAGGACCCCGGGGTCTCGCACCAGCACGCGGTCCTGGTCCAGCAGCCGGACGGCAGCTGGGCGGTCGTCGACCAGAACTCGACCAACGGCACCACGGTCAACAACGGCGAGGAGCCCATCCAGCCGTTCGTCCCCGTGCCGCTGCAGGACGGCGACCGGGTGCACGTGGGCGCCTGGACGACGATCACCATCCGGCACAGCTGAGGGCCACGTCTCCCGGGCTCACGCGAGTGGCCAGGCGTACGGCCCTTCGGGGTCGTCGAGCCAGGCCCACTCGTGCGGCCCGCGGACAGTGACACCGAACCGCTCGCGCACCGGCCGGCCCTCGCGCTGCCACAGGGCGAGCGCCTCGTAAGGATCGAGGCTCCCGGCCGTCAGTTCGAGCAAAAAACGGAAGAGTTCGTGTCGCAGGGCCCCGCGCGGCAGCCCCCCGAGGTGCTGCTCGTGCGGGGCCCTTGTGCTGCCGCCCCGCAGCGGCACGAAGTACGCGGGGGTGTGCAGGAAGCGGCCCTCGGCGTGCTCGGCGTCCTGGACCGTGAGCGCGATCAGGCCGGTGGCCAGCGGGGCCAGGATGCGGGCGCCGGGGCGGCACTGGGCCAGCCAGGGGCGCGGCACGGAGGTCAGGGTGCAGGTCACGATGATCCGGTCGTACGGAGCGCGCTCGGGGCACCCCGCGGTGCCGTCGCCGGTGACGACGGCCGGGTGGTACCCCGCGGCCGTGAGATGGCGCCGCGCGGACTCGGTGATCTCCGGGTCCAGGTCGACGGTGGTCACGTGCTCCTCGCCGAGCCGGTGGGCGAGCAGGGCCGCGTTGTAGCCGGTGCCCGCGCCGATCTCCAGGACGTCGCAGTCGCCGTCGTGCAGATCCAGCTCCTGGAGCATCTTCGCCATCAGGGACGGCTGGCTGCTGGACGAGAGCAGCTCTCCGTCGCGTACGCGGGTGGCGAGCGGGGCGTCCGCGTAGGCGCCGTGCAGCCAGCGTGCCCGGCGTGCGGGGTCGGGGTCCTCACCCCAGAGGCGCTCGTGGCCGCCGCCCGACGAGGTGACGTAGTAGTAGGGCACGAACAGGTGCCGCGGGACCTGTTCGAACGCCGCACGCAGCTCGGGGTCCCGCGTCCAGGCACCGCTGGCCTCGATCTCGCGGACCAGGGCGGATCCGGCCTCCGCGGCGAGAAGGGGGTCGACTGTGGGTCCCATATAGCCACTGTGCTGCGGTATGGCCCGCGATGCGAGCGGCAGGACGTACCGATCCGGAGGAGATCGGTCCCTCTCCGGAGGGCGTGAGCGCCGGTCCGCGGGGCGTGAGCGCCGGTCCAAAGGCCGAGGGTCCTAAGCCTTCCGTCCTCGGCCGCCCCGTCTGAGACCATGGACGGTGTGAAAGAGATCCCGCGCGGCACGCTTCAGGAGCAGACGTTCTACGAACAGGTCGGCGGCGAGGAGACCTTCAGGCGCCTGGTGCACTTCTTCTACCAGGGGGTCGCGGAGGACCCGCTGCTGCGGCCGATGTACCCGGAGGAGGACCTGGGTCCTGCCGAGGAGCGCCTCGCGCTCTTCCTCATGCAGTACTGGGGCGGCCCCCGCACGTACAGCGACAACCGCGGCCACCCCCGGCTGCGGATGCGCCATGCCCCGTTCACCGTCGACAGGGCCGCGCACGACGCCTGGCTGAAGCACATGCGGGCCGCGGTCGAGGAGCTGAAGCTCTCCGAGGAGCATGAGCGGACGCTGTGGAACTACCTGACGTACGCGGCGGCGTCCATGGTCAACTCCGAGGGCTGACGGCTCTCCCCGCTCTCCCCACCCCCCTTCCCGAACTGCCTGCACTCTGAAAGCATCCGTACAGACTTTCGGGGGCGAAAGCGTACGGCACGGGCACGGGGGGTCGCGGGGGCTGTGACGGGGTTCCTCTTTCTGCGCGTGCGCGCGCATCGGCTGCTCCTCGCCGCCGCGCTCCTCGCCGTCCTGCTCACCACGGCGGTCCTGGCCACGCTCACGGCGTTCTCCGGTTCCATCGGGGACGTGGCGCTGCGGCACAGCCTGCGTACGCGCTCGGCGGCACCGGCCTCGCTCGTCGTGCGGGCCCAAGTGCCGCCCGGTGCGCGGGAGTCGGCGGACCGTGCGGTGCGCGAGGCCGCGCGGCGCACGTTCGACGGGCTGCCGGTGGGGCTGCGGTCGCTGTCCCGTTCAGGGCCCTACGCGCTGCCGGGCGTACGTGCGGGCGCCGAACCGGACCTCACCCATTTCGCCTCGCTCGACCGGTCCAGGATCCGTCTGACCAAGGGCAGTTGGCCTTCTCCGTACGACACGAACGAGACGAACGAGACGCACGAGACGCACGAGCCGTCGCGGGGCAAGGGCAAAGAGGTCGAGGTCGCCCTCCCCGAGGCGGCCGCCGCCCGTCTGAAGCTCCGCCCCGGCTCCGCCCCGATCACCCTCACCGACCGGCTCACCGGGCCGAAGGTCACCGTCCGGGTGACGGGCGTGTACCGCCCCGCCGACCCCACCGAGCCCTACTGGCAGCTGGACGATCTCGGTGGCCGCGGCGTGCGCGAGAGCGTCTTCCTGACGTACGGGCCGCTGCTCGCCGACCCGTCGGCCCTGGGGCACGTCTCGGCGGACCGTACGCAGTGGCTGGCCACGGCGGACTTCTCCGCCATGACCACGGACCGCGTCGACGCACTGCGCGCGGCGGCGAAGAGCGGTCCGGCCGCGCTGGTGAAGTCCCGTTCCCTGGGCGGCAGTCCGAGCGCGAGCACCGCACTGCCCGACGTCCTGGACCGGGCCGAGCGCGCGCTCCTGGTGTCCCGTTCGACGCTGCTGATCGTCGCCCTTCAGCTGATCATGCTCGCCGGGTACGCCCTGCTGCTCGTGGCCCGGCTGCTCAGCAGGGAGCGCGGCGGCGAGACGGGCCTGCTCCTGGCGCGCGGCGGCTCGCGCGGCCGGGTGGTCTGGCTCGCCACGGTCGAGGCCCTGCTGCTCGCGCTGCCCGCCGCACTGCTCGCGCCGCTGCTCGCGGGCCCGCTGACCCGGCTGCTCGCGGGGCAGGGGGCGCTGGCCCGGACGGGGGTGCGGCTGGAGGGGACGGCGGGCGTGGACGTGTGGCTGATCGGCGTGGTCGCGGCCCTCGGCTGCGCGCTCGCCGTGGTCGCGCCCGCGCTCTCGGCGGACACCGGGTCGCTGCGGCGGACACGGGCGGCCGCGCTGCCCGCACCGCTGCGGGCGGGCGCCGACGTGGGTCTCCTGGTGATCGCGGCGGTGGCGTACTGGCAGCTGGACGGCAGGACGTCCGGCTCGGGTGCGCTGAGCGACGACGGCACGGGCACGCTCGGCATCGACCCGCTGCTGGTGGCCGCGCCCGCCCTCGCGCTCCTCGCGGGCACGGTCGTGACGCTGCGCCTGCTGCCGCCCGCCGCGCGTCTCGCCGAGCGGCAGGCCGCGCGGGGGCGCGGTCTCCCCGGTGCGCTCGCGGGCTGGCAGCTGAGCCGCCGCCCGCTGCAAGGTGCGGGGCCCGTCCTGCTGCTCGTCCTCGCCGTGGCGATGGGCATGCTGGCGATCGGGCAGAGCGCGTCCTGGGACCGCTCGCAGGAGGACCAGGCCGACTTCAGGGCCGGTACGCAGATCAGGGTGGTCGGCAGCCGGGTCCCCGAGCAGCGGCAGCCCGAGGTCTACGCGTCCCTGCCGGGCGTGCGGGAGGCCGCACCCGTCGCGCGCTCCACGATGGACCTCTCGGGCAACCACCAGGCGACGGTGCTCGCCCTGGACGCCGCGCGGGCGGTGCCGGGGCTGCTGATCCGCGAGGACCGCGGGGAACGGGCGGCGATGGCCGATGCCTTGAAGTCGCCGAAGCCCGGGGCGGTCGTCACCGAGCGGTTCCTGCGGTCGAGTGGGGCGGATGTGGGCTCCCGGATCGATGTGCCGCTGGGCGGCGGCTCGTTGCGGGTGACCGTCGTCAAGGCGGTTGCGGAGCTGCCGACCACGGGGGCGGCCGACGGGGGCGAGGGCGTGGACGCGTCGGACGGCGGGGGCGAGGGCACGGACGCGTCGGACGGCGGGGCTCTGCTGCTCGACCTGCCGGGCGTGAACACGCTGCTCAAAAGGGACGGCGAGCGGCCCCTGTCCCCCACGGAATGGTGGCTCACCACCCGCCCCGGCGCCTCCGCCCAGGCAGCCGACGCCCTGCGGGCCCGCCCCGACATCGACCCCGAACAGGTCCTGGTCCGGGACGAGATCGCCGCCGAGCTGCGCGACGACCCGCTGGGCGCGGGACCGCAGTCCGCGCTGCTCGCCGTGGCGGTGGCGGCCGCCGCGCTCGCCGCCGTGGGCTTCGCCGTGAGCGCGGCGGGTTCGCTGCGGGAGCGCTCGGCGGAGTTCGCGGTGCTGCGCGCGCTGGGTGCCCCGCGCCGTCAACTGGCCCGCCTGATCGCGGCGGAGCAGGGCTTCCTGCTCGGCCTCGCCCTGCTGGTGGGCATGGCTCTGGGCGCGGTCCTGACCCGCGCGGTCGTCCCCTTGATCGTCCTCACCGGCGAGGCCACCCAGCCGGTCCCGCCGGTCCTGGTGGAGCTGCCGCTCCCCCACGTGGCCACGCTCCTCGCGGCGACGGCGGCCGTCCCCCTCCTGATCATCGCGGCCCTCGCCCTGCGCCGGGGAGACCCGACGGTGTCCCTGCGGCACGAGGGAGGCAACTGACGTGCGCCCCAGCTCTGTTGCGCCCTGGACCCGCACCCGCCTGCGCGCCGCGCCGCTGCCCGCGCTCGCGCTCGCCCTGCTGGTCCTGGCCACCGCCTTCCTCGCCGCCGTCTTTCCGCGCGCGGTCGACGCGTACGAGGGCGAGGGGGTGCGCGGCGCGGTCTCCGGAGCCGGGACCGCACGCACCGGGATCGAACTCGGCGCACCCGCCCCCGGGCTCGACGCGGACCAGCGGGAGCGGGAGGACGCGCTGCGGGGCACGGCCCTGCGCGACCGGTACCGCCAGGTCGTCGCGGCCATGCCCCGGCCCCTGCGCGTCGACCGCGCGCAGTCCGCGTACGGCGCGCAGACCCTCGAACCGCCCGCCGGGCTCGACCGCTGGCTCCCCAGCCCCGACTTGATCGCCCCGCAGTTCACCCTGGCCGCGCAGGCCGGTGTCGACGCCCACGCGCGCGTGCGCGAAGGGCGGCTCCCCAAGGGCGAGGGGCTGACCTCGGACAGCCGCCGAGTCGAGGCCTCGGTGACCGAGGAAACCGCCCGCGCCATGAAGCTCCGGGTCGGCTCCGCAGTCCATGTGGACACCGTGCTCGGCGAGCGCGTCACCGTGCGGATCACCGGGATCGTCGAACCGCTGCGCCCCAAAGGGGCCTACTGGTCGTACGACCCGATCCTGCGCACCCCTTCGCTGATCGACGTGCCGGGCAACAACGCCCAGGAGCCGAAGAAGCGTTGGCACGCCGCGCTGCTGCTCGCGCCCGACGCGGGGTCGTTCCTGCCCGCCGTCGACCAGAACCCGCAGCGGTACTGGCGTCTCGCCCCCGACCCGGGCGCCCTGACCGCCGGCGACGTCCCCGCCCTGAAGCGGCACATCGCCTCGCTCGAAGGCGGGCCGCTGCGCACCGAGTTGCGCGGCTTCACGCATGACGACGCGATGGTCTCCACCGAGCTCGACAAGGTCCTCGCCGGGTACGAAGGGCTGCGCGACGCCGTGACACCGATCGTCGCGGTGGCCGCGTACGGCATCGGCGGGGTCGCCGTCGTCGTCCTGATGATGACCTGCTCGCTCACCGCCGTACGACGGCGGAGCGAACTGGCGCTGCTCCGGGCGCGCGGTGCGTCGGTACGCGGTGTGGCGCTGCGGCTGCTCGCCGAGACGTCGGTGGTGGCGGTGCCCACCGCCGCGCTCGGGCTGCTGCTCGCGTTCCTGGTCGTGCCGCACGCGCGCGCGTGGCCCCCGATCCTGGCGGCGGCCGGGGTGTGCGTACTCGCCTGCGCCGCGCTCCCGGTCCGTGCCGCGTTCTCCCACCGCAGGCAGCGGGCGCACGAGGGCCGCGACGATCTGGTGACGGCGCGCCCTTCGCGGCGCCGGACGGTGGCCGAACTGGTGCTGCTGGTCCTGGCGGTGGGGGCGGTGGCGACCCTGCGGCGAGGCGGGCTCGGGGACTCCGGCGAGCCAGGCAGCGGGGGCGGCTCGGCGGGGTGGCTGGTCAGTGCCGCGCCTCTTCTCGTCGGCGGTATCGCGGCGCTCCTTCTCGTACGGCTCTATCCGCTGCCCCTGCGCCTCTTCGCTCGCCCGCTCGCCCGCCGCCGCGGCGCCCTCGGGTTCCTGTCGACGGCGAGCGCGGGCCGGGCGTCCGCCGCCCAGGCGCTGCCCCTGCTCGGCCTGCTGCTCGCCCTGACGACGGCGGCGTTCGGCGGCTCCGTGCTGACCGGCATCGCCGACGCCCGCGACCGCACGGCACTCCTCGCGGTGGGCGCGGACGTCCGCGTGGACCGCGCCAACGGCACCCTGCCCGCCGCGCTCGCCGCCGAGATCCGCAGGACGCCGGGCGTGGGCGAGGTGGCGGCCGTCCACATCGACTGGTATCTGCGGCTGCCCGATCAGACGACCGTCCCCTTGGTCGCGGTCGACCCGGCGGTGTACGCGCGGCTCACCCGCGCGACCGGCCTCGGCCCCTTCGGGGACGACGAGTTGGCGGCGGGCGACGGCCGCCGGGCCACCCTTCCCGCCGTGGCGTCGCCGGACGTGGCCCGGCAGCTCGGCAAGGGCGCGCACAGCTTCCGTACGCCCACCGGGTCCTTCAAGGCAGCGGTCCGCGCCGTCCGGGACAGCACCCCCGCCCTCCCCACGGGCAGCGCGTTCCTCCTGATCGACCGCGACCGGCTCGACCACCCCGCGGACACCGCGCTCCTGGCCACCGGCGCCGCGGGGGAACGGATCGACGCGGCGGCCCTGAAGCGGTCGGTGCGGGCCGCGGGCTCCGACGTCGAAGCGACGTTCCGCGCCACCGAACGCGCCTCGCTCACCGACTCCGCGCTCCAGTCGGGCGCCGAGCGCATCTACGTGGCGGCGGTCGCGGCGGGCGCCGGATACGCCGTACTGGCCGTTCTGCTGGCCCTCCTGCACTCGGCACCGCAGCGGGCCGCGCTCCTGGCCAGGCTGCGCGCCCTGGGCCTGAGCAGGAGCCAGGGCCGTCGCCTGCTGGTCCTGGAGTCGCTGCCGCAGGCGCTGCTCGCGGCGTGCGGCGGGGCGTTGGCGGGCTGGGCGGCCATCGCGCTGCTCGCCCCCGGCGTCGACCTGGCCCAGGTCGCCCTCGCGGCACGCGGCGCCCTCGCGGGGCTCGGCGACGTGACGCTGCGGGCCGATCCCTGGTCCTTGCTGCTGCCCGCCGCGGGCGTGGTGGTCCTCACGGCCGGGGTCGCCTTCGTACAGGCGTGGTGGACCGCGCGGCGCACGGCCGCGATCGAGCTGGAGCGTTGACGTGTTTGTGCGCTGACGCGTTTGCGCGCTGACGCGTCTGTCCGTTGACGCGGTGAAGACAGGAGACAGGAGAACCAGATGACGCCCGACACGACCCGCACCGCCACCATGTCCTCACTCGCGGACCTCGAAGCACGGGCCGCCGCCCACCGCGACCGCCCCGTCTACGGCCACGACGCGCTGATCACCTGCGACCGCCTGGTCCGCATCTTCTCCACGGACGGCGTCGAGGTGCAGGCGCTCCAGGGGCTCGATCTCCTGGTCCGCGAGGGCGAGTTGATGGCTCTGGTCGGCGCGTCGGGCAGCGGCAAGTCGACGCTGATGAACATCCTCGCCGGGCTTGACGAGCCGACCGCGGGCTCGGCCCGGGTCGCGGGCCGCGATCTCCTGGCGATGGGCTCGAAGGAGCGGCTGCGCTACCGCAGGGAGGTCGTCGGCTTCGTCTGGCAGCAGACGGCACGCAATCTGCTGCCGTATCTGACGGCCGCACAGAACGTGGCGCTGCCCATGCAGTTGAAGGGAGGCCGCCGTACGACCCGCGCGCGCAAGGCCGAACGCGCCGCTGAACTCCTGGAGTTGATGGCGGTGTCCGACATCCGCGACCGCCGTCCGCAGCAGCTCTCCGGCGGTCAGCAGCAGCGCGTCGCCATCGCGGTGGCCCTCGCCAACAACCCGTCGGTCCTGCTGGCGGACGAACCCACCGGCGAGCTGGACTCGCACACCGCCGAGCAGATCTTCGCCGCCTTCCGCACCGCGAACGAGGAGCTCGGCACCACCATCGTCATCGTCACCCACGACCAGGCGGTCGCCTCGGAGGTCCGCCGCACGGTCGCCATCCGCGACGGCCGCACCTCGACGGAGGTCCTGCGCCGCACGGAGGTGGACGCGTCGACGGGCCAGGAGTCCGTGACTTCGCGCGAGTACGCGATGCTGGACCGCGCGGGACGCCTCCAGCTGCCCGCCGAGTACACGGCGGCGCTGGAGATGCGGGACAGGGTGGCGCTCGAACTCGAACGGGATCACATCGGGGTGTGGCCGGACGACGAGAACTGAGGCGTGCATGTCGCTCACGCAGACGTATCGCTCAAGCAGGCATATCGCTCACGCAGGCGTGACGGTGAGCCCTCCGACGCCGGCCCGGCGCACGGCGATCGACCCGTAGTTCGTGCGCAGCCGCAGCCACGGCCCGGACGACAGCAGGTCGAGCGAGTCCCCCCGCAGGAATCCCAGGGCCTGCGCGGCATGCGCGGCCCGCACGGGCAGGCCCGTGTCCCCGATGGTGCGGGACCAGATCTCCCGGCCCAGCTGGTCGAGCTCCGCCCGGACCCGCCGCTCCTGCGGCAACTCCTCGACCCGGGACTTGAATTCGGCGACCGCGGCCGCCACGAGCCTCCGCACGGCGTCCGCCGGCGGCAGCCCCTGCTCCGGCTGCCAGCCGCCCCGAGGAGGAAGAACCCCGGCCCACGGCGGCCCGGTGACGGCCTGCGGCACCAGGGCCACCCCGGCCGACTCGACGGACTGGGCCGACTCCCCCACAAATTCGAGGAGTTCACCGGCGGAGACGGTGACATCGAGCGAGGACTCGATCCCGTGCTCGTACGGCTTCGCGAGCCGCGCCGTACGGATGGCGAGCACTTCGAACGACGGCGGCCTGCCGAACACGGCGAGCGTGTCGCCCGCCGCCTGCAGACGGACCGCGGCGGCCTTGTCGTAGTGGATGAGCCGGGCCAGGAAGGCGGCGAGATCCCCCGCCTCCCCGGCATCCGCGAAGTGCAGCTGCGCCGTCATGCGACGAGCGCCTCCGAGCCTCCGGCGACATCGCCGTCGTCGTCCATGAAGGTCAGGAGCACGGCCTTCTCCTCGGCGGTGATCCGCCGCGGCCGCTGCGCCTCCAGGTTGAACGGCACGACGATCGTCGTGGCCCGCACGTACACCTGCTCGGGGTCCTTGACCTCGTACGAGATCGTGAGCGAGGCAGCGCCTATCTTCGTCACCCACGACTCGATGGTCACCGGCGAGTGCCGGTGGACCAACGGCCGTACGTAGTCGATCTCATGGCGGGCCACGACGGACCCGCCCGAGAACGACGGGCTGCCGTCCCCCGGTGCGAGCCGGAACATGAAGTCGATCCGCGCCTCTTCCAAGTACCGCAGGAAGACGGCGTTGTTGACGTGCCCGAAGGCATCCATGTCCGACCACCGGAGGGGGCAGCTGTAGATATGCCGACTCATGTCAGTCTCAGCCTCAGTCTCAGCAGTCTCAGCCCCGAGTGAGCTTCTTGTAGGTGGCGCGGTGCGGACGGGTCGCGTCGGCGCCGAGCCGCTCAACCTTGTTCTTCTCGTAGGACTCGAAGTTGCCCTCGAACCAGTACCAGTTGGAGTCACCCTCGTAAGCGAGGATGTGAGTGGCGACCCGGTCGAGGAACCACCGGTCGTGGGAGATCACGACTGCGGCACCCGGGAACTCAAGGAGCGCGTTCTCGAGCGACGACAGGGTCTCGACGTCGAGGTCGTTCGTCGGCTCGTCGAGGAGGAGCAGATTGCCGCCCTCCTTGAGGGTCAGCGCCAGGTTGAGGCGGTTGCGCTCACCACCGGAGAGCACGCCGGCCGGCTTCTGCTGGTCCGGGCCCTTGAAGCCGAAGGCGGAGACGTACGCCCGCGAGGGCATCTCGACCTGGCCGACGTTGATGTAGTCGAGCTCGTCGGAGACGACGGCCCACAGCGTCTTCTTGGGGTCGATGTTGGCGCGACCCTGGTCGACGTAGCTGACCTTGACCGTGTCACCGATCTTGATGCTGCCGGAGTCCGGCTGCTCCAGACCCTGGATCATCTTGAACAGCGTGGTCTTGCCCGCGCCGTTCGGACCGATGATGCCGACGATGCCGTTGCGAGGCAGCGAGAAGCTCAAATCATCGACGAGCACCTTGTCGCCGAAGGCCTTCGACAGATTCTCGACCTCGACGACAATCGACCCGAGCCGCGGGCCCGGCGGAATCTGGATCTCCTCGAAGTCCAGCTTCCGCATCTTGTCCGCCTCGGCGGCCATCTCCTCGTAGCGAGCCAGACGCGCCTTGGACTTGGCCTGACGCCCCTTGGCGTTGGACCGCACCCACTCCAGCTCTTCCTTGAGCCGCTTGGCGCGCTTCTCGTCCTTGCGGCCCTCGACCTTGAGGCGGGTGGCCTTCTTCTCCAGGTACGTGGAGTAGTTGCCCTCGTACGGGTGGGCGCGACCGCGGTCGAGCTCCAGGATCCACTGGGCGACGTTGTCGAGGAAGTACCGGTCGTGGGTGACCGCGACGACAGCGCCGGCGTACTGGGAGAGGTGCTGCTCCAGCCAGTTCACCGACTCGGCGTCGAGATGGTTGGTGGGCTCGTCGAGGAGCAGCAGGTCGGGCGCCTCGATGAGGAGCTTGCAGAGCGCGACGCGGCGCTTCTCACCACCGGAAAGGGTGGTGACGGGCCAGTCGCCGGGCGGGCAGCCGAGCGCGTCCATGGCCTGCTCGAGCTGGGCGTCGAGGTCCCACGCGTTGGCGTGGTCCAGGTCCTCCTGGAGCTTGCCCATCTCGTCCATGAGCGCGTCGGAGTAGTCGGTCGCCATGAGCTCGGCGACCTCGTTGAAGCGCTTGAGCTTGCCCATGACCTCGGCGGCGCCGTCCTGGACGTTCTCCAGAACGGTCTTCGTCTCGTCGAGCTGGGGCTCCTGCATGAGGATGCCGACGCTGAACCCGGGAGCGAGGAACGCGTCACCGTTGGACGGCTGCTCGAGCCCGGCCATGATCTTCAGCACCGTGGACTTACCGGCGCCGTTGGGACCCACGACACCGATCTTGGCGCCAGGAAGGAAGCTCAGGGTGACGTCATCAAGAATCACCTTGTCGCCGTGCGCCTTGCGCGTCTTGCGCATGGTGTAGATGTACTCAGCCAAGAGAAACCGTCCGGCAATCAGTGAGTGGGCAGATACACCCCATCTTGCCTGACAGCCACCTACCGGGGGAAACCAGTATGGCCCGGGGGCCATGACCTGGACGTTCATCGCCTGGTTGGGTAGCTGACCTGCCACTGACTGTCATCATTGGTCGCTGCTGAGCAACTTCGGACGGCCCAGGTATATCCGCACTGGGGAAGCAACTGCTGCAATCGCATGATGGACCAGACTGTTGCGGTCGCCGTCATCACGGCCGGAGCTGCAGTGAGCGCATCCGGTCTGACGTCATGGATCGCCATGCGTAACGCGCGACAGCAAGTCGAGCAACAGCTTCTTCTCGCCCGGGAAGAGCGTACCGATCGACGGGCTGCCGAGCACCGAGCGGCCCGAAGAGATGCCTACGCGCACTTCCTGTCCGAAGCCATCTCCACAGCGGCGACGATCCGCCAGGCGCGCGAGCAGGACATCTCAGAGGAACTGTTCCAGAGTCACTATGCAGCGGCCTCAGAGTCTTTGACACTGCTTCTTCAAGCAGGGGTGCCTGCACTTATCGAGGGTCCTGCGGAGGTTGCCAAAGCCGTGCGGGAGGTTCGATCCGCCCTTAGAACCGAACTGGAGGCCGTGCTTGCAGCTCACGAGCAGACCGGAACCATGGATGCAGCGCTAGAGGCGGCGGATCAACGGCGGAGCGCGGTGGGAGCCATGAGCACAGTCGCGCGAGCAGCCTTGGGCGCCAGCATCGACTCGCATTGACTTCTCCGAAGGCACACACCTCCGCGGCTATCGCTGCGAATGCTTAAGCTCACGCCGCTCACGCTGGGGCCACCAGGTAGGCACTGCCCCGCTAGCGATTGATCGGCACCTCGTAGACGATCTCGCACAGAGCAGCGGGCACCACGATGTCCGCCGTTTCCACGGGCTGGCCCTCGTCGCTGTAGTAGGTCCGGCGGATGTGGGTGACCAGCGCCGCCTTCTGGATACCCAGGAGCGATGCTTCCTCGGCGGTCGCCTGTCGCGGCTCCGGCTGCTCCACCGCGTGGCTGACGGTGATGCCGATCTCGGCCATGCGGTTCACGACGCCCGCCCCGGCGTGCGGGCCCCCCTCGGGAAGGACGACGAGAGTGCCGCCGGTGATCTCGTACGGCTCCCAACTCGTCGACAGCTGAACCGGCTTACCGTCGGCGAGGAACTCGTAGGCAGTACGGACGCACAGATCACCCTCGGCAATCCCGAGACGCATGGCGACCTCGGCCGGCGCCGGGACTTTGGCATCGGTCCGACTCTCCCAGTCCCCTTGCCTACCCACGGCCTTCATGTCCGCACGGAACGGGGAGCTCTGGGGCTGCTCGCGCGCCGCCGAACGGACAACCCGCACACGCTTCCGGGGCTCGGCAACGTAGGTGCCAGAACCGGCACGCCCCTCCAGCACCCCCTGGGAGATCAGCAGCTCCTGGGCCCGGCGCACCACGTTCTCGCCCACGCCGCACTCCTGGGCGATCTGAGCGCGGGAAGGGAGCCGATCTCCGGGCGTCCACACGTGCTCCGCGACCCGCCGCCGGAGCTCGTCGGCGATGCGGAGATAAGGAGGCTGCTCAGGCATATGGAAAATCTAGTCCACTAGCCCTAATCTAGTTAACTAGCTTAACTCAAAGTGATCGCCGGTGGCGGAGGCTGCCCTGTGCCTGCTTCAGAAGTGAGCGCGGAGGCCATCGCAGCTCGGTTATCGACCCTCGGGCTCCCCACGCGCCTGGAGGAGCACGACCAAGAGACGTCGATCGAAGCGGAGGTACCGGAATCGCTCTCCGCCGAGTCATGGCGGGAGGCCCTGGAAGTGGTGGCGACGGCCGACCGATTCGGACTACTCGCCACCAGCTTGAACAGCCGCACCCTCTGGGCGGTCGTACGCAAGGCGGACCCGACGACGGCCGATGCCGACGGCCCAAGCCATCAGCGATAGGAGCTGAAGAGCGTTTTCATCCGTACCGAACGTGCCCCCTTACTGATCTCCAAGGAGCGCGCACAACAACACTCGACAGACGAACTCCGCCACGCGGCTAGCTGGAACACCCTGGTGGGTGCCCGCTGATGCCACTCAACCCACAGCCCCGCATCAAGCACACTCAGGCCGCCCCCTATCGGTCGAGCGCGTGCCGGATCGGTACGCACCACGCGTGCGCGGAGCCCTCCCCCGCGACAGCACCGGTTGACGTCCCCGTGGTCTACGAGGCATGCGATTGCCCCTGCCACGCGACGGCCAACCAACCAGCCCCTGCGGAGGCATCGCAGTGAGGACATGGACACCCAGCGGCGCGCTGGCCTCCACGGTCGAGATCACCGCAGCCAGCGTGTTGCGCGGCGACGTCATCCAGGTTGGCGGCCAGCCATGCCGTGTGATCGACCTCGTTCAACTGCCGGGCGGCGCTAAGCAACTCGTATTTGAATCAGGCGAGCTGCTGACCATGCACCCGCGAAGCCGACTCGCCGCCCTTCGGATGACGAGAAGAAGGTGATCCAACCAGTGCCTTCTCGCCGCCACAGCATCGCCGACGACCTCCGCAACCAGATCACGACGGGCTGCCTCAAACCCGGCGAACGCCTCCCCTCCGAGACCCAACTAGCCGCCCGGTGCAACGTCAGCACGGCAACGCTGCGGAGCGCTCTGGCGGTAGTCCATGGAGAGGGCCTGATCGAGAAGATCCACGGCAAGGGGAACTTCGTTCGTCGCTCCCTCCGCAGAATCACCTACGTCGGAGGCTGGGGCACGCAGGAGCAGCCACAGACCGCTCCTGACCCAACTCTGCGCATCACAGTCCGCGCCACCAAGATTCGAGCACGCGGACAACTGACGGACCTATTGCGGGTGCCGACCGGAAGCCCCCTGACGGAGTTCCTCTGCCTCAGCTACGAGGCAGAGTCGCCGCACAGCTTGGCCCGCGTCTACATCCCTCGCGACCTGGCGCCGGCCGCCGTACTCAACGACCCGCGCCCGTACGAGGGAGCAGCGGAGAGATTCGCAGCACTGCACCCGGCATCAGCGGAGATCCGGGAGACAGTCAGCGCCCGCCTCCCGACGCCAGAAGAAGCCTCAGCCCTTCGAATCAGCTCCGCCCTAGCGGTTCTCGCAATCACACGCGTGACAGCCGACGACATCACTGGGCGCGTAGTCGAGGCCGCGCTCTTGATTCTCCCAGGGGACCGCGCAGATGCGGTCTTCACCACCAACCACGTGATCGACGAGGGACTGACGGAAAGATGACAACCCGAAACGAGCTGCGCCTCCTCCCCTGGTCGGGACCTGAGGGCAAGCCCTGCTACCTCAGCACCGACGACAGCGATGGCCACATGTCCCGCTTGGCAGACAACATCGAGGCGGTACAGATCGGCATGGCAGCCGAACTGCTGCAGCAGGCACGGGAAATACTGGACAACGAGGATGCGGAGCTGGAGGCGCTGCGACTTCTAGCGACGGCCCTGACTGCAGCCCTACGGGACGCGCTTCGTGTAGCGACCAGCCGCGGTCACCTCTTGGCGGCGAGGGAGCCTCCCCGCTCCTGAGGGGGTAGCCGGAAGGCGCCACCCCCTCGCCGAGAACTTCAGTGATGAGTAGCGCAAGAGAGGGAATCCCGTAGAGGGCCCGGGCTTGTCGCAGTCAAGCCAAGTTGGTCGAATACGCCATCAGTGTCCCCAGTTTGGGAAGCTGCGATCATTTGCAACCGCTCTTCGGGCATTGGCCTAGACGAACGACCGTGCCGTGGCCGCGTCGGGCTCGGCTGGTTTCGCCGTGATTCCCGCTGTTCTATGCTCCACGTGGTGGGCTCGTGATGCGACAACAGTGCGGGTGTTCGCGCACGGGGCATCCAGCTGCAACGCCTCGTTGGGTAGCAGGGAATCGCCTGGGCCAGGTGCATGAGCAATTACCAAGCGCCAGAGCGTAGACATGTCCCGTTTCTCCGCCTGCTGTGCATCTGCCGATCGTTCCACGGACATGATGCGCGGCATGAAGTTGCCGGCGAAACGGCTCGCAAGCATGGTGATTCTGGCTCTTTCTGTTGCTGGATACGCCTTGCTGCTCTGGCGCGGGCCGTGGTGGGTCGATGGTTCACATCTGCGTGACCAGAACCTTGAACCCGCCGACGGAATCGTGATCACCGGATTTCGCACTGCGCTTGTCGCGCTCGGTGCTGGAATCTTCGCAGGCGGGTCTTTATTACACACATCGAACCTTGCAACACACACGCGAAACTTTGGATCACACGCGCGCCAAGGACCGTGAGGAATCCGAACTAACGCGGGAGGGTCAGGTAACGGGACGCTATGTTGAGGCCATCAAACTCCTTGGCTCGGGTAACCCTACGCAGCGTCTCGGAGGGATCTATTCTCTGGAGCGGATCATGCGTGATTCGCAGAGAGATCGGTCGACCATCGTGGAGGTACTCGCGGCCTTCATTCGCACATCGGCTCGAAATGCCAGTGACGCGACTGATACGGAGAGGGCAGAGACAGAAGAGCCGACTTCGATTGCAGAAGATGTTCATGCGGCATTGGCGGTCATCGGCAGGCGACCAACTGACTGGGAAACCGCTTCACCTGATCTTGCACACACTCAACTCCAGAGCGCAGAGCTCGCGCGGGCTCACCTCCCGGGCGCTAACTTTCGGGGAGTCAATCTCCAGGGAGCAGACCTCACAGAAGCGAACCTCCGGGGTGCGGACCTTCGGGAAGCGAACTTGCGGAAGGCGCGCTTACAGGATGCGCAACTACAGGGTGCTCAACTACAAGAGGCCGATTTTCGGGACGCGCACCTTGTAGGTGTGAACCTCTGGAGAGCGAACCTCTGGAAGGCGAACTTGCAAGGTGCAAACCTACAGGAAGCCAACCTCGTGCGTGCCAACCTCCGGGGAACGGTACTTCGCGGTGCTTATCTTCAGGGGGCGAGCCTTCGGCAAGCAGACCTATGGCTTGCTAATCTCCAAGGGGCACACCTTCAGGATGCAAATCTTTACGGAGCAGACCTACAGGAGGCAATTCTTCGGGGTGCAAATTTATGGAGCGCGAATCTCCAGGATGCCAACCTTCAGGGCGCTCGCCTGCAAGGCACAGACCTAATGGATGCAGTCCTCCGGAGAACGGACCTTCGCAGAGCAAGAGAGTTAGATATGACCAAGAGACTAACTGCAGCTCAGGCTGCCGAAGCACTACTTGACGTAACGACCGTCCTTCCGGCAGAAGTTGCTGGAGACCCACTGATCAAAGCACGCATCCGCGAGAGCAAACAGATCTCCCCGGAGTGACCGCATGTGCCAAACTAGGGTTCGTGAGAATTGGGACACTACGTAAGGCGCTCTCAAAGTTTGTCGATGAATGCAAGGTAGACGCCGTGCTGAAACCGGGAACGAGAGGGAAGGGATACAACACCGAGCAGGGGACGGCCCGGACCGATTCGCCGACCAACACGCTTTCCAACTGTGGTGGTGGGGCTTGAGGCTCCGAACGGGGCCGTTCACCTGCGTTCATGTGCGACCGGCCGTGAGAGTGGCTACCGACTTTCGTCCCGTCTGAACGGCCGTGAACGGCGCTGAATGAGACGGAAGCGGGCCTCCTCCTTCAGGGCCTGAGCCGGTTCTGCTGAGGGTCGAAGCAGACCAGCCCCATTGAGTCCGCGAGGGTCGCCGCGTAACCGGAGGCCTCCTCAGCCATGCTCCAGCGCATCGGGAAGTAGACGAGTGGGCCGCGTGCCTCCCCGATCAACGGCCCCGTTGACCAGGGGGAGGTGTCCTCCTCATCCTCGGTCACGTCACACCACCGCTCCAGGAGGGCAGCAACGTAAGCCGCTATGCGTTCGGTCGGTGGATGCTCCGCATCTGTATCGACGTAGCACTCATAGAGGCCGGTGAACGCTCGCGCGGCTGCCTTGCCGTCCGCAGGGCGCTCGCCCTCCCACACAGCCAAGTCGTAGCTCATGCCCGGAGGCTCTCACGCAGCACTGACAGGCCGACCTTGTTGGTGACCTAGGGCTAGTTGTGCTTCTGAGACCGTGCGACTGCTTCGTCCCGAAGCAACTTGGGTGGGTGTTCGGCCTTTGGGCGGTGCGCTTCTCACCAGCTGCGACTGTCCGAAGACGTTCGCGGTTGTCCGCCGCTGCGCGTCGGCGTTGTCACGCAGTTAGACGCTCCGGAAGTTCGAATGGCTAGACCCGAGGTGCCATACCACCGGGAAGCGGACGTAGGGCACGGACGATCGTCGAAGCATGCTTGATGGCCAGGTCAGCCTCTGCTTTTGAGGGGGTGCTCCCTCCGTGTGCAGCCATGTTCCTGACACCGGCGATCTGGCTCTTCACGACGCTCAGCTTGACGCCCGGCATGCCGCCCAGTTTCTCGCACAGGCCGTGGAGGTTGATGATCCCGTTGACATCTTTGATCACTTTCTCGACGAACACGGCTGGGAGCCTTCTCCGTGTGAGCTGATCACGCACGTAGGAGGCCAGGGCCACTTCGGCGGCCGTTGCCGCATCAATGACTGCTTTGCGGTAATCGCCCCCTATGAGCGCATCCTTGGCGTACAGCAGCGTCCGGTGCTCGATGGGAGGGTGTTCTCCCTTCGAGGCGCAGCGCAGTGCTCCGCGTAGTTGCTCCCGGGTCAGGGGCCCCAGCCCAACGTAGAGGGTCCTGAACCGCGCGGGGTTTCCGACGAGGTGTCCACGCTGGATGTGCAGGTGGATGGCTGACGACCTGAGTTGGTTGTCCCAGTCCCGCAGGGGCTCGCCGGTACGCAGTGCGGCCCATTCTTGGACGATCCGGGACCAGGTGAAGAATCCCGCACTCAGCGTCTCGAACTCAGGGGAATCCCACATCTCATCCGACGGCGTGAGCAGTACGGAGCCTCCCGCAGTATGGACGGGACACAGCCGGTCCGAACTCTGGTACCCCCAGCGGCCCTTGAAAGCTTCCAGGACAGCGTCGGGGAGTGGGGTGCCGGCGTAGCTCAGGGGCGCTGAGAGGCTGCCTTGACTGCTTCCGTCATCAGGCACCCGAGGCAGGGTCATGGTGACCTTGTGTTCGCCGATCATGACGGTCTCCATGAGGCCGAGATCATTCACGTCGACAGGAAGTCCCCAAGGGAAGTGCAGGCTCATTGTGTACCTGCGGCGGCGCGGTGGCATGCAGACAAGTATGGAAGGCCGCGGAGTCTGATGGCCCTAGTTTCGGGATACGAATCCACATGTTGGGTCGTAGCGCTGTTGGAGTGCACACGACTCCGGAGGCCCTTTTCGCAGAGTGCAATAGGGGCTGGTCACGGGGGTGTCTACGACGGAATCCGGGGTTGTCGTCCACACATAGTCCACGGGCGACTGCCAGTGGTGCTAAGGCGCAGGAACATGTACTGCTGGGCGTCCTGGTCAGCGCAGTGGCGTTGCCCTGCTGTCACGCGGGCCTCTCGACGTTCAAGCCCAAGCTATGGCCTGGCTCCGGTCGCGGTTCAGGTCAGGCTTCGCTGGGACTCAGACTCGGTTTGTCGCTGGTCGTCGCTGGGCACCGACTTGGGCGAGTGCTGGGTGCTGCCGCGCTACGAAGCCGGACGTTCCTAATCTCCGCAGGAAGCAGCTGGCTTGACGACGGGAGTAGCCAGGTAAGAGCTCCACGCCCCGGGCCTTTTGAGTTCGGGTTGTCTGAGCTCCGCTGTCTTGTACAGCCCACCATTAGTGCGGAGCCAGGACTGGCCGTCACGGTCGATGAGCTCAAGTGCCATATAACTGATGAGCCCGCGTGCCTTCTTCATGTCTAGCCGTTCACCGTCACTCGTCATCACGACCCACCGGTTCGGCCTCAGGATTACCTCAGTGCACGGCGCCATGTTGAACAGATCCACGTACAACTGAGCCGTGAGTGGCTTGGTCAGGTTCGGGGGCTCAACGAAGTCGACTTCGCCGAAGAGACGTGTAGCCGTAAGAGGATCTTGAGACCTGTTCAACACGTGGACTTCCGTGTGCTGGAAGCCCACTGCCCACAGGCTGACTCGTGACGCCTGATCACGTGCTTCCTTCTCCGCCACCTCGCGAGACTGCTGGAGCTGATCCTCGGCGACAGCCGCACTGTAGTACGTGGCCACTGCCGTGAAAACGAGGCCCCCGATTGCCGCGAGGGCGCCGACAACAGCACCCAAGTGCGCCCAGGCGATCCGACGCCGCCCCGAAACCCTGGGTTCCGGCTCGGGCGCTTCCTCTACTTCCTCCCGTACCCGTGCCCTGACCCGGTCTGGCCCTGTTCGCCGCCGAGCAAGCCTCAACCGAACGTGCCGTGGCGAGTTGTCGACCATGAGCCCCCCCCCCGGGCATCAAGTACGGGCATCCCGACCATAGAGCTTGGCTCGCCCTTCTGCTTGCCGATCCTCCTGCCAGCTGCCAGGGGGCGAATGGCGCTTAGAAGGCGCCTGGTGCTTGTGGTGGAACAGGCTTCTGACCTGCGTTGCTGGCCAGGTGGCTCCTACTGTCAGCCAACTTCGACACGCATTCGGCAGTGGCAGTCAGACAGGCCCGCTTCGATGGCAGCCGTCACCCGCTGTTGGTTGAGGCGCTTCCGGGAACTGTGGTCGTGCCAGACGATGCAACGATGGCCGACAACACGTGGACGGTTCTCATCACGGCAAGTGCGACGCTGACAGGCGTGCGGACCGGCAGTCTCCTCACGGCTCTTACTCAAAGGCGTCAGTGGGAGCGAGAAGAGAGCAGTCGCAAGCGACAGGCGCGACGCGATCGGCACGCGGAGCTTCTCGCCGTGGCGGAGGAACTGAGCCGACTGTTCACCAGTGAGAGTGCCACCCAGGACCAAGTCCGTGAACTCGGCAGGTTAGCGGCGTACTCACGCCTTCACGACCACAGAGAAGTACACACAACTGCCACACAAGTTCATACGCGTGCCATTGAAGTTCAGAGCGCCATCGCTACGCATGACGGCGTGCCAACAGATCTCGTGGAAGACTACGAGTCAGGCGTCACCGCGTTCCGAGAGTCTGTACGCCGGTACGCAAGAGAGTGACCACGGTCTCGCCCTCAGTGTGATGCCCGAACCAGCGCACACGACTGACGTCAGTACCTTAAAAGTGCAGCTTAGGTGGATTAGCTCTTGAGCTTCTTCGAGAGAACCAACGTCAGTTGCTGAGAGCGAACTCTGCGTGATCCCAGGTCAGACGAATTCCGGATGCCCGACGTATACTCTTCGACGATATTCTCGATTTCGCCATCGGTCATGTCGACCATAGTTGCAAGAGATGTCAAGAGGGCAGCAGTTTCTCCGTTATCGCCATTGCGCTTCCTGGCCGAGACTGCGCGCTGGAACAGGTCGAGAAGGTCCCGAACCTGCATTCTCTGATCCGATTGTGCGTTGAATAGCTCTTTGCGTAGCCCCCAGGAGGTATGTAGCAGCGTGAACATGTCGACGATATTCGACCACCTGGTTCGGCCAGCCCACTTGCTAGTTTCACTGAGGAACGTCAGGAGTGCGAGAAATTCTGTAGAACGGTCCCGGTAGTCCTCGAAATCTTCCGAGATCTTGTCATAGCGTTCGTTGAGTTCGGTCTTTTTATTGGATAGTCCGAAGATGCAGGTGCCGAAGACCTCTGCGTAGAACTCCAGATCGCCGCCTCGTTTACGTCGTTCACCGCTGAAGACGCCGGATACTGTGCTTAGCTGGTGAGCTGCGCAGTCTTTAAGGAATTCATTGAATGGGCCGGGCAGCAAAGCGTTTCGGAGCTCTTGCTCCGTCAGTACCATGTTGACCCTGTTGACGCGAGCGAAAACTGCGCGTACAAACTCATCGGCAAGGTTGGAAAGACGCCGAATCGGGAAGCGGTATTGGAAGAATTCTTGGCGTACATCGGCGGGCAGATCCTTGAAGAACTTCCCCTCGAACTTCTCGCTTAGCTTCTCGTCCTCCAGCCCGTCCAACGGAAACTTGTTGTTCAGAAACGCAAGCAAGGAGGTGAGACGCTGCTGACCGTCGACGACGGACGCGGTCTGCTCCCCTTCCGGTGATGTCTCATACGAGAGGTAGATCTCCGGGATCGGATACCCAAGGAGAATGGTCTCCATCAAGGACACCTTGGCGCGTTCGGGCCAAACGGCCTTTCGCTGGTACTCAGGCTGGAGGGTCAGCTCGCCGGACTTGTCTAGCGACCGGAACTCCGCCACCGTTTTCGACTCGATCTCGAACTTGAGCCCGTGATCAGCCATGGTGCACGCCCTCCTCAATCGCGCGATCGCGCGCGATTCTCACACTTTTCACCTGATAGTTTCTAAGTGACCTATGGTTGCGATATAGACGGTAATTGATCTCGCAGCTCCTGAAGGCTCCGCCGATGTCCTGGATGAAGAGATCCCTGGAACGTGACCAGTGCTCGCCGAAGGACAGTCGTGGTAGCACGAGGTCAAGGGCGATGCACTCCTCGAAAACCAGCTTGCGCAGGTAGTTCTTCTTCTGGGCGAAGAGCTCGTCCTCAATTATCTCTCGGAGTTCACCCCATGCCTTGTCGAACAGCTCTGGTGAGATCACCGCGATGTCCAAGTCCGAGCCTTCGTGGAATTTCCTGAAGTTCTTATACGGGTTCATGGAGTAACCCAGACGTGCGCTTCCGACCAGTTGCACAGCCATCGGGTCCACGTCTAGCTCGGTTGCAACCAAATGCCGCCATTTGATGTAGTTGAGTTCTTGTGGCCACACCGCAGGTGTTCCGTCGAACAGCCGGGCAGTCACAAAGTAATCAACTTCTTGCCCCAGAGAACTGAACTCCTTCCAGAATTCAGGTAGCCCTGAAACATCGTCCATCATGTCCCCTCAGCGAGCGTCGGGCTGAGCATGTACGCGCTGCAGTCGTTACATCTGCGCCGCACTGACCTGAACATGATGGGTCCGGGCCCTCGGTTGCGCGGTCGCCGTGCGATCTCCGAGGAAATCGTGCGAGGATCCTAGCGCGCTCCATCACGCCGCAGGTCGGATTGATTCGAACTGATCCCGTCGCCCACTACCCCGTAGATGGAGTGGCGACCTGCCCGAGCTCCGACAGCGCAGCTCCCTTGCTGAGATGCCATTTCAGTTGGCGGCATCTTGCGGCGGTCTCAAGTGATGACTGCTGCGCAGGCCGAGCAGTCGGCGTTGGAGCAACCACCGACGTTGTCCCAGCGGGTGGTTCCGCCGCCTCCGCCCTCATGCGCCACTGCAGACTCACCAACGGAAATGACGTCTAGCAGGCCTCGCACTTCAGGGATGCACTCGGGGAGCAGACTACGGGCGATGGCGGACGGGCATCAGAGAGGAGCGTGAGGCCCCTGGTTAGCGGATAACCCGCTGGTCAGGGGCCGTTGGCATGATCAGGCTCGGCAAAAACACCCCATCTTGCCTGACGGCCACCTACCAGGGGAAACCAGTATGGCCGGGGGGCCATGACCTGGACATTCGCCGGCCACTTGGGTAGTTGACCCGCTACCGGCTGTCAGCATGGGGCGCTGCCGAGCAACCTCGCACGGCCCGCGGACGGCCCAAAACCCCCACCAGCTGTCTGCCTGCTGGGCATCATGAGAGCGAGGTCCGAAGTGCGTCCGGGCGACCTGTGGGGGCAGGTATGGGGGATGGTCTGACCGCGTTGATCGCTGCGCTCGCCGGTGTCACGGGCACCTTGCTGGCCCCCGTCTTCTCCCAGCGCATCGTGAGTCGTGTGCAGGAGGGCCAGTTCGAGCGCCAGCAGGAAGCCATGCGGGCCCAATGGGCCAGGGACCAGGCAGAGGCTCGGCTCTCGGAGCGGCGAGCCTGCTATGTCGCGACCAACGCCGCCTATCGGCGCTACCGCATCCAACTCATGAACTACCTCTGGGACGTCCGTCTGGGCAACGTCACGGACGCCTCCCGGGATGAGCTGGAGGCAGCCCGGCACGCCCATCATGCTGCGTTCGCAGAAGCCCAGCTCACCGCCTCGACACCCGTACTCGCGCAGTTGGACGGCATGGCGAAGGAGCTCGCCGGCGCCTATCGACGGATCAAGCGCTTGGAGGAGGGCACCCCGATGGCGAACGGCTCCTTCGAGGACATCGAGAAAGATCTTCAACGTCTCTGGGACCGCGCACCTGCCTCGGCGTCGAAGAAGCAGCACGGACGCCACGGGTGGAGCCATGAACGGGTGACGGCCCCGCAAGGGGGCCGCCGGTCAGTCCTCCGACGGTGCGTCCGTGGCCGTCGGGTCCTTCTTCTTGCGCAGCAGGAACATCGCCACCGCGCCGAGCACCACCATGAGGACCGCGATGGCCGCGATCATCGGCGTCGCGCTGGATCCGCCCGTCTCCGCGAGGTCGCCGCCGCCCGTGCCGGTGCCGGTGCCGCCCGCCGATGCGGGGCTCGGGTCGGCTACGGGCTCCGTCTTGTTGCCGATCGTGCTGCCCTCGGTCTGGCAGTCGAGCACGCCCTTGAACCGCTTCTCGAAGCCGTTCGGTCCCTTGATCGTGAAGTCGTAGGGCTGGTCCTCCTGCAGCGGGATCGTCACCGTGCGCGACGTGCCGGCCTCGATGGTGTGCTTGAGGCCCATGAGGCGGAAGGTGAACGGCCGGTCGCCCGGGTTGCTCGCCGTGATGTCCACGCCGCTCTTGGCGCAGTTCTTCTCCGCGGACAGCGCCGGTATCGCGCCCTTCTTGGCCCAGGTGGCGCTCGCCGTCGCGGAGACCGTGGACTCGCTGGAGCCCGCGAGGATCTGCGTCTGGCTCCGGGTCTCGGAGGCGAAGGCCCTGCCCACCGGCACCGTGGTCGTCGCCTGGACGGCCAGTGCCGCGGAGCCGTCCGCGGAGTCCTTGGGGACGTCGAAGAACAGCTGGCTGCCGTTGACCGCCGAGGTGATGGCCTTGCCGTCCTTGCCGACCACCTTCACCCCGCTCGCCACCGAGTCCGCGGGCGGCGTCACGGACACAGTGTCCGCGTCCGTCCGCACGGTGACCGGACCGAGCCGCTCCCCCACGCGTCCGGAGACCGCGGGCGGGTCGAGGGTCAGCGAGGCCCTGGGCTCCGCCGAGGCGCGCGCGTTCTTGTAGAGGTAGTCCGCGAGCTTCTCCGCCTGCGGGTTGGCCGCCTCGACGTCGGCGCCGTCCGAGTAGCGCCAGATCGCCACCTGCGTGCCGGCCGCGGCTTCCTGCTCGGTCAGCGCCCGCGCGCCCGCCTTGCCGGCCAGCGCGGCGAGGTCGTTCACCTGGGGGTAGGAGTGCTGGAGGATCCAGCGGATCTTCCCCGCGTTCCTGTTGCCGTTCAGCGAAGTGCCGCTCCAGGGGGTCTCCTGGTACTTCGCATCCTTCTGCGTGGGGTTCTGGATGTCGATGCAGTACGTCTGCAGGGTGCCGCCGCCGTCCACGGACATCTCGAAGAGTCCGGCGGGCACCTGCTGGCTCGCCCCGTTGTCACGGATGACGGCCTGGTCGTACGTCTGGAGCCCGCCCAGCGTCGCGACGGCTCCGCCCCGGTGCTGCGGAACCTCTTCCGCCACGGCAGGACCCGCGGTGGCTATCGCCCCCGCGGCGACGGCCCCGGTCGCCAGCGTCACCGCGGCGAGGCGCGCGGCGCCCCGTCTCCGCCGGGACGGCGCAGAGCACGCGCGGCCCCCGGAGAGAGCAGAGAACGCATCGAACACAGAACGCGCAAAAGACACAGAATTCCCCTCCGGACGGGACCCGTTCACATCGAGGGGGGTGATCCCGCCAGCAGATCGAAAGGGGCAGAATCACCTGCCACCTGCGTGGCATCCACTACCAACTGCCCCGTTAGCTACGTTCGGCATCCTAGGGACGCGGCAGACCACGGTCCCCAGTCCTGCCGTTCGATAACCGATCCGACTCGGAATCGTTATCGCCAACAACCTTTCCGAGCTGGGCTTATCGACAAATCAACGGAACCCATTCGGGCATCCACTCACCCACTCCCCGATAAGCCGCACTTCGGTCGCCGAGGCCCGCCGCCGCCCTCAGCCCGCCCGCGGCCGCCCACCGTCCGCCTGACGGACCATCACCCCACCGGCTCTGGCTCCGGCTCGCGCGCCGCCGCCGGTTCCGTCAGTGCCGCGTTCGCCTTGAGTACGCGCCGGAACGCCGCCGTCCCGCGCGAGAGGTCGTGGCCGATGGTGATCGCGTCGATGTCCGCCGACGTCCAGTGCTGGCCGCCCCGCTCCTCGTCGCGCACCTTCAACTTCCCCTGCACGATGACGGGTTCACCGATCGTCAGCGACCCCTGCACATTCGAGCCGAGCGCCCGCCTCGCCCACACCGTGAAGAAGTTGGTGTGCCCGTCCGCCCAGACGTTCTGCACCGCGTCGTAGTACCGCGCCGTCACCGCGAGCCGGAACCGCGCCACCGGCCCCGAGGGCAGCTCCCGGAACACCGGCGTCGTCGCCACGTTCCCCACCACCGTCACCAAGGTCTCGTTCATGCCGAACCCCTCCCTCGTCCACTCCGATTCCGCCGCCGCGGCGGTCGGTCCCGCGGCGTCGATCTCAGAGTGGACCGGCCGGAAGAATCCCGCTGAGTCCTGTGGCCTACCGGGCAGTTGTGGAAAACTTCCTCACCCGAACGGGCGCCGCCCCATGCGAACGGGGCCCCGGCGCAACGCCCCGTTCAGCCCACCGCCGCCCCCGTCACCCGCACGTACTGCTCCCGAACCTCCCGGTACCGCAGCAACTCCGCCGCCACCGGATCAAGCACCCTCGCCCGCCCGCACCCGGCAGCCGCCTCCCGCAGCCGCCGTTCCGCGTCCAGGCCGTAGCGCCGCGCAGGCCCCCGTGCCGCCATCCGGCTCCCCCACTCCACGCAGGGACCGCCCACGATGCCCGCCAGCATCAGCAGCACCGGCACGCCGAGGTTCGGCACCGCGATGCCGATGATCTGCGCCACCAGCCAGAGCCCGCCCACGACTTGGAGCATCGTCATCGCCGCCTGGGCGAGGACCGCGACCGGCCACCACCCGGGACGCGGCGGCCTGCCCTCCGGCACCCCGGCCCGCACCGTCAGCTGGTCGAGCGCCTCGGGCAGCCCCTCCGCACCGCGCACCGCCGCCTCCCGCACGGCCTGCCCCCAGGGCTGGGGCAGCCCCGAAGCGGCCTCGTCGGCCACCGTGCGCACCGCGTGCTCGACGCGCTGCCGGGCCGTGGCCTCCTCGTCCGCCGGGGCCTGCGGCACGGGCCAGCCGAAGTTCTGCGGTCCGCGCTGGGCCTCGTACCACCGCCACAGCCGTAGCCAAGGAGTCCCGCACGCCTTGCCCGCGTGGCGCCGCCAGGCCCGCTCGGCGGCCTGACCCGCGGCCGCCGCGCCCACCGCGTCCGCGAGCCGGTCGGCGAACTCCTCGCGCGCCTCTTCGCTGAGCCCGATCCGCGTCCCGCCCCGGCCCCCGCCCGCCCCGGCCCCGGCGGCGTACACGGGCCACAGCCGGTCGGCGGCGGCGTCCAGGTCGGCCGCGATCCGCCGGGCCGCGGCGCCCCGCTCCTTGGTGAACTGGCCCAAGGAGTCGCGGAGTTCACCGACCCCGTCGCCGGTCAGCGCGGAGAGGGCGAGCACGGTGGCACCGGGTTCGCCGTGCTCGCCGAGGGCGATGCCGTCCTCGTCGAGCAGTCGGCGCAGATCGTCCAGCACCTGGTCGGCGGCGTCGCCGGGGAGCCGGTCCACCTGGTTGAGCACGACGAACGTGACCTCGGCGTGGCCCGCCATGGGTCGCAGATAGCGCTCGTGCAGCATCGCGTCGGCGTACTTCTCGGGGTCGACGACCCAGATGACCGCGTCGACGAGTTCGAGGATCCGGTCCACGTGCGCGCGGTGCTCACCGACCGCCGAGTCGTGGTCGGGCAGGTCGATCAGGACGAGCCCCTCCAGGGTGGCCGCGTCCGGCCCCTGCAGCGGGCGCCTGCGCAGCCGTCCGGGGATGCCGAGCCGGTCGAGGAGCCCGGCGGCGCCGTCGGTCCAGCTGCAGCCGATGGGGGCCGCCGTGGTCGGCCTGCGCACGCCTGTCTCCGAGATCGTCACCCCGGCCAGGGCGTTGAACAGCGTCGACTTGCCGCTCCCCGTGGCGCCCGCGATGGCGACGACGGTGTGCCTGCCGGAGAGCCTGCGCCGGGCCGCGGCCTCGTCGAGGACCCGCCCCGCCTCGGCGAGCGTGGCGCTGTCGAGCCGGGTGCGGGAGAGCCCGACGAGCTCGCGCAGGGCGTCGAGACGGGCGCGCAAGGGCCCTTCGTACGCGGTGGAGACACCGGACGAGGTACCGGAGGGAGCACCGGATGGCGTACTGGACGGCGCCTCGGACGGAGTCCCCGCCGGGGCATACGCGTCAGCGCCGCCCCCCGGCCCCTCAGTGGCCCCACCGCGCCCGGCAGCCGCACCGCCGCGACGCGCGATCAGCCCGTCGTCCCAGACGCCTTCGGAGCCGCTACGGGCGCTGTCGTCTCCGGCAGCGCTCTCGGGCGCCTTCGGCGGCCCGTCGGAGAGCTCGTCGCGCTCACGCCCATGTTCGCGCTCACGCCCGTGTTCGCGCTCACGCCCGTGTTCGCGCTCACGCTCGTGTTCGCGCTCACGCTCGTGCTCGGTGTGATCAGTGACGGCAGTCACCGCGGTCACCTCTCCTTCTGCAGTACGGACAGCGCGGCGATCAGATCGGCCTGGGGTTCGGGGTTCACGTCGAGGGTGTCGAGGGGGGCGAGGCGTCGCTCGCGCTCGGCGCCCAGGACGTTGTCCAGGTAGGTGGTGAGCAGGCGTCCGCCCCGGTCCCGCAGCCGGAGCGCGCCCTGGGCGCCGATCCGCTCGGCGAGCGTCTCGCCCGCCGAGCGGCCGCGGGCTCCGCCGAGCAGGGCCGTGGCGAGCAGGGCGGAGACGACCTCGGGGTCGGGCACGAAGTTCTTGTCGATCTTGTCGAGCCCGCGGACCTCGTCCTCGGCGTACTCCTCCAGGACGCGCCGCCAGCGCCGTACCGCCATCCCGATGCGGTGCTCGGCGCTCTCGGCGTCCCGGTCGCGGTCGCCGAGGCCGGGAGCGGCCGCCGCGGGCTCGCGCCGCCACGCCTCGTCGATCCGCTCGTCGGCGGCGGTCACCGCGCACAGCAGCAGCGCCTCCAGGCTCTCGGAGACGGCGTCGAGGAGTTCGCCCGCGCCGCAGTCCAGCGGGTAGCTGCGCCACCGCTTCAGCGCGTCACCCGCGAGGACGGCCCCGTCCTGCAATCGCTCCCGCACGCGCGCGTGCTCGTGTTCGTACGCCTCGTCGACGGCGAAGGTGAGCCGCAGCGCGGCCGCGTACTGGGTGGCGACGGCGCCCGCGAGCTCCGGGACCCGCACGTTGAGGGACTGGATGACGCCGAGTGCCGTCCGTGCGATGGCCTGCGCGCGGGCGTGGGGCTCCTGGGACCGGTGGGTGAGCCAGGCCCGCAGCGGCGCGACGGCGGTGGACGGAAGCAGCCCGCCGCCGCCCGCGGACTCGGGCAGCTCGGGCACCGTGAAGCGCGGCACATCGCCGAGGCCCGCCTTGGCGAGCAGCGCTCCGTACTGCCGCGACACCTCGGCCACCAGCTGGTGCGGCACCCGGTCGAGGACGGTGACGAGGGTGGCGTCGTGCTCCTTGGCGGTACGCAGCAGATGCCAGGGCACGGCGTCCGCGTACCGGGACGCGGTGGTCACCATGACCCAGACGTCGGCGGCGGAGATCAGCTCGGCGGCGAGGATCCGGTTGTCGGAGACGAGCGAGTCGACGTCGGGGGCGTCCAGGAGCGCGAGCCCCTGCGGCAGGGTCTCCGCGGTCTCGATGCGCAGCGCACGCTCGCCGTCGGGCCCGATGGCCAGCAGATCCTCGCACCCGTCGCCCTCGTCGTCCTCGCCGTCCAGGGGCTCGGGACGAGGCACCCACACGCGCGTGAGGTCGGGCAGTACGCGCATTCCGGCGAACCAGTGATGATCCTCCGGATGGCATACGAGGACCGGCGTCCGGGTCGTCGGCCGCAGCACCCCCGCCTCGCTGACCTGCCGCCCCACGAGGGAGTTCACCAGGGTGGACTTGCCCGCCCCGGTCGATCCCCCGATCACGGCGAGCAGGGGCGCTTCGGGGGCGCGCAGGCGGGGCACCAAGTAGTCGTCGAGCTGGGCGAGGAGCTCGTCCCGGTTGGCACGCGCGCGTGGCGCCCCCGCCAGGGGGAGCGGAAAGCGTGCGGCGGCGACACGCTCGCGCAGGGCGGAGAGTGCGTCGAGCAGTTGAGGCCGTACGTCCAAGGTCACCACATGCGAAGAATGCCCAATTTTGACGGCTTTCTGAAGCATATGGGCACCCCTGCGCGCCGATCGGACACTCGGGACGGAAGGGGCGACTGGGGCGCAGGCATAACGAGTGCACAACACCCGGGGCGTGAGACGCCAAAAGCGATGCGGGATTCGTACCTGCCTGCGATTATCAGGACCGCTTCACTGAACCTCCACATAGCGCCTCGGAGGCGAAGCACCAGGGACAAGGACCCGGGAGCCCTATCCTTGTCCCCGGCAAGGTCACGGCTCGTCCCCACCCGGGCTCCAGGCCACCGGCCACCATCCGGCCCCCGTAGCTCAGTGGATAGAGCAGGCGCCTTCTAAGCGCTTGGCCGCAGGTTCGAGTCCTGCCGGGGGCGCTTCATACGATCCCTGTTCGGCCCTCCCTCCGGGAGGGCCTTTTTGCTTCGTGCGGGGAACCTAGCGGGCGGCGGGTAGCGGGCGCATAAGCGCCGGGCCGCACCCAGGTCCGGGGTCAGCCCAGTTGCTGGGCCAGGCCGACGATGATGCCCTCCGGGCCGCGGACGTAGCAGAGGAGATAGCTGTCCTCGAACCGGGCGATCTCGCCGAGGACTTCGGCGCCGTGAGGGCGCAGGCGGGCAACCGTGTCCTCTAGGTCGTCGACGGCGAACATGACGCGGTGCGTGCCCAGGATGTTGTGCGGCTTGTTGCGCGGGCCCTCGCTGGTCGCCGCGGGGCTGCGGTACTTCGCCAGCTCAAGACGGCTGTGGCCGTCCGGGGTCCGGACCATCGCGATGTCACAGTGGACGCCGTCGAGCCCGGTGCACTGGTCGGCGACGGGGCCCTTGACCTCCGCCCTGCCCTCCAGCTCCATCCCGAGTTCCACGAAGAACGCGATGGCGGCATCCATGTCCTCGACGACGATGCCGACGTTGTCCATCCGCTGAATCGCCATGATGGTCTCTCCTTCTTCCTCGCCCGGCCGGTGGTGGCCGCTGATGTCCCTGGGACGGAGCCGGTGACACGTTCTCGACATCCCCGGAGCGCCGATCTCCGAAAAATCTGGATCGGGCCTCAGCTGAGATTCATTCGGATGCATCAACCCGCCGACAGGTTCGCCCACCCGAGCGGGAAGGCACTCTTGCGCACCTCAGCGAAGGGATCCGGCCTCGGAGAGATCGCCGGCGAGGGTCTTGGGGAGGTTGGCGGCGGCCCCCCTCACTCTCCGTAGAGCGCCTCGATCTCGGCCTCGTACGCCGCCGCCACCGCATGCCGCTTGATCTTCAGCGACGGAGTGAGGAGGCCGTTGTCCTCGGTGAACTCGCCCTCGATCAGGGAGAATTTACGGATGGACTCGGCCCGCGAGACCGCCGCGTTGGCGTAGTCCACGGCCTTCTGGATCTCCGCGATCATCTTCGGGTCGCGGCACAGCTCGGCGAGCGGGGTGTCCTTCGGGCGCTTGCGCACGGCCAGCCAGTGTTCGACGGCCTCCGGGTCCAGGGTGATGAGCGCCCCGACGTACGAACGGTTGTCGCCGACGACGATGCACTGCCCGACCGGCGCACGGCTGCGCAGCCGGTCCTCCAGGATCGCCGGGGAGACGTTCTTGCCCCCGGACGTGACGATGATGTCCTTCTTGCGTCCGGTGATCGCGAGATAGCCGTCGGCGTCGAGCGCCCCCAGGTCACCGGTAGCGAACCACTCGTCCCGCAGCACGGCGTCCGTCGCGGCCGGGTTGTTCCAGTACGAGCCGAAGACGATGCCGCCCTTGATGAGCACCTCGCCGTCCTCCGCGATGCGCACGGCGGTGCCCGGCACCGGGAGACCCACCGTGCCGGGGCGGGGCTTCAGCGGCGGCGTGATGGTCGCCGCGGCCGTGGTCTCCGTCAGGCCGTACCCCTCGTAGATGATGATCCCGGCGGCGTAGAAGAAGAGGTTGAGGCGCCGGTCGAGGGGCGAGCCTCCGCTGATCGCGTACCGCAGCCTGCCGCCGACCTCCTTGCGGATGCGGCGGTAGACCAGCAGTTCGTACAGCGCCCAGCCGAGGTGGAGGCCGATCGAGGGGCCGGGGCTGCTCTTGTCCAGGAACTTGTTCAGATACGCCTCCCCGAAGCGCACCGCGATGCCCTCGGCCCGGTCGAAGGACGCGCCGCGCCCGATCTTCTCCGCGGTCGCGCGCCCCGTGTCGTGGATCTTCTCGAAGAGGTACGGGACACCGACCACGAACGTCGGCCTGAACGAACGCAGTTCGGGCCGCAGTTCGTCCGGCTTGATGCTCGGGCAGTGGCCGAGTTCGATCCGGGCGAGCATGCAGGCGATCTGGATGGTGCGGCCCAGGATGTGGGCCAGCGGCAGGAAGAGCAGCGTGGAGGCGACCTGGCCCGTGATCTCCTTGAAGATCGGGTGCAGCAGGTCGACCGTGTTCGCGGCCTCGGCGTGCAGATTGCCGTGGGTGAGGACGCAGCCCTTGGGCTTGCCGGTCGTGCCCGACGTGTAACAGATGGTGGCGATGGATTCCGGGGTGAGGGCGGACCTCCGCTTGGTCACCTCATCGTCGGACAACTCGGCGCCCAGGGCGGCAAGTTCGGCCAGTGCGCCGTCGTCCACGCAGAGGATGCGCGGGGGCGGGGCGAGCTCCCCGACCGCCGTCCCGGCCGTCGTGACATTCTCCGCCGTCTCCGCGATCAGCAGCGTCGCCCCGGAGTCCCGCACGATCCACTCGATCTGTTCCGCCGCCGACGTCGCGTACACGGGCACGGTCTGCCCGCCCGCCGCCCAGATCGCGAAGTCCAGTACGGCCCACTCGTACCGCGTACGGGACATCAGCGCGACCCGGCCGCCCGGTTCGAGCCCGGCGGCGATCAACCCCTTCGCGGTGGCGGTGACTTCACGCGCGAAGGCCGCCGCGGTGACCGGACGCCACTGGCCGCCCTGCTTGCGGCGCAGGACCACCGCGTCGGGCGCCTCGGCGGCATTGGTGAAGGGGATGTCTGCGGTGCTGCCCGCGGTGGCCTTCGCCGCGAGCCGGGGCGTACGCGCCTCGCGCACGGTGCCGTGCTCGTCCCGGACGAGCTCCACGGCGGCGCGGTCCGCCAGCTCGCTGTGGCGCTGCGCCCGTTTCAGATCCTTGCGTACGCCCATGACGGCTCCCGGCTCCCGGCTACCAGCTGACGTGCAGAGGTCGTGCAGAGGTCGTGCAGTGGTGATGCGGTGCATGCGTACTTACTGGGAGGTCAACTTACTCAAGCGTAGGGAAAGTTCAATGGGGCGTGCAGCGAAGAGAGGCGAAGAGAAGCGAAGAAATCAGAGGGGTGGGCTCATCCTGATGACAACGGGGCACTCACTCGGGCGACGGCACCCAGACCTCCCCCTCAAGAACCCGCCCCATCCCCACCCACACCATGTTCATCAGCCGCAGCGTGACCCCCTCCGGGGACTGGCCCGGATGGCCGCTCATCCAGTCCGTGAGCGAGTCCGCGGCCCCGACCAGCGCGTGCGCGACGAAGTCGGCGTCCTCGTCGTCCAGTTGGGTGCCGCCCTCGCTCTCCGCGATGCCGTCCCAGACCAGGCCCGCGACCTGCGCCATCACCGCGCGCCGCGCGTCGGCGACGGCGGACGCGATCGCCTCGCTCAGCTCCGACGCCTGGCGGTGCAGGACGATCCAGCTGTCGCGGTGCTCGGCGACGAAGGCGAAGAACGCCGAGAGGCCCGCGTGCAGGCGCAGTTCGGGCGCACCGCCCCCGGCCCGCGCGGCGCCCTGGAAGGCGGCGACCAGGCGGTCGGCCTCGCGCCGCAGGCAGGCGAGGAAGAGCCCTTCCTTGGAGTCCAGGTAGAGATAGACCATCGGCTTGGAGATCCCGGCGAGTTCGGCGATCTCGTCCACGGACGCGGCGTGGTAGCCGCGCTTGGCGAAGACCGTCACCGCCACATCGATGATCTGCTGCTCGCGCTCCTGGCGCGGAACGCGCCGGCGCCGTCCCTGCCGTCCCTCAGTTCTCCCGTTGACCGTCACCCTTGCAGCCTCCCAGACTCGGGGCTACCTTACCCCTTAGTAAGTTTACTGTTGAGTAAGGAGATTGCCATGGCGGACGGTGTCGGCGGCGTCGAAGGTGTGGCCGGTCTGGACTTCGCGAGCGTCACTCCCGAGGAGTTCGCGAAGATCGTGAAGGGTCTGTCCGGCAAGGAGATCACCGAGATCGCCCAGGACGGCGAGCTGCGCGCCCGCGTCCTGGGAGAGGTGTTCGGCCGCATGGGCCGCCAGTTCAAGCCGGAGTCCGCGGGCACGGTCAAGGCCCTGATCCGCTGGAAGATCACGGGCATCGACGAGGCGGTCTACGAGACGGACATCCAGGAGGGCACCTGCGCCGTCCGCGAGGGCCGCTCGGACGCCGAGCCGCGCGTCACGCTCGTCATGGCCGACGCCGAGTTCCTCAAGCTGGTGTCCGGCAACGCGAGCCCCGTGACGATGTTCATGATGCGCAAGATCAAGATCGTGGGCGACGTAGCGTTCGCCGCCGGTCTCACCCGCTACTTCGACATCCCGAAGGCCTGACCCGACACGGACCCGGTCCAACGACTTCAGAAAGCTTCAGAAAGCTTCAGAAAGGGAACACACCGTGGCCTTCTCTCTCGAACTGACCGAGGAACAGCGGGACCTGCGCGGCTGGGTGCACGGCTTCGCCGCCGACGTGGTGCGGCCCGCCGCCGCCGAGTGGGACGAGCGCGAGGAGACTCCCTGGCCCGTCATCCAGGAGGCCGCGAAGATCGGCCTGTACGGATTCGAGTCCCTGGCCGACCTGTTCGGCGACCCGACAGGACTCTCGCTCCAGATCGCCAACGAAGAGCTGTTCTGGGGCGACGCGGGCATCGGGATGGCCCTGTTCGGCACGTCGCTCGCGGTGGCCGGGATCTTCTCCGCGGGCACGCCCGACCAGCTCGCCGAGTGGGTGCCGCAGTGCTTCGGCGACGAGGACGAGCCCAAGGTCGCGGCGTTCTGCGTCTCCGAGCCCGAGGCGGGCTCGGACGTGTCGGCGATGCGGACGCGCGCGACGTACGACGAGGCGCGCGACGAGTGGACCCTGTCCGGCCAGAAGGCATGGATCACGAACGGCGGCATCGCCAACGTCCACGTGGTCGTCGCGTCCGTCGACCCGGCGCTCGGCTCGCGGGGGCAGGCGGCGTTCATCGTGCCGCCCGGCACGCGAGGCCTCGAAGGAGCCAAGAAGATAAGGAAGTTGGGGCTGCGGGCCTCGCACACGGCGGATGTGTTCCTGGACGACGTACGCGTGCCGGGGCACTGCCTGCTCGGCGGCAAGGAGCGGCTCGACGCCCGGCTCGCGCGGGCCCGCGAGGGGACGAAGGCCGGTTCCGGGGGCCGCGGACAGGCGGCGATGGCGACCTTCGAGGTGAGCAGGCCGACCGTGGGGGCGCAGGCCCTCGGCATCGCGCGGGCCGCGTACGAGTACGCGCTCGACTACGCGGGCTCCCGGGTCGCCTTCGGCCGCCCCATCATCGAGAACCAGTCCATCGCCTTCGCCCTTGCCGATCTGCGGACCGAGATCGAGGCGGTGCGACTGCTGATCTGGCAGGCGTCGTGGATGGCACGGAACGACAAGGCGTTCGACGCGGGGCAGGGCTCGATGTCGAAGCTGCGGGCCGGAGAGCTGGCCGTTTCGGCGACCGAGAAGGCGGTGCAGGTGCTCGGGGGCGCGGGATACAGCAGGGAGCATCCGGTGGAGCGGATGTACCGGGACGCGAAGATCTACACGATCTTCGAGGGGACGAGTGAGATCCAGCGGCTTGTGATCGCCAGGGCCATCTCGGGGCGGCAGATTCGCTGAGGGGGGGGTAAGCCCGTCCGGCGTTTGAGGACGAACTCGGCGAAGCCGGTGATGAACGGCGCCCAAGGCCCCGGGCCAGGAATGGCACCGCTCTCAAGCCACGCCTGACCCGCGCCGATGAAAAGATCATGACGTCGACGCACCTCTCCCTCCGCGAGCCCGACGCCGTCCTCGGGCTGCTCAACAGCCGACGCAGCGCCGGACGAAGTCTTCGGCGCGGCGTCCTCTGTCTGCTCCCGGCCCTCGCCATCGCCTTCGCCGGGTTCCACCGCCGCTGGATGTCCGACGACGGGCACATCTACGTCCGCACGGTCCGGCAGATCCTGGCCGGCAACGGCCCCGTCTTCAACGCGGGCGAGCGCGCCGAGTCCTCCACCGGCACCCTCTGGCAGTGGCTGCTGGTGCTCGCGGGGCTGCCGGGCCTCGACATCGCGAGGGCGGCGATGTACGGCGGGCTGCTGCTCACCGCCGCCGGGTTCGCCCTCGCCTCGCTCGGGGCGCTGCGGCTGTACGCGGACAGGGCCGTCCTGCCCCTCGGCTGTCTCGTGCTGCTCGCGCTGCCGCCCGTCTGGGACTTCGCCACCTCCGGCCTGGAGACCGGCCTCGCCACGTGCTGGATCGCGGGGGCCTGGCTGCTGCTCGTTACGCGGGCGCCCTCGCTCGCCACGTGTGTGGTCATCGGGCTCGGCCCTCTCGTCCGGCCCGACCTGGCGCTCGTGTCCGCCGTCTTCCTCGGCGCCCAGTGGCTGATGGTGCGGCCCTCGCGGCGGGCCGCTCTCGGTGGACTCGGAGCCGCCCTCGCGCTGCCGGTGGCGTACGAGATCTTCCGGGTCGGGTACTACGGGCAGCTGATGCCGCTGCCCGGTGTGACCAAGGAGGCCTCGCAGAGCCTGTGGGGGCGCGGCTTCGACTACCTCGCGGACTTCGCCGGGCCCTATTTCCTGTGGGTGCCCGCGCTGTTCCTGCTCACGGCCCTGCTGCCGTCGGCGGCGGGGCGACGGGCCGCCGCTCCCCTGGTCCCGGCGCTCGCGCCCGTCGTCGCGGGGCTCCTCTGCTGGGTCTACGTCATCAAGGTGGGCGGCGACTTCATGCACGGCCGGATGTTCCTGCCGGGTCTCCTTCTCATGCTCCTGCCGGTCTTCCTGGTGCCGCTCACGCGCGCGTGGACCATCGCGGCGGTCGGCGTCGGGATCTGGGCCGTGGCCTGCGCGAGCTTGCTGCGGATTCCCTACGAGGGGCGGATCGGGCCCGGCGGCGTCGCGGACGAGCGCGGGGTGTACGTCCGGCAGAACGCGGCCCCCCACCCCCTCCACCACGACTTCGCGGGCTACCCGAGCAACGTCACCTACGCCCGTCTCGTACGCGAAGCCGACCGCGCGGGCACACCGAGCCTGTTCCTCGCGAGGACCCCGGCCGGCGCCAACTCCCCCACCGTCACCGGTGTCTTCAGCACCCTCGGCTTCAGCGGCACGGTGGTCCCCCTGGACGGAGCCGCCCTGGACCCGATCGGCCTCGCCTACCCGCTGGCCGCCCACTCCGAGCGCATCGCCGACGGCCGTGTGGGCCACGACAAGCGGCTGCCCGACACCTGGATCTTCGCCGACCGGGGCCACGGCCCCCTCCCCGATGGCCTCGACCCGGCGGGCGTCGCCGCCGCACGCCGGGCGCTCGGCTGCGGGCCGCTCGCCGAGCTGCGGGCGGCGACGCGGGATCCGATGACGCCGGGCAGGTTCCTGCGCAACGTCACCGGGGTGTGGGAGCGGACGTCGTTCCGCTTCCCGAACGATCCGGTGCGGGCCGAGCGGGAGCTGTGCGGCGCCCGGCAGCCGAACCGGCAGCCGAAGGCGCTCAGCCCGTCCTGATCTCGCCCTCGTCCTCTCCCCCGCCTCCGCCGTCCCCGTATCCGCCGGTCAGGCGGTCCGCCTGCCGGACGGCGGTCGCGAGGTCGCGCAGGGACGTGTCATCGCCCGACGACAACTCCTCGGCGCTCCTTGCCAGATCGGCCAGCGAGGGCGCGCCGGGGAGGGGCTGCCAGCCGGTGGACCCGCTGGAGGTGGTGGAGGTGGACATCGGATCGGGGGCGTTGCCCGTCGTGCCCGTGCCGGGCCGCACCGCCGGGTCGCCGGGCTCGCTCTGCGCGTAGGTCCCCTGCCGCAGCGCGTCCGCGAAGTACGCCGCGACCGCCGCGGTCCGCAGCCCGCGGCCCGCGTCCCACAGGCCGCCGTCCAGGTCGCCCGACTCGATCTCGTTCGACTCCTCGTGCGGGTCGCGGCTGTCGGGGTCGAGCCAGCGGACGCCGGCGGTCGCCACGTGCCCGCTGGCGCCGGGCCTCATCCGTACGGCATACAGCGCGGTCACGGTGTGTCCCGGCCCGACCTCGCCGCCGTCCACGCTGTCGTCGCGGAAGTCGTCGTCGGCGACCTCGCGGTTCTCGTACCCGATGAGCCGGAACTGCTTGACGGTCTGCGGGTCGAAGGCGACCTGCGCCTTGGCGTCGCGGGCGCGCAGCTCGATGTTGGCCGGAAGCTGCTCGCAGAAGACCTTCCGCGCCTCCTCGCTGTCCGACACGTACGTGGTGTGGCCGTCGCCCTTGTCGGCGAGGCGCTCCATCAGCGCGTCCCCGTAGTCGCTGCCTACGCCCACCCCGAAGAGGGTGATGCCGTGCTCGCGGCGGGCGTCGGAGATGCGCTCCAGGATGCCGTCGGCGCTGGTCTCGCCGGTGTTGGCGAGCGCGTCGGAGAGGAGCACGACGCGGTTGGTCGAGCCGTCGCGCCGGCTGCTCACCGCCGTGTCGTACCCCGTGCGGATGCCCGCCTCAAGGTTGGTGGACTGGGTCGGCTCCATGGCGTCGATGGCCGAGTGCACCGTGCCGCGGTGGTCACCGAGGCGGGTCATGGGAAGGACCGTCTCGGCGCTGTCGCTGAAGGTGACGAGCGCGATGGAGTCGTCGTCGCGCAGCTTGTCGGTCATGATCCCGAGCGACTCCTTGACCAGGTCGAGGCGGCCGGGCTCCGCCATCGAACCGGAGACGTCGATCACGAAGGTGAGGGCGGCGGGCGGGCGTTCGCCGTCGGAGCCGTCCGCGCGGGTCGCGAGCCCCACCCGCATCAGGGACCAGCCGTCCTCGTCGGTGCGGGCACCGTCCACGTTCACCGAGAAGCCGTCGCCCTCGGGGCGCGGGTAGTCCTGGCGGAAGCTGTTGACGAACTCCTCGGGCCGTACGGTCGCCGGGTCCGGCAGCCTGCCCTCCGCGAGGGTGCGGCGGGCGAAGCCGTAGGAGGCGGTGTCCACGTCCAGGGCGAAGGTGGAGAGGTAGTCCGCGGGCGGCGCGAAGTCGCGCTCCTTGCCGTCCTGTTGACTGCCCTCCCGCCGCCCGTCGGGGGCGGGCGGCGCGGGCATCGGCGCGGTGCCGCGCCGTTCCTTGCCGCTGCCGTCGACGGCCCGGTCCGTGTTCTGACCGGCACCGGAGCTGCACCCGGTGAGCAGCACCCCGCCCGCCATGACCACGGCCAGCAACCCCTGCCGTATCTTCCGGGTCCCCATGTGTGTCCCCCTCGGCTCGTCGGCTTTCCTGACTGTGACGCGCGAGGTGGCCCGATCGCTCGCTCGGGGACGTTGCGGAAGAGTCTCGATGCGGCTACGGCGAAACGCCGCGCGCACTCCCGCTGGGCGGGTCCTGCGGGAAGAGGCTCAGGGGTCGCAGCGGCGGCGCGTCGTGCGCGGGCAGCACTCCCGCGGCTGCCGGGTCGAATCCGCGGGGCCAGACCGTCGTGTCGTCGGCCACGGCTCCGGTGAGCGTGGCCTCGGCCAGGTCGGTGTCCGTCAGAACGGCACCGCGCAGATCGGCCAACTCAAATCGCGCGCCCTCGACGAACGCCGCCGTCAGGTCGGCGTTGCTGAGGTCCGTCGCGCGCAGGTCGGCGCCGTCGAGCCGGGCGTAGCACAGCAGTACGGACCGCAGGGAGGCCTGCCGCAGGTCGGCGTCCATGAGTACGGCTCTGACCAGCCACGTCCCGGACAGGTCGACCCGCTTCAGATTGGCACCCCGTAGGTGCACGTTCGTCAGATCGGCATAGTGCAGGTCCGCGTCCTCGAGATTCGCGAAATCGAGCATCGTGCGCCGTAGGTCCACTCGCTGAAGACGCAGTTCAAGACCTTTGGGTCGCGGCGCGCGTCCGAGCACGGTGACCGCCGCGTGCACGTCCGGGGAGCGTATGACCAGCAGGGTCTCTCCCGCGTGTGCCAGGGCGACTTCTTGGCTGTGCGCGATGGCGCGGGGGGACGGACGGGCGTCGAGCGTCAGGGCGAGCGCGTTGCGCTGCGCGAAGAGGCAGAGCACCTCGACGACGGCGCCGCGGTCGTCCCGGGAGTCGACCGCGATTCGCTCCAGCGCGAAGATCGCGCCGATGCGCACGCCCACGCTCGAATGGCCCAACTGCTCGACCGCGGCGGTGAATCGGCCGGTGAGCTGCCCATGGCGGCTCACCTGCAGCTGCCGCCAGGTGAAGAACGCGCCCACCAGCAGGGCCAGCCCGGCCAGCCCCTGAAGCAGCGTGGCCCGTATGTCGTTGATCGCCTTCGCCCGGTCCGGGACACGGGCTCCGGAAGTGTCCCAGTCCAGCAGATGGCGCGGCGCCACGACGACGAGCAGCACGACGAGCGTCACGCTCACGACGGCCACGCCGACGCCCAGCAGCCACGACCGGTCCGAGTCGTGCTCGGCGGGGCGCGGCACCTCCCGCACCCGATGTCCGGGCAGGGCCTGGGGCCTTCTCCTCGTACCCGCCATCCCATGAGGTTGCGTCACCGCGATAGGCCTCAAACCCCGCAGCCGCGCAACGGACGCCGCAGCAGGAACCTCGGCCGGTGCCGCGCCAAGAACCTCAGCTGACCACGTCCTTGCGCGCGAACCCCCTGAACGCCAACGCGAACAGCACGAGCGCGTACGTCACCGAGACCGCCGAGCCCTGGATCATTCCGCCCCACTCCATCCTCGGCTGGATCGCGTCCGCCCACGCGAACTGCCAGTGCGCCGGCAGGAAGTCGCGCCAGCTGCCCAGTGCCGTCACCGCGTCCAGGACGTTGCCGACGATGGTCAGGCCCACCGCGCCGCCCACCGCTCCCAGCGGTGCGTCCGTCTTGGTCGAGAGCCAGAACGCGAGCGCCGCCGTGACCAGTTGGGAGACGAAGATGTACGCCACGACGATCACCAGGCGCTGCGCCGCCGTCCCCGCGGGCAGCGCGCCGCCGGTCGGGATCTGGAGCGGGCCCCAGCCGTACGCCACGGTCCCGACCGCCAGGGCGATCAGCGGGAGCAGCACCATGGCCGCCGCGCTGAGGCCGAGCGCCACGGCCAGCTTCGACCACAGGAGGCGGGCCCGCGGGACCGGAGCCGCCAGGAGATAGCGCAGGGACGACCAGCTCGCCTCCGATGCGACCGTGTCCCCGCAGAACAGTGCGACGGGGATGACCAGGAGGAAGCCCGCCGACACGAACAGGCACGTCGCCGCGAAGTTGCCGCCCGACGCCGTGGCCGTGTCCATCAGTGTCACCCGGCCGCTGCGGCTCTCCGGAGACCCGGCGATGGTGAACGCGAGGACCAGGACGAAGGGCAGCAGGCCCATCACCCCGGCCATGACAAGGGTCCGGCGCCGCTTCAGCTGGCGGACGGCCTCGACGCGCAGCGGCAGCGTGCGGCCGGGGCGGTATCCGGGGGCCGTGGCGCGTTCCGTGCCCGGCTCCGTGCCCGGCCGCTCCGTGGCTGTGGCGCTCATGCGGTGCCTCCGTCGATCAGGGTCAAGAACGCGTCCTCAAGGCGGCGGTGCGGGCCCATGGACTCCACGGGCAGCTCCAGGCGCACCAGTTCGGGAAGGAGCCGTGCGGCGCTCGCGCCGTCCGTGCCGTCGAGGCGCACCAGGAGGCCGCCGTCCGCGCGGACCGCCGACGCGACGCCGGGCAGCGCGGCCACCTTGTCGACCATGGGGTCGGCGATGTCGTCCGCGAGACCCACCAGGAGCGTGTCGCCGGAGCCGACGATCTCGGAGACCGGGCCCGCCTGGATCAGCCGGCCGCGGTCCATGACCACCAGGTGCGTGCAGGACTGCTCGACCTCGGCCAGGAGATGGCTGGAGACGATGACCGTGCGGCCGCCCTCGGCATACCGGATCATCACCTCGCGCATCTCGCGGATCTGTGGCGGGTCCAGGCCGTTCGTCGGTTCGTCGAGGATCAGCAGGTCCGGCATGCCGAGCATCGCCTGGGCGATCGCGAGCCGCTGCCGCATGCCCTGCGAGTACGTCCGCACCGCGCGGGCCAGCGCGTCGCCGAGCCCGGCGATCTCCAACGCCTCGTCCATGCGGGCGTCCTCGGCGGGGCGGCCGGTGGCCTTCCAGTACAGCTCCAGGTTCTCGCGGCCCGAGAGGTGCGGCAGGAAGCCCGCGCCCTCGACGAACGCGCCGACCCGGGAGAGGACCGGGGCGCCGGGCCTGATCGCCTGCCCGAAGACGCGGATCTCGCCCTCGTCGGGGCGGATGAGGCCCATGAGCATGCGCAGGGTCGTCGTCTTGCCCGCGCCGTTCGGGCCCAGGAGACCGAGCACCTGCCCCTTCTCGACGCTGAAGGAGACGTCACGCACCGCGTAACGGTCCACCGACTTGGCGTACCGCTTGCTCAAGTCCGTGATCGTCAGCGGCACTTCCGCGAGCTCCGGGTCCGGCGCGGGGGCCGCCGTCCGCCGCCGCGCGGTGAGCAGGAGGAGCACGGCGATCACCGCTCCGGACGCCGGGAGCCACCACACCCAGGCGGGCAGCGGCGTCGCCGCCGTCGTCACGCCGGGCGCCGTGGGGACCGACAGGTCGCTCTTCACGGACACCGTGTACGTGGCGGGCTGCGCCGGAGAGGCGTAGCCCAGGTCCGTCGAGGCGAGGACGAGGCGAAGGCGGTGGCCCTTCTGAAGGTCGTGGTCGACGGCGGGCAGGGTGAGGGTGACGTCCTTGCCCGCCTTCGCGCCCTCCACCCGGATCGGCGAGACGAGCTGCGAGGGCAGCACCTTCTGGCCGCCGCCGGGCCCCACGTCGTACACCTTCCCGAAGAGCACGGCGTCCTCGCTGTCGGACTTGACGTGCACCCGCACCTTCGGCGATCCGGTGATCCGCAGGTCGTCCTTGAGCGGCGCCGACTGGAACGCGGCGTGCTGGCCGGGGAAGTCGAGGGAGACGCCGACGCCCAGTGAGGAGAGCTGGTTGAGCCCGCCGCCGCCCGCGCCCGGGAGCGCGGAGATGGCGGGCGGCGCGGCGCCCGCGGGGTTCTCGACGCGCTGCGGCTCGCGCCCGCTGAGCGCGATGTCCCGCTGCCCGCTCTCCAGGCCGGGGTACGTGTTGCCGCTCGCGCCCCGCAGCTGCGCCGCGCCATCGGTGGAGTCGATGCCTCCGGTGCGCGTGACGCGGAAGGCGGGGCCGGTGTCCGCGCTCTTGTCGTCCTTCAAGTAGCGGTCGAACCATGACCCGACGCGGGCGTTGACCCGCCCGACCTCGCGGTCGCCGCCGTCGTGGCCGCCGGAGATCCAGTCGACGGACACGGGCGCGTGGTTGGCGCGGATCGCCTTGGCCGTGGCGTCGGCCTGGCCGAGCGGGAAGAGGGAGTCGGTCTGGCCCTGCATGAGCAGGGCAGGCACCTTGATGCGGTCGCCGACGGCCTGAGGGCTGCGCTCGGCGAGGAGCTTGCGGGCCTCGGCGTCCGGCTTGCCGTTCACCGCGACGCGGTTGTACATCTCACAGAGCCGCTTCTCGAACCGCTCGCAGCCGCCGCCGGTGTTGATGAACAGGCCGGCCCAGAGCTTCTTGAACACGCCGTTCGGGAAGAGGGCGTCGCTGAGGTTCCAGTACGTGATCTGGGTGGCGACGGAGTCCACGCGCTGGTCGTACCCGGCGGTGAGGAGGGAGATCGCCCCGCCGTACGAGGCTCCGGTCATGCCGACGCGGGGGTCGCCCTTCTTGTCCAGCTGCACCTCGGGGCGCTTGGCCAGCCAGTCGATCAGGTGCGTGGCGTCGTTGACCTCGCCCTTGGGGTCGTTGAGCCCGATCTTGCCGGTGGACTTGCCGAAGCCGCGGGCGGACCAGGTCAGGACCGCGTACCCCTTCTCGGCCAGGCCCTCGGCCTGGGCGGTCAGGTCGTCCTTGCTGCCGCCGAAGCCGTGGCCGATGAGGACGGCGGGGCGCTTCGCCGTCGGGTCGCCCGCGGTGAAGTACGAAGTGTCGATCTTCGCGCCGCCCGCGCCCGGCATCCGCATCATGCGGTCCTCGCGGTGCACGGCGGGCCCGTCGTCCGAGGCCACCGCCGTCCAGGTGCCCGCGCCCGCGAGCAGCGCGACGGCGGCCACCGCGGCGAGCAGTCTGCGCTTGGGCAGCTTGGGCAGTCGTAGATCCATGCGTCAACCGTACGGGCGAGGGCTGACAACCGGGGCAGCCGGTGGGTTGAACCCGCTTACATCCCTGGGGAGTAGGAGAAGGGGCCTGCGTACGACGGCTGCGGTACGGCCGGGAATTCTCCCCGACCCCGCCCCTTCCCGAAAACCCGCTCCGGCGCGGGGCCTGCCTGGGGCACTGCCCCAGGCAGGCCCCGAACAAGATGTCCTCAAACGCCGGACGGGCTGGATTTCCAGCCCGCCCGGCGTGCAGCCGCTCTCAGTGATTGCGCGGGAACCCGAGGTCCACACCCTCGGGGGCGTCCGACGGGTCGGGCCAGCGGGTGGTGACCACCTTGCCCCGGGTGTAGAAGTGCGTCCCGTCATTTCCGTAGATGTGGTGATCCCCGAAGAGCGAGTCCTTCCAGCCACCGAAGGAGTGGTAGCCGACCGGCACCGGGATCGGGACGTTCACACCGACCATGCCCGCCTCGATCTCCAGCTGGAAGCGCCGCGCGGCGCCGCCGTCACGCGTGAAGATCGCGGTGCCGTTGCCGAAGGGCGAGGCGTTCATCAGCGCCACGCCCTCCTCGTAGGTGTCGACCCGCAGCACGCACAGCACGGGGCCGAAGATCTCGTCCTTGTACGCGTTCGCCGTCACCGGTACGCGGTCCAGGAGCGAGAGGCCGATCCAGTGGCCGTCCTCGAAGCCCTCGACCGTGTGGCCGGTGCCGTCCAGGACGACCTCGCAGCCCTCGGCCGCGGCGCCGGTGACGTACGAGGCGACCTTGTCGCGGTGCGCCGCCGTGATGAGCGGGCCCATCTCCGACGTGGGGTCGTTGCCGGGGCCGATCTTGATCTTCTCGGCCCGCTCCTTGATCTTCGCGACCAGCTCGTCGCCGATCGAGCCGACCGCGACCACGGCCGAGATCGCCATGCAGCGCTCGCCCGCGGAGCCGTAAGCCGCCGACACGGCCGCGTCCGCCGCCGCGTCGAGGTCCGCGTCCGGCAGGACCAGCATGTGGTTCTTGGCGCCGCCGAGGGCCTGGACGCGCTTGCCGTTGGCGGTCGCGGTGGTGTGGATGTGGCGGGCGATCGGCGTGGAGCCGACGAAGGAGACGGCCGCCACGTCCGGGTGCTCCAGGAGGCGGTCGACAGCGACCTTGTCGCCGTGCAGGACGTTGAAGACGCCGTCGGGGAGCCCGGCCTCGGAGAGCAGCTCCGCGATCTTCATCGCGGCCGAGGGGTCCTTCTCCGACGGCTTCAGGACGAAGGTGTTGCCGCACGCGATGGCCAGCGGGAACATCCACATCGGCACCATGGCCGGGAAGTTGAACGGCGTGATGCCCGCGACGACGCCGAGGGGCTGGCGGATGGAGGAGACGTCCACGCGCGACGCCACCTCCGTCGACAGCTCGCCCTTCAGCTGGACCGTGATCCCGCAGGCGAGGTCCACGATCTCCAGGCCGCGGGCGACCTCGCCGAGCGCGTCCGAGTGCACCTTGCCGTGCTCGGCGGTGATCAGCTCGGCGATCGCGTCACGGTTGGCGTCGAGCAGCGCGCGGAAGGCGAAGAGGACCGAGGTGCGCTTGGCCAGGGACGACTTGCCCCACGTGGCGTACGCCTCACGCGCGGAGGCGACTGCGGCGTCCACCTCGTCCACGTTCGCGAAGGCGACCTGCGTGGTGACGGCGCCGGTCGCCGGGTCGGTCACCGAACCGTACGCACCTGACGCACCCTCGACGGTCTTCCCGCCGATCCAGTGATTGACGGTCTTCGTCATGACAAGCATCCCTACTCTCACAGGTGGCGGCGTCGGGCTGAGACGTGCCGGTCGTACTCTTTCCTGGCCTTGATCGCCGACGGTCGGTCCGCGGTCTCGGCCACGGGCACATCCCACCACGCCTGCGCCGGGGGCGGGGGCGACACTGTGTCTGCCGTTTCCGTCTCCACGTAGACACATGTGGGGCGGTCGGCCGCCCGCGCCTCGGCGAGGGCATCGCGCAGGTCAACGACTGTTTTGGCGCGGATCACGTGCATCCCCAGGGAGGCCGCGTTGGCCGCGAGATCGACGGGCAGCGGGGCGCCCGTGTACGTCCCGTCCGGCTCCCGGAAGCGGTAGGCGGTGCCGAACCGCTCGCCGCCCACGGACTCGGAGAGCCCGCCGATGGACGCGTACCCGTGGTTCTGCAGGATCACGACCTTGACCGGGATGTTCTCCTGGACCGCCGTGACGATCTCGGTGGGCATCATCAGATACGTCCCGTCGCCCACCAGCGCCCAGACGGGCCGGTCCGGTGCCGCCAGCGCGACGCCGATCGAGGCGGGGATCTCGTATCCCATGCAGGAGTAGCCGTACTCGACGTGGTACTGCCGGGGCGAGCGGGCCCTCCACAGCTTGTGGAGATCTCCGGGGAGCGATCCGGCCGCGTTGATGACCACGTCCTCGTCGGTGACCAACTCATCGAGCAGGCCGAGGACTTGGAGCTGCGTGGGCCGTACGTCGGGCTCGTCGGCCGCGTACGCCGCGTCGACGCGCTGCTCCCAGCGCACCTTGTCCTCGGTGTACTCGGCGACGTACGCGGGCGGCACGCGCCACCCCTCCAGGGCGCCGGTCAGGGCTTCGAGGCCCGCCCGCGCGTCCGCGACCAGGGGCGCGCCCGCCATCTTGTGGCCGTCGAACGCGGTGATGTTGAGGTTCAGGAAGCGGACGTCCGGCGCCGCGAAGAGCGTGCCGGACGCGGTGGTGAAGTCGCTGTAGCGGGTGCCGACACCGATCACCAGGTCGGCGGTGCAGGCGAGTTCGTCGGCGGTGGCCGTGCCCGTGTGCCCGATGCCGCCGACGTCAGCCGGGTGGTCGAACCGCAGGGACCCCTTGCCGGCCTGGGTGGAGGCGACGGGGATCCCGGTCGCGTCCGCGAGGTCCCGCAGCGCGTCCTCGGCCGCGCTGTGGTGGACCCCGCCGCCCGCGACGATCAGCGGGCGCCGCGCCTCGCGCACGGCCCGCGCGGCGGCGGCCAGTTCGCGCGGATCGGGCGCCTGACGGCGTACGCCCCACACCCTCTCCGCGAAGAACTCCTCCGGCCAGTCGAAGGCCTCCGCCTGCACGTCCTGCGGAAGCGCGAGCGTGACGGCGCCGGTGTCCGCCGGGTCGGTGAGCACGCGCATCGCGGCGAGCGCGGCCGGGATCAGGGCCTCGGGCCGGGTGATCCGGTCGAAGTACTTCGACACCGGGCGCAGACAGTCGTTGACCGACACGTCGCCTGCGTAGGGGACTTCGAGCTGCTGGAGCACCGGGTCGGCGGGGCGGGTCGCGAAGGTGTCGCCGGGCAGCAGGAGCACCGGCAGGTGGTTGATCGTCGCGAGCGCGGCGCCGGTGACGAGGTTGGTCGCGCCGGGGCCGATGGAGGTGGTGACGGCGTGCGTGGACAGGCGGCCCGACTGGCGGGCGTACCCGACGGCGGCGTGCACCATGGCCTGTTCGTTGCGGCCCTGGTGGAAGGGCATGGCGTCGCCGTACTCGACGAGTGCCTGGCCGATGCCCGCCACATTTCCGTGCCCGAAGATGCCCCAGGTCGCGCCGATGAGCCGCTGCCGCTCGCCGTCGCGCTCGGTGAACTGCCGGGACAGGAAGCGGACGAGGGCCTGTGCGGTGGTCAGCCTGATCGAGGTCATCGAATTCCCTCCGCCTTCATCGGTATCCCTCCGCCGTCATCGGTATCCCTCCGTGTGATCGGGGTGGAAGCAGATCTTCCACTCCCGCTCGTCGCCGGGTCCTGCCATCACGTTCAGGTAGTACATGCTGTGCCCCGGCTGGGCGATCGACGGGCCGTGCCAGCCGTCGGGCACGAGCACGGCGTCGCCCGTCCGGACCTCGGCCAGGACGTCGGTGCCGCCGGGGCGTGAGGGGAAGACCCGCTGGTAGCCGAAGCCTTCCTGGCCTCCCTCACCGGCCTCGATCTCGAAGTAGTAGATCTCTTCGAGCTCGGCCTCGACGCCCGGACGGTGCTCGTCGTGCTTGTGCGGCGGGTACGAGGACCAGTTGCCGCCGGGCGTGATCACCTCGACCGCGATGAGGCGGTCGCAGTCGAAGGCGTCGGCGGACGCGAAGTTGCGGACCTCGCGGGCGCAGGTGCCGCTGCCGCGGTGCTCGACGGAAACCTCCGGCGCGGAGCCGTAGCGGGCGGGGAGTCGACGCTCGCACTTCGCTCCTGCCAGGGCGAAGCGGCCTCCCGCGCCGGAGGCGATCTGGATGTGGGCGTCACGGGGCACGTAGGCGAAGTCGCTCACTCCGCTGAACACGCTGTCCCGGCCCAGCAGTTCGATGATCTCGTCTTCCGCGTGCACCGTACAGCCGCCGGTCAGCGGGAGCACGATCCATTCACTCTCCCCGGTGGCGAAGGAGTGCGTGGCGCCCGGTTCGATGTCGACCACGCGCAGCGCGGAATAGACCAGACCGGACCGCTTGGGGTCGATTTCGAGAGCGTACGGCCCCTCGGCCGCGCTGCCCTTCGGTACGTACGTCATGAGGCCCTCCTACAGCAGTCCGACAGCGGTGTCGACGGCGCCCGCCACGTCGCCGTCGGCCGGGTACAGCAGCGTGCGCCCGGCCACGAGCCCGTGCACGGTCGGCAGTTGGAGCGCGCCGCGCCACTTCTCGTACGCGGCGTCGCTGTCGTCACCGAGGTCGCCTCCGAGGAGGACGGCGGGCAGGGTCGAGGCCTCCATGACCCGCGCCATGTCGTCCGGATTCTCGGTCACGGGGACCTTCAGCCAGGTGTACGCCGATGTCCCGGCGAGCCCCGACGCGATGGCGATGGACGTGGTGACGGCCTCGGCGCTCAGGTCGTTCCGCGGCGGACCGCCGTCGGGGGCGCGGCGGCAGAGGAACGGCTCGACGAAGACCGGCAGCTTCCGGGCGGCCATGGCGTCGATCGCGCGGGCGCTGGAGTACAGGGTGGCCAGCGAGCCGGGGTCTTCGTAGTCGACGCGCAGCAGGAGCTTGCCCGCGTCGAACCCGAGCCGGTCGATGTCCTCGGCGCGGTGGCCGGTGAACCGGTCGTCCAGCTCGAACGAGGCGCCCGCGAGCCCGCCCCTGTTCATCGACCCCATGACGACCTTGCCGTCGAGCGCGCCGAGCAGCAGGAGGTCTTCGAGGATGTCGGCGGTGGCCAGCACGCCGTCCACGCGGGGGCGCGAGAGCGCGAGGCAGAGCCGCTCAAGGAGGTCACCGCGGTTGGCCATGGCCAGCTTGTCCCCGCCGACGGACAGGGCGCCCCGTGCGGGGTGGTCGGCAGCGATGATCATCAGTCGCCCGCTGTCACCGAGGAGCGGACGCCGGGGGCGCCGGGCTGCGGCCTCCGCGATGGCCTCGGGGTGCTGGGCCCGGGTCCTGACGAGTTCGGCGAGGTCAATCATGCGCCACGGCTCCCGCGGCGAGCGCCGCCTCGACCTCGTCCGGGAACGGCATCGCGGACGAACACTCCAGGCGGGAGGCGACGATCGCCCCCGCCGCGTTGGCGTACCGCATGATCCGCTCCAACTCCCAGCCGGCGAGCAGCCCGTGGCACAGCGCCCCGCCGAAGGCGTCCCCGGCCCCGAGGCCGTTGAGCACCGTCACGGGCAGCGGCGGCACCTCCACGGCATCGCCCGCGCTGTTCATGGCGAGCACCCCCTTGGGGCCCTGCTTGACCACGGCGAGTTCGACGCCGGACTCCAGCAACGCACAGGCGGCGGCGAGCGGTTCGCGCACTCCGGTGGCGATCTCGACCTCGTCGATGTTGCCCACCGCGACGGTGGCCTGCGCGAGCGCCTGTGCGTAGAAGCCCCGGGCCTCGTCCGCCCGCTCCCAGAACATCGGCCGCCAGTCGAGGTCGAAGACCGTGAGCCCGGCCTTCGCGCGGTGGCGGAGCGCGGCCAGCGTCGCCGATCTGCTGGGCTCCGCGCAGAGCCCCGTACCCGTCATCCAGAACACCCGCGCGGAGGCGATCGCGCCGAGGTCGAGCTCCTTCTCGTGGATCTCCAGGTCGGGTGCCTTCGGCTGCCGGTAGAAGTAGAGCGGGAAGTCGTCCGGCGGGAAGACCTCGCAGAAGGTCACCGGGGTCGGCAGGCCCGCGACCCCGCTCACCCACCGGTCGTCGACCCCGAACTGCCGCAGCTCCCGGTGGAGATAGTCCCCGAAGGGGTCCTCGCCGGTGCGGGTGACGACGGCGACCCGGCGGCCGAGCCGCGCGGCGGCGACGGCGACGTTCGACGCCGAACCGCCCAGGAACTTGCCGAACGTGCTGACATCGGCGAGCGGCACCCCGGCCTGCAGGGGATAGAGATCCACCCCGATCCGGCCCATCGTGATGACGTCGTACGGATCGGTCACCCTGCACTCCCTTTCGGCATCGCCCCCTTGAGCCCTCCCCTAGGTCTATTCCGCCCCACGAGCCCTGTCAACACATTGTCCTTACATTCGGACCACTCCTTGACACCGTTCCGCGCCGCCCTGAAAGCTGGCGGACATGACGACGCTGTCACGCATCCGGATCGGATCGGCACCCGACTCGTGGGGGGTGTGGTTCCCCGAGGATCCGGGCCAGGTGCCCTGGAGCCGTTTCCTCGACGAGGTGGCGGACTCCGGATACGAGTGGATCGAGCTCGGCCCGTACGGCTATCTGCCCACGGATCCGGCCGTACTGACCGCCGAGACCCAAAAGCGCGGCCTGAAGGTGTCGGCGGGAACGGTCTTCACGGGCCTGCACCACGGACCCTCCGTATGGGACAGGACATGGGCCCATGTGGCCGACAACGCCGCGCTCGCGCAGGCGATGGGCGCCGAGCACCTCGTGGTGATCCCGTCCTTCTGGCGCGACGACAAGACCGGCGAGGTCCTGGAGGACCGCACGCTCACCCCCGAGCAGTGGCGTCAGCTCACGCTCCAGACCGAGCGATTGGCGTACGAGGTGCGCGAGCGCTACGGCCTGCGCGTGGTCGTCCATCCGCACGCCGACACGCACATCGACGACGAGAAGAACGTCACCCGTTTTCTCGACGCGACGGACCCCGACCTCGTCTCGCTCTGCCTGGACACGGGCCACTACGCCTACTGCGGCGGCGACAACGTCAAGCTGATCGAGACGTACGGCGAACGCATCGGCTATCTGCACCTCAAGCAGGTCGACCCGGCCGTCCTGGCCGAAGTGCGCGCGCAGGAGATGCCGTTCGGGCCCGCCGTGGCCCGCGGTGTGATGTGCGAGCCGCCGACCGGGGTGCCCGCCATCGAGCCGGTCCTCGCGGCGGCCCAGAAGCTGGGCGTCGACCTGTTCGCCATCGTCGAGCAGGACATGTACCCGTGCCCGCCGGACAAGCCGCTGCCCATCGCCCGCCGCACCCGCTCGTATCTGCGCTCCTGCGGCGCCTAGTCCGGTGGACGGCTGGGAGGTCGCGCTCGCGTCACCCCACCCCCGCCTGCGTCCGGGGATCATCGTCTACCGCGGCTTCCGGCTCGCGCTCGGGCGGCCGCGGCGCAGGCTCGAAGTCCCGATCGGCGCGGTGACGCTGATGCTCGGCTTCGAGCATCCGGTGCGGATATCGGGCCTCGCGAGTTCGGGGCAGTCGCAGCATGCGCGACAGTCGGGGCAGTCGCGGCAGGGGCCGGTGACGCTGGTCTCGGTGCTGTCGGGGCTGGGCACGACGCCGGTGGTGGGCGAGCACGACGGCCGGCTCGCGGGCATCGAGGTGCTGCTCGCCCCCTGGGCCGCGTTCACCCTCTTCGGCACCGCCCTGCACGAGGTGGCGGACCGGAACCTCGACCCGGACGCGCTCGGCGTCCGGCCCGGCCCCGGCCGCTGGGGCAGCGTGGCGGAACTCGCCGCGGCGCTGGGCACACTGCCCTCGTGGCGCGAGCGCTTCGCCCTCCTTGACGACGTCTTCGCCCGCTGGTCGAAGGCAGGGCCGCCGTCCTGCGAACGCACGGTGCGGGCCTGGAGCGAGCTGGTGCGCACCCGGGGCGCCGCTCCCGTGGGGCACATCGCCGAGGAGGTCGGCTGGAGCGTACGCCAGCTGGAGAACCGCTTCCGGGAGCAGATCGGCATCGGCCCCAAGGCCGCGGGGCGGGTCCTGCGGCTCCAGCGGGCGCGGCGGATGCTGGTGGCGGGGCGCACCCAGGCGGAGACGGCCGCGCTCTGCGGCTTCTACGACCAGGCGCATCTGAGCGGCGAGTTCAGGGCCATGACGGGCTGCACGCCGCGCGAGTTCGCCGCGATGCGGCGTGCGCTCCGGGCGCCGGGCGGCGGCCCGCAGTCGGCCGACCGGCTCACGGACGAGCCGACGAGCCTGATCCTCGCCTGAGGCCGCGCGCCGCCGACTGCCGTGCGGTGCCGTGCGGTGCGGTTTTTTCCAATACGCCGGGCCCCACCGGAGGCAGTCTGTTGCCTTCGAGCCATCTGGCGCGGGGGAACCTTCGTTGCCGTCACGGCACGGGGGATGCAGGAAAGCCGGTGGACCGGGCCCGGCGCAGCGGGCCCGGTCCACCTCGCTTGCGCACCCTGCCTCACGCTCCGCATCCGTGCGCCTGCCGTGCGCCGCGCCACCGCGCCCCCTGGATGCATCACAAGCGTCACAAACAACCTCTTCCTGTCACACATGTCCCGCCTACGCGGGTCTTCCGTCACAGCCAGTCGACAGCCGCCCTCCTGCCTCAACTCCGCGTCGTTCACCGGGCACAGGCTGAGTGATCGCCAGCGTCGCGCCGCAGCTCCCCCGACGGCTCCCCCCGAGCCGCCCCTGCGGCGCCCGCAGGGAGGTGCCACTGATGACTGACCGAAGGCTCTGGTCGTACAAGGACATCGCCGCACACATCCGGGTGCAGCCGGACACCGTGCGCTCCTATCGCAAGCACGGCCTGCTTCCCGAACCCGACCACGTGGAGTCCGGGAAGCCCTACTGGTACGCGGACACCATCCGCGCCTGGGTCGCCGCGCGGCCGCGCAACCGCGGGCGCAGAGAGTGAACGCCCCGATGGGACACCACCCTCGTCCTCCGCGGTGGCCACCCCGTTGAGGTGTACCCCCTAGGGGTATAGTGTGGTGAGTGTCAGGGGGTCCCCGGGAACACCGGGACCACTCCTGCACATTACGACGCATACGCACGCACACACGCCGCACCCTCACCGATCACCGAGGAGAACGACATGAGCGCCCAGACCGAGCTCCCGCAGGCCGAGACCTCCGGCTCCTGCTGCTCCCCCAGCGGTTCCTGCCACTCCGACGGCGCCGCCGAGGCGTCGCAGGGTGCCGTGACGACCGTGTACGAGGTGACCGGCATGACCTGTGGCCACTGCGAGGGTGCGGTCTCCAGCGAGATCTCCGAGATCGCCGGCGTCAGCTCGGTCAAGGCGGTGGCCGCCACCGGCCAGGTGACCGTGATCTCCGAGGCTCCGCTCGACGAGGCCGCGGTCCGCGCCGCGGTCGACGAGGCGGGCTACGAACTCGCCGGTGTCAGCAAGGCCTGACCCTCCCCTTGCCGGGTACCCCGGGCCCTGTGACACCGTCACAGGGCCCGCAGCCGCTTCACCCCAGACGTACGAGAGAGCCATGAACGAAGTCGAACTCGCCGTCGGCGGAATGACCTGCGCCTCCTGCTCCGCCCGCATCGAGAAGAAGCTGAACCGCGTGGAGGGCGTGACCGCGTCGGTCAACCTCGCCACGGAGAAGGCGAAGATCTCGTACGCGGAAGGGGTCGAGGTCGGGCAGCTGATCGCGACGGTCGAGAAGCTCGGCTACACCGCGCAGGAGCTGGTCCCGGCCGCTCCCGAGCCCGAGGCGCCGACCACGACCGCGGACATCACCGAGCCCGACACTCTTCGCCAGCGGCTCATCGGCTCGGCGCTCCTCTCCCTGCCCGTCGTCCTCCTGGCGATGGTCCCCTCGCTGCAGTTCGACAACTGGCAGTGGCTCTCGCTGACCCTGGCCGCGCCCGTCGTCGTCTGGGGCGGGTTCCCCTTCCACAGGGCGGCGTTCACGAACCTGCGGCACTGCGCCGCGACCATGGACACGCTGGTGTCGGTGGGCACGCTCGCCGCGTTCGGCTGGTCGCTGTGGGCGCTGTTCCTCGGGGACGCGGGGATGCCGGGGATGCGGCACGGCTTCGAGTTCACCGTCTCGCGCGCCGACGCCTCCTCCACGCTCTACCTCGAAGTCGCCGCGGGCGTCATCACGTTCATCCTGCTCGGCCGCTGGCTGGAGGCCCGCGCGAAGCGGAAGGCGGGCTCGGCGCTGCGGGCCCTGCTCGAACTGGGCGCCAAGGACGCGGCCGTGCTGCGGGACGGCGCCGAGGTCCGGGTCCCGGTCGCGCGGCTCGTGGTCGGCGACCGTTTCGTCGTACGTCCCGGGGAGACCGTCGCGACCGACGGCACCGTCGTGGACGGCGCCTCCGCGGTCGACGTCTCGATGCTGACCGGTGAGTCCGTCCCGCTGGACGTGGCCGCGGGCGACGCGGTGACCGGGGCGACCACGAACGTCTCGGGGCGGCTCGTCGTCGAGGCCACGCGCGTCGGCTCCGACACCCAACTGGCCAGGATGGCCCGGCTCGTCGAGGACGCGCAGACCGGCAAGGCCCAGGTGCAGCGCCTCGCCGACCGGATAGCCGGGGTCTTCGTGCCGGTCGTCCTGATGATCGCCACCGCCACGCTCGGCGGCTGGCTCGGCGCCACCGGCGACGCGACCGCCGCCTTCACTGCGGCCGTCGCCGTCCTGATCATCGCCTGCCCGTGCGCGCTCGGCCTGGCGACGCCGACCGCCCTGATGGTCGGCACGGGGCGCGGTGCGCAGCTCGGCATCCTCATCAAGGGCCCCGAAGTCCTCGAATCCACCCGCCGGGTGGACACCGTCGTCCTGGACAAGACCGGGACGGTGACGACGGGGCGGATGACGCTGCGGGACGTGTACGCGGCCGATGAGACCGAGGAGAAGCAGCTGCTGCGGCTCGCGGGGGCCCTGGAGCACGCCTCCGAGCACCCGGTGGCGCGGGCGGTCGCGGCGGGCGCCGCCGCGGAGTTGGGGCTTCAGGCGGGCGCTCTGCCCGCCGTGGAGGGGTTCGAGAACGTCGCGGGGTCCGGCGTGCGCGGCACGGTGGAAGGCCACTTGGTGCTCGTGGGGCGTGAGCGGCTGCTCGCGGACGCGGGGGTCGAGGGGCTCGCCTCGGTGGCCGCGTTCAAGGCCGGGGCCGAGGCTGCGGGACGTACGGCCGTCCTGGTCGCCTGGGACGGCGTGGCACGCGGGGTCCTCACCGTCGCCGACGCGGTCAAGGACACCAGCGCCGAGGCGGTGCGCGAGCTGCGCGCCCTGGGTCTGACGCCGGTGCTGCTCACCGGGGACAACCGGGCCGTCGCCCAGGCGGTGGCGAAGGCGGTCGGTATCGGGGCGGACGCCGTGTACGCCGAGGTCCTGCCCGAGGACAAGGTCGATGTCGTACGGCGGCTGCGGGACGAGGGCAAGGTCGTCGCGATGGTCGGGGACGGGGTCAACGACGCCGCCGCGCTCGCCACCGCCGACCTGGGCCTCGCGATGGGCACGGGCACGGACGCGGCCATCGAGGCGAGCGATCTGACGCTGGTGCGCGGGGACTTGCGCGGGGCGGCCGACGCGATCAGGCTCTCCCGTAAGACCCTCGCCACGATCAAGGGCAATCTCTTCTGGGCCTTCGGCTACAACGTGGCCGCGCTGCCGCTGGCCGCGGCCGGACTCCTGAACCCGATGATCGCGGGGGCGGCGATGGCTTTTTCTTCAGTCTTTGTCGTCACCAACAGCCTCCGTCTCAGGACTTTCACATAGTCTCTTCACATACTGGTTGCAGCATTCTCACGTCCGAGTCTTGATCGGCATATCGGAACTCTTGCGCATGTACAGGACATATGCAGGAGACGCAGATCACAGCGATCCCAACGTAACCATTCGGGGGGCTCGTGAGTCTAAGAGGCGATGCTGGGGACGTCTTGGGGGACGTCTCTAGACATCGGGGACATCTTGGGGGATGTTCCTAGGAATGCGTTGGCCGGGACACGTGCACCGGGGAGCTTGAGCGGCCCTCCTGGTACGTACGCGTCCCGGCAGATCGCAGGACGACAGCACAACTGGCGCGCTGCCACCACAGACGCCCGGCCGGATCCCGTGGGGGGAATCCGCACCGGGAAACAGGAAAGCGCCCCGACCGCCGACCCGTGGGGGGATCGGCGGCGGGGCGCTTTTCGCTTGGCGCGCGCTCTGTCGCGCCTACGGCGTGCGGGTCAGCGACCCTCGACCGGGACGAAGTCCCGGAGAACCTCACCGGTGTAGATCTGGCGCGGGCGCCCGATGCGGGATCCCGGCTCCTTGATCATCTCGTGCCACTGCGCGATCCAGCCCGGAAGACGGCCGAGCGCGAACAGCACGGTGAACATCTCGGTCGGGAAGCCCATCGCGCGGTAGATGAGGCCCGTGTAGAAGTCCACGTTGGGGTAGAGCTTGCGCTCGACGAAGTAGTCGTCGGCCAGCGCGTGCTCTTCGAGCTTCAGCGCGATGTCAAGCAGCTCGTCGTCCTTGCCGAGAGCCGAGAGGACGTCGTGCGCCGCCGCCTTGATGATCTTCGCCCGGGGGTCGAAGTTCTTGTAGACGCGGTGCCCGAAGCCCATGAGCTTCACGCCGTCTTCCTTGTTCTTCACCTTGCGGATGAAGTTGTCGACGTCGCCGCCGTCCTGCTTGATGCCCTCGAGCATCTCCAGGACGGACTGGTTGGCGCCACCGTGCAGCGGGCCCCAGAGGGCCGAGATGCCGGCGGAGATCGAGGCGAACATGTTCGCCTGCGACGAGCCCACCAGACGCACGGTGGAGGTCGAACAGTTCTGCTCGTGGTCCGCGTGCAGGATCAGGAGCTTGTCGAGCGCGGAGACGACGACCGGGTCCAGGTCGTACTCGGCGGCCGGCACCGAGAAGGTCATGCGCAGGAAGTTCTCGACGTAGCCGAGGTCGTTGCGCGGGTAGACGACCGGGTGGCCCACGGACTTCTTGTAGGCGTACGCCGCGATCGTCGGAAGCTTGGCGAGCAGGCGGATCGTCGAGAGGTCGCGCTGCTCCTCGTCGAACGGGTTGTGGCTGTCCTGGTAGAACGTCGACAGCGCGCTGACCACGGACGACAGCATCGCCATCGGGTGGGCGTCGCGCGGGAAGCCGTCGTAGAACCGCTTGACGTCCTCGTGCAGCAGCGTGTGCTGCGTGATCTCGTTCTTGAAGCTGGCGAGCTCGTCGACCTTCGGCAGTTCGCCGTTGATCAGCAGGTACGCCACCTCGGTGAAGGTGGAGCGCTCGGCCAGCTGCTCGATCGGATAGCCGCGGTACCGCAGGATGCCCTGCTCGCCGTCGAGGTAGGTGATGGCGGATTTATAGGCGGCGGTGTTGCCATAGCCGCTGTCCAGGGTCACCAGACCGGTTTGGGCGCGGAGCTTCCCGATGTCGAAGCCCTTGTCGCCGACAGTCGAATCGATCACCGGGTAGGTGTACTCGCCATCGCCGTACCGCAGTACTACAGAGTTGTCGCTCACGTCATCCCTCACCGACGTTGTGCCTCTTCTTCGAGGTGCCCTGACTGTCTCTACCATCCCCCATTTGGCCCTGGAGAGTGCACTCGGGGTCGACCATTGGGCCTATTGGCGGCACTGAGTGCCGCCAACTTACTCATCCTGCCCCCCTGTGCCCGGTTGCGGAAGTGGTGTGTGACCTTTCCTACTCGTTTGATCGATCAAAATTTCGGGGGGTGGATCCGGGGGTCGATCCGGGGGTGGATCCAGGGGTCGATCCGGGGGTTGCTCTTGGTGTGGAACCACGGCCTCCGGCGAGCCGGAAATCCAGGGCCGTACAGCGTCTGCCCGCGGAGACCGTGCGCACCGCTTGTCCCAGAGCCTTGCGCGAACCGACGAGGACGACCAGCTTCTTGGCGCGCGTGACCGCCGTATAGAGCAGATTTCGTTGCAGCATCATCCATGCCCCCGTGGTCACGGGGATCACCACCGCCGGATACTCGCTGCCCTGGGAGCGGTGGATGGTGACCGCGTACGCATGGGCCAGTTCGTCCAGTTCGTCGAAGTCGTACGGAATCTCCTCGTCCTCGTCCGTAAGGACCGTGAGCCGCTGCTCGTCGGAGTCGAGCGAGGTGACTACTCCGACGGTGCCATTGAAGACGCCGTTCTGCCCCTTCTCGTAGTTGTTGCGGATCTGGGTGACCTTGTCGCCTACGCGGAACACCCGGCCGCCGAAGCGCTTCTCCGGTACGTCCGGCCTGCTGGGGGTGATGGCCTGCTGGAGCAGGCCGTTCAGGTTCCCCGCGCCTGCGGGCCCGCGGTGCATGGGGGCGAGCACCTGGACGTCGCGGCGCGGGTCGAGGCCGAACTTCGCCGGGATGCGGTGCGCGGCCACGTCCACCGTGACCCGCCCCGCGTCCTCGGTCTCGTCCTCCACGAAGAGGAAGAAGTCGCTGAGGCCCTGGGTGATGGGCGGCACCCCGGAGTTGATGCGGTGGGCGTTCGTGACGACGCCGGACTGCTTGGCCTGGCGGAAGATGTGGGTGAGCCGGACGGCGGGGACGGGGCTCTGCTCGCTGAGCATGTCGCGCAGGACCTCGCCCGCGCCGACGCTCGGCAGCTGGTCCACGTCTCCGACGAACAGGAGGTGGGCGCCGGGGGCGACGGCCTTCACCAGCTTGTTGGCCAGGAGCAGGTCCAGCATGGACGCCTCGTCGACCACGACGAGGTCGGCGTCGAGCGGGCGGTCCTTGTCGTACGCGGCGTCTCCTCCCGGCTTCAGCTCCAGGAGGCGGTGGACGGTGGAGGCCTCGGCTCCGGTGAGCTCGGCGAGGCGTTTGGCTGCGCGGCCCGTGGGGGCGGCCAGGACGACCTTGGCCTTCTTGGCGCGGGCCAGCTCCACGATGGAACGGACCGTGAAGGACTTGCCGCAGCCGGGGCCTCCGGTGAGGACGGCGACCTTCTGCGTCAGGGCGAGCCTGACCGCTGCCTCCTGCTCGGGGGCGAGGTCGGCGCCGGTGCGGGTGGCCAGCCAGGCCAGGGCCTTGTCCCAGGCGACGTCCTGGAAGGCGGGCATGCGGTCTTCCGGGGTTCTGAGGAGGCGCAGGAGCTGGGCGGAGAGGGAGAGTTCCGCGCGGTGGAAGGGGACGAGGTAGACGGCGGTGACGTCCTCTTCGCCGGTGGGGCCGGCGTCGGGGGCTGCGTTGGGGCCGCTGGTGGGGCCCGGGACTCGCTCGCGTACGACGCCTTCGTCCTCCGTCGCGAGTTCGGCGAGGCAGTCGATGACCAGGCCCGTGTCCACCTGGAGCAGCTTCACCGCGTCCGCGATGAGGCGCTCCTCCGGGAGGTAGCAGTTGCCCTGGTCGGTGGACTGGGAGAGTGCGTACTGCAGGCCGGCCTTGACGCGTTCGGGGCTGTCGTGGGGGATGCCGACGGACTGGGCGATGCGGTCCGCGGTGAGGAAGCCGATGCCCCAGACGTCGGCCGCCAGGCGGTAGGGCTCGTTCTTCACTATGGAGATGGAGGCGTCCGCGTACTTCTTGTAGATGCGGACGGCGATGGAGGTGGAGACGCCGACGCCCTGCAGGAAGACCATCACCTCCTTGATGGCCTTCTGTTCCTCCCAGGCCGCGGCGATCATCTTGGTGCGCTTGGGGCCCAGGCCGGGGACCTCGACGAGGCGCTTGGGCTCCTGCTCGATGATGTCGAGGGTGTCCACGCCGAAGTGGGTGGTGATGCGGTCGGCCATGACGGGGCCGATGCCCTTGATGAGGCCCGAGCCCAGGTAGCGGCGGATGCCTTGGATGGTGGCGGGGAGGATGGTGGTGTAGTTCTCCACCGTGAACTGCTTGCCGTACTGGGCGTGGGAGCCCCAGCGGCCCTCCATGCGGAGGGACTCTCCCACTTGGGCGCCCAGCAGCGCGCCGACGACGGTGAGGAGGTCGCCGCCGCCTCGGCCGGTGTCCACTCGGGCGACGGTGTACCCGTTCTCCTCGTTGGCGTACGTGATCCGTTCCAGGACCCCCTCGACCACTGCGGCTGTCGCCGCCGTCTTTGCTGTCGCTGCCGTCTTCGCTGTCGCTGCTGCTGGACTCGACATGGGCCGACGCTATCGCTCGGCGCTGACAGTGCGGGAAGCCTGTGGACAACTCGGGGGTGGGGGGAGGTGAGTGGAGGCGGGTGGAGACAGCTTCGAGGGGCCCGGTCTTGCGACCGGGCCCCTCGGGTCTCCCCTCCCCTGTCGGTACTCCGCGATCCCCCCAGATCTCCCCCCAGAAGTCCCGACGCACAGTACGACCCGCGTCGGGCGGGAAGGGTTGCACGGGCAAGGCGACGAGTTTTCGGGGTGCCGACGAAGTGGGGCAGAAGTAGCTTTTAACCCATGAGCGAAGAATCTTCCGAAACTGCGCCCGGAACCTCGCTGGAGAAGGACGTACTCGACGAACTCGGCGACGACAAGCTTCAGGAGATCGCGGGGCTTCTGGGCACGGATGCCGCGGGGGCGCAGGACGTGGTCGGCACCACGGTGACCGCGCTTTCGGGGAACCTGCAGGAGAAGGCGGAGGACCCGGCGGAGGCGGAGGAGGTCCAACAGGCCTTCGCAGAGGCGGCGCCTCCGCAGGGGATCGCCGGGTTCGGAGGGTTCGGGGGGCTGGCGGCGGGCGGGATGCTGTCCGGGGTGCTGGCGAAGATGAGCAGGCCGGTGGCGAACGCGGTGGCAAAGAAAACGGGCCTGCCGGCGGCTTCCGTGACCCGGGTGATCGAGCTGCTGATCCCGGTGCTCCTGACGGTACTGACGAAGCGTGCGTCGGCGTCGAAGCCGACGGGGGGCGGGGGCGGGGGCCTTGGGGACCTGCTGGGCCAGATCCTGGGCGGCAAGAGGAAGTAACCCGTCTTGAGGGCGGGGCCGCGCCGGTATGTCCGTCCTCGCCATCGTCCAGTGACCGCGCAGCTACTTCGCCACCGGAACGCCGCGAACCGTGCTCCGGGCAGACATACCGCCACGCCCCCTCACGAGCACTGCCGACAGCAGGCGCATGCGTGCTGCGGCACCACTCAGCCTTCAGGGCGGGGCCGCGCCGGTATGTCCGTCCTCGCCATCGTCCAGTGACCGCGGGGCTACTGCGGTGCCGGAGCGCAGGGAACCGTGCTCCGGGCAGACATACCGCCACGCCCCCTCGTGTGCACTGCCGACTGCAGGCGCATGCGTGCTGCGGCACCACTCAGCCTTCGGGACGGGGCCGCGCCGGTATGTCCGTCCTCGCCATCGTCCGGTGACCGCGCAGCTACTTCGGCACGGGAGTCCTGCGAACCGTGCTCCGGGCAGACATACCGCCACGTCCCCTCGTGTGCACCGCCGACAGCAGGCGCATTCGTGCTGCGGCGCCACTTGGCCTTCGGGGCGGGGCCGCGCCGGTATGTCCGTCCTCGCTATCGTCCGGTGACCGCGGAGCTACTGCGCTGCCGGAACGCCGCGAACCGTGCTCCGGGCGGACATACCGGCCCGTCCCCTCACGAGCGCTGCCGACTGCGAGTGCGTGAGGGCCGACCTACCCGGCCGGGGCCTGGCCCGTCCTTGACGACGCTCCCCCACCCCCACCTGTGCGAACCACCCACGCCAGTAACCCGGGTTGCAACACATCCACACCCAGCCCCACAGCACAGATCCTCCCGCCGCAATCCACTGCACCACCCACCCACGCAGATCACCCGCTCCTGTCACTTCAACGCGCTCCCCCTGCCACCACGGGGCAATCGGGCGGGTGGGTGGGAAAGGCCTGTTCGGCGATGGGCGGATGCGGGGTTACGGGCGGGTGGGTGGGGAAGGGCTGTTCGGGCAAGAGGGGGCGGGTAGCCGCCCGTGCCGGGGGAGAAGAGTTAGGTCACGCGTGGCGTACGTAGTTTTGGGCCGTGGCTGATAGGAGTTCTCTGCCGTCCCCTGACCACAGGGCCTCGTTGAAGAGTTCTACCTCTATCGGGCCCCCGTAGCCCGCCTCCTCCACCAAGGCGCGCCACGACCGCAGGTCGATCGAGCCCTCCCCCAGCTGGCCCCTCCCGTTCAGGACGCCCTCCGGCAACGGAGTGATCCAGTCCGCCAGTTGGAAGGCGTGCAGGCGTCCGCCCCGGCCCGCGCGGGCGATCTGCGCGGGCGCCTGGTCGTCCCACCACACGTGGTACGTGTCCACGCAGACCCCGACCTCGGAAGAGGGGAAGCGCTCTGCCAGGTCCAGGGCCTGGGCCAGCGTGGAGACCACACAGCGGTCCGACGCGAACATGGGGTGGAGGGGTTCGATGGCCAGGCGGATACCCCGGGAAGCCGCGTAGGGGGCGAGCTCCGCGAGCGCTTCGGCGATCCGGGAGCGTGCGCCCTGCAAGTCCTTGCTGCCGGGCGGCAGGCCGCCGGACACCAGGACCAGCGTGTCCGTGCCCAGCGCCGCCGCCTCGTCGATCGCCGCCTTGTTGTCGTCGATGGCCCGCACGCGCGCGTGCGGGTCGATCGCCGTGAGGAAGCCGCCCCGGCAGAGCGTGGTGACCGTCAGGCCCGCGTCGCGCATCAGCTTGGCGGTCCGCTCCAGGCCGTAGGACTGGACCGGCTCCCGCCACAGGCCGACCCCCGGGATGCCCAACTTCACGCATTCCGAGGTTAGTTCGGGAAGTGACAGCTGCTTCACCGTCATCTGATTGATGGAGAAGCGCGCCAGGGCCTCGCTCCCGCTCTCGCTCATTGCTGGACTCCGTACGTGGTGAGCAGGGACTTCATGCGGGTCTCCGCCAGGAGCGGGTCCGGGAACAGGCCGAGGCCGTCCGCCAGTTCGTAGGCGCGGGCCAAGTGCGGCAGCGAACGTGCCGACTGGAGGCCGCCCACCATGGTGAAGTGGGTCTGGTGGCCTGCCAGCCATGCCAGGAGGACCACACCCGTCTTGTAGAAGCGGGTGGGGGGCTGGAACAGGTGGCGGGAGAGTTCGACCGTCGGGTCGAGGCAGGCGCGGAACGCCTCGGTGTCGCCGGTGTCCAGCGCGCGCACCGCCTGGGCCGCCAGCGGAGCCAGCGGGTCGAAGATGCCCAGGAGTGCGTGGCTGAAGCCCTGGTCGTCGCCCGCGATCAGCTCGGGGTAGTTGAAGTCGTCGCCCGTGTAGCAGCGGACGCCGTCCGGGAGGCGGCGGCGCAGTGCGATCTCGCGCCCCGGGTCGAGGAGGGAGATCTTGATGCCGTCGACCTTGTCCGGGTGCGCGGTGATGACCTCCAGGAAGGTCTCGGTCGCCGCGTCCAGGTCATCGCTCCCCCAGTAGCCGGTGAGCGCCGGGTCGAACATCGGGCCGAGCCAGTGCAGGATCACCGGCTCGCTCGCCTGGCGCAGGAGGTGTCCGTACGTCTCCAGGTAGTCGTCCGGCGACTTCGCCGCCGAGGCGAGCGCCCTGGACGCCATCAGGATCACCTGTGCGCCGCTCGACTCGACCAGGGTCAGCTGCTCCTCGTACGCGGAGCGGACCGTCGGCAGGTCGGCGGGTTCCGTCAGCTGGTCCGTGCCCGCGCCGCAGGCGATCGTGCCGCCCACCGACCTCGCCTCCGCGGCGGAGCGCGTGATCAGTTCCGCCGCGCCCTTCCAGTCCAGGCCCATTCCGCGCTGCGCCGTGTCCATCGCCTCGGCCACGCCAAGGCCCTGCGCCCACAGGTGGCGGCGGAAGGCCAGGGTCGCATCCCAGTCGACGGCCGCCGGGGAGTCCGGGGAGACGTCGGCGTAAGGGTCGGCCACCACGTGTGCCGCCGAGAAGACCGTGCGGGAGGTGAGGGGGGAGCTGCCCGCGGGTGCCACTCGCGAGGGCGCCCGGCGGGGCTCGTATGCGCGCGTGGTGCCGTCCGCGCGCGGCAGCAGGAGCGTCACTGGGCGATCTCCGGCACCTCGATGCGGCGGCCCTCGGCCGATGACTTCAGGCCCAGTTCCGCGAGCTGCACGCCGCGTGCGCCCGCGTGCAGGTCCCAGTGGTAAGGCGCGTCCGCGTACACGTGCCGCAGGAACAGCTCCCACTGGGCCTTGAAGCCGTTGTCGAACTCCTGGTTGTCGGGGATCTCCTGCCACTGCTCACGGAAGGAGTGGGTGACGGGCAGGTCCGGGTTCCAGACCGGCTTGGGGGTGGAACTGCGGTGCTGGACCCGGCAGTTGCGCAGGCCCGCGACCGCGGAGCCCTCCGTGCCGTCCACCTGGAACTCGACCAGCTCGTCGCGGTTCACGCGGACCGTCCAGGAGGAGTTGATCTGCGCGATCGCACCGCCTTCGAGCTCGAAGATGCCGTACGCGGCGTCGTCCGCCGTCGCGTCGTAGGGCTTGCTCTGCTCGTCCCAGCGCTGCGGTACGTGCGTCGCGGCCAGCGCCTGGACGCTGCGTACGCGGCCGAACAGCTCGTGCAGGACATACTCCCAGTGCGGGAACATGTCGACCACGATGCCGCCGCCGTCCTCCGCGCGGTAGTTCCAGGAGGGGCGCTGGGCGTCCTGCCAGTCGCCCTCGAAGACCCAGTAGCCGAACTCGCCCCTGATGGAGAGGATCTTGCCGAAGAAGCCGCCTTCGATCAGGCGCTTCAGCTTCAGGAGCCCCGGCAGAAAGAGCTTGTCCTGGACCACGCCGTGCTTGATGCCGGCCGCCTTGGCCAGGCTCGCCAGTTCCAGGGCTCCCGCGAGGCCTGTCGCGGACGGCTTCTCCGTGTAAATGTGCTTGCCCGCCGCGATGGCCCGCTTGATGGCCTCCTCGCGCGCGGACGTGACCTGGGCGTCGAAGTAGATGTCGATCGTGGGGTCGGCGAGGACCGCGTCCAGGTCGGTCGAGACGCTCTTCTCGGCGTCAAGTCCGTGGCGCTCCGCGATCTCACGCAGGGCGTTCTCTCTGCGGCCCACCAGGACCGGCTCGGGCCACAGCACCGTGCCTTCGGCGTCGCCCAGGGCCAGTCCGCCCTGCTCGCGCAGGGCCAGCAGTGAGCGGACGAGGTGCTGTCGGTAGCCCATCCGTCCCGTCACACCGTTCATGGCGATGCGCACCGTCTTGCGAGTCACAGGGGTCCCTCCGTACGCAGGTAAGCGTATAGCAAGCGCTTTCTATCCAAGAAGAAGCTAGCCTGCCGCACAAGGTTCGGACAAGAGCTTCGGACCAGAGCCGTGACCGGAGGACGACGAGATGACCGTGACCCTGTCGGACGTGGCGGCACGCGCCCAGGTCTCCCCCGCCACCGTCTCCCGCGTACTGAACGGCAACTACCCCGTCGCCGCCGCCACCCGGGAGCGTGTCCTGCGGGCCGTGGACGACCTCGACTACGTACTCAACGGGCCCGCGAGCTCGCTAGCCGCAGCCACGTCCGACCTGGTCGGCATCCTCGTGAACGACATCGCCGACCCGTTCTTCGGGATCATGGCGGGCGCAGTCCAGTCCGAGATCGGCGGCCCCGGCGGGCGCGCCGGCGGCGAGCGGATGGCCGTGGTCTGCAACACGGGCGGCTCCCCGGAGCGCGAGCTCACCTATCTGACCCTGCTCCAGCGGCAGCGCGCCGCCGCGGTCGTCCTGACCGGCGGCGCCCTGGAGGACCCCGCCCACGCCGCCGCGATGTCCGCGAAGCTGGCACGCCTGGCGGACGCGGGCACCCGGATCGTGCTCTGCGGGCGGCCGCCCCTCGACGACTCGGACGCGGCGGTGGCCACGCTCACCTTCGACAACCGCAACGGCGGGCGGCGGCTCACGGAGCATCTGCTGACGCTGGGGCACCGCAGGATCGGGTACGTGGCGGGGCCGATGGAGCGGACGACCACCCGGCACCGCCTGGAGGGCCACCGTGACGCACTCGCGGCGTCCGGCACGGGGACCGCCGGGGGCAACGGGAACGCCGACCAGGACGAACTGACCGTCCACGGCCCCTACACCCGCCGGTCCGGCTACGAGGCCACGCTCGAACTCCTGCGCCGCGCCCCGGACTTGACGGCGATCGTGGCCGCCAACGACACGGTCGCCCTGGGCGCGTCCGCCGCCCTGCGCGAGCGCGGCCTGCGCATCCCCGAGGACATCTCGGTGGCGGGCTTCGACGACCTGCCGTTCTCGGTGGACGCCGTCCCCGCCCTGACGACCGTACGACTGCCGCTGTACGAGGCGGGCGCCCGCGCGGGCCGCCTCGCCACGGGCGCGGAGGAGGCACCGCCCGGGGGCGTGGCGACGATCGGGGCGGAGCTGATGGTGCGGGGGTCCACGGCGCCGCCGTGTCGCTGAGCCCTCGATGTCGTTGACATCACCGGGAAAAGGAGGCTCATATGTCAGTCATGGTCATGGATGCACCCAGCGCCTGGGACGTACTGGACGGCGTCAACCTTCCCCGCGGCTACCGCGTCGAGATCACGGAGGGGAAGATCATCATGACGCCGCAAGGTGAGTACCAATGGGAGGTCATCGTCGAGGCCGCCCCTCAAATCAGGCGGCAGCTCGCCTCGCGCGGCAAAGCCCTCTCCGACGTCATGATCGACTTCCCGTCCAGCCTTTACGGCTATGCACCCGACCTGGCCATCATCGCCCCCGGCGCCGAGCGCAACAGCCGTGGCCGCTTCGAGTGGCACAGTCTGGAAGCGGTGATCGAGGTCGTCTCGAAGAGCAGCCGGGACAACGACTTCGCCAAGAAGTTCCACCTCTACGCCGAATGCAGCATCCCCATCTACGTAGTCATCGACCCCGAGGACGGCATCTGCACCGTCCACCGCCACCCGACCGGGGTCGGGAGCTACGAGGACGCGACAGAGATCCCCTTTGGTCAGGATCTGGTTCTGCCTCTCGAAGGGCGCGACATCACCATCGCGACGGACACCTTCCCGAAGGCCGGGGACCTGGACTGAGCCGGCAGGGCATGGCGGTCATGGACGGCCCGGCGTACCCTTGACTCAGTCAACGGTAAATCGGGCCCGGCCCGATGCCCGCCGAAGTGAGTGATCCGCGATGCCGCACTCTCCCGATACGCCCATCCAAGAGATCCGCGCCTTCAACCGCTTCTACACGAACCTCATCGGCGCCCTCGACTACAGCCGCCAGCTCTACGTCCCGTACACCCTCACCGAGGCCCGCGTCCTGTACGAGCTCGCGCATGCCTCGCATCTCGACGCCGCCGATCTGCGCGCCGAACTCTCCCTCGATGCGGGGTACTTGAGTCGTCTGCTCGGCAAGTTCGAGAAGGGCGGGATCGTCGAGCGCGCGCCGTCCGAGCGTGATCCGCGGCGTCAGCGCATCACGCTCACCGCGCGGGGGCGCGAGACCGCCGGGCTGCTGGACGAGCGGTCCAGCGAGGCCGTCGGCTCGCTGCTCTCGGCCGTTCCGGCCGCCGAGCGGTCACGCCTCGCGACCGCGATGCGCACCGTGCGGGAGATCCTGAGCGGCGGCAGGGAAGGGGCTGCCGCCTCGCGGCCCGTCCTCCGTGAGCCCGGTCCTGGCGATCTCGGGTGGATCGTGCAGCGCAACGCCGCCTTGTACGCGGCCGAGTACGGGTTCAACACCGACTACGAAGGCCTGGTCGCCCGGATCGTCGCCGACTTCGCGGAGGATCACGATCCGCACCTGGAGCGGGTGTGGATCGCCGAGCTCGACGGGCGGCCCGTGGGGTGCGTGATGTGCGTGCGCGACGACGCGCCCGGGACCGCCCGGCTGCGGCTGCTGCTCGTCGAGCCCGACGCCCGGGGAATGGGTATCGGCGACCAACTCGTCTCCGCCTGCGTCGAGTTCGCCCGGGACGTGGGCTACCGCGAGATGGCCCTGTGGACCAACGACATCCTCGGCGCCGCCCGCGCCATCTACCTCCGGCACGGATTCGTCCTGGTCGACGAGAAGCCGCACCGCTCGTTCGGCGTCGACCTGCTGGGGCAGGACTGGCAACTGCACCTAGGGTCTGCGTCATGAAACTCGCCTTCTCCACCCTCGGCGTCCCCGGACTCCCCATCGCCGACGTGCTGAACCTGGCCACCACCCACGGCTTTCACGGCATCGAACTGCGCGCGCACCCCGAGGAGCCGGTCCACCCGGGGATCGACCTCGCCGAACGGGCCGATGTGGCAGCCCAGTTCAAGACCGCGGGCATCGAGATCCTCGGAATCTCCGGGTACGCGCGCGTGGCCGCACCCGGCGACGACGAGCCCGTGCTCGACGACATACGGTCCCTGCTCACGCTCGCCCGCGACCTGGGCGCCCCCTTCATCCGCGTCTTCCCCGGCGGCGGCACCGAACAGAGCGCACAGGAGGCCGACGCGACGGCCGCACGACGGCTCGGCACCGCGGCCGAGTACGCCGCGGACTTCGGCGTACGCATCCTCCTGGAGACCCACGACTCGCACCGCACGGGCGCCGCGGCGACCCGCGTGCTCGGCGCGGTCGGCCACCGTCACGCGGGCGCCCTGTGGGACGTGATGCACACCTGGCTCGGCGGCGAGTCCCCCGCCGAGAGCCTCGCGGCGCTCTCCCCGTACCTCGGCTACGTACAGGTGAAGGACATCGCGTCGACCGAGGACACGACACCGCTGGGCCTCGGCGAGGGCGTCCTGCCGCTGGCCGAGACCGTGGACGCGCTGCTCAGCGGGGAGCACCGGGACGGCTGGCTGTGCTGGGAGTACGAGAAGCGGTGGTACGAGGGCGCGGCGCCGCTGCCCGAACTCCTGGGCCCGGGGCGGGACTTCCTGTCCCGGCTCCTGAACCGCCACGCCTGACCCCGGCCAGGGAGGTCAGCGCCACCCCGCCGACCAGGAGCGCCGCCGCGCACCAGCCGAGGGCGCTCACCGACTCGTCAAGGACGAGCCCGGCCGCGGACATCCCGAACACCGGGACCAGGAGCGAGAAGGGCGCCACGGTCGACGCGGGGTGGCGGCGCAGGAGATAGCCCCAGGCGCCGAAGCCGAAGACCGTCGTGATCCACGCGACGTAGACGATGACGCCCGCGCCCTGCCAGTCCAGTGAGGCCAGGGCGGCGCGGTCCGCCGACGGGCCCTCGAAGAGGAGCGAGAGCGCCAGGAGCGGCAGGACCGGGACCGTGCTCACCCACACCATGAAGTTCAGCGAGTCGGGCGGGGACGCCTTGCGGGTCAGGACGTTCGACGCGCCCCAGCAGGCGGCGGCGCCGATCAGCAGCGCGAAGGCCGTGAGCGGCCCCGCCTCTCCCTCGTCCACCGCCGCGACGCCGATGCCCGCGAGGGCGATCAGCATGCCCAACAGGCGTACGCGGCCGGGGCGTTCACCGAGCGCCACGAAGGCGAAGAGCGCCGTGAACACGGCCTGGATCTGGAGGACGAGGGAGGACGTCCCGGCCGGCATCCCCGCGTCCATGCCGATGAAGAGCAAGCCGAACTTGGCGACCCCCAGGACTAGTCCGACCCCCACGATCCACTTCCAGGCGACCTTGGGCGGCCCCACGAAGAAGACCGCGGGGAGCGCCGCCACCAGGAAGCGCAGGGCCGAGAAGAGCAGCGGCGGGAAGTGGTCGAGACCCACCTCGATGACGACGAAATTGACGCCCCATACGGCGGTGACGAGGACGGCCAGAAGGACATGTGCGGGTCGCATGCGTCGAGGATCACCCGCCGCGACCATGTAGGACCAGCGCGGATCTCTGCATGATGGGATGAAGCAACGCTTACGGATCGGGCGGCGCCGACCGGTGTCGCCGCCCCATGCCGCCCCATGAGGAGGGCTCTTCGTGCTCGATCTCGCTCGGCTCCGCGCCCTGCACGCCGTCTCCGTGCACGGCACCGTCGGCGCAGCCGCCACCGCGCTCGGCTACACCCCGTCCGCCGTGTCCCAGCAGATAGCCAAGCTGGAGCGCGAGACCCGCACCACCCTCCTCGAACGGCAGGGCAGGGGCGTCGCGCTCACCGAGGAGGCCCGTCATCTCGCTTCCACCGCCCAGGAGTTGATGGCGATCGTGGAGCGCGCGGAGACCGAGCTGGAGGAGCGGCGCGGACTGCCCGCGGGGCGCCTGACCATCGCCGCGTTCGCCTCGGCGGCGCGCGGCCTGCTGCCCGCCGCCCTCGCGGACCTCGCCCTGCGGCACCCCGCGCTCGACGCCCGGATGTCCGAGATCGACCCGCATCTCTCCGTGGGCCTGGTGGCCAAGGGCGCGGTGGACATGGCGGTCGTGCACGACTGGGACATCGCGCCGCTGCCGACACCGCCCGGCGTCGAGCAGGCCGTCATCGGCGACGACTACTGCGACCTCGTCGTGCCCGCGGGCCACCGGCTCGCGGGCCGCGGCTCCGTGCGCCGCGAGGACCTGAAGGGCGAGCGCTGGATCACCCAGCCGCCGGGGCTCGTCTGCCACGAGTGGCTGGTGCGCACCCTGCGCGAGGCGGGCTGCGAGCCGGACATCGCGCACACCGCGGAGGAGAACCCCACCCTGGTCGCGCTGGTCGCGGCGGGGCTCGGCATCGCCCTGATCCCTCGCCTGGGCCGCGGCCCCGTCCCGGACGGCGCGGTCACGGTGCGGCTCGATCCGCTGCCGGTGCGGCGGCTGTACGCGCTGTGGCGGGAGGGGGCTTCGCGGCGCCCCGCGATCGCGGAGACGGTGCGCACCTTGCAGGGCCACTGGCCCGGGGTGGCGCCGGACACCGCTCCCGGGACCGTCGCCGAAGCCGTCTCTGTGGCCGTCCCCGAGGCCGCCGCCGAGGCCGCCGCCGAGACCGCCGCCGAGACCGCCCCCGAGACCGCCCCCGAGACCGCCCCCGAGACCGCCGCCGAGACCGCCGCCGAGGCCGTACCGGATACCACCCCCGAGGCCGTCGGAGTGCCGGAATGACCGCCCCCTGAAGCTCATTGCTCCCGCCCGCACCACTTTCCGGAAAACGCCCTCTGCCGGGAACCCACGCGAAGGCGCCACCGTCCAATTGCCGTGCTGCCGGATGAGTCTCCGCGCGGCGGTGTCGGCATCGCTGCTGGCTGCGAACGCTGACCACCCTCTCTGCCGCCCGCGGCCGGCAGCATGCCGTCACCGGTGCGCCCCCCTCCAACAGCGCCGGTGACGGCCCCTCTCCCGCACAGTGACTGCCGACTTCGGCTGCCGACGCCCTTGACCGGCAGAAATCTTCGGGATATCCGTGACTCTCGGAAAGTTTCCTTCAGCCGGTTTCCCCAGCCCGGCTCCCGGTCCGGCATCCGTCCCCCGAAGGACGTCCCCGAAGGAGCGCACATGTCCCACCGCAACGCCTCCAGACGCACCCTGCTCACCGCCACGGCCGTCGCCGCGACGGCCCTCGCCGCGCCCTCCGCCGCCCACGCGGCGGGCAGCGGCGACCGAGGTCGCGACCGGAAGCTGCGGGAGCTCATCTCCCGCATGAGCCTCGAGGAGAAGGTCGGCCAGCTCTTCGTGATGCATGTGTACGGCCACTCCGCCACCGAGCCCGACCAGGCGGACATCGACTCCAACCTCAAGGAGCTCGGCGTCCGCACCGCCGCTGAGGCGGTCGCCAAGTACCACCTCGGCGGCATCATCTACTTCGGCTGGGCCCACAACACCCGTGCCCCGCACCAGATCGCCGACCTCTCGAACGGCCTCCAGCGCGCGGCCCTCACCCCCGACGCCCCGGAGCAGTCCCCCACCGCCCGCATCCCGCTGCTCATCTCCACCGACCAGGAGCACGGCGCCGTGGCCCGCGTCGGCGTCCCCGCCACGCTCCTGCCCGGCGCGATGGCCCTGGGCGCGGCGGGCTCGCGCTCCACCGCGCGCAAGGCGGCCCGCATCGCGGGCACCGAGCTCCGCGCGCTCGGCATCCGCCAGAACTACGCGCCGGTCGCCGACGTGAACGTCAATCCCGCCAACCCCGTCATCGCCGTACGCTCCTTCGGCTCGGACCCCGAAGCGGTCGCCGGTCTGGTCGCGGCCCAGGTCAAGGGCTACCAGGGCGCGGACATCGCGTCGACGTCCAAGCACTTCCCCGGGCACGGCGACACCAAGGACGACAGCCACTCGAAGCTGCCGTACATCCACCACACCCGTGAGCAGTGGGAGACCCTGGACGCCCCGCCCTTCCGGGCGGCGGTGGAGGCGGGCATCGACTCGATCATGACCGCGCACATCGTCGTCCCCGCCCTGGACCCGGCGGAGGACCCGGCCACGCTCTCGCGCCCCATCCTCACCGGCATCCTGCGCGAGGAACTGGGCTACGACGGCGTCGTGGTGACGGACTCGCTCGGCATGCAGGGCGTCCGCACGAAGTACGGCGACGACCGCGTGCCGGTGCTCGCCCTGAAGGCGGGCGTCGATCAGCTCCTGAACCCGCCGAAGCCGGAGATCGCCTGGAACGCGGTGCTCCAGGCGGTGCGGGAGGGCGAGTTGACGGAGGAACGCCTCGACGAGTCGATCCTTCGCGTCCTACGCCTCAAGGCGAAGCTCGACCTGTTCTCCGACCCGTACGTCTCCTCGCGCGGCGTCGACCGCGCGGTCGGCACGCGCGCGCATCTCGCCGCCGCCGACCGGATCGCCGACGAGACGACGACGCTGCTGCTCAACAAGGACGGACTGCTCCCGCTGTCGCGGCGCACGCGGCGGAAGGTGCTCGTGGTGGGCGCGGACCCGGCGTCGCCTTCGGGGACGACGGGTCCGCCGACGACCGTGCTCGGGCGCGAGCTGACGGACCTCGGCTTCTCGCCGACGGTCCTGCCGACGGGCACGGCCCCCTCCGCCGCGAAGATCGCCGAGGCGGTGGCGGCGGCAGCGGGCCAGGACGCGGTGCTCGTGGGCACGTACAACGTAGGGGCCGGGAGCGCGCAGATCGCGCTGGTGGAGGCGTTGGTGGCGACGGGCGTCCCGGTCGTCGCCGTGGCGATCCGCAATCCGTACGACGTGGCGCGGCTGCCGTCCGTGGGCGCGTCCCTGGCCGCGTACTGCTGGACGGACGTCGAACTGCGCGCCGCGGCACGGGTGGTGGCGGGGCGCGTCGAGCCGCGGGGGAAGCTGCCCGTGCCGGTGCAGCGGGCGGATGACCCGGGGCAGGTGCTGTATCCGGTCGGGTACGGCCTGACGTACTGATCCGTACGCCGCTCCACCGGCGCACCACCTCCACCTGACCCAAAGCACCCCACGCATCTGGCGTGCGCCCGCCCGCGCGGGTCACGCTGGGTGCACATATCGGGGGGATTGCCATGTTTGCCTTGCTTGGCTGGAGGTGCGCGGGGGCGCTGCTGGTGGTGTTCGTCGGCGTGAGTGGCTGTCAGAAGTCCTCGGACCCGGGATCGGAGCCGTCGGGGCGGCAGCCGTCCTCGCCGGTGTCGTCCGGGCACGGGGCCGTCTTCCTCGCCGTGGACGAGTGCAGTTCGAGGGGGCGCGAGACCTTCACGGAGGTGCCGTGCACGAGTGAGCGGGCGGCGGCGCGGGTCGTCGCCCGCTACGACGGCAAGGTCGCACAGGGCCGTTCGTGCCCCGCCCGCACGGACTTCGTGCTCCACATCAGCGAGGACCGGCCGTCGGTGGACGAGGACGGGAACGGGGAGGTTCCGCGGGGCTACGCCTGCATGCGGAACCTCGAGGAGCCGCACCCCGGGGATCCCGGGGGCGGGGGCGGACCTCGGACCGTGGTGGGCGACTGCGTCTACAGCGCCCGGGAGGGGGAGGTCAGGGAGACGGCGTGCGACGGGGCCGGGCCGAAGGCCCCGGAGTACCGGGTGACCGTGGCCGTCTCGCAGCGGTCCCTGTGCCCCGCCGCGACGGAGCTCTATGTGTCGCTGGGGGGCGGGAAGCCGGTGGGGTGTGCGGTGCGGGTGTGAGCGGTTCCGGACGCCGGACGGGCTGAGCAGTCAGCCCGTCCGGCGTTCGAGGACGAACTCGGCGGAGCCGGTGATCGACGGTGCGATCACTACGGGCGCAGAGTCAGCTCCTTCTGCTGGTCCTTGCGGTCCAGCTTCGCGTCATACGGGGCCAGCGGCTTCGCTGCGGACGGTGTGGAGACCCCGGCCCACGCCTGGATCCGCTCCGTCGCCTTCGCCTTGTCCGCAGGGACGAGGCCGGCCACGTTCGCGCCGTGGTTCGCGCCCGGCGCGGTGAAGACGTGGGAGTCGTGCTTCGCGCCCTTGGCGGGGCGGAACGGCTCCGCGCCCCACGGGTCGTTCTCGCCGTAGACGTACATCATCCGCGTCGCGTTGTGCCGCACCCAGCGGTCCACGTCCTTCATGGCGCCCGACTGGAACTTCATCGGGATGTCACGCGGCACGAAGTTCCGCGGCGGCTGGTAGCCGTAGCGGCTCAGGTCGCCGAGCCAGGGCTGGGAGATGTCGGGCGAGCCCAGCTGCGTACCGGCCTGGTAGTAGTACGGCGTGTACGGGGTCAGGCCCTGGTCCGTGTAGGAGGTCCAGCCGCCCACCGCGTCGACGTAGTCGAAGATCACCTGGTCCGAAGCGGTCGACGCGTCGGGGACGTCGGCGCACGCGGACTCCGGCTGGTACTGCCAGAAGCCCCACACCAGGTCGAGGACGACGGCCTCGTACGCCTTGTCCAGGTTCCCGACCGTCTTGAAGGTGTAGTTGCCGGCCTCGGCGAACTCGGCGTACTTCTTCTCCAGCGGCTCGCGGCGCACGAGCGCCTCGCGCTGCACGGCCTCCAGCTTGGCGCGGCACTCCTTGGTGCCGACCGTCTCGAAGAACTCGTCGTAGCGCGAGTCCTCCTTGTTCACCACGTCGTTCGGGGCGACGTACGCGACGACGCCGTCCATGTCACGCGGGTAGAAGCGCTCGTAGTACGTGGCGGTCATGCCGCCCTTCGAGCCGCCGGTCGCCACCCACTTCTTGTCGTAGACCGGCTTGAGCGCCTTGAAGATGCGGTGCTGGTCGCTCGCGGCCTGCCAGATGTCGAGCTTGGACCAGTCGGCGGGCTCGGGGCGGGACGGCGTGAAGAAGCGGTACTCCATGGAGACCTGGTTGCCGTCGATGATCCGCGTCGGCTCGCTGCGGCTGGGGTTCGTCGAGACGCCGTAGCCGCTGGTGAAGAAGGCCGTGGGGCGGGCGGTGTCCTTGTGCAGGACCGTCAGGCGCTGCTTGAAGGTGCCCTTGGAGGGGTGCCGGTGGTCAATCGGCTGGGTGTAGTTGAGGACGAAGTACCGGTAGCCGGTGTACGGCTTCTCCTCGATCAGGCTCATGCCCGGTATCGCGAGGAGCCGGTCCTTTATGTCCGTGGCCTGTGTGTCGATGGCCCGCGGCTCGGCGGCGGTGGCCGCCCCTGCCGTGCCCAGTGTCCCCGCGGTGCCTATCAGCACCACAAGCGACAGCAGCCATCTGAGCGCCTTGCGCATGCACTCTCCCCTAAGTTCGCGGTTGCGTCCGCCGGAACTTATCGGAGCAACTCGCTCACTACTAGGGGCTCTTGCGTCACACCAGGACGCAGTACGTCACAAAGGCGACATCACTCTCGGGGCAGGGTTCAGATCACCCTCAGCACAGGATCCAGCCCGAGCTGACGCTCCCCCCGCCCACCTTCCCCTTCACCCACACACACCGATGCCCCGCGTGGACCGTCACCGGGCCCGCGTGATGCGTGTAGCTGCCCTTGTCCCTGGCCGGGCGGTTGCCGCGGGCCTGGACGCTCACCAGCATCGTCTTGCGGGCGCCGGGGCGCTTGGCGATGGTGACGGCGCAGACGAAGCCGCGCTTCTTGTAGACGACGACCTTGCCCGTGCTGAAGGAGAGGGTGCGCACCTTGTGCCCGGCGCAACGTCCGGCCGACGCCTGCGCCTGCGCCGCACCGGCGCCCGCGACACCGAGCAGGACGGCTGCCGCGAGGACGACGGCGCCGAGCGCAAGGCTCCGCCGTATTCGACCACTGCTCACCAGTTTCCCCTCCCGACACTTCCGTATCAGCGTACTGATGTACGGACGCGGACCGCGGGGCCCACGGTTGCGCCGCCGCCCCGATTCGTTCGGCGGGCTACGCGGCCGACGGCTCGGCCTCCCCCACGAACGTCCGCCACAGCGTCGCGTACCGCCCGTCAAGGGCGAGCAGCTCCTCGTGCGTGCCGTCCTCCGCGACCCGGCCGTGGTCCATCAGGATCACGCGGTCCGCGCGGGCCGCCGTGGTCAGGCGGTGGGCGACGACCAGGGTGGTGCGCTTGCCCGCGATGCGGTCGGTGGCCTGGTTGACCTGCGCTTCCGTGGCGAGGTCGAGGGCGGCGGTCGCCTCGTCGAGGAGCAGGATGTCCGGGTCGACGAGCTCCGCGCGGGCCAGGGCGATCAGCTGGCGCTGCCCGGCGGAGAGGTTGCGGCCGCGCTCGGAGACCTCGTGGAGGTAGCCGCCGTCCAGGGTGGCGATCATGTCGTGCGCGCCGACCGCGCGGGCCGCGGCCTCCACCTGGGCGTCGGTGGCGTCGGGCCGCCCGTAGGCGATCGCGTCGCGCACGGTGCCCGCGAAGAGGTAGGCCTCCTGCGGGACGACGCCGAGGCGGTGGCGGTACGAGGTGAGGTCCAGGGACCGCAGGTCCGTGCCGTCCACCGTGACGCGGCCGCCGGTCGGGTCGTAGAACCGGGCGACGAGCTTGACCAGGGTCGACTTGCCCGCGCCGGTCTCGCCGACGAAGGCGACCGTCTGGCCCTCGGGGATGCGCAGGCGCACACCGCTGAGGGCTTCCTCCGGTTCGTCCTCGGAGCCGTACGCGAAGTCCACGTCCTCGAAGGCGATCTCCCCGCGCAGGGACAGGACGTCGAGCGGCTCGTCCGCGGCCTTGGTCGAGGTCGGCTCCTGGAGCAGTTCCTGGATACGGCCCAGCGAGACGGTGGCCTGCTGGTAGCCGTCGAAGACCTGGGAGAGCTGCTGGACGGGCGCGAAGAACAGGTCGATGTAGAGGAGGTAGGCGACCAGGGCGCCGGTCGTCAGCGTCCCCGCCTCCACGCGTCCCGCGCCGACCATCAGGACCGCGGCCGCCGCGACCGCCGAGAGCAGCTGCACGAACGGGAAGTAGATGGAGATCAGCCACTGCCCGCGGATGCGGGCGCTGCGGTAGTCGGCGCTGGCCTGCGCGAACTTCTTTCCGCCGGAGCGCTCGCGCCGGAAGGCCTGCACGATGCGGAGCCCGGCGACGGACTCCTGGAGGTCGGCGTTGACCACCGAGACGCGCTCACGCGCCAGCTCGTACGCCTTGACGCTGGAGCGGCGGAAGAAGAACGTGCCGATGATCAGCGGCGGCAGCGTCGCGAAGACGACGAGTGCGAGCTGCACGTCGATGACGAGGAGCGCGCCCATGATGCCGAAGAAGGTGACGACGGAGACGAAGGCGGTGACCAGACCCGTCTGGAGGAAGGTGGAGAGCGCGTCCACGTCCGTGGTCATCCGGGTCATGATGCGCCCGGTCAACTCCCGTTCGTAGTAGTCGAGTCCGAGCCGCTGGAGCTGGGCGAAGATCTTCAGACGCAGCGAGTAGAGCACCCGCTCGCCCGTCCGTCCCGTCATCCGCGTCTCGCCGATCTGCGCCGTCCACTGCACGAGCACGGTGAGCAGGGCGAGCCCGGAGGCCACCCACACGGCGCCGAGCGCGAGCTGCGAGACGCCCTCGTCGATGCCGTGCCGGATCAGCACGGGAAGTAGCAACCCCATGCCCGCGTCGATGGCGACGAGGAGCAGGGCGAGCAGCAGGGGTTTGCCGAACCCGGCGAGGAGGCGGCGCAGCCCGTACGACTCCTCCGTGCTGACCGCGCGCGCCTCGTCGATGCCGGGGGTGTCGGTGGCCGGGGGCAACGCGTCGACCTGCGCGAGGAGTTCGGGCGTGGCGGGCATCCCGGACATCGCGGTGTCCTTGGGCTCGCGGTCGCCGACCCAGAGCTGCGGGGTGATGCCGCGCTCGGCGTCGAACTCGGCGTCGAGCTCCTCGCGCAGGGAGGTGTCCTCGGGGAACTCGACCGGGACCGCGTGGCCGGGCGAGACGCCGCCGAGCTCGTCGGGGTCGGTCAACAGGCGCCTGTAGAGCGCCGATTGCTCGGTCAGCTCCTGGTGCGTGCCGATCGCGGCGAGCTTTCCGCCGTCGAGCACGGCGATGCGGTCGGCGAGGTTCAGGGTGGAGCGGCGGTGCGCGATGAGGAGGGTCGTGCGACCCGCCATGACGCCGCGCAGGGCCTCGTGGATCTCGTGCTCGACGCGCGCGTCCACCGCCGACGTCGCGTCGTCGAGGACGAGCAGGCGGGGGTCGGTGAGGATGGCGCGGGCGAGGGCCACGCGCTGGCGCTGACCTCCGGAGAGGGTGAGTCCGTGCTCGCCGACGGTGGTGTCGTACCCGTCGGGCAGCTCGGATATGAAGCGGTCGGCCTGGGCGGCGCGGGCCGCGGTCTCGATCTCCTCCTGGGTGGCGTCCGGCTTTCCGTACGCGATGTTGGCGCGGATGGTGTCGGAGAAGAGGAAGGAGTCCTCGGGCACGAGGCCGATGGCGGCCCGCAGCGAGTCGGTGGTCAGCTCGCGCACGTCGTGCCCGCCGATGAGGACGGCGCCGTGCGTCACGTCGTAGAAGCGGGGCATGAGCAGCGAGACGGTGGACTTGCCGCTGCCGGATGTGCCGACGACGGCGAGGGTCTCGCCGGGCCTGATCTCGAAGGAGAGTCCGTCGAGGACGGGGCGGCTGTCCTCGTAGGCGAAGGAGACGTCGTCGAACTCGACGGTGGCCGGGGCGTCGGCGGGCAGCTCCTTCGTGCCGTCCTTCAGGGTCGGCTCGGTGTCGATGAGCTCCAGGACGCGCTCGGCGCCCGCGCGGGCCTGCTGGCCGACGGTGAGGACCATGGCGAGCATGCGCACGGGGCCGACGAGCTGGGCGAGGTAGCTGGAGAAGGCGACGAACGTGCCGAGCGTGATCTGTCCGCGCACCGCGAGCCAGCCGCCGAGCGCGAGCATCGCGACCTGCCCGAGCGCGGGCACGGCTTGCAGGGCGGGCGTGTACTTGGAGTTGAGCCGGATGGTGCGAAGGCGCCCCGCGAAGAGCTTGCGGCTGACCTCCCTGATCTTCCCGGTCTCCTGCTCCTCCTGGCCGAACCCCTTCACGACGCGTACGCCGGAGACGGAGCCGTCCACGACTCCGGCGACGGCGGCGGCCTGGGCCTGCGCGTACCAGGTGGAGGGGTGCAGGCGGCCCCGGCTGCGCTTGGCGATGAACCAGAGGGCGGGGGCGACGGCGAGCGCGACGAGGGTCAGCGGGACGGAGAGCCACGCCATGATCACGAGGGACATGACGAAGAGCAGGATGTTGCCGATGGTCATCGGCAGCATGAAGAGCAAGCCCTGGATGAGCTGGAGGTCGCTGGTGGCGCGTCCGACGACCTGACCGGTGGACAGCTCGTCCTGCCGCCGGCCGTCGAGCTTCGTGATCGTGCCGTACATCTCGGTCCGCAGGTCGTGCTGGACGTCGAGGGCGAGGCGGCCGCCGTAGTAGCGGCGGATGTAGGTGAAGGCGTAGACGAGGACGGCGGCGCCGATGAGGGCACCGACCCAGGGCCCCATGGACCGGGTCTTGTCCCCGATGACGTCGTCGATGATCACCTTGGTGATGAGCGGGACGAGCGCCATGACGGCCATGCCGCCGAGCGAGGCCCCGAGCGCGAGCAGGACGTCCTTCGGGTACCGCCACGCGTACCCGCTCAGCCGCTTCGCCCAGCCGGATTTCTCCTGCTCGACCCCGCCCCGTTGCTCCACCACGTGCTGCCTCATCCCGTCGACCCGTCGACCTGACCTGCCGAGAGGCCCAACGCGGCGGGATGCGGATTTCATCCCGCCGCAACAAAGAGGGGTCTGAGGTCCTAGGACCCCGTCAGCTGCCGGGGACCGCCACGAACGCCTCCCGTGGCGTGTCCGTCGGGGTGTAGCGCTGGGACGCGGCGGTCCTGGGCGTCAGGTCCTTGTGGATGGCCTTGGCCACGCCCTGGATGGTGGCGACGCCGTAGTTCATGGTGCTGTTGCCGTGGGTGAGCACGGAGATCGTGTAGTCGTGGCCGCCGCCCTTGAACGCGCCGATGCTGTGCACCCGCCAGCCGTGCGTGGACCGCTGCAGCCAGCCGTTCTTGACGTGGATCGCGACGCCGGACGGCGCGCCCGCCGGGGTGCCCCAGCGCTGCGAGGAGACGACCTTGCCCATGAGCTTGAGGATGTAGGCGCGCGCGTTGTCGCTCAGGACGGAGTTCTTGGCGGTGATCAGGGCGAGGAGCTTCTGCTCGTCGGCCGCGTTGATCCGGGTCAGGCCCCAGTAGCCGCCGGATCCCGGGACCGTCTTGGTCATCTTGGCGGCCCTGAGGAACCCGTTGATCTTTCCCGTGCCGAGCTGGCTCCAGAGCTTGCTGGTCGCCGCGTTGTCCGACTTGGTGATCATGGCGTACGCGAGGTCCGACTCACGGGCCGACAGCTTCCGGTCGGTCTTCTTCGCGTCCCACAGCAGCGTCGCGAGGACGGTCGTCTTGACGACGCTCGCCGAGTCGAACGACGTGGTCGGGCGCAGGGTGCAGGTGGTCTTGGTGGTGCGGTCGTGCAGGCCGACCGCGACCGTGCCCTTGCGGTTCTTCAGCGCCGCCGTGATGTCCTTCGTCAGCTTGGCGGCCAGGCCGGCCTGCGCGGAGGTGCAGGTCACCTGCGGTGCCGCCGCGGCGACGGCCGGCGTGGCGGTCGCGGTCACGCCGAGCGGCACGAGCACTCCGGCGGCGAGGCCCGCCGAGAGCACGCGGGCACGCCTGGATATCCCGGATACCGGGTGCGTCATGGAATTTCCCCATCCCCTTGGGTCCGTACAAACCCCTCGGGGCCCGTACGAGCGCGCCCCCCGGCGCACTCACCCCGCATGACTCGCCGGTACCGGTCGAGGTTGTGCGACTTTGGAACAGATGACCGATCCGTGACACGCCCGTGTCCAAACGATCACCCTGCGCCCGGGTACGGCCTCAGGAACGACAGAGTCCCGGCGTCACCCGCTCTTCGCGGTGTGACGCCGGGACTCCGCTGCGATCAGCGTCGGCTCAGATGTACGTCGTCTCAGATGTGCGTCGGCTCGAACATCCGCAGGACTGCCGGGAGCACGACCACCGAGGGGCCGGGCGCCGCGAGCGCCTTCGCCAGGTCGTCCTTCAGGGTCTCCGGGGTCGTCCGGACGCCCGGCACCCCGAAGGACTCCGCGAGCGCGACGAAGTCGGGCCGGGAGAGCTCCGTCGCCGTGGGCTCGCCGAAGGCGTCGGACATGTACTCCCGGAGGATTCCGTAGCCCCCGTCGTCCACGATCAGCCAGGTGACCGGCAGGTCGTGCTGCTTGGCCGACGCCAGTTCCGCGATGGAGTACATCGCGCCGCCGTCGCCCGAGACCGCAAGGACCGGCTTCGAGGGATCGGCGGCAGCGGCGCCGAGCGCGGCCGGGAAGCCGTACCCGAGGCCGCCCGCGCCCTGGGCGGAGTGCATCGTGTTCGGGCGCCGCGCGTCGAAGGCGGACCAGGCCCAGTACGCCAGGATCGTCATGTCCCAGAAGGACGGCGCAGCGTCCGGCAGGGCCTCGCGCACCGACGCGAGGACCTGCTGCTCCAGGGTGAGCTCCTGGGCGGCGATGCGGTCCTTGACCTTGGTGAGGACCGTCCGCACCCGCTCGGGGGCCGAGGGGTCCTCGCGCGGGGCGTCGATCGTCTCCAGGAGCGCGGAGAGCGCGAGGCGCGCGTCCGCGTGGATGCCGAGCGCCGGGTGGTTGGACTCCAGCTTCCCGGCGTCCGCCTCGATCTGGATGACCCGGCCGCGCGGCTTGAATGTGTGGTAGTTCGACGAGAGCTCGCCGAGGCCGGAGCCGACCACCAGGAGGACGTCCGCGTCCTCCAGGAAGTCCGTGGTGTACCGGTCCTCCAGCCAGGACTGGAGCGACAGCGGGTGCTCCCAGGGGAACGCCCCCTTGCCGCCGAAGGTCGTGACGACCGGGGCGTTCACCAGCTCGGCGAGAGCGAGCAGCTTGCCGGAGGCATCGGAGCGTACGACTCCGCCGCCCGCGATGATCGCCGGGCGCTCGGCGCGGGACAGCAGGTCGGCCGCCACGGCGGTCAGCTCGGGGCGCGGGACGACGTCGTCCGGGGTCGCGTCCATGGCCGTGACGACGGGCAGGGTCGTCTCCGCCAGCAGCACGTCCTGCGGGATCTCCACCCACACCGGGCCGTGCGGGGCGGTGAGCGCCGACTCCCAGGCCGCCGCGATGGCGGAGGGGATCTGCGAGGCCGTGCGCACCGTGTGCACGGACTTCACGATGTCGCGGAAGGAGGCCTGCTGGTCGCGCAGCTCGTGGAGGTAGCCGTGCCGGCCGCCGCCGAGCCCCGCCACCGGGATCTGGCTGCCGATCGCGAGCACGGGCGAGGAACCGGCCGCCGCCTCCTGGAGCGCGGCGAGCGAGGTCAGCGCGCCGGGTCCGGTGGACAGGAGCAGCGGGGCCACCTCGCCGGTGATGCGGCCGTACGCGTCCGCCGCGAAGCCCGTGTTGTTCTCGACGCGCAGCCCGACGTACGACAGGGACGAGCGCCGCAGGGCGTCGAACATGCCGAGCGCGTGCTGGCCGGGGAGGCCGAAGACCGTCGTCGCGCCGAGGCCCTGGAGGGTCTCGACGACGAGGTCGCCGCCGTTGCGCCCGGCGGGCGGGTTCAGGGCCGCTTCCTGCTGCGCGTCCGTGGGCCGCAGGACTACGTCGTGGTCGTGCGTCACTTGGCCGCGCTCCCCTCGGTGGTCCGGCGGGCCTCCGCGATCTGGCGGGACATGATCGTCGTCAGCTCGTACGCGGTGTGCGAGGCGGCGACCGCCGTGATCTCCGCGTGGTCGTAGGCGGGGGCGACCTCGACGACGTCCGCCGAGACGAGGTTGCAGGAGGAGAGCCCCCGCAGGATCTCCAGGAGCTCGCGCGACGTCATGCCGCCCGCCTCCGGGGTGCCGGTGCCGGGCGCGTGGGCCGGGTCCAGGCAGTCGATGTCGATGGATATGTACAGCGGGCGGTCGCCGATGCGCTGGCGCAGCTGGTCGGCGACCTCGTCGGCGCCGCGGCGGTAGATGTCCGCCGAGGTGACGATGCCGAAGCCCATCTTCTCGTCGTCGGTGAGGTCCTGCTTGCCGTACAGCGGACCGCGCGTGCCGACGTGGGAGAGCGCCTCGGTGTCGAGGATGCCCTCCTCGACGGCGCGGCGGAACGGCGTGCCGTGGGTGTACTCCGCGCCGAAGTACGTGTCCCAGGTGTCCAGGTGCGCGTCGAAGTGCAGCAGGGCGACCGGGCCGTGCTTCTTGGCGACCGAACGGAGCAGCGGCAGGGCGATGGTGTGGTCGCCGCCGAGCGTCATCATGCGGGCGCCCGAGCCGAGGAGGTCGTCCGCGGCGGCCTCGATCGTCTCCACCGCTTCGTTGATGTTGAACGGGTTGGCGGCTATGTCACCGGCGTCCGCGACCTGCGCGAGCGCGAAGGGCGACGCGTCCTGCGCGGGGTTGTACGGACGGAGCAGCCGCGAGGCCTCACGGATCGCGTTGCCGCCGAAGCGGGCGCCGGGGCGGTACGAGACACCGGTGTCGAAGGGCACGCCGACCACGGCGATGTCCGTCTTGCCGCCCACCTCGTCGAGGCGGGGCAGCCGGGCGTACGTCGCCGGGCCCGCGTACCGGGGAACGCGGGAGGAATCGACCGGGCCGCGGGGGGTCGGGGTCTCGGCGCTGCTCATGGTCGGTTTCCTCCTGCTGGTACGAGTGGTGCTGTGCTGCTGGGACAAGTGTCGCGCGGCCCGCTGACAGTGGGCCGCGCGGAGAAACTAGACGGTCACCGGAGCCTGCGGCTCCGCCTCCTCGGACCCCCGGCCCGCGAGCCGCTCGCGCCAGGCCGCGAGGACCTTCGCGTCGGTGGGCTTCGTGGCGAGGGAGACGACGACGTACACGCCGAGCGAGATCAGCAGGCCGTAGTAGATGGGCTCGTTGGCGAGGATTCCGTACCCCCACATGAGCCCGATGACGGAGAGACCACCGGCGACGATGGCCGCGAGCGCGCCCTCGGCGGTGCCCCGCTTCCACAGGAGCCCGCCGAGGATCGGCACGAGGAGCCCGGCGACGAGGAGGTTGTAGGCGACGGTGAGCGCCTGGACCACGTCGTTGAGGGCGATGGCGATGCAGACGACCCCGATGCCCATGATCAGGATGAAGAGGCGGTTGCCCTTCACCTCGTCGTGCGCCTCGCCCTCCGCCTTCGGGGCGACGGCGCCGCGAAGCCGCGACCAGATGTCGTTGTTGGCGACGGTCGCGCACGCGATGAGCGCCCCGGAGGACGTGGACATCACGGCGGCGAGCGCCGCGGCGAGCACCAACCCTCGTACGCCCATGGGCAGTTCGTCCTTGACCATGGTCGCGAAGGCCGCGTCGGCGCTCGGCAGCTTCGGGTACATGACCTTGGCTGCCGTACCGATGACGGCGCCCGCGAGCGCGTAGACCAGGCAGTACGTACCGGCGACGGTGCCGCCGTAGCGGGCGACCTTGTCGCTGCGCGCGGTGAAGACGCGCTGCCAGATGTCCTGCCCGATGAGCATGCCGAACGTATAGATCAGGACGTACGTGAAGATCGTCTCGCCGCCGATGCCCAGCGGGTCGAAGTACTCGGTGGGCAGCTTGGCCTTCATCTCGCTGAAGCCGCCGGCCTTGACGACCGCGATGGGCAGCAGCAGGAGCAGCACTCCGATGGTCTTCACCACGAACTGCACCATGTCGGTGAGCGTGATGGACCACATGCCGCCGAGCGTCGAGTACGCGACGACGATCGAGCCGCCGAGGATGATCGCCAGGGTGCGGTTCATGTCGAAGATGACGTCGAAGATCGTGGCGTACGCGATGGTCGACGTGACCGCGAGCATCAGCGTGTACGCCCACATGACGACTCCGGAGATGACGCCCGCGCGCCCGCCGTAGCGGAGGTCGAGCATCTCGGAGACGGTGTAGACCTTCAGGCGGGCGATGCGCGCCGAGAAGAAGACGCTCAGCGCGAGCAGGCCGAGGCCGATCGTGAAGACCATCCAGGCACCGGAGAGCCCGTACTGGTAGCCGAGGCCGACGCCGCCGATGGTGGACGCGCCGCCGAGGACGATGGCGGCCATGGTCCCGGAGTACATCCACGGTCCGAGGCGGCGTCCCGCGACCAGGAACTCAGCTTTGGACTTGGCGCGGCGCATGCCCCACCAGCCCATGGCGAGCATGCCGGCGAGATAGACGACGATCACTGTGTAGTCGACGGCCATAGGGCCCTCCTTCGCGCACCTCGGTGGCGTGTCGTGCAGATGGGGGTGAGGGGGTGGCAACCAGCCGCGGGGACATCCGCCCGTACCCGCGGCCTGGGGTCGGCACGACCTTAGGTGGCCGGAAAGCAACGCTGAAGTGTACGTTTCATCCACTCCCCGTGATCGATATGGATGGAACATCCACCGTGCCGGACCCACTCGCCCCGTCAGCCCCCTCCCCGGCTCCCCCGACCCCGCCCGTTCCCCTGACCGCGCTCCTGGCCAGGGAGGATCTGGGCCTGCGCCAGATCGCGGGCCCCGACGCCGGGGAGAGCGGGGCCGCCGTCCAGTGGGTGCACACCTCGGAGATGGCGGACCCCTATCCGTACCTCCTGGGCGGCGAGCTGCTGCTGACGGCGGGCGTGCACATCACGGATCCGGTGGGCGCGGGCGTCTACCTCGACGACTACGTGGCGCGCATCGTCGAGGCGGGCGGCGCGGCCCTCGGCTTCGGTGTCGCGCCCGTGCACGACACGGTGCCGCGCGCCCTGGTGACGGCCTGCGACCGCTACGGGCTTCCGCTCCTGGAGGTGCCGCCGCGCACGACGTTCAGCGGGGTCGCCCGCGCGGTGTGGCAGCTGGTGGCGGAGGCCAGGCACGCGGAGCTGCGCCGCGTGACGGAGGCCCAGCAGGGCCTCGCCACGGCCGCCGCGCGCCCGGACCCGGTGCCCGCGGTGCTCCGCCAGCTCGCGGCGCGCCTGAGCGGCTGGGCGGCGCTCTACGCACCGGACGGCGCGGTGCTCCACACGGCGGGGACGGCTCCGGGGGCGGGGGTGCGGCAAGCGGTGCACGACCTCTCCGAAGTCGTACGCCCGTCGGCCCGGCCCGGCCCCGCCCCCGCGTCGGCCACCGACTCCGTGGGCGGCGCCCACCTCGCCACGTACGCGCTCGGCGGCGGACAGGGGTTCGCGCTCGGACTCGCCGCCGAGCAGCGCGAACCGGGGGACCACACCATCACCGGGGTCGCGGTCGTCCTCCTCTCGCTCCTGACCGGCAAGCACCAGGGCGCCGCCGACTCCGTGCGGTCGGCGGCGCTCGTACGGCTGCTCCTGGGCTCGGCGGTGGACGATGTCGCGCCTCTCCTGGGGGCCGACGAGTGGACCGTGGTGCACGCGCGCGGGGATGCCGGTGACGACCCGGTGGCCCATGCGGTCGCCGCCTCCGCGCTGGCCGCAGCCCTGGGCAGCGGCATGGTGGACACAGATCCCGGCCAGGACCTCGTACGCCTCCTGCTCCCGGCCGACCGCGAGCTCGCCGGGCAGCCCGGCTGGACCCTCGGCGTCTCCGCCCCCGCGTCCCCCGGCGACCTGCCGGCCGCCGACGCCCAGGCGGACCGCGCCCTGCGCCGCGCCGAGGCGACCCGGGCGCCGCTCGTCCGGCACCGCGAGGCGGGCATCGCCGCGCTGGTCGCGCCCGCCGAGGCCGCCGCCCACGCGCGCGTGCTGCTCGCCCCGCTCGGCGGCAGCGAGGCGCTCACCACGACCCTGCGTACCTGGCTCTCCCTGCACGGCAGTTGGGACCGCACGGCAACGGCGCTGGGGGTGCACCGCAACACGGTCCGGCAGCGGATCACCCGGTGCGCGACGCTCCTGGGCGCGGACCTGGACGACCCGGACGTACGAATGGAACTGTGGTTCGCGCTGAACCGGGCCCCGTAAGGGGCGCGGGGAACGGCGCGCCCAGCCACATGCGGCCCGCAGACGAAGAGACAACCCACCCCCGCTCAAGCCAAACGCAGCGCACCTCACAGGCCCATGCTTCGAAACGCCCCGGCCCCGCGGCCCGAGCGACGGCACAATGGGAGCCATGCCGATACCCAGTCGTCCCGCCCTTGTCGACCACCTCGTACGCTCCCGCATCGCCGGCGACGTCGCTACGCCCCGCGAGAACAACCTCAGCCACTACAGGAAGCTCGCGAACGGCGACCGCCACTACTGGCTCGGCCTGGAGCTCGGCGACCGCTGGACCGACGAGCAGGACGTCCTCGCGGTGATGGCCGAGCGGTGCGGCGTGATCGACGACGCCGAGTTCCGGCACGGGCAGGACACCATCGACCCGGAGCTGACGGTCGACGCCCTTGAGCGGATGGCGGCGCGGCTCCGCAAGGCTGCGGCCGGCAAGGAGAGGGTCCTTTTCGCCACCGGCCACCCCGGAGGCCTGCTCGACGTGCACCGCGCGACGGCGGCCGCCCTGCGCTCCGCGGGCTGCGAGATCGTCGTGATCCCGGAGGGCCTCACCGCCGACGAGGGCATGGTCTTCCAGTTCGCGGACGTGGCGATGCTGGAGCGCGGCGCGACCCTGTGGCACACGCACTCCCCCGAGCCGATGAACGCGATCCTGGACGGCCTGGAGCGCGAGGGCCGTCCGCTGCCCGACCTGGTCGTCGCGGACCACGGCTGGGCCGGACGGGCGGGCCAGCGCGGCATCGACTCCATCGGGTACGCGGACTGCAACGACCCGGCGCTGTTCATCGGCGAGGCCGAGGGGACCCTCCAGGTGACGATCCCGCTGGACGACCACGTCACGAGCCCGCGCTTCTACGACCCGATGACGGCCTACCTCCTGGACGCCGCGGGCCTCACGCCGGAGGCCTGAGTCACGGCCACGGGTTGAGGCCTTCCGCGCGCCGCTGGGAGAACCCCGGCGTGGGGTCCAGATAGACCCGTCGTACGCCGGGGAACCGCTCCCGAAGGCGCCGCTCGGCCTGTTCGCAGGCCCACTCGATCTGCGCCGCCGTGGAGGCGTCACGGAAGTCGACCTTGGCGGCGACCAGCGCCTCGCGCGGCCCCTGGAGCAGCGTCGTCAGTTCGAGCACGGCCTCGATGTGCTCGGAGGCCAGGAGTTCTTCCCGGATCTCCTGGCGCATCGGCTTCGGCAGCGGCCGGCCGATGAGGAGCTGGGCGTTGCTGCGGCCGAGCACCCAGGCGACGTACAGAAGAAGCGCGCCGATGCAGAGCGAGGCCACGCCGTCCCACACGCCCGACCCGGTGAGCTGCCCGCCGAGCAGTCCGCCGGCGGCGAGCACGAGGCCGGCGAGCGCTGCGGAGTCCTCCAGGACGACGGCCTTCACGGCGGTGTCGGGCGTGTAGCGCAGATAGCGCCCGAACGACGCCCCGAAGCGCGCCGCCTCACCACGCGCCTGCTTGACGCCGGTGCGCAGCGAATAGCCCTCCAGGAGGAAGGCGATGGCGAGCACGATGTACGAGATGAGCGGGTCGCCCAGCTCCTCGCCCGCCACCAGCGTGTGGATGCCGTCGTAGATCGAGAAGACGGCGCCGCCGACGAAGGTGGCGACGGCCGCGAGCATCGCCCAGATGTAGCGCTCGGGGCCGTAGCCAAGCGGGTGGTCCTCGTCCGCGGGCTTCTCGCTCCGCTTCAGAGCGGTGAGGAGCAGTACCTCGGTGACGGTGTCGGCCAAGGAGTGGGCCGCTTCGGAGAGCATCGCGCTCGACCCGCTGATGACACCGGCGACGGCCTTGGCGACGGCGATCCCGAGGTTGGCGACGGCGGCGACGATGACGGTGAAGGTGCTCTCGCCGCCACCTTCTGACGGTTGCTCACTCATGTATGGGACGGTATGTCCGATCAGCGGGGAACGCGAACGACGCCTTCCTGAATCACCGTCACCGCGAGCTGCCCGTCCTGCGTCCAGATCCGGGCCTGGCCGAGGCCGCGCCCGCCGGACGCGGACGGCGACTCCTGGTCGTACAGGAGCCATTCGTCGGCCCTGAAGGGGCGGTGGAACCACATCGCGTGGTCGAGCGAGGCGCCGACGACGTCACCGACCGCCCAGCCGCCCCGGCCGTGCGCGAGCAGCACCGAGTCGAGCAGCGTCATGTCGGAGACGTACGTGGCGAGGCAGACGTGCAGCAAGGACGCGTCGATGCCGCCGTCGAGCTTGCCGTTCGTGCGGAACCACACCTGCGAGCGCGGCTCGCGGGGCTGTCCGACGGAGGCCCAGGGCGGTGCGTCCACGTAGCGCAGATCGACGGCCGCGCGGGCCTCGATCAGCCGCTCGGCGACGTGCGAGGGCAGGTGCTGCGGCAGCATCTCGGCGGCCGTCGGCAGCGTCTCAGGGTCCGGCGCGGACGGCATCCCCGTCTGGTGCTCCAGGCCCTCCTCGTCCGTCTGGAAGGACGCGGAGAGGTGGAATATCGGCTGCCCGTGCTGGACGGCGACGACCCGGCGCGTGGTGAAGGAGCGGCCGTCGCGGATCCGGTCGACGGTGTAGACGATGGGCGCGCCCGGGTCCCCCGCCCGCAGGAAGTACGCGTGCAGGGAGTGGGCGGGACGGTCGGCGGGGACCGTGCGTCCCGCCGCCACCAGCGCCTGGGCGGCCACCTGGCCGCCGAAGACGCGCGGGACGAGCGCCGAGCGGCTCACGCCCCGGAATATGTCCTCCTCGATCTGCTCCAGGTCGAGCAGATCGAGGAGTGACTCAAGTGCCTTGTTCATGAATCCAGTTCTACAGGGCGGTCTTTACGGGACCATGTCCTTACAGGACAGGACCACGTCCTTACAGGCCCATGTTCTTGGCGATGATCATCTTCATGACCTCGCTGGTGCCGCCGTAGATGCGGTTGACGCGGTTGTCCGCGTACAGGCGGGCGATGGGGTACTCGTTCATGAAGCCGTAGCCGCCGTGCAGCTGGAGGCACTTGTCGATGACGCGGTGCGCGACCTCGGTGTTGAACAGCTTCGCGGACGCGGCCTCTGCGGCGGTCAGCTCGCCCGCGTCCAGGGCCTCAAGGGCGCGGTCGGCGACGGCCTCCGCGGCGTCCACCTCGGCCTGGCAGGCGGCCAGCTCGAACTTCGTGTTCTGGAAGGAGGCGACCGTCTTGCCGAAGACCGTGCGGTCCTGGACGTACTCCTTGGCGAACCGGACGGCGGCCTTGGCCTGCGCGTACGCGCCGTAGGCGATGCCCCAGCGCTCGGAGGGGAGGTTGCTCCCGAGGTAGTAGAAGCCCTTGTTCTCCTCGCCGAGGAGGTCCTCGACGGGGACCTTGACGTCGACGAACGCCAGCTCGGCGGTGTCGGAGGTCTTCAGGCCGAGCTTGTCGAGCTTGCGGCCGATGGAGTAGCCCTCGGACTTGGTGTCGACCGCGAAGAGGGAGATGCCGAAGCGGCGGTCCTCGGCGGTGGGCGCGGAGGTGCGGGCGCAGACGATCACGCGGTCGGCGTGCACACCGCCGGTGATGAAGGTCTTGGAGCCGTTGAGGACGTAGTGCGTGCCGTCCTCGGAGAGCTTGGCCGTGGTCTTCATGCCCGCGAGGTCGGAGCCGGTGCCCGGCTCGGTCATCGCCAGGGCCCACATCTCCTCGGCGGAGACGAACTTCTCGAGGTAGCGCTTCTTCTGCTCGTCGGTGCCGAGCGCCTTGATGTACGGCAGGGCGAGCAGCACGTGCACCCCGGAACCGCCGAAGCTGACGCCCGCGCGGGCCGTCTCCTCGTACTGGATGGCCTCGAACTTGTGCGAGTCGATGCCCGCGCCGCCGAACTCCTCGGGGACGCTGATGCCGAAGAGACCGAGCTCGGCGAGCTTGTAGTAGAACTCGCGCGGCACCTGGCCCGCGGCGAACCACTCCTCGTGGACCGGGACGACCTCGGCCTCGATGAAGGCGCGCAGGGTCTCCCGGAACGCCTCGTGGTCCTCATTGAAAACGGTACGGCGCACGGAGAACTCCTTCGATACGACACCAGGCTCGACCAAGTGCACACGACTAAGCGCTTGCTCAGAGAGACGTTACCCGCCGGTCACCGGACCGTCCAGAGAGAAGCCCTGTCGCTCCCGTCACGCCGCTGTCGCCGCGAACGCCCCGCGCGCCAGGCTGTGCAGCAGCTGGGCCATCGCGCTACGGCTCGGCAGGGCGTCGCGGCGGCTGAGGTGCGGCGTGGAGTTGAGCAGCCCGAAGACCGCGTGCACACAGACGCGCGCGGCGTTCTCGGCGAGGTCCGGATAGACCTTGCGCACGACGTCCACCCAGATCTCCACGTACTGCCGCTGGAGCTGGCGGACCAGCTTGCGGTCGGTGTCCCGCAGCCGGTCGAGCTCGCGGTCGTGCAGCGTGATCAGGGAACGGTCGTCCAGGGCGAAGTCGATGTGCCCCTCGATGAGCGCGTCGAGCGTCTGCTCCGGTGACCCGTCCGCCTCGGCCACACACCGCTTGCCACCGGTCAGGAGCTGCCCGCTGATGCCGACGAGCAGCTCGGCGAGCATCGCGTCCTTGCCCGGGAAGTGGCGGTAGAGGCCGGGCCCGCTGATGCCGACGGCCGCTCCTATCTCGTCCACTCCTACGCCGTGGAAGCCGCGCTCGGCGAAGAGCCGGGCGGCTTCCTTGAGGATCTGCTCGCGACGGGTGGGGGCGTCGGTTCTGGTGGCCATGGAATCAATTCTAGACAGGGCGGTTAGCGCTCGTTAACCTGATGGAAACGCGTTAACGCTCATTAACCGAGCAAGGGGGCTCGACTGATGCTGCAGGCACCAGTGCTGGCGACCGCGGCTGATCCCGCGTCCGAGGCATGGCGGACGAACGAGGAGGCGCACCACGCCCTCGTCGACGAGCTGCGGGCCAAGCTCGCGGCCGCCAGGCTCGGCGGCGGTGAGCGGTCCCGGGCCCGCCATGTCGCGCGCGGCAAGCTGCTGCCCCGCGACCGCGTGGACGCCCTGCTCGACCCCGGCTCGCCCTTCCTGGAGCTGGCACCGCTCGCGGCCGACGGGCTGTACGGAGGGGACGCCCCCGCGGCCGGAGTCATCGCGGGCATCGGCCGGGTCTCCGGGCGCACCTGCGTGATCGTCGCCAATGACGCCACCGTCAAGGGCGGCACGTATTACCCCATGACGGTGAAGAAGCACCTGCGCGCCCAGGAGGTCGCGCTGGAGAACCGCCTCCCCTGTCTGTATCTGGTGGACTCGGGCGGCGCCTTCCTGCCCATGCAGGACGACGTCTTCCCGGACCGCGAGCACTTCGGGCGGATCTTCTACAACCAGGCGCGGATGTCCGGTGCGGGCGTCCCGCAGATCGCGGCCGTCCTCGGCTCGTGCACGGCGGGCGGTGCGTACGTCCCCGCGATGAGCGACGAGGCGGTGATCGTCCGCAATCAGGGGACGATCTTCCTCGGCGGCCCGCCCCTGGTGAAGGCCGCCACCGGCGAGGTCGTGACGGCCGAGGAGCTGGGCGGCGGCGAGGTCCACTCCCGGGTCTCCGGAGTGACGGACCACCTCGCCGAGGACGACGCGCACGCGCTGCGGATCGTCCGGACGATCGTCTCCACCCTCCCCGACCGCGCCGAACTCCCCTGGTCCGTGCGCCCGGTCGAGGAGCCGAAGGTCGACCCGGCCGGGCTCTATGGAGCGGTGCCGACAGACTCCCGCACCCCCTATGACGTCCGCGAGGTCATCGCGCGCGTGGTCGACGGCTCACGCTTCGCCGAGTTCAAGGCGGAATACGGCCAGACGCTGATCACCGGCTTCGCCCACCTCCACGGCCACCCGGTCGGCATCATCGCGAACAACGGCATCCTGTTCTCCGAGTCCGCCCAGAAGGGCGCCCACTTCATCGAACTGTGCGACCAGCGCGGCATCCCCCTCGTCTTCCTGCAGAACATCTCCGGCTTCATGGTCGGCCGGGACTACGAGGCGGGCGGCATCGCCAAGCACGGCGCCAAGATGGTCACGGCGGTGGCCTGCACGCGCGTGCCGAAGCTGACGGTCGTGATCGGCGGTTCGTACGGCGCGGGGAACTACTCGATGTGCGGCCGTGCCTACTCCCCCCGCTTCCTGTGGATGTGGCCGAACGCCAAGATCTCCGTGATGGGCGGCGAGCAGGCCGCTTCGGTCCTCGCGACCGTCAAGCGCGACCAGTTGGAGGCGCGCGGCGAACAGTGGTCGGAGGCGGACGAGCAGGCCTTCAAGGACCCGGTCCGCGCCCAGTACGAAGCGCAGGGCAACGCCTATTACGCCACCGCGCGGCTGTGGGACGACGGCGTGATCGACCCCATGGAGACCCGGCAGGTCCTCGGCCTCGCCCTGACCGCGTGCGCCGAGGCCCCGCTGGGCGAGCCCGGCTTCGGCGTCTTCCGGATGTGAGGGGCGGACGATGAGCGACTTCCAGCAAGAGACCACCCCGGGAAGAGGGACGATGTTCGACACGGTGCTGGTCGCCAACAGGGGCGAGATCGCGGTCCGCGTCATCCGGACGCTGCGGGCGCTCGGCGTGCGCTCGGTCGCCGTGTTCAGCGACGCGGACGCGGACGCCCGGCACGTGCGGGAGGCGGACACGGCCGTGCGCCTGGGCCCCGCACCGGCCTCCGAGAGCTACCTCTCGGCCGAGCGGCTGCTCGACGCGGCGGCCCGCAGCGGCGCCCAGGCCGTCCACCCGGGGTATGGCTTCCTCGCGGAGAACGCCGAGTTCGCGCGGGCCTGCGCGGAGGCCGGCCTGGTCTTCATCGGGCCGCCCGCATCGGCGATCGACCTGATGGGCGACAAGATCCGCGCCAAGGAGACGGTCCAGGCGGCCGGGGTCCCGGTGGTCCCCGGCTCTTCGGGCAGCGGCCTGACCGACGCCCAACTGGCCGACTCCGCCCGCGAGATCGGCATGCCGGTGCTGCTCAAGCCCTCCGCGGGCGGCGGCGGCAAGGGCATGCGTCTGGTGCGGGACGCGGCGCTGCTCGCGGACGAGATCGCCGCCGCGCGGCGCGAGGCGCGCTCCTCCTTCGGGGACGACACGCTGCTCGTGGAGCGGTGGATCGACCGCCCCCGGCACATCGAGATCCAGGTCCTCGCGGACGGCCACGGGAACGTGATCCACCTCGGCGAGCGCGAGTGCTCGCTCCAGCGCCGCCACCAGAAGATCATCGAGGAGGCCCCGAGCGTCCTGCTCGACGAGGCCACGCGCGCGTCGATGGGCGAGGCCGCGGTCCAGGCCGCGCGCTCCTGCGGGTATGCGGGCGCGGGCACGGTGGAGTTCATCGTGCCGGGCAAGGACCCGGCTTCGTACTACTTCATGGAGATGAACACCCGCCTCCAGGTGGAGCACCCGGTCACGGAGCTCATCACCGGCATCGACCTGGTGGAGTGGCAGCTGCGGGTCGCCGCCGGCGAGGAACTGCCGTACGGCCAGCAGGACATCACGCTCACGGGCCACGCGATCGAGGCCCGCGTCTGCGCCGAGGACCCGTCCCGCGGGTTCCTGCCGTCCGGCGGGACCGTCCTCGCCCTGCACGAGCCGCAGGGCGACGGCGTGCGGACCGACTCCGGCCTGAGCGAGGGCACGGAGGTCGGCAGCCTGTACGACCCGATGCTGTCCAAGGTCATCGCGTACGGCCCGGACCGCCCCACCGCACTGCGCAAGCTGCGGGCCGCCCTCGCGGAGACGGTCACGCTGGGCGTGCCGACGAACGCGGGGTTCCTGCGGCGGCTGCTCGCCCACCCGGCGGTGGTCTCCGGGGAGTTGGACACGGGCCTCGTGGAGCGCGAGGCACAGGACCTGGTCCCGCAGGGCGTGCCCGCCGAGGTGTACGAAGCCGCGGCGGCCCTGCGCGCCGCCGCCCTGGAACCCACCGGTGACGGCTGGCGGGACCCGTTCTCGGTGCCGAGGGGCTGGCGCCTGGGCGGCACCCCGGCCCCGCTGACGCACCATCTGCGCGTGCCGGGACACGACCCTGTCGCGCACGTCGCGGGCGAGGGCCCGCGCACCGTGGAGCCCGGCCGCGTCACGGTCCACGTGGACGGCCTCACCCACACCTTCCACCGCGCGGCCGACTGGCTCGGCAGGGACGGCGACGCCTGGCACGTCCAGGACTTCGACCCCGTGGCGGCGAGCCTCACCGGCGCCGCCCACAGCGGTGCCGACGCCCTCACCGCCCCCATGCCCGGCACCGTCACGGTCGTCAAGGTGTCCACCGGCGACCGCGTGGCCCAGGGGCAGAGCCTCCTCGTGGTGGAGGCCATGAAGATGGAGCACGTCATCTCCGCCCCGCACGCGGGCACCGTCAGCGAACTGGACGTCACGGCGGGCTCGACCGTCGCCATGGACCAGGTCCTGGCCGTAGTGATCCCCGACGAGACCCCGCAGGAGGAGGAGAAGTGACGCCCCCCAAGGCGCTCCCGATGGCGCTCCCGATGGTCGTCCCCACCCAGGACCTCCCGCCCCGCGTCCGTATCCACGAGGTGGGCGCACGGGACGGCCTGCAGAACGAAAAGGCGGTCGTCCCCACGCAGATCAAGGCGGAGTTCATCCACCGCCTGGCCGCCGCGGGCCTCACGACCGTCGAGGCGACCAGCTTCGTGCACCCCAAGTGGGTGCCCCAACTGGCCGACTCCGAGCAGCTGTTCCCTCTCGTGCGCGACCTCGCACAGGACGGGAGGGCCAAGCTCCCCGTCCTGGTGCCGAACGACCGGGGCCTGGACCGCGCCCTGGCGCTCGGCGCCCGCGGCATCGCCGTCTTCGTCAGCGCCACGGAGTCCTTCGCCAAGGCCAACCTCAACCGCACGATGGACGAGGCCCTCGCGATGTCGGAGCCGGTCGTGGCCCGCGCCCGCGAGCAGAAGGTGCACGTGCGGGGCTATCTCTCCATGTGCTTCGGCGACCCGTGGGAGGGCCCCGTGCCCATCGCCCAGGTCGTCCGCACCGCCAAGGCCCTCCTGGACATGGGCTGCGACGAGCTGAGCCTGGGCGACACCATCGGCGTGGCCACGCCGGGCCATGTCCTGGCCCTGCTTGCCGAGTTGAACGAAGAGGGCGTGCCGACGGACCGCATCGGCGTGCACTTCCACGACACGTACGGCCAGGCGCTCGCCAACACCCTCGCCGCCCTTCAGCACGGAGTCAGCACGGTCGACGCGTCGGCGGGCGGCCTCGGCGGCTGTCCGTACGCGAAGAGCGCCACCGGCAACCTCGCCACCGAAGACCTCGTATGGATGCTCGACGGCCTCGGCATCGAGACCGGCGTCGACCTCGGCCGCCTCACCGCCACCAGCGCGTGGATGGCCGAACAACTGGGCCGACCCAGCCCCTCCCGCACCGTCCGTGCCCTGACGGGCACCTCCCACCAGGAGCAGTGAAGAACGATGGACCACCGTCTGTCCCCCGAGCACGAAGAACTCCGCCGCACGGTCGAGGAGTTCGCGCACGACGTCGTCGCCCCCAAGATCGGCGACCTGTACGAACGGCACGAGTTCCCGTACGAGATCGTGCGCGAGATGGGCCGCATGGGCCTGTTCGGCCTGCCCTTCCCCGAGGAGCACGGCGGCATGGGCGGCGACTATCTCGCCCTCGGCATCGCGCTCGAAGAGCTGGCGCGGGTCGACTCCTCGGTGGCGATCACCCTGGAGGCGGGCGTCTCGCTCGGCGCGATGCCGATCCACCTCTTCGGCACGGACGAGCAGAAGCGCGAGTGGCTGCCCCGGCTCTGCTCCGGTGAACTCCTGGGTGCCTTCGGCCTGACCGAGCCGGACGGCGGCTCGGACGCGGGCGGCACCCGCACGACCGCGGTGCGGGACGGCGACGAGTGGGTGATCAACGGCTCCAAGTGCTTCATCACCAACTCCGGCACGGACATCACGGGCCTGGTCACGGTCACCGCCGTCACCGGCCGCAAGGAGGACGGCCGTCCGCTGATCTCCTCGATCATCGTGCCGTCGGGGACACCGGGCTTCACGGTCGCGGCTCCGTACTCGAAGGTCGGCTGGAACGCATCGGACACCCGTGAGCTGGCCTTCTCGGACGTGCGGGTCCCGGTGGCCAACCTCCTGGGCGAAGAGGGCCGCGGCTATGCCCAGTTCCTGCGGATCCTGGACGAGGGCCGGGTCGCGATCTCCGCGCTCGCCACGGGCCTCGCGCAGGGCTGCGTCGACGAGTCCGTGAAGTACGCCAAGGAGCGGCACGCCTTCGGCAAGCCCATCGGGGCGAATCAGGCGATCCAGTTCAAGATCGCCGACATGGAGATGCGGGCGCACATGGCCCGGGTCGGCTGGCGGGACGCGGCGTCGCGCCTCGTCGGCGGGGAGCCCTTCAAGAAGGAGGCGGCGATCGCGAAGCTCTACTCCTCCACGGTCGCCGTCGACAACGCCCGCGAGGCCACCCAGATCCACGGCGGGTACGGCTTCATGAACGAATACCCCGTGGCACGGATGTGGCGGGACTCCAAGATCCTGGAGATCGGCGAGGGCACCAGCGAGGTGCAGCGCATGCTGATCGCCAGGGAGCTGGGATTCGTGGGATAACCACCCGCACCCCGGGGAAGGCGACCGCGGGAGCCGCTGGACATCAGCTTAGGTTAGGTTAACCTAAGCGCTAGTTCCGGCCAGTGGCCCCGCCGCCGTCCTCACGAAAGCAGAGACCCTCATATGTCCCACGCCCGCTTCCCTCAGCCTTCCCGCCGCGGCATTCTCGCCGCCGGCGGCGCTCTCGGTCTCACGGCCCTGCTGGCAGCCTGCGGTGACGAGAAGAAGAGCGGCTCGGGCAAGGCGGACGCCGGCGACTCCGGCCCTTGGAGCTTCAAGGACGACCGCGGCAAGACCGCGAAGCAGGACTCGACCCCGAAGAACATCGTCGCCTTCACCGGCGTCGCCGCCGCCCTCTTCGACTACGGCATCGAGGTCAAGGGCGTCTTCGGCCCGACCAAGGCCAAGGGCGGCAAGGCCGACGTCCAGGCCGGTGACATGGACATCAGCAAGCTGACGATCCTGGGCAACGAATGGGGGAAGTTCAACATCGAGAAGTACGCGAGTCTCGCCCCCGACCTCCTCGTCTCCACGATGTTCGACGACGCGGGCACCCTGTGGTCCGTCCCCGAGGACAGCAAGGACAAGATCCTCAAGCTCGCCCCGAGCGTGGGCGTCAGCGTCTACGACCGCCAGATGACCGAGCCCCTCCAGCGCCTCCTCGCGCTCGCCGAGTCGCTCGGCGCGGACGTGAAGGCCGACAAGGTCGTCAAGGCGAAGAAGCGCTTCGAGGCCGCCGCCGAGCGGCTGCGCAAGGTCGCCAAGGCGAACAAGGACATCAAGGTCCTCGTCGGCTCGGCCAGCCAGGACATCTTCTACGTCTCCGGCACGAACCTCTCCGCCGACCTGGAGTACTTCAAGTCCCTCGGCGTGAACTTCGTCGAGCCGTCCGAGAGCGCCAAGAAGGCGAGCGGCGGCTGGTTCGAGAACCTGAGCTGGGAGAACGTCAACAAGCACGCCGCGGACGTCATCATGATGGACAACCGCACCGCCACGATCCAGCCCGCCGACATCGAGAAGCCGACCTGGGCGAAGCTGCCCGCGGTCAAGGCCGGGCAGGTCATCCCCCGCGTCACCGAGCCCATTTACTCGTACGACAAGTGCGCCCCGATCCTCGAGGACCTCGCCGACGCGATCGAGAAGGCCAAGAAGGTCAGCTGAACCCCGCGCCGCACACAGGACAGCCCTCTCCGCATTCCGGAGAGGGCTGTTCCGTTTTTGTGCCTCCTGGTGACCACAGAGACCCCCTGGGTTTAACCCGAGAGGGAGTTAGGTTAGGCTTACCTCACTTCCCCCAAGTCCCCTCACCCAGAGGAAGTTCATGCGCTCGCACCTGCTCAACGACACCACCGCGGAGCGTTACCGCAGTTCCGTGACCGAAGGAGTCGAGCGGGTGGCGGCCAGGATCGCCACCACCTCACGCCCCTTTACCGGCGTCTCCGTCGACGACCTCGCGCCCCGCATCGAGGCCGTCGACCTGGACGAGCCCCTGCACGACACCATCGCCGCCCTGGACGAGCTCGACGAGCTCTACCTGCGCGACGCCGTGTACTTCCACCATCCCCGCTACCTCGCCCACCTCAACTGCCCGGTCGTCATACCGGCCGTGCTCGGCGAGGCGGTGCTCTCCGCGGTCAACTCTTCCCTCGACACCTGGGATCAATCCGCCGGCGGCACACTGATCGAGCGCCGTCTCATCGACTGGACGGCCGAACGCATCGGGCTCGGCCCGGCCGCCGACGGCGTGTTCACGAGCGGCGGTTCGCAGTCCAACCTCCAGGCCATGCTGCTCGCCCGCGAGGAGGCCGCCAAGGCGGGAAAGCCGGCCACGCAGCTGCGCATCTTCGCCTCCGAGGTCGGCCACTTCAGCATCCAGAAGGCCGCGACGCTGCTCGGCCTCGGCGAGGACGCCGTGATCGTCATCCCCACCGATCACAACAAGCGCATGCAGACCGTGGCCCTCGCCCGCGAGCTGGAGCGCTGCCTGGCCGACGACCTCACCCCCATGGCGGTCGTCGCCACAGCGGGCACCACCGACTTCGGCTCCATCGACCCGCTGCCCGAGATCGCCGAACTGTGCGAGCAGTACGGCACCTGGATGCACGTCGACGCGGCGTACGGCTGCGGCCTGCTCGCCTCGCTCAAGAACCGGCACCTCATCGACGGCATCGAGCGCGCCGACTCCGTCACGGTCGACTACCACAAGTCCTTCTTCCAGCCGGTGAGTTCCTCCGCCGTCCTGGTCCGTGACCGCTCGACGCTGAGCCACGCGACGTACCACGCGGAGTACCTCAACCCGCGCCGCATGGTGCAGGAGCGCATCCCCAACCAGGTCGACAAGTCCCTCCAGACGACGCGGCGCTTCGACGCCCTCAAGCTGTGGATGACCCTGCGCGTGATGGGCGCCGACGCCATCGGCGAGCTCTTCGACTCCGTCTGCGACATGGCGGACGACGGCTGGCGGCTGCTCGCCGCCGACCCCCGCTACGACGTCGTCGTCGAGCCGCAGCTCTCGACGCTCGTCTTCCGCTACATCCCGGAGTCGATCTGCGACCCGACCGCGATCGACCGCGCCAACCTGTACGCCCGCAAGGCCCTGTTCGCCTCCGGTGACGCCGTCGTCGCGGGCACCAAGGTCGGCGAGCGCCAGTACCTCAAGTTCACCCTGCTCAATCCCGAGACCACGGTCGCCGACATCACGGCCGTCCTCGATCTGATCGCCGGCCACGCCGAGCAGTACCTGGGAGAGACCCTTGACCGCGCTTCCTGATCACCGAGAACCACTGGACTTCATCGGTGTCGGCCTTGGCCCCTTCAACCTCGGTCTCGCCTGCCTGACCGAACCCATCGACGAGCTCAGCGGCCTCTTCCTGGAGTCCAAGCCGGACTTCGAGTGGCACTCGGGCATGTTCCTGGAGGGCGCTCACCTCCAGACCCCGTTCATGTCGGACCTCGTCACCCTCGCGGACCCGACGTCCCCCTACTCCTTCCTCAACTACCTGAAGGAAGCAGGGCGGCTCTACTCGTTCTACATCCGCGAGAACTTCTATCCGCTGCGCACGGAGTACAACGACTACTGCCGCTGGGCCGCCGCGAAGCTCTCCTCCATCCGCTTCAGCACGACGGTGACCGAGGTGACGTACGCGGATGATCTGTACGTCGTCCACACCACCTCCGGCGACACCTTCCGCGCCCGTCACCTCGTCCTGGGGACCGGCACTCCGCCGCACATCCCCGAGTCGTGCGCGGACCTCGGCGGGGACTTCATCCACAACTCCCGCTATCTGCAGTCCAAGCAGGAGCTCCAGAAGAAGGAGTCGATCACGCTCGTCGGCAGCGGCCAGTCCGCCGCCGAGATCTACTACGACCTCCTGAGCGAGATCGACGTCCACGGCTACCAGCTCAACTGGGTCACGCGCTCCCCGCGCTTCTTCCCTCTTGAGTACACCAAGCTGACGCTTGAGATGACCTCCCCGGAGTACGTCGACTACTTCCACGCCCTGCCGGAGGCCACCCGCTACCGCCTCCAGGATCAGCAGAAGACGCTCTTCAAGGGCATCGACGGCGACCTGATCAACGAGATCTTCGACCTGCTCTACCAGAAGAACCTCGGCGGCCCGGTCCCGACGCGTCTGCTCACCAACTCCTCGCTGCAGAGCGCCCGTCACGAGAACGGCACCTACACCCTCGGCCTGCGCCAGGACGAGCAGGGCAAGGACTTCGAGCTGGAATCCGAGGGCCTGATCCTGGCCACCGGCTACCAGTACGTCACGCCCGACTTCCTGGAGCCGGTCCGCGACCGGATCCGCTGGGACGGCCGCGGCCGCTTCGAGGTCGCCCGCAACTACTCGATCGACACCACGGGCCGCGGCATCTTCCTCCAGAACGGCGCCGTGCACACCCACTCCCTGACCAGCCCCGACCTGGGCATGGGCCCGTACCGCAACGCGTACATCATCGGTGAGCTGCTCGGCTCCGAGTACTACCCCGTCGAGAAGTCCATCGCGTTCCAGGAGTTCGCCGTATGAGCAACACCGCAGACCTGACCCTGCGCCCCCTCGACCCCCTGAAGGACTCCGAGCTCCTGCACGGCTGGGTCACCCACCCCAAGGCCTCGTTCTGGATGATGCAGGACGCGACGCTGCCGGACGTCGAGCGCGAGTACATGGCGATCGCCGCCCACGAGCACCACGACGCGTTCATCGGCCTGCACCAAGGCGTCCCCGCCTTCCTGATGGAGCGCTACGACCCCCGGTACGTCGAGCTCGTCGGCCTCTACGAGCCGCAGCCCGGCGACGTCGGCATGCACTTCCTCACCGCGCCGTCCGACGTCCGCATCCCCGGCTTCACCCGTGACGTGATCACCAAGGTCATGGAGACGCTCTTCGCCGACCCCGCGACCGAGCGCGTGGTGGTCGAACCCGACATCGACAACACGGCCGTGCACGCCCTCAACGAAGCCGTCGGCTTCCGGGCGTCCGAGGTCATCCAGAAGCCGGAGAAGAAGGCTCTGCTGAGCTTCTGCACCCGCGAACAGTTCGAAACAGCAGTACGCGAAAGGGAATCGGCGATATGACCCTGTCCGACGCCACGGCGCACCTCTCCCCCGAGCGCTGGGAGCAGGCCAACCGCCTCCTCATCCGCAAGGCCATCGCCGAGTTCGCCCACGAGCGGCTCTTCACCCCGGAGCCACTGGGCGACGCCACATACGTCATCCGCAGCGACGACGCCCTGACCCGCTACCGCTTCACCGCCAAGCGGCTGCGCCTCGACCACTGGCAGGTCGACGCCGACTCGATCTCCCGGCACCGCGACGGCACCGAACTCCCGCTCAACGCGCTCGACTTCTTCATCGAGCTGCGCACCGCCCTCGGCCTGAGCGACGAGATCCTGCCGGTCTACCTGGAGGAGATCTCCTCCACCCTCTCGGGCACCTGCTACAAACTCACCAAGCCCGCGATCCCCTCCGCCGAGCTCTCCCGCTCCGGCTTCCAGGAGATCGAGACGGGCATGACCGAGGGCCACCCCTGCTTCGTCGCCAACAACGGCCGGCTCGGCTTCGGTGTGCACGAGTACCTCTCGTACGCTCCCGAGACCGCGAGCCCCGTACGGCTCGTGTGGCTGGCGGCCAGCAAGGAGCGCGCCGCGTTCACCGCGGGCGCCGGGATCGACTACGAGTCGTTCTTCCGGGCCGAGCTGGGCCAGGAGACCCTGGACCGCTTCGACCGCACACTCCGCGACCAGGGCCTGGACCCGGACGACTACCTTTTGATCCCGGCCCACCCCTGGCAGTGGTGGAACAAACTGTCCGTGACGTTCGCGGCCGAGGTCGCCCAGCGGCACCTGGTCTGCCTGGGCGAGGGCGACGACGAGTACCTGGCCCAGCAGTCGATCCGTACGTTCTTCAACACGAGCGACCCGGCCAAGCACTACGTCAAAACGGCCCTCTCGGTCATCAACATGGGCTTCATGCGCGGGCTTTCGGCCGCGTACATGGAGGCGACCCCGGCGATCAACGACTGGCTCGCGAACCTCATCGACACCGACGAGACCCTGAAGTCGACCGGCCTGACGATCATCCGCGAGCGCGCGGCCGTCGGCTATCGCCACCTGGAGTACGAGGCCGCCACCGACCGCTACTCCCCGTACCGCAAAATGCTCGCGGCCCTGTGGCGCGAGAGCCCCGTCCCGTCCCTGGCCGAGGGCGAGCAGCTGGCCACGATGGCCTCGCTCCTGCACACCGACCTCGACGGCGCGTCCTTCGCGGGCGCCCTCATCGAGCGCTCGGGGCTCACCCCCGCCGAGTGGCTGCGCGGCTACCTGCACGCCTATCTGACGCCGCTGCTGCACAGCTTCTACATGTACGACCTCGTCTTCATGCCGCACGGCGAGAACGTCATCCTGGTGCTCAAGGACGGCGTCGTACAGCGGGCGATCTTCAAGGACATCGCCGAGGAGATCGCGGTCATGGACCCGGACGCGGTGCTTCCGCCGGCGGTGGAGCGGCTGCGGGTCGAGGTCCCCGACGACCAGAAGCTCCTGTCCATCTTCACGGACGTCTTCGACTGCTTCTTCCGCTTCCTGTCCGCGAACCTCGTCACCGAGGGCCTGGTGGACGAGGAGACGTTCTGGGGCGCCGTCGCCGAGTGCGTGAGCGCCTACCAGGAGGCCACGCCCCAACTGGCCGACAAGTTCAAGCAGTTCGACATGTTCGCCCCCGAGTTCGCGCGCTCCTGCCTGAACAGGCTCCAGCTGCGGGACAACGAGCAGATGGTGGACCTCGCCGATCCGGCGGGCGCGCTGCAGCTGGTCGGGACGCTGAAGAACCCGATCGCGTAACCCCATGAAGCCAGGTGGGGCTCGGGAGACGGTCCTCCCGAGCCCCACCTTCGTACGTGCCGCTCCTGAACGCTGTGCCTACTTACCGGGCCACGGCACCTCGGGCGACTTGTAGTAGCCGATGCCCAACGCGTCCCAGCGCGGCCCCTGTTCGGCGAGCCGCGTCTTGTACGTGTCCCAGTCGTGCGTCGACGCGGGCGACCAGCCGAGCTCGGCGATGCCAGGCAGGCGCGGGAACGCCATGTACTCGATGTGCGCGGAGGTCGAGAGCGTCTCCGACCACAGCTCCGCCTCGACACCCTGGACCGAGTCCGCGGGCGCGCCCGCCAGGTACGTCCCCGGGTCCCAGTCGTAGCTGCGCTGCACCGAGACGTAGCCCGCCCAGGACAGGCCGAGCGGGGTGTCCTTGTCGTACTTCATGTCGAGGTAGGAGCGGTCCGCGGGTGAGAGGACCAGCTTGGTGCCCTTCTTCGCCGCGTTCACGACCTGCTCGCGCTCGGCGGCGCCGGTGGCGTCGTAGCCCCAGTACTGCGCGAGAGCGCCCTTGGCGGGCGTGGCGCCGGTCAGCTGGTGCCAGCCGATCACGGTCTTGCCGTACTTGGCGACGACCGGCTGCACCTTGTTCATGAACGCCACATAGTCCTCGTGGCTGGTGGAGTGCGCCTCGTCGCCGCCGATGTGGATGTACTTGCCGGGCGTCATGGCGGCGATCTCGCGGATGACGTCGTCCACGAAGTCGTACGTGATGTCCTTCTTCACGCACAGCGAGCTGAAGCCGACCTCGGTGCCGGTGTAGAGCGGGGGCGCGACGCCGTCGCAGTTCAGGTCGGCGTACGAGGCGAGCGCGGCGTTCGTGTGGCCCGGCATGTCGATCTCGGGAATGACTTCGAGCTGCCGCGATGCCGCGTACTGGACGATGTCCTTGTACTGGGCCTTCGTGTAATAGCCGCCCTTGCCGCCGCCGACCTGCGTGGATCCGCCGTACGTGGCGAGCTTGGGCCAGGAGTCGATGGCGATGCGCCAGCCCTGGTCGTCGCTCAGGTGCAGGTGCAGCTTGTTGACCTTGTAGAGCGACATCTGGTCGATGTAGCGCTTGACCTTGTCGACCGAGAAGAAGTGCCGCGACACGTCGAGCATGGCGCCGCGGTGTTCGTAGCGGGGAGAGTCCTTGATGGTGCCGCCCGCGACCAGCCAGGGGCCCTTCTGCTTGCTCGTCTTCTCGGCGGCCGCGGGCAGTTGCTGCCGCAGCGTCTGGACGCCGTAGAAGAGCCCTGCGGCCTTGCGGGCCGTGATGGTGACGGAACCGCGCTTGGACTCCAGGCGGTAGCCCTCGCTCCCCAGGGACTTGTCCTTGGCGTCGAGACGCAGCCGGATGCCGTCGCGGCCCTCGTCGTCGGTGACCTTCAGGGCGTAGCCGGTGGAGGGGCGCAGGACGCCCGCCAGATAGCTGCCGATCCGGTGCGCGTCGCGCGAGTCGTCGACCCGGATGCGGGTCTTGGAGTTGATCTCGTACGGGGATCCGCCCGGGACGGCGGACGCGGGGGCCGGGATCACCCGGCCGAGCGGGGTCGGGGTGGTGGCCGTGGCTGCCTCCTCGGCTTGGCCGGCGCCGCCCGGCACAGCGGCCACGGACGAGAATCCGGCCGCGGCCACGAGCAGCAACGAGCCGAACAGGCGGGTCGATCTGTGGTGCTGTCTCACGAGCGGGTCCCTTCGACGGGCCATCACTGTGGTGCATCTCAATCGAACGCTCACCATGGGACCCTCGCACCCCGTGGCGGGTCAAGGGTGTAGACCACTTCGGCCGCCCGCCGATGGAAGAATCGTCCCCATGGCGGAAATCATCCAGCGCGACGGAACCTGGACCTTCGACGGAGAGACGCTGCGCCTTGTGCCGGGACGCGACAAGAACGTGTCTCTGCTGCGCAAGTCGCTGGGTGAACTGGCCGTGCCGCTCGGCGCGTTGGCCGGGATCGCCTTCGAACAGGGCAAGAAGTCGGGGCGGCTGAGGCTGCGGCTGCGGGACGGCGCGGATCCGTTGCTCCAGGCCGCCGGGGGCAAGCTCGGGGACGCGGCGGATCCCTACCAACTGACGGTGGAGTCGGACCGCTACGGGGTGGCGGAGTACGTCGTGGACGAGGTCCGCAACGCGCTGCTCATCGAGCAGGTGCCGGCCGCTTCCTGCGACAGCTATCTGCTGCCGGGTCCCTCGGTGCCGCTCTCGGTGTCGGCGGGGGACGGCACGGCGAGCTTCGACGGCGAGCACATCCGCCTGGAGTGGAACTGGAAGACGGAGGAGGCGAAGTCGGCGGCCGGTACGCGGTCGCTGGCGCTCGCGGATGTGGCCGGAGTGGAGTGGCAGCCCGCCGTGGGCCTGGAGAACGGCTACCTCCGCTTCACCGTGCGGCACTCCCCCACCAAGGCCCCTCCGAAGTACGACCCGAACTCGGTCGAGCTGTGGGGCTTCAAGAAGGATCCGCTGATGGCGCTGGTCGCTGCCGCTGTGCAGGTGCGGTTGCCTCATCCGGCGGGGGTGCCGGGCCTCGCGGAGTCCGCGCGGGCTCCGGGCCCCCTGCCTGCGGCTGTCGCGCCCGCCCCGGCGGAGGACGATCATGACGCCTTGCTGCGGCGGCTGCGGGAGCTCGGGGAGCTTCACCAGTCCGGGATACTCACCGATGAGGAGTTCGCCGCCGCCAAGCAGGCCGTACTGAAGCGGCTCTAGGCTCATCGGGGCCGGTTTTCGCCACGCTCCTGCCCGATTCCGGGCAGGATTGTTGCACCCAGAGGGCTATTCCTCCAGGATCAACGAATGCACGACGACCTGGTGGACCACCTGACCCGCAGCACCCCGCTCCAGCGGGGCGAAGCTCTGCGGGTCATCCAGGACGTGCTCGCCTACTTCGACGAGACGACCGAAGAATTCGTCCGTCGCCGCCACCGCGAACTGCAAGGTCAGGGCCTGCTGAACGCGGCGATCTTCGAACAGATCTCGGCGGATCTCCATTACCGCGCGGTCGCGCCGCCCGAACTCACCCTCCGGCAGCTGCGCCGCATCATCTACGGCTAGGACACCCTCTATGTGTGGAATCGTCGGTTATATCGGCAAGCGTGACGTCGCCCCGCTGCTCCTCGAAGGCCTCCAGCGCCTGGAGTACCGCGGCTACGACTCCGCGGGCGTCGTCATCACCAGCCCCAAGGCCAACGGCCTGAAGATGGTCAAGGCGAAGGGCCGCGTCCGCGACCTGGAGGCCAAGGTGCCCGCCCGCTTCAAGGGCACCACCGGCATCGCCCACACCCGCTGGGCCACCCACGGCGCCCCGTCCGACGAGAACGCGCACCCGCACATGTCGGGCGACGACAAGGTCGCCGTCGTCCACAACGGCATCATCGACAACGCGTCCGAGCTGCGCGCCAAGCTCACCGCCGACGGCGTCGAGTTCCTCTCCGAGACGGACACCGAGGTCCTCACCCACCTCATCGCCCGCGCCCAGGCGGACAAGCTGGAGGACAAGGTCCGCGAGGCCCTGCGCCACGTCGAGGGCACGTACGGCATCGCCGTCCTGCACGCCGACTTCAACGACCGCATCGTCGTCGCCCGCAACGGCTCGCCCGTCGTCCTCGGCATCGGCGAGAAGGAGATGTTCGTCGCCTCGGACGTCGCCGCGCTCGTCTCGCACACCCGCCAGGTCGTCACCCTCGACGACGGCGAGATGGCCACCATCAAGGCCGACGACTACCGCACGTACACGACCGAGGGCTCGCGCACGACCGCCTCGCCGACCACCGTGGAGTGGGAGGCCGAGTCGTACGACATGGGCGGCCACGACACGTACATGCACAAGGAGATCTTCGAGCAGCCCGACGCGGTGGACCGCGTCCTGCGCGGCCGCATCGACGACCGCTTCTCCACCGTGCACCTCGGCGGCCTGAACCTCGACGCGCACGACGCCCGCAAGGTGCGCCGCGTCAAGATCCTCGGCTGCGGCACCTCGTACCACGCGGGCATGATCGGCGCCCAGATGATCGAGGAGCTGGCCCGCATCCCCGCGGACGCGGAGCCGGCGTCCGAGTTCCGCTACCGCAACGCGGTCGTGGACCCCGACACCCTCTACATCGCCGTCTCCCAGTCCGGCGAGACCTACGACGTCCTGGCCGCCGTCCAGGAGCTGAAGCGCAAGGGCGCCCGCGTCCTGGGCGTCGTGAACGTCGTCGGCTCCGCCATCGCCCGTGAGGCCGACGCGGGCGTGTACGTCCACGCGGGCCCCGAGGTCTGCGTCGTCTCGACCAAGTGCTTCACCAACACCACGGTCGCCTTCGGCCTGCTCGCCCTGCACCTGGGCCGCATCCGTGACCTGTCGGTCTCCGACGGCAAGCGGATCATCGAGGGCCTGCGCAAGCTGCCCGGCCAGATCTCGGAGATCCTCAAGCAGGAGGACGAGATCAAGAAGATCGCCAAGGAGTACGCGGAGGCCCGCTCGATGCTCTTCATCGGGCGCGTGCGCGGCTACCCCGTGGCCCGTGAGGCCTCCCTGAAGCTCAAGGAGGTCTCGTACATCCACGCCGAGGCCTACCCGGCCTCCGAGCTGAAGCACGGCCCGCTCGCCCTCATCGAGCCCGCGCTCCCCACGGTCGCGATCGTCCCGAACGATGACCTCCTGGAGAAGAACCGCGCCGCCCTGGAGGAGATCAAGGCCCGCAGCGGCAAGATCCTCGCGGTCGCGCACCAGGAGCAGGAGAAGGCCGACCAGACCATCCTGGTCCCGAAGAACGAGAACGAGCTGGACCCGATCCTGATGGGCATCCCGCTCCAACTCCTCGCCTACCACACGGCGTTGGCCCTGGGCCGCGACATCGACAAGCCGCGCAACCTGGCCAAGTCGGTGACCGTGGAGTAGAGGCGGAACGGAACGGGCCCCATGCGTGCCACCAAACGCAAGGGGCCCGTTCCCAGAGGGGCCGGGGGCGCCCATTCCCCCGACCCGCGCCTGCCTCAGCCGGTGGCCGTCACTCCCCGGCCGGCAGGGCGCCCGGGGAGGGCCGTGGGCCAGTGGGCCAGGGCTGCCGTGGCTCCGTACCAGGCGAGCAGGCCCGCGACCGCGGCGAACCAGCCGCCCGCCTTCGCGAGACCCGCGCTGTCACCGAACAGCGCGACGGCGATCAGGACGAGGGACACGAAGAGCAGTCCGTACGTCCCCCGCGCGAGCGCACTGGCGCCGGACGCCCCCAGGGCGAGGCTGAGCGTGACGAGCGCGCACAGGAGCAGGAAGAGACCCGCCGCGTTGGCCGAGACCTGCGCATCGGCCGAGACGCCCCAGGTGAACCAGAGCGCGCCGAGCGCGGTGAACGCCGTGCCGGTGAACGCGTCGCTGTCGCGGAACGCGAAGAGACCGGCGACGAACAGTGCGACGCCTCCCAGATACGTCGCGAGGGTGACGGCATCCGCCGCCGTCACTCCGTCGATCACTTCGGTGTGACCGATCCCGAAGGCCAACAGCGTGAGCCCCAGGGCGAGATGGCCGAGGGTCGAGGTGGTGCTTCCCGCAGAGACTTCTTTGTCCACGGCGGGCTCCCTTCATGTGCGGTGTGCAGTTGTTGCGCCACCAGTACGTACCCTTCACAAGGGCACAAACCACCTCTACGCACGAGTAGATTTATCTACACGGGAAGGAAGTTGACTCCGGAACACCCTCATCCCACCTGGGACGAAGGGGCGTTACGGAATGACGACGACGGGTCGTTGCGCACGGCGCGCGAGCCGGCCCGCGACCGAGCCGAAGATGCGCCCCACGATCCCGTGCGTCGACCCGACGACGATCGCGTCCGCCGAGTACTCCCGGCCGACCTCTTCGAGTTCGTGGCAGATGTCGCCGCCGCGCTCGACGAGGATCCAGGGCACTTCGGCCAGATAGTCCGCACAGGCGAGCTCCAGGCCGAGCACTTCCGTGCGGTGGTCCGGCACGTCGACGAAGACCGGCGGCTCGCAGCCCGCCCACACCGTGGTGGGGAGTCTGTTGGCGACATGCACGATGATCAGGCCGGAGCCCGAGCGGTGGGCCATCCCGATCGCGTACGAGAGAGCGCGCTCACTGGAGGTCGAGCCGTCGAAACCGACGACGACCCCGTGCCGGAAGGCCGGATCGCAGGAATGACGTGGTTCTTCCGCCGCCTGGGGGGTCGCTGTGGGATCGGCGACCTGCCGCTTGCGGTCCGCTGGTTCGGAGAATTCGTGACCGGCCATGGGTGTCTCGGCGAAGGAGTCCTCTGTGGGAGGGTCGGCTCTGTTCGGGTCGTACGGCGCAGTATGGAGCAGAACGGACAAGATCGGGCAGGGACGAGGAGGAGCGGCGACCACCGGAGCTGTGTCCGGGAATCATCTTCCCAACCCCATACCCCCAAGGGTACGGCGACACTCCTCTCCTGCCCAGAGCTTGTTTCCGGCCCTGCGGGAGCCTCACGGCGTTCACCGGAGCATGCATGAGCAGCGCCCGTATGGCAATGGTTGCTGCCCCGTACAGGCGGTTTGGGCACCCACCCGCGTGGGCCGCGATCGGCCACAAGGTTCACGCCAGTGACCGGCCGAGCGACCACGCGTTGAACTCCGGTACGCCACCGCCACAGGGAGCCCGCCGTGCCTGGACCGCCGTCCGTGTCCTCACAAGTCACGACGTCCTCACGAGTCACGACGCAGAGCCGCCGACGCCTACCGGAGGGGGCGCATGAGCGCCCGCGCGGCGGTGTCCCCGCACCGCGCGCCGAGGAGACGCCGCCCGCCCCCGCCCAGGACTCGGCGAGCGATGTCGTCCGCTGGGCCGCGTTCAGCTGCGTCCTGGTTCCCGTCGTCCTCGTGGGGTACGGGACATCGCTGGCCGGAGCCGCGGGATCGGCCCTCGGGCTCGTGGCCGTGACCGGGGTCTGCCGGCTGCTGCTTCGGCAGTCCGAGCGGGGCGCGGCGCGGCTGGTCGAGGAGCGGAGCCGCGAGCCCCGCGGGCGGCACGGAAGGACGGGCGCGGGGGCGCACCGGGGCGGTCGGCATGCTGGTGGGTCAGCACCGGAGGACTGACCGATTCGCGCGCACTCCCCCGTAGCTTTTCAGCCAACTTCCTATGGCCATGCATTCCTTGGCCGAAGGGGTACTCAACCCCGGTCCCACCAGGGCTGAAAGGCATGCGAAGGCCGCCTGAACCCTACGGGGACCGGCCACGGAGCCGAGGCGCACTTCCCAGCAACGCCCGTGAGTGCAACGCTTCGTGATCGACTGCTTCACGCCAAGTTGCCATGTCGACATAGTGCCGGGTCCTTAACTGGTCACCCCGGCAGCACGGGACGCAGTAGATTCGATCATGACTGTATTACGGCGGGGGACTGGTGGAGGACCGAGGGGAAACGTGCAGGAGCGACAGGTCCGACAGGAACGCCAAGAGCGCCGGGAACGCAGGGACCGCAGAAAACACAGAGAAGACAGAGCTGGCCAAGCACAGGGAGCCGCGACGACCGAGGGGGGCTTAGCACCATGAGCCACGACTCCACTGCCGTGCAAGAAGCCGTGTCGCGGAAGCTTTCCGGACGCCGCCGCAGGGAGATTGTCGCGGTGCTGCTGTTCAGCGGTGGCCCCATCTTCGAGAGTTCCATACCGCTCTCCGTGTTCGGGATCGATCGGCAGGACGCCGGGGTCCCCCGCTACCGGTTGCTGGTGTGCGCCGGTGAAGAGGGTCCGCTGCGTACGACCGGGGGGCTCGAACTCACCGCGCCACATGGCCTGGAGGCCATAGGGCGTGCGGGCACCGTCGTGGTGCCGGCCTGGCGGTCGATCACATCGCCGCCACCGCCGGAGGCACTCGACGCGCTGCGCCGCGCGCACGAAGAAGGTGCCCGCATCGTGGGCCTGTGCACCGGGGCATTCGTGCTCGCGGCGGCCGGCCTGCTGGACGGCAGGCCCGCGACCACGCACTGGATGTACGCACCGACGCTGGCCAAGCGGTATCCGTCCGTCCATGTGGACCCACGTGAGCTGTTCGTGGACGACGGGGACGTGCTCACGAGCGCGGGGACCGCGGCCGGAATCGATCTGTGCCTGCACATCGTGCGCACCGACCACGGCAACGAGGCGGCGGGCGCTCTCGCCCGCAGGCTCGTCGTGCCTCCGCGCAGGGCCGGCGGCCAGGAGCGCTATCTCGACAGGTCTTTACCAGAGGAGATCGGCGCCGACCCGCTCGCCGAGGTCGTCGCCTGGGCCCTGGAACATCTCCACGAGCAGTTCGACGTGGAGACCCTGGCCGCGCGCGCGTACATGAGCAGGCGGACCTTCGACCGCAGGTTCCGCTCACTCACCGGGAGCGCTCCCCTGCAGTGGCTGATCACTCAGCGCGTACTGCAGGCGCAGCGGCTGCTCGAGACCTCCGACTACTCCGTCGACGAGGTCGCGGGCCGTTGCGGCTTCCGCTCGCCCGTGGCCCTGCGCGGCCACTTCCGCCGCCAGCTGGGCTCCTCGCCCGCTGCCTACCGGGCCGCTTACCGCGCCCGCAGGCCGCAGGGGGGTGAGCGGGCCATGCTGGAATCCGCGCCGCCCGTTCCCAGCACGCCGACGGTGAACGCGGAGAGCGGCCCTGTTCCGTCCCAGACACGGCGTACGGCTGCCGCGAGCGCCTTCGGCCCGTCGGCGTCGCTGTCCGCGGATCCGGGAAAGCCGAGCTCGGATGTGTACGCGCCAGGCCGTCCGCCACTGCCCGGCCAGAGGAGCGCGCCGTAGGGTAAGACGCATGAACGATCGCATGGTGTGGATCGACTGCGAGATGACCGGGCTCTCGCTGACGGATGACGCACTTATCGAGGTGGCCGCACTGGTCACCGACTCGGAACTGAACGTGCTCGGCGAAGGTGTGGACATCGTGATCCGCCCGCCGGACGCGGCGCTGGAGACCATGCCCGAGGTGGTGCGCAAAATGCACACCACCTCGGGGCTCCTCGACGAACTGGCCTCTGGCACGACGCTGGCCGACGCCGAGGAGCAGGTCCTGGCGTACGTACGTGAGCACGTCAAGGAGCCGCGCAAGGCTCCGCTCTGCGGGAACTCGGTCGGCACCGACCGCGGCTTCCTGCTGCGCGACATGCGGACACTGGAGGAGTTTCTCCACTACCGCATCGTCGACGTCTCCTCCATCAAGGAACTCGCCCGGCGGTGGTACCCCCGGGCGTACTTCAACAGCCCGGACAAGAACGGCAACCACCGGGCGCTTGCCGACATCCGCGAGTCCATCGCCGAGCTGCGCTACTACCGCGAGGCGGTCTTCGTGCCGCAGCCCGGACCGGACTCGGACACCGCGAAAACCATCGCGGCGAAGTACGTGCTGCCTGCGGAGTAGCCTCCGCGGAACCCTTCTGTACGGGGTCCGGAAAACGCGTGCGCGAGCACCCCTTCGGACCCTGTACACTTTTTCTCGGCCGGTCGGAAGAAAGAAAAACGACCGGACATGGTGGGTGTAGCTCAGTTGGTAGAGCACCTGGTTGTGGTCCAGGTGGCCGCGGGTTCAAGTCCCGTCACTCACCCTGAATGAAGAAGGCCCGGTCCGTGAAAACGGACCGGGCCTTCTTCGTGTCTGCGACTCTGCGACGGTTCGGCTCTCGCGCCTCTCACACAGGGCGCGCTCTCACACGGGGCGCGAAAGCCGCCCCCATGGTCTGCCCGCGCACACCCTTCCCCCTCGCGCGGGGCAGGTGCACAGTGCGTGTGGCGCTTCGTGCGGCCCGTGTCGGTACGGGACGCCGGGGCGCAAGGGCCGTCGGTTGCCTCCCGCGTCGGCGGCCCGCAGAAGCCTCAGGACGACTGCCGCTCCACCAGTTCCGTCGGCAGCACCAGTTGGCGGTGTTCGAGGCGCCGGGCGGATGCCGGGCGGTCGTCCGCGATCTCGGCGAGCAGCAGGTCGATCATCGCCCGGCCCATCTCCTCGATCGGCTGGCGCACGCTCGTCAGCGGCGGGTCCATGTGCCGGGCGATGGCCGAGTCGTCGAAGCCGACGAGGGCCACGTCGTCGGGTATCCGGCGCCCGGCCTCCCGAAGGACCTGGCGCGCGCCCGCGGCCATCACGTCCGAGCCCGCGAACACCGCGTCGATGCCGGGGCAGGCCTCCAGAAGCTCCGCCATCGCCCGGCGGCCGCCCTCCTCCGTGAAGTCGCCGGGCGCGATCAGGCGCTCGTCCACGGAGTGGCCCGCGTCCGACAGTGCGGCGCGGTAGCCGTCCAGGCGGCGCTGGGCGCCGTAGACGTCCAGGCGGCCGGTGATGGTGGCTATGGACGTGCGGCCGCGGGCCAGGAGGTGCTCCACCGCCGAGTGCGCGCCCGCGAAGTTGTCGGAGTCCACCGAGGGCAGCGCCTCGTCGGCCGAGCGGCGGCCGCTGATCACCGCGGGGATCTCCAGCTGGGCGAGGAGGTCCGGCAGCGGGTCGTCGGCGTGGACGGAGACAAGCAGGACGCCGTCGACGCGGTGGGCCGCCAGATACTGCGCCAGGCGCTGACGCCTGCGGTCGTTCCCGGCGAAGATCAGCAGGAGCTGCATCTCCGTCTCGCCGAGCTCCGCTCCGACACCGCGCAGGACGTCGGAGAAGTACGGCTCGGCGAAGAAGCGGGTCTCGGGCTCGGGCACGACCAGGGCGATGGCGTCCGTGCGGTTGGCGGCCAGGGCACGGGCCGCCGTGTTCGGGACGTAACCGAGCTCCGCGACGGCGGCCTCGACGGCCGTCCTGGTCGCCTCGCTCACCCGCGGCGAGCCGTTGATCACCCGGGAGACCGTCCCGCGGCCCACCCCTGCCCTCGCGGCGACCTCCTCCAGGGTCGGTCGCCCGCCACTGCGGCTGCGCGCACCGTGAGCTGCCATTGTCCGCCTCCCGTCGCACTTCCCCCGGCGAGGAATGTAGAGGAATGTAACAGCCTGATCATCACCGGGCGGCTGGGCCGAACGCGCGAGCACCCTCACCGCGACCCGAGTGTCGGCCCGAGTAACAGCCCGATAACTGAAGACATATCTCTATGTCCGGTCCCTTGACACCCCCGCCCCCAGCCACGACTCTTCAACTCATCACTTGTGGGAGCGCTCCCACACTACCTGACACGTACACAACCCGCACGTTCCCCGCCCGAGCCGAAGAGTCAAACAACGGGGCAAGAAGCGCAGTTGGCCGGGGGGTCGGCACGTCAGGCAACAGGAGGACGCAATGAGCACGAGTTCCCGCCGACCACACCGTCTGGTGGCTTTCGCGGCCGTGTCCGCGCTGGCCACGAGCCTGCTGGCCGGGTGTTCCAGCGACGACGACAGCGGCTCGGAGGGCGGTGACGGCAAGGTCACGCTCAATGTGGGCACGTTCGGTGTGCTTGGCCTGAAGCAGGCAGGTCTCTACGCCGAGTACGAGAAGTCGCACCCGAACATCAAGATCAAAGAGAACGTCATCGAGCGGAACGACGCCTACTACCCGAAGCTTCTGACCCAGCTCCAGTCCGGCGCCGGCGTGAACGACGTGGCGGCCATAGAGGTCAGCAACATCACCGAGGTCGTGCAGACCCAGGGCGCCAAGTTCGAGGACCTGAGCAAGGCGGAGGGCGTGGACAAGGCCACGTACCTCGACTGGAAGTGGAAGCAGGCCACGACCGAGGACGGCAAGACGGTCGGCCTCGGCGTCGACATCGGCCCGACGGCGCTCTGTTACCGCAAGGACCTCTTCAAGAAGGCCGGTCTGCCCACCGACCGCGAGGAGCTCGCCAAGGAGTGGGCGGGCGACTGGGACAAGTACGTCGCGCTCGGCGAGAAGTACATGAAGAAGGCCCCCGGCGAGACCAAGTTCGTCGACTCCGCCTCCAGTGTCTACAACGCCGTCTTCGCCGGTGCGAAAGAGCGGTACTACGACAAGGGCGGCAAGGAGATCTACGAGGACAGCAAGGGCCGCAAGGACGCCTGGGACGCGGCGATGAAGGTCGCGAAGGGCGACATGTCGTCCAAGCTCAAGCAGTTCGACCCGACGTGGGACCAGGGCTTCGCCAACGCCAAGTTCGCCACCGTGGCCTGCCCCGCGTGGATGGCCGGCTACATCCAGGAGAAGACCGGCCCGGAGGGCAAGGGCCAGTGGGACATGGCCAAGGCGCCCACGGACGGCAACTGGGGAGGAACGTTCCTCGGCGTGCCGAGCGCGGGCAAGCACAAGAAGGAGGCGACCGAGCTCGCCGTCTGGCTGACCCAGCCCGAGCAGCTCGCGAAGGTCTTCGCCAAGCAGGCCAGCTTCCCGTCCACCCCGTCGGCGTACGACACGCTGAAGCCGTCGCCCGCCACCAAGGCGTACTTCAATGACGCGCCCATCACGCAGATCTTCGCCGACATCGCGAAGAACACCCCGGCGGCCGTCTACGGCCTCAAGGACGCCCAGATCGGCCAGTCCATCACGGACATCGGTGTCCTCCAGGTGGAGCAACAGGGCAAGTCTCCCGCAGAGGGCTGGGAAGCCGCTCAGAAGGAGATCAAGGATGTTCTGGGACAGTGACGCGCATGTCCGAGACCGCTGAGTACGCCGAGACCGCGTCCCCCGGTGAGGGGGACGCGGCCCCGGCCGCGTCCGGGAGCCGTAAAGGCTCCCCCACGTCCTCGTGGCGCAGTCGCCTGTACCGCTGGGACATAAAGGCGTCGCCGTACGTCTTCGTCGCCCCGTTCTTCCTCTTCTTCGGCGCCTTCGGCCTGTTCCCGCTGCTCTACACCGGCTGGGCATCGCTGCATCGCCTGGAGCTGACCAACCTCGACGACAGCACCTGGCTCGGCCTGGAGAACTACACCAACCTGCTGCAGAGCGACTACTTCTGGAACGCGCTCGGCAACACCTTCACCATCGGCATCATCTCCACCGTCCCCCAGCTCGCCGTCGCACTCGGCATCGCGCATCTGCTCAACTACAAGCTGCGCGGCTCCACCCTGTGGCGCGTGGCGATGCTCGCTCCGTACGCCACGTCGGTGGCGAGCGCATCGCTGGTCTTCACGCTGCTGTTCGCCTGGGACGGCGGCATGGTCAACTGGGTGATCGGTTCCGTCGGCATCGACCCCGTCAACTGGCGTGAATCGTCCTGGGGTTCACAGTTCGCGGTGTCGTCGATCGTCATCTGGCGGTGGACCGGCTACAACGCGCTGATCTATCTGGCGGCGATGCAGGCCGTGCCGCACGACCTGTACGAGTCGGCCTCGCTCGACGGCGCATCGCGCTGGCAGCAGTTCCGGCACGTGACGATCCCGATGCTGCGTCCGACGATCCTGTTCACGGTGGTCGTCTCGACCATCGGGGCGACCCAACTCTTCGGTGAGCCCCTGCTGTTCGGCGGCACGGCCGGGTCCAAGGGCGGCGCGGACCACCAGTTCCAGACGCTGGGTCTCTATCTGTACGACCAGGGCTGGATCAACGGCCATCTGGGGCGCGCCTCGGCCGTCGCCTGGCTGATGCTCGTGATCCTGCTGCTCATCGCCGCGGTCAATCTGCTGATCGCCCGACGTCTGAGGAAGGCCCAATGAAGTCCGGCACCATGGCCCCCGAGGACCGGCGTCCCGTGGCCCCCAAGGCCGGGCGTCCCCTGGGTCTGAAGGCCGGCCGCACGATGCACGCGGGGCCCGTGACCTACCTCGTCCTCGCGCTGTTCACGGCCGTCTCGCTCGCGCCGCTGATCTGGACGGCGATCGCGGCCTCGCGCACGAGCGGGCGGCTCGCCCAGACCCCGCCGCCGCTGTGGTTCGGCGGCAATCTGTTCAAGAACCTCGAACGGGCGTGGACCGAGGCGAGCCTGGGCGACGCGATGCTCAACACCACGATCGTGGCGGGCAGCATCACGATCGGCACCGTCCTGTTCTCCACGATCGCCGGATTCGCCTTCGCCAAGCTGAAGTTCAAGTTCAGCGGGCTGCTGCTCCTGCTGACCATCGGCACGATGATGGTGCCGCCGCAGCTCAGCGTCGTACCGCTCTATCTGTGGATCGCGGACCTGCAGTGGACCAACCAGCTCCAGGCGGTGATCCTGCCGACGTTCGTGAGCGCCTTCGGGGTGTTCTTCATGCGGCAGTACCTCCTTCAGGCGCTGCCGAGCGAGCTCATCGAGGCGGCCCGGATGGACGGGGCCAGCAGCCTGCGGATCATCTGGCACGTGGTGTTCCCGGCGGCACGGCCCGCGATGGCGGTCCTCGGTCTGCTTACGTTCGTCATGGCCTGGAACGACTTCCTCTGGCCGATCATCGCGCTGAACCAGTCGAACCCCACCGTGCAGGTGGCGCTCAACTCGCTCGGCACGGGCTACATCCCGGACCGGGCGGTGATCATGGCGGGCGCCCTGCTCGGCACGCTGCCGCTGCTCCTGGCGTTCGTCATCTTCGGCAAGCAGATCGTGAGCGGCATCATGCAGGGCGCGGTCAAGGGCTGAGCCCTCTCCGCCTGCCGCAGCTCGTATCTCTCTCCCGCCAGGGTCGAGTCGCCGCCACCTCGGCCCTGGCCACCAGCCCGCTCTTCCTTGTCCTTCTTCCCCCCTCCCATGGGAGCGCTTCCATGCCTGAATCCCTCACCTTTCCGGCCGACTTCCTCTGGGGCGCGGCCACGTCCGCGTACCAGATCGAGGGCGCCGTACGCGAAGACGGCCGCACCCCCTCCATCTGGGACACCTTCAGCCACACGCCCGGCAGGACGGCCGACGGCGACACCGGTGACGTGGCCGTCGAGCACTACCACCGCTACCGCGACGACGTGGCGCTCATGGCGGACCTCGGTCTGAACGCCTACCGGTTCTCCGTCTCCTGGTCGCGGGTGCAGCCCACCGGGCGCGGCCCCGCCGTCCAGCGCGGCCTCGACTTCTACCGGCGGCTCGTCGACGAGCTGCTCGGCAAGGGCATCAAGCCCGCCCTGACGCTCTACCACTGGGATCTGCCACAGGAGTTGGAGGACGCGGGCGGCTGGCCGGCGCGGGAGACCGCCTACCGGTTCGCCGAGTACGCGGGCTTCGTCGCCGAGGCGCTCGGTGACCGCGTCGAGTCGTGGATCACGCTCAACGAGCCGTGGTGCAGCGCCTTTCTGGGCTACGGCTCCGGTGTGCACGCCCCCGGCCGCACCGACCCGGCGGCCGCGCTCCAGGCCGCGCACCACCTCAACCTCGCGCACGGCCTGGGCACGCAGGCGCTGCGCGCGGCCCTGCCCGCCCGCGCCCGGGTCGCGGTGAGCCTCAACTCCTCGGTGGTCAGGGCGGTTTCGGAGAGCCCCGCGGACCTGGACGCCCGCCGCCGCATCGACAACCTCGCCAACGGTGTCTTCCACGGCCCGATGCTGCACGGCGCCTACCCCGCGGACCTGCTCACCGACACGGCCCGGGTCACCGACTGGTCCTTCGTGCAGGACGGCGACCTGGCCGCCGCCCACCAGCCGCTGGACGCGCTCGGCCTGAACTACTACACGCCCGCGCTGGTCTCGGCCGCGCACGACGAGCCGGGCAGCCCGCGCGCCGACGGGCACGGCGCGAGCGAGCACTCGCCGTGGCCGGGCTCCGACGACGTGGCCTTCCACCAGACGCCGGGCGACCGCACCGAGATGGGCTGGACCATCGACCCGACGGGGCTGCACGAGCTGATCATGCGCTACTCACGGGAGGCGCCGGGCCTTCCGCTGTACGTCACCGAGAACGGCGCGGCCTACGACGACAAGCCGGACGCGGAAGGCCGCGTCCACGACCCGGAGCGCATCGCCTACCTCCACGGCCACCTGGCCGCCGTGCGCCGGGCCATCACGGACGGGGCCGACGTCCGCGGCTACTACCTCTGGTCCCTGATGGACAACTTCGAATGGTCGTACGGCTACGGAAAGCGCTTCGGCGCGGTGTACGTCGACTACGAGACGCAGGCCCGCGTCCCGAAGTCCAGCGCCCACTGGTACGCGGCGGTCGCGGCCGCCGGTGAGCTGCCGCTGGAGGGCGCCGTGGGCTGACCCCGCGGGAAACGGACCAGGAGCCGAGTGGCACGCCGCCACTCGGCTCCTTAGGTTTCCCGTATGCCACATATCGTCATAGATCAGGCACGGTGAGCGTCGATGGGCGTACTCCGTGATCACCCCGAGTTCGCGCTGTTCATCTGCCTCGCCCTGGGCTACCTGGTGGGCAAGGTGCGCGTCGGTCCCATCACCCTGGGCGGCATCTGCGGCACGCTGATCGTCTCGCTGCTGCTCGGCGCCTGGGCCAAGGTCGTCGTCTCCGACGACGTCAAGACGATCTTCTTCGCGCTCTTCATCTTCGCCCTCGGCTATCTCGCGGGCCCCCAGTTCTTCTCCAACCTCAACCGCGAGAGCCTGCGCTTCTTCGCGCTCTGCGGGATCGAGCTCGTCTGTGTCCTCGGCATCGCGTTCGGCCTCGCCAAGGCCTTCGACCTGGACGTCGGCACCGCGTCCGGCATCCTGGCGGGCGCGGCCACCGAGTCGGCCGTCGTCGGTACGGCGACCGAGGCCATCGGCAAGCTCGACGGGCTCACCCCGGACCAGATCACCCAGTACCAGGGGCACGTCGCCACCGCGTACACGGTCTGCTACCTCTTCGGCCTGATCACCATCGTGCTCTACACCAGCCAGATCATGCCGATGATGCTGCGCATCAACCTGCGGGACGCCTCGCGCGAGCTGTGGGAGAAGATGCGCGGCGCGGGCGGCGGCCTGGAGTCCGACGAGCGCCAGGCGCTGCCCGGCATGGTCGGCCGCACCTATCTGGTGACCACGGGCGACGGCAGGACCGTCGGCGATCTGGAGGCGGAGCTCGACGGCCGGGTCACCGTCGAGGCCGTCAAGCGCGGCAGCAAGCAGCTCACGCCCGCGCCCGGCCTCGCGCTCACCCTCTCCGACCTGGTCCTCGTGGTCGGCCGCCGCGCCAACGTCATCGAGTCGGGGCACCTCATCGGCCCCGAGACCCCCGGCATCCCCGGCGTCGACACCCCCCTCGCCACCGCCCAGGTCGCCGTCACCGAGAAGGCGTCGGACGGCCTGAGCGTGGACGACCTCCAGCGCGCCCATCCCGAGTTCATCAAGGACGGCGTGTACGTCACCGACGTACTGCGCGGTGATCAGCATCTGCCCGCGGCCGGCTCCACCACCGTGCGCCGCGGTGACGTGCTCACCCTGGTGGGCGCGCGCTCCGGCCTGAACAAGCTGGTCGCCAGGATCGGCGCGGTCGTCAAGAACGACGCCACCGACTTCATCTATCTGGGCCTCGGCATCGCGGCGGGATCCCTGCTCGGCCAGGTCGTCGTGCACTTCGGCGACGTGCCGATGTCGCTCGGCACGGGCGGCGGCTGTCTGATCTCCGGGCTGCTCTTCGGCTGGTTCCGCTCCCGCAAGCAGACCTTCGGGGCGTTCCCGCCGCAGGCCGCCAACACCCTGAAGGACATGGGCCTGGCGATCTTCATCGCCTGTACGGGGCTCGTCTCGGGGCCTCAGGCCTGGCCGCTGCTCAAGGAGTACGGGGCGCTGCTCCCGTTCGCCGGGATCGCGATGGTCCTCGTGCCCGCGACGATCTCGCTCGTCGTCGGCCGCAAGCTCCTGAAGATCGAGAAACCGCTCCTGATCGGAGCCATCGCGGGACAGCAGTGCTCGACCCCGGCCATCACCTCCGTCACCCAGGTGGCCCAGAGCTCGGTCCCGCTGCTCGGCTACACGATCACCTACGCGCTCTCGAACTTCCTGCTCCCCCTGACCGGGCCGATCCTCGTCGGCGTACTCGGCGCCTGAGACGGCGCACCCGGAGGGTAGAAAATGATCGACTTCCTCAACCGGAACATCTTCCAGCCCCATCCCGAGCTGCTCGTCTTCATCACCGTGGCCATCGGATTCCTCTTCGGGAAGCTGCGCTACAAGGCCATCGGACTCGGCGCGGTCACCGGCTGTCTCATCGCGGGGCTGCTGCTCGGGGCGCAGTTCAAGGTCGAGATCGACGGGACGGTGAAGAACCTCTTCTTCACGATGTTCCTCTTCGCCCTCGGCTACAAGGTCGGCCCGCAGTTCTTCCGGGGCCTGAAGAAGGACGGCCTTCCGCAGGTCCTCAACGCGGTCGTGGTCTGTGTGACGGGCCTGCTCGTCTGCTGGGGCTTCGCCGCGATGCTCGGCTACGGCCCGGGGCTCTCGGCGGGACTGCTCGGCGGGGCGCTCACGCAGTCCGCCGTCATCGGTGTCGCGGGCGACGCGATCTCCAATCTGCCGGGGCTCAGCTCCGCGCAGGTCAAGAGCGAGTCGAACCTGGTCGCCATCGGGTACGCGGTGACGTATCCCCTCGGCACGATCCTCTGCGCGATGCTGCTCGCCAACGTCCTGCCCAAGCTCTACCGGCGCGACCTGGCCGCCGAATCGGCCGCTCTGGCGGCGGAGTTGGACGCTCCCGGCGACAACCCCGACCTGGCAGAGGGCTACTACGAGGTCGTCCTGCGGGCCTACACCCTCCAGCGCCCCGACCTCGCGGGGCGCACCATCGAGGACTTCGAGAACCAGCAGCGCGAGCTGGGCCGCCGGGTCTACATCACGCGCGTACGCAGGGAAGGGAACATCCTCGACCACGACCAGCAGACGGCGCTGCGCGAAGGGGACGTCGTCGCGCTGAGCGCGCTGCGCGGCTCGCTCGTCGAGTTCGACCCCCGCACGCACATCGGCTCCGAGACCGACGACGTCGAACTCCTCGGCTACCAGACCGAGTCACTGCACGTCGTCGCCTCCGAGAAGGCGCAACTGGGCAAGACCATCGGCGACTTGCGCCGTGAGCCGTTCATGGTCGGTGTGTACGTGTCCAAGCTGTACCGCTCGGGCGCGGAGTTCCCCTACCGCCTCTCCACGAAGCTGGAGCGCGGCGACACCCTGATCCTCACCGGACCCAAGCGCCTGGTGGACCCGGCGGGCAAGGAGCTCGGCAAGCCCGTGCCGACGTCCTTCGCCACCGACATGCTCTGGGTGGGCCTCGGCATCTTCCTCGGCGGCTGCATCGGCATCCCCGCGCTGACCGCGGGCGGCGTGCCGATCTCGCTCTCCACGTCCGGCGGCGCGCTCATCATGGGCCTGGTCTTCGGGTGGATCCGCGGCAAGTACCCGACGTACGGGAACGTGCCGCCGGGCGCCCAGTGGTTCATGGACACCCTCGGGCTCTGCCTCTTCGTCGCGGTCGTCGGCATCAACGCCGGGCCGAGCTTCACCTCGGGCCTGTCGACGGCGGGCTGGGGCCTGCTCCTGTTCGGCGCGATCGCCACGCTGATCCCGCTGATCGTCGGCTTCCTCTTCGGGCACTACGTCCAGAAGATCCGCTTCCCGATCCTGATGGGAGTGCTCGCGGGCGGCCAGACCACCACCGCGGCGATCGGCGCGATCAACGAGACGTCCAGGTCCCAGATCCCGACGCTCGGTTACACGATCCCCTACGCCGTCGGAAACGTGCTCCTGACCATCTGGGGCGCGGTCATCGTCCTGCTCCACCACTGATGCCCCCTGCCCCTGCCCCTGTTCCCGTACGTCCGTACGCATGTGAGGAATGAGCCGTGCCCAAGACCACCTTCACCCGCGAGGAAATCCAGTCCTTCGCCCAGCTCAGCCCCTTCGAGCTGAAGGACAAGTTCATCCAGATCGCCCAGGCGGTACAGGCAGACAAGCCGGGCCAGAAGGAGAAGTCCATCCCGCAGATGCTCAACGCGGGACGCGGCAACCCGAACTGGATCGCCACGGGCCCCCGCGAGGCGTTCTACGCGCTCGGCTACTTCGCCCTCTCCGAGTCCCGCCGCGTCTGGACCGCCGACGACCTCGGCGGCATGCCGGAGAAGGAGGGATCGGGCGCCCGCTTCGACACGTTCGTGCGCCAGCACCCGGACCTGCCCGGCATCGAGCTGCTCCAGAAGTGCGTCGAGTACGCCGTCGAGCGCTTCGGCTTCGACAGGGACGACTTCGTCCACGAGCTGACGGACAGCTCGGTGGGCGACAACTACCCGGTCCCGGACCGGATGTTGAAGCACGCGGAACAGATCGTGCGCGGCTACGTCGCCGACGAGATGTTCGACAAGAAGCCGCCGGCGGACAATCTGTCGCTCTTCGCCACCGAGGGCGGCACGGCCGCGATGTGCTACATCTTCGACTCGCTCATGAAGAACGGCATCCTGCACAAGGGCGACAAGATCGCCCTGATGGTGCCGGTGTTCACGCCGTACATCGAGATTCCCGAGCTCGACACGTACGAGTTCGACGTGACGTACGTCCAGGCCAGCAAGTTCGCCGAGGCGGGCGTGCGGGAGTGGCGCTACCCGGAGGAGGAGGTGGCCAAGCTCGCGGACCCCGCCATCAAGATGGTCTGCCTGGTCAACCCCTCCAACCCGCCCTCCCTCGCGCTGAGTCAGCGCGTGGCGGACCAGATCAAGGACATCGTCGCCACGTCGAACCCGAACCTCCTGATCGTCACGGACGACGTGTACGGGACGTTCGTCGAGGGCTTCCGCTCCATCGCCGCAGACCTGCCGCGCAACACGCTGCTCGTCTACTCGTACTCCAAGCACTACGGCGCCACCGGCTGGCGGCTCGGCGTCATCGGGCTGCACGACGACAACGTCATCGACGAGCTGATCGCGGCGCTTCCGCAGGCCGAGAAGGACCGGCTCGCCAAGCGGTACGGGACGCTGACGCTGGAGCCGGAGAAGATCAGGTTCATCGACCGCCTGGTCGCGGACTCCCGCCAGGTCGCCCTGAACCACACCTCGGGGCTCTCGCTCCCCCAGCAGATGGTCATGGTCCTCTTCTCCCTCTTCGACATGCTGGAGGAGGGCCAGGCGTACAAGCGGCGGATCCGCGCGATCGTGCAGCAGCGGCTCGAACTCCTCCTGGAGGGCGCCGAGATGAAGATCTCGGACGACCCCAAGCGGGCGGGCTACTACATCGAGCTCGATCTGCTAGCCGAGGCGGAACGCGTCCACGGCAAGGACTTCGCCGACTTCCTGGAGAAGAACTACGAGCCGGTCGACCCGCTGTTCCGCCTCGCCGAGCAGACGCACGTGGTGCTTCTGAACGGGGGCGGGTTCGAGGGGCCCGAGTGGTCGGTGCGGGTGTCCCTTGCCAACCTGGACGACCTCGACTACCTGAAGATCGGGCATCACCTGCGGGCGATCTTCAACGACTACGCGTCGGAGTGGCAGGCGAGCAAGGCCTGAGCATGAGTGGCGCCCCGACCGGGTGGGGGGATGCCGGTCGAGGCGCCGTGGGGGGCGGTGGTTCCGGTGGTTCCGGTGGTTCTGGGTGGGGCTACTTGTAGGCGCCGAACGCCTTCGTGAAGGCGAGCGGCTCCTGCTCGATGGACGAACAGGTGGGCTGCGCACCGTTGTTGGCGCCGCCCTCACAGGCCTTGTCGCGGGTCGAGGACCACATGGCCAGCCAGCCGAGACCCTTCTCCTCGGCGAACTTCACCAGCTGCGTGGCGTCGTCGACCTTGAAGACCTCGGTGGTGACGTCGTTCACGCCGATCATCGGGGTGACCGCGACGGCCTTCCAGGCGGCCTCGTCGGAGAGGTCGAGTGCGCCCTTGATCTGCTTCTGCGTGGCGGTCGCGGCGTCGATGGCGTACTGACCCATGTCGCCGCTGTAGGAGGGCCCGTAGTCCATCGCCATGATGTTGACGGCGGAGACCTGCACGCCGTTCTTCTTGGCGTCGGCGACGAGGTCGACGCCCGGCTGGGTCAGCCCCTCGGGCATGACGGGCAGCGTGAACGAGACGTCCAGGCCCTCGTGGTCCTTCTGGAGCTGCGCGATGGCCTGCGCGCGGCGGGTGTTGGCGGCGGTCTCGGGGAGCGCGGCGCCCTCGATGTCGAAGTCGACCTTCGTGAGCTTGTACTTGTCGATGACCTTGCCGTACGCCTTGGCCAGCTCGTCGGCGCTGTCGCACTTGAGGCCCAGCTCGGATCCTGCCGCGCCGCCGAAGGAGACGCGTACGTCGCCGCCCTTGGCCCGCAGGGCCTCGATCTGCGAGGCGACCTTGTCGTCGTCGAGGCCGGTGACGCCGCCCCACAGGGGCTCGCAGCTGCCGCCGGAGGTGATGAAGGCGAGGGTGAACTCCTTGACGCCGGTCTTGTCGGCGGTGTCGACGAGGTCGTACGCGGGGGCGAGCGAAGTGTCCACGAACGGGGCGAACTTGGCGCTGCCCTCGGCCTTCGCGGTGGGCTCGGCGGGCGCCTTGCTGGCGAGCGCCGTCCCGGAGAAGGCGAAGGCGCCGCCACCGACGAGGGCGGCGGCCGCGATGCCGCCCATGACCTTGGACTTGGTGCTCACCGTGCGCCGATGCGTGCTGCTCATCGCGTGCCTGCCTTTAGCTGTGCGGGGGTGGGGTGCGTGCAGAACGCTAGCCCCGTGCGATCCGGCTTATCGGGCCAATCGGACCCCAGGTCCGGATCTTAGGGCGGGCTTAAGGGAGCGATCGGGGACGGTTAACTTCCCGCGCTCCGCGCGGATCTTTCCCACCTCGCCCACCCACGGCCCCGCGGTGGACATCTCGGGCGCGGGGAGCCTCCGGTCGGGGCATGGTTGGATGCGGGGTGAACGGGTGGGTGGGAGGGAGAGATCCGCCGCGAAGCGGCGGTTCAGGGCGTCAGCGGAGGCTCGGGGCGCGCTTCCGGCGACGTACGGCAGCACCCCGATGCCCACGGCCCCCGGGTACGGGCCTGCGTCCGTCCAGCTGGATCCAGATCCGGACCTCCGTCCCGCCAAGCACGGACCGCCCGATGCGCACATCGCCCCCCGTGGACTCCGCGAGCTGCCGCACGATGTCCAGGCCGAGCCCCGTCGACCCGTCGGCCCCCGAGCCCGCGCCCCGCGCCAACGCCGCCTCGGGATCGGCGATCCCCGCCCCCGCGTCCGACACCAGGACGATCACCGCGTCCTCGCCACTGTGCACGTCGACCGCGAACGCCGACCCCTCCCGCGTGTGCCGGAAGACGTTGCCCAGCAACGCGTCGAGGGAGGCGACCAGTTCGGGGCGCGCCACCGGTATCCACACCGGCCGCTCCACCCCCGCGACCCGCACCTCACGCCCCTCGTCCTCCGCGAGCGCCGACCAGAAGGCCATGCGCTCCTGGATCACCTCGGAGGCGTCGCAGCCCGCGCCGGGACCGACCGCGGCGGTCTGCGGCTTGGCGTCACGTGCCGTGCGGATGATCGTGTCGACCTCGCGCTCCAGCTTCTCCACCGCGATACGCGTCTGCTCGGCCGCGGGACCGTCCCCAAGGGAGGCCGCGTTGAGCCGAAGGACCGTCAGCGGAGTGCGCAGACGGTGCGACAGGTCAGCCGCCAACTCCCGCTCGTTCGCCAGGAGTTGCACCACCTGGTCCGCCATCGAGTTGAACGCCACCGCGGCAAGGCGCAGTTCCGTCGGCCCTTCCTCCGGCACCCGCGCCCCCAGCTTCCCCTCCCCCAGGGACTGCGCCGCGCCCACGAGCCGCTTGGCGGGCTGCACCATGCGTACGCCAAGACGGTCCGCGACCGCCACGGAGCCGATGATCAGCGCGACGCCGACACCGGCGAGCACGAGCCACGCCGTGGTCACGCCGTTGCTGACCGCACCCTCGGGCACGAAGATCTCGACCACGGCGATCTGGGTGGAGCTCAGGGCCATCGGCTGGAGCAGCGCGAAGCCGCCGTCGACCGTGGCCGTCCGGGCCCGGCCCTCCTTGCGCGTGGTCTCCACCGCGTGCGCGTCCGCCCGCCGGTCGCCGATCTCCAGGGCGGGCGCCTTGTCGACGGCCGGTACGTAGACGGCCATCCGTCCCTCGCCGCCCGCCTCGGACGTGGCGACGGCCCGCGTCAGCTGGTCGCGGTCGGTGGTGATGGAGAGCGTGGGGCCCATGCCGGCCGCGTGCCGCTCGGCGTTCGAGAAGGCCCGATCCCGCGCCATCTCCTGGATGACGAGCCCGAGCGGCACCGCGAAGGCCACCACGACCATCGTCGTGACGGCCAGGCACACCTTGACGAGTGCCCACCTCACAGCGGTGGCTCCAGCTTGACGCCGACACCCCGCAGCGTGTGCAGATAGCGCGGCCGCGCGGCCGTCTCGCCCAGCTTCCTGCGCAGCCACGACAGATGTACGTCGATGGTCTGGTCGTCCCCGTAGCTCTGCTGCCACACCTCGGCGAGCAGCTCCTTGCGGGGTACGACGACGCCGGGACGCCCGGCGAGAAAGGCAAGGAGGTCGAACTCGCGCCGCGTCAGATCGAGCCGCGCACCGTCCAGCTCCGCCTGGCGGCGCAGCGGGTCGATGGCGAGCCCTCCGACCCGTATCTCCCGGCTCGGCGGCGCCTCGCCCGCCGTGACGCGCGAGCGGCGCAGCACGGCGGCCATCCGGGCCGACAGGTGCTCGACGGAGAACGGCTTGGTCAGGTAGTCGTCGGCGCCGTCGTTCAGGAGCCTGACGATCTCGGTCTCGTCGTCGCGCGCGGTGGCGATGATCACGGGGACGTCGGTGATCCCGCGCAGCATCTTCAGCGCCTCGGAACCGTCCAGATCGGGCAGGCCGAGGTCCAGGATCACCACGTCGAAACGGAAATGGGCCACCTCGCGCAGCGCCTCAAGGGCGGTGCCGACGCTGCGCACGGTGTGCGATGCCTCGGTCAGATGCCGGATGAGAGCGGAGCGTACGAACTGGTCATCCTCGACGACGAGCACACTTGCCATGGGCGGCACCGTACGCCATATGAGTGACCACGGTCCTCCTGGGACACCGGCGGGCCGGGTGGTGCAGTATGGCTCGCGATGCGCAGAGGACTCATACACGCAATGGCTTGGTCGCTCGCCACGGGCGCGGCGGTCACGCTCTCCTGGTGGGGTGTCCACACGGTCATGGCGGGCACCGCCTACGACCCGCCGCGCGCCGTGCCGCTGGCCGCCGACGGCGACCGCGCGGAGCCGCTCTCGTCCTCCACGCACCGCCCCGATCCGACGCCGACCCCCTCGCCGTCGAAGTCGAAGAAGCCCTCGAAGACGGCCGAGCCCCCCGAGAACGAACCTTCGAAGACGAAGACGAGCAAACCGGGCACTCCCTCCACGCCCGCCTCCACACCCGGCAACGTGAAGAGCTACTCCTCCGACGGCGGCCGGGTCGTCTTCGACCTCGGCAAGGACTCCGCGACGCTGGTCTCCGCGACCCCGGCGGCGGGCTGGTCGGTGCAGGTGTGGAAGCAGGACACCTGGATCCGGGTGGAGTTCACGGCGGGCGCCGAGAAGGTCTCGGTCTTCTGCACCTGGCACGACCACGCCCCGGCGGTCGAGATCAACGAGTACTGACCGTGCCGTGGAAGTGCGCCGTGGAAGTGCGCCTTCAGCGGAACACCGAAGGCGGCGGCGCGGGCGACGCCACCGCGCTCGCGTCCGTGACCGCCGCCGCTCCCCCGCTGAAGTCGATGAGCGCCCGGCCGTGCTCGACCCGCGCCGGATGCGAGTCCCCCGCGCTGCGCCGGGTCAGCTCCGCGATCGGCAGCGCCTTGTCCGAGCCGACCAGCACCGCGTTGCCGAAGCGCTTGCCGCGCAGGACGGCCGGGTCGGCGATGAGCGCGAGCTCGGGGAAGAGCGTGGCGGCGGTGGCGAGCTGGCCGCGCAGATGCGCGAGCGGCGGCCCGTCGGCGAGGTTCGCGGCGTAGAGGCCGCCGGGCTTCAGGACCCTGCGTACGTCACCGAGGAACTCGGCGCTGGTGAGGTGGGCGGGGGTGCGCGCGCCGCTGAAGACGTCGGCGATGACGAGATCCGCCCAGCCGTCCGGGATCTTCGCGAGCCCTTCGCGGGCATCCGTGCCGCGCACGCGCACCCGCGCCTGCGGATCCAACGGCAGCTCGCGTCGGACGAGTTGGATGAGCGCGGTGTCGCGCTCGATGACCTGCTGGGTGGAGCGGGGCCGTGTCGCGGCTATGTAGCGGGCGAGGGTGAAGGCGCCGCCGCCGAGGTGCAGGGCCTGGATCGGCTTGCCGGCCGGCGCGACCAGATCGGCGACGTGGCCGAGCCTGCGCTGGTACTCGAAGTCGAGATACGCCGGGTCGTCGAGGTCGACATGGGACTGCGGGGCGCCGTCCACGAGCAGCGTCCACGCGCGCGCCCTGTCCCGGTCGGGCATCAGCTCGGCGAGCCCGCCGTCCACCTTCTCGACGACGGCCTGTGCCTCTTCCCGGGATCGCCTGTTCCTTGCCATCGGACCATTATCGGCGTACGCGGACGGCCCGGCCCGATGACCTTGGAGCACCGCCCCGCCTCGGGCTCAGCGGCAGTTGTCGGCGGCCTCGATCGTGCGGGCCGCCTGGCCGAGCGCCGCGCGCAGGACGGCGGGGTCGGTGACCGGATCGGTCTCGTCGGGGGGCAGCAGCCAGCCGGTCCCGGCGACCGGGGGCGGCGGCGGGACCGGCTCCGGCTCGGCGTGCAGTCGCGTGCCGCGGCCGAAGGTCTGCGTACACGCGCTGCCCGGCAGGTCCCAGGCGTCGGCGGTGCCGGGCGGCACCAGGAAGCCGAGGGTGTCGCAGCTCCCGTCGTGCAGGACGGGGCCGACTCCGTCGCCCGCCCCGCGGCGCAGGATGTCGACCGCCTCCAGGCCCTGGCGGGCCGGGACCGTGACGAGATCGCAGAAGCCGGGGGGCTCGGAGGGCTCGACGGGCCGGACGCCGTGCTGTGGTGGTGCGCTACGGTCCTGGGTCGGCAGGTGCCGTGCCGTAGTCAGCGACGCCCGCGATTCGCCGTTCTCCACGCCGATCTCCAACAAAGGGGACCCCTCCTCGCAAGAGCGGAAGCCGCGTCGCTCCCTCTCCTCATGGTTCAACGCGGGACGGCGTCAACAGCTACGGCGTAATGCCGCCGCAAAGGATGGCACTTCATGGCAGATCATGGGTGAGATATCCCGTTTGTAGCCAAACTCCGCGTGCCGTCCCCATCACAGCGGGTACGTTCGTGCTCCGCCGGAACAGGGGCAGCATCGCCGGATCCACAGGATGCGGCGCACTCCGGCACGATCCGTACGAGAGGGTCAGGCCATGGCGTCGTCACCGATGGCATCGTCAACTCCGTCCCCACGACCGAATCTTGACTTCCGACACCTGCGAGGACAGCGCTCGCCGAGCGAGTTCGCCGCCGTGATCCGCCGGGCCGCTCGCGAGATCGGTGAGCGCGTCAGCTGCGACGCCCGTTACATCGGACGCGTCGAGGCGGGCGAGATCCGCTGTCCCAACTACGCGTACGAGCGGGTGTTCCTGCACATGTTCCCCGGCCGGACGCTGACGGATCTGGGGTTCGCACCCCGCTCGGCAGTGCGCGGGCGAGGGGCGCGCGCCCTGTCCGGAGCGCCCGCGTCACACACCACGATCCCGCTGTATGAGTCTTCTCCGTCCGGGCCATCGGGCCCCGAAACGCACGAGTGCGACCCGTACGAGATCCAGAGCCACGAGGAGAGCGACGTGCTACGTCGCGCATTCATGAGCGGCACGGCCACCGTGGCCGCCGCCTCTCTGGGGCCTTTCGGGCTCGCCGCCCAGAGCCCGGCCGCGGCCACCGCTCAGCGCGGCGGCCGGGCGGGCGAGGCCGAGGTGAGCGCGGTCGAGGAGGCCGTACGGAAGATCAGGCTGCTCGACGACCGGCACGGCGCCGACGGCCTCTACCGCCGCGCAGGCGCCCCGCTGCGGACCGCGTACGCCCTGCTCGACGCGGGCACCACCCGTCAGTCGACGGCGGACCGGCTGCACGCGGGCGCCGGTGAACTGGCGATCTCCGTGGGCTGGTTGGCGCACGACTCCGGCCGCTTCGACGACGCGCGCTCGCATTACGCGGAGGCTCTCGCGACGGCCCGGATGGCCTCCGACCCGGCCCTTGAGGCACACGCCTTCTGCAATACGGCCTTCCTGGCGCGCGACTCCGGACGGCCCCGGGAGGCGGTGCGGGCGTCCCAGGCGGCCACGCGGGCCGCCCGGCATCTCTCGTCGCCGCGGCTGCTCTCGCTCCTCGCGCTGCGCGAGGCCGGGGGCTGGGCGGGGCTCGGCGACAAGGCGGGCTGCGAGCAGGCGCTGACCCGCGCGCACGCCCTCTTCGACCGTGGCCCTTCGGACGCCGACCCGGAGTGGATGACCTTCTACGGCCTCGCCGAGCTGGAAGGCCTCGAGGCGCAGTGCTGGTCGGCGCTCGGCGACTGGGAGCGCGCGGCCCGGCACGCACGGCGCGCGGCGGGCGTGGCATCGGCCCAGACCCCGCAGTTCACCCGGAACATCGCCCTCTACACCGCGGAGCTCGCCGACGACTTGGCCCGCGCCGGCCGCCCCGACGAGGCGGCGACGGCGGGGCTCCGGGTGCTCGGGCTCCTGGACGAGGTGCAGTCGTCGCGCATCCAGTCGATGCTCGCCACGACCGCCCGGGTGCTGCTTCCGCACCGGCGGGCTTCGGGGGTGTGCGGCTTCCTGGAGCGGCATGCTTCGCTGCCGCGGGCCGTGTAGTCAGCCGGCCGTACGCTCCCTGATCCGTAGCCCCTCTATGCCAGGTGCCCGGTGTCGTTCCACGACTCGATGGCCGGTTCTCCGTAGGCCCAGCCGAGGGTGGAGACCGAGGTCGGGTTGAGGCGGATGCGGGCGGCGAAGTCGATGCCGAGGCCGAGCCAGCGTGCGCCGATGGACCGCAGGATGTGGCCGTGCGCGAAGACCAGGACGTCGCGGTCCGCGCTGCGGGCCCAGGCCACCACCTCGTCCGCGCGGGCCGTGATCTGCTCCAGGGTCTCGCCCCGGGGGACGCCGTCGCGCCAGATGAACCAGCCAGGGCGTACGCCCTGGATGTCGGCCGGGGTCATCCCCTCGTAGGAGCCGTAGTCCCACTCCATGAGCGCGTCCCAGGTGGTCGCACGGTCCCCGAAGCCGGCGATCTCGCAGGTCTCCCGCGCACGCGCGAGAGGGCTGGTGCGCACCTCGGCGTCCGGGAGGCCGTCGAAGGGGGCCCGGTGCAGGCGCTCGCCCAGGAGCTTCGCGCCGTTGCGGCCCTCTTCGAGGAGCGGGACGTCCGTCCTGCCGGTGTGCTTGCCGGACAGGGACCACTCCGTCTGTCCGTGTCGGGCCAGCAGGATGCGCGGTGCCATGTCGAGCCTTTCCGGGCCGATGGCCGTCGTCATCGGTCGAGACCATCAGCTGTCATAGAGCGAATTCTGTGGACAGACAGCTGTCCGTGCCCTCCATCATCACTCACCCGCCATGTCGCGATCACTCCCGCCCGCAAGGAGCAACCCGGTCGTCGATCTCTGCGTCTAAGACCACCGGGGACCGCCTCAGCGCGCTCTCGCGTACGCCGTAAAGTGATGCGGCGGCGAACACCACATGACCAAAACGGATGGGGGACCGACCGGATGCAGCAGACCGAAGCTCCGGGCACCGGGGGCATCAACGGGCTTCGGCTTCGCTGGTGGACGGAGCTGCCGCTGATCGTGCTGGTGTACGCCGCGTATTCGGCGGGGCGGCTGCTGGCGCGCGGCGACGTGGCCGCTGCCGTCGACCACGGGATCGGCATACTCCGCGTCGAGCAGTTCCTGAGCATCAACGCCGAGCACCCGCTGAACCGTCTCTTCACCGACCACTCCTGGATAGGTGTCCCCGCGGACTTCTGGTACGCGTCGCTGCACTATGTGGTGACACCCTTGATTCTCGTCTGGCTCTTCCGCAGCCGCGCGGTCCACTACCGCGCCGCACGCGCGTGGCTGATGATCTCCACCCTGATCGGTCTGGTCGGCTTCACGCTCCTGCCGACCTGCCCGCCCCGCCTGCTGAGCGAGGGGTACGGCTTCGTCGACACCATGGCGCAGTACAGCGACTACGGCTGGTGGGGCGGCGAGGCGAGCGCGCCGCGCGGGCTCGGCGGCATGACCAACCAGTACGCGGCGATGCCGAGCCTGCACGTGGGGTGGGCGCTGTGGTGCGGAGTGATGCTGTGGCGTCACGGCCGTTCGCCGCTGACCAGGGTCGCGGCGGTGGGCTATCCGCTGATCACCACGATCGTCGTGATGGGCACCGCGAACCACTACTTCCTCGACGCCGTCGCGGGCGCCGCGGTGATGGGCCTCGGGCTGCTTCTCGTACGGCCGGTGCTGCGGCTCGCCGACCGGGTGAAGGCGAGGGTGGGACTGCCGCTCGCCGCCGCGCGGCCGTCGACCGGGGTGGTGGCCGGGGCGCACGCGCCGGTCGCCGGGGCGCACGCGACGTCCGTGGCGGGCGCGCCGTCGGCCTCGTCCGCCCCAGAGTCCTCAATTGTCAGTGGCGGGTGCCAGACTTCGGCGGGTGAGCGAATTCCCCGGCCGCGCGAGCGGCCTGCCGAGCCAGGCGCCGAGCCGAGTGCCCGACCCGCCGAAGCGGGGGACAGCACTCCGACAGCGGCTCGCTGAGCTGCGCGGCCCTGACGTCCCGGCGCAGCCGCTGGACGCCCGCGCGCTCGCGGCCCTCGCCGCGAATCCGGGGTGCCAGAGGCGGGCGCTGCTCGACGGCGCGGGCGTGGACAAGGCGACGCTCGCGCAGTCGCTCGGCTCGCCCGCCTCCTTCGGGCAGTCGCAGTTCGCGTTCATGCGGGGCAACGCCTTCGAGGCGAAGGTCAAGGCGGACGGCGGCGCGGAGCTGCTGCGTCTGGTGCACGGCCGGCTCGGGGGCGGCCCTGAGCCGGTGCCGGGCGAGTCGTCCGTCCCGGACCTCTCCGCGGTGGGCCCGGAGGGCCGCGCGGCCCGCACCTCGCTCGCCCTGCGCGAGGCGACGTCGACGGAGGGCTGGACCCTCCTGGACCACCCCATGCTGGCGCTCGACGTCGCCGGGACCCCCGCCTTCCTCGAACCGGACGCGGTGGTGGTCCACCCCGACGGCACCTGGACGGTCGTCGAGATCAAGTCCTTCCCGATGATCGACGGCTCGGCGGACGCGGCGAAGGTGGGCGCGGCGGCGCGCCAGGCCGCGGTGTACGCCCTCGCGCTCGAGCGGGTCGCGGCGCACATGGACCCGGCACCCCGGGTCCGCCACCACGTGCTCCTGGTCTGCCCCAAGGACTTCTCGAACCTCCCCACGGCGTCGGCGATCGACGTCCGCAAACAGCTCTCGGTGACGAGGCGCCAGTTGGGCCGCCTGACCCGCATCGAGGACATCGCGGCAGCGCTGCCGGAGGGCACGACGTTCGACGTGTCCCGCCCCGCCGCCGACCTGACGGCAGCGGTCGAATCGGTCCCTGCGACGTACGCCCCCGAGTGCCTGGCCGCCTGCGAACTGGCCTTCCACTGCCGCGAACGCTCCCGCGAGGAGGGCGCGGTGACCTCCCTGGGCCGTTCGGTGCGGGGCGAACTGGGTGGCCTGACGACGGTCGCCGGGGTCCTGTCGGCGGCGAACGGCACATCGGGCGATCCTGCGGACCCGGCGGTGGCGGCACTGAGGAGGGCGGCGGCGCTGAGGCAGGAGGCGCTGTCCGGCGGGGCCTCGACGGGAGGCAGGGGATGCTGAGGCACGGGGTGGTCTTGAGCATTTCGGCGCTGGCTCGATGCCGGGCAATCGGGTGGGTGGGCGGGAAAAATCCGCCGCGAAGCGGCGGGACAACCTGCGACGGCCCGCAGGGGAGGACGACCCAATGTCACTGATCGACAACCTCGCCCGCCTGGAGGCGGTAGCCACCGGCCGCGCCCAGCCGAGAGCAACGACCCGGCACCGCCACCTCTCCCAGCGGCCCCTCGTCCTCGTCCCCCTCACCACCGCCGGTGAGGCAGGCGCGCCGCTCGGTGCCCTCGTCGGGACCGAGCGGACCTCGCCCCGCGTCCTCTTCGTCCCCCAGCCCCGCGACCGCGACCTCCGCTTCACCTTCCTCGCCCAACTCGCGGACACCGTCCTGGAGTACGTCGACTCGTACACGCAAGACGTCGAGGCGGCGGAGCGCAACGAGACCGACCCGGAGACCGGGAAGCGCGTCAAGGTGGAGGTCGAACTCTGCTCGGACGCCCCGCAGTTGATCGTCCCGAGCAGCGCCGGCATCGACTTCGTACGGCTCATCGGACGCTCCACCCGCTTCCGCCGCACGGCCGAGCAGGACCCGGAGACGCCGTATCCCGCCCCGCCCCGCGTCCCCCTCCTCGGCCGCTGGCTGACCCACTTCGGGGAGCGGGCCCGCGTCCCCGGATCCTCCCTCCTCGTCGCCATGACCGAGCTGCTCTCCCGGCACTGGGCCACCGGCCAGAGCAGCCTGGAGGACCAGCACCTGGGCGCGCTGCTCGCCTGGATCGAGGCCCCGGAAGGCACCTCCGGAGCCGACGCCGCGCTCCACGCCGAGCTGGCGCGGGACAAGGACGGCCAACTGCTCTGCCCGCCCGCAGGCCCCGCCACCGACCCGGCGTTCGACAACCGCCTCCTCGCCCCGGCCATCGAGCGCTACGACCGCGCGCGCGGCACCCTCGCCACCGCCGAGGACGGCATCCAGGCGGACGCCCGCCTCGCCGAACTGGCCGCGGCCGAGCGGGAGATCCGCTCCCTGATCGAGAGCAGGACCCGCCCCACCTGGGACGCGGTGTGGCGCGGCCTCGACGCGCTGTGCACGCTCCCCGAGGCCCCGCACGCCGCCGACCGCTGGACCCGGGACCGCTGGTCGTTCACCGGCCACCGGGACCGCGTGACGGCGGGCGAACCCCCGCAGCCCCGCCTCGACGACGCGGTGACGGCAGCGAACAAGCTCGCCACGCGCGAGCGCGAGCAGGCCCGGCTGGAGGCCCAGGAGGCGCTCGACGACCCCCTGGTGATGGCCGGGCGCCGGCTCGCGGGCGAGGCCTTCGCCGGCGAGGTGACCGAGGTGGTCATGGCGTACAGCGAGGGCAAGAGCCCGCGGCCGCGCCCCCTGGTCACGGTCCGCACGGACGACCACCCGCACCTGGCCGAGCGCGCGAAGGTCTACCGCTCACTCCAAGGCAAGCCGCAGACAGCCGAGTTCGTGACGTACGAGGGCGAAGGCAGCGGCGCTTCCGTCGTCCTGCGCATCACCGACAAGATGGGCCGCGGCAAGGAGCCGGAGCCCGGCTCCCTGCCGGAGAAGGGCGACCGGATCTGCTGGACGCTCTTCGAGCACGAGCAGCGCGGCGGCCCCAAACTGCCCGAACCCGAGGCGACTCCCTGGACCCACGGCGGCCCGCCGGGCGAGGCAGCCGAGCGCCCTGACCCCGTGACGCCGGAGGACACCCTGTGAGTCCGACCGCCCCCTTCGACCGCGCCTCCTTCGACCCCGGCGCGGCGGCAGACCGCGCCACGGACGCGATCCTGCACGACACGCTGCACGGCGCGCACCGCGGCGTCGTCGTCGACTCGCCGCCCGGCGCGGGCAAGTCGACCCTGGTCGTCCGCGCGGCCCGCGAACTGGCCGCCGCGGGGCGCCCGTTGATGGTGATCGCGCAGACGAACGCGCAGGTCGACGACCTGGTCCTGCGCCTCGCCGAGAAGGACCCCGAGCTGCCGGTGGGGCGTCTGCACAGCAGCGACCCGGACGCGTACGACAAGGCCCTGGACGACCTGCCCTTCGTCCGTACGTCCACGAAGGCGGCCGACCTCGCCGGGCTCGACGTCGTCGTGTCGACCGCGGCGAAGTGGGCGCACGTCGAGGCCTCCAAGCTCGACGCGCCCTGGCAGCACGCCATCGTGGACGAGGCGTATCAAATGCGCTCGGACGCGCTGCTCGCGGTGGCCGGGCTCTTCGAGCGGGCCCTGTTCGTGGGCGACCCCGGCCAGCTCGACCCGTTCTCGATCGTGGGCGCCGAGCAGTGGGCCGGTCTCGCGTACGACCCTTCGGCGAGCGCGGTGACGACGCTGCTCGCGCACAACCCCGAACTGCCGCAGCACCGCCTGCCGGTGTCCTGGCGGCTCCCGGCGTCGGCGGCACCGCTGGTCTCGGCCGCGTTCTATCCGTACACGCCCTTCCGCAGCGGCACGGACCACGGCGACCGGAAGCTCAACTTCGGTGTTCCTTCGGACGGTTCGGGTCCCGACCGGGTGATCGACGAGGCGGCGGAGTCGGGCTGGGGCCTGCTGGAACTGCCCGCGCGGAACACGCCACGGACCGACCCCGAGGCCGTACGCGCGGTGGCGCAGGTCGTCCGGCGGCTCCTGGACCGCGGCGGCGCGGCCACCTCGGAGCGCGGTCCTGATCCCACGCCCCTGACGGCCGATCGCATCGCCGTCGGCACCGCCCACCGCGACCAGGCGGCGGCGGTGCGGGCGATCCTCGCGGACATGGGCGTCAGGGACGTCACGGTGGACACCGCGAACCGTCTCCAGGGCCGCGAGTTCGACGTGACGGTGGTCCTGCACCCGCTCTCCGGCCGCCCGGACGCCACCGCGTTCCACCTGGAGACGGGGCGCCTGTGCGTGCTGGCGTCCCGCCACCGCCACGCCTGCATCGTGATCTGCCGCGCGGGCGTCAGCGAGCTGCTCGACGACCATCCGTCGACGGAACCGGTCCAACTGGGCGTCACGGTGAAGTTCCCGGATGGCTGGGAAGCGAACCACGCGGTGCTTGCCCGCCTCGCGGAGCACCGCGTGGCATGGCGGCCCTAGGCCGGGCGCGGGCACACGGAAATCCAGGAACCCCCACAGCCCAAGGCCCACGGCCCCCTTGCGGAGCAAGGGAGAATGGAAGACGGCCCCACGGCCGGAAACCGTACGAGGAGGAAGAACCATGGCGGAGCCCGAGCGGCCCCGGACCGAGCAGCGTCTGCGACCCGCGCCCCTGCTCTTCGAGCCCGCGGAAGCAGTCGCCGACCCGGAGCACTTCTTCGACCTGGAGTCGATGGAGGACCCTCGGGAGCTCCTGGCCCGCGCCACCGAGCTGACCCACGCCTTCCGTGCCGCGACGGACCGGGCGGTCGAGTTCCAGGCCATCGCGGCCGCCCAGCTGGCCGACCCCCGGCGCTTCGACCGGCTGACGCCCGCGGCGATCGCCGAGCGCGCGCAGTGGACCGAGGACTACGCGAAGAAGATGGTCGAGTTCGGCCGGGATCTGCTGCGCGGGGCCGGTGCGGGCGGCGGCGGTCCGGAGGCCTGAGATCTGAGGCCTGAGATCTGAGGCCTCAAGCCTGAGACCCGAGGTCCGAGGGGCATCGGGGGCAAGGCTTTTCCCGCCCCGCAAAAGATCACGGGGCATATGCCGCGAGGGCAAGGTACTCCCTCCCACCCCCTGTTGTCCCCATTTCTGGCAACTCTCAGAAATGGAACCTTCACTACCGGTAGATGTAGTTGCCATGAGCAGCACGCGTCTCCACCCGCATCCCGCCCTCGCCGACGTCCAGGACATCTCCGACGTCACCACCGAGGGAGCCGCCTGGCTCGCCTCTGCGGAAACGTATCCGCGCAGCGCCCTCGCCCACTGGCGCAGTCGGCCCAGCGCCCCGGCCGTACTCCCCTGCGGCTCCGTGTTCGACGTGGTGAGCGTCCCTGCTGTCTTCGGCCGGCGGATGCTCGACCGGTTATGGGACGAGGGCCCCGGCTCGGGCCCCGTCGCGGCGCACCGCGGCCGCATGCTGCTCTTCACCGCCCCCGGAACCGCCCAGCGGCTTCCCTCGCTCCTCGAATGGGAGGAGTGGGGCAGTGCCGTGCCGAGCGTGCTCTGCCACGGCACGGGGGACGCCGTGACCGTGCCGCCGATCACCCCGGAACACCGGGACACCCCGCAGCCCAGCCGCCTCGAAGGGCACCTCGAATCGCGCTGGCTGGTCGCCCCCGACGCCCGGCATCCGTGGCTTCCGGGACCCGAGGTGGCGCTCTGGGCCTGCGTCCGCGCGGCCCGTGCGGCGGCGGGCTCCGCGGTCCGTATATCGATTTTTCCTGGCGGCGATCAGAGTGCTAAGGTCTACGACGTCAGCAGGCGCCGCTAGCTCAGTTGGTTAGAGCAGCTGACTCTTAATCAGCGGGTCCGGGGTTCGAGTCCCTGGCGGCGCACAGACAGAAAGAAGCCCCTCGCGGAAGCGAGGGGCTTCTTTCATGTCCGGCACCACCCCGCACCGTGCGCCACCGCACGATGCGCCACCGCACAGGGCGCCGCGCTCACCCCACCGACACCTTCACCGTCCACGCCCCGGTCGCCGTACGCCCCTCCACCTCGATGCGTACATCGTCGTCCGGCACCGTGAAGCTCTCCCCCGCCCCCACCGGCGCGTCCGCGAGCGCCGGATACACCGATTCGCCCCAGCACGCCTCCGAGTCCGGGTGGGCGTCGATGACCTCCACCGGGCCGCCGCCGGACGGCGCCTCGTTGCGTACGCGATAGGCGAGCACCCCCTCGCTGCAGGTCGCGTGGTCGTTGCCCGCCGCGCTGCGCGCCTCGATGGCGATGGCGCTGCCGCGGCCCGTGCGGACGACCGCCAGCTTGGTGCCGCCGACGCCCCCGCGCGCGGGCCGCACCGCCAGCGGCTCCAGGGTCAGCCGCCGGGCCTCGCCCTCCACACACACCACCTGCCGCTCGTCCAGCCAGCCGAGCTTCCACTTGTGCCAGCCGAAGAGGTCGGGAGAGAGCCCGAACTGGCTGCCCATGACGTCCCAGTCGCCGACGTGCGTGTCCCAGTCGCCCTTGCCCTCCGTCGGCCGGTGGTAGAGGTCGGGCAGGTCGAAGACGTGGCCGGTCTCGTGGGCGAGGACGTTGCGGTCCGGCGGATGGCGCTCGAAGACCGTGACGATGCGCTTGATGTCCGCTCCGTCGGCCCGCATCGGCCGGTCGAAGTTGACGACCTTCGTCGCGTCCGAGTCGACGCCGGGCGCGTCGGGGTCGGCGACGAAGTAGACGACGTCGTACCGCGAGAAGTCGACGTGCGGATCGGCCGCGGCCACCGCGTCCCGCAGATAGGCGCTGCGCCGGGCCGGGTTCCAGTCGCGCTGTATGGCGTACGAGGTGGAGTAGTCCGGCATCTCGACCCACTTGCGCTGCGGGTGCGGGCGCAGCGCGAACTTGCCGTAGGAGGCGCGGTCGAAGAACTGGCTGGTGGCGGGGAAGTAGTCGGCCGCCAGCTCCTCGGGGGCGCTCCGGGGCGGGGAGTCGGGGAAGGAGAGGAAGACCATCACCGCGTCGAGGGTCCGCTCCGGGCGCGGGTAGGCGCCGTTCCAGGTGTCCAGGCCCTCCGAGTGATGCGCCGGTGTGCGCTGGAGCGCGCAGGGCACCCCTGAGCTCTGGGCGATCGCGGGGCCCGCGACGAGCCCCGTGGCGGCGAGTGCGGTCAGGGACGTGAGGGCGGCGGCCGCGCTGCGCAACCGGGGTCTCTCCCCTCCACGGGTGAGTCCCCAGGGGGGTAGCTGACGCGGCACGTCGACCTCCGGGTGCGGATTACGGGGCATCCCACCCACCCTGTGTTGATTTATTCAAATATGCCCTGTTCGCCTGACCCAGCCGGGTGACGGGCGGCTCCCCGAGCGCTCACGGAACGTCACAAGTGGTCGCCGGGGAGGTTGAGGGGCAAAGGAAGCGGTACTGGCATGAGCAGAAACGATCTGCCGTCGGCCGGCTGCCAAACCCATGCCGGGCATGCACTTGTCCTATGCCGGAAACGGCCGCCACGCGACACCGCGCTGTGGCTGGATGCGCCGTCGGGCCAGCCCCTATGATCGGCACACTTTCCTGCGCGGGCCCGGCCTCGCCGAACAACTGCACTGCGGGAGCAAGTGGTGAACGGAACGTCTGAAGGCCAAGCGCCCACAGCGGTCACAGCACCCGACCTCGCCAGGGCGCCCACTACGGAGCGTCGCAATCCGGGGCAGCTGCCCGATCACCGGGCCGCTTTCGCCGCCGCCCCCCTCGCCCTCGGCGTCGTGGACGGCGAAGGCCTCGTCGTCGACGCCAACGACGCGCTCGCCGAGCTGCTCGGCGCGGCGCCCGACGAGCTGACGGGGCGCCTCGCCTCCGATCTGGTGGACCTGGCGTCGGACGCCCGCACCTGGCACGCGTACCGCGAGGTGCTGCGCGGGCGCCAGGCGAAGCTGCGCTGCACCCGGCGCCTGAAACACCCCGACGGGCACTCCCTGTGGGTGCAGATCACCGTCTCGCCGATGCCCGGCGCCCACGACCGCACGGTGCTGCTCGCCGCCACCGACATCAGCGCGCGCCGCGAGCTCCAGGCCCGGCTCCGGCACCTGCAGATGCACGACCCGGTGACGCGGCTCCCCAACCGCAGCCTGTTCTTCGAACGCCTTGCCGCCGCGCTCGAAGCGGGTGCGTACGACGACACGGGCACCGGCCGGATCGGCCTCTGCTACCTGGACCTCGACGGATTCAAGGCGGTCAACGACACCCTGGGCCACCGGGTCGGCGACCGGCTGCTGACCGCCGTGGCGGAGCGGCTCACGCGGTGCGCCGACGAGGCCGGTCACGGCAGGGCGGCCGCGCCGCTGGTCGCGCGGCTCGGCGGCGACGAGTTCGCACTGCTCGTGGAGGACTCGACGGGCACGGACCAGCTGGCCGACCTCGCCGACGCGGCGCTCAAGGCGCTGCAGGAGCCCTTCGACCTCTCCGGCCAGCGGCTCGCCGTCTCGGCGTCGATCGGCGTCGTGGAACGACGCGCGGCCGGGACCACCACGACCTGCCTCATGCAGGCCGCCGACACGACGCTCTACTGGGCGAAGTCGGACGGCAAGGCCCGCTGGACGCTCTTCGACCCCGAGCGCAACGCCCACCGCATGACCCGTCAGTCGCTGTCGAGTTCTCTGCGTCCGGCCGTCGAACGCGGTGAATTCGTCCTGGACTACCAGCCGTTGGTGCGCCTTGAGGACGGCGGCGTGCGCGGGGTCGAGGCGCTGGTGCGGTGGCAGCATCCGCACTTCGGCCTGCTGACGCCGAATCGGTTCATCGGACTGGCGGAGGAGGACGGTTCGATCGTGCAGCTCGGCCGCTGGGTGCTGCGGACGGCGTGCCGCCAGGCCCGGCAGTGGCAGCTGGAGAACCCCGGGCGGCCGCCGGTCTTCGTGAGCGTCAACGTCGCGGTGCGCCAGGTCTGGGACTCGGACCTGGTGGCCGACGTCGCGGACATCCTCGCCGAGACCGAACTCGCCCCCGAACTGCTCCAGTTGGAGCTCACGGAGTCGGCGGTGATGGGCTCGGCGGGCCGCCCGCTCCAAGCGCTCCAGTCGCTCAGCGACATGGGGGTGCGGATCGCCATCGACGACTTCGGCACGGGCTACTCGAACCTGGCGTACCTGAGCAGGCTGCCGGTCTCCGTCCTGAAGCTGGACGGATCCTTCGTCCGCGGCTTCCAGTACGACGCGGAGGCGGGCGAGGCGCACATCAACCCCGCCGACGAGGTCATCGTCGAGGCCCTGGTGCAACTCGCCCACCGGCTCGGCCTGACCGTCACCGCGGAGTGCGTGGAGACCACGTCCCAGGCCGCGCGGCTGCGGCGGATCGGGTGCGACACCGGGCAGGGGTGGCTGTACTCCCGCCCGGTGACGCCGGATCGCATCTCCGCGCTGCTCGCGGCCGGTTGACGGCTACGCGCGCGGCAATCCGTAAGCGTCGGCGATCAACTCATAGGACCTCAGGCGCACTTCACCGCTGTGCGCGTTGGCCGTGATCATCAGCTCGTCGGCGCCGGTGCGCTTGGCGAGGTCGTCGAGGCCGGTGCGGACCTGGTCGGCGGTGCCGTAAATGACGTTGGAGTTCCAGCTGTTGACGAACTCCCGCTCCATGTCACTGAATTCGTACGCCTCGGCCTCTTCGGGAGTCGGGACGAGCCCGGGCTTCCCGGTGCGCAGCCGGACCATGTTCAGGGCGGCGGCAAGAACCTGCCGCCGGGCTTCCTTCTCGTCTTCGGTCGCCAGGGCCGACACGCCGATGAGGGCGTACGGGGCGTCGAGGACGGCGGAGGGCTTGAACGACTCGCGGTAGAGGTCGAGCGCCGGGATCGTGTTCTGCGCGGAGAAGTGGTGCGCGAAGGCGAAGGGCAGACCGAGGACTCCGGCGAGGCGGGCGCTGAACCCGGAGGAGCCGAGCAGCCACAGGGGCGGGCGGTGCGGGGACTGGACGCCGCCGGGTGAGGTGGCCTGGACCGGGCCGGGGACGGCGTGGATACGGCTGTACGGGTGCCCGTCGGGAAAGTCGTCGTCCAGGAATCGCGTCAGCTCGGCGAGCTGCTGGGGGAAGTCGTCGGCGCCTTCGTTGAGGCGGTCCGTCCTGCGCAGGGCGGCGGCGGTGGCGCCGTCGGTGCCCGGGGCGCGCCCGAGTCCCAGATCGACACGGCCGGGGGCCATCGCTTCCAAGGTCCCGAACTGCTCCGCAATGACGAGAGGAGCATGGTTCGGCAGCATGACGCCGCCGGAGCCGAGCCGGATGCGGTCGGTGTGGGCGGCGAGGTGGGCGAGGATGACCGCGGGTGAGGAGGAGGCCACTCCCGGCATGGAGTGGTGCTCGGCCACCCAGTAGCGGTGGTATCCGCGTCCTTCGGCCAGCTTGGCGATGTCCACGCTCTTCTTCAGGGCGTCGGTGGCGGTGCGCCCCGCGCCCACGGTCACCAGGTCCAGTACGGAGAGCGGGACCGGCGCGCTGCCGTGCCGCTCGCCGCGGATGTCGTCGCTCGGGTCCACTGTCACGGGGGCCTGCCTCCTGCTGCGCGGTGCTTGTGCGGTTTCTTGCTCCGCAGGGCCAACAGGAGGGGGGCTCCGCTTTATTCCCCGGCAGCGCCGGACCCTTGCCCCGCGGGCCCCGCTGGACGAACAGACCTCTCCCACCCACCCGCCCGTTCACCCCGCATCCACCCCTGCCCGAACAAGCCTTTCCCACCCACCCGCCCGATTGCCCCGGGGTGTCCTGCCTGGCAGGGGGTGGGCGGGATCGGAGTAGATACGGGGTGGGCGGGGGCACGTACAACAGCGGAAGTGGGAGGGGTGGGGTGGGGGGGCAGTTGCGACCTGGGTATCCCAGTCAAGAGCGGCCCGCCCGCACGCACCCGCAGTCGGCCACGCTCGTGAGGGGACGTGCCGGTATGTCTGCCCGGAGCACGGTTCGCAGGACTCCCGTGCCGAAGTAGCTACGCGGCCACCGGACGATAGCGAGGACGGACATACCGGCGCGGCCCCGCCCCCAAGGCCAAGTGGCGCCGCAGCACGAATGCACCTGCTGTCGGCAGCGCTCGCGAGGGGACATGCTGGTATGTCCGCCCGGAGCACGGTTCCCCGCACTCCCCCCGCCGCAGCAGCCCCACGGCCACCGGACGATAGCGAGGACGGACATACCGGCACGGCCCCGCCCCACAGACGAACCAGCCCCGCAGCCCGCACGCACCCACAGACGGAGCAGCACCGCACCCGCACGCCGCCCCCACCCGCGCCTACCGGACCTGTACCACCGGCTCCTTCGTGAACAGTGCGCCCAGTGAGGGGGCGTTCACTCGGCGGGCTGCCAGGCGCAGGCCCTCCCAGACCGTTACCTGGTTCGCTGTCAGGATCGGCTTGCCCAGGTCGCGCTCCAGGTCCTGGACGTACGCCGCCGTGTGCAGGGCCGTGTCGGGGAGCAGGATCGCCTCCGCGTCGGGGTGGTCGCCCGCGTGGGCCATGGCCCTGACCTCCTCCCAGCCCCACGTACCCACCTCCGCCGCCGTGATGATGCCGCTCCCCTGCGTCGACACGACCTCCGTGCCGGACGCCTTGAGGAACGAGGCGAAGAGGGCGGCGACGTCCTCCGGGTACGTCGCCGCGACAGCGACCCGCCCCGCGCCCACCTCACGTACCGCGTGAGCGAACGCGAAGGACGTACTGGACGCCGGCAGGCCCGCCGTCCGGGCCAGGGTGCGGACCTGGTCGTGCGCGCCCTCCCAGCCGAAGACGAAGCTCGCGCTGGTGCAGGCCCACACCACCGCCTCCGCCCCGGCCAGGCGCAACTCCTCGACCCCGGCGGCGAGCCGATCCGCCGATCCCATCTCCAGGAGCGCGTCGACCCGGTGCGCGTCCTCGCCGATGTCGGTGTGGACGACCTGCAGCCGGACGTCACTCCCCAGCATCTGCTCCATGCGGGGGTAGTCGTCCTCAGCCGAGTGACCCGGATAGAGGAAACCAAGTGCGGTCACTTCCAGCCTCCTTCAAGGCAGCGGTGGTGGTCCTTCGGGCAGGCCCTGGGGCGGATCGAGCGGTACCACACCGGGCAGCTCGCCCGGCCCGGCGACCGGACCCGCGCCCGGCCTGGCACTCGGATTGATCAGCGCCTGGTAGGGCCCTACGGCATGGGTACCCAGACGGCGCAGGGCGGACCACATCGTCACCTGGTTCGCGGAGATCACCGGAATCCGCAGCTCGGCCTCCAGCTGCGGAATGACGTCGTACGTCGCGAGGTTGGTGCAGCTGATGAAGAGCGCGTCGGCCCCGCCGAGCACCGCCCGCCGCGCCATGTCCGCCACGTCCTTGTACGGCACCTTCCAGATGTGCCGCGTCAGGCCCAGATAGGCGCGACCGGTGACGGACACACCGGATTCGGCCAGATACTCCTCGAGTGATTGCGTCACCGACCAGGTGTAGGGCGTGACGAGCGCGATGCGCCGCGCGCCCAGATCGTCGAGCGCCTCGAGCAGCGCGCCCGACGTGGTGACGGCGGAGACCGCGCCTTCGCGGCGCATGGCCTCGCACATCGCGCGCTCGCCCGCGATGCCGCCGACGAAGCTGCCCGACGTACAGGCGTACGCCAGAACTTCCGGCTCGGCGGCGCTCAGCGCGCGCACCGCCTCGGCCAGCGTTTCGTGCTCGCTGACGAGTCGTGCCAGGTCAAGGCTTACCTCGACGGGCACGTACGGAGTGCGTGTCAGATGGAGGGAGACCTCGTCCGGCACCCAGCGCCAGAGCTCTCGGTCGAGGGCGAAGTCGAAAGGGGCGACGACACCTACACCGCGTTGAGGGTGTGGTCCGCCGAGGAAAGAGACGTCCATGAGCAGGCCCCAAGTTCGTGCGTGCGTGCAATGGAGGGACCGGCCGGGGGCCGGGAGATGCGTAGCCGGCGACGCGCCGGGACGTCGGGATGGGGCAGAAGGCGCCAAGAAAGCGCTACAGAGAGTGCTACGGCCTCGTACGGAGCGTACTCAGTCGTGGGGTGCTTGTGATAGAGCACCTCTGTTGACGAAGGTAGTTTCAGGTGCGAGCGTGGTCAATCCGCGCATCTCAGACGGCTCTGGCCGACACAAATCTCAGGGAAGCGGACTCTCATTGCGAAACGGTTTCTCCTCGATGTCCGAATCAATGTCTGATCCCACGCCTGATCGGATGTCTGATCCGATGCCCGATACAACCGTTCTGGTCCTCGACGCCCCGTCCCCCGCCCCGCCGCCCCGCCTCGGCAGCCTCACGGGCCGCGCCCGGATCCTGCACGCGGACGCGGACACCCTGGCGGCCCAACTCCCCCAGGCCGATGTGCTCCTGGTGTGGGACTTCCTCTCGGACGCGGTGCGCCTGGCGTGGCCCGGCGAGGGGCGAAGGCCCCGCTGGGTGCACACCGCGAGCGCGGGCGTCGACCGCCTCATGTGCCCCGAGCTGGCCGCCTCCGACACGCTGGTCACGAACGCCCGCGGCGTCTTCGACCAGCCCATCGCCGAGTACGTGGCCGCCCTCGTCCTCGCCATGGCCAAGGACCTGCCGCGCACCCTGGAGTTCCAGGGCGAGCGCACCTGGCAGCACCGCGAGACCCAGCGGGTCGCCCGCACGCGCGCGTGTGTCGTGGGTTCGGGGCCGATCGGGCACGCCATCGTGCGCATGCTGAAGGGGCTCGGGATCATCACCGCCCTGGTGGGGCGCAGCGCCCGCCAAGGCGTCCACGGTCCCGACGAACTCGACCGGCTCATGGCCCGCGCCGACTGGGTGGTGTGCGCGGCGCCGCTCACTGACGACACGCGCGGCATGTTCGACGAGCGGCGCTTCGGGATGATGCAGCCGTCCGCGCGCTTCATCAACATCGGGCGCGGCGCGCTCGTCGTGGAGGACGATCTCGCGGCCGCCCTGTCGAAGCGGTGGATCGCGGGCGCGGCGCTCGACGTCTTCGAGCACGAGCCGCTGCCCGCGGACAGCCCGCTGTGGACGGCGCCGGGGCTGATCGTGTCCCCGCACATGAGCGGCGACACCGTCGGCTGGCGCGATGAACTGGGCACACAGTTCGTCGAGTTGTACGAGGAGTGGGCGGCCGGGCGGCCTCTTTCCAACGTGGTCGACAAGAAACGTGGGTATGTACCCGGGAATTGATCTACCCGGGCAGCGCTGATCACTCCCCGAGTCAGAGCGTCACTTCCCTCCCCTGAGGAGCGTGCATGACCGAGCTCACGGATCTCACCGCGGTACAACTCGTCGACGCCTATCGCAAGGGCGAATTCAGTCCGGTCGACGCGACACGGGCGGCCCTGCGCAGGGCCGAGGAAGTGCAGCCCGCGGTGAACGCCTTCGTGCGCATCGATGCCGAGGAGGCCCTCGCGCAGGCCGAGTCGAGCGCCGAGCGGTGGCGGAGCGGTGAGCCGCGAGGGCTCCTCGAAGGTGTCCCCGTCTCGGTCAAGGACATCCTGCTGCAGCGCGGCGGGCCGACGCTGCGGGGATCGAGGACCGTGCGTACGGAGGGGAGTTGGGAGGAGGACGCGCCGTCGGTGGCGCGCCTTCGCGAGCACGGCGCGGTGTTCATCGGCAAGACGACGACGCCCGAGTTCGGCTGGAAGGGCGTCACGGACAGCCCGCAGAGCGGCATCACGCGCAATCCGTACGACCCTTCGCGTACAGCGGGCGGCTCCAGCGGCGGCAGCGCGGCCGCCGTGGCGCTCGGCGCGGCGCCGGTGTCGCTCGGCACGGACGGCGGCGGCTCGGTGCGGATCCCGGGCTCCTTCTGCGGGATCTTCGCGCTGAAGCCGACGTACGGACGGGTGCCGATCTACCCCGCGTCCGCGTTCGGCACGCTGGCGCACGTCGGCCCGATGACACGGGACGCGGCGGACGCGGCGCTCCTGATGGACGTCATCAGCGGCCCCGACTGGCGCGACTGGTCACAGCTCGGTCCGGTGGCGGGCAGCTTCCGCGCGGGTATCGAAGGCGGCGTACGCGGTCTGCGCATCGCCTACTCACCCTCGCTCGGCGGTCAGGTCGCGGTGCGGCCCGCGGTCGCCGCCGCGGTGCGGCAGGCGGTGGAGTCCCTTGCCGCGCAGGGTGCGTACGTGGAGGAGACCGACCCGGACTTCACGGATCCGGTGGAGGCGTTCCACACGCTGTGGTTCAGCGGCGCGGCCCGGGTGATCGAGCATCTGCCGCCCGACCGGCGGGAGTTGCTCGACCCGGGGCTGCGGGAGATCTGTGCGCAGGGCGCCCGGTCAAGCGCGCTCGACTACCTTGCCGCAGTTGACGTACGCATGGAGCTCGGCCGTCGCATGGGCCGCTTCCACCAGACGTACGACCTCCTGGTCACACCGACGTTGCCGATCACCGCGTTCGAGGCTGGAGCGGAGGTACCGAAAGGTTCCGGCCATCGCCGGTGGACGGGGTGGACGCCGTTCACGTACCCCTTCAACATGACGCAGCAGCCGGCCGCGACCGTCCCCTGCGGGGTGGACCGGGAGGGGCTGCCCATCGGCGTGCAGATCGTGGCGGCGCGACACGCCGACGCGCTCGTCCTGCGGGCCGCGCACGCGCTGTACGAAGCGGGCGGCGCGAGGATCGCGCCGCCCGCCACTGACTGAACCCGCGGGAACCCGCGGGCGGGACCTGCGGACCTGCGGACCTACGCTCTGCGGAAATTCAGCGTCTCGCCCTGCGCGCCCGCGCGCCACAGGTCGTTGCAGGCCTCGGCCATCTGGTCGAGGCCTTCGACCACCTGGCCCCAGACGATGCCGGGAACCCAGCCGACGTCTCCGTTGAGCAGCAGGTTGTTGCGCTCGTAGAAGAGGGCGAGGTCCACGACCGTGGCGCCCGCCTTGACGTCCGCGGCCGGTTCGTAGCCGTAGGCCTGCGTGCCCAGCTGTGTCCCGTTGAAGGAGAAATAGCAGAGGTCGCCGGGAATGGGGGTGACTGTCGGATTCTCCAGGGGCGGCTCGCGGTCCGCGAAAGCCGGAAAGAGGGCGTAGATCTCATTGCGGGCGTACTTCGCGTGATAGACGTCCTCGCTGAGCGGAAGCGCCTCCCACACCGCCGCGCAGGTCAACGGGGCCCGGTCGTCGAGCAGCTTTGCCGTGCACTGAACTCCCCGCTTGGCGAGGGAGACTTCGATGAATCGGTCTGCCATGTGTCCCATGCTCCTCCCTGGGTCAAGACCACAACGATTGCATCAGGGGCTGAAATTGGCCCGCATATCTTGCGTCGAGTCGGGTAGCCGCGCGCCCATGGCTCCACCACTTTGGAACGACCCAGAGAGCAATGAGACTGAGAGCGCCCGTGCCCACGGCACGGGACCGAGTGCGGTGCCCCGGAATTCGGGGGTCCGCCGACGATCACTCCTGTTCGGCGCGGCCGCGGTAGGTGCGGTGGGCGCGCTCGGCGCCGCGGGCTGCAGCAAGGTCCCCACGGGGGACACGCTGGCGCGCCTGAAGTCGCAGGGGACCGTACGGCTCGGGATCGCGGGAGAGGCGCCGTACGGGTACATCGACGAGGACGGGGCGTTCACCGGCGAGGCGGTGAAGCTCGCCAAAACGATCTTCGAGCGCCTGGGTGTCCCCAAGGTGCAGCCGGTGGCGACCGAGTTCGGCTCGCTCATCCCTGGCCTGAACACGCAGCAGTTCGATGTGGTCTCGGCCGGGATGTACATCAACAAGGACCGCTGTCAGCAGGTCATCTTCTCCGACCCCGAATACCAGATGCTGGACTCCTTCATCGTCCGCAAGGGCAACCCGAAGAAGCTCTTCAACTACCAGGACGCCTTCAAGGCGAAGGCGAAGATGGGCACGGGACCCGCCTACGCGGAGATCGACTACGGAATCGCCGCGGGCTACAAGCGGGGGGACATCTCGATCTTCCCCGACCCGGTCGCGGGCATGAACGCCGTGGAGTCCGGTCGCATCGACTTCTTCGCGGGCACCGCCCTGACCGGCCGCGAAGTGGTCCGCAAGAGCACGAAGGCGGAGGCCACCGAGGCCTTCGCGCCCATCGTCGACGGCGAGAAGCAGATCGACGGCGGCGGCTTCACCTTCCGGCCCACCGACACGAAGCTGCGCGACGCCTTCAACGTGGAGATCCACAAGATGAAGAAGAGCGGCGAGCTCTTCCGCATCCTGAAGCCCTTCGGCTTCACCAAGGACGAGATGACCACGCTGACCGCAGAGGAGCTGTGCAAATGACAGCGGGACTGTGGGAACACTGGGTTCTGCCCGGTATCTGGATCACCATCCAGCTGACGATCTACAGCGCGGCCCTCGCGACCGCCGTCGCCTTCGGCATCGGCATGGCCCGCACCCACCGGCTGCGCACCGTGCGCTTCCTCGCCGGGTTCTACACCGAGGTCTTCCGCGGCACCTCTTCGCTGGTGCTGATGTTCTGGATCTTCTTCGTCCTGCCGCAACTGGTCGGCTGGGCGCTGGTCCCGATGTGGGCGGCCGTGCTCGCACTCGGACTCTCCTACGGTGCGTACGGCGCCGAGATCGTGCGTGGCTCGCTCAACTCGGTGACACCGGCACAGCGCGAGGCGGGGGTCGCGTTGAGCTTCAGCCCGTGGCAGCGGATGCGTCTCATCCTGCTGCCGCAGGCCATCCCGGAGATGATCCCGCCGTTCTCGAACCTGCTGGTCGAGCTCCTCAAGGGCACCGCCCTGGTCTCGCTGCTGGGCATCGGCGACGTGTCCTTCGCCGCGAACCTGGTGCGCCTCGCGACCACGGAGAGCGCCGAGATCTACACGATCACCCTGGTCATCTACTTCGTGATCGCGTTCCTGCTGACCCGCGGGATGCGTTCGCTGGAGCGTAAGACCAAGGCGGGGATCGGACAGAGCCCCGAGCCGCGAGGCGGCCTGATGGGCAAGCTCAACTTCCGCCAGCAGCTGGCGACTTCTCAGATCCCGAAGAGCTCAGGGGGCGGTGGCGCGTGAACAACGGAACTGACAAGTGGGACTGGGGTGCGGTCTCCGACTTCATGCCGCACTTCTGGGACGGCGTCCTGGTCACCCTGCAGGTCCTGGCACTCGGCTCGCTGATCTCGTTCTCGCTCGGCCTGGTGTGGGCGCTCCTGTTCCGCGCGCCGAGCCGCTTCGTGCGCTGGCCGGTCGGCATCGTCACCGAGTTCATCCGCAACACTCCGCTGCTCGTGCAGCTCTTCTTTTTCTTCTTCGTGCTGCCGGACTGGGGCATCCAGTTCTCCGCGCTGACGACCGGCACCATCGCGATCGGCCTGCACTACTCGACGTACACCGCGCAGGTCTACCGCGCGGGCATCGAGGCCGTGCCCGAGGGACAGTGGGAGGCGGCCACGGCGCTGAGCCTGCCCTACCGCCACACGTGGACCGCGGTGATCCTGCCGCAGGCCATCCGGCGCGTGATCCCCGCGCTGGGCAACTACGTCATCGCGATGCTGAAGGACACCCCGCTGCTCGCCAGCATCGGCGTCCTCGAACTGCTGCAGCGCTCCCGCCTCCAGGCGGCGGAGACCTTCCAGTACACCGAGGCCCTGACCGTCGTCGGCATCGCCTTCATCGTCATCGCCTACCCGTCCTCCCTCCTCCTCCGAGCTCTGGAGCGTCGTCTTGTCGTCTGAAAGCACCCCCAAGGAAACGACCAATCCGGCGGTGGACGGCAGCGAGCTGATCCGCTTCGACAAGGTCACCAAGAGGTTCGGCTCGAACACCGTCCTGGACGAGCTCGACTTCTCCGTGGACTCGGGCAAGCACGTCACGCTGATCGGCCCCTCCGGATCGGGCAAGACCACGATCCTGCGGCTGCTCATGACCCTGATGAAGCCCGAGGAGGGCACCATCAAGGTCGGCGGGCGTTATCTCACGCACGAGGAGAAGAACGGCAAGCTCGTGCCGGCCGGCGAGAAGTACATCCGCGAGGTCCGCAAGAACATCGGGATGGTCTTCCAGCAGTTCAACCTCTTCCCGAACATGAAGGTCCTGCGGAACATCACCGAGGCGCCGGTCCAGGTGCTCGGCCTGTCCAAGGACGAGGCCGAGGAGCGCGCCCGCGGCCTGCTCGAACTGGTCGGGCTCACCGAGCACATCGACAAGTACCCCAACCAGCTCTCCGGCGGCCAGCAGCAGCGCGTCGCCATCGCGCGCGCCCTGGCGATGCGCCCGCAGGTGCTGCTCCTGGACGAGGTCACGTCCGCGCTCGACCCCGAGCTGGTGGCGGGTGTCCTCGACGTCCTGCGGGACATCGCGCACACGACGGACATCACGATGCTCTGTGTGACCCACGAGATGAACTTCGCCCGTGACATCTCGGACCAGGTCCTGATGTTCGACTCGGGCCGGGTCATCGAGTCCGGGACCCCGGAGAAGATCTTCACCGAGCCGGAGCACGAGCGGACCCGGGAGTTCCTCAGCGCGGTCCTGTGACCGTGCACCGCAATCAGCCAGGCCATGGCCTTGGGTGGTGACACTGGCATATGCCAGGGTGGCGCGTTCCTGCTGACAGGGCCGGGGCGCGCCACCAATCTCGTCAACAGCCGCTCCATATGGGGCCCTTGGCGGCTATCGTGGGACGAGCCCAGCTGTCCGGAACCGTTCCACGCAGGGGGAAGCCGTGGCGCTGAAGCATGAGCCGACCACGCCGCAGCACTCGGTACAGAGCGCCCTGCGGGTGCTCGAAATCGTCTCCAAGCACGACACCGGCGTGACCGAAGCCGAGCTCGCCCGGCAGATCGACCTTCCCGCCCCCCAGCTGGCCGCCCTGCTGCGCATGCTGCGCCGCGAGGCCTACATCGAGCAGATCGCCGACGGCGCGTACGTCACCGGTGAATCCCTCGCCCGCCTCGGCTCGGCCCAGCGCCGCGACCAGACGCTGCGGGACAAGCTCCAGGTGACGCTCGACGGTCTTCGCGACTCGATCGGCGCGGCCGTCTACTTCAGCCGGTACGAGGACGGCGAAATCAAGATCACCGACTGCGCGGACGGCCCCCGCACCCCGAAGGTCAACGAGTGGGTGGACTTCCGCTCCTCCGCGCACGCCAGCGCGGTCGGCAAGAGCCTGCTGACCCAGCTCGACCTGAACGGCCGCAGGGACCACCTCTCCCGCCACAAGATGGCCCGCCTCACCTCGCGGACGATCACGAACGAGCGGGTCCTCCTGAGCCACCTCGCGGCCCAGCCCGCCACCGTCCCGGTCCTGGACCTCCAGGAGTACGCGGTCGGCACGGTCTGCGCCGCCGTCCCCATCACCGCGGGCTCCGCGGTCGGCTGCCTCGCGCTGTCCCTGCCGGTGGAGCACGCACACCGGCTGCGGGAAGCGGCCGAGACGCTCAATCGCGGGGCGGCGCCGGTGCTGCTGTCTCTGGCGATCTAGGGGCGGTCCTGAGCACCCTGCGGGAGCAGGTATTATTTTTGAGTCAGCAGGCGCCGCTAGCTCAGTTGGTTAGAGCAGCTGACTCTTAATCAGCGGGTCCGGGGTTCGAGTCCCTGGCGGCGCACTAGCGATTAGGTCGCTGACCTGGGGCTTCTCGGATTTCCGAGAAGCCCTTTCGCGTTTCCCGGAAACCTTCGGACGCCTTCGGAAGCCTTGGGAAACCTGCGGAAAACCCCACCCTGATCGACGGCAACCCGCATACCGCCGCCGGCCCACGGTTTCTAGCGTTGCTGATGAAGCCCGGCGGCTGTGCCACAGCCGCCGCCCCGCCAGCTTGGAGAAACCGCATGGATCTCGTGACCCTCGCCCTCCCCCAGGAACCCGCGGGCGGCATAGCGGGCTGGGCGGCCGACCTCGTGGACACCATGGGCGGCCCGGGAGCCGGTCTCGCCATCGCCCTGGAGAACCTCTTCCCGCCGCTGCCCAGCGAGGTGATCCTGCCGCTGACCGGCTTCGCCGCGGGGCAGGGCGTGATCAGCCTGGCGTCCGCGCTGTTCTGGACCACGCTCGGCTCCGTGGTCGGCGCCGCCGTCCTGTACTGGATCGGCGTGCTGTTCGGCCGTGAGCGCATGCACGCCATCTGGGCCAGGCTGCCGCTGGTCAAGGGCTCCGACCTGGAGCGCACCGAGCGGTGGTTCGCCAAGCACGGCACCAAGGCCGTCCTCCTGGGCCGCATGGTGCCGATCTTCCGCAGCCTCATCTCCGTACCGGCCGGTGTCGAGCGCATGCCGCTGCCGGTCTTCCTGTCCCTGACCACCCTCGGCAGCCTGGTCTGGAACTCGGTCCTCGTGATGGCGGGGTACTGGCTGGGCGACCAGTGGGACGCCGTGGAGACCTACGTCGGATTCCTGTCCAAGGCCGTCCTCGTCCTGGTCCTCGCCGCCGTCGCCCTCTACGTGATCAGGCGCGTCCGGTCCAGGAAGCAGTCGGGCGATCTTGCCGCCTCTGGGCGGCGTCACTAGTGTCGGCAGGCGTGAAGGGGGATCTGGCAGGTACGGACACCCATCGTCTCTTGCCGCCGCTCGGTCCACGGCCGATGGACGGTGCCCCGCCCCCGTCGAAGCCGACGGCGCGCCTCCTGAGGGCCACCGGTGTCCTGCTCAGCTGCTTCACCGCCCTCCTCGGCCTGCTGTACTTCATCCTGGCCGGCGCCCTGCTCGGCGCCTTCCTGCTGTGGCCGCGCACCCGAGGCCGGGCCCACGCCCTGCTCGCCTCGGGGGCCCGCAGGCTCACCGCCATCGAGCGCGCGAGGCGCTCGGTCTTCTTCCGTGACAGGTTCCCGGAGCACCACGCCTCCGACCAGCGGGTGCTGCGCTACCTCGCGGCCCGTACGTACGCCGGGCTGCTGTGCGGCGTCGTGGTCGGACTGCTCGTCTTCGGGGTCGTCCTGGCCGGGCTGCTCGCCGCGGGCGTCGCCCGGTCCACGCTGACCTGGCAGGAGCTGCTTACCCAGGTGGTGCTCGGCGGCGTCCTGCTCTTCCTCGACGTCCAGGGCCTGAACTCGCTGGCCGCCCTGGACGCACGCCTGGCCCGCGAGTGCTTCGGGCCCTCCGAGCGCGAGCTCCTGGAGCGGCGCATCCAGGAACTGGCCGCGAGCCGCGCCGCGGTGGTGCGGGCGGTGGACGCGGAGCGGCGGCGCGTCGAGCGCGATCTGCACGACGGCGTCCAGCAGCGCCTCGTGGCCCTTGCCATGCTGCTCGGCCGTGCCCGCCGCGGCAAGACGCCGGAGCAGTCTGACGCCCTCCTGGAGCAGGCGCACAGGGAGTCGCGGGAAGTGCTCACCGAACTGCGCGAAGTGGCCTGGCGCGTCTATCCGTCGGCCCTGGACAACCTCGGTCTGCAGGAGGCGCTCGGCGGGGTCCGTGAGCGGTGCGGCATCCCGATGAGGATCGAGTACGACGTTCCCGAGCCGCTGCCCGCGGCCATCGAGACGGCCGCCTACTTCGTCGTGTCCGAGGCCGTGACCAACGCGGCCAAGCACGCGTCCGCAGCGGACATCTTCGTCAGCGTCAAGGGACACGGCACCTACCTGGCCGTCCTGGTCCGCGACAGCGGCGTCGGCGGCGCCGACCCGGCGGGCAGCGGTCTGACCGGGCTGCACAGCCGGGTGGCCGCGCTCGACGGCAGACTGGACGTCCACAGCCCCTCCGGGGGGCCCACCACCATCACCGCGGAGCTGCCGTGCGCGTAATGCTCGCCGAGGACTCGACCCTGCTGCGCGAAGGGCTGATCCGGCTGCTCGCCGAGGAGGGGCACGAGGTGCTCGCCGGGGTGGGTGACGCCGTGTCGCTGCTGCGTGAGGTGGAGGCGCGGACGCCGGACGTCGTGGTCACCGACATCCGGATGCCGCCGACCCACACGGACGAGGGGCTGCGCGCCGCGGTGGAGATCCGCGAGCGCTGGCCCGGGGTCGGCGTGCTCGTGCTCTCCCAGCACGTGGAGCGCAACTACGCGGCGCAGCTGCTCACTCCGAACGCCGAGCGGGTCGGCTATCTCCTCAAGGACCGTGTCGCGCAGGTCGACGAGTTCCTCGACTCGCTGGAGCGGATCCACGCGGGCGGCGCCGCCATCGACCCGGAAATCGTACGGCAGTTGGTCATCCGCACCACGCACACCGACCCCCTCTCCCGCCTCACGCCCCGCGAGCGCACCGTCATCGAGGCGCTCGCGCAGGGCCACACCAACGCGGCCATCGCGCAGAAGCTGCACATCTCGCTGAGCGCGGTCGAGAAGAACCTCAACACGATCTTCGACAAGCTCGACCTCTCGCGCACCACCGGCTACAGCCGCCGGGTGCTCGCGGTGCTGCGGTACCTGGAGTCCTGAGGACCCTGCGGAGAACCGCAGACGCCTTCGCCCCGCACATATCCCCCGCACCGGTGAGGACAGCGCCGCCGGGCCGCCGCGATACTGGCACGGCCTCCTGCCCCGAGGAGCCCGCCGATGCAACGTCCCTTCCCCGCCCTGTCCCGGCTGCGCACCACCCACACCGCCCACCCCTACGTCGTGGACACCGCGCTCGCCGCCCTGGTGCTCTTCGCCGTCTCGCTCCAGTTCCTCTTCCCCGACGAGGGCGGCGACCCGCTGAGCGCGGCCGGGTTCGCCCTCGGTGCCGGGACCGCGGCGCCGCTGATCTGGCGGCGCCGCGCGCCCTTCGCCTGTGCCTCCGTGATCGCCGTCTTCACGCCCGTCATGGCGCTCTACCACCGGCCGCCGCCCGACGTCTGCTTCGGCGGCATGGTCGCCCTCTACACCGTGGCCGCCCTGAGCACGCCGCTGAAACGGCGCGTCATGCTCGCCGGTTGGCTGACGGGGGCCGCCGTCACCATGGCCTTCAAGGAGCACGCCGAGCCGTACGAGTACCCCTTCCACCTGCTCAGCCTCGTCAGCGCGTACGCCCTGGGTGCCTTCGCCCGCGTGCAGCGCGCGTACACCGCGGCCCTGGAGGACCGGGCCCGGCGCCTGGAGCGGGAGCGCGCCACCGAGACGGCGCGTGCGGTCGGCCAGGAGCGGTCCAGGATCGCCCGCGACATGCACGACATCCTCGCCCACGCGGTGAGCCTGATGGTGGTCCAGGCAGAGGCGGGACCCGTGGTCGTCCGCAGCGATCCGGACCGTGCGGTGGGGGCGTTCGAAGCGATCGCCGGCGCGGGGCGCGACGCGATGGTGCAGTTGCGGCGGATCCTGGGCGTCCTGAGGGAGTCGACGGCGCCGGACGCCGGACGGGACCCGCAGCCGACGCTCGCGGCGCTCCCTGAGCTGGCCGCACTGGTCGAACAGGCGGGCCTGCGCGTGGAGTTGACGGAAGAGGGAGAGCCCCGTCCGCTCCCGCCCGACGTCGAGGTGGCCGCGTACCGCATCGTCCAGGAGGCGCTGACCAACTGCGTCAAGCACGCGGGAGCGGCGACGGTGACCATTCAACTGACCTGGTACGCGGCCGAGTTGAGGCTGCGGATCCAGGACGACGGAGCCGGGCTCTCCGGCGCGCAGGGCGCGGGGCACGGCCTGGTCGGCATCCGGGAACGCGCCGCCGCCTGCGGTGGCACCACCGAGGCCGGGAACGGACCCGATGGTGGATTCCGTGTCGCCGTCACGCTGCCCACGGCATCCTTGGGGGATGAGCATCCGGGTGGCGGTCGCCGACGATCAGGAGCTGGTGCGCAGCGGCTTCTCCATGATCCTTGAGGCACAGCCCGACATCGAGGTGGTGGCGGAGGCGGGTGACGGCGCCGAGGCGGTGGCGGCGGTGCGCCTGCACGCCCCCGACGTCATCCTCCTGGACATCCGCATGCCGGGGATGGACGGCATCGAGGCGGCCCGCCAGGTGTGCGCGCAGTCCAGCTGCCGGGTCGTCATGCTGACCACGTTCGACCTCGACGAGTACGTGTACGAGGCGCTGTACGCAGGGGCGAGCGGCTTCCTGCTCAAGGACGTCCGCAGGGACGACCTGGTGCACGCGGTGCGGGTCGTGGCGGCCGGGGACTCCCTGCTCGCTCCCTCGGTGACGCGGCGCCTGGTGGCGGACGTGGTCCGGCGCCGCCGCACGGAGTCCGACGCACCTGCCGTGTCGCCCGCCGAACGCCTCTCGGTGCTCACCGCCCGCGAGGAGGAGACGCTGCGGCTGCTTGCCCGGGGGCTCTCGAACGCGGAGATCGCGGCGTCGTTCGTGGTCAGCGACCACACGGTGAAGACCCACGTCAGCAACGTCCTGTCGAAGCTGGGGCTGCGGGACCGGGTGCAGGCGGTGATCTGCGCGTACGAGACGGGGCTCGTGGTTCCGGGGAGCTAGGGCCACTCACCGACCTGCCGCCGCCTCCCCCGCCCGACGGAGGTCTACCCCGCTCGGGGGAGAACGCAAGACCGCCCGCCACGGCGATCCGCCACGCGCGGCGGAGGGCGACGCTGAGGGGCGACCCGGACCCCGTCCATGGAGGAGGCAGAGCCCATGTTGGCCGCCCTCGCCCGCTCAGCGACCCGACGCCCCCGAACCGTCGTCCTCATCTGGCTCCTTCTCCTCGTCCTGGGTCTCGGCTTCGGCACCCGGGTCTTCGGCGACCTGACCTCGTCGGTCGAGGACGTCCCCGGCAGCGAGTCCGTCGTCACCGAGGAACGCCTGGCCGAACTCACCCCGGACGGCGAGGACTTCAGCGCCATGGTGTCGGGCCCGGACGTCGAATCCCCACGGGTCCGCGCGCAGGTGGACGACGCCGTGGCCGACGTACGGAGGCAGCCGGGCATCGCCCAGGTGCCGGATCCGTACACCACCCGAGGCCTTGTCGCCCAGGACGGCAAGGCCCTGCTCGTCCCCGTCGTCCTCAAGGGCGGCCTCGACGACGACGCCGAGGAGGAGGCCGTCGGCGACGCGGCCGACCGCCTGCGTGAGATCACCGCCGGTGACGTGGCGGTGAGCGGCGGGCCGCTGCTCGGCGAGCAGATGGGCGGCAGGGCTCAAGAGGACGTCGCACAGGCCGAGTTGATCACCCTGCCCGCCGTACTGGTCGTCCTCCTGCTCATCTTCGGCGGGCTGCGGGCCGCCGGTCTCCCCCTCCTGGTCACCGTGAGCGGCGTGGCCGGTGCGTTCCTGACCCTCTACGGCTTCAGCCAGTTCACCGAGATCTCCGTCTACGCCGTGCAGATCGTCACCATGCTCGGCCTCGGTCTCGCCGTCGACTACGCGCTCCTGATGGTGATCCGCTTCCGCGAGGAGCGGGGGAAGACAGAGGAGACGGGGAGGACAGAGGAGCGGGGAAAGACGCAGGACGTGGCGCAGGCCGTGCACGCGACCGTCGCCCACGCCGGACGCACCGTCCTCTTCTCCGGCCTGACGGTGGCCATCAGCCTCTCGGGGCTCGTCTGGTTCCCCAGCCCCTTCCTGCGCAGCATGGGCCTGGCGGCCGGTGCGGTGGTCGTCGTCGACATGCTGGCGGCGCTGACGCTCCTTCCGGCGCTGCTCGCCCTGTTCGGCGGCAAGATCACGCCGTCAGGGACGAAGTCCCGTACGAAGAAAGCAATTTGGCGTCGAGGAAGGGCGGCCAGTGGCGCACCCGCCCCCGAACCCGGCGCCTTCTTCGCCCGCCTCGCCCTCTTCTCCGCCCGGCGCCCCCTGGCCGTGGCCGGCACCGCCGTCGCCGTGCTCACCTTCCTCGCGCTGCCCGCCTTCGGGATGCGGATCAACATCGGGGACGCCCGGCAGCTCCCGCACGACACCGAGGCGCGGCAGCTGTACGACACCGTGCGCGAGCACTATCCGGCGGGGACGGACACCGACCCGGTCCAGGTGCTCATCGGGCCCGGCGCCGAACCCGACTGCGAGGACAAGATCCGGGCCCTGCCCGGGATCAGGTCGGCCGACAGCGAGCGGCTCTCCGACGGCACGGTCCTGCTCGAACTCACGCCGACCGGATCCGTCGACGGTCCGGCCGCCACCCGGCTCGTGGAGCAGGTGCGCGACCTGCGCGGCGACGAGCCGGTCCGGGTCACCGGCAACGCCGCGAGCCTCGTCGACTTCCGTTCGATGCTCGCCGAGCGCGCGCCCTGGGCCGTACTCACCGTCCTGGTCGCCCTGTTCGCCCTGCTCTTCGCCTTCACCGGCTCGCTGCTGCTCCCGCTGCGTACGCTCGCCACCACCCTGCTCAGCCTGGGCGCCGCGCTCGGCGTCGTGGTGTGGGTGTTCCAGGACGGGCACGCCGCGGGGCTGCTCGGCGGTGAGGGGCTCGGGGCGCTGAGCCTGACCGCGCCGCCGCTGATCATCGCCATCGCGTTCGGACTCGCCATGGACTACGAGCTGTTCATCCTGTCCCGGATGCGGGAGGCGTGGCTGGAGACCGGCGACCACCGTGCCGCCACCGTCGAGGGGCTGCGCCGCTCGGGCCGCGTCGTCAGCTGTGCGGCGCTGCTGCTCGCGATCGTCTTCGGCGGCTTCATGACCGGCGGCTTCTCACCGATCCTGCAGATCGGGCTCGGCCTGACGCTCGCGGTGCTCATCGACGCGACCGTGGTCCGGATGTTCCTCGTCCCGGCGACGATGACGCTGCTCGGCCGCCGCGCCTGGTGGGCACCGGCGCCGCTGCGGAGGATCCATCAGCGGTACGGGCTGCGCGAGGCGCCGACGGCCGCCCCCGTGCCGGTCAGGCAAGCACCACCCAGTCCATGAGCAGCGCGGCCACCAGGCCGACGGCGAGGAGGTAGCTGCCGAGCCGGGTCCGTCCGCGCCTGCTGAGTTCGATCACCAGGCCGCAGAGGACGAGCAGCAGCCCGTACACCCCCACCACCAGGACGGACGACCGGCTCGCCAGGCGCACGGCGAGCACCACGGCCGCCGCGGCCATCAGCACCGAGGCCGCGGCGATCCGTATGCGCCGTGCCTGGCGCGGCGTGAGGCCTGCCCGTACTGCCGGTATCTGGTCTGACGTGCTCATGGTTCAGGATCGTAATGGACCAGACCGGTGGCCAGTGCATGATGCACGCTTTCCGGGCTGTCCTGGCTGTCCGAGCTGTGCTGGCTGTCCTGGCCGTGCTGGCTGTGCTGGCTCAGGCCCTCAGATACGCGAGGACGGCGAGCACCCTGCGGTGGGTGCCGTCCGCGGGCGGCAGGTCGAGCTTTCCCAGGATGTTGCCGATGTGTTTGCCCACCGCGGCCTCGCTGACGACGAGTTCGGCGGCGATCGACGCGTTCGACCTGCCCTCGGCCACCAGGCCGAGCACCTCGCGCTCGCGCGGCGTGAGCTGTTCGAGGGGGTCGCGGCGGCGCCTGATCAACTGCCGTACGACTTCCGGGTCCACGACCGTGCCGCCCGCCGCCACCTGCGTCACCGCGTCGGCGAACTGCTCGACCTGGCCCACCCGGTCCTTGAGCAGATAGCCGACGCCGGTGCCTTCGCCGGTGTCCAGGAGCTCGGCGGCGTACGAACGCTGCACGTACTGGCTGAGCACGAGGACCGGGAGCTTCGGCCGTTCGGCACGCAGGGCGAGTGCGGCGCGCAGGCCTTCGTCCTGGAAGGTGGGCGGCATGCGTACGTCGGTGAGGACGAGGTCCGGTGCGTGCTCCTCGACGGCGGCGCGCAGCCCCTCCGCGTCGCCGAGCGCGGCGGGCACCTCGTGGCCGAAGCGGGTGAGCAGGCCGACGAGCCCTTCGCGGAGCAGCACGCTGTCCTCGGCGACGACGATCCTCAGTCGGTGGTGAGGGCTCGGGGTTGCTGGGCTCGGCACGGGATCTCCACGGACAGTACGGTCGGGCCGCCGGGCGGGCTGGTGACGGTCAGTGTGCCATCGAGCACCGCGATGCGGTCCGCCAGGCCGGTGAGGCCGGTGCCGCGGCCGGGATCGGCACCGCCCTTGCCGTTGTCGCGCACGTCGATGCGGAGGGTTTCGTGCTCATGGCGGGCGGTGATGTGCGCGCGGGGGGCTTCACTGTGGCGGGCGATGTTGGTGAGGGCCTCGCGGGTGGTGAAGTACCCGGCGGATTCGACGGGTTCGGGCAGGCGGGGCAGGCCGTCCAGGTCGGTGTCGACGGGGATCGGGGAGCGTTCGGCCGCGTCCTCGATGGCGGCGGCGAGACCGTAGTCGACGAGGACCTGGGGGTGGATGCCCCGGATGAGCTCGCGCAGTTCGGTCAGTACGTTCCCCGCCTCGTCGTGGGCGGTGGCGAGCTGGGCGGCGAGGGGGCTGCCGGGGGTGACGTCGAGCCGGGCGAGGCCCAGGGTCATGGTCAGCGCGACCAGGCGCTGCTGGGCCCCGTCGTGCAGGTCCCGCTCGATCCGCCGCCGTTCGGCTTCGAAGGCGTCGACCAGGCGGGCCCTGGAGCGGGTCACTTCTGCCAGCTGGTGGGTCAACTCGGCCTCGCGCGGGGCGAGGAGGAGACGGGCGAGGGCGGCGCGGGCGGTGGCGTAGGCGCCGAGGGGATAGAGGAGTGGGGCGAGCAGGGCAAGGCCGAGGAGGGCGATGGCGAAGGCGTGCGGATAGTCACTGACGAGCCAGAGCTTGGCGGCGCGGATCTCGCCGCCGTCCAGGGCGAGTTGGGCCGGGGCGCCGATGAGGAGGGCGGGGGCGCCGAGGGTGCAGGCGAGCACGAGGAGGTCGAGGGGCCACAGGACCAGGGCGAGAAGCGCGGTGTACGCGAGCTCGCGCCAGGTGGCCTGCTCCTTGACGCGCAGCTTGAACCAGGCGGGGATGCCGGGGGCTTCGGGGGTTCGGTGGGGGGTGGGGGCGGGGGGTGCGGGGTCGACGAGGGTGAGGCGGCGGCGTTCGAGGGCGGCGACGGGGATGCCGGCGAAGGCGAGAAGGCCGAGGAGGGGAATCCCGACGAGTACGACGACCAGCACCCCGCCGAGGAGGGCCAGCGCCAGCCCGCCCACGAGAACGAGCGCGCCCAGCAGCACGCCCCCGACGAGGTACGCCACAGCCCTGCCGGGCGCGCTGCTCCCCAGATAGCCGCGCCGCCCCAACGCCACTCTTACGCTCTCCCTGGCCATGGGGCCCACGGTATGCCGGGGGGGGGCGGGCGGGGCCGCGCCGGTATGTCCGTCCTCGCTATCGTCCGGTGGCCGCGACTGCTGCTTCGCTGCTGGAGTGCCGCGAACCGTGCTCCGGGCGGACATACCGGCACGTCCCCTCACGTGCGTGGCCGACTACCGGGTAACGGGTGGGTGGGCGGGAAAGGCCTGTTCGTGCAGGGGCGGATGCGGGGTTACGGGCGGATGGGCGGGAGAGGTCCATGCGGCCCCGGCAGCAGCCCCTCCCGCCCCTGGGCGCGATACTGCCCCAGCAGCGCGGACTCGTCCGCCGGGGTGAACCGGCGGTAGGCCCCCGCCCCGGGGTCAGGACGCCACCACACAGGATCCCCGCAGCGAAACCCCTCCCTGCGCAAGGCGCCCCGCGCCACCTTGTTCGTGGCGGTCACCGGCATCTCCCGAGCAACCCGCACAAAGCGGGGCGCCATCTTCGTACCCAGGTCCGGCTGCGACAGCAGGAATTCGGCGAAGGCGAGCGGAGAGAACGCCACCCCCGCCCGCGGACACACCGCGGCCATCACCTGATCCCCCGCCACAGGATCCGGCACCGCGTACACCGCGACCGCCGCCACCCCCTCCCACCGCGCGAGAATGCCCTCGATCATCGCCGCCGCCAGGTTCTCGCTGTCCACCCGCAGCCGGTCGTCCGTGCGGCCCGCGAAGTAGAGGAACCCCTGCCCGTCCCGGTAGAAGAGATCCCCTGTCCAGTACCACCCGTCCCGTAGCCGCGCCGCATCCGCCTCCGCGTTGCGCCAGTACCCCTCGAAGGGCGTCCGGCCCTTGTTCACCAACTCCCCTATCGCCTCATCCCCGTTCAGGAGCCGTCCGTCCGCCGCGAAGACGGCGGGCGGGCACTCCTCCCTCGTGGCGGGGTCCACCACCGCCAGCTCGTCCCCCGGCGCCCCGCGCCCGATCGCCCCCTCCGGCGTCCCCGGCGTCCGCTGGATCGCCGCGCCGCCCTCCGATGAGCCGTACCCCTCCACGAGCCGCACACCGAACCGCTTCTCGAAGCGCGCCGCGTCCACCGCCCCGGCCTCCGTGCCGAAGCCCATCCGCAGGGGGTTCTCCGTGTCGTCGGGACCATCGGGCGTCGCGAGGATGTACTGCACCGCCCTGCCCACGTACGTGAAGTACGTGGCCCCATAGGCCCGTACGTCGTCCAGGAACGCCGAGGCCGAGAACCGGCGCCGCAGCGCCACCCCCGCCCCGCCCGCCAGCGCGGGCGCCCAGTCCGCGATCACCGCGTTGCCGTGGAACATGGGCATGCAGATGTAGTGGACGCCCTCCGGGCCGAGCCGGAAGTGGCTCACCAGGGACTGGCCCGCCGCCGCGAGACGGCCCTGGCTGCAGATCGCGGCCTTGGGCGCCCCCGTCGAACCGGAGGTGAAGTAGAGGAGCATGCGGCTCGCCGGTGTCGCCGCCCGCGATGTCTCCGGGCGCGCTTGTGCGTAGGGCGCGAGCAGTTCGGCGTAGGCGTCCGTATCCGTCACCAGGATGCGTATGCCGGGGAGTTGGAGTCCGTCGAGGAGCGGGAGGTGTGCCCGCTCCGTGATCAGGATCCGGCAGTCCGTGTGCACGATGTCGCGGGCCAGTTCCGCACCCCTGCGCGTGGGGTTGATGCCCGCCACCGCCGCACCCGCGAGCGCCGCCGCACTCAGCCACAGCGGGTACTCGGGGGTGTTGTCGAGCAGGACGCCGACGTGCGGCTCGGCCCCTCTCGGCAGCAGGTCGGCGAGGAGCGCCGCCCTGGCCGCCGCGCCCGCCGCGACCTGGTGGTGGGTGAGTTCCTGGTGCTCGAAGCGCAGCCCGGGGCGGTGGTCGCCCCAGCGGGCCTGCACGAGTTCCGCGACGGTACTCCCGGTGGACTCCATGGCCGCGCACCATAATTGATGGTGCGTCAGATTTGGAGGGCGACTACGGAAGGTCTGACCCGAACAGGTCGTTCGCCGACACGGTGAAGTAGACGCAGAAGGCGAGCATGGCGGCGAGGAAGCAGAGCTGACCGATCGCGCTCGCCGCGTTCTTGACGGGGCTCGGCGCGTGCGCCGTCGCCTTCTCGGGGCGGCCCGCCGCGTAGTGCACGGTGACGAAGTCGCCCTCGATGGTCGTCGCGGGGCCGTTCTCCTCCTCGAACCTGACGGGGCGGCCCGTGGACGGCGTGAACTCGTAGACGTGGCGCAGCGTCGTGGTGGTGTGGCTGCTGTCGCTGTGGCGCCTCGTCGTGGTGTACGTGCGCAGGCAGCGCGCCTCAGCCGTCAGGCCGCTCGCCCACGCCTGCCTCAGCTCCAGGGCGCGCCTGGCCACCTTGACCGCCATCACGATCGCCACCGCGGCGATGAACACGGGCACCGCGACGAACATGAACTCCATGACTGTCCCCCGATAGTCGGTATTGCTGGGCGTTGCTGGGTATGGCCGTTCTGCGCACGCCGTCCCGGTCGTGGACGGCGTGCGCAGAACCTACCCGCGGGGAGTGCCGTGGAGCCTCAAGCCCTGCTCAGAACTTGACGTGTTCAGAACTGGACGTACTCAGAACTTGACGTCGGAGCAGGCGTAGAACGCGTTCGCCGTGTCGTGGACCGTCCACACCGCGACGATCACGTGGTGTCCGCTCCTGCCGCCGGGAATCGTCCCGGAGTGCGAGAGCGTGGCGGGCGGCTGCTGCCCGTTGTAGGGGACGTTGAGGAACGGGGCCGTTTCGAGGGCGGCCCGGGTCACCGGCTTGCTCTCGTCCCAACCCTGCTTGGTTATGTAGTACTTGAAGTCGGTGGTGCGGTGACGCGCCGTGAACTGCCAGCGGAAGCTGTAGTTCTGACCAGCACTCACACTGGTCGTCGGCCAGGCACCGCCGCCCGGCGCCTTCGGCTGGTTGAGCGCGTCGAAGCCGCTGACGCCCGCCGAGCAGATCTTGCCGTCGGCCGGACCGGAGGCGGGGAAGCCCTTCGGGCCTTCGACGCTCTGGGGTTCGTACTGGATGGAACCGCAGCCGCTCACCGTGCCGTTGGCACAGTTGATCTGGCGGCTTGCAGGCAGATCGGTGTAGCCGTGACTGCTCGCTCCACCGGACGAGAGCGCGAGGGCCCCGAACGTGGTGGCGCCGAGCATGGCCGCGTACATCTTCTTGTTTCGCATGCTGCCGCTCCAGGGGAAACGTGGGGGTTCCGTGAACCGTGCGCGCGCCTGCGGCACTGCGGATGCAGTGAGAGCAGTGGGTGCAGTGAGTACTGCGGTCTAGACCAAGCCCAGATTATGGGCGGTAGTTGAACATGTCCATACCAATAGTGGAGACGATCCGATCGCAGCGCCCACGCGACTTCTCCACGAGGTCACCGTTGGGACCGTCATTAGTCGCCACCCACTCGGCCGCCCCCTCGGCCGTCCGCCCGCCCGCCAACTGGCGCTCGACAAGGCGCAGTTGGCGTACCTCCGCAGGTGCCTGCACGTACCAGCACTCCCCCATGAGCCGCCGCGCGTCGCGCCAGCCGGGCAGATCGCAGGCCAGGTAGTTCCCCTCGGTGACGACGAGACGGGCACTCGGCGGCACACGGTGACGGGCGGCCACGGGCTCGTGGAGCGTGCGGTCGTAATCGGGTACGTAGATGTCGTGCCCGGTGTCCTGGAGCACACGGGTGAGCAGCGCGACGTATCCGCGGACGTCGAAGCTCGGCTCCGAACCCTTGCGGGAGGTGAGGGAGAGGCGCTCCAGCTGGTCGTTCGAGAGGTGGAAACCGTCGAGCGGGAGATACGCGGCGCCCTCGCCGATCTCCGCCACCAGCGCCCGCGCCAACGTCGACTTGCCCGCGCCGGGCGGCCCCGCGATCCCGAGGAGGGTGCGGGGCCGGTCCGCGGTCAGCCTCCGGGCGTCCCGGGCGAGGGCCGCGAGGTCGGGGGCGAAGTGGTCGGCCGTGTGGTCAGCGGTGTGGTCAGCGGTCTCCATGCCCCGTATAGAACGCCACCGTCAGGTCCTTGACCAAGGCCTTGCGCTCGTAGTCGTCGAGCTCGACCAGGCCGCGGGTGGTCAGCCGGGTCACCGTGTCCTCGACGGAGTCCACCACCGAGGTGAGCACGCTGTCGCGGTGCCGTGCGTCCAGGGCGGCGACCCGGCGCAGGCGCATGGTGTCGGCGATCTCGGGGGCGTACTCGATCCGGGTCGGCTGGGCCGAGAAGATCTCGATGCCGACCGGCTCGGCCTCCACCGCGAGCATCCGGGTCAGCGCGTCGCCGACGGCATCCGCGTCGCGCAGGGTCGCGGTGTCGTCGTGGAAGGCGTCGGCGGGAAGGCGGGACAGGACGCGGGCCGTCGCCGCCTCGACGCACTCGCGCAAGTACTCCTGGTGGTCGGCGACGCCGAGCGTCGCACGCGCCGCGTCCTTGACCCGCCAGACGACGAGGACGACGACCCGCAGCGCGACCCCGCCCCGGTCCACCGCGGGCATCGGCTCGCTGCGCCAGTGCCTCAGGCGTACGTCGACGCGGCGGCGCAGGAGGAGCGGGTTGACCCACATCAGCCCGGTGCGGCGGACGCTGCCGCGGTACCTGCCGAAGAGCGTGAGCACCCACGCCGTGCCGACCCGGCCACGGGCGAGGCCCCCGAACCCGAACAGCGCGAGCGCACCCGACCCGGCGAGCGAGGCCCACTGCGCGAGGCCGAGCCCGGCGTACGCGTCGTACTCGTCGGACCAGGGCAGCCCCGCCGCCTGCGCCACCGGCTCGGGCAGCACCCCCGCCCAGCACAGCGCGGCCGCGCACCCGGCGACGCCCGCGGCCCCGCCGATCACCCCGACCGCACCGGGCAGCACGGACGCGGGGCGCTCGCCGAGGGACGGGTCGACCTCGGGCAGCGGGCGGGCCACCGGAGGCGCGGGCCGCCGGGCGGTGCGCGGCTGCTCCCCCGTCCCCTGCCTGCGCCGCACCACGGCGGGCGGCAGCGACACCCCGGGCTCACCGGGGTCGTCACGGAAGAGCAGGTGGATGGGGATCTCGGTGGTGGCCTCGCTGTGGATCAGGCGCGGCGGGCGGGCAGGCGTCGAGTCGGGGGCGCCGGCGACCTGCGGTTCCTCGGGCTGGGGGGTCTGTGACCGTGATGCCGCTGTCGCACTCATCCTTGCCTCCGCCTCATACGTGCCTCGATCTCGTACGCAACCCGGTCACATCCGTGCCCCGGCCTCACTCGCGCCCCGGCTTGATCCGTCATCCGGTCACTTCCGTGCCCCGGCCCGACTCGCACCCCAGCCACACCCGCCATCCGGCCACCTCCGCGCCCCGACCCGACCCGCGCCCCAGCCACACCAGCAACCCGGTCACATCCGTGCCCCGGCCCAACTCGCGCCCCGGCCACACCCGCCATCCGGTCACATCCGTGCCCCGTCCCGACCCGCGCCCCAGCCACACCAGCAACCCGGTCACGTCCGTGCCCTGGCCTCACTCGCACCCCAGCCTCATCCACCATCCGGCCACCTCCGCGCCCCGTCCCGACCCGCACCCCAGCCTCATCCACCATCCAGCCACCTCCACGCCCCGACCCAACCCGCACCCCAGCCACACCAGCAGCCCGGTCGCATCTGCGCCCCGACCACACGCGTGCCCCGGTCGCACCCGCGACCCGGTCAGCTCCGTGCCCGCGTCTCATGTGCGCCGCCGATCCACTCATGCCGCTCCACTCACCAGGCTCATGCGAACAACCGCCGCCAGGTCTCCGGCCCCGGATACCCGTCCGCCGCCGCCCCTCGCCAGCCCTGCGCCCGCTGGAACGCCTCGACGTTGCGGCGGTCGCTCTCGCTCCAGCGCGGGCCGGGGCCCTGGGCGTAGTGCTTGCCGAAGCCCTTCTTCACCAGTTGCCTGCCGAGCTGCTCGACCGAGGGGCTGGACTGGCCGGGGCGGAACACCCCACGGCCCGGGTACGCGGGCGCCTTGCCCTGCGTGCCGCTCGCGCCCGCCCCCGCCCGGGGGATGTCGCGGCCCTTGCCCGTCATCAGGTACGACCAGGTCGCGGGCCCCGGCAGACCGTCCGCGTCCCCGCCGGTCCAGCCCTGCGCCCGCTGGAACGCCTGCGTGGCCCTGCGGTCCGCGTCGCTCCAGCGCGGGCCCGGACCGGACGTGTAGAAGCGGGCGCCGCCCCTGGCGACCAGGGCCTTGCCGAGCTGGGTGACGTACTTGTTGTCGGCGCCGGGACCGAACGAGCCCGCGCCGGGGTAGCGCGTCCCCGTGCTCGGCCCCGAGCCACCGGGAGCTCCCCCCTTCACCCCCTTGTAGCGGTACGCCAGATAGCGGCTCCCATTGCTCCAATAGGCATAGGGAGTCGTCCGCTTGCGGGCGCTCGGGCGGGCCTGTTCGTACGCGACGTATTGCGTGTGCGCCGCGTTCGCCCAGCCGCCGAAAATCGTCACGTGCGAACCCTTCTCGGGGTTCGCCGGATTGTGGAAGAGAAGGATGTCGCCGGGTTGCAGCTGGCTCTTCGTAATGCGCACCGCGAACGCGGAGAGGCTGCCCGTCCATTCATTGCCGCCGAGATTCCAGGCCATGGAGACAAAGCCCGAGCAGTCCTGCCGGTATCCGTCGGACCAGTACGTGCCCATGCTGTACGGCACCTTCGCCGCGACCCACTTCTTGGCGCGGGCCAGGATCGCGGCCCGCGTCGTGCTCCGCGCCGCCGACGTCGCGGGGCCCGGGGCGCCCGGCGTCCCCGGCGCTCCGTGCAGCGCGCTCGTGTCGCCCTGCGGACTCCCGGGACCCGGGTCCTCGTCCAGCGGAGCCCCCTGGATGCCCGGGGTCCCGGGGGCCGCCGCCGCGGAAAGCACCTGGCCGCCGCCGAGCACGGTGCCCGCGGCCGCGGCGATGACGAGGGCGCGCCGCGCTCCGTGCGCCGCCGGGTGGCCGCCTTCTCGTACGGGAAGTGCGTGGGTCATGGCTCGTCGCCGGTGAATACATCCGGGGCAGTCGCAGTCGCTCTCGGGATTGAATTCCTCGAATACCGGAGCAACCTCCATGCGATTCCCCTCACACTCCAGGAAAGAATGCCTGCGTCGCATCTGCACAGTCGTCAGCTTCTCAACTGTCGGGCGATATCGCATGTTGACGGTCCGAATGATGGATCCGCCCCGCATTCGCCTCCCCCGCCGCCCCCGGGCCCGCTCCCGGCAATGCGGCTCAGCGCCCCCCGCGCGGGCCGGGATGGTCCGGAGCACCCGTCGGAGTCCGGTAGAGTTCTCCAGGTCAGCGCGCGCCGTTAGCTCAGTTGGTTAGAGCAGCTGACTCTTAATCAGCGGGTCCGGGGTTCGAGTCCCTGACGGCGCACAGACAGCGAAGGCCCCCCGTTAACGCGGGGGGCCTTCGTCGTGCCGCCACCGGCGCACGTACCGCTACCGTTGCGCCATGGCGCGCGACATACAGGAGCGGATCAAGAAGCTCATCATCGACCAGCGGCTGCCCTCCGGCGCCTCTCTGCCCACCGAGCCCGAACTGATGGAACGCCTCGGCGTCAGTCGGAACTCCGTGCGAGAGGCCCTCAAGGCACTCCAGGCGATGGGCATCGTGGAAATCCGGCACGGTTTCGGCACATATGTCGGGCCCATGTCGATGGCTCCCATGATCGAGGGCCTCACCTTCCGGACGGTCGCGGGCCACTACCGCGGCGAGGACAGCCTGCTCCAGCTCCTGGAGCTGCGGGAGGCCGTGGAGACCGGACTCATCGCGCGCCTCGCCGGCCGTATCCCGGACGCGGATCTGGCCGAACTGGACGCCCTCGTCGACCGGATGGACAGCGAGACGGCGGCGGACGACGGCCACAACGGCCGGCCGGGCGCGGTTCACACCGAAACCGACCGCGCATTTCACGCCACTCTCTACCGCTGTCTGCGCAATCCGCTGCTCGGCGAGGTCCTCGAAGCGTTCTGGGACGCCTTCCACAACGTACGCACCGACCTGGTGGACGTCCCGCACGACCCCAAGGTCACCTGCCGCCAGCACCGGGAGATCCTCGACGCGGTCAGATCCGGCGATGTGCTGCGGGCCGAGCGGGCGATACGGGAACACTTCGGTAATATTCGAACGCGATTGACCGCTCCTGCCTCAACAGGCAACTCAAATCGCTCGTATGACCGGTAAACACCTTGTTTCGCTCTTGCGATCATGGCAACGGGCGTAGAACCTTGTGCTGGAGCCACTGGCTCTCATGAGGCAGACGGTGCGGGGCAGTTGGGGGCCCTGCCGACCGGCGCCCACGGGGGAAGGGACGGGGGGTCCCTTTCGTGAATGGATGCCGAGGGGGGCATCATGCAACCGGAAGGTAGCTGTTCCATGTCTAAGGGGACGGTGGCCTGCCACTGATGCGTCCGCGAGGGTCGAGGGGGATCCGACCGGGCGGAAGGACCAACGAACACGCGGGGGACCGCGTGCGGGGGGATGACTCATGACGTCGACGCCGACGGGCGCCCGGCCGAACGACCCGTCAGAGACGACCCAGCTGCGGGTGCCATCGCACCGTACGGGCGGGTTCCGGCGTATCAAGAAGGCCCTGCCGAAGTACGACTACGAGCACTACAGCCGTCTCGCGGGCCCGCTGACGCAGCCTGATCCCACCAAGCCGTACAAGGTGCAGTACCGCTCCCTGCTCTCGCAGGAGCCGCACCGGATCAGAGCCGCGCTGATGCTGGGGGCCGCGCCGCTGCTCTCCCTCGTGCTGCTCGCCTGGCTGCTCCAGCCGACGCACTGGACGAAGCGCGACTACGTCGCCAACGACTGGCTGCCCACGCTCGACATCGTCATGCTCGTCTCGATCGGTCTGATCGAGTTCTTCCGCTGTATGAACGTGCTCTCGAACGCGCACGCCACGCTCGTCGCCCGTGACCCGATACCCGTGGTGCCCGAGACCGGCACCCGCGTCGCCTTCCTCACCTCCTTCGTGCCCGGCAAGGAACCCCTTGAGATGGTGACGAAGACGCTGGAGGCGGCCGTCAAGATCCGCCACCGCGGCCTCATGCACGTCTGGCTCCTCGACGAGGGCGACGACCCCGCCGTCAAGGAGGTCTGCCAGCGGCTCGGCGTGCACCACTTCTCCCGCAAGGGCGTCGCGAAGTGGAACATGAGCAAGGGCCCGCACCGCGCCAAGACCAAGCACGGCAACTACAACGCCTGGCTGGACGCGCACGGCGACGACTACGACTTCTTCGCATCGGTCGACACCGACCACGTCCCGATGCCCAACTACCTCGAGCGGATGCTCGGCTTCTTCCGCGACGAGAACGTCGGCTTCGTCATCGGCCCGCAGGTCTACGGCAACTACGACAACTTCATCACCAAGGCCGCCGAGTCCCAGCAGTTCCTCTTCCACGCCCTGATCCAGCGCGCGGGCAACGCATACGGCTCCCCGATGTTCGTCGGCACGAGCAACGCCGTACGCATCAGCGCCCTGAAGCAGATCGGCGGTCTGTACGACTCGATCACCGAGGACATGGCGACCGGCTTCGAGATCCACCGGGCCACGAACCCGGGGACCGGCAAGAAGTGGAAGTCGGTCTACACCCCCGACGTGCTCGCGGTCGGTGAGGGCCCCAACGCCTGGACGGACTTCTTCACGCAGCAACTGCGGTGGTCGCGCGGAACGTACGAGACCATCCTCAAGCAGTTCTGGAAGGCGCCGTTCTCGCTGCCGCCCGGCCGGCTCTTCAACTACACGATGATGGTCATCTTCTACCCGATGTCCGCCATGAACTGGATCCTGGCCGCGCTCTCCTGCGCGCTGTTCCTGGGCATGGGCGCATCGGGCGTGAACATCGACCCGACGATCTGGCTGATGCTGTACGGCAACGCGTCGGCGCTGCAGATCGGCCTCTACATCTGGAACCGCCGCCACAACGTCTCGCCGCACGAGCCCGAGGGCTCCGGCGGTATCGCGGGCATGGTGATGTCGGCGCTTTCTGCACCTGTCTACGCACGCTCCCTCCTGGACGCCGTGCTGCGCCGCAAGAGCAAGTTCGTGGTGACACCCAAGGGCGATTCGGCGAGCCCGGACACCCTGTTCGGCACCTTCCGGATCCACCTGTTCTTCATCCTGGTCTTCGCCGGTTCGATGGCCGCCGCGTTCGTGTTCGACCACGTCCACCCGGCGATGATCATCTGGGCCACGTTCGCCCTCCTGATCACTGCCGCGCCGATCTTCGCGTGGCGCTGGGGCATGCGGCAGGACAAGAAGAAGAGCAAGTCGCGGCACGGTGCCGGGCCTTCGGGGCCGCCGCCGGGCGGGGGCCCGACGGTGCCGCAGCAGCGCGACGGCGAGGACGCCACGGCACAGCTGCCGCAGGCGCACCAGCCTCCGCAGGCACCGCACGCGCCGCAGCAGAAGCCCAGCTGGGCGGCGACCGACCAGACCATGCAGATTTCCCTTGGGGGACGTAAGAAATGAAAGACCGTTCCAGCCGCCGCCGCGCCCGCCGCATCGCGATAGGCGCGGCGGTGGTCATAGCGCTGGCCGGGATGAACGGCCCGTGGCTGTGGCGCGTGGGTTCGGAGAAGTACCACGACTACAAGATCAACAAGCCGGAGTACAAGGCCGACAACGGCCACTGGCAGGTCGTGAACTTCCCCGAGGAGTACCGCCAGAACACCATCCACGCGGCGCTCCTGCACACCGGCAAGATCCTCCTGGTCGCCGGCTCCGGCAACAACCAGAAGAACTTCGACGCCAAGAAGTTCGACACCCGCCTGTGGGACCCGGTCAAGAACACGATCAAGAAGATCAAGACGCCCGTCGACCTCTTCTGCACCGGCCACACCCAGCTCGCCAACGGCAACCTCCTGATAGCCGGCGGCACCCAGCGCTACGAGAAGCTCAAGGGCGACATCACCAAGGCGGGCGGCCTGATGGTGGTGCACAACGAGGACCCGGACAAGCCGATCACGCTGCCGGCGGGCACGAAGTTCACCGGCAAGAAGAACGGCAAGACGTTCGTCTCCAAGGACCCGGTCGTCGTCGAGCGCGCGAAGAAGGTCTTCGACAAGGCGACCGGTGCGTTCGTGCGCAACGAACCGGGCCTCGGCCGGGTGTACGTGGAGGCGCAGCAGAGCGGCACGAAGCACGAGACCGGCACGCAGGACAACTACCGCGTGCAGGGCCTCAAGGGCGCCGCCACCCGCAACACGTACGGCATCGCGCAGAAGCTCGCCCTGGACAAGAAGGACTTCCAGGGGATCAAGGACGCCTTCGAGTTCGACCCGGTCGCCGAGAAGTACATCAAGGTCGACCCGATGAACGAGGCCCGCTGGTACCCCACGCTGACCACGCTCTCGGACGGCAAGGTGCTCAGCCTCTCCGGCCTCGACGAGATCGGCCAGCTGGTCCCGGGCAAGAACGAGCTGTACGACCCCAAGACCAAGAAGTGGACCTACACCAAGCAGGTCCGCCAGTTCCCGACCTACCCGGCCGTCTTCCAGCTGCAGAGCGGCAGGCTCTTCTACTCGGGCTCGAACGCGGGGTACGGCCCTGACGACGTCGGCCGCAAGCCCGGCACCTGGGACCTGGAGACCAAGGGCAGCTGGAAGGGGATTCCGGGGATGAGCGACCCGAACCTCCTGGAGACCTCCAACACGGTGGAGCTGCCGCCCGCGCAGGACCAGAAGTACATGGTCATCGGCGGCGGCGGTGTCGGCGAGTCCAAGAAGTCCAGCAAGAAGACCCGCATCGTCGACCTCCTGGAGGACGACCCGAAGTTCGAGGACGGCCCCGAGCTGGAGAAGGGCACCCGTTACCCGCAGGCCTCGACCCTGCCCGACGACACGGTGCTCATATCCGGCGGCTCCGAGGACTACCGCGGCCGCGGTGACTCGAACATCAAGCAGGCGCGGATCTACGACGCCAAGACCGGCAACATGCGGCGGGTCGCGGACCCGGAGGTCGGCCGCAACTACCACTCGGGCTCGATCCTGCTGCCCGACGGCCGCGTGATGTTCTTCGGCTCCGACTCGCTCTACTCCGACAAGGCCAACACCAAGCCCGGAGAGTTCGAGCAGCGCATCGAGATCTACACCCCGCCGTATCTGTACCAGGGCTCGCAGCCCACGCTGACCGGCGGCCCGAAGGAGATCAAGCGCGGCGGGTCGGGCACCTACAAGACCCAGCACGCCTCGTCCATCAAGACGGCCCGCTTGATCAGGCCGAGCGCCTCGACGCACGTCACCGACATCGACCAGACGTCCGTCGCCCTCGACCTGAAGAAGTCGGCGAACGGCGTCACGGTGACGATCCCCAAGGAGCGGAGCCTGGTGGAGTCCGGCTGGTACATGCTGTTCGTGACGGATGATCAGGGCACCCCGAGCAAGGCTCAGTGGGTCCACATTCCGTAGCCCCGTAAGGGGCGCGGGGCTGTGTCTATATGCGGCTCCGCCGCGGGGCGCGAGCAACCACGAAGAAAGCCGCAGTCGCATCAGCCGAGATCCCGGCAGACGCGACTGCGGCTTTTAAGTGACTCGCGCTATTACTTGGCGCCCTCCGCCAGCTTCAGCGCGTACTCGGGCCACCAGGCCCCCGCCTTGGGCCCACCGCGACAGGTGCCGTCGGACTCACCGGGTCGCTTGACCCACAGATACGCGTCGACCAGCGGGTCATCGGTCTTGGTGGTGGGCGCCTCGCCGAGCGCGCGGCCCGGCGGGTTGCACCAGGTGTCCTTGCCCTTGGTGTACGCGCCGTTGCCGTTGCGCGCGGTGTCGATGACGAACGGCTTGTTGCCGATCTTCGCCGACAGCTTCTTGCCGAACTCCGTGCTGGCCTCGGTCGTCTGGAAGTTCGAGACGTTCACCGAGAAGCCGTCGGCCTGCTCGACGCCCGACCACTTCAGGGGCTCCCAGAGCGAGTCGGGGTTCTTCCAGCCCGCGTTGCCCGCGTCCAGGTACACCTTGGTGTTCTTCAGGGACTTGAGCTTCTCGATGGCACCCTTGAGGAGGTCGTACCGCTCCTCGTGAAACTCCTCCGGCGTGCAGTTGTCGACCATGTGGAGCACCGCGTCCGGCTCCAGGATGACCGTGGCGTTGCGGTCACCGATGCCCTTCGCCACCTGGTCGATGAAGGTGCGGTAGGCGTTGCCGTCGGCCGCGCCGCCGCCCGAGTACTGGCCGCAGTCGCGGTGCGGGATGTTGTAGAGGACCAACAGGGCGTCACGGTCGGCCTTCTGGGCGGCCTCGGTGAAACCGCGCGCCTGGTCCTCCGCGTTCTCCGGGATGATCCACTCCGCGACGGGCTGCTCGGCGATCTTGCGGATCAGCTCGGCGTCGTCCTTCTTGCCGTCCTTCTCGTACGTGGCGACCTGCTTGGCCGCGTTGCCGTCCGGGTTGACCCAGTACGGGTCGGTGCCCTTCGGCTGTTGCTCGACCGGGTTCCCCGACGACTCCTCGTTGCCCGAACCGTCATCGGAGGAGCACCCCGACAGCAGCAGCGCAGCCCCCGCAAACGCCGCCGCAGCCTTCACCCCCCGGGCCGCGATCCGATGACCGCGGCCGGTGCCTTTGTGGTACATCCACTCCCCCTTGGGTGCACTGTCCGATTCTCAATCCTGACATACGCACTCCCGGCCCACGAGGCCCGCCCGTCCGCTGCGGAGAGCTGTTGGATACCTGTTACAGCCCGGCGCCCGGGGGTAGGCGCAGTGCGCGGGGTGGCGCTCTTGGGGAGGAGATCATGCGGGATCACACCTCTGAACTACGGCTGGCCGAAGTCCTGGTGGAGACCACCAACACTCTGGACGACGACTTCGACCCGGAGCGCTACCTGAGCCGGGTCGCGGGCCACTGCGTGGAGCTGCTCGACGCCACTGCCGCCGGCGTCATCTTCGACGGCACCGGCACGCCGGGGGTGGCCGCCGGGGGCCACCCCCGGGACCTGGCGCTCGACCTGCTAGGGGCCCAGCAGAGCGGTGGGCCCTGCGTGGAGAGCCTCGGCACGGGCCTCGCGGTGCCGCCCGTGCGGCTCGCGGCGGACGAACCCGCCGACCGCTGGCCGGAGTTCACGGCGCTGGCCCGCCGCCGCGGCATCGGGATGACGTACGCGGTCCCGCTGCGGCAGCGCGAGACACTGCTCGGCGCGCTGAACGTCTTCGTGCCCGAGAACTCCCGGACCCGCCACACCGACGGGGAGTTGCGTCTGGCGCAGGCGATCGCCGACGCCGCAGCGGTAGGCCTGCACAACCACCGTGCCTACACGGAGTATCGGGTTCTCGCGATACAGCTCCAGGGCGCTCTGACCAGCCGTATACGCATCGAACAGGCCAAGGGCATACTCGCCGAACGCTGGCACACCGGTGTCGACGAGGCCTTTGACGCGCTGCGGCGGTACGCGCGCAGAGAACGGCTGGTCATGGAGGTGGTCGCCACCGAAGTGATCAAGGGATCGCTCGACGACGCCGCACTGCGCGGCAGTTGGTCCGAACCTTCCTGACGGCCGCTCCGAGGACCATCATCACCTGCGATGATCACAGAGAGGAATCGGATCACGACTTGGCGTCAATCCACCCCTAGGCTCCAGCGCTCATCCGTTCTAGAGTCGTCACAACGGCCCAAGCCCCCGGCCTGATCGTCCATCCCGCACTGCGGGGTTGGTCACCGAACCTCCCGCGCCGGCGCCGGGTTACTCCCGCAGCTCGTGCGCGCGCGGTCGAGGACCAGCCCGGTCGACGGCTCCGGGGGGAGCGGGCCGCCGACCGGGCCGGGTTGTCCTGATACAGGTTCCATTGACAGTGTCCATGACCAACTGGGACTCTCCGGGCGACAAGTCCACACATCGAGGCGATGGTTGACAGGAACCCGGTGCGATTCCGGGGCGGGCCCGCCACTGTGACCGCACGCCAGCCTGGGGTGCGGAAGTCAGGAACTGAGCCGTCGTACTCCTGCTTCGGGGCGTGGAAACCCCAGAGGAGGCCCTTCGACATGTCACTGCACACCGCAGCATCGGGCACCGACAGGACGGCGGTCCAGGCCGCCACGGTCCACACCCGCGACTGGCTCATCGCCTCGGCCGCGGTCATCGTCGCGCTGATCGCGCTCTACGCGGTCTTCTTCGACAACGGCTCGCTGATCTCCGCGACCGGCAGCTATCTGCACGAGTTCGCCCACGACGGCAGGCACCTCTTCGGTGCCCCGTGCCACTGACCGGGGACGGACACGGCGCCATGCCATCCCCTGCGTCCTCTCCCCCGCCTCCCCCGTCCTCACCTGTCCTGCCCCTGCTCGGCCGCGGTCTCGTGGCGGGAGGAGCGGCGGGCCTCGCGGCCGGTCTCTTCTCCCTGCTCCTCACCGAGCCGCTGATGGACCGGGCGATCCGCGCCGAGGAGAAGCGCGCGGCGGCCGAGGAGCACGCGCACGGCGCCGCTCAGGCGGCACAGCACCACGAGGAGCTGTTCACGCGCTCCACCCAGCACGCGGGGCTCGTGGTCTCCGCGGTCGTCGCCGGTCTGGCCATCGGCGTCCTCTTCGCCGTGGCGTACGCCCTGGTGCACCGCCGCGACCCGCACGCGAGCCCATGGCCGCGGGCCCTCGCCTTCGCGGGAGCCGCGTTCCTCGCCGTCTCCCTGCTGCCCGGTCTGCGCTACCCGGCGAACCCGCCGGGCGTCGGCGACTCGGGCACGGTCGGCGAGCGGCAGGCGCTGTGGCTCGCCTCCGTCGCGATCGGCGTCCTCGGCATGTTCCTGGCCCGGCAGGTGTACGTACGCCTGACGGCCAGATCCGTACCGGCGAGGCAGATCGCGGCGGCCCTCACGACGGTCGCCGTCCTCACCGCGCTCTTCCTCCTCCCGGACAACCCCGACCCGGTCCCGGTGGACGCGACGCTCCTGTGGGACTTCCGCGTCCTCTCGGTCGCCTCGCACGCCCTGTTGTGGGCCGTGTTCGCGGCGGTCTTCGGAGGCCTTGGCCTGCGGTCCTTCCGGGAAGGGGCCGCCAGGGGTGCCACCGTGGGCGCGAGGACGGCGGGAGTGCCCTCGCGCCCCGGCGCCACCCCTACCGCCCCACCCCGGTGAGGTAGGCGGACACCACCACGTTCGCCGAGTACGTCTTGCTCGCCCGGTCGAACGTGCCGCCGCACGTGATCAGGCGCAGCTCGGCGCGGCCCTCCTCGTGGGGGCCGTACGCCTTCTTCGCGTCGAAGCGGTCCCGGCTGAGGACCTGGACGTCGTCCACGGTGAACTCCGCGACCGAGCCGTCGTCGCGGGCCACCCGGACCTTCTCGCCGGGCCGCATGGCGCTGAGGTCGTAGAAGACCGCGGGGCGCGTCTCGGTGTCGACGTGGCCGACGAACAGGGAGGTGCCCGCGGCGCCGGGGCGCGTACCGCCGCCGTACCAGCCGACGGAGCCCGCCTCCTCGAACGGCGGCGGATCGATGGCGCCGTCCTGATCGAGCCCGCGGACGACCACGGGTGCCCGCACCTTCAGCGAGGGGACATCCACGCGCTGCGGCTTGGCGGCGCCCAACGGCTTGTGCGCGTCCGGGAGTTCGACACCGAACGGCCGCCCCACCGCGGCGACGTCACCGGTCGTGGGCTCCGAGACACCGCCGCGTACGTCCGTGATCTCGCTGCCCCACAGCCAGAGCCCCACGAGCAGCAGCGCCCAGGCGACCCCGGTGAGGAATCGCCCGTGCCCGGCCGGCTGCCCCGCCGGCTTCTCATGGCCCGACACGTCGGCCGCCACCCGTCACTCGGAGCGGCGCCGGCGGACGCTGCGGAACGCCACGGCCACGGCCGCCACCCCGGCGAGCACCAGGCCGATCACCGCGTGCCGGGTGCCGGGCCCCGCCTCCTGGCTGTGCGCGGCGAGCTGCGCGGTGCCGCCGCCGCCCGCGCGGACCGGCGATACGGGCTCCTGCTGATGCCGGCCGACCTGCACGGTGCCCACGCCCTGGTGGGGGTGGCCGTCGCAGATGACGGTCACGTCGTACGAACCCTCGACGCCGTCCCTGATCTTGGCGGAGCCGTTCAGCGAGTACTTGTCGCCGTCCCTGCCGGTGAGCTTCGCGTCCCCCGTGAACGCGCCGGACCCGGCCGACCCGGTCGTCCCGTCACAGCCCGTGACGCTGATCTCGACCTTGGCCCCGGGATCCGCACTGGACGGGGTGACCGTGGCATGCACTTTGCCCTCGTCATGGGCGTGCGCGGGAGTGGCGGCGACGACGGGGAGCGCGGCGAGGACAGCCGCCCCGGCTATGCCACGCAGGGTGAGTGTTCCTCTACGCATCGTGAACCTCCTGTTTCGAGGTTCACGCGCGTCGCCGTGCCACGCCTCCCGTGTGCGGCAAACGGGTGGTGCGCGCGTCAGACCCGGTCGACGAGATCAGCGATGGAGTCCACGACGTTCGAGGGCCGGAACGGGTGCTGATCGATGTCCTTCCGGGAGGTCAGACCGGTGAGCACCAGGAAGGTCTCCATCCCGGCCTCAAGACCGGCGAGGACATCGGTGTCCATGCGGTCGCCGATCATGGCGCTGGTCTCCGAGTGCGCCCCGATGGCGTTCAGGCCCGTGCGCATCATCAAGGGGTTCGGCTTGCCCGCGAAGTACGGGTTGCGACCTGTGGCCTTGGTGATCAGCGCGGCGACGGCCCCGGTCGCGGGCAGGGGTCCCTCCGTGGAGGGCCCGGTCTCGTCCGGGTTCGTGCAGATGAAGCGGGCCCCGCCGTTGATCAGCCGTACGGCCTTGGTCATGGCCTCGAAGGAGTACGTACGGGTCTCGCCGAGGACCACGTAGTCCGGGTCGTGGTCCGTCAGGACGTACCCGATGTCGTGCAGGGCGGTGGTGAGCCCCGCCTCGCCGATGACGTACGCCGTGCCGCCGGGCCGCTGGTCGTCCAGGAACTTCGCGGTGGCGAGCGCCGAGGTCCAGATGTTCTCCACGGGAACTTCGAGACCCATGCGGTTCAGGCGGGCCTGGAGGTCGCGCGCGGTGTAGATCGAGTTGTTCGTCAGGACCAGGAAGGGCTTCCCGGACTCCCGGAGCCTCTTGATGAAGGCGTCGGCGCCGGGGATCGGAACGCCCTCGTGGATGAGCACGCCGTCCATGTCGGTGAGCCACGATTCGATGGGCTTGCGCTCTGCCATGGGGTGCACTCCTGCGGTCTGCGTTGAGCGAGTTCACTGTGGGGCGCCGGGACGACTGTGTGCCGACGCCCCACAGCCTAATCAGGAAGCGGTGATCGTGACCCCGTCGATCACCCAGTACCAGTTGTTGCCGCCGGTGTACCGGAAGCGGACCTGGGCTTTCGTGACCCCCGCGGGCACCTGGAGGGCGATGTTCTCGACGACGGAGGGGGTGTCCGCGGTGTACGTCTTCACCGTGACCGGGGCCCCGCCGTCGTACGAGACGAGCACCTCGCCCTTCTGCGGGGCCTCCTGGCGGTAGTACGTCGTGTACGTGAGGGTGGCCCGCGCGCCGCCCCGCACCTCGTACGCGGGGCTGACCAGCGTCGAGTCGAACGTCCCGGAGAAGGACTTGTCGGTCCACTCGTCGCCGTCGGCGACCGCGAAGACGTTGCGGGCGCGGATGTTGAGCTCGCGCCGCTGGTCGCGCTCGGCCTTGGTCCAGAACTCGTCCGTGGTGAAGGACCAGCCGCGCCACTCGGTGATGCCGCCCGTGCCCATCTTCGCGTTGTCGACGCTCCAGCCGCTCGGCGCGGTGTGCGTGAAGCCGATGACGCCGGAGCCGATGCCGGTCTCGTCGACGGGCCCGGTCAGCCGCGGGCGCAGGGCGTCGAACGCGTCCGGCTTCGGCTGCTGGATCGGGCGGCCGTCCAGGCCCCAGGCCGGGTCGATCGCGATGCCGAGGTGGGCGAGGGCGCTCGCGGCGATGTCGGGCATGCGGACGTCGTGGCGGACCGAACCCGCCGTGACCGTGCCGCCGGTGGCGATCATGAACGTCTGGCGCTCGGGCCAGCTGGAGCCGCCGTGGCCGCCGGGGTCGGTGTGCCCGTGGTCGGCGGTGATCATGATGAGCCAGTCCTCGGAGCCGTACGTGGGGCGGGACTTGACCGCGGCGACGATCTGCCCGACCTGGGCGTCGGCGCCGTGGATCGCGTCGAGATAGGCCTGGCTCGCGGCGCCGCTGTCGTGGCCCGCGTGGTCGATGTTGTCGAGCTGGACGAAGACGGCGTCGGGGTTGCCGCTCTTGACCTCGGCGACGGCGCGGGTGGTGGTTCCGGTGTCGTACTCGGTGCCGGGCGTGGAGACCCGGGTGTCAACCTTCGCGGAGAAGATGATGTCGGTGATCGGCGCCCAGGACGAGACGGCGTACGTCCGCAGGCTGGGCTTCGCGGCCTCGATCCGGGTCATGAAGTCCGGGTACGCGGCGAGGTTGTGGCCGGTGAACTCGTTGTTCACGACCTTGTGCTTGTCGGGCCAGACGCCCGTGATGAGCGTCGACCAGCCGGGGCCCGACGAGGTGGGCGCGAGCGGGTTGGCGTAGATGCTGCTCGGCGCGGTCAGGCCGGCGCTCATCAGACCCTTGAGCGCGGGCGCGTCCGCGTCCTTGACTCTGCTGAGCAGCGCGCCGTCCAGGCCGATCACCAGGACCTTCGGGGTCTTGGCCGCGGCCTTGGCGACGGCGGCGAGAGGCCCTGCGGACACCGCGAGGGCTGCGGTGGAGACGAGGAGCGAGCGGCGGGATATGCCGTGCGACGACACGTGGTCCTCCGAGGTTCGTAGGGGGATGGCCGAGGTTCGTAGGGGGTTGGCGCACCTTGGTGCACGCCAACGCCCCTGGAGAACCAGGGGCATTGGGTCCATACCCGTTATCTTTTCGCTACCGGACACCCTGGGCCAAGGGTGCGACGGTGAACTCTCAGCTACCGGTCGCCGACTTCCAGTCCTCGACGTACGTCTGGAGGTTCTCGGAGATGTCGGACCAGTCCGGCTCGAAGACCTCGACCCCGTCGACGATCTTGTCGAGCGCGACGGCGTTGGCATCGGTGGCCTTGATGTCCTTGCGCGCCGCGAAGCCGCCGCCGATCTCGCTGACCTGCTGCTGGGCCTTCTGGCTGAGCAGGTAGTCGAGGAACTTCTTGGCGTTGGCGGAGTGCGGGGCCTTGTTGACCAGGCCGGCGGCGTAGGGCAGCGCGAAGGTGGTGGGCTTCTTGCCCTCCTTCGCCGGGAACCAGATGCCGAGGTTCGGCATGTCCTTGGACTGGGCGTAGTTCATCTGCACGTCGCCGTTGGCGGCGAGGAGTTCGCCCTTGTCGACCTTGGGCGCGAGCTTGCCGGTGGAGGCGGAGGGACCGACGTTGTTCGTCTGGAGCTTCTTCAGATAGTCCATGGCGGGCTTCTTGCCGCCGAAGTCGTGCATGGCCTTGATGAGCACGGCGGTGCCGTCGCCCGCGACGCCTGGCGTGGAGTACTGGACCTTGTCCTTGTACGAGGAGTCGGTGAGGTCCTCCCAGGTCTTGGGCGCCTTGCCCCCCGCCAGCTCCTTCTTGTTGTAGATGAAGCCGAAGTAGTTGTTCACGACGGAGGTCCACTTGCCGTCGGTGGCCTTGTCGGCGCCGTCGACCTGGTCGGAACCCTCGGGCTTGTAGGCCTGAAGCAGGCCCTTCTCGTCGGCCTGCTGGATGAACGGCGGCAGGGTGATGATGACGTCGGCCTGTGTGTTGGACTTCTCGCGGACGGCGCGCTGCACCATCTCGCCGGAACCGCCCTCGACGTAGTTCACCTTGATGCCGGTCTTCTTCTCGAAGTCCTTGAAGACCTGGTCGTACCAGCCGTCGCCGTTCTCGCCCTTGAGGCCGTCGGCGCTGTAGACGGTGACCTCCTTCGCGTCGGACGCGGAGGAGTCGCCGCCGCAGGCGGTGAGGGATCCGGCGAGGACGAGGCTGCCGGAGACGGCGGCGAGCGTGCGGGTACGGGTACGGGTACGGGTGTGACGGGACATGACGTTTCGTGCTCCTTCGGGGAGGTTCGGGCTCAGCGGTAGGAGGCGCGCGTGCGGATGCGGGAGACGCCGAAGAGGACCAGCAGCGTCGCCGCCATCAGGACCACCGCGACGGCGGCACCGGTGAACAGGGAGCCGCGGTCGGTGGCCGCGTAGATCTGCACGGGAAGCGGCATCCAGTCCGGCGGGTAGAGCATCATCGTGGCGCTCAACTCGCCCATGGAGAGCGCGAAGCAGAGGCCCGCTGCCGCGGTGAGCGACGGCAGCAGAAGCGGGAGCTTCACCCTCCACAGGACGTACGAGGGCCGGGCACCGAGCGATGCGGCGGCCTGTTCGTACGCCGGGTCGAGTCGGACGATGGCAGCCGAAACCGACTGGTAGGCGAACGCCGTGACAAGAATGGTGTGCGCGAGGATCACGATCCAGCGGGTGCCGTTGAGGATCATCGGCGGCTTGCTGAACGCCACGAGGATCGCGAGCCCGACGACCACGGAGGGCACGGCGACGGGCAGCATGAAGAGGGTGTCGAGGACACGCTTGCCCCCCTTCTTCAGCGAGGCCGCGGCGAGCGCGGCCCAGGACCCGACGGCAAGCGCGAGCAGGCTGGCGCTGACGGCGGTGACCAGGCTGGTGGTGAGCGCCTTGAGCGAGTCCCCGCGGGTGGCGGACTCGTAGTGCCCCGCGGTGAATCCGGAGGGAAAGGCGCCGGACCAGTGCGAGGAGAACGAGGCGGCCAGAATCACGAGGAGAGGCAGCGCGAAAAGAGGCAGAAAGAAGACGAAGAAGAGAACCCAGGTGGCCCACTTCCCCTTGCGGCTATGCACCAACACGACGGCTCACCACCCGGTAGAGGCTGTAAAGACCCACGGAGATCGCGATGTTGACGACGGCGACGACACAGGCCGCCGGATAGTCCGACTCGAGAATGGCCTTGCTGTACACGAGCATGGGAAGGGTCGTGACCCCCTTCGCTCCGGTGAAGAGAACGATCCCGAATTCGTTCAGACACATGACGAGTACGAGGCTGCCGCCCGCCGCGAGGGCGGGCAGCGCCTCGGGCAGGATGACCCGCCGGATGATGCGCCCCGGCTTGGCGCCGAGACTCGACGCGACCTCCAGCTGCGCGGTGTCGATCTGCGAGAACGCGGCGAGCAGGGGGCGCATCACGAAGGGCGTGAAGTACGTGATCTCGGCGAGGAGAACGCCCCACGGAGTGGTCAGGAACTGGAACGGCCCCTCGGCGGCGCCCGTCGCGTCCGTCCACATTCCGTTGGCCATGCCCTTGGTGCCGTAGATGAACAGCAGGGCGAGGGTGATGAGGAAGGAAGGAAAGGAGAGAAAGACGTCGATGAACCGGGCGACGGCTTTCCCTCCCGGGAACGGCACAAAGGCGATGATCAGCGCGAGCGCGAACCCGAGCACGAGACACCCGAAGGTGGACCCGACGGCCAGCCACACGGTGGTCCCGAGCGCCTCCCGAAACGCCTCGGACCCGAAGACGTCGGAGTAGGGCTGAAGGGAGGTCCCACCGGTGTCGGGCTGAACGGACTGCTGGACGACGAGGGCCAGGGGGTAGAGAAAGAAGAGGGAGAGGAGGGCGATGGGGGGAAGCGCCCAGACGAAGCGGGGTATCTGTCGCCGCGTACCTTCTGGCCGTCCTGGCTGTGGGCAGGCGTTCCGCACGGCGGAACGGGTGGGCACAGCCCCCGATGCAGGGCCACTTTTCACCAGGCGCTCACCAGAGCTAGCCATCGGTCACCCCACCAGACAGCAGCACCGCGTCTTCCGGCGCAAAGTGCAGCGTGACGGAGTCACCGATACCCGGCGGAGTCCGAAGCTCCCGCAGGTCCGCCTTGACCCGCTGCCCGCCCACATCCACGTACAACCGATGGGTGGCCCCCCGCCACTGCACCTCGGCAACGCTGCCCGTCAGAGCGTTGGGCCCATCCCCAAGCCCGACCAGATGCGGCCGCACACACAGCGTGGCGGTAGCGCCCCGCGCCACCTCCCCCGTGTCGACCTTCAGCTCGGTCCCGCCGAAGGCGACGTCCCCCGAGCCGACGGTAACCGGCAGCAAATTCGCGTTCCCCACAAAAGAAGCCGTGAACTCGGTCCGCGGAGCCCGATAAAGCTCCTGCGGAGTCCCGCAGTCCCGCAGCCGCGCCTTGTCCATGACGGCGATCCGATCCGCCAGGGTCAAGGCCTCCACCTGGTCATGGGTGACGTACAGAATGGAGACGTCGGGCAACTCCCGGTGCAACCGGGCCAGTTCACCCAGCATCCCCGACCGCAACTGCGCGTCGAGCGCGGAAAGCGGCTCGTCCAGCAACAGCACCCCCGGCCGAATGGCCAACGCCCGCGCGATGGCGACCCGCTGCTGCTGCCCCCCGGAAAGCTCCCGGGGAAACCGCTTGGCGTACGAGGCCATGCCCGTCATGTCCAGCGCCTCGGCGACCCGCCCCGGAATCTCGGACTTGGCCACCTTCTGCGCCTTCATGCCGAAGGCGACGTTGTCCTCGACCCGCATGTGCGGGAAGAGCGCGTACTGCTGGACGACCATCCCGATCCCCCGCTGATGCGGAGGAAGGCCGGTGACATCGCGCTCCCCGATGTACACCCGCCCCGACGCCGGCCGCACGAACCCGGCGACGGCCCGCAGCGCGGTCGTCTTGCCCGAGCCCGAGGGGCCGAGCAGGGCCATGACCTCGCCGGGCTCGACGGTCAGGTCGAGCGAGTCCAGGACGGTGTGCTTGCCGTAGGCGACCGAGACGCTCTCGAAGCGAATGCCGCTGCGCACGCGCGTGGGGACGCCATCAGTCATCGGTCAACACCCCTGAGGAGAGCCGGCAGTTCGGCGACCGACCCGAGAACATCCGTGGCCCCCGCACCCCGCAACGCCTCGGCGTCATGCGCCCCGGTGAGCACCCCGGCGACCACACCGGCCCCGGCCCGCACCCCGCTCTTCATGTCGTACGCCGTGTCGCCCACGACGGCGACCTGCTGGACGCCGTCCACCGCGCCCGTCCGCAGGAAGGCGCTCAGGACCATGTCCGGGTAGGGCCGCCCGCGACCGCCCGCGTCGGCGGGGCACAGGGTCAGTTCGGCCAGGTCCCGCCAGCCCAGCGCGTCCAGGATCGCGTCCTGCGTGACCCGGGCGAACCCGGTGGTCAACACCACGGTCAGACCGGCCGACTTGAGCTCCTCGACGGCTTCGCGCGCGCCGGGGATCGGGGCGATCAGACCCCCGTCGACCAGCTCCCCGTACGCCTTCTCGAAGGCCACGTTGCCCCGCTGGGCAAGGACCTCGTCGCCGAAGAGATGCCGGAAGACGGAGATCTTGGACTCGCCCATGGTGGCGCGTACGTAGTCCAGCTTCTCGGCGTGGTCGGCCGAGCCCGGCTCGACTCCAAGCTCCCGCGCGGCGGCGGCGAAGGCCTGCTCGACGAGGCCCCCGTCGGCGACGGTGGTCCCGGCCATGTCCAGAACCACGAGGCCGATGCTGCTGTGTGCGGTCGGCTCTGCTGCCAACTTCGCGGTCAACTCCCTCACCATCCCAACTCGTCGGCGGTCTTCTCCGCGATCGCGGGCGAGCACGTCATGCCGCGCCCGCCGGGCCCGGTGACCAGCCACACGCCCTCGCGCACCTGCTGCCGGTGCACGACGCGGGTCGTGTCGACGCACTGCGCGTACACCCCGGCCCAGCGCCGTTTGATCTTCGGCAGCGGGCGGCCGAGGAAGCCCTCGACGACCTCGGTGAGGTGGTCGTAGGGGTCTTCGAGGGTGTCGAAGGCGAAGGGGTGCTCGTACTCGTGGGTGTCGCCGATGGTCAGGCCGCCGTCCTTGCGCTGCACCATCAGGAGCTGCATCTTGTGCGCGGCGGCGGTCGGTGTCTGCGCCTGTCCGGCGTTGAGCGCGTCGAGGGCGTCCGACTTGTAGGCCGGGTAGTAGCGGAAGCTGTCCGCGTCGGCGACGGAGGTGGTGAGCGCCTCACCGAGGGGCTCCGTCTGCATCATCTGCAGCCGCACGCGCCGCACCGGCAGGTCGGGCCCGGCCAGTTCCCGCACGAGCCCGCCGAGCCAGGCGCCGGTGGCGAGCACGACGACGTCACCGGTGTGTACGTCACCGTGGTCGTCCCGCACCGCGTTCTCGCCGACGACTTCGCGGACCTCACGGCCGGGCAGGAAGGTGTAGCGGGGCGAGGCCAACAAGGCTTCCCGCAGCCGCAGTTGAGCGACGCGCGGCTCCACCGCCGCGTCGCGCTCGCACCACAGCCCCGCGATGAAGTCACCCCGCAGGGCCGGGTTGAGGGCGCGGGCCTCGTCGGCGTCGAGCAGCTTGTAGCCGCGGGCCGCCGCGTCGGGGCGGGTCAGGGCGGCCTCGGCGACCGCGCGCTCGCGTTCGTTGCGCACGAGGGTGAGGGAGCCGTTGGCCCGGAAGCCGATGCCCTGCACCCTCGCGCCTATCTCCTCCCACAGCTCGCGGGCCCGCAGGGCGGTGTCCAGCTCCTCGCCCCCGGCGCGGCCGCTCACCCATATCTGCCCGAAGTTGCGCAGCGAGGCCCCGCGGGCCTCGGTCTCGCGCTCGATCTGTACGACCTCGTGGCCGCGTTCCACTGCGTGCCAGGCGTGCATGGTTCCCACCACGCCGGCTCCTACGACGATGACTCTCACGACGGCAACGCTCCTGGGGACGAGTGACCCGCTGTCGTCCTGTCGGCAACGGGACGGTGAACTGCCACCCAAGGTTGGCCTAGACCCGTTACGTTCTCGTTATCATCCTGGGTCCTTCTGCCCCGATTGCCGCACGAGGGAGGGGAGTTCAGGTTCCGCCGTTGCCCAGGTGGGTGGTGAAGGAGAACCGGTCGCCGCGGTAGAGGGTGCGGACGCGCTCCAGCGGGTGGCCGGAGGTGTCCCGTGAGACGCGGTGGATCAGGAGCATGGGCAGCGCGGGAGGGGTGCCGATCAGGAGGGCCTCGCGAGGGGTGGCGAGGACGGTCTCGATGCGTTCGTCGGCGTCGCCGAAGGAGATGCCGAGCCGGTCGCGGAGGTAGGCGTAGAAGGAGGAGTCGGGCTCGAACTCCCGGTCGAGCGCGGGCACTCGGGCCACGGAGACGTACGTACTCTCAAGACCCACCCGCTCGTCGTCGGCGAGCAGCACACGCTCCATGTGCCAGACGGGCTCCCCTTGCTTGACCCCGATCTCGGCGGCGAGGGCCTCGGGGGCGGGGAACCGGTCGAGGGAGATGAGATGTCGCCCGGGGGTACGCCCTTGCCGCCGTACGCCCTCCGTGTAGCTCGCGAGGGACAGCGGCTGCTCCAGCTTGGGGCCCGCGACGACGGTGCCGCGCCCCTGCCTGCGCAGCCGCCCTTCGAGCAGCAGCTCACGCAGCGCCTGGCGCACGGTCTCCCGCGCGACCTCGTACCGCACGGCGAGATCCCGCTCGGTCGGCAGCGTCTGCCCGTCCCCCAACTCCTCTATCAGGTCGGCGATCCTGGCCTTCACCGCGTAGTACTTCGGGATGCGGCCGTGCTCGGGGATGCCGGAGCGGATGGGGGCGCCGGGGGCCTGGTCGAGCAGGTGCGCGGGAGGGTGCGGGGAGTTCGGGTTGTCCACGCAGGGATGTTCGCAGACGTACGTGAACAGATAGGTGAACGGAGCGTGCCGTGCGGGCGGGCCGGTGGCCGAGGGGCGCGCGCCCGGCTCAACGCCGCCGCGAGGCCCGCAGTCTCCTGGTCCCTACGACGAGAGCCCACCCCCCGGCGAACAACGCAGCGGCGACGGCACTGACGCCGAGCAGGGCGCGGGGGCCGGTGGCGGCGAGTTCATCGGCTTCGTCGCTGTACGAAGACCCTCCGGCATCGTGACGCTCACGCCCGCCGTCGCTGCCGCCGTCCCGCCCGCTGTCACCGGTTCCGTCGGACTCAATGTCGGTGCCGCTGTCCGCGCCGGTATCGCCACCGCCACCGCCACCGCCACCACCATCGCCACCTCTATCAATGCCGAACGGATAGTCGTCCGACTCGCCCACCCAGTCGCCGTCGTCGTCGCGGCGCTGGACGACGGCGGCGGAGATGACGGCGTGCTCGGAGCGGGCCTCGGAGGTGAAGGAGAGGCGCACCTTGACGGCGCGGGTCCGCCCCGCCTTGACCGTGAACCCGGGGAATCCGTCGTCGAAGACGCCGACGTTCTCGTCCCGGTCGGTCCGCTCGAACTCCACGGGGCGCCAGCGCGAGCCGGCGCGGAACTCCAGCTGGATCTGCCGGGGCCGCAGCTCGCGCTCCTTGTCGACGAGGACGACGACCGGGTGGATGTTGCCGCAGGTGCCACGGGTGGTGTTGGCCAACTCGACGGACCAGCTCCGGTAGCCGCCCCCGGCCTCGTAGGTGGGGGGCCCGCCCTTGATCCGCGTCCCGATGGGGAAGCCGCCGCCGTTGGGGGCGGAGCAGGTGGGGGGCTGGGCCGAGTGCGGCCGCTGCACGATTGCTGCCGCGCCGCTCACGGGCACCCCTCCCGCGGCGGCCGCCGGAACCACTCCGGTCGCGAGGGCGGCGGCGGTGACGCCGAAGACGAGAGAGCGGCGAAGTCGCATGGCGGGCCTTTGCTGAGCGCGGAGGGGCGGGAGCTTGAGCGGGGGCCGTAAGACAGTGGGCACGGGCCGCGACCATGCCACGCACCCCTGCCTTCACCACCCCCGCCACAACCCCGTACACCCGACTGGACCGCGCAAGTCCCCCCTATCAGCCGACTTTCCGTTAATTGCGGTTGGCGGGGGCCGGTGCTTGACCCGGGGGGGCTGCCGCTTGCCCCGGAGGGCCGGAGGCGAGGGCTGCCGCTTGCCCCGGGGGCCGGGGGCGAAGGCCGCCGCTTAACCCGGAGGGCCAGGGGCGAGGGCTGGTGCTTGACCCGGAGGGCCGGAGGCGAGAGCTGCCGATTAACCCGGAGGGCCGGAGGCGAGAGCTGCCGATTAACCCGGAGCGCCGGAGGCGAGAGCTGCCGCCTGCCCCGGGGGCCGGAGGCGAAGGCTGCCGCTTAACCCGGAGGGCCAAGGGCGAAGGCTGCCGCTTAACCCGGAGGGCCGGAGGCGAAGGCCGCCGCTGGTTCCTGTTCCCAGGCGACGGCTGGTTCCGCCCAGCCCGAGACACCCCCGGATCCGCCAGGCCTGGCGCGCCGCCAACTCCGCCCCGGTCGCGAACACCCCGCGCCCCCGCCGGTCGGGAGCCGCGCCCGCCAACCAGTCGGCCCCTAACCCCGCCCAGCCACCGGAAACGCCACGTCCGCCCGCCCGAACAGCGGTGCCAGCACCAGTTGTGCGGCGCCCTCCGCGACGCCCCGTTCGCCGCCGGACGCGACGGCGACCGGGACCTCCGTGTTCCCGCCGCCCCGCCGGGCGCGTGCGGTGACGACGGCTCCCACTCCTCGTACGAAGCGCTCCTCGTCCGCGAGGACCGCCCGCCCTCCCAGGAGTACCAGATCGATGTCGAGCAGGCTGACCAGGTTGCCCGCCCCCGCGCCCAGGACCCGCGCCGCCTCCTCCAGATCCCCCCGCGCGACCGCCGCCAGGCACAGCGCCTCGATGCAGCCGCGGTCTCCGCACCCGCACTCCGGGCCGTCCAGTTGGATCACCTGGTGGCCGAACTCGCCCGCTCCGGTGCGCTCCCCGCGGTAGAGGCCCCCGCCCAGGACCAGGCCTGCGCCCAGACCCGTCCCCAGGTGCAGATACGCGAAGGAATCCGCCACCCCGCCGAGCGCGAGCCCAAGGGCGGCGGCGTTCGTGTCCTTGTCCACCACGACCGGCAGCCCGAGCCGCCCGGCGAACGCGTCCCGCAGCGGAAAGCCGTCCCACGCGGGGAACCCGGTCACGCGGTGCAGGACCCCGTCGGAGTGATCGAGCGGGCCGGGCAGCGCGACCCCGACGCCCAGCAGCCCCGAGGCCGTAGCCGCAGCCCCGGCCAGCTCCCGCACCACCCCCACCGCCACGTCGACCACCGCCTCCGCGCCCTCCCCGAACTCCAGCGGCGCCCGGCGTTCCGCCACCACATGACCCGTCAGGTCGGCCAGGACCGCCGTCAGTTCGTCGCGGTCCAGGTGGAGGCCGACCGCGTGACCGGCGTCCGGGACGAGCCGCAGGAGCGTGCGCGGCTTGCCTCCCGTGGACGCGCGGCGGCCCGCCTCCGCCGCGAGTCCCTCCGTACGCAGCCGCGCGGTGATCTTGCTGACGGCCTGCGGCGTGAGCCCGGTGCGCTCGGCCAGTTCGAGGCGGCTTATGCCGGCCTCGCCCGCCGTGCGCAGCAGGTCGAGCACGAGGGCGGCGTTGTGCCCGCGCAGCGCCGGCAGGTTCACTCCGGCGCCCGGCCTGCTGCTCCCCTTGCCGCTGCCGCCGCCCGCTGCCCTCGCCGTATCAGTGCTGTTCACACCCCCATTGTCGCTCGCGCTTGCGCTTTGGCAACAGCGTTGCTTAAGTGGAACGCATGACTGGTACAGGCTCCACAGGCTCCCCTCTGCGCGTGGCCCTCATCGGGTACGGCCTCGCGGGCTCCGTCTTCCACGCCCCGCTGATCGCCGCCACCGAGGGCCTCGTCCTCGACACGGTCGTCACGTCGAACCCCGAGCGGCAGGCGCAGGCCCGCGCCGAGTTCGGCGCCGGGCTGCGTTTCGCCGCGTCGGCCGACGACCTCTGGGCCCGCGCGGACGAGCTCGACCTGGTGGTGATCGCGTCCCCGAACAAGACGCACGTCTCGCTCGCGACCGCCGCCCTCAAGGCGGGCCTCCCGGTCGTCGTGGACAAGCCGATCGCGGGCACCGCAGCCGAGGCCCGCGAGCTCGCCGCGCTCGCCGACGACCGCGGGCTCCTCCTCTCCGTCTTCCAGAACCGCCGCTGGGACAACGACTTCCTCACACTCCAGAAGCTCGTCGCCGACGGCGAACTCGGCGACGTATGGCGCTTCGAGTCCCGCTTCGAGCGGTGGCGTCCACAGCCCAAGGGCGGCTGGCGCGAGTCCGGGAACCCCGAAGAGATCGGAGGTCTCCTCTACGACCTCGGGTCCCACGTCGTCGACCAGGCCCTCGTGCTCTTCGGCCCCGCGCAGTCCGTGTACGCCGAGTCCGACGTCCGCCGCCCCGGCGCCGAGGCCGACGACGACACCTTCATCGCGATCACGCACCGGGGCGGCGTCCGCTCGCACCTGTACGTCAGCGCCACCACCGCCCAGCTCGGCCCGCGCTTCCGCGCGCTCGGCTCGACGGCGGGCTACGTGAAGTACGGCCTCGACCCGCAGGAAGCAGCCCTGCGCGACGGCAAGCGCCCTACGGACGAGGGAAGTTGGGGCGAGGAGCTGGAGTGCATGTGGGGCCACGTCGGCTCCGGCGAGTCCCCGCTGACCGGCGGCGGCACCCCGGTCCGGACGCTGCCGGGCGCCTACCCCGCGTATTACGCGGCGATCGCCGACGCCCTGCGCGGCACCGGCGAGAACCCCGTCTCCGCGTACGAGGCCGCATCGGCCCTCGACGTCCTGGAGGCGGCACGCCGCTCGGCCCGCGACGGTGTGACGGTGGTCGTATGACGACGCCCACCGCACCGACGGTGGAGGAGCTGGAGAGCCAGGAACTGCGCCTGGTACTCCCCCACTTCACGTACGAGGACGCCTGGGCACTCGGCACCCTCCTGGTCGACCTGGCCCGCGAGCGCCAGGCCCCGGTGGCCATCGACATCACCCGCGGCAGCCAGCAGCTCTTCCACGCGGCCCTGCCGGGATCGACCCCGGACAACGACGCCTGGATCGCCCGCAAGCGCCGCGTCGTGGAACGCTACGGCTGCTCGTCGTTCCTGGTCGGCACGCGCTTCCGCGCCAAGGGAACGACGTTCGAGGAGTCCTCGCGCCTGGACCCGGACGTGTACGCGGCGCACGGCGGCGCGTTCCCGATCGCGGTGCGCGGCGCGGGCGTGATCGGCACGGTGGTGGTCTCGGGCCTCCCCCAGGCGGCGGACCATGCGCTGGTGGTCGAGGCGCTGGAGCGCTTCACGTAAGCCGCGGGGGCGCCCCGCCAGGGGCGCGGGGAACTGCGCGCCCAGCCACGACACACCCGCGGACGGCGTCGGTGGAGTGGTCCTCCATCGACGCCGCTCCGGGGCGCCACGAATCCGCCGCGCCCCCGCCTCGGAGGGCTACGCGTCCTTCAACTCCTGGCGCTGCCTGCCGAGCCCCTCGATCTCCAGCTCCACCACATCACCGGCCCGCAGGTACGGCTTCGGCTCGGGGTGCCCCATGGCCACGCCCGCCGGCGTACCGGTGTTGATGACGTCACCGGGGTACAGCGTCATGAACTGGCTTACGTAGCGCACCACTTCGGCCACCGGGAAGATCTGCTGGGCCGTGGTCCCGTCCTGCTTCAGCTCGCCGTTGACCCAGAGCTTCAGGGACAGCGCCTGCGGGTCAGGCACCTCGTCCGTCGTCACCAGCCACGGGCCGAGCGGGTTGAACGTCTCGCAGTTCTTGCCCTTGTCCCAGGTGCCGCCGCGCTCGATCTGGAACTCGCGCTCCGAGACGTCGTGCGACACCGCGTACCCGGCGATGTGCGCGAGCGCCTCCTCGTCGGACTCCAGGTAGCGCGCGGTGCGTCCGATGACGATCGCGAGCTCGACCTCCCAGTCGGTCTTGACCGACTTGCGCGGCACGAGCACGGTGTCGTCGGGACCGACCACCGTGTCCGCCGCCTTGAAGAAGATGACGGGCTCGGCGGGCGGCGTGGCCCCGGTCTCCTTCGCGTGGTCGTGGTAGTTGAGCCCGATGCACACGACCTTGCCGATCCGGCCCACCGGCGGCCCGACCCGCAGCCCCGCCGCGTCGAGCGCGGGCAGCTCACCCGACCCTGCGGCGGACCGGATCCGGTCGAGGGCGTCCGTGTCGGCGAGCAGCGCGCCGTCGATGTCGGTGACGGTCCCTGACAGGTCCCGCAACGTGCCTTCGGCATCGAGCAGCGCCGGGCGCTCGGCCCCCGCCGTACCGACTCGCAGCAGCTTCATCGTCAATCTCCCTTGGTCGAGCGCGCCCGGTCCGTCCCGACCGCTCGCGTGGCCCAGGCCGATGGGTTGCGGCCATCGGAGGTTTGGCCGATCCTCCAATCTCACGGTCCATCCCGCAAGACCCTGTTCACGGACCGGACCGTTACCCAGCGGTAGCCAGTGCGCTCGCCCCGGCGGCCCCGTACGGCATGTCGCGGTAGAGCACGGCACGCTCGACCGCGCTCCAGGTCGTGCTGGTGACGACGTAGAGCGCGGCGGCCAGCGGCACGAAGGCGACGGTGAACAGCGTCATGAACGACATGAACGGCATGACCTTGGTGATCGCACCCATGCCGGGCACCTGCTGGGCGTCGCTGCCACCGGTCACGGGCGCCGCCATGGCCATCTGCTTCTTCGTACGCCCGAAATTGAAGGTCGCGACGGCGGCCACGATCGCGAAGAGGCCGAGGTAGACGAGCCCCTGCGCCCCGAAGACCCCGCCGTCGGCGAGCGCGTCGGCCCACCGCCCGCCGAGGGGCGCCTCGAACAGCTTGTGGCCGAGCAGCGCGTTGGCTTCCCCGCCGATCCTTGAGTTCGAGAAGAGGTGGTAGAGCAGGAAGAACGCCGGGAGCTGGAAGAGGCTGGGCAGGCACCCGGAGAGCGGGGAGACCTTCTCCGCGCGGTGCAGCTCAAGCACGGCCTTCTGCAGCTTCTCGGGGTTCTTGGAGTGCTTCTTGCGCAACTCGGCGATCTGCGGCGACAGCTTGGCGCGCGCCTTCTGGCCACGGGCCGAGGCCCGCGACAAGGGGTGGACGAGGAGTCGTACGCACGCGGTGAACAGGACGATGGCGGCGGCCATCGCGGAACCCTGGAAAACGGGTTCGAGCAGGTCGGCGAGAGAACCGACCAGATCGGCGAACAGGGACATGAAGTCGGACAGGAAGCCGAACATGGGGAAACCCTCCGGGGTCTCGTCGTGCCGAGGAAAAGGGGCTGGTGCTCTTTTCGGCGTGACGGCCCGCGGAGGGTGCCAAGGTGTCGCTGGAGGGAGGGAGCTGGTGAAGCTGGTGGAGCTGTCCCCTACGCGGCCGTCATGACGGGACGGCCCGGTGCTCGGGGTCGCCTGCGCCCGGCGGCGTCGGGATCGCGCTGTGGCAGGAATGCCGTGCGCTTCTCGCGGTCGCGCATGGCCGTACGCACCCGGGTGCGGGGCACGGCGGGGGCGCAGCGCGCGGCGATCAGGGAGCAGACGGCGAGCGCGGAGCTCGCGGCGGCGGTCGCGGCGAGCGCGACGGCCGCGGTGAGGCTGCTCGCGTCGAGCAGGACGACCTCGACGAGGAGGAAGAGGAGAAGGCCGGTGGGACGGAGGGCGGCTTTCCAGCTGCGGATCATGTCCTGCATTTCCCGGCCCCCCTTCACCACTCGCTGAGTCATGGATACGACGTATCGCGTACTGCCGCTATATCGCGTACTGCCGTTATACAGGATCGGCCTCGACAGTCGTAGAGGTCGCCCTACCGGGGCCGCCTACCGGGGCCGCATGGACCGCAGCTTGCCCCACACGATGAGCCGGTACTTGGAGGTGTACTCGGGGGTGCAGGTGGTGAGGGTGATGTAGTACCCGGGAGAGCTGTAGCCGTGCCCGGCCTTCACGAGGCTGCGGGGGACGGCGCGGATGACGCCGCTGTCGCGGGCGGAGGTCTGGGCCAGGGTCTTGTCGACGACGTACGTATAGACGGCACTCTTGGTCTCGACGACCAGCTCGTCCCCGTCGCCCAGGCGATTGATGCGGCGGAAGGGCTCACCGTGGGTGTTGCGGTGCCCGGCGAGCGCGAAGTTCCCACCTTCCCCGGGCTGGGCGGTGCGCGGGTAGTGCCCGACGTACCCCTTGTTCAGTACGGCGCTCTTGCTGATGCCTTCGGCGACGGGCACCCGTATCCCGATGCGCGGGATGCGGAGGACGGCGTAGGCCTGGTCCCAGTCGGGCGTGGGGGCGGGGCGCTGCCGCTGGGCCTGCCCGGAGGCTTCACCGGCGCCACCGTCGTCTGAGTCACCCGGGTCGGGTCGGGACTCGGGGGCGGGGACGGGGCTCGGGCCGGGGGCGGGCTCGTCGGTGTCGGACGAGGTGGAGGACGGGCTCCCCCACTCCCGCTCAAGGGCCTGGACCTTGCGCTCGGCGCCTTCGCGGGCCTGCCGGTTGGTCCACCAGAGCTGATGGGCGACGAGAAGCAGAAGGACAAGCCCGCAGGTGACGGCAGCTTCGGCGCCGCCCCACAGAAGCCGAGCGCCGCGCCCCCGCCGCTCACGCCGCCCCTGCACAACAACAGGAACCCTCCCCACCCTCTCCACCCGATCCCGCACGCCGGCACCTCCCGTCCCAAGAGGGCGGCAGGCTAAGCCCAAGCCCGCCAACAAGCCATGGCGCCCGCACGACGACAGCGCAACGACAGCGCGACGACAGCACGAAAGTGGGGCCACGCTGATCTGCCCTGATCTGCACGGCAACCCTGCTGCAACGCCCCCACTCGGCAGTACGGTGTCCCGTATGCGCCCCGACACGCCTGCCGACCACATCGCCGAAGCCGAGCGCCTGGAGCGGACCGCCGGCTTGTACCCCGAGGACACCGAGCACCTGCTGCTCCAGGCCGCGGCCCACCTGGAACTGGCGGGCGAACGCGACCGCGCGACCACGCTCTACGACCGCCTACTGACTCCCGACGCCCCGCACCCGGCATCGGCCCCGACCCTCATCCGAGCCCTCAAGGCCTCGAACCTCTGGGAGTACGGCCACGAGGCGGAGGCAAGGGCGATCATCGACGGCGTACGGGCGGCCGCGCCGCGCGACCCGGCCCCGTGGGTGATCGTGGCCGAGTCACTGGAATCGCACGACGAACTGACCCAAGCGCAGGAAACCTTCACCCAGGCCCTGGACCTCCTGCTCCCGCCCGGCGGCTCGGGCGGCGCCCCGTCATACGAGCAACGCCCACTCCTGTTCGGCCGCCACAGGGTGCGCCGCCTGCTGGGCGCGGAGCACGACGCGTGGGACGCGATGGCGGACGAGGTCTCGACGTCCCCCGTCCCCCTGGACGAACTGCACGACCCGAAGCGAATCTGGTCCCTCGGCTCGGACAACCCCGCGGAACTCCGCGCGGAAATCTCCCGTATCCAGGCGGAGTTGGGCTCATACAGGGAGGCACTGTCCCGCCCCTTCCCGGTGGCGGTACTGCACTGGCCGTCGACGGAACTGGAAGAACTCCTGACGGCGTACCCGTCCCTGGAATCCGAATACCCGTCCCACGAGGCGCACTTGTCGACGATAGAGGCATCACTGAGGGAACTCTCGGCCTCCGGCACCCCGAACCTCGGCATCGTGACGGGAACGGTCCCGTCGTACGAGGCTTTCGCGGCGTCGGAGGGCGCACAGCCGACGGAGGTCTCCTTGCTCCCGCAGTACGCGACAACGCTGGCCGCGCGGGGGCGGGCCGTGGGGTGGCCGCCGGAGGCGGGGGCGGGTTGTTGGTGTGGGTCGGGGGCCGCCTACAGCAGGTGCCACGGCGAGGAGAACTGAACGAGCCCTCAGGGTTCTTCCCTACCCCGCTCGGGATACGGACAAGGCAGACTGCCAGATCGCTGAGCGCCAGGACGCCCGGATGCGAGAGACGAGAGAGACGTGAGCAAGGCGAAGCCGTCCTCGCCGGCCATCTCCGCCAGAATGAGCCGCCAGGCCAGGCGGGACACCGCGCCCGAGCTGGCCGTGCGACGCCTCCTCCATGCTGCCGGACATCGCTACAGCCTCAACGTGCGCGTGCCGGACATGCCCCGCCGGACCATCGACATCGCTTTCCCCCGCGCCAAGGTGGCCGTCTTCCTCGACGGCTGCTTCTGGCACGGCTGCCCGGAGCACGCGACGCAACCCAAGGCGAATGCGGAGTGGTGGCGGACGAAGCTCGACCGCAACATCGCGCGCGATCTGGAAACAAGCGAACATCTGGCCGAATCTGGGTGGATCGTCCTACGGTTCTGGGAACATGAGGCGCCCGACAGGGTGGCGAGACGGGTGGCAGCGACCGTCGAGCGGCAGCGCCGGGGAAGACAACAACGGAGCGACGGGGGCAAGTAGTGAGCGGCATGAGGTTCGTGGATGTCTGTTCCGGCGGCGGAGGGCTGGCCCTGGGCCTGTCACAGGCAGGCTTCGAACCGGTACTGCTCCTGGACGACAAGCCGGTGGCCTGCGAAACCCTCCGGATGAACAGGCAGACGTGGAACGTACTGCGATCGGATCTCGTGGACTTCGACCCTGTCGATTTCCAGGAGACCTATGACGTGGACCTCCTGTCCGCCGGCCTTCCCCGGGTGAAGTCCTCAGCGACTGCGAAGCGCGTGGAAACCGGTCTCGAACTGCGTCTCCTCAAGGCTGCGGTCTACCTGGCCCACGCTGTACAACCTCGCGCTCTGCTGATCGAGAACGTACCGGGCCTCGTCGACGACGAGGCGTTCGACGAGGTGCGGGCCTTTATTCAAGGGGAGCTCAAGCACCTCGGCTACGGATTTCACTGGTTCATCCTCAATGCTGCGGATTTCGGTGTCCCGCAGGACCGAAAGCAAGGCGTGCTCATCGCGTTGAAGCAGGAGTTCTTCGACAGCTTCCGGCAGCCGGTTCCCACTGTGGCCGATCATGTATCGGCAGGTCAGGCACTTCTCGCGTCGATGTCGGCACGAGGTTGGGCGGAGGCCGAAGCATGGGCTCATCAGGCGGACCAGGTCGCGCCGACGTTGGTGGGCGGCTCGGAGAATCGTGGCGGCGCCGATCTCGGACTGACCGGGACCAAGAAGGCGTGGGCCCGTATGGGGATCAATGGAGGCGCACTCGCCGACGAAGTGCCCGGACCGGATGGTGTCCAGGAGTCGGACACCTCTGGTTCCCCGCTGAAGAAGATCACGGTGGAACAGGCCGCCATCCTCCAGTCCTTTCCCGCCGACTGGCGCTTCGCGGGGAAGAAGACAGCCCGCTACCGTCAGATCGGCCATGCCTCGCCGCCGCCCGTCGGCAGGGCCTTGGGTCTGGCCGTCGCCGAAGCTCTGCAGGCCTGAGCCACGGCCGCATCCATTCCTCCCGGCACAGCCGTACTGGCATGACCATCGTCCACCGCCGGCTACACTTCGATCCCATGACCCCCGCACCTCATCGACCACTCCTACCTGCGGATTTCCACATCGTGGATCTGTTCGCCGGGCCTGGCGGCCTCGATATCGCCGCCACGATCCTGGGAGTGGAGAGCATCGGGGTCGAATGGGACGACCCGACCCGCGCGACGCGTACGGCAGCCGGTCTGCGAACCACCAGCGAGAAGGATGTCGCCGAGCTGGGCCCCTGTGATCCCGAGGTCGTGGACGCCAACGTGCTCACCGGTGGCCCGCCGTGCCAGACCTTCTCGGTGGCGGGGAATCGTGAGGGGCACGAGGCGCTGGAGGATGTGAAGCGTCTGGCCACACGCTTGGGCGGGCACGAGGACGCTGCCGCCTTCGAGGCAGCGTGGAAAGAGGTCAAGGCCGAGACCGACGACATGTCCGACGAGCGCACCGGGCTCGTACTCCAACCGCTGCGCTGGATCATGGAGGCCAAGCTCAAGCGCGAGCGACCCTATGACGTCATCGTCCTGGAGCAGGTACCGACCGTTCTGCCGGTGTGGAAGCATTACGTCGGCATTCTCAGGGCTGCTGGTTACGCTGCTGACGCTCAAGTCCTGAACGCCGAGGAATTCGGTGTCCCGCAAACCCGTCGGCGCGCTGTACTGATCGCCAGGTACGACCCGACGGACAAGAAGCAAACCGTCGAGTTCCCCCAGCGGACTCATCAGCGATACCGCCCAGGGGTCGATCGGCTTCCGGAAACACGGGAAGCCGAACATGACCGAGCCGAACATGACCGACAAGAGGCCCTGTTCACCAACGCCGACACCCTCCCGATCAAGCGTTGGACAGCGATGCAGGATGTCCTTCTCGACAGACCTGCCGACTTCGAGGTCGTCTCCAACTACGGTTCGGGCGGCAACCCCAAGAACCGCGGCCGCCGCACTTCCGAGGAACCGGCGGCAACGGTCACCGGCAAAATTCGGCGCAACCGCGTCTATCACCTGAAAGCCACCAAGTCCGGGGAGAAGGTCGTCGGCAAGGAGCTGGATCGGCTCAGCTTCGAGGAAGCAGGCCTTCTCCAGTCCTTCCCGGGGGCATACCCCTGGCGATCCACCGATGTGGCTCAGCAGATCGGCAACGCCATTCCACCCCGTCTGTCGCTTCACATCTTGAGCTGCGCGCTCGGATTCGGGCGGCCGGAGAAGGAACAGCTGAAGAGACTCGCGGAGTGGAAGCCCCCGGCCGTCGATGAACCTGCCGAGGGCGCCTGAGGAATCGGGGCGGGCAGGGTCCGATCAGGCGCTGTCCTCCCCGACCGGCTCCTTCCCCCGTACTGGCGCGTCGGCGAAGAGCTCCGCAAAGTAACCGGCCAATGTCTCCACCGAGTTGTCGGGGGTCTGTTCCTCATCCGGACCCTCCGGAAGTTGCTTGCGGGGTACTGCCGTGGCCGACTCGGAGGCCTCGATCCAGTCACGCAATGGCGCGGCGTCACGCTCGACGTCCGGGGCAATGACGTCGTACATCAAGGTGGCCGCGGACGTATTCACCACACGAGCCAGGGCGTTGACGTCACGGCCGGTACTCACGGTGCCGCGCTCGATCAGACGCACCATGGCCTGGGCCGTCGGCCGATGGTCGATGGCGTCGAGGCGCAGCGTGGTGTTGAGCATGTCCTGATTGGCACAAGCGGTCACCACCGGACCGTAGTCGGGACCGTTCCTGAAGAGCTCGGCCGCCCACCACAGCCGGGCGAAGGCCTGCGTGTAGTGCGCCCCGCGGAACCGAAGCGGCGCGACCTTCGGTGCGCCCTCCTTGGGTTCCGACATATGACGCCAGACGACATAGTCAGGAGCAACCCCAAGTGCCAGGTAGTTCCACAGTCTCCGGTCCGCGGCCTCACGGCGGTCGAGTCTCAAGGCGGCATGGAGCCGAGGGGCCAGCCACGCATCGGCCTGGGTCGGCTTGGCATCCCGATACTTGTGCATCGCGTCGTCGACGAGATCGCGCACCGGGTGCAGCGCTGCCCGGGCTCCCGCATCGGACACGGGTTCAGCCACCTTGTTGAGCGCTATGGCAGGCACGTCCTCCTTGCCGGTGAGCAACCCCTCGGTGAGGTACTGGGCAGCGTTGAGGTCGGACAGCAGTGCCAGGCGTTCGGGAAGGTTGGACGGCTTGTGGGTCATGCGTCGTTCCCCTGGTGGTGGCGGTCCAGACCGCGGATGGTGGTGGACAGGGCCTTGGGTACGTCAGCCCTGCGAGTGGCTGCGAAGTGGATGCGGGGTTGAAGATCGATCCAACCCGACGTTCCCGTGCGCCGGCGATGAACCTCACGCAACCCCTCTTCGAGGGGGCGGTTGGGCACGACGTCCGGGAGCATCTCGCGCAGCACCTCACCACGCCAGTCCTGGGGAAACAGTGGCGTACCGTCGTCCTCGATCTCGAGGTCCCCGATGGCCGTGTGGAAGACCGCGGTCCACACATCCGTGCACATCTGTGCAATCAGCAGGTCACGGACCAGACCCTCCACTGAGGCCCCGGTGCCACCGAGGAGTTCCGTGATGCCTTCGAAGTCGACGTTGACATGCACGACGGGCACGTCACCGGACGTGTCCACAACCCACGGCACGTCCTTGAAGGGGCGCAGCCACTCGGGCCCCTCGCGGAAGCCGACCTCAATGACGTCGAGTTCACGCTGCCGGAGCGGGGACTCGGACGCCAGGTCGACGATCCACTCCTTCGCCGACGTGGCGATCACGCGGCCCGGCACACCATCGACCGTGGCGATCACGTGGACGGACAGAGCGGCACGGTCGAGGTGGTCCGCTCTCCACAGGTCCAGCGAGCCCGACCACTCCCGCCCGCCTTCCGTCCTGGACTCCAAGCGGACAACGGTCCGTGCGTTGGTGGCTTTCTCCGTCAGTACCGCCACGACGGACACATCGCGCCAAGGGCTGTCGGGTTCGGTGGCCCTGGCCGGAATGGTCGCCGACAGCTTCAGCCGAGCGCTCTCCCAGTCGTCCTGATCCACCCGCCCCAACGCGACCACCTGCTCGACGACAGAGAACGCGCTGGTTTCGAGTGGCTCCCGGCTCTCGCCGGGCACCTTCACTTCGACCGCCGTAACACGCAAGGACACGGCACCGCTGAGGCGCTTGTACGGGTAGGCCTTCACGCCTTGTCCCCCTTGCCCGTCTGGAGTTCGACGACAAGGCTGGTGAGTTCGGCTTGTACCGGGTGGGTCGACACGTTGGTGACCCCCCTGAAGGTGGCTCGCCTTGCGCCGGGAGTGAAGTGCAGCATGCCGTCCACGAATTCACAGTTGTGCACGGCTACGAGCTCCGACCAGGTCACCACGGGGCGAGGCCCGGATCTCACGTCCAGCTTGGCAACCGGGGCGAGATGCCAGGCCTCGCCCCCACGGGGAACCTTCACCTCGGCGGTGATCCGCCAAGCGCCGTCGGTCCCGACGTGGGCGTCCAGTTCGTCCAGTACGGGAAGGTCGCCGGTAACGGCGGGCCGAGCCGACCGCTTGCCCCCCACAACAAGGCGCTTACGCAGACGATCAGTGCTCGCGCGCCGCTTCTCCTTGGGTGCCGCGACGAGTTCACGTACGGCGTTGTTCGCATCGCGGGTCAGCGTGGCGATCCTCCGGTACGCGGAGGGCGAGTACCGCATACGCAGTTCCTCCGTCTGACCCCACTTGTCGTGCTCGGGGGGCTCGGAAACACGCAGGAACGCCTCGGCCTCCTCGGCGAAGGGGGCATCGTCCCCGGCCGCGCACCCGGCGAGAAGCACCGCCTGGAAGGGGTCGGTACCCAGCTCCAAGGCGGGGACGGAGTTCGCTCTGACCGTCATGCGGTTACCCCGCATCATGGCCACGGTGTTGTGGGGCTTCGGGTCGTCGTCGTCCTCCACCCTGGTCACCAGGAGGACCGCCCGATGCTCCCCACCGCTCCTTCGGCCCTCGCGGCCGGGCACATTCAGCGGAACCGTCGTCATGGCCACCTGGCCCGACTCGGTCAGACGATCCACGGTCGTACCTTCCAAGAAGGCTTGCAGCGCCCGGGCACGCGAGGGTTGGGCATCATGCGGGTCGATCCGCTGCTCCGGGATCAGCTCCATGCCATTACGCAGCGTCCGAACCGATGCCTCGAGCAGGGGCTGACCGGCGCCGCCCGTAGTCATGGCGGCCCAGAAGTCTCTCCCAATGGCCTCGACGAGCCGCTCATGCATGCGATGCACGCTGTCGTCGTCCTCGCTCCCCACAGCCTCGGCGGTCGAGGAGGGGTCAGCGAGGCTTGCCACGTCATGGGCGCCCACGATCAGGAAGGAAGTGCCGGGTTCGCTGCTCTCCCGGGTGAGGTGCAGCCGTTCGACCATCTCCTCATCGCCCCACCACGAACGGGCGACGTCCTCGCCCTCCACGTCCGGGTCCGGTTGGCCGAACCAAGCGGGCCCGGCATAGGACTTGTCGCCGACCTCGCGCCATGGCAGGTCGAGCCGCCCGATGAGACGTCGCTCGGTCCGTCCTTCATGCGGCTCGGACAGCGTGGAGTTGATGAGCACGAGGCCGAGCCGACTGGTCGCCCAGAGCGTCGCCTTGCCGAGTCCGTACGAACCACCGGCGCTGCTCATCGACTTGTGACTGTCCAGCTGCCGTCGGACGACCGCCGCGAACCGGCCGGTCTCGTAGTCGTCCCCGGTCAGGCCGGACGCGTTGTAGTCGTCGACCCGCAGCAGCACCAAACGGTCCCGTGTGTACATCTCATGCAGCCCGGCAGCAATGACCCTGCCGACCTTCTGGTCCTGAGCCGCCGCCGACTCGAAGTGCGGGAAGAGGGCGTCCCAACCGATCGCCTCACGGAATCGGGCGAGACTCTCACCCGTCAGCTCCTCGAGCGTGTACCGAACGCGGACCGGTTGATTGTTCCCGGTCAGCCGCTCGTCGAGGCTGTTCTGGGTGGCCTCACGAGCCAGGACCCCGACGTCTGCCTCGAAGGCGAAGGCAGCCGCGTTGCCGAACTCTCGACCGCCATCGGCGTACGCGGGGCGGTGGCACCAGGTGACGGGCCGACCGACCAAGGTGTCGGTGGTGCGGCTGTGGATCGTCCCCAGGTCCGTGCCGAGAGCATCCGCGATCTTCCTGATGGTCTCGTCCCGAGGTGTGGCACGCCCGGTGATCCAGGCCGATACGGCAGCTCGGGTCACACCCACGGCGTCCGCCAGCTCCGTCTGCGTCTTCCTGGCCCTCTTCAACTGGCGGGCCAGCCAAGGCCCGAAGTCTTCCCCACCGTCCACGGCGCCCACTCCTCAGGTACTGCCAGCGTTGCGGAGCCCACTCTACCAGGGCCATTTGACATGGGAGGGATTTGTACAACACTGATTGACAGCCCGGCGGGCAGCGGCGGACAGTACCTCCGGAGGGATGGATGTCACCTTTACCCCCTTGGTGCATCCATGCCCGCTTCGACCGATAGGCGCCCCGCTCGCCAAAGGCTCGCACCATCGAGGAGCGCGCCGGGCGCACCGATTTCGTCTTTCACTGCAAAAGCCTTGAAGCGAAGGGGAGTTCGGCCCTAGGGTTCGAATTCTCGACCGAGAATCAACCACCCCACGGGAATCAGTTGTCGATGGGCTGGTTCGTCATGCCCTCCCCGTTGGAGCTCTGCAATGCGCGCCACCCGCCCCTTAGCGATCATCAGCCCAACGGATCGAGGATCCCGTGCCCGACAGCTTTGAAACCGATGATTCTTCCCTGGAAGAAATGCGGAGGATCATCGCCGAGTACGACGCCTGCGAGGGCCAGGAGAGCAAGTCCGAGTATTTGATCCAGCAGCGAATCACTCTCGGAATCATCGGGGCGTACCGCAAGACGATCGAAATCATCGATCGCAGGAAGGTTTCTCCCCCGACCGCATCCAGCACCCGCGGAACCTCGCACCGCCGCAGCCACCGCCGCCGCGCCCGCCGTATTCCGACGAGCCCTCCCGGGCATCCGGGCACCTATGACCGTTCGCACCGGAACCGGCGTGGCCGCACACGCGTCACCGTCATCATCATCAGGTTCGATCTGCCGTAACCAGCACGCCTGTCAGGCCCGGGGTCTATCGTCGTCAAGACTGCCGGTCGCGCCATCCCTGACGGCTCGACCGGCCCCGCTCCGCACCCCGCGTTCCGCCCTCAGCCAAGAGAAAAGGGAAACCGTGAGTCAGCGCAATACGGCGGACGCTTCGGAGTCCTCGCCCGTGATCAAGAAGATCGTCGAGCAATCCGCGCGAGTACTGGAGACCTATCGCGTCGATCCTGGACTGATCCAGGAGCATGCGAATGGCGAACGCCGTATCACGCAGGGAGGGTACGGGGATCGGCAGCTCTTCGAACTGGTTCAGAACGCTGCCGATGAAATCGCGAACGACCCCGGCGGTACGATTCATTCCGTCCTCACCGAAACTCATCTCTACTGCGCGAATGAAGGAACACCCGTCACGCCCGAAGGCGCCGAGACGATCCTTCGTATGAGCGTTTCGAGAAAGAGGGGCGGTCAGATCGGGCGTTTCGGCGTCGGCGTGAAGTCTGTTCTCGCCATCACGGACACACCTCAGTTCTTCAGTACCGACACGGAGCACTCCTCCGGCAGTTCAACAATCTTCGGGTTCGGCTTCGATCGTGAATGGGCCTTCTCGAAGATCAGCGAGGCACGTGGGGCAGCCCCCTGTGCAGAGTTCGAAGCCCCTGTCCTCCGCATGGCCCGGTCTCTCGATGTGGAGAAGGAGCGAGGGGGCGACCCCGTCCTCGACGAACTCCTCGGCTGGGCGACCACGGTGGTACGCCTTCCTCTGACCGCCGGGGCGGCGAGGCGGCTCGCCGGCGATCTGCACCAAGGCGACAAGGCGGGCGTGCAGAAGGAGTTCCCCTCCCGCTTCCTCCTCTTCTCGCACCACGTCGGAACGGTCGTACTCGAGGATCGCCGCGCCATGCCCCCCATACGTCGCGTCATCAAGGTCGAACACGAGGGCTTCCGGCACACGATCCACGAGCGGCGCACCGGACAACAGGCCTCGCGGACGGACTGGAAGGTGTTCACCCACGCACACCGCCCCACCGAGGCTGCCCGGCGAAGCGCCGGCGAGATGCACGACCGGGGAACCATCGACATCGCTTGGGCCGTGCCCGAGTACTCCGGCGACAAGCTGTTGACCGCCCCGCGTGGGCGGGGCGAGTTCTGGTCCTTCTTCCCGACCAAGTACCCCATGACATTGAGCGGCGCTCTCAACGGCGCGTGGAAGACGAACGAGGACAGACAGAACCTGCTGGATGCCAGTCCGTTCAATGAAGAGATCATCCAGGTCGCGGCCCGCCTGGTCGTGGACTCGCTGCCCCACCTCACGCCTCCGCAGGACCCCGGCGCCTACCTCCCCCTGCTCCCCGGGCGGACGAAGGAATCGGAGACGCTCAACTGGGCCGACCAGCAACTGACCGAGCAAATCTGGGAGATGGCGGCGCAGCGCCCCTCCCTTCCCGACCAGGACGGCGTTCTGCGTATCCCCCGGGACCTCCACCTCCACCCGGACATGGGTAAGCGGGGGAAACTGAAGGCCCAGTGGCTGGACCTGTGGAACGCCTACCCGGGCAGGCCGGCCGACTGGATCCATCCCTCGGTCGAGGCTGCCGAGATCCGCTCCGGCAAGGTCGAGCACATCATCGCCGCGGCAAAGCAGGAGCGGGCCACGGTCCGCGAGTGGCTGGAGGCACTGGTGGCCGACGGCTCGGCCGACGCGTCGGCCGTGGCGATCCACATCCTCGCCGAGATGATCAACGATGCCTCACCGTTCGCGGACGAGGCACGTACCGCCCGCATCGTGCTGACCGAAGAGCACGGCCTGGTCGCACCAGTCGCAGGCAAAGTGTTCCGGCGGACCGTGCAGGACGGCCTCAAGGACGATCTCGTCTACGCCGATGCCAAGCTCTCGGCGGATGTGTCCCTCCTCTCCGCCCTCAACGTGATCGGCATCCGTGAGGCAGATGCCCGCGGGCGCTTCGTCGGCGTGCTCGAGCAAGGGTTCGCCCGCTACTCGGACCAGGACTGGACCCGGTTCTGGGAGCTCTTCCACAGCGCCGGAGGCAGCCACGTCACCACCGAGGTGCGAGCCCGGGTTCCGCATCCGCTGGAGACCTTGTACGTCCGGACCAAGGACGGCCGCTACCACCGCATGCGGGACTGCATGATCCCGGGCCGGGTGGTGCCGGGCGACGGGTCACGTGACGTCTCAGTGGCCGTCGACATGGGTTTCCACTCCGACGACATGGCCGTCTTCCGCGAGTTCGGCCTGCTCGATCGCCCGACCGGCGGCTACCGCCCGGAGGACGAGCCCTGGTTCGACGAATACCGGACGGCGGTCTTCGACGCATACTGCCGAACGCTCGACAGCAACGCCAGCCGCCCGCAGATCTCCCGCCTCAAGCTGGAGGGCGCTGCGATCGGCGGCCCTCTGCATCTCCTCCCCCTGCTTTCCGACGAAGGAAAGGCAGCCTTCGTCAAGGCTCTCCCGGACGAATCCGTGATCGACGTCTGGACCCGCCAGTTCGGGGCGCAGGCCGCCACGCGGAAGCCTGTTGCGTCCCCGTTGCGATGGATGGTGCGCCGACACGGCCTTGTGGAGACCTCGAAGGGTGTCATGCGTCTCGCGAACGCGGCGGGCCCACAGCTGAAGGCCTACAGCGACGTGCTGCCGGTCGCCGACATCAGCCCGGAGAAGGCTCGCAAGCTGCATCTTCCGGTCGTCGTCGACGATGTCCCGGAATCCCAGTGGGAGCAGCTGATGGAGGAGCTGCTCAGGAGCGAGGACGACACCTTCGTCGGACGCACCTACGTGATGCTGACCCGCCTGCAAGTGGGTTTCCCCGAGGACTCCTTGACCCGCTGCCGCGTCGGGATGGAGTGGGACACGCGAGAGGACGGCGAGATCGCCGTAGCCGCGACGTCCGACGAGTACCGGGCTCTGCGGGCCGAACAGCTCCCGGCCCTCCTCGCAGGCACTCCGGAGGACGCCGAGCTGATGATCGGCCAGTGGGGCATGCTGCGCTACTCCGACGTCATCAGCAAGGAGACCCAGCGCGTCACCTCCGGCGAGCCCATTTTGCTGCGGGATGAATTCCCCGCGCTCCGCCAGCGGTTGGGCAACTCCGTCAACAACTTCGACCTGCAGTACTGCTCAGAGCTGGAAGAGGTCGTGCGCACTCCCAACGGGATGCGTGCCACACCGCTGAAGAGCGCCCTGGAGGGCACCACCGTGCTCGTCCTCACCCCCGCGGACCGACTGACGACCCTGACCGCGGCGGACCGTGAACTCCGTTGGCGACTCGGCGAGTCCGGGTGCCGGGCGGTTCTCGAAGCACAGGATCGGCAGGAGCAGGATCAGCAGCTTCAGGATTCGCTCCGCGCCGTGCGGGAGGCCGCATCCGTCGTGGACAAGCTGGAGCTTCTGATCGGCGCAGACGCACTGCGCGCGGGACTACCAGCAGGGCTGTTCGCCAGCGAGCAGGCGGACATCGGCGGTGCGACGCCTTCGACTCAGCGCATCGCGCAGATGGCGTACAACGCGCATGGGGACGGAGTGCTCCAGGTGCACGCCAAGGACCTGGCCGCCGCATACCCCAGCCATGCGCCCTCCTCCTTCACCGGCGCGACCCGCGCCGTGACGTTCGTCTCCGATCTGGGCTTTCCTGACTCGTTCGCCGGTGTTCGCGCCCCCTCGTTGGCGCCACGTGTCGACGTCGACGGCCCGACGGAGTTCCCTCGTCTCCACGACTACCAAGAGCGCCTTGCCACCAATGTCTTCACCATGCTGGACCGGATCTCTCCCCAGCGCGGCATGTTGTCCCTTCCCACCGGCGCGGGAAAGACCCGAGTGGCTTCCGAAGCAGTCATCCGCTGGATCAAGCAGGACGGGCAGCTCGACGGCCCGATCCTGTGGATCGCACAGTCCGAGGAGCTGTGCGAGCAGGCAGTGCAGAGCTGGCAGTTCGTATGGTCGAAAGTCGGGGCCGACAGCCCTCTGGCGATCAGCAGGCTCTGGGCGTCGAACGAAGCCGGTCCCATCGGCGATCGCCCGCACCTCGTCGTGGCCACGGATGCCAAGCTGCGCGTGTCTCTCGACACCCACGCGTACGCCTGGCTACGGAAGGCGTCCTTGGTCATCGTGGACGAGGCCCACATGGCGATCGCCCCGCAGTACACGGAAATCCTGGCGCTGCTCGGCCTCACGCACTCGCGCACCGACCGCCATCTGCTGGGTCTCACCGCGACCCCCTTCCGCAACACCAACGTCGACGAGACGAAGCGACTGATCCAACGTTTCGGTGGCCGCCGGCTGGACGACGGCATCTTCAATTCGGACGACCCCTACTCCGAACTGCAGGAACTCGGCATGTTGGCCCGAGTCACACACAAGGAACTGACCGGTGGTTCGATCGAGTTGACGCGTGACGAGCAGGATCGCGCCGATCAGCTGAGCGTGCTCTCCAAAGCCGCGGAACAGCGGCTGGCAGACGACAACGATCGCAACAGGCGCATCATCGACGAGATCCTCGCCATGCCCGAGCGCTGGCCGGTCCTGGTGTTCGCCACGTCCGTCGGCCATGCCAAGTTCCTCGCGGCCAAGCTCAACGACAAGGCCATCACCGCAGCGGCCGTCGACTCCACGACCTCCCCCACCGAACGCCGACGGCGCATCGACTCGTTCCGGAGGCGACAGACCCGCGTCCTCACCAACTACGGGGTCCTCACTCAGGGATTCGACGCTCCCGCCACCCGAGCTGTCGTCGTGGCACGCCCCACGTACAGCCCGAACATGTACCAGCAGATGATCGGACGTGGCCTCCGTGGACCGCGCAACGGTGGTGAGGACACCTGCCTGATCCTCAATGTCAGGGACAACATCAAGAATTACGACAAGGCCCTGGCCTTCACCCGGTTCGAGCACCTGTGGAGTGCCAAGTGACGAGCATGTACGCGGACAGTCCCGCTCTCACCCCGGAGCAGCAAGCAGTCGTCGATCAGCCCTGGGACGCACGGGTCCTGGTGACGGCCGGGGCAGGCGCGGGCAAGACCCACACCCTCGTAAGACGTCTGGACGTCCTGGTGAGCCGCGAGGAGGACGCCCTGGAGGCGGGCGAGATCCTCGTACTCAGCTTCTCGCGTGCCGCTGTGCGCGAGCTGCGTGTGCGGATCTCCGCCCACGGCCGACAAGCCCGGCGGGTCCGAGCCCAGACCTTCGACTCCTGGGCCTACGCACTGTTGGCCAACGCTTACCCGGACGAGGAGTGGAGCCGCTACAGCTTCGACGAACGCATTCGCGAGGCCGAAAGAGCGATCACCAAGGGTGCAGTGGAGGCCGGAGAGCTCGGCGCGCCGGCACATGTGGTCATCGACGAGGTCCAGGACCTGGTCGGCGACCGTCGGAACATGGTGGAGACCTTGCTCGACCGGTTCCAGGACAGCTGCGGCTTCACGGTGGTCGGCGACAGTGCGCAGGCCGTATACGGGTTCCAGGTAACCGATCCGGATGCTCGGGCCGCCGAGACCAACTACTTCTTCGACTGGTTGCGCGTCTCGTACTCCGATGATCTCGTCGAACTGCGTCTGTCGGCCAATTTCCGTGCGCGAAGCGAGGAGGCCCGTACGGCACTGTCCGTGGGCCCCACCCTTCACGGGTTGCCGTCCGACCCCGCCGAGGCGGCAACGGTGGGCGAGTCCGCGTACCGGCAGTTGCGGGAGCGGCTTCTGGCCTGCCCCGATTTCGGCGATCTCTCCGACCCTTTCGTCGTCGAATCGCTCAAGGACTATCCGGGTACGTGCGCGATCCTCTGCCGGGACAACCGGCAGGCGCTGGTCCTGACGGAGACCCTGTCCGGGCAGGATGTCCCCCATCGCCTCCAACGCTCGCTCCAGGACCGCCCGGTACCGGCTTGGGTCGCCGGCCTGCTGAGGCGGACCGGATCCGCCACCCTGAACGAGGATCGCTTCCGGGAGATTCTGTCCGAGGTCGGGACATCGTCCGAAGTCGATCCCGTGCCCCTTTGGCGATCTCTGCGTGGTGCCGCACGCGCGTCGCGCGGCCTGATGGACATCGCCGGTGTACGCAGGCTCATGGTGGAAGGCCGTTTTCCCGATGACCTGGCCGCCGCCGAACCCTCTCGTCTCGTGGTCTCCACGATTCATCGCGCGAAGGGCCTCGAATTCGATCGAGTGATCGTCATGGAGCCCGCCGCCATATTCGAGTTGAGCAAGCAACACACGCACCTCGACCCGGCAGCCGAGGCGCGGGCCCTCTACGTCGCAATGACACGCCCTCGGGAGGACCTCTACCGGCTTGCCGCGCCGAACACCGCGGCGATCCGCCGCGACCGGGCCATCAACCGCTGGTACGTGGGCGGTTGGAAGTCGTACGCACGCCACGGCATCGAGGCGACCGGAGGCGATGTCTGCCGTGAACATCCCCCTGGCACGGACAGTTTCGACTTCGACCCACAGGCGGTACAGGAGCACCTCACCGGCTCTGTGCACACCGGTGATCCGCTCGTCCTGCGGCGTCTGCACGATCTACAGTCCGATGCCGACCAGAGTCCCCCCTATGCCGTGTACCACGCGGGGATCCCGGTCGGCTCGGTCTCGAAGAAGTTCCGTATGGATCTGTACTCGTCCCTCAAGGTCAGCCGTAACTGGAAGGTTCGCTGGCCATCGGCGATCACTGGATTCCGCGTCGACACCGTCGAGGCCGTGGCCGGAAGCGTGGCCTCCGGAGTCCGCGCCGGGCTCGGGGAACACGGCGTATGGCTGTTGCCGCGCATGACCGGGCTGGGGCGCTACACATCGGGCGGCCACGCCCAGGAAGGTCACGACCGATGAGGCACGACAGTAAGGGCCACGCAGCGCACTACGCGGTCCGGGACGGTTTGGTCGCCCAGCTGCGCCGGGACCTGCTGGGTCCCGGCGCCGAGGACGAAGTGCTGGCCCACGATCCTCCGATCACCGCTTATCCGATCGGCGTGCTGTTCCCACGGGCGGCAGGCGGGGCCGCCGAGGAGGAACTCGTCTCCGACAGGGCCGAGAACGACGGCGTCGACGACGCCGCCGTGCTGAGGAGCAGGGACATCGAGGATCCCACCCCCGACATCGGGATTTCGCTGGCCAACGACCGCCGACCGTCGTCGATGGGGCTGACCTTCGCGGTCGACCCCCGGGTGTCCCGGACCATCGTCGTCACGACCGAGGCCGCCGCGTACGACCCTGTCGACGCCGAGGGACGTCCCGTGACCGCCAAGCGCGCCGAGGCACGCAGCACCGCCGACCAGAGCGAGCGCTGGCGCCGCCGCCCCTTGAAGTTCCCTCCCGTCACAGTTGACGTGACCGACTCCCTTCCACGACCTTCGGAAACCGTGGCAGACGGGGTGAGCGTCCGCGCCCTGGTCCGCGCTCCATCACCCGACGGCACCGTCACCGTCACGATCTCGTTGGTCAACGAGCGGCGTGTCAGTGAACGTGAACTGCAGGACGCTTTCAGCCTGTTCCAACCTCGCCTCACCGTGAGCACCCCTGCCGGGGAGCGCGCCTTCGTGGAGAGACAACCCACTTCCAAGGCCGTCGATCCCGAGCAGGCCACCAGCAGACTGCTACATCGGCACGCGCCCACGTTCGCGACCGGACACGGATGCGCAGCCGACTGGGACTGGACGCCTCCCCCCATCGGCTCCCCGCTCCTCGACCGTGCCGCGATCGACCACGTCCGGACCGAGTTCGTTCCCGCCCATGAGGTCCTGCTGACCGACTCCAACCCGGAGATCGACGCCTCGGCCCTCACCATGCTCGGACTTGCGTCCCGCACGGACGCAGAGATCCTCTCGGCCCTCGAAGGCCTCCTCGTGGGTTATGCGGAGTGGATCGACCGGAAGGTGGCCGAGGCGGAGGAACTGGTCGGCACGCCGTTCGAGACACCCGCCCGGGAGCAGATCGAACTGTGCGGTGTGGCCCTCGATCGGATGCGACGAGGTATCCGTCTCCTGGCAGACCCGGAGAGACCGGAGATCATGCGAGCGTTCAAGCTCGCCAACGAGGCCATGGCCCAGCAGCGGGCCCGTAGCTCCTGGGTGAAGGACGGCCGCGCAGGCACGCCCGACCTGTCGTCGGGCCGCTGGCGCCCCTTCCAGATCTCCTTCGTGCTGCTCTGCCTCGAAGGGATCGTCGACCCCGAGCACGAGGACCGGGGGACCGCTGATCTGCTCTGGTTCCCCACCGGTGGTGGCAAGACCGAGGCGTACCTGGGCTTGATCGCCTTCACCACCTTCCTACGTCGCATGCGACTGCGGACGCATGGAGCCGGTGTCACCGTGCTGATGCGATACACGCTGCGGCTGCTGACCCTGCAGCAGTTCGAGCGCGCTGCCATCCTCATCTGTGCCATGGAGCAAATGCGGATTGCTGACCAGGAGTTGCTCGGAGACGAGCCGATCTCCATCGGAATGTGGGTCGGCCAGTCCTCGACCCCCAACAAACTGGACGTAGCAGCGGAAAGCCTGGTGGAACTCCGGAAGGGCAAGTCCCTCCAGGAGAAGAATCCGGTCCAACTCCACGCCTGCCCCTGGTGCGGCACCCGCCTCGACGCCCACCAGTACGAGGTGGAAGAGGAAGCGCGCCGCATGCACGTGCGCTGCCCCGACCTCGCCTGCGACTTTCATGACGGGCTCCCGGTCCACCTGGTCGACGACGCCGTCTACGACGCCCGCCCCACTCTTGTGATCGCCACCGTGGACAAATTCGCGTCCATGCCCTGGCGAGAGGAGACGGCGGCGCTCTTCAATCGGGACCGGGCGGACGGCACGCCTCCTCCCGAACTGATCGTCCAGGACGAGCTCCACCTCATCTCCGGCCCGTTGGGCACTCTCACCGGACTGTACGAAACCGCGGTGGACGCCCTCGCGGACCGACCAAAGGTGATCGCCTCGACCGCGACCATCCGGCGGGCGAGCGATCAGGGCAATGCGCTGTTCGCCCGCTCGGTCTCACAGTTCCCTCCGGCCGGACTGGACTCCAGGGACTCCTGGTTCGCCGTGGAGACACCCCGCGAGAGCAAGGCGAGCCGACAGTACGTCGGTCTGCTCACCCCGAGCACGAGTCAGTCGACCCTGCTCATCCGGACCTACGCCACGCTGCTGCACCACGCGATGAACACCGACACTCCGGAAGAGGTGCGTGACGCCTATTGGACCCTGGTCGGCTACTTCAACAGCCTCCGGCTGCTGGCGGCCGCCGATCTGCAGGTCAGGGACGATGTCGAGGCGTATCTGGAGTATCTGGCCGAGCGGGACGGCACCGGCAAGCGGCTCATCCAGGAGATGACCGAGCTCACCAGCCGGGCCACCTCCAGTGAGATCCCCGCCCGCCTCAAGCAGATCGAGAGGCGGTATCCGGACGATGAGGCGGTCGATGTGCTGCTGGCAACGAACATGATCTCCGTCGGTGTCGACGTGGACCGTCTCGGACTGATGGCCGTCATGGGTCAGCCTCAGACCACCGCGGAGTACATCCAGGCGACCAGTCGAGTCGGTCGGAGCCACCCCGGCCTCGTTGCGGTCATGCTCAATTCAGCACGGTCCAGGGACCGTTCGCACTACGAGAGCTTCCTGCACTATCACTCGGCGCTCTACCGCGAGGTGGAGTCGACCTCGGTGACTCCTTTCTCCGCCCGCTCCCGCGATCGCGGACTCCACGCCGTAGTCGTCGCTCTCGCCCGCATCCTGATCCCTATCGCCCGCCCCAACGATGGAGCGGGGCGCATCGACGAGTTCCAAGGCGAACTCCGACGGGTGATCAGACCCATCCTGTTGGAACGCGTGCGGGGAGTCGACGACGAGGAGTACGAAGCGACCGCCCGCGCCTTCGACGCGTTCGTCGACTGGTGGGTCGGGGAGGCAGAGGCGCACGGTGGCCTCTACTACGCACCGATCCGCGGGAAGAGGATCCCTTCCCTTCTCTGCAATTTCGACGACGAGTCGAGTGGCAACGGCTGGCAGACCTTGTGGAGCCTGCGCGATGTGGACGCAGAGACCGCACTGTTCATGGAGGCATCCCGATGACCCCGCCCCCCGCCCGACGCCGCCGTGGCTCAAGCGCTCCCGAACGCAGCTACCCGCGACGCGGCTCCGTCCGTCGAGCACAGATGATCACGACGTACGGCGTCGGCTCACTGATCGCCGTCGAGAACGAGTCCTTCATCGTGGCAGGCACCGACTCCTGGAACATCGAAGAAGCCCCCGTGATCCAGGAGCCCCGGCTCGCGCGAGTACTCGGCGTGCGGTCCTTCCGCCTGCCCCCCGCTTCGGACGACACCAGTAAGGACGGCGTTCGAGTACGCCGTTTCCCTCTCTGGCATTCCTGCCCGAGCTGCGGCTCCCTCCAGCATGTCCGGGGTTTCAACTCTCCCCCGGGCAAGAACGAATGCGGCGACTGCCAGGAAGATCTGGTTCCCTCGCGCTTCGTCATGGCCTGCGCCCACGGGCACATCGACGACTTCCCGTATTGGAGGTGGGCGCACCGTGGAAACCGCGAGGAGGGAGCGACGGGCCACTGCGGGGGAGAGATGCGCCTGCGGACCAGCGGCCGGACCGCTTCGTTGCGCTCCATTGTCATCTCGTGCACCTGCGGCATTCCCGAGGTCTCGATGGAAGGGGCATTCCGACGCACCGCGTTGGCCGGCCTCGCAGTGCGGTGCGCGGGCAAGCGACCGTGGCTCAAGGAAGCACCTACTGAATTCTGTTCCGAGCAGCCCCGTACCCTCCAACGCGGTTCATCCGCGGCCTGGCTACCGATCGTCAAGTCCGCGCTCTCCATCCCCGTCCCACCAGGGAACGATGGTTTGGCGGACCGCCTCGCGCCCTACCGGGACGACCTCCGCAGTCTCGATCGCTCCGAGATCCCCCTCTATCTGAAGATCCAGACGATGCGGGATGGTGTCGAGCTCCCTGCGGATGCGGTACTGGCCCTTCTCGACGCCGAGCAGAACGATGGCGTGGAAGGTGGGCAGGGAGCCGACAGCGAAGAGGCGTATCGCGCACTGCGCAACCAGGAGTACGCCCACCTGCGCAGCGGTAACACCGAGGGGGAGGGAAACCAGCAGGAGCAATTCGTCTGTGAGCCGCCGGCCACCCAGTCGGCAGACCTGGCGCACCTCGGTCTGACCGGTCCGATGCTGGTCAAGCGGCTGCGTGAGGTCCGGGCCCTCAAGGCGTTCTCCCGGGTGGAGGCCCCGGACACCAACGCAGAGGTCCACGAGGCTCGGCTGTCCCTCGCCGATCTCGACTGGCTTCCCGCCATGGAGGTCCAAGGCGAGGGGGTGTTCCTCCGCGTCGATGCGGAACGAATCGACTCCTGGGCACGGAACACAGCCGTCGCCGCCCGGGTGGAACGCATGCGGAGCAACCATCAGCGACAGCTCCGCGAGCGGGCCTCGGATCCTGCGGCCGCGCCGGAGTCTCCTGCCACCCCTCGCTTTGTGCTGCTCCATACGCTGGCGCATGCGCTGATCAACGAGTGGAGCCTGGACGGCGGTTATCCGGCCGCAGCGCTTCGGGAACGCCTCTACTCGGGCGAGACTATGGCCGGGTTGCTCATCTACACCGCGACAAGCGACTCGGCAGGGAGCCTCGGTGGCGTTGTCGCCCAAGGCGAACCCGAGCGCCTGGCCACTACCCTGCGATCCGCCCTGCACCGCGCGGGGTGGTGCTCCGCCGACCCGCTCTGCATCGAGTCCGAGGCCGGCGGAGCAGGCAGTGTCAACCTCGGCGCCTGCCACGCCTGTGTCCTGCTGCCCGAGACGAGTTGCGAGCTGAACAATGGGCTGCTCGATCGGGCCCTGCTCGTGGGCACTCCGGAAGACCCGTCCATAGGATTCTTCCGGGATGCACTGGCTCACTGACCGATTGCCCATTCGGCCTCCTCCACCTCGGCCTCGAGGTGGAGCTGTGCTCGATCCAAGGCTTCGTCCGGATCGCAGCCGTGAGCCCGCAGCCAGTGGAGGAGATCCGCGATGACATCGATCGCGGCCTCCTCCGCGACGGCGACCGTCAAGCATGAGCCTGCTGCACTCCTCGACACCTCTCTCTCGCCGTACAGGGCGATCAGACCCTCGGCACGATCGACCCGCAGACCGCCCGTGTGACCGTTCGGCGATCCGAGACCCGTGGCCAATTCGCACCAGGTGACCTTGGAATCGCTCCGAAGGATCACGCCCCACCTGTCGGCGACGGCGTCAAGAAGAGCCATGCCACGCCCACTCTCGGCATCTGTCCCAGCCGCGAGCAGGGTCGGGAGAGCACGAGTATCGGGGTCGCTGACCTCGATACGGACACGCGTGTCTCTCATCGTGAGTCCGAGCGTCGTGGGCGTGTGCGGCCCCACATGCGTGATGACGTTGGCCACGAGTTCCGAGACGCAGAGCTGCGCCGCATCGATCACTTCAGGGAGACCCCACAGGTTCAGATGCAATCTCATGATGCGGCGAAGTGCCGCCACTTCCTCCGGCTCGGCGAGGAACGGGATCTCCCACGGCTTCCTCGTCATGCACTCATGAACGCTCACGTCTCCACCTCTCAGAGGCCCACGAGATCAACGACTACTTGTCACGACCCGTGGACCCTCCGTAGCGATGCATGTGAGCATGGCAGCGCGCATCCCGCCGTGCAATGTGCACGAAGGGATTCCCCCCATAGAGTGATTGGCCTTTCTCGGGGCTTCCGGTGAGATGGAACCTCCGCTAGATGACAGGGAGTTGGAATGACCGGCTCGCCCACCGCCCGACGCCGCCGACTGGCGATCGAGCTCAAGAAGCTCCGCGAAGAGCACAACCTCACGTGCAACCAGGTGGGCAAGGAACTCGACTGGAGCGGGTCCAAGGTCAACCGCATGGAGACAGGCACCGGGCGCGTCCAACCATCGGACATCGAAGCGCTGTGCCGCCTTTACGAGACCACCTCTGAGCTGCGCGAGTTCCTCAAAGCCCTCGCCAAGGAATCGAAGCTACGCGGGTGGTGGCATGCCCACGCGACGGCGATCCCGTCTTGGTTCTCCGTCTACGTCGGCCTTGAGCAGGAGGCAGCCAACCTGCGCCAGTACCAGTGCGAGTTCGCCCCGGGACTACTACAGACAGCTGCGTACGCCACGGAACTACACCGCGCCACCGGCCACATCAGTGATGAGCAGTTGGAGCGCGCCATCCACGTACGCATGGAGCGGCAACAGATCCTCACCCGAAAGAACCCGACGGAACTCTGGGCAGTCATCCACGAGACCGTCCTTCGTCACGTCATCGGCGACCGTGACGTCATGAAGCGCCAGCTCGAACATATGCTGGCCGTAGGGAAGTTGCCGAACGTAACCCTTCAAGTCCTGCCCTTCGACGCGGGTACATATCCCGCGACCGGCGCGTACACCATCCTGGGTTTCCCCGAGCGGGGAGACCCAGATGTGGTGTACCGGGATGGGATCACTGATGCGGTCTACCTGGAAGCTCCCTCGGATGTGGACCAGTACACGAAGGCCTTCGACACTCTTCGGGCCTCTGCTTCGAGCCCGGCCCGCTCCGCCTTGTTGATTGAGAAGGTGCTTGAGGAGTACTCCAGATGACCCCAGCTACAGGTTCCAGAGCTACAGGTTCCAGCAGCCCCTTCTTGACCGTTCGGTGGCGTAAGAGCAGCTACAGCAACGGCTCCGGAGGCGAATGCGTGGAGGTGGCTGCCGCTGAACACGCAGTCCTCGTACGCGATTCAAAGCGCCCTGACGGCTCACTGATCGCTGTCCGGCCGCACACCTGGAGCGAGTTCCTCGCCACCCTGAATCGAGCCTCGTCTCGCTGAGGCGGACGACTCGATCCGCCACGCACCCGACGCTCAGCCGATGCAGGGAGACGAAAAGGGGGCCCGCTCCAGGCGGGCCCCTTCAGCGTGGTGCTCGGTGGTCAGTGGTTGCCGTTGAACTGACCGTCGAAGCCGCCCGCGTGGTAGCCCGCACCCTTGGTGATGCCCGCGGGGCCGCCCAGGTTCTCGAAGGCGAAGCCGCCGGCCTGCATGCCCTTGTCGTAGCCGCCTTCGCCGTGACCGGCTCCCTCGGTGATGCCGGCCGCGCCGCCGAGGTTCTCGAAGGCGAAGCCGCCCTGCATGCCGCCTTCCTCGTTGGCGAGGGCGGTGCCGCCGGCACCCAGGACAGCGGCGGCGGCGAGGGCGGTGGCGGCCAGAACCGTACGAATACGCATGGGGGTCCCTTTCGGGTTGGTGATCTTGGGGTGTGTCGAGGTCCTCCCCTCTTCCCCGACCGCACAGACGTGCCCCGCCGCATTTCACCCGGACAGCCGTGACTATGAGTGACTGTTGCTGACCGTCCGTGATTGGTGTGTCCTGGCCCTGCCCGGCCTACCCGACCTGCTCGTCCCAGTTGATCCGGTGGTCGAACTGCCAGGCCCCCCACACCGCTCCCCCCGCCCCGCCCACCTTCGTGGCGACCGGCAGGAGTGCGTCCCGCAGGGCGCGGCTCAAGGGGCCCGCCGGCTTCGGTGTTGCCGTGCGGGCCGCGGCCGATGTGGCCGTCGCCGTGGCCGTCGTGTGTTTCAGGATGCGGTCCACTCGGGGGTGGCGTAGGGACTCGTACGCCTTGAAGGCCTTCCCTACCGGCAAGTCCCTTAGGCAGCGGGCCAGTTGTACCGCGCCCTCCGAGGCCAGCGACGCGCCCTGGCCCGACGTCGGGGACATCGCGTGTGCCGCGTCTCCGATCACGATCATGCGGCCTCTGCTCCAGGTCTGGACGGGAGGCATCGTTTCTGTGGGGCCCGTGATCAGTACGTCCTCCGGGGACGTGTCCGCCAGGAGGTCGGGGGCCGGGGTGCGGTCGTCCGTGAAGGCCTCCCTCAGGCGTTTCAGCCACTCCCCCGCGCCCACCGCCTGCGCCTCCGCCTGCGTCAGCGGCTCGCGGTGCGGCAGGTTCACGGACCAGGCCGCCGACGCGTCGTCGAAGATCTGGTACGCGAAGTACGCCTTCTTGCCGTAGCACATGTACAACACCCCCTCCGTGGAGGGGAGTTCCGTCTTCGGGACTCGTGCCGTGAAGGTGAGTGTTCCCGCGTAGTGCGGCTTCGGGAAGGACGGGTCGATCAGTGCTCGTACCGTCGAGCGCAGGCCGTCCGCGCCGATCAGGACGTCCGCCCTCGCCTGCGAGCCGTCCGAGAAGCGCGCCGTCACGCCCGTGCCCGTGTCCGTCGCGTCCAGGAGCCGCTTGCCCTTGTGGACGGGGATCCCGCGGCTCGAAGCCTCCGCCTCGATCGCCTCGTGCAGCTCCGTGCGCCAGACGAAGCGCGTGGCGGGAAGGTCGGCGGGCGGGGCGAGTTGGGCCAGGTGCCTGCCCGTCCAGCTGCGCAGGGCCAGGGCCGTCACCGGGGTGCCGATGGTGCGCACCGTCTCCGCCGCGTCGATCGCCTCCAGCGCCTGCTGGCCGTTCGGGGCGATCGTCATCGCGCCGCCCCGGCCGCCGCCCCGGCCACCACCGTCGCCACCGCCCCGGGCACCCGAATGGGCGTCGTACGCCTCGTACACCCGTGCCTCGATGCCCGCCTTGTGCAACGCCATCGCCGCCACCAGGCCTGCGACTCCACCCCCGATGACCAGGGCGGTTCGAGTGGTGGGGGCAGGAGTTCGTGCGGTCATCTCTACTATCGGTCCCTCGTCGGCTGCGCCTTCGAGCGCGCCGCGGATGCGCAGCGCACACCCTCACCAACCTACGTGGCGCAGACCCCCTCGCCGCAAGGCTTTCCAGGCGCGTTAGCCTCGGGCCGCAGGCGCATTGAGGACGTATCGGCTGGAAGCCGTGGAAGCGAGGCAGGCATGGCGCAGGTACCGACAGCAGCAGTGGCCGTCACGGGGATCGTCGGGGGCTACGCCGTCGCCCGGTGGAGCAAGAAGCGGGCCCTTGGTGGCGTCGTCCTCGCCGCCGCGGGAGCCGCTGCCGCTCAGCAGTGGCGGCAGAGCGCGGGCGCGAAGACCGCCGCCGCGCTCAGCGCCACGTACGTCGCCGCCTTCGCCGGGTCTCATCCGCTCGCCAAGAAGGTCGGGGCCTGGCCCGCGGTCTTCGGTGTCGCGGGTGGCGTGGGGGTCGCGTCCTGGGCGCTCGCCGATCGCCACCGGCAGACCACGACGGTCTGACCCCGCTCAGGTCACGGGCTGACCCCGCTCAGGCCTCAGCGTCCCTGAACAAGCGCGCGAAACCCGCCACCGCGAGCACCCCCGCCCCCATCACAAGGACGAAGAACCCCCACGCCAGCGGCCACACCGCCGCGTCCGGCGCCGGGTGGCTGTCGAAGGAGGCGTACATCAGCGTCGCCGGCGGGCCCGCCACGAGCAGCAGTGCCAGGCCCAGGCGGTCACGGAAGCCGAAGTAGGCCGCCAGGGACAGCATCGAGACGGCCAGGGCGGTGATGCCAAGGGCCGTCACCGGTGACGTCTCGTTGATCGCGCCGGGTGTCTCGGGGCGGTTGCGCAGGTCCCAGGGGAGGCAGAGGAGGTACGCCGCCGCCGCGAGGGCGGCGCCCAGGGCGCGCGTCAGCCAGCGTCGCAGGGGTGGGCTGCCGGGCAGGTCCGTCAGCAAGGGCCTCAGTAGGTTCCGCAGGTTCCGCGCGCTTATGGGGCTCGGTTCGTGGCGCGCGCTCATGCGCCGACCTATGTGGCGCGGGCTCATGTTCATCGACTTTGCCGTCATGGGGACGAGCCTGCCGACCTCGCCATGGGGCGCGACAGAGTACGCGTACTCAGACCGAGCTCCTCAAAGGGCAAGGCGGTCAGCCTCGCGTCCCCCTGGACGTCCCCCCGGACGTCCCCCTGAACGTAATCCGGTACGCCCCCGGCGACACCCCGAGCCCCGCCTGGAAGTGCTGCCTCAGCGACGCGCCCGTGCCGAAGCCCGCCTCCGCCGCGATGCGGTCGACCGTGCGGTCCGTCTCCTCCAGGAGCTCGCGGGCCCGGTCCACGCGGCGCTGCGTCAGCCACTGCATCGGCGTCAGGCCCGTCTCCTCGCGGAAGCGGCGGCTGAAGGTGCGGACGCTCATGGACTCCTGCTCGGCCATCTCGGCCAGCGTCAGGGGCTCCGACAGGCGCGTCTGGGCCCACTCCCTGGCCCGGCTCGTCGACGTCACGCGCGGCTCCGCCACCGGGCGCCGGATGTACTGGGCCTGGCCGCCCTCGCGGTGCGGGGGTACGACGGTGCGGCGGGCCACCTCCGCCGCCACCGCCGCGCCGTGGTCGCGGCGGATCATGTGCAGGCAGAGGTCGATGCCCGCGGCCTCGCCCGCCGATGTGAGGACCGCGCCCTCGTCCACGTACAGGACGTCCGGGTCGACGCTCACGCCCGGGAACGTGCGAGCGAAGAGGTCTGTCGAGAGCCAGTGGGTCGTTGCTCTGCGGCCGTCCAGGAGGCCTGCCGCCGCCAGGACGAAGGCACCTGTGCAGATGGAGGCGATACGGGCGCCGGCGCCTGTGGCGGACTTGAGCGTCTTCGCCAGGGTGGGCGGGAGGCCGCCCGGCGTCAGCGACTCGTCCTCCTCGTGCGAGGCAGGGACGATGACCGTGTCCGCGGCCGCCACCGCCTCGGGGCCGTGTTCCGCGTAGACCGGGAAGTCGGCGTCCGTGCGGATCCTGCCGGGGGTCAGGGCGCAGGTCGTCAGCTCGTAGAGGCGCGCGCCCTGTGGTGAGCGTGCGCTGCCGAACAGCTGGTGGACCAGGCCCAGCTCCATGGGCAGTACGCCGTCGCGGATCAGGACCGCGACGCTGTGAGGCCTGGTCACTGCGCTTTTCCTTTCCCCGACCCCGCCCCTTCCCGAAAACCCGCTGGCGCAGGGGCCTTGGTTGCCGTCATCACCGGCTCCGCCGAGTTCGTCCTCAAACGCCGGACGGGCTGAAACCCCCTCGCCCGCCGGACGGCTAAAAGACCACGTGCGACACCGTATAGATCGCGAGCCCCGCCAACGCCCCCACCACCGTGCCGTTGATCCGGATGAACTGAAGGTCGCGGCCGATGTGGGCCTCGATCTTCTTCGACGTGTGCTCGGCGTCCCAGCCCGCGACCGTGTCGGTGATCAGGGAGGTGATCTCGTCCCGATACGTCGTCACCACGTACACCGCGGCGCCCTCGACCCAGCCGTCGACCTTCTGCTGCAAGCGGCCGTCCGTCGCCATCCGCGAGCCGAGCGAGAGCAGCGCGGCCCGCACCCGCAGCCGCAGTTCGCTGCGCTCGTCCTCGGCGGCGGCCACGATCATCTGGCGCACCGCCGACCAGGCGGAGGCGATCAGGTCCTGCACCTCGCCGCGGCCGAGCACCTCCCGCTTGAGGCGTTCCACGCGCTCGCGGGTGTCGGAGTCGGACTGCAGGTCGGCGGCGAAGTCGGCGAGGAAGCGGTCGACGGCGCCGCGCGCGGGGTGCTCGGGCATGTCCCGCATCTCGGCGAGGAAGCGGAGCAGCTCCTTGTAGACGCGCTCGCCGACCTTCTTGTCGACGAACCGCGGGGTCCAGCCGGGGGCGCCGCCCTGGACGGCGTCCATGACCGACTCGTCGTGCTCGACCAGCCAGTCGTGGGCGCGGACGCAGACCAGGTCCACGACCCGCTTGTGGCCGCCGTCCGCGACGACCTTCTCCAGCATCTTGCCGATGCCTGGCGCGATCTCCTGGGCGTCCGCGCGGCGCGTGATGGCCTCGCCGACGACCGCCTGGACGTCCGAGTCGCGCAGGACCGTCAGGGCGCCGCGCAGGGCCGTGGCCAGTTCGGCCGTCACCCGGTCGGCGTGCTCAGGGTCCGCCAGCCAGGTGCCGAGGCGGCTGCCGATGCCCACCGCGCGCAGTCTGCCTCGTACGACATCGGAGGAGAGGAAGTTCTCGCCCACGAAGTCGCCGAGGGATGCGCCCAGTTGGTCCTTCTTGTTCGGGATGATCGCCGTGTGCGGGATGGGCAGGCCGAGCGGGTGGCGGAAGAGCGCCGTCACCGCGAACCAGTCGGCGAGCGCGCCGACCATGCCGGCCTCGGCCGCCGCGGCGACATAGCCCGCCCAGGCTCCGGCGCCGGAGTTCTGCGCCCATTTGGCCAGGACGTAGACGACTGCGACGAAGACGAGCAGGCCCGTCGCGGTGATCTTCATCCGGCGGACGCCGCGCCGCTTCTCCTCGTCGGCGGGGCTGTACGTGAAACCGCCGCCGCCCGGAGCGGAGCCGCCTCCCCTCGCGCCGGAGCCGCCAGCGCCGGAGCCGGGTGTGACGCCGCCCGCACCGGAGCCGGGTGTGACGCCGCTTGAAGGGCGGGGCTCACGGGCATGCTGTCCCGCAGCGCCCGCTTCCGCCGTATCCTCCGGAATTGATCGATTCGTGCGTTCCACTCACTCCACCTGACCCGTTCGCGTGGTTCGCGGCGTTCTCCGCCGTATTGTCCCCGTCTCTCTGCGTCCCTTCCTGACCGACTCCTGGAACGGACCACAAGTTCCCGGCGTCTGAATGGTCGGAGGGGGGCAGTGTCGGCCGCCTCACGGCCCATGACGCATCATGGGGTGATCACATCGGAGCCTCGATCAGGCTCCCCCTGCTCGAGGAGACACAGCCCGCATGACCAAGCGTCACGGTTATGCCCTGCTTGCCGCGGTCCTCGCGGTAATAGTGGTGATTTCCGCCGCCATATACCTCGGTGTATCCACCGACGACGGATCTCAGGACACCATCAGCGCGGGGCCCCGCGGCCCGCGCAACTCCGCGGCGCCCGCCTCCGCGGGCACCTGGGTCGGTACGTGGGCCGCATCCCCCGCGGCAGCCGAACCAAACACGCACCGCAACGGCTTCGCGGGCCGCTCCATCCGCAACGTCGTGCACACCAGCGTCGGCGGCGACAGCGCCCGCATCACCCTGTCGAACCTGTACGGGCAGCAGCCGCTGAGCATCACCCACGCCTCCATCGCCGTGGCCGCCGGGGCGAACAACCCGGCCGCGGCGCCGGGCACCCTGCGCCGCCTCGCCTTCAACGGCAACACGTCCGTGGTGATCCCCGCGGGCCAGCAGGTGATGAGCGACGCGGTCAGGCTGCGCGTGCCGCACGACGTCGACCTCCTGGTCACGACGTTCTCGCCGACCCCGTCGGGCCCGGCCACCTTCCACCCGCACGCGCGCCAGGTCAGCTACATCGCCGAGGGCGACCGTACGGAGGACCCGAACGGCGCCGCGTACACCCAGCAGAGCACCTCCTGGCGCTACCTCTCGGCCGTGGACGTCCTGAGCAACGAGTCGAACGGCACCGTCGTCGTCTTCGGTGACTCGCTCACCGACGGCATCTCCTCCACCATGGGCGCCAACGCCCGCTGGACCGACACCCTCGCCGACCGCCTGCGCGAAGAGTCGGGCGCCCCGCGCTACGGCGTCGTGAACGAGGGCATCAGCGGCAACCGCATCCTCTCGGACGGCAACGGAACCCCCGCGGACAACCCGAGCGGCCTCACACGCTTCGACCGCGACGTCCTCGACCGGTCGGGCATCAAGGCCGTCGTCGTCGCACTCGGCGTCAACGACATCCTGCGCAACCCGCACCAGAACGACCCCGACCGCATCGTCGAGGGCCTGCGGGAGCTGACGCGGCAGGCGCACACACGCGGTCTTCGGGTCGTCGGGGCGACCCTGATGCCGTTCGGCGGCCACCGGGGGTACGAGCCGGGTCTTGAGAACGTGCGCCAGGCCGTGAACGAGCAGATCCGTGACGGCAAGGTGTTCGACGAGTTCGTCGACTTCGACCGGGCGCTGCGCGATCCGTACGACCCCCGCAAGCTGCGCGGCCAGTACGACTCGGGCGACCACCTGCACCCGAGCGACCTGGGCTACCGCAAGATGGCGGAGACGTTCAACCTGACGCACCTGCGGGGATCCGCGGCCGCCGAGCTGTAGCCGGCCGCCGAGCCGGGGCGCACCCCCGGCTCATCTCCCTCCCCGGGTCATCTCCCCGGCTCATCTCCCTGGGTCATCTCCCCGGCTCAGTCCCGCTCCTCGCGCTTGCGCGCGTGCAGCTCGTGCCGCGCCTCGCGCCGCTCCAGGCGCTCGCGGCGGCGCTCCTCCTTCAGGCGCAGCTTCTCGGCCCTGCGGATCTTGCGGTCCACGCCGACGCCGCCCATCAGGGCGAAGCCCTTGACGACGACGCGGGGCGAACCGGGGGTGCCCTCGCCGGTCGCCTTGTCGTCGAAGCCGCCCATGAAGCCGAAGCCCTTGACCAGGACGTTCATCTCCGGCGGCACGATGACCTGCATGCCGCCCATGACGGTCCAGCAGCGGATCTCCACGTCGCGCTCCGTGAACCGCGCCTCGCGCAGGTCGATCTCGCCGCCGCCCCACACCGCGATCCCGTCGAACTGCCGGCCGACCACCCAGCCGCCCTTGCGGCTGAAACCGCCCCAGAAGGCGAAGCCGAGCTTCGACGTCGGTTCGCCGCTCACCATCCGCTCGGACCAGTCGATGGCGTCGGGATCGCGGCTCGCCGGGCCCTTCACCATGGAGATCTTGGCGCCCACGTCCGGCAGATCCCGGGTGATCGGCTCGAGCTCGCCGTACGTACGTGCCTTGTACGTCGCGTCCAGGCGCTCCTCGAACTCCTCCATGTCGAGGCGGCCCTCGGCCACGGCGTCACGGAGTCGTTCGGCGACGCGTTCACGGTCGGCGTCGGCGGCCCGAAGGTCCGGGAGATGAGGCTGCTCGTCGGTCATGCGAGCAGCCTACGAGGTCGCCTTCTCCGCGTACATCTTGGCGATGACCGCCTCGATGTCGGGTTCCCTGACCGAGAGGTCGACCATCGGATACCGCTCCGCGACCCGGGCGACAAGCGGAGCTGCCGACTCCGCAGCCGGGAAGGCCAGCCACTGCCGCGGGCCCTCCACCTTCACCACCCGCGCCGACTCCACCTCGATGGGCGGAAGTTCGCGTTCCAGGTCCACGACCAGGGTCCGCTCGCTCTCGCCCACCTCGTGCAGACCGGCAAGCGCGCCGTCGTACATCAGGCGGCCGTGGTCGATCACCATCACGCGCTTGCAGAGCTGCTCGATGTCGGTGAGGTCGTGCGTGGTGAGCAGGACCGTCGTGCCCGCCTCCGCGTTCAAGTCCCGCAGGAACTGGCGCACTTTGGCCTTGCTGATCACGTCGAGGCCGATCGTCGGCTCGTCCAGGTAAAGCACCTCGGGATCGTGGAGCAGCGCCGCCGCGATGTCGCCGCGCATCCGCTGGCCGAGCGAGAGCTGGCGCACGGGGACGTCCAACAGGGCGCCCAGCTCCAGGAGTTCGACGCAGCGGTCGAGGTTCTCCTTGAAGCGGGCGTCCGGGATCCGGTACATGCGGTGCATCAGGCGGTACGAGTCGATCAGCGGCAGGTCCCACCACAGGGTGGTGCGCTGGCCGAAGACCACGCCGATGCGCCGCGCCAGGCGGGTGCGCTCGCGGGACGGGTCGATGCCCGCCACGCGCAGCCGCCCTCCGCTGGGCGTCAGGATGCCGGTCAGCATCTTGATCGTCGTCGACTTGCCCGCGCCGTTCGGCCCGATGTAGCCGACCATCTCGCCGCGCGGCACGGTGAAGCTGATGCCGTCGACGGCACGCACCTCGTGCTTCTCGCGCCGCAGGAAGCCGGTCTTCTTGGCGACGTCGAAGACCTTCTCGACGCCGTCGAGCTCAATGAGGTCTGGTTCCACGGCAGTTCAGCTCCCTGTGCTGCGGTACGAACGAAGGCCCGTGCGCCAGGCGAGGCCCGCGAGCGCGAGAAGGACGGCGGCCACCAGCGGCGGCGTGAACGCCACCCACGTCGGCAGGTCCAGCGGATAGGGGCGCCCGAGGACGTACAGCGCGGGGATCCAATTCACGAAGGCGAGCGGCAGCACGAAGGTCACCCCGCGCACCATGTCCTTGGTGAAGACGGTCGGCGGATACTGGAGCAGCGTGTTGCCGCCGTAGGTGAAGGCGCTCTGCACCTCGGCCGCGTCCTGCGCGAGGAACTGGAAGGCCGCGCCCGCCACCCACACGGCCGCGAAGATCCCCGATCCGCAGAGCAGCATCAACGGGATCATCAGGACCTTCAGCGGGGTCCAGTCGATGTCCAGGACCACGAGCGCGTACGTGAGGACGAGCACCCCCTGGACGACGCGCCCGATGCGGTGCAGGCCGAACCGGTCGGCGGCGACCTGCGCGATCACCGGGACGGGCCGCACCAGGAGCGTGTCGAGCGTGCCGTCACGCACCCGCCTCCCCAGCCGGTCCATGGACCCCATGGCGAGGTCCGTGAGCCCGAACGCGGTGCCCGAAGCGCCGTACAGGAAGGCGATCTCGGGCAGCGAGTAGCCGCCGAGCCGGTCCACCTGGGAGAACATCAGCAGGATCGCGGCGAAGTCGAACGCCGTCACCGCGAGGTTGCCCAGCGCGGTCATCGCGAAGGACAGCCGGTAGGCCATCAGGGAGCGGATCCACATGCCGGAGATCAGCCGGTAGGCGCGCAGCCCCTCCCGCGCCTGTGCCAGGTCAGCCACCCTGGACCACCACCCGTCGCGTGGCGACCGCCTGCAACAGCCGCCCGGCCGTGAGGAGCGCCGCCGCCCAGCCGATCTGGAAGGCGTACGTCTGGAGCAGGTCCACGCCCGTGTGCTTGCCGAGGAACACATCGGCGGGCACCTGGAGCAGAGCCGACCAGGGCAGGGCGCGGGCGATCTCGCCCAGGGCGCCCGGGAAGACGTTCAGCGGGAGCAGCATCCCGGAGAAGAAGGTGCCCGCGAGCATCGCGATCTGGGTCACGCCCGCGCCGTCCATCAGCCAGAACGCGCAGAGCGCCACCAGGAAGCGGATCGAGAAGCTGACCACCACGCCGAGCAACACGGCGAGCAGGAACGCGAGCCATTGCAGCGGATCGGTGGGCAGGGCCAGGTCGAAGACGAGGGAGCCGACCACCATCGGCGCGACACCGCGCCCGAGCAGCTGGAACAGGGCCCGGCCCAGGTCGGTCGCGAGCCACCAGGCCTGCAGGTCGACGGGCCGGTACAGATCGACCGCGATGTCTCCCGAGCGGATCCGCTCGATCAGCTCGCCCTCGAAGCCACCGCCCATCAACGACATCACCGTGAGCAGCCCCTGCCCCAGCCATACGAACGTCAGTGCCTGCGCCTGGTCGTAGCCGCCGAGCCCCGGCCGCTCGTCCCAGAGTGCGATGTACGTGTACGCCAGGATCAGCCCGAAGACGGTGTTGGTGAACACGCCCGCCAGGGTGGCGATCCGATAGGTGGCGTACCGCCTGAAGCCCGCTCCGGCGACGGCCGCGTACAAGCGGAACCGTCCTGTACGCACACGCATCCCCTTTAACGAGAGTCTTGACGACAGCCTTGACGAAAGCCGTGCCCGTTCCGGGCCAAAGAGACGGAGCCTAGTGCGGTCGTCATCGCTCGTGCCAGGCATTTTCGGCGCACGGCGCGTGCCTGGCAGGGAACGCATGAAGCGACAGTGTGCAATGGGTCGTACGAGGCGTACGTGACGTACGACGCGAAACGGGAGTTCCACGAGACATGAGCAGCGACGAGCCGCAGCAGCAGGGCGCCAAGGGACCAGAGGGCTGGGCGCCCCGCGAACCCGTGGACACCCCCGATGAGACCCCTGAGGAGTCGTCAGAGGCACCCGCAGGCAAGAAGGGCAAGAAGAAACGCCCCAAGCGCAAGGGCTGGCGGCGGATCTTCCCCACCTGGCGCATGGTGCTCGGCGGGTTCATCCTGCTGATCCTGCTCTGCGTCGGTGGCTTCGTCGCGGGCTACATGATCGTCGACATCCCGCCGGCCAACGCGGCCGCCACCGCGCAGAGCAACGTCTACCTCTACGCCGACGGCAGCCAACTGGCCCGCGACGGCGAGGTCAACCGCGAGAACGTACCGCTGAGCCAGATCCCCAAGAAGGTCCAGCACGCCGCGCTCGCCGCCGAGGACCGGGACTTCTACAGCGAGTCCGCGGTCGACCCCAAGGCGATGGTCCGCGCCGCCTGGAACACCGTCACCGGCAAGGGCAAGCAGTCCGGCTCGACGATCACCCAGCAGTTCGTGAAGAACTACTACCTGGGCCAGGAGCAGACGATCACCCGCAAGGCGAAGGAGTTCTTCATCTCCATCAAGCTGGACCGCGAGGTGAGCAAGAACGACATCCTCGCCGGGTATCTCAACACCAGCTACTTCGGACGCAACGCGTACGGCGTGCAGGCCGCGGCCCAGGCCTACTTCGGCGAGGACGTCAAGGACCTGGACACCGCGCAGGGCGCCTATCTGGCGACGCTCCTCAACTCCCCCAACGCGTACGACGTGGCGACCCACCCGGAGAACAAGCAGCGCGCCGTGGGCCGCTGGAACTACGTCCTGGACGGCATGGTCAAGGAGGGGTGGCTCAGCGCCGCCGAACGCGCGAAGACCAAGTTCCCGACGCCGAAGGAGGCCAAGGGCGCCTCCGGCCTCTCCGGGCAGCGCGGTTACCTCGTGCAGGCCGTCGAGGACTACCTGACGTCCAACGACATCGTCGACGAGGACACCCTGGCCAAGGGCGGCTACCGCATCACCACCACCCTCCAGAAGAACCGCCAGGACGCCTTCAAGGAGGCCGTCGACGACCAGGTGATGTCCAAGGTCGACAAGGACGCCCGCAAGGTCGACCGCAACGTGCGCGCGGGCGGCGCCTCGATCGACCCGGACACCGGCAAGGTCGTCGCGATGTACGGCGGCATCGACTACACCAAGCAGTACGTCAACAACGCCACGCGCCGCGACTACCAAGTGGGCTCCACCTTCAAGCCGTTCGTCTTCACCTCGGCCGTGGAGAACGGCTCGGTCACCCAGGACGGCCGCACGATCACCCCGAACACGATCTACGACGGCACCAACAAGCGCCCGGTGCAGGGCTGGGACGGCGGGACGTACGCCCCCGAGAACGAGGACGACGTCAACTACGGCAACATCACCGTCCGCGCCGCCACCGACAAGTCCGTCAACTCCGTCTACGCGCAGATGGCCGTCGACGTCGGCTCGGACAAGGTCAAGGACACGGCGATCGCCCTCGGCGTCCCGGAGTCCACCCCCGACCTGACCGCGTCACCCTCCATCGCGCTCGGCCCGTCCACGGCCTCCGTCCTGGACATGACGGAGGCGTACGCGACGCTCGCCAACCACGGCAAGCACGGCACGTACACGATGGTCGAGAGGGTCACCAAGGACGGCCAGGAGATCGAACTGCCGGAGAAGAAGACCGCGCAGGCCGTCAGCCGCGAGGCCGCCGACACCACCACGTCCATCCTGCAGAGCGTCGTCGACGGCGGCACGGGCACGGCGGCGCAGGCCGCGGGCCGCCCGGCGGCCGGCAAGACCGGCACCGCGGAGGAGGACCAGGCCGCCTGGTTCGCGGGCTACACCCCCGAACTCGCCACGGTGGTCTCCGTGATGGGCCAGGATCCGGACACCGGCGCGCACACGCCGCTGTACGGGGCGCTCGGCCAGCCGCGTATCAACGGCGGCGCCTACCCCGCCCAGATCTGGGCGCAGTTCACCAGGGACGCCCTGGAGGGCGAGCCGGTGCGGGACTTCGACCTGGAGCTGGAGGAGGGCGCCGACGTGCCGGAGATCCCCGACCCCACGGACGTCGAGCCGGACCCGGCGACCGGCGGCGCGGCCACCGGCGGCGACGACGACACGCAGGGCCAGGACCAGGGCCAGACCCAAGGTCAGGACCAGGGCCAGACGCAGGGCCAGGACCAAGGGCAGACCCAGGGCCAGGACCAGGGGCAGACCCAGGGGCAGGATCAGGGGCAGACGCAGGGCCAGACGGACGGCGGTGCCACCGTCGACGGCGGAACGGCCGACGGCGGCACCACCGCCGATCCGGGCGCCGCCCAGGGGCAGACCGACGGCTCCACCGCCGACGGCGGTACGGGTGCCGACGCCGGAGCCCTGGGCGGCCTGACGGACGGCTCGACCACCAGAAGGCGGGGCGAACCCGCCCAGTAGCCGGTGGGGGGCTAGTGCCCCGAGGTCGCCTTCAGACCCACGACGGCCACGAGCAGCAGCACGACGAAGAAGATCCGGGCGGCGGTGGCGGGCTCACCGAGCACCATCATCCCGACCACCGCCGCACCGGCAGCACCGATGCCGACCCACACGCCGTACGCCGTACCGATGGGCAGCGTCTTGGCGGCATGGGAGAGCAGCAGCATGCTCGCGACGATCCCGAGGCCGGTGAACACGCTCGGCCACAGCCGGGTGAACCCCTCGGTGAACTTCATCCCGATCGACCAGCCCACTTCGAGCAGACCGGCGACGATCAACAGAACCCAGGCCACGACGGCACCTCCGACACGTAGAGACGCGAGATCGCGTCACTTGAATGGGGGTGCGTCGTCTTTGCGGAAACCCGGTACGGCGCGTCTCGTCGGGGTCCTTAAAAGGTAGCAAAGAACGCGCAAAAGGGGCTGGTGACGATGGTCACCAGCCCCTCGCAATGCTTGCGCGGCCTACAGATACAGCCCGGTCGAGTCCTCGGAGCCCTCGAACCGGTCGGCGGCCACGGCATGCAGATCGCGCTCGCGCATCAGCACGTACGCCACGCCCCGCACCTCCACCTCGGCCCGGTCCTCGGGGTCGTACAGGACCCGGTCACCCGGCTCCACCGCGCGCACGTTCTGCCCGACGGCGACGACCTCGGCCCAGGCCAGACGCCTGCCGACCGCGGCGGTCGCGGGGATCAGGATGCCGCCGCCCGACCTGCGCTCGCCCTCACCTGTGTCCTGCCGCACCAGCACGCGGTCGTGCAGCATGCGGATGGGCAGCTTGTCGTCGTGGGTGCTGTGTCCCTGGCTCTTGGCGCTCACGCCCCGAACCTACCTGCCAACGGCACGCCCGTACGATGCCGGGTCAGTGCTTGTGCGATGCGGGGTCAGTGCTTGTGCGATGCCGGGTCAGCGCTTGCGGCGGCGCGAACTCACCGTGAGCAGCCCCACGAGCCCCACGACCACCAGCGCCACCGGCACGACGCGCTCCAGACGCGGCGCACCGTCCTCGGTCACCAGCTGGCCCCGCACGTCCGAGATGACGCGATTGGCACCGACGTACACCCGGCCGAGGGAGTTGTCGAAGCCCGCGACGACCTTGGCCTTCGCGTCACCGACGATCGTCTTCGGGTGGACCCGCACCCCGATCTCGTCGAGCGTCTCGGCGAGCGTCTCGCGACGGCGCTTGATGTCCGCCTCGATCTGCGCCGGGGTCCTGATATCCGACGTGTCCGACACCGCGCTGCCTCCGTGGTCGTGTCCGGCTGTCTGTTCTTCTGTACGTATCGCCGACAGTCTGTCAGCTCCGGGCGCACCGCACCCCACGGCACCCCTATTACCCTCGACTCCGTCACCACACGTTTTACGAGCACCCTGTGCGAGGAGACCGAAGATGAGCGAGCGACTCACCCCCGGCGAGACGGCCCCGGCCTTCACCCTGCCGGACGCGGACGGCAAGGACGTCTCCCTGGCCGACCACAAGGGCCGCAAGGTCATCGTGTACTTCTACCCGGCCGCCCTCACCCCCGGCTGCACCAAGCAGGCCTGCGACTTCACCGACAACCTCGACGCGCTCGCGACCGCGGGCTACGACGTCATCGGCGTGTCCCCGGACAAGCCGGAGAAGCTGGCGAAGTTCCGCGAGCAGGAGAACCTCAAGGTCACGCTGGTCGGCGACCCCTCCAAGGAGACCCTGGAGGCGTACGGCGCCTTCGGCGAGAAGAAGCTGTACGGCAAGACCGTGACCGGCGTCATCCGCTCCACGATCGTGGTCGACGAGGCGGGCAAGGTCGAGCACGCGTTCTACAACGTCAAGGCGACCGGCCACGTAGCCAAGATCATCAAGGACCTTGGCATCTGACCCGCGCCTCCCCGCCCCGCTCACACTGTGACGAACGCCCCCTTCATGGGGGCGTTCGTTTGCGTCGGAGATGTTCGAGCAAGTGATCCCAGGAGGATTGTTCGCAGAACGGAAGGACTACCCATGGCGGCCCACGACGAGGCAGAGGCCGATACAGAGGCTGTGAAGCGCCACCGCACCCTCTTCCGAGCCGCCAAACGGCGCGCGAATCCACCACTGCGCCGCACGGACATCACGGTCACGGACGATGCCGCGGTCAAGCGGGCGGTCAAAGCGGCCTCGCTCGGAAATGCCATGGAGTGGTTCGACTTCGGCATCTACAGCTACCTGGCCGTCACCATCGGCCACGTCTTCTTCCCTTCCGGGAACGACACGGTCCAGCTGATCTCCTCCTTCGCGACCTTCGCGGTGTCCTTCCTCGTGCGGCCCATCGGCGGCATGGTCTTCGGCCCGATGGGCGACAAGATCGGCCGCAAGAAGGTCCTCGCGCTGACGATGATCATGATGGCGATCGGCACCCTCGCCATCGGCCTGATCCCGTCCTACGCCACGATCGGCTTCTGGGCCCCGGTCCTGCTGATCTTCTTCCGCCTCGTGCAGGGCTTCTCGACGGGCGGTGAGTACGGCGGCGCGTCCACCTTCATCGCCGAGTACGCCCCCGACAAGCGCCGCGGCTACTTCGGCAGCTTCCTGGAGATGGGCACCCTCGCCGGCTACACGGGCGCGGCCGGCCTGGTCCTCATCCTCAACACGGCACTCGGCTCCGCGGCCATGGAGTCGTGGGGCTGGCGCGTCCCGTTCCTCGTCGCGGGCCCGCTCGGCCTCGTCGGCCTCTACCTGCGGCTGAAGCTCGACGAGACGCCCGCGTTCCAGAAGATGGAGGACGCCACCTTCCACGCGGCGTCCGAGGGCGCCTCCACCGTGGAGACCACCGCCAAGGGCGACCTGGCGAAGATCTTCACCAACTACTGGCCCACGCTGATCCTGTGCATCGCCCTGGTCGGCGCGTACAACGTCACCGACTACATGCTCCTGTCGTACATGCCGACGTACCTCTCGGACGAACTCGGCTACGACGACTCGCACGGCCTGCTGATCCTCATCGGCACGATGGTGATCCTGATGCTGATCATCAGCCAGGTCGGCAAGCTCTCCGACCGCTTCGGCCGCAAGCCGCTCCTGATGACGGGAATGGTCAGCTTCTTCGTCCTCTCGATCCCGGCGTTCCTCCTGATCAAGCAGGGCAGCCTTCTGGCAGTCTCGGGCGGCATGCTCATGCTCGGCCTCTCCCTGGTCTGCCTGCTCGGCACAATGTCGGCAACGCTCCCGGCCCTGTTCCCCACGTCGGTCCGCTACGGCTCCCTGTCGGTCGGCTACAACATCTCCGCCTCCCTCTTCGGCGGCACGGCCCCCCTGGTCATCACATCGCTGATCAGCATCACGGGGACGGACATGATCCCGGCGTACTACTCGATGGCGGCGGCACTGGTCGGCATAGTGGCGGTGGCCTGCCTGAAGGAAACAGCCCAGAAGCCACTGTCGGGCTCGCCCCCGTCGGTGGAGACGAAGCAGGAGGCGGCAGAACTGGTGGAGGCCGCCGCACCTACGCCGAGGTTCTGAACCCTCCCTCTCCCCGCCCCGCCCCGAACGGCCCGCCCCACACGCGAAGTGAGGCGGGCTGTTCCGCATTCCAGGGGTGACTGTCCGATTGTCGGTTCGTTAGTCCGTACGAGGCTGCGAACAGGCGGCCCTTGCGCCTGCTGTGCCCCAACTGTCACGCGATTACGAGCACGTGGTGCCGGGGAGGCCGACGCCGAACCGGTTTGCGGCCCTCTCCACCGACAGACGACTTCGCCCAGTAAAGTAGGAGGCGCTTCGGCGCCTGTACTCCAACTGGCAGAGAGACTGGTCCTAGGAACCAGCTGTTGTCGGTTCGAATCCGACCGGGCGCACCAAGCCGAAGGCCCGGCTCGCGTACCCCGCGAGCCGGGCCTTCGTCATACGTACGCGCACCCTCAGCCCAGCAGCTCCCGCACCACCGGCACAAGCGCCCGAAACGCCTTCCCCCGGTGGCTGATCGCGTTCTTCTCGGCGGCTGAGAGTTCCGCGCATGTGCGTGTCTCGCCCTCCGGCTGGAGGATCGGGTCGTAGCCGAAGCCGCCCGCGCCCGCGGGGGCGTGGCGCAGGACTCCTCTCAGCTGGCCCTCCACCACCCGTTCCGTGCCGTCCGGCAGGGCCAAGGCCGCCGCGCACGCGAAGTGGGCGCCCCGGTGGGTGTCCGCGTCGATGTCGCCGAGTTGGGCCAGGAGGAGGTTCAGGTTCGCGGTGTCGTCGCCGTGGCGGCCTGCCCAGCGGGCGGAGAAGATGCCGGGGGCGCCGCCGAGGACGTCCACGCAGAGGCCGGAGTCGTCGGCGACCGCGGGGAGGCCGGTGGCCTGGGCGAGGGCGTGGGCCTTGAGGAGGGCGTTCTCTGCGAAGGTGACGCCGGTTTCCCTGACGTCGGGGATCTCGGGGTAGGCGTCCGCGCCGACGAGGTCATGGGTGAGGCCTGCGTCGGCGAGGATCGCCTTGAGTTCCGTGATCTTGCCGTTGTTGCGGGTGGCGAGGATGAGGCGGGTCATGCCCACCAGTATCCGGCCTGCCCCGGGTGCTGCGTCCTTGCCCCGGGTGCTGTGGCCCTGCCCCGGGTGCTACGGCGTGCAGACCTTCGTCAGTTCGCCTGCCGCGTCCGTGATCCCACTGAGGTCGGGGGTCGCGTCGCCGTTGTCGATGGACGTGCGGACGTTGGCGACGGCCTTGTCGAGGTCGTCGACCGCCTTGTTCACGTCGGTGTTGTCGGTCTTGTCGCCGATCTCGTCGATGTTCTTGTCGATCTTGTCGAGTGCCTCGTCCGCCTGCGTGGGGTCGTCCCCCGCCTTCTCGACGGCCTGCTGGAGGTCGGTGACGCTGTCGGCGATGGCGTCGGCGGTCTGGACGCAGTCGAGCGCCTTGTTGACGGCGTCGCAACCGACAAGGCCGATGCCCGCCGGCACGGCGAGCAGGACGGCGGTTACTGCGGTGGCGATACGGCGGTGGCGCGCGGCCATGGTTCGGTCCCTCCCCAGGGGTACGGACGGGCACACGGCTTGGCCCGCGCGCCCGTACTCGTTAGAACGCCCTCAAGGGGGCTGATGGTTGCTTGTCGGGTGGCTCGGCTTGGTCGAGGAGAAGCGGGGCAGAGCGGGGCGAGCCTCCGGAATCGGGCCCGCGTGCGCCGGTGTCCTTACGGGGTGCAGGCCTTGGTGACGTTGCCGCCCGCGTCCAGGACGGGGCGCAGGTCGGGTGTCTTGTCGCCGCCGTCGACCGCTGCCTCGACGTTGTCGACGGCTTCCTTCATCTTGTCGACGGCCTCGCGCACGTCCTCGTCGTCGTTCTTGTCGCGGATCTCGTCGAGGTCGGACTCGATGTTGTCGAAGGAGTCGTCGGCCTTGTCGGGGTAGAGGGCCGCCTCCTGGGCGGCCTTGCGCATCGCGTCGGCGCTGTCGGAGACCGCGTCGGCCGCGCGTACGCAGTCCACGGCGTCCTTCGGGTCGCAGGCGGCGAGGCCGAGCACTCCTGGGACGACGAGCAGGGTGATGGCGGTGGCGGTGACGAGACGGTGGTGACGCGCGGCCATGGATGAAGCCCTCCCCGGCGAGCGGCCGGGCGCGCGGCCTGTCCGCGCGCCCGTCGTATTCGTAACAACGCCCTTGGGGTGGCTGGTGGTTGATCGGCCGCCTGTTCAACTGGCGGCGCAGACGGCGTAATTCAGCCGTTCTGGACCGTGGATTCCAAGGCCTGGCGCTGGAACGCGGCCAGGTCCTCGCAGCCGCCGACCGCGAGGTCGAGCAGGGCATTGAGCTCCTTGCGGTCGAAGGGCTCGGCCTCGGCGGTGCCCTGGACCTCGACGAAGCGGCCGTCGCCGGTGCAGACGACGTTCATGTCGGTGTCGGCCTTCACGTCCTCCTCGTAGCGCAGGTCGAGGAGCGGGACGCCGCCGACGATGCCGACGGAGACGGCGGAGACGGTGTCGGTCAGGGGCTTGCGGCCGGCCTTGATGAGCTTCTTGCCCTGGGCCCAGGCGACGGCGTCGGCGAGGGCCACGTACGCGCCGGTGATGGCGGCGGTGCGGGTGCCGCCGTCGGCCTGGAGGACGTCGCAGTCGAGGACGATGGTGTTCTCGCCGAGCGCCTTGTAGTCGATGACGGCGCGCAGGCTGCGGCCGATGAGGCGGGAGATCTCGTGTGTGCGGCCGCCGATCTTGCCGCGTACGGATTCGCGGTCGCCGCGGGTGTTGGTGGAGCGCGGCAGCATCGAGTACTCGGCGGTGACCCAGCCTTCGCCGCTGCCCTTGCGCCAGCGCGGGACGCCCTCGGTGACGGAGGCGGTGCAGAAGACCTTGGTGTCTCCGAAGGAGATGAGGACCGAACCCTCGGCGTGCTTGCTCCAGCCGCGTTCGATGGTGATCGGGCGGAGCTGTTCGGGGGTGCGGCCGTCGATGCGGGGCTGTGAGGACATGCGGCTGAGCCTATCGGCACCTGGGTGAGTGGCCCGTCCCCGCCGCATGGGTGAGGGACCCTTCCCCGTTGCCGGGCAGGGTCCCTCACCGGTGCGTTCAGCGGCTCACATCATGTCTTCGATGTCCGCGGCGATCGGGTCGGCGTCGGTGCCGATGACGACCTGGATCGCGGTGCCCATCTTGACGACGCCGTGGGCGCCTGCGGCCTTCAGCGCGGCGTCGTCGACCTTGCTCGGGTCGTGAACCTCGGTGCGGAGGCGGGTGATGCAGCCCTCGACCTCTTCGATGTTGTCGATGCCGCCGAGCCCGGCAACGATCTTCTCAGCCTTGCTGGCCATGGTGTTCTCCCTGTTCCTAAAGGACGCGGCCTCACCACACCGTAGGTCCGCTTTGTCACGGTAACGCACGGTTGGAGCATCTTCGCGGGCGGTTACGTCACTCGTACCCAATGATGACGATCAAGGCGCCATCTCTGTGGGGACGGCACCGCACCCGTTCCGCAACTGGTCTACACCAGTTTTCAACGACCGCCAAACCTGGCTTGTTCCGGAGGGGACGCCGATGAGTTCCGAAGCAGCAGCGGTGCCGCAGAAGAAGTGGTGGAGCGGTCTCTTCCAGGGCCTGCAGAAGATGGGCCGCAGCCTCCAGCTCCCCATCGCCGTCCTGCCTGCCGCCGGTATCCTCAACCGCCTCGGCCAGCCGGACGTCTTCGGCGCCGACGGCCTCGGCTGGGACAACGTAGCCAAGGTCTTCGCTGCGGCGGGCGGTTCGCTCCTGGACTCCACCCTCGGCCTGCCCCTGCTGTTCTGCATCGGTGTCGCGATCGGCATGGCCAAGAAGTCGGACGGCTCCACCGCCCTCGCGGCGGTCGCCGGTTTCCTCGTCTACTACGCGGTCCTGCGCGCCTTCCCCGACGACTGCCCCACGGACACCACCTTCGGCGGCGCGGGGATGTGGGGCGGCGTCTGCGTGGCGGAGGACGGAACGGTCGCACAGGCCCCGTACCAGAACCCAGGGGTCTTCGGCGGCATCGTGATGGGCCTGCTCTCCGCCTGGTTCTGGCAGCGCTACCACCGCGTGAAGCTGGTCGACTGGCTCGGCTTCTTCAACGGCCGCCGCCTCGTGCCGATCATCATGGCCTTCGTCGGCCTGGTCTTCGCGGGTCTGTGCGTGTGGATCTGGCCGCCCGTCGGTGACGCCCTGACCAGCTTCTCCAAGTGGCTCGTGGACCTCGGCTGGCTGGGCTCCGGAATCTTCGGCGTGGCCAACCGCGCACTGCTCACGATCGGCCTGCACCAGTTCCTGAACACGTTCGTCTGGTTCCAGTTCGGCGACTTCACCAAGCCGGACGGCACGATCGTCCACGGTGACATCAACCGCTTCCTCGCGGGCGACCCGACGGCGGGTCAGTTCACGTCGGGCTTCTTCCCGATCATGATGTTCGCGCTCCCGGCGGCGGCCCTGGCGATCACGCACGCGGCCCGCCCCGAGCGCCGCAAGGTGGTCGGCGGGCTGATGCTGTCGGTCGGCCTGACGTCGTTCGTCACCGGCATCACCGAACCGATCGAGTACTCGTTCCTGTTCATCGCCCCGGCCCTGTACGCGATCCACGCGGTCCTCACCGGCGTCTCGATGGCGGTGACGTGGGGCCTGGGGGTCAAGGACGGCTTCAGCTTCTCGGCGGGTCTGATCGACTACGTCATCAACTGGAGCCTGGCGACCAAACCCTGGCTGATCATCCCGATCGGGCTCGTCTTCGCGGCGGTGTACTACGTCCTGTTCAGCTTCGTGATCCGCAAGTTCGACCTGCATACGCCGGGACGAGAACCGGAAGAGGAAGCGGAAGCACTGGACGCGGAGCAGACCAAGGCATAGCTCCAGCAGGGGCTGAGTCTGCGCCCCCGCACACAGCCGCATACGGAAGGCCCTCGGACCTCGGGTCCGGGGGTCTTTTGCCGTTCATTTCGCGTTATGGCCGACCCCACAAAACTCGTGGGTTCCTTACGTCACCTTCACCGTGCTACAACAGGTCTACACCACTAATTGGTGTAGACCACGCGGCTCTCGCCGCGGGACCCCCGGAGACGCCGCCGTCCCCCTCTTCCATGTCCTTGGCGGCGCCTTGCCCACTGGAGGAAGTTGTGTCCACGGCCAGTGCCGCCCCCGCGGCCGACAAGAAGAAGGGCGCAGGCGCGATGGCTGTCATGCAGCGCATCGGCCGCAGCCTCATGCTGCCGGTCGCCGTGCTGCCGGCAGGCGCCCTGCTCATCCGCCTCGGCCAGCCCGACATGCTGGGCCGCGAGTCCTTCCCCGAGTTCATCACCAAGATCGCCACCTTCATGGCGGCCGGCGGCAGCGCGATCATCGACAACATGGCGCTCCTGTTCGCCGTCGGCATCGCGATCGGCTTCGCCAAGAAGTCGGACGGCTCGACCGCTCTCGCGGCCGTCACCGGCTACCTGGTCTTCCAGAAGGTGCTCGGCACCTTCACGGACAAGAACCTGCCGAAGGTCGCCACCGCCGTCGACGGCAAGGTCGTCATGGTGGACGCGCCCGTGGACGCCAAGGTCCTCGGCGGCGTGGTCATGGGCATAGTCGTGGCCCTGCTCTACCAGAAGTTCTACCGGACGAAGCTGCCCGACTGGGCGGGCTTCTTCGGTGGCCGCCGCCTGGTCCCGATCCTCTCCGCCTTCGCGGGTCTGTTCATCGGCATCATCTTCGGCTACATCTGGCCGGTCCTCGGCACGGGTCTGCACAACTTCGGTGAGTGGCTTGTCGGTTCGGGCGCGGTCGGCGCGGGCATCTTCGGTGTCGTCAACCGTGCACTGATCCCCGTCGGCATGCACCACCTCCTGAACTCCTTCCCGTGGTTCCAGGCCGGTTCGTACGAGGGCAAGAGCGGCGACATCGCCCGCTTCCTCCAGGGCGACCCGTCCGCCGGACAGTTCATGACCGGCTTCTTCCCGATCATGATGTTCGCCCTCCCCGCGGCCTGCCTCGCGATCGTCCACTGCGCGCGCCCCGAGCGCCGCAAGGTCGTCGGCGGCATGATGTTCTCCCTCGCGCTCACCGCGTTCGTCACCGGCGTGACCGAGCCGATCGAGTTCACGTTCATGTTCATCGCCCCGGTCCTGTACGCGATCCACGCGGTCCTCACCGGTGTCTCCATGGCGCTGACCTGGGCGCTCGGCATGAAGGACGGCTTCGGCTTCTCGGCCGGTGCGATCGACTTCTTCCTCAACCTGGGCATCGCGACCAAGCCCTGGATGCTCGTGCTCGTCGGCCTCTGCTTCGCGGTGGTCTACTACGCGATCTTCCGCTTCGCGATCCTCAAGTGGAACATCCCGACGCCGGGCCGCGAGTCCGACGAGGAGCTCGCCGAGCTCCAGAAGGCCGAGGCGAAGTAGCACTCAGCCTCACTCCAGGACCAAAGCCCCGCACCGTTGAGACCAACGGTGCGGGGCTTTATCCGTCTCGTCCGCATACCGTCGGAGATATGACGACCCCCCGCATCCTCGACCTCGACCGCGACCACCTCTCCGCCCTCCGCGGCCGCGCCCTGACCGCGTCGGTCGCCGCCGCCGAGGGCCGCACCATGGTCGGCGAGGTGTTCGCCGACCGGGCGGCCCTCGTGCCGATGCCCGGCATGCCCGGTGTGCACAACGCCGAGCTCGTCGCGGCCTTCGGCGCCGACATCGTCGTACTGAACCTGATCGAGCGGGCCTGGGACGGCGAGCGGCTCGACCTGCCGGGCCTTGGCACGTTCACGTCCATCGCCGAGCTCGCCGCCTTCATCGGACGGCCGGTCGGCATCAATCTGGAGCCCGGCGACGTCCCCGAGATCCGCCGTGCCAAGCCCGAGTACGCGCGACGGCTGATCGACATGGGTGCGGCGATGCTCTGTCTGACGGCGAATCCGGGGACGGGCGGTTCGTACGAGGGTCTTGCGCGGGTCACGGAGGAGCTGCGGCAGGGCCTCGGTGACGATGTCGCGCTCTGGAGCGGCAAGATGCACCACGCGGGTCACCCGGAGCGGGTCACAGCCGCCCGGCTCACCTCGCTCGTGGACGCGGGCGCGGACGGAGTCGTCATGCCGCTGCCCGGGACGCTGCCGGGCGTCACCAAGGAGCTGGCTGCCGAGGCCGTGGCCGCGGTGCAGGACGCGGGGGCGGTCGTGATGGGGGCGATCGGCACCAGCCAGGAGGGCAGCCACGCGAACGTCGTGCCGCAGCTGGCCCTGAACGCGAAGGAAGTGGGCGTCGACGCGCACCACTTCGGGGACTCCTACCTGCCGGGCATGTGCGACCCGGAGGTCATGTACGCCTACTCGGTCGCGATCCGCGGCCGCCGCCACACCTGGAACAGGATGGCGCTCGGCGGCCGCGGGACCAGGCGCTAGACCGCTGGATCGTCAGATCTCGTAGCTCCGGCCGGGCGCCGCGAGTTCGACCGGTCCTTCGTACGCCGTCCGTGCGTCCGCCAGGTTCACCTGGGGGTCGGTCCACGGCGGGATGTGGGTGAGGACAAGGCGCGCCGCCTTGGCGCGCCGGGCGGACTCGCCCGCCTCACGGCCGTTGAGGTGCAGGTCGGGGATGTTCTCCTTGCCGGCGGTGAAAGCCGCCTCGCAGAGGAACAGGTCGGTGTCGGCGGCCAGTTCGTCGAGCGCGCCGCTCACGCCGGTGTCTCCCGAGTACGTGAGGGACTTGCCCCCGTGCTCGACGCGGATGGCGTACGCCTCGACGGGGTGGCGCATCTTCTCCGTGCGGACCGAGAAGGGGCCGATGTCGAACGAGGCCGGCTTGACGGTGTGGAAGTCGAAGACCTCGCTCATCGAGGAGGCCGACGGGGTGTCGGCGTATGCGGTCGTGAGGCGCTGTTCGGTGCCCTCGGGTCCGTAGACCGGGATGGGGGCGCAGCGGCCGCCGTCGTGCCGGTAGTAGCGCGCCACGAAATAGGCGCACATGTCGATGCAGTGATCGGCGTGGAGATGGCTGAGGAAAATCGCGTCGATGTCGTAGAGACCGACATGGCGCTGCAGCTCGCCGAGGGCACCATTGCCCATGTCGAGAAGCAGCCGGAAGCCGTCGGCCTCGACGAGGTAGCTCGAACAGGCCGAGTCCGCGGACGGAAACGACCCCGAGCAGCCGACGACGGTGAGCTTCATGGAGCGGAAACCTCCGGGGGCGAAACGGGGGTTGTGCGGGGGCCTTGCGGGGGCTCGCGAAGAGGCCTGCGTCAGGCTCTTCGAGGAGTTCTGCGATCCGTCGAGCGTAAGGCGCAAAAGGTCCGGTCGCTCCTCCGTCGTGGGCCGTTGTGGGAGAACTCACCTGCGGTGTCACCGGTTCGGGGGGCGCGCGGGGCGGGGTGCGCGCCGGTACCGTCTGCGGTATGGATACGTCGTGGTGGCTCGCCCTGGCCGCTGTGGTGGTGCTCGCGTTGGTCGCCGCGGTGGTGGACGGCCGGGGGCGCGGCGACCGCGGACCCCGCGGTCGGACCACCCGGCCGCCGGGCCGTCCGCGCGGGCCTCGGCGCAGGCTCCCCGCGCCCAAACCGGCGGAGATCTGGTGGGCGAAAGTGCCCTACGAGGACGGTCCCGGCGAGAAGGACCGGCCCTGTCTCGTGCTTTCGGTGCGGGGCGAGAGCGCGGTCGTCGCGAAGATCACCAGCAAGTACCACGACGAGCGGGCCGGGGTGATCCCGTTGCCGCCCGGTTCCGTGGGCGACGCGCGGGGGCGGCCCAGCTTCCTGGAGACGGACGAGCTGCGGGACGTTCCGGTGTGGGAGTTCCGCAGGCGGGCGGGGATCGTGGATCCGGCGCTGTGGGACCAGGTCAGGTACTTGGCGGGGTAACGGAACGGACCTCCAACCCGTCCGGCGGCGGATCTCCGGCCGCCCGGCATGGGATTTTCAGCCCGTCCGGCGTGTGAGGACGAACGCGGCGGAACCGGTGACTTGCGGTGCCGTCGAGCCAGGCGTCGCCCGACTCCGCGGCGGGGCAGGACGCGAAAACGCCGGGCAGGCCGAAGAATCTCAGCCCGTCCGGCGTTTGAGGACGAACGCGGCGGAGCCGGTGATGAACCCGCTCCGCAGGGCGCCTAAGCCCAGAGCTGGCCCTGCAGTGTCTCGATGGCCGCCTCGGTCGTCTCGGCGGTGTAGACGCCCGTCGAGAGGTACTTCCACCCGCCGTCGGCCACCACGAACACGATGTCGGCGGACTCCCCCGCCGCCACCGCCTTCTTGCCGACGCCGATCGCCGCGTGCAGCGCGGCGCCGGTGGAGACCCCGGCGAAGATGCCCTCCTGCTGGAGGAGCTCGCGGGTGCGCGTCACCGCGTCCGCCGAGCCGACGGAGAAGCGGGTGGTCAGGACGGACGCGTCGTACAGCTCGGGGACGAAGCCCTCGTCGAGGTTCCGCAGGCCGTACACGAGGTCGTCGTAGCGGGGCTCCGCGGCGACGATCTTGATGTCCGGCTTCTGCTCGCGCAGGAAGCGGCCCACGCCCATGAGCGTGCCCGTGGTGCCGAGGCCCGCCACGAAGTGGGTGACCGAGGGGAGGTCCGCGAGGATCTCCGGGCCGGTCGTCGCGTAGTGCGCGCCCGCGTTGTCCGGGTTGCCGTACTGGTAGAGCATCACCCAGTCCGGGTGCTCGGCAGCCAGCTCCTTGGCCACGCGTACGGCCGTGTTGGAGCCGCCCGCCGCCGGGGACGGAATGATCTCCGCGCCCCACATGGCGAGGAGCTCACGCCGCTCCTGCGAGGTGTTCTCCGGCATGACGCACACGATGCGGTAGCCCTTGAGCTTGGCCGCCATCGCGAGCGAGATGCCCGTGTTGCCGGACGTCGGCTCCAGGATCGTGCAGCCGGGCGTCAACCGCCCGTCCTTCTCCGCCTGTTCGACCATGTGCAGCGCCGGGCGGTCCTTGATGGAACCGGTCGGGTTGCGGTCCTCCAGCTTCGCCCAGATGCGGACGTCGTCGGAGGGCGAGAGGCGCGGCAGGCGGACGAGGGGCGTGTTGCCCACGGCCGCCAGCGGGGAGTCGTAGCGAGGCATCCGCGATCAGACCATGCCGCCGGCCACGGCCGGGAGGATCGTCACGTTGTCGCCGTCCGTGAGCTTGGTGGTGATGCCGTCCAGGAAGCGGACGTCCTCGTCGTTCAGGTACACGTTCACGAAGCGGCGCAGCTTGTCGCCGTCCACGATGCGCTCGGCGATGCCCGCGTGCCGCGAGTCGAGGTCGGTGAAGAGCTCGGCGAGGGTGTCCCCGCTGCCCTCGACGGCCTTGGCGCCGTCGGTGTAGGTGCGGAGGATGGTCGGGATGCGGACCTCGATGGCCATGGCTGGGGGCTCCTGTCGGGAGAAGTCACGTGGGTGGGCGCGCGGCGGCCCGGTCGTGCGGGTGCGTCAGTTCGAGTGCGTAGGCGTCAGGCGTTACGCGCAGGTGGCGCCGCGGCTCACGGCCGTACGGCGGCGGCTGTCAGCGCGAACAGATCGCGCTGGAGAGCCTGCACAAATCGACGTGCAGACGCGCAACGAGCAGCATGCCCGGCATCTTGTCGCTCACGTCGTGGGGAACCATGCGGTCATCGTATCGATTCCCGGTCCGGGTTCTGGAATGTGATCTCACATGGTGGATGGAATGCGTCCATCACGTGGATGGCGCGATGCGGCGCCCCGCTGTGGGCAGGTAGGTGACCGTCGGAGCGCCCGTGGCCGGGTGCACCGCGACCTCCGCTGTGACGCCGTACACATCGGCGAGGAGCTCGCTGGTCAGAACCTCCTTCGGCGGTCCCGACGCGACCAGGCGGCCGGCGTCGAGCACGTACAGACGGTCGCAGTAGTAGGCCGCCAGGTTGAGGTCGTGCAGGGCCAGGAGATTCGTCGTGCCGAGGTCGCGGACCAGGGAGAGGATCTCCAGCTGGTAGCGGATGTCCAGGTGGTTGGTCGGTTCGTCGAGGACGAGGACCCCGGGCTCCTGCACCAGCGCCCTCGCCACGAGCGCGCGCTGGCGCTCGCCGCCGGAGAGCCCGGCGAAGGTGCGGTGGGCGAGGTCCGCCGCGCCGACCCGCTCAAGGGCCTCGCCGACCAGGACGGCGTCCCGCGCGCTGTCCGCCTCCCAGAAGCGCTTGTGCGGGGAGCGGCCCATGGCGACGATCTGCCGGACGGTGAGCTCGAAGCCGGTGTGCCCGTCCTGCGGGACCGTGGCGATGCGGCGGGCGCGGTCCTTGGCCGAGCGGGCCGCGAGGTCGTCGCCGTCCAGGAGGACGCGGCCGCCGGTGGGCGTGAGGGTGCCGTAGACGCAGCGCAGGAGGGTGGTCTTGCCGCTGCCGTTGGGGCCGACGAGGCCGACGGTCTCGCCTCGGTCGGCGTGCAGGGTGACGTCGTCGACGAGGGTCTTCTCGCCTGTGCGGTAGGAGAGGGATTCGGTGCGCAGGACAGCCGGGTTGCTCATGCGGTCGCTCATGCGGTGGCCTCCGTACGGTTCCTTCGCAGCATCCACAGGAAGAACGGACCGCCCGTCAGCGCCGTCAGGACGCCGACCGGGATGTCCTGCGGCGCCGCGACCGTGCGCGCGGCGAGGTCGGCGGCCACCAGGAACACCGCGCCCATCAGGGCCACCACCGGCAGGAGCGCCCGGTGCGCGGCGCCGACCAGCATCCGGGCCGCGTGCGGCACCATCAGGCCGACGAAGCCGATGGCTCCGCTGTACGCGACGAGTACGCCGGTCAGGAGCGAGGCGAGGACGAAGACGGCGGCGCGGAAGCGTGCCGTGTCGAGGCCGAGCACAGTGGCGCCCTCCTCCCCGACCAGGAGCAGGTCGAGCGGGCGGGCCAGGGCGACGAGCAGCGCCGTGCCCGCGATCAGGGCGGCGCCCGGCAGGGCGAGCATGTCCCAGCGGGCGCTGCCGAGGCCGCCGAGCGTCCAGTACAGGACTTCCTTCAGGTGGTCCGCGCTGTCGGCCATGATCAGGATCAGGCTGGTCAGGGCGGAGAGGATGTACGAGACGGCCACTCCGGCGAGGATCAGGCGCCCGGTGGCGAACCCTCCCCCACCCGACCTGGCCAGGGTGTAGACGACGAGCAGGGAGAGCAGGGCGCCGGCGAAGGCCGCGGCCGGGATGGTGACGGTGGTGGCCAGGCCCGCGCCGATGCCGAAGGCACTGCCGAGGACGATGACGGCGACGGCTCCCGCGGATGCTCCGGAGGAGACGCCGAGGAGGAACGGGTCGGCCAGGGGGTTGCGCACCAGGGCCTGGAGGACGGTGCCGATGACGGCTAGCCCGGCGCCGACGGCTGCGCCGAGCAGGACCCGGGGCAGGCGGACGTCCAGGACGATCGTGCGGAACGGGGAAGGTTCCGCGCCTCCGGTGAGGATCTCCAGGACGTCAGACGCGGGGATGCGGACCGACCCCAGGGCCAGGCCCGCAACGACCGCCGCCGCGAGGGCCACCAGCAGCCCGGCGACAACGGTGCCGTAACGGAGCCTTCCCCTCACGCCCGACGGGCTGCCGTCGATCACCGGCTCCGCCGAGTTCGTCCTCAAACGCCGGACGGGCTGAACCCCCTGCCCCTTCACAGCTGGCCCGCCAGCTTGCTCACCGCCGCCGGTGCCCGTACCCCCACCACCGCGTCCGACAGCGGAAGCACCGCGAAGCGCTTGTGCTTGATGGCGGGGACGTCCGCGAGGACCGGGTCGTCGAGGAGGCGCTTCTTCTTCTGGGCGACCGTCGTGCCGCCGTAGTCGAGGATCACGATCACCTCGGGCTTGCGGTCGACCACCGACTCCCAGGACGCGTCGCCGAAGGACTTGTCCAGGTCGGCGAAGACGTTGCGGCCGCCCGCCCGCTCGATGATGTCGTTGCCGATGCCACGGCCGCCCGCCGTGAACGCGGACTTGTCGCCGCTGTCGTAGACGAAGACCGGGAGGGGCTTCTTGGACTTCAGCTTCTTCGCGGTGGCGGACAGTTCGCTCTTCGCCGCGTCCACCCACTTGTCCGCCCGCGGCCGCACACCGAACGTGCTGCCGACCTCGCGGACCTCCTTGTAGACGTCGTCCATCGACACCGCCCGCTTCGCGCAGCCCTCGACGTTGAGGCGGCTCTCGATGCCGGACTTCGCCAGGGCCCCGCGGCTGCGGCCCTCGCCCGCCAGGAAGGCGCTCGCGTAGCCGCCGTAGACGTAGTCGGGGTTGGCGGCCAGGAGCTTCTCGTAGGAGGGGTATTCCTTGGCCAGGACGGGGGTGTCCGCGTACGCCTTCGCGTACTTCGGCAGGACCTTGTCGTCCAGGTACGCCGTCCCCGCGAGGCGGTCCTTCAGGCCGAGCTCAAGCATCACTTCCGTCGCGTGCTGGTTCATCGTCACGGCGCGCTTCGGGGGCGCTTCGTACGTCGTCTTCACGCCGCAGTTCGTGACCGTGTACGGGAAGCCGGGTGTCTTGGGCCCCGGCTTCGCGTCCGGGTCGCCGGAGGAGGAAGGGGAAGAAGAGGACGAACACGCGGCCAGCGGGGCCAGCAGGGCCGCGGCGATGAGCACGCGCAGGTGCATGTGCGTGCGTATGGGGCGTGACATGGCTGAGCTGCCTCCTCCAGGGGATTCCGCGTCCCCTGCGTCGTGGGAGAAGAAGGCGGCAGGTCAGTTCCTGACTGCCCCGCCCGCGAGGGGAGGGGTCACAGTGGCGGGACCGTGCCGGATTCGCACCGGCTTCCTGGGTCCTGCCGCCTCAAGGTGAAGCTCAGTATGCCTGGACGATCTCGACCTCTTCCTCGGTGACCTCGCCATCGACGATCCGGAAGGAGCGGAACTGGAACTCGCCCGCGTCGTCGGTGTCGGCCGTGGAGACCAGGACGTAGTGGGCGCCGGGCTCGTTCGCGTACGTGATGTCCGTGCGCGAGGGGTATGCCTCGGTCGCCGTGTGCGAGTGGTAGACGATCACCGGCTCCTCGTCCCGGTCGTCCATCTCGCGGTAGAGCTTGAGGAGGTCGCCCGAGTCGAACTCGTAGAACGTGGGCGAGCGGGCCGCGTTCAGCATCGGGATGAAGCGTTCCGGGCGGCCGGTGCCCTCCGGGCCCGCGACCACACCGCAGGCCTCGTCGGGGTGGTCCTGGCGCGCGTGCGCGACGATCTGGTCGTGGAGGGCCTGGGTGAGGGTCAGCATGGCAGCCAGGATAAGCAGAAGGGCCGGTCCGTACCGAAGAGTGGTACGGACCGGCCCACATGCTGGGATCAGACGTTACGGCGCTACTTCACCGCGTCCTGCGGCTCGGCCTCGCCGCCGCCCGACGGCTGCGCGTTGCCGCGCTTCTGCATGACCAGGTAGCCGACGCCGAGGATCAGGGCCCAGACCGGAGCCGCGTAGAGCGAGATCCGCGCGTCCTTGTCGACGCCCATCATCACGATGACCATCGCGATGAAGGCGAGCGCGAACCAGCTCGTGTACGGGGCGCCCGGCGCCCGGAAGGTGGACTGCGGCAGCTCGCCTCGGTCGGCCTTGCGGCGGTACTTGATCTGGCAGACCAGGATCATGATCCAGGCCCACATGCCGGAGATGGTCGCAAAGGAGACGACGTAGTTGAACGCCTCGCCCGGCCACTGGTAGTTGATCCAGACGCCGACCAGCATCAGTGCGGCGGAGAAGGTGGTGCCGACGAGCGGCAGGCCGTTCTTCGTGAGCTTGGTGAAGAACTTCGGGCCCTGGCCGTTCAGCGCCAGGTCGCGCAGCATGCGGCCGGTGGAGTACATGCCGGAGTTGCAGGAGGAGAGCGCGGCCGTCAGGACGACGAAGTTGACGATCGCGGCGCCGACGCCGAGGCCCATCTTGTCGAAGGCGGCGACGAACGGCGAGACGCCCGGCACGAACTCCGTCCACGGCACGACCGAGAGGATCATGATGAGCGCGCCGACGTAGAAGACGGCGATGCGCCACGGCACGGTGTTGATGGCCTTGGGCAGGACGGTCTTCGGGTCCTTGGACTCGCCCGCGGTGACGCCGACGAGCTCGACGGCCAGGAAGGCGAACATCACGATCTGGAGCGTCATCAGCGTGGAGCCGATGCCGTTCGGGAAGAAGCCGCCCTGGTCCCACAGGTGGGTCACGGAAGCGGTGTCACCGGCGTCGGAGAAGCCGATGGTGAGGATGCCGAGGCAGATCAGGATCATGCCGATGATCGCGGTGACCTTGACCATCGAGAACCAGAACTCGAGCTCGCCGAAGAGCTTCACGGAGATCAGGTTGGCGCCGTACAGGATGACCGTGAAGATCAGCGCGTAGGCCCATTGTGGAATGGAGTCGTGCGTCCAGTACTGCATGTACTGGGCCGCCGCCGTGACTTCCGTGATGCCGGTGACGACCCAGAAGAGCCAGTACGTCCAGCCGGTCACGTACCCGAAGAACGGGCCGATGAATTCACGTGCGTACTCCGAGAAGGAGCCCGACACGGCGCGGTACATGAGCAGCTCGCCCAGGGCCCGCATGATGAAGAAGATGACGAGGCCGGCGATGGCGTACGCCAGGATGAGGCTCGGGCCGGCCTTGTGAATGGCCTTGCCCGCGCCGAGGAACAGGCCGGTGCCGATGGCACCGCCGATCGCGATCATCTGGATCTGCCGGGCACCGAGCCCGCGCTGATAACCCTCGCCTGACGAACCGGACGAACCGCCCGCTCCGTCGGCCTCATTGCCGTCGTGGTGCTCTTCGACCTGCACTGAGGTCATGGTGACGCCTTTCTCCACGCTAGATCCGTGCCCGCAGTCTGCGTAATGGCCACGGATCAGGTCCTGATCCCCCCGGATATGGATGGAGTGCTACCGGCGGTCTGCCGGCCCGAGCGCCACCGGTGACATGGGTGGCGTCACCGAGTGGTCGTGAAGATTTATCACGGCCGCAACAGTGATCGGCTGAGCCGCGTGTGGCCCATGCCACGAGAAGAACCGGACAAAATTCCCTCGCCGCATCAAAGACGGGCAGCCGAGTAACACGATCGTTATCCGGATTTGAGCGTCCGATGAGCGAACGGAGGGTAACCGCTGCTACATACAACGACTTTGCGCGGCCCGGGTGTGACTTCTAACCGATGAGCGTGCCGACCAGCGTCTCCTGCAGACCGCCCAGCCAGAGGTAGGCCATCACCATCGGCTTGCGGGGGTCGGAGTCCGGCAGCTGGAAGAGCACGTCCGTGTCGTCCTCGTCGGTCACTTCGAGGCGCGCGCCGATCGCCAGGCGCAGGTCGTTGAGCGCGCCGAGCCAGTGCCGCGACTCGTCGGCCGACAGCTTCAGGACGGCGCCGCCCTCGCCCTTCGACGTCAGGGCGTCGAGACAGCGGATCACCACCAGGGCGTCGTCGCGCTTCTTGGCCCGCAGGTCGTTCTCGGTGAAGCGCCTGAACTCCGATGAGTACGCGCGCAGTTCGTCCTCGTCGGCCTTCTCGCTGCCGGGGCCCCCGTACGCGTCAGGAAGCAGCCGCTTGAGGACCGGGTCGGCGGGCGGCTCGCTCGGCCCCTCCGCGAACAGCTCCGCGAGGGGGTCGTCGGACGCGTCCTCGGCCGGGCCGGGCCCGATCAGCTCCAGGAGCTGCACGGCGAGGGAGCGGATGATCGAGATCTCGACCTCGTCGAGCGCGACGGCGGCGCCGCCCCCGGGAATGGCTTCGAATTGTCCTGGCATCAGATGCGTCGCTACTTCCGGTCCTGCTGGAGGGTGGCCCAAAGACCGTATCCGTGCATGGCCTGTACGTCGCGCTCCATCTCCTCGCGGGAGCCGGTGGAGACGACGGCCCGGCCCTTGTGATGCACGTCCATCATCAGCTTCGTGGCCTTCTCCTTCGAGTACCCGAAGTAGGACTGGAACACATAGGTCACGTAACTCATCAAATTGACCGGGTCGTTGTGGACGAGCGTGATCCAGGGGACGTCGGGCTCCGGGACGGCGAACGTCTCTTCGTCCGATTCCGGGCGGGTGATCTCTGCGGGAGCCGTACTCACTTGTCCCATGCTGCCACCCGCAGGGGGCCCTCGCACAAATGGGCTCACGAAATCGTCAGAGTGACGAGATGCGGGGTAGCATCCTTCGTATGAACACAGCGGACCTTGGGCTGCCGGTGGATGTTCCGTCGACAGCGCTCTTCACGGATCACTACGAGCTCACGATGCTGCAGGCCGCGCTGAAGGCCGGCACCGCCGATCGGCGCTCCGTCTTCGAGGTCTTCACGCGCAGACTGCCCGAGGGGCGCCGCTATGGAGTGGTGGCCGGGACCGGCCGGGTCCTGGACGCCGTCGAGAACTTCCGCTTCGACGCCGACGTCATCGGATTCCTGCGCGAGCGCCGTGTCGTCGACGAGGCGACCTTGGAGTGGCTCTCCTCGTACCGCTTCAGCGGTGACGTCTGGGGCTATCCGGAGGGCGAGGTCTACTTCCCCGGATCGCCGATCCTGCGCGTCGAGGGATCTTTCGCGGAGTGCGTGCTCCTGGAGACGGTGATCCTCTCCATCCTCAACCACGACTCGGCGATCGCGGCCGCCGCGTCCCGGATGGCCTCGGCCGCCGGTGAGCGCCCGCTGATCGAGATGGGCGCACGGCGCACGCACGAGCTGGCGGCCGTCGCCGCCTCGCGCGCCGCGTACGTCGGCGGCTTCACCACCACGTCCGACCTCGCGGCCGGGTTCCGCTACGACATCCCCACGGTCGGCACGTCGGCCCACGCCTTCACCCTTCTGCACGACAACGAGCGCGACGCGTTCCAGGCCCAGGTGGACTCCCTGGGCCCCGGCACCACGCTGCTCGTCGACACGTACGACGTGACCGAGGCCGTCCGCACCGCCGTCGACATCGCGGGGCCCGAGCTCGGCGCCGTGCGCATCGACTCCGGGGACCTGCTCCTGGTCGCGCACCGGGTGCGCGACCAGCTCGACGAGCTCGGCGCCACGAAGACGAAGATCGTCGTGACCTCCGACCTCGACGAGTACGCCATCGCCTCGCTCGCCGCGGCGCCCGTGGACGCGTACGGCGTGGGCACGCAGCTCGTCACCGGGTCGGGGCACCCGACCTGCTCGATGGTCTACAAGCTGGTGGCCCGCGCCCACTCGGCGGACGTGAAGGCTCCGCTGGAGCCGGTGGCCAAGAAGTCGCTCGGCGCCAAGTCGTCCGTGGGCGGCCGCAAGTGGGCCGCGCGGCGGCCCGACGAGCACGGGGTGGCCGAGGCCGAGGTGATCGGAACGGGCGCCGTGCCGGTGGAGCTCGCCGACCACCAGCTCCTCGTCGAGCTGATCAAGGGCGGTGAGGTGGTGGCGCGCGAGCCGCTCGACACCGTGCGCGACCGGCACGCTGCGGCACGGGAGCGGCTCCCGCTCTCGGCGACGCAGCTTTCGAAGGGTGAAGCCGTCATTCCGACGGAATACGTCTGAGGTGCGCCGGAGTGAAGGAGGGGGCGTTCGAACGCCCTCTCCCGCAACTCGGTCGAAGTCTCTACGCTCGGTTCATCCGGCCGAGTCCCCCTCCCTCTCCCCAACGCCTACGAGTCTTGCCTAGCCGAAGGACACCCGATGCGCCGCGCTCTGATCGTCGTCGATGTGCAGAACGACTTCTGCGAGGGCGGCAGCCTCGCGGTGGCCGGAGGGTCGGACGTGGCCGCCGCGATCACCGAGCTCATCGGGCAGGCACCCGCGGGCTACCGGCACGTGGTGGCCACCCGCGATCACCACATCGACCCGGGCGACCACTTCTCGGACCACCCGGACTTCGCCCACTCCTGGCCCCCGCACTGCGTGGCGGGCACGGAGGGGACCGGGTTCCACCCGAACTTCGCGCCGGTCGTCGCGTCCGGTGCCATCGACACGGTCTTCGACAAGGGTGCCTACTCGGCCGCCTACAGCGGCTTCGAGGGGACCGACGAGAACGGCGTCCCGCTGGCGGAGTGGCTGCGGGCCCGGAAGATCACCGACGTGGACGTGGTGGGCATCGCCACGGACCACTGCGTGCGCGCCACCGCCCTGGACGCGGTGCGGGAAGGATTCGGCACGGTGGTCCTGCTCGACCTGACCGCGGGTGTCTCCAAGGAGACGACCGAGCGGACCCTTGAGGAGCTGCGGGCGGCCGGGGTGGAGCTGACGGGCAAGCCGGTCGTCTAGCCGCTCCAGGGGCGCGGGGCTGTGCCCCGTAAGGGGCGCGGGGCTGTGCCACATGCGGCTCCGCCGCGTGGGCGCGACCAGCCCCCACCGGCCCGCAGGGGCAGATCACACGCCCGAGGTGCTCGCTTCCGGCCGCCCGGGTCTCTGGCCCTGGAGTGCCTGCCGCTTCAGGGCTCGGATGGGATGCCAGAGCTCAGCCGCAGCGTCCGGCGCTGTACGCCATATCAGCCCGTCCGGGTGATGCAGGACCGCCGTGATCTCGTCCGGCGTCGGAGGCTCCGCGTTGCCCCGCAGATAGACGGCGCGCATGCCGAGGTTCCGCAGGCGTGTCAGCGCCCTCGCGCGGTTCACCGCGTGGACGATCATCCGGACATTGCCGCCGCCCATGGCCGGGCTCGGCAGGGTCAAGGCCACCACCACACTGCCGTTCGGCAGCTTGCTGAAACCTCCTGCGGACATGGCTGGTCACACCCCCGTGAGACGGCGCACAGAGCCCCTGGCCGGACCCCGTGTCAATAAGAAATCCACAGGACGCACCTAAACACGATCGGCCGCCGCCCGCTAGAGGGCGACGGCCGATCATGGCTTGACCTGCGAAAACGCTAGTTACTTCGTGGAGGGGCCGACCTGGACCGTGATCGAGGAGCCATCCTTCGGCTGCTTGACGATCTTGATCTGGGTGTTGGTGTCAGTGACCTTGACACTTCCCGTGCCGTTCTCCTTGTACCAGTAGGTGCCCTTGCGGTCGTCGAAGACCGGGACGCCCTTCTGGGACTTGATCTTCAGCGCGACGTCCGCGTTGTGAAGCGTGAACTTGTCGGTCGCGAACTTGCTGAAGGGCGCGTCGAACGGCTGGATCTTGTTCCGCAGCAGGGTGCCGTCCGCCCACTTGAGCGGCTTGGCGTGCGCGTCCACCGGCAGGATCAGGCCCTGGCCGGGGTGCGCGCTGGTGTTGTTGTCCTTCTGCGAGGTGTCCCACTGCCAAACCATGAGGCCGGTCTGGTACGCGTAGTGCTCCACCCAGTCCGGACGGGACTTGGAGAAGCCGAAGTTGTACGGGCCGACCTTCAGGGTCTTGTCGTACGACACGTACTGCCGGTTCTCGGCGAGGTAGTACTGGTCGTAGTTCTTGGTGAAGGACTCGCCGATGCGCGAAAAGCCCTTCGCCGTCCAGCCGTTGTCGTCGCCCTCGGCGCCGTCCTCGAAGAGCTTGGCGCCGTCCGCGGTGACCACGAGGGCGTCGGCCGCGAAGCCCTTGCCGCCCGCGCCGCCGTCCGTGGAGTACCGGAAGCGGACGTCGATCTTCTTGCCCGCGTAGGCGTCGAGCGGGAACGCGAGCTTCTTGTACGCGCCCGAGGCACCGGTCAACGCGGGCTTGTCACCGGCGTCGCGCGGGATGGGCTTGCCGTCCGCGGTGCCGTCCACCGGAGTCCAGTTGGCGCCGCCGTCCGTCGACACCTCGGTGTAGAGGTAGTCGTAGTTGGCCTCGATGTCCCACCAACCGTCAAGGGAGAGCGCGGCCTTGGACTTGCCGGTCAGGTCGACCGAGCGCGTCAGGGTGTTCTTGAGGTCGTCGCCCTGGTCGCTCCACCACTGCTTGGAGCCCTCGGTCGGCTTGGTCACCGTGGTGGTGACGGCCTTCTTCGGCAGGTCGACGACGAGCGCCTGGCGATGGCGGGTGTTGTACTCCGAGACGCCCAGCTTGTGCTCGGAGGTCGTCGCGGCCTTGGCCTTGGCGTAGTCGAGCCAGCCCAGCTGGAACTTGTCCCAGGCGGTCATGTCGCCGGGCAGGTCGCCGATGGCGTCCTTGCCGGTGCCGAGCCAGGAACCGGCCGACATCAGCGACCAGAAGCCGACCGAGTTCTCGCCCTTGCCCGTGGTGTCGTACAGGTCGGGCAGACCGAGGTCGTGGCCGTACTCGTGGGCGAAGACGCCGAGGCCGCCGTTCTCCGGCTGCATCGTGTAGTCGCCGACCCAGATGCCCGAGTCGCCGATCTGCGTGCCACCGGCCTTGTTCTCGCCGGGGCCGGTCTTGCCCGCGTCGCTGCCGTACGCGTACCAGCGGTGGGCCCACAGGGCGTTCTCGCCCTCGGCGCCGCCGCCGGCCGACTCGTCCTCGCCCGCGTGGACGATCTGGAAGTGGTCGATGTACCCGTCGGGCTCGTTGAAGTTGCCGTCGCCGTCGAAGTCGTAGCGGTCCCAGAGGTCGTACTTGGCGAGGTCCGCCTTGATCTGGGCGTCCGTGCGGCCCTGGGCCTTCTGGTCCTTGGTCCAGGCGGTGACGCCGTCCTTCACCGCGTCCCAGACGTTGGCGCAGTTGGTGTCGCCGCAGTAGTTGGAGCCGTACCGCGCTTCGTTGTAGTCGACCTTGACCCAGTCGGAGACCTCGCCGTCGACCGAGTAGCGGCCGGAAGAGGTCTTCTCGTAGTAGGTCTTCAGGGAGTGCTTGGTCTTGCCCTTGGCGTCCTTGCCCTCACCGAAGTAGAGGTCCTGGAAGTGCTTCTGGTTGTAGTCCTTCTGCCAGGCCGTGCTGTTGTCCTTCGCACGGTCCGGCTTCGCTATCTTGTTGTGCGCGGGGCCGGGTGCGCCACCGTACTTCTTGACCGGCGCCTCGGGGCCTTCCGGACCGTCCGGGTCGAACATGGTGGTGTCGTCCACCTTGTCCCCGAACTCCACCAGGATCGTGAAGATCTTGTCGGTCTTCTCCCGGCCCAGCTCGACGTACTTCTTGTCGTCGAGCTTCACGACCTGGGAGCCGCCGCGCTTCTGCACCTTGGCATCGCCCGCGACGACCTGCTGAAGGGCCGCCTTGCGCTGCTGGGCCTGCTGCTTGCTGAAGGGCCCGTCGAGGTCGTGGTCGACCTGCGCCTTGGCCCTGCTCGGGTCCTGCCGGTCGATGGCGGGTGCCCCGCTCGGCTCGCTCTCGTCGGCCGATGCGGTGGCTGCCGAGAACGTGGCGGCTGCCGCGGCCATCGCCACGGCAGCCGCGGTGGCTCTGAACGTCCGTCTTCTGACTGTCACTTGATGCTGTCCTCCCCCGCGTCCGCGCGAAGGCGGGCCGAGGTCCCGGTCGGAGGAGGTCCGCGCGCGATACGCGTCACAAGTGACGACATTGGACCGGAGATACGGAAGAAAAGACAGACCTTGACTTGAACAGGCCAAGTACACTATGCAGGCCCGCGGATCCGCTATCCGGACGTGCGCGCCCGCCCGCCCGCATGGTCAACAGGCGCGTTGCACCGTCCACTTGATGGACGTCATGAACCCGTGCGCCCCCCTGTGCTGCGGCACCGTGGGTTAGGTCACGCTTACCGCCCGTTCCCGTCGGGCATGCAGCGGAATAGAGTCAATCGACGGTGCGCTACAGGGCGCGGCGACACTTCTCAAGTCGGCGCCACCGAGCACCCTTTGATTCGTATACAGCTTCACATTGGGCTCGACCACCCCCGCATCCGCTGTCCCGAGGACGGATTACGCCATGCCTCGTCCCATGCCGCTGCCTCGTCCGACCCCCGCCCAGATCACCTACGGCTCGCTGACGGTCGTCTGCTCGACGCTCGCCATGCTGCTGCTCTCCCAGACGAGTTCGGGGATCGGTGTCGCGGTGATAGCCGCCGCCGCGCTCGGCCTCGGCTTACTCGTCGCGATGACGATCCCCCAGCCAGATCCCGCGGCCTCACCGGCCGCTCGCGTCACCCCCGCCGCCCGCACCGCCGACGGCCGCGTCCCGGCCCAGCGCGCCGCCGCTCCCGTGATGGCCGAGTCCGTACGCGAGCCGGCGGGCCCGTAACGATCACGAGCCCGCCGGATCTGCCGCTGTCGCTGCTGCCGCCACAGCAGTGGTCCTCGGTCGTCAGCCGGTGCTGACCACCACTGTCTTGGCCGCCTTGTCGTGCAGGCCCTGCTTGTAGGGCTTGTCGAAGAAGCTCCAGCCGCCACAGATCGCTGTCCAGATGCAGGCACAGCAGAAGGCGAAGGGCAGCCAGAGAACAGCCGCGCGGACGAGCGCGGTCTGCAGGGTGGGCGTCGCCCCGTCATTGAGGTTCGCGACCCGAAGCCCCAGCCACTTCTTGCCCAGGGTCTGGCCCGTCCTGGAGATCATGAAGGTGTCGTACGCGATGTAGAGCACGGCGGCGAGCAGGGACTGGCCGAAGCTCTTTCCGTACTCGACCTCGTCCGGGTCCACGTCGAACTCGTTCGTGCCGAAGGCCCAGGAGAGCAGCCAGACGACCACGCCCACGATGATCATGTCCAGGATGCGGGCGAGGGTGCGCTTGCCGCTCTCCGCCAGGGGCGGCATCCCGGCGAGGGGGTCACCGGCTCCGCCGTAGGGGTCTCCGCCGCCGCTTCCGCCGTACGGCGGGGGTGGCGGGGGTGGGGTGCCGTAAGGGGAGCCCGAGCCGCTGTCCTGCGGGGGCTGCTTCCTGAAGGGGTCGTTGTCGTCGGGGGGCGGCGGGTATTGCGGCGGTTCGGTACTCATGGAGCGAGTCGACCGTGAGGGAGCCGGGTTCGCATCCGGCGAGCGGCTGACTGGGTTAAGCCGGCAAACGACGGAGGGGCTGAAAGATTCAGCCCCTCCGGCGTTTGAGGAGCGGGGTCTGGGGCGGAGCCCCAGGTAGGCCCGGGGCGCAGGCACGGTTTTCGGGAAGGGGCGGGGTTGGGGAAAGAAAACTAGCCCGCCACAAACGTTCCCGCAGCCTTGTCGTGCCAGCACTGGCGCCACGGACGGTCGAACACGCACCACAGGACGCCGACGACCCCGATCACCAGGACGCCCGGCACCACATAGACCAGCCACCGCTTCAACGCCGACCCGAACGTCGGCGTCTCGTGCTCCTCCATGTCCCGCACCTGAAGCCCAAGGACCTTCTTGCCCAGCGTCCGCCCCCACTTGGCCGTGGGCAGCACCTCGTAGAGGACGCCGAACAGAAGCAGCACACCCAGGACCATCCCCAGGTACCCCGCCGTGGTGCCGTCGAGCAGCCACACGGTGACCTTCTCGCCGGACAACTTCGCCGCGTCGATCTTGCTGTCCACGTGATCGGCGGCCTTCGTGCCGAGCGGGAGCGCCGCGGCCCCGGTCACGGCCACGAGGACGACCGTGTCGATGAGCCGTGCGGCAAGGCGCTTGCCGAGCCCCGCGGGCCGCCCCGCGGCCTGGTTCTGCGCCATCGCCAGGAAGGGGTCGTTGGCCACCGGCTTCCACGGCACGACGGGCTGCTGCTGACCGTCCCCCTCGGCGAGCTGGTGCACCTGCTGTGCCCACGAGGGCGAGCCGCCACCGGGCCCCGCGGTCACGGGCGAGGCCGCACCACCCGGCGCACCACCCGGCGCACCACCCTGCTGCGGGACGGTCGGCTGAACGGGAGCAGGCGCGGGCGCAGGGGCGGGCGCGGGAGCGGGCGCGGCGGCCTGGGGAGGCACGACGGCCTGCGGAGGCGCCGGAGTCTGCGCCGCCGTGCCGGAGGACGACTTCGGGCGGAGCGCCCGGATCGCCATGGTGCCCTCGGTCGCGGGCGAGGCGGCGGTGGGCCGCACCGGCCCCGAGGGCCTGCGGAACGTCACCGTGCCCTCGGCCGGGGGCTGCTGGTCCTTCGGCGGCGCGGCAGGCGTACTACCTGACGTACTTGGCGTACGAGGCGCGCCTGCCCCGCCCGACCCGCCCGGCTTGATCGCGCGGATCTGCACCGTGCCGGGCCCGTTCGTCCCCGGAGAATTCGCCCCCGGAGAATTCGTCTCCGGAGCAGGGGAAACAGACGGGGAAGCGGGCGGAGTGTCCCCAGGGGTCGATCCGCTCGGCACCCGAGGGTCACGCGGGTCCCGCGGATCCCCGCCCCACGAGACCCGACGCTCCTGCTCGCCCCCGAGCCCCGTCTGCCGAGCCGCATCGGCCTGCCACGCGGAGGCGGGTTCGGGCCTGCTCCCGTGCTGCGAGGCCTCGGCGTCACCCGCACCGGCAGCACCCGCACCGCCCGATGCCTCGGGCACCGGCATGGGCTCCTCGTCGAAGAAGTGCGGTCCCGTCTCCTCCGCCGGGGGCGTGGACGCGGACGCGGGGCCCGCCCCCGGCGGCGCGGGGAGCGATTCGCCGTCGGTCGGTGCGGGACGGCTGGTCCCTGGCACCCAGGCCGCGCCGTTCCAGTACCGGACATATCCGGGAATGGACGGATCGGGGTAGTAGCCTTCGCGGGGCCTGTCGTCGCCTGGGGCCGGAGTTGGGGCGCTCATGTCCGTCGTCCCGTATCTGCTCGGGGGTCTTTTAGAGGTTCCACATCTATCAGACCTCTGCGTCCCCCTGTGCGTCTCCTGCCCTACAGACCACTTTCCGGGCACAGTTCACCTACGTATCGACTACGTACGGAAAAAGTTTCCGGAACCCGCGTAATGCTCCGCGCCCACCGCGCTCTCTCCTTGCACGGGCCCGCTCCAGGGCTCCGAACAAGGAAGGAACGCACCGACATGCACACCGTGGTGGAACGCGAGCTTGAGCTCAAACTCGTCCTCTCGCCGGAACGCGCCATCCCCGTCCCGGCCCGCCTCACCTACCGCACCGACGACCCCTACGCCGTCCACATCGCCTTCCACATCGGCACCGAACACCCCGTGAACTGGACGTTCGCCCGCGAACTTCTGGTCGAGGGGGTGTTCAGGCCCTGCGGCCACGGCGACGTCCGGGTCTGGCCGACCAAGGTCGAAGGCCGCAGCGTCGTCCTGATGGCGCTGAGTTCACCCGACGGTGACGCCCTGCTCGAGGCGCCCGCGCCCGCCGTCTCCGCCTGGCTGGAGCGCACGCTGCGGGTGGTCCCTCCGGGCTCTGAGGCTGAGCGGCTCGGCATCGACGACGGCCTCGCCGAGCTGCTCACGCCCACCACGGGCCGCGTCGACGAGCTCTGGCTGCGCGACCCCTGGCCCTCCGACGAGTCCAAGGACGGTGAGTGAGCTCCGCCGCCACGGGGGCGAGAGCGGAGCCGCACGTGAGCCGGTGTCAGAACAGCTTGCCGGGATTGAGGAGGGAGAGCGGGTCGAAGGCGGCCTTGATGGCGCGCTGCATCTCCACGCCCACCGGGCCGATCTCGCGCGCCAGCCACTCCTTCTTGAGGACGCCCACGCCGTGCTCGCCGGTGATCGTGCCGCCGAGTTCGAGGCCGAGGGCCATGATCTCGTCGAAGGACTCGCGGGCACGGCGGCCCTCGTCGAGGTCGGCCGCGTCGAAGCAGACGGTGGGGTGGGTGTTGCCGTCGCCCGCGTGCGCGCAGACGCCGATGGTGAGGCTGTATTTATCGGCGATACGGTCGACGCCTTCGAGCATGTCGGCGAGCTTCGAGCGCGGCACGCACACGTCGTCGATCATCGTCGTGCCCTTGACGGCTTCCAGCGCGGTGAGCGACAACCGCCGTGCCTGGAGCAGCAGTTCGGACTCCGCCGCGTCCTCGGCCGGGACCACCTGGGTGGCGCCCGCGGCCTCGCAGAGCGCGCCGACGGCCGCGAGGTCCGCGGCGGGGTCCGCGGTGTCGAAGGCGGCGAGGAGCAGCGCTTCGGTGGTCTCGGGCAGGCCCATGTGGGCCAGTGCGTTGACGGCCCTGATGGTCGTACGGTCCATCAGTTCCAGGAGTGAGGGGACGTGCCCCCCTTCCATGATCTTGCATACGGCGTCGCAGGCGTCCTTGGCCGAGCCGAACTCGGCGGCCAGGACCAGCTGTTGGGGCGGCTGCGGCTTGAGGGCGAGGGTCGCGCGGACCACGATGCCGAGACTGCCCTCGGAGCCGACGAAGAGGCGCGTGAGGTCGTAGCCCGCGACGCCCTTGGCCGTGCGCCGTCCGGTGCTCATGAGGCGCCCGTCGGCGAGGACGACGTCGAGTCCGAGGACGTACTCCGCCGTCACCCCGTACTTCACGCAGCACAGGCCGCCCGATGCGGTGCCGATGTTGCCGCCGATGGTGCAGGTCTCCCAACTCGACGGGTCCGGCGGGTAGTAGAGACCGTGTTCGTTCACGGCGCGGGAGAGCGTGGCGTTGACGACGCCGGGTTCGACGACCGCGATCCGGTCGACGGGGTTGATCTCCAGGATGCGGTCCATCTTGACCAGGGACAGCACGATGCAGCCCTCGCTGGCGTTCGCGCCGCCCGAGAGGCCCGTGCGGGCACCCTGCGGGACCACCGGGATCCGTAGCTCGGTCGCCGTGCGCATGACGTGCTGGACCTGTTCGACGGTGCGCGGCAGGACGACGACGGCCGGGGTGCCCGCGTCGCAGAAGCTCGCCATGTCGTTCGCGTACGAGGCCGTGATGTCGGGGTCCGTGAGGATGGCGTCGGCAGGGAGGCCCTCGCGGCCCTCGTGGCCTTCGCGGAGGAGTTCGATGAGTGTGCGGCTCATGATCACAGCCTCGCACCCGGGGCCATCGGTGTGAACCCGTGTGCGACGCCGGTCCGCATACCGGGATGTGCTCTTCATATTGACGCACAGTGAGCGTCATGGAGATCGAGACCGGGTCCGAGTCCGTGCCCCAGAAGGAACAGCGTCCGCCACCCGCGCCCGCCGTGTGGAGCGAGTCGCCGCGGGGCTCGCGCCGCTCCCCCGTCGTGCGCCGGGTGCTGATCGCCTCGGTCGCCGGGTGCGTGGTGCTCGGCGGGGTCCTGGTGCTGCGGCCCGGCTCGGGCGGCAAGGCGGCGCCGCCCGCACTCGGTCCCGCCGGACGGGCGATGGCGGCGGCGGGGGCCGGGGCTCCCGCGGCGCTGCCGGACCTCACCGTCCTGATCGGGGAGCGGGAGGCACACGTGCGCAAGCATCCCGGGGACGACCAGTCGTGGGCGGTGCTCGGGGCCGCCTACGTCGAGCGTGGCCTGCGGACCGCGGACTCCGCGTACTACCCCAAGGCGGAGGAGGCCCTGCGCACGTCCCTGAAGGCGCGGCCGGAGGGGAACGCGGACGCCCTGACGGGCATGGCGGTGCTCGCGAACGCGCGGCACGATTTCCGCGGGGCGAAGAAGTGGGCCGAGAGCGCGGTGAAACTGTCTCCGAAGCGGTGGTCGACGTATCCCGCCCTGATCGACGCGTACAGCGGTCTGGGCGACGCCAAGGGGGTGGGGAGGGCCCTGGAGACGCTCCAGGAGCTGAACTCGGGCGCTCCCGCCGTGATGGCCCGGTCCGGGCAGGTCTACCGCGACCGCGGCTGGCGCGAGGACGCGGCTTCGAAGCTGATGGACGCGGCGGCGCTGGCGGAGGGGTCCGCGGAGAAGGCGGTGTGCCTGTACCGGGTGGGCGAGCTTGCGTGGGAGCGGGGCGAGCCGGCGGAGGCTTTGCGCTACTACGAGGCGGCACTGCGCTCGGACCCCGACCACCACCCTTCCCTCGCGGGGAAGGGTCGCGCGCTCGCGGCCCTTGGCCGTACGTCGGAGGCGCTGCGGGCCTATCAGAACGCGCTGGTGAGGCAGCCTGCTCCGGAGTACGCCCTGGCGCTCGGCGAGTTGTACGAGTCGCTGAAGTTGGAGCCTGCCGCACGGGCGCAGTACGACGTGCTGCGGGCCCGGGTGAAGCAGGAGGGGGTCAACGGCGTCAACGACGAGCGGATCCTCGGCCTCTTCGAGGCGGACCACGGGGACGCGGACGCGGCGGTGGAGCGCCTGCGCGGGGAGTTCAAGCGCCACGGCAGTCCGGAGGTGGCGGATGCGCTGGGCTGGGCCTTGCATCGGGCCGGTGAGAGTGAGGAGGGCCTGAAGTACGCGACGCGGGCGACGGACAAGGGGCCGCGGAGTGCGGTGTTCGCCTATCACCGGGGTGAGATCGAGCGGGAGCTGGGCCGTTACGGGGCGGCGCGCCGGCACATCGGTGAGGCGCTGCGCCTGAACCCCTCCTTCTCCCCGCTGCTGGCCCCGGCGGCCCGGGAAGCCCTGGAGGCCCTGGGCGATCCCCCGGAGGGCGGTCCGGCCCAGATGTACGCCCCGGCCCCACCACCCCAGGCGGCGCCCCCGGCCTCCCCCCGCCCCAGCCCGACAAAGCCGCCCCAGCAGGGCTGACCCCGGCCTACGGCCCCCGGCGGAACTACGCCTGCGGCCCCGCTCGGGCTGACGCCAACCGGCAGGTGCTTCCCCACGCCCAGCTGTCCCCTTCGCCTGCGGACCACGCACACCCTGCCCCGCCGCTCCGCGCCGGATGTCTCCCTCCCACCCACCCGTAACCCCGCAAGACATCCGGGGGGGCGGGCAGTACGCATCCGCCACGAAGCGCGCACCGACGTCCCGCCACCAGCCGCACTACAACCAGCACCCCGGTGACCCCACTTCGCCTGCGGACCACTCACACCCTGCACCGGCGCTCCGCGCCGGATGTCTCCCACCCACCCACCCGTTACCCCGCAGGACATCGGGTGGGTGGGAGGGAAGTCTCTGGCACGAGGCAATCGGGATGCGTGGGCGGGAGATCTCTGGCGCGGCGCAATCGGGGTGTGTGGGTGAGCGGGAGGGTTCCGGCGCGGGGTGATCGGGTGGGTGGGCGGGGAGGGTCCCCGCGAAGCGGCGGGACAGGGGTGCCACCCGCCACCCGCAGACCACCACCAACAGACCCGCCGGCTCGCCCCCGCACCGCGGGGTAATCGGGTGGGTGGGCGGGAGATCTCTGGCGCGGCGCAATCGGGGTGTGTGGGCGAGCGGGAGGGTTCCGGCGCGGGGTGATCGGGTGGGTGGGCGGGGAGGGTCCCCGCGAAGCGGCGGGACAGGGGTGCCACCCGCCACCCGCAGACCACCACCAACAGACCCGCCGGCTCGCCCCCGCACCGCGGGGTAATCGGGCGGGTGGGTGGGGAGCATCCGGCGCGAAGCGGGAGAGCAGAGGGCTGCCCCACCAGCCCGCGCCTCGGGGTGAACGGGTGGGTGGGTGGGGAGCATCCGGCGCGGAGCGGCGGGACAGGGGTGCCGCATACCAGCCGCAGAAGACCGGCCCGCCCCGCGCGAAGCGGTGGCGAGCCGGGGGGGCGGTCAAGGCCCCCGGCCAGTTACTGCGGGGCCGTGCCGATCAGGGCGTTCCGGGTGATCAGGTCCGTCAGCGCCCGCTCCGGGAGCGATTCCGTGCCCGAGGGGCGGCGGGGCAGGACCATGTAGCGGGTCTCCGCGCTGGAGTCCCAGACCGTGATCTCCGTGTCCAGGGGCACCGCGAAGCCGAACTCCGCGAGCACCGCCCGCGGTTCCCGCACCACCCGCGAGCGGTACGCCTCGCTCTTGTACCAGCTGGGGGAAGGACCGAGCAGCCGCACCGGGTAGCAGGAGCAGAGGGTGCAGACGATGACGTTGTGGGTGTGGGCGGTGTTCTCCACCACCCGCAGGCGCTGCGGCTGGACCCCGCCCGCCGCGTAACCCAGCTCCGCCACCGCCGACGTACCGTCCGCGAGGAGCCGCTCCTTGAACTCCGGGTCCGTCCACGCGCGAGCCACCACCCGCGCCCCGTTCAGCGGCGACGACCCCGCGAGGAACGCGTCGAGGGCCTCGTCCAGGGCGGCACCGGCGACGACCCCCCGTTCCTCCAACAGGGCCTCCAAGCCCCGCACTTGGCGGGAGATCAGCGCATCCGCGTGCGTACCGGACATCAGTCGCCCTCCGGTTCCAAGTGGCTCTCCCACAGGTCGAGCACCACCCCGTGCTCCCCCTCGCCCCACAGCTCCCGCGCGGCGAACCGCACGGCGTACACCTGCTCCACCGGCGCGTCCCCGCGCCCCTGCGCGCTGACGTCCGCCAGCGGATGCCTGCCCTCGGGCTCGATCACCACGCCCCGCTTGCCCCGGGCGTACCGCGGCAGGCGGGTGTGGTGGGTCGGGTCGTGGTGGACGGTGCGGACGCGGGCGCCCGCGGCGAAACGGTCAGCCATCCGACTCACCGCCACCGCCACCGCCACCGTCGCCGCCACCGCCACCGCCCAGCCGAGCCTCCAGCTCGGCCGCCGTCACCACGCCCTTGCGCACCAGCAGCACCCGGATCGCGTGGAACCACCGCTCGTAGTACGAAGCCGCCAGGTACTGTGCCGGCGGCATCGTCTCGACCGCGTCCCTGAACTCGTCCAGGTTGTAGACGCCTTCGCGCACCAGCGCACTGTTGAGCGCGAACACCCGCGCCTCCCAGTCCGCATGGAAGGGCTCCGTGTCGTCGGTGGTGTCGATGGGCCCGAAGCCCGTCATCCCGCCGACGTCGTTGATCCTGGCCATGCCCGCACTCTAGCCAGCAACCCTCCGGGCCGCCGCCCTGGAGACTGCCCCCTTAGAGATTGCCGCGCTTCTCCTGCTCCCGCTCGATCGCCTCGAACAGAGCCTTGAAGTTGCCCTTGCCGAAGCCCATCGAGCCGTGCCGCTCGATCATCTCGAAGAAGACCGTCGGGCGGTCCTGGACCGGCTTGGTGAAGATCTGCAGGAGGTAGCCGTCCTCGTCGCGGTCCACGAGGATCTTCAGCTCGCGCAGGGTGTCGACGGGGACGCGCGTCTCGCCCGCCCACTCGCCGAGCGTGTCGTAGTACGAGTCCGGGGTGTCGAGGAACTGGACCCCGGCCGCGCGCATGGTGCGTACGGACTCCACGATGTCGTTCGTGGCGAGCGCGATGTGCTGGACGCCCGCGCCGCCGTAGAACTCGAGGTACTCGTCGATCTGGGACTTCTTCTTGGCGATGGCGGGCTCGTTGATGGGGAACTTCACCTTCAACGTCCCGTCGGCCACCACCTTCGACATCAGGGCGCTGTACTCCGTCGCGATGTCGTCGCCCACGAACTCCTTCATGTTCGTGAAGCCCATGACCTTGTTGTAGAAGGCGACCCACTCGTTCATCTTGCCGAGCTCGACGTTGCCGACGCAGTGGTCGATCGCCTGGAAGGTCCGCTTGGCCGGCGGCTCGACGATCGGCGACGCGGCCTTGAAGCCGGGCAGGTAGGGGCCGTCGTAGCCGCTGCGGTCGACGAGCGTGTGGCGGGTCTTGCCGTACGTCGCGATGGCGGCGAGCACGACCGTGCCGTTCTCGTCCTTGACCTCGTACGGCTCGGTGAGGCCGCGGGCGCCGTGCTCGACGGCGTACGCGTACGCGGCGCGCGCGTCCGGCACCTCGATGGCGAGGTCGACGACTCCGTCGCCGTGCTCGGCGACGTGGCCCTCGATGAAGTGGCCCCAGTCCGTGGAGGCCTTGATGACGGAGGTGAGGACGAAGCGCGCCCCGCCGTTCGTGAGGACGTAGGAAGCGGTCTCGCGGCTGCCCGTCTCCGGGCCCGAGTACGCCACGAGTTTCATGCCGAAGGCCGTGGAGTAGTAGTGCGCCGCCTGCTTGGCGTTGCCCACGGCGAAGACGACCGCGTCCATTCCCTTGACCGGGAAGGGATCGGCCTCGCGCGCGGTGTGGGGGGTGCCAGAGGTAGCCGACGTGTGCTGGGTGTTCGCGGTAGCTGCCATGTCCGCAGGCTCCCGCCGTATCGCAAGGTGCGCAATAGTTTGCGTATTCAGTGGGCAATCTGCCCAGCGGAAGGTCAGGATGGGCGGGCTATCTGTACATGATGACCACCCCAGGAGCAGAGAAGAGCACGCCATGACGATCGATCATCTGGACGGCAGGCTCATCGTGCTGCTCGCCCGCGAGCCCCGCATCGGCGTCCTGGAGGCCTCACGGCGCCTGGGCGTCGCGCGCGGGACCGTACAGGCCCGGATGGACCGCCTTCAGTCGAACGGAGTCATCCGCGGCTTCGGCCCGGAGGTCGACCCCGCGGCCCTCGGCTACCCCGTCACCGCCTTCGCCACGCTGGAGATCAAACAGGGCCAGGGCGCCGACGTACGGGCGCATTTGGCCACCGTCGCCGAGGTGCTCGAACTGCACACCATCACCGGCCACGGCGACATGCTGTGCCGTCTCGTGGCCCGTTCGAACGCCGATCTCCAACGTGTGATCGACCGTGTGGTGGGTTTTGATGGCATCGTCCGGGCCTCCACGGCGATCGTCATGGAGAACCCTGTTCCGCTGCGGATCATCCCGCTGGTCGAACAGGCGTCAGAAGACACCTGATGCGGGTAGGTAGGAAAGCGAACAGACGAACAGGCACAGCCCAGTACGGCCCCACGACGTACGCAGCACGCGGGCGCCGGGAGACTCCCGGCGCCGTCTGAACCGCGCCCGGGCGAGGTGAGCAGTTCAGTGAACTTCTGGGACTACCTCGGCAACCGCCACCAGCAGTTGCTGACGGATGCCTACCAGCACGCCAGCGCAGTCTTCCAGTGCATGGTCGTGGCGACCGTCATCGGAGTACTGATCGGCGTCATCACGTACCGCAGCGAGTGGGCGGGCAATCTGGCCACGACCGCGACCTCCACCCTCCTGACCATCCCGTCGCTCGCCATGATCGGTCTGCTGATCCCCGTCGTCGGACTCGGCGTCGCACCGACGGTCATCGCGCTGACCCTCTACGGCCTGCTCCCCATCGTGCGCAACGCCATCGTCGGCCTGCGCGGCGTGGATCCCTCGCTGGTCGACGCGGCGAAGGGCATCGGGATGTCGCGCGCCGCCCGGCTCCTCAAGGTGGAGCTGCCGATCGCCTGGCCGCCGATCCTGACCGGCATCCGCGTCTCCACGCAGATGCTGATGGGCATCGCGGCCATCGCCGCGTACGCGTCGGGCCCCGGCCTCGGCAACGAGATCTTCCGCGGCATCGGCTCGCTCGGCAGCAAGAACGCGCTCAACCAGGTGCTCGCGGGCACGCTCGGGATCATCATCCTGGCGCTGCTCTTCGACGCCGCGTACGTCCTGATCGGCCGCCTGACCATTTCGAGGGGTATCCGTGTCTGAGACCACCGCGACTTCCACCGACGGGGCGACGGCCGAGGGCGCGGCGGCCCCGAACGCCACCACGGGCGCGACGATCGAGCTGGAGAACCTCACCAAGCGGTACGCGGGCAGCAACGACCCCGCGGTGGACGCCGTGAACATGGAGATCAAGGCGGGCGAGATCGTGATCCTCGTCGGCCCGTCGGGCTGCGGTAAGTCGACCACGCTGAAGATGATCAACCGGCTCATCGAGCCGACCAGCGGCCGCATCCGCATCGGCGGCGAGGACGTCACCGACATGGACCCGGTGAAGCTGCGCCGCAAGATCGGCTACGCGATCCAGTCGTCCGGGCTCTTCCCGCACATGACGGTCGCGCAGAACATCGCCCTCGTGCCGAAGATGATCGGCTGGGGGAAGTCGAAGATCAAGAACCGGGTCGAGGAGATGCTCGACCTCGTCGGGCTGGACCCGGCCGAGTTCCACGGCCGCTATCCGCGCCAGCTCTCCGGCGGTCAGCAGCAACGCGTGGGTGTGGCACGGGCGTTGGCGGCCGACCCGCCCGTCCTCCTGATGGACGAGCCGTTCGGCGCGGTCGACCCGATCACCCGCGACCACCTCCAGGACGAGCTGATCCGGCTCCAGCACGAGCTGCACAAGACGATCGTCTTCGTCACGCACGACTTCGACGAGGCCATCAAGCTGGGCGACCGCATCGCGGTCCTGCGGGAGCGCTCGCACATCGCGCAGTTCGACACCCCGGAGGCCATCCTCACCAACCCGGCCGACGACTTCGTCTCCGGTTTCGTGGGTGCGGGCGCGGCCCTGAAGCGGCTCAACCTCACCCGCGTACGCGACGTGGAGATCGCCGACTTCGCGACGGTGACCGTCGACGACCCGCTCCAGGACATCTTCGACAAGCTGCGCTCCAGCGGTACGAACGAACTCCTGCTCCTCGACAAACGCCGCCGCCCCTACAAGTGGCTGCGGCGCGGCGACCTGATGCGCGCCAAGGGTTCGCTGGCCCGTGCGGGCACCCTCGTGCACGACACGGTCACCCGCGACGCCACCCTGCGCGACGCGCTCGAAGCGGTCCTCACGGACAACGCGGGGCGGGTCGCGGTCACCGGGCGGCGCGGCGAGTTCACCGGCGTCGTGGACATGGAGACGCTGATGAACTCCGTGCACGAGATGCTGGAGGCCGACCGGCTCGACGCCGTGGAGCACCAGCACGAACTGCAGGAACAGCGCGCCCTGTTGACCCACCACGAGCAGGAGGGCGACGGAGGGGCGGCGAAGGCGTGAGCGGCATCCCCGGGAGCAACCCCCGGATCCCCGACCACAAGCCGTCGCCCGACGACGGGCCCGACCCCAGGCCCGACGGCGAGCACGACGTCAAGGGCCATCACTTCCGTGACACGGGCGAGGCCGAGCCGGAGTCCCCGCCCTCTGCGGCGGACACGGTGGCCACGGGCCGGGCGCGGCGGATCGGCTGGCAGAAGCTGACCATCCTGCCCGCGTTCCTGGCGCTCATCCTGCTGCTGACCTGGTGGTGGTTCGAGCAGGCCGACCTGGACGCGATCTCGAAGAACGCCCTGGCGGACGGCAATGTCTGGCTCAGGCTCCGCCAGCACATCCAGCTGACGGCGATCTCCACCTTCTTCGTGCTGATCATCGCGATCCCGCTGGGCATCCTGCTGACCCGCAAGAAGCTCCGCAAGGGCGCGCCGGTGGCGATGGCCCTGGCCAACATCGGCCAGGCGACACCGGCGATCGGCCTCCTCGCCCTCCTGGTGATCTGGATCGGCATCGGCGAGAAGGCGGCCCTGATCGGCATCATCATCTACGCCGTCCTGCCGGTCCTCTCCAACACGATCGCGGGCCTGAACGCCAACGACCCGACGCTCCTGGAGGCGGCGAGAGGCATCGGCATGTCGACGTGGGGAGTCCTCGGCAAGGTCGAACTCCCGCTGGCCGTACCGCTGATCCTCGCGGGCGTGCGCACCGCGCTCGTCCTGAACGTCGGCACGGCGACGCTCGCCACGTTCGGCGGTGGCGGCGGGCTCGGCGACCTCATCACCACCGGGATCACCAACCAGCGCATGCCGGTGCTCATGCTCGGCTCGATCCTGACGATCGCGCTCGCGCTGCTCGTGGACTGGCTGGCATCACTTGCCGAACTGGTCCTTCGTCCGCGCGGGTTGGAGGCCGGATCATGAGGATGACGTTGCGTACGGCGGCCGTCGGTGTCGTGGGCGGGGCCCTGCTGGTGAGCTGCGGGCTCACCAGCGGCAGCCCGATGGTGGACGACGTCAAGCCGGGCACGATCGGCAAGGGGCTCCCCCTGAAGGGCGCCGACCTCACGGTCACGTCCAAGGAGTTCACCGAACAGCTGATCCTCGGCGCGATCATGGGCATCGCCTTCGAGGCGGCCGGCGCGGACGTCCTTGACCGGACGGGCATCCAGGGCTCGATCGGCGCCCGCGAGGCCGTCAAGGGCGGCGACGCGGACGCCATGTACGAGTACACGGGCACCGCCTGGATCACGTATCTCGGCAACTCCGATCCCATCGACGACCCGCAGAAGCAGTGGCAGGCGGTGAAGGACGCGGACAAGAAGAACGGCGTCACCTGGCTGCCGCCCGCCGAGCTCAACAACACCTACGCGCTTGCCATCAACCAGAAGAACGAGGCCAAGTACAAGCCGAAGACCCTCTCGGACGTGGCGGCCCTGTCGAAGAAGGACCCGAAGGCGGTCACGCTGTGCGTGGAGAGCGAGTTCTCCTCGCGCGAGGACGGCCTGCCGGGCATGAAGAAGGAGTACGGGATGCAGATCCCCAACTCCAACATCACCAAGATGGACACCGGGATCATCTACACCCAGGTCTCCAAGGGGTCGTGCACGTTCGGCGAGGTCTTCACCACCGACGGCCGCATCAAGGCGATGAACCTGTCGGTGATGGAGGACGACAAGCGCTTCTTCCCCAACTACAACGCCGCGCCGTCGATCAACAGCAAGGCGTTGGACGAGTACCCGGAGATGGCGGAGGTCCTGGACCCCATCACGAAGAAGCTGAACAACACGGTGGCCCAGGAGCTGAACTCCAAGGTGGACGTGGAGGGTCAGGATCCGCATGAGGTGGCGCTGGACTGGCTGGTGCAGGAGGGGTTCGTCAAGGAGTGACGCTCGAATTCACCCTGCCCTGGCAGGGCGCGCCGGACCTACGGTGGGCCGCATGAGAATCACGGTCGATCTCCCTGAAGACCTGCTCCAGGAAGCCGAGTTGCGGGCTGCGCGCAGAGGCGTCGCCGTCAGCGTCGTGATCGCCGACGCGCTGCGGGAGGCCTTCGCGCGGGAGGAAGTGCCGGAGTAGCGAGTTCCGAATATGCAAAGACTCCGTTGCAAAGAAAGGGTTGCAACGGAGTCTTTGCATATCTACCGTTGAGGCATGACGGACGGCACGACAGACCCCGAGATCCGCAAGATCCACACCCTCACCCCTCACTCCCTGCGGGGCCTGGCCCATCCCCTGCGCATCCAGCTGCTCACCTCACTGCGGAAGGAAGGCCCGGCCACCGCCTCCCAACTGGCGGACCGCCTGGGCGAGTCCAGCGGCGCGACGAGTTACCACCTGCGCCAGCTCGCCGCGCACGGCTTCGTCGAGGACGCGCCGGAGCGGGGCAAGGGACGCGAGCGCTGGTGGCGGTCGACGCACCAGGGCACGCGCCTCGACGAGTCGCTCATGGCCGACCCGGACCCGACGCTGCGCGGCGCGATCGCCGTCTACCTCCACGAGGTGGCGGCCTTCCACGCCTCGGAGCTCTCCACCTGGATCGGCACGCAGCACGACTGGTCCAAGGAGTGGACGGAGAGCTCCGACATCAGCGACTACACCCTGCGCCTGACGCCCGCGCTCACCGCCGAGCTGGTCGGCAAGATCGACGAACTCATCGAGAGCTACCGCCCGTTGGCGGTGGACCAGGACACTCCCGACTCCGCCAGGGTGCGCCTGCACACCCACGCCTTCCCGACGCACTCCACCGAGTGAGAGGCCTCAGCCATGCACTCCGACGTACACCTGCTGCTGCACCACGCCCGCGCCGCCGAACTCCGGCGAGCGGCGCCCTTACGGCAACGCCGCCCCCAGTTGCGTACTCAACTCGGCTGGACCATGGTGGAGTTCGGCCTCCGCCTGGTCAGCAGCTCGGAACCTTCCCGCCCCGCTCCAGGGAACGCAGCGCGTCAACCGTGCCCTTCAGTGTCGTGACCGGGATCAGTCGCAGGCCCTTCGGCAGCTCCGCCTGAGCGTCCGAGCACTCGGCCTCCGGGACCAGGAAGACGCTCGCGCCGTCGCGCTTGGCGGCCTGCGTCTTCATCGAGACGCCGCCGACCGGGCCGACCTTGCCGTCGGCGGTGATCGTGCCGGTGCCCGCGATGTTCCGGCCGCCCGTCAGGTCCCCTCCGCTGCCGTTGCCGTCGAGGAGGTCGACGATGCCGAGCGAGAGGAAGAGGCCCGCGCTGGGGCCGCCGATCTTGCCGAGGTCGACCTTGACCTTCACCTTGTCCGTACCGTCCACGCCGTTGTCGTCGAGGTAGGCGAGGGCGGACTGCGTGGCCGTGTCCTGCGACTTCTTCATGTCGCCGAGGTTGTGCTTCTCGACTTCCTTCACGTTGTCGCCGGTGGGGTACACCGAGTCCTTGGGCATCACGGAGCGGTCCGTGCGGAACCAGCCGTCCACCACGTCGCTCAGGCTCACGTCCATGTCGGGCCCCGTGGCCACGATCGTCGTCATCCGCAGCTGCCCGCTCGTCTCGCGGGTGGGCGCACCGCTGATCGTGATGACCCGCTTGCCCTCGCTCTCGCCGAGTACGTTCGCCGTCGACCCCGGCTGGGCCACGGCGAACGGCAGCGGCGCAAGGGCCGTGACGGCGAGCAGGGCGACCACGGGGGCGGCACAGACGGCGAGGGCCTTGGGGCGCGTGAGGCGAGAGAGGGAGAACACGGGATCAATCTAACGTGACCGGATAAGAGCTCAGGCCTTACCTCAACGCATCGGCGACCTCGCGGGCCGCGTCCACCACCCTCGGCCCCACCCGCTCCGGCACCGAGTCCGACAGCATGACGACGCCCACGCTCCCCTCGATCCCGGTCACGCCGACCAGCGGCGCCGCGGCCCCGCTCGCGCCGGCCTCCAGCTCGCCGTGCGTCAGCGCGTAGCCGGGGTCGGTGGCGAGCCCCTGCCGGGCGGCGAGGATCGCGCGGCCCGCGGCGCCCCGGTCCAGGGGGTGCCGGAAGCCGGTGCGGTAGGCCACGTGGTAATCCGTCCAGGTCGGCTCGACGACGGCGACGGCGAGTGCCTCGCTGCCGTCGACCAGCGTCAGGTGCGCCGTCGCGCCTATGTCCTCGGCGAGGGAGCGGAGAGCGGGCAGCGCGGCCTCGCGCACCAGCGGATGCACCTGGCGGCCCAGGCGCAGCACCCCGAGGCCGACCCTGGCCCGGCCGCCCAGGTCACGGCGGACCAGGGCATGCTGCTCAAGGGTGGCGAGGAGGCGGTACACCACGGTGCGGTTCACACCGAGCTTGTTCGAGAGCTCGGTCACGGTGAGCCCGTGGTCGGTGTCGGCCAACAGCTTGAGGACACGCAGTCCTCGGTCGAGCGTCTGGGAAGTCTCCGCGGTCACGACGCCCACTCCTTAGGTGAGGGTCGACGGCCCCTTGACGCGGCGGTTGCGTCGCCGGTCCCGTGGGCGACGCGCGTCAGAGGCCGCCGGTCGGAACTCCGGCTGCGCTCCGCGGCGGCGCTGCCACGGGGCGTGTACGTTGCGGGGACAGTAGCGAGGCCGTCCCGCTCAGCGGAAGACTCCGTCCAGAATCCGGTCACGAGACCGGTTGTTAGGGGCGCAATGCCCCATACGCGGGGCACGTCGGCAGGGGTGTGCACGACTCCCGCACACGGCATCCGTACTTGGAACGCGCCCCTCCTCTCCCGCCCGGAGAGAACCCGCTCGGAGGGGACCACCCAGGGACCCCCCGGGGATCACCCGCCCTACTTCATGCGGGTGGCCCACTCCCCGACCTTCGCGATCCGCTGCCGCAGCTGCCCGGCGGTGGCCTCCGCGCTCGGCGGACCGCCGCACGTGCGCCGCAGCTCGGTGTGGATCACGCCGTGCGGCTTCCCGCTCTGGTGGGAGTACGCGCCGACCATCGTGTTGAGCTGCTTGCGCAGTTCGAGCATCTCCTTGTGGGAGACCACGGGCCGCCGCTCGGCGGGGAGTTCGAGAAGGTCCGCCTCCTCGTCGGGCCGCTTCTTGCTGTGCGCGATCTGCCGGGCCTGCCGCTTCTGGAGCAGCATCTGCACCTGGTCGGGTTCGAGGAGACCGGGGATGCCGAGATAGTCCTGCTCCTCCTCGCTCCCCGGGTGGGCCTGCATGCCGAACTCGGCGCCGTCGAAGAGCACCCGGTCGAAGACGGCGTCGGACTCCAGGGCCTCGAAGGAGAACTGCTCCTGCTCGCCGGTGTCCTCGTCCTCCTCCTTGTTCGCCTCGTCCATCTCCTTCTCGGACTCGGCGTAGGGGTCCTCCTCCCCCTCCTTCTTCGGCTTGTCGAGCACGTGGTCGCGCTCGACCTCCATCTCGTTGGCGTGGCCGAGGAGGTCGGGGACGGTGGGCAGGAAGACGGACGCGGTCTCGCCACGCCGCCGGGAACGCACGAAACGGCCGACGGCCTGCGCGAAGAAGAGGGGGGTGGAAATGGTGGTCGCGTACACGCCCACCGCGAGGCGCGGCACGTCGACGCCCTCGGACACCATGCGGACCGCGACCATCCACCGGTCGTTGCTCGCGGTGAAGTCGTCGATCCGCTTCGAGGCACCTGTGTCGTCGGAGAGGACGACCGTGGCCTTCTCCCCGGTGAGCTCGCGGATCAGCTTGGCGTAGGAGCGGGCGGAGTCCTGGTCGGACGCGATGACGAGGCCACCGGCGTCCGGGATGGCCTTCCGCACCTCGGTAAGCCGCTGATCAGCGGCTTTCAGCACATTCGGCATCCACTCGCCGCGCGCGTCGAGCGCGGTACGCCAGGCCTGCGAGATGGCGTCCTTGGTCATCGGCTCGCCGAGCCTGGCCGCGATCTCGTCACCGGCCTTGGTCCGCCACCGCATGTTGCCGGAGTAGGAGAGGAAGATGACGGGACGGACGACGCCGTCGCCGAGCGCGCTCCCGTAGCCGTACGTGTAGTCGGCGGCCGACCGCCGGATGCCGTCGTTCCCCTCTTCGTACGCGACGAAGGGGATCGGGTTGGTGTCGGACCGGAAGGGCGTACCGGTGAGCGCGAGCCGCCGCGTCGCGGGCTCGAAGGCTTCGAGGCAGGCCTCGCCCCACGACTTCGAGTCACCGGCGTGGTGGATCTCGTCGAGGATCACCAGGGTCTTGCGCTGCTCGACGCGGTTGCGGTGCAGCATGGGCCGCACGCCGACACCCGCGTACGTGATGGCGACGCCCTGGTACTCCTTGCTGAGCGGCCCCGCGCTGTACTCCGGGTCCAGCTTGATCCCTATGCGGGCCGCGGCCTCCGCCCACTGCTTCTTCAGGTGCTCGGTCGGCGCGACCACCGTCACCTGCTGCACGACATGGTGGTGCAGCAGCCAGGAGGCGAGCGTCAGCGCGAACGTCGTCTTGCCGGCGCCGGGTGTCGCGACGGCGAGGAAGTCACGTGGCTGCTCCTGGAGGTACCGCTCCATCGCGCCCTGCTGCCAGGCACGCAGCTTGTTGGCGGTGCCCCAGGGGGCGCGGCCGGGGAAGGCGGGAGAGAGGTGGTGGGAGGAGGCGGAGTTGGCGGCGGTGGTAGTCACGGTCTCCGGTTTTTGGCAGCTCGGGTACGTACGACAACCGGGCCACCCTACCGGTGATGTGTTGACGCGGGGCTGATGACAATGCGGGGTCAGGGGCGGGTGCGACGGGTGTCACACGGCTTGCTCGGGCCGCGCGTTGCGTTTGCTCAGGCCGCGCGTTCCTTCAGCCGCGTCGACACCCAGGCCCCCACCAGCGCGACCGCCGCCATCGGCAGGAACACGGCGACGAAGGCGCCCGGATGCGAGCCGCCCGCCTCGCCCGCGCCATGGCCGGCGCCCACCATGCCGCCGCCAAGGGCGGCGAAGGCGGCGCCTCCTGCGGCCAGGAGCAGGGCGTTGGACAGGCCGTCCGAGATCTGGAGGGCGGCGGAGTTGGCCCCCGCGTCCTTCGGCGGCGAGAGCCGAAGCAGCAGGACGCTGGTGGACCCGATGACCGTGCCCATGCCGAGGCAGCCGAAGGCCCAGGCCACCGCGACGATCCACACCGGGACGGCCTCGATCAGGACCGTGGGCGCGGTGGCGATGGCGGCGGCGACCAGGAGCATCCCGACGACCATGAGCCGCGTCCGGTGCGGCTCCATGGCCGGCCGCGACTGTACGAACGATCCGAACGCCCAGGTCGCACCGCCCACGGCGAGCGAGAGCCCCGCCATGGTCGGCGAGAGCCCGCGCTGGGTGACGAGCATCAGCGGCACGAAGGACTCGGCGGCGATGAACGATCCGGCGGCGATGCCGCGAAGCAGCACCACGGAGGGCAGGCCGTGGGCGGCCCGGTACGTGCCGCGCGGCAGCAGACCGAGGACGGCCGGCACGAGCACGGCCGCGCCGAGCACGGCGGGCAGCAACGAGAGCCAGCGCAGCTCCTGACCCGCGTACTGGAGGAGCCCGGCCCCCAGCGAGATACCGAGCGCGAGGCGGATGCGGCGGCGGTCGAAGGGACCGGCGGGCACATCGGAGTCGACAGGACCGGCGGCCCTGCGCCGGATCTGCGGCAGGGCGAGCGCGAGCGGCGCCGCGACGAGCACCGGAATTCCGAGGAAGACCCAGCGCCAGCCCAGGTGCTCGGTGACGGTCCCGGAGACCAGCGGCCCCACCACGGACGGCACGACCCAGCTGGCCGCGAACGCCGCGAGGATGGACGGGCGCAGATGCTCCGGGTAGGCGCGGCTGACGACCACGTACAGCGCGACGATGACGAGCCCGCCGCCGAGCCCCTGCACGGCGCGGCCCAGGATGAACATCCACATGGCCTGGGCGGTCCCGGACAGGACCAGGCCCGCAGCGAAGCCGCCGATGCCGGTGGCGAGGGGACCCAGGGGCCCGCGCCGGTCGGCCCACTGCCCGGCGAGCACCATGCCGAAGAGGCTGGTGGTGAAGTACGCGGAGAAGCCGAAGGCGTAGAGGGAGATGCCGTCCAGTTCACGGGCGGCCACCGGCATCGCGGTCCCTACGGCGGTCGCCTCGAAGGCGATGAGCAGGACCACGGAGACGATGCCGAGACTGAGCGCGCGATAGGGGGCGCGCAGGATTCCGCCCTGGAGCTCGGACGGCGGGACTATCGGGGCGGCTGTGACTTCGGCGTCACGTGGTTCCAGGGCGGTCATGCTGGCCAGCGTAAGGGGCGTGGCGGGCTTTGACCCCTGTCCGGGGTCGGGGGGCCTCTGGTCCCTTGGTCGTACGTCTCCGGATGCCTGCGGTCAGCTCAGCTTTCGGAGGCGTACGTCACGAAGTCGCCCCATGCTGCGGGGGTGACGGCCAGCTGGGGGCCGAGGGTGTTCTTGGAGTCGCGGATGTGGATGGTGGCGGGGGTGGGGGCCACCTCTACGCAGTCCTCGCCGTTACTACTGTCGCTGTAGCTGCTCTTGTGCCACTCCAACGCGACCTCGACGCAGTCGTTGGGGTCACTGCTGCTGCTGTAACTACTTTTGAACCAGTTCAGCTCGGAAGTGTCCCCAGCAGAGGCCTTGCGGATCATGTCTCTCCCAGCAGGTGCTCAATGAAGGCCAGGGACTCCTCTGGCGTAAGAGCCTGGGCCCGGATGATGCCATACCGCAGCTCAAGGATACGGAGCCGCCTCGGATCAGAGACCGGGCGGCCGGCGAACTCGTCGTCAGTACGCCCCATCGCCGTACCATCCGCGAATTTCAGCACCTGAATCCGACCGCCTGTCCCGGCGTGGCCGCCACAGGCCGTCGGCATCACCTGGATCTCGACGTTCCTCAACTCCCCTACCTCCAGCAGACGTTCGAGCTGTCGGCGCAGCACCATTGTCCCTCCGATGGGCCTCCGCAGCGTTACCTCTTCCTGCACGAAGCTGAACTCGGGTGCGGGCGAACGCTCGAAGATCGACTGGCGGGCCATTCGCGCGGCCACCAACCGCTCCAGTTCTTCGTCCGAGTACGCGGGACGACGCGTCCCCAATAGCGCCCACGCGAACTCGTGCGTCTGCAACAGGCCGTGGATGTTGTGGTTGCTGTACAACCCCAACTCAACCGCCCGCTCCTCCAACTTCGCCAGCTCCCGCACCTTCTTCGGATACCGAGCCTCCCGCATCTCCTTCTTCATCGCGGAGACAAGCCCACCCGCGTCAAGGACCTCGTCCACCTTGTCCAGATACTCGGGGCGAGGAATCCGCACCCCGCGCTCGATCTTCCGGATCAGGTCCTCCCCGTACCCGATGGCCTCCCCGAACTCGGCCACCCGGAGGCCCGCCGCTTCCCTCCGCAACTTGAGCTGGTGCCCGACCACCTCGACCACCGCACTGATCTCGTCCTCCGGGTCGACGTCCCAACCGGGCTCGTCCGCCCCGCCATTACGCCCCTCGCCGCCACGTTCCACGTCCACCGCGCCACCTCCGACGTACCGTCTAAGCCCAACGCGCACTCGCACCCGGACGTCACCCGGGACAGCCGGGACAAGCCAGGACAAGCGCGGGACAAACGCGGTACGCACAGCCCGCGTCACTGTTCACGGTACGCACGCACGGCCACGCTGAGTGACGTGAACCAAGAAACCACCCGCACCCCGATCCCCGTACACCAGTTCACGATCCTGCTGTCCGCCACCCGCAGAGGCGCCCGCCTGGCGCGGCTCCTCGCACGCGAGCAACTCCGCGCCTGGGGACTGCCGTTCGAGATGGCGGAGCAGATCGTCGCCGAGCTGGCGAGCAACGCCGCACTGCACGGCCACGTACCCGGCAGAAGCTTCCGCCTGGCGCTCAAGCTCACCGAGGCGGCCACGCTCCGTATCGAGGTGACGGACGCGAGGGCGGACCGCCGCCCGCCGGGAGTAGCCCAACCCCCGCCGGTCTACGCCGAGTCGGGCCGAGGCCTGCTCCTGGTCGCCGCCCTGTCCGACCGCTGGGGCACGGAGCCGGGGCCGCCCCCTTGCAAAACCGTCTGGGCGGAAATCGATGCCCCCGTCCCCATGTGACCGCATCGAGGATTCCGCGTCCCGGCGGACCCGCGATCGGTGGGGCGCGACATCAAGTACGTAAGAAACGAGGGAGAGAACCTCCCCCACCCGCCCCAAACCCCGCCGCCGTCACTCACACGGGTGATCTCCCCCAACGCAACTGGCGCATATGCCAGTTCGCCGTGCAAGCTCGGCCTCGACAACTCCAGACATGAGACGGCCCTCGCCGGGACTGGCATCCCAATGCGAGGGCCTGACACCAAGGAAGAAGCAACCTTCCCGATGGCTGATCAGCAGCTTAACGCGCCCCCGTGCGCAGCGTCCCCCGTTCCGTCCTCCGGGATCGGGCACGACAACCGCCGCCACCCGGATCGCTTCACCGTGGTCGGCAATCACCTCACCCAGCATCGCGAGCTGAGCCTCACGGCGATCGGTCTTGCCGCCCACATCCAGTCCCTGCCCGCAGGCGCAAAGGTCAGCATCAAACGCCTCGCGGAGCGCTTCCCCGAAGGGGAGGTCCGCATCGCCGGGGCCCTGCGCGAGCTGGAGGCCCACGGCTACCTCACCCGCACTCGGGAGCGTCTGCCGTCGGGCCAGGTGATCACGCGAACGGTGTCGTACAACAACCCGCCCGCGATGGCGGTGAGCGCACAGCCGCCGCCGAGGCCCGCACCAGCACCCCCTGAAGCTCCCCTCCCCCTCCCCGAGGCGCACGACACCGCAGCGACCACCCTCCTCACGGACCTCCGGCGCCACGACCCCCGCCTCCTGCTCGCCGAACGCGACGTACGCCGCCTCGCACCGGCAGCCACGGCATGGCTGGACCGGGGCATCACCCCAGAGGCAGTGCGCCGCACGCTCACGGCGGGGCTCCCCGCGACCCCGATCCACCACCCGGCAGCCCTGCTGGCCCACCGCCTCACGGAGTTCCTGCCACCGCCGCTCCCGGCCTCCCCGACGGCCCCACCACGCCCGGACCCCCTCCAGAACTGCGACCACTGCGACCGCGCCTTCCGCGCTCCGAGACCGGGCCGCTGCCGCGACTGCATCGCGCACTCCGCTACGGCGGCGGCGTAGGCCGAAGAGAGAAGAGGCGACAGAGCACGATGAAGAATCGCTACCGTGACTGCAGAGCCAGAAGGGAGCGCATCATGGCCGAGCCGCTCAGAACCGTGGTCGACGGGGTAGAGGTCGAGGTGCCCAACAGCATTCCCGCTATTCGCGAGGCCTTGCCGGAACGCAGGCGCGAGGAATTCGACCAGGAGATCAACTCGGCCGGTGTGCACGAGATCCACGCAGTGATGCGGCACTGGATGTTCGAGGCGGTGCCGGACCCGGCTGCCGACGCGATCATGGACCGCCTCGCCCGCGAGGAAGCGGAGAGGAACAGCGCCGCGTGACCTACCGCATCTCCTACGCGCCGCCCGCCGATGACACCTTGGCGAAGATGGCGAGGACCGAGACGTTCGATACTACGTCTCGGGTTCGATCCTGACCGTCACGGTCGTCCGGCTGATCCCCGCGCCGTGAATCATGAACAGGCCGACCGGCCTATATACGCGAGGGAGTGGTCATGACGCAGATGCTCATCGACATCGACGACGAAGCGCTCGCCGAGGCCCAGAAGATCCTGGGCACGGCGACCAAGAAGGACACCGTGAACCAGGCGCTCGCCGACGTCAGGCAGCGCTCCGTGCGCGCGCAGGCCCGTCGTGAACTGGCCCGGCTCGTCGCCTCCGGCGCGATCGACCTCGACGCCCTGAACGAGAAGCACGGCTGCGACTCCTACGAGGACCTGCACAAGCCGACCGGTGAGGACCAGACGCCCGCCGCATGACCGTGAACTTCCTGGCCGACAGCTCGGCCCTCACCTCGGCGCCTGAGAGCCCGGCGCCATGAAACATGAACGCCGTATGGCAGTCCCATTGCGGCAGCCGGAGATCCCTTGAGCGCACCCCCGGCCACGGCTAGGTTCAAGGAGTCGAGTTCAGCTCGGCCGTGTGCCCGAGTGGCTTAGGGGCTGGCCTGCAAAGCCAGTAACGCGGGTTCGATTCCCGCCACGGCCTCAAGCAGTCGAAGGGCGGTCCCGTTCGGGCCGCCCTTTGGTGTGGGGGCCCTTAGACCCGCGCCTCGTCGAGCCCCGCGAGAATCGCGTCCACCGTCTCCTCGACCGTCAGGTCGGAGCTGTCCAGCCAGAGCCCGATCCTCGGGGTCGTGGACCTCAGCCCCGTGTCCAGGTCCTCCACGGTCCACGCCCCGTAGCCGGTCTTGCCCCGCCCGGCCTCCCGGGCAGCGACCGCGTCCGGCCTCGGGGCGAGCACGACGACGTGCACGGGTCGCGTACGCAGCAGATCCACGTACGTCTTCAACTCCTCGCCCAGGATGACGTCCTGGACCACCGCGACGAAGCCCGCAGCGGCGTACGCGTCGGCCGTGGACGCCGACAGGCCGTACCGCAGGCGGAGTTGGGCCGCAGCCTCGTCCGAGGCCCCGGGCTCGTACTCCTGGCCGCCCGACACGATCATCCGGCGGAAGACGTCACCCCGCACGTGCGCCGCGCGCGGCAGCCGCTCGGCGAGGGCCTGCGCCACCGTGGACTTGCCCGAGGCCATGATGCCGGTGATGACGACGACCCCGCTCAGGGCCTGCGCCGTCACGTCGCCACCGCCGCCTGCGGGCGGATCGGCAGCCTGTTGACCGGCCGCCCGGTGGCCGCACGCACCGCGGAAGCCACCGCCGCCGGAGTCGTCACGACCGGCACCGCGCTCGCCGCCTTCGCGCCGAAGGGCGCCACCACGTCCCGCTCCTCCACCAGCTTCACGATGCGGATGTCGGGGGTGTCCAGGGCGGTCGGCAGGGCGTAGCCCGTGAGGTCCGGGTGGCGGACCAGGCCGCGCGGCGTGCGGAGGTTCTCCGTCAGGGCCGCGCCGACTCCCTGCGTGACGCCCGCCTCGATCCGCACCTTCAGCTGGGTCGGGTTCAGGATGCGGCCCACGTCCTGGGCGACCGCGAGCTCCACGACCCGCACCGAACCGATCTCGATGTCCACGTCCACCACCGCGCGGATCGCGCAGAAGGCCATCCCGACGAACGCGTCGCCCTGGCCCGCCTCGTCGAGGGGCTCGGTGGGATGCGGGCGGCACTGGGCCGTGGCCCACAGTTCCTTGCCGTCCATCGCCTCCGTGACGGTCGTGCTCAGCACCCCGTCGTACGAGGTGATCTTGCCGTCCGTGATCTGGAGCAGCTCCGTGGACATCCCGAACTTGTGGGCCAGGGGCTGGAGAAGCTGCGTGCGGACCATCTTCGCCGCGCGCTCCACCGCGCCGCCCGACACCCAGGTGTGGCGGCCGTGGCAGCTCGGCCCCGCCGGGGGCTGGTCCGTGTCCACAGGGGCCACGCGGACGTCGTCGATGCCGAGGGTCTCCTGGACGATCTGGCGGGCGAGCGTGGAGAAGCCCTGGCCCGTCTCGACCGCCGCGCAGATCACCGTCGCGATGCCGTCGTGCACCTTCACCGTGGCCGTGGAGACCTCGTCCGTGCCTTCGGCGCCCAGGAGTTGGACCATGCCGAGGCCGTAGCCGACGCCGCGGCGCACCGCGGCGGGTTCGCCCGCGCCCTCGGGTCCGCCGGGCAGCAGCCACTCGTCCTCGGGCGTGTCCTTGGGCAGCTCGGGAAGGGGGAAGTCCCGTACAGCGGCGAGGAGTTCGGCCACCGGGGCCGGGCAGGTCACCGTCTGCCCCGTGGGCAGGATGTCGCCCGTGGCCATCGCGTTGCGCAGCCGCAGCTCCGCCGGATCGATGCCCAACTTCTTCGCGATCTTGTCCATCTGGGCTTCGTACGCCGCGCACACCTGCATGGCACCCTCGCCCCGGACATGTCCGGACGGCGGGTTGTTCGTACGGACCGCCCAGCCCTCGATGAAGGCGTTCGGGACGACGTAGGGACCGCAGGCGAAGGAGACGGCCGCGGCGAGCGCGTCCGACGACGTGTCCGCGTACGCACCCGCGTCGAGCAGGACCTGCGCCTCCACCTTCACCAACTTGCCCTCGGCGTCCGCGTGATGGCGGTAGCGAAGGAGCGTCGGGTGGCGGTGCGCGTGACCGAGGAAAGACTCCTCGCGGGTCGCCGTCAGCTTCACCGGGCAGCCGGTGGTCAGGGCGAGCAGGCCGAGCGGCAGGTGGAAGCTGGCGTCCTCGCGGTCGGCGGTCGCGCCGGGGACGCCGGTCACGACGACCTTCACGATCTCCGGGTCGATGCCGTAGCAGGACGCGGCCATGTCGCGGTCGGTGTGCGGGTCGGTGGAGGCGATGTACAGCTCCACTCCCCCATCGGGACGCGGCACCGCGAGCCCCGCCTCCGCGCCGATCGGCGCCGGATCCTGGCGGCCGATGCGGTACAGGCCCTCCACGACGAGCTCGCCCGCCGCCTCCGGGTCGCCGTGCCGCAGCGGGATGTGCCGGATCAAGTTGCCGTCGGGGTGCAGGGGTTCGGCCGCGAAGGCCTTCTCCGGGTCGGTGACCGGCTCCATGACTTCGTACTCGACGAAGATGGCGGCGGCGGCCATCCGCGCCGTGTCGGGATGGTCGGCGGCCACGGCGGCGATGGGCTCGCCGTGGTGGCGTACGACGTCGGAGGCGAAGACCGGGCGGTCCGCGGTCTTGCGGCCGTGCAGTGCCTCGCCCGGCACGTCCTCGTGCGTGACGACGGACCGCACGCCCGGCATCTCGCGCGCCTGGGACGTGTCGATCGAGAGGATGCGCGCGTGCGCGTGCGGCGAGCGCAGGACGGCCGCCCAGAGCAGCCCCTCCGCCCACAGGTCGGACGCGTAGGGGAACGTGCCCTCCGTCTTGGCGCGGGCCTCGGCGGACGGCAGCGAGGTGCCGATGCCGTGCGGCAGCGGCTCCGGGCCCGGGCCCGGCTGCGGTTCCACTGCGGTCGCGGTGTTCGTGCTCCCCGCGGCTTCGTTGCTCACGCCTGGCCTCCGTCCTGGCCGTACGGTCCTTCGTACGTTCCGTCCTGCGCCGTCGGGTTGACTCCTCCGGCGCCGGGTCCCGCCTGGTGCGGAATGCGCGGCTCGCCCGCCTGTTCGCCCTGGGCCGACGGCTCGGCCGCGGCCGCGGACGCCTCGCGCTCGGCGACCACTTCCTGCACGGCGTCGAGCACGCCGCGGTAGCCGGAGCAGCGGCAGAGGTTGCCGCACAGGGCGCGGCGGGTCTCCAGGTCGGACGGGGCGGGGTTGCCTTCGAGCAGGTCGTGCAGGGTCATCGCCATGCCCGGTACGCAGAAGCCGCACTGGACAGCGCCGCAGGCAGCGAGCGCCCGCTGCACGTCGGAGGGTCTGCCGTCGACGGCGAGGCCCTCGACGGTGCGCACCTCGCTTCCGGCGGCGGTGGCCGCGGGCACCAGGCAGGAGGCGACGAGCCGGCCGTCGACCTGGACGTTGCAGGCACCGCACTCGCCCTGCGAGCAGCCGTCCTTGGCGCCCGCGAGGCCGAGGCGCTCGCGCAGGACGTAGAGGAGGGACTCGCCGATCCAGGCGTCGGTGACGGGGCGGTCGGCGCCGTTGACGCGCAGGACGTAGGAGCAGAGGGGATGTTCGTCGGGGAGAGCCGTGGCGGTGGCCGCCTCTTCGGGGTCGGTCTCGCCTTCGGCGTCGGCGTCGGCTTCGGCCTCGGCGTCCGCTGCGACCTCGGCTTCGGCTTCGGCTTCGGCTTCGGGGGCGGGGTCCGCGATGACGGCCTCGACCTCGGCTTCGGGCTCCGGCTCCGGCTCCGGCTCCGGCTCCGGCTCTGCGGGAGTCTCGAGGGCCACGGGCTCCTCGGGGGCCACGGGCGCCACGGGCTCCTCGGGCACCACATGCATCTCGGGAGCGACCGGCGGCTCGGGGACGAATGCCTCCAGAGGCGCGACGGGCTCGTGGTGCTGCGGCTCGACGTGCTGCTGCGGCTGCGGCTCGACGTGCGCGTACGGGTCGGCGTGCGGCTGCTGCGCCGGCTCCGCCCACGGCGCACCCGCGCCCGCGCCACCGGTCGCCCACGGCGCCGCGGCACCGCCCGGCAGCGTCGCGGGCGGCGTACCGCCCCACTGCGCGGCGAGCGAGGACGTCGTGAACTCGCCCGATTCATCCGGAAGATCACCATTGGCGACGGGGATCGACCACTGCCCCGTGACATCTGCGGGGGCAGGGGCGGCGGGCGCGTGACCCTCCGCCTCGTGGAAGCTCCACTGCCCGGTGGCCCGGGGGTCGTACGCGTGATCCTGGGTCTCCTGGGCGTCCTGGACGGACGGCTCGGGCGCACCACCCGCCGCGGGCCACTGCACGTTCTGGACGCCGGTGCCCATGCCGGTCACCTCGGGCGGCATGGCCCAGACGCCCGTGGCCGCCGGGTCCGTGGCGTCGGCCGACGTCGGGGTGACCGTTATCTGCGGCGGCACGTAACCGTGGCCGGGCGCGGCGAGCGGCGAGTGGTCGAAGGCGTCGAGGGCGCCTTCGGGCAGCTGCACGAAGGCCGTGGCGTCCGAGTCGTACTCGCCCTGCGGATGCGGCTGCCAGCCGCCGTTGTTGTTGTTCTGGTCGTCGCTCACGACAGCGCCCTCCCCAGTGCTCGTCGGGCCAGCGCGGCGACGGTGCGCCGCAGGTGCAGTACGGCGGGCGACAGCGGCTGCGGGGAGCCGTCCTGCGCCGGAGGCTGGTCGGGGATGCACGCGGCGGCGACGTACTCGCCGAAGGCGGTGAGCGCCTCCGGCACGATCGTGCGCCCGCCGTCCCAGTCGATCAGCGAGGCGACCCACTGCTCGGCCTCCAGGGGCCGCAGCGGCATCGGCGCGACGGCACCGACCGCGCAGCGCACACCGCGCCGCGCCGGGTCGAGGACGAGCGCGACGGAGGCAAGGGCGCGGCCGGGGCCCGTGCGCCCTGTCGCCTTCAGGAAGACCTGCGGGGCGTGCAGGAGCGGCAGCCGTACGAAGCCGATGAGCTCGCCGGGGCGGAGCATGTCCATCCCCGCGAGCAGGTGCGAGACGGGGACCTCGCGGCGGGCGCCGCCGGGGCCCGCGATGATGAGGATGGCTTCGAGGGCGGCCAGGACGGGCAGGGTGTCACCGGTCGGTCCCGCCGTGGCGATGTTGCCGCCGAGGGTGCCCGCGTTGCGGATCTGCGGGGGGCCTGCGGCGCGTGCCGCCGCGGCGAGCGCGGGGATCAGGGCCGCGAAGTCGGGCCGCCCGACGCGTGCGTGGGTGAGCCCGGCGCCGAGCAGCGCGTGACCGTCCTGGTACTGCCAGCCGCGGATCTCGCTGATGCGGCCGAGGCCCACGAGCGCGGCGGGGCGCAGGAGGCCCGCGTTGACCGAGGTCATGAGGTCGGTGCCGCCGGCTACGGGCACGGCGGCGGGCATCGCGGCGAGTGCCTCCACGGCCTCGTCCAACGTCCCAGGCAGCTTCGCCGTCTGCGCGGTCTGCGCCGCCTGCGGTGCGTGCGTGGTCAAAACCGGCTGCCCCTTCCCGATGCCCGGCGGCTTTCTCGCCGTTCTCACCGTTACGCCTGTTCCGCCGTACGGTACGTGCTCACAGCCCGGACGTGGCAACTCTGGCACATCTTCCCCGGCCCCCGGCGCGGGGGTCCGCTAGGAGCTATTCGTCCCCAGACCTGGGGGATGTGCCGGTTTCACACGCCCTCGGTGGTCAGCGGGAATTGCCACTCTTCGGTGACCCTTGTACGACTTTCGTCCGGCTGCCCACGCTCGCAGCGCGGGCAGCCCGACACACGGACGATCGGGTGCGCCTCACACGTTCGGGGGCGCCCCGTCGATCGGGCGTCCGAGCACACCCGGCCGCTTCTGCCACGGCAACGGGCCGCCGGGCGGGCGGTAGTCGACGCCGAGTGCGTCAAGTCGCGCGTAGTGCGGGGTCATTCGCCGCTCGAAGTCCGCGAAGTCGCGCTCGGCCGGTGCCGGGAGCGTGCTCCAGGCGACCTCGGCGAAGGCCGCGAGGCGCGGGAACACCTGGTAGTCCACACGTGCGTGGTACTCCATCACCTCGGTCCAGACGTTGGCCTGGGTACCGAGCACGTGCCGCGCCTCGTCCTCGGTCAGCTGCGGGGGCAGCGGCTCGAAGCGGTAGACGTCCTCAAGGGTGCGGACGAAGCCGATGGGCGCGGGTTCGTCGGGGCCGCCGTCCTGGCGGTGGTCCAAGTACACCTGCTGCTCGGGGCACATGACGACGTCGTGCCCTGCCTTGGCCGCCGCGATGCCACCCCCGTACCCGCGCCAGGACGACACGGTCGCCCCCTCGGCGAGACCGCCCTCCAGGATCTCGTCCCAGCCGATGAGCCGGCGCCCGCGCGCGGTCAGCCAGGAGTCGAAGTGCCGGATGAACCAGCTCTGAAGACCCTCCTCGTCACCGACCCCCAGCTCCTTGATGCGGGCCTGCGCGGTGGGCGACGCCTTCCACTGGTCCTTGGGGCATTCGTCTCCCCCGACATGGATGAAGGTGGAGGGAAAGAGTTCGAGCACCTCCTCGAACACCCCCTCGTAGAAGCGCAGGGTGTTCTCGGTCGGGGCGAGGACATTGGGATTGACGCCCCAGGTGTCCCAGACGCCGAGCGAGGAGGTGTCGACGACGTCGGTGTTGCCGAGCTCCGGGTAGGCGTGGATGGCGGCCTGCGAGTGCCCGGGGATGTCGATCTCGGGTACGACGGCGATGTGCCGTTCATGGGCGTACGCGACGATCTCGCGGATGTCGTCCTGCGTGTAGAAGCCGCCGTGCGGGGTGTCGTTCCACAGCTCGGACGCGCGGTGCCCCCACTTCGAGCGCGGCCGCCACGAACCGGCCTCCGTCAGCTTCGGGTGGCGCTTGATCTCGATGCGCCAGCCCTGGTCGTCGCTGAGGTGGAAGTGGAAGACGTTCAGCTTGTGGGCGGCGAGGAGGTCCAGATAGCGCAGGACGCCGTCCTTGGGCATGAAGTGCCGGGCCACGTCGAGCATCATGCCGCGCCATCCGAAGCGGGGGCTGTCCTCGATCAGGCACCCCGGTACGGCGTACCGCCCGGCCGCCCGCAGCGGGGCCCGCCGGAACGCCTCGGGGCCGGTGAGCTGGCGCAGGGTCTGCGCCCCCCAGAAGACGCCGGGCGCGGCGCCGCCGAGGATCTCCACGCCCGCCTCCCCCACGGTGAGGCGGTACGCCTCGGGCGCGAGGGAGTCGTCGATGCCCAGCGAGATGCCGCCGCCCTCGCCGGGCGCGAGCGGCAGGCCGAGCGCACCGCCGAGTGTGGCCCGCAGCCAGCGCTCGGTGGACTCGGTGCCGGGCCCGGCGCGCAGAGCGGTCGACGAGTCGAGGACGAAGCCTTCGGGACGCGGTCCCTCGGCGCGTGCGGGCGCCGGGATGAGTTGCTCAAAGGTCATGCGAGGGAATCTGCCACGCGATTGCGCAACGCAAAAGGGGCGTTGCGGCACACGCAACGCCCCTCAGCGAGAAGGCTCCGGCCGGCTCGGGTGTGGGCTACTTCTTGCCGCCGCCCTTGCCGTCCTTGCCGCCCTTGTCCTTGTCGCCACCGGCGCTCATGGACTCGTAGATCTCCTTGCACATGGGGCAGACGGGGTACTTCTTCGGGTCGCGACCCGGCACCCAGACCTTGCCGCAGAGCGCGACGACGGGCGTACCGTCGAGCGCGCTCGCCATGATCTTGTCCTTCTGGACATAGTGCGCATAGCGCTCGTGGTCGCCGTCACCGTGCGACACCTGTGGCGTCGGCTCTACGAGGGTCCCCGTACCTGCCCCGCGCTCGGGCTCGGGCTCAAGAGTGCTCATGGCATCCAAGGGTACCTACGCCCGACGGTTACGGGCATCGCCCGGGACCCGGGGCCCCGCGGAACGCCCACCCGGATCAGCCACCCGCATTCACTCCACCCACCGCAGGGAGTACGCGATCGCCTCGCACAAGTCACCCATGGGCCCCTCCGTGCCGCTGAGCGGCACGGAGAACGCGAGCAGCAGATAGCCCACACCGCCCGGCATCCGCACGTGGAAGTCCAGCGTCGTGTCCGTCGTCGCACGGACCGCGTCGCCCGCCGGCAGCTCCACCGCATCGACCCGCGAAGCGTCCCCCCTGCGCCGCGCGAGGGTCTGGGCCAACTCCCCCACCTCCGGGGCGAGCCCCGGCGGCGTGGGCAGCAGCGAGACCATCAGTGATGCGGGGTAGGCCGTGCCCTCGGGCGTCTCGGTCTTGAGGTAGAACTCCAACGCACCGTCCGCCGCGCCGCGTTCGGCGATGTTGCGCAGGGTCGTCCACAGGGACCGCCGCACCTCTTCGGGCGCGCTCCCGCTCCCGGACTCGCGGTCCACGAAGGTCTTCAGCTGGCCGCGCCACCGCTCCTGCGTCAGGTCGACGCGGAACCAGTCGCGGGGCACGAGGATCCGGTAGTCCGACGGCGGCGCCACGGTGTCGCTCACGCGTCCGTGTCCCGGTCCGGGATGATCAACGGCTCGCCGTCGGCCTCGAACAGGCGGATGCTGCTCACTATGTTCCCGAACATCGTCGAGAACTGGTCCCAGCCGACCTGCGTGGGCGTCCCCAGCTCCATCACCAGGGTCGTCCCGTTCGGCAGCGGGACGTAGACGCGGATGAACGACGTCGGGATCCTGATGCCGTCCGGGGACTCGGTCAGCTCACCGGTGACCTTGTCGACGCGCGTGCCCACGCAGGACACCGCGGGGCCGCACGGCAGCAGGATCTCCCTGACCTCGCCCGCGTCGTCACGGCGCAGGCTGGACGCGATCGCCGCGAGGGGGTCCGCGTCCTCGTCCTCGGGGCTGTCGACCAGGGCCGCGTAGACCGTGGCGCTGCACGGGTCGTCGCCGACCGCGCCCACGGCGATGGCCGCGTACTCGGCCCCGGCCTCCAGCAGGTCGTCGATGCCGAGCGCGCAGATGACCGCGAGCTTGAGCATGTCCTCGTCCTCGGCACCGGGCAGCGCCTTCGCCGCGAGCTCCTCCAGGAGGCGGGCCCCTTCGTCCTCGTCCTCCTCGTGGAGGGGGAGGTCGTGGAAGATCTCCGGCATCACCCAGCGGACGTGGATGCCGTCGGAGTCGATGCGGGCACCGGCGTCGGCATCGGGCCCGGCGTTCTGCGCAGGGATCGTCGCCTCGAACCGCAACGGCTCGTAGGGAGGGGCCGCCGGGGACGTCGTGGCTGCTGGGGATTGCGTGGTCACTTGGCGCCGTTGCTTTCCGGGAGCGGTGGGATGGGGAGTTCGGGGGCCTCGGGGAAGAACTTCCGGGAGGTGGCGTACATGCCGTAGTACGGGTAGAGGCGGGGGATGTCGGCGCCGCCCCTGCGGGCGATGCCGACGATCTTCCGGTAGAGGCGGACCCGGCAGCGCATGTTCCGCAGGGTCGGATCGGCCGCATCGGGGCCGCGCAGGCGGTAGGCCACCCCGATCGAAGCCAGCAGGAGCAGTGCGTCCACGCAGAAGAAGGCGATCTGGAACGGCCTGGGCCTCAGGGACGCGACGAGATCCCAGAACGGCCACGCCCCGACCCCGAAGACGAACAGCGGCACGGCGAGGAAACAGCCGACAAGGCTCCCCTTCTCCGTGTCCCGCCGCCGCTGGAACATCAGCCAGTGCACGGCCCGGTCGTCGAGGAAGTCGAACCGCACGGCACGCCCGTACGCCTCGGCCGCCTCCCGTGCCGCGGGCACGGCGGAGATGACCGACGAGGGAACCAGCTCGTGCTCGGTCCCGTTGTCGTCGACGAACCTGCCGCGCGCCATGACGTGGTAATCGCTCATCGGCCCGCTCCTCCTACCCGGCCGGGGCCAGCGAGGAGTGGAACGACGACGAGGAAGGGCTCGGGCTCGGCCCCGGCTTCGGAGACGGCGTGGGCGTCGGCGTGCCCGGGGTCGACGGTGTGGTCGGCGGCGCGCTCGGCCTCGGTCCCGGACCCGGGTGCGGGGTGATGGGGTGGGTCTTGCCGTCGTCCGGGCCCATGGCTTCCTTCAGCCTGAGGAGGGACGTCACGTAGAGGTTCCCCAGGGCGGCACCCTTGATGTAGCGGGTGACGACCTCCGGGTTCCAGCCTCCGGCCGGCAGCTTGGGCGTGGTGATGCCGCGCTTGGCGAGCATCTTGGACGCGAAGCCGACGCCCTTGTTGATGTTCTTCACGGCGAAGCCGTTGGTGAACGCGCCCCAGACGCCCTTGCCCGCTCCGGCGAGGCGGGCGCCCTTGGCGGCCGCGGTGAGCCCCTTCAGGGCGCCGAGCCCGGGGATGATGCCGAGGACGTCGATGCCGATCGCCAGCAGGTCGAGTTTCCCGCCGCGCGCGAAGACGTCGTACAGCCGGCCGGACAGGGCCGTGGCACTCATCGCGGCCCCGACACCGACCAGGACGATCGCCAGGGTGCCGCCCGACAGGACGATCGCCGCGACGAGCGCCGCCACCGCCAGGACCGTGGCCGCGGCCGTGAACCAATCGGCGTGGTCCGCGATCCAGTTCATGAATCCGCCCGGGTCACGCACGCCGTCGTGGTGGATCACGTTCTTGATCTTCTTGGCCGCCGCGCTCGCGGCGTCGTCACGGATCTCGACCGCTTCCATGATCTTGCCGCGGTGCTGAGCCATGATCGTCGTGGCGTCGTCGCGTTTCTTCTGCTGCTTCGTCCGGTCGACCGAGTCCTCCTTGGAGGAGGGCACCGTCCCCTCGGTCTTGTCCAGCTCCTTCAGCGCGGCCTTCTGCTCGACCTCCGCCTTGCGGAACTCCTCAAGGGCCTTGTCCGCCATGCGCTGCGCGCGGTGCAGCTCGCTGGCGTACTCCTTGGACTCGCCTTCCCTGACCTTGGTACCCAGGGCGTCGGCGGCCTCGTCATAGCGGTCGAACGCCTTCTTCAGGCGCCCCGCCGTGTCACCCGCGACCTCGTGGAAGGCGCGCCCCGCGTCACTGTCCCAGCTCTCGACCGACGCCAGCGCCTTGATGTTCCGCGCCTGCTTGTCGATCTCCTCGGCCATGCCGCGCAGCTTCTTGCCCAGGCGCGCGACCTCGTACGGGTCGCCCGGCACGGGATCGGAGTCGTAGAGAGGAGTCCAGTCGCTCGGCCGCCCGCTCACTTCGCACCCTTCTTGTCGCTCTTCTTCGCGTCCCGGAGCGCATTGGCGAGCTCGTGGTCGATGTCCTCGTACGCCTTGGCCGCATCGGCGGTGATCTTGGCGAGGTTCTCGATGTCCTTGTTCAGCTTCTTGCGCGTCTTCTTCCAGGTGCTGGAGAAGTCGTCGAAGATCTCGCGCAGCTTGTCGCTGCCCAAGTCCTTCTCGTAGCCGTCGGAGGGGTCGCCGTTCTCCTTGAACTCACGGTGGATGCGGTAGAGCGACTCCGAGCAATCCTTGATGAGATCGAGGTCGTACCTGGTCCTGTCCGACACGACTCAGACCCCCCACGCGAACGAAGCCGCCACGAGGGCAGGCAACTTGGGCGGATTGCGGCGCTTCACGGTCAACCCCCGTATGCAAGACGTCAAGTACGCGTCAGGACGCTATCCGTGTGACTCGTGGTTGCGCTACCGGGAACGGCCTTGGGGCGCTGACCTGTCAGTTAAGGGACGGATCATCCGGATACATCGTCCAGAGGATTCTCGAAGCTGACGAGCTCGGCGATCTGATGGAGCAGGCGCCGGTAGTCCTCGCGCCGCTCGACAGCCATCGTGCACATGGCGAGCACCACCAGGCGTCTGCCGTCCGGATGCGGAAGATGGGCGTGCACCTGGAGGAGGGGCTCCTGGGGGAGACCGGTGCCCGCCGTGAGGATACGTACGGACTCACTGAGGGTGGCCGGGCCGCACGGCAGGTCGAGGTACTCGATGCGGGTGTGGTGCCCTGCGGGGGTGACGGTGCGGGCCGCGGTGACGGCGGGGGGCGCCACGGCTGTGTCACGCCACGAGAGGGTGAAGAAGGACAGCAGTGGCTGCCCGCTGCTCCCGCCCTCGCCCGGATCGGCCACATCATCGCGATGCAGGCCGATCGAACAGTGGACGGTGCCGACTTCACAGAGGGCTGCCAGCAGCTGCTGCCCTGAGGCAAGTTGCGCCACGAAGCGCTCGCGGGCGGTTTCGTCGGGGGCCGCATCCAGGAGCGGGCCGAGAGCGGCACGCAGCCCGTCGGCGCCAGGACCGTCGGGCGGGTGGTTCAGCAGCGCGGCCATTGGGATCGCCGTGAACCCGGCGGGTTCGGCGAACCAGACATCGGCGCCGGGGTCCTCGGCGGACGCGTCGAGCATGAATCGGGGAGCGGCGGTCATCACATCCCGTCCTGCAGCACGGGGTCGGGCACCTTCGCCCCGGCCCGACGGGCCCGCTCGAGCGCGGCGGGGCTCGCGTCCCAGCCGACCGGGGCAGCCTTCCAGCTGGGCCGGGCCGGACGCTGGTAGAGGAAGTGCAACCGCTTGGGCGCCGCGCCCCGTCGACCCGGCGCCGCGATAACGGCGTAGAAGCGGGGGTCACCCGCGAACCACAGGGGTTCGATCTGAGCCTTCAGCTCAGGCTTGGTCTTGTTCGTCCCGAAGCGCCTCATCCACCAGAACGTGCGCATGTTGGCCATGAAGAGCAACGGGATCTGAACACCCGGTTTCTCCGGATTGGGCAGCTCGTACCACATTTCGTCCTCCTGGGCATCGGGGTGCTTGTTCCGGCCCCGGGGGACGTCCTTGAGGTGCTGCCAGGGGTATTGGGCGAGGACGCGTTGCATGTTGAGGGACCAGGGAAAGTAGCCGATCTGAAGGACGGCACGGAAGGTCGCGTAGAGCAGGAGAGGCAGGAAGAACAGGAAATAGCCCTGCGACAGAAAAACGACAGGGACAGCCAAGGACCCCACCCAGACCGCGATCCAACCGATTAGACGAGCAACGATCAAGATCATGTGCCAGATCCAGGCGTTACGGGTTGGGGGGTGGTCCCAAGCAGTCGGATAGTCGGTGGGATGCATGTGAGCAGCTTTCCGTTCGCAGCGGATCAGTGGAAGACATGCCGGGCGATATCAACGAGACTGCCACCGTCGACACCAAGTCTGGTGCCATCGATACCGGCCACGGCACCGTCCTTGATTCCGTCATCGTCGGCATCCACGGCCTTCATCACCAGCCCGAATCCTGCGGTGCCGACGCCAACCGCAGCTGAAGTGACCTCAACGGTCCTGGCGATCGGTTCGGCACGCGCACCCCTGATCGTGAGGCCCAGCAGGGAATTGTCCAGGCTGGAGATGGTCCTAGCGTGCTCCATGGTGGATGCTCCCGCATTGGCCAATCGACTGCCGAGGCTGATGGCCTCCCCCGCCGCGTCGACACCACGCACCGCCGCCTGGCCCCCCTTCCAGGCGGCGCCAAGTCCAGGCAGGGCACCGAGGGCGTCACCACCGACCGTGACGAGATTGCTCCAGAAGTCGGTGTCGAGCTCACCCTTGCTGAAGCCGTCTTTGAGTGACGCCCACACCGTGGGGTCCTGGGTGACCCGCAAGGCCAGCGCCGTCGCGCTCAACGCCGCCGCAGCCAACAGCAACACCGCAGCAGCCGTCCCGCCCGTCAACACGAACAACGCCACAAGCCCGACGACGGCGGCCACAGTGCTCAGGATGTCGGGCAGGTTCTCCTTGACCCAGTCCATTGCCTTGTCGAACCAGCCCGGCTCGTGCGGCGCCAGTTTGCCCGTCGCGTCGCGGATCTTGCCCGCCCGGAATCCGGACCTCGCCTCATGCTCGTACGCAAGGTCGCGGGCCTTCTTCAGAATCCGATCGAGTTCCGCCTGGGCATCATCCACTTTGCCGTTGGCGCGCGTCCTCTCCTTCTTCGCGTCGTCCTGCCGGGTGCCCTTCTTGTCCAGGTCAGGGTCATTGCCCGCGGTGTCCGCCCGCCCCTGCGCCGCCTCCAACGCGGCTCGTGCTTCCTTCGCGTCCGCGTTCAGGCGTTTCGCACGGCCCTGGTAATCATCGAGCTCGTCGTGCCAGCGATTCAGGTGCTTGGCGGCCTTACTGATGGAGTTCGCCGCGTTCTGCAAGTTCTTCGGCAGCGGACCACCGTCGATCTGCTCACGGAAGGCGACCGCCGCGTCGCCTTTCCAATAGCTGCCGTCCATCAGTTTCGTGACCACGCCATGCGTCTCATGGAGAACTTCGGCGCAACTGGTCAGCTTCTTGTGCAGCGCCTTGACGATGTCGCAGTCGCCAGGAACCGGGTTGAATCCCAGGTCCGGGTAATGGGGGTTCGGGATGTCCGGGGAGGACTTCAGGCCTTGCGGCAGAGGACCGTTCCTGGCGGCGGGCGAACCGGCGAAGGGGTCACTCTCGGTACCCGGCGTGACTGTCACTTCGAGCCCCCGGCGCTCTTGCCCTTCCCCTTCTCCTTCAGGTTCTCCTCCAGGGCTTTGTCGACCTCGCGGTAGGCGTCCTTGCTCTTGTCGATGATCTTGGCAAGATCTTCGCTCTGCTCACCGATCTGCTCCGTGCCGTACTTCCAGTCGTCCTGGAAGTCCTCGCACGCGGAGTCGAGGTCATCGGTGCCGAGGCCTGTGATGGTCGCCTCGCTCAGCGCCTTGTGCAGCCCTTTCAACGAGTCATTCGACTTGTTGAGCAGCTTCATGAAGTTCTCGAGCTCGTCCCCGTCGACCTTCAACTTGTCGGCCATTGCCACCTCTTGAAGCTTCCCGCCGCATCGCGCGAGGGCAGGATCAGCGGTTGATGGACTGGATCTCCTGAACGATGACATCCTGGTCAGCACCGAACTGCCCGTCCGGAAGCTTCTGTTGACCGTTGACGCCGGTGCCGGTCCAGTTGATTTTCCAGGTCACGGTGGCCTTGAGGGCATACGCCCCGTCTCCCGAGGAGCGCAGGTACTTCACCCCGCACGAGGGAGTCTCGTCGGCCTTGCCCTTGGCATACGCCTCACCGATCCGGGCGCTCTCTTTACCGTCCGGGATGAAGCTGTCCCACCAATACCCCTCGCCGGCCGTCTTCTTGTTGAAGTCCTTGTAGGGCTCGCCGTTGACGTAACGGTGGCGCTGTGACAGATCCCACTCATGACCGGTGGACCCGGCCTCCCAGATCGGCTCCAGCTTCTTCTGGAGCTGGGCCGGGCTGTACGCGGGGGCGTAGTAGCAAGGCGGTGGGGTCCAGGTGGAGGTCGAAGCCACGGGCCCGACGGCCTTGCCCGTGCCGTTCTTGGAAGGGTCATAGACGACTGCCGCGGAGATCGTGCCGTCCTCGCACGGAATTACGGCCTCCCCCGGCGCAAGACGAAGTCCTCTGCCACTCGACGGACGGCATGGCTGATACCCCGCAGCTCGTTCGCTCGGCGTGGATGAGATCCCCTCGGCGACGCTCAGTTCAACGACGGATCATCCGGATACGTCGCCACCATCGCCAGCTCGCTCCGCTGTCTCCGCAGCACCGCGCGCCACAGTCGTTCCGGGTCCGGGGACGACACGTCGCCCGGCTCGGACTCCACCACGTACCAGGCGCCCTCGACGAGCTCGTCCTCCAGCTGGCCCGGGCCCCAGCCCGCGTACCCGGCGAAGATCCGCAGGGAGCCGAGCGCGGGGGCCAGGAGTTCGGGGGGTGTGTCCAGGTCGACCAGGCCGATCGCGCCGTGCACGCGGCGCCAGCCGATCGGTTCTCCTCTGGCGGGGCGCAGCCTGGATCCGGGGGACGCGCCCTCCTCGCCGGGGATCACCGCCACTCCGAGCGCCGAGTCGAGCGAGACGGGGCCGCCCTGGAAGACGACTCCCGGCGCCCCGGCCAGATCGCCCCAGCCCTCCAGGATGTCCGCGACGTCCACCGGCGTGGGCCGGTTGAGGACCACGCCGAGCGAGCCCTCCTCGTCGTGGTCGAGGAGCAGCACCACCGCGCGGTCGAAGTTCGGGTCCGCCAGGGCAGGCGTGGCCACGAGCAGCCGCCCTGTGAGCGAGGACACCTCGGTCATGAACGACATGATCCCGCATCTTTGCCCCGCGGGGGGAGGCAATGCCCGTACAGGAGTGAATGCAGCTCAGGGGCGCACAGGCGCGTCTGGAGCGCACACTTTCGCCGGTGACCCGGAGTGTCCGGTTCCGAACGGTTCGTGTTGTCGCGAACTCCTGACGCGGTTTACGCGTCCTCAGCCTTACGGAAGGGGGGTACGCGCCCATTACGCTTGCCCTTTGGTCCACCCGTCCATCCAATCGGAACGCGAGATTCATGACCGTCACCGACGATGTACTGCTTGTCCACGGCGGAACCCCGCTGGAGGGCGAGATCCGTGTCCGCGGCGCGAAGAACCTCGTGCCCAAGGCCATGGTCGCCGCGCTGCTCGGCAGCGCTCCGAGCAGGCTGCGCAATGTCCCCGACATCCGCGACGTCCGCGTCGTACGCGGACTCCTGCAGCTGCATGGCGTGACGGTCCGCCCCGGTGAGGAGCCGGGCGAGCTGGTCATGGACCCCTCGCACGTGGAGAGTGCCAACGTCGCGGACATCGACGCCCACGCCGGGTCGTCGCGCATCCCGATTCTCTTCTGCGGGCCGCTCCTGCACCGCCTCGGGCACGCCTTCATCCCCGGCCTCGGCGGCTGCGACATCGGCGGCCGGCCGATCGACTTCCACTTCGAGGTGCTCCGCCAGTTCGGCGCCACCATCGAGAAGCGCGAGGGCGGCCAGTATCTGGAGGCCCCGCAGCGGCTGCGCGGCACGAAGATCCAGCTGCCGTACCCGTCCGTGGGCGCCACCGAGCAGGTCCTGCTGACCGCCGTACTGGCGGAAGGCGTCACCGAGCTCTCGAACGCCGCCGTCGAACCTGAGATCGAAGACCTCATCTGCGTCCTGCAGAAGATGGGCGCGATCATCGCGATGGACACCGACCGGACCATAAGGGTCACCGGTGTCGACAGCCTGGGCGGCTACGACCACTCCGCCCTCTCAGACCGCCTGGAGGCCGCCTCCTGGGCTTCCGCGGCCCTGGCGACCGAAGGCAACATCTACGTCCGCGGCGCCCAGCAGCGCTCGATGATGACGTTCCTGAACACCTACCGGAAGGTGGGCGGTGCCTTCGAGATCGACGACGAGGGCATCCGCTTCTGGCACCCGGGCGGCTCGCTCAACGCGATCGCCCTGGAGACGGACGTGCACCCCGGCTTCCAGACGGACTGGCAGCAGCCGCTGGTCGTCGCCCTGACGCAGGCCGCGGGCCTGTCGATCGTGCACGAGACGGTGTACGAGTCGCGGCTCGGATTCACCTCCGCGCTCAACCAGATGGGCGCACACATCCAGCTCTACCGCGAGTGCCTGGGTGGCTCGCACTGCCGATTCGGCCAGCGGAACTTCCTCCACTCGGCGGTCGTCAGCGGCCCCACGAAGCTCCAGGGCGCCGATCTGGTCATTCCCGACCTGCGCGGCGGCTTCTCGTACCTCATCGCGGCCCTGGCGGCGCAGGGGACGTCCCGCGTCCACGGCATCGACCTGATCAACCGCGGCTACGAGAACTTCATGGACAAGCTCGTGGAGCTCGGCGCGAAGGTGGAGCTGCCCGGCAGGGCGACGCTGTAGTCCGCCTGACAGCACGCAGAAGGGGCGGCCACCCGGTTGGGTGGCCGCCCCTTCTATGTACTGCCTGAGGCTACTTGCCCTTGGCGGCTTCCTTGAGCTTGGAGCCCGCCGAAACCTTGACGCTGTAGCCGGCCGGGATGTTGATCGGCTCGCCGGTCTGCGGGTTCCGGGCGGTGCGAGCGGCACGGTGGGTGCGCTCGAAGGTCAGGAAGCCGGGGATGGTGACCTTCTCGTCGCCCTTGGCAACGATCTCGCCGACGGTCTCGGCGAACGCGGCCAGCACGGCGTCGGCGTCCTTGCGGGTCACCTCGGCGCGGTCGGCCAGCGCGGCCACCAGCTCACTGCGGTTCATGTTTGTACTCCCGTGTTCTTCTTGCCGTTGAGGCGTGCCACGCGGCGGAGCCGCATGATGGGCACAGCGAAGCCGATGCTGCCAGGGTCCTCGGTCAGGCCCCGGACCCGGGTCCGTCATCCGGACCCTCGCGCCCAGAAAGGCATCCTGCCCCCACCTGCGGCGGGAAAGCCAATCCGGGGCCCCTGGGGGTCACACGAAAAGCTTCACCGCCCCTGGAAGGTGGCAGTCGGGGGCGCGCTTCCACGCCACCCTAGAGGGCCCTGAGGACCCCTGCGTTCCGCGACGCGCCGTACTACTGGGCCGTGGCGCCTGTCACAGCCACCCCAGCCGCCTTCGCCGCGGTGCGCACCGCATCGGCGACCGCGCCCGCGACCTTGTCGTTGAAGACGCTGGGGATGATGTAGTTCGGGTTGAGCTCGTCCTCGGCGACGACGTCCGCGAGGGCGCCTGCCGCCGCCAGCATCATCTCCGTGTTGACGGTGCGCGACTGGGCGTCGAGCAGGCCGCGGAAGACGCCGGGGAAGACCAGGACGTTGTTGATCTGGTTCGGGAAGTCCGAGCGGCCCGTGGCCACAACTGCCGCCGTCTGGCGGGCGATCGCGGGGTCCACCTCGGGGTCCGGGTTCGCGAGAGCGAACACGATGGCGCCTTCGGCCATGGCCGCGACGTCGTCGGCTCCCAGGACGTTCGGAGCCGACACGCCGATGAAGACGTCGGCGCCGACGACCGCTTCCTTGAGGGTGCCACGGGCGCCCTCGGGGTTGGTGTTGTCGGCGATCCAGCGCAGCGGCGAGTCCGGCGCGGCGTCCACGAGGTCCTCGCGGTCCGCGTGCACGACACCGTGGATGTCGGCCACGACGGCGTGCTTGACGCCCGCCGCGATGAGCAGTTTGAGGATGGCCGTACCGGCCGCGCCCGCACCGGACATGACGACCCGTACGTCGCCGATGCCCTTGCCCACCACGCGAAGTGCGTTGGTCAGCGCGGCGAGCACGACGATCGCGGTGCCGTGCTGGTCGTCGTGGAAGACGGGGATGTCCAGGGCCTCGCGCAGGCGGGCCTCGATCTCGAAGCAGCGCGGCGCCGAGATGTCCTCGAGGTTGATGCCCGCGAAGCCGGGGGCGATGGCTTTGACGATCGCGACGATCTCGTCGGTGTCCTGGGTGTCCAGGCACAGCGGCCAGGCGTCGATGCCCGCGAAGCGCTTGAAGAGGGCCGCCTTGCCCTCCATGACGGGCAGCGCGGCCTTCGGGCCGATGTTCCCGAGCCCGAGGACGGCCGAACCGTCCGTTACGACCGCAACGGAGTTGCGCTTGATGGTGAGGCGGCGCGCGTCCTCGGGATTCTCGGCGATCGCCATGCACACGCGGGCCACGCCCGGGGTGTAGATCATGGAGAGGTCGTCACGGTTCCTGATGGGGTGCTTCGACTGCATCTCGATCTTGCCGCCGAGGTGCATCAGGAACGTACGGTCGGAGACCTTGCCGACGGTGACGCCCTCGATGGTGCGCAGCTGCGCGACGATCTCGTCGCCGTGCGTCGTGGAGGTCGCCGCGATCGTGACGTCGATCCGGAGTGCCTCATGGCCGGAAGCCGTGACGTCGAGGCCGGTCACCGAGCCTCCGTGGGACTCGACGGCCGTGGTGATCTGGGAGACCGCGGTGCCGCTCGCGGGCACCTCCAACCGGACCGTGTTCGAGTAGGAGACGCTGGGCGCCGTTGCCATGGCCGACTTCCTCTGCTTTCACCGTGTTGCTCTTGCCGTCCGATCGTCGCACCTACCACTGAGTACGTGGTAGCCGCCTCGGATTGCGAACTTTTCGTTCACTGGCTTTTCGGAAACTAGTTTCCACCATACGAGAAGTAGGGGGGCGCCGGTAGGGGGAAACGGAAACCGGTGGTTGAAACCGAAAGAGGCCCTCGTCACGTGGTGACGAGGGCCTCTCCCTACGTTGATGACACCGACCCGCCATGCTCGCCTCGCGGCAAGTGGTCGCTCGTAGCGACGAAGGTTGGGCCCGGGGGCTTGGATCGGGCCGGTGCCACATCAACGGTAACAAACGATCCCCGTAAGGCAATTCCCGTCCCGACAACTCTCTGAAGTCATTCTCGGAGCAGGTCCGGAACCCCGTCCCCGTCCGGGTCGTCGCGCTCGCCGGACAGGACCGTCAGTTGCTGCGTGGCGCGCGTCAGCGCCACGTACAGGACCCGCAGGCCCGCCGGGGACTCGTCCGCGATCTCCGCGGGCGTGACGACCACCGTCGCGTCGTACTCCAGGCCCTTGGCCTCCAGGCTGCCCAGCGCGACCACCCGGCCGCCGAGCCCGTCGAGCCATTTGGCCGCCTGCTCGCGGCGGTTCATCGCCACGACGACGCCGACGGTGCCGTCCACCTGGTCAAGGAGCCGCGCCGCCTCCTCGCGCACCGAAGCGCCGAGGTCCTTGTCGCGTACGACGGCGAAGCGGGGCTTGACTCCGGTGGACCGGACGGCCGACGGCGACTCGGAGCCCGGCATCGCGAGCGCGAGCACCTTGGCCGCGAGGTCGGCGATCTCGGCGGGGTTGCGGTAGTTGACGGTCAGCGTGAAGCGGCGGCGCGGGCGGCTGCCCAGGGCCTCGTCGCGGGCGGCGGCCGCCTCGTCCGGGTCGGACCAGGAGGACTGGGCGGGGTCGCCGACGATCGTCCACGTGGCGTGCCGTCCCCTGCGGCCGACCATGCGCCACTGCATGGGCGTCAGGTCCTGCGCCTCGTCGACGATGACGTGGGCGTACTCGGTGCGCTCCGCAGCGAGCCGCTCGGCGCGTTCGCGCTGGGACTCCTCGCGCTGCGGCATCAGTTCGTCGAGGCCCGTGAGCAGGTCGAGGGGGTCGAGATCCTTCTTCTTGCGGGGCTTGGGCGGCGTACCGAGAATCGACTGGAGCTCGTCGATGAGCGCCACGTCGTGCACGGACAGGGCGTCGCGCTTGAGGGAGCGGGCGACCTTGCGGACCTCGCCCGGGTTCAGGACGCGGCGCGCCCAGCGGCCGAGGCGCCGCTCGTCGCCCATCGCGGAGAGCACGGAGCGCGGGGTGAGTTCGGGCCACCAGGCGTCCAGGAAGCGGATGAAGTCGTCCTCGGAGGTGATGTCCTCGTCGAAGGACGAGCGCAGCTCGGCGGCGAGCTCCGGGTCGCTGTGCCGGCCCGCGGAGCCCGACTGCGACCACAGGGCGTCCAGGAGGAGCTTGCGGGCGCGCGGGCGCAGGAGGTTGACGGGGGCCGTGCCGCTGAGCGCGTTGCGGCGGATGCGGCCCAGGGCGTCGGCCTCCAGCTCCAGGCGGCGGCCGAAGGCGACCACACGCAGCCGCGTGGGGGGCTCGGCGGGGATCTGGGGCCCCTCGTCGTCGTCCTCTTCGCCGAGGTCCCCGAAGTCCCCGAAGGACAGCTGGCCGCCCTGTGCGGGAGCCTTGGCCGCTGCGCCCGCCCCGCCCGCAGTGCCCTCAAGGGCGCCCCGCGCCGCCTTGCGCAGGACGTGCAGCATCCGGGACGAGCCCTTGACCCGGGCCACCGCGGGCGAGTCGTAGACCGTGGCCTCCACCGCGCCGGACGCGTCGTCGGCCAGCGCGCCCACCGCGCGGATCGCGACCTGGCCCTCCTCGCCGAGGGAGGGCAGCACGCCCTCCGTGTAGGCCACGAGCAGCGGGGTCGGCGAGACGATGAGGATGCCGCCCGCGTACCGGCGGCGGTCCTGGTAGAGCAGGTAGGCCGCGCGGTGCAGGGCCACGGCGGTCTTGCCGGTGCCGGGGCCGCCCTCGACGTACGTCACCGACGCGGCGGGCGCACGGATCACCATGTCCTGCTCGGCCTGGATCGACGCCACGATGTCCCGCATCGTGTGGCTGCGGGCCTGGCCGAGCGCCGCCATCAGGGCGCCGTCGCCGATGACCGGCAGGCTCTCGCCGTTCAGGGTCGCCGTGAGCTCCGGGCGCATCAGGTCGTCCTCGACGCCGAGGACCTTGCGGCCCTTGGAGCGGATGACCCGGCGGCGCACGACGCGGCCGGGGTCGACCGGCGTCGAGCGGTAGAAGGGCGCCGCGGCCGGGGCCCGCCAGTCGATGACCAGCGGGGAGTAGTCGGCGTCCAGGACGCCGATGCGGCCGATGTGCAGGGTCTCGGCGATCTGGGCGGTGTTGTTCTCGCTCACCGCGTCCTCGGCGGGCTCGACCGACGTGTACGCGCCGTCCGGGCCCTTCTTGCCGTCCTTGCCGAGCAGCAGGTCGATCCGCCCGAAGAGGAAGTCCTCGAACTCGCTGTTGAGCCGGTTGAGATGCACCCCCGCGCGGAACACCTGCGCGTCCCGCTCGGCGAGCGCGCCGGGCGTGCCGACCTGGGAGCGCTTGGCCGCGTCGGTCATGAGGAACTCGGCCTCGTGGATCTTCTCCTCGAGACGCCGGTAGACCTGGTCGAGATGTTCTTGTTCGACGCTGATCTCACGGTCGCGTACGTCGGCCACCGAGGCCCCTTTCCGGACGTGCAGCTGCCCTATTGAGCAGCCGTCTACCGTACGCGAAAGGGGACCCCTCTGTGCACTTCTCCTACGCGTCGACCTCCACCAGGCGGTCGCCGTCGAAGGTGGTCACCTCGAAGTGGTCGATGTCGTTGCGGTCCATCGCGGCTCCCCCGTGGACGTACAGGGGGCTGCGGGCCCATTTGTTCGGGCTGTCCTCGATGCCGTATCCCCACTTCGGGACGGACCAGGTGGTCACCGTCTCCTTCTCGCCGTCCTTGCCGACCGCGACCAGGGAGCACTTGAGCGGGCCCTTCACGTTCTTCAGCTCAAGGACCGTGTGCGTGCCCCAGGCCTTCTTCTCCGTGCCGACCGTGGCGCTGACCTTGGTCTTCGGGTCCGTGGCCTTGATCTTGTCGTCCATGTGGTTGAAGAAGGCGTCCTCGGCGGGGCTCGTGGGGTGCGGTTCGCCCGCCACGTCCGTCGTACCGCCGCCGTCGCTCACCGCGAGGACCGTGAGCGGCCCGCCGACGATCAGCGCCGCCGCGGCGGCCACCAGATACATGCCGCGCCTGCGCTTCTGCGCGCGCTTCACGGAGACCTCGTCCACGAGCCGGTCCGCGAGCCGCGGGCTCGGCCTGGCGGCGAGCTGCTCACCGATCTCCGGTACACCGCGCGGTACGCCGCGTGCGTCCGGGAAGTCCGCGAGCGCGGCCAGCATCGGCTCCATGCCGGAGAACTCCTCCAGCTGGTGCGCGCAGAACGCGCAGCCCGCCAGATGGGCCTCGAAGGCCGTCGCCTCCGCGTCGTCCAGGATGCCGAGGGCGTAGGCGCCGACGGTCTCGTGCACGTCGCCCGCTTCCGCATGGCCCCGCGCGTCATGTCCGTAGGACTCGTTCATGCCGTCACCCCCCGCTCCTCGAGCGCCAGCTTCATCGAGCGAAGCGCGTAGAAGACCCGCGAACGCACCGTCCCACTGGGTATACCCAGTGTCGCGGCCGCCTCATTGACCGTACGCCCCTTGAAGTAGGTCTCGACAAGTACCTCCCGGTGCGCGGGAGTCAGGTCGTCGAGCGCATCCGAAAGAGTCATCAGCCACAGCGCCTTATCGATCTCGTCCTCCGCGGGGATGACCTCCAGCGGCGACGGATCGACCTCCTGCGGCCGGGCCTGCCGGCTGCGGTGGCCATCGATGACGATGCGCCGGGCGACCGTCACCAGCCAGGGGCGTACCGAACCGGTCGCACGATTGAGCTGACCGGCGTTCTTCCAGGCACGGATGAGCGTTTCCTGTACGACATCTTCGGCGCGCTGCCGGTCTCCCGCCACAAGCCGGAGCACATAGGCCAGAAGTGGACCCGCGTGCTCGCGGTAGAGGGCGCGCATCAACTCCTCGTCGGGCCCGTTGCGTTCAGGGACCAGGCGATGTCGGCGAGGACGTTCCTGCGGGCGCTCATCGGCCACGGCGGAATCCTTGCGCACGTCTGCCTCCGGTGTCCGCTCTTCGTCTTGGCTGGCTCACCGGGGATGTACGTACACGGGAGCGGCCGCGTTCAGCCGTGCCCGAAAGTTTTCGATCAGGCCCGCGCGAGTGCCGCCCTGCGCCGGTGTCTGGCCACCCGCTCGCGGTTGCCGCACACCTCGCTGGAGCACCAGCGGCGGCGGCGCCCGCGGGACGTGTCCAGGTACACGATGGGGCAGTTGTCGCCCTCGCACTGGCGCAGCAGGGCACGCGCGACGGGGTCGGTGAGCAGGTCGACGGCATCGCGTGCCACCACCGCGAGCAGGGCCGCGCAGCCGGGGTCACCGTCCAGGGCACGGACGAGGCTGCCGTCGGGGTGCCGTACGGCGCGCGGGGCGGGAGGCGCCGTCGCGGCGAGGGCGTTGACCCTGGCCAACGCGGCTTCGGCGGACCGCCCTTCGAGTTCGTCGAGCACCAACTGCCCGACGTGTGCGCGCAGTTCACGGAAGGCGACGAGCCAGACCGGTCCCGCTCCCGGCAGGGCCGTGTGATCCGGGATGAGCCCGGCGCCCGCGAGCCAGGCGAGCAGCCGGTCCACGGAGTCGAGCCGTTCCACGGGATGGTTCGTCGCCACGAGGTCCAGACAGCTCCGCCCGGAGTCGAATCGCAGCTCGTACGTGGCCGGGTCCATGCCCAGTGCCATGCGCCTGTCACCGCCTTGTGGGGTTACCGGTGAGTGCTCCCCCTTACAGTGCCTCGCCTTGGGCGGGCGCGGAACCCCTGCCACCGCGCATGACGTGAGACGCGCGCTTATGGGGGTGCGCTTCGGAACCATGGTCCGGGGCCCGTCCGGCCGGTTGACTCGGACCCATGAGAGACAACCGAGGGATGAACCGAGGGACGAACCAGCGGGGACAGGGCAGTGCCGGGGCCGTTCTGGGTGCGGCCGTCGTGACCATGGGCCTGATCTCCGGAACCTTCTACATCTTCGCCTGCGGCGTCATGCCCGGCCTCGGGCGCAGCGACGACCGCGTCTTCATCGAGGTCATGCAGAACATGAACGACGCGTTCAACAATCCGGTCTTCTTCGCGAGCTTCCTCGGGGCGCTGCTCTTCACGGCGGTCTCGGCGTGGCAGCTGCGCGGGACGAGCTCGTACCGGTGGGTGCTCGCGGCGCTCGTCGTCTATCTCCTGGCCTTCGCGATCACGTCGGCCGTGAACGTGCCGCTGAACGACGAGCTCGCGGACGCGGGCGACCCGGCGAAGATCTCCGATCCGGCGGCCGTGCGCGAGAAGTTCGAGGACACGTGGCTGGCCTGGAACGTGGTGCGGACCCTGCTCTCCACCGTCGCGATCGGCCTGCTCGCGCGGGCCCTGGTGCTGCGGGGACGGGACGCCAAGGCCCGTCAGTCGGAGTACTTCGACCCGGCGGCCGGATCGAGCGCGAGCCGGTAGCCCCGCTTGACCACCGTCTGCACGAGCTTCGGAGCCCCAAGTGCCGTACGCAGCCTGGCCATCGCGGTCTCCACGGCGTGCTCGTCGCGCCCCGCGCCGGGCAGCGCGCGCAGGAGCTCGGCGCGGGAGACCACCCACCCCGGGCGCCGCGCGAGCGCCCGAAGGAGCGACATGCCCGCGGGCGGGACGGGCCGCAGCTCGTCGTCGACCAGGACGGCGTGACCGCGGATCTCGACGCGGTGCCCCGCGATGGGCAACGTACGGGCGCGGGAGGGCAGTTCCTGGCACAGGATCTGTACGAGGGGGCCGAGCCGGAAGCGTTCGGGCTGCACCGTGTCGACGCCGCGGGCCTGCAGCGGCAGCGCGGTGACCGGGCCCACGCAGGCGGTCAGGACGTCGTGCTGGAGGGCGGCGAAGAGCTCGATGGACATGCCGCGGTCCTCGGCGCGGGCCAGGAAGGACGCGGCGGCGGGCGCGCTGGTGAAGGTCAGCGCGTCGACGCCGCGGGCGACGGTGGCGTCCAGGAGCCGGTCGACGGGCGCGAGGTCCTCGGGCGGCATCCAGCGGTAGACGGGCACGCCGACGACCTCCGCTCCTGCGGCGCGCAGCGACTCGACGAAGCCGGGCAGCGGTTCGCCGTGCAGCTGGAGCGCGATGCGCTTGCCCTCGACGCCTTCGTCGAGCAGCCGGTCGAGCACCTCCGCCATGGACTCGGACGAGGGCGACCACTCCTCGGTGAGCCCGGCGGCCCGGATGGCGCCCTTGACCTTGGGCCCGCGGGCGAGCAGTTCGACCCCCCGCAGACACCGCAGCAGCGCGTCGCCGAACCCCCACCCGTCGGCGGCCTCGACCCACCCGCGGAACCCGATGGCGGTCGTGGCGACCACGATGTCGGGCGCGTGGTCGATCAACTCCTTGGTCGCGGAGAGGAGTTCACTGTCGTCGGCGAGCGGAACGATGCGCAGTGCGGGCGCGTGCAGGACGGTGGCGCCACGCCGCTGGAGCAGCGCACCGAGCTCGTCCGCGCGCCGGGCGGCGGTGACGCCGACGGTGAATCCGGCGAGGGGAACCTTCTGGTGACCGTTCTGCTGACCGTTCTGAGGGGTCGCGTGCATGGCAGCTGCTCTCGTCCCGCTAGTACTGCGCGATGGTGTGGTCCGGGGTTGGACGAGCCTGCCAACAGCCCGTGACAACCCCGGATCATCACGATGTCGTACGTGTTACACCAGCGTACGACCGCCCCTTCCTCACACCTGTGCGTACGTGAGCTGGGGCTTCGTCTCCGCGTCCGCGGTCTGCCCGGAGTCCGGGACGGCCGCGGGGCGGCGAAGGTATACGGCCCACGTGACGCAGAAGCACGCCGCGTAGAAGGCCAGGAAGGCGACGAAGGCGCCGGTCCCCGACCCCACGGTCTGGAAGGACTGCCGGAAGGCGAGGTTGATCCCGAGCCCGCCGAGCGCGCCGACGGCGCCGATGAGCCCCATGGACGCCCCGGACAGCCGCCGCCCGTAGGCCGCGGCGGCTTCCCCGCTGAGCCCCTTCTGGAGGGCCTTGGCCTGGAAGATCCCGGGGATCATCTTGTACGTGGACCCGTTGCCGAGCCCGGTGAGCACGAACAGCACGACAAAGGCGGCGACGAAGAGGGCGAGCGACTCCCGCATGGAGGCGACGACGACCACGGTGGTGGCCGCGCCCATCCCGACGAAGTTCCACAGTGTGATGCGGGCCCCGCCGAACCGGTCGGCGAGCCGCCCGCCCACGGGCCGGATCAGCGAGCCGAGCAGCGGCCCGATGAAGGTGACGGCGGCGGCCTGGAGCGGCGTACGGCCGAACTGGGTCTGAAGCACGAGCCCGAACGCGAAGCTGTACCCGATGAAGGACCCGAAGGTCCCCACGTACAGGAAAGCCATGATCCAGGTATGGGCGTCCCGGACGGCCTCCTTCGCGGCGCCGGTGTCGTTCTTCACGGTGGCGAGGTTGTCCATGAAGAGCACGGCGCAGAGGGCGGAGACGAAGATGAGGGGGATGTAGATCCCCAGGAGCACGCGGGGCCCGCCGCCGGCCCCGATGACCGCGAGCCCGGCGAGCTGCACGACGGGTACGCCGATGTTGCCGCCGCCCGCGTTGAGCCCGAGCGCCCACCCCTTCTTCCTCAGCGGGAAGAAGGAATTGATGTTGGTCATGCTGGAGGCGAAGTTGCCGCCGCCGACGCCGGTGAGCAGGGCGCACACCATGAAGGTGGTGTAGGAGGTCCCGGGCTCCATGACGACGAAGGCCGCGACGGTCGGTACGAGGAGCACGCCGGCCGCGATGATCGTCCAGTTGCGCCCGCCGAAGCGGGCGACGGCGAAGGTGTACGGGACGCGGGCGACGGCCCCGACGAGGGTGGCCATCGACACGAGGAAGAACTTCCCTGCGGGATCGATCCCGTACTCGGGCCCCATGAAGAGCACCATCACGGACCACAGGGTCCAGATGGAGAACCCGATGTGCTCCGAGAGGATCGAGAACACCAGATTCCGCCGGGCGACCCGCTCGCCTCCCTCCTCCTCCCAGAACTTCACGTCTTCCGGGTCCCACCGTTGGATCCACATGACAGACCTCCGCGCGGCTGATGGCTGATGGCCCGAAGGTAGGGAGGGCGGGTTTCAGTCCTGTGGCACGCGGTGACCGGCGGGGAACTTCGCTCTCACCTGGGGGTGGGGCGGACGGTGAGGGCCCCTCGCAGGGAGGCGGCGGCGGCGGTTCTACGGAGGTTCTACGGAGGTTCCGCGCAGGTCAGGCCAGGTCAGGCCTTGTTCACCCACGGCAGTACGTCGCTGCCGCCGCCCTTGTCCCACTTGAGGGTCACTTCGTCGTTGGCCTGGGTGAGATCGGCCGAGATGTACTTCTCGTCGTCGCCGGTGCCGCACTTGAGGGCGATGCGGAAGCCGTCGCCGCCCTGCTCCTGCCCGAGCCCCATGCAGAGCCCGTCGCCACCCGCGTCGATGTACGAGACCGAGTGCTTGCCCTTGCCCTGCCCGGAGGTGAGCTTGGCGCCGACGGTGAGGGTCTTGGCCTCGCCGTTCTGCCACTGACCTTGGTAGCCGGTGTCTCCGGCGGGCCGCTCGGCAGCGGCGTCGGGATCGGCATCGGCATCGGCATCGGCATCGGCATCGGTCGGATCGTCGAGGGGGTCCTCGGTGGCGGGATCCGGTGAGGGCGCTTCGGTGGGAGCTTCGGTGGGAGCTTCGGACCCGGGGGCTGAGGGGCTGGCCGAGACGCTCTTGTCGGCCTTCGGCTTCTGGTCGTCGTCGCTGTCGCCGCTGGTGACGAGGAAGATGCCGCCGCCGACGAGCGCGGCGATGACGACGACGGAGCCGATGATGAGGGCGACCTTGTTCTTGCCGGGGGCGCCGCCGGGCGGAGGGGGCGGCGGGTAGCCGGCGTACTGGGGGTCGGGCTGACCGAAGGGTTGCTGCCCGTAGGGGTCGGGGTAAGGCTGGGCGGGCGGCGGCGCCGGTGACGCGTACGGGTTCGGGTTCTGCCCGTCGGGCTGCTGAGGCGGGGGCGGCGGGGCGCCGTAAGGACCCGGGGGCGGCCCCGGTATGGGCGGCTGGGGCTGCTGCGGAGGCCCGAATCCGTCCTGGGGCCCGCCCTGCGATCCGTAAGGCGGTCCGTACGGCGATCCGCTCTGCGATCCGCCCTGCGATCCGTACGGCGATCCTTCCTGGGGCCCGTGCTGCGGCGGCTGACCGGGAGGCTGAGTCATATGGGTTCGGATCCCCTCGCTGTCCGGCTCTTCACAGAGCCCAGCGGAAACCCCCTGCCCCCGCCCACCCCCAACATCCACCACGCGGCGTCGGGGGCACAAGGCCCACCATCGGCGGCCGGGACGCCTGGAACGGGGCAGTTCGCACGCGTATCGTCGAAGGTAGGTGGAGTGTCGAGTCCTCTTGGAGGGCGGTGCGCCCAGTGATCGAGCATCGGATAGTGGGGCCGGAAGACGGCGAGCTCCATGAGCCGGAGCAGGCGTGCGGGGACCGGTTCCTGATCGACAGCCGTGAGCAGGGTGGCCGCTTCGCGCTCGTCGAGCACCGTCTGCCGCCGAGGGTTCTCGCCGCACCGGTGCACAAGCACTCCCGCGAGGACGAGTTCAGCTTCATCCTCGAAGGCTCGGTCGGCGCGAGGTTCGGTGCCGAGGAAGTCCTGGCCGGGCCCGGCGATCTCGTGTTCAAGCCGCGCGACGAGTGGCACACGTTCTGGAACGCCGGTGACACCCCGGCCCGGTTGCTCGAGATCATCTCTCCAGGGGGCCTGGAGGAACTGTTCCGGTGGTTCGACCAGCAGAGCGAGGAGTTGAGCCCGGAGGTCATTCAGCGGAAGGCGGGGCTCTACGGCTGCTCGACGGACATGGAAGCAACCATGGCCCTCGTGACAAAGCACGGGCTCATCTTCTAGACCTGCACCTCGAACCCCAGCAACTTCCCCCCACCCCCGCCCACCATTCACCGGTTGATGGACTGGACCTCCTCCACCGCCACCGGCTGATCCGCGCCGAACTCACCGGCGGGAAGGTCACCGCCCTCACCCGTGGTGCTGGTCCAGCTGATCTTCCAGGTGACGGTTGCCTGGAGGTTGTACGAGTCGTCACCGGAGGACCGCAGGTACTGCACGCCGCACGGCGGCAACGTGTCCGCGGGCGTGCCCTTGGCGCGGGGCTCGCCGATCTTGCCGTCCTCGATGGGGCACTCTCCCGAAGCGGGGTAGGTCTCGGCGTCCGCTGTCCCCGGCTTGATGGAGAGGGACATGGGCTCAGCGGTCGCCGTCGCGGAAAGCCCCGAGCCCGGGATGCTCGCGGTGACGGAGACCTTCTTGAACTTCGCCTTGTCCAGCCAGACCCAGGTCGGGAGATTGACCTTCGTCGTTCCCTCGGGAGCCATCGTGATCTCGGTGCTGGGGACGGGCAGTTCGTCGTAGGCGTACTCAGCGAGGATCTTGGGCGAGACCGCGAGCGGTTCCTTGGGTGTGTCGCCCGTGGGCACCCAGAAGGGCATCCTCTTGCAGGAGTTGGCCTCCGGGTCGTCCTTGCGCTTTTCGTTGATGGCCGCCGCCCAGAACTGTCCCTCACCCTGCTTGTCGAGGTTGTAGTTCTTGTAGGGGTTGCCTTCCTTGAAGTACATGTCGAACACGCCACCCACGGCGTCGCCGATCCCGAATACCTTCATCCCCCGGATCGCTTTTACCGTGGCCTGGATCTGCTTCGGGGAGTAGGCGGGCTCGTACCAGCAGGCCGGTGGATCCCAGTTGCTGTTGGCAGGTGTGAGCGTGCCCGTCTTGGCGGTTTCCTGAGCACCGTTGACCGTCGTCTGAATCTTCGTCTCGACGCTGAGGTTCTGGTCCTGACGTCCGGCCTTGGCCTGTGGAGCGCCTGTTTCCCCTTGGTTACCACCGCCGGCATAGGCGACGCTCGGCGCCATGGCGACGGCCAACGCGAGAAGAGGAACGTACCGACGGCTCAGCCTGCGCTGGTTCACGGCATGCACCGCTTCGCCGCCGCCGTGGCCAACACGGTTGTCGTCTGCCAGACGCCGTCCTCGTTCTCCTCCAGCCGGGTGTTGTAGAAGGAGTAATCCTGGTCGGACGCCGGGATCGACCTGTCGACCGTGCCGGTCTTGCGATCCTTGGGGTACGTCTTGGTGGCGTCCATGCAGTACGTCACCGCGGCAGCGCCACCCTTGAGGAACGTGACCTCACGGTCGTAATACCGCGTGGTTCCGACGAAGCTCTTGCCCTTCTTGTAGTAACCCTGGGCGTAGTCCGCCGCCGACAGCAGGGCATCACCGGACGAATAGAACTTCAGCGCCGGGTGCTCCTTCGCGTCAACGGTGACCGCCTCGGTCAGCGAACTGATACGCCGCGCGTTGTCCGCCAGCACCGCGTCCTTCTTCGCGTCGCCGGTCTTACCGCCCTCAAAGACGTCCTTCACGTCCTTCGGCAGCTTGATCTCCGGCCGTTCGATCCCGTCGTCGGACGCTGTCGGAGACGGCGACTCTCTCTTCTCGCCGGACTCTGCACCCGCGATCTTGTCGTTCTCCTTGGAGTCGCCATCGCCTCCTCCGCAAGCAGCAAGCGAAAGGACTGCGGCAGCAGTGAGGGTGGCCGCTGCGAGCAGGGTGGGTCGGCGATTCACGGTCAGCTCCTGGTGAGATGAGGGTTCTCTGGAGTGAACCACGCTATCGATGAGGGAAGGGTGGCGTCATGTCGAGGTTCGCACCCAGCCGGGCATACACGGGCAAAGCATCCGTACGGCGCCGCCGTTGGCGCATATTGATCGCTCAGCGCAGCTCGACACTCACCAACAGGCACGGGGCATGGCGCCTCTTCGCCCTTTGAGTCCGCGAAGCAACCCCGGTTCACCCCAGATGCGTATCCCCCAACGAAACCAACAACCGCCGCAACGCCCCATCCAGCGCCAGCCGATCCTCGGTCGTCAAAGCCGCCACCATCCGCTCCTCGTTCGCCACGTGATCCACCACCGCCCGGTCCACCAGCTCCAGACCCGCCTCCGTCAGGCGGACCTTGATCGCGCGGCGGTCCGCCGGGTCCGGGTGGCGTTCGATGAAGCCCTTGCGTTCCAGCTTGTCCAGGCGGTTGGTGATCGCGCCTGACGTCACCATCGCCGACTTCAGGAGGCCGCCCGCCGTCAGTTCGTGCGGGGCGCCCACCCGCCGGAGGGTCGCTAGGACGTCGAACTCCGCGAATTCCAGGCCGTGTTCGGCGAAGATCGGCTTCATTCCCTTGCTCAGCAGGTGGTCCGCCCGTTTGATGCGGCCCACCAGGGCCATCGCGTCCAGGCCCGCCGCGTCCATGTCCGGGCGCTCGCGGTGCCACTGGGCGCGCAGCTCGTCGATGGCGTCGGCCTCGGCGTCCGCCGCAGTCGCCGCCGCCGTCGCCGTCGCCGTCGCCGCAGTCGGCGCCACCTTGGGGTCGGTCATTTCCGCGCTCCTCTCTCTCGGCGGCCCGCCCCAGCCAGATATCTCAATGTTCAGATACTTGACGTTCGCGGACCCAGGGCTCATATTTATCTCAACGTTGAGAATAACAGCGTTCAGGGGAAACCGAGGGGGAGCCGCATCATGTCCATCATCAGCAGCCCGCGCGTCCGCACCGCACACCGGCCGACCAGCCAAGACCGCCCCGGCCCCGCGCCGCGCAGCCGCGCCCTCGCCGCCGCGGGCCTCGCCGCCATCGGCCCCGCCACCTGGGGCACCACCTACGTCACGACCACCGAACTCCTGCCCCCTGACCGCCCCCTCCTCGCCGCGGCCCTGCGCGCGCTGCCCGCCGGGCTCATCCTGCTCGCCCTCACCCGGCGGCTGCCCAGCGGTGACTGGTGGTGGAAGGCGGGGGTTCTCGGGCTGCTCAACTTCGGGGCCTTCTTCCCCCTCCTCTTCTTCGGCGCCTACCACCTGCCCGGCGGCGTCGCCTCGACCGTCAGCGCCGTCATGCCGCTGCTCGTCGCCGGCTTCGGGGTCGGCGTGCTGAAGGTGCGGCCCACGCGTCGGACCCTGGCCGCCGGGCTCGTCGGGGTCGTCGGCGTCGCGCTTCTCGTGCTGCGCGGCAGCGCATCCGTCGACCTCGCGGGGATCGTGGCCATGCTGACCGCCACCACCCTGATGGCCCTCGCCGTCGTACTCAGCAAGCGCTGGGGACGGCCCGAAGGTGTCTCCCTGCTCGCCCTCACCGGGTGGCAACTCACCGCAGGCGGGCTTGTGTTGGCCCCCATCGCCCTCGGCTTCGAAGGCCTCCCCGACCACTTCACCGGCGCCAACCTCGCCGGATACGCCTACCTCGGCATCATCGGCACCGCCATCGCGTACGCCCTCTGGTTCCGCGGCATCGAGCGGCTGCCCGCCTCGTCCGTGTCGTTCCTCGGGCTCACCAACCCCGTCGTCGCCACCCTCGCCGGACTGCTCCTCCTGGGGCAGACCCTCACCCTCTGGCAGGTGGGCGGGCTGGTCCTCGTCCTGGCGAGCGTCTTCCTCGGGCAAGGCCGCCGCACCGCCCGCAAGCATTCGTAGATCGACCCATCAACCCACCAACCCACCAACCCATCGGCCCGCACCCCAAGGAGCAACCGCCATGCGCATCACCGTCTTCGGAGCAGCCGGAAACGTCGGCAGCCGCGTCGTCACCGAAGCCCTCACTCGCGGCCACGAGGTCACCGCCGTCGTCCGCGACCCCGCCCGCTTCGCCGAGCTCCACCCGGACGCCACGCACCGCGCCGGTGACGCCGGAGTCCCGCAGCGCGTCGCCGAGTTGAGCGCCGGGCAGGACCTCGTCGTGAACGCCACCAGACCCGCCCCCGGCCGCGAGGCCGAACACGCCGCCATCAGCCGGGCGTTGCTCGCCGGACTCGCCCGCGTCGACGGCGTACGCCTGTTGATCGTCGGCGGGGCCGGGAGCCTGACCGTGCCGGGCAAGCCAGGCGTCCTCGCCATCGATGATCCGGACTACGTCCCCACCGCCTGGCGGCACATCGCCCAGGCCTCCAACGACCAGTTCGACGCCGTCCGCACCGCCGACACCGAGGTCGACTGGACGTATCTGAGCCCGCCCGCCCTGCTTGAGCCGGGCGTGCGCACCGGCACCTACCGGCTCGGCGCCGACGAGCTGATCGTCGACGCCGAGGGCAGTTCCGCCATCTCCATGGAGGATCTGGCGGTGGCGCTCATGGACGAGGCCGAACGCCCCAAGCACCACCGCACCCGCTTCACCGCGGGGTACTGACCGCCCGCTCGAACTGCTGGTTGGCGCCCGTGCCACAGGTCCACTGGACCAGGCGGGCGCCGTCGGCCGTGGAGTCGTCCTTGACGTCGAGGCACTTGCCGCTGTGCCGGGAGACGAGCCGGTAGGTGTCGCCTCCCGGCCCGTCCCCCGGCCCGTCCCCCGGCCCGTCCCCCGTCCCGTCTCCGCGCTCCTCGAAGCGCCACTGCTGGTGCGCGCCCGAACCGCACCGATACTGGTTCACGAAGGCCCCGTCCCCGGTGGACTCGTCCGCCACGTCCAGGCACTTGCCGCTGTGCTGCGCCAGGACGCGTACGTATCCGTCGCCCGCGTCCTCCAGGCGCCACTGCTGGTTGAGACCGCCGTCGCAGGAGTACTGCGTGACGGCCGTCCCGTCGGCGGAGGAGTCGTCGGAGACGTCCAGGCACTTGCCGCTGTGCCGGGCGGCGAGGCTGTAGTGGGGTCCGCCTCCCACGCCCTTGACCGTTCCGGCGTCGGTGTCGACGGAGATCTGCGGGTACCACGGCAGGCTCATGGTGGTCCTGGTCGGGAAGTCCAGCGGCGCCCAGACGTACTGGGAGTCGTTGACCGTGCCGCCCATGGAGTTGCCCCAGCGGTCGCCCATGTAGAGGTAGGAAGTGCCCGAACTGCCTTGCACGGGAAGGACGTACGCGGTCTGGGAGCCGTACGCGGTCGCGTCACCGACCTCCTTCATCTCCGACCAGGGACCGGTGATGCTGGTGGCGGTCGCGTACTGCTGCTGGTTGGGGTACCAGCCGCTGGTGCCCGAGGTCAGCATGAAGTAGACGCCGTCCCGCTTGAACAGCGCCGGGGACTCGCGGTGGTGGGCCGGCCAGGGGTTGGCGACCTCCTTGTCGAAGCCCGTGTAGTCGGCCGTCAGCTTGTAGATGAAGAGGTCGGCGTTCTCGCTGCCGGACGAGATCTGGTACGCGGTGCCGTCGTCGTCCTTGAACAGCGTCATGTCACGGGACGTGGTCCCGCTCGGCGGCCGGAAGCTGCCCTTCCAGCTGTAGTCGCCGTCCACCGTGTCGGAGACGGCGACCGCGGTGCGGGACTCGGTGTAGTCCTTGCCGTTCTCCTTGTGCATCCACATGACGAACTTGCCGGTCTCGCTGTTGTAAATCACCTTGGGACGCTCGATGTTGGCGACGGAGAGCTCCGGATCGCTCTCCTGCGTCAGGACGTTCTTCCTGAACTCCCATGTCTTCAGGTCGGAGGAGCGGTAGACCGAGACAGCCTTGAAGGTGTTGTCCGCGTGACGGTTCTCGCCGAACCAGTAGTAGAAGTCACCCACTTTGACGGCTCCACCGCCGTGAGCGTGGACTCCGTCTCCCGTGGTGTCCGTGAACTGGGTCCCGTTGGTGACGGTGACCGGCGCGGCATGCGCCGGGAGGCCGGCGGCAACCAGCCACACCACGCTCAGGATGGCGGCCAGTAAGGGTCTGCGGGCGCGTCGGAACATCGAAGGTCCCTTCTTCGAAGGTGGGGATGGACGCTCTCAGTGACGCTTTCAGTGACGCTCTTCAGCGTTTCTAATTGTTGAGTCCTGTTGATGTCTGTTGAGGGACCGTAGATGTGTCCGATGTTTGCGTCAACACTGTGTGCGAAATTGGTCTGTTGGCCGATCTCGCGCGCCACAGACGAAGAGGGCTGACCACCAGTCGTCCTGGTGGTCAGCCCTCTGCAATCGCCCGGCCGGGAGCCTCAGCCCCGGTGTGAACCGCCTCGCGAACCGCCCCGCGCACCGCCGCCCCGCGCACCGCCCCGCGAAGGCACCGCCGAGCGCCGCGACTTCGCCCCGTTGGGCCAGAGCCTCGGACTCCGCTTCGCCGCGAAGTCCTCGATCCAGCCCACGGCCATCACCATCAGGCCGATCAACGGCCAGACCAGGACCGTCATCCACAGCATGTACGTGGAGTCCAGCGCCGAGCTCCAGCGCTCGTCCTCCATGAACGGCAGGTCGTACGCCATGTCGATGATCGGCACCGTGGCCATGATCAGCAGGTTGTGCCAGAGATAGATCGTCACCGCTCGGTTGTTGGAGAGGGTGATGAGCTTGTCCCAGCGCTTCAGACGGCCCGGCAGCTCCTGCCACGAGGGCGAGTACTGGAAGAGGATGACCACGAAGCCGAAGGACCACGCCGCCTGGGCGAGGGGGATGTCGTTCAGGTCCCAGCCGTCGGGGCCCAGATGGCCCGACGCCCACCACAGGCCGAAGGCCATGATCAGCGCCGAGACCGACACCGCCACGTAGCGCGGGACGCGGGCGAGGACGCCCTCCTGGTGGGCGATGCCGAGGATCCAGCAACTGCCGTACACCGCGAAGTCCGAGACCGCGTTGCCCGTCTCACCGGGGATCTTGACGATCTCCGTGGTGAGCACCGCCGTCAGGGCGAGCGGCGCGAACAGCGTCGCCCACGGCACCTTGCGGAACGCCCACAGCAGCAGCGGCGAGGCGATCACGAACCAGAGGTACGCGCGGATGTACCAGAGCGGGCCCGCGGCCTGCGCCGGCCAGGTGTCCTCCAGGAGGCCCGCCTTGTCCCCGATGTGCCAGGGGAAGGGCGGGGCGCCGATCGGGAAGACGTAGTTGACCATGCTGACCAGGCCCCACGTGCCCCCGTGGTCCGGGTCCTTGCTGACGTTCCAGCCGCCGTAGAAGAGCAGGAACAGCGCGACCGCGCTGAACGCCCACATGGGCGGGAGCAGTCGGCGTATTCGGCCTCTGATCACGCCCCACGCCGGGCGCTTCAGGGAGCGGGCCATCAGCGCGCCCGCCAGGGCGAACATCACGCCCATGGAGGGGAAGAGGATCGTCAGCCAGGCCCAGCCGAACAGGTGGTAGATGACGACGCGGACCAGGGCGAGCGACCGCAGCACGTCGAAGTAGCGGTCGCGGCCCGGCTTCTTGGGCGCCGCGGGGGCAGCGGGAGCAGCGGGGGCTGGGACGGGTGCGGGGCCGACCGGGGTCACCGCGAGGCCGGGAGGCGGCGGCACCTGGGGCAGTGGCTGCGTGGGATAGGTCATGCGACGGGCCTCCGGTCAGGGCTGCCCGTCCGCTGCTGCGGAATCGAGGGCGGCGATCCAAGGACCCCCGTGCGCCGGAGCTTCTGCCAGCGAAGGCGGCCTCCGGTCAGGGCGGTGATCCAGGACTGGAGCAGCACGACGTACATCAGCTGCCGGTAGAGGATCTGCTGGAGGGGCAGCGAGATCAGATGGGTCATGCGCTCGCGGTCGAGCCGGAAGGCGTACGCCGCGCACACCGCCTGGACGGCGAGCACGCCGAGCCACGCGACGATCGTCTTCTGGGTGGGGCCGAAGACCAGGCCGTAGAGGAGGAATACGTCGATCAGCGGGGCAAGGAGCGGCGCGAGGACCATGAAGAGCGACACCAGCGGCATGCCCACCCGGCCGAAGCGGCCCGATGGACCCGACTCGATCAGCGAGCGGCGGTGCTTCCAGATCGCCTGCATCGTGCCGTACGACCAGCGGTAGCGCTGGGACCACAGCTGCTGCACCGTCTCCGGCGCCTCGGTCCACGCGCGCGCCTTCTCGGCGTACACGACCCGCCAGCCGTCCCGGTGCATCGCCATCGTGATGTCGGTGTCCTCGGCGAGCGTGTCGTCACTCATGCCGCCGACCCGCTCCAGGGCCGAGCGCCGGAAGGCTCCCACGGCGCCGGGGATGGTCGGCATGCAGCCGAGCATGTCGTACATCCGGCGGTCGAGGTTGAAGCCCATCACGTACTCGATGTGCTGCCAGGCGCCGATCAGCGAATCCCTGTTGCCGACCTTCGCGTTGCCCGCGACGGCGCCCACGCGCGGGTCGCCGAACGGCTGCACCAGCTCGCGCACGGTGGACTGCTCGAAGACCGTGTCGCCGTCCATCATCACGATGAGGTCGTAACGGGCGTTGGCTATGCCGCGGTTGAGCGCGGCGGGCTTGCCCGCGTTCTGCTGGCGCACGACGCGTACGTTCGGCAGGCGAAGGCCCTCGACGATGAGCGCGGTGCCGTCCGACGAGCCGTCGTCGATAACGATGATCTCGATGGGGTGGTCGCTCGTCATGAGTGAACGGACCGTGGCCTCGATGCACTTGGCTTCGTTGTAGGCGGGCACGAGAACCGACACCGGTTCGGTGATGTCCGGGCCCCAGCGGAAGCCCTTCTTGCGCACCTTGCGCGCGTGCACCGCGGAGAGCAGCAGCATCAGGCCGAAGCGGAGCATGACCAGCGAGCCGATGACGGCGAGGGCGACGACGAGTACGCCGGTGACCTTCTCCGATGCGCCGACCAGGAAGACCCAGGCCTTGCCCTTCCACAGATCTATGCCGGTGACCGGCGCGTGCGCGCTGGGCGAGTCCAGGGCCTCGGTGAGGTTCGTGAAGCGGTAGCCCTTGTCCTGCAGATCGGGCAGGAAGGTGTCGAGCGCGGCGACCGTCTGCGAGCGGTCGCCTCCGGAGTCGTGCATCAGGACCACGGCGCCGTTGCCGTTCTTGGGCGTGGCGCGGCGGATGATCTCGGCGACGCCGGGGCGCTTCCAGTCCTCGCTGTCGGTGTTGTTGACGACCGTGAGGTACCCGCGGCTGCCGATGTACTTCGTGACCGGCCAGGACTTGTTGTCCATGGCGTCGGAGAACGAGGAGTAGGGCGGGCGGAAGAGGGAGGTGCGGATGCCCGCGGAGCCCGCGAGGGCGAGCTGGTTCTGCGAGAGCTCCCAGTCGATGCGGCTGGAGGACTGGTACGAGAGGTCAGGGTGGTTGAACGTGTGCAGGCCGACCTCGTGGCCCTCGTCCACCATGCGCTCGACCAGGTCGGGGTAGCGCGAGGCCATCGTGCCGGTGACGAAGAAGACGCCGTGCGCGTGGTGCTTCTTCAGTACGTCGAGGACCTTGGGGGTCCACTCCGGGTCCGGGCCGTCGTCGAAGGTCAGCACGAGGCGGTGGTGGGGGACGCTCAGCGTCTCCTCGTGGCCGCCGCGGGTGTCGATGACCGGGCCGCCCCCTTCGAGTACCTTCGCCGGCACCTTGTCGGTGGCCGCGGGCGGGCGCACGCGGTGGTCGGCGAGGATCTCGCTGTGCGTGTAGCCGCGCAGCATGAGCATCGCCATCAGGGCGACCAGGAGGAGCAGGGGCAGGAGATAGCGCAGGGGGACCCTGCGCCGCTTGGCGCCGCGGGCCGGCTGCGCGCGGCGTCGGCCGCCACCGCCCCGGGGCTGGGCGTGACTGTTCCTGGAGCCGGCTGACCGGCCCCTGTTGGTGCGGGAGTTCATCGCTGTGCGCCCTCCGAGGGCTGCTGGCCAGCGCTTTGCGGAGAGAGGTTGCTGACCGCCTGGGCGCCATGCGGGGACTGTGTGTCGGCGGCGGGCTGCACCGCGGGGACTTCGCCGCCGCCTCCGGCCGCGCCGCCCGGGGTCTCGGTCGACGGGTCCGGGTCCGGCGTGGTGGGGTCGTCCGTCGGGTCCGGGTCCGGGTCGGGCTTCGTGGGGTCGTCGGTCGGGTCCGGGTCGCCGCCGTCGTCCGTCGGGTCGGGGTCGGGGTTGCCGCCGCCCGTGGGGTCGGGGTCGGGTGTTTCGCCGGGCTTGTCCTTGCCGTCGTCCGGCTCGGCCGGGTCGGCGGAGCCGTCGTCACCGGTCGCGGGGGCGGTGGTGCCGCTCTCCGACGCCCCGGGAGACGGTGTCGTGCCGGGCGAGGCCGCGGGGTCGAGGGGGTCGGCCGGACGGTCCGGTGTGTCCACCTTGCTCGCCGGCTTCTCGTCCTTGGGGTCGATCGGCAGCCAGGGCGCGCTGGAGTTGCCCGAGAGCAGGGTGGACACGATGAGTGCCGCGTACACGGCGCAGGCCAGGCCGACGAGCACGCCTATCCGGCGGTACCTCCGGCTGCGGCGGCCCGTCTCGTCGACGAAAACCGGCCCGTCTGGCGCGTCCTGGTCACTCTCGGCGGCAAGATCCGCCAGCTGTCGCCCCACCCCGTCGATCTGAACGGTGACCTCGTTCGGATCATGGGTGTGTTCCGGTAGGGCATCTTCTCGCCAATTGTCCATGCGTACGCACAACCCCCCACATAACCTGAATCGGGCGCGCACGACTCCGGACAACTTGCCGTCGGACCGGGCCCCCACCCGATCCGAGCGCCCCCCTATCACACTGCGCCCGGACCATGAATGTAGCGCACGGCAGTGACAGTCGTACTAATCCTTCAGTCCAGGCTCATCATGATGAGTGCATCTGTGGCCGGAACCCACCCGTCTTCGGGCCTGCGCAGCCAGCCCTCGGCGGCGGAGAGCTCGGCCGCCGCCGCGCGCAGAGCGTCGACACCCGGGTGCACGAGCCCCTTTCTCCACACCAGGGACACGGGCGACAGGGGCACGGGGTCGATCAAGGGCCGCAGGACCGACTCGGGCATGGCCGGAAAGTCCACCGCGGCGAGCACGGGGGTCCTGTTCTTGGCCATGATCCGCCCGAACTCCTCGGCTCCCACGGCGAGGGGCGCGGGCGGCGCCACCGCGATCCCGCGTCCCTCGAAAAGGCGGTGCGCCAGGTCGGTCCACTCCAGCGTCCGGGGGTTTCCCGCACCCGCGTACACGCTCTCCCCCGCGAGCGCGCCGAGCGGCACCGCGTCCCGCTCGGCCAAGGGGTGCCCCAGCGGCAGCAGGACCGCCATCGGCTCGTAGCGCACGGGCTGCTGGGCGAGCCGCGCCCGCAGCGCCGGTTCGAGCCCCGCGTACCGCCCGAAGGAGACGTCGAGCCGCCCCGCGACGATCTCGGCAGCGGCCCCGGTGAGTCCACTCTCGAAGCGGGCCATCAGCTCGCAGTCCGGGGCGAGTTCGCGGGCCCGCTCCAGGATGCGCCCGCAGATGAGCCCCGGGCTGTTCAGGTCCACGAGCAGCGGGCGGGCCGCGCGCCCAGATCCCCCGCCCCGCGCGAAGGCGGCCGTCAGGTCGTCCTGCGCCTCAAGGACCCGCCGCGCGTACGGCAGCAGCCGCTCCCCCTCGGCCGTCGGCGTGACCTGCCGGGTGGTCCGCACGAACAGCTCGGCCCCCAACTCCCGCTCCAGGCGCCGCACATCACGGCTGAGCGCCTGCTGGGCGACGTACAGCCTGGCGGCGGCCCGCGTGAAGTGCAGCTCCTCGGAGACGGCCACGAAGGCGCGCAGGAGGCGGGGGTCCAGGTCACGCGTCGGCATGCGGGGGCCCAGGTCGCGTGTCGGTATGCGGGGCTCGGCGGTCATCCCGGGAACTTACAACGGAAGTGCGTGAGTCGGGCCCCAGAAGGTGTTGGACCCCCCACCACCGCCCCGGTGAGGGTGATCCCATGCCGCCCGCCGAAGCCCCTGCGCCCCGCCGCCGCAATCCGCCCGCCGAACCCCCCGCACCCCGAAGCCGCAACCCTTACGCCCGCCTCTTCCGGATACCCGGAGCCACCGCCTTCACCATCGGCAACCTCATCGCCCGCCTCCCCATGGGCATGTTCAGCGTGAGCGCCGTCATCATGATCGCCGGGGCGCGCGGTTCGTACGCGCTCGCCGGCGCCGTCACCGCGACGGGCCTCGCCGCGACCGCCGTCGTGGCGCCCTGGACGGCCCGCCTCGTGGACCGGCACGGCCAGGCGCGGATCGCCGTCCCGGCCACCGTCATCGCCGCGCTCGGCTCGCTCTCGCTGCTCCTGTGCGTGCACCACGGAGCGCCCGACTGGACCCTGTTCGCCTCGTACGCCGCGACGGCCACGACCCCCAACACCGGCGGCATGTCCCGCGCCCGCTGGGCCCATCTCCTGAAGGGCGACGAACGGGCCGCGCACACCGCCAACTCCTTCGAACAGGCCGCGGACGAACTGTGCTTCATGCTCGGCCCCGTGCTCGCGGCGTTCCTGTGCGGGGCGCTCTTCCCGGAGGCGGGCACCCTCATCGGAGTCGTGCTGCTCCTGACCGGCGTCCTGCTCTTCGCCGCCCAGCGCTCGACACAGCCGCCGCCCCGTGGACGTACGACGGTCAAGGAGAAATCGCCCCTCCACGCGCGCGGGATGCCCACGCTGCTCGCCGCCTTCCTCGCCACCGGGGCCGTGTTCGGCTCGATGGAGGTCGTGACGATCGCCTACGCGGACACCCAAGGGCACAAGGCGGCCGCGGGCGCGATCCTCGCGCTCCAGGCCGCGGGCTCCTGCGCGGCGGGCCTCCTCTACGGAACCCTCAAGCCGAGCGGGCCCCTTCACCGCCGCCACATCCTGTGCGCCACCGCGATGGCGGCCCTGATGACGCTGCCGCTCCTGGCCGCCGCGCTCACCGGCTCGCTCCTGGTGCTCGCCGGGGCTCTCCTTGTCGCCGGAATGGCGACGGCCCCGACGATGGTCACCGGCATGACGCTGATCCAGCGGCGCACCCCCGAGGGCCGGTTGAACGAGGGCATGACCCTCGCCGTCACCGGTCTCCTCGGGGGCATCGCGTGCGGCGCCGCGGGCGGCGGCTGGGTGGTGGAGCACATCGGCCCCACCCAGGGCTACGCGGTCCCGGTCACCGCCGCGTGCTGCGCCCTGCTGCTCAGCATCGCGCAGGCTTGCGCCACGAGCACTCCAGGTCCCCACCCGTCTCGGCCCCACGCTGCGAGCGCGGCTTGACCAGCACGGCCTTGTCCTCGGTCGACCTGGCGAGCGTCACGACGATCGCATCCTCAAGTGCCTTCACCGAAGAGGGCAGGTAGTTGTTCAGGATGATGCTGAACACCAGCTCACGCCCGCCCGCGTCCTTCACGTACCCCGAAAGAGCGGACGCCCCGGTCAACGACCCCGTCTTCGCCCGTACGTTGAGGGCCGCCGGCGTCCCGCACATCCGCGTGCGCAGCGTGCCGCCGACGAACTTGTCGGGGTCGCAGGCCACCGGAAGGGACTTGTACCAGTCGGCGTACCAGGGCTCGCCCTTCGCGGAGAGCAGCAGCTTGATCAGCTGATCGGCGGGCACGTTGTCCTTGCGCGAGAGCCCGGAGCCGTCGACCTGGCGCAGCTTGCCGGGATCGACACCGGCCGTCTTCAAGTAGGCGCTGATGGCCGCGAGACCGTCCGTCCAGTTACCCGGCCGTCCCGTCGCCTTGTGGCCCATCGCCTTCGTGAGGTTCTCCGCGTGCATGTTGTTGGAGAGCTTCATGAAGGGGATCATCAGCTCCTTCAACGGCATGGAGTCGTGCGACGCGAGCTGCCGTGCGCCCTTGGGGGTCGCGAGCCCGGCCCTGGTCGGCCCGCTCACCTTCACCCCGTGCGCCTTCAGGGCGTCCCGGAAGATCGCGGCCGCGTACCCGGTCGGCTCCCAGACGGTGATCCACTCCTTGGTGGCGTCACCCCCGACGGGGACGGTGCCGGTGACGGTGATCGTGTTGGTGCCGTGCTCACGCTCGATGGTGAGCGTGTCCTCGCCGCCCGCGGCGACGGTCCTGGCGGTGTTGTCGACCTCTACGTAGTCCGTCTTCGGGGACACCGTCACCTTCGGCCTGTCCCCGGCCTTCGCGCCGGGCGTGGCCTCGACGATGACCGTCCCGGTGTCGTAGTCGGTGTCCGGGGCGACGCTCAGCGCGGAGATCTGGGCGGCGTAGTACGCGAATTCGTCGTCCCCGGCCCAGGTGTCGCCGATCCGCTTGGCGTCGAACCGGGTGTCGTCCGCGACCAGGCGCCCCGAGACCCGCCTCACGCCCGAGTCGGCGATCTTCGCGGCGAGTTGGTCGTAGTCCTTGGCCAGCGTCGTCGGGTCGCCGGTGCCGCGCAGATAGAGATCACCGGAGAGCACGCGGCCGTGCTGCTTGCCGTCGGTGAGCACATCGGTGGTGAAGCGGTGGTCGGGGCCGAGCTGCTCCATGGCCGCTGTCGAGGTGAGCAGCTTGGTGTTGGAGGCGGGCATCAGGCGCCCGCTGGGCAGGTGCTGGTAGAGCACGTCACCGGACGCGGCGTCGGCGACGACGACGCTCGCCGCGCCGCCCTCCATCCGGGGATCGCCGAGGATGGTGTCGATGGCTTCGGGCAGGCCGCTGCGGTCGGAGTCGGCCCCGGCGGGCGATCCTGCGGAGAGGGTGGCCGCCGCGACACCGAGCACGGCGGGCCAGATCCAGTGGCGCATACGGGCGTTGACGCGTCTCACGGGTCTACTCATGACCCAGGAGCATCCCTGACTCCGGCGCCCCGCGACAGACCCCACTCCGGACACGTACGCCGTCGGACACGTACGCCGCCGGGACGATTGCCCGCCGGTGTGCCGTCGTCAGTCCACCGCTTCGGGCGTGCGGCGGCACCGGGGCAGCAGCGAGGCGAGGAGCAGGACGGCCGGTGCGGGGTCGGCGGGGGTCACGCCGTTCCGGCGGCAGACCAGGGCGTCGGGGTCGCCTGGGGGCTGCTGGAGGCGGTAGCCGTCGGGGCAGTTGGGGCCCGCGTCGCCCGCCTCGCCCTTGGGCCCGCGCTCACCCCGCGGGCCCGCGGGGCCTTCGGGGCCCGACGCGCCGCCCGCACCGTCGGCCCCGCGGGAGCCGTCGACGCCGTCGGCGCCCGGGGGCCCTGCCGCCCCTGCGGGTCCTTCCGGGCCCTGTGCTCCGTCCGAGCCGTTCGCACCGTTCGCACCGTCCGCGCCCGCGGCTCCGGGCTCCCCCGCATCGCCGGACGCTCCCGGTTTCCCGGGCTCTCCCGCATCGCCGGAGTCCCCCTTGCGGCCGCCTGCCCCCGGCGTCCCCTTCTCGCCCGGCTTCCCGTCCTCGCCCTGCGAGCCGGTGGCACCGGGCGAGCCGGGCTCCCCCGAGCGCACCCGCACCCGGTTCAGGAGGTCGTCGACGGCGTCGGAGGGGTCGGGCGCGGCAGGGGTGTCGCCGTGGGAGCGGACCTGCGCGCGCAGGGTCCGTACGTCCCGGGCCAGGGTGGACACGGCCTCGCCCCGCCGGTCCGCCTCGGTGGCGAGCTGGTCGGCACGGCGGTCGCCGGCGTCGATGCGGGCCCAGAGAAGGGCGGCGACACCGCACAGAGCGAGGAGCACGCAGACGAGGAACACACTGCGCCAACGGCGGGCCAGGAGACGCTCGAGCTGGATCACGGAGTGCCTCCGAGCCGTTGATTGTCGATGAGCAGCCGGGCGATCTCGCTCTGGTCATGGACGTGCAGAGCGTTCAACTCGGCGAGTTTCGTGTCGCGTTCGGCGACCTGGCGCTCCAGCCGGTCACGCTCGGTCTGGAGTCTCTCCGTCAGGCTGGAATATCCGGTGAGCGCGTTCTCACCGCGCTTGCCCAGATAGGCCGCCACTGCCGCGCCGAGAACCCCGAGGCTGGCGAGAAGGGAACCTAAGAGAGTGACGGTGGCATCCAAGCGACTGCCTCCTGCACTTGCGTACTCAGCCGGGCTGCTGTTCCACCCGGCCGTTGGGAACCTGCACTCGGATGCAGTAACGAGTCACATGCCCAGAGGATGTGCCCGGACATTCCATGCCCCGCACACGGAAAAAGCCCCCTGACCGACGGCCAGAGGGCTTTAACCTCACATGGGAATTGTGGAGATGGCGGGAATCGAACCCGCGTCCAACGGTGCAAAAGGAGGGCTTCTCCGAGCGCAGTTCGCTTCGATTTTCTCGGCCCCGGTGATCTCGCGAACAAGTCTCCGACGGGCCCAGTCACTGTTTGATTTCCCATCGAACCCCGTGACCGGGCTCGATGGTTTAGTTCCCTAGATTATGCCAGGGTCCGGGTCGGGAACACCCCCGGGCTGACACCCATTAAGGGTCCTTCACTCACTGCTTATTAGGCAGCGAGGGCGAAGGACTGGGAATCGCTCTTGGAATTGGCGATTATTGGTTGCGACAGGTGGTTTACGAGATCATTGTCGCTTCCTCGGCTCGCTTCCCCTGCTTCGACATCCGCTGTCGAAACCGATCATCCCCATGTTGTTTTTTCAATCTGCGCCCCGGCTGTGCGGGGCAGTGCCCATCGTACGTGACCAACGCACGCCGGGGCCAGCCAATTCCCGCGCGGCCCGCCAGGGCCGACGCGGACCAGCGGGCTAGGCGCTGCGCTGGCGCCGCTTGGCGGCCTCGATCGCGCGGTTCGTCTCGCGCAGGTCCTGCTTCTCCTTGAGCGTCTGGCGCTTGTCGTACTCCTTCTTGCCCTTGGCAAGCGCGATCTCGACCTTGACCCGGCTGTCCTTGAAGTACAGGGCCAGGGGCACGATCGTGTGACCCGCCTCCTGCGACTTGGACTCCAGCTTGTCGATCTCCGCGCGGTGCATCAGGAGCTTGCGCTTGCGGGTGGCGGAGTGGTTGGTCCACGTGCCCTGCACGTACTCCGGGACGTGGATGTTGTGCAGCCACGCCTCGCCGTTGTCGATGTGCACGAAGCCGTCCACCAGGGAGGCCCTGCCCATCCGCAGCGACTTGACCTCGGTGCCCATCAGGACGAGGCCGCACTCATACGTGTCGATGATGTGGTAGTCGTGCCGCGCCTTCTTGTTCTGCGCGATCATCTTGCGGGCGGGTGCCTTCTCAGCGGCCTTCGCGGCCTTGCGCTTTACCTTTTCCTTGGCCATAGTCAGGCCATTTTCGCACTACGAGGGGGGTCCGAGGCCAGTCAATACTGTCTCGGCCCGCGTCTCGGCGCCGTCCTCGACCTCCAGGTCCGGCGTGATGCCCCGTCCGTCGACCGCCTGACCCGAAGGCGTGCGGTAGTGCCCGACCGTCAGCTCGGCCACCGAGCCGTCGGGCAGCCGGCTCGGCATCTGGACCGACCCCTTGCCGAAGGTCTTCGAGCCCACCACGACCGCGCGGCCACGGTCCTGGAGGGCGCCCGTGAGCAGCTCGGCCGCGCTCATCGTGCCGCCGTCGACCAGCGCGACCACGGGTCTGGTGGTGTCGCCGCCGCGCTCGGCGTGCAGGGCCTTCTGCCGGCCGCGTACGTCGTACGTCGCCACGAGGCCGCCGTCGACGAGCCCGGAGGCCGCCGTGACCGCCTCCGACACCAGGCCCCCGGAGTTGCCGCGCAGGTCGAGCAGGATCCCGGCGCCCTTGGGGGCGTCACGCACCGCGGACCGCACGCGCTCGCCCGTGCCCTTGGTGAAGGACTCGACCTTGATCATGACGGCGCCGCCCGCGAGCTGCGTGACCGTGACGGAGTCCGTGGACAGGCGCGCCCTGTGCAGCGTCTCGCTCCACGCGCGCGTGCCCCGCTCCAGGCCGAGCTCGACCGGGGTGCCCGCGCGGGCACCGCGCAGCAGGGACACGACCTCGGTGACGGGCAGACCCGCCACGCGCTTGCCGTCGATGCTCCTGAGGTGATCTCCCTCGCGGATGCCGGCCTGGTCCGCGGGGCCGCCGCGCTGGACCCGGGAGACCTCGATGCGCCCGTCGGCCGCGCGCCTGGCCCAGAGGCCGACGCCGGTGTACGCGCCGTCGAGGGCCTGCTCGAACTCCTGGTACTCCCCGGGGGAGTACACCGAACCCCAGCGGTCGCCGCTGCGGCTGACGGCGTCCTCCGCGGCCTTCTTGCCGGACTTGCCGTCGGCCATCGCCTCGGCCGCGGCATCGGCGGCTTCGTCCGCGGCGTCACCGGACGCTGCGACGGAACGGGTGGAGGGAGCGGGCGACTTCCGGCCCGCCTCTGCCACCTCGCTCCAGGAGCCGGTGGCCGCGCCGGTGGCGAGCACACTCGCGAAGACCAATGTCAGGGTCGCCCCGCGGCGAATACGGCGGGGCCGGGAGAGCCGGTCGCAGAACCGGTCGGGGCCTGACATGCCGGTGAGTCTAGGACAACGAAGGGCGCCGTACGGTCGGTTGAACCGTACAGCGCCCTTCCTCACAGGCGGGTCTTGTCACACCTTGAGGTACTTGCGCAACGCGAAGAAGGCCGCGAGCGCGGGCATCAGCAGGCTGATGGCGAGCACCAGCGGCAGCTTGGTCAGGACCGCGTCCCACCCGATGAAGTTGATCAGGCTCAGCTTCTCGGAGAGCGCGAGGCCGTGGTCGATCAGGAAGTACCGGCCCACGAGGAGCATTCCGCAGGCGACACCGCCGCCGATGAGACCCGCGACGGCGGCCTCCATGATGAACGGCATCTGGATGTAGAAGCTGGACGCGCCGACGAGCCGCATGATCCCGGTTTCACGTCTCCGGCTGAACGCGGAAACACGCACCGTGTTGACGATCAGCATCAGCGCGACGACGAGCATCAGCGCCATCACCGCCAGCGCGGCCCAGTTCATGCCGTTGAGCAGCTCGAAGAGGTTCTCCAGAATGCCCTTCTGGTCCTGCACGGACTGCACGCCGTCACGCCCGGAGAAGGCGGTCGCGACCACCTGGTACTTCTCCGGGTCCTTCAGCTTGATGCGGTACGACTCCTGCATCTGGTCCGGCGTGAGGGAGCTGGACAGCGGGGAGTCGCCGAACTGCTCCTTGTAGTGCTTGTACGCCTCGTCGGACGATTCGTACTCGACCTTGTCCACGACGGGCATCTTCTCCAGGTCCGTCTTGACCTGGTCCTTCTGCTCGTTCGTGACCGCGCCCTTGGCGCACTTCGGGTCCTGCTCCGCGTCGGCCTTGTTGCAGAGGAAGATCGAGACGTTGACCTTGTCGTACCAGAAGCCCTTCATCGTGCTCACCTGGTCGCGCATGAGCAACGAGCCGCCGAACAGGGCGAGCGAGAGGGCCACGGAGACGATGACCGCGAAGGTCATCGTGAGATTACGGCGGAGACCGACGCCGATCTCCGACAGGACGAACTGGGCGCGCATGGCTCCCTTTCAGTGGATCAGTGCAGTGGATCAGTACGGGTCGTCAGTGCTGGTAGCCGTAGACGCCGCGCGACTGGTCGCGGACGAGACGGCCCTTCTCCAGCTCAATGACCCGCTTGCGCATCTGGTCCACGATCTGCTGGTCGTGGGTCGCCATGACGACGGTCGTGCCGGTCCGGTTGATCCGGTCGAGCAGCTTCATGATGCCGACCGAGGTCTGCGGGTCGAGGTTGCCGGTCGGCTCGTCGGCGATCAGGAGCTTCGGGCGGTTGACGAACGCGCGCGCGATCGCCACGCGCTGCTGCTCACCGCCGGAGAGCTCGCCGGGCATCCGGTCCTCCTTGCCGCCGAGACCGACGAGGTCGAGGACCTGGGGCACGGACTTGCGGATCTCGCCGCGGGACTTGCCGATGACTTCCTGCGCGAAGGCGACGTTCTCGCCGACGGTCTTGTTCGGAAGGAGCCGGAAGTCCTGGAAGACGGTGCCCAACTGGCGCCGCATGTGCGGCACCTTGAAGTTGGAGAGGCGGGCGAGGTCCTTGCCGAGGACGTGCACCTGGCCGTGGCTGGTGCGCTCCTCGCGGAGGACGAGCCGCAGGAAGGTGGACTTTCCGGAGCCGGAGGAGCCCACCAGGAAGACGAACTCGCCCTTCTCGATCTCCAGAGAGACATCCCGGAGGGCGGGCCGGGTCTGCTTGGGGTAGGCCTTGGAGACGTTGTCGAATCGGATCACGGATGCACCACGGGTCGCCGGGGGTAGGTGAGCGTGACCATACGCGAAGCCGGTACGCGAGCGCAGTCAGCGTCCTGAGTTGCGCGAATTGTCGCGGATATACCACGGAACGTAACAGTCGGAAACCGACGAGGACGGGCGGGCCGCGCCGAAATTCGTGGAAGCTGGCACAGTGGTAGGGGGAACGGTTGCGTTCCCCCTAGCGTTGGGCAGGCTGTAACTGTGCGGGAGGAGGAGCGCATGACCCATGACAGGTTGGTGTGCGCGAACTGCGCGGGGCCCGTGAGTGAGGGCCGCTGCCCCGTGTGCCGGGCCAGCCGCGAGCGCTTGCAGCAGGAGGGACCGTTCGGCGGTCTCAGCCCCGCGGCCCTGATAGGGGTGCTCGTGGTGCTGATCGCGGCGGTGGCCCTGCTGGCGCACCAGACCGCTTGAGCGCGCCCGAGGCGCGCGCCAGGACACCAGAAGGGCCCGGAGCTGGCTGCTCCGGGCCCTTCTGTCATGTCATGCGCCGCGTACGTCTCCGTGACGCGAGGCTTGCCCTTGTGTCAGGCGACTGCTGATCAGGCAGCTGCGCCGCGGTTGCCGACGAAGCGCGGCAGAACGCGGAAGCCGATGCCGCCGGCGATCATCGTCGCGGCGCCGATCAGCAGGAACGTGGTCTCGGCGGCGCCCGTCTCGGCGAGCTCGCCCTTGTCGGCCTTGTCACCCTGCTCGACCGGGGTGGAGCCGGTGTCGGTCAGGCTGTCCTTGCCCTTGCCCTGCTCGACGGGGTTGGAGCCGCCGTCGGGGTCGTTGTCGTTGCCGCCGGTGCCGTTGCCGTTACCCGGGTTGCTCGGGTCCTCGGTGGGCGTACCCGGGTCGGAGGGGTCCGTCGGGTCCTCGGTGGGCGTACCCGGGTCCGTCGGGTCCTCGGTGGGCTCCGTGGGCTCCTCGGTGGGCTCGGTCGGCTCCTCCGTGGGCTCGGTGGGCTCCTCGGTCGGCTCCGTCGGCTCCTCGGTGGGCTCCGTCGGAATCTCCGTGGGCTCCTCGGTCGGCTCGTCGTCGTCACCGATGCCGACGTCGACACCGATGCCGTTCTCGTCGGCGCTGGCGCTGGCCTTCGCACCACCGAGGTCGACACCGACGTCGAGGGCCGAGGCGGCACCGGCGGCGGTCAGCGAAGCACCGGCGGCGATCACCGCTCCGGCCGCTATGCGTGCCACGCGGATCCGCGTCTTCTTGGTCATCTGGCTGCTACCCCCAGTAGCTGAATCGTCAGTGAGGCAGCGCCCGGGACTGCGTTTCGTCAGGAGCGCTGAATCCGCCCCCACAGATCACACGCGCCCCAGAGATACGCATGCCGCTCGCTAGCCTTTCCAGTTTCCCCAGACACGTCAAGGTCGTTGCGCGCGCGATGTCTGAAATAGCAGGAGTTGACCGGCCTACGGAGATGTGACTGTGACGTAAAAGGCAACTGCCGCCTGATGGGCGGCAGTTGCCTTGTCGATAAAGCGGCGCTTACTTCTCCTGCTGCTTGCGCCAGCGAATTCCCGCTTCCAGGAATCCGTCGATCTCGCCGTTGAACACGGACTCGGGGTTGCCCACTTCGAACTCCGTGCGCAGGTCCTTCACCATCTGGTACGGGTGCAGGACGTACGAACGCATCTGGTTGCCCCAGGAGTTGCCGCCGTCACCCTTGAGGGCGTTCATCTTCGCCTGCTCCTCCTGGCGGCGGCGCTCGAGGAGCTTGGCCTGGAGGACGTTCATCGCGCTCGCCTTGTTCTGGATCTGCGAGCGCTCGTTCTGACAGGAGACGACGATGCCGGTCGGCAGGTGCGTCAGGCGGACCGCGGAGTCGGTCGTGTTGACGCCCTGGCCGCCGGGGCCCGACGAACGGTAGACGTCGATGCGCAGCTCGGACTCGTCGATCTCGATGTGGTCCGTCTGCTCGACGACCGGGAGGATCTCGACGCCCGCGAAGGAGGTCTGGCGGCGGCCCTGGTTGTCGAAGGGCGAGATGCGCACCAGGCGGTGGGTGCCCTGCTCGACCGAGAGCGTTCCGTAGGCGTACGGGACCTGGACGGCGAAGGTGGTCGACTTGATGCCGGCCTCTTCCGCGTACGACGTCTCGTAGAGCTCCGTCTTGTAGCCGTGGCGCTCGGCCCAGCGCAGGTACATGCGCTGCAGCTTCTCGGCGAAGTCGGAGGCGTCGACGCCGCCGGCCTCCGCGCGGATGGTGACGAGCGCCTCGCGGGCGTCGTACTCACCGGAGAGGAGGGTGCGGACCTCCATCTCGTCCAGCGCCTTCTTGACGGCCGTGAGCTCGGTCTCGGCCTCGGCGCGGGTGTCCGGGTCGTCCTCCTCCTCGGCCATCTCGAAGAGCACGCTGAGGTCGTCGATACGCCCGCGCAGGGCCTCGGCCTTCCGCACCTCCGCCTGGAGGTGGCTCAGCTTGCTGGTGATCTTCTGTGCCGCTTCCGGGTCGTCCCACAGGGACGGCGCGGCCGCCTGCTCCTCGAGCACAGCGATGTCTGCCCTCAGCTTGTCGAGGTCCAGGACGGCCTCGATCGACTCCATGGTCGAGGAGAGGGACTTGAGCTCTTCGGATACATCGACGACTGCCACGGGTCCAGCCTAACGGCTGAGGGCAAGCGGTCCTTCCTCGCGGCTACGGGTCCCCGTCCGCCGCCCGGCCGGGCGGCGCGGCCGGGGCTTGTTCCGGCCCGGTTCTGTCCCGCCGCTTCGCGGCGGAGTTTCCCGGTAAGAGGTGGGGGTGCCGCCCTTGGCTTCACTGGCTGCCTGGCTGCCTGGCTGAGGCTGGAGCGGTCCTGCCGGTCGGTTCGGGGGTCCTGCCGGTCGGTTCGGGCCGGTCCTGTCCCGGCGCTTCGCGCCGGATCCTTCCCACCCGCCCACCCATCGACCCGGGGTAATCGGGTGGGTGGGCGGGAGACATCCGGCGCGAAGCGCCGGGACAGGGGTCACCAGGCGCCGCAGATGCCCGACCCCCTACGCAGGCACCCACCCGGCAACCGCGTCCTGCCGGGTAATCGGGTGGGTGGGCGGGAAAGATCCGGCGCGGAGCGCCGGGACAGGAGCCGGCCCGCAGGGGCCACCGGGCCGCCGCGCCCCTGCCCCGCAGGGTTATGGCGCCGTCGGGGAGGAGTTCTTGGTGTCCTGGGGTGTCGCGTCCGCGTCGTCGCCGTTCGTGGCGGCCCAGGTGCCGATGCCCGCCGCGGCCACCAGGACCGCCCCCGCCACGCCGAGCGTGATCCTGCGGCGGCGGGCCGACGCGCGGTGGCGGGCCGAGCCGGGGCGGGCCGCACCCGAGGCGCGGGGCGCGCGGGCCGTGCCCCGGGCGCCCCCGGCGAGCTCATCGGGGCCCGGGACACGCATGGAGGTGTGGGTGTCGCGGTTCGAGTCGGGCGTGGTCGCTCCGGGGACGAGAGGGACCGCACCGCGGCGAGGGGCGCCGGGAGCCGGCTCCGGCGCGGGCTCCTCCTCCGCCTCCTCCGCGAGCGGCTCCGTGTCCGGCTCGTCCACGTCCAGCGGCGGCATCCCCACCACCAGCGACTGCAGCTCCCGCAGCCGCGCCGCGAGCTCCGAGGCCCGCAGGCGCGACGCCGGGGCCTTCGCCAGGCACTGGACCATCAGCTGCCAGAGCTCGTCCGGGATGCCGGGGAGGGGGACGACGGTCTCCGTCACGTGGCGGCGCAGGACCGCTCCGGGGTGGCCGCCGCCGAACGGAGTGAAGCCCGCCAGGAGTTCGTACAGGACCGTCGCGAGGGCGTAGATGTCGACGGCCGCGCGCGGAGGCAGGCCCTCGATGATCTCGGGGGCGAGGTAGTCCGGCGTACCGATGATCTTCGTCGCGCGGGTGCGGCGCGGGGAGTCGATCAGCTTGGCGACGCCGAAGTCCGTGAGGAGGGCGGGGTGCGAGCCGCCGGGGCCGAGCGGGCCCTGCATGTCGAGGAGTACGTTCTCCGGCTTCACGTCACGGTGCACGATCCCCGCCGCGTGCGCCGCCGCGAGGCCGTCGGCCACGTCGGCCACGATCGCCACCGCCGCCTCCGGGGCCAGGCGCCGCTCACGGTCGAGGCGGGTGCGCAGGTCCGTGCCGCGGACCAGGTCCATGACCAGGGCGAGGTCGTTGCCGTCGACCACCAGGTCGTGGACGCCCACCACGCGCGCGTGGTCGAGGCTGAGCAGAGCCGTGCGCTCCTGGACGAAGCGGCCGACGAGCTCCTGGTCGGACGCCAGGTCCTCGCGCAGCAGCTTGATGGCGACGGGACCCTCGGGTCCCTCGCCGAGCCACACCGTGCCGGCGCTGCCCCGACCAAGGATCTGGTGGGCGGTGTACCGGCTGCCGATCTTGCGTGCCAAGACTGCTCCTACGGATGCGTGTTGGCGACAAAGCTACGCGGCCTCGACGCCAACCTTCACTCCAGGAGCAGAAATCACCCCGCAGGTGTCGACAAATCCCCAGAGTCGGGAGGGGATTCGCCCATCACTGACCGCGGGACCGCTAATTGCCGCCCAGTTTCCCTATCCAGCCGGAGGCGGTGTCGTACCAGTCCGTCAGCTGGTCCCAGTAGCCCTTCGTCGTGCCGATCCACTCCTGGAGCGGGCTCAGCTCCCAGACGAGCCAGCTCGCCACGAAGAGGATGATCAGCGTGAAGAGGCACCCCTTGAGGCAGCCGAGACCCGGGATCTTCATCCGGTTCGGGTTCGAGCCGCGCTGCCTGGGCTCGCGCGGCGGCCGTCCGGCCGGCGGCTGCTGGGGCGGCGTCTGCTGCGGCGGCGCGTACTGGCGCGGCTGCTGCTGGGGCTGCGGGGCGTACTGCTGCTGGGGCTGCTGACGCTGCTGCTGCGGCGCGTACTGCTGGGGGCGCTGCTGCGGCTGCGGCTGCTGCACCTGGCGCTGGGGGCGGCGACGGCGCAGCGGGTCGTCGTTGGGGTCGAGGTACGACTGGACCTGCGTCTGTTCGTTGCGGTCGCGGGCCGCCCGCATCTGGTTCTGCCAGGGGTGCGGGTCGTTCGGGTCCGCGCCGGGCTGGTTCGGCGGCACCGGCGGCATGACGGCCGTCGGGTCGGCCGCGCCGCGGTTGCCGCCCGCGTCTCCCGCGCCGGGACCGGAGCCGGTGCTCTGCATGACGCTCGTCGCCGCGTTCGGGTCGTACGACCCCGCGTTGCTCGGCAGGACCTGGGTGGGGTCGGCGGCGCCGGCCGTCCCCGGGACCGTGGCGGGCGCCGGGTCGGGCATGAGGAGGGCGCCGACGCCCTCCGCCGCCGCGATCTGCGCGCTGGACGCGTGCACGCCCACGCCGTCCGCGACGGCCCGCAGGCCGCGCGCGAGGTTCTCGGCGCTGGGGCGGTGGTCGGGGTTCTTGCTGAGGCAGCGCTCTATGACCGTCCACAGGGGGTCCGGGACCGTGGAGGGGCGGCGCGGTTCGGCGCTCAGGTGCTGGTGCAGGACTTCGAGGGCCGAGCCGCCGCCGAACGGCGGGCTGCCGGTGACGAGCTCGTACAGGAGGATGCCCGCGCCGTAGATGTCGACCGCGCTGGTCTGCGGGCGGCCCTCGGCGGACTCGGGCGCCACGTACGCGGGCGTGCCGACGAATTCGTGGGTGCGGGTCAGGCCCGGGGAGTCGGCGAGGCGCGCGATGCCGAAGTCGGTGAGCATCGGGTGCATCGAGCCGTCGGCATCCTGCTTGAGCAGGACGTTCGCGGGCTTCAGGTCGCGGTGCACGACTCCGTCCGCGTGGCTCGCGGCGAGGGCGTCGGCGATCTGGGCGGTCAGGAGGGCCGCTCCGACCGGCGAGAACGGGCCGTTCTCGCGGAGATAGCGGTGCAGGTCGGGGCCCTCGACCAGGTCCATGACGAGGGCGAGGAGCTCGCCCTCGACGACCAGGTCACGGGTCCGCACGATGTTCGGGTGCGTGAGCCTGAGCAGGACGGAGCGCTCGCGCAGGAAGCGCATCACGATGTCCGCGTCGTTGGCGAGCTCCTCCTTGAGGACCTTGATCGCGACGGTCTCGCCCGGCTGACCGGGAACGGCCGCCTCGGCACCCGCGGTCTCACGCTGGCGGGCTCGCCAGACGGTGCCCGTGGCGCCGCGCCCGAGCGGCTCCTCGAGCAGGTACTTGCTGCCTACCGGCCGCACGTCATGCTCCCTGCTGATCTGGCTGGTCTGTCCGGACCCGGCTACCCGCCGGAAGGTGTTCCGACCCACTGTAGTGCCGCCGAACGGGGCACCGGCCGGTCACATTCCGTGCCGGCCGCCGGGTGACCCGACTGCTGTTCGGTGGAAAGACGCCCCACTGAGGCCGTTGGTTGCCGATGGACGGCGAATTGACCTTCGCCACCCCGCGGTGACCGGCGATCGCAACGGTCCAAGCAGGCACTTTTCCGAGCAGAGCCGACCAATCAAGATCACTTACTGGTGGCCGCCGGGCGTGTTGTCGGTGGCAGGTGCGAAGATGCCTATCTGTTACTGGCCGACGTGGCCGTGTGCGGTGGGGGGAATCACAGCGCGAGTCCCCGTGCCCTGCGGCAAGGGCAGAAGGGACCGCTGACGGCGATGCAGATCCGGCTGACCGTCCTCGGGCCGCGCAGCGGCCAGACCGCCGAGCCCCAAGGCCGTCCTGCCGCGCCGCGCGGCGCCTGTGACGTGCTTGTCACCGCCCCTGCCGGGACCGCGCTCGCCACGGTCGCCTCGGGCCTCGCCGCCGCCGTCGCGGGCGGTGACGGACCCGTCGTCCTGTATGCGGAGTCGGAGCGGCTCGACGCGCAGCGCTGCACCCTCGGGGAGCCCCCGCTGATCGACGGCGCGGTGCTGTCGCTCGGCTCGCCCGCCGAGCCAGGACCCGAACTCGCGGGAGCCGCCGCCCAGTTGCACGTGGTCGCGGGCCCCGACGCGGGCGGTGTGCACCTCCTGCACGGCGGCCAGATCCGCGTGGGCCGCTCGGCGGACGCGGACGTCCCGCTGGACGACCCGGACGTCTCGCGGCTGCACTGCGCGGTGACGCTCGCCCCGGACGGCCAGGTCACCGTCACGGACCTGGGGTCCACGAACGGCACGACGGTGGACGGCCGCGAGATCACCGACCGCCCGGTGCGCCTGACCCCCGGCTCCCTGCTGCGGCTCGGCGAGTCCGCCCTGCGGCTCACGGCGGGGGACGGGACGGGCGGCGCGCTGCCGACGGCTCCGGATGGCGAGGGGCACGTGCGCGTGCGGGTCGCCGCCTGCGGCTACGCCCCACAGGACACCCCCCTGGACGACCCCAGGAGCGCTCCCTCGGAAGCGGGCCGCACGACGCCCTCCGAGGGCACCCACCATGCGTACGGATCGGCCGGCTGGGGCGCCGCGGGCGAGGGCGGCCAGGCCGCTGCGTACGGCCAGACGTCCCTCACCGATGTGCCACTCGTGCCGCAGCAGGGCGGCGCCCCGGACGCCGAGAGCACCCGCACCGGCACCCCCGCGCGCGGGACGACCGTGCCGCGCGGCCTGCGCAAGCGAAGCGGCCTCTCGGCCTGGGCCCGGCGGCTCACGGGCGCCCGTGACGACGAGCACGGCCCGGCGGGCCACGAGGACGACGTGTACGGCACGGGGAGCGAGGCCGCGCCCCCGCAGCCGGCGGGCCCCACCCCCGAGGACCTCGCGGTGGCCGCCGCCGCGCGGACCCCGGAGTCCTGGCCCGATCCCGCGGCCCTGCTGCTCACGGCGCTCGGTCCCGGCCCCCGGCTCTGGGAGCGGGGCCCCGGCCACGCCGAGGCGCTCGCGGTCCGGCTCGGCACGGTCGACCGCGCGGCCCCGGACGAGCGCGGCCTGCTGCCCGCCGTCCCCGTGACGGTCAGCCTGCGGGAGGCGGGCGCGCTCGGCCTCGCGGGACCGCGCGAGCGGCTCACGGGGCTCGCCCGTGCCGTCGTCGCCCAGCTCGCGGCGCTGCACTCCCCCGACGCCCTGGAGATCGTGCTGCTCAGCACGGACCGCGCACGGCCCACACCGGAGCGCGCCGCCGAGTGGTCCTGGCTCGGCTGGCTCCCCCACCTGCGGCCCACGCACGGCCAGGACTGCCGCCTCCTCCTCGCCTACGACCGCGAGCAGGCGGCCGCGCGCACGGGAGAGCTGCTGCGGCGCCTCGATGATTTCGTGGCGGACAGGGCAACGACCGCCGCCCCCGACAGCTCTGCCGAAGGCCCGGCCGAAAGCTCTGTGGACGCCGGGCCCCGCACCGTCGTCGTGGTGGACGGCGACCCCGGCTCCGCCGGGCTGCGCGAAGCCGTGGTGCGCCTTGCGCGGGAAGGGGCCACCGCCGGGATCCATGTCGTCTGCCTGGCCGAGACCCCCGCCGCGTCGCCCGCGTCGCCGGTGTCCGCCACGTACGAAGCGGCCTGCTCCGTGTCGCCCGCCTTCCGCGCGTGCGGTGCCGTCGCGTTGCTCAGCGGCGACGTGGCCACCGCGCTGCGGCTGCTGCGGACCGCGGACGGGCGCCCCGCGGGGCACGGCACCGTCGCCGCGGTGGACGCGGTGTCGCAGGCCTGGGCCGAGCGGTTCGCCCGCGCCCTTGCGCCGTTCCGTACGGACGGGGCGCCCGGCGACGGCCACGCGCGCGTGTCCGCTCCCTTGCCCCAAATGGCACGGCTCCTGGACGAGTTGGGGCTCGCACGGGCCACCCCCGCCTCCCTGATGGCGCGGTGGGCCGCGGCCGCCGATGATCCCGAGGCGCTGGGCGGGCGGGCCTGGACGGTGCTCGGGGCGGGGCCGCGGGGTCCTGTGGTCGTGGACCTCGCCACCGAGGGCCCGCATGTGCTGGCCGAGGGCCCTTCGGGGAGCGGGCGTACGGAGCTGCTGCGCTCCATCGCCGCCTCGCTGGCCGCGGCGGAGCGGCCGGACCGGCTCGGCATGGTCCTCATCGACGGGCGGGACACCACGGGGAGCGGCGGCAGCGGAACGAACGGGGCGAACGTCCGGCTCGTCGAGGGCCTCGCGGTCTGCATGGACCTGCCGCACGTCACGACCCATCTCGCCGCCAACGACCCTGTCCGGATGCGGGAGTTCGCCCAGTCCCTGACCGCCGAGCTGAAGCGGCGGGCCGAGCTGCTGGGGCGGCTCGGGTTCACGGAGTGGCATGCGCAGGCGCCTCCGGCCGGCGGGGGTGGCGGGGGCGGTGCGGGCAGTGGAGTCGGTGCTGGCAGCGGAGTCGGTGCGGGCAGTGGGGGTGGCGGGGGTGATCTTGATCCGCCGCCGAGTTCCACGATGCGGCTGCGGCCTGTCGCTGCCGCCCGCAAGGGGGCCGAGCCGGGGCCGCCGTTGCCTCGGCTCGTCGTGCTCGTCGATGACTTCGACGCCCTGCTCTCGCCTGCCCTGGGGTCGCCGGGGCGGCCTGCCGCAGGGTCTGTCGTGCGGGCGCTCGAGGCTGTGGCCAGGGACGGGGAGCGGCTCGGGGTGCATCTGGTTGCCACCACGGCGCGCAGCGAGCGGACTCCTGAGACGGAGTTGGGGCGGCGGGCCGCGCTGCGGGTTGTCCTGGACGCGGTTGCTCCTGGGCCGGAGGAGCCTGCTCCCGGGCGGGGGGAGCTTCGTACCGCCGAGGGGCGGGTGAGTCCCTTCCAGGCGGGGCGGGTCACCGGGCGCATTCCTCGTACGTCCACGGTGCGGCCCACGGTCGTTCCGCTGGAGTGGGAGCGGATGGGGGATCCCCCTGCCCGGCGTCCGGTTCGCGAACTCGGGAATGGGCCGACGGACTTGGCGTTGCTCGCCAGTGCGTTGGAGCGGGCCGCGCGGTCCGTCTCCGCGGATCAGGTGCCGTCCTTGCTGTAGCTCTGCACCGTTTCCGTTGCCGGGCGCCCTGTTTATCGATGCCCGGCAGCTTCGGCGTTGTGCCCACCCGTTCCGCCCTGCGGAACGCCTGCCCACAACGGGAGCGACCCGCAGCTCATGACGGCACGTCACAACGCCATCACGATCAACCAGTTGTCATGGTTGGCGCTCTTGCCGCCTCTCCCCGCGCGGGCGTAGACAGGCCGCACGGGACACGTCGGGGCAGAGAAACGGGGCAGTGATGCGCAGCAGTCTTCGTACACGCAGGGCACCGCAACACCGGCGTACCACAGCCAAATTCGCCGCGGCATGCGTCGCGGGCGCGCTCGCGCTCACCGTCACCGCATGCGGCGGGGACGACAGCGGCGACAAGGACGGCGGGGACAAGGACGGCGGCAAGGAGAGCGCCGCCGCCGTTCAACTGCCCAAGCTGGACGGGCAGACGGTCTCCGTCGCCGCCGTATGGGGCGGCTCGGAGCGGAAGGTCTTCCTCAAGGTTCTCGACGAGTTCGAGAAGCGGACCGGGGCCAAGGTCACCTTCGTACCCGCCCAGGACCCGATCATCAGCTTCCTGGAGTCGAAGGTCGCGGGCGGTCAGCCGCCGGACGTCGCGATGCTTCCGCAGGTCGGCGCGATCGAGCAGGCCGTGGAGAACAAGTGGGCCAAGCCGGTCGGGCCCGAGGCGCAGAAGCAGCTCGACAAGAACTACTCGCAGGGCTGGCAGGATCTCGGGGCCGTCGACGACAAGCAGTACGGCGTGTACTTCAAGGCCGCCAACAAGTCCCTGATCTGGTACAACACCCAGGTCTTCGACAACGCGGGCGCCAAGGCGCCCAAGACCTGGGCCGACTTCATGAAGACGGCCCAGACCGTGTACGACTCCGGCGTGCCGCCGATCTCGGTCGCGGGCGCCGACGGCTGGACCCTCACCGACTGGTTCGAGAACATCTACCTCTCGCAGGCGGGCCCGGAGAAGTACGACGATCTCGCGGAGCACGAGATCAAGTGGACGGACCCCTCCGTGAAGGAGGCGCTGACCACGCTCGGTGAGGTCTTCGGCAAGAAGGGCTTCGTCGCGGGCGGCGCGGACGGCGCGCTGCAGACCGAGTTCCCCGCCTCCGTGAAGCAGACCTTCACCGGCGGCGACCAGCCCAAGGCGGGCATGGTCTTCGAGGGCGACATGGTCTCGCTGCCGATATCGGAGACGAAGGCCGAGATCGGCACGGACGCCAAGGTGTTCCCGTTCCCCGCGGTCGGCAATGAGTCCCCCGCGGTCGTCGGCGGTGACGCCGCCGTGGCGCTCAAGGACAGCAAGGGCGCCCAGGCGCTGCTCACCTTCCTCGCGTCGCCGGACTCGGCCAAGATCTGGGCGGAGGCGGGCGGCTTCGTCTCGCCGAACAAGAGCCTCGATCTGGCGGCGTACCCGAACGACGTGCAGCGGGGCATCGCCAAGGCGCTGATCGCGGCGGGCGACGACATCCGCTACGACATGTCCGACCAGGCCCCGCAGGCCTTCGGCGGCACGCCGGGCAAGGGTGAGTGGAAGGCGCTGCAGGACTTCCTGAAGAACCCGAAGGACGTCGAGGGCACGCAGAAGGCGCTGGAGACGGCCGCCGCCAAGGCCTACAAGGACTGACGCGGTGGCGTCCGCGAACGCCGGGGGCACGCCGAACGTGGCGCTGCCCCCGGATCCGAAACCGCGCAAGAGCGTGACCGGTACGCGCAAATCCGTGGCGGTGCTCTTCCTCGCACCCGCCCTGGTGCTGCTCGGCGCGCTCGTCCTCTACCCCATCGGGTACTCCGTCTTCCGCAGCTTCTTCGACAAGTCGGGCGACTTCACGGCGTTCGGCAACTACAAGACCCTGTTCACGGACGACACCATCCTCACCGCGATCAAGAACAACGCGATCTGGGTGGTGGTCGCCCCGACGGTCGCGACCGGTCTCGGCCTGATCTTCGCCGTGCTCACCGAACGCATCCGCTGGGGCACGGCGTTCAAGCTGGTCATCTTCATGCCGATGGCGATCTCGATGCTCGCGGCAGGCATCATCTTCCGGCTCGTGTACGAGTCGGACCCCGAACGGGGTGTGGCCAACGCCGTCTTCGTGGGGGTGCACGACACGTTCGCCGAGTCGTCCGCCTTCCCGCAGGCGCATCCCAGTACGGAGTCACCGCTGAAGTCGGCGGGCGGCGGCGCCTTCGTCACGCGCGAGGCGGTGAGCGCGGGCACTCCGGTGGCCCTGCCGCTGACCGGTGTCGCGCCGGACAACATGCCGGACGACGCCGAGTCCGCCACGGCCGCGAAGCCGGACCCCGACAAGGTCACCGGCACGGCCTGGCAGGACTTCACGCGCGGCAAGGGGCGGGGCGAGGTCAACGCCCCGGACAAGGCCGAGTTCGGCTACGCCGGGATCACGGTCGAGGCCGTCAAGGACGGCAAGGTCGTGGCATCGGCCGAGGCCGCGGGCGACGGCACCTTCGCGCTCCCCAAGGAAGCCGACGGGGCCCAACTACGCTTCCCCGCATCGAACTTCCGCGAGCCGTACAACGGCGTGGACTGGCTCGGCCCGTCCCTCATCACGCCCGCGGTCATCGGCTCGTACCTGTGGATCTGGGTGGGCTTCGCGATGGTCCTGATCGCGGCCGGTCTGGCCAGCGTGCCGCGTGAACTCCTGGAGGCCGCCCGCGTGGACGGCGCCAACGAGTGGCAGGTGTTCCGCAGGATCACGGTGCCGATCCTCGCGCCGGTGCTCGCGGTGGTGGCGGTCACGCTCATGATCAACGTACTGAAGATCTTCGACCTGATCTTCATCATCGCGCCGAACTCCTCGAAGGACGACGCGAACGTCCTGGCGCTCCAGCTCTACAACTCCGCGTTCCTCGACAAGGATTCGGGCGTGGCGAGCGCGATCGCCGTGCTGCTCTTCCTCCTCGTGATCCCGGTGATGCTCTTCAACGTGCGGCGACTTCGACGGGAGGCTCGGCGATGACCACCCAAGTCGAAGTGGTGAAGGCGAAGCAGTCGCTGGGCGGGCGGATCGCGTCCGTCCTCAGCGGCAGCCTCGTACGCGCCTTTCTCGCCGTCATCGCGCTCTTCTGGCTGGTGCCGACGGTCGGTCTGCTGCTCGGCTCGCTGCGCAGCTCGGCCGACATGGCGGAGAGCGGCTGGTGGAAGGTCTTCTCCACGCCTTCGCAGATGACGCTCGACAACTACACGAACCTGCTCAAGGACGAGACGATCACCGACTCGATCCTGTCCAGCATCATGATCACCGTCCCGGCGACGCTGCTCGTCGTGATCATCGGGTCCCTCGCGGGATATGCCTTCGCGTGGATGGAGTTCCCGGGGCGCGACTGGTGGTTCATCGGCGTCGTCGGGCTGCTCGTGGTGCCGGTGCAGGTGGCGCTGCTCCCGGTGTCGAAGATCTTCGGTGCGATCGGCATCTTCGAGACGACGGCCGGTGTGGTCGTCTTCCACGTGGCCTTCGGCCTGCCGTTCGCGATCTTCCTCCTGCGGAACTTCTTCGCGGAGATCCCCCGCGAACTCCTGGAGGCGGCACGCCTGGACGGAGCCGGTGAACTGCGGCTCTTCTTCCGGGTCGTGATGCCGCTCGGCGCGCCCGCGATCGCCTCGCTCGGCATCTTCCAGTTCCTCTGGGTCTGGAACGACATGCTGATCGCGCTGATCTTCGCCGACTCCGAGAGCCCGCCGATCACGGTCGCGCTCCAGCAGCAGGTGCGGTCCTTCGGTGACAACGTGCAGATCCTGGCGCCCGGCGCGTTCATCTCGATGGTGATCCCGCTGGCCGTGTTCTTCGCGTTCCAGCGGCAGTTCGTGTCCGGCGTGATGGCGGGCGCGGTCAAGTAGCGGGCCGTCCACGGCACAGGCGCGTCTGTTCGGTGACGGCACAGGTGCATATGTTCGGTGAGTGAGGCGGCCCGCCACCCGGGCCGCCTCACTCGCGTCCATCCCCCGTATGCCGCATATGGCGTAACTCGACCGGCCGCCGGGGCGTTGCCGGGCAGTAGCCCGCGCCGACCCATGGATGTGCCTTGCCCCGGTTCAGTGTCATCGTGCCCGTGTACAAGGTGCAGGCGTATCTGCACGCATGCCTCGAATCCGTCCTCGGTCAATCGTTCACGGACCTCGAACTGATCGTGGTCGACGACTGCTCACCGGATGCGTGCGGCGCCCTCATCGACGAATGCGCGGCCCGTGACACCCGGGTGAAAGCCGTCCACCTCAAGGAGAACGTCGGCCTCGGCCGGGCACGGAACGCGGGCATGGAGCACGCGGACGGCGACTACCTCATCTTCCTGGACAGCGACGACACCCTTACCCCGGACTCCCTGCACGCGATCTCCGACCGCCTCAAGGAGACGGACGAGCCGGACGTCCTGATCTACGACTACGCGCGCACGTTCTGGTCCGGCGAAGCCGTGCGCAACCAGTTCGCGAGCCTCCTCAAGGAGGACGGCAACGTCCCCTTCCGCCTCAGCGACCGGCCCGGCCTGCTCAGGCTCCTGATGGTCGCCTGGAACAAGGCCTACCGCCGCGACTTCATCGAGCGCGAGGGCTTCACCTTCCCGCCCGGCCTCTACGAGGACACGCCCTGGACGTACCCGGTCCTGATGAAGGCGGGCTCGATCGCCACCCTCGACCGGGTCTGCGTGCACTACCTCCAGCGCCGCCGGGGCAGCATCCTGCGCACCACGACCCGCAGGCACTTCGAGATCTTCGACCAGTACGAGCGGGTCTTCGCGTTCCTCGACGAGCACCCGGAGCTGTCGGCGGCCTGGCGGCCCCTCCTCTTCAGGCGGATGGTCGACCACCTCTCGACGGTCTTCACCAAGCGGGACCGCCTCCCGCGCGAAAGCCGCCCCGAGTTCCTGCGCAAGGCCCGCACCCACTACCGCCGCTACCGCGTCCCCGGCACCCGCCCGCGCGCCCGCACCCGGGTGCGGCACGGCCTGGTGCGCCTGGGCACGCACCGCACCTACCGCACCCTGTGGACGGCGCTGCGCCTGCGGTCCAGGGCCAGGCGGTACGCGGCCACCGCGCGGCGCCGCGCCAAGGGCGCCGTCCTTCAGCTGCACTACCGGATCCAACTGCGCCTGCCGCTGCGCGCCGACCGCGCCCTCTTCTCCTCGTACTGGGGACGCGGCTACGGCTGCAACCCCGGCGCCCTGGAAGCCGCGCTGCGCGAGCACGCCCCGCACATCCGCACCGCGTGGGTCGCCGACCCGGCCCACCACCACACCCTGCCGACGGCGACCCGCAGGCTCCGCCCCGGCACGGCGGCGTACTGGAGTGCCCTCGCGCGCTCCAAGTACCTCGTGAACAACGTGAACTTCGACCGCAGGCTCGTCAAGCGGCGCGGCCAGATCATGATCCAGACCCAGCACGGCACGCCCCTGAAGCTGATGGGCCTCGACCTCCAGGACCGCCCGGCCGCCGCGCGGGACATGGACTTCGCCGCCCTCATGCGCAACGCCGACAAATGGGACTACGTCCTGTCGGCGAACCGGCACTCGACCCTGGTCTGGGAACGCGTGTTCCCCGCCTCGTTCACGACCCTCGAGTACGGCTACCCGCGCAACGACATCTACCAGCGGGCCAGCTCCGCCGACGTGGCCCGCCTCCGCGAGTCCCTCGGCGTCCCCCAGGGCGCCATCGCCATCCTCTACGCGCCCACCCACCGCGACTACCGCCACTCGCAGCTGCGCTCCCTCGACCTGGAGCGGATGCTGCACAACCTCGGCCCCCGCTTCGTCGTCCTGACCCGCGCCCACCACTCCTACGGCGCACCTCTGGTGTCCTCGACGGACCGCCTGATCGACGTCTCGGACCACCCGAGCGTCGAGTCCCTCTGCCTGGCATCGGACGCCCTGGTCACGGACTACTCGTCGCTGATGTTCGACTACGCCAACCTCGACCGCCCCGTCGTCCTGCACGCCGACGACTGGGAGGCGTACGAGGCGGCCCGCGGCACCTACTTCGACGTGCGGGAGTTCCCGCCGGGCGCGGTCGCGCGCAGCGAGGACGAGCTCACCGACATCTTCGCCACCGGCCACTGGCGCGGCTCGCGCTCGGCGCAGCTGCGCGCCGCGTTCCGAGACCGCTTCTGCGTGTACGACGACGGGCGGGCCGCTGAACGAGTTGTGAGACATGTGGTGCTCGGTGAGGCAGGGGGTCTACCGTCTGTGGCGCCACTGGCGGACCGGCACCCGGCGCCGGCCGCGGGGGCGGTGGACGAGCCGCTGCCGCGGGCCGACGTCTCCCGGCCCACTCCCCGCTACTAGCGAACGAACCGTGCTTCTGACGGCCCTGCGCGTCCGCCGCACTGTCCTCCTTCCCCCATCCCCGGGACCAGATATGCAGAACGCTTCAGCCACCCCGTCCGCGACCGCCACCGCGACCGCCACCGGCCAGGACTCCGGTCAGCTGCCGCGGCCGGGCAGGCTCTCCGATGTGAAGGGGTGGTTCCATCCGGTCGACCAGGTGCTCTTCGACTGGATCCTGAGCCGGCAGCTGGAGCGGAGCCAGCGGGGTGACCTCCTTGAGCTCGGCGCGTATCTGGGCAAGAGCGCCATCTTCATGGGTGCGTATCTGCGCGCGGAGGAGACCTTCACGGTCTGCGACCTCTTCGACTCGCCCGCCCCCGACGAGGCCAACTCCGCCGAGATGGGCCGCTCGTACGCCACGCTCACGCGCCGCGCCTTCGAGGCCAACTACCGCTCCTTCCACGACGGTCTGCCGCAGATCGTCCAGGAGCCGTCGTCCGGGATCACCGCGCACGTGGCGGCGGACAGCTGCCGCTTCGTGCACATCGACGCCTCGCACCTGTACGAGCACGTGCACGCGGACATCGCGGCGGCCCGGGAGGTGCTCGGGCAGGACGGGATCGTCGTGCTCGACGACTTCCGCGCCGAGCACTGTCCGGGCGTGGCCGCGGCGACCTGGGGCGCGGTGGCGAGCGGGCTCAAGCCGCTGTGCATCACGGCCACCAAGTTCTACGGGACGTGGGGCGACTACGACGCGATCCACGCCGATCTCGCCGCGTTCCTCAAGGGGCGCGACGACATGTGGCACGGCGCCGAGGAGGTCGCGGGCTTCCCGATGATCCGGATCAGCGGCAAGAAGGCGAAGTCGCCGGAGCAGCCGGTGTCGCGGTACGCGGACGAGGCCGCCCCTGAGCCGACCGCCCCCGCCACGCCCCCTGCCGGCGCCGGAAGCCGGGCCAGGGGCCTGCTGTCGTCGCTGCTCGCGCGCTCGGGGCGGCAGGCCCCGTAAGGGGCGCGGGGAGCTGCGCGACCAGCCCCCACCGGCGCGCAGTTCCATCACCGCAACGGCACAGCGCTCAACGCTCCAGCAACTCGAACAACTGCTCCCAGCGCGACAGCACCCGCGCCTCGGAGAACCGCTGCACGTTCATCCGGGCCCGCTCCCCCATCGCGTCCCGCAGCCGCGGGTTGCCGGTGAGGCGCAGGAGGCGGTCGGCGAGGGCCTCGATGTCACCGGCGGGGGCGAGCAGGCCGTCCTCGCCGTGGCGCACGATCTCGCGTACGCCGGGTGCGCAGTCGAAGGCCGCGCACGGCACCGCGCTCGCCATGGCCTCCATCAGGGCGAGCGGGAAGCCCTCGCCGCGCGAGGACTGCACGAACAGGGAGCTCTCGGCGAGCACACCCGGCACATCGCTGGTCCGCCCCCGCCACTCAACCGAACCGTCAAGACCCAGGCGCGTGCACTGCCGCCTGAGGTCGGCCTCGTCCGCGCCCGCTCCGTAGATCCGCAGCGTCCAGTCGGGGCGCTGCGGGGCCACGAGCGCCCAGGTGTCGACGAGCATGTCGACGCCCTTCTGGTCGGCGAGCCTGCCGATGCTGCACACCACCCTCCGGTCGCGGGGCGAGGGCACCGCGGGGAGGTGGGCCAGGGCGTTGGGCATCGCGCCGACGTTGTGCATGCCGTCGGCGATCCAGTCGTCGGCGTCCTCCTGGGTGAGCGCGAGCCAGCGGTCCACGGAGGGGTAACTGCGCCTGACCGCGCGGTAGCGGTGGCAGGCGCGGGTGTAGGCGTACGACTCGTGGCTCATGCCGATGATGCGCAGGCCCGCGGTGTCCGCCTCCCTGATCCACTCCATCGGCCAGACCTGCGTGACGATGGCGACCGCGCCGGGGCGTGCGGCACGGAAGAGCTCCGAGAGCCGGTCGACGGTGCGGCGCTTGGCGGCGACCCGTGCCGACTCGCGGCGCCGCGCCACCACGTTGAGGCGGCCGAGGCCCCGTGCCGGGCGCGGGGTCTGCGGGTGCTCGCGGTAGAGGCTGGTCACGGGGTAGCCGAGGTCGTCGGGGAGCACCAGCTTCAGCTCGGCCTCGTGGACGCCGATGACGTGCACCCGGTGGCCGTTGCCCTGGAAGAGCCGGGCCATCTGGTGGGCCCAGGCGGTGACGCCGCCGAGTTCGTCGACGGTGTTCGCGACGAGGAAGAGGTCGCGGCTCTTCGTCGCGGTCGCGAGCTTCGTCGTGGTCGCGAGCGTCGTGGTCATGCGCCGTCCCTCTTCTCCGTGTTCCCGGACTTCTCCGCGTTCCTGGACTTCGCGTTCCCGGACTTCTCCGCGTTCCCGAACCGCTCCCCGAAGAGCGCGTCCACCGCGTCGGCCGCGGCCCGCCCCTGGTCGTACGCGCCGAACCGCGCGGCGAACGCCCGCCGGGCCTCGGCCCACGCCCCGTCGGCCTGCTTCAGCGTGGCGAGCACGCGCAGCAGTTCCTCCTCGGTCTCGACGACGGGCCCGCCCGCGTCGTCCCGCAGCGCGAAGTAGCTGCCCCGCTCGGCCGCGTACGCGTCGAGGTCAGGGGCGAAGTGCACCAGCGGCCGGTCAAGGAGCGCGAAGTCGAACATGATCGACGAGTAGTCGGTCACCAGGACGTCGGCGAGGCAGAGCAGCTCGCTCACGTCGTGGTGGGCCGACACGTCGACGACGGTGCCGGGCGGGCACACCGGGAGGCTCGCCGCCTCCATGTAGTGGGCGCGCACGAGGAGGACATGGGTGTCCCCGAAGCGGTCGGCGAACTTGCGTACGTCGAGGGGGAGGCGCACCGCCTTGTTGTTCTTGGGCAGACCGCGGAACGTCGGCGCGTAGAGCACCACCGTCTTGTGGTCGGGGATGCCGAGGTCCGCGGCCACGGCAGGACGCGGGAAGCGGCCCGAGGCCTCGTCCCTGGCGCGCGCGGCGACCAGGCGGTCGTTGCGCGGGTAGCCGCAGCGCAGCAGCCGCTCCTCGGGGATGTTGTAGGCGCGGGCCAGGGTGTTCACGTCGTGCTCGGAGCGGACCAGGAAGTGGTCGAAGCGGTCGACGGCCCGCTGGAGCCACTCGCGCTGCGGGGCGTTCTGCGTCTTCAGGCGCGCCTCGTCGAAGCCCATGCGCTTGTACGCGGAGCCGTGCCAGGTCTGCAGATACGTGGTGTGGCGGGGCTTGGGCAGTGCGTGCGGGAAGCCCTGGTTGTCGATCCAGAACTCGGCGCGGCCGAGCGCCCACAGATAGCGCCAGGACCAACGGCGCACCAGACGGGCCGAGTTGGGGAATCCGTCGGGCGATGCGGCGTACGACCAGGTGCAGCGCAGCCGAAGGCCGCGGTCGACGATCTCCTGGTGGACGGCGCGCGGGCTGTCGCCGTAGCACCTGCCCATGTGGCTCTCGAAGACCACCGAGCCCTTGCTGACGGGCAGCCGCCGCAGCACGCGGCGGTAGACGCGCAGCTTGTACGGCTGGGCGCTGAGCCTGTCCCACCTCTTGCGCAGGGCCCGCATCCGGAGCCTCAGCCCCCGCGCGGGACGGAAGTGCGTGGCGTAGTGCAGGGCCGCGCGCAGGGTGCCCGCGGCGCGGTGGCGGGGCGCGAGGCGCAGCTCCAGTCTGTTCGCGGCGGTGACGGTGAAGCCTTGGCTCGTCCCCACGGTCTCCGGCTCGGCGACGAGCTCGGTGGTCAACTCCTGCCCGCCCGCGGTGAGTTCGAGCCGCGGCTCCCAGGTGCGGTCACGGATGCCGAGGTCCCGCAGACCGGCGGTGAGGCCCACCGTGGCCCGCCAGACGACCGCGCCGCCGTCGTAGTGCACCTCTTCCACGGGTACGCGGAAGCCCCGCCGCCCCGCGCCGCGCGCCCGCACATCGAGCCAGGCGGTGAGCGGCGGCCGGTCGGGCACCAGGCGGCCGGGGAGCACGACCCGCCCTTCGAGGACCGCCCTGCCGCCGTCGACGGCACACTTGGTGAGGCGGTTCAGGAGCCGCACATCACCCAACTGCCGGTACTGATGGCCGAGTTCGCTGACGTCGAGCACTTCTCGTACGCGCGGGTCGTCGAGCCCGTCCGCGCGCCAGTAGACCGTGCCCTCCCGCTCGGTCAGCTCCGAGACGACGGTCCCCGGCCGCCCCAGCGCGTACGCGGCGGCGAGGACGCCGTCCGTGTCGCCCTCCGCGAGCAGCCGCACGCACACCCGCTCCACGGGTTCGAGCGCGTCCAGGGCGCGCGCGTCCACGCGGCCCGCCAGGTGCGGGGCGAGCCCGGCCGTGGCCCGGCGCCGTTCCTCGGCGGTGAGCTGCGGGAACGTACGGGCGCAGGGCAGCACGTGGTCGGTGAGGAAGGCGCGCTCGCGCCGGTCGCACAGGTCGAGGCGGCCCAGGCTCACGAGGAGCCCGGCGACGCGGTCGTTGGCCTCGGCGAGGGCGGGGCTCTCGCGGGCGGGGGCGGGCGCCGCGCGGCGGGTGGTGATCAGGTTCGGCACGAGGGTGATGCCGCGGGCCCCGAGGGCCGCTTCGACGCCGAAGAGGACCTCGCTGTGGTCGAGGTCCTCCGCGTACCGCAGACGCCGGCCGTCGAGGACGTCGCGGCGGACGCAGAATCCGGTGATCAGGGAGTCCCTGGCGACGAGCTCGGGGGCGTCGGAGAGATTCTCGACTCCCCTTGTCCTCGCGTGCAGTTGAGCCTGCCAGCTCGGGCCCCGCTCCTTCCTTCCGCTGCCGCCGGTGAGCCGCGTCCAGCGCCCCGCCACCAGGTCGGCCCCCCAGGTGCGCGCGGCGTCGAAGAGGTTCCGGCAGGCGTGCCGCTCCAGGAGTTCGCCCTCGCCGAGCACGACGACGTACCGGCCGCGCGCCGCGTCGAGCCCGAGATTCCGCGACGCGGCCACGGACAGCGCGCTCCCGGCCCGGACCAGGCGCACCCGGTGCGGCTGGTCGGCGGCGAGCTCCCGCGCGGCGTCGCGGGCGGGGCCGTCCGCCCCGGGGTCGACGACGACCGCCTCCACGTTGGCCATCGTCTGGTCGAGCACGGACCGCACCGACTGCCGCAGGGCCTCGACGTCCGTGCCCGCGACCACGACGCAGCTGACGTCGTGCAAGTCCGGCGTGCTCATGCGCGGCCCCCTTCGAGCATGGCGTCCGCCACACCGGCGGCCGCGTTCCCGTCGTCCAGATCGCAGAAGACCTCGCGGAATCTGTCGTACGCGTCGGCGTACGCGGCGGTGGCGGCCGCCGGGTCGCGCAGCGCCTCGATGACCTCGTCGCCGGTGGCAAGGAGCGGGCCGGGCGCCTGGGCCTCGAAGTCGAAGTAGAAGCCGCGCAGGGTGTCGCGGTAGTGGTCGAGGTCGTAGGTGTGGAAGAGCATCGGGCGCCCGGTCTGCGCGAAGTCGAACATCAGGGACGAGTAGTCCGTGACCAGGACGTCGCTGATCAGGAGCAGTTCGCTGACGTCGGGGTGGCGCGTGACGTCGCGGACGAAGTACGAGCCGGGGACGGTGCCGCCGACGAGGTAGTGCCTGCGGACCAGGAGCACGTGGTCGTCGCCGATGGCGCGCCGCGCGGCGTCGAGGTCCAGCTGGAGGTCGAGGCCGTAGCGGCCGCCCTGCTTGGGCTGGTTCTCGCGCCAGGTGGGCGCGTACAGGACGACGCGCTTGCCCTCGGGGATGCCGAGCCGCTCGCGCACGGATGCGGCGACCTTCGCGCGGTCGGCGGCGTGCAGCAGGTCGTTGCGCGGATAGCCGCGCTCCAGGACTTCCCCGGTGTAGCCGAAGGCGCCGCGCAGCAGGGGCGTCGAGAAGCGGTTGGGTGAGACCAGCAGGCTCCACTGGTCGGCGCGTCCCGGCAGGGTCGCCATGTAGGCACGGTCGCCGGACGCGTGGCCCGCGAGGTCGCGGCCGATGCGCTTGAGCGGGGTGCCGTGCCAGGTCTGCACGACGTACTGTCCTTCGGCGCGCTCGAACCACGCGGGCAGCTGGGTGTTGGTGACGACGTAGCGGCAGCGGGCCAGGGCCTCGTACCACTCGGCGCTCCACAGGGCGAGGGGCGTGGCGCTCTCGGGCAGCGCCACCTGCTGGTCGCGCACCACCCACAGGTGCTCCAACTCGACGCCTCTGCCGACCAGTTCCTCGTGCACGGCGCGGGGCGAGTCCGAGTACTGGCGTCCGTCGAAGCTGCAGTACAGGACGGCGTCGCGCAGGGGCTCACCGCGCCGCGCCGCGTACACCTCGCGCAGTCGGCGCTGGCGCGGGCCGCCCCGGTCGGTCATGGGCACCGCGGAGCCCGAGCGCAGGTGGAGGCCGTCGTGGGCGTGGCGCTTGAGGCTGATGTCACGGCCGGATCGGGTGCGCACGAGCGGGAGTCCGCGGTCCTTGCCCGGCGCCACGCACACCGGGGTGTACTGCTCGGGGTCGCTCTGGCCGGGCTCGCGCAGGAAGAGGTTCCAGCGCCCCTCGGCGAGCGGCAGGGTGCCGCCGGGTCCCGGCAGGGCCTCGGGGCGCAGCGCGGCGGCGAACCGCCCGTCCTCGATCCGCACCGGCACCACGGCCTCGTCGCCGTGACCGGCGTGCACGAAGACCAGCTCCCCGGCGCGGGCCGCGGCGTCGGGGTGGCTGCCCTCGATGAGCAGCTCGTCGTCCCAGGTCACGCTGGAGACGAGCGGCCGCACGGTCTGGTCGCGCAGCTCCAGGTTCCCCGACGCGTTGGCCAGGACGAGGAGTTCACGCCCCGGCAGCAGTCCGTACCGCCCCGGCGGCACATCGGGGCAGGCGGCCAGCGGTGTGCGGTCGCCGCCCTCGCGGACCAGGGCGACGCCCCACGGGTCGGCCTTGCGCGGTGCGCCGGTGCGCTCGTCCTCACCGGCGCGGAAGAGGGCGAGCGGCACATCCGCGCTGAAGTCACGGCCGTTGACCAGGGCGGGGGCGTAGTGCGCCTCCTTGGTGTGCCAGTTCTCGACCCGCAGGGCGTCGACGGCCTGCGACTCGCCCGGCGCCAGCCTGCCGTGCAGCCGGACGACGCCACCGCACCCCTCGTGCGCGACGAGCCGCCCCGCCACCCGCTCCGTGCGCAGCCGCAGCCGCCCCTTGCTGAGCGTGACGGCCACCCGCAGGAACTCCTCCAGATACCGCACGGGAAGCCGCGGCGCGCCGGTCATCCGCACCGGCCCGGTGCGCGGCAGCAGCCCGCTGACCACGCCCATCTCGACGTTCCAGGTGGTGCTGCGGCGCTTGGTGATGGTCCTGCGGGGATCGATGACCGTCTCGAACCCCGACCGGTCGTAGCTGTGCAGGCCCTGCTTGGAGCGGTACGTCGCCTCGCGCGCCCGCACGGTGCGCAGCTTCAGCGGCAGGACCCGCCGGCGCCCGGCCCGCAGCCAGGCGATCCTGGCGCGTGCCCCGATCCGCCCGGCGGGCAGGTTGGGGATGTAGGCGTAGCCCTTGAGCCGGAGCCTGCCCTGCTCGTCCCAGGCGGCGTGGGTGAGCTGCGCGGTCAGCGGCAGGTCGGAACGTTTCAGGGCGACGGTCTCGCGCGGCAGGCCGCCGATCCCGGGGAAGTCGGCCCGGCGCCTGCGCAGGCCGCGGACCCTGAAGGCCTCGGGGTGGGACTTCTCGTACGCCATGAAGGCGAGCAGGTCGGTGACGCGGCGCTGGCGGATGAGCTGCCAGCGCACGCGAAGGGCGAGCGGCAGTGCGGCGACGACCGCGGGGTCGACGGTGTCGAGGAAGGTGTTGGCCTGCTCCATGAAGGCGTCGTGGTACGCGGCGTCGCCGTGCGGCAGGGCCTCCATGAACAGCCACAGGTCACCGGAGAACACGGTGGTGTCATAGCGCCGCTTGGCATCGGCGAAGACCTCGGCCTGCGGTGTGCCCGCCGCCCTGGCCGCCTGCTCGGCGAGGAATCCGCCGGCCGAGAGGACGGCGGCCGTGCGGTCGCGCACGGCGCGGGGCTTGGCGCGGCGGCTGGTGATGGAGCCGTCGCGGTCGCGCCAGAGGTAGACGGGATCCTTCAGTACGTCGACGGAAGCGGCCAGGAAGTGGGCGGGGATCGTGACGGGGGTGTCCTCGAAGAGCACGCCCTCCGGGAAGGCGAAGGCGTGCCGGTCCCAGAAGTCCCTGCGGAAGACCTTGTTGCAGGCGATGCGGTCGCCGAGCAGCTCCCAGTCGCGCGTGACGTGCGTGGCGCTGCGGTTCTTCTCCATCATCTTGCGGAACATCGGCGACTGCTCGCTCCGGCCGGCGGAGCGCAGCCGGTGGACGTTGCCGGTGACGAAGTCCGAGCCGGACTCGTCGAGGGCCGCCAGCATCCGCTCGTACGCGTCACGCGGGACGACGTCGTCGCTGTCGACGAACGCCAGGTAGGTCCCCCGCGCCTGACGCACTCCCGCGTTGCGGGCCGCCCCGAGCCCCGCGTTCTCCTGCTCGACCAGCCGGAATCTCGCGTCGTCGGCGGCGAACTCGCGGGCGATGCGCGGGCTCCCGTCGGTGGAACCGTCGTTCACCATGACGACTTCGAGGTCCGGCATGGTCTGCTCGGCCAGTGACCGGAGGCAAGGGCCGAGAAACTCCTCGACGTTGTAGACGGGGACGACGACGGCAAGTCGGGGTGTCATGCGCTGCGCACATTCCTTCCGGAGAACTGACGGGCACGGCTGCGCGTCCTGCTGGGGGCCACTTGGTTAACAACCGCCGCCCTTCCGGGTCACCCGCGCAGAGCCATTCGAGTGATCACGCGGGCGGGCCCTGTGTCCGGCGGCTCGAAGCCGCCGGACACAGGGCCCGCTCACCTGCCCGCTGTCTTCAGTTGGTTGGCTCAGCTGCCCGCCGAGCGGTCAGGGCTTGACCGCGATGCGGCCCTCGTCCATGCGCAGGAGCAGCAGGCGCTCGCCGGTCTTCTCCAGGAACTCGTCGACGGCCTGGCGCGATCCCTGCCAGTAGCCGTAGTCGTCGATGAGCAGGACGCCGCCGCTGACCAACCGCGAGTAAAGCTCTTGGAGTTCGTGCTTGGTCGAGGCGTACCAGTCGGTGTCGAGGCGCAGGATGGAGATCTGCTCGGGCGCCTCGCGCGGGACGGTCTCCTCGACCATTCCCTGGACGTAGTGCACGCGCTCCTTGGGGTAGGGCACCTTCTCGAAGCCCGACTTGACGTCGTCGAGGGAGGCGACCGCCCAGATCGGACGGTCCTTGCCCTGCAGCTTGAGCAGCTCCTCGGCGGACTTGCCGTCCCGGCGCAGGTCCTCCTCGGTGGGCGGGGTCATGCCCTCGTAGGTGTCGAAGAGGTACAGGTCGCGCTCGGTGTCACCGGCGGAGATCAGCGCCTTGGCACAGGCCTGCATCGAACCGCCGCGCCACACACCGCACTCGACGATGTCGCCGGGGATGCCGTGCCGTACGACGTGCCGGGTCGCCAGGATGAAGGCGTTCAGCCGTTCGGGAGAGGTCATCGTGTACGGCTTCACCGCACGGATGATCTCCTTCGCCTCGTCGTCGTAGTCGGCGGGGAGGTTCAGGGCCTTCGGCTTGGGCTTCGGCTTCGATGCCGGGGCGGGCTTCGGCGCGGGGGCCGCCGCCGCGCGCTGGGCCGGCAGCGGTCTGCGCGTCAGCTGATATCCGGTCAGTTGCTTCAATGCGCCATTCACAGCGCGTCGCCATGCCATGAAAGCGGACAGTACGCGCAACTCATCCGTGATGTCACATTTCGTCAACATAGGTTCATTTGGCGTTACTTGGTGCCTCGACGGGCCGCTCGTCCACCGCGCGCGGGGCCACCACCTTCGGCCTGCCGCACAGCGTGCGGCCCTCGACGGGCTCGGGCAGCGGGACGCCGTCGACCCCGCCGACCCTGTTCGCCCACCACGTGGTCGTGGAGCGCACCAGGGCCATGGTGAGACGCGGATAGTTCTTGGGCCGCTGGAACACGCCGACGGAGTCGCCCCAGTAGGCGTGCTTGGCGTCGATCTGGCCATACGCGTGGCGGATGCCCTTCATGGGCGGGAAGTCCGTGTAGGCCTCGCGGAGTTCGAGCCGGGTGTACGCGGCCAGGGCGCGGAACCCGTCGGGGTAGTAGCGCCAGCAGTCCTGCGCGTCGTGCACGTGGCCGCGCGAGGGCGCCGTCACGAAGGCGATGCCCTGCGGCTTCAGGACGCGGGCGATCTCCAGCATCGTCGCCCAGAAGAAGGGGATGTGCTCGAACGCCTGGCCGGAGATGACGAAGTCGGCGCTGCGGGACTTCACGGGGATGCGGTAGGGCTTCGTCATCACCGCGTCGACGTTGCGTCCGTCGAGCACGTCGACGCCCACGTACTCCGTGTCGCGCCCTTCGAGCAGGGCCTTGTGGGTGCGGGTCTGCCCGTCGGAGACCCGGGCGCCGAGATCGACCACCCGGTGGCGCCTGCCCGTGGGCATGTACTGCTCGACACAGAGTTCCATCTGTTCGTACGCGGACTGGTGCACGTTCTCCTCCAACACATCCAGCACAGGATCTTCTGCGCGTTGCTCGCGTTCAACGTGTATCGGCACAAAGGGTCACGCGCTCAACTCGCCTCCGCCGACGCGCTCTTCTGGCTCCACCTGCGCGGGGTGCGACGCGCGCACCACTTCCTCGCCGGTTCCTCGACGTACGTGAACAGCGCCCAGGACAGGACGACCACGGTGACCGCGACGCCCAGGAGCGTGAACACCGCGGAGTTGCCGGGCTGGGGGCGGCCCCAGGTGTCGAGGATCAGCCGGTTGAGGGTCTGGTGCAGCAGATAGAAGGCGTACGACCAGAGCCCGAGCAGCACCATCGGGCGCGAGCAGAGCCAGCCCCGGTGTCCGGTCAGCTCGCGCTGGACGTAGGCGACGATGAACAGGACGGAGAAGAGGGCGGCGAACGGCCGCAGAGTCCAGGCGAGTTGGTCGGCGATGTACGGGCCGAACCAGGCGGTGCGGTGGAAGTAGAGGACGGCGTACGCGGCGAGGCAGGCAAGGACCGCCGCCGGGCCGATACGGAAGCGGTGGCCCCGGCGCAGGGCGAGCGCGCAGACCATCCCGACGCCGAACTCGGGGAGGCGGCTCACCGGGTTGCGCATGATCCACTCGGTGGCGAAGGGCGAGAGGTGGGTGGCCGTCCACCACTTGAGCAGCCACATGGCGACGAGTCCGGCGGCGGCGAGCAGGGCCAGGGTGCGGGTGCGCAGGCGCAGGGCGCCGCGGATGGCGAACGGGAAGAGGAGATAGAAGAAGGCCTCGACGCTGAGCGTCCAGGCGACGCCGTTGCCGGGGAACATCGGGACGACGCCGGGGAACCACGTCTGCACGAGGAGCAGCGAGGCGACGAAGCTGAAGGCGTCCGTCGGCACACCGGCCCAGAGGTAGAAGACCCAGATGCAGGGCAGGGTCGCGACCAGGTGGGCGGGCCAGATGCGGCCGAACCTGCGCCAGTAGAAGAGTCGGGCGAGGGTGCCGGGGCGGTGCCCCCAGGTGAGCAGGAACCCGGAGAGCACGAAGAAGAACCCCACGCCGTTCGCGCCGAGCGTCGAGTACGGGAAGAGCAGCGGCGCGTGGGCGACACCGCCCTGCGCGCTGAGACCGGTGAAGTGGTGCACGAACACCGCGAAGGCGGCGAGGAAGCGCATCCCGGTGAGGGAGTCGACGCGGGGCGCGGTGTCGGCGGCGGTGGGGAGCTCGGGGCGGGTGCGCGTCTGGCGCGGCAGAGCCGTCGTCATGCCGGGGACCCCTCTCCCGCGCGCAGCGCGGGGCCGCAGCCCGCCGGGCGCATCTCGGCGACCATGTCGTCCAAGGCCGGTCGCACCCGCTCGCGCAGTGCGGCGATCCGGGCCGGGTCGCGTACGGCGTCGGCCCGGACGAAGTCGCCGCCGTCGCCCTCGCGGTAGAGGGGGACGTAACCGGCGGCTGCCAGACGGGGGACGGTCAGGCCCGTCTTGCGCGTCCAGGCGGCGTGCACGTGGAGCAGTTCGGGGCGCACGTCGTTCAGTACGTAGTCGCGCAGGCCCGCGGTGTCGGCGGCCGCGTACGCCTCGGCCACGCGGCGGTCGGTCAGGCCCGCGACGTCCACGACGCGCAGCCGTGAGGTGAGCAGGGTGCCGCCCAGGTCGGGCAGGGCGACGGTGGCGTCGCGCAGGCCGAGGTACGCGGCGTACGCGTTGAAGGTGTGGCCGTAGCGCTCGGCCACGAAGCACATGGACAGGGTCGGGCGCTGGACGAACCTGCCGTTCTGCGCGGCCTGTCCGGTGACCGAGAGCAGCAGGGCGCCCGCGAGAGCGCAGCCGATGAGCACGCGGGCGCGGAGGCGTTCGGCCTGCCAGACGGTGACGGCGGCCAAGGAGAGTGCCGTCGCGGCGAGCACCCACACCGGGGTGGCGAAGCGGTACAGGGCCATCCAGTCCCGGCCGAGCACGCCGTACGCGAGGAGGGTCAGGGCCAGCGGGACGAGCAGCGCGGCCAGGGCTCTGCGGGCCGGTCCGGGGCGGGCGAGTCCGGGGCGGGCCGGTCCGGGGCGGGCGAGTCCGGGGCGGGCGAGTCCGGGGCGGGCCAGCGCGGTGCCGACGCAGGCCGCGCCGATCAGGGCGAGCGCCCAGCCTCCGTAGCCCAACAGCTCTCCCGCCGAGGACAGTTGGGCGAGACCCGGCGGCTTCTGGGCCTTGGCCACCGCGGTGTTCGGGACCCAGAGCCCGAAGGTCGCCCGGCGCCACAGCAGGAACGCCCCGTACGGCAGCGCGAACGTGCCGCAGCTCAGCGCCGCCGCCCGCACGGCCCGCGCGATGCCGTCCCGGCGCAGGAAGAGCAGCACGGTCACCGGATAGGCCGCCGCGAGGACCGCGCCGTCAGGACGGGTCAGCGCGGCGAGCAGGGCGATGGCTCCCGCGCTCGCGGCGATGGTGGGCCGCAGCAGGGCGCCGCGCGCGGCTCCCCGGACGAGCAGCGCTCCGGTCGCGGCGGCGGTCAGCGCGTACAGCGGGTTCTCCAGGCCCGAGAAGGACCAGGCCACGTACGACAGGTTTCCGGCGAGGACGGCGCCGGTCAGCAGGGTCACCGCCCAGGCCCGCCCCGGCAGCACGGCCCGAGCCGCCGCGGCCACGCAGGCGAGCACGCCCGCCGTGCAGAGCAGCGCGAGGGCCTTGGGGTAGAGCACCAGGTCGCTGACGCCGAGGAGTGCGCCGTGGTCGAAGAGGCCGAGCCTGCGGCCGACGAGGAGCAGGGCGAGCCAGGAGGGGTTGGAGTAGCCCTCGACGGGGTCGGCGCCCGGCTGCTGCACGGGGCCGAGGCCCTCGTCGATGCTGCGGGCGTAGGCGAAGGTGATGGCGGCGTCGTCGACGATCCACTGGCCCAGCGTGCTCGCGCGCCAGGCGATCAGGACGGTCGCGAGGGCCACGGCCGCCGGGTCGGCCCAGCGGCGGCACAGGGCCGCGACGCCCGGGGTATGGGCCGAAGAGGGGGCTTCGGCCGGTGGTGCGGATGATTCCTTACGGCGCTGGAACTGCGCGAGAGAAATGATCATTAAGGGGCTTATCGCCGCATATCGCCCAGGGTTACGCTCCCGTCCGCCAGGCGGGTGACCCGTGCGCGGCCACACCCCCCGGCGGAGCGAACAACAGGCCGCGCGGGAACGAACAGCAGGCAAAGTGGCCCAATGCACCACATTGGGTTCACGCCATGACCCCGGCCCTGCCGCCCGCCGCCCGGCGGCTGATCGCCACCGTCAGGTCCACCCGCTTCCGCGCGGAACGCGCCGCCGCGGGCCGGGTCGGCGGCGGGGCGCAGCCGCTCCTGGCGCCCGTGCATCTGTCGATCCGGGACAGCCGGACGCTCAACGTCGCATTCGCCGCCGTCTCCGCCATCCCCACCGTCTCCGCCATCCCCGACGAGCGGGTCGAGCGGGCCCACCTGGTCGTCTCGCGCGGCCACCGCCGGTTCCGGATCCCGCTCGCCTTCGAGCAGCACGCCCACGGCGGCCTGCTCCTGTCCGGGACCGCCACCTTGCGCGACGTGCGCGATACGCCCGACGTACGCGACGTGCCCGACGTACGCGACGTGCCCGACGAGCCGAACACCCCTGGCCACCCGCGCCTCGGCGAAGGCGTCTGGCGGCTCACGGTCGTCACCGCCGACGCCAGCGGACGCGTCCTGCGGCGCGGCATCGGCATCGGCATCGGCATCGAGGCGGACACCGAACCGCCGCCCACGCCCACCCTCCACCACGCCCCCGACCCCCGCACCGGCACGCTCATCCGCGTCGTCCGGTGCCGCAGCGGGCGCGCGGTGCTCCAGGTGACGCGGTCCCGGCCCCGCGCCGAGCTCACCCGGTTCGTACCCGGCGGCGACGGCATCACCGTGCACGGGCGGCTCGTCATGACGGGTGCGCGGCGGCGGTGGCGAGCCAAGGCCGTGCGGCGGCGTGACGGGGTCACCGTGCCCGTCGGGGCGGTGTGGGAGGGCCCCGAGTTCAGCTTCCGGCTGCCCCTCGCGGAGATGGCGGGGGCGAGCCCGGGCCAGTGGGTGTGGGACTTCCACGTGGAGGCGGACAGCCGTGCCGCCACGCTCCCCCTCGGCCGCTGGCTCTCCGACGTGCGCGACCCCTCGGCCGCCTACCCCACCCCCTTCCGCGTCTTCGCCCTGCCGAGCGGCGCCCTGGTCCGGGCCCACGCCCACTTCACCAAGTCCGGTGGCTTCGCGCTGACGTGCTGGGACATCTCGAAGGAGACCTCATGAAGATCACGTACCTCCTCGGCTGGGGCGACGAGATGGGCGGCACCGAGCTGGCCACCTACACCCAGGCGCAGCACCTGGCGGACCGGCACGATGTCGAGGTCATCTCCGTCTTCCGGACCCGGCCCGAGCCCTTCTTCCCCGAGGCCCGCAGCCTCCCCGTCCGCTACCTCGTCGACCGCACCGCCTCGCCCGAGCGTCCGGTGCGCGCCTCGCGCCTGGACGAGGCCGCCTGCCGCACCCTCGCCGCGCTGCCCAGCGAACTGATCAAGCCCGCCTGGGAGTCCGCCTTCGACCGGCTCTCCGACGTCGAGATGGCCGCCGCCCTGACCACCCTGGACACCGACGTCCTGGTCACCACGACGCCCGCCCTGATGGCCGCCGCCGTCGGGCTCGTCCCGGCCAGGGTCGTCACCGTGCACCAGGAGCACCGCCCCACCCAGCGCCGCGGCCCCTCCGGCGAGCCCCTGCTCCTGCACGCGCCGCGCCTGGACGCCCTGGTCACCCTCACCGAGCGCACCCGCGACTGGATCGCGGAGTCCCTGGGCGCCACCGCCCCCGAGCTCGCGGTCATCCCGAACGCCGTGCCCGACGGCTTCCGGCCGCGCGCCGACGGCGAGAGCAAGGTCATCGTCATGGCCGCGCGCCTCACCGGCGAGAAGCGCGTCGACCACGCCGTGCGGGCCTTCGCCGAGGTCGCCGACGCCTATCCGGACTGGACCCTGCGCGTCTTCGGCGGCGGCCACCGCGAGCAGCATCTGCGCCGCCTGGTCGACGGCTTCGGGCTTCAGGACCGCGTCGAACTCCTCGGTCCCTGCCAGGACATGGCCGCCGAGTGGGCCAAGGCGGGGCTCACCCTGATGACCGCGGGGCACAACGAGGCGTTCCCGCTCGTGCTGCTCGAAGCGCTCGCCGCGGGTGTGCCCGTCGTCGCGTACGACGTCCTGACCGGGCCCGCCGAGATCGTCAGGCACCGCGTCGACGGACTGCTCGTACCGCCCGGCGAGATCCATGAACTGGCCGCCGCCATGAGCGAGTTGATGGGCGACCCCGAGACGCGGCGCGGCTACGCGCACGCCGCCCGCGAAGGCGTCTACGCCCGCTTCTCCTCCACCGACGTCACCGCCCGCTGGCAGGAGCTGTACTCCCGGCTCCTGGCCCGGCGCGACGCCCCCGAACGGCTCGACGACCGCGCGGACCGGGTGGCGCTCGGCGTCGCGTCCGGCGGCAGCGGCTTCCGCCCGACCACGCCGTACACGCTGAACGCCGAGCCCGCGGCCGACGAGCGCGCCCGCGAGGACGAGATCGCCGCCGCCGACACCAGCGGCCTCGTCATCCGCTCGGTGGGCCGGCTCGCCGAGCGCCGTGACGACGTCCTCGCCCCCGACATGACCGACTGGAACCTCGAACTCACCGCCACAGCACTGGAGTCCAAGGACATCCCCTACGTCCTGGTCCGCACGTCCGGCACCACGCACACCCTCGCCGTGGCCGACGACGAGCGCGACGGGGCGCTCAAGGCGCTCGCCGAGTCCCTGCACGGACAGCCCGTCTACGCCGAGCTGGTCAACCCGCGGGACGCCGCCCCCGGGGTCGTGCTCGCCGAGCGGCTCGACGGCATCGGCGAGGTCGCGGGCGTCAAGGTCTTCAAGCCGGTGACCACGACGACGCTCTCCCTGCGGCACGGCGTCGGACAGTCCTGCACGGTGGCGTTCTGGCCGCGGGCAGCGGACGACGGGGCCGACGGGGCCGAAAGGGCCGACATCAGGCGCGCCCCCTTCGGCACCACCCTCGCCGGATCCGAGCTCCCCTCCCTCTCCCCCACGGCGACCCTCCGCATCGCCGACCGCACGTACCCGACGCTCGACGTCTTCGCCCAACTCCTCGTCGGCGACGTGGACTTCCCCATCGACGCGGTCTACACCTGGGTCGACGACTCCGACCCCGAATGGCACGCCCGCCGCAAGGCGGCACTCGGCCGCCCCGACGACGACACGTCGCCCGACCACGGCGCCGTCCGCTTCCGCAACCGCGACGAGCTGCGCTACTCGATGCGCTCGCTCGCGATGTACGCGCCCTGGATCCGGCACATCTACCTCGTCACGGCGGGCCAGACCCCCTCCTGGCTCAACGCCGCCCACCCGGACGTCACGGTCATCGACCACCGCGACCTCTTCGCCGACCCGGATACCGCGCTCCCCACCTTCAACTCCCACTCCATCGAGAGCCAACTGCACCGCATCGAGGGCCTGTCGGAGCACTTCCTCTACCTCAACGACGACATGTTCCTCGGCCGCCCCACCACCCCGGACACGTTCTTCCACAGCTCGGGCATCTCACGCTTCTTCTGGTCGTCGGCGTCCGTGCCCGCACTGCCCGTCTCACCGGACGACGAGGGCTATCTGGCCGCGGCGAAGAACAACCGGGCCCTGCTGAAGCGGGAGTTCGGCAGGACGACGACGCACAGCTTCTTCCACGCGCCCTACGCCCTGCACCGCAGCGTCCTCGCGGAGCTCACCGAGCGGTTCCCCGAAGAGCTCGAAGCCACCGCCCGCAGCCGCTTCCGCTCGAACAGCGACCTCGCCCTGGTGTCGTCCCTGCACCACCACTACGCGTACCTCACGGGGCGCGCCGTGCCTGCGGGCATCGCGTACGACTTCGTGGACATCGGAAGGCGTGAGGACCACGCGCGCCTGGGCCAGCTGCTCCAGGGCCGCAACAAGACGGCGTTCTGCATCGGCGAGTCCCCCGACAGCGAACTGGCCGACGAGGAGATGGCCCTGGCCATCCGCTCGTTCCTGACGGCGTACTTCCCGGTCCGCTCCCCTTACGAGCGGGGCGCCTGACCTTCGAGGAACAGCCGCCGCACCACCCGCTCGGCGGCGCCCCCGTCGTCGTACGGGCAGAACCGCGCCCGGAAGGCCTTGCGCAGGTCCGCCGCGTCGGCCGCGTCCCACTCCCCGCCGCGAAAGAGCCCGGCAAGCTCGTCCTCGGTGGTGGCCACGGCCCCCGGCGTCTCGCCCGGGCGCCCGGAGAGCAGGTCGAAGTAGGTGCCGCGCGCCATGCGGTAGGCCTGCCAGTCGGGGGCGTACGTCACGATCGGGCGGTCCAGGCAAGCGTAGTCGAACATCAGCGACGAGTAGTCCGTGACGAGGGCGTCGGCGGCCAGGCAGAGGTCCTCCACGCGCGCGTGGCCGGTGACGTCGACAAGCTGCGGGTGGGCGCGCAGGCCCGCGTCGGCGCCGTAGAAGTAGTGGGCGCGCACGAGCACGACGTACGAAGGACCCAGTGCGCTCACGAAGCGCTCCAGGTCCACGCGGGGCAGGAAACCCTTCTGGTAGTCGCGGTGGGTGGGCGCGTAGAGCAGGACCGTCCGGCCGTCCGCGACGCCCAACTCCTCGCGGATCCGGCGGACTTCGGCTTCGCCCGCCGTGAAGTAGACGTCGTTGCGCGGGTAGCCCGCCTCCAGGGCCTGGTAGGCCGTCGAGGGGTAGACCCGCTCCCAGACCTCCGTGGAGTGCGGGTTCGCGGAGAGGCTGAGGTCCCACTGGTCGGTGTGGTCCAGGACCTTCTGGAAGCTGATGCCGTGCGTGCCGGCGGGGTAGCGGCGCTGGTCCAGGCCCATCTTCTTGAGCGGGGTCCCGTGGTGGGTCTGGAGGTAGACCTGGCCGGGGCGCTTGGTGAAGCCGCCGGGGAAGCTGGAGTTGTTGATCAGGTACGTCGCCCTGGCCATCGCCTGCCAGTAGCGCCGCGAGCCCTCGACGACGTACTCGACTCCGGCCGGTACGCGGTGCTTGTGCCGCGATGAGACCACCCACACGCCCCGGATGTGCGGGGCGAGTTCGCGGGCCTTGGCGTGGATGGCGGCCGGGTTGCAGGAGATCCCGCGGTTCCAGTAGGCGCCGTAGACCGCGAGGTGGGGGTCCAGGGGGCGGCGCAGGTCGGCGCGGTAGGCGACGCGCATGGCGCGGGCGCGCAACTTCTTCTTCTGTTCCTTGAGCCTGCGGGTGACGCCCGTCCTGCGGGACCGGCTCTTGCGCTGCGCTTCGTAGGCGGCGTACGAGGCGGTGGCGAGGGCCTTCGCCCCGGGAGTGGGCGCCGGGCCCGCCGGGCCGTACGTGCGGTAGAGGCGGGCCGCCCCGCGGAAGAAGTCACGCCGGTCGCGCGGCGCGATGCGCCCGGGGTCGTCGAGCACCGCGAGCAGATGCGCGGCGGCGTGCGGGACGAGCCGGGCGCGGTCGGCCGGGTCCGCGGCGGCGAGCAGCTCCTCGTACCGCCCGATGACCGCGAAGTGCTCCCGGCCCGGCGACGTGGCGAAGCTGCCGCCGCGCCGCTCGCGCCAGCGGACGCAGGCCTTGTCGAGGACGGCGGTGCGCGCGCCGGGCGTCAGGGCCGCGCGCCGCACCGGCACCACGTCCTCGTAGGGGCCGTCGCTGAACGCGAGGCGGCGCTCCTGCCAGAAGCCGCGCCGGAAGACGCGGTTCCAGGCGGCGACGGTGACGGCCAGCTGGTCCCCCGCCAGGTCGTCGCCGCCCGCCCGCACGCTCTCCCACCAGTCGACGCGGTCGTGGCCGAAGACGAGGACGTCCGGGTCGTCCGCCGCGTCGAGGGCCTGTGCGATCGACTCAAGGGCGCCCGGCAGGAGCAGGTCGTCGCCGTCGAGGAAGAGGAGGTAGCTGCCGGTGGCGCGGTCCGCGCCGATGTTGCGGGCGGGACCCGCTCCCGAGTGCGCGGGGACGCGGACGAGTTGCACGCGCGGGTCGCGCTCCGCACACTCCGCGGCGATCGCGGCGGACGCGTCGGGCGACGCGTCGTCCACGACGATCAGCTCCAGATCGGCGCGGCTCTGGTCGAGCACGGAGTCCAGGCATTCCCTCAGGTAGCCCTGGACGCGATGGGCGGGGACGACAACCGAGAAGCGCGACATGAACACCGACCGTAGCCAGCCGGGCACGCCCTGTCGAAGACCGCGCCTCACTCATTGGGATGAAGCGAGGCAAAGAAATTGACCGGAAGGGGCAAAAGGGATGAATAAGCCCGTACTCCCATGATTCTCCCCACTCCCATGACTGGGAGCGTACGAAAGGCCGGTCGCCGTGCAGCCCCGTCTCAGCGTCGTCGTGCCCATCTACAACGTCGAAGAGTTTCTGGAGGAGTGCCTGGAGTCGATCGCCGGGCAGACCATGGCCGACCTGGAGGCCGTACTCGTCGACGACGGCTCGACGGACGGCAGCCCGCGCATCGCACGTGAGTTCGCGGCGAAGGATCCGAGGTTCGTCTATGTGCGCCAGCCGAACGCGGGGCTCAGCGCGGCCCGCAACACCGGGGTCCGGCACGCGACCCCGACCGCCGAGTACCTGACCTTCGTCGACAGCGACGACGTCGTGCCGCACGACGCGTACGCGCGGATGACCGCGAGCCTGGACGCGACCGGATCCGACTTCGCGAGCGGCAACGTCTGGCGCCTGAACGAGCGCGGACGCCAGCAGGCCTGGCAGTACAAGTGGCTCACCGAGCCGCGCTCACGCACCCACATCAGCCGTGACCTGGAGCTGCTCGCCGACCGCGTCGCCTGGAACAAGGTCTTCAGGCGCGCCTTCTGGGACCGGCACGGCTTCACCTTCCCCGAGGGCAAGCTCTACGAGGACACGCCCGTCATGATCCCGGCGCACTTCCTCGCGGGCTCCGTGGACGTGCTCAGCGACCACGTCTACTACTGGCGGGTGCGCGAGGGTTCGATCACCCGGCGCCGCACGGACGTGAAGGGCGTGCGCGACCGGATCGCGGCGTGCGCGCACGTCAGCGCGTTCCTCGCCGAGCACGCGCCCGAGATGCGGGGGACGTACGACACGTCCTGCCTGCGCGACGACTTCGTGTACTTCCTGGAGGGCCTGCCGATGGGCGGGCCCGAGTACCGCGCGACGTTCATGAAGGGCGCCGCCGCGTTCCTGCGCCGCGCGGATCCGGGGGTCGTCGCCGGGCTTCCGGTGTCCCTGCGCGTGAAGTGGCATCTCGTACGCGAGGGGCGCACCGCCGACCTGATCGACCTGCTCACCTTCGAGCAGCGCAACAAGAACGCCTTCCAGGTCCGCGGGGTGGTGCGGCGCAGTGCCACCTACCCGCGGAGCTCGGGCGGCCACATCCGCGTCCCGCAGGAGCTTGCGCGGCTCGGGAGGGGCGAACTGCCCGTCATCTCCCGTGTACGGGAGGCCAGTTGGGGCGCGGACGGGCTCCTTCGGATCAGCGGGTACGCGTACGTGCGCAACCTGGAGGCGACGCGGCCCGGCCACTCCATCAAGGCGGCCATCCTCAAGTCCGCCCACAGCAGGGCGCAGTTGAGGAAGATCTCCACCCGGACCGTCGCCGCACCGCAGGCCACCGAGAACTCCCAGCAGCAGCTGCACTGTTACGACCTCTCCGGGTTCGAGCTGACCATCGACCCCGAGCAGCTGAAGACCGGCGGCCGGTGGCGGCCCGGCAACTGGCTGCTCGGCGTGGTCGTCGCGGGCCACGGCTCGGTGCGGCGGGCCGCGGTCCGCCCCCTGGACGGGTCGTCCGCCCAATCCGTCGTACGCGAACTGGGCGACGGGCTGCGCCTGGTCCTCGGCTACAGCAAGGGCCGCCTGGTCCTGAAGATCCAGGACTACGTGGCGCGGGTCGACGCCCATCACCGGGACGGCGACGAGATGGTACTCAGCGGTCATCTGCCGAGCCACCTGCGCCCGACCGCCCTGCGCCTGACGCACAAGCACTCGTCGGCGGAGTTCGACTACCCCGTGACGCTGCCCGGCGACGACCGCTTCGACGTACGCGTGCGCCTCGCGGACCTGGAGGACATCGCGCCGACACCGCACCTGGCCCCCAAGGAGGTCGAGCCCCCGCACGGCGACCGCTGGCAGGCCAACCTGGTCCTGCCGGACGGCAAGCTGAAGTCCCTCGCGGCGGTACTCGACCTGCCGCCGGGCCGCTACGCATCGCGCGAGGGCGGCCGCGAGCTGTGCGCGTCGGCGAACGACCAGGGCCAGCTCGTCATCGAACTGACCCGGCAGCCGATCGCCGACCGGGTGGCGTGGAGCGCGGACGGCACGCTGACGATCGAGGGCACGGTGTCCGACGCGAGCTGGGACGCGGCGGAACTGGTGCTCCGGCACAGCGGCAGGGACGAGGAACTGACGGTACCGGTGGAGCGCACCGCCGGGCGTTTCCGGGGGGTGGTGGCGCCCGGGGGCGGGGTGCTGCGGGAGGGACGGTGGTACGCGTTCCTGCGGGAGGCCGGGGCGGGTACGGCGCCGGGGCGGGGCGGGACGGTCCGCGGGGCCGCAGGCGCGGACAAGAGCACTGCGAGGCAGGCCACCGCGGCAGCCGAAGTCCCGACGGACGCACACACCGCCCCAGCACACGAGAGCCCGAGCGGAACCGCGACCGCGCAGAGCCGTGCGACACCACACAGAGAGACGGCCGCAGGCGCGGACAAGAGCACTGCGGGGCAGATCACCGCGGCAGCCGAAGGCACGCAGAGCCATGCGGCACCGCGCGGGGACGTGGCCGGGGACGTGGCCGTGCGGGGTAGGACTCGGCAGTCGGACGCGGGCGGCGGCGCGGCGACGCCCGGTGGTCCGCGAGGCGGGGGCGGCGCCCATGCCGCCCATGCCGCCCATGCCGCCCACGGCGAGGACGGCATGCCCGTGCGGCTGCTCGCCTCCGTCTCCGCCGCGTTTCCGCTCCACCGGACCGTGGAGGGACGGGAGTTCACCGTCGACCGGCGGTTCGGGGACCGGCTGCTGCTCGAAGCGGGGTCCGTGCTCGCCCGCGGCGAGCGAGGGGCCTACCGGCGGCACCGGCTGCGCACCGCGCACTATCCGAGCAAGCGCACGCAGCCCCTGCGCGACGCGGTGCTCTACTTCGACGGGGACTCGCCGCGCGCGGTCCACGAGGAGCTCATGCGGCGCGGCGCGGACGTCGAGCACCTGTGGGTGACGCAGGACCAGCAGACGAAGGTGCCCGACGGGGCGAAGGGCGTGGAGGAGCACAGCGCCGCCTGGTACGAGGCGCTCGCCCGCTGCCGGCGCATCGTCACCGCGGGCCATCTGCCCGACTTCTTCGAGCGGCGGGACGGCCAGACCGTCGTACAGACCTGGAACGGGGCGCCCCTCAAGCGCATCGGCACCGACCTCACCGACACCCTCTACGCCGACCACGGCCACCTCGACGTCCTGCCGAAACTCTCCCGCCAGTGGGACGTGCTCGTGTCGCCGAACCGTTTCTCGACGCCTCACCTGGGGCGCGCCCTCGCCTACGAGGGTGAGGTGATGGAAGCGGGCTCGCCCCGCAACGACGTCCTCTTCTCCGAGGACCGCGGCAAGGTCGCCGAACGCGTCCGCCGCGAGCTGGACATCGACCCCGGCAAGCGGGTCATCCTGTACGCGCCGACCTACCGGGACCACCTCGCCTACTCCCCCGGCCGCTTCCGCTACGAACCCGCGCTCGACCTCGCCGCGGCGCGGGACGTCCTCGGCGACGACCACGTCCTGCTCGTGCGCAAGCATCCGCTGACGGCGGGCCGCCTGCCCGGGGCCGGCGCGCCCTTCGTACGCGATGTGTCGTCCCATCCCCGCACGGCCGAACTCCTGCTGATCTCGGACGTGTTGGTGACGGACTACTCCTCCCTGATGTTCGACTTCGCGCACACGGGGCGTCCGATGCTCTTCCACGCCTACGACCTGGAGCACTACCGCGACACGGTCCGCGGCTTCTATCTCGACTTCGAGACCAGCGCGCCGGGGCCACTGCTCGCCTCCACCGGCGAGGTCGTCGATGCCCTGCGCGACCTGGACTCCGTCACCGCCCGGCACGCGGAGGCGTACGCGGCGTTCCGCGAGGCCTACTGCGACCTGGACGACGGACGGGCATCGGCCCGCGTCGCGGAGAGGCTCATGCGATGAGCATGGCCACGCGGGGAGCGGGCCTCCTCACGCGCCGCCGGGTCCACGGCGCGACGGCCCTGCACGGGCGCAGGCGGTGGCGGCCGAGCCCGTACGTCGTGTTCGGCGGTCTGTTCTGGATCATCATGTCGCTCGCCTTCTGGCGGGTGCCGATGTGCTGCGACTTCGGGCAGCACGCGGCGGTCGTGGAGCGGCTCAAGGACAACCTGCTGCACCCGCGCCACCCGATGGCGGACCTGCCGGGCGCGGGCAGCCCGTACTACTCGCCGTACGCGGTGGCGCAGGGCGTCTTCGCGCGGGCGTCGGGGCTCGCGGGCTGGGAGGTCGTGAAGCTGGCGGGGCCGCTGAACCTGCTCGTGCTGCTCACGGGCCTCGGCCGGTTCGTGAAGGTCCTGACGCCGCGTCAATGGGCGCCGGTCCTAGCCCTGTTCGCGATGGTGGTGCTCTGGGGCACGCGGATGGCGTGGTGGAGCGGCTACCTCGGTCTGATGTCGATGACGGGGAACCTCGCCTACCCGTCGACGTTCGCGATCGGCCTGGCGTTCTGGGCGTGGGCCTGGGCGGGTTCGCTCGCGAAGTCGCCTCGCGGCGCCGGGGCGTACGCGGGTCTCGGCGCGCTGTGCGGAGTGATCCTGCTCGTCCATCCCATCTCGTCCGTGGCGGCGGTGATCGGAGTGGTGGCGTTCGCGGCCTCGGCCAAGCACCCCTTGCCCGCGCTGTGGAAGTGGGCGGTGACCGCCGTGACGGCGGCGGTGATCGCGGCGAGCTGGCCCTACTACTCGGTCTTCTCCCTCGTCGGTGACGAGAGCGTCGACTGGATCCACCGGCAGCTCTACACCGAGATGCCGCAGCGGTTCTGGCTCGCGCTGATCGGCCTGCCCGCGCTCGCGCTGAGGTTCCGCAGGGACCGCCGCGATCCGCTGGTCCTGATGTTCGCCCTGGACTGCGCGGTCGTGGCCTACGGCTGGCTCAGCGGCCACTACACCTACGGCCGCATCCTGGGCCTGACCCTCGTCCCCCTCCAGTTCGCCCTCGCGATCGAGCTCGCGGCGCCCCGCCCCTGGCGCCGGTGGCGCATGGCCCTCGGGGGCGTGGCGGCCACCGGAGCGGCCATCGGCTTCTTCACGCTCCAGGCGGGCGCGGTCGTGCCGCGCGCCCTCGACCCGGTGGGCTTCGACCAGCCGCCGCGCTGGCCCGGCTACGGCTGGGCGGTGAGCCAGATGCGCAAGGGCGACGTCGTCCTGACCAACGGCTACTACCCCACCCGGTCCGTCCCCGCGTACGGCGCCAACCTCGTCGCCCCCGCCTGGCCGGATGCTTCCCTCGCCGAGGACACGCGCAACCGCCGCCTCCAGGAGGTGCGCGACTACCTCTCCCCCGATGCGACCCGCGCCGAACGCACCCGGATCGTGCGCCGCCACCACGTGCGCTGGCTGCTGCTCTCGCCCGACCAGAAGGTGCCGAAGGAGGCGGTCGTGGTGGCGTGGGGACCGCGGACGGGCGAGGTGCTGGCGCGGGTGAGCGGCGGGAGTGCGAAGGCGAGTGGCGGGAACACGAACCGACGGGAGACGGGGAACACGAACCAGTAAAAGACCCCCTAATCGGATAATTGCTGGCAACCTCTAAAATTTCCCCCGTGGACCTCTCTCTGTCTCTCTCGCCCCCGCCGTCTCAGGTCTGTGTCGTCGTGATCGGCTACAACGACGCGGCGCACGTCACGGACGCGGTGCGCTCGGCGCTCGCCCAGGGCCCCGCCGTCCGCGAGGTGATCGCCGTCGACGACGGCTCGACGGACGGCAGCGGTGAGCTGCTCGCGGCGCTCGCGCAGGAGGACCCACGCGTCAAGCCCATCCGCCGCGCCGCCAACAGCGGCGGCTGCGGCACTCCCCGCAACGACGGGATCGAGGCCACGACCTCCGCGTACGTGATGTTCCTCGACAGCGACGACGTGCTGCCGCCCGGCGCGGTGGACGCCCTCCTCAAGGCCGCCGCGCGGCACGACGCCGAGGTGGTCACGGGCCTGTGCGTACGCCGCGAGCTGCCCTCCGGACGCGAGACCCCCTGGCAGCCCATGCTCTACAAGAAGGCCCGCCTCATCGCCCGCCCCGAGCTGCGCACCCGCCTGGTCCACGACACCCTCTGCGTCAACAAGCTCTACCGCACCGACTTCCTGCGCCGGCACGCCCTGCGCTTCCCCGAGGGCCGCTTCACGTACGAGGACTTCGTCTTCACGGCCCGCGTCCTGGCGGCGGGCCCGCGCATCGCGCTGATCACCGACCCCGTCTACGTGTGGAACGTGCGCCGCACGGCGGCCAAGCTTTCGATCTCCCTGGACCGCTCGGGCATCGACAACTGGCAGGCCCGCATGGAGGCCCACCGCCAGTCGGTCGAGATCCTCCGGGAGGCGCCGAGTCCGAGCGGGACGGCGGGCAAGCGGCTCGCACGCGCGGCACGGGCCAAGTTCATCGACCACAGCCTGCGGATGTACGCGCGTGAGCTCACCACGCGCAGTCCGGAGTACCGGCAGGAGTGGTGGACGGCCACGCGCGCGTACCTCGCGACCTTCGACACGGCCGACCTGGACGCGGCGCCCGCGCCGGGCCGGGTCATCGCCCGTGTGATCCAGGCGTCCCCCGAGCCGCGCGACCTGCCCCGCCTCCAGGAGGTCGCCGCCCGCCCCGCGCGCCTCCCGCCTCCCTACGCGCTGTCGCCGGACGGCGTCACACCCGTCTGGTCCCCGGACCTCCCCCAGGTGACCCTGGAGCACCTCCTCGTACGCCCCATCCGCCTCCTCCCGCTCGCGGTGGACGCCGAGCTGCGCCCCCGCGCGCACCGCAGCCGCCTGACGCTGCGCCTTCACGAGCTGTACGGACGGGTGGCGGACGCGGGCCCGACGACGGTCGACGTGGAGCTCGCGCCGAGGGGCGGCGAGGGCCCGTCGCTGCGCCGCACGGCGGCGTTCAAGCCGGCGGACACCGAGGCCGGGGCCACCTGGCTGACCGAGGTCGTCCTCGACCTGGGCTCGCTCGGCGGCGGCGTATGGGACCTGCGGCTGCGCCTCCACTTCGACGACGGGACAGCGCGCGAGACGACGGCGCGCGCGGTCGCGGGCCCGGGGCTGCTGCGGCGTACGGCACTGCCGTCGCGCCGGGGTCTGCTGCTCGCCCAGCCGTACGCGACGCAGGCGGGGAATCTGGCGGTGCGGCTCGCGCCGGGGATGCGGGGCGTGGTGGGGGTGGCGCGCAGGCGGCTCGCGCGGTGGGTGGGCGGCGGGCGCTGACGCCGCCCGTACGTGCGGCTCTGCGAGACTGCCCATCACTGGAGACACGACACGGAAGGCTCACTGACGATGACCTGGCTGATCACCGGCGGCGCCGGCTACATCGGGGCTCATGTGGTCCGCGCCATGACGGAGGCGGGCGAGCGGGCCGTGGTCTACGACGACCTGTCCTCGGGCATCGCCGAGCGCGTCCCCGACGGCGTGCCGCTGGTGACCGGCTCGACGCTGGACGCGGACCTGCTGTCCCGCACGCTGACGGAGCACGCCGTCACGGGGGTCGTGCACCTGGCGGCGAAGAAGCAGGTGGGCGAGTCGGTCGAGCAGCCGCTGCGGTACTACCACGAGAACGTGGAGGGCCTTCGGGTCCTGCTCTCGGCGGTGACGGACGCGGGGGTCGGTTCCTTCGTCCTCTCGTCGTCGGCCGCGGTGTACGGCATGCCCGACGTGGACCTGGTGACGGAGGAGACCCCCTGCCTCCCGATGAGTCCGTACGGCGAGACGAAGCTGGCGGGCGAGTGGCTGGTCCGCGCGACGGGCCGGGCGCACGGCCTGTCGACGGCGTCGCTGCGGTACTTCAACGTGGCGGGCGCGGCGAGCCCCGAGCTGGCCGACACGGGCGTCTACAACCTGGTCCCGATGGTCTTCGAGAAGCTCACGGACGGCGAGGCCCCGCGCGTCTTCGGCGCGGACTACCCGACCCCGGACGGCACGTGCGTACGCGACTACATCCACGTGACCGACCTCGCGGAGGCCCATGTGGCGACGGCCCGCAGGCTGGCCACGGCGCCGCGCGGCACCGACCTGACGCTCAACATCGGCCGCGGCGAGGGTGTTTCGGTCCTGGAGATGGCCAACCTGATCAACGAGGTCACGGGGTACGACCTGCCGCCCACGGTGGGCCCACGCCGCCCCGGCGACCCGGCCCGTGTGGTGGCCTCGGCGGACCGCATCGCCGCCGAGCTCGGCTGGTCGGCCAAGCGGGACGTGCGCGAGATGGTGGCTTCGGCGTGGGCCGGGTGGGTGCGGCTGCATCCGCCGCGGGGTTGAGCCCGAGCGAGCGGATCAACTGGGCGATGCCCCCAGATGCGCAGCGCGACGGCCACGGCGGCGGGCGGGTCACCGCCCGCGTGCAGCGGCGGTCGGGCGAAAGGGAGCACTCAGCGATGTTCAGGCGGCGCCGCCGGACTCGACCGGCCCAGCGCGGGGACCGTACGCGTCGCAGCCGGGAACGCTCGCGAGGGGACGTGCCGGTATGTCCGCCCGGAGCACGGTTCCCCGCACTCCAGCACCGAAGCAGCAATCGCGGCCACCGGACGATAGCGAGGACGGACATACCGGCGCGGCCCCGCCCCCAAGACGGACCAACCCCGCACCCCCGCACCCCGCACCCCCGCCCAAGCCCAAGCCCAAGCCCACCGCAGGGATCCCGCACACTTGACCCCATGAAGATCCTGCTCTGGCTCGTGCTCGCCGTCGCCCTCGTCGTCAACATCTCGTCCAGCTTCGTCATCGACGACAACACACGGCAGGCCCTGGTCAGCGTGGCCACCGGCGTCATAGCCCTCGCCTGCGGCGTGACCCTCTTCGTCAAGCGGGAGAAGCGGACCTGACCTGACGTCAGAGCTCAGCCACTGTCACTCGGCGGCAGCCCCACTCACAAAGCCCGAAGCGCCGCCGCAGTAGCCGTCGCGAGGCTGCCCAGATACCCCTTGGGCAGCTCGGCCCGCACCACCACGGACCGCCAGTAGAGCGGCCCCGACACCAGGTCGAGGGCGAGGTCCTCGTCGACCCCGTCCCGCACCTCGCCCCGCGCCACGGCCGCCCGCACGATGCCGTTCGCCACCCCGTGCTGCCCCTCCCGCAAGGCCTTCTGCATGGCCTGTGCGATCTCCGGGTTGCGTGCCGCCTCCGCCTGCAGATCGGGGATCACCTGCGAGGCCACGGGGTGCCGCAGGGCGCGCGACGTCACCTCGTACAGCAGCCGCAGATCGCCCTCCAGGGAGCCGCTGTCCGGCATCGGCAGACCCTGGACCGCTATCGCCGACACCAGGTCGAGCACCAGATGCAGCTTGGAGCGCCAGCGGCGGTACACCGCGGTCTTGCCGACGCCCGCGCGGCGCGCGATGCCCTCGATGGACATGCGCGCGTACCCGACCGCCGCGAGCTCCTCGAAGACGGCGGCCCTGATGGCCTCGGTCACATCCTCACGGAGCACCGCGGCCCCCGCGGGCGCCCTGCGGCGCGGCTGTTCATCTCCTGGCCTGCTCGTCGTCATGCGGACAGCATAGAACGTGACGACGATACGGTTGCGTTCCGACGTCGCATGGTCCTACTCTCGACGTTGCGACGATACGGACCCGTCCCGACGTCAGGCCCGGCCGCTCGCACCCCCACGGCTCCCGAGTGAAAGCAGCGGACGTGAGTCAGGTCATCGACGCTCCACCCCGCCCCGCGGCCGCCGCCCCGGCCGTCCCCGATGCCGCCGAGCTCGCCGCCCGGCACGGCCTGACCGTCAGCGGCGCCCGCCCCACGCTCCCGGCGTACGTCCGCCAGCTCTGGCAGCGGCGCCACTTCATCACCGCCTTCGCGACCGCCAAGCTCACCGCCCAGTACAGCCAGGCGAAGCTCGGCCAGGTCTGGCAGGTCATGACGCCGCTCCTGAACGCGGCGGTGTACTACTTCATCTTCGGCGTGCTGATGAACACCAAGCACGACGTCCCGGACTACGTCCCGTTCCTGGTCACCGGCGTCTTCATCTTCACGTTCACGCAGAGCTCGGTGATGGCGGGCACCCGCGCCATCGCCGGCAACCTCGGCCTGGTGCGCGCCCTGCACTTCCCGCGGGCCGCGCTGCCGGTCTCGTTCAGCCTCCAGCAGCTCCAGCAGCTCCTGTTCTCCATGGGCGCGCTGGTCGTGATCCTGCTCTGCTTCGGCGTGCCGCCGAGCATGTCCTGGTTCCTGGTGGTCCCGGTCCTGGTCCTGCAGTTCACGTTCAACACGGGCCTGGCCCTGGTGATGGCCCGCCTGGGCAGCAAGACTCCGGACATCGCCCAGCTGATGCCGTTCGTGCTGCGCACGTGGATGTACGTGTCCGGCGTGATGTGGAGCATCGACGCGATCCTCAAGGACCAGCACCTGCCGCACGCGCTCCAGGTCCTCCTGGAGTGCAATCCGGCCGCCATCTACATCGACCTGATGCGGTTCGCTCTCATCGACAGCTTCCACGCGGACCAGCTCCCGCACCACGTCTGGGCGTGGGCCGTCGGCTGGGCTCTGCTCGCCGGGGTCGGCGGGTTCATCTACTTCTGGAAGGCAGAGGAGACGTACGGCCGTGGCTGAGAAGACAGCAACCCCCACAACGACAGATCTCCCCACCGACACCCACACCCCCGCACCGACTCCAGCACCCACCCCCACCCCGGCCCCGGCCCCGGCACCAGCCCCCACGGTCATCGTCGACCAGGTCGACATCGTCTACCGGGTGCACGGCGCCGGATCCCCCTCCGGCCGGGGCAGCGCGACCGCCGCCCTGGGCCGCATCCTCAAGCGGGGCAAGGGCCGCGAGGAGTCCGGCGTACGCAAGGTGCACGCCGTCAGAGGTGTCTCCTTCACCGCCCGCAAGGGCGAGGCCATCGGCCTGATCGGCACGAACGGCTCGGGCAAGTCGACCCTCCTGAAGGCGGTCGCGGGGCTCCTGCCCGTCGAGAACGGCCGCATCTTCACCGACGGACAGCCCTCGCTGCTCGGCGTGAACGCGGCCCTGATGAACGACCTCACCGGCGAGCGCAACGTCCGCCTCGGCGGCCTGGCCATGGGCATGAGCCGCGAGCAGGTCCAGGAGCGCTACCAGGACATCGTCGACTTCTCCGGGATCAACGAAAAGGGCGACTTCATCACGCTGCCCATGCGGACGTACTCCTCCGGCATGGCCGCCCGCCTGCGCTTCTCCATCGGCTCCGCCAAGGACCACGACGTCCTGCTCATCGACGAGGCCCTGGCGACGGGCGACCGCTCCTTCCAGAAGCGCTCGGAGGCCCGCATCCGCGAGCTGCGCAAGCGCGCGGGCACGGTCTTCCTCGTCAGCCACAACAACAAGTCGATCCGCGACACCTGCGAGCGCGTGCTCTGGCTGGAGCACGGCGAGCTGCGCATGGACGGCCCCACGGAGGACGTCCTGAAGGAGTACGAGCGGTTCACGGGCGGCAAGAAGTAGCGAAGCCGCCCCGGCGGCCTACCGCTCCAGGAACAGGAACAACTCCTCCCAGCGCCGCACGACTTCATCCGTCGTGTAGCGCTGGATGTTCACCCTGGCAAGCTCCCCCATCCGGTCCCGCAGCTCCTTGTCGGACATCAACGTGTCCAGCCTGCGCGCCAGTTCACCCGTGTTCCCGAGCCGCGCGAGCAGCCCGTCCACACCGTCCCGCACGATCTCGTGCACGCCCGGCGCGCAGTCGAAGGCCGCGCACGGCACAGCGGTGGCCATCGCCTCCATCAGCGCGAGCGGAAAGCCCTCGCCGCGCGACGACTGCACGAACACCGACCCGCCCCGCAGCGCGCCCGGCACATCGCTCGTCCGCCCCATCCACTCCACGGAGCCGTCGAGGCCGAGCGACGTGCACTGCTTCTTGAGGATCTCCTCGTCCTCGCCGGAGCCGTAGATCCGCAGCGTCCAGTCCGGGTGCAGCGGCGCGACCTCCGCCCAGGTGTCGAGGAGCATGTCGATACCCTTCTGGTCGTGCAGCCTGCCGATGCTGGTGACGACCTTCTCCGTGCGCTGCGAGGGCACCTCGGGCATGAAGGGCAGCGGGTTCGGCATGAAGGACGCGTTGTCCAGGCCCTGCCTGATCCACAGGTCGGCGTCCTCGCGGGTGAGCGCGAGCATCCGGTCGACGTCCTTGTAGTGCTTGCGCACACGGTTGCCGCGCGAGGACGCCCGCGAGTAGGCGTACGACTCATGGCTCATGCCGATGACCGTCATGCCGCTGGTGTCGGCGAGTTCGACCCACTCCATCGCCCACACCTGCGTGACGATGACGACGGCTCCGGGCCCGGCCTGCGCGAAGAGCGCGGTCATCCTGGCGGCCTGCTCGTGCATGCCCGCCTCGCGCCGCGCGCGCAGCCGGTGCTCGGCCACGTTGAGCCGCCCCTTGATGCCGCGCACCGGGCCGACACGCGGCGGATGCTCGTCGTACAGCGTCGTGGTGGGGTACGGCAGGTCCGTGCCGACGTCCTGCGGTACGCCGGGGTCGGTGATGCCGATGACGTGCACGCGGTGGCCGCGCTCGACGAAGAGGCGGGCCATCTGATGGGACCAACTGGTGATCCCGCCCAGCTCGTTGACGCTGTTGGAGACGAAGAATATGTCCCGGTTCACTTGCCGCTCCAGTGCGAGAAGAACTGATCGACGACGCTCTTGGCGGCATCGCCCCGGTCGTACTCACCGAACTCGGCCACGAACCGCGCCCGCGCGTCCCCGTACTCAAGTGCCTGCTCGTCGAGCGCCTTCAGCGCCCCGAACAGCTCCTCCTCGGTGTCGACGACCGGTCCGGGAGCCCGTTCCCGCAGGTCGAAGTAAGTGCCTCGCCCTTCGTGCACGTACTCCTCGTAGTCGTACGTGAAGAACAGCATCGGCCGGTCGAGAAGGGCGTAGTCGAACATCACGGACGAGTAGTCGGTGATCATCGCGTCGGCGAGCTGATAGAGCGGTGTGACGTCGTGGTATGCGGAGACGTCGATGACGCGTCCGCGCACGGACGGCGGGAGCACCACGTGGTTGAGGTAGTGCGAGCGCACGAGCAGGACGTACCGGTCGCCGAACTCCTCGGCGAACCGCTCCACGTCGAAGGGCAGTTCAAAGCGCCCGTGCCGCCCGCCGTGCCGGCGGAAGGTCGGCGCGTAGAGCAGCACCTGCTTGTCCTCGGGGATGCCCAACTCCACTGCCAGCGAACCGCGTTCGCGCACACCGCTCGTGTCCTCGGCCCTCTTCGCCCGCACCAGCGCGTCGTTGCGCGGATAGCCGACCCGCAGCAGCACCTTCTCCTTCAGGCGCAGGGCCTTGGCGAGGGTCCGCACGTCGTGCTCGGAGCGGATCAGGAAGCGGTCGAAGCGGTCGAGCACCCGCTGCTGCTCGTCCTGCTGCGGCTTGCCGCGCAGCTTCCACGCGGGCTCGTCGAAGCCCATGCGCTTGAGCGCGGAGCCGTGCCAGGTCTGGATGTACGTCGTTCCTGGACGCTTGGTGAGCTTGAGCGGGTAGCTCTGGTTGTCGACCCAGAACTCGGCCTGCGCCAGGGCCCGCAGGTACGGCAGCGACCAGCGCCGTACCAGCGTCGCGTCCTCGGGGAAGCCCTTCGGGTTCCCGGTGTAGGACCACACGGCGTCGAAGTCGAGCCCCTGGCGCCGCATCTCCTCGTAGATCGCCCGGGGGCTGTCGCTGTACTGCTTGCCGAGGTGGCTCTCGAAGACGACCGTGCCCTTCTTCACCGGAAGGCGGCTGAACACCTCGTCGTACACGCGCAGTCTGCTCTGCCCGGACGTGAGGTCCTTCCGCAGCTTCTTCGCCCTGCGGAAGCCGGACTTGGCGAGCCGCCCCGGTACGCCCTGCGTGCCGCGCGCCACCAGGTCCTGGATCCGGCCGCCCGCCGCGTCCCGCGTGACGAGGCGGAACGCGAGGTGGCCGCGCTGCGAGACCTCCGGCTCCAGGTGGTCGGCGACCAGGCGGGTCAGCCTCGGCCGCACCGGAAGCATCCCCTCGGCGAGCCCCGGGTCGCCCGCGGTGAGCCGCGTCCGGGTGCGCACGCCGTCGGCGGTGAGGTGCAGGCGCACGTCCCACACCGCGTCGACGACGCCGAGCGGGCGAAGGCGCCGGGCGAGGTCGGCGGACGCCTCCCAGGTGATGACATCACCCTCGTACCGCACGGCGGATACCGGGAAGCGGAAGGACTGGAGGCTGCGGCGGCGCGCGCTGAACTCCAGCTCGGCGGTGAGCACGGCGTCCGGTGCGACGGTGCCGAGCGGGTTGGTGATGCGGCCCGCCATGCGCACCGTCCCCGCCGACTCCTCGTACCGCGTCAGGACGTTGCGCAGGAACATCTGGTCGAAGCGCTTGCTGTGATAGCCGAGCGCGGTGACGTCGAGGACCTGGCGGCCGAACGGGTCGTCGAGGTGCTCGGCGCACCAGTACACGTGGCCGTCCCGCTCGGCCAGCGGCGCGGAGATCTTGTCGCGGTTGGTGAGGGTGTCGACGGCTGGCAGCAGGTTCTCCCAGTCGCCCTGCTCCAGGAGGTAGCCGCAGATGGCCTGAATGGGCTGCACCTCGGCGTACGCGGCGCGGTCGAGGCCGGCGAGATAGCCGCGCGCGAGGCCCGCGAATTCCTGCCGGAAGGAGGCGTCGCGGAAGGGCAGGTCGCGCAGGTGGAGCACCAGGTCGTGCTTGAGGAACTTGATGTCCTTGGCCAGGCGCAGCTCGTCGAGGCCGCGCTCCGCGAGCAGCGCGTCGATCCGGCGGTGGATCTCAAGGCGGTGCTCGAAGTTGGTCATCTCGTGGCGCCGGTTGGTCACGGACTTCGCCTCGGCCCGCTCGTGGACGTGCCAGAAGTAGACCTGGTTGGGGATGAGCGTGATGCGCTCGGCGGCGAGGTAGGCCTCGGCGATGAACATCAGGTCCTCGTAGAACATCCCCTTGGGGAAGCGCAGGGCGTTCTCGACGAGGAAGTCGCGGCGGTAGAGCTTGTTCGTGGAGAGCGTGTCCCAGACGAACAGGTCGGGCAGCTCGGTGACGGACTCCAGGGTGCGGGTCGTGGCGTAGAGCCAGGGGTACCACCGGTCGCGCTTCTTGTTGCGGGTGTCCATGGAAAGGCGTACGCAGAGCCCGGAGACGATGTCGGAGCCGTCGCGCTCGGCGGCCTCCAGGAGGTTGCGGCAGGCGTTGCGCTCCAGGACGTCGTCGCTGTCGAGGAACATCACGTGGCGGCCGACGGTGTGGCCGATTCCTACGTTGCGGGGTTCACCGCCCGCGCCGCTGTTCTCCGGGAGCTGGTAGGCCCGCACCCGCTCGGGGTGCTCGGCGGCCAGCTCCTGCGCCGTCCCGTACGAGCCGTCCGTGCTGCAGTCGTCGACGATGACGACCTCGACGCCGCGCAGCGTCTGGTCGAGCACCGACTGGACGGCGGTCGGCAGCCGCTCGGCGTCGTTGTAGACGATCACCACTACGGACACATCGGGTCGCGCCTCCGGCGTCCCCCGCTCACCTATCGCTCCCATGCGTCCCTCCAGTCAGATGCCAGCTCATCCTACTAATTATCGCTAATGCCCGATTGGCGCTCTTCAGGGGGGTGTGAACGGCCTAGTCCCGATACGCGAAAGGGGGCGCCCCGAGCCGTCAGGCTCGGGGCGCCCCCATCGACGTACGACGGACTACGAGTGGGTGCGCAGCAGCGTCCTCATGGTCCGCATGGCGACCGACAGGTTCGCCAGGTCGAACGCGTCCGAGCTCTGGATCTCGTCCAGCGTCGTCCGCGACCGGCTCAGGATCGCCGCGTTCTTCTCCTCCCAGGCCTTGAAGCGCTGCTCGGGAGTGTCCTCGCCGTTCCCGGCGGCGAGCACGTCGGCCGTCAGGGCGGCGTGCGCCGCGTACAGGTCCTCGCGGATCGACGCACGCGCCATCGACTGCCAGCGGTCGGCCCGCGGCAGCTCGATGATGCGGTCCATGAGCTGGGTGATCCGCAGCCGATCCGCGAGGTCGTAGTAGACCTCGGCGACGGCCATCGGCTCCTTGTCCATGCGGTCGGCGATCGCCACGATGTCCAGCGACGGGAAGGCCGACGAGAACCCGGCGACGCGCTGGGCGAGTTCGTCGGGGACGCCCGCGCCCGTCAGCTCGTCCCGGATGCTCTGGTACCACTCCTGGTCGGAGCCGCGCAGCAGCTTGGGCAGCTCGGTCCAGACCTCGGCGACTCCCTCGCTGAAGAAGTCGATGGTCTCGGCGAGCTGGAGCGGCTGCGGCCGGTTGTTGAGCAGCCAGCGCGTGCCGCGCTCGACCAGACGGCGCGAGTGCAGCCGGACGCGCGTCTGGACGTCGGCCGCCACCACGTTGTCGAGCGCCTCGACCGCGTCCCAGACCTTGCTCAGACCGAAGATCTCGCGGGCCGCGAGCTGCGCCCGCACGATCTCCTCGAGCGAGGCGCCCGTCTCCTCGCGGAGGCGGTGCAGGAAGGTCGAACCACCGGTGTTCACCGTGTCGTTGACCAGAACCGTGGTGATGATCTCGCGGCGCAGCGCGTGCTCGTCGATCTGCTCGGGGAACTTCTCCTGAAGTGCCTGGGGGAAGTACGCGTGCAGCAGACGGCGCAGGTAGTCGTCGTCCGGGAGCGTGGTCTGGATCAGCTCGTCGGCGGCCGTGATCTTCGTGTACGCGAGGAGCACGGCGAGCTCGGGCTGGCTGAGCCCGCGGCCGGAGTTCAGGAGCTCACGGATCTGCCGGTCGGTCGGCAGGAACTCCAGGCCCCGGTCCAGGTGACCGTCACGGCCCAGGCGGCGCATGAAGCGCTGGTGGGCGTGGAGGAGGGACGGGGACTGGGCGACCGCGTTCGACAGGGCGGTGTTCTGCGCGTAGTTGTTGCGCAGGACCAGGGTCCCGACCTCGTCCGTCATCGCGGCGAGGAACTTGTTGCGCTGCTTGACGGTCATGTCGCCGGCTCCGACGACCGCGTTGAGCAGGATCTTGATGTTCACCTCGTGGTCGGAGGTGTCCACGCCCGCGCTGTTGTCGATGGCGTCGGTGTTGATGTGCCCGCCGGCGCGCGCGAACTCGATGCGGCCCAGCTGGGTCAGACCGAGGTTGCCGCCCTCGCCGACGACCTTGACGCGCAGGTCGGCGCCGTTCACGCGGATCGCGTCGTTCGCCTTGTCGCCGACATCGCTGTTCGACTCGGCCGACGACTTCACGTACGTACCGATGCCGCCGTTCCACAGCAGATCGACCGGCGCCTGGAGGATCGCCTTCATCAGGTCGGCCGGGGTCATCTTCGCGACGCCCGTCTCGATGCCGAGTGCCTCGCGGATGTGGGCGTTCAGCTGGATCGCCTTGGCGCTGCGCGGGAAGATCCCGCCGCCCGCGGAGAGCAGCTCCTTGTTGTAGTCCGCCCAGGAGCTGCGCGGCAGCTCGAAGAGGCGGCGCCGCTCGGCGTACGAGGTGGCGGCGTCGGGCCTCGGGTCGATGACGATGTGCCGGTGGTCGAAGGCGGCCACCAGGCGGATGTGCTCGCTGAGGAGCATTCCGTTGCCGAACACGTCACCGGACATGTCGCCGACGCCGACGACCGTGAAGTCCTCGGTCTGGGTGTCGGTGCCCAGCTCCCGGAAGTGCCGCTTGACGGACTCCCAGGCGCCGCGGGCGGTGATGCCCATGCCCTTGTGGTCGTAACCGGCGGAGCCGCCGGAGGCGAAGGCGTCACCGAGCCAGAAGTTGTAGGACTGGGCGACCTCGTTCGCGATGTCCGAGAAGGTCGCCGTCCCCTTGTCGGCCGCGACCACGAGGTACGTGTCGTCCTCGTCGTGCCGCACGACGTCGGCCGGCGGCACGACCTCGCCCGCGACCAGGTTGTCGGTGATGTCGAGCAGCGCCGAGATGAACGTCTTGTAGCAGGCCACGCCCTCGGCCAGCCACGCGTCGCGGTCCACGGACGGGTCGGGCAGCTGCTTGGCGACGAAGCCGCCCTTGGCGCCGACGGGCACGATGACGGTGTTCTTCACCATCTGCGCCTTGACCAGACCGAGGATCTCGGTGCGGAAGTCCTCACGCCGGTCGGACCAGCGAAGACCACCGCGGGCGACCTTGCCGAAGCGCAGGTGCACGCCCTCGACGCGCGGCGAGTACACCCAGATCTCGTACGCCGGACGCGGCGCCGGAAGGTCCGGGATGGCCTGCGGGTCGAACTTCATGGAGACGTAGTTGTGCGGCTTGCCGCCCTCCGCCTCCTGGAAGAAGTTCGTGCGCAGCGTCGCCTTGATGACGGTGAGGAAGGACCGCAGGATGCGGTCCTCGTCCAGGCTCGCCACCTGGTCGAGCGCGCCGTCCAGCTCCTCCAGGAGCCCGTCGGTCAGCTCGGTCCCGGCGCGCTGGCGGTCCGGGGACATCCGCGCCTCGAAGAGCGAGACGAGCAGGCGGGTGGTGTGGACGTTGTTGCGGAGGGTGTCCTCCATGTAGTCCTGGCTGAACGTGGAGCCCGCCTGGCGCAGGTACTTGGCGTAGGCGCGAAGGACCATCGCCTGACGCCAGTTGAGCCCGGCCCGCAGGACGAGCGAGTTGAACCCGTCGACCTCGGCCTCGCCCGTCCAGGCGGCGGAGAAGGCCTCCTGGAAGCGCTCGCGGCCGTCGTCGCCGAGATAGTCGCCGTTGCCGTTCTGCGACTTGGGCAGGCGAAGGCCGAAGTCGTAGATCCACGCGTTCGTGCGGTCGGTGCAGCGCAGCTCGTAGGGCCGCTCGTCGGTGACCTCGACGCCCAGGCGCTGGAGGACCGGCAGGACGGCGGAGAGCGAGACCTGGCCGCCCGAGCGGTAGATCTTGAAGCGGCGCTCGCCGGGGGCGGCGCCCACCGGCTCGTACAGGCTGAGCGCGAAGTCCTCGCGCCCGTGCTTGAGCTGCTCCAGGTGCTGGAGGTCGGCGACGGCGGCGCGCGGCGTGTGGTCGGCCTTGTACCCCTCGGGGAAGGCGCCCGAGTAGCGGCGAAGGAGTTCGGCGGCGCGCTCCTCGCCGCACTCGGCGGTCAGCGCCTCGCCGAAGCCGTCGGCCCAGGAGCGTGCGGCCTCGACGAGCCGCGCCTCGATGCGGTCGGTGTCGGCGTCGGTGAGCTGCGGGAGCCCGCCGCCCGGCGCGACACGCACCACGAAGTGCAGCCGGGAGAGGATCGACTCGGTGTTCCAGGCGGTGAAGTCGACGCTGTCGCCGCCGAGCTCCTCCTTGAGGATGTCGATGATCCGCAGGCGCACGCCGGTGGTGTAGCGGTCACGCGGCAGGTAGACCAGGGCCGAGTAGTAACGGCCGTACTCGTCCTTGCGCAGGTAGAGCCGCAGCCTGCGCCGCTCCTGGAGGTAGAGCACGGACGTGACGATGGCGCGCAGCTCGTCGGGCGGGGTCTGGAAGAGCTCGTCGCGGGGGTACGTCTCCAGGATCTGGAGCAGGTCGCGGCCGTCGTGGCTGTTGGGCGAGAAGCCCGCACCCTTGAGGACCTCCTGGACCTTGCGCCGGATGACCGGCACCCGGCGCACGGACTCGGTGTACGCGGCGGACGAGAAGAGCCCGAGGAAGCGCCGCTCGCCGATCACGTTGCCCTCGGCGTCGAACTTCTTCACGCCGACGTAGTCGAGGTAGCTGGGCCGGTGCACGGTGGCGCGGCTGTTGGCCTTGGTCAGCACGAGCAGCTTGTGCTCACGGGCCTTGGCACGCGCGTCCGCGGGCAGCCGACTGAAGGAGGGGCTGACCGGGTGGTCCTCCTCCCCGTCGTGCTGCGGGTCGGCGCGCAGGATGCCGAGGCCGGTGCCGGGCACCGCGGCGAGCGAGTCGTCGTCGTTGAGGTCGTACTCACGGAAGCCGAGGAAGGTGAAGTGGTTGTCGGCGAGCCAGCGAAGGAGCTCGCGGGCCTCGTCGACCTCCTGGTCGCGCAGGTCGTCGGCGGTCGGCTCGGAGGGCAGCTCATCGGCGATGCGCAGCGCGGCATCGCGCATCTTCTCCCAGTCCTCGACGGTCTCGCGTACGTCGGAGAGGACCCGGAGCAGATCGGCGCTGATCTGCTTGAGGTCCGCGCGGTCGGTCTCGCGGTCCATCTCGACGTGGATCCAGGACTCGGTGACCGCGTCGTGCGGGCGCTCCGTGCCGGGGTCGGTGAGGACCTCGAGGAGCTTGCCGGTCAGATCCCGTCGTACGACGACCTGGGGGTGGATGACGACATGGATGCCGCGCCCCTGCCGCGAGAGCTCATTGGTGACCGAGTCGACCAGGAAGGGCATGTCGTCGGTGACCACCTCGACGACGGAGTGGCTGCACGTCCAGCCGTTCTCCTCGACGGTCGGGGTGTGCACTCTGACGTTGGCCGTGCCCTGCGGGCGGTTCTCGGCCAGCCGGTAATGGGAGAAGGCTGCTCCGAAGACGTCGACCGGGTCACGGTCGGCGAGATCCTCCGGGGCGGTGTGCAGGTAGTAGCGCTGGAGGAACGCGAGGGCCGTGTCCTGGTCGGGCGTGGCCTCGTCGCCCTTCGACCCGGTGGGTGCCCCATTCGGTAGGCGCCCCCCAACCGGGCTGTTCTCAGCTACCCGGGCCGCCCTTGTGAGCAGCTCGGCTTTGGCTTCGTCCAGCTTGGTCTGCATTGTCCTCTGACTCCTGTCGCGCGCCGTTGCGTGACGTAGGGAAGTGATCCGACGTAACGCCGCGACGCGGGGTCTCCGGTCGAAGTCGACGTTATGCCGCGGTGAGAGATGAGCGGGCGGTTATCCGCCATTTTCAGCGGTTTCGCTGACCGATGGCCGGGATGATCTGGCTGGCCGCACCGCGAAGAAGCGTCAGCGACGCCCCGGGCACGGATGTCCTCCGTGTTCCCCGGGCGCAGGGCGGGGGCGTACACGCCCCCGCGGGATATCGCGCTGATCACGGGTCAAGGCTATCGCCCTCCACCCGGGAGTCGTCATGAGCCGTATGTGTACAAAAGCAGGGGTGGAACTTTGACACTCTGCACAGAGACTTTCGCGCCATCCGTCGACGATGAACCCTCCCCGCAAACCGGTGGGCCCTCTTGGCAAACCGGACGGGCGGATGCACGTTGAGCGGGACGGACGGACAGCGCGCGACGGACGGACCCGGTCCGCCCACGACTACGGACCCGGTCCGCCCACGATTGGGGAGCGAGCACCGATGGCAGCCAAGATCCTGATAGTGACCGGCGACGCGGCGGAGTCCCTGGAGGTCCTGTACCCCTACCAGCGGCTGCGCGAGGAGGGGTACGACGTCCACATCGCCGCCCCCGCCCGCAAGAAGCTGCAGTTCGTGGTGCACGACTTCGAGCCCGGCTTCGACACGTACACGGAGAAGCCCGGCTACACCTGGCCCGCGGACCTCGCCTTCTCCGAAGTCGATCCCGGCCAGTACGCCGCTCTGGTGATCCCGGGCGGCCGGGCACCCGAGTATCTGCGCAACGACCCGGAGCTCCGCAAGATCCTCAAGTCCTTCTTCGACTCGGACAAGCCGGTCGCCCAGATCTGCCACGGCCCGCTCCTGACGGCGGCGATCGGCGGCCTGAGCGGCCGCAGGGTCACGGCGTACCCGGCCCTGGAGCTGGACATGCAGACGGCGGGCGCGACGTTCCGTGACGCGGAGGTGGTGGTCGACGGCACGCTGGTCTCGGCCCGCGCCTGGCCGGATCACTCGGGCTGGATGAGGGAGTTCCTGACGGTGCTGCGGGCGAAGGCGCCCGTGACGTAGAGCCGGGACGCGCGGAAGGGTCGGTACGTATACCGATCAGGCCGGGGCCGTGGAAATGCGTATACGGTTCCGGGCCGGTACCGATGCAGTGCACACGCACAAGCCGTCATGCTGTCCCCTGTGCCGCTTTCCGGCCACACAGACGTGCCTGCCCTCGTCGGCGAGGGCAGGCACGGTGCGTTGTACGGGGGGGGCGATCGGATGCGTTGTACGGCGGGGCGATCGGATGCAGGGAGCCGTCAACTCCCCAAGGCCCCCAGGCCCGCAACCCCCGCGATCTCCGTCCGAGAGGAAACCCCCAGCTTCGCCAGAATGTGCTCCACATGCGCATCAGCGGTCCGCTTCGAGATGACCAGCCGCTCGGCGATCTCCCGGTTGGACATGCCCTGCGCCACCAGCGCCGCCACCTCCCGCTCACGCCGGGTCAGCACATCGAGCCCGGCACCCCCCACGCCCCGCGGCCCCGGCACGGCGGCGGGCCGGTCCAGGTCGGCCTGAGCCGCGGCCACCGCCTCCCGCATGGACAGCCGCTCGCCCTCCCCGTACCACCGGGCGAAGGCCTGCTCGCCGAGCGCCTCCGCGACCTGCTCGCGCACCTGGGCATGCAGCCCCCGCAGCGTCGGGAACATCCCGAACGTGTCCCCGGTACGGCTCCGCGCCGCCTCCACGTACCCGAGGAGCCAGGCGGCCCTGATCCACCGCTCCTCCTGGGCCGCCGCCCAGGAGAGCCCGGCGCAGCACAGCCTCGCGGCCAGCGCCTCGCCGATCCGCCCGACGGAGTCCAGCGCCTGCCGCAGCGTCTGCGCGCTCTCCTTGCCGCGGCCCGCCACCCAGAGGGAGACGCCCTTCACCATGAGGGCCGCGCCGCGCAGATGCCGCTCACCCTCGAAGGGCTCGAGGTGCGCCAACGCCTCGTCGCACAGTTCGAGGGCGAGCGCGGGATCCCCCAGCGCCGCTCTGACGGCCGCCTCCTCGTGGCAGAACAGCGCCGACCGCGCCGGGTCACCGACCTCGACGAGCCGCACCCTGGCCCGCCCCATCTCGGCCAGGGCCTCGGCGAGGTCACCGGAGCCGGAGCCCGAGCCCGAGCCCGCCGCCAGAATGACCCGGGTGCCCGCCAGTTCGGCCTCGGCAAGTCCCGCGACACCGTCGTCCCCGACGCGCCGCGCGACACCGACCGCCTCGGTGAGCCGCTCAAGGGCGGCCCCGGGATTGCCGAGCCACAGGCAGAACTCACCGGTCCTGTGCAGCCCCGCGGCCCGCTCAGGGCTGTCGCCGGGCGCCGCGCGCAGCCCCTTGTCGATCCAGCGCTCCCCCTCGGACATGGCGCCCACCGCCCGCCAGTGCGGCCAGAGCCGGGTGGCGAGCAGCAGCCCCTCGCGCTCAAGGCCCGGCGTCCCGTACGCGTACTCCAGCGCGGCCCGCACATCGTCCTCGGCATCCCGCGCCGCCGCGTGCAACGCCACCTGCTCCGCGCTCAGGAAACGCTCCTCGAAGCGCCGCCCCAGCTCTCCGTAGTACGTGAAGTGCCGCTGCCTTGCCTCGTCCGTGTCCGTCCCGAGCCGCTCGGCGCCGTACTCCCTGATGGTGTCGAGCAGCCGGTAGGTGTCCCCCGCTCCCCGCTGCACCACCGACTTGTCCACGAGCCCGATCAGATACTCGATGACCTCGCAGGCAGGCAACTCCGCACCGCCCGCGCAGACTTGCTCGGCAGCCGCGAGGTCGAAGGTCCCCGCGAACACCGAGAGCCTGGCCCACACCACGCGCTCGGGCTCCGTGCACAGCTCGTGGGACCAGTCGATCGCCGTACGCAGCGTCTGGTGCCGCGTGAGCGCGGTGCGCCGACCGCCGGTGAGCACCCGGAACCGGGCGTCGAGCCGGGCGGCGAGCTGCTCCAGCGGCACCGCGCGCAGCCGCACGGCGGCGAGCTCCAGCGCGAGCGGAATGCCGTCGAGCCGGCGCACCAGGGCGCTCAGCAGCTCCCGGTTGCCCTCGCTCACGGCGAACCCCGGCACCACGGCACCGGCCCGCTGCACGAACAGCTCCACGGCCTCGGCCCCGCCGAGCGGTTGCAGGGGCCAGCAGCTCTCGCCCGGCACGTCGAGCGGCTGTCTGCTGGTGGCGAGGACGCTGGTGCCCGGCGCCTCCCTGAGCAGCACATCGGCGAGCATGGCGCAGGCGTCCACCAGATGCTCACACGTATCAAGAACGATCAGCGCCCGCCGCTGCTGCAGAAAATCGACCACGGCGTCGAGCGGTTGCACCCCGGTCTGCTCGGGCAGTCCGAGCACGGTGGCGAGGGTCCCCGGCAGCAGCTCCGGATCCCGCAGCGCGGACAGCTCGGCGAGCCAGACCCCGTCGGGAAACCGCTCGGCGGCCCCCGCGGCCACCCGCAAGGCCACCCGGGTCTTGCCGACGCCTCCGGGCCCCACGACGGTCACAAGCCGGGACTGCCCGAACGCCCGCCCCAAGGCGGCGACATCCTCGCCCCGACCCACGAAGCTGGTGGTCTCAGCGGGCAACCGACCACTCCTGCGCTGCCCGAAGCCGAATCCCATGTCGCCCCCGCTACGCCCGCGTCGGAACCATCCCACCCAGCGTACGCACCCGACCGCACAGGGTAAGCCGCTTCACCTAAGCAGCCAGCCGCTCGGCCACCTCCACGGCCTCGGCAAGACTGTCGACCACGGGAACCTGCACCCCCACGGCCTCCAGACTGGCCCTGCTGTGCGACCCCCCGGTGTAGAGCACGGCCTGCGCACCCACATGCGCCGCCGCGACCGCGTCATCGACGGCGTCCCCGATGACCACGACACGCTCGGCGGCAGCGACTCCCTCAAGAGCCGCAAGGTGCCGCACCATCCGCTCGGCCTTGCCCGCGTGCGAGGCGTCCATGCGCCCGTCGATGCGCACGAAGTGCTCCTCGATCCCGTGCCGCCGCACGATCGGCACGAGGTGCTCGTGCGGCGCGAGCGACAGCAACGACTGCGTACGCCCGGCTGCCCGCCGCTCGGCGAGCAGCTCGGCGGCACCGTCGGCCAGGCCGCAGGCCTCGGCCCGAGCCCAGTAGTGCTTGTGGAAGACGGCGTCCATGACTTCCCACTCGGCGTCCGTGGGCAACCGCCCCATGAGCCGCTCGTAGAAGAGCGGGACAGGCACGCAGTACAGGTCGCGATACCGCTCGAGCGTGATCGGATCCAGCCCGATCTCCGCGAACGAAGCGTTCGTCGACTCGATCACCGCATGAATGTCATGCAGGAGTGTCCCGTTCCAGTCCCACACGATGTGCGCCCCGCGCTGCAGCTTCCCCATACGGAAACGCTACCCGCCCCCACCGACAACCCACTCCCCCGGCAACACAGCCCCGCAACAAACAGGCCCGCCGCTCCGCGACGGATACTTCCCGCCCGCCCACCCGATTACCCCGCAGCATCCAGTGCGCCGAACACCCAAGCAAGAAGGCACCCGCAGCCGGCAGCGCACCCGAGGGGACGTGCCGGTATGTCCGCCCGGAGCACGGCTCCCAGCACTCCCCCACCGAAGAAACCGCACGGCCACCGGACGATAGCGAGGACGGACATACCGGCACGGCCCCGCCCCCAAAGACAGACCAGCCCCGCAGCACGCACGCCCCCGCAGCCGGCAGCGCACCCGAGGGGACGTGCCGGTATGTCCGCCCGGAGCACGGCTCGCGGCACTCCAGCAGCGAAGCAACCCCGCGGCCACCGGACGATAGCGAGGACGGACATACCGGCGCGGCCCCGCCCCCAAGGCGGACCAGCTCCGTACCCCGCCCAAGCCCCGCAGGGACCCCTCAGCCGATCAACCCAGGAATCTCCTGCGTCGCGAACCACAGCAGCTCATGATCCTCGACCCCGTCCACAGTGAACCGCGCGTCATCGTCCCCCTGATCCGCAGCCCCCAGCACCCCCACCGCCGCGGCGACATCCCCCTCCGCGTCCTCCGCGTCCACATGCACGGCGGCAACCTTCTTGAACCCCAGCACCCCGGCGACCCGAACCTCACCAAGAGCCGCGTCCGGCCCCAGCTCCGGCTCCAGCCCCGCATCCGGCACATCCGCAGCCACCACAACCCGCCGCCGAGCCACCCCCGCGTCACCGGCGATCAACCGCAGCGAAGCAAGCGCGGCCCGGTTCAGGGCGGCGTACTCCAGCTCCTCGATGTCATCGGAGACGTACCACTCACGCAGAGCAGGCGTCACGGCATAGGCGGTCAGCGGCGCCGGCCCCAGCTCGCCCGCCTTGTACGCCTCGGCGAGACGGCTCAGGGTCAGGGGAACGTAGACGCGCATGACGGCCCGCTTTCACAGTCGGAATCACAGATTCTGAAGGCACCTGAAGACACCTGAGGACACCTCGAGGCACCTGAACAGGCCCCCAGAATACGTGCGGGCGTCCCCCTTCGAGCTGTGCCCCACACCCACCCCCCACGTCACCCGCGACGCCCGCCCTTCACCCGGCCCACCCCAACGCCCCCAAGGAACAACGCACCCCTGGCCACCCAGATAGGTGACTCCCCCGCCCCTCGCCCCCGGACCCCGCAGCCCCTTGCGACCCCCGCCTCCGCCCCCGTACAAGATCTCCGACGGAAGTTACTCCCCGGTATCCCAGGATCGAGCACCCCAGGAGCCGGACAGCGAAGCCGGAGGCACCACGGTATGCAGAAGGTGATGACCAGGCCCCGCCCCCGCCCGGCGACGACCACACGCCCACCGGGCCGCACGGACCCCCGCCGCCCCTCGGCGGCAGCACGTACCCCCACACGCCCCCTCAGGACCCCACCCCAACCCCCACCGCACCCCACGGAGCTCTTCGCCGAACGCCTGCTCCTGGTGCTCAGCGGCCAGAAGCCGGTCCACTGGGCGGCCCGCCACATCGCCCACACCGCGTTCGACGACCTGACCCGCCTCGCCGAACTCGCGCCCTTCAACGTGAACGACCGACGCCCCACGATCCACCGGATCGGCCACTACGAACCCCGCCCCGGGGTCTACGAGGTCTTCGCGAGGATCGGCGCGGGCTCCGCCCTCAGGGCCCTGGCGTTCCGCCTGCACCTGGGCGACGACCAGAGGTGGCGCTGCACGGCGGTAGAAGTGGGCGCTCCACCCCCGTGAAGGCCCCGGGAAGCCCCCGGGAAAGCCCCGGGGATGCCCCGGGAAAGCCCCCGGACAAGGCGAGAGGGCCGGGACACCTCACGGCGCCCGGCCCTCCACAGCACTACCTGACGCAAAGCGTCACGCCACTACTTCTTGCGGCGCCGCCCACCCTTCTGAGCCTTACGCCGCTCGGCACGCGTCATCCCGTCCGACTCGGACCGCACACCCGCGTCCTCGGTCTCGAAGTCCCCCTCGTCGACCCCGCCCTCGGCGTTCGGCGCCTGGAAGTGGAGACGGTCGGGGCGCTGCGGGGCGTCGAGCCCCTTGGCGCGGATCTCGGGACGGCCGCCGCCGGCCGGAACGGCGTCCTTCTTGTCCAGGGACGTGGCCCCGGCCGCGTCCGACACCGGAACCTCCTCGACCTGCTGCTCGACCTGGACCTCCAGGTTGAACAGGTAGCCGACGGACTCCTCCTTGATGCCGTCCATCATGGCGTTGAACATGTCGAAGCCCTCGCGCTGGTACTCGACCAGCGGGTCCTTCTGCGCCATGGCGCGGAGGCCGATGCCCTCCTGGAGATAGTCCATCTCGTAGAGGTGCTCACGCCACTTGCGGTCGAGCACCGAGAGGACGACGCGCCGCTCCAGCTCACGCATGATCTCGGAGCCGAGCTGCTCCTCACGCGTCTCGTACTGCTGGTGGATGTCGTCCTTGATGGACTCGGAGATGAACTCGGCGGTCAGACCCGCGCGGTCACCCGCGTCCTCCTCCAGCTCGTCGATGGTGACCTTCACCGGGTAGAGCTGCTTGAAGGCGCCCCACAGCCGGTCCAGGTCCCACTCCTCGGCGAAGCCCTCGGCGGTCTCCGCCGAGATGTACGCGTCGATCGTGTCGTCCATGAAGTGCGTGACCTGCTCCTGGAGGTTCTCGCCCTCCAGGACGCGGCGACGCTCGCCGTAGATGACCTCGCGCTGGCGGTTGAGGACCTCGTCGTACTTCAGGACGTTCTTGCGGGTCTCGAAGTTCTGCTGCTCGACCTGGGACTGGGCGGACGCGATCGCGCGCGTCACCATCTTGTTCTCGATCGGTACGTCGTCCGGGACGTTCGCCATGGCCATCACGCGCTCGACCATCTGCGCCTTGAACAGGCGCATCAGGTCGTCGCCGAGCGAGAGGTAGAAGCGGGACTCGCCGGGGTCGCCCTGACGGCCGGAGCGACCGCGCAGCTGGTTGTCGATGCGGCGCGACTCGTGACGCTCGGTGCCAAGGACGTAGAGCCCACCCAGGCTCTTGACCTCCTCGAACTCCGCCTTCACGGACCGCTCGGCCTTCTCCAGGGCGGCGGGCAGCGCGGCGGCCCACTCCTCGACGTGCTCGACGGGGTCGAGACCGCGCTGGCGCAGCTCCGCCTCTGCGAGGTCGTCGGGGTTGCCGCCGAGCTTGATGTCCGTGCCTCGTCCGGCCATGTTCGTGGCGACGGTGACGGCGCCCTTGCGGCCGGCCTGGGCGATGATCGGCGCCTCACGGTCGTGCTGCTTCGCGTTGAGCACCTCGTGCTGGACGCCGCGCTTGGAGAGCTGCTGGGAGAGGTACTCCGACTTCTCCACGGAGGTCGTGCCGACCAGGATCGGCTGGCCCTGCTCGTGCTTCTCGGCGATGTCGTCGACGACGGCGGCGAACTTCGCGACCTCGGTGCGGTAGATCAGGTCCGACTGGTCGGCGCGGACCATGGGCCGGTTCGTCGGGATCGGCACGACGCCCAGCTTGTAGATCTGGTGGAACTCGGCGGCCTCGGTCATGGCCGTACCGGTCATGCCGCAGAGGCCGGGGGTTTCCTTGCCGTCGTGGTCGTGGCGCTTGTAGAGCCGGAAGAAGTTCTGCAGGGTGATCGTGGCCAAGGTCTGGTTCTCGTCCTTGATGTCCACCCCTTCCTTCGCCTCGATCGCCTGGTGCATGCCCTCGTTGTAGCGGCGGCCGGCGAGGATACGGCCGGTGTGCTCGTCGACGATCATGACTTCGCCGTCGATGACGACGTAGTCCTTGTCCTTCTTGAAGAGTTCCTTGGCCTTGATGGCGTTGTTCAGGTAACCCACGAGCGGGGTGTTCACCGACTCGTACAGGTTGTCGATGCCCAGCCAGTCCTCGACCTTGGCGACGCCGGACTCGTGGATGGCGACGGTGCGCTTCTTCTCGTCGACCTCGTAGTCGCCGGTCTCCTCGATGCCCTTCAGCTGGTTGCCGGGCTCGCCCTTGGTGAGGCGGGTGACCAACTTGGCGAAGTCGCCGTACCACTTGGTGGCCTGGTCGGCGGGGCCGGAGATGATCAGCGGCGTACGGGCCTCGTCCACGAGGATCGAGTCGACCTCGTCGACGATCGCGAAGTTGTGGCCGCGCTGCACCAGTTCGTCCTTCGACCACGCCATGTTGTCGCGCAGGTAGTCGAATCCGAATTCGTTGTTCGTGCCGTACGTGATGTCGCTCGCGTACTGCTCGCGGCGCTGGGCCGGCGTCATGTTGGCGATGATGCAGCCGACGGACAGACCCAGGAACTTGTGGACGCGGCCCATCATCTCGGAGTCGCGCTCGGCCAGGTAGTCGTTGACCGTGATCAGGTGCACGCCCTTGCCCGACAGGGCGTTGAGGTACGCGGGGAGGGTGCCGACGAGCGTCTTGCCCTCACCGGTCTTCATCTCGGCCACATAGCCGAGGTGCAGCGCGGCGCCGCCCATCATCTGGACGTCGTAGTGCCGCTGGCCGAGGACGCGCTTGGCGGCCTCACGCACCGTGGCAAAGGCTTCGGGGAGGAGGTCGTCAAGGGTCTCGCCGTCGGCGTAACGCTCCTTGTACTCCTCGGTCAGCGCGCGCAGCTCGGCGTCGGAGAGGCTGACGAAGTCCTCTTCGATGGAGTTGACCTGGTCCGCGATGCGGTGCAGCTTGCGCAGGATCTTGCCTTCGCCTGCACGCATGATCTTCGAGAGGACGGACACGGGGGTTGGTCTCCTTGCCGGTCGGGCCTGGCATGGTCGGTTTACTCATAGGGCAACGGCCATCGTAAGCGAGGAGCGGGCCGCGCCGGGAGGTCTGCCGATACGTCAACGGACGGGGGGCCTGGAAGGTGCCGGGTTGTGCCGATCAGCGCTCGGCGAAATGCAGGGGAAACGTCAGCCAAAAGCACTGGCCTCGGGTCCCTCGCCCCCGCAGAATCACCGGATGGAGCCCGTCACCCTCACCACCGAACGCCTGAGCCTGCGCACCTTCACGCCCGCCGACACCGACGAGACGTACGCGGCCTGCCAGGACCCCGACATCCAGCGCTGGACCACGATCCCCTCGCCGTACGCGCGCTCGGACGCGGAGGGCTTCATCACGCGCATGGTGCCGGACGGCTGGCGGTACGACACGGAGTACACCTTTGCCGTACGCCCCCGGGACGGCGGCCCGCTGATCGCCGCCGCCAGCCTGCACCACCCGCGCTCGGGCGCCTGGGAGGTCGGCTTCTGGACGGCGAAGGAGCACCGGGGCAGCGGCTACATGACGGAGATCGTCCTCGCCCTGGCCAGGTGGGCCTTCACCGACCTGGGCTGCACCCGCCTGGAGTGGCGCGCGGAGGTCGGTAACACGGGGTCGCGCGCGGTGGTGGAGAAGACGGGCTTCACCGTCGAGGGCACCCTCCGCGGCGCCCTCCTGAACAAGTCCACGCTCCGCGACTGCTGGGTGGGCGCCCTGCTCCCGAGCGACCTCGGCCTGTCGTCGAGCCAGCCGTATCTGCCGGCCAGGGACGCCCTGGGCTGAGGCCGTGGGCTGAGGCCGGGACTGACGCCCGGGGCTGGGGCCAGACCCGGCCGCCGACGCGTTCCGGCAGGCCACTGGCGTTGTCAGTGCCGCCGCCTATCGTTTCCGGCATGACGAGCCTGCCGAGCCCCGCCACCGCCCTCTCCGCCGACGAGGCCCGCCGCATCGCGCTCCGCGCCCAGGGCTTCATGGGCGCCCCGGACCGCAGGTCCGGTGTGCGGGGCGTGCTGCGCCATCTCGGCGCGGTCCAGCTGGACACGATCTCGGTCCTGGCCCGCTCCCACGAACTCATTCCGTACGCCCGTCTCGGAGCGGTCGGCCGCGACAGGATCGAGGCGGCGTACTGGGACGGGGCATCGGCGGGCGCGGGCCCGGCGAGGGCGCACGCCTTCGAGTACTGGTCGCACGCCGCCTGCATCCTGCCCATCGAGGAGTGGCCGCACTTCGCCTTCCGCCGCCGCGCCTACCGCACCCGCCCGCACTGGCACCACGACCTGCCGGACGGTGCGTACGACACGGTCATCAAGCAGCTCACCGCCGAAGGCCCGCTCACGGCCACGGAGTTGGGCGGCGCGAAGAACAAGGGCGAGTGGTGGGACTGGTCGGACGCCAAGGTCGCCGTCGAGCGCGCGCTGATGTACGGCGAGGTGGTCTGCACAGAGCGCCGCAGCTGGAAGCGGGTGTACGACCTCGCGGAGCGCGCCATCCCGGACACCCTGCTCCATGACGACCTGGACGACGCGGAGTGCCTGCGCCGCCTGGTCCGTCTTGCCGGACAGTCGCTGGGCGTCGGCACGCGCGCGGACATCGCGGACTACCACCGCCTCAAGGGCGAGCAGTTCGACGCGGTGGTCGCGGACTCGGGCCTGGTCCCGGTGACGGTGGAGGGCTGGGACAAGCCCGCCTGGGCCGACCCCGCGGCCCTGGAGACGGCCCCGCGCGGCCGCCACCGCACGACGCTCCTCTCGCCCTTCGACTCCCTGATCTGGGAGCGGGCCCGCACGGAGCGGATCTTCGGCTTCACCCACCGCCTCGAGGCGTACGTCCCCAAGCCGAAGCGGATCCACGGGTACTTCGCGATGCCGGTCCTTGCCGGGGGCCACCTGGTCGGCCGCGTGGACCCCGCCCGCGAGGGCAGCACGCTGGTCGCCAAGCAGGTGTCCCTTGACAGCCCCAAGGCCGTGCCCGCGGTGGCTCAGGCGCTGCGTGAGGCGGCGTCCTGGGTGAACTGCGACTCCGTACGGGTGGAGCGGGTGAACCGTCCCGAGCTGACCGCCGAGCTGGTCCGCGCCCTCACCTGATCGCCCTCACCTGATCTCGAGAATCTTCTCCCGCATCGCGTAGACGACCGCTTCCATCCTGGAGTGCAGCTGGAGCTTCTCCAGGATGTTGCGGACGTGGTTCTTCACGGTGTTCTCGGAGATGAACAACTCTTTCGCGATGTCGCGGTTGTTCATGCCCGTCGCCACCAGCTTCAGGACTTCCAGTTCGCGGTCGGTAAGACGCGGCGCGGGCACCAGCCTGCGCTCGTCGGTGCGCTGGATCATCGACTTGAACTCGGTGAGCAGTTTCGACGCCATGGACGGGCTGATCTGCGACTGCCCGTCGGCGACCGCGCGAATCGCCGTGGCCACCTCGTCCGTGGAGATCTCCTTGAGGAGATATCCCGTGGCGCCCGCCTTGATCGCGTCGTAGAGGTCGGCCTCCTCGTCGCTGATCGTCAGCATGATGATCTTGGCGCTCGGCGCGACCTCCTTGATGGAGGTGCACGCCTCGATGCCGCCGCGCTTGGGCATGCGTACGTCCATCAGGATGATGTCCGGCAGCAGGTCAGCGGCCTTGTCCACCGCCTCGGCGCCGTCGCCCGCCTCACCGACGACCTGGATGTCCTCCTCGGCGGCGAGGACGATCTCCAGGCCCCGGCGGAAGAGCGCGTGGTCGTCCACCACAAGGACCCTGATGGGCTCCTTGCGCGGTGCGCCCGCGTCCGTGCCGATGCCGATGCCCTGGTCGGCATCCTGATCCCGCATCGGTCCGAAGCTGTCCGCCATCGTTCCTCCCCCTGAAGGCCATGGCCCGTTGTGCGTTGGCTGCCGCCAACCCGAGGCAACAGCACACCGGTTGGCCGGCTCCGCCCATGATTTCATGCCCGGACGGCCGCGCGGTGCGCGCAGGGGTCGCATGATGGTGCCCCTGGGGGCGCACAGCGCTCCAGGGGCACCCTCTCAGCCCTCGGCCGACCGTGGTCAGCCGCCGAGCGCACCGCCCCCGCCGCCCGTCTCGGGCTGCGCGATCATCGGGTCGGTGTTCAGACGGATGACTCCGTAGTCGTAGGCGTGCCGGCGGTAGACGACACTGGGCTCCTTCGACTCCGAGTCGACGAACAAGTAGAAGTCGTGCCCGACGAGTTCCATCTCGTAGAGCGCCTGGTCGAGCGACATCGGCGCCGCCACGTGGGTCTTCTCGCGGACCACGAGCGGGCCTTCGCCCTGGATCTCCAGCGAGCCGATCCTCTTGACGGGCACGCCGTCCGGCTCTTCCTCACGTGCGACGGTGCCGTCTCCGTTGAGAGTCGCCGCGTCCGGCACCCGCTCGGCAACCTCGGCGGCGGAGAGCCTGCCGTTGCCGCGCCGGTTGTGGCGCTTCTCGTGCTGCTTGCGCAGTCGTGCGTCCAGCTTTGCCGTGGCCAGGTCCAGCGCACCGTACGGATCGGTTGCCGAGGCCTCCGCGCGGATCACGGGTCCACGCCCGCGGAGTGTGATCTCCACGCGGTCGGAACGGTCGGCCTGACGCGGGTTGGCCTCCTTGGACACCTCGACGTCCAGGCTGATCACCTTGCCGTCGAGCTTCTGGATCTTCTCCAGATTCAGCTTCTCGGCCACGTGCTTGCGGAACCGCTCTGTTACCTCGGTCTTGCGGCCCTTGACGACGATGTCCACGCAGAACTCCGTTCCCGGATCGCTCCGCTTCGGCGGCGGAGCATCTCCCTTTTGCACCAGGCCCCGGTGACTCCCGGAGCCTCGGACTCGGTGACTTCCACCTCCTCCTCCCCCGCGAACAAGATCTCCACCCCGACCGGCCCAGGTGATTGCAGAAAACCCAGCGGCCGGCATTCCGATATGCGAGGGACGGCGTCCGCCATTCCTCACAACCGAACATATCTCGCCCGGACGGATGTCGTCACCCTCTACCGCCGCATACCTCCATTCAGGTGTATTGGCACTCTCACTACCTGCAACGATGCAAGTTCCCAGTCAGTTCCGGTTTATTCCGAAAGAATCCGGTGAGGAGGCGACAACAGCTGCGATGATCGCGTTCTCGCACGGTATTTCACGGGCTGTTACCACCGCGGACCGCCCTTTACTTTCCGTGTGTACGTCACGTATTGCGCGGGCCGCCTCCGCCAAAGACGCGCCCGTGGTCATCAGGTCGTCCACGACCACCACCCGGCCACCGTCGGCGAGGAGCCGCCCGCCACCCGCCGTCACCTCCAGGGCACCGTGCAGATTCGCCTGCCGCTGCCGGGAGTTGAGCCCCGCCTGGTCGGCCACGGCACGCCGCTGACGCAGCACGCAGAGCACCCGGGCCCGTGTCCCGCCCCGCCGCAGCTCACCCGCGGCGGCCAGCGCGATCCGCCGTACCGGATCGTGCCCACGCGACCGCACGGCCGCGGGAGCCGACGGCACGGGCACGAGCAGTACCGGAGCGTCACCATCCCCCGCTCCGGTGTCCGTCGGCCCCGCTCCGGGGTCCATCAGCCCCGCACGCACGGCCCCAGCGAGCCCCGCGCCCAGCGGCCCCGCGAGCCCCAGAGCGCCCCGCTCCTTGTGCGCGAGCAGCAGCGCCCGCACCGCGTCCCCATAGGGCGCCGCCGCGTGCACCACCGGCAGTCCGGCCGGCCGGGGATCAGGGCTCACCCGGCGCGGCGCGGCCCCGCACAGGGCGTCGCGGCACTGCGCGCAGAGCGCCGTACGAGGCCTGCCGCAGCCTCCGCACTCGGCCGGCAGCACCAGATCGGTGAGGTCCCGCCACCACCCCCGCATGCCCACCACTGTGCCAAGGCGCGCACGGCCCTGCCACCCCTGTGGACAACCGCCTGTGGACAACCGTCTGCGGGCAACTCCACGGCGCGGGAAAGCCGTTGCTGGGGAGCTGGGGAGCTGGAGAGCTGGGGAAGGGCCGTCCGGCCCTTCGCAAGGCGTCACCCCGGATAGACCGGCGCCGACCCCTCCTTGACCACCGTCTGCCACTGCGCACCCGTCGGCAGCCGCACGATCCCGTCGTCCGAGTGCGCCACCAGCGGCTGCCGCTCGTCCTCGGACGCCGCGATCTCCTTCACGCCGGTGAGGCCGGGCAGGGTCGCGCCCGCGGGAACCGAGCCGTCGCACTGGACGTACCGCATCTGCTGCACACCGCCGGACTCGCGCCCGACCACCACCAGCCGGCTGCCGCCCGCCCACGACATGGCGGTGACCTCCTCCATCTGCGGTGCCGCCCGGCGCAGTCCGTCCACCGAGATGACCGGCTGCTCGCCCTTGGCGCCCGTCCGCTCGACGCGGCCGATCTGCAGGGACGTCTTGCCGTCCTTCTTCACGAGTAGCGCGATCCGTACGCCGTCGGCCGACACCCGCACCGCCTCGATCCGTCCGTCGAGGTTCGCGATCTTGACCGGCACCGGCTCTCCCGCGCCCTGGTCAAGCCAGAGCAGGCGCGGCCGCTTCAGGTCACGGTCGGCCACCCAGAGGTCGCCGCGGCCGTCCCAACTCGGCGTGGACAGACCGTCCTCCTCCGACTTGGCCTTGCTGCGCACCTCGGGCTTGCCGAGCGGGCCGTCGGAGACCAGCGACCCCATGTACAGCGAGCGCCCGTCGAGCGACACCCCGGCCGCCCGCTCCTCGTCCCGCGACACGGCGGCGGACCGCAGCGGCTGCCCGCCGCTGCCCAACTTCCCCCGCACGGGCACCGGATCGTCCTTGCGGGCGGCCGGCATCTGCACCAGGCGCCGCTTGTCGTCGATGAGGTACTGGTAGTCGGGGTGTTCCGGGGTGCGGCGCGAGGCGACGGACTCGGCCCGTTCCTTGCTCAGGACGCACAGCTGCGAGCCGTTGCGGCGCTGCAGCTCCACCTCCTGGACGCCGGACGACGTCAGGTCCTGGAGCGTGAAGAGCATTTGGGCGGCCATCTCGGTGCACCGCTCCTGGCCTATGGGATCGGCCTTCGCGTTCAGTGGCACCGTCAGCTTGCCCTGGTCGTCGGGCGCCAGCGTCCTGGTGCCCGCCTTGAGGTGCGTACCCGTCGGGAAGCGCGTGCCCACGACCTGCTTGAGCCAGGTGGTGGGCCCGTCGAGCAGCGCCTTGACGGACTCCGTCACGGGGTCTATTCGCTGACGTATGTAGACGGGGTCGGCGACGAGCCCTTCCTGGCCGCCACCGGCCGCTCCGGTCGAACGCGTCGCGAAGTAGTACTTGTTGACGGACCAGTAGATCCGCTGGAAGTCGGACTGACCGAGCACGACGCCCGGCGGCACCCGGTCGATCCGCCACTCCTTGCCGTTGGGTCCGTCCTGCTGGGAGAGGTGGACGGACTGGTTGTACGCGGCGTTGTCGAGCTGGTACGCGTGCTCCTTGTCGACCGTGGCGACCTTGCGACCGGTCAGCGGGAACAAACGGCCGGTCCGACCGCCGCCGTCCCCGACGCTGCCCGACCCCGTGCTCGGCCCGTTCTCGAGCACCGTGGTCTGCACATCCGGGTCCCAGCCCTTGGAGGCTTCCTTGGTCAGATACTTGCGCGCCATCGCGAAGTCAGGGTCGTCGCTGGTCAGCGCCTCAAGGAAGCCCTGGACTATCTCCTCGGGGCTCGCGTCCTCACCCGGCGGCATCGCGTAGACACGGACCTGCGACTGCGAGTCCGGCCGCTGGGAGGCGTCGACCGCCTTCAGGTTGCCGCTGTCGGGCATCGAGGCACAGCCCGCGAGCAGCACCCCGCAGGAGCCGAACAGCAGACCGGCCCGCAGTGCACGCCGGTGCGGGCGGCGATCGTGGTCAGCGCCCACGAGAGGCCTCCCCTTCCCTTGCGGGATCAGCTTCCGTGTCGCTCACTCGATCCGCTTCCGTCTCGCTCACGCGATCCGCTTCCGTCGCCGGCTCACCGGTGCTCCGGTCCGCCCCGGACGCGGGCCCATCGGGCTCCTCGCCGCGCGGCATGTCGTCGTCCATCGGCCGCCGCGGCACGACGCGCGCACCGTTTCCCGGCAACGCCGTCGGGTCCACCGTCCCGCCCGACTGCGCGAGCCGCGGCGCCACCGGCGCCCTCGGCGGGACGGGCGGCGGCACTCGCTCCGCCGCCGACGGCTGCACCGGCACCGTGGCGAGCTTGTTCGCGCCACCGAGCGGGAGGCCCGCGTCGTTCAGGCCGCGGTGGCGCCGCGAGTCATCGGGCTCCAGCGGTATCGGCGAGCCCCGCAGCGCCTCGTCCGCCGTGCGCGGCAGCGTCAGACGGAACTGCGAACCACCGCCCGGCTCGCCCCACGCCTGCAGCCAGCCGCCGTGCAGCCGCGCGTCCTCCAGTGCGATGGAGAGCCCGAGGCCCGTACCACCGGTGGTACGCGCGCGTGCCGGGTCGGCCCGCCAGAAGCGGCTGAAGACCCGGGTCGCCTCGCCGGGCTTGAGCCCCACCCCGTAGTCCCGCACCGCGACCGCCACCGCACCGCCCGCCACCGCGAGCCGCACCACGACGTCCTGGCCCTCGCCGTGCTCCACGGCGTTGACCACGAGGTTGCGCAGGACGCGCTCCACCCGGCGCGCGTCGGCCTCGGCGACCACGGGCAGCTGGTCCCCGACGATCCGGATGTGGGTCCCCTTGCGGTCCGCGAGCGGCTCGGCGCCGCCCACGACCCGTCGTACGACCTCACGCAGGTCTATCGGCTCGGCCTCCAGGGCCGCCGCGCCCGCGTCGAAGCGGCTGATCTCCAGCAGATCCGCGAGCAGCGTCTCGAACCGGTCCAGCTGGTCGGCGAGCAGCTCGGCCGACCGCGCGGTCACCGGGTCGAAGTCCACGCGCGCGTCGTGGATGACGTCGGCCGCCATCCGCACGGTCGTCAGCGGCGTACGCAGCTCGTGCGAGACGTCCGAGACGAACCGCCGCTGCATCCGCGAGAGCTCCTCGAGCTGCTGGATCTTCAGCTGGAGGTTCTGCGCCATCTTGTTGAAGGCCTCGCCGAGCCGCGCGATGTCGTCCTCTCCGGTGACCTTCATACGTTCCTGAAGGCGTCCGGCGGAGAGCCGCTCGGCGATGCCCGCGGCCATCCGCACCGGCGTGACGACCTGGCGCACCACCAGCCAGGCGATGGCACCGAGCAGTACGACGACGAACAGTCCCGCGGTGGCGAGCGTCGTCCTGACGACGCCGAGGGACTCCTCCTCCTGGGTCAGCGGGAAGAGGTAGTAGAGCTGGTAGGGGTCGCCGTTCAGGTCGTTCAGGCGCTTGCCGATGACCAGGCCCGGCTGTGCGTCACGGCCGTCGTTGAAGACGATCCGCGTATTGCTCTGATACGCCCGGGTGCCCTTGTCGACGCTGTCGCGCAGGGACTCGGGCACGCTCTGGATCGGGTCCACGCCCCCGGAGGCACGCGGCCCGCGCACGCTGGCGCCGCCGGGCGTGGACGTCGGGCTCAGCGTCACCACGTTGAACGCGCTCTGACCGCCGCTGGAGAGCTGCTCCACCAGGTCGGACATCCACACGGCGGTGGGCGGTGTGGCCCCACCGCCCGACGTGCCGCTGTCCTGCCCGGAGCGCGGCCGGGCCGAGTTCGCCTCGTCCTGAGCGGCCCTGAAGCCGCCGTCGGCCTGGCTCTGCGAGGCCTTGACCTTGGCCTTGAGCAGGCCGTTGTTCACGGAGCTCATGACGGCGAAGCCGAGCATCAGCACGACCCCGAGCGACATGAGCAGCGTCGTGACGACGACCTTCAGCTGGATGTTGCGCCGCCACAGCCGCAGCGCGGGCAGCAGCGGCCGCCGCACCCAGCGCACGAAGAGCCTCAGGACAGGGCTGCCCTGCACCCCGTCCTGCAACAGCAGACCGCCGTCGAGGAGCCGCCCGAACGTGGAGCCACGCCGCGCCGGCCCCTTGGCCTTGGCCCCTCCAGTCCGCCCCGAACGGCCGCCCGGAGCCCCGGGCGGTACGGGGGAACTGTCCCGGGTCACGTCAGCTCGGTCCGGCCTTGTAACCGACACCACGGACGGTCACCACGATCTCCGGACGCTCGGGGTCCCTCTCGACCTTCGAGCGCAGCCGCTGGACGTGCACGTTCACCAGACGGGTGTCGGCCGCGTGGCGGTAGCCCCAGACCTGCTCCAGGAGCACCTCACGCGTGAACACCTGCCACGGCTTGCGGGCAAGGGCGACCAGGAGGTCGAACTCCAGGGGCGTCAGCGCGATCGACTGCCCCTCACGCTTCACGGAGTGCCCCGCCACGTCGATGACCAGGTCACCGATGGTCAGCTGCTCCGGAGCGGGCTCCTCTGACCTCCGCAGCCGCGCCCTGATGCGGGCGACGAGCTCCTTCGGCTTGAAGGGCTTCACGATGTAGTCATCGGCGCCGGACTCAAGACCGACCACGACGTCCACGGTGTCGCTCTTCGCCGTGAGCATGACGATCGGCACCCCGGACTCCGCCCTGATCAGGCGGCACACCTCGATGCCGTCGCGGCCCGGCAACATCAAATCCAGCAGTACAAGATCCGGCTTTGCCTCCCTGAAAGCGGCCAGCGCCTTGTCGCCATCAGCTACGAACGACGGCTCAAAACCTTCTCCACGCAGCACAATCCCGAGCATCTCGGCCAGTGCGGTGTCGTCGTCGACGACAAGGACTCGTCCCTTCATGCCTGACATCATCCCATTCTCGTAACTGTGACCGGGGCGCTGGTGAGGTAGGTCACTGGCCTGTGACGATAGTCGTACGAGGTCACTACTGTCTGCCGTCGCCCGCCGCCGCCGATTTCGGCCACGAATCCCGGGACGGGCGCGCCGGTGACGCGTCAGTCCGATACGACCGACAGCATTTCCGTCAGCCCGAAGGCGCCGGACACTCCGACGACGACAAGACCGATGACTACCGCCATCCAGGCGAGAGCAATCACGATCATGAGCCGGCCACAGCCGACCCCCTGCGCTCGCCGCACCGTACATCGCGGTCGACGGAGCGGCTTCGAGCAGGAGCTGCCAGGACCCAGGGCGGGTGGCGGCTGCCTGGAGTGCCTGGAGTTCCTGGAGTTCCTGGAGTGCCTGGAGGAGCGCCTAGAGCCGTGGAGCCGACCGCAGCTCCTCCAGACCCCCCGCCGTCACGGGCGACACGACGCCTTGCTCGGTGACGATCGCCGTCACCAGCTCCGGTGGGGTCACGTCGAACGCGGGGTTGTACGCCTGGGTCCCCAGAGGTGCCACCGCGATCCCGCCCCCCGCCTCAAAACCGGACATCGGCACATAGGGTGCCGTGACCTCCGTCACTTCATGGCTCCCTCGCTGCTCCACCTCGATGGCCGCTCCGTCCGGGGTTTCCGGGTCCACGGTCGTGACCGGAGCCACCACGATGAACGGAACGTGGTGGTAGCGGGCAAGGACCGCGAGCGGATAGCTCCCCACCTTGTTGGCCACCGAACCGTCGGCCGCGATGCGGTCGGCGCCGATCAGTACGGCATCCACCTCACCCGCCGCGAACAGCGACCCCGCCGCGTTGTCCGTGAGCAGGGTGTACGGCATTCCGGCCCGCGCCGCCTCGTACGCGGTCAGCCGCGAACCCTGGAGCAGGGGGCGCGTCTCGTCCACCCACAGCCTGCGCAGCCGCCCCTTCCGGTGTGCGGCGAGTGCCACCGCGAACGCCGTGCCCTCGCCGCCGGAGACCAGCGCCCCCGTGTTGCAGTGCGTGAGGATCCGGTGCCAGCCGCCGGGCAGCAGCTCGTCGAGCAGCGCCAGGCCGTGCACCGCCATCCGCGCGCTCGCCTCGGCGTCCTCCCGGTGCAGCGCCCGCGCGGCCGCCAGCGCCGCGGCGCCCGCGAGCTCCTGGTCGGCCCCGTCCGCGACCGCCGAGCGGTATGCCGTCAGGGCTCTGCGGACTCCGTACCCGAGGTTGACCGCGGTGGGCCTCGCCCCCGCGATCGCGCCCGCGGCCTCGTCCACGTCGAAGCCGCGTACGGCGGCCAGCGCGACGCCGTAGGCACCGGCGATGCCGAGCAGCGGCGCCCCGCGGACGGCCAGCGTGCGGATCGCCTGCACCAGGGCGGGGGCGTCCGTGCACACCAGCTCGGTCTCCTCGCCGGGCAGCCTGGTCTGGTCGAGGAGGACCAGTACGGGGCCCTCCGGTGGCTCGGCCCAGCGGATCGCGGGGATCGCCGGGGTCTTCACGTCCACTGGGTGCGCTGAGCTCATCGGGGTCTCGGTCGGCCGTGCGTCCTCGCCGGATTGCGCGTACTGATCAGCCATCCGCCCAGTCTGCCCCGTACCTGACGGACAATTGAAGGTGTGCAGCCCATACGCTGCCCGGTCACCGCAAGGGCGTGCCGTGGCACGATGGCTGCCAACCGGCCGCCGCGACAGCGGACGGGCACCGTGAAGGAGCGACGATGAACGACACTCCGGGCTGGGCTTCGCCCGGATCTGCCCCCTCCGACGGACAGGACTCCGGCACGTCCGAACCTGCCGAGCCCGCCGGGCCCTCGGACCAGCCGAACGGTCCGGGCTCGAAGTGGTCCAAGGAGCAGCCGCCGCCCGCCCAGTGGTCCGCCCCCAGCCCGCCGGCGGCCGGCCAGACCCCGCCTCCTCCCGCGCCGCCGCCCGGCGGCGGCTGGGGCGGCGGACGTCCCGGCGGCCCCGGCCCCGGTGGACCTGGCGGTCCCGGCGGCTATCCCGGATGGGGCGCTTGGCAGGGCCCGCCGCCCGCCGCCAAGCCCGGCGTCATCCCGCTGCGGCCGCTCGGCGTCGGCGAGATCCTGGACGGCGCGGTCTCCACGATGCGTACGTACTGGCGCACGGTGCTCGGCATCTCCCTGGCCGTGGCCGTGTTCACGGAGATCGTCGTCATCCTGTTGCAGGGGCTCGTCCTCAACGACAGCGAGACCACGGACGTCCTCGACGACCCGAGCGCGACCGTCGGCGAACTGACCCGCGCCCTGGGCGACACCCTGCTGAGCTCCGGCGTGATCCTGCTGATCACCCTGCTCGGCACGATCGTCGCCACCGCGCTGCTCACGATGGTCACCAGCCGTGCGGTGCTCGGCAAGTCGGTCACCACGGCGGAGGCCTGGCAGGACGCCAAGCCGCAGCTGCCGAGGCTGATCGGCCTGACGCTGCTGCTCCCGCTCATCGGCATGGCGGTCGTCGCCGCGGGTTCCCTGCCCGGCGTGCTGATCGCGGTGGCCGGGGCGTCCGACGCGGGCATCAGCCTCGCCGTGCTCGGCGGATTCGCCGCCCTGGGTGTCGCCATCTGGCTGCTCGTCCGCTTCTCGCTCGCCTCGCCCGCCCTGATGCTGGAGAAGCAGGGTGTGAAGAAGTCGCTGACCCGCTCGGTGAAGCTGGTCCGCGGCTCCTGGTGGCGGGTGTTCGGCATCCAGCTGCTCGCCGCGATCATCGCCAACGTAGTGGCGTCGATCATCGTCATCCCCTTCACCCTCATCGCGGGCGCGCTGAGCGGCGACGGCGTCACCGGCTTCCTCGACAGCGGCACCGGCGATCTCGGCTGGACCTTCCTGATCGTCAGCGGCATCGGATCGGTCATCGGTTCGATGCTGACGTTCCCGATCACCGCCGGCGTCACGGTCCTCCTCTACATCGACCAGCGGATCCGCCGCGAGGCACTCGACCTCGAACTCGCGCGCGCCGCGGGCCTCCAGGGCGACAACGGCTCCAACGCCCCCGGAACCCCCGGGAGCTGATGCGGTGACGGGGGCAGTACTGCACGGATCGAGGGCGCTCGCACCGTTCCTGACCCGCACCGGCGACGACGACCCGCCGGTGACGATCCCGCGCGGCCCCGCAAGGGAGGCAGCCGAGCGCGAGCTGTCCGACCCCGCGTACCACGAGAACGACCCGAGCCTCCTGCAGCGCGCCCTGAACCGCTTCTGGGAATGGGTCGACGACCTGTTCACCGCCGCCTCGGGGGCAACCCCGGGCGGCGGCCTCGGCCTCCTGGTCATCGTCATCGCAGTGGTCGCCCTCCTGGCGGCCCTGTGGTGGCGCCTCGGCACCCCGCACCGCGCCCCCACGTCGTCCCCCGCCCTCTTCGACGACCGCCCGCGCACCGCCGCGGAACACCGCGCCGCCGCCGAGGCACACGCCGCCAAGGGCCACTGGAACCAAGCCGTCCAGGAGCGCATGCGGGCGCTGGTCCGCTCCCTGGAGGAACGCGCTCTCCTGGACCCCCGCCCCGGCCGCACGGCGGACGAAGCAGCGGCGGAGGCATCGCTCACCCTGCCGACCCACGCCACCGAACTCCACGCGGCAGCCCAGTCGTTCGACGCCATCACGTACGGCGGCCGCACAGCCACAGAGCCGACATACCGCCGCCTGACCACCCTGGACAAGGCCCTGACCCACACAAGGCCAACCCTCAGCAACACCCAAGAGGGAGCCCCCAATTGACGGCCCCCCAGGACCCTAAAAACCCCTCCCCCAAAGCCGGAACCAAGCCCGGAGCGAGGGGCTGGTCCGGGGCCGAGCCCGGGACCAGGCCCGGAGCCGGATTCGGAACTGAGAGCGGAACGCCCCCTGAGGCCAATACCGACGGCCCAGCCGGTCCCAACACCCCCGGGCCCGACAGCCCCGGCACCCCTAACGACTCCGGCGTTGCCGACAGCTCGGACGGCACCGACGCCCCAGGCACTCCCGACCACTCCAGGATTCCCGACAGCCCCGGCGGGTCGGGCAGCTCTGGCAGCCCCAGGATTCCCAGCCGCCCCGGCACTTCCGGCGCCCCCAGCAATCCCGGGGTTCCCGACAGCTCCCCCGACGACCCCAAGAGCCCCAGCCGCCCTGGCAACCCCACCAGCGCCGACGGCCCCGCCCCCACCCCCACTTCCTCCGCCCCCACCCCCCGCCAACTCTGGACCCGAACCCGCGGCATCCTCCTCGCCCTGGTCGTCCTCCTGGCAGCCGCCGTCGCCATCGCCACCGTCCGCTCCGGTGCCCAGCACGGCCGCCTCGACCCCCGCTCGGCCGACCCCTACGGCAGCCGTGCGGTAGCCGAACTCCTCGCCGACCGCGGCGTGTCCACCCGCGTGGTCACCACCTCCGAAGAGGCCAGGTCCGCGGCAGACCCGGACACCACGCTCCTGGTGGCCGCCCCCGACCGGCTCACCGAGCGCCAGCAGTCACGCCTCCGCGCGGCCACCGAGGACTCCCGAGGCCGCACCGTCCTCCTCGCCCCCGGCACCCCCTCGGTCAGCACCCTCGCCCCGGGGGTCACCGCGGACGCCACCCCCAGCATCGACTCGACGCTCTCCCCCCGCTGCTCCCTGCCCGCCGCCCAGCGCGCAGGCTCCGCCGACGTGGGCGGCCTCCGCTACGACACCCTCGCCCCGGACGCCGAGTCCTGCTACCTCAGCGACGGCCTGCCCAGCCTCCTTCAGCTCCCGGCCGCCGACGGCCCCGGCGACACCGTCGTACTCGGCGCCCCCGACATCCTCTTCAACGACCGCATCGACGAGCAGGGCAACGCCTCACTGGCCCTGCAACTCCTCGGCTCCCGCCCCCACTTGGTCTGGTACCTCCCCTCACCCGCCGACGACGCGGCGACCGACGACTCCGCCGACCGCGGCTTCTTCGACCTGATCCCCGACGGCTGGCTCTGGGCCACCCTCCAACTCACCATCGCCGCCGCACTCGCCGCCCTGTGGCGCGCCCGCCGCCTCGGCCCGCTGGTCCCCGAACGCCTCCCCGTGGCCATCCGCGCCTCGGAAACCGTCGAAGGCCGAGCCCGCCTCTACCGCAAGGCGAACGCCCGCGACCGCGCGGCCGCCGCCCTCCGCTCGACCACCCGCACCCGCATCGCCCCCCTCATCGGCGTATCCCCCGGCCAGGCGCACGCGCCCGAGACCCTGCTCCCCGCCCTGACCGCCAGGCTCCGCACCCCGGGCCAGGACCTGCACCCCCTCCTCTTCGGCCCGCCGCCAGGCAACGACGCAGCCCTCATCAACCTCACCGACCAACTCGACGCCCTCGAAAAAGAGGTACGTACTTCATGATGGACCCGACCACTGACAACGCCGAGAACTCCGGAAGCTCCGGCAGCGCCCGCTCCTCCCTGGAGTCCCTGCGCACCGAGATCTCCAAGGCCGTGGTCGGTCAGGACCCCGCGGTGACAGGGCTCGTCGTGGCCCTCCTCTGCCGCGGCCACGTCCTGCTCGAAGGCGTACCCGGAGTGGCGAAGACCCTCCTCGTCCGCGCCCTCGCCGCATCCCTCGAACTCGACACCAAGCGCGTCCAGTTCACCCCGGACCTGATGCCGAGCGATGTCACGGGCTCCCTCATCTACGACGCCCGCACCACCGAGTTCTCCTTCCAGCCGGGCCCGGTCTTCACCAACCTCCTCCTCGCCGACGAGATCAACCGCACCCCTCCCAAGACCCAGTCCTCCCTCCTCGAAGCGATGGAGGAACGCCAGGTCACGGTCGACGGCACCCCCCGCCCGCTCCCGGAGCCCTTCCTCGTCGCGGCCACGCAGAACCCCGTGGAATACGAGGGCACGTACCCCCTCCCCGAAGCCCAGCTGGACCGCTTCCTCCTCAAACTCACCGTCCCCCTCCCCTCACGCCAGGACGAGATCGACGTCCTCACGCGCCACGCGGAAGGCTTCAACCCCCGCGACCTCCACGCCGCCGGCATCCGCCCCGTGGCAGGCCCCGCCGACCTGGAGGCAGCCCGCGCCGCGGTCGCCAAGACGTCGATCTCCCCCGAGATCACCGCCTACGTGGTCGACATCTGCCGCGCCACACGCGAGTCCCCGTCCCTCACGCTGGGCGCCTCCCCCCGAGGCGCTACGGCGCTCCTCTCGACGGCCCGCGCCTGGGCCTGGCTGACGGGCCGCGACTACGTCATCCCCGACGACGTGAAGGCCCTCGCCCTGCCCACCCTCCGCCACCGCGTGCAACTCCGCCCGGAAGCCGAGATGGAGGGCGTGACGGCCGACTCCGTCATCAACGCGATCCTCGCCCACGTCCCGGTCCCCCGCTGATGGCCCTCACCGGCCGCACGGCCCTCCTGGCGGCCCTCGGCAGCCTCCCCGTGGGCATCTGGGACCCCAGCTGGACAGGCATCCTCGCCGTGAACGCCCCGCTGGCCCTGGCCTGCGCCTGCGACTTCGCCCTGGCCGCCCCCGTACGCCGCCTCGGTCTGACCCGCGCAGGCGACACCTCCGTACGCCTCGGGGAATCCGCCGACGTCGAGCTGACCGTCACCAACCCCTCCGGCCGCCCCCTGCGCGCCCAGCTCCGCGACGCCTGGCCCCCCAGCAGCTGGCAGCCCGGCACCGAAGTCGAGGCATCCCGCCACCGGTTGACGATCCCTCCCGGCGAACGCCGCCGCCTCACCACCCGCCTGCGCCCCACCCGCCGAGGCGACCACCAGGCCGACCGCGTCACCATCCGCTCGTACGGCCCCTTGGGTCTGCTCACCCGCCAGGGCAGCCACCAGGTCCCGTGGACGCTCCGGGTCCTGCCCCCCTTCACCAGCCGCAAGCACCTCCCGTCCAAGCTGGCCCGCCTCCGCGAACTCGACGGCCGCACCAGCGTCCTGACCCGCGGCCAGGGCACGGAATTCGACAGCCTCCGCGACTACGTCCCCGGCGACGACACCCGCTCCATCGACTGGCGCGCCACCGCCCGCCAGTCCACCGTCGCCATCCGCACCTGGCGCCCGGAACGCGACCGCCACATCCTGCTGGTCCTCGACACCGGCCGCACCTCGGCGGGCCGCGTCGGCGACGCCCCGCGCCTCGACGCCTCGATGGACGCGGCCCTGCTCCTCGCGGCCCTGGCCTCCCGAGCGGGCGACCGGGTGGACCTCCTCGCATACGACCGCCGGGTACGCGCCCTGGTCCAGGGCAAGGCGGCAGGAGAGGTGCTCCCCTCTGTGGTCAGCGCCCTGGCCACGCTCGAACCGGAACTCGTCGAAACGGACGCCAGAGGCCTGACCTCAACGGCCCTCCGCACCGCAACACGCAGCTCACTGATCGTGCTGCTCACCAGCCTGGACGCAGCGCCCATCGAAGAGGGCCTGCTCCCCGTACTCTCACGCCTCACTCAGCGCCACACAGTCCTGCTGGCATCGGTGGCCGACCCTCACATAGAGCAGATGGCCAAGGCCCGCGGAACAACGGAGGCCGTGTACGACGCCGCAGCCGCCGCCCAGGCCCACGCGGAGCGCCATCGCACGGCAGAACAGCTCATCCGCCACGGCGTCACCGTCGTAGACGCGACTCCAACCGATTTGGCCCCGGCACTGGCAGACGCATACCTGTCCTTGAAGGCAGCCGGCCGCCTCTGAAACAGAAAAAGGCCCTTCAAGGGCCTCTATATATATGGTGAACGCAGAAAACCCCCGCACCCAGAGGGTGCGGGGGTTTCCCGTTAATAATAGTTCGGCGGCGTCCTACTCTCCCACAGGGTCCCCCCTGCAGTACCATCGGCGCTGTGAGGCTTAGCTTCCGGGTTCGGAATGTAACCGGGCGTTTCCCTCACGCTATGACCACCGAAACACTATGAAACTGTCAACCGCACCGTAGTCGTGGCCCGACATACGGGGTTGTTCGTGGTTTCAGAACCAACACAGTGGACGCGAGCAACTGAGGACAAGCCCTCGGCCTATTAGTACCAGTCACCTCCACCCGTTGCCGGGCTTCCAGATCTGGCCTATCAACCCAGTCGTCTACTGGGAGCCTTAACCCCTCAAGGGGTGGGAATACTCATCTCGAAGCAGGCTTCCCGCTTAGATGCTTTCAGCGGTTATCCTTTCCGAACGTAGCCAACCAGCCATGCCCTTGGCAGGACAACTGGCACACCAGAGGTTCGTCCGTCCCGGTCCTCTCGTACTAGGGACAGCCCTTCTCAATATTCCTACGCGCACAGCGGATAGGGACCGAACTGTCTCACGACGTTCTAAACCCAGCTCGCGTACCGCTTTAATGGGCGAACAGCCCAACCCTTGGGACCGACTCCAGCCCCAGGATGCGACGAGCCGACATCGAGGTGCCAAACCATCCCGTCGATATGGACTCTTGGGGAAGATCAGCCTGTTATCCCCGGGGTACCTTTTATCCGTTGAGCGACGGCGCTTCCACAAGCCACCGCCGGATCACTAGTCCCGACTTTCGTCCCTGCTCGACCCGTCGGTCTCACAGTCAAGCTCCCTTGTGCACTTACACTCAACACCTGATTACCAACCAGGCTGAGGGAACCTTTGGGCGCCTCCGTTACTCTTTAGGAGGCAACCGCCCCAGTTAAACTACCCATCAGACACTGTCCCTGATCCGGATCACGGACCCAGGTTAGACATCCAGCACGACCAGAGTGGTATTTCAACGTTGACTCCACGAACACTGGCGTGCCCGCTTCAAAGTCTCCCACCTATCCTACACAAGCCGAACCGAACACCAATATCAAACTGTAGTAAAGGTCCCGGGGTCTTTCCGTCCTGCTGCGCGAAACGAGCATCTTTACTCGTAGTGCAATTTCACCGGGCCTATGGTTGAGACAGTCGAGAAGTCGTTACGCCATTCGTGCAGGTCGGAACTTACCCGACAAGGAATTTCGCTACCTTAGGATGGTTATAGTTACCACCGCCGTTTACTGGCGCTTAAGTTCTCAGCTTCGCACACCCGAAAGTGCACTAACCGGTCCCCTTAACGTTCCAGCACCGGGCAGGCGTCAGTCCGTATACATCGCCTTACGGCTTCGCACGGACCTGTGTTTTTAGTAAACAGTCGCTTCTCGCTGGTCTCTGCGGCCACCCCCAGCTCACGGAGTAAATCCGATCACCAAAGATGGCCCCCCTTCTCCCGAAGTTACGGGGGCATTTTGCCGAGTTCCTTAACCATAGTTCACCCGAACGCCTCGGTATTCTCTACCTGACCACCTGAGTCGGTTTAGGGTACGGGCCGCCATGAAACTCGCTAGAGGCTTTTCTCGACAGCATAGGATCATCCACTTCACCACAATCGGCTCGGCATCAGGTCTCAGCCTTAATGTGCGACGGATTTACCTATCACACGGCCTACACCCTTACCCCGGGACTACCACCGCCCGGGCTGGACTACCTTCCTGCGTCACCCCATCACTCACCTACTACCACCTTGGGTCGGCGGCTCCACCACTTCCCTTTGCCCGAAGGCTCCAGGACGGCTTCACGGCCTTAGCATTAATGGGCTCGATGTTTGACGCTTCACAGCGGGTACCGGAATATCAACCGGTTATCCATCGACTACGCCTGTCGGCCTCGCCTTAGGTCCCGACTTACCCTGGGCAGATCAGCTTGACCCAGGAACCCTTAGTCAATCGGCGCACACGTTTCTCACGTATGTATCGCTACTCATGCCTGCATTCTCACTCGTGAACCGTCCACCACTAGCTTCCGCTGCAGCTTCACCCGGCACACGACGCTCCCCTACCCATCCCAGCAGGCGTTGGCCCTATATGCTGGAATGACACGACTTCGGCGGTACGCTTGAGCCCCGCTACATTGTCGGCGCGGAATCACTTGACCAGTGAGCTATTACGCACTCTTTCAAGGGTGGCTGCTTCTAAGCCAACCTCCTGGTTGTCTCTGCGACTCCACATCCTTTCCCACTTAGCGTACGCTTAGGGGCCTTAGTCGATGCTCTGGGCTGTTTCCCTCTCGACCATGGAGCTTATCCCCCACAGTCTCACTGCCGCGCTCTCACTTACCGGCATTCGGAGTTTGGCTAAGGTCAGTAACCCGGTAGGGCCCATCGCCTATCCAGTGCTCTACCTCCGGCAAGAAACACACGACGCTGCACCTAAATGCATTTCGGGGAGAACCAGCTATCACGGAGTTTGATTGGCCTTTCACCCCTAACCACAGGTCATCCCCCAGGTTTTCAACCCTGGTGGGTTCGGTCCTCCACGACCTCTTACAGCCGCTTCAACCTGCCCATGGCTAGATCACTCCGCTTCGGGTCTTGAGCGCGCTACTGAATCGCCCTATTCGGACTCGCTTTCGCTACGGCTTCCCCACACGGGTTAACCTCGCAACGCACCGCAAACTCGCAGGCTCATTCTTCAAAAGGCACGCAGTCACGACTACATGTGCAAGCACATATAGCGACGCTCCCACGGCTTGTAGGCACACGGTTTCAGGTACTATTTCACTCCGCTCCCGCGGTACTTTTCACCATTCCCTCACGGTACTATCCGCTATCGGTCACCAGGGAATATTTAGGCTTAACGGGTGGTCCCGCCAGATTCACACGGGATTTCTCGGGCCCCGTGCTACTTGGGTGTCTCTCAAACGAGCCGTTGATGTTTCGACTACGGGGGTCTTACCCTCTACGCCGGACCTTTCGCATGTCCTTCGCCTACACCAACGGTTTCTGACTCGTCTCACAGCCGGCAGACTGTGAAAGAGAGATCCCACAACCCCGCACACGCAACCCCTGCCGGGTCTCACACGTATACGGTTTGGCCTCATCCGGTTTCGCTCGCCACTACTCCCGGAATCACGGTTGTTTTCTCTTCCTGCGGGTACTGAGATGTTTCACTTCCCCGCGTTCCCTCCACACTGCCTATGTGTTCAGCAGCGGGTGACAGCCCATGACGACTGCCGGGTTTCCCCATTCGGAAACCCCCGGATCAAAGCCTGGTTGACGACTCCCCGGGGACTATCGTGGCCTCCCACGTCCTTCATCGGTTCCTGGTGCCAAGGCATCCACCGTGCGCCCTTAAAAACTTGGCCACAGATGCTCGCGTCCACTGTGCAGTTCTCAAACAACGACCAACCACCCGTCACAGCCCGCCGAAGCAAACTTTTACCGGGGTCGGCAGTGAAGGCAGCCTGACGGCCATACCTTCAGATACCCAACAGCGTGCCCGGCCCGACCAATCAAGAATCTGTTTTCCACGCCGAAGCAGTACTTACAGTCCCTAACCGATCGTGCCGAATAGTCAACGTTCCACCCATGAGCTAACCACCGTCGAACATTTGCCGACGTTATGGCTCTTGGACCACCAAGCAAGCTTGGCAGTCTAGATGCTCCTTAGAAAGGAGGTGATCCAGCCGCACCTTCCGGTACGGCTACCTTGTTACGACTTCGTCCCAATCGCCAGTCCCACCTTCGACAGCTCCCTCCCACAAGGGGTTGGGCCACCGGCTTCGGGTGTTACCGACTTTCGTGACGTGACGGGCGGTGTGTACAAGGCCCGGGAACGTATTCACCGCAGCAATGCTGATCTGCGATTACTAGCAACTCCGACTTCATGGGGTCGAGTTGCAGACCCCAATCCGAACTGAGACAGGCTTTTGAGATTCGCTCCGCCTCGCGGCTTCGCAGCTCATTGTACCTGCCATTGTAGCACGTGTGCAGCCCAAGACATAAGGGGCATGATGACTTGACGTCGTCCCCACCTTCCTCCGAGTTGACCCCGGCAGTCTCCTGTGAGTCCCCATCACCCCGAAGGGCATGCTGGCAACACAGAACAAGGGTTGCGCTCGTTGCGGGACTTAACCCAACATCTCACGACACGAGCTGACGACAGCCATGCACCACCTGTATACCGACCACAAGGGGGGCACCATCTCTGATGCTTTCCGGTATATGTCAAGCCTTGGTAAGGTTCTTCGCGTTGCGTCGAATTAAGCCACATGCTCCGCTGCTTGTGCGGGCCCCCGTCAATTCCTTTGAGTTTTAGCCTTGCGGCCGTACTCCCCAGGCGGGGAACTTAATGCGTTAGCTGCGGCACCGACGACGTGGAATGTCGCCAACACCTAGTTCCCACCGTTTACGGCGTGGACTACCAGGGTATCTAATCCTGTTCGCTCCCCACGCTTTCGCTCCTCAGCGTCAGTAATGGCCCAGAGATCCGCCTTCGCCACCGGTGTTCCTCCTGATATCTGCGCATTTCACCGCTACACCAGGAATTCCGATCTCCCCTACCACACTCTAGCCTGCCCGTATCGACTGCAGACCCGGGGTTAAGCCCCGGGCTTTCACAACCGACGTGACAAGCCGCCTACGAGCTCTTTACGCCCAATAATTCCGGACAACGCTTGCGCCCTACGTATTACCGCGGCTGCTGGCACGTAGTTAGCCGGCGCTTCTTCTGCAGGTACCGTCACTTTCGCTTCTTCCCTGCTGAAAGAGGTTTACAACCCGAAGGCCGTCATCCCTCACGCGGCGTCGCTGCATCAGGCTTTCGCCCATTGTGCAATATTCCCCACTGCTGCCTCCCGTAGGAGTCTGGGCCGTGTCTCAGTCCCAGTGTGGCCGGTCGCCCTCTCAGGCCGGCTACCCGTCGTCGCCTTGGTGAGCTTCTACCTCACCAACTAGCTGATAGGCCGCGGGCTCATCCTGCACCGCCGGAGCTTTCAACCCCCTCCCATGCGAGAGGGGATATCATCCGGTATTAGACCCCGTTTCCAGGGCTTGTCCCAGAGTGCAGGGCAGATTGCCCACGTGTTACTCACCCGTTCGCCACTAATCCACCCCGAAGGGCTTCATCGTTCGACTTGCATGTGTTAAGCACGCCGCCAGCGTTCGTCCTGAGCCAGGATCAAACTCTCCGTGAATGTTTACCCGTAATCGGGTGCACATCCGCGTTGAGCGGAACCAGGAAGAGGAATAATCTTCCGGTTCACAGCGTCCTCGCTGATGTTTTCTTCAAAGGAACCTCGTCCCGACCATGACGGCCGGAGACGGGGTATCAACATATCTGGCGTTGACTTTTGGCACGCTGTTGAGTTCTCAAGGAACGGACGCTTCCTTTGTACTCACCCTCTCGGGCTTTCCTCCGGGCACTTCCCTTCGGTGTTTCTTTTTGTTCTTCGTTCTTGCGTTTCCGACTCTATCAGACTCTTTCGTGTCCGATTTTCCTCGGTGCCTTTCAGGTTTCCGCTCCGGCCTTTCGGCTTTCGCGTTTCCCTTTCCGGCGGTTCCGACTTTATCAGAAGTTTTCGGCCGGTCTTACCGGCTGGACTTTCCGATTTATCGGGATGCGGCCTCTTGGCTTATGAGATTCAAGAAGCAGGCAGACATTAACTGCCGCCGCTGGACTTGTCCAGCTCTAGGCAACTGTTCGAATCTACCTCCCCAGTCCTTCCGTGTCAACGGTTTTTCTGGGGCGTCGAGGACACTAGCAGGTCAGCAGGGGCCGACGCACATCACGCTGCGGTCGGGACCGTGGCGCTGCGTTCTGCGGGATCCACGTCGCCTGTGGCGCCGGCTCGGGCCGCCCTGCCGCCCAGGACGTAGACGTATGCCAGGAAAGCCAGTTCAGCGGCGATGCCGATGCTGATGCGGGCCCAGGTCGGCAGGCCGGACGGGGTGACGAAGCCTTCGATGGCGCCGGAGATGAACAGGACCACGGCCAGGCCCACTGCCATGCCGAGTGCCGCTCTGCCCTCCTCGGCGAGGGCTGTCCGGCGTGAGCGGGGGCCGGGATCGATCACGTTCCAGCCGAGGCGCAGGCCCGTGCCCGCGGCCACGAAGACCGCGGTCAGCTCCAGGAGGCCGTGTGGGAGGACCAGGCCGAGGAAGGTGTCGAGGCGGCCCGCGGAGGACATCAGGCCGATGCCCACCCCCAGGTTCAGCATGTTCTGGAAGAGGATCCAGATGACGGGGAAGCAGAGGAAGGCACCCAGGACCAGGCACATGGCCGCTGCTTGGGCGTTGTTCGTCCACACCTGAGCGGCGAACGATGCCGCTGGGTGGCTCGAGTAGTACGTCTCGTACTCGCCGCCCGGACGGGTGAGCTCGCGCAGTTCGCTGGGGGCCGCGATGGAGGACTGGACCTCGGGGTGCGTGGCGATCCACCAGCCGATGACGGCCGCGAGGACCGTCGACAGGAGGGCCGTGGGGACCCACCAGTGGCGCGAGCGGTAGACCGCTGCCGGGAAACCGTGGGTCAGGAAGTGCGTGGCGTCGCGCCAGGAAGCGCGGCGGGTGCCTGTCACCGCACTACGCGCGCGTGCCACGAGGTGGGTGAGGCGGCCGGTGAGCTGCGGGTCCGGGGCGCTGGACTGGATCAGCGACAGGTGTGTGGCCGTGCGTTGGTAGAGGGCGACGAGTTCGTCGGTCTCGGCTCCGTTGAGGCGGCGCTGGCGGCGCAGCAGGGCGTCGAGTCGGTCCCACTCGGCTCGGTGGGCGGACACGAAGACGTCGAGGTCCATCAGGTGGCTGCTCCTCGTACTGCGGCGCGATGCTGCCTCAGCTTGGCAGACTGGCCGTTCCGAGGGCAGGGCAGGGAAGGGCGGCTGGCGTGAGTGAGCTTGTGACGGGCGAGGCGGTGGCGCTCGAGCTGCGGCCGGCGAAGCTGCCGAGCCGTGGGCTCGCCGTACTGATCGACTTGGTGGTGGCCTGGGCGGTCTACCTGGGGGTGACCGTGGGGATCGTGGCCTCTACGTCCTCGTTGGACGACGCGGCGGCCGCGGCGGTCGCCGTCGCCAGCTTCGTACTGATCCTGGTCGGTGGGCCGATCGCGGTGGAGACGCTCAGCCATGGGCGGTCGCTGGGCAAGATGGCGTGCGGGCTGCGGGTGGTGCGGGACGACGGGGGGCCGATTCGTTTTCGGCACGCGTTGGTGCGGGGTGCTGTGGGGGTCGTCGAGATTCTGCTGACGTTCGGGGTCGTCGCGTGCATTGCTTCGCTGGTGTCCGCCCGGGGGCGGCGGCTGGGGGATGTGTTCGCGGGGACTCTTGTCGTGCGGGAGCGGGTGCCCGCCGCACATGCGGCCTTCATTCCTCCGCCGCCGCCTTGGCTGGCGGGGCGGTTCGCCGAGCTTGATCTGTCCGGGGTTCCCGAGGGGCTGTGGCTGGCGATCAGGCAGTACCTGACGCGGATGGGGCAGTTGGATCAGCAGGTGGGCTGGGCGATGGCGGAGCGGCTTGCGGGGGATCTCGCGGAACGTACGGGGGCGCCGGCTCCGCAGGGGGTTCCGCCCGCGGCGTACCTGGCCGCGGTCGTGCAGGAGCGGCAGGCGCGGGACGCTCGGCGCGCGTTCGGCGGGGGTGGGAGCGAGGGGCGGCCTGGCGGGCCTGGGTCTGGGTACGCGGCACCGGCGGGGTACGCCGTGCCTGGGGCCCCTGTGCCTACGGGGTATCCGGGCGGTGCCGTGCCGCCGGGGCCCGCTTCTCAACCGGCTGCTCCGGCTTATCCGGCTTATCCGGCAGAACCGTCCGGCCCGGGGGTCGGGCAGGAGGGTGCGGACGCTGCGCCTCCCGGCACCGGGTTCGTGCCGCCCGCGTAGGGCTGGGGTCAGGCGAACGCCGAGGGCGGGGATTCGAGGTTCTCGAGTTCGATGCCAGGGGCGGAGAGGACCACGTCGCCGGTGATGTGGATGGCGTGCTGTTCGCCGGTGTCCAGGGCTGTGACCTGGTATTCGTCCACGACGAGCGGGCCGTTGTCAGTGGTGTGTGCTTCGCTTTTCAGCAGGGCCCAGGACTGGTCGAGGGTGCGGGGGGCGAGGACCGGGTCGGTGAAGGCGACGAGGCGGACGCGGGTCGCGGGGGAAGCGGGGGTGAGGCGCAGCAGGCGTGTGGTCGCGATGAGGAAAGCGGGGGATGTGCCGGTGAAGGCATGGGCAGGGGCGTTGTCCTCGGTGGCGTGGGTGCCGGTGGGGTCGGTGCGTACCCAGGTGACGCCGTCGATCGCGGCGGCGCGGATCTGCCAGTCCCCCGCGTGAAGTTCGAGGCGGATGGGGCGGCCGAGTTCGTCGAGGGCGAGGTCGACAGAGCCGGTGGGCTCGCCCGAGGGGGCGGTCCGCTGGGAGACGTAGCGCCAGCCGGAGGGGCCGGGGGCGCAGTGGAAGTGTTCTTCGCCCAGGGGGGTGTGGTCGTGCGTGTCGTGAAGCGAATAGTGGCCGCGGGGCATGGGGCTCGGTCCTTGTCGGGGGCGGGTTCCGGGCGTCGGGTGTCGGGTGTGGTGTCGGGTGAGCCCAGCTGGGATCAGGCGGGGTAATTCTGTCGGCGGGCCTCGGCGGGTGGGGGGGCGTTGGACGGGCGTGCGTCGTCGGGTGAGCGTCGTTTTGGGTGGGCGCGCGGCGTCGGGCGTGCGTCGTTGGGTGAGCGGGCGTCGGGCGGGCGTGTGTCGTTGGGCCTGCATCCTCGGGCGCGCGTCATCGGACGGGCGGCTTCGGGCGCGCGTGCGTCGTCGGGTCGGCGTCGTTGGGTGGGCGGCATCGGGCGGGCGTCGTCAGGTGGGCGGGCGTCGTCAGGTGGGCGGGCCTCGTCAGGTGGGCGGGCCTCGTCAGGTGGGCGGGCGTCGTCAGGTGGGCGGGCGTCGTTGAGTGGGTGTGCGTCGGGCGGGCGTGCGGTGTTGGGCCTGCATCCTCGGGGGCGCGCCATCGGGCGCGCCATCGGGCGGGGCGGGCGTCGTTGGACAGGCGGGCGTCGTTGGGTGGGCGTACGTCGTTGGGTGGGCGTGCGGTGTTGGGCCTGCATCCTCGGGGGCGCGCCATCGGGCGGGCGTCGTCGTCGGCGTCGTCGGGTGAGCGTGCGTCGTTGGTGCGGTGTCACCCGCCCCGGTACCTGTGCCATGGTCCGTCCCGCGAGCGGGTGGGCATGACGGCGGTCTCCTGCGCCCGCATCCGCGTCTGCCGCGTCCCCCCTGCACGGTCTGCCGCGTCTGCGTCCGTATGGGGGCAGGCCCCCGCCCTGGTGGGCGAGGGCCTGCGGTGAGCGTGGTGCCGGGGCGGAGCCCCGTGCGGCTCGGTCAGTAGCGGTAGTGGTCGGGCTTGTACGGGCCCTCTACCTCGACGCCGATGTACGCGGCCTGCTCGGGGCGCAGCGTCGTGAGCTTCACGCCGAGCGCGTCCAGGTGGAGGCGGGCGACCTTCTCGTCCAGGTGCTTGGGGAGCACGTAGACGTCGGTCGGGTACTCGTCCTGCTTGGTGAACAGCTCGATCTGGGCCAGCGTCTGGTCCGCGAAGGAGTTGGACATCACGAAGGACGGGTGGCCCGTCGCGTTGCCCAGGTTCAGCAGGCGGCCCTCGGAAAGGACGATCAGGACCTTGCCGTCGGGGAACGTCCAGGTGTGGACCTGCGGCTTGACCTCGTCCTTGACGATCCCGGGGATCTGGGCGAGGCCGGCCATGTCGATCTCGTTGTCGAAGTGACCGATGTTGCCGACGATCGCCTGGTGCTTCATCTTGGCCATGTCCGAGGCCATGATGATGTCCTTGTTGCCGGTCGTCGTGACGAAGATGTCGACCTTGTCGACGACATCGTCCAGCGTCGCGACCTGGTAACCGTCCATCGCCGCCTGCAGTGCGCAGATCGGGTCGACCTCGGTGATGATCACGCGCGCGCCCTGGCCGCGCAGGGACTCGGCACAGCCCTTGCCGACATCGCCGTAACCGCAGACGAGGGCGGTCTTGCCGCCGATCAGGACGTCCGTGGCGCGGTTGATGCCGTCGATCAGGGAGTGGCGGCAGCCGTACTTGTTGTCGAACTTCGACTTCGTCACGGCGTCGTTCACGTTGATCGCCGGGAAGAGGAGGCTGCCGTCACGGTGCATCTCGTACAGACGGTGGACGCCCGTCGTGGTCTCCTCGGTCACGCCGCGGATCTCCGAGGCGAGCTGGGTCCACTTCTGCGAGCCCTCGGTGATGGTGCGGTTGAGGACCTGCAGGACGACGCGGTGCTCGTCGGACTCGGCGGTGTCCTCGGACGGGACCTTGCCGGCCTTCTCGTACTCGACGCCCTTGTGGACGAGCATGGTGGCGTCGCCACCGTCGTCCAGGATCATGTTCGGGCCGCCGGTGGGGGTGTTCGGCCAGGTCAGCGCCTGCTCCGTGCACCACCAGTACTCCTCCAGGGTCTCGCCCTTCCAGGCGAAGACCGGGATGCCCTGGGGGTTGTCCGGGGTGCCGTTCGGGCCGACGGCGATGGCCGCGGCCGCGTGGTCCTGGGTCGAGAAGATGTTGCAGGAGACCCAGCGGACCTCGGCGCCCAGGGCGACCAGGGTCTCGATGAGGACGGCGGTCTGCACGGTCATGTGCAGCGAGCCCATGATGCGGGCGCCGGCCAGCGGCTGGCTGGCGGCGAACTCCTTGCGGATCGACATCAGGCCGGGCATCTCGTGCTCGGCGAGGGTGATCTCCTTGCGGCCGAAGTCGGCCAGGGAGAGATCTGCGACCTTGAAGTCCTGGCCGTTGGTGAGAGTCGACATTGGTGAGCTGCTCCTCGTAGGGATTGATCGAGGGTGGATGGACATGGCTGACCTGCGACAACGGCACAGAAGAGCACCGGCGCGCAGCAGCGCAGTCCGTCGGAGGCCCTCTCTCCCTCGGCCGGTCCGTGCAGGCACCGCCCGACCGCCATCAGCAGCGACGTCTGGCTCGGTCACAAAGCTACACCGATTGGCCCAGCGAGCCCCAGCCCGCCTCCCCGGGCACCTGTGTGGGCGGGGCAGCCGCGGAGGAGCTGTGGAGAGGGCGACAGACCTGCCCATTTGGGACCTTTGCGCTTTTGAACCTGCGCTCAGGTGTTGCAGGATGCCTTGAGATCGGGAACATTTGCGCGATCTTGTTTGACGAAGGTGTTAGGAGATCCACGTGACCCATCCGGCCGATCCCCCCATAGGCGGGAGCGAGGACGAGCAGAAGAAGCTCAAGCTGCTCGCGGTGACCGCCTGTCCGACCGGTATCGCCCACACGTACATGGCGGCGGAGAAGCTCTCGCAGGCGGCGGAGAGCCTCGGCATCGACATGAAGGTGGAGACGCAGGGCTCCATCGGCGCCGAGAACGTACTGACTGACAACGATGTCAGGGATGCTGACGGCATCATCATCGCCGCCGACAAGGACGTCGACCGCGGCCGTTTCGTGGGCAAGCGCGTGCTGTCCGTCGGGGTGTCCGAGGGCATCAGCCACCCCGAGCGGCTGATCGAGCAGGTGCAGAGCGCGCCGGTGCACGGCGGAGGCGGTGGCGGCGGGGCCGCCGAGCCGCTCACCAGCGGTGGCGGGGGCGGGGGCGGCAAGGAGCGCAGCCTCGCGTACAAGGCGCTGATGAACGGCGTCTCGTACATGATTCCGTTCGTCGTGGTCGGTGGTCTGCTGATCGCGATCTCGCTGTCGCTCGGCGGGCACACGGACCCCCAGGGCGGTCTCGTCATCCCCGACGACACGTTCTGGAAGCACGTCAACGACATCGGTGTCATCGGCTTCACGCTGATGGTGCCGATCCTCTCCGGCTATATCGCCTACGCGATCGGCGACCGGCCCGCGCTCGTGCCGGGCATGATCGGCGGCTTCATCGCCAACACCGGTGAGCTGTACGACTCCAAGGCGGGCGCGGGCTTCATCGGGGCCATCGTGACCGGCTTCCTCGCCGGTTATCTGGTGCTCTGGATCAAGAAGGTCAAGGTCCCGAAGTTCGCCCAGCCGATCATGCCGATCATCGTGATCCCCATCGTCGCGACGACGGCACTCGGTCTCTTCTTCATCTACGTCATCGGCAAACCGATCTCGTGGATCTTCGAGCATCTGACCGACTGGCTCAGTGGGATGACGGGGACGAGTGCGATCCTGCTCGGTGCGATTCTCGGGTTGATGATCGCGTTCGACATGGGCGGGCCGGTCAACAAGACGGCGTTCCTGTTCGGCACGGGACTCATCGCGACCGGCAACCAGACCGTCATGGGCATGTGCGCCGCCGCCATCCCCGTCATGCCGCTCGGGCAGGGCCTCGCGACGCTGATCCGCAAGCGCCTCTACAGCGAGCAGGAACGCGAGACCGGTCTGGCCGCCTTGTTCATGGGCTTCTTCGGCATCTCGGAGGGTGCGATCCCCTTCGCGGCCGCGCGGCCCGCGCAGGTCATCCCCGCGAACATGCTCGGTGGCGCCGTCGCCGGTGCGATCGCCGGTCAGGCGGGCGTCGAGGACGCGGTGCCGCACGGCGGTCCGATCGTGGCGGTCCTGGGTGCCGTGGGCGGCGTACCGATGTTCTTCATCGCGATCGCCATCGGTGCCGTCGTCACGGCGCTCACCACCGTCACCCTCGTCGACCTCAGCGAGCGCAAGCGGCGCGGGGCGCCGGTCGTCGATGTGCCGGGCGGGCCCGAGCCGGTGCTCGCCGGAGTGGGCGCCGGAGCCGTCGCCGCAGGCGGGGCCGGCACCCTGCAGAAGGCGCCCGCCCCCGCGGCGACGGCCGCCCCCGAGGCCGAGAAGGCCGAGGACGAAGTCCTCTCCGGCTATCTCACCGAGCAGACGGTGAAGGTCCAGCTGGACTCCTCGGACAAGGACTCCGCGATCCGCGAGATGGCGAACCTCCTTGCCTCCACGGGCAAGGTGAACGACGTCGAGGAGCTCGTGCAGACCGCTCTGCGCCGCGAGGCCCAGGGCACCACGGGGCTCGGCGAGGAGATCGCCATCCCGCACGCCAAGACCGATGCGGTGACCTCGCCGGTCGTCGGGTTCGCGCGGTCGGCCGAGGGCATCGAATGGGGTGCGCTCGACGGTACGAAGGCCAAGCTCATCTTCATGATCTCCGTGCCGGAGGCGGCCGCGGGCGACGAGCACCTGCGGATTCTCGCGCTCCTCTCACGCAAGCTGATGGACACCGGCTTCCGGGAGCGGCTCGAGGCGGCGCCCGACGAGGCGGCGGTCCTTGAGGTGCTGCGCGAGGTTCAGTAGCCCGTCAGTTGCTACGCGTACGAGATGGGGCCCCGCACCGAAAAGGTGCGGGGCCCCATCTGCGTACGTACTCAGAAGGTCAGTGACCGCCGGGCGACTTCGCCGGGTTGGTGCCCTCCGCGGCCGCCGTCTCGTCGTAGATGTCCGGCTCCAGGTAGATCACGCGGGCGATCGGGACCGCCGCACGGATGCGCTCCTCGGCGGTGTTTATGGCGGCGGCCACCTCGGCGGCCGTCTCGTCGTGCCGCACGGCGATCTTGGCGGCGACGAGAAGCTCCTCGGGGCCGAGGTGCAGCGTGCGCATGTGGATGACGCGGGTGACCGTCTCGCCGTCGACCAGGGCCTTCTCGATCTTCTCGACCTCTTCCGTGCCCGCGGCCTCACCCAGGAGCAGGGACTTGGTCTCCGCGGCGAGGATGATCGCGATCAGGATGAGCAGGATGCCGATGCAGAGCGTGCCGATGCCGTCCCAGACGCCGTCGCCCGTCGCGAGGGCGAGGCTGACGCCGACCAGGGCCAGGATCAGACCGACCAGGGCGCCCAGGTCCTCCAGGAGCACGACCGGCAGCTCGGGAGCCTTCGCCCGGCGGACGAACTGCGTCCACGTGAGCTTGCCGCGCGTGAGGTTCGACTCCTTGATGGCCGTACGGAAGGAGAAGGTCTCGGCGATGATCGCGAACACCAGGACACCGACCGGCCAGTACCAGGCCTCGATCTCGTGCGGGTGCTTGATCTTCTCGTAGCCCTCGTAGATCGCGAACATGCCGCCGACCGAGAAGAGCACGATGGAGACCAGGAAGGCGTAGATGTACCGCTCGCGCCCGTACCCGAAGGGGTGTTGCGGGGTCGCCTCGCGCTGCGCCTTCTTGCCGCCGAGGAGCAGCAGCCCCTGGTTGCCCGAGTCCGCGAGCGAGTGCACGCTCTCGGCGAGCATCGACGACGAGCCACTGAAGATGAACGCGACGAACTTCGCCACCGCGATCGCGAGGTTCGCGGCGAGTGCCGCGACAATCGCCTTTGTTCCGCCTGACGCGCTCATGTGTGCCCGTTGTCCCTTCGCCTGCGTACGTTCATGACCCACCACCGGCATCGCTGCCGACCGGGGCGGTGCTTTGCCCGCCCTTTGCGGTGGGTCATTGTTGCAGCACGAGGCGCTGGTGGTGAGTCAGGCCACCACAGTGGCACGGAAGAGCGTGCCCACTCCGGACACTTCGGCCTTTTCGTCCGCGGGGACGAACACGGACTGTCCGGGCGTGAGTTCCCCTGCATCGCCCACACGGACCGATCCGGCGACGCAGAGCAGGATCTGCGGCGTGGCAGCGGTGAGGTCGTGTGGTGCCGCCCCGTCGGCCAGGACGAAGCGGGAGAGGCGGAACTCGTCGATGGGGGTGTCGTAGACCTCTTCGCCGTCGGGCGAGGCCTCGGGGCGCAGGACGCCGGGGTCGGTCGCCTCGAAGCGGACGATGCGCAGGAGTTCGGGTACGTCGACGTGCTTGGGGGTCAGGCCGCAGCGCAGCACGTTGTCCGAGTTCGCCATGATCTCGACGCCGAGGCCGTCGAGGTAGGCGTGCGGGACTCCGGCGCCGAGGAACAGTGCCTCGCCGGGCTGGAGCCGGACGTGGTTGAGGAGCATCGCGGCGATGACGCCCGGGTCGCCGGGGTAGTGGTGCGCGATGCCCGCGTACGGGGCGTATGCGCCGCCCAGGCGTCCGGCGGCCTCGGTCACCTCGGTGACGGTCGCGGCCATCTCCTCGGGGTCCGCGGTCAGGACGGCCGTCAGGACCTCGCGCAGTGCGGCCTCCTGGGGCTTGGCGTGCAGCAGATCGACGTACGGCTTCAAGGAGTCGACGCCGAGACCGGCCAGCAGATCAGCGGCCTCCACGGGGTCGCGGAAGCCGCAGAGGCCGTCGAACTCCGTGAGGGCGCAGATCAGTTCGGGCTTGTGGTTGGCGTCCTTGTAGTTGCGGTTCGGGGCGTCGACCGGGACGCCGGCGCGCTCCTCGTCCTCGTAGCCCTCCCGCGCCTGTTCCAGGTCGGGGTGGACCTGGAGGGAGAGCGGGGCGCCCGCGGCGAGGAGCTTGAGGAGGAAGGGCAGGCGCGGGCCGAACTTGGCGACCGCGGCCCTGCCGAGCTCGTGCCCCGGGTCCTCGTCGATCACCTCGTCGAGCGGGCCGCGCTCGGTGCGCGAGGGTGCGCCGGGGTGGGCGCCCATCCACATCTCGGCCTGCGGTTCACCGGTCGGCTCGACGCCGATGAGCTCCGCGATGGCGGTGGTGGAACCCCAGGCGTAGGGGCGGATGGTGTTGGTGAGGCGGTCCACGGAGAGGGTCTCCCTTACGTACGTACGTGATGCGAGGCGGGGCCTGCTGTCATGACCGGGCCGTGGTCATGTGTCATGACCGGGCCGTGGTCATGATCCGTCCTTCGGGGCGAGCGCCAGGTAAACGGCGGCGAAATCCGTGACGGCGATCAGCTCCGCGAGGGTCTCGAGCTCGTCGCCGTCCTCCGGCTCCAGCTCGCTGATCGCGATGTCGTGGCCGTGGGCGAGCTCGCGGGCCGCGGGTGCGGCGCTGAGGCCACCGGCGTCCACCGGGCGGTCGCGGAGCAGGACGACGCGGGCGCGCAGCTCCTTGGCGTCCTCGACGCGGTCGCGGAAGAAGTCGTCGCCGTCGCCGCCGCTCGGGGCGAGGTTGCCCGCGAGCAGGGCGCCGTGCGCGGGCAGCGATTCCGGAAGCTCACCCGCGACCGCCGGGTGCCCGGCGAGCTCGGCGAGCGTGGCGGCGAAACGGCGGCCCACGGGGCCCGCCAGCTGCCCCTCGGTCCAGATCACCGGGAGGGCTTCGGCGAGCTCCGCTGCGAGCGTCTTGGCGGGGTTGCTGTACGTCGCGACGACCGGGCCGCAGCGTTCGGCGACGTGGTCGAGGCGGTCGGCGATCTTCTCCAGGGTCTCGGCCGGTGCGGTGATCAGGCCGGTGCGGTCCAGGAGGATGAGCAGGGGGGTGAGCAGGGCCCAGAGGGTGGCGGGGGCGGACGAGGCGGCCTCGTCCGCCTTGCGGCGCGCCTCGTACGTCCCGGAGGCGCGCTCTCCGTCGTGCGGGGCTTCGTACTCCCCGTACGGAGAGGTGGCCATCGCGACCGTGAGGCCGTGCGAACCCTCGACGCCCTCGGCCAGCGGGGAGCGGGCGGGGGCGACGGCCACGACCGTGCAGCCACGGCGGTACGCCTGCTCGGCGAGGAGTTCGAGGCCCGGTTCCGTGCCGTCCGGGGTGGCGATGAGCAGCAGGTCCAGGGGGCCCGCCCAGCCGGGGAGCGCCCAGCGCAGGGCGCCTGCCGCGGGGGCCACGCCCGTGGGGGCGAGGCGGATCACGGGGCAACCTGTTCCGGCGAGGGTGCCGAGCAGGTCGGCCACGCAGGTGGCGGCGGTGCCGGGGCCCGCGATCAGGATGGCGCGGGGGCGGCCGTCCGGCTTGAGCTGCGTGAGCCCGGCCTCCGTGGCGTGCCGCACCGCTGTGCGGACGCGGGCGCCTGCCTCCGCGGCGCCGCGGAGGAGGCCTCGGCGGTCGGCCACGGCGAGGGCCTCCGGGGCGTCGAGCAGCGATTCGTCAAGCATGGGATGGGGCCTCCGATTCGCCGGGCGACCTGTGCGGGGCGCGGGCGCGTGCGCCGCGGGTCGCGCTTCTTGTCGTTGCGCCGGGCCTTGCGGGGCCCCGCGCAGGCTTGCGCCGGGCCTGGCGCCGGCCTTGCGAGGGCCCTTACGCGGGGCGGCGGGCCTCGTCGACGAGGAGGACGGGGATGCCGTCGCGGACGGGGTAGGCGAGGCCGCAGTCCTTGCCGTCTGCCGTGCAGACCAGCTCCGTGTCCGCCTCCTTGAGGGGGGCGTGGCAGGCCGGGCAGGCGAGGATCTCCAGGAGGCCGGCTTCGAGCGGCATGGGGTGGGTCCCTTCGAGCGGGTGGGGTGCGGAATGTCGCCTGGTCAGCCTACCGCTGGCCCCGGGGCCTTGGGCGGGTGTACTGGCCGGGGCTTCGCCCCGGGCCCCGGGGGTGGGGCTACGCGGTCGTTTCTTTGTCTGCGGCCCGGTGGGGCGTTTGTGCCCACCCGTTCCGCCGTGCGGAACGCCTGCCCACAAACGCAGCAGCGGACCGGGAGGGTGGGAGCCGCGGACCGGCTGTCCACCGACCCGGTGGCCGCCTTCGTTCAGTCCCTGATGATCGCCAATGCCTCGTCCCGGGCCTTGGTCATGGTGGCTTCGTCCCTTGCTTCCACGTTCAGGCGCAGCAGGGGCTCCGTGTTCGAGGCCCGGACGTTGAACCACCAGTCCGTGGCCGTCACCGTGAGGCCGTCCAGGGTGTCGATCGTGACGCCCTCCTCGGCTTCGTACTTCGTCTTGATCGCCGCGAGGCGGGCCGTCTGGTCGTCGACCGTGGAGTTGATCTCGCCGGAGGCCGCATAGCGGTCGTACTGCGCGACGAGCTCGGACAGCGGGCCGTCCTGGCCGCCGAGTGCCGCGAGGACGTGGAGCGCGGCCAGCATGCCCGTGTCCGCGTTCCAGAAGTCGCGGAAGTAGTAGTGCGCCGAGTGCTCGCCGCCGAAGATGGCGCCCGTCTTGGCCATCTCCTCCTTGATGAAGGAGTGGCCGACGCGGGTGCGGACCGGCGTGCCGCCGTTCTCCCGGACGACCTCGGGGACCGACCACGAGGTGATGAGGTTGTGGATGACCGTGCCCTTGCCGCCGTTGCGCGCGAGCTCGCGCGAGGCGACCAGAGCGGTGATCGCCGACGGGGAGACCGGGTCGCCGCTCTGGTCGACGACGAAGCAGCGGTCCGCGTCGCCGTCGAAGGCGATGCCGAGGTCTGCGCCCTCCTCGCGCACCCGCTTCTGCAGGTCCACGATGTTCTTCGGGTCCAGGGGGTTGGCCTCGTGGTTCGGGAACGTGCCGTCCAGCTCGAAGTACATCGGTACGAGCGTGAGCGGCAGGCCGTCGAAGACCGTCGGGACGGTGTGCCCGCCCATGCCGTTGCCCGCGTCGACGACGACCTTCAGGGGGCGGATGGAGGTCAGGTCCACCAGGCCGCGCAGGTGCGCCGCGTAGTCCTTGAGGGTGTCGCGCTCGGTGAGCGTGCCGGGGGTGGCCGCCGGCTCCGGGGCGCCGGTCTGCGACCAGCCCTCCACCAGGGTGCGGATCTCGGCGAGGCCGGTGTCCTGGCCGACCGGGGCGGCGCCCGCGCGGCACATCTTGATGCCGTTGTACTGCGCGGGGTTGTGCGAGGCCGTGAACATCGCGCCCGGCAGGTTCAGCGCACCCGACGCGTAGTAGAGCTGGTCCGTCGAGCAGAGGCCGATCTCCGTCACGTCGACGCCGAGCGCCGCCGCCCCGCGCGCGAAGGCACGGGAGAGGCCGGGCGACGAGGGCCGCATGTCGTGCCCGGTGACGATCGCGTCCGCGCCCGTCACCTTCGCGAAGGCGGCACCGAACAGCTCGGCGAGCGACTCGTCCCACTGGTCCGGGACCACCCCGCGCACGTCGTACGCCTTCACGATCTGGGACAGATCAGCAGTCACGGCCAACCCTCTCTGCAGGTTCTGCGAGTTCAGCGGATTTCGGGGAGCACGGGTCAAGTGCTCGTCGGTGACCCCAAACTACCCGCAACAACTGACAACCAGCTGTGAGCGCCCTCAAGCCACCGTCAGGCTCCCCTTCCGGCAGGCATCCAGCCGGTCACGGCAGCATCCAGCCGAGCACCACCGTGCTCTGTCCCACCACGATCAGACACATCACCAGCAACAGGCCGAGGCTCCAGGGCAGCACCTTGCGGAGCAGATCGCCCTCCTTGCCCGCGAGGCCGACCGCCGCGCACGCGATCGTCAGGTTCTGCGGGGAGATCATCTTGCCGAGCACACCGCCCGAACTGTTGGCGGCCGCGAGCAGTTCGGGCGAGAGGCCCGACTGCTGAGCCGCCGTCACCTGGAGCGCGCCGAAGAGCGCGTTGGCCGAGGTGTCCGAGCCGGAGACCGCGACGCCGAACCAGCCGAGCACCGGCGAGAGGAAGGCGAGCCCCGCGCCCGCCGCCGCCACGAAGTGGCCGATGGTGGCGGCCTGCCCGGACAGGTTCATCACGTACGCGAGAGCGAGCACGGAGGTCACGGTGAGGATCGCGAACCGTAGTTCGTGCACGGTCGCGAGCCATTCCTTCACCGCCACGCGCGCGTGCACGCCGATGACGGCGGCCGTGCCCACACCGGCGAGCAGCACGAGCGTCCCGCCCGTCGCCACGAGCGGCAGCGAGAAGACGTTGCCGCCGACCGGGTCCCCGTCGGGACCGGCGACGTTCAGGAAGGGCCAGTCGAAGGTCTGCGTCGCCTTGGCCAAGAAGTCCTTCACCGGCGGGATCTGGGCGACCGAGAAGATGGCCACGATGAGCGCGTACGGGGCGTACGCGCGCAGGATCTCGGGGCGCGGGTCATCCTGGTCCAGGTCTTCGCTGCGTACGCCCGTGAGGACCGCGACGCGTACGGGCTCCGTGGCGGGTTTGCGCGCGCTGGGCACCGCCATCAGGGCGCCCGCGCCCGCCAACGCCGCCCCGATGTCGGCCAGCTGGGCGGAGACGTAGTTGGACGCGGCGAACTGCGCGGCGGCGAAGGCGAATCCGCACACCAGGGCGGGCACCCAGGTCTCGCGCAGACCGCGCCGCCCGTCCACCAGGAAGACCAGGAGCAGCGGCACGACCAGGGCGAGCAGCGGCGTCTGGCGGCCGACGACGGAGGCGACGGTGTCCAGCGGGAGCCCGGTGACCTGCGCGAGCGTCACCACGGGGGTGCCCATGGCGCCGAAGGCGACGGGCGCGGTGTTGGCGACGAGAGCGACTACGGCGGCCTTCACCGGGTCGAAGCCGAGCGCCACCAGCATCACCGCGGAGATCGCGACGGGCGCCCCGAAGCCGGCGAGTGCCTCCAGGAGCGCCCCGAAGCAGAAGGCCACGACGAGTGCCTGGATGCGCGGATCGTCCGAGAGCCGCCCGAAGGAGCGGCGCAGGATGTCGAAGTGCCGGGTGCGGACCGTCATCCGGTACACCCACAGGGCGTTGACGACGATCCACAGGATGGGGAAGAGCCCGAAGAGTGCGCCTTGGGCGGCGCCGGACGCGGTCTGCCCGAGCGGCATCCCGTACGCGGCCCAGGCGACCAGGGCGGCGACGCCGAGTCCGATGAGGCCCGCGTGGTGGGCCTTCATGCGGACGACGCCGAGCAGGACGAGGACGGTGAGGAGGGGCAGGGTCGCGATGAGGGCGGACAGGCCGAGCGAATCGGCCACGGGCTCCAGCTGCTGCACGTACACGGACGACTCCCCGGTTTCCGTGATGCGGAAAGTGATCTCTCACGAGTGGGGGAATGGTCGTGTCGACGACATGGGCACGTCAATGGGTCGCGCGCGAGAAGTTGTTCAGAAGTCAACGACAGGGCACTACGGAGGGAACTGACCACTCAGGAATCAGGAATCCGGATCAGAAACCCGGATGTAGGAACCCGGATCAGGAACCCGGATCAGGAACCCGGCTCAGGAATCCGGTGAGCGCAGCACCCGGAGATGGCCGCGGCGCGCGACCTCCATCGGGTCCGCCCTGCGCGCGCCACCGCCCGCCTCCGCCGCGCGCTCCTGCGGGCGGGCCGCCTCGCGCACCGCGTTGGCGAGCGCTTCGAGGTCGTCGCCGCTGGGGCGGGCGGGACCGGAGGCGTCGGCGAGGCGGACGACCTCCCAGCCGCGGGGCGCGGTGAGGCGCTCGGAGTGCTCGGCGCACAGGTCGTAACAGTGGGGTTCGGCGTACGTGGCGAGGGGGCCGAGGACCGCGGTCGAGTCGGCGTAGACGTACGTCAGCGTCGCGACGGCGGGACGGCCGCAAGCGGTGCGCGAACAGCGACGTACAGGGCTCACGATGTTGGACGGTACCGCACTCTTGAGCGGGCCGCGACGACTCCCCGGGAGGTCACCCCACCGTGTCGTGCTGTGATCCCCGCCACGGCGCGTTCCCGCGACGCCTCACTGACCTGCGGTGACACAAGGGGCCTGGGTGACCAGTGGTGTTGAAACCGGTCACCACTTGGCGCAAATCCCGTCATTCATCGCGAGATCGACGGTCCTGGAGAGATGCGAAATCGGGCCCAAGCCTGGCCGGAATGGTCATCGGGCGACATGCCGTGCGCCACGCGGAATCCGTGCGGAAGCCGTACGGAAGGCAGGCCGAAGCTGTGCGGAAACGCCGATCTCGAGGACTACTCTTCGTCAGTGATGGACGACCCCGTACAGCCCCGCACCGCAGACCCGAGGCCCCGCCGCCGCGACCGCCACGGCCGGGGCATGCGCGGCCCCGTCGCGCCGCCCCAGGTGCCGCTGTCCGCCAGCCGCGCCGAGGTCTTCACCGACCTGGTGCAGGACTCCGTGGAGCGCATCGAGCGGCGGTGGCCGCAGCTGAGCGAGATCGAGTTCCTGGTGCTCGAGGTTCCCGCGCTCGGGCGGGGCGGCGGTTCCGGCGAGGACGACTGGAGCGACGACGTCGTGCCCCTGGGGGGCACGATCGAGGCCTCCGACGGACGGCCCGCCCGGGTGGTCATCTACCGACGCCCGGTGGAGATCCGCACCAAGGGGCGGGACGAGCGGGCGGCGCTCGTCCACGAAGTGGTGGTCGAGCAGGTCGCCGAGCTCCTCGGCCTCTCGCCCGAGTCGGTGGACCCGCGGTACGGGGAGGACTGACTCTCCCCGGGAGGACCGGCGCTCCCCCACCTCTCCCGGGAGGACCGCCTCTCGCCCACCTCTCCCGGGAGGACCGGCTCTCGCCCACCTCTCCCGGGAGGACCGGCTCTCCCCCGCCCGGCCTACTTCTGCAGCACCTTCAGATCCTGTTCCGCCTTCGGCACCGAAACGGTGCCCCTGTCGTCCGGCAGGGTCTGGACGGTGAACATCGGGACCCCGCCGTCCGGGTCCTCCAGCATGCGGGAGGCGTAGACCTCGCCCCCCGACACCGGCTCCACCGTCAGTGCGTACGTGCCCTTGAGGCCGCTCGGGACGGGGGGCTTGACCCCCAGCGTCGTGCCGCCCTTTACGGTGTACGTCTTGCTCGTCGACGAGCCGCCCTCGCTGCCCTCCGACGCCGTGACCTTGACCTTGCCGGTCTTGCCGGGGGCGACGAGGGACAGCGTGGAGCCCTTGGCGCGGTTGTCGGCCGCCGTCGCGCGCGTGCCGATCGGGTTCGTGGCGGGGATGAACGCCGTCTCCTGGTCGGCGCCCTTGCCCCGGGTGACGCGCAGGGCGGCCACCACCGGTGCCGCGTCCTCGGTCGGCGTCAGGATCAGTGAGCCCGCCTCGCCCTTCGTGACGTCGCCGAGGTCGACGGCGGTCGTCATGCCGGTCTTCACGTGCAGGTTCGCGTGTCCGGCCGGGCTGATCGAGCCGGTGGGCGAGGCCAGTTGGACCTTCAGGTCGGCGTCGTCGGCGCCGGGCGCGAAGGCCACAAGCCGTACGGACGTGGCGTCCTTGGGGATGCCGGGCAGGACCAGGCGGCTCGCGGGGTCGGCGGACGCGGGCAGCCAGTCGCCGCCGAGCTTGTCGTCCGACGACTGCACGGCGGCCGCGACCCGGCCGCTGCGCGCGGTCACGTGCATCGTGATGTTGGTCTGCTCCTTGGGCGAGAGGGTGGACAGCAGGACCGGGACGCTGGAGTGCGGCTGGACCTGGATCGCCTCCCCCACCTCGGTCTTGAGGGCGCCGTCCTTGCCGTACAGCTCGATGTCGACGACGGCCGCCGAGTCGTCCGGGTTGGTCAGGTGGACGTAGTCGCTGCGGTCCTTGTCGGTGCTCGCGCCCGGGAACCAGAAGTCCGTGTCCGGTGCCGTGCAGTTGGCGCCCTGGAGGCCGCGGCCGCTGCCCACCGCGTACTTGGTGGTCTGCTGGACGGTCCAGCCGGGGGCCAGGCTGCCGTCGGCGGTGCCCAGGAGCGCGGGCGACTCGCCGCCCGACTCCTCACCGGTGACGGGCTTGCCCGGTGTCTTCGGGGTCAGGAAGGGCTTGACGGCCTTCTTCTTGTCCTTGCCGCCGTGCTTCGGAGCGTCCGTCAACTCCTGTGTGGCGGGCAGCAGCTCGGCCTTGCCCGCGTCGCCGGAGTCCGTGCCCTTGGGCGTGAACGCCGTGTACGAGGTCTCGGCGAGGTCGGACGAACTGGGCACCGGGCAGAGCAGGCTGGTGCGCTCGACGGGCAGCCGCGCGGCCGCCTTCGCGCCGTCGTCGCCGCTGCCGTCGGGCGCGTTGGCCGCGGCGAATCCGGTGACGGCGGCGAGCGCGGCCGCGACGGCGATCAGGGACTGGGTCGTGCGGTTCACTGCTGGCTCCCGTCGGGGCGCTCACTGTCGGTGCCGTGCGGCGGCTGCGGGGGCTGTGGCGGCATCGGCGGCTGCTGCCCGTACGTGGCGTCGAACGACTGCCCGTACTGCTCGCCGCCCTGCTGTGCGCCTCCGTAGGCGTACGGGTCGTACTGGCCGCCCTGGTAGGGGTCCTGGTACGCCACCTGGTCGGCCTGGTCGTAGCCACCCGCCGGGTACTGCGCGTCCTGGTACTGCTGCTCGCCTTGGTACGTGCCGTACTCGGCGCCCGCGTGGGCGGGGGCCTCCCACTCGTCGTACGACTGCTGCTGGGGCACCGCGGCGAAGGCCTCCTCCTCCGGAGGAGGGGGCACCGCACCGGCGGCCTCGTCCTGCCCGGCGGCTGCCTGCGCGGCCTCCTGCTCGGCCTGCGCGGCCCGCAGCCTGCGCGCCCTGCGCCCCTCGCCCTCGACCGGCTGCGCCGGGATGACGGGCTCGTCCGGGAGGTCGTCGTCCACGTCGCGGCGCCGCCCCGGAAGGGCGAGGACCACCAGGACCACGGCGAGCGCACCCTGCGCCCACAGCCATCCCGTGTGGCTCGCGGGCGATTCGTAGACGACATCCAGGCGGCCGCCCGTCGCGGGCAGGTCGAAGCCCTGAGCCCAGCCGTCCAGCGTGGTCCTGGTCAGCGGGGTGCCGTCCAGGGTCGCCGTCCAGCCGTCGTCGGCCGCGTCGGCGAGCCGCAGGGTGCGGCCCTCGTCGCCGGCCGGGATGTTCGTGTGCAGCTCGACGGGGCCCGCGGCGACGGGCAGCGGGTCGCCGGACTCGGGCACGATCGCGGCGCGCGAGACCTGGCGGTCCACACGCCACAGGGCGCTGCCGTCCTCCTGGCTGAGCCGGGTGAGGCCGGGCGTGGCGTCCAGGGTGCGGCTCATCTGGCGGGGCGCGCCGTCGCGTACGAGGACGTAGCGCACGGCGAAGCCGCCGAGCTGGTCGGCCTGGTCGGCGCCGGAGCCCGCGAGGAGCCTGGCGACGATCTTGTCGAGGTGCTGGTTCGAGCCGCCCGCTTCGGCGAGCTCGGCGTCACCGAGCCGGGCGCCGGAGCCGCGCACGAGTGTGTACGCGACCTGGGCGGCCGAGTCGCTGTCCAGGACGAGCGTGCGGGCCTGGTCCTGCGTACCGCTCTCCTCGGCGACGAACGCCGGCACCTGCACCGGGTCGCGCCGCTCCAGCGGGCCGTCGGCGCCGCGGATCATCCACCCCGCGGCGACGAGCAGCGGTCCGGCGGCGGCCGCGAACGCGATGAGGACGGCGACCGGCTGACGCCAGCCGAAGCTCTGCTCGGCGACACGCGTGCGTGCGCCGTCGGCACCGAGGGCGGCGGCCGCCAGGAGCGCGATGCCGTACCCGAGGGTCGCGGGCCCTGCCCACGCCGAGCTGTTCGAGAGCGCCGCGAAGACGAGCGAGACCAGCGCGACGAGCCAGGCCGTACGGACCGCCAACTGCCGCTCGGTGCGAAGCAGCGCGGCCAGGGCGGCGAGCACGATGCCGATGAGCAGCAGCCCGTCCACCGTCCCGGGGCCGCCGGGGCTGCCCCCGAGCAGGTCCAGGCCGGTCGCGGAGCCGGTGCCGAACTCCAGGCCCGCCTCTCCGAAGAAGCCGAAGGGCAGCAGCGAGAGCGACCAGGGCGCGAGCATCAGGAGCGGGGTGCCGAGCGCGGCGAGGAAGCGAAGGCCGTACGCCGTGATGTCGCCCCTGCGCACCACCAGGAGCGCGAGGCCGAGCACCAGGGCGATCGGCCACATGATCGGCGTGAAGGCGGTGGTGAGCGTCAGGAGCAGGGCGAACGCCCAGGAGGCGCGCCAGCTCCCGCGCGAGCCCTCCGAAGAGGTCAGTCCGCTCGCGGCGATGCCCGCGCGTGCCATCAGCGGCAGCAGGATCGCCAGGACGGCGGTGCCGATGCGCCCGCCCGCGAGCGCGCCCGTGGCGGCCGGCAGGAAGGCGTACGCGACCGAGGCCCAGGCGCGCAGCAGACGCGACTCGACAAGCGGCCGGGACGCGAAGTAGGCGGCGAAGCCGGCCAGCGGCACCGAGCCGACGAGAAGCACCGTGACAGCGAGCCCGGTGGACCCGAACAGCAGGGAGCTGAGCCCCGCGACGAGCGCGATATAGGGCGGCGCCGACTGCGTGCCGCCGGTCCCCACGGGGTGCCAGGCGTCCAGATAGCGCGACCAGAGGGCAGAGGAGTCGCCGGGCGCGGGAAGCAGCGCGCCGCCCGCGAGGGCGCCGCCGCCGAGGAGTTCACGGCAGGCGATGAGCGAGACGAACAGGAGCACCACGAAGAGCATCGGCCCCGGCTTGCGGGCCATGCGCTTCAGCCGTGCGAACTGCTCGACCTGAAGGAAGTCGGCGTCGTCACCGCCGGGCCCTGACTCGACGGCTCCGTGCCGCCCCGCGCCGGTGACGGCCTCGGGGTCGGAGCGGCCGACGACATTGCCGGCGACCTGTTCGACGGTCGCGCGCACGGTGGCGCCCGGCGGCGGGAACAGCGGCCGCATCTCGGCCGGTTCGAGCGCCGACTTGCCGCGCTGCTTGCGGGCACCGGCGATCCGTCCGGGCCGCAGCAGCGTCCCCAGGAGACCGGCGACCTCGTCGACGGCCTGGCCGGGAACCTTGCCGACCAGATACGCGACGGTGCGCAGCAGGGTGCCGAAGACGAGCCGGAAGAGCACCCAGGGCAGCACGGCCGTACGGGCGTTGACGAGCAGGGTGTAGGCGGCGCCCGCCTTGTCCACGCGGTGCGGCGACGTCGACGTACGCCCGACGCAGTCGACGGTGCGGCGCTCGCGCGAGGAGGCCTCGGCGTGCCGCACGACGGCTTCGGGGGCGACGAGGACGCGGTGGCCCGCGTTCTGCGCGCGCCAGCACAGGTCGACGTCGTCCCGCATGAGCGGCAGGCGCCGGTCGAACCCGCCCAGTTCGGCGAAGACGTCACGCCGGATCAGCATGCCCGCGGTGGAGACCGAGAGGACGGGCCGTACGTGGTCGTGCTGGCCCTGGTCCTGTTCGCGGCGGTCGATGCCGGTCCAGCGGCGGCCGCTGTTGGCGATGGAGACGCCGACCTCGAGGAGCTGGCGGCGGTCGTACCAACCGCGCAGCTTGGGGCCGACGATCGCGACGTCCTTGCCGACCTCGCGTTCGTTCTCCACGACGCGCAGCAGTTCGGCGAGGGCGCCCGGCTCGGGCGCGCAGTCGTCGTGCAGCAGCCACAGCCACTGTTCGGGCTCGCCGTGCGGCAGTTCGGGGAGGTCGTAGGCGTCGTCGCGCCAGGACCGGCTGACCGGGTCCCAGCCGCTGGGGCGCTTCAGATAGGGCAGCTCTTCCGGGGTCAGCACGCCGGCGGTGCGGTTCGCCTCGTCGACGGCGGTGCCGAAGCCGGAGCGCCGGGCCAGGTGCAGGACGCGGTCGGGGCCGAGTGCCTCGGTGACCAGGCGGGCGGAGTCGTCCGCGCTGCCGGTGTCCGCGGCGACGGCGTTCTGCACCGGGCGCTCCTGGCCGAGCAGGCCGGCGAGGGCGTCGGGCAGCCAGCGGGCGCCGTCGTGGGAGACGATCACGGCGGTGACGACGTGCCGCGGGAACTCAGGGGCGGCAGCGTCGTGGTGACTGGCTGCCGAATGGCTGTGCACGGACATCGAGGTACGGGCCCCGGTTCGATGGACTGCGGTGGACGCCTGCGCTTCATGGGGGCGCCGGGGCGTCTCGGACGGGGCCCCACACTAACGGCTGGCATCACAACAGCCCGCCGCCTGTGGATAACCCACGGGCGACGGGCTGTTCCTTACGTAGGGGTGTGTGCCGTTTGGTCGGTCGGATGGGCGGGCGGAACCAGCTGGTGTTCAGACGGCGGCCTTCTTCAGACGGCGGCGTTCGCGCTCCGAAAGGCCGCCCCAGATACCGAACCGCTCGTCGTTCGCCAGTGCGTACTCAAGGCATTCCGAGCGAACCTCACAGGCGAGGCAGACCTTCTTGGCCTCTCGCGTGGAGCCGCCCTTCTCGGGGAAGAAGGACTCGGGATCGGTCTGGGCGCACAGCGCGCGCTCCTGCCAGCCGAGTTCCTCGTCCGCGTCCTCGACCAGCAGTTCCTGAACCAGCTCGGTCATGTGCGCCCCTCGTCTGTCTGTGCGTCCCCGTGGTGCTTGCCGTTACCGATTTCGGCTGAACGACACGAGTGAAATTACAAGTGTGCCGATCCGGGCCAGTCAAGCCGAGATCTGCTATTGGGTCCCTTATTCACCCTGCGGAACCAAGGTAATGCGGAAAGTGTTCAAATCGGCATAAACCATGACAGCCGCCAGTGGCCCATCCCGACGGGCCCCGCGACCGCCTTCACCAGGGAAGGACGTCACGGAGATCCATCCCGTTGCGGCCGGTCCGCCGAAGCGAAGGGGATCACATTCGGGTCACGGGTTCACGCCGGGGTTTACGCGCCGGTTGAAGCGCGATGTGTCCCGTGTGCCCACTGCACAAACCTTTCCCCTGACAGAACAACCGGATGAGGTGAAACATATCCCACATACCGGACATAGAGTTGACAGGGAAGGTGTGAGCCGCTGTCCTAGTGGGCATGCTCGCAAACTTGGCACTCTCGACGACCCGCACCAGCGGGCTCCTCGGTGCTGCCCACGCGCGCTGTCTCTGTTCCTGTTCCAGCTGTTGACGCTTCCCGCTTCCAGCTGTTGAGCCCGCTCCGGCGCTCCGTCGCCCGAGCCCTTCTGAAGCCTTCGGGTCTCAAGCCTTCGGATCAGTCGAGCTTCTCCCCGCTCCACCTTCCCTCGCGACACCCCAGCACTCACGTTGAGGAACCACCGCACCATGAACAGCGACAGCGACCTCCAGATCGCCGGCGACATCCTCGAAGTCACCCACCTCCTGCAGCCCGCCCGCGAGCACCCGGCCACCGTGGCCGAGTTCGTCGGCCTGGCCCGCACCATCGCGGCCGACCGCGCGCAGTGGTCCCACCTCGTCGAGTACGACGCGACGAGCCGTTGGTACCACCGCCTGCGCACGGGCCCTGGCTACGAGGTCTGGCTGCTCTCCTGGGTGCCCGGACAGGGCAGCGGCCCGCACGACCACGGCCTCTCCTCGGGCGTACTCACCGTCCTGGAGGGTGAGTTGACCGAGCGCACGGACCGCGGCCAGCGCGCGCTCGGCGCCGGGGCCCAGCGCGTCTTCGCGCCCGGGTACGTCCACGACGTGGTCAACGACTCCCTGGAACCGGCCGTCAGCCTGCACATCTACTACCCCGGCCTGACCGACATGCCGATGCACGCGGCGCAGTGCGGCGTGCGGGCCACCGCTCAGGCCGCCGGAGATGTCGTAACCGCCTGACGCGCTGTCGTACCTGCCTGACATGCTTGGGCCCATGCGCATTGTGGTCCTGGCCGGCGGTATCGGCGGCGCCCGTTTCCTCCGCGGGCTCAAGAAAGCCGCGCCTGACGCGGACATCACGGTCATCGGCAACACCGGTGACGACATTCACCTGTTCGGCCTGAAGGTCTGCCCCGACCTCGACACCGTGATGTACACCCTCGGCGGCGGCATCAACGAAGAGCAGGGCTGGGGACGTACGGACGAGACGTTCAAGGTCAAGGAAGAACTCACGGCGTACGGAGTGGGTCCCGAGTGGTTCGGGCTCGGCGACCGGGACTTCGCCACGCACATCGTGCGGACGCAGATGCTGGCCGCCGGATTCCCGCTCAGCGCGGTGACGGAAGCGCTCTGCGAGCGCTGGCAGCCGGGCGTGCGGCTCATCCCGATGTCGGACGACCGCGTCGAGACGCATGTCGCCGTCACGGTCGACGGCGAGCAGAAGGCCGTGCACTTCCAGGAGTACTGGGTGCGCCTTCGGGCCTCCGTGGACGCGCACGCCATCGTGCCGGTCGGCGCCGACCAGGCCAAGCCCGCGCCCGGTGTCCTGGAGGCGATCGCCGAAGCGGACGTCGTGCTCTTCCCGCCGTCCAACCCCGTGGTGAGCGTCGGGACGATCCTCGCCGTGCCGGGCATTCGCGAGGCCATCGCCGACGCGGGCGTGCCCGTCGTCGGGCTCTCCCCCATCGTCGGGGACGCTCCCGTGCGGGGCATGGCCGACAAGGTGCTCGCCGCGGTGGGCGTGGAGACTACGGCCGCCGCGGTCGCCGAGCACTACGGAAGCGGGCTGCTCGACGGCTGGCTCGTCGACACCGTGGACGCGGGGGTCGTGGAGCGGGTCGAGTCGGCCGGGATCCAGTGCCGGGCGATTCCGCTGATGATGAGCGACATCGACGCGACCGCCGAGATGGCGCGTGCGGCGCTCGCCCTCGCGGAGGAGGTGCGGGCGTGAGCTCTTCCGACGCCGGGGCTTCCCCCTCGTACCGGGTGTGGGCCGTTCCCGGGCTGCCCGAGGTGCGGCAGGGGGACGACCTCGCCAAGCTGATCGCCGCCACGGAACCGGGGCTCGCCGACGGTGACGTACTGCTCGTCACCTCGAAGATCGTCAGCAAGGCCGAGGGGCGGATCGTCGAGGCGAGCGACCGCGAGGCGGCCATCGACGCGGAGACCGTACGGGTCGTGGCGCGGCGCGGGACCCTGCGCATCGTCGAGAACCGGCAGGGCCTTGTGATGGCCGCCGCCGGTGTCGATGCCTCCAACACTCCTGCCGGGACCGTCCTGTTGCTGCCCGAGGACGCCGACGCATCGGCGCGTGCGGTGCGGGACGGGCTGCGGGACGCGCTGGGTGTGGACGTGGGGGTCGTGGTCACGGACACCTTCGGGCGGCCCTGGCGCAACGGCCTGACGGACGTCGCCATCGGGGCGGCGGGCGTGCGGGTGCTCGACGATCTGCGGGGCGGGACCGACGCGTACGGCAATCCGCTGAGCGCGACGGTCGTCGCCACCGCGGACGAGCTGGCCGCCGCGGGTGATCTCGTCAAGGGGAAGGCCGGCGGGCTGCCGGTCGCGGTGGTCCGCGGGCTGCCGCACGTCGTCGGGGAATCCGGTGCGGCCGGGGAGGCCGACGAGGGGGCCCGGGTCATGGTGCGGAGCTCCCGTGACGACATGTTCCGGCTCGGGACGTCCGAGGCCGTCCGGGAAGCCGTGACACAGCGGCGGACCGTGCGGGAGTTCACGGACGAGCCGGTGGATCCCGGGGCCGTGCGGCGGGCCGTGGCGGCGGCGGTGACGGCGCCCGCGCCGCATCACACGACGCCGTGGCGGTTCGTCCTGCTTGAGTCCGAGGAGTCGCGGGTGCGGCTGCTCGACGCGATGCGGGCCGCTTGGGTCGCGGACCTTGAGAGGGACGGGAAGTCTTCGGAGTCCATTGCCAAGCGGGTGCGGCGGGGGGATGTGCTGCGCAAGGCCCCGTACTTGGTGGTGCCTTGTCTGGTGATGGACGGCTCGCATACGTATGGGGACGCTCGGCGGGATGCGGCCGAGCGGGAGATGTTCGTCGTCGCCGCGGGCGCCGGGGTGCAGAACTTCCTTGTCGCGCTTGCCGGGGAGCGGCTCGGGTCCGCTTGGGTCTCGTCGACGATGTTCTGCCGGGATGTCGTACGGGACGTTCTTGGGCTTCCGGGGTCGTGGGATCCGATGGGGGCGGTGGCTGTGGGGCATGCGGCGGCTGAGCCTGTCGCTCGGGCCGCGCGGGATGCGGGGGACTTCGTCGAGGTTCGGTGAGGCGGCCGACTTCACCTGCGGGTCTGGGGGGGGCTGGTCGCGCAGTTCCCCGCGCCCCTGACGGGGCGAACCGCCCGGCGGCTCTTACAGCGCGGCGATGTCTGTCTTCGGCATTTTCGGCTGTCTGCGGGCCGGGGTGCGGCCGCTCAGGAGGATCAGGCGGGCCGCTCGGTGGCGCTGGCCCGCGTAGGGCTCCAGGAGGCGCAGCATCTCCTCGTCGTCCGCCGTGCGGTCGCCTGCCAGCGCATAGCCGATGATTCCCGGCAGGTGGAGGTCGCCCACCGTGACCGCGTCCGGGGCGCCGTTGCTGCGCTGGATCGTCTCCGCCGACGTCCAGGGGCCGATGCCCGGGATCAGTTCAAGGCGGGCCTGGGCTTCGGGCGGGGTCATCGTCACCGCCTCCTCCATGCGCGCGGCCACGCGTGCCGCGCGCAGGATCGTCGACGCGCGTTTGTCGTCCACGCCCGCCTTGTGCCACTCCCAGGACGGGATCAGGGTCCAGGTCCTGGGGTCCGGCATGACGTGCAGGCGGAGCTGGGCGGGGGTCTTGCCCGGTGCCGGTTCGCCGTACTTGCGGACCAGGAGGCGCCAGGCGCGGTACGCCTCGTCCGTCGTGACCTTCTGTTCCAGGATCGACGGGATCAGGGACTCCAGGACCAGGCCCGTGCGGAGCAGGCGGAGGCCGGGGCGGCGGTGCGCTGTTGCCGCGAGCAGGCGGTGGCGGGGGGTGAAGTCCTCCGGGGTGTCCGAATCGCCGAGCAGCTGCGGGAGTTGGTCCAGGAGCCAGGCGGCTCCTGGACCCCATGCCTCCGCCTCCACCGTGTCCGCGCGGAGGGCGACCCTGAGTGTGCCGGGGCCCTGAGGGGTGCGGCTTGCCCGCCAGGCCGAGCCGTCCGGGGTCGCGCGGAACGTGGGGTCCGCGGGGCCCCTTCGCAGGGGGCCCAGGGTCAGGCCCAGGTTCAGGGGGTGGGGCGGGGTCCAGGTGCGGGTGCGCGCCGCTGTGGGTTGGCGGGGCATGCCCTGGGGGATCGCCGTTTCGCCGCCGCGCACTGTGGTGCGGGTGGGGGTGGAGCGGGGGGCGAAGCGGGATGACATCTGTACGAGGGTAGGGGCTTTTTTGTCCCCCACCCCGCCCCTTCCCGAAAACCCGCTCCATCTGGCGCGGGGGCCTTGCGTGCCGTCGATCACCGGCTCCGCCGAGTTCGTCCTCAAACGCCGGACAGGCTGAAGAACCAGCCCCCGCCCCTGTTGAGAACCCGCTGCCCTGGAGCCTTGCGCGCCCTCATCACCGGCTCCGCCGAGTTCGTCCTCAAACGCCGGACGGGCTGAAGGACCAATCCCCCGGCCCGAGCTGGAAACCTCGTCGCCCAGCCCGAGAAAGATCTACTGGTCCGACGAGAACCGCACCGCCCCCGCCGGCAGCCTCGCCCCGCACCACACCCGTACTCCGTCGCGCAGTTCGTTGTCGGGGCCGATGTCCGCGCCGTCGCCGATCACCGCGCCCGTCAGGACCGTGCGTGCGCCCACCCGCGCGCCCGCGCCGATCAGTGAGTCCGTGATCACCGCGTTCGGTTCGATCACCGCGCCCGCGAGGACCGTGCTGCCGTCCACCCGTGCGCCCTCGCCGATCACCGCGTCGTCGCCGACCACCGTGCCGCCGGTGAGCTTCGCGTCCGGGGCGACCGTGGCCGTCGGCAGGACCAGGCGGTCGCCGCAGCGGCCGGGGATCGCGGGGGACGGGGCGCGGCCGAGGACGAGGTCGGCGGAGCCGCGTACGAAGGCCTGGGGTGTGCCCAGGTCCAGCCAGTACGTCGAGTCGACCATGCCCTGGAGGTGGGCTCCCGAGGCCAGGAGGTCGGGGAACGTCTCGCGTTCCACCGAGACCGGGCGGCCTGCCGGGATGGTGTCGATGACCGAGCGCCGGAACACGTACGCACCCGCGTTGATCTGGTCGGTGACGATCTCCTCGGGGGTCTGCGGCTTCTCCAGGAAGGCCTGCACCCTGCCCGTCCCGTCGGTCGGCACGAGGCCGTACGCGCGGGGGTCGTCGACCTTCGTGAGGTGCAGGGAGACGTCCGCTCCCGACTCCTCGTGCGTCGTGACCAGGGCACGGATGTCCAGGCCCGTGAGGATGTCGCCGTTGAAGATCAGGACCGGCTCGTCGGGGTCCGAGCGCAGGCGCGATGCCACGTTGCGGATCGCGCCGCCCGTGCCGAGGGGCTCGGTCTCCGTGACGTACTCGATGTGGAGGCCGAGCGCCGAGCCGTCCCCGAAGTACGGCTCGAAGACCTCGGCGAGGTACGAGGTCGCCAGGACGATGTGCTCCACGCCTGCCGCGCGCGCCCGCGCCAGCTGGTGGGTGAGGAACGGGACGCCCGCCGCCGGAACCATCGGTTTGGGGGTGTGCACCGTGAGCGGACGCAGCCGGGTTCCCTTGCCGCCGACCAGGAGGATCGCTTCTGTCACCTGTCGTCTCTGCTTCCTGCTGGGGCCGGCCGAACTTGAGTCGCGGCCGGCCAGTGTATGCAGATGGCTTTGCAGATCGTGCAGTGCGCTTTGCGGGTCGTGCGGTGTGCCGTGTGATAGGGGTCGTGCGGTGCGGGTCGTGCGGTTCGGCCCTGCCTCAGCGGCCCTGGAAACGAGCCGAGGAGGACCGGGCCTTGCCCAGCTTCTTGTACAGGCGACTACCGGGGCATTCCGTGGCGAAACCGTCACGGTGCCCGGAGATCACATGGAGCCGGACGTTCTTGCCCTTCTTGTACAGATTGCCACCCCCGGACTTCAGATATGTCATTCCTCGCGGGTTCGCGCCGTACAGGCCGAGCTTCCAGGCGGTCAGCCGGGCGACGGCGTTCACGGCGGCCGCGGGCGGGCTGGAGTAGCCGAAGCTGCCGAGGACGGCGATGCCCATGCTGTTGGTGTTGAAACCGAGAGTGTGGGCCCCGAGGACGGGCTTGGCCACACCTCCGGCACGCCCTTCGTAGATGTTTCCGCACTTGTCGACGGCGAAGTTGTAGCCGAAGTCACGCCAGCCGCTGCTCTTGACGTGGTAGCGGTAGATGCTGCGCAGCACGGAGCCCGCCTGTGAGCAGCGGTAGTTGTTGCCGGACGCGCTGTGGTGCACGAAGGCGGCCTTCACGGACTTCGTGTACGCGAAGTCCTTCTCGCGGAGCTTCTCGTCCGCGCCCCAGCCCTTGCGCGTGATGATGCGCGGCCGGGGGCCCACGTAGGGCCTCGCCTTCCCCACGGAGTCCTCCGGGCCGCCGCGGGCCGCGATCAGGTCGTCCTGCGTCTCCTTCTTGCTGAGCGCGGGGATGGCGGATGCGCCCATCGGGGCGAGGTCGGCGTTGACCGCGGAGGAGGCCGCGGTCTCGGCGGTCAGGGCCGTGGTGCGGGGGCCTTCGGGCACGGAGCCCTGCGGGGGCGGCTCGGCGCCGGGGTCGACGAGTTCGAGACGCAGGCCCGCCGGAAGGGCCTGTTCCGCGAGGGATCCCGCGCTCGCGCGGTGCTGCGGCGCCTCTCCTCGTACGCGGATCTCGACGCCGTCCGAGTCGCCGACCCACAGCGGCGCCGTGGAGCCGCGGACCCTGCCCGTGGCGCGCTCCGGGTCGTCCGGGTCGGCGGCGTGCTCGTGGTTGTGGGTCTCCACGGGCTGCCAGCCGGACCAGGTGCCGGTGCCGCTGGCGCGCGTGCGGACCTGGACGCTGCCGTGCAGTTCGTCGTCCGGGTCGTCCCAGACGACGCCGACGAGGGAGAAGGGCCGGACATCGCGCTGGAGCAGGCCCTGTTCGCGGGATGCGCCGCCGCCGACGGAGCGGTCGGAGCCGAGTGGGGTGAGCGGGAGTGACTGTGTGCTGCCCGGAACCGATTCCGCGGATCGCCCGGCCGGCGGCTGAGCGTCCGGGGTCGCGGCGCGGGCGCCGGACGACGGCAGGGTGAGGGGGAGCGCCAGGGCGGCCGCGCACGTGACGCCGATCGAGGAAGCTAGAAATCCACGCATACGATTGATAGTTGGCATAGATGGACAATTCTGTCCATTGGGGAATTGACGGACCGTCGGTTCATGTCCGCCGAACCGGTGGCCCGCACTCCCCCGCCACGCCCGGGGGCGCAAGGGCACCCGCGTACCCTTGCGCCCGTGAACGCCACCGACCGCACCCCTGCCGACCTGCTGCGATCCGCGCTCGCCGCGGACCCGGGCCGCCCGCTGATCACCTTCTACGACGACGCCACGGGCGAGCGCGTCGAATTGTCCGTGGCCACCTTCGCCAATTGGGTGGCCAAGACCGCCAACCTGCTCCAGGACGATCTCGCCGCCCAGCCCGGCGACCGGCTCGCGCTGCTGCTGCCCGCGCACTGGCAGACGGCGGTCTGGCTGCTCGCCTGTTCGTCCGTCGGAGTCGTCGCGGACGTGGGCGGCGACCCGGCCGGTGCCGATCTCGTCGTCAGCGGGCCCGACTCGCTCGACGCGGCGCGGGCCTGCTCCGGGGAGCGGGTCGCGCTCGCGCTCCGGCCGCTCGGCGGGCGCTTCCCGCAGGCCCCCGAAGGCTTCGCGGACTACGCGGTCGAGGTGCCGAGCCAGGGCGACCGTTTCGCTCCGTACGCCCCCGTGGACCCGGACGAGCCCGCGCTCGCTGTCGGCGGCGCCGTCGTCGGCGAGCTGACGGGCGCCGAGCTGGTGGAGCGGGCCCGCGCCGACGCCGGGGCCCTGGGGCTCGCGCCCGGCTCCCGGCTGCTCTCGGGTCTTTCGTACGACACCTGGGAGGGCCTGAGCTCCGGCCTGTACGCCCCGCTGGCGGCGGGCGGCTCCGTGGTGCTCTGCCGCCACCTGGACCAGCTCGCCGACGACGGCCTCGCCAAGCGCGTCGAGGACGAGCGGGTCACCGCCACCGCCAAGTAACCCGTCCCCCCGTTCGGCCCACACGAGCCCCTGGCCCGCAGGCCCCCGGCGTCACGTCGGTCCATGGTCGTAAGAGCGCACCATGCACCGACGTCGCTATGAGGGGTGGCCGTACACGTGTCCGACACCGCAGGCATGCCCGCCGGACCGGACCGACCGGACCCGGACGGCACCCCGCCTGAGCCGCCGACGACGTACGCACCCGGCGCGGGCTCAAGCCCCACGGGCGCGGGCATCGCCCGGCGCAGGCGGCGCTGGCTGCGCTGGACGGCCATGGGGGCGGCCGGGCTCGTGCTGGTCGCCGGGGGCGCGGGCTGGGCGGTCTACAACAAGCTCGACGGCAACATCACCGAGGACACCGACGCCGCGGCGGAGCTGGCGCGCTACGAGAAGGAGCGCCCCACACCGCTGGTGCACGACGCGCAGAACATCCTCCTGATCGGCTCCGACACCCGCTCGGGCCGGGGCAACAAGAAGTACGGCCGCGACAAGGGCACCGAGCGCTCGGACACCACGATCCTGCTGCACCTCGCGGCCGACCGGCAGAGCGCCACCGCGGTGTCGATCCCGCGGGACGTGATGGTGGACATCCCCAGCTGCCGCAAGTCCGACGGTTCGCGGACACGGGCCCAGTTCGCGCAGTTCAACTGGGCGTTCCAGTTCGGCGGGACGGCCTGCACGATTCGTACGGTCGAGAAGATGACGAAGATCCGCGTCGACCACCACATGGTCGTGGACTTCGCCGGGTTCAAGGACATGGTCAACGCCGTCGACGGCGTACAGGTCTGCCTCAAGGCCCCGATCAACGACTCCGACGCGCATCTGAAGCTCCCCGCGGGCAGGCACACCCTCAACGGCGAGCAGGCGCTCGGCTACGTGCGCGCCCGCAAGAGCATCGGCAACGGCAGCGACACCGACCGGATGGACCGCCAGCAGCAGTTCCTCGCGGCACTCGTCAACAAGGTGCAGAGCAATGACGTCCTGCTCAATCCGGCGAAGCTCTATCCGGTTCTCGACGCGGCCACTTCTTCGCTGACCACGGACCCCGCGCTGGCGAGTTTGCGTGGTTTGTACGAACTGGTGCGCGGCATGCGCAACATCCCCACAGAACAGGTGCAGTTCCTCACCGTGCCCCGGCGGTCGTATGTCTACGACGCCAATCGGGATGAACTCGTCGAGCCCGCGGCGGAGGAACTCTTCACGCGACTCCGAACGGACGCACCCCTCCAAGTGACGCGCAAGGAGCCCGAAACCGCGCCCGTCGACGAGGAGACGCAGGAGTACGACGACTCCGAGGACCACGGCGACTCCGAGAGCGACGAGAAGCCGGACGACCCTTCTCATACGCCTAGCCCCGCTCCCACATTCCGGGGCAACACGGCTGCGGGAACGACCTGCGAGTAAAGCCATCCCCAAGCGCAAGACCGCCTGCACAAAGAAATAGGGCGTATTGCCCAGTTGTAGGGGAGTGGAATTTGTCACCGGCGTCGTTCACCGCCGAACTGGCCGGATAGTGTGAGCGATCCGGTGCGCCGGGCCCTTCCGGGCTGCGCACCGCTGGATGACTGACCGAGCGCCTTTCTTGAGGGGGGAAAGGCGCCGCGTGGCCCCGACGGAGGACGCAGCTAACCGTGGACGCGCAAGGCCGTGGGCGGGCGGAGAACATCGACCCCGCAGACCAGTGGGTGCTCAACCCGAACACCGGCGATTACGAACTGCGACTGAGCCCTTCCGCAGGGCAGTCGGCAGTGCCTGGACCGCGCAGATCATCGCGGTCCTCGACCCGCCAGGGAGCGCGCGGCCGCGATGGCCGACGTGACGAGCCCCGTGATGAGCAGCGCGAGGTCCCGCCTCAGCGCAGACGCCGCAATCCGCAGCCGGAGGCGGCGGGCGGGCGGCGCAAGCAGAAGCCGAGGAAGTCCAAGGGCAAGAAGGCCCTGATGTGGACGGGCGGCTCACTCGCCCTCGTCCTGGTCGCGGTCGGTGTGGGCGGGTACGTCTACTACCAACACCTCAACGACAACATCAACTCGATCGCCGATGACGGCGCGAGCACCGGCGGCTTCAGCAAGGACCGCGCCATCAACATCCTGGTGATGGGTACGGACAAGCGCAGCGGCGAGGGCAACGAGAAGTACGGCGACAAGGGAAGCGTCGGTCACGCCGACACGACGATCCTGCTGCACGTCTCCAAGGACCGCACCAACGCGACCGCGTTGAGCATCCCGCGCGACATGATCACGGACATTCCGGACTGCCCGACCACGATGAAGGACGGCAGCAAGAAGACGATCACCGGCACGAAGGGCGCCCGCTTCAACGAGAGCCTCGGGCAGAGCGAGCGCACGCCCAGCTGCACCATGCGTACGGTCACGGAGATCACCGGGATAGTCCCCGACCACTTCATGGTGGCCGACTTCAACGCGGTCAAGACGCTCTCCAGCGCGGTCGGCGGCGTCGACGTCTGTCTGGCCAAGGACATCGACGACCCGGACTCGCACCTGAACCTGCCCGCGGGCAAGCACACCATCGAGGGCGAGGAGGCGCTGGCGTTCGTCCGCACGCGCCACTCCGTGGGCACCGGCGGGGACTTGAGCCGCATCGAGCTGCAACAGCAGTTCCTCAGCTCGCTGATGCGCAAGCTCAAGTCGAACGACACGCTGACCAGCCCGTCGAAGATGATAAAGCTGGCCGAAGCGGGCACCGAGGCGCTCACGGTCGACTCCAAGATCGCGGACATCATGAAACTCCGTGACCTGGGTATGGAGCTCGGCAAGCTCGACATGAAGAACCTGAGCTTCGCGACCGTGCCTGTCGTCGACAACCCGGCGGAGAAGGTCCACACGACCGTCGTCGTGGACAAGGCCAAGGCCGACCCGCTGTTCTCCATGATGCGCGCCGACGAGTCGCTGACCGCGGTGAAGAAGAAGGAGAAGAAGGAGAAGGCGGCGGTCGCCGCCCGCCTCAAGGGCAGCAAGTCCGACGCCTCCGAGGTGCGGGTCAACATCTACAACGGCAGCGGGAAGACCGGCGCCGCTCAGGCAACTCTCACGTACTTGCAGAACACTGAGGGCATGTCCAAGGCAAGCCAGCTCGGCAACGCGCCGTCCGACCTCAAGAAGACGACGCTGGAGTACGCCCCCGACCAGGCCGATCAGGCCCGGCGGCTCGCCGACGTCATGGGGCTCTCGGGCTCCGCGATGAAGCCCGGCAAGAGCGAGAAGAACTCGCAGGGTCTCCCCGCCATCAAGCTGACGCTCGGCAGCGACTTCAAGGGGGCCGGGGTGCCCATCAGTACCCCGTCGAAGGCGCCGGAGGGCATCCAGAAGGTCGAAGCGGACAAGACTGTGTGTGCCAAGTGACCTGAAGCGGCCATTCTGCGTCTGACTAGGCGCAGGATGGCCGTAATTCGGGGTAGCGCGGGGAGCGCGGGGAGGGGCAGGGGATGGGGAGAAGCAGCGTGCGTGGGGAGGGGGCGCGACAACGCGCCCCGCACGCCAGTGATCACGGCTTGGAAGAAGGCCCGCCGCACGAGGGAGGGGAGCCCTCGGCGGACAGCGGGCACCACAGGCGTCGGCACGGGGGTGGCGGCGGACGGGCTCCGCGTCCAAGACGCCGGATACTGCGCTGGTCGGCGACGATTCTCTCGGTGCTGATACTCGGCACGGCCGGCGCCGGATATCTCTACTACCAGCACTTGAACAACAACCTGGAGACCGACGACCTGAACCTCGGCGACCACCGGGCCCCCGAGCCCACGCCGAACGCGGCGGGCCAGACCCCGCTGAACATCCTGCTGATCGGCTCGGACGCGCGGGACTCCAAGGAGAACCAGAAGCTCGGCGGCGCCAAGGAGACCTTCGGGGGCACACCGCTCGCCGACGTCCAGATGCTCCTGCACCTGTCGGCCGACCGCACGAACATGTCGGTCATCAGCATGCCGCGCGACACGCTGCTCTCCATTCCCAAGTGCACCGACCCGGACGACGGCAAGGTCTACGAGGCGTCGACGCAGCGGACGATGACGAACCAGTCGCTCGGCCGCGGCGGCCCCGGCTGCACGGTCGCCACCTGGGAGAAGCTCACCGACATCCGCATCAACCACTTCATGGAGGTGGACTTCTCGGGTGTGGTCTCCATGGCCGACGCCATCGGCGGCGTACCGGTCTGCGTGGACGCCAACATCCACTCGCGCGACAGCGAGGGCCACGGCTCCGGCCTGAAGCTCGAAAAAGGCACCACGTACGTCAAGGGCGAGCAGGCCCTGCAGTGGCTGCGCACCCGCTACGGCTTCGACGGCGGCACCGACATCAGCCGGGCCAAGGCCCAGCACATGTACATGAACGCACTCGTGCGCGAGCTGCGCGAGAACGCCAACCTCGGCAGCCCCAACAAGCTGCGCAAGCTCGCCGAGACGGCCACCAGCGCGCTCAAGGTCGACGACGGCCTGGGCAGCGTCAAGGCCCTCTTCGACCTGAGCAACGAGCTCAAGAAGGTCTCGCCGGAGCGGACCACGATGACGACCATGCCCTTCGAGTACGTGGGCGCGCGCGTGATCCCCAAGCCGGGCGACGCCGAGCAGCTCTTCCGCCTCGTACGCGACGACATCTCACTGGACGGCAAGGGCAAGAAGAAGCCCGCCAAGGAGAAGGTCTCGGACGATCCGGCGGCCGACGACGGCGAGATCGCGGTGCAGGTGCAGAACGGCACCCGCACGGACGTCGAGCCCCCGGTCGGCGGGCGCGCGAGCACGGTCACGCAGATCCTGGCGGGGAAGGGCTTCACCAAGGCTGCGGCCGACACGACGACTGTCCTCGCGCAGGAGAAGACCGTCATCAAGTTCCCCAGCGCCGACCTGGAGGGCGACGCGCAGCGGATCGCCAAGTCCCTTGGCATGAAGCTGAGTTCGGTGAAGAAGTCGACGGACGTCTCGGGGGTCACCCTGGTCGTCGGTGCCGACTGGCGGGAGGGGAACGCCCCTCCCAAGTCGAAGCAGGACGACAAGACGCCGGATTCGGCCGAGGCGCTCAACGGCTCGGACAAGAAGGCGTGCATGCACGTGGATCCGAACTTCACCTGGAAGTGAGCCCGGCCCACGGGAGATGAGCCCGGCCCACGGAAGTGGGCCGGGGCTCGTCCTGCTGTGCTCAGGCCTCGCTGAGGACGGCCGGGCGCCGGGAGGCGATGACCTTCTTGGCGAGCGAGCGCGGGCTGGTCAAAAAGCCCCAGCCCCACGACATGTGCATGGTCGCGAGGGCCACCGGGATCTGGAGGCGCGCCTTCAGCCCGAGCCCCTTGCCCGCGGGCAGCGAGCCCGCGGCGATCGCCGCGACATAGCCCGCGGGGACGACGAAGCCCCAGGGCGTCACGAGCGCGCCCACGACGACGCCTGCCGCGATCGCGCAGACCGCGGTCGGCGGCGCGAGGTAGCGCAGGTTGATGGAGCCCTCGTGGTACCGGGCGACGACGTGCCGCCAGCGGCCGTAGTCCTTGTACTGCTTGGCGAGCGCCTTCACGCTCGGCCGCGGGCGGTACTGCACCTTCAGCTCGGGCGAGAACCAGATGAGCCCGCCGGCCTCACGGATGCGGAAGTTCAGCTCCCAGTCCTGGGCGCGGATGAACTCTTCGTTGTAGCCGCCCTGCTGTTCGAGGGCCTCGCGGCGGAAGACACCGAGGTAGACGGTCTCCGCCTGCTGGGCGGCGCCACCGGTGTGGAAGGCCGCGTTGCCCACGCCGATCTTCGACGTCATGGCGGCGGCGACCGCGTGCTCCCAGTCGTTCTCGCCCTCGGCGTGCATGATGCCGCCGACGTTCTGCGCGCCGGTCTCCTCCAGGAGGCGTACGGCCGTCGCGATGTAGCCGGGCGAGAGGATGCCGTGGCCGTCCACGCGCACCACGATCGGGTGGCTCGACGCCTTGATGGCGGCGTTCAGGGCCGCGGGCGTGCGCCCCGTGGGGTTCGGGACGGTCTGCACCTTCGCGCGGTGGCCCGCGGTCTCGGCGACCAGTTCGGCGGCGATCTCGTCCGTGCGGTCCGTGGAGGGACCGAGCGCGACGACGACCTCCATCTCACCGTCGTACTCCTGCTCAAGGATCGCCGAGACGGCAGCACGCAGGTGCCGTTCCTCGTTGAGCACCGGCATGATCACGGATACGGCAGGAAGCTGCACGTCGGGCGTCGCGTTCATCGGCGCCACGTTACCGCGAATGGGGGACACCGGCGCGCGCCGCCCGGCCTGCTGCCCCGGGTCGCAGATCGTATGGGCCTACGGTTCTCGCGTTCCCCGGCCCATCGCGGGTCCCCCTACCCCGTCCCGGACAGGCCCGTCACCGCGGAGGTGTCCCTTCACGTGCCCACACCGCCCCGCCGCTCCCCCACCCCGCCACCGCGTGGCCTGCGCCCGCCACGTGCGAGGCAGCCTGTGCAGCAGCCCGCGGGGCGGCCGGTCAAGCAGCGCAGGCGGCCACGCTGGGCGATGCGGGTGGCGACCGGGTTCTCGGTGACCGTGCTCGCGGCGGCCGGGATCGGGCACGGCGTGGTCACCAGCCTCGACACCGAGATCAGCCGGGTCGACGCCTTCAAGGACATGAAGAACCGGCCCAAGGGCGGCAACGGCATGAACGTGCTGCTCGTCGGCACCGACGGCCGCGAGAAGATCACCAAGGCGGAGAAGCAGAAGTACCGGCTCGGCGGGGCGCCCTGCCACTGCACGGACACGATCATGATCGTGCACCTCTCGGAGGACCGGGACCGCGCCAGCGTCGTGAGCCTGCCCCGTGACAGCTACGCCGAGATGCCCGAGCACGTCGACCGGAACTCCGGCGACAAGCACAAGCCGCACCCGGTCAAGATGAACGCGGCGTACGCGGAGGGCGGCCCCAACCTGACCGTGCGGACCGTCGAGAACATGACGAAGGTCAAGATCGACCACTACATGGAGGTCGACTTCACCAGCTTCATGAAGACCGTGGACGTGCTCGGCGGCGTCGAGATCTGCACGGCACGCCCGCTGAAGGACTCGTACACGGGACTCGATCTCCCCGTCGGCACGCACAAGCTGAACGGCGGCGCCGCGCTGCAGTACGTCCGCACACGGCACGTCGACGGCACGTCGGACCTGGGGCGGATGCAGCGCCAGCAGCGGTTCCTCGCGGCGCTCATCTCGAAGGCCACCGGCAGCGGGGTGCTGCTCAACCCGCTGAAGTTCCGCGACGTGTCCAGGACGCTGCTCGGCTCGGTCCGCGCCGACAAGGGCTTCGGCACGAACGAGATGCTCGCCCTGGGGCGGGCGATGCGCGGCTTCTCGCCGTCGTCGTCGGAGTTCACGACGGTGCCGCTGCGCAGCAAGGGCGTGCTCGTGCCGGGCATCGGGTCGACGCTGAAGTGGGACCCGCAGAAGTCCTCGAAGCTCTTCAAGGCGCTGCGCGAGGACCGTCCGCTCGCCGCGCACGGCGCCAAGCGCAAGGCGATCGTCGACGTGTCACCGCAGCAGATCCGGGTGCAGGTGGACAACGCCGCGGGCACTCCGGGCCTGGGCAAGCGGGTCGACAGCGCGCTGCGGTCCACCGGCTTCCGCACGACGCGGGCCCCGGGCAACTTCGTGGGCAAGCCGCTGCCGCGCACGGTCGTCGCGTACGACCCGCGCTGGGACCGCTCGGCGAAGTCCCTGGCGACGGCGCTGCCGGGCAGCCAGCTGCGGGCGGTGAAGGGGCAGGGCGCCACCCTGAAGGTGTTCGCGGGCCAGGACTTCAAGCAGGTCAGGCCGGTGCGGGCGGAGGACGCCTACCAAGGCGAGTTCGGGGCGCTGACGGGCGACCAGGTGGGGTGCCAGTAGGCACGGTGGCAGGGACGTGCGCCGCGCTCAGTCGTCGAGGCCCTCGGCGGCGCGCGCCTGCCGCAGCTCCTTGATGGCCCGGCGGCGCGCGAGGCGGTGCGTACGCCGGATCTGCGCCTCCTGATACCGGCGCCGGTCCCGCTCCGTCTCCGGAAGCACCGGCGGCACGCCCCGCGGCTTGCCGTCCGCGTCGACGGCGGCGAAGACGAGGTACGCCGACCCCACCTGCTGCGCGGGCGTCGACTCGTTCCAGCGCTCGGCGAGGACCCGGACGCCGACCTCCATGGAGCTGCGCCCGGTCCAGTTCACCTGCGCCTTCACATGGACGAGGTCGCCGACCCGCACCGGCTCCAGGAAGGCCATCTCGTCCATGGACGCGGTGACCGCGGGCCCGCCCGAGTGCCGTCCCGCGACAGCCCCCGCGGCGTCGTCCACCAGTTTCATGATCACGCCGCCGTGCACCGTTCCGAGGAGGTTGGTGTCGCCGTGGGTCATGATGTGGCTGAGAGTCGTGCGGGACGCCGAGGTCGGCTTGCCCGGAATCTCCGATTCCGCGCCAGGGGCCAGGTCTGTCATGGGCTCTACCTTAAGTCGGAGGAATGTCCCGGCCGCGACCGGCGGCTTTGCATCAGCTCTGCAACAGCCCTGAACCGAAATCCCGCCTGCCCTGTGAGGCGCATAGGCAGAGACGGCACACTGGGCCACATGAGCGATTGGCCTGACGACCAGGGCAACGGCCGAGGATACGGCCGTGGCAGCGGGAGCGCGCAGCCTGAGGGCGCCCGCAGGATGCGGCATGTCCAGCGCGGCGGCCCGTCCGGCCGACCGGGCCAGCAGCAGGCGGGAGGAGTCCCGCCGCAGCCCGCGTACGACGACGGGTACGGCCGGCCGTACGGCGACGCGCGCGACGACATGTTCGAGCCCCGCAGCTCGCGCCAGGACGGCTACGACAGCGGCTACAACACCGGCCAGGTCTACGGCGCCCCGAACGGCCAGGGCAACGGCGCGGGCCAGGGCGGCGACGACGGCTACGGAACCCGCGCGCCGCGCCCCGCACCGAACTGGCGCCGGCGCCTCAAGATCGGCTCGATCACCCTGGTCGTGGTGCTGCTCGCGGTCTCCATCGGCACGTATTTCTGGGCCGACTCCAAGCTCAAGCGCGAGGTCGACCTCTCCAAGGTCATCGAGCGCCCCGAGGGCGGCGCGGGCACGAACTACCTGATCGTCGGCTCCGACAGCCGCGAGGGCATGTCCGACCAGGACAAGAAGGACCTCCACACGGGTTCCGCCGCGGGCAAGCGCACGGACTCGATGATGATCCTGCACGTCGCGGACGACGGCGGGAACACGATGATCTCGCTGCCCCGCGACTCGAACGTGACGATCCCCTCCTTCAAGGGCGCCGAGTCCGGCAAGCTCTACCCGAACCAGGGCCGCCAGACGAAGCTCAACGCGGCGTACGCGGAGGACGGCCCCGAGCTGCTCGTCCGCACCGTCGAGTACAACACCGGCCTGAAGATCGACCACTACGCCGAGATCGGCTTCGGCGGCTTCGCCAAGATCGTGGACGCGGTCGGCGGCGTCGAGATGGACATCCCCAAGGGCTTCAAGGACGAGAAGTCCGGCGCCGACTTCGAGGCGGGCAAGCAGACCCTCGACGGCAAGCAGGCCCTGGCCTTCGTCCGCACCCGCTACGCCCTGCCGGGCAGCGACCTGGACCGCACGAAGAACCAGCAGAAGTTCCTCGCAGCCCTGGCCAACCAGGCGGCGACGCCGGGCACGGTCCTGAACCCCTTCAAGCTCTACCCCACGATGGGCGCGGGCCTGGACACGCTCGTCGTCGACAAGGACATGGGCCTGCTCGACGTGGCATCCATGTTCTGGGCGATGAAGGGCGTCACGGGCGGCGACGGCAAGTCCATGAACATGCCGCTCGCGGGCTCGACCGGCGGCAACCTCCTGTGGGACAAGGCCAAGGTCAAGCAGATGGTGAACCAGCTGAACAACGACGAGAAGGTGACCGTCTCGGGCGGCTGAACCGTCTCCTGAACCTGTCGCAGGGGCCCCGCCGGCCGATCGGCGGGGCCCCTGCGCGCGGCGAGGTCACGGCCTCGTACCCCGAACGCTTCGCCCGCCGTGAAGCCGCGGCTCCCGCGTGTCACGGTTGACCGGACTGCCACCCTGAAGTCCGGAGCACTGCCATGGCAGACCTGCAGGTCGAACTGAACGCCACCGCCGAAGCCGGAGAGCTGGACCAGCCCTCCGTACGGCCCCCCGAGCCACCGCCCATATCCGAGCCCGGACCGGCGCACGAACCCGCGCCCGGACCAGCACGCGCGCAGGACCCCCTCGGTCGGGCCCGCGCGCTGCTCGCCGCGCATCCCGTCGCCGACGGCTACAGCGGACTGCCCTGGACGCTGCGCGGGCTGCCCTGGTACGACCTGGAGCTCGGCGACAGCGCCGTGGACGCCGATGTGCCGCGGCTGCGTGAGGGCGGTGTGGGGGCGCAGTTCTGGTCCGTGCACGTCCCGCAGAGCATCACCGGTGACCGCGTGCTCGGCGCGACCCTCGAACAGATCGACCTCGTCAAGCACGTCGTCGGCGGCCACTCCGACGGCCTGCGCCTGGCCCGCACGGCGTCCGAGGTGGCCGACGCCCGCCACTGCGGCCGCATCGCCACCCTGATCGGCCCGGCGCGCGCCGAGGCGATCGGCGACTCGCTCGCCACCCTGCGCGCCCTGCACGCCCTCGGTCTCTGCTCGCTCACGCTCTCCGGTACGTCATGGACGGGCCCCGAAGGTCTCACCCCGTTCGGCGAGGAGGTGGTGCGCGAGCTGAACCGGCTCGGGGTGCTCGCCGAGCTGTCCGGCGCCACCGAGGCCACGGCGCACCGGGTGCTCGCCGTCTCCAAGGCACCGGTCCTCTTCGCCAGGTCGGGGGCCCGCGCGCTGCGGGACGCCCCGGCGAACCTCCCGGACGACCTGCTCACCGCGCTCGGCGCCGCCAAGGGCCTGTGCCTGGTGCCCCTGGCCGCCGAGCAGACGGGTTCCTCGATCCATGAGGTGGCTGACCACCTCGATCACGTACGCCGCCTCGCGGGCCCGGAGAGCGTGGGCCTCGCGGGGATGTACGACACCTCGGCCGCGCACCCCGACGGCCTGGCCGACGCATCGCGCTATCCGCACCTCGTCGCCGAGCTCATGGACCGCGACTGGCCTGAGGCCGACCTCGCGCGCCTGACGTGGGGCAATGCCCAACGGGTGCTGCGCGGGGCCGACTTCACGGCACGGGCGGCGCGGGAGAGGCGGCGCCGGCAGGCGGCCGGTTAGCCTTCGTCGATCCGGCAGAGGCAGAAGGGATGCCCTGCCGGATCGGCGTACACCCGGAAGTCGCGGCTGCCGTTGTCGTCGTCGACGTCGAGCGGTTTGGCGCCCAGGGCGAGTGCCCGCTCCTGGGCGCGCTCGATGTCCTGGACGGCCGGACCCACGTCGAGGTCGAGGTGGATCTGCTGCGAACCGGCGCCCGCCTGCGGCCAGTTGGGCGGACGGTGCCCCGGGGCTTCCTGGAAGCAGAGGCGCAGGCCGCCGGGAGCGTGGAGCGTGACCCAGTCCTCACCCTCGTCGCCCTCGACGGTGCCGCCCAGCAAGTGCGCGTAGAACTCGGCCAGTTGACGGGGATCGGGACAGTCCAGGACGACATTGCGCATGCGCGCGACGGGTGTCATGCGTGTTTCCCTCCTTTGTGGATCCTTTGTTGGATCCTTTGTGGATCAGCAGGCGCAGAGACAGAACGGGTGCCCGGCCGGGTCGGCGTACACCCGGAAACTCCGCTCGCGATCCTCCGCGTCGAGCACGGTGGCGCCGAGCGCGAGCACCTCCTTCTCGACGGCGTCCATCTCCGCCTGCGGCACGTCGAGGTCCAGATGGAACTGCTGCGAGTGCGTCGCCGCGGGCCACTGCGGCGGTACGTGGCCGGGGGCGGCCTGGAACGCGAGCGGCGTGCCGTCCTGGCCCTCGAGGTGGGCCCAGTCGTCGTCGTCGCGCTTGGGGGTGCCGCCGATGACGGCCGCGTAGAAGGTGGCGAGCGCGAGGGGGTCGGGGCAGTCGAGTACGACGTAGCCGAGTTTGGCGAGCGGCATGGCTTCTCCTCGTTCGCGGATGGGTTACCTGTAGCAGCCCGCTACAGGTAACGGTTACTACATACTCCCCCACTGGAGGTAACGTCGCAAGCATGAATGACAGAGCATCTGCTCCAGGAGCTCTCGCGCTGGTCCAGGCGCTGGTGAACACCCTGGACCTGGAGTCGGGCGCGGACGCGCTCGACACGTCGGAGGGCCGCGCGCCGTTCGGCGTCGCGCCGGGCGCCGAGCTGACGGCCGCGCGCGAACTGCGGGAGTCGCTACGAGCGGCGTGCCTGGCACACGCGGGCCACGCCCCACACGCACCGGTGCCCCCGCTCTCTCAACTCCTCATGGGGGCACCGCTGTTGGTGAAGATCTCAGAGGAGGACGGCTCGGCGGAACTGACCCCCGCGGAGCCGTCCAAGCTCGCCTCGCGGGTGGCGGCGGCCATCGCGGAGGCGGTGACAGCGGGCACCTGGTCCCGGCTCAAGGCATGCGAGGCCGCGGACTGCCACTGGGCGTACTACGACCGAAGCCCGGCGAGCCGCAGCAGATGGTGCGACATGGGCGTATGCGGCGCCCGAGCAAAGATGCGGGCGTACCGAGCCCGCAAAACGCCACCCCCCGGCCAACGCTGACAGAAGCCCCCCCCCACCCGCAGCCGGAACCAAAGCACCCCGGCGGCCACCGGCCGACAGCGAGGACGCACATACCGGCACGGCCCCGCCCCCCAAGACAGACCGCCCCCGCAACACGAGCGCACCCACAGCCGGGAACGCACGCAAGGGGACGTGCCGGTATGTCCGCCCGGAGCACGGCTCCCAACACTCCAACACCGAAGCAACCCCACGGCCACCGGACGATAGCGAGGACGCACATACCGGCACGGCCCCACACCCAAGACAGACCGCCCCCGCAACACGAGCGCACCCACAGCCGGGAACGCACGCAAGGGGACGTGCCGGTATGTCCGCCCGGAGCACGGCTCCCCGCACTCCAGCACCGAAGCAACCCCACGGCCACCGGACGATAGCGAGGACGGACATACCGGCACGGCCCCGCCCACAAGACAGACCCGCACCGCACCCGGCACCCACGCACCCGCACCCGACACGCGCGCGAACACAGGTCAGGCCAAGCACCAGGCCTCAGGCCTCAGGCCAAGCGCAAGGCCTCAGGCCGAAGGCCGCCCCATCGCCCGGTAGGTCCACCCGGCCGCCCGCCACACCGCCGGATCCAGCGCGTTGCGCCCGTCCAGGATGAGCCGCTCCGAGGCCACCTCGCCCAGCGCCTCCGGGTCCAGCTCACGGAACTCGCGCCACTCCGTCAGGTGCAGCACCGCGTCCGCGCCCCGGACCGCGTCCACGGCACTCTCCGCGTACGCCAGAGTCGGGAACAGCCGCCCCGCGTTCGCCATGCCCTTGGGGTCGTACACCGTGACCTGACCGCCCTGGAGGTGGATCTGCCCGGCGACGTTCAGCGCGGGCGAGTCACGGACGTCGTCCGAGTCCGGCTTGAACGTGGCGCCGAGGACCGCGACCCGCTTGCCCAGGAAGGACCCGCCGCCGAGCGCCTCGCGCGCCATCTCCACCATCTGCCCGCGCCGCCGCATGTTGATCGAGTCGATCTCCCGCAGGAAGGTCAGCGCCTGGTCCGCGCCCAGCTCCCCGGCCCGCGCCATGAACGCCCGGATGTCCTTGGGCAGACAGCCGCCCCCGAAGCCGATCCCGGCCCGCAGGAACTTCTTGCCGATCCGGTCGTCGTAGCCGAGCGCCTCCGCCAGTTTCACGACGTCACCGCCCGCGGCCTCGCACACCTCGGCCATGGCGTTGATGAACGAGATCTTCGTGGCGAGGAAGGAGTTGGCCGCGGTCTTCACGAGCTCGGAGGTCGGGAAGTCCGTCACGACGAAGGGCGAGCCCTCGCCCACCGGACCCGCGTACACCTCGCGGAGCAGCTTCTCGGCGTGCGCGCTGCGGACGCCGACGACGATGCGGTCCGGGTGCAGCGTGTCCTTCACCGCGAAGCCCTCGCGGAGGAACTCCGGGTTCCAGGCCAGCTCGGCCTCGGCACCCACGGGCGCCGCGGCGGCGAGCTCACGCGCGAGCCGGTCCGCCGAGCCGACCGGCACGGTCGACTTGCCGACGACGAGCGCGGGCTTCGTCAGGTGCGGGGCGAGCTGCGCGAAGGCGCTGTCGACGTAGCTCATGTCACAGGCGTACTCACCGTGCTTCTGCGGGGTGTTCACGCAGACGAAGTGCACGTCGCCGAAGGCCGCGACCTCCGCGAAGTCCATGGTGAAACGCAGCCGCCCGCTGGAGCCCTCGATCCCGGCGACGTGCTTGCGCAGCAGCTCCTCCAGGCCGGGCTCGTACATCGGGACCTCGCCCCGCTGCAGCATCTCGATCTTCTCGGGCACGACGTCGAGCCCGAGCACCTCGAAGCCGAGCTCGGCCATGGCCGCTGCGTGCGTAGCGCCGAGATAGCCGGTGCCGATCACGGTGATCTTGAGGGCCATGCGGTGCTCCAGGGGTCTACGGCGTCAGTGCGGTGCCCGAGCATAGTCGGGGCCCTGAGCGGGCACGTTTCCGCCATCGCCACCCCGCCCCATGCCCGCTGTCGGCAAGCTCACGTATCCCTCGCGTGAGCCGCCCTCTAAAATTTGGGTTACTTAACGGTAATTAGCATCCTTGGAGCGTGAGAGACCTTGGCCGGATCGGCTGATTTCGACCTGTACCGCCCGTCCGAGGAGCACGACATGCTCCGCGACGCGATCCGTTCGCTCTCCGAGGCGAAGATCGCGCCCTTCGCCGCGGCGGTGGACGAGGAGGCCCGCTTCCCGCAGGAGGCGCTCGACGCCCTCGTCGCCTCCGACCTGCACGCCGTGCACGTACCGGAGAGCTTCGGAGGCACCGGCGCCGACGCGCTCGCCACGGTCATCGTGATCGAGGAGGTGGCGCGCGTCTGCGCCTCGTCCTCGCTCATCCCCGCCGTGAACAAGCTGGGCTCGCTCCCCGTGATCCTCTCCGGGTCCGAGGAGCTGAAGAAGAAGTACATGACGCCGCTCGCCAAGGGCGAGGGCATGTTCTCGTACTGCCTCTCCGAGCCGGACGCGGGTTCCGACGCGGCGGGCATGAAGACGAAGGCCGTCCGTGACGGGGACTCCTGGGTCCTCAACGGCGTGAAGCGCTGGATCACGAACGCGGGCGTCTCCGAGTACTACACGGTGATGGCCGTGACCGACCCGACCAAGCGCTCGAAGGGCATCTCCGCCTTCGTCGTCGAGAAGTCGGACGAGGGCGTCTCCTTCGGCGCCCCCGAGCGCAAGCTCGGCATCAAGGGCTCGCCGACCCGCGAGGTCTACTTCGACAACGTCCGCATCCCCGCCGACCGCATGATCGGCGAGGAGGGCACGGGCTTCGCCACGGCGATGAAGACCCTGGACCACACCCGCATCACGATCGCGGCCCAGGCGCTCGGCATCGCACAGGGCGCGCTCGACTACGCCAAGGGGTACGTCCAGGAGCGCAAGCAGTTCGGGAAGCCGATCGGCGACTTCCAGGGCGTGCAGTTCATGCTCGCGGACATGGCGATGAAGATCGAGGCCGCGCGTCAACTGACGTACGCCGCCGCGGCCAAGTCGGAGCGCGGCGACGCGGACCTCACCTTCCAGGGCGCCGCCGCCAAGTGCTTCGCATCGGACGTCGCGATGGAGGTCACCACGGACGCCGTCCAGCTGCTCGGCGGCTACGGCTACACGCGTGACTACCCCGTCGAGCGGATGATGCGCGACGCGAAGATCACGCAGATTTATGAAGGCACGAATCAAGTGCAGCGCATCGTCATGGCGAGGAACCTGCCTTAGCAGGGTTTTTGCAGGTCAGAGGGTGTTCCGAAGGCTTGATGGGGCATCTGGCATCTTTGACCTTCTGACCGTTGCGGCCCGATCAGGACCGTTCTTGGGCGTCATACTGGGGGAATCCTGGGTGGATGCCGGGTTGAGAACGGCCACTGACCTGCACAAACACCGCAGCCCCCGGCATGATGCCGGGGGCTGCTGTCGTGCACGGATCAGGCGACCTCTGACGCTTCTGTGGGGTCGTCAGCGCCGGGCGTCAACATCGTTGCGATGGCGGCCCGGCCGCGCTGCTCGGCCCCTTCGAAGATGTAGTGGTTGAAGATGTAGCCGACTACCTGAACAAGCCCCGGTCATGGGTGTACGGCAATTGGAAGGGTGAGCAGATCCCGTTTAGGAAGGTGGGGCAGTCCCTCCACTGCCGACCGATTGACTTGGAAAAATGGCTCGACGACCAGAACGATGGACGGCAAGAAGCGACGCCCCCGAGGCAAACGGGGGCTTTTTTTGTTTGCTGAGAGGGAAACGTGACAACCACCATTCTTCCCTCGGACCTCGGACCTCGGACCCGGAGCCCGCGCCCGAACCGAAGCGCCCGGAACCGCTCGCCGACTCCAACCCCTTCCGAGCACTCCTCTAACCAACGAAAGAGCCCCGGCCAGAAATGGGCCGGGGCTCTTTCGTTGCTTCGGTCCTATTCGGCGCGTTCGACCAAGGCGACCGATGTGCACAGGCGTCGGAACCGGTTGTGCTGGGTCCGGCCGGTGTGGCTCATGCACTCCACATCGACGGTCTCGCCGTCCGAAGCAGGCTTAACCTCCCAGCCGCACGTCAGGCATTTCGCCTCGAACGTCACCTCTGTGTCCGATTGCTGAGTGATCCGGTGCTTCGTATACCGCAGGATCGAACGGGGCATCGTGGTGTGCTCCCCTCATCAGGTGTGGACAGCAGTCGGGCAGGCAAGGTCCGGTGCGGCACGGTTCGGGGAGCACGTCACCAGAGCTACGGACAGAAATGCGGGCCTCTCCAGGTAGAAGCCGTGGGACACGTCTCCACCCCAGCTCAGCCGATCAGCAGCGGAGTAGACCAGTAGTGCCAGCCGTGTGCTGTCGCGGTCGGACTCGGAGGCAAATCGGGGGGCGTACTCCGTCAGTTGTTGCCCGAGCCATTCCGCCGCTTCCTTCGGCTCCTCCCAGGTGCCGCGTATCAACTTCCTGGGCTTGATCAGCCAGCGGGCCGTTTCCAGCGGTGGCAGGTCCACGGTCGGGAACTCCGCCTTCACTTCCCTGTACCGCTGGATCAGCTCCGGCTTATCGGCCGGAGGAGGATCAGGGTGCGGGGGCCGTCGCAGCGCCTCATCATCGAACTGTTGCTTGGAGCCGGTCCACAGGTAGCCGTGGTGGTGCAACTGTCGTCCCGTTCAGTGCAGGAAGAAGAGGAGCGCCCGACCGGCCCTGTCTCTCGGGGGTGAGCCAGGGCCGGGGGCGCCAGGAATGGCCGTCAGGCAGACAGGCCGAAGCGGGCCGGGTCGATACCGGCCGCGTTCAGTTCCTCGGTGGTGAAGCGCAACGGCTCCGCACCGGGCCGCTTGCTGTCGCCCAACGCCCACGCGTTGGGGCCGATCTTCGCCAGCGTGGCGCAGGACTCGCCGTCGGGGTGTGTGTTGCCCCCGCACGCCTTGAGGAACGTGGCGCCGTCGATGGGCAGGCTGTACAGGTCGGTTCCGGGCATGGGTGTGCCTTCCTGTGAGATCAGTGCTGGGGGGGGCAGACTCAGAGCCGGTACTGATCCGGCTTCGACACGTACACGACGCCGGGGCCGAGAGCCGTCGCGCTCTCCCGAAAGAGCTCGTGCAGCATCGACCGGGCGTTGTCGCGCATCGCGTTGGCCAGGTTGTCGGCCAGTAAGGCGGCCTCAGACGGGAGCAGAATCATTTCCGTGTCTGCCATATGCCGACCGTTCTTCGCCAGCCACATAGGGACGCGAATGTTCCCATCATCATCCCGGTAGGCATGATGGCTTGGAATTGGGTCCATCCGCCAACCCTGCGGGGCCTTCTCTTCTGGGTTCCTCGGTTCGGTCGGCATGAGTACATACTCGCCCTCCCGACGAGGAGTCTCTAGCCCGTTTCCTGTTCCCGCAAAAAGTCGTCGCGGATGCCCTCGACTAGCTGCCGCATTTCACTTCCAGACAGCGCCACTCGCTCAAACCCAGCAAACTTATCAACGTAGAGTTCGACATCCTTGGGGTCCGTGACGACGATCTCTGCATGAACCGTTTCTATCGTGACCATCCGGTCATCTCGGATGACGAAAGCGTGATTCGCGATGTCGTGCTGCTGAATACGTAGGGGAACCACTCGGACATCTACATGGGAGAGGCGTGAAATGGAAACGATGCGGTCGAGTTGTGCGGCCATCATCTGTGGCGGGACGATCCGCCACCGGAGGATAGATTCCGTGATGACGAATCGCAGTACCTTCGTGTTGTCGTAGAGGACCGCTTGGCGTTCGAGTCGTCCACTGATCGTCCGCGTGAGGACGTCCTCACTCAGATTGTGACGTTGCAGAACGGCCCGGATGTACTCCGGCGTCTGGAGCAGCCCGGGGACCAGAGCCGGTTGGAACAGCCGCAGCATCGACATCTGGGCTTCCAGAGCCTTGGCGGCCTGTTGGCCTTTATGGACTCCGATTCACTTGAGGAGGCGCCACGCCGTCGCCTCCGTCGCCGACGCTCGGGCAGCCTCGGCGTACTCCGCCTTGACCTCATCCGAGACACCGATGGCGGACAGAATACGCTCTACGTCCGTTGCGTTGGCTGAGAGCTTCGCATTTTCGATCTTGGACAGCTTGGATGGCGACATGAGGGCGCTACGGGCAACCGCTTTGGCTTCCTTGCCGGATGCCACTCGCAGAGCCCGCAGCGCGGCTCCAAGCTGCGCTCTGTTCACACCCCGTACTTGGCCCACCATTCGGTGAACGGCTCCGCGTGCGCGAGTGCCGCATCACGATACCGCGTGAATTCCGCCGTTCGCTCCGGTGGCAGCACTTCAGAACCCAAGTACTGCCCGTCTCCGTCGTAGTTCATCACAGCTACGGAATCGGAATCGAAGAACCAGAAGTCAGGAGCATTCTCCAGGGGGTTGGGCTTGTCGGTGACGTCAAGAATGAAGAACTCCTCTCCCCCGGTCATGTTCTTCTGGTAGCCCCACCCGAGTTCAAACCTAAGATAGTCCGTGAGCGGGCGGGACAGAACGTGCACCCGGTAAACCCTCTTTCCCTTCTGGGTGTGGGAGCGGAGTTCCTTTACCCAGCCCGCGTTATAGTCGCCCGGTTGCGGCTCTCTGCCCAGAAAGGCGTGATAGGCGTCGACGTTCCCGGACTTGCTGTAGTCGTCCAGAGTTTCCAGTCGGAACGCCTCATGCTCGAATGCGTCGAAGAGGTCGCCAAGGGTCCTAGATGAGGTTGTCACGGATGGCCTTCTGGATCAGTTCCTTCGGGATCTCGACGAGGGTTTCGTGAGCGGGAATCTGTAGCCCGTGATCGGCCGGAGTCTCACCCTGCACCAGGAAGGTGCCGCGATCCGTCGCGTAGATCGTCGGGCAGTCCTTGATGTCGCACGTGCTGACCAGCTTGGTGACCTTCATGGTCCTGGTTCCCCTCTCGCGTGCTGCCATTACCCCCGTGCGGCTCGATGCTCCCGAGGGTGAGGTGCGCGGGTCAAGCGATCACGGTTGCCGGAACAGGAAACTGCGTAACCTGCCCCGGAACGTGCTCGTCTGAGGTGCTGCCGGTGGGGGTGCCACCAGCGCGACCCCTGCCTCGGGCGATCGTTGACGATCATGGGGAAATGCTGGGGAGGTCCCCTCCAGAAGTAGTGTCCGTGCAGGTCAGCGCCGTACGACCTGTAAAGCACGCAGATTTACGAAGGCACGAACCAGGTCCAGCGGATCGTGATGGCAAGGAACCTTCCCTAGCGCCTGCGCTCTCACCGGTACGTCGCCGCCCTCGCCCCCTGCCCTGGGGCGGGGGCGGCTTGACGTACCCGGCAGGGCACTTGGGTTACCCAGGGGCCAGCAAGGCACCCGGTGCGGGGCTTCGCCCCGGCGGCCCAGCGGCGCTCCAGTCCGGCGCCCCGCGCGCGGTACTCCGGCTGAGACGCTGGGCTTCGCTGGGCCGGTGCTGGAAATGGCGCCGGGGCCGCCCGGTTGTCCTGAGGTTGGCGGTTCCGGGCCGGGTGTAAAGGGCGCTCCGCTGCGCTGCGCGTCGGCTGCGCCGATTCCGCTTCGCTCCACCCTTGACACCCGTCCCTCCACCGCGCGAAGCGATATGACCGGGCGGCCACGGGGTGGGACTCTCGACCACTCCCGTCAGGCCATCACCCTTTCACTGCCGGGTGCGGCCCGGCCCATTGCGGGTGACCCCCACGAGGGACGGGCGGGCGCCCGGTCCGCGATCGCTCCGGTGGAGGGGGCCGGTCTCGTCAAGCGGCTATCGGCCGGATCTTCCGACGTGGCCGCCACGCCGAGAAGGGCTGGCGCCCGGTCCGCGACCACTTCGGGAATGGGTGCCGGTCTCGCCAAGCGGCCGTCGGCCGGATCTTCCGGCGTGGCCGTCAGGGGGACGGGCGGGTACCCGGTCCGCGATCGCTCCGGGGGTGGGTACCGGTCTCATCAAGCGGCCGTCGGCTGGTTCTTCTGGCGTGGCCGTCACGGGGTGGCAAGGGCGGGCGGGGCAGGCGGCTGGCGGGCGCCGCGATGGGGGTTCCGTAGGTGGGGCGGGGAACGGATTGCAGGAAAGTGCCACGCCAGCACGTGTGTTGGAGGCACGTTGGGTGGGAATGTTCTGCAATCCGCTCGCGCGGGGCGTGCTCTGGCCGCCTTCGGGGTCGGCTCCCCGCGAAACCGTGCGTGACGCCCTCGCCACTCGCCACCGATACCTCGGTGCATGGGGTCTTCAAGGCGAAGCGGATGGTGTGGCGCACCTACTTTCGCAAAGTTGCGTTCTGGCAGAAGGGGGGCGCGCGTGTTGCGCAACGCGCCTTCTCGGAATTAGGTGCCGGACCCCCCACCCCTCGAGGCCGACCGACCTGCGCCAGCCGTGACCTGCACACCCCGGCCCGCGTCCGGTCGGCAGGCCCGTGACGAAACCCGCACCCTTCAGCAGGCCCCGCCCGCCCCACCCCCTGCCGACCACCCCGGAAGATCCGGTCTGCTGTCGCCTGACGAGACCGGCACCCCTCCCCGAAGCGGACGCGGACCGGGCGCCCGCCGATTCTCCGCGTGAGGGTCACGCGCAATGAGCCGGGCCGCACCCGGCAGCGAGACCCCCTGATTTGACGGGAGTGGTCGAGAGTCCCACCCCGTGGCCGCCCGGTCATATCGCTTCGCGCGGTGGAGGGACGGGTGTCAAGGGTGGAGCGAAGCGGAATCGGCGCAGCCGACGCGACGCAGGAGCGCCCTTTACACCCGGCCCGCAACCGCCAACCTCAGGACAACCGGGCGGCCCCGGCAACCATCCAAGCCACCGGGTAGCCGAAGTCGGCCTCCGGGGGCCTTCCGGAGGCTCAGTTCTGCTTGGGCGGGGCTAGCACCGGAGGGCTGCCCCACGGGAGTTCAAGCGCCGCCCGCAGCGCGTGCACCGTCTGCTCGCCGATCCGGTCGGCGAGTTCCTGCTCGACGCGGCGCAGGACCCGTTCCGCCCTGCGGTGTGTGCGCGCACCCTCCTCGGTGCGGCGGATCAGCCGCTGCCGCCCGGATGACGGGTCGGGGACCTGTTCGAGCAGGCCCGCGGCGACCAGGCCGTGCACCGCCTGGTGGGCGGTCTGCCGGGTGACGCCCATCCGGCGCGCCAGCTCGGAGACCGTCGTGCCCTGCTCGTCCAGGACGGCGAAGAGACCCGCCTGGGTCGGGGACACATGGACCTCCCCCGCCGCCTCCAGAGCCGCGAGGAGCGCGTCCTCGAACCAGCGCCGGGCGTCGCCGAGGAGTTGCGGGAGGTTGCGGCCGGTGACGTGCATCCGCCGAGCCTATGGGGTCGCGGGCCTGTTCACGGGCGATGGCTTGCCCGGCGCGGACTCTTTATGTCAGGCTGCCTGACATTCCCCGTTCCTTTCCTCAGCCATCCCCGGGAGAGCCCATGACGATCGAGTACGCGACCCGCCACCGGCGCTCCTCACGCATCCCCGCCGAACCGGGCAAGCCCTACGTCATCGAGAAGGGCGAGGGCGACCGCGCCCATCTGTTCGGCGACCTGATCACCATCTACGCGGGCGGCGAGCAGACCGAGAACGCCTTCAACTTCTTCACCGTCGAGGGCCCCAAGGGCAACGTCATCCCGGCCCACCTGCACCCGGACACCTACGAGGTCTTCTACGTCACCCAGGGCGCCGTCCGCCTCTTCGTCGAGGACCTGGAGGGCGAGCAGCAGGAGAAGCTCCTCACCCCCGGCGACTTCGGCTTCGTACCGAAGAACTGCCCGCACGCCTACCGCATGGAGCGCCACCACAGCCAGGTCGTCGGCGTCGCCGCCGGGCCGGGCGGCACCTTCGAGCGGTTCTTCGAGACCCTCGGGGCGCCCGCCGAAGGGCTCGGCCTGCCGCGCGAGCCGGTCGTGCCCACGCCCGACAAGTTCGCGACCGTCCCCGAGCAGTACGACGTGCGCTTCCTGCCCGAGCACCAGTGGCGCACCCGGTGAGCTCCGCGGACCCGGCCTTGCGGGCCCTGATCGCCGCGCCCCACCCGGACGTGGCGCCCCTGCCGCCCGCGGCGCGCCCGGCACCGGACCTGCGGCTGCTGCGCGGTGTCCCGTACGGCGAGGTCGAGGGCGGACGCCCGCTGGAGCTCGACCTCTGGCTGCCGGACACCGTGGACGGGCCCCTCCCCCTGGTCCTGTTCGTGCACGGCGGCGCCTGGCGGCGAGGGCGCCGTGACGACATGGGGATGGCGACCCGGCACTGGGATCCGGGCCCCCTGGCACGCATCGCGGCAGCGGGCTTCGCGGTGGCCTGCGCCGACTACCGGCTCAGCGGCGAGGCCCGCTTCCCCGCCCCCCTTGACGACCTGCGCGCCGCCCTGCGCTGGCTGGAGCTGCGCTCGCCGGAGCTCGGCGTCGACCCCGCCAGGACCGTGGTGTGGGGCGAGTCCGCGGGCGGGCACCTGGCCTCGCTCCTCGCGCTGGACCCCGCGGTCCCGGCCGCCGGCGCCGTGATCTGGTACGCCCCGAGCGACCTGACCGTCCCCCGCGGCCCGTTCGACCCGCACAGCGCCACGACCCCGGAGGCCCTGCTGCTCGGCGCCGCCCCCGCCACCGTGCCCGAGCGGGCCCGCGCCGCGAGCCCCGTCACGCGGGTCCACCGCGCCGCCCCGCCCTTCCTCCTGGTCCACGGCGAGCGGGACACGATGGTCCCGGCCACGCACAGCGAGGCGCTCGCCGCCGGGCTGCGGGACGCCGGGGCCGCACGCGTCGAGCTGCGTACGGTGCCGGGCGCCGACCACGGCTGGCACGGCCTGCCCGATGCCGACGTGGAGGACGTGTTCGCCCACTCGCTGCGGTTCGCGCGGGAGCTGGTGGACTGACGACAGGAAACAGGCGAAGGGCGGGGGCGGCCGATCGGCCGCCCCCGCCCTTCGCCTCAAGTGGCGTACTCAGCCGTCCAGTTGCTCAAGCGTCGCGTTCGAAGGACCGCGCCGGGACCGCACGTCACGTGCCACGTCCTCCGCCGCACCCAGTACGCGGACCGCGTTGCGCCACGTCAGCTTGGCCAGGTCCTCCTTCGCCCAGCCGCGGGTCAGGAGCTCCGCGATCAGGTTCGGGTAGCCCGCCACGTCGTCCAGGCCGTCCGGTGTGAACGCCGTGCCGTCGTAGTCGCCGCCGATGCCGATGTGGTCGATGCCGGCGACCTCGCGCATGTGGTCGAGGTGGTCGGCGACCGTCGCGGCCGTGGCGACGGGCCGCGGGTTCGCCTGCTCGAAGGCTGCGTGGACCTTCATCGCCTCCGGCTTCGTGTCCAGGTGGTGGAGGCCGTGCGCCCGCATGTTCTCGTCGGCCGCGGCCGTCCAGTCGACCGCCGCCTGGAGCACGAACTTCGGCACGAAGGTCACCATCGCGACGCCGCCGTTCGCGGGCAGGCGCTCCAGGACGTCGTCCGGGATGTTGCGCGGGTGGTCGCAGACCGCGCGCGCCGAGGAGTGCGAGAAGATCACCGGCGCCACCGAGGTGTCCAGGGCCGCCCGCATCGTCGTCGCCGCCACGTGGGAGAGGTCCACGAGCATGCCGCTGCGGTTCATCTCGCGTACGACCTCGTGGCCGAACGCGGAGAGGCCGCCGACCCCGGGCTCGTCCGTCGCCGAGTCCGCCCACGCGATGTTGTCGTTGTGCGTCAGCGTCATGTAGCGGACGCCGAGCGCGTACAACGCCCGCAGCGTGGCGAGGGAGTTGTTGATGGAGTGGCCGCCCTCGGCGCCCATCAGGGACGCGATGCGGCCCTCACCGCGCGCCGCCTCCATGTCCGCGGCCGTCAGCGCGCGCCGCAGGTCCGCGGGGTAGCGCGTGAGCAACTGGTCGACGCAGTCGATCTGTTCGAGCGTCGCGCTCACCGCCGCGTCGCCCGCCAGGTCCGTGCGGACGTACACCGACCAGAACTGCGCACCGACCCCGCCCGCCCGCAGGCGCGCGATGTCCGTGTGGAGGTGGCCCTTCTGGTCGGCGGCGATGTCGAGGCGGTCGAGTTCGTACCCCGCCTTCTCGCGCAGCGCCCAGGGCAGGTCGTTGTGGCCGTCGACCACCGGGAAGTCGGCGAGCAGGGCGCGTGCGTCGTCCAGAGAGGCACGGTCCGGGGACGTCATGCCGCTCACTTTCCCGAACCGAAGCCGAAACCGGAACCCGCGCCTTCGACCTTGGCGCGGAGCCGCTTGCCCTTCTCCGTGGCCTGCTCGTTCAGCTCCTGCTGGAACTCCCGCATACGGCCGAGGAGTTCGGCGTCGTGCGTGGCCAGGATGCGCGCCGCCAGCAGACCGGCGTTGCGCGCGCCGCCCACCGAGACCGTCGCCACCGGCACGCCCGCGGGCATCTGCACGATGGACAGGAGGGAGTCCATGCCGTCCAGGTATTTGAGCGGGACGGGCACGCCGATCACCGGCAGCGGGGTCACCGACGCCAGCATGCCCGGCAGGTGCGCGGCGCCGCCGGCCCCCGCGATGATCGCCTTGAGGCCGCGGTCCGCCGCTTCCTCGCCGTACGCGACCATCTCGCGCGGCATGCGGTGCGCCGAGACGACGTCGACCTCGTAGGGGATCTCGAACTCGTCGAGGGCCTTCGCCGCGGCCTCCATGACGGGCCAGTCGGAGTCCGAGCCCATGACGATGCCGACTACAGGTCCTACAGGTGCGGTCATTCTGTAATCGTTCCTCTGAGATAGCCGGCCGCGTGACGCGCGCGCTCGAGCACGTCGTCCAGGTCGTCGCCGTAGGTGTTGACGTGGCCGACCTTGCGTCCCGGCTTCACGTCCTTGCCATACATGTGGATCTTCAACTGCGGGTCGCGCGCCATGCAGTGCAGGTACGCCTGGTACATGTCCGGGTAGTCGCCGCCCAGGACATTGGCCATGACCGTCCACTTCGCCCGCGGGCGCGGGTCGCCGAGCGGGAGGTCGAGCACCGCGCGCACGTGGTTGGCGAACTGGGACGTGATCGCCCCGTCCTGCGTCCAGTGGCCGGAGTTGTGCGGACGCATCGCCAGCTCGTTCACCAGGATGCGGCCGTCGGGCGTCTCGAAGAGCTCGACCGCCAGGTGGCCGACCACCCCGAGCTCCTTGGCGATGCGGAGCGCCAGCTCCTGCGCCTGGCCCGCGAGGTCCTCCGAGAGGCCGGGGGCCGGCGCGATCACCGTGTCGCAGACGCCGTCGACCTGCTGCGACTCGACGACGGGGTAGGCCACCGCCTGGCCGTGCGGCGAGCGCACGACGTTCGCCGCGAGCTCGCGTACGAAGTCGACCTTCTCCTCGGCCAGGACGGGGACACCGGCCCGGAAGGGGTCTTCGGCGTCCTCGACGGAACGTACGAACCACACCCCCTTTCCGTCATAGCCGCCACGCACCGTCTTGAGGATCACGGGGAAGCCGTCATCCTGCGGATCCGCAGAGCCCTCGGCCGCGAAGGCCGCCACATCGGCCGGATCGCGCACGATCCGGTGGCGTGGACAGGGCACACCGATCTCCGTGAGCTTCTCGCGCATCACGCCCTTGTCCTGGGCGTGCACCAGCGCGTCGGGCCCCGGACGCACGGGGATGCCGTCCGCCTCCAGGGCCCGTAGATGCTCGGTGGGTACGTGTTCGTGATCAAAAGTGATCACGTCGCAGCCCCTCGCGAACTCACGCAGCGTGTCGAGGTCGCGATAGTCGCCGATGACGACATCGCCGACGACCTGCGCCGCGGAATCCTGAGGGGTGTCACTGAGGAGCTTGAATTTCAGGCCGAGGGGGATACCCGCCTCGTGGGTCATGCGGGCGAGCTGACCGCCGCCGACCATGCCGACTACCGGGAACGTCACACCCCCAGGGTATCGGCCTGTATCAGCCAAGCGGGAACGGCCGGTTTCCGTGCACCGCACGGGCTCCGTCGTCACAGAGCCGCCACAGTGTGGAGGCGTCCACGCGCGACCGGTGGGGGTCGCTGGTTAGCATGGCTGGGTTGACGCGACCGAATCACCAATACGTCGACGAGGCGAAGAGACCGAACGAATCGACGACGGGGGTTGGGGCGACCACCATGACGGAACGTGGCGCACTACGGGTGCGAATGGAGCAGCTCGCGCGCGAAGTGGCCAAGTTCGGAGCCGTGGGGGCGCTGGGCACCCTGGTCAATTTCGGCGTGTCCAACCTGCTGTGGCACACGACGGACCTCCAGGCCGTGCGCGCGAACGTGATCGCCACGGTCGTGGCCATCGCCTTCAATTACGTGGGTTTCCGTTACTTCACGTACAAGGACCGTGACAAGAGCTCCCGCACCAAGGAGCTCACGCTGTTCCTGATGTTCAGCGCGGTCGGCCTGGTGATCGAGAACGGCGTCCTGTACGCGGCGATCTACGGCTTCGACTGGGACAGCCCGCTCCAGCGCAACATCTTCAAGTTCGTGGGCATCGGCATCGCGACCTGCTTCCGCTTCTGGTCCTACCGCACCTGGGTCTTCAAGACGCTGCCCGCGCGGGAGGCCGTCGCCCGTGCGGAATCGTTCCTGGAGGACGGGACCAAGGCCGTGAAAGCGGACGAGAAGCGCCCCGCCGGGCGGGCCACCCGCTAGCCCTGCCGACCGGGCCCCGGCGGCCTAGCGCAACGTGTCCTCGGGCTCCTGGGCCCGCTTCTGCGGCGGCGTACGCGACAGGAAGAGCCCGAACACCGGCGGCTTCGTCTGCAGCATCTCCAGGCGGCCGCCGTCGGCCTCGGCCAGATCCCTGGCGACCGCGAGGCCGATGCCGGTCGAGTTGCGGCCGCTGATGGTCCGCTCGAAGATCCGCGCGCCGAGATCGGCGGGGACGCCGGGACCGTCGTCCGTGACCTCGACGACCGTCTGGGTTCCCGTCACGCGGGTCCGCAGGGCCACGGTGCCGCCGCCGTGCATGAGCGAGTTCTCGATGAGCGCCGCGAGGACCTGCGCGACCGCGCCCGGCGTGCCCACGGCCCGCAGATGCCGCTTGCCCGAGCTGACGATGGCGCGGCCCGCGCTGCGGTAGGCGGGGCGCCACTCCTCCAGCTGCTGCTTGATGACCTCGTCCAGGTCGAAGGAGACCGCGGAGCCGGTGCGCGGGTCGCGCGAGTTCGTGAGCAGCCGCTGCACGACGTCGGTGAGCCGCTCGACCTGCGCGAGCGCGATCGTGGCCTCCTCCTTCACCGTGTCCAGGTCCTCGGTGACGGTGATCTCCTCAAGGCGCATGGAGAGGGCCGTCAGGGGCGTACGCAGCTGGTGCGAGGCATCGGCGGCCAGCCGGCGCTCGGCGGTCAGCATCCGGGCGATCCGCTCGGCGCTGCCGTCCAGGACGTCAGCGACACGGTCCAGCTCCGGCACCCCGTAGCGCTTGTGGCGGGGCCTCGGGTCGCCCGAGCCGAGGCGCTCGGCGGTCTCCGCGAGGTCGGTGAGCGGCGAGGCCAGGCGGTTGGCCTGGCGTACGGCGAGGAGCACGGCGGCGACGATCGCGAGCAGGGCCACGGCGCCGATGATCAGCAGGGTGCGGCCGACCTCCTGGGTCACCGCGGTGCGCGGCTCCTCGACGGTGACCTTCTCGCCCTCCTCGCCCTTGGCCGTGTCGCGGATGACGTCACCGGTGGGGCGGCTGCCGATCTCGATGGCGGGGCGGCCCGGGATCTCGATGAGGGCGTAGCGGTCGGTGTCGACCGCGGCCACGTCGCGCAGGATCTCGGAGTTGATCTTCTCGTCGCTGATGAGCCGGCTGTCGACGATGCTGGCCAGGCGGAGCGCCTCGGAGGTGACGCGCTCCTGGGCGCTGCTGCTGATGGTCCTCGTCTCGACGATGACGAGGCTCACCCCGAAGACCGCGATGACCACGAGGACTACGGCGAGGGTGCTGTTGATCAATCGGCGGCGCATCTACTCAGTGTCGCCGATCGAAGCCGCCCCTCAGGGGCGCGGGGAACTGCGCGGCCGGCCCCCACCGACCCGCAGACGCGTCTGCCTGCGACGGGTTCCTGGCGGGTGCGGCTCTTCGTGGGTTGCTCGCGCAGTTCCTCGCGCCCCTAAAGGGGCGCTCCTCAGCTTTTCTCGAAGCGGAAGCCGACGCCCCGCACCGTGGCGATGTACCGGGGGTTCGCCGCATCGTCGCCCAGCTTCTTGCGCAGCCAGGAGATGTGCATGTCCAGGGTCTTGGTGGACGACCACCACGTGGTGTCCCAGACCTCCCGCATCAGCTGGTCGCGGGTGACGACCCGCCCCGCGTCGCGGACCAGGACCCGGAGCAGGTCGAACTCCTTGGCCGTGAGCTGGAGCTCCTCCTCGCCCATCCAGGCGCGGTGCGACTCGACGTCGATGCGCACGCCGTGCGTGGCCGGTGCCTGCTGCGGCTCGGCCGCGCCGCGCCGGAGCAGCGCCCGGACCCGGGCGAGCAGTTCGGCGAGGCGGAAGGGCTTGGTGACGTAGTCGTCGGCTCCCGCGTCCAGGCCGACGACCGTGTCCACCTCGTCGGCGCGGGCGGTCAGGATCAGGATCGGCGCCGTGTGCCCCTCGGCACGGAGGCGGCGGGCCACCTCCAGGCCGTCCATGCCGGGCAGCCCCAGGTCGAGTACGACGAGGTCGACGCTGCCCTGCAGCCCGGCGTCGAGGGCGGTCGGGCCGTCCTCACGCACTTCTACCTCGTAGCCCTCCCTGCGCAGGGCACGGGCCAGCGGCTCCGAGATGGACGCGTCGTCCTCGGCGAGCAGTACACGGGTCATGGGGTGATGGTAGTCCGCGCCGGACGACCGCCGTGGGGTGATCGCCAGCTGATGGTCGAAGCCTGCGGCTATGGGGTGCGATCCTGAGGATCACCTTTAAAAGTGGGCCGCTGGTTCCACCGCAACCTGTGATCCATCTCTCAAGTCCTTCCATATGCCGCACTGTCGTGGCGTATGGTGACCCAACGCCTGATGCACTATGCAAGGACCTTTGGCCCACTGTGCGGCCTTAGGTCTCTTTTATGTGCGGGCCGGCTTCTGCCAGCCTTGAAAGGAATGACCTGTGGTCGGGCCCTGAGCGTGAGGATGCGCCAGGGCGTGGATCCCGGAGTCGCCGTACCAGCGCCCTCCTCGACACGGAGCGCGAAACTCCCCCCGGGCGTGGGGGTGTGGACGGGACGACCCCGGTGCCGACCGCCCCCCACCGGGCGCGCACACGCTCCTGCCGCGCGTCCCGAACCCACGAGGATCGACCCATGGCGTCCAGCCTGACGAAGGACTCCGCCGGTACCCCTGGCTCTGAGAAGACCTTCTTCGGCCACCCCCGCGGACTGGCCACACTCTTCATGACCGAGATGTGGGAGCGCTACAGCTTCTACGGCATGAAAGCACTGCTCCCGCTCTATCTCATCGCCCCCGGCGGCATGAACATGAGCGCCACGACGGCGACGGCGATCTACTCCGTCTACATGTCGATGGTCTACCTGCTCGCCATGCCCGGCGGCTGGATGGCCGACCGGTTCTGGGGACCGCGCAAGACGGTCGCCATCGGCGCCATCGTCGTCATCCTCGGCCACATCACGCTCGCCCTGCCGAGCTCGGCCACGTTCTTCGCGGGTCTCGGCCTCGTCGCGCTCGGCTCCGGCCTCCTGAAGGCCAACATCTCCGCGATGGTCGGCCACCTCTACGACGGCCCGGAGGACCCGCGCCGTGACGGTGGCTTCACGCTGTTCTACATCGGCATCAACGTGGGTGCCTTCCTCGCCCCGCTGACCATCGGCACCGTGGGCGAGAACGTCAACTGGCACTTCGGCTTCGCGCTCGCCGCGATCGGCATGGCGCTCGGCCTCGGTCAGTTCATGCTCGGCTCGCGCCACCTCAGCGCCGAGAGCAGTGTCGTCTCGCAGCCCGCGACGCCGCAGCAGCGTGCGTCCGCCCTGCGCAACGGCCTGATCTGGCTGATCGTCGCGGTCGCGCTCTACACGTTCCTCGGTGTGACCGGCAACTTCGCCGACTGGGCCCTGATGCCCCTCACCATCGCCGGTCTGGTCATCCCGGTCACCGTCCTGGTCCGCATGAAGCGCGACAAGGAGCTGACGACCCTGGAGCAGTCCAAGCTCTCGGGCTACGTCTGGTTCTTCATCGTCGCCGCCGTCTTCTGGATGATCTACGACCAGAACGGCTCAACCCTGTCGATCTTCGGCGAGCACTCGACGACGAACAACCTGCTCGGGTTCGACTTCCCGACCTCCTGGTACCAGTCGCTGAACCCGATCTTCATCATGGCGCTCGCCCCCGTGGTCGCGTCGGCCTGGCTGTGGCTGAACAAGCGGGGCAAGGAGCCGAGCACGGCGGTCAAGTTCGCCTCCAGCCTCACGCTGATCGGCATCTCCTTCCTCGTCTTCCTCATCCCGCTGATCGACACCGCCAACAACGGCGGCAAGGTCAGCCCGATGTGGCTGGTGGCGATCTACTTCATCCAGACCGTCGGCGAGCTCTGCCTCTCCCCGGTCGGCCTCTCGGTCACCACGAAGATGGCCCCGGCGAAGTACACCGCCCAGATGATGGGTGTCTGGTTCCTCGCGGTCACCGCGGGCGACTCCGTCACCGGCCTGCTGACCTCCCCGCAGCTCGGGATCGACCTGAACAACTCGGGTGCGGTCGCCGTCGAGGCGGTCATCGCGGTCATCGCGGGCTTCGGCATCTGGATGAACCGCAAGAAGGTCAAGGAACTGATGGGTTCCGTCAACTGACGTCCGCAGCGCCCCCCGCGGGCCGGTAGACGTACGAAAGGGCCGCCGCACCCTCACCGGTGCGGCGGCCCTTTCCGTTCGTCCACACGGGCTCGCCTCGCGCGAACAGAGGATCGTTCGCTAACCCGTGGTGGTGACGCGGAACGTTTCTGTGCCGGTGGCGGGGCCCGCCGGTGGAGCATCTGGCCATGCGTCGTACATTGCCGGTCCTCGCCCTGTGTGTGGCGTTGCTGTCGTCCAGTGCCGCCGTCGAGGCCGCGCCCGAGCCGTCGCCGGGCAAGACCTTCTCGTACGGGGGGCACGCGCGGCAGAACATCACCGTGTACGGCGACCGGTCCGCGCGCCCCGCCCTGATGATCCTGCACGGCGGCTCCTGGGTGCGGGACACCGACTGGAGCGCCCGTGCGCGGTGGTTCGCGGCACGCGGGTTCACCGTGTACGACACCGACTACCGCCTCGCCACCGACGCCGCCTGGCCCGCGCAGCGCGACGACGTGCTCGCGGCCCTGCGGTGGGTGAAGCGGCGCGGGGGCTCCGCGCCCCTGGTGCTCGGCTCGTCCGCGGGCGGGCATCTCGCGGTCAGCGCGGGAGCGTACGGCGCCGGACGCAAGCGGGTGCGCGGCGTGGTGGCCCTCTCCCCTGTCGCGTCGCCCTACCGCGCCTGGAAGGACGGCGGGATGCCCGCCGCCTCTTCCCCGCAGCGCAAGCTGCGGGGGACGGCGGAGCTGCTCGCGGGGTGCGTGCCGGACCGGGCCGCCGGGCGGTGCTGGAAGAAGTGGGTCGACCTGGTGGCCAAGTCGCACGCCTCCGGCAAGGACGACGCGCCCCTGTTCCTCACGCACTCGGCGGCGGACTTCGTGCCGGTCGCCCACTCCACGGACCTCGCGCACGCGCAGACGGTGGCGGGCCTGCGGGACGCCACCGTGCGCATCGAGCAGGGCACGGCGCACGGGGGCGAGCTCTTGAGGAATCCGGGCTTCGCCCAGGCGGTCCTGCGGTGGCTGCGGCAGCACGCTTGACGGGGCGTCCAGGGGACGCCCCGTCAGGGGCGCGGGGAACTGCGCGAGCAAGCACATCGAGCCCGCACCCGCCGGCAGACCGCCGGAGGCAGACGCGTCTGCGTGGTCCGGACCGTACGCCTCTACAGGCCGTCGACGGCTGGTCGCGCAGTTCCCCGCGCCCCTTCGGGGCGCTTTCAGCGCAGGCCGTTCCTCCGCCTCGGGAGGAACGTGAAGACCGCGCCGCCCAGCAGGATCACCGTTCCGGCGACAAGGCCGAGGGCCCGCAAGGCACCGTTGTCGTCGGCGCCGGTCTCGGCGAGGTCGCCACCACCGCCCGCGGCGGAGCCACCGCCGGTTGCGGATCCGCCCGCAGAACCGTCGCCGGAACCACCGGCGGCGCCACCAGGCTGAGCAGCCGTATCGATCTCCAGGGACACCTCGGCCTTGGACGGGGTGCAGGTCGTCGTCGTACCCAGTGCCTTGACCGTCAGGACGCCCGGCGAGAGCGTCGACTTGCCGTCGGCGCCAGGCTTGTAGGTGCCCTTCAGGTCGGGGATCGTCATCGGGTCGCCCGATTTGATGGGCTCCTTGTTGGTGGGACCCTCCACCGCCACCGTGCCCTTGTCCGCGCCGCCCAGCTTGACCGCCATCGACGGTTTCACGGAGTCCGCGGGGATGTCGGCCGGGCTGTCCATGACCGACTTCTTGAACTGCACCGTGAGGGCGTAGTTCCCGCCGTCCTTCTTGGCGTCGATCTGGACGGGGGACGTGGCGTCCTTGTCACCGATGGGCGTCTTGCACTTGTAGGGGGTCTGGACCTCCTTGCCGGGGAAGTCGGTCTTGCCGCCGTCGTCGCCACCGCCGCCGGACGTGGAGCCACCCGACGTAGAACCACCCGAGGTGCTGCCACCCGACGAGGTGCTGCCACCCGACGAACTGCCGCCCGAACTGCCGCCGCCCTCCGTCACCTTGATGGTCGCGCCCGCCTTGACCTCTTCCTTCGGCGTGCACTTGGTGTCGGTCGAGACCGGCTTGCTGACGTTGATGTTGTACGCGCCCGGGGTGAGCGTGACCTCGCCCGCCTTGGTCAGCTTCAGCTTGCCCTTCATGTCGGACAGGATCATGGGGCTGTTCTTCTTGATGGGCGGATTGACCCGCTCACCGGCCATCGCCAGGTCGCCGGTCTGACCGCCGCCCAGCTTGATGGTGCCGCTCGGCTTCACCGTGTCCTTGTCCAGGTCGAGCACGTCCGGGTTCTTGGACGCGGCCTCCGTCGTCTTCCATACGACCTCGACCTCGTCGCCCACCTTCGCGGTGGCCGGCGCGGTGATCTCCACCTTCGTGGTGCCCTGCACGGGCGGAAGCCCCGAGATCGACGGCGGTATGCACTCCGTCTTGTACGCCACATCGGCCGCCTGCGCGGGGCCCGCGCCCAGCAGGATGCCCGCCCCGCCCAGCAGGAGCGAGACCGAGGCCGCGCCCGCTCTCCGTCGTGTGCTGATCACGTGTTTCCCTTCGTCGTCGGGCTGTTCTCTGGCGGTGCGGAGAGCTGTCCGGCGGGTGGGGTCCCTGCGCCGGGGTCTGTGTCAGGGGTGAACCACGGGAGGGTGCCCGTGTTCGTGGCGGCATCTTGGGTGGACTTGCCGGACTTGCCGGACCCACGAGGCGGTTTCGTACGTGGCGTACGTGGCGTACGGGCCGCTTCGTCCGCCGCGACCGCCCCCTGGGGCAGCCTCAACTTCGGTAGCCGGTCGGTGAGTTCGGCGATCCTGCCGGTACGGTGGCGTCCCGCGGGGCGGGAGCCGCGTCCCCCTCGGCGGCGGTTCGGGCGGAGCTTGTCCACCACCGCCATGCCGATGCGGAAGACGGCGGCCGGCACGACGACGCAGAGCAGGACCCAGAAGACGGTGACGCCCCAGGGGCGGCCGACGCCCCAGGGCTGCTCGGCGAGCACCTTGCCGCCGAACTTCAGGGAGACGAGGTAGTTGCCGTGCGCTCCGGCCGAGAGCTCGACCGGGAGCTTGATCTGGGCCTTCTTGCCGGGGGCGATGGTGCCGCGCCACTGCTGTTCCTCGAACTGCGGGGCGAACACGCCGTGGGAGGTGCCCACTTGGAAGACGGGGTCCTTGACGGGGGCCGAGCCGACGTTGCCCACGGTGAAGACGAACTTGCGGGACGGCGGGGCGCCGAACCAGGTCAGTACGCCGCTCGAACCTTCGAGCTCGGTGTCGGTGAGGACGGAGAGCCTTCCGCCGCCCTGCTGCTTGGGCAGGGGCTCCACGGGGTGGCCCGCGACCTTGAAGGAGGCGTCCGCCTGGGCCTTGTCCCCCGTGACCGTGGCCACGTGGACCACGCAGGGGCAGGCCTTGGGCGGCTCCGCCACGGGGAGCTTCTTGCTGAAGGCGCCCTTGGCGTCCGTGGTGACGGCGCGGCCGGTGTCGTTGGCGCAGGAGTTCGTGCCGCCGGGTACGCCCCTGGCCGGGGTGGACTGGCCGCAGACGAGCATCATCAGGAGGGCGTTCGGCCGCCAGCCCTTGCCCTTGACGGTGATGTCGCCTCCCTTGCCCGCCTCGGCCTTGGAGAGGGTGACGGTCGGCTTCTCCGCGGCCGCGGCTCGACCTGCGGGGAGCAGCAGGAACGCGAGTACCGCCAGCACGGCGGCCGCAGCCATCGATGTCATCACGCCTCGTCGGGTGCCGTTCACAGTTGCTCGCCCCTTCCCGTGCCCGCTCCCGCCAACTCCAGCTCCGTACCGCCCTGTTCAGGCTCGTCCCGTGGTGGATCCCCGGAGCCCCTGCGTCTGCGCACGAACCACACCCCCGCCACCGCGAGCCCCAGCACCCCGGCCGCCACCCCCGCCACCGCTCCCCACGGCACGAAGCGGGCCGATGCGGTCGCCTCGTCGTGGGCTCCGCCCGATGCCTTCACCGTGAGGGTGACCTCGACGGAGTCAAGGGCGGGGGCGTCGGTCCACGGTTCCGTCAGGGTGACCCTGCGGCCGGGGAGCAGCTCCACCGGAAGCGTGCGGGGCCCCCGGTCCAGCAGCGGGCCGAAGACGCCCTGCGCGCGAACCGTGAGCCGGGGGGTCAGGACCGTGTTGCCGCGGTTGACGACGTCGTACGAGATGCGCTCGCCCTCGGCCTTGACGCGCTCGACCGTCAGCGCGGACAGCGTGGGCCCGCTCACCCGCAGATGCACGCGGACCCCCGCGTCACGGCCGCCCTCCCGCGCGACGATCGCCCCGGGGTGGTCGCCCGGCACGGCGCCCTCGGGGACGCTCACGCTGAACGGCACCTCGGCGCGGGTGCGCGGCGGCACCTTCACCTTGCGCTCGGCGAAGGTGATCCAGGAGCCGGTGTCCTTCGGTTTGCTGCGCTTGAGGGAGTACGCGCCGCCCCGGGTGTTGTCCGCGTCCGCGCCGCTCAGCTCCACCGTGCGCGGCTTCGACCCCGGATTGGTGACCGTCACCGTGTCCTCCAGGACGGAGCCGGGCGTGCCCTCCACGTAGAAGTAGGGCCGCCCGTCCTTCGCGGGCCGTGTCCCTCCTCCCGCGGAGGGCGCGACGGACCACGCTCCCGATTCGTCGGCGGACGCCGAGGTCGCCGGCGCCGCGCCCGTCACCAGTAAGGCCACGGCCACGGTGAGGGCACGTGCAACGGACAGCAGCGACGGCATCGGCGGCTCCTGGGTCTTCGTACGTTCCGTGCGCTTTGTACGCGTCGTACGCGGCGGTCGGGCAGGGACGCGCGCGGTCACCGCGTCCCTGCGACGCCGCGCACCGCGACTAGCGCGACCGTGCCGCCTGGTTCCTGCGGGTCAGCCAGAGCGCGCCCGCCGCGCCCGCGAGCAGCACCGTGCCGCCGAGGGTGCCGAGTGCGATCGCGGAGTCCGCGGGGCCGGTCTGCGGGAGCTCGTCGCCGCCGGAGGGGGCGCTGGCCGAGTCGCCGGAGCCGGTGTCGTCGCTCGATCCGCCGGAGCCTCCCGTGGTTCCGCCGCCGCCCGAGCCCTTCACGTCGAGCGAGAGCGAGGGCTTGGGGCTGTTGGACGGCGTGCACGTCGTCGTCGTGCCCAGCGCCTTGATCGTCAGGACACCGGCGGTGAAGGTGACCTTGCCGCTCTTCTTCGGCGTGTACGTCCCCGACAGGTCACTGATCTTGATGGGGGTGTTGGCGGGGATCGCCTTGTCGTTGGGCGCCCCGGAGACCGGCACGGTGCCGCTCTCCGCGCCGCCCAGCTTGATGAGCGCGCTCGGCTTCATCGCGCCCTTGCCCAGCTCCACGGGGCTGGAGGAGACGCCCTTCTGGAAGGACATGGTGAGTTTGTAGCCGCTGCCGCTCTTGACGCTCTTGATATCGATCGGCGAGACCGCGCCCTTGTTCCCGATGGGCGTCTTGCACTGGTAGTTGACGTCCTGGACCTCGGCCTGCGCGGCGGGGGCGGCCATCAGCACCGCCGAGCCACCGGCCAGAGCCGTGGCGAGCGCGAGCGCGGCCCTGCGTTTCTGGTGAGACACCTCAAGTTCCCCTCATGCCGGTCGTGGCGTGCCGCGGTGCGGATTTACTGACGGCACATCAGATTGGGCGCTCAAGGTACGCCCGGGGCCTTGCCGAGGGAAGACAAAGAACGCGCCGGATCTCAGTGATCCGGCGCGCATACGAACCGTGGGTAACCCAAGGGGGAACTGAGCGGGCCCTACACGGGCGCGCTCAGCTCTGCCCACACCGTCTTGCCCGAGACTCCCGGGGTACGGACGACTCCCCAGTCCAGGCAGAGCCGCTGGACGATGAACATCCCGTGCCCGCCGGGCCGGCCGGCGCGGTGCGGGGTGCGGGGTGCGGGCTGGCCCGCGCCACGGTCGGAGACCTCTATCCGCAGCACCTTGCTGTCGGAGGAGAGCCAGAGCTCGTCGGGGCCCTCGGCGTGCAGGCACGCGTTGGTCACCAGCTCGGACACGACAAGGAGGACGTCCTCCGCCGCCGCCCGCTGGTCGGCGCCCGCCGCGGGCAGCCAGCCCCACGCCTGGAGCGACTGACGCGCGAAGTCCCGGGCGAGCGGCACGATGCCGCTCGCGCCGCTCAGGCTCAGCCTGCGGACCTGGCGCCCCTGACGACCCGTGGCCGCCGGAGCGACCTGGTCCACGGGAGCGTCCGCGACGACGGCCTGGTACTCCGGGCCGCGGTCGCCCGGCGAACAAGGCCGGGTGGTGCTCATCAGCGCTTCACCTCACCGACAAGAGGACTCTGGACAAGGAACTGGACAAGTAGCGGGACTCCAAGAGGATCATCGGCTGCTCGGCCGTTCCTGCTGTTGACTTGGCAACGATTGATGCGTGGACCGCTGTCGACGGATCCAGGGTGTCTCCTGCCCGGCCGAACCGTGAGAACACCCACTTATTCGACGCAACCCATGTGACGCTGGTAACGCGGTGATCACATAGAGACAACTGGCGCGTAACTCTTGAGTACGCTCCGTCAGCGGGCCGCCCGGTCAGTCGGCCAACGCCGCTTCGAGCGTGTCGTGGACAGTGAAGACCGCCTCGGCTCCAGTGATCTCGAAGACTCGGGCCACCACCGGCTGCATCGCGGCCAGATGCACTCCGCCCCCCGCGGCCTCGGCCTTGAGCCGAGCCCCCAGCAGGACATTGAGTCCGGTGGAATCCATGAACTCCAGGCGCGAACAGTCGACGACGAGCCGCGAGAAGCCGTCGTCGAGGCAGGCCTCGAGTGGTTCACGCAACACATCGGCCGTGTGGTGATCCAACTCACCAGCCGGGGTCACGACGACGCTCGGGCCCTCGGCCCGGACTTCGACCAGAAGCCGGCCACCCTGCGCGCTACCGACTGTCCCGCGGTCCATTCCGTCACTCACTTCCGACCGTCGTGGCTGTTGATGACGCCCCTGAACATTACGCCTTCCACACGCGCTCGGGTACCCGAACATCCGCCCGGAATCGGACATTTCGCCTCAGAACGCACTTGCGACCGGGCCGTGGAAACGGGTAGGGGTAGAAGAGACAGCAATCAACACGGACGGCTTTGGAGGCGCCGCACACCGCAGTGCACGTATTGGCATCGGCAGCCATATGCCGAGAACGATGGAGGACACCATGTCACCCCGGCTCGACGAATCGCGCACTGACCGAGCGACGTCGACACTCTCACCGAACCGTATCGAGACCGAGATCCCGGGTCCCCGCACGGAAGCCACGCCGGACAACGTCCCGGCCCTGACGTCCGTACCGGAGGCGGAAGCCCTTGAGGGCCTCGCCGACCTGCCTGAGATCCCGCCGTTCGACGAGGTGGGACCGCTGGATGCGAGGGCTCTTTCCAAGACCCTCTTCGAACGCCTCGAGTCGCTCGAGGAAGGCACGCACGAGTACGCGTACGTGCGCAACACCCTGGTAGAACTCAACCTCGCCCTGGTCAAGTTCGCCGCCTCCCGGTTCCGCTCCCGCAGCGAGCCGATGGAGGACATCATCCAGGTCGGCACCATCGGCCTGATCAAGGCGATCGACCGCTTCGAGCTCAGCCGCGGCGTCGAGTTCCCCACCTTCGCGATGCCGACCATCGTCGGCGAGATCAAGCGCTTCTTCCGCGACACGAGTTGGTCGGTGCGCGTCCCGCGCCGCCTTCAGGAACTCCGACTGGACCTCGCCAAGGCGGGCGACGAACTCGCCCAGCAATTCGATCGCGCCCCCACGGTGGGCGAGCTCGCCGAGCGCCTGGGCATCTCCAACGACGAGGTCGTCGAAGGCATGGCGGCGTCCAACGCCTACACGGCGAGCTCGCTGGACGCCCAGCCCGAGGAGGACGACTCCGAGGGCGCGCTCGCGGACCGGATCGGCTACGAGGACCACGGACTCGAAGGCATCGAGTACGTCGAGTCGTTGAAGCCGCTGATCGCCGAACTCCCGTCCCGTGACCGGAAGATCCTCTCGCTCCGCTTCGTCGCCAACATGACGCAGTCGGAGATAGGCGAAGAGCTCGGCATCTCGCAGATGCATGTGTCGCGACTGCTGTCGCGGACTCTCGTCAAGTTGCGCAAGGGATTGACTGTCGACGAGTGAGGGTTCTCGCCGCTCGGCGTTTTTACGGGCTCCTGGACCGCCGCTTCGCGACGGATCACTCCCACCCACCCACCCGTTTGCCCCGCGTCATGTGCGCAGGGGCGGCGGGTGGGTTGTTTTTTGCGTCCGCCTGCGCCCGCTCGTACCCGCGGCTTCCTACAAGGCTGCCGCCACGGCCGCCTCCGCGTGCAGCCTGGTCGTCGGGAAGACCGGCACCGGGCTGTGCTCCTGCCCGATGAGCAGCTCGATTTCCGTGCATCCGAGAATCACACCCTCGGCTCCCTCTCGTACGAGATCGGCGATGACGTTCTGGTACCCGACACGGGACCGCGCATGCACCTCCCCGAGGCACAACTCCTCGTAGATCACGCGGTGCACGAGCGCGCGCCCTTCCGCGTCCGGCACCAGCACCTCAAGGCCCCGCGCGGCGAGCCGCTCCCGGTAGAAGTCCTGCTCCATGGTGAACGCGGTGCCGAGCAGCCCCACGCGCCGCAGGCCGCCGCGCAGCACCGCGTCGGCTGTCGCGTCCGCGAGGTGCAGGAGAGGCACGGAGAGAGCCTCCTGGACCTGTTCAGCGACCTTGTGCATGGTGTTGGTGCAGATGAGCACGAGATCGGCGCCCGCAGCCTCCACCCCTTTGGCCGCCCGCGCGAGCACCTCACCCGCCTGCTCCCACTCCCCCGCGACCTGGAGCTGCTCGATCTCGGCGAAGTCGACGGAGTACAGCACGCAGCGGGCGGAGTGCAGGCCGCCAAGGCGCTCGCGTACGAGTTCGTTGAGCAGCCGGTAGTACTCGGCGCTGGACTCCCAGCTCATGCCGCCGATGAGGCCGATGGTCTTCATGGGGCCAGGATCGCACCGGGCCTTGTTTGCGCGGCAGTTCGCCGGGCAGCGGTGGTCGTACCAGCCACGCCGTCGATGCGCGCGAGCGCCGAAGGAGAAACGGTCTATGACAAAGGGCGAACCGGCCACCAAGAACCCTGACAAAGGCTACGTAGCGCTTCTCGGCTGGAGTCTCAACGCGGTGGAAGCCCTCGACCGGTTCGACCGGAGATACGTCGTCGTGGCGCCGGAGTGGGCCGAGGAATACTGCGTCGACCACGGCATCCCCTTCGTACCGTGGAATTTCGAACGGCTCAACGACCGCTCCATGGAGATCGCCGAGACCCTTCAGAGCGAGGGCGTCGACGTCGCGATCCCGCTGTACGAGGAAACCGTCGAATGGGCCGGGGCGATCAACTCCGTCCTCCTCGACAACCCGCGTCTGTACGGTCAGGCCATGCTGCTGCGGGACAAGGCGCTGATGAAGCGCCGCGCACAACTCGGCGGCATCCGGGTCGGAATCTTCGAGGAGGCCCACGACCGGGACGACGTGACCCGCTTCCTCAAGCGCGTCAATCAGACCCTGCTCAAGCTGGACGGCGACCCGAACGACCCGATCCATCTCAAGGCGTTCGACAAGGCGGGATGCCTCGGGCACCGTGTCATCCGCACTCCGGACGAGGTCGACACGATTCCGGACGAGGAGTTCCCGTTTCTCATGGAATCCCATCTCGACGGCTGGGAGTTCGCGGTCGAGGCGTGGGTGCACAACGGGAAGATCAAGTTCCTCAACATCTCCGAATACGTCACGCTGGGATATTCGGTGTTCGTGCCGGCGACCCCCGAACTGGAGCGGTACCGCCCGCAGATCACTGCGCAGATCGAGAAGCTCATCAAGACGTTCGACATCGAATTCGGCTTCGTGCACCCGGAGTATTTCGTCACCAGTGACGGCGAGATGTACTTCGGCGAGGTCGCCTACCGGCCGCCGGGCTTCAAGGTGTTCGAGCTGCTGGAACGGGCATACGGGTTCAACGCGTACCAGGGTCTTGTGCTGGCCTTCGACCCGAAGACGACCGAGGAGGAGATAGACGCCTTCTTCCCGCGCGAGGTCGTCGACGCGTCCGGGATCGCAGGCTGCTTCGGTGTGTACCCGCGCCGTCGCGTCGTCAGCGACCTGGAGATCCCGGAGGAGACCGAGGACGACGACTACTACGAGTCGCACGACCTTTCGACCCCGCTAGAGGAGACTGTCACCAAGAGGACCGCGTTCGGCACCCACTGGGGTCTGGTGTACTTCTTCGGTGATGACCCTTACCGGATGCGCGACCTGTTGAAGAAGCAGGAAGAGCTCGACTTCTACGTCTGACGGCCCCGTCGACGCAGGAGGCCAACCCGAGGGAAACGCTTTGAAACCGACCGTCGACGTCAACAGTGAGGCCACGACGCTGGACAAGCGCGTGGCCTCGCTCGACGACGCCATCCAGGCCATGGCCGAGACCCGCGAGTTCGGCAAGCACACGAAGCTGCGGCGGGTCCTGGAAGCACTGCGGCGGGTGCTCATGCAGCCGGGCGGCGCCGCGGCGGTCCAGGCCAGGGCGCAGGCCCTCGAGGAAGCCGGGCTCTTCCACGAGACGGACTGGGCGTCACCGGAGATCCTCGTCCCGGCGCTGGTCGGCCCGAGCCTGCACAGCACGAACGCGGACACCGTCGTCATGGAGGCGGCCAGCGAGCTGCGCATGCTCGCCGTCGCCCGCGGCGACTTCGCGCACCCGACCTTGCCCGCCGAAGACGCCCGCCAGTTCCTCTCCCAGGTACTGGCGACCAACCTGGAGCTGCTGTTCGGCGCGCCCAGCGAGGCCGAACGCATCCAGCAGGGCCGCACCGCACAGCTCGTCCGGGACCTGTTCCGCCACCTCGCCGACGAGATCGGTTACGACAGCGTCCTGGACAACCTGGTCGACGAGATCTGGCGGATCCTGCGCCAGCGTCCGATCCAGGTCGAGACGGTGCAGTCCCTGATCACCCGGATCGCGGTCTACCGCGACGACCCGGACGTCGCTCTCGGCGTGTCGTCGGGGCAGGGCATCGACCGGCTCATCACGAGCCTGTTCGGGACCACCGAGGCGTGCCGGGACGACCCGGGCATCGACGTCTTCCGCTCCCGCCTCGAGGCGATGGACACCGGCGGCCTGCAGTACGAGGCGACGGGGTTCGCGCGGGCGATGCACGACACCGGCCTGGTGTCGCCGTACCACGCGGAACTGCTCCGGTTCCTGCTGCGCGAGAGCGACTACCTCGTCGGTGAGGCGCTCGGTCTCTCCGACACGGGCCGGAACTGCCTGCTGCGCTACAGCCAACTGGTGCACCGGCTGATCGAGGTGGCCGTGCACCCGCAGACCGCGCAGAGCATCTACGGCCTCGCGCTGCTGCTCGACCGCGGCATCCTCTACGAGCCGCCGGTCGTGCCCGCGCTGTGGCGCCAGCTTTCCCTTGAGCTCTCCCCGGTCGCGCGGGAGCGGTTGACGACGGTCTTCGGCGAGGTGCCGGGGCCTCGGGCGCGGCTGGTCGCCGGGGTGCTCTCGATGCTGGGCCAGCCGCTCGGCGTCGGCCAGGGCGACAACCCCACCTGCCAGTCGGCCCGCGCCCTTTCGATGTGGTCGTACAACGACCCGGACTACCTGCTGCAAATGGTGGTCTGGGCGGCCCGCGACGACGAGGTCCTCATGCACTTCGAGGGTCAGCCGATCTCGTCGAAGGACAGCGAGAGCGGAGTCGCGAGCACGCTGCCGATGGACCTGGATCCCGTATCGCTGCTCGTGGTGCCCCACCTGGACCGGATCTACGCCGAGATGGGGCGGCGCTGCGCCGCGCGGCCGGGGGACCCGCACCGGTGGATCAACCCCGAGTTCCACGGCTGGTGGTCGGCCCGTGGCTTCCACATCAACGTCGACGTCGCGACCGGCAACCTGGTCGATCTCGACGAGTTCCTGCGGCAGTTCCACACCAGCTACCACCCGTCCTACAACGGCGAGCAGCCGCTGATCCATCCGCAGCCGGCCGGCGTCGCCGTCACCGACAGCGCGGCCCGCTACGTCGGCTGGCACGCGATCACGATCCTGCGGACCGCGCCGGATCCGCAGGACGTCATGCGGGTGTATTTCTTCAACCCGAACAACGACAGCGGCCAGGACTGGGGCGACGGCGTCGTCGTCTCCACCGCGGGCAACGGCGAGCGGTTCGGCGAGGCCTCCCTGCCGTTCGACCAGTTCGCCTCGCGGCTCTACATCTTCCACGCCGACCCGCTCGAACACGGCGAACCGGAGCGGGTGCCCGCCGAAGACATCGCGCGGATCATCGGCTACATCGAGCGCAGCTGGGGCAACGACCGGCTGCCCGCGGGGACGCTGCAGGCCCTCGAAGGGCCCACCGGCCTGTGAGCCACGCGCGTCAGCTGGTGCGGATGCCCCGCTGCCACACCTCGCCGACCAGTGGAACGCCGGGACGGTAGGCCAGGTGGACATGGCTCGGAGCGTCGAGGAGTGCGAGGTCGGCGCGGGCGCCTTCGCGTACGACTCCGATGTCCGTGCGGCGCAGGGCCGCCGCGCCGCCCGCCGTGGCGGACCAGATCGCCTCGTCCGGGGTCATGCCCATGTCCCGTACGGCGAGGGCGATGCAGAAGGGCACTGAAGACGTGAAGGACGAGCCCGGGTTGCAGTCCGTGGAGAGGGCGACCGTCGCGCCCGCGTCCAGGATGCGGCGGGCGTCCGGCCACTCGGCGCGGGTGGAGAACTCCGCACCCGGGAGCAGTGTCGCCACCGTGTCGCTGTTCGCCAGGGCGTCCACGTCCGCGTCCGTGAGGTGCGTGCAGTGGTCTGCGCTCGCCGCGTCCAGTTCGACCGCCAGCTGGACGCCGGGGCCGTAGGAGAGCTGGTTGGCGTGGATGCGGGGGTGCAGGCCCTTCGCCCTGCCCGCGGTCAGGATCGCGCGGGCCTGGTCGCCGTCGAAGGCGCCCTTCTCGCAGAAGACGTCGATCCAGCGGGCGTGCGGGGCGCAGGCCTCCAGCATCTCGCCGGTGACGAGTTCGACGTACGCGGCCGGGTCCTCCGCGTAGTCCGGGGAGACGATGTGGGCGCCCATGAACGTGACTTCGTCCGTGTGGCGGGCCGCGATCTTCAGTGCGCGGGCCTCGTCCTCGGTGTTGAGGCCGTAGCCCGACTTCGTCTCGAACGTCGTCGTGCCCTGGCGTAGAGCCTCTCGGAGGTAGTGCGTGAGGTTCGCCTCCAGCGCGGCGTCCGTGGCCGCTCGGGTCGCCGCCACCGTCGTGCGGATGCCTCCGGCGGAGTACGCGCGGCCCGACATGCGGGCGTTGAACTCCTGGGTGCGGTCGCCCGCGAAGACCAGGTGGGAGTGGGAGTCGACGAAGCCGGGGATGGCGGCGCGGTTCTGGGCGTCGTGGGTGGTGTCCGCTGCGGGGGCCTTGGCGGCGGGGCCCACCCAGGCGATGGTCTCGCCGTCGAGGACGACGGCTGCGTCGGTGAGGAGGCCGAGGGGGGTGCCGTCCCCTTGCGAGGGGTCGTTGGTCACGAGGCTGGCGATGTTGGTGATGAGGGTGGTGGGCATGGCTGGCTCCGGGGGGGTGAGGTTTGGACAGGTTTTTCCCCAACCCCGCCCCTTCCCGAAAACCCGCTGGCGCGGGGGCCTTGGTTGCCGTCATCACCGGCTCCGCCGAGTTCGTCCTCAAACGCCGGACAGGCTGAAAGACGTACGGCCGGGCTGGGAACCTGCCGACGGGATGGGCGGGCAACCGCGGGGTATCGGGTGGGCGGGCGGGAAACATCCGCCGCGAAGCGGCGGTTCGGTCCGGCGTCAATCTCGCAGCGCCGACACCGCCTCCGCCAGCGCCCCCGGCACGTCGTCGACCAGGGTATGGACACCGTCCCGTACGACATGACGGCCCCCGGCCACGGTATGGCGCACATCCGCGGCGGACGCCGCGAACACCGCCGTCTCCGCCGCCAGGCGCGGCAGCGGGCCCGCCGTGCGGACCGAGTCGAGCGCGATCGTGGCGAAGTCGGCGAGCGCGCCCGTCTCGATCACGCCCGCATCCGACCAGCCGAGCGCCGCATGCCCCTCGGCCGTCGCCGCCCGCAGGAGCGCCGCCGCCGTCCAGTGGCCCCGCGTGTGCGAGCGCAGGCGCTCGTTCAGCTCCATGGCCCGCGCCTCTTCGAGGATGTCGATCACCGCGTGGCTGTCGCTGCCCAGGGAGAGCGGGCTGCCCGCGCGTTGCAGGCGTACCGCGGGGCCGATGCCGTCCGCCAGGTCGCGCTCCGTCGTGGGGCACATGCACGTGCCCGTCGTCGTGCGGCCGAGGAGCGCGATGTCCTCGTCCGTGAGGTGCGTGTTGTGCACGCCCGTCGTACGAGGGCCCAGCACCCCGTGGTCCGCCAGCAACCGCGTCGGCGTGCGGCCGTGCACCGCCAGGCACGCCTCGTTCTCCGCCGTCTGTTCGGAGAGGTGCACGTGGAGGGGGGCCAGGCGGGCGGTGGCCCATTCCGCCACCACTCCCAACTGCCGTGCGGGCACTGCCCGTACGGAGTGGATCGCCGCACCGATGCGTGCGTGGTCGCGATCCTTGAGCGCCGACGCCCGCTGCGCCCACGCCTCCGTCGTGCCGTCGGAGAAGCGCAGCTGGTGGCGGTTCGGGGGCTCGCCCCGTGACTCCGTCAGGAGCCCGGACGCCACGTACGCCGTGTCCAGGAGCGTGATGCGGATGCCCGCGTCCGCCGCCGCCTGGATCAGCGCCTCGCCCATCGCGTTCGGGTCGGAGTAGGCGACGCCGCCCGGCCCGTGGTGCAGGTAGTGGAACTCGCCGACCGTGGTGATGCCCGCCAGGGCCATCTCCGCGTACACCGCCCTGGCCAGCGCGTGGTACGTCTCCGGCGTCAGGCGGTCCGCCACCGAGTACATGACCTCGCGCCACGTCCAGAACGTGCCCGAGCCCACCTGGACCGTGCCGCGCAGCGCCCGGTGGAAGGCGTGCGAATGGGCGTTCGCGAGACCAGGGAGCGTCAGGCCGCGCAAGACCGTCGCGCCGGACGGCGGCGCGTCGACACCCCTGCGGACGGCCGTGATCCGGTCGCCCGTGACCTCCACCGCCACGCCCGGCTCCACCGTCGGGTCGAGCCAGGCCTGCTCCAGCCAGTACGTCTGAGTCGTCACCTGCACGCCAGCCCTTCCAGTACGTCGGCCAGTGCGGTCACCCCGGTCAGGCAGTCGTCCTCGGCGGCGAACTCGGCCGGGGAGTGCGAGATGCCCGTGGGGTTCCGTACGAACAGCATGGCGGTGGGGATCGATTCGGACAAAATGCCCGCGTCGTGTCCGGCGCCCGTGCCGAGGACGGGGATCGCCCGCTCCCCGCCCAGGATCGTGCCGAGCTCGTCCCGCAGGGCGTGCTCGAACTCGACCACCGGCGTGAAGGACTCACGTACGACATCCAGGTCGATGCCGTGCCGGTCCGCGTACTCGCGGGCCGCCTTCTCGATCCCCGTCACGACCGTGTCGAGGGTGGACTGGTCGGCAGCCCGTGAATCCAGCCAGCCCCTGACCAGGGACGGGATGGCGTTGACGCCGTTCGGCTCGACGGAGATCTTGCCGAAGGTCGCCACCGCCCCCGCCAGTTCGGCCTCCCTGCGGGCCGCGAGGACCGTCTCCGCGTACGTCAGCATCGGGTCGCGGCGGTCCACCAGGCGGGTGGTGCCCGCGTGGTTGGCCTCGCCCCTGAAGTCGAAGCGCCAGCGGCCGTGCGGCCAGATCGCGGACGCGATGCCGACCGGGTCGCCGGAGAGGTCGAGGGCCCGGCCCTGTTCCACGTGGAGCTCGACGAACGCGCCGATGCGGGCGAGTCGTTCGGGGTCGGGGCCGATGGCCGCGGGGTCGTACCCCGCCGCCTCCATCGCCCGCGGCAGCGTGATCCCGTCCGCGTCGGTCAGCTCGTACGCCTTCTCGCGCGTGAGCTTGCCCGCGGTCAGGCGTGAGCCCACGCAGGCAAGACCGAAGCGGGCACCCTCCTCGTCGCCGAAGTTGGTGATGGCGAGGGGGCGGTTGAACGACACCTTCCGTGCGCGGAGTTCGTCCAGGGCCGCGAAGGAGGAGACCACCCCGAGCGGGCCGTCGAAGGCGCCGCCGTCCGGGACGGAGTCCAGGTGGGAGCCGGTAACGACCGCGTCGCCCCGGGACGGGTCGCCGAGCCAGGCCCACTGGTTGCCGTTGCGGTCGACCTCGTAGTCGAGGCCTCGTGCCTCGGCCTGCGCCTGGAACCACAGGCGGCACTCGGCGTCGGCGCCGGTCCATGCGGAGCGGCGGTAGCCGCCGGAGGCTTCGCTGCGGCCGATGGGCCGCAGCGAGCGCCACATGGCGTGGAACGTGTCGCTCACGCGGTGCCGTCCTCGCGCATCGGGATCCGTACGCCCTTCTCGTCCGCCACCGACTCCGCGATGTCGTAGCCCGCGTCCACGTGCCGGATGACGCCCATGCCGGGGTCGTTGGTCAGGACGCGGCGGATCTTCTCGCCCGCCAGCTTCGTGCCGTCGGCGACCGAGACCTGGCCCGCGTGGATGGAGCGGCCCATGCCGACGCCGCCGCCGTGGTGGATGGAGACCCAGGAGGCGCCGGACGCGACGTTCACCATGGCGTTCAGGAGCGGCCAGTCGGCGATCGCGTCGGAGCCGTCGAGCATGGCCTCCGTCTCGCGGTACGGGGACGCCACCGAGCCGCAGTCCAGGTGGTCGCGGCCGATCGCGAGCGGGGCGGCGAGGGTGCCGTTGCCGACCATGTCGTTGAACATGTCGCCCGCCTTGTCGCGCTCGCCCTGGCCGAGCCAGCAGATGCGCGCCGGGAGGCCCTGGAAGTGGACCCGCTCGCCCGCCATCTTGATCCAGCGGTGCAGCGACTCGTTCTCGGGGAAGAGGTCCAGGAGCGCCTTGTCCGTCTTGTGGATGTCCGAGGCCTCGCCGGAGAGCGCGGCCCAGCGGAACGGGCCCTTGCCCTCGCAGAAGAGGGGGCGGATGTAGGCGGGGACGAAGCCGGGGAAGGCGAACGCACGGTCGTAGCCCGCGAGTTGGGCCTCACCGCGGATCGAGTTGCCGTAGTCGAAGACCTCGGCGCCCGCGTCCATGAAGCCGACCATGGCCTCGACGTGCTGGGCCATCGACTCGCGCGCGCGGGTGGTGAAGCCCGCCGGGTCCTTCGCCGCGGACGCCGCCATGTCGTCGAAGTCGACGCCGACGGGGAGGTAGGCGAGCGGGTCGTGGGCCGAGGTCTGGTCCGTGACGATGTCGATCGGGGCGCCCTCGGCCAGCATCCGCGGAAGCAGCTCCGCCGCGTTGCCGAGCAGGCCGATGGAGAGCGGACGGCGGGCGTCGCGCGCCTCGACGGCCAGTTGGAGCGCGTGCTCCAGGGAGTCGGCCTTCACGTCCAGGTACTTGTGCTCGATGCGGCGCCCGATGGCGCGCGGGTCGACGTCGATACAGATGGCGACGCCGTCGTTCATCGTGACGGCCAGCGGCTGGGCGCCACCCATGCCACCGAGCCCGGCGGTGAGGGTGATCGTGCCCGCGAGGGTCCCGTTGAACTTCTTCGCGGCGACGGCGGCGAAGGTCTCGTACGTGCCCTGGAGGATGCCCTGCGTGCCGATGTAGATCCACGAACCGGCCGTCATCTGGCCGTACATGGTGAGTCCGAGCTGCTCCAGGCGCCGGAACTCCTCCCAGTTCGCCCAGTCGCCCACGAGGTTCGAGTTGGCGATCAGGACGCGCGGGGCCCACTCGTGGGTCTGCATGACGCCGACGGGGCGGCCGGACTGGACGAGCATCGTCTCGTCCTGCTTGAGGGTCTTGAGCGTGCGCACCATCGCGTCGAAGGAGCGCCAGTCGCGGGCCGCCTTGCCCGTGCCGCCGTAGACGACGAGCTTGTCGGGGTGCTCGGCGACCTCGGGGTCGAGGTTGTTCTGGAGCATCCGGAGGGCGGCTTCCTGCTGCCATCCCAGGGCGCTCAGTTCACTGCCGCGCGGTGCCCGTACGGGGCGGGGTCCTGACATGGCGATGCCTCCTCCTGCTGGACTGCTGTGACCTTGTTATTCACATCCTGCGATGTTGAATAGAGCTAGTCAATACGTTGACGGGGCAGCGGGAGCGCGTCACGGATGATTGGCTGGAACGCATGAGCGATCAGGGCGCGGAGACCGCACACGCATCCGAGGCGGCATCCCAGGCGGGCACGGACCCGGAAGCCGCCACGCGACGCCTTACGGCGGCGGGTCCACCGGCGGCTCCCTCGGCAGACGCGGCCGCTGCTTCGATGGCGGATTCCGCGGCCCGGCGCGACCAGGCCGTCCGCGCCGCCGTCGAGCAGGGCCTCCTCGACCCCGCGTCCCCCATCGTCGGCCTCCTGGACGTCACCGGCATCCGCGCGTCCGCCGCAGCCCTGCGCGCCGCCTTCGAGGCGGTCACGCCCCCCGGCACGCCCGTCCTGCACGCCTTCGCGGTGAAGGCCTCGCCCCTGGTCCCGGTCCTGCGGCTGCTGCGCGACGAGGGCATCGGCGCCGAGGTGGCCAGCCCCGGAGAGCTCGCCCTCGCGCGGGCCGCCGGTGTGCCGCCCACGCACACCGTCCTCGACTCGCCCGCGAAGACCCCGGCCGAGCTGCGCGAGGCCCTCGCGCTCGGCATCGCCGTGAACGCGGACAACCCGCAGGAGCTCGCCCGCATCGACGCGATGACCCGCTCCGCGCCCACCCGCTCCCCCATCGGCCTGCGCGTGAACCCGCAGATCGGCGGCGGCTCCATCGGCGCCCTGTCCACCGCGACGGCGACCTCCAAGTTCGGCGTCGCGCTGCGCGACGAGGGCGCCCGCGAGTGGATCGTCCAGGCCTACCTGGACCGCCCCTGGCTGACGCGCCTGCACGCCCACTCCGGGTCGCAGGGCATGCCGCTGGAGCTGATGGTGCGGGGCGTCTCGGCGACGTACGAACTGGCCGAGGAGATCAACGAACGGGCCGGCAGGCAGCAGATCGACACCATCGACATCGGCGGCGGCCTGCCCGTCAACTTCGGCTCGGACGAGGAGAGCCCGACGCACGCGCAGTACGCGCGCCGCCTGAAGTCCCGCGTCCCCGGCCTGCTCGACGGGCGCTACGGCCTGGTCACCGAGTTCGGCCGCTCGCTGCTCGCCAAGCACGGCACGATCCTGGCCCGCGTCGAGTACGCCAAGTCGGCGGGCACCCGGCCCATCGCGGTGACGCACGCGGGCGTCCAGGTGGCGGCGCGCACGGTGTACGCGCCCGCGTCCTGGCCGCTGCGGATCGCCGCGTTCGACGCGAAGGGCCGCCCCAAGAGCGGACCGCCCGTCGGCCAGGACATCGCGGGCCCGGCCTGTTTCGCGGGCGACCTGCTCGCCGAGAACCGCCCGCTGCCGCTGCTCGAACAGGGCGACTACGCGGCGGTGCTCGACACGGGCGCGTACTACTTCGCGCACCACTACTCGTACAACAGCCTTGCCAGGCCCGGGATCTACGGCTTCGCGGCGGGCACGTCCGAGCCGGTCACCTTCGCCACCGTGCGGGAGCCGCAGACCCTGGAGGAGATCGTCGCCGAGTCGGGGGGCGCGCGGCGGGACGCGCTGCGCGACCTCTGAGTGCGCTCCGGGCCTCGCCCTGAAGTTCCTCTGAGGTTCCTCAACTCCCGCATCGTTGCCGCACTTCCGGGGCAGATGATCCCTCCAGGCACACCCTCGGGGGAGATGATCCTGTGACGACGTCCGACACACCCACCACCACCCCACCACCCGCGGAAGAACCCGGGCTGAAGCGCGCGATCGGCCCCAAGCTCCTGATCCTCTTCGTCATCGGCGACATCCTCGGCACCGGCATCTACGCCACCACCGGCAAGGTCGCGGGCAAGGTCGGCGGCGCGCTGTGGCTGCCGTTCGCGATCGGCTTCGTCGTGGCGATCCTGACGGCGGCGTCGTACGTCGAGCTGGTCGGGAAGTATCCGAAGGCGGCGGGCGCCGCCCTCTACACGCAGAAGGCCTTCAAGGTCCCGTTCCTCACCTTCATCATCGCCTTCATGGTGATGTGCTCGGGCCTGTCGTCGGCGAGCGCCGCGGCCCGCGCCTTCAGCGGCGACTACCTCGGGGAGCTGACGAGCGACGCGCTCCCGCCGACGCTCGTCGCGATCCTGTTCATCCTCGCGCTCGCGGCGCTGAACCTGCGGGGCGTGGCCGAGTCGGTGAAGACGAACGTGGTGCTCACGCTCGTCGAGCTGACGGGCCTGGCCATCATCCTCGCCATCGGCGCGTACGCGGTCCTGAGCGGGGACGGTGAACCGTCCCGCCTGACGGACTTCGAGGCCGGGGGCGACGGCACGGCCTACGCCCTGATGACGGGCGTGCTCGGCGCGACCGCGCTCGGCTTCTTCGCGTTCGTCGGCTTCGAGGACTCGGTGAACATGGCCGAGGAGACGAAGGACCCGACGCGTACGTTCCCGCGGGCGATCTTCATCGGGGTCGCGGTGACGGGCACGATCTACGTCCTGGTGGCGCTGGTGTCGTCCCTGCTCGTGGACTACAAGGTGTTGGAGGGATCGAGCGGCCCCCTCCTTGAGGTCGTGAAGGCGGGCGGCATCGACTTCCCGCACAAGCTCTTCGCGCTGATCGCCCTGTTCGCGGTCACCAACTCGGCGCTGATCAACATCATGATGGCCTCGCGGCTCTGTTACGGCATGGCCAACGAGCGCATCCTGCCGCGTGCGATGGGCCGGGTCCTGCCCAGCCGCCGCACGCCGGTGGTGGGCATCATCTTCGTCTCCGTCCTGGCCATCGGCCTGGTGTCGACGGGCGAGATCGAAGGCCTCGGCGACACAACGGCGTTCCTGCTCCTGTGCGTGTTCGCGGTGGTCAACATCGCGGTCCTGGTCCTGCGCAAGGACCGCGTGGACCACGAGCACTTCCGTACGCCGACGGTGCTGCCCGTGCTCGGCGCGATCACCGCCCTGGTCCTGGCGAGCCCCCTGGCGGACCGGCCCGCGGAGGTCTACATCCGGGCAGGGGTGCTCGTGGCCATCGGCATCGTCCTGTGGGCGGTCAACAAGGTGGTGATGAAGACGCAGGGCGAGGCCTGACGGCAGGACTGTTGGAAGGGGCGCTCAGACGCTCACGCGCTGCGGGCGGCGACGGGCGCCGCCCGGGGCGGCGTCCCCCGCCAAGAGGCCGGTGGAGCGGTAGCCCTTCACGCCCTTGCCCGCGGGAGCTCCGGCACGACGGCTGAGCCAGTCGACGCGCACCCACAGGAGCGCGTCGAGCTCCCGCTCGCGCCGCCCGAGCCAGGCGGCCCTGCCCCAGAGCCCGACGCCCGCCCCGGCCATGGCCATTCCACCGGCGGCGGGAATCACGAAGGCACTCCCCAGGGCCGCGAGGAACCCCGCGGCGATCCACCAGCGGTGGGCGCGGCGCCAGTTGCGTACGGTGACGGCGCGGTCCTGGAGGATGTCCTGCTTGGCGGCGCGGGTGGCCTCACCGGTGAGGGCGGTGTAGCGCTTGCGCCGGGAGTACGTGACGGCGACGGCCACCACGATGAACAGGGCGGCCCCCGCGAGAACACCGATGCGCCGCCCGGTGAGCCCCGGCGGCAGCGTCCCTACTCCTGCGGCGAGCACCCCCGCCCACCACAGGGGCAGGGCCCCCGCCCGCACGACCACCGAAACCCTGCCGAGCCCTTGCCCTCCGCGCCCCACGTCGCCCTCCCTGGCTGTCTGCCGCTGCTGTGGCGCAGGAGGTTAACGGGGAAATCTGAGGGGACGGTGAGAGCCTGAGGGGCGGCGCCTCAGGGCAGGATCGTGAAGCCCTGCACGTGCTGTGGCCGGACGGCGGAGAAGTGCCGGCGGTCGAGCGTCGCCACTTCGGCGAGACGCAGGCGCTCGGCCACGGCGACGACGGAGGCGTCCACGGTGCCGAGGGGGAAGTCGGCGTACTTGCGGACCAAATCGGCCGTACGGGCCAGATCCCGCGGCTCCAGCCCGACCAGTTCCAGCTGACCTGCCGCAACCGAGTCCAGAAAACTTGCCTCGGCTTCCGGAGACAAGTACCGCTCCAGCATCCAGGCTGTCTCGGTCACCACGGTCGGCAGCACCATGAGCCGCCCTTGAAAGCCTTCGGCGAAGGTCACGCAAGCCGCGTGGTGTGCGTCCCTTCGGTCCGCGATCGCGATCAGCACGCCTGTGTCGACCAGGATTTCCTTCACCGATCGAGCTCGATTCCGTCCTGGACCAACTCACGGTGGCGTTCCGAGAGGTCGGAACGGCCCGAATCCCCGACGCCCGCGAAGGACAGACGCCGCGCTGGCGGCTCGGCTCCGGCCTCCTCCGCGTAAGGCGCGGTCTGCGGGTCGGTGTCGACAATGACGCGGAGGTGCCGGAGCGTGGCCGGCGGCAGCGCGTCGAGCACGTGCCGGAGGTGATCGTAATCCTCTGCTGCGGTCATACCATCGAGGGTACGTCGCAGTACCAGCCACCGGCACGGAACGCGGTCCGTTCACCCAGAAGTGCTGCTCACTCCACGAACAACCCCCGCGCCGCCGCCCCCGCGTCGAACTCCTCAAGGCGCGCCTGCGCGTCCGGAAGGCCGTCGCACATCGCCTCCAGGAGCACCCGGCCGAGGAGCATCGGCGCGCACGCCGTGTCGAAGGCGAGGCCCGTTCCGACCGCTGCCGGGAGCAGGAGGTCGGAGTGTGCCGCCACGGGGGCGAACGCCGAGTCGGCCACCGTGACCACCGAGAGGCCCGCCCCCTGCGCGTAGGCCAGCGCGTCCACCACCTCCCGCGGGTGGCGGGGCAGCGCGAAGCAGAGGAGGGCCGAGGCCCCGGCCCGTACCGCCGCGTCGATCCGGTCGGCCAGCATCGTGCCGCCCGCGTCGAGGAGGCGTACGTCGGGGTGGACCTTCGCCGCGAAGTACGAGAAGCCGTACGCCTGGGACGCGGCGGCCCGCAGGCCGAGGACGGGCAGCGGGCGCGAGGAGGCGAGGATCCGCCCCGCACGCTCCACCGGCGCCGGGTCGGCGAGCACCTCCGCCAGGTTCCGGAGGTTCGCGATCTCCGCCTCGACCGCCTGCTGGTACTCGTTGAGGGAGGCCTCGCCCGCCGCCTCCGCGGGCGCCAGCTCCCGCAGGTGCCGCCGCAGCGCCGGATAGCCGTCGAAGCCGAGCGCCACCGCGAAACGGGTCACCGATGGCTGGCTCACCCCGGCGAGCTCCGCCAGCTCGACGCTGGAGAGGAAGGGGACGTCCGCCGCCCGCCGCACCATGCAGTGCGCGATGCGCCGCTGCGTGGGCGTGAGGCGGTGCCCCTCGAAGAGCACTTGCAGCCGCGCCGCAGGACTGTCACTCATACCGTTCCCCTCACAACACCCTGACTCTCAAAGGCCGTTCCGCCCACGGACCCGAGGTCCAGCCACAGCTCGGTGAACCGGTCGAGCAGCCCGGCCGCCGCCGTCACATCATCCGTCAACGGCCGGTCGGCCAGCTCCGCGTCGAGCACCGAGTCCGCGAGCGCGAAGGCCCGCCCGACGGGCAGCTCCGGGTCGAGCCGCATGTCCCGCTGCCTCAACGCCCTTACTGCCGCGACCAGTTCACAGCCGACCACCAGGCGGTACGCGTCGCACGCCCGCAGCGTCTGCCGCGCCGCGAGCGAGGCGAAGCTGGCCTGTTCCTCCACGCCGCGGGAGAGCACCGCGTGGCCGAGGGACGCCGGGGCGGAGAAGGCGCGCAGGTCACCGAGGGCCGCGCCGGCCGCGTACTCCAGGATCATCACGCCGGACGACGCCGGTTCGCCGTCCGCGAGGAAGGGGCGCAGGCGGGTGAAGCCCGGTTCGTTCAGGGTCGAGAGGCGCGAGGTCGACAGGCGTGCCGCCTGCGTCACCGCCAGCCTGAAGTGGTCGAGCGACAGGGCGAGTTGGGCCATGTAGAAGCCGCCGTGGTGGTACGCCGCCATATCCTCCGCCGAGATCAGCGGGTTCTCGGCGGCCGCGTTGATCTCGACCGTCAGGACGTTTTCGAGCGCGTCCGCCGCGTCGTGCGCGGGGCCGTGGATCTGCGGCACGCAGCGCAGGCCGTACGGGTCCTGGATCCGGCCGAGCGGCGGCGTGGGGCGATCCGGAGCGCCCAGGATCTGCCGCATCCGTTCGGCGACCGCGTACGAGCCCGCGTGGCGCCGCGCCTCGTGCACGGGCAGCGCGTACGCCTCGTAGGAACCGTCGACCGCCATCAGGGTCAGCGCCGCCACCACCTGCGTGGCCGCGACGAGCCCGCGCAGCTCGTGCAGGGCGAGCGCGGACTGGCCGAGCGTGAGGGCGTTGCTGCTGATCAGGGCGAGGGCGTCGTTGTTGTCGAGGGGCTGCGGGGCGGGGGCGGCGCCCGCGCCCTGCCAGGGGTGCTCGCCCGCGAGGGCGAGGCCCATCTGCGCGAGCGCGGCGATGTCGCCGGTGCCGACCGAGCCGAATTCGTTGACCTTCGGGTACGCGCCCGTCTCCAGGGCCTCGCAGAGCGCCGTGACGACGGTCGGGCGCAGGCCCGCGCCGCCCGCGAGGAGCTGGTTGGCGCGGACCGCGAGCATCGCGCGCACCTGCCGCGCGGGCAGCTCCTCGCCGATCGCTCCGGCGTGGCTGCGCAGCAGGCGCAGGCCGTGGTCGGAGGCCGCCTCGGTCGGCACGGACTCATTCCGGTTGGCGCCCACGCCGGTGGAGCGGCCGTAGACGCGACCCCAGGAAGCGATCTCCCGCGCCGCGTCCCAGGAAGCCTCGACGCGCTTCATGCCGTCCGTCCCCGGAACGGGCTTTGCGGTGGATTCGGCCATACGTACGACATCTGCGACCATCAGTCCGCGGCCGTCCAGGACGACGACCGAGCCGCTGTCGTCAGGTGCCCTGCCGGTCGCCCTGTCCGCGATACGAGACGACATCACTCGTAATTCCTCCTCAACCCGGACGCTCCGTCTTGCCCTGCGGCCACTCGTAACCAGTGATTTACGCCGGGGCGTGGACAAGCTATTGACAATCTATTCAGTCAACGAGAACTCTGCATGACGATATACAGCCGGGCAAGGGACTCCTCATGATCCAATTCGATACGGTCCACAAGCGCTTCCCGAACGGCACAACCGCGGTCGACGACCTCACACTTGAGATGCCGGAAGGGGGCGTGACCGTCCTCGTCGGATCTTCCGGTTGCGGCAAGACGACGACGCTCCGCATGATCAACCGGATGGTCGATCCGACCTCCGGGACGATCAGGGTGGGCGGCAAGGACGTCCTGGAGCAGGACGCCGCCGAGCTGCGCCGCTCCATCGGGTACGTGATCCAGCAGTCGGGGCTCTTCCCGCACCGCACCGTCCTGGACAACATCGCCACCGTGCCGCTGCTGCTCGGCTGGGGCCGCAAGAAGGCGAGGGCGCGGGCGGCGGAGCTCCTGGACACGGTCGGCCTCGCCGCCGACGCCGGGAAGCGCTACCCGCACCAGCTCTCCGGCGGCCAGCAGCAGCGCGTCGGCGTGGCCCGCGCACTGGCCGCCGACCCGCCGGTGCTCCTGATGGACGAGCCGTTCGGCGCGGTCGACCCCGTGGTCCGCACCCAGCTCCAGGACGAACTCCTGCGCCTCCAGCGGGAGTTGAACAAGACCATCGTCTTCGTCACGCACGACATCGACGAGGCGGTCAGGCTCGGCGACCGCATAGCCGTCTTCCGCACCGGCGGCCACCTCGTCCAGTGCGCGAGCCCCGCCGAGCTCCTGGCCCGCCCGGCGGACGACTTCGTCGCGGACTTCCTGGGCGCGGAGCGCGGCCTCAAGCTGCTCTCCCTGACGACACTTGCCGAGGTCCCGCAGGCCCCGGCTCCGGAGGGCGGCGCCTGGACGCTGCGGCTGGACTCGGCTGGGGCGCCGGTCGCCTGGCGGCACAAGGACGGCGCCGCGACGGACGTCCCCGTACGCCCCCTGCGCGACACGGACTCGCTGCTGGCCGCCCTCAACGAGTCCCTGTCCGCCCCGACCGGCCTGGTGGCCCGGGTCGACGAGACGGGCAGCCTGACCGGGGTGACGTCGCGGGAGGACATCCACGACCGGGCGGGCGCGGCGCACGAGAGGGGTCGGGCAGTCTGCGGGCCGGTGGGAACTGCGCGAGCAACCCAGGACGGCGGTCCCGACGGAGAACCCACGGAAACCACCCCTGCACCCGCTACCGCAAAGCGCACAACGTGAGCGTCGACTGGTCGTGGATATCCGACCACACCGACGACCTCACCACCCTCACCCTCTCCCACCTCCAGGCCGCCCTCACCGCCGTACTCCTCGGCCTGCTCATCTCGCTCCCCCTGGCCGTCGTCGCCCACCGCGTGCGCCCCCTGCGCGGACTGCTCCTCGGCCTGTCGAACATCCTCTTCACCATCCCGTCCATCGCCGTCTTCGTGCTGCTCCTGCCGGTCAGCGGGCTCACCCGCACCACCACCGTCATCGGCCTGACGATCTACACGCTCGTCGTGCTCCTGCGGAACACCGTCGAGGGCCTGGACTCCGTCCCCGCCAAGACCAAGGAAGCCGCGAAGGCCATGGGCACCCGGCCCCTGCGCACCCTCCTCACCGTCGAGCTCCCCCTCGCGCTCCCGGTGATCATGGCGGGCGTACGGATCGCGACGGTCATGGCGATCTCCCTCGTCTCCGTCGCGACCTACATCGGCGACGGCGGCCTCGGACAGCTCTTCACGGACGGGTTTCAGCGCAACTTCCCCACCCCCGTCATCGTCGGCGTCGTCCTGACCCTGCTCCTCGCGCTCGTCGCGGACGCGCTGCTCGTCACCCTCCAGTACGTCCTGACGCCCTGGACCCGCCGCAAGAGGAGCGCGTGACATGTACGAACTCTTCAAGGACCTCGGCGCCTGGCTGGTCAACGGCGAGCAGTGGGCCGGGTCCGACGGCATCGGGACCCGCCTCGCCGAGCACCTCCAGTACTCGCTGCTCGCGACCCTCATCGCCGCCGCCATCGCCCTTCCGGTCGGCCTGCTCATCGGGCACACCGGGCGCGGCGCCTTCCTCGCCATCAACCTCTCCAGCTTCGGGCGCGCGCTGCCCACGGTCGGCCTCGTCGTGCTGGTCTTCCTCGCCAGCGGCCTGTCGATGTGGCCCGTCTACATCGCGCTCGTCGCCCTCGCGGTGCCGTCCATCGTGACCAACACGTACGCCGGGATGACCGCCGTCGACCCGGAGGTGCGGGACGCCGCGCGCGGCCAGGGCATGCGCTGGCACCAGGTCCTCTTCCAGGTCGAACTGCCCCTCGCGCTCCCCCTGATCATGACCGGGCTGAGGCTCGCGCTCATCCAGGTCGTCGCGACCGCCACCATCGCCGCGTACGTCTCCTTCGGCGGGCTCGGCAGGTACGTCTTCGACGGGCTCGCCCAGCGCGACCTCGTACAGGTGCTCGGCGGCGCGGTCCTCGTGGCGCTCGTCGCCGTCGTACTCGACCTCGCGCTCTCCGGACTGCAGCGCGCCCTCTTCCGCCACCGCCCCGCCAAGTCGGCCTAGGAGCACACCAGATGGCCCCCATGAACCGCAGGACACTCCTCGGCGGACTCTTCGCCGCCGCGTCCGTCCCCGCGCTCGCCGCCTGCAGCGGCGGCATCACCTCCCTCGACGGGCAGGGCTCCGGCGGCACAGGCGGTGGCTCCAGCAAGAACGGCGTCACCATCGGCACCGCCAACTTCACCGAGAACCAGGTCCTCGGCTACCTCTACGCCGCCGCGCTCGAAGCGGAAGGCGTGAAGACGACCGTCCGCCCCAACCTCGGCACCCGCGAGATCCTCATCCCCGCCCTCAAGGGCGGCGACATCGACCTCCTGCCCGAGTACCAGGGCGCGCTCCTGCACTACCTCGACGCCAAGGCGAAGGCCACGGAGGAGGGCGAGATGCAGAACGCACTCGCCATGGTCCTGCCCCGCGGCCTGCAGATCCTGCCCTACGGCAAGGCCGAGGACTCCGACGCCTTCGTCGTCACCCGCGAGACCGCCGAGGAGTACGGCCTCAAGTCCCTCGCGGACCTCGCGAAGCACAACGGCAAGCTCGTCATCGGCGCCGCGCCCGAGGTCAAGAAGCGCACGGTCGGCTCGGTCGGCCTCAAGGACGTCTACGGAGTCGAGTTCAAGGAGTTCAAGTCCCTCGACTCCTCGGGTCCGCTGGTGAAGGGCGCCCTGAAGAAGGGCGACGTCGACGTCGCGAACCTCTTCACCACCGACACCGACATCGTCGCCGAGAAGTGGGTCGTGCTCACCGACCCCAAGAACCTGATCCCCGGCCAGCACGTCGTCCCGCTCATCGCCGACCGCAAGGCCGACTCGACGGTCCGTGCGGCGCTCGGCCGCCTCGGCAACGCGCTGACGACCAAGGACCTCACCGAGCTCAACCGCCTGGTGGACAAGGACAAGAAGGACCCGGAGGACGTCGCGAACGACTGGGCGGCGCGGCACGGGATCAGCAAGAAGTAGCCGACAGCAACAAGCAGCCGACCAAAGGCAGTTCGTACAGCAGCAGGGAGTTCACCGGATCATGGCAGACACTCTCGTGGAGCGGCGCTCCATCGACGTCGTCCCCGACGACGAACGGCACGGCACGGCGTTCAGCCAGTTCACCCTCTGGCTCGGTGCCAACCTGCAGATCACCGCGGTCGTCACGGGCGCGCTCGCCGTCGTCTTCGGGGGCGATGTGGTGTGGTCGGTGATCGGCCTGCTGCTCGGCAATCTGCTCGGCGGCGCGGTCATGGCCCTGCACTCGGCCCAGGGACCGAAGCTGGGCCTGCCCCAGATGATCCAGTCCCGCGCCCAGTTCGGGGTGCGCGGCGCGGTCGTGCCGCTCCTGCTCGTCATCCTCATGTACGTCGGCTTCTTCGCCAGCGGCAGCGTCCTCGCCGGACAGGCCACGGCCCAGCTCACGCACACGAACGACACCACCGGCATCATCATCTTCGCGGTGATCACCGCGGTGGTGGCGGCGGTCGGCTACCGCGTGATCCACGTCCTTGGCCGGGTGGCGAGCGTGATCTGCGCGCTCGCCTTCATCTACCTGGGCATCCGCCTCCTGGACCGCGTGGACATATCGGCACTGCTCGGCGACGCGCACTTCGACCTGCCGATGTTCCTGCTCGCGGTCTCCCTCTCGGCGTCCTGGCAGCTCGCCTTCGGACCGTACGTCGCGGACTACTCGCGCTATCTGCCGCGTACGACATCGGGGCGGGCCACGTTCTGGTGGACCCTGTCCGGCTCCGCGCTCGGCTCCCAGTGGTCGATGACCTTCGGCGTGCTCGTGGCGGCGACCGCGGGCGACGCGTTCCTCGCCAACCAGGTCGGATACGTGGTCGGCCTGGGCGGCGCGGGCCTCATCGCGTCCTTCCTCTACTTCGTGATCGCGCTGGGCAAGCTGACGATCAACGTGCTCAACACCTACGGCGGCTTCATGTCGATGGTGACCAGCATCAGCGGATTCCGCGGCCAGAAGACGCTCTCGCCGCGCGGCAGGGCGGCGTACATCGCGCTGATCATGGTGGCGGGCACGGTGGTGGCGCTGCTCGGCAAGGACAGCTTCCTGACGTCCTTCAAGGACTTCCTGCTGTTCCTGCTGACGTTCTTCACACCGTGGTCGGCGATCAACCTGGTCGACTACTACCTGATCTCCAAGGAGCGCTACGACATCCCGGCGCTCTCCGACCCCCACGGCCGCTACGGAGCCTGGCGCTGGGACGCGCTGACGGTCTACGGAGTGGGGCTGCTCGCCCAGCTCCCCTTCCTGGTGACGCACTTCTACACCGGCCCGCTGGTGGAGCCCCTTGGCGGCGCGGACATCTCGTGGATCGTGGGTCTGGTGGTCCCCGCGGCCCTGTACTGGCTCCTGGCCCGCCGCGACACGTCGCACATCCCGGCGGAGCCAGAAAGGGGGGATAGCCCCACTGTCACGCCCGCGTCGGCTGCGTAACGTAAAAGACTATGGAAGCCCGTGACGCCGAACTCAAAAAAGAACTCGACGCCACTCTGCACGCCCGCAGAGAGCTAGGCGAAGAGTATGAGTCCGCGCTGGTCGACTCTTTCCTCGGAAAGGTCGAGCAGCGCCTGGACGGCACCATCGACCGGCGGATGCGCCGGCACATGGCCGAGCAGCAGATGGTCGTCGCCCGCGGCTCCCGCGCACCGAACGGCGCCGTGGACTCCTGGGGCGAGCGCTTCGGCTTCGGCATCGTCTCGCTGATCCTCGCGATCCCGCTCTCGGCGATCGGCGTGGTCAACGCCGACCTGCCCGGCCTCTTCGTCACCTGGGGCGGCATCGTCGGCGTGAACGCGGTGCATTCGATGCGGGGCATGAACTTCGGGCGCGGCCGCAGGGAGCGCGAGCGGAAGTCGGAGTGGGACGACTGAGGTTCTGCCCCCCGGGTCACTGACGGCCGGGGTTCTGCTGTCAGCAGGACCGGTGGCGCGACCCGCCGCTCAGGGCGGACCGTGCCCTCATGACCACCTCTGTCGCACACCTCAGTGACCTGCACCTCACCACCGGCCCGCTGGCCGCCGAACCGGCGGCCGGCCTGCGCCGCGCGCTCGCCCGCGTCCTCGCCCTGGAACCCCGGCCCACCTGCGTGGTGCTCACCGGCGACCTGACGGAACACGGCCACCCCGACGAGTACGAGCAGCTGCGCGAACTCATCGCGGGCTTCCCGCTGCCCCTGCACCTGACGACCGGCAACCACGACGACCCGGCGGCCCTGGCCAAGACGTTCGGCGGCACGGCACACCTCGGCGGAACACACGCCACGCACTACACAGTCGAGTACGACGACCTGACGCTGATAGCCCTGGACTCGAACGTCCCCGGCGCCGGACACGGCCACCTGGGCGAGGCCCAACTCACCTGGCTGGACGAACAGTTGACGGCCCGTCCCGAGATCCCCGCCCTGGTCTGCGTACATCACCCGCCGACGGCCATCGGCATCCCGTACCTGGACGGCATGCGCCTCACGGACGGCGACGCCCTAACGGAGGTGGTGGCCCGCCACCCCCACGTGGTCCGGGTCCTCGCGGGCCACGTCCACCGCCCGATCACCGGCGGCTACGCGGGCACGACCCTGTCGACCGCCCCGTCGACGTACCTCCAGAGCGCCCTCGCGCTGAGCACGGACGACACCATGGGCTACGCACCCGAGCCGACGGCCTTCCAGCTCCACCTCCGGACGACCACGGGCGGCTGGGTCACGCACACGGTGGCGGTGAGCCATGCGGCGGCGAAGATCCAGGGGTACTGAAAGCCCACACCGAGGCCCGCGCCGAAGGTCATCCCCCGTGGTTATGACGACAGGTATTGGACGCGGTGACGCGCTCCCCCGAACCTGAACGAAGACCAGTTCAGCACCTCAGTGCTGCTCAACTCAGTACTGCTCAACGCCCAGGAGACGGGACCCCATGAAGATCGTCGTCATCGGTGCAAGCGGCACCATCGGATCCGCGCTCTCCGAGACCCTTGAGGCGAGCGGCGGCCACGAGGTCGTCCGGGCGTCGCGGCGCGGTCCTGTCGTGGTGGATCTGGCGCGGCCGGAGTCGATCGACGAGATGTTCGACGCGGTCGGGACCGTCGACGCGGTGGTCGCGGTCGCCGGGAGCGGGCAGATCGCGCGGATCGACGCCTCGTCCGACGAGGACTACTTCCGGGGCCTCGAAGGCAAGATGCTGGGCCAGATCCACCTCACACGCCGTGCGGCGCACCGCATCGCCGACGGCGGCTCGCTCACCCTCACCAACGGCATCTCGACGTTCTCCGAGCCCGGCCTCTCGTTCGCCGCCCTGGTCAACGGAGGCCTCGGCCACTTCGTGCCGACCGCGGCGGCCGAGATGCCGCGCGGGATCCGGCTGAACTCCGTCAGCCCGGGGTGGGTCGCCGAGACCCTGGAGAAGATGGGGCGCGACGGGGCGCAGGGGACGCCGGTGGCCGAGGTGGTCCGCGCGTACGTCGAGCTGATCGAGGGGACGGGGCGGGGCCTGGTGGTGGAACCCGGAGTGCCCGCGACGAGCTGAACTGACGGGACATCACGCGCCGCTCGGACGTACGCAGGTGTTCCGCAGACGCGTTCCGGCAGACGCGTTCCGGCAGACGTATACGAAGTTCATGCGCGGGGACCGCCGCACCCCCGGTTTCCCAGGGGGCGGGACGACGGCGGTCCCCGCGAGGGACGCGTGCCGGGTCAGGACCGGGCCTCGCGTCCAGGCGTTCAGAGGTCCGGGAGCCGCTCCGGAGTTCCTGTACGCCGACAACAACCAATGTGCCGGAGCCGTGTTAAGCGGGTGCTGCGCGGACGTGACGCGCTCGTACCACTTCCGCGAAGTTCGCCCCACGTCCCACGCCCCACGGCTCACCACACACGGCTCCCGGCGAACCCGGCGGCTACTGCCCCTGCTGCTCCGCGAGGAAGGCCAGCAGGTCCTGACGGCTCACCACACCGGTCGGCTTGCCCTCGACCAGGACGATCGCCGCGTCGGCCCCGCCGAGCACCGACATCAGGTCGGCGACCGGCTCACCGGAGCCGACCTGCGGCAGCGGGTCCGACATGTGCTTCTCCAGCGGGTCGGAGAGCGAGGCCCGCTGCGTGAACAGCGCGTCCAGGAGCTCGCGTTCGACGACGGAGCCGATGACCTCGGCCGCCATCACGTCCGGGTGGCCCGCGCCCGGCTTCACGATGGGCATCTGCGAGACGCCGTACTCACGCAGTACGTCGATGGCCTCGCCGACCGTCTCCTCCGGGTGCATGTGGACGAGTGAGGGCAGCTCGCCACCCTCCTTGCGGCGCAGTACGTCACCGACGCGAGGCGCGTCGCCTGCCTGCTCCAGGAACCCGTAGTCGTTCATCCACTCATCGCTGAAGATCTTGCTCATGTAGCCGCGCCCGGAATCGGGCAGGAGCACGACGACGACATCATCGGGACCGAGCCGCTCGGCGACCCGCAGCGCGGCCACGACGGCCATCCCGCAGGACCCGCCGACGAGCAGCCCCTCCTCCTTCGCGAGCCGCCGCGTCATCTGGAAGGAGTCCTTGTCGGACACCGCGATGATCTCGTCGGTCACGTTCCGGTCGTACGCCGTCGGCCAGAAGTCCTCACCGACGCCCTCGACGAGGTAGGGCCGCCCGGAGCCGCCGGAGTACACGGACCCCTCGGGGTCGGCACCGACGACGGTGACCGCACCCTTCGAGATCTCCTTGAGATACCCACCGGTCCCGGAAATGGTGCCGCCGGTCCCGATGCCGGTCACAAAGTGGGTGATCTTCCCTTCCGTCTGCTCCCACAGCTCAGGGCCGGTGGAGTGGTAGTGGGAGAGGGGGTTGTTCGGGTTGCTGTACTGGTCGGGCTTCCAGGCACCGGGGGTCTCGCGCACGAGGCGGTCGGAGACGTTGTAGTACGAGTCCGGGTGCTCGGGATCAACCGCCGTGGGGCAGACGACGACGTCGGCGCCGTAGGCCCGCAGCACATTGATCTTGTCCAGGGAAACCTTGTCCGGGCAGACGAAGATGCACTTGTAGCCCTTCTGCTGGGCCACGATGGCGAGCCCGACCCCGGTGTTGCCGGACGTCGGCTCGACGATCGTGCCGCCGGGCTTGAGCTCCCCGCTCTGCTCGGCCGCCTCGATCATGCGCAGCGCGATGCGGTCCTTCACGGAACCGCCGGGGTTGAAGTACTCGACCTTGGCCAGGACGGTCGCCTGAATGCCCGTGGTCACGTTGTTGAGCCTCACCAGCGGGGTGTTGCCGACGAGACTGATCATCGAGTCGTGGAATTGCACCGTTGTCTCCGGGCTGCGATGTAGTGCGACGAATGGGTGTCGTCAGACTAAGGGTCCCGTTCAGTTCCCGTTCAGTCGTTCACCTTCACCCGCGATTGGCCGACCGTCCTTACGGGGCAATGAGTTGATGTAGGGCGGTATGGCTACGAGGAGGTGGCTGCAGGGCATGTCGAGGGCGAGGGTGGCGCGGCGGATTGCTGCGGGCGCGGCTTACGGCGGCGGAGGTATCGGGCTGCTCGGGGCGGCGACCGTGGGAGTGGTCCTCGCCGAGGTGCAGCTGGCGAAGCGGTCCGTCGGGAACAGCGGGGAGCATCCGGCTCCACCGCGGGCGGACGGACGCTACGGCTGGGGGTTCGCGGACGGGCCCGAGGGCGCGGAGCCCTTGCGGTTCGCGATGCTCGGCGATTCGACCGCCGCGGGCCAGGGGGTGCACCGGGCCCGGCAGACTCCCGCCGCGCTGCTCGCGGCGGGGCTCGCCGCGGTGGCCGAGCGGCCGGTGGAGCTGCGGAACGTGGCGCTTCCCGGCGCCCAGTCGGACGACTTGGACCGCCAGGTCACGCTGATCCTGTCCGACCCCTCGTCCTGGGTCCCCGACGTCTGCGTCGTGATGATCGGCGCGAACGACGTGACGCACCGGATGCCGGCGACGCGCTCCGTGCGCCATCTGGCGGCGGCGGTGCGCAGGCTGCGTACGGCCGGGGCGGAGGTGGTGGTCGGGACGTGCCCGGACCTGGGGACGGTCGAGAACGTGTACCAACCCCTGCGGTGGATGGCGCGGCGGGTGTCGCGGCAGCTGGCCGCCGCGCAGACGATCGGCGTGGTCGAGCAGGGCGGGCGGACGGTGTCGCTCGGGGACCTGCTTGGCCCCGAGTTCCTGGCGAATCCGCGGGAGCTGTTCGGTCCCGACAACTACCACCCCTCCGCGGAGGGGTACGCGACGGCGGCGATGGCGGTGCTGCCGACGCTGTGCGCTGCGCTGGGGCTGTGGCCGGAGGAGGAGCGCCCCGACGTGTCGCGGCGCGAAGGGTTCCTGCCGGTGGCCCGTGCGGCTGCGCAGGCCGCGTCGGAGGGTGGCACGGAGGTGGCCGCGGCGATGCCCACGGGGCCCCGCGGCCCCTGGGCCCTGCTCAAGCGCCGCCGCCGCCGGCGCATCCACCACGCGCCGGACCCTTCACCGCTGCCGCAGTAGCCCTGCGGGGGGGGCTGGGGGGGATTGCTGGCCCGGCGATGCCGCCGGGGCGGGCCTGCGGGGCGCTCGCCCCGCCACGCCGGTGGGTGTCTGCGGGTCGCCACACACTGGCCCGCCGCTTCGCGCCGGATGTCTCCCTCCCACCCACCCGTTTACCCCGGAGCGAGATCGTCGCCAAGAGCAGCTGCAGGGGGGAACAGGCGGGCGGGAGCGGGTGAGACACCTGCCGGGCAATCGGGCGGGCGGGCGGGGAACATCCGCCGCGCAGCGGCAGGACAAGAAGCACCGCAGAAGCAGACGGAAGCAGGTAAGACACCTGCCGGGCAATCGGGCGGGCGGGCGGGGAACATCCGCCGCGCAGCGGCGGGACAAGAAGAACCGCAGAGACAGGCGGGAGCAGGTAAGACACCTGCCGGGCAATCGGGTGGGCGGGCGGGGAACATCCGCCGCGCAGCGGCGGGACAGGAAGAGCCGCAGAAGCAGGCGGGAGCAGGTAAGACCCGCCGGGCAATCGGGTGGGTGGGTGGGGGACATTCGCCGCGCAGCGGCGGGACAGGCCCACCGAGGTAGGAGCCACCACGGCAGGTGGGACCCCCGGCGGCACCACAGGCCCCCCAAGGCGCCCCCGCCAGACTGAGCAAGCGCTTAGAAAAATGCGGCCCGCATCACAGTCCCCGCCCGATGACTGATCGCGATACGTGCAGGTAACTTCCCAGGGAGTCCTGCCCCCTCGCCAATGGAGCCCCACATGCCCGAAGCCGTGATCGTCTCCGCCGCCCGCACCCCGATCGGTCGCGCCTTCAAGGGCTCCCTGAAGGATCTGCGCCCCGACGACCTGACCGCCACGATCATCGAGGCCGCCCTCGCCAAGGTGCCGGGTCTCGACCCGAGGGACATCGACGACCTGATGCTCGGCTGTGGTCTGCCGGGCGGCGAGCAGGGGCACAACCTCGGCCGCATCGTCGCCGTACAGATGGGCATGGACCACCTGCCGGGCTGCACCATCACCCGCTACTGCTCCTCCTCCCTGCAGACGAGCCGCATGGCCCTGCACGCCATCAAGGCGGGCGAGGGCGACGTCTTCATCTCCGCGGGCGTCGAGATGGTGTCCCGCAGCGTGAAGGGGTCGAGCGACGGGCTCCCCGACACCCACAACCCCCTCTTCGCCGACGCCGAGGCCCGCACCGAGGCCGTGTCCAAGAGCGAGGGCTCCACCTGGCACGACCCCCGTCAGGACGGCCTGATCCCGGACGCGTACATCGCGATGGGCCAGACCGCCGAGAACCTGGCCCGCGCCAAGGGCGTCACCCGCCAGGACATGGACGAGTTCGGTGTCCGGTCCCAGAACCTCGCCGAGGAAGCCCTCAAGAACGGCTTCTGGGAGCGCGAGATCACCCCGGTGACGACCCCCGACGGCACCGTCGTCAGCAAGGACGACGGGCCCCGCGCCGGCGTCACCCTCGAAGGCGTCCAGGGCCTCAAGCCCGTCTTCCGCCCCGACGGCCGCGTCACCGCCGCCAACTGCTGCCCGCTCAACGACGGCGCCGCCGCCCTCGTGATCATGAGCGACACCAAGGCCCGCGAGCTGGGCCTGACCCCGCTGGCCCGCATCGTCTCCACCGGCGTCACCGGCCTCTCCCCCGAGATCATGGGCCTCGGCCCGGTCGAGGCGTCGAAGCAGGCCCTGTCCCGCGCCGGTCTCACCGTCGACGACATCGACCTCTTCGAGATCAACGAGGCCTTCGCCGCCCAGGTGATCCCCTCCTACCGCGACCTGAACATCCCGATCGACAAGCTGAACGTCAACGGCGGCGCCATCGCCGTCGGCCACCCCTTCGGCATGACGGGCGCCCGCATCACCGGCACGCTCATCAACTCCCTCCAGTTCCACGACAAGCAGTTCGGTCTGGAGACCATGTGCGTCGGCGGCGGACAGGGCATGGCGATGGTCATCGAGCGCCTCAGCTGACCCTCCGGCCCCCTGCGGAACCCCCGCCTCTCCATTGATTCGTGACTCAATCTCCCCCAGGATGTGACCTATCTCCTGGGGGAGATGCATATGCCCAGGTCAGAGCATGTCTGTGGATAAACACCGGGCCGAAAGACCTGTCCAATTCGTGACGTAATGCACTGACAGGTGGATCGTGCAGGCTTCAAGCTGATGTAGGAAGTCGGGGGTCGACTTGAAACCGGGAGTACGTCAGTGAGCGCTTTGCCTCTTGCCTTGCTGCTCTCCACGGCCGCTGCCACGGCCGTGAGTGCCGCCGCCCTGCACGCCGTGCACGGGCTTCGGAAGCAGCTCGCAGAAATTACCGCCCTGCGAACCGAGCTGGCCCAGAGCCACTCGGCGACCGCACACGCCGCGGTGCCCGCCGCCCGCACCACTCCGGACACCGACGAGATACGCACGGCTGTCGCCGAGGCACTCGCCGAGGAACGGGAGCGCGAGCTGGCCGAGGCCCGGGCCTTCTGGGCCGCCCAGGAAGCCCGTGACGCCTCGGACGCGCCCTCGCTCCTGAGCGGCCTGCCCGGACTCTCCGACATGGCCGACGAGCTGTTCCTGCCCCGCCAGGCGGACTTCTCGGGCCTGGAGGCGGACAGCCTGGAGCCGGTCATCGAGCCGTACGGCGATCCGGCCGACGAGTTCGCGGGAGACTCCCCGGAGCTGGCCGCAGCCCGTCGCCGCCACCCCTCGCACCCGGATTTCGTCCCGGTGCAGTCGCCCGTCAACGGCGACCACGAGCGCACTGTCGCCTGTCTTGAGGAACTGGCCGACGCCCGCACGGCGCTCGCCGACGTCCGCCCGGGCCCGCTCGGCACGCTGGACGTCTACGTCTTCGCGGACGGCACGACGCTCTGCATGACCCCGGGCCACCGCGAGACCGCGGAGCTCCTGTCCGACGCCCTGCGCGACGGCCACACCCCGGTCCTGCTCGGCGGCTCCGGAGTCTCCGGCGCCTACGCCCTGACCTTCGAGTGCGGCACCGAGAACGTCTACATCCTGGCGGACCGCGTCATCGCCTCCGTCTGACCGAAGCGACCCCGGCACACGCCGGGGTCACGCGTCACACCCCGGCGCGCTTCTGCGCCTTCTCCACGAGTGTCAGTGCCTCGGCCAACTGGCCGGAATCCTCGAGCACAAGGGCCAAATCCCGCCCCGCGACCGTGATTTGGTCGGCCGCCGCGAACATCCCGGCGTCCGGCATCTCCCGCGGCTCCGCGTCCGGTACCTCGATCCGCTGCGCCCACGCCGCCAGTTCCCTGGCCAGAGCGAGCGCCTCGGTCGCCGCCCCCCGCTGCAGGCGACTCTGCGGGGCGGCCCGCAATCGGTCGGCGAATTGGTCCACTGCGGCCGTCAAAGGCGTCGTATCAAGCACCCGGCGACCTTATGCGCCTGGGCGGGACTGTTGCCAACGTCCCAACGCTCAGGCACGGTGTCGTGAAGGACGGAACACATCGCGACGCGTCCGGAGGCGCCGATGTCCCAAGTCTTCTCCGAGGAGACCCACCGCAATCTGATCGCCCGCATCCCCCACTGCACCGGTCGTGAGATCTCCGACTGGCTTCGCGCCGTAGACGAAGGCCCTTCGCTCTTCCGCTTCGAAGAGAAGGTCAGCTGGCTCCGCGCGGAACACAATCTGGCGTACGGGCACGCCAAGGCAATCATTCACGAGTACGACTTGCGGCGGGCCGCGCGCAAGCTGCTCTGACTCCCCTGTCCCCCTCACCCTCACTCACTCACACCCACCCACACACACGGCGAAGGGCCCCGCGGAACGCATGTTCCGCGGGGCCCTCCGGTGCGTCAGACGCGTCAGTCGTTGCCCTGCAAGATGGCGATCAGACGCAGGAACTCGAGGTAGATCCAGACGAGCGTCATCGTCAGACCGAACGCCGCGAGCCAGGCCTCTTCCTTCGGCGCTCCGTACGCGATGCCGTCCTCGACCTGCTTGAAGTCAAGGGCCAGGAAGCACGCACCGAGCAGGATGCCGACGATGCCGAAGACGATGCCGAGGCCGCCGCTGCGGAAGCCGAGGCCGTCGCCGCCGCCGAAGACCGCGAACAGCAGGTTCACGGCGGTCAGCAGCAGGAAGCCCATCGCCGCGGCCATCACGAAGCCGTAGAAGCGACGGTTGACGCGGATCCAGCCCGCCTTGTAGGCGATCAGGACGCCGACGAAGACGGCCATCGTGCCGAGCACGGCCTGCATGGCCGCGCCGTCCGCGATGCGGTTGTCGACGACGCTGGAGACGACGCCGAGGAAGACACCTTCCAGGGCGGCGTACGCCAGGATCAGCGGCGGCGAGGCCTTGCGCTTGAAGGCCTGCACCAGGCCGAGCACCATCGCGACGAGGCCTGCGCCGATCGCGATGCCGAACGACTTGCTGATGTTGGCGTCGTCCACCGGCAGCAGCGCCCAGGCGAGCGCGGCCGTGACCACGAGCGTGCCGAGCGTGGTGGCGGTGCGCATGACGACGTCGTCCATCGTCATGCGTCCTGCGGTGGTTACGGGCGCCTGGGGCGCGCCGTGCTGCAGGTCCTGCTGGGCGTACGGGTTCGTCGCGTACGGATTGGCCGGGGCCTGCTGGCCCGCGGTCGCGTACGGATTGCCCTGCTGGGTCTGTGTCCCGCCCGCGGGTCCCCCGGCCTGCGGCTGCGTGCCGAAGCCCGCGTAGCCGTTGTCGCGGCTGAACCCCCGTCGCGAGAAGACCGGGTTGCTGCTCCTCATTTCACTCCTCCATGGCCACCGGGCGTGGCTTTGGCTCAAGAGTAATGCGTAGGCAAAAGGAAGACCCTAGTGCTTGGGGAGGATCTTTCCCTCCTTGTGACCAAGAACGACGGGCCCGGTGCTCTCTGTTCCCGGTGAGGCGGTGGATACACCCTCGTCGGCCGGGGTCCGTCGGCTGCGCCGGACGAGTGGCACCAGCGAGATCGCGACGGCTCCGAGCACGGCGGCCACGGCGAACGTGGTGAATCCGAGTGACGCGTTTCCGCCGGAGACGACGGCGCCTCCCAGCCACGGCCCGACGACCGCGCCGGTGCGCCCGACGCCGGTGATCCAGCCGAGCCCCGTGGCGCGCTGAGCGGGCGTGTAGACGGAAGGGGCGGAGGCGTAGACCATCACCTGCGCCGAGAAGAGCCAGATGCCGGTCATGAAGACGATCACGTACGCGACGCCGAGCGGCAGCTCCGCCCTGAGCAGGAACGTGCCGCAGGCGGTGAGCAGGAACCAGATCGCGGAGATCCGCACGGCGCCGAACTTGTCGGCGGCCCGCCCCGCGACCAGCATGCCCACGATGCCGCCCGCGTTGATCACCATGAGGAAGGTCACGGAGGAGGAGAGCGAGTAGCCGGAGGCACGCATCAGCTCGGGGAGCCAGGTGGAGACCCCGTACACGAGGAGCAGACCGGCGAAGGACGCGAGCCACAGGAGCGGGGTCGCGAACCGCTGGCCGGGGCCGAAGAGCGAGGCGACGGCGGCGAAGCGGCCCTTGGCGCCCGCCTCGGGGGCTTCGGCGAGCGTCGGGGACGGCAGCAGGTACCGGGCGGCGACGGCCTCGGCCTCGCTCGCGCGGCCCTTGGCGAGGAGCACGCCCGGCGATTCGGGCAGCCACTTCAGTACGAGGGGGATGGCGACGACGGCGGGGATCACGCCGGCCCAGAAGACGACGCGCCAGCCGTGGTCGGGCCCGAGCCAGAGTCCGAGGCCCGTGGCCGCCATGCCGCCCGCGTGGTACGAGGTCATCATCAGGCCGGTGGCCAGCGCGGCCCTGCGCCGCGGCGCGAACTCGGCGACGATCGCGAGGCTGATCGGCATCAGGCCGCCGAGCCCGAGCCCGGCGATGAACCGTCCGCCGCCGAAGACGGCGGCGGTGGGCGCGAGCGCGCAGACCGCGGAGCCGAGGGAGAAGAGCGCGACGCTCCCCGTCACCATCGGCTTGCGGCCGACCCAGTCGGTGAGCGTGCCGCAGCCGAGGGCGCCGATGAGCATGCCGAAGGTGGTCCAGGAGCCGATGGTGCCCGCGGTCGACGCGGTGAAGCCGAAGCCCTTGTCGTCGATGAGGTGCGGCATCACGGCGCCGTAGATGTTGACGTCCATGCCGTCGAAGAAGACGACGAGCCAGCACAGGGCTATGACGGGGGCCACTGATCTGAAGGTGCGCTCGGGAGCGGCGCCTTGGGGAGCGGTCACGGGGTTCTCACTTCTTTGTGGGACCTGGTGGGGACGGGGATGCGTTCAGTCGAGCGGGAATCCGGTGTAGCTCTCCGCGAGGTCGGCATCGGCCGAGCGCGACGAGGCGATGCGGTCCAGCTGGGCGAGCTGGATGCGGTCGTCGAAGGGGGTGGCTTCGGGGGCGCGGTGCAGCATCGTGGTCATCGCGTACGAGAAGCGCTCGGCCTGCCAGACGCGGCGCAGGCAGGTCTCCGAGTACGCCTCCAGGCGGGCGTCGGAGCCGGTCTCGCGGTACTCGGCGAGGGCGCGGGCGAAGGTGACGACGTCGCCGACGGCGAGGTTGAGGCCCTTGGCGCCGGTGGGCGGGACGATGTGGGCGGCGTCCCCGGCGAGGAAGACGCGTCCGTGGCGCATCGGCTCGTGGACGTGGCTGCGCATGGGGGTGACGGACTTGGAGGTGATGGGTCCGCGCTTCAGCGTCCAGGCGGGGTCGTCCGTCTCCAGGCGGCGGTCGAGCTCGTCCCAGATCTCCTCGTCGCCCCAGTCGGCGGCGTCCGTGCCCGCGGGGACCTGGAGGTAGGCGCGCGTGACGGTGGGCGAGCGCATGGACAGGAGGGCGAAGCCGCGGTCGTGGCGGGCGTAGACCAGTTCGTCGTGCGAGGGCGGCACGTCGGCGAGGATGCCGAGCCAGCCGAAGGGGTACGTCCGCTCGAAGACCCGTGAGACATCGGCGGGCACGGCCTTGCGGGCCACGCCCCAGGAGCCGTCGCAGCCCACCACGTAGTCGCATGCGAGGACGTCCTCGCGGCCCTGGTGGCGGAAGCGGACGCGCGGGCTCTGGGTCTCGGCGCCCTCGACGGCGAGCGCCTCGGCCTCGAAGAGCAGCGGGCCGCCGGCGGCGAGCTGGAGGGCTATGAGGTCCTTGCAGACCTCGGTCTGGGCGTAGACCATCACGGACCGGCCGCCCGTGAGCGCGGGGAAGTCGACGCGGTGCCTGCGGCGGTCGAAGCGCAGCTCGATGCCGTCGTGCCCGATGCCCTCGCGGTCCATGCGGGCGGCGGCGCCCGCCTCGCGCAGGACGTCGACGGTGCCCTGCTCCAGGATCCCGGCGCGCTGGCGCTGCTCGACGTAGGCGCGGTCCCGGGTCTCCAGGACGACGGAATCGATGCCGGCGTTGTGCAGCAGGCGGGCGAGGAGCAGGCCCGCCGGTCCGGCTCCGATGATTCCGACGGTGGTGCGCATCGGCCGACCCCTCCACTTGTTCGTCTGGTGAACTTTCGTTCATAATGTGCTGACGGGAGTCTCCGACCGGACCCAGCGGCTGTCAACGGTTGCGGGGCAGCCACTTTCGGTGCGCCCGGTTCCACCCCCGCGCGAGGAGCGGCGCCATGCCAGAAGAGTCCGTACGCGAAAAGTCCGTACGCGAAGAGTCCGTACGCCCCCTGGAGCGCGGCCTCGCGGTCCTTCGCGCCCTCGCGGTCGCCGACCAGGCCAGGGCGGGCGACCTCGTCCGCGCCACCGGCCTGGCCCGCTCGACGGTGGACCGGGTCGTGGCGACCCTGGCCCGCATCGGGTACGTACGCGAACAGGGCCAGGAACTCCACCTCACGCCCCGCCTGATGGAGCTCGGCAACGCCTACCTCGCGGCGAGCGGGCTCAGCGGCGAGGTCGCGGCGCGCACCGCACGGCTCGCGGACGAGCTTGACGAGTCGGTGTCCCTCGCGGTGCCGGACGGCGACGGCGTCCGCTTCGTGACGCAGGCCGCGCGGCGCCGCGCCATGTCGGTGGCGTTCCGCATCGGCGATCTGCTCCCCGCCGAACGGTGCGCGCCGGGCGCGCTGTTCGCCGCCGAGTGGGACGAGGCCGCGTGGGCGGCGTGGCGGGCCCGGGTGGCCGCCGACCCCGAGGGGCGCGCCTTCCCCGCGCTGCCGCCGGGCCCCGCGTCCACACCCCCGGACCTCACGGACCGCGTGGAGCGCTCGCGCGTGACGGGCTGGGCCCTGGACGACCAGTTGATCGAGCCGGGCCTGATCGCGACGGCGGTCCCGGTGCGCGACGCGACGGGCCGCGCCCGGTACGCCCTGTCCGCGGTGAGCCACACCAGCAGGCACACGGCACAGGGCCTGGCGGATCTTGTGCTGCCGAGGCTGCGCGCGGAAGCGGCGCTCCTGGAGTCCCTGCCGACCGCACAAGCCACGTACGCGGAGCCTGAATTGACGGAGGTTCAGGAATCCGCCACGGCGGACGCCAAGGCCGAACTGGGTCCCGGCTTCCTCCAGTCGCTCGCCCGCGGCCTCACCGTCCTGCGCGCCCTGGGCCGGGCCCGCGGCGACGGCCTCCCGCTCACCGCCGTCGCCGCGGCCACGGGCCTGCCACGGGCCACCGCACGCCGCTGTCTGCACACCCTGGAGGCCGAGGGGTACGCGGCGCACGACGGCCGCCTCTACCGCCCGCTCCCCCGCATCATGGAGCTCGGCTACGCCCGCCTCTCCCGCCTCGGCTTCGCCGACATCGCCGAGCCGCACTTGCGTCAACTGACGGGCCGCGTCCACCAGTCGGCCTCGGTGACAGTGCTCGACGGCACGGACATCCTGTACGTGGCGCGGGCCGCGACGGTCCGCGTGATGAGCGTCCACATCACGCTCGGCACGCGCTTCCCCGCCTACCCCACGGCCATGGGCCGCGTCCTGCTCGCCGGGCTGCCGGAGGCGGAGCGCGCGCGCCTCCTGGAGGCGGCCCCGCCCAAGCCCCTCACCCGGCGCACCGTCACCGACCCGGCCGCCCTGCACCGCATCCTCGACCGGGCCGCCGCCGACGGCCACGCCACCGCGGACGAGGAGCTGGAGGAGGGCCTGCGCTCGGTCGCCGTACCGCTCAGGGACGCGGCAGGACGCGTGGTCGCCGCCCTGAACGTGGCCCAGCACGCGGGCACCGCCCCGCTGGAGGAGACCATCGAGGCGCTGCTTCCCGCGCTGCGCGAGACGGCGGCGGCGATCGAGGCGGACCTGCACACGGCGGCCCGCTTCAACGGCGTACTGATGCCGTAGCGCCATAGCGCCGACGGCTTGGTGGAGGTGCCCGGAGCCGGACTTGAACCGGCACGCCCGCTAGGGGCAGCGAGGTTTAAGCTCGCCGTGTCTGCATTCCACCATCCGGGCAGGCCATGGGCTCCGCATCAAGTGATTCGACCCTATCGGGAGGCGTCCCCCGAACAGCGGAACAACAGCCCGATGTTGTCTTATTTTATTGACGTCTGAGGGTGCATCAGCCACCGGTACAGCCCATCGGTACATGCCGCAGGCCCTTCCACCGCTGTGCGCCCTCCGGTACGGAATGACGGAATTTAGCCGCTTCCGGAATGTCCCCGGGTCACTGGCAGGTGCTACCCGTGTCAGGGGCCGAGGTCATCCCCAGGTATGACACAAGCGCCTCGAGTCCGACTGGAGAGGGCCCTCGGAACCGGAACAGCGGCTGACTACACGGCGCGGATCCGCAAGCACGATGGAGTACGTCCCCACTCGTCGTCCCGACAGGAGCACCGCCCCGTGACCACCACCCCCTTCGCCGCCCGCACCACCGCAGTGGCCGCGCGCGCCACGGACCTCTCCAAGGTGTACGGCCAGGGCGAGACCCAGGTGGTCGCCCTGGACCATGTCTCCGTCGACTTCCGGCAGGGCGAGTTCACCGCGATCATGGGCCCGTCGGGCTCCGGCAAGTCGACCCTGATGCACTGCGTCGCCGGGCTCGACAGCTTCAGCGGCGGCTCCGTGCGGATCGGCGAGACCGAGCTGTCCACCCTCAAGGACAAGCAGCTCACCAAGCTCCGCCGGGACAAGATCGGCTTCATCTTCCAGGCCTTCAACCTCCTCCCGACGCTGACGGCCCTGGAGAACATCACGCTGCCGATGGACATCGCGGGCCGCAAGCCGGACACTGCGTGGCTTGAGCAGGTCATCGCCATGGTCGGCCTGGCCGGGCGGCTCAAGCACCGGCCCACCGAGCTGTCCGGCGGGCAGCAGCAGCGTGTCGCCGTGGCCCGTGCGTTGGCCTCTCAGCCGGACATCATCTTCGGCGATGAGCCCACGGGAAACCTGGACTCCCGCTCGGGCGCCGAGGTCCTCGGCTTCCTGCGCAACTCCGTACGCGAACTGGGCCAGACCGTCGTGATGGTCACCCACGACCCGGTGGCCGCGGCGTACGCGGATCGCGTGATCTTCCTGGCCGACGGGCGCATCGTCGACGAGATGGTCGATCCGTCCGCCGACGGCGTGCTCGACCGGATGAAGGCCTTCGACGCCAAGGGACGAACGAGCTAGCGCCGTGCCACGTCCGCAGGTTCGCCGCCTGCGCGTACGTCGTGGCTGGTCGCGCAGTTCCCCGCGCCCCTTTGGGGCGCTCCTCTTCTCTCCCACCAGGACTTGACTCCCATGTTCCGTACCGCCCTGCGCAACGTGCTCGCGCACAAGGCCAGGCTGTTGATGACCGTGCTCGCCGTCATGCTCGGCGTCGCCTTCGTCTCCGGCACCCTGGTCTTCACCGACACCTTCGGCAACGCCTACAAGAACAAGTCGGCGAAGAGCTTCGACCATGTCTCCGTCGCCATCCAGCAGTTCGGCGGCGAGGACGACGAGACCAAGCAGAAGCCGCGCCTGACCGACTCCCTCGTGAAGAAGGCGGGCAGCCTGCCCGGCGCCGACTCCGCGATCGCCGGTGTCTCCGGCTTCACCGCGCTCGCCGACAAGGACGGCAAGCTGGTGGGCGGCGAGTGGGGCACCTCCGGCGCCAACTACTTCCCGGGCAAGGACGGCAAGGACCCGCGCTACGACTTCACCAAGGGCGCCGCCCCGAAGTCCGCCGGTGACATCGCCCTCGACTCCCGCACCGCCGCGCGCACCGGCTACAAGGTCGGCGACACCGTCCGCTACTCCACCGACGGACCGGTGAAGCAGGCCAAGGTCAGCGGCGTCTTCGACACCGAGGACGGCAGCGTCCTCGCGGGCGGCAGCCTGGTGGTGTTCGACAACGACACCGCGCGCACGGCCCTCGGCAAGACCGAGTACGACGAGATCGACGTGAAGGCCGCGGCGGGCACCTCCGAGACGGCGCTGAAGAGCTCGGTCGACAAGATCCTGCCGAAGGACACGGACGCCGTCACCGGCGCCGAGCTCAAGTCCGACCAGGACCGCATGATCGAGCAGCAGACCAGCTCGATGAGCCAGGTCCTGCTGATCTTCGCCGGCATCGCGCTCTTCGTCGGCATCTTCATCATCGCCAACACCTTCACCATGCTGGTCGCCCAGCGCACCAAGGAACTGGCCCTGATGCGCGCCGTCGGCGCCTCCCGCCGTCAGGTGACGCGCTCCGTGCTCATCGAGGCGTTCCTGGTGGGCCTGGTGGCCGCCGTGACCGGCTTCGCGCTCGGCATCGGCGTGGCCGTCGGCCTGGAGTCCCTGATGAACTCCGCGGGCGCCTCGCTGCCCGACGGGCCGCTCGTCATCGCCCCGCTCACGATCGTCGTCGCCCTGATCATCGGCGTGGTCGTGACCATGCTGGCCGCCTGGCTGCCGGGCCGCCGCGCCGCGCGGATCCCGCCGGTCGCCGCGATGAACAGCGTCCACGCGACGCCGACCGCACGTGGCCTGGTCGTCCGCAACACCATCGGCTCGGTCATCGTCGCCATCGGCACGGTCATGATGTTCATGGACGACAACTACGTGATGGCCGGGGGCGCCGCGACCATCCTCGTCGGCGTCATCGTCCTCACGCCGCTCCTGTCGCGCCCCTTCATCGCCGCGTCGGCCCCGCTCCTGAAGCCGTTCGGCGTCCCGGGAAAGCTGTCCCGGCTCAACTCGGTGCGCAACCCGCGCCGTACGGCGTCCACCGCCGCGGCGCTGATGATCGGCCTGACCCTCATCACGGCGATGACGGTCGTCGCGACCTCCATGAGCAGCGCCATCAACAAGATGGCCGCGGGCTCCCTGAAGGCCGACTACACCGTCTCCATGGCCAACTACGAGCCGCTGACCCCCGAGGTCCGCGAGAAGCTGGACAAGCTCCCCGACGTCGAGGCGAGCAGCCCGCTGCGCACGGCCTACGGCGAGCTGGACGGCTCGTACAACCAGGTCACCGGCGTCGACGAGAAGGACTTCGGCAAGGTCGCGAGCCTGGACTTCACCAGCGGCTCGCTCGCGGGCCTGAAGGGCGACTCCACGCTCCTGGACAAGAAGACCGCGGACAAGAAGGGCCTCAGGACCGGCGACACCGTCCCGGTGAAGTTCGACGACGACAAGACGGTCAAGCTGAAGATCGCCGGCATCTACGAGCAGAACGAGATGATCAACGGCCTGTTCACGCCGCTCTCCGTGGTCGACGCGCACATGTCCAAGATCACCGACCAGCAGGTCCTGGTGAAGATGGCGGGCGGCACCTCCGACAAGGCCGAGGACTCCATCGTCAAGGCGCTCGGTGACAACCCCGCCCTGAAGATCCAGGACAAGGACGCGATCAGCAACGAGATCGGTGGCGCGATCAACATGATGCTGAACATGCTCTACGGCCTCCTGGCGATGGCCATCCTGATCGCGGTGCTCGGCGTCATCAACACCCTGGCCATGTCGGTCTTCGAGCGGAAGCACGAGATCGGCATGTTGCGGGCCATCGGCCTCGACCGCGCGAAGGTCAAGCAGATGGTGCGCCTGGAGGCGGTCATCATCTCCCTGTTCGGCGCGGTGCTCGGCATCGGCCTCGGCCTCTTCATGGGCTGGGTCGCGGGCAACAGCATCTCCGGCACGGTGAAGACGTACTCCATGGAGATCCCGCTCGGCCGTATCGCGATCTTCCTCTGCATCGCGGGCCTCGTCGGTGTCCTCGCGGCGATGTGGCCGGCCCGCAGCGCGGCCAAGCTGAACCCGCTGATGGCGATCAAGGCCGAGTAGCACCGGCCGTTACGTGAACGAGTGGGGCCCCGGGCGATCGCCGCCCGGGGCCCCACTCGTTCACGTACGCACCGCCTCGTGCCGCCTAGTTCCAGTCGCGGGCCCGCAGCGGCATCCCCGAGGCGCCCACCTCGGAGGTCTTCACCGCGAGGACCTGGTTGACGCCGATGTGGTTGTGCTCGAAGGCGAGCGCGGACGCCGCCATGTACAGGCGCCAGATGCGGGCGCGGCCCGGTGACGTGAGCCGCTGGCCCTCCTTCCAGTGGGCCTCCAGGTTGGCGACCCAGCGGCGCAGCGTGAGGGCGTAGTGCTCGCGGATCGCCTCGACGTCGCGCACCTCGAACCCGGCGCGCTCCAGGAGCCCGACGGTGGACCCCACGGGGGCGAGCTCACCGCCGGGGAAGACATAGGCGTCGATGAAGTCGTCCACCGTGTACGACGACTCGTCGGCCTGCGGCCTGCGCGCGATCTGGTGGTTGAGGAGGCGCCCACCGGGTTTGAGAAGGGCGTGCAGGTCGTGTGCGTACTCCAAGTACCGCTCGGCGCCGACGTGTTCGGCCATACCGATGGAGGAGATCGCGTCGTACGGACCGTCGCGCACGTCGCGGTAGTCCTGGACGCGGATCTCGATCCGGTCGGTCAGGCCCTCCTCCGCGATGCGCTTCCTGCCGTACGCGGCCTGCTCCTGGGAGAGCGTGACGCCGACGACGGTGACGCCGTGCTCGCGCGCCGCGTGGATGGCCATGGAGCCCCAGCCGCAGCCGACGTCGAGCAGCCGCATGCCGGGCTTCAGGTCGAGCTTGCGGGAGATGAGCTCCAGCTTGTCGCGCTGGGCGTTCTCGAGGGTGGAGTCCTCTGACTCCCAGTAGGCGCACGAGTAGACCATCGAGGGGCCGAGCACCAGCTCGTAGAAGTCGTTGCCCACGTCGTAGTGGTGGCTGATGGCCTGGCGGTCGCTGCCCTTGGTGTGCAGATGGAGGGTGCCACGCCTGCGCATCTCCTCCTGCGGCGGGGACGGCGGCAGGAACGGCGCGGCGAGGCCGATCAGGGAGCGGGCGGCGGAGCGGAACTCGGGGTCGCGCAGGGACTCCCTGAGGGTCCGTGCGTCCTCCTCGCGCTGCCAGATGAAACCGGCGAGCCGGTCGAGCGCGGCGTACAGATCGCCCTCGACGTCCAGGTCCCCGGCCACCCAGGCACGGGCGAGGCCCAGCTCGCCGGGCTTCCACATGAGGCGGCGCAGGGCGCGGCGGTTGCGTACGACGAGGGTGGGGGCGCCCGGCGGGCCTGCTTCGGAACCGTCCCAGGCACGAATACGTACGGGGAGCGGGGCTCCCAGCAGTTGTTCGGCAAGGCTCTTCAGCCGCCGTGCGGCATCGGGCATGGTGCACACCTCCGTGATTCGGGATATCCCGGATAGGTTCAACACCACGTAAACACCAACCGGGCGCTCCCGCAGTCCCGTTGCCGCGTCACGGATCGGCAAAATACATGTAGCCAACACGTATAAAGGGCCGGAAAAACCCGAAGGGGCCGCCCGCACCACGGATGGCGGACGGCCCCTTCGGGGCTGTTCAACGACCGGAGGTCAGGAGGCCTTGGCCTTCTCCTCGGACCCGGCGGACCCGGCGGACCCGGCGGACCCGGCGGCGACCGGCTCGGCCTTGGCCGCGGCGGGCTTCGGCGCGGGCTTGGCGGCCTCGTAGAACTCCTCGCGCGGCGTCTCCATGGCGCCCAGCGAGACGACCTCACGCTTGAGGAAGACCGCGAGCGTCCAGTCGGCGAAGACACGGATCTTGCGGTTGAACGTCGGCATCGCCATGCCGTGGTACGCGCGGTGCATGTACCAGGCCAGACGGCCCTTGAGCTTGATCTTCATCTTGCCCATGACGATCATCGCGACGCCCTTGTGCAGGCCCAGACCGGCGACCGCACCCTTGTTGGCGTGGCTGTACTCCTTCTGCGGGAAGCCCCGCATGCCGGAGATCACGTTGTCGCCGAGGACCTTGGCCTGCCGCAGCGCGTGCTGGGCGTTCGGCGGGCACCAGGCGTTCTCGTTGCCGGCCTTGCGGCCGACCATGTCCGGCACCTGGGCGTTGTCGCCCGCGGCCCAGATGTAGTCGGTGCCCTGGACCTGGAGGGTCGTCTGGGTGTCGACGTGGCCACGGGGGCCGAGCGGCAGACCGAAGCGGGCGAGCGCCGGGTTCGGCTTGACGCCGGCGGTCCACACGATGGTGCTGGAGTCGACCTCAAGGCCGTTGTTGAGCACCACGTGGCCGTCCACGCAGGAGTCCATGCCGGTCTTGAGGTAGACCTCGACACCGCGGCCCTCGAGGTGCTCCTTGCCGTACTGGCCGAGCTTCGGGCCGACCTCGGGGAGGATCTTGTCCGCGACGTCGACGAGCACGAAGCGCATGTCCTCGCGCTTCACGTTGTTGTAGTACTTGGCCGCGTCGCGGGCCATGTCCTCGACCTCACCGATGGTCTCCGCACCCGCGAAGCCACCGCCGACGAAGACGAAGGTCAGCGCCTTGCGGCGGACGTCCTCGTCCGTCGTGGAGTCAGCCTTGTCCAGCTGCTCGAGGACGTGGTTGCGCAGGCCGATGGCCTCCTCGATGCCCTTCATGCCGATGCCCTGCTCGGCGAGGCCGGGGATCGGGAAGGTGCGGGAGACCGCGCCCATCGCGATGACCAGGTAGTCGAAAGGCAGCTCGTACGCCTCGCCCACGAGGGGGGCGATCGTCGCGACCTTGCGGTCCTGATCGATGGTGGTGACCCGGCCGGTCAGAACTTCCGCCTTGGGCAGCACGCGTCGCAGCGGGACGACGACGTGCCGAGGCGAAATGCTGCCGGCTGCGGCTTCGGGGAGGAAGGGCTGGTAGGTCATGTACGACCGGGGGTCGACGACCGTGACGGTCGCCTCTCCGTAGCGCATCTTCTTGAGGATGCGCCGAGCTGCGTACAGGCCTACGTACCCACCGCCTACTACGAGGATCCTGGGACGCTCCGTGGTGCTCATGCCATCGAGTATCCACCCGCCCGAGGGGGGTCGCTCGTGCGCCCCTTCACAAGCATGGGTAGGCCCTCTGCTACACTTCGCCGCCCACGTGACGCAGGTCATGACGCCCCAGGGGAACCACGGGATGACCCGAGACGTTGTGCACCCCTTGTGAGCTGCCGCTCTGGCCTCCGGGGCCCAGTGAACCACTCCCCCGGCCCACGCTCCGGGCCCACTCGCGAACCTTCACCATCGCGGGTCGCGAGGCCCTCTGGGATCACTTTTAGGGGTCCGGAACCCCTGAACATCGTCCAACCGAGCCGATTTCCTTGTGAAGAACTTCACGAAGTTTCCCGACGGCGTGTCGCCGCGGGGCCTTTCGACCCCCTCGACGGCCGCTCAGACGCTACATGACGCGCTCAGGCGATCGACCAGCCGATGCCGTCGAGGATGTCGTGCTCGCTGACGACGACCTCCCGGGCCCCGGTCCTTTCCATGATCGAAAGAAGCACGAGCGCGCCCGAGACGATGACGTCCACGCGCCCCGGATGCATCACCGGGATCGCGGCGCGCTCGTCGTGCGTGGCCCGGCTCAGGCGTCCGACGATCTCGCTGACCCGCTCGTACGAGACACGGGAGTGGTGGATCGCCTCGGAGTCGTACGCGTCGAGGCCGAGCGCGACGGCGGACACGGTGGTCACCGAGCCCGCGAGGCCGACCAGGGTCCGCGCCTCGCGGATCGGCACGGTCTCCTCCGCGAGGTCGAGCGCGGCCTCGATGTCGGCGCGTACGGCGTCCAGTTCGGCGGGAGCGGGCGGGTCGGTGCGGATGTGCCGCTCCGTGAGGCGCACGCAGCCGATGTCGACGGAGCGGGCGGCACGGACGTGGTCCTCGCCGACGACGAACTCCGTGGAGCCGCCGCCGATGTCCACGACGAGGTAGGGCTTGGCGAGGTGGTCGCTGCCCGCCAGCTCCTTCGTCGCGCCCGTGAAGGAGAACTCGGCCTCCTGGTCACCGCTGATGACCTCCGGCTCGACGCCGAGGATGTCCAGGACGCCGCGTACGAAGTCGTCGCGGTTCTCGGCGTCACGGGAGGCGGAGGTCGCCACGAAGCGGAGGCGTTCGGCGCCGTGGGACTTGATGACCTCGGCGTACTCGCGGCAGGCCGCGAAGGTGCGTTCCAGGGCCTCCGGAGCCAGACGGCCCGTCTTGTCGACGCCTTGGCCGAGGCGGACGATGGTCATCCTGCGGTCCAGGTCGACGAGTTCGCCTGTCTGCGGGTCCGCGTCTGCCACGAGCAGGCGGATCGAGTTCGTGCCGCAGTCGATGGCAGCTACGCGGGTCACTCTGGGGGCTCCTCAGTTGAATCGGTACTCGGCAGCTCGGCAGCTCGGCAACGAGGACGCCGACCTACTCCTCCGGCAGGGACACGCACGCGCCCTTGCGCCACCACTCCGGGAGCATCGCGATCGCCTCGTCGCCCAGGGGGTTCACTCCGGGGCCCGCGGCCAGGGAGTGGCCGACCAGGACGTGCAGGCACTTCACGCGGTCCGGCATGCCGCCCGCACTCGGGAAGCCCTCCAGGACCTCGATCGCGTCGCGGCGCGCGATGTAGTCCTCGTGCGCCGCGCGGTACGCGGCGGCGAGCTCCGGGTCCGTCGCGAGGCGCTCGGTCATCTCCTTCATGACGCCGTTCGCCTCCAGCGTGCCGATCGCGGAGGCCGCGCGGGGGCACGTCAGGTAGTACGTCGTCGGGAACGGCGTCCCGTCCGGAAGGCGCGGCGCCGTCTCGACGACGTCCGGCTGCCCGCACGGGCAGCGGTGGGCGATGGCCCGCAGGCCGCGCGGCGGGCGGCCGAGCTGCTGCTTGAAGGCCTCGACGTCGGCGTCGGTGGGCTCGGTGCGCGGGGTGGTCGGCGGGGGCGTTTCCATGCCTGTCTTTCGATCGGTTCCGTAGAAGTTCTGTGGGGCTCGGACTCGGATGTCAGAGGTTCTGATGTCGCTCAGTCGTCGTCGTCCGGGCGGTCGGCCTTGTCGACGCCGTCCCAGACGTTCGAGTACCAGGGCCTGGCGGCCGCCCCCTGGTCGGTGTGCTGCTTCTTCGCCGCCTCGGGGTCGACCACCGTGAAGCCGGTCTCGCCCGGCATCACATAGTGCAGCCGGTCCCGGATGCGCTGCTCCGCGTACTCGTCGTCCCGCCAGCGGGCCTTCTCGTCCCGCAGCTTCTCGACGTTCTCGCGGCGCTCGGCCTGCTCCTTGCGCTGATCGGCGATCTCCGCGCGCTGGGAGACGTACTGCCTTATCGGGTAGGCGAGCGCGACGACCAGCGAGCAGAGCACGAGCGCCAGGAGCGCGGCGCGTCCCGTGAGCCGGGAGCGGCGGGCCTGGCGCTTGGTCTGGGAGCGGTAGACACGCTCCGCGGTCTGTTCGCCGAGCAGCCGCAGCCTGGTCGCGGTGGAGAACCGGTCCCGGTCCTTCACGGCCATGTCCCCGCCTCCCGTTCACACGCGCGTACGTCCCCGCACACGGTACGGGACCGAGTACGGGGACGTACGTAACTACAGCGTGGCTACGGCTCAGCCCTTGCTGTGCCTATTAGTCCGCAAAGCGGAACCGCGGGAAGGCGCTGCGACCGGCGTAGACGGCCGCGTCGTCGAGGATCTCCTCGATGCGGAGCAGCTGGTTGTACTTGGCGACGCGCTCGGAGCGGGCCGGGGCGCCGGTCTTGATCTGGCCGCAGTTGGTGGCGACGGCGAGGTCGGCGATGGTGACGTCCTCGGTCTCACCGGAGCGGTGCGACATCATGCACTTGAAGCCGCTGCGCTGGGCCATCTCGACGGCGTCGAGGGTCTCGGTCAGCGAACCGATCTGGTTGACCTTCACCAGGAGGGCGTTGGCCGACTTCTCCTCGATGCCACGGGCCAGGCGCTCCGGGTTGGTGACGAACAGGTCGTCGCCCACGAGCTGGACCTTCTCGCCGAGCTTCTCGGTGATGACGTTCCAGCCGGCCCAGTCGTCCTCGAACAGCGGGTCCTCGATGGAGACGAGCGGGTACGCGGCGACGAGCTCCTCGTAGTACTCGGTCATCTCGGCGGCCGAGCGGGACTTGCCCTCGAACTCGTACTTGCCGTCCTTGTAGAACTCGGACGCGGCGACGTCGAGCGCGAGCGCGACCTGCTCGCCGGGGACGTAACCGGCCTGCTTGATGGCCTCGAGGATGAGGTCGAGCGCGGCGCGGTTGGAGTCCAGGTTCGGGGCGAAGCCGCCCTCGTCGCCCAGGCCGGTGGAGAGGCCCTTGTCCTTCAGGACCTTCTTCAGCGTGTGGTAGACCTCGGTGCCCCAGCGCAGGGCCTCGGAGAACGACTCGGCGCCGATCGGCGCGATCATGAACTCCTGGATGTCGACGTTCGAGTCGGCGTGCGACCCGCCGTTCAGGATGTTCATCATCGGAACGGGCAGCAGGTGCGCGTTCGGGCCGCCGAGGTAGCGGAAGAGCGGGAGGTCGGAGGCCTCCGACGCGGCGTGCGCGACGGCGAGCGAGACGCCGAGGATGGCGTTGGCGCCGAGCGAGCCCTTGTTGTCGGTGGCGTCGAGGTCGAACATCGCCTGGTCGATCAGGCGCTGCTCGGTCGCGTCGTACCCGACGAGCTCCGGGCCGATCTGCTCGATGACGGCGAGGACGGCCTTCTCCACGCCCTTGCCCTGGTAACGGTTGGGGTCACCGTCACGGAGTTCGATGGCCTCGAAAGCACCGGTGGAAGCACCGGACGGAACGGCGGCACGACCCGTGCTGCCGTCGTCGAGGCCGACCTCGACCTCGACCGTGGGGTTGCCTCGGGAGTCCAGGATTTCCCGGGCTACGACGACGTCGATGGACGGCACGAGCATCTCCTTCTGGGATGTGACGCGGGTACGCGGGGCGTTGGCCTCGCGGACACGAGCCTAACCGGCTCCCGGGCAACAGCCAGCCGAGCGACCGTCCTGTGGACAAACCGAGAGCAAAAAGTTTCCGAACGGAACAAAGCGGTGCGGACAAAAAAGAACCCCGCCCCGGTGCGTACGGGGGATACGCGCACCGGGACGGGGTGGACCCGTGGGGACGGGGGTGGGCGGGCGGCGCCTCCGCCGAAGCGCCGCCGCTCAGCTCTCAGCGCTTAGCTGAGGTGGAGCTGCTGGCCCGGGTAGATCATGTCGGCGTTGTCGATGATGTCGCCGTTGAGCTTGTACACCTTGTGCCAGCCGCCCTTGACGTCCTTCGCCTCGGCGATCTTGGAGAGGGTGTCACCCTTCTTGACCTTGTACTCGCCGTCGCCCTTCTTGACCTTCTTGCCGGTCGGGGTCTCGACGGTCTTCTTGGACTCGGTCTTGGGGGCCTCGGCCTTCGGAGCGGCCTGCTGCGGCTGCTCGGTCTGGGCGCTGGGCTGGCTCTTCGGCTGCTCCTGGGGCTGGGTCTGCTGCGGGGCGCTCTCCTGCGCACCGCCACCCTCGTTGGAGGCGCCCGAGAGGCCGACGCCGCAGCTCGGCCAGGCACCCTTGCCCTGACCCGCGAGGACCTTCTCGCCGATCTCGATCTGCTGGGCCTTGGAGGCCTTGTCGGCGGTGGGCGCGTACTTCGTACCGCCGTACGCGGCCCAGGTGGAGGACGAGAACTGCAGTCCGCCCGTGTAGCCGTTGCCGGTGTTGATGGACCAGTTGCCGCCCGACTCGCACTGGGCGACGGCGTCCCACTCGGAGTTGGTCGCGGCGGAGGCCGAGCCGGCCGCCATCAGCGGGGCGGCGACCGCTACACCGGTGACGCCGGCGAGCGTGGCGACACGGGTGGCCTTGGACGGGCGGCGGTGCTTGCCCTTGCTGGAAAACAGCATGAGTGATCCCCTCACCGACGCCTGCGAGGTGAGCTGTCGGGTTCGGGCCGATGAAGTTGCCCGGCCGCGCTTCCTGAGCGCGGCTTAACCCCTAGCCGTTCCCGTCCGTCTCTTCGCATCGCTCTCGCGATGCTGAACGGCCGGGCCCGGCGGAAACCTTGGTTCCCCCGCTCCTGCCTACGGCGCTTACGCGACGACTGTTCCCGAACGGCCGTTGGCAGGACTCGGCGTACCGACCGGCGGGGCCCGCTGTGGCGAGCGGTCACGACCGTAGACATGCGATCGGCCGAAACTCAAAGACGATCAGGGCTTCTGAGACCCATCTCTCACTTGCGCCAATTGGGACATCAAGCGCAAAGCGACTCGCCAACTACCCCTACTTTTCGCCCAAATCGAGGCTCTGACCGGGAAGGATGAGATCGGGGTCGGAGCCGACCGACTTCTCGTTCTCCTCGTACAGCTCGGCCCACCCGCCCTTCACGTCGAGGTCGTCCGCGATGCCCCAGAGGCTGTCTCCGGAGCGGACCGTGTACGTCCCGTCGGAGCCGTCCTTCTGACGCTCGTCGCCACGGGACGCGTGCCGGCCCGAACCCTCGCGGGTGGCGCCGTCGGAGGCCTTGTCGTCCGCGCTGCCGCCGCGGTGGCGGCCCTCACCCTCACCGGCGGGGGTGCCGGGGGCGGGTGAAGCCTCGTCGTTCTGACCGGACTTGCCCGAGTCGCCGGACTCATCCGACTCACCCGACTTGCCCGGCTCACCCGACTCGTCGTGATTCTTGTCTCGCGTCTCGTCGTCGGCGTCGGGCTTCTCGGAAGGCTTCGCCGAGGGCTTGTCCGAAGACTTGGTGTCGTCCGAGGGATCGGCCGACTCGCTCGGCGACGCACTCGGCTCGCCCGTCTCGGCCGACTCACCGTCACCGGGCTCGGTCGACTCCGACGGCTCGTCCGACGGCACCGTGGTGATCGGGGCGCCGGGGTCGACGTCGGCGGCGGCGCCGTCCTGGGTGAGACCGGCGATCGGCGCGCAGCTGGGCCAGGCGCTGATCCCCTGGTCGTCAAGAACCTTCTCGGCGACGGAGATCTGCTGCGAACGGCTGGCCTGGTCGGCGCTCGGCGCGAAGTCGAGGCCGCCGTACTCCTCCCAGACCTGCTGCGAGAGCTGGAGCCCGCCGTAGTAGCCGTTGCCGGCGTCCGCGCTCCAGGATCCGCCGCTCTCGCACTCCGCGAGCTTGTCCCACGTGGCGGTGTCCGCCGCGCTCGCACTGGTGGCGCCGAGCAGCGGGATGGCGATGGCCGATCCTGCGACTCCTGCCGCGACGATCAGGGCCGGGGCCTGGCGGGGGCGTCGGTGACGACCATTGCCGGAGATCATGCGGTTGCCTTTCGCGTGACTGGAGCGACGACTGCGGCACGGGATGCCGAGTCGTCGGTGAACGTAGCGGCAGTCGAACGCTTGTCACAAGTCGATGCAGCGGAGATCACGTGAAAGTCACAGTCTTGACGGTCCGTCAGCTAAACGTCGTTTCCGGGGTCGAATCTTTGCTCTGCTGTGCGGGTGTGAACTCCACGGGCAGCGTGCGGAGTCCGCGCATGATGAGCCCGCCGCGCCATCTCAAATCACCAGGTTCCACCGCGAGTCGCAGGTCAGGGAGGCGCCGCAGAAGAGTCGCGAGGGCGGCCTGCCCTTCGAGCCGGGCGAGCGGCGCACCGAGACAGTAATGAATGCCATGGCCGTAGCCGAGGTGTTGGTTGTCGCGCCGGGAGAGGTCGAGCGTGTCCGGCCGGTCGAAGCGTTCGGGGTCACGATCGGCGGCGGCGAGGACGACGAGGACGGGGTCGCCGGCGGCGATGTCCTCCCCTCCGATGGTCAGCGGCTCGGTGGCGAACCGCCACGTGGCGAGTTCGACGGGACCGTCGAAGCGGAGGAGCTCCTCAAGACCGGTCTCCAGGAGGCCGGTGTCGCCGTCCCTGAGGGAGCCCTGGAGCCGCTCGCGCTGCTCGGGGTGGGTGAGGAGGGCGTAGGTGCCGTTGCCGATGAGATTGACGGTGGTCTCGAACCCGGCGAAGAGAAGGATGAAGGCCATCGCGGCGGCCTCGTTCTCGGTGAGGTGCTCACCGTGGTCCGAGGCGCGGATGAGCCCGGAGATGAGGTCGTCGCCGGGTTCGAGGCGCTTGCGGTGGATCAGCTCGGCGAGGTACCCGCGCATCTTCTTCACCGACCGGGCGACACCGCCCCTGGGCCCTCCGCCGTGGCGGATCATCATCCCCGCCCAGTCACGGAAGTCGTCCTGGTCCTCGCGGGGCACGCCGAGCAGGTCGCAGATGGCGTAGATGGGGAGGGGGAAGGCGAAGTCGTGGATGAGGTCGGCTTCCCCCTTCTCCGCGAACTGGTCGATGAGCCGGTCGGTCAACTCCTGGACGCGGGGCGCGAATTCGGCGATACGGCGGGGCGTGAAGGCCTTGGAGACGAGGCGGCGCAGGCGGGTGTGGTCCGGCGGGTCGATGTTGAGCAGGTGCGTCATCAGGTTCGCGCTGCGTTCGCCCGGGATGCCGGTCTTGCTCTTCGCGTGCGCGGGCTCGCCGTGATGGGCGGGGTTCTTGCTGAGCCGCTGGTCGGCGAGCGCCTGCTTGGCGTCGACGTACCGGGTGACCAGCCAGGCCTCCACACCGCTGGGCAGCCGGGTCCTGTGCACGGGGGCGTGCTCGCGGAGCCAGGCATAGGCGGGGTAGGGGTCGGTGGCGAACTCCCACGTGAAGAGCTCTGGCCCCTGGGCCTCGTCTGACCCCTGGGCCTCGGGCGGGGCCCCTGCGGGGCAGGCCGCGGGGGTGGCCTCTGTGGGGGACGGCTCTGCGGGGGCGGGCGGCTGGTCTTGCATGACCCTGACGGTATCCGGCTCCCCGCGCCCCCGCGCCGCTGGTCCGTTACGCCGGGGAGCTCACCGGAAAGCCGAGCTCCTCGGCCGCGCGGGCTAGTTCCTGGCCGTAGGTGACGAACTCCGTGATGTCCTGCCGGAAGGGGTCCGCACTCGCCAGGTGGATGGCGTCGAGCGTGCCGAGCCGCTGAGTCCGATAGGCGGCGGCCCGCGCCATGACCGTGGTGGTGACGTCGGCGAGATAGACACCGCGTACGGCCTGCCCCACAAAGAAGGGGACGCGCTGATGGTCGACGCCCGCGCGATACAGGGTCCGGGTGATCTCCAGGCGGGCCAGTTCGCTGCCGAGCAGCTCCGTCCCGTCCGGCAGCCCGGCCCTCCAGGCGCGCAGCGCCTCGGTCTCCTTCTCCGGCTTGATGAACTTCAGGAGCACACAACTGTCGAGGTAGATCACCGGCGGCGCTCCCTGTCGCGCTCTTCGAGCAGGACGTCGGAGAGACTGCCGAGTTCGGGTGCGAGATCGGTGAACACCTCGGGCATGCCCTGCTCGGCGGGCGCGGTGACGTCGCCCGATTCGAGCAAGCGCTGCAACGTGCCGGGCGCTTCGGTCTCCGGAACCATGCGCAGGACCGGCTTGCCCCGGTCGGTGACGAGTATCGACGCCCCGGCCCGTACCCGGGCCACTGCCTTGGAGGGGTTCTGGTTCAGCTCGCGCAGGCCGATGGTTTCCATGCCCTCAATGTACCTACATCGTGTAGGTACATCAATCGGAAGGTGATCCGACCGCCTCGGCAGCGCGCACCGCATCCCGATAAGCCCGCGCCGCGCCCCGCAGCGCCGCCTCCGGGTCGACCCCCGCTGCCTCCGCGCGCAGGGCAAGCGCGAGGAGTTCGTAGCCGACTCCCTCCCCCGAGGGCAGGGACACCTCAAGGCCCGCTGTCCGCACCCGGGACGCCAGCTTCGCCGCCAGGGCGAGGCTCGGCTGGCCCAGGGGGATTCCCTCTGTCAGGGATGAGCGCTGCTTCTCCTCCGCCTTCGTGCGGAGCCAGTGCGCCTTCACGTCCTCGGGGGTGTCCGCCGAGTCGTCGCCGAAGACGTGCGGGTGGCGGTGGATCAGCTTCTCGACGATTCCGCCCGCCACGTCGTCCACAGAGAAGGGGGAATCCTCGTCGTCCTCGGCGATCCGCGCGTGGAAGACCACCTGGAGCAGGACGTCGCCCAGCTCCTCGCGGAGCTCCTCCCTGTCGCCCTCCTCGATCGCCTCGACCAGTTCGTACGCCTCCTCGATCGCGTACTTCGCCAGGCCCTTGTGCGTCTGCTGGGACGACCAGGGGCACTCGCCCCGGATCTGGTCCATGACCTGGACCAGGTCCAGGAGCCGCGCGCCCGGCAGGTCGTACGAAGCCGGGAGCAGCTCCAGGTCCGGCATCGACACGCGGCCCGAGCCCGCGAGCCTCGCCAGGCCGTCCGTCAGGGCGCGGTCCCCCTCGGCCGTGGCGATGACCAGGACCGTGCGGTCGCCTGCGCACGCCGCCACCAGGTCCTGCGCCGTGGGTGAGGCGTGGTCCACCGTCACACCCGCCTCGTGCAGATACGGCAGCTGGGGGTGCGTGGCGTCGGCGCACAGGACCTCGTCGGCCTCGTGCAGGGCCTGCCACGCGGGCCAGGAGAGCAGGCCGGGGGCCACCCGGTGGCTGGTGGTGAGGAGGATGACGCGGCCGGGGGCGTCGGCCGGGGGCGTGGTTTCGTTCACCCGTCGAACGTAACCCACGGCACTGGCAGCCCTCTCCCCGCGCCGGATCGGGCTCCTCTTACGCCTGCTTGGGACCCGCCGCGCCGTCCCCGGACACCTCACGCACCCACGGCGTCTTCGAGTCCGCGCGCTTGCTCTTGTCCACGTCCCACGTGCCGTACCGCGGGTTCAGGTCGACGTCCAGCTTCTTGGAGGCCTTGGAGAGTGCCTTCCAGAAGGTGGCCTGGCCCTCCGGGGCGTTCATGTCCGCGCCGAGGACCTTCGCCAGCTTCTGCGCCTCGATCTCCGTACGGAGGCTGTCCTCCAGGCGGGACGGGGCGACGCTGTACTGCTGGAGCCAGCCCTGTTCGAGTGCCTTCTTGCCGCCCGCCTGCTGTTCGAGGCCCGCTCTCATCGTCTGGATGTCGCGGCGCGACACCTCGACGCCCGCGTCGGCCGCGGCCTGGTGGAGGACCTTGTCCAGGACCATCGTGTGCAGCGTGCTGCGGGTGAGGCCGCCGGTCTTGGCGATGGCCTGCTCGTACTGCTGCTCGTCCGGGATCGCGGCGCGCTGCGCGTCCCGCACCTCGTTCACCCGGCCCTCCAGCTGCGAGACCGTGATCCGGTCGTTGCCCACGACGGCCGCGGCGCCCGGGTGGGCTTCGCTGCCGCAGGCGGTCAGGAGGGGGGCCGCGGCGATCGCGGCGGCGGAGAGGGTGAGCGCGGTGCGACGGCGGCGGTGCAAGTGAGCCTCCCGGTCGAGAGATTGTGCGGCGGTGCACAAAGTCTTGCGGTGATCGATGTTAGGCAGTGGCCGGTCTCTCGGCCACCCATTCGACCAACGATTCGGGTGGAGTTGGGGCACCCATGGCCCTCACTAACCGCGCACTTGTCCTAGCCACTGCAACGTACGCCTGATCTCCGCCGGGAACGGGTGCCCCACGCCATGCATCCGCTCGGCGTCCATGAGCAGCCGCGCCAGCGTGTCGTGCGCCGCCGCGCGGTCGCCGAGTGCGAGGAGCAGGTGGCCGATGCGGCGGCGGATTTCGAGGGGGCGTTCGCGGTCGTCGGAGGCGTAGCGGTTCTCGTAGTAAGGGAGGAGCGCCCGGTACTCCGCGAGTGCCGCCGCCGGTTCGCCCAGTTGTTCCAGGCACTGCGCGGCCTCGTAGCGGAACTGGAGGGAGTGCGGGTCGGCCTGGCCGGACTCGGCGGCGCGCTCGTCGGCGAGGCGGCGCAGTTCGGGCAGGGCGCGGCGGTACTGGCCGTCGTCCATGAGGGTGGCCGCGTACTGCTTGCGCAGGGAGCGGACCACCGGGGAGTGCTCTCCGTGCTTGGCGGCGGCCGCGGGCAGGATCGAGCCGAGGATGTCCACGGCCTGGGTGATGCGGCCCTCGCCCAGGAGCCGCTTGACCTCGTCGACCGCGCGGACGACGTCCGTCTGGCTGCCGGGTCCGCCCGGCACCTGGCCCTTGTCGGTCCTGTCCGGCTGGATGGCGGGGGTCGGCGCGGGTGTCGCCGCGCGGTCGGGCCACGGCGCGTGCGGGCGCAGGAAGGGGCGGGTGGGGTCGAGCGGGCCGCCGGTCGGTATGCCGCGCGCGGGCAGGAGAGGGGCCAGTTCCTCGTAGACCTCCTGGGCGCTGGCGTGCCGGTGCTGGGGGTCCTTGGCGAGGAGCCGGAGCACGAGGGCTTCGAGGGCCTCGGGGACCTCGGCGCGCAGCCGGCGGACGGGGAGCGGCGGTTCGTAGAGGTGGCGGTGCAGGACGCCGAGCGCGGTGGAGCCGGAGAACGGCACGTCTCCGCTGAGGAGTTCGTGGAGGAGGACACCCAGGGCGTAGAGGTCGGTGTACGGGCCGACCGCGCCGCCCATCGCCTGCTCGGGCGCCATGTACGCGGGGCTGCCGATGGGTGAACCGGTGTGCGTGAGGCGGGTGGTGTCGGTGTCCATGACCGAGGCGATGCCCAGGTCGAGGATGGAGATGGTGCCGTCCTGCTTGACCATCACGTTCCGCGGCTTGAGGTCGCGGTGCACGATCGGCACGGCGTGCACCGCGGAGAGCACGGCGCACAACTGCGCGGCGATCGCGACGGCCCACTGCCAGGGGTAGGGGTCGTGCTCGGCGAGGTGGTCGCCGAGGTCCGCCCCGTCGACGTACTGCATGACGAGGTAGAGGTCCTCGCCCTCCGTGCCCGCGTCGTGGACGGTGACCAGGCCCGGGTGGTCGACCTGCGCGGTGACGCGGCACTCGCGCACGAAGCGGCGGCGCAGCTCCTCGGCCTCGGCGCCCGCGACCCGGTCGGGGCGCAGGAGCTTGACCGCGACGCGGCGGTCGAGGCGTTGGTCGTACGCCGTCCAGACCTGGCCCATGCCGCCCTGGCCGATGAGCGTGGAGAGTTCGTAGCGCCCGGCGACAACGCGGCCGCCCGTCCCCGGTGACACGGTCAGTTGCCGCCTTCCTGCTTGCGCAGGTAGTCACTGAGCTCGTCGAGCTCGGCCTGTACTTGGTGGATGCGGGCCGGTGCGGGGCGCGTGGGCGGGGGCGGCGTCTGCTGGGCCGGCGGCTGGTGCGGCTGCGTGGGCCGGAGGTGGACGGGGGCGGGTCCGGGCTGCTGCGGGTAGCCGTAGGTGGGCTGCGGTCCTGCGTAGCCCATGTACTGCGGCTGCCGGAAGCGGCTGAAGTGCCGTATGTCCGCGAACAGGTAGTAGGCGACGGCGGCCACCAGTGTGCTCAGCAGGACGACCATGCCCGCGTTGCCCGGGCCCTGGAACTCGTCCTCGCCCGGGTCGATGCCCACGAGCACCAGAGCCGTCACGTCGAGCGCGGTCACGAGCCCGAACAGGACCCAGTCGTACGACTTGCGGGTCACGATCGCGAGCCGCAGCATCGGCGCCCAGGCGAGCAGACCGCATGTCACCACGGCGAGGACCACGAACACCACGCGCAGCGTCACATGAGTGCTGCCGGAGGTCGGCGGCGGTTGCTGCGGCGCATAGCCGTGGCCGTGCATGGCTGCTCCTGGTGCCTGATGCGGCCGTGCGTTCGCCTGGGGGAACGCACGGCCGAAGGTCGACATACGAACGAGTGCGGATTCGAGCGTATAGGCCGACAAGGAGAAGCGGTCCCGTGTTGTACCGAACCGTTGCCGTACTGGTCACGTCCTGATCGCGGCCCCCGGCGGAACCCGGTCGTGTCACTCCGGCGGAACCCAGTCGTGTCACTCCGGCGGAAGCGTGCCGTCCGTCAGTCCGTCGTGCAGTCCGCGCACCAACTGCTCGCCCAGCCTGCCCGCGAGACGCAGGGTGTCCTCGAAGGCGGCGAGCGCGCGGAACCGCTCTCCGTAGCCGCGCTGTCCGTCGAGGGGCAGGCGCGGAAGACGGATGCGGCGGACGTCGAGCCGGGCGGCGGTGGAGGCGTAGCTGCTCGCCTGGCGGTTGTTGGCGGTGCCGCGCAGGAACCCGGCGAGGAACCACGGGTCAAGGGCAGCCGGATCGGGGCGCAGGAGGGTGAGTCCCCGGCCGAGCGCGGCTCCGGCCGTGGTCTCGTCGATGACGCGGGCCGCGGTCCCGCCGCCGGAGAGGGGGATGACGACGTCGCCGGGCCGGGTCACCACGGAGTCGGCCGTTTCGCCGACGGCACTCTCCTGTAGTGGGGCGGCGGGCTCCCGTAGGGGGTCGACCGAGCCGGAGGGTTCCGTTCCGGCCAGCACGTCGTGCTCGGTGAGGACCCGCGTGACGCCGGGCGCCGCGGCCCCGGACACCGGACCCGTACGCAGCGAAAGCGCACCCGCGCGGGCGAGTTCACCCACCGTGGTCACCGGCCGGTGGGCCGCGTCGCCCTTCTTGGCGAGCGGCGGCATGAGGTCGGCCGTCCGCCGCACGGCGTCCCCGAGCCGCTCGCGGACGGCCGCGAGCTCCCCCGCACCGCCGCCCGCGGCCGGTGGCGGAAGGCGCCTGGCCGGGGCCAGGTCGACCTCGTCGTCGAGGAGTTCGAGCACCGGCACGCAACGCGCGAGCCCCGGCTGCTCGTCGACGCTCCCGTGCCGGTCGAAGCGCCGCCAGACGTCCACCACCGCGTCCTGCACCGGGCGCCACGCCTGCCGGTCCCTGCCGTCGGCCGCGGCGAGCCCCGCCGTCTCGACGAGGAGCAGCTCGGGCGAGGCCTGCGCGCCGGGCACCGGCTTCTTCAGGACCCACACGTGCAGCGGGATGTTGTACGGGGGCGCGGCGCCCGCGGGCAGCGCGATCACGGCACGCAGGGCGCCGCGGCGCAGCAGATCGGCCCGGACCCGGCGCCCCGAGCGGCGGGACGCGGCGGCGGGCGGCATCAGCAGGACGGCGGTGCCGCCGTCCCGGAGCCGGGCCAGCGCGTGCTGGACCCAGGCGAGTTCGGACTCCGTACGGGCCGGGAAGCCGTACTCCCAGCGGGGGTCGTAGGCGAGTTCTTCGTGCCCCCAGTTGCGCTCGTTGAACGGCGGGTGGCAGAGCACGGCGTCGGCCCGAGCCTGGCCGAAGGCGTCGGCGCGCAGGGTGTCGGCGGCGGCGGCGCGCACGGTGGCGTCGGAGTGCAGGGCCAGGCGAAGGGCCGTGAGGGCGGCGAGTTCGGGGGCGCTGTCCTGGCCGTGGAGGCACTGGTCGGGGCGCGGCTCGACGGCTCGCAGCAGGGCTCCGGTGCCGCAGGCCGGGTCGAGCACGGCCGTCGCGGGCCCGGCGAGCGCGGCCATCAGGTCGGCGGGGCCTGCCGGAGTGAGCGTGTACTGCCGGGGGTTGGCGTCGATGTGCCGCCCGATCAGGAACTCGTACGTCTGCCGGGCGCCCAGCTCGGATGCCAGCTCGGCCACGCCGCGCAGGAGCGGCACGGAGGGCAGGAGGCGCCCGGCGTCCGGGACGGACACGGCCTGCCGCGCACCCTCCGCTCCCCCGCCGAACCGCGGGGCGACCACGTCCTCCAGGACCCCCGGGAGCAGCTCGGCCATCCGCTCGTCCGACACCGCGCTCACCGTGAGCCAGTCCGGGTGCCGGTCGCGTACGAGGAGCAGGGCGCAGCCCGCGTGCAGGAGCGCGGTGACCGGGCCTTCAGGGTGGCCCGCGAGGTGCTGCCAGACGCGTTCCTTGAGCGGTACTTCGCCCAGCTTTCCCAGCTTGCCCTGGGTGCGCAGCCACTCCTCGACCTCGGCGAGTGCGAAGGAGGGGCTGGTCTCGGTGCCGCCGACGGGCTTGGGGAAGTCGGGGTGGCGGCGGCGCCAGTTGCTGACGGCCGCACGGCCGACGCCGGCGAGCCGGGCGATCCCGGCGGCGGTCACCTCTGTCGTGTTGTCCCGCACCGACTGGCTCCCCTCGGTCGCGCTGCCCCCGCCGCGGGTGTGCCCACCGCGGCGCTGTGGCGCCGATCATACCCATCCGCGCACGACCGCCCCCTTCACGACTGTTAACCCACAGTCCATCTCAATCCGTGTTGACTCGGTTCACAGCCTCTGCTGAGATGGCGAAAGCACTTCCGAGTCCCGTGGGGGGATCTTCATGCGACGTACCACTCTTGCCGCCGTGTGCCTGGCCGCTTCGGCGGCCGTCGGCCTGAGCGCCTGCGGCACCGAATCCGCCGGGTCCGGCGGGTCGGGCACCGCCAAGGAGAAGACCGCGAAAGAGGCGCCGAAGAAAGAGGCGGGCCCGTTCCCCGGCCTGTCCGGGCCGGACATCGTCGACAAGGCCGTGCGGGCGACGACCGACGCCTCGTCCCTCAGGGTGAAGGGCCGCGTCCCGGACGAGGCCGGCACCATCGAGCTGGACATGGCCTTCGACACCAAGGGCCGGTGCGCGGGCACGATGGGGATGGGCGGGGAGGGTTCGCTCGACCTGATCACGACCGCGAGCACGGTCTACATGAAGTACGACGAGGAGTTCCTGCGCGCCCAGGGCAAGGGCGAGCCCGCGGCCGACACCCAGGCCGCCGTGGACATGCTCGCGGGCAGGTGGGTCAAGACGGCCGCGACCGGTGCCGACGCGAAGGACATCGCCTCGTTCTGCGATCTGGACGTCTTGCTCGGCGAGTTCAAGGACGTCAACTCCGCCGCCCGCAGGGGGAAGCCGACCACGGTCGACGGCACACCGGCCCTCACGCTCACCGAGAGCGACGGCGCCGACCGGTACACCCTCTACGTCGCCACGGAGGGCAAGCCGTACCTGCTGAAGGTCGTGAACGAGACCGCGAAGACGCCGGAGAGCCTGGCGTTCAGCGAGTTCGACGAGCCGGTCGACGCGACGCCGCCCACCGGCGACGTCATGGACATCGACAAGCTCGCGGGCTGAACGCGCAGGGCACACGAGGGTGCGGCACGGGCTCACAGCACGTGCCGCACCCACACGTTCGGCTCCACGTACACCGCGTAGCCCCGCTCCGGCTCGCAGTGCACCGGCACCAGCGCACCGGGCACCTCGACGGGGCCCGCCGTGTCGAACGGAAGGCCCGTCCACGCCTGCCACTGCGCGGTCGATCCGGACACCGTCATCGACGCGTGCGCCACCTTCGCGATGGTGCCGCCCGCCCGCACGTGCACCCGCAGCCACGGGTCGGCGGGCAGACCGTCGTCCCGCTTGCGCTGTGCGTACGTGTCGATCAGTGCGGCCGGTTCGAGGTGCTTGGCGTTCGGGCGCACCGGAGCGACGACTTCCGCGAAGCCACGCGCGCGTGCGTTCTCGCGCATCGCGGCGAGCATCCGCCCGGACACTCCCTGCCCGAGGAAGGACTTCTCCACGGTGATCTCGATCGCGCTCACCGTGTCGGGTTTCCTGCCGTGCCGCAGGTCCGAGAACGCCCACAGCATGACCTGGTCCCAGCCGCCGTCCGGCAGCTCGCCGCGCCCGTCGGCACGCAGGGCGAACGGCACGCTGAACGCCTTGGCGACGACCGCGCCCCGCTCGTCCGTGGCGACCAGGACGTAATCGGGGAACTCCTTGACGATCCGCCCGATCAGCGACCACGCGATGGGGTCGTTGCCGATGAACTCCGGCCAGGTGTCGTCCATCTCCCAGAGCGGCCCGGCGAGTTCGGGCCGCTCGGCCAGCGTCGTGATCTTCAGGTCCATGTCCGGGACGCTAGCGGGCCATGACCCGCCTGTTAAGCGATTTTTCGCTCGTACGCGCGCAAGGGCGTACGAGCGCACGGACGAGAGCGGCCGGTCAGCGCGCGTGGAACCGTCCGGGCGCCGCCGTCGGGCTGCCCCCGGTCGGCAGCTTCTCCTGCGGGCAGCCCGTCAGGACCCGCTTCATGGCGTCCCGCTCGGCGCCCGTCACCCACACCCCGTACTTCTTCTTCACCGCCACCTGCCGGGCCACGTAGGCGCACCGGTAGCCCTTGTCCGGCGGCAGCCACGTGGCCGTGTCGCCGTCGCCCTTGCCACGGTTGGGGCCCGCGTCGACGGCGAGGAGATTGAGCGGGTCGTTGGCGAAGGCGATGCGCTTGCTCGGCTCCCACGTGCCGGCGCCCTTCTGCCAGGCGTCCGAGAGAGCCACGAGGTGGTCGATGTCGACCTGGCTGCGGCCGCGCACGAACGTCACGTCCTTGCCGGTGTAGGGGTCGGGCGAGAGCGACCCCGAGGCCACTTCGCAGTCACCCTCGCGGTACTTCACGTCCTCCAGGTCGCGCTTGAGGATGTCGTCGCGGGTGCCGCAGCCGTTCGAGTCCGTGTCGGCCCAGGGGCTGCCGAACCGGTCGCGGTCGTAACCCGTCCTGGGCGCACGGCCCTTGACAGTGAGCGCGTCGACAGCGGCGAGCGCGGGCCCCGCCTTGGCGTCGGGCCCTGCGGAGCCGCTGCCCTCCTCCTGCGGCGTGCAGCCGGTGACGGACCCCGTGACGAGGAGCACGAGCAGCAGCGCCGCCCGGACCGCGCCGGTACGGCGGTTCACTGGACGGCCACCTTCTCCCCGAGTACGAGCGCGCCGGGCGTCACGACGTCCGCGTACACACCGATGCACATGCCGCGCGACGCGGTGAGCGTCTTCAGGATGCGGCTGTCCGCCGGAAGGCCGCGCTGGGCCTGGTTGGTCATGACACAGCGGTCGATGCGATCGGTGACGCGAAGGCGCAGGCCGCCGTCGAAGGCGATCTCGCGTCCGACCCAGTCCTCCTCGACCCACGGCTCGTCGGTCCCGATCACGATGTTCTTGCGCAGCCGGCGTACGTCGACGGGGTCCCGGTCGCCGAGCAGCTCGCCGAGCGCGCGCAACGACGCGGTGCCGACGAGGGAGACGGCACCCAGGTCCTGATGGCTCGCCTCGCCCTCGCGCACCAACTCCGCACCCCCGCCGAAGAGTTCACCGATGCGGGGATCGCCGGGCCGCAGCGTCTCGCCGTCCGGCGTGGTGACGACCGGCCCTTCGGCGTCGTACACGGCGGTGTGCTCAAGGATCCCCGGCGTGCGCCGGAACCGGCGGTGGTTCTTGCCGCTCCCCAGCTTCCCGTCCTCGTACCGCAAGGCCCACAGCCGGTCACCGGCCACGCCGCGCTCGTCGACGACGACCCGCTCGCGCTCCTGGCCCAGCATCGACTTCACCGGAAAACAGACGAGCCCCACAACGGCCCCATGCCCCACGGCACTTCCCCTCCCCTGGCTCACACGCTCTCGTCCCGCACCGCCACCGTACCGAGTGACTGGTTTAGACCATAACGTCCCCCGCATTACCTCCGACGTAATCGACCCGCCCCCGGCCCTGCGGAAGTATCGACGACACCCGCAGGAACGCCGACCGAGGAGCCCGAATGACCACCGAAGACGCCACCCGCGCCGCCGTCCAGGCCTTCCTGAACCACAGGCTGACGGGCGACACCGAGGCCCTCACCGCCCTCTTCGCCGACGAGGTCGACTGGCTGCTCGCCGAGAACCCCGGCGTGCCGTGGATCCGGCCGCGGTCCACCGCCGCCGAGTGCGCGGCCCAGGCAGCCGAACTGGCCGCGCACACCGTCCCGGAGAAGGCAGGCGCCACCGTCGACACGATCCTCGTCGACGGCGCGGACGCGGTGATCCTCGGCCGCCTCTGGGGCACCGTGCGCGACACCGGCAAGTCCTTCGAGGGACCCTTCGCGCTGCGCCTGACCGTCGAGGACGGACGGGTCACGCGCCACCACCTCTACGAGAACAGCCGCTCGATCGCCGACGCCTGCGCCCCCTGAGGGAGCCGCGCGCTACGACCCCAGGATCGTCGTCAGGAACTCCCCGACCCAGCCCAGGAGTTCACGCCCGATCAACGGCTTTCCGCCGACCTTCGCCGTCTTCGGGCGCGGGACGAGGATCTGGTGGGCGTTCTCCTTGATGACCGTGCCGGGGTAGAGCCGCTTGAGCCTGAGCTCCTGCGACTCCCGCAGCTCCACCGGCGCGAACCGGATGTTGTTGCCCTGCAGCACGATCTCGCCGACCTCGCACGCGCGCGCCAGCATGCGCAGGCCCGCCACCAGGAGGAGATTCTCCACGGGCTCGGGCAACTTGCCGTAGCGGTCGGTGAGTTCCTCGCGCACCGCCTTGACGTCCTGCTCGCTGCTCGCGGAGGCGATCGAGCGGTAGGCCGCGAGGCGAAGGCGCTCGCCGGGGGCGTAGTCGTGCGGGACGTGCGCGTCGACCGGCAGCTCGACCTTGACCTCCAGCGGCGGCTCCTCCTCCACGCCGCCCTCCAGGGACGCGCGGTAGTCGGCCACGGCCTCGCCCACCATGCGTACGTAGAGGTCGAAGCCGACGCCCGCGATGTGTCCCGACTGTTCGCCGCCCAGGAGGTTGCCCGCGCCGCGGATCTCCAGGTCCTTCATCGCCACGTACATGCCCGCGCCCATCTCCGTGTGCTGGGCGATGGTCGCCAGGCGCTCGTGGGCCGTCTCCGTGAGGGGCTTCTCCGGCGGGTAGAGGAAGTACGAATAACCGCGCTCGCGGCCTCGGCCCACGCGGCCTCGCAGCTGGTGGAGCTGCGAGAGGCCGAAGTTGTCGCCGCGCTCGACGATCAGCGTGTTGGCGTTCGAGATGTCGATGCCCGACTCGACGATCGTCGTGGAGACGAGCACGTCGAACTTCTTCTCCCAGAAGTCCACCACCACTTGCTCCAGGGCCTGTTCGGACATCTGGCCGTGCGCGGTGGCGATGCGCGCCTCGGGCACGATGTCCCTGAGGCGGGCCGCCGCCCGGTCGATGGACTCGACGCGGTTGTGGATGTAGAAGACCTGGCCCTCGCGCAGCAGTTCACGGCGGATGGCCGCGCCGATCTGCTTCTCCTCGTAGGGCCCGACGAAGGTCAGGACGGGGTGGCGCTCCTCGGGGGGCGTGGTGATCGTCGACATCTCGCGGATGCCGGTCACGGCCATTTCGAGCGTACGGGGAATGGGGGTGGCCGACATGGTCAGGACGTCGACGTTGGCCCGCAGCTTCTTCAGCTGCTCCTTGTGCTCGACGCCGAAGCGCTGCTCCTCGTCGACGATGACCAGGCCCAGATCCTTGAACTTCGTCTCGGAGGAGAAGAGGCGGTGCGTGCCGATCACGATGTCGACCGAGCCGTCGCGCAGGCCCTCCAGGGTCGCCTTGGACTCCGTCTCCGTCTGGAAGCGGCTCAACGCCCTTACCTTGACGGGGAATTGGGAGTAGCGCTCGGAGAACGTACCGAAGTGCTGCTGCACCAGGAGCGTGGTCGGGACGAGGACGGCGACCTGCTTGCCGTCCTGGACCGCCTTGAAGGCGGCGCGGACGGCGATCTCCGTCTTGCCGTAGCCGACGTCGCCACAGATCAGGCGGTCCATCGGGACCGTCTTCTCCATGTCGTCCTTCACCTCGGCGATGGTGGTCAGCTGGTCGGGCGTCTCCACGTACGGGAAGGCGTCCTCCAGCTCGCGCTGCCAGGGGGTGTCGGGGGCGAAGGCGTGGCCGGGGGCCGCCATGCGGGCGCTGTAGAGCTTGATGAGGTCGGCGGCGATCTCCTTGACCGCCTTCTTCGCGCGCGCCTTCGTCTTCGTCCAGTCGGCGCCGCCCAGGCGGTGCAGGGTGGGGGCCTCGCCGCCGACGTACTTGGTGATCTGCTCCAGCTGGTCGGTGGGGATGTAGAGCCGGTCGCCGGGCTGGCCGCGCTTGGCGGGGGCGTACTCCACGACCAGGTACTCGCGGGTGGCGCCCTGGACCGTGCGCTGCACCATTTCGATGTAGCGGCCGACGCCGTGCCCCTCGTGGACGATGTAGTCGCCGACCTCCAGGGTCAGCGGGTCGATCGTCTTCCTGCGGCGCGCGGGCATCCGCTGGCCGTCCTTGCCGGCCGCCTTCTGCCCCGAGAGGTCGGTCTCGGTGAGGACCGCGAGCTTGAGGGCCGGGTCCAGGAAACCGAAGTCGATCGAGCCGCAGGAGACGTGCACGACGGACGGCGTGAGCTCGCTGAGGTCGGCGTCGAGGCGGGCCGCGATGCCCTCGCCGCCCAGGACCTCGACGGTGCGGGCCGCGGGCCCGTGGCCCTCCGTCACGTACACCGTGCGCCAGCCGTCGGCGAGCCAGCCCTTGGTGTCGGCGAGCGCCTTCGCGGTGTCGCCGCGGTAGGTCTCGGTGGCGTGCATGCCGAGCTTGAGGGTGTCCTCGTCCAGGTCCTCGTCGGCGGCGAACGGGGAGACCGACCACCACATCATGCCGAGGTCGCTCGCGTGGTCGCGGACGTCCGCGATGCCCCAGAGGGAGGCCGCGCCCACGTCGATGGGGGCCTCTCCGCCACCGGCCGTCGCGGCCCAGCTGGCCTGGAGGAACTCCTGCGAGGTCGCCACCAGGTCGGCCGCGCGGGTGCGCACGCGCTCGGGGTCGCAGACCACGGCCATGCTGTGCTCCGGCAGGACGTCGAGCAGCAGCTCCATGTCGTCGACCAGGACAGGGGCGAGGGACTCCATGCCCTCGACGGCGATGCCCTCGGCGATCTTGCCGAGCAGCTCACCGAGCTCGGGGTGGGCCTCGGCCAGTGCGGCGGCCCTTTCGCGCACGTCGTCCGTGAGGAGCAGCTCGCGGCAGGGCGGCGCCCACAGGCCGTGCGCGGCGACCTCCAGGGAGCGCTGGTCGGCGACCTTGAAGTAGCGGATCTCCTCGACGTCGTCGCCCCAGAACTCGACGCGGAGGGGGTGCTCCTCGGTCGGCGGGAAGACGTCCAGGATGCCGCCGCGCACGGCGAACTCGCCGCGCTTCTCGACCAGCTCCACACGGGAGTACGCGGCTGCCGCGAGGGCCTCCACGGTCTCGTTCAGGTCCGTGGACTCACCGGTGCGCAGGGCCACGGGCTCCAGGTCTCCCAGGCCCTTGACCTGCGGCTGGAGGACCGAGCGCACGGGGGCGACGATGACGGAGACGGGGCCCGTCTCGGGGTCGTCGGGACGCGGGTGCGCCAGGCGGCGCAGGACGGCGAGGCGGCGGCCGACGGTGTCGGAGCGGGGCGAGAGGCGCTCGTGCGGGAGCGTCTCCCAGGAGGGGTACTCGACGACTCCGTCCGGCGGCAGGATCGTGCGCAGGGCCGCCGCCAGGTCCTCGGCCTCGCGGCCGGTCGCCGTCACGGCGAGGACGGTGCGGTTCGTCTCGCGGGCAAGAGCGGCGACCGCGAAGGGGCGGGCGGCGGGCGGGCCGACCAGGTCTACGTGGGTGCGGTTGCCGTCGGTCGCGGCCTTGACCGCTTCGGCGAGTGCGGAGTCCTTGACGACAGCGTCGAGCAGACCGTGCAGGCTCATGTGGGCTTTCGCTTTCCGTCCAGGTGCCAGGGCGCGCGGGGGGCAACGCGAACCGCCCGGCACGTCGTACGGGCCGGGGGTCTCCAGCGTACGACTCCGGAGTGACAGGCGCGGCTCGGTCCGCCCCGGCGGTCACCAGGGAGGCCGAAAGCAGGCGGCCCCGGCGGCGCTGACGCGCGCCGCCGGGGCCGTTCTCCCCGCACCCCCGTGGCGGGAGCTTTTCCGTGACCGCCGCAGCGGGAGCTATTCCGTGGCGATGGCATTAAGGACGTTCATCCGGCCCGCGCGGAAAGCGGGAACCAGGGCCGCGAACAGGCCCACGAACGCGGAGCCGATGAAGACGGTGATGATCGTCGGCCAGGGGATCTCCAGGACCTTCAGACCCTCCAGGGCGAGCAGCTTCTGGGCCGTCGCCCCCCAGCCCATGCCGAGCCCCAGGCCGAGCAGCGCTCCGAAGAGGGCAATGACCACCGACTCCAGGCGGATCATGCGGCGCAGCTGTCGGCGCGAGAGGCCGATCGCCCGCATCAGGCCGATCTCCCTGGTGCGCTCGACCACCGAGAGGGCCAGGGTGTTCACGACACCCAGGATCGCGACGATGATCGCGAGACCGAGCAGGCCGTAGACCATGTTCAGCATCTGGCCGACCTGGTCCTTCAGCGTCTGCTTGAAGTCGGTCTGGTCCATGACCTTGTACTGCGGGTAGTCGGCCATGGCCGCCTTCAGCGACTTGTACGCCGCGTCCTGCTGACCCTTGGCCGCCTTGGCGAACATGATCTCGTTCGGCGGCATCCGGTCGGCGGGCACGTACTTCGCCGCGGTCGAGATGTTCACGTACATCGCGCCGGAGTCGATCGAGGTCCCGCTCGCCGTGATGGCCCGGACCGTCATCTCACCGGTCCTGCCGTGGTCGAAGGCGAGCTTCACCTTGTCGCCGAGAGCGATGCCGTGGTCCTTGGCGAAGTCCTCGTCGACCGACATCGAGTCCGGCTTGTAGGCGTCGGCGAGCTTGCCCGCGACGGTCTCGCTGCGCAGGTCCTCGGCGTACGTCGCGTCGGCGGCGCTCAGGCCGACCTTCTTCGTGGCCTTGCCGTTCGGGGCGGTCAGGTCCGCCCTGATGTCCTTGTACTGGGTGATGTGGGCGACGTGGTCGGCCTTCTCCAGGGACTTCGCAGCCTTCGGCGTGATCGCCTGGCCGTTGTCGGACTGGATGATGAAGTCCGCGCCGACCGACTTGTCGAGCTCGTCCGTGGCGGAGGCGACCATCGAGGAGCCGACCACGGAGAGGCACGCGACCAGGGCGAGGCCGATCATCAGGGCCGCGCCGGTGGCGCCGGTGCGGCGCGGGTTGCGCAGGGCGTTGCGCTCGGCCATGCGTCCCACGGGGCCGAACATCCTCAGGACGAGGACGCTGATGACGCGGACCACGCCGTTGGCGAGGACAGGGCCGATCACGACGAAGCCGATGAGGGTGAGCACCACACCGCCGCCGAGGAAGAGCGAGCCCTCGCTCGCCTTGTCCGCCTGGGACGCGGTGTAGAGGCCGAAGCCGCCGGCGCCGGTGAGGACCAGGCCGATGATGGCGCGCAGGACGCTCGCCTTGCCGTCGGCCGGTGTCCCGGCGTCGCGCAGGGCTGCCATCGGGGAGACCTTGGCGGCGCGCCTGGCGGGGAGGTAGGCGGCCAGGACGGTGACGACGATGCCGAGGACCATGCCCACCACGGGGGTCGTCCACTTGACCGTGAGGTCCTGCGTGGACAGTTCCATGCCCATGCCGGACATGAGCTGCATCAGGCCGACGGCGAGCCCGACGCCCGCGCCGACACCGAGGACCGAGCCGATGACACCGAGAAGGAGCGCCTCGACGAGCACGGAGCGGTTGACCTGCTTGCGGCTGGAGCCGATGGCACGCATCAGACCGATCTCGCGGGTGCGCTGGGCGACCAGCATCGAGAAGGTGTTGATGATGAGGAAGATGCCGACGAGGAAGGCGATTCCGGCGAAGCCGAGCATCGCGTACTTCATGACGTCCAGGAAGCCGCTGACGCTCTTGCGGCCGTCGTCCGAGGTCTCCTGCTGCGTCTTGACCTTGTACGCGGAGGCGTCCGCGCCCATCGTCTCGGCGACGTTCCGCTTGAGCACCGAGTCGCTGACACCGGCGGCGGCACTCACGTTGACGTGCGTGAACCTGCCGGTGGCGCCGAGGAGTTCGCGCTGTGCGGTCGCGGTGTCGAAGTAGACGATCGCGGCGCCGGGGTTGGTCACCTTGAAGGTGGCGATGCCGGAGATCTTCGCGGTGTGGTCGCCGGAGACGGCGATGGTGCGCAGCTCGTCACCGATCTTGAGGTGGTGCTTGTCGGCGGTGTCGGAGTCGATCATCACGTCGGTGGGTCCGCGCGGGGCGTGCCCGGAGGTGATGTCCATCGAACGCAGGTCGTTGTGCGTCCAGTTGCCGGCGATGGTCGGGCCGCCGCCGGTGGGACCGACGTTCTCCTTCTTGGAGTTGACGACGGTGACGGAGGTGCTGCTGACCGCGCCCTCCGCGGACTTCGCGCCGTCGGCCTTCTTGGCCTGGCCGACGACCGACGCGGGTATCGACTCGGGCCTGCCGCTCTCGGGGGTCTCCCCCGAGTCCTTCGCCGCCTTGCTCGTGACGGTGACATCGGCGGACGTCGCGGCGAAGAGCTTGTCGAACGTCGTGTTCATCGTGTCGGAGAAGACGAGCGTGCCGCAGACGAACGCCACCGACAGGACCACTGCCACGGCGGAGAGCGCCATGCGGCCCTTGTGCGCGAAGAAGTTGCGCATCGAGGTCTTGAGGACGGTCATGACGTACGCCCCCGCGCGTCGAAGTCCTTCATGCGGTCCAGGACGGTCTCGGCGGTCGGCGCGTACATCTCGTCGACGATCCGGCCGTCCGCGAGATAGAGCACCCGGTCCGCGTACGAGGCCGCCACCGGGTCGTGCGTGACCATCACGATGGTCTGGCCCAGCTCGGTCACCGACTTGCGCAGGAAGCCCAACACCTCTGCGCCCGCACGGGAGTCAAGGTTTCCGGTCGGCTCGTCACCGAAGATGATCTCGGGGCGCGCGGCCAGGGCGCGGGCCACGGCGACGCGCTGCTGCTGGCCGCCGGAGAGCTCGGTCGGGCGGTGCTTGAGGCGGCCCGCGAGACCGACGGTCTCCACGACCTGGTCGAGCCAGCCGCGGTCGGGCTTGCGGCCCGCGATGTCCATCGGGAGCGTGATGTTCTCGATGGCGTTCAGCGTCGGAAGGAGGTTGAACGCCTGGAAGATGAAGCCGATCCGGTCCCGGCGCAGCTGCGTGAGCTTCTTGTCCTTCAGGCCGGTGATCTCGGTCTCGTCGAGGTAGATCTGCCCGGAGGACACGGTGTCGAGGCCCGCGAGGCAGTGCATCAGGGTCGACTTGCCGGAGCCGGAGGGACCCATGATCGCGGTGAACTGCCCGCGGGCGATGTCCACATCGATCTCGTCGAGCGCCACGACCCGGGTCTCCCCGGTCCCGTACGCCTTCACGACCTGGCGCGCCCGTGCCGCCACGGCCGTACGCCCTCCAGTGCCCCCGTGCCTGGGAATGGTTACAGCCGATGTCACGGTAAGTCTCCTAAGTCGGTTACGCGGCGGGTCAGGTGTGTTCGCTACGCATAAAGAGTCTGGTCGTCCGAGGGCTCCGGCGCGCTGGTGCCCAGCGCAGTCTTTTGCGGGGGAAAACCCCACCCCCGAAGGTGTGGCTGGTCGGACCCGAGGAAGCTTTCCCTGGTCCGACCCCGTCGGCATAAAGCCAATCTAAGAAGCGGCCAAGGCCTTCTCGTCCTCCAGCAGTACGAACGGCCCCCGGTCCGTAGTACGGAGGAACCCCTAGGGGATCTCCACCCGCCGGTGGAGCCGTTCTCGGGGTCGCTCCACCCTCCTGCCGAGCGGACACCGGCCCACCTGCCCGGATGTTCTCCACCCCTGCCCCGGATGCGCACCGGGTGAGAAGGTGGCCCGGAGAAAGTAGATGCAGGGGGAAGGAATCTCGGTGGGTACAGCCGGAGCGAGCGGCACGGCAGGTTCGGGGACGGACGGCATACGTTCGGGCACGGACGGCGGACGGCGGCGCGGACCCGTCGTCGCCGCGCTCATGCTCGCCATGGCGCTCGCCGCCCTGGACTCCACCATCGTCTCGACCGCCATCCCCCAGATCGTCGGCGACCTCGGCGGCTTCTCCGTCTTCTCCTGGCTCTTCTCCGGCTATCTGCTCGCGGTCACCGTCACCCTGCCCATCTACGGCAAGCTCTCCGACACCTTCGGCCGCAAGCCCGTCCTCATCGCGGGCAGCATCCTCTTCCTGATCGGCTCGGCCCTGTGCGCCGTGGCCTGGAACATGGGTGCCCTCATCGCCTTCCGCGTCGTCCAGGGCCTGGGCGGCGGCGCGCTCCAGGGAACGGTCCAGACACTCGCCGCCGACCTCTACCCCCTCAAGGAACGCCCCAAGATCCAGGCCAAGTTGTCCACCGTATGGGCCGCTTCCTCCATCGCGGGCCCCGCACTCGGCGGCCTGATCGCCGCGTACGCGGACTGGCGCTGGATCTTCCTGATCAATCTGCCGATCGGGGCGGTGGCCCTGTGGCTGATCGTGCGCCACCTGCACGAGCCGGAGCGCGAGGCGGTCACGCGAGGGCGCACCGACTGGGCGGGCGCGCTGGCCGTCTTCGCCTGCGGCGGCGTCCTGCTCACCGCGCTCGTGCAGGGCGGCGTCGCCTGGGGCTGGCTCTCCGCGCCCTCGCTCGCGCTGTTCGCGGGCGGGCTGCTGCTCGCGGCGGCCGTCGTGGTCATCGAGCGGCGCGCGGCGGAGCCGATCATCCCCGGCTGGGTCTGGCGCAGGCGCACCATCGCGGCGGTCAACCTCGCCCTCGGCGCGCTCGGCCTCCTGATGGTCGCGCCCACCATCTTCCTGCCGACGTACGCCCAGTCCGTGCTCGGCCTCGCGCCGATCGCCGCCGGGTTCGTGCTCTCCGTGATGACGCTGAGCTGGCCGGTCTCCGCCGCCCTGAGCCAGCACGTCTACCGCAGGCTGGGCTTTCGCGACACGGCGCTCATCGGCATCGGCGGGGCCGCGCTCTTCCTCTTCGCGTTCCCCTTCCTGCCCTACCCGGGGCAGGCCTGGCAGCCGGCCCTGATCATGCTGCTGCTCGGCGCGGCGCTCGGCCTCTTCCAACTGCCGCTGATCGTCGGCGTGCAGTCCACCGTCGGCTGGTCGGAGCGCGGCACGGCCACGGCGTCCATCCTCTTCTGCCGCCAGATAGGCCAGACCCTGGGCGCGGCGCTCTTCGGCGCGATCGCCAACGGAGTCCTCACGTCGCGGCTCGGCGGCGCGGGCTCACTGGACTCGGTGGCCCACGCCCTGGAGGACCCGGCCTCGATCGCCGACCCCGAACGGCTGCGCAGGGCCGTCGACTCGGCGGTCGACACGGTGTACGTCGGTGCGGGGTGCGCGGCGGTCCTCGCACTCCTCGTTCTGGTGTTCATCGCCCCGCGGCGCTTTCCGGTAATCGGGGCCAAGGCCCCGGAAAACGGCGAGGTGGGAGCCCTGGAGGGCGCGGAGAACACCGAACTTGCCCCGCGCCAGGGCCACCTGAACAGGCCCGCCGAATAGACCGACCGAGCAGTATGTGCAAAACCCTTCGCGGCTCTACTACTTACAAGTAACGTGCTCGATTCTCACCTCTCGCTCCCTGCGGTCCCGCACCGGACCGACGCCGCGCAAGGAGAACCGGGATGCCCTACCCTCACCAGCCCCACCACCCTCACAACCCACAGCACCCCCACCGTCCACAGAACCCTCAACCCCCGCAACACCCTCAGTACCCGCAACCCCCGCAACCCCCGCAACACCCGCAACACCCGCAACACCCGCAGCACCCCGAAGCCGCCTACCAACCCCACCTCCCCCCACACGACTCCTCCCCCTCCTACCCCACCTATCCCTGGCAGCCCGTCGCGCCGCCGCCTCCCCCACCACCCCCGAGACTCCCCCGCCACCCCGCACTCGGCCGCCACAGCGACCTGCGCCACCTGCGCAGCGCCTACCGCTGGCAGCGCCGCGTCGCCACCCTCACGGCGCTCGGCTACTTCACGCTCTTCCTGATCCTCTCCGCCGTCGCCCCGTCCCTGATGACGGACACGGTCTCCGGCGGGCTGACCACCGGGCTGCTGCTCGGCCTGTGCCAGGTGCCCGTCACCCTGATCGCCATAGCGCTGTACGAGTTCACGGCCCGCCGCAGGGTCGACCCACTGGCCGAACGGCTGCGCAAACTGGCGGAGTTGGAGGCCAACCGATGAGCTCCGACACCGCCATCACCCTCACCACCGACACCGCCCTGGCCGCCGACATCACCCTGGCCACCGACTCGGCACAGGCCATGTCCCTGGTGGCGTTCACCGCCGTCGTCACCCTCACGCTGCTCCTGTGCGTGATGACGGGCCCCGACCGCGACAACCTCGGCGAGTTCTACGCGGGTTACGGCGCCCTCTCGCCGATGCGCAACGGCCTGGCCATCGCGGGCGACTACATCTCGGCGGCCACCGTCCTCGGCACGGGCGGGATCATCGCGCTCCTCGGGTACGACGGGGTCGTCCTCGCCCTCAGCACGGCCCTGTCCCTGATGCTCCTGATGTTCCTGCTCGCCGAACCCCTGCGCAACGCGGGCCAGTTCACCATGGGCGACGTACTGGCCCGCCGGATGCCGGGCCGCACCGTACGCATCACCGCGTGCGCGGCGACACTGGCCGCGCTGATCCCCCTCATGCTGGTGCAGCTGGCGGGCGCGGGCGACCTGCTCTCCTTCATCCTCGGGTTCTCCGGCGAGGGCGTGAAGACGGGATGCGTCGTCGCACTCGGCGCACTCATGATCAGCTACGCGGCGATCGGCGGCATGAAGGGCACCGCCCTCATCCAGATCCTGAAGATCGTGATGCTGCTCGGCTCCGGAGTGGTCATCGCCGCCCTGATCCTGCGCCGCTTCGACTGGGACCTGGGCGCACTCCTCGCCGCCGCCGAGAAGGGCAGCGGGGTCGGCCCGGCGTTCCTCCAGTCCGGCCTCCAGTTCCAGGGCGGCCCCAACCCCCGTCTGGACATGATCAGTTCGGAGCTGACGGTGGTACTCGGCGGCGCCTGCCTGCCGCACGTCACGATGCGCATGTACACGGCGCGCAGCGCGCGCGAGGTGCGCCGCTCGATGTCCTGGGCGGTGTCCTCGGTGGCGCTCTTCGTCCTCATCATCGCGATCGTCGGCTTCGGCGCGACGGCGATGCTCGGCCGGGCGGCGATCGCGAAGGCGGACCCGCAGGGCAACACGGCGTACCTGCTCGGCTCCAAGGCGGTGTTCGGCGCGAACGCGTCGACGGCGGAGACCCTCGTCTTCACGACGGTCACCACAGCGATCTTCCTGACGCTGCTCGCCTCGGTCGCCGGAATGATCCTGGCCTGCGCCAACTCCCTGGCGCACGACGTCTTCGCGCATCTCCGCACGGAGCTCACCCCGCGCCGGGAGATGACGCTGGCCCGCGTCTCGGCACTCGCCATAGGCGGCCTGGCGATCGCCCTCGCGGTCATGGTCCAGCACCACAACCTGCAACCGCTGGTGACGCTCTCCTTCTGCCTGGGCGCGTCCGCCCTCGCCCCGGCACTCGTCTACAGCCTCTTCTGGCGCCGCTACACCCGCAGGGGCCTGCTCTGGACCCTGATCGGCGGCACGCTCGGCTCCGTCATCCTCATGACGGGCACCAACCTGGTCTCGGGCGCCCCCACTTCGGCGTTCCCGAACCACGACTTCAACTGGTTCCCCTTCACGACGACAGGCCTGGCATCCATCCCCCTCGGCTTCTTCCTGGGCTGGCTCGGCACGGTGTCATCGGGCCGCCGGGAGGCGGAGGAACAGCGCGGCCGGTACGAGGCGGTGGAGGGGTGGATCCTGGCGGGGGTGACGAGGAGGTAAAACGCGACGGGGCAATCGACGACCCAACCCAGGGGGAACGCAACGCGGGGCAAACGACGACCCCGCCCAAGAGGGAACACGACGCGGGCCAAACGACGGCCCCACCCAAGAGGGAACACGACGCGAGGTATACGACGGCCCCACCCGGGGGAACTCGACGCGAGGCAAACGACGACCCCACCCGAGGCAACTCGACGCGAGGCAAACGACGACCCCACCCAAGGGAACTCGACGCGGGGTAATCGGGTGGGTGGGCGGGAAAGATCCGCCGCGAAGCGGCGGCCTTGAACAAGCCCGCCCAGAGCTAGGGGGCACCCTCAGCAGCAGCCCGCCCAGTCAGCGCAGCGAGACTGCTCCGCACATGCTCCATGTGCGCCCGCACCTCGTCCCACTCCTCACCATGCTCACGCAACAACCGCTCGGTCTCCCGGGCGATCCCCTCCTCCCGCGCCCCCGCGGCAGCGACAAGCTCCGCACCCCGCGCCTCGGCGTCCTCCTGCCCGTGCCGAGCGGACTCCTCCGCCTCCGCGAAGGCCCGCTTGGCCTCGGACAGGCGGGCCTCGGCGGCGGCCACGAGCGAAGCCTCGTGCGCCTGAGCCTCGGCCTCCCGCAGGGCGATCTCCCGCTCGGCGGCCTCCCAGCGCTCGGCCTGCTCCTTCTCCTGCTCCTCCAGGAGCGCGGCACTGCGCTCCCGCATCTCCCGCAGCGCGGCGAGGGCCTCGCCGCGCCACTCCTTCACGTCACGGCGGGCCGAGATCCGCGATTCGTCCGCGGTGGCGCGGCAGGCGAGCAGCCGCTGCCGGGCCCGTTCGTCGGCCTCGCCGAGGATCTCGTCGGCGTACGCACGGGCGGCCTCACGGACCTCGCGCGCCTCCGCGTCGGCCGACTCCGTCACGCGCTGCACGTCGGCATCGGCCGCCGCCCGCACGGCCACGGCCTCCGCCTCGCTCAGGGCGAGGATGTTCCGCGCGCGCTCGCCCAGCGTCTCGTACGTCTGAGGGGCGAGGCGCGACACCACGTCCCGCAGCCGTTCCGCCTCCGCCTCCATCTCCTTGGCGAGGACGGTGAGCCGGGCGGCGCGTTCCCACGCGCCGTCGCGGTCCTGGGACAGATCGAGGGCGTACGCGTCCACCTGCTCGGGACGGTAGCCACGTCCGCGTACGGAGACGAAGCCGTGCTCCGAGGCCGTTGCACCGCTGCTCATCCTGGAATCCCTCCTCCGACGCGCCACGCGCGTATTACGCGATTGGCGCACATCTTGATGGATCAAGCGGAAGTGCTCATAACGCGACACTCCGCTCATCTCATCCGCTCAAGGATGCGCTATTCCTGCCGGAAGTCGGAATCGAGGGGTGCTGTTCCTCCGGAGGGCGACGGGCACGGCTTTGGCAGCCGCACCAAGCCCGCCGCTTCGCGGCGATTTTCCCCGCCCACCCACCCGATTACCCCGGGGTGCTCGGGTGGGTGGGCGGGAAAGATCCGCCGCGAAGCGGCGGCACAGGGACGGCACCCCCGGCGGCGCGGAAACGCACAAGGCGCCCGACCCCCGCACAGGGGGTCAAGCGCCTCGCACACCTACACTGCCCCGCCCAGGGGCGAGATCAGAGCAGGCCGTCCCACATCTGCTCAAGAAGCACCGACCACCAGCTCTCCGGCGAAGCCAACGCCGCCGGATCAAGCGCAGCCAGCTGCCCCTGGAAGTCGACCGTCCAGCGACCCGCCTGCTCCTGGTTCAACCCGAACCGCAGCCGCCACATGCGGCCAAGGAGCGCCAGGCAGCGCGCGAACTCGGGCAGGCCCGTGTTCACGAACTGCGGCGGCACCGGCGCCCCGCCAGGACCCGCCTCCACCGGCACGGCGACGATGTTCGCCGTGCCGTACTGGACGCAGATCGCGCGGCCGAAGTCGCTGCCCATGACGAGGTACGAACCGGCGTCCGACGCCGGCTGCACCCCACGCTCCTGAGCCGTCTCGGCGAGCGTCGGCACCGGCCGCCCCGGCTGGGCCTGCGCCCAGAAGAACGGGCCGAAGTCGACGGGCAGACCCGCCACGACGAGCGTGTGCGCCACGAGGTCGGGCACGCCCTGCCGGGAGACCGCCCGCTGGTCGAAGCGGAAGATGCCGGGCCCGAAAGCGCCCACCAGCTCCTGCGCCACGCCCTCCGGCGGGATCGGCGGCGCGGGCTGCACCTGCGGCAGCGCCGCGCGCACCGGCGCGGGGCGCGCCGGACCGTCGGCGACCTGGTGCAACTCGGCCTGGTGCGCGATGAGCTGCTGCATGCCGCCCTGCCGGGACGCGTGGTCCCTGCCGTACGGGGCGATGCTCGTGATCCGCGCCTGCGGCCAGGTCTCGCGGATCATCCGGGCGCAGTACGCGCCGGGCAGCTCGCAGGACTCCAGCTCGGTGTGGAGTTCGAGCACCTGCTGCGGCGGCACGTTCATGCCGCGCAGCTCGTGCAGGATCTGCCACTCCGGGTGCGGGGTGCCGGGCGCCGAGCGGCGGATGAGCTGCTGCTCGGAGCCGTCCTGCGCGCGGTAGCGGAGTACGGCCTGGTAGCCGGGGCCGACGGTCGGCTGACCGGTGGGCGGCTGCGGGTAGCCGTAGGGCTGACCGGGGGCGGGCTGGTGCTGGCCCGGCGCCGGAGGCGGCATGCCGGGAACACCCGGGCCACCGGGAGCACCCGGAGCGCCAGGAGCACCCGGGGCCTGCGGCGGCATGGGCGCACCGGGGCCACCGACAGCGGGCCCGGCCAGCATCGTCGCTGCGTGGTGGACGCCACCGCCGGGAGCACCAGGGGCGCCAGGAGCGCCAGGAGCGCCAGGAGGCTGCGGCGCACCAGGAACACCGGGCGGACCGGGAGGCTGCGGCGCACCAGGAGCACCCGGAGCACCAGGAGCACCCGGCGGCTTGATCCCACCCGGACCACCCAAGCTCGGGTCCGCCAGCATCGTCGCCGCATGGTGCACACCACCGGGAGGCGTACCCGGAGCACCGGGCGGCCCAGGAGGCTGCGGCGCACCAGGAGCACCCGGAGCACCAGGAGCACCCGGCGGCTTGATCCCACCCGGACCACCCAAGCTCGGGTCCGCCAGCATCGTCGCCGCATGGTGCACACCACCGGGAGGCGTACCCGGAGCACCGGGCGGCCCAGGAGGCTGCGGCGCACCAGGAGCGCCAGGAGCACCCGGCGGCTTGATCCCACCAGGACCGCCCAGGCTCGGGTCCGCCAGCATCGTCGCCGCATGGTGGACACCCCCACCGGGGGGCGGAGTGCTGCCGGGAGCGTTCGGCGGAGCCGGCGGCTGCGGCGCACCAGGAGCCGCGGGCGGCTGAGGTCCGTCGGGGCCGAGCGCGGAGACGAGCTGCGTCGGGACGTAACCGCCCGCCGGGGTGCCCGGAGCACCGGGACCGGACGGCGGCGGCGTACTCCCGGGAGGCATGCCGGGCGGCATGCCGGGGGTCCCCGGGGCGCTGGGCGGAGGCGGCGTACTCGCACCGCCCCCACGGGCACCCCGCGGCGGCTGCGCCTTGCTGGTCGCGGCGTCGGCGATGTCCCCGGCACCGGGCGGCACGGAGTGCTGAGCCGCGGCGGGCGCCGCCCCCTGCGGGTAGCCGTACGCGGACGGGTCGGGAACACCGGCGCCCGGAGGCGGCGGCATGTTCACCGCGGCACCGGCGGGCGGAGGCGGCAGATTCGGGCCCGGAGCCGCCGTGCCCGGAGCGGGCGGCGCCTGCGCACCCGGGCCCTGCGGATAGCCGTACGCGGACGCGTCCGGAGCACCGGCGCCCGGAGGCGGCGGCATGTTCACCGCGGCACCGGCGGGCGGAGGCGGCAGATTCGGGCCCGGAGCCGCCGTGCCCGGAGCGGGCGGCGCCTGCGAACCCGGGCCCTGCGGATAGCCGTACGCGGACGCGTCCGGAGCACCGGCGCCCGGAGGCGGCGGCAGATTCGGGCCGTCGAGCGCGGGCGCGACCGTCGTCGACGGAAGGCCGCTCCCGCCATGCATCAGCGCGGTCTTGGCCTCCGGCGCCACACCGGGCGGCGGAGTGTCGTCGTCGTCACCGCCGACCAACGGCGGCGCGAACACCGTCGCGGGCGCGGGCACCGAGCGGTCGTCGTCGCCGGAATCCGCGTTGGTGTCCGTGCCCGCCCACGGGGTGGCCCCGGCGGACGGACCCGATTCCCCGGCAGCGGGCCACGGCGTACCGCCACCGGGCGCTTCGGGAGCGGCCGAGGCGGCAGGCGCCACGGGTGCCGCGGGCGTGACAGGAGCCGACGGCGCAGGCGAGGAAGACGAGGCCGACGAGTCGGCCCTGCTCGCCGACTCCGCCCTGCGATCCGGGATGCCCAGCTTGTCCGCCGCCTCCTGGAGCCACTCCGGAGGGCTCAACAGGAACGACGTCTGATTCAGGTCGACTCGCTCCGGCGGGGCGGGAGTCGCATCCTGAGGCGCCGCGTCCGGGACGCCGTACTCCTCCTCGTACCGGCGGATCACCTCACCGACCGGCAGACCCGGCCAGAGCGAGGCATCGCCGCTGTCGCGCGCGATGACGAGCCGCTGACGGCCGCCGTCGGACACCGGACCGTTCTCACGGTCCTCCGCCCACACGACGAAACCCAGCTCGAACTCCCGCACCCGCACCTCACGATGCTGGTATCCGGGCACATCGCCGTTGATCCACTCCTCGGCGCGCTCCTGCGCCTGCGCGAAGGTCACCATCGACAAGTCACTCCCCCACCGGGACGGCGCGCGCGAAGCCGCCGTCCACCATCAGGTTCGCCACGGTCTCCAGCTCCGGCGGATTCCCCGCCAGCCGGGACAAGAACGCGTCGAAGTCGTCACCGCACGGCAGCAGCAGCCGCTGCACCCGCTCGGCGGGCGCCCAGCCGTCCGTCTCCGAGACGTCCCGTGCGTCGTCGTACGCGCAGAACCACACCGAACCGATCCGGTCACCCTTGACCTTCACGGCGAGAATGCCGCCCTGCACGAAACCAACTCCCAAATAGTCCTTGGTGAGATGGTCGCGCAAGCACTTGTTCACGTACACCAGGTCGTTGACCGCGGCCTCGTCCCGCACCGTGAAGAACGGCTGGTCGATCAGGAGACCGAGCTCCGCGTCCAGGGCCGTGCCGACCGGCGCGCAGCCGCCCGCCGCCTTCAGGAACGAGCGGTAGGCACCGGGCAGCCGGTAGCCCAGCTCCTCCTCGGCGCCGAGGACCTCCTGCTCGGTCACCGCGACCGACGACTTCGGCAGCGCCAGATGCGCGGGACGGGTCTCCTGGAGCGGACGCGTACCCCGCTTGTTCTGGTCCACCGGCGTCGTGGCGAGCCCGCCGTGATGCCGCAGGAGCGCCTTCACCTCCACCGGGACCAGCTCAAGACGCCGACCGCCCGGCACGTGGTGCCAGGTCCAGCCGTGCGGGGTCGCCACCGGCGGAATCGTGTCCCACAGGTCGTGGTCCGCCGCGGCCATCGCCGCGTTCGCGGAGACGTAGTCCGTCAGACGCAGCTCGTCGACGCCGAAACCCTCCGGGGGCTCGGCGATCTCGGCGGCCGCGCGCGCGTAGACCGAGAAGTCCGGATAGCCGTGCTCGTCCACACGCACACCCCTGGGATGGCGCGTGGCCCGGACCGGATCCGGGAAGTGCACGACCTGCCCGGCGTAGGCCGCGTTCGGCGGCGCGGCTTGCTGCCCCAGCCGACCTGTCGTCATGGCGGTTGCCCCCTGCGGCACTGTTAATGGCTCTGCGGATCACTGTGCGTGGATTCGCTGTGCATGGATTCGCTGTGCGTGGATTGTGCGTACTTCGTCCTGCGTTCCGCAGACTGCGGATGTCGACAGCCTATGCGTAAGGACGACACGGGTCACCGGGCCTCCGGTTCCATGACCAGCAGCCACCGAACCGTCACCGTGCGACGAAAGCCGGGCGTGTCGCGGTGCCCCAGCTTCCGCACCACCCGCCCCATTTGGCAGGCTGTCCCCGCAACGCGGGGGCGTGGCACACGCGGTCACACCGCGAGTTGCGGGGAGGGAAGCACCACCATGCACACGGCACAGACCGGTACGGCAGGACACACGGCGGCCACGACAGCGCCTTCGGCGAGCGCCGAGAACCCCACCGACGCGGGGGACCCGCGCGTCGGCTGGAGCAGCACCTCCGCGCACGCGCCCACGCTGCGCCAGCGCCGCGACGGCATACTTCCCACCGTCGCCGCCGCACTCTCCGTCCGCGGCGCGACCCTCACCTGCACCGCCGGCCGCGGCGAGGAACCTCCCGCTCTGCACCCACTCGTACAGGACTTCCTCGACACCCTCACAAGCGGCCAGCGCGAGCGCTTCACCGGGCGGTGCGCCGAAGCCATCCTCATCTCGCGCCACCTCACGGCGGCCGACAAGAGCCGCTCCAAACGGGCCGCCCGAAAACCCATGACCAACGGCGAGGCCCGCAAGGCCCTCAAGCACGCCAAGCTCACCACCCGCCGCATCCGCGAGGACGGCGACCCCCTGCACGGCGGCTTCGCCCGCCCGTGCCGCTCGTGCACCGCCCTCACCTCGCACTTCGGCGTACGGATCGTGGACCCCACGACACAGGACTCCTGACCCCCACCACCGAGCCGCGAACCGCAACGAGGGCCACCCATGCACACGGAACAGCACACCGAGAACCACCCCGCACCCCAGACAGCCGCGTCACCCCGCTTCCCCGTCCCCGTCGATGCCGCCCTGCGCGCCGCGGGCTGGACCCCCGGACGCTGGGACATAAAACAGGCCGAGATCTGGGCCGACGTCCTGCGCCGCCACACCTCACCGGCAGGACACCAGCACGCCGTCTTCCCCGCCGCCGTCGAGGCCTGGGCCGAATTCGGCGGACTGCACATCACCCCACAGGGCCCCGGCCGCCACCTGGCACCCGCCGCCGTACACCTCGACCCCCTGTACGGACTCCACCTCGCCCGCACCCTCGGCGACCTCGGCCGCGCCCTCGACAGCGAGGTCTGCCCCATAGGAGAGGAGACGGAGACCCAGGCCCTGCTCGCCATCGACGCCGAGGGCCGCGTCTACAGCCTCGACCACAGCGGCGACTGGTACCTCGGCTCCCACATCGACGAAGCCCTCGCCACCCTGGCATCGGGCACCCAGCCGGAACGCCTCAAGGCGGGCTGAGCAAAGCCCGCGGCCCACACCGGCGACAAGGCGGCCTACGCGGCCGCGGGCAACACCGCGGACACCCGGAAACCACCCGCGTCCGTCGGCCCCGACACGAAGACACCGCCCAACGCGGTCACCCGCTCCTTCATGCCCACCAAGCCATTGCCGCCACTGGGCAGCCGGGCATCCCCCGGGCCCGCCTCCGGCGGCGGCTCGTTCTCCACCTGCATCGCGATCTCCGCACCACGGTGGGCGAGCCGGACGTACGTCTTGGCGCCCGCAGCGTGCTTGTGCACGTTCGTCAACGCCTCCTGGACCACCCGATACGCGGTCTGCTCCACGTCCGCCGCATACGCACGCGACTCACCCTCCACGGAGAGATCCACCGCCATCCCCGCCGCCCGGGACTGCCCCACCAGCTCCTCGATCTCCTCCAGGCACGGCCCGTCCTCATCCACCGCACGCGAGGCAGCAGCAGCCGCGGCGAACCCCACGGCGGCCAACGGCACCACATCGGACTCCGACCCGTGCCTGCCCCCCACCGCGGGCCTGCTCTCCCCGGTCCGCAGCACACCGAGCATCTCGCGCAACTCCGTCAGCGCCTGCCGCCCCATGTCACCGACAAGAGCCGCGTTCTTGACGGCCTTCTCCGGGTCCTTCCGCGCCACCGCCTGCAACGCCGCGGCATGCACCACCATCAGACTCACCCGATGCGCGACGACGTCATGCATCTCCCGCGCGATCCGCGTCCGCTCCTCGTTACGCGCCCACTCCGCTCGCTCCTCGGCCCGCTCGGCCAGAAGCTGCAACTCCCGCTCCAAGCTGTCCGCACGCTCCCGCAGACTCTCCATGAGCCGCCGCCGCGCCCCCACATACAGCCCGAGCAGAATCGGCGGCGCCGTCAGCCCGATGGAGGTCGTGATCGCGATGAACGGTATGAACCCCTCCGCGAACCCCAGCTCCCCGCTCTCCATGTCCTGCCGCGTCCGCACCAGCGTCACGATCAGCGTCCCGACCAACGACATCCCGGCCAGCGACCCGATGATCCGCCGAGGCAATTCAGAAGCGGCCAACGTGTAGAGCCCGACGACAGTCAGGAAGATCCCCATCTGCGCAGGCGTGATCGCGATGGAGATCAGCACCACCGCGATCGGCCACCGCCGCCGCAACACCAGCGACGCCCCCGCAAGCACCCCGAACGCGACCCCCACCCCCGTGGGAACCCCCGTATCCCCCGCGAACGTGATCCCCTCGGCCCCGCACTCCGCGGCCGAGGCCAACGCAAGCCCCACATCCAGCACGGCACTACGCCGCCGCTCCCACCACCACGGCCCGTTCACGGCCGCGCTGTGGCTATCCCCCGTCGTGGTCATGCCTTCCAGCCTACGGGCGACAAGCCCTCCTTTTCCGGCGAGTTTCCGGCTCAGTGATCGAACGCACGCGCTGTTCGATGCAAAACGAAACAGCCAGAAATCCCTCGAACTATTGAACCGCTCACCGCCTCCGGCCGGACGTCCGCATTCCGGACGAGGGTCGTCGCATGACAGAGACCACGGGCAAGTACGCCGACTTCGAGGACCTGCGGGAGCGAGCGATCGCGCTGCGGCGGGAGGGACTGAGCCGCCGCCAGATCCGGGACCGTCTACACCTCGACAACAACGACATCCTGAACCGCCTCCTGGACGGCGAGCCTGCCCCGGAGTGGACGAAGCGCCCCAACGCGAAGGACAACCTCCGGGAGCGGGCACGGGAGCTGCGGCTCCAGGGCCTGACCTACGACCAGATCCAGGTGGAGCTGGGGTGCTCGAAGGGTTCGATCTCGCTTTGGGTGCGGGATCTGCCGAAGCCTGAGCGACGGGATCCGTCGGAGCAGGCGAAGCTGGCGGCGCGGAAGCGGTGGGAGCACGAGCTCGCGGTGCGGGACGAGGAACGGCGGCAGACAAAGGAAGCAGCCGCTCAGTCGGTCGGAGAGATGTCGGAGCGCGAACTGCTCCTCGTAGGAGTCGCCCTCTACTGGGCCGAGGGCAGCAAGGACAAGCCGTACGACCGCCGGGAGAACGTCACGTTCGTGAACAGCGACCCCGGGATGATCCAGGTGTACCTGGCCTGGCTCGACCTTCTCGCGGTGGAGCGCCGACACCTGCGCTTCTCGGTGATGATCCACGAATCCGCCGACGTGGCTGCCGCCGAGCGCTACTGGGCCGACCTCGTCGGCGTCGATCGCGCCACCTTCAACAAGACGACGCTCAAGAAGCACAACCCGAAGACAGTCCGCAAGAACGTGGGCGCCGCCTACCGCGGCTGCCTGGTGGTCAAAGTCCTGCAAGGCGCCGACTTGTACCGTCGCATCGAAGGCACTTGGTACGGCATAGTGTTGTCCGCGCGTCAGCCCGATCGACAGAATCGGACATAGCGCACGAACCATCCCGGGTCGTCTAATGGCAGGACAAATGGTTTTGGTCCATTGAATGAGGGTTCGATTCCTTCCCCGGGAGCAGTACGGCACGGGTCCTGACCGCAAGGTCGGGACCCGCCCTCATTTCCGCCCCACAACGCCCCGGTATCCTGCGGATGTCCACTCCCCGCACATCCGAAGCCGAAGGGCACCCCCGTGAGCGCCAACAGCCCGGCAGCCGTCGTCGTCCTCGCAGCGGGTGAGGGCACCCGTATGAAGTCGGCCACCCCCAAGGTCCTGCATGAGATCTGTGGGCGTTCCCTCATCGGGCATGTGCTCGAAGCCGCGTACGCGCTGAGCCCCGAGCGGCTCGTCACCGTCGTCGGGTTCGCCCGCGAGCAGGTCGTCGCGCACCTGGGGACCATCGCCCCGGACGTGCGCACGGCGTACCAGAGCGAGCAGAAGGGCACCGGCCACGCCGTCCGGATCGGCCTGGACGAGCTCGGCGGTGCCGTGGACGGGACCGTGATCGTCGTCTGTGGTGACACCCCGCTCCTGACGGGCGCGACGCTGCAGAAGCTGGCGGCGACGCACACCGGTGACGGCAACGCCGTGACGGTGCTGACCGCCGAGGTGCCTGACGCGACGGGCTACGGCCGCATCGTGCGGGACGGCGAGAGCGGTGCGGTGACGGGCATCGTGGAGCACAAGGACGCCACGGAGACGCAGCGTCTGATCCGTGAGATCAACTCCGGGGTGTTCGCGTTCGACGGGCAGCTGCTCGCGAAGGCGCTGGGCAAGGTGCGCACGGACAACAGTCAGGGCGAGGAGTATCTGACGGATGTCCTGGGGATCCTTCGGGAAGCGGGTCATCGGGTGGGGGCCGCCGTCGCCGGTGATCATGAGGAGATCGCGGGCATCAACAACCGCGTGCAACTGGCCGAGGCCCGCCGCACCTTGAACGACCGCCTCCTGACCCAGGCCATGCTGGCGGGTGTGACGGTCGTGGATCCGGTGTCGACGTGGATCGACGCGACGGTGACGTACGAGCAGGACGCGCTGGTGCACCCCGGTACGCAGCTTCAGGGCGCCACGCATCTCGGTGAGGGTGCCGAGGTCGGGCCCAACTGCCGCCTGACGAACGTGCGGGTGGGTGCGGGGGCGCGCGTGGACAACACGGTCGCGTACGACTCCGAGGTCGGGGAGCAGGCGAGTGTCGGTCCGTACGCGTATCTGCGGCCGGGCACCCGGCTGGGTGTGAAGGCCAAGGCGGGTACGTACGTGGAGATGAAGAACGCGACGATCGGTGAGGGCACGAAGGTCCCGCATCTTTCGTACGTGGGTGACGCGACGATCGGTGATTTCTCCAACATCGGTGCTGCGAGCGTCTTTGTGAATTACGACGGTGAGGCGAAGCACCACACGACGGTGGGGTCTCATTGCAAGACGGGTTCGGACAACATGTTTGTGGCTCCTGTCACGGTCGGGGACGGCGCTTATACGGCGGCGGGTTCGGTGATCACGAAGGATGTTCCGGCTGGTTCGCTGGCTGTGGCCCGTGGCCAGCAGCGGAATATCGAGGGTTGGGTGGCGCGGAAGCGTCCGGGGAGCGCGGCTGCGCGGGCGGCGGAGGCGGCGTCCGGGGAGTCCAGGAATTCGGCAAGCGGAAGCTGACCGGAAACAGGTGCGTCGGACACGGCGTACCGTGATAGGTGCACACCATTTCGGCCGACTCAGCGCACGGGACGCGCGGTTTCGGCAGCGGGAAGAACTCGTCTGAGGAGACAAGTGCTGTGACCGGGATCAAGACGACCGGCGAGAAGAAGTTGATGCTCTTCTCCGGCCGCGCCCACCCCGAGTTGGCCGAGGAGGTCGCACACAAGCTGGGTGTCGGCATCGTGCCGACGAAGGCTTTCGATTTCGCCAACGGCGAGATCTACGTGCGGTACCAGGAGTCGGCTCGTGGCGCGGACTGCTTCTTGATCCAGAGCCACACGGCTCCGATCAACAAGTGGATCATGGAGCAGTTGATCATGATCGACGCGCTGAAGCGCGCGTCGGCCCGCTCCATCACCGTGATCGTGCCGTTCTACGGCTACGCACGCCAGGACAAGAAGCACCGCGGTCGTGAGCCGATCTCGGCCCGCATGGTGGCGGACCTGATGAAGACCGCGGGTGCGGACCGCATTCTCACGGTCGACCTGCACACGGACCAGATCCAGGGCTTCTTCGACGGCCCGGTCGACCACCTCTTCGCGCTGCCGATCCTGGCGGACTACGTGGGTGCGAAGGTCGACCGCGACAAGCTGACCGTGGTCTCTCCCGACGCCGGCCGCGTGCGCGTCGCCGACCGCTGGTGCGACCGCCTCGGCGCTCCGCTGGCCATCGTGCACAAGCGCCGCGACAAGGACGTCGCCAACCAGGTCACCGTCCACGAGGTCGTGGGTGAGGTGAAGGGCCGCGTCTGCGTCCTGGTCGACGACATGATCGACACGGGTGGCACGATCTGCGCCGCCGCCGACGCACTGTTCGCGCACGGTGCGGAGGACGTCATCGTGACGGCGACGCACGGTGTGCTGTCCGGTCCGGCAGCGGACCGTCTGAAGAACTCCAAGGTGAGCGAGTTCGTGTTCACGGACACGCTGCCCGACCCGGGCGACCTGGAGCTCGACAAGATCACGGTGCTCTCGATCGCGCCGACCATCGCGAACGCGGTGCGTGAGGTCTTCGAGGACGGTTCGGTGACGAGCCTCTTCGAGGAGCAGGCGTAAAGATCCACTTTGGGCTGCGGCCTCCCCGCCGGGTAGACTCACCGAGTTGCTCGGCGAGGGAGGCCGTACTCATGTGAAGTACGGTCGTCCGTTATCGACGCGCTCTTCGTAGCAGGCCAGTAGTCGCATGGCCGGGTAACCGACCCCATCCGACGTTTCTGATCCGACATACGAGGAGTGCACATGTCTGAGGTCAAGCTCGCCGCTGAGACCCGCACCGAGTTCGGCAAGGGCGCTGCCCGCCGTATCCGCCGCGAGGCCAAGGTTCCGGCCGTTGTCTACGGTCACGGCGCCGACCCCGTCCACATCACGCTTCCGGGCCACGAGCTGCACCTCGCGCTCCGTACGTCCAACGTCCTTCTCGCCCTGGACATCGACGGCAAGAAGCACCTGGCGATCCCGAAGGCCGTCCAGCGTGACGCCATCAAGGGCTTCCTCGAGCACGTCGACCTGCTGCTCGTCCGTCAGGGCGAGAAGGTCAACGTCGACATCTACGTCCACACCGAGGGCGAGCTCGCCCCGGGCGGCAACCTGCTCGAGCACGTGCTGAACGCGCTGCCCGTCGAGGCCGAGGCCACGCACATCCCGGAGTCGGTCACCGTCTCCATCGCCGGTCTCGAGGCCGGTGCGACCATCCTCGCCAAGGACATCCCGCTGCCCGCCGGCACCACCCTGAACGTCGAGGACGACGTCGTCGTTCTTCAGGTGCTCGCCGCGCAGGCCGAGGAGGCCGCCGAGACCACCGAGGGTGACGCCGACGCCGCCGCCGAGGCCTGAGCCTCGACCGCTGTCGCGATCGACTGAGCTCGATCCGGTTTCAGCTGGGCTCGATCCCGTTTCGGCTCAGCTCGACTCTGCCAACCGCCGCTCCGCGCTCCGTGCGCGGGGCGGCGGTTGGGCTATGAAGGAGACATGCAGATGACGACGGACCCCAGCGCGCCCTGGCTGATCGTGGGTCTGGGCAATCCAGGCCCTGGGTACGCCATGAACCGGCACAACGTGGGCTTCATGGTGGCCGATCTCCTCGCGGAGCGGATCGGCGGCTCGTTCAAGCGCAGCGGGCGTACGCAGGCGCAGGTGCTGGAGGGCCGGATCGGTCCGGTGGGTCCGGCGAACCGCCGGGTCGTCCTGGCGAAGCCGATGTCGTACATGAATGTGTCGGGTGGCCCGGTGACGGCGCTGCGCGATTTCTACAAGGTCCCGACGGCGAACATCGTGGCGGTCCACGACGAGCTGGACATCGACTACGGCACGCTGCGGCTGAAGCTGGGCGGCGGCGACAACGGCCACAACGGTCTGAAGTCGATGACGAAGGCGATGGGCCCGGACTACCACCGGGTGCGGTTCGGGATCGGGCGTCCGCCGGGGCGTATGCAGGTCGCGGACTTCGTCCTGAAGGACTTCTCGTCGGCGGAGCGCAAGGAGCTGGGCTACTTCGTGGACCGGGCGGCGGATGCGGCCGAGGCGCTGGTGATCGAGGGGTTGGAGCGGGCGCAGAGCTCGTACAACTCCTGAGCTTCTGGGCGGTTGGCCGAGAGCTGTTGACTCAGCGCAGCGCCATGGCCAAGGATCGCCGCCATGAATCTGCTGCTTCTGGGGCGCCGGACGGCCATGGGCGTGCTCGCGGCGCTGCTGCTCGTCGCGGGTTTCTGGGCGTCCTGGGGCACGGCTCAGCATGTGATGCTGGGCGATTCGCGTGAGCGGGGCACGATGCGGGTCGCGCGGTGCACGTCGGACGCCTGCGTCGGTCCGTACACCCCTTCGTCCGCCGGCTTCCAGCCACGCGAGCGTGTCGTGATCGACCGCTCGATCGCGGAGAAGAAGGGGGTGCGGATTCCGGTGGCGGTGAAGCCGGGTACCTCCGAGGTCGTACGCACGGGTGGCCCCGGGTTCCTCCACGCGTGGCTGCCGCTGGGCGGTGCGCTGCTCCTGTCCGCGGTGGTGGTGGCCGGGGGCCTGCGCCTGCCCCGCACGGCGTGGGCCCTGGCCTTGGCGGGCGGCACGCTGCTGACGGCGTCTTTCGCGACGCTGGCGTTCTGAGGGTCCGCGGGTCCGCTGCGCGGCGGCTGAAACGGCGCCTCAAGCCCGCCGCTGCGCGGCGGATCTTTCCCGCCCACCCACCCGATTGCCCCGCAGCGCGGGGAGGGGGTGAGGGGCGGGCTGCTCTGCGATTGCTGCGTTGTCATCGTCCGCAGCCGCCGCTTCGCGGCGATCTCCCCCACCCACCCACCCAAGCACCCAGGTAGCCCCGCCTACCCGACGCGGGGCAATCGGGTGGGTGGGCGGGAAAACATCCGCCGCGAAGCGGCGGGACAGGGGCGCCCCGCCGGGCCCGACGGCGAACGCACCCGCCCCGCGCCCCGCGAGCCAAGGCGCCCCCGCCAGGAAAAATCAGCCGGTGTTCCGCAGCCCCGCCGCCACACCGTTCACCGTGAGGAGCAGCGCGCGGCCCAGGAGCGGGTCCGCCTCCTCGCCTGCTGCTGCCGCGTCACGCTGGCGCTTCAGGAGGGCTACCTGGAGGTACGAGATCGGGTCCAGGTAGGCGTCGCGGATGCCGAACGTCTGCTGGAGCTCCGGGTGGGAGTCGAGCAGTTCCTCGCCGCCGGTGACGCGAAGGACCTCCTGCACCGTCAGCGCGTGCTCCGCCTCGATCACGTCGAAGACGTGCTTCAGCTCGTCGGGGACGAGCGTGTCCACGTAGTGGCGGGCGATCCGCAGGTCCGTCTTCGCCAGGGTCATCTCCACGTTCGAGATGAAGTTCCGGAAGAAGTGCCAGTGCTCCTGCATCTCGCCGAGCACGGTGTCCAGACCGGCCTCACGCAGCGCCTTCAGGCCCGAGCCGACGCCGAACCAGCCCGGCACGATCTGCCGCGACTGCGTCCAGCCGAAGACCCACGGGATGGCGCGCAGGCCGTCGAGCGAGACGCCCGAGCCGGGGCGGCGGGAGGGCCTGGAGCCGAGGTGCAGGTCGGCGAGCTGGTCGACCGGCGTCGACGCGAGGAAGTACGTCGGCAGGTCCGGGTCCTCGACGAGCCGCCGGTAGGCGGAGTGCGCGGCGTCCGAGACCACGTCCATCGCCGCGTCCCAGCGGGCCAGCGCCTCGTCCGACTGGCGGGGAGCGGTGTGCAGGGCCGATGCCTGCAGCGTCGCCGCCACCGTCAGTTCGAGGTTCTCCCGGGCGAGCGACGGCACGAGGTACTTGTCGGAGATGACCTCGCCCTGCTCGGTCACCTTGATCTCGCCCTCGAGCGTGCCCCAGGGCTGCGCGAGGATCGCGTCGTGCGAGGGGCCGCCGCCACGGCCGACGGTGCCGCCGCGGCCGTGGAAGAGGCGCAGGCGCACGCCGTAGCGGTGCGCGACGTCACGCAGCCGCCTCTGCGCCCGGTGGATCTCCCACTGCGAGGTCGTGATGCCGCCGAACTTGGACGAGTCCGAGTAGCCGAGCATGACCTCCTGGACGTCACCGCGAAGCGCCACCAGCCTGCGGTAGGACGGGTCGGCGAGCATCTCGTCGAGGATGACGTCGGCGGCGCGCAGCTCGTCCGTCGTCTCCAGGAGCGGCACGATGCCGATCTTCGCCCAGCCCGCGTGCAGGTCGATGAGCCCGGCCTCGCGGGCCAGGACGGCCGCCGCGAAGACGTCGTCCGCGCCCTGGCACATGGAGATGATGTACGACTCGATGACCTCGGGCCCGAAGACCTGCAGGGCCTTCTTGACGGTGAGGAAGACCCCGAGGGTCTTCTCCCCCGCGGCGTCCAGCGGAGCCGGCGAGGGACCGAGCGGCCTGCGCGAGCGCAGCTCCTTGGCGAGCAGCTTCTGGCGGTACTCGCGCGGCATGTCCACGTACCGCCAGGACTCCTCGCCCAGGCGGTCGAAGAGCTGACCGAGCGCGTGGTGGTGGGCGTCGGCGTGCTCACGTACGTCCATGGTGGCGAGCTGCAGACCGAACGCGGCGAGCGTACGGATCGTGCGGTTCATCCGGCCGTCGGCGAACAGGGCGCCCTTGTGCTCGCGCAGCGACGTCTGGACGAGGGTGAGGTCGTGCAGGAGCTCACCGGTGCCGAGGTAGTCGCGGCCGTCCTCGTGGGCGGTGCCGCGGGCCAGGCGCTCCTTGGTGTTCTCCAGCTTCTGCCGGATGCAGGTGGCCTTGAGGCGGTAGGGCTCCTCGGAGTTCAGCCGCTTGTAGCGCGGGCTGATCTCGGGCAGCCGCTCCAGGTCGAGCTGGAGGGAGGCCTTCAGTTCCTCGGTGGCTCCGGTGTAGCGGATGGAGTTGGAGAGGAAGCCGCGCAGCTCGTCGACGAGGGCGAGCGCGTCGTTGATGCCGTGCTCGTGCTGGAGGATCAGGACGTCCCAGGTGACCTCGGGCGTCACGTTCGGGTTGCCGTCGCGGTCGCCGCCGATCCAGGTGCCGAAGGTGAGCGGCCGGGTGCCTTCCGGGAGCTGGACGCCGACGCGCTCCAGCTCGGCGGTGAGGTCTTCCAGTACGTCCCCGACGGCGCCGGCGTGCAGCTCGTCCAGGTAGTAGATGGCGTTGCGTGCCTCGTCCGCGGGTTCGGGACGGACGACGCGCAGTTCGTCGGTCTGCCACACCAGGTCGATGTTCTCGGCGAGGCGGGTGTCGTGACGGCGCCGGTCGGCCTCGATGACCGGGGTCTCCAGGAGCTCGGCGACGCGGCGCAGCTTGTTGAGGACGGAGCGGCGTGCCGCCTCGGTGGGGTGCGCGGTGAAGACGGGGCGCACGTTCAGGTGCTCCACGGTCTGGCGCAGGTGCTCGGGGTCGGCGTCCTTGAGTCGGTCCGCGGTGCGGGCCAGGAGCCCGCCCTCGGCGGCGCGCCGGGCGCGCAGCTCGCGACCGCGGTGGACCTGCTCGGTCACGTTGGCCAGGTGGAAGTACGTGGAGAAGGCGCGGACCAGCTTGGCCGCGGTCTCCAGTTCGGTGCCACCGAGCAGGCGGGCCGCGGCCTCGCCGTCCTCACGGGTCAGGCGGCGGACCTTCTCGACCAGTTCGAGGAGCTCTGAGCCCTCCTGACGTACGAGGGTCTCGCCCAGCAGGTCGCCGAGGCGGCGGATGTCTGCGCGCAGCTCGGTGCTGGCTGTGGTGGTCTGGTCGTCGGCACTGCTCACAGGTGCGGCTCCTTGCAGTGTTGAAGCACGTCAGGTCTGGGAGGGGCCCTCGGCCGGATAGGAATCCGTATTCCGGGGGACTCGGGAGACAGAGAGCGGACCGCGCTGTCCGACCGTTTCCGTTTCCAAGGATAGGTGTCACATCGCGGCACGGACTCGCATCCTCTTGCCGCGAGGTTCCGCGCTGCCATACTTACGACGCCGTAGGTTACGGGACCGTAGATAACGCGGGACCCCGTGACCGTGCGCCCGCCGCACTCGCGCCGTGACCCTCAACCCTCGACCCCACAGGGGACGTGCCCATGACCACATCTTCCGATGCGTATTCCGACACCGATGTGATCGAAGACGCTTCGCGATCGACGACCGACGCCCCCTCCCCGCCTTCCGTCCCTTCCGCGACGCTGGGCGGTGAGCAGAAGCGCTCGCTGGAGCAGATCACGCTGCTTCTGTTCATCACCCTCCCGTTCCTGGCCCTGGTCGCGGCGGTGCCGCTGGCCTGGGGGTGGGGGGTGAGCTGGCTGGACCTCGGCCTGCTGGTGTTCATGTACTACCTGGGCTGCCACGGCATCACGATCGGTTTCCACCGCTACTTCACGCATGGCTCCTTCAAGGCGAAGCGTCCGCTGCGGATCGCGCTGGCCGTGGCGGGGTCGATGGCGGTGGAGGGGCCGCTGGTCCGCTGGGTGGCGGACCACCGCAAGCATCACAAGTTCTCGGACGCGGAGGGCGACCCGCACTCCCCGTGGCGCTTCGGCGAGACGGTCCCGGCCCTGATGAAGGGCCTGTGGTGGGCGCACATCGGCTGGATGTTCGACGAGGAGCAGACGTCGCAGGAGAAGTACGCACCGGATCTGATCAAGGATCCGGCGATCCGTGCCGTCTCCCGCCAGTTCCTGTTCTGGACGATCGTGTCGCTCGCGATTCCGCCGCTGGTCGGCGGCCTGGTGACGATGTCGTGGTGGGGTGCCTTCACGGCGTTCTTCTGGGGCTCGCTGGTCCGGGTCGCGCTGCTGCACCACGTCACGTGGTCGATCAACTCGATCTGCCACGCGGTGGGCAAGCGCCCCTTCAAGTCGCGCGACCGCTCGGGCAATGTGTGGTGGCTCGCGGTCCTGTCCTGCGGTGAGTCCTGGCACAACCTCCACCACGCCGACCCGACGTCGGCGCGGCACGGTGTCCTGAAGGGCCAGGTCGACTCCTCCGCGCGGATCATCCGCTGGTGCGAGCAGCTGGGCTGGGCGACGGACGTGCGCTGGCCGTCGGAGTCCCGTATCGACTCCCGCCGGAAGCCGAAGACCGTCGGCCCGGCATGATTGACGACGTGCCGACCGACTCCAGCAGTACAAGCCCCTCCAGCAAAGAGAAGCAGCCCCGGCGTACGCGCCGGACCCGGATGACGGGTGCCGAGCGCCGGGAGCAGTTGCTGGACATCGGCCGCACCCTCTTCGCCGCCAAGGGTTTCGAGGGCACGTCGGTGGAGGAGATCGCGGCGAAGGCCGGCGTCTCCAAGCCCGTCGTGTACGAGCACTTCGGCGGCAAGGAGGGGCTGTACGCGGTGGTGGTGGACCGCGAGATGCGGGCGCTGCTCGACGGTGTGACGGGTGCGCTGACGGCGGGGCATCCGCGGGAGCTGCTGGAGCAGGCGGCGTTCGCCCTCCTCGACTACATCGAGACGTACACGGACGGCTTCCGCATCCTGGTCCGCGACTCGCCGGTGGCGCAGTCGACGGGCACGTTCGCCTCGCTGATCTCGGACATCGCGACGCAGGTGGAGGACATCCTGGGTCAGGAGTTCAAGACGCGGGGCTTCGACCAGAAACTGGCGCCGCTGTACGCCCAGGCGCTGGTCGGCATGGTCGCGCTGACGGGCCAGTGGTGGCTGGACGTGCGCAAGCCGAAGAAGGCGGAGGTGGCGGCGCACCTGGTGAACCTGGCGTGGCACGGCCTTGATGGGCTTGAGCCCAAGCCGCGGTTGATAGGGCACAGGAAGAGCTGACGCCGGGGCGGGGAGGAATGCGGGCGCGGTCAGCTCCGCGTGATCTCCTCGCCGATGGCGAAACCCTTGGCGGGCCCGCTCGGGATGATCGCCTCGGTGCCGTAGGGGACGCGGTGTTCGTCCTCGTACGTGGCCTTCTTCGGGTTGGGCGCGGTCAGCACGAGGACGGCACCCTCCTCGTCGAAGTCATCGACGATCACGTAGACGGGGATGCCCGCGCGGGCGTACTCACGGCGCTTGCGGACGCGGTCGCGCTCGATGTTGCGGCGGCCCGGCGAGACGACCTCGACGACCATGGGGACTCCGGCGGCGTCGACGCCGAGGTCCTCTTCGTCGGGGATCTCGTCGGGATCGAGCGGGCCGACAAAAAGGTCCGGGATCCAGCACTTCCGGCGGTGGAAGACGTTGCCGTCATGCCACACCGTGTACTCGCTGCTGCCCAGATGTTTTTCCAGGGCGCGGCGGAGGCGGTTGATGAGCACCATGTGACGACGGCGGCCGGTGGGCGACACTTCGATGGCTCCCTCAATGATCTCGGCCCGGTAGCCCTCGGGGAGATCCATGGCCTTCCACGCCTGCCACAGGACCTCGTCCAGGTCGGGTACCGGGTTGTCCACCACGGGGGTCACCTCATGTGCGAGAGCGGTCATCGTGCAGCACCTCCTCCATCAGTGTGGGCGCGGGCGCCACTGCGGCACAAGCGACACGGGGACGCTATGGCTCGCGCCGCCCCGGTGGGCCGGAAATCCCTGCGATCACTCAAAAGTGCGAGGTCAGGCCAACGCTTCGAGGAATTCGAGCCGGTTGCCCACCGGGTCGTCCGCGTAGAAGCGCCGGTGGCCCGGCAGGGCGTGGTCCCAGGTGACGGGCACGCCCCGCGAGGCCAGCGCCCCCGGCTTGGGGATCTCCGTCATGCCGAGCACCCCGCAGTAGAAGGCCCGCAGCTCCGGCTCGCTGCCGGGGGGAGCGGCCAGCTGGACGTGGTCGATGCCGGTCAGCAAGGAGCTCACCCCTCCCGCCGGGCCACCCCGAAGACCCTGCGGAAGGGGAAGACCGTGCCGCCCGTACCCGCCGGGTAGGCGTGGCGCAGAAGCTTCGCGTACTCCGACAAGAACGCCTCCCTCGCCTCCTCATCGCCCGCGAGGGCGGTCAGCACCGGCCGCAGGCCCGTCCCCTTCACCCAGTCGAGGACCGGGTCCTGCCCCTCGAGGAGGTGCAGATACGTCGTCTCCCACGCGTCCACCTCGCACCCCAGCGAGACCAGCCGCTCCAGGTAGGCCGCAGGCGAGAGCACCGCGTCCGCGTGGCGCAGCCGCCCGCCGAGCCGGTCGCACCACCGCTCCGACTCGCTCAGCTCGCGCATCAGGACGTGGCTGGGGGCATCGAAGTTGCCGGGGACCTGGAAGGCGAACGTGCCGCCGGGGGCCAGCGCCGCGATCCAGGCGGGGAAGGAGTCCGGGTGTCCTGGGACCCATTGGAGTGTCGCGTTGGACAGGATCAGGTCGTACGTCCCCTCGGGCGGCGCCCAGTCCGACGCGTCCGCCTCCGCGAAGTCCAGGCGGCCGCCCTGCACCGTGGGTCCCGCGAGCTCCTCGGCCCGGTCCAGCATCTGAGGGGAGTTGTCGAAGCCCGTGATGTACGCCGTGGGCCAGCGCTCGGCGAGGAGGCGGGTGACGTTGCCGGGGCCGCAGCCCAGGTCCGCGATGCGCGGCGCGCGGCCGTCGGCGGTGGCGGGGAGCTCGGGGATGCGGGCCAGGAGGTCGACGAAGGGCCGGGCGCGGTGCCCGGAGTGGCGCAGATACTGGCCCGGGTCCCACGTGGGGGTGCGGTTGCTGCTGCTGGAAACGGCGGGCGTGGCGGCGGACATGGTTGGGCCTCCTCTGTGCAAGGACCTCAGGACCTCGGACCTCGGCGTCGTGGACACGTCGGCTCGACTTCGTACGGGCGTCACATCAGCGTCGTACGGGCGCCACGGACGCGTCGTAGGGCCATCCTCGACCTGAAGTATCTTGACGTCAAGAGACTTCATGTCGACAGACCCCCTACACTGATCGTCATGGAGGACGAGGTCGACCGTCTGGTCGCAGCGTGGCGCCGGGAGCGCCCTGACCTCGACGTGGAACCACTCGAGGTGCTCAGCCGCGTCAGCAGGCTCGCGCGGCATCTCGACAGGGCTCGTCGGCTCGCGTTCTCCGAGCACAATCTGGAGCCGTGGGAGTTCGACGTACTGACGTCGCTGCGGCGCGCGGGCGCCCCCTATCAGCTCTCCCCCGGACAGCTCCTCACCCAGACCCTGGTGACGTCCGGCACGATGACCAACCGCATCGACCGCCTCGCGAAGAAGGGTCTTGTCGAGCGGCTGCCGGATCCGAGTGACCGGCGGGGCGTGCTCGTGCGGCTGACGGAGGAGGGGCAGGACCGGGCCGACCAGGCGCTCGCCGGTCTCCTGAAGCAGGAGCGGGCGATCCTCGCCGAGCTCTCGCGCGGACAGCGGGGCGAACTGGCCGGGCTGCTACGCCAGTTGACCGCCCCGTTCGACAACATCCCCGGCTAGGTCGACCGGCCCCACCCCGGCCCTGCGCGCAAGGGCGACGGCCGCGAGCGTGGAGTGGACGCCCAGCTTTCCCAGGACGTTCTGCATGTGCGTACGCACCGTGTGCGGGGAGAGGAAGAGGCGCTCGGCCACGGCCTTCCTGCCCAGGCCCGCCACCATGCAGCGAAGGACCTCACGCTCGCGCGGGGTCAGGGACTCCACCAGGCGCTCGGATTCCGTGCGGTGCTTGCGCGCCGCGGTCAACTCACGCAGAACGCCGGTGAGCAGCGCGGGCGGCAGATGGGTCTCCTCCCGCAGCACGCCCCGTATGACCGTCAGGAGCCGGGACAGGGAGCAGTCCTTGGCGACCCATCCCGAGGCGCCTGCCTGCAGCGCGAGGGCGGCCCTGCGGGGGTCGTCCTTCTCGGCGAGCACGACCGTGCGGACCATCGGCTGGCCCGAACGGACCCCGGCCACCAGGGAGATGCCGTCCACCAGGGCGTCCGCGTTGCCCTCCTGGACCGAAGGCGCGGGGCGGACACCCTGCATGGCGCTCGCGGACGCGCCCAGGTCGGCGTCGACGAGCAGCACGTCGTATCTGCGCCCCTCGGCTATCGCCCGCTCCAGGCAGCGCAGCGCGGCAGGGCCGCTGCCCGCCGCGGACACGTCCACATCAGGCTCCGCCGCCAGTGCCGCCGCGAGCGACTCGGCGAAGATGCGATGGTCGTCGACGACCAGGACTCGGATCCGGACCACTGAAACCCCCTCCCCCAAGCTCTCCTCGAAGAGCAGGGGATACCCCCGTCAAAATGACGTCGGAGGACATACGGTGCGGGTACGACACCCGGAACGGGGGTCGCCGCAGTCGCACGGCCGCCGCCGTGCTGTGACTGCTACCCCCACGCCGGGCGTCGTACCCGACTGTCTCGCCCCCTGATCAGTGCCGGCCCCCACCGGCACTGCCACTCAGAGTAGGGCCGCACGGCAGGAGCGGAAGGTAATTTACAGAACTGACTGGCCAGCGCGTTTATGGTGAGCCGTATGTTTCGTATTGAGACAGGAGTCGACAAAGAGCGGTCCGCTCTGCTCCTCGCCCGGCTCCAGGAAGCGAACACCGCCGCTTCACCCGTGATCCGCGCACTGCGCGGCACCCCTCAGGACCGCGAAACACCGCTGGCCGTCTGGCTGATGGAGCGCACGGAGGGCCTGGTCGGCGGCCTCGCGGGGCACACCTGGGGCCGCTGGCTCCACGTGAACCACCTCTGGGTCAGCGAGCAGCACCAGGGCGCGGGCCTTGGCGCACAGCTCCTGGCCGAGGCGGAGCGGATCGCGCGGGACGAGCGGGACTGCCTCAACTCCCGTGTGGAGACATGGGACTTCCAGGCGCCCGGGTTCTACCGCGGTCAGGGGTACGACGTGGTGTCGGTGATCCCCGACTACCCGGAAGGGGCCAAGGAGTTCACCTTGACGAAGCGGCTCGGGTAGGCGGGGATCCGGGGGAGGTCACGCCAGGCGGCGCGCCCCCGCCGAAGGCACCGCGGGGAACACCCGCGGCGCCGTGAAGCCCGCCGAGGTGAACGCCTCCAGGATCGACTTCGTGACCGGCGCCGCGTCCACCTCGTCCACGAGGACGATCGCCGAGCCGCCGAAGCCGCCGCCCGTCATGCGCGCGCCGATCGCGCCCGCCGCGTTCGCGGTGGACACCACCAGGTCCAACTCCTCGCAGGAGATGCGCAGATCGTCCCGCAGCGAGGCGTGCCCCTCGGTCAGGACGGGGCCGATCGCCCGCACCTCGCCCGCGTCGAGCAGGCCGATGACCTGCTCCACCCGGTGGTCGTCCGAGACGATGTGGCGTACGTAGCGGCGGATCTTCTCGTCCGTCAGTTTCGCCAGGGCGGCGGGGAGTTGGGCGTACTCGACGTCCCGCAGGTGGGAGACGCCCAGGATGCGCGCGCCCTCCTCGCACCCGGCCCGCCGCTCGGCGTACGCCCCGTCGCCCAGCTCGTGCTTGACCCGGGTGTCGACCACCAGGAGCTGGAGGCCCTGTGCCGCAAGGTCGAAGGGGACCTGGCGTATCGACAGGTCGCGGCAGTCCAGGTGCAGGGCGTGGCCCTCGGTGGCGCACGCGGAGGCCATCTGGTCCATCACGCCGCACGGCACGCCGACGAAGGCGTTCTCGGCGCGCTGGGCGAGGACCGCCAACCGGGGTGCGTCCAGGCCCAGTTCGTACAGGTCGTTCAGGGCGAGTGCCGTGACGACCTCCAGGGCGGCCGACGAGGAAAGGCCCGCCCCGGTCGGCACGGTCGACGCGAGGTGGATGTCGGCGCCACCGGAGACCGCGTGGCCCGCGTCCCGCAGCGCCCACACCACGCCCGCCGGGTAGGCGGCCCAGCCGCCCTGCCCGTATTTCGACAGGGGGGTCAGCTCGTCGACGCGCAGTTCGGCGACGGGAGCGTCGATGTCCGCCGAGTGGAGCCGCAGGACGCCGTCGGTGCGGCGCGCCACCGCCGCCACCGCGGTGTGCGGCAGCGCGAGCGGCATCACGAAGCCCTCGTTGAAGTCCGTGTACTCGCCGATGAGGTTGACCCGGCCCGGGGCCGACCAGACCCCCTGCGCCTCGTACCCGTACAGCTCCGCGAACTGCCCCGCTACGTCCATCAGTTACCCCTCAAGCCCTGTTGAACCGGTTAACGCTGGGCGAACGCCCACGCGTCGGCGACGATGCCCGCGAGGTCCGCGCGGGACGGATTCCAGCCGAGCCGTTCCCGCGCGGTGGCCGCGGACGCGACGAGGACCGCCGGGTCGCCGCCGCGGCGCGGGGCCATGACCTCGGGGATCGGGTGTCCGGTGACCTGGCGGACGGTCTCGATGACCTCGCGCACGGAGAAGCCGTTGCCGTTGCCGAGGTTGCAGATCAGGTGCTCGCCGGAGGTGGCCGCCTCGACGGCGAGGAGGTGGGCCTGCGCCAGGTCCGCGACGTGGATGTAGTCGCGGACGCAGGTGCCGTCCGGGGTCGGGTAGTCGTCACCGAAGACGTTGATCGCCTCACGGCGGCCCTGCGCGACCTGGAGGACCAGCGGGATGAGGTGCGACTCGGGGTCGTGCCGCTCCCCGTACTGGCCGTAGGCGCCCGCCACGTTGAAGTAGCGAAGGGACACCGCGGCCAGGCCGTGGGCCGCGGCCTCACCGGTGATCATGTGGTCGACGGCGAGCTTCGACGCGCCGTACGGCGAGGTCGGGGCGGTCGGGTCCGTCTCGGTGATGGGGGTGCTGACCGGCTCGCCGTACGTGGCCGCGGTGGACGAGAACACCAGCTTGCGCACGCCCGCGTCGCGCATCGCGGCGAGCAGCGCCATCGTGCCGCCGACGTTGTTGTCCCAGTACTTCTCGGGCTTCACGACGGACTCGCCGACCTGCGAGAAGGCGGCGAAATGCAACACGGCGTCGAAGGAGGAGTCCAGCCACTTGGCGGCATCGCGGATGTCGCCCTCGACGAAGGTCGCGCCGGACGGGACGCCCTCGCGGAACCCGGTGGAGAGGTTGTCGAGGACGGTCACCTCGTGCCCGGCCTCGATCAGATGCTGGGCCACCACGCTTCCCACATAGCCCGCCCCGCCGGTGACCAGGTACTTACCGCTCATGAACTCGCTACCTCTCGCAGTCGCTGGGCCGCGGCTTCCGGCGGCACGTCGTTGATGAACACGCTCATGCCGGATTCGGAACCCGCGAGGAACTTCAGCTTGCCCGAAGTGCGGCGAATGGTGAAAAGCTCGAGGTGGAGCGCGAAGTCGTCCCGATTGACCCCTTCGTGCTCCTCCAGGGCACCGAAGGGCGCCTGGTGCCACGCCGCGATGTACGGAGTGAGCGCCTCGCCCTCGGTCCCGCCTTCACCCTCGCCGAAGATCCGGTCGAAGCGCCTCAACAGTTCCAGATAGACCTGGGGAAACTCTGTGCGTGCCGCTTCGTCGAGCCCGAGCAGGTCCGGCACCCGGCGCTTGGGGTAGAGGTGCACCTCGTAGGGCCAGTGCGCGGCGTGGGGGACGAACGCCACCCACTGCTCGGTCTCCAGGACCACGCGCTCACCGGCCGACTCCTCGGCGACGACGTCGTCGAAGAGATTGCGCCCCGTCGCCTCCTTGTGCGCGGCAAGCGACCTCAGCATCAGGGACGTGCGCGGGGTGACGAAGGGATACGCGTAGATCTGCCCGTGCGGGTGGCCCAGGGTCACGCCGATCTCGGCGCCGCGGTTCTCGAAGCAGAACACCTGCTGCACGGAGGGCAGGTGCGAGAGCTCGGCGGTCCTGTCCGTCCACGCGTCGAGGACCAGGCCCGCCTGCTCCTGCGTGAGGTCGGCGAAGGACGAGTCGTGGTCGGAGGTGAAGCAGACGACCTCGCACCGTCCGGCGTCCCCGGCCAGCGAGGGGAAGCGGTTCTCGAAGACCACCACGTCGTACGAGGAGTCGGGGACCTCGCTCAGCCGCTCTCCCTCGGAGGGGCACAGCGGGCACTCGTCGGCCGGCGGGTGGTAGGTGCGGCCCTGGCGGTGCGAGGCGATGGCGACCGCGTCGCCCAGGAGCGGGTCCCTGCGGATCTCCGAGGTGGTGGCGATGGGGTCCAGGGGCCTTTGGTCGATGGCGTCGCGCACCGCGTCGTCGCGCGAGTCGTAGTAGATGAGCTCACGACCGTCTGCGAGACGGGTCGAGGTCTTCTTCACGTCCGGGGCTCCTCACCAACACCCACCCAACATAACCGAACATAACAAATCACAAGGCAACAGCATCGTCAATGCGGTCGTAGCGATGAGTCCGATCACAATCCAACAAAGAACACCAACAGAAGTCTTCAGTTATTGAAGTGAGAAGCGTAGGTTCCGGTCTGATCAGTTCGCGCAACGAAGCGAGTTCACGCATGCAGTCCCCCACACAGACCCTGGCCGAGGGGCTTCGGCTGCCCACCAACGGCCTCGACTACGCGATCCTCGCGATCTACTTCATCGTGGTCCTCGGCATCGGCTTCGCCGCCCGGCGCTCCGTGAAGACCAGCCTCGACTTCTTCCTCTCGGGCCGTTCGCTGCCCGCCTGGGTCACCGGTCTCGCGTTCGTCGCCGCGAACCTCGGCGCCACCGAGATCCTGGGCATGGCCGCGACCGGCGCCCAGTACGGCGTCGCGGTCGTCCACTGGTACTGGATCGGCGCCATCCCCGCGATGGTCTTCCTCGGCCTCGTGATGATGCCGTTCTACTACCGCAGCAAGGTCCGCTCGGTCCCCGAGTACCTGCTCCAGCGCTTCGACAAATCGGCACACCTGCTGAGCTCCGTGCTCTTCGCCTTCGCGGCGATACTCATCGCGGGTGTGAACCTCTACGCCCTCTCGATCGTCGTCGAGGCGCTCCTCGGCTGGCCGCAGTGGGTGGCGATCGTGGTCGCCGGATTCTTCGTCCTCGCGTACATCACGATCGGCGGGCTCTCCTCGGCGATCTACAACGAAGTACTCCAGTTCTTCGTGATCCTGGCCGCGCTCATCCCGATCTGCGTCATCGGCCTCAAGAAGGTCGGCGGCTGGGACGGCATGTCCGACTCACTCGTGAAGGCGCACGGCGAGGACTTCATGAGCGCGTGGGGCGGCACCGGCATCGGTGACGCCAACCCGCTGGGCGCGAACTGGCTGACGATCATCCTCGGCCTCGGCTTCGTGCTCTCGTTCGGCTACTGGACGACCAACTTCGCCGAGGTGCAGCGCGCCCTGTCCGCGAAGAACCTCTCCGCCGCCCAGCGCACGCCGCTGATCGCCGCCTTCCCGAAGATCTTCATCGTCTTCCTGGTGATGATCCCGGGCCTGGTCGCGGCCGTACTCGTCCCGAAGATCGGCACGGCGGGCTCGGACCTCACCTACAACGACGCGATCCCGTACCTGATGCAGGAGCTGCTGCCCAACGGCGTGCTCGGCATCGCGGTGACCGGTCTGCTCGCGGCGTTCATGGCGGGCATGGCGGCGAACGTGTCGTCCTTCAACACCGTCTTCACGTACGACATCTGGTCGAAGTACGTGGTCAAGAACCGCGAGGACGGCTACTACCTGAAGTTCGGCCGCGTGATCACCGCGATCGGCGTCCTCGCCTCGGTCGGAACGGCCTTCATCGCCTCGTCGTTCTCGAACATCATGGGGTACCTCCAGACGCTGTTCTCCTTCTTCAACGTCCCGATGTTCGTGGTCTTCATCATCGGCATGTTCTGGAAGCGCGCGTCGATGAAGTCCGGTGTGTGGGGCCTGCTCGCGGGCACGACCGCCGCGATGGTCAACTACTTCTGGATCTACAAGCAGGGCGTCATCGACATCCCGACCGACCAGGGCGCCAACTTCGTCTCGGCGATCGTCGGCTTCGTCGCGGGCGCCGTGGTGATGGTCGTGGTCACGCTCTTCACCGCCCCCAAGCCGGAGGCCGAACTGGCCGGTCTGGTCTACGGGACGACGTCGCCGGACCTGGAGGAGCCGCCCGCGGAGGGCGACGACGCCTGGTACCGCAAGCCCGCGCTGCTCGGCTGGGGAGCGATCGTGCTCGCCGCGCTCTGCTACCTGCCGTACTCGCTCTAACCCCGATCGGAGGTCTGGAAGAACATGTCTGAACTGCGACGCGAAGTCTCCGAGCTGGAGAGCAAGTCCGCCACGGCGGCCCGCCTCTTCGACATCCGGCGGATCATCGGTGGTCTGTTCGTCGTCTACGGAATCATCGTGACGATCGCCGGAATCTCACCGTCCGACGCCGACATGAAGAAGGCGGAGGACATCAACATCAACCTGTGGACGGGCCTGGCCATGCTGGCGCTCGGGCTCTTCTTCCTCGGCTGGCTGTGGCTGCGCCCCACGCCGCCGCCCACCGAGGCACCGGAAGCCGAGTAACACCCGACACCCCCGGCCGGGGCCCGAGTTCACTGCGACGGTGACTCGGGCCCCGTCGGTGTCTCCGAGTCGTTCGCGTAGCCCGCGGCGGGCCGTTCCGCGCGGTCGAGCAGGCCGGTGCGGGCGGCGAGCGCCGCGGCCTCAAGACGGGATCCGACGCCCAGCTTCATCAGGACGCGCTGCACGTGCGTGCGCGCCGTGCTGGGCGCGATCCCCATCCCGGCGGCGATGAGACGGGTGTCCTCGCCGTCCGCGACCCGCACCAGGACCTCGACCTCGCGGGGCGTCAGCATCTGAAGGAGCCGCTGCCCCTCGTCGTCGGGCTGAGCGGCAGGATTGAGCAGCTCGCTGAAGGCGCCCTGGAGCAGCTGCGGTGCGACGGCGGCCTCCCCGGCTCTCGCCTTCATGATCGCGCGCTCGACGCCCTCGATGCGCTCGTCATGACGTACGTACCCCGAAGCGCCCGCGGCGAAGGCCGCGGCGATGCCGCGCGGGCTGGGCACCGGGCCGAGCACCACCACGGCGACCTGTGGGCGCTCCCGCTTGATCTTCACGACCGGATCGAACATTCCGGCCTCGGCGGGCGTCGCCGTACCGAGCAGGCAGACCTCGGGAGCGCGGCTGATCACCAGCTCCGCCGCCCCGGCCGCGGGTGCGGCCGCGGCGAGCACCCGGTGCCCGCGCAGCTTCAAGGCCGAGGCGAGTGCCTCGGCGAGCAGTCGGTGGTCGTCGACCACCATGAGTCGCACACCCATCGAGCAACCCCCCACTTTCCCCCACGAATCCCCCACGGATCGAGGGCCCCCCGGCCCTGCACCCACTCATCCCCCGGAAGCTACACGCTTGTTCGACGTCGCGCGCCCCCTACCGGCGATAAGCGGCCCGGAATGCCTAAATCCCGGCCATGGAGGAGTGAGAGGGAGTACGTGCGTACGGAATGGTCCGCGGGGAAAGCGGAACAGCGCGAAACGGCCCCGCTCCTCATCAGGAACGGGGCCGTCCGGTGCGTACGCGGAGGTCACAAGGCCTACTGGGCGACGAATCCCAGGGCCGTGTACTCCTTCTCGTCCTTCGAGTACGGCTTGCTGATCAGCTCCTTGCCGAGGTACAGCTTGCCGTCGCCGTAAAGGAGTTCGTTCGATTTCGGGACCATGCTGCTGATCGCGCTGCCGACGGACTCGGCGGCGGGGGTCTCCAGGAGCTTGGTCTCCTTCATCGTCTTGCCGTTGAGGGAGATGACCTGGGCGCCCTTGTCGTAACCCGCGTCCTTGTACGCCAGGATGTTGCCGCCGTCCATGCGGATCGGGAACATCTCGCCGTTCTCGCCCGCGTCGGCGCGGTCGCCGGTGGTCTTCCCGGTGGCCAGCGAGAACGAGATGATCTCGTTCGTCTGGCTGTAGCTGTCACCGCCGCCGTCGTGCTGACGGGTGGGGACGTAGAGCTTGTCGTTGCCGACCGCCAGCGAGGAGCAGGCGTAGACGACGTTGACCTCGCAGTCGTGGTCGTACTTGCCGTCGGGGAGCGAGATCTTGGCGCGGAGCTCGCCCTTGTCGTCGATCGAGAAGACGTCCGTGACGCCGCTCGCGGTGATCTCCTGGGTGTCCTGGCCGAAGACGACGGGACGGGTCGAGATGATCTTGGCGTTGTCGACGCCCGGCGTCACCGGGTAGGTCCACTTCTCGTCGCCGGTCTTGGAGTCGATGAGCTGGACCTTGAGCTTCTCGTCGCCGTAGTCACCGCACTTCTGGACGGCGACGAGCTGCTCGCCGCCGGCGTAGCCCTCGTCCTGGCACTCGTCGCCGGGGTTGGGCTCCCACAGGTGCTTGCCCTCGGTGATCTCGAAGGCGGCGCCGCCCGCGCTGGATCCGACCGCGACGGTGCTGCCGCTGATGGTGAGCTCCTCGACCCGGGCGGCCGCGCTGCCCTCGTCGATGGTCTCCGTCCAGAGCCGCTTGCCCTTCTTCAGGTCGATCGCGGAGATCTGCGAGCAGGTCTCGTGGTCGCCCTTCTTGGTTCGCTTGCCCTCTTCGTACGCGACCGCGGCGATGCCGTCCTTGGTGACCTCGCGCGATCCCGCGCAGGTCTGGCCCGCGAGCGGCAGGGTCCACAGTTCCTTGCCGTCGGCCGGGTTGTAGCCGACGATCTCGTTGACGCCCGCCTTGGCGTAGACGTCATCGGTGAGCCAGGAGCCCTTGATGCTCCAGACGTCGTCCTTGGGGACCTCCGGCTGCGGGAGCTGCATGGAGACCGTGGCGCTGGTGTTGGACGGGACCTTCTCCGTGCCGGGGCCGCTCGGCCCCTGCTCGTTGCCGCCCTTCTGCTCGCCGCCCTTGCCGTCCTTGCCACCGGTGGAGCCCTCGGAGCTCGCCTCGGTGTCGTCCTTGGCGGTCGTGGCGTAGATGACACCGCCGCCGACGATCAGGGCGATCGCGACGACCGCACCGATGATGATCTTCATCTGGCTGCTGAGCTTCGAACCGCCCCCGGCCGGGGCGCCCGGCTGCGGCGACATCGGCATCGTCGGGGGCTGCTGCTGGTAGGCACCGTAAGGCGGCTGCTGCCCGTACGGGGACGGGGCCTGCTGGCCGTACGGCTGGGTCGGCTGACCCGGGTAGCCGTAGCCCTGGGGCTGGCCGGGAGGCGGGGTGCCGGGGGCCTGCGGCGCCTGGGGGTAGCCGTAGTTGGGCTGGCCCTGCGGCGGCGGGGGCGGCGTCGGCGGCTGGGCCGGCGGCGGGGTCTGCGGGTAGCCGTACGACGGGTTCGGATCCGGCTCGGGAGCCTTGCCGAAGCCCACCGGCGGCGGATCCTGGGGAGCGCCGAAACCACCCGGCGGGGGGTCCTGGGGGGCGCCGAACCCGCCCTGCGGGGGCTCGTTGGGCGGCTGGGGCGGCTGGGTCATGACGTCGATTCCTTGGGGACGAGAGTTGAACTGAGCGACGAAGAGGGCGACGTGCCCGCGGAGAAGATCACTTGCCGTAGGCCAGCATCAGCTTCTCCTGGCCCTTTGCGCTGCCCGAGAGCCGCGTGGTGGAGATGTAGAAGCGACCGTCCACGTAATCGACCGCCTTCGAGTAGAAGCCGCTCTCGATCTCCGAGGTCCCCTCGGGGTTCTTCAGGAGCGTCTTCGGCTTGTGCGAGCCCGAGAGCGGGATCGACACGACCTGGCCGCCGGAGTCGTACGAGGGGTTGACGTAGGCGATGACCGAACCGCCGTCGACCTTCATCGGCAGCATCGATTCCTCAAGCGGGGACTTCGTGCGCCAGGCCTCCTTGCCGGTGGCGAGGCTGATCGCCACGACCTCGTTGGCGCCGGACGTCGCCTTGGTCGGCAGGTAGAGGTTCTTGTCGTCGGTCGTCGCGCCCAGGCAGCCCTGCAGACTCCCGCCGAGGAACGTCGAGCCGTCGCACTCGGGTGCGAAGTCCTCGTCTACGCCGACCTCGGAGCGGGTGTCACTGCTGTTGGGCTTCAGCGTGGTGATGTTCCACTTCTTCTTGTCCTCGTTGGTGAGGTAGATGATCGTCGGGCTCTCGGAGTAGATCCGGCCGATCTTCCAGCCCTTGGGGAACTTCTTCGTCCACACGGCGTCGCCGGTCTTCGGGTCGATCTGCTGCAGCTCGTCGTGCTCGGTGGGCGAGCTAGCCCCGCACGAGTAGGCGACGAGCAGCTTCTTGCCGCCGGCGAAGCCGCTGGGGAAGCAGGTCCCCGGGTCCTTCTTGTCGGCGACGAAGAGTTCCTTGCCGTCGCTCATCCGCAGCGCCGTGCCGGACTGGGAGCGGCCGACCATCAGGGTGTCGCCGGTGAGGGAGAGGTCCACGTTGGTGGCGAAGTCGAAGAGACCTTCCTCCTTGACCGGCTTCGCCCAGCCCTTGCCGCCCGTCTTCAGGTCGACGACCTGGATCCGGCTGCACTTGGCGTCGTCCTTCTGGCCGTCCTTGTACGCGACGACGATCTTGTTGTCCTTCGTGATCTGCGGCGTCGTGCCACAGATCTTCTGCGGGAACTTGATCGTCGGCCAGGCGCTGTCGCCCGTCTTGACGTTGTAGGCGGTGATCTCCTTGTACGCGGCCTTGACGGCGATGTCGTCCTTGACCCACATGCCCTTGGCGTCGGCGCCGGAACCGGGCACCTTGGGCGCCTCCTTGTACCAGAGCACCTTCGACTCGCCGGGTTGGCGGCCCGCGTTGAGGTCTTCCTGCTTCTCGTCCCCGTCGCCGCTGCCGTCGCCCGGGTTGACCGGCGCGGAGCCGCTGGCCTTGGGGTCGTCGGACTTGCCGGCGACCGGCTTCTTCTTCTTGCCGCCGTCGTCACCGCCGACGACCGCCCAGGCGACACCGCCGATGACGAGCGCGCCCGCCGCGACGGCGGCCACGATCAGGCCGGGCTTGCCCTTGAAGGGGTTCTTGCTCCCGCCGCCGGGCGGGGTTCCGGGCATGCCGGGGCCGCCGGGGAACTGCGCCTGCTGCTGCGGGTAGCCGTACTGGGGCTGGGCGTAGGGGCCCGGCTGCGTGGGCTGGCCGTAGGGGCCCGGCTGACCGGGCTGCGTGGGCTGGCCGTAAGGTCCGGGCTGGTTGTACGGTCCGGGCTGGCCGGGCTGCTGCGGGTAGCCGTAACCCGGCTGGGCAGGCGGCGGGGTCTGCGGGTAGCCGTAGCCGGGCTGGGGCGCGGGCGGAGTCTGCGGGGCCCCCGGCGGCGGGGTCTGCGGGGCCTGCGGTGGCTGGCCCGGTGGCTGCGGCGCGGCTCCCTGCTGCGGATCCTGCGGAGCTCCGAAACCGCCGGAGGGCGGTTGGTTGGGCGGCTGAGTCATCAGCGCTTCCCCCTTCACTGATTTTTCGGCACGCCAAGTGGTGCTCAGGCCGACCTTTCTATCACCCTGACCGCCTAGCACAGATGACCGGTCCGTCCCCTGTTCCCAAGGGAGGACCGGCCCGTGATGCGTCCGTTACGAGACCTCTACGCGCTCTCCGCGAGCTCCAGCCAGCGCATCTCCAACTCGTCGCGCTCGCTGACGAGTTCACGCAACTCCGCGTCCAGTTTGGCCACCTTTCCGAAGTCGGTGGCGTTATCGGCGATTTGGGCGTGCAGCCATGTCTCCTTCGTCGACATCTTGTCCAGCTGCCGCTCGATCTTCTGGAGTTCCTTCTTCGCGGCGCGGGCGTCGGCGGAGGAGACCGTCTTCTGCGGGGCGGCCGGTGCGGCGGACTCGGCAGAAGCCGCCGACGCGGCGAGAGGGGCCGCGGGGGTGCCCGCGTCCGCCATCCGCTTGCGCCGCTCCAGGTACTCGTCGATGCCGCGCGGGAGCATCCGCATCGTGGCGTCGCCGAGCAGCGCGAAGACCTTGTCGGTGGTGCGCTCCAGGAAGAACCGGTCGTGGGAGATCACGACCATGGACCCCGGCCAGCCGTCGAGAACGTCTTCGAGCTGGGTCAGCGTCTCGATGTCGAGGTCGTTCGTCGGCTCGTCGAGGAAGAGGACGTTCGGCTCGTCCATGAGGAGCCGCAGGAGCTGGAGCCGCCGCCGCTCGCCACCGGACAGATCACCGACGGGCGTCCACTGCTTCTCCTTGTTGAAGCCGAACGTCTCGCAGAGCTGCCCCGCGGTCATCTCCCGGCCCTTGCCGAGGTCGACCCGCTCGCGCACCTGCTGCACGGCCTGCAACACCCGCAGCGTCGGGGAGAGTTCGGCCACTTCCTGCGAGAGATAGGCGAGCTTCACGGTCTTGCCGACCACCACACGCCCCGCCTCGGGCTGCACGTCGCCGTCGGAGCGCTGGGCCTCGGCCATCGCCCGCAGGAGCGAGGTCTTGCCCGCGCCGTTGACCCCCACGAGGCCGATGCGGTCGCCGGGGCCGAGCTGCCAGGTCAGATGCTTCAGGAGCAGCTTCGGCCCGGCCTGGACGGTCACGTCCTCAAGATCGAAGACGGTCTTGCCGAGCCGCGTCGTCGCGAACTTCATCAGCTCGCTGCTGTCACGCGGCGGCGGCACATCGGCGATGAGTTCGTTCGCGGCCTCGATGCGGTACCGCGGCTTGCTGGTGCGGGCGGGGGCGCCGCGCCGCAGCCAGGCCAGCTCCTTGCGCATCAGGTTCTTGCGCTTGGTCTCCTCGGTGGCCGCGATGCGCTCGCGCTCGGCACGCGCGAAGACGTAGTCGGAGTACCCGCCCTCGTACTCGAAGACGTCCCCGCTCTGTACGTCCCACATGCGCGTGCACACCTGGTCCAGGAACCAGCGGTCGTGCGTGACGCAGACGAGCGCCGAGCGCCGCGTCCGCAGGTGCTCGGCGAGCCAGGCGATGCCCTCGACGTCGAGGTGGTTGGTCGGCTCGTCGAGCACGATCAGGTCGGGCTCGCCGATGAGCAGCTTCGCGAGCGCGATACGCCGCCGCTCGCCGCCGGAGAGCGGACCGATGACGGTGTCGAGGCCCTGCGGGAAGCCCGGCATGTCCAGGCCGCCGAAGAGCCCGGTGAGGACGTCACGGATCTTTGCGCTGCCCGCCCACTCGTGATCGGCGAGATCGCCGATCACCTCGTGCCGCACGGTGGCCCCGGGGTCGAGCGAGTCGTGCTGGGTCAGCACGCCGAGCTGCAGACCGCCGTTGTGCGTGACGCGCCCGGAGTCCGTCTCCTCCAGCTTGGCGAGCATCCGGATGAGGGTCGTCTTGCCGTCGCCGTTGCGCCCCACGACGCCGATCCGGTCCCCCTCGGACACGCCGAGGGAGACACCGTCGAGCAGGGCACGCGTGCCGTACACCTTGCTGACTGCCTCGACATTGACCAGGTTGACGGCCATTAACGCTCCAGGGAAGGGGATCGATCGACCTCCAGCGTAGTCGGAGGCGGCGACCACGGGCCCGGCGGCCGCTGCGGGGACGATCAGCCGGTCCCGCGGGCGGAGCCGGGGAGCGACGGACGCCCGGCCCGCTCCACGAGCAGCCACCCCGCCAACGCCATCCCCACCGCCACGGGCGCCGTCATCCGCACGGCCACCACCATCGCCGTACGCCCTTCGAGCAGGCCCCCGAAGCCGACCATGGAGAGCCCGAGCACCCCGAAGAGGCAGAGCACGACCCCCACCGCGGCCGCGGGCCCCGAGGCCGCGCCCGGTGTGCCGCCCGGCTCCCGCACCGCACCCGGCTTCTCGAAGCGACGGAACGCCGCGACCAGCAGCCCGGTGACCACCACCGCGGCCGCCATGCGCAGGGGCACCTGCGTCCACCACTGGGCGGTGGCGGGCTCGGGCAGCCGCACGTCCGCCGCGATCAGCACCCCGTACACCCCGAGCATCGCCGTCAGGTGCCACAGGAACGCCGTCATCGAGACCCCGTTCGCCGCCACCACACCCCGCCACACCCGCGGCCGCGCGAGCCACCGCACCGCGGGCCCCCGCAGCAGCTCCACCGCGCCCACCAGCCACATCCCGTGGCAGAGCAGCGCGAAGGTCGGCGGTGCCATGTTCGACACACGCTCACCGGGCATCCCGACCATCGACAAGGGATAGGGCCCGAAGGCCACCAGAGCCGCCGCACCCGCGAGCCCCGTCACGGCCAGGGCGACGGGCATCCGCAGCCTGCCGTCCGCCCGCAGGAAGCCCAGCTGATGGACGGCGAGCCACACGAAGGCGAAGTTCAGGAACTCCACGTACGGCACACCGAAGGCGAAGCGCGCCACGTCCACCGCGCCCGCGGCGAGGACGAGACCGCCGAACGCGCCCCACCCGTACCGCTCGTGCAGACCGAGCAGCAGCGGTGTGAAGGCGACCATCGCCAGATAGATGCCGATGAACCACAGCGGCTGGGCGACGAGCCGGAGCGTCACGTCGAGCAACGCGCCGCCCTGGCCGAGGAGTTGGACCACCAGGGCGGCAAGTCCCCACACTCCTATGAAGACCATCGTCGGCCGCAGCAGCCGCTGGAGGCGGGCCCGCAGGAACACCGAGTAGACCGACGCGCCCGCCTCGGCCTTCCGGCTCAGGGAGCGGTACGACAGCGCGTGCGAGAAGCCGCCGACGAAGAAGAACACCGGCATGATCTGCAGGACCCAGGTGAGGAGTTGCAGCTCGGGCACGACGGCGAGGAGGTTGCCGACCTCGGTGCGGCCGTCGTCCCCGACGGTCACCGCCGCCATCAGCCAGTGCCCGACGACGACCGTGCCGAGCGAGGCGACCCGCAGCAGGTCGATGTACCGGTCGCGCCCGGTGGGCGTCTTCTCGGCCAGTTCGCGAACGCTTGATCCCATGTACGTACGGTCGCGCGCACCGCGGCCCCCGCGTCAGCGCGTACATACTCAGATCCGCGCCTGAGTACCTACACCCCTAGAGCAGCGTCGCGCCCGGCGCCGGTGAGTCCGCGACGCGGGCCGTGCGGCAGGTGCCGGAGGCCGAAAGCGCCGCCGCGATCCGTCGCGCGGAGGCGGCGTCCGCGGCGAGGAACGCCGTCGTGGGCCCGGATCCGGAGACCAGCGCGGCCAGGGCGCCGGCGTCGGTACCGGCGGCGAGGGTGCCGGAGAGCGAGGGGAAGAGCGAAAGAGCCGCGGGCTGCAGGTCATTGGCGACGGCACCGGCGAGAGCCTCGACATCCCCCTTGCGCAGGGCGTCGAGCAAGGCAGCCGATGCCTTGGGGGCGGGGGCTTCCGGGGTCAGGCGGTCGAACTCGCGGTAGACCGCGGGCGTGGAGAGCCCGCCGTCGGCGACGGCGAAGACCCAGTGAAAGGCCCCGCCGACCTCAAGGACCTCCAACTGCTCGCCACGCCCGGTGCCAAGCGCGGCCCCACCCACCAGGCTGAACGGCACATCACTGCCCAACTCGGCGCAGATGTCGAGAAGTTCATCGCGCGAGGCCTCGGTCCCCCACAGCGCGTCGCACGCCACGAGCGCGCCCGCACCGTCCGCGCTGCCACCGGCCATGCCGCCCGCGACGGGGATGTCCTTGGCGATGTGGATGTGCACATCGGCCGTACGACCATGCCGGGCGGCGAGCAGCTCGGCGGCCCTGGCCGCCAAGTTCGTACGGTCCAGGGGCACTTGGGCGGCATCGGGCCCGGAGCAGGTCACGCGCAGCTGCTCGGCGGGGGTCACGGTGACCTCGTCGTAGAGCCCTACGGCGAGGAAGACATTGGCGAGGTCATGAAAACCGTCCGCGCGCGCGGCCCCCACCGCGAGCTGGACGTTGACCTTCGCGGGAACGCGTACGGTCACGCTCACGCGCCCGCTCCCTTGTGCTCGGCGATCCGCGCGAACTCCTCCACCGTCAGGGCTTCGCCGCGTGCCTGCGGCGAGACTCCGGCGGCGACGAGCGCCGCCTCCGCCGCCGCGGCCGAGCCCGCCCATCCGGCGAGCGCGGCCCGCAGGGTCTTGCGGCGCTGGGCGAAGGCGGCGTCGACGACGGCGAAGACCTCACGCTTCGACGCTGTGGTCTCGACGGGCGCGGCGCGCCGCACCAGGGAGACGAGCCCCGAGTCGACGTTGGGGGCGGGCCAGAAGACGTTCCGCCCGATGGAACCGGCGCGCTTCACGTCGGCGTACCAGTTCGCCTTCACCGAGGGCACGCCGTACACCTTCGAGCCCGGGTCGGCGGCGAGGCGGTCGGCGACCTCGGCCTGCACCATCACGAGCGTGCGCTCGATACTGGGGAAGGTGTCGAGCATGTGCAGCAGCACGGGCACGGCCACGTTGTACGGGAGGTTGGCGACCAGCGCGGTCGGGGCGGGGCCCGGCAGCTCGCGCACGAGCATGGCGTCGCTGTGCACGAGCGCGAAGGATGCGGCCTTCGCCGGGAGCCGGGCCTCGACGGTCGCCGGAAGGGCCCCGGCGAGCACGTCGTCGATCTCGACCGCGATGACGCTGTCCGCGGTGTCGAGCAGCGCGAGGGTCAGCGAGCCGAGCCCCGGCCCGACCTCGACGACCACGTCCTTCGGGCCGACTTCCGCGGTGCGGACGATGCGGCGGACGGTGTTGGCGTCGATGACGAAATTCTGGCCGCGCTGCTTGGTCGGGCGTACGCCCAGGGCAGCGGCCAGCTCGCGGATGTCGGCGGCGCCGAAAAGGGCCCCGGGCTCACTGTTACTCACCACCCCAGGTTACGGGCCCTGGCCCCTGGGCCCTGACCAGACCTCTCCCACCCACCCGCCCGTTCACCCCGCATCCGACCCTCGACGAACGAGCTTTCCCGCCCACCCACCCGATTGCCCCGCGGTGACGAGGGTTGGGTGGGCGATCGGCCCTCACGCGCTCGCAGTCGGCGACGCACGCGAGGGGACGGGCCGGTATGTCCGCCCGGAGCACGGTTCGCGGCGCTCCCCCGCCGCAGTAGCCCATCGGCCACCGGACGATAGCGAGGACGGACATACCGGCGCGGCCCCGCCCCCAAGACGGACCATCCCCGCAGCCGAAGCAGCCCCCCCCCTACAACCGCCCCCCACAATGCGGCCAAGGACTGGCCCCCCGCTGCACGTACAGCTTCTTCGCGCGGAACGTCTGTTCCTCCGCCGGAGCGTCCTGCGGGCGACCCGACCCGCCAAGGCCCTGCCACGTCCGCGTATCGAACTGGTACAGGCCCCCGTACGTCCCCGACGCGTCCACCGCGTTCGGGCGGCCGCCCGACTCGCAGTGCGCCAGCGAGCCCCAGTTCAGGCCGTCCGCGCCCGACACCGAATTCGGCAGCTGCTTCGTCCCCACCTTCACGATCTGCGTCTGCGGCTCCCGCACCACCTCCGACCGCACCCGCCGCGGCTTCTGCTTGACGCCGTTGACCGTCCGCAGCGCGTACGTGACCCGCCGGGTCCCCTGGTGGCCCTGCCGCTCCACGACCTCCGTACCGGCGAACAGCGACGGATCGTCCGTCCGTTGCACGTCGAACGGGATCGGCTCCTCCCGCACCTCCTTGCGCCCGGAGATCCGCATGACGGTGACCGTCTGCCCGTCGCGCGGGAAGCTGCCGGGCGCGACGGACGTCGTGTCCTGGCCGTTCAGGGTGATCCCGGACTCCGCGACCGCCTCCCGCACCGTCGCCGCGTTCGTACGGATGGTCCGCTCACGCCCGTCCGCCATGATCGTCACGGTGCGCTCGGTCCGTACGTCGAGATCAAGACCGTCCCGCTCGATCCGCTTGCTCCGCGAGGCCGACAGATAGGCGCCCTCGGCCCGCACCCCGAGCTGCCGCAGCGCGCCGTCCACCGTGCGCGCCGTCGTCCACACCTCGCGCCGCTGCCCGTCGAGGGTGAGCTTGACCGGCCGACCGTAGCGGACGGCGATCTCGTCGCCGCTGGCCAGGGCCGTGCTCGCGGTCGGCGCCACGATGTCGTGCGTGCCGAAGTCCACGCCTTCGTCCTCGAGCAGCTCCCCCACGTCGTCCGCGAAGGTGTGCAGGGTCCGCGACTCGCCGTCGACGCTCAGCCGCACGGCCTTGTCGTTGGCGACGAAGGCGGAGGTACCGCCCGCGAGGAAGGCGACGACCAGCGCCTGCGGCAGCAGCCGCCGGAACGTATCGGGCCGCCCGGCGGAAGGGGACGAGCCCTTCGACCGCCCGCCCGACCGCGGGCTCGACGACCGCGGCTTCGTCTTCTTCCGCCGGGCGGCCCGCCGCGCCTCGGCCCGCCCTCCGTCGGGCACGGCCCCGGTGGCCTGCCGGGGGAAGTAGTCCCCGGCATCAAGCTCCTGCTCAGGCCACAGCCCAGGCTCCGGCTCCGGCTCATAGGTCGTGCCGCCCCCATAAGACGTCTCGTACTGCGGCGCATGACTCACGACGACGCTCCAGCGTTCTCGTTCTGGTCCGGATCGGGCGAGGCGGACCAGAACCTAGCGGAGCAATCGTCACTCTCCAAAGCAGCTCGACTACGCAGTGTCGCGACCGAGCCCTGAACCCGCCCTGAACCAGGGGGCCAGGGGCGTTATCGGTCAGTAATCAAATGCGCGCGCCGTATTGACCGAGGTCGCCTCGGCCATGGCGTCCTCGCCGATACCGCGCACCTCGGCCATGGCCCGCAATGTGACCGGAATGAGATACGGCGCGTTAGGCCGTCCGCGGTAGGGAGCGGGCGTGAGGAAGGGCGCGTCCGTCTCCACGAGCACGAGCTCCAGCGGGGCGACGGCCAGCGCGTCCCGCAGTCCCTGCGCGTTCTTGAACGTCATGTTGCCCGCGAAGGACATGAAGTAGCCGTTCTCCGCGCACACTTGGGCCATCGCCGCGTCGCCCGAGTAGCAGTGGAAGACGGTGCGCTCCGGAGCGCCCTCCTCCTTCAGGACCCGCAGCACATCCTCGTGCGCCTCGCGATCGTGGATGACCAGGGCCTTGCCGTGCCGCTTGGCGATCTCGATGTGGGCGCGGAAGGACCGCTCCTGGGCGGCCTTGCCCTCGGGTCCTGTGCGGAAGTAGTCGAGCCCGGTCTCGCCCACGCCCTTGACCTGCGGCAACGCGGCGAGCTTGTCGATCTCGGCGAGCGCGGCGTCGAGCGCGCCCTCGCCGCCCGCCTCGCGCGCCCCCTGCCGGGACCAGCCGTCGGGGTCGCCGAGCACGATGCGCGGCGCCTCGTTGGGATGCAGGGCGACGGTGGCGTGCACGCTCTCGTACGCGGCGGCCGTCTGGGCGGCCCAGCGCGAGCCCCGCACGTCGCAGCCCACCTGGACGACCGTCGTCACGCCCACCGCCGCGGCCTTGGCGAGCCCCTCGTCCACCGTCCCCGACTGCATGTCGAGGTGGGTGTGGGAGTCGGCGACCGGAACCCGCAGGGGTTCGGGCAGCGGCGGCGCGGCGTTCTTGGCGTCGGAAGGCATGCCCCCGATCCTACGAAGGGGACGTCAGCCGACCCTACGAAGGGGACGTCAGCCCACCCAAAGAGCCGTCATCCCGCCTTCAAAGAGCCGTCATCCCGCCTTGCGGTGGTGGAAGGGATGCAGCAGCGCCGACAGATGCCAGTGGTGATGCTTGGCCTCATGGGTCTCCGCCGCATCGGCCCCGGACTCGGCCTCGGACTCGGCCCCGGACTCGGACTTGTCCCCCGCCGCCGCGCGCGGCGCGTGATGCCGCTGCATCAGGTTGAGCACCGACGACACCTGCCCCGCCCGCATGATCCGTACGACATGCCCGTCGCAGTTCAGGCACGTCGGCCGGGTCAGGGGCGACGGCACATGCAGGCCGTCCGCCACGTACATCACGAATTCCTTGCCCTTGCCGTCCACGTGATGCTCGATCTCGTACGACTGTTCCCAACCGTGCCCGCACCGCATACAGGCGAAGGCGTACGACTCGTGAGCGGTGTTCGTCCTGGATGTCGCGGTGGACGCCGTGGTGTCGTGACCGGTGTCGGCGATCTCACTCATGCCAGCTCCTCTTGTCCGCTGGACAAGCGCTGCCGGGCCGGGGATTCCTCCCGGCCGGAAGCGTGGGGACGGGTGCGTCCCCTTTGACCAGTGGACGCCTTTCCCGGAGCGAGCGCATCAGACCTGTCGACAGTTGAAGGCGATTTGGCCTTTCCATAGCCTTCAGGCCCGGTGCGCGGCCCGCACTTTGCTTTTTACGATAGTCCTTTGCCGTCCGATGGGGCGGCCTGAGCCGCGTTCTTTGCCGCCACGACCGCATCGAACACGTCGCGCTTGGGTACCCCCGCATCGGCCGCGACGGCGGCGATCGCCTCCTTGCGTCGCTCCCCCGCCTCCTCGCGCACCCGCACCCTGCGCACCAGCTCCTCCGGACCCAGGTCACCTGGGCTTTTCTCGGGTGCGCCCTCGACGACGACGGTGATCTCACCGCGTACGCCGTCGGCCGCCCACTCCGCGAGGTCCTTCAGCGAACCGCGCTTGACCTCTTCGTACGTCTTGGTCAGCTCGCGGCAGACCGCCGCCCTGCGCTCGTCGCCGAACGCCTCAGCCATCGCGACGAGGGTGTCGTCGATCCGGTGCGGTGCCTCGAAGTAGACGAGAGTGCGACGGTCCTCGGCCACCTCGCGCAGCCGCGAGAGCCGCTCGCCCGCCTTGCGCGGCAGGAAGCCCTCGAAGCAGAAGCGGTCCACCGGAAGCCCCGAGAGCGCGAGCGCGGTGAGCACGGCGGACGGGCCGGGCACGGCGGTGACCCGGATGTCCTTCTCCACGGCCGCGGCGACGAGCCGGTACCCGGGGTCGGAGACCGACGGCATCCCCGCGTCGGTCACGAGCAGCACCCGCGCACCGCCGACCAGCGCCTCGACGAGCTCGGGCGTGCGCGCGGTCTCGTTGCCCTCGAAGTACGAGACGACCCGCCCGCCCACCTGCACGCCGAGCGCCTGGGTGAGCCTGCGCAGCCGCCGGGTGTCTTCGGCGGCCACCACATCGGCCGATTCCAGCTCGGTGGCGAGCCGCGGCGGGGCGTCCGCGACGTCGCCGATGGGCGTGCCCGCGAGGACGAGGGTTCCGGGGGAGGTGTTTCCGGGGGACGGGTTTCCGGGGGAATCAGCGCTTCCTGTCACGGTTCCATCCTCGCAGGGGCCAGGGGACGGGACTCACACAGTCGGGTTCCCTACGATGGCGCGGTGACCAGTACCGCGTCTTCCCCGGACACCCGCCAAAGCCAGGCAGCCGAGGAGCAGCAGCCGTCGTGGCAGCACAGGCTGCGCCGCTTCGGTTACGTGGCGCGCACCACCGGGCCCACTCCCGATGTCCGGGCCCGGCTCGTGCCCGCGTACACCGAACCGAGCCCCCGGCTGTGGGCGTCGATCGGCATGCCCAGGAGCTACGCCGATCAACTGGTCCGGTGGTCCGGCTGGATCGGCCCGCTGCTGATCACGCTCGTCGCGGGGATCACCCGGTTCTGGAATCTCGGCAACCCGAAGGCCGTGATATTCGACGAGACGTATTACGCGAAGGACGCCTGGGCGCTGATCCACCGGGGCTTCGAGGTCAACTGGCCCGAGAAGGTCAACGACACCGTCCTGGAGCAGGGATCGAACGTCACGATCCCCACGGACGCCGCGTACGTGGTGCATCCGCCGGTCGGCAAGTACGTCATCGGCATCGGCGAGTGGATCTTCGGCTTCGATCCCTTCGGCTGGCGCTTCATGACGGCGGTGCTCGGCACCCTGTCGGTCCTGATGCTGTGCAGGATCGGGCGGCGGCTCTTCCGCTCGACGTTCCTGGGCTGTCTGGCGGGCGCGCTGCTCGCGGTGGACGGTCTGCATTTCGTGATGAGCCGCACCGCGCTGCTCGACCAGGTCCTGATGTTCTTCGTGCTCGCCGCGTTCGGCTGCTTCCTGATCGACCGGGACAAGGCGCGGGAGAAACTCGCGGCCGCGCTGCCCAAGGACGAGGACGGGATCGTCCGCCCGGACGTGTACGTCGCCGAGAACCTGCGCCTTGGCTGGCGGCCCTGGCGCTGGGCTGCCGGTCTCTGCCTGGGCCTGGCCTTCGGGACCAAGTGGAACGGCCTGTACATCATGGTCTTCTTCTGCTTGATGACCGTCCTGTGGGACGTGGGCGGCCGTCGCGTCGCCGGGGCCGTGCGCCCCTACCGCGCGGTCCTGAAGCGGGACGTGTTCCCGGCGTTCGTCTCGACGGTGCCGGTCGCGATCGGCACGTACGTCCTGTCCTGGCTCGGCTGGATCCTCTCCCCGACCGACGGCACGGGCGGCTACTACCGCAACTGGGCGGCCACGGACGGCAAGGGCGGCTCCTGGACGATCCTGCCGGACTGGCTGCGCAGCCTGTGGCACTACGAACACGCGGTGTACGACTTCCACGTGGGGCTCTCCTCGCCGCACACGTACCAGTCGAACCCGTGGAGCTGGATCGTCGACGGCCGCCCCGTCTCGTACTTCTACGAGTCGCCGCTGCCCGGCAAGGACGGCTGCCCCGCAGGCACCGCCGAGAAGTGCGCCCGCGAGGTCCTCGCGCTCGGCACTCCGATGCTGTGGTGGGCGGGGGCGTTCGCGCTGCTCTACGTGCTGTGGCGGTGGGTGTTCCGCCGTGACTGGCGCGCGGGGGCGATCGTGTGCGGGATCGCGGCGGGTTATCTGCCGTGGTTCATGTACCAGGAGCGGACGATCTTCTTCTTCTACGCCGTCGTCTTCGTGCCGTTCCTCTGCCTCGCGGTGGCGATGATGATCGGCGCGATCCTGGGCCCGCCCGGCTCCAGCGAACGGCGGCGGGTCGTGGGCGCCGCGGCATCGGGCGTCCTGGTGCTCCTGATCCTCTGGAACTTCATCTGGTTCTGGCCCATTTACACCGGCCAGGCCATTCCCATCGACTCCTGGCGGGCCCGCATGCTCCTGGACACGTGGGTCTAGGACATGGGGGCCATCGATGTCCATGTAGTGGGCACCTTGGACACCTTCGGATAACAGCTCCCTCGTACGTCACCTCCTCCGCTTAGGGTTCGGGGCGAACCACCCTCCCGGACGCATTCGGGAGGGCTCCTGGGGAGGGGGCGCGCGATGCGCAAAGGGGTAAAGGTCACTCTGGTCGGCGGGGTGTTCGCAGTCATGGTGGGGGGCGCCGGGTACGGCGCGTACAACCTGGTGAACGGCGTGACCGGGGGCGGCGGTTCGCCGGCCGCGGGCCCGGCGGCCGTGAAGACGGGGCCGCCGACGAGCGGCGAGATCGGCGCGACGACGGAGAAGTTCTTCACCGCGTGGGCCAAGGGCGATGCCGAGGAAGCCGCTTCGTACACGAACAACGCCGAAGTGGCCTCGAAGATCCTGACCGGCTACCGCGAGGACGCCCACCTGACGAAGGTGAAGCTCACACCGGGCAGGGCGACCGGCACGATCGTGCCGTTCTCCGTCCGGGCCACGGTGTCGCACAAGGGGAAGACCAAGGCGCTCGCCTACGACTCCGAACTGACCGTCGTGCGCGGCGAGACCACCGGCCGCGCGCTCGTCGACTGGGACCCCTCGGTCGTCCACCCGGACCTGAAGAGGGACGACACCCTGCGGACCGGCGAGGCCGCGGCGCCTCCCATCCAGGCCGTCGACCGGCACGGCACGGTCCTGGACAAGAAGGACTACCCGTCGCTCGGCCCGGTCCTTGACCAGCTGCGCGCGAAGTACGGCGACAAGGCGGGCGGCACCCCCGGCGTCGAGCTCTACGTCCAGCACGGGGACGCGGACGATGAAGCCGCGGGAACCGAGACGCTCCTCACGCTCGCCAAGGGCAAGGCGGGCCAGTTGAGGACGACGCTGAGCGCGCCCGCGCAGCGCGCCGCGGAGAAGGCGGTGGCGCGGCACGCGAACTCCTCGGTGGTCGCCGTGCGGCCGAGCTCCGGCGAGGTCCTGGCGGTGGCCAACCACCGGCAGGACGAGTTCAACGCGGCCTTCGAGGGCAAGATGGCCCCGGGCTCGACGATGAAGATCGTCTCGGCGGCGACGCTCATCGACAAGGGCGTGGCGAAGGCGAGCGGTCCCGCGCCCTGCCCGGACAGCGCGACCTGGCAGAGCCGCACGGTCAGCAACCTGCCGGGCCTGGCCCCGGACGAGAACGCGACCCTGGCGGACAGCTTCGCGCGCTCCTGCAACACCGCGTTCGTGAAGCTGGTCGACGAGGAAGGCATGACGGACGGGACCCTCAGCGAGGAGGCGCAGAACCGGTTCGGCCTTGGCCTCGACTGGAAGGTGGGCATCCGGACGGTGGACGGCTCGGTCCCCGCGTCCGGGGGCGGCGACCGCGCGATGAACATGATCGGCCAGGGCGAGGTGCAGATGAACCCGCTCAACATGGCGTCGGTCACGGCGACCGCGATGACGGGAGCCTTCCGGCAGCCGGTCATCGTCGCCCAGGGCCTGGACGACCGTGAACTGGCCCAGGCGGACGGCCTGCCCGCGTCCACGGTCCAGCAGCTGCGCCAGATGATGAACCGCACGGCGGTCAGCGGCACCGGCGCCCGCGCCATGGCCGGGCTCAGCGGCAGCATCGGCGCGAAGACGGGCTCTGCGGAGGTCGACGGCCAGGAGACGCCCAACAGCTGGTTCACGGGCTACCGAGGGGACGTGGCGGCCGCCGCGGTGGCCCAGGAGGGCGGCCACGGAGGCGATACGGCGGGTCCTATCGTGGCGGCGGTGCTTGCCGCAGGCAGTTGAGGTGATTGGTCGGGGGCTTCATGAAAGCCCCCTAGTGTGGGGCCTTCCGGTGCAGAGCTTGGGGGCTCTGGGATTTGCGGAGGGTCAGTGGGCAAGCGAGGGCGCGCCAGCGAGCGCAAGGGCATCAAGATCATCACGGGCAGACCGGGTAATCCCGGTACGCCGGGCACACCTGGCACACCTGGTGCGAAGAGCGCCAAGGTGCACCCCGGTGTGCTCGGCGGCGCCGCCGCCGTGGTCGTGTGCGGCGTGGGCATCGCCGCGTACAGCCTGATCGGCGGCTCGTCCGGCGACGACGGAGACTCGACGGTCGACGAGAAGCCGGTGGCCGCGGGCCCGCCGACGGCCGCCGAGGTCCGTGCCACCACGAACGACTTCCTCGCCGCGTGGGAGAAGGGCGACGTGGCGAAGGCCGCGGCGTTCACGGACGACCGGACGGCGGCGAAGACCGCGCTCACCGCGTACGCCAAGGACTCCCACCTCACGCGGGTGAAGATGGAGCCGGGCAAGCGGGCGGGCGCCAAGGTGCCGTTCTCGGTCTCGTCGACGGTCTCGTACGAGGGAAAGAGCAAGCCCTTCGCCTACGAGTCCGAGCTCACCGTGGTGCGCAGGAAGCACGACGGCAAGACGCTGGTCGGCTGGCAGCCCTCCGTCGTCCACCCGGACCTGAAGGACGGCGACCGCCTGGTCACCGGCGAGGCCGGGGACCCGCCGATCAAGGCGGTGGACCGGGACGGCGGCGAGCTGACCAAGGCGAAGTACCCCTCCCTCGGCACGGTGCTCGACAGCATGCGCGAGAAGTTCGGCGACAAGGCCGGCGGCAAGGCGGGCGTGGAGCTGCGCGTCGTACGCAAGAACAGCGCGAAGGACGCCGAGAAGTCGGCGACGACGAAGGACGACGCCAAGGCGACGCCCGACAAGACGCTGCTCACGCTCTCCCCCGGCACCCCCGGCACCCTGAAGACGACCTTCGACGCCTCGCTCCAAGCGGCGGCGGAGAAGGAGACGGGCAAGCGCAAGCAGGCGTCGGTGGTCCTGGTGAAGCCGAGCACGGGCGAGATCCTGGCGGCCGCCAACTCCAATCCCAGCGGCTTCAACACGGCGTTCCAGGGTTCGCTGGCCCCCGGCTCGACGATGAAGGTCATCACGTCGTCCCTCCTCCTGGAGAAGAACCTCGCGGGCGTCGACAAGAAGCATCCGTGCCCGAAGTACGTGACGTACGGCGGCTGGAAGTTCCAGAACGACGACAAGTTCCAGATCAAGGACGGCACGTTCCGCGCGAGCTTCGCCCGGTCCTGCAACACGGCCTTCATCAGCCAGGCCAAGAAGCTTCAGAACGACTCCCTGACCAAGCAGGCGCAGGAGGTCTTCGGTCTCGGCCGCGACAACTGGTCGATCGGCGCCCCGTCCTTCGACGGTGCGATCCCCGTGCAGAGCGACGCGCAGATGGGGGCGTCGCTGATCGGTCAGGGCGGGGTCCGCATGAACCCGCTGAACATGGCGTCGGTGGCGGCCACGGTGAAGTCGGGCACGTTCAAGCAGCCGTACCTGGTCTCCCCGGACGTCGACAAGCGCACGCTCGCGACGGCGCCCCGGAAGATGTCGGGCGCGACGGCTTCGGCGCTGCGAGACCTGATGCACTACACGGCTGTCGCGGGCACCGCGGTGAAGCCCATGTCCGGGCTCGGCTCCGACATGGGCGCGAAGACGGGTTCCGCGGAGGTCGACGGCCAGAAGAAGCCCAACGGCTGGTTCACGGCATACCGCGGTGATCTGGCGGCGGGAGCGGTGGTGCAGGAGGGCGGACACGGCGGCGACTCGGCGGGGCCGCTGGTGCGGGCGATGTTCCAGGCGGGTCGGTAGTCGCTCTGCCCGGTGCCGGCTGTCCGATATGCGGATACGTGGTCGCGTGCCCCGTACACGGACCGCTAGCGTGCCGGGCATGAGCGCTACAGAGTCCCCCGCCCACCCCCGTTTCGCCGCCGCCCTGGCCGAGCTCGGCCTCGCTGACCTGGTCAACGAGGTCCGCCGCTTCCCGGAGGCGACGCGCACCGCGCAGGAGGCCGCGGCGGCCATCGGCTGCGAGCTGAGCCAGATCTGCAAGTCGCTGATCTTCGCGGCGGACGGGGTGCCGGTCCTTGTCCTGATGGACGGGGCCTCGCGGGTCGACCTGGAGCTCGTGCGGTGGGAGCTGTGCGCGGCGAAGGTGACGCGCGCGAAGGCGGACGTCGTCCGGGAGACCACGGGGTACGCGATCGGCGGCGTACCGCCCTTCGGTCACGTGACGAAGACGCGCGTCCTGGCGGACCGCTCCCTGCTCGACCACGACGTGGTGTGGGCGGCGGCGGGCACTCCCTACGCGGTCTTCCCGATGTCCCCCAAGGACCTGATCAACCACGCGAACGGCACCCTGGTGAACGTGCGCGAGCTCGAGCTCGACAAGTGACGCCGCTGGTCACGGCGGCGGTCCTGCTGGCCGCCGTCACGCACGCGTGCTGGAACGCGATCGCGCACCACATCACGGACAAGTTGGTCGGCTTCACGCTGATATCGGGCGGCGGGTTGCTGATCGGCCTGCTGATCGCCCCGTTCGCGGCGATACCGGCGGCCGGGGCATGGCCGTACCTGGTGCTCTCAGCACTGATACACATCGGCTACTACGCCCTGCTCATGAAGTCGTTCAAGCTGGGCGACTTCGGCCAGGCGTACCCGATCGCGCGCGGCACGGCGCCGCTGGTGGTCACCGTCCTGGCCGCGGTCTTCGCGGGCGAGGTACCGGACGGCTGGCAGGCGGCGGGAGTCGCGGTCTCCTGCGCGGGCCTGACGGGGTTGGCGCTCTGGGGCATACGAGGATCGGGCCGACGCCCCGACTGGACGGCGATCGGCGCGGCGCTGGCCACGGGTGTCTCGATCGCGGCGTACACGGTGGTGGACGGTCTCGGCGTCCGAGCCTCCGGGTCCTCCATGGGCTACATCGCGTGGCTGATGATCCTGGAGGGCCTCGCCATCCCGCTGTACGCGGCGTACCGCTGGCGGGGCGAACTGGTGGGGCGGCTGCGGCCGTTCGCGGCGGTGGGGCTGCTCGGCGCGGCTCTGTCGGTGGCGGCGTACGGCCTGGTCCTGTGGGCCCAGACGAAGGCGGACCTGGCCCCGATCTCGGCGCTCAGGGAGTCCTCGATCATCGTCGGGGCGGCGATAGGCGCGATCTTCTTCAAGGAGAAGTTCGGGGCGCCGAGGCTTGTGGCGGCGGGGTTGATGGTGGCGGGGATCGGGTTGATGTTGCACGCGGGGTGAGGGGGGGCGGGCGTCGCGTCAGTCCTTCGTCGCGTACGAGAGGAAGGACTGCCACGCTCCCGCGGGGACCGCGAACTGCGGACTCTGCCGAAGCTTGGAGTCCCGTACGTGGACGGCCTCGGGGCACGTGGCGACCTCGACGCAGTCGCCCTGACTGCCGCTGCTGTAGCTGGACTTGCGCCAGGAGAGGGCGACCTCGACGCAGTCGTCGCCCTGCGAGCCGCTGTAGCTGCTCTTGAACCAAGCCAGGTCGGACGTGTTCATAGCGCTCCTCGCAATCGCTTCAACAGGCCCAGGGAGTCCTCTGGAGTCAGGGCCTGTGAGCGCATCTTGGCATAGCGCTGATGGAGGCGGCTCATCTCTTTCGCGTCAGTGATGAGGCGTCCGTTCTCCTGGCCTTCCGAGTAGCCGAACCAACAACTGTCAGCCGTCTCCGCCAGCCGCAACGGCCCATCCAACCCCGCATGCACCGGCTGTCGCAGGGGCATCAGCTGGAACTCCACGTTCCAGTGCCGCTCGATCACGCCGAGGAGGTGGTCGTACAGCTCCCGCGCCACTTCCTCCCCACCCGTATACCGCTCAAGTACCGCCTGCTCCACGATGAAACTGAACGCCGTCGGCGGCTTCCGGCTCGTGGCCAGCAGGTCCTGGCGGGCGAGCCGCGCCGCGATGCGCTCGCTCAGCTGCTGCTCGTCCGGCAGCGGTGGCACGCTGAAGGACACCGCCCGTGCGTACGCCTCCGTCTGCAACAGGCCTGGCACCACCCGGCATTCGTACGTGTACAGGCTCACCGCCTCCGCCTCGAACTTCGCCCACTGCCGGAACCAACTCGCCAGCCCCGGCTGGCGCGAAAGATGCCGCGCCGCACCCCGCAGCGTCCCGAAGGCGTCCAGAGTCTCCTCCGCCCGCTCCACGAAGTCCGGCTGCGGAAAGCGGCGGCCCTGCTCGATCTTGGCGACCGTCTGAACCGAGTAGCCGACCAACTCGGCGAATTCCTCCTGGGTCAGGCCCGCCCGTTTACGGAAGGCCTTGAAGACCTCGCCGAAAGTCCTCAGGCTGTCCGACACCTCAGGCTCACTGCATCCCGGCGACCCGCCCGCACCGTCCGTCATACGAGGACACCTCCGTTGCGCCTGCCCCGCGACCCGCTCCCAACTCACGTATGGTTACGGACAGTTGCCACCCCTGTCCGCTCTCCGTACTAGTACGCTGACGCAGAGTGCTATTCGCTGACCTGGTGAGTGGAGCCCCCGGGCGGCCACTTTGGGGCCATGACGCCCAGCCAGACTCCCCAAGCCCCGGTCACCGAGCGTGTGTTCGCCCAGCGGTTCAGCTCCACTCCGCGAGGTGCACGCCTCGCCCGCCACCTCGCCCTGCACCGCCTGAACGCATGGGGCATCCCGTACGACTCCGACGCCTCGGACACCGCCGCGCTGCTCGTCGCCGAGCTGGCCGCCAACGCCGTCACCCACGGCCACGTTCCCGGCCGCGACTTCGAGGTGCGGCTCAGTCTCGATGCGCAGACCCTCCGCATCGACGTGTCGGACCCGCGCGGTGAGCGTCGCGTCGACGGACCAGGAACCGTCGCCGCCCCGCCGGCCGGGGCGGACGGCGGGCGGGGGCTTCTTCTCGTCGAGGCGCTGGCCGACCGGTGGGCCGTTCTCGACCGCCTGCCCATCGGAAAGACGGTCCGCGCGGAGCTGGACGGCATCGGCACCCCGGGTGAAGGGCTTTGATTAGCGTGGTTGGTGTGGGTGGGTGGCTGAGCGAGCCTCCATCCCCCGTGGGCCCACTCGGGTCGGTGGGGGCTGACTTTCGTCGCCTGACGTTCGAACGTGGCCACGGGTTGGACACCGGGGTTTACACGACGGGCTGGGCCGACCCCGAGGGCGGCGTCAATGCCCGCCCCGAAGCAGCGCCCAACAACCACAAAAGACGCAGCAACAGCAACGGGGGCGGCTGTGGGTGGTGACGGAGGGGTGCGCCGTCTGCCGACCTCCTCGCTGGGCGTCACCGGACTGTCCAGCTCTTCCGTCGGGCCGTCCGTTTTCGGCGTCGATGAGCCTCCATTGCAGGAAAGTCCCACCTGGTTGGGCGGTGAGCTGGGGTTTACGGGGGAGGAAGTGGAACTTTTCTGCAATCGGCCCCGCGAGGCCCATCCGCGAAGCCCTCGCCCCACGCGTGCGCCACCCGCCCGCCCCCCTGTTGCTGCTGTCTTTTGGCCCTCGGGCAGACGTAGCGGGGGTGTTGTCGTTGGGGGGTGCTGTACGGGGTGTTGGCCGTTGATCGTCGTTAAGGGGATTGCTGAATCGGGGGCCGTACGTAGATCAGCCGACGAAAGTCAGCCCCCACCGAACCCGCGCGGGCCCACACGGGATGGAGGCTCGCTCAGCCACCCACTCACACCAACCACGCTAATCAATACCCCTCACCCCAGGGTGCCCTACGGCCCGTCGGCCCGTCGGCCGCCGAGCCGGAAGCGCCGATACGGTATCCAGCTCGAAGGAGACCGGTCCCGCCAGCCCCCGAGGAGCTTCATGCCCCACGAGCCCACGACACCGGCCGAGTACTGGGACAAGTACAAGCCCCACAAGGGGAAGGGCCCCCAGCCGGCACCGCAGACGGACCGGTTCAATTGGACCCAGTACTCCGATCACGGACCCGGCGCCGAAATCCTCGGCAGCCCCCGCCGCGCCCTTGAGCTGGGACCGGCCGAAGGCACGGAAGCCGCCCACCTGGCACACCAAGGCGTGGACGTGACGGCGGTGGACTTCTCCTCGGTCCAGGTCGCGCGGGCTCGGGCCCTCTGGCAGGGGACACCCGGCCTGGCCTTCGTCCATGCGGAAGCCCGCGCTTTTCTCGCCTCCGGCTCCACGGCGTACGACGCGATCTACTCGGTATGGGGCGCCGTGTGGTTCACAGAGCCCGAAGAACTGTTCCCGGCCGTCGCCAAGCGCCTCGCCCCCGGTGGCATTTTCGCGTTCTCCCAGGCCGAGCCCGTTGCCGGGCTCCACGGACCCCAGCCGATGCGAGGGAAGTGGCTCGAAGGCCGCGAGCACGAACTCACCGTACTTCGCTGGCAGTTCACTCCCGAGATGTGGGCGGACATCCTCAAACGGCACGGCTTCACCCACATCGACGCCCACATCCTCAAGGCCCTCGATCCCAGGGACCAAGGCACCCTCATGGTCCGCGCGCAGGCACCCGCGCAGCGGGCTACACCGCCTCGCGCAGCGCCCATATCAACGCCTGGGCCCGCGGGTCCGCCGTGACGCCCTTGTTCATGCCGTTGGTGACGTATCCGAAGGCCGTGCCCGACTCCGGGTCGGCGAAGCCGAGGGCGCCGCCTCGGCCGGGGTGGCCGAAGGAGCCGGGGGCGAGGAGCGGGGAGGCACCCCCGTGCAGCATGTAGCCGAGCCCGAAGCGCGTCTTCACCACCAGAACCCGGTCCGCCCCCGCGGACACCTCGCCCCGCGCCAGCGCCACCGTCTCCGGAGTGAACAGCCTTGCCCCGCCCTCGACTTCACCGATCAGCGAGGCGTAGAACCGCGCCAGTGACGCGGCCGTCGCGATGCCGTTCGACGCGGGGAGGACCGCCGCCCGGTACGCCGGGTCGTTCTCGTCCGGCGACGGGGTGATCGCACCGAAGGCCCGCTGGGTGAGGGAATCGGGGTTCGCGTACGCCTCGGCGACATTCCGCCGGGGACGGGTCTTGAGGCCGCCCGCCGCCGAAGGGGCCTCGATACGGCCGATCCGCCCGACGCGGCCCGCCTCCCCCTCCGGAAGCCCGATCCACAGGTCGAGGCCGAGCGGCCCGGCGATCTCCGAGGCCACCCACTCCCCGATGGACCGCCCCGTCACGCGTCGCACCAACTCCCCGGTGAGCCAGCTGTACGTCTGCGCGTGGTAGCCGTGATCCTCGCCCGGCTCCCAGAACGGGGCCTGGGCCGCGACCGCCGCGGCGGCGAAGTCGGCGTCGGCCGCTTCCGCGGGCGTCAGCGGACGGTCGAGGGCGGGCACCCCCGCCCGGTGCGCGAGCACATCGCGGACCAGCGCCCTCTCCTTGCCCGCCGCCTTGAACTCCGGCCAGTAGGACCCGACGGGCGCGTCCAGGTCCAGCTCTCCGCGCTGGTGGAGGAGGAGCAGGACCGCGGCGGCCACGCCCTTGGTGGCCGAGCGCACGACCTGCGCGGTCCCGCGCTCCCAGGCCCCGCCCCCGTCGAACGACTCCGTACCGCCCCACAGATCCACGACCGGCCGCCCGTCGCGGTACACGGTGACGGCGGCTCCCCGCTCCCCCCGCTCACCAAAGTTGCGAACGAAAGCATCGCGAACCGGCTCGAATCCGGCAGCCACCGTGCCCTGTACGGCAACACCCGACTCGGCGTCCACGTCCGCGTCCATACCCGCCTCCACACCGTCACTCATAGCAAGGCGAACAGTCATGCCCACCCATCGATTCCCCACCGAACGCCTCAGCAGCCCTTCAGTTCGAAACCGAAACGGAGCCCCTCCGCACCCCGGGCGCCCACACGCCCCTTCCCTCACTCTGACCGCAGCCAGTAACCTCACAGCCTCGTAGTCAGGGGTGCACGAAGGTCTCGGGGGGCAACACATGGGGGGCAATCGTCCGGCGGATTGGCATGTCCTTGACCTGGACAAGGATCCGACTCCCGGTGATCCGGACCGGGTGCGGAACCTGGCGAAGAATCTGCACGACTTCGCCGACGACGTCTCGAAGGTTCTTCGTGACATCAAGGGGATGGCAGGTGAGGACGCCATCCTCACCTGGGCGGGCAAGACCGCCGAGTCCTTCACCGCGGAGTTCGAGGATGCGCCGGGCAAGCTGAAGAAGCTCAAGAAGAGCTACGAGATGGCCGGCGACGCCCTCTCCACCTACTGGCCCGAACTCGAACGCGCCCAGGCCCTCGCCGACAAGGCCCTCGTCAAGGGCCGTGAGGCGCAGGGCGATCTGTCCTCCGCCCAGACCCGCCTCACCTCCGCCGACTCCTGGATGGACAAGGCGGGCAAGGAAGCCGACAAGTACAAGGACGACAAAGACAGCGGGAAAGACGTCCCCAAGCCCGACCCGGACAAGGTCAAGGCCGCCACCCGCAACGCCAACTCCGCCGAGAAGGCCCAGACCGCCGCCCAGTCCGACGTGTCCACCGCGAAGAGCAACCTCGACGCCGCCAAGAAGATGGCCGAGGACGCGCGCAAGATGCGCCAGGACGCGGCCGGGACCGCCAAGAAGAAGCTCGAAGACGCCTCCGACGCCGGTATTCAGAACCGCAAGTGGTGGGAGGAGGTCGGGGACTGGGTCACCGACAACTGGGACACCATCGTCGCCGTCTGCAAGGTCGTCGTCGCCGTACTCGGCGTCATCGCGATGATCATCGGCGGCCCGATCCTCGGCGCCATCGTCCTCATCGCCGCCCTCGTCGTCCTCGCCGACACCCTCAACAAATACGCCAACGGCGAGGCCTCCCTATGGGACGTAGCCTTCGCCGCCCTCGACTGCATCCCCGGCATGAAGGGCCTCACCTCCCTCCGCGGCCTCGCCAAGGGACTCAAGGGCATGAGGATGGGCCTCAAGGGCGGGCTCAAGGCCATGGGGCGGCAGATGAAGAAGCTCTTCACCTGCGGCGACCCGGTCGACATGGCCACCGGCGAGATGGTGATGGCCGCGACCGACATCGAGCTGCCCGGCGAACTTCCACTGGTCTTCCAGCGCAGTCACCGCAGCGGCGTGCGCAGTGGCCTTTTCATGGGCCCCAGTTGGACCTCGACCCTCGATCAGCGGCTGTCACTCGATGAGGCAGGCGTGCAGTTCGCCACCGACGACGGGATGATCCTGCACTATCCCGTTCCGGTGGCCGGAGCCGGTGCCGAGCCGCCCCTCGAAGGTCCGGTCTGGCCCCTGAGCTGGGATGGAGCCCCGGGCGGCGAGCTCACGGTGCACCAGCCGGAGACCGGCACGACACTGCGCTTCCGGCCGTTGCCGGGGCAGCCGCCCACCGCCCTGCCCCTCGCCGAGATCAGCGACCGCAACGGCAACACGATCACCTTCACGTACGACGCCGCGGGCCTGCCTCAGGAGATCGCCCACCACGGCGGCTACCGCATCGCGGTGACCTGCGAGAACAGCCGCGTCGTCGCCCTCACCCTGGCCAGTCATCCGGACCGGCCCATGCTGATGCGCTACGGATACGACGAGCACGGCGACCTCGTGGAGATCTACACGTCGTCGGAGCGACCGCAGCGGCTGTCCTACGACGACGCGCACCGCGTCACCGGGTGGGAGGACCGCAACGGCACCTGGTACCGCTACGAGTTCGACGCCGCAGGACGGTGCTCCGCGACGTACGGCATGGAAGGAGTCCTCAGCTACGCCTTCTCCTACGCGGAAGGCGCCGACCGGACGCGGACGACGACTGCCGTCAACTCCCTTGGCCATGCCACGGTCTACCGGTTCAACGACGCCTGCCAGCTCGTCGCCGAGACGGACCCGCTGGGCAACACCTCGGTCATGGAGTGGGACCGGCGTGACCAACTCCTGTCCGCCACCGACGCGTTGGGCCACACCACGCGCATGGAGTGGGACGCCTCCGGCAACCGGACGGCCGTCCACCTGCCGGACGGCACGCACACGTCCGCCCGCTACAACTCCCTGAACCTGCCGGTGGAGGAGACGGCCCAGGACGGCGCGGTCTGGCGGCAGGAGTACGACGAGCGCGGCAACTGCGTCTCGGTCACCGTGCCCGACGGGGCCACCACCCTGTTCACGCACGACGGGACGGGCGCCGTGACCTCGGTCACCGACGCGACCGGCGCCACCCAGCGATTCGTCAACAACGCGGCAGGGCTGCCGGTTTCGGAGACGGATCCGCTCGGCGCGGTCACCCGCGTCGTCTACGACCCGTTCGGCCGAACAGTCGAGGCCACCGACCCGACGGACGCCACCACAAAGCTGGCGTGGACGGTCGAGGGCCACCTCGCGAGCAGGACGGCCCCGGACGGCGCCACCGAGTCGTGGACGTACGACGACGAGGACAACCGGCTCAGTCACACCGACGCCGTGGGCCGCGTCACCCGCTTCTCGTACGCCCCCTTCGGCCTGCTCGCCTCGCGCACCACGGCGGACGGCGTGCGCCACGCGTTCACGCACGACACCGAGCTGCGGCTCACCAGGGTCACCAACCCCCACGGCCTCACCTGGGACTACGAGTTCGACGCCGCGGGCAGGCTCGCCTCGGAGACCGATTTCGACGGACGTACGCTCACGTACACCTATGACGCGGTCGGCCGCCTGACCAGCCGGACCAACCCGCTCGGGCAGGCCATCTCCCTGACGTACGACAGCGTGGGCTCGCCGCTCTCGAAGACCGTCGACGGCAGGACGACCACCTACTCCAACGACGCCGCGGGCCGCCTCCTGCGGGCCGCGGGTCCGGACGCGACGCTCACCTACCGGTACGACCGCAGCGGTCGCATCACGGGCGAGGCCGTCGACGAGCGCGCACTGCGCATCGCCTACGACGCGGCGGGCCGCCCGACGGTGCGCACCACACCGTCGGGTGTCACCACGGCGTACACGTACGACGCGGTCGGCAACCGCACCACGCTCACCTCATCGGGCCGCACCTTCTCGTCCTCGTACGACGCCCTCGGCCGCGAGACCTCGCGGCGGCTCGGCGCCGACGGGCCCAGGATCGGGCGGACCTGGGACTCGGGCGACCGGGTCACCGGGCAGACCCTGACGGCGCCGGGCGCCGCACGGCCGCTGAAGGCGCAGTCCTTCACCTACCGGCCCGACGGCAACCTGACCGCCCTGGACGACCAGGACACCGGCCGTCGCACCTTCGACCTGGCCACCAGCGGGCACGTCACGGCGGTCCGCGCCGCCGACTGGACGGAGTCCTACGCCTACGACGCCGCGGGCAACCAGACACGGGCCTCGTGGCCCGACCGGATGCCGGACGAGGAGGCGCGCGGCGAGCGCTCCTACAGCGGCAACCGCGTGACCGGCGCGGGATCCGTGCACTACGAGTACGACGCGGCGGGGCGCGTGGTGCTGCGCCGCAAGACGCGGCTCTCCCGCAAGCCGGACGTCTGGCGCTACGGCTGGGACGCCGAGGACCGCCTCACCTCCGTGGTCACACCGGACGGGACGGTCTGGCGCTACCTCTACGACGCGGTGGGGCGCCGCACGGCGAAGCAGCGGCTGGCCGCGGGGCACGCCGCCGGATCGGATCCGGGTGCGGCGGACCTGGAGGTCGTCGAGGAGGTGCTCTTCACCTGGGACGGGCCGCACCTCGTCGAGCAGACCACGACCTCCACCGGAGCCGGCGGCCCCGAAGCGGTCACGCTCACCTGGGACCGCGACGGTGTACGCCCCCTGGCGCAGACGGAACGCCGGGTGTCGGCCGATGCCCCGCAGGAGGTCATCGACGAACGCTTCTTCGCGATCGTCACCGATCTCGTCGGCACGCCCACGGAACTCGTCTCCGAATCCGGTGACATCGCCTGGCACGGCGATGCCACGCTGTGGGGCATCACCGCGTGGAACGACGAGGCGGCCGCCTACACACCGCTCCGCTTTCCCGGACAGTATTTCGACCCCGAGACCCAGCTCCACTACAACTATTTCCGGCATTACGACCCCGCGACCGCGCTTTACATCAGCCCGGACCCGCTCGGAATGGACGCCGGGCCCAACCCTCGTGCTTATGTGCTCAATCCGCTGGGTTGGATAGACTATTTGGGCCTTCTGACCTGTCGGCAGAACGCACGGCGGCTGCGCAGGAACATGCGGCGGGAAGGGCGCGGCCCGGCGCGTGGTGAGGCAGCGGCGCACCTCGTGCCATCGGGTGGCACGCACGGCCACTGGGCACCTGGCGTCCGCAGCCGGGCCCTTCTGGACAGATACGGAGTGAATATCAATGACGCAGCCAACGGCATCCCGCTCGGGCATCCGAGCCCGCACAATTACACGCACCGCGGGCCTTTCCTCACCCGTCTCAACGACCGTCTGCACGCGGTGGAGGCGGACCGCCTCGCCCGCGGATTCGGTGACCGCGCGATTCGTACGGAACTGCGGCGCGAACTCCGGAGCATCGGCCGTGAGGTCTCGTCGGAGCTCGCGACCGGACAGCCAGGTCGCGGGGCTTTCTGGACGGTGCCGTGATGTCTGAGAACGCTTCGAACGCCGAAAAGCCGCTTTCCGTATACCGATTGATGCCCCGCATGACCGCCGTGCGGAATCTTCAGTACGACCGCTCGCTCGTCGGCCTGATCCGCTGGCAGATCAACGGATCCGTTCCCGCGGACGCGCCGACGTCGATCAGCGGCGAATGGATCGGGAATCCGCGGGAGCGGGCATCCGAATTCCCGTCGGGGACTCCCGGGGCACCGGCGCTCAGCAGGCGGGTCGCGGATCAGTGGCGGGACGAACTGCTCAGGGCGGGACGTCTGCTGCCGGTCGACATCGTGAGCGCGGACCCCAAGGCATCCGACCCCGGTGAGTACGTGCTCTACCTCGTAGAGAGCGTCGTCGACTGTGTGGACCTGCGGAGGTCGTCGAAGCCGAAGAAGACGACGGGCGAGTTCAAGCAGGCGGTCTTCCTGCCCGACGCCGTACCCCGCGATCTGCCCGCGTTCCGCCTGCCTCAGTTCCCGGGCGGCGTCCACTGGAACGGCTGGGCGGTGGACCGTCTGACCGAACTGCTCGGTGACCGCGCCTCCGACGTCGAGGCCCGCCTGGTGTGGTCCGAGGACCCGGCGCTCACCCCGCACCCCGACCCGTGGGGCTTCTGACTAGCCGGAGGTCCGGGCCTTGACCGTCTTCGGATCGAAGCCGAACGGCAGCTCAAGCCGATGAGCCCCCATCAGGTCCTCGTCGCCGAGCAGCTCCCCCGTCGGCCCGTCCGCCGCGATCACGCCCTCGCTCAGGATCAGGGCCCGGGGGCAGAGTTCGAGTGCGTACGGCAGGTCGTGCGTGACCATCAGGACCGTCACGTCCAACGACCGCAGGATGTCGGCGAGTTCGCGGCGCGATGCCGGGTCCAGGTTCGATGACGGTTCGTCGAGGACCAGGATCTCCGGCTCCATCGCGAGGACCGTCGCCACCGCGACCCGCCTGCGCTGGCCGAAGGAGAGATGGTGCGGGGGGCGGTCCGCGAACTCCGCCATGCCCACCTGTGACAGCGCCTTGTGGACCCTGGCCTCCAGTTCGGGGCCGCGCATCCCGGCCGCCGCCGGGCCGAAGGCCACGTCCTCCCGCACCGTCGGCATGAAGAGTTGGTCGTCGGGGTCCTGGAAGACGATGCCGACCCGGCGCCTGATCTCCGCCATGTGCTTCTTGCCGACGGGCAGGCCCGCGACGGTGACCGTGCCCGCGCCGCCCGTCAGGATGCCGTTCAGGTGCAGGACGAGCGTCGTCTTGCCCGCGCCGTTCGGGCCGAGCAGCGCGACCCGCTCGCCCCGGCCGATCGTCATGTCGACGCCGAAGAGCGCCTGGTGCCCGTCGGGGTAGGCGAAGGCGAGGCCGGAGACCTCAAGGGAGGCGGGTACAGGGGCTTGAGCGGTCACAACATCCATCCCAGCAGGCAGACGACAAGAGCGGCACCCGGCAGGGCGAAGGCGTAGGTCCACTGTGCACGCGAGGCGGTCACCTCGTCGATCACCGGCATCGAACCGGCGTAACCCCGGCTGACCATGGCCAGGTGCACCCGCTCGCCCCTCTCGTACGAGCGGATGAAGAGCGCGCCCGCGGACTTCGCGAGGACGCCCCACTGCTGTACGCCCCGCGCCTCGAAGCCGCGCGACTCGCGCGCGATCTTCATGCGGCGCATCTCGTCCGTGATCACGTCGCCGTACCGGATCATGAACGAGGCGATCTGGACGAGCAGCGGCGGCAGCTTCAGGCGCTGGAGGCCGAGCAGCAGCGAGCGCAGTTCGGTGGTGGAGGCGAGCAGCACGGACGCCGCGACGCCGAGTGTGCCCTTGGCGAGGACGTTCCAGGCGCCCCAGAGGCCGTTCACGCTCAGGGACATGCCCAGTACGTCGACGCGCTCGCCCTCCGCCACGAACGGCATGAGCACCGCGAACGCCACGAACGGGACCTCGATGAGCAGCCGCTTGAGGAGGAAGGGGAGCGGGACGCGGGACGCGTACGCCACCGCGCCGAGGAGCACCGCGTACAGGCCGAACGCCCACATCGCCTCGCGCGGCGTGGAGACCACCACGACCACGAAGCAGAAGACCGCCGCCAGCTTGGTGTGCGGGGGCAGCGCGTGCACCGGGGAGTGGCCGTGCCGGTAGAGCCGGTGGGCGTGGCCCGCGCCCATGTCAGGCGTTCTCGGAGACCGACGTCGTCGACGCCGGGTCCGTGTCCGTCGTACGGCGGCGGCGCAGCGCCCAGAAGACCGCCGAGCCCGCGACGACGGTGACGCCGACGCCGATGACGCCCGCGAGGCCGCCGGAGAGGCGGCTGTCGGTGATGTCCTTGACGCCGTAGTCGGCGAGCGGGGAGTCCGAGGTGGCGTGCTCCTCGGCCTTCTTGTCGATGCCCTTGTCGTGGGCGACCTTCTCCAGGCCGTCGGGGTTCGCGGAGGCGTAGAAGCTGACGAAGCCCGCGAGGACAAGGGAGGTGACAAGGCCCGCGATCCACACCTTGCGGTGCGAGCGGGCGGCGACGGGAGCGGGCTCTTCGGCCGCCGGGGCGTCGACCAGTTCGCCGCCGACGCGGAGCTTGAGCTTCTGGGTCAGGCCGCGGGCGCCGTACACGAGGTCGGGGCGGACGGCGATGACGGCGCCGACGGTGAGCGCGGTGATGGCCGCCTCGCCGATGCCGATGAGGACGTGCACGCCGATCATGGCCGTGGCGACCTTGCCGATGGAGACGTCGGTGGTGCCGCCGAGCGCGTAGAGGAACGTGAAGGCGACCGCGGCGGCGGGCACGGAGATCAGCGCGGCGACGAAGGAGGAGGCGGTGATGGAGCGGCGGGTGCGCGGGAGCACCTTCACCAGGCCGCGGAAGATGAGATAGGCCACGACGGTCGTGACGATCGCCATGTCCGTGATGTTCACGCCGAGCGCGGTCAGGCCGCCGTCCGCGAAGAGGACGCCCTGCATGAGGAGGACGACGGACACGCACAGGACGCCTGTGTAGGGGCCGACGAGTATCGCGGCGAGCGCCCCGCCGAGCAGGTGTCCGCTGGTGCCCGCGGCGACCGGGAAGTTCAGCATCTGCACCGCGAAGATGAACGCGGCCACGAGGCCGGCCAGCGGCGCCGTCCGTTCGTCCAGTTCGCGCCGTGCGCCACGGAGGCTGACGGCTATCGCTCCGGCGGCGATGACCCCGGTGGCGGCGGAGACGGGTGCGTTGATGAATCCGTCGGGGACATGCATGCGCGCGCTCCTGGGCAGGACAGGAAGAGGAAGGCAGAGCGGATCGCTCGTGAACCGTTCAATGATAGTGCCTTGTTGCGAACGGCTTGCAAGAGCGGCGCTTACCCAGTTATCCCGGTCACACTTGGAGCAAGAATCGGAATATATGGGACATTAGAGGGCAGAAGGCACGTGATGGTGAGGAGTTCGCGATGTCCGCAGTAGAGCAGTTCGCACGTGCCCACGTCGTCACGGACTCCCCTGACGACCAGCTCACCGTCCCCGCCGTCCTCCGGTACGACCCGGAGGCCGACCCGCAAGCGGTGCGGATCGGCCTCCCTGGTTCACACGAGGGTTCCCACGAATGGACCTTCGCCCGGCAGCTGCTCGAACAGGGCCTGCGGGCCCCGACCACCAGCGGCGACGTGCACATCTGGCCCTGCGGGCGGGTCCAGACGGTCATGGAGTTCCACTCCGCGCAGGGGGTGGCGGTCGTGCAGTTCGACGCTTCGGCGCTGATCCGCTTTCTGCGCCGCACGTACGCGGCCGCCCCCGTTCCCCACTGACGCGCGGGTCACACGCGCGGGTCAGACGCGCGGGTCAGACGCGCGTGAGCTCCCGGTCCTCGTCCGACGGGCCCTGCGGGCCGGCCTCGTCGGCGTCACGCAGCCCCTCGCCCTCGACGTCGACGTTCGGCAGCGCGCGGTCCAGCCACTTCGGCAGCCACCACGCCTTCTTGCCGAGCAGCGCGAGCACGGCCGGGACCAGCGCCATGCGCACGATGAACGCGTCGAAGAAGACGGCGATCGCGAGACCGAAGCCGATCATCTTCACCATCTGCTCGCTGGACCCGATGAACCCCGCGAAGACGGCCATCATGATCACGGCGGCCGCCGAGACCACGCGCGCCCCGTGCCGGAAGCCGGTCACGATGGCCTGGCCGGGCCGCTCCCCGTGGACGTACGCCTCGCGCATGCGCGTCACGAGGAAGACCTCGTAGTCCATCGCGAGGCCGAAGACGACGCCCACCATGAAGATCGGCATCATGCTCATGATCGGGCCGGTCTGCTCGACGCCGAAGAGCGAGCCGAGCCAGCCCCACTGGAAGACCGCGACGACCGCGCCCAGGGCCGCGAGGACCGAGAGCAGGAAGCCGAGCGCCGCCTTGAGCGGGACCAGGATCGAGCGGAAGACGACGATCAGGAGGAGGAAGGCGAGGCCGACGACCAGTGCCAGGTAGGGCAGCAGGGCGTCGTTCAGCTTCTGTGAGACGTCGATGTTCATGGCCGTCGTGCCGGTGACCATGACGCTCGCGCCGGTGTCGGACTTGATGTCGGCGCCCGCGTCGCGGATCGAGTGGACGAGGTTCTCGGTCTCGATGCCGCTGGGCTTGGAGGACGGGACGACGCTGATGATCGCCGTGTCGCCCGCCTTGTTGATCATCGGCGGGGCGACCGAGAGGACGTCGTCGAGTCCGGAGATCGTCTTGGTGATCTCACCGGCCGCGGCCTTCGGGTCGTCGGAACCCTTGAGGTCGGCGACCGTCATCAGCGGGCCGTTGAAGCCGGGCCCGAATCCGTCGGACACCAGGTCGTACGCCTTGCGCTGGGTCGTGGACGTCGGCTGTGCGCCGTCGTCCGGGAGGCCCAGTTCGAGGGAGGAGACGGGCAGTGCGGCGGCGCCCAGGCCGATGACACCGACGAGCAGGACGGTGAGCGGACGGCGGACGACGAAGCGTGCCCAGCGGGTGCCGAGGTTGTCCTTCGGCTCGGCGCCTTCAGCGGCGGCGGCCTTCTTCCTGCCACCGCCGAGCACCTTGCTCTTCTCGCCCGTGGGCTTGACCTTCTTGCCCGCGTAGCCGAGCAGCGCCGGGATCAGGGTGAGTGCGATGAGTACGGCGATGACCACCGTGCCGGCGGCCGCGAAGCCCATCTTGGTGAGCATCGGGATGTTCACCACGGCGAGGCCGACAAGGGCGATGACGACGGTGAGCCCGGCGAAGACCACGGCCGAACCGGCCGTCCCCACCGCGCGGCCCGCCGCGTCCTCGCGGTCCCGGCCGTCGGCGAGTTCGCCGCGGTAGCGCGAGACGATGAAGAGCGCGTAGTCGATGCCGACCGCGAGGCCGATCATCATGGCGAGCGTGGAGGTGGTCGTCCCCAGGTCCAGCGCGCTGGCGAGCGCGGTGATCGAGGAGACACCGATGCCCACGCCGATCAGCGCGGTGAGCAGGGGAAGCCCCGCAGCGATCAGCGAGCCGAAGGTGATGACGAGGACGACGGCCGCGACCGCGATGCCGATGATCTCGGTGGCCCCGGTCTCGGGCATGGCCTGCAGCGCGTCGCCGCCGACCTCCACCGTGAGCCCGGACTCCCGCGCCTGGTCGGTCGTCTTCTCCAGCGCGTCACGGCTCTCGTCGGTCAGCTCCATCGAGGTGACCTTGTACGAGACCGAGGCGTACGCGGTGGAGCCGTCCTTGCTGACCGTCTTGGTCTGGAAGGGGCTGTCCGCCCTGGCCACCTCGTCCGAACCGGACTTGAGGGCGGCGACGGTCTTCTGGATCTCGGCCTTGTTGGCCGGGTCCGTGACCTTCTCGCCGTCCGGCGCCTTGAAGACGACACGGGCGCTCGCGCCGTCGGCCTTGGCCTCGGGCACACGCTCGTCGAGCAGGTCGAAGGCCTTCTGGGCCTCCGTCCCCGGAATGGAGAAGGAGCTGGAGGCGGCGGTGGGCGCGGACGCGGCGCCGACTCCGGCGAGCGTCAGGAGCGCCACCCAGATCAGGGCGACGAAGTGCCGTCGCCTGAAGGCGAGTCGGCCCATTTTGTAAAGGAAAGTGGCCACGAGGGCGTACTCCCGGTCAGGTCGTGGTGTCTACAGGGCAGGGGGGATCAGCCCGACGACGTGAGCGGTCGCGTCAGGTGGAGGGGGTGGTCCTGTGAGAGGGGTGGATCAGACGCCGAGAGCGGGGAGGATCACGGCGTCGATGTAGGAACGGAGGAACTCACGGTCGACCGTGCGGTCCTCGATCAGGTCACGGGCGACGAAGCCGCCGACCATCATGTGGATGACGTAGTCCAACGCGGGGTTGTCCGCGGCCACTTCACCGCGCTCCACGGCCCTGCGCAGCAGTTCGTTCAGGCCGGTGATCTCCGGCTCGATGAGCAACTGCCTGAGCGCCTGGTGGAGTTCGGGGTTCTCGTGAATGGCATGGAACAGGCTCCGCATCAGCGCGGCGTCCCGCTCCATCTGGCAGTCGTCCGAACGGTTCGCGGACTCCAGGAGGTCACCGCGGAGGGACCCGGTGTCGATGTCCTCGATGGACACCGGCTTGTTGGCCCGCAGCGCCCTGACGATCAGCTCCGGCTTGCTCCCCCACTGGCGGTAGAGGGTGGCCTTGCTGGATTTCGTGCGGGCCGCGATGGCGTCCATCGTCAGCGCTTCATAGCCGACCTCGCGGAGCAGATCGAGCACGGCCGCATACAGCTCGGCCTCGCGCTCGGGTGTGATCCGGCTGCGCCGCACCGTTGCCGCCTCAGCCATGATCCCTCCGCTCCTCGTCGAAACCGTTCCGTACGCCATGACTGTACCCGCGGCCTTAACGAAACGAAACCGTTTCGTACGTGTGCTGCGTCACGCGCTCCGCGGCTCCGCACTCCCTTCCGCCCCCGTGTACGAGTTGCCGGGCCCTGCGCACCGGAAAAGCATGGTGAAGTGACCGACGCGCGCGATGAAGCCCATGCTGACCACGCCTACCTGCGATTTCCGCACCTCAGCGGCGACCGTCTCTGTTTCGCGGCCGAGGACGATCTCTGGGTGGCCCCGCTGAACCCCGACGGCGCGCCCGCGGGCCGGGCCTGGCGGGTGACCGTCGACCGGACCAAGGTGAGCCATCCGCGCTTCTCGCCGGACGGCCGCCACATCGCGTACACGACATGGCGCAGCCTCGACCCGGAGATCCATCTCGCCCCGGTGGACGGCGGCCCGTCCCGGCGGCTCACCTACTGGGGGAGCACGGACACCCGGGTCTGCGGCTGGTCCCCCGACGGCGACATCCTCGCCGTCTCCTCGCACGGCCAGCCCTTCTCCTACTTCTGCTGGGCCTACAGCGTGCCGACCGACGGATCACCCGGCGGCAAGCTGCCCTGGGGTCCGGTGTACGACATCGCGGTCAACGACATCGAGGGCGAGCGCAAGACCCTCCTCCTGACCGGGAAGCCGCCGCACGAGCCCGCCGCCTGGAAGCGCTACCGGGGCGGGGCGACGGGCCGCCTGTGGCTGCACGGCGAGCAGCTCCTGCCCGACCTCGACGGACACCTGGACGCCCCGATGTTCGTGGACGGCAGGATCGCCTTCCTCTCCGACCACGAGGGCGTCGGCAACCTGTACTCCTGCCTGCCGGACGGCTCCGACCTGCGGCGGCACACCGACCACGACGCGTTCTACGCCCGGCACGCCTCCAGCGACGGCACGCGCGTCGTCTACCAGTGCGCGGGCGACGTCTGGCTGGTGGACGACCTGTCCGCAGGCTCCGTGCCGCGCCGCCTCGACGTACGCCTGGGCGGGCCGCGCGCCGGACGCCGGATCTATCAGGTGCCGGCCGCGCAGCACGTCGACTCGCTCTCCGTGGACACGACGGGCCGGGCCAGCGCCGTCGTCGTACGCGGCAGCCTGTACTGGCTCACGCACCGGGACGGGCCCGCCCGCACCATCACGGACACCCCGGGCGTGCGCGTGCGGCTCCCGGAGATGCTCGGCAAGGGCGGGCAGGTCGCCTACGTCACCGACGCGGAGGGCGAGGACGCCGTCGAGATCGCCTATCTGCCGCGCGCCAGCGGCGAGCGCGAGCCGCGCAGGCTGGCACAGGGCGAGCTCGGCCGGGTCCTGGAGCTGCTCTCCGACCCGGACGGCGAACGGCTCGCGATCGCCTCGAACGACGGCAGGCTCCTCCTGGTCGACGCGACCGAGGAGTCGAACGGCGAGGTGACGGAGCTGATCCGCTCCATCAACGGCCCGGTCCGTGACCTGGCGTTCTCGCCGGACGGGGCCTGGCTGACCTGGTCGCACCCGGGCATCGGCCGATCCCTCCGGCAGATCAAGATGGCCCGCATCCACGGTCCGGGCGCCCGCACGATCGTCGACGTGACCAACGGCCGCTTCGAGGACGAGAACCCGGTCTTCACCCGCGACGGCCGCTATCTGGCGTTCCTGTCCTGGCGCGGCTTCGACCCGGTCTACGACGTGCACACCGGCGATCTGTCCTTCCCGCTCGGCTGCCGCCCCTACCTGGTCCCCCTCTCGTCGGCGACCCCCTCCCCCTTCGCGCTCTCCCCCGACGGCCGCCCCGCGGCGGGCGGGCTCGACCCGGCCGACGGCGGTTCGGAGGACGGCGCGGTGATCGTGGAGGTGGAGGGCCTGGAGAGCAGGGTGACGCCGTTCCCGGTATCGGCGTCGAAGTACTCGGCGCTCCACCCCGTCAGCGGCGGCGGCCTCGTCTGGCTGCGCTGGCCGATCTCGGGCGCGCTCGGCGAGACGTTCGCCAACCCCTCGGACACCTCGGGCCGCCCCACCCTGGAGTACTTCAACATCACCAAGGGGAAGAAGTCCGCGCTTGTCGACCACCTCGACTGGTTCGCGCTCAGCGGCGACGGCTCGCGGCTCGTGGTGGTCGACGAGGGCGATCTGCGCGCGGTGCCCTCCACGGAGACCGGTGACGTCGACACGACCGTCTGGATCGACCTGCGCCGCATCCTGCACGAGGTCGACCCGGCGGCCGAATGGCGCCAGGCCTACGACGAGGCGGGCCGCCTCATCCGCGCCTACTTCTGGGAGCCGCACATGTGCGGCATCGACTGGCCCGCGATCCTGGACCAGTACCGTCCGCTGGTGGAACGGGTCGCGTCCCCCGACGAGTTCGCGGACCTGCTCCGCGAGGTCCTGGGCGAACTGGGCACGTCCCATGCGTACGTGACCGCGGCCCGCCGCAACGAAGGACCACCCCACTACCAGCGGGCGATGGGCCTGCTCGGCGCCAACCTGGTCTGCCGGGACGGCAGTTGGATGATCAAGCGGATCCTGCCGGGCGACTCCTCCGACTCCAAGGCGCGCTCGCCGCTCGCGGGCGCGGGCATCCGCGAGGGCGCGGTCCTCACGCACATCGACGGCCGCCCGGTGGACCCGGTGGCGGGCCCCTTCCCCCTGCTCGCGGCCGCGGGCGGCACGACGGTGGAGCTGACGTTCCAGCCGGCGGAGCGGGAGGGAAGGGCGAGGAGGGTGGCGATCGTCCCCCTCATCAACGAACGCCCCCTGCGCTACCAGGACTGGGTGGCCAAACGCCGTGAGGTCGTACGGGAGTTGAGCGCGGGCAAGTGCGGCTACCTGCACATCCCCGACATGGGCGGCTCCGGCTGGGCGCAGTTCAACCGGGACCTGCGCCTTGAGGTCTCGCGTCCGGCCCTGATCGTGGACGTGCGCGGCAACGCGGGGGGCCACATCAGCGAGCTGGTGGTCGAGAAGCTGACGCGGAAGATCCTGGGCTGGGACCTGACACGCAACGCCCAGCCGGTGTCGTACGCGTCGAATGCGCCCCGAGGCCCTGTGGTGGCCCTGGCCGACGAGGCGACGTCATCGGACGGCGACATGATCACGGCGGCCTTCAAGCTGCTCGGCCTCGGCCCTGTGGTGGGCCAGCGCACGTGGGGCGGCGTGGTGGGGATGACCGGGCGGCACGTGCTCGGTGACGGGACGATCATCACGGTGCCGATGAACGCGGGGTGGTTCGACGAGTACGGCTGGTCCGTGGAGAACCACGGCGTGACCCCGGACCTGGAGGTCCTGCGCACGCCCCTGGACTGGGCGGAGGGCCGGCACGCCCAGCTCGACGACGCGGTGGGGGTGGCGCTCGACCTCCTGGCACGGCAGCCCGCGGCGACTCCGCCGGGCCTGGACGACGTGCCGGACCGGCGGCGGCCGAAGCTTCCGCCGCGGGAGTAGCGGACCGTCCCGGGCAGGGCTTTTCGCGGTTCGTCACTGCCGGTCAATGATCGAAATGCGAGGAATGTGCCCTCATGTAAGTCTGGTCGAGGCCCTTCCAACCTCACCCTCTAGGAGTGAACCGCATGGGCATCAAGGACCAGTTCCAGGACAAGGCCAACGACCTCTCCGCCAAGGCGAAGGGCGCCATGGGTGGCGAGAAGGACGAGGCGAGCGAGCGCGCCTCGCAGGCCCGCGACGACGCGCAGGAGCGCGGCTCGCAGGCCCAGGAGCAGGCGCGTGAGCGTTCCGCGAAGTCTCCTGACGACGCGCAGCGTGCGGCGCGGGAGCAGCAGGACAAGTTCAACCAGGACTACGACGCCTGACGCTGCGCTGAGCTTTGACCAGTGGGGCCCACCCGGGACGCCGGGCGGGCCCCACCGCCGTGGGGGCACGGTGCGCCTCCTGCCCGCCCGGCAGCAGGACCCAAGGAATCAACTACCGCCCCGCACGGCCCTGCTCATCGGCGGAGCCCCCCGCCCCCACGAGCCCCGTGGAGACCGACCCGAGCCGGGGCTCGAACCTCCGCATCTCGCGCTGGCCCACCGAGCCGATGACCCCCGGCAGGTACCCCCGGATGCCCTGCATCCCCCGCAGCCACCACTGCGCGTACACATGGCTGGACCGGCGCTCGATCCCGGCGACGATCCGGTCCACCGCCGGACCCAGCGGGTACGTCTTGCTGGCCGGCCACGGCAGGCGCTGCCGCAACTCCCGCATCACGTCGTCCTGGTCCGCGCCCCGCACCATGTCCGTGTCCGTCCAGGACAGGTAACCGACGCCCACCTTCACGCCCTTGTAGCCGACCTCGGCCCGCAGACAGTGCGCGTACGCCTCGACACCCGACTTCGAAGCGCAGTACGCCGTCATCATCGGTGCCGGAGTGATCGCCGCCAGCGAGGCGATCTGGAGGAGATAGCCGCGGCTCTCCATCAACACCGGCAGGAACGCCCTGCCCGTCACCGCGCTGCCGATGAGGTTGACCTCGATCACCCGGCGCCACGCCTCGGGGTCGGACTCGACGAAAGGACCGCCGTTGGCGACGCCCGCGTTGGCGACGACGATGTCGACCTTCCCGAACCGCTCCTTGACCTCCTGGGCGACCCGGGCCATCGCGACATGGTCCGTCACGTCCGCGTGCCAGGCCTCGGCCTCCGTGTGCAGCCGCCCCGCCACCTGCTTCAGCTCGTCCGGCTCCAGGCCGACGAGCGCGATCTTCGCGCCCCGCGCCGACAGCTTGCGCGCGAGCAGTTCCCCCACGCCCCGCGCCGCCCCGGTGACGACCGCGACCTGACCCTCCAGGCTGACCTTGCTCATGCGCTGCTCCCCTCAAGTCCCTGGACCTGTGACTGTGACGCGTCCACCCGTACGTACGACTCCACGAGATCCCTGATCCCCGCCGTTATCGCTTCCGGCGCCTCGACCGGCGTCATGTGACCGAGCCCCGGCAGCTCGGTGAGACCGAGGGAGTCCGGCAGCATCGCGGCGATGCGCCGCGCGCCCGCGACGGGCGTCATCCGGTCCGCGGTGCCCGCGACGACCGCGGTCGGCACCGTCAACTCCAGGACGCCCGCGTCGAGTTCGAGCTCGTCGAGCACATGCGACCAGCGGTAGCGGACCACCCTCGGGCACCCGTGCACGATCCGCGCGCACACATCGACCCGCTCCGGGGGCGAACCGGCGCCCATCGTCGCGTACTTGAGGATCTTGCGGGCCAGCGGCGTCACGGGCCCCAGCGGCGCCTTCGCGCCGAGGACCGACCGCGTGATCCGCGTCCGCAGCCAACCGGCCCGCATCGGCACCACGAGCGACTCGGCGACGAGCCGCGAACTCCCCGTGCTGCACAGCAGAACCGCCGCCGCGTGCTCCCGGAACCCTGCCCGCGTGCTCGCGGCCATGATCGTCATGCCGCCCATGGAGTGCCCGGCGAGCACGGCCCGCTCCCCGGGCTCCAGCGTCGCCGCGAGCACCGCCTCCAGGTCGTCGGCGAGTGCGGTCGTGCTGTAGCCCTCGACGCCGTCCGGCGCGGCACTGCGCCCGTGCCCCCGCTGGTCGTACGCGATCACCCGGTGGTCGACGGCCAGGTCACGTATCTGCGCCGCCCAGAAGGCGGTCGAGCACGTCCACCCGTGCGCGAGCACAACGGCGGGCGCGCCCTCGGGACCGTGCACCTCGGCGTGCAGCCGTGCGCCGTCTGCCGACACGACGGTCAGCTCCCGTGCGGCGGGGGGCGGGGCGAAGGGCCCGCTCGTCACATGCGTCAGCCTGCTCATGCCTCTGCCTCGACCTTCTTCGCCTTACGGGACTTCGGCCTCGCCGCCTCCGCACTCACCTTCGGCGGCCGCACCACCTCGTACTCGGCGAGATCGACCCGCCGCGTGGCACCCCGGAACTCGCTCGTCGTACCCGGCCAGATCGTGGTGTTCACGCCGTTCTCGTCGAGGTACCAGCTGTTGCAGCCGCCGGTGTTCCACACGGTGCGCTTCATGCGCTCCTGCACCTGGTCGTTCCAGGCGTGCACGGCGCTCATCCGCGCGGCGAGCGCGGCGCGGTCGCCCAGGACGTCCAACTGCCGCATGTAGTCGGCGAGATAGTTCAGCTGGGACTCGATCATCAGGATCATCGAGGAGTTGCCGAGACCGGTGTTCGGGCCGATGACCGTCATGAAGTTGGGGAAGCCCGCGGCGGTCGCGCCGCGCAGGGACTTCATCCCGTCCTTCCAGGACTCCATCAGCGTCCCGCCGTCGGCGCCCACCACGCGGTTGGCGATCGGCATGTCCGTCACATGGAATCCCGTACCGAAGATGATCACGTCGACCTCGGTCTCGGTGCCGTCCGCGGCGACGACGGTGTTCCCGCGCACCTCGCTGAGCCCGCTGGCGACGACGTCCACATTGGGCTGCGCGAGCGCCGGGTAATAGGTGTTGGAGAGCAGGATCCGCTTGCAGCCGATGCGGTACGAGGGCGTCAGCTTGGCCCGCAGCGCCGGGTCCTTGATGGCGCGTGCGATGTTCCGCTTGGCGAGCTGCTCGACCGCGCCGAGCTCGTTCGGCCGCTTGGTGAACGCCTGGACCTGCAACTCCCTTATGCCCCACAGGATTCCGCGCCGGGCGTGCGTGGTGAACGGCAGCTGGCGGTGCACCCAGCGCTCGGCCTTGCTGATGGCGCGGTCCATGCGTGGCATCACCCAGGGCGGAGTGCGCTGGAAGAGGGTGAGCCTGCCGACCTCGCGTTGGATCGCGGGCACGATCTGGATGGCGGACGCGCCGGTTCCGATCATCGCGACGCGCTTGCCGCGCAGGTCGTAGTCGTGGTCCCAGCGCGCGGAGTGGAAGACCTTGCCCTCGAAGGTGTCCAGGCCGGGAATGTCGGGGAGCTTGGGGTCGGAGAGCGGCCCGGTGGCGGAGACGACGACGTCGGCGGTGAGGGTGCCGTCGCTGGTCTCGACCTCCCACCACAGCTTGTCCGCGTCCCAACGCAGCTGTGTCACCTCGGTGTTGAGGCGGATGTGCGAGCGCAGCCGGAAGGTGTCGGCGACCTGCTCCAGGTACTCCTGGATCTTCTCCTGGCCCGAGAAGGTGCGCGGCCAGTCGGGGTTGGGCGCGAAGGAGAACGAGTACAGATGCGAGGGCACGTCGCACGCGCAGCCCGGGTAGCTGTTGTCCCGCCAGGTGCCGCCCACCGCGCCGGCCCGCTCCAGGACGACGAAGTCGGTGACGCCCTCCCGGCGCAGCCGGACCGCGGCACCGATCCCGCCGAAGCCGGACCCGATCACCGCCACCCGCACATGCTCGCGTTCGCCCCCGAGCTCGGACCCCTGCCCGCGCTCCTGCTGGCGCTCGTCCTCGGCCATGCCGCCGCCTCCCGAACTGCTTCACGACTCTGCCAGTGACCACTGGCGCAATTGGGAGAGTAGAACAGCTGCGTACTGATGGGTAGGGGTCTGGCGTCGTGAGTTACCGCCGGTAGAACACGCGCACGATCCGGCAGCACATAGGCTGCTGCCGTGGCAGAGACACGCGAGTACCGCATGGAGGAGCTGGCCAAGGCGGCCGGTATCACGGTGCGCACCGTGCGCTTCTACCGTGAGCGCGGCCTGATCCCGCCGCCCCGCCGCGAGGGCCGTATCGCCTGGTACGACGACCACCACCTGGCCAGACTGCGCACGATCGCCGCGCTCCTCGACCGTGGCCACACCCTGAGCGGCATCGCGGAACTGGCGGAGGCCTTCGAGAACGGCCGCGACGTCGGCGAGCTCCTCGGCATCGGCGAACCCACCGAGGAGACCCCGGTCCGCCTCACCCCCGAGGAACTGGCCGACCACTTCGCGGGCGAGGTCACCCCCGAGAACCTCGCCGCGGCCCTCGACCTCGGCTACCTCGGCACGGACGGCGAGGAGATCGTGCACGTCAGCCGCCGCCTCCTGGACGTCTCGTCGGCCCTGGTCCGCGAGGGCATACCGCTGGCGGCGGTCCTGGAGGCGGGCCAGCGCGTGCGCGAACACGCGGACGCGCTGGCGGAGTTGTTCATCACGATCATCCGCGCCCACACGCCGCCCGATGCGGGCGACGTCAGCATCGACCGCCTGCGCCCGCTGGCGAAGAGCGTGGTGGAGGCGGAGCTGTCGATGGCCCTGGACCGCCGCCTCGCCTCGGAGAAGCCGGAGGAGGCGGAGGAGGCGTAGCCCCGCCGCGGCCCGCCCCGGCCCGGACGCCCCTACCTCGGCAGGAACCACCGCGCCTTGTAGATCCCGCCGCCGACCAGCTTGTACTCACTCTGCGGCTGATGCACGCCCACCTTCGTCGTCCACCAGGTCTCCTCGAGCCCGCTCTCCGGCACGGTGGTGATGACCTGTCCCGTCCGCGGATCGTTGCCGACGCCCTTGACCGACTTCCGGGAGATCTCCGCGGCCCCCGCGAAGTCCTGCACGAAGACCCCGCCCCGGATGTCGTACTGGAAGACGGACGCGTTCGTCGTCACCCAGAGCCGGTCCGGACGCCCCGCCACGGGGAAGAGGTCGTGGCCGCCGGGGGTCTTGCCCGGTGTCCCGATCGGGAGTCCGACCGAGGACCGACGCGTCAGCTCGGGCCTGGCCCGCGTGCCGCCCACCTCATACGTGACCAGCTCGTCGTCGCCGATGGCCCACAGCACCTCGCGCCCGCCGTCCCAGTGCAGCCCGTGCGCGCCCTTGAGCTCCGCCTCGGCGTACCGCGACGCTCGCGGCCCCTGCGACGCCGCGTACAGCCTGACCAGAGCACCCGTGCTGCACGCCACCGCGACATTGCCGTCCGGCAGGATCTCCGCGCTGTGCGGATTGAAGAGGTCGTCGCCGGGGCCGATCGCCGTGCCCCAGTAGCGCCTGCCCGAGGGGTAGTCGACGACGGCCACGAAACCGAAGGACGCGGTCGTCAGGACGTACGTACGCCCCTTGAGTCCGCGCACCTTCGACTCGCTCGGATACACCCAGCTGTCCTCGGGCCGAAGGTCCTTGTACCGCGCGTCCCCATGCGGCGAGAACGCCCACCGCACCACGGAAGGATCGGCCTCCCGGTCCCAGACCCTGCGCCGCGGATCGAGTACGAGAATGTGCTGGGTCGCCTGTTCCGTGAGGAGTACGGGCGGGGTGCCCCGGGGTACACCGCCCGAGGCGGCGGCGGACGACGCGGAGGCCAGCGGCAACCCCGCCCCGATCCCGGCGCCCAGAGCGCTCAGCAGCACACCCCGACGGGACGGCAATGACATACCGGACATGAAGTCTCCCCCACACGGCTGACAGTTGAGTCATTGTCAGGTACGTGCCCGCAACATGCCATGGCGCCGCGCGGCGTCACATGTCGTAGACCACCGTGACGGGTGCGTGGTCCGACCACCGCTCGTCATGACTGGCCGCCCGCTCCACGAACCCCTTGACCGCGCGCTCCGCGAGCCCCGGCGTCGCCACGTGGTAGTCGATGCGCCAGCCCGTGTCGTTGTCGAAGGCGCGCCCCCGGTAGGACCACCATGAGTAGGGCCCCTCGACATCGGGATGCAGCGCCCGCACCACGTCGACGTAGCCGCCGGACTCCCCCTCGAAGACCTCACTGAGCCAGGCACGCTCCTCGGGCAGGAAGCCCGAGTTCTTCTTGTTGCCCTTCCAGTTCTTGAGGTCGGCCTCCTGGTGGGCGATGTTCCAGTCGCCGCAGACCACGACCTGGCGCCCCTCTGCCGCGGCCCGCTGCTTGAGCCCCTTCAGATACGTGAGGAACTCCCCCATGAAGCGGATCTTCTCGTCCTGCCGCTCCGTGCCGACCTCACCGGAGGGCAGATAGAGGCTCGCGACCGTGACGCCGGGCAGATCGGCCTCGACGTAGCGCCCACTGCCGTCGAACTCCTCCGACCCGAACCCGATCTGCACGCGATCCGGCTCACGGCGCGTATAGAGGGAGACACCCGCGCGCCCCTTGGCGGCGGCCGGCGCGTGCACGACGTGCCAGCCCTCGGGCTCCCGCACGCCCTCCGGCAGCTGCTGCGGCTCGGCCCGCACCTCCTGGAGGCAGAGCACGTCGGCCGAGGTCCCGGCGAGCCACTCGACGAAGCCCTTCTTGGCGGCGGCGCGCAGCCCGTTCACATTCACACTGGTCACTGTGAGCATCCCGGAACGATACCGGCACACTTAATGGACACCCGCACACATCCCCACCGCATAGAAGTACGATGGTCCGCATGAGTATCCAGTCATCGTTGCAGCGCCCCGCCGTAGAGCTGCGCGCCACCTCCTTCGACCACCCCGACGCGGTCGAGCTCAACGACCGCGTCCAGCTCGAGTACGCGCGGCGGTACGGGGACGAGGGCGACGTCACACCCCTCGACCCGGCCATGTTCACGGCCCCGCGCGGCCTGTACCTCATCGCGTACGACGAGAACGGCACCCCGCTGGCCACCGGCGGCTGGCGCGGTCACGACGAGAACGACGAGGGGTACGCGCACGGCGACGCCGAGATCAAGCGCATGTACGTCACCCCGGAGGCCCGCGGCCTCGGCCTGGCCCGCCGCATCCTGGCGGCTCTGGAGGACGACGCGAGGGCGGCGGGCCGTACGCGCATGGTCCTGGAGACGGGCACGAAGCAGCCGGAGGCGATAGCCCTCTACACCTCGACCGGCTACACCCCGGCCCCCAACAAGTTCGGCCTCTACCGCTTCGAGGACCTGAGCCGCTGCTTCGCGAAGCCGCTGTAGTCCTCCCGAACCGCACGTTCTCCCAGGCCGCACATCCGAGGCACAGCAAAGATCCCGCCCAGTTCGATGAACTGGACGGGATCTCATGTGCAGTGGACCTGTGGGGATTTGAACCCCAGACCCCCTCGATGCGAACGAGGTGCGCTACCAGACTGCGCCACAGGCCCTTGCAACGAGTGAAACTCTAGCATCCCGATCCGGGTGCTCGGAAATCCGTTCCTGGCCGGTGACCTGCCCGGTGACCTGGCCGGTGACCTGGCTGGTCGCCCGGCCGGTCAGGCCTCACTCGTTGGCGGCCCGGGGGCGCTGCCCGTCGTCGTACTGATCGAAGAGCGGCGTACGTCCGCGCTCGCGGGCCCGGCGTGCGGACGCGGCCCGCCGTGCGTCACTGCGACCGCCGACCCCGTCCACGCCGTCGGCGCCTTCTGTGTCCTCGACGTACTCGCCGTACTCGCCGTACTCCGCGTACTCGCCCTCGTCCGACTCGTCGGCCGCGGGCTCCACGGAGCTCGACCGCGCCGAGCTCCAGGCGTCGGGCGCGCCCAGGTCGACGTCACCGGTGGCCCGCGGGGCGACCGGCGCGGTCACGTACGTCGGCAGGGGCACCGGCACCGGGTCCCAGCTGTCGCCGTGCCCCGGGCGGCGCTGCCGCTCACGCTGCTGGTCGACCCACTCGGCGTGGTCGGTCTGCTCGACCAGGGCCCGGCGGTCGGCGGCGAGTGCGGAGAGGCCGGTCTCCGTGTCGGGGGCCGGTCCTTCCTCCGCGTCGTCGACGACCGCTTCCGCGCCGCTCGAAGCGCGCCTGCGCGGCTGACGCTCCCGCAGCCGCTGCGCCGCGACCTCGGCCCGGCGCCGGTCCATGGTGTAGGTGAAGCGGCGTCGCTCCTGGCCCCGCAGGTACACGATGTACGCGCTCAGGAGCGCGGCCGGTGCGGCGGGCGCCCAGAGGAACGCGAGCCCGCCGACCGCGGCGACGATCGTGCCGATCGTGAAGGCGACGAACAGCATCACGGTCGTGCGCCGACGGCGCGCGAGCACCTTCACGCGCCGGGCGCGCGCGGCGGCTTCCGCCGATGCGGCACGCCGGGCGGGCGACTGCTGGGGCCGCGCGGCGCTCTTCGCCGGGGCCTGCGCTGACGCCTGTGCCTGTGCCTGTGCCTGCGCCTGTGCCTGCGCCTGTGCCTGCGCCTGCGCCGGGGCGTTCGCCTGGGCCTTCACGGAGGGCCTTGCCGGAGACTGCGCCGCCGGCTGCGGCTTGGACCGTGCGGGAGGCTGCTGCGCCTGGGGTTTGACCGGCGCCTTGGCCTGCGGCTCGGGCCGCTCTTCCTGGTCGCCCTGCCGATGCGCGGGCGCGACGAAGGCCCGGACGTCCACCGCGCCGGTGGCGTCGTCCGGGTCGCGCGACTCCTCCTCTTCAGGCGAGCGCGCTTGCAGGTCCTTGGCGTACCGGCGCTCCATCCCCGCCCGTCCGGACAAGAGCCGGATGGCGGTGCTGAAGCGTTCCGTCGGACGGGCTTCATTGAGCTCGTCCTGCCTACGGAGCCACATCGGCACCAAGTAGGCGGCCCAGGCCCCGACGATGACTGCGTAGATGAGGCCGCTGCTGCTCACGCCTCACACGGTAGAGGGGTTTGCTTGAGGCCATCTGCCAATTGAGCCGGTGTGTCGCACGATCTGGCTGATATCTCGAACTTTTTTTGTGACTGATGCGATCAACAGGTCACCGAGACCGTGAAATTAATGCCGTAGGGGGATCAAGTCGGGCCCCAGACGGTCGATCACCGATCAATTTCAAACACTTATTCTATTTACGCGGTCTTCCGGGGTCGTGCCTGGTGCCAGCGCCGCAGCAACCCTTCCGGTACCTCTTCCGCGGTGAGCGCGAAGACAAGATGGTCGCGCCAGGCGCCATCGATGTGGAGATAGCGTGGACGAAGCCCCTCCTCGCGGAATCCGAGTTTCTCCACGACCCTGCGACTTGGCCCGTTCTCCGGTCGAATACAGACCTCGATACGGTGCAGCCCCACCGAGCGGAAGCAATGGTCGACCGCGAGCGCGACGGCGGTCGGCATCACGCCGCGGCCCGCGACCGACTGGTCGACCCAGTAGCCGACATGGCCCGAGCACATCGATCCCCAGGTGATCCCGGCGACCGTCAACTGCCCGACAAGGCGCCCCTGGTACTCGATCACGAAGGGCAGCATGCGCCCGGCGTGCGCCTCGGCGCGCAGGTGCCGGACCATCTGACGGTACGTCGGGCGGTGCACGATCGGGCCGCTGGGCGTGGGCGGCGGGATCGTCGCCTCCCAGGGGCGCAGCCAGTCCCGGTTGCGCCGGTTGACCTCACGCCAGGGCCTCTGGTCGCGCATCTTTATCGGACGGAGGGCGACATCGCCGTCCGTCAGCTCGACGGGCCAGGAAGGGCTGTTCAGCTCGCACCACCTGAGGGTCTGGGATGGTCGCCGCCCCTGAGCTGCTCGACGGCGTGCGTCAGCAGGGGCTCCAGGACGGCGAGGCCGTCCCGTACGCCGCCGGTGGAGCCCGGCAGGTTCACGATGAGCGTGCGCCCCGCGACTCCGGCGAGGCCTCGGGAGAGCGCGGCCGTGGGCACCTTCTCCCTGCCGTACGCGCGAATCGCCTCCGGGATGCCCGGCACTTCGTGGTCGATGACGGCGCGGGTGGCCTCGGGGGTGCGGTCGGTGGGCGAGATGCCGGTGCCGCCTGTGGTGAGGATCACGTCGTATCCGGCGTCGGCTCCGGCGCGCAGGGCCTGCTCGACGGGGTCGCCGTCGGGGACGACCTGGGGGCCTTCGACGTCGAAGCCGAGGGCGGCAAGGGCATCGGCGATGAGCGGCCCGCCCCGGTCCGCGTAGACACCGGCGGCAGCGCGGTTGGAGGCGGTGACGACGAGCGCGCGGTAGGCGGTCATGCGCCGACTCCTTCGCGGCTCCAGTCCCCCGATTTCCCGCCGGTCTTCTCCTCGACGCGTACGTCCGTGATGACCGCGCCCTTGTCGACGGCCTTGACCATGTCGATCACCGTGAGGGCGGCGACGGTCACCGCGGTGAGGGCCTCCATCTCGACGCCCGTGCGGTCCGTCGTCTTCACCGTGGCGAGGATCTCGACGGCGTCGTCCGCCACGGAGAGGTCGAGTTTCACTCCGGAGACGGCCAGCGGGTGACAGAGGGGGATCAGGTCGGGGGTGCGCTTGGCGCCCATGATGCCCGCGATCCGCGCGGTGGCCAGGGCGTCGCCCTTGGGGACGCCCTCCCCGCGCAGCAGCTCGATCACGCGGGGCGATACCAGGACGCGGCCACTGGCGCGGGCGGTGCGCGCGGTCACGTCCTTCGCGGATACGTCGACCATGCGGGCCGCGCCCGCTTCGTCGATGTGCGTCAGTCGCTGCTGGCTACTCATGTGCTGTGGCGCTCCCGGTCCGGGCCCTCCCGCGGTGCGGCGCTAGGGCCTGTCGTCAAACTCCCGTCGTCCGCCCGGTGTGACGAGAGTGCGTGCATGGCGTCGCGGGGCAGACGGGCGTTTGACGACAGGCCCTAGGGGGCCTACGTGCGCGACACCGTACCGCGCGGGAGTGCCTTTCAGCCGAGCAGGACCACTTCGACGTCGGCACCCGGCTCCACCGATGCGGTGTCCTCCGGGACGACGATCAGCGCGTTCGCGTGCGCGAGGGCCGCGACGAGATGGGAGCCGGCGCCGCCCACGGGCCGCACGCTGCCCGCCTCGGCGTCGTACTGCCCGCGCAGGAACTGTCGCTTCCCCTTGGGTGAGGTCAGCGCCTTGTCGGCGCTGAGCACCGCGCGCGCCGTGGGCCGGTGCACGTCCGGGAGGCCCATCAGGGCGCGCACCGCGGGACGTACGAAGATCTCGAAGGAGACGTACGACGACACCGGGTTGCCCGGCAGTGCGAGCAGCGGGGTGTGGTCGGGGCCGATGGAGCCGAAGCCCTGCGGCTTGCCCGGCTGCATGGCGAGCTTGCGGAACTCGATGCCGCTGCCGGCCTCGTCCTCGTCCCCCACCGAGGAGAGTGCTTCCTTCACGACGTCGTACGCGCCGACGCTGACGCCGCCCGTGGTGACGATGAGGTCGGCGCGGATGAGCTGGTCCTCGATGGTGGAGCGCAGTGTCTCGGCGTCGTCGGCGACCGCGCCCACGCGGTAGGCGATCGCTCCGGCCTCCCGGGCGGCGGCGGTCAGGGAGAAGCTGTTGGAGTCGTAGATCTGGCCCTTGGCCAACTCCTCGCCGGGCTGGATCAGCTCGCTGCCGGTGGACATGACGACCACGCGGGGGCGCGGGCGCACCTTGACCGTGCCGCGGCCGATCGCGGCGAGCAGGCCGATCTGCGGGGCGCCGAGGACCGTGCCCGCGGCCAGTGCGCGGTCACCGGCCTGGACGTCGCTGCCGCGGGCCCGCACGTGCGCGCGTGCCTCGGCGGGGCGGTGCACGCGGACCTCTCCGAAGGCTCCGTCGGGGGCGGCGCTGTGCGCGCGCATTCCGGAGACGGGGCCTTCGCCGAGGCCTCCGTCGGTCCACTCCACGGGGACGACGGCTTCCGCGCCGGGCGGCAGCGGGGCGCCGGTCATGATGCGGGCGGCCTCGCCCGCGCCGACGGTGGGCTGTTCGCCCTGGCCGGCGGCGACGTCACCGATGACCGTCAGGACGGCGGGGAACTCCTCGCTCGCGCCCGCGATGTCGGCGACCCGGACGGCATATCCGTCCATGGAGCTGTTGTCGAAGGGCGGCAGCGAGACAGGCACCGTGACGTCCTCGACGAGGACGCAGCCCTGTGCGTCGAGGAGTTGGAGCTCGATGGGCTCCAGGGGGCGGACGGATCCGAGGATGTCGTCCAGGTGCTCGCTCACCGACCAGACGTGTTCCTGGCCGGTGACTTCGGTCGTCGCGCTGCTGCTCAAAGTGCTACATCTCCTCGGACACGTAACTGCGAAGCCAGGCCTGGAAGTCCGGGCCCAGGTCTTCACGTTCGCACGCGAGTCTGACAATGGCACGCAGATAGTCGCCGCGGTCGCCGGTGTCATAGCGGCGGCCCTTGAAGACGACGCCGTGCACGGGGCCGCCGACCTTCTCGTCGACGGCGAGCTGCTGGAGTGCGTCGGTGAGCTGGATCTCGCCGCCGCGGCCGGGCTCGGTCTTGCGCAGTATGTCGAAGACGTGCGGGTCAAGGACATAGCGGCCGATGATGGCGTAGTTGCTGGGGGCATCCGCCGCGTCGGGCTTCTCGACCAGGCCCGTCACCTTGACGACGTCACCCTCGTCCGTGGCGTCGACCGCCGCGCAGCCGTAGAGGTGGATCTGCTCGGGGGCCACCTCCATGAGGGCGATGACGCTGCCGCCGTGCCGCTCCTGGACCTCGACCATGCGGGCGAGGAGCGGGTCGCGCGGGTCGATCAGGTCGTCGCCGAGGAGGACGGCGAACGGTTCGTCGCCGACGTGCGGCGCGGCGCACAGGACGGCGTGACCGAGTCCCTTGGGGTCTCCCTGGCGTACGTAGTGCATGGTCGCGAGGTCGCTGGACTCCTGGACCTTCGCCAGTCTCGCCTCGTCGCCCTTCTTCAGAAGGGCCGACTCCAGCTCGTAGTTGCGGTCGAAGTGGTCCTCCAGGGGGCGCTTGTTGCGGCCCGTGATCATGAGGACGTCATCGAGGCCTGCGGAGGCGGCCTCCTCGACCACGTACTGAATCGCCGGCTTGTCGACGACCGGCAGCATCTCCTTGGGAGTGGCCTTGGTCGCCGGCAGGAACCGGGTGCCCAGACCTGCTGCCGGAATGACAGCCTTGCTGATCCTGTGGGGGTGAGACTCAGTCATGTCGGTAACCATAACCGGTGAGTATGTGCGGAATCTGTGCCTCCGGACATTTTGTTCTCATATGAGCGCACCTGGAAGGGTTTGTGAGCGCACCATGGAAGAAACCGGCCCGGCCGAGCCAACCAAGCGCACATTGCGCGGAGAATTCCTCGCGGTGAGAAGCCGGTTGACTAGGGATGACGCGCAGAAGGCCGCCGCGGTTCTCGCCGACCGCGCATCGGAGCTGCCGGAGCTCGCCGGGGCGCGCACGGTCGCGGCGTACGTCTCCGTGGGGAGCGAGCCGGGGACGCGAGCGCTCCTCGACGTCCTCCACGCGCGCGGGACGCGGGTCCTGCTCCCGGTGCTCCTCGCGGACAACGACCTGGACTGGGCGGCCTATGAGGGCGAGGGCTCGCTGGCCCGCGTGCAACACCCGGGAAAGATGGCGCTCTTGGAGCCCTCAGGGGCGCGGCTCGGTCCCGATGCCGTCGTGGCGGCGGACGCCGTGCTGCTTCCGGGCCTGGCCGTGGACGAGCGCGGGATGCGGCTCGGGCGCGGCGGCGGGTCCTACGACAGGGTGCTCGCCCGGCTCGGACGGGCCGGGGCCGATCCCGCCCTGGTGGTGCTCCTGTACGACACGGAGGTCGTCGCCCACGTACCCCAGGAGGCGCACGACAAGCCGGTGCACGCCGTCGTCACGCCGTCGGGAGTGCGGCGCTTCCGCTGACCCTCCGCCCGCACGCCAAAGGGCCCTCCACGCGCGCGTGGAGGGCCCTTTCACTGCTTCGCACCGGTCAGGTGCGGCGGCTCAGGGCCGCAGCACCAGCGTGTCGTTCGTGCTGTTCTTGACGGCATTCTTCGAGAAGGACCACGGCAGCAGCTCGCCCTTGACCCACTTGCTGGTCTGGTCGGTGTAGTGCGCGCTGTAGGCGTGCCCCGAAGCTCCGGTGAGGTTGATCCACTTGGACTTGTCGAAGTCGTCGAGGTTCACCACCATGCGCATCGACGGCACCCACTGCACTCCATAGCCGCCCGCCGCGTTCCAGCCGGTGGCGTTGACCGCCGCCTCGCCGCCGCCCAGCTTGAACGGGCCGCGGTTGAGCATGAACTGGAGCCAGCCGGGGCCTTCGACGCCCAGGGTCTGGTTCTTCAGGGTCAGCCGGTGCAGGCGGCCCCAGCTCCAGGTGTCGACGTCCTTGCCGAGCTTGGCCGTCAGGTCCCAGCGCGCGTCCTCCATGGCCCGGCCGAACAGCTGGTCGCGGGTCTTGGTCTCGGCGTCCGTGCGGGTCCCCGGCGACTTCCACCAGTCGTTGTCCTCGTCGTCGAGGATCGACCGGATCACTTCGTAGTAGCGGTCGCCGCCGTCGGGCTGCGCGGACTCCGCGTCCCGCTGGCCGCACTCGCGCACCCGCTCGGCCTCGTCGGCGGGACCGGTGTTCCCGGCCGGCTCGACGTTCAGGCACTGACCCTTGACCCGCAGCTCCTTGGGCAGCTTGTTGCCGATGGAGAGCTTGAGGATGTTGCGCCAGACCGAGTTGAAGTACGCGGCCGCCGCCGAGTCGGGATCCTGGGTGTAGTCCCAGCCCTCCAGGAGCTTCTGCGCCTCACGGACGTAGCTGTCCTTGACGTCGATCTTGAGCAGCTTGGGCACGAGGACCTTGGCGATCTCGCTGCTGTTGTCCATCTGCATCGTGCGCATGTCCTCGGTGGAGACCTTCCCACCGTTCTTGATCTTCGACTGGATCAGGTCGGTGATGCGCTGGCTGCGCGCGCCGTAGCCCCAGTCCGACGTGAGCTTGTACGGGTACTCCTTGCCGATGACGGCCTGGTTGGCGGTCACGATGTACCCGCGCTTGGGGTCGTACTCGTAGGGCAGCGCGGATTGCGGGATGTAGCCGGTCCAGCGGTAGTCGGAGTCCCAGCCGGGCGCCGGGAGCGCGCCGTCGCCCTTGCCGCGGACCGGGATCTTGCCCGGTGCCTGGTAGCCGATGTGGCCCTTGGTGTCCGCGTAGATCAGGTTCTGCGAGGGCACTTCAAAAGAAGCGGCCGCCTTGCGGAACTCCGAGAAGTCCTTCGCCTTGTTCAGCTCGAAGACGGCGTCCATCGACCTGCCCGGCTTGAGCGCGGTCCAGCGCAGCGAGACTCCGTAGCCGTCGCCCCGGTCGGGGGCGGCACTGTCGACCGTGGCCTTCTTGCCGACCTTCACCAGCTCGTCGTCGCGGTCGGACAGCAGGGGGCCGTTGTCGGTCTCCCTGACGGTGATCTTCTTGGACTTGCCGCCCGCGACCTTGATGGTCTCCACGCGGGACTTGAAGGGCAGCACCTTGTCGTCGTACGCGTAGCCGTCGCCCTCGAACTTCTCGAGGTAGAGGTCGGTGACGTCGGCGCCGAGGTTCGTCATGCCCCAGGCGATGTCCTGGTTGTGGCCGATGACCACGCCGGGCATGCCCGCGAAGGTGTAGCCGGAGACGTCGTACTGGCAGTCCTTGGAGACCGCCTTGCAGTGCAGGCCCATCTGGTACCAGGTGGAGGGCAGCTGCGGTGACAGGTGCGGGTCATTGGCGAGCAGCGGCTTCCCGCTGATCGTGTGGTCGCCCGAGACCACCCAGGAATTGGATCCGATGCCGTTGCCGTTCGGGCCGAGGCCCGCGTCGGGGACGCTGTCCAGGACGTCGGAGAGGCCCGACAGCTGGGACTGGAGCCCGTCGGGGGCCTGGGTGTTGCCCGCGAGGCCGGTGCCCGCCGCGCCGCCGGTCTGCGACTGCGACTGGCTGCCCGCGCTGCCCTTGCCCTCGTACTCCTTGGTGATGCTGTTGTAGGAGCCCTCCTGGACGATGGGCTTGTTCCGGGAGTACGGGTACTCCGGGTACAGGTCGTCGATCTGGGACGGGCCCAGGCGGCTGGTCATCAAGGAGCGGTCGATCTCGTCCTGCATGTTGCCGCGCAGGTCCCAGGCCATGGCCTTGAGCCACGCCACGGAGTCGACGGGGGTCCACTCCTGGGGCGCGTAGTCGTTGGTGAAGCCAAGGGCGGCGTACTCCAGGGAGATGTCCTTGCCGCTCTTGTCCTTCAGGTAGGCGTTGACTCCCTTGGAGTACGCCTGGAGGTACTTCTTCGTCTCCGGCGAGAGCTTGGTGTCGTACTCCTTCTGCGCCACACGGTGCCAACCGAGCGTCCGCAGGAACTCATCGGTCTTTACTTGGCCCTTGCCGAACATCTCGGAGAGGCGACCGGAGGTCGTATGACGGCGGACATCCATTTCCCAGAAGCGGTCCTGCGCCTGGACGAAGCCCTGGGCCATGAACAGGTCGGCGTCGGACTCGGCGTAGATCTGCGGGATGCCGTTGCCGTCACGCTTCACGTCGACGGGGCCGGAGAGGCCGTCGAGCTTGATCGTCCCCTTGGTCTGCGGGAAGGAGGCACGCACCGTACTGACGCTCCAGTACGCGCCGTAACCGATGCCCGCCACGATGGCCAGGACCAGGACGATCACGATGAGGCGGGCTCGGCGCCCCTTCTTCTTGCCGGACTTATGACCGGAAGAGGCGGTGGTTTTCGAGGGCATCGCTGTCCTTGCTGTCCTTACGCGAGCGGCAGGGCTGGCTGGGCGGTGGTGGGAGCGCTGGAGCAACCATAGGCGCAGGGCACTGCGGCCCCGGACGCGGAGTCAGGAACCTACATCGCGACGCATCGGATAGGTGTTCGAAGACGTCAAGGAAGCGTTAACAATTAGGTAAGGTAACGAAGTACTTGGCTCGCGCGGAGGAAGGAACGGCCCCTGACTGTCCACGACCTCAACCAGCTTCTGCTCATCTGCTCGCTCGTCCTGCTCGTCGCGGTCGCGGCGGTTCGCATCTCGTCGCGCAGTGGGCTCCCAAGCCTGCTCCTCTACCTCGGCATCGGCATTGCCATGGGCCAGGACGGCATTGGCAACGTCACGTTCAACAATGCCGAGTTGACGCAGGTCATCGGCTATGCGGCGCTCGTCGTGATCCTGGCCGAGGGCGGCCTCGGCACGAAGTGGAAAGAGATCAAACCCGCGCTGCCCGCAGCCGCCGCCCTGTCGCTCGTCGGCATCGCGGTGAGTGTCGGCGTGACGGCAGCCGCTGCCCATTACCTGGTCGGCATCGACTGGCGGCAGGCGCTCATCATCGGCGCGGTGGTCTCCTCGACGGACGCGGCGGCGGTCTTCTCCGTGCTGCGCAAGGTGCCGCTGCCCTCCCGCGTGACGGGCATCCTGGAAGCTGAGTCGGGGTTCAACGACGCCCCTGTGGTGATCCTGGTCGTGGCCTTCTCCACCGCGGGCCCCGTGGAGCACTGGTACGTCCTGATCGGCGAGATCGCCCTGGAGCTGGCCATCGGTGCCGCCATCGGCATCGCGGTGGGCTGGCTCGGCGCCTTCGGCCTGCGGCACGTGGCACTGCCCGCGTCCGGCCTCTACCCCATCGCCGTGATGGCCATCGCGGTCGCCGCCTACGCGGCCGGAGCCATGGCGCACGGCAGTGGATTCCTCGCCGTCTACCTCGCCTCGATGGTCCTCGGCAACGCCAAGCTGCCGCACTGGCCCGCCACCCGCGGCTTCGCCGAAGGCCTCGGCTGGATCGCGCAGATCGGCATGTTCGTCCTGCTCGGCCTCCTGGTCACCCCGCACGACCTGCTCGACGACACCTGGCCCGCGATCATCATCGGCTTGATCCTGACCATGGTGGCCAGACCTCTGGGGGTCATCGCCAGCCTGCTGCCGTTCCGCATGCCCTGGCAGGAGAAGGCCCTGATGTCCTGGGCGGGACTGCGCGGAGCCGTGCCCATCATCCTGGCCACGATCCCGATGGTGAACGGCGTCGACGACAGCCAGCGGATCTTCAACATCGTCTTCGTCCTGGTCGTCGTCTACACCCTCATCCAGGGCCCTACGCTGCCGTGGCTGGCCAGGAAACTGCGCCTCGGCGACTCCTCGGGCGCCGCCGACCTGGGCATCGAATCGGCACCCCTGGAGCGCCTTCGCGGACACCTGCTCTCGGTGGCGATCCCGAAGGGATCGCGGATGCACGGCGTCGAGGTGGGCGAGCTGCGAATGCCCGCGGGGGCGGCGGTCACGCTCGTCGTTCGCAACGGCGAATCATTCGTACCGCAGCCCACGACCGTGCTCCAGCGCGGGGACGAACTCCTGGTGGTCGCGACCGACCCGGTGCGGGACGCGGCGGAGAAGCGGCTGCGGGCCGTCGGACAGGGCGGAAAGCTGGCCGGATGGCTGGGAACCGCTGGCCAGGAGCCGGAAGAGCGGGTTAATCGCAGGTGACGGGCGCCTCATTCTCCGTATTCACAGGTCCGGTGGTCCCATTCCCTGTACGATGAAGGCACACTTCTTCTGTACCAACTGATCGAACCAACTCTGTCTGAAGCAGAGCTGGCGCCGACCGTATGGCGGCCGCGTGTCCTCGCAGTGGGCAACCGGCATCTACCGCAGTCCCGCGCAAGAGGACAGCTCTCGGCGCCGTCGCCCTGAAAAGGGGGGCCGCGCTACCAGGCGGCAGAAAGGCACGGGCCGTGGCATCCACGGTCACCTCCCGCCCCGGATACGGACAGCTGCTGCGCACCCGCGGCGCCTGGACGTTTCTCCTGCCCGGCTTCGCGGCACGACAGCCCTTCGCGATGCTGACCATCTCCATCGTGCTGCTCGTGCAGCACACCACCGGCTCGTACGGCGTCGCGGGCGCCGTATCGGCCGTCACCGGCGTCTCCATGGCGGTCTTCGCCCCCTTCGGCGGCAAGCTCGCCGACCGGTTCGGCCAGCGGGCCGTACTGGTGCCGGGTGTCCTCATCCACACGGTGTCGGTGCTCTCCCTGACGGTGCTCGCACTCTCCGACGCCCCCTTGTGGGCGCTCTTCGTCGCGGCGGTGCCCACCGGCGCCTCGCAGCCGCAGATCAGTCCCATGGTGCGGGCCCGCTGGGGCGTCAAGCTCCAGGACTCCCCGCTGGCGGGCACGGCGGCCGCCTTCGAGTCGGTCACGGACGAGCTGACGTTCGTCCTCGGCCCGCTCTTCGCGACCGCGCTGTGCACGACCATCGACCCGGCGGCCGGACTCTTCACGGAGGCCGGACTCACGCTGGTGGGCGGCCTGCTGTTCGCCGCGCAGAAGAGCACCCAGCCCAAGCCCGCCTCCCGCGAGGAGCACGCGCGCGTGGAGCACGTCTCGGCGCTGCGGATCCCCGGTGTGCGGGTGCTGATCGTGACCTTCCTGGGCATCGGCGCCGTCTTCGGCGGCATGCAGGTCTCGCTGGCCGCCTTCACCGAGTCCATCGGCGAACCCGGCCTGAACGGCGTCCTGTACGGCACGTTCGCGGCGGGCAACATGCTCTCCGGACTCGTCTGCGGAGCCATCGCCTGGAAGATCGCCCCGCAGCGGCGGCTCCTCGTCGGGTACGCGGCGCTGACCCTGATGGCCTCCGGCCTGTGGGCCGCGCACTCCGTGGTGCTGCTCGCCGGGCTCGGCCTCCTGGTCGGCGTCTGCATCGCGCCCGCGCTGATCACCGGCTACACGCTGGTCGACCGGCTGGTGGACCCGTCAGGCCGCACCGAGGCGTTCACCTGGCTCACCGGCGCCGTCGCGCTCGGCCAGGCGGCCGCCGTCACGGTCGCGGGACAGCTTGAGGACCGCTTCTGGGACGGCGCCGGTTTCCTGGTGCCGCTGGGCGGTACGGCGCTCGCGCTCGCGGTGCTCGTGACCCTGCGTTCGCGGCTCGTTCCGCGGTCCGTCGGACGCACCGTCGCACGTGGCGTCGGTCACCGCGAGCCGGTCACGGTGGACTGATCCCGCGGAATACGTCACTATGGACCGTCGTTAGCACTCAACGAGTGAGAGTGCCAGGAGGAAGCAAGTGCCGACGTACCAGTACCAGTGCACCGAATGCGGCGAGGGCCTCGAGGCGGTGCAGAAGTTCACTGATGACGCCCTGACCGTATGCCCCAGCTGCGACGGACGCCTCAAGAAGGTGTTCTCGGCGGTCGGCATCGTCTTCAAGGGCTCCGGTTTCTACCGCAACGACAGCCGCGGCTCGTCGTCGAGCAGCACGCCGTCGACGGCGAACGCGTCGAAGTCCTCGGACTCCAAGCCGTCGGACTCCAAGTCCACCGCGGGCGCTTCGTCCTCCTCCTCGGGCTCTTCGGACTCGAAGTCGTCCGGCTCCTCCTCGGGTTCGTCGGCCGGCTCGTCCAGCTCTTCGAGTTCCTCCAGCTCGTCGGCCGCCTAGGTTCTTTCTCCAGGCCCCCGCTGTCGTCCGACAGCGGGGATTTCGGCGTTCCGGGGCCCGGCTACTGTGCTCGGCATGGTGAATACGGCGGACACGACCAGCACGGAACGCGCCGAGATCGGTGTCATCGGCGGCTCCGGTCTCTACTCCTTCCTCGACAACGTGACCGAGCTCCAGGTCGACACCCCCTACGGAGCGCCGAGCGACTCCCTCTTCCTCGGTGACATCGCCGGACGGCGGGTCGCGTTCCTGCCCCGGCACGGCCGCGGACACCATCTGCCGCCGCATCGCATCAACTACCGCGCCAACCTGTGGGCGCTGCGTTCCGTGGGCGTACGGCAGGTGCTCGGCCCGTGTGCGGTGGGCGGGCTGCGGCCCGATTTCGGGCCCGGGACGCTGCTGGTGCCCGATCAGCTCGTGGACCGCACGAAGACGCGTACGCAGACGTATTTCGACGGGGTGCCGCTGGCGGACGGGAGCATCCCGAACGTCGTGCACGTGTCGCCGGCCGACCCGTACTGCCCCGTCGGACGCAGCGCCGCCCTGAAGGCGGCCCGCGGGCGTGAGTGGGAGCCGGTGGACGGCGGGACGCTCGTGGTGATCGAAGGGCCGCGGTTCTCGACCCGGGCCGAATCGCTCTGGCACGCGGCGCAGGGCTGGTCGGTGGTCGGCATGACGGGGCATCCCGAGGCCGTGCTCGCCCGTGAACTGGAGCTCTGCTACACGTCGTTGACGCTGGTCACGGACCTGGACGCGGGGGCGGAGAGCGGCGAGGGCGTCTCGCACGGAGAGGTGCTCCAGGTGTTCGCGGCGAATGTGGACCGGCTGCGGACGGTGCTGTTCGACGCGGTGGCGGGGCTGCCGGCGGAGGGTGAGCGGGACTGCTTGTGTGCGGGGGCGCTGGGCGGGATGGAGACGGGGATTCGGCTGCCGTGAGGTGTCCGAGTCCGTTGGGGACAAGGGGCGTTCGGGGCCGGAACTTCCCCTTCGGGTGAGGGAGTTGTCCACAACCCGCGAGTAGTCCACGGGGCTCAGCGGGATTCGGCGCGGGCCTGCATCGTGAGGGCGGAAGGCAAGATCCGCAGTTCTCCCGACTCTCTCCTCTCTCCGCAGGCGGTGGCCGTCGTGGCACACGTTCCCTCAGACATCCCGTCCTCTTCTCCTCCCGCGCCCTGTCCGGTACCCCATTTCGCCCCCGTGCGCGTACGAGGCGGGCGGCACCGGCTGCGAAGGCTGCTGCGGCACAGACGGCGGGCCATGGCCGCGGGGCTCGCGGTCACCGCGGCGGCACTGGTGGCCGCCGGGCCACGGGATGCCGAGCGGGCGCGGCCACCGGGGCATCCGACGGCTGCCTCCTCCTCGCCGCGGCCGGAGCGGGCCACCCCTTGGGTGACGGCGCCCGTGCGGATCGCGGACGCGGAGACGGTGCGGCTTCTGCACCGGGGCGACCGGGTCGATGTCGTCGCCGCCGATGGCTCCGCGTCACGGGTGGTGGCTGCCGGGGCCAGGGTGGCCGAGGTACCCGAGCCCGGCGATGGCGCGGCCGAAAGTGCCGCCGAGGCAGGGGCGTTGGTGGTGCTCTCCGTGCCACGGCCGACGGCGGCACGGCTCGCCGGAGCCGGTGCGAGCATGCGTCTGGCGGTGACGTTGTGCTGACCCACGCCGTGTGCAACTGCACTGACATCCTGTCAAGTCGCTCATTCGTGTTACCCAATTGGACAGTGCTGCCAGGCCCTGCCGTAGGTTTCGAAGCTGTTTGTTTCACGACCTGCAGTTGCAACGAAAGGCCTCGTGGTGAGCGAGAAGAACGAACCGAGTCTCTGGGAGGGCTTCAAGGCCTTCCTGATGCGCGGCAATGTCATCGACCTGGCGGTCGCGGTGGTCATCGGCGCCGCGTTCACGAACATCGTGAACTCCGTGGTGAAGGGTGTCATCAACCCGCTGGTCGGTGCCTTCGGTACGAAGGACCTCGACCACTACAGCTCATGCCTGAAGGCCCCGTGCGTCATGAAGGCCGACGGCACGGTCGAGAGCGGCATCCCGATCATGTGGGGCTCCGTGCTCAGCGCGACGCTCAGCTTCGTGATCACCGCGGCCGTCGTCTATTTCCTGATGGTGCTGCCCATGGCCAAGTACCTGGCGAAGCAGGCCGCGCGGAAGGCCGCCAAGGAGGGGACGCAGGAGGTTCTCGAGCTCTCGGAGCTGGAGGTCCTCAAGGAGATCCGCGACGCCCTGGTGGCCCAGCGCGGCTCGGGGCACGACGAGCGCTAGCGCGCGCTCAGAGGTGGTGGGGCGGCTTCTCGTCGAGGAAGCGCGCCAGGTCGGCGGCGCTGTCGCCGCCGACCGGAGGCCGCTCGCCCCACCCACGGTCCGTGTCGTCCGAAGACTGCTGCGACAGGGGGTCGTCGAAGACCAGGGCGCTCTTCGGCTTCTTCGGCGCCGCGGAGCCCTTCGGGGTCTCCGATTCCTTCGGATCGCGCGGTTCGGAGGCAGGGGCGGTGCTCATGTCTCCAGGGTACGTCCGTGGGGCGCCGCCGTGGGAGTCAGACGGCCGTGAGCCCCTGAGCTGCGAAGATCTCCTTGGCGGTGGCCACCTGCGCCGGAGTCGGCGAGGGGGTGTCGCGCAGGGTGAAGTCCTTGCCGAGTGCGTCCCACTTCGCCTCGCCCAGCTTGTGGAAGGGCAGCACGTCGACGCGCGAGACGTTGCCGAGCGAGGCGGCGAAGCGGGCGACGCCCTCGATGTTCTCCGGGTCGTCGGTCAGACCGGGCACGAGGACGAAGCGCACCCAGACCTCCTTGCCGAGGCCGGCGAGGCGGTGGGCGAAGTCGAGGGTGGGCCGCAGCGGGCGCCCGGTGACCTTCTTGTACGTCTCGCGGTCCCAGGACTTGATGTCCAGGAGCACGAGGTCGACGTCACGGAGCAGGGCGTCGGTGGCGCGCACGCCGAGGAAGCCGGAGGTGTCGAGGGCGGTGTGCAGGCCCAGTTCGTGCTTGAGGCGGTGCAGCAGTTCGCCGGTGAAGACGGGCTGCAGGAGGGGTTCGCCGCCGCTGACGGTGGCGCCGCCGCCCGCCGCCGAGATGAACCTGGTGTACTTGGCGGCTTCCTTGATCACGTCGTCGGCGGTGGTCCGCTTGCCGTCGCGCATCCGCCAGGTGTCGGGGTTGTGGCAGTACAGGCAGGTCAGCGGGCAGCCCGAGAGGAACGTGACGAAGCGGCTGCCGGGGCCGTCGACGCCGGTGGACAGGTCCCAGGAGTGGATGGATCCGGTGACGGGGCGCCGGGTGACCGCGGCCGCCGGGGTGGTGGATTCGATCGCCGTGTCGAGCAGGACAGTCATGGCAGAACTCCCGGACTACTGGCAGGACGTGATGTTCGCGGCGCCCGGAGCCGGGGTGAGGGGCCGGCTCCGGGGCCGCGGATCGGGGGTGGCTCGTGGGGAGCCGGTGGCTCAGAGGGAGCCGTGGAAGGTGCGGTTGATGACGTCCAGCTGCTGGTCGCGGGTCAGGCGGATGAAGTTGACCGCGTAGCCGGAGACCCTGATGGTCAGCTGCGGGTAGTTCTCCGGGTGCTCCATGGCGTCCTGGAGGGTCGCCTTGTCGAGCACGTTGACGTTCATGTGGAAGCCGTCGCTGGCCATGAATCCGTCGAGGACCCCGGAGAGGTTCTGGATCCGCTCGCCGGGGGTGCGGCCCAGGGCGTCCGGCGTGATGGTGTTGGTGAGGGAGATGCCGTCCTCGGCGTCGTCGTAGTTGAGCTTGGCGACCGACAGCGCGGAGGCGATGTAGCCGTGTTCGTCGCGGCCGTTCATCGGGTTGGCTCCGGGGGCGAACGGCTCGCCCGCGCGGCGGCCGTCGGGGGTGTTGCCGGTCTTCTTGCCGTAGACGACGTTCGAGGTGATCGTCAGGACGGACTGGGTGTGCACCGCGTTCCGGTAGGTGGGGTGACGGCGGATCTTGCCCATGAAGTCCGAGACGATCCGCTGGGCGATGGCGTCGGCCCGCTCGTCGTTGTTGCCGTAGGCGGGGTAGTCGCCCTCGATCTCGTAGTCGACGGCGAGGCCCGTCTCGTCGCGGATGACCTTGACCTTGGCGTGCTTGATGGCCGAGAGCGAGTCGGCCGCGACCGAGAGGCCCGCGATGCCGCACGCCATCGTGCGCAGGATCTCCTGGTCGTGCAGCGCCATCTCGATGCGCTCGTAGGCGTACTTGTCGTGCATGTAGTGGATGACGTTCAGCGCGTGGACGTACGTCTTGCCGAGCCAGCCGAGCATCGCGTCGTAGCGCTCGGCGACGGTGTCGTAGTCCAGGTAGTCGCCCTCGATGGGCTCGAAGCCCTCGACGACGCGCTTGCCGGTCTTCTCGTCACGTCCGCCGTTAATCGCGTAGAGCAGAGCCTTGGCGACGTTGACGCGGGCTCCGAAGAACTGCATCTGCTTGCCGACGGCCATCGCCGAGACGCAGCAGGCGATCGCGGTGTCGTCGCCGTACTTCGGGCGCATCAGGTCGTCGGACTCGAACTGGATGGCCGAGGTGTCGATGGCGACCTTGGCGGCGAAGTCCTTGAAGCCCTTGGGCAGTTCCCGCGCCCAGAAGACCGTCAGGTTCGGCTCGGGGGCCGGGCCCAGGTTGTAGAGGGTCTGCAGGGCACGGAACGTGGTGCGGGAGACCAGCGGGCGGCCGTCCTGGCCGATGCCGGCCATCGACCAGGTGACCCAGGTGGGGTCGCCGGAGTAGAGCTCGTTGTACTCGGGGGTGCGCAGGAAGCGGACGATGCGGAGCTTGATGACGAAGTCGTCGATGAACTCCTGGGCCTCGGTCTCGGTGATGCGGCCGGACTCGATGTCGCGCTGGAGGTAGATGTCGAGGAAGTTGTCGATGCGGCCGATCGACATGGCCGCGCCGTTCTGCTCCTTCACGGCGGCCAGGTAGGCGAAGTACAGCCACTGGACGGCCTCGCGGCCGTTGGTGGCGGGGCCGGAGATGTCGTAGCCGTACGACATCGCCATGGCCTTCAGTTCGCCCAGGGCCTTGATCTGCTCGGAGGTCTCCTCGCGGGCCCGGATGACGTCCTCGGTGGCCCACTCCTCGCCGAGGAGCGCCTTGTCGGCCTCCTTCGCGGCGATGAGGCGGTCGACTCCGTAGAGCGCGACGCGGCGGTAGTCGCCGATGATGCGGCCTCGGCCGTAGGCGTCGGGCAGGCCGGTGATGATGCCGGAGGAGCGGCAGGCGCGGATCTCGGGCGTGTAGGCGTCGAAGACACCTTCGTTGTGGGTCTTGCGGAGGTGCGTGTAGACCTCCCTGACCTCGGGGTCGGCCTCGTAGCCGTAGGCGTTGAGTGCGCCCTCGACCATGCGCCAGCCGCCGTTGGGCATGATGGCGCGGCGCAGCGGGGCGTCGGTCTGGAGGCCGACGATGAGGTCCCGGTCGCCGTCGATGTAGCCGGGCCTGAAGGCGTCGATGCGGGAGGGGGTCTTCACGTCGACGTCGTGGATGCCGCGCTCGATCTCCGCCGGGAACATCGCAAGGAGCTTCTGCCAGACCTGGGTGGTGCGTTCGGTCGCGCCGGCCAGGAAGGAGTCGTCGCCCTCGTACGGGGTGTAGTTCTGCTGCACGAAGTCGCGGACGTCGATGGCGTCCCGCCACAGGCCACCCTTGAAGCCGTCCCATGCCTCGCCGTGCACTGTCGTTTCCGCGGGAGTGGCAGTCATCGCCGGCACCTTCCGAGTCGTCTTTTCGCTATGCCTCCATTGCACTCCGGTTTGATCGATCAGCGGCGCCGCAATGGTCCCCACTTCGGGGCCCGAGGTCCCCTCTCTCCGCTCCCCCGACCAGAAGCACCCATCCTGACCTGGGGTTTCTCTCGGGACTTTGGACCTAAGTTCGCTTGTGAATGCATTCACAAGAATTTCCCGCACATCCCGTGGTACGGGGTCAGGAGGGCCAGGAATGCCAAGAGAGTCAGGAGTGCCAAGAGGGCCTGGACATGCGAGTGGGCCGGGTGCTCCCACACCCGGCCCAGCCCGCCGACGCCGCCCAGGACGTCAGCTCGGGGACTCCGCGCCCTTGCGGGCGTAGAACCACCAGCAGACCGCGATACAGCTGACGTAGAAGGCCACGAAGCCCCACATCGCGCTGGTCACCGCGAAGTTGGCGAACATCGCCGGGATGAAGAAGAAGCCGTACGCCGCGATGGCGGAGGTGAAGCCGGTGACGGCGCCCGCCTCCATCTCGGACTGCTTCAGCGCCTTCGTGTACTCGGGCGTGCCCTCCGTCAGACCCTTCAGGTGCTGGGCGCGGAAGATCACCGGGATCTGGCGGAACGTCGAGCCGTTGCCGATGCCCGAGAAGAAGAACGCGGCCAGGAAGCAGGCGAAGAAGCCGTAGAAGTTGCCGTTGTCGCCGCCGGAGGGCAGGAAGTTGATGACGCCGATGATCGAGACCGCCATGCCGACGAACGAGATGATGGTGACCCTGGCGCCGCCGATCTTGTCGGCGATCCAGCCGCCGGCCCAGCGTGCGAGCGCACCCACGGCCGGGCCCATCCAGGCGTACGTCGCCGCGGAGTAGGCCGCGTCGATCGGCGTGAACGTCGTCTTGATGAGCATCGGCAGAGCCGCCGCGAAGCCGATGAAGGAACCGAACGTGCCGACGTAGAGCCAGGTCATCAGCCAGTTGTGCTTGCGCTTGAAGATGATCTTCTGCTGGCTGAAGGGGGTCGACGCGACCTTCAGGTCGTTCTGGCCGAACCACGCGACGACGGCCAGGATCACCAGGACCGGCACCCACAGGAACGCGGCGTTCTGCAGGAACACGGGCGTGCCGTCGGCCTTGTGCTGGGCCGAGCCGACCGCGAGGACCGAGCTGGTGATGACGATCGGGGTGACCAGCTGGACGACGGAGACACCGAGGTTGCCGAGGCCGCCGTTGATGCCGGTGGCGTTGCCCTTGTCCCGCTTGGGGAAGAAGAAGCCGATGTTGGCGAGGGACGAGGCGAAGTTCGCGCCGCCGACGCCGCACAGGGCCGCGATGGCGATCATCACGCCGTACGAGGTGTTCGGGTCCTGGACCGCTATGCCCAGCCAGATCAGCGGGATGACCAGGACGATCGTCGAGAGCGCGGTGAAGCGGCGCTGGCCGATCATCGGGCCGAGGAAGGTGTAGAAGATGCGCGCCGTGCCGCCGGTGATGCCGGGGACGGCCGTCAGCCAGAACAGCTGCGAGGTGGAGAAGCCGAAGCCGACGTCCTTGAGGTTGGTCGCGGTGACCGACCACACCTGCCAGACGACGAACGCCACCAGGAGCGCGGGGACGGCGATCCACAGGTTGCGGGACGCGACCTTCTTGCCGATGGACTTCCAGAAGAGTTCGTTCTCCGGCTCCCAGTCGGTGATGGTCTTGCCGGGGCGGTACTGCGTCGTGTCGTACGTCGCGTCCACTGGTGCGGTCTGCGCTTCTTGGGTGGCAGGCGATCTCATGTTGGTTCCCAGTTCGCTACCGGTCCCGACCTTGCTCCGGGGCCTGACGTTTCCACGGTGCCGTGCACGACTCCTGTGGAGCAGAGTCGTAGGGCACGCGCCGACCAGCCCAAAGGCACCAAGATCAGGGGGCCTTCGGACCTCGTGGACCGCGGTGCGCGAGCGGGCCCCGGCCACCCGCCGTGCGGCGCCCGGGTGTCACTGCCGACCCGCTGGGCGCCGCAGCCCGATTCGGCGCGGGCCTTCTGCTGTGCTGGGGTTCATGACGTCCGCAGCGGCCCCCGAGCCGACCCCAGGCCCACCTCCCACACCCGTGACAGCTCCCGCGTCTCCTCCCGCCACCCTGCGGCCCCTGCGCGCGCGGGGGCGCGAGGAGGCGCATCGGGCCGCGACTCCGCTGGAGCTCTTCTTCGACCTCTGCTTCGTCGTGGCGGTCGCGCAGGCCGGGGCCGAGCTCGTGCACTCTGTCGCCGAGGGGCATGCGGGCGAGGGCGTGCTCAACTACGCGATGGTGTTCTTCGCGCTGTTCTGGGCGTGGGTCAACTTCTCGTGGTTCGCGTCGGCGTACGACAACGACGACGTGCTCTACCGCGTGGTCACGCTCGTACAGATCGCCGGTGTGCTCGTGTTCGCCGCCGGGGTGTCCAAGGGGTTCGAGGAGCACGACTTCCTGCTCATCTGGCTCGGCTACCTGATCATGCGGGTCGCGCTCACCGTCCAGTGGCTGCGCGTCGCCCGGTCGGCGACGGGCGCCGAACGCACCACCGCGCTGCGGTACGCGTGCGGGGTGCTGGTCTGTCAGATCGGCTGGTCGGGGCTGCTGTTCCTGCCCGAGGGCGGGCGCCTATGGCTGTTCCTGGCGATGGCGGTCCTGGAGATGTGCGTGCCGGTGTTCGCGGAGAAGAGCTACACCACGGCCTGGCATCCGCACCACATCTCCGAGCGGTACGGCCTGTTCACCATCATCGTGCTCGGCGAGACGATCGCGGCGGCGACCGTCGCCGTGAAGTCCGGCATCGAGGAGAACGACGCACTCGGCGAACTCCTGCCCATCGCGGCGGGCGGTCTCCTGATGGTCTTCGCCGCGTGGTGGATCTACTTCGTCGTGCCCATCCACGGCCGCCTGAGCGGCAACCGGCAGGCCTTCCTGTGGGGGTACGGGCACTACGTCATCCTCGGCTCGGCCGCCGCGATCGGAGCCGGGCTGGAGGTCGCGGTCGAGGAGGCGGTCGGCAAGGCGCACATCTCGACGCTCGCCGCGTCCGCCGCGGTGACCGTGCCGATGGCGCTGTATCTCCTCACCGTCTGGCTGCTGCACTCCCGCTACTACAAGGTGGGCCTCGCCCAGCAACTGGTCCTGCCCGTCAGTGCGCTGGCGACGCTCGCGAGCACGTTCGCAGGCAGCTGGGCGGTCCTGGTCGCGGGGATCGTGGCGACGGCCACCGTCACGACCGGCGTGACGCTTACCAGCCGGATGGCACGCCGGGAGAGGGCCGCGTAACTCCCGCGCGTGATACGCAAGTCGGCATGGCTTCCTCCGATCCCCTCACCTCCCCCGGCTCACCCGGCTCACTCGATTCCCCCAACTCCCCCGGCTCCCGCAATCCCCTCACCCCTCTCAACTCCCTCACCGACGTCCCCGGCCTGCGCGTGGGCCATGCCACCCGTACCGCCCCCGACCATCAAGGCCACCTCACCGGCACCACCGTCGTGCTCGCCCCGGTGGGCGGCGCCGTCGCGGCCGTGGATGTGCGCGGCGGCGGCCCCGGCACCCGGGAGACGGACGCCCTGGACCCCCGCAATCTGGTGCAGCGCGTCGAGGCCCTCGTGCTCACCGGCGGCAGCGCGTACGGCCTGGACTCGGCGACCGGCGTGATGGCGTGGCTCGAGGAGCAGGGCCGCGGCGTCAGGGTCGGCCCCGATCCCTCCCACGTCGTCCCCGTGGTCCCGGCCGCCTGCGTCTTCGACCTCGGCCGCGGCGGCGACTTCAGCGCGCGCCCCGACGCCACGACGGGCCGCGCCGCCGTGGAGGCCGCCGCGGCCACCGAGCCGTTCACGCCCGTCGAGGAGGGGAACGTGGGCGCGGGCGCCGGCGCCGTGGTCGGCAAGGTCAAGGGCGGCATCGGCAGCGCGAGCGTCAGGCTGGAATCGGGCGTCACGGTCGCCGCCCTGGTCGTGGCGAACGCCGCGGGCTCGGGGGTCGATCCGGGGACGGGCGCGTTGTACGGGCGGTACTTCGAGGGGCGGCCCGTGGTCTACCCCGCCCCCGAGGCCCACGAGGAGGCCACGCGTCGCCTCGCCGAAGCCGCGGCGGCTGCCAGGAGTGGGCCTCCCCCGCTGAACACCACCCTCGCCGTGGTCGCCACGGACGCCGAACTCACCAAGGCCCAGGCGCAGAAGCTGGCCGGTACGTCGCACGACGGCATGGCGCGCGCCGTGCGGCCCGTCCATCTCCTCAACGACGGGGACACCGTCTTCGCCCTCGCGACCTGCGAGCGCCCTCTGCCGGACGCCGCGCGGAACCCGCTCGCCCTGAACGAGATCCTCGCGGCGGGCGCGGACATGGTGACGGCGGCGATCGTCCGGGCGCTGCTCGCCGCGGAGTCGGTGAAGACACCGGGCGGCGACTTCCCCTCGTACCGCGACCTCTACAACACATAGTCCGCACATAGTCCGCACATAGTCCGCACATAGTCCGCTTCAACACATAGTCCGCAGAGGAACCTTTAAGGGAATCCCAAGAAAGAAACGCTACAAAGAGCAACAGAACAGCGCCCGTTGGGTCGCCGGCGGGCCATGCCGCTGTGCCCGCGCTCACATCAAGCGGACGGAACCTTTCCGCCTGCACACCGCTCTTAACTCGTACTGGATCAGAACGCGCACTTCGCACAAAGATGGAGCAGCCCGTGACAACGTCGCACATAGCCAAGCCCCGGCGACGCACCCTTCTGGCGGCCACCGCGCTCGCCGCCGTGGGTGCGCTCTCCCTCACGGCCTGCGGCGGCGACGCGGACACCGACGGCGACGGCAAGGACGGCAAGCCCAAGACCCAGGGCGCCGACATCACCATCTCGGCGAAGGACGGCTCGACCGGCGCGTCGATCAACGCCACGGGCGTCAAGGTCGAGGGCGGCAAGCTGACCGAGGTGAAGATGACCCTGGTCTCCACCGGGGCGGCGGTCGACGGCACGCTCTCCGCCGACGGCACGAGCTGGAAGCCCAAGGCCCAGCTGGAGCGCGGCATGAAGTACAAGATCACGGCCGACGCGAAGGACACCAAGGGCAAGGAAGCGACCGAGAACTCGATCTTCACCACCGTCTCGAAGGACAACAGCTTCATCGGCAGTTACACCCCCGACGGCGGCACGAAGGTCGGCGTCGGCATGCCGGTCTCCTTCAACTTCGACAAGGCGATCACCGAGAAGCAGTCCGTCCAGTCGCACATCAAGGTCACCTCGGACAGCGGCCAGAAGGTCGTGGGCCACTGGTTCGGGAACCAGCGCCTCGACTTCAGGCCCGAGGAGTACTGGAAGGCCGGCTCCAAGGTCACGATGAAGATCGACCTGGAGGGCGTGAAGGGCGCGGACGGCGCCACCGGCGTGCAGAACAAGACGGTCACCTTCACCGTCGGCCGCGCGCAGGTCTCCACGGTCGACGTCAAGGCCAAGACGATGACGGTCGAGCGGGACGGCAAGGTCGTCAAGACCATCCCGATCTCCGCGGGCAGCCCGTCGAACCCCACGTACAACGGGAAAATGGTGATCTCCGAGAAGTTCACCCAGACCCGGATGAACGGCGACACGGTCGGCTTCGGCGGTGAGTACGACATCAAGGACGTCCCGCACGCGATGCGCCTGTCGTCCTCCGGCACCTTCATCCACGGCAACTACTGGGGCTCGCCCTCGATCTTCGGCAGCGCCAACACCAGCCACGGCTGCGTCGGCCTCCAGGACGCGCAGGGCGCGGGCGACTCCAGCACGCCGGGCGCGTGGTTCTACGACAACTCCCTCATCGGGGACATCGTGACGGTCAAGGGCTCCCCGGACGAGACGATCGCCCCGGACAACGGCCTCAACGGCTGGAACATGTCCTGGAGCCAGTGGACGGCGGGCAGCGCGGGCTGACCCCAGCCGCCGGGCCGACCCTCTCACCAGGGCCAACACCACGAGCCGCACGGGAACTTGCCGTGCGGCTCGTACGTTTTCCCGTTCCCGGGCATGATGTCCGACGCAGGGGCTACGGTATGCACTCACAAGGTGACATGCAGCAACGCCGGGAGAAACCTTGAGCGTTCCGTACGAGTACGAGACGGCGTACGAGCCACAGTCGGCCGAGCAGAATTCTCCGCACTCTCCGCAGGAGCATCTCGAGCGGCTTCTTCGCCGCGCCCTGAACTCCTTCGACCTGCCGGACGACACGATAGGACGCCTGGAGTCGGCTCTCGCGTACGACAGTTCGCTGCACTCGGCGCACCACAGCGCGGGCATGCACCGCGAGACGTACCGGCACACGTGGCTGCTCGCCGACGCCGGCGCGCTCACCCTCTGGGAGCTCGTGCACAACACGGGCCCCGACAGCCAGCCCCAGTACGAGCTGTACGCGGACGAGGAGGAGGCCGGTGTCGCCACCTCGCGCCTGCCGCTCCCGCCCGACACCCCGGCCGCCGTCTGCGAGCAGCCCGTCGTGCTCCAGCTCTCGGTCACCGACGAGCCCCGTCACACGTACGTCCCGGACGACTCCGCGGATCACGCGCGCCGGCTGCTGCGCCGCGCGGAGAACCCGGTGAGCGAGGGACGGCCCGGCGAGGACATCGAGCGGTTACTGCGCTCGGCGTTCGCGCACCAGATCACCCAGGCCTTCGGCCGCCCCTGCCTGGCGGGCGAGGCACGCCTCTGCTTCTCGCTCTACGAACACGCGTTCCTGCTCTTCGACGGCAGCGAGCTCAGCCTCTGGGAGGTCGAGCACACGGTCACGCCGGACAAGCGGCACAGGTGCGAGGTGTACGTCTCCGAGGAAGCGGCACGCGCGGCGATGGAGCTGCGCGCGAGGAGCCTTCCGCAGCAGCGCACGAAGTAACGAAGTAGGAGCCCACCGGGCAGGGGCGACGTCCGGCCTCAGGGCCTGCTGTCGCCGAACTGCCGCACGAGACCCGCGAAGGCGGCCCGCTCGTCCGCCGTCAGATCGACCGTCTCCGCGCGCGGCGGGCCGGTCTGCGCGGGCAGCGCGCGCAGCGCCTGTGACTGGCGCCAGACGTCCACGTCGACCTGGTCGCGACGCAGCACCCGCACCAGGCCCACGGCCCAGACGACGGTCGCCACGGCCAGTACGGCCACGCCTGTCTGCTGGAGGATCGAGACATTCTGGAGCATGCCGCACAGTAGACAACACGATCCGGGGCTTACGACAGGGGGGTTGTGGGACTTACGTCCTGAAGTGACGCATGTCGCACAACCCCCCTCATAGGGGCCGAACCTCATGGGGCCCGCTCATAGGGGCCGAACCTCATGGAGCCCGGCGGCCCAGGCTCAGACCGCCGCCGGCAGCGGCTTCTCCGTCACGGCCTCATCGGCCGGGGCGCCGCTCTCGGCAGGCGCCGTCCTGCGCCCGCCCTTGAGCAGGATGACCACCACGGTCGAGACGCCGACACCGGCGGCGATCGCCACCAGGTACAGCAGCGGCTGCCCGATGAGCGGCACCACGAAGATGCCGCCGTGCGGGGCGCGCAGCGTGCAGCCGAAGGCCATCGACAGGGCGCCGGTGACCGCGCCGCCCGCCATCGACGCGGGGATCACCCGCAGCGGGTCGGCCGCGGCGAACGGGATCGCGCCCTCCGTGATGAAGGAGGCGCCAAGGAACCAGGCCGCCTTGCCGTTCTCGCGCTCGGTCTTGGTGAAGAGCCGCCCGCGGACGGTGGTGGCCAGGGCCATGGCGAGCGGCGGGACCATGCCGGCCGCCATCACCGCGGCCATGACCTTGAGGCTGCCATCGGTCGGGTGGGTGAGGCCGCCGATGGCGAAGGCGTACGCGACCTTGTTCAGCGGTCCGCCGAGGTCGAAGCACATCATCAGGCCGAGGATGACGCCGAGGATGATCGCGTTGGCGCCGGAGAGACCCTCAAGCCAGTCGGTGAGCGCGCTCTGCAGCGAGGCGATGGGCTTTCCGATGACGAGGAACATCAGGAAGCCGACGATCGCGGACGAGATCAACGGGATCACGACCACGGGCATGATGCCGCGCAGGACCGCCGGGATCCGCACGCGCTGGATGCCCATGACGACCGCGCCCGCGATCAGGCCCGCCGCGAGGCCGCCCAGGAAGCCCGCGTTGATGGTGACGGCGACGGAACCGCCGACGAAGCCGGGTACGAGTCCTGGCCGGTCGGCCATTCCGTACGCGATGTAGCCCGCGAGGACCGGCACCAGGAAGGCGAAGGCGAGCCCGCCGATCTGGAAGAGGAGCGCGGCCCAGCTGGTGGTGTCCGTCCACACGAAGTGCTCGGCGACCGACGGGGCCTTGTCGATCTTCCAGCCGCCGATGGCGAAGCCGAGTGCGATGAGGAGGCCGCCTGCGGCGACGAACGGGACCATGTAACTGACGCCGGACATCAGCCACTTGCGCAGCTTGGTGCCGTAGCCGTCGCCGCTCTCACCCGCGTCGTCCACCGGGCTCGCCTTGGCCCCCGAGGTGATCTCACCGCGGGCCGCCTTCGCCCGGACCTCCGCGATGAGTTCCGCGGGGCGGTTGATTCCTGCCTTGACGCCCACGTCGACCGTGGGCTTCCCGGCGAAGCGGTCCTTGTCCCGTACGGGGACGTCGTGCGCGAAGACGACGCCGTCGGCGGCGGCGATGACCGCCGGGTCCAGGCGGGTGAAGCCTGCTGACCCCTGGGTCTCGACCGTCAGTTCTACGCCTGCCTCGCGGGCGGCGTTTTCGAGGGACTCGGCGGCCATGTAGGTGTGGGCGATGCCTGTCGGGCAGGACGTGACGGCCACGATGCGGAACGGCTCCGCCGGGGGGTTGTCGTCTTCTTCGGGGTGCAGGTCCGTGGGTTCTTCCGCCGCGCTGCGCGCGGCGGGTTCCCCTCCCGCCCGCCCATTACCCCGGATCAGGTCCGTTGCCGCCTCCGCATCCTCAGCACTCCGCAGCGCGCTGGTGAACTCCTCGTCCATCAACTGCCGTGCAAGCGACGACAGGATGGTCAGGTGCGCGTCATCGGCACCGGCAGGCGCGGCGATCAGGAAGATCAGGTCGGCGGGTCCGTCCGGCGCCCCGAAGTCGATGCCGTCGGCCGAGCGGCCGAAGGCGAGGGTCGGCTCGGTGACGTGGGCGCTGCGGCAGTGCGGGATGCCGATGCCGCCGTCGAGGCCGGTCGGCATCTGCGCCTCGCGGGCCGCCACATCGGCGAGGAAGCCCTCCAGATCGGTCACCCGGCCCAGGGCCACCATGCGCTCGGCGAGGGCACGGGCCGCCGCTTCCTTGGTTCCGGCGGACCGGTCGATTTCGAGGTCGACCAGTTCCGCGGTGATCATCTCGCTCATCGCGGGCTCCTTCGCACGCGTATCGCCCGGAGGGCGGGGGTGGGGACGGGGGTTGAGACGGGGGTTGAGACGGGGGTCGAGACGGGGGTCGAGACGGGGGTTGGGGTGGTGCAGCTGAGGCCCTTGCGGGTCGTGTGGGGAGTCATGACACGGGCTCCGTCAGTACGCGGTCCATCGGGACCTCCGAGGTGACCGTGACCGCGTCGGGCGCGAGGTCCGAGGGGGTCGGCATCGCGCTGCCGGGGAGCTGGACCGCTGCCGCGCCGTGCGCCACCGCCGACGCGAGGGCCGTGGCGCCGGTGCCGCCCGCGATGAGGAAACCGGCCAGGGAGGAGTCACCGGCGCCGACGTTGCTGCGTACGGCGTCGACCGGTGCGCTGGCGAAGTGGGCGCCCGAGTCGTCCACGAGCAGCTGGCCGTCCGCACCGAGGCTGGCGAGCACGGCCCGTGCGCCCAACTCCCGCAGTTCCTCCGCCGCCTTGACCGCGTCGCCGACCGTCACCAGGGGGCGGCCCACGGCTTCGGCGAGTTCCTCCGCGTTCGGCTTGACGACGTCGGGGCGCTCGGCGAGCGCGGCGAGCAGGGCCGGGCCGGAGGTGTCCAGGGCGATGCGGGCGCCTGCGGCGTGTGCGCGGGCCACCAGATCGGCGTACCAGGAGGGAGCGAGCCCGCGCGGCAGGCTGCCGCAGCAGGCGATCCAGTCGGCGCCGGTGGACCGCTCCCGCACGGCCGTGAGCAACAACTCGGCCTCGACGGAAGTCAGTTCGGGCCCCGTCGCATTGATCTTGGTGAGGGTCCCGTCGGGCTCGGCGACCGCGATGTTCGAGCGGGTCTGGCCCGCGACCGGAACCGGGGCGACCTTGATGCCCTGCTCGTCGAGGAGCTGGGCGACGAGCGCGCCGGGCGCTCCGCCGAGGGGCAGGACGGCGAGTGTCTCCGCGCCCGCTGCGGCGACGGCCCTCGATACGTTGACGCCCTTGCCGCCCGGGTCCATCCGGTCGCCGGTGGCCCGGATGACCTCGCCGCGGTCCAGCGAGGGGACCTCGTAGGTGCGGTCGAGGGAGGGGTTGGGGGTGACGGTGAGGATCATGCGCGTACGTACCGTTTCCTTGCTGACCTGCGTGCTGTTGCTGCTGTTGCTGCTGCCCACGTTCGGGTCCGTGCCCGCGCCGCTCATGCCCGGATCACCTCCGTGCCGCCGGCCTCGATCGCCGTGGCGTCCTCGGGGCTGAGTCCGGTGTCGGTGATCAGCAGGTCCACGTCGGCCAGGTCGCCGAAGCGCGCGAAGTGCTCCTGGCCGTGCTTGGCGGAGTCCGCGAGGAGCACCACGCGGCGGGCCGCGCCGATCGCCGCGCGCTTGACGGCGGCTTCGGCGAGGTCGGGGGTGGTGAGTCCCGCTTCCGCGGAGAAGCCGTTCGCGGCGACGAAGAGGACGTCGGCGCGGATCTCTCCGTACGCACGCAGCGCCCACGCGTCGACGGCGGCGCGCGTACGGCTGCGGACGCGGCCCCCGATGAGGTGGAGCTGGATGCCGGGGTGGTCGGCGAGGCGGGCCGCGGTGGGCAGGCCGTGGGTGACGACGGTGAACGTCGCTTCCAGCGGGAGTGAGGCGGCTAGGCGGGCGACGGTCGAGCCGGCGTCGAGGATGACGCTGCCTTCGGTGGGGAGTTCGGCGAGGGCGGCGTGGGCGATGCGGTCCTTCTCGTCGGCGGCCGTTCCCTCTCGCTCCGCGAGGTCGGGCTCGAAGTCGAGGCGTCCTGCCGGTATGGCACCACCGTGCACGCGCCGCACGAGACCTGCCCGGTCCAGGGCCTTCAGGTCGCGCCGGATGGTCTCGGCGGTGACCTTGAACTCCTCGGCGAGCGACAGGACGTCGACTCGGCCGCCGTCGCGTGCGAGCCGCAGGATCTCCTGCTGCCGCTCCGGTGCGTACATGTCCGTTTGCCTCCGCCTGGTGCCCGAGCGTGTTGTTTCGCTTGCAGGCTACGGCTGGATATCGGCAAAGTAAACACGTTCGGACCTTTGGCAGACACAAACGGACTTACGTCCCGGCGTCACTGCGCCCTACGGCCAGCGGAAGCCCTCCAAGGTTTCGATGCAGTGTTCCGCCAGAGCCGCCGGGCCACCCCCGCCACCGGCGGGGTCGTCCCCTGCCGCCCATGTCTCCACCGCCACCCGCACCGCCGCACTGGCCACCCCCGCCACGAGCCGCAGCTCCAGCGAAGGCGCCCCCGTCCCGCGCCCCTCCCGCTCCGTCAGGACGGAGAGCAGCGTCTCCTCCGATGCGTGGCAGGCGTTCGACCACACCGCCCTGAGCGCCGCGCTCTCCCCCGCCATCCGCAGCAGCGCCCGCACCCACTCCAGCGCCTCCGCGTCCCCGATCGCGAGCCCCGGCGCGGCATCGCTGTCAGGGACCAGCGCCCTCGACGCCGCGTGCCGCAGCGCCTCCCGTACCGACAGCCCCGCGGGCGCACCCCGCACCGCCTCCGCCCACTGCTGCGCCCCGGCGGCGAAGAGCGGGGCCACAGCCTCCTCCTTCGTCGCGAAGTAGCGGTAGAAGGTGCGCGGCGCGACACCCGCCGCGCGGGCGATGTCCTCCGCGCGCGTGGCCCTCAGCCCGTTCTCGACGAAGAGCGCGGCCGCGGTACGGGCGATGTCCAGCCGCGTCTCCGCCTTACGGCGTTCGGTGAGCGAATCGGGCGCATTGAGCGAACTTGCGGGCATGCCAGGCAGGTTATGCCAGACGGCACAGCGACGGGCCCTCCCTAGGCACAACATGCCTGTGTGACAGAATCTGCCACCGTTGAGATCAAGTGCATACGCCCAAGCAGTTCGAGAAGGTGGCTACACCGGTGCGTCGTCGACAGTTCCTTTCCCACTCCGCCGGCCTCAGCGGCGTCTCCGCCCTCGGTCTCACCCTCGGCCTCGGCCCCGCCCTCGGCGCCTGCTCGTCCGGCGGCGACACCACCCTCAAAGTCCTCGTCGCCAGCTACGACAAAAGCGTCGGCTCTTCCATCGGCGACCAGTGGGACGGCCTCGTCACCGCCTTCGAGAAGGCGCACCCCACCGTCAAGATCGCCCTGGAACGCGTCCCCTTCGACAAGCTCGACCGGACGCTCGCCCGCCGTGTGAAGGACGGCGACGCCCCCGACATCGCACAGTCGAACGTCTTCGCCCCCTACGCCGAGGACGACCAGCTCTACGGCGCCTCCGACCTCTTCGACATCCGCACCGAGGCCGACTTCACCCGCTCGTACGCCGAGGCGGGATCGGTCAAGCACACCCAGTACGGCATCCCGTTCCTCGCCAGCACCCCGCGCCTCTTCTACAACAAGGCCCTCTTCAAGCAGGCCGGCATCAGCGGCGCCCCCACCTCCTGGGACGAGCTCCGCTCGGCGGCGCAGGCCCTGAAGGGGATCGGCGTGAAAACGCCGTACGGGCTCCAGTTGGGCCCCGAGGCCGCCGAGGACGAGGCCCTGTCCTGGCTGCTCGCGGACGAAGGCGGCTACGCGGGCCTGGCCGGCTATGACTTCCACACCGCGAGCAACGTCCGGACGCTGACCTGGCTGCGCGACGAGCTGGTGGCGAAGGGCCTCGCGGGCGCGGACCCGGCGGGGCTCAACAGGACGGCCGCGTACGAGCAGTTCATGCGCGGCAACATCGGGATGCTGATCGCGCACCCCGTGCTCATGGGCGCCGCCGACCAGGTCAAGTTCCCTTACGCCCATGCCGCGTTCCCCACGCGCAGGGGCGGGGCCGCGGCTCCCGTGGGCCTGAGCGACTGGCTGATGGCGTTCAAGCAGAACGGCCACGGCGACGCGTGCGGGACGTTCCTCGGCTACCTCTACGGCCGCAAGTCGGCGAAGGCGTACGGCGGTGGCCAGGCCGCGCTCCCGGTCACCAGCTCCGCCTCGTCGGCGCTGCGCGCGGACGCGGCCCAGCGCCCGCTGTGGAAGTTCATCGACCAGATGCCGCAGGCGCAGTTCCAGCCGGTGAGCCTCCGCTCGTGGCCGACCGTGCGGGCCGCCATCCGCAAGGAGATCGGGGCCGCCGTCACGAAGGGCGGCAACCCCGGCGCCGTACTCGAAGCCCTGGACACGGCGGCGGCCCAGGCGGAGCTCTAGGCTCCACCCGGGCCGCGCCCGCCGGTCCGACCCCCTCAGAGGGTCACCCCGAACCCGCTCAGGAGGTCAACACGGCCTCCCGCTCGGGAAGTTCACCGGCCGCATCCGCGACCGCGTCCTCGTCGCCGCCACCCTCGACGTGCTGCCGCGGCTTGCCCGGCAGGGCGAACATCAGCAGGAAGATGACGACGAGCACGCCGACGACCCACCACAGCGAGTTCTGGAACGCGCCCACGATCTCCGTGGGCACCTGGCTCGGCGCCGCCTTCTCGTCGATCATGCCGAAGAACACCACGGAGACCAGGCCGAGCCCCAGCGCCGTACCCATCTGCTGCACGGTGTTGAGCAGCCCGGACGCGGACCCCGAGTGCTCACGCGGCACGTCGGAGAGGATGGCGTCGGTCAGCGGCGCGACGATGAGTCCCATCCCGGCGCCCATCACGAGCAGCGGCAGCGCCATCTGCCAGGACGCGATGCCCGCGCCGTACCGGTCCGCCTCCCAGATGTAGAGCAGCACCCCGGCCGCCATGACGAGCGCGCCGGCCTGGAGCACCTTGCGCCCGAACCGCGGCACGAGCTTCTGCACGGACATGCCGGCCGCCACCGATACGGCGATCGAGAACGGCACCCCGGTGGTGCCCGCCCGCAGCGCGCTCCAGCCGAGGCCCGTCTGCATGTACACCGTCCAGACCAGGAAGAAGATGCCCATCGCGACACCGAACACCGTCTGCACCGCGATGCCCGCGGCGAAGCTCTTCACCTTGAACAGGGACAGCTCCACGAGCGGCGAACCGTCCTTCGCCGCCTTCGCCTTCTCGTACGCGATGAGCGCGCCGAAGACGACGAGCCCGCCCGCCATCATGGCGTAACCCCACAGCGGCCAGTCCAGCTCGCGCCCACGGGTGAGCGGGTAGAGCACCATCAGCAGGCCGAGCGTGACCAGGACGACGCCGACGAGGTCGAGCTTGAGGGCCTTGGGGGCCTTGGACTCACTGATGAACTTGGCGCCCAGGATCAGTCCCGCGATCCCGACGGGCAGGTTGATGAGGAAGATCGGCCGCCATTCGAGCCCGAACAGGTTCCACTGGGTCAGGAGCGCGCCGAGCAGCGGCCCCGAGACGGCGCCGAGCCCCACGATCATCCCGAAGAGCCCGAAGACCTTGCCCCGCTCGTGCGCGGGGAACGTGGCGTGCACGATCGACAGGACCTGCGGCACCATCATCGCGGCCATGGCGCCCTGAAGGATCCGCGAGGCGACCAGCATCTCCGGGTTGGCGGCGAAGCCGCAGAGCGCGGAGGCGAGGGTGAAGCCCGCGATGCCTATGAGGAACATCCGCTTGCGCCCGTGGATGTCGCCGAGCCGCCCGCCGGTGATCAGTCCGGCCGCGAACGCGAGCGCGTAGCCCGCGGTGATCCACTGGATCTGGCTGTACGAGGCGCCCGCGTCCTCCTGGATGGACGGGATCGCGATGTTGACGATGGTGACGTCGACGAGGTCCATGAAGGCCGCGGTCATCACGATGGCGAGGGCGAGCCAGCGGCGCCGGTCGGCTGCGGCGGCCGTTCCGGGCGGTGTCGTGGCGGGGCTGCTGTAAGTCATGAGAGGAGACTAGAAGCCATATAGGCCAGAACATGTCCTAGATGCGCGGCATCCTGTGTGACATGACTTCGACTTCCGGCACGACCTCGGAACGGTCCGGCGGTACGGACACCCCGGCTCGGCTGCTTCAGCTCCTCTCCCTCCTGCAGACCCCGCGCGAGTGGCCGGGCGGGGAACTGTCGGACCGGCTCGGCGTCAGCCGCCGTACGGTGCGGCGCGACATCGACCGGCTGCGGGACCTCGGCTATCCGGTGCAGGCGAGCCAGGGGGCGACCGGTGGATACCGCCTGGTCGCGGGCAAGGCGATGCCTCCGCTCGTCCTGGACGACGAGGAGGCGGTGGCGATCGCGGTGGGGCTGCGGGCGGGGGCGGGCCACGCGGTGGAGGGGGTGGAGGAGGCGTCGGTCCGGGCCCTGGCGAAGCTGGAGCAGGTCCTGCCGTCGCGCCTGCGCCACCGGGTCCAGACACTCCAGATCGCGACGATCCCGCTGACCAGCGGGGACGGGGCCAGCATCGCGCCCGAGACGCTGACGGTCATGGCATCCGCGGCGGCGGGCCAGGAGCGGCTCCGCTTCGCGTACCGCTCCGGCGACGGCACCGAGTCCCGCCGGCTCACGGAGCCGCACCGGCTCGTGTCGACGGGGCGGCGCTGGTATCTGGTCGCGTACGACATCGACCGCGACGACTGGCGCACGTTCCGCGTGGACCGGGTGTCGTCCCCGTTCGCGACCGGGGCGCGCTTCGTGCCGCGGGAGCTTCCGACGGGGGACGCGGCGGAGTACATCCGCCGGTCGATGTGGCGGGGCCAGCCTTCGTACGCGATCGACGTGACGTTCGCGGAGTCCGCGGAGACCGTCGCGACGAGGCTCCCGGCGCTGGGGGCGCCGGAGCCCCTGACGGCCACGAGTTGCCGTGTGCGGGCCACGGTGACGGATGCGGTGGACTGGCTGGCGGTACGCCTCGCCATGACGGGCTGCGATTTCGTGGCCCACGGCCCCCCGGAGCTGGTGTCTTCTCTACGTGACCTCGGCTCCCGCCTGACCCGGGCATCGGGGGCGTGAACCGGGGGCTGCCGGCCCCCGTCCGATGCGGGTTCCGCCACTGCGGCGCGACATAACGCCCTGCGGGCCGCGGGGGGCGAGCCCTGTACCGCGCTTCGCGCGGATCTTCCCCACCCACCCACCCATTACTCCGGGGCGAATCGGCTGGGCGGACGGGGAGGACCCGGGGCAGTCGGGGGGTGGGCGGGAGAACTCGCGGTGATCGGGTGGGTGGGCGGGGAAGACCCCAGGTGATCGCGCAGGAGGGCGGGGAGGACCCGTGGCAGTCGGGTGGGGTGGGCGGGAGTACTCGCGGTGATCGGGTGGGTGGGCGGGGAAGACCCGGGGTGATCGCGCAGGTGGGCGGGGAGGACCCCAGGTGATCGCGCAGGAGGGCGGGGAGGACCCGTGGCAGTCGGGTGGGGTGGGCGGGAGTACTCGCGGTGATCGGGTGGGTGGGCGGGGAGGACCCAGGGTGATCGCGCAGGTGGGCGGGGAAGACCCGGGGGGATCGGCTGGGCAGGCGGGAGAACTCACGGTGATCGCGCAGGCGGGCGGAGAGGACCCCGGGTGATCGCGCAGGCGGGCGGGGAAGACCCCGGGTGAGCGCGCAGGCGGGCGCGGAAGACCCCGGGTGAGCGCGCAGGTGGGCGGGGAGGACTCGGGGTGAGCGGGTGGGTGGGTGGGAGACGTCCGCGCGGAGCGCGGGACAGGTTCCACCGGCCCGCAGGTTCGACAAGACCCGCACGGAACAGAGCCCTCTGCCCCGCACGAGGACCCACGGAGACAGAAAAGAGCCCCGGTGCCGGGGGGGGATGGCACCGGGGCTCAGCTGATGGACGGCTTCGCGGGCCGCTCAGGCCGCCGCGTCGAAGCCCGTGTCCCGAGCCAGCTTCTTCAGCTCCAGAAGCGCGTGCTTCTCGATCTGGCGGATCCGCTCCCGCGTCAGCCCATGCTGCTTGCCGACCTCCGTAAGGGTCCGCTCGCGGCCGTCCTCGATGCCGTACCGCATCTTGATGATGGAGGCCGTGCGCTGGTCGAGGCGGCCGATCAGGTCGTCCAGTTCCTCGCTGCGCAGCAGCGTCAGGACGGACTGCTCGGGCGAGACCGCGGAGGTGTCCTCAAGGAGGTCACCGAATTGCGTGTCTCCGTTGTCGTCCACGCCCATGTTCAGTGAGACCGGGTCGCGCGCCCAGTCCAGGACGTCCGTCACACGCGCCGGCGTGGAGTCCAGCTCGGCGGCGACCTCTTCCGGCTCCGGGTCGCGCCCGTGCTTGCGGTTGAACTCGCGCATGACCCGGCGGATCCGCCCCAGCTCCTCCACCAGGTGGACGGGCAGCCGGATGGTGCGGGACTGGTCGGCTATGGAGCGCGTGATGGCCTGACGGATCCACCACGTGGCGTACGTGGAGAACTTGAAGCCCTTGGCGTAGTCGAACTTCTCGACCGCGCGGACCAGGCCCGCGTTCCCCTCCTGGATCAGGTCGAGCAGCGGCAGACCACTGCGCGGATAGCGGCGCGCCACGGCCACGACGAGGCGGAGGTTCGACCGGATGAAGACGTCCTTGGCCCGCTCGCCGTCGGCGACCAGCGCCTCCAGCTCCTCGCGGGACGCCTTCGCGCCCGCGCCGGAGCTCTCGACCTCGCCGTCGATTATCTTCCGGGCGTACACACCGGCCTCGATGATCTGGGACAGCTCGACTTCCTTGGCGGCGTCGAGCAGCGGCGTACGCGCGATCTCGTCGAGGTACATGCCGACCAGGTCGCGGTCGGCGATCTCCCCGCCTACGGCGCGAACACTGCGTGCCGCGTCGGTCTCGCCGGAGGTGGCGGACTTACGACGGGCGACGGCACGGGTTGCCATGCGTGCTCCCTTGCGTGTGGAGGTCCTGGTCGGCCCTTTTCACGGGCCTCTGTGGTGGAAACCACACCCTTCCGGGTGCCCTGCTTCCGATGGAAACAACGACTGGAATCCGGACAGAATTCCCAAGCCGTGCATCTATTTTCCTGACGTTGCAGTACCCTGTGCCGCCACAAGGGGAGGCCAGATGCCGTCGGAACGTACAGAGGTGCAGGTCAGGCCGGGCGCGGAGGCTGATCTCGCAGCCCTGACCGACATCTACAACCACTACGTACGTGAGACGGCGATCACATTCGACACGGCCGTCTTCCTGCCGGAAGAGCGCCGCCCTTGGCTGCTCTCCCATCCTGAAGACGGCCCCCACCGCCTCTTGGTTGCCCAGGAGCGGGATTCCGGCCTGATCCTCGGATACGCCACCAGTAGTCCTTTCCGAACGAAGCCCGCGTACGCCACTTCTGTGGAAGTCAGCGTCTACTGCGCCGCCGATGCCGCGGGCCGTGGCATCGGCACCCTGCTCTACAAGGCGCTCTTCGAGGCCCTGGAGGGCGAGGACCTGCACCGCGCCTACGCCGGGATCGCCCAGCCGAACGACGCGTCGGAGCGCCTCCACGAACGTTTCGGCTTCCGGCATGTCGGCACGTACCGCGAGGTGGGCCGCAAGTTCGGCCGCTACTGGGACGTCGCCTGGTACGAGCGTCCCCTGGGCGCCCGGCCCTGACCCGGGTCTTAGGTCCTGACCAGGTCCGTCCTAAGCCCTGACCTAGGGCGCGGCCTAGGACACGGCCTAGGCCGCAAGGCCGTTACGCCCCGCGCGCACCCGCCTTAGCGTGCCCGCATGGACGCCACAGCCGACACCTCAGGCACCCTCGACGAAGCCCTCCAGCGCCTGCACGCATCGGGCCCCGAGCGGCTCGGACGGCTCACCAACCACGCGCCGATGGCCGTCGAGGCGCTCGCCGCGCACGGCCGCTCCGGTGCGGTCCACCGCTGGCTCGAGCTGTACGCGCCGAAGTTGGAGGAGTACCCGAGCTCGGTCGAGACAATCACCGGCGACACCTGGCGCGAGGCTCTCGGCGATCCGCGCCGCGCCGCGGACTGGATCGCGTACTTCGGCCGGGAGATCGGCGAACGCCCGTGGCGCGACGTCCTCGCCGCCTGGTGGCCGCTCCTGCTTCCGGGGATGTACGGCGGCTCCACCCACCCGGTGATCCGCGTGGGCCACGCGGTGCGCACGCTCCTGAGAGGGGATGAGACCGAACCCCGCCTCGCGGAACTGGCCCACGGCCTCGGCTACTGGGCCGCCCGCCACCACCCCGTCACCGGCGTCGAGCTCCTGCCCCTGAGCGCGGGCACGGCAGCCGCCGCCCTGGACGCCGTCGAGCCGATCCCGGACAGGGCAGAGGGCAGCTTCCCCGCCAGGCTCGGCCGGGTCGTGGGCCTGCCCGCGTGGGCGGCCGGCGTGAGCGACCCGGACGAGGCGCACCGCGGGCTCACCGAGCTGGTGCGCGCGGCCACCCACCGGTACGCCACGCACGGCCACGGCGAGGAGACGATGCTGGTGCACGCGTCGACCGCACCCAACGCCGTGCTGCGCGCCCTGCCCGCGCTGCCCCGCACCCTGTGGGCGCCGAGCCTGCACGCGGCGTGGACGGCGTCGGCCGCCGTGACCTCGATGTACGCCCCTGATGCCCCGGTCGCGTACACGGCGCCCGGCACCTTCGCCCCCGAGGAGGTCTTCGAGCGGGCCCTGGCGCACGGCGACGAGCACGTCATCAAGTTCACCGACACGGCACTGGACGTGGGCGACGAGCGGGCCCTGACGGCGGCCCTGCGAGCGATCGAGATCAGCGAGCCGCTGGCCTGACTCCCCGGCTCAGCCGAACTGCACCGACCTCTTGGCGAGCCCCATCCAGAACCCGTCGATCACACTCCGCTGACCGCCTAGGTCCCCCGAGGCCTCGGCGGCCCCCAGGGGCACGAACAGGGGCGCGAAGTGCTCCGTGCGCGGATGGGCCAGCTCGCCCGCCGGAGACTTGTGCAGGAAGTCGAGGAGACCGTCCACGTCGCCCGCGTCGAGCGCCTCGTGCCCCCACGCGTCGAACTCCACCGACCACGACGGCGTACCGCCCTGGCGCAGCGCCGCCAGATTGTGCGTGAAGAAGCCGCTGCCGACGATCAGCACGCCCTCGTCCCGCAGCGGCGCCAGCTTGCGGCCGATGTCCATCAGGCTCGCGGGGTCGAGGGTCGGCAGGGAGATCTGGAGGACGGGGACGTCCGCGTCCGGATACATCTCGACGAGCGGGACGTACGCTCCGTGGTCGAGCCCGCGATCCGGGATGTCCTGCACCGGCGTACCTGCCCCGCGCAGCAATTTGCGTACGGAATCAGCCAGTTGAGGGGCGCCCGGAGCGGCGTACGTGACCTGGTAGTAGTGCTCGGGGAAGCCCCAGAAGTCGTACACCAGCGGCATCGTCCGTGTCGCGCCGAGCGCGAGCGGGGCCTCCTCCCAGTGGGCGGAGACCATGAGGACGGCCTTGGGCCGGGGCAGCTCCGCCGACCAGGCGCGGAGCTGGTCGGGCCAGAGCGCGTCGTCGGCCAGCGGCGGCGCGCCGTGGCTGAGGTACAGGGCGGGCATGCGCTCCTGGGTTGCGGTCATGGCGGCGCCTCCGAGAACGTACAAAGAACGATTTACTTTAACTCTCAAGCTTTCGCTCAAGAATGACTCTACTCCCGCATTGTTTAAGTTTCAAGGAAGGGCTGCGTACAGTGGAGTACATGGACATGGCACCCACTTCTCCCCCCGACGGGGAACCGCGCTGGCTCGACGACGACGAACAGCGCACCTGGCTCGCGTACCTGCAAGCCACCACGCTCCTGGAAGACCACCTCGACCGCCAGTTGCAGCGCGACGCCGGCATGCCGCACATCTACTACGGCCTCCTGGTCCAGCTCTCCGTCGCCCCGCGGCGGCGCCTGCGCATGACCGAGCTGGCCAGGAACACCAAGATCACCCGGTCCCGTCTCTCGCACGCGATCGCGCGCCTGGAGAAGAACGGCTGGGTGCGCCGCGAGGACTGCCCCTCCGACAAGCGCGGCCAGTTCGCGATCCTCACCGACGACGGGTACGAGGTCCTGCGCCGCACCGCGCCCGGCCATGTCACCGCCGTGCGCCAGGCCCTCTTCGACCGGCTCAGCCCGCAACAGCAGAAGTCCCTCGGCGAGATCATGGTGATCGTCGCCGAGGGACTTCAGCCGAAGGAGGCGGGGGCGGACCTGCCCTGGCTCCGCTAGGCCTCCCTGTGGAACAACCGGGTCAGTGCGCGACCACCGGGATCCGGATCTCGTCCTCGACACCCTCGGTGTCACCCGAGCCCGAGGCGGCGGGAGAGCCGCCCTGGGCGCCGGTGTTGATGAGCGCGAAGGCGATCGCGGCGGCGGCCGCCAGGATGCCCACGGCCCACCAGATGGCGCTGGTGTAGCCCTCGACCATGGCCTCGGCCTGCATCAGCTTCTGCGCGGCCGGGGTCGTCGCGCCCGCGGCGTGCGAGGCGATGTACGAGGTCGTGGCGGAGGCGGCGATGGTGTTCAGGAGAGCGGTGCCGATGGCGCCGCCGACCTGCTGCGAGGTGTTGACCATCGCGGAGGCGACACCGGAGTCACGCGGCTCGACACCGTGCGTGGCAAGGGACATGGCGGGCATGAACGCCGTACCCATGCCGAGGCCCAGCATCAGCTGCGCGGGCATGATCAGACCGGCGTACGAGGAACCGACCTCCAGCTGCGTCAGGAGCAGCATGCCGACGGCCGCGAGCACGAAGCCCGGACCCATCAGGAGCCGCGGCGGGACGCGGGTCATCAGGCGGGCGCCGATCTGCGTGGAGCCCGTGATCATGCCGACGATCATCGGCAGGAACGCGAAGCCGGTCTTCACCGGCGAGTAGCCCTGGACGATCTGGAGGTAGTACGTGAGGAACAGGAACAGGCCGAACATCGCGATGATCGCGAGGCCGAGCGACAGGTAGACGCCACCGCGGTTGCGCTCGGTCAGGACGCGCAGCGGAAGCAGCGGCGACTTGACCTTGGCCTCGGTGAGGACGAACGCGGCGAGCAGCACGGCCGACGCGACGAACATGCCGATCGTCAGGGAGTCCGACCAGCCGGCCGACTCGGCGCGCGTGAAGCCGTAGACGAGGGAGACCAGACCGAGGGTGGAGAGGACCACGCCGGGGATGTCGAGCGGCGAGCGGTTGCGGGCGCCGGACGGCTCACGGATGACGAAGTAGGCACCGAGCGCGGCGATCACGGCGAAGGGGATGTTCACGAAGAACGTCCAGCGCCAGTTCAGGTACTCGGTGAGGAAGCCGCCGAGGATCAGGCCCACGGCGCCACCGCCACCGGCGATCGCACCGTAGATGCCGAACGCCTTGGCGCGTTCCTTGGCATCGGTGAACATCACGGCGAGCAGCGAGAGGGCGGCGGGCGCGAGCAGCGCGCCGAACACACCCTGGAGGGCGCGGGCGCCCAGCATCATGGCCTCGCCGGTCGCGGCGCCGCCGAGGGCGGAGGCCGCGGCGAAGCCGATCAGGCCGGTCACGAAGGTGCGCTTGCGGCCCCAGAGGTCGGCTATGCGGCCGCCGAAGAGCAGCAGACCACCGAAGGCCAGGGCGTAGGCCGTGATGACCCACTGGCGGTTGCCGTCCGAGATGCCCAGGTCCTGCTGGGCGGAGGGCAGCGCGATGTTCACGATGGTCGCGTCGAGCACGACCATCAGCTGCGCGAGCGCGATGAAGATCAGCGCTTTCCAGCGCCTGGGATCTGTTTCTGACATGGGAGTAGCCACCTAGCGATACGTGTGGTGAAAAAAGTGACGGAAAGAGGCGCGCACTACGGCGTACGGCGAAGTCGAATGATGTCGGGCGAAGTCGGGTGGAGTCGAGCGAATTCGGGCGAGTCAGGCCGGGCTCAGGACTGGCGGAGATCCTCCAAGGTCGCCGACGCCCCCGGCAGCTCGGAGCGGGCCGGCGCCATCAGGCCGTCGAGGAACAGCTGGAGATGGCGGTGGACGAAACGGTCCATGTTCAGGCACGCGGTGCCGGGCAGCGGCCTGGTGAGCTGGGAGAGGGCGACCATCAGGTCTCCGACGGCGATGTCGGTGCGCAGCTGCCCGGCCGCGCGCGCCCGTTGCATGAGCCCGTCGACGACGGCTTCGAGCCGCTCGCGGGCGTCGACCAGATCCGGGTGATCGGGGTCGAAGGCCGCCTGGAGCATCGGGCACAGGGCACCGATCCGCTCGTCGGCGGAGGCGTGCACGAACCGGCGCAGGGCGTCGAACGCGACACTCGGGTCCGCGTCGGCCGCCGTGATCGCTTCCTCGGCGTGTGCCGAGACGCGGTCGGTGACCAGCAGGACGACCTGGTGGACCAGTTCGGAACGGTCGGCGAAGTGCCGGTAGACCGTGGCATTGCCGACGCCGGCCCGGCGCGCGACCTCGTCGAGCGGCACATCGGGGCCGAACTCGACGAACATCTCGCGTGCGGCGGCGACGATCCGCTCCCGGTTGCGCAGGGCGTCGGCCCGCGGGCGGGGCGTGCGGCGCTGTGCAGCGGTGGCGGTTTCCACGGCGGCTCTCCTCAAACTTGGTGATCGAGCTGGTGATCGAGCTGGTGATCAAGGTGGTGATCGAGCCTCGGGACGTCGCCTGAGCCTCGTATGCGCGATGCGGGGAATCACTCCCCGTTTCGCTCGGACACAGGTCTAAACGGGGAGAGAGTCCCCGGATATTTCCCGCCGCCCGACTTTCTTCATGTGACCCGCGTCACGCCTCCGTGCGCGAGAAACCCACGATCGGTCGCACCCAGCGAGCGCCCGCGCACCCTCCGGCACAGGGTGATCGAAAGGGTGCAGCCAGGACCGGCGGCTGCCGCAAGGGGAAGGCCCACGCATGCAGCAGCCGACCTGGAGGCAGATACGCGCAGCCCGACGTGGCGCGGCACTCGCCACGTGCGCCGTCCTTGCCCTCACGGTCACCACATCGGCGAGCACCGGCCGCCTGATGGAGGAGTCCCCCACGGCGGCGGGCCCCGTGTCCCTGGCCCGCGCGACGACACTCAGCCCGTGCATGATCAACGGCACGATGGGCGTCCAGATGTCGGAGGGCGTGCCCACGCCCGCCGGCTACTCCCGCTCCACGGGCACCGTCCGGGCCCTGAACCTCATGGTCGACTTCTCCGACGCCCCCGGCGAGGGCACCGCGCTCGACCGCCTCTCGGAGTTCTTCCCGCAGACGTCGGACTGGTTCCGCACCAGCTCCTACGGACGTCTCGACTACCGCCCCGAGTCGCCGATCACCGACTGGCTGCGGATGCCCAAGAGCTTCAAGCAGTACGGGATAGAGCGCGGCGCCCCCTTCGATCCGGGCTACCGCGATCTGGTCCAGGACATCGTGGCGGCGGCCGATCCGGACGTGGACTTCCGGGAGTACGACCTGGTGAACATCCTCATCACGCCGAACGCGGGCCCTTCCGCGCTCGACACGGTCCTTTCGGTGACCTTCGCGGGCAACACCGAGGCGCCCGTGGCGGACGGCGTCCCGGTCTCCAACGCGTCCTTCGTCTACAGCCGCCAGGACGACGGCTCGGGCAGCTACCGCGAGACCGGCTACCGCGTACTCCCGCACGAGAACGGCCACGTCTTCGGCCTGCCCGACCTCTACACGCAGGAGGGCGGCGGCGCGGTCGGCCACTGGGACATCATGAGCGAGGACTGGGGCGCCAACAACGACCTGCTTGCCTGGCACAAGTGGAAGCTCGGCTGGCTCGACGACGACCAGATCAGCTGCGCGTCGAACGCGGGCACCACCGAGCACACGCTGAGCCCGCTGCCGACGAGCGGCGGCACCAAGCTCGCCTTCGTGCCGCTGAGCACGACCAAGGGGTACGCCGTCGAGGTGCGCACCCAGGGCGGCAACGACGAGGCGGTCTGCAAGCCCGGTGTCCTGATCTACCGGGTGGACGCGGAGGTCGACACGGGCCAGGGCCCGGTCACCGTCTCCGACTCCACGAAGGACAGCGGCGGCTGCACGCGCCAGCCGAACGTCCACGCGGAACTCTCGGACGCGACCTACGAACCCGGCGAGACCTTCACGGACAAGAGGACGGGCGTGCGCATCACGGTGACGGACATCGACGCGGAGGGCCGCTACCGGGTGCACGTCACGCGCCCATGAGGCCGCGGCTCAACCGCCGTTGACCTTGGAGGAGCCCGCGCCGGGCACGGTCTGCTGCACCTGGCGCAGGAAGGCGGCGTTGCCCGGGGTCTTGCGCAGGCGTTCGATGATCGCCTCCAGGTTGCTCTGCGGGTCCCTGCCGTGCAGGGCGCGCCGCAGCCCGCGTACGGCGGTCAACTCGTCGGCGGGGACGAGCAGTTCGTCACGGCGCGTGCCGGACGGGGTGACGTCGACGGCGGGGAAGACACGGCGCTCGGCCATGCCGCGGTCGAGGCGGAGCTCCATGTTGCCGGTGCCCTTGAGCTCCTCGAAGTAGTAGTCGTCGGCGCGCGATCCGGTCTCCACGAGCACGGTGGCGAGCATGGTCAGGGACCCGCCCTCCTCCGCGCACCGCGCGGCGCCGAAGAGGCGCTTGGGGCCCTGGATGGCGGCGGCGTCGACGCCTCCGGAGAGGGTGCGGCCGCCACTGGACGCCGCGTTGTTGTACGCGCGGCAGAGCCGGGTGAGGGAGTCGAAGAGCATGACGACGTCCTTGCCCTCCTCGGTGAGCCGCTTGGCGCGCTCGACGGCCAGTTCGGCCAGGGCGATGTGCTGCTTGGCGGGCCGGTCGAAGGTCGAGGCGAGCACTTCACCCCGTACGGAACGCTTCATGTCCGTGACCTCTTCGGGCCGTTCGTCGAGCAGGACCACCATGAGGTGCGCCTCGGGGTGGTTCGCGCTGACGGCGGCGGCGATCTGCTGGAGCAGAACGGTCTTGCCGGTGCGGGGCGGCGCGACGATCAGGCCGCGCTGGCCCTTGCCGACGGGGGCTACGAGGTCGATGAGCCGGGTCGCGACACTGGCGCCGCCTTCACCCGGCGTCTCCAGACGCAGCCGCTCGCGGGGGTGCAGCGGCGTGAGGTCACCGAACCGCGCGCGCCTGCGCAGGGCTTCGGCGGAGTGTCCGTTGACCCGCTCGACGGAGGTGAGGGTGCGGGCCTTGCCGCAGGCGCCCTGGACCATGTCGCCCGCACGCAGGCCGAGTTGGCGGATGAGCGTGGAGGGGACCTGTACGTCGTTCGGGGTGGGGAGGCAGTCTCCGGTGCGGAGATGGCCGTTGGCGTTGTGACTCACGTCGAGGATGCCGGATGCGGCGACGACGGGGGTCTCGGTGGCTGTGGTGGTCTTGTTCCGGGTGATGGTTGCGGTACTCATGATGGGGTCCTTTCGCGGACATGCGAATGAGGGGCCCGGCAGGACGGTGTGTTCACGTCCCGTGCGTCGGGCGGAGAGAAGAACTGCAGCAAAGGGCTTCGGAGAAACACGAATGTCTCGGAGCTTCGGAGCTGCGGGGGCCTCGGTGAGGCGGAAGAAAAGAAGATTGGCACCGGCGCCGCAGAAGGCGGCGTACACACGTGCTGTTCGCAAGGTAGCACAGCTTTGGGACCGCCGAGGGTGACGTGGGTCACCAGGGCCGCACCCGCGACCGGCTCACTACCCACATGACCCGCCCCCCGGTTATGTGGGCCCCACACATGGGAACCCCGCCCGGCGCACCCTTACGTTTCCGGCCATGACGAGCCCCACTCCCCGCGGTGCCGGCCCCGCAGGACCCCCCGCCGAAGCCCCCGCAGGAACCGACCTCACCGGACGCACCGCCCTGGTCACCGGCGGCGCCAGCGGCATCGGCCGGGCGTGTGCCGTGGCCCTGGCGCAGGCCGGCGCCTTCGTCCACGTCGTGGACCGGCACGCCGACGCGGCCAAGGACGTCGCCGACGAGATCGACGGCGAGGCCCACGCGGTGGACCTCGCCGATCCCGCGGCGGTGGAGACCCTGCCCGCCCGCGCCGACATCCTCGTCAACAGCGCGGGGCTCCAACACGTCGCCGCCATCGAGGAGTTCCCCCCGGAGCGGTTCGACCTGATCCAGAAGGTCATGGTCACCGCGCCGTTCCTCCTGCTGCGTCGGACCCTGCCCCACATGTACGCCCACGGCTGGGGCCGCGTCGTGAACATCTCCAGCGTGCACGGCCTGCGCGCGAGCCCTTTCAAGTCCGCCTACGTCGCCGCCAAGCACGCCCTGGAGGGCCTGAGCAAGGTCACCGCCCTGGAAGGCGCGGAGCACGGCGTCACCAGCAACTGCCTCTGCCCCGGCTACACCCGCACGCCCCTGGTCGAGGACCAGATCAGCGCCCAGGCCGCCGCCCACGGCATCGCCCCCGAGCAGGTCCTCACCGACGTACTGCTGCGGCGCTCGGCCGTCAAGCGGCTGATCGAGCCCGCGGAGATCGCCGCCGCGGCGCTCTGGCTCTGCGGCCCGCACAGCGGCTTCGTCACCGGGGCGTCGCTGCCCCTGGACGGCGGCTGGACCGCCGGCTGAACAACCCCCGCTCCCCCAGCGCCAATTCACCACACGTCCCCATCGAGAAACGGATCACGCCATGGCAGCCGCAACGCCGCGTGCCCAGGGCAGGACCCCGGGCAAGCCAGGTATCGCCCGCATCATCAGCGCCAGCCTCATCGGCACCACCATCGAGTGGTACGACTTCTTCCTCTACGGCTCCGCCGCCGCCCTGGTCTTCAACACTCTCTTCTTCCCCGACAGCGACCCCCTGGTCGGCACGCTCCTGTCCTTCCTCACCTACGCCGTCGGCTTCGCCGCACGGCCCCTGGGCGGCGTCGTCTTCGGCCACTACGGCGACAAGATCGGCCGCAAGAAGCTCCTGGTGCTGAGCCTGATGATGATGGGCGGCGCCACCTTCGCGATGGGCCTGCTGCCCACCCACGCCACCCTCGGCGTCGGCGCCCCGATCCTGCTCACGGTGTTGCGCCTGATCCAGGGCTTCGCGCTCGGCGGCGAGTGGGGCGGCGCCGTCCTGATCGTCTCCGAGCACGGCGACGACAAGAACCGCGGCTTCTGGGCCTCCTGGCCGCAGGCCGGCGCCCCCGGCGGCAACCTCCTGGCCACCGGCGTCCTGGCGCTCCTGGCCGCCGTCCAGTCCGACGAGGCGTTCCTCGCCTGGGGCTGGCGCATCCCGTTCCTGCTCTCCGGCGTGCTCGTGATCATCGGCCTGTGGATACGGGTCTCGGTCTCGGAGTCCCCGCTCTTCCTCGAGGCGCAGGCGAAGGCGCGGGCCGCCGAGGCAGCGGGGGAAGCCGCCCCGCAGGACGCGCCGGTCGTCGAGGTCTTCCGGCACAACTGGCGCGGCGTCCTGACCGCCATCGGAACGCGGCTCGGCGAGAACGTCTCGTACTACATCCTCACGGCCTTCGTCCTGGTCTACGTCACCGTGCACCTGGAACTGCCCAAGAGCACCGCCCTGAACGCCGTACTCATCGGCTCCGCCGTGCACTTCGTGACGATCCCGCTGTGGGGCGCGCTCTCGGACCGCATCGGCCGCAGGCCCGTCACCCTGATCGGGTCGATCGGCATGGCGGCGTGGGCGTTCGCGTTCTTCGCGCTCGTCGACAGCAAGTCCTTCGCCGTGATCACCCTGGCGGTCACGGTCGGGCTGCTCCTGCACGGCGCGATGTACGGGCCGCAGGCCGCCTTCATCTCCGAGATGTTCGACACGAAGGTCCGCTACTCCGGGGCCTCCATGGGCTCGCAGCTCGCGTCCATCATCGGCGGCGCACTCGCGCCGATCATCGCGGTCGAGCTGCTCAAGGACTTCGACTCCGCGACACCGGTGGCGCTGTACGTCTGCGTGACCGTGGTGATCACGACGCTCACCGTGCTCGTGGCCAAGGAGACCCGGGGCCGCTCGCTCGCCGAGCGGAGTGCGGCTCCCGGGGATTCCGCCGCCACCGCACCCTCGGCGACAATCTCGACCTGACCCGCACCACCCCGCTCCCGGAGGCGACCCGTCGTATGCCAAGGTCCTCAGACGCCGCCGACCGGGAGCAGGCGTGCGCCGCCCTGCGCGAGCTGCTCGACCTGCTCGCCCGGGACGCGCCGGCCGAGCAGTTCGCCGAGCCGGCCGCGGCGGCCCGCGCGGCCGGGGCGAGCGGCGCCGAGCTCACGGCCATCGACGAGGCCACGCAGACCGCGCTGCGCGTGCGCCGCACCCTGAACCAGCACCAGCGCAGGGAGGCCGAGCTCACCGCGCTCTTCGACACCGCGGGCGACCTCGCGGCCCTGCGCGACCTGGACGCGGTCCTTCGCGCCATCGTGCACCGGGCCAAGCTGCTGCTCCGCACGGACGTCGCGTACCTCTCCCTCAACGACCCGGCGGCGGGTGACACCTACATGCGCGTGACGGACGGCTCGGTCTCCGCCGCGTTCCAGAATCTGCGCCTCGGCATGGGCGAGGGGCTCGGCGGCCTCGTCGCCCAGACCGCCCGTCCGTACGCCACCGGGGACTACGAGGTAGACCCCCGCTTCCAGCACACCCTCACCATCGACAGCGCCGTACTGGAAGAGGGCCTGCACGCCATCCTCGGCGTGCCGCTGCGGCAGGGCACGCACGTCATCGGGGTCCTGTACGCCGCCGACCGCACCGCCCGCGCCTTCACGCCGGACGAGGGCGCGCTGCTCTCCTCGCTCGCCGACCACGCGGCGATCGCCATCGACAGCGCTCGCCGCATGGAGGAGACCCGGGCCGCGCTCGTCGACCTGAACGAGGCGTCGCGGACCATCCGCGCGCACAGCGAGGCCATGCTCCGGGCCGAGGACGCGCACGACCGCCTGACCGATCTCGTGCTGCGCGGCGGGGACTTCACGGAGGTCGCCACCGCCATCGGCGCGCTCCTGCGCGGCGGCACCCTCATCCACGACGCGGACGGCACCGAACTCGCCCGCGTCGACGCCGACCCCCGCACGCCCCCGGCCAAGGCCGTCGCCGCATCGCGCGCCAGCGGCCGGGCCGTCCCCCTGGAGGGCACCTGGGTGTGCGCGGTCCTCGCGGGCCCGGAGCTCCTGGGCAGCATCGCCCTCACCGGCCGGGCCGACCTCGGCGAGGCCGACCGCCGGCTCTTCGAGCGCGCCGGGGTCGTCACCGCGCTGCTCCTGCTCCTGCGCCGCTCGGCCGCCGAGGCCGAGGACCGCGTACGCGGCGAACTCCTCGGCGACCTGCTCTCCCTCTCCGGCACCCCGGGCCGCCTCGCCGCGCGCGCCCGCCGCCTTGACGTCGATCTGGCCCTGCCCCACTCGGTGTTCGTCGCCCACAGCGAGGCGGCGTCCCGTCGGCTCCTGCTCTCGTCGGCCGCCCGCGCCGCCCGCACCCGCCAGGGCCTTTCGGGCCTGCACCACGAGCACGTGGTCCTGGTGCTCCCGGCCGACGACACCGGCTCCCGCGCCCGCACGCTCGCCGCCGAGCTCACCCAGGCCGCAGGAGCCCCGGTCACGGTCGGCGCCGCGGGCCCCGCCACCGGCCCCGAAGCCCTCGCCCAGGCGCACGCCGAGGCACTGCGCTGCCTCTCCGCCCTGCGCGCGCTCGGCCACACCGGCCAGGGCGCGGACCTGCCCGACCTCGGCTTCCTCGGCGTACTCCTCGGCGACGACACGAACCTCGACGCGTACGTGCGCCGCACGCTGGGCCCGGTCCTGGACTACGACACCAAGCGCGGCACGGAGCTTGTCCACACCCTGCGGGCCTACTTCGCCTGCGGGACGAGCCAGTCCAAGGCGAAGGAATCGCTCCACGTCCATGTGAACACCGTGGTCCAACGCCTCGACCGGATCGGCCACTTGCTCGGCGCCGACTGGCAGTCCCCGGAGCGCTCCCTGGAGATCCAGCTCGCCCTGCGCCTGCACGCCTACACCCGGGCGACCGCGTCGCCCTGATCCTCGGTGGCCTCCTCGCCGGTGGCGGTGGCGGCCGGGACGAGGAAGGTGGCGACGAGCCCGAGGACGACGAAGCCCGCGGCGACATAGCCGCCGAGCGCGACCCCGTCGGTCATCGCCGAGCGTGCCGCGTCGGCGACGGACGCGGTCTCCGGGCGCTCCGCGAGGGGCCCGATGGCGGCGCCCGCGCTGTCGGTGACGGCGCCTGTGAGCCGGTCCGCCTGCCCGCCCGGCAGTCCGGCATCGCTCAGCCGCTCCCGCAGATTCGTGCTGAGGGTGGTGAAGAAGACGGTGGTCAGGGCGGCGATCCCGAGCGCGGAACCGAGCTGGCGGAAGGCGCTCTGAATGCCGGAGCCCTGCCCCGCGCTCTCGTGCGGCACCTCGGCGAGGACCACGTTGGTGACCTGCGCGGTGGCGAACCCGACGCCGATTCCGTACAGGAAGAGCATCAGCGCCACCGTCCACCAGGAGCTGTCCGGCGCGGCGATGAACCCGACCCCCGCGAGCCCGACGACCTCCAGCGCGAGCCCGATGCGCACCTGCCCGAGCGCCGGGACCTTGGCGGCCAGCGGGAAGCTCGCACCGGTCGCGACGAAGCTGCCGATGGCGATGGGCACGAGGGCGAGCCCGGCCTCCAGGGCGCTGTAGCCGAGGGTGAACTGGAGCCACAGCGGGAGCACCGCGACGATGCCGAACTCTCCGAGGCCGATGATCAGGGTCGCGATGTTGCCGTTGCGGAAGGAGGCGATGGAGAACAGCCGTACGTCCATCAGGACCCGTGCGGAGTCATCGCCCCGGCTGAGGGCGATCTGCCGCCGGATGAACGCGAAGAGCGTGCCCGCGGAGAGCACGAGGGCGACGAGCACGGGCGAGGGACCGCTCGCCCAGCTGACCCCGAGAACGTCCAGCGGCTCGATGCTGACGATCCAGCCGTACGTACGCCCTTCGACGAGCCCGAAGGCGAGCAGCCCGAGCCCCACCGCGGAGAGCACCGCACCGGCCACGTCCAGCCGCCCCTTGGTCCGCGGCGAGGGAGCCATGTAGAGCAGCACACCGGCGGCGACGAGGACGGACAGCGGCACGTTGATGCCGAACGCCCAGCGCCACGAGACGTGTTCGGCCAGCCAGCCGCCGAGCAGCGGGCCGAGCGCGGCGGCGGCGCCGATGGTCGAGCCCCAGATGGCGAAGGCCTGGCCGCGCGCCTTGCCGGTGAAGGTCGCGTTCAGCAGGGAGAGCGAGGTCGGCAGGATCATCGCGGCGCCCGCGCCCTGAAGGAAGCGGGCCAGGATCAGCAGGCCGCTGCCGGGCGCGAGCCCGGCGAGCACGCTGGTCGCCCCGAAGACGACGACACCCGCGACGAAGATCCGGCGGGCGCCGAAGATGTCCGCGAGGCGCCCGGTCAGCAGGAGCAGCGCCGCGAAGACGATCGCGTACGACTCCTGGATCCACTGCGCCTGGCCGGAGCTCGCGTCCAGGTCCTCGATGACCGAGGGGACGATCACGTTGACGATCGTGGTGTCGACCACGATCAGGGCGACGCCGAGCGCGATGGCGATGAGGCCGAGCCATCGGCGGGCGGGGGGAGCGGTGGGGGACGGGTCACGCATCTCGTTGATACCTCCATGGTGAAGTAATTCCACGGTGAAGGTAATGTCGGGCCGGTAAGTTGTCAAAGCACTGGTACGGGCAGGCAGAGGGACGAGAGAGGGCGGGCGCGGTGGCGACGGAGGAACCGACACCCGGCGAGGTGACGGCGCAGCGCGAGCGCCTGATGGACGGGCTCAGGGGCTACGGCGAGCGCTACAACGAGCTCAGCCGCCGCTTCGCCGTCTGGCTCGGCCTGCACTCCACGGACGCGGACGCCCTCCTGGAGATCGTCACCGCCGAGGACAACGGCACCCCGCTCTCCCCGGCCCGCCTCAGCGAACGCATCCTGCTCTCGTCGGGGGCCACGACCGCGCTCCTGAACCGGCTCGAAGCCGCGGGCCACATCGACCGCACCCGCGAGCACACCGACCGCCGCGTCGTCACGCTGCACAGCCGCCCCGGCATCCGGGAAAGCGCCGACGAGTTCTTCACGCCGCTCGCGGGGCGCATGGACGCGACGATGGCCCAGTACCCGCCCGAACTCCTCGCGCGTTTCGAGACGTTGCTCGCGGATCTGCGGGCGGCGATCGACGCGGACCTCGCGGAGCGGGACGGCTCCGACTGACCGACCCGGCGGCTCCGGCAACCAATCCGCCCGGTGGCGGCGACTGCCCTGCGCAACGCAGACGCAGACGCACACCCACCATCACCAGGGCGGACGAGGCAATGAGAGCGATCAAGGATGAGCACAGGGCCGCGCGGCACCGCAGGCGCCGGCTGAGCCTGGCGGTCGGCATCCCGGTGGCCATGGCGGCCGCGGCGGGCCTGACGTACGGCACGGCCTTCGGGGTGTTCGGCGAGGACGCGCAGCCGAGGGCGTCGGCGGCCACGGCGGCTGGTGCCGCTGCTGGTGCCGCGTCGGCGGCCGACGACGTGGCCGATGGCATGGCCGATGACGTGGCCGACGGCTTCGCTTCGGTCAACGCCCTTGGCCAGAACGGGACTTACGGCGGACGCGACGGAAAGACGGTCACCGTCAAGACCCTCGCGGACCTGGAGAAGTACGCGACCGCAGCCGATCCGTACGTCATCGTCGTCGCCGCGACGATCACGATGGACCCCAAGGGCAAGGAGATCAAGGTCGCTTCGGACAAGACGATCGTGGGCTCGGGCACCTCGGGCCAGATCGTCGGCGGCGGCTTCTTCCTGGGCCAGGGCGTGCACAACGTCATCCTCCGGAACCTGACGATCCGGGACTCGTACGCGGGCACGTGGAACGACAAGGAGCACGACTTCGACGCCGTGCAGATGGACGGCGCGCACCACGTCTGGATCGACCACAACGACCTGCGGCACATGGCCGACGGCCTGATCGACAGCCGCAAGGACACGACCTACCTGACGGTGTCCTGGAACAAGCTGAGCGACAACAACAAGACGTTCGGCATCGGCTGGACCGAGAACACGACGGCCGACATCACGATCCACCACAACTGGCTGCGCGAGACGGAGCAGCGCAACCCGTCCACCGACAACGTGGCCCACGCGCACCTCTACAACAACTACCTCCAGGACGTCGCGGGCACGGACATCACGTCGTCGTACGGCAACTACTCGCGCGGCAACACGAAGATGGTCCTGGAGAACAGCTACTTCGAGGGCCTCAACAACCCTGTGACGAAGGACAGTTCGGCGGCGGTCGTGCAGCGGGGCAACGTCTTCGTAGGGACGAGCGGGCGCAACGAGAGCGGCGGCACGGCGTTCGACCCCAAGAGCTTCTACGCCTACACGCTCGACAAGGCGGCGGACGTCCCGGCCAAGGTGAAGGCGGGGACGGGCCCGCGCGCCGCGACCGGCGTCACCGCCGAGGCCGCCTCCTCCACCCTCACCGTGGCGAAGGACGGCAGCGGCCGGTACAGGACGGTGCAGGCCGCGGTCGACGCCGTACCGGCGAACAACTCCTCGCGGGTGGTGGTCTCCATCGCACCGGGCACGTACCGCGAGACGGTGAAGATCCCGGCCAACAAGCCGCACGTCACCCTCCAGGGCACGGGCGGCAGCCGCAAGGACACGGTCATCGTGTACGACAACGCCGCCGGTACCCCCAAGCCGGACGGCTCCGGCACCTACGGCACGTCGGGCAGCGCGACCGTGGCCGCGGAGGCCGATGACTTCCAGGCCCGCAACCTGACCCTCTCCAACGACTTCGACGAGAAGGCCAACCAGAACCTCGCGGGGCACCAGGCGGTGGCCCTGCGCACCGCCGCCGACAAGGCGTTCCTCGACGGCGTGATCGTCGAGGGCGACCAGGACACCCTGCTCCTGGACACGGCGGCCAAGGACAAGCTCGGCCGCGCCTACATCCGCGACTCCTACGTGGTGGGCAACACGGACTTCATCTTCGGCCGGGCCACCGCCGTGGTGGACCGCTCGGTGATCACCCTCAAGAAGCGCTGGGACGGCACGTCACAGGGCTACGTAACCGCTCCGAGCACGCCGGCCGACCGCAAGGGCTTCCTGATCACGAACACCACGGTGACCGGCGACGTGTCCGCCCGCAGCTTCTACCTGGGCCGCAACTGGCACGCGGGCGGCGACGCGACGCTCGACCCGCAGACCACGGTCCGCGACTCCGCCCTGAGCGGAGCCATCAGGACCACTCCGTGGTCGGACATGGGCGGCTTCCCCTGGAAGGACGACCGTTTCGCGGAGTACAAGAACACGGGTGCGGGGTCGGGCACGGCGAGCGGAGACCGCCCGCAATTGACGGACGCGCAGGCCAGGAACCAGGAAATCGCTGACTGGCTGGGCAATTGGAACCCGACCGCGCTCAACCCCGCCTGAGCACGGCTCACTTCACGGAACGGGCCCCTCGTCGGTGCGGACCTCGTCGGTGCGGTCCTCGTCGGTGCGGTCCTCGGAGGACGACCGCTCCTCGAGAACTCCGACGAGGGCCGAGGCGACGAGGGCGACGGCACGGTCGCCGTCGTGGGCCAGTTCGCGCAGGACCTCCTGCGCGGTGGTTCCCGCGAGCTCGACCAGCGCCTGGGCGAGGCGGATCCGCGTCGCCGAGTCCGCGGTGGGCACGGCGAGTTCGTCGGCCAGGGCGGTCGTGATCCGGTCCGCGCACGCGGGGTCCCGGGACAGCGTTCCCAGGACCTCCGCCGCGTCGACGTCGTTCGAGCCGTCGACCACCATGCCGACGAGGGTGGGCACGGCCGCGGTCACGCCGTGCCTGCCCAGAGCGAGCGCGGCGTGCCTGCGCACCGTCGCGTCCGGGTCCCCGAGGGCGTCCGCGAGCACCGCGGTGGCACCCGGAGCCTCGGTCATCGCGGCGATCGCCAGGACCGCGCGCCGCCGGATGTCCACGTCCGCCGAGTGCGCGCCGGCGTCCAGCGCCGCCACGCCGTCGCCTCCCGACCGGGCGAGCGCCCAGCGCAGGGCGCCTGCGACGTGGGGGTCGGCTTCGGTCAGGACCGCCGCGGCCAGCAGCTCGGCGGGGACCGAAACGCCCTCCGGGCGGGCCAGGACGGCCTGCTGCCTGCGCGCGGCGCTGGTCGAGTTGAGCCCCCGCATGAGTTCGACGATGCGCAGGACGCTCTCCCAGCCGGTGGGCGCCGACGCGTCGATCGCACGGAGCCGGTCGAGCAGCTCCCGCTCCCGCGCCAGGCGGTCCTCAGTCCACTGGATGAGGTCGCTCACCAGGGCGGACGGCGTGAAGGCCGGGTCCTCGAGGGCGCGCCCGATCTGCTTGAGCGAGAGGCCGAGGGACCGCAGGCTCTCCACGTGGAAGATCCTGCGGATGTCCTCGGCGGAGTACTCGCGGTAGCCACCGCCGGTGCGGCCCGTGGGACGCACAAGCCCCAGGGCGTCGTAGTGCCGGAGCATGCGGGTGCTCACCCCAGACTGGCGGGCCACATCACCGATCAGCAATCCGCGGCCTCCGTAGCCTCGGTGCCCGCCGACGCGAGCGCGGCGGCAGCGGCAGCATCGGCGGCGGCAGCAGCATCGGCGGCTCGCTCCGGGCCGAGCCGGACCACGCGCTTCGCCTCTTCAATGGCCGTGTCGAAACCGGTCTGCGGGTCCTGCCGGAGCATCTCGGTGGCACGGGCGTGGGCGGCCACGTCCGGGTCGGGATTCTCCGAAGCCTTCTCCAGGGCGGACTTGACGACGTCGCCGAGGTCGACGAAGGCCCGGCTCAGGCTCAGCTGCACGTCGCGGTCACCGCGGCCGAGCTGCGGGACCAACTCGTCGGCCAGCCCCTTCTCCTCACCCTCGGGCACGAGGACGACCGCGACGCGCCAAGCCGTACGCGCGACCTCGTCGTCGGCGTCACGCAGCATGTCCCAGGTGATCCAGGCCCATGTGCTCTTGTCACCGATCTTGGAGAGCGTGTGCAGCGCCTGACTGCGGGCCTGGTCGACCTCCGAGTCGAGCTCCGGGCGGATCCGGGGCAGGACGATCTCCGGCGGGAGACGGGTCAGCGCCCAGGACAGCATGTCCCGCACGTAGAAGTCCGGCTCGACCGCGCACCGCTCGACGAGCAGGTCCAGGAATGCGGGGTCGGGATTCGAGCCGACGGCCAGCGCCGCCTTGAGCCGGACCGAGGAGTCCTCGGCGCCCAGGGCATTGGCCACTCGGGTGTTCAGCGGGGTCGTATGGGCCGTATTGATCGGGACCACCTCCTGAACCCGAGTGGAAACCTTATCACTGTGTCAAGGTCAAGCCCGGGCCCCGCAAATCGAAAAACCCGCAGGTCAAAGCCCCTTTCCTGACACGTCGACGGGGGGGGCGGGCGGCCGTGGCTGGCCGCGCGGGCCAGCACGTCCGGCACGCGAGCACCCGGCACGTGCGGGACAGGGCGGGCCGCCACGGATCGACGCGGAGACCCGGTCCACCTCACTTCATGGACCCCAGAAGCGGGGTGATCAACTCAATAACCCCGGCACGAGCCCACCCGCTACACTGGCCGCGGTGCACGGCCTTCCAGAGGCCACGCCACCATGCCTCGCCTTCGTAGCTCAGGGGATAGAGCACCGCTCTCCTAAAGCGGGTGTCGCAGGTTCGAATCCTGCCGGGGGCACAAGGGAAAAGGCCCCGGACCGATCTTGGTCCGGGGCCTTTGACATCTACTTCTGACATCTACTGCTGACATCTACGCCGCATCTTGCCGCCCTGCGGTCCGCGGTCGGCTGGTCAGGGGCGAGCGCCTCGACGGCTGCGACTCGGCCTGCCGGGCCGTTGGGCACGTAGATCACCAGCCTCGCCTCACACGTGTACCTCTTGCCTCTTGCCGCGCCGTCCCACATTCGTTTAACGTCCCTTCTATTCAATATATGAGGCGTCCAGGAGGCGTAGGCGTGGCAGAAGCACCGGAGCGTCGCGGCTATGACTCACAGCGTCGGCAAGCCCAGGCGCATCAGACCCGCGTCGAGATCGTCGGTGCGGCGCGTCAGCTGTTCGTCTCTCGAGGCTGGGCGGCGACCACGATGCGTGAAGTCGCGCGCGAGGCAGGCGTGTCGGTGCCCACCGTGTACGCGGCCTACGGGAACAAGACCGGCCTGGTCCGGGCCCTGGTGGATGCGGCGGACCTGTCCGCGGACATGCCCCAGCTGCTCGCCGAGCTGGAGGCGTCTTCGGCGCCCGAGCGGCAACTGGCCGCGATGGCCGCTTACGACCGAAGGCTCTTCGAGCACGCCGGCGACCTCGTCAGGCTGATTCGCGAAGCAGGCCGGACCGACGCCGAGCTCGCGACTGTCTATGACCAGACCCGCCGCGATGCCGACCAGTTCCGCAGCGAGGTCTTCTCCACCTGGCCCGCCGACACGCTGCGACCTGGCTTGAGCCTGTCCGCTGCCCTCGACGTCTACGCCGCGCTGTGCAACGTCGACGTCTACACCACGCTCACAGTCGAACGTCACTGGACGCCTGCCCGCGTCGAAAGCTGGTGGGCCGAGACACTCGTCGGCCTGCTGCACCAGTAGCAAATACGACAGGACGACACCACCGGAAAGGGAACCTCCCATGACTGATCAGGGCGTCACCTTCATCAACGTCATCGAGATATCCGCCGAACGAGCCGACGAGTTCGTCGAACAGTGGCGTGAACGCGCAGCCCTCATGAGAACAGCCCCCGGGTTCCGCGACGTCCGGCTGCACCGCTCCCTGCTGCCGGACGCGCGTTTCCAGCTCATCAACATCGCACACTGGGACAGCGTCGAAGCCTGTGAGGCCGCCGGCGCCAACCCCACGGTGGTCGCCTCCGTTTCCGAAGCAGCAACCTTCGCCAGCGCCAGCCCCGGCTTCTACGAGGTTGTCGCCGAGTGCTGCTGAGCGACGACTGCGAACCGCCTCCGTGAGATGGCGCCTCCTGCCTCAGTCCGTCCCCTCGCCCTCGGGGCCCTCGGAGCCCTCGGAGCCGTCAGGCTCGTCCGCCGCGTACGGATGGATGTACCGGTCCTTGTCGAAGGGGGTGAACCAGGTCGCGATGCCCATGGGGCCCATGGGGGTGATGCCGATGGCCGTGTCCGTATCGCTTTCGTCCATGCCGTCCATCGCCTCGTCGTACAGCCACTCGTGGTCCATGTCCTCGTAGACCAGATCGGCGAAGCACCCCAGCGCCGATGAGACGCCCTCGTCCAGGAGGCCGAAGGTGTCGAGCGTGGCCGCCGCCTCGCGCAGCAGCAGCCTGAGCGTCAGCTCCTCGGCCACGCAGCTCAGCTGCTGGAAGCTGCCCTCCGTCAGCCGTGTGGTCAGCGCGATCGCCGTCACCAGGAATCGGCGGGCGAAGCGTGCGTCGTACTGCAGGGCGTAGCGCGGGGGCAGCTCGTCCAGGAGCCACATGGGGCGGTCGCACTCGGCGACGTTGGTTCCGTCGCGGTCCAGCGCGTACGCGTCCTGGAACAGCTCGTCCAGGAGTACGTCCATGCCCCAGATCAATGCCCCCGCCGCCAGCTCGGCGTCCCCCTCGGTCGTGGTGCCGGAGTCGTCGCTCTCCGGCGGCCCCTCCGGCCCCGGCCCCGGCCCACCGAACATTCCCGAGCCGAACGCCGCCAGCCGTGGCGCCATGCTGCGGATCTTGGAGCGGATCGCGTCGGAGTCGATGGTCGTCCCTGTCTCCTGGGCCGACGCCGCTCCCCCGGCAAGACCCATCAGCCGCGCGCGGCGGGACTCGACGTCGTCCGGCGGTGCGTCCGGGCCGTCCGCCGCGTCCAGGCTCTCCTTCGCCAGGTCCGGCTGCAGCTCCACCTGGCATCGTTCGACGGTCCAGTCGGCGAGCAGCTCCGTGCGGTCGAGCAGCTCCTCCACCAGTTCGCGTACGGCCTCCTCGGCGAACTCCAGTGCCGGGGCGTCCACGAAGACCTTGAGCAGCGCCCCGCCGGGATACACACCCACAAAGGTGTCGAGGACCTTCACCTCCATCCCGTCGGGGCCCTCAATCTCCTCGACGGAGTCGAAGCCGTCCTCAAGGAGAGCGCCGGCGCCGACCCGATGCAGCTCGTCCATCTCCGATGTGCCGTTGGCTATCCGCGTATCCACACTCACTGCATAGGTCACGCGACACAGCCTCGCAGGAGGTGCCGCCGCTTGCTCGCGCAATGCCGACTTCCCACCCCCGTCCCCCGTACGAGCTGCCGGGCCGGGCCGTGCCGCGCCGGGCGCATCGGCATTCGCGCATTCAACCTGTGTTGAGTGCCTCTCCCTGGGAACCCGACACGTGAACCGGCGGCATCGGACCTCGCCGGTCCGACCAACGACCAACGACCAACGACCAACGACCGACGTCACGGTTCTTGAGCTCCCATGGAGATCGGCGCACTCCCGCACGTCGACCCCCATGGTTGAGGCGGGCCGGCCGTGGCCAAGGGGAGCCGCCGCGGCCGGGCCCTGCCACCAGGGCCTCACCGCCATCGCCCCGCCATCGCCCCCGCTGTTACGTCCCCCTAATACGGTCCCGGCCAACCACACCGCCCCCGCGCCCCCTCTCCTCCACCATGGGGACACACACTCAGGGGAAGCCCGCGACGCGCAGGAAGCCCAAGCACCCCCGCGCCCGCAAGCCACGCCTCAGCAGCCTCAGCAGCCTTCGCCTGCACCGCCTCCACCGCCTCCACCTCCGTCGACGCCTCATCGACTACCCCCGTCACGGCAGACGCGGCATCCGGCGGTGGATTCCCTCCTGGCGGCAAGGCCTCGGCTCCCTCACCCTCACGCTCTCCGCCCTCGGCTGCCTCTTCGCCCTCGTGTACGCATCCGTCGACATCCCCGACGAGAACGCGACCGCCCAGCGCGAGGCCAACGTCTACTACTGGGCCGACGGCACCCAGATGGTGAGCACCGGTGAGGTGAACCGGCAGAACGTGCGGCTCTCGGAGATTCCCGATGCCGTCGAGAACGCCGTCATCGCCGCCGAGAACGACACCTTCTACAGCGACTCCGGCGTCTCGCCCAAGGGTCTCGCCCGCGCCGCCGTCAACATGGTCCGCGGCCAGGAGACGCAGGGCGGCTCCACCATCACCCAGCAGTACGTGAAGAACACCTACCTCTCCCAGGACCAGACGGTGACGCGGAAGGTCAAGGAGTTCGTCATCGCGCTGAAGGTGGACCGGAAGAAGAGCAAGCGCGAGATCCTCCAGGGGTATCTCAACACCAGTTGGTTCGGGCGTGGCGCCTACGGCATCGAAGCCGCCGCCCATGCCTACTACGGCATCCCCGCACGGCAGTTGAACCCCAGCCAAGGTGCCGCACTCGCCGCCCTGTTGAAGGGTGCCGAGCAGTACGACCCCTCCGTCAGCGAGGCCAACCACCGCCGCTCCGTGGCCCGTTGGAAGTGGATCCTCGACCGGCAGGTCAGGTCCGGCCTGATGAAGGACGGTGTGCGGGCGAAGTTCACCGTCTATCCCGAGCCCCAGAAGGAGTCCAGGACCACCAGTCTCGGCGGGCAGACCGGCTACCTCGTCGACGTCGCGAACAAGTACGTCAAGCAGCACACCACCCTCACCGACAAGGACCTCGCGCACGGCGGCTACAAGATCCACACCACCTTCGACAAGGACAAGGTGCGGAGCCTGAAGGGCGCGGTTGAGCGCGTCGTCGAGCGCGACATCGATCCGAAGAAGCGCCCGGCCGACAAGGGCGTGCAGGTGGGTGCCGCTTCCGTGCGGCCGTCCGACGGCGCCATCGTCGCCCTGTACGGAGGGGCCGACGCCACCCGGCACTTCACCAACAACGCCGACACCTCCGGCGTCCCCGTCGGATCCGCCTTCAAGCCCTTCGTGCTCGCCTCCGCCCTTGAGCACGGCCTCCGTACGTCGGCCGGGCGCAGCACGCGGTGGCAGCCCGTGTCCACCGGGAGCTTCTACGGCGACGACGGCCTGCTCCAGGGCGCCCGCTCGGACGGCTCGGGCGTCGCCGCCCCCACTCCCACCCTCGGCAGCGGCACCAGCGGGCCCGACTCCGCCCACCCCACCCTGCGCCGAGCCCTCGCCAAGGGCGGCAACGCCACCTACGTACGCCTCGGCAAGGACGTCGGCCTGGAGCGCGTGCGCCGCACCGCCGTCTCGTCCGGGCTGCTCGAGGACAGCATGGCGCGCCTGGAGAAGACCTTCCCCATCGGTACGTCGACCCCCAGCGCGATCCGCATGGCCGGTGCCTACAGCACCTTCGTCAACCGCGGCCTGCAGCACGACCCTTACTCGGTGACCAAGGTCGTCAAGGACGACGAGACCGTCGGCGGGCTCGCGCGGCCCGGCGCGCGGCGCGCGCTGGATCCGGATGTGGCCGACGAGGTCGCGGGCGCGATGCGGGGCGTCGGCGCGTCGTCCGTCCAGCGTCCGGTCGTCGCCGGGCGCACCGGTGACCAGGACCGCCTCCGGTCGGCCTGGTTCACCGCCAGCACCGAGGAGTTGTCGACCGCCGTGACGATGTTCCGGACCAGCGCGGGCGGCCAGGCGCAGTTGATGCCCATGTCGGGCGTGGGCGGGGCGCGTTCGCAGCACGGGAACGTCTTTCCGGTGCGGATCTGGCAGGACTATGTGAACTCCCCGTCCACTGACGGCGGTTCATAGCCGTTCCGTTCCGTTCCTCGTCCTCGTCCTCGTCCTCGCCCTCGTCCTTGGGGCCTTCCCCCGCCGTCGATCGGCTGTCATCGTTCCGATATGTATCCCTATGGGCCACCGCCGGGGCCGCCGCCACGCATCGACGCGCGGCAACTGCGCCCGCGACGGCGGTGGTTCGTCGTCGCGGGGGTGATCGCAGCGATCTGCGTGGGCATCGGCATCGCGAGCTTCGTCCTGACGCTCACCTCGACCGTGGACTCCGTCGACGACGGCGAGGCGTTCGCGAGCGGGCAGTCCGTCACGCTGCGGATCGGACCCGACGACCACGCCGCCATCTACGTACGCAGCCCCTTCATCGCCCGTGCGCACTGCAAGGTCGTCTCCGGCCCCTCAGGCTCCGCACCGCGCGTGACCACGCCGGACAGCAGCTTCACCGTGACCAAGGGCAGCGTCGAGTGGCAGCGGGCGTTCGTGCTGAAGACGGACACGGACGCGGACTACCGCGTCATGTGCGACGACGCACGCGGCGCCCTCACCTTCGCACCCGGCGACGACGCCGACCTCGCGTCCTTCGTCGGCGGCATCGTCGTGACCGTCGTCGTGCCGCTCCTCGGCCTCCTCGCGGGCGCCGGCATCGCGATCATCGTCGGCGTACGGCGCGGCAGGCACCGCCGATGGCTGGAGGCGCAGGCGTACTACGGCTACCGGGGCACCCCTCCCCCGAACGCCGGTTGACCTTCCCCCTGGGGCAGAGCCCATCGTCCTGCGTGCCGGGCCAAGGGGCCCGGTGACGGAGGATTCCCCCATGGACGCGCACGCACAGGTACGTGAGGGCGGCGAACCGCTGCTCACCATCGGCGACTTCGCCGCCCGCGCACGGCTCTCGCCCAAGGCACTGCGCCTGTACGACCGCCTCGGACTGCTGACCCCGGCGTACGTCGACGAGTCCACCGGCTACCGCCACTACCGCCCGGCGCAGGTGGAGCACGCCCGCATGGTCGTCCTGCTGCGCCGCCTGGGCATGCCGCTCGCGGACATCGCCGCGACGGTACGGCTCGACGGCGAGCAGGCGGGGCGGGCGGTCGCCGCGTACTGGGCGGACGTCGAGGAGCGGCACGCTGAGCAGCGCACGCTCGTGGGATACCTCCGTGGACGACTGTCCGAGAGAGGTTTTGAGATGTACGCGAAAGACTTCGAGGTCAAGACCGTCGACGTGCCGGAGCAGCACGTCATCTGCGAGAGCAGGCACGTGCTCTCCGAAGAGCTGCCGGTCTGGATCGACGCGTCGACACGTCGCCTGGAGGAGGCGGCCGAGAGCGAGTGCGGCGGCATGGCGGACTCGCCGTTCGTCGTCTACCACGCGGAGGTCACGCAGGACAGCGACGGCCCCGCGGAGGCCTGCGTACCGGTCAGGGACGCGGCGGCCGCGCGGGCGTGGGCACAGAAGGCGGGCCGCGAGCGGGGCACGAGCTACCGCGTGGAGCCCGCACGCCGGATCGCCTACACCCGCATCACCAAGGCCCAGGTCTCCTACCCGCAGATCCTCGGCGCGTTCGAGGCCGTGGAGGCATGGGTGGCCCGCGAGGGCCTGAAGGTCACGGGGCCGTGCCGCGAGATCTACTTCGTGGAGTGGGACACGGCCGGCCCGGAGGACCAGGTGTGCGACGTGGCGTTCCCCGTGGGCGAGTGAACAGGTGAACAGGTGAACAGGGTGAACAGGCCGAGCAGGTGAGCGAGCCCGCGAACCGCTAGCGCACGCTCTCGCGCAGTTCCTCCGGGCAGGCGGTGCCGCGAGGCAGTTGGTAGGGGGCGCCGAGGCGGTAGACACCGGGGCCGGGAGCGAGCAGCTCGGTCCACTTGTCGCCCTCGGCGTCCTCCTCGGCCTCCATCAGGCAGCCGTTGAGGTTGTCGAACTCCTGGGGAGCGTCCTCGTCGTTCTCGCGCTGCCGCTTGGACTCATCGGTCTCCTTGGGCCGCTCGACGCCCTTGCCGTCGGCGTCGACGAGGCTGAGCCACGGCGAGTACGGGACGCGGATCAGGACGCGGCCCGCCTCCTTCACCTCGATCGTCATGCCGCCCGCCTCGGCGCGGTCGACGACCGCGGGCGGATCGGCGAGCGGGGTCGGGTCGGTGACCTCGTACAACTGCCAGTTCGAGTCCACCCACACCTGCTTCAGATACGGCAGGCCCCGCTCGACCAGCGCGGCCTCGCGCTTGCCCCCGTCGCCGTCGGGCTCGCCCTTGGGCAGCACGACGTAATGCACGGACCAGCGCTGGAGCCACTCGTGGTAGTTCGCGGAGTTGAGGGTGTCGTCGTAGAAGAGGGGGTTGCGCTCCATGTCCGCCTGGCGGTTCCAGCCGCGGGCGAGGTTCACGTACGGCGCGAGCGCGGATGCCTCGCGGTGGCTGCGCGCGGGCACAACCTCGACGCGGCCCTTCTCGGCGCCGACCTCCTGCAGTTCGTTGACGAGGGGCGCGAGCTCACGTGTCCAGGAGGCCTGGGGCGTCGTGTGCACTATGTCGTCGACCGCCTTGAACCCGACCCAGCCGGTGAAGGCGACGAGCGCCATGACGATCGTGTACCACTTGCGGGACTTCTTCACCGTGAACGGCAGCGCGGCAAGGAACGCGACACCCGCGAAGGACATCGCCAGGCGGCTGATGTTGGAGCCGATCTGCGAGTTGATCAGCCAGACGCCGAGCACGAAGGCCGCGTACACCGCGGTGGTGATCCGCACGGTCTTCCACTGCTTCGGTACGAGGAAGAAGACGAGGCCGGAGCAGATCAGGGGCAGTGACGCCGACCCGAACGACATCGGCTGCGTGCCGGAGAACGGGAAGAGCCACGCGGACAGGCCCACGACGACGGCGGGCGCGAGCCCGAGCGCGTACGCACCGGGGTAGCGCTTGCTGAGGAAGAGCGCGACGGCGACCAGGCCCACGAAGAGCCCGGCCACCGGGCTTCCCATGGTCGCGAGCGCGGCGAACGGCGCGGCGACCAGAGCCTTCGCCCACCGCTTGTAGCGCCAGCGGTAGGGCCAGCAGAAGACGGCGGCGACGGCCATCAGCGCGAACATCTGACCGAGGCCGTACGTCACGCGGCCCGACACCGCGTTGCAGAACAGCGCGAAGACACCCGCGAAGGCGGGCCACAGGGGCTGCTTCACCGCACGGCTGCGGATGAGGATCATCGTGAGCAGCGCGGCGGAGACCGTACCGGCGACCATCATCGTGGTCCGGACGCCGAGCACCGACATCAGATACGGCGAGACGACGCTGTACGACACCGGGTGCATCCCGCCGTACCAGGCGAGGTTGTACGCGGAGTCGGGGTGCCGCCCGACGAACTCGGCCCAGGCGTCCTGCGCGGCGAGGTCTCCGCCGCTGTTGGCGAAGGTGAAGAACCACAGGACGTGCAGGACGGCCGCGGTGAGGGTCGTGATGGTCACGGGGTGCCGCAGAAACCGCATCCACCCGGGGGCCTCTTCGGGCGCCTCGGGGTGGGCTCGGCGCTGGGCGGGCAGCTGTATTCGCCCCCCGGTGCGGGTGCCGCCACCGGTGCCGGAATCAGGATCGGCGTCGTCGGCTCGCGTCGGCTCCGCTGTGGCCACTTACGGCACTCCCCGTGTCGTTCTGTCCGGCCGGGGAGCGTGGTCGGGGGGTCCGTCCCGGAACACCCCGTCACTCAGCCCCGGCGTACTTCCCCGAACTTGTGACGCTAGCACGCACGGTCCGCGGGGAGCAGGCGTGGGCGGCGGCTCGCGCCTCCGCCCACGCCTGCGTCGTACTGCTCCTGCGTCGTGCTGCGTTGCGTTGTACTGCGTGCGTCGCGTCTGCCTCAGCCGACGCGCTTGAGCTTGGCTCCGAAGCCCGGCTCGGCGAGGTCCTTCTGGAGCGCGACGGGCACCTCGACGGCGCCGTCCTTGCCGTCGCCGACGCTCAGTACGCCGACCTTGGTGCCTGCCTTCGCCGAGTGCGGGATGGTTTCGCCGCCGTCCTCGCCGAGCTTCAGCTTCACGGTCAGGCCCGACCAGCCCGCGGCGGTGACGTCCTTGGTGGCGACGACCGGGGTCGTGCCGCCCAGGCCGTCGTCGACCTCACCGACGACATCACCCTTCTTCACGATCTTCTTGGAGGTGAGCGCTTCCTGCCCGGCCTCGATGAGCGTGCGGGTGACCTTGGTGACCTCGTCGATGTTGGCCACGCCGTTCTTCCCGTACTGGCCGAGTGCGGCACCGATGATCGTCCGGGTCTCGCCGCCGATCTCCTTCTCCGCGGCGAAGAGGATGTTGCCGCCCGCCGCGGTGGTGGTGCCGGTCTTGATGCCGATGGCGACCGTCGGGACGAGCCCGAAGAAGTTGTTCTGCTTGTCGCCGTTGAGGTCCTTGTAGCTGGGCTGGCGGGAGATCTCGTTGAAGACCGGGTCCTCCATCGCGGCCCGGCCCAGCTTCACGAGGTCCTCGGCGGTCGAGACGGTCGTCTTGTCCAGGCCGCTCGGGTCCGTGTAGTGGGTGTTCTTCATGCCGAGTTCCTTGGCCGTCTTGTTCATCTTCGCGACGAACTCGTCCTCGGAATCGCTCTTGGTGTCCCAGCGGGCGAGCAGCTTGGCGATGTTGTTCGCGGACGGCAGCATGACCGCCTGCAGCGCCTCGTACTCGCTGATCTTCTGACCCTCGGTCACCTTGACGACCGACTCGTTGCCCGCCTTGCCCGTCTCGTAGTGCTTCGCCGCGGCGGCGTCGACCGGGATGTCCGGGCCGTTGTCGCCGCCCTTCTTCAGCGGGTGGTCGCGCAGGATCAGATAGACGGTCATGACCTTGGCGATGCTCGCGATCGGCACGGGCTTCTGACTGCCGCTCGTGCCGAACGTCCCGATGCCGTTGACGTCCATCGCGGCCTCGCCCTGGCTCGGCCACGGCATGGACGGCTTGTCACCCTCGAAGGAGACCGTCTCCTTCGCGGTGAGCGTGAGGGTCGGCGTCGGCAGCGGACGCACTGCCTGTACGACCGCAAAGACGATCACCATGAGCAGCACCAGCGGCGTCCAGATCTTGACCCTGCGCACGGTGGTGCGCACGCGGGTCTCCGGGGGCGGCGGGGTGTTGGTCAGCTCGGCGAGGAGGTCGAGCGGCGGCCTCGGGGGGAGAGGCTGCTGGGTGGTGCGCTCGGGGCCTACGTTGCCCTTCTCTGGCGTGGGCGCCTTCTCGGGCGTGGGCGCCTTCTCGGGCGTCGCGGCACCGGCCGCGGGCGCGGCCCCGGCTGCGGGGGTGGCCTTGGCCGGGGGCAGCGCGCCGCTGGACGAGGGGGTGTCCAGGGGCTTGAGCGCGACGAACTTGCTGGTGCGCTCGGCCTCGCCTTCCGGCTTTGCGGACGGCTTTGCGGTCGGCTTTGCAGCGGGCTTTGGGTCGGCCTTGTCCGCGGGCTTCTTGGCTTCCGGCTTCTTGGCCTCGGGCTTGTGGTCGCTCAGCTTGAGCATGGTCGTCGGCTGGTCGACTGCCTTCGGGGGCAGCGCCTTGAAGACGGCGGTGGCCTGATCGACTCCGCCGGAGGGAGGCTCGGGGGTCTCGTCCCCGACCTCTGCCTCGGCCTTGGTCTCGCCCTTGGCCTCGTCCTCGTCGGCGTCGTCCTCGGTGGAATCCGCGGAGTCGGCGGAGTCAGTGGCCTCGGAGTCCTCCGAGGCGTCGGCCTCGTCGTCAGCCGGAGCCTTGTCGGCCGCATCGCTCTCCGACGCCGCAGCCTCGGGCTCGGCCTCGTCGGCGTCGGCCTCGGTGGAATCCGCGGAGTCGGCGGAGTCAGTGGGCCCGGAGTCCTCCGAGGCGTCGGCCTCGTCGTCAGCCGGGACCTTGTCGGCCGCATCGCTCTCCGACGCCGCAGCCTCGGGCTCGGCCTCGGGCTCGGTCTCGGACTCCGGCTCCGTCTCGGACTCACCCGCAGCGTCGGAGTCGCCGGAGGAGTCGTCCTCCCCGTCGTCGGCGGCGGTCGCGTCCTCGTCAGAGGCTGCGTCCTCCCCAGAGGCAGCCTCCTCGTCGGCCGCAGCCGCCTCCTGCGCGGACTTCTCGCCCTCCGCGGCCTTGGGGCCCTCCTCGTCCGCGGAGGCCACCCACGCCGCCACAGCGGCCCGCAGCCGCGCGTCGCCCTTCTCCTCGCCCTTGGGCTCGGCCTCGGACTCGGCGGCCTCAGAGGAACCCTCAGGGGATCCCTCGGCGTCCTTGGAGCCGGAGGCCTCCGGCTCCGCCTCCGCCGCCTCAGCCACCGCCTTCGTCGAGAAGACCGCCGTCGCCTTGTCCTCCCGAACCTCGTCGCGCACCTCGTCGCGCGTCTCCTCGCGCGCCGCGGGGACCTCGCGGGCCACCGCAAGACGCGGGTCGCGTTCCTCCGGCGCCGGCACGGACGGTTCTGACCCAGTCGGTTTCCCCGACGACTTCCGCTGCTTCGACCTGTCGGGGGTCTCGCCCGCCACCGATGCCTCCTCGTACGCCATGCCGCTCGCGTTGCCGTTGCGCCAAAACATGGCCGGACCCACTGTCCGAACCATGTACCAGTGTCCTGTGTGGGGGCTTAACCCCCGTGGTAGACGAGAACGACATACCTACTGGTTCCCGTACTTACCGGTCACGCACTCTCGACAGACCAATGTGAGAGGGGTCACCCTGTCATTCATCCACGCGGGGAGGCATGGATGGGCAGGAGCCGCAGAACAATTCCGGAGGAGCTTCTGCTGCTCGCTTTGGACCCGGCCACGGGTACCACAGCGCAGCCGCAGTCGCTCGACCTCGGTCTGGCCGGAGCACAGCTAGTGGAGCTGGCGCTGGCCGGACGGATAGCCCCAGACGGGGATCGTATCGCCGTGGTGATGCCACGGCCGACCGGAGATCCGACTCTGGACTCCGCACTGGAACTGCTGCGCAGGCGCGGCAGCCCGGTTCGGGCAGTCCACTGGATTGGCGGGCCCCGACTGGGGCTGCGCCAGATTTACCTCGCGCACCTGGAGCGGTGCGGCATGGTGCATGCCGTATCGGGCCAGATGTGCGGAGTGCTGCCGACGACTCGCTATCAAGCGACGGACACGGCAATCAGCCGGGACATCAGGTCCCGACTGGACAGTGCGATCCGCACCGGCGTACCACCGGACCCGCGGACCGCGGCGCTCGCCGCGCTCGCTCACGCAGTGGGACTCGGCAAGCACCTCTACCCCGGCAACGAAGGGCGTTCATCGCGCTCCCGTCTCCGGGACCTGATCAGGCACGACCCGATGGGCGGCCTCGTGGCGCACGCCGTGATGGACGTCCAGAACGGTGTGGCCGCTCAGCCACGCCGCAGCCCGGCCCCAGCGGGACCGGGCGGGCCTGGTGGACCGGGCGGTGGCCGACAGCCGGCCAGGACCGCGCCGGAACCCGGCGGGGTTCCGATGCAGCCGCGCCGCGGGTCCATGGCACGTGCCGTGGCCCACTGAGCCGGTCGGAATGGTCGGACGCACCGCAGCAAGAGACGTACCGCAGCAACCGCAGTAAAAGACTCACCGCAGTACAGGCAACAGCAACGCCGCACCGCAGTCCCCCAGACCCGGTTCGGGAGCCGCTGGGCCGCGCGGGGCACTGGCACCGGAACGTCCGGACGACGACACCGGTACCTCCGCCCCGCGCGGCCGCACATTCAATCCGGCACCACGCGGCCGGGCCGCACCCCTCACACCAGTCCTCACGTCCGTCTTCGTGTCGCGTCGCGGTTCGCACCGCACATCGGCTGTTTCCCAGCGGTGCGCGACACGTTGGTGGCACTCTGCTGAACAGCAGATACGCAAAGTAGAGGCATGTAGTCGGAGGTGCACGTCCGTGGCGTCCAGTGTCAATCCCACCGTCAGGCGACGCCGGTTGGGCCAGGAGCTCCGCAGGCTCCGCGAGCTCAAGGGCATGACGGCCGAGGAGGTCGCCGAGCGCCTGCTGGTCTCGCAGTCGAAGATCAGCCGCCTCGAGAACGGCCGCCGCTCGATCAGCCAGCGCGATGTACGCGATCTCTGCGGGGTCTACGAGGTCGAGGACCACCGCATCGTCGACTCGCTCATGCAAATGGCCAAGGACTCACGCCAGCAGGGCTGGTGGCACTCCTTCGGCGACATCCCGTACAGCGTGTACATCGGTCTGGAGACGGACGCGGCGTCCCTGCGCGTGTACGACCCGCAGGTCGTCCCCGGCCTGCTCCAGACCCGTCCGTACGCGGAGGCGCTCATCACCGGCGCGCTGCCGGAGACCACGCCGACGGACATCGAGAAGCGCGTCCAGGTCCGCGTCCGCCGCCAGGAGCGCATCAGCGCCCCGGAGAATCCGCTGCGTCTGTGGACCGTCCTGGACGAGTCCGCGCTGCGCCGCGTGGTCGGCTCCCGGCACCTCATGCGCGACCAGCTGGAGCATCTCGTGGAGCAGTCCCAACTGCCGCACGTGACCGTCCAGGTGATTCCCTTCGAGATGGGCGCGCACCCCGGCCTCAACGGCCAGTACGCGATTCTCGAGTTCCCGGACGCCGCGGATTCCAGCGTGGTCTACATCGAGGGCGTCACGAGCGATCTCTATCTGGAGAAGGCGAACGACGTCCAGCAGTACAGCGTGATGTACGAACATCTGCGGGCACAGGCCCTGAATGTGGATCAATCACGCCAACTCATCGCAGACATCGCGAAAGAGTACGCACGCTAGATCACGAACCGCGTATACGACCGCTCCGCAAGGGAAAGCGCCGCACGGTACACCTTGGCCTCGGCGAGGCGGAAGACCCCAATGGAATATGCCATCCGGTCGAGTGAACGCTCTCTTCACTCGGCGATGTTGGCGAGTAGCGTCATTCACGCCATCAAGCAACACCTGTTGGCGCAGCCGCACTTGGCGGTGACCGCAACTCAACAACTGGGCAAACCGGAGTAACCATGGCAATTCATCAGGGCGCTACGAATACGTGGGTCAAGTCCTCGTATTCCACGGGAAACGGCGCATGTGTCGAGGTCAAGTCCCCGATTTCGACGGCAATTTCGGTCCGGGACTCAAAGGTCACCGAGGGCCCCGTCCTCGCCTTTCCCTCCGACTCATGGCGCGCGTTCGTCTCCGAGGTCGGCCGGGAGACCACACACCTCGGCTGATAGGCGACCCCTCGCGCAACAGCACCACAGGATCAGCGAGAGATCAACAACCGCATAAGCAGCACCGATTGAGCCCTCTCGACTGGCCCGCCGTCCCGGCCGAGGGGGCTCGGCCTTTTCTACCGGAGCTTCTACCGGATCCTTCTACCGGAGCTTTCTACCGGAGCTGATCGACGTACGTATCCGTTCCCGGCACCGTGGGAATGAACGGCGCCACCAGCTCCACCCTCCCCATCCCTGACTCCCCCACCGCGTCCGCCCGCCCGGCGAAGTGCTCCTGCCAGCACTCCCGCGGGTCGGCCTGCAAGAACCAGAGCAGCGTCAGCCGTGTGTCGACTCCCTCGACCTGCTTCACGTACGTCATCCGGTCCCCCGGCAGCGGGGTCGGCCGGAAGATGGTCACCATCGCGGCCGGTGACCCGGCCAGGGCGCGCGGCAGGTGCTTGGCGCGCAGCCACTCCAGGAGCTCGTCGCGCTGCTCGCCCGATTCGGCGTCGATGACTTCGAGGACCAGGCCCTGGTAGGGGTGGTCGAGCGCGTGGAAGTCGCGGGGGCCTGCCGCCCCGTCCCGGTAGACGGTGGCCTCGTGGTCCTGGAAGGCCGTGAACACGTGCGTGCGGTCCTGGTAGACGCGGCCGTCGCGGTTGAGGCGCTTGTTGATGCCGACGGTCCACTTCATGTGCTCGTCGTAGCGGCCCTCGGTGACCCAGTACGTGGAGAGGTAGCAGCCCGCGGTCAGGGGCTCGGCGACCGCCGACTTCTCGGGCAGGCGCAGGAGTTGGAGCTCCCGGGGTGCGACCCAGCGGCGGCCCGCGTACATCCAGGGCATCGCCATCGCGCCGGCGTAGTAGTGGTCGTCCTCGTACCAGCGGTTGTAGGCGTACTCATGACCCGGGTGCGGCTCGACCATGGTGATCAGGGCGTGGCCCGGGTGCACGCCGTAGGGCCCGACGGCGGCCAGTTCGCCGTACACCTCGCTGCGGGTGCCGTCGCGCGTGTCCTCGCGGGCGCTCCCGCGGGTGTCCTCGCTCATCCCTCTCCCCTTCCTCCCTCTTCCTTCCTCCGGTGGACGCCCATACTCTGACGCCCCGTCAGCAAAACTGCCAGAGCCGGGAGGCGCTCCATGCCGTCGCTCCTCGAAGGAAAGACCGTCGTCGTCTCGGGGGTCGGTGCCGGTCTCGGCCATCAGGTGGCGGCCGCCGTCGTACGTGACGGGGGCCGGGCCGTCCTCGGGGCGCGCACGGAGGCGAACCTCGCGAAGTCGGCCGCGGAGATCGACCCCGAGGGCACGCGGACGGCGTACCGCGCGACCGACATCACCGACGAGACCCAGTGCGAGGCCCTGGCGGGGCTGGCGCGCGAGCGCTTCGGCGGGATCGACGCGGTGGTCCATGTGGCCGCCTGGGACAGCTACTTCGGGGGCGTGCGGGACGCGGACTTCGCGACCTGGCAGCAGGTGATCGACGTGAACCTCCTCGGCACGCTGCGGATGACGCGGGCCTGCCTGCCCGCGCTCAAGGAGCGGGGCGGCGGCTCGGTGGTGTTCATCGGCACCCAGTCGGCCATCGCCTCGCCCTCGCAGGTGCGACAGGCGGCGTACGCGGCGTCGAAGGGCGCGCTGACGTCGGCGATGTACTCGCTCGCACACGAGGTGGGCCCCGACCGGATCCGGGTCAACACGGTGCTGCCCGGCTGGATGTGGGGCCCGCCGGTCGAGGCGTACGTCCAGTTCACCGCGCACACCGAAGGGGTGCCGGAAGAGGAGGTACGGGGGCGGCTCGCGGAGCGGATGGCACTGCCCGAGCTGGCCACGGACGGGGACGTGGCGGACGCGGCGGTGTTCCTCGCGTCGGACCGGGCGCGCGCCATCACGGGGCAGTCGCTCCTGGTGAACGCGGGAGAGCTGATGCGGTAGGCGTCGCCTGGCTGACGGACAACGGCTGTACGGGACTTGGGTTCCGTACAGCCGTTTTTGCGTGCCCTCGGAAGCGTCGCCGGAAGATCACTCAGGATCAAGCATGTGAACGCAGGTCAGCAAACAGAACGATTTTACTCGCTCTTGACCTCACGGGCGGTTGTCCGCGGCGTCCGCGCGAACCCACCATGAGCGGGCACTTCAAGGCCGCCCACGTCCCGTATGTCACGAAACTGGCGAAGTGCACGGCATTTCAGCGCAGTTCACAAGGCGGACCCCTGGAGGGGGCACATGAACAGTCTCGACTGGGCCGTGCTCATCGGCTACTTCGGCATCATGGTCGCGATCGGTGTCTGGTCCCACAAACGCGTGGACAACGTCAGCGACTTCTTCACCGCGGGCGGCAAGATGCCCTGGTGGCTGTCCGGCATCTCGCACCACATGTCCGGCTACAGCGCGGTGATGTTCACCGGGTACGCGGGCATCGCGTACACCTACGGCGTCACGTCCTTCATCACCTGGTCGTTCCCGATCGCGCTCGGCATCGCCATCGGCTCGAAGCTCTTCGCCCCCCGCATCAACCGGCTGCGCTCACGGCTGCACGTGGCCTCGCCGCTGGAGTACCTCAAGAACCGCTACAACCTGAAGACCCAGCAGGCGCTCGCCTGGTCCGGAATGCTCCTGAAGATCGTGGACGTGGCCGCCAAGTGGGCCGCCATCTCCACGCTGCTCTCCGTCTTCACCGGCATCTCGATCAACCAGGGCATCCTGATCACCGGCGTGATCACCGCCATCTACTGCACCATCGGCGGCCTGTGGGCCGACGCGCTCACCGAGCTCGGCCAGTTCATCATCCAACTCCTGGCCGGTGTCGCGATGTTCGTGGCCGTGGTGGCCAAGCTCGGCGAGCACGGCGGATTCTTCGGCGTCTGGGACGAGCCCGAACTAGCGGGCCACGGAAAGCCGTTGGTCGGCCCCTACGGCACGATCTTCCTTCTGGCGTTCCTCTTCATCAAGCTCTTCGAGTACAACGGCGGCATGCTCAACCAGGCCCAGCGCTACATGGCCACGTCGAGCCCCCGCGAGGCGACGCGCTCCGCCCGGCTCTCGGCGATCCTGTGGCTGGTCTGGCCGGTCGTCCTCTTCTTCCCCATGTGGATGTCCCCGCTCCTGGTGGACGCGCAGAAGCCCGACGGCTCGGACTCGTACGCCCTGATGACCGAACAGCTCCTGCCACACGGCCTGTTGGGCCTGGTAATCGTCGGCTTCTTCTCGCACACGATGGCCATGTGCTCCTCGGACGCGAACGCGATCGCCGCGGTCTTCACCCGGGACGTGGCACCGGTGGTGTCCAAGGCGGCCAGGAGCTGGAACGACCGCAAGGGCCTCATCGCGGCCCGCCTCACGACGGTGGTCTTCCTGGGCCTCTCCATGGCGGTGGCCACGCAGGTCAACTCCCCCGCGTTCAAGGACATCATCACCGTCGTCATCAAGTGGGTGGCAGGTCTGATGGGCCCGATCGCGATCCCGATGATGCTGGGTCTGCTGCGCACGTTCCGCAAGTCGGGACCGACCGCGGCGCTGACCAGCTGGTCGATGGGTCTGCTGGCCTTCTGGCTGGTCAACTACCCGATCAACTGGAACGTCGAGGGCGGGGTGCCGCTGGAGTACCAGGTCTCGATCCCGCTGGCGGTCTCGCTCGTCCTCTACATCCTGGTCGGCTACCTGAAGCCGGAGGACACTCCGGAGCGGGACGCGATCATCGAGAAGATCAACACGGATGGGGATGGCTCCGCCGGTGCGGCAGTGATTCCGCCCCCGGCGGAGGCGGCCGACGAAGTAGTGACCCCGCAGGGCCGGTTGCCGTAAATCACCGGCTTCGCCGAGTTCGTCCTCAAACGCCGGATGGGCTGTTCACAGCCTGTCCGGCGTGCTCCCTCCTCAGGCCCTCACGCCCGCGGATACCGCGCCAGCCACCCCGGCGACGAGACCGCCGGCCCGTGCAGCGCGGGCCCCTGCGTCATCTCCATCGCGAAGTCGTCCGCAAGCTCAAGGATCGTCGCGCGGCCCTCCAGCTCGGTCAGCCAGCCCGGAGGCAACGCGGTCTCTCCGTGCAGCGCGCCGAGCAGCGCCCCGCACAGGCCTCCCGCGGCGGCGGACGCGCCCCCGTGATTGACCGCGAGCCGCAGCCCGTGCCGGATGTCCTCGCCTACGAGGGCGCAGTACACGGCGGCGGCAAGCGCGCCCTCGGCTCCCCCGTCCCCCATCAGCTCCTCCACCCGGGAGGGCGTGGGCATCCCCTGCCGCACGGCCCCCAGCGCGTGCTTCAGCGCATCGGTGACGGGCTGATGACCGGGCCGGGCGGCAAGCAGCGCGAGCGCCCGCTGGATGGCCCCGTCCAAGGACTCGCCCCGGGCGAGACCGTGCACGAGGATCGTGTGCGCGCCGGCCGCGAGGTAGGCGGTGGGATGGCCGTGCGTCTGCACGGCGCACTCGACGGCCAGCTGAAGCACCAGCTGCGGCTCCCACCCGACCAGAAGCCCGAACGGAGCGGACCGCGTCACGGCCTCGGCCCCCCGCTCGTCCGGATTCTTGGGCGCCTCCAGCGTCCCCATGGTGTCGTCCCCGAGCCCGACGAGACAGGCACGGGCGGGGGAACGCCGCGAGTAGAGCCACTCCTCGCGGGCCAGCCATCCGTCTTCCTTGCGCCGCTCGTCGGGCCCCCAGTCGCTCTGGGTGGCCGCCCAGCGGCGATAGGCACGGTGCAGGTCGGTGGGCGGATGCCAGGCGCCGGTGTCGCGCCGCACCTGGGCGCGTATGAGTCCGTCGACGGTGAAGAGGGTGAGCTGCGTGGCCGCGGTGACGGCTCCGCGCCTGCCGTGAGCGGGGGCGGGCTCGGTCAGCCCTTCGGCGCCGTGAGCCTCCCGTATCCCGTCGAGGCTCAGCTCGTCGACGGGCGCGCCAAGTGCGTCCCCGACGGCGGCTCCGAGCAACGTGCCGCGAACCCGGCTGCGGAAGTCCTGCTGCTCGGCACGTCCCCAGACTCCGGTGGCTGCTGCGGTGCTCACGGCACCTCCTCTCCCTGCGCTCGCCGCGCACCCTCTGCGCACGTTCTGCGCAGCACTGTAATCGACCAGGAACGGTCGGTTCAGGGTCGATGCGATATCTAAGGAGTCGCCCTTCAGATCACTTTTGACCGGCCTTCACCAGGGCTTTTCAGTTCCTTGTCATGGGCGCAGGGACAGCCGGGGCCTAGGTCCCCGGGAGCCGGTCGCCCCGGAGGTCGGTCGCCCCGGCCCCCTCCGCATACCTCGCCTGAAACGCGTCCCGTGCCGCCATGACCCTGGCCAGGTGCGGGGTCAGGCGGGCTCGGTCGGCGCCGGGGGCGCGGAAGAGTTCGGCGAGGAGGTCGGCCAGCTCGGCCAGGCTGCCCCACCTGACTGCAGACTCGAGGAAGCGCGTGAGCCCGGAGTCGAGCGCTGTCCAGTCCTCAAGGCCCGCCGCGATCAGCGCGTCCAGCAAGTCGCGTACCGGGGGCATCAGATCCGCACCCGCCGTCAGACGCGCCGTCTCCCGCCACAGCGGAGCGGCAGCGGCCACTCCCTCGGAGCCGCTCGTCGCCAGAGCGAGATCGCATGTTCCGACCGTCTCGTCCTGCGCCTGGAGCCTTCGGGCGGTCTCGTGGGCGACGGACCATTCCGCCACTCTCCGATACGCCTTGCCCAGCTCCTCAAGGAACTTGGGGTGCTCCCGCTCTTCCCCTTCCACCGCGCGCAGCTCGGCCATCGCCTCGTGGTTCCGGCCGGACCAGTGATGGATCGCGGCGGCCCTGCGGTGGGCCCACTCCGGTGCGGCCCCAATCTCAGCGCAGCGGGACAGGTCGGCCAGGGCCTGTTCGACCCGGCCGGTGGCCATCAAGGTGTATGCCCGCTCACGCAAGGCCCAGGCATGGTCGGCATTGAGTCGAAGCGCATCGTTCAGGTCGGCCAATGCCTCTTGGTAGAGCAGGATTTCACGCAGGAGGCGACTTCGACAGACAAGGGCCCATACGCCGCCGGGCTCCCGTTCGACCCCACGGTCCAGGTCGGCGCGCGCCTCGTCGAATCGCCCCAGAGAACGCAGCGCGTTTCCCCGGTATATGAGGAACCAGCCGCTGTCAGGCGACAGGGCGTGAGCACGGTCCGCGTCGGTCAACGCTTCCTCGTCGGCGCCCCGGCAGAGGTGAACCGCACTGCGCTGGGCCAGTGCCCAGGCGTAGCCAGGTGACAACTCCACTGCCCGGTCGAGGTCTGCCAGTGCCTCGTCGTGTCGTCCCAGATTGCGTTGAGCCACACCACGGCTCGCATACGCCGACGCATACGCATCGTTGAGCTCGATTGCCCGGTCGTACTCGGCGAGAGCCGCCACGTAGCTGCCCGCAGCGCGCAACGCGTCACCTCGCACACAAGCCACCAACTCTGACTGTGGTGACAGCTGGGCCGCACGGTCCAGGTCCGCCATCTGTTCCGTGGTCTCCCCGCGAGCGCCTCGTATGCGAGCCCGCCGGGCCAGCGCCCATGCGTATTCAGGCGTGAGTTCCACCGCTCGGTCCAGGTCCGCGAGAGCTTCGTCGTCCTGTCTCAGGCTGTACCGGGTGGCGCCCCGGGATGCCCATGCGAACGCGTCCGCCGGCTGGAGTTCGATCGCCCGGTCCAGGTCTCTGATCGCCTCGTCGAAGCGGCCGAGGACGCGGTAACACTCACCTCGCGTCCTGAGTGCGACACAGCTCGGCGCGACAGCGACGGCCTGATTCAAATCGGTGATCGCGCCAACGTAATCGCCCTGCTTCGCACGGGTCACGCCCCTGCCGCAGTGAGCCCGTTCCAGGTCAGGATCCAATGCAACAGCGCGGTCGTACTCGACCAACGCCTCCGCATACGCACCACTCTCACCAAGGTCACGCCCCCGCAGCATCCGCGCCACCGCCTGCCCCCGCTCGTCGAACCCGGCCTGGTCGACGAGCAGTCCCAAGACGTCGACGCACGCGCCGTCCGTCAGCGCGACGAGCAGATCCCGCCCCCATCTCCCGGCGGGCCCCGTATCCGCGTCCTCCCCGGCGTCCAGAAGCACCTGCACCCAGCGCCGTGCCATGACCTCGCCCTTGCCCACGTCACAGGCGTCGACGACATCCCGCAGCACAGCGGGCAACGCCGCCCGCGTCCCCGCGCACAGCAAGTGATACGACTCCGCGAGCCGCAGCTCCCTCCATGCCTCGTCCGCCCACAACTCATCGACTTCCAGGCCCACTTCAGCCTCGGCACGCCACCCGGCAAACGTCTCCGCGAGCCGCGCATGCGCCTCGGCCCACCCCCGAGGTGACCGATTTCGCTGCAACCTCAACATCGGTGCCCGCACAACAGCGTGGTACTGCACCCGATCACCCCGGTCGCTCACAAAAGGCAGGCTTCGCAGCCAGCCGAAGAGCCCCGGCACCTCCCCCTCCGCGCAGATCCCTTCCACCGCCGCCCGGAACACATCGGCGTCGAAGCTCCTCGGCAGCGCGCACGCCAGCGCCACCGACCGGCGCTCGGGATCCCGCTCCCACTTCAGGAAGCGCTCCACGGCTGTGGCGCTGGGATCCCCCACGTCGTCCGGGGCCGCGGGCCTGCCCTCGGCAAGGGTGGAGACGAGGACTGGCAAGCCCCCGGAAAGGCGCAGCACCTCCTCCACCACCGGCTCCGCCACCACACCTTTCCCGGCCAGCAGCCCCCTCGCCTCCAGCTCTGTGAAGGGGCCCAGCGGTATGTCCGTCACGAAGTCCGCGTAGCCGCCCCAGCGGGCCGCGTCGAAGGGGTGGTGGCCCGCCGTCACCACGACAACGTTCGCGGGGAACGCACCATGCCGGTCGGTCGTCATCACTTCGTGCAGCCAACCGTCCAGGAACGGAGCCGTCCTCTCGTACGTGTCGAAGAACAGGACGACCCACGGTGCGGCCTTCGCGGCATCCGACAGCTCGGTCAGGAGGACCGGCGTGAGGACCCGCTCCGGAGACAGGACCAGTTGGACGTCCTCCTGGTTACCGAGGCGCGCGCTGAGGCCGGCACGCAGCCGGTCGGCACCCTGTGCCAGTTGGGCCGGGTCCATCGCGCCTGCGAGGGCTCCGACGCCCGGCAGCATCCCCAGACCGACCAGGCTCGCGCGGGCCGCCGTCATGCTGCCTGCCGAGGGAGGACTGGGCATGGCCGGAGCAGGTTCCTGCTGCGGATCGAGCGCCGCAGCCAGGGACGCCGATTCCGCCTCGTGGCGTCGCTCCCGGTGAGCCGCGAGGAGCCGGTTGAGTTCCTTGCAGCGGCGCCCCTGCAGCGCGAACTGCGCACTGATCGCCGCCATCGCCTCGGGCACGCTGCCGACCGCCTCGTCGACGTACGCCGTCAGAGCATCCCGCTCGCGCGACACCTGCTCCAACTCCCGTACCAGGGAGGTCTTTCCGACCCCACCGATCCCGTGGATGTGGAACAGGAAGCTGTGGCGCTCATCGCCCGGCGGCAGGTCGAAGTTGTCGCGGAACGCGTCCAGTTCGCTACGGCGCCCGACGAACCCGGCTCGCCTTCGGCGACGTATCAGCTCCTGCATGGACGGCTGCTCCGAGCCTGCCGACGCCGCCACCGGCCCCACCTCCCCGCTGCCCTGCGCCCAGTCTTCCACCGGCCGCCCTCCGGCGGGTGAGTTCCTCGACGCCGCTGAAGGCTGAGCCCTTCCAGCGGCCAAGGGCCACCCTTCAGATCGCCTTCGGCCTGCGTTCACCGAGCCGTTCCGCGCAACCCCCCGTAACCGCCAACCATCCGTCCCATGACTCACGTGACTCGTGTAAGGGCCGCCGCGTACACCCTCTCCGCGGCCCTCCTGGCCGCCGCCGCGGCGGCCCCCGCGGCGACCGCCGCCCCGCACCACTCCTCGCACCGCCCCTCGCACCACTCCACGCACCGGATCCCCTTCACCCAGGCCGTCGTCACCGCGACCGGCACCCCGGGTACGTACACGCTGAAGTGGTCCGCCCCCGGCGTCCGGCACGTCGCCGTCCGGACCGAGGACGGCCGCACCGTCGCCGCCGGTGGCTCCTCCGGTGACGTCACCGTTCGCGGGCTCTCCGCCGGCGTCGACCGGCAGTGGTTCGACTTCGTGCCCTCGCGGGGTGGCTCCCTGCGGCTCGCCGATCGGCTCGTCAAGCTGGACGGAGCGGTCAACTTCCGTGACGCGGGCGGCTATCGCACCCGTACCGGGCAGTGGGTGAAGATGGGCGAGATATACCGCTCCGACTCGCTCGACAAGCTCACCGCCGCCGACCAGGCCAAGCTCCGGCGTCTCGGCCTCGGCACGGACTTCGATCTCCGGATGACGTCCGAGCGGGAGGCGGCTCCGGACAAGGTGCCTTCCGGCGTCGACTACCGCGTCGCCGACGTGCTCGCCGGGTCGGACACCTTCACCGGGATGCCGAAGACGGCGGACGAGGCCGCCACCATGATGGCCGACGGCGAGCGGTTCATGGTCAGCGGCGGCAGTGCTAGGACCGCTTACGCCGACGTCTTTTCCGGCATGACGGACGACGACGACCGCGGTCTCCTCTTCCACTGCACCGCGGGCAAGGACCGCACCGGCTGGGCCAACGCCGCGCTCCTGACCGCGATCGGCGTCCCGCGCGAGACCGTCATGGCGGACTACCTCGCGTCGAACCACTACCGCGCCGAGGCCAACGCCGCCGCGCTCGCGGCGATGCCGCCGGAGCAGGCGAAGGTGTACAAGCCCATGCTCGACGTACGCGCCGAGTACCTGAACGCCGGGTTCGACGAGGTGCGGGACGAGTTCGGATCGTTCCGGGCCTATGAGGCACAGGCGTTGAAGATCAGCGGGCGTGAACTCCAGCAGCTGAAAGCGGAGTTGCTGGTCGGGTAGCTGCGCCGTCCGCCGCGCCCTCCCGGCGCCGGGGCCTGTGGCACGAGGGAAACGGCAGGCCCTGTAACGGAAATGTCCGGGCGTCGTAACGATGAACCTGTGGTGTACAACCGCTTGCCTCAGGCGCCCGTCTCCTCTGGTGTCACAGCAATTTCCCCACAGGAGGACCAGTGCGCCGCTCCCTTATGGCAGCCGTCGCGGTTGCCGCGCTCGCGACCCCGTTCGCCGTCGTCGCCACGGCCGGTTCCGCCGCCGCCGCGCCCGCCGCAGCCGCGGCGAGCAAGCCCGTGACCGACTTCAACCACGACGGATATGCCGACCTCGCCGTCTCCGCGTACCGCGGCGCCGTCGACGGCGTGTCCGGCGCGGGCTACGTCTCGATCGTGTACGGCTCGGCGTCCGGCGCCGACACCGCGCACGCCAAGCAGATCAGCCGCACCACCGCCGGCGTACCCGGCGACCCCGAGGTGGACGGCGGCTTCGGCGCGAGCACCGAGGCGGCCGACCTGGACGGCGACGGATACACCGACCTCACCGTGAACAACGGCTCCAAGGACGTCGTGATCTGGGGCTCCGCGAACGGCCTGACCCAGGGCAGCGAGCTGCCGGGCGAGTACGTGCAGACGCTGAAGGCCGGTGACTTCAACGGCGACGGCAAGACCGACCTCGTCGCCAACTCCTCGTCCACCATGGAAGTTCGCTACGGCCCGTTCACCCGCGACGGGAAGCCCGCCTCCACCTCCTCCGTCGAGAACGGCGACGACGGCCCCAAGGAGCTCATGGTGGGCGACGTGACCGGTGACGGCGCCGACGACCTCGTCACCAGCCACGACTTCGAGGAGATGCAGTACTCCTCGCGCCTGTGGAAGGGCAGCAAGGACGGCCTCGCCAAGACGTCGACGGCGACCAAGAAGTTCACGACGAACGGCGTCATCGCCGACGTGGACAAGGACGGCTACGGCGACCTGGTCGCCCGCGAGGTCGACGAGGTCTCCGAGACCCAGGTCTACGACGCGGGCGCCGTCCGGGTCATCTACGGCTCCGCGTCCGGCTTCTCCAGCCGCACCGCGAAGATCGACCAGGACACCGCGGGCGTCCCCGGCGCCAGTGAGGCGGCGGAGATCAACGGGCCCGAGCGAGGCGACCAGTTCGGCTACTCCGTGTCCGCGGGCGACGTCACCGGCGACGGTTACGCGGACATCGTTGTCGGCGTGCCCGGCGAGAACCTCGGCAACGTCGCGGACACCGGCGCGGTCGTCCTGCTCAAGGGCGGCGCGAACGGCCTGACCGGCACCGGCGCCCAGGCGTTCAACCAGGACACGGCAGCCGTCCCCGGCGTCTCGGAGAAGGGCGACAACTTCGGTGAGGAGGTCAAGCTCACCGACGTGAACAAGGACGGCCTCGCCGACCTGACCGTGGGCGTGCCCCAGGAGGACGGCACCACCAAGGACTCGGGCGCCGCCTGGCTGTTCCGTGGCACCAAGACGGGCCTGACGACGACCGGCATCACGTCGTTCAGCCCGTCCTCGCTCGGCACCCCGGAGGCGGGGGCCCGCTTCGGCGGCGAGCTCGCCTGACCCGCCGTCGGGCGAACTCGCCCGACGGCCCCGCCCCCGCCGGACTGACCTTTCCCCCGAGTCAGTCCAGGACGGGAAGCAGCTCCGGGAGGTGGCCGTCCGAAGCGGCGGCCGCCTCCTGGCGCTCCAGAGGCACCTCTCCGTACAACGTCGTCCGCGGTTTCGCCGGACGCCCCGCCTCCTCCGCGATCGCGATCAGGTCCTTGACCGAGCGGTACGAGCCGTAACTGGAGCCCGCCATCCGGGAGATGGTCTCCTCCATCAGCGTCCCGCCCAGGTCGTTCGCGCCCGAGCGCAGCATCTCCGCCGCACCCTCCGTGCCCAGCTTCACCCAACTGGTCTGGATGTTCGGGATGTGGGGGTGGAGCAGGAGCCGCGCCATCGCGACCACCGCGCGGTTGTCGCGGGTCGTCGGTCCCGGGCGGGCGATGCCCGCCAGATACACCGGGGCGTTCGTGTGGATGAAGGGCAGCGTCACGAACTCCGTGAAGCCCTCCACCCCCTTGGCCAGCGCCTCCTGCTGGATCGCGGCCAGCGTGCGGAAGTGCCCGAGCCAGTGCCGCGGCTGGTCCACATGTCCGTACATCATCGTGGACGAGGAGCGGATGCCCAGCTCGTGGGCCGTCTTGACCACCTCGATCCACGTAGCCGTCGGCAGCTTGCCCTTGGTCAGGACCCAGCGCACCTCGTCGTCGAGAATCTCCGCTGCCGTGCCGGGGATGGAGTCCAGGCCCGCTTCCTTCGCGGTGCTGAGCCAGTCCCGTATCGAAAGACCCGTGCGCGTCGCGCCGTTCACGACCTCCATCGGCGAGAACGCGTGCACATGCATGCCCGGCACGCGCTCCTTCACAGCCCGCGCGATGTCGAAGTACGCGGTGCCCGGCAGGTCCGGGTGGATGCCGCCCTGCATGCACACCTCGGTCGCGCCCACCTCCCACGCCTGCGCGGCCCGGTCCGCGACCTGGTCCAGGGAGAGCGTGTACGCGTCGGCGTCCGTGCGGCGCTGGGCGAACGCGCAGAAGCGGCAGCCGGTGTAACAGACGTTCGTGAAGTTGATGTTGCGCGTGACGATGTACGTGACGTCGTCGCCGACCATGGACTTGCGTACGTCGTCCGCGATGCCGCACAGCGCGTCCAGCGCGGGCCCGTCCGCGTGCAGCAGGGCAAGGGCCTGCTCGTCCGTCAGGCGCGTCGGGTCGTCGGCGGCCGTCTTCAGGGCCGCGCGCACGTCGCCGTCGATGCGCGAGGGGACCATGCCGGGCGCGGCCTGCTCGCGCAGGGCCTCCCAGTCGCCGTACACCTCGTCGAAGTCGTCGCGGCGGTCGGAGGTGCGGCCGGTCGTGTCGATGGTGCGGTGCAGGTCCGTGCGGCCGGACGAGGCGACGTACCCCTCGTCCGGTTCCTGCCAGGGCAGTCCGCTCGGCCGTGCGTCCTCGTTCGCCAGGCCCGTCTCCGGGTCGACGAGCGCGCGCACGTGCGGCAGCAGGCGCGGGTCGAGCCAGGGCTCGCCGCGCTCGATGAACTCCGGGTAGATCGTGAGCCGTTCGCGCAGCGTGAAGCCCGCCTCCGCGGTCTTGGCCGCCAGCTCGTCGATGTGCGGCCAGGGGCGCTCGGGGTTCACGTGGTCGGGCGTGAGGGGCGATACGCCGCCCCAGTCGTCGATGCCCGCGCCGATGAGCAGCGCGTACTCCGCGTCCACCAGGTTCGGCGGCGCCTGGATGCGGGCGCTCGGGCCGAGGATGTGCCGGGCCACCGCGATGCACGCGGCGAGCTCCTCCAGCTCGGCGTCCGGCATGCCGCGCATGGCCGTGTCCGGCTTGGCGCGGAAGTTCTGGACGATGACTTCCTGGATGCCGTGGTACGAACGCTGCGTCGAGCGGAGGCGGAAGAGCGCGTCCGCCCGCTCCTCGTACGACTCGCCGATCCCGATCAGGACCCCGGTGGTGAAGGGGACGTTCGAGCGCCCCGCGTCCTCCAGGACCCGCAGCCTGACCGCGGGCTCCTTGTCGGGCGACCCGTGGTGCGGACCGCCCGGCTCGCTCCACAGCCGCGTCGCCGTCGTCTCCAGCATCATGCCCATGGACGGCGCGACGGGCTTGAGCCGCTGGAGGTCGGTCCAGGTCATGACGCCGGGGTTGAGGTGCGGGAGCAGGCCCGTCTCCTCCAGGACCCGGATCGCCATCGCGCGGACGTAGGCGAGCGTGTCGTCGTAGCCCTCCGCCTCCAGCCACTCGCGCGCCTCGGGCCAGCGGTCCTCGGGCCGGTCGCCGAGCGTGAACAGGGCTTCCTTGCAGCCCATTTCCGCCCCGCGCCGTGCGATGTCGACGACCTCGTCCGGCGAGAGGAACATCCCGTGCCCCTCGCGCCGCAGCTTGCCGGGGACGGTCACGAAGGTGCAGTAGTGGCACTTGTCCCGGCACAGCCGGGTCAGCGGGATGAAGACCTTCTTCGAGTACGTGATGACGCCCGGCCGCCCCACCGCCGCGAGCCCCGCGTCACGCACCCGCGCGGCGGACGTGGCGAGGTCCTTCAGGTCGTCGCCGCGCGCCTGGAGCAGCACGGCGGCCTCGGCGGTGTCGAGCGCGACGCCGTCCCTGGCCCGTTTGAGGGCGCGGCGCATGGCGTTGGCGGTGGGTCGGGCCGGCGCGGGGGCCGACTCCTGATGGCCTGGGTCCTGCGGCGCGCTGTTGGTCATGCGTCCGAGCATACGAGCGACCTCCCGGAGAAACAGCTACAGGTCAGTGCTGGTTCGGTCCTGCCCGGCGGGGGCGGGTGTGAGGTGCACGTATCGCTCGAACCCGTCGAGCACCCGGAGCACCTCCGTTTCCCCGCCCGCCGGAAGCTGCACGACGACCTCGTCCACGCCGAGCTCCTCGTAGTGCGCGAGCTTGCCCTCGGTCGGCTCGACGGCGGACAGCGCCACGTACAGGCCGGCGGGGTCGCGGCCCGCGTCCGCCCAGGCGGTGCGCAGCGCGGGGAGCGTCTCGCGCAGTCCGCCGCCCCCGATGGGCAGCCAGCCGTCGGCGTACTCCGCGATGTGCGCGAACAGCTTGGGGCCCGCGGCTCCGCCGATGAGGGTGCGGGGGCCGTGGAGCGGGCCCTCCTTGCGCGGGCGGGGCGCACGCACCGGCTTCGGGTGGGCCTCACTGGCCCGCACACTCCCGAACTCACCCTCGTACGAGGTCGGTTGCTCGGCCCACAGCGCCCTCATGACCGCCATCCGGTCGCGCACGAGCGCGCGCCGCGTGCGCCACTCGACGCCGTGGTCGGCGGCCTCCTCCTTGTTCCAGCCGTAGCCGATGCCGAGGGTGAGACGGCCGCCGGAGAGGTGGTCGAGGGTCGCGATCTGCTTGGCGAGGTCGATCGGGTCGTGCTGCCCGACGAGCGTGATGTTCGTGCCGAGTCCGAGCCGGTCGGTGACGGCGGCGGCCTGGGCGAGGGCGACGAAGGGGCTCAGCATGCGGGCGCACTCGGGCGGGAGTTCACCGCCGGGGTAGGGCGTCTCGCGGGAGACGGGGATGTGGGAGTGCTCGGGGAGGTAGAGCGCCGCGAACCCTCGCTGCTCCAGCTCACGGGCCAGGCGGATCGGGGCGATGGTCTCGTCGGTGAGGTAGAGGGTGGCGGCAACTCGCATGTGGTGGCCTCCGGTCACGTCGTCGTACGTCGCCGTGCCGCTCGCGCACGGACTCCCGTACGCGAGCGGGGCTCACTTACTAGCCGCCGGCGCCGCAGGAGTCCATGCCGCGCCCGCACCTCCCCTCCGCCTCCGGTAGTACGCGGCCGTCACCGCGACGAGCAGCGGGGCCCACAGGACGAGCGGCGCATAACAGGCCACGAGGACCGCCTCCTTGGCCGCGCTGCCGGTGACACCCGGACCCAGGCCCGCGTACTGGGCGTAGGCGAACCAGCCCATGATCGCGAAGAGACCGGCCGCCCCGAGCAGGGCCGGGACCACCGCGGCGAGCGGCCGCACCCTGCGCCCGCCGAGCAGCGGTATCCACCCCGGCACGACCTCGCCCCACCCCCGCACCAGGCCGAGCGTCAGCAGGGCCAGGCCCTCGGACACGACGCTGAGCCCCAGGACGTAGAGCACCGCCGCCCAGCCCCTGACGGGCTCGTCGGCCACCGGGAGCCCGGCGACGAGGGCGATCCGCCACAACGCGGAGGGGAGGGTGGCCAGGGGGACGGCATGGGCGGCGAGCACGGCCCAGCGGGGCACGTCGGGCAGCGCGGTCGTCTTCAGCACGTTCAGCACGTTCAGCATGCGGGCCATGCTGGCCGCGGGCCCGTGCCTCTCACATCGGCGTACGGGCCGAGCGCGGGCCGCGGTCCTCCGCCGCACGGGGGAGCGGAAAATCCGACCACCTCGCACACCCGCCGAACTACCCTGCCCCTCATGAGCAGACGGCGCCACAAGAAGCAGACGAAGAAGCTGGTCCTGGCAGCGCAGCTGGGCTGCACGACCCAGGCGAAGGCTCTGCTGCGAGCGGGCGCGGACCCGCGGGCCGCCGACCCCGACGGCACGACCCCGCTGTACGGAGCGTCCGTCCACGGCACGGCGCCCATCGTCCGGGCGCTCCTGGCGGCAGGCGCCGACCCCGACACCGAGAGCGGCCACGGCGACCAGGGGACACCGCTGTGTGCGGCGGCCTGCTGGGGCCACACCGAAGCCGTGCGCGAACTCCTCGCCCACGGCGCGGACCCCAACCTCCGCGAGGACGGCGGCACGGGCAACACCCCGCTGTACTGGGCGACGCAGGGATCGCACGAGGAGACGGCCGCCGTGCTTCGTGCGGCGGGCGCGAGCACCTAGGCGCGGGGCTCCGCATGCCCTAGGATCCGCCGGAATCGAAGGAATCGGGGGGTTTCCTCATGCGACTTCGCTTCGCGACCGTACTGCTGCTGCTCGGCGCGCTACTGGGCGGCACGGCGTCGGCGGGGGCCTACGCGGCCACTCCACGGACGGCGGCGGCATCGGCATCGGCATCGGCATCGGCAGCCGCTTCGACGACGCTCGCGACAGGTGCCGCTGCCGCGAGGACGGACACCAGGGCGGCGGACGAGTCACCGACCAAGCCCAAGGCCAAGCCCAAGAAGAAGAAAAAGAAGAAGTCCAAGGGCGGGGCCGGGCTGATCATCGGGATCATCGCCGTCATCGCGATCGTCGTCATCGTCCTGTACGCCCTGCGCCGCGTGCGCAAGGCCCGCCGTAACGGCTGAGCGACACCGGGCGTAAGTCTGTCAATTGCCTTCCCTTGCCGGAGAGTTCACGGCTCAATACCAGGGTTGCCCTGCAGTCCCTTCCGACACCCTGGGGAGCCGACACATGTGCGAGGACGAACACCACCGGGCCAGACCCGCCAACACACCCCTCAACCGGCGCGGTCTGCTCGTGACGGGAGCCGCCGCCGCGCTTACGTTGAACAGCGTGAGCTTCGCGAGCGCCTCGGGGCGCGCATCCGGAAGTGACGACGAGACCAAGGTGGTGCGCGGCACGCTGCCCACCGGGTCACCCGACTTCGTGTATCTGCCGGTCGAAGTCCCGGACGGCGTACGGGAGATCCACGTCGCGTACACCTACGAGAAGGTCACGGTCCCGGCGGGCACCCAGGGCAACGCGCTCGACATCGGCATCTTCGACCAGCGCGGCACCGCACTCGGCGGCAAGGGATTCCGCGGCTGGTCGGGCGGCGCGCGCACGGAGTTCTTCATCCGCGCCGACGACGCGACCCCCGGCTACATCCCGGGACCGGTCAAGGCGGGCACCTGGAACATCGCGCTCGGCCCGTACACGGTCGCCCCGCAGGGCCTGCCCTACGAGGTCACGATCACCCTCAAGTACGGGGCGCCCGGCAAGACGGTCCGGCCCATCTATCCGCCGGAGCGGGCGAAGGGGCGGGGCCGCGCCTGGTACCGCGGCGACTGCCACCTGCACTCCTGGTACTCCGACGGCAGGCGCACCCCGGCCGAGATCGCGGCCCTCGCGCGCGCGGCGGGCCTCGACTTCATCAACTCCTCCGACCACAACACGCACTCCGCGCACGCCCATTGGGCCGACGAGGCGGGCGACGACCTGCTCGTCATGCTGGGCGAGGAGGTCACCACGCGCAACGGCCACGTGGTCGCGCTCGGCACGGACCCCGGCACGTTCATCGACTGGCGCTACCGCGCCCGCGACAACCGCTTCGGCAAGTACGCCCGCGAGGTCCGCGACGCGGGCGGCCTCGTGGTCCCCGCCCACCCGCACGCCACCTGCATCGGCTGCAACTGGAAGTTCGGCTTCGGGGAAGCGGACGCGGTGGAGGTGTGGAACGGCACCTACACCCCGGACGACGAGATCTCCCTCGCCGACTGGGACAGCACCCTGGTCGCCTCCGTCCGGGGCCGCAAGCCGTGGATCCCGGCCATGGGCAACAGCGACGCCCACCGCGACCCCGACCCCATCGGCACCCCGCAGACGGTGGTCCTCGCGGACGACCTGACCCGCGACGCCATCCAGGCGGGCATCCGCGCGGGCCACAGCTACGTCGCCGAGAACAAGAACGTCACCCTCAAGTTCACGGCCACGGGCGGCAAGGGCAAACAAGCAGGCATCGGCGAGCGCCTCTACGTCGAGCAGGACGCCCCGGTGACGATCCGCCTGGACGTCACGGGCGCCCCCGGCTGCACGATCCGCTTCGTGACGGACCAGGGCGTCCTGTTCACGTCACCGGCACTGCCCGCCTCCGGATCGGGCACGGCGGAGTGGCGGACGACGCCGTCGTACTCAGCCTACGTACGAGCCGAGGTCCGCCACGCCCCGACGGTGCCGAGCCTCCCGGGCCCCCTGACGGCGTTCACGAACCCGGTGTTCCTGGGCCGGAGCTAGCAGGGCGACGACGGCTTCCCCTACCCCTTCGGTTCGGGTGCGCCGCCGACCGCGGGTGCGTCGTGGTTGCTCGCGCAGTTCCCCGCGCCCCTGAAAGGCGCACTGCGTGCGCCTTCATGAGGCGCGGCGAAGCCGCTGCCTCAGGGGCGCGGGGAACTGCGCCGCCAGCCCCCACCGGCGGTCAGGCGGGGCCAGGGCTCAGTCCGCGACGACCAGCGCCGGCGTGTCCCGCTTCAGGACCTCGCCCCGGAAGAACGCCGGGCTCTTGCGGCCCATCACCAGCATGATCACCACGCCGAGCAGCAGCAGGCCCACGCCGATCACGAAGACCGAGCCGACGCCGAAGACGGAGGAGCCGCTGCCGTAGGCGGGGTTCCACATGTCCACAAGGGTCTTGACGAAGACCGCGGTCAACAGGATGCCGCCGAACACCGGGAAGAAGCCCTTGAAGGCGAAGTCGCGCGCGGACGAGAACAGCTCGCGGCGGAAGTACCAGGCGCAGGCGAAGGCCGTCAGCGCGTAGTAGAAGCAGATCATGAGGCCGAGCGCGTAGATCGTGTCGACCAGGACGTGCTCGGAGACCAGCGTCATGACTGTGTAGAAGACGCCGGTCGCGACGCCCGCGACGACGGTCGCGCGGCCCGGGGTCTTGAACCGGGGGTGCACGCGCGCGTAGGACGGCGGCAGTGCCTCGTACGTCGACATCGCGAGGACCGTGCGGGCCACCGGGATGAACGTGGTCTGCAGGCTCGCGGCGGCCGAGGCGAGGACGGCGACGAAGAGCAGGATGCCCAGGCCGCTGCCCATGATGGGCCCGGCGAGCGCGGCGAAGACGTTGTCGGAGGTGTCCGGGTTGGCGAGGCCGAGGCCCTTGTCGCCGGAGCCGACGGCCATCTGGGCGGCGATTCCGGTGGCGAGGTAGGAGCCGATCAGGACGACCATCGAGATGAGCGCCGCGCGGCCCGGGGTCTTCTCGCTGCCGGTGGTCTCCTCATTGGCGGTCAGGCACGCGTCCCATCCCCAGAACATGAAGATCGACAGGGAGAGACCGGCCGTGAAGGCGCCGAAGGACTGGACGGAGAACGGGTTCAGCCAGGACCAGGAGAAGTCCATGGATCCGGCGATGTCCCCGCTGCGGGCCTTGCCCAGGGCCATCACGACGAAGAGCGCGAGGACCACCAGCTGAAGGCCGACCAGGAGGTACTGCACCCCCTTCGTGGCCGTCATCCCCCGATAACTGATCGCCGTCGCCGCGGCGATCAGGGCCAGGCACGTGAGGATGTGCACGGCCTTGTTGTCGTCCAGGGCCGCCACCGAGTCGTTGCCCGTGATCTCGCCCGCCAGGAGCCAGAAGTACGAGGTCGCCACGCCCGCCAGGTTCGACAGGACGATGATCGTGGCGATGACCAGGCCCCAGCCGCACATCCAGCCGATCCGGGGGCCGAAGGCCTTGACCGTCCAGGTGAAGGACGTGCCGCAGTCCGGCATGGCCTTGTTGAGCTCGCGGTAGGCGAAGGCCACCAGGAGCATCGGCAGGAAGCCCGCGAGGAAGACCGCGGGCATGGCCAGGCCGACCTCGCCGGCCGTGGAGCCGAGGGTCGACGTCAGGCAGTAGACGGGGGCGACGGTGGAGATGCCGATGACGGCGCTGCCCATGAGCCCGACGGAGTTCCCGCCGAGGCCTTTGGCGCGTACGCCCCCGTCGGGGGCGCCGTTTACCGTGTCTCCGGCCTGGGGCCGTACGTCCAACTGGGTCATGAACAGGACGTTAAGGGCTGCGGTTTCCACATGCGGAGGATGAACATCCGGATCTACCGGCTTGCAATCCATGGGCGAATCGGGGCATGACCCATTGATTGCTTCACCAGTCAACCGAATCGGTTACTCATTGCCAGGCAAAAGCCAGACCGTCCGGTATGCGGGAACCGCAGCACTGTCCGTTTTGCCCCACTTCAAAATTTTCCCGAGCATCCCTCCAGGGTCCACATACCGGACATCAGCCGGACCGCATCACCCGGGCCGCATCACCCGGGCCACACGATCGACTGCAGCTCGCTGTACGCGTGCAGCGCGTACGAGCCCACGTCCCGGCCCACCCCGCTCTTCTTGAACCCTCCGAACGGCGCCTCCATGTTCCTGCCGATCGTGTTCACGCCGACCCCGCCCGCCCGCAGCCGCCGCGCGACGCGGAAGGCGCGGGCCACGTCGCCCGACCAGACGTAGTCGAGAAGGCCGTAGTCGCTGTCGTTGGCCAGGGCGATGCCCTCCTCCTCGTCCTCGAAGGGGACCACCACCACGACCGGGCCGAAGATCTCCTCCCGGACCACCCTCATGTCGTTCGTGCAGTCCGCGAGCAGCGTCGGGGCGACGTAGAAGCCCTTCTCGAACGAGGCCGGGCGCTCGCCGCCCGCGACGACCCGCGCGCCTTCCTTGCGGCCGAGCTCCACGTACGACTCGATGCGGTCCCGGTGCGCCGCCGAGATCACCGGGCCGACGACCGTCCCCTTCTCCCGGGGGTCGCCGACCTTCATGTAGCCGATGTAGCCCGTCAACTTCTCGATCAGGGCGTCGTAGATCGCGCGGTGCGCGATGACCCTCGTCGGGGCCGTGCAGATCTGTCCGCTGTAGAAGGAGAACGTCGTGCCGATCCCCGCCACCGCCGAGTCCAGGTCCGCGTCCTCGAAGACGAGCGCCGCGCCCTTGCCGCCCAGCTCCATCAGCTGCCGCTTCATGTCGCGGCCGCACACCTCGGCGATCCGCTGCCCCACCGACGTCGAGCCGGTGAAGCTCACCATGTCGACGTCCCGAGAGTCCACGGCCGCCTCGCCCACCTCCGGGCGCGCGCCGCTCACCACGTTCACCACTCCCGGCGGCGCCCCGGCCTCCTCAAGGGCCGCCGCCATCCGGTACACCGACAGCGGGTCCTGCGGTGCGGGCTTCACGACGACCGTGTTGCCCATGGCCAGGGCGGGTGCCACCTTGCCCGCCGGGTTGGCCCACGGGTTGTTGTACGAGGTGACGCAGGTGACGACTCCCACCGGCTGGCGGACGGTGAGCGCCCCCACGACGCCCGCTTTGCCCATCGGGCCCGCCTCGTTGATCTGCGGGGGAAGGCCCGCCTCGACCGGCTCCAGGGCGCCCTTCGCGTACCGCTTGAAGCGCGCCACCGACACCGCGACCTGCATCCCACGCGCCGTGCCGGTCGTCGCGCCGCTCTCGGCCTGGGCGAGTTCCGCGTACGCGGCGAAGTCGCGCTCCATGATCGACGCGGCGCGGTCGAGGACCGTGGCCCGCTCCTCGGGCGTCGTGCGCGACCAGGTGGCGAAGGCCTCACGGGCCGCGCCGGCCGCCGCGTGCACCTGCTCGCGGCTCGCCTCGGGGGCCAGGCCCACGACGTCTTCGGTGGCCGGGTTGATCACCTCATAGTGACCACCGCCGGGCTCTGTCCACTCGCCGCCGATGAACAGCCGCTGCTCCTGCGGGAGTTGGCCACGTCGGCTGCTCACTTGGTGCTCACCGTCCGCGTGTCCCGGCCCGACCGCAGGACCGTGCCGGGCGTCGCGCCCGTCACCCGGTCCTCCCGGATCGCCTCGACTCCGTTCACCCAGACGGCGTTGATGCCGATCGCCTTCGAGTCGAGGCGCGGGCTGTCGCCCGGCAGGTCGTGCACCAGCGTGGCCTTGCCCGCGTCGATGCGCTCGGGGTCGAAGAGGACGAGGTCGGCGTGGAAGCCCTCCTCGATACGGCCCCTCTCCCGCAGCCCGAAGAGCTGCGCGGGGTCGTCGGTGAGCATCTTGACCGCCTGCTCCAGGCCGACCAGCTTGCGGCCCCGCAGGCAGTCCCCGATGAACCGGGTCGTGTACGGGGCGCCGCACATCCGGTCCAGGTGCGCGCCCGCGTCGGAGCCGCCCAGCATGACGTCCTCGTGCTGCCAGGTCTCCTGGCGCAGGGCCCACGAGTCGGGGTCGTTGTCCGAGGGCATGGGCCAGAGCACCGTACGCAGATCGTCGTTGGCGCAGATCTCGACGAGGCACTGGAAGGCCTCCTGGCCGCGCTCGGCGGCGATGTCACCGACGACGCGGCCGGTGAGGCCTTCGTTCTCCTTGGAGTACGTGTCCCCGATGACGTACCGGTCGAAGTGCGTGAGCCGCCGGAAGACCCCGGCTTCCTTGCTGTCGGCGCGCCGCAGCATCTCGCCCCTGACGTCGGGGTCGCGCAGCTTGGCGATGCGCTCGGGGACCGGGAGGCCGAGCACGTCGCCCCACCCCGGGATGAGGTTCAGCGCGCAGAAGGTGCCCAGCGACATGTTCATGGGGGTGAGGATCGGCATGGTCAGGGCCACGATGCGGCCACCGGCCTCGCGGGCGCGCTCGCTGGCGCTCAGCTGGCGCGGTACGCGTTCGGGCACTGCGGAGTCGATGGTGAGGACGTTCCAGTTCAGCGGCCGCCCGGCGGCGGCGCTCATCTCGACGAACAGATCGATCTCGTCGTCGCTGAACTGATCGAGACATCCCGCGACGATGGCCTCCAGCTGGGTGCCCTCGTGCTCGGCGACGGCCCGGCTGAGGGCGAGCAGCTCGTCGGGCTTCGCGTGCCGTGAGGCCACGGGCTCGCCGTCGCCGTCGGAGTGCGTGGACGACTGCGTGGTGGACAGGCCCCAGGCACCCGCGTCCATGGCGTCATGGAAGAGCCGCAGCATCTCCTCGAGTTGCTCGGGAGAGGGCTGCCCACCCACGGCATCCGCGCCCATGACGTACCGCCGCAGCGCGCAATGCCCCACCATGAAGCCCGCGTTGACGGCGACGCGCCCGTCCAGGGCGTCCAGATACTCGCCGAACGAGCTCCACGTCCAGGGCGCGCCCTCTTCGAGGGCCACCAGCGACATGCCCTCGACCTTGGACATCATCCGCCGCGTGTAGTCGGCGTCTTCGGGCCGAGCGGGGTTCAACGGAGCAAGCGTGAAGCCGCAGTTGCCGCCCGCGACGGTGGTGACGCCGTGGTTCAGGGAGGGGGTCGCGTAGGGGTCCCAGAAGAGCTGGGCGTCGTAGTGCGTGTGCGGGTCGACGAACCCGGGTGCGAGGACGCGCCCTTGGGCGTCCTCGCTGGTGGTGGCGGACTCCTGGATGGTGCCGGGTTCGGCGACGACGGCTATGCGCCCGTCCCTGATGCCGACGTCGGCGGTAAATGCGGGGGCGCCGGTTCCGTCGACTACGGTCGCGCCTTTGATCAGGTGGTCGAGCATGGCGGGTGTGGTCCCCCTTCGGAGAGCGGGTGGGTGGGCGGGAGAAAGCCCGTCCGGCGTTTGAGGACACGCCCGAAGGGCGAAGAGGGTGCCCCGACCTCCGTCCGGGAAGGGAAGGCCGGGGCAGCAAGAGGGGGCGGCTCAACCGCCGGAGGCACCCCGCATACGCGTGGTCCGGTGCACAGGATCCGTATCGATCTTCGGAATCACGTGCTCACCGATCAGCTTGATCGTGTTCTTCGTGTCCTCGGGCGAGATCCCGATCGGAAGCCCGAAGCTGAGCTGATCGGCCCCGGCCTGCTCCCACCGCTTGCACTGCGTGAGCACCTCGTCCGGGTCACCGCAGATCATCAGCTCCTCGGCGATGAGCAGCTCGATGATCTCCTCGCTGTACTCGGGCAGCAGCTCGGGCCATTCGGGGATGCCCTCGGGCCGCGGGAAGGTGTCGTGGTAGCGGAAGAGCAGCGACTGGAGGTAGTTGAGACCCCCGCTCACCGCGATCTCGACCGCCTTCTTGTGCGTCTCCGCGCAGATCGCGGTCGAGGTCACCATGACGTTGTCGTTGACGAAGGCGCCGACCGGCTCGGCGTCCTTCACGGCCGTCTTGTACGACTCCAGGACCCACTCCATGTCGGAGACCTTCTGCACGCTGAAGCCCAGTACCCCGAGCCCCTTCTTTCCTGCCATCGCATACGAGGGCGGGGACCCGGCGGCGTACCACATCGCCGGGTGCGCCTTGCCGTACGGCTTGGGCAGGATCTTGCGGGGCGGCAGCGACCAGTGTTTGCCCTGGAAGCCGACGTACTCGTCCTGGAGCCACATCTTGGGGAACTCGGCGATGGTCTCTTCCCAGAGTTCCTTGGTGTGGTTCATGTCGGTGATGCCCGGCATGAAACCCAATATCTCGTGCGACCCGGCGCCTCGCCCGGACCCGAACTCGAAGCGTCCTTCGGAGAGATGGTCGAGCATGGCGACCTTCTCGGCGACCTTGACCGGGTGGTTCACCGGGGCGAGCGGGTTGAAGATGCCGGAGCCCAGGTGGATGCGGTCGGTGGCGTGGGCGAGATAGCCGAGGAAGACGTCATTGGCGGAGAGGTGCGAGTACTCCTCCAGGAAGTGGTGCTCGGAGGCCCAGGCGTACTTGAAGCCGGACTTGTCCGCCTGGATGACGTACTCGGTCTCCTCGATGAGCGCCTTGTGCTCGGCTTCGGGGTCGACCTTGGCCCGCTTGGCGGGCACATATCCCTGTACAAAGAGACCGAATTCCAAGGAGGTTCACCATCCTCGTGAGTTTCTGACGAACGAGTTTCTGACGAACCGTCAGATTGCGATGCGTCGACTGTTCCACCGGCCGCGAGGACCGTCAATACCTGGGCGCCCACCTACTGACGCGACGTCAGACAATGCTGACCCCCGCGAGCCACCCTCCGTCGATGACGAACGGCTGCCCGGTGATGTACGCCGAGTCGTCCCCGGTCAGGAAGAGGGCGAGGGCGGCGACCTCCTCGGGCTTCCCGATCCGCCCCAGCGGCACGAGCTTCTTGTACAGCTCGGCGACGGCCTCCTGCGCCTCGGTGGGGTCGGCGGTCGGGTCGAGCTGCGCGGGGTTGGTCATCGGGGTGTCGACGGCACCCGGGCAGACGGCGTTGACACGGATGTTCTTGGCGGCGAGCTCCATCGCGGCGACGCGGGTGAGCCCGAGGATGGCGTGCTTGGTCGCGGCGTACGCGCCGACGTACGCCATGCCCGTCATCGCCGTGTACGACGCGGTGTTCACGATGGTCCCGCCGCCGGCGGCCTCGATCTCGGGCGCGACGGTGCGGATGCCGAGGAAGCAGCCGATCTGGTTGACCTGGATGACCTGCTGGAACTCTTCCAGCGGGGTGCTGACCAGCTCGTTGAAGCGCAGGATCCCGGCGTTGTTGACCAGGCCGTCGATCTTCCCGAAGGCGTCCTTGGCGGCGCCGACCGCCGCGGTCCAGTCGGCCTCCTGGCTGACGTCGAGGTGCACGAACCTGGCCACGTCCCCGCCGAGCTCCTTGGCGAGCGCCTCGCCCTGGTCGTCGAGCACGTCGCCGATGACGACCCTCGCCCCCTCGGCCGCGAAGAGCCGCGCCTCCTGCTCACCCTGCCCGCGCGCCCCGCCGGTGACGATGACGACGCGGCCGTCCAGCTTGCCCATACCTGTCTCCTTGAATGAGGTCCGAGAGGTTGCGAGGCCGGTGCGGGGTCTCAGTTGCGGTGCGGGATTTCCGTCGAGATGCGGGGTATCCGTCGAGATGCGGATGCTCAGTGGTCGAGATACGGATGCTCAGTTGAGGTGCGGGGCGACATCGGCGGCGAACGCGGCCATCTGGTCGGTGAGTTCGGTACGGCTGCGCGAGCGGAACCGCACCTGGATCTGCTGCACCCCCATCGCCCCGTACGCGCGCAGCGACTCGGCGAGGGCATCCGGCTTCCCGCTGAGCGTGCGCCGCCCCACGGACCAGCCGGGCTCCCCCACGTACAGGGGCTCGGCGATCGCCCCCACGACGATCGGCTCCGCCACCCCCGCCTCCTCGCGCAGCCGCTTGAGCCTGGCGATCTGCGCGGGCAGCTTGTCGCGCGGGTCGCCCTGCGGCAGCCACCCGTCGCCGCGCACCGCGGCCCTGCGGACGGCCGCGGGCGACGAGCCGCCCACCCAGATGGGCACGCGTTCCTGCACGGGCCGCGGCTGCTGGCCCAGGTCGCTGAAGTCGTAGTGCTCGCCGTGGTGTTCGGGAAATTCCTCGGCGCCGAGCGAGGCCTTCAGCGCGTCGACGGTCTCGTCGAGCACGGGCCCGCGCCGCGCGAAGTCGGCCCCGACGGCGTCGAACTCCTCCTGCACGTGCCCGGCCCCCACCCCCAGGATCAGCCGCCCGCCGCTGAGCCGGTCCAGGGTGGCGTACTGCTTGGCGCTGACCAGCGGATGCCGCAGACCGACGACGGCGACATGACTCATCAGCCGTACGTTCTCGGTGATCCCGGCGAGGAAGGAGAGGGTGGCCACCGGGTCGTACCAGACGGTGCTCATGGTGTCGGCGAGCCGCCGCGGGATGGCCACGTGGTCACAGCTCGCGATGTACGCGAAGCCGCCGCGGTCGGCGGTGCGGGCGATCTCGGCGAGATCCTCGGCGGCGGCGTCCGCCTCCCACGCCTCCGCGTACATGACACTCTGGGACTGGATCGGGAGCTGCATCCCGTAGACCAGTCGCCCTTGCGGGAAGATGTGCGCCAGCGCGTTGGCAGCCATGGGAACCCGACCCCTCACCTTGATCTGACGGTCTGTCATATACGGCGACGGACACATCGTCGTAGCTGACGGTCCGTCAGGCAAGGGTTGAGGGACGGGCAACTCGGCGGGCGACGCGACAAGGACCCGCCGGGCAGCCGCCCTCCCCCAGAGCAGCCACCCGGCAGCACATGAGCACTTACGCCCCGGGCCCCGGCCACAGCCCGTCGTCCGTGAGCCCCAGCAGGTCGATGGCGTTGCCCCGCACGATCCGGTCGACGACGTCCGGCGCGAGGTGCCCCATCTGCGACTCCCCCACCTCCCTGGACTTGGGCCAGGTCGAGTCGGAGTGCGGATAGTCGGTCTCGTACAGGACGTTCCCGACACCGATCGAGTCGAGATTCTTCAGCCCGAAGGCGTCGTCGAAGAAGCAGCCGTAGACGTGCTCGGTGAAGAGCTCGGACGGCGGCCGGTGCACCTTGTCGGCCACCCCGCCCCACCCGCGGTTCTCCTCCCAGACCACGTCGGCGCGCTCAAGGATGTAGGGGATCCACCCGATCTGCCCCTCCGCGTACATGATCCTGAGGTTCGGGAAGCGCTCGAACTTGCCGCTCATCAGCCAGTCGACCATCGAGAAGCAGCAGTTGGCGAAGGTGATGGTGGAACCGACGGCGGGCGGCGCGTCCGCGGACGTGCTCGGCATCTTGCTGCTCGACCCGATGTGCATGGCGATGACGGTGCCGGTCTCGTCGCAGGCCCGCAGGAAGGGATCCCACTCGTCCGTGTGGATGGAGGGCAGGCCCAGGTGCGGCGGTATCTCGGAGAAGGCGACGGCACGCACGCCGCGGGCCGCGTTGCGGCGGACCTCGGCGGCGGCGAGCTCGGCGTCCCAGAGCGGAATGAGAGTGAGGGGGATGAGACGGCCCTGCGCGTCGGGGCCGCACCACTCGTCCACCATCCAGTCGTTGTACGCCCGCACACCGAGCAGGCCGAGTTCGCGGTCCTTGGCCTCGGTGAACGTCTGCCCGCAGAAGCGGGGGAAGGTGGGGAAGCAGAGGGCGGACTGGACGTGGTTGACGTCCATGTCGGCGAGGCGGTCGGGCACGCTGAAGGATCCCGGGCGCATCTGCTCGTACGTGATGACCTCGAGCTTGATCTCGTCCCTGTCGCACCCCACGGAGGTGTCGAGGCGGGTGAGGGGCCGGTGCAGGTCCTCGTAGATCCACCAGTCCCCTATGGGCCCTTCGTCCCCCTTCGCCCCCATCACGGGGGCGAACTTCCCGCCCAGGAAGCTCATCGACTTCAGGGGCGCCCGGACGACGCGGGGCCCGCTGTCCCGGTACTTCGACGGGAGCCGGTCCTGCCAGACATGAGCGGGCTCAACGGTGTGGTCGTCCACCGAGATGATCCTCGGGAACGTCGGCAAGGTCTCAGTGGTCTCCATGTGCTCCACGGTAGCGCTGATCTGACGACCCGTCAGCTCCCCGTCAGCTATCCATCGGTGATCGGCCGGCCGTCCATCCCCCGTCCATTACCGGCCGCCGAGTGCGTGGACCCTGTGAGAGCCGTCTCGCACGGCTGACGTATCCGCCATGAACAAGGCAAACTGGCGGGGAGCAAGGGCCAGGTGGAGAACGGAACCAGGCAAAGAGCGACAATCGCGGGCAGGGCAGACCCGCGCGCACGACCAGACCCGGTGACGGCCGGGCACGGAAGGGCAGCAGGGGGAGCGATGGACGTTGTACCGCGAGTACCGGACCAGCGGCGTCCGGCCCCGGGGAACGCCCCCGAGGGCCTGAGACCGCACTTCAGCGTGCTCGGCCCCGTACGTGCGTGGCACGGCGCCGAGCAGCTGTCCATGGGCTCTCCGCAGCAGCGGGCCCTGCTCGCGGCGCTCCTGCTGCGTGACGGCCGCACGGCGACGGCACACGAACTGATCGACGCCCTCTGGGGCGAGGAACCGCCCTCACAGGCACTGGCCGCGGTCCGTACGTACGCGTCGCGCCTGCGCAAGGTGCTCCCGGCCGGTGTCCTGGTCAGCGAGTCGGGCGGCTACTCGATCGCGGTGGCCGACGGCGCCCTGGACCTGGCACTGGCGGAGGACCTGTGGGCGGAGGCGGAGAAGGCACGAGGGGTGTCCGACCTCTGCCAGGCGCGCTCCCTGGTCAACAAGGCGCTGAGCCTGTGGGACGGCGAACCTCTGGCGAACGTCCCCGGTCCCTACGCGGAGACGGAGCGCACGCGCCTGGAGGAGTGGCGCCTCCAGCTCCTCGAATCCCGTCTGGACATGGACCTGGAGGTCGGCTGCCACGCGGAGGCGGTCTCGGAGCTGACGGCGCTGACGGCCGCACACCCCCTGCGGGAGCGCCTGCGCGAACTCCTGATGCTGGCGCTGTACCGCAGCGGACGCCAGGCGGAGGCGCTCGCGGTCTACGCGGACACGCGCCGCCTGCTGGCCGACGAACTGGGGGTGGACCCGCGCCCGGGTCTGAAGGAACTTCAGCAGCGGATCCTCCAGGCGGACCCGGCGCTCGCGGAACCCTCGGCGGCGGCCCCTGAGCCGGCGGCAGCGGCGGTGCGCCCAGCCCAACTCCCCGCCACCGTCCCTGACTTCACGGGCCGGGCATCTTTCGTCTCCGAGCTGAGCGAGATCCTGTCGGCGGCGGAGGGCCGGGTGATGGCGGTCTCGGCGCTCGCGGGCATCGGGGGCGTGGGCAAGACGACGCTCGCCGTCCACGTGGCGCACGTGGCCCGCACCTACTTCCCCGACGGGCAGTTGTACGTGGACCTTCAGGGCGCGGGTTCGAGGGCGGCGGAACCGGAGACGGTGCTGGGCGCGTTCCTGCGGGCCCTGGGGACGGCCGACTCGGCGATACCGGACTCCCTGGAGGAGAGGGCGGCGCTGTACAGGTCGGTCCTGGACGGCCGTCGGGTCCTCGTGGTCCTGGACAACGCACGTGACGCGGCGCAGGTGAGGCCGCTCCTGCCGGGCATGGAGGGCTGCGCGGCCCTGGTGACGAGCCGGATCCGGATGGTGGACCTCGCCGGGGCCCACCTGGTGGACCTGGACGTCATGTCCCCGGAGGAGGCGCTCCTCCTCTTCACCCGGATCGTCGGCGAGGAAAGAGTCACATCGGAGCGGAAGGCCGCGCTCGACGTGGTGGCGGCGTGCGGCTTCCTGCCCTTGGCGATCCGCATCGCGGCGTCCCGCCTGGCGGCCCGCCGTACGTGGACGGTCTCGACGCTGGCCGCGAAACTGGCGGACGAGCGGCGGCGCCTCGACGAACTCCAGGCGGGCGACCTGGCGGTGAAGGCGACGTTCGAGCTGGGCTACGGCCAGCTGGAGCCGGCGCAGGCCCGGGCGTTCCGTTTGCTGGGCCTGGCGGACGGCCCGGACCTCTCACTGGCGGCGGCGGCCGCGGTCCTCGACCTCCCGACGGAGGAGACGGAGGACCTCCTCGAATCACTGGTCGACACTTCTCTGGTGGAGTCGGCGGCTCCGGGTCGGTACCGCTACCACGACCTGGTTCGGCTCTACGCGCGTGCGTGCGCGGAGCGGGAGCTGCCGCCGGCCGAGCGGGAATCGGCGGTGTCGCGGCTGTTGGACTTCTATCTGGCATCGGCGGCCCGGGTCTACGCGATAGAGCGCCCCGGGGACCGGACGGTGGACCACCTCGAAGTGACCGAGCATGTGGGCCAGGACTTCAGCGACGACGCGAAGGCGCTGGACTGGCTGCACTCGGAGGCGGCCTGCATCCTGGCCTGCGTCCAGCAGTCGCTGGGACCGAGCACGTTGCGGCGGGCGGTCGATCTGCTGCTTGCATCCAAGGACTTGGCGGAGTCGGGGGCGAGTTCGCTGCGCTATGAGTTGGCCACTGTGGCTGCGCGGGATGCCGCTTCGGCTGCAGGCGACTCGTACGCCGAGGGGCGGGCGCGGGTCAGCCTGGCTCAAGTACTCAGCCGGGTCGGAGGACAGTTCGAAGAGGCCGCAGCCGAACTGGAGCAGGCCGCGCAGCTCGCGCTCAAGTCCGATGACCCATGGACCAGCGGAAACGCCCCGAATGAGCAGGGGATCACCGCAGCCTGCATGAATCAGCATGCCGCCAGCGAGAGCTTCTTCCGCAAGGCCATCGAAGCCTTTCGCGCTGATGGCAACGGTCCAGGTGAGGCGAGCGCTCTCTGCAACCTCTCCCGGGTACTCGTCTCCATGGGGTGCACGAGCAAGGCAATTGATCTCGCCCGACAAGGCGTGACCATCTACGACGACCTGGGCCTCACATTCCGGCTGGCCAACGCGAAGTACGCCCTCGGGATCAGCCTCAGCCATGCGGGCCGCCATGCGGAGGCTCTTGATGAACTCGCCGACGCCCTCCAGGTCTTCGTGGAGAACCGTCAGCGCCTTTGGGAAGGCACTACTCACTACCGGATCGCTCAAGTGCATCTCCAGGCCGGCCGCTCGGCCCAGGCAGCCAGGCATGCGGAGCAAGCCCTGGCCACCGGCTGCATGGGTGGTGATTGGATGCGTGCCAACGTACTGATCCTTCTGGGAAGGTCGCTCGACAATCTCGGGCAACTCGACCGCGCACGGGCCTGCTGGACGGAAGCTCTGGCCATTCACGAGGGAGCGGGGGCTCTGGAGGCCGACGAAGTACGGGCCCTCCTCGACCCCGTCGCGGCGGCTTGACCGAGCCACCCGCGGCGTTCATCGAACGTTTATGGGTGCCTGCCACTCTCAACACATCGATCCGTCGCGTCGGGGGGCAGACGGGTCGCCTGGGCCCCACCTATATATCGTGAGCGGCCCCTAGATCGCCCGTTCGGCAACCCTCGGGGGAGTTTCCGAACGGGCGATCTAGTTCCCAGAGCCCCTGCAATTCCATAGGAGTTGTCACCATGAGCGATGCGAAGAAGAAGACAACGATCAAGGACGACGGCCACATGCCCGTCCCGCCGAAGGACAGCGAGATCACGACACTCGGCGACGGCCACATGCCCAGCCCGCCGAAGGACGGCGAAGTGACCACGCTGGGCGACGGTCACATGCCCACCCCGCCGGCGAAGGACGCCTAAGACTCACATCCCGACGGGGGACACGGGGGCACGGGGGATACGGGGGAGCAGGGGGAAACGGGGGTCGACCGCGGTGGCGCGGAGGGGAGCCACCGCGGTCGACGCATGTCTGGGCCCACGTCCGGACGCCTCCCATGGCAGAAAAGGCGGGGAACTCGTCATTGCAGCCATCGGGGTGCGTCTGAAGACTTGGGGGACGGCACGACATCGCCCCGGGAAAGGGACCCCATGCAAATAGCGATCCTGCTCTACGACAAGTTCACCGTTCTCGACGCCGTCGGCCCCTTCCAGACCCTCGCCGGACTCCCCGGCGCCGAAGTCGTCTTCGTCGCCGAGCAGGCCGGTCCCGTACTCGACGACACCCGCGCCCTCTCCCTCGTCGCCACGAAGTCCCTCGCCGAGGTCAGCAGCCCGGACATCGTCGTCGTACCGGGAAGTCCTGAGCCCGATCTCAAGAACGAGGCCCTGCTGAACTGGCTGCGCGCCGTTGATGCCACCACCACCTGGACCACCTCCGTCTGCACCGGGTCCCTCATCCTCGCGGCCGCCGGGCTTCTCAAGGGGCGCCGGGCCACGTCCCATTGGCTCGCCCTTGAGCAGATCAAGCAGTTCGGGGTCGACTCCACGGGGCAGCGCGTCGTGTTCGACGGGAAGTACGTCACCGGGGCGGGCGTCTCCGCCGGGATCGACATGGGGCTCACCCTCGCCGGGAAGATCGCGGGCGACGAGCACGCGCAGACCGTGCAGCTGCTCATCGAGTACGACCCCCAGCCGCCGTACGACGCGGGCTCCCCGGAGAAGGCCCCGCCCGCCCTGGTCGAAAAGTTCCGGGCGCAGCCCGCCGCCCAGGCCTAGTCAGACCTCGATCAGACTCCGCAGGTCGATGTCGATCGGGAAGGGCACCTCGGTGGTGAGCTTGCCGGTGTGGACGGGGCGTTCGGGACTCGGGACGAATACGCCGGACTCGTGGTGCCGCCAGAACTCATGGACGACCGGGGCGATCTCGTCGCCGCGCTCCACACGCCAGTAGTAGGCGATGCCCGCTTCCGCGTACATTCCCGGCTTGAGGAAGCGATCATCCTTCCGTGAGCCGGGGGAGACGACCTCGACCGCCAGGACGACCTTCTCTGCTGGGATGCGGTCCAAGGTGGCGATGTCGAGGCCGGTCTTGTCGAAGACGATGACGTCAGACTTCGGAACGGTGCCCACGAGAACGTGGAAGAGTCATGAACATGGTCACCTCAACCCAGCGGCGGCGCCCCTGCACGATGTCCGCTCTCCTCATAGGCGCCGCCCTCGCAGCATCCCTCACCGGCTGCGGCGAGCAGCGGCACGGCACCACCACCGCTGCCTCCGGCTCCGCCTCCCCAGAGGCGAGCCAGACCCCCGGCCCCGGCGCCTCCCCCTACGTGGAACCCGGTGTCGTCGACGGCGCGCCCCACAACGGTGAGAACAACGCCTACCGCCGCCCCGGCGACATGTCCCCCGCGAGCGAGGAAGCCGCCCAGGCCGAGGCCGCCCGCATCGGGCCCGTCCTCAAGCGGCTCCACAAGGCGAAGAAGTGGGACCCCGAGAGCGTGCGGGCCGCGCTCACCGGAGAGCTCGGATACAAGATCGAGAAGTACGGCAGCAAGGGCAAAGTACTCAGCGGCAACCTCATCGTCAGCGCAATGCGCTCCCGCTACGAGAACGACCAGTACGTCACCCCCGAGGGCACCATGATCGGCCTCCGCGTACGCGACGACGCCTGCGTCACCGCCTTCGTGCAGCCCACCAACTACGAGGCGAAGGCCAACGGCCCCTTCATGGAGACCGGCTGCGTGGAGCCACCCGTCGGCCACTGACGCAGGGCGTCAGGCGTCAGGGCGTCACGCCACGTGGAACGCCCTCAGCCACTCCACCAGGAGCCGGTTCACCTCGAACGCCCGCTCCTGCTGCACCCAGTGCCCGCATCCCTCCAGGATGTGCGAGGACACCAGGCCGGGCAGCGTCCGCGGGTACGCCTTGATCGCGTCCGCCAGCCACGTCGTCGACGCGTCCTGGTCGCCGCCGATGAACAGTGACGGCTGAGTGATGGGGGCGCCGTCCCACGGCGCCAGGTCCTCCCAGTCGCGGTCGACGTTGCGGTAGCGGTTGAGGGCGCCCGTCATCCCCGTCCGCTCGAACTCGCCCGCGTAGACGTCGAGATCGGCCTCCGCCAGCCAGGAGGGCAGCCTCGATGCCGGCCCGAAGCGGTCCGACATCCGTCCGCCCCTGGCCACGAAGTGAAGGCTCGGGTGGTCGGGCGACGGCATCGTGTCCGCCGACAGGCCCGCGTAGAACCCCGCGAGCCAGCCCCGCACATCCGGCTCGATCTCCGCCTCCGCCGTCCCCTCCTCCTGGAAGTAGCTGACGTAGAACTCCTCGTCCCCTCCGCCGATCATGGCGAACGCGTCCGTGGGACGGGGCCCGCCCCGGGGCGCGTAGGGGACGCTCAGCAGGCCCACCGCCGTGAACACGTCCGGCCTCAGCAGTGCCGAGTTCGCCGCGATGGCCGAGCCCCAGTCGTGGCCCACGATCGTCGCGGTCTCCGCGCCCAGGGCGCGGACGACCCCGACGTTGTCGGCGACGTGCGCCAGCATCCGGTACGCGTCCACCTCCCGCGGCTTCGACGAGCGGCCGTAGCCACGCACGTCGATCGCCACCGCGCGAAAGCCCGCCTCGGCGAGCACCGGGAGCTGGTGACGCCACGAGTACCAGGACTCGGGGAAGCCGTGGACCAGGAGGACCAAGGGGCCCGTGCCCTGTTCCACGAGGTGGATCCGGCCGCCGGGGACGTCCACCAGGCGGTGGTGCGGGGCGTGGTGCGACATGTTTCCTCCCGGATCAGGATCAGCGGATGCGCCGGCAGCGGCAGAGCAGATGCGTGCGCAGTCGATACGTACGGAACAAGTACGTACGTCATGATCCTGGGCCCCCGCATCCCCCGCCCGCGAGGAACTTTGCCGACCCGGCAAATGGCGCAGCCCGATCCCTACGCCCGCCCGATCCCTAAGCCCTCCCCCGGATCCCTACGCCCCCCGCGCCACCACCACCGCCGCCTTGAGGTCCGCCCAGAACTCCGGGCGGACCGCGACCCGGAACCCGAGCCGGTACACCGTCGTCCGCTCCCTCCCCCGCACCCGCAGCCGCACCTCCGTGGGGCCCGGGTGCGAGCGGAGGATCTCCTTCAGCTGGGCGACCGAGAGCGGGGTGACCTGGGGCTCGTGCATGTCGAGGAGCACGGGCGCGTCCGCCGCCGCGTGCGAGAGGTCTGGGACCGACAGCTCCATCCCCACCAGGCGCGGGACATCCTCCCGTTTGTCGAGGCGACCCTTCACGAACACCACCGTGTCCTCCACCAGTTGGGTCGACACCAGCTGATACGCCGCCGGAAAGAACATGCACTCCAGCGATCCCGCCAGATCCTCCACCGTGGCGACCGCCCACGCGTTGCCCTGCTTCGTCACCTTGCGCTGGAGCCCGGAGATGATGCCGCCGATGGTCACCACCGCGCCGTCCGCGTGCTCGCCCCCGGTCAGGCTCGCGATCGCCGCGTCGGCCTTCGCCGCCAGGACGTGCTCGACGCCGAAGAGGGGGTGGTCGGAGACGTAGAGGCCGAGCATCTCCCGCTCCTGGGCGAGGAGATACGTCTTCTCCCACTCCCCGGAGGGGAACTCGACGTCGAGCCCGAGCCCGAGCCCGAGCCCGAGTCCGAGCCCCGGATCGGCCGCTTCCCGCTCGCCCCCGAAACGCTCGCCCCCGAAGAGGTCGAACTGGCCCTCCGCCTCCCTCCGCTTCACCTGTACGACATTGTCGATCAAGGGCTCGTAGCAAGCCGTGAGCCCTTTGCGCGTATGGCCCATCTCGTCGAAGGCGCCCGCCTTGATGAGTGACTCGGTCGTGCGTTTGTTGCACGCGGTCGCGTCCACCTTCTCCAGGTAGTCGGGGAATGACTCGTACTTCCCCTTCTCCTTGCGGCACTTGACGATCACGTCGACCACGCTCGCCCCCACATTCCGCACCGCCGTCAGGCCGAAGAGAATGACGTCGTCGCCCTGTGCCGCGAAGTTCGCCACCGACGCGTTCACATTCGGCGGCAGGACCCTGATCCCCATCCGGCGGCACTCGTTGAGATAGACCGCGGACTTGTCCTTGTCGTCACGGACGGAGGTCAGCACGGCGGCCATGTACTCGGCCGGGTAATTCGCCTTCAAGTACGCCGTCCAGTACGAGACCAGTGCGTACGCCGCCGCATGCGCCTTGTTGAACGCGTAGCCCGCGAACGGGACAAGGACGTCCCAGACCGCCTGGATCGCCTCGTCCCCGTAACCCCGCTCCCGGCAGCCGTCACGGAACGGGACGAATTCCTTGTCCAGGACTTCCTTCTTCTTCTTGCCCATGGCCCTGCGCAGCAGATCCGCCTGGCCGAGCGTGTAGCCCGCGAGCACCTGCGCCGCCTTCTGTACCTGCTCCTGGTAGACGACCAGGCCGTACGTCAGGCCGAGCACATCCCGCAGGGGCTCCTCCACCTCCGGGTGAATGGGGATGATCTCCTGCTGGGCGTTCTTCCGCAGTGCGTAGTTCGTGTGCGTATTCATGCCCATCGGTCCCGGCCGGTACAGCGCGGTGACCGCCGTGATGTCCTCGAACTCGTCCGGCTTCATCAGGCGCATCAGCGAACGCATCGGGCCGCCGTCGAACTGGAACACGCCCAATGTGTCGCCGCGGCCGAAGAGTTCGAAGGTGCGGGAATCGTCGAGGGGGATGGTGAGGAGATCGAGATCCACGCCCTTGTTCGCCGCCACCATTTTGACCGCGTCGTCCATGATGGTCAGATTCCTGAGGCCCAGGAAGTCTATCTTGAGCAGGCCGAGCGACTCGCACTGCGGATAGTCCCACTGCGTGATCGTCACGCCGTCGCTGTGCCGCACCCACACCGGCACGTGGTCGGTGATGGTCTCGCTGGACATGATGACGCCTGCCGCGTGCACGCCCATCTGTCTGACCAGGCCCTCCACACCTTTCGCGGTGTCGATGACCTTCTTCACGTCGGGTTCGTTCTCGTACATCCCCCGGATCTCGCCCGCCTCGCCGTGGCGAGGGTGGGAGGGGTCCGTGATGCCGGCGAGCTCGATTCCCTTTCCGCCCGCGTCCGGTGGCATCGCCTTCGTCAGGCGGTCGCCCATCGCGTACGGATATCCGAGGACCCGCGCGGAGTCCTTGATGGCGTTCTTCGCCTTGATCTTCCCGTATGTGCCGATCATGGCGACCTTGTCGGCGCCGTACTTCCGCGTCACATACCGGATCACTTCCACGCGCCTGCGCTCGTCGAAGTCGATGTCGACGTCCGGCATCGAGACGCGCTCGGGATTCAGGAACCGCTCGAAGATGAGGCCGTGCTCGATGGGGTCGAGGTCCGTGATGCCCATCGCGTACGAGACGAGTGAACCGGCTGCCGAACCGCGCCCCGGGCCCACCGCGATGCCGTTGTACTTGGCCCACATGATGAAGTCGGCGACCACGAGGAAATAGCCCGGGAACCCCATCTGGATGATGACGTCCATCTCGTACTCGGCCTGCCGCGCATACGCGTCCCCCACCCCTTCCGGAAACCGCCGCCGCATTCCCGTGGCCACCTCGTCGCGGAACCAACTGACCTCCGTATAACCGTCCGGCACCTCGAATTTGGGCATGAGGTCGCGCTTCTCGAACATCCCGGTGGTGTCGATCTGCTCGGCGACCAGCAGCGTGTTCCTGCACCCCTCCTGCCAGGCGTCCGAGGTGTCGATGGCGTACATCTCGTCCCCGGACTTCAGGTGGTAGCCCGTGCCGTCGAAACGGAAGCGGTCCGGGTCCGAGAGGTTCTTGCCGGTCTGGATGCAGAGCAGGGCGTCGTGGGCGGCGGATTCGTGGGCGTAGGTGTAGTGCGAGTCATTGGTGACGAGCGGAGGGATCCCCAGTTCCTTCCCGATCTCCAACAGACCGTCCCTGACCCGGCGTTCGATCTCGATGCCGTGGTCCATCAGCTCCAGGAAATAGCGGTCCTTGCCGAAGATGTCCTGGTACTCGCCCGCCGCCTTGCGGGCCTCGTCGAACTGCCCGAGGCGAAGACGCGTCTGCAGCTCGCCCGACGGGCATCCGGTGGAGGCGATGATCCCCTCCGACCACGCGGCCAGGGTCTCCTTGTCCATGCGAGGCCACTTCTGCAGCCAGCCCTCGGCATACGCGTCCGACGACAGCCGGAAGAGATTGTGCAGCCCCGTTCTGTCCGCCGCCCAGAGGGTCTTGTGGGTGTACCCACCGGAGCCGGACACGTCGTCCCGCTTCTGGTGCGGCTGCCCCCACCGGACCTTCCGCTTGTCGCGGCGGGACCCCGGCGCCACATACGCCTCGATGCCGATGATCGGCGTGACGCCCGCGCCCTGGGCCTGGTGGAAGAAGTCGTACGCACCGTGCAGATTGCCGTGGTCCGTCATCGCGATGTGCGACATGCCCAGCTCGTCGCAGGCCTTGAACATGTCGCCGAGACGGGCGGCTCCGTCGAGGAGCGAGTACTGGGTGTGGACGTGCAGGTGGGTGAAGGGCTTCGGCACTTCCACTCCCGGGGGTCGATCGGTCGGTCGGCCGGTGGGTCAGTCGGCTGTGGGTGCGGACCCGGCGTCCTCTTCGAGCCGCCGGGCGATGACCCGCAGGCCGACCGCCACGTCGTGCGCGGACGGCGCGTGGTCCGGGTCGATGAGCCACTGCTGGGTCAGGCCCGCGACCAGGGCCATGTGGACCGAGCCGACCGCGCGGGCCGTGTCCGGGTCATCGGCGGCATCGATGCCGTGCAGATGGGCGGCCATCTCGGGGCGCGCGCGCTCGTACGCGGCGGCGATCTGCTCGCGGATCTCGGGGGCACGCTCGGCCTGCGCGAAGGCCTCGGTGCTCGCGACCAGCATGGGCCGGTCCGTGGCCTCGGACCCGATGATGCGGGCCCACATCCGCTCCAGGGTCTCGGGCGCACCGCCCTCCGCGCCCACCGGCCGGTCGACGATCGCTGTGCCCCACTCCATGAGGGTCTCCAGGAGAGCGGCGTTGAGCAGGGCCTCCTTGGAGCCGTAGTGGTAGTTGATCGTCCCTACGGGGGCGTTGTTCGCGGCGGCGGCGATGTCCCGGGAGGTCGTACGGGCGTATCCCCGCTCCTGAAGGCATCGCTTGGCGCCGGTCATCAGCTGTTCTCGGTGTCCCATGGATCCACCGTACAACAGTCTTGAACGTCCGTTCAGAACGTTGGTTCAGAACACACGTTCAAGGGAGGTTTTCGGCCGACGTGAACCCGTCGGCAGTCGCCGGAAACTCGTTGGACAGCCCCGGGCCCCTCCCGGATAGTGCCGCGCATGACCACACTCGTGCGCCACCTCACGTTCGACTGTTCCGACGCCTACCGTCAGGGCACCTTCTGGGCCGAAGTGCTCGGCGGCAAGGTCTCCGACGACGACATCCCCGGTGACCCGGAAGCCCTCGTCGAGGCCGAAGGCATCACCCTGCTCTTCGTGACCGTCCCCGAGACCAAGACCGTCAAGAACCGCGTGCACGTCGACCTGCAGCCGCAGGACCGCACCCGTGACGAGGAAGTCGAGCGGGTCCTTGAGCTGGGCGCCAAGCTCGTGGAGGATCACCGCGTGCCCGACGGGCGGGGCTGGGTCACGCTCAGCGACCCGGAGGGCAACGAGTTCTGCATCGAGCGCAGCCGCGGGGAGCGGGACGCGGCCAACTAGGCTCGGTGGCCTCGCAGTTCGTGTTTGAGGACCTTGCCGCTCGCGTTCCTCGGCAGCTCCGTCACGAACTCGACCTCCCTGGGGACCTTGTAGTTCGCCATTTCGCGGCGTGACCACGCGATCAGGTCGTCCGCCGTGAGCACCGCGGCAGGCCGCCGCACCACGTACGCCTTCCCCACCTCACCGAGCCGCGGATCCGGTACGCCGATCACCGCGACGTCCGCCACCTGCGGGTGCACGCCGATGAGTTGCTCTATCTCCGCGGGGTAGGCGTTGAATCCGCCGACGATGAACATGTCCTTGATCCGGTCCGTGATCCGGAGGTTGCCGGCCCCGTCCAGGACCCCGACATCACCCGTCCGCAGCCAGCCGTCCGGCGTGACCGCCTTCTTCGTCTCCGCCGGGTCCTCGAAATAACCCTGCATGACGTTGTGTCCGCGGACCAGGACCTCTCCCGGGTGGCCCGGCGAAAGCACCTCGCCGCCGGGGCTCACCACCCGCACCTCCGTGTCCGGGATGGCCCGGCCCGAGGTCGACGCGATGGTCTGCGCCGCGTCTCCCTGGCGGCACATCGTGACGATGCCGCTCGCCTCCGAGAGGCCGTACGCCGTCAGGACCGTGGCGATGCGCAGCTCGGTACGCAGGCGCTCGACCAGTTGCAGGGGGACCACCGCCGCGCCCGTCACCACCAGGCGCAGGGCCGACAGGTCGTGCTGGTCGCGGGCGGGGTGGTCGAGGAGGGACTGGTGGAGGGTGGGTGGTCCTGGCAGGACCGAGATCCGTTCCGCGGCCACGTTCGCCAGGACCGTGTCCACGTTGAAGACCGGCTGCGGGATCATCGTCGCGCCGCGCATCAGGCAGGCGATGATCCCCGCCTTGTAGCCGAAGGTGTGGAAGAAGGGGTTGACGATCAGATAGCGGTCGCCTTCGCGCAGGCCCGCGAGTTCGCTCCATACGTCGTAGCAGCGCAGGGTCTGGGCGTGGGTGATGACCGCGCCCTTGGGGCGGCCCGTCGTGCCCGAGGTGTAGATGATGTCCGAGGGCGCCGCCGTCTCGACGCCGTCCGCGCGCTCCCGTACGTCCTGTCCGCTCACCCCGTCGCCGCTGGCCACGAAGTCTTTCCAGGTACGGAAGTCCTCCGGGGCGTCGTCGGAGAGGACCACCACCTGCTCCAGGTGCGGAAGGCCGGGCAGCGGCCCCTCCCCCTCGCCCTCCACGGCCGCGCGGCGCAGCGACGCGACGTACGACGTGCCGAGGAAGGTGCCCGTCACGAAGAGCAGCTTCGCGCGGCTGCGTTGCAGTACGTAGGACGCCTCCGCGCCCTTGAAGCGGGTGTTGAGGGGGACGAGGACCGCGCCCGCGGTCACCGCGCCGAGCGCCGAGACGATCCAGTCGAGGGTGTTGGGGGCCCAGACGGCCACCCGGTCACCGGAGTTGACCCCGTTGGCCATGCACGCGGCGGCGGCCCGCTCCACGCGCCGGCCGAGCTCCTCGTACGAGATGCGGGTGCGGCCGTCGACGACCGCCTCCCGCTCCCCGTACCGCTCGGCCGCCGCCCGGACCAGTCCCGGGATGCTGCCCCACTCCAGGTCGCCGCGCATCGCAAGCCCCTCCGCCGCAGTAGCTGACTATCCGTCAGATTAGCTGTAACCTGACGCGCTGTCAGCAGTCGGGACGACGTATGGCGAAGCCCTGGAGCCTCGCCACTCGCGGAGGTGCCGTTGCCCATGGCTTCACTCAAAGACGCTACAGCGATAGTCGGGATCGGGCAGACCGCGTTCGCCAAACAACTGCCCGAGGACGAGAAGACGTTGGCCTGCCGAGCGATCGTCGCCGCGCTCGACGACGCGGGGATCGCGCCGTCCGAGGTCGACGCGTTCGCCTCGTACACGATGGAGGAGACGGACGAGGTCGAGGTCGCCAAGGCGATCGGCGCGGGCGACGTGACCTTCTTCAGCAAGGTCGGCTACGGCGGCGGCGGTTCCTGCGCGACCATCGCGCACCTCGCGGCCGCCGTGGCCACCGGGCAGGCGAACGTCGGGATCGCCTGGCGCTCCCGCAAGCGCGGCAGCGGCCCGCGCCCGTGGAAGAACACGGCGGTCCAGCTCCCCACCCCCGGCCAGTGGACGCGCCCCTTCGGACTCCTGCGCCCGGCGGACGAGATCGGGATGCTGGCGCGCCGCTACATGCACGAGTACGGGGCGACCCGCGACCACCTGTTCAACGTGGCCCTCGCGTGCAGGAACCGCGCGAACCAGAACCCGGCCGCGATGATGTACGAACGGCCGCTGACCCGCGAGATGTACATGTCCTCGCGCTGGATCAGCGAGCCGCTCTGCCTCTTCGACAACTGCCTGGAGACGGACGGGGCGTTGGCGTGCGTCATCGTCTCGGCCGAACGGGCGCGGGACTGCCGCCAGAAGCCGGTGTACATCCACTCGGTCGCCCAGGGCCTGCCCGCGCAGCACCACGGGATGGTCAACTACTGGAACGACGACCCGCTGACGGGCCCGGCCTGGACGGCGGCCCGCCACCTCTGGAAGCAGGCGGACTTCGCACCACAGGACGTGGACGTGGCCCAGATCTACGACGCGTTCACCCCCCTGATCCCGCTGTCCCTGGAGGGATACGGCTTCTGCGGCCGGGGCGAAGGCGGCGCGTTCACGGAAGGAGGCGCGCTGGAGAGCGGGGGCCGCCTGCCGATCAACACCGGGGGCGGCGGCCTGAGCGAGGCGTACGTCCACGGCTTCAACCTCATCAACGAGGGCGTGAAGCAACTGCGGGGCACGAGCACGGCCCAAGTACCCGACGCGGCCACGTGTTTGGTGACGGCGGGCGAGGGAGTGCCGACGTCGGCAGTACTCCTGCGCGCCCCTTAAGGGGCGCGAGGAACTGCGCGAGCAACCACGACGATCCCGCACCCGGAAGAGGCCAAGACATGGCAGACGCGACCACCGAGCCCCTGCTGTCCCCCACGATTGACACAGACGGTGCCCCGTTCTGGGAGTACGCAGCCCAGGGCGAACTCCGCATACAAGCCTGCACCGCCTGCGGCGAGCTCCGGTGGCCGCCCAGGCCCTGCTGCCCCCACTGCCAGTCCTTCGACAGCGAGTGGCGCCGCATGAGCGGCAGGGGCCGCATCTGGTCCTACGTAAGGCCGCACCCACCCCTGCTCCCCGCGTACGCGGCAGACGCCCCGTACAACGCGATCATCGTCGAACTGGCCGAAGCCCCCCGCATCCGCCTGGTCGGCAACCTCGTCGCCGCCCCGGACGCGCCCCTGAACTCCGTCGACCCCGACCGCCTCCGCATCGGCGCGAAGGTGCAGGTCGCGTTCACCGACGTGAACGGGATCGCGATGCCCCGCTGGCTCCTGGAGCGGCCATGAGCCTGCGCACGGCGTTCGACAAGGACACGGGCGTGGCGGTCGTGACGCTCGACCGCCCAGCCCGCCACAACGCGATCGACCCCGACACGGCCGCCCAACTCACCGCAACATGGCGGGAGTTCCGCTTCGACGACACCGTGCGGGCGATCGTCCTCACCGGGTCCGGGGAGAAGGCGTTCTGCACCGGCATCGACCGTGACACGGACGTGCCGCAGCCCGACTCCCCCTACTCGATGGACGACCCGCTCCTGTCCATCGGCCCCAAGGCCAACGACCTGTGGAAGCCGGTCATCGCCGCCGTCAACGGCATGGCGTGCGGGGGCGCCTTCTATCTCCTGGGCGAGGCGGAGTTCGTGATCGCCGCCGAGCACGCCACGTTCTTCGACCCGCACACCACGTACGGCATGGTCAGCGCGTACGAGGCGATCCTCATGGCACAAAGGATGCCGTTCGGCGAGGTCGCCAGGATGTCGCTGATGGGGACGGCCGAGAGGGTCTCCGCACGGAGGGCGTACGAGACGGGCCTGGTCTCCGAACTCGCGCCCGCGGCCGAGCTGTTGGCGGCGGCGACCAGATCGGCGGCGGTCATCGCGTCCTACCCGACCGAGCCGGTCCAGGGCACGGTACGCGCACTGTGGTCGGCGAAGGAGGCGACCCGCACCCAGGCCCTGTCCCAGGCCCCGCACCTCATCGCCCTGGGCAACCTGCCTCCCGAGCGGCAGGCGGGGCTGTTCACGGGGCGGGGGCGCGAAACCGGCTTCCGGACCAGGTAGGGGCTTGGCCGTCCACCTGGCAGGGTTCACGCACTCGGCGTAACGTCACGAGTGGACGGCCGCCGTCCGGAGCCCCTTCCAAAGCTGGTGCGACGGCCGTCACGAGGCGCGGGCCGACACCCGGGGTGCACACAGACCCGCCCGCGCCTACGACCGGGCGGTGCCGGTCCCCCGCTCCGCGTCCAGCGCGTACACACACCGGTCCTTGCTGCACGCGTACACCACGCCGTCCCGCACCACAGGCGCCCCGGTGATCTCGCCGCCCGTGGCCAGCTTCCAGCGCAGGCGGCCGTCGTCCGCCTTCAGCGTGTACAGCAGGTGGTCCGTCGACCCGAAGTGGATCCGCCGGTCGGCCACGACGGGCGCGCCGACGACCTCGCCGCCGGCCTGGAAACGCCACTTCGGCGTCCCCGTGACCGCGTCAAGCGTGTAGAGCCCCTTGCCGCTGCCCACGTGGACGTGGCCGTCGGCGACGAGCACGGGCTCGATCGACGCCCGGGACTCCGTGGCGATGCGCCAGCGGTCGCGGCCGTCGGCGGCGTCGAGGGCGTACACCGTGCCCAGGTAGTCCGCGAGGTACACGCCACCGCCGGTGACCGCGGGTCCCGGCGCGAACGTGGGCGGACACAGGAACGCGGCGGGTGCCTCGAAGTGCCACCGGACGTGACCGGCCGCGACGTCGATCGCGAGGACGCGTGACCCGGCGGACACGTACACGTACCCGTCCTGCGCGGGCGCGAGCCGCACCGGGACGCCGCCGCAGGAGGCCGCGTCGCCGATGGGGTACGACCACCGCTCGTCGCCCGTGCGGGCCTCCAGGGCGCGCAGGCGCGCGTCCTTCCAGACGTAGACCGTGCCGTCGTGGACGACGGGTCCCGCCTCGGGGGTCTCGAAGTCGGTCTGGGCCCCGGTGATCTCCCAGAGCTTCTCGCCGTTCGCGGCCTCCCAGGCCTGTACGCCGCCGCCGCGCGTCCCGGTGACGACGGTGCCGCGGTCGGCCTGGAGGGAGTACACCCAGGCGTCGGTCGACAGGCGCCACAGGTCGTTGCCGTCGGCGCCGTCCAGGGCGTACAGCGTGGGGCCGTCGGATGCGTGGATACGTCCGTCGGCGACCGCCATGGACCAGGCGACGTCCCGCGTCTTGAAGCTGCGGCGGCCCGTGCCGACGTCCAGGGCGTGGACCTCGAAGGACGTGACGTACACGAGGTTCCCCGCGACGGCGGGCGTCCCCCACACGTCGTTCGACATCCGGAACCGCCACGGCCGCCACGAGGACCCGGCATCCGGCGCGACGGTGGGCGCGGGCACCACGGGGTCGACGCCGTTCGCCGCGGCCTTGGACCGCGACCACGAGGCGGCGAGGCCTCCGTCGGCGGGCGGCAGGCTTACGGCGGCGGCGCGCGCGTCGGCCACCCTCGGCCCTGGACCGATCGGCACCTTCGCCCCGGCCAGGTGCACGGGCCCTGCGTCCGGCACGCCCCCGAAGGGCGGCGGCTGCGTCGGCGGCACCGGCGGTGCGTGCCGCGGAGGCGGCGGTGCGACGGCGGGGGCGCCGCCACGGCCGCCGCTGCGCCCGGAGGAGGCGAGCGCGGCCCGCACGGGCGGACGGCCGCCACGGCGGGCCTCGATCAGCGCGACGGCCCGCTCGGGCAGCCACGCGGACGCCGTGCCGCTGTCGCCGTCCTCGCTCTCGGAGGCGAAGAGGTGCGGGGCGAGCTGGGCCTGGAGGTCGGCGGGGCTCGGCCGCAGGACCGCCTCCATCTGCATGCACGTCTCGATGAGCGGGCGCAGCTCGTCCGGGAGTCCCTCCAGGTCAGGGCCTTCCCGGAGCAGCATGAAGACGGTCTCGACGGGGTTGGCCCCGTGGAAGGGCGCGTGCCCGGTGGCGGCGAAGACGAGCATCGAGCCGAGCGAGAAGACGTCGCTCGCGCCGGTCACGCTGCGTGAGTCCTTCGCCTGCTCGGGCGACATGTACGCGGGGGTGCCCACGGCGACGTTCGTCATGGTCAGCCGGGTGTTGGAGACGCCGGACGCGATGCCGAAGTCGATCACGCGCGGTCCGTCCTCCACCACGAGGACGTTCGACGGCTTGAGGTCACGGTGGACGAGGCCCGCGCCGTGGATGGACTCCAGGGCCTCGGCGACGCCCGCGGCGAGCCAGCGCACGGCCTGCGTGGGCAGCGGCCCGTGTTCATTCACTATTTCTTCGAGCGAGGGAGCGGGCACGTACGCGGTGGCCAGCCACGGCACGGCCGCACGCGGGTCGGCGTCCACGACGGCGGCCGTGTAGAAGCCGGACACGGCCCGTGCCGCCTCGACCTCACGCGTGAAGCGGACGCGGAACAGCTGGTCCTCGGCGAGCTCGGTCCGCACCGTCTTGATCGCCACGCGCCGACCTGACGCGGAGCGCGCGAGGTAGACAAGGCCCATGCCACCGGCTCCGAGCCGGCCGAGCACCTCGAACGGGCCGATCCGCCTCGGATCGTGCTGCGTCAGCTGATCCACCACTTGCCCTGCCACCTCCCCGTACGCGGGCGCCGTATGAGCGGCCCCGTGCAGCGTCTCACCACCGAGCCGCTCCGGCGGCACGCACCCTGATTCTTCCTGTCCGGGGCGGTGGTTGCGAACCCGGGGCGGGATCGGGGTGTTGTGGGACAAAGAAGACGCAAGAAGAGGGAGATATGTGAGCGAAATTTGATTCGAACACGTGAACCATTTAAATGCGGCCTTTCACCGGCGCACGGAATGGAGAGGCATACGCCCCTCAATACGGCCCTCAACCCCATTTGCACTCGGCCGAATCGCGCTCCGATCACCCCTCGGTAAGCTGACGGCATGACAGGACAGGTACGTACCGTCGACGGCCGCGTGGCCGGTCGGCGCGGTCAGGCGACGCGTCAGAAGCTGCTCGACTGCCTCAGCGAGATGCTCAGCTCCTCGCCCTACCGGGACGTCAAAGTCATCGACGTCGCCCGGAAGGCGGGGACTTCACCCGCGACCTTCTATCAGTACTTCCCGGACGTCGAGGGCGCCGTCCTGGAGATCGCCGAGCAAATGGCCGCGGAGGGCGCTGAGTTGACCCAGCTCCTCGACGGCCGCTCATGGGTCGGCAAGGCGGGGTGGCAGACCGCACAGGAACTGGTCGACGGCTTCCTCGACTTCTGGCGGAAGAACGACGCGATCCTCCGGGTCGTCGATCTGGGCGCCGCGGAAGGTGACAAACGCTTCTACAAACTCCGCATGAAGATCCTGAACTCGGTCAACAACTCCCTTACGGACACGGTCAAGGAGCTCCAGGCCAAGGGCAAGGTCGACAAGGACGTCAACCCTGCGGCGATGGCCGGCTCCCTCGTGGCGATGCTCGCCGCGGTCGCCTCGCACCAGCGCGGCTTCCAGTCGTGGGGCGTCAAGCAGACCGAACTGAAGCCGAACCTCGCACTGTTGGTGCATCTGGGCGTAACAGGCAAGAAGCCGACGAAGTAGGGCATCCCATACGTCTTCTCTTCTGACGCTTCCCAAGTCCTGTCACCGCAGCGGCGGATCACGGTGTTCCAGTGATCCGCCGCTGTGTTCGCCATACGACTGCTCCGCCGTACGGCTACTCCGCGCGCCGCTCCAGGCGGAACAGGCGGATCTCCCGCTCTATGCGGGACTGATACGTCGCGTACGGCGGCCAGAACTTCAGCACCGCATCCCATGCCGCGGCCCGCTCCTCCCCCGCCAACAGCCGCGCCCTGACCGGAATGTCCGCACCCTGCCAGTTGACGTCGGCATCCGGATGGGCGATGAGGTTGCCGGTCCAGGCGGGGTGTCCCGGGCGCCCGAAGTTGGAGCCGATGAGGATCCAACTCCCCTTCTCCTCCGGCATACAGGCCAGGGGAGTGCGCCGCGCAAGACCGCTCTTGGCGCCGCGCACCGTCAGGATCACCCCCGGCAGCATCTTCGCGCTGAGCAGCACCTTGCCGCGCGTGAGGCGGTGCACCGTGCGGTCCATCGCGGGGATGAAGTGCGGGGCGATCCTCGCGAAGGTCCGGGTGGACGACATCTTCTGCATCAGACGGACACCGGGCGGCATCAGACGGCCGCCTTCAGCTGGGCAGCGGGCTCCGGTGCCGTCACCGTGGTGAACAGCTCCGCCCGTTCCGCCGCGCGCGCCCGCAGCCGGTGCACGGGCCCGAAGAGCAGCTCGTCGCTCGACGCCCGCTTGAAGTACAGATGCGCCTCGTGCTCCCAGGTGAACCCGATGCCGCCGTGCAGCTGCACAGCCTCGGAGGCGGCGGTCCGCAGCGCGTCCAGCGACTGCGCGAGCGCGAGCCCTCCCGCCTGTTCGGAGCCTGCCCCCGCGGCCCACGCCGCGTAGTACGCCGCCGACCGCGCGGCCTGCACCTGCACATACACATCCGCGAGCCGGTGCTTGACGGCCTGGAACGACCCGATCGCCCGCCCGAACTGCTCGCGCTGCTTGACGTATTCGACGGTCCGCTCCAGCGCCCGGTCCGCCGCGCCCACTGCTTCCGCGGCGAGCACGGTGGCGGCGGTGTCACCGGCCGCGGCCAGCGCGCCCGGCACATCGGCGTCGTCGGCGTCGCCGAGCAACTCCGCTTCCACGTCGCGCAGTTCGACGCGGGCCTGCGGCCGGGTCTCGTCGAGGGAGGTCTGCCGGGTCCGTACGAGCCCCGCGGCGCTCTCGCGCACGAGATAGAGGAGCGTACGGGAACGGGCGAAGCCCCCCGTGTGCGCGGCGACGACGAGCAGCCCCGCGCTGTGCCCGTCCAGGACCTGCTCGGCCTGGCCGTAGAGCCGCCAGACGCCGTCCGAGAGCTTGGCCTGCACGCCGCCCGCACGGCCGCCGCCCGACCAGTCGCCGAGGTTGTCCCCGACGAGGCCGAGCGCGGTGGCGAGCCCGGTGCCGGGCACGGCGAGTGCGGCGGTCAGACCGCCCGCCGCGATGCGGGGCAGCAGCTCCGACCGCTGCTCGTCGGTGCCCAGGCGCTCAAGGAGCGGGACGACAAGGGCCGCGGTGGCGAAGAGGGGCGAGGGGGCGAGGGCCCGGCCGAGCTCCTCGCTGCTGAGGGCGAGCTCCGCCGGGCCGCACCCCACGCCCCCGTACGTCTCGGGGATGGCGATGCCGGGCAGGCCGAGCTGTTCGGCGAGGGCGGACCAGAGGGCCGCGTCGTATCCGGCGGGGGTGCGGACCGCGGCCTTCACCTCGCCCTGACCGCAGCGTTTGGTGACGAGCTCACGAAGCGTGCGGCGGATTTCTTCCTGCTCCGCGGTGAAGGCGGCGTCCATCGGCGGGCTCCTCCCCCGGGTCGCGGCCGTGCCCCTCGGCGCCGTGCACGAGGGCGAGCCGTCCCGGATCTGACGGGCCGTCATGCTAAGACGGGGCCCGCCAGATGCACAGGGCCGCGACGCCACGTAACCCCTCCCTTGCCCTCTCCCTTGCCCCCTCCCTCGGTCAAGCAGATCTGATGTACCGTCAGATTCATGCCAACTCCCCTCCCTTCACGCCCTCGTGAGACGTCGGCCCCTGGTGAGACGTCGGCCGGTGCGGGCGCGGCGGCGACCCGCCCGCGCAAGGTGGCCGTCGTCGGCATATCCCTCTCCGACTGCGGCCGCGTCGACGAGGCCACTCCCTACGCCCTGCACGCCCAGGCGGCCCGCCGCGCCCTGGCCGACTCGGGCCTCGGCCGCGAGGTCATCGACGGCATCGCGTCCGCGGGCCTGGGCACCCTCGCCCCGGTCGAGGTCGCCGAGTACCTCGGCCTGAAGCCACGCTGGGTCGACTCCACCTCCGTCGGCGGCTCCACCTGGGAGGTCATGGCGGCCCACGCGGCGGACGCGATCGCCGCGGGGCGCGCCAACGCCGTACTGCTCGTGTACGGATCGACGGCCAGGGCGGACATCAAGGCGAGGCGGCGCACGTCGAACCTGTCGTTCGGCGCGCGCGGACCCCTCCAGTTCGAGGTCCCCTACGGCCACTCCCTGATCTCCAAGTACGCGATGGCGGCCCGCCGCCACATGCACGAGTACGGCACGACCCTCGAACAGCTCGCCTCGGTCGCGGTCCAGGCACGGGCGAACGCCGCCACCAACCCCGACGCGATGTACCGCGACCCGATCACGGTCGACGAGGTCCTGGCAGGCCCGATGATCGCGGACCCGTTCACCAAGCTGCACTGCTGCATACGTTCCGACGGCGGATGCGCGGTGCTCCTCGCGGCGGAGGAGTACGTGGCCGACTGCGCCTCGGCACCGGTCTGGGTCCTCGGCACCGGCGAGCACGTCTCGCACACGACCATGTCGGAGTGGGAGGACTTCACGGTCTCCCCGGCGGCTGTGAGCGGACGCCTGGCGTTCGAGCGGGCGGGGGTGCGCCCCGAGGACGTCGACGTGGCGGAGATCTACGACGCCTTCACCTACATGACCCTGGTGACCCTTGAGGATCTCGGGTTCTGCGCGAAGGGCGAGGGGGGCGCGTTCGTGGAGAAGGGCCGCCTGCTGCGGGACGGCGAACTTCCGACGAACACGGACGGCGGCGGCCTCTCCGCCCAACACCCGGGAATGCGGGGCCTGTTCCTGCTGGTGGAGGCGGTACGGCAGCTGCGCGGCGAGGCGGGCGAAGGCCGCCAGGTGCACAAGGCCGGAGGGAGACTCCCGGAAGTGGCGGTCGCGTCGGGGACGGGCGGCTGGTTCTGCTCGTCGGGGACGGTGGTCCTTGGCCGGGGGTAGTACGGCCGCCCCTGTGCCCGCCGGGCTCGCGGCCGCTCCCGTAGATTCGCCGGATGGACGACTCCGACACCAGGCCCGATGACGCCAGGCCCGACGACGCCAGGCCCGACGACACCAGGCCCAACGACACCACCCACGGCCGCGCCCTCCTGCGCGCCCTCCGCGTCTGGGACACCGAGCTGCCCGCCTTCGACCCGTCGACCGCCCCCGCCGACCCGCTCCCCCTGTTCTGGCAGTGGTTCGTGGACGTGGCCGAGGCGGGCCAGGTGGAGCCGCACACGATGACCCTGGCCACGGCGGACGAGTCGGGCCGCCCCGACGTACGGACGCTGATGCTGCACGACGCGGACGCCGCGGGCTGGCACTTCGGCTCGCACGCGGGCAGCGCGAAGGGCCGCCAGCTCGCGGCTCGCCCCGAGGCCGCGCTCGGGTTCTACTGGCCCGTGCAGGGCCGCCAGGTCCGGGTGCGGGGCCGGGTCACGACGGCGAGCGCCATCGAGAGCCGCGAGGACCTCGCACGGCGTTCGCCCGGAGCGCTGGCGTCGGCGCTGGTCGGCAGGCAGAGCGAAGTACTCCCGTCGTACGGGGACCTGGTGGCCGCCAGCCAGGCCGCATGGGAGCACGCGCAGGCGGAACCGGACGCCCCGGCGCCGAGCTGGACCCTGTACGTGCTGGAACCGGCGGAGGTCGAGTTCTTCCAGGGCGAGGCGCGACGCCGGCACGTGCGGCTGCGGTACCGCCGGGAGACGGACGGAAGCTGGGCCAAGGAGCTGCTGTGGCCGTGAGGGCCGGAGCGTGACGATGAAGAGGGTCAGCGCGTGAAGCTGTACTGCGTGAAGTCCCGCACCGGGCGGAAGCCGAGCCGCTGGTAGAGCTCGTTGCTCGTGGGGTTGCCGACGTCGGTGAAGAGCAGCACCTCGTCCGCGCCCGCCGCAAGCGCGGCGCGGCTCACCGCGACGGTGACCGCGCCCGCGTAGCCACGCCCGCGCAGGCCGACGGGGGTGAAGACGGGGGCGATCCGGACCTGGCCCGCGACCTTGCGGGTGTTGCCCGCCATGGCGACGGGGGTGCCGTCGGGGCTCTCCCAGAGGGTGACGCCTCCGTAGGCGATGCGGGCGTCGGCCCACTCGCCCGCGTCCATCGCGCCCTTCTCGCCGATGGCCTCGTGGAACTCCCCGTGCCAGCGCGCGAGCAGCGCCCGGTCGGCGCCGGTGGCCACGCGCGCGCTGCCTGCCGGTGAGGGCTCGGATGGGGTGAGGGTGCCGAGCCGGTACAGCCGCTGGGGGAAGCTGACGGCAGCCCTGACGTGCGTCCGCCGCTGCCAGGCGGCCGAGAACGTGGCGGCGGTGGCGCTCTCGGCGCCGACCCCGGGCAGTTCGAGGCCCGCGTCGGCGAGCACCCCGGCGAGTTCCTCGGCGGCGGCGTCGTCGGCGAGCGGGCTCAGCGCGAGGAGGTGCGGCGGGGTCCACAGAAAGGCACCACTCACGCCTCCGCCACCGCTCGCCCCGCCTGTGCCGTCGCCATCACTCGCCCCACCTGTGCCGCCGCCACCGCTCGCCCCGCCTGTGCCGTCGCCACCGCTCGCCCCACCTATGCCATCGCCACCGCTCCCCCCACCCACACCATCGCCACCGCTCGCCCCGCCTATACCGCCGCCATCGCTCGTCCCACCTATGCCGTCGCCATCGCTCGCCCCACCTGTGCCATCGCTACCGCTCGCCCCACCCACACCATCGCCACCGCTCCCCCCACCCACGCCATCGCCACCGGTGCGGATCCCGAAGAGGGGATCTTCCGCCCCGTACACATGGAGCCCGCGCGTACGCAGCGTGTCGGTGACGCTGAGCAGCGCGGTGTGCAGGGCGGGCGCCGAGTGCAGGAAGGTCGCCGCGCGGGAGTGGAACTCGTCGAGGTCGGAGATCAACTGCCAGCCGGGACGCGGAGAGGAGGCCATGGGCCATGATCCCTCGTACGGCACCTCAGCAGAAGCGGATTACGACGCACTCCGGAACACCGGCACCGTCACACCCGCGCCCTCCCGCTCCCCCACCTCGCGAAACGCGACCTCCAGCGCCATCCCGATCCGCAGTTCGCCCTCCTCGCAGTCGACGATCTCGGTCATCATGCGCGGGCCTTCGGCGAGGTCGACGACGGCGGCGACATACGGGACGCGGGAGCCGAACGGCGGCAGGTCGTTCCGGTGCACCACGGACCAGGTGTAGAGCGTGGCGTGGCCGCTCGCCCGCTCCCAGCCGCCCTCCTCGCTCCAGCAGTGCGGGCAGAACTCGCGCGGGTAGTGGTGCGCCTTGCCGCAGCCGCCGCAGCGGCGGATCAGGAGGTGCCCCTCGGCCGCCGCGTCCCAGTAGGGGCGGGTGAAGGCGTCGGGCTCGGGGAGGTCGTAGCGGGGGCTCGAAGGGCTCGCGGGGCTCGTAGTGCTCACAGGGGTAGTCCCATCGCGTCTCCGGACAAAGGTTTCTGATGGTACGTCAGTTCAGCGCATGCCCGGCACGTGCGCAAGAGACGTACGCAAGAGGCCGTACGCCGCGTGGGCCCCGCGACGTGGCGCGTAGCCCACGGACGGAGGGCTCGCCGCGTACACCCGTGATCAATTCGCAACCGGTTTGGGGCTTGACCGTCCCCCATCAAGTGACCACGTGATTACTCTCAGGTTCATGGCCGACACCACTCCCCCACAAACGCCACAGCAGGACCGCCCCGTGTACGTCGTCGGCGGCGGACCCGGCGGGCTCTCCGTGGCGGCCGCTCTGCGTGCGCGCGGCGTTCGCGCGGTCGTCCTCGAGAAGTCCGACCGGGTCGGCGCCTCCTGGCGCACGCACTACGACCGCCTGCGCCTGCACACGACGCGCCGCCTCTCCGCACTGCCGGGGCTCGCGATACCGCGCTCCTTCGGACGGTGGGTGTCACGTGACAACGTCCTGCGCTACCTGGAGAAGTACGCCGAGTTCCACGAACTGGAGATCGTCACCGGCGTCGAGGTCTCCCGCCTGGAGCGGTCGGCCGACGGCACCGGCTGGCTGCTGCACGCGAGCGGCGGCCGGGAGTTGACCGGCAGCGCGGTCGTGATCGCCACCGGCTACAACCACACGCCCCACCTGCCGGACTGGCCCGGCCGCGACACCTACACGGGCGAGCTCCTGCACGCGAGCTCCTACCGCGACCCGCGCCCCTACGAGGGCAAGGACGTCCTGGTCGTGGGCGTCGGCAACACCGGCGCCGAGATCGCCGTCGACCTCGTCGAGGGCGGCGCCGCGCGCGTCCGCCTTGCGGTGCGCACCGCGCCGCACATCGTCCGCCGCTCCACGGCGGGGTGGCCCGCGCAGCGCACGGGCATCCTCTGCCGCAGGCTGCCCGTCTCTCTCGTGGACCGGCTCGCGGGCCCGATCGCCAGGATCAGCGTCCCCGACCTGTCGGCGCGGGGGCTGCCCCGCCCCGGCACCGGCCTGTACTCCCGGGTCAAGGAGGGCGCGATCCCGGTGCAGGACGTCGGACTGATCGACGCGGTGCGCAAGGGCAAGGTCGAACCGGTCGCGGCCGTCGAGTCCTTCGAGGACGGCAAGGTCGTCCTTGCCGACGGCACGCTGATCGCCCCCGACGCCGTCATCGCCGCCACGGGCTACCGCCGCGCCCTGGAGCCGCTCATCGGCGACCTCGGCGTACTCGACGCGAAGGGCGCCCCCGTCGTCCGCGGCGCCCGCACCCCAAAGTCGGCCCCCGGCCTCTACTTCACCGGGTTCACGAACCCCATCAGCGGAATGCTGCGCGAGATGGCGCGGGACGCGGAGAAGATCGCGAAGGCGGTGGCGAGGACACTGAGCGCGGGCCACTGACAAGGCCGAGCGAAGTCCGCCGCGGCCAGGAAAGTGCCCCGAAGGGGCGCGGGGAACTGCGCGACCAGCCACGACGGCCCCGCAGACACCCAACGACCTTCACAGGGCGCCCCGTTGGCCGGTACTACCCCCTTCCGGAATCCCGCCCCCCGGAAGGGGGAGTAACGCCCCACGGCACCTGGGTACCGCTAAAGGGTCGCCCCACTCTTTGCGTGCAGCACTGTTCCTGACACAGCGTCAGTTAAGTAATCTGACTATGCGTCAGTTGCATTCCTTCACCCAGGAGCGGGCGGACCGATGCTTGGATCGACATACGGCACCTTCACCACCGACCCCCGCCGCGCGCGTGTCGTGGCCTGCGGCGAAGCCCCGGCACCCGCCGTCCACGGACGGGCCGCCACCGCGGACGACCTGGACGTGAGCGGTCGCCCCCTGCACGCCGAAGTACCTGATCTGGACCGGTTCTTCCGCCCCGAGTCCGTCGCCGTCATCGGCGCGTCGGACGCCGAGGGGCGGCCGAACACCGGCATCACGCGGCAGCTCATGGACTGGGCCGAGCGAGTCGGCGCCCGGCTGCATCCCGTGCACCCCACCCGGCAGTCCGTCTTCGGCACACCCTGCTTCCCCTCCGTCGCGGACCTGCCGGAACAGGTCGATCTGGCCGTACTGCTCGTCAGTGACCCCCTTCCCCTGATCGAGGAACTCGCCGAGTCCAAGGTGAAGTTCGCCGTCGCGTTCGCCTCCGGCTTCGCCGAGACCGGCGAGGAGGGCGCGGCCGCACAGGCCCGCCTGGCCGCCGCCGTGGAGCGCTCGGGGCTGCGGCTGCTCGGGCCCAACACCAACCTCAACGCCTTCGAGAAGTTCCGCGACGACCTCGAAGGACCGGCGATCGCCCTGATCACCCAGTCCGGCCACCAGGGCCGCCCCGTCTTCACGATGCAGGAGATCGGCGTACGCCTCTCGCACTGGGCGCCCACCGGCAACGAAGCCGACCTGGAGACCTCCGACTTCATCTCCTACTTCGCCGAGCGCCCCGAGGTCGGCGCCATCGCCTGCTACGTCGAGGGCCTCAAGGACGGCCGCTCCTTCCTGCTCGCCGCCGACCGCGCCGCCCAGCGCGGCGTGCCCGTCGTCGCGGTCAAGGTCGGCCGCACCGAGACCGGCGCCCGCATGGCCGCCTCACATACCGGCAAGCTCACCGGCGCCGACACGGTCGTCGACGCGGCGATGCGGCAGTACGGCGTGATCCGCGTGGACGGGCTCGACGAACTCCAGGACACGTCCGCCCTGTTGGCGCGCGCAAGGCCGCCGCGGGCCGAGGGCGTCGTCGTCTATTCGATCTCGGGCGGCACGGGCGCGCACTTCTCGGACCTGGCGACCGAGGCGGGGCTGCCGCTGCCCGCCCTCTCGGACGCCAAGCAGGCTCAGCTGCACCAGTGGATACCGGACTACCTGAACGTCGCCAACCCCGTCGACAACGGCGGCCACCCGGTGGGCGACTGGCGCGGCCGCAAAATCATCGACGCGATCCTCGACGACCCGGAGGTGGGGGTGCTGATCTGTCCCATCACCGGACCCTTCCCGCCGATGAGCGACAAGCTGGCGCAGGACCTGGTGGACGCGGCGGAGCAGACGGACAAGCTGGTGTGCGTGGTGTGGGGCTCGCCCGTGGGCACCGAGGATGCCTACCGCACGACGCTGCTCGGCTCCTCGCGCGTCGCCACCTTCCGCACCTTCGCCAACTGCATCACGGCGGTGCGCGCCTATCTGGACCACCACCGGTTCACGACCCGCTACCGCTCCCCCTTCGCCGATGCACCGCGCACGGCCTCGCCCTCCTTCCGCAAGGCCCAGGCCCTGATGCGGTCCGGTCAGCAGCTGAGCGAGCACGCGGCGAAGCAGCTGCTGCGCGCGTACGGGATTCGCGTACCGCGCGAGCAGTTGGTGACCAGTGCGGCGGCTGCCGTGCGGGCGGCGGGGCTCGTCGGCTACCCGGTGGTGATGAAGGCGTCCGGGGCGCACCTTGCCCACAAGAGTGAACTGGGCCTGGTGAAGATCGGCCTGACCTCGGCCAGCCAGGTCCGCGACGCCTATCGGGAGCTGACCGACATCGCGCGCTACGAAGGGATCGCGCTGGACGGCGTACTCGTCTGCCAGATGGTGGAGCGGGGCGTCGAGATGGTGGTCGGGGTCACCCAGGACGAGCTGTTCGGACCGACGGTGACCGTCGGGCTCGGGGGTGTCCTCGTCGAGGTGCTGCGGGACGTGGCCGTGCGGGTGCCGCCCTTCGGGGAGGACCAGGCGTTGACGATGCTCTCTGAGCTGCGCGGAAGGCCGTTGCTCGACGGGGTCCGTGGGGCGCCCCCCGCCGACATCGATGCGCTCGTCGAAGTCGTCTTGCGGGTACAGAGGATGGCCCTTGAGCTTGGCGATGAGCTGGCGGAGCTGGATATCAACCCCCTGATGGTGTTGCCGCGGGGGCAGGGGGCTGTCGCGCTGGACGCCTTGGCCGTCTGCCGGTGAGTTGGTTCTCAGGACGCCGCTTCGTGGCGAGTCCTTCCCGCCCACCCACCCGAATACCCCGCAGCGAAATGGAGTCCGTACCCCCATGACACCCTCCCCCGAAGCCGGAACTGATCCCCTCGACTCATTGGTACTCCACACCACTGACAACGCCGTCTCGTGGATCACCCTCAACCGCCCCGAAGCCATGAACGCCGTCACCTGGGACCAGCGCGAACGCGTCATCTCGCTCCTCGCCGCCGCCTCCGCGGACCCCGCCGTCCGCGCCGTCGTCATCACCGCCACCGGCAAGGGCTTCTGCGCGGGCGCCGACCTGCGCGGAGCGCCGAGCACCGCCGAGCGCGTGCCCGGTGACGTGGCTCGCACGATCAGGCTCGGTGCCCAGCGCCTCATCGCTGCCGTCCTCGACTGCGAGAAGCCGGTGATCGCCGCGGTGAACGGGACCGCGGCCGGGATCGGCGCCCATCTCGCGTTCGCCTGCGATCTCGTCATCGCCGCCGAACAGGCCAAGTTCATCGAGGTGTTCGTGCGCCGCGGCCTGGTGCCCGACGGCGGCGGTGCCTATCTGCTGCCCCGGCTCATCGGGCCGCAGCGGGCCAAGGAGCTGATGTTCTTCGGGGATTCCGTGCCGGCTGCGGACGCCGAACGGCTCGGGCTCGTCAACCGCGTCGTACCCGCCGGCGAACTGGAGAAGACGGCCCGCGCCTGGGCGGAGCGCCTCGCGGCAGGGCCGACCCGCGCCATCGCCATGACCAAGCAACTGGTCAACGCCGCCCTCGAATCGGACCGCGCGACGGCCTTCGCCGCCGAGGCCGCGGCGCAGGAGATCAACATGACGACGGCCGACGCGAACGAGGGCGTGGCCAGCTTCGTGGAGCGCCGTTCACCTTCGTACGAGGGCCGCTGAGGCGTACGCCGATGGGCCGCGTCCCCGCCCTTCCAATCTGACGAACCGTCAGCTTCAATGGCTGATGTGATGGGACATGCAGGAATGGCGGCCACCGCCCTCCGATACCTCAGGTCGGTCGGCGAACCGACCACCACAGGCCCGGTCGAAGCCCTGCCGCGCCCGCAGCTGCGGGCCGTCGGCGAGGACGAGCGTGCGCCGCTCGACGCGGGCGAATTCCGGCGCGTACTGGGGAACTTCGCGACCGGCGTGACCGTGATCACGGCACCGGCGTGCGAAGGCGAGCCGGGCCCGGCCGGGTTCGCCTGCCAGTCCTTCTCCTCGCTCTCCCTCGACCCGCCCCTCGTTTCGTTCATGGTCGCGCGTACGTCGACGACGTGGCCGCGCATCGCGCGCGCGGGCGTCTTCTGCGTCAACGTCCTGGGCGCCGACCAGGGCGCGCTCTGCCGAGGCTTCGCGGTGAGCGGCGCCGACAAGTTCGCCGGGGTGGTCTACGACGCCGCGCCCGTCACCGGCTCGCCCCGCCTGACCGGCGTACCGGCTTGGATCGACTGCACGATCCAGGCGGTGCACACCGGGGGCGACCACTTGATCGTGGTCGGCCGGGTGGACGCCCTCGGCGCCACCGACGACGGCGATCCGCTCCTGTTCCACCGGGGCACGTTCGGCAGGTTCGACACGTCCGCTACGTGAGCGCGGACGCCACCACCTTCTCCTCGCCCGTCCGCCGGATGACCAGGGCCATCAGCGCGGCCGCCGCGCACAGCGCCCCCGAGGCTACCCACATCACGTCGTACGTCCCGAACTTGTCCCGCGCGACGCCGCCGATGACGGCCACGAGCGCGGCACCCACCTGGTGCGATGCGAGCACCCAGCCGAAGACGATGGCGCTGTCCTCGCCGTACTGCTCGCGGCACAGGGCCAGGGTCGGCGGCACGGTCGCCACCCAGTCGAGGCCGTAGAAGACGATGAAGAAGATCATCGACGGGTGCACGGTCGACGTGAGCAGCAGCGGCAGGAAGAGCAGCGAGACGCCGCGCAGCGCGTAGTACACGGCGAGCAGCCGCCGCGCGTCGAAGCGGTCCGTGAACCAGCCGGACGCGATCGTGCCCACGATGTCGAAGACGCCGATGACGGCGAGCAGCGACGCGGCCGCCGGGACCGGCATGCCCTCGTCGTGCGCGGCGGGCACGAAGTGCGTCTGGATCAGGCCGTTCGTCGAGGCGCCGCAGATGGCGAAGGTCCCGGCGAGCAGCCAGAACGGTCCGGTGCGGGCCGCCTTGAACAGCACGGTGACCGCACGCCGCGCGGCCCCCGTGGCGGGCGGCGGCTTCTCCACGAACTCCTCGGATCCGTACGGCTTCAGACCCACGTCCGCCGGATGGTCGCGCAGCAGCAGCCACACGAACGGGACGACGACGAGCGCCGCCAGGGCGACGGTCACCGCGGCGGGCCGCCACTCGTAGGCCTCCACCATCCAGGCGAGCACCGGCAGGAAGATCAGCTGCCCGGAGGCTGAGGCCGCGGTCAGGATGCCGGTGACGAGTCCGCGCCGCGTGGTGAACCACCGGTTGGTGACGGTGGCGGCGAAGGCGAGCGCCATGGACCCCGAGCCGAGCCCGACGAGCAGCCCCCAGCACAGCAGTAGCTGCCAGGCGGACTCCATCCACACGGTGAGCCCGGACCCGAGCGCGATCACGACGAGAGCGACCGCCACCACCCGCCGGATGCCGAAGCGGTCCATCAGCGCGGCGGCGAACGGCGCGGTGAGCCCGTACAGCGCGAGGTTGATAGAGACCGCGAGGCCGATCGTGCCGCGCGACCAGTCGAACTCCTCGTGCAGCGGGTCGATGAGCAGGCCCGGCAGGGAGCGGAACGCCGCCGCGCCGATGATCGTCACGAAGGTCACGGCGGCGACGAACCATGCCCGGTGGATACGGTGCCGCGGTCGCGGCACCTCCACGAGGGCTTCGACCGGCTGATTCACGTCTGTCTGGTTCACGACAACAGCATCCGGCCCTTGCCGCGCCCGATCGAGTGGCCCAAAGGACAGCATTAGCTAGAATCGGGCCATGGCAGCCCCCGCGACCGACACCTCCAGGCCCGCCCGGACCACCGGGACCACGCGCCACCGAGTGGTGGTCCTGGCCCTGGACGGCGTCATCCCCTTCGAGCTCGGCATCCCGCAGCGGATCTTCGGCCGCGCGCGCACGGCCGGCCACGAGCCCCTGTACGAAGTCGTCACGGCGTCCATCCGGCCCCCGGGCCCGGTGCGCACCGACGCCGACTTCGCGATCCTCGTGGAGAACGGCCCGGAGTGCCTGGCCGACGCCGACACGGTCGTGGTCCCGGCATCGTACGAACTGGGTCCGGTCTACGAGGAAGGCCGCCTGACCCCCGACCTCGCGGCGGCCCTCGCCCACATCAAGCCGGGCACACGCCTGATCTCCATCTGCACGGGCGGGTACGTCCTGGCCGCCGCGGGCTACCTCGACGGCCGCACCGCGACGACGCACTGGTCGTCGGCGGAGCACTTCCAGCGTCTCTTCCCGCGGATCACGGTGGACCCGGACGTCCTGTTCATCGACGACGGAGACGTCCTGACGTCGGCGGGCGTGGCGGCGGGCCTCGACCTCTGCCTCCATGTCGTACGCGGCGACCACGGGTCGGCGGTCGCCAACGAGGTCGCCCGCCGTACGGTGGTGCCGCCGCACCGGGACGGCGGCCAGGCGCAGTACATCCAACGCCCGGTCCCGGAACCGCAGTTGGCGACGACGACATCGGCGCGTGCGTGGGCGCTCGGTCACCTCCACGAGCCGATCCAGCTGCGCGACATGGCGGATCAGGAATCCATGTCCGTACGCACCTTCACGCGCCGTTTCCGTGAGGAGGCGGGGGTCAGCCCCGGGCAGTGGCTGGCGCGGCAGCGGGTCGAGCGGGCCCGCCACCTTCTGGAGTCCAGCGACCTGTCCGTCGACCAGGTCGCCCGTGACGCCGGCTTCGGCACGGCCCAGTCCATGCGGGCGCACTTGCAGGCGGCCCTGGGCGTGACCCCCACGGCCTACCGCCGAACGTTCCGCGAAGGCGTGCCCGCCGGGCCTGCGCGGTAACCCTCTCCCCCCGCATCCACTCACCCCCGAACAAGCCTCTCCCACCCACCCGCCCGTAACCCCGCATCCGCCCCTTGCCGAACAGGCCTTTCCCGCCCACCCGCCCGATTGCCCCGTGGTGACAAGGGGTGGGTGGGTGAACGACACAGGCGGGGGTGGGTGGCGTGGGGATCTGTGCTGTGGGGCTGGGCATGGACGTGTTGCAAACCGGGGTGCCGGCGTGGACGCGTTGCAAACCGGGGTGCCGACGTCGACGTGTTGCAAACCCGGGTGCCGGCGTCGACGTGTCGCGAACCCGGGTGCCGGCGTCGACGTGTCGCGAACCCGGGTGCCGGCGTGGGTGGTTCGCTCAGGTGGGGGCGGGCCCCGGCCGGGGAGGTCGGCCCTCACGTACCCGCAGTCGGGAGCGCTCGTGAGGGGACGTGCCGGTATGTCCGCCCGGAGCACGGTTCGCGGCGCTCCAGCAGCGAAGCAACCGCTCGGCCACCGGACGATAGCGAGGACGGACATACCGGCGCGGCCCCGCCCCACAGACGGACCAACACCGCACCGGCACCGGCACCGGCACCGGCACCCGCACCCGCACCCGCACCCGCACCCGCCAGGCAGGCAGGCAGGCAGGCAGGACTCAGAACGTCAACACCCCCCGCGCCACCCGCCCCGCCTCCGCATCCCCCACCGCCTTCGCGAAGTCCTCCACCGGGTACGTCTCCGTCACCAATTCGTCGAGCAGCAGCCGCCCCTCCCGGTACAGCTCCGCGTACAGCGCGAAGTCCCGCTGCGGCCGCGCCGAACCGTAGCGGCAGCCCAGGATCGACTTGTCCAGGAACAGGGACGAGACCAGGAACGACGCCTCGGCCGTGGCCGGCGGCACGCCGAGCAGCACCGCCTGCCCATGCCGGTCAAGGAGGTCGATCGCCTGGCGGATCAGCTCGACCCGGCCCACGCACTCGAAGACGTGGTCCGCCCCCGTCGGCAGAAGCTCCCGCACACCCTCAGCCTCCGCCGACGAGAAGAAGTGCGTGGCCCCGAACTGCCGCGCCACCCCCTCCTTCTCAGGGTTCGCATCCACGGCCACGATCCGCGTCGCCCCGCCGATCCTCGCCCCCTGCAACACGTTGAGCCCGATCCCCCCGGTCCCGATCACCACCACGCTGTCCCCGCGGTCCACCTTCGCGCGGTTCAAGGCGGCACCGACCCCCGTCACCACCCCGCATCCGATCAACGCCGCCGACGTCAGCGGAATGTCCTCCGGGATCTTCACGGCCTGCACGGCCTTCACCACCGTGCGTTCCGCGAAGGCGGAGTTCGCCGCGAACTGATGGATCGGCCTACCGCCCCGCGAGAACGGCTGCTCCGGCATCCCGATCGCGCGCCGGCACATCGTCGGCCGCCCCCGGTTGCACTCCCCGCAGGTCCCGCAGCTGGCGATGGTCGAAAGCGCCACGTGATCCCCGACCCCCACATGCGTCACCCCCGCACCGACGGCCTCCACCACCCCCGCCCCTTCATGCCCGAGCACCACCGGCGAAGGGAAGGGAATGGTCCCGTCGATCACCGAGAGGTCGCTGTGGCACAGCCCCGCGGCCTTGATCCCGACCAGCACCTCCCCCGGCCCCGGATCCCGTATCTCAAGGTCGTCGACGACCTCGACCCTGCTCCCCTCGGCCCTGCTCCTGTCGAAAACGACACCCCTCATCGCGCCTCCCTCGGCAGGCCGAGCACACGCTCGGCGATGATGTTCCGCTGAATCTCGTCCGAGCCGCCGTAGATGGTGTCGGCCCGCGTGAAGAGGAAGAGCCGCTGCAGGGCGTCCAGTTCGTACGGAGCGCTCTCGCTCCAGTCCCCGGGGCCGACGGCACCCACGGCCCCCCGCACCCCCATGGCCAGCTCCCCCAGCCGCTGATGCCACCCGCCCCACAGCAGCTTGGCCACACTCGGCGCGCCCACGCCGTCACCCGAACCACCCGAACTGCCCGAGCCTCCCGAACTTCCCAACGTACGCAGCGCGTTCCACCGCATGACCCGCAACTCCGCCCACTGGCGTACGAGCCGATCCCGCAGCACGGGATCCTCGACGGCCCCACGCTCGACCGCCTCCCGCACAACGCCCCCCAGCTCCTCCGCGAACCCGATCTGCTGCACGAGCGTGGAGACCCCCCGCTCGAACCCGAGCAGCCCCATGGCCACGCGCCACCCGTTGCCGACGCCGCCCACCACGTGCGAGGCACGCGCGACCGCCCCGTCGAAGAAGACTTCGTTGAACTCGCTCGTGCCCGTCAACTGCCGTATGGGCCGCACCTCGACACGCCCTGGCTGGTCCATCGGGACCAGCAGGAAGGAGATTCCCCGGTGCCCGACGGACCCCGCCTCGGTCCGCGCAAGCACAAAGCACCAGTCCGCCTCATGGGCCAGCGAAGTCCAGATCTTCTGCCCGGTAACCCGGTACGCGTCACCCTCCCGCACCGCCACCGTCCGCAGCCCCGCCAGGTCCGACCCGGCCCCGGGCTCGCTGTACCCCTGGCACCACAGCGTCTCCCCGCGTGCGATGGGCGGCAGGAACTCGTCCCGCTGCTCCTGTGTGCCGTGAGCCAGGAGCGTGGGGGCCAGCAGGTTCTCGCCGATGTGGCCGTAGCGTCCGGGGGCCCGTGCCCGCGCGTACTCCTCGGCCCACACGACCTGCTGGGTCAGAGTCGCCCGCCGATTCCCGTACTCCCCCGAGCCCGCACCCGAACCCAGACCCGCACCCGAATCAACACCCCCTCCCACCCGATCCCGATCCACCCACCCCGCCCCAACTCCCGCTCCCAGGCCCGCCGTTCCCCCGCCCCCTCGTGCTCACTCCCAGGCCCGCCCCGCCCCACCGCACCGGCGAACACCCCCGCCAGATGCTCGCCGAGCCAGGAGCGCGCCTCCGCGCGGAACTCCTCGTCCTCAGGGCCGAATCCGAACTCCACCGCCCCGCCGCCTACGCGTTCGGCCGGTCTTTGGCGGCGGCGGCCTTCGCCATCGCCTCCAGCTGCGCCAGCATCGGCATCGGGTCGACCCCCACCGTCCCCGGCAGGAAGTCGGCGATCTTCTCCGGGGTCCAGCCGCCCTCGACGTACCCGGCCCGCAGCTCACGCGGCTGCGCCCACACGGCGATCTTCGGGCCCGCGACCGTGTAGACCTGCCCGGTGATCCTCTCCTCCCGCGCCCGGTCGCTCAGCAGATACGTGACCAGCGCGGCCACGTCCTCCGGCTCCCCGATCTCCTTCAGCTCCATGGGCACGTTCGCCGACATCCGCGTCCGCGCGACGGGCGCGACCGCGTTCGCCGTCACCCCGTACTTGTTCAGGCCGAGGGCCGCGCTGCGCACCAGCGAGATGATCCCGCCCTTGGCCGCGCTGTAGTTGGCCTGCGCGACCGACCCCTGGTGGTTGCCGCTGGTGAAGCCGATCAGCGTGCCCGTGCCCTGCTTGCGCATGACCGCCGATGCGGCACGGAAGACGGTGAACGTGCCCTTCAGGTGCGTGGCGAGAACCGGGTCCCACTCCTGCTCGGACATGTTGAAGAGCATCCGCTCGCGCAGGATCCCGGCGACGCACACGACGCCGTCGATGCGTCCGTACTCCGCGAGCGCGACGTCCACGATCCGCTGCCCGCCCGCCATGGTCGAGATGTCGTCGGCCACGGCGACGGCCTCGCCGCCCGCCGCCTGGATCTCCTTGACCACGCCGTCGGCTATCTCACTGGTCGGTTCGACACCCTCCATGGAGACGCCGTAGTCGTTCACGATCACCTTCGCGCCCTCGGCTGCGGCGGCCAGCGCGACCGCCCTGCCGATGCCGCGCCCGGCACCGGTCACGGCAACCACCTTGCCTGCCAAGAAGTTCCCCACGTCCGGCCCCTTCCCGCGGTTTCTGACGGACCGTTATATTCTATGACCCGTCAGATACCCAAAGACAAGCCCCGGGGAGGACCCATGTCAGACTCGGCAACCACAGACACCACCACCCCCTCCGCCCTGCCGCCCGAGTTCCACGACATCGCCAAACGCGTGAACAACTGGGGCCGTTGGGGCCCGGACGACGAGATCGGCACGCTCAACCTCATCACCGACGAGGTCGTACGCGAGGCCGCCGCCGGCATCCGCACCGGCCGCCGCATCCCGCTCGCCCTGCCCCTCAAGGAGGACGGCGTCCAGACGGGCCTGATACCCGGCAGGATCAACCCCCTCCACACGATGGTGCAGATCAACCAGGAGCTCTTCGGCCCCGGCACGGTCGCCACCAGCGACGACGCGGTCACCATGGGCCTGCAGACGGCCACCCACTGGGACGCGCTGACCCACGCCGCGCACTCGGGGAAGATCTACAACGGCCGCCCGGCGGACAGCATCACCGCCCACACCGGCGCCCGGTTCAGCGGCATCGACAAGGTGCCGCACCTCGTCTCGCGCGGCGTCCTGCTCGACGTCGCCCGCGCCAAGGGCGTCGACCGACTGCCCGGCGACCACGCGGTCACCCCCGAAGACCTCGCGGAGGCCGAGGAGTTCGCGGGGCTCACCGTCCGCGCCGGCGACATCGTCCTCGTACGCACCGGGCAGATCCAGACCTACCTGGCGGGCGACAAGCACGCGTACGGCTATCCGTCCCCCGGCCTCTCGATCCGCACCCCGGAGTGGTTCCACGCGCGCGATGTCGCGGCGGTCGCCAACGACACCCTGACCTTCGAGATCTTCCCGCCCGAGATCGAGAACCTCTGGCTGCCCGTACACGCGCTCGACCTGGTCGAGATGGGGATGCTGCAGGGTCAGAACTGGAATCTGGAAAAGTTGTCCACAGCCTGTGCAGAAGTTTCCCGCTACAGCTTCCTGCTCTCCGCGATGCCCGAGCCGTTCATCGGCGGCACCGGAACACCCGTGGCCCCGGTCGCGATTCTGTGAGTCCCGCCCCACACACCCTGTGAGCCTTCGGATGGCGGCGCCCCGGCTCCCGCCCCGAGCGCGTTGCCGCACGCGCCGCCATCCGGCTCCGGCGCGCAAGTCCTGCCTTCCACGGCCACGAAGGGACCGGCGCCGACTGGCGACCCACATCTCGTCGAGGACCGGGCCACGGGCCGCAGGCCACGGACCACCGTCCCTCGACGTCCCCTCGCGGCGAATCGCTGCACACAAGCGTGATCAATCGGACACGTTACGTCAACACCCGTCCGGTGATTAATGAATTATGCCGCTTTTGTTCGGACCGCGCACGGCCGCGCATCGTGGCATGTGACGGCGCATGCGGGCGCCCACCACGGACAAGTGACGTTCAGAGGCTTCGTCAGACCGCTTCGTACGCGACGTCTTCGTACGTCGTCCCCTCGAACGCGACCGCCGAGACCCCCGGCTCGCACCGGTCCACCTCGCACCAGATGCTCTTGCCCGCGCCCTCGGTCTGCCAGCCCCAGCGATCGGCGAGGCCGTCGACGAGTTCGAGGCCCCGGCCGTTGGTCGCGTCACCGTCCGCGTGCCGTTGCTTCGGCGGACATGCGCTGGCATCGGCGACCTCGACGCGCACCGTCCCGGGGCCCGCTCCCGCGGCTCCCGCAGCGCCCGAGGAGCCCGAAGCGTCCGCGGCCTTCTCGGCGACGTCGGGGGCGTCCGGGAGCCGCATGCGCAGGACAGCCGGACAGCCCGTGTGCACCACCGCGTTGGTGACCAGCTCCGAGATCAAGAGGATCAGCGTCTCGGCCAGTGGCTCATCCACCCCTATCCCGGAACAGGCGAGCCGCGAACGCGCCCACCTTCGGGCCCGCCCCACCTCCGCGGGGTCAGGCCTGACCTCCAGCTGAACTTGAAGCACCTGCACCGCTCACACCATCCGAACCGGCGGACACATCGCCTCGCGACTCCACAGGGTCACGGAACGTGATCCCCTTGAGAGACAGCATGGTTGACGTTCAGTCACCCCAACAAGCGCTTCAGGCATATTCCAGCGCGAAGGAGTACGCGTGCGGCATACTGTGCGACGCGCGCTGCGGGGGGTCGAACAGGCGGGCATACAGCCCCCTCCTGCACTGCGAACGGCACGCATTGCCGGGCCCGGCGCCGCCTCAGGGGCAACACCGGCATGGCTCGACCTCAGAACCACTCGCATCTCACACAAGGTACCGGAGCGGAAGCCCGACTCCATGCCGTGACGAGTCACGCCTAGGACACAACCCGATATCGACGCTCAGTAGCCTCCCCCCACTTCGGGGACCCGGCAAGTCGATCACTCTCCGCGCATCCGCCCCAGGGCAATTCCCCCGCCCCAGGGACCCCAAAGGCCCCACGGACCCCGCCGAGCCCCACAGGCTCACAGCGCCGCAGCCAGCTCCTCCTCCGCGCGAGCCGCCGACCGCCCGAGTCCTTCCCGCACCCAGGCCCGCTTCAGATGCAGATGCACATCGGCTTCCCAGGTGAACCCCATTCCGCCGTGCACCTGAAGACAGTCCCGCGCGTTGCGCACCGCCGCCTCGTCGGCGAGCAGCTTGGCGCCCGCGATCTCCGCACCGTCACCGGTGACGGACGCGGCGTACACGGCGGCGCGGGCGACCTCGGCGCGGACGAGCATCTGCGCGCAGAGGTGCTTGACGGCCTGGAAGGCCCCGATGGCCTGCCCGAATTGCGTACGTTCACGGGCATAACGGACGGCCATCTCGCAGGTCTTCCCCGCGCTGCCGAGCTGCTCCGCTGCGATCAGCAGGTCACCCTCCGCGTCCGCCGCCCCGCCCTCACCACCGTCGCCGGGCACCCGATGCAGCGGCGTCAGCGGATCGACGGACCGCAGCGGAACAGCCCCGGACACATCCCCCCGCACCACGTCCGCCTCCTCCAGCCAGGGCACGAGCCCGCCCGAGGCAGCCGTCACCACGGTCGTCCCCTGCGCCGCGCCCGCGACTTCCCCCGCCGCGAGGAACGTCGCCACCAGCGGCCCGGGAAGCAGCGCACGCCCCGCCTCCTCGAAGGCCAACACGGCCTCCGCAAGCCCCAGTCCGACCCCGCCCTCCGCCTCCGGCACCCGCAGCGAGAAGAACCCGGCGTCCCCGAGCTCCCGCCACAGGGCCCGGTCCAGCGAAGGGGGCCCGGAGTCCGCCGCGCCCCGCAGCGCGGCTCCGTCGAACCTCCCTTCCAGGATCTCCCGCACCCCGTCCCGCAACGCCCGCTGGTCCTCGGTCAGTTGGAAGTCCATGCGCCCCCTCACCGCCCCTTCGGGAGGCCGAGTATCCGCTCGGCCACGATGTTCTGCTGGATCTGCGAGGTCCCTGCGGCGATCGTGTACGAGAGCGAGGAGAGCCGGTCCAGGGTCCACTCGTGGCCCAGGTCGAGCGCGCCCGCGGGCCCGAGGACCTCGCCCGCGGCCTCGTACAGCTCCTGGCGGGCGTGCGAGTACCGCAGCTTGAAGACGGACCCGCCGACCCCCGGCACTCCGCTCCCCGCCCGCTGCGACTCGCTGACGTTCCACTGCGTGAGCCGCCACAGCGCCCCGAACTCGGCGCTCAGCCTGCCGAGCCTGCGCCGCAGCACCGCGTCGTCCCAGCGGCCGTTCTTGCGGGCCTCGCGCGCGAGATCGCCCAGGACCCGCCGGCAGGCGACGACCTCCCCCACGAAGGCCGTGCCGCGCTCGTACGACAGGGTCACCATCGTCACGCGCCAGCCGTCGTTCTCCGCGCCGACGCGGTTGGCGACCGGCACCCGCACCTCGTCGAGGAACACCTCGGCGAACTCGGTCGATCCCGCGAGCGTGCGCAGCGGACGGACCGTGATCCCCGGGGCGTCCATCGGCATCGCGAGCCACGAGATGCCGCGGTGCTTGGGCACGTCATCGCTGACCGGGGTCGTCCGCACGAGGAGCTCGCACCAGTCGGCGACCTCGGCGTGCGAGGTCCAGATCTTGGAGCCGCTCACCACGTAGTCGTCGCCGTCGCGCCACGCGCGCGTGCGCAGCGACGCGAGGTCGGAGCCCGCGTCCGGCTCGCTGAACCCCTGGCACCACACCTCGTCGCCGCGCAGGACCGGCGGCAGCCATCGGGCGCGCTGCTCGGCCGTCCCCTCGGACGCGATGGTCGGCCCCGCGTGCAGGAGGCCGACGAAGTTCGCCCCCACGTAGGGCGCGCCCGCCTTCTCCGTCTCCTCCAGGAAGATGAGGTGCTGGGTGGGGGTGGCTCCCCGCCCGCCCGCGTCCACGGGCCAGTGCAGCCCCGCGTACCCGGCGTCGTACAGCCTGCGCTGCCACCCCATGTCGTACGCGCGGCGCCCCGGCCAGTCCAACGGGTCGGGGCGCGGTGGGAGTTGGGGAAGTGTCCGGGCCAGCCACTCCCGCAGGCCCGCCCGGAAGGATTCCTCCTCCTGCGTGTACGTGAGGTCCACGTCCGTCTCCTCCGGTCGTCTCTCCGGCCCTTCCGGCATACCTGATGGCCCGTCAGATAGCAGCAGGCTATCCCCGCACCTCTGGACCGACAAGGCGGTGAGGCTTACGCTCTCGGCACGATCTGACTCACCGTCAGTTCAGGGCCGTCCAGAGGGGATCGCATGAGGACCTCGGAGAACGAGACCGCGTACGAGCTGGGAGCGTCCCGCACCCTCTGGGAGCTCATCGAGCGCCGCGCCGCGCTCACCCCCGACGCGCCCGTCCTCATCCAGGCCGCGCCCGACGCCGCCGACGACAGGACGCTGACCTTCGGGGAACTGCGCGACCGCTCCGAGCGCGTGGCCGCCGGGCTCTACGGGATGGGCGTGCGCCCCGGCACGGTCGTCGCCTGGCAGCTGCCCACCCGCATCGAGACCGCCCTGCTCTCCTTCGCGCTCGCCCGCATCGGCGCGGTCCAGTCACCGGTCATCCCCTTCTACCGCGACCGCGAAGTCGGCTTCGCGCTGCGGGAGTCGAAGGCGGAGTTCTTCGCCGTGCCCGGGGTGTGGCGCGGCTTCGACCACGCGGAGATGGCCGAACGGCTGGGCGCCCGGGGCATCTTCGAGGCGTACGCGTACGACGACCTGCCGGACGGCGATCCCTCCGTGCTGCCCGCGCCGCCCTCCGACGGCACTTCCGTGCGCTGGATCTACTGGACGTCGGGCACGACGTCCGACCCCAAGGGCGTGCTGCACACGGACCGTTCACTGATCGCGGGCGGCTCCTGCCTCGCGCACGCGCTGCACCTCTCGGCGGACGACGTCGGCTCGATGGCGTTCCCCTTCGCGCACATCGCGGGCCCCGACTACACGGTGATGCTGCTCCTGTACGGCTTCCCCGCGGTGATGTTCGAGCAGTTCGCGCTGCCGGACGCGCTGGCGGGCTACCGGCGGCACGGCGTGACGGTGGCGGGCGGGTCGACCGCGTTCTACTCGATGTTCCTCGCCGAGCAGCGCAAGCTGGCGCCCGGCGAGAAGGTCATCCCCACCCTGCGCCTCCTCGCGGGGGGCGGGGCGCCGAAGCCGCCGGAGATCTATCACGCGGTCGTACGCGAAATGGGCTGCCAGCTCACCCACGGCTACGGCATGACCGAGGTGCCGATGATCACCATGGGCGCGCCGGACGACACCGCCGAGAACCTGGCGACGACGGAGGGGCTGCCGCCGGAGGGCATGGAGATCCGGGTCACGGACGCCGAGGGCAAGGAGGTGCCCGCCGGGGTCGACGGCGAGGTGCGGCTGCGCGGGGAGGCGGTCTGCCAGGGGTACTTGACTCGTTCTACCGGGGGTAGCCCCCCAGACCCCCACAAACAGAGTGCGGGGGTCTTCGACGCGGACGGCTTCCTGATCACGGGGGACCTGGGGCACGTACGGACGACGGGCCATCTGGTCCTGACCGGCCGGGCCAAGGACATCATCATCCGCAAGGGCGAGAACATCTCCGCGAAGGAGATCGAGGACCTGCTCCACCGGCATCCGGCCGTGGGGGACACGGCGGTGATCGGCCTGCCCGACCCCGAACGGGGCGAGCGGGTCTGCGCGGTGATCGAGCAGCGGCCGGGGGCCCACGACGCCCTGACGCTCAAGGCCGTGACCGCGTATCTGCGCGGGGAAGGACTCTCCACCCACAAGCTGCCGGAGCAACTGGAGCTGGTGGAGGCCCTCCCCCGCAACGAGACGCTGCGCAAGGTGCTCAAGTACAAGCTGCGGGAGCGCTTCACGCAGGGCTAGCGCACGGACGTGCTCACTCGGGAACGGTGAAGTACGCCGCGAACGCCGCGACGATCTCCTCCTCCGTGACCCGCCCGTCCCCGTCGGTGTCCAGCGAGCCGCCCGCGGCGCTCGCGATGTCCGCGGGGACGCCGAGGGCCTTGAGCACGCGCTCGACCTCCTGCGGGCTGACCGATCCGTCGCCGTCGCCGTCCGCGACGGCGATCACGGCGTCCAGGAACGGCCGCGCGATCTCGGCGAACCGGGCCGGGTTGTCCCGCAGCCGCTTCACCGCGCCGCCCACGAACTCCGGCTTGGTGATCCGCTGGTCGCCGTCACGGTCGGCGATCCCGGCCATGCCCTGCCAGAAGGCCTCGGCCCCGATGTAGAGGGCCTGCCCCTTCTCGGAGCGTGCCGTCGCGCCGAACTCGGTGAGCAGGGCGGCGGCCGCCGTGCTGAAGTCCTCGCGGGAGATGTAGCCGTTGCCATCCTGGTCGAAGGTGACGAAACGGGCCGCGATCTTACGCTCGTACTCGGCACTGTCCATGGTGTTCGGGCCGCCTCACTTCTGCGGTTGGGTGCGTGTGCACAGGGGGTTCCCTGGGTGTCTCTGGCAGCGAGCGTACGTGTTCGGCGACCGCCCGGAGGCGGGAAGCCGACGCTTGTGCCAAGACCGGAACAAGAGAGGTTGTACCAGGAGCCGATCCTTGGTGATCTTTTGGGTCTCCCTTGACCTCTCCTCACGCACCGTAGATGGCTGCGCTTTCACGCGACTGCGCTCCGTGATCCAAACCTCCCGAGTGACATGATCAAGTCAAAGATCATTTACGTACGCGCAAAGCGAACACACAGTGAGCCGCACCCGACAGTCCGTGCGCACGAAATCCCAACTGGTCCTGTCGTACCGGGGTGTTACGTTCCTGCCTCCCTTGATCAAACAAGGGGCGACCAACAAAAACGGGAGAACACAAATGAATCGGAAGCTGGCCGTCGGCGCCCTCGCGGCAGGGCTCTTTCTGACGGGTGCGGGGACCGCTTTCGCCACCGCGAGCGGGGGCAACGGGGATGTCGAGGCGACCGCCTCGTGGCACAAGATCCCGACGCTGTCGAGCAGCGGCGTCAAGTTCAAGAACGGCTACTACAAGTTCGAGGCGCCGGGCGCCAACCACGGTGCCTTCCACTGGAAGGGCGACCTTCAGGACACCTCCGCCGGGGACGGCCACAACGTCTACGTGCAGGTGAAGGTCGAGGGGTACGACTGGAACCGGTTCAACGGCAAGCAGAAGCGGACCGTCCACAAGGACAAGCTCGTGTACGACGGCGCCGCCCGCTACACCAGCGACGCCTGGATACGCGCCTGCCGTGACCGGGGCTCCTTCCACCCGGACAACTGCTCGGTGACCAAGCACTACAAGCGGTAGTCACCACCGGCACCAAGCGGCAGCCCTGACCAGCTGCCACGCATGCACGCCGGGCCCGGGCCCCCGCCCCGGGCCCTTCGCCTTCTTGGGGGAAGCGATCAGTACGCCGATCAATACGCCGATCAGTACGTCAGAAGTCCTCAGCGCCACGGGAGTCGACCTCTCCTACGGCTCCACTCCCGCCGTCCGCGACGCCCATCTGACCCTGGCGCGCGGCGAGGTCGCGGCGATCACCGGGGCCAGCGGCTCCGGGAAGTCCTCGCTCCTGTACTGCCTCGCCGGTGTGCTGCCGGCCGCGCGCGGTGAGGTGCGGTTCGAGGGACAGGCGTACGGCGAGCTCGACGACGAGGGCATCAGCGCGCTGCGCCGCGAGCGCTTCGGCTTCGTCTTCCAGTACGGCGAGCTGCTCCCCGAGCTGACCATCGAGGAGAACACCGCGCTGCCGCTGCGCCTGGCGGGACAGCGCAAGCGCCCCGCGCTCAAGGCCGCGGCCGAGGTCCTTGACCGGCTCGGGATCGCCGACCTGCGCGAGCGGCGACCCTCGCAGGTGTCGGGCGGGCAGAGCCAGCGTGTCGCCGTGGCGCGGGCCCTGGTGCACCGCCCTGCCGTCGTCTTCGCCGACGAGCCGACCGGGTCCCTGGACAGCGCCAACGCCGCCACCGTCCTCAAGGAGTTCCTCGGCCTCGCCCGCTCGCAGGGCACCGCCGTCCTCCTGGTCACGCACGACGCGAACGTCGCTGCCCAGGCCGACCGCAACTACACGATGGCCGACGGTGTCCTCACCGCGAAGGGCGCGTCCGCATGAGCGAGTTCCTGCTCGGCCTGCGGCTCCTGTTCGGCTCCGGGCGCGGCACCCGCGTACGTTTCCTCCTGATGACCCTCGGCGGCTCCCTCGGGGTGTGCTGCCTCGCGCTCGTCCTGACGATCCCTTCGATCCTGGACGCCCACGACGGCCGGGCCGCCGACCGCGACCCGCAGGTCCACGCCGGCAAGAGGTCCGGGCAGCCCACCCTCGTCCTGGAGCGCTCCGACCCGCACGGCTCGAAGCCGTTCAGCCGCGTCTTCGTCGCCCGGGGCAAGGACGCCGACAGCGTGCAGCCGCCGCCCGGTCTGGGCGAACTGCCCGCTCCCGGCGAGGTGTTCGTCTCCCCCGCGCTGCACGACCAGCTCCGCCGCGAGCCCGGCCTCAAGGGGCTGCTCCCCGGCGAGGAGAAGGGCCTGATCGGCCCCTCGGGCCTGACCGACCCGAACGAGCTGTACGCCTACGTAGGCGCCACCCGGGACCAACTCGGCGACGACGCACGCGCGCTGAAGAGCTTCGGCTCCGAGCACCCGCCCACCACCGCCGTCGAGAAGTCCACCCTCGACATCCTGCGCTTCACCCTCGCCGCCCTCGTGCTGCTGCCGCTCGGCGTCTTCCTCTCGGTCTGCGCCAAGCTCTCCGCCGCCAGCCGCAACCGGCGCCTCGCGGCCCTGCGCCTGCTGGGTCTGAGCGCCAAGGGCACACAGCGCGTGAACGCCGCGGAGACCGTCGTCGCCGCGTTCCTGGGGGCGCTGCTCGGTCTCGCCGAGTTCTGGCTCCTGAACCAGATCATGGCGAGGACCGGGCTTCCCGGCCTCAAGTGGTACCCGGCGGACGGAGCGCTCTCCGCGTCCACCATCGCCGTCTGCCTGATCGGCTGCACCGCGCTCTCCTGGTTCGTGGGCCGGGCGAGCGCCCGCGCCGCGGCCACCAATCCGCTGAGCACCCGGCGCACCGCGGCTCCGCGCGCGCCCCGCGTCTGGGGCGGCCTCATGCTCGTCACCGGGCTCGGCATCGTCATCGGCTACTGCGCGACCGGCCTCACCGACAACCCCGCGCAGAGCACCGGCATCAACTCCCTCCTGGTGCCCGGCGGGGTGCTGCTCACCGGGCTCGGCCTGGTGACGGTCATGCCGCTGCTCTCGTACGGCATCGCCAGGCGCCTGGCCCGCTCCGGGCATCTGGCCCTGAGCCTGGCCATGCGGCGCAACGAGGTCGAGCCGGGCAGCGCGATGCGTGTCGTGACGGGACTCGTGCTCCTCGTGTTCTCGGCGTCGCTCGCACAGGGCGTGCTGGTGGAGGAGCAGCAGATCACCCGGTCCGACTCACCCGTGCAGGAGTACGGCCTGCGGCTCTCGCAGCTCAGCGCGGACCAGCAGGGGAAGCTGCGGGAGATTCCCGGGGTGCGGGCGGACGCGATCGTGATGGATCCGCACACCGACCCCACCAAGGAGGGCGGCGACTGGCAGGCCCCCGCCCTGGTCGCCACCTGCGCCCAGCTCGCCCGTCTCGTCGAGCACTCGGCGGGCTGCGAGGAGGGCAAGGTCCTGCGGCTCCAGGACCCGAACGTGTCCGAGTCGCCCCTCAAGACCTCGACGTACGTGATGAAGCAGGGCGACAAGCGCACCTCCCTGAAGGTCGATGTGCCCGACGCCGCCGTGCTGTTCGACGGGTACGACGTCACCAACCTGCCCAGCCCCGGCCTCCTCGTGCCGCCCTCCGAGCTCCCCGCGCACGCCGTGCCCGCCGCGGCCACGCTCGTCCTGGTGAGCAGCTCGGACCCCGGCACCGTGCGCGACGTACTCGACCGCATCGGCGCCGTCGCGCCCACCGCGGAGGTCGACCCCGCGGGCATCAACATCGACGGCCTCCAGCAGATCACCGTCATCGAGACGCTGCTCGCGCTCGGCATGGTGATGGGCCTGGTCATCGGCGTCGCGGCGTTCCTCGTCTCCGTCACCGACCGGGCCGTGGAGCGCCGCCCCCAGGTCACCGCGCTCTCCTTGATCGGCGCACGGGCCCGCACCCTGCGCCTCGTGCAGTGCACGCAGGTGGTGCTTCCGCTGGCCGTGGGCCTGGTGCTCGCGCTCGTCGCGGGGAAGCTCGCGGAGTCCGCCTATCTGGTCACCGGCGGCGGCGAGATCTTCTGGGACGGGGCCGGGGTTCCGCTGCTGGTGGCGGCCATGGCCGGGGTGCTCGTCCTCGCCGTCCTGGGGACGCTGCCGCTGGTGGGGCGGCGCATCGACCCGGAGCTGATCCGGCGGGACTGAGGCGTGGGGAGCGTCATGGGGTGGCGCTTCACGGAGTACGTGCGCGGGGCGGGGTCACGCGGAGAGCGGGACCGCCTCGTCGTCCACCGCCGCCGCCACGTCCGGGAAGACCTCGAAGAGCCTGCGTACGCCGAGGGCCGCAAGGACGCGGTTCACGTGGGAGCCGTCCTCGGCGCCCTTGGCGGGCAGTATCAGACGCAGGCGTCCCTGGCAGGAGCGGAAGAGGCGCCGCGTCGCGATGAGCACGCCGACGCCGCTGGAGTCGCAGAAGAGCACGTCGGAGAGGTCGAGGACAAGGCTGTGGCGGCCGTCGGCCACCGCGTCGTGCACGCGCTGGCGCACGACGGGCGAGGTCACGAGGTCCATCTCGCCGGACACCCGCAGCACGGCCCAGCCGTCCTGCTCGTCCACGGCCACCTGCAGCGTCACTCGCACGCCTCTCGCTCGCTGATACCGCTCGCTCGTCGTAGCTCGCCGATGCGGAAGCCTTCCCTACGCTTCCTAGGTTCGCGGCTGCCCCACCTGTTCTCCATGAAACACCAGGAACACCGGTCCCTATCACCCGAGGCCAGGTGCTGGCGCACTTTGCCGTAAAGGGAGTGCGTTGTCGGTGGTGGCGACTACATTCGATGGAGGGTTTCGATCGGGACGCGCAGTTCGGGCACGCGTCGCTCGGGACGAGCAGGTCGGACGAGTTGTCGGCACGAGCAAGGAACGGCACGCGCAGAGGGGGCCGCATGGCGAAGGACGCGCCGCGTCGCTGGGACCGTCGCATGCAGCAGCGCCTCGCACACGGGGAGGCCGCCGCGCTCGGCGAGCTGTACGACCGCTTCGCCTCGCTCGTGCACGGCCTCGCCCACCGCGTGCTCGGCGACGAGGACGCCGCCGACCGGATCACCCGCGAGGTCTTCGCCCACATATGGGAGAACCCCGACGCGTACGACCCCAAGCAGGGCCCCCTGCGCTCCTGGGTCGCCACGCTCACCCACCAGCAGGCCGTCCGGCGGCTGCGCCAGACCGAGTCCGCCGCCCTGGCCCGCGGCGGCGAGGGCACCATGGAGGACCTGGAGCGCAAGGTGCGCCGCGCCTCCGCCGCCGCCCGCGCTGACTACATCGTCACGGCCATGCCCGCCCCGCTGCGCGCCGCCCTTGAGCTCGCCTACTTCCAGCGCCGGGACTACCGCCAGACGGCCGCCGACCTCGGCGTGACGGAGGACGAGGCGCGGCGCCGCCTGCGCCTGGGCCTCCAGCTGCTGTCCACGGCGAACGACGCGGCGGGACCGGCGGAGCCGCACCCCTCACCGGGCCCGCACCCCGGTTACGGGAGAGCGCTGTGAAGGGGCCCGACCGGCAAGAACCGTTCGAGGAACCGGACCGCCCCGAGAGCGAGAGCGACGGCGACGGCGCCGGTGCGCAGGACCGGGGCGAGCAGAAGGACTCCCGCCGGCCGCCCCGCATACCGATGCCACGCACCTCCATAGAGGACACCGGCAACCCCTTGCCGGATCTGCCCTTCGCGCTCGACCACCGCGTCCTGAAGTCCCTCCTCGGGGCCTGGGCGCTCGCCGCCTGCTCGGTCGACGAAGCCATCGCCGTCGAGGAGCACCTGGGCCACTGCGGCCCCTGCGCGGAAGAGGCCCTGCGGCTGCGCGACGCGGTCGGCCTGCTGCATCAGGAGGAGAGCCTCGACCTCGACCCGGGCCTGCGGGGCCGCGTCATCGAGAGCTGCCTCGGCCGCCGCCCGCCGCGCATCCCGGTGCCCGAGTGGGCCGTTCCGTACGACGCGGAGACCGCGCGGCTCGACGCCCTGCTCCGGGACATCGGCGAGTCGGAGTGGCACGCCCCGGTGCGCCTGCGCTGGTTCGACGAGGACAACCCCGTCAGCCGCAAGACGACGGTGGCCGGAGTGATCGCCCATCTCCTCGCGGTCGACGGCCTGGTCGCCCTTGCCCTCGGTCTCGACGACCCGCTGGGCAGGGAGACACCGCCGCAGTCCGACCCGGGCCGGCGCACCGAGGCGTACTGGCGCGCTTCGTACTTCCCGCCCACCCGCGCGGTGCGCGGCCCCTGGCGCGAGCAGACCCACGAGCTGATCCGCACGGTGTCCTTCACGGCGGGTGGTGCGTACGGCTCCGGCTCGGGCGGCCTCACCGTCCCGTACAGCGCCCCGGACGACCAGGGCCGCCGCGTCGAGCTGCCGCTGCGGGACTCGATGGTGGACCGCGCCTTCGAGTGCTGGATCCACGCGGGCGACATCGCGGAGGCGGTGGACTATCCCTATGAACCGCCGTCCCCGCGCCATCTGCACCGCATGATCGACCTCGCCGCCCGGCTGCTCCCCGGCACGCTCGCCGAGCGCCGCCGCTCGGGGCGCGCCGCCCCGTCGCGCGGCCTGGTGGCGGCGGGCGCCCCTGGCCGGAGCCTGCGCCTTGAGGTCGAGGGCATGGGCGGCGGCGAATGGTTCATCCCGCTCGACTCCCCCGGCGCGAGCGCGTCGGCGGACCGTGAGGTGGCCCATGTCGCACTGGACGGCGTCGAGTTCTGCCGCCTGGCCGCGGGCCACGTGTCGCCGGAGGAGGCGGCAGCGGGCCAGGTCGGCGACCGCGAGGCGATCAGGGACGTGCTGTTCGCGGCGGCGTCACTGAGCAGGATGTGACCTTCGCTCAAGGCCCACCCCGAGGCCGGGCACCCCGAGGTCAGGCGAAGACGACCGTACGCCGCCCGTTGAGCAGAATCCTGCGCTCCGCATGCCACTTGACGGCCCGCGCAAGCGCCTGGCACTCCACGTCACGGCCGATCGCCACCAGCTGGTTCGGCGTGACGTCGTGGCCGACCCGCTCGACCTCCTGCTCGATGATCGGCCCCTCGTCGAGATCCGCCGTCACATAGTGCGCGGTAGCGCCGATCAGCTTCACACCGCGCGCGTGCGCCTGGTGGTACGGCTTCGCGCCCTTGAAGCTCGGCAGGAAGGAGTGGTGGATGTTGATGATCCGCCCGCTGAGCTGCTTGCAGAGGTCGTCCGAGAGCACCTGCATGTAGCGGGCGAGGACGACGAGCTCCACGTTCTCCGCGCGCACGAGCTCAAGGAACTGCGCCTCGGCATCCGCCTTGTTGTCCTTGGTCACCGGGATGTGGTGGAAGGGGATGTCGTACGAGGCGACCAGCTCGGCGAAGTCCGTGTGGTTCGAGACGACCGCCGCGATCTCGACCGGCAGCGCGCCGATCCGCGAGCGGAACAGCAGGTCGTTCAGGCAGTGCCCGAACTTCGACACGAGCAGGACGACGCGCATCTTGTCGTCGGCGCGGTTCAGCTGCCAGTCCATGTGGAAGGAGTCGCCGATCGCCGCGAAGCTCGCCCGCAGCTTCTCCAGCGTCACCGGCGGCTCCGCCGAGAAGTGGACCCGCATGAAGAAGAGCCCGGTGTCGTGGTCGCCGAACTGCTGGCTGTCCTCGATGTTGCACCCGGTCATGAAGAGATAACTCGACACGGCGTGCACGATGCCCTGCTTGTCCGGGCAGGAGAGGGTGAGGACGTACTGCTCAGCGGGGTCGGCGGACGCGGCGACGGACGGCTCATTCATGCAGCCAAGGTTCCCACAACCGACACCCGCCGCGGAGCGGCCCCTGTAAGGGGCGCGGGGAGTTGCGCGATCAGCCCCCACAGACCCGCAGGTCCGTCACCGCGATTCCGGCGGGACGCTCAGCTCCCGGCCCGCGTCATGATCCGAAGGACCTCGAGCGTCCGCGGCGGCACGTCAGGCTCCTCCCCGTCGCTCGCCGCCAGGCGGACATGCGCGTCCCGCGCCGCCCTGACCGCCTCCGGCCACCCCGGGTGGTCCAGATAGGCGGACACCAACGCGTCCGGCCCGACCTCATGCATGATCCGCAAGACCCTCAGCACCGCCGCGTCGACCAGGGCCGCCTCCTCCTCGTCGCGGAAGATCGTCCCCACGTACTTCTCGGCGGACCAGTTGTCGAGCCACGTGTCCTCGACGAGGCGGTACACGGCGTCGGTCACGTCCCCGTACTCGTCGCGCCCGGCGAGCCAGCACTCACGCTGGAACCCCGGGTCGGAGAGCATGTGCAGCGCCGAGCGCACGTTGCTGCGCCAGCGCCACCATGGCATGTCGTTCGTTGGCATGCCGCCCATGGTGCTTGAGCGACGGCCACGACGGGAAGAGTTCTCCGAACCTTGCACGGTCATCGATCGTACGTTCCCCCTCCGCGGAGCCGAATCGGCCCCTGCCATTCACCTTCTTGTCACCATGCGTTGAGAGCACGTCACTCCATGGTTGGCACTGCGGCGGAATCGTGCATGACCATGCCCGTCTCGCGACGCACCTTGCTCCCCCGCCCCTCCAAGACCGCATCCCTCACCGCGATCGCCCTGGTGGCGGCGTGTGCGTCCTTGACCACCGCGTGCGGGGTCATCCCTGGATCCACGGGGGGATCCAGGGAGGACCCCGTGACCGTCATGACCTGGGCACCCGAGAAGACCAAGGCGACCAACAAGCCCGGCATCCCCGCGATGGCGCAGGCCTACGCGCGCTGGGTCAACGCGAACGGCGGGCTCGACGGCCACAAGCTCAAGGTCATCACCTGCAACGACCACAACGACCCGGTGGGCGCCGCCGACTGCGCCCGCAAGGCGGTCGACCTGGAGGTCTCGGCCGTCGTCGGCTCCTACAGCCAGCACGGCCAGTCCTTCCTCTCGCCTCTCCAGGTCGCCGGAATCCCCTACATCGGCGGATACGGCGTCACCGACGAGGAGTTCAGCAGCCCCCTGTCGTACCCCGTCAACGGCGGCGAACCCGCGCTCATGGCGGGCAACGGCCGGCAGCTCGCCGCCCGCTGCGAGCGCGTCTCCCTCGTACGCCCCGACACCATCGCAGGCGACGATCTCCCCAAGCTCCTGGACGCGGGCCTCGCCGAGGGCCACCGCAAGCCCTCCTCCGACATACGGGCGTCCGAGGACGGCACCGACTTCACCTCCCAGGCCGAGCAGGCACTGGAGCGCGCGGGCACCGGCGGCTGCGTGACCGCGGCGCTCGGCGAGCGCACGGACACGTTCTACGACTCCTACCGGCGCACCGAGGACGCGTACCCGCCCGCGAAGATCTCCTCCGTCCTCGGCAGCGTCGACCAGTCCCTCATCGACCGCACGGGCGGCGGCAACGGACCGTACGAAGGCGCCTACGTCACCGGCTGGTATCCGGCGGCGAGCGACGCCCGCTGGGACGAGATGCGCGAGGCCATCCGGCAGCAGGCGTTCGGCGACAACCGGATCGACCCGACGGACGCGGGCGTGCAGACGACGTGGATCGCCTACACCGTCCTGAAGCAGGCCGTCGAGTCGCTCGGCGGCGGCGAGGTCTCGGCGCGGACGCTGCGACGGGCACTGGACCAGGGGCTCAAGGTCCAGACCGGCGGACTCACTCCCACCCTGAGCTGGCGCTTCAAGGACATGCTCGCGGCGAGCGACTTCCCGCGCCTGGTCAACGCGAACGTCACGTTCCAGACGGTGCGCGACGGCCGCCTGGTGCCGGCCCGCAAGGGGTTCGTGAACGTGTCGAAGACCCTGGAACGGGTGCGGTAACCCGCACCCGGACCCAGCGCGGCCCCCGCGCCCGCCCTACAGCTGCGACTTGTCGCGCGTGGTGAGGCCGTACTGCTTGGCGATGGCGTTCCACAGCCCGGCCGCTTCCTGCTTGGCCGTGGTCGCCTCGCCGCTCGACTTGTTCGCGGCGACCGCCTGCGGTGTCGTGCGGGCGTGGCCCTTCTTGCAGCCCTTCTTTCCCGCGACCTGCCCCGCCCACGCGGCGTAGTGGTTGTCGGCCGCGGCGGACGCCTTCCAGGCCTTGGTGAGGGAAGCGGTCAGCTGGGCGTTGGCGGGCAGCTTGTCCACGGAGAGCTGCGAGAGGCGCGTGACCAGGCCGTTGCGCTGCTTGGCCGCGTTGCGCAGATCGGTGGCCGACTGGCTGAGGTCGGCGCACTTGCCGACGTTGCGTACGGCGCCGATCACCGAGTCACGGCTGTTGTTGCTGTCGGCGAGGAGCTTGTCCAGGGCGACGGCCTGCTCCTCGGCGGGGTCGACGGAGGGCGAGGGCTTCTCGTCGGAGGGCGCCGACTCGGAGACGGTCTGGGGACTGTCCTTGTCCTCGTCACCGCCGCCGCCGCTGAGCAGGGCTCCGGCCCCGACGCCGATCACGGCGATGGCGACACCGGCCGCCACGAAGATCGGCACCTTCGACCCGGTGCGTCCCCCGCCGCGCGGCGCGGGAGCGGCGGCAGCGGCACGGCGCGCGGCCCTGCCCCCACCGTCACCGTCACCGTGGCCGTGGGCGGCGGGCTGCGGCGGCTCGAAGCGGGGCATCTGCTGGGTCGAGGCGGGGCCTTCGGGCTCCGGCTGCTCGGTACGGAAGAGACTGTCGAACTCGGCGGGCGGCTGCCGGTCCCCCGGGGCGCCGGGCCGTATCCCGAAGGGTGCCTTGCCGGGCTCGGCGGGCACGGGGGCGATGAACTGCGTGGGCTCGTTGTCGGAACCGGCCGCCGGGGGCATGGGCGCGCCCGGCATGGGCGAGCGTCCCAGGAACTGCGTGGCATCCCCTGCGGGCGCCTCGGGCGGCAGGGCGCCGGGGGCCACGGGAGGTATGTACTGCGTGGCGCCTTCGTCGACGCCCGCGCCTGCGCCGGGCATCGCGGGTATGTACTGCGTCGCGTCCGCGTCACCCGGGGCGGCGGGCGGCAGCGGCGCGCCCCCGCCGGAGCCGCCGGGGGGAAGCTGACCGGCCTGCGCGGCCGGAGGGAGCTGCCCTGCCTGCGCGGCGGGCGGAAGCTGTCCCGCCTGCCCCGCCTGCCCGGCCTGCGGAAGCGGCTGCCCAGCCTGTCCGGGGTGTCCCTGCTGTACCTGCTGCCCCTGCTGCCCCTGCTGCCCCTGCTGCCCGGGGTACGCGGCGTCGGCGGGCTGCCCCGCGTGGGCTCCGCCCGCCTGCTGTCTCGCGTGCGCTCCACCCGCGGGCTGCCCCGCGTGGGCCCCACCCGCGCCCGGTCCCGCGTAGGGCCCGTCGGCGGCGGGCTGCCCCGCGTGCTGACCGCCCTGAGCGTGGCCCGCGTGCTGACCGCCCGCGTACGGCCCGCCCTGCGGCTGGCCCTGGGGCTGACCCGCGTACGGCCCGCCCTGGGGCTGCTGCTGCGCGTACGGGTCGCCCGCGCCCTGCTGCGTCCCGTACGAGGCCCCGTACGCCTCCGCCTGCCCTCCGTACGAGGCGCCCGAAGGCTGACCCCCGTAAGAAGCGTCCTGCGGATAGCCATAGCCCTGCTGCTGCGTGCCCTCGGCGGGCAGCGGGGTGCCCGCGCCGTACGACTGCTGCTGGCCGCCTGCGGAGTCCCACGCCTGGCCTGAGCCGGGCGGCGGGTCCGCGGGAGCCGGGCCCCACGGCTGGCCCCAGGGGCTGCCGCCCGCGGGGGCCACGTGGTCGCCGGTGGTGCCGGGCATCAAAGGCTCGCTTCCGTCGGCAGGCAGCACGATGCCTTCGTGCGCGTGCCGGTCCGCGGGATGCGGATCGGAGGAAGCGGCGCCCTGCCCGCTCTGCTGCGTCACCGGGACTCCTACGAATGGGGGACCTACGGAACCGTCGGCTCACGCTACCGGGTCGCCACAGCCGTCTGCCACGCAGCTCAAACCTCCGTCGCCGCTTCAATCGCGGAAGTAACAAAAGCTCTCCGCGAAACGCTGATTACGTCACCGGCATGGACCGATCGCGTACGGGAGTTGGCTGTTCACGGTACGGAAAGGGCGGGGACGGGCGACGTTCACCGGTGCGCGACACACATCACAAACCCTTCACGCACCCGCACCCGGTCCCGCACCCCTTCACGCCGCCTGGACGTCCATCCGCGCCCCGAACTCCCTTACCACCGGCTCCTCGCGGTACGGCTGGAGCCGCTGCTGGAAGTCCTCCAGGTACTCGGCGCCGCGGTTCGACCGCAGCGTGCCGAGGAGCTCGACCGCCTTCATGCCCGTGTGGCACGCCTGCTCGACGTCCCGGCTCTGTACCTGCGCCGTGGCGAGCAGGACGAGGCCGATCGCCCGCCGCCGCGCCCGCGTCTGGGGGTGCCCCGCGAGGGACTCCTCCGCGCTGCGCGCCGCCGCGTCCGCCTGCCCCAAGTCACGGTGACAATGCGCCAGTTCATCGGCCAGATACGCATGGTCGAAGTGCCGGATCCACACCGGGTCGTCGCCCGAATCCGTCTCCCCGGCCGCACGGTCCATCGCCTCGACCGCCCGGCCCGCCACGACCTGCGTGGAGCGACCGTCCCCGAGCAGCGCGTGCCCCCTGGCCTCGGCGGCGTAGAACATGGCCTCCGCGCGCGGGGTGACCCGCCCGCGCGTCCCCTCCTGGGCCGCCCGCGCCAACTGCGCGATCTCCCTCGGATTCCCGAGCTGGGCCGCGAGGTGGCTCATGGACGCGGCGAGCACATACCCGCCGTACCCACGGTCCCCGGCCGCCTGCGCGAGCCGCAGCGCCTGGATGTAGTAGCGCTGGGCAAGGCCCGGCTGGCCCGTGTCCACCGCCATGTACCCGGCGAGCTCCGTCAACCGCGCGACGGCGGCGAACAGTTCGCGCCCCACCGCCTCGCGGTACGAACCGGCGAGCAGCCCCGAGACGACGCTGTTCAGGTAGTGCACGACCACCGGCCGCACATGCCCGCTGCCGTACTGGTGGTCCAGCTGCGTAAGGGCCTCCGTCATGGCCCGCACCGCGGCCACGTCACAGAGGCCGACGCGCGGCCCGGCCATCCGGCCCACCTGCGAGTCCGGGGACGAGATCAGCCAGTCGCGGCTCGGCTCGACGAGCGCGGACGAGGCGACGGACGAACCGGACAGGAAGTCCCGCCGCCCCACGTCGCTGCGCCACAGCTCGCAGACCTGCTCGATGGCGCCGAGCACGGTCGGCGAGAACTGCAGACCGACGCCGGAGGCGAGGTTCTTGCCGTTCGCCATCCCGATCTCGTCGATGGTGACCGTCCGGCCCAGCTTGCGGCCGAGTGCCTCCGCGATGATGCCGGGCGCCCTGCCGCGCGGCTGCTGACCGCGCAGCCACCGGGCGACGGACGTCTTGTCGTAGCGCAGATCGAGACCGTGCTCCGCGCCGCACATGTTGACCCGGCGGGCAAGGCCCGCGTTCGAGCAGCCCGCTTCCTGAATGAGTGCCTGCAGCCTTTCATTGGGCTGCCGCGCGACGAGCGGCCTTGCGGCCATGGCGTACCCCCTGATGTGCACCGTGGTTCATCTGGTCGGAGGGGCCGGAATCAGCCACCCCAGATGATCAATGCCCTTGGAACAAACGGAAGATGCACCACAAACGGACGATAAGTCGGCAACTGGGCATCTTCGGAGTGCCACAGCCTTGGCTACCCGCACATGGAACCCATTCCCCATGCGCGCCCCCGCCCGTGCACCCATGCGCCCCACATGCAGGATCGATGCTCCGCCCCCGCGCACGCGCGGGCCGTAACCGTAGGTGGCGGGCGGAGTTGAGAAGTCCGTGGAAGAGACCATGGGAGTCACGTCAGCCGCGCACATCCCGAAGCAGCGCGGAGAATCCTTGCTGGACACGGCCGTGCGATACGCGGAAGAGCGCCACTGGGACGTGTTCCCGGGGACGTGGCTCGAGTCCGTCGAGGGGGCCGAGATCTGCTCGTGCGGTGACACCGCGTGCACGACACCCGGTTCGCACCCGGCGCGCGAGGACTGGGCCACGCAGGCGACGGGCAGCGCGACCGTCGCGAGGCGGCTCTGGTCCAAGCAGCCGAAGTCGTCGATCCTGCTGCCGACGGGCCGTACGTTCGACGCCATCGACGTGCCGGAGACGGCCGGGTTCCTCGCCCTTGCCCGCATGGAGCGGATGGAGCTGACGCTCGGGCCCGTGACGTGCACGCCCGACCGCCGGATGCAGTTCTTCGTCCTGCCCGGCGCCACCGCGAAGGTGCCCGACCTGGTACGCAAGCTGGGCTGGCCGCCGGCCGCGATCGACCTCGTGGCGCTCGGCGAGGGGGCGTACGTGGCCGCGCCCCCGACCCGCTTCGGCGCGTCGGGCGCCGTGCAGTGGGCGTGCCGCCCCACCGCTGCGAACCGCTGGCTGCCCGACGCCGAGGAGATCATCTCTCCGCTGGCCTACGCCTGCGGGCGCGAGGCACGCAGGTAGCCATCACGGGGGCGCAGAAGCCGGACGGGCTGGAAATCCAGCCCGTCCGGCTTTTGTCACCCTCGCCGACGTATCGTGCGGAAACGGCGACGAGAGGCGGGCACCGTGACCGAGGCAGCACCGGCGGAAGCACCCGCCGCAGTACGGGTGCAGGGGCTGTGGAAGGCCTTCGGCCAGCAGATCGCCGTCGCCGGGATCGATCTCACCCTCCCCGCGGGCAAGTTCATCGGCCTCGTCGGCCCGAACGGCGCGGGCAAGACCACCACCCTGTCCATGGTGACCGGCCTCCTCCGGCCCGACCAGGGCACCGTCGAGGTCGTCGGCCACGACGTATGGACCGACCCCGTCCAGGTCAAGGCCCGCATCGGTGTCCTGCCCGAAGGCCTGCGCCTCTTCGAGCGCCTCTCGGGGCGCGAACTCCTCGCGTACACCGGACGTCTGCGCGGGCTGCCCGGCGACGAGGTCGACAAGAGAGCGACCCAGCTCCTGGACGTACTCGACCTCGCCGGCGCCCAGCACAAACTGGTCGTCGACTACTCGACCGGCATGCGCAAGAAGATCGGGCTCGCCGCGGCCCTGCTCCACAACCCCGAAGTCCTCTTCCTGGACGAGCCCTTCGAGGGCGTCGACCCGGTGTCCGCCCAGACCATCCGCGGTGTCCTTGAGCGCTACACCGCGTCCGGGGCGACGGTCGTCTTCTCGTCGCACGTCATGGAACTCGTCGAATCGCTCTGCGACTGGGTCGCCGTGATGGCGGCAGGACGCATCCGCGCGCAAGGCACCCTCGCGGAAGTGCGCGGCGCGGCCCCGTCCCTCCAGCAGGCCTTCCTCGAACTGGTCGGCGCGGGCGGCCGGGACACCGGCTCGCACCTCGACTGGCTGGGCGGCGGCACCCGATGACCACGGCCCCTTCCCCGGCCCCTTCCCCCTCGATCACCCCCGTCTTCGTACGCCTGAAGCTCTCGCTCCTGCGCAACGGCCTGCACCAGTCGACCGGACGCCGCGCCGCCTACATCGCCTCCGTCGCCGCCGCGCTCCTCGTCGCCGCCCTCCAGCTCCTCGGCCTGATCGCCCTGCGCGGCAACGAACACGCCGCCACCGTCTCCGTCCTGCTCACCGCCGTGCTCGCGCTCGGCTGGGCAGTGATGCCGCTGTTCTTCGCCGGCGGCGACGAGACCCTCGACCCCACCCGCCTGGTGATGCTGCCGCTGCGCCCCCGGCCACTGGTGCGCGCGCTCCTCGTGGCGTCCCTGGTGGGCATCGGGCCGCTCTTCACCCTCTGCCTCGCGCTCGGCGCCGTGATCTCCCTCGCGCACGGTGCGGCGGCGGCCGTCACCGGGGTCCTGGCCATCGCGCTGACCCTGCTCGTCTGCGTGGCCCTCGCGCGGACCGTCGCCGCCGCCAACATCCGCCTCCTGACCAGCCGCAAGGGACGTGATCTGGCCGTTCTGAGCGGCCTGGTCATCGCGGTCGGCGCGCAGGTCGTCAACTTCGGGGCGCAGCGGCTCGGTTCGTCGGGGCTCTCGCAGCTCGACCCGGCGGCGGAGGTCGTCCGCTGGATCCCGCCCGCGTCGGCCATCGGCGCCGTCGACTCGGTCAGCGAGGGCGCGTACGCCACCGGGGTCGCCCAACTCGCCCTGAGCGCAGCCGCCCTCGCCGCGCTCCTGGCCCTCTGGCAGCGCAGCCTCACCCACCTGATGACGACCCCCGACGGCTCGACGCTCGCGGCGGCGGAGCCCACCAAGGCCCGCTCGGCGCGCGGCCTGGGCAAACTCCTTCCCGGCGGACGCACGGGCACGGTCATGGAACGCAGCCTGCGCTATGTGTGGCGTGACCCGAAGACGAAGGCGGCCTGGGTGACGTCCCTGGCCATCGGCCTGATCGTGCCGCTCTTCAACGCCCTCCAGGGCACGGGCTCGATCTACTTCGCGTGCTTCGCGGCCGGGATGCTCGGCGTCCTGATGTACAACCAGTTCGGCCAGGACACCTCGGCGTTCTGGATGGTCGCGATGACGATCTCGTCGACGTACGACGCGTACATCGAACTCCGCGCCCGCGCCCTGGCACTCCTCGCCATCACCCTCCCGTACGCGACGCTGGTGACGGTCATCACGGCATCGGTGCTCGGCGACTGGAAGGGCCTGCCGGAGGGCCTCGGCCTCTCCTTCGCCCTGCTCGGCGCGATGCTGGCGACGGGCGCCTGGTCATCGGCCCGCTTCCCCTACTCGATCCCGCAGGAGGGCTACAAGAACGTGGCCCCCGGGCAGGCGGGCCTGGCCTGGATCTCGATCTTCGGCGGGATGGTCGCGGCGGCCCTGCTCTGCGCCCCGGTGCTCGCCTTCACCATCTGGCTGCACGTCTCGGGCGCGAGCGACTGGTCCTGGGTGCTGCTGCCGCTGGGCGGTGCCTACGGAGCGGTGATCACGTACTTCGGTCTGCGGCTGGCGGCGCCGAGGGTGGCGCGGCGGCTTCCGGAGATCCTGACGGCGGTCAGCAGGGGCTGAGAGCCACTGACCGTGCGGGCCGCCCCTGGCACGCAGACGACCCGCGAGCCGTGGTTCCCGCCGTACGAGACGGCGGGAAGCCGGCCGGACTCACCGGCGGCTCGCGGGTCGGGTGACTGCTTGGGATTGGGCCGGTTGCACGCACATCACACGTGCTGGTCCGGCGCCGAAATCGAGTTGCGACGACGGGCCACTAGCCCGCAGTCACCTCACGCGTCCGGTTTCCATACATCTGCCGAACCACCTCCCTTCGTGTGTACGTGCCACCCTAGGAACGGCCCTGTCCGTCGCACAAGCGATTTTCTGAGGGCTTTGCCCGAGGGCTTCTCGGGGCTTTGGGGGCAACGATTTCGTCGAACTTCTGGGAAGTGCCTGTGGGCTGCGTCACGTTCGAGTTGAATGATCTGACGTGCGGTACATGCGGAACTCGCAGAACATGCAGCTCATGAGGACACGGCCTGCAGGGGGTGCCAGGTGAGTGCTTCCCGGCGTAGCGGAACCACCGACGAGCTGGGGCCTGAAGAACCCGAGCCCGGTGGCGCCGAATTGCTCGCGGCATTGCTGGACGGGATGGACGCCGCCCTGTGCGCGTTCGACGCCGACGGGGTGGTGACGCACTGGAATCGTGAGGCCGAGCGGATTCTCGGGTGGTCGGCGGCCGAGGCCGTCGGGCGGCAGGGGTTCGCGGGCTGGGCGGTGCGGACCGCCGACGCCGAGGAGGTCGAGGCGCGGCTTCTGTCGGCCATGGAGGCGCACGGGCGTCAGGTGCACGAGTTCGCGCTCCTGACGAAGGACGGCGGGCGGGTGCTCGTGCGGACCCAGTCCGCCGCCGTGCGAGGGGGGGACGGGAAGCCGGCCGGTGTGTACTGCGCGTTCAGCGAGGTCCATGCGCAGATCGACCTGGAGCGGTCCATCGCGCTGAGCGAGGCGCTGTTCGAGAACGCGTCGTGGGGTGTGGTGCTCGTCGACGCCGATCTGCGTCCCGCCGTGGCGAACGAACACGCGGCGCGTGCCCTGGGGATGGGGCGTACGGCCTTGCTGGGGCGCCCCCTTGGGGAGTTGCTCGGGCAGGGTGTGGAGGAGCTGGAGAGCGCGCTGAGCCATGTGCTCGCCGAAGGGGCGCCGCCCGCGCCTGCCGAGATGTGGGTGTCCGTGCGGGCCACGGAGAGCGGTGAGCCGGAGCGGCGGTGCTGGCGCAGCGGCTTCTTGCGGCTCGCGTCGCCGCTCGCGGAGGAGCCGGTGCCGCTGGGCGTCGGCTGGCTCTTCACGGACGTGACGGAGGCCAAGCAGACCGAGCAGGACGCGGCGCAACTGCGCTTCCGCTCGCAGCAGTTGCACCGGGCCGCGCGGGCCGCGGGCGAGTGCGAGGATCCTACGGAGGCGGCGACGGTCCAGCTGGACTTCGCGCTTGCCGGGTTCGCCGACCACGCGTTGATCGACCTGGTGGCGGGTGACGGGGAGCCGGTGCGGCTCGTGCGCGTCGCCGCGACGCCTGCGGGCGCTCCGGGTCCGTGTCTGCCGGTGGCCAAGGCGGGCCTTCCCGTGCGCTATCTGGAGGGCCACCCGGCCCCGCAGTGCGTGGACCGGGTGGGTTCCGTACGGGCCAGCGCCGGCACCGCGCCGCCCGAGCGGGCCCGGGAGTGGGCGGCGGCCAGGCAGTGGCCGGAGGACTCCGTCCACGCCCTGTGCACGGTGCTGCGCAGCCGGGGGCGGACGCTGGGCGTGGTGACGTTCCTACGGGGCGCGAGCCGCACCCAGTTCGAACGGGCGGACGCGACGTACGCGGAGAGCGTCTCGGCGAGGGTTGCGGCCTCGCTTGACCTGGCGGGGGTGCTGGACGCGGGCTGAGTTCCCCTGCCGGGGGGGCGGGCGGGTGTTCAAGGCCGGCCGTCCACCGCCGGGTGCTCGGGTGGGTGGGCGGGGGATATCCGCCGCGAAGCGGCGGTCCAGGACCCGCCCGCCCGGCCGGCTAGGCCGCGTGCAACGCCAGCGTCGGCGAAAGGCGGGCCGCACGGACCGCCGGGTACAGGCCGGCCACCGTACCGATCACCAGCGTCGCCCCGAAGCCCCCGCTCACCGCCCACAGGGGGACCACCCAGGGGAGCCCGCCCGACACCGCGTACGCGCCCGTCGCCGCCGCGCCCAGGGCGATTCCCGCAAGGCCGCCGAGGCCGGACAGCATCAGGGACTCCGTCACGAACTGGATCCGGATCTGCCCCTTCGTCGCGCCCATCGAGCGGCGCAGGCCGATCTCGTACCGGCGCTCCAGGACTGAGATGATCATGGTGTTGGCCACCCCCACGCCCCCCACCAGCAGGGCGATTCCGCCCAGCCCAAGGAGCAGCGTCGAGAACGCTCCCTCCGTCGCCGCCTTCGCCTTGAGCGCCGACGACGGGTCCGTCACCTGGACGTTGCGCGGGTTCTCCGGGTCGATCGAGGCGGCGAGCAGGCTCCGGACCTCGTGCACCGAGGCGTCGGTGGAGCGTTCGTACACCGACGTGGGACGCCCGTCGAAGCCGAGCTCGCTCTTGGCCGCCTCCCAGCCCACGAGGGCCGAGCGCTCCACGTCGGGCGAGAGCGGCAGCGGGTCGAGGATGCCGACGACCGTGAAGTAACGGTCGTCCACCCACACCTGCTGGCCCGGCTCCGTGATGCCGAGGCGGTCGGCCGCGACATGGCCGAGGACGATCGAGGGGTAGCGGCTGTTGGCCGCGTTGAACCACGTGCCGTGCCCCATCTCGCCGCGCAGCACCTTCAGCAGGCCCTCGGTCGCCGCCTTGACGGCGATGCCGCCGGTCTCGTCCTCGGGGATCTTCTCGCTGCGCCGCACGGTGCGTTCGAGGTCGCCGGTCGCGCCGACGTCCCGTACGCCCTTCACCCGGGAGACCCGCCCTGCCGCGTCACGCGGGAGCACCACCTTCTCGCCGGAGAACAGGGGCTCCCCCGGCGCGGCCACCAGCATGTTCGTGCCCAAGTCGTCCAACTCACGCATCAGTTGGGCCTTGCTCGACGACGAGATGCCCACCACCGCGATCATCGTGGCGATCCCGATGGCGATCCCGAGTGCCGACAGCACGACCCGCACGGGGCGGCTGCGCAGGCCCGCCGAGCCGACGTGCAGGACGTCCCGCGGCCCGAGCCGCGCCGCCTTCAGGCGCGGGTTGCCGACCTTCTTCGTACGGATCATCCGGCGAGCACCCCCTGGCCAACAGTGGCGCGGGTATCCGCCACCACCTGCCCGTCCCGGATCCGCACCTGCCGCGGAAGTCTCTCCGCGATCTCCACGTCGTGCGTGATGACGGCGATGGTCGCGCCCTCCGCGTTGAGATCGTGAAGCAGCTCCATCACCGCCTCGCCGGACGCCGAGTCCAGCGCCCCGGTCGGCTCGTCGGCCAGGAGCAGGTCCGGCGCCCCGACCACGGCGCGCGCGATGGCGACGCGCTGCTTCTGGCCACCGGAGAGTTCGTGCGGGCGGTGCCTCATGCGGTCCGCGAGGCCGACCCGGTCGAGGGCGTCGGCGGCCCGCGCCCGGCGTTCCCCGCGCGAGAGGCCCGAGTACAGGAGCCCCTCCGCCACGTTGTCGCGCGCGCTGATCCCCGGCACCAGGTGGAACGCCTGGAACACGAAGCCGATGTGCCGTGCGCGCAGCGCGGAGAGGCTGCGGTCGGCGAGCGTCGCGACGTCGTGTCCGGCGATCGCCACCGAGCCCTCCGACGGTCGGTCCAGGGTGCCGATGATGTGCAGCAGCGTCGACTTGCCGGACCCGGAGGGGCCGACGATGGCGAGGAGTTCGCCCTCCTCCACCCTCAGGTCCACGCCGCGCAGGGCGGCGACTCCGCCCGGGTACTCCTTGGTGACCCCGGCCAACTCCACGACGGCGCTCATATCTTGGGCACCCCGACCTTCATTCCGTCCCGCAGGCCGCCGCCCGTCACCTCGACGCGTCCCTGTCCGAACATGCCGAGTTCGACCTTCACCTGGCGGGCGCGGCCGTGCTCGACGACCTGGACGCCGTAGCCGCCGCCGGGCAGGGCGAGGAGGGCGTTGACGGGGACGGAGAGGACGTCCTTGCGGGTCTCTCCGGTGAGGTTGACCGTCACCGGGGACTGGTCGAAGCCGTCGACCTTGCCGGGGTCGTCGAAGGAGACCGTCACCGGGATCTTGGGGGTCTTGTCGGCCGGGTCGTCGCCCGGCTTGGCGGTCTTGCCGACGGACGCGACCTCGCCCTTGGCGGTCGAGCCGTCCGGCAGGTCCACGGTGACCTTGGTGCCCACCTTGGCGAGCTTCCCCTCGGCGACGTCGAGCTGGAAACGTACGACGCGCTCGGAGCCCGTCGTGCTGAGCACCGGCTTGCCCGGGGCGACCTGGTCGCCGACGGCCGACTCGGTGGACTTCACGCGGACGCCGCCCGGCGAGAAGGCGATCTGCTCGGGGCCCACGCGCCCGGTCTGCTTCTGGTCGTGCGCCTTCTGCCACTGCTTGACCGCGGCGGCCGTACCCGCCGTGTACGCGTCGTCGACGGCGAGCCCGGCGCCGTACCCGAGCGCCTGGAGGTTCTCCTCCAGCTGCCGTACGTCGTTGCCCTCGTCGCCGGTCTTCAGCGTGCGGTACATGGGTTCGGTGCCGTACATGAGGCGCACCGGGACGCCGTTGACCTCGTACAGGCGCCCGTCGCGCTCGATCGTCGAGCCGTTGCCCGTGGACCAGGTGAGGGTGCCGGTGGTGCCCGCGTTGACCTTGCGTTCCTTGGCGTAGCCGAGGGTGCCGTCGCTCTGGGTGCCGCTGCTGAGGTCGCCGCGCTCGACGGCGGCGGTGGCGGGCGGGAGTCCGGTGTCCTGCTGGGTGGACGTGTTCTTGCCGTTGTCGGCGAGCGCGGTGACGGCGACGCCTCCGCCGGTGATGGCGAGCAGGGCCACGACGGTGGCGACGACGGCGGTGCGGCGCCTCACGCGACGATGTCCTTGCACGCCTTGGCGGCCTTCTCCATCTTCTTGGCCTCTGCGCCCTCGGGCATCTTCTGGGCTTCCATGGCGCCGCCGTCGAACTTCGGGTCGGGCATGTTGAAGCCGTTCTCGCGCATGCACCGGGCGTACTTGAGCATCTTGTCCTTGTCGGCCTGCGAGACCTTGCCGCCGCCCGCGCCGCCGCCCTTGGTGCAGGCCTTCAGGGCGGCCTGCATCTTCTCCTTGCTCATGTCGCCGCCGATGGTGACCCCGTTGGTGTCCCCGCCGGCCTTGGGCTCGGGCACCTTGAGGCCGTGCTTGCGCAGGCACTCGCGCTCCTTGAAGGCGGCGTCGGCCTGCTTGCCCTTGCCGCCGTCGGCCTTGTCCTGGCTGCTGTCGCCGCCGCCGGACGAGCAGGCTCCGGCGAACAGGGCGAGTGCGGCGAACCCCGATGCGATGGCCGTTGAACGCGTACGAGTCCTCATGACGTCCCCTTCACTGGTCGCGTAGTCGCGTTGTCACGTCGACGCGCACAGGCTGACGGCAGGGGAGGTTTCGTTTCTCTCAACGGAGACGCTTACACCGACGAAAGGTGCACTTCAGGTACACAGGGCCGCATGCGCGTACTGCTGGTGGAGGACGAGGAATTCCTGGCCGAGATGATCGCCGACGGGCTGCGCCGCGACGCGCTCGCGGTCGACGTCGCGGCCGACGGCCTGACGGCGCTGCGCAAACTCCAGCTCGGCGAGTACGACGTCGTCATCCTGGACCGGGACCTGCCGGGCCTGCACGGCGACGAGGTGTGCCGCAGGGTGGTGGCGCAGCGGCTGCTCACGCGCGTCCTGATGCTGACGGCGTCGGCCACGATCAGGGACCGGGTCGCGGGCCTGGGCCTGGGCGCCGACGACTACCTGACCAAGCCCTTCGCGTACGACGAGCTCCTCGCCCGCGTCCTGGCCCTCGGCCGCCGCACGCGCCCCGCGCTGCCGCCCGTCATCGAACGCGCGGGCCTCGTCCTGGACACGGCCCGCCGCCAGGCGAGCCGCGACGGCCGCCATCTGTCGCTCTCCCGCAAGGAGTTCGCGGTCCTTGAGGCGCTGCTGCGGGCGGAGGGCGCGGTGGTCAGCGGCGACGACCTGATCGAACAGGTCTGGGAGGAGGACACCAGCTACCGCACGAACGCGGTCCGCGTCACCCTCTCCAAGCTCCGCACCAAGCTGGGCGATCCCCCGGTGGTGGAGACGGTCCCGGGCGCGGGCTACCGGATCACGGGCTGGTCGGCGTGAGGCGCTTTTGCCGGGGCAACGGGCGCGGGTTCCGCATCGGTGGCCTCAGCAGTGAACGCGGCCGTCTCACCGCCCTCTACGGCGGCATGCTCGTCCTGGCGGGAGCGCTGCTCACCGGCCTGGTCTACTTCCTCGTACGGCAGGGTCTGTACTCCTCGATCAGTACCGCCGTCACCACCGCCGTCCCCGGCCGGAAGCTGAGTCCGCCCTGGGTGATGCCCACCCCGGCCGCGTCCGCGTCGCCGGTCGGGGCGACGCCTCTGGAGAACTTCTCGGCCGACGACGTCACGCAGGGCCTCGCCGTCACGAAGATCAGTGATGTGGCCGAGCAGGCGGCCCTGAGCCGGCTCCTGACCGTCTCCGTCATCGTGCTGTTCGTGTACGCGGCGCTGTCCATCCTGCTCGCCTGGTGGATGGCGGGCCGCGTCCTGCACCCCGTGGCCGTGATCACCGGCACCGCGCGACGGCTGTCCGGCGAGAACCTGCACGAGCGGATCGCGCTCGACGCCCCGCCCGGCGAGCTGAAGCAGCTGGCCGACACGTTCGACGAGATGCTCGGGCGGATAGAGCAACTGGTCAGCGCGCAGCAGCGGTTCGCCGCCAATGCCGCGCACGAGCTGCGCACCCCGCTGGCCGTGCAGCGGGCCGCCGCCGAGATCGGTCTCGCGGGTGAGCCCGACGCGCGTCAGGTGGCCCGGATCCGTACGAAGCTCATCTCCGTCGCCGACGACAGCGAGCACCTGATCGAGGGGCTGCTGCTCCTTGCCACCTCGGAGCGGGGGCTTGAGCGCAGGGAGACCGTCGCGCTCGACGTCATCGCCGACGCGGTGACGGAGGGGCTCGTGGGACAGGCGGCCGAGCGGGACGTCACGCTCTCCCTGCACGCCGAGCCGCTGACCGTGTACGGCGACGGGGTGCTCCTGGACCGCCTCGTGCACAACCTGGTGGCGAACGCCGTGCACTACAACGTCAAGGGCGGCCGGGTCGAGGTGCGCACGGGCCCCGAGGGCATCGAGGTCACCAACACCGGACCCGCCGTCCCGCCGGACACCGTCCCGCACCTCTTCGAGCCCTTCCGGCGCCTGCGGGAACGTACGCATGCGAGGGGCGAGGGTGCGGGCCTTGGCCTGTCCATCGTCGAGGCGATCGCCCGCGCGCACGGGGCGCAGGCGACCGCGGAGGCGAACGCGCGGGGAGGGGGGCTCACCGTGCGGGTGCGCTTTCCCACGGGCTCGCAGGAGCCTCAGCGGCGGTAGAAGATCCGGTCTCCGTACTCCTCGAAGACCTTGCCGTTCCAGTCATGCCCGCCGTCCACGTTCCCGGACCGCAGGACCGGCGGCTCGACGCCCCGCGCGGCCAGCAGCTCGACGGCGGTCGCCGTCATCGCCTGCATGATCGTGTTCGCGACCACGCTGGAGGCGGGACCGAAGGGCGCGCCGACCGAGTCGAGGCTGAGCTCCGCGTCGCCGAGGGCGATCTTGGAGTCGATCACGACGTCGCAGTGGTCCTTCAGGAAGGTACCGGACACGTGCCGCGACTTCGTCTCCGTCGCGTACGCCACCGACGTCACGCCGATGACCTTCAGGCCGAGCGCGCGGGCGTTCATCGCCATCTCCACGGGCAGCGAGTTCCGCCCGGAGAGCGAGATGATCACGAGTGCGTCGCCGGGGCGGGCCGGCGAGGAGTCCAGGACGGCGCCCGCGAGCCCGTCCACCCGCTCCAGGGCCGAGCCGAGCGTGGCGGGCATGACGTCGATGCCGACGACCCCGGGGACGGCCAGGAGGTTCATCAGGGCGAGGCCGCCCGCGCGGTAGACGACGTCCTGCGCGGCCAGCGAGGAGTGCCCGGCGCCGAAGGCGAAGAGCCTGCCGCCCGCCTCGACCGCGTCGGCGAGGAGCGTGCCGGCCGCCTCTACGTTCCCGCCCTCCTCGTCGCGCACACGGCCGAGCAGGCCGATCGCGGCGTCGATGTACTGACCGGCCAGCTTGCTCTCGCTCTTCGAGCCCATGCGCCGAGGAACCTTTCCGGGTACGTATGTCTTGTACGCATCTACTGCACGTGTTTCCCGTGTGCCGCGGATCACGTTGCGGTCTGGACCAGTGCCCTGTCAATACGGCCCGAGCACCCCGTCAAGGCCGCCTGGACCGGGTTTTCCCCCGGCGCGATCCGGTTGTCAGTGGTATGCGTCAGAATTGAGGGCAGGGCCGGCCGCACGAGAGAAATCTGAGGGGCACCCATGTCGGGGCTTATTGACACCACTGAGATGTATTTGCGCACCATCCTCGAGCTGGAGGAGGAAGGTGTGGTCCCCATGCGCGCCCGGATCGCCGAGCGTCTCGACCAGAGCGGGCCGACGGTGAGCCAGACGGTCGCGCGCATGGAGCGCGACGGCCTGGTGGCGGTCGCCAGCGACCGGCACCTGGAGCTGACCGAGGAGGGCCGCAGGCTCGCCACCCGCGTGATGCGCAAGCACCGCCTGGCGGAGTGCCTCCTCGTCGACGTGATCGGCCTGGAGTGGGAGCAGGTCCACGCGGAGGCGTGTCGCTGGGAACACGTGATGAGCGAGGCCGTGGAGCGCCGCGTCCTTGAGCTCCTGCGCCACCCCACCGAGTCTCCGTACGGCAACCCGATCCCGGGCCTGGAGGAGCTGGGCGAGAAGGACAGCGCCGATCCGTTCCTGGACGAGGGCATGGTCTCCCTGGTCGACCTCGACCCGGGCGCGGAGGGCAAGACCGTCGTGGTGCGCCGCATCGGCGAGCCGATCCAGACGGACGCGCAGCTGATGTACACGCTGCGGCGCGCGGGCGTGCAGCCCGGCTCCGTGGTGAGCGTGACGGAGTCCGCGGGCGGGGTGCTCGTGGGCAGCAGCGGTGAGGCCGCGGAGCTGGACGCGGAGGTCGCTTCGCACGTCTTCGTCGCCAAGCGCTGAGGTCCGCAGGACCGGGCGATGACGTCCACAACCCCGGGCGACGGCGGAATCCGGCTCCCGTTACCGGGAGTTCGCGTCAACTAGCGGTAACTGTTGGGCAGTTGTGAAGACTCCGGGATCGAATGGGGTCCAAGATTCAGTGTGCGGAATCGCAGCGCCCGGACGTTTTGCGTGCGAGGCTGTCGCGAGAGGCATATGACCTGAGGGCTCTTGACCGTGTCGGCGCCGGGTCTGGCTGCCACGGCCGTGGGAGGGGGCAGGAGGATGTGCCCATCTGGTGAGCGGGAGCGCGTCGTGGGCGAGCGGTGCACATCGGCACGCCCTGTGCGTACAGAGGGCCCCGGCGCCCTTGAGCGCCGGGGCCTGTCCTCCCCTGTTCTGACCCGGAGCCCCGAGCTCCCAGGGTCATCCCCCTCGGACCGTTTTCCCCGAGCGGCCCGCCTCCCGATGAAGATCTCCCCTCGGCAGCGGCGGCCAATCCTTGAGCGTGGTCACTCGAATGAGGGGTGTTGCCGGCGATCTGGCCGCTTTCGAAAAAGAGTTCGATAGCGTGCGGGGGTGCGTGACAGAACCAGGCGTTCAGCCCGAGATGATTCAAGGGGGGTGCCAGGAACCATGGTGCGGCGCATTGACGTGACGGGCGCGGGTGGCGTACGCCTTGCCGCCTGGGAGTTCGCCGATCCTCCCAAGTCCAGGGAGACCGACGGATCGCCCGGAGGCGTCCTGTTACTGCACGGCCTGATGGGCCGTGCATCGCACTGGGCGGGCACCGCCCGCTGGCTCGCCGAGCGGCATCGCGCGGTCGCACTCGACCAGCGCGCGCACGGGCAGAGCGACAAGCCCCCCGAGGGCCCCTTCACCCGCGACGCCTACGTGGACGACGCCGAGGCCGCGCTCGTCCAGCTCGGCCTCGCCCCCGCCGTTCTCATCGGCCACTCCATGGGCGCGCTCACCGCCTGGCAGCTCGCCGCGAAGCGCCCCGATCTCGTCCGCGCCCTGATCATCACCGACATGCGGGCCTCCGCACTCGGTGCCGCGTCGCAGCGCGAGTGGGAGGACTGGTTCAGGGCCTGGCCCGTGCCCTTCGCCACGCTCGCCGACGTACGCAAGTGGTTCGGCGAGGACGATCCCTGGGTCGAGCGGCCCAACCCATCGCGCGGCGAGTTCTTCGCCGAGGTGATGACCGAGGGCCCGGACGGCTGGCGCCCCGTCTTCGACCGCGACCAGATGCTGAAGTCCCGCGAGACGTGGGTGTACGACGCGCACTGGGAGGACCTGACCCAGGTCCGGTGCCCCGCCCTGGTCGTCCGCGGCCTGGACGGCGAGCTGGGCCGTGCCGAGTCCCAGGAAATGGTCCGCGTGCTGCCCCGCGGGGCCTATGCGGAAGTGGCCGACGCGGGCCACCTGGTGCACTACGACCAGCCGGAGGCCTGGCGCGAGGCGATCCAGCCGTTCCTGGACGGGGTCCTGACGGGGTAGCACCCCGCGGCCGCGCTCACGGGGCAGAGCCCTGCAACCACGCTCACGGACTGAGGCGCTCCACGGTCCAGCCGTCCCGCTCGGCGGGTACGTACCGCAGGCGGTCGTGCAGGCGGTTCGCCCTGCCCTGCCAGAACTCGACGCTCTGCGGCTCCACGCGGAAGCCGCCCCAGTGCGGAGGCGCGGGCACCTGCTCGCCCTCCGGGTAGCGCGCCTCCAAGTCGGCGTAACCGCGGTCCAGTTCATCGCGCGTGGCGATGACCGAGGACTGGGCGCTGGCCCAGGCGCCTAGCTGCGAGCCGTGCGGGCGGGTGCGGAAGTACGCCACCGTCTCCTCGCGGGCGACACGCCGCGCCGTGCCCGTGACGATGACCTGGCGGGCCATCGGGTGCCAGGGGAAGAGCAGCGCGATGTTCGGATTCTCGGCCAGTTCGCGGGCCTTGCGGGACTCGTAGTTGGTGAAGAAGACGAAGCCGCGCTCGTCGAAGCCCTTCAGCAGGACCGTGCGCGAGCTGGGGCGGCCTGCGGTGTCCACCGTCGAGACGACCATGGCGTTCGGCTCGTGGAGCAGGCCCGCTTCGGCCGCGGCGAGCGCCTGCGTGAACCAGAGGGCGAAGAGCTCGACGGGCGTGGCGGGCAGCTCCGTCTCGACGAGTCCGTCCAGGCCGTAATGGGCCCGTATGGCGGCGGGATCGGACACGGAGGAGGCAGCGGACGAGGATCCTGCGGCGTCTGCTGCGGAGGCGGCGGCTCGATCGGTCACGCGGTCATCTTGCCGTATACGAAGAGTCAGCCGGGGGCCGTCGTGCACCACGGGGAGGTGACGTGTGGCACTGAGTGCCGTATGCCATCGCCAAGGGTGGCACCAAGGGATATCGTTCCGCTGCCGAATCGGTTGGGTGACCACCAGCCGGGCGGGGCATCACCGGGGTGACCGATCCGGACCGCGAGTCGAAAGCCGGAAGCCATCGACGTACCGGCAGACCGCGGAACCGGACCGCGAATGCCCACTTCTGACACATGGTCACGAGCTGTCTGTCACCACCATCTGTCGTACACATCACGAGGAGCCGCCTGATGTCCGACTTCGTACCCGGACTTGAGGGAGTCATCGCGTTCGAGACGGAGATCGCCGAACCGGATAAGGAAGGCGGCGCGCTTCGCTATCGCGGCGTCGACATCGAGGATCTGGTCGGCCACGTCTCCTTCGGCAACGTCTGGGGCCTGCTGGTCGACGGCGCGTTCAACCCCGGCCTGCCGCCCGCCGAGCCGTTCCCGATCCCGGTGCACTCCGGCGACATCCGCGTCGACGTCCAGTCCGCCCTTGCGATGCTCGCCCCCGTGTGGGGCCTGAAGCCGCTCCTGGACATCAGCGAGCAGGAAGCCCGCGAGGACCTGGCACGGGCCGCCGTCATGGCCCTCTCGTACGTCGCCCAGTCCGCCCGCGGCCAGGGCCTGCCGATGGTGCCGCAGCGCGAGATCGACAAGGCGGACACGGTCGTCGAGCGCTTCATGAAGCGCTGGCGCGGCGAGCCCGACCCCAAGCACGTCCAGGCCGTCGACGCGTACTGGACGTCGGCCGCCGAGCACGGCATGAACGCCTCCACGTTCACGGCCCGCGTCATCGCGTCGACGGGCGCGGACGTGGCGGCGGCGCTGAGCGGGGCCGTGGGCGCGATGTCCGGGCCGCTGCACGGCGGCGCCCCCTCCCGCGTCCTCGGCATGATCGAGGAGATCGAGCGGACGGGGGACGCGGTCGCGTACGTGAAGCAGGCCCTTGACAAGGGCGAGCGCCTGATGGGCTTCGGGCACCGGGTGTACCGGGCCGAGGACCCGCGTGCGCGAGTCCTGCGCCGTACGGCGCGCGAGCTGGGCGCTCCGCGCTACGAGGTGGCCCAGGCGCTGGAGAAGGCGGCGCTCGACGAGCTGCACGCCCGGCGCCCGGACCGTGTCCTGGCGACGAACGTCGAGTTCTGGGCCGCGATCGTCCTCGACTTCGCCGAGGTGCCCGCGCACATGTTCACGTCGATGTTCACGTGCGCGAGGACTGCCGGGTGGTCGGCGCACATTCTTGAACAGAAGCGGACGGGGCGCTTGGTCCGGCCTTCGGCCCGGTATGTGGGGCCGGGGACGCGGGATCCTCGTGCGGTGGAGGGGTACGGGGACATCGCGAGGTAGGGATTCTTCGCCGGACGGGCTGAAGCCAGCCCGTCCGGCGTTTGAGGACGAACTCGGCGAAGCCGGTGATGACGGCAGCCAAGGCCCCCGAATCAGTTCTCCAGCGCCCCCTCCACCAGCACGGTCCACTGCGCCACCACCCTCTCCCGCCGGACCCCGTCATCCGTCAGGAGATTCGCCAGACCGAGGCCTCGCGCCATGTCCAGGAGGCCCTGGATGGTCTCCCGGACCCCGGGGCGGGACTCGTCCGCCCCCAGTAGCTGCACCGCTATCCGGTGCGTCTCCCGCCCCACCCGCGCCTCCAGCTCCGTCACCCGCGACCCGAGCTGAGGCTCATTGGACGCCGCCACCCACAGATGCAGCGCCGCCCGGAAGAGCGGGCCCGTGTACAGGTCCACCAGAGCCGCCACCACCGACGCCCGGTCCTGCGCCGGAAGCTCCCGCAACGCAGTCGACCGCTGCTCGGCCACGTACTCCACCGCCGCCGTGAAGAGGTCCTCCCGCGTCGGGAAGTGATGCTGGGCCGCACCCCGCGAGACACCGGCCCGCTCGGCGACCACGGACACCGTGGACCCCGCCCAGCCGCTCTCGGCGAGGCACGCCACCGCCGCCTCCAGGAGCCGCTGCCGCGTCACGCGGCTGCGGTCCTGCTTGGGCGAGCGATCGGCACGATCAGCCGCGGTCACAGCACCCATGGGCACTCCCGTCGTTCAAGGAACGCCCCCATCCCATCCCGCGCCTCCGCCGAGGCGAAGAGCCGCGCGGACAGGGCGATGAGGGAGTCCGTGTGGTGGTCGAATGCGTCGAGCACCCTAGCCGTGAGCAGCTTCTTCGTCTCGGCCAGGGCCTCCGGCGCCCCCTTCCGCACCCCTTCGAGGAGGGGCTGGAGCTCCGCGTCCACGTCCTCCCCCGCCACCGTCACCAGACCGATCCGCGCCGCTTCCGCCCCGCCGAACCGCTCCCCGGTGAGGAAGTAGCGGGACGCCGCGCTCGGGTCGAGCCGCGCGAGCAGCGGCATGGAGATCACCGCGGGCGCCACCCCGATCCGTACCTCCGTCAGCGCGAACGAAGCCCCCGGCCCCGCGACCGCCATGTCGCACACGCCGAGCAGGCCGAGCCCGCCCGCCCGCACATGCCCGTCCACCCGCGCCACCACCGGCTTCGGAAGGTCCACGATCTGCCGGAGCAGCGCGACGAAGACGGCCGGGTCCGGCGGCTCCCGCAGGTCGGCGCCCGAGCAGAACGTCGAGCCGGTGTGCGTGAGGACGACCGCGCGGACGTCCGGGTCCTTGCCGCAGTCGTCAAGCGCCTCCGCGAGCCCGTGCAGGAGGCCCGCCGAGAGCGCGTTGCGGTTGGCGGGTGTGTCCAGGGTGAGCGTGACGATGCCGCGCTCCGGGGGCGCGTACACAAGTCCCATGAGTCCTCCGGGAGTTCAAGACCGAGCAGGGGGTCAGTACGACTTGGGCAGGCCCAGCGTCTGATGCGACACGTAGTTGAGGATCATCTCCCGGCTCACCGGGGCGATCCGCGCCACCCGCGACGCCACGATCAGCGAGGCGAGACCGAACTCCTTCGTCAGGCCGTTGCCGCCCAGCGTGTGCACCGACTGGTCGACGGTTTTCACGCACGCGTCGGCCGCCGCGAGCTTGGCCATGTTGGCGGCCTCGCCTGCGCCCATGTCGTCGCCGTCGTCGTAGAGCCGGGCGGCCTTCTGCATCATCAGACGGGCCAGTTCGATGTCGATGTGGGACTGCGCGAGGGGGTGCGCGATGGCCTGGTGGGCGCCGATCGGGCTCTTCCACACGCTGCGTTCCTTGGCGTACCCGACCGCCCGCGAGAGCGCGTAGCGCGCCATGCCGATCGAGAACGCCGCCGTCATGATCCGCTCGGGGTTGAGGCCCGCGAAGAGCTGGAGCAGCCCGGCGTCCTCGTCACCCACCAGGGCGTCTGCGGGCAGCCGTACGTCGTCGAGGGTCAGCTCGAACTGCTTCTCCGGGGCCTGGAGTTCCATCTCGATCTGGCGCCGCTGGAAGCCCTCCGTCTCGCGCGGGACGATGAAGAGGCAGGGCTTGAGGCTGCCGGTGCGGGCATCCTCCGTACGGCCCACGATCAGCGTCGCGTCGGCGATGTCGACGCCCGAGATGAACACCTTGCGGCCGGTCAGGATCCAGTCGCCGCTCGCCTCGTCCTTGCGCGCGGTCGTCGTGATCCGGTGGGAGTTGGAGCCCGCGTCGGGCTCGGTGATGCCGAACGCCATGGTCCGGGTGCCGTCGGCGAGACCGGGCAGCCAGGCCTGCTTCTGCTCGTCGGTGCCGAAGCGGGCGATGACGGTCCCGCAGATCGCGGGTGACACGACCATCATGAGCAAGGGGCAGCCTGCCGCCCCCAACTCCTCAAGGACTATGGAGAGTTCGGCTATGCCGCCGCCTCCTCCGCCGTACTCCTCGGGCAGGTTCACGCCCAGATAGCCGAGCTTGGCGGCGTCGGCCCACAGTTCGTCGGGGTGGCCCTCGTCCCGGACGACGCGGGTGAGGTAGTCACGGCCGTAACGCTTGCCGAGTGCGGCGACGGCTGCGCGCAGGGCCTGGTGCTCTTCGGTTTCGAGGACGGTGCTCATACGGACTGTTCCTCCTGTACGACGGCTCAAGCGACTTCAGGCGACTTCAGGGGCTTCTACGACGTCTGCGGCATCTACGGGACCTACGGGATCCACGACATCTACGACCGCGAGCAGTGCGCCGACCTCGACCTGGCGGCCGGGCGCTGCGTGCAGGGCGGTGAGTGTGCCGGAGGCGGGAGCGGAGATGCGGTGCTCCATCTTCATCGCCTCCAGCCAGACGAGAGGCTGCCCGGCGGTGACCCGCGCCCCCTCCGCGAGACCGTCGGCCAGGCGCACGACGGTGCCGGGCATCGGGGCGAGCAGGGAGCCGGGCTCCTGCCGGGTGGTGGGTTCGGGGAGCAGCGGGAGCGGGGTGAGGGCGGTGTTGCCGACGTACACGCGATAGCTGCCGTACACGCGATCGCCGCCGTAGCGGCTGACAGTGAACTGCCGCCGTACGCCGTCGACTTCGAGCACCACGACCTCACCGGACACGGAGAGCACCCGCACACCCTCCGCGCTCAGCCCCTCCCGCTCGTGCCGGTAGCGCACCTCGTGCTCGGCGCCGTCCGGCTCGCTCCGGAAGAGCTTGACCTGCGGCTGCGACGCGAGATTGCGCCAGCCGCCGAACCGCGAGCGCCCGTGCGCGTCGGCCAGCGCTGCGGCCAGCGGGGCATACGGGTCCGGGGCGGGGGCGGCGAGTTCGGCGACGTACCGGTCGTAGAAACCCGTGTCCATGCGGGCCTCGACGAACTCCGGGTGCCGCAGGGACCGTACGAGCAACTCCCTGTTGGTGACAGGGCCGTGGACCACCGCACGCTCCAGCGCGCCCGCCAGTCCACGCAGGGCCTGCGCACGCGTGGGGGCGTACGCGATGGCCTTGGCCAGCATCGGGTCGTAGTGCACGCCGATCGTGTCGCCGTCCGCGTACCCCGTGTCGAGCCGCACCCCCGGCACGAAGAGCCGGTGCAGGGTGCCGGTCTGCGGGGCCCACTGCGCCGCCGGGTCCTCGGCGTAGAGGCGGGCCTCGACGGCGTGCCCGCGCGCGGTGGGCTGCTCTTCCGGGAGCCGTGCGCCCTCCGCGACCTGGATCTGCAGCGCGACGAGATCGATGCCGAACACGGCTTCCGTGACCGGGTGTTCAACCTGGAGGCGGGTGTTCATCTCCAGGAACTGCACCCGGTCGCCCGCGACCAGGAACTCCACCGTGCCCGCACCGCGATACCCGGTCACGCGCGCCGCACGCACGGCCTGCGCGTGCAGCTCCTCGACCAGATCAGGGGCAAGGCCCGGCGCAGGGGACTCCTCGATGACCTTCTGGTGCCTGCGCTGGAGCGTGCAGTCCCGCGTGCCGAGCGCCCAGACGGTGTCGTACGCGTCGGCCATGATCTGCACCTCGACGTGCCGGCCGCCCTCCAGATAGGGCTCGACGAAGACCTCGCCGTCCCCGAAGGCACTGGCCGCCTCCGCGCTCGCGGCGGCCAACTCACCCTTCAGGGCGTCCAGTTCCCGTACGACCCGCATGCCGCGCCCGCCACCGCCGGCCGCCGCCTTCACCAGGACCGGCAGATCGGCAGCGGTGACGTCGTCCACGGCCATCGGCGCGATGCCCATGAGCTCCTTGGCGCGCGTCTTGGAGGCCATGGATTCGATCGCCTCGGGCGGCGGCCCGATCCACGCGAGCCCGGCGTCCACGACGGCGCGCGCGAAGTCCGCGTTCTCGGAGAGGAAGCCGTAGCCGGGGTGGACGGCGTCCGCGCCTGCCGCCTGCGCGGCCTTCACGACGAGGTCGCCGCGCAGATACGTGTCGGCGGGCGCCGCACCAGGCAGGCGTACGGCCGAATCCGCCTCACGGACGTGCAGGGCGTCCGCGTCGGCGTCGGAGTACACCGCCACGGTGGCGATGCCCAGCTCGCGGCAGGTGCGGAAGACGCGGCAGGCGATCTCGCCGCGGTTGGCGACAAGGATGCTGCTGATCATGGTGAGTTCCTCACATCCGGAAGACGCCGAAGCCACCGCGCGCGCCCTCGTAAGGGGCGGTGTGGATCGCGGACAGGCACAGGCCGAGGACCGTGCGGGTGTCGCGGGGGTCGATCACCCCGTCGTCGTAGAGGCGGCCCGAAAGGAACATCGGCAGCGACTCCGACTCGATCTGCTGCTCCACCATGGCGCGCAGCCCGGCGTCCGCCTCGTCGTCGTAGGGCTGCCCCTTGGCGGCGGCGGAGGCACGCGCCACGATCGACAGGACACCCGCGAGCTGCTGCGGCCCCATGACGGCGGACTTGGAGCTCGGCCAGGCGAAGAGGAAGCGCGGGTCGAAGGCGCGCCCGCACATGCCGTAGTGCCCGGCTCCGTACGAGGCCCCCATCAGCACGCTGAGATGCGGGACGCGCGAGTTCGACACGGCGTTGATCATCATCGCGCCGTGCTTGATGATGCCGCCCTGCTCGTACTCCTTGCCGACCATGTAGCCGGTGGTGTTGTGCAGGAAGAGCAGCGGAATGTCCCGCTGGTTGGCCAACTGGATGAACTGGGCTGCCTTCTGGGACTCCTCGCTGAAGAGCACGCCCTGCGCGTTGGCCAGGATGCCGATGGGATAGCCGTGCAGCGAGGCCCACCCTGTGGTGAGGCTCGACCCGTAGAGCGGCTTGAACTCGTCGAAGTCGGAGCCGTCGACGATGCGGGCGATGACCTCGCGCGGGTCGAAGGGCACCTTGAGGTCGCCTGGCACGATGCCGAGCAGCTCGTCCTCGTCGTACTTGGGCGGCTCGACGACTCCGGCCGGATCGGCGTACGCCTTGCGCCAGTTGAGCCGCTTGACGACGCGCCGGGCCTGGCGGAGGGCGTCCCGCTCGTCCTCGGCGAGATAGTCCGCGAGGCCGGAGGTGCGGGCGTGCATCTCGGCGCCGCCGAGCGACTCGTCGTCGCTCTCCTCGCCGGTGGCCATCTTCACCAGCGGCGGCCCGCCGAGGAAGACCTTGGCACGCTCCTTGACCATGATCACGTGGTCGCTCATGCCGGGGACGTAGGCGCCTCCGGCCGTGGAGTTGCCGAAGACGACGGCGACCGTGGGAATTCCGGCGGCCGACGACTGGGTGAGGTGCTTGAAGAGCGCACCGCCCGGAATGAAGATCTCCTTCTGGGACGGGAGGTCAGCGCCCCCCGACTCCACGAGATGGATGGACGGCAGCCGGTTGGCGTGCCCGATCTCGTGCGCACGGAAGGCCTTCTTCAGGGTCCACGGATTGCTGGCGCCGCCGCGCACGGTCGGGTCGTTGGCGGTGATCAGACACTCCACGCCTTCGACGACACCGATGCCGGTGACCATCGAGGCGCCGACGGGGTAGTCGCTCCCCCAGGCGGCCAGCGGCGACAGCTCCAGGAACGGCGTATCGGGGTCGAGGAGCAGCTCGATCCGCTCCCGGGCGAGCAGCTTGCCGCGCTTCCGGTGCCGGGCGACGTACTTCTCGCCGCCGCCCTCAAGGGCCTTGGCCTGCTCGGCGTCGAGCTCGGTGAGCTTGGCGAGCATGGCCTCGCGGTGCTCGGCGTACTCGGTGCTCGCGGGGTCGAGCGCGGACGCGAGGACGGTCACGGGAGTACCTCCGTCGATTCGATCGGTTCGACTGCTGCGGCCTCTCCGGCCGCTCCGGCCGGTTCGAGAAGTGCGACCGGTACGTCGATGTGGCGGGCGCGCAGCCACTCGCCGAGGCCCTTGGCCTGCGGATCGAAGCGGGCCTGGGACGCGACGCCGGCGCCGAGGATCCCCTCGACGACGAAGTTCAGCGCCCGCAGGTTCGGCAGGACATGGCGTACGACGGTCAACTCGGCCGCCTCTGGAATGAGTTCACGGAAGCGCTCGACGGTCAGCTCATGGGCGAGCCAGCGCCAGGCGTCGTCCGTGCGCACCCACACCCCGACGTTCGCGTCCCCGCCCTTGTCACCGCTGCGGGCCCCGGCGACGAGGCCGAGGGGGGCGCGGCAGGTGGGGCCCTGCGGGAGCGGGTCGGGCAGGGGCGGCGGGGCAAGGTCTTCGAGGACGCGGGTGTCGCCGAGGGCCTCGACGGGGGTGCGCTCACCGCCGGGCAGTACGGCAACGTGGTCGACGGTGCCGCGCTCGGCGTACGCGGCTTCGAAGACTCCGTAGGGCGCTCCCTTGCCCGGGGGCGCGGTCACGTGGAAGCCGGGGTAGCTGCCGAGGGCAAGCTCGATCGCGGCGCCGCTCAGGGCGCGGCCGACGGGGTCCTGCTGCGGATCGCGCACGACGAGACGCAGCAGGGCGGACGCGGCCTCTTCGCTCGCGGCGTCCGGCCGATCGGTGCGAACGAGCTCCCAACGCACTTCACTGGGACGCGACTTGGCGTGCCCCAGCGCATCCTCGACCTGAGCCCGCACAAGATCTGCCTTCGCCTCCACGTCGAGCCCGGTGAGGACGAAGACGACTTCGTTGCGGAAGCCGCCGAGGCGGTTGAGGCCGACCTTCAGGGTCGGCGGCGGGGCTTCCCCGCGCACACCCGCGACGCGCACCCGGTCGGGCCCTTCCTGGGTGAGGGTGACCGTGTCGAGCCGGGCGGTGACGTCGGGCCCCGCGTACCGGGCGCCGGAGGTCTCGTACAGCAGCTGCGCGGTGACCGTACCGACGTCGACGAACCCACCCGTGCCGTCGTGCTTGGTGATGACGCTGGACCCGTCCTCATGGATCTCGGCGAGCGGAAAGCCGGGCCGGAGCAGTTCGCGCGGCGAACGCCCGCCGAAGAAGGCGTAGTTGCCCCCGGTGGCCTGCGTCCCGCATTCGAGGATGTGCCCGGCGACGACGGCACCGGCGAGCCGGTCGTGGTCGCCGTCCCCCCAGCCGAAGTGCGCGGCGGCGGGCCCGCTGACGAGGGCGGCGTCGGTCACGCGCCCGGTGACAACGACATCGGCACCGGCACGCAGGCAGGCGGCGATTCCGGCGCCGCCGAGGTAGGCATTGGCGGTGAGGGCATCCGGAAAGCGCGCACCCAGATCGTCCCCTTCGACATGCGCGACGCGCACGCCGATCCCGAGCCGCCCGGCCAACTCCCGCACGGCATCGGCGAGTCCGGCCGGATTGAGCCCACCGGCGTTGGCGACGATCTTCACGCCCCGCTCCTGGGCGAGCCCCAGGGACTCCTCCAGCTGCCGCAGGAAGGTCTTCGCATAGCCGCGGGAGGAGTCCTTGAGCCGGTCGCGGCCGAGGATCAGCATGGTCAGCTCGGCGAGGTAGTCGCCGGTGAGGACGTCGAGCGGGCCGCCGGTGAGCATGTCGCGCAGGGCGTCGAAGCGGTCACCGTAGAAGCCGGAGGCGTTGCCGATGCGCAGGGGGCGGGGCACTGCGCGCTCTCCTTGGCCGGTCTCCGTCCGCTCTCCTTGGCCGGTCACGACTTGGCTGGCCGCCGCCCGCTCCCCTTGACCGGTCGCCGCCCGTCCCCCTTGACCGGTCACGGCCCGCTCCCCTTGGCCGGTCGCCACCGGCTCTCGCTGGCCGGTCACGGCAGCTGTCCGCTCTCCTTGGCGGGTCGTCCGGGACCCGGGGGCCCCGCGAAGGCCTGCGCGATGCCGAGCCACCGCTCGGCGTCGGCACCTTCCGCGCGCACGGCGAGGTCGTCGCGGTGCGCGCGCTGCGTGACGAGGAGACAGAAGTCGAGGGCGGGCCCGGTCACGCGCTGATCGGCACCCTCGGGGCCACTGACCCACAACTCCCCACCGGGAAGCCGGAGTTCGACACGGAACGCGGCTTCCGGCGCGGGCAGCTCTCGTACGCCGAAGGAGAAGTCCCGGGCCCGGACGCCGATGTGGGCCACGTGCCGCAACCGGTCCGTCGGCACTCTCACGACACCCAGCGCGTCGGCGACGTCCTGGCCGTGGGCCCATGTCTCCATCAGCCGGGCGGTCGCCATGGAGGTGGCCGACATGGGCGGCCCGTACCAGGGAAACCGGGTGCCGCGCGGGGCGCCCTTCAGAGCCTCCAGCAGCGCGTCCCGCCCCGCACGCCACCGGGAGAGCAGCTCACCGGGCGGCAGCGCGGCGCCCTCATCGGCCCCGTCGTCGACGAACGACTCGGGAGCCGCGAGGGCCTCCTCGACGAGCCGCCCGAAGGCGTCGCCGTCGGTGACGGCGGTCAACGCCGCCCGGTCGGTCCAGGCGAGATGGGCGATCTGATGGGCGACGGTCCAGCCGTCGGCGGGGGTGGGAAGCGCCCAGCGCTTCTCGCTCAACCCCTCGACCAGCTGGTCGAGTTCCTCACTCTCACGGCGCAGATCGTCGAGTACGGGCACAGCTTCGGACACGGAGCGCTCCCCTCGGGGCACGGCGGTGTGCCCCGGAGCATGGCAGCGTCCAGAGAAACAAGCAAGCGTGCTTGCATTACTTTCCGGACGTCTCCGAAACGGGTTCCTCGGCGCCCTTGATGTGCCCGGCGTGCCCGGCGGCCCCCTCGGTGGGGAGCAGCACGGCATCCGGGGTGGCCCCGGAGACGGAGACGACATCCCCGGACTTACGGGCCTTCCCGCGCCCGACCTGGGTCCGTACGGCACCCATGCTGGCGGCGATGACGAGCGAGATCGCCAGGGCCTCGTTCACGGAAAGGGCCTGGTTCAGGACGAGGAATCCGGCGATGGCCGCGATGGCCGGTTCCAGACTCATCATGATCGCGAAGGTGGAGGCGGGAAGCCGGCGCAAGGCGAGAAGCTCAAGCGTGTACGGCAGCACGGAGGACATCACAGCGACGGCCGCGCCGAGCGCGAGGACCTCGGGCCGGACGAGCTTGTCCCCCGACTCGACGAGGCCGAGCGGCAGGAAGAGAACGGCCGCGACGACCATCGCGAGGGCGAGCCCGTCGGCCTGCGGGAAGCGACGCCCCGTACGGGCGCTGAAGAGGATGTACGTGGCCCACATGACACCGGCGCCAAGGGCGTACGCGACACCGACGGGATCGAGCCCGCTGAACCCGCCGCCGCCCCCCAGCAGAAAGACACCGCAGAGGGCGAGCCCGGCCCACACGAGATTCACGGCACGGCGCGAGGCGAAGACGGACAGGGCGAGCGGCCCGAGCACTTCCAGCGTCACGGCGGGCCCCATGGGAATGCGGGCAACGGACTGATAGAAGAGCCCGTTCATTCCGGCCATGGCGACACCAAAAGCGACAACGGTCCCCCAGTCGGCCCGGGAGTACCCCCGGACCCTGGGCCGGCAGACGATCATCAGCACCAGAGCGGCGAAGGCGAGCCGCAGGGTCACGATGCCGAGGGCCCCGGCCTTGGGCATCACACTCACGGCGATGGCCCCGCCGAACTGGACGGAGATTCCGCCCGCGAGCACAAGCCCGACGGGCCCGAGGGCACCCCACCGCCCACCGGGTGCGGCCTCCTGCCCACTCCTCGACGCGTCCACAGCCAACCCTTCCACTTCTCCAGCCTCGGCCAGTCCACTTACCTGAACTACTCCGTCCAAGGTAGTAGACCACGTCAGGATTGTGGAGCCCTTTTACTGCTGTACGCAAACCGCGTCCACATTCCGAAGGTACGAGGCGGGGCGGGGCGCGTGAAATGCCGATTGAGCGCTGGTTATGCGTTGCAGACATGACGGGAGGGCTGCGTCACCTCGGGGCCGACGGGGGCATGGGTGGCCAGCACCCGCGCACCCGCTCGCCCACCGACCACCGACCACCGAATACCGACCCGGCCGATCGACGGTCACATCGGCGTGAACTCGTACTGGAGCTCATACAGGTGCCCGGACTTGACCATCACCGTCGCCTCGATGGGCAGCTCGTCGTCGCTGTAGACGACACGCAAGGTGCGCAGCACCGGAAGGCTGCCGGGGAGCAGGAGAGCCGTGTACTGCTCCTGCGTCGGCACCCGCGCCGAGACACGGTCGACACTGACCCGAGGCGGGAAGCCGAGATCGGCCAAGAGCGCCGGGGTGCCACCACGAATCCTGCGACGCTCGGTGATCGGGGTGCCCTCCGCGACACCCACCGGATAGTAGGAGGCCACCAGCTCCACCGGCTCGTCGTCGATGGAGAGAAGCTGTCGACGCAAGACGGCGGTACCACCGTCGGCGAGACCCAACGCCGCCGACACATCCGCCGGCGGAACCACCTCCGCCACCTCCAACAGCGTGCTGCGAGGGCTCGTGCCGCCCTCTGCGACTTCGGTGAGCCAGCGGTAGGGCCGACCGCCTCCGGCGGGGGCCATGTACGCGGCGGGGCGCAAGGTCCGCTGCCGGTGCTCGCGGACGGTCACCGCCGAGCCCGCGCGGCCCACGGCCAGCCCCTCGTCCTTGAGCAGCTGGAGCGCCTTCTGCACGGTGGCGCTCGATGCGTCGAATCTGGACTTGAGCTGAGCCGTCGAGGGAAGCCTGGCGCCGGGTGCCAGTTCCCCGCTCATGATCTCGTCCCGCACATCGGCGGCGATGCGCTCGTGCAGGGCCCGGCGGTCGGATGCGGTGGCGTCGGTACGGGGCACGGTCATCCGATCCTGATCTCGTAGTGCAGGCGCTGACGGGCGGCGGGCATGGTCATCAGGTCGGCCTGGATGGGTCGGCCCTCTCCGTCCAGGGTGACCCGGGCCAGCCGCAGCACGGGCTCGTCCACGCCGGTGCGCAGAACCGCCCGCTCCTCCTCGCTCGGCATCCGGGCGGTGACGTCCTCGCGCACGGTGACGCCGACGTGCCCGAGTTCGGCGAGCAGCGTCACCGCACCCCCGCGGATCTTGGCCGTACCGGCGAGCGGGGTCCCTCGGGCGATCTCGACGGGATAATAGGTATCAGTCAACTCGCTCGCCGCACCGTCGAGTTCAATGACCCGCCGCCGCACGACCACGACCTCCCCTTCGGCCACCCCGAGCAGGTCGGCAAGCTCCCGGGGCGCCGGCACCTCACCGGCCTGGACGATGCGCTGAGTCCCCCTGCGCCCCCGCGCGGCTGCCTCAGCACCCCAGGCGTCTGGGCGCCCCCGGTCCCGTGGCGTCAGATACGGCATCGATGTGCTGACCCAGTCGCCATTGCTGCTCATCGTGAACTCCCGTACGCCGGAGGGCTTCTTGCTGCGCTGCACCGCGTTCGTACCGTAGCCAACTCACCCTGAGTTGGCGCCTTGGCCCGACCTTGCTGCTATTCGCGAATAGCAGTACGGTCCTGCTCGATCGTACAACCCCCCGGCACAAGGCGGTGGTTCACTGTGCACCTGCACCAGCACCTGCACCTGCACCTGTCACAGCGGCGGCGATTCCCCCGGTCCCCAAGATCTGTCGGTGCGGCCCGCACCTTCGCCCTCGGCATCCTCACTGCCTGGGGCATCGTTGATCGACTCGACGACATCCGGCTCTGCGTCTCCGAACTCACCACGAATGCCCTGCTGCACGGAGTCCCCCAGGGCCGCGACTTCGAGCTCACCCTGTCGACCGACGGCACCGATCTCCGTATCGCGGTCCGCGACAGCGGCGACGGCCGTCCCGTGGCATCGACCCCCACCACCGAGGACTGCACCGGGCGGGGCCTGTACCTGCTCCGCGAACTGGCCGACGACTTCGGGGTGACAGAACACTCCGTGGGCAAGACGGTGTGGCTCACTTTCAAAGCCCTGCAATCCGCTCCCCTCGACCACCACGCCTGCCGGCCACGCCCGATGGACCGGTCACCGTCCGCTTGACGAAACCGGCACCCACCAGGGAGCGTCCGCGCACCCCACCCCGTGACGGCCACCCCGGAAGACCCGGTCGGCACCCGGCAGCGAATCCGGACGCCCCGAACAGAGATGTCCGTAGAGCCTCACCCCTGGGCCGCCCGGTCGCCGTCCACGTGCGGTGGAGGGACGGGTGTCAAGGGTGGCCCGCAGGGCCATCGGCGAAGCCGACGCGACGCAGGAGCGCCCTTGACTCCCGGCCCGGAACCGCCAACCTCGCACCAGCCGGGCGGCCCCGGCACCGACTGCACCGCAGGTGCACCGAAGCAGAGGTACCGGGCACCCTCAGGGGCACCAACACACAGCTACCGAGCCCCGGTTCACCGAGCCACAGCCCGGGCGGGCTGCCCAACTAGGTGGGGGCGGGTGGGTGGGGACGAGGCGGCACCGCACCCGCGCCGGGCACCGATGCCGCAGCCAGCACCCGGGGCCCGTAGCCCGAGGGCCAGGGGTTCGGGGGATCCGGACACCCAGCTAGGTGGGGGCGGGTGGGCGGGGACGAGGCGGCATCGAACCCGTGCCGGGGCACCGATGCCGCAGCCGGCACCCGGAGCCTGTAGCCCGCCGGGGGGGCAGGAGCCCGTAGCCCGTAGCCCGGAGGCCAGGGGCTCAGGGGCTCCGGACACCCAGCTAGGTGGGTGGGAACGAGGCGGCACCGCACCCGCGCCGGGGGCACCGACGCGGTGGGGAGAGGCGGCACCGCACCCGCGCCGGGACACCGATCCCCCCAAAGCCCCGCGCAGCGCCCCTCACCGCTCCCCCAACCCCTCAGCCAAAACCTCCGCCAAATGCCTCCCCCGCACCCCCTCCCCCAACTGCTCCAGCTGCGTCCGGCAGGAGAAGCCGTCCGCGAGGACCACCGGGCCGCCCTGCGCCTCCGGCACGGAGCCCCGTACCGCCGGCAGCAACTGCTCCTCCGCGCACGCCACCGAGACCTCGTAATGCCCCGCCTCGAAGCCGAAGTTCCCCGCAAGACCGCAGCAGCCCCCGCTCAACTCGCCCTCCAGGCCCGCCTTCTCCCGCAGTCGGCGCTCGGCCCCGTCCCCCAGGACCGCGTGTTGATGGCAGTGGGTCTGGCCGACCACCGTCCGGTCGATCCGCGGCGGCGACCACCCCGGGGCCAGTTCCTCCAGCGCCTCCGCGAACGTCCGTACGCGACCCGCCAGTTCAGCCGCCCTCGCGTCCCCATCCCCATCCCCATCCCCGTCCGCGCCCTCCCCGACCAGCTCCACCAGATCCGTCTTCAGCGCCGCCGCACAGCTCGGTTCGAGGACCACGAGGAGCGCCCCCGAATCCAGCAGCGGCCCCATCCGCTCCAGCGTGCGCCGCATCACCGCGCGCGCTCGGTCGAGCTGCCCCGTGGACACGTACGTCAGCCCGCAGCACACATCCCCCGGCGGTACGACGGGACGCAGGCCCGCGTCCTCCAAGACCCGCACCGCGGCCCGCCCCACGCCCGGCGACAGGTAATCCGTGAACGTGTCCGGCCACAACACCACCGCCGGACCACCCGAAGCCCCCGAAGCCCCCGACGAATCCGAAGAATCCGCCCTCCCCCTGAACCAGCCCCGAAACGTCTCCCCCGCCAGCCGCGGAATCTCCCTCTCCGGCGCGATGCCACCCACCCGCTTCGCCAGCGACGCCAACACCCCCACCCGCGCGAGCGCATTGGCCACGCCCGACGTCCGCGTACGCGACGCGAGCCGCAGCCACATCGGCAGCCAGCCCATCGCGTAGTGCGCCGCGGGGCGCCTGCGGCCCTCGTAGTGGTGGTGCAGGAACTCCGCCTTGTACGTGGCCATGTCCACGCCCACCGGGCAGTCCGACCGGCAGCCCTTGCAGGACAGGCACAGGTCGAGCGCGTCCCGCACCTCCTCCGAGCGCCACCCGTCCGTCACCACCTCCCCCGCGAGCATCTCGTGCAGGAGCCGGGCCCGGCCCCGCGTGGAGTGCTGCTCCTCGCCCGTCGCCCGGAAGGAGGGACACATGACACCCCCGCCCGAACCCGCCGACGTCGTACGGCACTTGGCGACCCCCACACACCGCCGCACCGCCGCCGAGAAGTCCCCGCCGTCCTGCGGGTAGCCGAAGGCCACGTCCACCGGCTTCCGCGGCAGCGGGTCGAACCGCAGGTTCGCGTCCAGCGGCGCGGGCCGCACCAGCATCCCCGGATTCAGCAGGTCCGCCGGGTCCCACACCCCCTTCACCCGCTCGAAGAGGCGGATGAGCTCCGCCCCGTACATCTTCGGCAGCAGCTCAGCCCGCGCCTGGCCGTCCCCGTGCTCGCCCGACAGCGAACCGCCGTGCGCGACCACGACCTCCGCCAGATCCTCCGAGAAGCGCCGGAAGCGCCGCACTCCCACCTCGCTCATCAGGTCGAAGTCGATGCGTACGTGAATGCAGCCGTCCCCGAAGTGGCCGTACGGAGTGCCGCGCAGGCCGTGGTCGGCCAGCAGACCCCTGAAGTCCCGCAGATACGCGCCGAGACGGGCCGGCGGCACCGCGCAGTCCTCCCAGCCCGGCCACGCCTCGCTGCCGTCCGGCATCCGCGTCGCCGTACCGCTGGCGTCCTCGCGGACCCGCCACAGGGCGCGCTGCCCCGCCGGGTCGGTCACGACCACGGAGTCCACCGTGTCCCCGGAGGCCGCCCGCGCGATCGACTCCGCACGCGCGCGTGCCTCGCCCTCGCTCGCGCCGCCCGTCTCCACGAACAGCCAGGCGCCGCCCTTGGGCAGCCCGCTCGTCCCCCGTACGAGGTCGGCCGCCATCCCCTCCACCGTCAGCGGGCCGTGCGGAAGCAGTCCGGCCGCGGCCTCCGCCGCCGCGCTCTCGTCGGCGTACCCGAGGACCGCGAGCGCACGCGCGCGTGGCGCGTCGACAAGGCGTACGACCGCCTCCGTCACCACGCCCAGCGTGCCCTCCGACCCGCAGAACGCGCGGGCCAGGTCCACGTCCCGCTCGGGAAGGAGGGCGTCGAGCGCATAGCCGGAGATGCGGCGCGGGAGCTCCGGGAAGCCGGTGCGCAGGAGCTCCAACTCACCCTCCACCAGCGGGCGCAGGCCCTCCGGCGCCCCGGACCAGCCCTGGCCCAGGGCGAGCCGTGCGCCCGCGCCGCTCACGACCGAGAGCGACGCGACGTTGTCGGCGGTCGTGCCCCAGGCGACCGAGTGCGATCCGCAGGAGTTGTTGCCGATCATTCCGCCCAGGGTGCAGCGGTTGTGGGTGGAGGGGTCGGGGCCGAAGGTCAGGCCGTGCGCGGACGCCGCGCCCCGCAGGCTGTCGCAGATCACGCCCGGCTGTACGACCGCGGTCCGCGACTCCGCGTCGAGGGACACGATCCGGTTCATGTGCCGGGTGAAGTCCAGGACGAGCCCCGTGCCGGTCGCCTGCCCGGCGATGGACGTACCGGCGCCGCGGGCCACGACGGGCACCCCGCGCTCCCGGCACACGGCGAGCGCCGCCGCCACGTCGTCCGCGTCGCGCGGGGCGAGGACACCGAGCGGCACGCGACGGTAGTTGGACGCGTCCATGGTGTTCAGGGCCCGCGCGGTGACGGAGAAGTCCACCTCCCCCCGCACAGCAGCCCGCAGTTCCGCTTCCACGCCTCCGAGATCACTCATGCCCATATCCATGCCCTCAGGATGCCTCCGCGAAGGGTTCGATCAGCCGCGGTCAACAGCCCGTCCTGCATTCGAGGACGAGCGCGCAGCGCGATGACCGGGGTCCGGGGGCGGGTCCCCGCGGCGTCCACCTGGGGGGCGGCACGATCTCAGCCGCCGGACGTCCGGATGACCGCCCGCCCTGAGCCGTTAGGCTCACCCCGTGGCTGAGATCCAGATTCCCGCTGACATCAAGCCCGCCGACGGACGTTTCGGCGCGGGCCCCTCCAAGGTGCGCACGGAGGCGCTGGACGCGCTCGCCGCCACCGGTACCTCTCTGCTCGGCACCTCCCACCGCCAGGCCCCGGTCAAGAACCTGGTCGGCAAGGTGCGCGAAGGCGTGCGCGACCTCTTCTCCCTCCCCGAGGGGTACGAGGTGATCCTGGGCAACGGCGGCTCCACCGCCTTCTGGGACGTCGCGACGCACGGCCTCATCGAGAACAAGTCGCAGCACCTCAGCTTCGGCGAGTTCTCCTCCAAGTTCGCCAAGGCCTCGAAGCTGGCCCCGTGGCTCGCCGAGCCCACCGTGATCACGAGCGAGCCGGGCACGCACCCGGAGCCGCAGGCCGAGGCGGGCGTGGACGTCTACGCGTTCACGCACAACGAGACCTCGACCGGCGTCGCGGCCCCCATCAAGCGGGTGGCCGGCGCGGACGCGGGCTCCCTCGTCCTGGTGGACGCCACCTCCGGCGCGGGCGGCCTGCCGGTCGACATCGCCGAGACGGACGTCTACTACTTCGCCCCGCAGAAGTCCTTCGCGTCGGACGGCGGTCTGTGGATCGCCGCGTTCTCCCCGGCCGCGATCGAGCGTGCCGAGCGGATCCACGCGTCCGGCCGTCACGTCCCGGAGTTCTTCAGCCTGCCGACGGCGATCGACAACTCCCGCAAGAACCAGACGTACAACACCCCGGCGCTCGCCACGCTCTTCCTGCTCGGTGAGCAGCTGGACTGGATGAACAGCCAGGGCGGTCTGGAGTTCACGACCGGCCGCACGGCCGCCTCCTCGCGCACCCTGTACGGGTGGGCAGAGGAGTCCAAGTACGCGACGCCGTTCGTCACGGACCCGGCCAAGCGCTCGCAGGTCATCGGCACGATCGACTTCGCGGACGAGATCGACGCTGCCGCGGTCGCGAAGGCTCTGCGGGCCAACGGGGTCGTCGACACCGAGCCGTACCGCAAGCTGGGCCGCAATCAGCTGCGCGTGGCGATGTTCCCGGCGATTGATCCTGCGGATGTCGAGGCGCTGACGAAGTGCATTGACTACGTGATCGAGAAGCTTTAGCGGTTCTTACGTAGAGGGGGCGCCCGGCAGGATTACCTGCCGGGCGCCCCCTCTACGTAGACAGAGCTAGCACTTCACCTGCGGGTGCGTCGTGGCTGGTCGCGCAGTTCCCCGCGCCCCAACTCTTCACCTGCTCAGCTGCTTGAACTTCCGTACCGCCAGTGGCAGGAACAGCAGTGAGATCGCCACCGGCCACACCACCGCCATCAGCACCGCGTTCTGCTCGACCCAGCTCGCCCCGCCCGCCCCGGGGTTGCCGAACAGCTCGCGGGCAGCGGTGCCGGTGGAAGAGACCGGGTTCCACGCGGCGATCGGCGCCAGCCAGTCCGGCATCAGGGACGGCGCGACGAAGACGCTGGAGATCATGGTGAGCGGGAAGGCGACCGCGTAGAGGCCACCTGCCGCCTCCGGGGTCGGCACCACCAGGCCCAGGAACACGCCCACCCAGATCAGGCTGAACCGCAGGAGCAGCAGCAGGCCGAACGCGGCCAGGGTCTCAGGCAGCCCCGCGCTCGACCGCCAGCCGATCGCGAGCGCGGTGAGCGCGAGGATCGTCAGCTCGGCGCAGGCCACGATCAGGTCGGCGAGTCCGCGCCCCGCCGCCACCGCCGATGGGGCCATCGGCATCGAGCGGAAGCGGTCGATGACGCCCTTGGTGGAGTCCGTGACCACCGCCATCGCGGTGTTCATGAAGCCGAAGGCCATGGTCATCACGAACATGCCGGGCATCAGGAACTGCTTGTAGTCGCCGTCGTCGCCCCCACCGGGCACCTTCATCGCCTCGCCGAAGACGAACCCGTACAGAAGTACGGAGATGATCGGGAAGCCCAGCTGCCAGGCGATGTTGACGGGCTGGCGCTGGAACTGGGTGAGGTAGCGGCGGGTGACGTTCCAGGTGTCGGAGAGCGCCCAGTAGAGGCGTCCGTGGGCGGACTGCGTGTCCGTGGCGTCCGCGGTCAGTACGGCGCTCATGCCGCGACTCCCGTCTTCTCGTCCGTCTTCTTGTCCGTCTTCTTGTCCGTCTTCTTGTCCGTCTTCTCGTCCGTCTTCTCGTCGATTCCGGCGGCGGCTTCCGCGGGAGCGGTCGCGCCTTCCTCGTCCTCCGTGCGGTGTCCCGTGAGGCGCAGGAACACGTCGTCGAGGCTCGGCCTGCGAAGCCCGATGTCCTCCACCGCGATCCCCTGGTCCTGCAAGGTCCGCGCCACGTCCGTCAGGGCGCCGACCCGGTCGGTCACGGCGGCCTGGACGCGCCGCTCCAGGTCGACGGCCTCGGGCACGCCCTGTGCGACGCGGGCGACGGCCTTCATGGCCGCCGGCAGATCGGCGGCATCGCGCACCACGACCTCCAGATAGCTGCCGCCCACCGTGTTCTTCAGGCCGTCCGGGGTGTCGTCGGCGATGGCGCGGCCCCGGTCGATGACGGTGATCCGGGACGCCAGCTTGTCGGCCTCCTCCAGATACTGCGTGGTGAGCAGGACGGTCGTGCCGTCCGCGACCAACTTCCTTACGGTCTCCCAGACTTCGAGGCGCCCCCTCGGGTCGAGCCCGGTGGTCGGCTCATCCAGGAAGAGGACGGCGGGCGCGAGGATCATCGAGGCTGCGAGGTCGAGCCTGCGCCGCATGCCGCCGCTGTACTGGCCCGCGCCCTTGCCTGCCGCGTCCACCAGGTCGAACTGTTCGAGCAGTTCCTGGGCGCGCAGTGCGGCCCGCTTGCCGCCCAGGTGGAAGAGGCGGCCGAACATCTCCAGGTTCTGCCGTCCGGTCAGGACCTCGTCGACCGCCGCGTACTGGCCGGTCAGGCCGATGCGGCTGCGCACGACGGCGGGGCTGCGCACGACGTCCGCGCCCGCGACCTCGGCCCGGCCGCCGTCGAGGCGCACCAGCGTCGCCAGGATGCGGACGGCGGTGGTCTTGCCCGCGCCGTTCGGGCCGAGCAGTCCGTGCACCGTGCCGCGCTCCACGCGCAGATCGAAGGCGTCCAGGGCCCGCTTCTCCCCGTAGCGCTTGTCGAGCCCCTCGGCCCGCACCGCGTATGCGTTCTCGCTCACTGCCCCTCCAGATCTCACCCTCTGGGTACACCGTACCCAATGAAGAGTACACCGTACTCAGTTTCTTGGGTACGGTGTACCCAATTAATGATCCGGCGATTAGGCTGAGCGCCATGACGAGCACGAACGGCGGCGACACCCAGCGCACCGGCAGCGACATCTCCCGCAGCCTGGAACTGCTCTGGGGCGAGGGCGAACGCCCCACGCGGGGCCCCAAGCCCGGCCTCACCCTGGAGCGGATCGTCACGGAGGGGGTGCGCCTCGCTGACGCCGAGGGGCTCACGGCGGTCTCGATGCGCCGCCTGTCCACGGAGCTCGGCACCGGCACGATGTCCCTGTACCGCTACGTCCCCGGCAAGAGCGAGCTGCTCGACCTGATGCTGGACCGCGTGTACGCCCCGTCCGCCGACGCCGAGCCCCCCAGTGGCAGCTGGCGCGAGGCCGTGGAGGCGTACGCCCGCGAGACTCTCGTCCTCTACCGCGACCACCCCTGGCTGCTCCAGGTCAACCAGGCCCGCCCGGTGCTCGGCCCCGGCTCGGTCGGCGGCCTCGAGCGGACCCTGTCCGGGATCAAGTCCATGGGCCTGACCGACCCCGAACTGATCGGCGTGATCGTGATGGTCGAGGGGTACGTCACCGGGGTCGCCCGCACCCAGGTGCACGAGGTGGAGGCGGTGAAGAAGAGCGGCCTGACGGACGAGGCGTTCTGGGAGGCGCAGTACCCGACCCTCGAACGGATCATGAGGAGCGGCAGCTACCCCCACCTCGCCGGTCTCTCCGATGACGCGTTCGGCTCGCAGTTCGACCATTTCGAGTTCGGGCTCCAGCGCCTGCTCGACGGCCTGGACGTCTTCGTGGCCGGGCGCGCGGCGGCGGGATCCGACGCGCGGAAGGCATGACAAAGCGGGCGATCAGTGCCTTGATGGAGGGATGACGCCGAACCCTGCGAGCCCCGCGGATCCCGCGAACTCCGGAGCGAGCGCCGCGCTCGCCCCGTTCGTGAAGCAGTACACCGTCCTGCTCACGAGCCACAAGAAGGACGGCACGGGCGTGGGCACCCCCGTCAACATCGTCGTCGAGGGCGACCACGCGTACGTCCGCACGTACGCCACGGCCTGGAAGGCCAAGCGCATGCGCCGCAACCCCGAGATCGAGATCGCCCCGTCGACGGTGCGCGGCGCGCCGACCGGGCCCGAGATCAAGGCGCGGGTGCGCCTCCTCGACCAGGGCGGCGAGGAGAACAAGCACGCGTCGAAGCTGATGCGGCGCAAGCACCCGGTGCTGCACGGGGTCTTCGTACCGCTCACGCACAAGGTGAAGCGGGACAAGACGCTGCATTACGAGGTGCGGGTGCTGGGCGAGTAACTCGGGCGGCCCCGGGCCCCCTTGCCTCCGCTACTTCCGCCGGAACATCCGCTTCAGCCCGAAGAAGCCGACGAGCACGGCAAGGGCGACCGCGCCCAACTTGACGCCACCGCCGACCCCGGAGTCCCCTCCGGCCCCCGCCTCACCGGAACTGCCGCCGCTTGAGCCCGAGTCGGAGCCGCCGCCCGCTCCCTCCACCTCGACGGGCTCGACGTCGCTCTGCCCGCCCTCGGTGCCGTACATGAGGGTCGTCCCGTCCAGGGTGTACGTCACGGACTCGCCCTGCCGCTGGAGCGGAACGCTCAGCCGTCCCTCGCGCTCGGGCTTCTTCCCCTCGCCCTTCCACGTGTACGAGACTCCGCCGAGGTAGCCGCGCAGTGCGAGCTGCTTGCCGTCGGGCGAGAAGGCGCCGTCCGTGGTCCAGAGCCCGGTGTCGCCGAGACGCTTGAAGACGTTCACCCCGGAGGCGGACATCTGCGCGGGCCCTTCGTAGAGCCCGCCGCCCTCCTCCTTCTTGTCGGCGATGTAGATCCGCCCGGTCTTGGGGTGCACCATCAGGGCCTCGGCGTCGCGCGCCCCGTCCTCGTACTTCACCGTGTACTGGGTGGCGCGGACGGTCTGGTCGCCCAGCTTCTTCGGCTCGGGCAGCTTGTAGATCCACACGTGGGACCAGGTGCCGCCGAGGTTGTCGCCGATGTCGCCGACGTAGATGTTGCCGTCGCCGCCGACCGAGACGGCCTCCACGTCGCGGGGCGTGCCGACACCGGTCATGGTGACGGTGGCGACGGTCTTGCCCGTCTTGCCGTCCACCGCGTAGAGCAGCGCACCGTTCTTGTCCTGGTCGTTGTGCGTCCAGTAGACGCCCGGGTGGGCGCGGGACGCGGCCAGACCGCTGGACTCGATGATGCGGGGGTCCTTGATGACGAACCCGTCGTGGCTGTCGTCGCCGTCGGCGGCGGCAGGGCCGGTGGCGCCGGCGAGGACGAGCAGGGCTCCGGCACCGACGACACTCATGGCACCCATCGAAGAACGCAGTGAACGCATGGGCCAAGCCTGCCACCCCGGCGGCGAGGGGCGGACGTTCGGCGGGTGGTCAGCCTCACATCGCAGGCCGGGGCCTTGATCCTGGATGATGAGCGGATGCTCAGGTTCATGTTCGTCGGTGACTCGATGACGATCGGCAGCGCGGGGGAACACACCTGGCGCCACCGGATGTGGCAGCACTTGCTTGCCACGCTCGGCGACACGGATTTCGCCGTGGTCGGCCCGCGCAGGGCGCTGCACGACAAGGTCTCCGGCGAACCGGTCTCGTACGACTACGCCTGCACGGACCCGGCCTTCCCGCGCCACCACTTCGCGGGCTGGGGCGAGGGCTGGCTGCACATGGCGCCGCAGATCGCGGACGCGGTGCGGCGGGACGGCGCCGACGTCCTGCTGGTCTCGCTCGGCCTGATCGACCTCGGCTTCTACACGAACGCGGAACAGACGGCGCAGAACATGCGCGCCTTCGTGACTCAGGCCCGCTCGGCGAACCCCCGCATCCGCCTTGTCCTGCTCCCGGTGATCCCGAACATCCGGGCCCGGACGGACGCCCCGTTCGCGGCGGAGGTGGCGCGCTTCAACGTGCTTCTCGCCAAGGCGGTGGCGGACCTGGACACGGGCGCGTCCCCGCTGCTCCTGGCGTCGGCGCCGCCGTCGTACGACATCGACGTCGACACGTACGACGGGACGCACCCGGGCGAGAGCGGCGAGCACAAGCTGGCGGCGGCGTTCGCGGACGCGATGCACCAGGCTTGGGGGCTCGGCGCGCCGTACGCGCCGACGCCCCTGCCCCTGACCGTGCCCGTGCCCGTGCCCGTGAACGAGCTGTCGACTACCGGCTAGGTCGACCTTCAGGGCCCCTATCCCTTCGGCAGCCGCCGCTAGCCGGAAGACTGATGTCCCGTGCGTGGTCGCCTTCCTAGCGTTCAGGCATGACGGTCGAGAGCACTGAAGAGGCGGACGAGGCCACACCCCGGGCCCGGACCGTACGGACCGCGCCCCGGCGCGCAGGCGTACTTCCCGGCGAGCGGGCCCTCGCGCCCGATCTCGCGCGTGGGCTCATGCTGCTGTTCATCGTCCTGTCCAACACCGCGTTCCACCTGAGCGCGGCCCGGCACGGACCGTCCGGGTGGCAGCCGGTGGACGGCGGGTGGGTCGATCACGCCGTGCAGTTCACCATGATCACCGTCCTTGACCTGCGCATCTATCCGCTCTTCGCGTTCCTCTTCGGGTACGGGATGATGCAGCTCTTCCTGCGGCAGACGGCTGCCGGGACCTCGGAACGCGAAGCCGTACGGCTGCTGCGCCGGCGCAGTCTCTGCCTGGTCGTCATCGGGCTTCTGCACGCCACACTCCTGATGGCCGGGGACATCGTCGGCTTCTACGGGATCATCAGCCTCGCCCTGGGCTGGCTCTTCCTGCGGCGCAGCGACCGCGCGCTGAAGTGGTGGATCCTGATCGCCACCGCCCAGCTCCTGCTGCTCGCCGCCGAGCCCGTCGTGTCCGCCCTGCTGTCGGGCGAGTTGGGCACGATGGGCGATGCGGGCGCGGAGCCGGGGGCGGACGCGTTCGCGGCGGGCGAGGGGAACTGGCTGACGGCGGCGGGGACCCGCTTCACGACCGGCCTGTTCGTCACCTTCGCGGCGGCTCCGCTGTCGCTGGTGGGCGGCGTGTACGTGATCTTCCTGCTCGGCTTCTGGGCGGCGCGCAAGGGCGTACTGGAAGAGCCTGGGCGCCATCTGCCCCTGCTGCGTCGGACCGCCGCGATCGGCATCACGGTGGGGTGGCTGGGCGCGCTGCCCGCGGCGCTGGCCCACGTCGGGGCGATCACCGTCCCTGACGACGCGCAGAGCGAGGGCGGGGTGCTGACCCTGCTGCGGGACGTCACGGGGAACGCGGCGGGCCTCGGATACGTGGCGGCTGTGGCGTTGTTCGTCCACTGGTGGACGCGGCGGGAGTCCCGCAGGGGATCGAAAGCGGTCACGGCGATCTCCGCCGTCGGCAAGCGCTCCCTCTCCTGCTACCTCGCCCACTCCCTGATCTTCGCCCCGATCCTCGCCGCCTGGGGCCTCGGCCTCGGCGCCCATCTGACGAGCGCGACCATGGCGCTGTTCGCGGTGGGGGTGTGGCTGGTGACGGTGGCCGGGGCGTACGCGATGGAGCGGGCGGGGCGGCGGGGTCCTGTGGAGGTGGCGCTGCGGCGGGTCATGTACCGGAGGTGAGAGCCCGGCCGCCGGACCCTCCCGAGCCCGAACTCGCCATTGTGGCCCGCTCTTTGGCAGGCCACGTCGACGCCACGTCGTCGAGGAAGCTGCCGCACGCCAGCAGCGCGGCGCTGCCTCGCAGGCGGAGGTTCCCTCGGTGAAGTTCGGCGTCGAGTGACGTGAGGGCGGCGGCGCCTTCGGGGGTCGTCGTGCCGCCCGCGTCGAGGATCGCCCGCGCCCCGGCCTGGACCGCGCGCAGTCCGTGCGGTCCCGCCGCGTACAGGATCCCGGTGTCCTGAAGCGTGCTCATGAGGGAGACGAGGACATCCGGTCGGCCCGCCCCTCCGCGCAGAGCCGCCAACGCCTGCCGCACATGCGGGAATCCGGCCCGCGCCTCACCCCGCGCCCCGTACCGCGCGGAGACCGCCGAGCAGGGAGAGGGAAGGCGCGGCGCCGAGCGGTCCCGAAGCGTGGCAAGGCGTTGGGCGGTGTCGGTCAACTCGCCTATGGGAGCCGCGGGTTGCCGCAGCGCCGTCGCGGCCACACGGCCGCGACGCCAGGCCCGGTTCCGGTGCGTTCCCTCGGGGCGCGCTGTGATCCGCCTGTGCCTCACACTCGCCCCCCCAGGGCACCTCACGTGGCGCGCGTCAGCCGGTTCGCCAGCGTCGACATCGTGTACGTACCGATGCCCATCACGACCTCCAGGGCATTGCGCTCCGTGTGACCCGCCGCAAGGAACCTCTTCAGCTCCTCGTCACCGACGCCACCCGCACGCGCGAGCACCTCCAGCGTGAACTGCCGTACCGCCTCCAGCCGTTCATCGCCCAGCGCCCGCCCCTCACGCAACGCGGTGATCACCTCGGCCTCCGCACCCAGCTTCCGCAGCTTGGCGGTGTGCATGGTCACGCAGATGTGGCAGTCGTTGCGTACGGCCACGGTCATGATGACGACCTCGCGGGCCACCGGCTCCAGCGTCGTCCGCTCGAAGGACGCGCTCAACTCCAGGAAGCCGTTGAGCAGTTCGGGCGACTCCGCGAGCCGCGCCACCGCACTCGGCGTCTTCCCGAAGGCGGCGGCCGTGCGCTCCATCGCGGCGCGGGACTCCGCGGGCGCGGTTTCCACGGTGTGCTCGGCGAACAAGACGTACCCCCTACGATGGACAACGTGGTTGACGAAAAAAAGGTAAACCAGGTTGTCGATTCCCGCAAGGGTGAGCCGCCGGAGAAGGGTGCGCCGCCGGAGAGCGACGACGCGCGCGGCTACGAGCTGCCGCTCCTCCTCTTCGCCGGGTTCCGCACGCTGATCGACCGGCTGCACGCCGAGCTGGCCCGCCAGGGCCACCCCGACGCACGCCCGGCCCACGGCTTCGCGATGCAGGCGATCGGCGTACGGGGCGCGAGCGCCAGCGACGTAGGCCGCCGTCTCGGCGTCTCCAAGCAGGCCGCGGGGAAGACGATCGACCGCCTCATCGCCCTCGGCTACGCGGAACGCACCGACGACCCGGCCGACGCCCGCCGCAAGCTGGTCCGCCTCACCCCGCACGGCATCGACATGCTGCGCCGCTCGGCGGCGATCTTCGAGGAGCTGCGGACGGAGTGGGCCTCCGCCCTGGGCGCGCGGCGCCTCCGAGCCCTGGAGTCCGACCTGCGCACGGTCGTGCCGCCGGACGCGTTCCGCCTCGACGCGGCGGGGTGGCTGGGCGGGTCGTGACCTTGCCTCCGTGCGTATCGTTGTACTGCGCGGCTGTACTCGACCGAGAGGCAGCCGGGGAGGAGCGCCACGATGACCGTCGTAGACACCGACAGGATCGAGATGGCTGAGAACGGCGACAGGAACGCCCTGGACGTGATGTTCAAGGCGCTCGGGCGAGACCACTTCCTCGAAGGCTACCGAGTCGAGATCGTCGGGGGAGCCGTCTTCATGACGCCGCAACGGAGCACGCACTGGCAGATTATTCGCCGAATCGTCCGAGCCCTGGAGGACAGATTCGGCATGGAAGTGATGGTGCTCTCCGACGTGCGCATCGATTTTCCCGGAGGCCAGAACGGTTTCTGCCCGGACGTGGCGAAGCTGCGGGACGAAGCAAACTGGTCCCATGAGCGCGGTTGGCTCTACGAGGACGTCGAATTTGTCGCCGAGGTCATCTCCAAGGGAACTGCCGAGAACGACTACTACGCCAAGAAGTACGCATACGCGGCAGCCGGAATCCCTGCCTATCTGATCGTGGATCCTTACGAAGGGCAGTGCCACCTCTACACCCAGCCCAAGGAGAGCGACAACGGCATCGACTACGCCAGCGAACTCCCGTTCTCCTTCGGCTACGAAGTCGACCTGACCTGCACGCCGGCCGACCTCATCCTCAAGACCGACGATTTTCCCCGCGACTGACCAAAGCCACCCCGACCCCCTTGCCTGGAGCCCACTCCAAGCCGTTGGCTGAGTACCCATGAAGTACACGCAGCTGGGACGCACAGGACTCAAGGTCAGCCGACTCGCGCTCGGGACCATGAACTTCGGGCCGCTGACGAACGAGCCTGACAGCCACACGATCATGGACGCCGCACTCGACGCGGGCATCAACTACTTCGACACTGCCAATGTCTACGGGTGGGACGAGAACAAGGGCCGCACCGAAGAGATCATCGGCACCTGGTTCACGCAGGGCGGCGAGCGGCGCGACAAGACCGTGCTCGCCACCAAGATGTACGGGAACATGGCCCTCGACGGGAAGCCGGCCTGGCCCAACCACGATCTGCTCTCGGCGGTCAACATCCGCCGCTCCGTGGAGGCTTCGCTCAAGCGGCTGCAGACCGACTACATCGACATCTACCAGTTCCACCACATCGACCGCCGCACTCCCTTCGAGGAGATCTGGCAGGCGATCGACGTCCTCATCGGCCAGGGAAAAATCCTCTACGCGGGTTCATCAAACTTCCCGGGATACAAGATCGCCCAGGCCAACGAGATCGCCAAGCGCCGCGGCAGCTACGGCCTCGTCAGCGAGCAGTGCCTCTACAACCTCGCCGAGCGCAGCGCCGAGATGGAGGTGATCCCGGCCGCCCAGGACTACGGCCTCGGTGTCATCCCGTGGTCGCCGCTGCACAGCGGACTGCTCGGCGGCGTGCTCAAGAAGGAGGGCGAGGGCTCGCGGCGCACCAGCGGCCGGGCCGCATCCGAGCTCGCCAAGCCCGAGGTGCGCGCGCAGGTCCAGGCGTACGAGGACCTGCTCGACAAGCACGGCCTGGAGCCCGGCGAAGTGGCGCTCGCCTGGCTGCTCACCCGGCCCGGCATCACCGGGCCGATCGTCGGTCCGCGCACGTCGGAGCAGCTCACCAGCGCTCTGCGCGCGGTCGAGCTCGACCTCTCGGACGAGCTGCTCGGCGCCCTGGACGAGATCTTCCCGGGGCCGGGCCCTTCGCCGGAGTCCTTCGCCTGGTAGGAGCTCTACGCGGCCGCGGTCATCGCCTCACCTCACTGGCCGACCGCGGCCGCCACGGCCACCACGACGAACATCACTACGAGCACACCGGCCATGATCCGGTTCCTGGTTTTCGGGTCCACGTAGTCGAGGTTAACCGGCTCCGCCCAGTGGCCATCGACCGACCACCTCATAGCGGGGCCGCTCCCCCGGCACCCCGCTCCTGGGCAGATTGCTCCGTACGAGGCTCAGCTCGGCCACGGTCCACTCCTCGCCCGCGAAGTCCGCGAGGGCGTCGACGTACGGGCGCAGGGGCGGCTCGCCGTGGCCGCGGGCCAGCGTCAGGTGCGGGCGGTAGTGGCGGTGCTCCTCCATGGTGATGCCGGACTTGCGGGCCGCGGCGTCCGCCCGCTGGGCGAGGAGGCGGAGGGTGTCCACGTCGCCCGCCGCCCCGGCCCACAGGGCTCGGTCGCCGAAGTGGCCCGAGCCCTGGAGGGAGAGGGGGAAGGGGGCTGTGCGGTGCGCGGCGCGCTCCAGGCGGGTGGAGAGCTCCGGCAGCGTCTCGTCCGGTACCTCGGACATGAAGGCGAGCGTGAAGTGCCAGCTCTCGCGGAGCGTCCAGCGGAGGTCTTCGGTGCCCGGCAGGGGCTTCAACTTGGCTGCCGCCTCGGCCAGTTCGTCCGCCGCCGCCGGTGGCGGCAGCACCGCCGCGAAGAGTCTCATGGGGTGAGTCTCGCCTCCGGCGGGGGTTTTCCCCAACCCGTCGTCACCGGCTCCGCCGAGTTCGTCCTCAAACGCCGGACCGGCTGAAAGACCCTGAGCGAGGATGGCCGCATGGATCACATAACCATCCGCCCCGCAGGACCCGACGACATCCCCACCGTCCTCGCCCTCTTCGACGACGCCGTTGCCTGGCTCGTCTCGCAGGGGCGCACCGGGCAGTGGGGCGACCAGCCCTGGTCGACGCGCCCCAAGACCATCGCCCTGGTCGAGAAGTACCTGACCACGGGCTCCGCCTGGATCGCGGAGACCGGCGGGGAGCCGGTCGGCACGCTCACCCTGACCGACGGGCCGGGGTCGTACATCGCGCCGGTGGACGAGCCCGAGCGGTACATCCATCTGCTGACCGCCAAGCACGGCTCCGGCGCGGGCTCCGCCCTGCTCGCGCACGCGGCAGCGGAAACCCGGAGTCAGGGGATCTCCCTGCTCCGGGTCGACTGCTACGCGGGCGGTGACGGCAAGCTCGTCGCGTACTACGAGCGCAACGGCTTCACGCGGACCGAGGCCTTCGTCGAGCAGGACGGCACCTGGCCGGGCCAGATCCTGGCCCGGCGGGTGTAGCCGAACAGGGGCTCACGCCGCCGTCGCCAGCTGCTCGCGCGGCACGAACTGCACGTGCTGCTGCCCGCGCCGCAGATCCACCTTCAGCCGCAGGTTCGCGGCGCGGGCCAGCATCAGGCCGACGCCGACCGCGGCCACGGCGCAGATGAGGCCACCGGCGGCCATGCTCAGGCGCACTCCGTACGCGTCGGCGAGCCAGCCGAAGAGCGGTCCGCCAAGCGGCGTACCGCCGGTGAAGACCATCATGAAGAGGGACATGACGCGGCCGCGCATCTCCGGGTCCGTGGCCATCTGGACCGAGGAGTTGGCGGTGACGTTCACCGTCAGGCCCAGGATGCCCATCGGGACGATCAGGGCGACGAACATCCACAGGTCGGGTGCGAACGCGGCCACGATCTGCAGCACGCCGAAGGCGATCGCGGCCGCGGCGAGCAGCCGCAGGCGCGAGGTGCCGCGGCGCGCGGCGAGCAGCGCTCCGGCCAGGGAGCCGATCGCCATCAGGGTGTTGAAGAGCCCGTACATCCCCACTCCGCCGTGGAAGATGTCGTCCGCGAAGGCGCTCAGCCAGATCGGGAAGTTGAACCCGAACGTGCCGATGAAGCCGACGAGGACGATCGGCCAGATCAGCTCGGGGTGCTTGGAGACGTAGTTCAGGCCTTCCCTCAGCTGCCCCTTGCCGCGCGGCTTGCGCGGGGTGTGGTGCAGCTCGCTCGTGCGCATCAGCATCAGGCCCGTGAGCGGCGCGAGGAAGGACAGGCCGTTGGCGAGGAACGCCCAGCCGGGGCCGACGGCCGCGGTGAGACCACTGGCCACGGCGGGGCCGATGAGGCGCGCGGACTGGAAGTTCGCCGAGTTCAGCGAGACGGCGTTGCGGACCTGGTCGGGTCCCACCATCTCGGACACGAAGGACTGCCGGGTCGGGTTGTCGACGACCGTGACGAGGCCCGTGAAGAAGGCCGCGAGGTAGACGTGCCAGACCTGGACGTGGCCGCTCAGGGTGAGCGTGGCGAGGAACAGGCCGCTGATGCTCATCGCGCCCTGGGTGCAGAAGAGCAGCTTGCGCTTGGCGAAGCGGTCGGCGATGACGCCGCCGTACAGGCCGAACAGGAGCATCGGCAGGAACTGCATCGCGGTGGTGATGCCGACCGCGGCCGAGGATCCCGTGAGGCTCAGGACCAGCCAGTCCTGGGTGATGCGCGCCATCCATGTGCCGGTGTTGGAGACAACGGCGCCGGAGGCGAAGAGCCGGTAGTTGCGGATCTTCAGCGAGCTGAACATCGACGACTTGGCGGCGGGAGACTTGTCGAGGGCGGTTGGTGCGGGGGCGGAGTCTGCTCCGGATCCCGTACTCAAAGTGGGTTCGCCTCCTTGGCGTCGGGTGGCACGGCGGCGGCCGGGGCCTGCCTCGTGCGCTCTCTACAGATGGGTGAGCGCTGTCTACAGATGGACGTGCACTGTCTACAGATGGGCGAGCTTCTCCAGGACGGGGGCGGCGGCGCGCAGTCGCGCCCACTCGTCCTCGTCGAGGTGCTCGGCCAGGCCGGCCAGCCAGGCGTTCCGCTTGCGGCGGCTCTCCTCGAGCATGGCCTCGGCCGTCTCCGTCTGGGTCACCACCTTCTGGCGGCGGTCCTCGGGGTGCGGCTCTAGCCGGACGAGACCCTTGGCTTCGAGCAGCGCGACGATGCGGGTCATCGACGGCGGCTGCACGTGTTCCTTGCGGGCCAGCTCACCGGGGGTGGCGTGGCCGCAGCGGGCGAGGGTGCCGAGCACCGACATTTCGGTGGGGCTCAGCGATTCGTCGACCCGCTGGTGCTTGAGTCGACGGGACAGGCGCATCACGGCGGAGCGCAGGGAGTTCACGGCGGCGGCGTCGTCACCATGGGAGAGGTCCGGCATGTTCGTTAGAGTAACTCATTACTCTAACTAAAGACCACTCGATTCCCTCATCCCGCGCCACAGAACCCTTTCGTCACCCATATGAGTGAGGTGGCTTCGGAAAGTGAGACGCGGGCCGCCGAGCGGCAGGGACCCTGGCACGCATGGGATCGACAGTGCTCAGCCTGCGAATAGACGGGGAGCTCCTGGACCGGCTCCGGCAGCACGCCGCCAAACGGGGAATGAGCGTCCAGGACTACGTGGTCGGGACGCTCATCAGGGACGACTTCGACGAGCGCTTCCAGAGCGCCGTCGAGGAGACGGAAAAATTCTACGGGGCGGCCTGACGGCCGCCCCGTATGTACGCACGCAGGACCGGAGGGTTACGTGAGACCCAGCGCCGGCATCAGGTAGTAGAAGCCGAAGACGGCCGCCACGACGTACATCGCGGCCGGCACCTCTCGGCCGCGGCCCGCGGCGAGGCGCAGCACGGTGAAGCTGATGAAGCCGATGCCGATGCCGTTCGTGATCGAGTACGTGAACGGCATCATCAGCATCGTCAGGAACGCCGGGATCGCGACGGTGAAGTCGGTCCAGTCGATCTGGGTGATCGAACCGGACAGGATCAGGAAGCCGACCGCGAGCAGCGCGGGCGTGGCCGCCTGGGACGGGACCATCGTCGCGATGGGCGTGAGGAACAGCGCCACGGCGAAGAGACCGCCGGTGACGATGTTGGCGAAGCCCGTACGGGCGCCTTCGCCGACGCCCGCCGTGGACTCCACGAAGCAGGTGGTGGCCGACGAGGACGAGGCGCCGCCGGCGGCGACCGCGATGCCGTCGACGAACAGGACCTTGTTCATGCCGGGCATGTTGCCGCTCGCGTCGGTCAGCTTGGCCTCGTCGCCGATGCCCATGATCGTGCCCATGGCGTCGAAGAAGCACGACAGGAGCACGGTGAAGACGAAGAGGATGCCGGTGAGGAGGCCGACCTTGTCGAAGCCGCCGAACAGGCTGACCTGACCGACGAGGCCGAAGTCCGGTGTCGCGACCGGATTGCCGGGCCACTCGGGCGTCGTCAGGCCCCAGGAGGGCACCGTCGCGACCGCGTTGATGACCATCGCGACGATCGTCATGACGACGATGCTGATGAGGATCGCGCCGGGCACCTTGCGCACGAGCAGGCAGAGCGTGAGCAGCGCACCGAGGACGAAGACGAGGACGGGCCAGCCGTTGAGGTGTCCGTCGCCGCCCAGCTGGAGCGGCACCGTGGTGTGCGCGGCGTCCGGGATGCGCGAGACGAAGCCGGAGTCGACGAGGCCGATCAGCATGATGAAGAGGCCGATGCCGATCGCGATGCCCTTGCGCAGGCTCAGCGGCACGGCGTTCATCACGCGCTCCCGCAGGCCGGTCGCCACGAGCAGCATCACGACGAAGCCCGCGAGGACGACCATGCCCATCGCGTCGGGCCACGACATGCGCGGCGCGAGCTGGAGGGCGACCACGGTGTTCACGCCGAGACCGGCGGCGAGGGCGATCGGGACGTTGCCGATGACGCCCATGAGCAGCGTGGTGAAGGCGGCGACCAGGGCGGTCGCGGTCACCAGCTGGCCGTTGTCGAGCTGGTGCCCGTACATGTCCTTCGCGCTGCCCAGGATGATCGGGTTCAGCACGATGATGTAGGCCATCGCGAAGAAGGTGGCGAAGCCGCCGCGGACCTCTCGGACGAGGGTCGAACCCCGCTCTGTGATCTTGAAGAAACCGTCGATGCCGCCCTGCGGGGGCGTCGGCGGTTTGGCGTCGACCGGGGCTGTGGCCGAGGAAGGCATGCGGGACCTCGTGGACTCAGAGAAGGGGAAGATCGTTAAGTGGCGAGTGTTGATCGATTTGTTTGTTCTTACGAAAACAACCAGCCATTAACGAGCCGTTTCAGTATGAATACATGAGAGGGAATTCGCTATCTCCGCGCGTAGACCCTTGTGGCGCCTGGCCGTACAAGCCCCCGCGGGACCCCGCCCCGCGTACTCGTAAGCTGTGCGCATGGAGAAGTGGACCCCAAAGCACGACGCGCCGGAGCCCCTGGAGGGCCCCGTCGTCGCCACCATCACGGGCGGCACGATCCTCTGGTTCGTCCTCTTCCTGGTGCAGCTGCCGTTCTACGGCTGGTTCGACGACCGCGACGCCACCTGGTGGGTGTGGACCTGCCTCGCCGGAGCCGGCCTCGGCCTGATCGGCATCTGGTACGTGCGGGGCCGCGACGCCGCGATCAAGCGGGACGCGCAGAGCAAGGCCGCGGCCGCCTCCGAGTAGCACCTGCCGCGGTAAGCCTCCGGTACGACCACGGGACGGTCCGTGTCCTACCGTGGTCGGATCTTTGGGCCACTCAAGGGGTGAACCCCCCATCCCGCCCGTACCGTCGATGCCATGACGCATATCGACGCGGGCGCCGAGCTCGACCCGGTCCACCCGGTGGCGCCACCCACCGGACGCGCGACGGGGCTGAGTGCCGCCGAGGTCGCCGAGCGGGTCGCACGCGGCGAGGTCAACGACGTACCCATCCGCAGTTCACGGTCCACCACCGAGATCGTCCGGGCGAACGTCTTCACCCGTTTCAACGCGATCATCGGCGTGCTCTGGGTGATCATGCTCTTCGTCGCGCCGATCCAGGACAGCCTCTTCGGCTTCGTGATCATCGCCAACACGGGCATCGGCATCATCCAGGAGCTGCGCGCCAAGAAGACCCTGGACGGACTCGCGGTCATCGGCGAGGCCAAGCCCACCGTGCGGCGCGACGGAGTGGCAGCGGAGATCTCCACCTCCGAGATCGTCCTCGGCGACCTGGTGGAGCTGGGGCCCGGCGACAAGATCGTCGTCGACGGCGAGGCGGTCGAGACCGACAGCCTGGAGGTCGACGAGTCGCTCCTGACCGGTGAGGCCGACCCCGTCATCAAGAAGCCCGGCGACAGGATGATGTCGGGCTCGTTCGTGGTCGCGGGCGGCGGCGCCTTCACCGCCACGAAGGTCGGCCGCGAGGCGTACGCGGCGCAGCTCGCCGAGGAGGCGAGCCGCTTCACGCTCGTCCACTCCGAGCTGCGCAGCGGCATCTCCACGATCCTCAAGTACGTGACGTGGCTGATGATCCCGACCTCGATCGGCCTCATCATCAGCCAGCTCGTCGTCAAGGACGACAACTTCAAGGAGTCCATCGCCTACACCGTCGGCGGGATCGTCCCCATGATCCCGGAGGGGCTCGTGCTCCTCACCTCGGTCGCCTTCGCGATCGGCGTGATCCGTCTGGGCCGCCAGCAGTGCCTGGTCCAGGAGCTCCCCGCGATCGAGGGCCTCGCCCGCGTCGACACGGTCTGCCTCGACAAGACCGGCACCCTCACCGAGGGCGGCATGGACGTCACCGAGCTGCGTCCGCTGAACGGCACGGACGAGACGTACGTACGCAGGGTCCTCGGCGCCCTCGGCGAGTCCGACCCGCGGCCGAACGCGTCGCTCCAGGCGATCATCGACGCCTACCCCGACAGCGAGGAGTGGCGCTGCACGGAGTCGCTGCCCTTCTCCTCGGCCCGCAAGTACAGCGGCGCCTCCTTCAGCGAGGGCGACGGCAACAGCTCGACGTGGCTGCTCGGCGCCCCCGATGTGCTGCTGCCCGACGGCGACCCGTCCCTCGCCGAGATCGAGGACCTCAACCAGCAGGGCCTGCGCGTGCTGCTCCTGGCCCGCGCCGCCGGTGAACTGGACGACCCGGACGTGGCCGCCGGAGCCCGCGCCACCGCCCTGGTCGTCCTGGAGCAGCGGCTTCGCCCCGACGCCGCGGACACCCTGCGGTACTTCGAGGAGCAGGACGTCAGCGCCAAGGTCATCTCCGGCGACAACGCGGTCTCGGTGAGCGCGGTCGCGGGGAAGCTGGGCCTGCCGGGCGCTCAGAACACCGTGGACGCCCGCAGACTGCCCACGGAACAGGGCGAGATGGCCGAGGCCCTGGACGCCAACTCCGTCTTCGGGCGCGTCACCCCGCAGCAGAAGCGCGACATGGTGGGCGCCCTCCAGTCACGCGGCCACACGGTCGCGATGACGGGCGACGGCGTGAACGACGTGCTCGCCCTGAAGGACGCCGACATCGGCGTCTCGATGGGCTCGGGCTCGGAGGCGACACGGGCGGTCGCCCAGATCGTGCTCCTGAACAACAGCTTCGCGACGCTGCCCTCGGTGGTCGCGGAGGGCCGCCGGGTCATCGGCAACATCACGCGCGTGGCGACGCTGTTCCTGGTGAAGACCGTCTACTCGGTCGTCATCGCACTGCTCGTGGTCTGCTCGCAGGTGGAGTACCTGTTCCTGCCGCGCCACTTGACGCTCCTGTCGACCCTGACGATCGGCGTCCCGGCCTTCTTCCTCGCCCTCGCGCCCAACAAGGAGCGGGCCAAGCCCCACTTCGTACGAAGGGTCATGCGGTACGCGATCCCGGGCGGTGTCGTCGCGGGCGTCGCCACCTTCTGTACGTACCTCCTGGCGCGCCACCACTACGCGGGCGCGGGAGCACGGGAAGCCGAGACCAGCGCGGCCACCCTTGCGCTGTTTCTGATCGCCATGTGGGTGCTCGCGATCATCGCCCGCCCCTACACGTGGTGGCGGATCGGGCTGATCGGAACGATGGGTCTCGGCTTCCTGCTGGTGCTCACCGTGCCGTGGCTTCAGGACTTCTTCCAGCTGAAGCTGGTCGGCACGACGATGCCGTGGGCGGCGGTCGCGATCGCGGCGGTGGCCTCACTGGTCATCGAGGTCATCTTCCGCTGGGTCGGCCGCCGCTTTCCGGCGTAGCCGGTACTAGTTGACGTCCACGAAGTCGGCGGTCGACGTGACGGCCGGGGTCGTGGACGTACCGGCGAAGACGTAGCGGTAGTAACCGTCCGCGGAGGCGGTCACGGTCGTCTTCAGCGCGCCGCTGGAGCCGGACGTGATCGTCTTGAGGGTGGTGTAGGAGGTCGCGCCCTTCTTCTTGTACTGGAGCTTCACGGACTGGCTGGTGTAGCCCGCGTACTTCGAGGTCTCCCAGTTGGCGCGGGTCAGGGCGCCGGTGACCGTGAGGGTCTTGCCCTTCTTCACCGGCTCGGGGGAGGCGTTGGTGGTGAGGCGGGCGTTGCGCTGGATGCTGGCGTAGCCGACCGTGTCCTTGATGACGTAGTCGCCGTCGTTGCCGATCGCGTTCGCCGACACCTTCCACTTGCCGGCCAGGATGTTGCTGTAGAGGTCGAGCTTCGGGTCGACCGTGACGTTGACCGTGCAGGTGGAGGTGGTCGCGTTGACGACCTTGCAGGTGGCCCCGGCCTCATCGGAGAGGAGCAGGCCGTCGATGTCGCTCTCGATGTCCGAGCCGTGCCACAGGAGGGCATCGGCGTCGTAGATGCCCTCGGGGTCGGTCGCCGTGATGGCGACGGTGAACTTCTTCTTCTCGGTGGTGCCGACCACGATGTTCTTGCCACCGTTGACGGCGACCTTCGTGATCTTCGTGTCGCCGACGACCTCGTCGACGGGCGCGTTGGCGGCGAAGGGCGCGAACTTCGGGACGTTCGGCTCGTCGGCGGCCTGGGCGGCCGGGACGACGAGAGCGGACAGAGCCAGGGTGCCGGTCAGTGCGGCCACGGTGGCACGGATGCGCATGTGTTTCCCCAGGTGGGAAGGGGGCGCCGCGGTGTATGGGGGTTGTCACGCGGAGCCCAGTGATCTAGGAGTCTGTTGACTCGGAAGATCAGACCCGCGAACGGGACTTGTGGTTGTACGGGAAGTGAAGATTGTGTGACCGGGTTCTGGAGGACAGGATTCCACCCCAACGGCCCGGACCCCGAAGGAGGCGCGGGGAACTGCGCAACCAGCCACGACACAGCCGCACCCAGGAGCCAACCAATCAGCAGGCCCGGGCCCCGAAAGGGGCGCGGGGAACTGCGCGGTCAGCCCCCGCGAGCCCGCAGACGGGTCAGTCGAACCAGCGGTCCCGCTCCAGCTCGTCCGTACGCGAGGGATCCTCCAGGAGCGCCGCGACCTCGAAGCGGCGCGGCCACTGGCCCGCAGCCCAGGCGAGCCCGGCGGCGACACCCTCCAGCGTGGCGGCGTGAATCGTGCCGTCCGGCGTCCGGCGCCAGTCGAGCTCGACGCCGCCCGCGATGAGTTCCTCGTGCTCGATGTACGTCTCCGGGGTGGCCGCCCCGAGCAGGATCCGCACCGAGTCCGGCACCGGATGCTCGGCCCCCTCCCCCGCGGGCTCCACGGCCGCCGTCTCGCTCAGCCTGCGCACCTGGAACAGCTCGGCCAGGTCACGCGCCTTGCGGGGCGCCACGGGCAGCAGGGCCACGCCCTCGGTCAGCGGGAGCAGGTCGGGGGCGTCGGCGACGACCGCGTCCGCCACGTCGACGACCACGACCTCGCCGTCCACGACGGCCCGCACCTCGTCCGGCAGCGTCACCTGCTCCGGGTCCAGATCGGCCAGGGCGCCGTACAGCGCGTGCAGTTGGGCCGCCGAAACGGTCCTCTCCGGGTCCGCGAGCCGGTCGAGCAGTTCGGCGGCGCCGCCGGGCTCCTCCAGGAGGGCGGCGACCGACGTGCGGACACCGAGTGCGCGCAGCACCTGCTCGTCGTCGAACCCGGAGGCGTCGGCAGCGTCGTAGAGACCTTCGAGCAGCGGGTCACTGCCCGAGGCCCGAAGACCGGCGGGACGCCGGCCGCCGAGGACGGGATTGCCGCGCAGCCACCACGCCGTGTACGAGCGGACGGTCTCCGTCGTGCCGTCCGGCAGCAGGATCCGCAGCGGCTGCGTCAGCGCGTCCCGCAGCGGCGGGCGCGAGAGCATCGCCAGGGCCTGCGGCCAGCAGTCCTCGTCGACCAGATCCAGGTCCCGTACGGCGATGATCTCGGTCGCGACCGGCGGCACGGGCGTCTCCGGAAGCCGGTCGAGCACGTCCTCGCACCACACGTCGACCGCGTCGAGCAGACCGGCGTCGTCGGGCTCGGCGAAGTCGCCGTCGCGCGGCTCCAGTTCGTCCGGGTCGAGCACGATGTCCGTGGCGCGGACCAGCGCGAACGTGGCGAGCACACCGCACGCGGCCAGCGGCTGCTCGCCCCAGCGCTCGGCGAGATCGGCGTCCACCGTGGCGAGTTCGTCCTCGCTCATGATCTGGGCGAACGGGCTGCCGGGGAAGACGAGTTCCCCGGCGGGAGCGAGGTCGCCGTCCTCGTCGTCAGGGAGGGCGAGCGCGCCGAGCCAGGGCTCGTCGCCGGGCGCGAGGTTCGCGTCGCGGACGAGCGAGAGCACGATGTCCGCCAGCTCCTCGGCGTCCACGGCGTCCTCGTCCCACGTGTCGTCGTCGAGTGACGCGGCGACGGCGGCGCGGACCTGAGGAGTCGTCAGGACGGCGCGGGGCGTGGCGGGCAGGGCGCCGAGCTTCTCCAGGAGGGGATGCACGGCGTCGGGGTGCGCGACCTTCAGGCCGAGCCGGACGAGGGCGGCGGGGTCGCTGTCGTCGCCGGTGACGGGCAGGAGGACCTGGCGGGGCCCGATGGTCGTGCGCCCGTCGGCGAGCGGGACGGGAAGCCCGGTCAGGCGGTCGGGGTCGACGCCGGCGAGGGTGTCGTAGAGCCGCCGCCACCAGCCCGGCTCCCGCTCCAGACCCGCGAGGCGGTCGATCGCCTCGGTCAGCGCGACGCGGGCGACACCGAGGGTGCGCAGCTCGGCCCGCCGCTCAAGTCCCGCCGGGAGCAGGCTCGGCAGCACATCGGCGAGCACGCGTACGGTGTCGGCGCCCGCGCCCTCCACGACCTCCGCGTCACGCGGCCGCAGCGCGACGGGGACCTCCCACTCGGGTACGTCGGGGTCCTGTTGCGGGACGGCCTCCACCGCGGGAGGCAGGAAAGCCGTGCGGGGCAGCCGGTCCAGGATGGCCTGGCGCAGCGCGCCGTCGAGCTCGCTCTTGCCGAGCGGGCCGGGGACGAGGCTGATGATGCCTTCCCCGACGGGCCGCCAGTCGGCGAGGAGTTCGGCGTACGCGTCGGCGGCGCGCTGCACGAGGAAGTCGGTGAGGGGTCCGGGCGCCGCGTGCCGCCGGGTGGTGTCGAGCGGGAACGAGGCGATGAGCAGGGCGGGCACCCCGAGCGGCTCGTCGCTGGGGGTCGGCGCGTGCAGGACGGGGGCGCTGCGGGGCGGCTTCGGGGCGCCTTCGCGGTCGGTGGGCACGGCCCAGGTGACGGACCAGTGGGGCCGCAGCCGCTCTTCGACGGGCCGGTCGGCGAGGAGGTCCGGCTCCAGGGAGCCTTGCCTGCTGACGATGCGCCAGCGAGTGCCACCGTCACCATCACCGACATCGTCACGGCTGTCGAAGACGTCCACGTAGCCGGGCTCGGCGGTGCGGCGAAGGGTGCGGGGAGCCTGGTCCCCGACCTGGACGACGACTTCTTCGAGCCCGGGAAGGGCAAGGAGGAGAGCGTCATCGATGCCGTCGAGCAGCCGCACGACGAGATCTTCGGCAGCGGCGTCGCGCAGGGGCAGGATGACGACGGTGTCGTACCCGTCCGGGGCGCTCCCCTCGGCGGCGAAGGGCAGCCGCAGCAGCGGCACGTGCCCGTCACGCCTGCGGACCTCGTCCCCGAGCCCCGGGCTGAACCGGGCCGTGTCGGCGGCGAGTTCACGGGCCTCGCTCAGGGACCAGCGGACGCCGCCGGTACGTCCGACGAGGGCGGGCTCGTCGGAGACGGCGAGCACGGCGGCGAAGCCGACGCCGAACCGCCCGACGGCGCCGTTGTTCTGCTCCTCGCGCTTGGCGGAGGCGCGCAGGGTGGAGAGGGACTCGACGCCGGTGGCGTCGAGGGGGGTGCCGTTGTTGGCGGCGGCGAGCACTCCGTCCCGGAGGGTGAGGGCAAGGCGTCCCGGGGCACCGGCGCGGGCCGCGGCGTCGGCGGCGTTCTGGGCGAGCTCGACGATCAGCCGGTCCCGGTAGCCGCCGAGGGCGAGGTCCTCCTCGGCGTTGGCGTCCTCCCGGAACCGGGCAGGACTGGCCGCCCAGGCGTCGAGGACCCCCCGCCGGAGCCGTGCCGTGCCGAACGGGTCATTACCCTCGGCCGCCGGCCGCACGGTCTTGCTCACGGTGTCGTCTCCCTCGCTTGGTTCGCGGGGCGAACGGTACCGCGTCCTGGGGTTTCCCCCAGCGGGAGCCCAGAGCTCAGCTGTGGCCGAGTTCCTCCGCCGCCCCCTCCAACGGCACCGACCCCGAGTCGGGCGCGGGCCGCAGCGGCAGGACGTCCACCCGGGTCTCGTCGAGGACGGGCGCGGCAGGCCGCGACGGCTTCGGCATCACGGCAGCCTCCGAGTGGCCCCCGCAGCCGTACGCGAGGGACACGACATGCCCGTCCGCCGGACCGAACTCATTCGCGCACACACCGAACGCCTGCCCGAGCGATCCGCCGATCGGGGCAAGGAAGCCACAGCTGACGCAGGACGCGGGCGCCGCCTGCGCCATCGCCGTCTTCGCGCCGTGCGACTCCTCCCAGCGGTCGGCCGCGGCATGCAGGCCGTACCGGGACAGGACGCGCGCCCTGCGCATGCCCAGCTCGTCGGCGATCGCGGCGATCGAGCCGCGCGCGGGCGCCGACGGCACCTCGGCGGACGGCTCCGCGGTGATCTCGGCGTCCTCCGCCTCGACCAGCTCCGCCATCTCCTCCGAGAACACGGAGTTCGGCGGCGGCTCCTCCTCGCCCGAGTAACCGGGCTCCAGGCGCAGATCCTCCGCGTCCGTGGGCAGCAGGTCCCCCGGGCCCATGTCACCGGGGCGCAGCCGCTCACTCCACGGCACCCACTCGGGGGCCAGCAAGGCGTCGGGACCGGGCAGCAGCACCGTCTCGTCGAGCGTGACGACCTTGGCGCGCGAGGCGCGGGCCACCGTCACGGCCCAGCGCCAGCCCCGGTAGCCGAAGTCCTTGCACTCGAACAGGTGCGTGACGACGCGGTCGCCCTCGACCACGGCCTCGACGTGCTCGCCGACCACACCGGGCGCGGCGGCTTCTTCGGCCGCGTCCCGGGCCAGTCCCACCGCCTCGGCGCACAGGCGGTCGGGAGTACGCGGGGTACGCGGGGTACGGCTTCGCGTTGTCGCTGCGCTCACAGGTATCGCTTCTCCATTACGCCGTCTCACGAGTGCGCCACCCATACGCGGGAGTGCGGACGGAGCGGACCGGAGGGCCGCGTCGACGTCCGCGCCCGAACGTCCTCGGGCGCACCTACGTCATCCATTCTGCGGGATGACCGAGAGGCGCGCGGCCAAGAACAACCGCCGCAGGCGCGCTACGCACGCTACCTTCTCCTGGCCCCTGGGCCTACACCGGCGTGCCCGCCCCCTCTGCCCGGGGCCCCCTCTGATGCCGCTTCGCGGCGGATTTCCCGCCCACCCACCCGTTTACCCCGCATCAGATTTCGCGCCCCCGCCCGATTGCCCCGCATCAGTTTTCGCGCCCCCGCCCGATTGCCCCGCAGCGTATGCGCCATAGTGCCCCCCTTTAAGGGGCACTATGGCGGAGTGGCTGCCGCAAGGTCGTCGTCCCACGGAGTCAGCGGACAGGGCCCGGTGCTGAACCGGGCCGCCCGCTGGATCGGCCGCGCCCTGCACCTCCCCTTCACCGGCACGGCCCGCGGCATCCGCAAGGCCACGCACGCGCACGGCGCGGGCGAGTCGGGGCTCGGCAAGCTCATCGAGCTGCACGCCGTGAACGGCGCGGGCGACGTCATGATCACCATCGCGCTCGCGTCGACCGTGTTCTTCTCCGTACCGACGGACGAGGCCCGCGGCCGCGTCGCCCTCTATCTCGCCATCACCATGGCGCCCTTCACTCTCCTCGCCCCCGTCATCGGCCCCCTCCTGGACCGCCTCCCGCACGGCCGCCGCTATGCGATGGCCGCCGCGATGCTGGCGCGCGCCCTGCTCGCCCTGCTGCTGTCCGAGGCGGTGATCACGGGGAGCCTGGAGCTCTATCCCGCCGCCCTCGGCGTCCTGGTCGCCTCCAAGGCCTACGGGGTCGTACGCAGCGCCGTGGTGCCCAGACTCCTGCCCAAGGGCTTCTCCCTGGTCAAGGCCAACTCCAGAGTCACGCTCGGCGGGCTCCTGGCGACCGGCATCGCCGCTCCCGTCGGCGCGGGGCTACAGGCGCTCGGGCCGCGCTGGCCGCTCTACGGCGCCTTTGTGATCTTCATTGTCGGGATGCTCCTCTCCCTCTCGCTGCCGCCCAAGGTGGACTCGGCGAAGGGCGAGCACAAGGCGCTCCTCGCGGCCGACGAGGAGCATCTGCACCTGCACGCGCGCGCCGAAGCCGCGACGGACACGTCCAAGAAGCGGCGCCTCGGACTGCGTACGGTCGGGCCCGCCGTCACCCACGCCCTCACCGCCAACGCCTCGCTGCGCTGTCTCTCCGGGTTCCTCATCTTCTTCCTCGCCTTCCTGCTGCGCGAGGAGCCCCTCGGCGGCCAGAGCGCCGCGGTGTCCCTGGGGATAGTGGGTGTCGCGGCGGGCGTCGGGAACGCGCTCGGCACGGCCGTCGGCGCCGGGCTGAAGTCACGGGCGCCGGAGGTCATCATCGTGACCGTCGTCGCCGTCGTCCTCGGCGTGGCCATCACCGCGGCGGTGTTCTTCGGGGCGGTGGGCGTCGCCTGCCTCGGCGCGGTGGCGGGCTTCGCGCAGGCCATGTCGAAGCTGTCCCTGGACGCGCTGATCCAGCGTGACGTGCCGGAAGAGGTGCGCACCTCCGCCTTCGCCCGCTCGGAGACCATCCTTCAGGTGGCGTGGGTGGTGGGCGGCGGAATCGGCATGGCCCTGCCGCTGATCGGGTCACTGGGGCTCTCGGTGGCCGCCGGGATCGTCGCGCTCGGCTGGCTGACGACCGCGCGGGGCCTGCTCGCGGCGGCCCGGCACGGCGGGAAGCGGCGCCCGCGGGTGGCGTGAGCCCGACAAATCCATGGGTGCGGCACGCCGCGACCCCCACGTGGCGAGACGGCACGGGGTGCCCGATAGCCTTCGCCCATGACCTCCCTGCTCCGCGGCGGAGCCGCACTCGTTCACAGCTCGGCGCGCCGTCGCCGTTCCGTGGCCGCCCTTGGCGCTGTCTCCGCCGGACTCCTCGTCCTGTCGGCCTGCGACAAGCCGACGCCGCTCGCCACCATCACGGTGGGCAGCAACTCGGTGAACTCCGAGGCCTCCTGCTACAACGACGGCAAGGAGCTCAAGCCGTCCCAGTTGCAGGGCTGCCTCAAGGACACGGACGTGAAGTCCATCAAGGTCGACCCCGACGAGAAGGTCCGCTTCGGCGTCGACCCCGAGGTCGCCGAGAAGGGCTGGACGCTCCTGATGAACGGTCAGCCGCTCACCGAGGCCAGCAAGAAGACGTACGTCGTCATCCCCGGCAGCGTCTTCTTCAACCAGCAGTACGGCGGCGGCACGAACTCCACCACCGTCAGCCTGCTCGAGGGCGGCAAGGGCTCCACCGCCAAGGCGACCGGCCTGTGGTCGTTCAAGCTCAAGAAGGACGCCTGACCGCTCCCTTGCAGTCTCCCCTCCGCCTGCTGGTAGCCACCGCGGTCCCCGCCGAACGGGACGCGGTGGCTGACCTGCTGCCCCCGCACGCCGACGCCGTCGCTGTCGGCGTCGGGCCCGCGGCCGCCGCGGCGCACACGGCGGCCGCCCTCGCGCGCGCCCCGTACGACCTGGTGGTCTCCGCCGGAATCGGCGGCGGTTTCCAGCCCGACGCACCCATCGGCTCCCTCGTCGTCGCCGACGAGATCACCGCGGCCGATCTGGGCGCGGAGACACCCGACGGCTTCCTGCCCGTCACCGAGCTCGGGTTCGGCGCCGTCACCCACCGGCCGCCGCCGTCCCTCGTACGGGACCTGGCCGCCGCCTGCGGCGCCCGCACCGGCACCGTCCTGACCGTCTCCACCGTGACCGGCTCCGCCGCGCGCGCCGCCGAGCTGCGGCGCCGCCATCCGCGTGCGCTCGCCGAGGCGATGGAGGGGTTCGGGGTCGCCGAGGCCGCCGCCGCGTACGCACTGCCCGTCCTGGAGATACGCGCGGTCTCCAACGCCGTCGGGCCGCGGGACCGCGGAGCCTGGCGGATCGGCGAGGCACTCGGCGCGCTCGGGGACGCGTTCGGGAAATTCGCGCCCGTACTGGAGAGTTGGAACCGGCATGACTGAATCGCCCGCATCGCCCGCATCGCCCGCAGCCCTGGCAGCCCCCGCATCCCCCGCGCAGGGCGCGAACGCCCTGAAGATCGCTTACTCCCCCTGCCCGAACGACACGTTCGTCTTCGACGCCTGGGCCCACGGCCGGGTGCCCGGCGCGCCCGCGCTCGACGTCACGTTCGCGGACATCGACATCACGAACGGCATGGCCGAGCGCGGCTCGTGCGCATTCGACGTACTGAAGGTGTCGTACGCCGTGCTGCCCTACGTCCTCGACGAGTACGCGCTGCTGCCCTGCGGCGGTGCGCTCGGGCGCGGCTGCGGGCCGCTGGTCCTGACCCGGGAGGCCGGGGTCGACCTCACGGGCAAGACGGTCGCGGTGCCGAGCGAGAAGTCGACGGCGTACCTGCTGTTCCGGCTCTGGGCCGCGGACACCCTGGCCGACGGCGTGGGCGAGATCGTCGTGCTGCCCTTCGACCAGATCATGCCCGCGGTGCGGGACGGCAAGGTCGACGCGGGCCTCGTCATCCACGAGGCGCGCTTCACGTACCAGAACTACGGCCTCAACTGCCTCGCCGACATGGGCGAGCACTGGGAGAACACGACGGGCCTGCCCATCCCGCTGGGCGCGATCATCGCCAAGCGGTCGCTTGGAGCGGAGCGCCTGCGGCAGCTCGCGGACGCCGTCCGCACCTCCGTGCGCATGGCCTGGGACGACCCCGAGGCCTCGCGCCCCTACGTCCTGGAGCACGCGCAGGAGATGGATCCGGCCGTCGCCGATCAGCACATCGGCCTGTACGTGAACGAGTTCACGGCCGACCTGGGCGAGAACGGCTACGCGGCGATCCGCGGACTGCTCACGCGAGCGGCGGCGGAGGGGCTCGTACCGCCCCTCGCGCCGGATGCGCTCACCTACGACCGGTAGCTGACCGGCGACTACACGTCCAGCTGGTCCGCCACCGCACGCAGCAGACCCGCGATCTTCGCGCCCGACGCCTTGTCGGGGTAGCGCCCCTTCTCCAGCATCGGCGTGATGTTCTCCAGGAGTGTCGTCAAGTCCTGGACGATGGACGCCAGTTCATCGGGCTTGCGCCGCTGGGCCGCCGCCACGGACGGCGTCGGGTCGAGGATCGTCACCGAGAGAGCCTGGTCACCGCGCTGGCCCGCGACGACGCCGAATTCGACGCGCTGGCCGGGCTTGAGTGTGTCGACACCTGCGGGCAGTACGGAGGAGTGCACGAAGACGTCGCCGCCGTCATCGCGGGAGAGAAAGCCGAAGCCCTTCTCGCTGTTGAACCACTTGACCTTGCCGGTAGGCACCTGAAGTCCTCGTCCTCGTACTTGTCGTCGTACGCGTCTATGCCGCGGAAAACGGCTCTGGATAGCACTACAGCGGGTCGCCCGACCCGCCAGCACCAAGACTATTGGTCCGGGAGCCGGTGACAAGACGTCCCCGGATTCTTCCTTCGCGCTGGGAACTACCCTGGTGGGGTGCGTGACAAAACCCAAGCGAATTCCGTAGGACCGGGCGATGGCCTGGTCCGGACCGGAGCAATCGTTTTCTTCGTCGGAGCCGTGGCCACTCTGGTCACGGTGGCCCCGCTGTTTCTCGGCACCGACCCCTTCCCGTCCATCGCCTACGCGGTGTGCATGCTGATGGGCGTCGGATTCCTCATCGCCGGGGCAGGAGTGCTGCGGGGTATCGCCGTTCAGCGCCGCCAGGCGAAATCCGCGGCTACCTAGCGGCCACTCAGGCGGCGCCGCCCGCGACGTACGCGTCGAGCCAGGCGGGGAACTGCGTCAGGTCGGCGAGCACGACGTCCGCGCCCGCCGCGCGCAGTTCCGCTGCGTCGCACGGCCCGGTCGCCACCGCGACGGAGAGCGCGCCCGCCGTACGCGCGCCGCGTACATCACCGGTGTGGTCACCGACGTACACCGCCGCGTCGTGCTCGCGCAGCGCCTCCGCCTTCGCCTCGGCCCACAGCCAGCCGATCACCGCGTCCGCCTCGATGCCCAGGTGCGCCAGGTGGAGCTTCGCGTTCGGCTCGTGCTTGGCGGTCACCACGATCGCCCGGCCGCCGTGGGCGCGCACGGCCGCGACCGCCTCGGGGGCGCCGGGCATCGCGAGCGTGGGGGCGATGGCGTACGTGGGATAGATCTCGCGGTAGCGGTCGCCCATCTCCTGGATCCGGTCCTCGGGGAACCAGTTGCGCAGCTCCTCCTCCAGCGGAGGGCCGAGCCGGGTGATCGCGAGATCGGCGTCTATGTACGTTCCCGTCTCGGCGGACAGGGCCAGGTAGGCCTCCCTGATGCCGGGCCGGGAGTCGATCAGGGTCATGTCGAGGTCGAAGCCGACCGTCAGAGCGCGTGCAGTCATGGGGCCATTGTGCAGAGGTCCGACGCCCTGGTGGCGGGCATTAAGGTCGCCCTTACGCTTAGCCAAGCCTTACCAAGCTTCCCGTTCAGCCCCCATCCCCCATCTCCCCACCGAACCGAAACGAGCTCAGCCGATGCGTGTGCCAGCCAGACGCGCTGTCGCGATGACGGCGGCCGTCGTGGCCCTGCTGCTCGCGGTCCTGCTCAGCCTCTCCGTCGGCGCCCGCGCGATCGCCCCGTCCGCCGTCTTCGACGCCCTGCTGCACGGCGGGCACACCGACGCCGCCGAGGTCGTCCGCGAGATGCGGGTGCCGCGCACGCTCATCGGCCTGATGGTCGGCGCCGCGCTCGCCCTGGCCGGCACGGTCCTTCAGGGCATCACCCGCAACCCCATCGCCGACCCCGGCATCCTCGGCGTCAGCCAGGGCGCGTCGGTGGGTGTCGTCATGGCGATCGCCTTCGCGGGCGTGCACACCCTCACCGGATACGTCTGGTACGCCTTCGTCGGCGCGGGCATCGCCTCCGTCGCGGTGTACGCGATCGCCGCGAGCGGCAGGGGCGGTGCGACCCCCGTGAAGCTCGCGCTCGGCGGCGCCGCGATCAATGCCCTCCTTGTGTCCGTGACCACCGGGATCCTCACCACCAAGGCCTCCGCCCTGGACGAGTTCCGCTTCTGGCAGGTGGGCTCGCTCTCCGGGCGCGACTCCGAGATCGTCGGCCAGATCTGGCCCTTCCTGCTCGTGGGGCTCGTGCTGGTGCTGTCCGTGGCGCGCGGGCTCGACGCCCTTGCCCTGGGCGAGGACGTGGCCAAGGGGCTCGGGCAGAAGGTCGCGACCGTGCGGATCGTCGGGGGGCTCGGGGCGACCGTGCTCACCGGCGCGGGCGTGGCAGCGGCCGGTCCCATCGCGTTCATCGGCCTCGCGGTCCCGCACATCGCCCGCGCGATCGTGGGCAGCGGGCACCGCTGGGTGCTGCCGATGGCCGCGGTCCTGGGGCCGGTGATGCTGCTGGTCTCCGACACGGTGGGGCGCGTGATCTTCCCACCGAGTGAGGTGCCCGCCGGGGTGATGACCGCGCTCATCGGGGTGCCGTTCTTGGTGACCTTGGTGCGCCGGAAGGCGGTGGCAGCGTGACCTCGGTATCTCCTGAACCGCCGCTTCGCGGCGGGACTCTCCCACCCACCCACCCGATTACCCGCATCCGACCCGCCGGGTACGCAGTGGTGCGGTTCGGGAAGGCTGCCTTCCTGCTCCACCGCAGGGCAGCGGCAGCCGCAGTCATCCTCGCCCTGCTCCTCGCGGCGAGCTGCCTCGCGTACCTCTGCATCGGCGAGTCCTTCGTCGCACCCGGCGAGGTTCTGAAGGTCCTGACGGGGCAGCCGTCCCCCGACGAACTGGTCGTGGGAACGCTGCGCGAACCCCGCATGGTCGTGGGCCTCCTCGTCGGCGCCGCCTTCGGCGTCGCGGGCGGGCTCATCCAGACCGTCGCCCGCAACCCCCTGGCCAGCCCCGACATCATCGGCATCAGCCAGGGCGCCAGCGCCCTGACGGTGGGGGCGATGACCCTCGGGGTCACATCGGCCACCGTCCTGCCCTACCTCTCGGTGCTCGGCGGCATCGCGGCCGCCGCGCTCGTGTACGTCTTCGCCTGGCGCGGCGGCCTGCACGCGACGCGCTTCGTGCTCATCGGCATCGGCTTCGCGATCGCCCTGCGCTCCATCACCACGCTCTTCATGACCAAGGGCGACTATCTCGTCGCCCAGCAGGCGCAGATCTGGATGACGGGCTCGCTCAACGGCCGCGGCTGGACGGAGGCCACGCCACTGGCCTGGACCCTGCTCGTGCTGCTCCCGTTCGTCTTCTGGGCCGCCCGCGCCCAGCGCTCGGTCACCATGGACGACGACACGGCGACCGCACTCGGGGTGCGCCTCGGGCACGTACGCCTCGGTCTCGTCCTGCTCGGCGTCGTCCTCGCCTCCGTGGCGACCGGCGCCGCGGGGCCCGTCGACTTCGTGGCGCTGCTCGCCCCGCAGATCGCCCGCCGGATGACCCGCACCGCGCAGATCCCGCTGCTCTGCTCGGCGCTCATGGGCGCGCTGATCGTGGTCCTCGCCGACCTGCTCGCCCGGCGGCTCTTCTCGCCCACCGAGCTGCCGGTCGGCGTGCTCACGGCGGCCGTCGGAGCCCCGTACCTGATCTGGCTGATCGTTCGCAGTCGTTCCGTCCGCAATGGAGGCACCTCGTGACCGCCGCCCGCCTCAGCGCCCGCGAGCTGACCCTCGCCTACGAGGACCGCGAAGTCGTGCACGAGCTCGAACTCGCGGTCCCCGACGGCAAGGTCACGGTCATCGTCGGCCCCAACGCCTGCGGGAAGTCGACGACCCTGCGCGCGCTCGGCCGCCTGCTCAAGCCCAGGAGCGGCGCGGTGCTGCTCGACGGCGACGCGCTCGCCAAGCTGCCGACCAAGAAGATCGCCCAGCAGATCGGGCTGCTCCCGCAGACTCCGGTCGCGCCCGAGGCGATCACCGTCGCCGACCTCGTCGCGCGCGGACGCCAGCCCCACCAGCACTGGTGGCAGCAGTGGTCCGACGAGGACGAGCGGGCCGTGACGGAGGCGATGGAACGTACCGACGTCGCCGCGCTCGCCGAGCGGTCCGTGGACGAGCTGTCCGGCGGTCAGCGCCAGCGGGTGTGGATCGCGATGGCCATCGCGCAGGAGACGGACATCCTGCTCCTGGACGAGCCGACGACGTATCTCGACATCTCGCACCAGGTGGAAGTGCTCGACCTGGTGCGCCAGTTGGCCGCGGAGAGCCACGAGGGCGAGCGCGGCAGGACCGTGGTCGTGGTGCTGCACGACCTCAACCAGGCCGCCCGGTACGCCGATCACCTCGTCGCCATGAAGGCGGGCCGGATCGTCGCCGAGGGCACGCCCGCCGATGTCGTCACCGAGGATCTCGTGCGCGAGGTGTTCGGTCTGGAGTGTGTGGTGGTACCGGATCCGGTGACGGGGTCGCCCCTGGTCGTCCCCGGCGCTCCGTGGGCCGCCGAGCCGCGCCCGCAGCCCTCGCCCGCCGATCGAAAGGTGGCCCAGAAGCCATGACCGCCAAGACCGACAGGACCGCGATGACCGCGATGACCGTCATGCCCGCCGCACCCAGCTCCGCACACCGCCGCCGCCGTCGCCGTCACGCCGTCGCCGCCGGAGCCCTCGCCCTGAGCGGCGCACTCGCGCTGTCCGCCTGCGGCTCGTCGGACTCCGACTCCGGCTCTGAGGGTGACTCCGGCTCCGGCTCCGGCAAGACGCATGTCGTCAAGACCGCCATGGGTGAGGTGAAGGTCCCTGTCGCGCCCCAGCGGGTCGTCGTCCTCGACACGGCCGAGCTGGACTCGGCGATCACGCTGGGCGTGAAGCCGGTCGGCTCCACGCACGTCGAGGCGTCGTCGGGCTTCCCGGGCTATCTGCCCAAGGACAAGGTCAGCGGCATCAAGGACGTCGGCGAGATGCTGAACCCGAACATGGAGGCCATCGCGGCCCTCAAGCCGGACGTCATCCTCACCAGCAAGATCCGGCACGCCGCGAAGTACGACCAGCTCAAGCAGATCGCGCCGACCGTGATGACGGAGAACACCGGCTACCCCTGGAAGGAGAACTTCCAGGTGCACGGCGACGCGCTGGGCAAGAAGGCCGAGGCGAAGAAGGTCGTCGCCGACTACGACGCGCACGCCGAGAAGGTCACCACCGCCGTCGGCGGCCCGGCGAAGGCCAAGGCGACAAAGGTCAACGTCGTCCGCTTCGTGGAGGGCGCGGACATCCGCATCTACGGCGAGCAGACCTACATCGCCACGCTCCTCAAGGACGTGGGTCTCGGCCGCCCCGCCGTCGCGGCCAAGGCCAAGGACGGCTTCTCGTACGACGTGTCGCCCGAGAAGATCGACCTCGCCGACGCGGATGTCATCTTCCGCTCCACGTACGGCGATCCGAAGAAGTCCAAGCAGACGCAGACCGTCGGCAGCAGCCTGTGGAAGAACATGGACGCGGTGAAGAAGGGCAATGTCCACACCGTCGACGACGAGCTGTGGATCCAGGGCATCGGCTACACGGCGGCGAACAAGATCCTGGACGAGATGCAGGCGGACCTGACGAAGAAGTGACCGCGTACGAAAGAAGAGCGGCGTACGCCGACGCGATGTCGGAGTACGCCGCTCTGGGTGGGACGAGTGGCGGGGAAGTGCCCCGCGCTGTCACGGCGGTTACTTCGGGTCGTTGTTGAACTTGGCCTTCGACCAGAAGTAGCCGAGCACGGTCAGTCCCAGGCACCAGGCGATGGCGATCCAGCCGTTGTTGCCGATCTCGCTGCCGAGCAGCAGGCCGCGCAGGGTCTCGATGGCGGGCGTGAAGGGCTGGTACTCGGCGATCGGCCGGAACCAGCCCGGCATCGTGTCGACCGGGATGAAGGCGCTGGACAGGAGCGGCAGCAGGATCATCGGCATCGCGTTGTTGCCTGCCGCCTCGGCGTTCGGGCTGACCAGGCCCATGCCGACCGCGACCCAGGTGAGCGCCATGGCGAAGAAGACGAGCAGTCCGAAGGCGGCGAGCCACTCCAGGACCGTGGCGTCGGTGGAGCGGAAGCCGATGGCCACGCCGACCGCACCCACGAGGACCAGGCTCATCACGCACTGGATCACGCTGCCGACGACGTGCCCGACGAGCACGGATCCTCGGTGGATGGCCATGGTGCGGAAGCGGGCGATGATGCCCTCGGTCATGTCGGTGGAGACGGAGACCGCGGTGCCGATCGTGGTGCTGCCGATGGTCATCAGGAGGATGCCGGGGACGATGTAGGCGATGTAGTCGGCGCGGTCCGTGCCGCCGATGCCCGCGCTCATCACATCGCCGAAGATGTAGACGAAGAGCAGCAGCAACATGACCGGCGTGAGCAGCAGGTTGAGGGTGAGGGACGGGTAGCGCCGGGCGTGCAGGAGGTTGCGGCGCAGCATCGTGGACGAGTCGCGCACGGCGAGGGCGAGGGAGCTCATCGGACGTTCTCCTTGGTCTGGTTGGCCTGGTTGGTCTGGTTGGCCTGGTTGGCCTGGTTGGGGATGTCGGCCGGGCCGGTCAGGGCGAAGAAGACGTCGTCCAGGTCGGGGGTGTGCACGGTCAGTTCGTCCGCCTCGATGCCGGCGGAGTCCAACCGGTCGAGGATGGCGCGCAGTTCGCGCTGGCTGCCGCCGCTGAGGATCTGCAGCGCGAGGGCCTCGTCGTCCTTCGCGGCCTCGTCGAGCGCGAGGGCGGCGGACCGATAGGCGGCCGGGTCGGTGAAGCGGAGCCGGACGTGCCCGCCCAGGATGAGCCGCTTCAGCTCGTCGGCCGTGCCCTCGGCGGCGATCTTGCCGTCGTTCAACACTGCGATGCGGTCGGCGAGTTCGTCGGCCTCCTCCAGGTACTGGGTGGTGAGGAGGATGCTGACGCCGTCGGCGACGAGCTCGCGGATGATCTGCCACATGTTGTGTCGGGAGCGCGGGTCCAGGCCGGTGGTCGGCTCGTCGAGGAAGATGATCCGCGGGTTGCCGACCAGCGTCATGGCGATGTCCAGGCGGCGCTTCATGCCGCCGGAGTAGGTGGAGGCGGGCTTCTTCGCCGCCTCGGTCAGGTCGAAGCGCTCCAGCAACTCGGCTGCCACCCGCCGCCCTTCCTGCTTGGGGAGGTGGTGCAGGTCCGCCATGAGGAGCATGTTCTCCTCGCCGGTGATCAGGCCGTCGACCGCGGAGAACTGGCCGGTGACGCCGATCGCGGCCCGCACGGCCTGCGGTTCGGCGGCCAGGTCGTGGCCGCCGACGTGCAGTTCCCCGGCATCGGCGCTGATGAGGGTGGAGAGGATCTTCACGGCGGTGGTCTTGCCCGCGCCGTTCGGACCGAGGAGCGCGAAGACGGTTCCTTCGGGGACGGTCAGGTCGACGCCGTCGAGGACGACCTTGTCTCCGTACGACTTGCGCAGCCCGTTCGCCGCGATGGCCAAGCTGGTCATGGTGGATGCTCCTTGAGTGGCTGTCAGAGGCTGTCGGGCTGCGGGCGTCGACGGTCAGAGGCTGCGGGCGTCGATGTCGCCGTAGCCGGTGGTCGCGTGGATGGTGAGTTCGGCGGAGGCGCCTTCGGCGTTCTTGAGGGAGTTGTGGATCCGACCGTAGGAGGTGCCGGCGTCCAGGGACGCGGAGACGCCGCGGGCGGCGCCGACCGAGATCGCGCCGGACTCGGTGCGCAGCGCGACCTTGCCGTGCACGGCCTCGGCGACGGTGAGGTCGCCCTTCTGGGTGCTGATCTCCGCGGGTCCGCCCAGGCGGCCGACGAAGATGTCGCCGTCCTGGAGGGTGAGGTGGGCGCTCGCGGTCTCGTCGAGCTTGACCGTGCCCTGCGCGCCCTCGAACACGACGTCACCGAGCCGTCCGACGCCCCGGAGGTCGAAGCTGGCGGCCTTCGCGTCGACGCGGGAGCCGGCGGGCAGCTGGACGGTCACCTCGACCGACCCGGAGCCGCTGCCGAGGATCCGGTTCTTCGCCGGTGCGGCCTCGATCCGCAGGACGCCGTCGCCGTACTGGACCTCGATCTGCTCGGCAGCCTTCACGTCACGGCTGTTCGACTTGTCGGCGGGGAGGATCTCGACCGCGGTGTCGGCCCGGTCGGCGGCGATGAAGCGGATGTGGCCGGCGGGGATGTCGAGGACGGCGGCGATCGGGGCGGGGGTGTCGAAGTTCTGCATGGTGTGCTCCTTCGGGTTTCCGTTGCTGTGTTTCTGACATTGGAAAAGCTACGTTGCATTCACGATTCCAACAACTCCTTCGTTGCACAGAAACAACATCTACGCAGCTCAGAGCAGATAAATCGTTGCAACAGCCCAAAAGATAACGCAACGCCAACCACACTCACGTTGCAATGGATTGAAAGTGAACGCTATGGTGGGGGCACCCGAGGAGTACGAAGGAGACCGCGATGCCGGGCGGCAGACTCACCCAGCAGGAACGTCAGCAGATCGCGCTGGGCCTTGCCGAAGGCCACGCCTACGCGGAGATCGCCAGACGCCTCGAACGTCCGACCTCGACGATCACGCGCGAGGTGATGAGGAACGGCGGCCCCACCGCCTACCGCGCCGACCTGGCCCACCGCGCCACCGAACGCCGCAACCACCGCCGCAAGCAGGCCGCGCCCCGAGACGCTCAGGCGCTCCCGCAGGCCCACGGACGCGACGCCGAGGCCGTGCAGGAGTACGTGGAGACGCTCACCACCGTCTTCATGCAGTCGGGGATGACCAAGATGACGGCCCGGGTGCAAGCCTGCCTCTGCACCACCGACGAGGGCCGCCTCACCGCGTCCGAGCTCGTCCAGCGCCTTCAGGTCAGCCCGGCGTCCGTCTCCAAGGCGATCACGTTCCTGGAGAGCCAGGGGCTCATCCGCCGGGAACGGGACGAACGCCGCCGCGAGCGCTATGTCGTGGACGACGACGTCTGGTACCAGTCGATGATGGCCAGCGCCCGGTCCATCGCCCAGATAGTCGAGACCGCGCGGCAAGGCGTCGGCACCCTGGGCCCCAACACCCCGGCCGGCGCCCGCCTCGAGAACATCGCCCGCTTCCTCGACTACGTCAGCGAGAGCACGGCGCGCGCCGCGGACCAGGCCCGCGAGATCCTCCACACCAAGCCCGCGGCGACAACGCCAGGACCGGATCGCGGATGACTCAGGGCCGTTGCCGCTGCGATCTCCACAACAGGTAGAGCGCGGAGGCGACGGCCGCGCCGCGGACGACCCACGGCCAGGTGTCGGCCATCGCGTCGCTCATGTGGCCGTCGCGGATGGGATCGCCCCAGCGGCCTTCGTTCCTGCCCCACAGCCAGGTGATCCCGGCCGCCACGGAGAGGCCGGGAAGACCGATGACGGCCCACTTCGCCTCGGCGCGGCTCAGCCTGCGCGAGGCGTAGGCGAGGAGCCAGCCGCCGCCCAGGGCAAGCCAGTTGCCGAGGATGGCGCCGACGGTGAGGAGGGCTGCGGCGAGCAGGAGGAGGGGGTTGGTGAAGCGGGGGGCGGCAGAGGCGGTGACTGCGGATGCGGGGCGGCGGATGCGGAGGCGACGCCGCCGGGCGGCGGGCGCACCGGCTTCCTCCCACTCTTCCTCGTCACCTACATCGGCATCGACTTCATCCTCCTTTTCCTCCCGCTCCTCCTCTTCGAGGCGCTTCTTCGGCGGGGGCTTGAGGATTTCCGGGATCTCTACGCCGCCGGTGAAGCCCGGCACGCTGTCGGCGAGGCCGAAGGGGCTGCTGTCCACCCGCCACCAGTCGGGCTCGGAGCCGCTCTCGCCGAGCTCGTCCGTGCTCGCGAGGTGCGGCGGGGAGGGCCCGGGGTCCTCCTCGGGCAGCTCCGGTTCCTCCGCCGCCGGGCGGGGGCGGGGCACGATGCGGCGCAGGCGCTTGGGGCGTTCCTTCGGCTCCGGGGTGCGTTGGGTGGGGACGGCGGGGCGGGGAGTGGCCGTCTTCGGTACGTCACCGGGGCGGGCCCCTGCATCCCCACCTGTGCCTGCGGCTTCGACCAACTCCTCGGGGGTGCCGAGGCGGTCCAGGATGCGGCGTATCGCGGCCGGGCTGTCGCCCGTGGTCTTCGCCCGGCTCCGGTCGATCTCGTTCCGCAGGGCGGAGACCAGGCGCATGCGGGTGCCTGACGGCAGCTGGTGCTGCTGGGCCAGGTCGCCGACGCGGCTCAGATAGTCGAAGACGAGCTGATCGCTCTCGATCCCCACGAAGTCCCCTCCGGGGCGGCCCCGTTGACGAGCCGCCCGTTGTACCCGGTGAGTCGACGTTACCTTCTCCTGGCGGGGGCGCCCCACTCCTGCCCCTTGATCGCCCCCGCCAGCAAAGCCCCCGCCCAAGCCTTCCCACCCACCCGCCCGATCACCCCGCATCCGCCCCTCGCCGAACATGCTTTCCCGCCCACCCACCCGTTACCCGGTAGTCGGCGACGCTCGTGAGGGGACGTGCCGGTATGTCTGCCCGGAGCACGGTTCGCGGCGCTCCAGCAGCGAAGCAGCCCCGCGGCCACCGGACGATAGCGAGGACGGACATACCGGCACGGCCCCGCACCCACAGACGAAGCGGTTCCGCCCGCCCGCCCGTTACCCGGTAGTCGGGACCGCTCGCGAGGGGACGGACATACCGGCGCGGCCCCGCACCCAAGACAGACCCGCGTCGGCCCCCCGCACCCCACCCCACGCCCGGACCACCGCCAGGAACGCCCGGCACCGCACCCCAACCCGCTACCGTGGCCCTGATGAGCACCGACGAGCAGCCCCAGCGCCCAGCGGACACACCCCGGTCCCTCGCCGAGGCACTCCGGTCCCGCGACGACGCGTCCCTCGGTGCGCTGCTCCACGCCCGCCCCGACCTCCTCACCCCGGTCCCGAACGACCTCACCCAGCTCGCGACCCGCGCGGCCACCCGCGCCTCCGTCGTCCGCGCCCTGGAGCGGCTCGACCGGTTCGCCCAGCAGGTCGCCGAGGCGCTCGCCGTGGCCCCGGAACCGGCCACGTACGAAGAGCTGCACGCCCTCGTCGCCGGGGACGAGCAAGGAGTCGAGCAAGGGCGAGGCCGCGCCACCGTCGACGCCGCGCTCGGCCGCGCCCTCGCCACCCTCCGCGAGCAGGCCCTCACCTGGGGCGCCGAGGACCGCATCCGCCTGGTCCGCACCGCACGCGAACTCCTCGCCCCCGCCCCGCAGTACCCCTCCCCCACCGGCCTCGGCCCCACCGTCGCCGAAGCCACCGCGGGCATGTCGCCGAACCGCATGCAGGACATCGTGGCGGCGGCCGGGCTCCCCTCCACCCACGACGCGGTCTCGGCGGTCAAGTCCCTCACCGAGCTCTTCGCGGACCGCACCCGCATGTCCGCGCTGCTCGACGAGGCCCCCGCGGAGTCCGTCGAGGTGCTCTCACGGCTCGTCTGGGGCCCGCCCTACGGCCAGGTCACCGCCGACCCGGCCCGCCACCTGCGCTGGCTCCTCGACCGCGGGCTCCTGCTTCCCACCTCGCCCGGCACCGTCGTACTCCCCCGCGAAGCCGCTCTCCACCTGCGCGCGGGCCGCGCGCACCGGGTGCTCGAACCGGTACCCCCAGCCGTCGAGCCGCTGCGCGAACACCGTCCACAGGCTGTGGACGCCGCGGCGGCGAGCCAGGCGTACATGGCGCTCGACACGGTCGAGGAGCTCCTGAAGGACTGGGACGAGGGCGGCCCCACCGTGCTGCGCGCGGGCGGCCTCAGCGTGCGCGACCTGAAGCGCACGGCGGTGGCCCTCGACGTACCGGAGCCGGTGGCGGCGTTCTGGGTCGAACTGGCCTACGCTGCGGGCCTCGTGGCGCCGGACGGCGACGCGGACGAGCGGTACGCGGCGACACCCGCGTACGACGACTGGCAGGAACTGCCCGCCCCCGAGCGCTGGTCGGTCCTCGCCACGGCCTGGCTGACGGCGACCCGCACCGCGGGCCTGATCGGCGGCCGTGACGGCAAGGACCGCACGCTGTCGGCGCTCGGCCCGCACCTGGACCGCTCGTCGGCGCCGGAGATCAGGCACCGGGTGCTCACGCTCCTCACCACCCTGCCGGACGGCGCGAGCCCGACGCCCGAGTCGATCCTCGCGCGCCTGCGATGGGAGCGACCGCCGCGCGGCTCGGCCGGGGGCGGCGCGTCCGCCGGAGGCGTTTCCACCCACGCCCCGGCCGCCAACGCGCCCATGGAGCTGCGGGCCCGCATCGCCCAATGGACGCTGAACGAAGCGGAGTTGCTGGGGATCACGGGCCGCGGGGCGCTGTCCGCGCACGGCCGGGCGCTGCTCGGCTCCGAAAGCGAGGACGAGGGTCCCACCACACGAACAACAGCCACCCACGCCACCCACACCACCCCCGCCGCTCACACCGCTCACACCACCCACACCGCTCAGCCCACCCACGCCACACCCCCCTCCGCCGCCGAACTCGCCGTCTCCGGAGCGAGAGCCGCCCGCCTCCTCGCCCCCCTGCTCCCCGAGCCGCTCGACCACGTCCTGCTCCAGGCCGACCTCACGGCCGTGGCCCCCGGCCCCCTGGAGCGCCCGCTGGCCGAGACGCTCGCCGTGCTCGCCGACGTCGAGTCGAAGGGCGGGGCGACGGTGTACCGGTTCACACCCGGCTCCGTGCGGCGCGCGCTCGACGCGGGCAAGGCCGCCTCCGACCTGCACGCCTTCCTCGCCGCACACTCCCGTACGCCGGTTCCGCAGCCGCTCGCGTACCTCATCGACGACGTGGCCCGTAAACACGGCCACCTGCGGATCGGCGCCGCATCCGCGTACGTACGCTGCGACGACGAGGCCCTCCTGAACGAGATCCTCGCCGACAAGCGCTCCCAGAACCTGCGCCTGCGCCGCCTCGCGCCGACCGTGCTCGCCGCGCAGGCCGACCCCGGGGCCCTCCTCGAAGGCCTGCGCTCGATGGGCTTCGCGCCCGCGGCGGAGAGCGCCGAGGGCGACGTACTGATCACCCGGGCGCACGCCCACCGCTCGCCGCCCCGCACCGCGCCCGAGCCGGTCCACGACGGCCCCCCGCTGGCCGACGCCACGCTGATCGGTGCGGCCGTGCGCGCCATCCGCGCGGGCGACCTGGCCTCGACGGCGCCCCGCAAGGCAGCCCCGGAGACCGGCGACACGCTGCCCCGCACGACGGCGTCGGAGACCCTCGCCACGATGCAGGCCGCGGTCCTGACGGGCGAGGCGGTGTGGATCGGCTACGTCAACGCGGAGGGCTCGGCGAGCCAGCGCGTGATCGCCCCGATCCGCGTGGAGGGCGGCTTCGTCACGGCGTACGACCACACGGCGGACGAGGTCCGCACCTACCCCCTGCACCGGGTCACGGGGGTCGCGGAGCTGGCGGACGACTGAGCCCGCAGCCTGAGGCCGGAACGTATTCACGCGCCATGCGGCACACTGGACGTTTGGCTTACCGAAAGGGTGCGCGCGTGAATGGTCCCCTGATCGTCCAGTCGGACAAGACTCTCCTGCTCGAGGTCGACCACGAGCAGGCCGACGCCTGCCGCCGAGTCATCGCGCCCTTCGCGGAGCTGGAGCGTGCTCCCGAGCACATCCACACCTACCGCGTGACGCCGCTCGGCCTGTGGAACGCCCGTGCCGCCGGGCACGACGCGGAGCAGGTCGTGGACGCCCTGGTGGAGTTCTCCCGCTATCCCGTGCCGCACGCGCTGCTCGTGGACATCGCCGAGACGATGGCGCGCTACGGCAGGCTCACCCTCTCGAAGCACCCCACGCACGGCCTCGTCCTGACCACCACCGACCGTCCGGTCCTGGAGGAGATCCTCCGCTCCAAGAAGGTGCAGCCGCTCGTCGGTGAGCGGGTGGACGCGGACACCGTCGTCGTCCACCCCTCCGAGCGCGGGCAGGTCAAGCAGACCCTCCTGAAGCTGGGCTGGCCCGCCGAGGACCTCGCCGGGTACGTCGACGGCGAGGCGCACCGCATCGAGCTCGCGGAGGACGGCTGGGCGCTGCGGCCGTATCAGAAGCAGGCGGTCGAGGGGTTCTGGCACGGCGGCAGCGGTGTGGTCGTGCTGCCCTGTGGCGCCGGCAAGACGCTGGTGGGCGCCGGTGCGATGGCCGAGGCCAAGGCGACCACGCTGATCCTGGTGACCAACACGGTCTCCGCCAGGCAGTGGAAGCACGAGCTGATCAAGCGGACCTCGCTGACCGAGGAAGAGATCGGCGAGTACAGCGGGACCCGCAAGGAGATCCGGCCCGTCACCATCGCCACGTACCAGGTCCTGACGACGAAGCGGAAGGGTGTCTATCCGCACCTGGAGCTCTTCGACTCCCGGGACTGGGGCCTTGTCATCTACGACGAGGTGCACCTGCTCCCCGCCCCCGTCTTCAAGTTCACCGCCGACCTCCAGGCCAGGCGGCGGCTCGGCCTGACGGCGACGCTGGTGAGGGAGGACGGCCGGGAGTCCGACGTCTTCTCCCTCATCGGGCCCAAGCGGTTCGACGCTCCGTGGAAGGAGATCGAGGCGCAGGGGTACATCGCGCCCGCCGACTGCGTCGAGGTGCGGGTCAATCTGACGGACTCGGAGCGCCTCGCGTACGCGACGGCCGAGGCCGAGGAGAAGTACCGCTTCTGCGCCACGACCGCCACGAAGCGGAAGGTGACGGAGGCGCTGGTCAAGAAGCACGCGGGCGAACAGACCCTGGTCATCGGGCAGTACATCGACCAGCTGGACGAGCTGGGCGAGCACCTGGACGCGCCCGTCATCAAGGGCGAGACGACGAACGCGCAGCGCGAGAAGCTGTTCGGCGCGTTCCGGGAGGGCGAGATCTCCGTCCTCGTCGTCTCGAAGGTCGCGAACTTCTCGATCGACCTGCCCGAGGCTACGGTCGCGATCCAGGTGTCCGGGACGTTCGGCTCCCGGCAGGAGGAGGCACAGCGGCTCGGTCGTGTGCTGCGTCCGAAGGCCGACGGTCATGAGGCCCGCTTCTACTCCGTCGTGGCCCGGGACACCATCGACCAGGACTTCGCGGCGCATCGGCAGCGGTTCCTTGCGGAGCAGGGGTACGCGTACCGGATCGTGGACGCGGACGAGCTGCTTGCCGACAACTGAGTGCGGCCATGATCACGAGGGCCAGCAGGGTGTAGGGCGACGCCAAGGGCTGTTGCCAGTGAGGGAGTCGTAGGTCCAGGTCGCCCTGGTGCGGGACGAGCCACAGGGTGCGGGCCGTGAAGAGGGTCGCCACCGCCGCGGTCAGGCGGGGGCGGCCCTCTGCCATGAGCAGGGCCAGGAGCGGGACGCACCAGACCCAGTGGTGGGACCAGCTGATGGGCGAGACGAGGAGCGCGGTGGCGGCCGTCAGGAGGACGCCGCGGGCTTCGCTGGTGGTGCGGCGGCTTGCCAGCCACAGGCCTGCGGCGGCGGTGAGGGCGGCCGGGACGGCCCAGAGGAGCCCCGGGTGCGGGTCGTGGGCGAGGCGGGCGACGAGCCCTTGCAGCGACTGATTGTCGACGATCCACGCCTTGCCGACGCGGCCCGTCTCGAAGATCCGGTGGGTCCAGAAGTCGAGGCTGGCGGCGGGGAGCACGAGCGCGCCGAGCGCGAGGGTGCCGGTGAGGGCGGCGGTGGCGGTGAGCCCTTCGCGTACGCGCCGGGTGAGGAAGAGGTACGCGATGAAGACGGCCGGGGTGAGCTTGATCCCGGCGGCGACACCGATCGCGAAGCCCTTGCCGACGGCGCCGGGTGCTCTGGTGAGGTCCCAGAGGATCAGGCAGGCGAGGGCGAGGTTGATCTGCCCGAAGAGGAGGGTCTGGAAGACGGGCTCGAACCAGAGGGCGAGGGCGGTGAAGAGCGGGATGAGACGAGTGGGGAGATCGGCGAGGCGGCAGGAGAGGTGGACGAGGAGGGCGAGGAGGACGACGTTGCCGATGAGGAAGGTGAGCTTGAGGGCGGGGAGGGGGAGCCAGGTGGTGGGTACGAAGAGGATGGCGGCGAAGGGCGGGTAGGTGGCCGGGAGGTCCCACTCGGTGACGGTGAACCCGTAGAGATCGCTCCCACTGACGACGGCGGCGCCTTCGGCTCGGTAGACGAGGGTGTCGGCCATGGGGATGCGTTGGGCTACGCAGAGGGTGGCGAGGGCGGCGAGGGAGACTGCGAGCAGGGCGGCTGCTGGCGCGGGGGCCTTTGCGTAACGTGACCAGTTGCTCACAGTGGGTGCCTTCACGGCGGCGACCCTAGTAGATCTCACCCCGCGGAACGGCTCCGTCTGCGGGGGGGGCGGGGCCGCGCCGGTATGTCCGTCCTCGCTATCGTCCGGTGGCCGCGTAGCTACTTCGCCGCTGGAGCGCCGCGAACCGTGCTCCGGGCAGACATACCGGCACGCCCCCTCACGAGCGCCGCCGACTGCGGGTGCACTCGCACTGCGGGGCTGGTCCGTCTTGCGGGCGGGGCCGCGCCGGTATGTCCGTCCTCGCTATCGTCCGGTGGCCGCGTAGCTACTTCGCTACTGGAGCGCCGCGAACCGTGCTCCGGGCAGACATACCGGCACGCCCCCTCACGAGCGCCGCCGACTGCGGGTGCACTCGCACTGCGGGGCTGGTCCGTCTTGCGGGCGGGGCCGCGCCGGTATGTCCGTCCTCGCTATCGTCCGGTGGCCGCGCAGCTACTTCGCCGCTGGAGCGCCGCGAACCGTGCTCCGGGCAGACATACCGGCACGCCCCCTCACGAGCGTCGCCGACTACCGGGTAACGGGTGGGTGGGCGGGAAAGCATGTTCGGCGAGGGGCGGATGCGGGGTGACGGGTGGGTGGGTGGGAGAGGCCCGCCCCCCCCGGGGGGAATTCGGTGGCCCCGCCATGCAGGGGGGCATAAAATGCCCGGTCTGCCCGCGTGCAACGCGCCCGCGCCGACCGGACGGCAACCGGCCGGCCCCAGACCCCGCACCCCGCCGGAGGCACCCCGTGCACGCCCACCCCGACCCGCTCTCCCGAGAGCGGAACCACCTCTCCGCGTCCCGCTCGGCCCTGAGAGCCATGCGCGAGGACGCCGAGGCGCTCGACATCCGCGACGTCACCGCGAACTGGGTCAACGCCGCCGTCCTGCAGAGCCAGATCGACGACCGGATCAAGTCCCTCGCCGACCTGTCCCACACCCCCCTCTTCTTCGGGCGGCTCGACTATCTCCACGCCCCCGGCGCCGACCAGGCCGAAGGCGCCGAGGGAGAGCAGTTCTACATCGGGCGGCGGCACGTCCACGACGCCGACGGCGACCCCATGGTCATCGACTGGCGCGCCCCCGTCTCGCAGCCCTTCTACCGCGCCTCCAAGAAGGCCCCGATGGACATCGGCCTGCGGCGGCGGTTCGGATACACCGGCGGTGACCTCACCGCGTACGAGGACGAACACCTCAGCGACGCCGACGAGAAGGAGCAGACCAGCAAGCTGCTCCAGCAGGAGATCGAGCGGCCCCGCGTCGGACCCATGCGCGACATCGTCGCCACCATCCAGCCCGAGCAGGACGAGATCGTCCGGAGCGGGCTCGGGGGGTCCGTCTGCGTTCAGGGCGGGCCCGGCACCGGGAAGACCGCCGTCGGCCTACACCGTGTCGCCTATCTGCTCTACGCCCACCGCGAGCGCCTCGCCCGGACCGGGACCCTGGTCATCGGGCCCAACAAGTCCTTCCTGCACTACATCGAGCAAGTCCTGCCCGCTCTAGGTGAGTTGGAGGTCAAGCAGGCGACGGTCGACGACCTCGTCGCCCACGTCGACGTACGGGGGACGGACGACGCGCCCGCCGCCGTCATCAAGGGCGACGCCCGCATGGCCGACGTTCTGCGCAGAGCCCTGCGGTCCCATGTGAGCATGCCCGGCGAGCCCGTCGTAGTGGTGCGTGGGTCCCGGCGTTGGCGCGTTCCCGCCTACGAACTCGAAGAGATCGTCGGGGAGTTGCTCGCTCGCGACATTCGGTACGGCGCCGCCCGCGACGCCCTGCCCCAGCGCATCGCCCACGCCGTGCTCGTCCGCATGGAACAGGCCGGCGAGGCACCGGACGACCGCGTACAGGATGCCGTCGCCCGCAACCCCGCCGTGAAGGCCGCCGTCAAGGCCGTGTGGCCGCCCGTCGATCCCGCCAAGCTCGTGCTGCGGCTGCTCTCCGATGCCGAGTTCCTCGCCGTGCACGCGGAGGGGATCCTCGACGCCGACGAGCAGAAGCTCATCCTCTGGGCCAAGCCCGCGCGGAGCCTGAAGGCCGTCAAGTGGTCCGCCGCCGATGCCGTGTTGATCGACGAGGCCAGCGATCTCGTGGCCCGGACCCATTCGCTCGGGCATGTCGTCCTGGACGAGGCGCAGGATCTTTCCCCGATGCAGTACCGCGCCGTCGGGCGCCGCTGCACCACCGGATCCGCCACCGTCCTCGGCGACCTCGCGCAGGGCACCACCCCGTGGGCCACCCGCAGTTGGGAGCAGGCCCTCGACCATCTGGGGAAGGGCGATGCCGTGGTGGAGGAGCTCACCGCGGGGTTCCGTGTGCCCCGGGAAGTGATCGCGTTCGCCTCCCGGCTGCTTCCCTCCATCGCGCCCGGCCTCGCCGAGGTGAAGTCCGTGCGTGAGTCGGCGGGTTCACTCGTGGTGCGGCCCGTGGACGACCTCGACGCCGCTGCCCTCGAAGCCTGCGTCGAGTCGCTGCGGCAGGAGGGGTCCATCGGGCTCATCGCCGCCGACGCGCGCGTACCCGCGCTCGCCGAAGCACTGGACGCCGCCGGGATGACGTACCTCTCGCCCGGTGAGGAGACCACCCCCGACACCCGGCTCACCCTCGTGCCCGCCTCCCTCGCCAAGGGACTTGAGTACGACTATGTCGTACTCGACGAGCCTGCGGCCGTCGTGGACGGCGAGCCCGACGAGCGGACCGGGCTCAGGCGGCTGTACGTCGCCCTGACCCGTGCCGTCTCGGGGCTCACCGTCGTGCACTCGGCCGCGCTTCCCGAGCAGCTCGCCCGCTAGGCGAGAGCGGGGCGGTTCACTCGCTTCCCTTGGAGCCGTCCGCCGGGGCGCCGGCGGACGGCAGGTGCGTGACGACGAGCACGATGCCCGCGAGCGTCACGACCCGCGTGGCCGCGTCCAAGCCGTTCCAGTCCTCCGACTGCCACATGGCGAACCATTCGCCGCCGATCCCGATGAACCCCGCCCCGAACAGGACGAGGAGCATCAACAGGCCTATGGTGCCCGCCCGTTGGGCCCGGCGCAGTCCCTGGGGGCGGCGCAGGGCACCGGCCCACAGGGCTGTCGCCGTGAGGAGGACCAGCGCGGCCAGGGTCTCCCAGACGATGATCCCGACGTACGCGGCGTCCTGGAGCGCGGTGGATCTCACCGCGCGCCACATCAGGTCGTCGTCCTTGAAGGTGGTGTCCATCGCCAGGACATGGCGCACGAACTGTTGGTTGGAGTCGAAATCGGTGATGTTCCCGAACGCGACGAGCGTGATGTAGAGCGCCACCGTCCCGGTGAGCAGCGTCGCGGCCACGGGCAACGCCCCGGCCGCGAGCATCCGCTCGGCGGGACGCGCCTTGTCTGCTGGTGTCGGCATGAAGTTCTCTCCCCGTAGGCCCAGTTGTATCCCGTCCCGCGGAGAATACGATCAAGCGGCCCGCGGTATGGGATCAGGCGTCCACCGCTGCCCGCCACCGGGCGACGGCCTCGGCGCAGACCGGTGCCGTCCAGCCGTTGGGCCGCGAGGCCCCGCCGATGTGGAAGGCGTCGACCCCGGCGGCCAAGAGCTGCGGGAGGTGGTCGAGGCGCAGGCCGCCGCCGACCAGGATCTGCTGCTCGTAGCCCGGTTCGCCGGACCGTGCCGCCTCGGCGAGCAGCGTGGGCAGGCCCTCGTCCACGCCCGCCGCCGCGCCCGCGGTGAGGTAGGTGTCGAGTCCCGGCAGGTCCGCGAGCTGCTTGCGCAGGGCGTCGCGGTCGGGGGTCCGGTCGATGGCCCGGTGGAACGTCCAGCGGCAGCCGTCGAGCGCGCCCACCACCGCCTCGACCGCGGGCAGGTCGGGGCCGCCCGTCTCGTCGAGGAAGCCGAGTACGAACTCGTCGGCGCCCTCGCTCCTGAGCTCGCGCGCACGGCGTACGAGCTCGGCCACGTCGCCCGCCGCGAAACCGTCCGCCAGGCGCAGCATCACGCGCAGGGAGATGTCCACGGCGGCGCGGATCTCGGCGAAGGTCTCGCGGGACGGGGTCAGGCCGTCCGCGGCCATGTCGGTGACCAGCTCGAGGCGGTCCGCGCCTCCGGCCTGGGCGGCGACGGCGTCCTCGGCGTCGAGGGCGATCACCTCCAGGACTGCACGCTTGCTCATGGATGTCTTCCTTCGGGTCCGGGTCCGCGGGGGCGGGCATCGCAGAAGTCTCCGAAGCCGCCGCACATAGGTCTAGTCCAATTACCCAGCCTACGCGCAGATCACCCCGGCGCGACCCAAGCGCACCGGGGTGATCGTAGAGACATGTACACGCCGACCTTGCCGCAGGTTCGGGCAAGTGCCCCCTCGGCGTTCAGCTCAGCGGCTTGAACCCCCTCAGGCGCAGGCTGTTGCCGACCACGAAGACCGAGGAGAAGGCCATCGCGGCGCCCGCGATCATCGGGTTCAGGAGGCCCGCGGCGGCCAGTGGCAGTGCGCCCACGTTGTAGGCGAAGGCCCAGAACAGGTTCGACTTGATCGTGCCGAGGGTGCGGCGGGAGAGGCGGATGGCGTCCGCCGCGGCCCGCAGGTCTCCTCGTACGAGGGTCAGGTCGCCCGCCTCGATCGCAGCGTCCGTGCCCGTGCCCATCGCCAGACCCAGGTCGGCCTGGGCGAGGGCCGCCGCGTCGTTCACGCCGTCGCCGACCATGGCCACGCTGCGGCCCTCCGCCTGGAGGCGCTTGACGACGTCCACCTTGTCCTGCGGCATGACCTCCGCGATCACGTCCTGCGGAGCGATGCCGACCTCGGCGGCCACCGATGCCGCGACCGCCTTGTTGTCGCCGGTCAGGAGGATGGGCGTGAGGCCGAGAGCGCGGAGGCGGCGGATGGCTTCCGGGCTCGTGTCCTTGACCGCGTCCGCCACCTCCAGGACCGCGCGGGCCTCGCCGTCCCAGGCGACCGCGATCGCCGTACGCCCGGCCGCCTCGGCCTCGGCCTTCGCCCGCTCCAGCTCCACGGGGAGCCCGATCGCCCACTCCTTGAGCAGAGCCTCGCGGCCGACGAGCACCGCGTGGCCCTCGACGATGCCCTGCACACCCAGGCCCGCCACGTTCGCGAAGTCCTCGGGGACGGGCAGCGTGCCGACCTGTGCGGCCGCGCCGGTGGCCACCGCCTGGGCGATGGGGTGCTCCGAGGAGTGCTCCAACGCCCCTGCCAGGCGCAGGACTTCGTCCTCGGTGGTGCCGTCCGCGACGTGCGTGGCGAGCAGCGTCATCTTGCCGGTGGTGACGGTGCCGGTCTTGTCCAGGACGATCGTGTCGACCTTGCGGGTCGTCTCCAGGACCTCCGGGCCCTTGATCAGGATGCCGAGCTGGGCGCCGCGTCCGGTGCCGACCATGAGGGCGGTCGGTGTCGCGAGACCCAGGGCGCAGGGGCAGGCGATGATCAGCACGGCGACCGCGGCGGTGAAGGCCGCCGTCAGACCGGAGCCGTTACCGAGCCAGAAGCCGAGGGTGGCGACGGCCAGCGCGATGACGACCGGCACGAAGACGGCCGAGATCTTGTCGGCCAGGCGCTGGGCCGCCGCCTTGCCGTTCTGCGCGTCCTCGACGAGCTTGGCCATCCTGGCCAGTTGGGTGTCGGCGCCGACGCGGGTGGCTTCGACGACGAGGCGTCCGCCCACGTTCAGGGTGGCTCCGGTGACCGCGTCGCCCTTGGCGACCTCGACCGGCACGGACTCGCCGGTGAGCATGGAGGCGTCGACGGCGGACGCGCCCTCGACGACCTTGCCGTCGGTGGCGATCTTCTCGCCGGGGCGGACGAGGAAGCGGTCGCCGGTCTTCAAGTCGCTTACGGGGATGGTCTCTTCACGCCCACCGTCGCGCAGGACCGTGACGTCCTTGGCGCCCAGCTGGAGCAGCGCCTTCAGGGCGGCGCCCGCCTTGCGCTTGGAGCGGGCCTCGAAGTACCGCCCGGCCAGGATGAAGGCGGTGACGCCCGCCGCGGCCTCCAGGTAGATGTTCCCCGCGCCGTCCGAGCGGGAGATGGTCAGCTCGAAGGGGTGCGTCATGCCGGGCGTACCGGCCGTGCCGAAGAACAGCGCCCACAGCGACCAGATGAACGCGGCCGAAGTGCCGACCGAGATCAGCGTGTCCATCGTCGCCGCGCCGTGCCGCGCGTTCGTGAAAGCGGCCTTGTGGAAGGGCCAGGCCGCGTACGTCACGACCGGCGCCGCGAGGGTCAGCGAGAGCCACTGCCAGTACTCGAACTGGAGGGCCGGGATCATCGCCATCGCGACGACGGGCACGGAGAGCAGGACCGCCGTGATCAACCGCTCGCGCAGGGGCCGCAGTTCGTCGTCGGCCCGCCGCTCGTCGTCGCCCGGGTCCGACTCCTCGGTGCCGGCCGGGGCGGGCTCCTGCGCGGTGTAGCCGGTGGCCTCGACGGTGGCGATCAGGTCCTGTACGGCGATGTCCTGGCCGCGGTAGCTGACCTTGGCCTTCTCGGTGGCGTAGTTGACGGTCGCCTCGACGCCGTCCATGCGGTTGAGCTTCTTCTCGATGCGGGCGGCGCACGAGGCGCAGGTCATGCCACCGATGGCGAGCTCGACTTCGGCGGTGGACGCCACCTCGGGGGTGCCGGGTGTGGTGGACATGGCTGCGGGCTCCTCGTGTCGTGGGCGGGCTTGCGGAGGGGGTGCGGGCGGGTCAGACGCGGCCGGCGTAGTCGTATCCGGCGTCCTCGACGGTCTCCGCGATCCGTGCGTCGTCGGGCTCGGCGGCGCTGGTGACGGTGACGCGGCCGGTGCCGTCCGCGGGGATGTGCACGCCCGTCACTCCGTCGAGCGCACCGAGTACGTCGCTGACGACTCCCCTGCAGTGCGCGCTGTGGACGCCGTCGACCTTGTAGGTGGTGGTGTACGCGGACATGAGCGCCTCCTGGGGCCTTGGCCAGGTCGGATACCTGGGGTGGGTACCGCCTTCGAGATCCATATATACCCCTGGGGGGTACTGAACGCAAGAGGAATCCCGGGCTTGACTTCATACCCTAGGGGGGTATCTTCGGAGGCGTAAGGAGAGACCGCTCGCACCGGTCACCTCACTCGCCCCTTCGCCTCACCCCTTCGCCTCATGGGAGTCGTCATGAACACCGGACTGAAGATCACCGCCTTCGCCGCAGCCGTCGCCGCGACCTTCGGCACCGCGTACGGCGTGGGCCAGGGCGTCGACCCCGTGACCGCGGAGAAGAAGCCCGCGAGCGAGCACGGCGGGCACACGGGCGAGAAGGAGGAGCCAGGGGGCGGCGGTACGGACGCCGGCGCGGGCCACGCGGATGCCGTGCCCGGCGGCCTGCAGATCTCCGAGCGCGGCTACACGCTCGACCTGAAGACCTCACGCGTCGACGCCGACAAGCGCGAGGAGCTGCGGTTCGCGGTGGTCAAGGACGGCGCGGGCAAGGACGGCCGGGGCAAGAACGTCACGGCGTACGAGACGGAACACGACAAGGAGCTGCACCTCATCGTCGCCTCACGCGACCTGACGACCTACCGCCACCTGCACCCGACCCGCGCGGCGGACGGCACCTGGTCGACGCCGGTCGAGCTCCCGGAGGCGGGCGGCTACCGCGTCTTCGCCGACTTCAAGCCCGAGGGCGCGAAGGAGGGCCTGACGCTGGGCGCGGACCTCGCGGTGGCGGGGAAGTACGAGCCGAAGGGCCTTCCCGAGCACAACACGAAGGCTTCGGTCGACGGCTACGAGGTGAGCCTCGACGGCGAGCTGAAGCCGGGGAAGTCCGCCGACCTGACCCTGAACGTGGCGAAGAACGGCAAGCCGGTCACCGACCTCCAGCCCTACCTCGGCTCGTACGGCCACCTGGTGGCCCTGCGCTCCGGCGACCTGGCCTACCTCCACGTGCACCCCACCGGCGAACCGGGCGACGGCAGGACCAAGCCGGGCCCCGGAGTCTCCTTCGCGGCGACGGCCCCGAGCCCCGGTTCGTACCGCCTGTTCCTGGACTTCAAGCACGAGGGCAAGGTGCGAACGGCGGCGTTCACCGTGACGGCGGGCAGCGCGGGCGAAGCCGCGTCGGAGCACGACGGCGCCTCCGAGTCCGGCGAGCACGGGCACTAGGCCTCGGCGGGGGCGGATCGGGCCCCCGCCCAGGATGCTCAGGCTCAGCTCAGCTCAACTCAACTCAACTGAAGATCGTGGACAGTTCGCTCTCCCTCGCGCCCGCCAGTTCATAGCGTGTCCCCGTCAGCGGGCGTCCCGTGTAGAGACGTATCAGGGTCGGGGCGTCGCCGATGTAGCGGGCCGGGGGGCTGGTGCCGTCGTGCGTGCCCAGGAGCAGCGGTTCGTCGCGGCCGTCGATGTCCGCGTGCAGCGGCACCGCCTTCACCACCCTGCTGCGCTCCGAGAGCAGCCGCAACGCATCAGGAAGCCCCGCACCCCCATAGGCCCCCGGCTTCCCCCACGCCGCGCGGACATCCCCCGCGTGCACCCACTCGCCGAGCGCGATCCCGTCCATGCGCCCCTTCGCGCGGGCCATGATCGCGCCCGCCTCCGTCATCCCCCGCTCCAGCTCGTCCACCACACGGGAGTTGGACCAGTCGGCACGCTCGGCGATGTCGCGGTCGTTGGACTCCGGCGAGTACACACCCTCCTCGAAGCGGTTCTCGACCACCCGCATCAGCGCGGAGCCGCAGTGCGCGAGCACATGCCGCACCGTCCAGCCGGGACAACAGGTCCTGATGTCGTACGCGGAGTCGTCGGCTTCCCTCAACAGCGGTATCAGGGCGTCGCGTTCGGTGCGCAGGAGGCGCCCCGGGCGCTCGGGGTCGTGCGTCTCGTCAGTCCTCGTGGTCGTCATGTCGGCAGCCAATCGTGCCGCCGCCCTCATGGCAACGGGGCGCCACGACCGAACACCCCCAGGGGGTATATGAGCCCTTAGAGTCCCCCCATGGCCGACAACCACAACGACAACGACGACGACAAGGAACTCCGCGCCCGCTGGCACGCGACCCTGCTCCGCGCGAGCGACGGCGCCCCCGACCCCGCGCCCTACGCGGACAACCTGCTCGCACGCTGGGCCGAGCCGCAGCGGCGGTACCACACCACCGCCCACCTGGCGGCGGTCCTCGACCACATCGACGTACTGGAGGAGCACGCGGACGACGCCGATCTCGTGCGGCTCGCGGCCTGGTTCCACGACGCGGTGTACGCGCCGGACCGCTCCGAGAACGAGGAGCGCAGCGCCCGTCTCGCCGAACGCGCCCTCCACGAGGCCGGGTTGACGCCCGAGGCCACGGCCGAGGTGGCCCGCCTGGTCCGTCTCACCCTCACCCACGACCCCGCCGACGGAGACCACAACGGCGAGGCCCTGTGCGACGCCGACCTGGCGATCCTGGCCGCGGCCCCGGACGCGTACGCCGCGTACGCCGCCGCCGTCCGCGAGGAGTACGCCTTCGTGCCGGACGAGGACTTCCGCGCGGGCCGGGCGGCGGTGCTCCGCCAACTCCTCGCGCTGCCGAAGCTGTTCCGCACCCCGCATGGCGCGGCCGAGTGGGAGGGCCCCGCGCGCGCGAACCTGGCGACGGAAATGGACCTGCTCAGCGCCTGACGCTCCCGTACGCTCGGCCCATGCTTTCCATGGGTGGGGACCAGCTCGACGAGGCCGTGGCACACGCGGCGAAGGTGCTGCGTACGGCGGCGGGGCTCGACTGGAGCGCCAAGGCGGGCGGTCTCGACTGGAGCTGCCTGGAGACGGCCGAGCACATCGCGTGCGATCTCGTCTCGTACGCCGGGCAGTTGACGGGACGGGCGACGGACGGCTGGGTCCCCTTCGAGATCTCCTTCGACGAGGGCTCGGGCCCCAAGGACGCGATCAGCGTCATCGAGTCGACCGGCGGCCTGCTCTCGGCGGTGCTGCGGACCACTCCGTCCGGGGTCAGGGGCTACCACCCCTACCCCTCCGGCAGCGCGGACGCGGTGGGCTTCGCGGCGATGGGCGTCGCGGAGGTGCTGCTCCACACGTACGACATCGCGCAGGCGCTCGGCGTCGACGCACAGCCGCCTGCCGCGCTCTGCGAGGCGGTGCTCGCCTGGATCTTCCCCGAGGTCACGCCCGCGCGGGCGCCCGGGGAGCAGTGGGCGACGCTGCTCTGGGCCACGGGCCGCGGCACGCTGGCGGGGCGCCCGAAGCTGGAGGGCTGGCGCTGGCACAACTCCCTGGAGATTCCGGCGGGGCGGATCGTCCTGCGGGAGGTGTCCCCCGCCGCGGCGGCCGATCTCGCCGCGGGCGGCACGGGTGGTCTGACGTGGATCGAGGGCGGGCCCTTCGACGGGACGCGGACGGCCGCGGAGATGGTGACGAAGGCGTACGCGTCCGGGGTGCACCGGCCCGAGTGGGGGATGTTCGCGCTGGTCCGCGCGGAGGACGAGGTCGCCGTCGGCGGGATGGGGTTCCATGGGCCGCCGGACGAGGAGGGGGTGGCGGAGGTCGGCTATGACCTGGCGGTCGGCGCGCGGGGGTACGGCTATGCCTCGGAGGCGCTGGATTCCCTCTCCGCCGTGGCTCTGGCCCGTCCCGGGGTGAGGTCCCTCCTGGCCGTCGTCGAGCCCGAGAACACGGCCTCCCAGCAGGTGGCCCTCCGGGCGGGTTACGTCCGCGCCTCGGACCGCGAAAACCTCCAGGCGTACCTCCGCCGAGCCTGAACCGCCGCCCCCCCTTGCCGAACAGGCCTTTCCCACCCACCCGCCCGATTGCCCCGCATCCGACCCTGGACGAACCTGCTTTCCCGCCCGCCCCCCGTGACCCCGCAGTCGGCGACGCTCGGGAGGGGACGTGCCGGTATGTCCGCCCGGAGCACGGCTCGCGGCGCTCCCCCACCGAAGCAACCCCACGGCCACCGGACGATAGCGAGGACGGACATACCGGCTCGGCCCCGCACCCACAGACGGACCCGCACCGCACCCGGCACCCCCGCACCACCGGACCAGGAATGCCACCCCCACCCCCAACGTTCACCACGTTATGCCGACACCTGACCCAAAGGCCCCTGACCCAAAGGCCCCTACCCCCAAGGCCCCCAGGCCACGGACCCGCATGCCCGTAGCCGTCTACATCCTCGGCCTCGCCGTCTTCGCCCTCGGCACGAGCGAGTTCATGCTCTCGGGGCTCCTGCCCCCCATCGCGGACGACATGGACGTCTCCATCCCCCGCGCCGGCCTCCTCATCTCCGCCTTCGCCATCGGCATGGTCGTCGGCGCCCCCCTCCTCGCCGTGGCGACCCTCCGCCTCCCCCGCCGCACGACCCTCATCACCCTCATCACCGTCTTCGGCCTGGGCCAGGTCGCCGGTGCCCTCGCGCCCACCTACGAGATCCTCTTCGCGTCCCGCGTCATCAGCGCGTTCGCCTGCGCCGGGTTCTGGGCCGTCGGCGCGGCCGTCGCCATCGCGATGGTGCCGGTCAACCAGCGCGCCCGCGCCATGGCCGTGATGATCGGCGGACTCTCCATCGCAAACGTCCTCGGCGTACCCGCAGGCGCGTTCCTCGGCGACAACTTCGGCTGGCGGTCCGCCTTCTGGGCGGTCGGTGCCGCCTCCGCCATCGCCCTCGTCGGCGTACTCACCCTCATCCCCCGCATCCCCCTCCCCGCCGAGAAGCCCCGCCTGAAGCAAGAGCTCGCCATCTACCGCGACCGCCAGGTCTGGCTCTCCATCGCGATCACCGCGCTCGCCGCGGGCGGCGTCTTCTGCGCGTTCTCGTACCTCTCCCCGCTCCTGACGGACGTCGCGGGCCTCGACAAGGGCTGGGTCCCGACCGTCCTCGGCCTCTTCGGCGCGGGCGCGCTCCTCGGCACGGCGATCGGCGGCCGCATCGCGGACGCGCACCTCTTCGGCGTCCTGCTGAGCGGCATCGTGGCCTCGACGGTCTTCCTCGTCGCCCTCGCCCTCTTCTCCGGCACGGCGGCCGTGGCGATCTCCCTCTCGTTCCTCCTCGGCGTCTCCGCCTTCTACACCGCCCCGGCCCTCAACGCCCGCATGTTCAACGTCGCGGGCGCCGCCCCCACCCTCGCGGGCGCGACCACGACGGCCGCGTTCAACCTGGGCAACACCGGCGGCCCCTGGCTCGGCGGCACGGTGATCGACCTCAAGCTGGGCTACGCCTCCACGGCATGGGCGGGCGCGGCCATGACGGCGATCGCGATCGCGGCGGTCACCGTCTCCCTGCGCCTGCACCGCAGGACACCGAGCCGCGTGGTCACGACCTCTTCAGCCGAAGCCACGCGCCAGGAGCCTTCACTCCAGGGGCCGTAGGAACCGCCGCTCGTAGCGCCGGATGCACCCCGTCCGGCGCGCGAGGTCGAAGGCCTCCTGGCACTCGGGGTCGGTCGCGCTGTCGGTGCGGTACTGCTCGTACGCGGCGAAGCTCGGGAAGGAGAAGAGGGCGTACGCGATGTCGCTGTCGCCCTCGCTGGGCAGGAAGTAGCCGTGGTGGTCGCCGCCGAAGCGGTTGACGAGGACGACCCAGCGGCGGCCGTACTCCTCGAAGTCGTCGATGCGGTCGGGATCGATCTCGTACTTCAGGTGAACCGTGATCATGCGGGCCACCCTAGGCTCGACTCGCCCTAGGCGGGCCTGCCCTTGGGCCTCCGCAGCCCCGCGTCCGTCAGCCTGCGCACCAGCTCCTTGGAGCCGATCTCGACCGCGCCCGCGCGCACCGCGTCGTCGTAGCGGTGCGAGGGCAGGTCGTAGTGGTCGCGCTCGAAGGCACGCGCCGGGGCGCCGATGCCCGCGGCGAACGCGTGCAGTTCCTCGTACGAGACGTCGCTGACCAGATGCGACCACATGCGGCCGTGGCCCGGCCAGGTCGGCGGGTCAATGAAGACTGTCACGTCAGGCCGCCCACCGGCGCCACGACCACGCCCGCCTTGCCGCACACCCAGTGCGGGTCGGGGCCCAACTCCGGCTCCACGTCCAGGGCATGCGGATCACCCGTGCCGCAGACCGGGCACAGCGGCCAGCGGCCGTAGCGCTCCAGGAGCGCGTCCTGGACATCCTGGGCGACGAGACCCGCGACGTACTCGACGCCCTCGGGCCACTGCTCGACCCACCAGCGGCGGTGCGCCACCGACTCCTCGACCAGCGAGACGACCTCGGCCTGGGCGACCTCGCGGGTCACCAGGTCGGCGAGGACAAGTGCACGAGCGGCGTGCAGCGCCTGCTCCAAGGGGTCGATCGCGTCCATGCAGCCATTGTCCACCCCACGCGCAACCCACTCGAAGATCCATCCGAGATCGGGACCAAAGCACTCTTGACCCATCCCGCGTCCGAAAATATCTTTCAAGCGTGACCAACAACGTGAAGGAAATTTTCGCAGGCGCGGCGCCCCCCGCCCCCGCCGCCCTCGCGGCCAAGGTGCGGACCCTCGCGCCGTCCATGACCCGCTCCATGCAGCTCGTCGCCGAAGCCGTCGCCGGCGACCCCGCGGGCTGCGCCGCCCTCACGGTCACCGGCCTCGCCGAGCTCACCGGCACCAGCGAGGCCACGGTGGTCCGCACCGCCCGCCTCCTCGGCTACCCCGGCTACCGCGACCTGCGGCTCGCCCTCGCCGGACTCGCCGCCCAGCAGCAGTCGGGCCGCGCGCCCGCCGTCACCGCCGACATCGCCGTCGACGACCCGATCGCGGACGTCGTGGCGAAGCTCGCGTACGACGAGCAGCAGACCCTCGCCGACACCGCGGGCGGCCTCGACACCGTCCAGCTCGGCGCCGCCGTCGCCGCGCTCGCCGTCGCACCCCGCGCCGAGATCTACGGCGTGGCCGCGTCCGGCCTGGTCGCCCAGGACCTCGCGCAGAAGCTGCTTCGCATCGGCCACATCGCCTTCGCCCACTCCGACCCGCACCTGGCGGTCACGAACGCCGTCACCCTGCAGTCCAAGGACGTGGCCATCGCGATCACGCACTCCGGGTCGACCGGCGACGTCATCGAGCCGCTGCGGGTCGCCTTCGAACGCGGGGCGACGACCATCGCGATCACCGGGCGCCCCGGCAGCCCCGTCTCGCAGTACGCGGATCACATACTGACCACCTCCACCGCCCGCGAGAGCGAGCTCAGGCCCGCCGCGATGTCGTCGCGCACGAGCCAGCTGCTCGTCGTGGACTGCCTGTTCGTGGGCGTCGCCCAGCGGACGTACGAGACCGCGGCGCCCGCACTCGCCGCCTCGTACGAAGCACTCGCGCACCGGCACAGCCCGCGCGGCGGCAGCCGCTGACCTCCGCCCCTCCCAAGGGCGCACCGCAACCCCCCGCCACCCCCCGCCGCACACGAAAGAGCCGCACCTCATGACCTCCACGACCGACGCCACCCCCTCCCCCGCCCCCGGAAGCGAATCCGGGTCCGGGTCCGGGCCCGGGTCCGGTGACACGTACGGCGAACTCCGCGCCCAGCTGGACACCCTCACCACCGAGGCGTTCCGGCCCGAGCTCTCCGAGATCGACCGGCAGCCCACGCTGGAGATCGCGAAGATCATGAACGGCGAGGACGCCACCGTGTCCGCGGCCGTCGCCGAGCAGCTCCCGGCGATCGCCGCGGCCATCGACGGCACCGCCGCGCGCATGGCCCGCGGCGGCCGGCTCATCTACGCGGGCGCGGGCACGGCGGGACGCCTCGGAGTGCTCGACGCCTCCGAGTGCCCGCCCACCTTCAACACCGACCCGGCCGAGGTCGTCGGCCTCATCGCGGGCGGCCCGAGCGCCATGGTCACGGCGGTCGAGGGCGCGGAGGACAGCAAGGAGTTCGCGGCCGAGGACCTGGACGGGCTGCGCCTCACCGCGGACGACGTCGTCGTCGGGATCTCCGCGTCCGGCCGCACCCCGTACGCGATCGGCGCGGTGGAGCACGCACGCCGCAAGGGCGCGCTCACCATCGGCCTCTCCTGCAACGCGGACAGCGGTCTCGCGGCGGCCGCCGACCACGGCATCGAGGTCGTCGTCGGCCCCGAACTCCTCACCGGTTCCACCCGCCTGAAGGCGGGCACGGCCCAGAAGCTCGTCCTCAACATGCTGTCGACGATCACCATGATCCGCCTCGGCAAGACCTACGGAAACCTGATGGTGGACGTACGCGCCTCGAACGAGAAGCTGCGCGCCCGCTCACGACGGATCGTCTCGCTGGCCACCGGTGCCTCCGACGAGGAGATCGAGACGGCCCTCGCAGCCACCGACGGGGAGGTGAAGAACGCCATCCTCGCCATCCTCGGCGAAGTGGACGGCCCCACGGCCGCAGACCTCCTCTCCTCCTCGGACGGCCACCTCAGGGCCGCCCTCGACACCTCGCGCACGACCCGCACCACCTGACCCCGAGCCGCTGGAAGAACAGCGCCACCCCGCACGCACAGCAAGGCACCCCGCACCATGGCAACTGACAAGAACCGCGCCACAGCCGCCGCGATCCTTCCCCTCGTCGGCGGAGCCCAGAACGTCACCTCCATCGCCCACTGCATGACGCGCCTGCGTCTGAGCCTCGCCGACCGCTCCCTCGTCGACGACGAAGCCCTGAAGGCGCTGCCCGCCGTGATGGGCGTGGTCGAGGACGACACGTACCAGATCGTCCTCGGCCCCGGCACGGTCGCCCGTGTCACGCCGGAGTTCGAGGCACTGGTGGAGGAGGCCAGGTCGGCTGAGCCCACCGCGGCCCCCGAACACGTCCTGACCGCCGATGAGTTGGCGGCGCAGGGTGCCGAGATCAGGGCGGCGAGGAAGGCGAAGAACTCCACCCCCTTCAAGCTCTTCCTGCGCCGCATCGCGAACATCTTCGTGCCGCTGATCCCGGCCCTGATCGGCTGCGGCATCATCGCGGGCATCAACGGCCTGTTGATCAACCTGGAGTGGCTGCCGGGCATCACCCCGGCGCTCGCGGCGATCGCCTCCGGGTTCATGGCGCTGATCGCGGTGTTCGTTGGCTACAACACGGCGAAGGAGTTCGGCGGTACGCCGATCCTGGGCGGCGCGGTCGCGGCGATCATCGTGTTCCCGGGTGTCGCGAACATCGAGGCGTTCGGTCAGAAGCTGTCGCCGGGCCAGGGCGGCGTCCTCGGCGCACTCGGCGCGGCGGTCCTTGCGACCTACATCGAGAAGTGGTGCAGGAGGTGGGTCCCGGAGGCGCTCGACGTCCTCGTGACCCCGACGATCACGGTCCTGCTCTCGGGCCTGGTCACGATCTTCGGCCTGATGTTCCTGGCGGGCGAGGTCTCGACGGGCATCGGCACGGCGGCGAACTGGCTCCTGGACAACACGGGCGCGTTCGCGGGCCTGGTCCTGGGCGGCCTGTTCCTGCCCCTGGTGATGCTGGGCCTGCACCAGGCCCTGATCCCCATCCACACGACCTTGATCGAGCAGCAGGGCTTCACGGTCCTGCTCCCCATCCTGGCGATGGCGGGCGCGGGCCAGGTCGGCTGCGCGATCGCGGTCTACAAGCGCCTCAAGCACAACAAGTCGATCCGTACGACGATCAAGTCGGCACTCCCCGCAGGCTTCCTGGGCGTGGGCGAACCCCTCATCTACGGCGTCTCGCTCCCCCTCGGCCGCCCCTTCATCACGGCGTGCGTGGGCGGCGCGGCGGGCGGCGCGTTCATCGGGTTCTTCTCGATGATCGGCGAGAAGGTCGGCTCCACGGCGATCGGCCCGTCGGGCTGGGCCCTGTTCCCGCTCCTGGACGGCAACAAGGGCCTGGGCCTGACGATCGCGATCTACGGCGGCGGTCTCCTCGTCGGCTATGTGGTGGGCTTCTTCGCGACGTACTTCTTCGGCTTCAGCAAGCAGATGCTGGTGGACTTGAACGCGGATGTGGATGCGGGCGAGTCGGTGGTGGCCCGGGGCGAGGCAGCCCCCTCGGCACCGACGCCCGTCGAAGGCGACGACGGCAAGGAGAGGCAGCCGGCGGCGGTCTGATCCTCCCGGTGGCCCCTGGGCCACCAGCGCCCGAGGGCGGCACCCCGCGCATGACGGGGGTGCCGCCCTCGGCTGATCTCGGGATCATGCCGCGTGTACACATTGATGCGTACACTTGCGTCATGAGCGAGAACGTCACCATCCGTGAAGCCCGCGCCCATCTCGCCGAGGTCGTCGACAAGGCCGAGGCGGGCGAGGTGACCGTGCTGACCCGTAAGGGGAAGCGCGTGGCGGCCTTGGTCCCCATAGAGGTCCTGGACGCACTCGAAGAGGCGAGCGACGAGCTGGCCGCGCGCGAGGCCGAGCAGCATCGCGACGACCCCACCGTCAGCATGGCCGAGCTCCTCGCAGACCTCTTCGAAGCAGACGGCGGCAAGGGCAAGGGCAACGCCGCGTGAAGTACGCCTTCCGCTTCACCACCTACGCTCAGCGCCAACTCCGCGCCATCGACCGACAACAAGCCCTGCACATCCTGACGGCTCTCACCGCACTCGGTGACGACCCACGTCGTGAAGACGCGGACAGCAAGAAGCTCACGGGCCATGACGGCCTGTACCGGCTGCGCGTCGGCAGCTTCCGAGTGGTGTACGAGATCCGTGACGAGGTCCTGGTGATCCTGGTCGTCCACGTGGGCAACCGGCGCGACGTCTACCGCAACCTGTAGCCCGAGGCAGGAAACACGAAATGAGCCACACCCGCTGGAAGCTGGCCCGCGAGAGGAAGCTCCGCGAGGGGTACGCCGAGTCACCGGAGGCCGAGGCCGACCGCGCCGAGATTCGCCTCGCCATGGCCTTCGCCAAGGCTGTGTACGACCGCCGCGCCGAACTCGGCCTGACCCAGACGCAGCTCGCCGAGCGGGCGGGACTAACCCAGGCCAAGATCTCCCGCATCGAAGGCGCGGACGCGGTACCCACCCTGCCCCTCCTCCGCCGCGTGGCCACCGCGATGAACGCCTCCTTGAACATCGCCCTGGACGCCGACCACGAGGAAGTCACGTTCATCGCCCACTCGGCGGCCTGAGGGATACGCGCCTACGCCCGCGCCCCCGCCCCCACCGGCCGCCGCAGCAGATAGACCCCCGCGGTCGAGACCAGCACCGCCATGCACGCGATGAACACGAGCCCCGCCCCCTCAAGACCCATCGGCCCCGTCAGCAGGCCCACGCCGATGACCGGCAGCGAGATGCCCGTGTACGCGACCACGAACAGCGTCGAGATCACCGCGGCGCGCCGGTCCGTGGGAGACGCCTCGGCCACCGCCGCCAGCGCCCCGCGGAACGCGAGACCCTGACCGCACCCGCCGACCAGCGCGCTCAGCACCACCAGCCACAACAGGTCCCACCGCAGCGCGCCCGCGAGCAACGCGAGGCCTACGAGGAGCCCGGCGCACCCCAGCGGCAGTGACCGCCCCACCCCGACCCGGCCCGTCGCCAACTGCCCTGCGGTCGAGGCGAAGAAGGCCAGCGCGACGACAAGGCCGCTCACCGCGTGGTTCTCCACGTCCAGGGACTCCGCGAGGAACTCCGGGCTGACCGAGGTGAACACCCCGAACAGCGCGAACCCCACGAACGAGGCGATCCCCGCGGGCACGAACACCGCCCGCACCTGCGGCGGCACCCCGGGCCGCTGCGGCCGCACCGTGCTCAGCGGACGCGGCTCCCGCACCGTCTCCGGAAGCCGCAGCAGGACGACGGCCGCGACCGCGACCAGCGCGAGGTGCACGGCGAACGGCAGGTACAGCGGCCAGGCGGCGTACTGCGCGAGCACACCCGCGAGCAGCGGACCGCAGCCGAGGCCGCCCATGTTGGCCGCCGTCGCCACGAACGTGGCCCGGGATGCGCCGACGTGCGGTGCCGTGTCCATCACGTACGCCGTGGCGGCCCCGGTGAACAGCCCGGCGGAAAGACCGGACAACAGCCGCCCCGCGTACAACCAGCCCATCCCGACGGCGCACAGGAAGCAGACGGCGCTCGCGGCCGCGCAGGCCAGGCCCCACAGCAGTACCGGACGCCTGCCCACGACGTCCGAGACGTTGCCCGCGAGAAGCAGCACGCCGATCACCGCGAAGGCGTACACGGCGTACACGACGGTGACCGTCAGCTCGGAGAACCCGAACTTCTCCCGGTAGAGGCCGTAGAGGGGAGTCGGCAGCGTCGTGCCGGCCATGCACACGGCGAACACCGCCCCGCTGAGGAGGCACTGCCGCCAACGTCGTTGATCAACGTCCATGCCGCCGACGCTAACCCCGCACACCGCCCCGTCCCCGGTCGCCGCTCGGGGTTGTCCGCGAACTTCCCCGGAATTGTCCTTGATCGGTAACGGACGCGCCCTCAGTGCATCCTCCGGCCGCCGAACCTCGTCCTGCCAGGTGGCCGCGAGGGACCGGAGCGCGGCACGGGACGGGACGCAAAGGGGCGGACATGGCGCGGCACAGCGTTGGACGTGGCTGGTACGGCAAGTTGATCGGGGCTGCGCTCGGGGTGACGATGCTCGCCACCGGCGCCTCCGTGTGGACGGCACAGGCTTCGGGCGACTCATCACCGCCAGCGAAGAAGCCCAGCGCCGTCAAGCCGGTCTCGGCGACCATCGCGCACGCCTCGGAGGCCGGTGAGCGCGGCATCAACCTCACCATCGACGACGGCCCCGACCCCCAGTGGACGCCCGAAGTCCTCGCCGTACTGCGGGAGTACGACGTGAAGGCCACCTTCTGCATGGTGGGGACGCAGGCCGAGGCCCACCCGGACATGGTGAAGAAGGTCGTCGCCGCCGGACACCGCCTCTGCGACCACTCGGTGTCGCACAACACCGGCATGGACAAGGACTCCAAGGCCTACCAGTCGAAGCAGATCCTCGACGCCGAACGCATGATCACCAAGGCGTCCGGCGGCGTACGCCCGATGTACTACCGCGCGCCCGGCGGCGCCTTCACCCCGCACAGCCGCAAGCTCGCCGCCGAGCGTGGCATGCGCCCGCTGGGCTGGAACGTCGACACCAAGGACTTCGAGCGCCCCGGCACGGACGCCATCGTCGCCACGGTCGAGCGAGAGCTGCCGAACGGGCCGACGCTCCTCTTCCACGACGCGGGCGGCGACCGCACCCAGACCGTCGAGTCCCTGCGCACGCTCATCCCCCGGCTCAAGAACCAGGGCTACACCTTCGGCTTCCCGGTCCGCTGACCTTCACGGCAGCCGCCGCTCACGGCAGCCGCCGCTACCGGTCCCCGAGCGGCCCTTCCCGCACATTGCGCTGACGCATCTCGACGGCGAACCTCTCAGCCGTCACGAAGTCGTTGTCGTCGTGCAGGACGATCAGGCCGTGGTGGGCCGCAGTCGCGCAGATCTGCAGGCCGACGGCGGAAAGTGCCTTGTGCGCCCCCTTCTCGGCAGCGCGCAGCTGCACGGCTCCGATCCACTTGGCCGCACCCTTGGGGACGGAGCCGTCTGCATAGAGGTCCGACAGCAAGGCACGGTAGGCCTCGTACTGCTTGCAGTTCCTGGCTGACATCAGGAACTCCGCACGTTGGGGATAGCACGAGCGGATGTCACCGTCCGCCGCGGCCTCACGCCATTTGGCGGCGAGCGCGTCGTCCCGCAGAATCCGCCAGAGCGCAGAGCTGTCCAACAGGTAGCGACTCACGTGCGCCATGCCTCCTTCTCGGCGCGGTGCGCCGCCTCAGCCCCTTCGACGTCCCAGTCCCGGCCGAGCTCGATGAACCTGTCGTACGCGGCGGCCCGCTCCAGCCGCTTGTTGTACTCCTCCAGCGCGTGCGCCACCGCAGCCGTCTTCGTCTTGTGGCCGCCAAGACGCTTGGCCGTCTCCACTGCCTCGTCGTCGATCTCGACGTGCGTACAAAGCGTGGCCGTCGCCTGCCTCCGCGATTCGCTCATGGCAACCGCCTCTCCCGGTTGAGCTGCCGCACCTTCTCCCGCAGCACCTCCCCTGGCGGTGCCTGCCCCACGGACTCCGGAGGGCAGTCCCACTCCCGCCCGCCACGCAGCGGCCTGAGCTGTACGAGGCCTCCCTCGCACCCCATCACTTGCCCGACACTGCCGTCCCTGAAGTCGACGGCGTACGTCCCTGTCTCCGGAACCATCGGGTCGCCGTTCATCGCGCACCCTCCAGTACGGCGGCGAGCCGCAGCGCGGTGTCGAGGTTGCAGCGCCCCAACTCGACCAAGGGGAGCGCCCCTTCGGCCGCCGCCGTCAGCGGGTCCATCCGCAGGGACGGCAGCCTGACGCCGACTTCTTCGAGCCCCGCTCTCAACTGCCGAACGGCCTCCTCCGCCGCCCGCACCCGCTCCTCCGCCGTCAGCGCCATGGTCTCTGCCTCTCACACTGGGTGTTGCTGTTTCCTCACCCAGCGTGGTCGGCGGTGCGTAGCCTGAGAAGCAGCCACGCCCCAACAAACCGGCTTGTTGGATGAGGAGTTGCCCCATGACGCGCCCCAAGGACCTCGACCCCTCGTCCAACCCCCGCGCCCTCCTGGGCTGCGAACTCCGTCACGCACGGGAGCGGAAGGGGATCAGCCAGGAGGCCCTGGGCGCGCCGCTGTTCGTCAGCGGCTCGTTCATCGGCCAACTGGAGGCCGGTACGCGTCGGATGCACCTGGAGTACGCGCAGCACTTCGATGAGGTTCTGGGTACGGGGGGCTTCTTCGCCCGCAATTGCGAGGCTCTCGCCAAGTCCAAGTATCCGGACCACTTCGCCGAGGCGGCGGAGATGGAGACGACCGCCACCACCATCAAGCACTATCTGCCGCTACTGATCCCCGGCCTGCTCCAGACCCCGGCGTACTCTGCCGCACTGTTCCGGTCCTACCGGCCGTTGGCCACGGACGACGAGATCAAGGAACTGGTAGCGACACGCATGGATCGCGGGCGCCTCGTCGAGGACCCAACAGCGCCCCTGTTGTGGGTGATTATGGATGAGGCCGCGATCCGACGTCCGGTCGGCGGCTCGGCCGTGATGGCTGAAGCTCTGCGTCGCGTAGCCGACCTGGCACGTCAGCACCGAATCATTCTGCAGGTAGTGCCGTTCAGCGCCGGGGCCCACGCAGGAATGGGCGGCTCCCTGAAGCTCATGGAGTTCACGGACGCCCCGACCCTCTGCTTCGTCGACGGGCTGGACACGGGACGTTTGATCGACGACCCCGCCACGGTCGCGCGCCACACCCTGACGTTCAGCCTCCTGCAAGCGTTGGGTCTTTCACCCCAAGAATCCCTGGCCGTAGTCGAGTCGGTGGCGCACGATTACGAACATGAGGAACAACACCCCTGAGCCCGGATCGAGCAGGATCGTTTGGCACAGGTCCAGCTACAGCGGCCCTGACGGCGGCAACTGCCTGGAGATGGCCCGCTGGCGCAAGTCCACGTACAGCGCCGGAGACGGCGGCGACTGCCTCGAAGTAGCCGACGGGTACCCCGAGATCGTCCCCGTCCGCGACTCCAAGAACCCCACCGGCCCGAAGCTCGTGTTCCGGGCCGCCAGTTGGTCCGAGTTCATCGCGAACCTCAAGGACAACTGACCCCGAGGCTCAAGCCACCAGCGCCGAGCCCTCTTTTCAAGGAACGGGAGGCGGGCCTCAACCCGCCCTCCCTCCCTTGGAGTTGGCACAGTCGATCACTTTCGGGCTTCGACTTGCCACGCAGCGTGACGACGCTCTAGCGTGCCCGATTAACGAACAAAAACAACCCCCGCCCGGTGCTGGAACACCTGCGGGGGTTTAACCATCACGATCGAAAGCAGAGTTTTCGACCCATGGCTGACGCCAAGCTTAGTGCTGCCTTCCGCCCCGCGCACGCGACCCCGCACCCGATGGCCAATCCGGGTTACGGAAAACGTTCGGCGCCCGAACAACGGCCCCGCACGAACGACGACTTCACGCACCTCCCGCCCCGAGAGGCAGCCATCGCAGCCTGCCTCGACCGGCTCCCCGACGGCGCGGACATCTCCGTAAAGACCCTGGCCAAGCACCTCCCATACGGCCAGTGCGCGCTCCGGACCGCCCTCAACAAACTTCAGGATGCAGGGCACTTGAGACGCGGCAGGGAACACCTGCGCGGCTCCGACAGCCCCCGCTGGATCACTCGAACGTGGTTTTCCAGAACCGCGCGCGACGACGCCTGGTGGACGGCCTTCACGCGCGGCGACGTACCGGAAACCGAGCCGGACAGACCCCGGCACCCGACCCGCAGCCGCGCGTTCATCCTCCTGGCGGCTCTCGGCCGGACGGCCCCCGTGCTCTCCCTCTCGTACGCGGACTGCGTCGCCCTGGAGCCCCAGGTCACCGAATGGTTCACGCGGGGCGCCACGGAGCCGGACATCCTCCGCGCCCTGACCGCAGGCCTCCCGACCCCCGTCCACAGCCCGGCGGCCCTGATCCGCAGCCGCCTCACGACAAAGCTCCCGCCAGAGCCAGCCCCCCGCCCCGTACTGCGCGTACTGGAATGCGGGAGATGCGGAGCACCCGGCCGCCCCGAGGCCCTGCCAGGCGGCACCTGCGGCCCCTGCCGGGGCGAACCCGGACCACCTCGCGCGGCGGCACCCCTGCCGCCCACAGCGGTCCACTCCCACGCGGCGGCTGCGCGCGCCGCCACCCGCAGCCCACAGGACGGGGCACACGCATGACCCATTTGCCCACCCAAGGTCCAGACCGTACAGTTTCCTGTACGTACAGGAAGTCGTACAACACCGAGGAGGCCGCGATGCGCACCATGACCTACACAGAGTCGCGAGCGAAGTACGCCGAGACGCTCAACGCCGTCACAGACGACCGCGAGGAAGTCATAGTGACCCGCGCGGGCCGGGAGCCGGTCGTCATCGTGGCGCTTGAGGAGTACGAGTCCCTGAAGGAGACGGCTTACCTGCTGCGGAACCCTGAGAACGCCCGTCGCCTACTGGCATCCATCGACCGCCTGGAGAGCGGTGGCGGCACAGTCAGGGAGCTCGCCGAATGAAGTTCGTCTGGGACGAATCCCCCTGGCAGGACTACGTCTGGTGGCAGACGCAGGACCGCAGGGTTCTCAAGCGGATCAATACACTCCTCCAGGACATCGCACGCAACGGCAACGAGGGCATCGGCAAACCCGAGCCTCTGAAGCACGGCTTCCAGGGCTACTGGTCCCGCCGCATCACCGATGAGCACCGCCTCATCTACAAGATCGTCGAGGACGAGATCCGTATCGCCTCCTGCCGGTACCACTACGAACGTTGACCCGCCGCGCGAAGGCGCAATGCCGGCAGCCCCTCCCCGGTCCTCTTCGCGACATACTTCCGCCGCGTCAGCACCCCGATGCTGACCGAGTTGCACGCTGACACGGCCTACGAGGCCCCGCCCTCGTAGGCCCCCGTCCGGGCCCTCGCCGGTCGGGGGCCCACCTCCGGAACACGCATGCCCCGGAAGGCGATGGTCACCGGACGAACCGGCCAACACACCCCTGTCCGAAAGGCCCCCGCTCCCCGAGTGGAAAGCCGGGACCACCTACCGGCTGCTACCCGACGTATCGAAGATGACACCGAACGTCATCGGAGTGCATGTCATCGAAGTCGGAGTCGCACCCCCGGAGGGGACCCTCATGACCGAGCCCAACGAACAGCAGATCGCCGAGGCCTTGCGCGCCCACCCCCCGATCACCCTGGCGCCGGGCCCCAGGGAAGCCCCCTCAGCCGCGCCGGAGCCCGACCAGACCTGGGAGCTGCCGGGCGGCACCGCGTGGGTGTATCTCGCGGATGCCGAGCAGGGCCTGCGCCGCCCGGTGATCCTCGCCGACGGCTTCAACATCGGGCCCAGCGACCTCGACTTCTCCTGGGAGACCCTGGAGCGCGGCCCGTACGCGTTCATCAGCGAACTGCGGGCCCGCGAGAGGGACGTCATCCTGGTCGGCTTCGACGAGCGCAGTGCCTCGATCCTGGACAACGCGGTGGTGGCCAAGGCCGCGATCCAGGAGGCGATCCGGCGGCGCACGGGCGAACACCGGCTGACGGTCGGCGGCTTCAGCATGGGCGGCCTCGTCGCGCGGTACGCCCTTGCGAAGATGGAGCACGACGGCGACGAGCACGAGACGACGCTGTACTTCTCCTACGACAGCCCGCACCGGGGCGCCTGGATCCCCCTCGCGCTCCAGGCCTTCGCGCACTACATCCGGCGCCTGAACGACTCGTTCTCGACGCAGATGAACAGCACGGCGGCGCGGCAGCTGCTGTGGCAGCACATCGCGGAGTGGGACGACACCCCGGAGACCGACAAGGAGCGCACCGAGTTCCTCGCGGAGCTGGAGCGGGTCGGCAGCTGGCCGCGGCACCCGCACAAGATCGGCGTGGCCAACGGCGTGCGCACCGGCGAGAGCAACGGCGTCCCGGCGGGTGAGCGGGCCTTCCGCGGCAAGGGCCTGGCCATCACGGGCACCAACCTCTACACCCAGTCCGCCGGGGTGGACCAACTGATCGCCCAGCTACGGGTGGTGACCCTGCGCAAGCCGAAGATCCACACCTCGGCCCTGCCCGAGATCGACGGCGCACCCGGCGGCACCCTGGAGGGCTTCGGCATCCTGGCCGACGAGCTCGACAAGATCCCGGCGCTCATCGGCCTCGGCTCGGAGGCGGAGATCCGCGAGCACTGCTTCGTCCCGTCGGTCAGCGCCATCGCCCTGCGCGAGATCGACGACCACAGCAAGCTGTACGACCCGGTCGCGGACTCCGAGGACAGCGAACTGGACGAGTACCTCTGCGCCTCCCAGAACGAGGGCCACACCCTGGTCACGGAAGAACTCTGCACCTGGATCCTGGACCGCCTGCCGTAGCCCGCACCGCTCCCGGCTCCCGGAAAACGCCCGAGGGCGGCACCCCTTCGTGAGAAGGAGTGCCGCCCTCGGTTCGCGTGGAGCGATGAACCGCTGATCAGCCAGAGGCGGATCAGAAGTCCATGTCACCGCCCGGCATGCCGCCGCCGGCCGGGGCAGCGCCCGCCTTCTCCGGCTTGTCGGCGATGACGGCCTCGGTGGTGAGGAACAGTGCGGCGATGGACGCGGCGTTCTGCAGGGCAGAGCGCGTGACCTTCGCCGGGTCGAGGATGCCCTCGGCGATCATGTCGACGTACTCACCGGTCGCGGCGTTCAGGCCGTGGCCGATGGGAAGGTTGCGGACCTTCTCGACGATGACGCCACCCTCAAGGCCGGCGTTGACCGCGATCTGCTTCAGCGGGGCCTCCAGGGCCAGCTTCACAGCGGCGGCACCCGTGGCCTCGTCGCCCTCGAGCTCAAGCTTCTCGAAGACAGCGGCGGCCTGGATGAGGGCCACGCCACCACCGGCGACGATGCCCTCTTCGACGGCGGCCTTCGCGTTGCGAACGGCGTCCTCGATGCGGTGCTTGCGCTCCTTGAGCTCGACCTCGGTCGCGGCACCGGCCTTGATGACCGCAACACCGCCGGCGAGCTTCGCCAGGCGCTCCTGCAGCTTCTCGCGGTCGTAGTCGCTGTCCGAGTTCTCGATCTCGGCGCGGATCTGGTTGACGCGACCCTGGACCTGGTCGCTCTCACCGGAGCCGTCGACGATCGTGGTCTCGTCCTTGGTGATGACGACCTTGCGGGCGCGGCCCAGGAGGTCGAGGCCCGCGTTCTCCAGCTTGAGGCCGACTTCCTCGGAGATGACGGTGCCACCGGTGAGGATGGCGATGTCGCCGAGCATGGCCTTGCGGCGGTCACCGAAGCCCGGGGCCTTGACGGCGACGGACTTGAAGGTGCCACGGATCTTGTTGACGACCAGGGTCGACAGGGCCTCGCCCTCGACGTCCTCGGCGATGATCAGCAGCGGCTTGCCGGACTGCATGACCTTCTCGAGGAGCGGAAGGAGGTCCTTCACGTTCGAGATCTTCGAGTTGACGATCAGGATGTACGGGTCGTCGAGCGACGCCTCCATACGCTCCATGTCGGTGGCGAAGTACGCCGAGATGTAGCCCTTGTCGAAGCGCATGCCCTCGGTGAGCTCAAGCTCAAGACCGAAGGTCTGCGACTCCTCGACGGTGATGACGCCTTCCTTGCCGACCTTGTCCATCGCCTCGGCGATGAGCTCGCCGATCTGGGTGTCGGCGGCGGAGATGGAGGCGGTCGAAGCGATCTGCTCCTTGGTCTCCACGTCCTTGGCCTGCTCGAGCAGGGCGCCCGAGACGGCCTCGACGGCCTTCTCGATGCCACGCTTGAGGGCCATCGGGTTGGCACCGGCGGCTACGTTGCGCAGGCCCTCGCGGACCAGCGCCTGCGCCAGGACGGTCGCGGTCGTCGTGCCGTCACCGGCGACGTCGTCCGTCTTCTTCGCGACCTCCTTGACCAGCTCGGCGCCGATCTTCTCGTACGGGTCCTCGAGCTCGATCTCCTTGGCGATGGAAACACCATCGTTGGTGATCGTGGGGGCACCCCACTTCTTCTCGAGGACGACGTTGCGACCCTTGGGGCCCAGGGTCACCTTGACGGCGTCGGCGAGCTGGTTCATGCCGCGCTCGAGGCCGCGCCGTGCCTCCTCGTCGAACGCGATGATCTTGGCCATGTGAAGTGGTCCTCCCGGACAGGGGTGGCATGCTTCCGGATCGCGCCAGCGCCCGCGACGGACGGCCTGCAAGCCTTGTGGTTCCTTGCCCCACCCGGCCTGCGGGCCTCACCGACCCGATCCAAGTTCTGTCACTCTCACTCGGAGAGTGCTAAGCCCAATGATTAGCACTCGACCCCTGCGAGTGCAAGCGCCTCTCACGGATCCCAGACGTACGAGGGGCCCGCACCCCCTGTGGGGATACGGGCCCTTCGTCACTCGCTAAGTCGCTGGCCGATCGCGCCGAGATCAGACGGCGAGCTTGACCATGTCCGCCTGCGGACCCTTCTGGCCCTGCGAGATCTCGAACTCAACTCGCTGACCTTCTTCAAGGGTGCGGTAGCCGTCCATCTGAATCGCGCTGTAGTGGACGAAAACATCCGCACCACCGTCGACCGCGATGAAGCCGTACCCCTTCTCCGCGTTGAACCACTTGACGGTGCCCTGAGCCATGCCTAACTCCCCTATTACTGGCCCTTGCACGGACCCGCACTTCGCGGACCCGGGTCAGACCTCACCCCCCCAATGGGTTGTGGAGGCGTGCGCCGGAACGCGTCGACCGCGGCTGAATGTATCTGTCCAACTGCCCTCTGCAACAGGTCAATCGGACGAGAATTCTGGGCACGCCTGATCGGAAATATGCGGAGGATTTACCGGAGTTCAGGGCAAGTCGGGCCAGACAAATGCCACGAGAAGGGCAAATGGGCAGTGCACTTTGGCTACTTCTTGTCGCCCTCGGGGCGACTTCGTATATGCGCTCGGCACAAACGGGGAAGCTCGCTTCCCAACTGTACCGCGCTCAACCACATGGAATTGCCCCCTCCGCTTCTCTCGCGGAGGGGGCAATGAAGATTACGCAGGGTGTTTCTTTAAAGGATCAACCACCGGCGACGGCGGGAATGATCGAGACCCCCGCGCCGTCCGGCGTCGCGGTCTGAAGGCCCTGCTCGAAACGGACGTCGTCGTCGTTCACGTACACGTTCACGAAGCGCCGCAGCTTGCCCTGGTCGTCCAGGACACGGGCCGCGATACCGGCGTGCTTGGCCTCCAGGTCGGCGATGACCTCGGAGAGGGTCGCCCCCTCTGCGGCGACCTCGGACTGACCGCCGGTGTAGGTGCGAAGAATGGTGGGGATGCGAACCTTGACGCTCATTGATTTCACCTCGGGGTGTGTGGGGCCCCTTCAGGGGCGCGGGGAACTGCGCGAGGACGGACCACGACCGCCGTCGACGACGGCGGTCAGGCCCTACGGCGGCTAGTCGGCGAGCCCGGCGGCGCGGAACGCGTCAAGGCTGGGCCGGATGGTAGCGGTGGCCTGCGAAGTCTCAGCGACAGCGTCAAGCGTTTTGAGGCCATCACCGGTGTTCAGGACCACCGTGGTCAGGGAGGGATCGATGAGGCCCGCCTCGATCAGCTTCTTCGTGACGCCGACCGTCACACCACCGGCGGTCTCCGCGAAGATCCCCTCGGTCCGGGCGAGCAGCTTGATCGCATCGACGACCTGCTCGTCGTTCACGTCCTCCACCGCACCGCCCGTGCGACGCGCGATGTCCAGGACGTACGGCCCGTCGGCGGGGTTGCCGATGGCGAGCGACTTGGCGATGGTGTCCGGCTTCTGCGGCCGGACGACGTCGTGCCCGGCCTTGAAGGCGGTCGACACCGGCGAGCAGCCCTCGGCCTGCGCGCCGAAGATCTTGTACGGCTTGTCCTCGACGAGGCCGAGCGCGATGAGCTCCTTGAGCCCCTTGTCGATCTTCGTGAGCTGCGAGCCCGAGGCGATCGGGATCACCAGCTGGTCGGGAAGGACCCACCCCAGCTGCTCGCAGATCTCGTACGCGAGGGTCTTGGAGCCCTCGCCGTAGTACGGCCGCAGGTTCACGTTCACGAAGCCCCAGCCCTCGCCCAGCGGGTCGCCGATGAGCTCGGAGCAGAAGCGGTTCACGTCGTCGTAGTTGCCCTCGATGCCGACGAGCTCGCCGCCGTAGACCGCGGCCATGACGACCTTGCCCTGCTCCAGGTCGTGCGGGATGAACACGCAGGAGCGGAAGCCGGCGCGTGCCGCGGCGGCACCGACGGCGCCGGCGAGGTTGCCGGTGGAGGAGCAGGAGAGGGTGGTGAAGCCGAACGCGCGCGCCGCCTCGATGGCCTGCGCCACGACACGGTCCTTGAACGAGTGCGTCGGGTTGCCGGAGTCGTCCTTGACGAACAACTTGCCCTGCTCGACGCCGAGTTCACGCGCGAGGTTGTCGGCCTTGACGAGCTTGGTCCAGCCGGGGTTGATGTTCGGCTTGGACGCCACGTCCGCGGGGACGGGCAGCAGAGGCGCGTAGCGCCAGATGTTGTCGGGGCCGGACTCGATCTGCTTCCGGAGCGCCTCGGGGTCACCGGTCGGCAGGTCGTACGCGACTTCGAGCGGGCCGAAACAGGCCTCGCAGGCGAAGATCGGGCCGAGCGCGTACAGCTCGCCGCACTCGCGGCAGGAAAGGCCCGATGCGGGGCCGAGGTCCACAGAACCCGTGGTGGAGGGGGTGTTTTCGAACGTTCCGACAGTCTGCGCAGCCATGGAGGCGAGGCCCTTTCTCCTCATCTTCCCCGTGACGCATCTCGTCACGAGACGGAATTGGCACCTTCCCCACCGAGACCTCGCGTGCGCGGTCGGCGGGATGGTTGCCGGGGCTTCAACGGGCCGTATCCCTCTGCCCCTCTGGATGAGCGGTATGGCGCCGGGGCTTTGGGGGCCCAGGGCATTTGTTACGCGTCGACCCCCGACATGCGATGGTCATCCGCGTTGTTCAAGACTGTAACCGACGGCCTGGACCCTTGAGATAGTCGTCCGAACCGCGAGATGGATCACATGTAGGCCACACACAGGAGGAGCAACCCGTGCTGGAAGAGGCCGAGCGCTGGCTGACCAGGCGTTCCTGGTCCGTTGCCGACCGTCCGCTCAGCGCACTCGTCGCCGCCAAACGGGCGTCGGGAGCCTCGGTGAGTGTCGTCCTGCCCGCGCTCGACGAGGAGGAGACGGTCGGGGAGATCGTCGCCGAGATCCGCCGGGAGCTGGTCGAGGAGGCCTGCCTGGTCGACGAGCTCGTGGTGATCGACTCCGGATCCCGGGACCGTACGGCCGAGGTCGCCCGTGAGGCGGGCGCGCGGGTCGTGCACCGGGACGAGATCCTGCCGCGCATCCCGGCCGTGCCCGGCAAGGGCGAGGTCCTGTGGCGCTCACTCCTGGTGACCGGCGGTGACATCGTCGCGTTCGTCGACGCGGACCTGAGGGAGTTCTCGGCGGACTTCGTCACCGGCATCGTGGGCCCGCTCCTGACCGAGCCCGACGTGGACTTCGTGAAGGCGATGTACGACCGTCCGCTGGCTGGAACCGCAGGTCAGGGCGGTCGGGTCACCGAGCTGATGGCGCGCCCGCTGCTGAACATGCACTGGCCCCAACTGGCCGGGTTCGTCCAGCCGTTGGGCGGCGAGTACGCGGCGCGCAGGTCACTCCTTGAGCGGCTGCCGTTCCCCGTCGGTTACGGAGTGGAGCTGGGCCTGCTCGTCGACGCCCTGCACACCGTGGGCCTGGACGCGCTCGCGCAGGTCGATGTCGGCGTGCGCAAGCACCGGCACCAGGACGGGCAGGCGCTGGGCCGGATGGCGGCGGCGATCTACCGGACGGCGCAGCTGCGGCTCGCGCGCGGCCATCTCGTACGCCCCGAGCTCACGCAGTTCGAGCGGGGTGCGGACGGGTTCGAGCCGCGGACCCATTCGGTGGACACGGAGGAGCGGCCGCCGATGGCCGACATCGCGGAGTACACCGCTCGCCGCGTGGCGTAACCGCCCAAGACCGGGCGTTTTGTCTACATTTCCCACTTATGTGGGTCAGACAGGTAATGGGAAGCGCGCGACGCATCGGCGGTGTGGCCCTGGCCACGGCCGGACTCGCGGCAGGGGCGCTCGGCGCCGCGGCCGCACCCGCCGCCGCGGATGTGATCGAGCCCTTCGCCAAGCGCTACGACGAATCGCTGTACGGCGACTTCAGGACCATCGGCAACACGGTCATGGGCTGCCCGACGACGCCCGCGGACATGGCGGCGCGCTGCGCCACCGCCGCGGACGGCCAGGGCCGCGACAACAACAACACCTTCGTCATGCAGCGGATCAACGCCGCGGGCATGGACCCCGAACACGGATCGAGCACCGGCCAGGTCGCGATCCCGCCCGGCGCGAAGGTCGCGTACGCACGCCTCTTCTTCGGCGGCAACGACGGAACGTACAAGGGCCCCAGCGGCGCCCAGCTGAGGCGCTGCGACATCTCGGGCGCCGACGTGCAGCCATCCCCCGGCGAACCCCTGGACGCGGTGCCCGCCGTCGGCGTGGACGGCGCGCCTCCCTCGAAGGTCACCCCGGCGAACCTGGTCAAGGACCCGGCGTCGACCAACGGCCCGCACTACTACACCGGCGAGGCCGACATCACGGGCCTCTTCAGCGGCGTCACCGGCACCGGAGCACCCGTCCCGGTCGCGGTCGGCGACATCTGGGCGCCCACCGGCAAGGGCTGCGTCGCGGGCTGGTCGCTCACCGTCGTCTACAAGTACGACGGCCCCAACGACGACCACGCCCCCGACCGCCGCAACGTCTACGTCTACGGCGGCCACGTCCTGCAGCGCTCCACGTCGCCCGCCACCAGCGTCACGGTCGACGGCTTCTACCGCACGGACGGCAAGCCGCGCGCCAGCGTCACCGCGTACGAAGGCGACTGGAACACCCCCGGCGACCGCTTCCTGGTCGGCGGCCAGACCATGACCGAGGCGCACACGGGCAGCACCAACAACTTCTTCATCAGCGAGGACGACGGCGCCCTCGACCCGAAGATGACCAACAACCTCTCCATCGACGCCAAGGAGTTCGACGTCACGGGCAGCGGTACCCGCGCCCCGGCCGCCGAGCCGATCCCGGTCGGCGCGACCTCCACGACGCTGAGCTTCTCCACGAAGGGCGACACGTACGTCCCCTCGGCGTTCGCGCTCTCCGTCCCGGTCCCCGACCTGGAGGTGACGAAGACGGCGAGCCCCAAGACGATCAAGCCGGGTGGCACGCTGACCTACACGGTCAAGGCGAAGAACATCAGCAAGCTCGACTACCCGAACGCCAAGTTCAGCGACGACCTGACGGACAACCTCGACGACGCGACGTACAACGACGACGCGAAGGCGAGCACCGGCGACGTCTCGTACACCAAGCCGAAGATCAGCTACACCGGCGACATCCCGGCCGGTGAGACGGCGACGGTGACGTACTCGGTCAAGATCAAGGACCCAGTCAGCGGCGACGGCAAGCTGCTCAACAACGTCGATGTCGAGACCCCGCGCTCCAACTGCGACGCGGGCAGCACCGACCCCAAGTGCGGGGCCGCGCCGGTCATCGAGCGGAAGCAGCCGCCGGTCAGGATCACCAACGTGCCCGCACGGCGGACCGCGCCGGTGTGCAGCGACGTCAAGAACACCATCACCATCAAGAACCCCTCGGGCAGCACGCGTACCGGAGCCACCGCGTCCTGGCAGGTGACGCCCGGCACCAAGCCCGTCGCGAGCAGCGGCAAGGTCACCAAGCAGGGTTCGAAGTACGTCTGGAAGGGCGACGTCCGCCCGCACGGCAAGGTCACCGTCACCCAGAAGCTGACGGTCTCCTGCACGGCGGGCCAGGTCAGGGTGGTCACCGTGACGGCGCCCGGCAGCAACTGCCCCGCATCCGTCCGGGGCGGCGACGACCCGTGCACCTCGGCGATCCTCGCCCAGCGCGTGCAGGCACGTCCTGCCCCGCAGGAGCCGCAGAACGGCCCCGTGGGACGCGCGGACGCCCCGCCCCAGCTGGCCGACACGGGCAGCGACTCGGACACGATGCTGTACGCGGGCCTCGCGATCGCCCTGTGCGCACTGGGCGCGCTCGCGGTGGCGGCGGCGAGGAGCAGGCGGGACTAGCCGCGGGTCCCTGGGTTCCCCGGATTCCCTGATTTCGCTGAATGTATACGGCCGGGCCCGCCACGGGTCCGGCCGTACGTTTGAGCGCTTCCGGGAAGGGCTAGGTTCGGCACATGGTCTCCGAGCACGCCGCCGCCCAGGTCCTCGTCGCGTCCAACCGCGGCCCCGTCACGTACGCCCTGGAGGACAACGGGGAGCTGACGGCCAAGCGGGGCGGCGGCGGACTCGTCTCCGGGCTGAGCGCGATCGGGGACTCCGACGGTTCCGACCCTGCTGCCCTATGGGTCTGCGCGGCGCTGGGTGAAGGCGACCGGGAGGCCGTGCGGCGCGGGGTGGGCGAGCCCGGGGTCCGGATGCTCGACATCGACGCGGGCTCGCACGAGGGGGTGCACGCCGACGCGTACAACGGCATCGCGAACTCGGTGCTGTGGTTCGTCCACCACATGCTCTACCAGACGCCGCTCGAACCGGCCTTCGGACCGGAGTTCCGGGCCCAGTGGGCGTCGTACGAGACCTACAACCGGGCCTTCGCCGAAGCGCTCGCGGAGAGCGCCGCTCAGGGCGCCGCGGTCCTCGTCCAGGACTACCACCTGGCGCTGGTCCCGGGGATGCTGCGCGAACTCCGCCCGGACCTGCGCATCGGCCACTTCTCGCACACGCCGTGGGCGCCGGTGGACTACTTCCGGATGCTGCCGGACGACGTCGCGGAACAGCTCCTGCGGGGCATCCTGGGCGCCGACCGGGCGGCGTTCCTGACGGGGCGGTGGGCGGACGCGTTCACGGAGTGCTGCGTGGCGGTCCTCGGCGGTACGTCGGGTACGCGGATCGGGGTGCACGGGCTCGGGGCCGACGCGGATTTCCTGCGGGAACGGTCGCGCCGTGCGGACGTGGAGGAGCGGCTTGTCGCGCTGCGGGAGCAGGTGGGGTCGGGCCGACGGGTGATCGTCCGGGTGGACCGGACGGAGCTGTCGAAGAACATCGTGCGGGGGCTGCGGGCCTACCGGGAGCTGCTGGCGTCCTGGCCGGAGTGGCGGGAGCGGGTGGTGCACGTGGCCTTCGCCTACCCCTCGCGGCAGGACCTCGCGGTGTACCGCGATTACACGGCGGAAGTGCAGCGGGTGGCCGACGAGATCAACTCCGAGTACGGGGTGGAGGGTTGGACCCCGGTCGTGCTGCACGTGAAGGACGACTTCGCACGGTCGCTGGCGGCGTACCGCCTGGCGGACGTGGCGCTGGTGAATCCGATCCGGGACGGGATGAACCTGGTGGCCAAGGAGGTGCCTGTCGTCTCCGACGAGGGGTGCGTGCTGGTGCTTTCGCGGGAGGCGGGGGCGTACGAGGAGCTGGGCGAGGACGCGCTTGTCGTGAACCCTTATGACGTGACGGGGACGGCGGCCGCGTTGCACGCTGCGCTGGCGATGCCGGTGGAGGAGCGGGCAGAACGAACGAAGCGGCTCGCTGCGGCGGCTACGGCGTTGCCGCCGGCGCAGTGGTTCCTGGACCAGCTGCGGGCGCTGGAGGGCTAGCCGCGGAGGGCACGCGACCCGTGCCGGACACGACCTCCAGAGGGCTGGGAACGGATTCTCTTCGGCCGAATGGGTGACCTGCGCGGGTACGGCTCGTTGATCAGGCCATGACGGGGAGGCGCAGTAGAGCGGCTGGGGGTGCGGGCAGTGGTTGCTGACGGGTTGCGGGTGCTGGCCTCACCGTTCGTCGCGCCCGCTGCGGGTGGGGTGGCGATCCGCGCCCGCCTGAAAGACCTCGGGCCCAACGATGAGGCGGTCCTACGTGAAGTCGGCCTGCATCTCGGGTCGTTGGCGTCTGGGGATTTGAAGGCGCGGTGTGCGGCCGGGGTAGGGCATGACGCCCCGGCATGGACAGTGCGCAAGCGGGCGTTGACGCCGCTGTCGTCCTCACGGTGGGCGGGGGCGATCACGAAGGCCAGCCATGATCAGTGGGCGCTGTCCCGGCGGGGACTGGCCGCACATATCGCTTCGTTGGAGGCGGGCATCGCGATGCTGCGCCAGCGCCTGGTCAAACCGCTGGGTTCGAAGGGCACGAAGCGCACGCCGGGCGGCTATCGCTCGCGGCGAGAGTGGCATGCCAAGTCCCGGCGCTTGGCGATCCTTGAGCAGCGGCACGCGCAGGCTGTGGCCGACTGGGAGGCGGGGCGGGTCCATGTGGTCCGCGGCGGTCGGCAGTTGGCCAACACGCGCCATCATCTGGCGGCAGCCGGCCTCGACGAACCCGCGTGGCGACGACGGTGGGAGGCGGCGCGGATGTTCCTGGCCGCCGACGGCGAGACTGGCAAGCAGGGCGGCAACGAGACAATCCGCATCACCCCAAGCGGCGAACTGACGATCAAACTCCCCGCCCCGCTGGCGCACTTGGCCAACGCCCCGCACGGGCGCTACCGGCTGCCCGACACCGTGGCGTTCGCGCATCGCGGTGAGGAGTGGGGCGACCGGGCCTTCGCTGATCGGGCAATCGCGTACCGCATCCATCACGACCCGGTGCGCGGGCGCTGGTATGTCACCGCCTGCTGGCAGCGTACCCAGCCGTCGGCCCTGACCGTGGAGGCGGCACTCGCCGGGCAGGGCGGTGTCATCGGCGTGGACACCAACGACGATCACTACGCGGCCTGGCGCCTGGACGCTCACGGCAACCCCGTCGGCGAGCCGCGACGCTTCTTCTACGACCTCACCGGCACCACGCAGCATCGTGACGCGCAGATCCGGCACGCCACCAGCCGCCTGCTGCACTGGGCCAAGGCCTGCGGGGCGGCGGCGATCGCGATCGAAGACCTCGACTTCACCAACGCCAAGACCCGCGAGAGGCACGGCCGCAAGAAACGCTTCCGCCGCCTGATCTCCCGCTTCCCCACCACGAAACTCGCGGCCCGCCTGGCCTCGATGGCCACCGAACAGCACATCACGGTGATCGCCGTCGATCCGGCCTACACCAGCAAGTGGGGCGCCCAGCACTGGCAAAAGCCGATGTGCACCCCCACCCGCAAGACCACCCGACACGACGCGGCAAGCATCGTGATCGGACGGCGCGCCCAAGGCCATGGAGCGCGGCGACGGACGGCACCGCCCCCACACCACCAGAGCGATGGTGTGGGGCATCGGACCGCCCAGGCCGCACCCCACGGCCTCAGGCGTGAGGGAACCCGCCCACCCCGCACCGGACCACCACCACGAGTGGTGTCACCACCGGGGACGCGAATGCGGCAACCCAGCTCGCCCAAGACCGTTCGGGACGAGCGCAGCGACCGGGAGTGGATCCACGCCCCACTCCCGCTCACTGTTTAGGAACGGTGCTGGCTCCCAAAGGTACGGATGCGGCCAGACGCCCCGTGCGCAGGATTCCTCCCGCCAAGGACAGCGTCAGTACGTACATGAACGACCTGTACTGGAACACCTTCCAGCCGCGCGATGCCACCGGCACTCCCCCGCTCGCGGGCTCGGCACGGCAGTCAACGACGGGATCACCCGCGACGACTTCGGCAACCCGATCCCGGATCTTCCCAACCTCGTTGCGGATCAGGGGGGTTGATTCAGTCCAGTCGAGCGGCGATGACGCCGAGCAGCGCCACCACGCCGCGCGGGCCGTCCACCACCAGGTCGGCCCGCTCGGCCAGTTCCGCCACCTCGCCGCTGCCGCTGCACACCAGGAGGCCCTTCACCTGGTCCGAGCGGAGCTTCTCCACGGCCGCGAAGGCGGGCAGGTCGCCCAGGTCGTCGCCCGCGTACAGGACGGTCTCGGCGCCCACCTCGCGTACGTAGTCGGCGAGGGCCACGCCCTTGTCGATGCCCGGGGGCCTCAACTCCAGGACCAGGCGGCCCGGTTCGACGATCAGGCCGTGGCGGGACGCCAGCTCGGCGAGGGGCTCGCGCAGCGCCTCGAAGGCGGCCTGCGGGTCCTGTGCGCGGCGGGTGTGGACCGCGACCGCGCGGCCCTTCTCCTCGATCCACGTGCCGCGCCAGGCACCGATCGTGTCCAGGAAGCCGGGCAGTTCGGCGCGCACGGACGCCACGCCCGGGTGCGGCTCGGCCGCGTGCACGGTGGAGGAGACGGCGTCCCAGCGCTCGGCTCCGTAGTGCCCGAGCACGACGAGGTGTTCGAGGGCGGGGACGCCCGCGAGGCCGCCGTAGCGCACCGCCACGCCCGCGGGGCGGCCGGTGACGACGGCGACCGACAGCACCTTCGGCGCGAGCGCGGCGAGTGCGGGGACGGCGTCGGGGTGGGCGCGGGCCTGCTCGGGGTCGGGCACGATCGGGGCGAGCGTGCCGTCGAAGTCGAGCGCGATCACGGCCTTCTCGGGCCGCGCGAGGAGCGCGGCGAGCCCCTCACGCCCGGCGGCGGTCACGGGCTCGGGCAGCTCGGGAGAGTACACAAGGTCACCCATGGGCCTGACCCTACGCTCAACGCTCCCCGCGCCGGGACTCCCTGACGCGCCGAAGCCGGTTGACGGTGACCGGATCGTGCGCCAGGGCGCGGGGGTCGTCGAGCAGGGCGTTCAGGAGCTGGTAGTAGCGCACCGGCACCAGGCCGAGCTGCTCGCGCACGGCCCGCTCCTTGGCGCCGGGACCACTCACCCAGTCGCGGCGCTCCAGGGCGAGGATCGCGCGGTCGCGCTCGGAGAGGCCGGTGTCGTCCGTCATACCGGCCACGCTATTCCGCGTTCTCCTCCGTCGCCGCCTTGGTCTGGATCTGACCGAGGATCGACGCCGGATTGCCGTTCTCGTCGACGGTCTTGCCGATGTACTTCTTGACGTCGACGGAGACCTGCGCCCAGGACGTCTTGCCCACGGGGTACAGCTGCGAGGTGGGCAGCTCGTCGAGGAACTCGGCGAGCGCCTTGTCGTTCTTGTTGCCCGTCATCTCCTGCGCGGCGGAGGTCGTCACGGGCAGCAGGTCGTACTCGCGCGAGAAGTCCAGGACGTTCTTGGTGCTGTAGGCGAAGTCGAGGAACTTGCCGATCTCCTCGCGGTGGCCCTTCTGCTTGAAGGCCATCATCCAGTCGGCGACGCCCATCGTGGCCTGCGCCTTGCCGTTCACCCCGGGCATCGGCACCATGCCGTACTTCACGCCCTTCTTGGCCGCCATCTGCATCAGCGTGGGGTGGCCGTTGAGCATGCCCACGTCGCCGCGCGTGAAGGCGGCGAAGGCCTCGGCGCGGTCGAGCTTGCCGGGGGGCGTGGGGCCCGTCAGGCCCTTGCCGACGAGCTCGTCCTTCAGCCAGGTGAAGGTCTTCACGTTCTGCGTGGAGTCGATGTCGTACGTGCCGACGTTGTCGGTGTAGCCGCCGCCACCGCTGAGCAGCCACTGCATCGTCTCGGCCTGCGCCTCTTCCTTGCCGAGCGGCAGGGCGTAGGGGATCTTCACGCCGCGCGCCTTGAGCGCCTTGGCGTCGGCCGCGAGGTCGGTCCAGCTCTGCGGCGGGGTGAGACCGGCGTCCTTGAAGATCTTCTCGTTGTAGAAGAGCAGGCGCGTGGAGGAGGCGAACGGCATGCCGTACTGGACGCGCTTGACCTCGCCCGCCTCGGAGAGGGGGGCCATGAAGTCGGCCTGGGTGGAGATGGAGACCAGGTCCTCGGTGCGGTACAGCTTGTCCTGCGCGGCGTAGTCGGCGTAGGCGCCGATCTGGGCCATGTCAGGGGCGTCGCCCGCCTTGACCATCTCCTTGACCTTGCGGTCGACGTCGGTCCAGGAGTAGACGTCGACGTCCACCTTGATGCCGGGGTTCTTGGCCTCGAACTTCTCGGCCAGCTCGTCCCAGTACTTCTGGGAGCTGTTGGCCTTGGAGTCGCCGTAGTCGGCGGCCACCAGCTTGAGGGTGACGTCGCCGGAGTCGCCCGGACCGCCGCAGCCGGCGAGTGCCGCCGCCATGCCCAGTGCGGCTATCGCCGCGGTCAGTCCTGTCGCGCGCCGCTGCACAGCTGTTCCCACCCTCGATGATCTACGTGAACTGCGATTTTCCCTCGCGTATGGACACGAGGTCTACACCACCTCAGTATCGCTTGTGCAACGGCGTACCAATGACGTCCCACCGGCAAGGAGCCTTGACGCATGTCGCGTACCGCAGCAGAGATAGCAACTCAGCCCGCCTGCTGGCACCGGGCGGCCGATGCCGCCTCGACCTTCGACGGACTGCCGAAGCCGGGCGAGCGGGTCGCCGTCACCGGGTGCGGGACGTCGTGGTTCATGGCCATCGCGTACGCGGCGCTGCGCGAGGCCGCCGGGCAGGGCGAGACGGACGCGTTCGCGTCGTCGGAGTTTCCCGCAGGGCGGACGTACGACCGGGTGGTCGCGATCACCCGCTCCGGCACGACGACGGAGGTTCTTGAGCTCCTCGGCGAACTGAAGGGCGTGGTCCCGACGACGGCCCTGACCGCCGACCCGAAGACGCCGGTGATGGACGCGGCCGACTCGGTGGCGGTCCTGGACTGGGCGGACGAGGAGTCGGTCGTCCAGACCCGCTTCGCCACGACCGCGCTCGCCTTCCTGCGGGCCGGGCTCGGGGACATCCCCGGCGTGAAGTCGATCGCGGATGCGGCGGTCGACGCGGAACTCGCGGTGACCGAGCCGCTGCCGGCCTCCGTGGTCGCCGCCGAGCAGTGGACGTTCCTGGGGCGTGGCTGGACGTACGGGCTCGCCCTTGAGGCCGCGCTGAAGATGCGGGAGGCGGCGGGGGCGTGGACGGAGTCGTACCCGGCGATGGAGTACCGCCACGGGCCGATCTCCATCACCGGCCCCGGCCGGGTGGCGTGGATGTTCGGCGTGCTTCCTGAGGGGCTTGCGGGGGACGTGGCCCGGGTGGGCGGGGAACTGGTCGCCCGCGAGGAGCTGGATCCCCTGGCGGACCTCGTACGCGCCCAGCGCCTTGCCGTGGCCCTGGCCGAGTCCCGTGGCTTCGACCCCGACCGCCCGCGGAACCTGACACGGAGCGTCATCCTGACCTGAGTCCGCCGTTCCCCAGGGGCGGGTGGGGCGGGGGCGGGCACTGAACCGCCGCGACTTCCCGGGGCGGGTGGATGCGGGCACTGAACCGCCGCGACCTCCTCGGGCTGTTGGGTGCCAGCCCTGAACCGCCGCTTCGCGGCGGATGATTCCCACCCACCCACCCGATTGCCCTGCGGGGTAATGGGTGGGTGGGCGGGAGAGATCCGCCGCGAAGCGGCGGGCTTGTGTGCGGGGAGGTCTCCCCGTGCACCGACGGGATTACCGGGCCCCCACGCAGCCCCCCACGCAGCGTCGGGCTTGCCAGCGCCGAGCCCGACGCACCGACGGGATTACCGGCGCCGAGCCCCCCCCCACCGACGGGATCGCCCGCGCCGAGCGCCCCGCACCGACAGGCTTGCCAGCGCCGAGCGCCCCGCAGCGGCGGGATTGCCCGGCGCCGAGCCCCACGCGGCCGTACGGCACAAAGGGGCACCCCACCCCGAAAGGGACCTTTGCCCGGGTGCAATCCCCCGAAGTGGACTAGACCTCTCGCGGCCGACGCGCGAGACTGTCCCCGTGAGACACGTCATCGCCCTCGATGTGGGCGGCACCGGAATGAAGGCCGCCCTGGTCGGGACGGACGGCGCGCTGCTCCACGAAGCGCGGCGGGCCACCGGCCGGGAGCGCGGACCCGACGCCGTGGTCGAGTCCATCCTCGACTTCGCCGCCGACCTCCGCGCCCACGGGATCAAGGAGTTCGGGGAACCCGCCGCCGCGGCAGGCGTCGCGATCCCCGGGATCGTCGACACCGAGCGCGGCATCGCCGTCTACGCCTCGAACCTCGGCTGGCGCGACGTCCCCATGCGCGAGCTCCTGAGCCGCAGGCTGGAAGGCGTACCCGTGGCCCTGGGCCACGACGTCCGCACCGGCGGCCTCGCCGAGGGCCGGATCGGCGCGGGCAAGGGCGCCGATCGGTTCCTGTTCGTGCCGCTGGGCACCGGCATCGCCGGAGCCATCGGCATCGGCGGCGGCATCGAGCCCGGCGCCCACGGCTCGGCGGGCGAGATCGGGCACATCATCGTGCGCCCCGGCGGACCCCTCTGCGGCTGCGGCCAGCGCGGCTGCCTGGAGCGGCTCGCCTCCGCGTCCGCGGTGAGCGAGGCCTGGGCCGCGGCCAGCGGTGACCCGGACGCGGACGCCGCGGACTGCGCGAAGGCCGTGGAGTCGGGCGACCCGCGGGCACGGGAGGTCTGGCAGAACGCCGTCGACGCGCTCGCCGACGGCCTCATCACCGCCCTCACCCTCCTGGACCCGCACACCCTGATCATCGGTGGCGGTCTGGCCGAGGCCGGGGAAACCTTGTTCACACCCCTGCGGGCGGCCATGACGGCACGCATCGTCACGTTCCAGACCCAGCCCCTCATCGTCCCGGCCGCCCTGGGGGACACCGCCGGGTGCCTGGGCGCGGGCCTGCTCGCCTGGGATCTGCTCGAAGGAACCGACCCCGCTCCCGACCCCGCCCCCGACCCCACCCAATCCACGGAGGTAACCACCTGATGGCCACTAGCAAGGTCCTCGCCGGTGCTCAGGTGGTCCTGCCCACCGGGACCCTTTCCAACGGCCGTGTGATCGTCGACGGCACGCGCATTTCCGGGAGCGCTCCCGCGGACGCCGAGACGATCGACCTCCCGCCCGGCCACTGGGTGGTCCCCGGCTTCGTCGACATCCACAACCACGGCGGCGGCGGCGCCTCCTTCACCTCCGGCACCGTCGAGGACGTACTCAAGGGCGTCCACACGCACCGCCTGCACGGCACCACGACCGTCGTCGCCTCCACCGTCACCGGCGAGATGGACTTCCTCGCCCAGCGGGCCGGACTGCTGGCCGAGCTGGCCGAGCAGGGCGACATCGCGGGCATCCACTTCGAGGGGCCTTTCATCTCGCCGTGCCGCAAGGGCGCGCACAGCGAGGCGCTCCTGCGCGACCCCGACCCCGCCGACGTACGCAAGCTGATGGACGCGGCCCACGGGCGGGCCAAGATGTTCACGCTCGCCACCGAGCTGCCGGGCGGCATCGACTCCGTGCGCCTGCTCGCCGAGCACGGCGTGATCGCGGCCATCGGCCACACGGACGCGACGTACGAGCAGACGCAGGAAGCCATCGACGCGGGCGCCACCGTCGCCACGCACCTCTACAACGCGATGCCGACCCTCGGGCACCGCGCGCCGGGCCCGATCGCCGCGCTCCTGGAGGACGAGCGGATCACGGTCGAGCTGATCAACGACGGCACGCATCTGCACCCCGCCTCGTTCGAGCTGGCCTTCCACCACGCGGGCGCGGCCCGCACCGCGCTCATCACGGACGCGATGGACGCGGCGGGCTTCGGCGACGGGCGGTACATGCTCGGCCCGCTGGAGGTCGTGGTGTTGGACAGCGTCGCGCGCCTCGTCGAGGGCGGCTCCATCGCGGGCTCGACCCTCACCCTGGACCGCGCGTTCAAGCGCTCGGTGACCGTCGACCGCCTCCCGGTCGAGGACGTCGTGCGGGCGATCTCCGCCAACCCGGCCAGGCTGCTGGGGATGTACGACACGGTCGGCTCGCTGGAGCCCGGCAAGGACGCCGACCTGGTGGTCCTGGACGCGGAGTTCGAGCTGAAGGGCGTCATGCGCAAGGGCGAGTGGGTGGTTGCGCCCAATTAGGTCCGACTGGGGTGATTTCACCTCCCGTTGCCGCCCCGTTGAAGTGGCAACAAACAGCAGGCGGTTGGCCCGGACCTCTGGGCCAACCGCCTTCTCTTTGGCATGATCAGCCCCGAAAGAAGCCGACAGCAAGCGCGTTCTCACATGATCTCGGGGGTGAGTGACAAGTGATCCTCACAGTGACGCTGAACGCCGCCCTGGACATCACCTACCGCGTCCCCGCCCTCGTCCCGCACGCCTCGCACCGCGTCACCGAGGTCACCGAACGCCCCGGCGGCAAGGGCCTGAACGTCGCCCGCGTCCTCGCGGCCATCGGCCACGACGTGACGGTGACGGGCTTCGCGGGCGGTGACACGGGCCGCGTCCTGCACGAGCGCCTCGCGCACGAGCCCCGCGTCACGGACGCGCTCGTGCCCGTGGAGGGCGCAAGCCGCCGCACGCTCGCCGTGGTCGACGCGGCCACCGGCGACACCACACAGCTGAACGAGCCGGGCCCCGCGATCTCGCCCGCGGAGTGGTCCGCGTTCCGGGAGTCGTACGAGGAGTTGCTGCGTCGGGGCACGACCGCGGTCGCGCTCTGCGGGAGCCTGCCGCCGGGGGTCCCGGTCGGCGCGTACGCGACGCTCGTACGGGCGGCGCGCGCCGCCAAGGTCCCCGTCCTCCTGGACACCAGCGGCGAGGCGCTGCGCCGTGGCGTCGCGGCCCGCCCCGACATCGTCAAGCCGAACGCCGACGAGCTCGCCGAGCTGACCGGCTCCCACGAGCCCGCCCAGGCGGCCCGTGACGCCCGCCGCAGGGGCGCGCACGCGGTGGTGGCGTCGCTGGGCGCGGAGGGCCTGCGTGCCGTCACACCGGAGGGCACCTGGCAGGCGGCCCCGCCCGCCCTCGTGCGCGGCAATCCGACCGGCGCCGGTGACTCGGCGGTGGCGGGCCTGCTCTCCGCCCTGGTGGAGCAACTCCCGTGGCCCGAGCGCCTCGCACGCGCCGTGGCCCTCTCGGCGGCGACGGTGTCGTCCCCCGTGGCGGGCGAGTTCGTGCCCTCTGTGTACGAAGACCTGCTCACGCGGGTCGCGGTGACCGGGGAGGCCACCGCGGCGTGACGGCACGCGTCACCGCGTGGGCGACGCACAACGGGCCGTACCGGCCCAGGAATTGGGGACATTCATCGTGCCACTCGTATCCACCGGCGACCTGGTAGCCGACGCGCGCACCGCGGGGCGCGGAGTCGCCGCGTTCAACGTGATCACGCTGGAGCACGCGGAGGCGATCGCCGCGGGCGCCGAGCAGGCGGGCAGCCCCGCGATCCTCCAGATCTCCGAGAACGCCGTGAAGTTCCACGGCGGCAACCTGTCCGCGATCGCGGCGGCGGCAGCAGCGGTGGCGAAGAGTTCCTCGTCCCCGCTCTCCCTGCACCTGGACCACGTCACGGACCCGGAACTCATGCGGGCCGCACACCCCGACGGCTTCAGCTCGGTGATGTTCGACGCGTCGAAGCTGCCGTACGGCGAGAACGTCAAGGCGACGGCGGACGCGGTGCGTTGGGGCCACGAGCGCGGCATCTGGATCGAGGCGGAACTGGGCAAGGTGGGCGGCAAGGAGGGCGAGGCCCCCTTGGACGCACACGCTCCGGGCGTCCGCACGGACCCCACGGAAGCGGCGTCCTACGTGTCGGACACAGGCGTGGACGCCCTCGCGGTGGCGGTCGGCTCCTCGCACGCGATGACGTCCCGCACGGCAACGCTGGACCACGAGTTGATAGCCGCCCTCACGGCCGCCGTCCCGGTCCCGCTGGTACTCCACGGCTCAAGTGGCGTACCGGACAACGAGATCCGGGCGGCGATCGCAGCAGGCATGGTGAAGATCAACGTGGGCACGGCCCTGAACACGGCGTTCACGGGAGCGGTCCGGGAGTACCTCACCACCCACGAGCAGGGCGTAGACCCCCGGAAATACCTCGCCCCGGCTCGCGAGGCGATGGCCGGGACGGTGGCGGGGTTCCTGGGGCTCCTGAAGCCCCAGGAGTGACCCCGGGCGGGCGGTGGAGGGTCAGCCGTTGCTGCCCTCCACGAGCCACATCTGGTCGATGTTCGCCCCGGTCGTCCCGCACAGGTCGCTCTGGGCGCAGGTGAGCGTGACCGCGTTGGTGCCCTTGTTGAGCTGGACCACCGCCCAGGTGTTGGTCCAGCCCTTCTCCCAGTCCCCCTCATCCGCCTTCGCGAAGTTCTCCATGTTCAGGGGACGGGTCTGCTTCTTGCCGTTGACGAGGATCGTGGCGTTGGAGTCCTTGCCGGGGACGCCGTACTTCACGTGGAGGCTGTACGAGCCGGCCTTGGGGATGCCGTTGACGGTCCACGTCACCTGGGCACCGACCTTGTCGAACCCGGACACGTAGGCACCGCCCGCGGACTCGGCGCCCTCTATGTCCGAGGCCGTCGTCGTGCCGCCCTCCAGCTTCAGCGCCTTCGCGTCCGTCTTCGGGAGCTCGACCGGGTCCGCCGGGTCCTTGGTCGGCTTCTCGCTGGGCTTGACCGTCTCGCCCTGCGTCGAGCCGCCGCCCGCTTCCTTGTCGCCGCCCTCGTCGCCGCCGCCGGACAGCATCGCCGCGGCGATCCCGATGGCGACGACCGCGACGACCGCGATCGCCGCGATCAGGAGGCCCTTGGTGTTGGGGCCGCCGCCGCGGCCGCCGGAGCCGCGGGACGCCGGGGTGTACTGCGGGCCCGCGGGGGCTCCGCCGGGCTGCGTCTCCGGGGCGGCGTAGTGCGCGTTCGGCTGGCCGTAGGCCTGCTGCTGCGGGGGCACCTGCTGGCCGTACGTGGGCGCGGCCTGCGTGCCGTAGGCGTTCGGGCGGCGGTCGCCGACCGCGCGCACCTGGTTGTACGAGGACCGGGTGCCCGGGTATCCGTAGCCGCCCCCGCCGCTGGGCGGGGTGGCGCCGGCCGCCTGTCCGTCTTCGTACAGATAGCCGAACACGTCCTCGTCGCCCTCTGGCGCGTTCGGCGTAGGTTCGCCGTTATTGCCGGGCGTCATTCCCAGGTCACTCCCTCACATCGCTGACCGGGGGAGCCTACCCGCTCCGAGTGAGGTCACGGGGTGGCGTTGACCTCATCCGGACCCTCAGCCCGCCCGCCTGTGCTGCTTGGCACGTGACCGTTTCTCCACGTACATCCGCTGGTCAGCGGAGTGCAAGACTTCGTCCGCCGACATCCCGCAGTGCGCCCAGCCGATGCCGAAACTGGCCCCTACCCGGACCGCACGCCCGTCCACCCGGATCGGCGGGATGATCGCGTTCCGCAGCCGCACCGCGAGGTCCTGCGCGTCGGCGCGGCCCAGGCCGTCGGCGAGGACGACGAACTCGTCGCCGCCGAGCCTGGCGACCGTGTCCCCGTCGCGGACGCCGCTGGTCAGCCGCCTCGCCACCTCTATGAGGACGGCGTCACCGGTGTGGTGCCCGAAGCGGTCGTTGATCGACTTGAAGCCGTCGAGGTCGCAGAAGAGCACCGCGAGGCCCTTGGTGCCGTCGTCCGTGTCACCGTGCCCCTCGGGCGGCGCGACGGTGTGCACGTGGTGATCGAAGCCCTCGCCGCCCTGCTGGAGGGCGTGCGCGTTGTTCGAGCCGTAGTCGAAGCTGTGCTGCCCGTCCGCGTCGTACACGCCGTCGTACGCCGCGTCCAGCGAGTCCACCGCGCTCGGCTGACCCGCGTGCGGCCTGCGACAGAGCCGGGCGCTGAGGCGCGAGCGCAGCTCGGCGGAGTTCGGCAGGCCGGTGAGGGAGTCGTGCGACGCGCGGTGCGCGAGCTGGAGCTCGCGGCGCTTGCGCTCCTCTATGTCCTCGACGTGGGTCAGGAGGAAGCGCGGCCCGTCCGCCGCGTCCGCGACGACCGAGTTGCGCAGGGAGACCCAGACGTACGTCCCGTCGCGCCGCGCGAGGCGCAGCTCGGCGCGGCCTCCCTCGGCGGAGGTCCGCAGGAGTGTGCCGATGTCCTCGGGGTGGACCAGGTCGGAGAACGAATAGCGGCGCATCGCGGACGCGGGGCGGCCGAGCAGGCGGCACAGGGCGTCGTTCGTGCGCAGGATCCGCCCGTGCTGGTCGCCGCCCATCTCGGCGATGGCCATGCCGGACGGCGCGTACTCGAAGGCCTGCCGGAAGGACTCCTCGCTGGCCCGCAGCGCCTGCTGCTCGCGCTCCAGGCGGACCAGGGCGCGCTGCATGTTGGCGCGGAGCCGTGCGTTGCTGATCGCGATGGCGGCCTGGAAGGCGTACATCTGGAGGGCCTCGCGGCCCCAGGCGCCGGGCCTGCGGCCGTTGCGCGGCCGGTCCACGGAGATCACGCCGAGCAGTTCGCCGCCGGCGGCGCCGGTGGCGTACATCGGGGCGAAGAGGCGGTCGGCGGGGTGCCACTCGTCCTCGAAGCGGGGCTCGGGTCCGTCGGTGTACCACTGCGGGACGTCGTCCTCGTCGAGGACCCAGCCCTCGGTGTACGAGATGAACCTCAGGGCGCCCCAGGCCTCGCCCATGGAGAGCCGCTTCTCCCAGGCGTCACGGGAGCCGACCCGGCCGGTGATGAGCGCCTCGGCGGCGGTGTTGCCCGCGAAGGCGGCGACGACGAGATCGCCGTCAGGGCGCACGAGATTGACGCACGCCAGCTCATAGCCAAGGCCGTTGACCACGCCGTCGGCGACGGTCTGCAGCGTGTCCGCCAGGCTCCGGGCCGTGTTGAGATCCGCCACCACCTGATGCAGCTGCCGCAGGGTCGCAAGACGGACGTACGGCTCCGACTCGGTCTCCATTGCTCGCTCTCCCCGAGACCTCGACAGCAACTCCAGGATTCGCAGCGCCCTTACTGTTCTCTCAGTACCTGAGTTCTCTCAGTGTCTGATTGCCACGGTCACTGAATCACAGCGAGCAGCTCACTCGGTACACAGGGTCAACAAAATATGGGTCCTGTGACTCAAGTCACAGATGGGAAGCCTTCGTTGGTCCAGTCCACTTGCCCGAAGCGTGCCCGGTGAGGGCCCGGTGAGGGCCCCGGCGGCCGCCTCGGCCATCGGTCCTAGGCCTGGTCTCGGCCCAGGGCCCGATGTGGTGACGGGGGCGGCAGGGCTAGCGTCGCTCCCGTGGTTCCCGTACTGAAGACATCTCCGGAGAGCGCTCCAGCGACTCCCCCAGCACCTCCCTCCCCACGCGTCCCGTCCCCCGACGGGCATCCTGTGGGGGTGAGCAACGAACAGTTCCGCGCCGCCATGTCCCGGCTCGCCGCGGGCGTGGTCCTGGTGACCGCCTGCGAGCCGTCCCTGGACGCGGACGACCCGCAGGCACCGGTCGGCGAGGACGTCGGCATGACCGCGACGGCCTTCCTCTCCGTGTCCCTCGACCCGCCGCTCGTGCTGGTCAGCCTGCGTGAGGGCTCCCGGATGGACGACCTGCTCGACGAGCAGCCGCTGTGGGGCGTCTCGGTGCTCTCCGAGAGCCAGCGCCACATCGCGGGCCGGTTCGCGATGAAGGGCAGGATCAGCGACCGGCTGCTCTTCGAGGACATCCCCTACGCAAGGGGAGAGACGTCAGGGGCGCCCTTGGTCGGCGGGGCGCTCGCGACGCTGGAATGCCGGACCGAACAGACAGTGACGGCGGGTGATCACACCCTCGTCATCGGGCGAGTACTTTCGGCTGATCTGCCGAGCGCCGACGGGGGCCCGCTGATGTATTTCAAGGGGAAGTACCGACAGCTGGGCTGACGGATCCGGGCTGCGCGGTCTTTGCTCGCGCACCTTTGCGGCCGGGCCGGGATTCAGCTCCGGGCCTCGGTGTTCAGCCCCAGCCCTCCCCCGCGCGGCCCCGCTTGGTCTGGCTGCGCTGCTTCTTCTCGCGCAGCCGCCGCTCGTTGATCCCCCGGGGGATCTTCGTGGCGCGGCGGGGCCGGGGCGGCGGCGCGGTGGCCTCGGCGAGCAGCGAGGCGAGGCGGGTGGCCGCCATCTCGCGGTTGCGCCACTGGGAACGGTGCTCGGAGGCCCGCACGCTGACGACGCCGCCGACGAGCCGGTTCGCGAGCCGCTCAAGGGCGCGCTCCTTCCACACCGGAGGCAGCGCTTCCGTGCCGGCCAGGTCGAAGCGCAGCTCCACCTGCGAATCGCTGGTGTTGACGTGCTGACCGCCCGGCCCGGAGGACCTGGAGAAGCGCCACATGAGCTCGGCCTCGGGCAGACAGACGGAGCCGCGGATGACATAGGGACCGGACATGAGTCCTATGGTCCCGCGTCTGTCCGGTCCACGTCACCCGTATTTGCGGCGCGCCCCGCTTGTGACGGGAGGGGCGCAAGAGATGAGTAAAGAAAGTAAAAGGACCTGGAACCTCTGGGACCCCGGTCGACGTTCATAGGGGTGACGGTAGCTTCGTCCCCAGTACGAAGCCCGTTCGTACGCAACGAGGGAAGGGACTCCCAACAATGGCAGTAAGCCTGTCCAAGGGTGGCAACGTCTCGCTCACCAAGGAGGCTCCGGGCCTGACCGCCGTCACCGTGGGCCTCGGCTGGGACGTCCGTACCACCACTGGCACCGACTTCGACCTGGACGCCTCGGCCATCGCGGTGAACCCGCAGGGCAAGGTCTTCTCGGACCAGCACTTCGTCTTCTTCAACAACAAGGTGACGCCGGACCAGACCATCGAGCACACCGGTGACAACGTCACGGGTGAGGGCGAGGGCGACGACGAGCAGATCAAGGTCAACCTGGCGGGCCTCCCGGCCGACATCGACAAGATCGTCTTCCCGGTCTCGATCTACGACGCGGAGAACCGCTCGCAGAACTTCGGCCAGGTGCGCAACGCCTTCATCCGCATCATCAACCAGGCCGGTGGCACCGAGATCGCCCGCTATGACCTGAGCGAGGACGCCGCCACCGAGACCGCCATGGTCTTCGGCGAGCTGTACCGCAGCGGTGCGGAGTGGAAGTTCCGCGCGGTGGGCCAGGGCTACGCGTCCGGCCTCGTCGGCATCGCGCAGGACTTCGGCGTCAACGTCTGAGGTTCATAGCCTCTGAGGTTCACAGCCACGTTCACTAGGGCCCCCGGCGGTATCTCCGCCGGGGGCCCTAGTGTGTCCGCGGCGGTATCTCCGCCGGGGGGCCCTCTCATGTCCGCCGCCCCCGTCGACCGGCCCTGCGGTCATTGCTTCCGCGCGGCGGCGGCAGCAGGATCGGCAGCACCACCCACCACTTGAGGGAGTGTGAGGGCCATGGCGACCGTGGTGCTGGTCGGGACGCTCGACACCAAAGGCGCGGAGTACGCCTGGCTGCGCGAGCGGCTCAGGGAGTACGGCAGCGACACCCTGCTCGTCGACACCGGCATACTGCCCCCGCCCGCCCAGGCCCCCGCCCCCGACGTCACGGCCGACACCGTGGCCCGCGCGGCCGGGCACGACCTGGCCGAGCTGCGCACCGCGGGCGAACGGGGCGCGGCCGTCGCGGCGATGGCGGACGGCGTGACCGAGGTGGTCCTGGACCTGCACCGCAAGGGCGAGCTGCACGCGGTGCTCGCCGCCGGGGGCAGCGGCGGCTCGTCGATCGCCGCGCAGGCGATGCGCGCGCTGCCGATCGGGGTGCCGAAGGTGCTGGTCAGCACGATGGCGGGCGGTGATGTGGCGCCGTACGTCGGCAGCAGCGACATCACGCTCATGTACAGCGTCGTGGACATCTCCGGCATCAACGCGGTCTCCCGGCAGGTCCTGGGCAACGCGGCGGCGGCCGCCGCGGGCATGGCCCGCCGCTTCGAGCGCAACCACGACGAACTGGCGGGCCAGGGCCGCAAGGTGGTCGCCGCGACGATGTTCGGCGTGACGACGCCCGCGATCGACGCGGCCCGCGCCCGCCTCGACCAACTCGGTTACGAGGTGCTCGTCTTCCACGCGACGGGCGCGGGCGGCCGTGCGGTGGAGAAGCTGGCCTCCGACGGCCTCCTGGACGGCGTACTGGACCTGACGACCACCGAACTCGCCGACGAACTGGTCGGCGGCGTCCTCTCCGCGGGCCCCGAGCGCCTCACCGCGGCGGGCCGCGCGGGCATCCCGCAGGTGGTCGCCCCCGGCGCCCTCGACATGGTCAACTTCGGCCCCGCGTCGACGGTCCCGCCCCACTTCGCGGACCGCACGCTCCTCGTGCACAACCCCACGGTCACCCTGATGCGCACGACGGCCGACGAGATGGCCGCGCTCGGCACCACCCTCGGCCACAAGCTCGCCGCCGCGCGCGGCCCCGTCGAGTTCTTCTGGCCGCTGCGCGGGGTCTCCGCGGTGGACGTCGAGGGCGGCCCTTTCGAGGACCCGGCGGCGGACGAGGCCGGGCTCGGCGCGCTGCGGACGACGGTGCGGGGCAGCGGCGTACGGCTCCATGAGGTGGACGCGCACATCAACGACGCGGAGTTCGCGGTGACGATGGCGGACCGCCTGGACGAACTGATCACCGCACGCGCGCTGAAGCGGACGCCGTGACCCACGCCCCGCCGTGAGCCACGAGCCGCCGTGACCCCCGCATCGCCGTGCCGCACGACTTCACCCGAGGAGAAGCTGATGACACAGATCACCCGCAAGGAAGCACTGGCGCGCCTCAACTCCCAGGTGGCGAAGGGCAGTCCGGTGATCGGAGCGGGAGCGGGCACGGGCCTGTCCGCCAAGTGCGCGGAGGAGGGCGGCGTGGACCTCCTGATCATCTACAACTCGGGCCGCTACCGCATGGCGGGCCGCGGCTCCCTCGCGGGACTGCTCCCGTACGGCGACGCGAACGCCATCGTGGTGGACATGGCCAGGGAGGTGCTCCCGGTGGTCAAGGACACCCCGGTCCTCGCCGGGGTCTGCGGCACCGACCCGTTCCGGGACATGGGCCGCTTCCTCGACGAGCTGAAGGGGATGGGCTTCACCGGCGTACAGAACTTCCCGACGGTCGGCCTGTACGACGGCACGTTCCGCACCAACCTCGAAGAGACGGGCATGGGGTACGGCCTGGAGGTCGACATGATCCGCGAGGCCCACGCCCGCGACCTCCTGACGACCCCGTACGTCTTCGACCCCGGCCAGGCGGCGGACATGGCGCGGGCGGGCGCGGACGTCCTGGTCCCCCACGTGGGCCTGACGACGAAGGGCGCGATCGGCGCGGGCACGGCCCTGACCCTGGACCAGGCGGCGACGGCGGTCCAGGAGATGCACGACGCGGCCAAGCGCGTGAACCCCGACATCCTGGTCCTGTGCCACGGCGGCCCCATCGCGGAACCTCAGGACGCGGCCCACGTCCTGTCCCGCACCACGGGAATCGTCGGCTTCTTCGGCGCCTCGTCGATCGAACGCCTCCCCACGGAGCGCGCGATCGTGGACCAGACGCGGGCCTTCAAATCCCTGGCGGCAAAGGAACACGGCTAACCTGCGCCGCATGATCCTCGAACCGCTCACCTCCGCGGAGGACGGCGCACTCCCCGGTGAGCTGCTCACCGAGCTCACCGCCCTGTACGCGTCGAACCGCGCCTTCCACGCCCTCTCCGGGGACTTCCCCGACCCCGACGACATCCGGCCCGAACAGGTCGCCGCCGCGCTCGCGGACGAGCTGGCCGAACCGGCGGCCCAGGTGCTCCTCGCGCGGTCGAGGGGGCGGGTCGTCGGGGTCGCCATCACGCTGGACCGGCACCCCGACCCCGCCGACCCCGACCCGTGGATCGGCCTGCTCATGGTCGACGCGGGGCAGCAACGCCGGGGGTACGGGCGGGAGTTGGCGGGCCTGATCGAGGAGCGCTTCCGGCAGGACGGACGCGAGGGGGTGCGGCTCGCCGTCCTGGACGGGAACGAGGCCGGGCTCGCCTTCTGGGGCTCGCTCGGCTACGAGGTCATCGGCCACCGGCGCGACCTCGCCGCGGACCGCCCCTGCGCCGTGCTCCGCAAGCCGCTGCCACTGCCGCTGCCGTGACGCCCTACGGGCGCTCCGGCTTCCCGTCCCCGTACAGCCACGGCCCCCAGATCGCCCGCACCTTCTCGCGCGCCGCGTCGCCGCCCGCGTGCTTCTCCACGTACCGCGTGAAGTCCTCGGTGTCCGCGTTGCCGTGGCGGTGTTCCTTCGTCCAGCCCTGCACGATGTCGTAGAAGGTTTCGTCGCCCACCGCCTGGCGGATCTTGTGGATGACCATGCCGCCGCGCTCGTACACCGGACTGTCCGAGATGTTCGCCGCGGACGGCGGCTTCGCGGGCGGGAAGGCCCAGATGGCGTCGTTGTCCTCTTTGTCCTCGTAGTAGTCGCCGACGTAGATCTGGTCGAAGGTCTCCTGCACGCTGTCGCCGTCGTGGTCCTCCTCCCAGAGCCACTCGGCGTACGTGGCGAAGCCTTCGTTGAGCCACATGTCCTGCCAGGACTTGGGCGTCACGGAGTTCCCGAACCACTGGTGCGCCAGCTCGTGGACGACCAGTCCGGTGTCGGGGGCGCCGGGGAAGGTGGGGCGCGTCTGGGTCTCCAGGGCGTATCCCGCGTCCCCCTCGCGGGCGACGATCGCGCCGGTCGACGAGAAGGGGTAGGGGCCGAAGTTCAGCTCCTGCCACTCCATGATCTCGGGGATGCGGCCGAGCGCCTTCGCGCTGTCCTTGGCCTCGGAGGGCTCCACCGCCGTGAGCACCGGGATGCCGGACTTCGTCGTCGACTTCTTCACCTCGTACGGCCCGATGGCGACGGTCGCCAGATAGCTCGCCATCGGCTCCGCGCTGTGCCAGGCGAAGGTGGTGCGGCCGTTCTTGGTCGACTCGCGCGTCAACTCGCCGTTGGAGATGGCCTTCAGGCCCTTGGGGACGGTGAGGCGTATGTCGTACGAGGCCTTGTCCGAGGGATGGTTGTCGGAGGGGAACCAGGCCATCGAGCCCGTCGGCTCGCCGAGCGCCAGGGCGCCTTCCTTCGTCCGCAGCCAGCCCTCCTCGGAGTCGTCCGGGTCGGTGATGGTCTCCGGGTCGCCGGAGTAGCGGACGGTCGTGCGGAACGTCTCGCCCTGGTCGAGGTCGTCCGGCGGGCGGATCGTCAGCTCCTGCCCGTCACGGTGGAAAGAGGCGTCCTTCCCCTCGACACTCACGCTCTTCACGTCCAGACCCTTGAGGTCGAGGTTGAAGGCGCTCAGGTCCTGGGTGGCGCGCGCCGTGACCTCCGCCGTGCCGGTGAGGCGGTGCGCGTCGGGGTCGTAGCCGAGGGTCAGGTCGTAGTGCGCGACGTCGTAGCCGCCGTTGCCCAGTTTCGGGAAGTACGGGTCACGCAGGCCGTCGGCTCCGGGCGTGCCGTGCACTCCGGAGCCGCCGCAGGCGGTCAGGGCGAGGGCGGTGAGGGCGGCGACGGATGTGCCGCGGAGCGCCGTGGATCGTGGGTGCACGCCTGTGATCTTATGCGGCATATGTTCGCTGGGCCGCGTGGACGCCTGCGGGCGCCTGGCCCGCCACCGCGGGCCTGCCCATCCGTCGCCGCCCTGCCTAGAGAACGGCGATGCCCAACGGGCGTTCCCCTGCCGGGAGTCGACGCGTGTCGCCGCTCTCCAGGTCGATGACGGTGATCCCGTTCCAGAACCCGTCGCGGGTGAAGCCGCCGGAGACGTAGGCGGTGCCGCCGTCCTTGGAGACGGCGACGTCCTCGTGCGGGCCTTCGAGCGGGAAGACCTTCTCCTCGCCGTCCTTCGTACGCATGGTCAGCGAGGGCCCCTTGTCCTCCGAGGGATCGATGGGCCCCGTGCCGACCGCGAACAGCGTGCCGTCCTCCATGATCTGCGCGCCGTGCTGATGAGTGTTGGCCGTCATCGGCTCGATGTCGGACTCGCCGGTGCGCGGGTCGACCACGACGAGCTTCTCGCCCTCGAAGGGGAAGAGGAGCTTGCCGTCCGAGGGGCGTACGGCGGCGTAGTGCGGCTTGAGCCAGGAGCCGAGGCCGCCTTCGGTGCCGTAGGGGGCGACTTCGATGCGGCGGGGCTTGAGGGAGTCGGCGCGTACGACGGTGACGTCGAAGGAGTCGTGGTTGGTCGCGTAGACCTCGCGGCCGTCCTTCGACACGTCCACGTCGAAGGGGCGCCTGCCCACCGGGACGGTGTCGGTGACCTCGCGCTTCTTGGTGTCGATGACCTCCAACGTGCCCTTTCCGTCAGGGACGTTGACCCCCACATAGGCGTGCTCGCCGTCCGGGGAGAGGGCGATGCCCATGCCGCCGCCGCGGTACTCGCCGGTCGTCGCCGGGCCGCTTTCCGTCTCGTACGGGATGCGGTCGACGCGTTCGCGGGTGCTGGTGTCGACGACCGCGACGGCGTCGGCGGTGGCGACCCAGGCGCGGCCGTCATCGCCCACGGTGAGCCCGTAGGGGGCGGTGCCGACCTTCACGGAGTCGATGGGGCCGCGCTCGGGGTCGACGAAGGTGACGGTGTCGGAGCCGAAGTCGGCGACCAGCAGGGTGCCTTCGGGGGTGCGCTGCTCGGCGGGGAGGGTGGACGTGGCGGCGGCGGGCTCGGGCCCTTCGGACGAGGCCGCCCCGTCGCCTCCGGCACCGCAGCCCGCGAGGACGGCGACGCCCAGGAGAGCGATGACGACCGTCCGGGACGCCTTCACGAGGCAGCACCCCTCAACAGCGCGGCGATCTCCGCGAATCCACGGCGCTCGGCGTGCCCGAGGGGGGTGACGCCGTCCCGGTCGGCGAGACCGGGCGTGGCGCCCGCGGCGAGCAGCAGCTCCACGATCTCTTGATGCGCGCGGCCGCCGTCGCCGAGGATCACTGCCTCCAACAGGGCGGTCCAGCCGAGGTCGTTGACGTGGTCGACGTCGATGTCCGTGACGCGCAGGACTTCCCGTACGTACGCGACATGCCCGCGCTCCGAGGCCGGGATCACGGAGATCCCGCCGAAGCGGTTGCGCAGCTTCAGGTCGGGCCCCGCGGGAAGCAGGACGTGCAGCATGGCGACGCTGCCGGTCACGCCGGTGGCGAGCCAGGGGCTGTCGGCGCGGTGGTCCTGCGCGTCGACGTCGGCGCCCGCGGCCACCAGGAGCCGGGCGGCCTCCACGTGGTCGCCGAGCGCGGCGAGCAGCAGGGGCGTGCGCAGCTCGGTGTCGCGGGCGTCGACGCGGGCGCCCGCGTCGAGGGCCGCCCTCACACCGGCGGCGTTCCCGGCCCGTGCGGCGTCGAGCAGCCGCTGGTCGTCAGCGGTCCTTGTCATGATCGTTCTCCTCGTCGTCGTACGGACCGGGAACAGCCTCGGCATGATGAGATCCGGCGGCTTCGGCAGCTCAGCGTCTCGGCTTCAGCGGCTCAGCGGCTTCAGCGGCCGAGCGCCGCGACGCCCGCCTTCGCGAACTTCTCGTCCAGGTCGCCGGACGGGGCGCCCGCGACACCGATGCCCGCGATGGGCGCGCCCTTGGCGGTCACCGGCGCACCGCCCGCGAGGAACAGGGTGCCGGGGATGTCCTTCAGGTTCGGCGTCTTCTCCAGGTTCTTGGCCAGCTCGGAGGTGGGCGCGTTCCAGGAGACGGCGGTGTACGCCTTCTTCTCGGCGGACTCGTACGACTGCGGGCCCGCGCCGTCGCCGCGCAGCGTGACGACGGTGTTGCCGTTGCGGTCGACCACGGCGACCGTGACGCGCTGGTTCTCCTTCTCGGCGGCGTCGAGAGTGGCCTGGGCGGCCTTGGTCGCGGCGTCGATGTTCAGGTGCGTCGACTGCGTGAGGTTCTTGCTGCCCGCGTCGGCGGAGACGGCGGCCTTCGCGGCGGCGGCCGGGGCCTCGGCGCTGGCGGAGACGGCTCCGAAGGTGCCGGCGCCGAGGACGGCGGCGGTCGCGGCGACGGTGAGGACACGGGTGCGGCGGGAGATCTTCTGCATCGGGGGCTCCTTGAGATGAGGCGGGGATCGGGAGGGAGAGGGGAGGTTGTTTTTTCCTCTGCCATCGATCCTCCGGCCGTTTCCGGTCCGAACCCCTCGGCGTACCGGCTGGGAGCCGCGCGCGACTCGGCCGACACCAGGGTCAACCGATCGGTTGACCCTCCCGTGGCCCCACCGGGTCACAATGAGGGTGTTTGCCCAGTTCAGCGACCGCGTGACGGCAGTACGAGAGGAGGCGCCCAGTGGACCAGGGACACGGGCAGGGACGACACCGCCAGGGACGACACGGCCAGGGTCAGGGTCAGCGCCCACCCGGCCCGCCCGGCCTGGCCCCCCGCACGCCGGACCCGGACGCCCGCTGGCTCGCGGCCGTCATGCACACGGCGTTCTACCTGCTCCTGGGCGCCTCGCTGGCCCGCTTCCTGCTGCGCCACCCCGGAGGTGCGCGCGTCCCGTGGATCATCGCGCTCTCCGTGGTCCTCGCCGTCCTCTACGCCCTGCCCCTGCTGGGGAACCGTTCCGCGCCCCGCTCTCCCGGCGGCCCGGCACCCGGCACCCGCCGCACCAGCCGCACCCCCCGCCGCCTCTCCTGGCTCGCCCTGGTCGTCGCGGTCTGGCTGGTCCTCGTGATCCTCGCGCCGAGCTTCGGATGGTGCGCGGTGCCGCTCTTCTTCACCGGCATGCGGATGCTGCCCCTGCGCGCGGCTCTGGTCCTGGTGGCCGTCCTGACCGGCTGTGTCGTCGCGTCCCAACTGCGCCTCGCGGGCCGCTACGACCCGGACCTGATCCTCGGGCCGCCCGCCGTGTCGGCAATCGCGACAGCCGTCTTCGCCTACATGCAGCGCCAGGCGGCCCGCCAGCGCGAACTGATCGACGACCTCATCCGCACCCGCCGCGAACTGGCCGCCACCGAGCGCCGCGAAGGCACCCTCGCCGAACGCCAGCGCATCTCCATGGAGATCCACGACACCCTCGCCCAGGGCCTGTCCAGCCAGCAGATGCTGCTCCAGGCCGCCGACCGCGTCTGGGACACGGACCCGGCCAAGGCCCGCGCCCATGTCCGTACCGCCGAGTCGATCACCGAACGCGGCCTGGCCGAGGCACGCCGCTTCGTGCACGACCTGGCGCCCGCCGACCTCGCCGACGGCGGCGGCCTCGACGAGGCCCTTCGGACGCTGGCCGCGCGCACCGCGCAGGACGCGGGCCTCGCGGTCCGCTTCCACTCCGAGGGCACGCCCGCGCCACTCCCCGACCAGACGCGGTCCGCGCTCCTTCGCATCGCGCAGGGCGCCCTCGCCAATGTGACGGAGCACGCCTTTGCGACGACGGCGGCGCTGACGCTCACGCACCTGGACGACCAGGTGGTGCTCGACGTCGCGGACGACGGCCGCGGCTTCACGCCCGCGCAGCAGCCGCCCGCATCGGACCGGCGGGGACACGGCCTTCCCGCGATCCGCGCCCGTGCGCGGCAGCTCGGCGGCACACTGACGATCGAGTCGACACCGGGCGAGGGCACGGTCCTCTCGGTCTCGATCCCGCTGACCCCCCAGGAGTCCCCATGACGCCCCCCGCACCCCCGGTCCGCCTCGTGGTCTGCGACGACCACATCGTCGTACGCGCCGGACTGCTCGCCCTGCTCGGCAGCGCGCCGGACATCGAGGTGGTCGGCGAGGCGGGCACGGGCGAGGAGGCGATCGCCCTTGCCGCGAAGCTGACCCCGGACGTGGTCCTGATGGACCTGCAGCTGGGCGAGGGAATGGACGGCGTGGAGGCAACGCGCCACATCACGTCATCCGCCACACCCCGCCCACCCCACGTCCTGGTCCTGACCACATACGACACGGACGCCGACATCACCCGCGCCATCGAGGCGGGCGCGACGGGCTACCTCCTGAAGGCCGAACGCCCCGAGGAGCTCTTCGCCGCGATCCACGCCGCCGCGCAGGGCCGCACCACGCTCTCCCCGCCGGTCGCGTCCCGCGTGATGGCCCGCATGCGCAAGCCGCTGCCCACGCTCACCGACCGCGAGCTCGACATCCTCGCGCAGCTCTCCCACGGGCTCGGCAACCGCGACATCGCCCGCGCGCTGTTCATCAGCGAGGCCACGGTCAAGACGCACCTGGGCCGGATCTACGACAAGCTCGGCGTGGACACGAGGGCGGGAGCGGTGGCGGTGGCGAAGGAACAACGCCTGCTGCCGTGAGCAGCGCGGTCGTCCCCCTCACGGGCCATGACACCATCAACCACGTGCTCGACATCGGCTACGCCCTCTCCCACCGCTTTCCCGACCCCCCGCAGTTCGACTACCGCCGCGCGGACGTCCACGCGCTGCGGCACGACCTGTTCTGCGGGGACGTGTATCTCGCGGACACGAAGGCGGACCGGGAGCTGTCCACAGCCTGGGGATGGGTTCCCGTCCTCGACTTCGCGTGGGCGCTGTGCGACATCGTCGAGCTCCTGGATCAGGACCCCCGGGGGAGCCGGGCCTCCCGCCCTCAGTACGCGGAGCTCGACTTCACGGAGTCGACGGACCGCATGCTGTTCACGCGGCGGTTCGGCTGGGTGGACATCGAGGCGGACTGGATGCGGGCGGAGGACCCCCCGCTGACCTTCTCCCACTCCGAACTCCGCCGCGAGGCGCGGGACTTCCTCCAGGACCTCCTGGCGGACCTCACGGACCTCCACGAGCCCCTGTCGGACAACCCCGCAATCTGGGCCCTCCAGTCCCGCTTCCCCCGGGCGTAGGCGCCCAGCGGTTCACCCCCGCAGCCCCGACCGCACCGAACAAGCCTTTCCCACCACCCACCCGATTGCCCCGCGGTGCCAGGGTGCTCTGACGGGAGCGGGAAGCATCCAGCCGGGGTGGGCCGGTGAGTGTCAGCAGGGACGCGCCCCAGCCATGGGAGACCGGCCCGCACGCACCGGCAGTCGGCAGCGCCCCCAAGGGGACGTGCCGGTATGTCCGCCCGGAGCACGGCTCCCGACACTCCAACACCGAAGCAACCCCGCGGCCACCGGACGATAGCGAGGACGGACATACCGGCACGGCCCCGCACCCAGATGGAGTGGCGCCGCAGCACGGGTGCACCTGCAGCCGGGAGCACTCGCGAGGGGACGGGCCGGTATGTCCGCCCGGAGCACGGCTCCCCGCACTCCATCCCCGAAGCAGCCCAGCGGCCACCGGACGATAGCGAGGACGGACATACCGGCACGGCCCCGCCCACAAGACGGACCGACCCCGCAGCACGAATACACCCGCACCCGGCCACGCACCCACAGCCGGAGCAGACCCGCAGCACGAATACACCCGCAGCCGGGAACACACCCGAAGGGCCCCGCCCCCACAGACGGACACCCCCGCAGCCCGCCAAAGCCGGACGCTAGTCCACCCGCACGCACCCGCACCCGCAGCCGCAGCGACACCGCACCGCCAAGCCGGACGCTAGTCCACCCGCACACCCACCTGCGCAGCGAACGCCGGCGCCAGATCCATGAGCTGCGCAGTACTGATCACCGACCCCGCCAAGCAGTCGATCCCCCGCATGATGCCCACCTCTGCGGCCTCCCTCAGGTCGACATCCTTCATCCGGACCCCGCTGAAGTCCGCCCCCTTCAGCACGCAGCCCACGAACTCCACCCGCTCTAGAGACGCCTGCCCGAAGTCCGGCTCGACCAGCACGCACCCCTCGAAGACGACGTCCTTCAACCGCGCCTTCCGCAGGTTCAGATAGTCGATCTTCCCGCCCCGCACGACCACCCGCTCCAGCACACTCCCGTGCAGCTGAACGCCCCCCAGCCGCGCGTCCACCACCTCCACGTCCCGCAGCGAAGCCTCCACCAGCTCCGTGCCGACCCCCCGCAGCTCCGTCAACACGGAGTCCACGAACCGCGCCCTGCTGAGCCGCGTCTCGGTCACCCCGCAGCCCGTCACCGCACAGTCCAGGAACAGCGCTCCCCCGCCGTCCTGCCCCGCGAGATCGAGGTCCCGGAACTCGACCCCGTCATAGTCCCCGTCAGGCTCCAACTCGCCCCCGCCGAGCCCCAACTCCCCGAACCCCCGCAGCACGGGCAACCGCACCTCGGGCCGCCGAGCCTTCTTCACCCCTGCCGCGTCCCTCTGCCGATCCTTCTGTCCCATGCACCCATCGTGCACCCACCCACTGACACCCACGGCCCCCTCTACCCGCCACCGACAACGCCGTGACACCCCGATGTCACATCCCGGGCACCCCCGTCCGTCGTACCGAGTGACCGCAACCAAAGCCACCCGTCCACGACAGGAGCCCACCCCATGTCCAAGCCCGCCACCCCCCTGACCATCATCGGCGGCGGCTTCGCCGGCCTCACCGCGGCCATCTCCGCCGCCGAAGCCGGCGCCCGGGTCACCCTGCACGAGTCCCACCACACCCTCGGCGGCCGAGCCCGCACCGCCGAAGGCACGTACCGCACGAACGAAGGCCCGCACGCCCTCTACAACGGCGGCCCCCACTGGACCTGGCTCAAGCAGCGCGACCTCATCGGCCCCCTCGCCCCACTCCCGCCCATCGAAGGCACCCGCCTCCGCCTCCACCACCAGGGAAAGCTCCGCCGCACCCCACCCCTCGCGATGCTGAAGCTCCTGCGCCGCAAGCCCGAACAGGCCCCCGTGGAGCAGGACTTCATGACCTGGGCCACCGGCGAGGTCGGCGAGGAAGGCGCACGCGCCGCCGCTCACTACATCGCCGTGGCGACGTTCCACCACGACCCCGGCTCCCTCTCCGCCAGGTTCGTGCACGAACGCCTGCGCCGCGCCACGAAGCTGCCCCCGGAGGCGCACTACCCGCGCGGCGGCTGGGGCTCGGTCATCGACCGCATGGCGACACTCGCCTGGAACCTGGGCGTACGCGTGGAGACGCTGTCCCGCGTCGACACCCTCACCTCGCTCCCCGCCGCGGGCCCCGTCATCGTCGCCACGTCCCTCCCCGCGGCCCGCCGCCTCCTCCAGGACGACACCCTCCAGTGGGACAGCGCCCGCACCACCCTCGTCGACGTGGCCCTCAGAACCCGCAAGGGCGACCCCTTCGCGATCTCCGACCTGGACAGGACCGGCTGGGTCGAACGGTTCACCACCCAGGACCGCACCCTCGCCCCCGCGGGACAGGAACTCATCCAGGGGCAGATCCCGCTCGCCCCCGAGGAGTCCAAGGCGGACGGCACGGCCCGCGCCGACCACCTCCTCGACCTCGGCTTCCCCGGCTGGCGCGACCGCCTGGTCTGGCGCCGCGACGCCGTGTCCAACGGCCGCACCGGCGCGGTGGACCTGCCGGGCACCACCTGGCGCGACCGCCCCGCGATCAACCGCGGCAACGACGTCTACCTGGCCGGAGACCAGGTGGCGGCACCCGGCCTGCTCTCCGAGGTCTCCTTCAACAGCGCACTGGAGGCGGTGACGCTCGCGCTGGCCCCCGCGGGGCTTGACCTCAAGTCCGCTTGAGGAACCAGGGTGGTGAGTCCAACCCCTGAACCGACAACCGCGCCGCACACCCCACACCCCACACCCCAACGCCCCACACCCGAACGCCCCAACGCCCCAACGCCCCAACGCCCAAGGAGCAAGCCCCATGCACGCCATCCGCCTGCACACCTTCGGCCCGGCCGAGCACCTCACGTACGAGGAGGCCCCCGACCCGGCACCGGCCCCCGGCCAGGTCCGCATCGCGGTGACCGCGGCGGGCGTGCACCTCCTGGACACCGCGATCCGCGCCGGAATCAAGGGCCCGCTCCCCGAACTCCCCGAGCTGCCCACGATCCCGGGCCGCGAGGTGGCAGGCACCGTCGAGTCCCTCGGCGAGGGAGTCGACCCCGCCCTGCTCGGCAAGCGCGTGGTCGCCCACATCGGCTTCGCCCCCGGGGGATACGCCGAGCTCGTCGTCACGGAGGCGTCCCGCCTGCACGAGCTCCCCGAGGACCTGGACGACGCACAGGCCGTGGCCCTGATCGGCACGGGCCGTACGACGATGGGAATCCTGCGGTTCGCCGAGCTGACCCCCGACTCCGTCGCCGTCATCCCGGCGGCGGCGGGCGGCATCGGCACGCTCCTGGTCCAGTACGCCAAGCACGCGGGCGCCACGGTCATCGGCCTGGCGGGCGGCCCGGAGAAGACGGACCGGGTCGCCACGTACGGCGCTGACCTCGCCGTCGACTACAGGAACCCGGACTGGCCGGACGAGGCGCACGCGTTCCTGACGAAGATCGGCGTCCCGGGCGCGACCGTCGTCTTCGACGGAGTCGGCGGGGCATCCGGCCTGGCCGCCGTGGACCTCCTCGCCCCCGGCGGCACGCACCTCGTCTTCGGCTGGTCGGGCAAGGGCCCGCACGACGGCGAGCCCCTCACCCTCACGGACGAGCAGCTGGCGGCCCGCGGCATCACGCAACTCAACGTCCTGGGCCCGGTGATGATGCGGAAGGCAGGCGGCGACAACCCCATCCGCACCCTGGAGCTCGCGGCGCTCGCCGAAGCGGCGAAGGGCCACTTCACCCCGGCGGTCCAGCGCTACCCCCTGTCGAAGGCGGCAACGGCCCACGCCGACCTGGAGAACCGCCGCACCACGGGCAAGGTGGTACTCATCCCCTGAGCCCCCGGAGGTTCAGGAACCCAGCTCGGCCAGCGCCCCGTCGGTCAGCCGATACACGGTCCACCCGTCCTGCGGCAGCGCACCGAGCGACCTGTAGAAGTTGATCGACGGCTCGTTCCAGTCGAGCACGGACCATTCGAGCCGCTCGTAACCCCGCTCCTCACAGATCCGCGCGAGCTCGGTCAGCAGCGCCTTGCCGTGGCCACCGCCGCGCGCCTCGGGCCGTACGTACAGGTCCTCCAGGTAGATCCCGTGCACCCCACGCCACGTGGAGAAGTTCAGGAACCACAGCGAGAACCCGACGACCTCCTCCGCACCCGACCCATCGTCCACCGCAATGTGCGCGAACGCGGCAGGCCGCTCCCCGAAGAGCGCCTCACGCAGCTGCTCCTCGGTGGCCCTTGCCTCGTCGAGGGCCTTCTCGTACTCCGCGAGGTCGCGGACCATGGCGTGGATCAGGGGAACGTCGTCAGGCGTGGCGCTACGAATCATGGCCGCAGGCTAACCAGACCGCCCGCCGGGGCCAACCTGCGTCTCACGCCCCGAGCAGCAGCCGCGCGACCTCCAGATCGTCCTCGTCCAGCGCCCGCCCGTCCTCGATCTCCCAGAGCGCGTTCTGCAGCACCCGCCCCAAGGTCCAGGCGCGCGCCCGCTCCCTGTCCAACGCCAGCACCTCGGTCATCGCGTCGAACCGCCACAGCACATCGTCAGCATCAAAGCGATTGTTGAGCGCGGGCCAGAGGTCGAACCCGGGGTCCCCGGCCAGCGGCTTCGGATCGATGGCGAGCCACGGCTCGCGCTCGGCCGCGAGGACGTTCTCGAAGTGCAGGTCCCAGTGCAGCAGCCGGTCACCGGGCTCCCCCATGACCTCGCGCACGGCGCCCCCGCACCGCTCCACGATCGCACGCTCGGCCGGATCGGAGATCGCCTTCAGCGCCCCCGGCAGGTCGTCGACCATCTCCCCCGCGATGTCCCCGAGCCGCCGCATCCCCTCCGGCGCGGGCACAGCGGTGAGCCGTGCGAGGAGCTCGGCGATGACCAGGACCGCCTTCCGCGTGTCCGCCCGCTCCCCCGCCATCGTCGACAACATCCGCCCGGAGTCCAGGCGTTCGAGCAGCATCGTTCCGGTGCCCGCGTCGTGGTCGAGCAGCCGCACGGCCCCGTCGCCGTCCCACACCCGGAGCCCGACGGGCTCCCCCTCGGTCTCCTCGTCGAGCAGCTGGAACTTGACCGCGGCGGGAGTGCCGTCCCGCCGCACCACGGGCAGCACGAGCGCGGCCATGCCGTGCATCGAGGGCCCGTCGACCGTCAGCTCCCACCGCTCCACGAACTCCGCCACGCGCGCGGGCAGCGCCGCGATGAAGGCACGGCCCGGCTCCCCCGCGTACGCGTACTGCGACTCGATAAGCCCGTCCGGAATGCGAATGTCGATCACCCTCGCGACGCTACCGGCGTGGGTGAATCGCCGCATGGGGATTATTCGGGCCTGCGCCGACGGCATTCGGGCCTGCGCCGGCGGCATTCGCTCCTACATCCGCAGCGCTCCCGGCACGTACATCTGGCTCGCGGTCCTCTTCGTCACGACGGTCGCGATGCACCACATGTCACCGGAGTTCGAGCAGGACTTCCTGCGGCAGCGCTCCACGAACATCCATGAGCTGTCGAAGAACCCCGTCCGCGTCCTGGTCTCCAGCGCGCTGTGGACCGACGGCGGCACCTGGCTCTCGTACGCCGTGCTCTACACCGTCTTCCACGCCACCGCCGAACGCTGGCTCGGCACGGCGCGCTGGCTCGCGGTGGCCGCGGGCGCGCACATCATGGCCACGCTCATCAGCGAGGGCGTCCTCGCGCTCGCGATCCACCACGGCGCCGCGCCGCCGTCCTCGGTCAACACCCTTGATGTGGGCGTCAGTTATGCCCTCGCGGGCGTGGTGGCGGTCCTCACCTACTGGGTCCCCACACCCTGGAGACACGCGTATCTCCTGATCGTCATCGCCGTGTACGGCACTCCGCTGATCACCGGCAGGACCTTCACCGACCTGGGCCACTTCACCTCGGTCCTGATCGGCCTGGCCTGCTTCCCGCTGACCCGGAGCGCCGTACGCCCGGCGCCGACGCGATGGGTGATCAGGAGATCCCGGAAGCCTTGAGCTCCTTGGCGAACGCGTCCTGATCGAACAGCGAGTTGGCGTCCGCCTTCTTGCCGTCGATGACGACGGTCGGCGTGCCCTGCATGCCGTCGTCGGTGAAGGCCTGCATGGCCTCACCGACCCACTTCTTGTACGTCCCCTTCTGCACGGCCTTGTCGAACTCGGCGCCCCGAAGACCGTCCACCTTGTCGGCGATCTTCAGCAGGAAGGCGGGCGTGTAGGCGTCCTCGGTCTCGCTCTCCGGCTGGTTGGCGAAGACCGCGGCGTGGAACTGCGGGAACTTGCCCGCATCCACCGACGCCCGCAGCGCGTTCGCCGCGTTCACCGAGCCGCTGCCGCCGAGGTTCTTGTCGAGGAACGAGGCGAGCGTGTACTCGACCTTCACCTTGCCCTCGGCCACCGGCTTCACCAGGGCCTGAGCGCCGGACTCCTCGAACTTCTTGCAGATCGGGCAGCGCGCGTCCTCGTACAGCTTGACCGTGTGCCCGGCCTTCGGGTCGCCGACCGTGATCACGCCGCCCTTCACCGTGGCGGGCGTCTTGGCGAGCGCGTCGGTGCCGGCCGGCGGCTCCTTCGCCTCGGGACCGCCTGCGGACGCGGACTCCGAGGCCGACGCCCCCTTGTCGTCGCCCCCGCCCGTGAGGTCCTCGGGCCCGCAGGCGGCTGCGCCCCCGGCGACGAGTGCGGTGGCGGCCACCGCGGCGACGATGCGCCCGGCCTTGCGTGCGGCCTTGCGTACGGCCATCTGAACAGTCCTCCATGATCTCGGCACGTGACGCTTCGACATCGCCACGCACCGGATCAACGTATCGGAATGCCCTCCCCTGTACCCCTCCCCAAAGCCCCCACCAGCGCAGTAACGTCCGGCTCATGAGCAGCACGATCAATGGCGGCATCTCGTACTGGTACGCGGACCACGGCACCCCGGCCCCCCGCGAACCCCTGCCGGGCGACGAGAGTGCCGACGTCTGCATAGTCGGCGGCGGCTACACGGGCCTGTGGACCGCGTACTACCTGAAGAAGGCCGCCCCCTTCCTCCGCATCACCGTCCTGGAGCAGAAGTTCTGCGGCTACGGAGCCTCCGGCCGCAACGGCGGCTGGCTCTACAACGGCATCGCGGGCCGCGACCGCTACGCCCGCCTGCACGGCAGGGACGCGGCGGTCCGCCTCCAGGAGGCGATGAACGACACGGTCACCGAGGTGATCGAGACGGCGAGGGCGGAAGGGATCGACGCGGACATCCACCACGGCGGCGTACTCGAAGTGGCGTACACCCCAGCCCAGTTGGCACGCCTGAAAGCCTTCCACGAAACAGAACTGGCCTACGGCGAGAAGGACCGCACCCTGCACGGCGCCCGGGAGACGGCCGACCGGATCCGCGTCGCGGGCGCCGTCGGCTCCACCTGGACCCCGCACGGCGCGCGCCTGCACCCGGTGAAGCTGGTGAAGGGCCTGGCGGCGGCGGTCGAGGCGCTCGGCGTCACGATCCACGAGTCGACCCCCGTCACGGAGATCAAGCCGAAGCACGCCATCACCCCGTACGGCACGGTCCGCGCCCCGTACATCCTGCGCTGCACGGAGGGCTTCACGGCGTCCCTGAAGGGCCAGCGCCGCACCTGGCTCCCCATGAACTCCTCAATGATCGCAACGGAACCCCTCACGCCCACCCAATGGGAGTCGATCGGCTGGGAGGGCCGCGAGACGCTCGGCGACATGGCGCACGCGTACATGTACGCCCAGCGCACCGCCGACGGCCGCATCGCGCTGGGCGGCAGAGGCGTCCCATACCGCTACGGCTCGCGCACGGACAACGACGGCCGCACGCAACCCGCCACGATCGAAGCCCTCCACGAAATCCTGACCCGCTTCTTCCCCCAACTGGCCGGAGTACAGGTGGCCCACGCCTGGTCCGGCGTGCTCGGCGTCCCCCGCGACTGGTGCGCCACCGTCACCCTGGACCGCGCGACGGGCCTCGGCTGGGCGGGCGGCTACGTCGGCTCGGGCGTGGCCACGGCCAACCTCGCGGCCCGCACCCTGCGCGACCTGGTCCAGCAGGACTCGGGCCAGGCGGGCAGCACCGACCTCACCACACTCCCCTGGGTCAACCACAAGGTCCGCAAGTGGGAGCCGGAACCGTTCCGCTGGATCGGCGTCCAGGGCATGTACGCGACGTACCGCAACGCGGACCGCCACGAACTGACCACCCCGACCGCCAGGGCCCCCCGCCTGGCCCGCATCGCGGACCGCTTGTCGGGCCGCCACTGACGTACGCACGAGAACGCACGAAGGCCCAGGACACCTCTCCGTCGTCCTGGGCCTTCGCCCTGCTCCGAGCCCCCTGTCGGATTCGAACCGACGACCTACGCATTACAAGTGCGTTGCTCTGGCCATCTGAGCTAAGGAGGCATGCGCTGCACTGACGTGCCCGAGCAGTGTAACCAACACCGCCCGTGCGCCCGTCGAAAATTTCCTCGAAGGTCGCGGGTGCAGGACTACAGACAGACCGGTCCCCCCCGGGGTACCGTCCGAGCAGTTCACTCAGGTGGACTACACCACTCCTCTCTTTACAACGGATCGTCCGGCACGTTCCTGCCGGTGAAGGGGGCCTTCACCATGGCCACTGTTTCGTTCGACAAGGCGACCCGCATCTACCCGGGTGGCGACAAGCCCGCCGTCGACCAGCTCGAGCTCGACGTAGCGGACGGCGAATTCCTCGTCCTCGTCGGTCCCTCCGGCTGCGGAAAGTCCACCTCCCTGCGCATGCTCGCGGGCCTGGAGGACGTGAACGCCGGCGCCATCCGCATCGGTGACCGCGACGTCACGCACCTGCCGCCCAAGGACCGGGACATCGCCATGGTGTTCCAGAACTACGCGCTCTACCCGCACATGACGGTCGCCGACAACATGGGCTTCGCCCTGAAGATCGCGGGCGTCAACAAGGCCGAGATCCGCCAGAAGGTGGAGGACGCGGCGAAGATCCTCGACCTCACCGAGTACCTGGGCCGCAAGCCCAAGGCGCTCTCCGGTGGTCAGCGCCAGCGTGTCGCCATGGGCCGCGCCATCGTGCGTGAGCCCCAGGTGTTCCTCATGGACGAGCCGCTGTCGAACCTCGACGCCAAGCTGCGTGTCTCCACCCGTACGCAGATCGCCTCGCTCCAGCGCCGCCTCGGCATCACCACCGTGTACGTCACCCACGACCAGGTCGAGGCCATGACCATGGGCGACCGTGTCGCGGTCCTCAAGGACGGTCTGCTCCAGCAGGTCGACTCGCCGCGCAACATGTACGACCGCCCGGCCAACCTCTTCGTCGCGGGCTTCATCGGCTCCCCCGCCATGAACCTCGTCGAGGTCCCGATCACCGACGGCGGCGTGAAGTTCGGCAACTCCGTCGTGCCGGTCAACCGCGAGGCGCTGTCCGCCGCGGCCGACAAGGGCGACCGCACGGTCACGGTCGGCGTCCGTCCGGAGCACTTCGACATCGTCGAGCAGGACGGCTCCACCGCCAAGTCCCTCTCCAAGGAGACCGAGGACGCCCCGGCGGGCCTCGCCGTCTCCGTGAACGTCGTCGAGGAGCTCGGCGCCGACGGCTACGTCTACGGCTCCGCCGAGGTCGGCGGCGAGCACAAGGACCTCGTGGTCCGCGTGAACGGCCGCAAGGTCCCGGAGAAGGGCACGCAGCTGCACGTCGTGCCGCGTCCGGGCGAGATCCACGTGTTCTCGACGTCCACGGGCGAGCGCCTCACCGACTGACCTCACCGACTGGCCCCGCGCCATACGGAGGGCCCCGCACTTCGGTGCGGGGCCCTGCGCGTTCGCCCATGGTGTCGACAAATACCCCGGCAGACCGGTCATTTCGCCCGGCGCCCGTCAACGCCGCTCCAGAGAAACCTCATTCTCCGTCGCTCGACCGAGTGACGTAATGTCGCCAAATCATCACCGACCGCTACGCTCACTCGCGTGACGCACTCCGCCAACTACACCCAGAAGCCGCGCCGAGCCCACCGAGGCCCCGCCCGACGCATCGGCCGCACGCTCTCCCTCGTCCTGCCCGTGATGCTGGTGCTCTCCGGGACCCTCGCGGTCACCAGCGTCAACTGGTCCGGGAACTCCTCGGATTCGATGCTCACCGCATCCGCCGACGACCTCTCCGTACCGGCCAAGTCCCGCGCGCCGCAGGACGTCCTGCGCGACCGGCTGCTCCTGGAGCTCCAGGACAGGAACCCGGGCGTCGCGCTCACCCACCTCCAGCAGGAGGTGAACCGCCACCCGTCGCTCGCCCGGCACTGCGTCTCCATCGCCCGTGCCCTCGGCCGCGCCGCAGTCCAGAAGTACGGCCCGAGCCGTGCCCAGTCGTACTCGCGCCCGGTCTGCGACACGTCCTTCGCGGCGGGCGTCGCCGCCCACCAGAACGGCTGACGGGGTCGGCACGTAGGGTTTCCGGCATGACCGGCGACCCTCACGCTCACAGACCCACGCAGGCCGTCATCCTGGCCGGAGGCCAAGGCTCGCGCCTCCGCCCGTACACCGACGACCGGCCCAAGCCGATGGTCGAGATCCCTGGCACAGGGACCCCGATCATCGGCCATCAGCTTTCCTGGCTGGCCGCCGAGGGCGTGACCGACGCGGTCGTCTCGTGCGGCCATCTCGCCGAAGTGCTCCAGGAGTGGCTGGAGTCGGCGGACCTCCCCCTGAACGTCACCACGGTCGTCGAGACCGAACCCCTGGGCCGCGGCGGCGGCCTCAAGTACGCCGCCCGCCACCTCCCGCACGCGGACCGCCCCTGGTACGCGACGAACGGCGACATCTGGACCCGCTTCTCGCTGCGCGACATGGCGGCCTTCCACGCCGAGCGCGACGCCACCGCGACCCTCGCCCTGGCCCGCCCCCGCATCCCGTGGGGCGCCGTCGAGACGGACGCGTTCGGCCACATCACGGACTTCATCGAGTCCCCGCCGTCCCCGTACCTGATCAACGCGGGCGTGTACGTCTTCTCCGCCTCCTTCACCGGGCTCCTGCCGGACCGCGGCGACCACGAGCGCACCACGTTCCCGCGCCTCGCCCGCGAGAAGAGCCTCGCGGGCTTCCCGCTGCCGCAGGGCGCGTACTGGCGGGCCATCGACACGGCCAAGGACCTGACGGAAGCGGCCAAGGAGCTCGCGGCACAGACCGGTTGAGGCCGCCCTCGCCGCCCTCTCCGCCCTCGCCGCCTCGCCACACGCGTCTCCGCATACGCCGACGGGGCCCCGCACAGTGTCTGTGCGGGGCCCCGTCGGCGTACTGCCGGTCACGCGCCTGCTCGGCCTCAGCCGCCGCCGAGCAGCCCGCCCACGAGCCGGTCGTTGCCGCCGCCGCCCGTGCTGCCGCCGCTCGTGCCGCCCTCGGGCGCACCGCCGCTGCCGCCGCTGGACGTGGGTCCTGCGGTGGCCGACGACGGAGGCTGCTGGGGCGAGGACTGCTGGGGCGGGGCCTGCCCCGTGGTGCCCTGCGTCTGGCTCGGCTGCCCCTGGCCCGCGCCCGCGCCCGCGGTCTCGCGCGCCGCGCCCGGCGTGGTCGCAGCGCCTGCACCCTGCGTGGGGCTCGCGGAGCTGCCCTGCGTCGGCGCCCCCGCCCCGGAGGCCGTGGGGCTCTGCGACTGGCCCTGGCGCTGCTGCTGCTTCTTCCCGGGCTCCCCCGGAAGCGGCGAGCCCGGCAGTTCGTTGCGCGGGGCCTCGCCGGGCCCCGGCACGGTCACGCGGTCGGCATCGCGCACCGCGCCGCCGAGCATCGAGCCGATGAGGAGCGTGAGCCCGACGACGATCGAGCCGATGAGCGCGCCGCGCCGCAGCACACGGCGCCGCAGCTCCCAGATGTCCACGCGCGGCCCGAGCGTCCGCCAGGCCTCGCCCGCGAGGCGTCCGTCGACGGAGTAGACGGGTGCGCCCGCGATGATCAGCGGCGACCATGCGGCCAGATAGATGATGTCCGGCGCGTCGTAGGCGGGGACGGTCTTCCAGCTGACGGTGACGATGAGCGCGGCGGACAGGAGCACGCCGATGCTGGCCGCGACCCGCTGCCAGAGCCCGAGCACCGTGAGCACGCCCACGATGATCTGGAGGAAGGCGATGCAGAGGCCCGCGCCCACCGGGTGCGAGAGCGCGAAGTCCCGCAGCGGCTCGGCGAGCGCCCAGGGGTGCAGCGAGTTGAGCCACTTGACCATGGAGCCGCGGTCGCCGCCGTCGAAGTACACGGGGTCGCAGAGCTTGCCCATGCCGGCGTAGATGGAGATGAACCCGAGGAAGACGCGCAGCGGGAGCAGCACGACGCCGAGGTTCATGCGGCGACCGGGGTAATAGGCGTGCCGCACGGGATCGGCCCCGTGCCGCCTGACGACCTGGCGCGTGTCGTCGTCGCCGTCGTCGAACTCGTCGTCCTCGTAGGGGAGCCGCTCGTCGAGGTCGCTCTGGGACATCGGCATGCGCGGGATGAGCCGGGTCTCGGGATCGGGGTGCCGCGGCCCGATGACGGCAGGCGTGGCCTGCGTGCTCTCGAGTTCGTCCTCGTCGATGCGGGGGATGACCTGCGTGGCACCTCCGTCGTCGTAGGAGGAGCCGCCGGCTTCGACCGAATGGCGCACGCCGGTGCCACGCACCGCCTGAAGGAGTCCGGTGGCTCCGGGGTCACCCGGCTCGGACTTCCCGCTCCAGACGACGGGCGAGCGGCGCCGTGCGGCGGAGCCGACTGCGGGGATGCGCACGGTGTCGTCGGCAGTGCTCAAGTGCCGTGCGATACGCGGGGATTGGGTCCGCTGCGCGGTGGGGAGCTGCACGCGGAAGCTCGCGTGATTCACGATGACCTGCGCCGGGTCGCTCGGCACCTTCACCATGCTCAGCGCGGGAGCTTCGTCGAACCCTGACGAGCTTCCCCCCGTGGGATTGCGGGGCGTTCTGGTGTCCACACTCATCTAACCGAGTGATGTGTGTTTAGGACACTGCCTTGACCGCGCGGAAATGTCCGGACCGCGTCAAGATCTCCCACGAACGCCCGTCGGCCCGAGAAATGCGGGCCGACGGGCGTCCGGGGTGCGGACTAACTCCGGCGCCGCGACGCCTCGTAGAGCACGACTCCCGCCGCCACACCGGCGTTCAGGGACTCCGTGCCGCCCGGCATGGGGATGCGCACGCGGTAGTCGCAGGTCTCGCCGACGAGCCGCGAGAGGCCCTTGCCCTCGCTGCCGATGACGATGACGACGGGACCGGACAGCGCCTCCAGGTCGCCGACCTCGTGGTCGCCGTCCGCGGCGAGCCCGACGATCGCGAGCCCGGCCTTCTTGTAGGCCTCAAGGACGCGGGTCAGGTTCGTCGCGCGCGCCACGGGCGTACGCGCCGCGGCACCGGCGGCCGTCTTCCAGGCACCGGCGGTCATCCCGGCGGCACGCCGCTCGGGGACGACCACGCCGTGACCGCCGAAGGCGGAGGCGGAACGCACCACGGCGCCCAGGTTCCGCGGGTCCGTCACGCCGTCGAGGGCGACGATCAGCGGGTCCTCGCCCTGGTCGAACGCGGCGGCCGCGAGCTCCTCGGGGTGGGCGTACTCGTACGGCGGCACCTGGAGCACGAGGCCCTGGTGGTTGAGGCCGTTCGTCATGCGGTCCAGCTCGGGGCGCGGGGCCTCCATGAGGTGGATGCCGCCGCGCTCACCGGCGAGCTGCAGCGCCTCACGCACGCGCTCGTCGTTGTCGATGAACTGCTGGACGTAGAGCGTCGAGGCGGGCACGCCCTCGCGCAGCGCCTCGACGACGGAGTTGCGCCCCACGACCATCTCGGACGTGCCCTTGCCGCGGCCCTTCACGGCACTGGGACGCCGGCCGCCGCCGGGGCCGCCGGAGGCCTTCTTGGCCGCGGCGTTGGCGATGCGGTTCTTCTTGTGTCCCTTGCGCGCCTCGGCGGGCGGCGTCGGGCCCTTGCCCTCAAGGCCGCGGCGTCGATTTCCGCCGCTGCCGACCTGCGCGCCCTTCTTGCCGGACATGCGGCGGTTGTTAGCGGCCATGACCTACCTGTCTCTGTGATGCGTGTGGCTGCCCGCGAACTGCGCGGCGGCCCACTGCGTGACTGCGTACGTATATGAAGTGTGCCGCCCGGGTCGCCGGGCGGCACATCGCGAGGTCAGACGCTCAGCGCGGGCCGAGAGTCCACCGCGGTCCGTTCGGGCCGTCCTCGATGACGAGACCGGACTGGTTGAGCTGATCGCGGATGGCGTCGGCGGTGGCCCAGTCCTTGCGGCCGCGCGCCGCCTCCCGCTGCTGGAGCACGAGGCGTACGAGGGTGTCGACGACCCCGTGGAGGTCTTCTCCGCGGTCGCCCTCACCGGCCCAGTGCGGGTCGAGCGGGTCGAGGCCGAGCACGCCGAGCATGGCACGCACCTCGGCGAGCCGCTCCACCGCGGCTTCCTTGTCGTCGGCGGCCAGGGCGGAATTGCCCTGCCGGACCGTCGTGTGGACGATGGCCAGCGCCTGCGGGACGCCCAGGTCGTCGTCCATCGCGTCGGCGAAGGCGGGCGGCACCTGGGCGGCGGGCTCGACGGTGCCCCCGGCCTTCTCGACCACGCGCTGCACGAAGCCCTCGATCCGCGCGAACGCGGACTCGGCCTCGCGCAGGGCCTCCTCGCTGTACTCGATCATCGAGCGGTAGTGCGGGGTGCCCAGGTAGTAGCGCAGGACGATCGGGCGCCACTTCTTGACCATCTCGGACACGAGGACCGAGTTGCCCAGCGACTTGGACATCTTCTCGCCGCTCATGGTGACCCAGCCGTTGTGCACCCAGTACCGCGCGAACGCGTCGCCGAAGGCCTTGGCCTGCGCGATCTCGTTCTCGTGGTGCGGGAAGATCAGGTCGATGCCGCCGCCGTGGATGTCGAACTCACGGCCGAGGTACTTGTGGGCCATCGCCGAGCACTCCAGGTGCCAGCCCGGACGGCCGCGGCCCCAGGGGGTCTCCCAGCTGGGCTCCCCCTCCTTGGCGGTCTTCCACATGGCGAAGTCACGCGGGTCGCGCTTGCCGGTCTCGCCCTCGCCCGACGGCTGGAGGAGGTTGTCGAGCTCCTGGTTGGACAGCTCCAGATAGCCGGGGAAGGACTTCACGTCGAAGTAGACGTTGCCGTCCGACTCGTACGCGTGGCCGCGCTCGATCAGGCCGCGCATCATCTCGACCATCTCGGTGATGTGGCCGGTGGCGCGCGGTTCGTACGTGGGCGGCAGGCAGCCGAGGACGTCGTAGCCGTCGTTGAAGGCCCGCTCGTTCTCGTACCCGATCGACCACCACGGGCGGCCCTGCTCGGCCGACTTCCGGATGATCTTGTCGTCGATGTCCGTGACGTTGCGGATGAAGGTGACGTCGTAGCCGCGGTGGGCGAACCACCGGCGCATGATGTCGAAGTTGAGGCCCGACCGGATGTGCCCGATGTGCGGGGCCGCCTGCACCGTCGCGCCACACAGGTAGATCGAGACACAACCGTCGATGAGCGGGCTGAAGTCTCGGATCTGCCGGGCGCTGGTGTCGTACAGGCGAATCGTCACCACTCCAGGGTAGTGGTCCAAGGACAGTGCCCTGCGACCTCCTGGGTCAACAGGGCACGGAACTGTGACATGCGCGGGGGCGAGCAGCCCTCAGAGGCGGCCGACGACCTTGCGCGGAGTGACGCGGACGACGACGCGGGGGTCGTCGTTCACGGAGGACGGATTGAACTCCACGTACTTCAGGCCGGTGTACTTCAGGGCCAGCTCGTCGATGAGCTCCTGCCCGCCCTCGGTGGTCATCGTCGCCTCGCCGCGGATCTCGGCGTACGTGTACGGCGAGTCGAAGGGCTGGAGCAGCACCGTCACGCGCGGGTCGCGGCGCAGGTTCTTCTCCTTGCGGCGGCCGAGGGTGGTGGAGAAGAGCAGGTCGTCCCCGTCGCGCTTCACCCAGACCGGTGAGACCTGAGGGCTGCCGTCGGGCTGGATGGTGGCGACGGAGATGAAGACGGGGGTGTCGAGAAGGGCCTTGAGCTTGTCGGACAGTTCGGCGGCCATGGCGGGTGCCTCTCTTCTGCTCTTCTGCGTCGGTGGATGCCGTGCGGCTGTGCGGGGCGTGCTGTCCCGATACTGCTCCAACACACCCCGCCGCAGCGGCATTTCCCCCCTCGCCGGTACGTTCCCCGGTCAGTCCGTCCGCACGACCAGTGCCGTCGCGATCGCGGCCAGGCCCTCGGCGCGGCCGGTGAGGCCGAGGCCGTCCGTCGTCGTGCCGGACACGGCGACCGGGGCGCCCGCTGCGGCGCTCAGCGTCTTCTGCGCCTCGTCGCGCCGCTTGCCGACCTTGGGTCGTACGCCGATGACCTGGACGGCGATGTTGCCGATCTCGAAGCCTTCGGCGCGCACGATCCTGGCCGCCTCGGCGAGCAGCGTCACACCGGATGCGCCGGACCACTCGGGCCTGCTGGTGCCGAAGTGCGCGCCGAGGTCGCCGATGCCGGCCGCGGAGAACAGGGCGTCGCAGGCGGCGTGCGCGGCGACGTCACCGTCCGAGTGCCCGGCGAGGCCGGCGCTCTCGCCCTCCCAGAGGAGCCCGGCACACCACAGCTCACGCCCTTCCTCGAAGGCGTGCACGTCGGTGCCGATGCCGACCTGCGGGAGACGCAGCTGCTCAGAAGCCATCGTTGGCCCTCCTGCGGGCGAGTACGGCCTCGGCAAGGACGAGGTCGAGGGGCCGCGTCACCTTGAAGGCCTCTTCGTGGCCGGGCACGACGACGACCTGGAGGCCCAGCTGCTCGACCATGCTGGCGTCGTCCGTGACGTTCTCGGTAACCGTCGCGTGGGCGCGCACGAGGGTGTCGCGGTCGAAGCCCTGCGGGGTCTGCACGGCGCGCAGGCGGGCCCGCTCGGGCGTGGCCACCACGGGCTCGGGCGCGCCCGGCTGTTTGGGGTCCCCCGGCTCGACCTGCTTGACGGTGTCGGCGAGCGGCAGCGCGGGGACGACGGCCGGTGCGCCCTCGCGTACGGCCTCGATGACGCCGTCGACGGTGTCCACGGGCACGAGCGGGCGGGCCGCGTCGTGCACCAGGACGACGCCGATGCCCTCGGGCAGGGCGTCGAGGCCGAGCTTCACGGACTCCTGGCGGGTCTCGCCTCCGGGGACCACCATGAAGTCGGTGCGCTCGGGCAGTGCGTGGTCGGCCAGGAGTGACTTGACCTCGGCCGCGCCCTCCGGTGGGGCCACGACGACGACGAGCGACACGGCGCGGGACGCGGCCATGGCCCGTACGGCGTGGATGAGCATGGGCGTGCCGTTCAGCGCGCGGAGCGCCTTGGGGGCGCCCGGGCCGAGCCGTACGCCGCGTCCTGCGGCGGGGATCACGACCGCGGTGCGGGATTCCTCAGACATCGCTTCCGTTCAGGTTTGTGGGCTCGGGCGAGGTGGGTATGGCCTCAGCGAGCCGGGCGCGAACGCCTTGACCGGACCCTTCCGTGACATCTGGTCGAGTCAGCTGCCCGAGCCCGGCTCGCACACCGAGCAGAACCGAGTACGTGACGTAGTACTGGGTAGTACGAGGCACGAATTCAAAGACAAAGGAACAGGGACTGCGCCTGGGCATGAAGTCCGGGTACGAACATGCCGCAGCGCCCGGCGACACCATTGAGGGTCAGCGGGCACCGCGGCATTCATGGCGCCAAGACGTATGCGTATGTTGCGTATGTCAGGACGCGATCAGGACGCGAGGACCTCGTCAAGCAGGGCCTCGGCCTTGTCCTCGTTCGTGTTCTCCGCGAGGGCGAGCTCGCTCACCAGGATCTGGCGAGCCTTGGCGAGCATGCGCTTCTCACCCGCGGACAGTCCGCGCTCACGCTCACGACGCCACAGGTCACGCACGACTTCCGCGACCTTGATGACATCGCCCGATGCGAGCTTCTCGAGATTTGCCTTGTAGCGACGGGACCAGTTCGTCGGCTCTTCGGCGTACGGCGCGCGCAGTACTTCGAAGACCCGGTCGAGCCCGTCCTGACCGACCACATCACGTACGCCGACGAACTCCGCATTGTCCGCAGGCACACGTACCGTCAGGTCGCCCTGGGCGACCTTCAGCACCAAGTAGGTCTTGTCCACGCCTTTGATCTGGCGAGTCTCAATGGCCTCGATCAGCGCGGCCCCGTGATGGGGATAGACCACGGTGTCGCCAACCTTGAACGTCATGTGACAGGTACCCCTTCCGTGGCTATCCATCCTAACACGAGAACCGCCTCTTCTGAATGGCGTTTTCGCAGGTCAGGGCATATCTCGGGGCTTGACAACAGCAACAGGAACGTGCTGCGAAGGGCTTGTGGAGCGAGGTATTCGCAGGTGGGAGCGGCTCTCCGGGGAAGCGGAAACGCGCCCGTCACACGCCCTCCGAGAGCGCTCCACGAGGCTGAACGTCCCGGTTTGCCAGGTTCCAAGCGGTGAACTTCCGCTACTCCGTTCGGCGACCGGAGACACGTGCCGGTCGCCGTTCGACGTGAATCCGGAATTGATCAAGCGCCCCGCGGTGATCAATTTCCGGGACTTCCCCGGACTTCCCCGGACCGCCATGCATTCCTTACCGGAAATCCGCAGGACGGGCCGCGGCGACCCTTGACGGCGCTTATGTGAATGGTGAACGAGAGGCCAATGGCGTCAGAGTGACGGAAGTGGCTTGTGCGGCGGGAACGGAAGCAACATGTGCGGCGGGACCGGAGTGCCGCGAGAGAGGCTCGCGGGCCGTAGGGGCGGGTCGGGTGCGGTGGCGCGGGAACGGCTCGGTAACCTAAGCCCGCTGACACACACTTAGGACGGCTTTACGGCCGCCCGCCCCTCCCGTACCGCCCTCGTTCAAGGAGTTGCCGCCGCCGTGAGCCGCAGCCTTCGACGTGGCGCCATCGCCGCCACCGCCATCGCGTTCTCGCTCGCGTCGCTCGCCGCGTGCGGCGCCGGTAACAACGCTCAGACGCACGAGATCAAGCCGGACAACGCCGCGACCGCCGTCGGCGACATCAAGATCCAGAACGCCATGGTGATCACCCAGCCCGACCTGAAGTCGACGGGTCCCGCCGTGGTCGCCGCCACGATCTTCAACAACGGCAGCACCGATCAGACCCTGGACGAGATCAAGGTCATCGGCACCGGCAAGACGGCCAAGATCACGCCGGCCAAGGACGACAAGACCTCCAAGCGCGGGGGTCCGCTGACCATCCCCGCCGGTGGCTCCGTCATCATCGGCGGCAAGGACAACGCGTCGGCCGTCCTGCCCAGCAGCCGCGAGGCCGTCAAGGACGGCAACGCGCAGCCGGTCACCTTCGCCTTCAGCAAGACCGGCGACGTGAAGATGAAGACCTTCGTCGTGCCGGCGGAGAGCTACTTCAAGAAGTGGGGCCCGACCGAGGTTCCCGAGGCCCCGGACGCGAAGCCGTCGACGAAGCCCTCGGGCTCCGCGAGCGGTGAGCCCACCGAGGGCGCGACCGGCGGCGCCAACCCTTCGGGGCAGCCGTCCGGACAGCCGTCGGGCAGCGCGTCCGGTGCGGCGAACACGGACCCGTCCGGCGCCGCGTCGCACGACGCGGCCGCGGGTGCTGGTTCCGGGCACTGATCGACGTACGTACGAGCGAGAGGGCGGGAACCCGGTGCCGGGTTCCCGCCCTCTCGTGTGTCCGCGTGCGCCCGTCTACCGGGGGCCGTCTACGGCTCGGACTTGTAGCCCAGACCCCCAGACCCCGCACCGTCACCAGGTAGCGCGGCGCGCCCGGGTCCGGTTCGAGCCTCTTCTTGACGCACCCCGTAGCGCGCCGACTCGGGGCGCTCCACCCATCTGCGGTTTACGGCTCGAACTTGTAGCCCAGACCCCGCACCGTCACCAGGTAGCGCGGCGCGCCCGGGTCCGGTTCGATCTTGGCGCGCAGGCGCTTGACGTGGACGTCGAGGGTCTTGGTGTCGCCCACGTAGTCCGCGCCCCAGACTCGGTCGATGAGCTGCATGCGGGTCAGGACGCGGCCCGCGTTGCGCAGGAGCATCTCCAGGAGGTCGAACTCCTTGAGGGGCAGGTCGACCTTGGAGCCGGAGACCGTCACCACGTGGCGGTCCACGTCCATGCGGACCGGGCCTGCCTCCAGGGCCTGCGGTGCGACCTCCTCGGGCTCGCCCCGGCGGCGCAGGACCGCGCGGATGCGGGCCACGAGCTCGCGGGACGAGAAGGGCTTCGTGACGTAGTCGTCGGCTCCTATTTCCAGGCCGACCACCTTGTCGATCTCGCTGTCCTTGGCGGTGACCATGATCACCGGGACGTTGGAACGGCTGCGCAGCTGGCGGCAGACCTCCGTGCCGGGCAGGCCCGGCAGCATCAGGTCGAGCAGGACGAGGTCGGCGCCGTTGCGCTCGAACTCGTCGAGTCCGTCGGGTCCGGTGGCCGCGATGGCGACCTCGAAGCCCTCTTTGCGGAGCATGTAGGACAGGGCGTCGCTGAAGGATTCCTCGTCCTCGACGACGAGCACTCGGGTCACGGAAGGACCTCCGGGGCAGGAATGGGTTCGTACGCAGTGGTCTCGTCGGGCCGTGCGGTGTCGGCTTCGCTGCCGACACCGCCGTGACCGGATCCGCGGTCGCGGTTCGCGGCTGCTTCGGGCAGCCGCAGGGTGAAGGTGGAGCCCTGTCCCTCGGAGCTCCACACGGTGACCTCCCCGCCGTGCGAGGCGGCCACGTGTTTGACGATGGCGAGGCCTAGGCCGGTGCCGCCGGTGGCGCGGGAGCGCGCCGGGTCCACTCGGTAGAAGCGCTCGAAGATGCGCTCCTTGTCCTTGTCGGAGATGCCGATCCCCTGGTCGGTGACGGCCACCTCGATGAGGTCTCCGCCCGGTGCGGTGACCCGGCGGGCGGCGATGCCCACGCGGGTGCGTGCGGGCGAGTAGTTCACGGCGTTCTCGACGAGGTTGCCGAGTGCCGCCGCGAGCTGGCCGCGGTTGCCCCATATCTGCAGGTCGGCGGTGCCGCCCGCGGCCATGGTGATCTGCTTGTGGGAGGCCTGGTGACGGCTGCGGTCGATCGCCTCCGCCACCAGTTCATCGACACGGACGGGTTCGGCGTCCTCCAGGGGGTCGTCGTTCTGGACCCGGGAGAGGTCGATGAGTTCCTGGACGAGGTTGGTCAGGCGCGTGGCCTCGATCTGCATGCGGCCCGCGAAGCGCTCGACGGCCTCGGGGTCGTCCGAGGCGTCCATGACGGCCTCGGAGAGGAGGGAGAGCGCCCCTACCGGGGTCTTGAGCTCATGGCTCACGTTCGCGACGAAGTCGCGTCGTACGGCTTCGATGCGGCGGGCCTCGGTGAGGTCCTCCACCAGGAGCAGGACCAGGCGGGAGCCGAGGGGGGCCACGCGGGCGGAGACGGCGAGGGCCTCGCCCCGGCCGGTGCCGCGGCGTGGCAGGTCGAGCTCGACCTGGCGTATCTCGCCGTCGCGCCGGGTGTCGCGCGCCATCTGGAGCATGGGTTCCACGGCGAGCTTGCCGCCACGGACCAGGCCGAGCGCGTACGCGGCCGAGCTGGCCTTGACGACGCTGTCCGCCTCGTCGAGGACGACGGCGGACGAGCGGAGCACGGAGAGCACCGTGTCGACGCCGGGCGGCAGTACGGGGTCTGTGTGCAGGGAGGTCCGGGTGGGGCGTTTCAGGTCGCGCTCGCTCCAGCGGAACGCCAGCATGGCGATGACACCGGTGCACACCCCGGCGATCGCTGCCGCTGCGGCGACCGCCGCGTTCACGTCCATGCCTCCAGGTTATGCGCCCTTTACGCACGGACCACAGCCATACGGGTGCGCACTCGAACACTCGTCGCCCAGAGTTCACCGAGGGGACGGTGATGGTTCACTTCCGCTGAACGGGTTACTCCGGTCCTCGCCGGTGCGGCTCCGGGGAGCGTGCCACGCGTCGCCCACAGTTCACCTCGGTGACAGGGGTGGTTCATTCGGGATGTCGGAAACGGACGCGTCCGACCCGCACCGTGGGAGCGTGGGGGTCACCCCCCGGGACGTACTAGAGAGGGACATCCACATGCGGGACGCGTACCACGAGGAACTTGACTCGATCGGCGAGGGCCTGGTCGAGATGGCCCGTCTGGTCGGGTCCGCGATCGGGCGCGCCACGACGGCCATGCTCGACGCCGATCTGAAGCTGGCGGAGAGCGTGATCGCCGCCGACCAGAAGGTCGACGATCTCCAGCACGAACTGGAGGCGCGCGCGATAGCCCTGCTCGCGCGGCAGCAGCCGGTCGCCACCGACCTGCGCATCGTCGTCACCTCGCTGCGGATGAGCGCCGACCTGGAGCGCTCGGGCGACCTCGCCCAGCACGTCGCCAAGCTGGCCCGGCTGCGCTTTCCGGCGTCGGCCGTTCCGCACGACCTGCACGCGACGATCCTGGAGATGGGCCAGCTGGCGCAGCGCCTCATGGCCAAGGCGGCGGAGGTCATCATCACGAAGGACGTCGACCTGGCGCTCCAGCTGGAGCAGGACGACGACGAGATGGACCTGCTGCACCGGACGCTCTTCCAGCACCTGATGGACGACCGCTGGAAGCACGGCATCGAGACGGCCGTGGACGTGACGCTCCTGGGCCGCTACTACGAGCGCTTCGCGGACCACGCGGTCTCGGTGGCGAAGAGGGTCGTCTACCTGGTCACCGGCGAGCACGCGGACGAAATCCAGACGGCTGGGACGCCGGTCGAGGGCGCCTGAGTCCGGCAGCGGTCGGCCTGCGCGCGAAGGGGTGTGCCCCGCACCATCGGTGCGGGGCACACCCTTCGTGGCGGGGCACACCTCGTCGCGGCGGGGCAGGGCACACCCCGTCACGCCAGATGCCTCAGCCGCAGCAGCCACCGCACTGGCACGGTCCGCCCGACTGGCAGCCGCAGCCGCAGCCCGAGCCGCAGCCGCAGGCGCCGAGGAGCACGAGGGCGGGCAGACCGGGCGTATCGGCCGGCTGCTCGGGGACGGGTTCGGTCATCGGGGACTCAGCCATGGGTCTCCTCCTCGAAGGCGTACTGCCTGATGCCCGTTCCATGCCCACCGGGAAGGGGCGCACCAACGGCGCACGCGCGCGTTCGGCGGGCCCGCGGCGCCGCCCCCGCACCCCACAACTCACGCACGAAACTCTCTCCACAACCTTCACAGCAATGCCTTATTGTGATGGCGCCGTAACGGGGGGTTCGAGGCCCAGGTTGCCTGACCTGGGTTCTTCTTATGTGGGGGGTCACATACCGTGCGCACACACAGCCGTACACGCACACGCACACGCACCATTTCCACCGCGACAGCTCTCGCGGTCCTCTTCAGTTCCGCGGCCCTGGTCGCCGCGACGGCAGGACCCGCGGCAGCCGACTCGGCGCATCTCCTGGGCGTGAAGTCGGCGGCCGACATCCTCGTGGACGGCGCCCACCAGCGCGTCTACGTCTCCGACCCGGTCGAGGGCAAGATCGTCGTCACGGACTACGCGGGCGCGGTCAAGGCGACCCTGGACGGGCTGCCGGACGTCGACGGCCTGGCCCTCTCGGCCGACTCCGGGCAGGTGTACGCGGCGGTGGCCGGGCTCAACCGCATCGTCGCCGTGGACACGTCCTCGTACGCCCAGAGCGCGAGCTACAAGCTGGACGGCGCCGAGAAGCCGCGCACCCTGGCGATGGCGAGCGGCAAGCTGTGGTTCGGCTACGGGTCCGGCGGGGGCGGCATCGGCTCGCTCGACCTCTCCGGCGCCGAACCCGTCGTCGCGCTCGGCCAGGACGGCGAGGCGAGCTTCTACGCCGCGCCCGAGCTCGGCTCCGACCCCGACTCCGGGGTCCTGGTGGCCGGCGAGAAGGACATCAGCACCGGCGAGCTGACCGTGTACGACGTGTCGGGACCGAAGCCGGAGCTGAAGGTCACCAAGTCGGTGGACGGCGCCTTCTTCGACGACATCGCGGTCTCCCCCGACGGGACCCAGATCGTCACGGCCAGCGGCGCCCCGTACTACCACCCGGTGTACTCCACCGAGGACCTGTCCCCCATCGGCCGCTACAACTCCGGCGACTACGGCGCCGCCGTGGACATCGCCCCGGACGGCACCGTGGCGGCGGGCACCTCCTCCTGGTACGGGCCCGACGTGCACATCTACCAGCAGGGCAAGTGGTCCAAGGTGCGGGAGTACGAGTTCCCGAACACCGGCAACAGCAGCGGCGCCGACACCCTGGCCGAGGGCGGCCTCGCCTGGGCGCCGGACGGCAGCCGGCTCTTCGCAGTCTCCGAGAACAGCGAGGGCGTCTTCTCCCTGCGGGTCCTGACCGAGCCGGACAAGTCGCTGCCAGAGCTCACGGTCGCGGCCCCCGAGAAGGGGACGCGCGCCAAGTCCCTCACCGTCTCCGGAAAGATCACCGACACGGCGGCGGCGCTGCCCGCGGGGACCGAACTGACCGTCACGCGCTCGGACATCGAGACCCCGAACGGCAAGAAGCTGCCCGCGGTGAAGACCAAGGCGGACGGCTCCTTCTCCTTCGACGACACCCCGCCCGCCGGCGGCAAGGTGGCGTACAAGGTCGCGTACGCGGGCGACGCCACGCACGCCGCGGCCTCCGGGTCGGACGCGGTGGAGGTCTCGCGGAGCGCGACCAAGCTGACGCTGAACAAGAACGGCAACGTCTACTCCTACGGCGCCGACGTCTCCTTCACCGCGCACCTCGGCACCACGTACAAGAACCGCACGGTCGAGATCTGGGCCGACCCCTACGGCTCCGACAAGCCCAACAAGCTGGTCAAGAAGGGCGCCGTGAACGCCCGTGGCGACCTGTCGGCGACCGTCGACATGAAGCGCGACACGAAGGTCACCGCGGTCTTCGCCGGTGACGCCCGTTACGCGTCCACGAAGGCCACGTCGACGGCGTACGCCAAGGTCAAGGTCTCCGCGTCGGTCGCCGGGCACTACAAGACGGGGAAGATCGGCTCGACGACGTACCACTACTTCCACAAGAACACCGACCCGGTCCTGAAGACGACGATGTCGTACTACAAGGGCCGCAAGCACCGCTTCGAGATGCAGGTGCGCGTGGACGGCCGGTGGCGCTCGGCGGGCGCGTCCGAGTACTTCAGGCTCGGCGCCGACGGCACGTCCGCCGTGCGCGTCGAGGCTCCCGGCGAGTCGGGCATCCGCGCCCGGATGCGCGCTTCGTACGTCAACGGGACGTCGGGCGACAACGTGAACTCGACGACGCACGGGTCCTGGAAGTACCTCAACTTCACCCGGTGACACCGGTTCACCCGGTGACGCCAGGCACGCGGTCGGCGACCGCGTCGGGTGCGGGGACGGTGGGCGTCGGCAGCACGCCGCCCGCCGTCTCCTCCTCGGGCAGCCCGCGCATCAGCGACCAGTAGCCGAGGGCGGCGACCGTTCCGATGACCGCGCAGATGCCCCAGAGCCACCGGGCCCCGAAGCGGTCGATGACGAAGCCGGACATCAGCGGGGCGACGAGCGCGGCGACGGACCACGACAGGGTGTACATGCCCTGGTAGCGACCCCTGCCGTGGGTCGGCGAGAGCCGGACGACGAGGCCCGTCTGCGTGGGGGCGTTGATGATCTCGGCCAGGGTCCAGACGCACACGGTGAGGGCGAAGACGCCGATGGACCCGGCGAAGGCGGTCAGCCCGAAGCCGTATCCGGCGAGCAGCGCGGAAATGACCAACAGGCGTTGTGGGTCGCGGTGTTCGATGAAGCGCGTGACGGGGATCTGGAGGGCGACGATCAGTACGCCGTTGACGGCGATGGCCATGCCGTAGTCGGCGGGCGTGAACCCGGCCTCGCCCATGGCGACGGGCAGCCCCACGGAGCCCTGCATGAAGATCAGCGCGATGAGGAAGGACAGACCGACGACGCCCATGAAGCGCCCGTCGCGCAGGACGGTCCCGAGGCCGACGTCCGGCTCCGACTCCTTCTCCAGGGCGGTGCGCACGGGCCGCGACTCCGGCAGCTTCGCGAAGACGACGACGGCGCAGACCATGGTCATCACGGCTTCGATGAGGAACCCGGCGAGGTAGCTGAACTCGGCGATGAATCCGGCTCCGGCGGACGAGATGGCGAAGCCGAGGTTGATGGCCCAGTAGTTGAGCGAGAAGGCACGGACCCGGTCCTCGGGGCGGACGATGTCGGCCATCATCGCCTGGACGGCGGGCCGGGACGCGTTGCTCGCCATGCCGACGAGGAAGGCGACGGCCGCGATGGCCAGGGGGTCCTTCATGAAGCCGAGGAGGGCGACGGACAGGGCGGTGGAGGACTGGGCGATGAGGAGGGTGGGCCGCCGCCCGAGCCGGTCCGTCATGACGCCGGCGCCGAGCGAGGAGATGACGCCGCCGAGGCCGTGCAGGGCGGCGACGAGACCGGCGTACGTCGCGGAGTAGCCGCGGTCCAGGGTCAGATAGAGCGCCATGAAGGTGGCGACGAAGGCGCCGAGGCGGTTGACGAGGGTGCTGGTCCACAGCCACCAGAACTCGCGGGGAAGGCCGGAGACGGACTCCTTGGCGGCACGTCTCAGGGCGGCGAGTGGCATCGGGGTCCCCCACAGGATCAGGCAGATGTGCAAGCGTGACGTGTAAGCGTCGAATGTAAGCGTCTCTAGCGACGACTGCACATTACGATCCCGAGCCCCGGAAGAGCCAGTGGATTAGCAGAAACCGTCAACTGTCGCCGCCCCCGCGGCCGCACTGTCCGGGGTCCGGGCGGACGCGCGAGGCACCCGGCGGTTCGATTACGCTCAGGGGCATGGCCGACGCACCGTACAAGCTGATCCTCCTCCGCCACGGCGAGAGCGAGTGGAACGAGAAGAACCTGTTCACCGGCTGGGTGGACGTCAACCTCACCGCGAAGGGCGAGAAGGAGGCGACGCGCGGCGGCGAGCTGCTCAAGGACGCCGGCCTGCTCCCCGACGTGGTCCACACGTCCCTCCAGAAGCGCGCGATCCGCACCGCGCAGCTCTCCCTGGAGTCCGCCGACCGCCTCTGGATCCCGGTCCACCGCAGCTGGCGCCTGAACGAGCGCCACTACGGCGCCCTTCAGGGCAAGGACAAGGCGCAGACGCTCGCCGAGTTCGGCGAGGAGCAGTTCATGCTCTGGCGCCGCTCGTACGACACCCCGCCGCCGGCGCTCGACCGCGACGCGGAGTACTCCCAGTTCGAGGACCCGCGCTACGCGACCCTCCCGCCCGAGCTGCGCCCCCAGACGGAGTGCCTCAAGGACGTCGTCGTCCGCATGCTCCCGTACTGGTTCGACGGCATCGTCCCGGACCTCCTGACCGGCAAGACGGTCCTGGTCGCGGCCCACGGCAACTCGCTGCGCGCCCTGGTCAAGCACCTGGACGGCGTCTCGGACGAGGACATCGCGGGCCTGAACATCCCGACGGGCATCCCGCTGGCCTACGAGCTGGACGCGGACTTCAAGCCCGTGAAGGCCGGGGGCACGTACCTCGACCCGGACGCGGCGAAGGCGGCCATCGAGGCGGTCAAGAACCAGGGCAAGAAGAAGTAACCCACTCGTCTGTTGGGTTCACTGAGCCCCCTGCCTGCGGTTTCGCCGCGGGTAGGGGGCTTTTGCCTGCTGGGGGGGGGCGGCTGCTGCCGGGGGGTCTCAGCCTTCGCGCCTGCGGGCGACATAGACCGTGTTCGTCGCCGTCCCGCCCTGGAGCGGATTGGCGAAGTCGACCACGTGCGCGGCGGTCTCCGTGAAGACCTCCGCGAGCACCGCGCCGAACTCCTCGTCCGGCGGGTCGTTCGACCACAGGGCGAACACGCCCCCGGGGTGCAGCAGTTCGGCCAGGGCCGTCAGGCCGGCCGGGCGGTACAGCGCCGCGTGGCCGGGGTGCAGCACGTGGCGTGGTGAGTGGTCGACGTCCAGCAGGATCGCGTGGAAGCGGCGGCCGGGCGTCTCGGGGTCCAGGCCGTGCGGGACCTCGTCGGAGCCGTCGGCCGCCTGCACCCCGTCCGCGGGCACCGGGCCGCCCGCCGCCGCGCCGCCCGCGGCCATCGCGAAGAAGTCCCCGCGGACGAGCCGGCAGCGGGGGTCCGAGGCCAGGCCCGCGCCCAGCGGTACGAGTCCGCGCCGGTGCCAGTCGATCACCTCGGCCAGGGCGTCGACCACGATCAGCGAGCGCACCCGCGGATCGTCGAGCGCGGCCCTGGCCGTGTACCCGAGGCCGAGGCCGCCCACCGCGACATCGAGCGGGCCGTCGGGCAGCACCGCGAGGCCGAGCCGGGTCAGCTCGACCTCTCCCGCGGTGAAGAGGCTGGACATCAGGTACTCGTCGTCCAGCTTCACCTCGTAGACGTCCTCCCCCGATGCCGGGTCCCGCCGGCGCCGCAGGCTGATCTCGCCCATGGGAGTCGCCCGCCAGTCGATCTCTTCGAAACGTGCGCTCATCCGGTGTTCTTCTCCGCGTCCTGTCGGCGTCCGCGGGCGGGTTCAGCTGCGCCGCAGAGAAGCACCGTACTGGCCGGGGCCGGAAATCACGGGCTCACAGGCTCACGGACTGCCCGCGTCCGAGATCCCCTGCGCGACTTCGCCCACGGTGCCCAGGATCCAGTGCCCGAAGGCCGTCGGAGCGATCAGCACCCCGAAGACCAGGACCACGGCCATGGTCATGCCCGTGTCGAGACGGCTCCGGGCTTGCACGCGTCTGCGCCACAGCAAGAAGACGATGACAGCCAGCAGAACCGCGAGATCGATCGTCAGCACCACGTGGCAAGCCCCCTCACCGGGTCCCCCCATCAGGCAAGAACGTCCCAGCTCTCCTGTGTAGCCGGAACTGCCTGATGCGGGCACCTAGTTGGACGGGTTTGGCGGCAAAGCACCCGTCTGGGGCTCAATCGGCGGACTTGCCAGGCTCTGGCTGCAGCTCCCGCTACAGCTCCTGCTTCAGCTCCCTCTGCGCCTCGTACAGGTTCCGCGGCCGCACCACACCCGTCGTCCCGTAGAGCTCGATGCGGGAGTGCAGGTCTCCGGAGAAGTCCGGTACGTCGGTCTGGTCGAACTCCCTGACCTCGTTGATGCCGACCGTGGCGCTGTACGGCGCCAGGCCGTCGATCTTCATCAGGCCCGCCCGCTCGTTGGTGACGCGGATGTTCCAGTGCGTGAAGCGGGCTCCGAACAGCGGGCCCGCGGACGCGTCGCCGCCGTGGCGGCCGTTGTTGTCGACCGTGATGTCCGTGCGCACATTCGCGAAGGGCATGCCCCTGTGGCTGTCGAACGTGCCCATCTCCATGACGCCCCGGGTCCAGACGTTGTAGGAGGACAGGCCCTCCACGTTGATGCCGTGGAGCTGGGTGCCCGAAGGCGCCGGGACCGTGCGCTCGTCGATCCTGAAGTCCTCGACGAGGTTGTCGTGCGAGCCCTCCCGGCAGAAGTACGGGTGGTGCGCGCCCCGGCCCGTCACGCGCGTGCCCCGCAGGGTGCAGGCCGAGGCCGCCACCAGGCCGAAGCCGTTGTCCACGTGCCGGACCACGATGTCGTCCGCCCAGCAGTCGTACGCGCACTGGAACGTGACCCCGTTGTAGCCCTTGTCCAGGAGATGGGGGGACTGAGGGGTCTGAACCGCCTCCAGGGTCAGCGCCTCGACTCCCGCTCCCGTCAGTGCCTTTGCGTGCGTCGTCAGGCGCGGGTCCCACTCCTCGCGTACGTCGAGAGGGAGCGGGCGCTCCAGCGTGACCGTGTTCTTCTTCAGTGACGTGATGCGCACCGGCCACTCGTACGGGACGTACGACGTGAGCTTGGTCTTGTCGTCCCACACGTACGCCTGCGCACCCTCGCCCCCGCCCGCCATGTGCTCCAGGAGCGTGTGGTCCGCGTCGTCCGCCAGGCGCAGCAGCACCAGGTCGCCCGGGTGGAGGCGGGAGGAGTCCGTGACCCTGAGGGTGCGGTCGCCCCGGCTCGCGGGGGCGGTCGTGGTGAGGGTCTGCCACTCGTCCCGCTTGTTGCCCGTCCAGCCTTCGAAGGGCCACGCCTTCGCCTTGATCGCCGTCGTCAGCGTCTCCCAACGGGACTGCGGGCAGAGCCAGATGAGGCCTCCCGCCCAGGACCAGCTCGACTTGTCCCCGCCGTAGCGGGAGCCGTACGGGCCGATCAGTTCCGTGAGGTTCTTCGTGGCATGGAGTGTGGTGCGGGTGCTGCCTGCCCCGCGGAGCACCACGTTGTCGTGGGCGATGCGGATGACGTCGTCGATGCGGTACCTGCCGGGCGGGATGACGACCGTGCCGCCGCCCCTCGCTCCCGCTTCCGCCAGGGCCCGGTTGATCGCGGGGGCGGCGTCCGTCGTGCCGTCCGGCCGCGCTCCGTAGTCCCTTACGTTGGCGACCACTTGGGGGCGGGGCAGGCGGCGGGCGCCGGAGCGGGCGCCCGCTCGGGCGATGTAGGGGATCTGGGGGTGCGTGTACGGGGTTGCCTTGAACTCCCGCCAGAGGGTGGGGGTTTCACCCGTCCCCGCGCTTGCTGCCCCGCCGGTCACGGCGACCGCCGCCACCGTTATCGCACCGCCCAGTACGCCACGTCTCGTGGGGTGTTCCATGCCCATGCCATCCGCCACCTTCCATGGATGTGAACGCCATTCATGTCTGCGATGGGCGCGAGCATGCCACGGGCACCCGTGACGGGGAAGGTGTCCTACGTCAGTCCTACGTCAGCCCTGCGGCTGGGTCAGGTGAGTGAACGCGTCCAGGTTGCGCGTGGACTCTCCGCGCGACACCCGCCACGCGTACTCCTTGCGGATCGCCGAAGCGAAACCCAGCTCCAGGAGCGTATTGAAGGAGCCGTCCGCGTTCTCCAGGACCGAGCCCAGCAGCCGGTCCAGCTCGTCCGGGGTGACCGCCGCGAGCGGGAGCTTGGCGGTGAGGTAGATGTCGCCGAGGGAGTCGATCGCGTAACTCACGCCGTACAGGCGCAGGTTCCGCTCCAGGAGCCAGCGGTGGACCGCGGCGTCGTTCTCGTCGGGGTGCCGGATCACGAACGCCATCAGCGTCAGGGCATGCTTGCCGACCTTCAGGGAGAGCGTCGTCGACAGCTTGCGCGTGCCGGGCAGCGTCACCACGTACGAACCCGGCTCCGGGTTCTCCCACTGAAGGTCCGCCTCCGTCAGCGTCCCCTCGATGATCTCCGCCGCGCGCGCCTCATCAGCCATGATGCGAGCGTACGCGACGCCTGTGCTCATGCACGGCCGCCGTGTACACGTCCGCCGTGGCGGACGCGGCCGTGTCCCAGCCGAAGGATTCCGCGTGCCGTGCGGCGGCCTCGCCCATGCGGTCCACGAGGTGGGGGTTCTCGGCGAAATCACGCAGCACGCGCGCGTAGTGGGCCGGTTCGTGGCCGTCGATCAGGAAGCCCGTCTCCCCGTCGCGTACGGCGACCGGCAGGCCGCCCACGGACGCCGCGAGGACGGGAGTGCCCGCCGCCTGCGCCTCTATGGCGACCAGGCCGAAGGACTCGCTGTACGAGGGCATCACCAGGACCGAGGCCGCCCTGAACCAGTCCGCGAGCTGCTCCTGGCCCACCGGCGGCTGGAAGCGGACCACGTCCGCTATGCCCAGCCTTGCGGCCAGCTTCTGCAGGCCCTCGGGCTTGGCGAGACCGCTGCCGCTCGGACCGCCCACCACGGGGACGACGATGTTCGAGCGGAGCTCGGGGCGCTGGTCCAGGAGGACCGCGACCGCGCGCAGCAGGACGTCCGGGGCCTTCAGGGGCTGGATGCGGCCCGCGAAGAGCGGGACGAGTGCGTCCTGCGGGAGGCCCAGGCGGTGCCGGGCGGCCGCGCGGCCGTCGGCGGGCCGGAAGCGGTCGAGGTTCACGCCGGGGTGGACGACGGCGACCTTGCCCGCCTCCGCTTCGTAGTGACGTACGAGCTCGTCGGCCTCTTCGGAGGTGTTGGCGATCAGGCGGTCGGCCGCGCGGACGATCTGCGTCTCGCCGATCACGCGCGCCGCGGGCTCCGGGGTGTCGCCCACCGCGAGCGCCGCGTTCTTGACCTTGGCCATCGTGTGCATGGCGTGCACAAGGGGCACGCCCCAGCGCTCGGCGGCCAGCCAGCCGACGTGGCCGCTGAGCCAGTAGTGCGAGTGGACCAGGTCGTAGTGGCCGGGGCGGTGGCCCGCCCACGCCTGCATGACGCCGTGCGTGAAGGCGCAGAGCTGGGCGGGCAGCTCCTCCTTGGCCAGGCCTTCGTACGGTCCCGCGTCCACATGACGTACGAGGACGCCCGGGGCCAGTTCGACGGCGGGCGGCAGCGCGCCCGTCGTCGAGCGCGTGAAGATCTCGACCTCGATGTTGATCGCCGCGAGGCGCTTGGCCAGCTCCACGATGTAGACGTTCATGCCGCCGGCGTCGCCCGTCCCCGGCTGGTGCAGCGGGGACGTGTGCACGCTCAGCATGGCCACCCGGCGTGGCCGCCGGTGTGTGCCGGGGAGCCGGAGCCTGCTGGGTGCCGCCGGTGAGCGGCGACCGAGCCTGGTCACGTACTGGCTCACGTGGCGGTCCTCCTTGTGCGCGCGCGGGCATGGCTTAAGGGAGGGCGTGCACGGTCCTCCAGAGGCGAGAACGTCGGAAGGCACAACTCCATTTCCTCTTTGCCAAATGATTACTGGACGCGGCTCAACCGAAGATCGCCGCGTACCCACGCGTCCGCGGCGCATACCCTTTCCCCCATGGCCTCCCGCACCCCTTCCCGCCCCGTGGGAACGGTGACGCGCGGGACCACCAACCCCAACCGCCTGCGCCGCATGGACCGCTGGATCGCCGCCGCGCACGGCGCCGAGCTGCGCCGCTCCACCGACCCCGTCGCCGTCGACCTCGGCTACGGAGCCGCCCCCTGGACCGCCGTCGAGCTGCTCGTCCGGCTCAGGACCGCCGCACCGCACGCGCGCGTGGTCGGCGTCGAGATCGATCCGGCGCGGGTCGCGGCCGCGAAGCCGTACGAGAGGGAAGGGCTCTCCTTCCGGCACGGCGGCTTCGAGGTCCCGCTGCCGGGCAGGCCCGCCCTGATCCGGGCCGCGAACGTGCTCAGGCAGTACGACGAGGAGCAGGTCGCCGCCGTGTGGGAGCGGCTGTGCGGGCGGCTCGCTCCCGGCGGGCTGCTCGTCGAGGGGACGTGCGACGAGATCGGGCGGCGGCACGTCTGGGTCGCGCTCGGGCCCGAGGGCCCACGCACGGTGACCTTCGCGACCCGCCTCGGATCGCTCGACCGTCCTTCCGACCTCGCCGAGCGCCTGCCCAAGGCGCTGATCCACCGGAACGTGCCGGGCGAGCCCGTGCACGCGTTCCTGCGCGACTTCGACCGCGCCTGGGCCGCCGCCGCGCCCTACGCCTCGTACGGCGCCCGGCAGCGGTGGATCAGAACGGTGCGGGACCTGGCCGCCGACTGGCCGGTGGCGGACCGTCCCGCGCGGTGGCGGCAGGGCGAAGTGACGGTGCGGTGGGAGGCATTGGCGCCGCGTCAGGCGGGTCAGGCGCGTCAGGCGCGCCGGGCTCCTCAGGCCCCTCAGGGGTGAACGCGCGGGGTGCCCGCGGGTGAACTCGCGAGGCGACGGCGGGTGAACTCCGCGTGCGGCGCGCCGCGGAGGGAACGATCTCCGCGTGCCGTTCGTCACATGGGGCGGTTGGGGATGGGAGTTGCCTGCGCGCTCTGTCGCATTGCGCGCCGACGTGGCACCATCCCCGGATCAACCGGAAGTTACTGACGGTAAATCAGCTTTGGGGGAGGCGGACGTGACCGGCAAGCGGAGTTCGACAGTGGCTGGCCTGGCGCTGATCTGCGCGGCAGCGGTCCTTGGCGCACCGGGCGCGGCCCACGCGAGTCCGGCGAAGCCAACGCCCGGCACCACCAAGTCCCTTGAGGACCTGCGCAAGCAGATCGAGAAGCTCTACCACGACGCGGGTGTCGCCACGGACGCGTACAACGCGGCGGAGGAGAAGAGCGAGAAGCAGTCCAAGCAGATCGTGAAGCTGGCCCGCTCCATCACCAAGGGCCAGCAGAAGCTGGAGAAGCTCAAGTCCCGCGCGGGCGCCGCCGCCCGCGAGCAGTACCGCAGCGGCGGGGTGTCCTCCGAGGCCCGGTTGATGCTGAGCGACGACCCCCAGGAGTTCCTGGACAGCGCCGGGCGCATGCGGCAGGGCCACAAGGCCACCAAGGGCATGCTGACCGACATGGAGCGGACGCAGGAAGACCTGCGGATCTACGCCAAGGACGCCACGGCCCAGTGGAAGAAGCTCGAGGCCAACCGCAAGGCGAAGGCCGAGTCGAAGAAGAAGATCAAGAAGAAGATCGCGGACGCCGAGGAGATGGAGTCCAAGCTCGAGAAGAAGGAGCTGGAGCGGCTCCGGAAGCTCGAGGAGGAGGCCCAGCTCAAGAAGCAGTCGGCGTGGGTGAGTTCGGGTGTCCTGAAGGACATCAAGGGCAAGGCGACCGGGCCGGGCAAGAAGGCCGTCGAGTTCGCCACCGCGCAGCTCGGCAAGCCGTACGTCTGGGGCGCCGAGGGCCCGTCCTCGTACGACTGCTCCGGCCTCACGTCCAAGGCCTGGGCCGCCGCGGGCAAGGGAATTCCGCGTACGTCACAGGAGCAGTGGAAGCAGCTCCCGCGCATCGACATCAAGAACATGCGCCCCGGCGACCTGATCATTTATCACGCGGACGCCAGCCATGTCGGGATGTACGTGGGCGACGGCGCGATCGTGCACGCGCCGCGGCCCGGCCGCGACGTCACCGTCGCGGGCGCGGGGTCGATGCAGATTCTCGGGGTCGTGCGGCCCGACAAGTAGGGGTCGTGCGGCCCGACAAGTAGGGGTCCCGGACCGGACGGCCGCGGTTGTGCCGTACGTCATGTGACCCACCGCACCCCGTTCCCTTCCTTCGGGCGCCTCTCAACCCTTCAGGCGTGATGTTCGTCATCCCGGTCAGGACCTGTCGTGCCCAATTGCGGTCCTTGATGCGGCATATGACGGTGGCTGTTTTCTGCGCGCCATTCCAATCGGGGCGCGGCTAACGCTATGGTCCCCGTCGGTGGAGCGTTCGACCGTCGATCCACCGTGCCCTCGGGGGGAGGGAAGGAAACCAAAGCGATGCCCGTACCCATACCGCGGCAGAGAGCGATCCCGGCCGTGGAAAGCGGTCAGGCTGACACTCTGCCGACGCCGGCCCCTGCGCCGGTGCCCACCTCCGGACCCACAGCCGTGGGTCCCCTGCCCACGTCCACGGACATCGACCAGCAGGCGAGCAGCACCGGCCTCAGCCTCCTGGTGATCGAGGACGACCCGGTGGGCTCCCTCAGCGTTCCCCAGATGCTGGACTCCGCCGGAAAGCCCATCAGGGTCCGCACCGCCCGCAACCTCACCGAGGCCGAGCGGCTGCTCACCGACGACGTGCACTGCATCCTGCTCGACCTGGCCCTGACGGGCCCCACCGCCGCGGAGGACGACGAGGACGAGCTGGCCACGCTCAAGCACGTCCTGCGCCTGGCACCCCGGCACGCCGTCCTCGCGCTCACCGCGAGCGGCGACACCGAGGGCGGCGCGGAAGCCGTGCGGGTCGGCGCCCAGGACTATCTCTTCCGTGACGAGCTGGACGGGCGCCTCCTCAGCCGCGCCATCCGGTACGCCGTGGAGCGCAAGCGCGCGGACGCCGCCCAGCGCCAGCTGACGGAGTCGCGCCTTCGGGCCCAGGAGAACGCCCGTCTGGAGCGCGGCCTGCTGCCGACGCCGCTGCTCGACGGCTCACCGCTGCGGTTCGCCGCGCGCTACCGCCCGGGACGTTCGCGGGCGCTGCTCGGCGGCGACTTCTACGACACGGTGCGCACCCCCGACGGCTCCGTGCACGTCATGATCGGCGATGTCTGCGGCCACGGGCCCGACGAGGCCGCGCTCGGCGTCGAGCTGCGCATCGCCTGGCGGACGCTGACCTTCGCGGGCCTGTGCGGCGACGAGCTGCTCGGCACGCTGCAGAAGGTCCTGGAGCACGAGCGCGCCGACGAGGAGATCTTCGCGACGCTCTGCACTGTCGACATCGCCCCGGACGGCCGCAGGGCCGGGCTCTGCCTGGCGGGACACCCGTCCCCGCTGATCGCCCGCGACGGCCGCCTCGCCGAGCTGCTTCCGTACGAGAACAACGGCCCCGCGCTCGGACTCCTGCCGAACGCGCGCTGGCCGCGCCGCCAGGTGGAGCTCGGCGGCAAGTGGAGCCTGATGCTCTACACGGACGGCCTGATCGAGGGCCGCATCGGCGAGGGCAACCAGCGCCTGGGGCAGGAGGGCATGGTCGAGATGGTGCGCCGCCAGATCGCCGCGGGCCTGCGGGGCGACGAGCTCCTTGAGGCCGCGGTGAACGAGGTGCGCGAGCTGAACGGCGGCGACCTGACCGATGACGTGGCCGTGCTGCTGCTCGACCGGGACCGCGACCGCTAGCCGAGGGGCAGGCGGCCGGGGCCGGGCGCCAGGGGTCAGCGACCGCCGTTGTACGGCCCGTAAGGACCGTCGCTGCTTGAGCCGCCGCCGCGGCGTCCGCCGCCCCCGCCGGTGATCTGCCGCAGCGCGGGGCGCACGTCGACCATGTAGACGATGGTCGCGATGAGCCCGATGATCGGCAGGAACGACAGGATGTTGAAGATCAGGTTCACGATGAAGGCGAGCGCGAGGATGATCAGCCAGAACGGCTTGGTCTTCTTGTCCGCCGCGCGATAGGCGTCCTCACGCCGGATGGCCGCGTCGACCAGCGCGAAGCCGCTGAAGACGATCAGCGCCAACGACAGCAGCCACATGAAGTTTGCGAACCCCTGCATCAGCACAACGTCCACCACCAGTCTCGGCTCTTGATTACGCGGACACCGTACCCGCTACCCGGAGAACGGGCCGGGCACTTCTGGAGTGCCCGGCCCCTCCTCACCGGTTACTTGGCGGGCGGCGTGGTCTTCTTCGCCGCGGGCTTGCGGGGGGCCGGGGCCTTCTTGGCGGCGGGCTTCTTCGCCGAGGCCGCGGCCTTCGGCTCGGAGGACGCGGACGTCCCCGCGTCGGCCGACGCGGGCTTCTCGTCGGCGTCAGGCTCGACGGCCACGGCCAGCTCGGTGATCTCCTCGGCGGCCTCGCCGCGCCAGGTCTTCACGGCCTGCTCGCCGTGCTCGGCGACCTCTTCGTACTTCTCGCGCGCCTTCACGGCGTACTCGGCGGCGACGCCGACCGAGCTGAGGGCGAGGCCCTGAGCGCTCTCGCCCAGCTTCTTCAGGTCCGTGTCGAGCGTGCCGAGCAGCTCGGCGACCCTGGCCTGAAGGGTCTCCTGCGCCTCCTTGGCGCGGGCGACGGCCTTGTCCTGGACGGCCTTGGTGTCGGTGTTGCGCACGGCGTCGATACGGGCGGGCGCCTCGGCGATCAGCTGCTCGATGGCGCCCGGCACCTTCTTCGCCTGCTGGAACGCCAGGTCGGCGGTGCCGACGACGAAGTAGGCGGGGGTGGTGTCGGTGAGGGTGTTGCGCAGGTCGTCCTTGATGGCCATGGCGATGGTCCTCCCGGATTCGCGTTCAGCTTGAGGGATGGTCCTTGGTGGCGGCATCACTGCCGTCGGCCGTGCGGGGGCCGTCAGCGGTGGCGTCCACGTCGTCCGCGTACGAAGCCTCGTCGGCGTACGACGCGTCATCCGCGTACCCCGAGACCTCGAAGCCGTTCTCTTTTCTGAACGACTCGTAGATCTGCAACAGGACCTGCTTCTGCCGCTCGTTGATGGAGGGGTCGGCGAGGATGACGGCGCGCGTCTCCAGCTCGTCCCGCTCCTTCTCGTCGAGGATCCCGGCCCGGACATACAGCGTCTCGGCGGAGATCCGCAGCGCCTTGGCCACCTGTTGCAGCACTTCGGCGCTCGGCTTGCGCAGGCCGCGCTCGATCTGGCTCAGATACGGATTGGACACCCCGGCGGCGTCGGCGAGCTGCCTGAGCGAGAGCTGCGCGTTGCGCCGCTGCTCGCGCAGATACTCACCGAGATTGCCGACGTTGAGTGATGCCATGCCTCGATACTGCACGCCCCTTGCTAACTATTGCAAGCACCTGCTTGCAAAAGTGCGCTACGCCACTGGACGCCGCCGGCCACCACCACCGGTGAGCCGAGGGAAGCAGCGCTGTCAGTGGGCCCTGTCAGGGTGTGCGGCGTGGATGAAGGTGTGGATGAACTGGTGGAGCGTGTCGACGAGCAGGATCGTGCGCTGGGGTTGGTGGTCGGCCGCCGGCAGGCCGTCCGGGAGGGCTGGCTGCACCGGGTCGCCGTGACGCTGTGCCGTGATGGGCGGGGGCGGATCCTCGTCCACCGGCGGTCGGAGCACCTGTCGCGCTTCCCCGGGCTCTACGAGGTCGTGGCCGGTGGCGCCGTGGGTGCCGGTGAGACCTATGAACAGGCCGCCGCGCGGGAGCTTGCCGAAGAGCTGGGCATCCGTGTGCTGCCGCGCTTGCTGTTCACGTTTCTCAGCCACGGCGGTCTGAGCCCTCACTGGCTCGGCGTGCACGAAGCCGTGGTGCCGGACGCCGTGGTCCCCGATCCCGACGAGGTCGCCTGGCACGGCTGGCTGACCGAGCACGAACTGCGGTCGGCCCTGCTGGAGTGGCGCTTCACCCCGGACAGTCACGACGCCTTCGGCCGGTATCTCAACTGGAGCTCGCGCCGCGGCAGTCGGCATGACGCCTACCGTGCCGAGTGAACCCTCAGGGCCGCGCCGCCCGCCCCTGCTGTGGGAGCAGCCCTGCTGTCCGCACGATGCCGCCCAGCTACAACAACCGGAACGCCGCGGGCGGCGGTTGCCTGGACGAGGTCGACGAGGGGCTCACCGGCTACGACCGGGCGCTCGTGCGGGGAGATGAACGCCGTCGGCATGGTGGCGGACGGATCGCACTGCGACGCCCGTACCGGCCTCGACCTCTGCGAGGTCTCCGAGCAGCCGGTGATCTACAGCCACTCGTGCATGCGCTCGGTGTGGGACCACCCCCGCAACATCACCGACGAGCAGACCAAGGAATGTGCCGCCACGGGTGGAGTCATCGACCACGCCGTCGACCTCGTCGGTCCTGAGCACGGACGCGCTTCTCGCACGGGGATACCCCCACGACGCCGTCGCCGTGATTCTGGGCGGCAACTTCCGCCGCGTCGCCGCGCTGGTGTGGCGGTAGCCCGACCGGCGGCCCCGTTTGCCGGCGGTCGGTAACGTTGCCGGTGTGTCTGTGTCTCTCTCCGACCTCGTCCGGCTGCGCCAGGCCCGTGACCGCATGGACCGCGACTACGCGGAGCCCCTGGACGTCCCGGCCCTGGCACGGGCTGCCCTCATGTCGCCGGGGCACTTCTCGCGCAGCTTCCGCGCCGCCTACGACGAGACGCCGTACAGCTATCTCATGACCCGCCGGATCGAGCGGGCCAAGGCGCTGCTGCGGCGCGGCGACCTGTCGGTGACGGAGGTCTGCATGGCGGTGGGCTGTACCTCGCTCGGATCCTTCAGCTCACGGTTCACCGAGCTGGTCGGCGAGAGCCCCAGCGCCTACCGGGCCCGTGACCACGGCGACAGCGCCGCCATCCCGGCCTGCATCGCCAAGATCCGCACCCGTCCGGTCAGGAACGGAGAAGCGAAACCCCCGGCCACTCCGTAGCGTGAAACGCATGGAAATCAACCTCGCACAGTGTTTCATCGCCGTCGACGACCACGACAAGGCGCTCGCCTTCTACCGCGACGCGCTGGGCCTCGAAGTACGCAATGACGTCGGCTTCGAGGGGATGCGCTGGGTGACGCTCGGTTCGCCGTCGCAGCCGGACGTCGAGATCGTCATCGAGCCGCCGCTCGCGGACCCGAACGCCACCGACGCCGACCGGCAGGCCGTGGCCGAGCTGATGGCCAAGGGCCTGCTGCGCGGCGTCATCTTCCGGACCGACGACGTGGACGCCACGTTCGAGCAGGTCCGTGCCGCGGGCGGCGAGGTGCTCCAGGAGCCGATGGACCAGCCGTACGGCGTCCGCGACTGCGCCTTCCGCGACCCGGCGGGGAACATGCTGCGGATCAACCAGCCGAGCAAGAAGTAGCGGCACGAGCAAAGCAGCGGCACGAGCCAAGCAGCGGCACGCGGCCAGGGCTACGCCACCCATGCCCCGTCACGCATGAGGACCCTGCCGGTCAGCTCGTGCTCGCCGCGCCAGGCACGCACCGTTCCCGGCGTCACGCGCAGGTACAAAAAGGGGCCCTCCTCCTTGCGCGGGTCCCAGCCGAACTTGCCCGCGAACCCGTCCGCGGCGTCCCGCGGGACGTCACGGGCCGGGAAGCACTCCGCCTCGCCCTGCACGAGCACCACGTCGGCGGTGTCCGGCAGCGCGAGGCGTACGCGTGGCTCCTGGAGCGCGTTGCGGGCCGTCGCGGAGTTCGCGCCGGTGCACATCCACAGCGCCCGGCCGTCCCACCAGAACCACAGGGGCACCTGGTGCGGGCCGTGCCGCGGGTGGGACGTCGACAGCCAGATGTCCCGCTCCCGGTCGAGGCGTTCCAGCGTCTCGCGCCTGCGCTCCGGGCCTTCGCGTCGAGCGATGTCCGGGGTCGGCGGGGTCGGCGGGGTCGGCGGGGCCTCCGAGTTCTGCATGATCGTCGAGCCTAGCCCGCACCGAACGCCCGCCGGTAGTCCCCCGGCGACACCCCCACCTGCTTGAGGAAGTGGTGCCGGAGGTTGTTCGCCGTGCCGAGGCCGCTCAGTTCGGCGATCTTGTCGATCGGGGCGGCCGTCGACTCCAGGAGGCTCTGCGCGCGGGCCAGGCGCTGGTTGAGCAGCCACTGGAGCGGGGTCGTGCCGGTGGCGGCCTGGAGGCGGCGGTAGAGCGTGCGTGGGCTCATCGCCGCGCGGCGCGCCAGGTCCTCGACCGTCAGGGGCCGGTCGAGGCGGGCCCGCGCCCAGTCGAGTACGGGGCCAAGGCCCTCGTCGTCCGTCGGCGGGACGGAGAGGTCGATGAACTGGGCCTGGCCGCCGGGGCGGTGGGCGGGTACGACCATGCGGCGGGCCAGTTGGTTGGCGACGTGCGCGCCCAGGTCGCGGCGGACCAGATGCAGGCACAGGTCGAGGCCCGCGCTCACGCCCGCGCTGGTCAGGACGTCGCCGTCGTCCACGTAGAGCACGGAGTCGTCGACCTCCACCTTCGGGTAGCGGGCGGCGAGCTGGGCGGTGTGCATCCAGTGCGCGGTGGCCCTGCGCCCATCGAGCAGCCCCGCCTCGGCGAGCGCGAAGGCGCCGGTGCACAGGGAGACCATGCGGGCGCCCGCGTCGTACGCGCGACGCAGCGTCGCGGCCAGACCGTCCGGCAGCGGGCGGCCCTCCTCCACGCAGGCGTCCGGCACGGACGTGACGATGACCGTGTCCGCCCCGACGATGCCCTCCAGGCCGTACGGCGTGCGCACCGAGAGGCCGAAGTCGGATGCTCCCGGGCCCTCGCCCTCGTAGGCGCTGCACAGCCGGAAGTCGTACCAGTGGTCCGACAGGTCCGGCTGGGGCTTCCCGAACACCGTGCAGGGGATGCTCAGTTCGTACAGATCCCACGACGGGATCGCTATCTCATCGGTCACGACCAGGGCGACGGAACCAGCGCTCATACGGCGAGACTAGGCCGCCGCGCGGCACGGCCGGGGCGTGGCAGGAATTTGGTGGGCGCCGTCATCCCTGTCACTGTCCGGCGACGCCGCCCGCTGCGAACGTGGTCCGCATGAGCACAGAGAACACCGTCACCGCGGGGAAGACCCCCGTCACCGTCATCGGCCTCGGCAACATGGGCTCCGCCCTCGCCGCCACCCTCCTGGAGAACGGCCACCCCACCACGGTCTGGAACCGTTCCGCGGCCAAGGCCAAGCCCCTCGTCGACCGGGGCGCACGCCTCGCCGCGACCCCCGAAGAGGCCGTCGCGGCAAGCCCGTTGATCCTCGTCTGCGTCCTCGACCACGACGCCCTGCACACCGTCCTGGACCCGGTCGCCGAATCCCTCGCCGGATCCCTGGCCGAATCCCTCGCCGGATCCCTGGCCGGATCCCTCGCCGGATCCCTGGCCGGCAAGGCCCTGGTCAACGTCACCTCCGGCTCACCGGAGCAGGCCGACGAGGCGGCGGCGTGGGCCGCGCCGCTGGGGCTCGGCTATCTCGACGGGGCGATCATGACCACGCCGCCGGGCGTCGGGAACCCGGAGATGATGTTCCTCTACAGCGGCTCGGCCGAGGTGTTCGAGGAGCACCGTGCGGCGCTCGCCGTGCTCGGCGACCCGCTCTACCTGGGCCGGGAGCCCGGCAGGGCCTCGCTCTACGACGTGGCCCTGCTCGGCCTGATGTGGTCGACGTTCACCGGCTGGCTGCACGGAACGGCCCTGGTCGGCGCGGACGCGACCAAGGCCGCCGACTTCACGCCCGTCGCCATCCGCTGGATGACGCACGCGGTCGCCGGCTTCCTCGCCACGTACGCCCCGCAGGTGGACGCGGGGCACTATCCGGGCGACGACGCCACCGTCGACGTACAGATCGCGACGGTCGGCCACCTCATCCACGCGGCGGCCGACCGCGGCATCGACAACGCGCTGCCGGAGCTCCTCAAGGCCACCATGGAGCGCGCGAGCGCGGCCGGGCACGGCTCCGACAGCTACGCGAGCGTGATCGAGGTGCTTCGCGGACAACGGCAGGACGACGGGACCCGCGTGTGACCATTCGGCAACAACCCGGGCAGGACCCGTAAATCCGTGCGCATGATGAAGCCTCATCCTGTCCTGGTGTCACGGGTCTTGGGGGGACCGTATGAACAGGCCGCTGCGCCACATAGCCGTTTTCTGCGGGGTGCTCACGCTCGCCCTGCTCCTGCGCGCGACCTGGGTGCAGTTCGCCGAGGGCGAGTCGCTGGCCAAGGACGAGAAGAACCGGCGCGTGCAGATCGAGGCCTTCTCGCACCCCCGTGGCGACATCATCGTCGGCGGCAAGCCGATCACCGGCTCGAAGGAAGTCAGCGGCACCGACTTCAAGTACCAGCGGACCTTCAAGGAAGGCCCCATGTACGCGCCGGTCACCGGCTACTTCTCGCAGGCCCAGGGCGCGACCTTCCTGGAGGGCGTCGAGAACGACGTGCTCAGCGGCGACGACGACCGCCTCTTCATCCGCCGCACCCTGGACATGCTGACCGGTGAGAAGCGCCAGGGCGGCGACGTCATCACGACCATCGACCCCAAGGCCCAACAGGCCGCCTACAAGGGTCTCGTGGACCTGAACGCCCGGGGCGCGGTCGTCGCGCTCGACCCGCGCTCCGGGAAGGTGCTCGCGATGGCGAGCACCCCCTCGTACGACCCCTCCGTCTTCGCCGGGATCTCGCAGAAGGAGGGCAAGGAGTTCACGCGGCTCAGCAAGAACAAGGACAAGCCGCTCTCCAACCGTGCGCTGCGCGAGATCTACCCGCCCGGATCCACCTTCAAGATCCTCACCGCGGCGGCCGCCCTGGAGCACGGCGCGATCGACGACATCGACGAGCCCACCGGCGCCAAGGCACCCTACAAGCTGCCGCTCAGCTCGACGACGATCGGCAACGACGTGACCGGCGCCCCCTGCGACAAGGCCTCGCTGAAGGTCAGCATGCAGTGGTCCTGCAACAACGTCTTCCTCGACACCGCGCTCAAGGTCGGCGAGGACGACATGCGCGAGACGGCGGAGAAGTTCGGCTTCAACAAGCAGCAGTTCATCCCCGTGCGCTCGTCCGCGAGCAGCTACCCGGACGGCCTCGACAAGCCGCAGACCGCGCTGACCGGCATGGGCCAGGGCAGCCTGACCAGCACGCCGCTCCAGATGGCGATGGTCGCAGCGGGACTCGCCAACGACGGCAAGCTGATGAAGCCGTACATGGTCGAGGAGCTGCGTGGACCCGACCTCTCGACGATCGAGAAGGGCAGCCCGGAGGTCCTGAACCAGGCCGTCTCCGAGGACACCGCGGGCAAGGTGCAGGAAATGATGGAGCACACCGTCGAGGAGGGCACGGCGAACAAGGCGAAGATCGACGGCGTCACGGTCGGCGGCAAGACCGGCACCGCCCAGCACGGCTCGGACGTCAACGACGAGCGTCCGTACGCCTGGTTCGTCTCCTACGCCAAGAACGAGGACGGCTCGTCGCCGGTCGCCGTCGCGGTGTTCGTCGACCCGAAGGACATGAACATCCCGCGCGAGGAGATCGCGGGCGGGAAGCTGGGGGCGCCGATCGCGAAGGCGGTGATGGAGGCGGTACTGGACGACTAGTACTGGACGCCCCGTCAGCCCTCCAGGAGCCGTCCCGCGAGCCGCTCGATGCGGGCGTGCCAGGCGGCGAGCGCCTCGTCCGTGGCCGCCGCGCTCCCGAAGGGCCCGGTCTGCGTCAGAACGAGCCGGGTGCCGTAGCCCGTGCCCTCGCCGAGCTCCCAGCGCACCTCGCCCTTGGGATGCACGGCGTACGTGAGCGACACCGGAGCCCGCAGCGCGGTGACCGGACCCGCGGACACGCCGTCCGCAAGGAACCCGTCGGGTGCCGTGTCGCCCTCCAACGGCTCCTCGCCCGAGCAGAGTTCGGCCCACACCGCGTCCGCCGACCGCACCAGCTGACGCTCGAAGCGGATGCCGTCGCCGGTCACCGCCCCGTGCCCCAGGTCGAACTGCTCCAGATACGCCTCGTGCAGCTCGCCCGCGTCCCGGCTCACCTCGGCCTGCCCGCCGTCCAGGAACTGGCCGAGCGCCGAGATGCACAGCTGCCAGCCCGCGGCGAAGCTCGGGGCCCCGAAGCGGTCGCCGAAGGTGTGGACGAGGGTCAGGAGCGAGCCCCGGCCGTCGGGGCCGTCCGGGGCGATCTCCCAGCGCAGGTGGTCGTCGCCCCAGCTGAAGGCGAAGAGGCGGGGCTCGTCGGCGTCGGTGACCTCGCCGGTCATTCCGGGGCCCTCGTCGCCGGGGAAGTGGAAGCCCATGGCACCGCCGGGCCGCAGATCGAGGGTCACCTCGGAGGGGAACCACTGGGCGAGGTGCGCGGGCCGCGTGATCGCGGCCCAGACCTTGGCGGGCGGGTGCGCGAGGCGGCGCTCCATCCGCAGGACGTTCCGGCCGCCGTCGTCGCCGGCGGGGGTGAGGGTGTCGGAGTGCGGGTTCATGAGGAGTCACCGTCCATGACGTCGAGGTGCCGTTCGAGGGCGTCGAGCCGGTCCGACCAGAGGTGCCGGTAGTGCGCGAGCCACGCGTCGAGCTCGGCGAGGGGCTCGGGCCGCAGCTCGTACCACCGGCGCTGCGCGTCCTGCCGCACCCGCACGAGCCCCGCGTCGCGCAGGACCCGCAGATGCTTGGACGTGCCGGGCTGGCTCAGACCGAGCCGCTCGGTGATCTCACCGACCAGATGAGGACGCTGAAGGAGCAGATCGAGGATCTTCCGTCGGCTCGGCTCGGCGAGTACGTCGAACGGTATGGGCATACATCGAACATACCGCTCAGGCTATATAACTGCAACGGAATGTTACATGTCCGCACGCCACCCCTTGCCTCACGCCTCCCAGGGCAGCGGCCTGCTGTGCAGTACGTCGAGCCGGGACACCGCCCTGGTCAGGACCACGTAGAGGCGGTGGCGCCCGCGGCTCTCCGCCTCCGCGATGGCGGCGGGCTCGACGGCCACGACATGGTCGTACTCCAGGCCCTTCGCCACGGACGCGGGCAGCACCGTCACCCGCGCGCCCAGATCGTCCGGACCCGCGCACTCGACGCCCGCCACGGCGAGGGTCTCGCGCAGACAGTCGATGTCGGCATCGGAGGCGATGACGCCGACCGAGCCCTCGCGGGAGAGCGCGGCCCGCACCGCGTCGACGGCGGCGACACCCACGTCCCGCACCTCCCGGATCCTCAACTCACCGTCCGTACGCAGGGATCGAGCGGGCGGTACGTCGACGTCGAGCGAGGCGAGAACGCGGTTGGCGAGCCCCACGACCGCCTTCGGCACGCGGAAACCGACGGTGAGAGGGGTGACGGAGGCGTCGGGCTTCCCGAGGTGGGCGAGGAGTTCGGGCCAGCCGCGGGCGGCCCACGGGGTGGTGCCCTGGGCGAGGTCGCCGAGGACGGTGAGCGAGCCGAAACCGGCGCGGCGGGCGATCACGCGGGCCTCCATCGGGGAGAGGTCCTGCGCCTCGTCGACGACGATGTGGCCGTACCCCTCGGGCCGTTCGAGCAGCCCGGCGATCTCGTCGAGCAGCACGAGATCGGCGGCGGACCACTTCGCCGACTTGTACGAACGCGGGGGCTTGGCCCAGCCGATCGCCCGCTGCTCCGCGGCATCGAGAACACCGTCCGCCGCGGCGGCGAGCGCATCTGGGTCGGCCAGCAGCGCGGCGAGCACCTCCTCCGGCTTGACCTTGGGCCAGGCCTGGTCGACGAAGGCCGAGACGGAGCGGGCGCGGGAGATCTTCTGCAGCCAGACGTTGTTCACGGCGCCGGCGCGGCGCTCGGCCTGATCCTGGATGTGCCGGACGGCACGGGTGCGCACGCGCTCGCGCCCGACGGCGTACGGAGGTTCCTCGGCGCGCACGTCCGCGATGATCCGCTCCAGGTCGTCGAGCGCGACCCGCCAGGTGTACGAACCGTCCGGCACCGCGATCGAGTCGGTGGGCGCCGCCACACGCGAGTAGAGCGCGCGGCGCAGGACGGCCGCCATCCGGGCGTCGTGCTTGACGCGCGCCGCGGCCTCGTCGTCCCGGGCCCGAACGGGGGCGGCGGACCGGGCGATCTCGTCCGCGACGGTGGACTGACGCACACCGGTCTCGCCGAGGGAGGGCAGCACCTCGGCGATGTAGCGCAGGAAGGTGCGATTGGGCCCGAGGATGAGAAGTCCGGCGCGCTGCACGCGCTGGGGGTGGGTGTACAGAAGATAGGCGGCACGGTGCAGGCCGACGGCGGTCTTGCCGGTGCCGGGGGCACCCTGAACACACACGGAGGCGGTGAGTTCACCGCGGACGAGATCGTCCTGCTCGGGCTGGATGGTGGCGGCGATGTCACGCATGGGGCCGACGCGGGGCCGCTCGATCTCTCCGGCGAGGATGCGGCTGCCTTGGGAGGGCGGGGTGTTCGGCGTGCCGCCGGCCAGCGGCTCGTCCTCCAGGCCCGTGAGGTCGGCGGATTCACCCTTGCTGCCGGGCGCCCAGCCGAAGCGGCGGCGCACGGCGACGCCTTGGGGGTCGCGGGCTCCGGCCTGGTAGAAGGCGCGGGACACGGGGGCGCGCCAGTCGACGACGAGGGGCGGGGCGGAGGGATGTTCCGTGATACGGAGACGGCCGATGTGGTAGCTCTGCCCGCGATGATCACCGGCTGCGGCGGCTTCGTCCCCGTCGGCGGCGAAGTCGAGGCGGCCGAAGAAGAGGGGAGCTTCGGGGAGTTCGCGCATCGCTTTGGCATGGCTGCGGAACTGATAGCCGAGAACTTCGGCGTCGGCACCGGACGCGGAGACGTCCGCTCCCCTGACAACCTGCTCCTCCGCCCCGTCGACCATGCCGGTGAGGGCGGTGCGGCAGGTGTCGTGGTAGCGGCGTTCGACGGCGAGGGCAGCTTCGAGGGGGCCTGAGTCGCTTGGCGTCATGCGGCCAAGGATAACGAAAAATGTAACCGAGTTAAATTTATTACCGAGAATCAAATCTGCGATAGGCTCACCCCATGGCCATGACGGACGAAGAGGCAGGCACCCCGGCCGAAACCGGAACCGACCCTGGGGGCCCCGGCCTGCGCGAGCGCAAGAGGCAGCGGATGTACCAGGCAGTCTCCGACGCGGCGATCGCGCTCTTCCTGGAGAAGGGCTTCGAGAAGGTGCCGGTGGCGGAGGTGGCGGCAGCCGCCGAGATCTCCAAGCCGACCCTGTTCCGGTACTTCCCGGCCAAGGAGGACCTCGTACTCCACCGGTTCGCCGACCACGTGGACGAGGCGGCACGGGTGGTCACCGAGCGCCCCGCGAAGCGCTCCCCCCTGGACGCCCTGCAGCACCGGTTCCTCGACGGCCTGGAGCACCGGGACCCGGTGACCGGCCTGTGCGACAACGTCCACGTACTCGCCTTCCATCGACTCCTGTACGGAACGCCGTCACTGGTGGCACGGCTGTACGGCTACCAGGAGCGGTCGGAGGCAGCGCTGGGCGAAGCGTTGACCGGACCATCAGACGCGGACGCACTGGCCGCACGACTGGCCGCACGACTGGCCGCACGACTGGCCGCCGGCCAGATCATCGCCGTACAACGCATCCTCGCCCTGGAGAACTGGCGCCGGATCGACGCGGGCGAGAGCGCGGAAGCGGTGTGGCCGGAGGCGGTGGCGGCGGCGAACAGAGCGTTCGCACAGCTGCGTTCGGGATTGACGGCATACGCGTGAAGAGCGCCTAGGGCAATCCCGGCTCAGCGGAGGACCGGGACGAACCGACCTGGAGAGCCCGGCGGGACCCACGCGCCCGCAGTCGGCACCGAGACGTGAGGGGACGTGCCGGTATGTCCGCACGGAGCACGGTACGAACCAACTCCCCCGCCGAAGCACCCATGCGCTCGGACCGAGATAGCGAGTACGGACATACCGGCACGGCCCCGCAGCCACCAGCGAGGCGACTCCGCACCCGCAACCCCCACCCACCGCCGCTGCGCCGCAGGCCTCCCCACCCACAGCCCGCACCCCCCAACGACCCACAACCCGCAACCCGCAACCCGCGCCCTACAGATCCCCCACCAGCACAGCCACCCCATCCAGCACCCGCCCGATCCCGAACTCGAACTCCATGGGCTCGGCGTCCGCGACATCGAGGACCCCCGCCGCGAGAGTCCGCCGCAGCGCCGGAAACCGTTCGGGTTCGGTCGAGGTCAGCGCGTCGATGGTGCGCGCGTACCGCCGCATCACCTCGTCGGGCTCCTGACCCCCCGCCCTCATGACCCCCTCCAGATCGGCCATGAGCGTGACCTCGTTGCGCACGAACCCGCCCACCAGCATGAGCACGGACAGCTTCCAGCCCTCCTCGAGACCGCTGTCGTCGAGTGCCGCGAGCCCCTGCTCCATCCACTCCAGATAGTGGGGTGAAGCGGGCGGCGAGGTGATGGGGATGCGCACGAGCCACAGATTGCGCCGGAAGACCTCGCGCTGAGCCCGCGCCCACCACTCCAGACGCGCACGCCACCCCGTGACCTCCGGGGGCATCTCGGGCGGCGCCCCGGTGGCCACGTCCTGCATCAGGACGTACAGCTCGTCCCTGGAGGAGACGTACCGGTAGAGGGACATCGGCGAGACGCCGAGCGCCTTGGCGACCCGCCCCATGGTGACCGCACCGATCCCCTCCGAGGCGGCGATGGCGATGCCCGCGTCGACGATGCGGTCAAGACTCAGGCCGGGCTTGGGCCCTTTGGACGGCCGCTCACGCAACCCCCAGGCGGTCTCAAGACTCACGGACAGCCCCGTGCCGCCGTCGCCCTGCGCGCCTTCGCCCGGCGCGCCTTCGCCCCGCGCACCTTCGCCCCGCACGCCTTCACCCCGCGCACCTTCGCCACTTGCCGCCATAGCCCGCCGTCGCCTCCTCCTCCTGAGCTGCCGCGCTTGACGCACATCGTAGTTCTGCGTAACCCTTACTCAGTAATGCGTAGGCCTTACGCAATAAACGCTGACGCGACGAGAGCGCCACAAACCCCAGGAGCAAACATGCGACCCAAGCCACCCCCACCACCACTCACAGAGGCCCCGGCCGCCATCGAGGCAAGGGCCCTCACCAAGACGTACGGCACCCCCGGCGACCGCAACGCAGTCCCCGTCCTGCACGGCATCGACCTCCACGTCCCGCCCGGCACCGTCTTCGCCCTCCTCGGCCCGAACGGCGCAGGCAAGACGACCGCCGTCCGCATCCTCACCACGCTCACCACCCCCGACGCGGGTACGGCGCGGGTGGCGGGCCACGACATCCGTACGGGGCGGCGCGAGGTCCGCCGCGCGATCAGCCTCACCGGCCAGTTCGCGGCGGTCGACGAGACGCAGACCGGCGCGGAGAACCTCCGCATGATGGCGAGGCTCGCGGGCCTGCCCCGCCAGGCGGCCCGCGCCAAGGCCGCCGAACTCCTGGCCCGCTTCGGCCTCACGGAGGCGGGCGACCGCCTGGTCCGCACGTACTCGGGAGGCATGCGCCGCCGCGTGGACCTGGCGGCGGGCCTCGTGGGCGACCCGGAGGTCATCTTCCTGGACGAGCCGACGACGGGCCTGGACCCGCGCAGCCGCCAGGAGATGTGGGAGGTGGTACGGGACCTCACGGCGCAGGGCACGACGGTCTTCCTCACCACCCAATACCTGGAGGAGGCGGACCAACTGGCGGCCCGCATAGCGGTACTGCACGAGGGAGTGATCGCGGCGGAAGGCTCACCGTCGTCGCTGAAATCCCGGGTGTCGGGCCACCGCCTGGACGCAACGCTCACCACCAAGGAGGCCTACCTGCGCCTCTCCCCCAGGGCGACACACCACTCCCCGGAGACGCTGACGCTCGGCTTCCCGACGGACGGCGCAGCCAACGCCGTACGAGAACTACTGACGGAACTCGACCCACACCAAACCGACTTGGCAACATTCAACATCCGCACGGCAACGCTGGACGAAGTCTTCCTGTCCCTCACAACCCCGTCGACCCCACCGACCCTGCCGACCCCACCGATGCCGCCCATGCCGCCCATGCCGAAAGGGCTGACAAATGTCTGAGGCCCTGATCATGACCGGCCGGGCGATCCGCATCAGCCGCCGCAACGTGGACGCCCTGATCACCTCGATGGCGCTCCCGGTGATGCTCCTGCTGATCTTCGTCTACTTCTTCGGCGGCGCGATCAAGACGGACACGCAGTCGTACCTCACGTACGTCGTCCCGGGAGTCCTCCTCCTCTGCGCCGGCTTCGGCTCGTCGAACACGGCGATGGCGGTGACGGAGGACATGAAGGGCGGCATCATCGACCGCTTCCGCTCCCTGGACATCGGCGGCACGCAGATCCTGACGGGCCACGTCATCGCCTCGGTGGCCCGCAACCTCATCGCCACGACCCTGGTCCTCGCGCTGGCCTTCGCCATCGGCTTCCGCCCGTCGGCGACGCCCGCGGCCTGGCTGGCGGCAACAGCGGTCCTCCTGGCCTTCATCCTGGCCCTGTCCTGGCTCTCGGCAACGGTGGGCCTACTGGCCAAGTCCCCGGAGGCGGCAGGAGGCTTCACCTTCTTCGTGAGCTTCCTCCCCTACCCGAGCAGCGCCTTCGTAGAGACATCGACCATGCCGGACTGGCTCCGCCCCTTCACCGACAACCAACCGGTGACGCAGGTCATCGACTCCCTACGGGGCCTGCTCCTCAACCAGCAGGTGGGCTCGACCCCTTGGGTGGCCCTGGCCTGGTGCGCGGGAATCCTTGCCGTCTCGGTGGGGGCTTCGGGGGTGTTGTTCAGGAGGCGGACGGCGTGAGCGACGCAGCCAGCCGTCATGACATCGCCCTCATCGCCCTCATCGCTCTCGTCGCTCTCATCGCCCAGTGCTGACCGGGTGATAGCGCCCGGGCAAGATAGGGATTGGCAGTTGGGCCGGGCCGGAGCCCCAGAGAAGCCGTCGCCGTGTCCAAGGTCATCGCGTACGAATCCACGGCGCGCTGCACATTGGGGGCGTCCAGGCCTGTGCCGGTGACCAACCGGTCCAGGTCCACGTAGGCGGACCGGATCACCTCCACCCAGCGGTACACCGGCCAGTCCTCCGCCCATCCCGTAGTGCACTCCAGCGGGAGACTGCCGACCCAGCGGATGAACATGCGCTGTCTGATCTCAGGTCGGACCGGAGTGAGATGCATGTGGCGGACCAGGTCATACAGCGGATCGCCGACCATCGCCATCTCCCAGTCGATGACGGTGAGCCCGCACAGATCTTCATGGCGTACGAGATTCCAGGGGTTGAGGTCTCCGTGCAGCAGGGACGAACGGCGCCGCGCCAGTCGGTGGCGGCTCAGCAGCTCTCCCAACCGGGAGGCACCCGGCAGGCCCAGCTCCCTGGCCAGTTTCAGCGACTCCTTGGGAAGAGCCTCGACCAGCTGGACCAGTTCTGAGCAGAGCCAGGGGTAGAAGTCCCTCTCACAGGCCGTGGGATCCAGCTCATGGCCGTCGATGCGGGCCAACGCGCCGAGCTGGTCCACCAAATGGTCGGCCTCGGCGGGGCGCAGACCGTCGACGGGGTGGACCGGCGGAAGGTCTCCCGTGCCTGGCCCTTCAAAGGAATGAATCGCGAACTGATCCTTCAAATCACTTGTGCCCAGAGCCAGTACACGGGGAGCCCGCACCGGCTCACGTGACTGCTCGATGAGCCGCAGCACGGCATGCTCGCTGAGAATGCGGCGCTCTCGGCGCTCGTCCGAGGTCAGCATGCGCCGCACCACGACCGGAAAATCGATCGCTGGCACCCTGACCACGGTGTTGAGGTGGGCCGTCCCCTTGAAGACCCTGGAGGCCGGCGCTGCCCCTTCGGCGACAAGTGCTTCGAACACGGCGGACCGAGGGAAGGCAGGGTGCTCGGGTACACGCTGGCTCGGCTCCCAGGAGATCCGGGTCATCTGCCGGCCCCCCTCGGAGCGGCCGCCGAACCGGGCTGCCCTCCACCGGAACAGGACCCGCTGAACCTCCTCGTCACCCGGCACACCCGGCAGCTGCAGGGGAGCGGCTGCTTGTTGCAGCGCCCCGCGCACCGTGCGGGTCGCCTCGTCCAGGCTCTTCTGGTCGGGCGCGTCACCCAGCGACTTGGCCGCGCGTATCACGTCCGGAAAGACGGACTGAGCGTGTTCGAAGGCGATGTAGTGGTCCAGGTCCTGGTCCAAACCGTTGACTGCCATGGGTCTGAGGTGACCCATGGCTTTCGCCCAGGCCTCGATCACCTCGACCCGCTGCTCGTCCGGGTACTTCATGCGCACGAGGTGAGTGGCCAGATCGTGCAGCGGATCCCCGTAGGAGGCCATTTCCCAGTCGACGCAGATCAGCGGTGGGACACCGTCGTCGTAGGAGAAGATCACGTTGTCGCGATGCAAATCCGTGTGGAGCAGGCTGTAGGGACGGGGAGCCATGCTCGGTACGCGCTCCGCGTATCTGAGCATCGCGTCCTCGGGGATGCCGAGAGCCGCGAACAACCCACCGAACTCAGTCCAATTGGGCTGCCGGATCTGTTGCTCCACGAGCCGCGCGAGAGTCCGCAGGAACGACCGCCCGCCCCTGTCCGTACGGGGCCAGCTCTCCGGCAGCGGGGGCAACGACTCACGGCGTACCTGAGTCATCTGCGCGAGCATGGTGGCCAGGCAATGGATCAGCATCGCGTCGACCGGTTTGCCGTTCTGGCAGATGCTGGAGAACGGCACACCATCCACGTAGCTGTGCACCGCGGAGTCACCGCGCTCAGCCAGGCACTCGGGCACGTGGGGCAGCACGCCCTTGATGGCCCGCAGGATCCCCGCCTCATCCTGCCAAGTCCTGACGACTACCGGCAGCCTGTCCTTCCTCCGCAGCCGCACGGATACAAGTTGCCCAGGAGTGCGGCCGATTTGGTGGGCCATGGGCTCCGTCAGCGGCAACACGTAGTTCCGGTTGTGGTGACCCCTGCTCAGCTTCCCGTGCTGCAGCGCATGCGCGATGAACCGCCCGTACACGTCGCGAGACGCACGCTCCTCCGGGCGCGCAAGGGAAGAGGGACTGGGCACAGGTGACTCGCCCACGGGCCGCTCCTGAATAGTCACGCGAGGGAGGCGAAAGTGATGCACACCCTAGTGGCGCAGGAGCACACCCACGACGCGTGGGCGGTAAACGATGGGCTCAATGAGGTATGCGCCACTCCAAGGGGGCGTGACGTTCGAGAAACTTCCGCTCTATGGCGTTTCGCTTACGGCTTCGCGAGAAGGTCCCAGCAGGAGTTGAACCAGTTCTGCATGCTGTCGACGAAGACCGCGCCCTGCGATTCTGGTCCGTCGTCCCGAACGTACTGCGTGAGGACCGACCCCATGCCGAGTACGTCCAGCGCTTCGACCACCTCCCCGTCGTCCAGATGAATCCTGCGCTCGATCACCTCGTACGGGCCGTGCAGTGCCTCGGCCCCATTGAGCAGGTAAAGCTTGAACGTGGGCACCAGAGGGACGCGGCGCACCTCCACGCTCACATCCGGCACCAGTCCCACGGTGTGCAGGTCCCGCAGTGCGTTGCGCAGCGATGCCGTGTGCCGCCGTGTGATTTCGCGCAGGCGCTGCTGCGGACGCGAGTCGGCCGGGTCGTCCTTGGCGCGGGGGTAAGGCAGCTCGATGTCTTCCGAGGGCAGCAGGATACGAACGGTTATCCGCTCCGGTGCGATCTCTCGGACATGTATACGTTCCGCCTGCCTGTGGATGTGCGCGTCCAGTGATTCGGATGTCAGCGTGAATACATCCAGGGTGACCTGCGGGGCCTCGAAAGCCGCCCCGATGACCGGCCCGAGCGAGACCCGACCTGAACGACTCCTCTGGCGGCGGCTGCTGCTGCGGGCCAGCTGCGCCTTCACCACCCTCGACCCGCTCCCCTGTTTGGAGCGGATCAGCCCCTCGCTGCCGAGTTCCTTCATCACCCGCTGGATGGTGTCCCTGGAGACATCGAATTCGCGCGCGAGCTCGCGCTGAGTGGGGAGCAGGCTGTCCAGCGGGTACGTACCGTCGGCCAGCCGGGAGTGCAGCGCGTCCGAGACCCGCTGGAACTCGCTGCCGCCACCCTCACTGGTCCGCTCGTCGGCCACACGGCGACCGTACCTCCGCCCGGCCCCGAACAAACCGCTTTCAGTCAAATTGACTGCGCTACAAGCCAGTTGGTTAAGGGATCAATCGGCCAGGGCAAACCAATCCCAAGTCAACCAGTCCAATTGGACGGAAAGTTGATCGCTTCGCTGGTTCGGCCGGCGAACGAAGAGGGGTGGGGACCCATGATCTTCTTCCAACTGCTCTCGGCCGCAATCGGCTTCGGGATGGAACAGTTGCTCACGTCGCGCTACGGCAGCCTGGGGGTTCTCGCCCTGGTCCTGCTCGGCATCGGCATACGGGCACAGAACAAGACCTGCCTGTCCGCCTCGGCCATGATCTTCTTGCTCCTGATGGCTCAGGCCTGACCCCGCAACACCTTCAGGACCGGCTCCAGCGAACTCACCACACAAGCCGCCCCCGCCTTCTTCAGTAGCTTCGCCTTGCGCTCGTTACGCGCGTAGCCCAAGAAGTCCACTCCTGCCGCCAACGCCGCTTCGTAGTCCGTGGGGGCGTCGCCGATCATCAACGCCGCCGACGGGGCCGCGCCCATCGCACTCAGGGCGCGGTTGATGCAGTGCGGATGCGGCTTGAGGAGGTGGAGGTCCTGGGTGCGGCCGTAGATGTGCGGGTCGAAGCAGTGGTCGAGGCCCCTGCCTTCGAGGTAACGATTCACCGCCCGCGGCGAGTTGTTCGTGGTGACAGCCAGGCGCGGCCCCATCGCGTGCCACGTCATGATGAGCGGATCCGCGTACTGCGTGGGCCACGCCGATGCCACCGCCGTCAGCTCCTGCTGGGTGAGCCGTTCCTCGAGCTCGGCCACCAGATCGCTGCCGGGGTGTCTGCGGTCGACCGCGCGCAGGACCGCGTGCGGGTCCGGCTCCGCACGCTCCTCCTCGGTCAGCAGCCCCCGCAGCCCCCGCTCCTCGAGCCAGCGGACCTGATCGCTCGCGATCCGCTCGGCCGAGTGCCCGGCGAACAGCCGGCAGATGGGTCCGTCGAAGTCGAAGAGTACGAAGCGGGCGCGTTTGATCAGTTCCCGCAGTTTTTCGGTCTCTTCTGCCATCCACTCAGTCTGCGTCGTATCAGGAGTCACTAAGAGAGTGTCAGCTCCGTCGCAATGGTTGCCCAGAGCGCGTCGAACCATTTCTGGGACTCTTCCACGAACGCGGCGTCCCGCGGTGCCGCGTCCTTCTCGAAGGAGAAGAGCGGCGATCTCAGCCCCGAGACGTCGAACGCCTCCACCTCCGCGCTGTCCACGTCCAGCGTGCTGCGCTCGACCGTGTAGTAGGCGAGGAGCGCCTCCCGCTGGTTCAGGAGGTACAGCTTCACCGGCGGTGTGAACGGCAGCGCGCGGAAGGAGACGTCCACGTCGATGCCGTGCGAGGACCGCAGCGCGCGCAGGTTGTGGCGCAGGACCTGGCCCTGGGTGTTGCGCAGCGCCAGCCACCGCCCATGGACCTTGCCGCCCTCGTCCCTGCCACTGATCGGGCGGGGGAAGGCCAGGTCGATGTCGCTGCTGGGGAGCATGATCCGTACGCTGATCGACTCGGGGCGGATGAGTCCCTCGTGGATGTGCCGCACCGGCTCCCCCAGCGCGATCATCAGCGTCTCCGCCGTGTACGAGACGACGTCTATCCGCACCTGGGGCTCCGAGAACGCCGCCGCGAGCCTCGGCGCGAGGCCGACCATCGACGCCTGCGGTTCCACGCCCGCCGACGGCGACGCCGCCCCCAGTGGCTCCGCCGCGATCCGCGGCGGGCTGCCCTTGCTCACGTTGGCAAGGAGGCCGTCGCCCTGCAGCGTCTTCAGTGCCTGGCGCACCGTCCCCCGTTCCACGCCGAACTCCTCCGCGAGCACCGCCTGCGTGGGGAGGCGGTCGCCCGGTTTGAGGTCGCCGGAGCGGATGCGGTCGCGGAGGGTGTCGGCGATGTCCTGGGGGGTGAGTTTTCTGCTGCCGTTCACTGCAACGTTCTCCTGGGTCACGACCAGACGATACAACTCCGCACCATCTCAGGGCAGTTGTCTTGAAGTTGTTTATGTTATGGGACCAAGTGGGGACAACTTAAGTGAAGTTGGTTGCCAACTCATCCGAGATGGCAGAAGGGGGAACCATCATGGCCGTCCTCGCCCTCCTCGCAGCCGTGTTCGCCATCACCCTCGAACAGTTCGTGCAGTGGCAGTACGGGGCCACCGGCCTCATCGGATTTCTGCTGCTCACCATCGGGATCAAGGCGAAGAGCCCCACCTGCAGCTCCATCGGCGCCGTCGTACTCGCACTGATGATGACCGGCCCCGCGATCTAGTCTCACGATCTAGCCGCGCGCCAGTTCCAGGTCCTGGCTGATCGTGACCCACAGCGCGTTGAACCACAGATGCGACTGCTCCACGAACGTCGTGTCCCGCAGCCCGTCGCCCTGGTGGAAGGGGAAGAGCATCGACTGCGCGCCCTGGGCGTCGTACATCTCCAGCGGCTCGTGGTCGATCTGCTCGCTCTGCCTGGTGAGGGTGTAGTACGCGAAGAGCGCCTCCGAGCCGTTCAGGAGGTACAGCTTCACCGGCGGGGTGAACGGCAGCGCGCGGAACGAGACGTCCACGTCGATGCCGTGCGACGACCGCAGCGCCTGGAGGTTGTGGCGGAGTACCTGCCCCTGTGCGTTGCGCTGGTCGAGCCAGCGCCTGTGCACCTGCCCGCCCTCGTCGTCCCCGCTGTCCACCGGCGCGGGGAAGGCGAGGTCGATGCTGCGGCTCGGCAGCAGGACGCGGACGGAGACCTTGGCCGGTTTCCGCTGCCCGGCGTGAATCTGACGGAGCGGTTCCCCGATCGCCATCGTGAGCGAGATGGACGTCAGGCAGAGCGCGTCGATCTCCACGTGGTCGGCCTCGAACGCCGCCGCGATGCGCGGGGCGAGACCGACCATGGTGGGCTGCGGCTTGACGCCGCCGGGCCCTGACAGCGCGTGCTTCGAATTCACGGCGACCGTGGCCGGGCTCCCCTTGGACACGTTCGCCAGCAGGTTCTCGCCCTGCAGCGTGCGCAGCGCCTCGCGGATCGCGCCGCGCTCGACACCGAACTCGTCGGCCAACTCGGCCTGGGTCGGCATGCGTTGGCCCGGTCGCAGCGATCCGGACCTGATCCGGTCGCGCAACACGTCGGCCACCTCGCGGTGAGACCTGTGCGGCCTCTTCAACCCATTGACTGGTGCAGGATCCGGGCTCACAACCAAACAGTACAACTTCGCGCCATCTTTGGGGAGTTGCTCGGAAGGTGGTTATGAATCGAGCCATCGCGGAGATAACTCAGGTGAAGTTGGTAGCCAACTTAGGCAACCTGGCAGGAACCCTCAGGGGTTGGCCACCAGGCATCGCCCACCGGAAGGCCGCCAACCTGATGGGCCGGGGCCCGACAGCCCCGTCCCGAAAGGGGGAACGTCATGCCGCTCATCGCCATCGTCATCGCCGCCCTCGCCATCGGATTCGAGCAGCTCATCCAGTGGAAGTACGGACCGATGGGCATCGTCGCCTTCGTCCTGCTGACCGTGGGCATCAAGGCCAACAGCCTCAAAATCAGCGGTGCCGGGGCTGCGCTCCTCGTCCTGCTGCTCGCCCAGTCGGGCTGACAGAGCTGGCTGACCGGGCTCCCATCCGGAGGGGAGCCGGGAGTCCGGTCAGCCACCAACCGAAGAGATGCAAGGCAAGAGAGGCGTCGCGCTAGAACGCCGCGCGGATCTCCCCCACCTCCGCGGCGCCGCCCAGCAGGGGCGCGCGGCCGACGCGGGCGAGTACGTCCGCCTCCACGCCCGCCAGCTGAAGCGCACGGGCCAGGACGGGGCCAAGGGCCCGGATCCCTCCGTCGTCCACCTTGAACGCGAGCGCACGGCCGTCCGGCAGCGCGAACGCCTGGACCGCCTCGGCACCCATCTTGGAGAGCGCCCCGGGGATCTCCCGCATGAGCCAGGTGTCGGGGCGGCGCGTGCCGGCGACGTACTCGGGGTGGGCCCGCATCGCGTCCGCGACCCTTCGCTCGGCCGAGTCCTCGGGGGCGAGGACGAAGTGACGGAAGGCACGGGCGAGGCCGGTCAGGGAGATCGCCATCAGGGGCGCCCCGCAGCCGTCCGTGCCAACGGCCGCGACCTTCTCCCCCGCCGCTTCCTCGACCACCTGGAGGATCAGCCGCTGGAGGGGGTGGGCCGGGTCCAGGTAGGAATCCGTGGACCAGCCGTTGAGCTCGCACACCGCCAGCATCGACGCGTGCTTGCCGGAGCAGTTCATCGTGACCCGGTCACGAACGGCACCCGCTGCCAGATATGTCTCGGCCTCGACCACGTCCAGCGGCAGGTCCGGCGGGCACTGGAGGTCCGCCGCCGTCAGTCTGTGCTCGGCCAGCATCTTCTGGACCAGGTCCCGGTGGAAGATCTCCCCGGAGTGGCTCGCCGCGGTCAGCGCGAGCCGCTCGCCCGCCAGGTCGAGCCCCGCCCGCAGCACGGCCGCCGCCTGCATCGGCTTGTTGGCGGACCGCGGGAAGACGGGAGCCGTCACGTCCCCCATGGCAAGATCCACGCTGCCGTCCGCCGCGAGCAGCACCAGGCTTCCCCTGTGACGGCCCTCCACGAAGCCGGAACGTACGACCTCGGCGAGGACCGGGGATATGACAGGTGTGGCTGCGGACTCGGCGGACGTCGAGGTCATCTTCGGCCTTCCGGGGCGGGGGTGGCGTGACGGCCGCCCGCGGAGGCCGGGATCACCGGGTCACGAGAGCAGGTCGTCTACTTGTGCTTCACCTTCACGGTACCTGCGGGCGATCTCCGCGCTGCAATCGTCCGCTGTGCGCTGCAGCTGCTGGCGGCGCCGGGAAACCTGCTGTTCGTAGCGGATGAGCCGTCCCATGGCCGTGTGCAGCTCGTCGTCCGTGCGCGCGTCCAGGTCGGAGAGCTCGACCTCGGCGAGCATCTCCGTGGCCAGGAGGCCGTACTCCGCGCTGTGCGGTGTGCCCAGCGTCACGTGCCGGGCCGACGAGCGGTGCCGGGCGGGCGCGTCCGTGAGGATCTCCGAGAGCCGGTGCACGAGCGGTCCCACGGGGCCCGGCGCCGACGGGTCCTTGCGGCGCGCGACCTCCGCCCGCAGGATGTCGATCCGCCCCTGGAGCAGGCGCCGGACATAGCTCAGGTCCGCCTCGTTCTGCTGCGCGTCCCTGCGCAGCTCACGCAGCTCGCGCAGGAGCAGCGTGGCCAGGTCGTGCTCGGTCTTCTCGGAAAGGACCGCACTGCCCGTGCGCTGCATGGGCGGCCGCGGCACGTTCGTCCGTCGCGCAGCGCTCATGCGGGTCAGCGACACAGGTCCGGGCGGCTGCCCCGTACTGGATGTGCTCATGTGGCTCTACCGTCCCCTCGACCGGCGCGGTACACCGCGTGTGAGCATGGTGCCACCACCAGTGGCCGCTATGTGAGCGAGTGGCCCCATTCGGCCCCAGATGGGGGGTTCAGGCCAACCTCTCGGGCGGCGCATCCGGCGCATCGCGGCCGTACGGAGCACGGCATGATGGGCCATATGCGTGCTGTGGTGCAGAGGGTGGACGGAGCGAGCGTCGTCGTCGAGGGCGAGAACGGCCCCGAGACGGTCGGCGAGATCAACGGCGAGGGACTGTGCGTCCTGGTGGGCGTGACCCACGAGGACACCAAGGAGAAGGCGGCCCAACTGGCCCGCAAACTCTGGTCCGTTCGCATGCTGGCCGACGAGAGGTCCTGCTCGGACATCGACGCCCCGCTGCTGGTCATCAGCCAGTTCACGCTGTACGGCGACGCGCGCAAGGGCCGCAGGCCCACCTGGAACGCGGCCGCACCCGGCGACGTAGCCGAGCCCCTCGTCGACGAGGTGGTGGCCCAACTCCGCTCGCTGGGCGCAACCGTGGCGACGGGGCGCTTTGGCGCCCAGATGCGAGTTTCACTGACGAACGACGGGCCGTTCACGGTGCTTTTGGAGATGTGACACGGGGCAATCGGGTGGGTGGGCGGGAAAGACTCGCCGCGAAGCGGCGGACAGCACACCGCCCAAGGCCGGCCGCCCAGGCTACGGCTCGACCACGACCTCCTGCGCCGCAGCCGTCGTCCCCGCAAGCAGCGCCGCGTCCAGCGGCACGTTCCGCTTCACCAGGGCAAGGGCGATCGGGCCCAGCTCGTGGTGGCGTACGGCCGTCGTGATGAAGCCCAGCTTCCGGCCCTCCTCGCCCTCCGAGGCCAGGCGCAGCTCCGTCCCCGCCACCGGCAGGTGGACCTCGCTGCCGTCCAGGTGCAGGAAGACCAGGCGGCGCGGCGGCTTGCCCAGGTTCTGGACGCGGGCCACCGTCTCCTGGCCGCGGTAGCAGCCCTTCTGCAGATGCACCGCCGTACCGATCCAGCCCAGCTCGTGCGGGATCGTGCGGTGGTCCGTCTCGAAGCCGAGCCGCGGCCGGTGCCCCTCCACGCGCAGCGCCTCGTAGGCGAGGATGCCGATCGCGGGGCCGTTCTCGGCGGCGTACGACTCCAGGGACGCACGCGGCAGGAACAGGTCGCGCCCGTGGGCGGTCTCCCGTACGACGACACCGTCCGGGACCGGCGCGATCGAACCGGCCGGCAGATACACGACCGCGAACTCGTCCGTGCGGTCGGCGACTTCGACCCGGTTGAAGAACTTCATGCTCTCCAGATACGCGACGAGCGCGTCCTGCGTGCCGGGCTCGACGTGCGCCCAGACCGTCTCGCCGTCGTCGACGAGATAGAGGGCGTGCTCGATGTGGCCGTGCGCGGAGAGGATCAGGGCCTCGGTGGCCTGTCCGACGGGCAGCTCGGTCACGTGCTGCGTGAGCAGCAGATGCAGCCAGCTCAGCCGGTCGGGGCCGGAGACGGAGACGACACCGCGGTGCGAGAGGTCGACGAGACCGGTGCCGTCGGCGAGGGCGCGCTGCTCACGGAACAGGTCGCCGTAGTGGGCGGCGACGCCTTCGTCCACGCCCTCGGCGGGGACGGCGCCGGGCAAGGACAGGAGGGGGCTCTTCATGTTCACCCACACTACGACCAGGTGGCGGGCGTTCTTATTCCTCGGCCCCGTCGGCGCCCTTGCCGGAGCAGTTCTCGCAGCGGCCGAAGATCGCGAAGTGCTTCAGATCCGTGTCGAAGCCGAACGTGTCCCGCAGCTTCGCGGTGAACTCCGCGGCCACCGAGACATCCGCCTCGATGACGTTCGTGCAGTCCCGGCACACCAGGTGCATGTGGTGGTGGCGGTCCGCGAGGTGGTACGTCGGAGCCCCGTGCCCCAGGTGCGCGTGGCTGACCAGGCCGAGCTCCTCCAGGAGCTCCAGGGTCCGGTACACCGTGGAAATGTTGACCCCCGACGCCGTCTTCCGCACTTCGCAGAGGATGTCGTCGGGGGTCGCGTGCTCAAGGGTGTCGACGGCTTCGAGGACAAGCTGACGCTGCGGCGTCAGGCGGTAGCCGCGCTGTCGCAGGTCGCTCTTCCAGTCGGAATCGGTGCTCGCCACACACGCAGTCTAGGCCCACCGGACCCAGGACCCGCTGGGAGAAGCCGACGGCCTACTTGAAGAAGGCGATGCCGTCGTCCGGCAGATCGCCGAGGCCCCTGGCCATCTCGGCGACGTCCTCGGGCGAGACGACCTTCTTCAGCTGCGCCGACATGTACGGACGGAGCGGCACCTCGGGGGTCTGCTTCTCGCCGACCCACATCAGGTCGCCCTTCACGTACCCGTACAGGCGCTTGCCGCCGGTGTACGGGCCGGAGGCCGCCGTACGGGCGACCGCGTCCGTGACCAGGTCGATCTGCGGCTTCTGGTCGGCGAGCTCGCCGTACCAGACCTCGACGACGCCGTCGTCGCGCACCATCACGGTCTCGACCTTGCGGTCCTTGTCGATGCGCCAGAAGCCCGACTCGGACTCCAGCGGCTTGACCTTGTTGCCCTCGGCGTCGAGCACCCACGTGTGCGAGTGGTACTCGATGAAGTCCCGCCCGTCATGGGAGAAGGACACTTCCTGGCCGAAGTTCGCCTTCTCGGCGCCGGGGAAGTCGGTGACGCCCGCGCCGGCCCAGTTGCCGAGGAGCCAGACGAGGGGCACGAGGTCGGGGTGCAGGTCGGACGGAATCTCGATCATGGGAAGCTCAGGCGATCTCTAGGTGGCGTACGGGGTGTACGGGGCTCAGCGCTGACCCTGGTACAGCTTCTTCACGGACAGTCCGGCGAACGCGATGACGCCGACGCAGACCAGAACCAGCAGGGCGGAGAAGAAGGCCTCAAGCACGGGGTGCTCCTCGGTGAGCTATTGGGGCAGGTATCAGAGCCGCTCCCACTCTAGTCGTGCGCGGCCCGCCCCTCTCTGCGAGGTGGCCTTACGGGTGGTCGCGGGGGGTGATCGCAGAGGTGGCCTTACGATGCGGCCATGGCGAAGAAGCTCGTGATCAAGGTGACCGCCGGGGCCGACGCACCCGAGCGCTGCTCGCAGGCGTTCACGGTGGCGGCCGTGGCCGTGGCCAGCGGCGTGGAGGTCTCCCTCTGGCTGACCGGTGAGTCCGCGTGGTTCGCGCTGCCGGGCCGCGCGGCGGAGTTCGAACTGCCGCACGCGGCACCGCTCCCCGACCTGATCGACTCGATCGTGGCCGCCGGACAGATCACCCTCTGCACGCAGTGCGCGGCGCGCCGCGAGATCACCGAGAAGGACGTGATCGACGGGGTGCGGATCGCGGGCGCGCAGGTGTTCGTGCAGGAGGCCATGGCGGAGGGCACCCAGGCGCTGGTCTACTGACCGGGCGGTCGCCGCTTCCCGTCCAGCTCGTCCCACCACTCGTCGGACTTCGCGTCCCCCGAGGGGTCGTCCCACCAGCGGTCGTCGGGACCGCGCCGGTTGGCGACCATGGCGGCGACCGGCGGGATCACCATCGCCACGACGCACATCGCGACCGCGGCGGGAATCGACCAGAGCCGGACGACACCCCACGCCAGGACGAAGAGGGCGATGCACGTCCCCATCATGGCGAAGTAGGCATGCCGCCTTCGCGCGTACATGGATCCAGCGTAAGCCGAAGAGCCGCACCCCGTTCCAAGTGGCGTCCAACCCCCTGGGGTGCGGCTCTCCGGCCGTCAGTGATCCGCGGTCGTCAGACCGCGATCGCGACCTCCGCGAGGCCGCCCGTCTGCGCCACGACCGTGCGGTCGGCCGTGCCGCCCGGGATCAGGGCGCGCAGCGTCCACGTGCCCTCGGCCGCGTAGAAGCGGAACTGGCCGGTCGCCGAGGTGGGGACCTCGGCGGTGAACTCGCCGGTCGAGTCGAGCAGGCGCACGTAGCCGCTGACGGGTTCGCCGTCGCGGGTCACCTGGCCCTGGATGGTGGTCTCGCCGGGCTTGATCGTCGAGGCGTCGGGTCCGCCGGCCTTCGCTCCACACATATGCGTTCGTCCTTAACTGGTCACTGCGGGGGTTCGGGGAGGGGTACTACTTGTTGGCGCCGAGCTCGATCGGGACGCCGACGAGGGAGCCGTACTCGGTCCAGGAGCCGTCGTAGTTCTTGACGTTGGTCTGGCCGAGCAGCTCGTGCAGGACGAACCAGGTGAGCGCCGAGCGCTCACCGATGCGGCAGTACGCGATGGTGTCCTTGGCCAGGTCGACCTGCTCGTCCTCGTAGAGGGCCTTGAGCTCGTCGTCCGACTTGAAGGTGCCGTCGTCGTTGGCGTTCTTCGACCACGGGATGTTGCGCGCGGACGGGACGTGGCCCGGACGCTGCGACTGCTCCTGCGGAAGGTGCGCCGGGGCGAGCAGCTTGCCGCTGAACTCGTCGGGCGAGCGCACGTCGACCAGGTTCTGCGCGCCGATCGCGGCGACGACGTCGTCGCGGAAGGCGCGGATCGACTTGTCCTGGGGCTTGGCCTTGTACGAGGTGGCCGGGCGGCTGGGAACCTCGGAACCGTCGACCAGGTCGCGGGAGTCGAGCTCCCACTTCTTGCGGCCGCCGTCGAGGAGCTTCACGTCCTGGTGGCCGTAGAGCTTGAAGTACCAGAAGGCGTAGGACGCGAACCAGTTGTTGTTGCCGCCGTAGAGGACGACGGTCGTGTCGTTCGCGATGCCCTTGCCGGACAGGAGCTTCTCGAAGCCCTCCTGGTCGACGAAGTCGCGGCGGACCGGGTTCTGGAGGTCGTCGGTCCAGTCGATGCGGATCGCGTTCTTGATGTGGTTCTTGTCGTACGCGGAGGTGTCTTCGTCGACCTCCACGATGGCGACCTTCGGGTCGTCGATGTGGGCCTCGACCCAGTCGGCGTCTACCAGGACGTCGCTGCGGCTCATACTTCTTCTCCTCCGGGGCAGTTGCGGCGGGGCTGCGGTGCTGTGCGAGGGGATGTCGCGTACGGGCTGTGATCGCGCGGTGGCACGTCGTACGCGGCACGGGGTGGCCCTGACGAGGTCAACGGGCCGGGGGATACGGGAGTCGGAGCTCCCGCTCAGAAGGTGCGACAGAGCATGGCGGCGACGCGGCACAGGTCTACTGCCCGCCGCTTCGTGAGGTCCGCCTGTCGCTGCATGCGTCCGATCGTAAGGACGCAAGGGCTGCCGTGTCACCGGCGTGTCGGATGATGAGACGGGATCATCCGTACTGTGAGATTGATTGAACGACGAAGCCGCCCGCGCGGGGGCGGAGGGCCGTGTTCACCCTCGCCGCATCCATCGCGCGGACGGCTCTGTCTCGTACTGCGGAACGGCCGCTCCGAGCGGCCCCGCCGGGCCTCAGCCCGCGAGCTTCACGTTCGTGCCCTTGACGGAGATGTCCACGCCGTCCTCGGCCGGTGTCACCTCGTCGATCTTGATGCCGCCCGGCAGACCGCTGACCTTCTCCTCGAAGTCGGTCACATCGCGGACCAGACCCTCGGGCAGGGGGATCGAGACGCCCATGACCTCGAACTTCTTCGGGATCTCGTCGGCGTTCACCTTGATCGTGTCGTCCTCGACCCGGACCGAGCTCAGCACGTGCACCGGCTTGGGGAGCTTCGTGCCGCCCTTGCTCACCTCGACCTCGACCTTGATCTTGCCGTCGCCGCCGTCCGAGAGCCCGACCACCTTGCCGGTGGCGCCGAGGGGCAGCTCGACCGGCGGCTCGCCCTGCGCCTCCTTGAGCAGCTCGTCGTACGAGATCCGGGCCGTGCCGGTGGCCTTGTCGGCGGTGGCGGAGCTGTAGTCGCCGGAGAACTCGACGCCCTGCATACGGGCGTTCAGGTCGGCGATGCGGATCTTGTCGGAGCCGGAGGTGGCGTCGTAGTCCTGGATGCCGATCTCGACGTCGTCGAGCGTGCCGCCCGCGACCTGCGTCAGGAAGGGAAAGCCCTTGATGGAGACGTCGGGTGTCTCGCTCAGCCCCTCGCTGGTACGCAGCTTCTCCGCCGCCTCGTCCTCCGCGAAGCCCACCGCGAGGCGGTCGGCGCCCACGAAGAGGCCCCCCAGGATCACGACGACGGTCAGAGATATTCGTACGGCGCGCTTGCTCATGTCCGGTGTTCCCCCACCTTGTGCCCCCGACTCAACTGCTTTTGCCGCGAGCCTAAAGGACAGGTCCCCGGCGGGAGAGCCCGACCGGGGACCTGTCGATCAGCTGTGACGATCAGCCGCGACGACCGACTTCCGCCGTCAGCCGATGGCACGGCCCAGGACGTAGACGGCCGGGGCGGCCGCGGCGAGCGGCAGGGCGACGCCCGCCGTCATGTGCACGAAGCGCGACGGATAGTCGTAACTGGCCACGCGGTGGCCGATCAGCGCGCAGACACCGACGCCGAGGCCGAGCAGCGCGCCCTTGCTGCCGAAGTCCGTCGTACCGCCGACGGCGATACCCGCTCCGGCGGCGGCGAGCAGCGCGACGACCACGGATGCGGGCGTCGGCAGGGGCAGCGCGCGGGCGATCACGGCGACCGCGACGGCGATGCCGCCCACCGTCACGGCGTCGTCCGACGCCGCGAGATGCCCGGTCGCGATGATCGCGAGCGCGGCGGACACGACGGTCGCCATCAGCCCGTACATCCGCTCGTCGGCGGAGGCGCGGCTGCGCAGCTGCAGGACGAGCACGAGCAGCACCCACACGCCCAGGGTGCCGAGGATGGCGGCGGGCGCGTGCGCCTTGCCGGTGACGAGCAGCGCGATGTCGGCGACGACACCGCCCATGAAGGCGAGCGCGATGCCCTGCCGCGCGGGCCACATCCCGTTGAGCCGGAACCATCCGGCGGCGGTGACGGCCTGCAGCAGGATCAGCGGCACGAGGAGTGCGTACTGCCCGACGGCGGCCGTACCGGCCAGCAGAAGACCGAGGACGGCGGTCAGCGCGGCGGGCTGGATCCCCGGCTCTATGACCGGCGACCGCCCTTCGGCACGAGCACGCTGGGCGTCGGTGACACGGGGGTTGCCGGTGGTGGTGGCGGGGCCGTAGGTGGCGGAATCGGCTTCGGGCTCGGGCTCCGCCCCAGCCATGGGCCGGTGGGCATGGCGACCAAGGCTGCCGGGTTCGGCGTGAGCGACGGCAGGCTCCGAAGGCAACGGCTGCCCATAGGACTGCGGGGGCAGATACGCGGTGTCGGTCACGTCCGCCACAGGTGACGGCTGGACCTGCGTGTCCCAGGTCTGCCCCTCCCACTGCTGGGTGTACGAGTCCTGGGCGTACGGCTGCTGCTGCGGGTACTGGTACTGCTGCTGAGGGGGATAGCCCTGCTGCTCAGGAGCGTAAGGCTGCTGCTGCTCAGGGGCAGGGGGATGCTCCTGACGGTACGGGTCGTAGTCCCCGTACCCCTCGTACCCCTCGTACCCCTCGTACCCCGAATACCGCGGATCGCTCATAGCGCTGCTCACCCTCCTGCGAACGGCGGGAGCACCTCGACCGTGCCGCCCTCGGCCAGCCGTACCGTCTCATGCCCACGGGTACCCACGGGGTCGCCGTCGATGAGGAACGAGCATCGCTGCAGTACACGGACCAGCTCACCGGGGTGTCGCTCGCGTGCCGCGTCCAGCGCCTCGGCGAGCGTCGTCGCGGCGTACGGCTCCTCCGCGACGCCTGCGGCTGCTTTGGCCGCGGCCCAGTAACGAATGGTGCCGTTCACCATGGCAGCTCCTCTCGATCGGCGGTCGCCGACTCACGTATCGGCGGTTGCCGACGTCCATGATGCCGTGGCCCACTCGGCGATCCGACCGAGCAGGGCGTCGTCCGCCGCGTTCTCCGCGTGCCCCATCCCCTCCTCCAGCCACAGCTCCGCCCCGCCCTCCGCGGCGGCGGCCAGCATCCGGGGGTGGTCCACGGGGAAGTACGGGTCCCGGTCGCCGTGCACGATCAGGAGCGGCGTGGGCGCGATCAGGGGGACCGATTCCACCGGTGAGAGGGGGACGGGGTCCCACTCGTGCGGGTGGATTCGCGTGCGCAGGCCGAAACGGCCCACCACGCGCCCCAGGGGACGCGTCACGACCCAGTGCAGCCGCCGCATCGGCGCCGTCCCGCGGTAGAACCACCGTGCCGGAGCGCTCACGGCGATCACCGCGTCAACCCGCGCTTCTGTGCGCCCCCCATGCGCGGCGCCGGCGAGCGCCGCGTGCCGGAGCACCACGGAACCGCCCATCGAGAAGCCCACGGTCACCACCCGCGCATGGCCGAGGGAGCGCGCCCACTCCACAGCGGCCGCCAGATCGAGCACCTCGCGGTCGCCGACCGTAGAGAGCCCGCCGGACGCCCCGTGCCCCCGGAAGGAGAACGTGATCACGGCCGCACGCTGGGCGAAGACCCCCGCGGCGCGGCGCACGTGCGGCCGGTCGAGGCCGCCCGTGAAGCCGTGCGCGAGCACGATCGCGAGCTCCCCCGCGGGGTCGGGCCCGGGGTCGTACGCCGCGTCGATGTCGACCCCGTCCTGTGTACGGAGCGTTGCGCTCCGTTGAACGCGGGAAGGAGTGCGAGTGATCGGCGGCACAGAAGATCCCGCCGCTTGACCTGCCGGACCGGATGTCATGTGGGCTATTCTCCTTGGCAGAGGATCCGGGCAGCGAAGCCCCCGGGTCCTTTCGTGCTTTCTGAAGCCTTGTATACGGCCAGTCGCATCGGCCGTCGCGAAGTGGGGAAACCGCACGTGGGGATCCCAGGGCGCGGGGTCCCCGCCGCAGAACCGCAGTAATCAGTACGAAGCAGTGCCGTAAACGTCCTCGCAGGGACCGAGGAGGAACCGACGTTATGGGCGAGCGAACCGTGCACAACCGTAGGACGACCCAGGCAGGTGGGCGGCGATGAGTTCTCTGCTGCTCCTTACCAATGCCCTTCAGCCGTCGACGGAGGTGCTTCCCGCCCTCGGCCTGCTGCTGCACAACGTGCGGGTGGCCCCCGCCGAAGGCCCGGCCCTCGTCGACACCCCTGGTGCCGACGTCATCCTGATCGACGGCCGCCGTGACCTGCCTCAGGTCCGCAGCCTCTGCCAGCTCCTCCGCTCCACGGGACCCGGCTGTCCACTCGTCCTCGTCGTCACGGAGGGCGGCCTCGCGGCCGTCACCGCCGACTGGGGCATCGACGACGTACTCCTCGACACGGCAGGTCCTGCCGAGGTCGAGGCGCGTCTGCGGCTCGCGATGGGCCGCCAGTCGATCACCGCCGACGACTCCCCCATGGAGATCCGCAACGGCGATCTCTCCGTGGACGAGGCGACGTACAGCGCGAAGCTCAAGGGCCGGGTCCTGGACCTGACCTTCAAGGAGTTCGAGCTGCTCAAGTACCTGGCGCAGCACCCCGGGCGCGTGTTCACGCGGGCCCAGCTGCTCCAGGAGGTCTGGGGCTACGACTACTTCGGCGGCACGCGGACGGTCGACGTCCACGTACGGCGCCTGCGCGCGAAGCTCGGTGTCGAGCACGAGTCGCTCATCGGCACCGTCCGGAATGTCGGCTATCGCTTCGTGACGCCGGAGAAGGTCGAACGTGAGGCCGACGGAGCCAAGGCGAAGGCGGCCACTCCGCCGGCCGAGGGCGAGCACAGGGAGCAGCACAGGGAGATCCCGAAGCGGGACGCGGCACCCGCCGCGTCCGCGCCGAAGGAAGCTGCCGTACGCCCTGCCCAGCGGTAGTTCCATCCGCGTAGACTCCGCGCGTGGCCAAGGTGACTCGGGATGACGTGGCGCGACTTGCGGGTACTTCCACCGCCGTCGTCAGCTATGTCATCAACAACGGACCCCGGCCGGTTGCCCCGGCCACGCGCGAGCGTGTACTCGCCGCGATCAAAGAGCTGGGGTACCGCCCTGACCGGGTGGCCCAGGCCATGGCGTCGCGGCGTACCGACCTCATAGGCATGATCGTGCCGGACGCGCGCCAGCCGTTCTTCGCGGAGATGACGCATGCCGTGGAGCAGGCGGCTTCCGAGCGCGGAAAAATGGTGCTGGTCGGCAACACGGACTACGTGGACGAGCGCGAGGCCCACTATCTGCGGGCCTTCCTCGGCATGAGGGTCTCCGGCCTCATCCTCGTCAGCCACGGCCTGACCGATTCGGCGGCCGCGGAGATCGACGCGTGGGACGCGCGGGTCGTGCTGCTTCACGAGCGGCCCGAGGCGATCGACGACGTCGCCGTCGTCACGGACGACCTGGGCGGCGCGCAGCTGGCCACGCGGCACCTTCTCGAGCACGGGCACGAGTACGTCGCCTGTGTCGGCGGCACGGCCGAGACGCCGACGGTGGGTGACCCCGTCTCCGACCATGTCGAGGGGTGGCGGCGGGCCATGCGGGAGGCCGGGCGGTCGGTGGAGGGGCGGCTCTTCGAGGCGCCGTACAACCGCTATGACGCGTATCAGATGGCGCTGGAGCTGCTTGCCCGGCCGGATCGGCCGAGCGCCATCTTCTGCTCCACCGACGACCAGGCGATCGGCATTCTGCGGGCTGCGCGGGAGCTGCGGATCGATGTGCCGGGGCAGTTGGCTGTCGCCGGGTTCGATGATGTGAAGGAGGCGGGGCTCACGGACCCGCCGCTGACGACGGTGGCCTCGGATCGGCCTGCGATGGCTCGCGCCGCGGTCGACCTTGTCCTGGACGACGGGCTTCGGGTGGCGGGGTCCCGCCGGGAGCGCCTGAAGCTGTTCCCCTCGCGGCTGGTGGTCCGCCAGTCCTGCGGCTGCAGCTGACGCCTGGTTCATCGCGTGCCCGGCAGCTTCGGGCTGTGCCCACCCGTTCCGCCTTGCGGAACGCCTGCCCACAGCAGGAGGCGGCTTGGCGGCCCGACAGCCCCCACCACCCCCACCCACAGCAGGAGCGGCTGGCAAGGGCGGGACGCTGCGGGGTGATCGGGTGGGTGGGCGGGAAAGTATCGCCGCGAAGCGGCGGCCTTGAGCACCTTTATAAGGGGCATACGCACTTCTACCGGTGTTCTCAGGGCGTACTCAGCCGCCTCTCATGAAGGCCCCGCAGCCTGGATTCCATGACAACCAGCGGTGAGTACCCCCAGCAGCAGCAGTCGTCAGCGCCTGTTCACCATGGCGGTACGCCGGGCGCGTACCCGCCCCCGCCCGCTTACGCACCGGAAGAGCCGCAAGTACCGCAGAAGCACCGGCGCCGGGCACGGGGCCCCCTGGCCCTGCTCGCCGCCGTGGCCATCGCGGCAGCGGCAGTCGGTGGCGGCACCGCCTACGCCTTCCAGGAGCTGACCGGCAAGGACGGCTCCGCCAGCAGCGCCACCAACACGAACGTCGTGCCCACCAGCCAGAAGGGCACCGTCTCCGGCGTCGCCGAGGCGGTCAGCCCCAGCATCGTGGAGATCAGCGCCAAGTCCAGCGCGGGTGAGGCCACCGGATCCGGCGTGATCATCACGGACGACGGCGAGATCATCACCAACAACCACGTGATCTCCGGCGCCTCGTCGGTCAAGGTGAAGACGAACGACGGCAAGACGTACGACGCCAAGGTCGTCGGCACCGACAGCAAGAAGGACCTGGCGCTGATCAAGGTCGAGGGCGCCTCCGGCCTCAAGCCCGCGAGCCTCGGCAACTCCGACAACGTGAAGATCGGCGACGACGTCGTGGCGATCGGCTCCCCCGAGGGCCTGACCGGCACCGTCACCAGCGGCATCATCTCCGCCCTCGACCGGGACGTCACCGTCTCGACCGACGAGGACCAGGGACAGCAGCAGCAACAGCAGGGCGGCGGCAACTGGCCGTTCGAGTACGGCGGCGAGCAGTTCAACGGCGACACCGGGTCGTCGAAGACCACGTACAAGGCCCTGCAGACCGACGCCTCGCTCAACCCGGGCAACTCCGGCGGCGCCCTCATCGACATGAACGGCAACATCGTCGGCATCAACTCCGCGATGTACTCGCCCAGTTCGTCGCAGAGCGGCACCGAGTCGAGCTCGGGCAGCGTCGGACTCGGATTCGCCATCCCGATCAACACGGTCAAGGCCGACCTCGACACCCTGCGCGCCGGCGCCACCGACTGACCCGCCCACTCCCCTGGAGGCCCTCATGTCCGGACCGACCATCACCGTCAACCGCGCCCGGCACGCGCTCGCCGTCACCATCGGCTGGGGCAGCCTTCCCGACACCGATCCGGCGGGGCTCGGCCTCCCCCTCGCCGTGGCCGGTGAGCTGCACGGCGCCACCGCGGCCCGTGCCCCGGAAGTGGCCGCCTCCCAGGTGTCGTCCCGCCCCGCCGCACGCCGCAAGCCCCGCGCGCGCGTGCGAGGCTGATACCGGCCCCGTCCGACCCGTACCCAAGGAAGTCACAAGCCGATGAGCCCCGCCGAAGGCGAGCAGCAGCAGCGCATCCTGATCGTCGACGACGAGCCCGCCGTGCGGGAGGCGCTGCAGCGCAGCCTCGCCTTCGAGGGGTACGGCACGGAGGTCGCCGTCGACGGCGCCGACGCCCTTGAGAAGGCGGCGGCCTACCGCCCCGACCTCGTCGTACTCGACATCCAGATGCCCCGCATGGACGGCCTCACCGCCGCGCGCCGGCTCCGCGCCACCGGGTCCCTGACGCCCATCCTGATGCTCACCGCGCGCGACACCGTGGGCGATCGCGTCACGGGGCTCGACGCGGGCGCCGACGACTATCTGGTCAAGCCGTTCGAGCTCGACGAGCTCTTCGCGCGGATCCGGGCACTCCTGCGCCGCAGTTCGTACGCGGCCGCGGCGGGCCAGGCCGAGGAGGGCGACATGCTCGCCTTCGGCGACCTGCGGATGGACCTCGCGACGCGTGAGGTCACTCGCGGGGCGCGGACGGTGGAGCTGACCCGCACGGAGTTCACCTTGTTGGAGATGTTCCTGGCGCACCCCCGGCAGGTCCTCACGCGGGAGCAGATCCTGAAGGCCGTCTGGGGCTTCGACTTCGAGCCCTCCTCCAACTCCCTGGACGTGTACGTCATGTACCTGCGCCGCAAGACCGAGGCGGGGGGCGAGCCGCGCCTCGTTCATACGGTGCGGGGTGTGGGGTACGTGCTGCGGCCGGGGTCCGGGGGCGGCGAGTGAAGGGGCTCGTCCGGCGCTTCCGGGCGCTGCCGCTCCGCTCACGCCTTGCCATGCTGGTGGCCACGGCGGTCGCGTTGGCGGTCGCGGCGGCCGCCGTCGTGTGCTGGTTCGTGGTGCGCACCGCGCTGATCAACTCGCTGGACGAAGCGCTGAGTTCCAACCGGGTGCCGGATCAGCTCGTGCTCAGCCTGATCGACGGCAACGGACAGTGCCGCCACGCGTCGGTCATCAGCAACCAGGAGAACGATCCGAACCCGTTCAAGTCGACGGTCCAGGTCGTCGACCGCAAGGGCAACAGCTGCGTCATCTCCGGCAAGCAGTCCATCGAGGTCTCCCCCGGGGACGTCGATGTCGCCGACCGCACGTCCACCCAGGTGATCCACACCGCCACGGCGTCGAACGGCGCCAAGTACCGCGTCCTCACCTACCCCCTGGACGGACAGCCTCTCGCGGTCTCCGTGGCCCGGCCCCTCAGCGAGGTCGACGACACCCTGGGCAACCTCGTCCTGGTCCTCGTCCTCGTCGCCGGAATCGGCGTACTCGGCGCAGGCGCCGCCGGCCTCTGGGTGGCCCGCACCGGTCTCCGCCCGGTGGACGAGCTCACCGCGGCCGTGGAGCACGTGGCCCGCACGGAGGATCTGGACCTGCGGATCCCCGCCGAGGGCGACGACGAGATCGCCCGCCTCTCGCGCTCCTTCAACTCCATGACCGCATCGCTCGCCTCATCGCGCGACCTCCAGCAACAGCTCATCGCCGACGCGGGGCACGAGCTCCGCACCCCCCTCACCTCGCTCCGTACGAACATCGAGCTGCTCGCCCGCAGCGAGGACACCGGACGGGCCATCCCGCCCGACGACCGCAAGGCCCTGCTCGCCTCGGTGACGGCCCAGATGACCGAACTCGCCTCGCTGATCGGCGACTTGCAGGAGCTGTCCCGCACGGACACCGGGCAGGGCGGCAAGGTGCAGGTCATCGCCCTGCACGAGGTCGTGGAGAACGCACTGGAGCGGGCGCGTCTGCGCGGGCCCGAGCTGACGTTCGCCGCGGACCTCGCCCCCTGGTACGTACGCGCGGAGCCCGCGGCCCTTGAGCGGGCAGTCGTGAACATCCTGGACAACGCGGTGAAGTTCGGGCCCCCCGGCTCCACCGTCGAGGTGGCCCTGAAGGACGGCGCGCTGACCGTCCGCGATCACGGCCCCGGCATCCCCGACGACGAACTCCCGCACGTCTTCGACCGCTTCTGGCGCTCCCCGTCGGCCCGCAGTCTCCCCGGATCGGGCCTCGGCCTGTCCATCGTGGCCCGCACCGTGCACCAGTCGGGCGGCCAGGTGGCGCTTGAGCACGCTCAGGGCGGCGGGACGGTGGCGACGGTCCGCCTGCCGGGCGCGCCCACCCCGCCCCCGACCGGCTAGGCCCCTACTTGCCGATGCTCAGCCCCGTACCCGTGAGCCGCACCCGGATCCCGTCGTCCCGCACGCTGACGTCCTTCAGCCACACGTGCCCGTCCCCCGGCAGCTTCGGCAGCTGGAAGGCGAGGGTGAGGCGGTCGGCGAGCACGGGGCGGGTGAGCTGGGAGAGGCCCTTGAGGAGCGCCGGGTCGAGGCCCAGCTTCTTCAGGAGCTCGGGGTGGCCCATGGCGACGTCGATGAGGTTCAGGCCCATCACGTCGTTGATGAAGCGCGGCGAGCCCACCAGGTCGTGGAGCTTGGAGTCGCTCTTGAGTGCCCCGCTGACCACCGAGTCCGGCACCCCGAGCCGCTCGACGATCGACGGGACGGAGAGCAGCGCCTTCGCCTTGGCGGTCTCCTCGGCGAGCCGGTCGGCGGACTTCTTGCTGAGGTGCAGGCCCTCGGACTCGCGGGTGCCGGGCCGGTAGGTCGCCAGGTCGCCGATCTGCAGGCTCATCCTGCCGATGTCGGTGGAGATGCCGCGGTCGCCGTTGCGCTGGATGCGGGCGTCGGCGCGCAGCTTCAGGTCGTGGCCCGCGACGGGCAGCGTGCCGCGGGCGAGCACCTGGTCGCGGCCGTGGCCGGTGAACGTGACCTGGGACGCGCCCAGTTCACGGTTCAGGTCGTCGAAGGAGAGCAGCACCTCGCCGTTCATCTCGGAGATGAGGGCGCCCTTGATGTCGGTGGGCCCGTCGCCGGTGATCTTCACGTCGTTGGCGGTGGCGGAGACCTGGGCGAGCGAGATCCGGTCGGCCGCGACGTCCGGGACGGTGACCTTGACCTTGTCCACGCGCTTGTCGACGACCTGGGTCAGGAAGGGGAAGCCCTCGATGTCGACCTCGGGCGTGGCGCTCAGGTGCATGGAGTCCTTGAGCTTCTGAGCGGCCTCGTGCTCGGCGTAGAGCAGGGCCCAGCGGTCGCCGAGGCCGAGGAAGGCGGTGGCGACCAGGAGTGCGACGACGGCCTTCGCGGCGAGCGGGAGCCCGGCGAACCGGTTGCTGCGGCGGCGGCTGCGGCTGCCCCGGCGGTGGTTCGGCGGCTGCCAGGGCGCGTCGGACTTGTCGGCCTCTTCGTCGTCCGTCTCGTGGAGGAAGTCCTCCAGCGGGTTCGGCGACGCGAGGGCGCCGAGCTCGTCGTACGGATTCAGGGGAGCGGTGGTCTCTACCGCCTCTGAGGCTGCTTCTGGGGGAACCGATGCGGCGTGCCAACCATCAGACGGATAGGCCTGGTTGTGATCGGGCGGAAGCGTGGCTATGCGGTGGGGGGAACGCATCAGCTGATTTCACCATACGTTCACACCCCACCCCAAGCCTCACGCCCAGTAACCGCCGATTTGGGCCACCTTCTGAGTGCGTCTGTTAACGCGTCATTCACTTCACGATGGTGATCCTGTCCGCCTTGGGCGGCGCGATCGGCTTGTCCGCCGAGGAGTTGGCGGTGAGGTAGTCGTTGAACGCCTTCAGGTCATCGCTGCCGACCAGCGGCTTCGCGCCCTTGCCGAGCTCGGCGAAGCCGTCGCCGCCGCCCGCGAGGAAGGAGTTCATCGCCACACGGTACGTGGCGGCCGGATCGATCGCCTTGCCGCCCAGCTTGATCGAGTCCGTCACGACACGGTCGGCGCCGGACTTGGTCATGTCGAGCGTGTACGTCAGGCCGTCCGAGATCTGCAGAATCTTCGGGGATGCCTCGTTCGACCCGCTGACCTGCTGCTTCAGGCCGGTGATCAGCTGGGCGCCGGTCAGGTCGACAAGATTGACCGTGTTGCTGAACGGCTGCACGGTGAAGCCCTCGCCGTACGTCACCACGCCGTCACCCTCGCTCCCGCTCGCCTTGTGGACGAGGTCGGAGCGGATGCCGCCGGGGTTCATCAGCCCCAGATCCGTCTCGGGGTCGAGCGACTTGCCGTGCGCGAGCTGCGCGTCCGCGATCAGGTCGCCGAGCGGCGCCTCGGGGGTGGTGGCGCCACGGCCGGGGATGTCGGCGGAGATGAAGCCGACGGGCTTGTTGGCGACGGGCTCGGCCAGCTTGTTCCAGCGCCCGATGAGCGAGGTCATGTCCTTGGCCTTGGCCTGCTCACGGCTGACGACGTGGTTCGCCGACTTCACCGACGTACGGACGATGTCCTTCGTCTTCCGGTCGTACGTGAGCGTCGTGTCCGTGTAGAGCTTCCCGTAGGACGAGGCGGACGTGACCATGCGGGGCTTGCCCGCGGGGTCCGGGATGGTGCAGACGTACGCGGAGTGCGTGTGCCCGGTGACCAGCGCGTCGACCTTGGGCGTGATGCCCTTGGCGATGGTGGTGATCGGTCCCGAGATGCCGTCGCCCGCGCCCGGGGCGTCACAGTCGTAGTTGTAGCTCTGCGACGCGGGAGAGCCGCCCTCGTGGAGGAGCGTGACGATCGACTTCACGCCCTGCTTGTCGAGGATCTTGGCGTACTTGTTGACCGTCTCGATCTCGTCGTGGAACTTGAGCCCCTTGATGCCCTCGGCGGAGACGATGTCGGGCGTGCCCTCAAGCGTCACGCCGATGAAGCCGACCTTCACGCCCTTGTGCTTCCACACCCAGTACGGCTTGAGGATGGGCCGTTCCGTCTTCTCGTCGGTCACGTTGGCCGCGAGGTAGGGGTAGTCGGCCCCCTTGAACTTCTTGCCCTTCTCGAAGCAGCCGTCCTTGGGGTGGCAGCCGCCCTTCTGCATGCGGGCCAGCTCCTTGGCCCCCTCGTCGAACTCGTGGTTCCCGACGCTGGTGACGTCGAGGTCGAGCTTGTTCATCGCCTCGACGGTCGGCTCGTCGTGGAACAGGCCGGACAGGAGCGGGCTCGCGCCGATGAGGTCACCGGCCGCCGCCGTGACGCTGTAGGGGTTCCCCTTGCGGGCCGTACGCAGCGACGTGGCGAGGTACTCGGCACCGCCCGCGTCGATCTTCTTCTCGGTCCCGTCGGGCTGCTTCTCCGTGACCTGGCCCGACGATCCGGCCGGCGGCTGCAGATTGCCGTGGAAGTCGTTGAAGGACAGCAGCTGCACGTCGACGGTGCGCTTCTTGCCCGCCGCGCCCGCAGCATCCTGTCCGGCGGACTGCCCTGCGCTCGCGGGCAGCGCGGCGGCCAGCGCACCGAGCGTGGCGAGACCGGCCGCGGCGGCGAGCAGACGGGTGGCGCGGCGTCTGGGCCGACGTGGCTGAGGAGTGGCTGGCACGAGTCCCCCTGGGAGAGGTATGAGACGGCTGAGGGTGTGAAACTCCGCGCAGCCTAAAGTCAACGCGCGTAGCGCGACAGGGGGTTACGGGTTACGAGGTGGTTGCCGTCGGGGGCGTTGCGGACACTTGGGACAAGCGTGACGGCGTACGAGGGACGAGCGGGGACGAGCGAGCGCGCGGGTGAGTACGTCCGTGATCTGCTGCTCGACCTGCCGTCGCCGTACCCTCGACTCCATGACTGACGAGCAGCAGCCTCCCGCCCCCCTGCGGCAGATCGACACGGTCGCCGCCCTCACCTCCGACCAGGCCGACGCCGTGCTCGGGCTCATCGCGGAAGCGGCCCGCGCGGACGGCCAGCAGGCCGTTTCCGAGCAGGGGCGGCTGCAGCTGCGGGGAGGTGCGCGGACCGGGGTGCGGCACCTGCTGCTCGGCGTCGGCGACGAGCTCGTCGGGTACGCGCAGCTGGAGGACACCGACCCCATCGAGGCCCCCGCCGCCGAGCTCGTCGTGCACCCCGCGCACCGCGGCCGCGGGCACGGCCGCGCGCTCGGCACCGCGCTGCTCGCCGAGTCCGGCCGGCGGCTGCGGATCTGGGCGCACGGCGGGCACTCGGCCGCGCGGCACCTCGCGCAGGTGCTCGGGCTCACCCTCTTCCGTGAACTGCGCCAGATGCGGCGCTCGTTGGGCGACCTGGACCTGCCCGAACCCGTCCTGCCCGACGGCGTATCGGTACGCGCCTTCGTCCCCGGCCAGGACGACGCGGCCTGGCTCGCGGTGAACGCCGACGCCTTCGCCCACCACCCCGAACAGGGCTCCCTCACCCAGCGCGACCTGGACGACCGCAAGGCCGAGCCGTGGTTCGACCCGGCGGGCTTCTTCCTGGCCAAGAAGGACGGCGAACTGATCGGCTTCCACTGGACCAAGGTGCACGCGGCCGAGGGCCTCGGCGAGGTGTACGTCCTCGGGGTGCGGTCCGGCGCGCAGGGCGGCGGCCTCGGCAAGGCGCTGACCACCATCGGCCTGAACCACCTGGCGGGGGCGGGCCTGCCCACCGCGATGCTGTACGTGGACGCGGACAACAAGGCGGCCGTGAGCGTCTACGAGCGGCTCGGGTTCATCACGCACGAGACGGACCTGATGTACCGCACGGAGTCCTGAGCCAACTCCCCTGCCAGAGGGAGCGAACCCCCAAAGGGGCGGCGTCACTTGACGTCGCCCCTTTCTTGCACCACCCTTTCACTACTCAATTAGTGAAAGGGTGGTGCAAGGCATGGTCGAGTTCCGTATCGACCGGCGCAGCGGCGTCGCCACCTATCTCCAGATCGTCCAGCAGACCCAACAGGCCCTGCGCCTTGGCCTGTTGGAACCGGGGGACAAGCTGCCCACGGCCCGTGAGGTCGTCGAGGCGACGGCCATCAACCCGAACACGGTCCTGAAGGCCTACCGCGAACTGGAGCGCGAGGGCCTGGTCGAGGCCCGCCGCGGGCTCGGCACCTTCGTGCGGAAGTCGCTGGGCTCCACGCCCGCCGACTCCCCGCTGCGGGGCGAGCTGAGCCAGTGGGCCGCCCGTGCCCGCGCCTCCGGTCTGGAGAGGGACGACGTCGCGGCGCTGTTCAGCGCCGTACTCGAAGAGCAGTTCACGCAGTCAGGGCACTCGGACGACTCCGAGCACCCACAGCACGTGACCAAGGGGGAGCACGCATGACCGACACCGCCATCGAGGCGGCCGCGCTTGCCAAGAGCTACGGGCGGCGGGGCCATGCCCTGCGCGACTGCTCCTTCCGGCTGCCCGCCGGAAGGATATGCGCGGTCGTGGGGCCCAACGGCGCGGGCAAGTCGACGCTGCTCACCCTCGCGGCCGGGCTCATGAGGCCCACCGAGGGCACGCTCACCGTGCTCGGCACCGACCCGGCCGCCGCGCGCGAGCACGTCGCGTACGTCGCCCAGGACAAGCCGCTCTATCCGCAGCTCAGCATCGCCGACACCCTGCGGCTCGGCGCCGAGCTGAACCCCGGGCGCTGGGACGCCGCCATCGCCGAACGCGTCGTACGCGAGGGGGACCTGGACCCGAAGCTGCGCGTGCGCACGCTCTCCGGCGGTCAGCGCACCCGCGTCGCGCTCGCCCTCGCCCTCGGCAAGCGGGCCGAACTCCTGCTCCTGGACGAGCCGATGGCCGACCTCGACCCGCTCGCCCGCCATCAGCTGATGGGGACGCTGATGGCGCAGGCCGCCGAGCACGGCACGACCGTGGTGGTGTCCTCGCACATCGTCGGCGAACTGGCCGAGTCCTGCGACCACTTGCTTCTGGTGTCCGGCGGCCGGGTCCGGCTCGGCGGCGGCATCGACGACCTCGTCTCCGCGCACGCCCTGGTCACCGGGCGCCGCCCCGTCGAGGAGCTCGCCCCGCACACCGTCGTCGAGTCCCGCGCCACCGGGCGCGGCCTGACCGCGCTGATCCGGCCCGACGGCCGCCCGGTCGCCGACGGCTGGGACGTCGAAGAGCCCTCCCTGGAGGAACTGTTGCTGGCCCATCTGCGCTCCCCCGAAGCACCGGCACTGCTGACGCCGAGCACGGCGCCCGCCGCTGACCGCGAGGTGACGGCATGAGCTCGCCTCTCCTGCGCGGTCCGCGCTGGGCGGACGTCCGGTTGCACCGCACCGCTCTGTGGACGGCGGGCGGCCTCATCGTTCTGACGGCGGCGGTGACGGGTTACCTGCGGTGGGCGGCCTCGGCCTACCCAGTGCCGACCGCCGACTGCTACGGCCCCTGCGAGGACACCTTCCTCGGGTTCGCCAGCGCCATGGACCTGCTCTCCAGCACCATGGAACAGGGGGCCGCGGCCCTGCTGCTCCTGCCCGTGCTGATCGGCGCCTTCGTCGCGGGCCCGGTGATCGGCCGCGAGATGGAGTCCGGCGCGTACAAGCTGGCCTGGACCCAGTCGGTCTCCCCCGCGCGCTGGCTCGCGTCGAAGCTGACGACGGCCGCCGCACTGACCGTGGGCGGCGCGCTCGTGCTCATGGCCGTCTTCCAGCTCGGCGCCTGGAACCTCCTGGGCCGCTGGAACCTCTCCTGGACCGACCGCGGCGTGTACGAAGCGATCGGTCCCGTCCTCGTCGCGTACTGCCTGCTCGCCGTGGCCGTCGGCGCGCTCGCCGGACTGCTCCTGCGGCGCACACTGCTCGGCATGGCCGCCACCGGCGTCGTCACCGGCGGCATTCTCTTCGCCCTGGGCAGCGTGCGCTGGCACCTGTTCCCGGTGACCACGGTCTCGGGGCCCGCCTCGGGCAAGAGCACGGGCTACACCATGCATGACGTCCCCGTGGACTCCCTCATCATGGACATGGGGGTCCACAACGCCGCCGGTGAACGGTTCGTGACCGGACAGTGCTCCCCCGCACAGATGGCCGACTTCCCTTGCCCGTCCGACACCCGCGTCACCGGCTGGTACGCCGACATCCACCCCCATTCCCACTTCTGGTACGTCCAGTTGATCGAGACCGGCATCGTCCTGGCCCTCGCCGCGGCAGCCGCGTACGCCGCGTTCCGGGTGCTGCGGCGCCGGACCGCCTGATTCCACAGGGCCCCCGGACGTGTAGACGTCCGGGGGACTCCGGCACATGTCCCGCACGTCATGTCGCCGTAACCAGTGATTCAGACTGGCTTGCGACCCTCGCTCAATGCAGCCCGCCGTGCCCGACCCTCCCCCCAAGAACGGGAAGCTCGTCCTCACCCCGGCACTCTCCGACGCGCCCATCGGGGTCCCCGCGCGGAAGAATGGGGCCATGAGCCAGCCCAGCACGCAAGGTCAGGTCCAGCACGCCCAGCCCTCCGTCGGCTCCATCGCCGCGCACCGCCCGCACACGCTGTCGGCGGCGGTGTCGGATCTCGACCCCGACATCGACGCGGATCTCGACGCGTACGACGAGGACGGTCAGGTAGGACACGACGGCCAGGAGCTTCCGCAGGGCCGTTTCCTGGACCGGGAGCGCAGCTGGCTCGCCTTCAACGAACGTGTCCTGGAGCTCGCCGAGGACCCGAACACGCCGCTACTCGAACGGGCTAATTTCCTGGCGATCTTCGCCTCGAACCTGGACGAGTTCTTCATGGTCCGGGTGGCCGGTCTCAAGCGCCGCATCGCGACCGGCGTCGCCACCCGTTCGGCCTCGGGCCTGCAGCCCCGCGAGGTCCTCGAACTGATCTGGAACCGCTCCCGCGAGCTCATGGCCCGGCACGCCGCCTGCTACCAGGAGGACGTCGCGTCCGGCCTCGCCGACGAGGGCATCCACCTGGTCCGCTGGAACGAGCTGACCGAGAAGGAGCAGTCCCGCCTCTTCACGCTCTTCCGGCAGCAGATCTTCCCCGTCCTGACCCCGCTGGCCGTGGACCCCGCGCACCCCTTCCCGTACATCTCGGGGCTCTCGCTCAACCTCGCCGTGGTCGTGCGCAACCCGGTCTCGGGCCACACGCACTTCGCCCGCGTGAAGGTGCCGCCGCTGCTCTCCCGCTTCCTGGAGGCCTCCCCCTCGCGGTACGTCCCCATCGAGGACGTCATCGCCGCTCCCGCGCACCTCGCGGAGCTGTTCCCGGGCATGGAGATCCAGGAGCACCACATGTTCCGGCTCACCCGGAACGAGGACCTGGAGGTGGAGGAGGACGACGCCGAGAACCTCCTCCAGGCCCTGGAGAAGGAGCTCATGCGGCGGCGCTTCGGGCCGCCGGTGCGCCTTGAGGTCGAGGAGTCCATCGACCGCAACGTCCTCGACCTCCTCGTACGCGAGCTGAAGATCAGCGAGGCCGAGGTCTATCCGCTGCCGGGCCCGCTCGACCTGACCGGGCTCTTCGGCATCGCGGCCCTGGACCGGCCCGAGCTGAAGTACCCGAAGTTCATCGCGGGCACGCACCGCGACCTCGCCGAGGTGGAGTCGGCGTCCGCGCCGGACATCTTCGCCGCCCTGCGGGAGCGCGACGTCCTGCTGCACCACCCGTACGACTCGTTCTCCACGTCCGTGCAGGCCTTCCTGGAGCAGGCGGCCGCCGACCCGGACGTCCTGGCGATCAAGCAGACGCTGTACCGGACGTCGGGCGACTCCCCCATAGTCGACGCGCTGATCGACGCCGCCGAGTCGGGCAAGCAGGTGCTCGTCCTGGTCGAGATCAAGGCGCGCTTCGACGAGCAGGCGAACATCAAATGGGCGCGGAAGCTCGAGGAGGCGGGCTGCCATGTCGTCTACGGCCTGGTCGGCCTGAAGACGCACTGCAAGCTCTCGCTCGTCGTCCGCCAGGAGGGCGAGTCGCTGGTCCGCTACTCGCACGTGGGCACGGGCAACTACCACCCCAAGACGGCCCGTCTCTACGAGGACCTGGGGCTGCTCACCGCCAAGCAGGAGGTGGGCGCCGACCTGTCCGACCTCTTCAACCGGCTCTCGGGCTACTCGCGCCGCGAGACCTACCGCCGTCTCCTCGTCGCCCCCAAGTCCCTGCGCGACGGGCTCATTTCACGCATCGACAAGGAAATACAGCACCACCGCGCGGGCCGCCCCGCCTACGTACGCATCAAGTGCAACTCGATGGTCGACGAGGCGGTCGTGGACTCGCTCTACCGCGCGTCGCAGGCGGGTGTGCCGGTGGACGTGTGGGTGCGCGGGATCTGCGCGGTGCGGCCGGGCGTCGCGGGGCTCTCGGAGACGATCCGGGTGCGTTCCGTGCTCGGCCGCTTCCTGGAGCACTCCCGTGTCTTCGCCTTCGGCAACGCGGGCGAGCCCGAGGTGTGGATCGGCAGCGCCGACATGATGCACCGCAACCTCGACCGACGTATCGAGGCACTGGTCAGGGTCACCGACCCGGCACACCGGGCGGCCCTGAACCGGCTCCTGGAGACCGGCATGTCGGACACCACCGCCTCCTGGCACCTGGGCGCGGACGGCAACTGGACCCGGCACGCGCTGGATCCGGAGGGCCAGCCCCTGCGGAACGTACAGGAGATGCTCATTGACGCCCGGAGGCGCCGGCGTGGCACAGCTAAACCATGAGACGACGACAGGCGATGTCCTGTCGGCCTATCTGCAGGGCCAGGCCACGGAGTTCCTGCGCTCGCTGCGGCTGCACCGCGAGTCGACGACGGACGCGCAGGGCGCCGAGGTGTCCCTGGAGGCGGCCATGTCCCTGCGCCGCGCGGCCCGCCGCATCGGCGGCACACTGCACACGTTCCGCCCACTCCTCGACCAGGAGTGGGCATCCGGACTCCGTCCCGAACTGGCATGGCTCTCCGGCACATTGGCGAGGGAACACGCGTACGCGGCGCGCCTTGAGCGGCTATTGGACGCACTGCACCGCTTGTCGGGAACGCCGACGGTCCCGAACCCGGCGGTGGGCACCGCTGTGGGCAACCCCCGCGCAGCCGCACACCCCACCCAGGCCACCCCCACTGTGGGCAACGGCCCCACAGCCGCACACCCCACCCAGGCCACCCCCACTGTGGGCAACGGCCCCACAGGCGCACACCCCACCCAGGCCGCTCCCGCTGTGGGCAACGGCCCCGCAGCCGCACACCCCACCCAGGCCGCCCCCGCTGTGGGCAGGCGTTCCGCACGGCGGAACGGGTGGGCACAGCCCTCACCGCAGGGTGCCGATGAACGGGGCGGGACTCCGAGGGGCCTCACGGTAGGCGCAGCCAAGGCCGCAGCACTCCTGGAGCGCCAGCTCACCCTCGCCCGCACGCGGGCCCACTCCGCCGCCCTCCAAGCCTTCGGCTCCTCCCGCTTCCACGCAGTGGCGGACAACGTCGCCGTACTGGCGAGCGAGGTCCCGCTGATCCGAGCCGCGGAGGACCTGAAGCCACTGGCAGCAAAGGCCGAGGAGAACCTCGCGGAAGCCGTCGCCGCACTCCCCCTCGGCCAGGCGGGCCACCCCTACAACGCGGAAGCGCTGACGCACGGCCTCGCCGCGGCCGAGGCCCCCGAGGCCCAGGACGCCCCCTGGCTGAAGGCCCGCGCCCTCCTGCGCCTGCACAGGTACGCCCAGGAAGTCCTCACCGGAAACATCGGAAGCACCGGAAGCACCGGCCCCGGCACCGGAAGCGCGGGCGCCCCCCGCGGGGACCTGCGCCTGGCGGAGGCGGGCCACGCCCTGGACCGCCACCGCGAGGCCGCGGACGCCGCAGCGGCAGCGGCATCGGCCGCCCGCACCCCCCGCATCGCCCCGGCGACGGCGTACGCCCTGGGCGTCCTGCACGCCGACCAGCGCCACGAGGTCGAGGCGGCCCGCTTCGCCTTCCACCAGGCCTGGCTCCGCGAGACAGAGGTGGTGAGCACCCCATGACGCTCGACGAGCGCGGAGTCGTCCTGGCCGCGGGCTGCGTCCTGTGGCGGCACTCCCCGCACGACGGCCGCCTGGAGATCTGCCTGGTGCACCGGCCGAAGTACGACGACTGGTCGCACCCCAAGGGCAAGCTGAAGCGGACCGAGGACGCCCTCGCCGGTGCCCTGCGCGAGGTCGAGGAGGAGACCGGACACCGCTGCACCCCCGGCGCCCGCCTCCCCACGGTCCGCTACCTGGCCCAGGGCCGCCCCAAAGAGGTCAGCTACTGGGCGGCGGAGGTGGCCGACGGCCGCTTCATACCCAACGACGAGGTCGACCGCATCCTCTGGCTCTCGCCGACGGCGGCCCGCAACCGGCTCACGCAACCCCGTGACCAGCACCTCGTCGACGCCCTGCTCGGCGTCCTCAACCCGGCGTAACAGATCCGCTACGTTCCGTAGCACGTTGCCTAACCAGGCCGACCGCCGAGGTTCACCCTCCGTTCACTCATGCCCTTTGGCCACTTCACCTGCCCTGCCTAATTTCAGCCTTACAACACAACGTAAGACCGCAGAACCGCAGAACGCAGAACGCAGAACCGCTCGACGAAGACCTCGCACGCCGCCAGCAAAGGGCCGGCGGCTCCCGGAAGGAAGACCCGAAAAGTGAAGCTTCAGCGCAAGAACCGGCTCCGCGCCCTCTCCCTCGGCGCCATCGCCGTCTCCGGCGCCCTGGCCCTCACGGCGTGCGGCTCCGACGACACGAGCGGCGGCGACGGTGGCACCGGCAAGGAGACCAACGCCAACGCCAACATCAAGTGCGATGACGCCAAGGGCCAGCTCGCGGCCTCCGGTTCGTCCGCGCAGAAGAACGCGATCGACGCCTGGCGCAAGGTCTACTCGACCACCTGCAAGGACGTTCAGCTGAACTACAACCCGACGGGTTCCGGCGCCGGCATCACCGCGTTCATGCAGGGCCAGACCGCCTTCGCGGGCTCCGACTCGGCGCTCAAGCCCGAGGAGATCGCGGCCTCGAAGAAGGTCTGCAAGAACAGCCAGGCCATCGACCTGCCGATGGTCGGCGGCCCGATCGCCGTCGGTTACAACGTGCCCGGCGTGGACAACCTCGTCCTGGACGCCGAGACCCTCGCCAAGATCTTCGACGACAAGATCAAGACCTGGGACGACAAGGCGATCGAGAAGCTGAACCCCGACGCCAAGCTGCCCAGCACCAAGATCCAGGCGTTCCACCGCTCGGACGAGTCCGGCACCACGGACAACTTCACCAAGTACCTCAAGGGCGCGGCCCCGTCCGCCTGGTCGCACGAGCCCGGCAAGTCCTGGGAGGCCAAGGGCGGCCAGTCCGCCAACGGCTCCTCCGGTGTCGCGGGCCAGGTCAAGCAGACCCCCGGCGCCATCTCGTACTTCGAGCTCTCGTACGCCTCCGACGGCATCAGCACGGTCGACCTGAAGACCGAGGCCAAGGAGCCGGTGAAGGCCACCGTCGACAACGCCTCCGAGGCGATCGCCGAGGCCAAGGTCGTCGGCAAGGGCAACGACCTCGCCCTGGAGCTGAACTACAAGCCCGAGGCCGAGGGCGCGTACCCGATCACCCTGGTGACGTACGAGGTCCTCTGCGAGAAGGGCAACAAGGCCGAGACCCTGGCCGCGACCAAGTCCTTCCTGACCTACATCGCGAGCGAGGACGGCCAGAACGTCCTCAAGGAGAACGACTACGCGCCGATCCCGGCCGAGATCATCTCCAAGGTCCGCAAGACCGTCGCGGGCCTGAGCTAGTCGAACCGAGTGCGGCCGGCCCCGTGAGTCAGGGCCGGCCGCACCGTCCGGTGCACCGCCGCCAGGAGCAACTCCCGCTGAAGAAGCGGTGATTGGCTCCGCAGACCGGAGAATCCCATGGATATACCCAGCAGTACGACCGCACCTCCACCCCTCAATGACGTGAAGCCCTCGGGCATCACCCCCAAGCGTCCACGCCGCAGCGCGACCCGCCCCGGTGACCGGATCTTCCTCGGTCTCTCGCGCGGCTCCGGCATCGCGCTGCTCGTGATCATGGCCGCCATCGCGGCCTTCCTGACCTACCGAGCGGCCCTCGCGCTCTCGGACAACACGGGCAACTTCCTCACCACCTTCGAGTGGGACCCGGCCGGCGGCACCACCGGCGGCAAGCCGTACTTCGGCATCGCGGTCCTGGTCTTCGGCACGGTGGTGAGCTCGGTGATCGCCCTGGTGATCGCCGTCCCCGTGGCCATCGGCATCGCGCTGTTCATCTCGCACTACGCGCCGCGCAAGCTGGCGACCCCCATCGCCTTCGTGATCGACCTCCTGGCCGCCGTGCCGTCGATCGTCTACGGCCTCTGGGGCGCCCTCGTGGTCGCGCCCAACCTGACCGGCCTCTACAGCTGGCTCGACGACTACTTCGGCTGGACCGGCGTCTTCGAGTACCAGGGCGGCGCCCCGCGCTCCCTGATGACGGTCGGCATCCTGCTCGCCATCATGATCCTGCCGATCATCACGAACGTCAGCCGTGAGGTCTTCCTCCAGGTCCCGAAGATGCACGAGGAGGCCGCGCTCGCGCTCGGCGCCACGCGCTGGGAGACCATCCGCATGTCGGTGCTCCCCTTCGCCCGCTCCGGCGTGATCTCCGCCTCGATGCTGGGCCTTGGCCGCGCGCTCGGCGAGACCATCGCCGTCGCCACCGTGCTCTCCCCGACCTTCCTCATCAGCGCGTCCGTGCTCGACCCCGGCGGCGGCACCTTCGCGCAGAACATCGCCAGCAAGTTCAACGAGGCGACCGAGTACGGCCGTGACGCGCTCATCGCATCCGGCCTGGTCCTCTTCATCATCACGCTGCTGGTCAACGGCGCGGCCCGCATGATCATCGCGCGCCGCAAGGAGTACTCGGGGGCCAACGCATGAGCGCCACCATCGTCAAGCCCGCGAGCCTTCAGGGCGCCCGCCTCCCGCGCTGGACACCGGCCGTCGTCGCGCTCGGCTCAGCGGCCGTCGCCATCGGCATCGGCGTGGGCGCGGACCTGCACAGCCGCATCCAGTGGGGCCTGATCGCGGCCATCCTCTACATCGTCGCCTCGTACGTCCTCGCGGTCGCCGTGGAGGGCACCCGCCAGGCCAAGGACCGCCTCGCCACCTCGATGGTGTGGGTGATGTTCCTGCTCGCGGTCGTCCCGCTGGCCTCGCTGATCTACGAGACCGTCGAGCGCGGCACGACCGTCTTCAACGGCTACTTCCTGACCCACTCCATGGGCGTGGTCGCGGACGACGAGCCCGGCGGCGGCATCTACCACGCGATCATCGGCACCCTGGAGCAGGTGCTCCTGGCCTCCGTCATCGCCGTGCCGATCGGCCTGCTCACCGCGATCTACCTCGTCGAGTACGGGCGCGGGAAGCTCTCCAAGGTCGTCACGTTCTTCGTGGACGTCATGACCGGCATCCCCTCGATCGTCGCGGGCCTGTTCGTCCTCAGCTTCTGGATCCTGATCCTGGGCTTCGACTTCTCCGGCTGGGCCGGCGCCATGGCGCTCGCCATCCTGATGATGCCGGTGATCGTGCGCTCCACGGAGGAGATGCTCAAGCTCGTCCCGAACGAGCTGCGGGAGGCGTCACTCGCCCTCGGCATCCCGAAGTGGCGGACCATCCTGAAGGTGGTCCTGCCCACCGCGATCGGCGGCATCACGACGGGCGTCATGCTCGCGGTCGCCCGTATCGCGGGCGAGACCGCGCCGGTCCTGCTCCTGGTCTGGGTCAACCCCATGATCAACACGAACCCGTTCGAAGGCTCGCAGGCCTCGCTTCCGCTGTACATCTACCAGCAGTACGCGGCGGGCAACCAGGCCGGTTACGACCGCGCCTGGGCGGCGGCCCTGGCCCTCATCGGCTTCATCATGATCCTCAACCTGGCGGCCCGCGGCGTAGCCCGCTGGAAGGCCCCCAAGACGGGCCGCTGACGCGGCCACTCAGCGACCCTCTCGTACCCCCCTTAAGGCAGTGATCCCCATGGCCAAGCGAATCGACGTATCGGGCCTGACCGCTTACTACAGCGCCCACAAGGCCATCGAGGACATCTCGATGACCGTGGAGCCCCGCTCCGTGACGGCCTTCATCGGCCCCTCCGGCTGCGGCAAGTCCACCTTCCTGCGCACCCTCAACCGCATGCACGAGGTCACCACCGGTGGCCGCGTCGAGGGCAAGGTGCTCCTGGACGACGAGGACCTCTACGGTCCCGGTGTCGACCCGGTCGCCGTGCGCCGCACGATCGGCATGGTGTTCCAGCGCCCCAACCCGTTCCCGACGATGTCGATCTTCGACAACGTCGCCGCGGGCCTGCGGCTCAACGGCTCGTACAAGAAGAGCGAGCTGAACGCCATCGTCGAGAAGTCCCTCAAGGGCGCCAACCTCTGGAACGAGGTCAAGGACCGCCTGAACAAGCCCGGCTCCGGCCTCTCCGGCGGTCAGCAGCAGCGTCTGTGCATCGCGCGGGCCATCGCGGTGGAGCCCCAGGTGCTCCTGATGGACGAGCCCTGCTCGGCCCTCGACCCGATCTCGACCCTCGCCATCGAGGACCTGATCGGCGAGCTGAAGGAGCGCTTCACGATCGTCATCGTGACGCACAACATGCAGCAGGCGGCGCGCGTCTCGGACCGTACGGCCTTCTTCAACCTCGCGGCGGTCGGCCAGCCCGGCAAGCTCATCGAGATCGACGAGACGGAGCGGATCTTCTCCAACCCGTCCGTGCAGGCCACCGAGGACTACATCTCGGGCCGTTTCGGCTAGGCCTCGCCCCGGGTATCCCCCGACTCCTTGCGGTGCTGCATGGCGGTGCCACCGCAGGGGCAACAAAGAAAGGCCCGCCCCCTGGCTCCCGGGGGGCGGGCCTTTCCTGTGTTCGGGCCGTGCCCCGAAGGGGCGCGGGGAACTGCGCGACCAGCCACAAACTGCTCGCGGCCGAAGAGCTAGCCGAAGAACTACAAGAACGCCAGGTTCACGATCCAGAAACTGACAGCGGCGACGATCGCAGCCGCAGGCATCGTGATGAACCACCCGAGGATGATGTTCTTGGCGACGCCCCAGCGCACGGCGTTCACACGCTTCGTGGCGCCCACACCCATGATCGCGGAAGTGATCACGTGCGTGGTCGAGATCGGCGCGTGGAACATGAACGCGGTGGTGAACATGATGCCCGCGCCGGTGGTCTCGGCGGCGAATCCCTGCGGCGGGTCCAGCTCGATGATCTTGCGGCCGAGCGTACGCATGATGCGCCAGCCACCGGCATACGTACCGGCGGAGAGCATCAGCGCACACGCGATCTTGACCCAGATCGGAATGGGCGCGTCGGCGTCCTGCACATCGGAGATGACCAGGGCCATCACCACGATGCCCATCGTCTTCTGCGCGTCCTGAAGACCGTGCCCGAGCGCCATTCCGGCCGCGGAGACCGTCTGCGCGATACGGAATCCGCGCTTTGCCTTGTGCGGGTTGGACTTCCGGAACATCCACATGATCGCGCACATCACCAGATAGCCGGCGACGAGGCCGACAAGGGGCGAGATGAACATCGGAATGACGACCTTGTCGAGCACTCCGGACCAGATCACCCCGATCCCACCGGCGAGCGCGGCTCCGACCATTCCACCGAACAGTGCGTGCGATGAGGAGGAAGGAAGCCCGAAATACCAGGTGATGAGGTTCCAGACGATGGCGCCCACCAGGGCGGCAAAGAGGATCCACATTCCCTTGTTGCCTTCGGGCGTCTCGATCAGGCCCTTACTGACCGTCTTGGCGACCCCGCTGCCCATGAAGGCACCGGCGAGGTTCATGACGGCGGCCATCGCGAGTGCCGCACGGGGCGTCAGCGCACGGGTGGAGACGGAAGTGGCAATGGCATTCGCAGAGTCGTGAAAGCCATTCGTATACGTAAATCCGAGCGCGACGCCAATGGTCACGACCAAAGCAAAGGTGTCCATGGAGAGGCCTCAGGACTCCTTGACCGCGATGGTCTCCACCGTGTTCGCGACGTGCTCGAACGCGTCGGCCGCCTCTTCAAGCACGTCGACGATCTGCTTGAGCTTCAGCACCTCTATGGCGTCGTACTTGCCGTTGAAGAGCTGAGCGAGAAGCTTGCGGTGAATCTGGTCGGCCTGGTTCTCCAGACGGTTGACCTCGATCCAGTACTCGGTGAGGTTGTCCATCGTCCGCAGATTCGGCATGGCCTCGGCCGTGAGCTCGGCGGCTCGCGACAGGACCTCGATCTGCTGCTCGACTCCCTTGGGGAGTTCCTCGACCTGGTAAAGGACGACCAGGTCGACGGCCTCCTCCATGAAGTCCATGATGTCGTCCAGGCAGGACGCCAGGTTGTAGATGTCCTCGCGGTCGAACGGCGTGATGAAGGAGGAGTTCAGCTGGTGGAAGATCGCATGTGTCGCGTCATCTCCAGCGTGCTCCGCGGCCCGCATACGCTCTGCGATCTCGGCTCGGGCGGAGGCGTCAGCCCCGAGCAGTTCCATCAGGAGCTTCGAGCCCGTGACAATGTTGTCCGCGGATGCGGCGAACATGTCGTAGAAGCTCGTCTCCCTGGGGGTCAGACGAAAGCGCACGTGGGGTCCTCGGGGTGCTTTGGATTCGGTCAGGCTGATGCTAGGCGCATCATCCGGCCACGGCTAACCGGCCAGACCCCAGTGTCGCCCATCAGGCACAGTGATCAGCACGCCCCCCGAGCAATCGAGTATTCTATACCCACTAGGGGTATAGGAAGCCAGTTGAGCCAGCGGCTTTTCTATCACTGCCCAGAAGAGTGACTGTCCAAGCAGTCCGAGCAGGAGGACGCGATGACGACCACCGATGCGGCCGGTGTGGCCATGAACACCGAAGCGCCCTCCGAGCCCGGCGGCCACGACCAGGGTGTCCACGGCTACCACAAGCAGAAGGACGAGCACCTCAAGCGCCTGCGGCGCATCGAGGGGCAGATCCGTGGCCTGCAGCGGATGGTCGAGGAAGACGTCTACTGCATCGACATACTCACCCAGGTCTCGGCGGGCACGAAGGCGTTGCAGTCCTTCGCGCTCCAGCTCCTCGAGGAACACCTGCGGCACTGCGTGGCGGACGCGGCGGTCAAGGGCGGCGACGAGATCGACGCGAAGGTCGAGGAAGCGACGAAGGCGATCGCGCGCATGATGCGGACGTAAGGCTCCCGCCTCGGGCAACCCCGGCTCGGCGCTCAGCCCTGTCTCCGGCTCACCCCGCGGCCACGCCCCGCCCGCGACAGCCGGTCCTCCCCCGGGCGCCAGCTCTGACCCGCCGCTGCGCGCCGGATGCCACCCACCCACCCACCCGATCACCCCGCGGCGCACCCCACCCACGGCCACGCCGCGCCCGCGACGACCGGTCCTCCCCCGGGCGCCAGCTCTGACCCGCCGCTGCGCGCCGGATGCCACCCACCCACCCACCCGATCACCCCGCGGCGCACCCATCCCCCGTCCCCGGGCGGGCGGACGTCTCCCACTCACCGATTACCCCGCGGCGTGCCCCCTCCCCCCCGATTGCCCGCCGAGTAACGGGTGGGCGGGTGGGGAAGATCCGCCGCGAAGCGGCGGGCTTGAGGCGGACGGAGAGCCGACACGACGGCCTCAGCCCGCCCCGCACCGCAACGCTCCCCCGCGGGGTAACGGCGGACGGGCACGCGGGAGACACCTCGCGAAGTCGAGCGAGCACGGCAGGGCCCGGGACTAGTCCCGGCCCTCGCCCAGGTGACGCTCCACGTCAGTGGAGACGTTCAGGACCTCGTCGATGCGGTCGGCGCTCAACCGCTCTTCCCCCGCGGCACTCGCCGCGATGATCAGCTCGCCGCAGAGTTCGATCTCGGCGAGGGCAACGTGGTCCTGAACAGTCGTACCGCGCACCAGAGCCACGTTCATCACCTCTTCCTGACCTTGCTTCCTGCCGCTGCCGACTTCCTAGAGTAGGGAGCGGCCTACACACCGCGCATGGCACGGACGGACCATTTCCACACCCCCGGGCGCGACTAGCCGGGTACCCCTACTTCCCGGCGATTACCGCTCCGCGGCACTCACTTCCCGGCACTCACTTCTCGGCGATCTTCCCCGCGAAGATGTCCTCACTCGCCGGCAACCGCACGTCCACCCGCACCCCGAAGTCGTACAGCAGCGTGGTCGACGCCACCTCCGCGTTCGCGACGCTGAAGTGCTGCCGCAGCTTCCGCAGCCGCCCCTGCTCGTCGACGTACGCGTCGAACGGCACCCCGCCCTTGCTGAACCCTTTCGCCGCCGCCCCCAGGGCCCGCCGCTGCCCCTCGGAAGCGGACTTCGCGGCGCTCGGCAGGTCCGCGGTCCCGCGGTAGTGCCGCACCGTCACGCCCGCCACCGCCGTCTCCCCGACGTACGACGCCTTGCTCACGCCCCGCAGCAGCTCCGCCGCGGCCAGCGGATCGGTGGCCCCGCCCGTGACCAGGTTGCCGTCGGAGAGCGACGCCGTGTCGATCCGCACCCACTTGTCGGCGGGCACCCCGGCGCCCCGGTTCTTCATGTAGAGCGCGCCGCTCGCCATCAGCTCGGTGATGGGGCGGTGCTCGTCGTCCCCGGCGGGATCCTTCGGCAGCACGACCACGAACCGCCCCACCTGCCGCCTGAAGTCGTACGAACCGTGCCCGCGGATGGTCACGCGGGTCCCGCCGCTCGCCATCTCCATGGACGTACGCGCCTTGGAACTCCCCGCGCGGACAAGGGCGTCCGCGGAGTCCCGCACGACGTCGACGGCGTCCTCGGAGGCGCTGCGCCCGTCGTCCGCCGCGGCCCCGCCCCCCGAACACCCCGTGGCGACGGCCATGAGACCCACCGCCGCGGCCGTGACGACCGCCCCGCCTGTGCGCCTGTGCTGCTGACCCATCGCCCGACTACCCCCAAGCCTTCCCGCGAGGTGCTGTAGCCCCCTGTCGTTCCGTGTAACGACCGGTACGTTGACCCGTCACGCGTAAGAGCGTTCACCCGGCGTGGGTACGGTGGAGACGTGGCCGAGGAGCAACAGGACGAACCCCACCGCACGACAACGGTCGAGCAGGGCCGATTCTGTGCGGCCCGGTGCAGCTGCGGCTGGCGCGGTCCGGCCCGCAGAGCGCGCAGCAAGGCGCGGACGGACGCCGCATCCCACATGTCGGACGGATAGACCAACACCCCTTTCCGCTCACCGGAACCCATGGGTCCCGCAGCCCGTCTCGTACTCCGGGAAGCAACGGGAGGCGGGTCATGGAGCGACGTACGTTCATCAGCACGACGGTGGCGGCGACAGCGGCGTTCGCGGCCGCGGGGTGCAGCGGTTCGGGCGGGGGCAGCGGGAGCGGCGGCGCCACCTCCCGCAGTGCGAGCGGCCCGCGCTCCGGCACTCCCATCCGCACGTCGAGCGCGGCCGCGTCCGCCGCGGCGAACCTCACCGCCCTCGCCAAGGACCTGGACGGCACCCTGGTCAAGCCGGGCGAGGCGAAGTGGGCGGCGGCGCGTCAGCTCTACAACACGCGCTACGACAGCCTGAAGCCGACGGCGGTCGCGTACGTGGCGAACCCGGACGACATCCGCACGACCCTGGCCTACGCCCGTGCGCACGACGTCCCGGTCTCCATACGCAACGGCGGCCACTCCTACGGGGGTTGGTCGTCCGGCACGGGCCGCCTCATCGTCGACGTGTCGAAACTGAACAAGACGCGCGCCAGCGGCTCGACGGCGACGGTGGGCGCGGGCGCGAAGCTGATCGACGTCTACCGCGCGCTCGCCGCGAAGGGCGTGACGATCCCGGCGGGCTCCTGCCCGACGGTCGGCGTCTCCGGCCTCACCCTGGGCGGCGGCCATGGAGTGGTGTCACGGGCGTACGGCCTGACCTGCGACAGCCTGACGTCGGCGACGCTCATCACGGCGGACGGCAAGCAGCTGACGGCGAGCAGGAGCGAGAACAAGGACCTGTTCTGGGCGCTGCGCGGCGCGGGGAACGGGAACTTCGGCGTGGTGACGGAGCTGCGGTTCCGCACGCACGCGGCCCCGCAGGGGGTCTCGGCCTACATGACCTGGCCCTGGTCGAAGGCGGCCGCGGTCATCAAGGCGTGGCAGGAGTGGGGGCCCGACCAGCCGGACGAGATCTGGTCGTCGGCGCACCTGGCGAATACGCCCGGCGGCACCCCCACGGTCTCGGTCGCGTGCTTCTCCCTCGGGACGTACGGGGAGCTCCAGAACGCGGTGGACCGCCTGGCGGACAAGATCGGCGCCCCGGCCCGCAGCGTCTCGCTGAAGCGGCGCTCGTACGAGGAGTCGATGGAGGTGTACGCGGGCTGCTCGTCCTTCTCGGCGGACGCCCAGTGCCATCTGCCCGGCGCGACGCCGGGCAGGAGCCCGCAGGGGGCCCTGAACCGCGAGACGTACGCGGCGAGTTCGGACTTCTTCGACCGCTCCCTCTCGGCGGCGGGAATCCGCGCGCTGCTCACCCAGGTGGAGAACGTGACGGGCGCGAGCGCGGGCAGCATCGCGCTGACCGCCCTCGGCGGCGCGATCAACCGGGTCGACCCGACGGCCACGGCCTTCGTGCACCGCCGCTCGCGGATGCTGGCGCAGTACATCGCGTCCTGGCGCCCGGGCACCTCCGGCAAGCCGGCGCAGGCATGGCTGAAAACGGCCCATGGGGCGATGTCCCGGTACGCGTCCGGGGCGGCGTACCAGAACTACGCGGACCCGACGCTGAGCAACTGGCGTGAGGCTTACTACGGTTCGGCGGCGGCCCGCTTGAAGCAGCTGAAGAAGCAGTACGACCCGAAGCGCTTCTTCGACTTTCCCCAGGCGCTTTAGAGCTCCCTGGTTTTTCAGCCCGTCCGGCGTTTGAGGACGAACTCGGCGAAGCCGGTGATGACGGCGACGAAGGCCCCCGCGCCAGTGGCCCGCGGCGGAGCCGCCAATAGATGCAGTCGGGAAGGGGCGGGGTTGGGGAAAAATCCCCGTCCCTCAGACGGCCGCCCCCGCAACCCGAACAGCTCACCCGACACGCCCTCAGGTGGCCCACTCAGCAGGACCCCGCTGCCCTGGGGGTATGAGCCCACGCATAGCCACCACCGCGGCGGCCACCGCCGCCCTCCTGGCCCTGGCGGCCCCCGCCGCCCACGCCGCCGAACCCGAGCACCCGGCCGCGGGCCCCCTGACCGCCGCATCCGCGGGAGTCACCGCGGCCGCGGCCGGCGCGGGCTGGTGGCTCCTGAAGCGGCGTCGCGAGGACGCTACGCGGCAAGATCCCGCTCATCGGGAACGGAAGCCGACGCCGGCGACGCCGCCGAGGGCGAAGGCTGGGGAAGCTCCGCCACAGCCTCCTCCGGCTGCGGCGCCCACACCAGCCGCCCGCCCCACCCCGTCCGCCCGACAGCCTTGGCCACAGGCGTGAGCGCGGCCATCGCAAGCGGCGAGAGCAGCAGCGCGACAGCCGTCCCGAGCGCGAATCCGCCCACGACGTCCGTCGGATAGTGCACGCCCATGAACACCCGGCAGAATCCTTCGAGCAAGGCGAGGGCGATGCCGACAAGACCGAACTTCCGGTTGGCCACGAAAAGGCCGACGCCAAGAGCCATCGCGAGCGTCGCGTGATCGCTCACGAAGGAGAAGTCGGTCTTTCCGTGCACAAGGAGCTCTAGACCGTCGTGATCCTTGAAAGGGCGACGACGTTCGACAAATCCACGGATCGGCACATTCACCAGGACAGCGAGCCCGGCCGCCAACGGCGCCCAGACAACAGCGGCGACAGAGGAAGCCGCGTCATCGAGCATCCCGCGCTTTCGCTGGCCCCACCAGCACCAGAGCACGAGCAGAACGAGTGCGAGCAGCAGTCCGTACTCGCCGACGAATGCCACCGACTTTGCCAGCCAGTCCGGAGAATCCTCAGCCAGGCCGTTGATGTCGTAGAGCAGGCTGACGTCGGGGTTCGACCCGGTTGTATCGAGTCCAGCCATGGTGCTGCGGCCCCTTGTCTTCTCGCCTCGGACGCACCTTGCCGTGCGCCCTTCCATCAACCCCCGTGTTTTCGTGCCGCTTGCTGCGTGGTCAATGCCGCTCGCTACTGGGTGGTCGCGCTCTTCCAGTCAAGGGAACGCGCAGTCCCCTTCACTACGTTCCACTCTCCACCGAATGATCACGCAGACGTTACCGAAGAGAGACTCATCGCCGCAGCTCAGAGAAGTGTACTGACGGAGAGTTCAAGCCACATCACCCCCCGCGCACGCGCCCTGCGAGGGCCCCTCACAAGGGCTCGCGGCGCGCTCGCACGGCGCTCTCAGGCGTCCGACAGCTTGTCCGGCACGGCATTCGCCCCGTCCTCTGTGACGCGAGTCGCGCCAAAATAATCCGGAGTGTCGATCGGGTCGAACCGGATCACCGCACCGGCCCGCGGGGCGTTAATCATGTAGCCGCCGCCCACATAGATCCCGACATGCCGGATGGCACGGGAATTGGTGAGGTCGTCGGAGAAGAACACCAGGTCACCCGGGAGCAGTTCGTCCCGTTTCGGATGTGGCCCTGCGTTGTACTGGTCGTTCGCCACACGCGGCAGATCGATATCCACGCTGCGATAGGCGGCGAGAGTTAGGCCGGAGCAGTCGAAGCGGCCGCCCTGTTCGCGGGTCCCGTTGCCGCCCCACAGATACAACGTGCCGAGCTTCTTCTGCGCGTAGTAGATGGCTCCTGCCGCCTGCTGCGAGGGCTGCACCCTGCCGGTGGGCCGGGCGAAGCTCTTCTCCAGGTCCGTGATGGTCTTCACGTAATTCTGGGTCTCGCTGTAAGGCGGTACGCCGCCGTACTTGATGACGGCGTAGGCGCCCGCGTTGTACGCGGCGAGCATGTTCTCCGTCGGGCTTCCCGGGGCGTCCTTCACATAGCTGGCGAGTTTGCAGTCGTACGACGCGGCGGAGGGGATGGCATCCTGCGGATCCCACACATCACGATCCCCATCACCATCACCGTCGAGCCCGTGCGTGGCCCAGGTCCCCGGGATGAATTGCGCTATCCCCTGGGCCTTGGCCGGGCTCTTGGCGTTCGGATTGAACCCGCTCTCCTGGTACAGCTGCGCGGCGAGCAGGGCGGGGTTGATCGCCTTGCAGAGATTGCCCCACTTCTGCACGAGGGACTGATAGGTGCTGGGAACGGCGCCCTTGGCGAGGCCCACGTTCCCCTGGCCCGCCCCGTTCGCCATGCTTCCGGCGGCCATGTACGTCCCCACGACGAGCAGGGCGATGAAGCTCATCGCCCCGCTGATGCCGACGGCTGCGATCAGCCACGTCTTACGCACCGTCAACCACCCCTCACCGCGCGGGAGTCCACCGCGCCTCAGTGTAGAGGCGGCACCTGTGCCTGCGGGGGATCACCGCCGACCTCCGTCGACCACTTCGCGGAGGGGGTCGCCCGGCGGCTGGAAGTTCGGGTTGCAGTTGAGGACCAGCAGCCCGGAGGCCGACAGATCCCGGATCGTGTCGCCGTCCGGCGCGATCACGGCGAAGTCCTTGCCGACGGCGAAAACGCCCTTCGCTCCGGCGAGTTCGTCCGTCCTCATCTCCTCGGCGATCTCCGCCCGGTACGCCGTCTGGAACTGCTTCATGTCGCTTCGCTGGTCTTGAAGACCCGGATCCAGCCGTCCCCGCTGTCGTCGCACGTGCCACGGAACTGGGTTCTCCAGCATCCACTTCTGACGGACTTCGGGCCCACCGCTGGTACCGCCGTTACGAGCAGGAGCCTCGTCAGAGCCCCTGCCCATCCCACTCCCCCATCCCACTCCCCATCCCAGGCGAGGCACGTTCGCGCAGGTCAGACCCCTGAAACCATCCCAGCGTCCCGGATGCCCCGGCGTTCCTTGCCCCCGCCGGCCCCCGCCCCCTTAGCTGTGATCACCACTGAACAGCAGCACCACTACGGGGGACCCCATGAAGCACACCCGCAAGGCCGTCGCCGCAGTCATCGGTCTCGTCGCCGCCCTCTCGCTCACCGCCTGCAACGGCGACGACACCGGGGCGGCGGACAGCAGGACCACCGCGCCTCCCGCGTCGGCGGACAAGGGCGGCAGCGAGGGCTCCGGCACCGGCACCGGCACAGGAGAGGCGTCCGGCGGCGGAGACGCGTCCGGCGGCGGCGAAGCCGCCCAGGGCACGGCTGCGGGCACCGGCGACAACAGCAACGGCGAGGTCGGCATCTGCCGTACCGACGAGCTCGAAGTGAATGCCACGGACAACACCACGGACAAGACGGAAGGCGTCGTCACCGTCGTCTTCAAGAACGGCGGCGGCCGCGACTGCACCATCAAGGGCTTCGCCGGAGTCGACCTGACGGCGTCCACGGGCGACACCCTCTCCGTGAACCGCAACGGCGAGCAGCCCGCGCCCGGGGTCCTGAAGGACGGCGAGTCCGCCGCCTTCAACATCACGTTCCCGTACAACAACACGGGCGGCTCCGGCGTCCGCATCACCAGCCTCGTCGTCACGCCCCCGAACGAGACCAAGCACGTCACCCTCGACTGGCCCGCGGGCACGCTCCCGGTCACCGACGGCGAAGGCGCGGTCAAGCTGGAGATCAGCCCGGTGAACAAGGTCAGCGGCTCCCCGGCGGGCTGAACCCGGCAGACCCCGGCTGAACGGGCGTGCGGGCCACCGGACGACTCCGGCGGCCCGCACAGCTGGAGACGGTGTCAGCAGGGCTTGACGTAGTAGGTGCCGCCGGGGCTCCTGACCTTGCCCTTGCTGTAGGCCCCTCCGGTCTTCTGGATCGTGTTCTTGTTCTTGTCCTTGAACTTCGCGACGGTGCCGCGCGTCTGGTTGTTGATGTAGTAGGTCGGGTGGAACTTCTTCCACGGGCCGTGGTTGACGCAGGAGTAGTACGGCTGCGCCCAGTAGTACTTCTTGTGGCCGTCCACCCACTTGTAGCCGTGACGCAGATCGCTCCGGAGTTACAGCGGTAGGCGGCCACCGATGCTGTGCGTTGCCCGCCGTGCACACGTCACTCTGCCCGGACTGCCCCAGTACGGGCCATACAGTTCGGCGGAGCCCGAAAGAACCAGCTCAGAGGCGTTTGTACGACCGCAATGCCCGACCCCACCTCCCGCCGCTCAACCAATCGTCGGCCGCACCACCTTGAAGCCGAAGCCGTACGTGCCGATCGCGTCCCCCACTCCGATGAACAGCAGCGCGGCGTGTTCCTGACCGCGTGCGGTCCCGATGCCTCCCAGATCCAGCTGGGCGGCATCGGGCCACCCCAGGTCGCCGAGCAGCTGCCGCGTCGTCCGCTTGGCGGCGGCGTCGTCACCGGAGAGGAACACCATGCCCGTCTCCTCCAGGCTCCCCGGATTCGTCATGACCACCGAGTCCATGGTGACGAGCGTCTTGACGACGGGCGTCTCGGGGAACGCCGCCTGAATCTCTTCGCTGAGGCTGTAGTTGGGGTGGGAGAGCTCCATGTTCGCGGTGAACCCGACACCGACGTCGACCAGCGTCTTCCCGGCCAGGGCAGCCGCACCGATCCCCCTCAGAACCCCCACCGACTCCGTGCCGGGCGTGGCATTCACCAACACCTCCCCGTGCGCTGCGGCCTCCCCAAGCCCAACGACGGTGAACCCGCCCAACTCCTCAGCGTCTCCCCGCTCCTTGGGAGACCGCGACCCCAGCACGACGTCATGCCCCGCCGCCTGCCATCCAGTTGCCAGCGCACGAGCGACATTCCCTGTTCCAAGCAGTCCGATTCGCATGAGTACGACGCTAAGTTCCCTGCCGGGCAAGGAAATCGGGCAGAAGTCGCGGGCCCACTGGTCCCGTCGACGTACCCCACAAGCCCGATCGGATCCTCAGGCCTCGGCCGAGGTGAAAATCTTGGCCAGGTGGTAATCCAGCGTGCCCCGGACGTCGTCCAGCGTGCGGCGGCCGTGCAGTACGTCCCCGCCGAGTCCGACCGCCGCGGCCACCAGCAGGTCGGCCTCGCGCTGGGCGTCCAGGCCGGGGGCCGTCTGCCCGCTCTCCTGGGCCGTGGCGATGAAACCGGCGACGAGTTCCTCCAGGGGGTGGTCGTCGCTCAGGAAGACCGCCGCGATGGCCGGGTCGGTGAGGCTGCGGGCGTAGTACGCGGAGAACACCCGCAGGGCCATGGCCCGTTGGGCGTCCAGGGGCAGGAACTCGTCGAGCATCGCGCTCAGTACGCCGCGCAGGTTCGCGGGGTCGAAGTGGATGCGGGTCCTGGCCAGGCGTTCGTTCTCGCGGTGGAGCATGTGCAGGGCGGTGACCAGGAGTTGATGCTTGCTGCCGAAGTGGTACTGGACCATCCTCAGCGACACCCCCGCCTCGGCCGCGATCTCCCGCATGCTCGCCGCGTCCAGACCCCGCTCGGCGGCGATGCGCCACACCGCCTCGGCGATCTGCCTGCGCCTGCGCGACCGGGCGTCGGACGTGGGCGCGGGGCGCTCGGGCGCCGGGACGGGCGGCTGCTTCCGCCGCCGGTAGGCCCTCGCCTGGCAACTGCGGGAGCAGTAGAGGGCGGGGCGGCCGCGCTTGCCCGGGGTGCTCATTCCGGCACGGCAGACCGTGCAGCGAGCCTTCTTTTCGTCACGCATGGCTCCCATTCTAGAACCTGGAATGTGTGACGTAATAGAGAGAAATCCCTTGATAGAGAAGGAGATTAAAAGATCTCGCTGATACGTTCGTAACGTGAAGTACGACATCCTGCAGATCCTCGGCGCGGTCCTGATGTGTTTCTCCGCCCAAGGCCTCATCCGACTGCTCATCGACCACGACTACACCGGCTTCATGGGCTGGCTCCCCGGCGGCTTCGCCGCCCTCCTGATCGCCTACGCCGTGGCCCTCACCGCCGGCGTACTCCTGACCGGCTGGTCCCACACCCGGGCGAAGGCGCTCGGCCGCCGGAACTGAACGATCTGACCGGAACTGAGGGGCGCGCGGGCGGTTGACGGGTGTCCAACTTTCCCCGATCGTTGGGGAATTGGGCGCAAATCAAAGCGCTGCGTTGTGACGGCTGGGGGGAGCCGAGATGCAACCTGGGGACGAGCACGGCGCGGAGCCGAGCGATGCGGTACCACCGAGTCAGGGCGGCCGGTTCGGGCCACCGCCCCCGATGACACCGCCACCCGCCGCGTCACCACCGCCACCCCCCGCTTCACCACCGTCACCCTCCCCTTCACCACCGCCACCCTCCGCTTCACCACCGCCACCCTCCGCTTCACCGACCCCCTCCGCGTCGGCGCCACCTTCCGCGTCGCCGCCGCCCCCGCCTCCCTCATCACCTCCCCCCACGCCCCCGCCTCCCGCAGCCCCGCCCACCATCGGTCCACCCGCACCGCCGCCCCCGCCCCCGGCTGCCCCGGACGCCCTGCGTGCCCTCTCCGCAGCCCTCCTCAACCTCACCGGCCTCGGCCTCGGCTACGTCCTCCTGAAGCGCTGGCTCCTGGCGGCCGTCTGCTGGGCCGCGACCGCCGGGCTCCTCTTCGTGGCGTTCCCCGCCGAGGTCGACGGCGTCCCCGGCGGCGTACTCATCGGCTTCGTGGCCTTCCTGCTCATCGCGGCGGCCGACGGGGCCCGCCGCGCCCTCCGTACGCACCGGACCTGGCCGCTGCGCGCGCCGCTCGCCGTCGGGCTCGGGCTCGTCCTGCTCGCCGTCCCCGCCGGCGGCGTCATCGCGTACGACGCCGCGCGTGACGACGCCGTCGAGGAGATGCTGCTCGACCGGCTCGACAAGGCCGACAAGATCGTCACGGCCGCCGACGGCCGCACCTTCGACTCCGCCAAGGACGACTACCGCTCCGCCCTCGCCATCTACCGCGACCTCGGCGACGACCACCCGGACTCGAAGGCCGCCAAGCGCGTGCCGGACAGCCTCAGCGCGTACTACAAGTCCGTCGCCGCGCCCTACGACGAGCGCAAGTACTGCGACGCACTCGCACCCCTCAAGTACCTCCGCACCCTCCCCGACACCCTCGGCAAGGACCGCGTCGGCACCCTCGCCACCTGGCCCGACGACCGCCTCGCCACCTCCCTCTACGAGTGCGGCAGCCAGGGCCTCGGCACGGCCCCCGGCACCACGGCCGGCACGGGGACCGGCGGCGAGTTCGGCGAGCTCCTGCGGACGTTCCCCGAATCCGACCAGGCCGGGAAGGTCGAGCCCGCGATCCGCGACGCCATCGACGCGCGCTCATCGGACCTGAAGGGCTCCGACCCCTGCAAGGCCACCGAGGAACTCCGCGGCATCGGCACCACCGCCAAGGCGCTCCCCGCCGACGCGGGCGGCGACCTCTCCGGCGACGCCGCGAGCGCGGTGGAGTCCGGGGTGTACGCGTGCGGCGTGGACGAGTTCAAGGACGGGAAGTTCGGGGCGGCAGCCAAGACGCTCAACGACTTCACGGGGACCTACAAGAGCAACGGCAAGCGCGACCGCGCCAAGGACATCGCCATCGCCGCCGAGATCGCCGAAGCCCGCCCCTCGGCAGGCAGCGGCCTGCCGCCTGCCAAGTCGCCCGGCGGCGCGAAGCTCACGTACGTCGTCGAGAACGGCGGCCCCGGCCCGCTCGAAGTCCTCTACACCGGCCCCACCACCGGCACCTTCAAGCTCGCGTCGTGCGGCGGCTGCAAGACGTACACCAGCAAGGCCCAGGGCAAGAAGGCCTGCCTTGCGGGCAAGGGCCACCCGCAGAAGACGCTCCGCCTGCCCCCGGGCGACTACCACTTCCTCTACAAGCGCGACGCGAGCAGCGTGGGAAGCGTCCGCAACAACGCCGAGGGCAGCAAGGTACAGCCCGGCTACCGCTACACCGACTGCTCGTACGTCGTGACGGGCGGCGGTCTCGGCGACCTCGACGGGCTCGACGGCCTCGACGGGCTCGATGACGTCAGTGACGTCAACGACCTCGATGGCCCCGACGGGCCTGCATGACCCATGATGTGAGTGCCCGTCACCGGACCAGGTCAGAATGAGACCTGGTCAGAGGTCACGCCGGGCCGTCATTGCCCGGCGTCACTCACCGTGATACACAGAGTGACCATACGTTTCAGCCAACGAATGACGCCAAGTCGACATGCACTGGCCCATTTGTCGGCGAGAATGAGCTGTCCTCTGTACTGCGGTAGGCAGAGGTGACGGAACAACCCACTAGGGGCGGTGAGTTACACATGCTTATGGCAGCCGAAAAGGGCGACATCACCACCATCATCGGCGGGATCGCCCCCGACTGGGGTCCCTTCGGGAGCCTGGGCAACGAGGCGCGGGTGATGATCGAGGTCGTGATGGCGATCGCCATCCTCCTCTGTCTCGGCATTGCGATCTGGGGCGCGGCGAAGCAGCGCATCGGCGCGACGGCGCTGCGCGACACCTTCAGCGCCGAGCAGGGCAAGGGACTGATCATCGCGGGCCTGACCGGCGTCTTCATCATCGGATCGCTCGGCACGGTCTTCACCATCGTGTACGGCATGGCGGTATAGCCCCGCCACTCTCTTACGTCCCCGTTCCCCCTGTCCCCCCTCCTCCTGTCCCCCTCCGACCCACCCATCCGTCGTGCCCACCGGCTGAGGTTGCAACTCCCTGATGTCGAGTCACCACACCGCGCCCGCGCGGGAACCAGCACGGCTACCGTCGTACGTGGCGGTTCACCGAGAGGTCGAGGGGGCGTACGCGGCATGAGTCTCGACGACGAGCGGAACGACGGCCCCTACGGCGGCTCGGGCGAGACCCGGACGCGGCTCCCCGAGGGCGAGGGGGGTGGCCAGGACGGGTACGGAGGACCGCGCAGATCCGGCCGTTCTTCGTCACGCAGTCTCGTGACGGTGGTCGGTGTGGTGGTGCTCCTGATCGCGGCCATCGCCTTCGCGAACCGGGGCGGGGAGGAGGGCTCCTCCGGAGGGGGAGGCGGGGACAAGAAGGCGGGGGCGGACCCCACGGCCGCCTCCGGAGAGAAGCCGGTCGACGGCAAGACGGCGGGGATTCCTTCCGGGTTCGCGAAGAGCGAGCAGGGGGTACAGAGCGCCGCCTCCAACTACGCGGTGGCGCTGGTCTCGGCCGACATCCTCAAGCCCGCCCGCAGGACCGAGATCGTGCGTCAGATCTTCGTCCCCGACAGGGTGGACGCGCTTGAGCAGGAGTTCGCCAAGACGTACTCCAAGGAGTTCCTGACCAAGGTCGGCCTGGACGCGAACGGCAACTCCGCGCCCGGCGAGACCTACGTGTCCCGCACACTGCCCGTCGGCACCAAGACCACGGCGTACGCGGACACCTCGGCGACCGTGCAGGTGTGGTGCACCGGCGCCTTCGGCACAGCGGGGCAGAAGACGACGAACCCCGTCAGCAACGACTGGTTCACCATGACGTTCAAGCTGCGGTGGTCCGGCGGGGACTGGAAGGTCGAGCGGTACTCGTCGAAGGACGGCCCGTCTCCCGTGAACGGCGACAACAAGGTCTCCACGGCCGACGAGATCGCCAAGGCAGTCCAGGAGTACGGAGGGTTCACGTATGCCCGGTAGCCGACGTGCCCTCAAGATCACGGCTGCGGCTGCGGCCGTGCAGTCCGCGGCGATCCTGCTGGCCTCGCGTGCTTACGCGGCGCCCGAACCGGACGACGACAAGTGTGACCTCATCGTCGGCCCCGCCAAGAAGTACTGCGAGAAGGGCGAGGACGGCGGCGGAAGCGGAGGCAGCGGCAAGTACCCCACCGACGCCCCCATCGACTCCACCGCCGACCCCCTCTCCTCCCTGGCAAAGGGCTGCGCCGAAGCCGCCTCCTGGACCGTCGACAAGCTCTCCGACGCCGTCAAGGAGACCGCCGAGGTCGACTTCACGAACCCCAGCTTCCTCAAGCAGTACGCGGTCGTCTTCGCCGCGTCGACCATCCTGACCCTGCTCCTGTGGCTCCTCGCGGTGGCCAAGCGCGCAGTGCGAGGCGTCCCCCTCACCACCGCGCTCACCGAAGCCATCGGATTCCTCTGGCTCACGGTCCTCGCCTCCGCCTTCACGCCGCTGATCCTCTACACGGTCGTCTCGGCGACCGACGGCGTGACCGACGTCATCGCGAAGGCGACGGGCGGTCAGACGGACACGTTCTTCGGGACGTTCTCGGGTGCCCTGAAGAAGGGCGAGGACATCGGCGGCGGGCCGATCATGCTGATCGTCGTCTCGCTCGTCTCGATCCTCGCCGCCGGCATCCTCTGGCTGGAGCTCGTCATCCGGGCCGCCCTGCTCTACGTCGGCGCGCTGCTCGGCACCGTCGTGTACGCGGGTCTGGTCGACAAGAACCTGTGGACGCACGTCCGCCGCTGGGCCGGGATCATGATCGCGGTGATCCTGGTGAAACCCATCATCGTCATCGTGCTCGGCCTGGCCGGAGCGCTCTCCGCGGGCGACGGCCCCGACTCCTTCTCCGCGGTCGTCTCCGGGCTCTCGATCATCCTGCTCGCCATCTTCGCGAGCGCCATGATCTACCGCTTCGTCCCCGGCTTCGGCGACGAGATCGCCAACTCGCGGAACAACCGCATCTCCCAGGGCGCCGAGAGCCGCGCCGCGGCCGTCATCACCTCCCCCGCGTCCCTCGTCTCCCAGGGCATCAAGACCCACAGCTCCCGTGGAGGCGGCGGAGGAGGCGGCAACAGCCAGCCGCGGCCCGCCAACCCCGTCGGCGGCGGCGTCGCCGCCCACAGCAGCCGTCCCAGCGGCGGCGGAGGCGGCTCATCGAACGGCGGCGGATCTGTCCCCTCCGCCGCACCCCCGCCCCGGGGCAGCGCGACCAGCACACCGCACGCGCGCAACCGCGGCGGGGCAGGAAACGGTTCCACTGGAAGTACCAAACGCACGGGAGGTGAAGGGCGTTGACGACTCAGTCCCACGTGTCGCAACCGGTCGCGCCCCGTCGCACATATCTGATCGGCCGCGCGCGGCCGAACGCCATCGTCGGCAAGAACCGGGAGACCGGCGAGATCGCACTGATCATCGCGGGAGCCTTCCTCGGGATGATGTGCGGACTCCTCGTCCCTGTCCTCTCCCTGCGCATCGTGCTGCTCATGGGCTTCCCCATGCTCGCGATCGCCGCGGTCTACGTCCCCTACAAGGGCCGCACGTTCTTCAAGTGGTTCGAGATCAACCGCAGCTACAAGCGCTCCCTCAAGCGCGGCACCGCCTACCGCTCGGCCACCCCCGAGGCGGGCGTCCGCCTCGACGGCCGGGAGATCGAGGTCGGCCCGCCGCCCGGCATCGGCCGCATCAGCTGGCTCGCCGCCCCCTTCGGGCCGGACGAGATCGCCGTGCTCCTGCACGCCGACCGGCGCACCGTCACCGCCGCCATCGAGATCGAGGGCCCCGGTGTGGGTCTTCGTGACTCCGAGGACCAGGAGGCACTGGTCGACCGGTTCGGGACGCTGCTCAAGCATGTCGCCAATGGCGATGGGTTCGTGACGCGCCTCCAGATGCTCGCGCGCACGCTCCCGGCCGACCCGGACGCCCACGCCAAGGACGTCAGCGTACGAGGCGACGACCGGGCACTGCCCTGGCTCCAGCAGTCGTACGAGCAGCTCCAGTCGATGGTCTCCACCAGCAGCGAGCAGCACCGCGCCTATCTCGTGGCCTGCATGCACTACTCGCGCGACCTGGCCGCCGAGGCCCAGGCGATGGCCCGCGCCAGCCGCCCGCACGGCGGCCGGAAGCTCGACAAGGACGGCGGTCTCGCGGTCGTCATGGCGCGCGAGCTGACCGACATCTGCTCGCGGCTCCAGGAAGCGGACATCCGGGTGCGTCAGCCGCTCGGGCAGGGGCGGCTCTCGTCGCTCGTGCACTCCATGTACGACCCGGACCACCCCATCGACCACATCCAGGCGATGACGAAGCGCAACGCCTGGCCCGCCGAGCTCGACGCCATGGAGCCCACCTACCTCCAGGCCAAGACCCGCGAGTCCTCCACCCGCGCGCCCTGGTGCCACGCCACGGCCTGGGTGAAGGAGTGGCCGATGACGCCCGTCGGCGTCAACTTCCTCGCCCCGCTACTCGTCCACACCCCGGACGTGATCCGCACGGTCGCGGTGACCATGGACCTCGAACCCACCGAGGTCGCCATCGAACGCATGCTGACGGAGAAGACGAACGACGAGGCCGAGGCGAGCCGCCAGGCCAAGATGAACCGCACGGTCGACCCCCGCGACATCGCATCGAACTCCCGTCTGGACCAGCGCGGCGAGGACCTGGCGAGCGGCGCGGCGGGCGTCAACATCGTCGGCTACATCACCGTCTCCTCCCGTTCCCCCGAAGCCCTCGCGCGCGACAAGCGCACCATCCGGGCCTCGGCCGGGAAGTCGTATCTGAAGCTGGAGTGGTGCGACCGCGAGCACCACAGGGCCTTCGTCAATACGCTGCCGTTCGCGACCGGCATCCGACGCTAGAGGCGAGGGCTGCCAACATGCGGGATCCGCTGACCATCCTCACGGACGCCTTCACGTCCTTCCTGTTCGGGAAGGTGGAGACGACCCGACTCCCGGTGCGTACGTCGACGGGGCAGGCCCAGGCGGTCTATCTGCCGACGGCCGCCCCCGGCCTCGGCGACTCGGGCGTGATCATCGGGCGCGAGGTGTACTCCGGCAAGGGATACATCTACGACCCCTTCCAGCTCTACGGCCAGCAGCTCCCCGCCCCGCACTGGCTGGTGCTCGGCGAGTCGGGCAACGGCAAGTCGGCGCTCGAGAAGACGTACGTCCTGCGGCAGTTGAGGTTCAAGGACCGGCAGGTCGTCGTGCTCGACGCGCAGGGCGAGGACGGTGTGGGCGAATGGAACCTCATCGCCCAGGAGCTGGGCATAACTCCCATCCGGCTCGACCCGACGGCCGCCCTGGACATGGGCATCCGCCTCAACCCGCTCGACCCGGCGATCACGACGACGGGCCAGCTGGCCCTGCTCCGCACGATCATCGAGGTCGCGATGGGGCACGGCCTCGACGAGCGCTCGGGCTTCGCGCTCAAGGTCGCCCACGCGTACGTGAACGAGACGATCGTGGAGCGCCAGCCCGTCCTGACGGACATCGTGGAGCAGCTCAGGCACCCGGAACCGGAGTCGGCCGAGGCCATGAACGTGGCCATAGACGACGTACGGGCGTGGGGTCTGGACGTCGCGCTCGTCCTGGACCGGCTGGTCGACGGTGACCTGCGGGGCATGTTCGACGGCCCGACCACGGTCGGCATCGACCTGGACGCCCCGCTGATCGTCTTCGACCTCTCGCACATCGACCGCAACTCGATCGCGATGCCGATCCTGATGGCGATCGTGGGCGTCTGGCTCGAACACACCTGGATCCGCCCGGACCGCAAGAAGCGCATCTTCCTGGTGGAGGAGGCGTGGCACATCATCAACTCCCCCTTCGTCGCGCAGCTCTTCCAGCGCCTGCTCAAGTTCGGCCGACGGCTCGGCCTGTCCTTCGTGGCGGTGGTCCACCACCTGAGCGACGTGGTGGACGGGGCGGCGGCCAAGGAGGCGGCGGCGATCCTGAAGATGGCGTCGACGAGAACGATCTACGCCCAGAAGGCGGACGAGGCGAGAGCCACGGGCCGGGTCCTCGGCCTGCCACGCTGGGCGGTGGAGATCATCCCCACCCTCACACCCGGTATCGCGGTGTGGGACGTGAACGGCAACGTCCAGGTGGTCAAACACCTGATCACGGAGACCGAACGCCCCCTGGTCTTCACCGACCGCGCCATGACGGAATCGTCGGCGGACCAGCTGCTCGGCGACGACGCGCTGCGCGCCGCGGACCTGGAGGCGGAGGAGCGGGCGGCCTACATGGAGCAACAGATGAACGGTCCGTCGTCGTCGCGTTCCGGGGTGGCATGAGCGATGGGATACCGGGAGCCGGAGCCCGATGACCGCTACCGGGGCGGCCGCCGCGAGTCACGGGAACGGGGCATCCCCGACGGCGTCCTGGTGGGCGGCCTCGCCTTCGTGCTCGGCCTGACGGTCCTCGTCTGGTCGTCGACGGGCCTTGCGGGCCTGTTCTCGCACGGCTCCTGGCCCAAGAACGTCACCTTCGGCAATACGCCGGTGGCGATGCGGCACCTGGTCCAGCAGCCGCACGACATCGTGGGCGCGTGGCCGGCCACCCCGGCGGCACAGCTCACGGGCTACGGCCTGTTCTGGGGCCTGCTCATCGGCCAGCTGATGGTGCTCGTGGTGCTCACGATCTTCGTGATGGGGACGGTCACGCGGTGGCGGGCGGTACGGAGGGCCAGGCGCGAGGAACGCCTTGCACCGGCTCCGCAGACGCAGGCTCCGGCGGAGGCGGCTCCCGTCGAGGCCGTCCCCGCACCTGCTCCCGCTGTGGGCAGGCGTTCCGCAGGGCGGAACGGGTGGGCACAGCCCACATCGCAGGGCGCCGATGAACAGGACATCAGGGCCGCTGCGGTGAACAGCACCGAGATGCCGAGCACCGAGACAGCCACGGTGGTCCCCACCCCCCGTACCCCCCTGGTACTAGGCCCCCAGGAAACCCGCAGACCCCTCGCAGCAGAGGCAATCCGAGACGCAGAGGGCGCAGCACTGGTCCTCACCTCGGACCCCACCCTGTGGGAAGAAACCAAGGACGCCAGAGCGAAGCTCGGCCCAGTCCTGGTCTACGACCCCTCCCACCTCTGCGACACCCCCGCAAGAATGCACTGGTCCCCCACGACCAACTGCGAGGACAAGGCAACAGCGGCCCAACGAGCCACCGCCCTGCTGGCCGCCATAAGGCCCAGCGCCAAGCTGGACAGCACCGTCGCCGACACCGCGGAAACCCTCCTCCGCAGCTTCCTGCACGCCGCAGCGGTGGACGGCCGCCCCGTCAAGCACGTACACCGCTGGGCCCAGGGAACCGGCGTCCAGGACGCCGTCCGCATCCTCCGCACCCACCAGAAGGCGGCCGCGGGAGCAGCGGGCGAACTGGAGGCGGCCCTCACGGCGTACCCGGAACGCCGCGACATGGCCCAGGAGTTGACGGCACGCGCGCTCTCCGCCCTCTTCACTCTCAACGTACGAGAATCGTGCACCCCAAACAGAACCGATGCCCTCACTCTGGATTCCTTCATCGATGAAGGGGGCACGCTTTTTGTGGTGGGGGAAGCCATCGAGGACCCCAAATCGCCCATGGGACCGGGCGCGATGCCCCTCCTCACGGCCCTCGCCTCAAGCGTGGTCGAGCACGGCCGGCGCATGGCCGAACGGTCATCCTCCGGTCGGCTCGACCCACCAATGACGCTGGTCCTCGACGACGTGGCCGCCGTGGCCCCGCTCCCCCAGCTCCCCGAGCTCCTGTCCACCGGAGCGGACCGCGGCCTGCCCACCCTGGCCCTCCTCCGCTCCCGCGAACAGGCCCGCACCCGCTGGCCCCACGCGGAACTCCCCGGCTAGGCGCCGACAAAGCCTCAGGGTCCCCGTCATACCCCGGTACTACCCCTCCCCACCCACGTCCCGCCCCTGGTCCGACGCCCCGCGCCCCCGCGGACGCCAGCATCAGAAGCATGATTCGGGCATACGAACTCACCAAGCGCTACGGCGACAAGACCGTCGTGGAGGACCTGACCTTCACCGTCCACCCGGGCACCGTCACCGGCTTTCTCGGCCCCAACGGCGCGGGCAAGTCCACCACCATGCGGATGCTCCTCGGCCTCGACGCCCCGACCCGCGGCCGCTCCACCATCGGCGGCCGGGCGTACGCGACGCACGCCGCGCCCCTGCACGAGGTGGGCGCGCTCCTTGAGGCCCGGTCCGTCCATCCGGGCCGCACCGCCTTCCACCACCTGATGGCCCTGGCCCACACGCACGGCATCCCACGCCGCCGCGTCGACGAGGTCCTTGACCTCGTGGGCATCCACGAGGTCGCCCGCAAGCGCGTGAAGGGCTTCTCGCTCGGCATGGGCCAGCGCCTGGGCATCGCGGCCGCGCTCCTGGGCGACCCGGCCGCGATCATCCTCGACGAGCCGGTCAACGGCCTCGACCCCGAGGGCGTCCTGTGGATCCGCAACCTCCTCAAGTCCCTTGCGGCACAGGGCCGTACGGTCCTCGTCTCCTCGCACCTCATGAGCGAGATGGCGCTGACCGCGGAGCACCTGATCATCATCGGCCGCGGCAGGCTCCTCGCGGACACGACGGTCGAGGCGTTCGTACGCGACTCGGGCACCGGCTCCGTCAAGGTCGTCACCCCCGAGGCGGGCCTGCTCGGCGAGCTGCTCGCCGCACCCGGCGTACAGATCATCAGTGACGCGCCCGGCATCCTCGACGTACGCGGCACGGACGGCGAGCACATCGGCCGCACGGCGGCGCAGCACGGCATCCCGGTCTTCGAACTCACCCCGCACACCGCCTCGCTGGAGCAGGCGTTCATGGACCTGACGCGGGACTCGGTCGAGTACGTCGCGTCGGTCTCCGCCACCGCGCCGGAAGGAGCAGCAGCATGAGCACCGCCACGCCAACCACGCCGACCACCCCCACCACGACCGCTCCCTATCGCCTCACCACCCCCGGAATCCTCCGCTCCGAGTGGCACAAGCTGTGGACGCTCCGCTCGACCTGGATCATGCTCGGCCTCGCGAGCGTCTTCACCGTCGTCCTCGGCATGATCCTCGCCGCGACCTACACACCCAGCCCCGACGACGAGATCGACCCGGTCACATACGCCCTGCTCGGTACCCAGATCGGTCAAGTCGCGATCGCCGTCCTCGGCATCCTCATCACCGCGGGCGAGTACTCGACGGGCATGGTGCGGGCCACGATGGCCGCGGTGCCGCGCCGTCTGCCGGTGCTCCGGGCGAAGACCGCCGTGTTCGGCACGGTCGCGCTCGGCACGCTCCTGGTCACCAACTTCCTCACGTTCCCGCTGGCCCAGATGTTCCTCGGCGGCACGGACCTGGAGGCGGCGCTCGGCGACCCCGGCATCGCACGCGCCCTGGCAGGCTCCGCCGCGGGCACCGCCCTCATCGGCGTCATCGTACTCGGCCTCGGCTCGGCCCTGCGCAGCGTCCCGGGGACGATCGGCGCGTACGTCGGCGGCCTGATCCTCCTGCCGCAGCTCGCCACGATGATCCCGAACGACACGGTGCAGGACGCCCTCGCCTACTTCCCGCTTCCCGCCTCCGAGTCGCTCGCGGCCCTGCACACCTCGTCCGGCGACCTCTCGCCCGGCGCGGGCCTCCTGACCCTGTGCGTCTGGGCGGTGGCGTCCCTGGCAGCGGCGGCGTATCTCCTGAAGCGACGGGACGTATGACCGAATCCCGTACCAGGATGAAGCGGTGACCCCGGCCCCGAACACCTCCGACCAGGGCGCCCCGGACCACGACTGGTCCGCGGGCGCCCAGCCGCTGACCCGGTACGTCGAGGGCGGCGTCCAGTGGGTGCGCTCCTTCGACCGGCGGCGCCCGCTGGTCTGGGACCTCCTGCTGACCGGGTTCTTCGTCGTCGCCGCGTTCATCGACGTCGCGGGCGACGGCTGGCGCAACATCACCGAGAACGAGAACGTCCCGCTCTGGCTCGTGTACGCGATGGCGGCCGTCTTCTCGGTGCCGCTGCTGTGGCGCCGCCGCCATCCGCTCGCCGTCTACGGCGTGATGGCCGCGACCACCCTGGTCAACGCCTGGTCAGGCGCCTCCCTCCAGGCCTCGCTCACCCTGCTCATCGTGGTCTTCAACATCGCGATGCGGCTGCCGGCGCGCACGCTGGCCTGGACGTACTGCCTGACCGTGGTGCCGAGCGTGGTCGGCCACATCCGCTATCCGCAGGGCAGTTGGGACCAGCAGGTGGTCCCGATGATGATGAGCTTCGCGATCGTCGCCCTGATGGGCATCGCGTTCCGCACCCGCCAGGAGTACATGGCATCGCTCGTGCAGCGCGCCAAGCAGCTCGAAGTCGAACGCGACCAGCAGGCGCGGCTCGCCACGAACGCCGAACGCACGCGCATAGCCCGGGAGATGCACGACATCATCGGCCACAATCTCTCGGTCATCACGACCCTCGCGGACGGCGGTTCGTACGCCGCCGCCAAGTCCCCGGAGCGAGCCGCCCAGGCCCTGACGGCCATCGGCACCACAAGCCGCCAGGCCCTGACGGAGCTGCGCCGCCTTCTGGACGTACTGCGTGAGGAGGCTCCGGAGACGGCAGCCCTCGCTCCCCAGCCCGCACTCACCGACCTGGACCAACTCATCGACGGGGTACGGTCCGCGGGCCTTCCGGTACGCAGCACGGTGCGCGGCCGCCCTGACTCTCTCCCGGCGGGCCGTCAGCTCACGGTCTACCGCGTGGTGCAGGAGGCCCTCACGAACACCCTCAAGCACGGGGGTCCGGAGGCGACGGCCTATGTGGACGTCGCGTACGGCGATGACGGGGTGCGGGCGACAGTGACGGACACGGGGGTGGGCGGACCGCCGACCGCGGACTCCAGCGGCAGAGGCATCACGGGAATGCGCGAGCGAACAGCCCTGTACGACGGGACACTTGAGGCGGGCCCCCGGCGAAAGCCGCCAGGCGGCTGGCTGGTAGAACTCCACATCCCCAAGGAATCCACTCAGTGACGACCGTGCTCATCGTCGACGACCAACCGATGCAACGCTTCGGCTTCCGCATGCTCCTGGAGAGCCAGGACGACATGAGGGTGGTGGGAGAGGCCGGCAACGGCAGCGAGGCGGTCCGCATGACCGCCGAACTCCACCCGGACGTGGCCCTGATGGACATCCGCATGCCGGGCCTGGACGGCATCGAGGCCACACGCCGCATCGTGGCGGCGGGCGACCGCACCCGGGTTCTGATCCTCACCACGTTCGACCTGGACGAATACGCGTACGCGGGCCTGCGCGCGGGAGCCTCGGGCTTCCTCATCAAGGACGCGCTCCCGGAGGAGCTCCTCTCCGGCATCCGCGCGGTCGCCACAGGAGACGCGGTCGTGTCCCCCAGCCTGACCCGCCGCCTCCTCGACGCATACGCCGATCACTTGCCGACGCGTACGGGTGCGGACACCGACGCCCCAGCCCGGGACCCGCGCCTGGCGTCGCTGACGGAGCGGGAGCGCGAAATCCTGACGGTCATCGGGCAGGGATGGACGAATGCGGAGATCGCGGGGCGGCTGCACGTCGCGGAGTCGACGGTGAAGACGCATGTGGGACGCATTCTCGCGAAGACGGGCGCGAGGGACCGGGTGCAGGCGGTGATTCTCGCGTACGACACGAAATTGGTGAGCCCGGAGTAAGAATGGGTCTGGAACATGGGTCTGGAACATGGGTCTGGAACGCAGAAAACCCCCGCACCCAGAGGGTGCGGGGGTTTCCCGTTAATAATAGTTCGGCGGCGTCCTACTCTCCCACAGGGTCCCCCCTGCAGTACCATCGGCGCTGTGAGGCTTAGCTTCCGGGTTCGGAATGTAACCGGGCGTTTCCCTCACGCTATGACCACCGAAACACTATGAAACTGTCAACCGCACCGTAGTCGTGGCCCGACATACGGGGTTGTTCGTGGTTTCAGAACCAACACAGTGGACGCGAGCAACTGAGGACAAGCCCTCGGCCTATTAGTACCAGTCACCTCCACCCGTTGCCGGGCTTCCAGATCTGGCCTATCAACCCAGTCGTCTACTGGGAGCCTTAACCCCTCAAGGGGTGGGAATACTCATCTCGAAGCAGGCTTCCCGCTTAGATGCTTTCAGCGGTTATCCTTTCCGAACGTAGCCAACCAGCCATGCCCTTGGCAGGACAACTGGCACACCAGAGGTTCGTCCGTCCCGGTCCTCTCGTACTAGGGACAGCCCTTCTCAATATTCCTACGCGCACAGCGGATAGGGACCGAACTGTCTCACGACGTTCTAAACCCAGCTCGCGTACCGCTTTAATGGGCGAACAGCCCAACCCTTGGGACCGACTCCAGCCCCAGGATGCGACGAGCCGACATCGAGGTGCCAAACCATCCCGTCGATATGGACTCTTGGGGAAGATCAGCCTGTTATCCCCGGGGTACCTTTTATCCGTTGAGCGACGGCGCTTCCACAAGCCACCGCCGGATCACTAGTCCCGACTTTCGTCCCTGCTCGACCCGTCGGTCTCACAGTCAAGCTCCCTTGTGCACTTACACTCAACACCTGATTACCAACCAGGCTGAGGGAACCTTTGGGCGCCTCCGTTACTCTTTAGGAGGCAACCGCCCCAGTTAAACTACCCATCAGACACTGTCCCTGATCCGGATCACGGACCCAGGTTAGACATCCAGCACGACCAGAGTGGTATTTCAACGTTGACTCCACGAACACTGGCGTGCCCGCTTCAAAGTCTCCCACCTATCCTACACAAGCCGAACCGAACACCAATATCAAACTGTAGTAAAGGTCCCGGGGTCTTTCCGTCCTGCTGCGCGAAACGAGCATCTTTACTCGTAGTGCAATTTCACCGGGCCTATGGTTGAGACAGTCGAGAAGTCGTTACGCCATTCGTGCAGGTCGGAACTTACCCGACAAGGAATTTCGCTACCTTAGGATGGTTATAGTTACCACCGCCGTTTACTGGCGCTTAAGTTCTCAGCTTCGCACACCCGAAAGTGCACTAACCGGTCCCCTTAACGTTCCAGCACCGGGCAGGCGTCAGTCCGTATACATCGCCTTACGGCTTCGCACGGACCTGTGTTTTTAGTAAACAGTCGCTTCTCGCTGGTCTCTGCGGCCACCCCCAGCTCACGGAGTAAATCCGATCACCAAAGATGGCCCCCCTTCTCCCGAAGTTACGGGGGCATTTTGCCGAGTTCCTTAACCATAGTTCACCCGAACGCCTCGGTATTCTCTACCTGACCACCTGAGTCGGTTTAGGGTACGGGCCGCCATGAAACTCGCTAGAGGCTTTTCTCGACAGCATAGGATCATCCACTTCACCACAATCGGCTCGGCATCAGGTCTCACCCACATGTCATCCGGATTTACCTAGATGACGGGCTACACCCTTACCCCGGGACTACCACCGCCCGGGCTGGACTACCTTCCTGCGTCACCCCATCACTCACCTACTACCACCTTGGGTCGGCGGCTCCACCACTTCCCTTTGCCCGAAGGCTCCAGGACGGCTTCACGGCCTTAGCATTAATGGGCTCGATGTTTGACGCTTCACAGCGGGTACCGGAATATCAACCGGTTATCCATCGACTACGCCTGTCGGCCTCGCCTTAGGTCCCGACTTACCCTGGGCAGATCAGCTTGACCCAGGAACCCTTAGTCAATCGGCGCACACGTTTCTCACGTATGTATCGCTACTCATGCCTGCATTCTCACTCGTGAACCGTCCACCACTAGCTTCCGCTGCAGCTTCACCCGGCACACGACGCTCCCCTACCCATCCCAGCAGGCGTTGGCCCTATATGCTGGAATGACACGACTTCGGCGGTACGCTTGAGCCCCGCTACATTGTCGGCGCGGAATCACTTGACCAGTGAGCTATTACGCACTCTTTCAAGGGTGGCTGCTTCTAAGCCAACCTCCTGGTTGTCTCTGCGACTCCACATCCTTTCCCACTTAGCGTACGCTTAGGGGCCTTAGTCGATGCTCTGGGCTGTTTCCCTCTCGACCATGGAGCTTATCCCCCACAGTCTCACTGCCGCGCTCTCACTTACCGGCATTCGGAGTTTGGCTAAGGTCAGTAACCCGGTAGGGCCCATCGCCTATCCAGTGCTCTACCTCCGGCAAGAAACACACGACGCTGCACCTAAATGCATTTCGGGGAGAACCAGCTATCACGGAGTTTGATTGGCCTTTCACCCCTAACCACAGGTCATCCCCCAGGTTTTCAACCCTGGTGGGTTCGGTCCTCCACGACCTCTTACAGCCGCTTCAACCTGCCCATGGCTAGATCACTCCGCTTCGGGTCTTGAGCGCGCTACTAAATCGCCCTATTCGGACTCGCTTTCGCTACGGCTTCCCCACACGGGTTAACCTCGCAACGCACCGCAAACTCGCAGGCTCATTCTTCAAAAGGCACGCAGTCACGACTACATGTGCAAGCACATATAGCGACGCTCCCACGGCTTGTAGGCACACGGTTTCAGGTACTATTTCACTCCGCTCCCGCGGTACTTTTCACCATTCCCTCACGGTACTATCCGCTATCGGTCACCAGGGAATATTTAGGCTTAACGGGTGGTCCCGCCAGATTCACACGGGATTTCTCGGGCCCCGTGCTACTTGGGTGTCTCTCAAACGAGCCGTTGATGTTTCGACTACGGGGGTCTTACCCTCTACGCCGGACCTTTCGCATGTCCTTCGCCTACACCAACGGTTTCTGACTCGTCTCACAGCCGGCAGACTGTGAAAGAGAGATCCCACAACCCCGCACACGCAACCCCTGCCGGGTCTCACACGTATACGGTTTGGCCTCATCCGGTTTCGCTCGCCACTACTCCCGGAATCACGGTTGTTTTCTCTTCCTGCGGGTACTGAGATGTTTCACTTCCCCGCGTTCCCTCCACACTGCCTATGTGTTCAGCAGCGGGTGACAGCCCATGACGACTGCCGGGTTTCCCCATTCGGAAACCCCCGGATCAAAGCCTGGTTGACGACTCCCCGGGGACTATCGTGGCCTCCCACGTCCTTCATCGGTTCCTGGTGCCAAGGCATCCACCGTGCGCCCTTAAAAACTTGGCCACAGATGCTCGCGTCCACTGTGCAGTTCTCAAACAACGACCAACCACCCGTCACACACCCTTACCAGGATGCTTCACCGGGGTCGGCATTGAGGTCGGGAACAAGTCCGTACCCTCAGATACCCAACAGCGTGCCCGGCCCGACCAATCAAGAACCTGTTTTCCACGCCGAAGCAGTACTTACAGTCCCTAACCGATCGTGCCGAATAGTCAACGTTCCACCCATGAGCTAACCACCGTCGAACATTTGCCGACGTTATGGCTCTTGGACCACCAAGCAAGCTTGGCAGTCTAGATGCTCCTTAGAAAGGAGGTGATCCAGCCGCACCTTCCGGTACGGCTACCTTGTTACGACTTCGTCCCAATCGCCAGTCCCACCTTCGACAGCTCCCTCCCACAAGGGGTTGGGCCACCGGCTTCGGGTGTTACCGACTTTCGTGACGTGACGGGCGGTGTGTACAAGGCCCGGGAACGTATTCACCGCAGCAATGCTGATCTGCGATTACTAGCAACTCCGACTTCATGGGGTCGAGTTGCAGACCCCAATCCGAACTGAGACAGGCTTTTTGAGATTCGCTCCGCCTCGCGGCTTCGCAGCTCATTGTACCTGCCATTGTAGCACGTGTGCAGCCCAAGACATAAGGGGCATGATGACTTGACGTCGTCCCCACCTTCCTCCGAGTTGACCCCGGCAGTCTCCTGTGAGTCCCCATCACCCCGAAGGGCATGCTGGCAACACAGAACAAGGGTTGCGCTCGTTGCGGGACTTAACCCAACATCTCACGACACGAGCTGACGACAGCCATGCACCACCTGTATACCGACCACAAGGGGGGCACCATCTCTGATGCTTTCCGGTATATGTCAAGCCTTGGTAAGGTTCTTCGCGTTGCGTCGAATTAAGCCACATGCTCCGCTGCTTGTGCGGGCCCCCGTCAATTCCTTTGAGTTTTAGCCTTGCGGCCGTACTCCCCAGGCGGGGAACTTAATGCGTTAGCTGCGGCACCGACGACGTGGAATGTCGCCAACACCTAGTTCCCACCGTTTACGGCGTGGACTACCAGGGTATCTAATCCTGTTCGCTCCCCACGCTTTCGCTCCTCAGCGTCAGTAATGGCCCAGAGATCCGCCTTCGCCACCGGTGTTCCTCCTGATATCTGCGCATTTCACCGCTACACCAGGAATTCCGATCTCCCCTACCACACTCTAGCCTGCCCGTATCGACTGCAGACCCGGGGTTAAGCCCCGGGCTTTCACAACCGACGTGACAAGCCGCCTACGAGCTCTTTACGCCCAATAATTCCGGACAACGCTTGCGCCCTACGTATTACCGCGGCTGCTGGCACGTAGTTAGCCGGCGCTTCTTCTGCAGGTACCGTCACTTTCGCTTCTTCCCTGCTGAAAGAGGTTTACAACCCGAAGGCCGTCATCCCTCACGCGGCGTCGCTGCATCAGGCTTTCGCCCATTGTGCAATATTCCCCACTGCTGCCTCCCGTAGGAGTCTGGGCCGTGTCTCAGTCCCAGTGTGGCCGGTCGCCCTCTCAGGCCGGCTACCCGTCGTCGCCTTGGTGAGCTTCTACCTCACCAACTAGCTGATAGGCCGCGGGCTCATCCTGCACCGCCGGAGCTTTCAACCCCCTCCCATGCGAGAGGGGATATCATCCGGTATTAGACCCCGTTTCCAGGGCTTGTCCCAGAGTGCAGGGCAGATTGCCCACGTGTTACTCACCCGTTCGCCACTAATCCACCCCGAAGGGCTTCATCGTTCGACTTGCATGTGTTAAGCACGCCGCCAGCGTTCGTCCTGAGCCAGGATCAAACTCTCCGTGAATGTTTACCCGTAATCGGGTGCACATCCGCGTTGAGCGGAACCAGGAAGAGGAATAATCTTCCGGTTCACAGCGTCCTCGCTGATGTTTTCTTCAAAGGAACCTCGTCCCGACCATGACGGCCGGAGACGGGGTATCAACATATCTGGCGTTGACTTTTGGCACGCTGTTGAGTTCTCAAGGAACGGACGCTTCCTTTGTACTCACCCTCTCGGGCTTTCCTCCGGGCGCTTCCCTTCGGTGTTTCTTTTTGTTCTTCGTTCTTGCGTTTCCGACTCTATCAGACTCTTTCGTGTCCGATTTTCCTCGGTGCCTTTCAGGTCTCCGCTCCGGCCTTTCGGCTTTCGCGTTTCCCTTTCCGGCGGTTCCGACTCTACCAGATCCTTTCGGGCCTGATTCCCAGTCAGCGGGGCTTGTCTTCCCGGCTGTTGGGCCGTTCCGACGTCTCAAACTCTAGCGGTTCTTCCCGGCTACTCATAATCGAGTCCTGGAATTGAATTCGGACATGCCGAAATCGTTCCCGGTGGGATGTCGTGCAGAGTTTGTTTTGCCGCGTCTCAGCGGCGGGATGTGCTGTCGCAGAACCGTTACGGCTCCGTGGCAACCCGAAGAACCTTACGGATCCAGTGGATGACTGTCAAACCACGAGGTGGAGCCCTCAGTCCAGGTCGGTGAGGCGTCCGCCCGCGTCCGGCTGGGCGTGCTCCACCCTGCGTAGGAGACGAGTCAGTACTTCCCCCAGGGCGCCGCGCTCCTCCTGTGAGAGGTCCTGGAGGAGGTCCTCCTCGAAGACCGTGGCCAGGCGCATCGCCTCCAGCCACTTCTCGCGGCCCTCCGCGGTGAGCTCGACGATGACGCGCACGCGGTTGTTCTCGTCCCGGTCCCTGGTGACCAGACCCTCCGTCACCATGCGGTCGATGCGGTGCGTCATGGCCGCCGGCGTGAGGCCGAGGCCTTTGGCGAGCTCGCCGGGGCCCATTTGGTACGGGGCGCCGGAGAGGACGAGGGCCTTGAGGACCTCCCACTCGGCGTTGCTGATGCCGAGGGTCGCGGTCTGCCGCCCGTAGGCGACGCTCATCCGCCGGTTGAGGCGGCCGAGGGCCGAGACGATCTCCTCGACCTGGGGGTCGAGGTCCTGAAACTCCCGCTGGTAGGCGGCGATCTGCTCTTCGAGAGTCGGCTCACTGGGGCCGGGAGTGTCACCCATGGCCCGCAGTATGGCACGCCCTCACTTGGCGTTGAAGTTCTTCTGTGTGTAGTGTTTAGATTCTAACTTTAGCTTCGAAGTCTTCATGGCTAACTCCTAAGGCAGGTGAAAGTGACCAGGGCGATGGGCGCAGCGATGCGTCGTATTCAGGTAGGCAGCGCGCTGAGCGCGTTTGGCGTCGGGTTCACGGTTCCGTTCCTCTACGTGTACGTGGCGCAGGTGCGGGATCTGGGGGCCAGTACGGCGGGCATCGTGCTCGCCGCCTTTGCCATGGCCGCGCTGATCGTCCTGCCCGTCACCGGGCGCGTCATCGACCGCCGCGGCCCGCTCCCCGTACTCATGGGAGCCGCGCTGACCGCATCGGTGGGTGCTCTCGCGCTCGGGTTCGCCAGTAGTGAGGCGACCGCGATCGTCTCGGCGGCCCTCCTCGGCGCCGGTACCGCGGTGATGCAGCCCGCGCTCGCCACGATGATCGTCTGGTGCTCGACGCCCACCACGCGCACGCGTGCCTTCGCGATGCAGTTCTTCCTGCAGAACCTGGGCCTGGGCATCGGTGGCCTCATCGGCGGCCAGATCGTCGATGAGCACGACCCGGGCAGCTTCATCACGCTGTTCTCCATCGAGGCCGTGATGTTCCTGGTGCTCGCCGCGATCGTCGTCACCGTGCGGCTTCCGCACGCGCCGTCCATCCAGGACGCCATGCCCAAGGACGGCTCCGCGCCGCAGAGTGGTCTGCGGGCGCTCCTGCGGCACAAGGCGATGGTGCAGCTGTGCGTGCTCGGCTTCGTGCTGTTCTTCGCCTGCTACGGCCAGTTCGAGTCGGGTCTCTCCGCGTACGGCGTGGAGGCGGCCGGGATCTCGCCGTCGACGCTCGGCATCGCGCTCGCCGCCAACACCGCCGTGATCGTCATCGCGCAGTTCGCCGTCCTGAAGTTCGTCGAGCGGCGCAAGCGGTCCCGGGTGATCGCGGCCGTCGGTCTCATCTGGGCCGTCGCGTGGATCGCGGCCGGGTACGCCGGGATGGGCCACGGCAGCCAGGCCATGGCGACCGCCGCGTTCATCTCGACGTACGCGCTCTTCGGGCTCGGTGAGGCGATGCTGTCGCCGACCGTCGCCCCGCTGGTCGCCGATCTGGCTCCGGCCGGGATGGTCGGTCAGTACAACTCGGCGTTCGCCCTGGTGAAGCAGCTCGCTCTCGCCGTGGGGCCCGCGGTCGGCGGTCCGATGGGGGCCGCGCTGCACGGGCCGTACATCGTGACGTTCCTGCTGTTCTCGCTGGGCATCACGGTGCTCGCGGTGCGTCTCGGACGGCAGCTCACTCCGCTGCAGAACCAGCCGTACGTGGCGAAGAGCCGGGTCGTCGCTCAGGGCACCCCCGAGCCCGTACCGGCGAACTCCTAGTCACCGCGCGGGAGCGCGAACTCGCACCAGACCGCTTTGCCGCCGCCCGGTGTGCGCCGTGAGCCCCAGTTCGAGGCGATCGTGGCGACGATGGCGATGCCACGTCCAGCCTCGTCCGCGGGCTCCGCGCGGCGGCGGCGCGGCAGGTGGTCGTCGCCGTCCGTCACCTCGATGATCAGGCGGCGGTCCGTGCGGCGCAGGCGCAGGCGCATCGGTGGCGTGCCGTGCTGGAGGGAGTTGGCGACCAGTTCGCTGGCCGCGAGCACTCCCAGGTCGTGCAGTTCGGGCGGGAACCGCCAGCTGGCGAGGACGCCGGTCGCGAAGGCACGCGCGCGTGGCGCCGCTTCCACGCCACCGAGCAGCTCCAGGGCGGCGTTGCGGAACAGCTCGGCGTCCAGACCCTTGCGCGCGGGGTGCTGGAGGACCAGGACCGCCACGTCGTCGTCGTGGTCGGCCGTCACCCCCAGGGCGCGGATCAGCCGGTCGCACACCACCTGGGGTGTTCCGGTGGCGCCCGCCAGAGCGCGCTCCAGGGAGGCGACGCCTTCGTCGATGTCCTCGCTGCGCCGCTCGACCAGGCCGTCCGTATAGAGGACGGCGGTCGAACCGGGGCCCAGCGGGACCGAGCCCGATGTGTGCAGCCAGCCGCCGGTGCCGAGCGGCGGCCCGGTGGGCTCCTCCGCGCGGTGGATCGTGCCGCCCTCGTCCCGCACGAGGATCGGCAGGTGCCCCGCGGAGGCGTACACGAGGCTGCCTTCGTTCGGGTCGTGCACCGCGTAGACCATGGTGGCGATCTGCATGGCGTCGATCTCGGTGGCGAGGCCGTCCAGGAGCTGCAGGACCTCGTGCGGGGGCAGGTCCAGGCGGGCGTAGGCGCGCACGGCCGTGCGGAGCTGGCCCATGACGGCCGCCGCGCGGACGCCGCGGCCCATGACGTCGCCGATGACCAGGGCGGTGCGGCCGCCGCCGAGGGTGATCACGTCGTACCAGTCGCCGCCGACCGCGGCCTCCGTGCCGCCCGGTTGGTACGTGGCGGCGATGCGCAGGTCGTCCGGCTGCTCCAACTCCTGCGGGAGGAGTGAACGTTGCAGCGTGACGGCCGTCTCGCGCTGGGTGCGCTCGCTGGCCCGCAGCCGCTCGGCGGCCTCCGCGTGGTCGGTGACGTCGGCGGCGAAGACGAGGACGCCGTCGTCCTTGAGCCCCGTGTCGGAGCCGCTCACGGAGAGCGTCACCGGGGTGCAGGTGAAGGTGTACGACCGGCCGCTCGCCGCCTTGCGGGACTTGACCGTGCGCGGCTTGGAGCTGCGCAGGACCTGGTCCAGGAGCGGCAGCAGGCCGAGCTCTTCCAGCTCGGGCAGCGCGTCGCGGGCGGGCTCGCCCACGGGGCGGTCGCCGAACGCGGTGGCGTACGCGTCATTGACGTACGCGATGCGGTGCTCGGGGCCGTGCACCAGGGCGACGAGGGCCGGAATGCGGTCGAGCACCTCGCGCGTCGGCAGTTCGTCGACGCCGGCGGCCGGGGTGAGGGTCGTGCCCTCCTGGCCGCCCTCGGCGCGGGCCGCAGGGACGGAGCTTTCGGCTCGCTGTGGCGGGGAGATCCCCAGGTCGGTGCGCGCCGCGGCGCGGCGCTGCGTTCCGGGGAGCCGGGCGCTCCAGCGCGTGAAGTTCACTGCGGTAGGCCTCGTGATGTCGCTTCTGGATCGGGCGGGGATTTCCGGCGGTCCTGGCCCGCCCATGGTCACACGAACAGTCTGGCCGACCGGACTGACATGCGTCAGACGCCGGTGTCACGCGGGGAGTTCCTGCCTCCGGTCAGGAGGACTCCTTCGGGCCTCTGCCCCCGGCCGCGAGTTCGAACTCCGCACGCGGGTGTTCGAGCGACCCCAGGGAGACGATCTCGCGTTTGAACAGGCCGGACAGGACCCATTCGGAGAGCACCCGGGACTTGCGGTTGACGGTGGGCACGCGGCTCAGGTGGTAGACGCGGTGCATGAACCAGGCAGGGTAGCCCTTCAACTTCCGTCCGTAGACATGTGCGACACCTTTGTGCAGCCCCAGGGACGCGACCGAGCCCACGTACTTGTGCGTGTACTCCTTGAGGGGCTGTTCGCGCAGGGACGCGGCGATGTTGTCGCCGAGCGTCCTGGCCTGGCGCACCGCGTGCTGGGCGTTGGGGGCGCACTCCTTGCCGGGCTCGTCCGCGGTGACGTCGGGGACGGCTGCCGCGTCTCCCGCGCCCCACGCGTGCGCGTGGCCGTTCACGGCCAGCTGGGCGGTGCAGTCGAGGCGGCCGCGTTCGTTCAGCGGCAGGTCGGTCGCGGCGAGCACCGGGTGCGGTTTGACGCCCGCGGTCCACACGACGGTGCGGGTGGGGAAGCGCGCGCCGTCGCTCAGGACGGCGACCCGGTCCTCGCACGAGTCAAGGCGGGTCTCCAGGCGTACGTCGATGTTGCGGCGCCGCAGCTCACGGACGGTGTACTTGCCCATCTCCTCGCCGACCTCGGGGAGGATCCGCCCGGAGGCCTCGACGAGGATCCACTTCATGTCCTCGGCCTTGACGTTGTGGTAGTACCGCGAGGCGTAGCGGGCCATGTCCTCCAGCTCGCCGAGCGCCTCGACCCCTGCGTAGCCGCCGCCCACGAAGACGAAGGTCAGGGCCGCGTCGCGGACCGCGGGGTCACGCGTCGAGGAGGCGATGTCCATCTGCTCGATGACGTGGTTGCGCAGGCCGATGGCCTCTTCGACGGTCTTGAAGCCGACGCCGTGCTCGGCGAGGCCCGGGACGGGCAGGGTGCGCGAGATGGAGCCGGGGGCCAGGACGATCTCGTCGTACGCGATGTCGACGGCGCCCGAGCCCTCGTCCTCGGTGGCGAGCGTGACGAAGGACGCCGTGCGCTTGGCGTGGTCGACCGTTTTGACCTCGCCGATGACGATCCGGCATCTGTCCAGGACGCGGCGGAGCGGGACGACGACGTGCCGGGGCGAGATGGAGCCGGCCGCGGCTTCGGGCAGGAACGGCTGGTAGGTCATATAGGGATCGGGCGTCACCACCACGATCTCCACTTCGCCCCGCTTCAGCTCCGGCTTCAGCTTCCGCTGGAGGCGCAGTGCGGTGTACATGCCGACGTAGCCGCCGCCCACAACGAGAATGCGCACAGGTTCCTTCACCATCCCATGACGCACCCAGCTCTGGAGTTTGTCCACAGCCTCGGCAATTTGTGTGACCGGTCATGGCCTGCGGCACGCCGTGCGGGCCTTGGCTCCGTGTGGGAGAAGTACGCAGGTCAGCGGGGGGAGGAGGCAGGAAGCCAGGGGGTGCAATCAGGTCGGAATCGGTGCGTACTCCGATCGGGGGGAGCTCTGTGCGGAACCCGCCTCTTCTGAATTGACTCTGGCTCAACTATGTTCGTGTGTCGTCGGGGTGTCGGGGGATGCGCTCGTCGAGTCCAGCTACGGGGCTCGGGATTCGGGCTTGCTCCTCACACTCCGGTAGCCAATGGCGGGGAGTGTCTCCGGGGGGAGACGCCATTACCGGGGGAACGCGTATGAGCATTCAGGAATCTCACTGGACTTCGAGCATGGCGTCGGCTTCAGCCGTCGCCACCAGCGGGAACGGACGCGACATGGGGGACGGACCGCGTTCGACGCCGCTGCGTGTGGACGCACAGCGCAATCTCGAGCATGTTCTTCGCGCGGCGCGCGAGGTCTTCGGCGAGCTGGGTTACGGCGCGCCGATGGAAGACGTCGCCCGGCGCGCACGGGTCGGCGTGGGCACGGTCTACCGCCGCTTCCCCAGCAAGGACGTGCTGGTGCGGCGCATAGCCGAGGAGGAGACCTCCCGGCTCACCGACCAGGCGCGATCGGCGCTCGGTCAGGAGGACGAGCCGTGGTCGGCGCTCTCGCGCTTCCTGCGGACGTCCGTCGCATCGGGCGCGGGGCGGCTCCTGCCGCCGCAGGTGCTTCGGGTGGGCGTCGCGGACGAGGTCGCGGGCGTACGGGACGACGAGGCGCGCGTGCCGCAGCAGCGGCAGGCGGCTCCGGCCGGTCCCGAGCTGCGGCTCGTCGAGCAGCGTTCGGCTCCGGCCGAGGAGTCGGCGGCGGACGACCCGGGGGCGGTCGCGCTCCTGGAGGTCGTCGGGCGCCTCGTGGAGCGGGCGCGTGCGGCGGGCGAGCTGCGCGCGGACGTGACCGTGTCGGACGTGCTCCTGGTGATAGCCACGGCCGCACCCTCGCTGCCGGACGCGGCGCAGCAGGCGGCGGCCTCGTCGCGGCTGCTCGACATCCTGCTCGAAGGGCTGCGCTCGCGCCCCTCGTCCTGAAGCGGCACGGGGCAGGCGCGGGTTCGACGCGAGGCAGGCGCGGGTTCGACGCGAGGCAGGCACGGGTTCGGCTCAACTTCCTTTGAAATGACGGCGGTTGAGCCTTCCCCGAATGGGTGAACGGTAGTGCTCGAATACGGGAAGTCACCTCGGAAGGGTGGTTGACCGTCATCGCCGTCCGCCCTAGCACGCCCGTATGGCACTCTTTCCCGGATGGCCGGGTCTGAGTGTGCAAGCGGGGGCTTCCGCGATGAGTGGTGACGGGCGGGACGAGTCGTCCTCCGCCTTGGGCGAGGAGGCCGCAGGGCTGCCTCCTCGACAGGTGCCGAACCAAGGCGGACCCGGATCCGGTGGCGGACCCGGCGGTGCGGATCCCAGCGTTCCGCCGCAGCGCGAAGGCGTCCGTGGCGGGGCCCCGGCGCCCCTCCTGCCGGCCGAGCCCGGATCCCTCGTGCCCAGGGAAGGGCCGTCGGCCGACAGCGACTTGATCGCCCGGATGCGGGCGGGCGACGACACGGCGTACGAAGAGCTGTACCGAAGGCACGCCGAAGCCGTCCGCCGGTACGCCCGCACGTGCTGCCGGGACGCCCACACCGCCGACGACCTCACGGCCGAGGTCTTCGCGCGGATGCTCCAGGCGGTCCGGGGCGGCAGCGGACCCGAGCACGCGGTCCGCGCCTATCTGCTCACCACGGTGCGCCGCGTCGCCGCGGGGTGGACGAAGTCGGCGAAGCGGGAGCACCTGGTCGAGGACTTCGCGGTCTTCGCGGCGCAGGCCTCGCGCAGCTCCGAGGTCTCCGACGACGACACTCTGGACCTGGGCGCGGACGTGCGCGCGATGCACGAGGCCGAGCAGTCCATGGCCATGCAGGCGTTCCGCAGCCTTCCGGAGCGCTGGCAGGCCGTGCTGTGGCACACGGAGATCGAGGACGAGTCCCCGAGCGACGTCGCCACGCTCTTCGGGCTCGACGCCAACGGCACACGCGTGCTGGCCAAGCGGGCGCGCGAGGGCCTGAAGGAGGCGTATCTCCAGGCCCACGTGAGCACCACCCTCACCGACAACGAGGAGTGCGCGCGGTACGCCGACCGGCTCGGCGCCTACGCACGCGGCAGTCTGCGCACCCGGGCCGAGCGCGGCCTGCGCAAGCACTTGGAGGAGTGCGCCAAGTGCCGCCTGGCCGCGGGCCAGATCAAGGAAGTCGCCAGCGGCATTCCCGGGGTCGTGCCGATCGCGGTCATCGGCTGGTTCGGTGCCGCCGGGTACGCGAAGGTGGCCGCCCTCGTCGGCGGTGGCGCTGCGGGTGCCGCGGGCGCCGGCGCGGCGGGTGCGGCGGCGGCGAGCGGCGGCTCGTCCGGTGGTGCGGCGGGCGGCGGCGCTGCCGCCGAAGGACTCGGAGCGCCCGCGAAGGCTGGTATCGCGGCGGCGGTGGTCGTCGCTGCCGCGGCCGCGGCGATCGCCCTCACCGCGGGAGACGGGGACAAGCCCAAGGACCTGCCGAGCGCCGGGAAGCCGCCGGCCGTCGAGCCTGTCGTACCGAGCAAGCCGCCGCCCCCGAAGCCCAAGCCCAAGCCCGAGCCGGCGCCCCCGGCGGCCGCGGAGCCGAAGCCCGAGCCGCCCCCGAAGCCCAGGCCCAAGCCGACCCCCACGCCCACACCGAAACCCACGCCGAAGCCCGAGCCACCGGCCCCCAAGCCGACGCCGACCCCCACGCCGTCCAAGCCGAAGCCCAAGCCACCGCCTCCGCCGCCGCCCGCCCCGACGGTCTACCAGTGGAGCGAGCTGCAGTACGGCGCCGTCGGTGACGGCACCAAGCCCGAGATGCGGCTCGGCGAGAGCAGCTGGGTCTGGCAGCGCGGCGGCCTGTCCATCGCGGACAAGCAGTACGGCCACGGCGTGACCGTCCACGGCCAGTCCTCCGTCACGATCGACCTGAACCGCCAGTGCTCGACGTATGACGCGGTCGTCGGCGTCGACGACATGACGATGGGCCTGGGCAAGGTGCGGTTCTCGGTCTTCGGGGACGGCGTCCGGCTGTGGCAGTCACCGCTGATGAAGGGCGGGGATCCGGCGGTGCCCGTGCAGGTGAACCTGACCGGGCGCAAGACGATCCGCCTGGTCGTCGAGCCGCATTCGCCGTTCGACTCGGCCGCGCTCGCGGACTGGGCGCAGTCGCGCTTCCGCTGTACGTAGGCTGCGGGCTCAGTTCAAGATCAGCTCAGTTCAGCTCAGTTCAGTTCAGTTCCGCGAGGGCGTCGGGGGCGGTGAGTCCGGCGCCCGCGGCGCACTCGGCCTCGTACCGGCGCTCGCCGAGGGCGGCGAGCGCCGCGGCCTCGACCCGCTCGGCGTCGGCCAGCTCCGGCATCGGGCGCGGATTGCCGCTCCGCAGCCGGGTGCTGAAAGCGAGCAGGCGGGCCGCGCGGGGGTGGTCGCCGACCTTGCTCACCAGGGTGGCTCCGCAGTCCACGAGCGCGGCGATGACCAGCTCCGCGCACCGGCTGTCCAGCGCCATCCGCAGTCCGTCGGCGAGCACAAGCAGTGCCTGCTCCGGGCCCGCCTCGGCGGCCACGATCTTGGACTCCAGGCCGTGGAGCGCCGCGATGAACTGCGGCGGCGGCGTGCCGCGCTCGGCCTCGGCGCGGGCCTCCTCGAACAGGGCGCGGGTCCTGGCGACTTCGCCATCGTCCAGCGCCATCTGCGCCTGCACCATCCGCATGAACGCGCGCGAGTCCCCCACGCCGTACCGGTCGGCCTCGATCCCTGCCTCGTGCAAGGCCTTCGCCGCCAGGTCGCGGTCGCCCTCGCGGTACGCGATCTCGGCGAGGCGGACGATCAGGAAGGGCGTCTCGGCGTAGGCGCCCACTTCGTAGGCGAGCCGCAGCGCTTCGTCGTACTCGACGCGCGCCTCCTCGTGCAGACAGCGCGCCATCGCGGCCTCGCCCGCAGCGCTCGACACCTGGGCGCGCATCCAGCGGTCGCCCGCGCGCATGCTCAGCCCGCGCAGCTCCGCGAGATCCTCGTCGACCCCGGACAGGTTGCCCGGGGCGTCGACGGCCTGGTGTGTGCGGAACATCAGGCTGACTCCGATCTCCCAGTCGCCGCCGTATCTGCGGCAGTTGGCGACCACGTCGTCCAGGCCGGGTTTGGCCGCCTCGGGGCCGTCCAGGAAGTACGCGGTGAACGGCCAGATGATCCCCGGGAAGCGGGCCGCCGCCGGCACCGGTTGCGCGAAGGCGTCCCGCAGCCGCCCGAGGTACACGCGGTCGTCCTCGTCGGCCAGCGCTTCCATGGGCCTGGACTCCGCCACCAGGAAGAAGTGCAGCAGGCGCAGGCTCATCCAGGACCAGTGGAGCGGTTCGCCCGTGTCCTCGGGGATGCCTTCGGGACCGTCGGGCGGCATCGGCGGTGCGAGGCGCAGGATGCCGGCGACCCAGTTCGCGCCCTCTCTGCGGTAGTTCCGCATGGACCAGAACCAGCCCACGGCCAGGGCGATGGCCAGGGCGTCCTCCCCATCGCCGGACTCGGTGGTTCGTTGCAGGGCCGCGCGGATGTTGTCCAACTCCGTCTCCAGGCGCTGGATCCAGGGGAGTTGGTCGGCCGAGCGGAGCAGGGGTTCGGCCTTCTCGACCAGGGCGCGGACGTACGCGGTGTGGCGGCGGCCTGCGGCGGTGCGCAGCTCGGGCGTCTCTGCGGCCCGCTCGGACGCGTACTCGTGGATGGTCTCCAGCATGCGGTAGCGCATGTCGCCGCCGGCCGTGGGTTCGGCGATGAGCAGGGACTTGTCCACGAGGGCGCCGATGAGGTCGGCGGCAGGGCCGGTACAGACCGCCTCGGCCGCCTCTATGTCCCAGCCGCCCGCGAAGACGGACACCTCGCGCAGCACGGTCCGTTCGGGCTCGTCGAGCAGGTCCCAGGACCAGTCGACAACGGCCCGCAGCGTCTGCTGGCGGGGCAGGACCGTGCGGCTGCCGCTGGTGAGGAGGCGGAAGCGGTCGTCGAGGCGGTCGGCGATCTGCCGGGGCGTGAGCAGGCGAAGGCGGGCCGCGGCCAGTTCGATGGCGAGCGGGAGGCCGTCGAGGCGTCGGCAGATCTCGGCGACGGCCCCGGCGTCCTCATCGGGGTCGAAGTCCGGGCGCACGGCCGTGGCGCGCTCGGTGAAGAGGCGGTGCGCCGGGTCGGGCGGCAGGGGCTCGACGGGGCGCACGAACTCGCCGGGTACGCCGAGGGGTTCGCGGCTCGTGGCGATGACCGTGAGGTCCGGGCAGTGCGTGAGGAGGGTCTGGGCGAGGCCGGCCGCGGCGCCGATGACGTGCTCGCAGTTGTCGAGGAGCAGGAGCAGGGCGCGCGGGGCGCAGTACTCGACGAGCAGGGCGATGGGGTCGTCCTGCGGCACGGTCATCTCGCTGGTCATCAGCGCGGTCTCGCGCAGACCGAGCGCGCTGACGACGGCTCCCGGCACCGCCTCGGGACGGTCGAGCGGGGCGAGCTCGGCCAGCCATGCCTGCGGATGCCCGGCGGCGGCTTCCTCGGCGAGGCGGGTCTTGCCGGAGCCGCCGGGGCCGGTGAGGGTGACCAGGCGTGCTCTTCTCATGTCTGAACGGATGGCGGCGAGTTCGGGTTCCCGGCCGACGAAGCTGGTCAGGCGGGGCCGGAGGTTGCCTGTCCGCTCCGGGCGCTCCGGGCGCTCCGACCTCTTGGCGCTCGGCTCCGGGACCGCGGCCGGGTCCAGCAACTCCGCGTGCAGCGAACGGAGTTCAGGTCCGGGGTCCGCGCCGAGGCCGTCGGCGAGCGTGCGGCGCGCGGTCTCGTACGCGGCGAGGGCGTCGGCACCGCGGCCCGCGTCACGCAGGGCGCGGATCAGGAGGGCGTGCAGCGTCTCGTCGTACGGCTGGGCGGCGGTGAGCTCCTTCAGTTCCGGTACGACGTCGGAGGCGTGGCCCAGGAGCAGGTCCGCCTCGACCCGCGCGCGGGTCGCCTCGGCGAACAGCGCTTCGGGGCGGGCCGCCGCGCTGCGGTCGGGCAGGTCGGCGAGGGCGGGGCCGCGCCACAGGGTGAGCGCTTCGCGCAGCGTGCGGGCGGCCGACGCCGGGTCGCGGCGGTCCAGGGCCGCCTTGCCCTCGCGCACGAGGCGTTCGAAGCGGTGCAGGTCGATGTCTTCGGGGGTGGTGGTGAGGCGGTAGCCGCCGGGTTCCGATGCGATGGCGTCCTTGCCGAGGGCGCGGCGGAGGCGGCCGACGAGGGCCTGGAGGGCGGCGGGGGCGTCGGTGGGCGGCTCGTCCTGCGCCCACACCTCGGCGATGAGGGTCTCCACGGGGGCCGTGCGGTCGGCGCGCAGGGCGAGGGCGGCGAGCAGCGCGCGAAGCCGCCGGCCTCCTACGGGCAGGGGCGCCCCTTGTTCGTCGTACGCCTCGGTGGCGCCCAGGATTCTGTACCGCACCGGGTCATTCTCGCCGGTGGAGCGGGGCGGGGCGCGGGGTTTCTTCCCCAACCCCGCCCCTTCCCGAGAACCCGCTCGGCGCGGGGCCTACCTGGGGCTCCGCCGCAGGCCCCGTACAAGATGTCCTCAAGCGCCGGACGGGCTGCATCCAACCCGTCCGGCGCTTGAGGACGAACTCGGCGAAGCCGGTGATCAACCGCGCGCGAGGCTCCGGAGCCAGTTACCGCCCCGCCCCCAACGCCCCCCTCTGCGGCACGACGCTCCCCGTGGGGACCGCCCGCTGCCGGGCCGGAGTGCCGGTCCAGCACGTGCCGCGGCGGGAGAGCAGGCGGCGCAGCCACAGCTCCGTGGAGACCAGGTCCGCCAGGCCGTCCAGCGGCAGCGGCTCGCCCTCCGCCGCCGCGCGCAGCGCCTTGCGGACCACGCGGGCCTCCACCAGGCCCGCCTGCGCGAGCAGGGGCGTGTCGAAGAGGGCCAGGAGGTCGTCCACCGCCACCCGAAGGCCCGTCCGCGACGCCGCCGCGGACGACGCGTGGGACGGAGCGCCCCAGCCGGGCGGCAGTTCGGCCACTCCGGCGCCTTCCAGGACCGTACGCAGGATCGCCGCACGAGCCCCTGGCTGGACGCGCAGGGCGACGGGGAGCGCGCGGCAGGCGCGGACCACCTGGTTGTCCAGGAACGGCGCGTGCAGGCGCTGGAAGCGGACCTCGGCGGCCTGCTCCAGGACGCGCAGGTCCGCCGCGTGCCGGGCGAGGGCGGCGCGGGCGCGGAACTCACCGGGCCGCTGGCCGGGCCCGGCGCCCGGCCGCCCGGTGGTGTCCTGGAGGCGAACCGATACTTCAGCGAGGGCCTCGCCCGTCAGCCACCGCGCCGCGGGCCCCGGTCTCGCCCACGCGAGGGCGGCCATCGACGCCCCCACCGCACCGCCCGGCTCGTCGAAGCGGCGCTGGAGGAGGCGGTCGGCGAGCGAGTCGACGCCCGCGCGGTAGGACATCCGGGAGAGCTTGCGGGCGGCGCCGTACACGCGCGCGGGCACCATGACGGAGCCGGGCGTGCCGTCCGCCTTCGCCAACGCGGCGACGGGGCGCACCAGATGGCGCCGTCGGCGGTCCATCAGGAGGTCGGCGAGGCGGGCCGGGTGCGCGTCGAGTACCTGCCGTGCGCCGTACCCCGTGAAGTGGTCCGCGCTGCCCGAGGAGAGCCGCGCGCGGTGGCGCTGGGCCATGACGAGGGAAGAGCTCGGTTCGTCCGTCAGAGGGCCGTCCAAGTCCGCGTACGGAAGGGCCTCTTCGCCCGCGGCGACCACCACGTGGTGCAGCCGGGGGTTGGCCGCGATGGCACCCGCCCGCTCCAGCTCGGCCTCGCGGCCGTTGACCGCGAGGTCGTTGAAGGTGACGGCCAGGAGCCGCTCCCCCGCGCCCGTGCCGTGGCCGAGGACCGTGCCGGGCATCCCCGGGAGGCCCGCCGCGAGCAGCGCGAGGGTGCCGGAAGCGGGCCCTCCGGAGAGGTCGGCGCCGATGCCGGGCACCGGCATCCCGCGCGCCGCGCGCCGCTCGGCGGGACCCATGCCGGGCACGGGGCCGGGGTCGACGTCCGCTCCGGGGACGTGCCGCGGGGCGCCGAGCCGGGCGCGTACGGCCTCCACCAGGGCGTCACGGACGCCGTCCACCGCGGTGGTCGCGTCGGCGGCGGGCGCGGCGACCGCGAGGGACGCCACGTGTTCGTACCCGGCGATCTCCCGTGCGCCCGCGCGCAGGATCAGGGCGTGCCCCGGGGGCACGCGCCGCACGCCCTGGTAGGGCGTCGAGTCCTGGAGCGCCTCCGGCACGTCGGGGGCGGCGAGCAGCGCCGCGAGGTGGCCGATGTCCAGGTGGGCCTCGATGAGGTCGGCGAGGGGCAGCGCGGCCGTCGCGAAGGCCGTGCCGGAGGCCCAGGGGGTGTAGAAGACGGGGCGCGCGCCCGCGAGGTCGCCGGCGACCATGACGCGGCGGCCGATCTGGACGACCGCCGTATAGCTGCCGGACCAGGCGGTCAGGTGCCGCAGGGCGCCGCCGCGGGCCGCGAACAGACCGACCCTGAGCTCCTCGTCGCTCGCCCCGCAGGTGCCGAGGACCGCGATGCGCGTCTGCTCGTCGGCCTTGACCGTGCGCACCTCGTCGGCGCGCCAGTCACCGACCGCCCACAGCGGATCCGGGTCGCCCCACAGGAGTTGGGATCCCACGGGATGAACGGTCTCGCCGTTCTCACCGGTGGCCCCGGCCGAGCCCACCACCGAAGGCTTCGCGGCAGTGCTGCTCCACCCCACCAACCACCGCATCGTTGCCTCCACAGGCTGTGGACAACCAGTGCATCGAGAACTGGGGTCCCATGCTGCCACGAAGGAGGCGCGCAGGAGTGGCTACGGAGGTGGTCGCGCTCCCCTTAATCTGCCCCGGGGGAGCGGTACTTGAAGGGCGCAACAACGCCCCTCTCCTTGCGCGACGGTGCTTTGCACCGGCCTCCGGAGAGGCGGTTTTCGGCCAAATCAGCGGGTGGCGCTCGCGTGACGGAACCGTAAATGGCAACACACAGTCCGGGAGGCGTTGCCCGCCCCCCGGACTGGTCCGCCGCCCGCGGGGATGGAGGCGGCGGTGTCCCCCAGCCCGCTGACTCCAGCGCAGCGGGCCGACCCACGCACCGTCAATGGAAGCGCTCCCCTTATGGCCGGTGAAGAGCGCACACGCAGGCGCACGGCCACACACCCGGAGCACGCCCCGGCACTCCCCCGCTTCCCTACCGGCAACAATCTCGCCATACGGAACTGCGCCTCTTAACGCTTGGGATTCGGCGAACTACGCTGTGTGTGCTGATGTTTTCGCGGAGGCATATACCTGGGGGCTCGGCCAAATGCTCTTGCGGCCGAGGTTCCGGGCCACGGCGGCTCGTAGTCGCGGACGCCGCCGCCCCCGGGGGAACGCAGCACGCATGCCGCGCGGTCAAGCCATCGCGGCAGCCGTCTGTGTCGAGGGGTGGCGCATGTCCAGGGAGCAACGCGGGCCGAACGAAAAACTCGGCACCGTTCTCGCCCTCGCGGGAATCAGCAATGCGGGACTCGCCCGCCGGGTCAACGACCTCGGCGCACAACGCGGGTTGACGCTTCGATACGACAAGACATCGGTGGCCCGGTGGGTGTCCAAGGGCATGGTGCCGCAGGGCGCCGCCCCGCACCTCATCGCCGCGGCCATCGGGCAGAAGCTGGGCCGCCCCGTTCCGCTGCACGAGATCGGGCTCGCGGACGCCGATCCGGCGCCTGAGGTGGGCCTCGCCTTCCCGCGCGACGTGGGCGCCGCGGTGAAGTCGGCGACCGAGCTCTACCGCCTCGATCTCGCGGGCAGGCGCGCGGGCAGCGGCGGCATCTGGCAGTCGCTGGCCGGCTCCTTCGCGGTGAGCGCGTACGCGACGCCGGCCTCGCGCTGGCTGATAACCCCGGCCGACAGCTCGGTCGCCCGCGACGTCGCCCTGGACGAGCCCCGCGAGACGGGCCACCTCGACGACGGCGCGAACAGCGGGCCGATGAAGGTCGGCCACAGCGACGTGCTGAAACTGCGGGAGGCCGCCGAGGACGCCCGGCGCTGGGACTCCAAGTACGGCGGCGGCGACTGGCGTTCCTCGATGGTCCCCGAGTGCCTGCGGGTCGAGGCGGCGCCCCTGCTGCTCGGTTCGTACTCGGACGAGGTGGGCCGCTCGCTCTTCGGGGCTTCGGCCGAACTGACGCGCCTGGCCGGGTGGATGGCCTTCGACACCGGCCAGCAGGAAGCCGCCCAGCGGTACTACATCCAGGCCCTGCGCCTGGCCCGCGCGGCGGCCGACGTGCCCCTGGGCGGTTACGTCCTGGCCTCCATGTCCCTCCAGGCGACCTACCGCGGCTTCGGCGACGAGGGCGTCGACCTCGCGCAGGCGGCCCTGGAGCGCAACCGCGGCCTGGCCACCGCGCGCACGATGAGCTTCTTCCGCCTCGTCGAGGCACGCGCACACGCGCGCGCCAGTGACGCGCAGGCGGCGGGAGCGGCGCTGCGGGCGGCCGAGGGCTGGCTTGAGCGGGCCCGGGACGGCGACAACGACCCGTCGTGGCTCGGTTTCTACGGATACGACCGCTTCGCGGCGGACGCCGCCGAGTGCTACCGCGACCTGAAGGCGCCCCGCCAGGTGCGCCGCTTCACGGAGCAGGCGCTCTCCCGGCCGACGGAGGAGTTCGTGCGCTCGCACGGCTTACGGCTCGTGGTGTCGGCGGTCGCCGAACTGGAGTCGGGGAACCTGGACGCGGCCTGTGAGCAGGGCACACGCGCCCTGGAGGTCGCCGGACGCATCTCGTCCGCGCGGACCACGGAGTACGTGAAGGACCTGCTGCACCGCCTGGAGCCGTACGGCGACGAGCCGCGCGTGGTGGAGCTGAGGGAGCGCGCGCGGCCGCTGCTCGTGGCCCCCGCGTAGTTCAGCGGGACTCCTCTCGTGCGATCTCCAGGATTCAGGTTCAGGGCCCGGGGCGTCCCCCCGTGCACCGCCGGAACGGCAACAGCATTTCCGCACCCTGTAACCCTGCGGTCCTCGCCGGGTTTGAGGGCGTTGTCAGTGGCGCAGTGCACTATCGGGGTGGGAGGTGATGCGGGATGGTCCGGGCCGCGGCGTACGACTGCGATGTGCTGGTGATCGGCGGGGGAATCGTCGGTCTGTCGACGGCGTATGCGATCACGCGTGCCGCGCCGGGCACGCGGGTCACCGTCCTGGAGAAGGAGCCGGGCCCCGCCCGGCACCAGACGGGACGCAACAGCGGGGTGATCCACAGCGGGATCTACTACCGCCCCGGCTCCCTGAAGGCGCGGTACGCGGTGCGGGGCGCCGCCGAGATGATCAAGTTCTGCGCGGAGTACGGAATCGCGCACGAGGTCACCGGCAAGCTGATCGTCGCCACGGAGCGCGACGAGCTGCCCCGCCTGCACGCCCTCGTCCAGCGCGGCCGGGAGAACGGCATTCCGGTGCGGGAGCTTGGCCCCGCCCAGATCGCGGAGTACGAACCGGAGGTGCGGGGCCTCGCCGCGATCCAGGTCGGGACGACGGGGATCTGTGACTACGGCTCGGTGGCGGCACGCCTCGCGGACGCCTCGGGGGCCGATGTCCGTTACGGCGCGGAGGTCGTCCGCATCGACCGGCGCCCGGAGCTCGGGGTGGCCGTCGCCACGGCCGACGGCTCGGTGGTGCGGGGGAAGGTCCTGGTCAACTGCGCGGGGCTGCACTGCGACCGGGTGGCGATGCTGGCCGGTGACGACCCCGGGATGCGGATCGTGCCCTTCCGGGGCGAGTACTTCGATCTGGTGCGGCCCGAGCTGGTCCGTGGCCTGGTGTATCCGGTGCCGGATCCGGCTTTCCCCTTCCTCGGGGTGCATCTGACGCGGGGCATCGGGGGCGGGGTCCATGTGGGACCCAACGCGGTGCCGGCGCTGGCCCGTGAGGGGTACGGATGGGGTGTGGTGCGGCCGCTGGAGGTCGCGGGGACGCTGGGGTGGCCGGGGGCCTGGCGGATGGCCGGGCGGCACTGGCGGTATGGGGCGGGGGAGTTCCGGCGGTCCCTTTCGAAGGGGGCGTTCACCGCGGCGGTGCGGAGGCTGCTGCCCGCGGTGACTCCGGACGATCTTGTACCTGCGGCGGCGGGGGTGCGGGCGCAGGCCGTCCTGCGGGACGGGGCGCTGGTGGATGACTTCCTCATCCGGGAGGGGGTGCGGGCGGTTCATGTGCTGAACGCTCCCTCGCCTGCGGCGACGGCCTCTCTCCCTATTGGGCGGGAAGTGGCCCGGCGGGTGCTGGCGGCTCTGTAGGGGCGGTCCCTGCGGGGCTATCCCCAACCCCGCCCCTTCCCGGCTGTGACATTTGCGGCTCCGCCGCGGGCCGCTGCGCGGGGGCCTCGGTTGCCGTCATCACCGGCTTCGCCGAGTTCGTCCTCAAACGCCGGACGGGCTAGATGTGCCAGCCTCTCCGGCGTTTGAGGAGCGGGGGTCTGGGGGCGGAGCCCCCTGCGCGGCAAAGCCGCCAATAGGTACAGCCGGGCAGGGGCGGGGTCGGGGAAGATAAAATCCCCCCACTGTGTCTGAGTCACCCACCACCCCCAGCAGCCCTCACACCCCCCGCCCCAAGGGCCAGCCCCGCTTCCCGCAGGGCCCCGCGCCCGACCCCGCGGGCTCGCACTTCGAGCGGCGGATCCGCAGCTTCCAGCCCCGGCGGAGCCGCGTCACCACAGGCCAGGCGGACGCACTCCAGCGGCTCTGGCCCAAGTGGGGCCTGGACATCGACGGGCAGCGCACCCTCGACCTCGCGGAGCTGTTCGGCGGCGAGCTCCCCGTCGTACTCGAGATCGGGTTCGGCATGGGCGAGGCCACGGCCCAGATGGCCGCCGACGACCCGGACACCGGCATCCTCGCGGTCGACGTGCACACCCCGGGCCAGGGAAACCTCCTCGGCCTCGCCGAGCGGAACGACCTCACCAACATCCGCGTGGCGAACGGCGACGCCGTCATCCTGCTCCGCAAGATGCTCACGCCCGCCTCCCTCGACGGCCTCCGCGTCTACTTCCCCGACCCCTGGCCCAAGGCCCGCCACCACAAGCGCCGCATCATCCAGCCCGACTTCCTCGACCTCGCCGCGCCCCGCCTCAAGCCCGGCGCCGTCCTGCACTGCGCGACCGACTGGGAGCCGTACGCCGAACAGATGCTGGAGGTGCTCGGCGCGCACCCGGACTTCGAGAACACCCAGGAAGACGGCGGGTACGCGCCCCGGCCCTCTTTCCGTCCCCTCACCCGATTCGAGGGCCAGGGCCTGGACAAGGGACACGTGGTCCATGACCTGCTGTTCCGCCGTACATCCGGCCAGGAGGCCTGAGATACCGGCCACGCGGGCCTGAGATACCGGCCACGGGGCCCGAGACACCGTCGCGGCCCACCCCTGTCCCTCGTTAGGGTCAACGGGTGGCCACCCGTTCTCCGCTCCCGCACCCGATGCCCCTCGACGGGCCCGCCGGGCTGCGGCACGCGCGCTGGTGGCAGCGCCGGGCGATACGCGCGGCCGCCCTGGTCACGCTGCTCGCCCTGTCCGGCCTGGTCATCCTGGCCCTGGTCAGGGAACAGACCGGCACCGAAGGCTTCCTGGTCGGGCTCGGCCTCGCGACACTTCCCGTGCCGCTCCTGGTGGCCGCCTTCCGCTGGCTGCAACGCGTCCAGCCGGGCCCCTGGCGCAACCTCCTCTTCGCCTTCGCCTGGGGCGCCTGCGCGGCCGCCCTCATAGCGATCGTCGCGAACAGCTTCGCGACCCGCTGGATAGCCACCGCCACGGCCGACCCCACCAGCGCGGACACCCTCGGCGCGACGGTCATAGCGCCGATCGTCGAGGAGAGCGCGAAGGCCGCGGCCGTACTGCTCGTCTTCCTCTTCCGCAGACGCGAGTTCACCGGAATCGTCGACGGCGTGGTGATCGCCGGAGTGACCGCCACCGGCTTCGCGTTCACCGAGAACATCCTCTACCTCGGCAGCGCCTTCGGCACCGACCAGATCAACGGCGGGACCGGGCTCGCCTCCGTGACGGCGGCGACCTTCTTCGTACGTGTCGTGATGTCGCCCTTCGCGCACCCGCTCTTCACCGTGCTCACCGGCATCGGCTTCGGCATCGCCGCGCTCAGCGCGGAGCGCCAGAACTGGCGCCGCGTCCTGCTCCCGGTCGGCGGACTCCTCCTGGCGATGGGCCTGCACGCCCTGTGGAACGGCTCGGCGGCCTTCGGGGACTACGGCTTCTTCGCCGTGTACGCGGTCTTCATGCTGCCCGCCTTCGGCCTGCTCACCTGGCTGGTGATCTGGATCAGGCAGCGCGGCCTGCGCATCGTGCGGGCCGAACTGCCCGCGTACGCGCTCGCGGGCTGGCTCACCGCGCCCGAGCCGTACGCCCTCGGCACGATGCGCGCCCGCACCCTCGCCCGCGACTACGCCTCGTACACCCAGGGCAAGGCCGCGGCGCGCACGGTCGCCCAGTACGAGACGTACGCGACGTCTCTCGCGCTCCTTCGCCACCGTGGACGCAAGGGCCGGGCGGGCGCCGACTTCGTCGTACGGGAGCGGGAGTTGCTGCACGCGCTGTGGGAGCGCCGCGAGGCGGCACGGCCCGCCCTGGCGTACGCGGCACGCGCGACGGCACCGGTGTTCGTACCGATGCCGCCGCCGTACGGATACCAGCAGCCGTATCCACAGCCCTATCCGCAGCAGCACCAGCCCCCGTACGGCTATCCGTACGCGCAACCGGCGATGCCCTACCCCGCGTACATCCCCTACCGCGGCTAGGACCTCTAGGCGGAAGCCTTGGTCAGCGCCGACACCTCGGCGGACGTCAGCTCGAACTCGCCCACCGCCAGCAGCGCGGGCAGCTGCTCGACCGTACGGGCGGACGCGATCGGCGCCGCCACCGTCGGCTGCGCCGCGAGCCACGCGAGGGCCACGGTCGCGATCTCGGCCTCGCGCTCCTGGGCGATCCGGTCGAGGGCGGCGAGAACGCGCAGGCCGCGCTCCGTCTCCAGGTGCTTGCCCGCGCCCTCGGCGCGCGCGCTGTCGACCTTCGCACCCGGGCGGTACTTGCCGGTCAGGAAGCCGGAGGCGAGCGCGTAGTACGGGACGGCGGCCAGGCCGGAGCGCGAGGCGACCTGCTCAAGGGTGCCCTCGTACGTGTCGCGCGAGACGAGGTTGTAGTGCGGCTGGAGCGCCGAGTAGCGCGCGAGGCCCTCGCGGTCGGAGAAGTCGAGGAACTCCTGGAGCCGCTCGGCGCTCACGTTCGAGGCGGCGATCGCGCGCACCTTGCCGGACGTGACCAGCTCGTCGAGCGCGCCGATGATCTCCTCGACCGGGACGGACGGGTCGTCGTAGTGCGTGTAGTAGAGGTCGATGTAGTCGGTGCGCAGACGGCGCAGCGACTCCTCGGCACCGGACTTGATGGTGTTCGCGGACAGGCCCTTGTAATCGGGGTGGGCGCCGACCTTGGTGGCGAGCACGACGTCGGAGCGGTTGCCGCGCGCGGCGAACCAGTCGCCGATGACGGTCTCGGACTCCCCGCCCTTGTTGCCGGGCACCCAGGCCGAGTAGACGTCGGCGGTGTCGATGAAGTTGCCGCCGGCGGCGGTGTAGGCGTCGAGCACGGTGAAGGACTGCGCCTCGTCGGCCGTCCAGCCGAAGACGTTGCCGCCCAGGGCGAGCGGGAAGACCTCGAGGTCGGACGAGCCAAGCTTGCGGAGAGAAGTCATACGGGACTCAACGCACTTGCGGATCACGGAATTCCGCATGCCGTACAGCGACCCGGGTACGGGCTGAAGCGGGCATGCCGAACCGGCAGCCCTGACGTCGGGGGGTTGTCGCCAGGACCGCCGGGGTTCTGGGGCTACCTCAGAGGGACTGGCCCTTGCCGCGCAGCCACGCCGCCGGGTCGACCCCGGTGGAGTCGCCGCCCGGGTGGACCTCCAGGTGGAGGTGCGCGCCGGTGACGTTGCCGGTCGCGCCGACGCGGCCGATGGTCTCGCCGGTGGTGACCTTCTGGCCCGCGCTGACGTTCATCGAGGACTGGTGGCAGAACCAGAGTTCGGTGCCGTCGTCGAGTTCGAGGATCGTGCGGTAGCCGTACGCCCCCGCCCAGCCGGCTTCCTTGATGGTGCCGGAGTGAATGGCCTTGATGGGCGTGCCCGTCGGAGCGGCGAAGTCCAGGCCGGTGTGGTAGCCGGAGGACCACATGGAGCCGGGCTGACCGAAGGTGCCGGTGAGCGTGTACGAGGCGACGGGGAGGGTGTAGCTCTTCGCGAGCTTGGCCAGGCGCTCCGCCTCGGCCTTCTTCTTGGCCTCGGCCTCGGCCTTCTTCTTCGCGGCGGCCTTCTCGGCGGCGATCTTCTTCTCGGCCGCGGTCTGCTCGGCGGCGGCCTGTTCGGCGGCCTGCTTGACGGCGGCTTCTTCGGCCGCCTTCTGGACCGCGTCGTCCGCCTGGTCCTGCTGGTTCTCGGCCTGCTCCATGATGCGGGCCCGCAGTGCCTCTCCGGCGTCCGTGGTGCCCTGCTCGGCGTCGGCGGTGCTGACTCCGGCGGCGCTCAGGGGCGCGGCGGCGACCGTCACACCGCCGTCCGCGGCGGCGGTGTCGGAGGAGTCGTCGGATATCAAGGACCCCACGCCCGGAAGCGACTTGGCCTCCGGCAGCGAGTCCGTGACGGCCGACAGGTCCGGCATCTCGATGGAGACCGGGGGCTTGCCGCCCTGCGCGGTGGCGATGCCGCCCGCGCCGACTGCGGCGATGACGCCTACGCCGAGAACAGTGGAGCTGCGGGCGAGCCCGCCACCGCCCCGCTTGTGGACGCGGTGCCTGCCGCGGACGGGGCGAATGGACTCCTCGGTGGGATTCCATTCCTCCCAGGAACTGTCTTCGTACCCAACGAAGTCGTCGTCATTCGGTACGTACGCGCCTTGGGGGGCAGGGCGGTTGGACGCCACTGGGGCGCACTCCTTTCCTTCCTTCTCGCCTACCGGGTTAGCTGACGGGTTCGGAGCAGGAAGGTCTCCTACGAACATCTGGCACGGATGCACAGATGCCCGATTCACCCCAATTAGTGGTTCCCCGGCTCCCTTTCGGGATTAGGCGCGTGCGCGCGGAGCCGACTCGAGTGACGGCTGGGACGACCGCGCTGCGTTATCGAACGTTAATAGACAGCGGGGTCGTATTCCAAGCCGTTCCGACTGATCGTTAACGGCTTTGGCCCGTACTTAACGGGACACGGGGGTGCGGAACGGGGCGAGTTGACGCCACTTCTTCACACACCGGAGCTTCACACTTCCTTGACAGTACGTCAGTTGTTATGCGGAGTGGTGTTCTTCAGTCACGGCCGGTGACATCGATCTCCGCGTCAGCCCCACCTTCGGTCCCGCCCTCGGTCCCGGCGCCCGTCGCCAACGGCCGCCGCACCGCGAGCAGCGCCATGTCGTCGGTCGTGCCGCCCCCGGTGTGCCTGCGCACTTCCTCGGTGAGCGTGGCGAGCAGGGCGTCCGGGCCGTTGGGTCCGGGGAAGATGCGGCCCCCGAGCCGGGTGGCCGCGTCGTAGAACTCGCCCCGGCTGTCACGCGCCTCGGAGAGCCCGTCGGTGTACAGGAGCAGCATCGCCCCCGGCGGGAACTCCGTCTCGTCCGCACGGTCCGGCCAGGCGCCCAGGTCGCCCATCCCCAGCGGCAGCGCGGGCTCGGTCGCGGACAGCACGCACAGCCGCCCGTCGCCGCGCAGGAGCAGCGGTCCCGGGTGCCCTCGGTTGATGAGGCGCACCAGACCGTCGCCGTGCGAGATCTCCGCCAGGACGGCGGTGGTGAACCCCTCGAAGGCGTCGAGCCCGTCGCGCCGCGTGCCCTCGCGCGCCAGGGCACGCTCAAGGCGCTGGGCCACCGCCTCCAGCGTGGCCTCCTGCTCGGCGGCCTCCCGGAACGCCCCGATGACGACGGCGACGGCCGCCACCGCGCCCATCCCCTTGCCCCGTACGTCACCGACGATGACGCGCACGCCGTGCGGGGTGTCCTGCACGGCGTACAGATCGCCCCCGATGAAGGCGTCGGCCTCCGCGGCCTCGTACCGCGCCGCGACGTCGAGACCGCCGATCCGGGGGTCCGGCTGCGGAAGGACGGCGCGCTGGGCGGCCTCGGCGATGGAGCGGGCGGAGGCGAGCCGTTTGTCGCTGCGGCGCTGGACGCGGTTGATGAGGACGGCGAGCACGGCGACGGTCGCCACCGTGATCAGTTCCGTGACGGCTTCGACGTCGGTGGTGGTGCTGGTCTTGAAGTGCAGGGCGAGCACGGCCGCGCAGGAGCCGGCGCCGATGAGGGTGGTGCTGAGCAGCGAGTAGAAGGGGGCCGCGATGAGCGGGGCGGCGGTGAAGAGGGGCGCGGCGGTGAACGCGGGCGGGGTGGAGATGTCGTAGACGACCCCGGCGACGATGAGCAGCAGCGGAAGGGCCCGCACGAGCGCCCGCTCATGCCGGACATCAGGCCGGACATCGGGAGCCTCGCCCCCGCCGCTTCCTCCTCGCAGCCCCACCGGTCTTCTCCTGCCGAATCCCGCGGCCAGGACCAGATCCATGACCACGCTCAACCAGGGTTCCCAAAGCGGCGGCGCGGGGCGACCGCTGTGGGCCGACAGAGTGACGAGAGAGCGACGGGAAACAACGGGGAACAACGGGGAACAACGGGGAACAACGGGGAAAACACCGAAGGCCCGGATCCATTTCTGGATCCGGGCCTTCGGTCTTTAGTAGCGGGGACAGGATTTGAACCTGCGACCTCTGGGTTATGAGCCCAGCGAGCTACCGAGCTGCTCCACCCCGCGCCGTTGAATGCAACTCTACGCCATCAGGGGGAGTGAAAGCGAACCGGTTGAGAAGCAGCCGGAAAGCGGGCGGGAAGGAGCCGGGAACCACCGGCGAACGGGGCCCGCCGCTCACGCGTTCTCGGCATGCGTCAGCGTCTCCCAGGCCACGAACAGATCGTCCGTCCCCTCGGGCCGCTGCTCGCGCGTGAACCTCTCCGTCTGCGGAAGCTCCAGCTTCAGCCGGTCCCGCAGGTGATTGAGGCCGACCTCGGTGTCGGGCCCCATGTCGCGCTGCACCTTGCCGCCGCACAGCCACTCCGGCGCCTTCGCGCCCAGCTGGTACTTGGAGTGGAACTCAAGCGCGGCCCGCAGCCGATCCTTGACCTCGCCGTACAGGTCGACGCCCTGATGCCAGGCGGTCTCCGCGATGTGCGCGGTGGCCGCGAGGGAGTAGCTGGCGTGCTTGAAGTTCCGGCAGGTCTCCTGGGAGAGCCCGTCGGCGAAGGTCTTCTGCCCGAACCAGTACTTCTGGAGCTTCGCCGGGGTGTTGATGTCGCTGCCCGCGGGAGAGACCGGCAGCGGGCCGTCCGACTTCAGATAGAAGTAGGCGGGCACCCGGGTCCTGAAGTGCGTCACCGCCTTCTCGAAGGACTCGTGGTCGTCGAGGAAGACCGCCATGCTGATGGTCGCGTCGGCCATCAGGAGGTCCCAGTTGCCGTTGAAGTCGGCCGCGCCGTCGCGCACTTGGGGCAGATAGGCGTTGCGCAGCATCCGCTCGAAGCGCAGGAGTTCGCCGTCGGTCCAGCCGTCGTAGGTGTAGCGCACTGCCTCGGCCGCGCGGGCCCACGAGGAGGCGGCCCAGGCCGTCTGGAGGCCCGCGTTGGCCTCCGTGTGCCCGGTGATCACCCGCGACCAGGCGTCCATGATCTGCACGGCCTTCTTGGCGTGCGCGCGGTCGCCAGTGATGTTCCAGAGCAGTGCCTGCGTGTACGCGGCGATGGCGTCCTCGCGCTCCTCGACGCAGCCCTGTCCGGGGCGGGTGTCGGGCGGGCACTCGACGACGGCGTACGGCTTGGCCCGGTAGTCGGCCGCGCCGTACTTGCTGTCCCGCATCTGCTCGAACGCCTTCAGCCAGGGCTGTTCGCGCGCGGCGACGTGGGCGCGCACGCGGTCCAGCTGTGCCTTGCTGACGAGCACTCCGGGGTGCTCGAAGGCCAGCTCGGCGGGGCGCGCACGCTCGGTGGCCTTGTCGGTGCCGCTCCCGGAACCGCCACAGGCAGCGCAGACGCCGACCAGCAACGGCACGAGCACCATCACGAGAGCCCGTCGTACGGAACCCATGCTGTACCTCCGGATCGGCCACCTGGCAGGCCCAGCGTCGCCCGTGGGCCGCGGGGGCGCAGGCGAGGAGGGTCCGTTCGGGCGACCGACGCCACAGGCCCAGGTCAGAACGTTCCTGACCTGGGCCTGAGTGGTAGACCGTGTGGGACTCGAACCCACAACCAATGGATTAAAAGTCCACTGCTCTGCCAATTGAGCTAACGGTCCGTGCGGATGCACCCCCCGAGCATAGCCGGACAGGGCAACGCGTCCGATCGGGTATCGCCTCCTTGGCCCGTCGCGCGTTCCGCGACGGGCCGCGTGCGGGCCCGGACCGCCGTCGCAGCGGTCAGGGATCGGAGGGTTCCGGCGCCCCTTTGCGGGCCGCCTCGCGGGCCGCCGTGCGCTCGTGGTCCGGGTTGAGGAACCAGTGCCTGGCCGATGCCAGCCACCAGGTCGTGGCGAAGCCGAGGACGGCGAGGACCGCGAGCGGGGCGTAGTTGAAGGTCTCCCAGGTGACCGGTGAGACCTGCGGCAGCATGAACAGGACCGTGATCACGCCCACCCAGGCCACCGCCACGATGCCGATCGGACGCGACCAGCGGCCCAAGTGCCAGGGCCCGCGCTCGAATTCCTCGCCCTTGCGCAGCCGGAGCAGGGTCGGGATGACGTAGGCGATGTAGAGCCCGATGACGGCGATCGACGTCACCGCCGCGTACGCCGTGACGTTGATCAGGTACGGCAGGCCGAGCACGAGCGCGCCGAGGGCCGCGAGCCACACCGCGGCGACGGGCGTGCGCGTACGCGGGTTGACCGAGTGCCAGATGTGCGAGAACGGCAGCGCTCCGTCCCGCGAGAAGGCGTAGATCATCCGGGAGTTGGCGGTCACGGACGCCATGCCGCAGAAGAGCTGTGCGCCGATGACGACGAGCAGGAGCAGCTTGCCCGTGGTCGCGCCGAGCGCGTCCAGGAGGATCTGGGCGGGCGGCGCTCCCGTCGCCGACTCGCGGGCGCCGTCGTACGACTGGATGGCGAAGGTGAAGCCGAGGAGCAGGACGAAGCCCGCTATCCAGGACGTCCAGATGGAGCGGACGATGCCCTTGGGCCCGGCGGTCGAGGCGTCGTGCGTCTCCTCAGTCATGTGCGCGGACGCGTCGTACCCGGTGAAGGTGTACTGGGCCATCAGCAGCCCGATCAGCGCCACGTAGAGCCCGCTGCCCCAGCCCGTGTTGTTGACGAACTCGGTGAAGACGAAGGACGCCGACTGGTGCGAGTCCGGGGAGAAGGCAAGCGCGCCGACGATGACGGCGCCCCCGAAGACGTGCCACCAGACGCTCACGCTGTTGAGCAGGCCGACGATGCGCACGCCGAACGTGTTGAGCAGGCCGTGCAGTACGAGGATCGCGGCGAAGAGCAGGATCGTGCGCTCCTCGGTGACCTGGAAGTCGAACTGCAGGTTCAGATACGCGCCCAGGAAGGACGCGGCCCCGAAGTCGATGCCCGCGGTGACGGCGACCTGGCCGAGCACGTTGAACCAGCCCGTGAACCACGCCCAGGCCGCGGCCGTGCGCGGGGGCGCGAGCCGGTGCGCCCAGAAGTAGAGCCCGGCGGACGTCGGGTAGGCGGAGCAGATCTCCGCCATGGCCAGGCCCACGAACAGCGTCATCAGGCCGACCCCGACCCATCCCCAGGTGATCAGGGCGGGCCCGCCGGTGTTCATGCCGAACAGGTACATCGTGAGGCAGCCGGACAGGACCGAGATGATCGTGAACGAGACCGCGTAGTTGGAGAACGCGGACATGCGGCGGGCCAGGACCTGGGTGTAGCCGAGCTGGGCCAGGCGTTCCTCGTCCGAGCCGGCCGTGGGTACGGGTGGTGGTACGGGTGGTGGTTCGGGTGATGGTCCAGGTGGTGGTTTCATGCACGAGCGTTGCCCACGGCAGGGACATGACACACGTCACGTTTGGCATACGGCAGCGGGCCCGCCCCCGAAGGGACGGGCCCGCTGCCGTGGTTCAGTCGCTCAGGCCTCAGCCGTTGCGCTTCCAGCGCGGCTTGTCGTCACGGCGGCCGAAGGAACCGGTGCCGGTGCCGGAGCGGTCGCGGTTGAACGCCGGGCGGTCGTGGCCACCGGAGCGGGCGCCGCCGGAGGGGCGGTCGTCGCGGCGGTCACGGTTGAACGGGCGGTCGCTGCCACGGTGGCCGCCCGTCGGGCGGTCGTCGCGACGGAAGCTCGAGCCACCGCGGTTGTCGTCACGGCGGTCGCCGCCACGGAAGCCGCCACGGTCGCCGCCGGAGGGACGGTCGTCACGACGGAAGCCGGAGCCACCGCCACGGTTGTCGTCACGGCGGAAGCCGCCACGGTCGCCGCCCGAGGGACGGTCGTCACGACGGAAGCCGGCGGAGCCGCCACGGTCGTTGCGGTCACGGTTGAAGCCACCGCCACCCTCGCGACGGTCGCCACCGCGGAAGCCGGAGCCACCGCCACGGTTGTCGTCACGACGGAAGCCGGAGGAGCCACCGCGGTCGTTGCGGTCACGGTTGAAGCCACCGCCACCCTCACGGCGGTCGCCGCCACGGAAGCCGGAGCCACCGCGGTCGTCACGACGCTCGAAGGAACGGCCACCACGGTCGTCGCGGCGCTCACGCTCGTAGTTGCCGCGGTCGTCGCGCTGCGGGCGGCGCTCCTCGCGGGCGGCCGGAGCGGCCGGCTGCTCGGGGACGGAGGCAGCTGCCTCGACGGCGGCCTCGGCAGCGGCGGCGGCCTCGGCCACCGCGGTCTCCGGGTCGTCGCCACGCTCGCGGGCGGCACGCGCGGTGAGGCGCGAGGCCTCCTCGCGCAGCTCCGTCGCGCGGCGGGTGGCGCGCTCCAGCTCCTTGGTGAGGTCCTTGACCTCACGCTCGGCCTGGGTCGCGGCGTTGCCCGCGGAGTCGGCCTGCACCTCGGTCATCGAACGGGCGCCGGTGATCTCGGCGACCTCCGGCTCGAAGGTGCCGCCGCCGTTGATGATGTGACGCGAGGCGTCGACGCCCGCGTCCTCCATGAGGCGGAAGATCTGGCGGCGCTGGTGCGGCAGGGACAGCGAGACGACCGTGCCGGAGCGGCCCGCGCGAGCGGTACGCCCGGAGCGGTGCAGGTAGTCCTTGTGGTCACCGGCCGGGTCCACGTTCAGGACCAGGTCGATGCCGTCGACGTGGATGCCGCGGGCGGCGACGTCGGTCGCGACGAGCGCGTTGACGTAGCCCTTCTTGAAGTCCTCCAGGACGCGCGTACGAGCGCCCTGCGTCATGCCGCCGTGCAGCGCGTCGGCCTTCACGCCGGACTCGCAGAGCTGCTCGGCGATACGGTCGGCGCCCAGCTGGGTGCGGACGAAGATGATCGTGCGGCCCTTGCGCGCGGCGATGGCGGCCGTGACGGGCGCCTTGTCGCGGGGCTTCACGATGAGGATGTGGTGGGTCATGGTCGTGACGTTGCCCTGGGCGCTGTCGACCTCGTGCGTGACCGGGTTGGTCAGGTAGCGCTTGACCAGGGTGGAGATCTCGTTCTCCATCGTGGCCGAGAAGAGCATCCGCTGGCCGCCGGAGGGGACCTGGTCGAGCAGCTCGGTGACCTCGGGCAGGAAGCCCAGGTCGGACATCTGGTCGGCCTCGTCGAGGACCGCGATCTGGGTGTCCTCGAGCGAGCAGGCGCCACGGCTGATGATGTCGCGCAGACGGCCCGGGGTGGCGACGAGGACGTCGACGCCACGCTCGAGCGCGTAGATCTGGTTGCCCATGGACGTACCGCCGCAGACGACCTTCATCTTCAGGCCGAGCACGTCGCCGTACGGCTGAAGCGCGTCCGCGACCTGCATCGCGAGCTCACGGGTCGGGGTCAGGATGACGCCGCGGGGCTTCTTCTTCTCGGTGCGGCCGCCGGCCAGCGTCGCGAGCAGCGGAAGACCGAAGGAGAGGGTCTTGCCGGAGCCGGTGCGGCCACGGCCGAGGATGTCCTTGCCGGCCAGGGCGTCCGGGATGGTCGCGGCCTGGATCGGGAAGGGGGCGGTCACGCCGTTCTGGGCGAGCTTGCGGACGATGCCCTCGGGCAGCCCGAGGTCACCGAAGGTGGGGCCGGTCTCGGCCTCTTCGTCGGCCTTCGCGGCAGCGTCGGTCGCGGGCTCATCGGCCTCGGCGACGACCTGCTCGGCGGCCTCCACGACGTCGGCGGCCTGGACGGTCTCGACGGCTTCTGCGGTCTCGACGACGGCCTCGACGACGGCCTCGACCGTCAGCTCGTCGGTCGTCTCGTTCTCGGGCAGGACGGCGTGGTCAGAATGAGAAATGGACATGCGAAATGCGAAACCTTCCGGAGTCTCGGCACGCGCCCGTCAACTCCGTGATTTCGCAATGGACCGCCTCGATGCGGTCAGCCACGGCAAGGGAGAGTACGCGCCACGCGGCGCTCTTCTTTTTCGGCGCCGGGCAAATGGGATCAAACGATCTACCACCATACGCACCCAACCCCCCAGAAGGCAAACCGCACCCTCCGGGGCACCTTGGATTCCACCCCCCACAGCCCGCCTCACCTGCGAGGAAGCGGGTTTCGGACAGGGCCGGAACCCGACGTAACCCGCCGCGAACCGCTCCAAGCACCCCGCCCCACGCGGTTCCCGGCCCAAGCGGACCCGGCCTAAGCGGGCCCAGCCTCCGGCGAAGGCTCCCGCGACCTGAGCCCCTCCGACCGCTCCCCCAGCTGCGCATCCTGCTTCGGGGGCTCGTGCGCCGACGAGGAGGGCTCCGGAGTGGGCTCAGGAGTGGGCGTCGGGGTCGGCTTCGGGGGCTCGGGCGTCGGCGTGGGGCGCGGCGGGTCCGGCTTGGTACGCGTGGGCGCGGGCCGTCCGCCCTTGGTCGGCGGGGCGGGGTCGCCGCCGCCCCCGGTCGCGGAGGCGGAGGCCTGCGCGGCATCGGAACCGGACTCCCCGTGGGCGCCCGACCGCTCCTTGCCCCCGCCCTTCTTGCCTTTCTTGCCCTTCTTGCCCTTCGCGTCACCGCGGTCGGCACCCGATTTACCGGCCGAGCCGGCGCCGGGCGTGACGCTGCCACCGTCCGGGGCCGCGGCCGCGCTGCGCTCGCCCGCGGACCGCGCGGGGCCGGGCTCGCCGCCCCCGTCGTCACCGATGCTCATGCAGCCCGCGGTCGCCATGACGGCCACTGCCGCCGCGGCCCACCGAGCAGGAACGTACAACTGGCGCACGGCCGAGCACCTCCGAGGCGCTGAGAAGCGGGGACGTCCTACCCAACTCCCTTGCCCCGCAAGAGGACACGGACCGTGAGCGCCGACAGCCGCCGTCCGCCGCCGGCCGTCAGCCGTATCCCAGGGCGTGCAGGCGCTCGTCGTCGATCCCGAAGTGATGTGCGACCTCGTGCACCACTGTGATCTCGGTCTCGGCGACCACGTCCTCGCGCGACTCGCACATGCGCAGGGTCGGACCCCGGTAGATGGTGATCCGGTCGGGCAGCACTCCCGCGTACCACTCGCCCCGGTCCGTCAGCGGAGTCCCTTCGTAGAGCCCGAGCAGCTCGGGATCCTCGGCCGGTGGTTCGTCCTCCACGAACACCGCCACGTTGTCCATCAACCGCGTCAACTCGGGCGGAATCCGGTCAAGCGCCTCGGCGACCAGTTCCTCGAACTCTTCCCGCGTCATCTCCAGCACACCCCCATTGTCAGCCACCGCCCCGCATAGCCGCCCCTCCCCATGGGCATACCGGACCAATGGCCCGCGACTTCCGTGCGCCCGCCGCCCTCGTACGCCACTACCGCGCCCGCCACCCGCACCCGGTGAGCGAGCTCATCAGCCCACCCCATCCGTACGGCCGCGCCGCGGGCCTGATGGCGGTCGTCGTGCTCGGCGCCTGGCTCGGCCTGCTGATCGTCGGCAGCGTGCACGCGCCGGTGGGCCCGATGGACACGCGCATGACGCTGCGCCCCTCGCTGACGGGCGGCACGAAGATCGACGTCTCCCCGCTCGGGGCCCTCGAACTGCGCTCGCACGTCGCCCCCATCCGCCTGGACGTGGACGTGGACCGCCTGGACCCGGTCCGCTCCCAGGCCCTGGTCGACCACCCCGAGCGGATCGCGGGCCTCCAGGACGAGGTGACGCAGGACGTCGGGCACGGCACGCTCGACCTGGCCGTACGCTCCTGCGCAGCCGTCGTCGCGGGCGCCACGGCCCTGGGCCTCGCGGTCTACCGCCGCCCGCGCAGGGCCCTGGCGGCGGGCGGCCTCGCCCTCGCGCTCCTCGCCGCGTCGGGCGCGGCGGCGTACGCGACGTGGAACCCGAAGTCGGTCCTGGAGCCGAAGTTCTCGGGCCTGCTCAGCAGCGCGCCCTCGGTCGTCGGCAACGCCCGCAGCATCGTCAGCGAATTCGACGTGTACCAACAGGAGTTGGCGCGCCTGGTCACCAACGTGACGAAGCTGTACGACGTGACGTCGACGCTCCCCGCGTACCAGCCGGACCCGTCCACGATCAGGCTCCTGCACGTCTCGGACATCCACCTCAACCCGGCGAGCTGGAAGATCATCGCCTCGCTGGTCGAGCAGTACGACATCAACGTCATCGTCGATTCCGGCGACACGATGGACCATGGAAGCGCCACCGAGAACGCCTTCCTCGACCCGATCGAGGACCTGGGAGCCCCGTACGTGTGGGTCAGGGGCAACCACGACTCCCTGACGACCCAGCGCTATCTGCAACGCATGAAGAACGTCCACGTCCTGGACGAGGGCGGGGCCGCTTCGGTGGCGGGCCTCCGCTTCGCCGGGACGGGCGACCCGCAGTACACCCCGGACCGCTCCGTGCGGGCGGAGGGCAAGCCCGTCGAGGAGATGGCGGGCATCGGCCTCGCCTCCGCCCTCCGCGACCAGCGGGCGGCCGGCACTCCCGTCGACATCGCGGTCGCGCACAACCCTGACGCCGCGCGCGAGACGGACGGCGAGGTGCCGCTCGTCCTGGCGGGGCATGTGCACCGTCAGGAGATGGAGGTCATGGAGGACGGGACGCGCCTGCGCATCGAGGGCTCGACGGGAGGCAGCGGGCTGCGTGCCGTGGAGGGCAAGTACCCGGACCCGGTCGAGACGTCGGTCCTCTACCTGGACCGGGAGACCCGGCGCCTCCAGGCCTGGGACGAGATCAAACTGGGCGGCCTCGGCCTGACGAAGGCGGAGGTCAGCCGCCACTTGCCCAAGGAGAACCAGCCCGGTGCGACACCGTCGCCACCCCCTGCGGGCCGCTCACCGGGCAGCGGCTCCCCGGCCCCCCGATAACCGTTTTGGCGATAGCTCCCCGCATCCCATATGCTTCTCACGTCCCCGACGCGCTGCAAAGCGCCCAGGTGGGCCCTTAGCCCTCATCGTCTAGTGGCCCAGGACGCCGCCCTTTCAAGGCGGTAGCACGGGTTCGAATCCCGTTGGGGGCACGCAACACCTTGTGCGAGACTAGTGCTCGCACAACGCTTGGTCCTGTGGAGCAGTTTGGAGTGCTCGCCACCCTGTCAAGGTGGAGGCCGCGGGTTCAAATCCCGTCAGGACCGCTTGCGATTCCTTGAATCGCGTGGCTGGGTAGCTCAGTTGGTACGAGCGATCGCCTGAAAAGCGATAGGTCGCCGGTTCGATCCCGGCCCCAGCCACCACTTCGAAGGCCCCGTCCAGTGGACGGGGCCTTCGCCGTTCCCGGCATCCGCCCGCAGCGTGACCTGGCCGAAACGCCTTCCCTCCCACCCGCCCGATCACCCCGCATCCGACCCTGGACGAACAGGCCTTTCCCGCCCACCCGCCCGATTGCCACGCAGCCACAAGGGGTGGGTGGGGGAGTGCCGTCAGGGACGCGCCCCGGCCAGGGAGGGTCGGCCCTCACGTACCCGCAGTCGGGAGCGCTCGTGAGGGGACGGGCCGGTATGTCCGCCCGGAGCACGGTTCCCGGCGCTCCGGAGCCGAAGTGGCCCGGCGGCCACCGGACGATAGCGAGGACGGACATACCGGCGCGGCCCCGCCCTCCAGACGGACCAACCCCGCACCCCCGCACCCCCGCACCCCCGGTCCGCGGCCACCGGACGATGGCGGGGACCGACATACCCGCACGGCCCCGCCCCACACCAGACCAGCGCCGCACAAACCCCGCTCAGGCCGCCCCAGGCGCAGCCGCATGGACCGCAGCCTTCTCCCGGCCGCCCGGGTGCCGGTGGCGCCACACCCAGAACACCGTGCTGGCCAGCACCGCCCACCCCGCGAGCACCAGGAAAGGGAAAGCGTGCTGGTGGCTGCCGAAGTACACCGCCGTGTGCTGCGCGTTCACCGACGCCCCCGGAGGCAGCCAGCGCCCGATGTGGCCGAGCACCGACGGAAGCAGCGGCCACGAAACCGCCCCGCCCGACGACGGGTTGCCGAGCAGCACCATCAGGCCCCACGTGGGGATCATCGCCCAGCGCCCGAACATCGTGTTGAACATCGTGAAGACCATCCCCGACGCGAACATCGTCAGCGCCAGGATCAGCCACGACTCGACGAACGGCAGATCCACCGCCCCCAGCCACCAGTCCACCACCGCCGCGATCACGAACCCGCCGAGCAGCGCGTAAAGGACCGTGAAGGCGATCCGCTCCGCCGGGTTCAGACCCCGCGCGTGCACGCTCAGCTGGATCGCCCCGACGAAGCCGATGATCACCGCCGCCAGCGAGATGTAGAAGATCGCGAGCCCCCGCGGGTCCCCCTCCTGGAGCGGTTTGATGTCCTTCACCGTCACAGGGACCCCCACCTGCTTCCCCACCTTCGGCGCGGTCTCGGCAAGGACCTGGGCGACCGACGCCCCCGAAGCCCCCGAGACCTCGAACAGGACCCGGTCGCCCGGAGCCTGAGCGAGGACCGCGAAGACCTTCTGCTCCTCCACCCCGACCCGCGCCGCGGCCACGCTGTCGTACTCGTGCAACTCCAGCGAGGCGTTCAGCGCCTTCTCCATGCCGGCGAGGAACTCCTTGCCCCGCGGAGCGTCCTGCGCGGCGACCACCGCCGTGGGGATGCGGTGCGGGGTCGGGTTCGCCATGGAGTACGTGTACGAGCCCGCGAAGAGCCCCGCGGCCGCGGCCAGGATGAACACCAGCACGGTCGCCGGCAGGAAGGGCGACTCCTTGAAGGACGTCCACCGCTCACCCCGGGTCGGAGTCCTCCCGTGGGCGCCGTGCTGGTGCTCCCCGTGGGCGCCGTGCTGGTGCTCCTCATGCTCACGCTGGTCAGGCATACGAATACGCTAAACCACCCATAAGGGACTTACCTCTGCTCGGCCTCCACCGGCCCACTCCCCCGCCTCCGCCACGCCCGCACCCCGAACCCCGCGCCCACCAGCGCCACCACACCCACCAGCAGCACCGAGTCCGGCACGGCACGGCCCACGTCCCCGGCCCACCGCTCCACGGCGAACGAGTCGTCCACGTCGAGCAGACCCGGCAGCGCCGTGGTCCCGTCGTACGCGAGGAAGAGCGCACCGAGGGCCACGAAGAAGAGGCCCGACAGGAGCGAGGTCGTGTGCAGTTCGACGCGGCCGACCCGGAAGGAACGCCCCCGCAGCCAGCGACGCCGCCCGAGGTCGAAGCGCTCCCAGAGCAGCGCGAGGACGAACAGCGGCACCGCCATCCCCAGCGCGTAGACGGCCAGCAGCAGCCCTCCGTAGACGGGGCTCCCGCTCACCGCCGCCACCGTCAGGACACTCCCCAGGATCGGCCCCGCGCAGAAGCCCGCGAGCCCGTACACGGCGCCAAGGGCGTACACGGACACCGCCGTGGTCGGCCGGATGCGGCCCGAAAGCTCGGCCATCTTCCGCGAGGCGAACCCCATCCCCACGACCTGGAGGACACCGAGCGCGATGATCAGCCACCCGGCGACGAGCACCAGCTGGTCCCGGTGCCCGAAGAAGAACCGCCCCGCCACCGAACCCGCCGCGCCCAGCGGCACGAGGGTCGTCGCGAGACCGGCGTAGAAGATGCCGGTACGGGCGAGCAGCCGCGAGGTCGAGTCGATCGAGTACGCGAAGAAGGCGGGCAGCAGCAGCGCGCTGCACGGGCTCACCAGGGCGAGCAGACCGCCCAGGAACGCCGCGAAGTACCCCACATCGGCGGTCACTTGTCCCCCGCCCCGGACGGCTTCGCCGCCTTCGCCGCCTGCTCGATCGCCTGGTCGAAGACCTCGTCAGGCTGCGCCCCGGAGATGGGCCGCCCGTTGACCAGGAAGGACGGGGTCGACGTGGCCCCCAGGCCGTACGCCTCCTCCTGGTCCTTCTTCACGGCCGCCTTGGCCTCGGCGCTGCCCGCGTCGTCCGAGAAGCGGCCGACGTCCTTGACCCCGGCCTCCTTGGCGAGCTCCTTCAGGCGGTCGCCCCCGAAGCCCTTCTCCTTGGAGCCGTCGGCGTACGCCGCCGCGTGGAACTGCCAGAAGCGGCCCTGCTGCCCGGCGGCCCACGCGCCGCGCGCGGCGGACTCGGAGTCCGCGCCGAAGATGGGGAAGTTGCGCCACTCGATGCGCAGGGTGCCGTCCTCGACGTATTTCTTCACCAGGTCCGGCTCGGTGTCGCGGGCGAACTTGCCGCAGTAGCCGCACTTGAAGTCGGCGTACTCGATGAGTACGACCGGCGCGTCGGCGCGCCCCTGGGCGAGCGGGTCCTTGGCGTCGCGCCGGGCGAGCTTGGCCAGCTCCGGGTAGACCCCGGCCTGCGGATCGGCGGAGACGTCCGCGGGGGACTCCTCCTTCGCGGTGACCGACGAGGGCTCGTCGGGCTTGGTCGCGCTGTAGGAAGCGGCGCCGAGCAGCAGGGCGGCGAGGGCCACGCCCGCTCCGATGGCGATGTTCTTCTTTTTGTTGTTGTTCTTGGGCATCAGGGAGTTCTCTCTCGTTCCTGCACGTCTGTACGTCGTTGAAGGGGCCCCGGACGGGGGCCTCTACACGCGCAGGATGGAGAGATCGACAGGCGAGGGCGGCGCGAGCGGCGGCGGCCCGCGCTCCGGCGTCAGGGACGGCACCGTCTGGTCGAAGCCCCATGCACCGGACGCGGCGTGGGCCTGATGCAGGGCGGGCAGCAGCTCGTAGGCGGAACTGGAGCGCGGCGGGGCGGCGGGAGCCTGACCGGCGTCCTGCTGACCGCCCTTGCCGCAGCCTGGCACCCCGGCAGACACCCCGGCGGACACCTCGGCGGACGCTTCGGCAGGCACCTCGGCCTGCACCGACACCTTGGGCTTCGCGGGCGTCGACTCCGCGGCCACCGCAGGCCCGCAGAACGCCCCGAGCACGACGAGCAGCACCCCCAGCAAGGGGCACCACGACAGACGCGTACGGGACGACATGCCCGGAATCGTACGTCCCCGGGCGCCCCGCCAGATAAATCGGTTCGCCACCTTCGAGCGGCGGGTGAGATCCTGGACGCCGTATGTCTACGCAGCCTGCCCTCACCCTCGACACCCTCGCCCCGCGCCTGTCCGAGCTGTCGCTGCGCGACGAGCACCGGATCGGCCGCCGGCTCGAGGGTGCGCGCCGGATCCGCAAGCCCGATGCCAGGGCCGCCGTCATCGCCGAGATCGCGGCGGAGGTCGACAAGGCATCGGCGCGGATGGCCGAGCGGGGCAGCCGTCTGCCCAAGATCACGTATCCGCAAGAGCTCCCGGTCAGCCAGAAGAAGGACGACATCGCCGCGGCGATCCGCGACCACCAGGTCGTGATCGTGGCGGGCGAGACGGGATCCGGCAAGACCACGCAGATCCCCAAGATCTGCATGGAACTCGGCCGCGGCCTGCGCGGCATGATCGGCCATACGCAGCCCCGCCGCATCGCGGCCCGCACGGTCGCCGAGCGCGTGGCCGACGAGCTGAACACCCCGCTCGGCGAGGCCGTCGGCTGGAAGGTCCGCTTCACGGACCAGGTGGGCGCCGACACGTACGTGAAGCTGATGACGGACGGCATCCTGCTGGCCGAGATCCAGACGGACCGCGAGCTGCGCGCGTACGACACGATCATCATCGACGAGGCCCACGAGCGGTCGCTCAACATCGACTTCCTGCTCGGGTACCTCGCCCAGCTGCTGCCCAGGCGCCCGGACCTGAAGGTCGTCATCACCTCGGCGACCATCGACCCGGAGCGGTTCTCACGGCACTTCGGTGACGCGCCGATCGTCGAGGTCAGCGGCCGTACATATCCGGTCGAGGTGCGTTATCGCCCGCTCCTGGAGGACGACTCCGAAGACACGGACCGCGATCAGATCACCGCGATCACGGACGCCGTCGAGGAGCTCCAGGGCGAGGGCAAGGGCGACATCCTCGTCTTCCTCTCCGGAGAGCGCGAGATCCGGGACACGGCGGACGCGCTGAACAAGAAGAACTACCGCTTCACGGAAGTCCTCCCCCTCTACGCCCGCCTCTCGCACGCCGAGCAGCACCGCGTCTTCCAGCAGCACACGGGCCGCCGGATCGTCCTCGCCACGAACGTCGCCGAGACCTCCCTGACCGTCCCGGGCATCAAGTACGTCATCGACCCGGGCACGGCCCGCATCTCCCGCTACAGCCACCGTACGAAGGTGCAGCGGCTGCCCATCGAGGCGATCAGCCAGGCCAGCGCCAACCAGCGCAAGGGCCGCTGCGGGCGTACGTCGGACGGCATCTGCATCCGCCTCTACTCGGAGGACGACTTCGTCGCCCGCCCCGAGTTCACGGACGCGGAGATCCTGCGTACGAACCTGGCGAGCGTCATCCTGCAGATGACCGCGGCCGGTCTCGGCGACATCGAGAAGTTCCCCTTCATCGACCCGCCGGACCACCGCAACATCCGCGACGGCGTCCAACTCCTCCAGGAACTGGGCGCGTTGGACCCGACGCAGAAGGACCCGAAGAAGCGCCTCACCCCTGAGGGCCGCAAGCTGGCCCAGCTCCCGGTGGACCCGCGCCTGGCCCGCATGGTCCTGGAGGCCGACAAGAACGGCTGCGTACGCGAGGTCATGGTGATCGCCGCCGCGCTCTCCATCCAGGACCCGCGCGAGCGCCCCGCCGAGAAGCAGACGCAGGCCGACCAGCAGCACGCGCGCTTCAAGGACGAGACCTCCGACTTCCTGGCCTTCCTCAACATGTGGCGGTACGTCCGCGAGCAGCAGAAGGAGCGCGGCTCGTCCTCGTTCCGCCGGATGTGCAAGGCGGAGTACCTCAACTTCCTGCGGATCCGCGAGTGGCAGGACATCTATACGCAGCTGCGTACGGTCGCCAAGCAGATGGGCATCCATCTGAACGAGGACGACGCCCCCGAGCAGCAGGTGCACATCTCGCTCCTGGCCGGGCTCCTCTCCCACATCGGGATGAAGGACGTGAAGGAGTCCAAGGACAGCGACCCCAAGCAGCGCGGCGGCCGTGGCGAGTATCTGGGCGCCCGCAACGCCAAGTTCGCGGTCTTCCCCGGCTCCGCGCTCTTCAAGAAGCCCCCGCGCTTCATCATGTCCGCCGAGCTGGTCGAGACCTCCCGCCTGTGGGCCCGGGTCAACGCGCGCATCGAGCCGGAGTGGGTCGAGCCGCTCGCCCAGCACCTCCTGAAGCGCACGTACAGCGAGCCGCACTGGGAGAAGGACCAGGCGGCGGTGATGGCGGTCGAGAAGGTCACGCTGTACGGCATCCCGCTCGTCACCGACCGCAAGGTGAACTACGGCCGCATCGACCCCGAGGTCTCCCGCGACCTGTTCATCCGCAACGCCCTCGTCGAGGGCGACTGGCGCACCCACCACAAGTTCTTCGCCGCCAACCGCCGCCTCCTGACCGAGGTGGAGGAGCTGGAGCACCGCGCGAGGCGCCGCGACATCCTCGTCGACGACGAGACGCTCTTCGACTTCTACGACCAGCGGGTGCCCGAGGACGTCGTGTCCGGCGCGCACTTCGACTCCTGGTGGAAGAAGAAGCAGCGCGAGGAGCCGGAGCTGCTCGACTTCGAGCGGTCGATGCTCATCAACGAGCGCGCGGGCGACGTGTCGAAGGACGACTATCCCGACACGTGGCGCCAGGGACCGCTCAAGTTCAAGGTGACCTACCAGTTCGAGCCGGGCGCGGACGCGGACGGCGTCACGGTCCACGTCCCGCTCCAGGTCCTGAACCAGGTCACGGCGGACGGCTTCGACTGGCAGATCCCCGGCCTGCGCGAGGAGGTCGTGATCGAGCTGATCCGCTCCCTGCCCAAGCCGATCCGCCGGCACTACGTCCCGGCGCCGAACTACGCGACGGCGTTCCTGGACCGGGCGGTCCCGCTCCAGGAGCCGCTGCACGTGACGCTGGCGCGGGAGCTCCAGCGGATGGTCGGCGTCCCGGTCTCGCCGGACGACTTCGACCTCACCCGCGTACCGGACCACCTGAAGATCACCTTCCGGATCACCGACGAGCGGCGCAAGAAGCTCGCCGAGGACAAGGACCTGGAGGCGCTCAAGCTCCAGCTCCGCCCGAAGGCCCGCAAGGCCCTCTCGCAGGCGGCCGCGGCGACGGCCGAGCGGACGGGCGGCTCGGCGGTCGAGCGGACGGGCCTCACGGACTGGTCGCTCGGCTCCCTCAGCCGCGTCTTCGAGACCCGCCGCGCGGGCCAGCCGGTGAAGGCGTACCCGGCGCTCGTGGACGACGGCTCCGCGGCGAACACCGTCTCCGTACGCCTCTTCGACACCGAGGCCGAGCAGCAGCAGGCGATGTGGAAGGGCACGCGTCGCCTGATCCTGCGCAACATCCCGGTGAATCCGGCCAAGTTCGCCTCGGACAAACTGACCAACGCCCAGAAGATCGCCCTGTCCGCGAACCCGCACGGCTCCATCCAGGCGCTCTTCGCCGACTGCGCGATGGCGGCGGCGGACAAGCTGATCGGTGACTTCGGCGGTCCCGCCTGGGACGAGGAGTCGTACCGCAAGCTGTACGAGAAGGTGCGCGCGGAGATCGTCGACACGACGGTCCGCACGGTGAGCCAGGTCCAGCAGGTCCTCGCCGCCTGGCAGGCCTGTGAGCGCCGCCTGAAGTCGACGAAGAGCCCGACGCTCCTGGCCAACCTCACAGACGTACGGACGCAGTTGGACGCCCTCGTCGGCCCCGGCTTCGTCACGGCCACGGGGATCCGCCGCCTCGGGGACCTGATGCGCTACATGGTGGCCGCCGACCGCCGGCTCCAGCAGATGCCGACGAACGTGCAGCGGGACACCTCGCGCATGGAGAAGGTCCACGAGATGCAGGACGAGTACGCCTGGCTCCTGGAACAGCTCCCGCAGGGCCGCCCCGTCCCCCGGGAGGTCCTGGACATCCGCTGGATGCTGGAGGAGCTGCGCGTCAGCTACTTCGCGCACGCGCTGGGCACGGCGTACCCCGTCTCGGACAAGCGGATCGTGAAGGCGATCGACGCCGCGGCGCCGTGACGGCCCGCTCACACAGAGCGAGTTCGACCAGCGCCCGTGGGCTGCTGTAGAGTCCTGTCTCGCAGCGCAACGCAGCAATAAGCGCCGCAAAGCAAGGTCCTGTGGAGCAGTTTGGAGTGCTCGCCACCCTGTCAAGGTGGAGGCCGCGGGTTCAAATCCCGTCAGGACCGCAGTAAAGGAAGGGCCACACTCGGCAAACGAGTGCGGCCCTTCTTGCGTACCGCCGCCTCACCCGCCCCAACTGCTCTCGCCACCCTGCCAAGGTGAAGGCCGCGCCCGCGGCGCAGCCGCAATCAGACACAGCAAATCCCGTCAGGACCGCAGCGCAGCAACACAGGCCGGACTCGATCACCGAGTGCGGCCCTTCTTGCGTACGTCGGCAACGGGCCGTACCCCTTGGGGATACGGCCCGTTGTCGTTCCCGCATCTTGACTCCGTCACATTCCGCCGGTACCCAGACAACAGGGGACGGGGCGGGACCGCTCCCCAGCGGGAGGTGGCGCATGACGGCTTCGGCGGCGTCCGCACGGCACGAGACTCGCGCTCTGCTGCGCGCCCACCTCTCCGCGGCGACGAGCTATCGCCATCTGACGCGGCACTGCCCGATCTGCCACCGCCTTGAGCGTCTCGCCCTGGAGACCGCCCCTGCCGCCCAGGGCGGCTGTGAGAGCGGCTGCGAGTCGGGTGAGGACGAAAGTCCCCCGAACGCGTGACCAAAGCCGACCCGCGACCCACCCCGGTGGTGGGAGGGTGAGGGGTAGAGCCTCGGGCGCGCGGAGCCAACTCCCCTGCGTGTTCCGGGATCTCCTCTAGCTCAGAGGTATCGCAGGCAACAAGGTTCACGGCGTGTGACGGGTGTCACCGAACTTGTTTTGGAAACCCCTGAACTTACCCCCGCCTTACAACAGGTCAATTTAATATGTGCAATTGCACCACCCGGCACAGCGTCCGCCCGGGCCAAACAAGGGCGACGGAAGGGTGGCGCCACAGCCTCCCCACAGCGCGGCCCCAGCACCCCTCAGAGACCAACAAGCCCGCTCACAGCGGCGCTCACCAGGGGCTACCGGGCGCACAAAAAAGATCGCGCTGGACCCGGCGGAGTCCAGCGCGATCGAAACGACTCACCCATGAGGCTCAGGCGTGGGACCCGTTGGGGCGGGACCCGCGTCGCATGTAGCTAAAAGTCGGACGTTGTGGCTGGGTTGGGGGACCCAGGACCGGTCGTACTCTTCGTCCGGGTACTGCGGTAATGCGGTAAATCAGGCCTCGCTGCGCTGCTGCGGGATACCCGCGAGCAGTGCGCGGACCTCAGCCTCGCGGTAACGGCGATGGCCGCCGAGCGTGCGAATCGACGTGAGCTTGCCAGCCTTGGCCCAGCGCGTCACCGTCTTGGGGTCGACGCGGAACATCGTGGCAACCTCAGCCGGGGTCAGCAGCGGCTCGGCATCAGGGGTGCGAGCGGTCATGAGCGGCCTCCTCGGAGAACCGAACCTTCTCGGTTCATTCCTCTAAATTCTGCACCTTGACCCGCGTTGCCCGAAATGGCGGACGCGAGTCGAGTCGGTTATAGGACGAACGGCTTGTCCTCGGCACTACAACTACACCATCCGTCCAGCCACGTCGGCCAAACCGATGGAATTGCCCTCCCAGGTGTCTATCAGCGACGGAAGCCGATGGACCATGCCATAGCGGACAGTCACGCCACAGTGACGATCAGTCACAGAGCGATCAGGAGTCAACAGACCCCCCATAGCGTGCAATGTCGAGTATTCCGCCCATAGATGGACGGAAGGAGCCCTCCCCGGACTCCTTGTCCTATTTTGGCACGAGGGGGGGCGATGGGCGCAAGGGCCCCGTAAGTGCGGTCCGTCACGCTTGATACAAAAGCCCGGATCGGGACCTACGTCCCGTGTAGGCAACACGTAGGGATGACCCGCGCGCGGCCGGGCTGACGCTCAGTTCGAGAACTGGCGGTCCCGGACCGCCCTCCATCGCTCCATGAGCCTCGCATACGCCTCGCCGGCCCCCTCGCCGTCGCCGTTGCGCAGCGCCTCGATTCCTTCGGCCACGTCCGCCGCCGAGTGGTCCTCGTCGAGCTGCTCCTCGGACAGGGCATGCACGAGCCCGCCGTAGTCGAGCTCGACCAGCGAGCGCGGATGGAACTCCTCCAGCCACCGGCCCACGTCCGTGAGCCCGTCGACGAGCGGCCCCTCGTCGATCGTGTCCCGCAGCGTCCGCAGACCCCGGGCCACCCGGCGCCGCGCCTGCACCATCGGCGTGCGGTAGCGAAGGACGGGCGCGCAGGCCGCCGCCTCGTCGCCCTCACGCCCCTCCTCGTACCCCTTCTCGAACTGACGCTCCTCGTCCGAGACGAGCACGAACCAGTTCAGGGGCACCTGCCACGTCGACGTACGGATCCACGGGCGCGCGTCGGGGTTCCGCACGAGCCACTGTTCGTAGTCCGCGGCCGTCTGGCGGCGCACCACCGGCGGCAGGACCGCGTCGAGGACCGGCGTCGGCAGCTGCCCCGGCAGCTCGCCCAGGGCCTGCCAGCCGCGCAGCCGGGTGCGCCAGGGGCAGACGCACACCACTCCGTCGGCCTCCACCACGAACGCGTCGCTGCTCTCGTGCACCGGCACGGGCACCGGCGGCGTGGGCAGCAAGTCGGCCAGGGAGCGCCTCAGTTCGTCCTGGTACGAGGGGCGGTCGGTGCGACGCGCGTAGCGCGCCCAGTGGCCGCGCTCGGGTTCGGGGAAAGCGGCGAGTGGCTCATAGACGCGCAAGTAGGACGCGTACGGGACGACCAACGAAGACACCTTGGGCACGGCTGCTCCCTCCCCCGCGTACCGGCTGGAAAACACTGCAAAGCGTGCCATGGCCGAACTCCGCCGTACCCCTGACTGCGCCGGGAGAGGGTGATCCTCGGCACTGCGCGGCCACCGGGTTCTTCCAGGCTCTAGTCTCATGCCCAACGGGCCCCGCCACCCGCACGGGCGCCCGCCCAACCGCCGCCACTTGACCGGGAGTCACCACAGTGACCGAAGCAGACAACGGCGTCCTGCACACCCTGTTCCACTCGGACCAGGGGGGCCATGAGCAAGTAGTGCTCTGCCAGGACCGTGCCAGCGGCCTCAAGGCCGTCATCGCCATCCACTCCACCGCCCTGGGCCCCGCCCTCGGCGGCACGCGCTTCTACCCCTACGCGAGCGAGGAAGCCGCCGTCGCCGACGCGCTGAACCTCGCGCGCGGGATGTCGTACAAGAACGCCATGGCCGGTCTCGACCACGGCGGCGGCAAGGCCGTGATCATCGGGGACCCCGAGCAGATCAAGAGCGAGGAGCTGCTCCTCGCCTACGGCCGCTTCGTGGCCTCGCTCGGCGGCCGCTACGTGACGGCGTGCGACGTCGGCACGTATGTCGCGGACATGGACGTCGTCGCGCGCGAGTGCCGCTGGACGACCGGGCGCTCCCCCGAGAACGGCGGCGCTGGCGACTCCTCCGTGCTCACCGCCTTCGGTGTCTTCCAGGGCATGCGTGCCTCGGCCATGCACCTGTGGGGCGTCTCGACGCTGCGCGGCCGCAAGGTCGGCGTCGCGGGCGTCGGCAAGGTCGGCCACCACCTCGTGGAGCACCTCCTGGAGGACGGCGCCGAGGTCGTGATCACCGATGTGCGCGAGGAGTCCGTGAACCGGATCATCCACAAGCACCCGTCCGTGACCGCCGTCGCCGACACCGAGGCGCTGATCCGGGTCGAGGGCCTCGATGTGTACGCCCCCTGCGCGCTGGGCGGCGCCCTGAACGACGACTCCGTGCCGGTGCTCACCGCGAAGGTGGTCTGCGGCGCGGCCAACAACCAGCTGGAGCACCCCGGTGTGGAGAAGGACCTCGCCGACCGCGGGATCCTCTACGCGCCCGACTACGTGGTGAACGCCGGCGGCGTGATCCAGGTCGCCGACGAGCTGCACGGCTTCGACTTCGACCGGTGCAAGGCGAAGGCGTCGAAGATCTTCGACACCACTCTTGCCATATTCGCTCGTGCAAAGGAAGACGGCATTCCGCCGGCCGCCGCGGCCGACAGGATCGCCGAGCAGCGGATGGCGGAGGCCCGCCTCCGTTGATCCCGCAGGTGCCGTGGGAGGGCCCCGCCGACGTGCGCGAGAGACAAGACTCACCCCCGTCGGCGGGTCGCCCGGCAAGAAGAGGTTAAAATCGCAGTTGACCAGCGAGGACAGGGCTCCTCGCGGGTTCTGCGCCGAGGCGCGTCCTGCGGGCGACGTACCGTATGGCCGCAGGAGCAGGTACCGTGGAAGCCCTACGGACCGGCCTCTCCACGGAGAGCCCGTTCCTGATCATGAACGCGTGTCAAGACTCTGGGGTCACCAAGCCCCATATCCGAGGGGGTCGAGCCATGGGGCGCGGCCGGGCAAAGGCCAAGCAGACGAAGGTCGCCCGCCAGCTGAAGTACAGCAGCGGCGGGACTGACCTCTCGCGTCTGGCCAATGAGCTGGGCGCTTCGACTTCGCAACAGCCGCCTAACAGCGAGCCGTTCGAAGACGACGACGAGGAAGAAGACGACCCGTACGCCCAGTACGCGGATCGCTATAACGACGACGAAGACGAGGACTCTTCCGACGAGTCCGGTTCTTCGCCGCAGCGCCGCGGCGCTTGACCTCGTTGTATTCGCAGCACTTGCAGTATTCGCAGTTCTCGTAGCAACTGCACCTCACCCGGTCCGGGGTGGTCACCACACCGGACCGGGTTTTGTGCTGCCCTGAGGGCTTACTTGGCGTAGTCACCGATGAGCTCAGCGCCCGTCGCGTGGTCCCCGCGCTCGGTGATCTCACCGGCGATCCAGGCGTCCACGCCGCGGTCCGCGAGGGTCGCCAGGGCCGCGTCGGCGGACTCCTCGGGGACGATCGCCATCATGCCGACGCCCATGTTCAGCGTCTTCTCCAGCTCGAGGCGCTCGACCTGGCCCGCCTTGCCGACGACGTCGAAGACCGCGCCGGGCGTCCAGGTCTCGCGGTCGACGATCGCGTGCAGGCCGTCCGGGATGACCCGGCCCAGGTTCGCCGCAAGGCCGCCGCCCGTGATGTGGCTGAAGGCGTGGACGTCCGTGGTGCGGGTGAGCGCCAGGCAGTCCAGGGAGTAGATCTTGGTGGGCTCCAGGAGCTCCTCGCCGAGCGTGCGGCCGAACTCCTCGACCTGGCGGTCCAGGGACCATCCCGCGCGGTCGAAGACCACGTGCCGGACGAGCGAGTACCCGTTCGAGTGAAGACCGGAGGCCGCCATCGCGATGACGGCGTCACCCTTACGGATGCGATCGGGGCCGAGCACGCGGTCGGCCTCGACCGCGCCCGTGCCGGCGCCCGCGACGTCGAAGTCGTCCGGGCCGAGCAGGCCCGGGTGCTCGGCCGTCTCGCCGCCGATGAGGGCGCAGCCGGCGAGTACACAGCCCTCGGCGATGCCCTTCACGATGGCCGCGACACGCTCGGGGTGGACCTTGCCGACGCAGATGTAGTCGGTCATGAAGAGCGGCTCCGCGCCGCACACCACGATGTCGTCCATGACCATCGCGACCAGGTCGTGCCCGATGGTGTCGTACACGCCGAGCTGGCGGGCGACGTCGACCTTCGTGCCGACACCGTCGGTGGCGGAGGCGAGGAGCGGGCGCTCGAAGCGCTTGAGGGCGGAAGCGTCGAAGAGTCCGGCGAAGCCGCCGATGCCGCCGAGGACCTCGGGGCGCTTCGTCTTCTTCACCCACTCCTTCATCAGCTCGACGGCGCGGTCGCCCGCCTCGATGTCGACGCCTGCGGAGGCGTAGCTGGCACCAGTGGTCTCAGGCATGGGGGATGAGAGCTTTCGTGTCGTTACTACGGGTGGCTTACGGGCGACGGATCGCGTCGGCCGCTGCCGTGGACGCCGGACCGGCGGCCAGCTCCGTCTCCAGGAGCTGCTTGCCGAGCAGCTCGGGGTCGGGGAGGTCCATCGGGTACACGCCGTCGAAGCAGGCGCGGCACAGGTTCGGCTTGTCGATGGTCGTGGCCTCGATCATGCCGTCGATGGAGATGTACGAGAGGGAGTCGGCGCCCATGGACGTGGCGATCTCGTCGATCGTCATGCCGTTGGCGATGAGCTCGGCGCGGGTCGCGAAGTCGATGCCGAAGAAGCAGGGCCACTTCACGGGCGGCGAGGAGATCCGGATGTGGATCTCGGCGGCTCCGGCCTCGCGGAGCATCTTGACCAGGGCGCGCTGGGTGTTGCCGCGGACGATCGAGTCGTCGACGACGACAAGACGCTTGCCCTTGATGACTTCCTTGAGGGGGTTCAGCTTGAGACGGATGCCGAGCTGGCGGATCGTCTGCGAGGGCTGGATGAAGGTCCGGCCGACGTAGGCGTTCTTGACCAGTCCGGCGCCGAAGGGGATGCCGGATGCTTCCGCGTAACCGATCGCGGCGGGCGTTCCGGACTCCGGGGTCGCTATGACGAGGTCGGCTTCCGCCGGAGCTTCCTTCGCGAGTTTTCGGCCCATCTCGACGCGCGAGAGGTAGACGTTCCGGCCCGCGATGTCGGTGTCGGGGCGCGCCAGATAGACGTACTCGAAGACACAGCCCTTGGGCTTCGCTTCCGCGAAGCGGGACGTTCGCAGTCCGTTCTCGTCGACCGCGATGAACTCGCCGGGCTCGACCTCGCGGACGAAGCTGGCGCCGCAGATGTCCAGCGCCGCGGACTCCGATGCCACGACCCAGCCGCGCTCCAGGCGGCCGAGGACCAGCGGGCGGATGCCCTGCGGGTCGCGGGCCGCGTACAGCGTGTGCTCGTTCATGAAGACGAGGGAGAAGGCGCCCTGCACGTCCGGGAGGACCTTCTTGGCGGCTTCTTCGATGGTCAGCGGCTTGCCGTCGTCGTCCACCTGGCCCGCGAGGAGAGCCGTCACCAGGTCGGTGTCGTTGGTCGCCGCGACCTGGGTCGCGCGGCCGTTCTCCTTGGGCAGGTCGGCGACAAGATCGGCGAGCTGGGCCGTGTTGACGAGGTTGCCGTTGTGCCCGAGCGCGATGGAGCCGTGCGCGGTGGCACGGAACGTCGGCTGGGCGTTCTCCCAGACGGAGGCCCCGGTGGTCGAGTAGCGGGCGTGACCGACCGCGATGTGACCCTGGAGCGAGCTGAGAGAGGTTTCGTCAAAGACCTGGGATACGAGCCCCATGTCCTTGAAGACAAGGATCTGGGAGCCGTTGCTGACCGCGATTCCCGCGGACTCCTGGCCTCGATGCTGGAGGGCGTACAGCCCGAAGTAAGTGAGCTTGGCGACCTCTTCACCCGGAGCCCAGACACCGAAGACGCCGCAAGCGTCCTGGGGGCCTTTCTCGCCGGGGAGCAGATCATGATTGAGTCGACCGTCACCACGTGGCACGACACCGAGTGTAGGCGAGATCGACCACTGGTCCGAATTGGGGATACGGGCCCCGCACGGAGCGTGATGACGCTCCCGGTGCGTCCGTGGAGTACGCGTGGAGTACGAAGCCCTTGTGAACAGGTGAGCGGGAGCGTTGACAGGGGCGGGCGGGTCCCGTGAAGCTCCTGGTCCATGCCCCTGCAGCCCCTCGGTGACCCGACGGTCATCCTTGTGGAGCGCCGCCACGTCGACCTGGTCCGTGTCGCGAGCGCCATCTGTCGCAGCGCTGTCTGAGCTCACTCTCCGTCCCGCTTTTCCTCGCCTTTCCCGTCTCCGGGTACGTGCCCCTCGCCGCGCCGTGCCCCGATCAGGAGCACAGCCATGTCAGCGACGCCTTCGCACCACCCGTCCGCCCTGTCCCGACGCGCCTTCGGGGGCGCCGTGGGAGCCGGAGCCGCCGCCGCGGTGGGCCTGCCCGCCGCCGCCGAGGCCCGCGAGCGGCCCTTCCGCGCGGCCCCGGGCCGTGGCGCCAAGCGGCCCAACATCCTCTTCATCCTCGGCGACGACCTCGGCTGGGCCGACCTCTCCTCCTACGGGTCGCCGCACATCAAGACCCCCAACCTGGACCGCCTCGCGCGCCAGGGCGTGCGCTTCACCGACGCCTACTCGGGCTCGGCGACCTGCTCGCCGACCCGCTTCAGCCTCTACACCGGGCGCTTCCCGGGACGTACGAAGGGCGGGCTCGCCGAGCCCATCGCGGACAAGTCCGTGGGGCTGGAGCCGACCCACCCCACGCTGGCCTCGCTGCTGCGGGACGCCGGGTACGCGACCGCCCTGATCGGCAAGTGGCACTGCGGCTATCTGCCGGACTACTCGCCCACCCGATCGGGCTGGGACGAGTTCTTCGGGAACTTCGGCGGGGCCCTTGAGTACTACTCGAAGCTGGGGCTCGGCGGTGAGTACGACCTCTACGAGGGCGACGCGGAGTACAAGGACCTGCGCTACTACACGCGCATCCTGACCGAGCGGGCGAGCGAGTACGTCGGGCGGGACCACGGGGACAAGCCGTGGCTGCTCAATCTGAACTTCACCACCCCGCACTGGCCGTGGATAGCGGACGGCGACAAGGAGGAGAGCGCCGAGATCGTCCGCAGGATCAAGGCGGGCGAGAAGGGTGCGCTCTGGCACCAGGACGGCGGTTCCGTCGAGAAGTACACGGAGATGGTGCAGGACCTGGACCGGTCGGTCGGCGAGGTCCTGAAGGCCCTGAAGAAGTCCGGGCAGGAGCGGGACACCCTGGTGTTCTTCGCCTCCGACAACGGCGGCGAGCGCTTCTCGTACAACTGGCCCCTGTCGGGCAACAAGGCCTCGCTCCAGGAGGGCGGCATCCGCGTGCCGACCATCGTGCGGTGGCCCGCGCGGCTCGACGGCGGGCAGGTCAGCCACGAGCCGGTGTTCACCCCCGACTGGACGGCGACGCTGCTCGACATCGGCGGGGCGCGGCCCAACCCCGCGTACGCACTGGACGGGACCAGCCTCGCGCCCTATCTCCTCAAGGGCGAGGAGCTCGCCGAGCGTGAGCTGTTCTGGCGGGTGCGCGGGGAGCGGGCGCTGCGGCGCGGGGAGTGGAAGTACTACCGGGGCAAGGGCGGCAAGGACCAGCTCTTCAACCTCGCGGCGGACCAGCGGGAGCAGGCCGACCGGGCGCCGGACGAGCCGAAGCTGCTCGCCGAGCTGAAGGCGGCGTGGGAGAAGACGGACGGGGGGCTGCTGCCGTATCCGGCCGCGTGACCGGCTGCCGATCTGCCTCCGACCGGCTGCCTGAAGCCGAGCCGTCAGCCTGAACTGAGCCTTAAGCGCGGCCTAAGAAGCCTTCTTGGGGGTTCGCGTGGACCGAAGTGATCGCTAACGTGCCTCGCGCGCGCCCAAGTTGATCTACAGGCCCGCGCGAACCCCCACTCGGAAGGTCCCCCCATGAAGCCGTCCCCGCGCCTCTGCCTCATACCGGCCGCCGTGGCCGCCGCCCTGACCGCTGCCGCAGCCGCGCCCGCGCCCGCCGCCGACGAGCCTCAGCGGCGCGTCCAGGTCGCCATGGTCAACTTCACGGACAGCCGTATCCCGGACGCGGGCAAGCTCGAAATCGCCCTGAAGGACAACTACTTCGGCTCCACCGGCTCCCTCACCTCGTACTACAACGAGGTCACCGGAGGCGCGACCACCTTCAAGGCCGCCGAGGGCGACGGGGTCACCGGGCCCGTCGACATCGATCTCGCGGCCACCGGCTGCGACACCGGCAAGATCAACGACCTGACGCGCAAGGCCCTCGCCGCGAAGGGCGTCCCCGAGGACAGCTACGACCACCTGTCGCTCGTCTTCCCCTCGGAGAAGGCGGGCTGCGACTGGCTCGCGCTCGGCACCGTCGGCGGCGGCACCACCTGGATGCCCATCGGCGCCGACGGCAAGATGTCGATGACGGCCCTGGTCCACGAGTTCGGCCACAACTTCGGCTACAGCCACCACATGCGGCTCCGCTGCCCCGAAGGCGACCTGGGCGCCGGCTGCAAGGAGGACGGCACCAGCCACAAGACCCCGATGGGCGGCGGCGGTTGGGAGGCCGGGCTCACCTCGCCCGAGCTGCTCCACAACAAGTGGCTGACGGGTGGCGAGGTCGGAGAGGTCACCAAGTCGGCGACGTACACGCTGCGTCCGCTGTACGGGAGTGGCGGCGGGGTCCGTGCGCTCGACATCCCGCTGGGCGACGACCGCCTGGTCGTGGAGCTTCGGCACAAGTCGGGCACCGTCGACGGGGAGATCCAGGGCGTGCACGCCTACCGGGTGCCGGAGAAGGACTACACGAAGTCGGCGCTCATCGACCCGACGCCGGACGCCGACGAGTCCACCGGCGGCGAAGCCCCGGCCGACGCGGACGCGCTCAAGGCGGGGGCGACGCTGACGGACAAGGCCAGGAAGGTCGAGGTCAAGGTCGTCAAGGCGGCGGCGGACGCGGCGACGGTGCAGGTGAGCCTGGACGGGGTGGCGGCGCCTGCGGCTCCCGCGAAGGCCGCTGAGCCCGAGCCCGTGCGGGACGAGGCCGCGACGGCCCCCGGCGACGCTGCCGCACCCGATGACGCCGCAGCCCCCAACGACGCACGCCCCGAAGGCGGTTCCACCGAACTCGCCGAGACCGGCGGCGACTCCGACACCACGCTCGCCTACTCCATCGGCGGCGGCCTGATGCTCGCCTTCGGCGGGGCGTTCCTGCTGAAGTCCCGCACCCGCCGCGTCGCTACTTCTTCTGGTCGGCGTTCGCGCTGACGACCGTGCCGTCGGCCGCGGTGAGCGAGAGCCCGCCGTGGCTCAGGCGGTAACTCACCTTGCCGTCGAAGAGCTTGAGGAGCTTCTTCTCGGTGTCGCCCGCGGCCCCCTGGCACATCATCCGGGTGGTCCGCGGGGCGCCCAGGGTGATCTGCCCGTCCTTCACCTCCGCCTTGGCCGAGACGGTGTTGCAGCCGAGGTTGCCGCGAACGGTGCCGTCCTTGCCGAAGGTCAGATGGGCCTTGCCCTCCACTTCCTTCGGCAGGGGCGTCGCCGCCTTCTCGTCGCCGATGGCGTTCACCTTCCACTTGGTGCCCGTCAGCGGGACGTCCGGCTCCGAGGTGAGGGCCACGCGGTCTCCCTTGTCGGTGGTCAGCGTGAGCTTGTCCCCGTCGACCGCGGCCTTCAGGCCGCCCTTGCCGAGAGCGCCCTTGAAGGCGTCCTCGAAGTCGAGTTCGTCGCAGCCCCGCTTGGTGGAGATGGCGTTGGCGAAGTCGACGCTGTCGCCGTCCGTCGAGACGTCCGCGGAGAAGCCGTTGCAGCCGTAGTTGCCCTCGGCCTTCCCCTTGTCGCCGATCTTGACGTAGGCGTCGGCCGGGGCCTGCTGTTTCTTGCCGTCCACCGTGACGCTCTCGACGCTCCAGTGGACGCCGGTGAGGGACGGTTCGGACCCGACGGACCCGCTGCCGGATCCGGTCTCGGTGCCGCACGCGGTGAGCATGCCCGCGGCGGCCAGGGCCATGACGGTCGGAGTCAGTCGTTGCTTCTGCATGCCGCTGTGACGGGACAAGTGGGTGATCTGGTTCCCCTCCCGCCCGCCGGGCGGTTCCGGCTAGCTCATGACCGGCAGCAGCGCGGCGAGATCCGCCCGCTCCCCGCTCGCGCTGACCTTCGCCGCTTCGAGGGCCGTCTTCCAGTCGCTGCGCCCGGTCGCGAGGCGGATCCAGGTGAGCGGGTCCGTCTCGACGACGTTCGGCGGGGTGCCGCGGGTGTGCCGGGGCCCTTCCACGCACTGGACCACGGCGAACGGCGGGATCCTGACCTCGACGGCGCCGCCGGGCACCTTCACGGCGAGGGCGTCGGCGAGCAGCCGGGTGCAGGCGGCCAGGGCCTGCCGGTCGTACGGGACGTCCAGGCCCGGCACCGCGTCGTTCAGGTCGTCGGTGTGGACGATGAGTTCGACGGTCCGGGTGACCAGGAAGTCCTCCAGGGTCATCGCACCGAACCGGGTGGGCATGAGGCGCCCGGCCGTGACGTCGGGCAGCGCGGCCTCGAAATCGGCGAGCGTGCGCGTGTACAGCCCCGCCAGATCCTCCTGCGCGGCGAAGGCCCGCGACGCCTCGTCGACCTGCGCCGCGGCCGAGGCGGTCGCGAACGGCCAGTCCAGCAGGGCCACTTCGCGTGCCGCTGGCTCGGGCATGGCGAGGAAGCGGGTGGCGCCGCCGAGGGCCATCGTGAGGTGCGCGGCCAGCTCGCGGACGGTCCAGCTCCCGAGCCGGGTCGGCAGGGCGAGCTGCTCGGGCTCCAGGGCGCCGACCGCTTCCCGTACGTTCCCGAACTGGGCGAGCACGGCGGTGCGGATCTTGGCGGCGTCGTACGAGCGTGTGCGCTTCTTGGCCGGTGGCATGGGCCGAGCCTAATTCTTCCCGGGGTACCCCTGGAGACCCTTTTCCACCTGGCCGAAGACGCGCTCGGCGGACGCGGCGCAGTCCTTCGCGATCTCGTCGAGCGGGTCGTCGACGAGGCTGCGCTGGTGGTTCTCCATGATGAGCGCGTTCCGGGCGCCGATCAGCTGGGCGGCGGCGACGCGGGCGAGGAGCATGTCGCCCGTCTCCTCGGCGAGGGCGTCCGCGAGGAGCTGGACGCTGCGCATGTGGAAGCTCACCATGCGGTGCGCGAGGGTCGGTGTCTCGCTGATGAGCTGGCGCACCTTGAGGGTGCGCGGGTCGCCGCTGAGGCCGATCGAGGCGTCACGCCCGGTGACCTGCTCCAGGAACTGGCCGCGCAGCGCGGCGACCGCGGACTCCCCCGGCTGCCGCTCGCGCACCGCGCGAGCGGGATCGCCGACGTGCTCCTCCATGGGGCTGACGATCACGCCTTCCTTGGTGCCGAAGTAGTTGAAGACGGTCATCTTCGACACCTCGGCCGCCTCGGCGATCTCCGCTACGGAGACGTGGTCGAAGCCCCGCTCGGAACAGAGGTCCACGGCCGCCTGCCAGATCCGCGACGCGGTCTGTCTCTTCTTGCGCGCACGCAGCCCCAGCTCCTCAGTCATGCAGGTCACGGTACCGGGACGGCTTCTTCCCCCACCGTGAACGTCTCGCCGTTCGCGGGCACTCCGACCCCCCGCCAGCGGAACGGCACACCCCGCGCGGTGTCCAGGTCGGGGCCGTCCATCAGCTGGAAGTGCACGTGGGGTTCGGTGGTGTTGCCGGAGTTCCCGCAGCGGGCGATGGCCTGCCCGGCGACGACCTTGTCCCCCGCGCGGACCGCGAGCGAACCCTGCTGGACGTGGGCGTACACGGCGTACGTCCCCTCACCGAGGTCGAGCACGATGTGGTTGCCGACGACGCGGCGGGCTCCGCCCAGGGTCCTGCCGATGCCCTCGATGATGAACAAGTAGGCATACGCGAGGAGGGAGTTGCGGCTGAGGTGGTCGCGCTGACCGTCCTCGGCATGTACGACGGTCGCGTCGGCGACGCCCAGGAGCGGGGCCCCGAAGGCGGGGAAGGCCTTGTTGCCCCGCGCGACGGGCCAGAGCCAGGCGAAGGCGGGACGCTCCCCGCCCTCCGGCTCGGCCACGATGTCGATCGCGTAGGTCTGCCCGAGGCCGTGCGTGCCGTGGCTCGGCACCTTGTCGGCGGGGCTGTTCAGGGCGGTCCAGCGGCCGGTGACGGGCGGGGCGATCTCCACGGGGGCCGGGGGCTCGGCCCGGGCGGCCCGGTGCCGGCGGGCCGCCCGGCCGAGCACGACGGTGAGGACGACGAAGCAGGCCGCGGGGATCACGCCCCACCAGGAGGGATAGGGCAGCTCCACGAAGAGCCCGGCGATCACGTGGACGAGGACGACGAGCAACAGCAGCCGCTGAAGCAGCACCGCGATCTTGCGCAGACGTACGGACATGATGGTTCCCCCAGTGTCAGTGGCGCCGGTGATCGGTGATCGGCGGCCGGTGGTCAGTGGTCGGTTCAGGGCCGCGAGGCGGAGAGCACCACGAGCAGCGGGACGACCCGCCCCGCGGGAACCTCGTGCCGCCCGCGCCCCGTGGCGTGCAGCCAGCCCGCGCCGGTCAGTTGGCGCAGGTGGTGGTAGATCTGGCCGGTCGTGCCGATCTCTTCCAGTTCCGCGAGCTCGGCCGCGGTGCGCCGGCCGCCGAGGATCTCCCGCAGGAGCCTCAGCCGCACGGGATGCCCGAGCGCGGCGAACGACTCCGCGGCCTCGGACCAGTCGTCACCGAGGAGCTGCTCGGTGGTGTGGCCGTACTGCCACTCGTACCGCTCGCCCGTCGGCACGCGCACCGCTCCGGTGAACACGACGGCGCCGTCCGGGACCCGCGCCTCGGGCAGTCGGGCCTTCAGCGCCTCCAGGGCCCAGAAGTCACCCTCGCCCACGGCTGGCGTACTGGCCCCCGCGCTCTCCAGCTCCGCCATGCGCCGTTCCAGCTCGGCGACGCGCTCTTCCAGATCCATGGAGCAAGTATTACGTAATTACGTAATCGCCTGCAAGGGCACGAAGCCCCCGCCCGGACCAGGTCCGAACGGGGGCTCGCGGCAGTGATCGTCAGGCGAAGAGCCCCGGAAGGGTTCCCTCGTGCGCCTCGCGGATCTCGCCGAGCGTCAGCGTGAACTCGCCCTGCAGCTCCACGGCGTCACCGTCGACCACACCGATGCGCGTCGCGGGAAGGCCCCGCGCCCCGCACATGTCGGTGAAGCGCAGCTCCTCGCTCCGCGGCACGGAGACGACCGCGCGCCCCGCCGACTCGGAGAACAGGAGGGTGAACGCGTCCAGACCGTCCGGGACGACCAGGCGCGCGCCCTTCCCGCCGCGGAGGCAGGACTCGGCGACGGCCTGCGCGAGGCCGCCGTCCGAGAGGTCGTGCGCCGCGTCGATCATGCCGTCGCGCGAGCCCGAGATCAGGATCTCGGCGAGCAGCCGCTCACGCTCCAGGTCGACCTTCGGGGGAAGCCCGCCGAGGTGGTCGTGGACGACCTGCGACCAGGCCGAGCCGCCGAACTCCTCGGTGGTGTCACCGAGGAGGTAGAGCAGCTGGCCCTCTTCGGCGAAGGCGATCGGCGTGCGCCGCGCGACGTCGTCGATCACACCGAGGACGGAGACGACGGGCGTCGGGTGGATCGCCGCCTCACCGGTCTGGTTGTAGAGGGAGACATTGCCGCCGGTCACCGGGGTGCCCAGGATCTGGCAGGCGTCGGCGAGGCCACGGGTGGTCTCGGCGAACTGCCACATGACGTCCGGGTCCTCGGGCGAACCGAAGTTCAGGCAGTCCGACACGGCGAGCGGCTTGGCGCCGGTCGCGGCGACGTTGCGGTACGCCTCCGACAGGGCGAGCTGCGCGCCGGCGTACGGGTCGAGCTTCGAGTAGCGGCCGTTGCCGTCGTTGGCGAGGGCGACACCGAGGCCGGTCTTCTCGTCGATGCGGACCATGCCGGAGTCCTCGGGCTGCGCGAGCACCGTGTTGCCCTGCACGAAACGGTCGTACTGGTCCGTCACCCACGCCTTGGAGGCCTGGTTCGGCGACGCGACGACCGCGAGGACCTGCTCGCGCAGCTCGTCCGAACTCGCCGGGCGGGCCAGCTTGTTGGCGTCGTCCGCCTGGAGGGCGTCCTGCCACTTCGGCCGCGCGTAGGGGCGCTCGTAGACCGGGCCGTCGTGGGCGACGGTGCGCGGGTCGAGGTCGACGATCTTCTCGCCGTGCCAGAAGATCTCAAGCCGGTCGCCGTCGGTCACTTCACCGACGACGGTGGCGATGACGTCCCACTTCTCGCAGATGGCGAGGAAGCGCTCGACCTTCTCCGGCTCGACGACCGCGCACATGCGCTCCTGCGACTCACTCATGAGGATCTCCTCGGGAGTGAGCGTGGAGTCGCGAAGCGGTACGTCGTCGAGCTCGACGCGCATGCCGCCGGAGCCGTTGGACGCCAGCTCGGAGGTCGCACAGGAAAGTCCGGCCGCACCGAGGTCCTGAATACCCACGACCAGCTTCTCGGCGAAGGCCTCCAGGGTGCACTCGATGAGGAGCTTCTCCTGGAAGGGGTCGCCGACCTGGACGGCGGGACGCTTCGACGGCTTGGTGTCGTCGAAGGTCTCGCTCGCCAGGATCGAGGCACCGCCGATGCCGTCGCCGCCGGTGCGGGCCCCGTAGAGGATGACCTTGTTGCCGGGGCCGCTGGCCTTCGCGAGGTGGATGTCCTCGTGCCGCATCACACCGATCGCACCGGCGTTGACCAGCGGATTGCCCTGATAGCAGGCGTCGAAGACGAGCTCGCCGCCGATGTTCGGCAGGCCCAGGCAGTTGCCGTAGCCGCCGATGCCCGCGACGACACCCGGCAGGACACGCTTCGTGTCGGGGTGGTCGGCGGCGCCCATCCGCAGCGGGTCCACGACCGCGACCGGGCGTGCGCCCATCGCGATGATGTCGCGGACGATGCCGCCGACACCGGTGGCCGCGCCCTGGTAGGGCTCGACGTACGAGGGGTGGTTGTGCGACTCGACCTTGAAGGTGACCGCATAGCCGTTGCCGACGTCGACGACACCGGCGTTCTCGCCGATGCCGACGAGCATCGCGTCGTTCTCGGGGGCCTTCTCGCCGAACTGGCGCAGGTGGACCTTGCTGCTCTTGTACGAGCAGTGCTCGGACCACATGACGGAGTACATGGCGAGCTCGGCGCCGGTGGGACGGCGGCCCAGGATCTCGCGTACGCGCGCGTACTCGTCTTCCTTCAGGCCCAGTTCGGCCCAGGGCAGCTTGACCTCGGGGGTCTCGGCGGCGTGCTTGACGGTGTCCAGAGTCATCAGACGTTGACCAGCTTCTTCAGGATCGAGGTGAAGAATCCCAGGCCGTCCGTGCCACCGGTCCCGACCAGCGGCTCGACGGCGTGCTCGGGGTGCGGCATGAGGCCCACGACGTTGCCCGCGGCGTTCGAGACACCGGCGATGTCGCGCAGCGACCCGTTCGGATTCACGTCCAGGTAGCGGAAGACGACCCGCCCCTCGGCCTCGAGCATGTCCAGGGTCCGCTCATCGGCGACGTAACGGCCGTCGATGTTCTTCAGCGGTACGGAGATCTCCTGGCCGGCCGCGTAATCGGCGGTCCAGGCGGTGTCGGCCGTCTCCACGCGCAGCTTCTGGTCGCGGCAGATGAAGTGCAGGTGGTTGTTCTTCAGCATCGCGCCGGGCAGCAGGTGCGACTCGGTGAGCACCTGGAAGCCGTTGCAGATGCCGAGAACCGGCATACCGGCCTTCGCCTGCTCGATGACCGACTCCATGACGGGCGAAAACCGTGAAATGGCCCCGGCCCGCAGATAGTCGCCGTACGAGAATCCACCGGGAAGCACCACGGCGTCGACCTGCTTCAGGTCCTTGTCCCGGTGCCAGAGCGGCACGGCTTCGGCGCCGGCGACGCGGACGGCGCGCTGGGTGTCGCGGTCGTCGAGCGTTCCGGGGAAAGTGACGACTCCGATTCGAGCAGTCACTTCTCTTCCTCCACCTTTACGAAGAAGTCCTCGATCACGGTGTTGGCGAGGAAGGTTTCCGCCATCTCGTGGATACGGGCGAGGGCCGCGTCATCGACGGGCCCGTCCACCTCGAGTTCGAAGCGCTTTCCCTGACGTACGTCGGCGATCCCCTTGAATCCGAGGCGCGGCAGTGCACGCTGCACCGCCTGGCCCTGGGGGTCGAGGATCTCCGGCTTGAGCATGACGTCGACTACGACGCGTGCCACTGGCACTCCCGGTGTGTGGTGCTGGCTGAGCGGTCCCTTCAGACTACCCGCACAAAAATTCTACTCGCGTAGATTCGTAGAAACCTACGTGAGGACGGTCACGTTCCTACCCCTACTCATGTATCGAACAGGGCACCTTCGCGAAAAATCCCGGAAAAGATCACGCATCACCATTGCGTCCGGACACGCGGGCGGATTTAGTCGGGCTTCACAATGCAATGCCGGGCACTGTACAAAGGAAAAGGCATTAGCCGATGCTTTGCACATAACAGTGCCCCATAACAGCCGGACAGTCGGCATCACCGCACGTCAACGCGGTAGAGCCGCACGAAGGGACCGATATTCGTGGCGCAGCGTGTCGTGGTCACTCTCTCTGACGACATCGACGGCGGGGATGCGGCGGAGACGATCGCCTTCGGTCTTGACGGCAGGTCGTACGAGATCGACCTCAATCAAACCAATGCCAAGAAACTGCGCAAGGCACTTGCCCCGTACCTGGACGCCGCCCGCAAGCAGTCCAAGTCCGGCAAGGCCTTCAAGCACACGACGGTGGCCGCGAACCCGGCGGCCGTACGCGCCTGGGCCCGCTCGCACCAGATGGACGTGCCGCCGCGCGGCCGCATCCCGAAGAAGGTCTACGAAGCCTTCGAGGCGGCCAACTGACGCTCGGAGGACGGCCGACCGACGCTCGGAGGACGGCCGACCGACCTGGGCCGACGCCCGGCCAGGAGGGCCCCTCGGCAACCGACTTGACCTGCACCCCCGACGGTCGGCTAAAGTCTGGAGCACGCCGAGGGGCAAGGCCGAAAGGCCCGAACCTCACGGAGTCTTGCGGGTGTAGTTCAGTAGTAGAACATCCCCCTTCCAGGGGGAAGGCGCAGTGTGCAATTCCTGTCACCCGCTCTGCATCGCCGATCAGGCACTCTTTCGAGTGCGGTAGGCTGGTGCTCGCGCCGATCAGTGAGAGCTGGTCGGAGGCAATGCGAACGTAGCTCAGTTGGTAGAGCGCAACCTTGCCAAGGTTGAGGTCGCGAGTTCGAACCTCGTCGTTCGCTCCAGAGAAGAAGGCCCCGGTCATCACGACCGGGGCCTTCTTCGTGTGTGCCCCCTGCCTCCTCTCTGTTGATCGCCTTCTGACATTTGTCATGCGAGCCGGTGACAGCGCGCACTGCTCCGGCGCCCGGGGCCGGGGGACGCTCTTCTCATGACTGACCAAGTGATCGACGTGACCGATCTGCGGCGCGTGTACGGGGGCGGTTTCGAGGCGGTCCGGGGAGTCTCGTTCTCCGTCGGACGAGGTGAGCTCTTCGCACTGCTCGGGACCAACGGCGCCGGCAAGACCTCCACCCTCGAACTCCTCGAAGGGCTCGCCGCACCCGCCGGGGGGCGGGTGCGGGTGCTCGGGCACGATCCGTACGCCGCGCGGGGTGCCGTGCGCCACCGGATCGGTGTGATGCTCCAGGAGGGCGGCTTTCCCTCCGAACTGACGGTCACGGAGACCGTGCGGATGTGGGCGGGGTGCACCAGCGGCGCCCGTCCCGCCGCGGAGGCCCTGGAGATCGTGGGGCTCGGCAAGCGGGCCGGCGTACGCGTGAAGATGCTGTCCGGGGGTGAGAAGCGGCGGCTCGATCTCGCGACGGCGCTCATCGGCCGGCCCGAGGTGCTCTTCCTCGACGAACCGACGACCGGACTCGACGCCGAAGGGCGCCGCGAGACCTGGGAGTTGGTGCGGGCCCTGCGCGACAACGGCACGACCGTGCTGCTCACCACGCACTACCTCGAAGAGGCCGAGAACCTCGCCGACCGGCTCGCGATCATGCACGAGGGGCGGATCGCTGCCGAGGGACGGGTCGCCGACGTGGTGGCACAGCAGCCCTCGCAGGTCTCCTTCGAACTGCCCACCGGGTACTTCGTCGGGGATCTGCCGCCGCTGGGCGAGCTCGGCGTGAGCGACCACGAGGTGGTCGGGCAGCGGGTCCGGCTGCGTACGCACGAATTGCAGCGGGCGGCCACGGGGCTGCTGCTGTGGGCGCGGGACGCGAACGTCGAACTCGGCCGGCTCGACGTACGGGCGGCTTCGCTGGAGGAGGCGTTCCTGCGCATCGCGCGGGACGCCGAGGGTGCCGCGGATGCGGCTGGTGTGGCCGGTGTGGCGCGGAAGGAGACGGTGGCATGAGTGGCATCAGTACGGCGACGGTGGCGAGAGCCGCGACGACGACCCCCGTGGGGAGGATGCGGGCGCTGGCGCGGGCCGAGCTGACGCTGCTCGGGCGCACCAAGGGGACGTTGTTCGCCGCCCTCTTCGTGCCGCTCGCGATGCCGTTCAGCCTGCGCCAGGTCGCCGACAGCATGGACCTGAAGGGCAACGGGCTCTCCATCGGGGCCGTCGTGGTGCCCGGAGCCATCGGCTTCTCCCTGCTCTTCGCCGTCTACTCCGCGCTGGTCACCGTCTTCGCCGCCCGCCGCGAGGAGCTCGTACTGAAGCGGCTGCGCACCGGTGAGCTGCGGGATCCGGAGATCCTTGCCGGGGCCGCGCTGCCCTCCGTCGCCATCGGCCTGACGCAGTGCGTCGTCCTCGCGATCGCCTGTGCCGCGCTGCTCGACGCCGGGGCGCCGAGCGCACCTCATCTCGCCGTGATCGGCGTGCTCCTCGGCCTGGTGATGTTCGGCGCCCTCGGCGCGGTCACCGCCAGTTTCAGCAGGTCCGTGGAGTCGGCGCAGGTCATGGCCATGCCCCTGACGTTCGCGTCGATGTTCGGCTCGGGCCTGTTCGTCCCCTTCGAGGTCATGCCCGACAAGCTCGCAGCGGTCTGCGAGCTCCTTCCGCTGAGCCCGGTGATCACGCTGGTGCGCGGCGGCTGGACCGGGGAGCTCTCCGGGGCCGAGACGCTCGGCGCCCTGGCGACCGCTGTGGCCTGGACCGTGGTCTCGGTGTTTGCTGTACGACGGTGGTTCCGCTGGGAACCCCGGCGTTGAGGAAGGGGTCACGTGGTGGTCGGCCGAATCCGGGGGCTCAAGCGCGGCTGGCATGAGCGGAGCAAGATCGAGAAGGTCGAGTTCCAGAGCATGGCCATGTGGCACGCCATGCCCTGGCTCTTCTTCTTCAGCTGGGGCTCGGTGCCGCTGGGCGTGAGCCTGCGGCACGAGACACTGCCGCTGGTCCTCGGCTGCTCGCTGATCGGGGTGGCCGTCCTGAGTTGCGTCCACGTCAACCGCACACTGCGCCGCTCCCTCGATCACTACTTGAAGCGCGCGGAGCCACCGCGCCTCGACCTCGCCGTGGCGTTCGCGCTCATGGTCGTCGTGCTGGGCCTCGTGCTCGCCCTGCAGGCCGTGGGCGGGGTCAAGGAGGAGACGCTCGTCCTCGCCACGATGTTCGTGGTGATGCCCTACGGACAGTCGCTGGCCTTCGCCGTTCCGATCCGCACCTTCCTCATCCGGTTCGCCGTGATCGACACCGCGATCGTGGCCGGGTTCGCCGCGGTCGGCGTACGCGACGGGCGGCTCGTGGGCACGGCCCTTCTGGTCGCCTTCGGCGCGCTGGTCTCCCTGCTGTCCTCGCGCTGCGGCGCCTGGACGCTCTCCGTGATGTGGGAGGCCGACCGGGCCCGCGAGGTCGAGGCGCGGCTCGCGGTCGCCGAGGAGCGGCTGCGGTTCGGGCGTGACCTGCACGACGTGATGGGGCGCAACCTCGCCGTCATCGCGCTGAAGAGCGAGCTGGCCGTGCAGCTGGCGAAGCGGGGGCGGCCCGAGGCCGTCGACCAGATGGTCGAGGTGCAGCGGATCGCGCAGGAGTCACAGCGGGAGGTACGGGAAGTGGTGCGGGGGTATCGGGAGGCCGACCTCGCGGCCGAACTCGCCGGTGCGCAAGGAGTCCTTGAGGCGGCGGGGATCGACTGCCGGGTGAGCGGGTCGTCGGCGGGGCTTCCGGTTGCCGTGCAGTCCGCCCTGGGGTGGGTCGTGCGGGAGGCGACCACCAATGTGCTGCGGCACGGGGATCCGCAGCGGTGCGACATCACCCTGGCGATCAGCGACGACCGTACGACGCTGGTCGTCGAGAACGACGGGGTGCCCGAGGCCATGCCGGAGGGCAGCAAGGGGTCCGGCCTCGCCGGGCTCCGGGAGCGGCTCGCCGCGGTGGACGGGACGCTGGACTTCGCGTCACGGGACGGACGGTTCCGCCTCGCCGCACAGGTGCCGCTCGCCCGCCCCGGGCAGGACGGCCCCCGACGGGTCCGCCATCAGGAAGCCGAAAGGGTCGCGCCATGAGCCTGCGTGTGCTGCTCGCCGACGACGAGCACCTCATCCGCGGCGCACTCGCCGCGCTCCTCGCGCTTGAGGACGATCTTGTCGTGGTCGCCGAGGCCGCCTCGGGGCCCGAGGCGCTCGCCATGGCGCGGGCCCACCGGCCCGATGTGGCCGTGCTCGACCTGGAGATGCCGGGCGCCGACGGTGTGACGGTGGCCACATCGCTGCGGGACGAACTGCCGCACTGCCGCACCATGATCGTGACGAGTCATGGCAGACCGGGGCATCTCAAGCGGGCGCTCGCGGTGGGGGTGCGGGGCTTCGTGCCGAAGACCGTGAGCGCGCAGCGCCTCGCCGAGATCATCCGCACCGTTCACGCTGGTAACCGCTATGTGGACCCGGAGTTGGCCGCCGACGCGATCTCCGCCGGGGACTCGCCACTGACCGCCCGCGAGGCCGAAGTGCTCGAACTGGCCGCCGACGGCGCGCCCGTCGCGGAGATCGCCGAGCGGGCCGCGCTGTCCCAGGGGACCGTCCGCAACTACCTCTCGTCGGCCGTCACGAAGACCGGGGCGGAGAACCGTCATGCCGCGGTGCGTCTCGCACGCGAGCGGGGTTGGGTATAGTTGTCCTCGCGCTTCGGCGCAGCGCGGACGTAGCTCAGTTGGTAGAGCGCAACCTTGCCAAGGTTGAGGTCGCCAGTTCGAACCTGGTCGTCCGCTCCACAGAGAAAACCCCCGGTGCCTCTCGGCGCCGGGGGTTTCTTCGTGCTTGTCGCTACCAGGCCATGCCCGTCAGACGCTCGTACGCCTCGATGTACTTGGCGCGCGTGGCGTCCACCACGTCCTGCGGGAGCGGGGGCGGCGGCTGCTCGCTCTTGCGGTCCCAGCCGGAGGCCGGCGAGGTCAGCCAGTCGCGGACGAACTGCTTGTCGAACGACGGCTGGGCGCGGCCCGGCTGCCAGCTGTCCGCGGGCCAGAAGCGGGACGAGTCCGGGGTGAGAACCTCGTCGGCGATGACGAGGTCCTCTCCCTCGAAGCCGAACTCGAACTTCGTGTCGGCGAGGATCACACCGCGGTCGCGGGCGATGTCGCGGGCCCGGCCGTAGACCGCGAGGGTCGCCTGGCGGAGCTGGGCCGCCGTGTCCGCGCCCACCTGGCGGGCCACTTCCTCGTAACTCACGTTCTCGTCGTGCTCGCCGACCTCCGCCTTCGTGGCGGGTGTGAAGATCGGGGCGGGCAGCTCCGAGCCGTCGCTGAGGCCGTCGGGCAGCGCGAGGCCGCAGACGGTGCGGGTTTCGTTGTACTCGACCAGGCCCGAGCCCGTGAGGTAGCCGCGGGCGACGCACTCGACCGGGACCATCGCCAGGGACTTGCAGACCGTGGTGCGGCCCTCCCAGTCGGCGGGGGCGCCGGCCGGTACTTCGGTGGAGATGACATGGTTCGGGACGAGGTCGGCGAGCTGGTCGAACCACCACAGGGAGAGCTGCGTGAGGACCCTGCCCTTGTCAGGGATCTCCGAGGGCAGCACCCAGTCGTAGGCGGACATGCGGTCGCTCGCGACCATCACGAGGTCGCCCGCCTCGTTCCGGTACAGGTCGCGCACCTTGCCGGTGTGCACATGCACCAGGCCCGGCACCTGAAGCGGCTCGGGCTTTTCTACGAATCCGGACACGGTTCCTCCCCGTGGTTCTGACTGAATGCTGCTGATTCTCCCGCATGGGGAGGCAGCTTTTGGCCAGGGGTTGTCCCGAAGGCGCCAGGGGCTGCCCCGGGAGCGGATGGACGGTCCTCAGTCCCGTTTGCAGATGCGGTCCAGGAGGTTGGCCGTGGCGCGCTGGACACGGGTGTCCACATGGCCGGGGCGGTCGAGCGCCGGGGACCAGGCGAAGGTGCCCGAGGCGAAGACCAGGGCGCCGGAGGGCGCGCGGTAGAGGGACGACTCCTGGTGGCGGGTGGCGCCGTCGGAGTCCTCGTACGGAGAGTGCGCGAGGAGGATGCGGCCCTGGTGCTCCGGGAGCGCGGTGCGCGGGAAATAGCGGTCGGCCTCGCCCGCGACCAGGCCCTCGATCTCGTCCCCCTCGTGCGCGCCGGTCGCCTCCCACAGCCAGTGGTCGGCGTTGCGCACGACGAGGGGTGCGGGCTCAGGGACCCGGCCCGCGTACTGGATGCCCAGGAGTTGCTGTTCGGCCTTGTCCTGCTCGCGCCAGAGGGTCGGCTTTCCGGGGCCGCCCCGCTTGCGGCAGGTCAGCAGGCGGTCCGCCACGCCGGACGGGGAAGGGCCCAACTCCACTTGCCAGTACATCGTGTTGGCGGAGAGGAAGACGAGGGACGTGCCGTGCTCGCGGGCCTTCTCCGTGGTGCGGCGCATGTTCGACGACCAGTACTCGTCGTGGCCCGGGAAGACCAGGCCTCGGTAGCGGGTCGGATCGATGCGGCCCGCGTGCAGGTCGCGGGTGTCGGCGTACGCGAGGTCGTAGCCGTACCGCTCGGCCCAGCGGATGAAGTCGTAGGCGTGGCCCACGTGCAGGGGCAGGCCCGCGCCCGCGTACGGACGGTCGAAGGAGACCGTGTGGGCGGCCTCGCTCTCGCCCAGGAGGCGGCCCTTCTCGTCCCATGCGTGGTAGAGGCTGGCGCCCGTGCGGCCGTCCTCGGGGTAGAGGTTGTACGCCTGCCAGGTGATGTCCGGCAGGAGCAGGAGCAGATCGGCCCGGTGGTCGTCGCGGACCGTGAACGGGACGTGCGAGCGATAGCCGTCGACCGTCGTGAGCACCGCCACGTACGCCCCGACGCTCCAGTAACTCGGGATCTGCAGACGCCAGGAGAGCCACCAGTGGTGGCAGGAGACCGTGCGGTCGGCGGTGAGCGGGGGCGGCTGGACGATGCCGGAGAGGCGCGGGCTCGTGGTGATCTTGCTGGCGCCGTCTCCGCCGTAGTGCCCGATGCGGTAGATGTCGACGCTGAACTGCTGGGGCGGGTCCACCGTCACGTGGAAGTCGATCGCCTCGCCGGGGGCCGCGGCGCCGGTGGACGCGAAGCCCTTGATCTGGCCGTGCACGTCGTCGGCGGTGCGGGGGCCGTTCGTACGGGTGCGGTTGCGGGGCGCGGGGATGTTCTGCGCGCCGGGTGACGGAGCGTGGTCGACGTACCAGGGGACGACCTGGCCCGTGTCGTCGAAGTAGTGCTCGGCGCCTCGGAGCCAGGGCAGAGGCCCTTGGCCGAAGGGGTCGGTCACGGCGTGCGCCAAGGCGCCCGATTCCCACCTGCGGATCTGCTCCGACCCCATGTGTACCCCTCCCTCGCTGCTCCCCCGAGATTGCTCTGCGCGCTGTCCCTGTGTGGTGCCGCTGACATGTCCGGACCGGCGGTCGATCCCAGCACATCACATTACGCACGCACTCCGTCACCGTTCGTCGCTAATCGACGAGAACGGAAGGGAGCGTTCCGGAGAGTGGGGGCTCAGACCAGCCGGACCGGCTTCTCCGGGCGGACGCCCAGGCGGGCCAGCCAGCCGCGCAGCGGGATGGAGTCGCCGTCCTCCACGAGGCTCCGGACGTGCGGTGTGAGGTCCGCCGCCCGCACGCCGTCGATCAGGAGGGACGGGCCGTCCAGCCAGTCGAGACCGGGGGCCGCGTCCGCCGTGTCCACGGCCGCGCAGCAGACCAGCGCCGTGACGTGATCGGCCAGCAACTCCCGTCCCGTACGCGGCGGTTGGAGCGGGAACAGCGGCAGCATGCCGTCGTCCCAGAGCGCGTCGTCCGGGCCCTGTCCCGTGGGCGCGGGGCGGGGCGGGGCGGCGGCTTCCTCGCGGGCGATCTCCGCACTGAGGCCCGCGGCGAGGAGTCCGCCGGGGCCGTCGGTGGACTCCTCGGGGTCGACGGGTTCTTCGCCGTACGAGGACTCTTCGCCGTACGCGGGCCCTTCGCCGTACGCGGACTCTTCGCCGTACGCGGACTCTTCGCCGTACGAGGGCAATTCGGCGTCCAGGGGCTCTGCGCTGCCCGGGATGAGGGGCGCTGCGGTGGGCTCGGTCGCGAGAGCTGGTCCGCTGTCCTGCGCCGTCAGATGGTCCAGTACGCGGCCCAGCGTCGGCCCCTCGGAGTCGGGGGCCGTCGGGTCGGCGGAGTGGCTGACGCCCAGGGAGTCGAGGACCCGGTGGAGGCGGGCGGCGTCCATGCGCCACTTGCGGTCGACGACCTCGTCCGGATACTCCTGCCACGCCACCGGCGCCCAGTCCGGGCCCTGCTCGGCGGGGCCGCCGTGGAAGAGGCGGGCGGCGAGCAGCGAAGCCGCCTCGTCCACCGAACCCGGCTCCTCCAGGAGGTCACAGGCGGGGCGCTCGCCCAGGCGGGACGTGAAGCCCTCGGCCAGGCGGTCCCTGCGGGAGAGCTCGGTGAGGGCGGAGACGACGCCCGCGTCCAGACGCGACGGCCAGCGCCCCATCCGCCAGGCGGGCAGCGCGACCTTGGTCAGGAGCCGGTCCCACCCGGCATACGCCAGGCCCACCTGCTCCTGGGCGACGATCCGCACCCCGTAGTCCACGGCCTGGGCGCGCTCGGCGGCGGCCGCCGCGACCCCGCGCTCCATCTCGCCCGCATGCCCGCGGCAGCTGCGCAGGAGCAGCCGCACCACCCAGCCGGCGCCGCCGAGGACCGCACGCACGAGCGGACCGCGCCCCGGGGCGGAGGTGACCGCGACCGCGGCGTCGAGACCGCGGATGAAGCGCCGGGCCGCGGCTATGTCGGGGTGCGCCGAGGGGCCCGTGCCTGCCACGACCGGGGCGAGCACCGCGCGGAGCTCGCCGACCCGCATCCACCACAGGAACGGGGAGCCGATGACGAGCACCGGAGCCACGGGGGCCTGGCGGCGCGGGGCGGGGCGACTGTCACGTACGCCGTTGCCCACCGGCTCAGCCGCGTCCGCGGGGGCCTCCGCGGGCGGGCCGTGCGCGGGGTGCGTGCGGTCCTCCAGCCAGCTGTCGCAGTCCGGGGTGAGCGCTATCGCCGAGGGCGCGGGCACGTCCAGGCGGTCGGCGAGGTCCCGCACCAGGCGATACAGATCGGGGGCCGAGCCCTCTGCGATCGGGACGGTCGGGCTGACGGCGGGCCTGGACCGCGCGACGACGAGCGCGATGCCCGCGGCGGCGATCAGCACGAGGACGGCGACGACCGTCACGACGCCGCGCACGACGTCCCAACTCCCGCCGGTGGCATGGCCCGTGGCCCCGCCCGCGATCAGCACGACGGCGACGGCAGCGGGCAGCAGTGCGACGGCGAGCGCCCTGCTGCGGATGCGCAGCACGGCGAGCGCCTGGGAACGTGCGGACTGCACGCCCACCTCCACACCCGTACCTGACACGACCGATGTCACCCCCTGCTGCCTGTGCCGCCTGCTCCCCGGCCGAGGGCCGGGACCGCGGGCGGACGGCAGCCGCCGATGGATTTGCTCACTCCCCCACTGTGGCACCCGCCACTGACATCGCAATGCCGGTGGTCTGTTTGGCTCTGGGCACCCTTAACCGCTTGCGCCGCACCCTAGTTGGGGCGCCGGGCATCGTCAGCCGGATGGGCCAGCGGTCACTCGATGGAATGGCTTTGGGTAAAGGTGGATGACGGGGTGGATGACGATCAGGCCCCGGATCCAGTGTTGGATCCGGGGCCTGAGAGCGTTTCGCGGGTGACGCGCAGGTGATGCGAGGGAGACGCGAGGGAGACCTTTACGGGGCTTGTGTCACGCCTCCGACGCCGCCTTCGCCGCGATGTCCGTGCGGTGCTGGGAGCCGTCGAGGCGGATGCGGGACAGCGCCGCGTACGCGCGCTCGCGCGCCGCGGTCAGATCCGTGCCGGTCGCCGTCACGGAGAGCACACGGCCGCCCGCGCTGACCACGGCGTCGCCGTCGCGCTTCGTCCCCGCGTGCAGGACGTACGCGTCGGGGGCATCCTGTGCCGCGACATCGTCGAGTCCTTCGATGGGGTCGCCGGTGCGCGGGGTCTCCGGGTAGTTGTGCGAGGCGATGACCACGGTCACCGCGGCGTCGTCGCTCCAGCGCAGTGGGGGCAGGTCGACGAGGGTGCCGTTCGCCGCGGCCAGCAGGACACCGGCGAGCGGGGTCTTCAGGCGGGCGAGGACGACCTGCGTCTCGGGGTCGCCGAAGCGGGCGTTGAACTCGATGACGCGTACGCCGCGGCTGGTGATCGCAAGGCCCGCGTAGAGCAGCCCCGAGAACGGGGTGCCGCGCCGTCGCAGCTCGTCGACGGTCGGCTGGAGCACGCTCTGCATGACCTCGTCGACCAGCTTCGGGTCGGCCCAGGGGAGCGGGGAGTACGCGCCCATGCCGCCCGTGTTCGGGCCTTCGTCGCCGTCGAGCGCGCGCTTGAAGTCCTGCGCGGGCTGGAGCGGTACGACGGTGACGCCGTCCGTGATGGCGAAGAGGGAGACCTCGGGGCCGTCGAGGAACTCCTCGATGACGACGCGGTCGCAGGCGAGGGCGTGGGTGCGGGCGGCGTCGATGTCGTCCGTCACGACGACGCCCTTCCCGGCGGCGAGCCCGTCGTCCTTGACGACGTAGGGCGCACCGAAGGCGTCGAGCGCCTCATCGATCTCTTCGGGGGTCGTGCAGACGTAGGACCGCGCGGTGGGGACCTGGGCGCCCGCCATCACGTCCTTGGCGAAGGCCTTGGAGCCCTCCAGCTGGGCGGCCTCCTCGGAGGGCCCGAAGCAGGGGATACCGGCGTCGCGTACGGCGTCGGCGACTCCGGCGACGAGCGGCGCCTCCGGGCCCACGATCACCAGATCGGCGCCGAGCCGGGTGGCGAGGGCGGACACCGCGCTGCCGTCGAGGGCGTCGACCGGGTGCAGCTCGGCCACGTCCGCGATGCCGGCGTTGCCGGGGGCGCAGTACAGGGCGGAGACGTCGGGGTCGAGGGACAGAGAGCGGCACAGGGCGTGTTCGCGGGCACCACTGCCGATGACGAGGACCTTCACGGGCGTCAGCCTAGCTGGCGCGGGCCGGTGCGTTCGTACGGGAGCCCCAGCGGGGAAGCCTCCGGCGGTTGTACGTTCCTCCAGGCTGGGGAGGGCTTCTGCGGCTCTCCACGGCTGCGGGGCCGCGGGGGGCGGCCCCTGACTTGCCCTTGCTCGCCCTGGCTTCGGGCACCGCGCGGGCGGTCCCGCTGCCCGGCGCTCGATTGGCTCTCCCTGGCTGGGGGCGCCGTGCCTTCGCCCGCGGGTCCGGCGTCCGGGGCGCCCCTCACCCGACCCGGCGCTCCCTTCGCTGTCCTTCGCCGGGAGTGCCGTGCCTTCGCCTGCGGGCCGTCTTCGGACTGGCCCGCCGCTCCGCGGCGGATCTTTCCCGCCCACCCACCCGATTGCCCCGGGGTGAACGGGTGGGTGGGCGGGGAGCATCCGGCGCGAAGCGGCGGGATAGGGCAGCGGCACTCCCGCACCCGAACCGCGCTGCGGGGTAACGGGTGGGTGGGCGGGAGAGATCCGGCGCGAAGCGGCGGGCTTGTCCGGGCCCCGGGCCGCAGGCGAAGGCACCGACAGGGCTAGGCCTGGCCGGGCCCCCGGTCCGGCGAGCGGGGCAGCACCGCCCCGGGTCAGCCACGCAGTGGATCAGGGTTCGTTGTTGTATTCCTCGACGATCGTGGCGCCCAGTTCACGGACGATCAGGTCGTGGCCGGACAGTGCCGACTCGACCAGGTCGGGGTCGTCGTCCGCCGGAATGTCGTCCTCCGCGGACACGTGGTCCGGGACGTGCCGCTCCGGGGCCGGTGCGGGAGTCGGCGCCTGCGCCTGCGCCCGGCCGGCGGCGGGCGGCGGAGGCTGCGGCGACTGCTGCTGCGGAGCCGGGCGGGCCGGCGGCGGCGCGCTGCCTCCGAAGTTGCCCGCCGCGGGCGGCGGCGCAGAGCCCCCCGAGGGGTCGACGATCGCCTCGACCTTCCACTGCACCCCGAACTGCTCGGACAGCGCCTGCCGCAGCACATCCTCGCTGCCGCTGCTGGCGAAGTTGTCCCGCGCGCCCGCGTTGACGAAGCCGATCTGCAGTGTCGTCCCGTCGAAGCCCGCCACCTGGGCGTTCTGGCTCAGCAGGATCCAGGTGAAGCGGCGGCGGCCCTTCACCGCGTCGAGGATGTTCGGCCACAGGGTGCGCGGGTCGGGCCCGCCCACCGGAGCCTGGGCCTGAGGCGCAGCCGGAGCCGCAGCCGGAGCAGGCGTCGGAGCAGGGGCAGCCGGCGCGGGCTGCTGCGGGGCCGCCGGAGCACCGCCACCCGCGGACGCGGCCGTGGGCCAGCCCCCCGGGCGAGGAGCCTCCTGCGCAGGTCCGCTCCCCGGCGCCGAAGCCGTGGGCCACCCACCGGGGCGGCGCTCACCGGCCGGCGCGGCAGCCGGAGCCGCGGGAGCGGGAGCGGTAGCAGGAGCCGCCTGCACCGGCGGCGGCGCAGCCTGAGCAGGAGCAGCAGCAGGAGCCTCGGGCTCAGGCGCCGCCCCCCCGCCCCGCACAGCCGCCCGCGCCGCCGCAGCCCCGCCCCCCGGCGGAACCGGCGGACCCGGCGGACCCGAAGCGACCTGCGGCCCCGCGCCCCCCTGCGGCTGCCCTCCCGCATGGGCGTCGGGCCCAGGAACGTACGCCATCGCGGGACCAGGACCGCCGCCCTGACCGCCCTGACCGCCCGCCATGAAGTTGCCGCCCCGCTCGAGCCGGTCGAGCCGGGCCATGAGCGAGCGCTCGTCGTCGTACGCGGCCGGAAGCAGCACGCGCGCGCAGATCAGCTCGAGCTGCAGCCGGGGCGAGGTCGCCCCCCGCATCTCCGTCAGGCCTTCGTTCACGATGTCGGCCGCGCGGCTGAGCTCGGCACCGCCGAAGACACCCGCCTGCGCCTGCATCCGCTCCACGACGTCCGACGGGGCGTCGATGAGCCCCTTCTCCGCCGCGTCCGGAACCGCCGCGAGGATCACCAGGTCCCGCAGCCGCTCCAGAAGGTCGGCGACGAAGCGCCGCGGGTCGTTGCCGCCCTCGATGATGCTGTCGACGATCTCGAAGGCGGCGCCCCCGTCCCCGGAAGCGAAGGCCTCCACCACGGCGTCGAGCAGCGTCCCGTCCGTGTAACCGAGAAGGGACGTCGCCATGGCATACGTCACACCGTCCGTCGCCGCGGACGCGAGGAGCTGGTCCATGACGGACATCGAGTCACGCACGGAACCGGCACCGGCCCGCACGACCAGCGGGAACACGCCCTCCTCGACGGCCATCTGCTCACGGCCGCACACGTCCGCCAGATACTCCCTGAGCGTCCCGGGCGGCACGAGGCGGAACGGATAGTGGTGCGTGCGCGAGCGGATCGTCCCGATGACCTTCTCGGGCTCCGTCGTCGCGAAGATGAACTTGAGGTGCTCCGGCGGCTCCTCCACCACCTTCAGCAGGGCGTTGAACCCCGCCGGCGTGACCATGTGGGCCTCGTCGATGATGTAGATCTTGTACCGGCTGCTCGCCGGGCCGAAGAAGGCCTTCTCGCGCAGGTCACGGGCGTCGTCCACACCGCCGTGCGAAGCGGCGTCGATCTCGATGACGTCGATCGAACCCGGGCCGTTCCTCGCCAGGTCCCGGCAGGACTGGCACTCGCCGCAGGGTGTCGGAGTGGGACCTTGCTCACAGTTGAGGCAGCGGGCCAGGATGCGCGCGCTGGTCGTCTTGCCGCAGCCGCGCGGACCACTGAACAGGTAGGCGTGGTTGACCCGGTTGTTGCGCAGCGCCTGCTGCAACGGGTCGGTTACATGCTCCTGCCCGATGACCTCGGCGAACGACTCCGGGCGATAGCGGCGGTACAACGCGAGAGACGACACGCATACGAGGTTATAGGCGCCCACTGACAACACATACCGCGAACGCAAAGCGCCCCCCACGCACCCGCCAGAGCCAACCTACCCTTGCTGCCTTCCGGCCCTGGGGGAGTTCAGTCAGATAGCGCCACGTGAGGGGCTGACGCCCACCCTAGCGGATCCCCTGGGCCGGAAGCCACGTCGGTCCGGCCCCGGCACCCGCCCCGGGACGATCTCGGAAGCGATCTTGGGACCGGAGGCGGATCGTGTTCGCGAGCACTCCTCAACGTCTTGTATTGTTTGCGGCGGAGGATTCGCCTAGTGGCCTAGGGCGCACGCTTGGAAAGCGTGTTGGGGGCAACCCCTCACGAGTTCGAATCTCGTATCCTCCGCCAGTGCCTCACCGGGCACTAACGTTGCAGGGCCCCACCGTTCGCGGTGGGGCCCTTCGACGTTCTCCGCCCCGTTTTTCCCCGCACGAGCTCACGAAGCCGGCGCGATGTTCTGGTTGGCGTGGAAGAGGTTCTCCGGGTCGTAGGCGTTCTTGATGCGGGTGAGCCGGGCGTAGTGGTCGCGGTAGGTGGCCTTCACGCGGCTCTGGCTCTCGCCCTCGCCTATGAAGTTGACGTACGCGCCGCCCATGGAGTGCGGGTGCAGCTCTTCCCAGTAGTCGACGCACCACTGCCTGATCGTCCCCGCATTGGCCGGGTCCGGGTCGATGCCGCCGATGACTCCTGACCAGACCGCGTCACGGTAGCCCCACGCGGTGTCCTCCTGGTCGACACGGGCGGCCGCTCCGTCGACCGGGTAGAGGTGCATCGTCGACAGGTCGGTGGGGAGGTTCTCGGCGTACTTGGCGTGCACGTCGATCGCGTCGTCGGTGATCCGGTCGAAGAAGTCGCCGCGCCAGTACCACTGGAGTCCGGTGGGGATCAGCTCGTCGAACATGGTCTGCAGCGCGGGGTAGGGCATCGGCGCGGTGAAGTGGAAGGCGGGCGGGCCCGGTTCGTTCACCGCGGCCAGGGCCTTCTCGGCGTCGTCCGGGTCGCCCGTCCAGCACCACACGACACCGCACATCTTCTGGCCGTGTATCTCCTCCGGGAACGGCGGGCCCGGCGGGACGGTGAGTGCGGCGAAGAAGCCGTTCAGGTCGTCGGGTGCCTGCGGCAGGAAGTCGCGGTACCAGCGCAGCACGTCGCGGGTCATGTCCACCGGCCACACGGTGAGTCCGACGACCACGTCGCCCACCGGGTGCAGCCGGAAGCGGAACGACGTCACGATGCCGAAGTTCCCGCCGCCGCCGCGCAGGGCCCAGAACAGGTCCGGGTGCTGGGACTCGCTCGCGGTGACGAAGCTGCCGTCGGCGAGGACGACGTCAGCGGCGACGAGGTTGTCGATCGTCAGGCCGTACTTGCGGGTGAGGTGGCCGTGGCCGCCGCCGAGGGTGAGGCCCCCGACGCCCGTCGTCGACATGATTCCGGCGGGGGTGGCGAGGCCGAAGGCGTGGGCCGCGTGGTCGAGGTCGCCGAGCTGGCTGCCGCCGCCTACCCGGGCCGTCCTCGCCACCGGGTCGACGCGTGCCCAGCGCATGGGCGACAGGTCGATGGTGACGCCGTCGTCGACCTCGCAGAGCCCGGCACCGCTGTGGCCGCCGCCCCGGACGGCGAGTTCCAGGTCCCGGTCGCGGACGAAGTCGACGGCGGCCATGACGTCCGCGGCGTCGGAGCACCGCACGAGGGCGGCGGGGCGCCTGTCGATCATCGCGTTGTACATCGTGCGGGCCCGGTCGTACTCGGGGTCCTGCGGGCCGATGACCGGGCCGCGGAGCGCGGCCCTCATGTCGTCGAGGGTGGTGCCGTCCATGACGGGCTCCTTGCCGAGACGCGGACCGCTTCTCCCACCCGGCCTCTCCCCTGTCGGGCCGTCGGTGAGCGGATGTGCGCCGGCGTCCTGGCGCCCCCCGCCAGCAGCAGAGCTGACCTCTCCAGGATCCCGCCGCTCGGCCCGGCCCGCAATCCGCGAGTGGCACGCCTGCCCTCGTCACGCCCGTCCTCAGGACGTCCCCGACGCGTCGTACGCCGTCAGTGCCGCCCGCAGCGTCAGCAGATCCGTGTGCGCGGCGACGTCGAGGCCGGTCAGGGCCGCGATGCGGCGCAGGCGGTAGTCGACGGTGTTGGGGTGCACGTGCAGGCGTGCCGCCGTCCGTCTGCGGTCCAGGTTCGACGCGAAGTACGTCCGCAGGGTCGCCGTCAGGTCCGGCCCCTCCGCCAGGGGGGACAGGAGTGCGGCCAGGTGGGCGCGGGCGGGGCTCGCGCGGGTGAGCTGGTAGTCGAGGAGCAGCGCCGTCAGGGGGTAGACGCCCGGCGGCCGTCCCGTGCCCACCGCGGTGTCGCGCAGTTCGGTGGCGAGGCGGACGGCGTGCGGGACGTCGGCCGGTGCGCTCGCGGCGACGCCCGCGGTCAGGGGCACTCCGCTGACGGTGATCAGGGATCGCGTCAGGTTCTCGAGGCGTGCCCGGTCGGCTTCGGGCGCACGGTCCGGTGCGGTCTCGGACGGGATGAGCGCGAGGCCCTCGTCGGCGGACAGGCGGGAGAGGACGGGGTGGCCGAGGGCGCGGTCGAGCTCCGTACGCAGGCGTCTGATCTTGCGCCGGGATGCCACGGTGGCGTCGACGTCCTCGCGGTCCTCGTCGGGGTGGCGGCCGATGGTGAAGGCGAGCACCAGATAGCAGGGCGGGAGACGTATCCCCAGGTGGGCGGGGTCGAGCCGGGCGCCGCCCGCGTCCACCCGGTCGTCGAGGCCGTCGAGGAGCGCGGACAGGGCCGTGTGCCGGGCCGCGTCCCGCTCCCCGATCAGCGACTGGCTCTCCTCCACGTATCCCGATGTGACGGCGGCAGTGATCTCCCGCAGGCAGTCGAGCAGCAGCCGGTGGGCCTCGATCAGGTCCTGCGGTTCGGCCGTCGCCGCGACCTCCTCGACGCAGATGCGGGCCCCGTAGTGATAGGCGCTGACGACCGCGTCCACGGGGAGGCGTTCCTCCGCCCGTCTGGCCGCCGAGCGGCGCACGGTCTCCAGGAACTCCGGGGGCGGCATCCGCTCCGTGCGCAGCACCTCGGCGAAGGCGCGGATCGTCATGACGACGATGGCCCTGACGTCTCCGTGCAGTTCCTCGGCGGGCAGCCGGCCGTAGACCGGGAGGCCGTCCGCGATGCGCCGGGTGACCGTCGCGGCGAGGCCCGGTACGTCGGCGATCAGGAAGCGGCCCACGCTTTTGTCACCGGTCACAACTGACCCCTCGGAAAGTCTGGTTGCGCGCCTAGGACACCGAGGCGGCGATGGCCCGGATCATAAGGGCGTCCGTTACCCCCGGTACACCCCACACAGGAGAGCCCGTGCGCCCCACACGCGCCCGTACCACCGCGGTCATGGCCGCCGCCCTGTCCGCCTGCGTCATCGGAACGGCTCCGGCCGCCGGGGCGGTGTCGTCGAAGGCCGACGAGCCCCTGGAGTACGTCGCCATCGGCGACTCGTTCGCCGCGGGGCCTCTCATCCCCGGCCAGAGCCAGCTGTCCTGTCTGCGCTCCGACCACAACTACCCGGCCGTGGCGGCCAAGGCGCTGGGCGCGAAGCTCACCGACGTCAGCTGCTCGGGCGCGAAGGTGAGCGACTTCTCCGGGCGGCAGTTCGGGCTGCTCGCGCCGCAGTACGAGGCTCTTGAGCCCGGCACCGACCTGGTGACCCTGACCATCGGCGGCAACGACGTCAGCCTCGTCACCAAGGCGCTCGGCTGCGTCAACCTCCTGCCGAAGCCCACCGGCGTCTCCTGTGCCGACACCGCCGCCGCCGAGGGCGACCCCACCGCGAAGGCCATCGACGCCTGGAGCGCCACCTTCGGGCAGGCCCTGGACGAGGTGCACCGGCGCGCGCCGAACGCCCGTGTCGTCGTGGCGGGTTACGCCACCTACGTCCGCAAGGACGGCTGCTGGCCCACCCAGCCCCTGTGGGACAAGGACGCCAACTACCTCCAGGCGCGCGTGAACCAGCTCAACGGCGTGCTCGCCGAACAGAGCCGGGCCCACGGCGCCACCTACGTCGACACCGCCGCCGTCAGCGCCGGACACGACACCTGCGCCGCACCGGCCGAGCGCTACATCGAGGGCCTGCTGCCCACCAGCGTCGCGGCCCCGCTGCACCCCAACGCCCGCGGCATGGCCGCCTTCGGGACGGCCGTCGCCCAGGCCGCGACGCGCCCGTGACGGCCCGCGCCCTCGCCCGCGCCTGCGCCCGCGCCTCAGGACAGGGGACCCCTATGCCAGGAATCCGCGGGGCCCGGCGGTCCGCCGCCGTGCTCGCCGCGTCGCTCGCGCTGTCGGCCGCTCTCACGGGCCAGTCGCTCGCGCAGCCGGATACCCGGCCGGGGGCGACGACGGCCCGCGCGGCTGCCGACTGCCCTTCGGTGGGCGGCCGGTGGGCCGACGAAGGGCCCTTCGCCGTGACCAAGGAGCGCGCCGGGCTGAGCCACACCATTCTGCGCCCGACCGAACTGGGCAGCAGGGGCTGCGCGAAGCACCCGGTGATCATCTGGGGCAACGGCACGTTCGTGACCCCGGTCATCTACGACGGGCTCCTGAAGCACCTCGCGTCGCACGGGTTCATCGTGGTCGCCGCGAACACCACGCAGTCGGGGACCGGCCACGCCATGCTCGGCGGCCTCGACGTGGTGAAGAAGGCCGCCGATGCCCCCAAGAGCCCGTACTACGGCAAGGTCGACCTGGAGAAGGTCGGCGCGGCGGGCCACTCGCAGGGCGGCGGCGGAGCGATCAACGCCGGTGCCGACCCGCGCGTCGACGTCACCGTCCCCATCGAACCGGGCCCCCTGGGCAGGGTCGGCGACCTCAAGGGGCCCATGTTCATCCTCGGCGGCGAGCACGACCCGGTGGTGGCCCCCGAGCTCCTGGTGATCCCCCGGTACGAGAGCGCGGATCACATCCCCGCCGTCTACGGGGAGTTGGCGGGCGCCACGCACGTGACCCCCGCCGGGGACGGCGGCGGGTTCCGCGGCCCGGTCACCGCCTGGTTCCGCTACTTCCTGATGGGCGACCAGGAAGCGCGCGGCGAGTTCTTCGGCACCGACTGCGGTGCCTGCTCCTCGCCGGTCTGGTCGGACTTCCGGCGCAACGCACGGGCGACCGGACACGGAGGCTGATCCGCTCTCTCCCCTCAGCGGTCGACGAAGAAGCTGTCGTGCTTGACGAGGAACTCGCCGAATTCCTTGCCGCCCTTCTGGGCCATCTCCGCCACCTGCTCGAAGTACTCCTCGCGCGGGGCGCCCGGCGAGAAGAGCATGATCATGGAGGCGGGGTCGTCGCTGTCGTTCTTGAAGGCGTGCAGGCCGCCGACCGGGACGTAGAGGAAGTCGCCGGGGCCGCCGGTGATCCAGCGGTCGCCGTCGTAGAGCTGGACCTGTCCCGACAGGACGAAGAACGACTCCGAGATCGACTTGTGGAAGTGGGTGCTCGGGCCGGGCGACTTCGGGCCCAGATCCACCTTGTAGAGGCCGAATTCACCGCCGGTGGAGGCGTGCGTCGCGAGGTAGTGCGTGGCGTTCCCGCCGGGGCGGACCACCTCGGGCTCCTGGTCGACGGGCCTGAACACCGCGTTGATCTCGCCTTCCTCGCCGAGATAGCGCGGCTCTGGGTAGGACATGTTCCGCTCCTTCGTCCGTGACACGGTCGTGGGTGACACAGTCGGTCGTCGCGCACTGTCGCGCACTTGTCGCGCACCGGGTGCTGACTTTATCCACCGCTCGCCCACCCCCCTCATTAGTTGTGCGTAAGAATTCAGGGGGAGAGTTAAGCTGGACTGCATGCTTGATACGCGGCGCATGCAGGTCCTCCGGGCGGTGGTCACCAGCGGCTCCGTGACGGCCGCGGCCCGCAATCTCGGGTACACGCCCTCCGCGGTGAGCCAGCAGATGGCCGCCCTGGAGAAGGAGGCGGGCATCGCCCTCCTGGAGCGCACCGGCCGCGGGGTGCGGCCGACGGACGCCGGGCGGCTGCTCACCGAGTACGCGGTCACGATCGGCAAGCAGATCGCCGAGGCGGAGACCGCGCTCGCCGAGCTGCGGGAGGGGCGGACGGGCCGGGTCTCGATGCGGTACTTCACGACGGCGGGCTCGACACTCGTCGCCCCCGCACTGGCCGCGCTGCGGCGCGCGCAGCCCCGCGTACAGGTCGAGTTGAAGCTGTCGGATCCCGACGACCCGATGCCCGAGGTGCGGGACCGGCGGGCGGATCTGGCCCTGGTGGTCAGGCCGCGGGGCCAACTGGGCGTGGACGGGGTCCGGTTCGAGCATCTCTTGGACGACCGCTACCACGCCGTGCTCCCCGCGGGGCACCCGCTCGCCGCCAAGCGGCTGCTCGACATGACGGACCTGGCCGACGAGCCGTGGGTCGCCAGCGAGTCGCCGGGGCCGTGCCTCGACCCCATCCTGGAGGCGTGCGGCGCGGCCGGCTTCAGCCCGGACTTCGTGGTGGAGAGCGGGGACTACGCCACGGCACAGGGCTTCGTCGCCGCGGGCCTCGGCGTCAGCCTGGTCCCCGAACTCGGCCTGGACACGCCCCACTCCGGCGTGGTGGTCCGCGAGGTCCACAACCCGGTGCCGATCCGCTCGATCTACGCGGCGGTACGGGGCCCGGCGCCGGACCGCCCGGCGGTAGGGGGACTCCTGGAGGCGCTGCGGTCGGCGGTGACTCAGCTGGCAGAGGCTTCGGGGGCGGCGTCCACTTCGGCTTCGGGTGCGGCGTAGGACCGAAGGGTGACGGTCTGCCCCGGAGTCCAGTACTGCTCGCCGGTGCCGAGGAATCGCCAGCCCGTACGTGCGTAGAGCGCGATGGCCGAGGTGTCGGACGCGACGACGTCCAGGACGGCGGCCTGCCCCAACTCCCGTGCTTCGGCGACGACCTGGTCAAGGAGCATCGCCCCGATCCCGTGCCCGCGGGCCCCGGGCGCGACGAACAGCCGGCTGACGACAGCGACCCGCTCCCCCGCCAGGCCCTCGCGCCCGCTCCACAGGGCAGGGGCCACGTCATCCGCCCCGCTCCGGCAGAGCGCGACATGGCCGACGACGCGACCGCCGAGCTCGGCCACCCAGGCCCCGATCAGCGATCCCCCGGCCAGCCAGTCGCCCGGCCGCTCGGGCCAGTTGGTGGGGTACCCGTCGGCGATGTGCACCTGGCCGAGGGCTTCCACGCAGGCGGGGAGGTCGGAGGCGCGGCGGGGGCGGATGCGAGGGGCGGTGTCGTGGCGCATCAACGTATGCAAGCACAGGGGCGCAGAGGGCTGCGGTCGCTCCTGCCTCAGAAGGGCGCCGTGGGGTGAACGGGCGGGCAGGGAGCCCTCGTTCTTGACGGTCGGATGACCCTGTCGGGCATGGGCGACCCGCCCGCCTGCCGCTATGGTCAGGATCAGACAGAGCCTGCGTGACATGGGGGAGGCGGCCGCCGATGGCGCCGGATGAGGCTGTGATCGGCTGTACCGGTGAGCTCGTCATCGGTACACGCGGATCCGCGGGGCCCGGAGAGGTCCTGGTGCGGATCCGAGGAGGTTCCGAGACGTTTCTCGCCTGGTCCGACGAGCCGCTGCCGCGCGGCGCCACCGTGCTCGTGATCGATTCGCGGGGCAGCCGCCAGGTCGATGTCATCAAGTGGGCAGACCCGTTGGATCCGTTGGACCCATTGGACCCGTTGGGCCCGTTGAAATCGCTGGACGGCGACCGCGCCGACGGCGCCGGCTGAGGAGTCGATCCATGTTCGGTTACCGCGTTCCCGCCCCCGACGAGGCGATGCTGATCTCCGGCGGCAGACGAGGCCTCGGCGGCGCCCCGTTCCGGGTGGTGACGGGGCACGGCAAGTTCGTGCTCCCCATCTTCCGCAAGACCCGCTTCCTGACCCTGTCCATGTGCGAGGCGGAGGTCGTCGAGCACTGCGTGACCCGGCAGGGCATCGCCCTGAAGGTGCGGGCGGTGATCGCCTTCAAGGTCGGCAACGACAAGGAGAGCATCGTCAACGCGGGCCAGCGCTTCCTCTCCGACCAGGACCAGATGTCCGTCCTGACCGGCCGTATCTTCGCCGGTCATCTGCGCTCCATCATCGGCTCGATGACCGTCGAGGAGATCGTCACCGAGCGGCAGAAGCTCGCCACCGAGGTCCTTGACACCTCGAAGTCCGAGATGGCGAAGATCGGCCTGCACGTGGACTCGCTGCAGATCCAGTCGATCGACGACGGCGACACCGGCTACATCGACGCCATGTCCGCCCCGCACAAGGCCGCCATCCAGCGCCAGGCCCAGATCGCCCAGGCCAAGGCCACCCAGGCCGCGGCCGAGGCCGAGCAGGAGGCGGCGCGGAACCAGGCCGAGTACGCGCGGCAGACCGCGATCGTGCGGGCCCAGTACTCCGCCGAGGTCGAGCGGGCCCAGGCCAAGGCCGCCCAGGCGGGCCCCCTCGCGGAGGCGCACGCCCAGCAGGAGGTGCTCGACGCGCGCACCGAACTGGCCGAGCGCGCCGCCCAGTTGCGCCAGCAGCAGCTGGTCGCCGAGGTGGTCAAGCCCGCGGAGGCGGACGCCGAGCGCATCCGGGTCCTTGCCCTCGCCGAGGCCGAGCGGATGAAGATCCAGGCGGAGGCGGCCGCGTCGTACGACCGTGTCGCGCTGGACCGGATGCTGATCGACCAGTTGCCGCTGATCGTGAAGGAGGCGGCGACGGGCCTCTCCGGTGCCAACGTCAACGTACTGAACGGCGCGGACGGCCTCGGCGAGATCGCGGCCGGACTCGTCGGGCAGGGCCTGACGATCCTGGACTCGGTGCGCAACAACCTCGGTACGCCCACCGCGCGGGCTCAGACGCAGGGCGAGCGCGAACCGGTCGACATCAAGCGCTACTTGGGCGCCCCCGCCAACGGCCGGGGGGACGGCGGCAAGGGCGACGGCCCCGTGGAGATCCAGTAGTCCCGTGGGGCGGCCCGGCTCCATGTCGAATGCGGGCCGGGCCGCCGCCGGAGCACCCGCCCTAGGCGAGCGTGACGAGCTCCCGGTGGTCCGGACCCCACAGATCCTCGGTCCCGTCCGGCAGGAGCAGCACGCGATCGGGCCGCAGCGCGTCGATGGCCCCTTCGTCGTGCGTCACCATCACGATCGCGCCCGGATACGTCCCCACCGCGCCGAGCACCTCGTCACGCGAGGCCGGGTCGAGGTTGTTGGTGGGCTCGTCGAGGAGCAGGACGTTCGCCCCCGAGTGCACGAGCCCCGCGAGCGCGAGCCGCGTCTTCTCGCCGCCGGAGAGCACCGCGGCGGGCTTGTCGGCGTCGTCCCCGCGGAACAGGAAGGACCCGAGGACGCCCCGCACCTCACCGTCCGTGAGACCGGGCGCGGCGGCGGCGAGATTCTCACGCACCGTCATCCCGCCGTCGAGGGTGTCGTGCTCCTGCGCGAAGTAGCCGAGCCGGGCGCCGTGGCCGTGCACCACCCGTCCGCTGTCCGGGAGTTCGGCCCCGGCGAGGATGCGCAGCAGGGTGGTCTTCCCCGCGCCGTTCAGCCCGAGGACGACGAGCCGGCTCCCCCGGTCGACCGCGAGATCGACACCGCCGAGCACTCCACGCCCGCCGTACGCCTTGACCAGACTGACCGCACCGAGCGGCGTACGCCCGCACGGCGCGGGTTCGGGCAGCCGGATCCGCGCGACCCGCTCGTCCCTCCGCACGGGCTCGGTGGCGGCGAGCATCCGGTCGGCGCGGCGGGTCATGTTCTTCGCGGCGGTGGCGGTGGCGACGTGCGAGCGCATCTTCTCCGCCTGGCTGCGCAGCGAAGCGGCCTTCCGCTCCGCGTTGGCCCGCTCACGGGCGCGCCGCCGCTCGTCCGCGGCGCGCTGGTCGAGATAGGTGTGCCAGCCGGTGTTGTGCACGTCGAGGGCCGCGCGGCCGGGGTCGACGACGAAGACACGATTGACGGTGTCCGCGAGCAGCCCGACGTCATGACTGATGAGCACGAGCCCACCACTCCATGACCCCAGATACCCCTGCAGCCAGCCGACCGAATCGGCGTCCAGATGGTTGGTCGGCTCGTCGAGCAGCAGGGTGTCGTGGCGCGAGAAGAGGATCCGGGCCAGCTCGACGCGGCGCCGCTGGCCGCCGGAGAGGTGGCCCACCGGCGCGTCCATCATGTGCTCGGGCAGCCCGAGCCCGGCGGCCACGCGGGCGGCCTCCGCCTCGGCGGCGTACCCGCCCCGCGCCTGGAACGCGTCGTCCGCGCGGGTATAGGCGGCCATGGCCCGGCGCTGCTCGGCGTCGCTTCCGGCGGCGGCCATCGCGCGCTCGGCGGTACGCAGGGCCTGCGCCGCGCGGTCGAGGCCGCGGGCGGAGAGGATGCGGGCCGTGACGGTGCCGTGCGGGTCGGCGGCGGCGGGGTCCTGGGCGAGATAGCCGACGGAGCCGGTGGTCGTGAGGCTGCCCTCGGCAGGGGCGAGCTGCCCCGCGAGGGTCTTGAGCAGCGTGGTCTTGCCGGCGCCGTTGCGGCCCACGAGGCCGATGCGGTCGCCGGGGGCGATGTGGAAGGAGACGCCGGCCAGCAGGAGGCGGGCGCCGCCGCGGACGTCGATGCGTCGGGCGGTGATCATGAGGTAACGCTCCGCAGTAGCGAATGGACACACGGGTGACGTGGAGACCGGTGTCCTGGCTAGGAGATGCGGGGCGTAGACATACGACGAGGCTAACGGGGCGGGCGCTGCGGCCGCACGCGGATTTCGGGCACCGTGCGAAGGCCCGCCCCACGGGGGATGATCGACTCCATGGACGTCACCCTGCACCTGGCCCAGGAGCCGGAAGCCGATGAGCTCCTCGGCCGCAGTCCGCTGGCCGCGCTCGTCGGGATGCTGCTCGACCAGCAGGTTCCGATGGAGTGGGCGTTCGCAGGACCGCATACGATCGCGCGGCGGTTGAACGCGGACGATCTCGACGCGCACGAGATCGCGGCGTACGACCCCGACGAGTTCGCGGCGCTGCTCTCCACCAAACCGGCGGTGCACCGCTATCCCGGGTCGATGGCGAAGCGGATCCAGCAGCTCTGCGCCTACCTGGTGGAGCACTACGAGGGCGACCCCACCGCCCTGTGGGAGGGCGCCGCCTCCGGCAAGGACCTCCTGAAGCGCCTGAACGACCTCCCCGGCTTCGGGAAGCAGAAGTCCCAGATCTTCCTGGCCCTGCTCGGCAAGCAGCTGGGCGTACGGCCTTCGGGCTGGCGGGAGGCGGCGGGGGCGTACGGGGAGCCGGAGGCGTATCGCTCGGTCGCGGACATCACGGGCCCGGAATCCCTCCAGAGGGTCCGCACCCACAAACAACAACTAAAAGCAGCAGCAAAGGCCTCCGCCAAGTAACCACTACTGGGCCCCCGCCCTGTTCTCCAACCCCCGGCACCCCCCTGACCGAACAAGCCTCTCCCACCCACCCGCCCGATCACCCCGCATCCACCCCTGCCCGAAGTGGAGAGGTCCACGTGGTGGGCGGGTGGGTGAACGACAGAGACGGGGGTGGGTGGAGAGGTCCACGTGGTGGGCGGGTGGGTGAACGACAGAGACGGGGGTGGGTGGGGAGCGACGTCAGAGACGCCTCCCCTCAGCAGCCAGGGAGGTCGGCCCCCACGCACCCGCAGCCGGGAACGCTCGCGAGGGGACGGGCCGGTATGTCCGCCCGGAGCACGGTTCCCCGCACTCCAGCAGCGAAGCAGCTACACGGCCACCGGACGATAGCGAGGACGGACATACCGGCGCGGCCCCGCACCCACAGACGCACCAGCCCCGCAACACGAATGCACCCGCAGCCGGGAACGCACGCAAGGGGACGTGCCGGTATGTCCGCCCGGAGCACGGTTCCCCGCACTCCAGCACCGAAGCAACCCCGCGACCACCGGACGATAGCGAGGACGGACATACCGGCGCGGCCCCGCACCCACAGACGGACCCGCACCGCAGCGCCCCCACGCACCAGCAGCCCGCCCCGCCCCGCCCCGCCCCCAAGACAGACCCGCACCGCCCAGACCCGGCGTCAGCCGCCCGCAGTGGTCGTAGCCCAAGAGGGCGGATCTCGGCGTCGGGCCATGCCAACGGGGTTCAGCCGGGGGACATGACCCCTCATGAGCCGCGCCGCGTCACCCCGCCCCGCGTGGCTCCGCGCTGCCCTCATCCTGCTGGCCCTCCTGGGTGCCGTCCTCGCCCCCGCGGCCCCCACCGAAGCCGCCCCCTCCCCACCCGCGGCCGTCTCCACCGAGCCCACCGGCGAGGCCCACCAGGACACCTCCGACAGCGCACTCCGCGTCAGCACAAAGCGCCGCGTCCCCGTCACCACCACCGCAGCCGCCCGCCCCCGCGAACCCCGCCGAAGCCGCCCCCTCCCCACCCGCGGCCGCATCCACGTCCCCGCCCCACGCTCCGTCGTCCTCCGCTGCTGACAGTCCCCGCCCCGGACTGACCACCCCCCCCACCAGCAGCATCGAACCGACGAAGGACAGACACCCATGCCCATCGACCCGTACGCGGCCCTGCACGCCCTCCTCCGCGCCGAAGCCGTACGCAACGCTCCCGGCCCCGAGGCCACCGCCCCGGCCCCGTCACAGACAGAAGACGACGAGGACCACGACGAGAAGAAGCACAGCGCCGAGCAGAACGGCCGCTGACCCCACTCGGCGCAGACGCAGACGCAGACGCCGACGCCAGACGTCCCCACCAGGCCTCAGCGTCTGCGCCGAGCCGTTCCGAACACCGACCGCGAGATCTCCCGCCCGATCTGCGTCCCCAACGACCGCGCAAGCGACTTGAAGATCCCGCTCCCCACGACCTGATCAACGACAGAACCAGAGCCCGATCCAGAACCAGAACCAGAGCCCGAACCGGAACCGGAACCGGAACCAGCTCCCTGCCCCTTGCCCCGCTCCGCGGACTTCTCCGCCTCGGCGGCAGCCGAGGCCGCCTCCGCCTCCGCCTGACGCGCAGTCAACTTCTCGTAGGCCGACTCCCGATCCACCGCCTCCGCGTACCGCCCGTACAACAACGACCCCTTCACCGCCCCCTCCAGCGCCCCCGCCTCCACCGGCCTCATCAACGACTCCGGCGCCCGCAACCGCGTCACCGCCACCGGCGTAGGCGCGCCCTTCTCGCTCAGGACCGTGATCACCGCCTCGCCCGTGCCGATCGCGGTCAGCGTCTCCTCCAGGTCGTACGCCGAGTTCGGGAACGTCCTGACCGTCGCCTTCAGCGCCTTCTGGTCGTCCGGCGTGAACGCCCGCAACGCGTGCTGGACCCGGTTGCCCAGCTGGGCGAGGACATCGCCGGGCACGTCCTTCGGCGTCTGCGTCACGAAGAAGACGCCGACCCCCTTCGACCGGATGAGCCGCACGGTCTGCGTGATCGCCTCAAGGAACGCCTTCGACGCCCCGTTGAAGAGCAGATGCGCCTCGTCGAAGAAGAAGACGAGCTTCGGCTTCTCCACGTCGCCCACCTCGGGCAGGTCGTTGTAGAGATCCGCCAGGAGCCACATCAGGAACGTCGAGAAGAGCTGCGGCTTGTCCTGCACGGCGGGCAGTTCGAGCACCGACACGAGCCCACGCCCGTCCGGCGCCGCCCGCAGGAACTCGCTCGTGTCGAACTCCGGCTCCCCGAAGAAGTCGCCCATGCCCTGCGCCTCGAAGGCGGTGAGCGCCCGCAGGATGACGCCCGCGGTGACCGTGGACAGACCACCGATCCCCTTGAGCTCGGACTTGCCCTCGTCCGACGTCAGGAACGTCACCACGGCCCGCAGGTCCTTCAGATCGACCAGTTCAAGCCCTTTTTGGTCCGCGTAATGAAAGATCAGCCCGAGCGACTGCTCCTGCGTCTGGTTCAGCTGAAGCACCTTCGAGAGCAGCACGGGGCCGAAGCTCGTGATCGTGGCCCGCACCGGAATCCCGGTACCGATCCCGCCCAGTGCGTAGAACTCACTGGGGAAGCCCGTCGCCTCCCACGTCTGCCCGACCTCCCGCGCCCGCTCGGCGACCTTCTCGCCGCTCTCCCCGGGGAGCGAGATCCCGGAGACGTCTCCCTTGACGTCGGCGAGGAACACCGGCACTCCCTGCGCGGCCAGCTGCTCGGCGATGAGCTGGAGGGTCTTCGTCTTTCCGGTGCCGGTCGCCCCCGCGACGAGCCCGTGCCGGTTGAGCATGGCCAGCGGGATGCGGATCTGGGCGTCGGGCAGACACCGCCCGTCCCACAGGAGCGCGCCGAGATCCAGCGCGGGCCCGCTGAAGGCGTACCCGGAGACGATCTCCATGGCTTCCTGCGGCAGAGCGGCACCCCCGCTGACGACCTCAGCGGCCACCCCACCAGAAACCCCACCGGAAACCCCGCCGGAACCCTCGACTCCGCTCGTCACCCCCGCGACCGGCGAAGACTCGTTAGAGGGGTTCGCACGCCCCGTCGTGGACGGCATCGGCTGGCTGTCGCTCACTTCTGCCCCTGTTCCCGGCTTGAGTGTTCCCGTTTTGCCCCGATTTCCGGCGTCATTTCCCAGAGTCGCACTCCGTCTCCATGGCTGCGCCCGGAGAGCCTTGCCCGGTAGGCTTTCCGTGTGATCTTCAAGCGCATCGGAAACGGCCGGCCGTACCCCGACCACGGCCGGGAAAGCACCCGGCAGTGGGCGGACGTCGCGCCGCGCCCGGTCCGCCTCGATCAGCTCGTGACGACCAAGGGCCAGCTGGACCTGGAGACGCTCCTCGCGGAGGACTCCACGTTCTACGGCGACCTTTTCGCGCACGTGGTGAAGTGGCAGGGCGACCTCTACCTGGAAGACGGACTGCACCGCGCGGTCCGCGCCGCGCTCCAGCAGCGCCAGGTGCTGCACGCCCGCGTCCTCGAACTGGGCTGAACCCGGCAAACAGCCGCGACAGGGGACACCCACGCCCTCATTGACCCTTTCGGGTTGGACTGAGCCCAAGTCAATGATCATTTAGTAGGCATCACGGCGTCGTCGCACTACGCTGCGCCCATGAGCATGCTCACTCCCCCCGGCATGGGCGGCAAGTACCGCATCACGGGGGCCAAATATCCGCGTATGCGCCGACCCCGTGGCCGCCGCAGGATCGTGCTCGCGGTGGTCGCGTCCGTCGTCGCGGTGGGCCTGATCGGCTGGGGAACACTGCAGCTCATCGACGTCTTCACCGGCGGCAGCAAGGCCACGGCGGCGAGCTCGCGCAGCGACTGCGCCGCCAAGCCGGATCCCTCGGCCGAGCCGACCGCCCCCAAGGCCCTGCCCAAACCGGGCCAGGTCAAGGTCAACGTCTTCAACGCGACGCCCCGCGGCGGCCTCGCCAAGGACGTGGCGGCCGAGCTCAAGAAGCGCGGCTTCACCGTCGGCAAGGTGGACAACGCCCCGAAGGCGTACGACAAGAAGGTCAAGGGCACCGGGATACTGCTCGGCGCCAAGACCGCCACGGACACCGCCCTGCCGGTGCTCGGCACGCAGCTCGCGGGCACCGAGAGCCGCACGGACGCCCGCAAGGGCGGCGAGGTCGACCTCATCCTGGGCGCGAAGTTCAAGGATCTGGCAAAGAAAGAGGACGCCGACAAGGCCCTGGCGGTACTCGCCGAGCCCAAGCCGACGTCCTCGCCGTCCAGCGGCAAGAAGGACTGCTGAGCGCTACTCCGCGGTCCCGTACATCCGGTCACCGGCGTCGCCGAGGCCCGGCACGATGTAGCCGTTCTCGTTGAGGCGCTCGTCGACCGACGCCGTCACGACCGTCACCGGCGTGCCCGCCAGCTCGCGCTCCATGACCTCGACGCCCTCGGGGGCGGCGAGCAGCACCACGGCGGTGACGTCGTCCGCGCCGCGCTTGATCAGCTCCTGGATGGCCGCGACGAGCGTGCCGCCGGTGGCCAGCATCGGGTCCAGGACGTACACCTGGCGCCCGGAGAGGTCCTCCGGCATGCGGGTCGCGTACGTCGACGCCTGGAGGGTCTCCTCGTCGCGGATCATCCCGAGGAAGCCCACCTCGGCGGTCGGCAGGAGCCGCACCATGCCGTCCAGCATGCCGAGCCCGGCGCGCAGGATCGGTACGACCAGGGGGCGCGGGTAGGACAGCTTGACGCCGGTGGTCGGGGTGACCGGGGTCTCGATGTCGACCTGCTCGGTGCGCACGTCCCGGGTGGCCTCGTACGCGAGCAGGGTGACCAGCTCGTCGGCGAGGCGCCGGAAGGTGGGGGAGTCGGTGCGCTTGTCGCGCAGCGTGGTGAGTTTGTGCGCCACCAGTGGGTGATCGACGACGTGAATCCGCATGCCGTCAACAGTAACCGCGCCCTGAGCCCCCCGACCGCTCCCGGGACCGCCGAGGCTCCCCCGCGGCAGTCGGCCGTACCCCGCTCCGAACCCCTGAGAACACCTCGCGCTGGCATCAAACCCGCCGTACGGGGGAAAGTGGACGTACGACCTGGGGTGGTGTTGCCCATGCCGGACAGAGAGCCCGGCGGCCGAGAGCCGGACCGCGAGACCGAAGCCGAGCGCCGGCGCCGCCGTGCCCAGTTCCTGCACGAGCGGGCCGAGGCCATCGAGCTCCGCGACCGTGTGAAGCCGCGCCGCGCCCGGGCGGCACGGATGCGTCAGCAGATGCGCATGCGCACGTTCCGCTGGTAGCCGCCACGCCTTGGCCGCCCCTCACGCAGGCGTCGGACAGCCGTCCGGGAAACGCGACGCGGAACACAGCGCGCGGAAGACCTCTCCTCGGGCCGTGGTTTCTGCCACGATTCCGAGTGGGCGGGGCTTGGAACAGCAACTCCCCCGCTCCCCGAACTCGCCGGGGGGACACCCAGACCGTCAACCGGCACTGTCTATGACCAGTGGGAGAGTCACGGTGTACTTCGCCGCACTGCTCGCGCGCACCGAAGACGGGTGGGAAGCGAGCGACACGGAGCTCGACGATGTGGAGACCCTGTCGGATCTGACCGACCTGGCCCGCGAGGCCACGGCCGGCAGCGCTGAGGACGACACCGTCCTCGTCTTCATCGAACAGGAGGGCGCCTGGTTCGGCGTCGTCCGCGTCGACGGTGAGGAGGACCCTCGTATCTACGTCTCGGACGCGGCCGCGGCCGCCAAGAGTTCGTACGGCGAGATCCTGCTCACCGACGAGATGCTCGGCCGTGAGCCGGGTACCGACGACCCGGGTGTCGACCTGGACGCCCTCGACCTGGACGGCACGGAGGACGGCGAACCCGCCGAGTCCGACGCCGCCCCCGATTCCGCCGCCGACGACGATGACACGGGGGAAGCCCCGGGCGACGCGGTGCCCGACGGGCCCCTCGGCGACCTGGAGCTCCTGACCGACCTCGGCGTGCCCGAGAAGGAGCTGCTCGGCCTTGAGCCCGGTGACGCGCTCAGCGACATCGCCGAGATCCTCGGGGCGGCGGAGGTGCTCGAGGCGGTCCGCTAGGTTCCGGGTGTGACCGACCGGAACGACCACATCACCCCACCCGATCCCGACCGGGAAACCGGCCGGGAAACCGACCGAGAAGCAGATCCCGTACGCGACCGCTGGCGGGCGCCCATGCGGCTCGCCCTGGCCGAGGCCGAACTGGCCGTCCGGGGCGGCGATGTGCCCGTCGGCGCCGTCGTGCTGTCCCCGGACGGCACGACGGTGCTCGCGGCGGGCCACAACGAACGTGAGGCGACCGGCGACCCGACGGCGCACGCGGAGGTGCTCGCCCTGCGCCGGGCCGCCGCCGCGCTCGGCGAGTGGCGCCTGTCCGGCTGCACGCTGGTGGTGACCCTGGAGCCGTGCACGATGTGCGCGGGCGCCCTGGTCCAGTCCCGCGTCGACCGGGTCGTCTACGGAGCGCGTGACGAGAAGGCGGGCGCCGCGGGCTCGGTCTGGGACGTCGTACGCGACAGAAGGCTGAACCACCGCCCCGAGGTGATCGAGGGCGTCCTCGCGCAGGAGGCCGCGGGGCTGCTCACGCGCTTCTTCCGCGGGCGCTGAGCGGCATCGGCCAAACGGATTTCGGACCACGGCCCACTTTGGGCTAGAGTTCCTCTCGGTAGCGTGTCCGAGCGGCCGAAGGAGCTCGCCTCGAAAGCGAGTGTGGGGAAACTCACCGTGGGTTCAAATCCCACCGCTACCGCTCTTGATACGAAGGCCCCGTCCGCGAGGACGGGGCCTTCGTCGTTCCCGGGACAGGTCGGCCCCCCGCACACGCGAGAGCCCCGGCGCCGCGAAGGCGCCGGGGCTCTGACCCGCGTTGGACGGGGGAAGCGGCATCGGGGGGACAAGCCGCTTCCCCCGATGAGGACTGGAACCCTCAAGCCGGCGCCGTCGTTCGGGGGAAGCAGACGGCGCGTGACCCCGCAGTGGGGCCAGTCCCGTGCCCGCGGATTCCTGCCAGATCCGCTGGGGCACATCACCAATCCTGCGCCTCGCGCAACCGGGAGCGGCCCGGCAAAGGGCCTCTGCTGCCGGGCCGTTGGTCCTTAAAGACCCCGTGAGGACGGGCCGGGTTAGACTCACGCCCGTCACAGGGGTCACAGAGCGCAGCAGGTAAGGGGAGGCCGGGAGCGTGGCGGTGCAGTGGAAAAAGATCGGGCTCTTCACGCTCGTCGTCTTCATGCTCTACGTGATCATCACTGACCCGGCCAAGGCCGCGGACTATGTGCAGATAGGCTTCGAGGCGGTTTCGGACGCCGCTCGGAGCATCGGCGACTTCATGACGTGGGTCGCCAACGGAGGCAAGGACTGAGCGGTTCATTCCGCCGCCTTCTCCCCCCTCTCCCCGTTTCCCAGGAGTGCGCATGATCCGCCATCTGGTCCTCTTCAAGCTCAACGACGGTGTGGAGCGCGACGAGCCGCGCGTCGTCGAGGGAGTCAAGGCCTTCCGCGCGCTCGGCGAGCAGATCCCGGAGCTCTCGTTCTGGGAGTGCGACTGGAACATCACCGACCGGCCCATCGCGTACGACTTCGCCATCAACTCGGCGGTCGAGGACACCGATGCGCTGAAGCGCTACATCGAGCACCCCGCTCACCAGGCGGGCGTGGCACTGTGGCGGGAGTTCGCCACGTGGGTGATCGCGGACTACGAGTTCTGAGCCGGCCGGCTCAGCAGCCCTGCGCCAAGCGGGCCCCTCACCGGAACGGTGAGGGGCTTTTCTGCGTCTCATGCCCCAACTTGCCCCTCAACACGTAGTTATCGGGTGCTTGCACACAGTGCACATGTCTTGTGATGCTATGACCGCTTTTGACGGATGAGTTGACCAGGGTCGGCTGACCTTGACTGAGCTCGACAGGACTTGACTGAGCTTGACCGAGAAGGGGTGGCGTTGACCGTGCCGGCCAGTACTGCGCCCGAAGCACCACCCGTGACCCCGCAAGCGAGCAGCCCCGAAGCACCGAGCACCCCGGGCACCCAGGGCGCCCCGGGCCTCCAGGACGTGCACGACGCGCAGGGCGGGCAGGGTGCGCAGAGCGCCCGGTCCACTCCCGGCAGCAGGGGCGCCGACACCCGGGCCCTGACGCAGGTGCTCTTCGGCGAGCTCAAGGAGCTCGAGCCGGGCAGCCCCGAGCACGGCCGCGTCCGCGGCGCGCTCATCGAGGCCAACCTGCCCCTCGTGCGGTACGCCGCCGCCCGCTTCCGCAGTCGCAACGAGCCGATGGAGGACGTCGTCCAGGTCGGCACGATCGGCCTGATCAACGCCATCGACCGCTTCGACCCCGACCGCGGCGTGCAGTTCCCGACCTTCGCGATGCCCACCGTCGTCGGCGAGATCAAGCGGTACTTCCGCGACAACGTACGAACGGTCCATGTGCCGCGCCGTCTTCACGAGCTGTGGGTGCAGGTGACCGGGGCGACCGAGGACCTCACCACGGCGTTCGGGCGCTCGCCCACGACCGCGGAGATCGCCGAACGCCTGCGCATCACCGAGGAGGAGGTCCTGGCCTGCATCGAGGCCGGACGCTCGTACCACGCAACGTCGTTGGAGGCGGCCCAGGAGGGCGACGGTCTGCCCGGCCTGCTCGACCGGCTCGGCTATGAGGACCCCGCGCTCGACGGTGTCGAGCACCGCGACCTCGTCCGCCATCTCCTGGTCCAACTGCCCGAGCGCGAACAGCGCATCCTGCTTCTGCGCTACTACAGCAATCTGACGCAATCACAGATCAGCGCCGAATTGGGCGTTTCTCAGATGCATGTGTCAAGACTGCTGGCCAGAAGCTTCGCGCGACTTCGATCCGCAAATCGTATCGAGGCGTAACCGTAACGAGTGGACTGCTCTCGCGGCGGTTCCCGACGTTCCCCCGAGCAGAAATGCCTCAGACCCCCTCTTTCCTGCATCGATGTCACCCTTCTTTGTCGACATGTAACTACAGCGTGTTGCCGACATGTGACATTCTGCTGGAACCGCGTTTGCCGCAGCCCCACGTCCGGTATTCAGGTGGAGGCTGCGTTCCTCCGACGGGAGCGCCCGCCGTGACCGTCCGCGACCTCAAGGGGGTGGCATGTCCGCAGACCAGGGCAGCTCGAAGGTGCTCACGCTCACGAAGAGCGAACCGGCGCCCGACGCGCTTGTGAGTTCAGTTGTGACCGGAGCTCCCGGCGCCATCGACACCCGCACCCTGTCCCGCTCCCTGTTCCTGCGGCTCGCCGCACTCGACAAGGACAGCCCGGAGCGTGTCTACGTAAGGGACACGCTGATCGAGCTCAATCTCCCTCTCGTCCGGTATGCGGCGGCCCGCTTCCGCAGCCGCAACGAACCGATGGAGGACATCGTCCAGGTCGGCACGATCGGCCTGATCAAGGCGATCGACCGCTTCGACTGCGAACGGGGCGTGGAATTCCCGACGTTCGCGATGCCGACGGTCGTCGGTGAGATCAAGCGCTTCTTCCGCGACACGAGTTGGTCGGTGCGCGTGCCGCGCCGCCTTCAGGAGCTGCGGCTCGCGCTGACGAAGACGAGCGACGAGCTGGCCCAGAAGCTGGACCGCTCGCCGACCGTGCCCGAACTCGCCAAGGCGCTCGGGGTGTCCGAGGAGGACGTGGTCGACGGCCTGGCCGTCGGGAACGCGTACACGGCCTCCTCGCTCGACTCGCCCGCCCTGGAGGACGACGGCGGCGAGGGCTCCCTCGCGGACCGTCTGGGGTACGAGGACAGCGCCCTGGAGGGCGTCGAGTACCGCGAGTCGCTCAAGCCGCTGCTCGCCAAGCTCCCGCCGCGCGAGCGCCGCATCATCATGCTGCGCTTCTTCGCGAACATGACGCAGTCGCAGATCGGCGAGGAGGTCGGCATCTCGCAGATGCACGTCTCGCGCCTGCTCACGCGCACGCTCTCGCAGCTGCGGGAAGGGCTCATCGCCGACTGATCGCACTCCCCCTGTGGCTCAACACGCCGCAGGGGGACAGGAGTTGCTGACGGGGTTCCTAATTGACGGCCCGTCAGACACACTGGCGCGATGCGACGTGGCATACGGAACGTACTGGGTGCGTCTACGGCTGCCCTGTGCCTGGGCGGGCTCCTTGCCGCCTGCGGCAGCGGGGACGGCGACGGCTATGTGGCCACGGGGCCGGCTGCCGCGGGGCCTCAGCGGACTCCTGGCGCCGGCGTGGCCCCGACCGGGGACGTGGAGCTCGTACCGCTGGACAGGGATGAGAAGTCACCCGGTGGCAAGAGCGGCACCGAGGGCGAGGCAAGCGGCTCCGAGCCGTCGGAGCCCGGCTCTGACGCCTCGGACGGCAAGTCCCCTGACGGGAAGGCCGGTTCGGGATCAGCAGACACCCCGAGCGGCGGTGACTCCTCGACCGATGGCGCCAAGCCCGGTCGCACGGAGGGAAGTTCGGGTGGAAGTTCGGGTGGAAGCCCGGAAGGCACGCCCTCCGCTCCCGGCGGGAGCTCCAGCGCCCCGCCCACCGGCCCCGCGAAGCTCAGCGTCGGCGAACCGCAGCGGAAGCCCGCCGACGACCGCTGGTGCGAGAAAGTGACCGTCTCCTTCAAGAACACCGGCGGATCGCCGGTGCGGTCGGGCACGGTCACCTTCGGTACGCATGTGATCGGGGCCCTCGGCGTGGATTGGGCCACGCTTGATTCCACGGAGAAGCTCCCCGCGCTGGACGCCGGTCAGCGGCTCACGAAGACCTGGCCTGTTTGCGTGGACCCGTGGCGGGTGCCGCTGGGCATGCATGTGGAGACGCGGGACGTCTCCGTTAAGTGGGAGTAGCTCCTCTTCCGCCTGCGGGCCGTATGTGGCTGGGCGCGCAGCCCCCCGCGCCCCTACAGCGCCCCTGCGGGGGCGCTCCGGGGCGTCTCCTACTTGAGGGCCAGCCACGCCACTCCCGCCACCACCACGATCGCGAGTACGACGCCGATGATCAGGCCGATGCGCGGGCCCGCGGGCGCCGCCGCCGGCTGCTGTGCCCGGCCCTGCGGAGACTCGTCGACGAAGGCGCGGAACATCTGCGTGCTGCCGGCGGGGTCGGGGGTGTTCTGGGGGCCCTGGGGGTTGTGTGCCATAGCGCAGGACCCTAGCGAACCATCGGGGGTCGGCCCAACCCCCGCTGACCACTGACTTTACGTGCGCGGCCCCAGACCTTTGCCCACTCTTTAGGTCGTTGGTCCAGTTTTAGTTTGCCTGCGGCAACCAACTGTCTCTATCGTTGCCCTAAGCAACAACATAGGAGGTGCCGTGGCCGCGCAGCGTCAGTACGAGGAGCTGGCCCGACAGCTCAGCGCCATCGGTGCGGTGAAGCGAGGCCTCGGAAGGGGCCTGCCCCACGACTGCCCCGGTGGATCGGCCGCCGTACTCGTCCTGCTCGACCGGCACGGCGCGATGCGGATGAGCAGGCTCGCGGAGCTGCTCGCCGTCGACATGTCGGTGACCAGCCGGCACGTCGCCCATGTCGCGGAGAAGGAGTGGATCCGCCGGGATCCCGACCCCGCCGACAAGCGCTCCCGCATCCTGAGCCTCACGCCCCAGGGCAGGACCAAGCTCGAAGAGCTGAACGAACTGTCGATCAAAACGCTCACCCACTACTTGCATGACTGGTCAGACGACGAGGTCGTCCAGCTCAGCACGCTGCTCGCGCGACTGCGCGACAGCTTCGGGGACTGCCGTGCGGCTTCGGCCCGGCTCCCCTTCGAAGAGACCACCCGTACACCCGCGTAACGAAGAGGAAGCCCATGGCAACAACCACACCATCCGGTGTGCGGGGCAGCCACGCCAAGCACGGAGCCGCTCATGACTCCGGTGCTCCGATGACGCACCGGCAGATCATGGAGGCCCTTTCCGGCCTGCTGCTCGGCATGTTCGTCGCGATCCTGTCGTCGACGATCGTCTCCAACGCCCTGCCCGAAATCATCGGCGACCTGGGCGGCGGCCAGTCCGCCTACACCTGGGTCGTCACCGCGTCGCTCCTGGCGATGACGGCGACCACGCCCCTGTGGGGCAAGCTGTCGGACCTCTTCAGCAAGAAGGCCCTGGTCCAGATAGCCCTGATCATCTACGTCGGTGGTTCGATCGTCGCCGGTCTCTCGCAGAGCGCCGAGATGCTGATCGCCTGCCGTGTCGTGCAGGGCATCGGCGTGGGCGGTCTCTCCGCCCTCGCGCAGATCGTGATGGCCGCGATGATCTCCCCGCGCGAGCGGGGCCGCTACTCCGGCTACCTCGGCGCGACCTTCGCCGTCGCCACCGTCGGCGGCCCGCTGCTCGGCGGTGTCATCACCGACACGTCGTGGCTCGGCTGGCGCTGGTGCTTCTACGTCGGTGTGCCCTTCGCGATCATCGCCCTGATCGTGCTGCAGAAGACCCTGAAGCTGCCCGTCGTGAAGCGGGACGTCAAGGTCGACTGGGGCGGCGCCTTCTTCATCACGGCGGCCGTCTGCCTGCTCCTGGTCTGGGTGACCTTCGCGGGCGACAAGTACGACTGGATGTCCTGGCAGACCGGCGCCATGGTCGGCGGTTCGATCGTCCTCGGCCTGCTCTTCCTGCTCGTCGAGTCCAAGGCGAGCGAGCCGATCATCCCGCTGCGCCTCTTCCGCAACCGCACCATCACCCTCGCCTCGCTCGCCTCGCTCTTCGTGGGTGTCGGCATGTTCGCGGGCACGGTGTTCTTCAGCCAGTACTTCCAGCTGGCGCGCGACAAGTCGCCGACGATGTCCGGCGTCATGACGATCCCGATGATCGGTGGCCTGTTCATCTCCTCGACGGTGTCGGGCCAGATCATCACCAAGACCGGCAAGTGGAAGGTCTGGCTGGTCGCCGGCGGTGCGCTCCTGACCGCGGGGCTCGGCCTGCTCGGCACGATGCGGTACGACACCGAGTACTGGCACATCGCGATCTTCATGGCCCTGATGGGTCTGGGCATCGGCATGATGATGCAGAACCTGGTGCTCGCCACGCAGAACCAGGTCGCTCCCGAGGACCTCGGCTCCGCGAGCTCCGTCGTCACCTTCTTCCGTTCCCTCGGTGGCGCCATCGGCGTCTCGGCGCTCGGCGCCGTGATGGCGACCCGCATCACCGACTACGTGAAGGACGGCCTGGCCGACCTCGGCCCCAAGGCCGCGCAGGCGGGTCACGGCGGCACGGGTGGCGGCGCCATCCCGGACCTGGACAAGCTCCCGGCTCCGTTCCGCACGGTCATGGAGAGCGCCTACGGGCACGGCATCGCCGACGTCTTCCTGATCGCCGCCCCGCTGGCCTTCCTGGCCTTCCTGATCACGATCTTCATCAAGGAGGTTCCGTTGCGTACGTCGGGTGCGCTGGCCCAGGCCAGCGAGTCGGCCGAGACCCCGGACACCGCCCCGGCGGCGGCCACCACTGCCTCCACGGTCGCCGACCAGCAGCCGGTCCTCGCCTCCGTCGGCGCCCACACCGAGACGGGCCCCGAGGGCACGCAGAAGCTCGCCGCCGTGGCCTCGTCGGCCACCGGTGAGGCGCCCCCGCAGACCACCGGCGGCGGCACTCCGGTGCACGGCTTCGTCCGTGGCGCGGAGAGCGCTCCGGTCCCGCGGGCCGCGGTCACGCTGATCTCCCTCGGGGGACGCCAGCTCGGCCGTGCGGTCGCGCAGGGCGACGGGTCCTACGCGGTCGACGCCCCCGGCGCCGGTTCGTACGTACTGATCGCTTCGGCGGACGGCTTCCAGCCGCAGGCCTCCACGATCGTCGTCTCCGACGAGGCCCTCGCGTACGACATCCTGCTGAGCGGCACGAGCGGCCTCAGCGGTGTGGTGCGGGCCTCCGACGGCAAGCTGCCGGTCGGCGGCGCGATGGTCATCGTGACCGACGTCCGCGGCGACGTCCTGGCCACCGGGCTCACCGGTGAGCAGGGCGAGTTCACCTTCGCCGAGCTGGTGCCCGGACAGGTCACCATCGCGGTGAACGCCGCGGGGCACCGCCCGATGGCGCTGCCCGTCGAGGTCGGCGCGGTCGGCGTCACCCGGGTCGAGGTCGAGCTCAAGGCCGGTTCGCAGGTGCTCGGCACCGTGCGGGCCAAGGGCGGGCCGCTGAACGACGCGCGGGTCACGCTCGTGGACGCGGCGGGCAACGTCGTCTCCACGGCGACCACCGGGTCGGACGGCGCGTACGCCTTCACCGACCTGGACAACGGCGAGTACACGGTCATCGCGACCGGCTACCCGCCGGTGGCGACGGGCCTGACCGTCTCCGGTGAAGGTGTCGGCGACCACGACATCGAACTCGCCCACCCCGGCGAGTAATTGACCCCGGCCCGTGCGCGCGCTTCGAGCGGATGAGTGCGCACGGGCCGGTTGTGGAAAGGGCCCCCGGGTTGGTGGTGACGTACACGGCAGGGGACGGCCGTGTCACCGCCGCCGGGGGCCGCACTCTTTTTGAGCTTTTGGGCTTTTCAGCTTTGGCAAGGAGAAAAACGGGATGGGACTCAGCGCTCGGATCCGGACGCGTGACGGGTGGGCGGTGTCGCACGCCGTCGTCACCCTGACGGACATGACCGGCGCGCAGGTGCTGCGCGCCGCGGCGGACGAGGAAGGCGCGGTGCGCGATGCGGCCGACCTGCCTCCCGGCCCGTACACCGTGATCGTCACCGCGGTCGGCTACGCGCCCGTGGCCTCGACCGCCCTCGTCACGGCGAGCGGCCGTGCCGATGTGGGCAACATCGTCCTGGCCCGGCAGGGCGGCACCGAGCTGCCGCCGCCAGGGCCCTGGACCATCGACCCGGCGCACTCGACCGTGGGCGCGGTCGCCCAGCACCTGGGGATCACCAGCGTGCACGGGCGGTTCACGGAGTTCGGGGGGCGGGTGGAGATCGCCGAGGACGTGGAGAAGTCGCGCGTGGAGGCGGTCATCCGGTCGGCGTCCATCGACACCGGCAACGGCATGCGCGACGGCCACCTGAAGTCGCCCGACTTCCTGGACGTCGAGCAGTACCCGGAGCTGACGTACCGCTCGACGGGCCTGACCCCGGCGGGTTCGGACCGCTGGACGGTGCACGGCGAACTCCAGATGCACGGTGTCGTACGGCCGGTCGACCTGGACCTGAGCTACCTCGGCACCGGGGCGGACCCCTGGGGCGGGACCCGCGCGGCGTTCCGGGCCACGGCGGAGCTGCGCCGGGAGGACTTCGCGATGAACTACAACCAGGTGGTGCAGGCGGGGATCTCGGCGATCGGCACGACGCTGCGGGTGGAGCTGGACATCCAGGCGGTCCAAGGGGATTCCCTCCCCCAGGCCTAGCGGTGCGTGCGGGATTAGGGTGCGTTCATGGCTCCCAATATCGCTAGCAACACCACCGTGTCCCTGGACGAGTTGCTGGACTTCGTCCGGCCCAGGCACCGTGCCGTCCTGCTGACCGCCCGCGCGGACGCGACCCCGCAGGGATCCCCCCTGACCTGCGGGGTCGACGACTCCGGGCGGATCGTGGTGTCCACCTATCCGGAGCGGGCCAAGACGCGGAACGCCAAGCGGAATCCGCGGGTCAGCATCATCGTGCTGAGCGACGAGTGGAACGGCCCGTGGGTCCAGATCGACGGCACGGCCGAGGTCATCGACTCCCCGGAGTCGGTGGAGCCGCTCGTCGAGTACTTCCGGAACATCTCCGGTGAGCACCCGGACTGGGACGAGTACCGCGAGGCCATGGTGAAGCAGGGCAAGTCCATCATCCGGATCACCCCGGAGCGGTGGGGCCCGGTGGCCACCGGGGGCTTCCCCGCTTCGAAGGCCTAGAGGTCCAGAGGCCTAGAGGCCTAGAGGTCCAGAGGTCCAGAGGTCCGCTACAGGGTGGCCTCGATGCCCGCCACCAGCAGGTCGAGCGCCACCCTGAAGTCCAGCTCCCACATCTCCTCGACCGTGGACCCGCCCCGCGCCTCCATCATGTCGGCGGAGCTGTGCAGGGTCTCCTCAAGCCCCGGATGAGCGCTGACCGCGCCCATGGCCTCCTTGAAGTACTCCTCGGGAGTGAGCCCCGCCGCTGTGCACCGCGCGATGTAGTGGCCCTGGACCGTGCCGAATCCGTACACGAACTGGAAGACCGCGGCGATCGCACCGGCCTGCTTCTCCGTCGGCAGGCCGGTCCCGCGGACCACCACCTGCACGGCGAGCGCGAACTTGATCCAGTTCGGGCCGATGTTGAGGAAGTTGCCGACGAGCGGCGACACCCAGGGGTGCCTGACCAGCAACTCCCGGTACTCCTGCGCCAGTTCGCGCAGCCTCTCCTGCCACCCCTCGGACGAGTCCACATCCGGGTCGGGCAGGGTCATCTCCCCGGCGGCCGCGTCCAGGGCGAGTTCAAGAAGGTCGTCCTTGGTGTCGACGTACCAGTACACGGACATCGCCGTGACGTTCAGTTCCGCCGCAAGGCGCCGCATGGAGAACTTGGCGAGGCCCTCCTCGTCCAGGAGGCGGACCGTGACCTCGGTGATGCGGTCCCGGTCGAGGCCCGACGGCTGATCACTCCTGCGGCCCGCGCCGTTCCGGGGGGCTTTGCCCTCCAGCCAGACGCTGGTCCGCGCGGGGCGCTTCGCGCGGTCGGCTGCCTTCGCCATGGCGCACCTTCCTGGTCATGAGCTCTTGTCACCGGTACTCATACCGGTCGTGCGGGGCGGGCGACGACACGGAATCAGCCAGTCCGTCGCCCACCCGTCGATGCTATGCGGACGCCGCGGCGCGGTCCGCCTTCGCTGAGTCTGCCCTCTCCGCGCGCTTCAGCAACGCGGCTGCCAGCAGACCCCCGACGAGCACGGCCACCGCGCCCACCAGCTGGCTGGCCTCCAGGCCCGAGGAGAACGCGTCGGCGATCCTGGTGCGTTCGGTGTCCGATCCCGCGGCCGCGAGCGCCGCAGGCAGCGAGACCGCGGAGACCGTGACGAGTGAGGCGAACCGTGAGTTCAGGACAGCGCCGAGCACGGCGACGCCCAGACCGTTGCCGAACTCCGCGAGCGTGCCGTTGACGCCCGCGCCCACGCCCGCCTTCTCCGGCGGGATCGCGCTCATGATCGCGTTGGCCATGGCGGGCATGGCGAGCGCGATGCCCGCGCCCATCACGATGAGGCCGGTCAGCATCCCGGTGTAGTTGTCGCCGCCGAGCAGGGCGATCGCCGCGAGGCCCGCGGAGAGCAGGGTCATGCCGATGGCGATCGTCGCGGGGGTGCTCGTGCGCTTGAGGAGGCGCGCGCCGAGGCCAGTGAGGTTCAGCGCCACGACGGTCACCGCGAGCGGCGCCGTGCGCAGGCCCGCCTCCAACGGCTCGTACCCGAGGACGAATTGGAGGTGCTGGGTGAGCAGGAACAGCGAGCCGCCCATGCCGAAGGCGACCAGGATGGCGCCCGCGACCGCGCCGATGAAGCGCTGGTTGCGGAAGAAGTGCATGTCCAGCATGGGGTACGGGATCCGCAGCTCCCAGAAGACGAAGACGCCCAGGACGACCACGCCCACCGCCGCCGCGACGAGCACCTGCGTCGACGTCCAGCCGTGCTCGGGGCCGGAGATGATCGCGTAGACGACCGAGGCCATGCCGATGGTGGAGAGCAGCGCGCCGAGCAGGTCGGGACGGTCGCCCTGCGGGTTCTTGGACTCGGGGACCAGCTTGACGACTGCGGCGAGCGCGAGCAGCACGACGGGGATGTTGATCAGGAAGATCGCGCCCCACCAGAAGTGGTTGAGCATGACCCCGCCCATCAGCGGGCCGAGCGCGAAGCCGAGGGAGTTGACGGTCGACCAGAGGCCGATCGCCTTCATCCGCTCGCTGTCGTCGAAGATCTGCACGACCACCGCGAGCGTGGTGGTGATCAGGAGTGCGCCGCCGATGCCCATTCCGGCCCGCGCGGCGATGAGCTGCCCGGAGGACTGGGAGAGGCCCGCGACGAGCGAACCGACGCCGAAGAGCACGAGGCCCGCGGTGAGCATCTTCTTGCGGCCGTAGCGGTCGGACGCGCTGCCCGCGGTGAGCAGCAGGCCGGACTGGACGAGCGAGTAGGCGTTGATCATCCACTGGATGTCGGCCGTGGACGCGTCCAGTTCCTCGGTGAGGGAGGGGATGGCGACGTTGAGGACGGTGTTGTCCAGGAGGACGGTGAGCTGGGCGAGGCAGATGACGCCGAGGATCAGCCAGCGCTGGGGGTGCCCTTGTGGGGCTGTGGGGGTCTCGGCGGTCGTCGTTGCCGTCATGCCTCCCTCTCCTTCTGCTTATACGGTGTACGTGCGGACAGCGATGTACACCGTAAAGCATGTCCCGTACGGCGTACAAGACGGTTTCCGGCAGACATTCGGACGACGACGGGGCCGACCGCTGGTTGCGGTCGGCCCCGTCGTCGTCGTCCGAACCGCGTCAGCTCTTCGGCTGGGTCAGGTCGTAGAAGGTCGCGCTGCCGACCGTGACCTTCTTGAAGGTGTCCTCCACCCATGAGGTGATCTTGGAGGAGGTGCCGCTGTCGCCGCCCATGCCGCCTCCCATGCCGCCGCCCGAGATGAAGTAGTGGATCTTCCCGTCCTCGACGTACTGCTTGAACTGCGCGAGGGTCGGGGACGGGTCGCTGCCGTTGAAGCCGCCGATGGCCATCACCGGGTCACCGGTGGCGAGCTGGTAGCTCGCGGCGTTCTGCGAGCCGATGGCCGCCGCCGACCAGGTGTAGTCCTCGGCGTTCGCCTCCAGGAGCTTCTTGGCCTTGCTGCTCACCTGGGCGCCGTCGAGGAGGCCGCCCATGCCGCCGCCTCCGCCCATGCCGCCGCGCTCGCCGGTACGGCCGCCTTGCTGCTTGCCCTGCTGGCCCTGGGAGTTGGTGCCCTGCTTGCCGGTCTGGCCGGGGGGCTGGCCCATGCCGCCGCCGTTCTGACCGCCCGTCGGGGGCTGCATGGCGTTGTTGCCCTGCTTGCCGTTCTGGCCCTGCTGACCCTGCTGGCCGGGCGGCTGTATCCCGCCGCCCCCGCCCTTGCCGCCGCCGGGACCGCCCCCGCCGGGACCGCCGCCCATCCGCCCCGCCGAAGCCGGCCCCGCGGTCACGATCGACCCGGTGTGCGCGCTGTTCACGGTGGAGAGCGTGTACGCGACGGGACCCGCCACGGATGCGGCGAGGCTCAGTCCCACCGCCGCGATGGCCAGTTGGCGCCCGAGCCGGGCCGCGAGCAGCAGGCCGAGCGCGCCCACGAGGCCGCCGACGAGCACCGCCCAGCGCAGCCACGGCACGTAGTCGGGCGTACGGCCGAGCAGGACGTACCCCCACCACGCCGTCCCCGCGACACTCACGCCGAGCAGCGCGCCCGCCCACCACTTGGCGCGCTCCTCCCACAGGACCGTGGCGCCCATGCCGATCAGCGCCGCGATGTAGGGGGCGAGGGCGATCGTGTAGTACTGGTGGAAGATCCCCGCCATGAAGCTGAAGACGGCCGCCGTCATCAGCAGGGCGCTGCCCCACGCCACGAACGCCGAGCGCGCGGTGTCGGTCCTGCGGGCCTTCCAGGTGAGGACGATGCCGCCGACGAGGAGGATCAGCGCGGCGGGGATCAGCCAGGAGATCTGGCTGCCGACCTCCGAGCCGAACATCCGCCCGAGCCCGGTCTCGCCCCACTGGCCGCCACCGCCGGGGCCGCCGCCCCCTCCGACGCTGCCGGTCTCCTCGCCGTTGATGCGGCCGAGGCCGTTGTAGCCGAAGGTCAGCTCAAGGAAGGAGTTGTTCTGGGATCCGCCGATGTACGGGCGCGAGGACGCGGGCCACAGCTCCACGATCGCCACCCACCAGCCACCGGCGGCGATCATCGCGAGGCCGGAGAGGGCGAGCTGGCCGAAGCGCTTGCGCAGCCGCACGGGCGCGCACACCGCGTACAGGACCGCGAGCGGCGGCAGGATCAGGAACGCCTGGAGCGTCTTGGCCAGGAAGGCCGCGCCGACCGCGACGCCCGCCCACACCAGCCACTTGGTGCGGCCGTTCTCCAGGGCGCGCAGCACGCAGTACACGGTGACGGTCATCAGGAGCGCGAGGATCGCGTCCGGGTTGTTGAACCGGAACATCAGCGCGGCGACGGGCGTGAGCGCGAGCACCGCGCCCGCGATGAGCCCGGCCGCGGGGCTGAAGCGGCGGCGCACGGCCGCGTACAGGACGCCGACCGTCGCGACCCCCATGAGCACCTGCGGGGCGAGCACCGCCCAGGAGTTGAGCCCGAAGAGGCGTACGGACAGTGCCATCGGCCAGAGCGCGGCCGGGGGCTTGTCGACGGTGATCGCGTTGCCCGCGTCGAGCGAGCCGAAGAACATCGCCTTCCAGCTCTGGCTGCCCGCCTGGACGGCCGCGGAGTAGAAGGAGTTGGCGTAGCCGGACGCGCTGAGGTTCCAGAAGTAGAGGACCGCGGTCGCGAGCAGCAGGCCGAGGAAGGCGGGGCGCGCCCAGCGCGGGTCGTCGGGGCGTCCGCGCCAGAGCCGCGCGGGCAGGGTGCGCGGACTCCGGTGGGCACGCTCGCCCGGCGCCGCGTGCAGCGGCGCGGGCGGGTGGGAAGTCGTCGTCATCGTGCGTTCCTCGGGTCGTGTGCGTAGGTGGGTTCGTACGAGGACGGGGCGTCCGGCGGCGCGGTGTCGGGGCCGCGGTCCGGGTCCGGGAACACCCAGGCCCGCAGCAGCAGGAACCGCAGCACCGTCGCCGCGAGGTTGGCCGCTATCAGGACGGCGAGTTCCGTGGAGTGGGACGGGTCGCCCGACGCCGCGCCCAGGGCGGCGAGTGAGCCGCTGGTCAGGGCGAGCCCGATGCCGAAGACGACCAGGCCCTGCGCCTGGTGGCGCATCGCGCGGTCACGGCCACGCACCCCGAAGGTCAGCCGGCGGTTGGCCGCGGTGTTGGCGACCGCGGACACCAGGAGGGCCAGCGCGTTGGCCACCTGCGACCCCGAGAACGTACGGAAGCCGGAGTACAGGAGCAGATAGAAGAGCGTGGAGAGCGCGCCGACCACGCAGAAGCCGACCAGCTGGCGGGCGAGGCCGCCCGGCACGCCGGTCAGCTGCCGGTCGCGCGGGTCGTCCCCGAAGGGGCGCGCGAGGCGGTCGAGCGGGAGCGCGCCGACCGCGAGGGCGCGCCCGACCCGCCACACCCCCTTGAGGTCGTCCGTGGCCGTCCTGACCAGGTGGACCGTGGAGTCCGGGTCGTCGACCCAGTCGACCGGCACTTCGTGGATGCGCAGGCCCGCGCGCTCGGCGAGTACCAGCATCTCCGTGTCGAAGAACCACCCGGTGTCCTCGACCAGCGGAAGCAGCACCCCCGCCACGTCACCCCTGATCGCCTTGAAACCGCACTGGGCGTCGGAGAAGCGCGCGTGCAGGGAGCCGCGCAGGATGAGGTTGTAGCTGCGCGAGATGAACTCCCGCTTGGGGCCGCGCACCACGCGCGAGCTGCGCGCGAGCCGGGAGCCGATCGCCAGGTCCGAGTGCCCGGAGATCAGCGGGGCCACCAGCGGGAGCAGCGCGTTGAGGTCGGTGGACAGGTCCACGTCCATGTAGGCGAGGACGGGGGCGTCCGATGCGGACCACACGGCGCGCAGGGCACGCCCGCGCCCCTTCTGTTCGAGGCGCGTGTAGCGGACCTCCTCGCTCGATTCCGCGAGCCGCGCCGCCACCTCGGGGGTGCGGTCCGTGGACGCGTTGTCCGCGATGGTGATCCGGAAGGGGTAGGGGAAGGTGCGTACGAGATGGTCGTGCAGGCGCAGCACGCACGGCCCCAGATCCTTCTCCTCGTTGTAGACGGGGATCACGATGTCCAGGACGGGCACATCGCGCCATCCGGCGGGAAGGTGGGCCCGCGCCGGCAGAGGGACCGAGCAAGCGCCGCCCGGGGAAGAGTCGGTTTGCATGACACCGACATTCGCCAAGTGGTCTGTCAGGCCTGTGTGGTGAGCCTGTGGCCCGCCTGTGAGTCCCGCCCGGGGCCGCTGACCTGCACGGATTCCGTAGGAAGCGTCACCGTGAACACCGTCCGCCCCGGCACGCTCTCCACCGTCACACCACCGCCGTGCGCCGCGACGATGGCCTGCACGAGGGCGAGGCCGAGCCCCGTGGATCCGGCGTTGCGGGAGCGCGAGGCGTCGCCGCGGGCGAAGCGTTCGAAGACGTGGGGGAGGAGGGCGGGGGCGATGCCGGGGCCGTCGTCCTCGACCTCCAGGCAGACGCCGGGTCCGGCACGGCGCACGCGTGCGGTGACCTTCGTGCCAGGGGGCGTGTGCGTACGCGCGTTGGCGAGGAGGTTGACGACGACCTGCTGGAGGCGGGCCGCGTCCGCGAGGACGAGCGCGGGCTCGTCCGGCAGTTCAAGGGACCAGACGTGCTCGGGACCCGCGGCGCGCGCGTCGCTCACGGTGTCCACGACCAGCGGTGAGAGATCAGTGCTCTGGTACGAGAGCGGCAGTCGGGCACCTGGTCCGCCGGTGTCGCCACCACCGCGCCCCTCGTCGAGCCGGGCGAGCAGCAGCAGGTCCTCCACAAGCCCCGTCATCCGCTGTGCCTCGGACTCGATCCGGCCGAGCGCGTGCCGCGTGTCGGGTCCCGTCGACTCCCGCCCCCGGCGCGTCAGTTCGGCGTATCCGCGGATCGAGGCAAGCGGCGTACGCAGCTCGTGGCTGGCGTCCGCGACGAACTGGCGTACCCGCGTCTCGCTCTCCTGGCGCGCGTGCAGCGCGGAGTGCACATGGTCGAGCATGCGGTTGAGCGCGGCGCCCACCTGCCCGACCTCCGTGTTCGGCTCCGTGTCGGGGACGCGTTCGTACAGCGTCACCTCGCCGCTGTGCAGCGGGAGTTCGGAGACCCGGGTCGCGGTCGTCGCGACCCGGCGCAGCGGGCGAAGGGCGACGCCGACCATGGCCGCACCGGCGAGCGAGGCGGCGACCAGGCCCGCGGCGGTGACGCTGACCTCGACGATGATCAGCGTTTCGAGGGTGTTCTGCACCTTGGTGGTGGGGATGCCGACGAGGAAGTCGCCGTTGGGTCCTGTCGCGTACTTCACGCGGTAGTCGCCGAGGCCCGGGATCTCGACGTTGTGCTCCTGCCCGTCCCGCGGCACGGAGCCGAGCGCGTCGGACTGCGCCGCGTCGAGCTGGTCGGTCCGCGGCTCGAAGCTGCCGCTGTCCGGATCCCTGCTGACCAGGGCCTGGCCGACCGAGCCGTCGTCCTCGACGACGGCCCCGACGGTGCCGATCTCCTGGGGCCCCTTGGAGACGAACCGCAGCGGATCGCCCTGGTCCAGGGAAGGCGCACCGTGGTCGTCGGCCCCCGGCTTCGGCAGCGGACCCGACGCGCGCATCGCGACCGTGCCGAGCGTGCCGTCCAGCTGGTCGTACAGGTGGGAGCGCAGCGCGATGGTCGTCACCGTGCCGATCACCGCGCAGACGACGGCGATCAGCGCCACCGCCGAGACGACGAGCCGCGTCCGCAGCGACCGCGGCTGCCGCCGCCGTCTCATGAGGCGGCGGCCACCTCGGTCGAAGGCGCGGCCTTGATCAGATATCCGGCACCGCGCCGGGTGTGGATCATCGGCTCACGCCCGGCGTCGATCTTCCTCCTGAGATACGAGATGTAGAGCTCGACGACGTTGGCCTGGCCCCCGAAGTCGTAGTTCCACACACGGTCGAGTATCTGCGCCTTGCTGAGCACGCGCCGCGGGTTGCGCATCAGGAACCGCAGCAGCTCGAACTCGGTGGCGGTGAGGTGGATGGAGTCCCCGCCCCGCGTCACCTCGTGGCTGTCCTCGTCGAGGGTGAGGTCACCGACGGCGAGGACGGACTCGCTGCGCCGGTCGGAGGCCCCGGCCCTGCGGATGAGCCCGCGCAGGCGCGCGACGACTTCCTCCAGGCTGAAGGGCTTGGTGACGTAGTCGTCGCCCCCGGCGGTGAGCCCGGCGATCCGGTCCTCGACGGCGTCCTTGGCCGTCAGGAAGAGCACCGGCACGTCGGGCAGCTCGCGCCGCAGCCGTCCGAGCACGGCGAGGCCGTCCATGTCCGGCAGCATCATGTCGAGCACCACGGCGTCGGGCCGGAAGGAGCGGGCGGCGCGCACCGCACCGGCGCCGTCCCCCGCGCTGCGGATCTGCCAGCCCTCGTAGCGCAGGGCCATGGAGAGCAGCTCGGTCAGCGACACCTCGTCGTCGACGACGAGCACGCGGACGGGGCTCCCGTCCGCCCTGAGCAGTTCGGTACGCCCCTGGGGCGAGGTCGTAGTCATGGCACACAGCCTGCGGCGCGGCCCTGAGAGTGCTCTTGCCAGAACCTGTGAATTCCCTGAGAAACGCCCCCGCGCTAGACGGCGGCGCCCGGCAGCCCGAAGAGCCGGGCCGCGTTCCCGTGGCACACCGCCCGCAGCCACTCGTCCCCCAGGCCGAGCCGCTCCAGCGCGTGCAGCTGATGAACGTACGCGTGCGGGGTGTTGGGAAAGTCCGAGCCCAGCAGGATCCGGTCCCCCAGATCGGCGAGCCGCGGCAGCTGCGCGCGCGGGAACGGCGAGAGCTCCTCGCAGAAGTCGGTGAACGCCAGGGTCGTGTCCAGCCTGACCTCGCCGTACCGCTCGGCAAGGTCCAGGAAGTCGACGTACTCCGGCATGCCCATGTGCGCCACCACGAGCCGCAGCCGTGGGTGCCGCGCGAGCAGCCGCCCGATCGGCTCGGGCCCGGTGTGCTTGCCCGGCGCGGGCCCCGACCCGCAGTGCACGACGACCGGGATCCCGGCTTCGGCGAGCAGCCCCCAGACGGGCACGAGCGCGGGGTCGTTCGGGTCGTAACCCCCCACCTGCACATGGGACTTGAAGATCCGGGCCCCGGCATCGACGGCATCCCGCACATACGCCTCCACCCCCGGCTCGGGGAAGAAGGTCGCCGTGTGCAGACAGTCGTCCGTCCGGTGGGCGAAATCGGCGGCCCATCCATTGAGCCACTGCGCCATACCCGCCTTGTGCGGATAGACCATCGACGTGAAGGCGAGCACCCCGAACTCCCGCAGCAGCGCGAGCCGTTGCTCCTCCTCGTGCCGATAGGCGATGGGCCACTGCACGCCGGTCAGCGGTCCGGCGGAATCGAAGTAGTCCCACACCTTGGCCAGCACACGCTCGGGCATGAAGTGCGTGTGCACGTCGATGAGGCCGGGCAGTCCGAGCCGCTCCCAGAAGTCGCGGACGGCCCTGCCTTCACCGTCATGGCCGTTGCCTTCGCCCTCATACCCGTTCAAAGCCGTGACTCCGCTCCACCTTGGCGACATGGACGACGTACTGGTCGTACCACTCAGTGCGCCCGCGCTTCTGGGCCGTGCGGTGCTCGGCATCGCCGCGCCACCGCAGAATCGCGTCCTCGTCCCGGAAGTACCCGACGGTGATGCCGAGCCCGCCGGGCGTCCGCGCGGAGTCCATGCCGAGGAAGCCGGGCACGGAGGCGACGAGCTCGTCCATGCGGGCCCCGGTCGCGTCATAGCCGTCGTCGTGGCCGTCGTCATAGCCGTCGTCGTGGCCGTCTTCGGCGGTGGTCCTCAGCGAGGTGAACACGACGGCGTAGTAGGGCGGTTCGAAGGGGGGAACAGGTGCAACGGACTGATCACTCATGTCCCCAGACTCGGCCGCGCCCCACCCGCCTGTCCACCCTCTCCCCGCCTTCATTGCCGTACGGGCAGCGAGACTTGACCATCCGGTCAGCTTGATCGGGACGAAGCTCCGTACGCGGCTCCGCCCGAGACCCCGTACGCCGCTCCGCCCGAGACCCCGTACGCCGCTCCGCCCGAGACCCCGTACGCCGCTCCGCCCGAGACTCAGAAGAGCCCGCCCTGCACCACGGGAACCTCCCGCACGGGAACAGTCGTACGTTCCGCGCCCCTGGCCCCTTCGAGCCGCCATCCCCGCAGCAGCCTGCTGTCGAGCACGACAAGACGCCCGTCGCCCCCGCCGAACCCACCGTCATCGAGATACAAATCGGGCCCGGCCACGGCGACAAGATCCCCCAGCACCACACCGCCGTCGACGAGTTCGGTGACGGCGAACCCGCCGACGCCCCCGAGCCGCTCCACCCCGAACAGCTCACCGTGGTCGACCACACCGTGGTCGACCACATTGCGGCCCCCCGCACCGCGCTCCCCCAGCGCCACCCGCTCCAGCGACTCGGGCCACCCGTCGAGCGCGAGGGCGAAGCCATACATCCGCTCCAGCTCACGCCGCCGCTCCTCCACGCCCGGCAAGGCGGCCCTGACGGCCCGCTTCCTGGCGTACGAGATCCGGTCCGGCACCCCGAGGGCGACCCGCAGCAGCTCCTCGGCCCGTCGCGCGGCCATCAGGGGCCCGCGCCCCAGCCAGACGAAGGCGACGGCCCCCTGTTCGAGCAGCCGAGTCGCTCCCCGCTCCTCACGGGTGATCCCGACCTTCACCATCCCGGCGCCGAACCACGCGAGATAGACGCGGTAGGTCCGCGGATCGTCGGCGATGGTGTCGGCGGCCACCGAGTGCGCCCGGTCGAGGCGCGCGCACTCGGCACACCGCGCCTGGGTCCCCCGCCCCGGCACGACGGCGGCGACGGGGCACGCGTTCCCCCGCGCCCCCACGCACTCCCGCCGTCCCAGGGCCCGGAACCCCACGCGCCGCCCCACGACCAGCGGGCTGACGTCCCCGCGCTCCCACACGAGCACGGGCCGCTCCCGGTCCGCCCAGCTCAGCCCCGCACTACGCCACTCCATGGGGACAGTCTCGCGCCCCGGCTCAGCAACTCAGGTGCCGTCCGGGCGTGGCATGCAACACCCGTACGAAGTCCCGGTAGAGCCCGACCCGGTGCTTCACCTGCTCGGGCCGCCCTCCGTCGCACTCGGGCCCGTTGAGACTGCGGATGGTCTCGCCGAAGCCCTTCTTCAGCACCATGGCCTCGTGCCCGGTCAGGGTGCCCATCCCGGTCTGGGTGTTCCAGTACCAAAGGGCGGTCATCCAGGCCACCTTCGGATCGCGCTCCACCAGCCACGGGTCATTGAGCAGGTCGATCCCCAGCGCGTCCCCGGCGGCCTTGTAATTGAAGTTCCAGCTCAGCATGATCGCGCCCCGCCCGTAGTACGCGGACTCCCCGGCCGGGCACCCGAAGGGCTGGGTCTTGTCGCAGAAGACGGGATAGGTCGACTCGTCCTGCGCCACCACGTAGAAAAGGCCGCCGGTCTCATGGCTGACGTTGGCCAGGAAGGCGGCGGCCTCCTGCCGCCGCACCGTCCGGCTCCCCGTCCGCGCGAACTCGGGATAGGCGCGAGTCGCCTCGACGAGACCCTCGTACGTGAAGAAGGAGTCCCGCTCGGGGAACATCCGCTCGAACTGCCGCTCGCTGACGACGAATCGGCCCTTGCCCCGCTCCTCCCCACCATGGGGACCCCCGGCCTCCCCACCATCGGGGCCGCTGGCCTCCGCACCCTTGGGGCCGCTGGCCTCCCCACCCTTGAGGCCGCTGGGCGCCGCGAAGGAATTGACCCCGCCCACCCCGCAGAGCAACGCGACCGCCACGAGCACGGCCAGGACTCGGCCTCGCCTTCTCCACACCACGTCATCACTCCCGTCGGACGTCGCATCCTCTGCAAGATTGGTCCGGACCATTGTGCCGAGCATGTCAATATGGCCCGGACTTCCAGGACCCGAGGGCGCCGCGCGCCGTGCGGGCTAGGATCCGGAACATGGCTGTGACCATGAACGACACGGACCGGTTCGAGGCCTTCATGCCCCGCCTGGAGGCCATCGCCTACCGCCTCCTCGGCTCCGCGAGCGACGCCGAGGACGCTGTGCAGGACACGTTCCTGCGCTGGCAGGCCGCCGACGTCGACCGCATCGAGGTCCCCGAGGCCTGGCTGACGAAGGTCCTCACCAACCTGTGCCTCAACCAGCTCACATCGGCCCGCGCCCGGCGCGAGACCTACGTGGGCCAGTGGCTGCCCGAGCCGCTGCTCGCCGGCGACCCGATGCTCGGCCCCGCCGACACCGTCGAACAGCGCGAATCGGTCTCGTACGCGGTCCTGACCCTCATGGAGCGCCTCTCGCCCAACGAGCGTGTGGTGTACGTGCTGCGGGAGGCCTTCGGCTATCCGCACCGGGAGGTCGCCGAGATCCTCGACATCAGCGAGTCCGCCTGCCAGCAGATCTTCCACCGCGCCAAGAAGCACGTCGCGGCCGGCAAGCCCCGCACCGAGATCGACGAGGCCGCCGCCCAGCGGATCGTCGAGGAGTTCCTCGCGGCCGCCACCAGCGGCCGGACCGAGCCGCTCGTGCGGCTGCTCACCGAGGACGCCATCTCCATCGGCGACGGCGGCGGCAAGGTCCCGGCGCGCGCCAAGGCGTTCGAGGGCGCTGTCGCGGTCGCGAAGTTCATGCGGGGCCTGTTCAAGCCCAGCGAGGCCAAGCGCGCCTACGTCGGCGGCTCACCCGACATCTACATCTCGACCGCCAACGGCGCCCCCGCCGTCGTGGTGGTCGTCGACGACCGGGTCGTCGGCGTCATGTGCCTGGAGATCACCGACGAGGGCATCGTCGCGTTCCGCAACCAGGTGAACCCCGACAAGCTCGAACGCGCGACCCGGCAGTGGGCGACCAGGGACCACGGAGACCCCTTGCTAAAGGCCTTCTGACCACCTGTCCTCCCCCCTGCCCATGATGTGACGTGCTTCACACCACACACCTGTCAGGAAACAGCGGGCTACCCGGTTCAAGTGACGAACCCGCTGAAGAGCTGATGACAGGAGCAGGAAAATGAAGCACCGCATCGTCGTCATCGGAGCCGGATACACCGGAGCCATCGCCGCCGGGCGCCTTGCCAAGCGGTTGAGCCGCGAGGATGTCGCCATCACCCTCGTCAACGCCGAGCCCGACTTCGTCGAGCGCGTCCGGATGCACCAGCTGACGGTCGGCCAGGACCTCAGGCCCCGGCCCTTCAGCGAGATGTTCGCGAACACCGGCGTGGAACTGCGGCTCGCCAAGGTCACCGGCGTCGACGTCGACGCCAAGACGGTCGCCGTCAGCGACGAGCAGGGCGCGGAGGAACTTCCGTACGACACCCTGGTCTACGCCCTCGGCAGCGGCTGGAACGCCCAGAGCGTCCCCGGCACCGCCGAGCACGCCCACGAGCTCGCAGGGCGCCCCGGAGCACTGCGGCTGCGCGAGCGCCTGGCCGGCCTGGACGCGGGGCAGCCCGTGGTCGTCGTCGGCGGCGGCCTCACCGGTCTGGAGGCCGCGACCGAGATCGCCGAGGCCCGCCCGGACCTCGACGTCACCCTCGCCGCCCGCGGCGGACTCGGCGACTGGCTCTCGCCCAAGGGCCGCGCCCACGTACGGAAGGTCTTCGCGAGGCTCGGCATCACCGCACACGAGCAGGCAGCCGTCACCGGCGTGACGCCCGACGCCGTCACCACGGCCGACGGCACGTCCATCCCGGCCGCGGTCACCGTGTGGACCACCGGCTTCGCGGTCCACCCCATCGCACGGGCCACCACGCTTGACGTCACCGACACCGGCCAGATCGTGGTCGACCGGACCATGCGCTCGGTCTCGCACCCGGACGTGTACGCGGTCGGCGACGCGGCCATGGCGATGGGCCCCGGCGACAAGCCGCTGCGGATGTCCTGCGCCACGGGCACCCCGATGGCATGGCAGGCCGCGGACGCCATCGCGGCCCGCCTGACCGGCGGCAAGATCCCGAAGACCCCGATGCGCTACTTCAACCAGTGCATCTCGCTGGGCCGCAAGGACGGCCTGATCCAGTACGTCACCGCCGACGACCGCGCGGTCCGCAGCGCCCTGACGGGCCGGCTCGCCGCCGTCTACAAGGAGTTGATCTGCAAGGGCGCGGCCTGGGGCGTGGCCAACCCCCTGCTCGGAATCCCGACGAGGCCCCGCCGGGTCACACAGAACCACCCCGAGACGACCCCGACCACGAAGCTGGCGGCCTGACCCGCACAGGGGCCACACGAAAGAGACCCCGGACTCTCGTCCGGGGCCTCTCAGCCTGTGCACTCGGCAAGATTCGAACCTGCAACCTTCTGATCCGTAGGATCGGGCAAATCCACAGGCGAGGGACTGTCCAGCTCCGGCCTTGATCGCTCAGTTAAGCGACCATGCGTGATTGTGTGCCGTCGTTGCCGTCAGAACTGCCGTCAATCTCAGCTCTAACGTCACCTGCTCCTGCCTTGCGCCAGTCTGGCCTCAGCACAGCAGTCTGGCTGATCGCGACTACACCAGCCTCAGACGGCGGCCAGCGCAACTCTCCTGCGCGAGTTACCACGCAACGGTGCGAAGGAACCTCGAACGGTCGGGCTTGAACTTCAGTCGAAATTTTTGCTGCTTCAATCAATTTTCGCACACCCAGACCGACTCGGAAGAGTGTGCATCAGAAACGCATTTGCCAGTATGTTCCCCAATCCTGGCTACTGCGATCGGGAGGCCACGGCCGCGCCGAGAGGCCGAGATCAAATCGCTTAACGGAACAATGCAACAGCCCTTTGTAAGCTGGGCCGTCATCAATCATTGCGTAAATCCAAGGTGAGGTTGCAGGAACGATAGCCAAGAGGGAGTCCCAATGAAACGCGACCTAGCCATAGGGAGCTACTCCACGGGTTGCCTCATAAATTGTTGGGCCGCCCAGTGGCGGTGAACATGCTTGTGACCTGCTGTTCCGTGGCCTTGCGGGTGCCGCGCTGGATCCACAGGCAGTAGCAGATGACAGCGGTACCGAGGATGATGCTTACGCTTGTCAGCGCTATGTACAGCCACGCTCGCTCTTGGCCCCAGGCGCCGGACACCAACGTGTGAAAGGCCTGGCTGAGGCCGAGTCCTGCGCTCGCCGCGTACACGACCGCCCCCATAAGAAGCAGACTCTTCACGTGATGGCTGCTGCCGGCCCGAACGTTGACCCGGGATTGCCACGTGATCAGTGGGACACCAACTCGCTTCTCGATCTCCTTCTCAAGACCGATCTTGTAGCCGATCAGTGCTCGGGTCATGTTGTTCAGATAGAGCCCGTAGACGATGACGATGGAAACGCCTAGGGGCAGCCACATCAGTAGGTAGCCTTTGCCCCCGCCGACAGCGATGGTGGCCAGCAGTGCGATCACGGTGCTGCCTGCAGCGAGGATCCGGTCACCCGAAGTGGTCAGGGCCGAGACACGGTTCCCTGCGTCTCGGCACTCGTCAATCAACCAGTTGACGATCTGCTCGTCAGAGAAACGCTGTGAAGGTTCGGGGCCACCCAGGCGTCCAGACACGCCGTCAGACTCTCACAGCCGAGATGACACCACAGATATCCCGGGCAGCATCAACACACCTGTCCGTACCTGCAGATGTTCCACCGCTTAGGCCACGGTCCGTCGCCGTCAGCCCAGATACGGTCGCTCGCGGTGCTCCAGGAAGTGCTGGAGCCTGAGCCGCTGAGTGTGGTGCATCGTCAAGTCCTTGAGTTCCTCCGGACTGACAAACCGGAGTTCAGTTGACTCATTGGAGATCGCGAGCTGACCGCCGATGGCCCGGGCGGTGAAGCAGACGTTGAACTGTCGTCGGACCTCGCCGTCCGTGTACTCGATGATGTGCTTCGGGTCGGTGTACGTACCGACGAGGCCCGTGATCTCGACGTCGAGACCGGTCTCTTCCTTGACCTCGCGGACCGCAGTACCGGGCAGAGAGTCAGTGAGGTCCATGCCGCCCCCGGGCAGCGCCCAGAGGTCGTTGTCGCGGCGTCGCTGAAGCAGGATGCGACCGTGCTCGTCGGTGACGACCGCTGAGGCCGCGACAACCATGCTGTTCGGCTTGGGTGCGTTCGGGTCGTCGTAGTACTCGGTCCGCGACATGGTCACTCCTCCTCCTGTACCGGCTCCGCCGTCGCCCATACCGCGTCGAAGCTCTGGCCGTAGGTGTCGAACATGCCGCCATCCCCGTTACGACGGAGATGCCACACCGGGGCGCCGTACGCGTTCACTCCCCAGACGTGAGCGTTGATCAGCATCTGGTCGTCGGCGCGGTACAAGGAGTTGTAGAGCGTCGTTCCGTGGGTCCTTATTTCGATGCCAGATACCCCGACCAGAGAGCGGTAGTGCATCAGGGCCAGCCGGCACCGGGACTCGATGCCGTGACCGAACCGCTCCTCCTGGCCGCGAGCCTGGACGTTCGAGCTTTCGGCGTCGCCTACCGCGATGCGTACGGTGCAGCTCTCGGCGGCACGTTCACGAAGCAGATCGTTCAGCCGCGGGTACGCCTCGTGCAGGAAGACGGCCGCGTACACCAACACGTCGATGCGCTCGCGGGCCTGCGTCATCATGTCCACGAACGTGGACACGGGGATGTCTGCACGCTGCTCATAGAGGGCAACGAGTTCCGGGCTGATCGCGCGGGCGGGGCGGGCCTGCCGAAGTGCCGGCCAGAGTGCGTGCACGTCTTCTCCTAGGGCTTCAGCCGCCTGTAAGGCTGTGGCACGGCGCGGCGTACGGCCCAAATTCACCCATCGCTCAACCGACTTGGGGTCCACCTCAACTGCCTTTGCGAGGGCGGCATACGTCCAGCCTCCGGCCGCCATGACGGCACGTAGTCTCTCGTTCTGCATGAGTCTCCCCCTGAGTCTTGGGACGGCACTAGGGACGTTCTACCCGACGCGGGACGTCCTGAAGTGGGGTTTGGGGGTGGTTTCTAGGTCCTACCGGTTCGCCTGATGCTTCTTCGCGTGAGCACGGACGGATGCCGACTGATTGCCGAGTCATTCGGCGGCCTGGCTCCGATCCGGTTCGTTCCCGCGGCGAGGAGAAGGCAGTAGTGACCGACAACGCGGCTCTTCCAACTATCGGCGTTCTCATGGTGGATGAGCGCACTGGCAAAGCGGGCGTCGTGATGGGACATGAGGGTCCCTATGTGCAACTCCGGCCGCCATGCGGGGGCCTGGAGTGGGACGTCCCACCCGATGCGCTCCGCCATCCCAGTCAAGCGGAGGGGCTCAGCGCCAAAGTGGCTGTAGCCAATGGGCGGTGGGGTCGGTGAGCCCGCGCGCTGTACTGCGGTACGAGACGTGGACCCTCGAACCCGATCGCGAACCTGACGCGGAACCGGCGACGTACGCCATGCAGTGCGCGGTCGACGGCGAGATGTCCCCGGTTGGGGAGGACTTCGCCGAGCCACAGGCCTGGGTCCTCGAACACTGTGGCAAGCACCCGTCCCACCACACCTATCGCGAGATCATCACGCGCCCGTGGCGGGCTTGGAGGCGAGCCTGATGCGCCAAGCAATCGCCCGGTTGGGGCAGTTCACCGGCCCACTGCTGATCTGCATGAACTCCGGATCGTGTGGCCTGGTCATCGGCTTCACCTTGGCGTCCAGCTCGACTCTCCTCTGACTCCCGTCCTCACCGATCGAAGCCGATCGAAGCCGATCGACGTGGCTCCCCCACGTTCTGCGGGCTCGGTGGGGACCCGAGCAGATGCGAGGGGATTACCGACTGCACGGCGAGGGCCGGGTACGGGCGGCTGCCAGCAGGGATCGGCTGTCGGCCGCGTACGAACTGGCGGTCCGGCTCGGCCTGCGCCGCGGTGAGATCCTCGGGCTGTCCTGGAAGGACGTCGATCTTGCGGACGGCGTGATCGACATCCGGCAGAGCCTCCAGCGGGTCGGCGGTGAGCTGTCGCTGACCGCCGACGAAGACCCGCCGCTCCACGCGTCGGCTCGCGCTGCCAGAGGAGTGCCGGACGGCATTACGGGCTCGCCGCGCTCAGCGGAGGCCCGACCGGCTGGCGGACGGTGAGAAGTGGACGGCATCGGATCTTGCGTTCACCACACGCAACGGGACGCCGATCGAGCCCCGGAACCTGAGCCGCGCCTTCGAGACCCTGAGCAACCGGGCGGGCATCCGTCAGGTCCGCTTCCACGATCTTCGGCGCACCTGCGCCTCACTCCTGCACGAGCAGGGTTCCGGCGCCCGGACCATCATGGAAATCCTCGGGCACAGCTCCATCCGCGTGACGATGGGCATCTACACCCCAGCCAGGTCGCCTGCCGCGATCCAGGGCGGTTGCCGTCAACGACTGCCGTCACCGCAAACGCCAGAGGCCCTAGCGGTTACCCGCTAGGGCCTCTGGTCTGCTGTGCACTCGGCAGGATTCGAACCTGCAACCTTCTGATCCGTAGTCAGATGCTCTATCCGTTAAGCTACGAGTGCTTGGTTTTTCTTTTGTTTGCCTTCGCTCCCCGGCCTTTCGGCCCGTTCGCGGCGACAGGAAGAACATTACATGACCGCCGCCGCCATGTGAAATCCATTGACCACACCGCTTGCGACCTGCGGAAACGTGCTTCTGGGCAGCGAAACGCCGAAGCCCCGGTCCAGGGGACCGGGGCTTCGGGATCTTGCAGCGGAGGCGGAGGGATTTGAACCCTCGATGGGATTTAAGTCCCAAACCGCATTAGCAGTGCGGCGCCATAGACCGGACTAGGCGACGCCTCCAGCTTGCACACCTGCGCGAACGCGAGGGGTGCGTGCAGATGATGACACAGCCGGGTGGCGTGTCACCAATCGCGGCTTCCAAGGTACTAGTCGGGCGGCCCGCAGAGCAAAGTGTCTTTCCCCGCCCGCAACGTCGCGGCGTCAACGGCGTTAGACGCGGTAGAGCCCGTACGTGTTCGCGTACCCGGTACCCCGCACCCAGTGGAGCCCCGTCATGCTGCGCCGCCTCGTCCTCACCGCCGCCGCGTCCGTCGCCGCGCTGTCCGCCGCGCCCGTCGTCGCCCACGCCGACATGGGGCCCCTGCACCTGTCGACGCCGTTGACCGAGTCGACCCCCGACCGGCTCACGGTGAAGGTGACCGACGCCGGGGACGGGCGGGACGGGACGTTCGAGCTGGAGTGTCACCCCGCGGGCGGCACGCACCCGCGGGCGGAGGAGGCGTGTTCGAAGCTCGACCAGGGCACCTGGGGCAAGGACACCTTCGCGCCCACGCCGGCCGGCTCGGCCTGCACCATGCAGTACGGCGGTCCCGCCACCGCGCACATCACGGGCACCTGGAACGGGCGGCCCGTCGACGCGACGTACGACCGCAGCAACGGATGCGAGATCTCCCGCTGGGACAAGCTCGTCCCGGTGCTGCCCGAGGCCGGCGCCTAGCCCCGGCCGAACCCTTTCGGCCACGGCCAAGTCCGGTTCCGGCCACGCGTGAATCCGTCCGGCCGCCACACCGTCGTGACCAGGCGGTACGGAAGCCTCACATCTTCTGCGTGCGACCTCCCTCTCATCCGGCGTCGCTCGCACAACCACTCCCCGTAGACTCCCTCCCGTGACACGCCGCGGGCCGCGGGGCAAGATGGCCTGGGCGAGTCGGCAAGCAGCAGTAACCAGGGAGGAAGCGTCGTCGTGAGCAGCAGGCCATCCCGAGGCGCTGCTCGCCTCGCAGCCATACTCGACGCGCTCCCGGACGCGCTGGTCCTCGTGAATGCCAACGGGACCGTCGTGAACGCGAACGCGATCGCGCTCGAGGCGTTCGAGACGCCGGGCACCGCCCTCGTGGGCCGTGGCCTCCTCGATCTGTTGCCGGAGTTCGACTCCCGGCTCATTCCCGGATCGATGCGCAGGCCCGAATCCATCGACGAGCGCGGGCGTACGAAGCCGACGCGGATGATCGCGCGGCGCACGGACGGCAGCGAGTTCCCCGTCGAGGTCACCAGCTCGAACCTCGAGGACATCCGGGACGCGTACGACAATTACGGCTACACCGGCGACGAGTTGCTCATGCTCGTCGTACGCGACCTTTCGGGCGCCGTGGACACCGAGGCCGAACTCGCGCGCTCCCAGCGGCAGACCGAGATGATCCTGCGCGCCGCCGCCGAAGGTGTCGTCGGGACGGACACCGACGGACGGGTCGTCCTCGTCAATCCGGCCGCCGCCCAGATACTGGGCTTCAGGGCCAGCGACCTGGGCGGGCAGGAGCTGCACCACCTGGTGCTCCACTCGCGCGCCGACGGTGAGCCCTTCCCGTACGAGGAGTCCCCCCTCGCCGACACGCTCCGCTCCGGGCGCAAGCACCGGGTGCGCGGACAGGTCCTGTGGTCCAAGAGCGGCGACCGGGTCGCCGTCGACCTGACCACGGCGCCGGTGCGGGACGGGGACCAGCTCGTCGGCGCGGTCATGACGTTCACCGACCGGCGGCCCTACGACGCGCTGGCCGAGGAGCACGAGGCCGCGATCGCGCAGCACGCCGAGGAGATGCAGGCCGCGACCGAGCGGCGCACGGAAGAACTGCGGGCCGCCACCGAGCGGCACGCGGCGGAACTGGCCGCCGCGGCCGAGCAGCGCGCGGAGGAGATCGCCGCCGAGCAGGAGCGGTACGCGGCGCTCGCCGAGCGCGAGAAGGACCGGTTCGAGGAGCTGACCGAGCGCGAGAAGGCGCGGTACGACGCTCTGGCCGCGCGGCACGAGCAGCTGCTCGCCGTGCTCGGGTCGTCGTTGCGGGGGCCGCTGGACGAGCTGCGGAGTGAGCTTTCGGCCCTTGCCGCCGATGACGCCGGGCAGTTGTGGCCCGAGGCGAATCAGGTTCTCCATCATCTTTCCGCCGGGTACGCGCGCATCACCACGCTTGTCGACAATGTCCTTGGCTTCCAGTTGCTCGACTCGGGTGCGGATCAGCTGACGTGCGTGAAGGTCATGCTCGATGCCGTCGTCGCGAGCGGCGTGGAGGGCGCGGTCGAGCTGATCGGGCCCGGACGCGCGCAGTTCGCGGTGCACGCGCCGCCGATCGAGGTCGAGGTGGACCCGGGGCGGCTCGCCACGGCGCTCGCGCACCTGGTCGCCGACGTGGCGGGGATCGACGCCACGGGCAACGCGCGTGCCGGTGTGGCCCCTTCGGCCGTGGCCCCCGGTGGGTACGTGGACTCGACCGTGGTCGTGGCCGCCGCTCAGCGCGGTGAGGTCGTCCGCATCGAGGTGCGGGGACCGTACGCCGGGGGAGACCCGGTGCACGAGCCGATCGTCCGGGGCATCGTGCGGGCGCACGGCGGCGTGCTGCAGACGCATGAGGTGCCGGGGATGAGCGGCAATGCGTACGTTCTTGAGGTGCCGATCGGTGCGGGGGGCGGGGCGGCTGTTGCCTCTGCTCCTGCCTCCGCCGCTGCCGCTGCCTCTGCCGCTGCCTCTGCTCCTGCTCTTTCTCTTGCCTCTGAGGCGGCGGCCGGTGCCTCCGTCGGCTCTTCGGTCGTGGTGCCCTCGCAGGCTTCGCCCGCCACGGGTGGCGGACGGCGACGGGCCCGGCGCGCCGCCGGTCCTTCGGTGGACTCTTTCCTGGAGAGCTCGGATGCCGAGGGTGCCACCTCGGGAGGCGGAGCTTCGCCCAGCGGGACCGGACGGCGGCGGGGGCGGCGTGCGGCGGAGGCCGCTGAAGCTGCTGAAGCTGCTGAAGCTGCTGAGGCGCAGGCTGTTGCTGAGGCTGCGGCTTCGGGCTCGGGCTCGGGCTTGGGTTCAGGCTCGGCTTCGGCCGAGGTGCCGGTGGCTCCGGGGGCGCCCGCGTCGGCCGAGGGTTCGCAGGGATCACAGGGATCACAGGGTTCGCAGACTTCTGGTGGTACGGGGCGGCGGCGTGGTCGGCCCAGCGCCGCGGAGGGCTCCGCCGGTTCTGCCGGTTCTGCCGGGTCGGCCGGTTCCGTGGGCTCCGTCGTGACCGCTGCCGAGCACGCGGCCGGGTCGGCGGCTCTCGGGCAGACGGTGCCGCCGCAGGGCGTGCCGGTTCCCGCCGGGGGCGTGGCCCCCGCAGCGTCCGGGCAGCGGGCGCGGCGCGGCAGTGATGAGCAGTTGGCGTTGCCGCCCGCGCTGCCTTCGGGCGGTGGCGGGCAGGAGGGTGCTGCCGCCGGGGGTTCCGGGGCCGGTGGCTCCGGGGTAAGCGGCTCCGGGGCGGGGACGGCTGTGGCTGTCGCCGGTTCGGCTGCTTCCGCCGGTGACGCGGGCGAGGCCTCGCCCCGGCCGACGGGGCGGCGCCGCCGTGCGCTTGCCGCCGCCAAGGAGCGGGCCGCCGCCGAGGAGGCTCCCAGCGGGCGCGTCTTCGCACTGCCGCCCGCTTCGGCCGACCAGGACGACACGGGTCAGCACGAAGCGGCCCTGCACGATCCGGCCGACGACCACACCCCGCCGCAGCCTCACCCGGCGGACGCGCCGACGGGCCGCCGCCGGTCCCGTCCGGCGCCGGAAGCTCCGGCCGCTCCGGCCGCTCCTGGTGCACCCAGTGCGCCCAGCGCACTCAGCGCTCCGGCCGCCCCAGGTGCGCCCGCGGCCGCCGGTTCCGCGGGGGACGCGCAAGGGACCCCGCCCGCCGGCGTTCCCTCGCAGGCCACCACGTACGGCGAAGGCACAGGCACCCCCGCGCGGGGCGTCCACACACCCGGCAGGGGCGTCGCGCTCCCGCCCGAGCGCGGGACGCAGGCGCGCGCCGCGCAGCCGCTGCCCGCCGAGGCCGCGCCCGGCGACCCCAACTCGACGCAGGGGCGCGCGATCAGCGTGCGTACGCTCGGGCAGGGCGTGCCGTTCGGCCAGCAGATCGCCGAGCAGCAGCAGCGCCGCCTCGGGCTGCAGCAGGGCCAGGCTGCGGCACCGACGGCACCGGCAGCGCAGAATCCGCAGATCCCGCAGGCGCCGCAGCCTCCGCTGCCCCCGCAGACACCTCCGGCTCAGCAGCCGCCCCAGCAACCCCAGCAACCCCAGCAGGCTTCGGTGCCGCCGCAGGCACCGGCCAAGCCCCAGGCCCCGCAGCCCACCGCGGGCGCGGGCCCGCTGCCCGAGCAGGCCCCGGCTCAAAACCCTGGGCAGTCGCAGTCCCACACCCTCGGAGGCGGCGGCTCCCTCGGAGGGTCCGTCGGTGGCTCCGGTCGTCGTCGCAGGCTCTCCACCCGCCCTGACCCGGCGGCCGAAGAGCGCCCCGAGGCCGCGGCCCGCCCGCACCCTCAGGCGCAGACCCAGGCGCAGCCCCAGGCTCAGACCCAGGCGCCGGCCCAGCCGCAGTCCCGTATCGGGTCCTCCACGGAGGGCACCGGCCGCTCGTACGCCATAGGCGCACCGGACGAGGACGCCGACGAGGGTCCGGAGCCGCTGGACGGTCCCGGCGGTGCCGTCGAGGTCGCCAACCGGCCCCAGCCGCAGCCGATGGACGACGAACTGCCGCCCGAGCCGCTGGACAACCCGCGCCGCCTCCTCGTCTGGCCCGCGCCCGACGTCACCACCCAGCAGGCGCTGAGCGACCGCGGCTACCGTCCCGTGATCGTGAACTCCCGCGAAGAGGTCGACGCCCAGATCGCGGCGTTCCCCGCGGCCCTGTTCGTGGACCCGCTGACCGGACCGATCACGCGTACGGCCCTGCAGTCGCTGCGCACCGCCGCCGTGGCCGCCGAGGTTCCCGTGCTGGTCACGGCGGGACTCGGCCAGGCGACGCGCGAGGCGGCGTACGGCGCCGACCCCGCCGTACTCCTGAAGGCCCTCGCACCCCGCGACAGCGAGCAGCACCCGCCGCGCGTCCTGCTCATCGAGGAGCACGAGGAGATCGCGCTCGCCCTGACCGCGACGCTGGAACGGCGTGGCATGCAGGTGGCGCGGGCCGAGAGCGACGCGGACGCGGTGACGCTCGCGGCGCAGATGCGGCCGAACCTGGTGGTGATGGACCTGATGCAGGTACGTCGCCGCAGGGCCGGGATCATCGACTGGCTGCGCGCGAACGGCCAGTTGAACCGCACCCCGCTCGTCGTCTACACCGCCGCCGTCGACCAGACGGAGCTGCCGCGGCTCGCGGCGGGGGAGACGGTGCTGTTCCTCGCGGAGCGGTCGACGAGCACCGAGGTGCAGGGCCGGATCGTGGACCTGCTGGCGAAGATCGGCACGAACTAGCCCTCGGAGTACTAGGCCTCGGAGTACGGCGATGCGCCGCGCCCCCGGCCGGGGGCGCGGCGCATCAACCCGCTGTCAGGCCTCGCGTCAGAGCTTCGTGACGTCCAGCTCCCCGGCCGCGTACTGCCTGCGCAGCACCTTCTTGTCGAACTTGCCGACGCTCGTCTTGGGTACGGCGGGCACGATCGCCCAGCGCTCGGGCAGCTGCCACTTGGCGATGGTGCCCGCGAGGAAGTCGCGCAGGGCGGCGTACTCGAGGCTCGCGCCCTCCTTCAACACGACCGTGGCGAGCGGGCGTTCGCCCCACTTGTCGTCGGGGACGGCGACGACCGCCGCCTCGGCGACGTCCGGGTGGGCCATGATCGCGTTCTCCAGTTCGACGCTGGAGATCCACTCGCCGCCCGACTTGATGACGTCCTTCGCACGGTCGGTGAGCGTCAGGAAGCCGTCGGGGGTGATCACGCCGACGTCGCCGGTCTTCAGCCAGCCGTCCGCGCTGAACTTGTCCTCGGGCTTGAGGGCCTCGCCGCCCGCGCCGCCGTAGTACGCGCCCGCGATCCACGGCCCGCGCACCTCCAGCTCGCCTGCCGCCTCGCCGTCCCACGGCAGGTGCTCGCCGCCGGGGCCGACCAGGCGGGCCTCGACTCCGGTCGGGAAGCGGCCCTGCGTGAGGCGGTAGCCGAACTCCTCGTCCGTGCCGATGGACTTGGCCGGCGGGCGGGCGACCGTGCCGAGCGGGGAGGTCTCGGTCATGCCCCAGGCGTGGCAGACCCGCATGCCCAGCTTGTCGAAGGCCTCCATCAGCGAGGGCGGGCAGGCCGAGCCGCCGATGGTGACCTGGCCGAGCGAGCTGACGTCACGCGGCTTCGCGGTGAGTTCGGCGAGCAGGCCCTGCCAGATGGTGGGGACGGCGGCCGCGTGCGTGGGCCGCTCCGTCTCGATCATCTCGGCGAGCGGGGCGGGCTGGAGGAAGCGGTCCGGCATCAGCATGTTCACGCCGGCCATCAGGGTCGCGTGCGGCAGACCCCAGGCGTTGACGTGGAACTGCGGGACGACGACGAGCGTGGTGTCGGCGTCCGTCAGGCCCATGGACTCGCTCATGTTGACCTGCATGGAGTGCAGGTAGATGGAGCGGTGGGAGTAGACGACGCCCTTGGGGTCGCCGGTGGTGCCGGAGGTGTAGCACATGGCGGCGGCCGTGCGCTCGTCCAGCTCGGGCCAGTCGTACGTCGTGGGCTTGGCGGCGAGCAGGTCCTCGTACTCGTGCACCTGCGCCTGGATCCCGGCCAGCGGCGAACGGTCGCCGGGGCCCGAGACCACCAGGTGCTCGACCGTCGGCAACTGCGGCAGCAGGGGCGCGAGGAGCGGGATGAGGGAGCCGTTGACGATGATGACGCGGTCGGCCGCGTGGTTCACGATCCAGGTCAACTGGTCGGCGGGCAGCCGGAGATTGAGGGTGTGCAGGACGGCGCCCATACAGGGGACCGCGAAGTATGCCTCGACGTGTTCAGCGTTATTCCACATAAAGGTGGCAATTCGCTCGTCGCCATCGACCCCGAGGTCCTCGCGCAGCGCGTGCGCCAGCTGGGCGGAGCGTTCACCGATCTCACGGAAGCTGCGGCGCTGCGGAGCGGCCTCGCCGGTCCATGTGGTGACCTGCGACGACCCGTGCACGGTTGTCCCGTGCCGGAGGATGCGGGTGACGGTCAGTGGTACGTCCTGCATCGTGCTCAGCACGGCGTCCTCCCGGTGGGCGCGCGGCATTCATCCAGGGCGGCTCCCGGATGACCTACCTGGCAGTAGGGCTCGCCAGATTCTTGCCGCATACCGCACGGTATGTCACTAGTACGGGAGAAGAAAGGTCCCGCGGAACTGCGGCGATCACCGGACCGGCGTGCGTCCGGTCACCGGACCGGGGCGCGTCCGGTCACCGGACCGGGGTGAGTTCCGGGTCCTCGCGCAGCTTGCCGAGCGCACGCGAGACCGCGCTCTTGACGGTGCCGATGGACACTCCGAGCACCTCGGCCGTCTGGGCCTCGCTGAGGTCCTCGTAGTACCGCAGGACGACCATCGCCCGCTGCCGCGCGGGCAGCTTCATGATCGCGCGCCACATCGCGTCCCTGAGCACCTGCTGCTCCGCCGGATCCGCGACCGGCGTCACCTCGGGCTCGGGAAGCTCGTCACACGCGAACTCGTCGACCTTGCGCTTGCGCCACTGCGAGGTCCGGGTGTTCAGCAGGGCCCGGCGGACATAGCCGTCGAGCGCCCGATGGTCCTCGATCCGGTCCCACGCGACATAGGTTTTGGTGAGGGCGGTCTGCAGCAGATCCTCGGCATCGCTCGGATTCGCGGTCAGCGAGCGCGCGGTGCGCAACAACACGGGCTGACGTGCCCGTACGTACGACGCGAACGACGGATACGCCGAAGGACTCGCTGTCCGCGTCGCGGCCTTCGATGCGCTGGTGCACATGGGCACCATGGATACGGTCATGGCTCCACGCTAGAAGCGCCCCCTACTTCAGCGGATCGGCCGCAGGTCCCTAAGCCGTGTCCGCCTCAGGTTGTACGCGGGGTGGTAGCCCCACCTCCTGAAGGTGGAGGAGGCAGAGCAGACCTCTGAGGGTTCATCCCTGAGAGGGCGCGCCTGCGGCCTAGCGGATGCGGGCCACCGGCGCGTGCATGAGGTTCCGGTCGATCTTGAGCGTGCGCCCGCCGTGCCGCTCCTTCACGTTCCCCGCGTACTGGTGGATCCGCCGCTCAGGATGCCACGCGTTCCTCCGCAGTGCGGGCTCGCGATACAGGTGCGGCCGCACGTGCCAGCGCGCGAACCACATCACCGCCGGCAGATCCCGCACCCCTGCCCGCCGCGCCGCCTCCATGTGCCGTACGCCGGAGTTCGCACTGCTGTAGAACCCCGGGACGAACCCGAGCCTGCGCACCTCGCGGTCCCAGGCCCGCACGAAGGCCAGGGTGGTCCTGGCGCACTTCTTCTTCCGGTGGGTGTAGGCCTCCATGTCCAGATAGAGCGGGCTGAGCTGCCGCATCCCCAGCGCCTTCGCCTTCCGTACCGCGTCACGTCCCTCCCGCGTCCCCTGCCTCCAGGGGTGCCGTCCCATGCGTACGTCCTTCTTGTGCTTGGCGGTGACACAGGGGGACTGTGAACCGACGTACACCGGCAGCACCTTCCATCCCATCCCCCGCACCGCGCGCATCCAGCCGCGGGTCAGCTCCGGCTGGCGCTTGCACGCACGGCCGCGGCCCGCGTAATAGATGCCCACCGCTTGGTAGTCGGAGGCCTTCCAGCGGCGCATCGTGCCTACGGACGGGGCGAGGCAGGTGTCGAAGGCCCAGCCTCGGAAGGTCGAGACCCCGGGCGCCCACCCGGCGCCACGATCCGCCGCCCCTGCCCCGCGCCCCTCTGCGCCGAGCCCTTCTGCCCCGCGCCCTTCTGCCCCGAACCCCTCGGCCTCGGGTCTGCTCGCGGCGCCGGTCGGTGGCACGCACACGGCCAGAGCGGCGAGGGCGACGGCGAGGACAAGTCCCATCATCAGCTTTCGGCAGCGCATACGCCGAGTGAAGGGCCCTGCGACCGCGCCCAGCCCGGGACACGCGCGCGTTCAGCCGTCCGCCGCCAGAATCAACCCCGATGTGGGGACACCGGTGCCCGCGGTGACCAGAGTGCGCGCGGCGCCCGGTATCTGGTTCACGGACGTGCCGCGCACCTGTCTGACCGCCTCCGCTATGCCGTTCATCCCGTGCAGATACGCCTCCCCGAGCTGCCCTCCGTGCGTGTTCAGCGGCAGCGTCTCCTCGGCCACGAAGTCCGCCGCCTCACCCGGTCCGCAGAAGCCGAACTCCTCCAGCTGCATCAGCACGAACGGCGTGAAGTGGTCGTAGAGAATGCCCACGTCGATGTCACCGGGCGCGAGACCGGAGCTCCGCCACAACTGCCGTGCCACCACGCTCATCTCGGGCAGCCCGCTCAGGTCGTCGCGGTAGAAGCTGGTCATCTGCTCCTGCGCCCGGCCCGCGCCCTGGGCCGCTGCCGTGATCACCGCCGCCGGCTTCGGCAGATCCCGGGCCCGCTCCACGCTCGTCACGACGATCGCCTGCCCGCCGTCGGTCTCCTGGCAGCAGTCCAGGAGCCGCAGCGGCTCGACGATCCAGCGCGAGGCCGCGTGATCGGCGAGCGTGATCGGCTTCCCGTGGAAATAGGCCGCAGGGTTCGTCGCCGCGTACTTCCGGTCGGTGACCGCCACATGGCCGAAGGCGTCGGGGGTGAGGCCGTAGGTGTGCAGATAGCGCTGGGCCGCCATCGCCACCCAGGAGGCGGGGGTCAGCAGCCCGAAGGGCAGGGCCCAGCCGAGCGCCGCGCCCTCCGCCGACGGCTCGCGGTGCTGCACGCCCGAGCCGAACCGGCGCCCCGAGCGCTCGTTGAACGCGCGATAGCAGACGACGACTTCGGCCACTCCCGTCGCCACCGCGAGGGCCGCCTGCTGGACGGTCGCGCAGGCCGCGCCTCCGCCGTAGTGAACGCGCGAGAAGAACGAGAGCTCCCCGATCCCCGCCGCCTGCGCGACGGTGATCTCCGGGTTCGTGTCCATCGTGAACGTGACCATGCCGTCGACGTCCCCGGGACCGAGCCCGGCGTCCTCGAGCGCGAGGCCCACCGCCTCCACGGCGAGCCTGAGCTCACTGCGCCCCGAGTCCTTGGAGAACTCGGTGGCCCCGATCCCGACGACGGCGGCCTTCCCTCCGAGGAGATCGCGCGTACGTACGCTCATGCCGCGCCCCCTGCCGACGTCCCGCCCGGAACCGTGACCGGAACCGTGACCGTGACCGTGCCGGTGACGTGCTTGCCGATGCCGTTGGCCCCGACCACCTTCACCGTGGCCGTGTCGCCGTCGACCTTCTCCACGGAACCGCTCAATACCATCGTGTCTCCGGGGTAGTTGGGCGCACCCAGCCGGATCGCCACCTTTCGGAGGATCGCCCCGGACCCGAAGTGGTCCGTGATGAACCGGCCGACCAGGCCGTTCGTCGTCAGGATGTTCATGAAGATGTCGGGGGAGCCCCTCTCCTGGGCGATCACCGAGTCGTGGTGCACGTCCTGGTAGTCCCGCGACGCGATCGCACCGGAGACGATCAGTGTCCGGGTGACCGGGATGGTGAGCTCCGCCAGCTCATCACCGACCCTCACACCGCCACCTCCTGCCGCGTACTGTCCCCCGGTCATGCCGTCTCCTCCTGCACGGTGTCGTGCTTGCCCTGGACGCTGTGCTGCGTGCTCCGGACGCTGTGCTGCGTGCTCCGGACGCTGCGCTGCTCGCTCTGGACGCTGCGCTGCTCGCTCTGGACGCTGTGCTTGCTCTCGGCGCTCTCCGCGTTCTCTGCGTCCTCCGCGTTCTCCGCGTTCTCCGCTATCAAGTCGCCCATTTCCTGGAGGACTTCGCTCCCGCAGCCGAGGTACGCGTCCAGCTGCCGCCCCCACAGGAAGTGCCGGTGCACGGGATGGTCGAGGTCGGCCCCCATGCCGCCGTGCAGATGCTGGCCCGCGTGCACGACGCGCTTGCCCGCCTCCGATGCCCACCACGCGGCAGTCAGCGCATGCGTGCCGTACGGCAGTCCGGCGTCACGCCGCCAGGCGGCCTCGTACGCCGTGACCCGTATCGCCTCGGTGTCCATATGGGCGTCCGCCGCCCGCAGTTGGACCCCTTGCTTGGACGCGAGCGGCCTGCCGAACTGCTCCCGCTCGTTCGTGTGGGCCACCGCACGGGCCAACGACCCCGCGCACACCCCGGCCTGCAGCCCGGCGAAGGCTGTTCGCGCGCTCGCAAGGACGTCGTCGTACGCCCCTTCTCCGCCGATCCGCTCCCCAGGAACCCCGTCAAGGACCAGCCGCCCCGCCGCCCAGGGCGCGGTCAGATCCACCGGCTCCGTCCCCGCGTCGGCCACCCGCACCCTCCACAGGCTGTGGCCGCCCCGCGGCGCGGGATCGCGCACCGCGACCAGGACCTCCGTGGCGTCCCGCAGCCATGGCACCCACGGCACCACCCCGGTCAGCGTCCCGGCCAGCTCCGGCTCCCCGGCAGGCGCCCCGGTCGGTCCGTCAAACGGCGCCCCATCCACGGAGGCCACCACTACGCCGCCCCGCGCCGGAAACGCCCCCGCCGCCACCGCCGTACCGTCCCGCAGCCCCGGCAGCAGCCGCGTCCGCTGCTCCTCCGTGCCATGCGCCGCCACCGCGAGCAGCCCATAGACACAGCTCGCCGCGAACGGCACCTGTGCCGTCACCCGCCCCTGCTCCTCGAGCAGCAGGACGAGCCCGAGCAGCCCGACATCCTCCACCGCGCCGGGCAGCCCCGCCGCGCACAGGGCCTTCCACAGCTCGGCATCCGACCCCGTGCCCGCCGCCGCGAGCCGCTCGGGTGTGGACAGGTCCCCGAAGATCTCTCCGGCGAGCTCCCGCGCGGCGGTCTGCTCCTCCGTGGGCGTGAAGTCCATGTCAGACCTCGCCCCCCGCCGTGCCGATCATGCCTTCGACGGCCCGGAACACCGGGAGCTCCAGCTCCTTGTCCACCTGCTGGAATTCGAGCCGCACCGGCTGTCCGATCCGCACCTTGTCGCTGGGCACGCCCACCACATTGCTGACCATGCGCACGCCCTCCGCCAGGTCGATGAGCCCGACGGCGTACGGCGGATCGAAGGCGGGGAAGGGCGGGTGGTGCATGACCACGTACGAATAGACCGTGCCCTCGCCGCTCGCCTCGACCGTGTCCCATTCGAGCGACCCGCAGGCATTGCAGCCGGGCAGCCAAGGGAAGCGCAGTGTCCGGCAGCCGCCGCAGCGCTGGATCAGGAGCTGGTGCCGGGCCACGCCTTCCCAGAACCCGGCGTTGTCCCGGTTGATCACAGGGCGGGGCCTCTTGCCCTGTGGTTTCCGCGCCGCCGGTGCGTACTTGAGGATGCGGAAGCGATGCGTACCCGCCGGCTCGCCGCCCGCTCTGACGTCCATCCGCGTCGTGACGAAATGCCCCGTGCCCAGCTTGGTCGTCTTGCGCTCCGACACCGACTCGATGACCGCGTCGAAGGTGATCTCGTCCCCCGGCCGCAGCGCCCGCAGATACTCCTGCTCGCAGTCCGTGGCGACGACCGAGGTGTACCCCGCGCCGTCCAGGAGCGCGAACAACTCGTCGTAGGCAGCCGACCGTCCCTGGTGCCCGGAGAGCCCGCCCATCGTCCAGGCCTGGAGCATGGTCGGCGGCGCGATCGGATCCGCCCCCGCATAGGCCAAGTTGACGTCTCCCATGGCCTCGCACCAGTGCCGGATCATCGGCTCGTTGACCAGGTCCTTGCCCACACCCGACGTGGCGGCCGCTCGCCCCTCGAACGTCTTCAGCGTCTCGTACGAAAGATCGGTCACCGCCGTCCCCTCCGCATCCCGAGGCGCATCGTCGCCACGATCTCCCGCTGCACCTCGCTCACCCCGCCCCCGAACGTATTGATCTGTGCCGCCCTGTTCATCCGCTCCAACTCCCCCTCACCGCCCGTGCCGAGCGCCAGGGACCCGGGTGAACCGGCCCGCACCAGACCCGCCTCGCCCGTGACTTCCTGACATATTCGGTACACCTCCACGGCCGATTCGGTTCCCACGACTTTCACGCCGCTCGCGTCTCCCGGCGCCAGCACACCCGCCCCGACATCCCCCACCAAACGCCAGTTGAGCAGGCGCGTTGCCGCCAGCCGCGCCTGCGCTTCGGCCAGTCTCGACCGGACCCACGGAGCGTCAATCCGGCGTTCGCCCGTCATCGGATCGGGCGTACGGGCGAAGGCGAGGGCCGCGTCGTAGAAATCCTCGGCCTGCATACCGATCGCGGCGAGTGCCACCCGCTCGTGGTTGAGCTGGTTGGTGATCAGCCCCCAGCCGCCGTTCTCGTCGCCGACCAGATGCGTGGCGGGCACGCGGATCTGGTCGTAGTACGTCGCCGTCGTCGTCAGGCCGCCCACCGTCTCGATCGGCGTCCACGAGAAACCGGGCGCGTCGGTCGGCACGAGGATGATCGAGATTCCTTGGTGCTTGGGGGCCTCGGGGTCGGTGCGGCAGGCCAGCCAGATCCAGTCGGCGTTCTGGGCGTTCGACGTGAAGATCTTCTGCCCGTCGATGACCCACGCGCCGTCGGGCCCATCGCCCTCGCGCACCGCTCTCGTCCGCAGCGAGGCCAGATCGGTCCCCGCCGACGGCTCGCTGTACCCGATCGCGAAGACGAGGTCACCGCTGAGGATGCGCGGCAGGAAGGCGGCCTTCTGCTCCTCGGTGCCGTACTTCATGAGGGTCGGCCCGACGGTGTTCAGGGTGACCATCGACACGGGTGCGCCCGCGCAGTAGGCCTCGTCGAAGAAGACGAACTGCTCGTCGGGTCCGCGCCCCTGCCCGCCGTACTCGACCGGCCACCCGAGGCCGAGCATGCCGTCGGCCCCTATGCGCCGCAGCAGCCGGCGCTGCCCCTCCAGGTCGCCCCCTGCGGGCGGCCCTCCTGGCATCAGATCGGCGAAGTACGCGCGCAGTTCGGCGCGCAGCTGCTGTTGGCGTTCGGTGGGGGCGAGGTGCACGGCGGCGGCCTCTCCTTCGCGTACGGGCGTCGCACCGACAATGGTTTCTGACTGTCCGTCAGAAACTGTCGCGGTGTCAAGAGATCACCCCGGATGCGGGGGCAGCCACCTCAGATGCGGGGGCAGCCGCCTCGGCCCACCTCCTGTGCCGGGGGCAGCCGCCTCGCCCGACCCACAACGGGGGGAGCCGCCTCGCCCGACCTCGAACGCGCCTGCGCGGCGGTGCAGATGCACCGCCGCGCAGAACGCCACACACCCCATCGAGCTGACCCCAGGAGCTACCCCGTGGGCCGTTGCTTCACCAGAGATGGGTGAAGTTGACGGCGATGTTCTCGTTCGACTGGTCGATCGCCGTGAACGCCGAGCCGTTCACCTGGGCGGTGTTGTTCTGGTTCGAGGCGCCCGAGCCGACCGCCTGCTGCTGCGACGTGGACGAGTTGCCGTTGTTGTTGCCGCCGACGCCGCTGCCGTTGACGGTCGCCACGCCCGCATTCGATCCGTCGTCCGCGAAGGCGCCGTTGTCGGCCATCGCGACACCCGAGAAGAGTGCGGCGGCCAGGGGCAGGGCTGCGGCGGCAGCGATGACGCGAGCGGTACGGATGCTTGCCATGTCAATTCCTCCAGAACGGGGATACGCACCGGCGAGATGCCGGAGGTACCTGAAGTACGGCTGTTTCCCAGGCAGTTGGCCGACCGCACCGGGGGGTTCTGCACGACGTCGCGAGTCCAGAGTTGCCCACCGAATCCCCGGCGAACCACCCCGGAAGCCCTGATTCCCCCGCAAGCGTGAGTACAAGTCGATAAACACGCTTCGCTCCCCCATAGCCCCAGCTCAGCCCCAGGAACCCCGACCAAACCCAGGCGCCGCACGTGCTGAAGCGTTCCGCCACTTCGTGCAGATCGGCGGTCATACCCGCGTTTCGCCCGCGCGTCGCGCGAGCCCCCCTTCCCTTCTTCGAACGCTTGTACGAAAATGGCGGCATGGCCACCATCGACCGCCATGCCACGACGCTCGCACTCGCCCACGCCCTGTCCGCCGCCGAACGCGGTCTCGCCGTCATCCCGCTCTCCCGCACCAAGCTGCCGGCGCTCCGCTCCCCCCACCACGAGCAGCCCGAACCGACCCCCTGCCACGGCGAATGCGGCCGCCCCGGACACGGCGTGTACGACGCGTCGACCGATCCGCGCCGTATCCGCGAGCTCTTCACCGCCGCCCCCTGGGCCACCGGCTACGGCATCGCGTGCGGGCTGCCGCCGCACCACCTGATCGGCATCGACCTGGACACCAAGTCCGGTACGGACGCTCCGGCGGCCCTGCGGGAACTGGCGCTGCGCCACCTGTTCACGATCCCGGCCACGGTTGTCGTGGCGACCCCGAGCGGCGGCCGCCACATCTGGCTCGCGGGTCCGCCCGATGCCGTCATCCCCAACTCGGCGGGCCGCCTCGCCCCCGGCATCGACATCCGGGGCGCGGGCGGCTATCTCGTCGGCCCCGGTTCGCGCACCGAACACGGTGTCTACAGCGCCGTGGCCGGCACCGCGCATCTCCCTCCGGCGAGCTGCCCGCCCGCCCTGCTGCGCCTGCTCACGCCGCCGCCCCGCATCCACCAGCCCGCGCTCCCGCATACGCCGGTCCCGGCGCCGGTCCAACGGGGCCAGGGCCTGGTCCAGTTCGTGCTCGCCGCGCACGAGGGCCAGCGCAACACCCGCCTGTTCTGGGCCGCTTGCCGCGCCTACGAGAACGGCATCGGCGAGTCCCTGACCGATGACCTCACCGATGCCGCGCTCCGGGTCGGCCTGACGGAGCACGAGGCGCGCTCGACGATCGCGTCGGCGGCACGGCTGACGGGGCACGCGTAACGCGGACGCCCCTCAGCCCTTAGCCCTAGCCCTTAGCCCTCAGCTCTTGGCCCCTAGCTCTTGCCGAGCAGCGAACGCACCGCCGCACGGTCGATGTTCGTCAGCGCACGGACCAGCTTCGGAGTGAGGAAGACGATGGCGAGGCCGACAAGGGACGCCCCCGCGATCTGCACCGGCGACTCCAGGTAGAACGCGTGGCGCTCACCGCCGGAGGTGTAGTCGAACAGCCGGTAGCCGGGCCAGTCGACGTAGCGCGGGAACACCCAGGAGTACGCCGGAAGGAGCGCGACCACCCAGCCGGTGACCAGGAAGGTCACGCTGAGAACGAAGGACACCACCCGCGACGGGAACATCACGAACTGGAAGAGCAGCGCCCGCCAGCCCGCACCGTCCGACAGCCGTGCCCGCACCCCTCCCACGCACCCGCGTCCCGCGGCCTCTCCACGGCGGCGGGACCGGCGACCTCAAGCCCCAGCTGCGTCCGCGCCCGCCCCCGCTCGGCGGCTCCGAGCCCTCGTGCCCCGGCCAATGCGGCGGCGAGGACCGGCAGTCCGAGCACCGTGACGAACAGGCTCACGCCGAGCGCGAACATCGTCACGGCGAAGGTGAAGCCCACGATGGCGACGGGCAGCGACGTCACGGTGTAGCCGATCTCCCGGTACGTGGAGGCGGCGAACGGCGCCCGCCAGAAGCCCGGGGACTCCGGAACCTCCGAGGAGCCCACGGGGGAAAGACCGGCGGGAGCAGCGGGAGCGGAGGGAGCGGCTGCGTACGGCAGTGCGCTGGTGCTCATGACGGGCCTCGAATCTTCGCGGTGGGGACGTTGCCGGGGAGTGCCGTGCTGACGTCCTCCACGTTCGCGAATCCGATCGGCCCGCGGCATCCGGTGACCCGGCCTCTCGGGGGTGTCGCTGGCACCACCCCCTCAGCGCCTCTCGGACGGGAAAAGGGTGCCTCCCGGTGAGAGACACCCTTTCGCTGCGGCAGAGAAGGTCAGCCGTCGAAGCCGAAGCCGTGGAGCGTGGTTCCGTCCCGGTGGCCGCCGTCCGCCTGACCGCCGGTGGTGATCCCGTAGGGACCGCCCATGTTGGTGAAGGTCTGGCCTGCGTAGCGGCCCTCGCTGAAGGTGGTGCCCGGGTCGTCGGCGACGGCGGTGCCGGCCGCCAGGAACCCTGCGACGGTGGCCACGGCGAGGGCGGATGCGATGCGCTTCAACACGAGTGTCTCCTCTGAGTCGGATCCAGTGATCTCCGCGGAGAACGACACCGCACTCGGCCCGCACCTTCTCCTAGGCTCGCCGGGCGGCGCCCACGTGGAGTAGCCCGGTTTCATCCAGCCGCAGGGACGCGAAAAGCGGAGAGCCTCCGACCGATGTTGCTGGTCAGAGGCTCTCAACCACTGCGGTGGGTGTGGGATTTGAACCCACGGAGGCTTGCGCCTCGACGGTTTTCAAGACCGTTCCCTTAGGCCGCTCGGGCAACCCACCCCGCACCGCCGATCAGGGCGGTGCGGGGACAAGAGTAGCGGGTCAGCTCTCGCCCTTGCGCTGGCCCAGGACCACGTCGACCTTGTGCTCCTTGCCGTCGCGCTTGTACGTGATCTCGACGGTGTCGCCCGGCTTGTGGGTCCAGATCTGGCCGATCAGGGTCGGACCGCTGTCGATCACCGTGTCGTCCAGCTTCGTGATGACGTCGCCGGGCTTGAGGCCCGCCTTGTCCGCGGGGCCGTTCGGGGTGACCGCCTCCGAACCGCTCGCGCCTTCCGGGGAGATCGTGGCGCCGCCCGTGCTCTCCTCCAGGGAGACCGAGGCACCGATCACGGGGTAGACCGCCTGGCCGTTCTTGATCAGCTGCTGTGCGACGTTCTTCGCCTGGTTCACCGGGATCGCGAAGCCCAGGCCGATGGAGCCGGACTGACCGCCGCCGCCACCGAGGCCGCCGCCGCTCTCCGCGGGCTTGATCGCGGAGTTGATGCCGATGACCGCGCCGCCCGCGTCGAGCAGTGGGCCGCCCGAGTTGCCGGGGTTGATGGAGGCGTCGGTCTGCAGGGCGCTCATGTACGAGCTCTTGCTGCTGGCGCCGTCGCTGGAGGTCACCGGGCGGTCCTTGGCGCTGACGATGCCGGTGGTGACCGTGTTCGAGAGGCCGAAGGGGGCGCCGATGGCGATCGTCGAGTCGCCGACGGCCACCTTGTCGGAGTTGCCGAGGGGGAGCGGCTTCAGGTTCGAGGGCTTCTCCTTGAGCTTGATGACCGCCACGTCATAGCCCTCGGCGCGGCCGACCACCTCGGCGTCGTACTTCTTGCCGTCCGAGAACGTCGCCGCGAGCTTCCCGCCGTCGGCCGCGGAGGCCACGACGTGGTTGTTCGTGAGGATGTGGCCCTGCGTGTCGTAGACGAAGCCGGTGCCCGTGCCGCCCTCGCCGTTGCCGCCCTGGGCCTCGATGGTGACGACGCTGGGCAGCGCCTTGCCCGCGATGTCGGCGACCGTGCCGGGGTCGCGCTTGAGGTCGGCCGGGGTGTTCGACGCGGACACCGTGGTCGAGCCCGTGCTGTCGTCGTTCCGGTCGGCCGCCCAGAAGCCGATGCCGCCGCCGACGCCGCCGGCGACCAGGGCGGCCACGAGCACCGCGGCGATCAGACCACCGCGCTTGCCCGCGGGCTTGGGCCCTTCCGGATGCTGCGCCGCGTACGACGCACCCCACCCGGAGCCTGAACCTCCACCCTGGGCGTACGAAGGAACGGCGGGCGGCTGCGGAGGCGGCCACGCCCCGGCGCCGGAGGCCTGCGGGGGCGCGCCCGCGGTGGCACCGGCGTGCGCGGGAGGCTGGTGCGCCGCCGGTTCCTGGGCGAACGCCGCGGAAGGCGGCGCCGCGGGGTCGGGGGTCGAAGCGGGCGCTACGGGCTCGGCGGAAGCAGCGGGAGTTTCCACCGGCACAGGAGGCGCTGACGGGGCCGGGGGTACCTCGTTGCCCTCGTTCTCGGTGCTCACAGCTCTACTCCTCGGTCCACGCTGTCGTTCTCGGTCACGGCCTGGCTGTGCCCAACTGTGCATGTGTCTGCAGTCAGCTTTTCCCATGGGCTGTCAGGGCACCATAAGCCGATCCTGTGGATCCGGCGCTGCGTGCGCCACACCGTGGGCACACCGGCGGGTACCCCGTGATGGCACCATGACGCGGTGACCCTCGCACGACAGCCCCAGATCCAGGTCGTCGCCCACCGCGGAGCCTCCGAAGACGCCCCCGAGCACACGCTGGCCGCGTACAAGAAGGCGGTCGAGGACGGTGCCGACGCCCTCGAATGCGATGTACGCCTCACTGCGGACGGACACCTCGTCTGCGTCCACGACCGCCGCGTGAACCGTACGTCGAACGGCCGAGGAGCCGTGTCGGCCCTGGAGCTCGCCGACCTCGCGACACTCGACTTCGGCTCCTGGAAGAACAACCACGGTGAGGCCGACGAAGGCCCCGACTGGGAGGACACCTCCGTCCTCACCCTGGAGCGGCTCCTCGATCTTGTGGCCGAAAGCAACGCTTCGGGGCGCAACATCCAGCTGGCCATCGAGACCAAGCACCCCACCCGCTGGGCGGGCCAGGTGGAGGAAAGGCTGCTTCTTCTACTGAAGCGCTTCGGTCTGGACGCCCCGCCCGCCGGCGGCCCCTCTCCCGTACGCGTCATGAGCTTCTCGGCACGCTCTCTGCACCGGGTGCGGGCCGCGTCCCCGACCCTGCCGACGGTCTATCTGATGCAGTTCGTCTCGCCGCGCCACCGCGACGGCCGCCTTCCCCAAGGCGTTCGGATCGCGGGACCGGGCATGCGGATCGTCCGCAACCACCCCGCCTACGTGGCCAAACTCAAACGCGCGGGCCATCAGGTGCACGTGTGGACCGTGAACGAACCCGAGGACGTGGAGCTCTGCGCCGAACTCGGCGTCGACGCCATCATCACCAATCGCCCCAAGCAAGTGCTGTCCCAGCTGGGACGCCGCTAACCGCCATCACGGCGGTTACGGGGTGTGCACCGGCGCGTTCGGTCCGTATTCGATCGTTACGAGTGCGTCACCGCACAAGGATTGGCCGGTTTCCGGTCCAGTCCATTGGGGCATTCACACCGTGGCGTGGGGCGAAGGAGGTCTCGGGGGTGGCGTTGGTGGTGGCACGGGAGGTGCCCGCGTCGTCGAGCATGGCCGTACCCCATGGCCCGGCGGGCGTGGGAGAAGCAAGGCACCGTATGCGCGATCAACTGCGCGGGAACGGAGTGCCGGAATCGGTCGTCGACGATGCCGTACTGATCCTTTCGGAATTGCTCAGCAATGCCTGTCGGCACGGCAGACCGCTGGGCGAAGGAATGGTGGGCGACGGTGATGTCCTGGCCGCTTGGCGCGTGGACGCGGCAGGACGGCTGACCGTCGAGGTGACGGACGGGGGCGGCCCGACCCGCCCCGTTCCGGCCACGCCCTCGGTCACCGCGCACGGCGGTCGTGGGCTCAACATCATCACGGCCCTCGCCGATGCGTGGGGCGTGCGTGACGACACCCATGGCGAGGTCACGGTGTGGGCCGCCGTACATGCCGGGCACCGTCACGAGGACTTCGCTACGCGCGTCGCGGCCCCCTCGGGTGCCGCGATAGCCGACTCCGCGTACGCGGACCCCTTCGACGACCTCGACTGAGTCAGGCCGACCGAGGCTGAATCCCGACGCCCTTTGGGTGAGCGGCTAGGCTCGCGCCCGTACGCCCAAGACGTACGAAGAGCCACGCTGGAAAGCCGCATCCGGGAGACACCCAAGATGGCCAAGAAGCGCCCTCAGACCAAGGGCAAGCAGCCTCAGCTGACGGACGGGCAGGTTCCTGTCGTCGGTGCCCGCGAACCCTGCCCCTGCGGTTCGGGCCGCCGTTACAAGGCCTGTCACGGCCGGGCCGCCGCGCACGCGGTGACCGAGCTGGTGCACCGCCCCTTCGAAGGCCTGCCCGGCGAGGGCGACTGGGTGGCTCTGCGCGAGCTCGTCCCGGCGGCGACCGTCGAACTGCCCCTCAAGGACGGGCTGCCGGACGGCGTGCCCTCCGTCTCCCTGGCGACCGTCCTGCCGATGGCCTGGCCCGCGCTGCGCCGCGACGACGGCTCGGTCCTGCTCGGCCTGCAGAACGACACCGCGTCCGGCGACATCAGCCGCGACCTCGCCGACACCCTCCAGCGCGCCCTGACCGCCGAGCCCGGCTCTCCGGTCCAGGCACGCCGTGCCCCCGCCGACGGGCCGCGCCTTCAGGACGTCCTCGACCCCGACGGCGCATTCGAGCCGATCGTGCACGCGGGCTTCGAGTTCTGGGTCCCGGATTCGGAGAACGCGTCCACGGAGGTCTCCGCGTCCCTGGAGCGGGCGAACGCCGCCGCGATCCCGACCGTGAAGCTCTCCGGCGTGGATTCCGCGTACTGGTGCGAGACCCCGGAGAAGAACCACCTGCGCTGGGTCATGCCGCACCCCGAGGAGCAGCTCCTCGACGCGCTCGCCCGGCTGCACGCGGCCGGTACGTCGAGTCTCGGCGAAGGGACCCGGCTGGTCGGCTCCTTCCGGGCGCACGGTCTGACGGTGCCGGTGTGGGACCTGCCGAGCGGAATGGGCGCCGAGGACATCGAGAAGCCCGCCGCCGAGTTCGCCGAGCGGCTCGCGGCGGCGCTCGCCGTCGATGCTCCTCTCACGCCGGAGGAGCGCCGGGCGCGCGGCGGTCTCACCAACCGCCAGGTGACGCTTAGCTGACCCACCAGTCAGTCGGGGAACGGGTGACTCCTGTCACAACTCCCCGTCGTCGCAGGTAAATCCCTGTCTGGATATCCGAGATCGAATTTGCCCAGAGCAGATCTCTTGTTACCGTTCAGGTAGCCCGGTTGCTGGTGCATCCCCCGTCGCCAGCAACCGGGCCCTTCCATGCCAGGCCTGCTGTCCGGTCTGACCTGTGCTCTCAACTGGCCTTCGGCCGCGCGGAGTTGCTCCCGGAGCGCAGGAGCAGCGGACCGCCACTCCCGTCGGCGAACTCCACCACCGCCGAATACGCCTCGGCATCCCCCGTCGTACGCTCCCGCGGCGTCTCGCACGCCCCCGGCTCGTCGGCGGCGCCCACCGCGCAATGCATCTGGACGGTGCGTCCGCCCGGACCCATGACGGTCAGTACGGCGCTCAGCTCATCACCGGTCGTGTTGCGGTAGTACGTGCGCCCCCAGGTGTCGTGCCCCTGGGTCAGGACGCATGTCTGGGCCTCGATGCCCTTGGGGGATGTGAGTTCGGGGCCGCACTGGGCGGCGCTGTCGAGGCCGAGCCCCGTGAGGAGTGACGCGTCGTCTGAGGACCGGCCGTCCGAAGACCGGCCGTCCGAAGACCGGTCGCCCGAAGTCGCGTCCTCCGTAGTGGACCGCTTCGCATCCGACTTCTCCGTGGAGGGCTGTTTCGCGTCGGGATCCGGCGCCGCCCCCGGTGCCGCGTCCGCCGACCGCTCCGACGGCTTGGCTTCGGCGTCACCGTCGCCCACAGGCCCCGCGGACGCGCCGGCGAGCGGCAGGAGAACCGTAATGGCCACGACGCCCATGAGCGCGATCAGGCGGGGGTTCATGGTCCCTGACATTAACGACGTTTGATGGGCGCCCGGCTCGCCGCGCGCCCATTTCCCCTACAACTCGGGCGCGCTCACACCCGTACGAGTGAGCGCGTCGACCACCGCGTCCACCACGGCCTCGACATCGGGCACCCACGGCGCCGCCGAGCCGGGCAGCGGAGCCCGCTCCCAGCGCACCGGACCCTGGCCCGTCCCGGAGGGCGGCAGCGCGAGATATCCGCCCTCTCCGTGGAAGCGCAGTGAGCCCGGCACGAAGTCCTTGGCGTACAGCAGTTCGCCCAACTGCTCCATGGAGTACGGCGCGACGAGCAGGAAGAGACGGGTGCGGGTCGCCACGACCGGGCCGAGCCTGATGCCCATCTGGTCGAGCGCGGCCAGGGCACGCGCGCCCGCGATCGCGGGCAGGCTGACGGCGCAGGGGGCGCTCGCGCCGGTCGCGAGCACGATGGGCGCGTCCGGGCGGTTGGTCCACCACCAGCGCACCATGCGCTCGTCGGTCGTCGCGGTCAGCAGGCCGGGGTCGAGCGGATGAGCTCCTGGCACCGTGCAGTCGGGGTCGGGGCAGGCGCAGCGGGTGCCGTCTCGCCGGTCGAGTCCGACGCCGGGCACCACGGGCCACTTCCATGCCGTCGCAAAGGTCAGTGCCGCGCCGATCAGACCAGGACTCTGGTCAGACTTCCTGCCGGTGAGCCGGGACAGGAGCCTGCGTCGCCTTCCGAGGATCTCGCGCATGAGCGCTCGTTCCTTTCCGTTTACACGCCGAGGAACACGGCGGGCCACATCACACCATGTGTGGATCACTTCGCTGTGCGTAGAACTGGCGCATCACACCCCAGCCTGCGGCATGGGGAACCCCTAGGGGGCCGAGCGTTAGCGTGGCGTGGGGTGGCGGTGCCTGGCGTTTGCTGTCCCGCGTACTTATTCGCCGCCTCCCCCACGGGAGGATGGGGCACGGTCGTCGTGAGTTAAGACGCCCGGGTCCGTCACCAGGTTCCGGGCTGATCTCAACTGCCCCTGGTCATCACCGAGTACGTACCCATCACGGCCGCTGTGACGCGCCTCCCGTGCCTGAGGGCCTGGGAGTGCCCCTTGTTGAACAATCCCAGTCGATCGCAATAGGCCGTCGCCTCAGGCACTTTTGAGCCAAGTTACCAAGATCGCCTAAACGCCACAGAATTCCCACGGACACCAGGAATCCCGGCTGGACAATGCTGGACATCCCCTCATCAGTGCGTGTAGATGTGGAGAACATTGCTAGCGGCGCAGAATGACATGGGGGTTTGCGATGCTATTGAGCAATACGCACCGGCCGGAAAGCCGTCAGCCATGAACGCTCCGCACCTCCCGAAAGTGGCCGGAATCGATTCAACTGTTCCGCCACAAGACCACACTGTCGCGCCCGCCCCACAGGCCCAGAGCGCACCGACCCTCATGATCCAGGACCGGCTCGCGGGCTGGATCTCCGATCTCACCACCCTGCAGGAGCTCACCGAACGCCTGGCCCGCACGGCCACGCTCGACGAAGCCCTGCACGAACTGCTGCGCGCCGGAGCCGCCCTGGTCGGCGCCCGCCGCGGCCTGCTCGTCCTGGAGCCCGCCGACGGGCTCGGACCCGACACCACCGTCGGCCTCGGCCTCGCCCGCGCCGACCTCGGCCACATCGAGACCGTGCCCCGCGGCGCCACCGCCTTCGGGCGGCTCCTCGACGCGCCGCCGGGCTCCGAGACCGGGATCGTCAACGCCGACCTGCTCGCCGACACCACCCTCGACCCCCGCCACCGCGAGGTCGCCGCCCGGCTCGGCTACGCCGCGAGCTACGCGCTGCCCCTGTCCACCGAGGCGGCGGGCCGGATCGGCGCCGCCGTCTGGCTGTACGACGAGCCGGCGGAGCCCGGCGAGCGCCAGCGGCACCTCGTCGGCCTCTACGCACGCCAGGCCGCCGAGCATCTGGCGCGGCTGATCGAACTGGAGCGCGCCCGCACGACGGAGGCCACCCTGCGCGAGGAGCTGCTGCCCTCGCGGCTGCCGCGGGTCGCCGGAGTGCAGCTCGCCGCCCGGCACCGCACCTCCGCGCGCGGAGGCGGCGACTGGTTCGACGCGCTGCCGCTGCCCGACGCCGCGCTCGGCCTCGCGGTCGGGTCCGTCACCGGGTCCGGGCCGAGCGCCGTCGCCGCGATGGGGCGCCTGCGGGCCTCCTTGCGGGCGTACGCCGTGATGGAGGGCGAGGACCCCGTCGCCGTACTGTCCGATCTGGAGCTGCTGCTTCGGCTCACCGAGCCCGCGCGGTCGGCGACGGCCCTCTTCGCGTACTGCGAACCGGCGCTGCGCAAGATCGTCCTTGCCGGGGCCGGGCACAGCCCGCCGCTCGTGATCGGCGAGCGGCGCACGGAGTTCGTGGAGACCTCGCTCTCGGCGCCGCTGGGGATGCTCGCCTGCTGGGAGGCGCCGAGCGTGGAGTTCAAGACGGAGCCGGGAGAAACGGTGCTTCTCTATACGGACGGGCTGCTGCACCGCACCGGGGACGCCATGGACCGCGCCTTCGCGCGGCTGCACGCGGCGGCGGCGAGCGTGCCGAAAGCGGTGCGCGACGACCCGGACGCGCTCGTCGATCACGTCCTGCGGACGGTGCTGCCCGACGGTCTTGACGCGGCCGACAGCGACGAGGACGTGGTTCTCCTCGCGGCCCGTTTCGAGTGACCTCCGCAATACGGCATGTAATGGGCCTTCCGGCTCTGGGCCCCCTTCCGTACGCCCGTACGATGGAGGGGGCCCAGTGTCGTACATAGGAGGCAGATCGTGTCGGAGGAGCTCATTCCGGAGAACCCGGAGACCCCGGAAGACCTGGAGATCGAGTCCGAGGAAGAGCCGATCAAGCAGCGCAAGAACGGCCTGTACCCGGGCGTCTCCGACGAGCTCGCCGAGAACATGAAGTCCGGCTGGGCCGACACGGAGCTGCACGACCTGCAGCCGATCGCCCAGGCCGCGCACACCGCCGCCCGCCGTGCCGCGCTCTCCGCGCGCTTCCCGGGCGAGCGCCTCGTGATCCCCGCGGGCAACCTCAAGACCCGCTCGAACGACACGGAGTACGCCTTCCGCGCCTCCGTCGAGTACGCGTACCTGACCGGCAACCAGACCGAGGACGGCGTCCTCGTCCTGGAGCCGACGGACTTCGCGGACGGCACGAGCGGCCACGAGGCCACCATCTACCTGCTGCCGCGCTCCGACCGCGAGAACGGCGAGTTCTGGCTGGACGGCCAGGGCGAGCTGTGGGTCGGCCGCAGGCACTCCCTCACCGAGGCCGAGACGCTGCACGGCATCCCGGCGTCCGACGTGCGCGAGCTCGCCGACCAGCTGCGCGAGGCGACCGGCTCCGTCCGTGTCGTCCGGGGCTACGACGCCGGCATCGAGGCCGCGCTGACCGACAAGGTCACCGCCGAGCGCGACGAGGAACTGCGCGTCTTCCTCTCAGAGGCCCGTCTGGTCAAGGACGAGTTTGAAGTCGGCGAGCTGCAGAAGGCGTGCGACTCGACCGCCCGTGGCTTCGAGGACGTCGTGCGCGTCCTGGACAAGGCCGAGGCGACCAGCGAGCGCTACATCGAGGGCACGTTCTTCCTGCGCGCCCGCGTCGACGGCAACGACATCGGCTACGGCTCGATCTGCGCCGCGGGCCCGCACGCCACGACGCTGCACTGGGTGCGCAACGACGGCGCGGTGCGCTCCGGGGAGCTGCTGCTGCTCGACGCCGGTGTGGAGACGCACACGTACTACACCGCCGACGTGACGCGGACGCTGCCGATCAACGGCCGCTTCGACGATCTCCAGCGGAAGATCTACGACGCCGTGTACGAGGCCCAGGAGGCCGGCATCGCGGCGGTCAAGCCGGGCGCCAAGTTCCGCGACTTCCACGACGCCGCGCAGCGCGTGCTCGCCGAGAAGCTCGTGGAGTGGGGCCTCGTCGAAGGCCCGGTCGAGCGCGTCCTCGAGCTGGGTCTCCAGCGCCGCTGGACCCTGCACGGCACCGGCCACATGCTCGGCATGGACGTCCACGACTGCGCCGCCGCGCGCCGTGAGACGTACGCCGACGGTGTCCTCGAGCCGGGCATGTGCCTGACCGTCGAGCCCGGTCTGTACTTCCAGGCGGACGACCTGACGGTGCCGGAGGAGTACCGCGGCATCGGCGTGCGGATCGAGGACGACATCCTCGTGACGGCCGACGGCAACAAGAACCTGTCGGCCGCGCTGCCGCGGCGTGCGGATGACGTCGAGGCGTGGATGGCTGAGCTCAAGGGTTAAGCGCTCTGCAGAACCGGGCCTCTTCTTTAAGAAGGGGCCCGGTTCTGCGTTTCCGGGGCCGCGTTACCCGGAGCCGTGCCTCCGGGGCCTAGCGCTCGTCCTCGCCCGCGACCTTGGCGGTGCTCAGGGCGATGCGGTTCCAGGTGTTGATGGTGAAGATCAGGGCCAGGACGTGGCCGAGCTCCGTCTCGTCGAACTGCGCGGCCGCGCGGGCGTAGACGTCGTCCGGTACGCCGCCCTGGTGGACGAGCGTGACGGCCTCGGTCAGGTCGAGAGCCGCCTGCTCCTTCTCCGTGAAGAAGTTCCTCGCCTCGCGCCAGACGCCGACCATGTGCAGGCGCGCCTCGTCCTCGCCGGCCTTGCGAGCGTCGGAGGTGTGCATGTGGAGGCAGTACGCGCAGCCGTTGAGCAGCGAGGCACGGATCTGGATCAGCTCGACCAGGGCCGGGTCGAGTCCGTCACGGGCGGCGGCGTCGAGCCCGATCACGGCCTTGAACGCCTTGGGGGCGGCCTTGGCGAAGTTGAGGCGAGGGGTGTGCGTGTGAAGCTGTGCGGCGTTCTCGTTGTTCGTCATGACCATGAATCTACGGGTGAAATAGACCTCGGATAGGGTGCATTCCCATGGCGGAATCATGGGTCAATTTGGCCGAGCGCATCGGGAGTGACCTGCACCTGGAGCTCTCCGGGGCGGGCGGCCGCCGCGCCGTCCTCATCCGCGCGCTGCGCGACGCCGTGCGCGAGGGGCGGCTCGCTCCGGGGACGCGGCTTCCGCCCTACCGCTCCCTGGCCGCCGATCTGGGCATCGCCCGCAACACCGTCGCCGACGCCTACGCCGAGCTGGTAGCCGAGGGCTGGCTGACCGCGCGGCAGGGGTCCGGCACCCGGGTGGCCGACCGGGCGGCGCCTCCCGCGCGCACCCGTGTCCCCAAGCGGGCGCCCACCCGGCCCGCCGCGCCCGCCCCGCCCACGTACGACCTGCGCCAAGGCCAGCCGGACGCCGCCTCCTTCCCGCGTACCGCCTGGCTCGCCGCGGCCCGGCGCGCCCTCAGCTCCGCGCCGAACGAGGCCTTCGGGCCGGGTGACCCGCAGGGGCGCATCGAGCTGCGCCGTGCGCTCGCCGGCTACCTGGGGCGCGCCCGCGGGGTGCGCACCGACCCGGAGCGGATCGTGGTGTGCTCCGGGTTCGCGCACGCCCTGCGGCTGCTGTTCGGGAGCGGGGGAGGCGGGATGCTGAAGGGGCCGCTGGCCGTGGAGTCGTACGGCCTCGGTTTCCATCGCTCGATCCTCGGGACCGCGGGCGTACGGACGGTGCCGCTCGGCCTCGACGAAAAGGGCGCCCGGATCGAGGAGTTGACCGGGGGTCAGCGAGTCAGGGGCGTTCTGCTCACGCCCGCACACCAGTTCCCGACCGGCGGCCCCCTGCACCCGGCCCGGCGCGCCGCGGTGATCGACTGGGCGCGCACCAGCGGCGGCCTCGTCCTGGAGGACGACTACGACGGCGAGTTCCGCTATGACCGGGAGCCGGTGGGCGCCGTACAGGGTTTGGATTCCGAACGCGTCGTCTACATGGGCTCGGTCAGCAAGAGCCTCTCTCCGGGGGTGCGCCTCGGGTGGCTTGTTCTGCCCGAACACCTCATCGACGGGGTGCTCGCGGCGAAGGGCGAACGGGAGGCGTGGGCGAGCGTCGTCGACCAGCTCACGCTCGCCGACCTCATCGAGTCGGGCCACTACGACCGGCACGTCCGCCGGATGCGTCAGCGCTACCGCCACCGCCGCGATCAGCTCGTCGCCGCCCTCGCGACCCACGCCCCGCACATCAGCCCGACCGGAGTCGCCGCGGGCCTGCACGCCGTCCTGCGGCTGCCGCCCGGCACCGAGCAGTCCACGGCGAAGGCGGCCGCCTGGCAGGGCCTCGCGCTGGAGGGCCTCGCCGATTTCCGCCACCCGGAGGCCACGATGCCCGCACCCGACGGTCTGGTCGTCGGCTACTCCACGCCGCCGGAGCACGCCTACGGAGCGGCGCTCGAGGCCCTGTGCAGGGCGCTGCCTCCCGGCTAGCGGGCTCGCCGCCGGACTTGACCAGGGAGGGGCCGGCAGGCGGCCAGACGGGCTCTCAGGCCGTGACGAGCGGTGCGTCCTCGCGCCACTTGAGGATCTTGTCGAAGCTGATCACCGCGCCGCCCCTGCCGCCCGGCCTGTTGCCGAAGTGCACATGATCGGCGAGCTCCTGGATGAGATAGAGACCCCGTCCGTGCTCGGCGGTGTCGGAAACGGGCTGCGCGACGGGGACGAATCCCGGTCCTGAATCGGCCACCTCGATGCGGCACTTCTCGCCGTCGAGGTACGCCGTCACCCGATACGCCCCGGCCGCGCCCTCGGGGACCGTCGCCCCGCCGTGCTCCACCGCGTTGGCACAGGCCTCGCTGAGGGCCACCGACAGGTCGTACGAGACGTCGGGATCCACCCCCGCGCTCTCCATCGTGCCGATGAGCAGCCGACGGGCCAGTGGGACGCTCGCAGCTTCGCGCCGCAAATGGAGAGACCACCACATGCTCATGCTCCAGCCTCCTGGCCGCGGCTCGACATACCGATACGTATTGCCGCAAGCGCCCGTGTATAAGCGCGCAGTTGACGTGATGCCGCCCATACGGCCGACGCGCGGACGGGTCGGGACGGTGTAGACACGTCCCCCACAAGCCACTTTCAGGCCCTCCGAAAGACACCCATTCGGTGCCCATCGGCATCGATGCGCACCGATCGGCATCCATGGGAGCTTGCGGACCTGCCGTATGCGGCGGGTAAGCCCAGTGCAATGATGTTCCGGCCATGACTGCCCCCCACCAGCGTGAAGCGCGCGCCGGAGTCGACCTCCGGCTGCTGAGAGCCTCGGTGTTCGCCGTGCTCTGCGTCGTGCTGTCCGCCGGGGGCCATGTGCTCGCTTCCTGCGCCGCCGTCCCGCTGTGGACGCTCGGTGTCGGATTCCTCGCCGTCCTGGCCGTCGCGGCACCGCTCGCCGGGCGTGAGCGCTCGCTGCCGGGCATCGCCGCGGCGCTGGCCGCCGGGCAGGTGGGCCTGCACGTTCTCTTCGGAGTCGGCCAGCACGGCGGCGGCACGGCGACGGCCGCCGCCCCCTCCCTGGTGGAGCGGGCCGCACGTCTGGTGTGCGGGGCGGGTGCCGCCAACATCAGCCCGGCCCAGGCCCATCGGATTCTGTCGACGGCAGGCATGGAGCCGGGCGGCGGTGCCGCGGGCCACGCCGTCCATCACAGCGCCCCGGCCACGGCGGCGGACTCCGCGATGGACTCGATGTCGCTGCTCCCGTCGCTTCCCATGCTCCTGGGGCACGTACTCGCCGCCGTCGCCGCCGGATGGCTGCTGCGCCGCGGCGACATCGCGCTGCTCCGGCTCGTGCGGCTCTCGGCGCACGGGGCGTATGGAGTCGCCGAGGGGGCGCTCGTGCGTTCCCTGCGCGGTGCGCTCGCTCTCGTACGCGCCCTGCGCGCCGGACTTCCCGGGGCGCCCGACGCGGGCCCGCACGCGCCCCGTACAGCGTTCTTCGGACCGCTGACGCCGCACACCACCGCGCTCCAGCACACGGTGATCAGGCGTGGCCCGCCGGCCACCGCCGCACTCGCACTCGCTGCCTGACGCGACGCACTCCTACCGCAGCACTACGGAGAGGTGCTTCACGCCCGGCGGCGTCCACGCGCGCGTGCCCGCTCGGTTCGTCGCCGCGCGCACTCTCCCCTGATCACCACTGCCGACCAGTTCGGCACTGCTGATCATCACCGCTGAAAGTGGAGTGTTTCTGCCATGTCTGTTCTGTCTGCGCTGTCCACCGTGAAGGCCTCCCGCGTCTCCGTCGTCGGTGGCGTCGCCGCCTCTGCCGTCCTGCTGCTCTCCGTCCCCGCCTTCGCGCACGTCAGCGTCACCGCCGAGGGCGAGGCCGCCAAGGGGGGCTACGCCACGGTCAACTTCAAGGTGCCGAACGAGATGGACGACGCCTCGACCAACAAGCTCGAGGTGTCCTTCCCCGAGGACCACCCGCTGGCCTCGGTCATGACGCAGCCCGTCCCCGGCTGGACCGCGAAGGTCACCAAGACGAAGCTCGACAAGCCCCTTGAGATGCACGGCGAGAAGATCGACGAGGCCGTCTCCAAGGTCACCTGGACCGCCGACGGCAAGGGCGTCCAGCCGGGCACCTTCCAGAAGTTCCCGCTCTCGCTCGGCGCGCTGCCCGAGGACGCCGACGAGCTCGTCTTCAAGGCCGTCCAGACGTACGACAACAAGGAAGTCGTCCGCTGGATCGAGCCGCAGCAGAAGGGCCAGGAGGAGCCGGAGCACCCGGCGCCGGCCCTCGCGCTGACCGCCGCTTCCGAGGACGGCCACGGCGCCGCCGCCTCGCACGACGACGCCAAGGCGGACGCGAAGTCGGACGAGAAGAGTGAGTCCGCCGCCTCGTCCGACAGCAGCGACTCCACCGCCCGCGTCCTCGGCGTCGTCGGCATCGTCGTCGGCGCTGCGGGAGTGGCGTTCGGCGTGCTCGCCGGCCGTCGTCGCGCCAACAGCTGAGCCACCCTTCGGGCCGCACCGGGTGCGTTTCACCTGCCCCCGGTGCGCCCGGCCCCCTCACATCTGGGACATTTTCGTATGCGCAAGAAGAAGCTGCTCGCCGCCGCCATGCTGGCCGCGGCCGCCCTCACCCTGTCCGCCTGCGGCGGCGGTGACGACAGCAAGAAGCCCGTCGCGGACGTCTCCGTCGAGTCCAACGGCGACAAGGCCGCGACCATCCTCGACAAGCCCTTCGAGAAGCCGGACCTCGTCCTCACGGACACACACGGCAAGAAGTACGACCTGCGCGCGGAGACCAAGGGCAAGCCGACGCTCATCTACTTCGGCTACACCAACTGCCCCGACGTCTGCCCCCTGACGATGAGCAACATCGCCGTCGCCAAGAAGCAGCTGCCCAAGGCCGAACAGGAAAAGCTCCAGGTCGTCTTCGTCACCACCGACCCCGAGCGCGACACCCCCGCCGCCCTCGGCAAGTGGCTCAAGGCCCAGGACACCGACTTCATCGGCCTGACCGGTGACTTCGACACCATCCAGGGCAGCGCCCGCACCCTCGGCATCAGCATCGAGCCCTCCAAGAAGGAGAAGGGCAAGGTCGTCTCGATGCACGGCACGCAGGTCATCGCGTTCTCGCCGAAGACCGACGCCGGGTACGTCCTGTACGGCGAGGACACCACCGTGGACGACTACACCAAGGATCTCCCCAAGCTCGTCAAGGGAGCCACCCCGTGAACCGCCGCACTCTCGTCACCGGGGCCATGGCGCTGACGGCGGGCCTCGCCCTCGCGGGCTGCTCCGACTCGTCCGGCGACAAGGACGCCGACAAGGCATCGGACAAGCCCGAGCTCAAGGTCGCGGGCGCCTTCATGCCCGAACCCGCCATGGACTCCATGGCGTCCGGGTTCTTCACCGTCACGAACAAGGGCGCCGCCGACAAGCTCACCTCGGTGACCAGCTCCCTCGCGCAGAAGGTCACGTTGCACAGCACCAAGGGCAACGCGATGAAGGAGCAGAAGTCGTTCGACGTGCCCGCGAACGGCGAGCTCGACTTCGCGCGGGGCGGCAACCACCTCATGTTCGAGGAGCTCAAGCACAAGCCGAAGCAGGGCGACAAGGTCGCGGTGACGCTGCACTTCGAGAAGTCGGACCCCATCGAGATTGAGGTTCCGGTGAAGGCCGCCACGTACAACCCCAAGCCCGGCAAGCACGCGTCGCACTGAGGGACTGATCGCTGATGCAGACCATCGCTCCCCGCTGTGGAGCTCGCTCCGGGGCCGCCGCCCGCTTCGGGATAACACCCGGCGTCGGACGGCTCCTGCTCGTCGTCGCCGTCTTCTTCGGCGCCCTGCTGGCCACGGCGGCCCCCGCCTCCGCCCATGCCGCGCTGACGGGCAGCGACCCCAAGCAGGGGGCGGTGGTCGACAAGGCGCCCGCCCGCGTGTCGCTGACCTTCTCCGAGAAGGTCGCCATGTCCGACGGCTCCGTACGGGTGCTCGACCCGGCCGGCAAGCGCGTCGACACCGGCAAGACCAGTGACCTCGGGTCCAACACGTACGGCGTGAACCTGCACAAGGGGCTGCCCGACGGCACCTTCACCGTCGCCTACCAGGTCGTCTCCGCCGACAGCCACCCCATCTCCGGGGCCTACACCTTCTCCGTGGGCGCGCCGTCCGACACCAAGGTCGCGCTGCCCGACCAGGAAGTGGGCGGCGGATTCGTCGGCGGGCTCTACGGCTTCGCGCGCTACCTCTCGTACGCCGGATTCATCCTCGTCGTCGGCGGGGCGGCCTTCGTGCTCGGCTGCTGGCCGGGCGGCGCGGGCGTGCGGCCCGTGCAGCGCCTCGTGGTGTCCGGCTGGGTCACGCTCACCGCGTCCACGCTCGTCATGCTGCTGCTGCGCGCTCCGTACACCGGGTCGGGGAAGATCGCCGACGCCTTCGACATGGCCAAGCTCGGCGACGTGCTCCAGACGAAGACGGGCGCCGCGCTCGTCTCACGGCTGCTGCTGCTCGCCGCCGCCGCGCTCTTCATCGCGGTGCTCTTCGGTGCGTACGAGAAGCGGACCGACCCCAAGGAGCGCAAGGACCTCACCTTCGGGCTCGCGATCGGCGGAGGCGTCGTCGCCGTCGGGCTCGGCGCGACCTGGGCCATGGCCGAGCACGCGTCGACCGGCATCCAGGCCGGGCTCGCGATGCCCGTGGACGTCGTGCACCTGCTCGCCGTCGCCGCCTGGCTCGGCGGGCTCGCGGCGCTCGTCGTCGCCCTCTACTTCGCGCCGTCGGTGGAGGCCGGGGCGGTGCGGCGCTTCTCGCGGGTCGCGTTCTGCAGCGTCGTCGCCCTCGCCGCGACCGGGCTCTACCAGTCCTGGCGGCAGGTCGGCTCGTGGTCGGCGCTCACCGGTACGTGGTACGGACAGCTGCTGCTCATCAAGGTCGGCCTGGTGGTCGTCCTCGTCGGCATCGCCGGGATCTCGCGGCGCTGGACGGCGCGGATCGCGGGCCAGGCGGGCGACCTCGCCCCGGAGGCCGCTGCGGCGACCGTCGTCGAGAAGCGCGCGGAGAAGCGTGCCGCGGCCAAGCGCGTGGAGAAGAAGCCGGTGACGGTGCCCGCAGGGGCCGCCGGAGCCGATTCCAAGCGCTCCGCCCAGCTTGCCCGCCAGCAGGCCGCCATGAGCACCGCCCGCGAGAAGCGGATCCGCGACGCGGACCCCAACCGGTCCGGCCTGCGCCGCTCCGTGCTCGCCGAGGCGGGCGTCGCCGTCGTCCTGCTCGCCGTCACCACGGTCCTCACCTCCACCGAGCCCGGACGCACGGAGGAGGAGGCCGCCGCTTCGAAGACGGCTGCCGCCGCCGCGCAGCGGTCGGGGCCGCTCTCCCTCAAGTTCCCCTTCGATACGGGCTCCGACGACGGCAAGGGCACCCTCCAGCTCGACCTGGACCCGGGCCGCACCGGCAGCAACGAGATGCACATCTTCGTGAAGCGGCCCAATGGCAGCGCCTTCGACATCCCCGAGGTGAAGGTCTCCTTCACCCTCAAGTCGAAGGACGTCGGCCCGCTGCCCGTCTCGCCCGACCACATCGCCACCGGACACTGGAGCTCCAACGGGGTGCAGATTCCGATGGCCGGCAAGTGGAAGATCGCGGTGACCGTGCGCACCTCCGACATCGACCAAGTGACCGTGAACAAGAACGTGCAGATCGGCTGAACGGAACCACCATGGCGGACAACGGGATTTCGAGGCGGCGGCTGCTCGGCACCGCCGGCGCCACCGGTCTCGCGCTCGGCGCGGCGGGCGGTGCGGCCGGGTACGCCGCGGCGCCATCGGACGCCTCGGAGGGAGCGGCATCGTCCCGTGCGGCGTCCCTGACGTCCCTTGGCGCGGACACGGTCATGTTTCACGGGAAACATCAGCCGGGCATCACCACGCCCGTCCAGTCCCGCGGCCATCTGGTGGCCTTCGACCTCGCGGCGGGCGCGGGCCGCAAGGAGGCGGCGGCCCTGCTGCGCCGCTGGTCGGCGACGGCCGAGCGGCTGATGGCGGGCAAGGCCGCGGAGGGCGGGGACACGGATGTCGCCCGGGACGCGGGTCCGTCGTCCCTGAGCGTCACCTTCGGCTTCGGCCACAGCTTCTTCGGGCGCACCGGCCTGGAGAAGCAGCGCCCGTCGGCGCTCGACCCGCTGCCGGACTTCTCCTCCGACCGTCTCGACAAGGCGCGCAGCGACGGCGACCTGTGGGTGCAGATCGGCGCGAACGACCCGCTCGTCGCCTTCCACGCGCTGCGCGCCCTCCAGAAGGAGGCAGGGGACGCAGCACGGGTGCGCTGGCAGATGAACGGCTTCAACCGCTCGCCCGGCGCGACCGCGCACCCCATGACGACCCGCAACCTGATGGGCCAGATCGACGGCACGAACAACCCGAAGCCGTCGGAGGACGACTTCGACCGGCGGATCTACGTGCCCGCCACGGGGAACCCCTCCTGGATGGCGGGCGGCTCCTATGCCGTCGTACGCCGCATCCGGATGCTCCTGGACGACTGGGAGAAGCTCGGCCTGGGGGACCAGGAGGCGGTCATCGGGCGCCACAAGTCGGACGGCTCACCCCTGACCGGCGGCACGGAGAGCACCGAGCCGAAGCTGGAGAAGGCGGACGCGGACGGCAAGTACGTCATCGCCCTCAACGCCCATGCCCGCATCACCCGGCCCGACCAGAACGGCGGCTCCGCGATGCTGCGCCGCCCGTTCTCGTACCACGACGGCTTCGACAAGGACGGGGAGCCGGACGCGGGCCTGCTCTTCGTGTGCTGGCAGGCCGACCCGCTCCGCGGCTTCGTGCCGGTGCAGCGCAAGCTCGACCGGGGGGACGCGCTGTCGGAGTTCATCCGGCACGAGGCGAGCGGCCTCTTCGCGGTGCCGGGCGGTGCGGCGAAGGGCGAGTACGTGGGACAGCGGCTCCTGGAGGCGTAGGAGGCGCTTGCGCCCCTTTGGTACGCGGGCCGAGCACCCATTCGTACGTGGGCCGAGCATGCTTTCCTGCGCGGGCCGAGCGCCCCTTCGTGCGCGGGGCGGGCGCCCGTGGTGGTGCGCGGGAGCGGGCGCGGCCTGGTGCCACATGCGCGTACGTGGGGCGGGTGCCGCTCCGTGAGACGCGTGAGCCATGCCACGTACGGGCCATTAGGGTGACGGTATGTCGGCGATGCGCTACACCTATCTCGGCCCCGAGGGCACCTTCACCGAAGCCGCCCTCCGTACGCTCCCGGAAGCGGCCACCAGGGAGCTCGTCCCGATGGTGTCCGTGCCGGCGGCGCTGGACGCGGTCCGTAACGGCGACGCGGCCGCGGCACTCGTGCCGATCGAGAACTCGGTCGAGGGCGGCGTGACGACCACCGTCGACGAGCTCGCCAAGGGCGAGCCCTTGATGATCTACCGCGAGGTCGTCCTGCCGATCGCCTTCGCGCTGCTCGTGCGGCCCGGCACCCAGCTCAAGGACATCAAGACGGTGACCGGCCACCCCGTGGCCCAGCCCCAGGTCCGCAACTGGCTCGCCGCGAACCTCCCGGACGCCCTGTGGGAGTCGGCGGCCTCGAACGCGGACGGCGCGCGCCTCGTCCAGGAGGGACGCTTCGACGCGGCCTTCGCGGGCGAGTTCGCGGCGGCGACGTACGGCCTTGAGCCCCTGGTCAGCGAGATCCACGACGCGGCGACCGCCGAGACCCGCTTCGTCCTGGTCGGCCGCCCGGCCCGACCCGCGGCACCGACCGGCGCGGACAAGACGTCCGTGGTCATCTGGCTCGGCGACGACCACCCGGGCGCCCTGCTCGAACTGCTCCAGGAATTCGCGGTGCGTGGGGTCAACCTGATGCGGATCGAATCGCGCCCCACTGGCCAGCGCATCGGCAATTACTGCTTCTCGGTGGACGCCGAGGGGCACATCACGGACCGCCGCGTGGGCGAGGCGTTGATGGGCCTCAAGCGGATCTGCCCGCAGGTGCGCTTCCTCGGGTCGTACCCGCGGGCCGGGGTGACGACCGATGACGTCCGTCCGCTGCGGCCGGGGACGACCGATGGCGAGTTCCTTGCGGCGTCGGACTGGCTGACGCAGTGCCAGGACGGCCGGTTCTGAGCAGTCTTACCTGCTGATTTACGTTGTCCACAAAGTTATCCACAGGCACGCTTCTCGACCTGGGGACAAGTCGACAACGAAGCACGACATGGTCGACAAATCGGCCTACAACCCACAAGTCCGTCCACAGTCGCGCACGTCACCCCTCGTCCACTCTTTTCCATTGATCAACTCTTTGGAGCGAACCATTTCCACTCGAAAGTGGGTGTGAGGGTGGTTTGGGACGGGAATCCTTCGTCGCGCATGCGGCTTTCGGAACGATCTCTTCCGGCATCCACAGATCTTTCGCACAGCCTGTGGATAACTTTTCCGAAGGGGATATTCCTGTGGACAACCGGGGCCTCAAGTCCCGCTCCTCACAAGGGGATCGGGTCAAGGGGGCACGTCCCCTCTGCCCCATTTCGGGGAATGGGACCCTTTTCATTGACCCGGAACCTGCGGGTCCGGAACGGCCGGTGGCCAGTACTCGGCGACTGCGTGACGGCTGCCCGATGACTGCCCGGTGGCTCAATTCCGTCGCGCCGCTTTCGGGAATTCCCATTCCGGCAAATCGACCATAACGCCCCAGAGTGGAATATCGAGTCGTGAGCCGGAACCGCTCGACGGTAGCCTGGTGGGGTGATTGACCTTCGCCTGCTCCGTGAGGACCCCGACCGTGTTCGCGCCTCCCAGCGCGCCCGTGGAGAGGACGTCGCGCTCGTCGACCTCCTGCTCTCCGCCGACGAGCGGCGCAGGTCGTCCGGGCTCCGCTTCGACGAGCTCCGTTCCGAGCAGAAGGCGCTCGGCAAGCTCATCCCCAAGGCCTCGGGTGACGAGAAGGCCGAGCTCCTGAAGAAGGCCGGCGAGCTCTCCGCCGCCGTCAAGGCGGCCAACGCCGCCCAGGACGAGGCGGATGAGGAGACCAAGCGCCTCCTCGGCCAGCTGGGCAACCTCGTGCACCCGGACGTCCCGGTCGGCGGCGAGGAGGACTTCGTCGTCCTCGACACGATCGGCACCCCGCGCGACTTCGCGGCCGAGGGCTTCGAGCCCAAGGACCACCTGGAGCTCGGCGAGATGCTCGGCGCCATCGACGTCGAGCGCGGCGCGAAGGTCTCCGGATCGCGCTTCTACTACCTCACGGGTGTCGGCGCACTGCTCGAGCTGGCCCTGGTGAACGCGGCGATCGCGCAGGCGACGGAGGCCGGGTTCATCCCGATGCTGACGCCCGCCCTGGTCCGCCCGCGCGCCATGGAGGGCACGGGCTTCCTCGGCCAGGCCGCCGAGAACGTCTACCACCTGGAGAAGGACGACTACTACCTGGTCGGCACCTCCGAGGTCGCGCTCGCCGGTTACCACATGGACGAGATCATCGACGCCGACAAGCTGCCCCTGCGGTACGCGGGCTTCTCGCCCTGCTTCCGCCGTGAGGCCGGCACGTACGGCAAGGACACTCGCGGCATCTTCCGCGTGCACCAGTTCGACAAGGTCGAGATGTTCTCGTACGTCGACCCGGCGGACGCGGAGAACGAGCACCAGCGGCTCCTGGAGTGGGAGAAGCAGTGGCTGACCGGCCTCGGTCTGCCGTTCCAGGTGATCGACGTGGCCACGGGCGACCTGGGCTCGTCGGCTTCGCGGAAGTTCGACTGCGAGGCGTGGATCCCGACGCAGGGCAAGTACCGCGAGCTGACCTCCGCGTCGAACTGCGACAGCTTCCAGTCGCGCCGCCTGTCGATCCGGATGCGCGACGAGAGCGACGGCAAGAAGGTGACGCAGCCGCTCGCCACGCTGAACGGCACGCTCTGCGCCGTCCCGCGCACGATCGTCGCCCTCCTGGAGAACCACCAGCAGGCCGACGGCTCCGTGTGGGTGCCCGAGGTGCTGCGTCCGTACCTGGGGGGACGAGAGATCTTGGAGCCCATCAACAAGTGAGCCACCCTGCTCCCGCCACGCCGTCCTTCCCGTACAAGCTCGTCGCGACCGACCTCGACGGAACGCTCCTGCGCTCCGACGACACGGTCTCGGCGCGCACGCGCGACGCGCTCACCGCGGCCACCGCGACGGGCGCCGCGCACATCATCGTCACCGGCCGTGCCGTGCCGTGGACCCGGCACATCCTCGACGACCTGGGCTATGACGGCCTGGCGGTGTGCGGGCAGGGCGCGCAGGTCTACCACGCGGGCGAGCACCGGCTGCTCACGTCGGTCACGCTCGACCGGCAGCTGGCGGGCCTCGCCCTGGCCAAGATAGAGGCGGAGATCGGCCCGCTGGCGCTGGCCGCGAGCCGTGACGGTCTCGACGGCGAGGTGATCGTGGGTCCTGGGTACGCGGTCCAGGACGGCCCGCTGCCCGCCGTCCCGTTCACCGATGTCGCCGAGCTGTGGTCGGCTCCGCTGAACAAGGTGTACGTCCAGCACCCGGGCCTGAGCGACGACGAGCTGGCCTCGGTGGCGCGTCAGGTGGCGGGTGGTCTGGTCGGCGTGACGATGGCCGGCGAGGGCATCGTCGAACTGCTTCCCCTCGGCCTCTCCAAGGCGACGGGGCTTTCGCTCGCGGCGCGCCGCCTGGGCGCGAAGGCCGCGGACACGATCGCCTTCGGGGACATGCCCAACGACATCCCGATGTTCGGCTGGGCGGCACATGGCGTGGCGATGGCCAACGCCCACGAGGAACTCAAGACGGTGGCGGACGAGGTGACGACGTCGAACGAGGACGACGGCATCGCGGCGGTGCTCGAGCGGTTCCTGGCCTGAGGACGTGGCCACCACACTGACCGTGGCGTGGCCACCACACTGACATAGCCAACGCACTGGAGCCGGGCACCGAGAGATTCGGTGCCCGGCTCCAGTGCGACGTTGGGTGGGCGGCCCGCGCAGCGAAGTGCGCGCTCGAAGCGGCCGCCCCGGGCAACTCCCCCGTGGCGGGGCTCTACGGAGTGAGTAACTACTCCGGAGCCTGCCGCGGGCTGCCCTGCCGGGAACTCGACGGACTGGTGATGGACACGTCGGCTCCTCTCCCGGTAAGCGGGCGCCAGGCTCGTGGCGCGGTGACACAACTACTGTGCCCGCGCCTCGAATTGCCCGCCACTGAATTAATCACTCCTCCCCGGCCAGCGTCAGCGACCGCAGCTTCTGCCCGGCATACCACGTGGCGAGGACCGTGACGCCGACCAGGAGCACCGTGGCGACCGGGAGGCCGACGTCCGAGGTGACCAGGTCGCCGCCCGCGGTCTTCTGGGCGACGGCGAGCGACCACTGCTGGACGCTGAGCGTGCGTGCCCCGGCGACCAGCGATCCGAAGAGCGCCTCCCACACGAGGGCGTAGACGAGTCCGAAGACCACCGCGTGCCGGGTGATCGTGCCCAGGAGCAGGAAGAGGGCCGCGTACGCGATCGAGGCGACCAGGGCGGCGATGGTGTAGGCCACCGCGATCTGCTGGCCGTTGCCGTTCAGGATCATGCCCGCGATGAAGGTCGGGATCGCCGAGAAGGCCATGGTCACGGCGATGGCGACGATGAGCTTGGTGAGGATGATCGTGGGGCGCTTGACCGGCTTGGAGAGGAGATAGACGACGGAGCCGTCGTCGATCTCGGGGCCGATGGCTCCGGTGCCCGCGATGACGCCGATGATCGGCACCATCGTGGCGAGCGCGAAGCCGCCGAGGAGGTCGGAGGCGACCTGGTCGTCGGCGCCGCTGAATCCGCGGACCGCGGCGGAGATGACGATCAGCAGGACAGGCAGGGCGAAGAGGATCAGAGCCCGGCGGCGGCCGAGCAGGGCCCGGTAGGTGAGCCGGGCGACAGTGGGGTCGTACACGATGGCTCCCTTCAGGCCGCGACGAGATAGGAGAAGACCGACTCGAGGGACTCGTCCGAGGGCGAGACCGTCAGGAGCCGGATGTCGTGATCGCGGGCGATGCGTGGCAACAGGGCGGTGAAGCGCCCGAAGTCGATGGCTTGGATGCGCAGGGCGCCTTCCTTGAGGTCGACTTCGATTCCTGCCGTCGACGGGTCTGCGATCAGGGCGGCGGCCAGGGCGCGGTCGTCGCTGGAACGCACGAGGTAGCGGTGCGGGCGGTCGGTCATCAGGCGGCGGATCTTGCGGAAGTCGCCGCTGGCCGCGTGCCGGCCGGCCACGATCACCTCGATGTGCGAGGCCAGTTGCTCGACCTCTTCGAGGATGTGCGAGGAGAAAAGGACCGTGCGGCCCTCGTCCCCCATGCGCCGCAGCAGGTCCATGAGCTGCATGCGCTGGCGGGGGTCCATGCCGTTGAACGGCTCGTCGAGCAGGAGCACGGACGGTTCGTGCACGAGGGCGGACGCCATCTTCACGCGCTGGCGCATGCCCTTGCTGTACGTCGAGATCTTGCGGTCCTGCGCGTACTCCATCTCTACCGTGGCGAGGGCCTTGTGCGCGGCCCGCTCGTCCAGGCCGTGCAACTCGGCGTTGGCGACGACGAATTCGCGACCGGTGAGGAAGTCGTACATCGCCTCGCGCTCGGGGACGATGCCGATGTCCTTGTAGATCTGTTCGTTGCGCCAGATCGGCTTGGCGTCGAGGGTGACGCTGCCGGTGGAGGGGGCGAGGAAGCCGCCCATCATGTTGATGAGGGTGGACTTTCCCGCGCCGTTCGGGCCGAGGAGGCCGGTCACGCCGGGACCGACGTTCATCGTGATGTCGTTGACCGCCACCACGTTGCCGAACCAGCGGGAGGTGTGGTCGATGTTGATGGTGCTCACAGCCCGACCTTTCGGTAGCGGCGCAGCAGTGCGCCGTAGCAGCCCGCGATGAGGGCGAGGACGACGATCACGTAGACCACGCCCGTGCCGGACGAGGGGCCTTCCCCTCCGGGGAAGGCGGAGGTCGCGCCGAGGAAGGCGGTCTGTACGCCGTCGATGAGCGTGATCGGCGAGAAGAGGCCGAGCCAGGCGATGGCGTCGGTGCTGCCCTGTTCGTAGGCGATGGCCTGGACCGTGGACACCGCTCCGTAGCTGATGGTCAGTACGGCGATGACGGCGGCGATCCCGAAGCCGCGGCGGGGTGTGATCGCCGAGACGACGAGCGCGATGCCGGAGAAGAGGAGCGAGAGCAGCGCCACGGAGACGAGCCCCTGGGCGAAGCCCTTCGTCTGGTCCGCGAAGTCGAGCTTGGCGAGCAGTGCGCCTACGTAGAGGACGAGCAGCGGTGCGGCCGTGAGGACGAAGAGGGCGGAGGCCATCGCCGCGAACTTGGCGCGTACGTAGTCGCTGTGCTCGATGGGGCGGGAGAAATAGAGGGGAACGGTCTTGAAGCGCAGGTCGCGGGAGACCGTCTGGGGGGCCTGGGCGGCCAGATAGAGACTGATCACTGCCTGCAGCACGATCGCGTAGCGGGTGTAGTCGAGGGGGAGGTCGTTCGCCTTCGTGGTCACGGCGACCGCCACCATGATCGCGGCGGGGACGCACATCACCGCGAAGAGGATCATGGGAAGGACCTTGGACTTGGCCGAGCGGCCGAGGCCGTACGCCCCGCGCAGGCTCTGGGAGAAGAGCGAGCGGCGGGCATAGGCGCGGCCCAGGCGAGCTCCGTCGTACTTGCGATAGCCGATGTTGTGGATCTGGGTCTGTTCGCCGGCGTGTGCCGGGGGCTGCTCAACCGCCATGGCGGACCGCCTCCTTCCGCGCTTCCTGGTCGGACTGCTTTGCCTGCTGGGACGGTTGAGGCTGTCCGGACGGCTCGGGCTGCTCTGCCTGCTCGGACTGGAAGACCTCTGCGATGTGGTGCCTGCGCTGTTCCATCCGGACCAGGCCGAGGCCGAGGTCCGCGACGAGATCGCGCACCAGGTCGTACGTCTCGTCGCCGACCGCTTCGAGCAGCACGGTGTGCCCGGCACCGGGCAGGCCGCTTCCCTCGTGGGTGGCGACCCCGCGGCCTTGCAGCGCCTCGCGGAACACCTTGGTGCCGTCGGGGTGTTCGTCGGTGTCCGTCACCTCGACGGCCAGCGTCGTGGTGGTCTGGGTGAAGTCGGTGGTGGAGCTGGACCGCAGGAGCTTGCCGCCGTCGATGACGACGACGTGGTCGCAGGTGCGCTCCAGCTCACCGAGCAGGTGCGAGGTGACCAGGACGGAGATGCCGAAGTCCGTGTGGACGCGGCGGATGAGGCCCAGCATCTCGTCACGGCCCACGGGGTCGAGGCCGTTGGTCGGCTCGTCCAGGAAGACCAGGTCGGGGTCGTGGACGAGGGCCTGCGCGAGCTTCACGCGCTGCTTCATCCCCGTCGAATAACCCCCGATGGGGCGATAGCGCTCCTCGTAGAGACCGACGTGCCGCAGGGTGTCCGCGGTGCGCTCGCGGGCCGCCGTGGGCGGCAGTCCCGACATGCGCGCCATGTGGACGACGAATTCGGTGGCCGACACATCGGGCGGCAGGCAGTCGTGCTCGGGCATATAGCCGACGCGCTCACGGATCTGGCCGCCACTGGTGGCGACGTCGAGGCCGAGCACAGCGGCGGTGCCCTCCGTGGCGGGGGACAGACCCAGCAGGATCTTGATCAGTGTGGACTTGCCGGCTCCATTGGCTCCGACGAGTCCGGTTACACCGGGCCCGATATCCATGGAGAGCCGGTCAAGCGCGGTCACCCTCGGGAACCGCTTGCTCAGGCTTTCGGTCGCGATCACAGTCACATTTCGAAGGTAGTGGCGCAGACCACATCGAGCGTCAGACCAGGGTGCTGTCCTCGCGTCACTCTCGGGTATTACGGGCCCGTAGGGGTCGTCCTGAGGTCGCCCCCTGGGGGATACCCCTCGGTCTACCCCGGAGTCCGGCCCGGCTCGTGCACAGCTATTGACGTAGCCGCTGAGCATTGTCACATTCATCAGTGTCAAGTTACGGACGCGTACTGCGATGGACCGGTCACGCGGACTGCGATGACGGACACGGACGGACGGTGGCATGACCTCAGCAGTGGCAGGCGAACTCTCCGCGGAACTGCGGGGGTTCAGGGAAGTACAGACCCTCGCGTATGAATGCGCGGAGGCGGTCGCGGCGCAGCTCAAGCCGGGCGTGACCGAGCGCGAGGCGGCGCGGATGCAGCGTGAGTGGCTGCGGGAGCGGGGTGTGCGGGACTGGTTCCACCTGCCCTTCGCCTGGTTCGGGGACCGCACGGCGTTCGCGAACTTCCGGATACCGCTGCAGTTCTTCCCCACCAACCGCCGCCTTGAGCCCGGGATGCCTTTCATCCTCGACATGGCCCCGGTCTACAAGGGATACACGGCGGACATCGGCTACTCCGGCTGCCTGGGCCTGAACCCCCTGCACGACAAGCTGCTCTCCGACCTGGAGGCGCACCGCGAGCTGCTCCTGCGCGAGGTGCGTGAGCGCCGCACGCTGCGCGAGATCTATGAGGACGTGGACCGGCTCATGGTCCGCCAGGGCTATGCCAACCGCCATCGCGCGTATCCCTTCGGCGTCATCGCGCACAAGATCGACCGGGTCAAGGAGCGCCGCAGGTCGCCGCATGTCTTCGGCTTCGGCACGCAGTCCCTGAAGGGTCTGGCGAGCGACGCGATCCATGGGCACCGGGACGGCTGGTCGCCGCTGTGGTCGCCGTACAAATTCTCCGACCACCCGCCCCAGCCGGGGCTCTGGGCGGTCGAACCGCACCTCGGATTCAGGGGTACGGGCGCGAAGTTCGAGGAGATCCTGGTCGTCACCGACTCCAAGGACCCCGAGCAGAGCGCGTTCTGGCTGGATGACGATCTGCCGCATGTGCGGCGCTGGGCTGAGGAGAGGGCCGCCGCATGAGCACGGAAGGAATCACCAAGGGGATCGAGGGCGCCCGCGAGCGCTGGGTGCGTACGGGCGGAGTAGAGCTGTGCGTCGCCGAGCTGGGCGACCCGACACAGCCCACGGTGCTGCTCGTCCACGGATATCCCGACTCCAAGGAGGTGTGGTCACAGGTCGCCGAGCGCCTCGCCGACCGCTTCCATGTCGTGCTCTACGACGTGCGCGGCCACGGCAGGTCGACGGCTCCGCAGCCGCTGCGCGGCGGGTTCACCCTGGAGAAGCTGACCGATGACTTCGTGGCCGTCGCCGATGCGGTGAGCCCGGACAAGCCGGTGCACCTGGTCGGCCACGACTGGGGTTCGGTGCAGGCCTGGGAGTTCGTCACCGTCAAGCGCACCGAGGGGCGCATCGCGTCCTTCACCTCGATGTCGGGGCCCTCGCTCGACCACTTCGGGCACTGGATCAAGAAGCGGATGACCCGGCCCACACCGCGCAAGGTCGGCCAGCTCCTCGGCCAGGGCGCCAAGTCCTGGTACGTGTACATGCTGCACACGCCGGTGCTCCCCGAGCTCGCCTGGCGCGGCCCTCTCGGCAAGCAGTGGCCGAAGATCCTCCAGCGCATGGAGAAGGTGCCCGCGGGCGACTACCCGACGTCGTCACTGCCCTCGGACGCCGCGCACGGAGCGTGGCTCTACCGCGACAACGTCCGCGCGCGGATGCGCAGGCCCCGCACCGATGCCTACGCCCACGCGCCCGTGCAGCTCATCACGCCGTCCGGCGACATCTTCCTGTCGGAGCGGCTCTACGACGAACTGGAGCTGTGGGCACCGGAATTGGTGCGCCGCAGCATCCCGGCCAAGCACTGGGTGCCGCGCACCCGCCCCGACCAGCTGGCGGCATGGATCACCGACTTCGTCACCAGCAATGAGGACGGCGTGCCCACGAACGACAGTGTGGCCACGGGCAAGCACGCCGACCGCTTCGGCGGCCAGCTGGTCCTGATCACCGGCGCGGGCAGCGGCATCGGCCGGGCCACCGCCTTCGCGTTCGCCGAGGCGGGCGCGCGTGTGGTGGCCGTCGACCGGGACGCGGAGAGCGCGGCGCGCACGGCGGAGATGTCCCGGCTGGTCGGCGCCCCCGAAGCCTGGGGCGAGACGGTCGACGTGTCCGACGAGCAGGCCATGGAGAAGCTCGCCGAGAAGGTCGCCAGGGAGTACGGCATCGTCGACGTCCTGGTGAACAACGCGGGCATCGGCCTCTCCGGCTCATTCCTCGACACGACCTCCGAGGACTGGAAGAAGGTCCTCGACGTCAATCTGTGGGGCGTGATCCACGGCTGCCGGCTCTTCGGCAAGCAGATGGCCGAGCGCGGCCAGGGCGGCCACATCGTCAACACCGCGTCCGCGGCGGCGTATCAGCCCTCCAAGGCCCTGCCCGCCTACAGCACGTCCAAGGCGGCGGTCCTGATGCTGAGCGAGTGCCTGCGCGCGGAGCTGGCGGGCCAGGGCATCGGGGTCTCCGCGATATGCCCGGGCCTGGTGAACACGAACATCACGGCGACCAGCCACTTCGCCGGAGTCGACGCCGAAGAGGAGAAGCGCCGCCAGAAGAAGGCCTCCCGCCTGTACGGCCTGCGGAACTACCCGCCGGAGAAGGTCGCCGACGCGATCCTGCGCGCGGTCGTCAAGAACCAGGCCGTGGTCCCGGTCACCCCGGAGGCCCGTGGCGCCCACCTCATGTCCCGCTTCACGCCCAAGGCCCTGCGTGCGATCGCCCGATTGGAGCCGCCGCTGTGAGCACGGAGAAGAGCACCGACACGAACACCGAGGAGCATTACACGATCGTTCCGCGCAGGGTCTCGTTCGACTGGGAGCGGACCCCGCTGCACTGGATACCGGACGAGCCCACCGCCACCCACGTCATCAACGTGCTGCATCTGCTTCTCCCGGCGGGGGAGCGGTGGTTCGTGAAGGTCTTCAAGGAAGGCCTGCCCCTGGTCACCGATCCGGTACTGCTCAAGGACGTCAAGGGGTTCATGGGCCAGGAGGCCACGCACAGCGTGCAGCACGCGCATGTGCTCGACCACCTGGCGGCGCAGCGGCTCGACACCGCCGCCTTCACCAAGTACGTCGACTTCCTCTTCGAGAAACTCCTGGGCGAGAACCCGCCGTTGGGCGCGCCGATACCGACGCAGGAGTGGCTGCGCTTCCGCCTCGCGGTCGTCGCGGCGATCGAGCAGTTCACGGCGGTCCTGGGGAACTGGGTGCTGCACGCCGAGGGCCTGGACCAGGCGGACGCCGACGAGGTCATGCTCGACCTGCTGCGCTGGCACGGCGCGGAGGAGGTCGAGCACCGCTCGGTCGCCTTCGACATGTACCAGCACTGCGGCGGCGAAGGCCTGTCCCGCTATGCCCGCCGCATCGCCGGCATGACGGTCACCGCGCCCGTGATGCTGTACCTGTGGGTCTGGGGCACCGCCTATCTGATGCGCCGGGACCCCCAGCTCGCGGGGCGTCTTCGCTACTCGCTGGGCGAGCACAACAAGGCGGTCCGGAAGGGCCTGCTGCCCACATGGCGGGAGCTCGGCACGGCCATACCCCGCTATCTGCGGCGGTCGTACCATCCCTCGCAGGAAGGCTCGCTGCGCAAGGCCGTCGAATATCTGGCGGAGTCACCCGCGGCGCGGGCCGCGGCCGCTGCGGTCGGCCGCGCGGCCATCGCCTAGCACGAGGGTTTACGGAGGCGGGGAGCGTGGACGAGCAGTCGGACGCGGGGCAGATGGCGGGGCAGGTGGCGGGGCAGGTGGCGGTGGAACACCACGGCACGGAGCCCAGGCCGATGGAGCACCACGGCACCGAGCCCAGGCCCGTGGAGCACCACGGCACCGAGCCCAGGCCCGTGGAGTACCGCATCGAGGACCTGGCGCACCACAGCGGCGCCACGGTCCGTACGATCCGCGCCTACCAGGACCGCGGCCTGCTCCCCCGGCCCGAGCGGCGCGGCCGGGCCAATGTGTACGGCGACGCGCATCTGTCCCGGTTGCGGCAGATCGCCGATCTGCTCGACCGGGGCTACACCCTGGCCTCCATCAAGGAGCTGCTCGAGGCCTGGGACGCGGGCCGGGGGCTCAGCGGTGTCCTGGGGCTCGCCGCCGAGGTCGAAGGACCATGGACGGACGAGAAGGCCGACCGGATGACCCGGGCAGAGCTGGACGCGGCGTTCGGCGGCGATCCGGACGAGGCGGCGGTGGCCGACGCGATCGCACTCGGCGTGCTCGAGCCCATGCCGGGCCGTGACGACGAATTCCTGGTGCCGAGCCCTCAAGAGCTCGCGGTCGCCGTGGAGTTGCATGCTGCCGGTGTTCCGTTGTCCGCAATCTCCGGCCATCTACGGGAGTTGAGAGGACAGGTCGAGCACATAGCCGCCCGTTTCCTGGAGTTCACGACCGAGCACGTCTTCGCGCGTTATCTCGGGAATCACCCGCCGAGCGAGGCTGACGCCGCGGAAGCGGCCGCCCTGGTACGGCGCCTGAGGCCGCTCGCCCAGCAGTCGGTCGATGCCGAACTGGCCCGCGCGATGCGCCTGTTCGCCACCCGTCACCTCCAGCACCACCTCGCGTCGGGTCAGCCCGCCCAGCGCACGAATGAGCCGCTTCCGGTGGCCTTGCCCGCTTCGACAATGCAGGCCGTCGAGGGGCTTGTTGGGCGGGAGAACGCTGCCGCGTTCATCTCAGCGGCCACTGAACGGGAAGTACAGGCCAGGACATTGGACTCACTTGCCGCAAGTCACAGCAATAGTGGATTTGTTGGTCAAAAGACCTGAATCGCTTGGTCGTTGTCCACAGAATCGCCAATTCCCCTGTGGATAACTGGACTTGGCTGTGGATCAAACCTGTGGACGAAAAGTGATGGATGAAAAGTCGGTGGACGAAAATCAAGTGCGGGGAGAACGGTTCGGAGCGAGGCTGAACGGATGAATAGAGAACCCCCCTCGGACGCGCCCTCGGACGCCCCCTCCGACTTCCCCTCCGACGAAGCGGCCACCGCGCGGCGCACCGTGAAGGTGTCGAAATACCTTTCAAAGCATCTGCGTCACGAGCCCGGCAGAATCGGGCTCACCCTCGACGAGAGCGGCTGGACGGAGATCGACGCCCTCCTCGCCGCCGCGGCGGCGCACGGTTTCCGCTTCACCCGCGCCGAGCTGGAGCACGTGGTGGCCGTGAACGACAAGAAGCGCTTCGCCGTGGAAGGCGACCGGATCCATGCCAGTCAGGGCCACTCCGTCGACGTCGACCTCAATCTGCCTCCGGCGGCCCCGCCCGCGTATCTCTTCCACGGCACGGTGGCCCGCAATATGGCCGCGATCCGCGCCGAAGGCCTGCGGCCCATGAACCGCCATGCCGTGCATCTCTCGCCCGACCGCGCGACCGCCACCCGCGTCGGCGCCCGCCGCGGGCGCCCCGTCGTGCTCTCCGTCGACGCCGGCGCGATGCACCGCGACGGACATGTGTTCCAGGTCAGCGCCAATGGAGTCTGGCTCACCAGCGCCGTGCCCCCTGCCTATCTCCGCTTCCCGGACAAGCACTGACCAGACACTGACCACGCGCTGAGCAGGGCACTGACCAGGTAGGACCGGACAGGATCAGGCAGGATCGACGGGCATGGAGCATCTGCACAGCACCGAGGCCGCGCTCGCCGCACTCCGTGAGATCGCCCAGGAGTACGAGCGGGAGCTGGAGATCTCGCACGACATCGGTGCCGACCAGACCTCGCGCCGCAGCGCGGCGGGGATCGGCGTGACCACCGACCCCGACGGATCACTGCCCCACGAGGCCTTCGTGGAATTCGGCGGCCCGCCCCGCCTCTCGGTGCGGCTCTACCCCGACGACGACGCGCTGATCACCGTCGAGGGCGTCGAATGCGCCGACATCCCGCGCGACCACGTGCCCGCGTTCCTGCGATCGGTCCTCGGCGGTCTCGCCCATGTGAAAGGGCGGCGCTTCCCTCCCGGCTACCACCTGATCGTGCCGCTGCCGGGCGACCGGACGCACAAGGAGTACATCCCGATGGTCGTCCTCACCCCCTGGCTGAGCAGCAGGTACCGCGGCTGAGCAGCAGGTTCCGCTGAAAGCCGGACCGGCCCGCGGGGGCATACGCTCTGATACATGAGTTTGCGTCTGAGCACCGTGATCCTGCCTGTCCGCCGCTGGCACGAGGGCGGCAAGGAGCGTTGGCAGCGGGCCGAGGAGCTGGGCTTCCACACCGCGTACACCTACGACCACCTCTCCTGGCGGACCTTCCGCGACGGGCCCTGGTTCGGCGCGGTGCCGACCCTGACCGCCGCCGCGGCCGCCACCGACAGGCTGCGCCTGGGCACTCTGGTCACCTCGCCGAACTTCCGGCACCCGGTGACCCTCGCCAAGGGCCTGATCACGCTGGACGACGTCTCCGACGGCCGGATCACCCTCGGCATCGGCGCGGGCGGCAACGGCTTCGACGCCACCGCGCTGCTCAAGTCGGGTGAGGAGCCCTGGACCCCGCGCGAGCGTGCCGATCACTTCGGCGAGTTCCTGCCCCTGCTCGACCGCCTCCTTACCGAAGACGTCGTCTCGTACGAGGGCGAGTACTACTCGGCATCCGAGGTGCGGAACATCCCGGGCTGCGTCCAGCGCCCCCGGCTCCCCTTCGCGGTGGCCGCCACCGGACCGCGCGGCCTGAAGCTCGCCGCGCGCCACGGGCAGGCGTGGGTGACCACGGGCGACCCGAAGCTCTTCGAGAACGGCACCCCCGAGCAGTCACTTCAAGCCATCCGCGGCCAGGCCGAGAAGCTGGCCACGGCCTGCGACGCGATCGGCCGCGATGTCGCCGAGCTCGACAAGATCCTGCTCACCGGCTTCACCCCGGACCGCCCCCTCGACTCCTTCGACGCGTTCGTGGACTTCGCCGGCAACCACGCTGAGCTGGGCTTCAACGAGATCGTTCTGCACTGGCCGCTGCCAGGGACGGATTTCGCGGCCGACGAGAAGGTCTTCGAGCGGATCGCCACGGAGGCCCTGGTCCAGCTGGGAGGCAGCACAGCAGGGGCGTAAAGGCACTCAGATGTGCGCCCCAGCGCACGCCCGTGCACGTATATGCGGGACAATCGATGGCGTGACCTCAGCTACCCCACGGCCCAAGTCCCCGGCCGCCTCCGTCCCCCACCGGCCCAAGGCCCGACTGATCGCCACGGACCTGGACGGCACCCTGCTGCGTGACGACAAGTCCGTGTCCGACCGCACCGTCGCCGCACTCGCCGCCGCCGAGCGGGCCGGGATCGAGGTCTTCTTCGTCACCGGTCGGCCGGCCCGCTGGATGGACGTCGTCAGCTCGCACGTCCACGGGCACGGCCTCGCCATCTGCGGGAACGGCGCCGCCGTGGTCGACCTGCACGACGGCTCGGGCGGCCACCGCTTCGTGAAGGTGCGCGAGCTGCGGCGCGAGGACGCGCTCGACGTCGTCCGTCTCCTGCGCGCGGCGGCCCCCGGCACGTCCTTCGCGGTCGAGCGGACCGGCGGACTGCACCACGAACCGACGTACCCGCCCCTGCACCTGGAGCCCGGCGAGAGCATCGCCCCCGCGGAGAAGCTCCTCGCCGAGGACTCCGACAACGCGACCCAGCCCATCCTGAAGGTCCTCGCCTTCCACCCCGAGATCGCGCCCGACGACTTCCTCGTCATGGCCCGCGCGGCCGTGCGCGGCCAGGTGGAGATCACCCGTTCGAGCCCGAGCGCCCTGCTCGAGATCAGCGGTCCCGGCGTCTCCAAGGCCAGCACCCTGGAGCTGTGCTGCGCCGAGCGCGGCATCACGCCCGCGGAGGTCGTCGCCTTCGGGGACATGCCGAACGACATCGAGATGCTCACCTGGGCGCACACGTCGTACGCGATGGGCAACGCACACCCGGACGTGCTCGCCGCCGCTTCGGGCCGCACGGTCGCCAACAACGAGGACGGCGTCGCGGTCGTCATCGAGCGGATCCTGAGCGAGCAGCAGGAGCAGTAGGCGGCAGCCGGGGTGGAGCCGTGGCGGTCAGAGCTGCACTCCCCGCTCGTCCAGCCACTTCACCGGGTCCACCCCGGACCCCAGATCCGGCGTCAGCCGCACCTCGAAGTGCAGGTGCGGACCCGTCGAGTTGCCGGTCGTGCCCGCCTGCCCGAGCCACTGGCCGGGGCTCACCCGTTCCCCCTGGTCGACGGTGACGGCGGCCAGGTGCGCGTACTGCGTGTAGTAGCCGCCCTCGTGCGCCACCACGACCTCGATGCCGAAGCCTCCCCCGCACGACACGGACTCCACCCGGCCCTCGCCGACCGCCCGGACCGGCGCCCCGATGCCGACCGCGAAGTCCTGCCCGGTGTGCCGATGCGACCAGCGCGCACCCGCGCTGTCGAAGCCCGCCGACAGTTCGTACGTCTCCACGGGCGGAACCCACGCGCGCGTGGAGGACGATTCCGGCTGATCGAGGCGTACGGCTCCCCTGCACTGCCCGGCGGCGACCGACCGGTCGGCCTCGCCCTGCAGCGTCCACCGCGCCGACTCCAGCTTGCTCTCGATCCCGCGTTTCAGCTTCGCGAGGCTCGCGTTGCGCCGGTCCAGGGTCCGTCTGGCCCGGTCCGCCGTCCGCTTGGCGTCCGCGAGCCTGGCGGCGGCCCGCTGGGTCTTGGTGACGGCGTTCGTGACGGCGAGATCCGCCTGCCACAGCAGGCGCTGACCGCGCATCAGCTCTTCGGGGCTGTCGGCGAGCAGGAGTTGGGCGGTCTGGGGGAGGTCACCGCCGCTGCGGTACTGGGCGCTGGCCATCCGGCCGAGGTCCCCGTGCAGCACATCGACCGCGTGCCGCTCCTTCGTGAGGAGCCGGTCCAGTTTCCGGACCTTCTTGTGCTGCACCTTGGCGGCACGCCGCCCCGCTTCGTAGCGCACGGTCGCCGCGGAGGCCTCTTCGTAGAGGCGCGCCACCTCGGCGCTCGTGCCCGGTCCTTCGGAGGCCTCGGCGGGCGTGGGGCACAGGAGCGCGCACAGCAGCACCGACACGGTGAAGAGCGGATGGTGGGTACCGCGGTGGCTCAGGCGCATGTCAGGGATCGTTGCCCTGCTCCCGTCGCGGGGTCCTGCTCAACTCGTACACCCGGGGCACCCGGTGCCCCGAACGGACCACTGCCGTACGGCTGAACAGGGGCCCGCCGATGCCCTGTTCGCGGGGCGCTCAGTACGGCGCCTGCCACACCACCGTCGTACCGCCGCCGTCCTCCCCGATGCCGCCCCCGTACCAACTGTCGCCGCCCAGCGACTCCGCCCGCCTCTTGAGGTTCTTCAGGCCGCTGCGCCGACCGCCCTGCGCGATGCCCACCCCGTCGTCCGACACCGTCAGGCGTACGCCCTGCTGCCCGTCGGGGAGGACCGCCGTCCCGTCGACGACGACGTCGATGCGGTCGGCGCCCGCGTGCCGGAACGCGTTGGACAGCGCCTCCCGCAAGGCCGCGATGAGGTTCTTGCCGGTGAGTTCACCGACGACCGTGTCGACGGGTCCCACGAAGTGGTGCGAGGGCTTGAAGCCGAGCGGCACCGCGGCCATGTTGATCTCGCGCAGGACACGCGTACGCAGCCCGGAGGGAGCCTCGGCCGGACCCTGCTGCAAGGCGAAGATCGCCGTACGGATCTCCTGGATCGTCACGTCCAGTTCGTCGACGGCCTTGCCCACACCCGTCTGCACCTCGGGCACGACGGACCTGCGCTGGGCGCTCTCCAGCATCATCCCGGTGGCGAACAGGCGCTGGATGACGAGGTCGTGCAGGTCCCGCGCGATCCGGTCGCGGTCCTCGTACACCGCGAGCCGTTCCCGGTCGCGCTGTGCCTCGGCCATCATCAGCGCGAGCGCGGCCTGCGAGGCGAACTGGGTGGCGAGGGTCCGCTCGGTCTCGCTGAACTGCCGTGCGCCACGCGCGCGTGGCGTGACGAGTGTCCCCATGACGCGGCCGTCGCTCTGGAGCGGCAGCATCATGACGGGGCCGTAGTCGCGGGCGAGGTCGGTCATGACGCGCGGATCCGTGGCCGCGTCGTCGAGGAACACGGAGTCCCCGGCGAGCAGATCGGTGACGATCCGGGACTCCGGGGGGATGACCACGCCGAGCATCCCGGAGGGTTCGTCCGAGGAGACGGCGACGATCTCCATGCCGCCCTCGTCGTCGGGCAGGAGCACGATCCCGGCGGCCGAGTCGGCGAGATGGCGGGCCTGTTCGGCGACGACGGCGAGCGACTCCTCCGCGTCGCTGCCCGAGAGCAGCGCCGTGGTGACCGCCACGGAGCCGTCGATCCAGCGTTCGCGCTGCATGGCGGCTTCATAGAGGCGTGCGTTGCCGATGGCGATGCCCGCCTCCGTGGCGAGCACGCGGACCATGTGCACGTCGTACTCGTTGAAGTCGGCGCCGCCCCGCTTCTCCGTCAGATAGAGGTTGCCGAAGATTTCGCCCTGGACGCGGATGGGAACGCCGAGGAAGGTCCGCATCGGCGGGTGATGGGCGGGGAAGCCGCACGAGCGCGGATCGGTGGACAGGTCCGCGAGGCGCAGGGTCTCCGGCTGGTGGATGAGCGCGCCGAGCAGCCCCTTGTGCCCGTCGGGCAGGCGCCCGATCCGCTCGGCGGTCTTCTCGTCGATGCCGAAGTAGACGAAGTCGGACAGGCCCTTGCCGTCTTCGGAGACGACGCCGATCGCCGCGTAGTGGGCGTCCGCGAGCTCGGCCGCCGTCTCGCAGATGCGGTCCAGCGTGGTGTGCAGTTCGAGCCCGGCGCCGACGGAACGCATCGCTTCGAGCAGCTGTGGCACGCGTGCGGTCAGCTCGGGGGAGAGGCCCTGGAGGCCGCGGGTCGCCTGCTTCGCCGCCTCGATCGGGTCCGATGTGCCGTCGGGCTGCGGAGAGGCGGCGGAGGCCGAGGGGGCTGACATGCTTTGAGAGTAGTTAGTCCTATTTGGCGAGGAAAGTCGGGGCCGCTGCCCGGCAGGACCGCGACCCCGCACGCCTACCCGGCGACCGCTACCCGGCGGCCGTCACCAGGAGGTCCGCGGCCCGCTCCCGTTCCAGCATGCGCCGCAGCGGCCCCTCCACCAGCACGAGGTCCGCGTACGCACCGCGCTGCACCACGCGACCCGCGTCCAGGACGATCACTTCGTCCACCGCGTCGAGCCCGGCGAGCCGGTGCGTGATGAGCAGGGTCGTACGCCCCGCGGTGGCCGCGAGAAGGTCGTCGGTGAGGGCGTCGGCGGTCGGCAGGTCGAGGTGTTCGGCCGGCTCGTCGAGGACGAGGACGGGGAAGTCGGCGAGCAGCGCGCGGGCCAGTGCGATGCGCTGCCGCTGGCCGCCGGAGAGACGGGCCCCGTGCTCGCCGACCAGGGTGTCGAGCCCCTCGGGGAGCGAGTCCGTCCACTCCCTCAGCCGGGCCCGCGCGAGGGCGCCGCGCAGTTCGTCGTCGCTCGCGCCCTTGCGCGCGATGAGCAGGTTCTCGCGTACGGAGCTGTCGAAGATGTGCGCGTCCTGCGCGCAGAGCCCGACGAGTTCGCGCACGGTGTCGCCGTCCAGCGTGGCCGCGTCCGTGCCGCCCAGGCTGTACGTTCCCTCGCTCGTCCCCAGGAAGCGCAGCAGCACCTGGGCGAGCGTCGTCTTGCCGGATCCGGAAGGGCCGACCACCGCGATGCGCCGCCCTCGCTCCAGCGTCAGGCCGACACCGGCGAGCGCGTCCCGGTCCTGCCCCTCGTACCGGGCGTGCAGACCCTCGACACGGAGCGGGAAGGGCGTCTGTGGGCGCTCTGCGGGGACGGCGGGCTCGGGGACCGGCTCCGGGGCGTCGAGGACCTCGTAGACGCGCTCGGCGCTCTTCCTGACGCGCTGGCGGTACTGCACGGCGAGCGGAAGACCCAGGACCGCCTCGAAGGCGGCGAGCGGGGTCAGGACGACGACGGCGAGCGCGACGCCGCTGAGCCGCCCGTCGTGCACCGCCGGTACGCCGACGAGAGCGGCGGCGGCCACGGTGAGACCCGTGGCGAGCGCGCCGAGCCCGTCGCCAAGGGCAGTGGCCGTGGCGGTGCGGGACGCGATCCGGGTCAGCTCGGCGTCGGCTTCCTTCGCCTTGGCCATGCGCCGGTCCAGCGCGCCGGCGACCGTCAACTCGGCGGTACCGGTGAGGAGATCGGCCACGCGGGTCGCGAGCACCCCGCGCGCGGGGGCCAGCTTCCGCTCCGCCCGGCGGGCGACGGCTCCGGAGAGCAGCGGTACGCCCACTCCGGCGAGGAGCAGACCGACGGCGAGCACCGCGCCCGCCTCTGGCAGCAGCCAGGCGGTGAAGCCGACGGCTCCGGCGCCCACGGCTGCGGCGGCCGATGCGGGCAGGAGCCAGCGCAGCCAGTAGTCCTGCAAGGCATCCACGTCGGCGACCAGGCGGGAGAGCAGGTCCCCGCGGCGGGTCTTCCCGAGCCCGGCCGGGGCGAGGCGCTCCAGGCGCCGGTAGACGGCCACGCGGGTGTCGGCCAGCATCCGCAGGACGGCTTCGTGCGAGACGAGGCGCTCGGCGTAGCGGAAGACGGCGCGGCCCATACCGAAGGCGCGGGTCGCCGTCACGGCGATCATCAGGTACATCACCGGGGGCTGCTCGGACGCCCGGCTGATCAGCCACCCGGAGACGGCCATCAGCCCTACGGAGCTGCCGATGGCGAGGGAACCCAGCAGCAGGGCGAGCGCGAGCTTGCCCTTGCGCTGATGTGCCATGCCCCGCAGCCGGGCAAAGACCCCGCCCTTCGGGTGGGACCTCTCCCATCCGCCCACCGGAGCACCCGGCACCACGGCGTCCCCGAAGGGCTCGTCCGCCTCCCCGAGGGTCTCGTCCGCCTCCCCGAGGGTCTCGTCCGCCTCCCCGAAGGGCTCACCCGCCGCCCCGGAGGGAGCCGGGACGCTCCCGTTGCGCGCAAGCTCCGCGGACGCCGGAGCCGACAGGCCAAACCCCTGCTCCAGCCCCCGCTCCCGGCCGCCCACGCCATCCAGCCGCACCACCCGATCCGCAACCCCCAACAACGCGGGCCGGTGCACGACCAGCAGCACGGTCCGCCCCACGGCCAGCCGCCGAACCGCCTCGACGACCCCCGCCTCGGTCTCCCCGTCCAGAGCAGCGGTCGGCTCGTCGAGGAGCACCACGGGCCGGTCGGCCAGAAACGCCCGAGCCAGCGCGAGCCGCTGCCGCTGCCCGGCGGAGAGCCCGGACCCGTCCTCGCCGAGCAGCGTCTCCACACCACCCGGCAGCGCGGAGACGAACTCCCAGGCACCCGCCGCCCGCAACGCGTCCCGCACGGAGGCGTCGTCCGCGTCCGGCCGCGCGAGCCGTACGTTCTCCGCGATGGAACCCGCGTACAGGTGCGGCCGCTGCGGCACCCAGGCGATCCGCTCGCGCCACCGCTCCGGCGCGACCTCGGCCAGGTCCACGCCCCCGACACACACCCGCCCCTCGGCAGGCTCGACGAACCCGAGGATCACGTCCAGGAGCGTCGACTTGCCCACCCCACTGGGCCCGACCAACGCCACGGTCTCGCCGGACTCCACCGCGAACGACACCCCGGAGACCGCGTCCGACGCCCGCCCCGGATACCGGACCGTCACGCCCTCCACGCTCAACGTCCCCGAAGGCGCAGCCGCCTCCCCGGCGGCCCGCACCGGAGCCTGAAGGACCTCGAAGATCTCCTCGGCGGCCGAGAGCCCCTCCGCCGCCGCGTGGTACTGCGCACCGACCTGACGCAGCGGCAGATAGGCCTCGGGCGCGAGGATCAGGATCACCAGACCCACGTACAGATCCATGTCGCCATGGACGAGCCGCATCCCGATCGTCACCGCGACCAGCGCCACGGACAGCGTCGCAAGGAGTTCGAGCGCGAACGACGACAGGAAGGCGATGCGCAACGTCCGCATCGTCGCCTGCCGGTACTCGCCCGTGATCTGCCGGATCGACTCGGCCTGCGCCTTGGCGCGCCCGAACACCTTCAGGGTCGGCAGGCCCGCCACCACGTCCAGGAAGTGCCCCGACAGGCGGGAGAGGAGCCGCCACTGACGGTCCATCCGGTTCTGGGTCGCCATGCCGATCAGGATCATGAAGACCGGGATCAGCGGCAGCGTCACGACGATGATCGCCGCCGACACCCAGTCCTCGGTGACGATCCTCGCGAGCACCGCCACCGGCACCACGACCGCGAGCCCCAACTGCGGCAGATAGCGCGAGAAGTAGTCGTCGAGCGCGTCCACGCCCCGCGTGGCCAGCGAGACCAGCGACCCCGTCCGCTGCCCGCTCAGCCAGCCCGGACCCAACTGCCCCGCACGGTCGAGCAGCCGCCCCCGCAGCTCCGACTTCACCGCCGCGCTCGCCCGGTGTGCGGCGAGCTCGGTCAGCCAGGCGACCAGGGCACGCCCCGCCGCGACCACCGCGAGCAGGACGAACGGCGTCCCCAAGTCGCCGACGGCGAGCCCCTTCTGGAAGGCCCCGACCACGATCTCGGCGATGAGCATCGCCTGGGCCACGACAAGGCCCGCCCCGGCGACGCCGAGAACCACCACCGCGATCAGGAAGTACCGAGTGGCACGGGCGTACCTCAGCAGACGCGGATCGATCGGTTTCACGTGAAACACACCCTCCGAGGGACCGGAAGAAGACTCGGGGACCTACCAACAGGAACGGATGAACCCAACAGGAACGGACGAACTCAGTGCGCTGAATCCGCGATGTGCTGCGTCCCGATCCGCTTGCGGAACACCCAGTAGGTCCACGACTGGTAGAGCAGCACGATCGGCGTCGCGATGCCCGCGCACCAGGTCATGATCTTCAGGGTGTAGGGACTCGACGAGGCGTTGGTGACCGTGAGGTTCCACTCCTCGTTCAGCGACGACGGCATGACGTTCGGGAAGAGCGTCAGGAAGAGCATCGCGACAGCGGCCGCGATCGTGATGCCCGAGAGCGCGAACGACCAGCCCTCGCGCCCCATCTTGATCGCCCCGATGGCACCGACCAGCGCGACCACGGCCACGATCATCGCGACCAGGCTCTTGCCGTCGCCGTTGTCCGCCTGCGTCCAGATCAGGAACCCGAGCGCCAGGACAGCGGTCACCAGACCGAGCCCGAGCGCCAGCTTCCGCGCCCGCACCCGGATGTCCCCCACCGTCTTGAGCGAGGCGAACACCGCGCCGTGGAAGGTGAACAGCGTCAGGGTGACCAGGCCGCCCAGGATCGCGTACGGGTTGAGCAGGTCCCAGAAGTCGCCCACGTACTCCTTGTGCGCGTCGATCTTCACGCCGCGCGTGATGTTGGCGAAGGCCACGCCCCACATCACCGCCGGGATCAGCGAGGTCCAGAAGATGGCCTGCTCCCAGTTGCGCTGCCACTTCTCCTCGGGCCGCTTCGCCCGGTACTCGAAGGCGACACCCCGCACGATCAGGCAGAGCAGGATGATCAGGAGCGGCAGATAGAAGCCGGAGAAGAGCGTCGCGTACCACTCGGGGAAGGCGGCGAAGGTCGCGCCGCCCGCCGTGAGCAGCCACACCTCGTTGCCGTCCCAGACGGGACCGATGGTGTTGATGAGGACCCGCTTCTCAACCCGGTCACGGGCGAGCAGCTTGGTGAGGATGCCGATCCCGAAGTCGAAGCCCTCCAGGAAGAAGTAGCCGATCCACAGGACGGCGATCAGCACGAACCAGACGTCGTGAAGTTCCATATCGATCAACTCCCTCAGTACGAGAAGGCCATGGGCCGGTCGGCGTCTTCGTCACTGTCCGAGCCCGATCCCGCTCCCGGCCCGCCGATCTTGGTGGGCGGGTTGAGGTCGGCCTCGGTGAGCTCGGGCGGCCCCTGCTTGACGTACTTGAGCAGCAGCTTCACCTCGATCACGGCGAGGATCGCGTAGATCGCGGTGAACACGACCAGCGAGGTGATCACCTCACCCTGCGAAACCCCCGGCGAGACGCCGTCCTTGGTCTTCAGGACGCCGTAGACCACCCAGGGCTGACGCCCGGTCTCGGTGAAGATCCAGCCCCAGGCGGTGCCGATGAGGGGGAAGATCAGCGTCCACTGGGAGAGCCGCCACCACCACTTTCCGAGCTTCGGCGTCAGCTCCTTGTTCTTGGTGAACATGAGCTTCGGCACGTCGTCCTCGCCGGTGCGGTGCTCCGGTGCGAGCCAGAACTTCTTCCGCGTGAGCCAGAGTCCGGCGGTGCACAGGGCCATCGAGACCCCGCCGAAGCCGATCATCCAGCGGTAGGACCAGTAGGCGGTGGGGATGTTGGGCCGGTAGTCGCCGGGCCCGAACTTCTCCTGCGCCTCCTTGTTGAGGTCGTTGATGCCGGGGATCTCGGCGCTGAAGTTGTTCTTGGCGAGGAAGGACAGTATCCCGGGGATCTCGATGGCCACCTTGTTGTGGCCCTCGGAGACATCGCCGTACGCGAAGAGCGAGAACGGCGCCGGCTTCTCCGACTCCCACAGGGCCTCGGCGGCCGACATCTTCATCGGCTGCTGCTCGTACATGACCTTGCCGAGGGTGTCGGCGCTGACCACGGTGAGCAGGGTGCCGACGAACGCGGTGACAAGGCCGAGCCGCATCGACATCCGCATGGTGCGGATGTGCTGCTTCTTGCGCAGGTGGAAGATCGCGATGCCGGTCATGAAGGCGCCGCCGACCAGGACGGCCGCCGAGATGACATGGGCGAAGTTGACGAGCGTCGTCTCCTGGAAGAGCACCTTCGAGAAGTCGGTGAGCTCCGCGCGCTTGGTGCCGTCCCGCTCCACGATCTTGTAGCCGACCGGGTGCTGCATAAAGGCGTTGGCGGCGATGATGAAGTACGCCGACGCGATGGTTCCGGCGGAGACGATCCAGATCGCGGCGCAGTGCAGCTTCTTCGGGAGCTTGTCCCAGCCGAAGATCCACAGGCCGATGAAGGTCGACTCGAAGAAGAACGCGATGAGCGCCTCGAAGGCCAGTGGCGCCCCGAAGATGTCACCGACGAAGCGCGAGTAGTCGGACCAGTTCATGCCGAACTGGAACTCCTGGACGATGCCGGTGACGACACCCATCGCGATATTGATCAGGAACAGCTTTCCCCAGAACTTGGTCGCCCTGAGGTAGTGCTCCTTGCCCGTGCGCACCCAGGCCGTCTCCAGGATCGCCGTGAGGGCGGCCAGGGAGATCGTCAGAGGTACGAACAGAAAGTGGTAGACGGTGGTGATGCCGAACTGCCATCGCGCCAGGGTCTCAGGCGCTAGAGCCAGGTCCACGTCGACTTCTCCTTACGGCCGTGGTCACATCGGCAGTTTGCCCCTTTAATCCCACTGATCTTCGGAGGAACCGGGACACGCTTGTGAACGCGTTCACATTCACAAGCATTATGTCGTACCGGTTCTGAGCATCGACAGGGGGTCCCCCTTACTGACGGGAACGTCACACAGCCGACGGGACCGTCACACGGACACAACGAAGGGGCCGAGGACAACGCCCTCGGCCCCTTCGTCCGTCACACCCTCGCCTACAGCTCCTTGCGGAACGCCTCGGCCGCCTGGAGGAAGATGTCGTTGGCCTCGGTCTCCCCGATCGTGGCCCGCATCCCCTCGCCCGCGAACGGCCGCACGACCACGCCGGCCTTCTCGCACGCCGCCGCGAAGTCGGACGTACGCTCCCCGAGCCGCAGCCACACGAAGTTCGCCTGCGTCTCGGGCACCGTCCAGCCCTGCCCCCGCAGCGTCTCGACCACCCGCGTGCGCTCGGCGACCAACGAGCCGACGCGGCCCATCAGCTCGTCCTCGGCCCGCAGCGAGGCCACCGCCGCGTCCTGCGCGAGCTGGCTCACGCCGAAGGGCACCGCCGTCTTGCGCAGGGCGGCCGCCACCGGCTCATGGGCGATCGCGAAGCCGACGCGCAGCCCCGCGAGGCCGTACGCCTTGGAGAACGTACGCAGCACGGCGACGTTGGGACGGTCGCGGTAGAGCTCGACGCCGTCCGGCACCTCGGCGTCACGGATGAACTCGCGGTAGGCCTCGTCGAGGACGACGAGGACATCGCTCGGCACCCGGTCGAGGAACCGTTCCAGCTCGGCCCTGCGCACCACCGTGCCGGTCGGGTTGTTCGGGTTGCAGACGAAGATCAGCCGCGTCCGGTCGGTGATGGCGTCGGCCATCGCGTCCAGGTCGTGCACGTCCCCCGGCGTCAGCGGCACCTTCACCGACGTGGCACCGCTCACCTGCGTGATGATCGGGTACGCCTCGAAGGACCGCCAGGCGTAGATGACCTCGTCCCCCGGGCCCGACGTGGCCTGGAGCAGCTGCTGCGCGACGCCGACGGAACCGGTTCCCGTCGCCACGTGCGACACCGGCACCCCGAAGCGGTCGGCGAGCTCGCTCATCAGGCCGGTGCACGCCATGTCCGGGTAGCGGTTGAACGTGCCCGCGGCGGCGAGCGCGCTCTCCATCACGCCCGGCAGAGGCGGGTAGGGGTTCTCGTTCGAGGACAGTTTGTAGGCCACCGGACCGGCGGCCGCGGCAGGCTTCCCCGGCTTGTAGGTGGGGATACCCTCCAGCTCGGCACGCAGCCTCGGGCTCGTCTCGCTCACCGCAGTCCTCCTCTTGAACACCTGCAACGCCTGCAACACCTGAACACTCTGACTTCAATGCTCCTCACCTTATGAGGATTCAGCGCCGCTGCGAATGGGTCAGGGGGATCCGCTCCCGCCGGACCCCGGCAGACCCCCGGCAGACCCCCGGCAGACCCCCGGCAGACCCCGGGCAGGCGTGCACCGAGGGGGGAGCGCTCCCCGCCCTGGCGCGCGCCGGTGGCTCACTCCGTGGCGCGCATCACCCGTGAAGGTGAGTTGAGACCTCTTCGAGACATCGCTCATTTGGCAGGCCCGTGCGCGACGACAAGGGACCGTCCACCCCTGAACCCGCCAACTCCCTTGCAATCAAAGGCCGTTGCCCGGGTTTGGCCATGCAGAAACGTGCCTGTCAACGAGTGAATATGCGTCCGCACTACCCACCCCCATGAGCCCTACTATCGGCTCGCCATGACAGCAGCAGGGAACCACCAGGTGAGCCGAGCGGAGACCGCCCGCCGGGGCAACCGGCAGAGCCGAGCGGGCATCAGAGACGTCGCCGCCGCCGCCGGTGTCTCCATCACGACTGTCTCCGACGCTCTTAACGGCAAGGGCCGGCTCCCGGACGCCACCCGACGCCATGTCCGCGAGGTCGCCGAACGGCTGGGCTATCGCCCTTCCGCGGCGGCCCGAACCCTCCGTACCGGCAAGTCGGGCCTGATCGGCCTGACCGTGACGACATACGGGGATGAACCTTTCACCTTCACCGAATTCGCGTACTTCGCGGAGATGGCCAGAGCCGCGACCTCGGCCGCGCTGGCCCGCGGCTACGCCCTCGTCATCCTGCCCGCCACCTCCCGGCGCAGCCCGGTCGACGTGTGGTCGAACGTCGCGCTCGACGGCACCGTCGTCGTCGATCCGTCCGACCACGACCCCGTCGTCAGCGAACTGGTGCGCCAGGGCCTGCCCGTGGTGTCCGACGGCCGCCCGGCCGGGTCGCTGCCGGTCACCGCCTGGGTCGACAACGACCACGAAGCGGCGGTCCTGGAGATCCTCGACCACCTCGCGGCGGCCGGAGCCCGCCGGATCGGGCTGCTCACCGGGACCACCACGGACACGTACACCCACCTGTCCACGACCGCCTATCTGCGCTGGTGCGAGCGCGTCGGCCAGGACCCGGTCTACGAGTCCTACCCGGCCCACGACCCGTGTGCCGGCGCGGTCGCGGCCGACCGGCTGCTCGCCCGACCGGACCGGCCCGACGCCGTGTACGGCCTCTTCGACCCGAACGGCACCGATCTCCTCGCGGCCGCCCGCCGGTACGGACTGCGCGTCCCGGACGACCTGCTGCTCGTGTGCTGCAGCGAGTCCACCGTCTACGCCACCACCGAGCCGCCGATCACCACGCTCTCGCTCAAACCGCGGCGCATCGGCACAGCCGTCGTCCAGCTCCTGATCGACGCCATCGAAGGCCTGGATTCGGGCCGGCCCGTGGAGCAGGTGATACCGACGGAGCTGATCGTGCGCACCTCGTCCGAGCGACGTCCACCGCGTACGACGGTCAGCCCACCCCGCTCACCCGAGCCCGGTTGAGCGGGCCGCTCGGCGGGGAGAACCCCCGTCAACCGGCACTGCCCGGCACGGCCCGGCCGTGACCTGTGAGGAAACCCCTACCCAATTCGGGAGAAAACCTCGGTGAACTGGGGTTCAGCACTGATTCACCACCCCTGGTGCACCACACAGCGCGAGCCGCATTCCTATGATGGGCGGACGACACCGCGGGCCGCTGCGACCAGGCAGTCCGATCTCGGTGCAATGCGGCGCAATGGTGGTGGAGGGGTCGATGACTCAGGGGGCCGGTCAGGGACCCGATGTGCGGACGGCGACGTTGCGCGACTTCCGCGTTCCGGCGTACGTCCATGAGACCGGTCCGGTCCAGGGGGACCCGGCGGGCGTGGCGGCTCCGGGCGCCCCAGGGGTGATCCCCGGAGAGCTGGACGAGGGGTACACCCCCACCCAGCGCGACCTGCCGGTCATCAACCGCGGTGACACCGTGCAAGTGGAGGTGCAGGCCATGCCCGAGCCTCCGCAGGCACCGGCGTCCGAGGAGCACGGCCCGCTGTTCGTCGTGGGCGATGTGCACGGCTATCTCGACGAGCTGCTCGGGGCTCTCCAGGAGCAGGGCCTCATCGACGCCGCCGGCGACTGGTCCGCGGGCAACGCGCGCCTGTGGTTCCTCGGCGACTTCACCGACCGCGGCCCGGACGGCATCGGCGTCATCGACCTCGTGATGCGCCTGTCCGCGCAGGCGGCGGCCGCGGGCGGCTACTGCAAGGCCCTGATGGGCAACCACGAGCTGCTCCTGCTCGGCGCGAAGCGGTTCGGCGACACCCCGGTCAACTCGGGCGCGGGCACGGCCACGTTCCAGGCCGCCTGGCTCCTGAACGGCGGCCAGAAGACCGACATGGAGCGCCTGGAGGACCACCATCTGCAGTGGATGGCCCGCCTCGACGCGATCGAGTCCGAGGACGGGCATCTCCTGATGCACTCCGACACGACCGCCTATCTGGATTACGGCGACTCGATCGAAGCCGTGAACGACACGGTCCGCGAGACCCTCACGCGCAACGACGCGGACGAGTGCTGGGACCTCTTCCGGAAGTTCACCAAGCGCTTCGCCTTCCGCGACGAGTCGGGCCCGGCTGCCGTACGCGAACTCCTCGACATGTACGGCGGCCACCGCATCGTGCATGGCCACAGCCCCATCCCGTATCTGCTCGGCGATGTCGGCTCCGAGGATGACTCGGACGGCGGCGGACCCGTCATCGAGGGACCGCACATCTACGCAGGCGGACTGGCCATCGCCATGGACGGCGGCGTGACCATGGCCGGAAAACTGCTGGTCTGCCAACTTCCCCTGGATAACTGAGCGTTCGCGGGGCAGATGCACCCCTACACGATCACGCTGGCCAAGGGGCCTTTTTCTGGAAACCCCCTGTCACCGCGTGCCGTCACGGCTCTACCATCGGCTTATCCGTAGCAGGCTCCCCTCCGTTTCTGCCCGACGGCTCGTAGCCATGCGAGCCCCAAGCCCTACGGAGCATCGGGGGATGCACATGAACAGCGCTCCACACCTGCTCAATGAGGACCGCCCCGAGTACGAGCGGATCCTCGATGAGGCGCTGCGCACCGCACCGAATCGTCCTGATCTCGCCGCAGTGGGCGAACGGCTCAATCCCGAGCAGCTGCGCACCATGGCACTGAACGCCACTGCGCTGATCACTGCCGCCGCCACGACCGAGTACACGCACTATGTGAAGGTCCGCGAAGAACTGCGCGAAAGCGGATCTGCCGCACCATCGATCCGGGAGCGGAGTCCCGAGGGTCCGGCGGAAGCCGGCTCCGGCGGCCTCGGTCTCGCCACCACGATGGGGGAGGTCACCACCCAGGCTTCCGGGGCCGGGGCCATCGCCGTCGTCGCGGTGCTCGCACCCGTCCTCGCCGGGGCGGCCGCCGCGATCTTCCTGCTCGTCGGCTACATCCTGAAGATGCTCAACCCCGAGCCCGCCTTCGCGGACACCCTGCTCACCGCGGGATGGCTGTTCGGCGCGCTCACCGCAGGGGGCATCCTGATCGCCGCGATCGGCCTGCTCCTGACGGCCCTGCGCAACGGCTCCACCTCGCTCCTCGCCGGTTCGTACGGCGATCAGAACGAGGAGGTGGTCCGCGCCAGGGAAGCCTGGGGCGAGGCACTCCTGGAGCGCGGCGTCCTTCCGTTCCTGCGGGAGGCGCTCGCGGATCCAGGGGCGGCGCACGCAGCTCGTACGCCGTCGGCGGACCCGAGCAGCCGCATGCCGCAACTCGGCTATCACAGGCCGGGATTCAGCAGCCCGGAAGGCGGCCCGGCGGCGGGACCGCGCCCGAGCTTCTCGAGCCCGGACTTCTCGAGCCCGGACTTCGGCGGTCCCGACCACAAGCCGGAGTAGTACGCGCGGCTTCGGGCGGACGATCACAGCCGTCCGCCCGAAGCACCATGCTCTGCCGCTGCTCAGTCGGCGATCGGGAGATACATGCGGTTTCCGGCTGCCGCGAACTCCTTGGACTTCTGGTCCATGCCCGCCTCGATCTCGTCCTGCGTGCCGCCGTGCTCACGCCGGATGTCGTGCGAGATCTTCATGCTGCAGAACTTCGGCCCGCACATCGAGCAGAAGTGCGCCGTCTTCGCGGGCTCCGCCGGCAGTGTCTCGTCGTGGAACTCCCGTGCCGTGACCGGGTCGAGGGCCAGGTTGAACTGGTCCTCCCAGCGGAACTCGAAGCGTGCGTCCGAGAGCGCGTCGTCCCAGTCCTGCGCGCCCGGGTGCCCCTTGGCGAGGTCGGCGGCGTGCGCCGCGATCTTGTACGTGATGACGCCCGTCTTCACGTCGTCCCTGTTCGGCAGCCCCAGGTGCTCCTTGGGCGTGACGTAGCAGAGCATCGCCGTGCCCCACCAGCCGATCATCGCGGCGCCGATGCCGGAGGTGATGTGGTCGTACGCGGGTGCGATGTCCGTGGTCAGCGGGCCGAGCGTGTAGAACGGCGCCTCCTCGCAGATCTCCTGCTGAAGGTCGATGTTCTCCTTGATCTTGTGCATCGGGACGTGCCCCGGGCCCTCGATCATGGTCTGTACGTTATGACGCTTGGCGATCGTGTTGAGTTCCCCGAGAGTGCGCAACTCGGCGAACTGCGCCTCGTCGTTGGCGTCCGCGATCGAACCGGGGCGCAGACCGTCGCCGAGGGAGTACGTCACGTCGTACGAGGCGAGGATCTCGCAGAGCTCCTCGAAGTTCTCGTAGAGGAAGCTCTCCTTGTGGTGCGCCAGACACCAGGCCGCCATGATCGAGCCGCCGCGCGAGACGATGCCGGTCTTGCGGTTGGCGGTCAGCGGGACGTACGGAAGGCGCACGCCCGCGTGCACCGTCATGTAGTCCACGCCCTGCTCGGCCTGCTCGATGACCGTGTCCTTGTAGATCTCCCAGGTCAGCGCCTCGGCCTGGCCGTCGACCTTCTCCAGGGCCTGGTAGAGCGGCACGGTCCCGATGGGGACGGGGGAGTTGCGCAGGACCCACTCGCGGGTGGTGTGGATGTTGCGGCCGGTGGACAGGTCCATGACCGTGTCGGCGCCCCACTTGGTCGCCCAGGTCATCTTGTCCACCTCCTCCTCGATGGAGGAGGTGACCGCGGAGTTGCCGATGTTGGCGTTGACCTTCACCAGGAACCTCTTGCCGATGATCATCGGCTCGATCTCCGGGTGGTTGACGTTGGCGGGGATCACCGCGCGGCCCGCGGCGACCTCCGCGCGCACGACCTCGGGGTCGAGGTTCTCGCGGATCCCGATGAACTCCATCTCGGGCGTGATCTCGCCGCGGCGGGCGTACGCGAGCTGCGTCACCGCCTGGCCGTCGCGGCCCCGGCGCGGCTGGCGCGGGCGGCCGGGGAAGACCGCGTCGAGGTTCTTCAGGCCTCCGCGCGGCGAGGTGTGCTTGATGCCGTCGTCCTCGGGGCGGGGCGGGCGGCCCACGTACTCCTCGGTGTCGCCGCGGGCGATGATCCAGTTCTCCCGGAGGGGCGCGAGGCCCCTGCGGACGTCGGTGTCGATGGACTCGTCGGTGTACGGCCCCGAAGTGTCGTACAGGGTCACGGCCTTGCCGTTGGTGAGGTGCACCTGTCGGACCGGCACCCGCAGGTCGGGGCGCGAGCCCTCGACATACGCCTTGTGCCAGCCGATGGACTTCCCGGCCTCGTCGCTCTCGTTCTGCGTCGAGGCAGGCGTGCGTGCGTCCGATGTGGTCATGAGACCTACTCCCTACGCCGGCATTACCCGGTAACAGGTTCGGCGGTCGACGCAGCGAATTCCGTACGGCTCGTGCACTATTCGTGCCGCTTCGTACGGGGTCAGCGCCCTCTCAGCCCGGTGCTCCGAGCTCCCGCGATTGCAAAGGTGGCTCCACGCTAGCGTCATATCGGGCGCGCTGAACAGAGGGCCCTCTCCGTTCTTGCGATGATCGGGCAGTGACCACCACTGAGCCGCCGTCCCAGCCGCCCGTCCCGAACGTGCCTCCGGAGCCGCATGGGCACTCCCACAGCCATGGCCCGGCGGCGCCCGTCTCCAAGCATCTGCGCAAGGTCATCGCCGCCGTGCTGATTCCGTTCGCCACGGCGGTCCTCGTGGGGCTCGCGGTGTTCTGGCCCGGTGGCGCACCGTCCCACGAACGCACCGGAGTCGGCTTCGACCGGCAGACCCAGTCGGCCGACGTCACGAAGGTGCAGGAGCTCCCCTGCAAGGACGTGAACGCCTCGCAGACCCCGCCGAACGGCGACACCTCCACCGCCGAGGGCCAGTCCGCCCAGTCCCGCGCGAAGGGCATCTGCAAGAAGGCGACGATCGAGGTGACCAGCGGCAAGGACAAGGGCCGCACCTTCACCGAGATCGTCCAGCCGGACTCACCTCGGCAGTTGCGCGAGGGCCAGCAGGTGGTGGTCGCCTATGAGCCCACGGCCCCCGAGGCGCTGCAGTACTCGGTCACCGACGTGAACCGGAAGTTCCCCATGGCGCTGCTCGCCGGGATCTTCGCGCTTGCCGTCGTCGTGGTGGGACGGCTGCGCGGCCTCATGGCCCTGATCGCCCTGGCGTTGAGCTTCGTCGTCCTGACGTTCTTCATCCTGCCCGCGATCCTTCAGGGCTCGAACCCGCTGGTCGTGGCGGTGATCGGGGCCAGCGCCATCATGCTGATCGCGCTCTATCTGTGCCACGGCCTCACGGCGCGTACGTCGGTCGCGGTCCTGGGCACGCTGATCTCACTGCTCCTCATCGGACTGCTCGGCTCGCTCTTCATCGGCTGGGCCTCGCTGACCGGCAACACGGACGACAACACCGGCCTGATCCACGGGCTCTACCCCGGCATCGACATGAGCGGCCTGCTGCTGGCGGGCGTCATCATCGGCTCGCTCGGTGTGCTCGACGACGTGACGGTGACCCAGACGTCCGCCGTCTGGGAACTGCACCAGGCCAACCCCACGATGGGCTGGCGCGGTCTGTACGGCGCGGCCATCCGCATCGGCCGCGACCACATCGCCTCGGTCGTCAACACCCTGGTCCTGGCCTACGCGGGCGCTGCGCTGCCCCTGCTGCTGCTCTTCTCGATCGCACAGAGCAGCGTGGGCACGGTGGCCAACAGCGAGCTGGTGGCCGAGGAGATCGTGCGCACCCTGGTCGGCTCGATCGGCCTGGTCGCCTCGGTGCCGGTGACGACCGCGCTCGCGGCCCTGGTGGTCTCGGCCGACCGGTCGGCCCCCGCGGGTGGTGGTGCTCGTGCTGGTGCTGGTCGTATCGGTGCTGGTACCGGCGCTGGTGCCACGCCGGCCGCCAAGCAGACCCGTGGTGGAAAGGGCCGACGCCGCAAGGCCTGAGCCGCCGATGCCACGAAATGCACCAATCTGCCGTACGGCCTCGCCCTACGGCTCGCGAGCGGTCAACCCGCGCTCTGCTCCTCGGCGAGGATCCGGTCGAGCGCTTCGTCCAGGTGCGTCTCGAGGTCGGCGAGCGCCCGCTCCTGCCCCAGCGGAACCAGCTTGTCCGTACGGTCCAGGAAGGCGAGCAGCGGCGGGATCCCCACCCGGAACAGCGCCTGGTCCCCACCGACCTGGAGCCTGATGAGCGCCTCGTCGAGCAGTTCGGGATCGGTGGGCGCGATGTGCACGTCGCCGTCGCCGCACGCGCCGCCCACCCCGTCGACCAGCAACTCACGGCCGAAGGCCCAGGTCACAGGGGCGTCCCCGGGGAGGTGGAAGGTCAGCCGGACGGCGTAGGGATCGCCGCTCTCATAACGCAGCTCCACCGGGATGCGAAACGACAGCTCCTCGGAAACGAGGAAGCTCATCATGACCTCTGCCTGGACCGACTCGCGCATCGCCCGCCTACCCCGTCGCTAAAGCTCGACTGGCCAGGAACCAACTCCCTGACACTCATGGCATCTTGCTTAACGTACACATCAGATCACAAGGAGTGAGTTTTCAGATGCTGATAGAGAAGGCAAGTGTCCCTAGTAGCCTTCCGAGTTCATTCTGCAACCGTTCAGCTGCAGGAAGTAGCCGATCTGCTTGATAGGCGGGTACGGAAATCGCCATCGTGGCCGCCGTGTTGCCCGCGGTGACCGGAATCGCGGCGCAGACCGTTCCCAGCGCGTACTCCTGCCGCTCCACCACGGGCTTCATCCGGCCCATCCCGTCCAGACGGCGCATGAAACTCCGGTCGTCACGGACCGAGTACGGAGTGATCGACTGCACCGGATAGCGGGAGAGATGATCCTGGCGCTGCTCGTCGTCGAGTTGGGCGAGCAGACACTGCCCGATCGCATGGGCGTGTCCCGTCTCGCGGAAGTCGGCCCACTCCTCGACCGCCGGATTCCCCGGCGTGTCCGCGACGGCCACGACCTCGATCTCGCCCTCGCGGTAGACGGCGAAATACACCGGCACCCCGATGGAATCGCGCCAGTGCTCCAGGGCCTCGCCGATCATGCCGCGACGATTCTGCTCCGCCCCACTGGCGCTCAGCCGCTCAGCCGCCTCGCCGAGCACGAACACGCCCTTCTCCCGGCGGAGGTAGCCCTCGTGGGTCAGCGTGCGCAGCAGGTGGTACGCCGTGGGCAGCGCCAGCCCGGCCTCCCGGGCCAACTGCTTGGCAGGCGCGCCCTCCTGATGCGCGGAGGCGGCTTCCAGCAACCGCATCGCCCGCTGCACCGAACCAATGAGAGTCGGCGCGGCGGCAGTTGACGCCGTGACGGTCGGCGATGCCCCGAACGGGGGGGCGTTGGACGAGAGGTCGGCGGGTGTGGCGTCAACCGTGGCCAAGGTTCACTCCCGAAACGCGTGGGGGTTCCGCCCGTGCCCGGGATACACGGGTGGGAGCGCGGTGCGCCCGCGCGCGGGGCTCGCCCCGCGTCGGTTTTCGGACTCTAACCGTTGGCCGACGGGCTAAGGCGCCGCACCAGGAAACTTCCCCCACCCGAGCGAACTGTTGCGGGAAGTCACCAATCGCTGCGCGAAGAGGTGGAGCCGGATATGAACTTCCGTACGACGTAGATGAGTCCACCCACCAGCGCGACGAAAATCAGTGCCTTGAACAACAGGCCGACCACGAATCCCACGACGCTCGCTATCAAACCGCCGAACACGACCAGGGCGATGACCGGCACCGCGATCCACTTCACCCACCACGGCAATCCCGAGAAGATCTCCTGCGCTGCCATCGTCCTTACCTCTCTCCGCATCTGTCCTACTTCTTGCATTCGATGCTAGGGCGGCGGAGGGCCCGACGGGGGCCTCGCATCCCTTGTCCTCCCCTGATCCGCCCCCTAGGGAACCCCGAGGTCGGAGCCCTGAGAAGTCACCCCTCCGGCGTAGAGGACTCAGCCTTCGGGCGGTGAGAAGACGACGAGCACACGCAGGTCCTCGCTGATGTGGTGGAACTTGTGCGCGACCCCGGCCGGCACGTACACGACACTGCCGCGCGCGACTTGGGTGGTCTCCATGCCGACCGTGATCGACGCCCGGCCGCTGACGATCATGTACACCTCGTCCTGCTGATGCGGCTGCTGCGGATCCGACTCCCCGGCGTCGAGCGCGTACAGCCCGACCGACATGTTCCGCTCACGCAGAAACTGCAGATACGCGCCGTCGTTCGCGGCGCGCTCCGTCTCCAGTTCATCCAGCCGGAATGCCTTCATCGTCCTCGTACGCCCCTTGCCCCAGGTCGCGAGCCGACCGCTCTGGCCGTCCGTCTGCAACGATCAGACACATGAAGAATTTCGTAGTCAAGACGATCGCCAACGCGGCGGCCCTGGCCGTCGCCGTGTGGCTCCTCGACAAGATCACCCTGACCGGCGACAGCACGGGCAAGAAGACGCTCACGCTGATCGTCGTCGCGCTGCTCTTCGGCCTGGTGAACTTCCTGGTCAAGCCGATCGTGAAGGTGCTCACCTTCCCGCTGTTCATCCTGACGCTCGGCCTGATCACGCTCGTGGTCAACGCCCTGATGCTGCTGCTGACCTCGTGGCTGGCCGACAAGTTCGACCTGAGTTTCCACGTCGACGGGTTCTGGACCGCCGTCCTGGGCGGCCTGATCATCTCGATCGTGTCCTGGGCGATGAACGTCGTCCTGCCCGACGACAAGGACTGAGCCCGCTCCATGGCCTTCTCCGTGTGCTTCGTCTGCATCGGCAACATCTGCCGGTCCCCCATGGCCGAGTCCGTCTTCCGCGCGCGGGTCGACGAGGCCGGACTCGGTGGCCTGGTCGTGGTGGACAGTGCGGGCACCGACGGCTGGCACGAGGGGGACGGCGCCGATCCGCGCACCGTCACCGTCCTGGCGGCGGCCGGCTATGAGAGCGACCACGTGGCGCGCCGCTTCCGGGCCTCCTGGTTCTCCCGGCTCGACCTGGTGATCGCCCTGGACTCCGGCCACCACCGGGCCCTGCGCCGCCTCGCGCCCACACCGGCCGACGCGGACAAGGTGCGGCTGCTGCGCTCGTACGACCCCGTGGCCGCCGACCTGGGCGACCTGGACGTCCCCGATCCGTACTACGGGGACGACGACGGGTTCGAGGAGTGCCTGAGAATGGTGGAGGCGGCGAGCGACGGCTTGCTCGACGCCGTACGCGAAGCAAGGGAAGGGCGGGCGGCATGACGGACTCCGCAGCGATATCCGCGGGCAACGGCGCAGGCACCGGCGCGGCAGCGGGCACCGGGATGGGCGACGGCACGAGAGCGGTGCGGGCCGGCCTCCCCGAGCCCGTGAAGCACGAACCGACCCTCCCGGGCCCGGTGTTCGCCGCCCACTTCCACCTGCCGGGCGATCCGACCGGGCCGTACACCTACGGACGCGACGACAACCCGACCTGGACCCTTCTCGAGCAGGCCATCGGCGAGCTCGAGGCGCCGGGTAAGGCCCCGGGTGAGGCTCCGGGCGAGGCCCCGGGCGAGGCCCCGGGCGAGGGCAGTGACGGGGCCGCCGGCACCGACGTCGAGACCCTGGTCTTCGCCTCCGGGATGGCCGCCATCTCCGCGGTGCTCTTCTCCCAGCTGCGCGCCGGTGACGCGGTGGTCCTGCCGGACGACGGCTATCAGGCGCTGCCCCTGGTCAGGGAGCAGCTCACCGCGTACGGCATCGAGGTGCGCACCGCCCCGACCGGCGGCGACGCCCAGCTCGACGTCCTGGACGGCGCCAAGCTGCTGTGGATCGAGACCCCGTCGAACCCGGGCCTCGACGTGTGCGACGTGCGGCGCCTCGCCGACGCGGCACACGCGCGTGGGGCCCTGGTGGCGGTCGACAACACCCTGGCCACGCCGCTCGGCCAGCGCCCCCTCGAACTCGGCGCGGACTTCTCCGTGGCCAGCGGCACCAAGATGCTCACCGGCCACGGCGACATCCTCCTCGGGTACGTCGCCTGCCGCGATGCCGAGTTGACCGCTGCCGTGCGGCGCTGGCGCAAGATCGTCGGGGCCATCCCGGGGCCGATGGAGGCCTGGCTGGCGCATCGCTCGCTCGCCACGCTCCAGCTGCGCGCCGACCGCCAGAACGCCAATGCCCTGGCCCTGGCCGAGGCCCTGCGGGGCCGCGACGAAGTGACCGGGCTTCGCTACCCGGGGCTGCCGGACGACCCCTCGCACAAGATCGCCTCGCAGCAGATGCGACGCTTCGGGTGCGTGGTCTCCTTCACGCTGCCCTCACGCGAGCATGCCGACCGGTTCCTCGACGCACTGCGTCTCGTGGACGACGCGACGAGCTTCGGCGGCGTGCGTTCCACCGCGGAGCGGCGTGGGCGCTGGGGCGGGGACGCCGTCGCGGAGGGCTTCATCCGCCTCTCCGCCGGGTCCGAGGACCCCGACGACCTGGTCGCGGACGTGCTGCGCGCGCTGGACGAGTCCGCGGGCTGACGGCCCACGAGTGCGCGCGGGCCGCTCCCGGCTAGTACCGGGCTACGCACAACGAACGGTCCGAGCCTCCCCCCTCGTGGCTCGGACCGTTCCGGTTCTGCGCGCGAAGAACCGCGCGCACAAGGCTAGTTGACTCTGTGTCAGTGTCCAATCACAGTAGCGACAGAGACCTATCGACATATTTATAGTTGGGCGCGGCCCGAGGGCCGGGAGGGGAGGGCGCCGCCGTGGATCTGGCCCTGCTGCGCACGTTTGTGACCGTGCACCGGGCCGGCTCCTTCACGCGCGCGGCCGCCCTGCTCGGCCTCTCGCAGCCCGCCGTGACGTCGCAGATACGCACCCTTGAGCGGCAGCTGGGACGCCCCCTGTTCCTGCGCCAGGCGCGCGGCGTGACCCCCACGACCATCGGGGACGAGCTCGCCCACAAGGCCGCGCCGCACCTCGACGCCCTGGTGGAGATCGCCGAGACGGGGCTCGAAGAGGACTCCTCGGTACGCACCCTTCACCTCGCGGGGCCTTTGGAGTTCACCGCGGCCCGCGCCTTACCCGCTCTCACCACGCTGACCGGGCAGGACGGACAGGGCTTCGCGCTGCGTGCCTCGTTCGGCAACGCGGAAGAGGTCCTCGAAGGGCTCTCCGCCGGGCACCACGACCTGGCCATCACCACGGCCCGGCCACGCGGCCCGCTGGTCACCGCGACGCCTCTCTGCGACGAGGAGCACGTCCTGGTCGCGGGCCCGCCCTTGGCCGCCCGCATCGGCCCCGGCAAGCTGCGCCGCAAGGGCGCCTCCGTGCTCGAGAACCTGCCGGTGGTGGAGGTGCACGAGTCGCTGCCGCTGGTCGCCCGCTACTGGGCCGCCGTCTTCGACACCCGTCCGGCCGCATCGGGCGCCGTCATTGTGCCGGACCTTCGGGCGGTGCTCGCCTGCGTCGCCAACGGGGCCGGGCTCGCCGTGCTGCCGCGCTATCTCTGTGCGCCCGCTCTGAAGAGTGGCGAGGTCGTGGCCCTGCTGGACCCCGCGGTGCCCCCGCTGCGCACGTATTTCCTCGCCGTACGCACCGGCACGCTCGCGATGCCGCACATCGCGCGGGCGCACGAGTGGCTGCTGCGTGCTGCCGTCGACTGGGCTTGAGCGGGACTCCGACTGGTTCACGATGTTTCACGTGGAACAGTCCGGGCCACATTTCTCCCATGACCGTCCGACCCGTGGTCAAGCGCACCGCACGCGCCATCCTGCTCGATGGCGACGACCTGATCCTGATCAAGCGGACTAAGCCCGGCGTCGATCCCTACTGGCTCACCCCCGGTGGCGGCGTGGAGCCGGAGGACGCGACCGTCGTCGACGCGCTCCATCGTGAGGTGCACGAGGAGCTCGGCGCCAAGATCTCCGACGTCGTGCCCTGCTTCGTGGACACCGTCGAGCACATCGGCGAGGACGGTGGCGCGACCGGCGTCAAAGTCCAGCACTTCTTCGTCTGCCGCCTTGAGTCCATGGACATCTCGCTGCGGCACGGCCCGGAGATGGAGGAGCCGTGCGGCGAGTACGAGATCGTCCACGTGCCCTTCACCCGGGTCGGGATCGCCTCGGTCCATCTAGTTCCGCTGTCGCTGCGGCACTATCTGGACGGCAACATCGAGGGCGTACGCGCGATGCACGCCCCTGATCTGGGCTGATCCTCAGTCGGCCGCGGCCACCAGTTCTTCCACGGAGTCGTGGCGGATCCGGCCGGCCGGGATGCCGATGTCCCGCAGCGCGTCCACGCCGCTGCGGATCATGCCGGGCGGGCCCGAGAGGTAGGCGTCGTACTCGTTCCAGGGGCCGTACTCGCGCACGGCGTCCGGGAACTGGGCGTGGTCATCGACGACCGGGCGGACCGAGAGCCACGGGTGGGTCTGCTGGAGGCGCAGCATCGTGTCGATGTCGTACAGGTCGTGGTCGGTACGGGCGCCGTAGAAGACCTCGACCGGGCGCCGTTCGCCATGCTCGGCGACGTCCTCGACGAGCGCCTTGATGGGGGCGATACCGGTGCCGCCGCCCAGACAGAGCAAGCCGCTGTCGGTCGTGTGGTCGACGGTCATCGAGCCTGCGGGCGCGCCAAGACGCAGGACGTCACCCGGCCGTGCGTGGTGCACCAGGGCGTTGGAGACCCAGCCCGCGGGGACGGCCTTCACATGGAACGAGAGCAGCCCGTCGGAGCGCGGTGCCGAAGCGAACGAGTAGTGCCGCCAGATCCGCGGCCACCAGGGCGTCTCCAGGCTCGTGTACTGGCCTGCGAGGAAGGGATAGGGCTGGTCGGGCCGGACGGTGACGACAGCGATGTCAGGCGTCCTGAGGTCGTGCGAGACGACCTCGGCGAACCACCAGGCGGGGGCACGCAGTTCATCCGCGGCGGCCGCGTCGATCATGATCTGGGAGATCGTCGTGTACGTCCGGACCCACGCGGCCTCGGTCTCCTCGTCCCAGACCGCGCTCCCGTACCGGCTGAGCGAGCCGATCAGACACTCGCCGACGGCCGGGTAGTGCTCGGGCCGGGTGCCGTACTTGCGGTGTCCGCGGCCCAGGTTCTTCAGGTACGCGGTGAGTACCTCGGTGTTGTCGATGTGCTCCGCCGCGGTCAGCAGCGCCTTGAGCAGCCGGTCGCGCTGGGTGTCCATCGCGGCGGGGAACAGGGGGCGCAGGTCGGGGTGGCGGGTGAAGAGCAGCGCGTAGAAGTACGAGGTCACCTTGTCGGCGACGGGGCCTATTTCGGCCATCGTGCGCTGGACGCGGATCGCGTCGGGGGAGCCCTGGGGGACGGGCCTCGGTTCGGGCCGCGGCTGCGCCTGGGCCTGTGCCTGCGCCTGGGGGGCGGCCTGCGGCTGCGGGCTGCCGGGCTGTCCCTGAGGAGGCTGCTGCCGTGGTTCCGGTACACGCTCGGGGCGCGGCTCGGGATGTGATGCCGGGGCGTGGGGAGCGCTCTGCGCCGCGGCCGGAGCGGACGCCGGTTCCGCCGCGTCCCGGGCGGCCGGTATTCGCTCGTCGGCAGCGCGCTCGCGCTCGGCCTCAGGCGCGGGCCGGGCCTCCGGAGCGGATGTGGACGCGGCGCCGGACCTGCCCAGCGGTCGTATGGCGGACACACGGCGGCTCTCGGCCGCCTCGGGCTCACTGCCCTCGGGCTGTGTCGGCTCGCCGCCCTCCGACGGCTTCGGCGCCTTGCGTGGGGTGAACCAGCCGCCTCCACCGCCGCTGTCGCCGGAAGTGCCGTTGCCCGCCGACGTGGTGGTCGGAGCGTCCATGCTGTGCCTCGCCTCGAACATCTCTCAGTCGGTCCGTGCACTTCCCTGTAGGAAGCCGCTTACGTTCCCCGCTCTGCCTCGGTAGCCAATGTGGCCACATTGAACCTCGGATTACCGGACCCTACGGACAAGTAGGCAGAAAATGTGACATTGCCCGCAGTCATCTCACCGCAGCGTCCCATCCTTCATCGTCACGCCGGTCGCATAACGGAAAGTTCAGGTCTTCGATCTCTTCGCCCCGTTAGGCTGCGTTGACCTCCGTCCGTGCCCCCAGGGATGCACTGAGATGCACCCGGCCCGAACCGGACTCGACCATACCGGCAGCCGCCCGGCGCACAAGTCCCGCCGTACTTCACCGGGAATTCAGCGGCCCGCGCCCGTCAATTGCTCCAATTACCAGGCGGCACGCACCAATTCATACGCCTTACGCAGATCCCGCCCGACATAAGAGTGGGTGGCGAGCCCGACCAGCCGCTGATCCGCATTGACAGCGACCGATACAGGCACCGCTCCGAACAGCTCCACGTCAGAGAGCGAGTCGCCATAAGCGACGCAATCGGACCGCCCCACCCCGAACTCTTCACAGAGCCGGTTCGCGATCTTCACCTTGGCCGCGGCATTGAGAATGCCCGTCGGATTCACCGGCTCGGTGAACGGCACAGCGGGGAAAACCGATCCATACGCGGCATGTGCGCCCCAGCCGAGCAGCCGCTCCACAAAGAACGACGGCGACAGCGAGATCACCGCGCAGTAGTCGCCGCCCTCCCGGATCTCGGCCCAGGTCTCCCGGATCCCCATCAGCCACGGCGCTCCCTCGAAAGCGGCCGTGACCTGCGCGTCCGTGAGTTCCGCCCACAGGGTGTGCACACGCACCGCGTACTGGGGCGAGTCGATCCGCCGGGCCACGAAGTCCCGTTCCAGCTCCGCGATCTCAGCTTCGAGGCCGAGCTGGCGCGAGATCTCCACGGGCGCTGCCGTTCCGTGCAGCAGCGTTCCGTCCAGGTCGAAGAGGTGAAGGCGTGCCATGTACGCCGAGGCTAGTACCCGCGGTTACTCCCGCTGTCAGACGCCATCGGCCGCAGCTCCCGGCACCGTGTTTCACGTGAAACTAAGCCGCCCCGCTCGCCGGGCCACCCTCGTCGTCCATGTCACCGCCGCCGCCGGCTGGCTCGGGCTCACGCTCGGCCTGCTCGCGCTGGCCGTTGCGGCCATCACCACAGATTCAGCCCCGGTCATCGAAGCCGCCGCGCGCTCCATGAAGCTCTTCGCGGACTGGCTGGTGCTCCCCCTCGCGTTGCTCACGCTCCTGAGCGGCCTACTGCTGTCTCTCGGGACTCCTTGGGGCCTCGCCAGGCACCGCTGGGTCTACACGAAGTTCTGGCTGACCCTGGCCACCACCGCCGCATCGGCCTTCGCGCTGCGTCCGGGCATCAACGACACGGTCGCCTCCGTGTCCGTGGGCTCCCCCGTGACGGATCCGACCGGCCTGATCGCCGGCCCCATCGTCTCCCTGAGCGCCTACCTCTTCATGACGGTCATCTCGGTCCTCAAGCCCTGGGGCCTGACCCGCCGTGGCCGGAAGCAACGTGGCCAGAACCGACGTGGTTCTGCCCACAAACCGGTGGACGCCAAGGACGTACGTCAGACAGCCTGAGCCGCGTGTCGACACCTACCCTCTCCGCACTGCCCATCCGCCGGCTGACCCTCCGTGATCTCACCGCCTGCGCCGACCTGTCGCAGGACCGCGGCTGGCCACGCGAGGACCACAAATGGGGGCTGCTGCTCTCCGCCGGCACGGGATACGGCATCGACGACCCCGATGGTGACGGCCTCATCGCCGCCTGCGTGGTGACCGAGTACGGACCGCAGGAGCGCCCCGGCCTCGGAGCGATCGGCATGGTCCTCATCGCCGAGCGGTACGCCCGCAAGGGCCTCGGCCGTCGTCTGATGCGGTACGTCGTCGAAGGCGCGGGCACTACCCCGCTCACCCTCCATGCCACGCCGAGCGGCCGCCCCCTGTACGAGCAGCTCGGCTTCAAGACCATCGGCCGCGCCGAGATGGTCCGCGGCCGGATCACCCCCGACGGCCCGCTGCCGGATGTCGCCACCCGGCCGGCGACCGCGGAGGACCTGCCCGCGATCGTCCGTCTCGACACCGAGGTCTTCGGCCTCGACCGCACCCACGTGCTCACCCGGCTTCCCGCCTTCGTCGACCAGCTGCGGGTCGCGGAGGCGGACGGCACGATCACCGGTTACGCGGGTGCCTGGCCGAATATGGAGACCCATGTCATCGGCCCCCTGATCGCCCGGGACACCGAGACGGCGAAGGCCCTGATCGTCTCGCTCGCCGCGGGCTCGGACCGGCCGCTGCGCACCGACATCGACGTACGCCACGAAGAGCTGCTCGCCTGGGTGAAGGAGCGCGGCCTCGCGCCCATCGCCTTCAACACCGTGATGACGTACGGCGTCCCGGAGCTGCCCGGCGACTGGACCCGTCGTTTCGCGCCGCTGACCGTGGCGGCCGGCTGACCCCACGCAGAGGCCCGCCCTCAAGTACCGGATGGTTCCCGGTGCTTGAGGGCGGGCCTTCGCCGTGTCCTCACGCGGTGTCGCACCAGCGGTGTCGCACCAAGCGCGAGCGGTGCCGTACTACGCGAGGGCCTCCACGGCCGCCGTGGCGAACCCGTGGTCCTGGTCGGGCGCCCCGCCGCCGACCCCGATGGCGCCGATCAGACGGCCGTCACGGTGGACCGGGACGCCGCCGGCGATGAAGAGCAGCGGCCGGTCGAGGGCGGTGGGCAGGGTGTGGAAGGGCCCGTCGGGCTTGACCAGGTCGACGAGGTCGGCGGTCGGGGCGTTGAGCTGGAGCGCCGTGTACGCCTTGCGGGTGCTGGTCTCGCCGGAGATCAGCACGGCCCGGTCGTCGCGCCGGAAGGCGAGCAGATGGCCGCCCGCGTCGAGGACGGTGACGCTGACCGTGACGTCGGCTGCCTCGGCGGCGCGGCGGGCCTCGGTGATGAGTACTTCGGCGTCCTGCGTGGTCAGCGGGGCGACGGTGGGGGTGGTGGTGCTCATGGGGTTTCTCCTGTGCGGTGGTGCTGATGGGGGACTGGAAGGGAGGACTGGAAGGGGGGTCAGTGGTGGACGGGTGTCGGCTGCTCCACGGGGGCCACGCCCGCGACGACCGGACTGGGAGCGGCCGAGCGGCGCTCAAGGGCGGCCGAGACGACGGCCAGGACGAGCGCGGAGCCCGCGAGGACCGCGCCCACCCAGTTCGGGGCGGTGTAGCCGAGCCCCGCGGAGATCACGAGGCCGCCGAGCCAGGCCGAGAGCGCGTTGCCGAGGTTGAAGGCGCCGATGTTCATGGCCGAGGCGAGCGTGGGCGCGCCGGAGGCCTGGTCGAGCACCCGCTTCTGCAGCGGCGGCACGGTGGCGAAGCCCAGGGCGCCGATCAGCGTGATGGTCACGGCTGCCGCGATCTTGTTGTGCGCGGTGAGGGTGAAGAGGGCGAGCACGACGGCCAGCGCGCTCAGCGAGATGTAGAGCAGCGGCATCAGGGCACGGTCCGCGAGCTTTCCGCCGATCAGGTTGCCCGCGACCATGCCGAGTCCGAAGAGGACGAGAAGCCAGGTCACGGAGGAGTCCGCGTAACCGGCGACGTCCGTCATCATCGGCGCGAGGTAGGTGACGGCCGCGAAGACACCCCCGAAGCCGAGGATCGTCATCGCCATGGCGAGCAGCACCTGGACGTTGCGGAACGCGGCCAGCTCATGGCGCAGCCGTACGCCTTCGGGCTTGGGCAGGTCCGGCACGAGCTTGGCGATACCGGCCAGGCCTATGACGCCGAGGCCCGCGACGACGGCGAAGGTGATGCGCCAACCGAGGGTCTGCCCGACGAGCGTGCCGAGCGGCACACCGACCACGTTGGCCACGGTCAGGCCCGTGAACATCATGGCGATGGCCCCGGCCTTCTTCTCGGGTGCGACCAGTTCGGCGGCGACGACCGAGCCGATGCCGAAGAAGGCACCGTGGGCGAGCGAGGCGACGACACGGCCCGCCAGCATGACGCCGAAGACCGGTGCCACCGCGGAGAGCAGGTTGCCCACGATGAACAGGCCCATGAGCAGCATCAGCATCCGCTTGCGCGAGATGCGGGTGCCGAGAACCGTCATCAGGGGAGCGCCGAGTACGACGCCGAGCGCGTAGCCGGTCACCAGAAGACCGGCCGTGGGGATGGAGACACCGAAGTCACCCGCGACCTCAGGGAGCAGTCCCATGATCACGAACTCTGTGGTCCCGATTCCGAAGGCCCCGATCGCGAGGGCCAGTAGCGCGAGAGGCATGGTTCTACCTTCCAGATGGTTGCAGGTGCGCTTAGCTTGCGTCCACAATAGTTGCACACGCGGGTTACTTGCAACCGCCGGATATTGCAGTGGTGGACTATCCTGGTCCTCAGCCGCTCCGGGACGGAGGAACAAGAGCCATGACAGCGACGGACCCCGCACTGACCGCCCTTGCGCAGGGCTGGTGCACGCTCTCCCTGCTGCACGGGAAGATCGAGACCCATATCGAGCGCGCCCTGCAGGCCAAGCACGGCCTGAGCGTGCGCGAGTACTCCCTGCTCGACGTCCTCAGCCGTCAGCACGACGGGGAGGGCGGCCATCTGCAGATGAAGCAGGTCGCCGACGCCGTCGTCCTCAGCCAGAGCGCCACCACACGCCTGGTCACCCGACTCGAGGACCGTGGGCTGCTCTCCCGCTACCTGTGCCCCACCGATCGCCGCGGCATCTACACGAACGTCAGCGAGTCAGGCATCGCGCTCCTCGACGCGGCACGCCCCACCAATGACGCCGCTCTGCGCGAGGCGCTCGACGAGGCGGCATTGAACCCGGAGCTCACGCCTCTGGTCAGGGCCGTGGAAGCGGTGCGCGTACCGGCGTAGGCCGTCTGCAGGCGCAGCCACCTGCCGCGGCGGCAGGTGGCTGCATAGGCTGCGCTTCATGGGAGATCTTGAAATACGCCCGGCGGTCGCCGACGACATCCCCGCCATCGTGGAGATGCTCGCCGACGACCCCTTGGGCAGCACGCGCGAGTCGCCGGACGACCTCACCCCGTACCTCGCGGCGTACGAACGGCTCGCGGGAGACCCGAATCAGCACGTGGTCGTCGCCGTGCGCGAGGGACGCGTCGTCGGCACACTCCAGCTCACGATCGTTCCGGGCCTGTCCCGGAAGGGTGCGACACGGTCGATCATCGAGGGCGTACGCATCCACGCCGACGAGCGCGGCGGCGGCCTCGGCACCCAGTTCATCGAGTGGGCCGTCGAGGAATCCCGCCGCCAGAACTGCCAGTTGGTACAGCTGACATCGGATGCCACCCGCACCGATGCCCGCCGCTTCTACGAGCGGCTCGGGTTCACGGCCTCGCATGTGGGCTTCAAGCTGGAGCTCTGAAGCTGCCGTTGACATGACGGGCCGGTGGTTCGTCTGACGCGTGACGTGTCGGTGGTTCGTCTGACGTGAGAGGCCGGTGGTTCGTCGTGTTTCACGTGAAACACGACGAACCACCGGCCTCTCACACACTTCTACAGGTCACCAACTTCTACAGGTCACCAAACTTCTACTGGGGAAGCCCGCGCCAACCCTCCGGGTCCACCCCGCCCGGCACGGGAGTCCCCGCGTCGTACGGCTCCCGCGTGAAGAAGAACGACCCCAGGTCGAGATGGCTCACCGACTCGTCGGGCCGTCGCACCGCCCGCAGAACCTCCCCGGCGAAGTAGCCGTCCAGGCCGGTCCAGGCGCCGTCACCGTTCGGCTTGAACCGCGAGCCGCGGCCACCGCCCGCGAGTGGCGAGAGGTCGACCGCCCCGTCGGCCTGCGGCCGCAGCACGAAGGTGCTGGTCCCCCAGTACCAGGGCCCCGCGAGCTCCAGCAGAGCCTCATCCAGCTCGGGCAGGGGACGCCACGCCTCCGGGATGCGCGGCTCGGCCTCGGCCACGATCCTCAGCAGGTCAACGGCCAGCGCGGTCACAGCAGGGCCGGAGGTGCAGTTGGTCAGCGTGACCGCCACCAGACCGTCCTGCTCGCTCGCCCACAGCCCGGCCATGAAGCCAGGCAGCGAGCCCCCGTGCCCTACCAGGGTGAACCCGTCCCCGCCGATCAGCTGCGTGCCCAGGCCGTACGTCACGTTCCAGTCCCCCGGCAGCGCGGGCGACGCCGGTGCCCGCATCTCCCGTACCGAATCGGCGGACAGGACCCGGTCGTCGCCCTCCAGGAGGAAGGCGCCGAAGCGCGCCAGATCCGCCGTCGTGGACCACAGCTGCCCGGCCGGGGCCATGAGGCCCAGGTCCTCGGACGGTTCGGGCATCATCACGTCCGCCCACGGATGGACAGCCCAGCCACCCGCGTGCGGTGCCTGCGGCTGGGCACTCGTGCGGTCAAGGCCCAGCGGCTCCAGGATCTCGCGACGCAGCACGGCTTCCCAGGAGTCGCCGCGCAGCGCCTCGATCAGCGAACCGAGCAACGTATAGCCGGGGTTGGAGTAGTGGAACCGGCGGCCGGTGGGGTGTTTGAAGGGCTTCTCGCCGAGTACATCGTCGAGCTCGGGACGCTGCGACGCGGGCGTACGCTCCCACCACTCACCGGGGGTCTCGGCCGCCAGCCCACTGGTGTGCGCGAGCAGTTCCGCGATGGTGGCGTCGCCTGCGGCCGTGCCCGGGAGGTACTTCTCCAGAGGGTCGGCGAGGTCAAGGGCCCCCTCGTCGCGCAGCCGCATCACCAGCACGGCCGTGAAGGTCTTGGTGATCGAGCCGATGCGGTACTGAACGTTCTCGTCCGGTGCGTGCCCCTCGACGCAGGTGCGCCCCTCGGTCCACACCAACTCACCGTCCCTGAGCACCGAGGCGACGAGTGAAGGCGCCCGTCCCTCCGCCTGGGCGGTGGCGACACGGTGCAAAAGGGCTCGGCGGGTGGTGGGCAACAGCTCTTCACGGGGTGATGTCATGGCCCTAGTCCACCCGTGGAGAAGCCGTGCGTCGAGCGAATTCCGCCGACCGCGCTATGCGGATCGCATGCCCGTGGCCTTGAAGAACGTGTAGTGGAAGGTTCCGTCGTCGTCCGCGGTCCTGCGCAGATCGGCGATCCCGCGGTCCCAGTCGGCCTCGGTGATGAGCGCGGCGGCCAGCGCGTCGTCCCTGACGGACTCGATCATGGCGATGAACGTGCTGCGGGTGAAGCCTTCGACCAGCTCGGGCCGGGTCCGGTCCGCGTAGACGGTGCACGGCCGCACTCTGACGTCGTCGTATCCGGTCTGTGCGAGCAGCGGTTGCAACTGCCGCCCGACCAGGGCGTTTCCACCGCCATCGGCCTGGAGCCGAACCAGGCAGTCGATCGCCGCACGGGCATGGGCGCTGTCGGGATGGAAGAACGCGGACCCGTGATCCCCCTCGATGACGGTGATGGTCCCGCCGGGCCGCAGCAGCCGCCGCAGCCCGGCGAGCGCATGCTGGGCCGCCGCCAGATGCTCCAGGACGAAGCACACGAAGATGTGGTCGAACTCGGCGTCCGGGAAAGGGAGAGCGAAGAGATCGGCGCGGCACCACCGCACGTGTGCGTCGGGCGCGTGAGCCGTGACGCGGGCACGGGCCTTCGCCAGTGAGTCCGCCGACCGGTCGACCGCCACGAAGTGCGCCTCGGGGCTGGAGTCGACCAGGTGGACGGTCTGGGCCCCGACCCCGCAGCCGACCTCCAGGACCCGGCTCCCCGCCGGATACCCCGTGCCGTCGTGCAGCAGCGCGGCGAGGGTGTCCGCCTGGTCTCCCAGCCTGCGGGCCTCGCGGTGCGAGTATCCGTGGACGTAGTCAACTGCCAGGCGGGCGGCGGGATCCGGCGTCGGATAAATGGTGTCGGCGGTGGTGGCTGCGGCTGTCTGCATGACTTCACCCTGCTGCGACTATGGCCCGGTGAACAGGTCCAATGACGGCGCCACTGATCGGTCCAATGACCTCCCCGCAGGGCGGTCGACGCCGCACGGGACGGGAGCCGCAGGAGGCGAGGCAAGCTCCGGAACGTACGTGGAACCGGTCGGCACGGACTTCCTCCAGCTGAAGATCGACGACGCCCCGGCGGGCGGACGCGCGGACTGGCTGGCCCGGCATCTTCGCACCGCGATAGCCGACGGACGCCTTCCGGTGGGCAGCAGACTCCCCGCGACCCGGGTCCTGGCGGGCGAACTCCGCGTATCCCGCGGCGTGGTCACCGAGGTCTACCAGCGCCTGGGCGAGGACGGGCACGTCGCAGGTCGCGGCCGCAACGGCACCGTGGTGGTCGCCGCCCCGGTGAAAGCCCCGCCCACCGTGTCCACGGACCCGCCTGTGCCGCTTCCGGGCGCTCTGTTCGACGCCCCGCCCGGCACGGACATCTTCGATGCGCTGCGGGCCGCCCCGGCCCGGATCGATCTCTCGCCCGGAGTACCCGATCTCGCCGCGTTCCCCCGCACCGCGTGGCTGCGCGCCGAACGCTCCGTGCTCAGAGAGCTTTCGGCGTCCGCCTTCGGATACGGAGACCCGCGCGGGGCCCCGGCACTGCGCACGGCCGTCGCCGACTGGCTGGCCCGCAACCGAGGCATCCGCGCCGACCCCGGCCATGTCGTCATCGTCGCGGGCACCGCCCAGACCCTCAGCCTGCTCGGCCAGGTGCTGCACGGCGACGGCATCCGCGCGGTGGCCGTGGAGGACCCCGGCTCGCTCGGCGCCCGCCAGCATCTGCGCAACTGCGGCCTCGACACCCCGCCGGTCCCGGTCGACGCCGAGGGCATCCGCGTCGACGAGCTGCGTGCCACGGACGCCTCCGCGGTCCTGCTGACTCCGGCACACCAGTTCCCGACCGGAGTGGTACTCGGCGGCGAACGGCGGCGTGACCTGATGAGCTGGGCCGCCGAGCGCGAGGGGCTGATCATCGAGGACGACTACGACGCCGAGCACCGCTACGACCGCGCCCCGGTCCCCGCACTGCGCTCCCTGCTCGCCGAACACGTCTGCTACGCCGGGAGCGTGTCCAAGCTGCTCGCTCCGGCGCTGCGCATCGGCTGGGTCCTCGCGCCGCCGAGGTACCGGGACGCCCTGGTCGCCGCCAAGCGCTTCGCCGACCTCGGCAACGCCGTACTGCCGCAGCTCGTCCTGGCCCAGCTGATGGAATCGGGCGCACTGGAGCGCCAGTTGCGCCTCCTGCGCGGACGCCATCGCCGCCGGCGTGACGCGATGATCGCCGCTGTCAGAACCCATCTGCCGCATGCCGTCGTGCACGGCGCCGCGGCGGGACTGCACCTGACGATCACCTTCGACTCAGGCTTCCGCGACACCGATCTCGCGGCGGCGGCCCTGGCCCGCGGCGTGAAGGTCCAGCCCCTGTCCTGGCACAGCCAACGACCGCACCGCCCCGGCCTGGTGCTCGGCTACGCCGCCCCCACCACCACCGACATCACCGAGGGCGTGGCCACGCTCGGCGAGACCGTGCGGCACCTGTCCTGACGTGCCGCCGTCACTGCTACGTCTGCGCCATGTCCACGAAGCGCGAGTAGTGGCCCTGGAAGGCGACCGTGATCGTCGCCGTCGGGCCGTTACGGTGCTTGCCCACGATGATGTCCGCCTCGCCCGCGCGCGGTGATTCCTTCTCGTACGCGTCCTCGCGGTGCAGCAGGATCACCATGTCCGCGTCCTGCTCGATCGAGCCGGATTCACGCAGGTCGGACACCTGGGGCTTCTTGTCCGTGCGCTGCTCGGGGCCACGGTTCAGCTGCGAGAGCGCGATGACCGGGACCTCGAGCTCCTTGGCGAGCAGCTTCAGGTTTCGCGACATGTCCGAGACTTCCTGCTGACGGCTCTCGGCACGCTTGGAACCACCCGACTGCATCAGCTGCAGATAGTCGATGATCACCATCTTGATGTCCGCGCGCTGCTTGAGGCGGCGGCACTTCGCGCGGATCTCCATCATCGACAGGTTCGGGGAGTCGTCGATGTAGAGCGGAGCGGCCGAGACCTCGGGCATCCGGCGCGCGAGCCGCGTCCAGTCCTCGTCCGTCATCGTGCCGGAGCGCATGTGGTGCAGCGCCACCCGTGCCTCCGCGGACAGCAGGCGCATCGCGATCTCGTTGCGCCCCATTTCCAGGGAGAAGATGACGCTGGGCAGGTTGTGCTTGATGGACGCGGCGCGGGCGAAGTCGAGCGCGAGCGTGGACTTACCCATGGCGGGACGGGCCGCGATGACGATCATCTGGCCGGGGTGCAGGCCGTTCGTCAGCGAGTCGAAGTCGGTGAAGCCCGTCGGCACACCGGTCATCTCGCCGCTGCGCGAACCGATCGCCTCGATCTCGTCGAGCGCGCCCTCCATGATGTCGCCGAGCGGCAGGTAGTCCTCGCTGGTGCGCTGCTCGGTGACCGCGTAGATCTCGGCCTGGGCGCTGTTGACGATCTCGTCGACGTCGCCGTCCGCCGCGTATCCCATCTGCGTGATGCGCGTGCCCGCCTCGACGAGGCGGCGCAGGACCGCCCGCTCGTGGACGATCTCCGCGTAGTACTCGGCGTTCGCCGCCGTCGGCACCGTCTGCACCAGCGTGTGCAGATACGAGGCCCCGCCGACCTTGGTGATCTCGCCGCGCTTGGTGAGCTCTGCCGCCGCGGTGATCGGGTCCGCAGGCTCGCCCTTGGCGTACAGGTCGAGGATCGCCGTGTAGATCGTCTCGTGTGCGGGACGGTAGAAGTCGTGGCCCTTGAGCACCTCGACGACATCGGCGATGGCGTCCTTGGAGAGCAGCATGCCGCCGAGCACGGACTGCTCGGCGTCCAGGTCCTGCGGCGGTACGCGCTCGAAGGCAGTGCCTCCGCCGTCCCAGCCGCCGCCTTCACGGCCCCGGTCGTGCTGCTTGTCGCGGCCCCTGCCTCCGTCGCGGCGCTGACGGGAGGCGGGCAGACGGTCACTGGGACCGCTGTCGGCCCAGGGGTCGTCCAAGGGCTCGGAAATACTCACCGGGCCACCTCCCTCACGTCCGCCGCGCGGACCTCGCCGTGCCCTTCTTTCTTACGGCACGACACTGACAAATGGGCGGCCCAACTCCGGTTCTGACGCGTCGGTTTTTCGGGCTTTCCGAGGTCGGATCACGAGGGGGGCGCCGCACCACGGTAGGCCCGTGGCCACCGTCAGCCAATCTGGTTATCCACAGGCGGTGTGGATGACGGGCGCGTTGCTGTGGAGAACCTCGCCAAACCTGTGCACGGCTCGGTGGACAGGCCTGTGAACAAGCACTCAGCCTTCCTGACAAACAACCCCTGACCTGCAACTTTCCCATCCACCGGCTGTGCAGAAGAAAAACTTCCCCAGTCGGGCCAAGATCGTGCCAAACAGCGCTTCGAAGAGCGTCCAACTCGTGACCAGGTAAGGGTCTTAATCGCATTGCATCTCTTACCTGTGGAAGATTAGATTGGTGTCCATGACACAGGCTCCCGCGGCGATCAAGACTGTTCGGCGACAGCACGACCGAGAGATCATCGCCCTCGCAGTTCCCGCCTTCGGCGCACTCGTCGCCGAGCCTCTCTTCGTGATGGCCGACAGCGCCATCGTGGGCCACCTCGGCACCGCGCAACTGGCCGGCCTCGGCGTCGCCTCGGCGCTCCTCACCACCGCCGTGAGTGTCTTCGTCTTCCTCGCCTACGCGACCACGGCCGCCGTGGCCCGCCGGGTGGGCGCCGGAGATCTCCAGTCCGCCATCCGTCAGGGCATGGACGGCATCTGGCTCGCCCTCCTGCTTGGCGCCGCCGTCATCGCGGTCGTCCTTCCCACCGCACCCGCGCTCGTGGAACTCTTCGGCGCATCGGACACCGCGGCTCCGTACGCGATCACGTACCTCCGCATCTCCTCGCTCGGCATCCCGGCCATGCTCGTCGTGCTCGCCTCCACCGGTGTCCTGCGCGGACTACAGGACACAAAGACCCCGCTGTACGTGGCCCTCGGCGGCTTCATCGCCAACGGCGTCCTCAACGTGGCCCTCGTCTACGGCGCCGGCCTGGGCATCGCCGGCTCCGCCTGGGGCACCGTCATCGCCCAGTGCGCGATGGCCGCCGTGTACCTCTTCGTCGTCGTACGCGGAGCCAGACGCCACGGAGCCTCCCTGCGCCCCGACGCCGCCGGCATCAGGGCCTGCGCCCAGGCGGGAGCACCGCTCCTCGTCCGTACGCTCTCATTGCGCGCGATCCTGATGATCGCGACCGCGGTGGCCGCCCGCCTCGGCGACGCCGATGTGGCCGCCCACCAGATCATCCTGTCCCTGTGGAGCCTGCTGGCCTTCGCGCTCGACGCCATCGCCATCGCCGGTCAGGCGATCATCGGCCGCTATCTGGGGGCGAACGATCCCCAGGGGGCGCGCGACGTCTGCCGCCGCATGGTGCAGTGGGGCATCGCCTCGGGAGTCGTGCTCGGCGGCCTTGTCGTCCTCGCCCGGCCGCTGTTCATCCCGCTCTTCTCCAGCGACTCCGTCGTCCAGGACGCCGCCTTGCCCGCACTCGTGGTGGTGGCCGTCTCCCAGCCGATCTGCGGCATCGTCTACGTGCTCGACGGCGTACTGATGGGAGCGGGAGACGGCCCGTACCTGGCCTGGGCAATGCTGGCCACGCTGGCGGTCTTCGCTCCGGTGGCGCTCCTCGTGCCGGTCTTCGGCGGCGGACTGACGGCCGTCTGGGCGGCGATGACGCTGATGATGACGGTTCGCATGGTGACCCTGTGGCTACGGACGCGCTCCGGACACTGGATCGTCACCGGCGCCACGCGCTGATCCGGAAGGGACCACGCCCGCTGATCGCCGCGCGCTGTTTCACGTGAAACAGCGCATCTCGTGAAACACGGAGGCCGTACGGCAACGGGTTGCGTGAAACACGTTGGGCCACACCCCTGAGGGTGCGGCCCAACGATTGCTTCAGCTCTGCCAAGCGCAGTGCTTAGGCGGAGACGACCTCGATGTTGACCTTGGCGGCAACCTCGGGGTGCAGACGCACGGACGTCGCGTGGGCGCCCAGCGTCTTGATCGGCGCGCCCAGCTCGACACGACGCTTGTCGATCTTCGGACCACCAGCGGCCTCGATCGCCGAAGCGACGTCAGCCGGGGTGACGGAACCGAAGAGACGACCGGCGTCGCCGGAGCGGACGGCCAGACGGACCTTGACGCCCTCGAGCTGGGCCTTGACCTCGTTGGCCTGCTCGATGGTCGCGATCTCGTGGATCTTGCGAGCACGACGGATCTGCTCGACGTCCTTTTCGCCACCCTTGGTCCAGCGGATCGCAAAGTTCCGCGGGATCAGGTAGTTGCGGGCGTAGCCGTCCTTGACGTCTACGACCTCGCCGGCGGCACCGAGGCCGGAGACCTCGTGGGTGAGGATGATCTTCATTAGTCGGTCACCCTTCCCTTATCGCGCGGTGGACGTGTAGGGCAGCAGCGCCATCTCACGGCTGTTCTTCACGGCCGTGGCGACGTCACGCTGGTGCTGCGTGCAGTTGCCGGTCACGCGGCGGGCACGGATCTTGCCGCGGTCGGAAATGAACTTCCGCAGCATGTTCGTGTCCTTGTAGTCCACGTACGTGACCTTGTCCTTGCAGAATGCGCAGACCTTCTTCTTAGGCTTGCGCACAGGCGGCTTCGCCATGTGTTCTCTCCTGTTTGATCAAGAAGTGTGGGAACGGCCCACCCTTGGCCCTGAGGCCTAGAAGGGGGGCTCGTCCGAGTAGCCGCCGCCAGAGCCGCCGGAGCCGCCGGAGCTTCCGCCCCAGCCACCGCCGCCGCCCTGCTGCTGGCCGCCGCCGGCCGGCGCACCGGTCGCCCAGGGGTCGTCGGCGGGAGCACCGCCGCCGCCCTGCTGCTGACCGCCACCGGAGCCGCCGCCCCAGTTGCCGCCGCCCTGCTGGCCGCCGCCACCGCCGCCGCCGAATCCGCCGCCCTGGCCGCCTCGACCGGTGGTCTTGGTGACCTTGGCCGTGGCGTTCTTCAAGCTGGCGCCGACTTCCTCGACGTCGAGCTCGTAGACCGTGCGCTTGACGCCCTCACGGTCTTCGTAGGACCGCTGCTTCAACCGGCCCTGCACGACGACGCGCATGCCTCGCTGAAGCGACTCCGCGACGTTCTCCGCCGCCTGACGCCAGACCGAGCAGGTGAGGAAGAGGCTTTCGCCGTCCTTCCACTCATTGGTCTGACGGTCGAAGGTGCGGGGAGTGGACGCGACACGGAACTTCGCGACCGCCGCACCGGACGGGGTGAAGCGCAGCTCGGGGTCGTCGACAAGATTGCCGACGACCGTGATGACGGTCTCGCCTGCCATGGGGGAACCTCTCGGCGGGTTTGCTGCTGGCTGCTTTTGCTGCTGCTACTCGGATCCCGAGTACCGCTGAGCTAGGAAGCTCAGTGGGTCTCGGGACGGAGGACCTTGGTCCGGAGGACCGACTCGTTCAGGTTCATCTGGCGGTCGAGCTCCTTGACGACCGCAGGCTCGGCCTGCAGGTCGATGACCGAGTAGATGCCCTCGGGCTTCTTCTTGATCTCGTACGAGAGACGACGACGGCCCCAGGTGTCGACCTTTTCGACCTTTCCGTTGCCCTCACGGACGACGGAGAGGAAGTTCTCGATCAACGGGGAGACAGCGCGCTCCTCGAGATCGGGGTCGAGGATGACCATCACTTCGTAGTGACGCATGTGGAACCCACCTCCTTTGGACTCAGCGGCCACGGTCGTTCCGTGGCAGGAGGGTCGTGATGCGTACGCAACGGTATCGGCAGCCACTGACAATCGGGCTCCCCGATCAGTAGACCGATCGGGGAGTCCCTGCCATGGCATGGGCAGACACCGGTGCAGACGGTACAGAGTACCCGCACCTGGGCTTCCGGTTGAAATCCGGCGACCGAGGGGCAGAATCTGTACACATCGGGTGTGTATGGCGCTACAGTGCGCCGCCTTACGCAGGAGGTGCCTCATGGCACAGACATTGCGACCGAATACCGCCGGCTCCCTCTTCGCCACGGACGGCAAGGCCCATCCCATGCAGGACACGCTGCTCGGCGTGACCCTGATCCTGGGGGCCATCGCCTTCGTCTCAGCGATGTTCCACAACCTCCACCTGCTCAGCTCATGGGCCGGCCTGGTGGGGATCGCCACGGGTGCGTGGGGACAGTTCATCTCCGAGACGACCCGCGAGCGCTTCGGTCTGATCCTCGGCCTCGGTGCCTCGGCGGTCGGATTCTTCCTGGGTATGGCACATGGCGGCCTCTTCGGCGGGCTCTGGTAGCCGCCTGCCCACCGTTCCTCGGCGCCCCTGCCGCGCATAGGCCAGGGGCCAAGGTTCCGTACGCCCAGACGGGGCGCTCTCGGGGCACAGTAGGCTTCGGCGCGAGAGCCGGAGCCCCTGTACCCATGGGGACACACCAGCCGAGGAGCGCCCCGCATGAGTCTGACCCTGAGGACCATCAGTCGCGAGCAGCATCTGGCGTATATCCAGAGTCTGCCGTCGGCAAGTCATTGCCAGGTCCCGGCATGGGCGGATGTGAAGAGTGAATGGCGTTCGGAGAACCTGGGCTGGTTCGACGACCGGACCGGCGAACTCGTCGGTGCGGGCCTGGTGCTCTACCGGCAACTGCCGAAGGTCAAGCGCTATCTCGCCTACCTTCCCGAGGGCCCGGTCATCAACTGGTACGCCCCGAACCTGGACGACTGGCTGCAGCCGATGCTCGCGCATCTGAAGCGGCAGGGCGCCTTCTCCGTGAAGATGGGCCCGCCGGTCGTCATCCGGCGCTGGGACGCTCCGGCGATCAAGTCGGGCATCCAGAACCCGGATGTGAAGCGGCTGCGGGACGTCGAGGCCTCGCACATCGAACCGCGTGCCTTCGAAGTCTCCGACCGGCTGCGCAAGATGGGCTGGCAGCAGGGCGAGGACGGCGGCGCCGGCTTCGGTGACGTCCAGCCGCGCTACGTCTTCCAAGTGCCGCTGGCCAACCGCTCCTTGGACGAGGTCCTCAAGGGCTTCAACCAGCTGTGGCGACGCAACATCAAGAAGGCCGAGAAGGCCGGCGTCGAGGTCGTCCAGGGCGGTTACGAAGACCTGGCCGAATGGCAGCGCCTTTACGAGATCACGGCGATCCGCGACAAGTTCCGGCCGCGGCCGCTCGGTTACTTCCAGCAGATGTGGCGGACCCTCAACTCCGAGGACCCCAACCGCATGCGGCTGTACTTCGCGCGGCACAACGGGGTGAACCTGTCCGCGGCGACGATGCTCGTCGTCGGCGGGCACGTCTGGTACTCCTACGGCGCTTCGGACAACATCGGCCGTGAGGTCAGGCCCTCGAACGCGATGCAGTGGCGGATGCTCCGGGACGCCTACGCGCTCGGCGCCACCGTCTATGACTTGCGGGGCATCTCCGACTCTCTGGACGAGACGGACCACCTGTTCGGACTGATTCAGTTCAAGGTGGGCACGGGTGGAGAGGCTGTCGAGTACATCGGCGAGTGGGACTTCCCGCTCAACAAGCTGCTCCACAAGGCGCTCGACATCTACATGTCGCGCCGCTGACCGCACCGACCCGGCACACTTCACACAGCCACAAATACTCTTCATACCTCTGATACACCGCAGCCACGAGAAAGGTTCCGGGATCCGGCCATGGCGCTCACGCTCTATGTCGACACCGCGCGCTGGCGGGCACACCACAAGCACGTGCTGGAGCAGTTCCCGGGAATCGTCCCGGTCTGCAAGGGCAACGGCTACGGCTTCGGTCATGAGCGCCTCGCGGAAGAAGCGACCCGCTTCGGCTCCGACGTCCTCGCCGTCGGCACCACGTACGAAGCCGCCCGGATCAAGGACTGGTTCAGCGGCGATCTGCTGGTCCTGACCCCGTTCCGGCGGGGCGAGGAGCCCGTGCCGCTGCCCGACCGCGTCATCCGCTCCGTGTCGTCCCTGGACGGCGTACACGGCCTCGTGGGCGCCCGCGTCGTCATCGAGGTCATGTCCTCGATGAAGCGGCACGGCGTGAGCGAGCAGGAGCTCTCACAGCTGCATGCGGCCATCGAGGACGTACGGCTCGAGGGCTTCGCGATCCACCTGCCGCTGGACCGCACCGACGGCTCGGACGCCGTCGAAGAGGTCATCGGCTGGATGGACCGGCTGCGTGCCGCCCGTCTTCCGCTGCACACGATGTTCGTCAGCCACCTCAAGGCCAACGAACTGGCCCGCCTGCAGCAGCAGTTCCCGCAGACGCGCTTCCGCGCGCGCATCGGGACGCATCTGTGGCTGGGCGACCACGAGGCCACCGAGTACCGCGGCGCCGTCCTGGACGTCACGCAGGTGACCAAGGGCGACCGCTTCGGCTACCGCCAGCAGAAGGTCGCCTCCGACGGCTGGCTGGTCGTCGTCGCGGGCGGCACGTCGCACGGCGTCGGCCTGGAGGCCCCGAAGGCGCTGCACGGCATGGTGCCGCGCGCGAAGGGTGTGGCCCGCGCGGGCCTCGCGACCGTCAACCGCAACCTGTCGCCGTTCGTCTGGGGCGGCAAGCAGCGCTGGTTCGCGGAGCCGCCGCACATGCAGGTCTCCATCCTCTTCGTGCCCTCGGACGCGCCCGAGCCGAAGGTGGGCGAGGAGCTGGTGGCCCATCTGCGGCACACCACCACGCAGTTCGACCGCATCGTCGACCGCTGATCACCGCGGGACGGAGCACAGACTGAAGGGCCGGGAGCGACGGTTGTCGCTCCCGGCCCTTCAGTCGTTCCCGGCCACCTCGGCGGCCTGTTCGCTCAGGGTGAAATGGCTCAGGGTGAGATATCCGTCGGCGTCGATCCCCACCGCACGTAGGTCCCCTCGGTGGAGTGCGCCGCGTGCCGCGGTGGGTGGGCCGGCTGCCCGAGGACGAAGACGTCCTGTGCACCGTCCAGGACGCCCCCGGAGGGGTCGTCGTCACCGGACCGCCGGACCGGGTCTCTCTCCGGCATCAGGATGTCGCGTACGACCACGGCGCACAGGTACAGCGTCCCCAGCAGGTGGACCACGATGGCGAGTTGGTAACCCTCGGTCGGCAGGCCCTTGTGGGCGTCTCCGCTTGTCGTGTACGCGAGGTACAGCCAGATCCCCAGGAAGTACGCGACCTCGCACGCCTGCCAGATCAGGAAGTCACGCCAGCGCGGCCGGGCCAGGGCGGCGAGGGGAATCAGCCACAGTACGTACTGCGGCGAGTAGACCTTGTTGGTGAGGATGAACGCGGCGACCACCAGGAACGCGAGCTGCGCGAAGCGCGGACGGCGCGGCGCGGTCAGGCCCAGCGCACCGACGCCGAGGCAGGCCAGGAGCATCAGCGCCGTCGCCAGGGTGTTGACCGTGTCCGTGGACAGCGGGTCGCCCATGCGCTGCGAGAGGATCAGCCAGAACGAGCCGAAGTCGACGCCCCGTTCCTGACTGAACGTGTAGAACTTCGCCCAGCCTTCGCGGATGTGGAAGCCCGTGGCGTCGTGCGTGATCATCACGGGCAGGTTCACCACGAGCCAGGCGCCCACCGCTGCCCCGGCCGTCATGCAGAAGGCCCGCCAGCGCCCCGCCCGCCAGCACAGGATGAGCAGCGGGCCCAGGAGCAGCGCCGGGTAGAGCTTCGCGGCGGTCGCCAGGCCGAGCAGGATGCCCGCGGAGAGCGTCCCCCCGCGTGCCCACATCAGCATCGCGGCGGCCGTGAGAGCGACCGCGAACAGGTCCCAGTTGATGGTGGCCGTCAACGCGAAGGCAGGCGCCAGGGCGACCATCAGGCCGTCCCAGGGGCGCCGCCGGTGAGTGCGGGCGACACAGACGGCGATGACCGCCGTACAGGCCATCAGCATCCCGGCGTTGACCATCCAGTAGAACTTCTCCTGGTGCTGGATGCTCCCGCTGCCCGGTGTCAGCCAGGAGGCGACCTCCATGAACACACCGGTGAGCACCGGGTATTCGAGGTACTCCATGTCGCCGGGCAGCTTGTCGAAGTAGGGCACGAGCCCGTCGGCGAAGCCGCGCCCTTGGTAGAGGTGCGGGATGTCGGAGTAGCAGGCGTGCGTGTACTGCGAGCTCGCACCCTGGAACCAGGCGCCGTCGTAGCACGGCAGCTTCTGCACCATGCCGAGCGCGAACATCCCGATCGCGATGAGCGCAATGACGCGTACGGGGGTCCACCATGTCGCCGCGTACAGCACTCTGCGGCCGATGGGTCCACCGATCAGCTCGCTGCCGGCCGCGGCAACCTCATCCTCCTTGGTCGGCCGTACGGGCTCCTGTTGTGCACTAGTGGTCTTGTGCACGCTCGTGCGCGTCGTCTCTGCACTGGGCATGCCGCACATCCTGCCGTACGCACCTGAGAACACGGAGAGGGCCGCCACACCGGTGCGGTATGGCGGCCCTCGTCAGCGCTTGGCGGCGCATGTTTCACGTGAAACCGTGCGTTTCACGTGAAACACGCGCACGGGGACCTCGGTCAGCCTGTTGGTCCGCCGAACCAGCCTCCGTTGCCGTTGCCGTTGTTGCCTCCGCCGCCTGTTGGATCGTCCGTGGCCGGTGGCGACTCACCGCCGGTGCTGCCGTCGGTGGTTCCTCCGTCCGCCGTACCGCCGTTGTTGTTGCACTGCAAGTCCCAGTCGGCACAGGTCTCACCGGGATCAGGGCTTCCTGAGGGGGTCGGGGACGGCCCGGTGTCCGACGGGGTCGGCGAGGGGGACTTCTCCGGCTCCTCGGTCTCCGACGGGGTCGGGGTCGGGGACGGCGGCGGCGTCTCACCGACGACCTGGCCGATCGGCTCCGGGACCGGGAAGTTCTTCACAGGAGCGCCCTTAAGGGCCTGCTCCATGTAGTCCTTCCAGATCTGCGCGGGGAACGAGGCACCGTGGATCTTCTCTTCGCCACCCGTGCCGAACATCTCCAGGAACTCGCGCTTCTTGTTCCCTTCGTTGTCGTCGAGCCGGTACATGCTGATCGCCGTCGAGAGCTGCGGGGTGTACCCGACGAACCAGGCCGACTTGTTGCCGTCGGTCGTACCCGTCTTGCCCGCGACCTGGCGGCCGCTGAGCTGGGCCGAGGTGCCCGTGCCCTTCTCGACGACGGTCCTGAGCACGTCGGTGACGTTGTCGGCGACCGACTTGTCGAAGGCCCGCTTGGTCTGCACATCGTGCTGGAAGACGGTGTTGCCCTTGTGCTCGACCTTCTTGACCGAGTACGGCTCGTTCTGCTCACCGCTGGACGCGAAGGTGGAGTAGGCGCCGGCCATCCGGATCGCGCTCGGGGAGGACGTACCGAGTGAGAAGGACGGGTAATTGGCGCTGGCCAGGCTGTTCGCCTTGAGACCGGAGTCGACAGCCGCAGCCTTCACCTTGTCCAGGCCGACATCCATGCCGAGCTGTACATAGGCCGAGTTGACGGACTCCCGCATCGCCTCACGGAGGTCGATCTGGTAGGTCGGCGCGTTGTAGGAGGCGTCACCGTCGTTGGTCTGCAGCCACTCCTTGCCTTCCTTGTCCGTCCAGACGCTGCCGTCGTAGTTCTGGATCTTGAGCTTGTTCTTGCCGCTGTAGAGGCTCTTGGGGTTGACGATGGTGCGCTGGGCCTCGCCCTGCTCCGCCACCCCGTCCGGGTCGCGCGTTCCGTCCTTGAAGGCCGCTGCCAGTACGAAGGGCTTGAACGTCGAGCCGACCTGCGCACCGGTCTGGTCCGCGTTGTTGGTGAAGTGCTTGGTCGCGTCCTCACCGCCGTAGATGGCCTCGATCGCGCCGTCCTCCGGGTTCACGGAGGCGCCACCGAACTGGACGTGGGTGTCCTTGGTCGGGCGCTGCTTGGGTTTGATCTTCGCCTTGCGGACCTTCTCCACGGACTTCTCGAGTTCCTTGACCTTCGTCCTGTCGAAGGTCGTGTGGATCTCGTAGCCACCCTGCTGAAGGTCGTTGGCCGTGATCCGGCCGTCGCTGTTGTTGATCACGTACGCCTTGGCGAGGTCGACCAGATAGCCGACCTGCCCGCCCAGCAGAGCGTTGGAGCGCGGGTTCTCCAGCTTCGGGAACTTCGTGTACTTGTTGCGGACCTCGGCGGTCAGGTGGCCGTCCTTGACCTCTTCGTCGAGGATCCACTTCCAGCGCTTCATGGCCCGCTCGGTGTTGGCCTGCTGCGTGGCCGCGGGGTCGACCGCGGCGGACCCCGCCGGGTCGTAGTACGTGGCGCCCTTGAGCACCGTCGCCAGGAGCGCGCACTCGCTGGGATCCAGGTCGCTGGCGTCCTCGCCGAAGTAGGCGCGGGCGGCGGCCTGGATGCCGTAGGCCCCACGGCCGTAGTAGGCGGTGTTGAGGTACCCCGCCATGATCTGTTCCTTGGAGACCGTGCGGCCGACCTTTATGGAGATGAAGAGCTCTTTGAACTTACGCGTGAACGTCTGGGACTGGTCACCGAGGCGCGCGTTCTTCACGTACTGCTGGGTGATGGTCGAGCCACCCTGGGTCTCGCCGCCCTTGGCCATGTTGACCAGAGCGCGAGTGATGCCCATCGGGTCGACGCCCTTGTCATCCTCGAACGTCTTGTTCTCGGCCGAGATGACGGCGGTCCGCATCTCCTTGGGGATCTTGTCGTAGTCGATGATCTGGCGGTTCGTCTCACCACCGGTCGCGACCATCTGCTTGCCGTCGGCCCAGTAATAGACGTTGTTCTGCGCCGTGGCCGCTTCGTCGACCTTCGGCACCTGCACCAAGGCGTACGCGATGCCCGTTACGGCCATCAGGCTGCCGAGGAACCCGACGAACAGGCCGGTGACCAGACGCCAGGACGGAACCCAGCGCCGCAGACCGTCCTTCTCCGCACGCGGGTAGTCGATCAGGCGCTTCTTGCGGGGCTCATGACCGCCACGGCCACGGCCGCGGCCCGGTCCGTTCGGGCCTCCGCCACCGCGACGACCTCCGCCACCGGCGCCTGAGCGCCCGGCGCCGGACCCGTCGGCCGCTCGGCGGCGGCCTCCGCCGGCGCCGACAGCGCCGCTGCGCTGCGCGGCACGACGGGCCTCTGCGCGGCCGCCGTAGGAACGGTCCCCGTCGTCAGGGGCCCCTGTCCCGTGCGAGCCGGTTGAGGAAGTGGGCGATCCAGTGGCGCCACGCGGTGCCGCGCGGCGGCCCGACGACGCGCCTGGGATGCCGCGTCTGGCCGCGGCGCGTCCGCCGCCCTGCGGCTGCGGCGGTTTGCGACGGTGCTCGCTCATCGAACGATTACTCCTCGGGCAGGCGCAGGTATCCGCGCCTGGAAACGGCGGCTGGTTTCCGGTCCCCCCGAAGTACGGATGCGCCCGTCCCGGCGCTCATCCGCACTACACCAGGGTCAACGACGCCCTCAGGTGTCACTTGGTTCCCGGCGGTCTGCATGGCGCACAGACTACGCACCGTCAAAACCCTCTTAGGGCAGAAGTTCACCCCAAATCAGGCAAGTTGCTTCCTACGAATCGGTGATGTGACGCCGTTCACCGTTTCCCCTCTTGTCTCAGCTGGTGGGCCGTTCTATCGTCTCGATGTATCGAGTCGATACATCAGCTCGGCATAAAGACCGTGTCGACAGACGCTGGCAGACGGGAGGCGAAGATGAGCAGACGCTCCGGCATCCTCGAGTTCGCCGTGCTCGGCCTGCTGCGCGAGTCCCCGATGCACGGCTATGAGCTGCGTAAACGGCTCAATACATCGCTGGGAGTGTTCCGCGCCTTCAGCTACGGGACGCTCTACCCCTGCCTCAAGACGCTGGTCGCGAGCGGCTGGTTGATCGAGGAATCGGGTGGCGCCTCCGAGGAGGCCCTCGCGGCCCCCCTCTCCGGGCGCCGCGCCAAGATCGTCTATCGGTTGACGGCGGAAGGTAAGGAGCACTTCGAGGACCTGCTCTCACAGACCGGCCCCGACGCGTACGAGGACGAACACTTCGCCGCCCGCTTCGCCTTTTTCGGCCAGACATCGCGGGACGTACGCATGCGGGTGCTCGAGGGGCGTCGCAGCCGCCTCGAGGAGCGTCTGGAGAAGATGAGCGCCTCCCTGGCCCGTACCCGGGAGCGCCTGGACGACTACACGCTTGAGCTGCAGCGGCACGGAATGGAGTCCGTGGAGCGCGAAGTGCGCTGGCTGAACGAGCTCATCGAGAGCGAGCGAGCGGGACGCGACCAGCAACGGTCCGCCCCGGACAGCTCCGCTCAGCACGACAGCACATCTGGGGAGTCGGGCGGCCTGCCCCGGCGGCGGGAGACCAACCCGCCGCCGGATCCGTCCGATGACACCGCCAAGTGAGGCCCCGCGGTCCGCAGGGTCTCATCCGGAATACACGAATCACACAGGGAGCAACCGGAATGGGTTCGGTTCGCGTAGCCATCGTCGGCGTGGGCAACTGCGCCGCCTCGCTGGTCCAGGGCGTCGAGTACTACAAGGACGCAGACCCGGACGCCAAGGTCCCGGGCCTGATGCACGTCCAGTTCGGCGAGTACCACGTCGGTGATGTCGAGTTCGTCGCCGCCTTTGACGTGGACGCCAAGAAGGTCGGCCTCGACCTCACGGACGCCATCGGCGCCAGCGAGAACAACACCATCAAGATCTGCGACGTACCGAGCAAGGGCGTCACCGTCCAGCGCGGCCACACCCTCGACGGCCTGGGCAAGTACTACCGCCAGACCATCGAGGAGTCCGACGAGACCCCGGTCGACGTCGTCCAGGTCCTCAAGGACAAGCAGGTCGACGTCCTCGTCTGCTACCTGCCCGTCGGTTCCGAGGACGCCGCGAAGTTCTACGCGCAGTGCGCCATCGACGCCAAGGTCGCCTTCGTCAACGCCCTTCCGGTCTTCATCGCCGGCACCAAGGAGTGGGCTGACAAGTTCACCGAGGCGGGCGTCCCGATCGTCGGCGACGACATCAAGTCGCAGGTCGGCGCCACCATCACGCACCGCGTGATGGCGAAGCTGTTCGAGGACCGCGGTGTCCGTCTCGAGCGCACGATGCAGCTCAACGTCGGCGGCAACATGGACTTCAAGAACATGTTGGAGCGCGACCGCCTCGAGTCCAAGAAGATCTCGAAGACGCAGTCCGTCACCTCGCAGATCCGCGACCGTGACATGGGCGCCGACAACGTCCACATCGGTCCGTCCGACTACGTCGCGTGGCTCGACGACCGCAAGTGGGCCTACGTCCGCCTCGAGGGCCGCGCCTTCGGTGACGTCCCGCTGAACCTCGAGTACAAGCTCGAGGTCTGGGACTCCCCGAACTCGGCCGGTGTCATCATCGACGCCCTGCGCGCCGCGAAGATCGCCAAGGACCGCGGCATCGGCGGCCCGATCCTCTCCGCGTCCTCGTACTTCATGAAGTCCCCGCCGGTGCAGTACTTCGACGACGAGGCCTACGAGAACGTCGAGAAGTTCATCAAGGGCGAGGTCGAGCGCTAAAAGCTCTTCCCTTGAACGGCTGTTGAGGGTCCCCGGGCAATGCGCCCGGGGACCCTCCTCGTATGTGAGGCTGTGCCCCATGGCTGTCGTCGGTGACCTGCGCGTACTGCTGCGCCTGGGGGACTTCCGGCGTCTGCTCGCCGTGCGGCTGATCTCCCAGGGCGCGGACGGCGTCTATCAGGTGGCCCTCGCCACGTACGTCGTCTTCTCGCCGGAGAAGCAGACCTCACCGGCCGCGATCGCCTCCGCGATGGCGGTGCTGCTCCTGCCGTACTCACTGATCGGCCCCTTCGCCGGCGTGCTCCTCGACCGCTGGCCACGCCGACAGGTTTTTCTGTACGGCAATCTGCTGCGGGCCGCTCTTGCCTCGGTGACCGCGGTGCTGATGCTGAGCGGCGTGCCCGACTGGCTCTTCTTCGCCTCCGCGCTCTGCGTCACCGCCGTCAACCGTTTCGTCCTCGCCGGACTCTCGGCGGCGCTGCCCCGTGTGGTCGACACGGAGCGCCTGGTGATGGCCAACTCCCTGTCACCGACCGCGGGGACGCTGGCCGCCACCGTGGGCGGCGGTCTCGCCTTCGTCGTACGCCTGGCGGGCTCCGACTCCGACGCGGTGGTGGTGCTCCTCGGGGCGGCCCTGTACCTGTGCGCGGCGCTCGCCTCACTGCGGATGGCGCGTGAACTCCTCGGTCCGGACCCTGAGCTGATGCGGCCACAGCTCGGCACGGCCCTTGCCGGTACGGCGCGGGACCTGGTGGCCGGGGTCCGACATCTGTCGCAGCGGCGCCCTGCCGCCCGCGCGCTCCTCGCGATGACGCTCATGCGGTTCTGCTACGGCGCCCTGTCGGTCATGGTCCTGATGCTCTGCCGATACGCCTGGTCGTCCTCGGAGTCCGACGGGCTCGCCCTGCTCGGGCTCGCCGTGGGGGTCTCTGGGGCGGGCTTCTTCGCGGCGGCCGTGGTGACGCCCTGGGCGGTGAACCGGCTGGCGGCCGGCGGCTGGATCGTCGTCTGCGCGGGGGCGGCGGCGATCCTGGAACCGGCGCTCGCCCTGCCCTTCTCACCTGTCCCGCTGCTGATCGCCGCGTTCCTCCTTGGCCTGACGACCCAGGGCGCGAAGATCGCCACGGACACGGTGGTGCAGTCCACGGTGGACGACAGCTTCCGTGGCCGGATCTTCTCCGTCTACGACGTCCTGTTCAACGTCGCCTTCGTCGGCGCGGCCGGAGTTGCCGCCCTGATGCTGCCGCCTGACGGGCGATCGGTCCCGCTGGTGGTCACGGTCGCCGTTATCTACGCAGCGATTGCTGCCGCTATGGCCAGATTTGACGCGCAGTAAGTGTCACATCAATGCCACAGAGCCACTCTGGGCTTCAGAGTTGTCACTGCATCCCTATAACTTACGGACGTCGTATCCGCGCCATCGCGCTTCCGTTCGAGGGGGACCCCCAAGTGACTACTCCGCCCCAGGGCCAGAATCCGTACGGCCAGGGCGTGCAGCCGCACCCCGGCCAGCCGGGACAGCCCGGCCAGCCCGGCGTTCCGCAGCAGCCCTACCCGCCCTACAACCAGGGCGCCCCGGTTCCGCCTCCGGCCGCGCCGAGCGGTGGCCGACGCGTGAGCAAGGTGGTCCTGCGGATCGGTGCCGTCATCGTCATCGGCATCATCATCGCTGTCGTCAAGTGGCAGCTGGGCAAGAGCGACGCCGAGACCACTGCCGTCGGTGACTGCCTGCACAACAAGGGCACGCAGTCGCAGCCGGACCTCAAGAACGCCGACTGCTCCTCCAGCGACGCCGAGTTCGAGGTCATCGAGAAGTTCGACAACACGAGCAGCGTCAGCAAGTGCGAAACGGTCAAGGGGACCGAGGTCTCCTACTACCAGACCGGCGGCAGCCACGATGTGGTGCTCTGCCTGAAGACCAAGTAGCGGCGTAAGCGAAGGGGCACTGTTTCACGTGAAACAGTGCCCCTTCGCATGTCCGGATCCGGCGTGATGTTTCACGTGAAACATCGCACCGAGTCCCATCTCACTCCTGTGCGGCCCACCATTCCTTGAGCGCCGCGATCGCTTCGTCTCGCTCCATCGGCCCGTTCTCCAGCCGCAGCTCCAGCAGGAACTTGTAGGCCTGGCCGATCACCGGGCCCGGCCGTACGTCCAGGACCTGCATGATCTCGTTGCCGTCCAGGTCCGGACGGATCGAGTCCAGCTCCTCCTGCTCCTGAAGCCGCGCGATGCGCTCCTCCAGGCCGTCGTACGCACGCGACAGCGCATTGGCCTTGCGCTTGTTGCGCGTCGTGCAGTCGGACCGGGTCAGCTTGTGCAGCCGGCTGAGGAGAGGGCCCGCGTCGCGTACGTAGCGACGTACGGCCGAGTCCGTCCACTCGCCTGTTCCGTAGCCGTGGAAGCGCAGGTGCAGCTCCACCAGACGCGAGACGTCCTTCACGAGCTCGTTCGAGTACTTGAGCTCCGTCATCCGCTTCTTGGCCATCTTGGCCCCCACCACCTCGTGGTGGTGGAAGGAGACCCGGCCGTCGTCCTCGAAGCGCCGCGTCCGCGGCTTCCCGATGTCGTGCAGCAGCGCCGCGAGCCGCAGCGTCAGATCCGGGCCGTCCTCCTCCAGCGCCATCGCCTGCTCGAGGACGATCAGCGAGTGGTCGTAGACGTCCTTGTGACGGTGGTGCTCGTCACTCTCCAGCCGCAGCGCCGGAAGCTCGGGCAGCACGCGGTCAGCGATGCCTGTGTCGACAAGTAGAGCAAGTCCCTTCGCCGGGTTCGGCGAGAGGAGCAGCTTGTTCAGTTCGTCACGGACGCGCTCCGCGGAGACGATGTCGATGCGCTCGGCCATCGCCTTCATCGCGGCGACGACGTCCGGAGCCACCTCGAAGTCCAGCTGCGCGGCGAACCGCGCGGCCCGCATCATCCGCAGCGGGTCGTCCGAGAAGGAGTCCTCCGGGGTGCCCGGGGTGCGCAGGATTCGCCCTGCCAGGTCCTCGAGACCGCCGTGCGGGTCGACGAACTCCTTCTCGGGGAGAGCGACGGCCATCGCGTTGACGGTGAAATCACGGCGTACGAGGTCTTCCTCGATGGAGTCGCCGTACGACACCTCGGGCTTGCGCGAGGTCCTGTCGTACGCCTCGGACCGGTACGTCGTGACTTCGATCTGGTAGCCATCCTTCTGGCTCCCCACGGTGCCGAAGGCGATCCCGACCTCCCACACCGAGTCCGCCCACGGCCTGACGATCTTCAGTACGTCCTCGGGGCGGGCATCGGTCGTGAAGTCCAGGTCATTGCCGAGCCGGCCAAGGAGCGCGTCTCTGACCGACCCGCCGACCAGGGCGAGAGAGAACCCGGCCTCCTGGAAACGGCGGGCAAGATCGTCCGCGACAGGGGACACACGCAGCAGTTCACTGACCGCGCGGCGCTGCACCTGACTCAGTGCGCTGGGATTTTCTTCATTGGCGTTCGGCACAACAGAAAAGGGTACGTGCCCCGGACGCCCCCAGCCGCCCGGTTTTCAGCGGGACCTCCGGGGCCGCGCGCCCCTCTCCGGCCAGGTCTTCCGATCATGTGGAGCAGTCCGCGGCACTTCGCCACAGCGCACCTCGTTACCATGCGTGGACGCACAACCGACGACCACTGACGACGACGAGGACGGGCAACGCGTGGCCGAGGCGGCAGACTTCCCGGGGACCAGTCCCTCACCTGCCCGCCGGTGGCTGCGGCGTACGGCAGCGTTGCTGGCTGGGGCCCCATTGCTGACCGGCATGCTGCAGCTGTCGGCGGAGCCGACCGCGCACGCCGCGGCGCCGAGCGCGGACGCGGGCGCGGCGGCAGACGCCACCGGTTCGAACACCGTCGACGTCTCGCTGAACAAACTCACACCCACCGCTCCGACGGACGGGGACACGGTCACCGTCTCCGGCACGGTCACCAACGAGGGCAAGCAGGCGATCACGGGAGCCGAGGTCGGGCTGCGCCTGGGGCCGGTCCTCAACGGCCGGAGCCAGATCGACTCCGCCGCCAAGCGCACCGGCTACCAGGCCGGAGCCGACGGCACGGAAGTCGGCGGCAAGTACGTCAAGAAGTTCTCCAAGCTGGCCCCCGGCATCCGTCAGGACTTCAGCATCTCCGTGCCGGTCAAGGCGCTGGATCTCGGCGCCGACGGCGTCTACCAGCTCGGTGTCTCGCTCACCGGCCGGACCGCCGCCCAGCCGTGGTCCCAGGTGCTCGGCTTCGAGCGGACCTTCCTGCCGTGGCAGTCGGGCGCCGCTGACACGAAGACCAAGACGACCTATTTGTGGCCGCTCATCTCCACCGCACACCTCACGGCGGAGACCGGCTCGGACGAGCAGCAGACGCCCGTCTTCACGGACGACGACCTGGCCAAGGAGCTCGCCCCCGGCGGTCGCCTGGAGCAGATGCTGTCCCTGGGCAGCGAGCTCGACGTCACCTGGGTCATCGATCCCGACCTGCTGGCCTCGGTCGACGCGATGACGCGGAACTATCGGGTACAGACCGCCGACGGCAAGAGCACCACGGCGGGCAAGGGCCAGGCGGTCGCCAAGGAGTGGCTCAACAAGCTCGAGCAGGCCGTGAAGGACGAGAAGGTCGTCGCGCTGCCCTTCGCCGACCCCGACCTGGCCTCGCTCGCTCACAACGGCAAGACCGTCACCGGTTCCCTGGGCCAGCTCAAGGACGCCACCGTTTCGGGAGCGCTGGCCGTGGACTCCATCCTCCACGTCAAGCCGCAGTCGGACTTCGCGTGGCCCGTGGACGGCGCCCTCGATCCGTCGATCGTCGACGTCTCCACCTCGGCGGGCGCCCACACGGTGATCGCCCGGAGCGACAGCCTGCGTGACGGCAGCGCGCTGCCGTACACACCCAACGCCGCCCGGCCCATCGGCGGCGGCACGACAGCCGTGGTGGCCGACGCACGCCTCTCCACGGCCTTCCAGGGCGACATGACGGGGGCCGAGAGCTCCACGCTCGCCGTGCAGGAGTTCCTCGCCCAGAGCCTGATGGTCACGCTGCAGGATCCGGACAAGCAGCGGAGCATCGTCGTCGCTCCTCAGCGCATGCCGTCCGCCAGCCAGGCCCAGGCGATGGCGAAGGCGCTGACCACCCTCTCCGACGACCGCTGGTCGCAGCCGCAGGACCTGTCGGCAGCGGCGAAGGCCAAGCCGGACCCGTCGGCCACGACCCAGGTGCCTTCGGCCGGCTCCTATCCGGCGGCGCTGCGCAAGCAGGAGCTGCCGAAGTCGGCCTTCAAGTCCATTCAGAACACCCAGAACAAGCTCAACCGCTTCCAGACGATCCTCAGCGAGCCCGACCGCGTCATCACGCCCTTCGGGCGGGCCATAGACCGCGAGATGTCGACGTCCTGGCGGGGCAGGCCCGCCGAGGCGGCGACCTACCGCCAGGGCGTGGACAACTACCTGACGACACTCATCGACCAGGTGGCGCTGATCAAGAAGTCCGACGCGAAGCTCTCGGGGCGCAGCGCGACGATCCCGGTGACGGTGCAGAACAACCTGGTCCAAGGCGTCGACCACATGGTTCTGCGTCTGACGTCGGAAAACCCCACGCGTCTGAAGATCGGTGGCAAGGCCTACTCGGAACAGCCGGTCAAGGTCGCGGGCGGCCACGCCCAGTCGGTGAAGTTCACCACCACGGCCAACGCCAACGGCCCGGTCCCGGTCTACGCCCAGCTCTACACCGAGGACGGCCAGCCGTACGGCGACCGGGTCCAGTTCGACGTGAACGTCACCGAGATCACCCTCACCGTGATGCTGGTCATCGCGGGCGGCGTGCTGCTTCTGGTGCTCGCCGGATTCCGGATGTACACCCAGCGCAAGCGGGCCTCCCGGCAGCAGGCCGAGGAAGGCCCTGAGGACGGCCCGGACGGCGCGTCCGGCACGGAGTCCGGCGAGGACGACCCCGAGCAGCCGAGTGACCCGACACCGGACACCGCTCCGGAAAGCACCGACCCGTCGGACACGGGTGAGAGAGTGGACCGTTGAGCGATGTCGTGGCCGGTGGGCCCGGGGACGATGAGGTGGGGTAATCCATGAACGCGCCGTACGACGGTGACCGTGGCCAGGGCGCGGGCGGTTCCGGTCCTCCGGAGGACGGGCAGGTGCCACCCCAGCCTGCCCCGGACGTGTACCTCCAGGATGCCTACGACCAGGACCCCTACCGAGCACAGGATCTCGCCGCCCAGGACCCGGTGACCGAGGCGCTGTACGACCGCGCCGCGCACCCCCCGCCGCCTCCCGGTTACTACCAGGACCCCCAGCCGCTCTACGCTCAGCCGCCCTCCCCGCAGCACGCCCCGGACCCCCGCGTGTGGGCCCAGACCCCGGCCCCCGAACCCGAAGGCCCGACCCGGCACCTCCCGTACGGCGACGACGCCCGCACGACGCAGTTCGTGGGCGTCGACGACCTGGTCACCCAGGCCGGCGAGGAGCGCCACGAGCCGGACGCCTTCGCCCACCTCTTCCGGGACCAGCAGCCGGGCGGCTACCGCGAGCAGCAGGACGCCACCTATCAGCAGGGCGGCGGCTATCCCCAGGACGGATACCCCCAAGGCAACGGCTATCCCCCCGGCAACGGCTACCCCCAGGGCAACGGCTATCAGCAGCAGGGCGGCTACCAGCCCCCCGAGCCCCCGATGGTCCCGGCCCCGGCAGCTCCCCCGACTCCCGCACCGGCCCCGAAGTCCGGCGGCGGCGGACGGGCGTCAAGCCTGCTGAAGTCGAGCGCGGTGATGGCCGCGGGCACGATGGTCTCCCGGCTCACCGGTTTCGTCCGCACCATGGTGATCACCGCGGCCCTCGGCGCCGCGACCCTCGGTGACGCCTGGACCGTCGCGTACACGCTGCCGACGATGATCTACATCCTGACCGTCGGCGGTGGCCTCAACTCGGTCTTCGTGCCGCAGCTGGTGCGTGCCATGAAGGACGACAAGGACGGCGGCGTGGCCTACGCCAACCGCCTGCTGACCCTGGTCATGGTCGCGCTCGGCCTCATCGTCGCCCTGGCCGTCTTCGCGGCGCCGCTGCTGATCAAGCTGATGTCGACCCCCATCGCGAACAACCCGCCGGCCAACAACGTCGCGGTCACCTTCGCCCGCTACTGCCTGCCCACCATCTTCTTCATGGGCGTGCACGTGGTGATGGGCCAGATCCTCAACGCCCGCGGGAAGTTCGGCGCGATGATGTGGACCCCGGTCCTCAACAACATCGTCATGATCTTCACCTTCGGGCTGTTCATCTGGGTCTACGGAACCTCCGGCGACTCGGGCATGAGGGTCGAGTCGATCCCCGCGGACGGTGTCCGTCTCCTGGGCATCGGCACGCTGCTCGGTCTGGTCGTCCAGGCCCTGGCGATGATCCCGTATCTGCGCGAGACGGGCTTCCGGTTCCGGCCGCGCTTCGACTGGAAGGGCCACGGCCTCGGCAAGGCGGTCAAGCTCGCCAAGTGGACGGTGCTCTTCGTCCTCGCCAACCAGGCCGGCGTGCTCGTGGTCACCCAGCTGGCCACCGCCGCGGGCAAGGCCTCCGGCAAGGACGGCACAGGCATCATGGCCTACTCCAACGCCCAGCTGATCTGGGGCATGCCACAGGCCATCATCACCGTCTCCGTCATGGCGGCCATGCTGCCCCGCATCTCGCGGGCGGCCCATGACAACGACCCCGGCGCGGTCCGCGACGACATCTCACAGGGGCTGCGCACCTCCGCGGTGGCGATCGTCCCGGTCGCCTTCGCGTTCGTCGCCCTCGGCGTCCCGATGTGCACCCTGCTGTTCGCCTCCAGCGGCAGCGAGGCAGCCCGGTCCATGGGCTTCGTCCTGATGGCGTTCGGCCTGGGCCTGATCCCGTACTCGGTGCAGTACGTCGTCCTGCGCGGCTTCTACGCCTACGAGGACACCCGGACGCCCTTCTACAACACGGTCATCGTGGCGGCCGTCAACGCGGCGGCGAGCTGCCTCGCCTATGTCCTCCTGCCCGCCCAGTGGGCTGTGATCGGCATGGCCGCCTCGTACGGCCTCGCCTACGCGGTCGGCGTCGGTGTCGCCTGGCGCAGGCTGCGCAACCGCCTCGGCGGCGATCTGGACGGCACCCACGTCCTGCGTACCTACGCCCGGCTCGCCATGGCGTGCATCCCGGCGGCGATCCTCGGCGGCGCGGTCGGCTTCGGGATCCTCAAGGCTCTGGGCGACGGCGCCGGTGGTTCCCTCATCGCTTTGGTGGCCGGCGGAATCGTCCTCGGAGGCATCTTCTTCGTGGCTGCCCGAAAGATGCGGATTGCGGAGCTCAATTCCATGGTCGGGATGGTCCGCGGCCGTCTCGGACGGTGAGATCCAGGGGTTCGCACAACCATCACCGGCCACCGCGTGTCGTGCATAGCGCCGGACTGTGGGCACAATTGGCTTTGGCGTCTGACGAAGCGCGATGGATGGGGAGGCAGGAACGACGGTGGCGGAACGGAGCACGGCTGCCGTCGACGTGGCAGACAACAGCGGCGATGAGCCGCTGACCGCGAAAGCGGACGAGGCCACGGCCGACGGGGTGGCCCAGACCCGGGAGCGGGAAACGGCAGAAGAAGGCGCAGCAGAGACCGGTGGGCCCACAAGCCCGGGGGCGGCATCACCCCCCGAGCTGCACAGCGGTCACAAGCTCGCCAGACGCTACCGACTCGAAGAGTGCGTCACCCGTCTGGACGGTTTCAGCAGCTGGCGTGCGGTGGACGAGAAGCTCCGCCGGGCCGTCGGCGTGCATCTGCTGCCCGCCGACCATCCACGGGCACGATCAGTGCTCGCCGCGGCCCGCTCGTCGGCGCTGCTCGGCGACCCCCGCTTCGTGCACGTCCTGGACGCGGTCGAGGAGAACGACCTCGTCTACGTGGTGCACGAGTGGCTGCCCGACGCCACGGAACTCACCGCGCTGCTCGCTGCGGGCCCTCTTGAGGCGCACGACGCGTACCAACTCGTCAGCCAGGTCGCCCAGGCCATGGCGGCCGCTCACCGTGAGGGTCTCGCCCACCTGCGGCTGACCCCGAGCGCGGTGCTGCGGACCTCCTCCGGTCAGTACCGCATCCGCGGCCTCGCCGTGAACGCGGCGCTCCGCGGCATCAGCTCCGACACCCCGCAGCGCACGGACACCGAAGCGGTCGGCGCACTGCTGTACGCCTCGCTGACCCAGCGCTGGCCGTACGAGGACGACGCGTACGGCCTCTCCGGGCTGCCCAAGGGCGTCGGCCTGATCGCCCCCGACCAGGTGCGCGCAGGCGTGCACAGGGGCCTCTCCGAGCTCGCCATGCGCGCGCTCGTGAACGAGGGTGCGACCGCCTCCCGCCAGGAGCCGCCGTGCACGACGCCGGAGGAGCTGGTGAAGGCGATCGGTGAGATGCCCCGCATCCGCCCGCCGGAGCCCGCGTTCACCGCACCGCCCGAGTACCAGCGCACGACCTACCAGCAGGGCACGTACGGCCGCACCGCGCCCCGTCCGGGAGCCACCCAGCCGGTGCCGACCCCGCCGCCCCCGCTGCAGAGCCGTACCGGCAAGGCCCTCAAGTGGGCCGTGTCCGCACTGCTCATCGCAGCCTTGGGTCTCGGCAGCTGGCAGCTCGCGGACGCGCTGCTGGACCGGGGGAACTCCGAGGACCCCGGCAGCTCGGACACCTCCGACGAGGGCGACAAGAACAAGCCGAAGCCGACGCATCCGATCAAGATCACGAGCGGCCAGGAGTACGTCCTCGAGGGCGGTCCCCAGGATGTTCAGGGCGTCCCCAACACGTATGACGGCGACGACTCGACGTACTGGCGGTCCAAGAGCTTCATAGAGGGCCCCAAGCTCGCCCCGTACAAGCCCGGCGTCGGAATCGTCTACGACCTCGGCAAGGAAGAGGACGTGTCGACCGCGTCGCTCGGGCTCCGCTACGGCGGCGACCACACGACTGTCGAGCTGTACGCCACGGACTCGATGTCCTCGTCGACGCCTCCGAGCGCGATGAAGAAGATCGGGACCGTCACGACCACGGGCAAGAGCGCCAAGATCAAGGCGAAGAAACCGGTCAAGACGCAGTACGTACTCGTCTGGCTCACCGATGTACCGCAGTCACCCCGTGATGAGTACAGCAGCGCGGGGTACAAGCAGGCCATCACGGACGTGAAGTTCGCGGGCTGAGGGCCGAGGCTCATCGGGGGAGGGGGTTCGACGGTGGACGACACCACGTACGGCGAGATGAACGACCAGGACCTCCTGGCCAGCCATGTGGAAGGGGACAAGGACGCCTTCGGCGAGCTTGTCCGGCGCCATCGCGACCGCCTGTGGGCCGTGGCCCTGCGCACGCTGGGCGACCGCGAGGAGGCCGCTGACGCCGTCCAGGACGCCCTGGTGTCCGCCTACCGTGCCGCGCACACCTTCCGCGGGCAGTCGGCCGTCACGACGTGGCTGCACCGGATCACCGTGAACGCCTGCCTCGACCGGGCACGCAAGGCGGCGTCCCGGAAGACCTCTCCCATCGACGACACCGAACGGCTCGAGCAGCTCCTCGAGCCGCACGAGTCGGCGGCCGCTCCCGTCGAGCGCGGCGATCTGCACCGCGAACTCGTCGAGGCACTGGGCACCCTGCCGCACGACCAACGCGCCGCCCTCGTCCTGGTGGACATGCAGGGCTATCCAGTGGCCGAAGCAGCCCAGGTGCTCGAGGTGCCCACCGGCACCGTGAAGAGCCGCTGCGCACGCGGCAGAGCCAGACTGCTGCCGCTGCTCACCCACCTGCGTACGGAGCCCCGTACGCAGCGCGGAGACAGCGGCGACGACAAGGACGGCAAGAAGTCGGGCCCGGGAAGGAACCGGACGCAGGGGACATCCGTCCCACCTGCAGCGGGACCACGGGATGCGGGACCAAGCGATTCAGCTGCTGCGAAGGGCGGAGGTGGGCGAGCGTGACAACCACGACCGACTCGGCCGGGCACCCAGAAGTCGCTGAGATCTCCGACCTCACGGAAGGGCTACTCACCCCCTCCCGGACCGTCGATGTCCGACGGCACCTGGACGACTGCCCGCTCTGCGCCGATGTCTACGACTCCCTGGAGGAGATCCGGGGCATGCTCGGCACGCTGCCGGGTCCGCCGCGGATGCCGGCAGACATCGCCGGGCGCATCGACGCGGCACTGGCGGCGGAAGCCCTGCTGGACTCCATCGCACCGGGCTCCGTCGAGCCGATCGAGCCGGACCCGATGGTGACGCCTGCGGCCGCCGTGCGTGTTTCACGTGAAACAACGCCCGCCGCAGGTGAACCCTCCAAGCCGTCCGGGTCTTCTCGCACCCCCGCCTCCAGCCCGCATGCGGACCGGCCCGCGGGGCACCCCCGCGCCGCCACGGGGCCTGGACGCGGAAGCAAGTTCCGGACCGGCCGTCGGCGCAACGTAGTGCTCGGTGCCGTCTTCACGGCGGCCGCCATCGGTCTCGGTTCCTTGTTGATACAGAACGTGGGCGACGACTCGGGAGGCAAGAGCGACACCGCGTCCGGCCACTCCGACTCCGCGCACGCCTTCTCCGAGGACAAGCTCAAGGGCCAAGTGACCGACCTGCTCGCCAAGGCACCCACCACGGGACCCGATTCCGGCAGCGACGAGCCGTCCTTCGGCGTGCGGTCCAGCCCGGAGTCCCCGAAGGACAAGAACGCCCCGATGCGCGAGTCCACCGTCACCGTCCCGCAGTGCATCCAACTCGGCATCGGCGAGAGGACACCGCTCGCCGCCGAGAAGGGCACATACAAGGGGAAGGACGCCTACCTCGTTGTGGCGTCCCATGACTCCGACAACACGAAGGTCTCCGCGTACGTCATCGACGCGACGTGCGTGGACAAGCCGTCGTCGGCCACCGCTGCGGGCAAGGTACTGCTGACCAACTCCTACGCGCGGCCCTGACTCTCTCGCCGTCGCGGCGGGAGAGTCGGCCCAGCGTGGCATCCTGACGTCCCTGACTTGCTTCCGTGCGCTCGGACACGTCGGGAATGCATGCCCCGTAGGATCCGTTGGGTGGGGTGAGAGACCTGAGACAGGCACCCACCAGCAGTACGCAGCAGTCTCCAGAGACGAGGAATCAAGCCGTGACCGACGTCCGTAACGTGATCATCATCGGCTCCGGGCCCGCCGGCTACACGGCGGCGCTCTACACCGCGCGAGCGTCGCTGAAGCCCCTGGTGTTCGAGGGCGCCGTCACCGCAGGCGGTGCGCTGATGAACACCACCGAGGTGGAGAACTTCCCCGGCTTCCAGGACGGCGTCATGGGCCCCGAGCTCATGGACAACATGCGGGCCCAGGCCGAGCGCTTCGGCGCCGAGCTGGTGCCGGACGATGTGATCTCCGTCGACCTCAGCGGCGAGATCAAGACCGTGACGGACACGGCGGGCACCGTGCACCGCGCGAAGTCCGTGATCGTGACCACGGGCTCCCAGCACCGCAAGCTCGGCCTGCCGAACGAGGACGCACTCTCCGGCCGCGGTGTCTCCTGGTGCGCGACCTGCGACGGCTTCTTCTTCAAGGACCAGGACATCGCCGTGATCGGCGGCGGCGACACCGCGATGGAGGAGGCCACCTTCCTCTCCCGCTTCGCCAAGTCCGTGACGATCGTGCACCGCCGCGACAGCCTGCGCGCCTCCAAGGCGATGCAGGACCGCGCTCTCGCCGACCCGAAGATCAAGTTCATCTGGGACAGCGAGGTCGCCGAGATCAAGGGCGAGCAGAAGCTCTCCGGTCTGACGCTGCGCAACCTGAAGACGGGCGAGACCGCCGAGCTGCCCGTGACCGGCCTGTTCATCGCGATCGGCCACGACCCGCGCACCGAGCTCTTCAAGGGCCAGCTCGACCTGGACGACGAGGGCTACCTGAAGGTCGAGGCTCCCTCGACCCGGACGAACCAGACCGGTGTCTTCGCCGCCGGTGACGTCGTCGACCACACGTACCGCCAGGCGATCACGGCGGCCGGCACCGGCTGCTCCGCCGCCCTCGACTCCGAGCGGTTCCTCGCTGCCCTCGCGGACAGCGAGACGGCCGCCGCCGCCGTCTGACATCCCATCCTCCCCACCGCACCACCAAGTTAAGGAGCCCGCCGTGGCCGGCACTCTGAAGAACGTGACCGACGCCTCCTTCGAGGAAGACGTCCTGAAGAACGACAAGCCCGTCCTGGTGGACTTCTGGGCCGCCTGGTGCGGTCCGTGCCGCCAGATCGCCCCGTCCCTCGAGGCGATCGCGGCCGAGCACGGCGACAAGATCGAGATCGTCAAGCTCAACATCGACGAGAACCCGGGCATCGCCGCCAAGTACGGCGTCATGTCCATCCCGACCCTGAACGTGTACCAGGGTGGCGAGGTGGCCAAGACGATCGTCGGCGCCAAGCCGAAGGCCGCTCTGGAGCGCGACCTCGCGGACTTCATCGCCGAGTAGCGAGCGGCGTCGCAACGAGCGACGCGATGTTTCACGTGAAACACGAATGGGCCAACCCTCCGGGGTTGGCCCATTCGCATGACAGGTTCGCATGACAGGAGTGAACAGCTGGAGTGAGTGCCGGGTGTGGGGGTCAGAGCGGTCGGAGCACAGGCTCCTTCTGCACCGCCCCGAGCAGTCGGTCGAGCGCCAACTCGACGTCCTCCTTCCAGGAGAGCGTCGTACGCAGCTCAAGCCTCAGCCGTGGATACGAGGGATGCGGACGGACCGTCTTGAAGCCCACCGCCAGTAGATGATCGGCGGGCAGCACACACGCGGGCTTCTCCCACCGAGCATCACCGAAGGCTTCGATCGCCTTGAACCCGCGTCGCAGCAGATCCTTCGCCACCGTCTGGACGATCACCCGGCCGAGCCCCTGGCCCTGATAGCCCGGCATGATCCAGGCGGTCATCAGCTGCACGGCATCGGGGGACACGGGGCTTGTCGGGAAGGCGGTGGCGCGTGGCACGTACGCCGGCGGGGCGTACAGCACGAAGCCCACTGGAACATCGTCGACGTAGACGACTCGGCCGCACGATCCCCACTCCAGCAGGACGGCGGAGATCCACGCTTCCTTCTCCAGCTCCGGCGTACCGGCCTTTACCGCGGCTTGGCCGCTGACCGGGTCCAGCTCCCAGAAGACACACGTCCGGCAACGCTGGGGAAGGTCCGGAAGGTTGTCCAGCGTGAGCGGTACGAGCCGACGCCCCATGAAGGCTGTTCCTCACTTCCTTCGCCCGCCGCATCACGGGCGGCAGTCAGAGCGCTCCGTTCCTTCAGCAGGCTGCCGACGAATCCGCCGACGGCTCCCAGCCCAAGGCCCGCAGTCATCAATCCGGTGCGGCTCACCGATCGCATGGCCCTCCCCTCCCCAATGAGGTGTCGCCAGCTGGATGCGCCATACCCAATCGCATCGTATCCACGATGCGATTGCACCGATACCGTAAGAAAGCAAAGAGCGGGCCGTGTTCCGGTACACACCGGACACGGCCCGCTCTTGCGGACTGGCTGATGAGGCTCAGGCCTCTTCGCCCTCGGATGCCTCGTCCTCGGCGGAGTCCTCGGCGAGTCCGTTCTTCAGAACCGGACCCTCGCCCGGGGCGAGGGTCGTGAGGATGCGCTCCAGGTCTTCCAGCGAAGCGAAGTCGACGACGATCTTGCCCTTCTTCTGCCCCAGGTCCACCCTCACGCGGGTCTCGAACCGGTCGGAGAGACGAGTGGCGAGGCTGGTCAGCGACGGCGACACCCGACCGCCCGCACGCGGCCCCTTGGCCCGCGGGGCACTCTGCGGCCGCGAACCCATGAGGGTCACGATCTCCTCGACAGCACGCACCGAGAGACCCTCGGCCACGATCCGATGCGCCAGGCGGTCCTGCTCCTCCGAGTCCTCGACGGACAGCAGAGCACGAGCATGGCCCGCGGAGAGCACTCCGGCAGCGACCCTGCGCTGTACCGCCGGGGACAGCTTCAGCAGCCGCAGCGTGTTCGAGACCTGCGGGCGGGAACGGCCGATCCGGTCCGCCAGCTGATCGTGTGTGCAGTTGAAGTCCCTGAGCAGCTGGTCGTAGGCGGCAGCCTCTTCCAGCGGGTTCAGCTGCGCACGGTGCAGGTTCTCAAGGAGCGCGTCCAGGAGAAGCTTCTCGTCGTCCGTCGCGCGGACGATCGACGGGATGCGCTCAAGCCCTGCCTCACGGCAAGCCCGCCAGCGCCGCTCGCCCATGATGAGCTCGTAGCGCGAGGGCCCTACCTGCCGTACGACGACAGGCTGGAGAAGCCCGACCTCCTTGATGGAGGTCACCAGCTCGGCGAGGGCATCCTCGTCGAAGACCTCACGGGGCTGCCTCGGGTTGGGCGTGATGAAGTCGAGAGGCAGTTCGGCGAAGTGCGCACCGACAGGACTCTCCTCGGCCTCCACCGCTGCGTTCGGCGGCTGCTCCGTTTCATGTGAAACGGGGCTCTGCGGGAGCGCCGCCACCTTCGCGGCCGCCACACCCCGCTCGGCGGTGAGCACCGGTACGGCACTGGGGGAAGCCGAAGCTCCACTCATGGCCTGGGCGGTCGACTTCTCCGTCGGGGCCGCAGGGATCAGGGCGCCGAGGCCACGGCCCAGCCCTCTCCGTCGCTCGCTCACTGCATCCCCTCCGTCGTGCTGTGCTGATCATTCTGGGCGCCCATGTGGGCGTGCTGTACGTCGTAGCGAATACCGACGCCGCGTAGCGCGATCTCCCGTGCCGCCTCGAAGTACGAGAGGGCACCGCTCGACCCCGGATCGTAGGTGAGCACGGTCTGGCCGTAGCTCGGCGCCTCGGAGATGCGGACCGAGCGGGGAATGCTCGTCCGCAGGACCTCCTCGCCGAAGTGGGTGCGCACCTCGTCCGCCACCTGTGAGGCGAGCCGGGTGCGGCCGTCGTACATGGTGAGCAGGATCGTCGAGACGTGCAGATGGGGGTTGAGGTGCCCCCGCACCAGATCGACGTTGCGCAGGAGCTGGCCGAGGCCTTCCAGTGCGTAGTACTCGCACTGGATGGGGATCAGCACCTCCGCGCCGGCAACCAGAGCGTTGACCGTCAGCAGACCGAGCGACGGAGGGCAGTCGATGAGGATGTAGTCCAGCGGCTGCTCGTACGCCTGGATCGCCCGTTGCAGTCGGCTCTCCCGCGCCACCAGTGACACCAGCTCGATCTCCGCACCGGCGAGATCGATGGTGGCCGGGGCGCAGAACAGTCCCTCGACATCAGGGACCGGCTGCACGACTTCGGAGAGCGGCTTGCTGTCGATCAACACGTCGTAGATGGACGGCACTTCCGCGTGGTGGTCGATGCCCAGAGCCGTGGAGGCGTTGCCCTGCGGGTCGAGGTCGATGACCAAGACGCGCGCGCCGTGCAGAGCGAGCGAAGCGGCGAGGTTGACGGTTGTCGTCGTCTTGCCCACTCCACCCTTCTGATTGGCAACCACCATGACTCGGGTCTGCTCGGGTCGTGGCAGGCCCTCGCCTGCACGGCCCAGGGCTTCCACCGCCAGTTGGGCAGCACGACCGATAGGGGTGTCGTCCATCGGGGGCGGTGTTTCACGTGAAACATCCTCCCCCGCCGACTCGGTACGGGGACCGGGGACCGGATCGGTCATCGGTCCCGCGATGTTGGCGTCGGACCGCAAGGATTCACTCTCCTCGACTTCAGGCTCGCAATGAACAGAGCCTCCCATGCTTTGAGGGTCGTGAACCAGCGAGGCCCGGTCTTCTGTGGACGAATCCACCTCTGTGGACAACTCCGTTCCCTTATCGAGGGAACCGAGTGGCCGCCGGTCGCGAGGTTCCGCAGCGCGGCCGCGACTGATGATGCCATGCAGCAGTGAGCGACGTTTCACGTGAAACACGATGCACGGCAGCCGGGGTGCCGCTTGCGCGACACCCCGGTATGCGTACGTTTGGCAGCTTTTGTGGAGTACGGCTCGTCGTCAGGACGGATGAACGACGAGGGTGTAATCGCTCAGCGACGACGCCGCGTCCGCCCCGTCCGGGCAGCCTTCGCGCGCTTGGCCGCGAAGCGCACACCGCCGGGGCTCTCCCCGACCTCCACCCGCACGACCGTTGACAGCGGGTCCACCACTCCCTCACCGACGTGCAGCACCGAGGTGGTCACCGCGCCGAGCTTGCCCAGAGCGGCCCCCGCGGCCTTGACCTCTTCCTCGGCCGTGTCGCCCTTGAGCAACAGCATCTCCCCATAGGGGCGCAGGAGAGGCACTCCCCAGGCCGCAAGACGGTCCAGTGGCGCAACGGCCCGCGCGGTCACCACGTGGACGGGAGGCAGCTTGCCAAGGACCTCCTCGGCGCGCCCACGCACCACCGTCACGTGGTCGAGTCCGAGCAGCTCGACCACTTCGGTGAGAAAGGTCGTCCGGCGCAGCAGGGGTTCAAGCAACGTGATCTTCAGGTCCGGCCGGACGAGAGCCAGCGGAATGCCCGGCAGGCCCGCCCCCGAGCCGACATCACAGACCATTACGTTCTCGGGCACGACCTCGGAGAGGACCGCGCAGTTCAGCAGATGCCGCTCCCACAGTCGAGGCACTTCGCGAGGACCGATCAGGCCGCGCTGCACTCCCGCATCGGCCAGCAACTCCGCGTACCGGACCGCGTCCGAGAAGCGCTCACCGAATACCGCCCGGGCCTGCTCGGGCGCCGAGGGGAGCTCCGCTGCCTCCGTCACGGGGACCGTCCTTCCGTACCGCACTGGGGTGGCTGACTATCAGGCTGAAAAGACCGGCCCCGCCTGTGAACAGACGGGGCCGGGAAAACGACGTGCGATCAGGCGGGAAGCACAACGACGAAGCGCTGCGGCTCCTCGCCCTCCGACTCGCTGCGCAGACCGGCGGCCTTGACCGCATCATGCACGACCTTGCGCTCGAAGGGCGTCATCGGCTTGAGGTTGACCGGCTCACCGGAGCTCTTCACCTCGGCCGCGGCCTTGGCACCCAGCTCGGAGAGCTCCTCGCGCTTCTTGGCGCGGTAGCCCGCGATGTCCAGCATCAGGCGGCTGCGGTCACCGGTCTCACGGTGCACCGCGAGGCGCGTCAGCTCCTGGAGCGCCTCCAGGACCTCACCGTCACGGCCGACGAGCTTCTGCAGATCGCGGCTGTTCGAGTCGCTGATGATCGAGACAGCGGCGCGGTCGGCCTCGACGTCCATGTCGATGTCGCCGTCGAGATCGGCGATGTCCAGCAGACCCTCGAGGTAGTCCGCCGCGATCTCGCCCTCCTGCTCAAGGCGGGTAAGAGTGTCGCCGGCCTCGACCTCGGCCTCGGCGGGGGCGGTGGTGCCTTCCGTCACGGGATGGACTCCTTCTACTTCTTCGTCGGGTGCTTGGGGCGCTGCTGGCCCTTGCGCTGCCCGGACTTGGCTTGGCTGCGTGCGTTCCCTGACCCGGTCTTGCCGCCCGCGGCCTTGCCCTTGGGAGCGGCGTCCTCAGGCTCGTCCGGAGTCTTCTCCAGCGACGTCTTCGCATCCGAAGGCGTCTCCGTGTCGCTCTCCGCCTTGCCGTGTGCGGCGGCGGACTGGCGCTGCGACTTGCTCTGACGCTTGGGCTGCTGCCGCTTCGGGGCACCGCCACCGGCGGCCGGAGTGCCGTCCTCGGTCTCCGTGGCGACGGCGGACTCGCTCGGCGCGACGGAACCGTCGGCCTGGGCCACCAGGCCTTCCTTGCTCAGACCGTTGATGAACTTGCGCTCGAACTCGTTGCGGTCACGGCCCTTGGCGACGATCGCCTTGATGACGTTCGTGTTGCCACGGCCCCGCACCTTCTTGGTGTGCGTGAGCTGCTTCTGCAGGCGCTCGAGGAACGCGGCCTGGGCCTTGGAGCCCGGAGTCGGGTTCCGGCGGATCACGAACATCTGCTGGCCCATGGTCCACACGTTGGTGGTCAGCCAGTAGACGAGAACACCGACGGGGAAGTTGATGCCGAACACGGCGAACATGATCGGGAACACGTACATCAGCATCTTCTGCTGCTGCATGAACGGCGTCTTGACCGTCGTGTCCACGTTCTTCGTCATCAGCTGGCGCTGTGTGTAGAACTGAGAGAACGACATCAGGACGATCATGATCGCGGTCACGACGCGGACGTCGGTCAGCGAGGCGTGGAGCGCCGCGACCTTTTCCTCGCTGTCCATGAACTTCGCGGCCAGCGGGGCGCCGAAGATGTGCGCCTTCTGCGCGCTCTCGAGCAGCGGCTTGTCGATGACGCCGATGGTGTCGTTCGACGCGATGCCGGAGAGCACGTGGTACAGGGCGAAGAAGAACGGCGACTGCGCCAGGATGGGAAGGCACGAGGAGAGCGGGTTGGTGCCCGACTCCTTGTACAGCTTCATCATCTCTTCGGACTGACGCTGCTTGTCGCTCTTGTAGCGTTCCTGGATCTTCTTCATCTCGGGCTGCAGCGTCTGCATCGCCCGGGTCGCCTTGATCTGCTTCACGAAGAGCGGGATCAGGCAGATACGGATCAGGATCACCAGGGACACGATGGACAAGCCCCAGGCCCAGCCCGTGTCAGGGCCGAAGATCGCCCCGTACAGAGAGTGGAACTGGACGATGACCCAGGAAACGGGTGTCGTGATGAAGCTGAACAGACTGGCAATCGTGTCCACTAATCAGGCTCCTTGAGCATGGGACGGGGTCTCGGCGGCCGGGCTCGGGTTATCCGGGGAGGTCTCTCCGGACGGCACGCCAGCGGCGGAGGGCCCGCCCTTGCGTTCCTGCCACGTGGCACGCAGCATCTCGTGCCAGCGCGGGCGCTTGCGCGGCGGGACATGGTCGACACCACCGAGCGACCACGGATTGCACCGCAGGATGCGCCAGGCCGTAAGCGCCGTTCCCTTGATGGCACCGTGCCGGTCGATGGCCAGGTAGCCGTAGCGGGAGCACGACGGGTAGTACTTGCACACCGGACCAAGCAGAGGACTGATCGTCCACTGATACAGCTTGATCAGAGCCAGCAGTGGGTACTTCATCGAGCGCCCCCTCCCAGCAGCCGCTGAAGAGCGGCGTCCAGGTCTTGGGCCAGCTGTGCATGGGCGGCGTCACCCGCACCGGGCAACGCTCGTACGACTACCAGGCTACCGGGGGGCAGCTGGGCCACCCGGTCACGCATCAGATGGCGAAGCCTGCGCTTCACCTTGTTGCGTACGACAGCTCCGCCAACGGCCTTGCTCACGACGAAACCCGCACGCGTCTGGGGAACGCTCTCCCCAGGCGCGTGCGGGTCCGTTGCACCGCTACGTAGATGGACGACGAGAAGCGGGCGTCCGGCCCGTCGTCCTCGGCGTACCGCGGTCGCGAAGTCTTCGCGCCGCCTCAGCCGATGCTCGGTAGGCAGCACGACGTCATGACCTAATGCGATTAAGCGGAAAGGCTGGCGCGACCCTTGCCACGACGGTTCGCGAGAATCGCGCGGCCGGCGCGGGTGCGCATCCGCAGGCGGAAGCCGTGGGTCTTGGCGCGGCGACGGTTGTTCGGCTGGAAGGTGCGCTTGCTCACTCGGGGGCTCCAGAAATGATTGTGTGGTGGCGGGACATCGCCTGGCTGTCACCGTGCGCCCACGAGAAGCTCGCGAATACGCACCGAGTGCACCGCTTCACAATCACAGATCGTGATCTTTGCCCATCGGAGGCAGGCGGCAGCAGCCATCGACAACTCGACCTGGTCACGGTACGCGGGGCTACGCCATCCGGTCAAACCGACCGTCAGGGAGAGACACTGTGCACAGCCTGTGGACAACAACTTGAACCGCAGCCGTTGCCCTGACTACCTTGGCCAAACTCCGATTCATTCCCTTCTCCCTCCCCATCCCGATTTCCGTCCCAAGAACCACACCTTCGTGGGACCCCGTGAGAGAGCGTGCCTTGTGGCTGACGTACCTGCCGATCTTGCCGCAGTGTGGCCACGAGTTCTGGAGCAGCTGCTGGGTGAGGGGCGGGGGCACGGGATCGACGCGAAGGACGAGCGCTGGATCAAACGCTGTCAGCCGTTGGCGCTGGTGGCCGACACCGCGCTCCTCGCCGTCCCGAACGAGTTCGCCAAGGGCGTGCTCGAGGGACGGCTCGCCCCCATCGTCAGTGAGTCGCTGAGCCGCGAGTGCGGTCGCCCGATCCGTATCGCCATCACGGTGGACGACTCGGTCGGCGACCCCATGGACCGGCCCACTCCGCCGGCGCCGCCCCTCCAGCAGCAGCCCGGCCAGCAACAGCAGCAGCGCTACGACGAGCCCGAGCAGCACCCCGGCCCCGGTCAGGGACATGACTCGTACGACGGTTACGGCCGCCGCACCTCGGACGAGCACTCCTCGGGCCGCGGGCCCGACCAGCTGCCGACCGCCCGCCCCGCGTACCCCGACTACCAGCGCCCCGGTCCCGGCGCCTGGCCGCAGCAGCAGCCCCAGCAGCAGGACGACTACGGCTGGCAGCAGCCGCGGCTCGGCTTCCCCGAGCGGGATCCGTACGCGAGCCCCCAGCAGCCCCAGCACGACTACCGTTCGCAGCCGCCGCAGGGCCGCTCCCCGTATGAACAGCACCGCCAGGACCGGCAGGACCAGCAGGACCGCCACGACCGGCGTGAGCGGCACGAGCAGTCGCCCGGTTCCGGAGGCCATGACCCCCGGGGCGGCGGCCACGGCAACGGCCACGGCGTCCACGGCCACGGCGCCCCCGGCCCGCTGGCCGCACAGCCGGCCCCCGCGTCGGCGCCCGGCGAGCCCACCGCGCGCCTGAACCCGAAGTACCTCTTCGACACCTTCGTGATCGGCGCCTCGAACCGGTTCGCGCACGCGGCGGCCGTCGCCGTCGCCGAGGCGCCCGCCAAGGCGTACAACCCCCTCTTCATCTACGGAGAGTCCGGGCTCGGCAAAACGCATCTTCTGCACGCGATCGGGCACTACGCCCGCAGCCTCTATCCCGGCACGCGCGTGCGCTACGTGAGCTCCGAGGAGTTCACGAACGAGTTCATCAACTCCATCCGCGACGGCAAGGGCGACACCTTCCGCAAGCGGTACCGCGAGATGGACATCCTGCTCGTCGACGACATCCAGTTCCTGGCGAGCAAGGAGTCGACGCAGGAGGAGTTCTTCCACACCTTCAACACGCTCCACAACGCGAACAAGCAGATCGTTCTCTCCAGTGACCGGCCGCCCAAGCAGCTGGTGACGCTGGAGGACCGGCTGCGCAACCGCTTCGAGTGGGGGCTGATCACCGACGTCCAGCCGCCGGAGCTCGAGACGCGTATCGCCATCCTTCGTAAGAAGGCGGTGCAGGAGCAGCTCAACGCCCCGCCGGAGGTCCTGGAGTTCATCGCGTCCCGCATCTCACGCAACATCCGTGAGCTCGAGGGCGCGCTGATCCGGGTCACGGCCTTCGCCTCGCTCAATCGGCAGCCGGTGGACCTGGGCCTGACGGAGATCGTCCTCAAGGACCTGATCCCGGGCGGCGAGGACGCCTCTCCGGAGATCACGGCTCCGGCCATCATGGCCGCGACGGCGGACTACTTCGGACTTACGGTGGACGACCTCTGCGGATCCTCGCGCAGCCGCGTCCTTGTGACGGCCCGCCAGATCGCGATGTACCTCTGCCGTGAGCTGACGGACCTCTCGCTGCCCAAGATCGGCGCGCAGTTCGGCGGCCGCGACCACACGACCGTCATGCATGCGGACCGCAAGATCCGCGCGCTGATGGCTGAGCGGCGCTCGATCTACAACCAGGTCACCGAGCTCACCAACCGCATCAAGAACGGCTGACACACGCGCTGACACACGCGCTGAGAAGCTCTCGAAGGGCGCCCCGGGACAACTTCCGGGGCGCCCTTTGCCGTTGTGCACGCGCGCGTGGACCCCGTCTGCACCCCTCCACACCCCTCCACTGTTCGATTTCCCCAGCTGAGAGGCCTGTTCTCCACAGATCTGGGCTCTTTTTTCCTTCCACACCCTGGGGACCGGGAAGTTGTCCAGATGATGTCCACAGGGGACCCTGCTGAAGGATCATCAATCCAGGTCAGGTGGTTGTGGATTCGTGGACGACGGCCCTCCACAGGCTGTGGATGAAAATCTCGTCCACAGGGTGTGCACGAACTTGTCCACCGGCAACCCACAGGCTCGAGTCGGTTGTCCCCAGCTTTCCCCAGCTTCTCCACACGGCTGTCCACTGTTCGGCAACGCAACGCGCCCCGTCACCGTGCCGAGTGAAAGGCGTCACACCAACGTGGTCGGTTGGCCTGTGGGGAAGGTGGGTAAAGCTGGGGACAGCGCTGGGGAGAAGTACCCCTTGCCTGTGCACCGGGTGTGCAGAACTTTCCCCCGTCCACAGAAACCACCGGTTGTCCACCGCCTCCGCCCACAGGCTCGGTGGACAAAAAACCGGCACTGACCTGCGAAAACACGGTTATCCACGGTTTCCACAGGCCCTACTACTACTCCCACTTAGAGTCACCGGGGAATTCGCTTGGAAGGGGGGCCTGTGCACAACTCGCTCTCCGGACCTCCGACGCCGCTCGTCACGACTTGACCCCGACGGGCACCCACTGTCAGTGCTGTGCGTCAGACTGGTCCCCAGTGCCAGCAACAGCAGGAGGGCGGCTAAGTGAAGATCCGGGTGGAACGCGACGTACTCGCAGAGGCGGTGGCGTGGGCGGCGCGCAGTCTCCCGGCCCGGCCTCCGGCACCTGTCCTGGCGGGCCTGCTGCTGAAGGCCGAGGAAGGCGCACTGAGCCTGTCGAGCTTCGACTACGAGGTCTCGGCGCGTGTCTCCGTCGACGCGGAGATCGACGACGAGGGCACGGTCCTCGTCTCCGGTCGCCTGCTCGCCGACATCTGCCGCGCCCTTCCCAACCGTCCGGTGGAGATCTCCACAGACGGTGTGCGGGCCACGGTGGTCTGCGGCTCCTCGCGATTCACACTCCACACACTTCCTGTGGAGGAGTACCCCGCGCTGCCGCAGATGCCCACCGCGACCGGCACGGTCCCCGGTGAGGTCTTCGCTTCGGCTGCCGCCCAGGTGGCCATCGCCGCGGGCCGCGACGACACGCTGCCCGTCCTGACCGGCGTACGCATCGAGATCGAGGGCGACACGGTCACCCTCGCCTCCACCGACCGCTACCGCTTCGCGGTCCGCGAGTTCCTGTGGAAGCCGGAGAACCCCGAGGCCTCCGCGGTCGCCCTGGTCCCCGCCAAGACGCTCCTGGACACCGCCAAGGCGCTCACGAGCGGCGACACGGTCACCCTGGCGCTGTCCGGCTCCGGTGCCGGTGAGGGCCTGATCGGCTTCGAGGGCGCCGGCCGGCGTACGACCACGCGTCTCCTCGAGGGCGACCTGCCGAAGTACAAGACGCTCTTCCCCACGGAGTTCAACTCGATCGCGGTCATCGAGACCGCCCCGTTCGTCGAGGCCGTGAAGCGCGTCGCCCTGGTGGCCGAGCGGAACACTCCGGTGCGGCTCAGCTTCGAGCAGGGCGTGCTGATCCTGGAGGCCGGCTCCAGCGACGACGCACAGGCTGTGGAAAGGGTCGACGCCCAGCTCGACGGCGACGACGTCTCGATCGCCTTCAACCCGACGTTCCTGCTCGACGGCCTGAGCGCGATCGACTCCCCGGTCGCCCAGCTGTCGTTCACGACGTCGACGAAGCCCGCGCTCCTGAGCGGCAAGCCCGCCCTGGATGCCGAGGCCGACGAGGCGTACAAGTACCTGATCATGCCTGTACGTCTGAGCGGCTGAGCCCACAGGTGTGAGCGTGCGTCCGGGCGTAGGCTCGGACGCGGGTACGAAGGTGCCTCCACGCCACATCGCTACTTAAGGAACCACTGATGGAGCTCGGTCTCGTCGGCCTCGGCAAGATGGGCGGCAACATGCGCGAGCGCATCCGCCGCGCAGGCCACACCGTCATCGGATACGACCGCAACCCGGACGTCGCGGACGTCCACAGCCTCGAAGAGCTTGTGGGCAAGCTCAAGGGTCCGCGTGTCGTATGGGTGATGGTTCCGGCCGGAGCCGCGACGCAGTCCACCGTCGACGAGCTCGCCGAGCTGCTCCAGCCCGGCGACGTCGTCGTGGACGGCGGAAACTCCCGCTGGACGGACGACGAGAAGCACGCCGAGGAGCTCGCGGCCAAGGGCATCGGCTTCGTCGACTGCGGCGTCTCCGGCGGCGTCTGGGGCCTGAAGAACGGCTACGCGCTGATGTACGGCGGTGACGCCGAGAACATCGCGAAGGTCCAGCCGATCTTCGACGCCCTCAAGCCCGAGGGCGACTTCGGTTCCGTGCACGCAGGCAAGGTCGGCGCGGGCCACTTCTCGAAGATGGTTCACAACGGCATCGAGTACGCCATGATGCAGGCCTACGCCGAGGGCTGGGAGCTCCTGGAGAAGGTCGACTCCGTCACGGACGTGCGCGAGGTCTTCCGCTCCTGGCAGGAGGGCACGGTCATCCGTTCCTGGCTGCTCGACCTCGCGGTCAACGCCCTGGACGACGACGAGCACCTGGCGAAGCTGCGCGGCTTCGCGCAGGACTCCGGAGAGGGCCGCTGGACGGTCGAAGCCGCCATCGACAACGCCGTGCCGCTGCCCGCGATCACGGCCTCGCTCTTCGCCCGCTTCGCCTCGCGGCAGGACGACTCCCCGCAGATGAAGATGATCGCGGCGCTGCGCAACCAGTTCGGCGGTCACGCGGTCGAGTCCAAGAGCGAGCACTGATCCACAGCCTGTGCGCAATCCAAGTGGTTACGCACAGGCCGCTCAGCAAGTGAAGTAGCCGGGGGAGGTCGGCGCACACCATGCACGTCACGCATCTGTCGCTGGCCGACTTCCGCTCGTACGCCCGGGTCGAGGTCCCTCTCGATCCGGGCGTCACCGCGTTCGTGGGCCCCAACGGCCAGGGCAAGACGAACCTCGTGGAGGCCGTCGGCTATCTCGCCACGCTCGGCAGCCACCGGGTCTCCTCGGACGCCCCGCTGGTGCGCATGGGCGCCGAGCGCGCCGTCGTCCGGGCCGCGGTCCGGCAGGGCGAGCGCCAGCAGCTGATCGAGCTCGAGCTCAATCCGGGCAAGGCCAATCGCGCCCGTATCAACAGGTCCTCGCAGGTCAGGCCCCGTGATGTGCTCGGCATCGTACGCACGGTGCTTTTCGCGCCCGAGGATCTAGCGCTGATCAAGGGTGACCCCGGTGAGCGCCGGCGCTTCCTCGACGAGCTGATCACGGCGCGCTCCCCGCGCATGGCGGGCGTGCGGTCCGACTACGACCGCGTGCTGAAGCAGCGCAACACCCTCCTGAAGTCGGCGGCCCTGGCGCGGCGGCACGGCGGGCGTTCCATGGACCTGTCCACGCTCGACGTCTGGGACCAGCACCTCGCGGCCGCGGGCGCCGAACTGCTCGCGCAGCGGCTCGACCTGATCGCCGCGCTGCAGCCGCTCGCCGACAAGGCGTACGAGCAGCTGGCACCCGGCGGCGGGCCCGTCGCGCTGGAGTACAAGCCGTCGGCGCCGGGCGAGGGCCATACGCGCGACGTTCTGTACGAGCAGTTGATCGCCGCCCTCGAAGAGGCGCGCAAGCAGGAGATCGAGCGGGGCGTGACGCTGGTCGGGCCGCACCGCGACGACCTGCTCCTGAAACTGGGCCAGCTCCCCGCGAAGGGGTACGCGAGCCATGGCGAGTCCTGGTCGTACGCCCTGGCGCTGCGGCTGGCCTCGTACGACCTCCTGCGCGCCGAGGGGAACGAACCGGTGCTCGTCCTGGACGACGTGTTCGCGGAGCTCGACGCGCGCCGCAGGGAGCGCCTCGCGGAGCTGGTGGCGCCGGGCGAGCAGGTCCTGGTGACGGCCGCGGTGGACGACGACGTGCCGGGCGTGCTCGCAGGGGCACGGTTCGCGGTGGCGGACGGCGTGGTGGAACGCGTATGACGCGCCGCGGCAGTGAGCGCAGTGAGCGCAGTAAGTACGGGGAACGCGTATGAGCGCCGAAGAGCCCGCCAAGGACACCTCCCAAGGCCCGCAGGACGCTCCCAAGGACACGCCGAGGACGCCCGAGCCCTCCGGCATCGATCTCGCCCGGGTCGCCCTGCGTGCCGCCAAGGAGCAGGCACGCGCGCGTGGCGATGCCGCGCAGCAGAAGAAGCAGGCCCGCAGGGGCGGTCTCCGTTCCGGCGCGCGCGCCGACGGGCGTGACCCGCAGCCGCTCGGCTCCGCGATCAACCGCCTGATCACCGAGCGCGGCTGGGAGACGCCGGCCGCGGTCGGCGGGGTGATGGGCCGCTGGCCGCAGATCGTCGGCGACGACCTGGCCAAGCACTGCGTCCCGCAGAAGTACGACGAGAACGAGCGGACCCTGACCGTGCAGTGCGACTCCACGGCGTGGGCGACGCAGCTGCGTCTCATGGCCCCCCAGCTGGTCGCGCGCCTCAACGAAGACCTGGGCCACGGCACCGTGCGCCTCATCAAGGTCCTTGGTCCCGGCGGCGCCCCGCGCCGCTTCGGACCCTTGCGCGCGCCGGGCAGCACGGGCCCCGGGGACACCTACGGCTGAGCCCGTACCGGGTGGTAGCTGAAGGTTGACACCCCGAAGCGCTGAGTGCCGCTGTGAGCCTCCTAGAGCCCCGGGCCGCATATGGGGAGTCGGGCGACGCCGGTTCAGGACGGCACATGCGGACTCAGGTACCGGCAAACCCCCATCACTGTCGGCGCTACCGGTAGACTGGAAGCTAATCCCGCCCCACTTGTGGGACGCATAGAACAACGCTGACTATCGCTGAACGACGCAGCCGCTCCGGCCACCACCGGAAGCTTGGCTTGTGCTGTGCCAGAAAGGGCGCTTCGTGGCCGATTCCGGCAACCCCAACGAGAACATCCCGTCTACCGTCGCTGGCGAGAACGGCGAGGTCACAGCCTCGTACGACGCCAGCGCGATCACCGTCCTCGAGGGTCTGGACGCGGTTCGCAAGCGACCTGGCATGTACATCGGCTCGACCGGTGAGCGTGGCCTGCACCACCTCGTGCAGGAGGTCGTGGACAACTCCGTCGACGAGGCGCTCGCCGGACACGCGGACACCATCGACGTCACGATCCTCGCCGACGGCGGCGTGCGCGTGATCGACAACGGCCGTGGCATCCCGGTCGACATGCACCCCGTGGAGAAGAAGCCCGCGGTGGAGGTCGTTCTGACCGTCCTGCACGCGGGCGGCAAGTTCGGCGGCGGCGGTTATGCCGTCTCCGGTGGTCTGCACGGCGTCGGCGTGTCCGTCGTGAACGCGCTGTCGACCAAGCTCGCGGTCGAGATCAAGCGCGACGGCTTCCGCTGGACCCAGGACTACAAGCTGGGCGTGCCGACGGCCCCGCTCGCCAAGCACGAGGCGGTCGACGAGTCGGGCACCCAGGTCACCTTCTGGGCCGACCCGGACGTCTTCGAGTCGACCGAGTACTCCTTCGAGACGCTGGCACGGCGCTTCCAGGAGATGGCGTTCCTCAACAAGGGTTTGACCATCAAACTCACTGATGAGCGCGACTCGGCCAAGGCGACGGCGGGTGCGGACTCGGCCGAGGCGACCGATGACGAGGCCGCCGAGGCCCGCACGGTGGCGTACTACTACGAAGGCGGCATCGTCGACTTCGTGAAGTACCTCAACTCCCGTAAGGGAGAGATGATCCACCCGACCGTCATCGACGTCGAGGCCGAGGACAAGGAGCGCATGCTCTCGGCCGAGATCGCCATGCAGTGGAACTCGCAGTACACCGAAGGTGTCTACTCCTTCGCGAACACGATCCACACGCATGAGGGCGGTACGCACGAGGAGGGCTTCAGGGCCGCGCTGACGGGCCTGGTCAACCGGTACGCGCGCGAGAAGAAGCTGCTGCGCGAGAAGGACGACAACCTCACGGGCGAGGACATCCGCGAGGGTCTGACGGCGATCATCTCGGTGAAGCTGGGCGAGCCGCAGTTCGAGGGCCAGACCAAGACCAAGCTGGGCAACACGGAGGCGAAGACCTTCGTGCAGAAGGTCGTGCACGAGCACCTCACGGACTGGTTCGACCGCAATCCGAACGAGGCCGCGGACATCATCCGCAAGGGCATCCAGGCCGCCACGGCCCGTGTCGCCGCCCGCAAGGCGCGCGACCTGACCCGTCGCAAGGGCCTGCTCGAATCGGCCTCCCTGCCCGGCAAGCTGAGCGACTGCCAGTCGAACGACCCGACGAAGTGCGAGATCTTCATCGTCGAGGGTGACTCCGCCGGTGGTTCGGCGAAGTCCGGCCGCAACCCGATGTACCAGGCGATCCTGCCCATCCGAGGCAAGATCCTGAACGTCGAGAAGGCGCGGATCGACAAGATCCTGCAGAACCAGGAAGTCCAGGCCCTGATCTCGGCCTTCGGCACGGGCGTGCACGAGGACTTCGACATCGAGAAGCTCCGCTATCACAAGATCATCTTGATGGCGGACGCCGACGTCGACGGCCAGCACATCAACACCCTGCTCCTGACCTTCCTGTTCCGCTTCATGCGGCCGCTCGTCGAGTCCGGGCACGTCTACCTCTCACGCCCGCCGCTCTACAAGATCAAGTGGAGCCGGGACGACTTCCAGTACGCGTACTCCGACCGCGAGCGCGACGCGCTGGTCGAGCTCGGCCGCCAGGCGGGCAAGCGCATCAGGGACGACTCGGTCCAGCGCTTCAAGGGTCTCGGTGAGATGAACGCCGAGGAACTGCGCATCACGACGATGGACCAGGACCACCGCGTTCTCGGCCAGGTCACCCTGGACGACGCGGCGCAGGCCGACGACCTCTTCTCGGTGCTGATGGGAGAGGACGTCGAGGCACGGCGCTCGTTCATTCAGCGCAATGCCAAGGACGTTCGTTTCCTCGACATCTGAGTCGGCCGTACGAGCCGCACCTCGAAAGGACTTTGACCAGCAATGGCCGACGAGAACACCCCTGTGATGCCCGAAGAGGAGCCCGCCGTTCCCGGCGTGGGCATGCGTGTCGAGCCCGTCGGGCTCGAGACGGAGATGCAGCGCTCGTACCTCGACTACGCGATGTCCGTCATCGTGTCGCGTGCGCTGCCCGACGTGCGGGACGGTCTCAAGCCCGTCCACCGCCGCGTCCTGTACGCGATGTACGACGGCGGATACCGCCCCGAGAAGGGCTTCTACAAGTGCGCCCGCGTCGTCGGCGACGTCATGGGCACCTACCACCCGCACGGCGACTCCTCCATCTACGACGCCCTGGTCCGCCTGGCCCAGCCGTGGTCGATGCGGATGCCCCTGGTGGACTCCAACGGCAACTTCGGCTCTCCGGGCAACGACCCGGCGGCCGCCATGCGGTACACCGAGTGCAAGATGGCGCCGCTGGCCATGGAGATGGTCCGTGACATCGACGAGGAGACCGTCGACTTCACGGACAACTACGACGGCCGCAACCAGGAGCCGACGGTCCTGCCGGCGCGCTTCCCGAACCTGCTGATCAACGGCTCGGCGGGCATCGCGGTCGGCATGGCCACCAACATCCCGCCGCACAACCTCCGCGAGGTCGCGGCGGGCGCGCAGTGGGCGCTGGAGCACCCGGAGGCCTCGCACGAGGAGCTGCTCGACGCCCTCATCGAGCGCATCAAGGGCCCCGATTTCCCCACCGGCGCACTAGTAGTGGGCCGCAAGGGCATCGAGGAGGCGTACCGCACGGGCCGTGGCTCCATCACGATGCGCGCGGTCGTCGCGGTCGAGGAGATCCAGAACCGCCAGTGCCTGGTGGTCACCGAGCTCCCCTACCAGACCAACCCCGACAACCTCGCGCAGAAGATCGCCGACCTGGTCAAGGACGGCAAGGTCGGCGGCATCGCCGACGTCCGCGACGAGACGTCGTCCCGCACGGGCCAGCGCCTCGTCGTCGTCCTGAAGCGGGACGCGGTCGCCAAGGTCGTCCTGAACAACCTCTACAAGCACACCGACCTGCAGTCGAACTTCAGCGCCAACATGCTGGCCCTGGTCGACGGTGTGCCGCGCACCCTCTCCCTGGACGCGTTCATCCGCCACTGGGTGACGCACCAGATCGAGGTCATCGTCCGGCGTACGAAGTACAGGCTGCGCAAGGCCGAGGAGCGGGCCCACATCCTGCGCGGCCTGCTGAAGGCCCTGGACGCGATCGACGAGGTCATCGCACTCATCCGCGCCAGCCAGACGGTCGACGTCGCGCGTGAGGGCCTGATGGGCCTGCTCTCGATCGACGAGATCCAGGCCAACGCGATCCTCGAGATGCAGCTGCGCCGCCTGGCCGCCCTGGAGCGCCAGAAGATCGTCGCCGAGCACGACGAACTGCAGGCGAAGATCAACGAGTACAACGCGATCCTGGCCTCGCCCGAGCGGCAGCGCCAGATCATCAGCGAGGAGCTCGCGGCGATCGTCGACAAGTTCGGCGAGGACCGTCGCTCGGCGCTCGTGCCCTTCGACGGCGACATGTCCATGGAGGACCTGATCGCCGAGGACGACATCGTCGTCACGATCACGCGCGGCGGTTACGTCAAGCGTACGAAGACGGTCGATTACCGCTCGCAGAAGCGCGGCGGCAAGGGCGTCCGCGGCACGAAGCTCAAGGAAGACGACATCGTCGACCACTTCTTCGTGTCGACGACCCACCACTGGCTGCTGTTCTTCACCAACAAGGGCCGGGTCTATCGCGCGAAGGCGTACGAACTTCCCGACGCCGGACGCGATGCCCGCGGCCAGCACGTCGCGAACCTGCTCGCCTTCCAGCCGGACGAGAAGATCGCCGAGATCCTCGCGATCCGTGACTACGAAGCGGTGCCCTACCTGGTGCTCGCCACCAAGGGCGGCCTGGTCAAGAAGACCCCGCTCAAGGATTACGACTCGCCTCGCGCCGGTGGCGTCATCGCCATCAACCTCCGCGAGACGGACGACGGTTCGGACGACGAGCTGATCGGCGCCGAGCTCGTCTCGTCCGAGGACGATCTGCTCCTTATCAGCAAGAAGGCGCAGTCGATCAGGTTCACCGCAACGGACGATGCGCTGCGTCCCATGGGCCGCGCGACATCGGGCGTGAAGGGAATGAGTTTCCGCGGTGGCGACGAACTGCTCTCGATGAATGTCGTCAGGCCGGGTACTTTCGTCTTCACCGCAACCGACGGTGGGTACGCGAAGCGGACCAACGTCGACGAGTACCGCGTCCAGGGTCGTGGTGGCCTCGGCATCAAGGCCGCCAAGATCGTGGAGGACCGCGGCGAACTCGTGGGTGCCCTGGTGACGGAGGAGACCGACGAGATCCTCGCCATCACCCTGGGCGGCGGTGTGATTCGTACGCGAGTCAACGAGGTCAGGGAGACGGGCCGTGACACCATGGGCGTCCAACTGATCAACCTGGGCAAGCGCGATGCCGTGGTCGGTATCGCTCGTAACGCCGAGGCCGGGCGCGAGGCGGAGGAAGTCGACGGCGACATCGTCGTCGACGAGACCGCTGACGGCGAGCCGGCCGTCGGTACGGACGAGGGCACGGAGTCCACGGCCGAGTAGCGCGAGGAGAGAGTCATCGTGAGTGGAGCCACGGGCGCCGGAGCAAGTGGAACCGGCCCAGCCGGTACAGACGGTGTCCGTGGCTCCGCCACTGATTCTCCCGACTCGCATGAGTCTCGTGGATCCCAGGGGGGAACCGTGACCGACACCCGAGGGCCGCAGCCGGCTCAGTCAGCGCAGTACGACGGGTCCTACGCGGCCGGTGCTCAAGGGACCCAGGGGTCCCAGGGAGCACAGGGGTCCCAGGGCGCCTCAGGTGCGCTGCCCGGGGAGCGTCAGCCTCAGCAGGGCCAGCAGGGGGGTCAGATGTACCACCCGCCGCAGGCCTACCAGCAGGAGTCCCAGACGGGTGCCGTGCGCAGGCCGCGGACCGGGGCGCGCACGACGCCTCGTACGCGCAAGGCGCGGCTGCGGGTGGCCAAGGCCGATCCGTGGTCGGTGATGAAGGTCAGCTTCCTGCTCTCCATCGCACTCGGCATCTGCACGATCATCGCGGCCGCCGTGCTGTGGATGGTCATGGACGCCATGGGCGTCTTCTCGACGGTGGGCGGCACGATCTCCGAGGCGACGGGCTCGAACGAGTCCAACGGCTTCGACCTGCAGTCCTTCCTGTCGCTGCCGCGCGTCCTGATGTTCACGACGATCATCGCGGTCATCGACGTGGTCCTCGCCACGGCGCTCGCGACGCTCGGCGCGTTCATCTACAACCTCTCCGCGGGCTTCGTGGGCGGCGTCGAGCTGACGCTGGCCGAGGACGAATAGTCCTGCCGCTGCGCCGGTCCGTCCTCCGCGGAGGTATCGATTTTGGGACTGGCCCGCACGTGCGCTAATCTTCAGAGGTCAGCGCGCGGGACACACCGTAGCGCGGCGGGGCTATAGCTCAGTTGGTTAGAGCGCATCCCTGATAAGGATGAGGCCACAGGTTCAAATCCTGTTAGCCCCACCAGACAAAAGACCCCCAGTCATTCGTGGCTGGGGGTCTTTGGCATCCATGGGTGACATCAGTCGATGAGCAGACTCGCGGGCGGGGCCAGGACGGCACTCGTCGCTCCCGTGCGGGAGGCGGAGGCGGTGGTGGGGCCCTTCCGGCGCGTCCTGGATCACACGGCATCCTGGCCCGTTCCGGCGCACGTCACGGTCCTCTATCCGTTCCTCACGCCTGAGCGCATCACCAAGACGGTGATCGACGGCGTGCGAGCGTGCTTGGCGACGGTGCCTGCCTTCGCCTGCACGTTCTCTCGGGTCGCATGGTTCGGACAGGACGTCATGTGGCTCGCGCCGGAGCCCGATGCCCCGTTCCGTGCGCTCACCGAAGCCGTGGTGCGCCGGTTTCCCGAGTGCCCGCCCTACCGGGGCGCGCATCCAGACCCGACGCCGCACCTGACCGTCGGGAGTGCGCACCTGGCGGATCTGGCCGCCATGCGGCAGGCAGCCGGGGAGTTGGAGGCGAAGGTGCCGATCAGGGCTCGAATCGACCGCGTCCGGTTGATCGCCGGGAATGACGCCCCAGGATCGTGGCGCACGGTGGGTGAGTTCACGTTGCAGACCGCGTAGCCGCGCTCCTGACGCAGAAGACCCCCGAGCCCGTATCGGCTGGGGGTCTTCGTTGTGTCTGTGGGGCCCCTGGGGCCAGGGCCGGGCCGGCCGGGGCCGTGATTACGGTTCTGCGGCGAGCCCGCCCGGATGGGCCTCGGCCTCAACGGCCGTCTCCGTGTCGTCCGTGGGGAGATGGCGGCAGCTGGGGGATGACCCGTGGGCCTCGGCACGGATGCGCTGCTTCATCGTGGGCGGCAAGGACCGTTCGTACGCTGCTGCCCAGTAGGCCGCGAGTGGTGCCGTCATGGTCGGCGCGCTCTTGCACGTTTCCGTGGCCTGCTGTACCGGCGTGGCCGCCGTTGCCGTCGTCGTGAATCCCAGTGTGGCGAAGAGTGCGAGGAAGGCGGTGATGAGCGTGGTCCACAGCTTCATGGCCTTGGTGCCGGTCATGGCGTCTCACTTTCGGGTTGGGCGATTTGCGTACTTTCCTCATGATGTGTATGTGGAGCCGAGAGTGGGGGACCGACGCTCGTGGCGCGTCGATGTTCAGATGAACACCACCCGGATGGCCGTAAAGGGCCCTTGAGGGGCCTGGGAGGGGTCCGGATGAGGTCGAGAGCGGCGAACGTCACGTCGGGCCGTGAGGCGCCAAGGAGTGGCGGAACCCGATTCGACTGCTGTGTTCGGGGCGGTAGTTGGGGTGGATCCAGGTCACCGATCGGTATCGGTCGGTGTGTATAGTCGGGCTTCAGAGGTCCCTTACGTCAAGAAAGACGAGGTCGCGCGGTGAAGAAGCTTCTCCTGGTCGCACTGGCCGCCATCGGCGGACTCCTCGTGTACCGCCAGATCCAGGCGGATCGCGCCGAGCAGGATCTGTGGACGGAGGCGACTGACTCCGTGCCCACGGGTTCGTGAGTACCGACAACAGTCTCTTTACAAGGCCCCGGTCGCTTCTGCGGCCGGGGCCTTGTGCTGTCCGGATCTCTCCGGCCGCCCACCTTTGCTCACGCAAGCCATCGCCTTGCGTGAGCAAAGGTTGTCGCGCCTCCGCGCGGGCATGTGTGGCCGGGACGGCTGGGCACTCGGGGAGGGGTGGCACGTGATGGGGCGGCTGCGCAGAGGCGGGGTGACACGCAGGGGCCGGGTGACGCTGGCGGCGGGAGCGGCGCTGTGCGTGGTGACGACGCTGCCGGGACAGGCCGCGGCGGGCACGCCGAGCCCGTACGTCTTCGCCGACCGCGCTGTGCCGGTCGAGGGCGCGAAGAACAGCATGGGCAGTGCGAGACTCACGCCCGGGGCGACGTACAAGAGCTCCCTCGCACGCGGCGGGAAGCTCTACTACCAGGTGCAGCTCGACGCCAGAGAGACCGTGTACGTCTCGGCCACCGCCGTTCCCGGACTCGACGCCAAGGTCGTCTACGGGGACGGTCTCGAGGTGTCCTTGCAGGACGCGAACGGCAACAACTGCAACTCCGGAGACGCGCGATTCGGTACGGCGCAGAGCCCGCGGCCCATCACCGCCTGGGCGGTACGGGAGGTCGGCCCCGCCGAGAACCGGTGCAAGGTGGCCGGCACGTACTACGTAGTGGTCGAGCGGAACAGCGATCCCGGCTCCAGCACGGAGACCTGGGACACGGAGCTGCGCGTCGTCTCGGAGCCGGGGGTGGCGAAGAGCGTCCCCACGACGCCGCCGGAGTCGTGGAACTCCGCCTCGCCCACGCCTCCCACCGATGCGCGCAAGGAACGCAGGGGCGGCACGGGCTTCAACGACGCACGGGCGCTGCGGCCAGGCGTCTGGGGCGACCGGATCGAGCCCGGCCGGACACTCTTCTACCGCGTGCCGGTCGACTGGGGACAGCAGATCTCCGCCAGTGCCGAGCTGGGCAGCGCGAGCGGGGGCAGGGACGAGTACGTCACGTCGGCGCTCGTCATGTCGCTGTCCAACCCGGTACGCGCGCGCATCGACGACGCCGAGACGGCCTACGACGGCCAGCAGAAGTCGACCACGCTGGAACCGCTGGCCCCCGTTGCGTACGAGAACCGCTACTCCCCGGTCGACGGTGTGGCCGGGACGCGGTTCGCCGGGTGGTACTACCTCTCGGTCCACCTCAATCCGAAGGTCGCCCGGCAGTTCGGCAAGGAGCCGCTGGGTCTGACCCTGCGGGTGAACGTCGACGGGGCCGCGAAGGCGGGGCCCGCGTACGTCGGGACGGCGCGCCCCTCGGACGAGTTCGGCGTCACCGGTCAGGACAAGGACGCCGCGGTGCGCGGCGATACGTCTGCCGGGGGTGAGAGCGGGGGCGGTGGCGGTGAGGGGAGCGGCCATGCGGACGGCATGAGGCTGGTCGCCGCCGGGGGGTTCGGCGCGGGGACCTTGCTGCTGATGGTCCTGGGGGTGTGGACGCTGATCGGGCGGAGGCGTGCGGCGGCTTCGGGGTCGGGGTCGGCTTCGGGGTCCGGGTCGGGGTCGCCGTACGGGCCGCCACCGGCTTGGTAGCCGTAGTGGCTCAGGGCCGGGTCTCAGTGCTGAGTCTCAGGCCTTGGTCTCAGGTCTGGGTCAGCGCCCAGATGCCCACCGCGAAGCACGCCAGCGCGGCCAGCAGCATCGGGATCGCCACCTTCGGGGGCGGTCCCGGTCGTTTCTGCCGGTGGCGCTGCGGAACTGGTCGGCTTTGGAGTGGAACCTGCGGGGCGTGAGCGGTGTATGGATAAGTAGGGGCGGCTACGTGATGCGCTGACGGTGTCACGGACTGTGAGGGTTCGTGGGGTGCGAGGGGCATGGGGGCCTGGGCTTGGGCCGGTGTCGGGGCCGGGACCTGTACGGGGGCTGGTACCGGCACAGCTCCCGGTACGGGCACCTGAGCCGACGCCGTCTGGATCGGCACCTGTTGGGGGGAGGGGACATGCGGGGACTGAGCGGGAAGCGGGGGCGGCGTGGCCTGCTGCACCGGCTGACCCGACGGCGGCGTGGCCTGCGGCGGCGTGGCCTGCGGTGGCTGGGCCTGCGGTGGCTGGGCCAGGGGGAAGCTCCCCGTCTGCGGCGCGGAGAGCGGCGGGGGCGGAACGGAGGGCGGCGGAACCGGAACAGAGGGGGGAGCGAAGTCCGGCGGTGGTGGGGTCGTGAGGGGCCCGTCGGGGCCGAACCCTCGCGGGAGCGGGCCCAGTTGGTCGAAGATCTCGACGATCTCGTCGTCGGGCCCCGGCTCGGGCAGCAGCTCGGCGGCCGAGTTCAACGCCTTGCGCGCGCCCGTGGCGGTGCGGAACCGCGCGAGCGGGTCCGGCTGGAGAAGCGTGGCGACGACCTGCCACAGCGGCTCCGGCACGCCCTTCGGCGCCCCAGGAGTGCCGTGCGCGGCGAAGTGCTCGATCAGGGCCTTGGCGTCCGGCTTGGCGCCCTGCAGCAGATAGAGGGCCACCAGGCCGACGGCGAAGAGGTCGGCGGTGAAGTCCGGCTCGGCACCCATCATTTGCTCCGGCGCGAAGTAACCGGGCGTCCCCACCACATAGTTGGTCTCGGTCAGCCGCGGCTCGCCCATCCGCATCGAGATGCCGAAGTCGGAGAGCCGCAGATGCGGACGCGCGGTGCCGGTGGCCTCCAGCAGGATGTTGGCGGGCTTGATGTCACGGTGCACGACCCCCTCGGCATGCACCGCCGCGAGACCGGAGAGCAGCTGGTCCAGGAGCGTGCAGACCAGGCGGGGCGGCAGCGCGCCGTAGTCACCGATCACATGGGCCAGCGAGCCGCCGGCGACCAGGGCCATGGTGAAAAGGACCTTGTCGTCGTCGGCGGCCCAGCTGGCGGGCGCGAGCACATGGGGGTGGTCGATCCGGAGCGCCTGCTCCCGCACGAAGCGCAACAGCGCGTGCGCGTCGCTCTGTTGCAGGACCTTGGCGGCCACATAGCGGCGCCGCCGGTGGTCCCAGGCGCGCCAGACCGCTCCGACTCCCCCGCGTCCGACCGGGTCGACCAGTTCGTAGCGGCCGGCGAAGACCTCACCCATGGTCGCGCATTGCTCCCCCTCCGGGCCGCCCGGTGGCCCGGCCGACGGCTCAGTTCTGGTGCGCCTCGTAGTGGGCGACCGCGTCCGCGGTGCGTCCGGCGCCGTATACCCGGAGGAACTCTGCCAGTTCCGGGTGGGTCGGTGCGAGGGAGTCCGCGGCATCGATGATGTCGCCCGCCGCGGCGACGGAGCGCAGCAGTGACTGGATCTCGCGCACCACACGCTTCACTGTGGGCGCACCCGAACTCGTCGTCGACTGCGAGGTGTTGGTCAGGACGGAGCCGCCCTGGGACTTCTTGATCTCGTCCATGCGGTCGGTGGCCTCGGCGGCGCTCACGCTGCCGTCGGCGACCTGGCCCGCCAGCTCCTGGAGGAGCTGGACGCGCTGGACGACCGCGGGGTTGCCGATCTTGGCGCGCTGCCCGCTCATCAGCTGGGACAGCATGGGCGCGGACAGACCGAGGACGCCGGCGAGGCGTGCCTGGTTGAGGCCCAGATCATCGATGAGACGGCGGAAGAGCGCCCCCAGCGGCTCCCCGTACCAGTTCCGCTGGAGCTCTCGTGCTCTCGCGGTCGTCTCTTGCTGTGCGGCGTCCATTGCGTCTCCCCATCGCTTCCCCAAAAAACCGTGGTTCGCTGCCGCGAACCACGCCGAGCATCTTACGGAGCGTGGTCGTTCACCGGGACCCCCAATCCTTTTGCGAGATCTGGGGGGTGACCCGGTACTCTGGTCTGCGTTGCCCACCGGAGCGGGATTCTTCCGGCTGGGTGCGCCGTTTTCGGGGCCTTAGCTCAGTTGGTAGAGCGCTGCCTTTGCAAGGCAGATGTCAGGAGTTCGAATCTCCTAGGCTCCACGCGATAAATGCCCTCTGACCTGCGGAAACGCAGTTTCAGGGGGCGTTTTTTGTGCCCATCAGTGGGCACATCGGTGCCCACCGGCCCTGGGGGAGCCCGTACCTCTCAAGGGGATTGCATGCCCTTCCCTCTCCCGGTGATCTCCTAGGCCTGGGTCGTGGCGTGCTGGTGGAGGGGTGGTGCGTGATGAGTGCACTGAGCGGCCAGGGCCCACTTCTCTGGTGCTGTCTGCCAAGCGAGTAGAGGGTCTTGGGCCAACCTCGGAGGGGCGGCAGACTTGCATGGCTCCGCGGCAGTCGAAGACGCGGTAGGCCGCTACGGTCGGATGTCAGCGCCGGGCTCTGAACGAATCATGAGCGAGCGTCGGGCTAAGAGCATCGGCGCCCCGGCTGCGTATTTTCCCCTCCGGGAAGACCCGTCCATGAGAGCTAAAAGGCGCTGACAGGACTGAGGCTGCAGATCAGCGGGGGAACTTCATCAGTGACAGTGGTGTCCCCTAAGATTGAGGTCACTGGAGCGCATTGACGCGATGAGCGGTGCGGGAGAAGCGTCAGCGCCGCCAGCCGTCTCTGCTCTCTCCTCACGGGTGCTGCGACAAACAGATGCACGAGGGTTGGCTTCAGTCTGCCGGAATGGTTGCTTCCGGAGGCGCGATCATGTTGTCCTGGTGCTCGTTCATGTCATGCGTACGGAGGGTTCTGCTGTGGAGAAGGGGAAGTACGAGGTTCCCCTGGAGAGGTCGGACTACCTCCAGCTGACTCGCCATCCGGAAAGCTGCACGGAGGAGGAGTTTCCTGCTTGGCTGGAGAGACATGCGTCTGACCGACTCGCAGTGGACCTGTTCTCTGGTGCAGGTGGCCTGAGCTCTGGGGTCGAGCAGGCTGGCTGGACCGTAGCCACCGCTGTGGACTTCGATGAACGGGCACTTGAGACGCATGCCGGTAACTTTCCCGGCCTCAGCCTCCGTATGGATCTTGGGGATCCGGGCGAACGTGATCGACTTGTCGGTCTACTGACGAATGCCAAAATTGATCTGATCGCTGGCGGCCCACCTTGTCAGCCTTTCAGCCGAGCTGGCCGCAGCAAGATCCGGGATCTCGTGCTCAACCACAAGCGGGACCCACGTGATCGCCGAAAGGAGCTGTGGCAGGCGTACCTGGACGTGGTCACCCGCGTACGTCCGCGCGCAGTGCTGATGGAGAATGTCCCGGACATGGGGTTGGGGGACGATTTCGCAGTTGTCCGCATCATCGAGGAGAAGCTGGAGACCCTCGGATACGCCACGCAGGTGCGGCTGGTCGATGCGTGGCACTACGGGGTGCCCCAGCACAGGAAGCGGCTCATCCTTCTCGCCCGGAACGATGTCGAGAGGTTCGACTGGAGTCCGAAGAGGGACAAGCACGTCTCGCTCCGTGATGCTATCGGGGACCTTCCAGGACTCGACGTCATTGCGCGGGAGAGGGTCGGCGCACGCACGCTTCCTTACCAGGATGGGCAGGAGTTGTCCGAGTTCGCCGCTCAGATGCGTAGGGGTGCTGACCCTAAGGTGGTATATGACCACATGACGCGCCGGGTTCGGCCGGACGATTGGGAGATCTTCTCCTACCACATGGACTCGAGCACGCTGTACTCGGATATCCCCAAGAAGCTGCGACGCTACAGAGCGGACAACTTCACGGATAAGTACAAGAGGTTGGACTGGCAGGACCGTAGTCGTTCGATCACGGCGCATATCGCCAAGGACGGCTACTGGTACATCCACCCCCGGGAGCCTCGGACACTCACCGTGCGGGAGGCAGCTCGGGTTCAGACGTTTCCGGATCGATTCCGCTTCGCCGGAACGCGGAGCGACGCCTTCCGGCAGATTGGCAACGCCGTTCCTCCACTCCTGGGCAAGGAAGCGGCCATGGCGGTTCTGCCTGTCGCTGGTGTGCGGGCGCCTCAAGGCGGGCTTCAGCCGCACTGGCGCGTCGTCCGAGACGACCTGACGGCGTGGGCAGACAAGGCGCGAAAGGGCGAGGAGTGGTACCAGTTCCCAGGTGACGAGATGCTGTCGACGCAGGCCGCCGTCATGGCCGTCCTTTCGGGCTCAAAGATGAAGCCCATGCAGCTTCGAGAGCTTATGGAACTCACACGGGGACGCAAGGCGGTCACGCAGCGGTTGTACGGGGCACTGATTAAGAAAGCCCCCACCCCTGGGGTGGCTGCGAAGATCGCACGCCTGCTTCCCCTCGTCGGCGACCGGTACGCGTGGCAGCCGTCGAAAAGCCACGCGGTTCCGGAGCGTATCGGGCTGCGCCCCGCAGAGGAGCGTTTGTACAGCCTTCTCGTTGGGGACCAAGATCTTCTTCTGGTCACGCAGGGAGCAATCCGAGTCGCTGCGAGACTCAACAACAGTGACGCCGATCGCACTAACAGACTGAGCGATGGAAGGGTCAATCTCGTCCGAGTGGTGGGTGCAAGTGACGGCCCCCTACGGATGGCCGCGCTGCGTGTCATCGGGAGCACACTGTGCACCGCGAGAAACCCCTACTGCGCACAGTGCCCCCTGCGGAAGCACTGTGCAGGGAAGCCGGAAGGGGAAGACCTCTTTCACCACGCAGGTGAAGCTGGTGTGAGCACGGCGCACTGACCGCGAGAGATCAGGAGAACCGGCGCGCGCACTCCGCGGTGATCCGAAGCGCAGGGTCATATCCCAGCTGAGCGCACGTCGCACTACCAGGCTCGGACAATCGACCGCCCCGTTGCCGTCACTGCGTCGGTGTCGCGCGGGTCCGGGACCCGGTTCGTCTCGTTTTCGCGGTAGCGATATTAGAAGCATCCGCCGACGAAGACCCGCGCCCCAGGGGGCGTGGCGGTACGAAGTTGGTGGTGCAGCGAGGGGAACCTTGTGTGGATCCGGAAGAGCAGCCCTTGCCGATGCACTGCCTGAAGGAGCGATACTCGGGTCTGGTGCTACGCACCCGTCGGCCAAGCTGTCGGCACTAACCCATTCCTGCCCAACTGGAACTTTGCGTGTTCTCCCGGCCGTTGCCCGTGACCATCCTTCGTGGAGGAGTAGGGCAGGAGAGCCATCCCCCCTCTCGTGATCCGAGTATCAGCCGTGCTGTGCGCCTCGACACCCATGGCAGGGTTGAGCTGCCGTGAACCTTCCTCGCAGAGGCGAGCCTGCCCGCCGGGCCGGAATCCTTGCGTTCAGTGACGGAGGCGATCGGATTATCCCCCAGCGGGCTGAGGACGCGGTCAGGTGCCGGAGCGCTGTGATGCCGTCACTCAAGGCCGACACTCAGCAACCCTGACCGCTGCTTCTCAGATCACGGCAGGACTGAACCCGATTCCGATAGCAGTCTCGTGCACTGACAGAACTTGAGCGGCTTGGGTGGCCGTGATGTCGCCACCGGTCCGTAGCCTGGTGGCGATCACGGTCGCGAGCTGCCGTTCGGAGGGCTCGAGGTTTCGGGTCTGACGTGCCCACTCGCCGAGCGCTTCCCACTCCTCGGCACCGATGGCTCGGACGTCGGCCAACCGCTGTTCTTCGGCCTCTGACGTGTCTTCCGTGAACTCGACTGGCTGCGCCAGTAGTTCGGTGCTGAGTTCCTCGGGGATGTCCCACTTGAGGCGGGAGACGTCCTCCCAGCAGGTGCTGCTCTTCGCCCACTCCGTCACGTGCTTGCCCGGCGCGATCACTCTCTCCATCACAAGGGGACACAGGTCGTGAACTGCGGCCACGAGCGCTGGGGAGACACCCTGCTCACGCCAGATTCGGTCGAGGTCGATCCGCTTTTCCGTCGCCGAGCACAACCGGGCCATGGTGTAGGCGGTGACGAGAGCCTTGTGACTGCCGGCTTCGTGCTCCTTCGCCACCGCGTCCACAGCCTTGAAAAGCAGCCCCATGGCGATCACCCGCTTGCAGAAGGAGATGTCGACTACGGGCGGCTCTCTCTTCGTGCGTTCCATGAACTCGTTGAAGTTCTTCTGGGCGCCACGGCTCACAAGGTGCGGAAGCTCGTTCCATGAGTTCACGTACTTGGCGAGGTCAGCCTTGCTGAACCGTTGCCTTGTGGGATGAAGAGCCCGGAACTTCCGTCTGGCCGGTACGGTGACGTGCTTTGCCTCCTCTTGCGCGTACTGGCCCCGAGCCCGTTCGTAGAACCAACGAGTCTCCTGGCCGGACTCGTCTGTGGCTGGTGCCCACAGGGCCCGGCTGACTCGCTCGAAGTCCACGTGGAACCGATGGTTGGAGCTGAAGTCGACTAGCGTCACCTTGTTCTGCGTGTTGGAGTACTCCGAGATCCGGGGGACGATCTCCTCGAGATGTTCAGGAGCGACCAGGGACAGCTTCATCTGCACTCTGACCTCAGAGAGGTCCTTCTTGTCCCGCTTCATGACGTGGTGCAGCGTGGCGGTCGTCTGACCGCCATTCACGATCTGGAGCCCGGTCAGCTGTCGGATAGCGACGCAGTTGCCATTTGCATCCAGCACGAATTCCGCCTCTGATGCCGTGGCGGTGATCCCGTTGTTGTACGCCAGGAAGCGCTCCGGCCGCTTCAACAACGTCTCGCGGATTTTGCGGTTGACGCCGGTGCGGATCTGGAGGAAGGCCCGGACGTTAAGTTCTAGTAGCCGCGCTCGATGGTCGTCGTAAAGCTGGGCAAGCAGTGCTCCCGGCAGTACGGCGAGAGTCACCGAGTGGTCGGGCTCAGTACTCTCTGCCGACAGGCAGGGAAGCGGGGGATCGAAATCCACCACGATGGGTTCACTGAGGGATCCCGAGGTCTCGTGGCGATGGAGCCGTGTGAGATCCCAGAGCTCGTGGATAACGGGTACGCCGTTCAAGTCCGTCGGTTCCGGGAGAGCGCCTGCTGTGCTCACCTGGTTACTGAAAAGGAACAGCCGGATCTTGACGGCGTCGGCGAGGGCTTTCTCGACGCCCTCGCAGAGCTCATGTACCTCTGTCGTCTCGGGGTGATTGTTGCGGATGGTGCCGCACTTACGGAGGAAAGCGAGTAGCCGACGGTACGCCTTGGCGGTGTCGCCCTTGGTGAGCTTGTCAGCTCCGGGCTGTCCCTGGGCGAGGTCGTACTCGGTGGTGTACAGGTCAAGAGTCGAGCGATCTTCGCTCACGCCGAAGCCATACACGACAACACCGTGTTCTTGGTGGTAAGCGACGTGGGAGTTGGAGACCACGCCCGCCTCCTCGAGCTGCTCCAACACACGTCGAGTGAACGTCTTCGGGATGGAGGCGCCCTCGTTCTCCGCTAGCGACTGTATGTCGTTCATGAGCGTGCGGACGTAGTCGTGAAGGGCCAGCTCAGCCATCGGTACCTCTGATCAGTTCGGCGACCTCGGCGGTCGATACACGGTGCTGCTCAAGCGCTGAGACGCTGATGTCGTAGATGCAGTTTCCGACTCCCTGAGCGAGATCCGACTCCACGATGCGGGGGAAACCGTCGGCCACCTTCCACAGGTCCGCGCGCCGGAGAGTGAACCGAGGCTCGTCGTAGAAGTCTCGCTGATTAGGGAAGTACCCTGCTCGGATCAGTTGCGCGTCCAGCCGTGCCCGTGCGAGTGGGTTGTCGATCTCGCTCCTGACGCTGTCGACCATCGTGTTCAGGCTCTCGCCGGAACCACCTCGCCTCTCGTCCACCGAGATCTGGGCCAACAGCAGGGCCTCGACTCCGGTGTCGTCGAGCTGCCGTTCGTTCGAGATGCGTACGGTGCTGGGGCTCTTCACGGTCGTCGTCTTGATCTCGACTCCCGCGTGAGTGAGCTGGAAGTCCTGGGCCGTTCCCTCGGGCCCTGTCCATGCGGACACCGCGGCGGTGTGGGGTATCGCGGGCAGCACGTACTCGCGCAGGAAGTACAGCTCGCCGAACAGTCCCCGTCGGCCCTCGCTCCCCAGCCCGTCCCGGCTCACGGTCCGCATGAGCTGCTGCCAGTGGAGGAATCGCCGCACCGCCGCCTCGAGCGCCGTCTCGCCCGAGTCCGTATCCCGCACGACCTCCGCGATGTCCTCAACCAACGGAGAGAAGACCTCGCGGAGGTCGTCGGCTGTCAGCGACACCTGGAGTTCGAACTCCCGAGGAGAGATCGAACTGAGTGACAGGCTCAGGCCACTGGCCTGGGGCAGATCGACGAGGAGGCGCCGGACACGGTCAGCGGCCCTGGCATCGGCGCGCAGCAACAGCATCCGGCGGTGCCCCGGGTGGGTCACCGACAGATGGATGTCGTGAGGCGACTCGGGGAACAGGCGTCGGACGGAACGTCCTGCTCCGGGCTGGGGGGTCTCCAGCTCGCGCCAGATGCTCTCGTCGATCACTCGTCGTCCTCGTCCTCTTCGATGTCCAAGTCGGCCCCCTGCTTCCACCAGACGTCGTTGACGACGTACTCGGTCTTGATCTGGCGCTCCGAGAACGGGAAGCTCACCGCGAATCCGACGAGCGGGGCTGGGTCGGTGGCGTCGGTGCTCTTCGGCGGTGCGAGGGGGTAGATGAGCAGCAGGGGCTGGTCAGGGCGCCGCTGGAAGCGGAGCGGCGTACCGGTCGCAGTCGTGGGGTTGCGGGGTGAACCGTCGCGCTTCTTCGAGCCCTCCGCTGCCTTCTTCGTAGCCGCGAGAGCCAGTGCACTTTGGCCCTTGTCGAGATCGATGCTCTCGTCCCTGGGACTCAGAACGCGCTTGATCGTGTAGCGGCCGGAAGTCTTGCGCCCGGACTCCTGACGGGTGACCAGTGCCACGGAGTAACCAGCGAGGTCGACGAAGCCGGCGAGCGGTCGTGAGTTCACGCCGACAACTCGCACTGTCCAGTCGGTCAGTTCACCGTGCGCAGCGCACTTCCGGACGTAGTCAGCGATGAACTTCGGCCGCACACGGTGTGCTTCTTTTGCCGTCTGATAGGTGTCGAAGAAGCTGGCGGCGATGATCTCCGGCGGGACGTGCTTCCACGTGAGGCTGCCGCTGTTCGAATCGACATCGGGTGCCGAGAGGCCAGTCAAAGTCTCCGCGAAGGACCGGAGGGCGTCCAGGTTCTTCTGCGGTGTTCCGTCGTCGAGGTTGAAAATTGTGGTCTCGGGAAGCTCGCCCGAGTAGCTGAGGCGTACGCGCGTCCCCTGCCTCATCTTGTTGGCGGCGGTGATCGCAAGCCCGAGGGAGGAGGTCCGGACCTTGAGGCCGAACTCCCGGGGCGTCAGTCCGAGCACGGACATCTCCTCGACGTCCCGGCGCAGTTCGTCGGTCGCCGCGGTGATTTCCGCGTAGGCGGACTCGAGGGTCGGAGTCGTGTAGAGGCGGCAGAGGTCCTCGTAGCCCGGCCGATATCCGAACCATCGGCCCATCTGGAGCAGGGTGTCGTACGTCTTCGAAGCACGCAGGTAGTAGCTGACCGAGAGCCCTTCGAGGGTCAACCCGCGCGAGAGCTTTTCACCACCGATGGCGATGACCGACAGGCCCTTGTGACGGTTCTCGTAGTAGTCGAGAACGTCCTTCGCAGCGCCGTTGATCGCCTTGACGCGGAACTTGAGGAGCGCCGGGAGGATCTCCTCGGCGACTGTGTCCCAGGTGAGTCGTTCGGCTTCGTCGGTGGGGAAGTAGGCGGTGGTCGGGACGAAGTTCTCCTCCCAGAGTGTGCGGAGCTCGGCGAGACAGCTTGCGGAGGCGCTGCCGTACCGGTCACGGAGACTCTCCGAGAGGAACCGTACGTAGTCGTCCACCTGGTCGCGTACGTGCCCTTGGACCGCGGTGAACCGCGTGACATGAACCAGCATGGAGTTGTGCTTGTTCACCTGCCTGCGGGCACGGCGCGCAGCGCAGGTGAGGACGAACGAGTGGATCGCCTGCCGGAGTGAGGGGGGAAGGTCTCCACTCGGGACCCAACTCGACTTGTGTTTGTCGGGAACCCACGACGCGGTGTCCGTCACGTGCTCGACCAGCGGCAGCGGGTCGATGTCGTCCTCCTCCTCGTCGTGCACCCGTAGGCCGAAGAGGCGCTCCGGGCCGAGGTAGTTGGAAGGAGCACGCAGGGCGCGGATGAAGCTGTGGGGGAACAGGTCCTCGCCGAGGATGTCGTGGTCGGCATCCGAGTCGACATAGATGTTCGCGAACGGCGTGGCCGTATATCCGACGTACGAGGCCTTGTCGAAGCTGTTTACCAGCTTCCGGATGGCCTCGTTGATCTTCGTAGGTTCGGAGTCGGGGTCCGCGGTGTTGATGGACGCGTTGTCGGCCTCGTCGTCGATCACGAACAGAGGGATTTCCCGGACGATCTTTCGGCCCGACTGAGGATCCTCCTCGCCGTGGACTTCCGTGATCCAGGTCCGGAGGTAGTCGATGATCCGGCGGTGCTTCTTCACGACGAGCACGACGGGGAAGCTGGCGATGGGGAGGTTGGCCTTCGAAGCGGTCCGCCTGTCGAAGTCGCCCTTCTCTGCGCTGTTGGTCAGTGATGCCACTGGCAACTGCTCCACGTGGGACATGGCCCCCACGCCGATCTTCCGGTTGGCGCCTTCCTGGTCGGAGCGGAGCTGGTACTGCGTGTCGAACCCGAGGAGTCCTTCGTCGATGCGGAGCTGGGTCTGGCTGCGGAGGTCGTTGTGGATGCCCGCGAAGACGACGATCAGTCTGTAGCCGGCGTCCGCGGCCTTCGTGGCGAGCCCGATGTACTGTCCGGTCTTGCCCGACTGGACCTGGCCGATCACCAGGCCCGTCCGCCTCCATCGTCCAGGGCGACGGGGGTCCTCGAGTTCGCCGAGTACCTCCTCGGTGCTCCGGTCCAGCGACCGCACCACCTGAGGAGGCATACCGACGACGGTCTTCAGATACCGGTTGTACCGATCCCAGAAGGCCCAGTCGCGGTCGTTCTTGGCATCCGCCAGCCAGGGGACGTGACCCTCGGAGTTGTGCAGGGCTGCCGAGTCCTCTTGGTAGACGTTCGTCTTTGCCTCGAGTTCCTTCGCCAACCGTGCGCGGTCGACCGTCATCCCCTGCAGGCTGACGACGCTCATGGCCATGTTCGTGGCGGTTTCGACTTCCTCCGGGGTGGCCTGACGGTCACCAGGCAGGAACATGAGTGCTGCCGTCACTGCATGGCCGAACGCTTCGTCATCGACGGTACTCACGGGTCTCTCCTGGCTATCTGCTCTGAGTGTGCAGGGAGTTGAACGGTATCCGGTACCACTGACAGAGCGTCAGCTGCTCCAGAACCCGTCAAGCTGGTCGAAGGGCTGTGTCGTCCTGATCAGGGCTCTCGCCTCCACGGCGGATCTTCCCTGTGCCAACAGAGCCTCGTACATCTGCCGGGCGACCTCGATCGCCTGCGCATCCGCCGGGCCAGGGCCGCCGAACGGCTCCGGGTCGTCCGGCGTATCCGTCTCGTGCAGGACTCGCAGCGCGGGCACCGGCACCGTCTCCTCTAGAAGACGGAGGAGAGCTCGGACGCGAGCCGGGTCGGAGTCGGTGTCCTTGAGGACCGCTTGTACGAGCGGATGGCGCTTGTTGATCTTGCAGCTGACCTTGCCGTTAGCACGCCGGACGGTCCAGGGAAACGAGAGCGGCCCGCTGTGTTGTCGCGCTGCGATCTGACCCCGATGCCGCACTGTCTCGGCGGCCTCCCGACGCACCATCTGAGCGATCCGGGTGAGGTGCCGTCGCAGGGACACAGGCGGGACGACCGCGGCCTTCCGCACGTCCACGCGCCACTCAGCGTCCATCTCGGCAGGGATGTCCACGGAGACGCGGGCCAGATTGAACCGTTCCTCGCGACGGAGACTCCGCAGACCGAGCCAGCTGCCAGCGAGGATTAGCCGGTCCCTCCGGTACACGTAGAAGCCTTGGTGCCGCAGCCAACCCTGGGGGCCGCCAGCGTTGTCGTACTCATCGGGGGTCAACCGCTGGGAGCCAGGGAGAACGAAGGGTTCCACCAGAACCGTGTGGCCGTCGAGGGGCAGGGGCTCCGGCGGCAGTCGGCGTAGCGACGGGTTGGATGTGAGGAACGGGTCCCAGGGCGAGACTCCGACACCTGCGACCCGCATAGTCAGCGGGGACGACCCGATGAGGAAGCGCGCGAACACGAGACCGAGATGTGTGCGGACCTTCTCGGCCTCGTCGTAGAACTGCTGCTGGGTCTTCTTATCTTTCTCGGAAACAGCCTGGTAGCCCGAGAGTCGTTGCCACAGGACCACGGTGCCGCTACTCCGGCTTTCGGTGATCCTGTCCAGGATCTCCGAGGTCTCGACAGTCGGGGTGTGCAGGAGTCTCCACTCTCCGGTCTTCTCGACGACGTCGAGATCCCAGGTGCGGGTGATCCAGTCACCGGTGGTGGCGGTGCTCACCGTGAGCAGACGGCACTGCGAGAAGGAGGCAGACTTCAGGCCGACCCCATAGCGCCCGAGATCGGTGGACGATCTGTTCGTTGCGGGCCCGCGGGCGGCGACCGTCATGGCGGTGATGAGCTCTTCTCTCGACATGCCGCAGCCATCGTCTGTGATCGCCATCCAGGACTTTCGCCCGGCCCAGGTGAAGTCGATCTCGATAGTCCGAGCCTCTGCGGAGACGCTGTTGTCGACCAAGTCCGCCAAAGCGTCCGGGAGCGAGTATCCGAGGGAGCTCAAGGAGGCCACCATGCCGACGGGCGCCGGGGGCGCGATGTCGTAGGTCATCTCTGGTCTCAGCCTGCTTCCCGCCCCGGACAATGGAGTTCGGTGTACGGCTGCTTCGGAGAACCATGTGGCACCGAGCAGGCGGACACACCGGGTACAGAGGGATCTTCGCCTGCTGGTCATGTAGATCGTTAGTGCGTAGCCCCCTACCCAGTGGCGATCGTAGTGGAGGGAGATGCAAGATCCCTGACTTTCTGGACTTTCCTCCTGTCAGCTTGGCACGGGTGCCCGACGCCGAGGTCCCGGCGGCGGGTGAAGACTGCCCCGCGAAGTGAGCGGGTCGTGGAGTGCGTCATCTGCGTCCCAGCAGCCGATGACCTCCGACAGAATGAGCGCATGATTCCAGACTTCGAGGTGGAAGTACGTCGCGTCTACGAACTCGGAGAACTGACGGACGACTTGACGGCTGAGGATGTTGCGGTCGGTTTCACCAACCACGAGGGGTACGAGTGCATGGGGCTTCCTGCCTGGAGCGAGGTCGAAGCCTGCCTCGTCGAAGAAGCGGAGATCCTGGCGCGTTCTGGCGCGTCCACTGCGTCCGACGGGATCGCGGAGGTGATGAACGCGATCTGTGAGCACGACGACGTGGGGCACGCCGAGCTCATGCAAGAGTTTCGTTGGAACGATCCCGGGGCTGCCGGCCTCGTCTTGGCACTCTCTGCTGCAGGCACGGCCACGTTCTACTCGTGTCGCGGCGGCGTGCCTGGTGAACACCACTCGAAGTACCCCCGTGTGGGGCTCGTCCCCGACGCGGGGAGAGCACGGCTCATCGCGCGCCTCGCTGAATCCGCGAGCTGCGGCATCCGGCAGTACGGCGGTGGTTGGTACCTGTACGCACGCTCGGTCGCGGACTTCCACAGGCTGGCGCACCTCGTCTTGGAGCACCGGGACGACTTCGACAACATGCCGCCACCTGGCTGGGCCAACGGGTTGGATGATGCGTTGGCCCGCCTGGACGGTGAGTGACATCATTTGCTCGCTTACTGGCTGCGAGTGAGTAGAGGCCGTGTGGTTGTAGGTTTTCAGCACAGCAGAGTTGCAGGAGCAACGATATTTGAGCTGGTGCCCACCGGTGGGCACATAGGGCCTGGGCAGCAGGATCGAGCAGGATGTAGCGGGATGGAAACGGGTGGGAAAGTCCGATTCACTCGTAACGACTTGGTAAAACCGCAGGTGAGAGCGTCGCTCGTTCGGGTTCGAATCTCCTAGGCTCCACAGAGAAACGCCGTAGGGCGGGGTCACCTCAGCTGAGGTGACCCCGCCCTACGGCGTTTCTCTGTGCTTCCGGGTCAGCGCAGGTCGTCCTGGTCCGCGGCCTCCGACTCGGCCTGCTTGGCCTGGACCTCGGGGTCGAGGGAGGCCTGACCGCTGCCGTCGACCGAGGTCAGCGGCGTGCTGTCGGGGACCTCTGTCGCGGCAGGCGGCTCGACGAGCCAGTCCGGGTTGGCCTGCTTGTCCCACCACTTCCAGGCAGCGACCGCACCACCGGCCAGGATGCCCAGGACGATGAGCCCCTTGGCCGCGCGTCCTGCGCGGGCCCGGCGATTGTGCTTGCGGGCCAGGCGCTGGATCTCCTTGGGGGAGACCTCACCGCGCAGCGCGGCGAGCGCCGCGGCCCCGCGGGACGCCGCCTCGTCACGGACGGGCTGAGCCGCCGCCACGGCGTGCTCGATCCGCGGCTTCGAGTAGTCGGCGGCCTGCTGGGCGGCCTTGCGGGTCTGCTTGGCCGCCTTACGGGTGCGGACGGCTGCTTCGTGCGCGGCCTGGTCGACCTTCGGCGGCACGTGCGTACGGGCCTGCTCGATGCGCGGGCCGACGTGAGCGCCGTACTGGACACGGGCTTGCTCGGCGGCCTGCGAGACCTTGGGCGCGAGCCGTACGCGGGTTTCGTGCGCGTAATGGACGGCCTGGTCCTTGGCCGTGCCGGCGTAGGGGGCCACCGCCTCCGCGGCATGCCGCACGCTGTCCCTCGCCGAACCGGTCGCGGCGCGCACGCTGTCGATGCGGGTCACGGGATCCTCCTCCTCGGTGGCTTATAGGTATGTCACCTTTCCACCCTTTCAAGGATCATGCCTTTTGGATGGCTCCGAGGCATGAGAGGGCGGGCATCCGGGTGTGATCAATTTGATCAAATCGGTACAAGGAGAGTTTCTTCGCCGACAATGCCACGGATCGTCGCGGCGCGCTCCCACTCGGTGGCTACTCGTCGCAATCCGGTCCGTGGGAGGATCGGGGCGTCACAGAAGACAACAGAAGACAACGGAAGGCAGACCGTGGCCGAGCAGCTTTACGCCACCCTCAAGACCAACCGCGGCGACATCGAGGTGCTGCTGCACCCCAACCACACGCCCAAGACGGTCAAGAACTTCGTCGAGCTCGCCCAGGGCGAGCGCGAGTGGGTCCACCCCGCGACCGGCAAGAAGACGGCGGGGCGGCTCTACGACGGCACGGTCTTCCACCGCGTCATCAGCGGCTTCATGATCCAGGGCGGCGACCCGCTGGGCAACGGCACGGGCGGCCCCGGCTACGAGTTCGAGGACGAGTTCCACCCCGACCTCGCCTTCGACAAGCCCTACCTGCTCGCCATGGCCAACGCCGGGCCGGGCACCAACGGCTCCCAGTTCTTCGTGACGGTCTCCCCGACCGCCTGGCTCACGCGCAAGCACACGATCTTCGGCGAGGTCAAGGACACGGCGAGCCAGAAGGTCGTCGACGAGATCGCGGCCACGCAGACCAACCCGCGCACCGACCGTCCGGTGAACGACGTGATCATCGAGTCCGTCGTCATCGAGACCCGCACCGCCTGACACCGGCGCACCCCGCGAGGGAACCAAACCGCCCCGCCCATCCGTATGGAAGGGCGGGGCGGTGCGTTCGCCGCGCGCGCGTAGCCGCGCCTTCGTACGGACATTGAGGGGACCCCATGGACCAGGCACCAGGCAGCCCGCAGGGGCCTAAGGACGCACAGGAACTGCCGGGCTGTTACCGGCATCCGGACCGCACGACCGGCATCAGCTGCACGCGCTGCGAGCGCCCCATCTGCCCGGAGTGCATGATCAGCGCCTCGGTCGGCTTCCAGTGCCCCGAGTGCGTGCGTGAGGGCTCGTGCACCGGCCACGCGCCCGCGGCGAACCAGCCGCGCACCCTCGCGGGCGGCTCGATCGCCGCCGACCCGCGGCTGATCACCAAGATCCTGATCGCGATAAACGTTCTGGTGTTCATCGCGATCAGCACGAACGACCGGCTCGTCGGCGATCTCTTCTTGATCGGTGAATGGCCGCCCTACCCGTACGAGCCGACCGAAGGCGTCGCCGAAGGCCAGTGGTACCGCCTGGTCACATCGATGTTCGCGCACCAGGAGATCTGGCACATCGGGTTCAACATGCTGGGCCTGTGGTGGCTCGGCGGTCCGCTGGAAGCCGCGCTCGGCCGCGCTCGTTACCTCGCGCTCTATCTGCTCTCCGGCCTGGCCGGCAGCGCGCTCACCTACGTCCTCGTCGACGCGAGCGACGCCTCGCTCGGGGCATCCGGGGCGGTCTTCGGCCTGCTCGGTGCGACTGCCGTCCTGATGCGGCGCCTCAACTACGACATGCGCCCCGTCATCGCGCTGCTCGCGCTGAACATGCTCTTCACGTTCACCATGGATGGCATCGCCTGGCAGGCGCACGTCGGCGGTCTGGTCGCCGGTGTCGCGATCGCGTACGGGATGGTGCACGCGCCTCGCGAGCGGCGGACGCTCGTGCAGTGGGGGACCTGTGCGGTGGTGCTCGTCGTGGTCCTGGCGACTGTGGTCATCAGGACCGCGCAGCTCGTCTGAAGGTCCGTCTGAAGCTCACCGATGTCGTCCGATGGCCAGGGTTGTCCACAGCGTGTGCCCACGCTTGTGCATTCCGTGGGGAACAACAGTGCCCCTTGTCGCTGACCTGGGTTTCCCCAGGAGGGACAAGGGGCCTGTGAGGGCTTGCATGGCGATCAGCCAGTCATACCGGCGTCAACACCGAGTGGGTTATCCACAGATCGTCTTTCTTTTCCCCAGCCGAGGCCGGGATGTGGATAGCGCTGTGGATAACTCAGGGCAAGGCTTGCGCACGGCCCTGCTGGGGTGGCGCTACTTCCACTGAGTGGAGACGCCGAACCCCGCGGCGATGAAGCCGAAGCCGACGACGATGTTCCAGTTGCCCAGCGGGTCGATCGGCAGCTTGCCGTCGGTGACGTAGAAGACGACGATCCAGGCGAGCCCGATGAGGAACATCGCGAGCATCACCGGCGCCACCCAGCTACGGCTGGTCAGCTTGATGTTCGTCGCCTTCTTGGCGGGCGGCGTGTAATCGTCGGCCTTCTTGCGGATCCGTGACTTCGGCACGAGGGTCTCTCCTGTCGATACGGGGAGCTGAGCCCTCCCCCGGGCGTCCGTTAGCGTAGTGCTTCCGCGGCGCTGAAGGAGATAAGGGTACGTTGAGCAATTCCGCCGACTCCCCCACAGGTCCCGCTCGTCGTCCTCGATGGCGGCCGGTCCGGTTGCTCACGGCCGCCGTTTTCGCGCTCGCGGGCCTCATCTTCTTCACCAGCTTCAACACGGCCAAGGGCACGAACATCCGCACCGACGCCTCTCTCCTGAAGCTCTCCGACCTGATCGAGGAGCGCAGCCACAAGAACGGCAAGCTCGACGAGTCCAACGGCTCGCTGCGCGACGACGTCGAGTCCCTGGCCGAGCGCGACAACGGCGGCACGAAGGCCGACGACGCCCGGCTCAAGGCCCTGGAGAAGAACGCGGGCACCAAGAAGCTCAGCGGCGAGGCCGTCTCCGTCACCCTCGCCGACGCCCCGCCGAACGCCACCGCCAAGCTCCCCGGCTACCCCGAGCCCCAGCCGAACGACCTGGTCATCCACCAGCAGGACCTCCAGGCCGTGGTCAACGCCCTCTGGCAGGGCGGCGCCGAGGGCATCAAGGTCATGGACCAGCGGCTCATCTCCACCAGCGCCGTCCGCTGCGTGGGCAACACCCTGATCCTCCAGGGCCGCGTCTACTCGCCGCCGTACAAGGTGACGGCCGTCGGCGACCCGGAGAAGCTCAAGACGGCGCTCGCCGCGTCCCCGGAGATCCAGAACTACATGCTGTACGTCAACGCGTACGGCCTCGGCTGGAAAGTCGATGACGACGGGGCGATGACTCTTCCCGGCTACTCGGGCACAGTGGATCTCCACTACGCGAAGCCCGTGGAGTAAGCCGCCCGTGGAGTAAGCCGCTGGGGGAGCCTGTGTCGGTGCGAGTGCTCGTCAGGACGTTCAGCGAACTGTGCATCACGATGGGCACGTTGATTGTTCTCTTTGTGGTGTACGTCCTCTTCTGGACCGGCGTGAAGGCCGACAACGCCATGGACAGCCAGATCGACAAGCTCCAGGACCAGTGGTCGCAGGGCTCGGTGTCCACGGGCACGGACGACAAGCCCACCGAGACCGGGGCCGAGACCGAGACGTCCCCGAAGAAGCCCGGCCCCTATGAGGACGGCAAGCCCTTCGCCGTCATGTACATCCCGCGGCTTGGTTTCACGTGGAACAAGCCGGTGCTCCAGGGCACCGGGACCGACATCCTCAAGAAGGGGCTCGGCCACTACGGGGACACCGCGCAGCTCGGCCAGAAGGGCAACTTCTCCGTGGCGGGCCATCGCCGCACGTACGGGGACCCGTTCAAGGACTTCCCGAAGCTGCGGCCGGACGACGCCGTGGTCCTGACCGACGGCACCACATGGTTCACGTACCGCATCGACAACAAGCCCTACAAGACGCTGCCCGGCGACATCGGGGTCATCGATCCGGTCCCGCGCAAGTCCGGATTCGAGGGGCCGGGGCGTTACCTCACCCTTACGACCTGTGAGCCAGAGTGGGGCCACAGCCACCGGTTGATCGTCTGGGCGCACCTCGACGCGACCCAGCCCGTCGAGGCCGGGAAACCGGAGGCACTGCGCCGTTAGTCTGGTGCCGTACGGCTACGGAAGGGACGGCATGTACGGCTGGATCTGGCGGCATCTGCCGGGAAACGCATGGGTAAGGGCACTGCTTTCGCTGGTGCTCGTCTTCGCTGTGGTCTACGTGCTCTTCCAGTACGTCTTCCCCTGGGCCGAGCCGCTGCTGCCCTTCAACGATGTGACGGTGGACGGCCAGTGAGTACCGACGGACGCCCGACCCGCATCCTCGTGGTCGACAACTACGACAGCTTCGTCTTCAACCTCGTCCAGTACCTCTACCAGCTGGGTGCCGAGTGCGAGGTTCTGCGCAACGACGAGGTCGAGCTGCGCCACGCGCAGGACGGCTTCGACGGTGTCCTGCTGTCGCCCGGCCCCGGTACGCCCGAGCAGGCGGGTGTCTGCGTCGACATGGTGCGGCACTGCGCCGGCACCGGTGTGCCCGTGTTCGGCGTCTGCCTCGGCATGCAGTCGATGGCGGTGGCGTACGGCGGAGTGGTGGACCGTGCGCCGGAGTTGCTGCACGGCAAGACCTCCGCGGTGGTGCACGAGGGCAAGGGTGTCTTCGCAGGGCTGCCGTCGCCGTTCATCGCCACGCGCTATCACTCGCTCGCCGCCGAGCCGGCCACGGTTCCGGCCGAGCTCGAGGTGACCGCGCGGACGGAGGACGGCATCATCATGGGCCTGCGCCACCGTGAACTGCCGGTCGAGGGCGTGCAGTTCCACCCCGAGTCCGTCCTCACCGAGCACGGCCACCGCATGCTCGCCAACTGGCTCGTGGAGTGCGGCGACACGGGAGCCATTGGTCGATCGAGTGGTCTTGCCCCGGTGGTGGGCAGGGCCACGGCGTGACCGCGTTGCGCCCCGAGCGCGATTCCTCCGGAGTTCCGTACGGCGACGATCAGTACGCGTCGTACGGGGATCCAGGGGCATTCGAGCAGCCCGGGGCGTTCGAGGCGGCCGTCGACCACCTCGCCGATCCGCTGACGGACCCGCTGCCGGGCCAGCATCCGTCGCCGTGGTTCCGCAGCGGGCCCGCGGAGCCGGAGCCGGAGCCGCAGGCCGCTCCGCTCCCGGAGCAGCCTCAGGAGCAGGAGTGGTACGACCCCGAGGGGTACGCCCGCGACTGGTACGGGGTGCGGGAGCCGACGTACGAGGAGCTGTACGGCGCGTACGCCCCTCCGATACCCGAGGTCCCCCAACCGCCGGTCGACGACGAGACCGTGGGCCTGCGGACCGCCGACACCCGCCGAATAGCCGAGCCCGAGCCCGAGCCCGAGTCCGAGTTCGAGCCCGAGACCGAGCCGGAACGCCCCACGGGAGGCCGGGCCGCCCGCCGCAAGGCCGCCAAGAAGGGTGCCCCTCAGCAGCCCTCCACGGCAGCGTCCGCGGCCCCCCTCTCCCGCGTGGAGGCCCGTCGCGCCGAGCGTGCCCTTAAGCCCTCCGCGGGCACGGTGATCAGCCGAGGGCTCGGCGAGGTGTTCATCACCGTCGGCGTCCTGATGCTTCTCTTCGTGACGTACCAGCTGTGGTGGACGAACATCCGCGCCCACCAGCAGGCCAACGGCGCCGCAAGCGACCTCCAGGAGAGGTGGGCGAACGGCAAGGGCAAGCCGGGCGCCTTCGAGCCGGGCCAGGGCTTCGCGCTCCTGCACATCCCTCGCCTCGACGTGGTCGTGCCGATCGCCGAGGGCATCGACAAGTCGAAGGTCCTGGACCGCGGCATGGTCGGCCACTACAACGAGGGCAGCACCAAGACGCCCATGCCGGACGCCAAGAAGGGCAACTTCGCGGTCGCGGGCCACCGCAACACCCACGGCGAACCGTTCCGGTACATCAATCAGCTCGAACCGGGCGACCCCATCATCGTGGAGACGCAGGACAAGTACTTCGTCTACAAGATGGCGAGCATCCTGCCGCAGACCCAGCCCAGCAACACCTCGGTGATCGGACCGGTCCCGCCGGGGTCGGGCTTCACCAAAGCGGGCCGGTACATCACACTGACCACCTGTACCCCGGAATTCACGAGTAAGTATCGAATGATCGTCTGGGGCAAGATGGTCGAGGAGCGCCCGCGCAGCAAGGGCAAGCCGAGCGCGCTCGTCCAATAGAACGGTGAGAACGGGGCACATCGAGTGGCAGCCACGACCGACCACGACGAGGACAAGGCCGAGGCGCCCGCGCCCGCGCCTGCGCGCGCACCGAGGCCACGGGGACGCGGACCGATCGCCACGGCGGTCAGCGTCTTCGGTGAACTCCTCATCACCGCGGGCCTGGTGCTCGGTCTCTTCGTCGTCTACTCCCTGTGGTGGACCAACGTCGTCGCGGACCGCGAGGCGCACAAGCAGGGCGACCAGGTGCGTGACCGCTGGGCGGGCGGCCCGGGGAACCTGGACACCAAGGACGGCATCGGCTTCCTCCACGTCCCCGCCATGGGCAACGGCGAGGTCCTGGTCAGGAAGGGCACCAGCAGCAAGGTGCTCAACCACGGGGTCGCGGGCTACTACGAGGACCCGATCAAATCGGCGCTCCCGCAGGACAAGGAAGGCAACTTCACGCTGGCCGCGCACCGCGACGGGCACGGCGCGAAGTTCCACAAGATCGACAAGATCAAGAAGGGCGACGCGATCGTCTTCGAGTCCCGGGACAAGTGGTACGTGTACAAGGTGTACTCGACGCTGCCCGAGACGTCGAAGTACAACGTGAAGGCCCTGGACCCGATCCCGAAGGAATCGGGCGCGAAGAAGCCGGGCCGCTACATCACGCTGACGACGTGCACGCCGGTCTACACCTCCAACTACCGCTACGTGGTGTGGGGCGAGCTGGAGCGGGTCGAGAAGGTCGACAACAAGCGGACGCCGCCGGCGGAGCTGGACTGAGTCCGGCACCACACGCTGAATCCGGCACCCCACACGGAAGGAGCCCCGGACGCCGCCTGCTCGGCGGTGTCCGGGGCTCCTCTCGTGCGCTGCGGTGTGCAGCGGTGTACTACTGCGGCGGGTCTAGTTAGTCCTCGTTGCGGGAGAACCCGTCGCTGCCTCCGAGGAAGCCGCCTCCGTCGCCCCCGCCGTTGCCGCCGCCGTTGTCGCCCTGGTTGCCGCCTGCCGTGGTCAGGTTGATCGCGGTGTCGGGTGCGACCTGCTGGCTGGCGGGCGGGTCCGAGAGGACGACGAGGGCGTCGTCGTCCTGCGGGCCCGTGATGGTGCCGACCGTCAGACCGGCGTCCTCGATGGCCTTGCGGGCGTCCTTGAGCTTCTGGCCGGTGAGGGCCGGAACGGTGGCCTGCTCGGCCTTCTTGGCGACCTTCAGCGTGACCGTGGAACCGGGGTCGGCCTCGGTCTGCGGGGCGAGGCTCTGCGAGATGACCTTGCCGGCCTCGACGGTGTCGCTCTCTTCTTCCTCGCACGTACCGACGAGGTCGTTGGTCTTCAGCTGAGCTTTGGCCTCTTCACAGGTCTTGCCGGTGACGTCCGGGACCGTGGCCTTGGCGGCCTCCTTGGCGACATCAAGGGTGATGGTGCTGCCCTTTTGCACCTCGGTGCCGGAGGTCGGGTCCTGCTCGAGGACCTCGCCCTCGGTCTCGGGGGACTCCACCTGCTTGGGCTCGACCTTGAACTGGTACTTGGAAGCTTCGAGCTTTTCCGTGGCTTCGTCGATGTCCAGGCCGATGACGCTCGGCACCGCCACCTTCGGCGCCCCCGTGGAAACCGTCACGCTGATCGTGTCGCCCTTGCTGACCGTCGCGTTCGCGCCCGGGTCCTGGGAGCAGATCTCGCCCTTCGGGAACTTTTCGCACGGCTTGCGCTCGGAGGGGTCGAGGACGAGGTCCACGTTCTCCGCCGACTGCTTGGCGTCCGCGAGCTTCTCGCCGACGAAATTCGGTGCCTTGAGCGAGTCGTCGCCGCCACCGCCCCCGGTGAACGCCCACTTCCCGATCAGGATCGCGCCCACCAGGACCAGCAGGCCCGCCAGCACGAGCAGCACCGTAGACGTGCTGCTCTTCTTCTGGCGGCGGCGTGAGTGGTCGTCGTAGCCGTCGTCAGGGCCGCCGACCGGCGGCATCATCGACGTCTGGCCGCCACCGTTCTGCGGGCGCAGCATCGCCGTCTGCTGGTCGGCTCCATAGCCGTCGGTCCCGCCGTAGCCGACCGCGCCCATGGCGGCGGTCGCCTGGACGGGCTGGCCGTCGAGGCAGGCCTCGATGTCGGCGCGCATCTCGTCGGCCGACTGGTAGCGGTAGTCCGGGTCCTTGGTGAGGGCCTTCAGGACGATGGCGTCCATCTCCGGCGTGATCTCGCCGTCGAAGACGCTCGGGGCCTGGGGCTCCTCACGGACGTGCTGGTAGGCCACCGCGACCGGGGAGTCGCCCACGAAGGGCGGGCGGACCGTGAGCAGCTCGTAGAGCAGGCAGCCCGTCGAGTAGAGGTCGCTTCGCGCGTCCACCTGCTCGCCCTTGGCCTGCTCCGGCGAGAGGTACTGCGCGGTGCCGATGACCGCCGCCGTCTGCGTCATCGTCATCCCGGAGTCGCCCATGGCGCGGGCGATGCCGAAGTCCATGACCTTGACCTGGCCGTTGCGCGTCAGCATGACGTTCGCGGGCTTGATGTCGCGGTGGACGATGCCGTTGCGGTGGGAGTACTCCAGGGCCTGGAGGATGCCGATGGTCATCTCCATGGCGCGCTCGGGCAGCAGCTTGCGCCCGGAGTGCAGCAGCTCACGCAGCGTGGAGCCGTCGACGTACTCCATCACGATGTACGGGATGGAGATGTTGTCGACGTAGTCCTCGCCGGTGTCGTAGACCGCGACGATCGCAGGATGGTTGAGCGAAGCGGCCGACTGGGCCTCACGGCGGAACCGGGCCTGGAACGACGGATCACGCGCGAGATCGACCCGCAGCGTCTTCACCGCCACGGTGCGTCCGAGGCGGGTGTCGTGCGCGAGGTAAACCTCCGCCATCCCGCCTCGGCCGAGCACCTGGCCCAGCTCATACCGCCCGCCGAGGCGACGCGGCTCTTCCATAGCTAATCCAGCCCTCTCCGTCAGTCCCGACCGCACCCTTGTGTGGTCCGGCGGTGTGCTGTCCGGGCATACCGTACCCGGCTCGCCTTACGTGACCCGGCCGCGACCGTCACCCGATACAGGACCGGTATCGCAACGTGCACTGATGTGAAGAGGCCGTGACAGGGGTCACTTCTTGCTGTCGAGCACCGCCTGCATCACGCTCTTGGCGATGGGGGCGGCCAGACCGCCACCGGAGATGTCGTCGCGGCTTGCCTTGCTGTCCTCGACGACCACGGCGACGGCCACCGGCGAACCGGAGTCGGTCTTGGCGTAGCTGATGAACCAGGCGTAGGGGTTCTCGCTGTTGTCGATGCCGTGCTGGGCCGTACCGGTCTTGCCGCCGACGGTGACGCCGGGGATCTTGGCGTTCGTGCCGGTGCCTTCGTTGATGACCGTCTGCATCATGTCCTGGAGCTTCTGCGCGTTCTCCTCGGAGAGCGGCTGGCTCATCTCCTTGGGCGCGTGCTTCTCGATCACGTCCAGGTTCGGCGCCTGCAGCTCGCTGACCATGTACGGCTCCATCAGCTTGCCGTCGTTGGCGATGGCCGAGGCGACCATGGCCATCTGCAGCGGCGTCGCGGCCGTCTCGAACTGGCCGATGGAGGAGAGCGCGGTCTGCGGCCTGTCCATCTTCTCGGGGAAGACGGAGGCGTTCGAGCGGACCGGCACGAACTGCTCTTCGTTGAAGCCGAACTTCTCGGCCGTCTCGAGCATCTTGTCCTTGCCGAGGTCCGAGCCGATCTTGCCGAACACGGTGTTGCAGGACACCCGCAGCGCCTCACGCAGAGAGGCGTTCTTGCAGGGGATGTTGCCCTCGTTCGGCAGCGGCGTCTGGGTGTCGGGCATCGTCCAGGGCAGCGGCGACTTGGTGGGCGAGTCGATGTCGTCGTACAGACCGTGCTCCAGGGCCGCCGCGGCGGTGACCGCCTTGAAGGTGGAGCCGGGCGGGTACGTCTCGCGCAGGGCGCGGTTGAGCATCGGCTTGTTCTTGTTCTTGTCCAGCTTCTGGAAGACGTCCCCGTCGGCTCCGGCGAAGGTGGAGGGGTCGTACGACGGTGCGGAGGCCAGCGCCAGGATCGCGCCCGTGGACGGGTCGATCGCGGCGACCGCACCCTTGCCGCGGCCCTTGAGGCCGTTGTACGCGGCCTTCTGTGCGGCGGAGTTGAGCGTCGTGACGACGTTGCCGCCTTCCTTCTTCTCACCGGTCAGCATGTCGAGGCTGCGGCGGAAGAAGAGACGGTCGTCGTTGCCGGTCAGGATGCCGTCCTCGATGGACTCCAACTGTGTCGCGCCGACGCTCTGCGACGCGAAGCCGGTGACCGGGGACCACATGGAGCCGTTCGTGTACGTCCGCTGGTACTTGAGGTCGTTGCCGCCGCTCGTCTCCTTGGAGCCCGTGACCGGCTTGCCGTCCACGATGATGTCGCCGCGTGGCGTGGCATACCGCTCGATGGTCACGCGGCGGTTCTTCTCGTCCTTGGCGAGGGTGTCGGCCTGGACGTACTGAAGCCAGTTGTCCCGGACGATCAGGGCGAGGATGAGGAGCCCGCAGAAAATCGCGATCCGGCGCAGGGGCTTGTTCACGGTCGGACCACCTGGGTCATCTCGGCGTCAGGGTTGGGCGCGGGAGCCGGCGCCGGGCGGCGCGCGGTGTCGCTGATGCGGATGAGGATTCCGATCAGCGCCCAGTTGGCGATCACCGATGAACCGCCATAAGCGAGGAACGGCATGGTCATACCCGTCAACGGGATCAGACTCATGACGCCGCCGGCGACCACGAAGACCTGGATGGCGAAGGCGCCGGACAGGCCGATCGCGAGGAGCTTGCCGAACGGGTCACGCGCGGCGAGGGCGGTTCGGACGCCGCGCTCCACGATCAGACCGTAGATCAGCAGGATCGCCATGATTCCGGCGAGACCCAGCTCTTCGCCGAAGGTGGCGAGGATGAAGTCCGAGTTGGCGGCGAACTTGATGAGGTCGGAGTTGCCCTGGCCGAGGCCGGTGCCCAGCGTGCCGCCGGAGCCGAAGGCCCACAGGGCCTGCATCGCCTGCTCGGAGTGGCCGACCACGCCTTCTTGGCTCAGCGTGTACTCGCGCATGGGGTCGAGCCACGCGTCGACGCGCTGCTTGACGTGCGGCTCGAAGGAGGCGACGCCGACCGCGCCGACCGCGGACATCAGCAGACCGAACACGATCCAGCTGGTGCGCTCCGTGGCGACGTACAGCATGACGACGAACATGCCGAAGAACAGCAGCGAGGTACCGAGGTCCGTCTCGAAGACCAGGATCAGGATCGAGATGATCCAGATGACGACGATGGGGCCCAGGTCACGGCCACGCGGCAGGTACAGGCCCATGAAGCGGCGGCTGGCCAGGGCCAGGGCGTCGCGCTTCACCATGAGATAGCCCGCGAAGAAGATCGCGATGACGATCTTCGCGAACTCACCGGGCTGGATGGAGAAACCGCCGACGCGGATCCAGATCTTGGCGCCGAACACGTTCATGCCGAGGCCGGGGACCAGGGGCAGCAGCAGCAGGATGATGGCGCCGACCATCGAGATGTACGTGTAGCGCTGCAGGACGCGGTGGTCCTTGAGCAGGAGCAGAACGCCGACGAACAGGGCGATACCGATCGCCGAGTACATCAGCTGGTTCGGTGCGGCAGCGCTGAAGTTGGGCAGCTGTTGAAGCCGCTTCGACTGGTCGAGCCGCCAGATGACGACGAGACCGAGCCCGTTGAGCAGCGTCGCCAGGGGCAGCAGCAGAGGGTCGGCGTACGGCGCGAACTTGCGCACCACGATGTGGGAGACACCGGCGAGCAGTCCGAGCCCGCAGCCGTACCCGAGCATGCCTGTGGGCAGTTCGCCGTCGATCGCGAGGCCTACGTTGATGTAGGCGAACAGCGGGATGACGACGGCGAACGCGAGGAGCGCGAGCTCGGTGTTGCGCCTGCTCGGCGCTCCGATCGCGCCGATGGTCGACGTGTGTGTAGTGCTACTGCTCATGGCGTGCAAAGGCCCCCAACGGCTGCTTACTGCTTACCGCACAGCGGGACCAGCTTCTCCTCTTCCTCGGAGAGGCTGGGGCCGGGTGTGGGAGTCGGTGCGGTCTTGGACTTGTTCTTGTCGGTGGTGCTGTTCTTGTCGTTCTTGTCGTTCGTTTCCGCCGGGTCGGTCGGATCGTCCGTGGGGGCCTTGGCGGCCAGACCGGTCGTGCCGCCCGCCTCGCCCTCACCGGGCTTGGCGTTCTCGCGCTCCGCCTCGCGGCGCTCGGCGTCCTTCTCGCAGGCGGATGCCTGCAGGCCAAGCTCCTCGATCTTGCTCCTGGCGTCGTCGAGATTGCCCTCGGGGATGGTCCCCTCGACCTGCTTGCGCTGGTACGGCGGGAGGTACTTGAGTTCGATCTTGGGGTAGTTCTCCTCGACCTTCGACAGGCTGACCCACGCCAGGTCCTGGTCGATGCCGCGGTACAGGGCGACGTTCTCGTCGTTCGTGCCGACGTAGTACTGGGTCTGGGTCCAGCGGTAGCCGCCGTACAGGCCGCCGCCGATGACCGCCAGGGCGAGCACGGTGTAGAGCGATCTCTTGAGCCACTTGCGGCCGCCGCGGGGCTTCACGAAGTCCTCGTCGCTGTACGCGCCGAAGCTCCCCTCGGGGGCGTAGCTCGCCGTGTCACCGCTTCCGGGCGGCCCGAAGCCGCCTCCGGAGGGCTGCGGGGGCACGGGACGGCCGAGGCCCGACGCACGGCCCGCGGGGGTCTGCATGGCGCCGTCGTCGTCCTGCGCCTGGAGCTGGTTCTCGGCGACCGCGCCGACGACCACGGGGGTGTCGGAGAGCTGGCCGGCCAGGGTGTCGCCGCTGTCGATGTCCAGGACGTCGGCGACGATCACCGTGATGTTGTCGGGGCCGCCGCCGCGCAGCGCGAGCTGGATGAGCTCCTGCACGGTCTCCTGGGGGCCTTGGTAGCTCGCGAGGGTGTCTTCCATCGTCTGATGGGAGACGACGCCGGACAGGCCGTCCGAGCAGATCAGATAGCGGTCGCCGGCGCGGACCTCACGGATGGAGAGGTCCGGTTCGACGTGCTCACCACTGCCCAGCGCGCGCATCAGCAAGGAGCGCTGCGGGTGGGTGGTGGCTTCCTCCTCGGTGATCCGGCCCTCGTCGACCAGGCGCTGCACCCAGGTGTGGTCCTGGGTGATCTGCGTGAGGACGCCGTCCCGAAGGAGGTAGGCGCGTGAGTCGCCGACGTGTACGAGGCCAAGGCGCTGGCCCGTCCACAGCAGGGCGGTCAGCGTCGTCCCCATGCCCTCGAGCTGGGGGTCCTCCTCGACCATCAGGCGCAGTTGGTCGTTGGCGCGCTGCACGGCGGTGCCGAGCGACGTGAGGATGTCCGATCCCGGTACGTCGTCGTCGAGGGTGACGAGCGTCGAGATCACCTCGGAGCTCGCCACCTCACCCGCGGCCTGGCCCCCCATGCCGTCGGCGATCGCGAGGAGACGCGGACCGGCATAGCCGGAGTCCTCGTTCCCCTCCCGGATCATGCCTTTGTGCGATCCGGCGGCGAAGCGCAAAGACAGACTCATGCGCACCTCGCCCGTCGGCTCCGGGTACATCCGCACGGTGCCCACCCTCCGGTCGGGAGCGCGCTGGCGTCCAGTGTGTGGACAGCCGTTTCGGCTCGCTCGCTCCGCTCGCGCTCTGTCATGACGTAGTACTACTTCCGCAGCTCGATGACGGTCTTGCCGATGCGGATCGGCGCGCCCAGCGGAACGGGCGTCGGGGTGGTGAGTCGGGTCCGGTCGAGATACGTGCCGTTGGTGGACCCGAGATCCTCGACGATCCACTGGCCGTCACGGTCCGGGTAGATCCTGGCATGCCTGCTGGACGCGTAGTCGTCGTCCAGCACGATCGTCGAATCGTGCGCTCGGCCCAGCGAGATCGTCTGACCCTGCAGGGCGACCGTCGTGCCCGCGAGGATCCCTTCGGATACGACCAGCTTGCTGGGGGCGCCACGGCGCTGCCGCCCGCCGCCCTGCTGCTGGCGCTGGGGAGGTGGTGCGGCCGCCTGCTGTTGCTGGCGGGCGGCCTGCTGCGGACGTGCGTTCTCACGGCGTGAGCCGCGCTGTGTGACGCGTGTTCCGAACAGGTCGCTACGGATGACCTGGACGGCCACGATCACGAACAGCCACAGAACGGCTAGGAAACCCAGCCGCATGACCGTCAGGGTCAGCTCTGACATTGCCCCCGCTTCACCCTTCGGCTTGCCGGTAAACGATGGTGGTTTGGCCCACGACGATCCGCGAGCCGTCGCGGAGCGTAGCGCGGGTGGTGTGCTGCCCGTCTACCACGATGCCGTTGGTAGACCCGAGATCCTGGATCGTCGAGGGCGTTCCGGTCCGGATCTCACAGTGCCGGCGCGATACGCCGGGGTCGTCGATCCGCACATCGGCGTCGGTGCTGCGACCCAGCACCAGCGTCGGGCGGGAGATCTGATGGCGATTGCCGTTGATCTCGATCCAGCGCCGTACCTGCGCACCCGGAAGAGGCCCGGCGCCGGGCCCCTGGGGGCGGCTCGGTGCCGGAGCGGCCCCGCCGGGGCGACCGCCTGGGGGCGGCGCGGCGGGCATGGGGGGAGCGCTGGAGGGCTGAGGGGGCTGCGGGTAGCCGTAGCCACCGCCGGCGCCGCCCGCGGGCGGCCTGGCGGGGCTGTGGCCGGCGTTCGTGGGGCCCGCGGAAGGGTTCCCGGAGGGTCCGGCAGGAGCGCGCTCGGGGCTCTGCGAGGTGCTGGACGCGAGCGTGCGGCTGCGCACTCGGTACAGACCCGTGTCGAGGTCCTCGGCTTTCTCCAGGTGGACCTTGATGGGGCCCATGAAGCTGTACCGCTGCTGCTTGGCGTACTCGCGCACCATCCCGGACAGCTCGTCGCCGAGCTGTCCCGAGTAGGGGCTCAGGCGCTCGAAGTCGGGCGCGCTGAGCTCCACGATGAAGTCATTGGGGACGACCGTCCGCTCGCGGTTCCAGATCGTCGCGTTGTTGTCGCACTCGCGCTGCAGGGCGCCGGCGATCTCGACGGGCTGGACCTCGGACTTGAACACCTTGGCGAAGGTGCCGTTGACGAGACCTTCGAGTCGCTGCTCGAACTTCTTCATGACTCCCATGGGGCACCTCCTCCGTCGTAGTCATCCTGGTACTGCTTACTGATCGTATCCACGCGCAGGGAAATCGGCTGGTTCCCCCTGTCCGCCCAGTCGATGAGTGTCGCCTCTCACAAGGCATGCCCGCACCGGGGTTCCGGGATCCTTCCGGCTCCTCTCAGGCTCCTCTACCAGGGATCGTAGAGGGGGCCTCAAACCAGTGTCCCGCACCCGGCCCCGGAGCTTCGCCGGGTACGGCTCAACTCGGTCGGCCCGGCCCTGTTCTCTTCGGATCATCAGGGCAGGTGCCCCCGAATACGGATGTGAATCCACCCCCGGCACCGTGCTAATCTTCTGGATGTCGGAAGGCGCTCGCACCAAGCAGTGAGAGACCCAAGACAACACCCATGCGCGGGTGGCGGAATAGGCAGACGCGCTGGATTCAGGTTCCAGTGCCCGAAAGGGCGTGGGGGTTCAACTCCCCCCTCGCGCACCATGTGGAGCGGGCCTCCACCAGGATGAAAGTCCTGGTGGAGGCCCGTTTCTCGTTTCCTGGGCGGCTGTGGCCCGGAGGGCGACGCGGGTAAGGATCTTGCGGTGAGCTATCTCACTTGCCGGTGTCCCGCTCTGTGAGCTCGTGATTGTCATGAGCGTGCCATACGGGTCGAGGTCGTGACGGGCGTGGAGCCGGGCACCGGCGTTCCCGTGCTCCCCCGAACGATCTAATTAGCTGACTGATCATCACTTATGCGGTGTGGCCCGTCTTGTGTGATCAACGCACCCCTTAGCGTCCCGGGTGATCACTGACGACTCAGTCGAAGGCGAACCCGCGGAGCACCCCCGCGGTGAGCCGTCGACGGCTCAGACGAGGACTGGTTCATGCGCAGATGTCGGCCACCGCTCGCCCGACTCGTCGTGGGGATCGCGACCGCGCTCAGCCTGCTCTTCGCCCCCCAGGCGGCCGCGGTGCCGCTCGCGGCGGCCCCCGACGACCCGCAGAGCTCGGTCGGGATCACCAAGACCAACGACACCGGCGGTGATCCGCTGGAGCCGGGGGACGATTTCATCTACACGCTCAACGGCCAGTGCTCGGGGCTGACGGTCGACTGTGTGGACTTCACCGTCACGGACACGCTCCCGGCAGGGCTGGAGGTGACCAGCCTGCCGCAGAGCACCACCACGCGGGACGTCACCTACGACGAGTCCACGCGGAAGCTGACGATCGTCTACAAGCAGACCCTGCAGAACCCGGCGGGCGAGACCGGCCTGCGGGCGGGCCAGGCCGGCACCGTGGAGGTCGGGATGCGGCTGCCCGCCGACACGCAGCTCAAGGACGGGGCCACCGTCACGAACACCGCCAGGGTGTCCGCCGACAACGCCGACCCGAAGAAGGACGACACCGACGTCACCGTGTCCATCCCTCGCGTGGTCAAGCCGGTGGCGACCAAGACCTGGGAGGACGGTTCGGCGGTCGCCGGCAGCGGCGAGAAGTCCACCGTCACCCTCGGGGTGCGCAACAACTCCTCCTCGTCGGCCGAGGTCACCGAGCTGTCGGTGTCCGACACCAGCGAGGAGACCTTCGAGTACTTCGACTTCACCTCCGCCTCTGTGACCCGCTTCCCGGAGGGTGCCGACCAGGCGCACCTGGTGGTCACCCTGGCGGACGGCTCCACGCGCACCGGCCGGAACATCTCCGCGCCCGGCCAACTGCCTTTGCCCGCCGGGGTGGACGCGCAGGACGTGGTCGGATTCGAGGTCGTCTTCAGCGACAGCGACGGCGACCCACTGCCCTACGACGCGACCGGCGGCACCGTCGAGGTCGGCCTGGAGCTGCGTGACACCAAGCGTTCGGACGGTTCGCCGCTGCGGCCCACGGACAAGATCACCGTCGACAACTGCGCCACCCCGTCCGCCGACGAGAAGACGGACGGCACGGTGAACGGGGCGCAGGCGTGCGACACGTACGACATCCTGCCGGACATCCTCGTGCTCAACGGGACCAAGAAATTCTTCCCGGACACCGACGGCGACTTCAGCCAGGAGACCGGTGAGCACGCCGTGGTCGGGGAGAACTCGCCGGTCAGCACGGTGGTCGACGTCAAGAACAACTCGCCTTTCCCGGTGAAGTCGATCACGATCACCGAGCCGGACGCGAACGCGACCAACGAGTTCGACAAGATCGACATCGACAAGGTGCGACTGCGCTTCCCCGAAGGGGCGACCGAGGCGAAGCTGACCGTCACCTACGCCGACGGGACCAGCACCACGAAGACGTACACGGAGAACACGACCGTCGACGTCGCCAAGGACGGAACCACCGTCACCAAGGTCCAGGTGACGTACACCGGCGTGGACGCGGACGGCGAGCCCACCATCGAGGAGGGCGCCGACGCGGGCCTCGACCTGCACGGCACCCTCACCGACGAGGTCACCGCGGAAGACCTGCCATCGGGGTCGAGCCCCGGCGTCTCCAACTGCGCCGGTTTCGAGGGTGACGCGGGCCGCACCGACGGCAGCGGCACAGCGTCCGGCACCGCCTGCATGAACCTGCCCGTCGAATCGCCCCACACCTCGGGCTCGGGCGAGAAGACCGTCGACCAGACGAACGTGCCGCCCGGCCAGCCCATCCCCATGCACCTCAAGGTCACCAACAACGGCAACAAGCCGCTGATCGACCCGGTCCTCACCGACCCGCCCGCCGGTCCTGACGGCAAGCCGACGGGGGAGAGCCCCTTCGACGTGCTCCAGATCGACTCCGTGACCGTCTCGCCGTCCTCCGCGCCGGTCACCATCGAGCTGTGGGACCCGGCCGCGGACGGCGGTGACGGCGCATGGGTCCCCTACGACGAGTCCGACACCGCCCTGCTGCTGCGCGCCAAGGGCGTGCGCGCCTCCTACGACGGCAATCTGCCGCCCCAGTCCAGCTTCACCGTCGACGTCGTCACCGAGCGGCGCGAGGGCGTCGAGAACGGCGAGACGTTCAGCAACTGCTACTCGATCTCGGCGGGCGGCGACTACGAAGCGGGCGACAACGTCTGCTCCCCCGGCATGACGACGGGCCCCGCCGACGACTCGGCGTCCTTGAACAAGTCGATCAGCCCCGGCGAGCTGCCCGAGTACGTGCCCGGCCTGCCCCGGCAGCAGGCGGACGCCACCCTCACAGTGCGCAACACCGGCAACATGTCGGCCAAGTACCTCCAGGTGACCGACCAGGACAGCGACTTCTTCGACGCCGTCGACTTCGTGTCCATCAAGTCCAACCAGATGCCGAAGGGCGCCGACCGCGTACGCATCGACGCCTACGTGGACGGGGCCTGGGTGAACGGCACGCCGTCCGCCTCCGCCGCGCTGCCCTCGGGTGTGGCCGCCGCCGACGTCACCGGCCTGCGCGCCACCTACTCGTCCACGAGCGGCTTCAACGACGGCTACACGATCACCCCGTGCACCGAGTCGAGCTGCGACGGGAAGCTGGTCTTCACCGTCAGCCCCCGCCCGTCCCTGCGCAGCAACGGCGAACCGGTGCCCAGCCACCTGGAGGACACGGCGAGCGGCAGCTTCCTCACCAAGGTGGAGGACGAGGACAAGCCCAAGGACATCGACCCCGTCGACGCCACCTTGAACCTGGTCAAGGGCGACCCGGTGCTCTCGGTGGGCAAGACGCCGAACACCGTGCTCGCGCCGGGCGAGGACGCGCCCTTCTACCTGAAGGTCACCAACACCGGCACCGCGAACATCCCGAACCTGGTCGTCAAGGACGCGCTGCCGCCGGGCATCGCCTTCGTCGACACCTTCGACGGGGACGGCGGACAGCCGTACAAGATCATCAACACGAAGGTGCCCGAAGGTACTCCGGCGGTGCCTACTCCGGAATTCGACGAGACCACGAGCGGGGGTCGCGTCTCGGACCTCACCTGGGACTTCTCCGAGGACGACGACGGCAAGGCATGGGTCCTCGCGCCCGGCGCCACGCTGACCATCGAGATCCACGTACGGCTTGAGGCCGGCATCAACGCCGGTGACGTGGTCACCAACACCATGGGCGCCACTTCGTCCGACCCCGACATGACCTGCGACGGCACCACGCAGGACGACGGCGGCTTCGGTGACGGCCGGTACTGCGTGGCCGACGCGACGCTGACCGCCAAATCCGGTGCCGCGTTCACCGCCCGCAAGTGGGTGTCCGGCAACGACAGCCTCGGCTGGTACAACACCCGCACCCGCAAGGTCGTCGACGTCGGCGACGACGCGTGCCTGTCCACCACCGACTCCACCGGCCGCCAGTACACGGCCAACCCGTGCATCGCCCTGGTGAATCCCGGTGACCGCTACCACTACCTGATGCGCATCCAGAACTCCGGCACCGAGGCCGGAACCAACATGCGCATCGCCGACCGCTTCCCCGTCCAGGGCGACAAGGGCGTCATCCTCGACCAGAGCCGCGGCACCGCCTGGGACAAGCGCCCCACCCTCGCCTCGCGGCCTCAGCTGACCGGTCCTGGCACGATGGCCGTCAGCTACGAGAACGACGAACCGCTGTGCACCGACGACCTGGACATGGGCGGCGCGGGATCCAGCGCCTCCCAGTGCCCGGCGAGCACCTGGGACGACGCGTACAGCGCGCGGGCCGTGGGCGCCCGAATGGATCTCGCCTTCCCGACGCCGCTCGCGCCGGGCGGCACCGTCAACATCACGTACGCCATGGACACCCCGCTCGACGTCACCGAGAACGGTGACCCGACCATCGCCTGGAACTCCTACGCCCACAACGAGACCACCGACCGCGCGGGCTCCCCGCGCGTGCTCCAGGCCAACGAGCCGATCCAGGTCGGTGTCGCCCTCGCCTACGGCGACCTGAAGCTGGTGAAGCGGATCGGCGAGCACCCCGACCAGCTGGACGGGGCCCTGAAGAAGGTGCCGTTCACCTATCACGTCACCTGCGTCATCGACCCGCAGGGACGGCCGCAGCGCACCGTCCTCGACAAGGACTACAAGGTCTCCGCGGACAAGCCCGTGACCATCGAGGGGCTGCCCGCGGGTGCGGAGTGCGAGGTGTGGGAGACCTCGGCCCGGGGCGGCAGTCCCGACCACCCCGCCGGTGATCCGGTCGAGGTCACCATCGAGCCGGGCATGGGGAAGGCCTCCGTGCAGAGCGCCCGGATCACCAACACCTTCCGGTTCGGCGCCCTGAAGCTGATCAAGACGCTCGACGGGGACGCCGCGTCCTACGCGGACGGCCGCACCTTCGAGGTCGAGGTCTCCTGCGCCCTGCCGAACGCCTCGGGCGGCGCGAGCGACCTCGTGCTCCACAAGACGTACGAGGTGGGCGCCGACGAACCGGTCACCATCAAGCCGCTGCCCGTGAACACCCGGTGCTGGGCCCAGGAGGTCGACACCGGCGGTGCCGCAAAGGCGGTCGTCGACCACGGTTCGGCCGACGACCCGGCCGTGATCACGGCCGACGGCAGCGGTGAAGGCGACGGTGACGGCGCGGTCATCACCGTCACGAACACCTTCCCCGCCGGCGTCGTGAAGGTCACCAAGCATGTGGAGAACGGCGGTGCGGGCCCCTACGAGTTCGCCCTCGCCTGCACCACGGAGCAGGGCGACGTACCGCTCGCACCCGAGGACAGCGCCTTCGAGCTCGAAGACGGCGAGAGCCGCGAGATCAGCGTTCCGGACGGCGCCGAGTGCACCGTGACGGAGACGGATGTGCCGGGCGGTGACACGGTCACGTACGAGGCCTCCGACGGGGGCGACGACGGCGAGGTCGTCGTCGACGGGTCGGCGTCGGTCGACGTCACCAACACCTTCGACGAGACGCCGGATCCCGACCCGACTCCGAGCCCGGACCCCGACGACGGGCACCTGGCCGACACCGGATCCACGGACTGGACGGTCATCGGCAGTCTGCTCGCCGCGCTGGCCCTCGCCGGTGGCCTGCTCGCCCGGATGGTCGCGCGGCGGCGCACCGGCTGAGCAGGACCGACCGCACCGAACGTGCCGCGGCCCCGGAGGAGTCACCTCTCCCGGGGCCGCGGCACGTGTGCTGCCGAGCGGTCGGCAGGCGTCACCCGCATGGGCCGCTCTCACGTGCCGCGGCGGTCCGCCTCCCCGATCGTCGGAGCATCACGAACGCGCCGCACCGCACGTCAGGGGGACGCCGTCATGGATCATCCGGGGACGCTGATCCTCATCATGGCCGTCGCGGTACTGGCGCCTCTGCTGGCCCACGGTCTCGCGCGCCGGGTCCGTGTTCCCCTGGTCATCTTCGAGATCGTGCTCGGCATCCTCATCGGCCCCGACGTGCTGGGCTGGGCCCACTCGGACGAGGTCATCGACGTTCTGTCCGACCTCGGCCTGTCCATGCTCATCTTCCTCGCGGGCTACGAGATCCAGTTCGCCGCGATCCGCGGCGACACCCTGCGCCGTTCCGTCTGGGCCTGGGTGATCTCGCTGGTGGCGGGGCTCGCGATCGCGCTGGCCCTGACCGGCCTCGACTTCCCCCGCAGCGTGATCATCGGCACCGCCCTCACCAGTACGGCGCTGGGCACGGTGCTGCCCATCCTGCGCGACAGCGGCGACCTGCAGGGCCGCTTCGGCACGGTGATGATGGCGTTCGGCGCGGTCGGTGAGTTCGGGCCCATCATCGCCATCTCCGTCCTGCTCAGCGGCCGTGATCCAGGGGTGTCGACGGTCGTCCTCGCCGTCTTCGCCGCCATCACCGCCGGGGCCGTGTACTGGGCGATGCGTCCGCGTCCGCCCTGGTTCAGCCGGATCATCCGGTCCACGCTGCACACGAGCGGCCAGTTCGCGGTCCGCTTCGTCATGCTGCTGCTGGTCGCGATGCTGGCCCTGTCGGAGGCGTTCGGGCTCGACGTGCTCCTGGGCGCCTTCGCCGCCGGACTGCTCACCCGGCTCGTGCTCCAGGGCACGGAGCCGGAGGTCGGCGAGGAGGTGCTGGGCAAGATCGAGGCGATGGGCTTCGGTTTCCTCGTACCGCTGTTCTTCATCGTGACCGGCATCGAGTTCGACCTCGCCTCGCTCCTCGACGGCGGGCGCCCCCTCGTGCTGCTGCCGGTGTTCCTGCTCCTGTTCCTCGTCGTGCGGGGACTGCCCGCGTACGCGCTCGCGCCACGCGACCTCTCCCCGCTCAGCCGCAGGGCGCTGACGGTGTACTCCGCCACATGTCTGCCCCTGGTCGTCGCCATCACCACGATCGGGCTCGACGAGGAAGTACTGGGGAAGGGCGAGGCCGCCGCGCTGGTCGGGGCCGCCATGGTCTCCGTACTCGTCTTTCCGCTGCTCGGTCTGCGGATGCGGGCCAAGGAGAGCGGGGCGGGGCCTCAGCGGCGGGATGCCGCCGAGACGGAGACGTGGTGACGTGGTGACGTGGTGACGTGATCAGGGGGAGCTGCGGGGCAGGTCCCAGACCACTCTCTTCGCGCGCGGGCCGCGTACGAGCCCCTGGGTCTGGGCGGAGATCGCGGCGAGGGCGTTGATCGTCCAGTAGGCCAGGGGGTAGAGCGGGAGCAGCAGGCACGCGTAGGGGAGCTTCGGGTCGAGGCGGAGTTCGACCGCTGTGGCGACGGCGATCTGCAGCATGGCGATGACCGCGATGCCCACGCCCCAGGCCAGCATCCACTGGAACTTGGTGTCCCCCGGGAAGCGGATCCAGTGGACGACGCCGTACACGGTGGCGATCAGCATCGTCAGCACCCACACGTAGGACAGCAGGGCTTCCAGGGCGATCGGCCACAGGGCCATGTGCCGGGGGCTGAAGACCCGGCGGCCGTGGGTGCGCAGGACCTCGCCCTGCCCGCGTGCCCAGCGGGTGCGCTGCGCCCAGATGCCGCGGACGGTCTGCGGGACCTCCATCCCGACGAGGGCGTCGGGCTCGAAGCCGGTGAGGTGCCCGGCCTCCAGGAGCCGCCAGGTGAGTTCGATGTCCTCGGTGGCCATCTGCGCGTCGTAGCCGCCGACCGCCAGGACGGCGTCACGGCGGAAGAGGCCGAGTACGCCCGCGACGGTCCCCACCCGTCCCGCCAGCGCGTGGGTGCGCCGCATGAGACCGATCAGCGAGGCCGTCTCCAGCATCTGCATCGTGGTGATCACGCTGCCCCGGTTGGTCACGCGCGGGCTCCCGGCGATGGCCGCGTAGCGCGGGGAGCGCGTCATGCGGGCGACGAGGTGGCGCACCGCCTCGGGGTGCAGATGGGTGTCCGCGTCGGTGACGAGGACCAGTTCGTGGCGGGCGCGGCGCATGCCGTCGTTGAGCCGGTCCGCCTTGCCGAGGTTGACGCCGTCGTCGAGCACGGTGCAGCGGGCGTCGTCACCCGCGGCCGCGCGGGCCGCGGCGACGGTCCCGTCCTTGGACCCGTCGTTGAGGATCAGGATTTCCAGCTCTGGGTAGTCCACCTGCCGCAGCGCCTCGACGCAGCGGGAGATCACTTGCTCCTCGTTGTAGGCCGGTACGAGGACGGTCACTCCCGGCCAGCCGCCGGGCGGGGTCACGAGGCGGGGCCGCTCTTCCAGGACCCGGAAGAGGACTCCGCCCACCATCCACGCGGCGCCCGTCACCACGGGATAGAACGCGAGGAAGACGAGGAGGAGGTCAAGGGCGTGCACGGCGCTCCTCTCGGTGCCTCAGTGCGATGCCGCAGGCCAGGGCCGCCCCGAAGACGACCCAGGAGATCACTGTGACGAGCAGGAGGCGGCGCAGGATGTAGGTGTGGCCGAGGAGTACGACCCCGATCACGGCCGCCGCGATCCAGACGAGGGCGCCCAGCAGAAAGGCGACCGCCCTGCGTGCTCCGGAGGCGGGGCGGGTGGGCTCGAAACTGACGGCGGGGCGATCCCGTCGTGCATCCGTGCCGTCGTCCATGGGCGCACCTCCAGGTGCCACCCTATGCTCGTAATTGTCTTGTTTGCCCCATTCTGGAAGGTGGACTCGTGCGTAGTGGCCTCAACGCCGACACCGTCGGCCCGGTGGACGTCGCCGTGGTCGCCTTCGAAGGCAACCGGTTCAACGGCGAGATCGTGCCCGCCCTGCAAGCGCTTCAGAAGGACGGGACCGTACGCATCCTCGACATGACCTTCGTGAGGAAGGCGGGCGACGGCACGGTGGACCTCGTCGAACTCGCCGACCCGGAGGTGGCCGAGGCGTTCCAGGCGGTCGCCGACATCCAGTTCGACCTGCTCAGCGACGAGGATCTGCGAGCCGTCGCCGAAGGCCTCGCCCCGGAGTCGTCGGCGGTGGTCGTGGCCTGGGAGAACACCTGGGCCGCCCGGCTTGCGGGCGCGGTCAGGGAATCGCGGGGCGAGATCCTGCTGTTCGAGCGCATCCCCAGAGAAGCCGTCGTCGAGGCCGTCGCCGCACTCGACAACTGACGACCCGCCACGACCCACCACGACCCGCCACGACCCACCACGACCCACCTCACGAGCAGGGAGGACGGCACTCATGCCGCAACGATTCGGACGGCCCGGCCTGCTGGGCACCATCGCGCGCACCGCGGTGATCTCGGGCACCGCATCCGCGGTCTCCAACCGTGTCAACCGCGGCATGGCCGAGCGGGACATGCACCGGCAGATGGACGCTCAGGCCCAGCAGCAGGCGCCGCCCGCCCCCATGCCGGTGGCGCCCCAGGCTCCGGCCACGGATCGCGTCTCCCAGCTCACCGCACTCGCCGATCTCAAGGCTCAAGGGCTCCTGACGGACGAGGAGTTCGCCGCGGAGAAGGCGCGGGTCCTCAACTCCTGAGGGGGCGGTCCCCGAGAGGGCTCCTGAGAGGGCTCCTGAGAGGGCTGAGGGGGGGGCGGTCTTGCGGCGGTTGGGTGATGGGACAACGGGGCGACGGGGCAACGGGGCAACGGGGCAACGGGGGCAACGGGGCGATCGGCTGGAGCGGCTACCGATCGTGGCGTGAAGCTCTGAATAGTGGTTCACTTCTTCTATGGCCTACCGCAAGACCCCTGCCGAAATGCGCCGGCTCGAAGCCGCCCGGGAGCGTCTCGTCGCCTGCGCCACCGTCGTCGTAGCCGAAGTGGGCTGGTCACAGGCGTCCGTGACCGCGGTGGCCGACTCGGCAGGCATCGCGGCAGGCTCCGTCTACCAGCACTTCCCGTCCAAGGCGGCGCTCGCAGTCGAGGTGTTCCGGCGGGCCGCCGGACGCGAGGTGGACGTACTCGGCGAAGTGCTGCACGGGCCGGGCGACCCCGTCGAACGCCTCAGCCAGGGCGTGCAGGTCTTCGCCCGCCGAGCCCTGGAGAACCGCGGCCTCGCCTACGCCCTGCTCGCCGCCCCCGCCGAACCCGCGGTCGGCGCCGAGCGCCTCGACTTCCGCCGCCGCTACCGCGCGCTGTTCGCCGAAGTGGTGCACGAGGGCATGGCGGCGGGGCTGCTGCCCGCCCAGAACGGCGAGATCACCGCGGCCGCGCTCACCGGAGCGATCGGCGAGGTCCTCGTCGACCCGCTGGGCACCCCGGACGAGAACGCCACCGGCGAGCTCCTCGCCGAACTCACCGCCACGGCGCTGCGCTGCGCGGGCGCGGCCCTGGCCCCGGCCCCGGCCCTGGCCGACTGACGCGGCCCGGCACCCGCCCCGCCCGACTGACGCGGCCCGGCACCCGCCCCGGCACCCACCCTCGGCCGACTCCCGACCCGGCTCTCCCGCAGGAGGCACCATGTCCACGCCGATAAGCCACCCCACCTCCGTGACCCACGAAGTGACCAACCAGGCACCGCCGTTGACCGGTCACGACGCCGCCGACGACGCGGTGCTCATCGAGGGCGTACGCCGGGAGGGCGCCGCGTGGCACCTCGACGACCTGCACCGCTTCGGACGCGTCGTCGGCAGCGAGGAAGCGCGCACCTGGGCGGAACAGGCCAACCGCCACGAGCCCGAGCTGCGTACCCACGACCGTTACGGCAACCGCGTCGACGAGGTCGACTTCCACCCCGCCTACCACTCGCTGATGGACGCCACCGTCGGCGCGGGCGCCGCCGGTACCGCCTGGGCTGACGAGCGTCCCGGCGCCCATGTCGCGCGCGCCGCGACCTTCATGGTGGCGACCATGATGGAACAGGGCCACATGTGCCCGGTCTCCATGACGTACGCCGTCGTCCCCGCCCTGCGGCGCGCACCCGAACTCGCCAAGATGTACGAGCCGCTGCTCACCAGCAAGGTCTACGACCCCGGCCTGCGCACCCCGACCGGCAAGCGAGGCCTGCTCGCCGGGATGGGCATGACGGAGAAGCAGGGCGGTACGGACGTCCGGGCGAACACGACGGCCGCCGCCGAACAGGCCGACGGGACCTGGCGGTTGCGCGGGCACAAGTGGTTCACCAGCGCGCCGATGAACGACCTCTTCCTCGTGCTCGCGCAGGCCCCCGGCGGCCTGTCCTGCTTCCTGGTCCCGCGCGTCCTGCCCGACGGCAGCCGCAACACCTTCCGCATCCAGCGGCTCAAGGACAAGCTCGGCAACCGCTCCAACGCGAGCAGCGAGCCCGAGTTCGACGACACGGTGGCCTGGATCGTCGGCGAGGAGGGCAAGGGCGTACGCACCATCATCGACATGGTGACGATGACGCGTCTGGACTGTGTCCTCGGATCTGCCGGGCACATCCGCGAATCCCTCGCGCAGGCCGCGCACCACACCCGCCACCGCTCGGTGTTCGGCGCCAAGCTCATCGACCAGCCGCTGATGCGCAACGTCCTCGCCGACCTCGGCCTGGAGTCCGAGGCTGCCACCACCCTCGGTCTGCGCCTCGCGGGCGCCGCCGACCGGGCCCAGCGCGGCGACACCCAGGAGCGCGCGTTCCTGCGCCTTGCCACCGCCGTATCGAAGTACTGGGTGTGCAAGCGGCAGCCCGCCTTCGTCGCCGAGACGCTGGAATGCCTCGGTGGGAACGGATATGACGAGGCATCAGGAATGCCGCGGCTCTACCGCGAGGCCCCGCTCAACGGCATCTGGGAGGGCTCCGGCAACGTCAACGCCCTCGACATGCTGCGGGCGTTGGCGCGCGAACCCGAGTCCCTCGAAGCCTTCCGCACGGAGATCGAGGCGGCGGCCGGAGCCGACCGGCGCCTGGACGCGGCCTGGCGCGAACTGCGGGGCGAACTCGTCCTCACCGAGGATGCTCCGCTGCGCGCCCGCCGCGTCATCGAGCGGGCCGCGCTCGTCCTCCAGGGCTCGCTCCTCGTCCGCCACGCACCGGCCGCCGTCGCCGACACGTTCTGCGCGTCGCGGCTCGCGGGCGACCAGGGCTTCGCCTTCGGGACGCTGCCGCCGGGCACGGACTTCGCGGCGCTGGTGGAGCGGTTGCCTGCGTGAGGGTGGGCGGGAGTGCCTGTCTCAGCCCAGCTGCTGTGGTTCGTGTTGCGGTTCGTGCTGTTGCTCTCCGGCCAGGAACTCCGTGACCGCAAGCAGGAAGAGCAGGCACAGGGCCAGTCCGACGACGACCCAGCCCGTCGGGTAGGACCACAGCAGGTAGGTGAGGAGCGCGGCGGCCACCAGTACCCAGGTGATCCAGGTGCGGTAGCGGCGTACGAAGGGGCCGACCGGGCCAAGACGCATCCCGGCGCGGTCCGCGGTGCCGCGAACGGCCCCGATGCCGGAGGTCCACAGACCGCGCACCAGGCCGGCCCGGCGGCCGCCTCCGGTGAGCCAGGCGGCCAGGGCGACGACGACGCCGAGCGCCACGACCATGCGGACCGTGGTGAAGAGGAAGTGGGTCATGGTGTCGTACACCGCCGCGGCCGCGTCCTGCGAGACGTTCGCGGGCAGCCGGTCGAGATAGAGCACGCGGAAGACGCGCAGCCCGATCCCGAGGAGCCCGGTGGCCACGGCGACGGCCAGGGCCGCGGTGACCAGGGTCCTTCTCTTGCGTACGGAGAGCAGGACGCCGGCGGCGACCAGGACCAGGGCGATGACGGGGAGCCAGTTGCCTGCCAGCTGCAGCAGCCGCACATACGTCTTGACCTTGCCGATGTCCTGCGACCTGACGAGGGTGAATTCGGTGTGCACCTCGGGGATCCGGCCCGCGACCGTCATGCCCTCGTCGACCAGGCGTTGCTTGACGCGGTCGACGAGGGGCGCCAGATCGAGGGTGACCGTGTCCCCCTCCAGCTTCACGGAGCCACCGCCGCTGCCGGTCAGTGCCTTGTCGAGCGAGCTGTGGATCTGCCGGTTGGCCTGCTTCCAGATGGTCTCGAAGGCGTCCGACCCGGCCACGGCACGTGCCTTGTCGTGCACGAAGCTGCGGACGGCGCCCTCCAGGGAGTCGCCGAGCCTGCCGAGGGCCTTCTCCAGGCGGGGCCGGTCGGCGGCGGGGGCGTCGGAGAGGAGAGTCGCCAGGTCGATGCGGCTCATCAGGGCATCCGTCGCCCGGTCGGCGACGGCTTCCTGCACGTCGGGGTCGGAGGCGAGCGGGCCGATCGTGGCGACGTAGCGGTCCGTGTTGCCGACCTGGTCGGCCGACCAGGAGGCGACGACGGCGAGCGGCGCGAGCACGCATCCGATCACGATGAGCACCGCGGCCAGGAACGACCGGCCTCGGTGCCGGCGACCGCCGCCGGCCTGGGCGTGCTCGGACTCCTTGGCCTCCAGGGCCGCCAGCCGGCTGCGTAGGTCTTTTAGCTCGGCTTGGTCGGCTTGGTCGGCTTGGTTGGCTTGGTTGGCTTGGTTGGTCGGGTCTTCCGGGCTCGCGGGTGTCTTGTCGTCCGCCACCGGTGCCTCCCCTGCCTCCTCGTCGGTGCCAGCGCGCTGACTGCCAGGGGACCTGCTGCGATGCCGTCCGGCGCGGTGGGTGGGCCGTCCGGGGGAATGTGCGGGCGGGGTGCGAGGGGTGCGAGGGGTGAGAGGGGTGCGAGGAGCGCGAGGAGGGTGCGCCGGGGGGCGGCGTTTTCCACAGGTCGCGGGTTGTCCACAGGCTCTGACGCCGATCAGCTGCCCGGCGGTACCTTCATGCCAGGTGAGGCCCATGGGGGGCCGCCCGGACGTGGGGGATGCGGGGCGAGGGCAGTGGGCATGGCGGAGAACGACGGTGCACGATTCGGTGGTGCGGGGCTTCCTCAGGTGAAGGGGTTCGCGGAGTGGCCTGCGCGGGGCTCGGCGGGTTCCGCGGGTTCGGTGGGTTCCGCGGGCTCGGCGGAGGCGAGGCTTTCGCCGAAGAGGGACTCACCGAAGAAAGAGGGGAAGGCACTGCGGGCGCGCGTCAGCCGTGCGTCGCACGAGTGCTTCGCCGAGGACGACGGCCGCCCCGATCCGATCGAGGCCGTGGAGGAGTCCAACCGCAGCAGGCTCCCCGAGCTCACGCCGATCAGGATGGGCAGGATGGCCACGTCGCCCTTCGCCTTCCTGCGCGGGGCCGCCGGTCTGATGGCGTACGACCTCGCGCGGACCCCGGTGACGGGGATAGGCGCCCAGATATGCGGTGACGCGCACGCGGCGAACTTCGGTCTGTACGCGGACGCGCGGGGCGGCCTTGTCATCGACCTGAACGACTTCGACGAGACGGCGCACGGCCCATGGGAGTGGGACGTGAAGCGGCTCGTGGCCTCCCTCGTGCTCGCGGGGCGTGAGGCGGGGGCGAGCGAGGACGTCTGCAGGGAAGCGGCGTTCGACGCGGTGGGGGCGTATCGCCGCACGATGCGGCTGCTCGCGAAGCTTCCGGCGCTCGACGCGTGGAACGCCATCGCGGACGAGGAGTTGGTCTCGCACACGGACGCCCGGGACCTGCTCGGAACCCTGGAGAGCGTCTCCGAGAAGGCCCGGCAGAACACGAGCGCCCGGTTCGCCGCCAAGTCGACCGAGCGGGTCGAGGGCGAGGGTGGCCTCGTGGGGCGGCGCTTCGTCGACGCCCCGCCGGTGCTCCGGCGAATACCGGACGCGGAAGCGGCCGAGGTCGCCTCCGCGCTCGGGGAGTACGTGGACACGCTGTCCGAGGACCGACTGCCGCTGCTCGCGCGGTACGCGATCCAGGATGTGGCGTTCCGCGTCGTGGGCACGGGCAGCGTGGGCCTGCGGTCGTATGTCGTGCTGCTGCTCGACCACCGGGGCGAGCCGCTGGTGCTCCAGGTCAAGGAGGCACGCCCCTCCGCGCTGCTCCCGCATCTGCCCACGGCGGGCTTCGCGGTGCCTGAGGTCGCGCACGAGGGGCACCGGGTGGTGCTCGGACAGAAGCGGATGCAGGTGGTCAGCGACTTCCTGCTGGGGTGGACGACGGTCTCCGGGAGGGCCTTCCAGGTACGGCAGTTCAGGAACCGCAAGGGCAGCGTGGACCCGGCGGCGCTGGCCGCCGACCAGATCGACGACTACGGCCGGATGACCGGAGCCCTGCTGGCCCGCGCGCACGCGCACAGCGCCGACCCGCGGCTCATCGCGGGATACGTCGGCAAGAACGACGAGCTGGACACGGCGATGGCGTCGTTCGCGGTGGCGTACGCGAACCGCACGGAGGCGGACCACACGGAGCTGGTGCGTGCCGTCAAGGAGGGGCGGGTGGCGGCGGAGGCGGGGGTGTGAGGGGGGAGGGGGCGAGGGGAGGGAGGGGGTGGGGGGGAGGGCCCCCACCCGAGGTGTACGGCGAGGCCCCGCCCCGGCACCCCGCCCCGGCCCTCCGGCGCCCCCGGCGCTACGACAGGGCAGTGTCGCGGTGGCCTAGGCTGGACGGGTGACAACCCCGGAAGCCGAGCCGACGCAGCCCCAGACGCCTGACCTCGAACCCGATCTCGATCCTGAACCGGATCCCGAGCCCGTGGCCGCTGGTCGCGAAGCGTCAGACGGGGCTTCCGAAGGGGCTCCTGGCGGGGCTTCTGGCGGGGCTCCCGAGGGGGCGGCGGGCCAGGGCAGTGCCGCGCGGCCCGAAGACCGGTTGGAGAAGGCGGTCCGGGCGGCCGAGCAGGCGCTGATCGAGTACGAGATCGCCGTCGAGACGTTCCGGGTCGAGGTGGAGAACTTCTCCCGGCTCCACCACCAGAAGCTCGGCCCGATGTACGCCCGCCTCGACGAGCTGGACGCCGAGATCGCCGAGGCGCTCGCGGCCCGCAGCGGTGATCCGGAGGACCGGCGCAAGGCGGACGAGGCGCGGGCGCGGGTCATGCCGATGCCGGGTGTCGAGGAGTTGTTCCACGGCTGGATGGATGGCGAGGGTCTCTATCCGGAGGCCGCCGCGATGCTGACCGATCAGTCGGTGCGTCCCCCGCAGCGGGTGCGGCCCAGCGACGAGGCCCGCAAGCTCTACCGCGAGCTCGTCCGCAAGTCCCACCCCGACCTGGCCCAGGACGACGGCGAGCGCAGCCGCCGCGAGGAGTTCATCACGCGGGTGAACGCCGCGTACGCCCGTGGGGACGAGCCCCTGCTGCGCGAGCTGTCCGCGGAGTGGGCCGCCGGTCCGGTGGCCGAGCCGCAGTGGCCGAACAAGAGCGAAGAGCTCTACGCGCGCCTCGAGTGGCTCGCCCAGCGCAAGGAGCTGCTCACCGTGGTCGCCCGGGAGCTGGAGGAGGGTGCGATCGGCGCGATGCTGCGGATGGCGCCGGACGATCCGGACCAGCTCCTCGACGAGATCGCCGAGCAGTTGCTCGCGCAGGTCACCGAGCGCGAGGCCGAACTCGCGCGGCTGACCGCCTAGCCGGTCGGGTAGCGTCGGGGGCATGGCTTTCGGATCACACGTGCCCACGGTCGGCGTCAACGACCTCGCGAGCGGCGACTTTCTCCTCGACGTCCGTGAGGACGAGGAATGGCAGGCGGGTCACGCCGCGGGTGCGCTGCACATCCCGATGAGCGAGTTCGTCTCCCGTTACGGCGAGCTGACCGAGGCCGCCCCGCAGGACGGCAAGGTCAATGTCATCTGCCGGGTCGGCGGACGTTCTGCGCAGGTGGCCATGTACCTCCTCCAGCAGGGCATCGACGCGGTGAACGTCGACGGCGGCATGCAGAGCTGGGAGGCCGCGGGCCGGCCCGTCGTCGACGACAAGGGTCAGCCGGGCACCGTGGTCTAGCCTCCGGCAGCCTTGGCCCGCGGTCCCTCACCCACCGCTTCCGTCGCTTCCGTTGCTTCCGCCGCTTCGGCCGAATCCGCCGCCTCAGCCGAGCGGGTGGGCGGCGAGCAGGTCGCCCAGTGCCTCCTCGTGCGCCGCTGCCGGGCCCAGGGACAGCTCCAGCTGCTTGGCCCACGCGTGGTACCGGTGCAGGGGGTAGTCGGTGTCGGATCCGAAGCCGCCGTGCAGATGCTGGGCCGTCTGCACCACCCTGCGTACGCCGTCCGACGCCCAGATCTTGGCGACGGCCACATCTCCCGTGGCGGGCAGGGCGCCGCTCGCGCCGGTGCTGATGCGCCAGGCGGCCTGCCAGAGGGTGACCTCCATGGCGCGCAGGTCGATGTAGCGGTCGGCGGCCTGCACGGCGACGGCCTGGAAGGTGGCGACGGGGAAGCCGAACTGCTCGCGCTTGCTGGTGTATTCGCTGGTCATGCTCAGTACGCCCTCGCCGAGGCCGAGCGCGAGGGCGCAGGTCCCGGTGGCGAGCAGATCGCGCAGCCAGTCCCAGGCACCGTCGGCCTCGATGACGTCGTCGCCGCCGATCCGTACGGAATTAAGGCCCAGTTCGCCGAGGCGCTCACCGCTCGTGGACACCTGATCGGCGAGTGTGAGCCCCGCGTGCTCGCGGGGGATGAGGGCGAGGACGGTCCGTCCGGCGGATGTGTGGGCGGGCACCACGATGATGTCGGCGTTCTGTGCCCAGGGCACGGCTGTCTGTGTGCCGTCGAGCAGCCAGTCGTCGCCGTCCTGCCGTGCGGTGACGGAGAGTTCGGCGGGGTCGTGTCCGCTGCGGCCGTTCGCCGCGACGGTCAGGACGAGTTCTCCGCGGGCGGCCTTCGGCAGGATCCGCTGCTTCAACTCCTTGCCGCCGTAGGTCTGTACGGCGTAGGCGGCCGCGCTGCTCTCCAGGAGTGGGACCCGGGCGAGCTTCTTCGCCGACTCGCGCAGAACCAGGCAGAGGGCGATGGCGTCCAGACCCGCACCGCCGTGCTCGGGGTCGAGGAGCAGGCTGAGCAGGTCGGATCCGGCGAGCTTGGCCCACAGGGCGCGGTCGAAGTCCTCGTCGACGGCGCCCGGTACGAGGGCGGGGCTCGGTACGCCGTCGGGTGCGACGGAGGCGAAGAGCGCCTTCGCCGCCTCGACGGCCGCCTGCTGTTCCTCGGTGAAGGTGAAGTCCACTGCTTGTCCTCCCGTGCACCGGCCCGACGGCTCTGTCTCTGCTTCTGCCTACGCCCGCTGTGTCTGACGGGTCGTCAAGATAGAACAGGTTCTACGGGAAGGGAACAGCGAAGGTCTCAGCGGTCGAAGTCCAACTCCACCGTGTCCGTGGCCGGATGCGACTGGCACGCCAGCACATACCCCGCCTCGGTCTCCTCCGGCTCCAGCGCGAAGTTGCGGTTCATCCGCACCTCGCCCGAGACCCGGAAGGCCCGGCAGGTCCCGCACACCCCGCCCTTGCAGGCGTACGGCGCGTCCGCGCGGTTGCGCAGCACGGTGTCGAGCAGGGACTCCCCGTCCTGGACGGGCCAGGTGCCCGAGCGCCCGTCGAGCGTCACCGTCACGGTGCTGTGCGCGGGGGCGGCCGTGGTGGCGGGCGCCGGGGATGCGAGGCCGTCGTCCACGTGGAATATCTCCTCGTGGATGCGCTGACGCGTCACGCCGAGGCCGCGCAGTGTCTTCTCCGCGCCCTGCACCAGTCCGAACGGACCGCACAGGAACCAGCCCGCCACCTCCTCGACGGGCAGCAGCGCCGGCAGCAGTGTGGCCAGTCGCTCCTCGTCGAGCCGTCCGGAGTCGAGCCCGGACTGCTGTTCTTCCCGGGAGAGCACCGTGACCAGCTGGAACCGGTCCGGCCAGCGGTCCTTGAGGTCGGCGACCTCCTCGAGGAACATCGTCGACGCGGCGGTGCGGTCGCTCCGGATGAGACAGAACGTGGCGTGCGGTTCGCGCTCCAGGAGCGTCGTGACGATGGAGAGCACCGGTGTGATCCCGCTGCCGCCGACCACCGCCGCATAGCGCCCGGGTGCCGGTTCCAGGGTGAAGCGTCCGGCCGGGGTCATCACCTCCAGCTCATCGCCGACGGCGACTTCCTTCAGGGCGTACGTCGAGAAGGCGCCGCCTTCGACGAAGCGCACCCCGACCCGCAGGGTCTCTGGTTCCGAGTCGCGTTCGGGGTGGGGTGCGGGTGCGCAGATCGAGTACGTACGCCGGATCTCGGTGCCGTCGACGAATCGGCGGATGGCGAGGTGCTGGCCCGGTGCGTAGCGATACTCCTCGCGCAGGGCGGGTGGCACCTCGAAGGTCAGTGTCACGGAGTCGTCGGTGAGCTGCTCGACCGCTGCTATCCGGAGCTGGTGGAAGCGTGCCATCACAACTCCTTGAAGTGGTCGAACGGTTCACGGCAGGCGACGCATCGGCGCAGGGCCTTGCAGGCCGTCGACGAGAAGCGGCTGAGCAGTTCGGTGTCGGTCGAGCCGCAGTGCGGGCAGCGGACGGAGAGGGTGAGCGGTATCGGTCCGCTGCCGCTGCCGGGTCCGTCGGTGCTGTGCGGGCGCGGGGGTGCGATGCCGAACTCCGCCAGTTTGCGGCGGCCTTCGGCGCTGATGTCGTCCGTCGACCAGGCGGGGGAGAGCACGGTGTGCACGGAGACCTCCGACATGCCGCGCTCGTGCAGCACCTGCTCGATGTCGGCGGTCATGGCCTCGATGGCCGGGCAGCCGGTGTACGTGGGGGTCAGCTCGACGTCGACCTTGCCGATGCCGCGGACACGCACTCCGCGCAGGACCCCGAGCTCGGCCAGCGTGATGACCGGCAGCTCCGGGTCGGGCACGGAGCCCGCGAGGGCCAGGAGCTCTTCCTCGAGTGCGGTGGTCACCATGATGCCCCCGGGTGGCTGCGGTGCAGGTGCTGCATCTCGGCGAGCATCCGCCCGAAGGACTCGGTGTGCAGCCCCTGGCGTCCCGCGCCCGCGGCCCAGGCCCCTTCCTGGGGGCCAGAGGGCACGGTGAGGGTCGCCTTCTCGATGACGGCGGTCACCGAGGCGGTCCAACTCTCGTGCAGTGCCTGCCAGTCGATGCCCTGGGAGCCGTCCGTGCCGTCGAGGCCCTCCACCGGCTGGAACATTTCGCCGGTGAACCGCCAGAGCGCGTCGATGCCGCGCTCCATGCGCTCATGGCTCTCCGCCGTCCCGTCCCCGAGCCGCAGCGTCCACTGCTCCGCGTGGTCCTGGTGGTAGGCGACTTCCTTGACCGCCTTCGCCGCCAGCGGGGCGAAGGTGCTGTCCGTGCTCGCCAACTGGCCGTACAGCAGGGTTTGGTAGGTGGAGAAGTAGAGCTGGCGGGCGATGGTGTGGGCGAAGTCGCCGTTCGGCTGCTCGACCAGCTGGAGGTTGCGGAAGGCCCGCTCCTCGCGCAGATAGGCCAGTTCGTCCTCGTCCCCGGCCAGGGAGAGCAGGACGCGTGCCTGGCCGAGCAGGTCGAGGGCGATGTTCGCGAGGGCGACCTCTTCTTCGAGGACGGGTGCGTGGCCCGCCCACTCCCCCAGCCGGTGCGAGAGCACCAGCGCGTCGTCGCCCAGGGCGAGGGCCGAGGCGGTGGCCGTCGGGGTCAGTGGCGCGGTCATAGGTGCTTCACCCCGTCCGGGATGTCGTAGAAGGTGGGGTGGCGGTAGGGCTTGTCGCCCGCCGGTTCGAAGAAGGAGTCCTTCTCGTCGGGCGAGGAGGCGGTGATCTGGGTGGACGGCACGACCCAGATGGAGACGCCTTCGCTGCGGCGGGTGTACAGATCGCGGGCGTTGCGCAGGGCCATTTCCGCGTCCGGTGCGTGCAGGCTGCCGGCGTGGGTGTGGGAGAGCCCGCGGCGGGAGCGCACGAACACCTCCCACAGCGGCCAGTCGGTCGAGCTGCTCATGCCTTCGCCTCCCCGTGCTTGGCGGCGAACGCCGCTGCTGCCTCGCGCACCCACGCGCCTTCGTCGTGCGCGCTCTTGCGCTGGGTGATCCGTTGTTCGTTGCAGGGGCCGTTGCCCTTGAGGACCGCCCAGAACTCGGTCCAGTCGATGGCGCCGAAGTCGTGCTGCCCGCGCTCCTCGTTCCACACGAGGTCCGGGTCGGGGAGCGTGAGGCCGAGCGACTCGGCCTGGGGGACGCAGATGTCCACGAAGCGCTGGCGCAGCTCGTCGTTCGAGTGGCGCTTGATCTTCCAGGTCATCGACTGCTCCGAGTGCGAGGACTCGTCGTCCGGCGGGCCGAACATCATCAGGGACGGCCACCACCAGCGGTCCACCGCGTCCTGTGCCATCGCGTGCTGGGCCTCGGTGCCCCGGCTGAGGGCGAGCAGCGATTCATACCCCTGGCGCTGGTGGAACGACTCCTCCTTGCAGACGCGGACCATGGCGCGGGCATAGGGGCCGTACGAACAGCGGCAGAGCGGGACCTGGTTCGTGATCGCGGCGCCGTCCACCAGCCAGCCGATCGCGCCGACGTCGGCCCAGGTCAGCGTGGGGTAGTTGAAGATCGACGAGTACTTCTGGCGGCCCGAGTGGAGCTTGTCGAGGAGCTCGTCGCGGCTGGTGCCGAGGGTTTCGGCCGCGCTGTACAGATACAGGCCGTGACCGGCCTCGTCCTGCACCTTGGCCATCAGGATCGCCTTGCGCCGCAGGGACGGGGCGCGCGTGATCCAGTTGGCCTCCGGCTGCATGCCGATGATCTCGGAGTGGGCGTGCTGCGCTATCTGCCTGACGAGCGAGGCGCGATAGGCGTCCGGCATCCAGTCGCGTGGCTCGATGCGCTCGTCGGCTGCGACGGCGGCGTCGAAAGCGGATTGCTGCGCCGCTGTGCGTGCGGCGTCGGCCGCTGCCTGGTCCGGTGCGGACCGGGCCGTCTGATGCTCGGCTGCTGTCGCCATTCGCGGTCCCCCTCGACCTTTAGCTAGCTACCGACCGATCGTTCGGTTCGTGGAATTCAATGGTGCGGCTCAGCGCCATAAGGTGTCAACCCTGTGGATAACTTCACGGACGCTGTGCCTGGCGCGCAGGCATGAGTACCGTTCCGGTGCGAAGCGGGCGGTAGAGAGCCGTGTGACGGGCGGGCCGACGGGCGCACACCACCGTGCGGGATCGGGAATCGGGGCGGAATGGACGCGAACGACAACAACGCGAACGAGCCGCCGCTCCCATCCTTCAACGCCGTCCCCTCACCCGCCGGCGGCGTCGCGGCAACCCCGCCCGCCGACGGCGTCCCGCCCGCCCCGCCGCCCGACGGCATCCCGGCCGCGCCCCCGCCCCGGCCGCCCCGCGCAGGCATCGCCGCCCTCTCCCCGCGCTACCAGGTCGCCGCCGCGCTGGCGCTGGCCCTCATCACCGTCACGGCCTGCGTCCACGTCGGGATGCTCTTCCTCCACGTCGCCCCCGCCAACACCATGACCAAGCAGCACGGGCAGGCCGTCGACGACTGGATCTATCCCGAGTTCGAGCAGAACTGGAAGCTCTTCGCGCCCAACCCGATGCAGCAGAACATCGCGGTGCAGGCCCGCGCCGAGATCCGTACGGGCGACGGAAGCACCCGGACCACCGGCTGGCACGACCTCTCCGCGCGCGACGGCGCCGACATCGACGGCAATCTGCTGCCCAGCCACACGCAACAGAACGAACTGCGCAGGGCCTGGGACTTCTACGTCGCCGCGCACGACGCGCAGAATCGTCCCCGCGGCCTGCGCGGACAGCTCTCGGAGCGCTACGTCCGCCGCATCGTCGTGATGCGCGTCGAGCGCGAGGAGCCCATGGGCCAAGGTGCCGCCGTCGAGCGCGTCCAGGTCCGCTCCAAGACCACGAACGTGCCCGCCCCCGAGTGGAGCGACGAGAAGGTCGCCGCCAAACCGGTGCTCCGCCAGTTGCCGTGGTGGCCGGTGACACCCGACGACATGCCACTGGGCAAGGCCCAGGAGTCCGAGGGGGACGCCCGATGAAGCGCTTCGGCTCCGTGCTCGGCCACGGCATCGAACGGATCACCGCATCCGCCCTCGGTCCCTACCAGACCGCCGTGGTCCGCATCGGGTTCGCCGCCACCTGGCTGCTCTTCCTACTGCGCGAACTCCCCAACCGCCACGAGCTGTACGGGCCCGACAGCCCGTGGAGCTGGGACATGGCCCAGCAGCTCATCGCGGAGAACCACGCCTTCACGGCCCTGATGTGGTCCGACGGGCGCATCTGGTTCGAGGCCCTCTACGCGCTCGCCGTCCTCAGCAGCGTCCTGCTGATGCTCGGCTGGCGCACCCGCACGATGTCCGTGCTCTTCATGATCGGCGTGCTCTCGCTGCAGAACCGCTCGATCTTCATGGGTGACGGCGGCGACAACGTCATCCACCTCATGGCCACCTACCTGGTGTTCACGCGCTGCGGCCAGGTCTGGTCGCTCGACGCCCGGCGCGCCGCACGCGCGCGTACAGCGCCGGTCGGCCGGTCGGCGGATGCGGATCTGGAGAAGGCGGCGCAGCCCGTCGACCGGGTCGGGCCCGTGCTGTGGTGGGCCCTTGGACTCGGCCTGTCCGTGGTGACGTTCATGGGGGAGCTCAGCGGCGGCTGGCTGCTGGTCTTCTGGGGGCTGTGGCTGTCGCACGGCCTGTGGTGGGCCGTCGGACGGCGTGCGCCCGACGGCGAGGGTCACAGGCTCCTCGACGTCATCGTGAAGCTCGCGCACAACGCCGCACTGCTGGTGATCATGGTCGAGGCGTGTCTGATCTACGCGACGGCCGGCTGGTACAAGATCCAGGGCAGCCGCTGGCAGGACGGCACGGCCATCTACTACCCGCTGCGCCTCGACTACTTCTCCCCCTGGCCCGCGCTCTCCGACCTGCTCGCCTCGCACGGCCTCATGGTGATGCTGGTGACGTACGGGACGGTCGCCGTGCAGGTCGCCTTCCCCTTCACCCTCTTCAACAGGCGGGTCAAGAACGTCCTGCTCGCCGCCATGATCTGCGAGCACGCGGTCATCGCGGTCATCCTCGGCCTGCCGTTCTTCTCGCTCGCGATGATCGCGGCCGACGCGGTGTTCCTGCCGACGTCGTTCCTGCGACGCGTCGCCGGCTGGACGGCACGCGCGCGTGGAGCGCTGTTCGCGCGGCTCTCACGCGGTCGTACGGTGCCGGTGCAGCGCGGGGCCGACGAGGAACCGGCCAGGGAATCCGCCGAGCACGCGCGCGTAGGCTTCCCTTCATGAACGGGACGTACGCGGGATGAACGGGACGTACCAGCCTGATCCGGACGACGCGCTGCGTGTCTGGAGAGAGGTCGCCGACACCTCCGTGCTCCTCGACGGCTTCCACGCCATCAAGCACGCGCTGCGCTTCGGAGCGCCGATCCCCTCGGCGCTGGCCGGGGACAAGGCCGCGGTCCTCGCCCTCGCCGACGACCTCGCGCCCGATGTGAAGGACGCCCTCGACGCGCTCCTCGTCCAGGTCCCTGAGGGCACCCTGCGCGCCCTTGTGCCGCGTCTGCATCCCACGGGGGTGGCCGCCCTCGCGGTACGTCCGTCCCGTGCCGCCAACCTCGACGCGCTGGCCCGCATGCCGAGGACCGCGCCGGTCGTCGTCCTCGACGACCCCCGCAATCTGGGCAACGCCGGGGCCGTGATCCGGCTCGCCGCGGGATTCGGGGCGACGGGAGTCGTCACGACCGGCACGCTCGACCCCTGGCATCCCACGGTCGTACGCGGTGGCGCGGGCCTGCACTTCGCCACGGCCGTCGAGCGGATGGACGTCTCCGAGCTGCCGCCGGGGCCGGTGTTCGCGCTCGACGCGGAGGGTGAGGACATCCGCGGCCTCAAGCTGCCGGACGACGCCGTGCTGGCCTTCGGGTCCGAGCGCAGTGGTCTGTCCGCGGGGCTGCGGGAGCGCGCCGACCATTTGGTGTCGCTGCCGATGCGGCCCCAGGTCTCCAGCTACAACCTGGCCACCAGCGTCGGGATGACCCTCTTCCACTGGTCGGCGGGCAGGCCCCCGGGCGCGGAGGCCTGAACCCGCCGCCGGGCGTCAGGCGTCCCTGCGGATCTCCACCACACGGAAGCGGTTGGCCACGAAGGCGCCGTCGCACAGGGCGGCGTTCGCCGCCGGGTTGCCGCCCGAGCCGTGGAAGTCCGAGAACGCCGCCGTCTGGTTCACATAGACGCCGCCCGTGAGGTTCAAGGAGAGCTGGGCGCACTCCTCCAGGCAGGTCTCCTCCACGGCGCCGGACACCTCGTCCGACGTCGTGTACGCGCCGACCGTCATCGCGCCCTTGTCGCGCACCGTGCGGCGCAGCAGCTCCACGGCGTTCGCGGAGGAGTCGACCGCGACGGCGAAGGAGACGGGGCCGAAGCACTCGTTCAGATAGACCGCCTCGGCGTCCGGCTTCGCGCCGTCCAGCTTGACGATGACCGGGGTGCGGACCACGGCGTCCGGGAACTCGGGGTTGCTGATCTCCCGTGAGGGGAGAGCCACTTCGCCGAGCCCGGTCGCTGCCTCCAGGCGGGCCTTCACGTCCGGGTTGACCAGGGCGCCCAGGATGCCGTTCGCGCGGGCGTCGTCGCCGAGCAGGCCGTTCACCGATGCGGCGAGGTCGGACACCACGTCGTCGTACGACTTCGGTCCGGCGTCCGTGGTGATGCCGTCCCGGGGGATCAGGAGGTTCTGTGGGGTCGTGCACATCTGGCCGCTGTACAGCGACAGGGAGAAGGCCAGGTTGGACAGCATTCCCTTGTAGTTGTCCGTCGAGTCGACGACGACCGTGTTCACGCCGGCCTTCTCCGTGTAGACCTGCGCCTGGCGGGCGTTGGTCTCCAGCCAGTCACCGAAGGCCGTCGAGCCCGTGTAGTCGATGATCTTGATCTCGGGGCGGACGGCGAGGGTCTTGGCGATGCCTTCGCCCGGCCGCTCGGCGGCCAGGCACACCAGGTTCGGGTCGAAGCCCGCGTCGGCGAGGACCTCGCGCGCGATGCGCACCGTCAGCGCGAGCGGCAGCACCGCGCGCGGGTGGGGCTTGACCAGGACGGGGTTGCCGGTGGCCAGGGAGGCGAACAGGCCCGGGTAGCCGTTCCACGTCGGGAACGTGTTGCAGCCGATCAGGAGCGCGATGCCGCGCCCCACGGGCGTGAAGCGCTTGTCCAGGGCGATCGGGTCGCGCTTGCCCTGGGGCTTGGACCACTCCGCGTTGTCAGGGGTGCGGGCCTGCTCGACGTACGCATACGCCACCGCTTCCAGGCCGCGGTCCTGGGCGTGCGGTCCGCCCGCCTGGAAGGCCATCATGAAGGCCTGGCCGCTGGTGTGCATGACCGCGTGCGCCAGCTCGTGCGTGCGCGCGCTGATGCGCGACAGGATCTCCAGACAGACCATCGCGCGCACTTCCGCGCCCGCGTCGCGCCAGGCGCGCATTCCGGCGCGCATGGCGGGCAGCAGCGTGTCGATGTCCGGGTGGGGGTACGTGATGCCCAACTCGGGCCCGTACGGAGAGACTTCCGCGCCGGTCCAGTCGTCCGTGCCCGGTTGGTCGAGGTCGAAGCGGTTGCCCAGGAGGGCGTCGAAGGCGGTTTTGCCCTCGGGCAGGCTCAGGCTGCCGTTCTCTCCATAGGCCTTGGGGTGCTCGGGGTGCGGCGACCAGTACGCGCGCGTGCGGATCGTCTCCAGCGCCTGGTCGAGTGTGGGCCGGTGCGTGGCGATCAGCTGGTGCGCGGTGAGTTCGGCGGCCATATCGGACCAACTCCTCGTCGAGCCGGCTCTTCGTCGAGCCGGCGAGCTGGGCAGGGCAGTGGGCAGGAACGGACAGACAGAGCTAGAGTAACCGAACGATCGGTCGGGACAAGGGGGTCCGCCGAACCTGTGGACAACTTCTCGCCGGGCACCCCGCACCCTCCGGCGGACACCTCGTGCGGGAGGATCGCGAGCATGACAGCACTCGAGCTCAGCAGCCCCGTTGCCGTGGTCGGCACCGGCACCATGGGGCAGGGCATCGCCCAGGTCGCCCTGCTGGCGGGCCACCCCGTGCGGCTGTACGACGCCGTGGAGGGCCAGGCGAGGACCGCGGCCGCGGCGATCGGCGCACGCCTGGAGCGGCTCGTCGAGAAGGGCAGGCTCACGGCCGGCGACCGCGCCGCCGCGGGGGACCGGCTCGCACCGGTCGACAGCCTCGCCGAGCTGGCCGGGTGCGGATTGGTCATCGAGGCGATCGTGGAACAACTGCCCGTCAAACAGCGCCTCTTCGAAGAGCTGGAAGAGATCGTCGACGAGGACTGCCTCCTCGCCACCAACACGTCCTCCCTCTCCGTCACCGCCATCGCGGGCACGCTCAAGAAGCCCGGCCGCTTCGTCGGCCTGCACTTCTTCAACCCCGCGCCGCTCCTCCCCCTCGTCGAGGTCGTCAGCGGCTTCGCGAGCGACGAGACGGCGGCCACGCGCGCGTACGAGACGGCGCGGGCCTGGGGCAAGACGCCGGTGCGCAGCGCGGACACCCCCGGCTTCATCGTCAACCGCATCGCGCGCCCCTTCTACGCCGAGGCGCTGCGCCTCCACGAGGAGCGGGCCGCCGACCCGGCCACCATCGACGCCGTCCTGCGCGAATCGGGCGGCTTCAAGATGGGCCCCTTCGAGCTCACCGACCTCATCGGCCAGGACGTGAACGAAGCCGTCACCCGCTCCGTGTGGGAGTCCTTCTTCCAGGACCCCAAGTTCACGCCGTCGCTCGCCCAGCGCCGCCTCGTCGAGTCGCGCCGCCTGGGCCGCAAGTCCGGCCAGGGCTGGTACGCGTACGGGGACGACGCCTCGCGTGTGGGGCCCCACACGGCGGCGCCCGCACCGGCCCCGGCGTCCGTCGCGGTGCATGGGGACCAGTTCCAGGCGCACGACGTCGTCAAGCTGATCGACGAAGCCGGGATCGACATCGCGCTCAAGGAGCCCTACGACCCCGACCGCCCAGGGTGGATGGAACTGCCCAGCGGCGTCAGGATGTATCTGGCCGACGGCTGCGCCTCGGACGACGCCGAGACGGCGGTGATCCAGTTCGACCTCGCGCTGGACTACCGTGCCGCGACCAGGATCGCCCTGGCTCCCTCCGTGGCGGTGAGCGAGGAGCAGCTCCAGGAGGCCGTGGGCCTCTTCCAGGCGCTGGGCAAGCAGGTCAGCGTCATCGCCGACGTCCCGGGGATGATCGTGGCCCGGACCGTCGCCATGCTCGTCGACTTCGCCCAGGACGCCGTCGCGCGCGGTGTCGCCAGCAGAGAGGACATCGACACGGCGATGCTCCTGGGCGTCAACTACCCGCGTGGACCGCTCGAATGGGGCGAGGCGCTCAACCTGCACTGGGCCATCGACATCCTGGAATGCCTGCACCAGGAGTACCCCACCGGCCGCTACGCCCCGTCCCAGGCGCTTCGCCGCGCGGCAGCGCGAGAGGACCTCTGCTCATGACCACCACCAGGCGCGACACGTACACCCCGGAGAGCCTCCTGACGGTGGCCGTCCGGATCTTCAACGAGCGCGGCTACGACGGCACGTCCATGGAGCACCTCTCCAAGGCGGCCGGAATCTCCAAGTCCTCGATCTACCACCACGTATCGGGCAAGGAAGAGCTGCTGCGCCGCGCGGTCAGCCGGGCGCTCGACGGGCTCTTCGGGATCCTCGCCGAGGAGCACGCGCGCGTGGGCACCGCCGTGCAGCGCCTGGAGCACGTCACGCGCCGCACCGTCGAGGTGCTCATCGCCGAACTGCCCTATGTGACGCTGCTGCTGCGCGTGCGCGGCAACACGGACACCGAGCGGTGGGCCATGGAGCGGCGCAGGGAGTTCGACCAGCAGGTCGCCGATCTGCTCAAGGAAGCCGTCGCCGACGGCGACCTGCGCTCGGATGTCGAGCTGCGCCTGGCCACCCGGCTGCTCTTCGGAATGATCAACTCCATCGCGGAGTGGTACCGGCCGGACGCCCGTGGCGCCTCGTCGGGACAGCAGGTTGCCGACGCCGTCGTCCAGATGGCCTTCGCGGGGCTGCGCAGCGGCGACTGACGCACCAGCTCCGGCTGACAGGCCCACCTCTCCGGCCGGCGGATCAGTTCTCCGCCTCCAGGTCGTCCTCCTCGAAGACCAGCAGCGTACGCGTGCTGAGCACTTCGGGGATGGACTGCAGCCGGGTGAGGACCAGCTCGCGCAGCGCGCGGTTGTCCGGCGTGTGCACCAGGAGCAGTACGTCGAAGTCGCCGCTGACCAGCGCGATGTGCGAGGCGCCCGGCAGCGTCCGCAGGTGCTCGCGGACCGTGCGCCAGGTGTTCTGGACGATCTTGAGCGTGATGTAGGCGGACGCGCCCTGGCCTGCCCGTTCGTGGTTGATCCGGGCGCCGAAACCGCGGATCACCCCGTCGTCGATGAGCCGGTTGATGCGCGCGTACGCGTTGGCCCGTGACACATGGACGCGCTCGGCCACGGCGCGTATCGACGCGCGACCGTCCGTGTGCAGGATGTGCAGGATGTCGCGGTCGATGGAGTCCAGGGGGCGGGGCAGGCCCTCCTGGCGGTCGCCGGACCGGGTTTCCGGACGATCACCGTCGCGTCCGTCGGCCATTCGTTCAGATGCCATGTCCCCCCGCCTCCCTACCATGGACGTACTGCATCCATCCCAGGCTGTGCAGAACCGTTTGTCCACAGCCTGGAGGTGCCTGTAGCCAAAATGTGCCGACGACCGAACAATCGGTAGGTGAGGCGCCTCACATTGCCGCGCCTCTTTTGCCGCTCCCACGAGGAGACCGCTTCCACATGGAGGTGCCGACATGACGGTCATGGAGCAGCGGGGCGTCTACCGGCCCACCCCGCCACCCGCATGGCAGCTCAGGACCGATCCCGCGCCGCTGCTGCCCGACGCGGAGCCCTATCGCGTCCTGGGCACGGAGGCCGCCGGCAAGGCCGACGAGGAGCTCCTGGGCCGCCTGTACGCACAGCTGGTGCTCGGACGGCGGTACAACACGCAGGCGACGGCCCTGACCAAGCAGGGCAGGCTCGCGGTCTACCCCTCCAGCACCGGCCAGGAGGCGTGCGAGGTGGCCGCCGCGCTGGTTCTCCAGGAGCGGGACTGGCTCTTCCCCAGCTATCGCGACACGCTCGCCGCGGTCGCCCGCGGCCTCGACCCCGTCCAGGCGCTGACCCTGCTGCGCGGCGACTGGCACACCGGGTACGACCCGCGCGAGCACCGCATAGCGCCCCTGTGCACCCCGCTGGCGACCCAGCTCCCGCACGCCGTGGGTCTCGCGCACGCCGCCCGCCTGAAGGGCGACGACGTGGTCGCGCTCGCCATGGTCGGCGACGGCGGCACGAGTGAGGGCGACTTCCACGAGGCGCTGAACTTCGCGGCCGTCTGGCAGGCGCCCGTCGTCTTCCTGGTGCAGAACAACGGCTTCGCGATCTCCGTGCCCCTCGACAAGCAGACGGCCGCCCCGTCCCTGGCCCACAAGGCCGTCGGGTACGGAATGCCGGGACGCCTGGTGGACGGCAATGACGCGGCGGCGGTACACGAGGTGCTGAGCGACGCGGTGTCCCGCGCACGCGCGGGCGGCGGCCCCACGCTCGTCGAAGCGGTGACGTACCGCATGGAAGCCCATACGAACGCCGACGACGCCACGCGCTACCGCGGGGACACCGAGGTCGAGGCCTGGCGCGCGCACGACCCGATCCTGCTTCTGGAGCGGGAGCTGACCGAGCGCGGACTCCTCGACGAGGACCGCAGGCGGGCGGCCCGTGACGACGCCGAGGCGATGGCGGCCGACCTGCGTGAACGCATGAACCAGGACCCCGAGCTGAACCCCATGGACCTCTTCAGCCATGTGTACGCCGAGCAGACCACCCAACTGCGCGAGCAGGCGGCGCAGTTGCGGGCCGAGCTCGAGGCCTCGGACGCAGACGACGCAGACGACGCGGACGGCGAGGAGAACGCGCGATGAGTACGGTCGCGGCCGAACGGGCCACCAAGAAGGCAGCCAAACCGGCCACCATGGCGCAGGCGCTGGGGCGCGCGCTGCGTGACTCCCTGGCCGAGGACCCGGCCGTGCACGTCCTCGGAGAGGACGTCGGGGCGCTCGGCGGGGTCTTCCGCGTCACCGACGGACTCACCAAGGAGTTCGGCGAGGACCGCTGTACGGACACACCGCTCGCCGAGGCGGGCATCCTGGGGACGGCCGTCGGCATGGCGATGTACGGGCTTCGGCCCGTCGTCGAGATGCAGTTCGACGCGTTCGCCTACCCCGCCTTCGAGCAGCTGATCTCCCACGTCGCGCGGATGCGGAACCGCACGAGGGGCGCGATGCCGCTGCCCATCACGGTGCGCGTGCCCTACGGCGGTGGCATCGGCGGAGTCGAGCACCACAGCGACTCCTCCGAGGCGTACTACATGGCGACTCCGGGACTCCATGTCGTCACGCCCGCCACGGTCGCCGACGCCTACGGCCTGCTGAGGGCCTCCATCGCCTCCGACGACCCGGTCGTCTTCCTGGAGCCTAAGCGCCTCTACTGGTCGAAGGCCGACTGGAACCCGGACGCGCCGCAGGCCGTTGACCCCATAGGCAAGGCAGTGGTGCGGCGCACCGGCCGCAGCGCCACGCTCCTCACGTACGGGCCGTCCGTGCCCGTCTGCCTGGAGGCGGCCGAGGCGGCCGTCGCCGAGGGGTGGGACCTCGAAGTGGTCGATCTGCGCTCGCTCGTGCCCTTCGACGACGAGACGGTGGCCGCTTCCGTGCGGCGGACCGGGCGCGCAGTCGTCGTGCACGAGTCGGGCGGGTTCGGCGGCCCCGGCGGTGAGATCGCCGCTCGCGTCACGGAGCGGTGCTTCCACCACCTGGAGGCGCCGGTCCTGCGCGTCGCCGGATTCGACATTCCCTATCCGCCGCCGATGCTCGAGCGGCATCATCTGCCGGGCGTGGACCGGATCCTGGACGCGGTCGCGCGACTGCAGTGGGAGGCGGACAGCTGATGGCGCCCGGTCTGAATGTGAACAGCCTCGAGTTCAAGCTGCCCGATCTCGGCGAGGGGCTCACGGAGGCGGGGATCACCCGCTGGCTCGTGCAGGTCGGCGATGTCGTCGCCGTGGACCAGCCCGTCGTCGAGGTGGAGACGGCCAAGGCGCTGGTGGAGGTGCCCTGCCCGTACGGAGGCGTGGTGACGGCCCTCTTCGGTGAGGAGGGGACGGAACTGCCGGTGGGCGCGCCGCTGCTGACGGTCGCCGTCGGCGCCCCGGAGGGGAGCCCCGCTCCGGCTCCGGAAGAGCCGGCGGAGCGGGCCCTGCAGACGGCCGCCGCCGAGGAGTCCTCCGGCAACGTGCTGGTCGGGTACGGCACGGCTGCGGCGCCCGCGCGGCGCAGGAGGGTGCGCTCGGCGGGGCCTGTCACGCAGCCCGCGCCGAAGCCTGCCGCCCAGCCCGTCCCGCGGGCCGTGCGGCAGGAGAAGCCGCCGCGGCCGCAGGAGCCTGCCGCTGGGCCTTCCGAGGCCTCGGGTTCTTCGGGGGCGGGCACGCTTCCGCGCACGGACGGCCCGATACCGGTGATCTCCCCCCTCGTACGCAAGCTGGCGCGGGAGAACGACGTGGATCTCCGTGTCCTGTTGGGCACGGGACCTGACGGGCTGATCACGAGGGCGGACGTGGAGAGCGCCATCGCGGTGGGGCGGACGACCGCACACGCGGCCACGCCTACGTACGAGCCCACGCCCACGCGCACGCACGAACCCACGCCCACGCGCACGCACGACGTCACGCCTACGCACACACCGGTGGGAGCGGTGAGCGAGGAGCCGCGCGTTGCCCCGACGGGGGCGGAGATCCGCTACCCGCTGACCGGCATCCGGGGCCTCGTCGCGGACAAGATGTCCCGCAGCAGGCGCGAGATACCGGAAGCCACCTGCTGGGTCGACGCCGACGCGACGGAACTGCTCGCGGCGCGCGCCGCGATGAACGGAGCCGCGAAGGAGGGCGAGGGGCAGAAGATCTCGCTGCTCGCGCTGTTCGCCCGCATCAGCGTGGCCGCGCTGGCCCGCTATCCGATGCTCAACTCCACCGTGGACATGGAGGCGCGCGAGGTGGTCCGGCTCGCGGATGTCCACCTCGGCTTCGCCGCGCAGACCGACCGCGGTCTGGTCGTCCCCGTGGTCCGCAACGCGAACACGCGCACCACCGAATCCGTCAACGCCGAGCTGATCCGGCTCACGGAGGCCGCCCGGGACGGGAAGCTGACGCCGGCGCAGCTGACGGGCGGCACGTTCACGCTGAACAACTACGGGGTGTTCGGGGTCGACGGCTCCACGCCGATCATCAATCACCCCGAGGCGGCCATGCTCGGCGTGGGCCGGATCGTGCCCAAGCCGTGGGTGCACCAAGGGGAGTTGGCGGTGCGGCACGTCGTGCAGCTCTCGCTGACCTTCGATCACCGGGTGTGCGACGGCGGCACGGCGGGCGGGTTCCTGCGGTTCGTGGCGGACTGCGTGGAGCAGCCCGCGGTGCTGCTGCGGTCGGTGTGAGGAGGTTCGGGGCGGCGGTGTGAGTCCCGGCGCGGTCATGTGAGTCCCCGTACAGAGGGGTGGCATTGATCCTTCGTGCGCCCATACTCGGGGGATGACCGCGCAGAGGGTTCCGGGTGGCGCCGTATCCGCCGCCTCGAACGCCGCCCCGACCGATGGTCCCTACGACGATCCGTACGACGCCGTGATCCTTGCGGGAGGGGGCGCCAGACGGCTCGGTGGTGTGGACAAGCCGGGGCTGCGGGTGGGTGGCCGGGCGCTGCTCGACCGGGTGCTCGGCGCGTGTTCCGGCGCGGGGACGACCGTGGTCGTCGCCGGGCCCCGGCCGACCGCGCGCCCCGTGGTGTGGGCGCGCGAGGAACCCGCCGGTGCGGGGCCGCTCGCCGCGCTCGAAGCGGGGCTGCGGTGCACGGGGGCGGAGCAGGTCGTGGCGCTCTCCGCCGATCTGCCGTTCCTGGAGCAGCGGACGGTCCGGAGCCTTCTTGCCGCGCTGCGGAAGAGCGGCGCGGACGGTGCGGTCCTGAGCGATCCCGGCGGCCGGGACCAGCCGCTGGTGGCGGCCTACCGCAGTGCGTCGCTGAAGCGTGAGATCGCACGGCTCGCCGCCGAGCACGACGGTCTGACAGGACTTCCGCTGCGGTCCCTCACCGCGCGGCTCGAACTCACCCGGGTCGCCGACCCTGTCGCGTCCTTCGACTGCGACACCTGGGACGACATCGCGGCCGCTCGGGCCCGCATCAGGGAGCATGGGCACGTGTTGGATGAATGGATTTCCGCAGTCAAGGACGAACTGGGCATCGAGCTCGACGTCGACACCGGCTTGCTGCTCGACCTCGCGCGCGACGCCGCACACGGCGTGGCCAGGCCTGCGGCTCCGCTGACCACCTTCCTGGTGGGGTACGCGGCGGCGCGGGCCGCGGAGGGCGGCGGGCCCGAGGCCGTGGCCGAGGCCGCCCGCAAGGCGGCGGCGCTGGCTACGCGGTGGGCGGAGGAGGGCGGCTCCGATGCGGGCGCGGCGCCTGATGCGACGCCTGCCGCGGCTAGTGATGCGACGCCCGGCACGACGCCGTCGGGTGCCGCCCCCGACCCGGGGCAGGGCGCACGGGACGACATGCGGCCGGATGCCGGATGAGTGGGCAGCCCGCGCCGGACGCCGAGCTGGACGAGGCTCTCGCCCTGGTGAACGACGACCATGGCCGCAGGACCGGCGGGCGCGCCGACGGTGAGCCCGGCGGCAGCAATCTTCGGGGTGCGGGTGCGTCGGCCGCCTCGGGCAACCTGGGGCACGAAGCCGTGCCCCAGCCTCCGCCCGCGCCCGGCACGCCAGCCACTCCCACCACCCCCGGCACGCCCGCCGCATCCGCCCCCCGCGAGCAGGGCGCGGCGCCGAGCGGAGACCCCCAGGCGGCCAACCACCGCGACCACCGTGACCACCAAGACCACCGCGACATCACCCCCTGGCCCGTCGCCCGCACCCTCGCCGGTCGCGCCCCGCGGCCCGTGCCCTCAGCCTCGGCGCCCGTCGCCGTCCCCCTGGGGCAAGCGCTCGGCCTCGTACTCGCCGCGCCCCTCGTCGCCCTCACGGATCTCCCCTCCTTCGACACCTCGGCGATGGACGGCTGGGTCGTCGCGGGACCCGGGCCCTGGGACGTGCGGGCCGACGGGATCCTCGCCGGGCACGGACGGCCGGACCCGCTCTCCGACGGTGAGGCCGTGCGGATCGCGACCGGGGCACGGATTCCGCAGGAGGCCACCGCCGTCATCCGCAGCGAGCACGGCCTCACCGACGACAAGGGGCGGCTGCACCCCCGGCGAGACGTCGCGCACGGACAGGACATCCGGCCGCGCGGTCAGGAGTGCCGCTCCGGCGATCAACTCCTTCCGCCCGGCGCCCTGGTGACCCCGGCGGTGCTCGGCCTCGCGGCAGCCGCGGGATACGACGAACTGCCCGTGGTGCCCCGCCCCAGAGTCGAAGTGCTGATCCTGGGCGACGAGTTGCTGACCGAGGGGCTCCCCCACGAGGGCCTCATCCGCGACGCGCTCGGTCCGATGCTTCCGCCCTGGCTGCGCTCACTGGGCGCGGAAGTCATCGCCGTGCGCAGGCTCGGTGACGATGCCGAGGCGCTCCATCAGGCCATCACCAGCTCCGCCGCCGACCTCATCGTCACCACCGGTGGTACCGCCTCAGGCCCGGTCGACCACGTCCACCCCATCCTGCGCCGCATCGGCGCCGAGCTCCTCGTGGACGGCGTCGCGGTCCGCCCCGGGCACCCCATGCTGCTCGCCCGCATCCGCCCCGACCAGCACCTCGTCGGCCTGCCCGGCAATCCGCTCGCGGCCGTCTCCGGCCTGCTGACCCTGGCCGAGCCCCTGCTGCGTACGCTCTCGGGGCGCCCCGCCACGTCGGCGTACACCGCCGAGCTGCGCGAGGACGTGCACGGACATCCGCACGACACCCGTCTCGTCCCCGTCACGCTCCGCGCCGACCACGCGGTGCCGCTGCACTACAACGGCCCGGCGATGCTGCGCGGTATCGCGGTGGCCGACGGGCTCGCGGTCGTTCCGCCGGGCGGCGGGCGACAGGGCCAGGAGCTGGAGGTCCTCGACCTCCCGTGGGCCCTCTCGGACGCGGCCACAGGCACGGACGTAGCCACGAACGCAGCTACAGCGACAGCCACAAGCACGAACTCAGCCACAGCGACAGCCACCGCCACCACCCCAGACACAGCCGGAGAGTGTTTCACGTGAAACTTCCCGGCCATGACGCCATCGCGCGCAACCCCGACGAACACCTCGTCACCCACCGGATCAAGCTGCCGCGCCGGGTGGTCGAGCGCCCCCTGTTGCAGGTCGGCAAGCGGCTGATGATGGCGCTCGCCGTGCTCGCCCTGACGACCTTCATCGTCTGGATCGACCGCGGCGGCTATCACGACAACTCGGACGACGGGCTCGACTTCCTCGACGCCGCCTACTACTCCACCGTCACGCTCTCCACCACCGGTTACGGCGACATCGTCCCGTACAGCGACAGCGCGCGGCTCTGCAACATTCTCCTGATCACGCCGCTGCGTGTGCTCTTCCTGATCATCCTGGTCGGTACCACCCTTGAAGTACTCACGGAACGTACGCGCGAGGAATGGCGTCTGAACCGCTGGAGGTCCAACTTGCGTGAACACACCGTCGTCGTCGGCTTCGGCACGAAGGGCCGCTCCGCGATCCAGACCGTCTGTGCGACCGGTCTGAAGCCCGAGCAGATCGTGGTGGTCGACCCGAGCGCCAAGGTCGTCGACGCCGCCACAGCCGAGGGCTACGCGGGCGTCATCGGCGATGCGACGCGCAGCGACGTGCTGCTCCGTGCCGAGGTGCAGCGCGCCCGCCAGATCATCATCGCGACCCAGCGCGACGACACCGCCGTCCTGGTCACGCTGACCGCCCGGCAGATGAACCGCGGGGCCAAGATCGTGGCCGCGGTGCGCGAGGAGGAGAACGCGCCGCTGCTGCGCCAGTCCGGCGCCGACGCGGTGATCACCAGCGCCAGCGCGGCGGGACGGCTGCTCGGCCTCTCCGTGCTCAGCCCGAGCGCGGGCATGGTCATGGAGGATCTGATCCAGCAGGGCAGCGGGCTCGATCTCGTCGAACGGCCGGTGATAAAGGCCGAAGTGGGCATGGGCGTCCGTGAGACGGACGATCTGGTGGTCAGTGTCGTACGCGGGCATCGAGTGCTCGGATACGACGATCCTGCTGTCGGGAAGCTGCAGTTGATGGACCGGCTGATCACCATCGTGCGGGCGACGCCGACGTCACCGATGGCACCCGACGCCCGGTCGAATCCGCCGCGTGGCGGTCTGCGCACGTAGTCGGACCGGCCGGAATCCGCAGGGAGTAGCCTCGCCCGCATGCATGCGATCACGATCCCCGAAGCCGGTGGACCCGAAGCGCTCGTATGGGCCGAGGTCCCCGATCCCGTACCCGGCGAGGGTGAGGTGCTGGTCGACGTCGTGGCCAGCGCCGTGAACCGCGCCGATCTGCTCCAGCGCCAGGGCTTCTACAACCCGCCACCCGGCTCGTCCCCCTACCCGGGGCTCGAGTGCGCGGGCCGCGTCACCGACATCGGCCCCGGCGTCTCCGGCTGGGAGATCGGCGACGAGGTGTGCGCGCTGCTCGCCGGCGGTGGCTACGCCGAGCAGGTCGTCGTCCCCGCCGGACAGTTGCTGCCCGTGCCCGAGGGCGTCGACCTCGTCACGGCGGCCGCGCTGCCCGAGGTGACCTCGACGGTCTGGTCCAACGTCTTCATGATTTCCCACCTCCGGCCCGGCGAGACGTTCCTCGTGCACGGCGGCTCCAGCGGCATCGGCACCATGGCGATCCAGCTGGCCAAGGCCGTCGGCGCCAAGGTGGCGGTCACGGCGGGCACCAAGGAGAAGCTCGACTTCTGCGGCGAACTCGGCGCGGACATCCTCATCAACTACCGCGAGCAGGACTTCGTCGAGGAGATCAAGAAGGCCACGGACGGCGCGGGCGCGGACGTCATCCTCGACAACATGGGCGCCAAGTACCTGGACCGGAACGTGCAGTCCCTCGCGACCAACGGCCGTCTCGCGATCATCGGCATGCAGGGCGGGGTCAAGGGCGAGCTGAACATCGCCACGCTCCTCGGCAAGCGCGCCGCCGTCACCGCGACCTCGCTGCGGGGCCGTCCCGCCGAGGAGAAGGCGACGATCGTCGCGGCGGTGCGCGAGCACGTGTGGCCGCTGATCGCCGCGGGCCACGTACGCCCGATCGTCGACCAAACGGTGCCGATGAGTGACGCGGCGGCCGCCCATCGCGTGCTGGAGGAGAGCACGCACATCGGGAAGGTGCTGCTCGTCCGCTAGGCGCGCCGCTGGAGTCGCGCCCCTGGCGTGGGGTGATCGACCCGCGGGCCGGTGGGGGCTCGTCGCGCAGTTCCCCCCGTCCCTTACCGGGCGCTGCGCTCCCGCCGCCGGGTCGCCAGGTCAGTCGAGATGCCGGAGTTGTGTCGCTGTGTGACGCTTGATGCAGCTTCAGTGATCTCTTTTGATCTTGGCGACCCGGTAGCGGGAGGGGGTCAGCACGGTGACTCCATGGCTTCGCCCCTTGTCGGTCCTGACGTTGCTCGTGACGTTGCTCCTGGCCGTCTCATCCCTCTCCCTGTCGTACGCGGTTGACCCCTCCCCCGGCGAGACCCGCGCCGGAAGCGTGTCCGGCGACGGCCGGGCCCGGCCGGGACGTGCGGATCCGGTGCCGCCGCCTCCGCCCCCCTCGGTGTCGGTGCCGCCCCGAACACCGGAGCCGGTCCCAGAGAAGAAGACCGCCGAGACCCAGACCGGCGAGACCCGGACCACCGCGTCCGACGCCACCCGGCGGACCGCCACCGAACCCGCCCTGCCCGGCCTGCGCGTCCTGCCGCTCGGCAGCGGCCTGGTCCTCATCGGCCTCGGTCTCGGATTCTTCGCCGTGCGGCTGCGCCGCGGCTGACACGGTCGGCCCTCTCCTGCACGGTCGGCCCCTTCGTACACGACCGGCCCCCTCGTGCACGGTGGATCAGCGGCAAATGGGGGCACCACCGATGTGTGATGTACGCGTGCGAGAGAATGGCGGCATGGAGATGCCGAGGAACGAACGGTCGCCGGAGAGCCCCCAGGTCCTGGTTGTCGGACAGGACGGAATGGCGCTCGGCGGCGGCGGAGACGACGAATCCCGTGAGGTCCCGGTGACGGACATGGTCGAACAGCCGGCGAAGGTCATGCGTATCGGCAGCATGATCAAGCAGCTGCTCGAGGAGGTGCGGGCGGCACCTCTCGACGAGGCGAGCCGGGTACGGCTCAAGGAGATCCACGCCAGTTCGGTCAAGGAGCTCGAGGACGGTCTCGCCCCCGAGCTCGTCGAGGAACTGGAACGCCTCTCCCTCCCCTTCACCGATGACGGAGTGCCCAGCGACGCCGAGCTGCGCATCGCGCAGGCCCAGCTGGTGGGCTGGCTCGAGGGTCTCTTCCACGGGATCCAGACGGCCCTCTTCGCGCAGCAGATGGCGGCGCGGGCGCAGCTCGAATCGATGCGGCGCGCGTTGCCGCCCGGTGTGGGCGGCGGCGAGGAGGAAGAGGACGGCGGCATCGCGGGGCGCACCGGAGGGCCTTACCTCTAGACACCCCTAGACGCGACGCCTTCGGGCGAGCCGCACACGACAACGCGAAGGGCCCGGTCACGAGGTGACCGGGCCCTTCGTTTCAGTTGCTGCGCAGGCTCAGTTGCTGCTGCTGCTGCTGCGGCTCAGGCCGGGTTGCCCGTGGAGATCGTGAACTCGATGTCCACGTCGTCCGGGTCGATGTCGGAGCCTTCCTTGGGGGACTGCACCATGACGGTGTCCTCCCCGTAGGTGTTCTCGTCCACCGTGCGCTTGTCGTACTGCCAGCCCGCCGCCTGCAGGCACTTCTGCACGGAGCGCCAGTCCTGGAACGTGAAGTCCGGGACCTTGATCTTGTTCTCGTCGTTGTACGCGGTCTCCGGCTCGGTGCACTCATCGGTGTCGATCGTCTTGGACCGGTCCGGACCCCGATGACCCGCCACCGGCGCGTTCGACTCCTTCTCCTTGGGGTCCTTGCCGCCGTCGTCACCGCTCAGCGAGACCGCCGCGATCACACCGCCGATGGCGAGCAGCGCGACGACGATCGAGCCGACGACCACCGGCATGTTCCGCTTGCCACCGCCCGAGCCGGAACCGCCGCCCTGTACGGACGTCTGCGCGGGCTGCGGCGAGAGCGTGTACGGCGGCGGGGTCTGCGCGGCCTGCGGGGCGTACGCGTTCGTGGGCGCCGGGGTCGGGTAGCCACCCTGCTGCGGGTAGCCGTACCCCGGGGTCACGGGGGCCGGTGTGGCGGGGCCGTACGTACCCGGGCCCGGCTGGTACGGCGTCTGGACGCCGCCCTGCTGCGGGAGCGAGGAGTCGACCGGCGGGAAGACCGAGGCGCCGACGCCCGCGCCGCTCGCCGTCTGGGCGCCCGGCACGATGCTCGGCGCGGCCGCCTGGAAGGACTGGGCGACGCGCAGGCACTCGTCGCGCATGGCCTCGGCGGTCGGGAAACGCTCGTTCGGGTTCTTCTTGAGCGCACGGGCGACGATCGCGTCCACCGCGGGCGGCAGCGAGCGGTTGATCGAGGACGGAGCGACCGGCTCCTCCTGGACGTGCGCGTACGCGATGGCCAGCGGGGAGTCCGCCTCGAAGGGCAGCCGTCCGGTGGTCAGCTGGAAGAGCATGATGCCGACGGAGTAGAGGTCGGACCGGGCGTCCACGCCGCGGCCGAGCGCCTGCTCCGGCGAGAGGTACTGGGGGGTGCCGACGACCATGCCGGTCTGCGTCATGGAGGTGACGCCGGACTGCATGGCGCGGGCGATGCCGAAGTCCATGACCTTGACGACGTTGCGCTTCGTCATCATCACGTTGCCGGGCTTGATGTCGCGGTGGACCAGGCCCATCTCGTGGCTGATCTCGAGCGCGGCGAGCACATCGGCGGTGATCTTCAGGGCCTGGTCGCTCGGCATGGCGCCGAACTGGGCGACGGAAGCGTCGAGGACGGAGCCGAGCGGCTTGCCCTCCACGTACTCCATGACGATGTACGGCATCGTCGCGCCGTCGAGCTCGTCCTCGCCGGTGTCGAAGACCGAGACGATGTTCGTGTGCGTGAGCTTGGCCACCGACTGGGCCTCGCGGCGGAAGCGCTCGCGGAAGGACTGCTCGCGTCCGAGCTCGCTGTGAAGCGTCTTGATCGCGACTTGACGGTCGAGTACGGAGTCGTATGCGAGGTGAACGGAGGCCATGCCGCCCTCACCGAGAAGATCGCGCAGCTGGTACCGGCCACCGGCCAGCGAGCGCCCCGCATACCGTCCCTGTGCGCCGTCCTGGCTGCTCATGTCGTGCGTCCCCCATCGGCGCGGTGTGCCGGACGGCTCCGCGGTCGGTGATCGATTCCCGCTATTCCTGGCCAAGTCTGCCCGAGGGCAGTGCCACGTCAAGCTCGATGCCCGTTCCGTGACCGTACGCGCAAGAAGCGTCTCGGAAGCGTTACAAGTTTGCGTGCGAGGGTCCCCGGCGGGTTTGATGTCCGGTCCACCTCGAACCGCCGCGCCGCGCGAAGGCTGTAGCGTGGCCCGGCGGGGTTCCCCCAGTACCACCAAGCACCACGACCAGAAACGACGGCGAGGACTGATGGCACAGACGCAGCGCGCTCAGGGCCCGTCCGACCCCGAGGCGAGTGGCGGCGGTATGTCAGACGCGCCGGAGTTGTGGGGTAACGGCGGACTTGTCGGGGACGGCCGGTATCGGCTGACCCACAGACTCGGCCGGGGCGGCATGGCGGAGGTGTTCGCGGCCGAGGACGTACGTCTCGGTCGTACGGTCGCCGTCAAACTGCTCCGCTCCGACCTCGCGGAGGACCCGGTCTCCAAGGCCCGCTTCACGCGCGAGGCCCAGTCGGTGGCGGGGCTCAACCACCATGCGGTGGTGGCGGTCTACGACTCCGGCGAGGACGTCGTCGGGCCGAGCGTCGTCCCGTACATCGTCATGGAGATCGTCGAGGGCCGGACGATCCGCGATCTGCTGCTCAACGCGGAGGCGCCGGGTCCCGAGCAGGCCCTGATCATCGTCTCCGGGGTGCTCGAGGCGCTCGCGTACTCGCACCAGCACGGCATCGTGCACCGCGACATCAAGCCCGCGAACGTGATCATCACCGACACCGGCGCGGTGAAGGTGATGGACTTCGGTATCGCCCGTGCCCTGCACGGCGCGCAGTCGACGATGACCCAGACCGGCATGGTCATGGGCACGCCCCAGTACCTCTCCCCGGAGCAGGCGCTCGGCAAGGCCGTCGACCACCGTTCCGACCTGTACGCGACCGGCTGTCTGCTCTACGAACTCCTCGCGCTGCGGCCCCCGTTCACCGGTGAGACGCCGCTGTCCGTGGTCTACCAGCACGTCCAGGACATCCCCGTACCGCCGTCCGAGACCTCCGACGGGTCGCCGCCGGAGCTGGACGGCCTGGTGATGCGTTCGCTCGCCAAGGACCCGGACGACCGGTTCCAGACGGCCGAGGAAATGCGCGGTCTGGTCCAGTACGGGCTCCAGATGCTGCACGAGCAGGGCAGCCACACCGGGACCTGGAACACCGGTCCCGTCGACCTGGCGGGCATGCACGAGGGCGGCAGCACCCCGGCGATGGGCGTCGCGGGCACCACCGCGATGCAGCACCCGGGCGACTCCGGCACCGCGCAGATCCCGGGCGCCATGCTGCGTCCCCCGGGCGGCGACGACGGCGGCTTCGAGGGCGGTCACCGCGACGGGAACGGCCGTGGCGGCCGGGGCAAGATGTGGATCTTCGCGGTGCTCGCGGTCATCGCGATCGCCGTGGGTGTCGCGTACGCGCTGACGGCGGGCGACGGCAAGCAGAAGGAAAAGGAAGGCCCGACCAAGGCCCCGACGAGCCAGTCGGAGACGAAGAAGCCGAGCAAGAGTCCGGAAGAGGACACCTCGGACGAGGAGACGCTGCCGGGCGACGGCTCCGGCGGTCAGGGCAGCTACACCCCGGAACAGCCGAACACCACCGGCCCGACGAATCCCACGACGCCGACCGAGAGCCAGCCGACGGACGACCCGACGGAGCCGACGGACGAGCCCACCGAGCCGACGGACGACCCGACGACGCCGACCGACGACCCCACCCCTACGGGTGGCGGTGACGAATCGCCGGTGACCGGCGGCACGGAGGGCGAGGCCAACAGCGGCGCCGAAGGCTGAGCCGAGGCGTACAGGCCCGTGGTACGGGCCCGTGAACGAGACGCACGCGCGCGTGGAGCCCTTCCGGGCTCCACGCGCGCGTGCGTCTGTTGTCGAAGGCTCTACGAGGTCATGCGCTGAAGCTGCCGCTGCCGGCCGCCGTGCAGGGTGTGCACCGTGGCTAGCTGCGGCTCTATGCGCAGGTAGACCGGGTCGTAGAGCTCGCCGTCCACGTAGTGCGGGCCGGGGCCGAAGAGTTCCAGCTCGTCGTTGGTCGGCTCGATCGCCTCGCAGAGGCCGACGAACTGCACGGTCCACTGGCCCGTGCGCGCGGTCTCCGCGCTGAGGTTGTCCGCCCCGTAGGCGACGACACTGCCGACGCAGGCCTGGTGGTAGCCGTATCCCTTGTGCATCCGCAGCAGGATGCGCCCGTCCACGACGACGTGGCGGGCGGCGGCGAGGAAGGGCAGCGCGCGCATGCTGGTCGCGACCCGGCCGTAGTCGGTGCGGCCGAGCAGTTCGAAGGCGAGCCGTTCGTCCTGTTCCAGATCGTCGGAAGGCATGCGTCCACCCTCCGGCACCGGCGGGGGGCCGGGGAAGGGGATCCCGCCCCTAGGGGACGGGGACGTAAGTCCCGTTTCCGAGCACAAACCGTGACGCAGGGTGACGAGTGTGTGTCAGTGGTTCTGTTCCGCCTGCATGCGCGCCACGTACGCCGCCGCCTGCGAGCGCCGCTCCATGCCGAGCTTGGAGAGCAGGCTGGACACGTAATTCTTGATCGTCTTTTCGGCGAGGTGCAGCCGTTCGCCGATCACCCGGTTGGTCAGACCCTCGCCGATCAGGTCGAGGATCTTGCGCTCCTGGTCCGTGAGGTTCGACAGACGGTCGTCGCCCTTGGGGGTGTTTCCGTCGCGCAGGCGCTCCAGGACCCGGGCCGTGGCGACGGGGTCGAGCAGAGACTTTCCTGCTGCCACATCCCGTACGGCGGAGAGGAGTTCATTGCCGCGAATGGCCTTCAGGACATAGCCGGAAGCGCCTGCCATGATCGCGTCGAAGAGAGCCTCGTCGTCCGCGAACGAGGTGAGCATCAGGCATTTGATGTCCTCGTTCTGTGAACGGATCTCGCGGCAGACCTCGACGCCGCTGCCGTCCGGAAGACGCACGTCGAGCACGGCCACATCTGGTCGCGTCGCGGGGATCCTGACCAGGGCGTCCGCGGCCGTTCCGGCTTCGCCGACGACCTCGATGTCGGACTCCACGGAGAGCAGCTCATGGACTCCACGGCGGACCACTTCATGGTCGTCGAGGAGAAATACCGTAATTTTTCCGTCTTCGCGCACGGAGCCAGTCTCACACACGATCTCTCGCAGTGCCTGAGCTGAACTCTTCCCGTGCGCGGGGTGGCCGGGATAACGTGCCGGTGTTCCGGCCCCCTGCCAGGCTGTGATCAGTGCTGTGACCAGGAACTGTTCCCGACTTTCTGCATTTACTCGGAAATCCAAGCAGTCAGATACTTGGAAATCCAAGCAAATTCGCAGGTCAGATGGGGTTTCACAGAATTGGGAAGCACTGGGTAACGTGCATTGTGCAGGGCGCTCGCCGGGGCACCTGTCACGCCTGTTCCCGGCCGAGTCGCACCCACCCCGTGCGCGGGCACGGATCAGGCGAGCCGCACTGGCTTACCCGGTAATCCCGGGGGCCGGACCGACGGAGGAGCACACGTGACCGTGGAGAGCACCGCCGCGCGCACACCGCGCCGCAGCACGACCAGCGGCGGGAAGCGCGCAAGCGCCAAGAAGGCCGCGCCGAAGAAAAGCACGGAACCCCAGCTTGTCCAGCTGCTGACCCCCGAGGGCAAGCGGGTCAAGAACGCCGAGTACGACTCGTACGTCGCGGACATCACCGCCGACGACATGCGTGCCCTCTACCGCGACATGGTCCTCACCCGCCGCTTCGACGCCGAGGCCACCTCCCTGCAGCGCCAGGGCGAGCTGGGCCTGTGGGCGTCGCTGCTCGGCCAGGAGGCCGCCCAGATCGGCTCGGGCCGTGCCACGCGCGAGGACGACTACGTCTTCCCGACCTACCGCGAGCACGGCGTCGCCTGGTGCCGCGGGGTCGACCCGACCAATCTGCTCGGGATGTTCCGCGGCGTGAACCACGGCGGCTGGGACCCGAACACCAACAACTTCCACCTGTACACGATCGTCATCGGCTCGCAGACCCTGCACGCCACCGGTTACGCGATGGGCGTGGCCAAGGACGGCGCGGACTCGGCCGTGATCGCGTACTTCGGTGACGGCGCGTCCAGCCAGGGCGACGTCGCCGAGGCGTTCACCTTCTCCGCGGTCTACAACGCCCCGGTCGTGTTCTTCTGCCAGAACAACCAGTGGGCGATCTCCGAGCCCACCGAGAAGCAGACCCGGGTGCCGCTCTACCAGCGCGCGCAGGGCTTCGGCTTCCCGGGCGTGCGGGTCGACGGCAACGACGTGCTCGCGGTGCTCGCCGTCACCAAGTGGGCCCTTGAGCGGGCGCGTACGGGCGAGGGCCCGGCGCTCATCGAGGCGTTCACCTACCGCATGGGCGCGCACACCACGTCCGACGACCCGACCAAGTACCGCAGGGACGAGGAGCGCGAGGCCTGGGAGGCCAAGGACCCGATCCTGCGCCTGCGGACCTACCTCGAGGCCGAAGGTCACGCGGATGAGGGATTTTTCGCGGAACTCGAGGCGGAGAGCGAAGCGTTGGGAAAGCGAGTGCGAGAGGTGGTGCGGGCGATGCCGGATCCGGATCTGATGGCGATCTTCGAGAACGCGTATGCGGACGGGCATGCGCTGGTCGACGAGGAGCGCGCCCAGTTCGCCGCGTACCAGGCGTCGTTCGCGGACGAAGGCGGTAAGTGACCATGGGCGTACAGAAACTTCCCCTCGCCAAAGCGATCAACGAATCGCTGCGCACCGCGCTCGACACCGACCCCAAGGTCCTCATCATGGGCGAGGACGTCGGCAAGCTCGGCGGCGTCTTCCGGGTGACGGACGGGCTGCAGAAGGACTTCGGCGAGGACCGTGTCATCGACACCCCGCTCGCCGAGTCCGGCATCGTCGGCACGGCCATCGGCCTGGCGCTTCGGGGCTATCGCCCGGTGGTGGAGATCCAGTTCGACGGCTTCGTCTTCCCGGCGTATGACCAGATCGTCACGCAGCTCGCGAAGATGCACGCCCGCGCGCTCGGCAAGATCAAGATGCCGGTCGTCATCCGGATTCCGTACGGCGGTGGCATCGGCGCCGTCGAGCACCACAGCGAGTCGCCCGAGGCGCTGTTCGCGCACGTGGCGGGCCTCAAGGTCGTCTCGCCCTCGAACTCCTCGGATGCCTACTGGATGATGCAGCAGGCCATCCAGAGCGACGACCCGGTGATCTTCTTCGAGCCGAAGCGCCGCTACTGGGACAAGAGCGAGGTCGACACGGACGCCATCCCGGCGCCGCTGCACAAGGCCCGGGTCGCCCGCGAGGGCACGGACCTGACGCTCGCCGCGTACGGCCCGATGGTGAAGGTCTGTCTGGAGGCCGCGGCGGCCGCCGCCGAAGAGGGCAAGTCCCTTGAGGTCGTGGACATGCGCTCCATGTCGCCGATGGACTTCGACACCGTGCAGGCCTCGGTCGAGAAGACGCGGCGGCTGGTCGTGGTCCACGAGGCCCCGGTCTTCCTGGGCACGGGCGCGGAGATCGCGGCCCGCATCACCGAGCGCTGCTTCTACCACCTCGAAGCTCCCGTCCTTCGGGTCGGCGGCTTCCACGCGCCGTATCCGCCGGCGCGGTTGGAAGAGGAGTACCTGCCGGGCCTCGACCGGGTGCTCGACACTGTCGACCGCTCGCTGGCGTACTGAGGGAGAGGGTCGTGACGACGATGACAGACGCTGCGCTGGCCGAGTTCAAGATGCCCGACGTGGGCGAGGGGCTCACCGAGGCGGAGATCCTCAAGTGGTTCGTGGCGCCGGGCGACACGGTCACCGACGGGCAGGTGGTGTGCGAGGTCGAGACGGCCAAGGCCGCCGTCGAGCTGCCCATCCCGTTCAACGGTGTCGTGCATGAACTGCGCTTCCCCGAGGGCACCACGGTCGATGTCGGCCAGGTGATCATCGCGGTGGACGTGTCCGGCGGCAGTGCGCCCGCCGCAGCCGCCGAGACCGCCGCCCCGGCTGAGACCGCCGCCCCGGCTGAGGCCGCCGCCCCGGTGCAGGAGGCCGCCCCTGCGGCTGCCGAGGAGGAAGCCGCTCCCACGGGCCGGCAGCCCGTGCTCGTGGGCTATGGGGTCGCCGAGTCCTCGACGAAGCGCCGGGCGCGCAAGGCCGCTTCGGAGCAGGCCGAGGCCGCGGGAACGTACTACGCGGCGGCGGTCCAGGTCGAACTGAACGGCTCCGGTACGGCTGCCGCTCCCGCCCCGGCTGCCCCGGCCCCGGGAGCTACCGCCCCGGCAGCCCCCGCCGGTGAGCGTCCGCTGGCCAAGCCGCCGGTGCGCAAGCTCGCCAAGGACCTGGGAGTTGACCTCACGGCCATCGTCCCGTCCGGGCCCGACGGGATCATCACGCGCGAGGACGTGCACGCGGCGGTGGCCTCCGCCGCGACGCCCGCTGCCGCCACCGCCACCGCCCCCGCCCCCGCCTCCGCCACCGTGTCCGCACCGCAGCCGGTGGCCGCCGACGTGCCCGCCGCTGCCGCCCCGGTGGTGGGCGGCGACGCCCGCGAGACGCGGATCCCCGTCAAGGGCGTCCGCAAGGCCATCGCCCAGGCGATGGTCGGCTCGGCCTTCACGGCGCCGCACGTCACGGAGTTCGTGACGGTGGACGTGACGCGGACGATGAAGCTGGTCGACGAGCTCAAGGTGGACAAGGCCTTCGCGGGCCTGCGGGTCAATCCGCTCCTGCTCATCTCCAAGGCGCTGCTCGTGGCGATCCGGCGCAACCCGGACGTCAACGCGGCCTGGGACGAGGCGAACCAGGAGATCGTCCAGAAGCACTACGTGAATCTGGGCATCGCCGCGGCGACCCCGCGCGGCCTGGTCGTCCCGAACATCAAGGACGCGCACGCCAAGACGCTGCCGGAACTGGCTGCTTCGCTCGGTGAGTTGGTGTCCACGGCCAAGGACGGCAAGACGACCCCGGCCGCGATGCAGGGCGGCACGGTCACCATCTCGAACGTCGGCGTCTTCGGCGTCGACACCGGTACGCCGATTCTGAACCCCGGCGAGTCCGCGATCCTCGCGGTCGGCGCGATCAAGCTCCAGCCCTGGGTCCACAAGGGCAAGGTCAAGCCGCGTCAGGTGACGACGCTCGCGCTCTCCTTCGACCACCGCCTGGTCGACGGCGAGCTCGGCTCCAAGGTGCTCGCCGACGTGGCGGCGATCCTGGAGCAGCCCAAGCGGCTCATCACCTGGGCGTAGCCCGTACGAAGAGGGGGCCCGCCGCGTGCTGCGGCGGGCCCTCTTCGTTTCCCCCTCGGGGGCTACCGCGTCGGGCCTACTTCTTGAAGCCGTAGTCCATCAGCTTCTTCGCGTCCTTCGTGCGGTTGGTCGCGGAGGTCGAGGTGAGGACCGTGCCGATGACCGTCTTGCCGTTGCGGGTCGCGGCGAAGACCAGGCAGTACTTGGCCTGCGGGCCGGAGCCGGTCTTCACGCCGATCGCGCCGCTGTAGCTGCTGAGCAGGTTGTTCGTGTTCGACCACGACATGTAGCGGTAGCCACCGCTCTTCGTGGTGACCTTCTGCTTCGTCGACTTCGTCTTCACGACCGTGCGGAACGTGGAGCTCTTCATCGCGCTGCTGGCGAGCTTCGTCAGGTCGCGGGGCGTGGAGTAGTTGCCCGCGCCGCCGATGCCGTCGAACGAGTCGAAGTGGGTGTTCGTCAGGCCGAGGCTCCTGGCCTGCGTGTTCATCTTGCCGATGAACGACTTCACGCGCGCCGAGCGGGTGTTGCCCTTGCCGAACTTGTCCGCGAGCGCGTACGCCGCGTCGCAGCCGGACGGCAGCATCAGGCCGTACAGGAGCTGGCGGACGGTGACCTTGTCGCCGACGATCAGGCGGGCGGACGAGGCGGTGTTCCTGACGATGTAGTCGCTGTAGGCCTTTTCGATCTTGACCTTGGAGTTGAGGTTCAGGTTCGGCTGCGAGAGCACCACCTTGGCCGTCATGATCTTGGTGGTGGAGCCGGTGGACCGGCGGGTGTCCGCGGACTTGGTGAAGAGCGTCTTGCCCGTGCCGTTGTTCATCACGAAGCCGCCCTTGGCGGCGATCGACGGCTTGGGAAGCGCGGCCGCATGGGCCGGGGTCGTGAGGGCTCCGCCCGCGAGTACCGCACCCGCGGTGACGATAACGGCCGATGCGCGACGAATGCCCTTAATGCGGGTTTTCAAGGTCTGTGCTCCAAATGCCCCTGGAATGCGGCCACATGAGGGTGCCGCTCGATGGTGAGACGCACGAGAGGGGCGGATGGATGTGCTCCCAGGGGGGTGAAGTCCGAATCGTGGACTGGACGTCCTCATGGGTACGTGTTGTATCTATGCTGTGCGCATGCCTGTCGCACCCGCCTCGCCCCCCGCTGGGGCCCTGAAGCAACCACCCGCCGCGGAGCGCGTGTACGCGCACGTCAAGCAGGGCGTGCTCGACCGCCGGTACGAGGGCGGCACGCTGCTCACCGAGGGCGAGCTCGCCGAGGCCGTCGGGGTGTCCCGCACTCCGGTGCGCGAGGCCCTCCTGAAGCTGGAGGTGGAGGGGCTCCTGCGCCTCTATCCGAAGAAGGGGGCGCTGGTCCTGCCGGTGTCCGTGCAGGAGATCGCCGACGTCGTCGAGACGCGGCTCCTGGTGGAGACGCACTCGGTGCGCAAGGCGGTGCCCGCGCCGCCGGGGCTGATCGCCCGCCTCGAAGAGCTGCTGGCCCGGCAGCGGGAGCAGGCCGCCGCGGGGGACCTCGCGGAAGCGGCCGTCACCGACCGCTGTTTCCACGCGGAGATCGTGCGCAGCGGGGGGAACGAGATCCTGGCCCGGCTGTACGACCAGCTTCGGGACCGGCAGTTGCGGATGGGGGTCGCGGTGATGCACTCGCATCCCGACCGGATCGCCAAGACGCTCGCCGAGCACGAGGAGATTCTTGGGGCTTTGCGGGCCGGGGACGCGGACGCGGCGGTGGGTGTGGTCACCCGGCACGTCGGGTGGTTTCGGGATCTTGCTCGGGGTGAGGTTCGGTGAGGGTGCTCTTTGACGGGCTGCCGTCCGCCGTCGGTGGGTTTTCTTCTGCCGCTTCGCGGCGTGTTTCCCGCCCGCCCACCCGTATCTCCGCAGCAAACCCGCGCCGTAGGAGCACGTGGCGCGCCCGGAGGTGGTCCCGATGAGCTCCGCCTCCGCGCCCGTCTCCCTGCCCGGTGATCCTCCCGGCGGCAGGAAGGCCGTGCTCGTCTGGGGCATCGGCGTCGCCGTCTACTTCGTCGCCGTCATCTTCCGGACCTCGCTCGGCGTCGCCGGACTCGACGCCGCAGACCGCTTCCACGTCAACGCGTCCGCGCTCTCCACCTTCTCGATCCTCCAACTCCTCGTCTACGCGGGCATGCAGATACCCGTCGGCCTGATGGTCGACCGGCTCGGCACCAAGCGCGTGCTGACCATCGGAGTCGTGCTCTTCACGCTCGGACAGCTCGGCTTCGCGTTCTCGCCCTCGTACGGGATGGCGCTCGCGTCCCGCGCGCTGCTCGGCTGCGGTGACGCGCTGACCTTCATCAGCGTGCTGCGCCTCGGCACCCGCTGGTTCCCGGCCCGGCGCGGCCCGATGGTCGCCCAGCTCGCCGGTCTGGTCGGCATGGCGGGCAACCTCGTCTCCACCCTCGTCCTCGCCCGGCTCCTGCACTCCGTCGGCTGGACCGCGGCCTTCGCCGGCAGCGCGCTCTGCGGCGTCGTCGTCCTCGTACTGATGACGCTGTTCCTCAAGGACCACCCCGAGGGCCACGAGCCGGCGCCCGTGCGGCACACCGGCGGTGCCTTCGTGCGCAAGCAGATCGCCCTCAGCTGGCGCGAGCCCGGCACCCGGCTCGGCCTGTGGGTGCACTTCACCACGCAGTTCCCCGCGATGGTCTTCCTGCTCCTGTGGGGCCTGCCGTTCCTCGTCGAGGCGCAGGGGCTCTCGCGCGCGACCGCCGGGGCGCTGCTCACCCTCGTCGTGCTGTCCAACATGGTGGTGGGCCTGATCTACGGCCAGATCGTCGCCCGGCACCACGCGGCCCGCACGCCCCTGGCCATCGGCACCGTCGCCGCGACGGCCACGATGTGGGCGGTCACCATCCACTACCCCGGCGACCACGCCCCGATGGGGCTCCTCGTCGCGCTCTGCGTCGTACTCGGCTCCTGCGGGCCCGCGTCCATGATCGGCTTCGACTTCGCGCGGCCCGCCAACCCGCCGGAGCGGCAGGGCACCGCCTCCGGCATCGTGAACATGGGCGGCTTCGTCGCCTCCATGACGACCCTGCTCGCCATCGGCGTCCTCCTGGACGCGACCGGCGACAACTACCGCATCGCCTTCTCCGCCGTCTTCGTCCTCGAAGCGATCGGCCTCAGCCAGATCCTGCGGCTGCGGACGCGCGCGGTGCGCCGGGAGAGGGAGCGGCTCGTCGCCAGCCGCGTGGAGGCCGTGCACGTACCCGTCTGAGGCCCCACGCGCCCCGAGGGCTACGGCGTGACCGCGAACTCCCGCAGGATCGCCTCGCCCAGGCCGTGATCGCCCTCGACCTTGATCCGGTCGGCCACGGACGCGTACGTGATGCGGCCGCACGCCAGGCGGAAGTACGTCTCCCAGTCCAGGCTCAGCGTCGCGAGCGGGCCGAGCGAGGGGGCGCTGTCGACCGTGGCGTGGCCGTCGGCGTCGACGCGGACCGTGCGCAGGAACTCGACGGGGCCGCTCACATCGAGGACGACCGCCGAATTCGCCGGCGCGGCGGCCTTCTTGGCGACCACCTTGGGCAGGCCGTGCAGGAGGAGATCGCGCGCCACGAGCGCGCCCTGGGAGTCCAGGTTGCCGGGCTTCCTCAGCGTCGTCCGCAGATCCTGCTCGTGCACCCAGACGTCGAACGCGCGCATCCGCGTGGCCAGTTCGAGGGTCTGCTCGGTGCCGAGCGGGCCGCGGATCTTGTGGGAGGGGTCGCGCGACTCGTTCCGCAGCTGCCGCGAGCGGCGGATGATCGTGTACTCCAGCTCGGAGGTCATCTCGGGCGCGGTGTGATGGCGCCGGACGTCGACCTGTACCTCCATGTACCGCTGGCCCTCGGTCTGTACGTGGTACAGATCGCGGGGCAGGGTGTGGATGGGGCGCGGGTCGCCCAGCATCTCGCAGTCCAGGCCTATGACATGGGAGACGACATCCCGCACCGACCAGCCGGGGCAGGGGGTGGCCCAGTTCCACTCTCCCTCGGCGAGCGGTGACACCAGCTCGGATATGGCTGATACGGATTGGGTCCAGGCGTCGGCGTAGGTTTGCAGGCTGGGATGGAGACTCACGGGACCCCTCGACGGTCGTACGCGGGCGGTGGGTGTCTGGGACGCTAAGTTACGCTGCCCGCAGGCACCCCGGCAGTGCTTTCGTGTGACGATCGTAGGCCTGCATTGACGGCTCGAATGCCAGGACGGTGGTAGTGTGCGCGCCTCCCTCATCCAGATCGCCGTAGACGAGGGCGAATCGGTCAATTCCCGCCGCTCGCGGGTCTCTTCACTGGTACGTGAGGTGGCCGAGCGGGAGCGGCCGGATCTCGTCGTTCTTCCCGAACTGTGGACCACGGGCGCTTTCGCGTACGAGTCGTTCGCGAGCGAGGCGGAGCCGCTGGAGGGGCCTACGTACGAGGCGATGGCCAAGGCCGCGAGTGACGCGGGCGTCTGGCTGCACGCGGGGTCGATTCCGGAGCGGGACGCTTCCGGCGACCTCTACAACACCTCGCTCGTCTTCTCGCCCGACGGCGAACTCGCCGCCTCGTACCGGAAGATCCACCGGTTCGGCTTCGACAAGGGCGAGGCCGTCCTGATGGGGGCGGGCAGCGAGCTGGTGACGGTGCGGACGCCTTCGGCGGCGATCGGGCTCGCCACGTGCTACGACCTCCGCTTTCCCGAGCTGTTCCGGGGGCTTGTCGACGCGGGCGCGGAGATGTTCGTCGTTCCCGCGGGGTGGCCCGCGCGGCGGCGGGAGCACTGGACGCTGTTCGCCCGGGCGCGGGCGGTCGAGGACCAGGTGTACGTCCTCGCCTGTGGCACCGGCGGTACGCATGCCGGGGTTCCCCAGGCCGGGCACAGCGTTGTCGTCGACCCCTGGGGCGAGGTGCTCGCCGAGGCGGGGGACGGCGAGGAGATCCTCACCGTCGACCTCGACCCTTCCCGGGTGGCGGCTACGCGGGAGCAGTTCCCCGCGTTGAAGGACCGGTTGCTGGGAGTCGCCGCCCCTCGGCCGGCTGTCCCCGGCCATTAGTCGTCGTCGCCCCGTTCCTTCTCCGCCAGGCGGATCACGCAGACCGCGACGGCCAGGAGCAGGGCCGCGTCGGCGTCGTCCCTGGTGACGTGGAGGCCGTACGTCTCGCGGACCCGGAACCAGCGCCGCGAGATGTCGGCCAGGAGTTCGCCGTCGTACTCGATGGCGAACTCGCGGTCCAGGATCTTGCCGCTCACGTCGAGTTCGGTGCCGTCGACCAGCTCCACGCGGTAGTGGTTGCGCAGGAGCGAGAGGCGTTTGCGCTTGACCGTGGCCAGCGGTTCGCCCTCCCGCTCGATCAGCATCGTGTCGCGCAGCGCCAGCATCTTGGCGCGGATGTCGATGAGGACGCGGCCCTGCATGTCCTTGAGCTCGAAGGTCTCGCGTAGGCGCATCGCCTTGCCGTCGACGAGGAAGACCTTCTGGCCTTGGTCGTCCTCGATCCAGTAGTCGTCGCCGATGCCGAGCAGCCGGTCGCGTACGAGAAGTTTCATGGGGCCATGACTACCCCGTGGCGCGCATGACAGCAGGGCAAGCCGGGGGAGTTCACCGTGACGGGCCCGGCAGCCGGGGTGGGGTGGCTGCCGGGCCCGGCGGAGCCGGTGGCCTTGGTGGAGTCAGTGGTGGTGGTCGTCTTCCGTCCTGATCACCGTGGCGCCCGGCGGCACGACCGTCTTGCGGCGTGCGTTGGTGAACACGGCGACACCGATCACGCCCACGGCCATCATGATCAGGCCGGTGACGGTGAGATTGATGCCGTCCATCTCCCAGTCGGTGGCGAACGCCAGTATGGCGCCGACGGCGATGAGGATGATGCATCCGCCCAGGCCCATGTGGACCGCCTCCCTATGTCGTGGCTGGCACCCGGGTACCCGGACCCGCCACGGCCACACGGAGAAGCGGAGATTGACGTTCAGCCGTCGGTCCCGATCCCTCAGCCTTCCAGGAACGCCACCAGCGCGTTGGCCAGCAGGTGCGGATCGTCCGCCCCGCACAGCTCGCGCACGCTGTGCATCGAGAGGATCGCGACGCCGATGTCGACGGTCTTGATGCCGTGCCGTGCCGCGGTGATCGGCCCGATCGTCGTGCCGCAGGGCATCGCGTTGTTCGAGACGAAGCTCTGGAAAGGCACGCCGGCCTTCTCGCACGCGGCGGCGAACACGGCACGTCCGGCGCCGTCCGTGGCGTACCGGTTGTTGACGTTGACCTTGAGGATCGGGCCGCCGTTGGCGCGCGGGTGGTGCGTCGGGTCGTGCCGCTCCGCGTAGTTGGGGTGCACGGCGTGGCCGGTGTCGGAGGAGAGGCAGACGGTGCCGGCGAAGGCGCGGGCCCTGTCCTCGTACGTGCCGCCGCGCGCGAAGACGGACCGCTCAAGGACGCTGCCGAGCAGCGGGCCGTCCGCGCCCGTGTCGGACTGCGAGCCGTTCTCCTCGTGGTCGAAGGCGGCGAGCACGGGGATGTACGGGAGGGAGTCGGCGCCGTCCGCCGTGGCGACGGCGGCGAGCGCCGCCGTACAGGCGTGCACGGAGAGGAGGTTGTCCATGCGGGGGCCCGCGATGAGGTCGCGGTCGCGGCCGAGGTAGGAGGGCGCCTCGATGGGGTGCGTCATCAGGTCCCAGCCGGTGACGTCGCCGGGGGTGAGCCCCGACTCCTCCTCCAGGAAGGTGATGAGGTCGCCCTCGTGCACGTCGTCGCCGAGCCCCCAGATGGGCTGCATGTGCTTCTGCTTGTCGAGCTTGAGGCCGTCTGCGATCACGCCGCGGTCCATGTGGATCGCCAGCTGCGGGACGCGCAGGAGCGCCCGGTCGATGTTCACCAGGCGCGTGGAGCCGTCCCGCAGCGAGAGCCGGCCCGCGAGGCCGAGGTCGCGGTCGAGCCAGGAGTTGAGCAGGGGGCCGCCGTAGATCTCGACCGCGACCTGCCGCCAGCCGTGCGCGCCGGCGTCCGGCTTCGGCTTGACGCGGAGGTTGGGGGAGTCGGTGTGGGCGCCGACGATGCGGTACGGGGTGTGCGCGGAGGCACCTTCGGGGACGTACCAGGCGACGATCGCGCCGCCGCGCTGCACATACTTGCCGCCGGTCGACCCGTCCCAGGCGTCGGTCTCCTCGACCTGCCGGAAACCGGCCTTCTCCAGCCGCTCCGCGGCGGTCGCCACTGCGTGGTACGGGGAGGGGCTTGCCGCCAGGAAGGTCATGAGGTCGTCGGAGTGGCCGCGGTCGAAGCGGGCAGGTGTGCTCATGGCTTCCAGCCTAGCTAGCGGTTCCTCGGGGCGAGGGTGCCCTTTTCCGGGAGGTTCTGTACCGGATCTGCCCGCATCCGGCCTGGCTGTACCGCCGCGGCCCGCCCTCTCCTGGCCGCCGGGGCCTCTGCGGGGCGCCCTGTCCCCCTTCGCCTGCGCCGCCGCTGCGCGCCCTGTCCCCCTTCGCCTGCGCCGCCGCTGCGCGCCCGGCTCTCCCCCTCCCGCCCACCCGTTCACCCCGCAGCGTCCCCTGACCGTCCTTCGCCTGCGCCGCCGGTCCCGGCCTGCGCCGCCGCTTCGCGGCGGGTCTTCCCCTCCCACCCACCCGTTTACCCCGCAGCGTCGAGCGGGTGCGGATGTGCTGCGGGGCATCGGGTGGGCGGGAGGGAGACATCCGCCGCGGAGCGGCGGGACAGGACATGCTGCGGGGTGATCGGGTGGGTGGGCGGGAAAGACCCGGCGCGCAGCGGCGGGGCAAGCCAGGACGGTGCCGCGGACGAAGAAGCACCGCCCTCAGCAAGAGAAACGGAGCGGCGGGGCAAGCCAGGACGGTGCCGCGGACGAAGAAGCACCGCCCTCAGCAAGAGAAACGGAGCGGCGGGGCAAGCCAGGACGGTGCCGCGGACGAAGAAGCACCGCCCTCAGCAAGAGAAACGGAGCGGCGGGGCAAGCCAGGACGGTGCCGCGGACGAAGAAGCACCGCCCTCAGCAAGAGAGACGCAGCGGCGGGGCAAGCCAGGACGGTGCCGCGGACGAAGAAGCACCGCCCTCAGCAAGAGAAACGCAGCGGCGGGACGGGGCAGGCGGGGACGGCGCCGCAGACGAAGAACGCCCCGCAGCACATCCATACCCACCCGAGGCGGTGGGCGGGACAGAAACGCTGCGGCCCGCCCCCCGAAGGGAGCGGGCCACCTGAAAAGTCGCGGAGGCTAGAACGCCGCCTCGTCCAGCTCCATGAGGTCCAGCTCCACGCCCTCGGCGAGCTTCCGCTCGTATCCGACGCCCGGCAGGACATTCGCCGCGAAGAACTTGGCCGCCGCGATCTTGCCCTTGTAGAAGGCGACATCCTTGGCCGAGGCCGTCTCCAGCTTCTCGGCGGCGACCGCCGCGCCCCGCAGCAGGAGGTAGCCGACGACCACGTCGCCGGAGACCATCAGGAGGCGGGTCGTATTGAGGCCCACCTTGTAGATGGACTTCACGTCCTGCTCGGTCGCCGCGAGGTCCGTCAGCATGACGCCGACGATGGCCTCCAGCTCGACCGCGGCCTTGGCCAGCTCCTCGCGGGCCCCGGCCAGGCTCTCGCCGCCCGTGCCGACCGCGAGGAACTTCTTGATCTCCTCGGCGAGGCCGTTCAGCGCGGCGCCCTGGTTGCGGACGATCTTCCGGAAGAAGTAGTCCTGGCCCTGGATGGCCGTCGTGCCCTCGTAGAGGGTGTCGATCTTGGCGTCACGGATGTACTGCTCGATCGGGTACTCCTGGAGGTACCCCGAGCCGCCGAACGTCTGGAGCGACTGCGCCAGCTGCTCGTACGACTTCTCCGAGCCGTAGCCCTTGACGATGGGGAGCAGGAGGTCGTTCAGGGCGATGAGCGCCGACGCGTCCTCGCCCTCCGCCTCCTTGATCTGGATGTCGTCCTGGACCGCCGCGGTGTGCAGGACCAGGGCGCGCATGCCCTCCGCGTACGCCTTCTGCGTCATCAGCGAGCGGCGTACGTCCGGGTGGTGCGTGATCGTGACCTTGGGCGCCGTCTTGTCCATGAACTGGGCGAGGTCCGGGCCCTGCACGCGCTCCTTGGCGTACTCCAGGGCGTTGAGGTAACCCGTCGAGAGCGTCGCGATGGCCTTCGTGCCGACCATCATGCGGGCGAACTCGATGATCATGAACATCTGGCGGATGCCGTCGTGCTTGTCGCCGATCAGCCAGCCCTTGGCGGGGTGCTGGTCGCCGAACGTCATCTCGCACGTGTTGGACGCCTTGAGGCCCATCTTGTGCTCGACGTTCGTGGCGTACACGCCGTTGCGCGCGCCCAGCTCGCCGGTCTCCCAGTCGAACTCGTACTTCGGGACCAGGAAGAGCGACAGGCCCTTCGTGCCGGGGCCGTGGCCCTCGGGGCGGGCGAGGACGTAGTGGAGGATGTTCTCCGACATGTCGTGCTCACCGGACGTGATGAAGCGCTTCACGCCCTCGATGTGCCAGGAGCCGTCCTCCTGCTTGATCGCCTTGGTGCGGCCCGCGCCGACGTCCGAACCGGCGTCCGGCTCGGTCAGGACCATCGTCGAGCCCCACTGCTTCTCGACGGCGATCGCGGCGATCTTCTTCTGCGCCTCGTTGCCCTCGTCGTGCAGGATGCCCGCGAACGCCGGACCGGAGGAGTACATCCACACGGCCGGGTTGGCGCCCAGGAGCAGCTCCGCGTAACCCCAGATCAGGGAGCGGGGGGCGGTCGTGCCGCCGATGCCCTCGGGCAGGCCCAGGCGCCAGTACTCGGAGTCCATGAAGGCCTGGTAGCTCTTCTTGAAGGACGCCGGGACCGGCGCGGTGTTGGTCTCGGGGTCGAAGACCGGCGGGTTGCGGTCGGCGTCCTCGAAGGACTCGGCCAGCTCGTTCTCGGCGAGGCGGCGCAGCTCGTCGAGGATGGTCTTGGCGGTGTCGACGTCCATCTCCGCGAACGGGCCGGTGCCGTACAGCTTGTCGCGGCCGAGCACCTCGAAGAGGTTGAACTCGATGTCGCGGAGATTCGACTTGTAGTGCCCCATGGCGACGGCTCCGTAAGCAGAAAGGGATCAACAGGATCTGTACCAGTAAGTAGCTACGATGATGCTACCCGCCAGTAATAAGAAGCAACCCCTAATAGGGCATCTGTGACTCAGTCCTCGTGCGGGCTCAGTACTCTTGCGGTCATGTACGGCTACGACCAGAGCCCAGGCGCCCAGCAGCAGTACGCCCCGCCCGGGGCGCAGCCGCCGCCGCAGCAGATGCAAGGCGGCGCGCAGGGGTACGCCCAGCAGCCTCCGCTCTACCCCGAGCCGTCGCCCCCGTCCCTCGCGGACGCGGTGCGCGCCTTCACCACGGGCTCGATGTCCGCCGAGGACTTCCAGCAGGCCTTCGCCACCTCGAAGGTCTACTGCCCGCGCGGCGACAACCCCGGCTTCCTCGCCCTGCACAACACCCAGCAGCCGGTCATCCCGATGTTCACCTCCCTCAAGGAGCTGCGCCGGTACGCGGGCAAGGAGTCCAAGTACTTCGTGATCACGGGCGCCGAGGTCATCGACCTCCTCCCCACCGGGTACGGCTTCGTGCTCGACATGGAGGGCGAGCACCGCATGGTCTTCGACGCCAAGGCCGTCGAGCAGATGGTCGACTTCGCGATGCGTCGGATGTACGGCTGAGCCCTGAGCGGTCTCCGCTGCTCGGCCTCCGGCCTCGCCCCCTGGTCGTCTTCGTGTGCGGGGCCGTCGTGGCTGGTCGCGCAGTTCCCCGCGCCCCTTTGGGGCGCCTTCCTGAGCCCGGAGGAATTTCCTCCGGGCTCTCGCCGTTCCCGGTGGCAAGAAGTTCTACGTTCAACTAAACTGAGCGTACGAGAAGGAGGCACCGACATGCCCGCTGTGACCGTGGAGAACCCGCTGACCCTGCCCCGTGTGGCCGCGTCCGCCGACGCCGTGGCCCGCCCCGTGCTCGCCGTCACGACCGCGCCGAGCGGTTTCGAGGGCGAGGGCTTCCCGGTGCGCCGGGCGTTCGCGGGGATCAACTACAAGTACCTCGACCCGTTCATCATGATGGACCAGATGGGCGAGGTGGAGTACGGAGCCGGGGAGCCCAAGGGCACCCCCTGGCACCCGCACCGCGGCTTCGAGACGGTCACGTACCTGATCGACGGCACGTTCGTGCACCAGGACTCGAACGGTGGCGGCGGCACCATCCAGAACGGCGACACCCAGTGGATGACCGCGGGCAGCGGCCTCCTGCACATCGAGGCGCCCCCGGAGTCCCTCGTCCAGTCCGGCGGCCTCTTCCACGGCCTCCAGCTGTGGGTGAACCTGCCCGCGCGGGACAAGATGATGGACCCCCGCTACCAGGACATCCGCGGCGGCCAGGTGCAGCTCCTGACCACCCCCGACGGCGGCGCGCTCCTGCGCGTCATCGCCGGTGAGCTCGACGGGCACGAAGGACCCGGCATCACGCACACGCCGATCACGATGATCCACGCGACCGTGCGCCCCGGTGCCGAGGTCACGCTGCCCTGGCGCGAGGACTTCAACGGCCTCGCGTACGTGCTCGCAGGGCGCGGCACGGTCGGCGGCGAGCGCCGCCCGGTGCACATGGGCCAGACGGCGGTCTTCGGCTCGGGCTCCTCGCTGACCGTCCGCGCGGACGAGAAGCAGGACGGGAACACCCCCGACCTGGAGGTCGTGCTGCTCGGCGGGCAGCCGATCCGTGAGCCGATGGCGCACTACGGCCCGTTCGTGATGAACAGTCAGGCCGAGCTGCAGCAGGCCTTCGAGGACTTCCAGAAGGGTCTGCTCGGCACGGTCCCTGCCGTGCACGGCATGTAGCCGTACATCGCGCACGGCATGTAGCCGTACATCGCGCACGGCATGTAGCCGTACATAAGGTGCGGGCCCACGCGGCCCATGCTCGGGTAGGAGGGTGAGCACCCTCCTGCCCGAGCCCGCACGGCGTACCGCCGCCTGGTGCGCCGTCCTCCTGCTCGTCACCGGCGTGGCCGCCGTGGCGATCTGGCTCGTCGTCATCTTCAAGACGGCCGTCACACCGGTGCTGCTCGCCCTGCTCGGCACGGCGCTGCTCGGGCCCGTCTACCGGTGGCTCCTGAAGATGAAGGTGCAGCGGTCACTGGCCGCGGGGCTCACCTGCGCGGCCGTCGTCGCGGTCGTCGGCGGCGCGATGTACATCGTGGTCAAGGCCCTGATCGACACCGGCGACCAGATCATCGCCTCCCTGAAGCAGGCCGCCACCGACCTCTCCGAGCACTTCGGCGCCGCGGGGACGTCCCTGGACGACATGGCGTCCAACGCCAAGGACCTGCTCGGCAAGTTCGGCGGATCCGCCGCGTCCGGAGTGATCAGCGGGCTCAGCGTCGTCGGCGAGATGATCGCCATGGCCGTCCTCGCGCTGCTGCTCGTCTTCTTCTTCCTGCGCGACTCCGACCGCGCCATGGGCTCCATGCGCTCGCTCGCCCCGCGCGGCACCGCCGACATCGTCGAGGCGATGGGCCGGCGCGCCTTCCAGGCCGTCGAGGGCTTCATGCGCGGCACCACGTTCATCGCGCTGATCGACGCCATCTGCATCACCGTCGGGCTTCTGATCCTGCGGGTGCCGGGGGCGTGGGGGCTCGGCGCGCTCGTCTTCATCGGCGCCTACATCCCGTATCTGGGCGCGTTCATCTCCGGCGCCGTCGCCGTCCTGGTCGCGCTCGCGGACCGCGGGGTGATCATCGCGCTGTGGGCGCTCGGTGTGGTCCTCGCCGTGCAGGTCCTGGAGGGGCACGTGCTCCAGCCGGTGATCCAGTCGCGGACCGTGCAGATGCACCCGGCGGTCGTCATGCTGGCGATCACCGCGGGGGCCTCCGTGGCGGGGATCCTGGGGATGCTCCTCGCGGTGCCGGTGACGGCGGCGGCGTTCGGGGTGATCTCTGAGTTGCGAGAGAGATATGGGGCTGGGGAATCCAGCCCGTCCGGCGTTTGAGGACGAACTCGGCGGAGCCGGTGATCGACGGTTCCCAAGGCTTCGGGGCGCCGGAGTCACTCGCCCGCGGCACCCTCGTACAGCTCGAACCAGATGCTCTTGCCCTCGCCCCTGGGATCCACCCCCCACTCGTCGGCGAGCAGCTCCATCAGGACCAACCCGCGCCCGGACGACGCCAGTTCACCGGGGTGGCGCTTGTGCGGCAGGTCGTCGCTGCCGTCCGAGACCTCGGCCCGCAGCCGGCGCGAGCCCGGCTCCCCGATGACCTCGGCGACGAGCAGCGCGTCGCCGTCCGTGTGCACCAGTACGTTCGTGATCATCTCGGAGACCATCAGGACCGCCGAGTCGACTTGGTCGGCGTCCGCCCAGTCGTGCAGCAGCTCCCGCACATGGCGCCGCGCCCCCGCGATCCGCTCCGGCTCGGCCTGCGCGACCGTCAGGACGGTGCGCCGTGCGGGCGTGCGGTGGGCGGGGTGGGCGGCCCTGCGCAGGAGCAGGACCGCTATGTCGTCCTCGCGGCGGTCCACGAGGGATCCCGTGGTGTGGTGCGAGGAGGGACCGTGCACGGCCTGTACGAGGGCGTCGGCGAGCTCCTCCAGGCCGTCGTCCTCCCCGTCGCCCCCGTGCTCCTCCAGGATCGTGCGGATCCGCTTCCAGCCGCTGTCCAGGTCGTGGCCGCCGGTCTCGATGAGGCCGTCGGTGCAGACCAGCATCGTCTCGCCGGACTCCAGGACGAGGCGGGTCGTGGGGTAGTCCGCGTCCGGGTCGATGCCGAGCGGCAGGCCGCCCGCCGTGGGGCGCAGCAGGACCGTTCCGTCGCTCATCCGTATCGCGGGCTCCGGGTGGCCCGCGCGGGCGATCTCCAGGACGCCGGTGGCCGGGTCAGCCTCCACGTAGAGGCAGGTCGCGAAGCGCGGGTCGGAGGACGGGTCGCCGCCGGCGTCGCCGTCCGAACCGATCGCGATGCCGTCCGTGATCCCCGAGAGGAAGCGGGTGGCCCGGGAGAGCACGGCGTCCGGGCGGTGGCCCTCGGACGCGTACGCGCGCAGGGCGATCCGCAGCTGCCCCATGAGCCCGGCCGCGCGCACGTCATGCCCCTGGACGTCGCCGATGACGAAGGCGATGCGGCCGTTGGGCAGCGGGATCATGTCGTACCAGTCGCCGCCCACCTGGAGCCCGCCGCCGGTCGGCACATACCGCGCGGCCACGCTCATCCCCGGGATGCGCGGCCCGAGCAGCGGCAGCATCGAGCGCTGAAGGCCCTCCGTCAGCTCCCGCTCCGACTCGGCGACCCCGGCCCGCGACAGGGCCTGGGCCAGCATCCTGGCCACCGTCGTCAGGACGGAGCGCTCGTCCGGCGTGAACGAGACGGGGTAGGCGAAGGCGGCCAGCCAGGCGCCCATCGTGCGGCCCGCGACGGTCAGCGGCAGGAACGCCCACGACTGCCGCTCGAAGGGCCGGGCCAGCGGCCAGGTGGCGGGGTAGCGGCGGTGGTACTCCTCGGGCGAGGAGAGATAGACCGCGCGGCCCGTGCGGACCACCTCGGCGGCCGGATAGTCCGTGTCCAGGGTCATCGCCGAGAAGGGCAGGTCGTCCCCCGGCTGGTGCCCGTGATGCCCGATGACCTTCAGCCGGTCGCCCTCGACCCCGAAGACACCGAGCCCGTCCGGCGAGAACCCCGGCATGGAGAGCCCGCTCGCGACCCGGAGCACCTCCTCCGTCGACCGCGCCTCGGCGAGCGCGCGCCCGGCATCCAGCAGGAACGCCTCGCGGGAGCGCCGCCAGTCGCCGGTGACCGGGCTGCGGGCGGCGGCGCCCGGCGGGGGCTCGCTGACCTCCTGGAGGGTGCCGATGAGCTCGTACGAGTGCGTGGCCTCGTCGACGATCGGCTTGGAGCGGCTGCGCACGATGCGCAGGACGCGGCGCCCCTGCTCGTCCATGATCCGCAGCCGGGCCTCGGCCAGGGTGCCCTCGGCGACGGCGAGCTGGACGATGCCGTCGATCTCGTTCCAGTCGACGGGGTGGAAGCGGGAGCGCACGCCCGCCTCGGTGAGCGTCTGGGCCTTCGGGGGAAGCCCGAGGAGCCGGGCCGCCTCGGCGTCGAGCGTGACGGTGCCGGCCGCGTTGTCCCAGCGCCACAGGCCGGTCGCGATGGCGGCGAGGACGTCCCGCACGGGAGGCAGGGGTTCGTCCCCCGCCTGTTGCAGGGGATCGTCGGTGCGCATTGACCCACTTTAGGAAGATCGATGGACAAGTCGCCACCGCCGGGGGTGGCCGGAGGCGCCCCGGGGGTGATCCGCGCAGTAATCCGGAAAGCGATCTCCGCCCGGACGGTAGCCTTGGGGACTGTCTGCTCTCTCCCCTATTCGCGAAGACTGGATGAACGAAGATGCATCGGTACAGGTCCCACACCTGCGGCGAGCTCCGCGCCTCTGACGTCGGCTCCGACGTCCGGCTGAGCGGCTGGCTGCACAATCGCCGAGACCTGGGTGGCATCCTCTTCATCGATCTGCGCGACCACTACGGAATCACGCAGCTGGTGGCCCGCCCCGGCACCAAGGCCGCCGAGGTCCTGGACAAGCTCTCCAAGGAGACGGTCGTCCGGGTCGACGGCAAGGCCGTCTCGCGCGGCGCGGAGAACGTGAACCCGGAGCTGCCCACCGGCGAGATCGAGATCGAGGCCGCCGAGGTCGAGGTGCTCGGCACCGCGGCCCCGCTGCCCTTCACGGTCAACGCGGACGACGGCGTGAACGAAGAGCGGCGCCTTGAGTACCGCTTCCTGGACCTGCGCCGCGAGCGCATGCACCGCAACATCATGCTGCGCTCGTCCGTCATCGCCTCGATCCGCTCGAAGATGGTGGCCCTCGGCTTCAACGAGATGGCGACGCCGATCCTGGCCGCGACGTCCCCCGAGGGCGCTCGCGACTTCGTCGTGCCCTCCCGCCTGAACCCGGGCAAGTTCTACGCCCTGCCGCAGGCCCCGCAGCAGTTCAAGCAGCTGCTCATGATCTCGGGCTTCGACCGCTACTTCCAGATCGCGCCGTGCTTCCGCGACGAGGACGCGCGCGCGGACCGCTCGCCGGGCGAGTTCTACCAGCTCGACGTCGAGATGAGCTTCGTGGAGCAGGAAGACGTCTTCCAGCCCATCGAGAAGCTGATGACGGAGATCTTCACGGAGTTCGGAGGCGGCCGCGAGGTTACGTCCCCGTTCCCGCGCATCCCGTTCCGCGAGTCGATGCTGAAGTACGGCAACGACAAGCCGGACCTGCGCGCGAAGCTCGAACTGGCCGACATCACGGACATCTTCGCCGACTCCGAGTTCAAGGCGTTCGCGGGCAGGCACGTGCGCGCCCTGCCGGTGCCGGACACGGCCTCGCAGTCCCGCAAGTTCTTCGACGGCCTCGGTGACTACGCGGTCGAGCAGGGCGCGAAGGGCCTTGCCTGGGTGCGCGTGGCCGAGGACGGCTCGCTGACGGGCCCGATCGCGAAGTTCCTGACGGAGGCGAACGTCCAGGAGCTGACCAAGCGCCTCGGTCTCGAAGCGGGCCACGCGGTCTTCTTCGGCGCGGGCGAGTTCGAAGAGGTCTCCAAGATCATGTCGGCCGTCCGCGTGGAGGCGGCCAAGCGTGCGGGCCACTTCGAAGAGGGCGTCTTCCGCTTCTGCTGGATCGTCGACTTCCCGATGTACGAGAAGGACGAGGACACCGGCAAGATCGACTTCTCCCACAACCCCTTCTCGATGCCCCAGGGCGGCATGAAGGACCTGGAGGAGAAGGACCCGCTCGACATCCTCGCCTGGCAGTACGACATCGTCTGCAACGGCATCGAGCTGTCCTCCGGCGCCATCCGTAACCACGAGCCCGACGTCATGCTCAAGGCCTTCGAGATCGCGGGCTACGCACGCGAGACGGTCGAGCAGGAGTTCGCGGGCATGCTCCGCGCCTTCCGCCTCGGCGCCCCGCCGCACGGCGGCATCGCCCCCGGCGTCGACCGCATCGTCATGCTCCTCGCGGACGAGCCGAACATCCGCGAGACGATCTCGTTCCCGCTGAACGGCAACGCGCAGGACCTGATGATGGGCGCGCCCTCCGAGCTGGAGGAGTCGCGGCTGCGCGAGCTGAACATCTCGTTGCGCAAGCCGGTGGCGTCCGACAAGTAGGCGTACGCAGCAGTTTGCCGGGCCCCTGGACCGTGTCGGTCCGGGGGCCCTTCGCATGTTCTCCCCCTGTGCGGCCCGTGTCCGATATCCGGGCACCGTGTCCGGTTCGCGTCCATCGGCCGTTTATCGGCGCGGCTTACGGTCACGACTCACACTCGCGTATCCATGGTCGGGGGACGGCATGGCGCTGCGTATCCACTTCACGGCACAGGACTTGGCGCGTACGACGGTCGCCGCGCGCCCGGACATCATGTGGGAGCTGACGATCAGTCTCCACCGGCTCCAGGCACCACGCTCCACGGCCCGCTGCCGACCCTGGCTCGGGCACGTGCGGGAAAGGTTGCGTACGCGCGATCTGCGGGCGGTGCTGCATCCGCTGACGACGCTCGTGCCGCCGCGGGGCGACTTCCCCGACTTCCTCACGCCGCCGGGCCAGTTGGACTTCGCCGACGCCCTGGAGCTGATCGCCGGCGCCGGGCGCCGGATGTTCGCCGACGACCTGGCGACGGTGTTCCGCGCGCGTGAACGTCCTTTATGGATACGCCAGTTGGCCGATGGCGACCGTCAGCGGCGCCGGGAGCTGGTGCGGGCGCTCGCCGTCTACCACCGGGAGCTGCTGCGCCCCTGCCTGCCCGAGCTGGACGAGACGGTGGTCGCGGAGCGTGCGGTGTGCGGGCGGCGGGTCCTGGACGGCGGGGTCGGGAAGCTGCTCGGTGTCCTGTCGCCGTCGGTGCGGTGGGAGTGGCCGGTGCTCACCGTCGACTATCCGGTCGACCGGGACCTGCGCCTCGGCGGGCGCGGCATCACGCTGGTCCCGTCCTTCTTCTGCGCGACGCCGGTGACGCTGATCGACCCCGAACTGCCGCCGGTGCTCGTCTATCCGGTCAGCGGCGAGGGCACGGCGCCGCACGGGGCCGACGGGGCGGACGGCCTCACCCCGGTGCTCGGCCGGACGCGCGCGCTGGCGATCCGCGCACTGCTCGACCCCTGCTCGCCCTGCTCGACCAGTGAACTGGCCCTGCGCATCGGGGTGTCGGTGGCGAGCGCGAGCAGGCAGGCGGCGGCGCTGCGGGACGCGGGGCTCGTCATCAGCGCGCGGCAGGGCGGCGAAGTACTGCATTCCGCCACGCGGCTCGGCAGGGAACTCGCCGGGTGTGGCCCGGAGTTGGCGCGTTCCGCCTGACGCCGCCGACGCCCCCCGGAACCGGTATCGGTTCCGGGGCCCTTGCTGTGCGGGGCCGCAAGGGGCGTCCCGGATCAGTCGCTCGGGACCAGCCACGGCTTCTCCGGCAGCGGGGAGCCCGTCTCCAGGAGGGACTTGAGGTTGGAGAGGACCGCGGCCCAGCCCGATGCCATCTCGTCCCGCTCCGCCTCGTCCGCGAGGTTCTCGTGGGTCACCGTCAGGCGCACGATCCCGCCGTACGGCTCGATGTCGAACGTGACCTGGGAGGGTTCGGCGGATCCGGCCTCCGTGTGGGGGTCCGCCCACGTCGTCACCAGGCGGGTGGGCGGGGCGCTCTCGACCACCTCGCCCACCACGTCCGCGATGCCCGAGCCGTCCGTGCGCCGGTGCTCCCAGGGCGATCCCTGCTGCCAGTCGGAGATGTTGGCGTGGCCCCAGTACGCCGCGGTCAGCTCCGCGTCGGTGAGGGCGTGCCAGACCTTCTCCGGGGTGCTCTCGATGTAGGTGACGTAGACGTACGTCGGCTTCGTGGTCATGGCGGCCTCCGCCTGTTGTCTCAGCGCGCTGAGCGCTCGAAGTCGTGGGTGCTCGAACTTGTCGATCCAGCGTTCCTGGATCTCGTGCAGCGGCACGGGATTCAGGTAGTGGAGCTTTTCGCGCCCTCTCCGCACGGTGCTGACCAGGTTCGCGTCCTCCAGGAGGGCCAGATGCTGGGTGGCCGACTGGCGCGTCATCGCGACGCGCTCGGCCAGCTCCCCCAGCGTCTGGCCGTTGTGGCCGTGCAGCTGGTCGAGGAGATAGCGCCGTGTGGGGTCGGCCAGGGCCTTGAAGACCTTGTCGACCGGACTCGGTGTGGGGCCCGGGGTGCCCCGGGGGTCCGGGGGTTCCGGGCTCTTGCTCGTACTCACCCCTCCATCATGCAGGTATTTGCCTGCATGTCAAAGCAGGGGCATCCCGGGTGCCTCCTTCCCCAGCAGTTCCACGATGCTGGAGAAGCTGTCCGCCGCGTGGCCCGCCTCCATCCCGCGCCGGAACAGGTCGGCCACCGCCGACGGCAGCGCGGCGTCCACGCCCGAGTCGGTGTGGGTGTCCACCACGTGCTCCATGCTGGCCAGGCCCATGGCCAGGCGGTCCACGTCTCCCTCGTGGTTGCCCGCGTCGATGCGTGCCGCGTAGAAGGACAGGAACTCCGGCATCCCGGTCATGTTCTGTGAGGCGTACGGGAGGATGTCCGTCGCCGACAGGCCGTTGGCCTTGGCCAGGGCGACCGCGTACCAGTAGCTGGAGACGCTCGTCCAGAAGATGACCATGTTGAGCTGGTACATCAGCGCCGCGAGGCCCGCGTCCTCGCCCCGGTAGTCGGTCTCGCCCGTCAGCACCTCAAGCGTCGCCCGGTGCTTGTCGTACGCCGCGCGCGGGCCGCTGTAGAAGGTGGAGAACTCCGGCTTCCCGATGCCGTGGGGCGGGGCGAGCACGCCGCCCGTGAGGTGGGCGGCACCGTGCCCGGCGGCCCATTTCGCCGCCTTGCGGGCCTTCTCCGGGGTGTCCGAGCTGAGGTTGACGATCACTCGGCCCGGAAGGGCCGCTGCCGCCGGTTCGAGGACCGCGTACATCGCGTCGTAGTCCGTGAGGCTCAGGATCACCAACTCGTTGGCGGCGACGGCCTCCTCGGGAGTGGCGGCGAGGATCGCGCCGCGCTCCACCAAGTCGTCCGCGCGGGACGCGGTGCGGTTCCAGAGGGTGACCTGGTGGCCCTTGTCGAGCAGGACCGTGGCCATCGCGTGGCCCATGGGGCCGAGTCCGATGAGGGTGACAGGGGTGGCGGTCATGCGAATCCTCCTGGGCTGGAACGGACTAGAACGAGCGCTCTATCTAGAGCGTGGAGGAAACGTAGCACGGCTCTGGAACGAGCGCTCTAATTAGTCGCGGAGGTAGAGTGGCGCCATGGCCCAGACCCCCACCGCCACCGTCCCCGCCGTCCCCGCCGCCCCCGTCGGCACCCGCGACCGCATCGTCATCGCCGCCGCACGGCTGCTCCAGCGCCAGGGGTACGTAGGCACCGGCATCAAGCAGATCGCGAAGGACGCGGAGGCCACGCTCGGCTCCGTCTACCACTTCTTCCCCGGCGGGAAGGAGGCCGTCGCGGTGGCCGCGATCACGTACAGCGGCGAGGAGTTCGCCGAGGTGCTGCGCGAGGGCCTTGCCACCGCCGATGACCCCGGCGCCGCGATCGAGGCATGCGCCGCGGAACTGGCCGTGGGGCTGCGGGAGTCGGGCTGGATCGACGGCTGCCCCGTCACCGCAGCCGCCCTGGAGACGCTGGGCACGGAATCGGAGATCCAGCGGGTGTGCGCGGCCGCGCTGGGGAGTTGGGAGCGCCTGGTCGAGGAGAAGCTGCTCGGCTCCGGCTTCGGTGCGACGGACGCGCGGGACGTGGCGACGACCGTGATCAGCGCCCTGGAGGGCGCCGAGGTGACCGCCCAGGTCAACCGCAGCGAGGAGCCGCTACGGGCAGCGGGGCGTCAGCTGGCGCGGCTCGTGGGGTCGTACGAGGTCTGAGCGGCTCACGCGTGGGATGAGAACGTGGCGGTGGACGAGAGCGTCGCGGTGGACGAGAACGCCGCGGCGGACGAAAGCGCCGCGGTTGTTGAATCGCGTTGCGGTCGGCTCAAACGGCCGGCGTGTGCGTCGCCGCCGTGGCCGTCGCCTCGGCCCACTCCGCTACGAGCTTCTCGTACTCCAGGTGTTGCTCGGGGCGGAGATACCCGCCCGTACGCAGCCAGAGCGCGCGTATCTCCTCGTTCACCTCGGCCGCTGAGCGCGGCCGGTCGGGGGTGTCGGGAGTCGTGGTCATACAGTGAAGCGTACGTACGAAGATGTGAAGACGGCGTGAGTTCTGGTCGAATGTGATCGGTATCGCTATTTGACCCGCATGAATCAGCCAAGTTGGGCAAGAAGAAGGGGCTCGCGAGTTCAATCGCGAGCCCCTTCAGTGCAGTTCGAGGCGGACGGTCCGACCGATCGGACGGACATTCCGACCGGTTACGACTGCTTTGTCTCCTCAAGGCGCGGGAACAGCACCGCGCCCTTCGTCACCGTCGCACCCACCGGCAGCTGACCCCACGTACCCGCGTCCTGAACCCGCTGCTCGGCGAGCGCGCCCAGTGAGGGCTCGGCGCCGAGCGAGTCCCACAGCTTCTGCGAGGTCTCCGGCATGATCGAGTTCAGCAGGACGGCCACCGCGCGCAGCGACTCCGCCGCCGTGTAGAGGATCGTCGCCAGGCGGGCCTGGCCCTCCGGGGACTCGTCCTTGGCCACCTTCCACGGCTCCTGCTCCGTGATGTAGCCGTTGACCTGCTTGACGAAGGCGAACACCGCGAGGATCCCGGCCTGGAAGTCCAGCTCCTCGCCGATCTTCAGGTCGGCCGCGGCGACCGCCTTGGCCAGACCTTCCTGGACCGCCTGCTCCGCTGCACCGACCGCCGTCGCCTCGGGAAGCGCGCCGCCGAAGTACTTGCCGACCATGGCCGCCACGCGCGAGGCGAGGTTTCCGTAGTCGTTCGCGAGTTCGCTCGTGTAGCGGGCGGTGAAGTCCTCCCACGAGAACGAGCCGTCCTGGCCGAACGCGATGGCGCGCAGGAAGTACCAGCGGTACGCGTCCACGCCGAAGTGCGAGGTGAGGTCCTGCGGCTTGATGCCCGTCAGGTTCGACTTCGACATCTTCTCGCCGCCGACCATCAGCCAGCCGTTGGCCGCGATGCGGCCCGGCAGCGGCAGACCCTGCGCCATCAGCATCGCGGGCCAGATGACCGCGTGGAAGCGGAGGATGTCCTTGCCGACCAGGTGCACGTCGGCGGGGAAGGTTGTCTTGAACTTTTCCTCGTCCGCGCCGTAGCCGACGGCCGTCGCGTAGTTGAGGAGGGCGTCGACCCAGACGTAGATCACGTGCTTGTCGTCCCACGGGACCTTGACGCCCCAGTCGAACGTCGAGCGGGAGATCGACAGGTCCTGAAGGCCCTGCTTGACGAAGTTCACGACTTCGTTGCGCGCCGACTCGGGCTGGATGAAGTCCGGGTTCGCGGCGTAGTGCTCCAGGAGCTTGGGGCCGTACTCACTCAGCTTGAAGAAGTAGTTCTCCTCCTTGAGGAGCTCCACCGGCTTCTTGTGGATGGGGCAGAGCTTCTGCCCCGCGAACTCGCCGCCGGCCTCGCCGTCGATCAGGTCGCCGGGGAGCTTGTACTCCTCGCAGCCCACGCAGTACGGGCCTTCGTAGCCGCCCTTGTAGATCTCGCCCTTCTCGTAGAGATCCTGGACGAACTCCTGGACGCGGTCCGTGTGGCGCTTCTCCGTCGTGCGGATGAAGTCGTCGTTGGCGATGTTCAGGTGCTCCCAGAGAGGCCGCCAGGCCTCGTCCACGAGCTTGTCGCACCACGCCTGGGGCGTGACGTTGTTCGCCTCGGCAGTGCGCATGATCTTCTGACCGTGCTCGTCCGTGCCGGTGAGGTACCACACCTTCTCGCCGCGCTGACGGTGCCAGCGCGTGAGCACGTCCCCTGCAACGGTCGTGTAGGCGTGGCCCAGGTGAGGAGCGTCGTTGACGTAGTAAATGGGGGTCGACACGTAGAACGCCTTTGCGCCTTCGCTCGTCCCCTGCTTCTCGGATCCAGTGGCCGCCATGGTCGAAATCCTAACGGCCCCGGAGGGAGCGGTTCACCTCGATTCCAGGGGGTGGACCCCGAAGGGCCCACCCCTTGGGGTTACGGGCGCCAGGCCGCGAGCAGACCCTCGTACAGCTCCGCGTCCGTGAGCTCGCGGGGGGTGGGGCCCGCGTGGAAGAAGGCGGCGTTCTCCGCCTTCAGCTTGCGGAGGTAGTCGAAGCCCTTCGCCTCGTGCTCGCCGAATGCGACGAACTGGAAGAAGAGGGGGTGCTTGGCCGCGTCCGCGAGGGCCTGGTTGGCCGGGCCCTTGGCGTCCGGGGGGCCGTCCGTCTGGAAGACGACGAGGGCGGGGCTGCCCTTGTGCTCCGACTTCTCGTAGTGGGACACGACCTCTTCGATCGCGCGGTGGTAGCTGGTGCGGCCCATGCGGCCCGCTGCCGCGTGCAGCTCGTCGATGCGGTTCTCGTGCTCGGGGAGGGTGAGGGTGCCGGTGCCGTCGATGTCGGTGGAGAAGAAGACGACGTGGACGGTTGCCTCGGGGTCCGTGTGGGCGGCCAGGGCGAGGACCTGCTCGCCCAGGCTCTGGGCGGAGCCGTCCTTGTAGTACGAGCGCATGGATCCGGAGCGGTCGAGTACGAGGTAGACCGGGGCGCGGACTCCGGTGAGGTCCCTCTTGCGCAGGGCGGCTGCGGCTGCCTTGTACGCGGCAGCGAGGGCTGGCTGCGCCAGGGCTGCGGCGGACTCCTCTTCCCCCGAAGCTTCGGTCTCCGCGGGCACCTCCGCGGCGTCATCGGCACCCTGCGGCTCCGGCTCCGGCTCCGGCTCCGCCGAGGTCACGGGTACTTCCGCCGCTTCATCGGCACCCGGCGTCAAGGGCTGTGCCCACCCGTCCCGCCCAGCGGGACGATTGCCCACAGCGGCGGGCGACTCGTCTGCCGGTCCGGCTTCGGGGGAGGCCACAGCGGTGGCGGGCTCGCCGACCGGCTCGGCTTCGGGGGTGGCCGCAGCGGTGGGCGACTCGTCTGCGGGCTCGGTTTCGGGGGTGGTCGCAGCGGTGGCGGGCTGGTCGACCGGCTCGGCGGTGGCGGGCTCGTCCTCCGGCTCGGTGGCGGGGGACTCGGCCTCGGCCTCAGGGGCGGGGGTGGCGGCTTCGGCTACCGCTGCCGGGGCCAGCTCTGTGGGGGCATCTTGTTGTGGGCAATCGTCCCGCTCGGCGGGACGGGTGGGCACAACTGACGGGGACGTTTCAGCGGCTTCGGCCGTAGCTTCCGGCTCCGGGGCCACGGTCTCCGCTTCCGGCTCCGGGGCTGCAGCCGCGGCCTCGGGCTCCGGGGCGACGGTCTCGGCCTCGGGCTCAGGAGCCAGTTCCGGCTCAGGAGCCAGCTCCGGCTCCGGTTCCGGCGAAGGCGAAGGCACCGCCACGCGGTCCCGGTCGAACGCCGCGGCGACGAGATCGTCCACCGCCGAAGGCGAAGGCTCGGACGACGGCGCCGGAACCGTCGCCTTCGGCTCAGCCGCCGGAGGCACCCGCTCGGACGAGGGCGCCGGAACCGTCGCAGAGGCGGCGGAGGAGGCGGAGGCGGCAGCCTCCGGCGTCTCCTGGGGCTCCGGGGCCTCCGGAGTCTCCGGAGCCTCCGGGGTCACTGCCTCAGGCTCCGGAGCCTGCTCCCCCTTGCGTGACGACAGTCCGAACGCATTCCGCAGGACACTCAGAATGCCCATGGGTGCACCCCTTCGCGTGAGTTGATTCCCGATAACCCCTGGCCAGGGCGGACACGTAAGGTTAGCCGCCGCGATACGCGATCTTCGTGAGGGTCGCCCCACCGCCCCTCCACCATCACCCTTACCGCGCACACGCACCCCAACTGCCCTATGTGCGCTCCCGGTTCACCTCCCGTTCACCCTCAGGCCGTCGCCCTGCCGACCTCCGCGCCTAGCGTTCCGGCGGAATCAAGCCACGCCCAGAGTCACGAACACGTCCACACAACGGAGGAACCGTGCGCAAGCTGCTGCCGATCATCACCTCGCATCAGGGGAGCGGCGGCCGTTCCGCCATGACCTGCCGGTTCCGTTGTGGTGATGCCTGCTTCCACGAGGTGCCCAACACCAGCGACAACGAGTACGTCGGCGACGTCATAGCCGGAGCGCTCAGCCGCCGCTCCATGATGCGCGCCGCCGCGGTCGTGACCGTGGCGACCGCCGCGGGCAGCGCCGTCGTCGCAGGTCCCGCCGCCCCGGAAGCGGCGGCAGCACCCGTTAAACCGTCGTCGCACAAGAGCAAAAAGGGGGCGCGCGGTCTCCGCTTCACGCCCGTCGTGCCCAACACCACCGACTCGGTCACCATCCCGGACGGCTACGCCCAGAACGTCGTCATCCGCTGGGGCGAGCCCATCCTCCGCGGCGCCCCCGCCTTCGACGCGGACAAGCAGACCGCAAAGGCGCAGGCGGGTCAGTTCGGGTACAACAACGACTTCCTGAGCCTCCTGCCGCTGCACCGCGAGCGCGGGCGTCAGGTCCTTGTGGCCAACCACGAGTACACCGACGAGATCCTGATGTTCAAGGGATACGACGCCGCGAACCCCACCCGCGAGCAGGTCGAGATCGCCTGGGCCGCCCACGGCCTCTCCGTCGTGGTCGTCGAGGAGGAGCGCAAGAGCGGCAAGCTGAGCGCCGTCAGCCGCCACCAGCTCAACCGCCGCCTGACCGCCACCAGCGAGTTCCGCCTCACGGGACCCGCCGCGGGCAGCGAGTACGTCCGTACGAAGGCCGACCCGCGCGGCACCAAGGTCCTCGGCACCCTCAACAACTGCGCGGGCGGCACCACCCCGTGGGGCACGACCCTGCACGGCGAGGAGAACTTCAACCAGTACTTCGCCAACGCGGAGAAGGTCACCGAGCCCACCGCCGCCGCGCGCCTCAAGCGCTACGGCGTCATCGGCGCCGCGTCCGAGCGCAAGTGGGAGCGGTTCGACGACCGCTTCGACCTCGCCAAGGAGCCCAACGAGGCCAATCGCTTCGGCTGGGTCGTCGAACTCGACCCGTACGACCCCGAATCGACCCCGCGCAAGCGCACCGCGCTCGGCCGCTTCAAGCACGAGGCCGCGCAGCCGCGCCTCACGCACGACGGCCGCCCCGTGGTCTACATGGGCGACGACGAGAAGTTCGACTACTTCTACAAGTTCGTCAGCAGCAAGCGCGTCGCCAAGGGCACGTCCCGCGCCGCGCACGAGCACAACCTCACGCTGCTCGACGAGGGCACGCTCTACGTCGCCAAGCTGACCGGCGACTCCCCGGCAGCCGAGATCGACGGCACCGGCAAGCTGCCCGCGGACGGCGAGTTCGACGGCAGCGGCGTCTGGATCCCGCTCGCCACCGCGGGCCCCAAGGGCCACGCCGTCTCGCACGTCGACGGCATGAGTGCCGAAGAGGTGTACGTCTTCACGCGCCAGGCCGGTGACAAGGTCGGCGCCACGAAGATGGACCGCCCCGAGGACATCGAGCCCTCCCCGTACACCGGCAAGGTCTACGTCGCGCTCACGAACAACTCCGACCGCGGCAAGGCGGGCAAGGCCGGTGCCGACGAGGCCAACCCGCGCAACCTCAACAAGCACGGGCAGATCCTGGAGCTGACCGAGCGACGCAACCGCCCGGAGTCGACCACCTTCGCCTGGTCGCTCTTCCTCGTCGCGGGCGACCCCGAGGACCCGGCCACGTACTTCGCGGGCTTCCCGAAGGACAAGGTCAGCCCGATCTCCTGCCCGGACAACGTCGCCTTCGACCCGCACGGCAACCTGTGGATCTCGACGGACGGCAACCAACTCGGCTCGCACGACGGCCTGTTCGGTGTCGCGACCAAGGGCGACCGGCGCGGTGAGCTCAAGCAGTTCCTTACCATGCCGAAGGGCGCGGAGACCTGCGGCCCGCTGGTCCAGGACCGCCGCGTGATCGTCTCCGTGCAGCACCCGGGCGAGGTCGACGGCGCGTCCGTCGAGAAGCCCGCGAGCGCGTGGCCCGACGGACCCGGGAAGATCGTCCGCCCGTCGGTCGTGTCGGTCTGGCGCAAGGACGGCTGCGACATCGGCGTCTGAGGATCGCGGATCGCGGACAGCACGTCCGTCGTACGACGCGTCAGGGGCACCCCCTCTTCCAGGGGGTGCCCCGTCGTCGTACCGCCGCTTCCGCGCGGTCAGTTGTTCTGCTTGCGGCGGTACACCGCGAAGCCGAGGCCCGCCGCGCCCAGCGCCGCCATGCCGCCGCCCGCCGCTATCAGCGGGGTGCTGTCGCCGGCCGGGTGGACGTCCTCGGCGCCTGCCTTGACGCCGCCCTTGGGGACGACCGTGGAGCCGGTACCTGAGCCGGTCTTGCCGTCGACCCAGGACTTGATGGTGCCGTCGGGGCGGAGGACGACGTGCAGACCGTTGTTCTCGCCGGTCGCGGACCTGCCGTTGGCGTCGAGGGTGTCGAGCTTGACGCCCTTGGCGTAGATGTCGGCCTGGTAGTGGTTCTTGCCGAGCTTGTAGATCTTGGCCGTGGAGCCGTCGGCCAGCTTGTCGGTGCGGACGTAGACCCGCTTGTCGACGGGCTGCGGCTTGGGCTTGGGGGCCGCCTTCTTGGTGATGGTGCCGTCGGCGGAGAGCGTGAAGGTGCAGCCGTCGATCTTGGTGCTCGACGGGTCGATGTAGGCCTTCAGGGAGCCCTTGGCGGCGCCGTCGAGGGAGATGGCGGCCTTGGCGCTGCGCGCGGACGCGTTCACGTCGACCTTCGCGGACCAGCCGTTGCCGAGATCGGTGACGCCCTTGGAGACCCAGCCGCCGGGGACGGGCTTGTCCTTGTCCTTGTCCTTGTCCTTCTCCTTGTCCTTGTCCACGAGCTTGGCGGTGACCGTGCCGTCGGGGGTCAGGGTGAAGGTGTTGCCGTCGATGGTGGTGCTCGCGGACTTCTCGTACGCGGTGAGCGAGCCCTTGGCGGCGCCGTCGAGGGAGATGGCGGCCTTGGCGGTGCGCGCGGACGCGTTCACGTCGACGTTCGCCGACCAGCCCTTGCCGAGGTCGGTCGTGCCCTTCGACTCCCAGCTGCCCGGCTTCGGCGTCTCGTCGTCCGTCTGCTTGTCCTGGCCCGTCTGGTCCTGACCGGTCTGGTCCTGGTCCGTGGTGCCGGTCTGGTCACCCGGGGCGACCTGGCCCTGCGGGTTCGACGGGGCGTCGGCGGCGAAGGCCGCCGTCGTCGGGACGGCGAGAGCGGCGATCGCTCCGGTGGCGATGGCGGCGGTGCGGAAGGTACGGCGGGTGGCGCGCATAGCGGATCCCTTGTGACTGTGACTGTGACTGGTCGGTCGGTCGAACTGTCCGTCTTTGTGCCTCTTTGCGGCGGCGACAGACATGAAGCTACGGGCGCTGTGTGTGCGTCATCCGTAGAGAACGTAACAACCGGCCGGATACGGCGACCCAGTACCGTAAAGCAGGCAAAAGTGCAGGTCAGAGGCGGTGTGGCCAAAGGTCACCAGTTGTCGGGGACCTAGGTCACGCCAGGCGCCCAGAGCGCCGGATCACGCCTCACGCCGCCGTCGCCCGCCCCGCGAGCCACTCCCCATAGACGGGAGCCTGGCGCGCCGCCTCCCAGTACGCGGCCTCAAGGTCCCCGTACACCGCGTCGAGCTCCCCCTCCGTACGGGCCGCCACGAGCAGCCGCACGCCGAGCGGGTCGCCGTGCAGCGGCCGGACCGCCATGTCGGGTCTCGCGCGCGAGGTCGGCTGGCAGACCGTGACGACCTCGCCGGTGGCGACGAGGGAGGACGCGGTGAGGTAATCCCCGTGCAGGACACGGGGGTTGAGCCCGGCCGCGCGGAGCACCCGAAGCAGCCCGTCCCACTCGCCGTCCACCGTCGGGTCCACCATCCAGCGGTCGGCGGCGAGGTCGGTGAGGTGGACGACGGGCTGCGCGGCCGCCGGATGGTCGGCCGGCAGGAAGATGAACTGCGGCTCACGCTCGACCAGGACGCGCCGCCGCAGCCCCTCCGGGAGCCGCAGCGGACTCCCCTCCACCTCGTGCACGAAGGCCACGTCGAGCTGGCCGCCCGCGACCATGCGCAGCAGCGCGTTCGCGGAGACGTCCATCTGGAGCGAGGTCTCGGTGCCGGGCAGGCGAAGCCGCAGCCGCCGCAGCCAGCCCGGTATGGCACGGCTGGCCGTGGATCCGATGCGCAGCTGCGGGCTCTCGGACACCCGGGCGGCCGCCGCCTTGGTCTCGTTGACCAGCGCGCGCATCTCGCTGACGAGGGGGCGGGCACGGCTGAGGGCGAGACGGCCGAGCGGGGTCGGGCGGCAGCCGGTGCGTTCGCGGGCGAAGAGCTGGCCGCCGATCTCCAGCTCGATGCGGCGCAGCTGAGTCGTCAACGACGGCTGGCTCATGCCGAGTTGGCGCGCCGCCTTGTGCAGGCTGCCGGTGTCGGCGATGGCGCACAGCGCGCGGAGGTGCCTCACCTCGAGCTCCATGGCTGTGAGCGTAGAGCGGTGGGCGTCGGCGCACCAGACTCACAAACCCCACGGGAACCACCTGAGTTGGGCACAGGCACAGCCGCCCGGAAGGTTGGCGAAGGGCAGGCGATAGCCCGGTGCTATCGCCACTTGCCATCATCCCCGGACGCCCCTGGCTCCCCGACACTCCCGGTACCGAACCGTTCACCTTTCATGGAACGAGTAGGGAGCCCCCCACATGAACAAGCGTTACCTGTCAGTCGCGGCCGTCATCGGCCTCGCTGCCGCCGGTCTCGGCACGACATCGGCGACGGCCGCGACCCCCACCGCGCCGTCCGTCAACTCCGCGTACGCCAACTACGCGGGCTCCGGCGAGGAAGCCGCGGCCAACAAGGCGTTCTTCGAGGCCGTCCTGAAGTCGGTCGCCGAGAAGCGCGCCGCCAACCCCGGCGCGAAGCAGGTCACGGTGGTGTACGACGCCTCCGGTGCCCCGACCTTCGCGCAGCAGATAGCCAGCAGTACCTCCATCTGGAACAGCGCGGTGTCCAATGTGAAGCTCCAGGAGGGGAGTGGCGGTGCGAGCTTCGAGTACCGCGAGGGCAATGACCCGCGTGGCTCGTACGCCAGCACGGACGGCCACGGCAGCGGGTACATCTTCCTGGACTACGCGCAGAACCAGCAGTACGACTCGACGCGTGTGACCGCGCACGAGACGGGTCACGTCCTCGGCCTTCCCGACCACTACGAAGGCCCGTGCAGCGAGCTGATGTCCGGAGGCGGACCGGGCACTTCGTGCACCAACTCGCAGCCGGACGCGAACGAGCGTGCCCAGGTGGACCAGCTGTGGGCCAACGGTCTCGCGAAGGCGCTGGACAAGCTGGACAGACTGGAGAAGGTCGGCTGACCCGACCCCTCTCCTCTCACCCACTGTGCCCATCAGCGCGCTCGACGCTGGTGGGCACAGCGGTGTTCAGGGCGAAGGCCGTTCGCTCACTCACTCACTCGCTCGTGTAGTAGCGGTAGAACATCAACGCGAACACGCCGCCCGCCACCGCCAGCGACATGATCACGGACCGCAGGATGGTCGCGTCGGTCAGGCTGTACAGATAGCCGAAGGCGACTCCGGCGAAGCCCGCCCAGGCCGCCGCGCGCAGCTCGCGCGGCAGACGCGGCGCGGCTCTGCGCAGCCCCATGAAGACCGCGCCGACGACGACTCCCGCCACGACGCCGAGGAGCACGTTCCCGGTGGTGATGGGGCCCGCGTCCCGCGCGATGCCCGCCGCCCAGATGCCGTAGACGACGGCGAGGAGCGCGGCGGTGCTCGCGGCCCTGGAGGCCGCGGAGCCGCCGAGCAGGCGCGGTGCCGTCGAAGTGGATGCCACGTGAGCCATGACGGTTCCTCCTGACACGGTCGCCCCCGGGGCGGTGCGTCACGCCCGCCCCACCCTCCAGGGCACACCCGCCCGCGCCGACCGGCAACTCGGCGCCTTCAGTGGTAGCGGTTGTAGCCGCCCTGGCACGTGTCCCAGCACGGCTTGTACTCCTTGCACGGGTCGGCGGACGCGCAGCTCGGCACATGCTGGCCGCCGACATCGACGTACGCGGCGCTCGCCCAGCCCTGCACCCCGCCGAGCCAGTACCAGGACGTGTCGCCCCAGACGCTCGTACCCTGCGTCACGCACTCGACGCGGTCCTGGCTCTCCGCGGGCAGCTTCGCGACGATCGTGGCGCTGGTGGACGGCATGTCCCGGATCTTCAGGTCGACGGGGGCGACGATCGTGCCCCAGATCGCATGGTGGTTGTGCGTGGGTGGCGCGGCGGCGGATGCTGGAGAAGCACCTCCGAGGGACAGCGCACCTGCGGTCAGGAGCGCTGCGGCGAGAGTTCCCAGGGCGGCCGGAGTGGTCCTCAGGGCCGGAGTGGTCCGCATGATCGACCTCCTCTTTCCCCTCTTCCAGCAAACACCCGTTCGGGCTAGTGCTCCACCGGACGATGAGTTTGCGCCGCGGGGACGGTCTGCCCTCGTAACGGACGACCACAGACGTGGAGAGGGCGTACGACATGAACAGCGTGGCCATCGAGACCGCGGGGCTGGTGAAGACCTTCGGTGACAACCGCGCGGTCGACGGCGTCGACCTCACCATCCCGGCCGGCACGGTCTACGGCCTGCTCGGGCCGAACGGCGCGGGCAAGACCACCACCGTGAAAATGCTCGCCACCCTGCTGCGCCCTGACGGCGGCGACGCCCACGTCTTCGGCCACGACGTCGTGCGGGAGGCCGACGCTGTACGCAGCAGGGTCAGCCTCACCGGGCAGTACGCCTCGGTCGACGAGGACCTGACCGGCACCGAGAACCTGGTGCTCCTGGCCCGCCTCACCGGACACGGCAAGAAGGCCGCGTACAGCAGGGCCGGGCAGCTCCTTGAGGCCTTCGGCCTGAGCGACGCGGCGGCCCGCCAGGTGAAGAACTACTCCGGCGGCATGCGCCGCCGCATCGACATCGCGGCGTCCATCCTCAACACCCCCGACCTGCTCTTCCTCGACGAGCCGACGACGGGCCTTGACCCGCGCAGCCGCAACCAGGTCTGGGACATCGTCCGCGCGGTCGTCGCGCACGGCACGACGGTCCTGCTGACCACGCAGTATCTGGACGAGGCCGACCACCTCGCGTCCCGCATCGCCGTCATCGACGACGGCAAGGTCATCGCCGAGGGCACCAAGGGCGAACTGAAGGCGTCGGTCGGCGCGGGCTCGGTGCACGTACGGCTCCGGGACGCGGACCAGCGGGAGGACGCGGCGAAGGCGCTGCGAGTCGCGCTCGACGCGGAGGTCCAGCTGGAGCCCGACCCGGTCGCCCTCACCGCCCGCGTCGGCAACGGCGAGCGCAACGGCACGGACGCCGCCGAGAAGGCATCGCGCGCCCTGGCCGAACTGGCCCGCGCCGGGATCACCGTCGACAACTTCTCCCTCGGCCAGCCCAGCCTGGACGAGGTGTTCCTGGCCCTTACCGGCACCCCGCATCACGCGACGGACATGGCGGCGAAAGACATGGCGGAGAAAGAGGCAAAGGCATGAGCACCGCGACCACCACGACCGAGGCCCAGGACCTGGCGCCCGTCAGCACCGAGTCCCTCGCCGAACTGCTCATCGCCGGTGACCGGCCGCAGCGCCCCAGCGCGGTCTCCGCGTCCCTGACGTTCGGCTGGCGGGCCATGCTCAAGATCAAGCATGTGCCGGAGCAGCTCTTCGACGTGACGGCGTTCCCGATCATGATGGTGCTGATGTACACGTACCTCTTCGGGGGCGCGCTCGCCGGATCGCCGAGCGAGTACATCCAGTACCTGCTGCCCGGCATCCTCGTGATGTCCGTCGTCATGATCACGATGTATACGGGCGTCTCGGTGAACATCGACATCGAGAAGGGCGTCTTCGACCGCTTCCGTACGCTGCCGATCTGGCGCCCCTCGGTGATGGTCGGCTACCTGCTCGGCGACATGCTGCGCTACGCCATCGCGTCCCTGGTGATGCTGGCCGTAGGCATGATCATCGGCTTCCGCCCGGACGGCGGGGTGCTCGGCGTCCTGGCCGGAGTGCTCCTGCTCCTGGTCTTCTCCTTCGCCTTCTCGTGGGTGTGGACGATGTTCGGCCTCCTGCTGCGCACCGAGAAGTCGGTGATGGGCGTCAGCATGATGGTGCTCTTCCCGCTGACGTTCCTCAGCGACATCTTCGTGAAGCCCGAGACGATGCCGGGCTGGCTCCAGGCCTTCGTGAACAACAACCCCATCACCCATGTCGCCTCCGCGGTCCGCGATCTGATGGCGGGTACGTCACCGGGCTCGTCGCTTCTCTGGGCGCTGGGCTGGGCGGTGCTGCTCGTGGCGGTCTTCGGCCCGGTGACGATGCGCCTCTACAACCGGAAGTAACCGGCAGGGGGAGTCCTTGCCCCGTATGCACTCGTCCCGGTCGCGCCCAGCGTGACCGGGACTTCTCCTTGGGGACGTGTTCAGACGCCCGCTGTCCGCCGTCCTGCTGGTCCTCGCCGTCCTCCTGGTGCCGCTCGGTGCGCTCTCCACCTGGGCGAAGTACGAGATCGAGGACGCCGACGCGTACGTCGCCACGATGGCGCCGCTGGCCTCCGACCCCGATGTGCGGGACGCCGTGGCCGGTGCGGTCACCGACTCCGTCATGAAGGAGATCGACGTGGGCCCGCTCCAGGGCACCGTCGATTCCTTCGTACGGGACGCGGTGCTGTCCTTCACCGAGACGAAGGCGTTCAAGACGGCCTGGAACGCGGCGAACCGCGCGGCGCACGACGCGGTGCAGGACGCGCTGAGCGACCGTTCGGACGGCGGCGCGGTCACCATCGACCTGGCGCCCATCACCGAGCAGGTCAAGAAACAACTGACCGATGACGACGTGCCGTTCGCGGACAACATCCCGGTCAGACACACCGAGGTGACGCTCATGGAGTCCTCGGACCTGGGCCCCTTCGGGAAGGGATTCCACATGCTCCAGATGGCGGGCCTCTGGCTCCCGGTCGCGGCGGTACTCCTCGCGGTGGCGGGGATCCTCCTGGCGGTGCACCGCCGCCGAGCGATCATCCGCACGGCACTGGGCGCGGGCCTCGCGGGGGCGGTCCTTGCGGTGGCGGTCATGGTGGGCCGGGGCCTGACCCTGGACGACCTGCCGAAGGACGTCTCCCGCCCGGCCGCGGAGGCGGTCTACGACGCGTTGACGCATGCGCTGAGCTTGGCGGGATGGGTGATTCTCGGGGTGGGGCTGGTGGTTGCGCTTGCCGCGTGGCTGCTGCGGCGCCGGAGACCATCTGGCAGGTCCAGCCCGGCCGGCGTTTGAGGCCATCTTGTCGGGGGTCCAGGGGGCGGAGCCCCATGGTTTCGGGAAGGGGCGGGATCGGGGAATGCAACCCCCACCCACCTCCCGCCGTCTCTAGGGGAAGATTCGGCACAGACCCCAGACGGAAAGGCCGCCCCTTGGACAGCGCGACGGCAGCGGCGACGGCCCCCACGGGGGACTGGCCCGAGCCGCAGGCGAAGAGGCGCCCCCGCCGGCGGCCCTCCGCCTGGCTGGCCGCTCTCCTCCTGGCCGCCGTCAGCACCATCCTCGGCTTCAGGATCGCCGACTCCGACGGCGTCACCCCCGTACCGCAGCTCCTCGCCTTCCTGCCCCTCCTCCTCGCCCCGACGGTCGCCGGTCTCCTGCTCGCGGCACTCGCCCGCTGGCGCGTCGGCCTCGTCTGGGGAGTCGTCGCGCTCGGCGGCGTCGCCTGGTTCCTGGAGCCGTACGGCAAGACGGACGACCCGAAGGGACCGGCGGTCGCCGACCTCCGCGTCATGGCGTCGAACGTGGAGTTCGGCCAGGGAACCCAGGGTCTGATCAAGGCGGTCCGCAAGGAGAAGCCGGACCTCCTCTTCGTCCCGGAGTGCGACTACACCTGCTCGGACACCCTGCGCGCCGAACTGCCCCGCTCCGACTACCCCTACCGCACCGCCAGCGAGGCAGGCGGCGCCGAGGGCTCGGTGATCGTCAGCAAGCTGCCCCTGAAGAAGGCGAGCGGCCTCGCGGGCACCCTGGGCATGCCGGGAGCCGTGGCCGAGCTGAAGGACGGCCACCAGGTCCGGATCCAGCTCGCCCACCCCATGCCGCCGCTGCCCAAGCAGCTCGGCACCTGGCGCACCGAACTCGCCGAACTCCGCGACTACGCCGCCGAGGGCAGGCGCGCGAACCGCTCCACCATCATCGCGGGCGACTTCAACGCCAGCCAGGACCACGCGGCCTTCCGCGACATCCTGGACACCGGCGGCGTACGCGACGCGGCGGCCCTCTCCGGCTCGGCCCGCACCCCCAGTTGGCCCGCCGACCTCATGTCGCCGCTCGGCACCCAGATCGACCACGTCCTCGCCACTCCGGACTTCTCGGCCAAGGACGCCCGCTTCCTGGAGATCGGCGACACGGACCACCGGGCCCTGGTGGTGGACCTGACGCTGCACAGGCCGAACAGCTAGAACGCAGGTCAGGCCGAACTGCTGGAACGCAGGTCAGGCAGGGCAAAGCGGCAGCAAGGGCGGCAATAATGACCGCATGCCCCGCCGCGATTCACCCGCACCACCGGGCCCTCTGAGCGCCCTCGCCCCACCTCCCTGGCTGGTCAGGACGCTCAAACCGCAGGCGGCGCCGATCCCGTGGGCGGCCGTGGCACGCGCGTCCGTCGCCATGTCACTGCCACTCCTCATCGGCCTCGCGGCGGGACAGCCCGCGTACGGCGCGCTCGCCTCCATGGGCGCACTCTCCGGGGTCATCGGCGACACCGCCGACGCGTACCGCATGCGGATCTTCAACATCGCGGTCCCGCAGCTCTTCGGGGCGCTCGGCGTCACCATCGGCTCGCTCGTCTTCGGGCACGGCTGGGTGGCGGTCGGCGTGGTCACCCTCGTGGCGCTGGTCTCCGGGATGATGTCCACGATCGGCGCCGTGGCGTCCGTGTCGGGCCTGCTCCTGCTGCTCAACTCCGTGGTGGGGGCGGGGCTTCCGATGCCGGGCGAGTGGTGGCTGGCCCCCGTCCTGATGACCGGCGGCGGCCTCCTGGTCCTGGCCCTCGCCCTCCTCGCATGGCCCTTCCGGTCCGGCGTCCCGGAACGTGCCGCCGTCGCCGGGACCTACCGCAGCGTGGCGGCGCTCCTGGAGGCGGCGGGCACGGAACGGTACGAGGAAGCGCGCGCCGAGGTGACGACGTCCCTCAACAAGTCGTACGACCTGGTCCTCGCGCGCCGCACCCGCTCGCACGGCCGCAACCCCGATCTGGTGCGCCTGATCGCCCAGTTGAACGCGATCACGCCGGTCATCGAGGCCGCGCCCGCCGCGCACCAGTGCGGGGTCCCGATGCCGCCGGAGTTCCCCGCGGAGGTGCGGCGCCTGGCGGACGCGGTGGCGACGCCCCGGGACGCGGACATCCCGGCCCCCGAGCTGCCCGCACCCCCGGACCCCTCGGCCGACGCGGTCGACCACGCCCTGCGGCACGTGGCGGAACTCCTCAACGACGCCGATCCGCACGGCATCGTGACGATCAAGGACGACAGCGACGACCGCCTGGGCAGCCCGGCGGCCCTGCGCGTGCGGGCCCGCAGAGCGGCGCGCAACGTGATCCTGTCGAGCGCGTCCTGGCGCTACGGCCTGCGCCTCGCCCTGTGCATCGGCATCGCGCAGTCGCTGGTGTCACTGATCGAGGTGCCGCGCTCGTACTGGGTGGCGCTCACCGTCACGTTCGTACTGAAGCCCGACTTCGGCTCGGTCTTCTCGCGGGCGGTGCTGCGGGCGCTGGGCACGGCGGCGGGGCTCGTGGTGGCGGCGGCGGTTCTGTCGCAGGTACCGAGGGGCTGGTGGGACGTGCCGGTGATACTGGTCCTGGCGTCCCTGATCCCGGCGTTCACGCCACGGGGCTACGGCTACCAGACGGCCGCGATCACCCCGGTGATCCTGCTCCTGTCGGACGTCCTGAACCACCAGGGCTTCGGGCTCGTCGTGCCGCGCCTGGTCGACAGCCTGATTGGCTGCGCGATCTCGCTGGTGGCGGGGTACTTGCTGTGGCCGGAGAGCTGGCACACGCGGATCGGCGACCGCCTCGCGGACACGGTGGCCGACACGGCGTCGTACGTCGAGAGCGCGTTCGGCACGGCGGTGGACGCGGCGGCGCGGGCGCGGATGCGGCGCGGCCTGTACCGGGATCTGTCGGTCATCCGCACGGAATTCCAGCGAGCACTGACGGAGCCGCCGCCGATGGGGGCGAGGGCCGCGGCGTGGTGGCCGCTGGTGATCGCGGTCGAACGAATCGTGGACGCGACGACGGCTGCGGCGGTGCGGATCCGCCATGGGGCGGGGGAGCCGACGCTGACGGAGGTGGGGGAGGTCGCTCGCCAACTCCGGGAGTTGGCGGAGGGTTTGAGGGGCTCGGAGATTCTGGAGGAGGTACCGGCGGAGTTCACCGGGCCGCAGGAGAGCGTCCTGGAACCACTCCGCCAGGAGGTGGTCGCCGCGCGTGCGATTGCCTCGCCGAGGGGGTGAAGGAGTGCGGGTCCAGGCGGTCCCTGCGGGGCTTTCCCCAATTCTTTCCTGCGCCTGTGACTACGGGTGGGGATCTCGTCGCCGACAGGTGATCCTGAAGCGGGCATGGTCGGTCAGGTCAGCTTGTAGTCCTCGTGCGGCGTGGCGCGAGTCTTTTTTGCCTCCCTGCCGTTCTTTTGCGGGAGGGGCGGGGGGCCACCCCCTGGTCACCAGCTCACGACCGAAGCGGTTTGACGCGTTCGGCTGCCCATCCGCCGGGCGGTAGCGCTTACGGATGCGGTGAGTTCGGGGCGTGGGGACCTTCTAATCGAGAGCTTTGGCCAGAGCGGTACGGTTCGTAGTTCTTTGGAGCCGGGTGATTCAAAGCGCCCTTCGTGGGAAGAGACATGGCGTCCCAAGATCCCAGAGCGGTAGTCCTTGACCCCTCGGGATCGAAAAATACACAGTAGAAGGTGACGCTAAATGGCATCGATTTGGACACCCAACACGCAATACGGCCACGGTGACATCGCCCAATACGACGGACATGAATATAAAGTCACCCAGCCGCACCTTTCTCAGACTGACTGGACTCCTCCTGCTGCTCCCCACCTCTGGGAGAAGCTCAAGAGTGATCAATCGGGGAATTGACATCCATCGCACCAAAAGGTTCGGTGCGTCACCAGCAATGTCATAGCGAAGGGCGGGCACCATGCCAGCGAATGTCGGGGATGAAGTTGTCATGCAGGATCGGGCAAGCCTGACTAGCCGATCCGGGAAGATCACAGAAGTGCTGGGAGCAGACGGCGCCCCGCCGTACCTGGTGCGCTTCACTGACGGAAGCGAGCAACTCGTAAGTCCCGGCCCGGACATCGAAATCGCGTCCACCTTTACCGAGAGCGAATAGTCCTCCTCAGCCCGTCCGGCGTTTGAGGACGAACTCGGCGAAGCCGGTGATGACGGCACGCAAGGCCCCCGCGCCAGCGGCCCGCGGCGGAGCCGCCAATAGATGCAGCCGGGAAGGGGCGGGGTTGGGGACTAAAGCGCTTCGAGGTCCACAGCCTCGGCCATCGCCCGATACCCCGCATCATTCGGGTGCAGATGATCCCCACTGTCGAACCGCGGAGCAAGCCGCTCCCCGTCCGCGGGATCAGCCAGAGCCCGGTCGAAGTCCACGTACGCGTCGTACTCCCCAGAATTCCGCACCCAAGAATTAAACGCATCGCTCACCTCCGCCGCCCGCTCCCCATAGTGATCAGACCCCCCGAGCGGCAACAACGTAGCTCCCACCACCCTGACCCCCTTCGCCTTCGCGGCCCGGATCAACTTCCGGTGCCCCGCGATGAGTTCCTCAGCACTCACCTTCGGCGCAGGCTTATACGTAGGCGTGTCGCTCTCGCTGAACCCGATGTCGTTCAGGCCCTCCAGGACCACCACCGTCCCCACCCCCGGCAGGTCCAACGCGTCCCGCCCGAAGCGAGCCGTACCCCTCTCCCCGTACCAGGCCGAGTCGTTGAGCACGAGATTCCCGCCGATACCGGCATTCAGGACCGGCCGAGGCGCCCCCGCCTTGGCCAGCCGCTCGGCAAGCGCATCGGACCAGCGCCGGTTGAGGTCGGTGGAGGAGGCGAACCCGTCGGTGGTGGAGTCACCGAACAGAACAACACCCCCACCCCGGCGCGCCTTCTTGCCGGCGGCAACGCCACCGCCGGCGACATCCACCCCCGACAGGAAGTACCAGGACTCCGTCGACTCGTCGAACGCCCCCGCCCCCGTGTCCCCGACATGCTCCCCGTCCGCCCGATAACTCGTCGCGAACGACTGCGCGTGGAAGGTCGCGGGCCCGGTGGTGCGGGCCAGGTGAAGCGTGACCGTCACGGACTCGAACGGCTTCAGCTCAAGCCCCGCCTCATCACTCGACAGCTGCCCGTGCGCCGGTATCTCCACCGACCGCCTCCCCTCGAACGTCAGCCGCCGCACCGACCCCTCCTCGACCGCCGCCCCCTTCTTCGTACGCGCGATGGTCGCCCCGGCGATGTGCAGCGGCGAGGTCCCGTACGCGTTGGAGAGGCGGATGCGGGCTCTGTCGCCGCCCTCCGTGACGCGTACGACCTGGCGCAGGGTCTGGCCCGAGAAGCCGTCCTCCGACCAGTTGGCCTTGAAGCCCGTACTGGCGCGCTGCGGCGACGCGGCCCAGGCGGCGGTCCAGGCGGGCCCGGACGGCCGTGAGCCCGCCCCCGAGCCGGAGGCGTGGGCCCCTGTGACGGCCAGACCGGCGGTGAGGGCGAGCGCGGCAGCGGCGGCGACGAGAGAGGTACGGGTGCGAGCACGCGAAAGCATGGGAATCTCCGAGGAGTTGAGGGGTTGAGGAGGATGGTGATGACCGGCGAAGAACCGGACTCCTCTAAGATCCGCCCCCGCCACCCCCCGATCAACGACGATCCATGAAACGATCGATACGCTCAGACTTATCGATGCAGGTCAGGGACGGGGTGGCAGCGAAATGGAACGCCAGGAGCTGGAGACTTTCCTGACCCTCGCCGAAGAACTCCACTTCGGCCGCACCGCCGAACGCCTCCTCCTCTCCCAGGCCCGCGTCAGCCAGACCGTGAAGAAACTGGAGCGCAAGATCGGCGCCCCCCTCTTCGAGCGGACCAGCCGACGCGTCGAGATGTCCCCGCTCGGGCGCCAGTTGTACGACGACCTCGCCCCTCTCCACGTCCGCATGGAAGCCGCCGTCGCCCGTGCCCAGGACGTGGCCCGCGGCGTCGAGGGCGAGTTGACCGTGGCCTTCCTCGGGTCGGGCGCGGGCACGCTGACCTCCGCGATTCTCGCGACGTTCCGCGAGCGCTGCCCGGGGTGCGACGTGCGGATGCGGGAGACCCAGTTCGGGGACCCGCTCGGCGCGCTCCGCAGCGGCGACGCCGACGTGCTGTTCACCTGCCTGCCCGTCGAGGAGCCGGACCTCACCGTCGGACCCGTCGTCATCAACGAACCCCGCATGCTCGCCGTGCCGCTCGGCCACCGCCTTGCCGGGCGCGACAGCGTGTCCCTCGAAGAGCTCGCGGGCGAGACCTTCTTCGGCGTCGTCAACGGAGCGCCCGCCTACTGGTGGGACTTCCACGTCCCGCCCCGCACGCCCAGCGGCCTTCCCATCCGCCGTGGCCAGTCCGTCGCCGGGTTCCAGGAGCTGATGACGCTGGTCGCCACGGGGCAGGGTCTTTCGCCGGTCATCGCGTCCGTGGAGAAGTACTACGCACGGCCCGACATCACCTTCGTGCCCCTGACGGACGTCCCGTCGGCCGATGTCGCGCTGATCTGGCGCACGGCCGCCGAGGGGACCCCGCGCCTGGAGGCCTTCGTCCGCGCGGTCCGCGACACGGTCGCGGCGAACGGCGGCCCCGCCCCGTTCTAGGCGCGCCCGCACCCCGTTCCAAGCACACCCGCAGCGCGCCCGCAGCGTTCAAGGCGCCGCGCGGTACAGGATGCCGTGCGTGACCGCTGCTCTCACGTACTCCGCCGCCTTCATCACCTTCTTCTCCGTCGTCGGCCCGCCCAAGGTGCTGCTCGCCTTCGGTGGCCTCGCGCAGAACCATCCGGTCCGCGAGCTGCGGATGATCGCCCTCGTCTCGTCCGGGGCCGCCGTCGTGGTGGGCCTGATCGCGGGGTTCACCGCGCCCTGGCTGCTTGAGCTCTTCCACATCTCCACGCCCGCGCTCCAGCTCGCGGGCGGCGTCATCTTCTTCATCTACGCCGTGGGGCTCGTCCTCGGTGTCCACCTCGGCTCGGACCGCGCGGACCTGGACGCGCCCGATCTCGTCAGCGGCGTACGCGAGTTGCTGATGCCGTACATCGTCAGTCCGCTCGCCATGACCGCCGTCCTGATCGAGGCGGCGGCCCGCGACACCTGGTCCTGGCGGTCCACGGTCGTCGGCGCGTACGTCACCGTGATCGCCCTGGACCTGGTGTGCGTGCTCCTCCTCGCGCGCGTCCTGCGCGGCACCCACCACGCGACGATCGAGCTCTTCGGCAGGCTGCTGGGCCTGCTACTTGCCGCGGTCGGCGTGGACCTAGTCCTGGACGGACTCGCGGCGCTCGGCGTGCCGGGCCTGGAGCGCGAGTGAGCCTCGAACGCCGATGACGGTCAGGGCGTGACGATCGCGAACGACGGGTCCGGCTTCGTCACCACCGCGAAAAGACGCTTGAGCAGCTCCGGATCGCCCTCCGCCGTGATGCCGTCCAGGCCCTTCCCGGCCCCGGCAAGGACGCCCAGGAGCTGCGGCTTGGTGAGGGTCAGCGTGAGACCCGCGCCGGAGACGGCCTGGGACTCGCGGTGCGTGAGGGCGCCGTTGTGCAGGTGCAGGCGGTGGCGGCTCTCCTCGTCGGTGAGGACGAGGTCGATGACGAAGCTCTCGTCCCAGGCGCGGGGGCCGTCGACGTTGACCGCGATCGAGTCGATCAGCTGATCGGTGGTGAGCGCCATCGCCATCTCGGGGTTGGACATGTCCAGCGTGACCCTGCCCGTGCCCTGCCGGAGTTCTTGGGCCGCCGTCAGGTAGAAGTTGCGCCAGGTGCCGTTCTCGGCGCCGCGCCCGAGCCGGTCGTAGACCCCGGCCAGGGTCTCCTTCGCGTCCGCGTTGCCGGGGTCGGCGAACACGATGTGGTTGAGGAGCGTGGCGGCGAAGCGCAGGTCGCCGTCGTCCGCGTACGCCCGTGCCTTGGTCAGCGCCTCGTCCGCGCCTCCCGCCAACTCGACGTAACGCTGGGCGAGTTCGACCGGCGGGTGCTCCCACAGGTGGGCCGCGTTGCCGTCGAACCAGCCCAGGTAGCGCTGGTAGATCGCCTTGACGTTGTGGCTGACCGAGCCGTAGTAGCCGCGCGCGTGCCAAGCCTTCTCCAGGGCCGGGGGCAGCTGGAACTCCTCGGCGATCTCCGGTCCCGTCAGGCCCTGGTTGAGCATGCGCAGGGTCTGGTCGTGCAGGTAGGCGTAGAGGTCGCGCTGCTCGGCGAGCATCTTCACGACGTCGTCGCGGCCCCAGGTCGGCCAGTGGTGCGAGGCGAACGCGACGTCGTACGTGTCGCCGAAGAAGTCGATGGCCTCGTCCAGGTAGCGCGACCAGATGCGGGCGTCGCGCACGACCGCGCCGCGCAGGGTCAGGATGTTGTGCATGTTGTGCGTGGCGTTCTCGGCCAGGCACAGCGCTCGGCGGTCGGGGAAGGAGAAGTTCATCTCGGCCGGCGCCTCGGTGCCCGGCGTGAGCTGGAAGATGATGCGTACGCCGTCGATGACCTCCTCCTGGCCGGTGCGCGTGATGTCCACCGTGGGCGGGATCAGGGTCAGGGTGCCGGTCGACGTCGTCATGCCCAGGCCCGCGCTGATCTGTCCGTCGGGGGCCTTCGGCAGGCTGTCGCCGTACATGAACACGGCTCGGCGCGACATGGCCGGGCCCGCGTAGACGTTCTCGCTGACCGCGTGCTCAAGGAAACCCTCGGGCGCGACGATCGGCACGTCCTTGCCGCTGCCGTGCGGCAGGACGCCGCGCGCGCCGCCGAAGTGGTCGCCGTGCGAGTGCGTGTAGATGAGGCCGGTGACGCGGCGCTCCCCGCGGTGCTCGCGGTACAGCGCGAGGGCCGCCGCCGCGCACTCGGCGGAGATCAGCGGGTCGATGACGATGACGCCGCTCTCTCCCTCGACGAGCGTCATGTTGGAAAGGTCGAGGCCGCGGACCTGGTAGATGCCCTCGGTGACCTCGTACAGGCCCTGGCGCGCGCAGAGCTGGGCCTGGCGCCACAGGCTCGGGTTGGCGGTTTCGGGGCACTCGCCCTTGAGGAAGCCGTAGGCGTCGTTGTCCCAGATGACCCGGCCGTCGTCCGTCCGTACGACGGCGGGCACGAGGGCGCCGATGAATCCGCGGTCCGCGTTGGCGAAGTCGGTGGTGTCGTCAAAGGGCAGGTCGCTGGTGGGGGCGGCGCTCATGAGGCGGGTCCGTTCGACGGGGCGGCAGGGGCGGCGGGGTCAGCGGGGCCGGCGGGCCCGGCGGGCCCGGCGGGCCCGGCGGGCCCGGCGGACGCGGAGATCTCGGACTTGTCCATCTTGTGCGGTTCCTCCTCGATCAGCATGTCGGGACGTCCCGTCACCAACAGCCAGGCGGGCAGGGCCGCCACGCACAGCAGGGGCAGCAGGTCGAGGTCCGGCACGACGACGGCGGCCGTGAACAGGCTCAGCCAGCCCTGCCGGGTCGTGGCGAGCAGGACGCCGAGGATGGCGCAGGTGATCGCCAGGGCGGGCGGCACCGCGTCCACGAGCGCGTGCGCGAACATGCCGAGGGCCACGCCCACGAAGACGGCGGGGAAGATCCGCCCGCCTCGGAAGCCGCAGGTGGCGGCCACGCAGAGCGCGAGGAGTTTGACCACGGCGAGCAGCAGCAGATTGCCCGCGTCGTGGTCGGAGGCCTCGGCGGTCAGCTCCTTCATCTCCTCCAGGCCCTTGAAGAGCGTGAGATGGCCGCCGAGCGCGCCCAGGGCGCCGAGCACGAGACCGCCCACGGTCAGCATCAGGACGGGGTGCCCGAGCTGGCGGAAGGCACGGTGGAGATACGGGAAGGCGTACACGGCGCCGAGACCGACGACCGCCGCCGCCGAGCTGACGACCATCGCCGAGAGCACGTCGCCCCAGTGCGGCCCGTCGTACGCAGGCACGTCGATCTCGAACGTGGGGTGCGCGATGAGCACCGTGGTCAGCGACCCCGCGCCGGCCGAGACCAGCGGCGCGAACAGCCGGTCCCAGAGCGGGCGCGGGTCGGGCGGACCCGCGACGGTCTCGGAGAGGATCAGGGCCGCCGCGACCGGCGTCCCGAAGAGCGCTCCGATGGTCCCCGCCGCCGCGAGGCCGACCCACTCCGCGGCGGGCGTGCGGGGCATCGCCTTCATGCCGAGCGCGTAGGCGAGGGCGATGTTGATGGCGGTGATCGGGTTCTCCGGGCCGAGGCTGACGCCGCCCGCGAGCCCCACGATGACGGCGAGCGCGATGCCCGGCAGCATCCGCACGGGCAGCGGCGGATCGACGAGCCCGAGCGTCGCGGGGTCGGGCCCGGCGTGCCCCGGCATCTTCCACACGATCAGCCCGACGACAAGACCCGCCGCGGTGAGGGTGGCGATGATCCACCCCGCCGAGGTCCCGGAGACCCCGACGGCGTCCGGCAGCGTGTCCCACAGCAGATCCTGGAGCCGCTCGGCGACGAAGCTGAGCAGCAGCAGGACGAGGCTCGACCCGACGCCGACGAGCAGCGCGGGAAGCACGAGCGGGAGCAGGGCGCGGGCCTGCGGGGGCACGGTCACGGGGTCTCCCGGGGCAGTGGGGTGGGGACGGCAGCACGGGCCGCGGCGATCGCCTTGTCCAGCGGCGCGAACAGTTCGGGCTCGGCGGGGACGATGCCGCCGTCCCCGAGCCGCTCGGCGAGGCCCGACTTCTCCAGGAGCCGCACCAGCGGAGGCTGGACGCCGACCAGGACGAGCCGCCCGCCCTGCTCGGCGAGCGTGGCCGCGTACCGGTCGAGCAGCTTGAGCACGGCCGAGGAGGGCACGTCGGGCAGGGCGCGCACGACGAGGATCAGCACGCTGCCGCGAGCGCCTTCGACGGACGGCAACTCACCCTCGATGCGAGGGAGTTCGGCGAAGAACGAGGACCCCGCGTAATCGAGGACGGTGATCTCCCCCGGAGCGAGCGAGGCCGGTGGCGGCCGCTCCCCGACGGCCCACCGCCCGTCGCCCCGCTGTTCGAGCCGGACGAGCTTGCCCTGCCGAGCGGCCTGCGCGCAGTACAGCAGCAGCGAGAGCACCGCTCCGATCAAGATGGCCTGCTGGAGCGGGAGTTGGGTGGTGGCGAGGAACGTCAGGATCATGGCGCCCGCCGACATCCACGACGTACGCAGCACGAGCAGGATGTCGTGCCGCTTGCCCCAGATCAGCTCGCCGCCCACCACGAGGATGAGCCCGCCGATCACCGGCATCGGGATCCGCTCGGCGAGCGACCCGCACACCAGGACCACCAGGGCGAGGAAGACCCCGGAGATCACCCCGGCCCACCGCGTCCGCGCCCCCGCGCTCACCGCCACCCCCGTGCGGGAGAGCGAACCGCCGCTGGGCAGCGCCTGGAAGAGACCGCCGATGGCGTTGGCGTACCCCTGGGCCCGGAAGTCGCCGTTGACGTCCGAGCGGCTGCCGTCCGGGTTCGGCATGGACGGGGCGATCCCCGCGGCCTGGGCGAGCGCGACGAGCGCCACGGAGAACGCGCCGCCGATCAGGTCGGGCACGGCCGAGAAGTCGGGGGCGGAGAAGCCCGGAAGGGCGCCCGGGATCCGGGCGATGTCCCGCACCAGCTCCACATCGGTGGCGAACACGGCGACGCCCACCGCGACCACCACCATGGCGATGAGCAGAGCGACGGGCTCAAGCCGCTTCACCGCACGGGCGAGCGCCCAGACCACGACCGTGACGACGGCGACGAGGGTCGCGGCCCCCTCCCAGTCGCCGACGTGGACGAGCCAATTCCCCACCTGTACCAGCTTGTTGTGGCCCTCGGGCCGGTATCCGGTCGCGTCCTTCAGTACGCCGGTGATGATCTGGAGAGCGATACCGGTGGAGAAGCCGGTCATCACGGCGTTCGACACGAAGCTGAGCACCACGCCGAGCCGCAGCAGCCCCATCAGCAGCATGACGACGCCGACCATCAGGGTCAGCGTCGCGACGTTCCCCGCGTCCTTCGGGTCGAGCCCGGCATCGGACAGCACGCTCTGCGAGGTCAGGGCGATGGCGCTGGTCAGGGTGGTGACCATCAGGACGGTACGGGCGGTGAACGAGCCCACGATCGCCGGTACGACACCCGCGTAGAGCCCGGCGACCGGATTGAACCCGGCGATCGCCGCGTACGCCATGCCCTCCGGGATCGAGAAGAGCCCCGTCACCATCCCGGAGCTGACATCGGCGGGCCGCGGTCGCCCGACGGACGGCCAGGGGCGGCCGGACTTCGTGCGCACGGCCGCCCCTGCCCCGCGTCCGGTCAGGTTCCGGCGGGCGGGGTGCGGTCAGGGCTGCCGATGGGTCCGGGGCCGGGCGTGGAGGGCGGATTGCCGCCACCGGAGCCTTCGGCGAACGGTCCAGGACCGGACGAGGTGTTCCGGGGACCCCAGCCGCCCTCGTCGCCCGACGGCCCGCGATGGCTGCCGTGACCGGCGTGCCGGTCGGAGTGGTCCGTGCACAGCGCCCAGATGACGAAGATGCCGATCGCGATCGAGATCAGCGCCCAGATGGGCTGGTAGGGCAGCCACAGGAAGTGCACGACGATGGCGATCGAGGCGAGGGCGACACCGCACGCCTTGCCCCAGGTCGTGCCCTTGAGGATGCCGTAGCCGGTGACGAGGAGCAGGATGCCCAGGATCAGGTGGATCCAGCCCCACGTGGTGAGGTTGAACTTGTAGACGTAGTCGCCGATGCGGGCGTAGACGTCGTCCTTCGCGATGCCCGCGATGCCTTCGAGGATGCCGAGGATGCCGTAGACCAGCATCAGGACACCCGCGAACATCGTTCCGCCGGAAGCCCAGGGGCTCTCGCCCCGCGGGCTGCTCGTGTTGCTGGCCATGTTGGGGCCACCCCTCTTTCTGTCAGGAACCACGAGCCTCCGACGGGCCGGGGCCGTCGGCGAGCGGGCAGGGGCCATTCGGGTGGCCCACCGGGCCACCCGGCGGCACCCGGCGGCACCCGGTCCGGGAATGCAAAAGAGGGCAAAAGGTGCGAATTTGTACACCATGACGGAACCAGTCACGCACCAGGACCACCCGCCCCCCGACGAGGCACGCGAGACGGCGGCGGACGCCTGGATCTGGGGCTTCGCGCTGCTGGAGAACTACCGGACGATGTATCCGCAGGCGATCGATCCCCAAGACCCGCGCTACGTAGGGGGGTTCGGCACCTTCCGGCACTACTCGGAGCCGTTCACGCCCGAGAACACGGATGTCGTGACGCCGAACAACGACACGCCCTACTCCTGGGCCTGGCTCGACCTGCGCGCGGAACCCTGGGTGGTGTCCGTCCCCGAGATCGACCGCTACTACGTGCTGCCCTTCCACGATCTCGACACGTCGTACGTCGGTTTCGTCGGCGCCCGCACCACGGGCCCGGAAGCGGGCGACTACCTGATCGCGGGCCCGGGTTGGCGGGGCGAGGTCCCGCCCGGCATCACGGGCGTACTGCGGGCGGACACCTTCCTGGTGGGCTGCCTGGGCCGCACGTACCTGGCGGGCCCCGAGGACGTGGCCGAACTCCGCGCCGTCCAGGAGGGATACCGCCTCCGGAGCCTGTCGGAGTTCCTCGACACGGCGGCGCCGCACCCTCCGGAAGAGCCGGTCTGGCCGACCTGGCGCGAAGAGGACCTGGCGAACGTCGAGTTCTTCACGCTCCTGGACTTCCTGCTCCAGTTCTTCCCGCCCCTGGAACAGGACCGCGAACTGCGCGCCCGGCTCGCGGCCCTCGGGGTGCGCGGCACCGGCGAGTTCGAGCCGTCCGCGTTCGCCCCCGAGGTGCGCCACGCGGTGGAGCAGGGCATCGCGGACGCCCGCGCCCGCCTTGAGGCGGCGAAGAGGGACGCGGTCGACTCCACGGGCTGGTTCGGCACACGCGAGGAACACGGCACGGACTTCCTGACCCGGGCCGTGGGCGTCGACAAGGGCCTCTACGGCCTCCCGTCCGCCGAGGCCTGGTACGCGGGCTGGGCCGTGGACGACCAGGGCAACCGCCCGCCGGACGCCTCGAAGCGCGCGTACACGGTGCACTTCGCCCCCGGCGCCCTGCCCCCGGCCCGCTTCTTCTGGTCGGCGACGATGTACCGCCTCCCGGAGCGCCTGCTGACCGCCAACCCCATCGACTGCTACTCGATCGGCGACCGGACCCCCGGCCTCGTCCACGACGACGACGGCGGCCTCACGCTGTACGTCGCCAAGGGCCGCCCCGAGAACCCCAAACAGGCGGCGAACTGGCTCCCCGCCCCGGACGGTCCCTTCACGATCGCCGTGCGGGTGTACGGCCCGGACTCCTCCGTCCTGGAAGGGAGTTGGACCATCCCGCCACTGACGGTGAGCGGTGACAGTGGCCTCACGGCTTGAGTTACGTGATTCAGGTCACCTGGGTGGAGTTGCTTGGTTACGCTGGGCTACGAAGTGCCCGTACGCCGTGAGGCGTTGGTAATGGGGGTGGCCCTCGCGTGCCGAACAACATCCGTGACCTCGATCCCAGCGCATCGCCCCTGGACTACTACGGCTCGGAGCTGCGGCGCCTGCGGGAATCGGCGGGGCTCAAGCAGGCGCAGTTGGGGAGCTGCATCTTCTGTACGGCGTCACTGATCGGCCAGATCGAGACGGCGAAGAAGGTGCCGACGCGGGACTTCTCCGAGCGGGTGGATGCGGCGCTCGGGACTGATGGGGTGTTTTCGCGGTTGGTGGGGCTGGTGTTGCGGAGCCAGTTGCCGACTTGGTTTCAGCAGTACGCGGAGCTGGAGGCCAAAGCGACGTACATCTCCACGTATCAAGCCCAGGTGGTCTACGGACTTCTTCAGACAGAGGGGTACGCCCGCGCTGTTCTGGCTACAGGAATGCCCCCGAGGCTCGATGATTTGCTGGCTGCGCGCATGGAACGGCAGCGCATCCTGGAACGGGAGCGTCCGCCGTTGTCGCTGGTCATTCTCGACGAGGCTGTACTGCACCGCCCGATCGGTGGCTGGAGAGTCATGCGAGGCCAACTCGGCCATTTGTTGGGCCTTGTCGACCGGCGATGGGTGGGCATCCAGGTGCTGCCCTACGCAGCTGGTGAGCACGCCAGCCTGGTCGGCTCGTTCAACCTGCTCCGGTTCGATGATGACCCCGAGCTCGTCTACACGGAAGACCTGATCTCTGGTCACATGACGGCCAACCCGGAAACTGTCCGCGAAGCCGCCCGCCGTTACGCTAACTTGCAGGCCGCCGCCCTCCCGGAGGGGGACTCGGCGGAACTGATCAGCCGCGTGATGGAGGAACGTTATGGCGACCAGTCAGGATCTGACCAACACGCGCTGGCGTAAGTCGAGTTACAGCGGCAACACGGGAGGCGACTGCATCGAGTGCGCCCCCCTGAACGGCACGACGTGGCGCAAGTCGTCGTACAGCGGCTCCGGTGGAGGCGAATGCATCGAGTTCGCCGCCCCCCGCCAAGGGACCATCGCGGTCCGCGACAGCAAGAACCCCGAAGGCCCCGCCTTCACCACCACCCCCCGCGCCTTCGCCACCTTCGTCCAGGCGGCAGCCACCGGCACCCTGAGGTAATTCGGCCCAGCGGCGGAATGCCGCGTTCGCGCTTAACCCCCCCTGAGGGGTGGGGAGATGGGCGAGGCACGGCTCTGGCGGCCGTTCCTCCTCGGGGTGGCCGTGACGCTCGCCGTCGCCGCCGCGTACCCGTGGTGGTCGGGCCGTACGGGAGATGAGTTCGGCACGACATCGTGGTGGCTGCGCGCACTGCCGCTGCTCGCCGCGGCCCTGCTGGTCGCCGCGCGACTCGTGCCCGGCGTCGGGCGGCGACGAGGAACGGCCCTTGCCGCAGGCGCCGCAGGCTCCGCCGCCCTCGCGGGAGCCCTGCTCTTCGTCACCTGGAGCCGGGCGGACGAGATCGCCGCGGGTCGCCGCGAGGACAGGGAGACCGAGGCCGCCACCCAATGGTGGTGGGGCGCGACGGACCGCGAACTGCACGCCGTGCTCACGGCCTGGCCCGAGGCCGCACCCCTCGCGACCGCGCTCGCGGCGGCCGTGGTCGCCGTGGCGGCGCTGCTCCTGGCGTGGCGGGACCGGCCGTGGCTGGACCTGGACACGTACGCGGAGGCGGCGGACGGCAACGCCCTGCGGCGAAGGCTGCGCGGCGGCACGGCGTGCGTGCTGGCCGGGGTCCTGGCGGGCGGACTGCTCTCCGTGGCGTCCGTGGACGGCGCCGAGCGGATCCGGGACGCGCGGACGGAGGCCCTGGGGCCTTGGTGGGGCGACTACGCCGAGTCGGAGCAAGTGGCCGCTTCCCGGCTGCACAAGGGGTCCCACGAGGTGAGGTCGTCGGGCTACCGGCCGGGCGCGCCGACGCGGCCGGGCCGGATCGCCTGGCAACGCGGCTTCGACGGGCCCGCCGCGCTCAGCACGTGCGCGTACGAAGGGCGCGAGCGCGGCACGCTGGTGGTTCTTGAGGAGGGCGACCGCGCCGCACGGATCACCGGACGCGACGCGCGCGACGGCAGCCGGCGCTGGAGCTTCAGCGTCCGTACCTCCGAGCGGGTCGAGCTGGTGCAGGTGGCGGTGAGCGAGGGCTGCTCGGTGCTCGTCCTGATGGGGTCGATGCTGGTCAGCCTCGACTCGTACACGGGGCGGGAGCGGGGTGCGACGGTCCTGCCGATGCCGGGACCGAAGGGCTGGAGCTTCATCACGTCCTACCGGCAGCCCGATGCGCTGCCGAGGATGGTGACCCTGCCGGACGCGCGTGTGGTTCATCTGGCCAGTTCCGGTGGGGGAGTTGTCGCCGTGCGGCGGGACGGCGCGGAGGTCCTTGCCCGGAGCGGGGGTACGGGGGAGGGATGCGCGTACCTTGTCGATTACGCCTCGCCGGACGACTCCGGCTCGCTCCTGGTGGAGGGGTGCGGATGGCGGAACGTACTCCTGACGCTCCCGGGTTCCGGGCCGGATCCGGCCTATCCCCCGAACGAACCCGACTACCGCACACCGGACTTGCCCCTCCTCTTCGAGGTGTCGGACGTCGAGGTCACGCGGCCGGAGGGCTGCGAGGCGGGCCAGGTGGAGTGGATACGGGCACAGGGGTACGGCGCCGACGTGGCGGGAACCTGGCGGTGCGGCAAGGGGAAGTCCCTCAAGCGCACCTACGCCACGCGCCGGTTCGTCCCGTCCGACTCGGTCGCCCGCAGGGATTGGGAGCGCGTGCCCGCCGCGCGGGCCCCGCTCCATCCGGCCGTCGAGCTGCGCGACGATGTGTTCGCGACGGCCGTCGGCGACGCCGTTCGCATCGGCTGGGGGCTGCGGGAGAGGGACAGGGTCCACTCGGAGGTGCCCGAACGCGGCGACCGCGTGGCGGCCCTCGACGGCTCGGGCGGCCCCTGGAAGCAGGACGCGAACCGCGATGCCGTACTGGCCCTGGGCGCCTCCGGGCTGCTCACCGCCCTGGAGTTCCGGCAGGAGCGGACCGAGCCACCGGCGGAGCCCGACGTACGTATCGACCTGAGGGCCAAGGGTTCCACGACCGTCGCCCGCACTCCCTGCACCGGAACCCGCGACCTGCTGGCCGACCCGGTCTCGGGGACGGCCCTGGTCCTGTGCAGGGACGGCGAGGACCGGACACGGGTGACGGCGGTGGTGGACGGGCAGGGCTTCGACCCCCGGCGCTAGGAGGACTCGCCCACGGCGCGCGTGATCTCGGCGGCGATGCGCCGGATGCCGGGTGAACGGGTCGGGCAGGGGCGGGACTTGGGCGTGGTGGGCGCGAGGCAGAAGTGCAGGTAGTCGTCGCCGCGGTGCAGGGCGGTGCGGCTGCGGCCGGGCTCGGTGCAGTACGCGGGGTTCTCCGTCTCGTACGCCGTGCACGGCAGCTTCTCCACCCACTTGTGCCGGTCCGACGCCGGGCTGACCGCGCGGCCCGCGTCGGCGACGATCCCGCCGGAGGCCCGCGCCTGCGCCTCGTAGATGGCGTCGACGCGGCGCACGCGGTCGGGCGTGATCGGGTCGGGACCCTGGAGCACCCACACGATGCGCGGCTTGTCGGCCCCGCCCCCGGCGGCCTCGTGGATCTGCGAGGCGAGCGCCTTGGCGTCGGCGGCGTACCGGTCGAAGTACTTCTGCCGCGCCTTGTCGTACGTGATGCCGTCCATGCACGGCGTGTAGCCCCACGCGTTGCCCCAGAACTGGAGCACCACATAGTCGGGCCGCTCGGCCCGCACCAGCGCGGCGGCCTTGTGCTTGTCGGGGACGAGGGAGTCCTTGCCGGTGTCGTCGAGGTAGTCGCAGAGGGTGGTGCCGGAGTAGGGGGCGCTGCGGTAGCGGGCGCCGAGCTCGGAGCGCAGGAGATCGCCGAGGACGTTCTGGTTCTCCATGGCGAGGGAGTCGCCGAGGTAGAGGACCTTGGGGGATGTGCCGGTGCGGTCGCGGGGCTTGTCGGCTGCGCGTTGGCGGGTGGTGGAGGAGGGCGGAGTGGCGGAGGGCTCGGCCTCCTCCTTCGGCGGCTCGGCGGCGCGTGTGACGTCGGGGGTCTGCGGGGCGTCGTCCGACGTACCCCCGGACCCGGGGTCGCCGCACGCCCCGAGGAGCAGCACAGCGGCCACCAGCCCACCGACCCACGGCTTGCGCATACGCCAACTCCCCTTCAGGCGACTGAAATAGCCCCCAAGGCAAGCACAGTCGCACCCGCGTGAGAAGAGACGGGGTGGCGCTTCCGGCCCCGCATTACCCCGGACGTAATCGACCCCGGCCCGGCCGCCCGGCAAGCTCAAGTCATCGCACGGAGCACCCGAATGACCAACCGAACGACCGAGCCGCAGGAGGCCGAACGCCATGACCGCACACGACACTTCACACGAGACTTCACACGACATTTCCGCGTACGAGACCGCTGTCGCCCGCTACTTCGAGGCCTGGAACGCCGAGCGCGCCGATGACGTGGCCAAGGCCGTGGCCGCGGCCTGGAGCGAGGGCGGCAGCTACACGGACCCGCTGGCCGACGTCTCCGGGCACGCGTCCATCGCCGCCGTGATCGGCGGGGCCCACGAGCAGTTCCCGGGCTTCGAGTTCCGGCGGACCGGCGCGGTCGACGGCCACCACGACATCGCGCGCTTCGGATGGGAGCTGGTGTCGGTCGCGGACGGCTCCGCGCCGGTCGCCGGTTTCGACGTCATCGCGCTCGCGGAGGACGGCCGTATCCGCACGGTGCACGGCTTCCTGGACCGGGTGCCGCAGGCCTGAGGCCGACCCGGAGTCCGGCCTATTCCCGGCTACTCGCTAGCGCGCCACGTACTGCGTGAGGATCGCCTGGACCTCGTAGATGTCGACACCCTTGGTGAAGGTCTTCGCGATCGGCGTGGGGGTGCCGGAGATCCAGATCTTGAGCTCGGCATCGAGGTCGAAGTGCCCGGCGGTCTCCACCGAGAAGTGGGTGATGCTGCGGTACGGAACGGAGTGGTACTCGACCTTCTTGCCGGTTATCCCCTGCTTGTCGACGAGGACGAGGCGGCGGTCGGTGAAGAGCATGGTGTCGCGGATCAGCAGGAACGCTGCCTGCACCTGCTCGCCGTGGCCGAGCAGGCGGGCGTAGTCCTGCTGCGCGGTCATCGGATCGATCGTGTGCGCGTTTCCGAACAGTGCCATGAGAGGCCCCCCATTGTTTCGAACTGAATAGAACTCACAGGAACTTACGACTGTAACGTCTGTCCGCTCGCGGGCAGGGTCCGTGGGGGAGCGCGGCATCGGCAGTAACATCCCACCGGGGAGTACTCCCCGCTTGACTGCTGGGCTGCTCGGCTGCTCGGCATGGAGTGCGATCTCGGCATGGAGGGTGATGATGACCGGCGACTCACAGCGCGCGACACCCCCACGGAGGCGAGACGCGCGACGCAACTGGGATCTCCTGGTGGAGGCGGCCCGCGAGGTGTTCGCGGAGCAGGGCCTTGAGGCGCCGCTGGACGTGATCGCGCGCCGGGCGGGAGTGGGGAACGCGACGCTCTACCGGAACTTCCCCACCCGCGCGGCCCTGATCGACGCCGTCTTCCACGACCTGCTGACGGGCACGATGGCAGTCGGCGAGCAGGCGCGATCCGCGCCGGACGCCTGGGCGGCGCTGAACGACTACCTGCGGGCGGTCTTCGTCACCCTGGCCGCCGACCGAGGCACGAACGACCTCATGACGACCCACCTGGAGGGCATCGAAGCGCTCCAGGCCGTCCACGCCCACAACCGCGAGACGATGGAGATCCTGCTGAGCCGGGGCCGCGAGCAGGGCACGGTGCGAGCCGACGCCACCACGGAAGACGTCCTGTTCGCCCTCGCGGCACTGGGCCGAGCCATCCCGGCCCTGACAACGGCAACCACCCCCGAAGCCTGGCGCCGCCCCCTGACCCTGTTCCTGGCCGGCCTACACACCTCACCGCCCACACCACCACTGCCGGGCACGCCCCTGACCGCCACCGAACTGGCCGAAGTACTCCAGGAGTTGGGCCCACACCGCGCGCCGCGCAACACAGGCTGAGCCACGGGGACCCGCCGGACGACGGGGCGACGCAACGGGCGGAGCGGTTGTGCAGCATCGGATCGGCCGACCCCCACAGCCGACGATCACCAAGGAGGCGCCATGGCGAACCGGGACTGGGACGAGCCGTTGTTCTCGCGGACCTTCGAGGGAGCTGGGCGTACGCCGTCCAAGGCCGAGGTCCGCGACACGGTCGCCGATGCGGTCCGCGGTGAGGCCGATTCCGGGTCCGGGCCATGTCGCGACGGCCCGGGCGCTATGCCATATTCAATGGCATACTCGACGTATGTCTGATGACGACGCCGACTTCCCGCCCGGCGATGGCCCCACCAGTGGTATCTCCGTCACCCTGACCGCCGGAACTCTGCATGCGATCCGTGAGCGGGTCGGCAAGCGAGGCGTCTCGGCCTATCTGGAGAAGGCGGCCCAGCGCCAGATCGAGCGCGACAACCTGGATGAGCTGATCGCGGACTTCGACAAGGTGCACGGCCCGGCCGACCCCGAGGCCGTGGCGGCCAAGCGCGCCCGGCTGACAGGCGGCACCTCGAACGCTGGGACGGCGGCGTGAGCGGTGCGTTGGTCCTGGACGGCGAGGGCCTGGCAAAGGCCGTACAGCGCGATCGGGAAATCCACGAGTGGCTGACGGCGGCCCGTGACGCGGACCTGCCGGTGATCACCTCGGCTGCAGTGCTGGTCGAGGTGATCCACCCCAAGATCAACGACGCCGCACTGAAGTGGACCCTGTCCCGCCTGAGTGTCGAGCCGGTGACCCAAATCGTCGCGCAATCCGCTGCCGCTTTGCTGCGTACAGCGGGGCTGCACGGCCACAAGTACGCCATCGACGCCATGCTGTGCGCGACCGCTCTGCAGCATCCCGGCCCGGTGACGATCCTGACTTCGGACGCAGAGGACATCGGGCTGCTCACCACCGAGCATCCGCGGCTGAGCGCGGAGAAGGTCTGAGCCGAGGTTCCTCGCAGAGGCGGGGGCGCGCAAAAAGGCCCAGGTCGCTGACCTGGGCCTCAATTGTGGAGCGGGTGACGAGAATCGAACTCGCACTCTCAGCTTGGGAAGCTGATGTTCTACCACTAAACTACACCCGCGAAAAACACCGTCTGTGGCGGTGTCGTAACGTCGCACACTCTACCTCATCCCAGGCCCCGGGCGCTTTTGCCCCCGGGGTCCGCGTGCTGTCCGGGGCATGGATGCGTCTGCGGGACGCGGGAGTTGGGGCGTACGGTGAGAGACCGGAGTGCCGCCTGGAGGGGCGCCCCATTCGTCCCGTAATGTGGCCGTTCGGCGCCCGCTCGCATATGAGGTGAGCAGGGGGCGCCAAGGGCTCAACTACGGCTTTGGGGAAGGGACTCGAGGACTTGATGGAGCGCACCGTCGTCCGATGTGCCGAAGGGCACGTGTTCAGCACTGCTTCGTTCCCGATGCAGAAGGCCGACCGGCTCGGACCCGGCCGTCTCATCCGCTGTCCGCGGTGTGCCCGATTGCGGCATGCCGTGCCGGTCGCGTCGCAGAAGCGGTAGCAGCGGTAGCGGGAGAGCAGCAGTAGCGGGAAGCAGAGAAGCGCAGCGCGCGGGGCCGTCCGATTGGGGCGGGCCCGCGCGCTCTGCGTATCCTCGGTGCGTGCTTCTCTCAGACAAGGACATCCGGGCCGAGATCGACGCCGGACGAGTACGGATCGATCCGTACGACGAATCCATGGTGCAGCCCTCCAGCATCGATGTGCGGCTCGATCGCCTCTTCCGGGTGTTCGAGAATCACCGCTATCCGCACATCGACCCCTCCGTGGAGCAGGCCGACCTGACGCGGCTCGTGGAGCCCGAGGGCGACGAGCCGTTCATCCTGCACCCGGGCGAGTTCGTGCTCGCCTCGACCTACGAGGTCATCAGCCTGCCCGACGACCTCGCGAGCCGGCTCGAAGGCAAGTCCAGCCTCGGGCGGCTCGGGCTCGTGACGCACTCCACCGCCGGGTTCATCGACCCGGGCTTCAGCGGGCACGTGACCCTGGAGCTGTCGAACCTCGCGACCCTGCCGATCAAGCTCTGGCCGGGGATGAAGATCGGGCAGCTCTGCATGTTCCGGCTGACCTCGCCCGCCGAGTCGCCCTACGGGTCGGAGCGGTACGGGTCGCGTTACCAAGGGCAGCGCGGGCCGACCGCCTCCCGTTCCTTCCTCAATTTCCATCGGACCCAGGTGTGACATCCAGCATGAGTGACGTGCGCGAGAACCTTACGTACGAGAAGTTCGGCGGCGCTGTGCGCGAGCTCGCGCAGACGATCGCCGACGACGGGTACCAGCCCGACGTCATCATCTCCATCGCCCGCGGTGGCGTCTTCGTCGCGGGCGGGCTCGCGTACGCGCTCGACTGCAAGAACATCCACCTGGTGAACGTGGAGTTCTACACGGGGGTCGGCACGACCCTGGAGATGCCGGTCATGCTGGCGCCCGTGCCCAATGTCATCGACTTCACCGACAAGAAGGTGCTCATCGCCGATGACGTCGCCGACACCGGCAAGACGCTGAAGCTCGTGCACGACTTCTGCCTCGATCATGTCGCCGAGGTGCGGTCCGCCGTGATCTACGAGAAGTCGCAGTCGCTCGTGAAGTGCGAGTACGTCTGGAAGCGCACCGACGACTGGATCAACTTCCCGTGGAGCGTCGAAGCACCCGTCGTGCGGCGCGCCGGGCAGGTTCTCGACGCCTGAGGTGCGAACAGAGGGAGAAGGGCCCCGGCGGAGTGATCCGCCGGGGCCCTTCCTCCGTCTCAAGTACTAGAACCCACCCACGTACTAGAACGTACCCAGCTTGATGATCGCGAGCAGCGCGAGCAGCTGGATCGACGCCGCGCCCAGCGCCTTCGGCCACGGCAGGTCGTGCGACTTGCTCACCATCGCGGTGAGCAGCGCGCCCGCCGCGACCCAGGTCACCCAGCCGAGCAGCTGGACGAAGGGCTGGCCGCCGCCGAGGAACATCGCCACGATCACGCGGGGCGCGTCCGTGATCGACATGATCAGCATGGAGAGGCCGACCGTCGGCTGCCAGGCGCCGTCGCCGCCGAGCTGGCGGGCGAGGGTGTGCGTGACCACGCCCAGGATGAAGGCACTGATCGTGATCGCGACGGCGGTCGTCAGGACGTACGGCACGGCCGTGGAGAGCGTGGCGCTGATGGCGTCCTCGCGGGCGCCGTCGAAGCCGAAGATCGCGAGCAGGCCGTAGAGGAACGTCACGATGACGGCCGGGGCCCACATCGCGTAGTCCCGCATCTGGAGGAAGGTCGGCCCCGGGCGCAGCACGATGCCGCGCAGCAGGTCCTTCCAGTGCAGGCGGGGCCCCACCGGCGCGGGGGCCTGCCCGGCGCGGTAGGTGTCGCCCTGGTTGTACGGGTCCTCACCCACGGAGAAGGCCTGGGTGTGACCGGGGTTGTTGGCGGCGTACGGATCGAAGCCGCCCTGGCCCCCTTGGCCGCCTCCGTGCCCCGGGTCCCCGCCCGGCCCGCCGAAGTACTCCGGCTCGCCGTGGTTGCCGTGCTGGCCGCCCGCCTGCGGCCACTGTTGCCCGCCGTAACCGCCCTGGCCGCCCTGGCCTTGGCCGTACGGAGGCTGCTGCCCGCCGTGCTGCCGAGGGGGCGGCTGAGGGTAGCCGTACGGAGGCTGCTGGCCCTGGGGGGCCTGCTGCCCGTACGGCTCCTGCCGCGGTCGTTGTTGGGGTCGCGCTTGCGGGGTGCGGTTGTCCCGGCCGCGTCCGATCCTGAATCCAGCCACGGATCGAACGTACCTGGTCTGGAGGGCCCGGGTCGTCCGTCCCCGGGAGGAGAACGGCTTTGCCGCTGACCTGTGACAACCCTTAGGGGGACCCTGAGGGGTTTTCCCCAGGGTCCCGGGTGACCTGCTCCAGGCCTGCGGCGTGCCGTAGGTGACGGGCTACTTCCCCAGCACCGCTCCGTACGCCAGTGGGTCGGAAGAGGCGGGCAGGCCAAGGGAGTTCGGCGTGACGACCGAGCCGCCGGCCCTGGCGCCGGGCAGGTCCCAGACGCCGCCCGCGGAGGAGTTCTCGCCGGGGGCGGCGATGGACAGGTCCAAGGCGCCGTCTCCGTTGTGGTCGCCGAAGGCGAGGGCCCCGCCGAAGCGGTCGCCCGCCTGGGCGACGCCCAGGATGTCGGGGGAGTTCTGCTGGAAGGCGACCGTGCCCGGGTTCGCCGCGCCCGCCGGGTCGAGCAGACCCATCTCGCCGCCCTTGAGGACGGTGACGCTGCCCGCCTTCGCCGCGCTGCCGATCGCCTCGCCGGGGGCGCCCGCGATCAGGTCGTCGTGGCCGTCGGCGTCGATGTCCGCCACGGCGAGCGCGTCGCCGAAGCCGTCACCGGTCTCGGCGACCCCGGGCATGCCCGCGGTGTCCTGGTTGAAGGTCTGCTGCTCCCAGCCGAAGCTGCCGTTGGCGTCGCCGAAGCGGATGTGGATGCCGCCGCCCTTGGTGAGCTGCTCAGGACCGCACGGGTCGTCGATGTTCTCGTCGGCGATCTCGCGGCAGTTGCCGACGGCGAGGTCGTCGAAGCCGTCGCCGTTGAAGTCGCCGGAGGCGAGGGCGTTCGCGGCGCCGTTGGAGTTGTTCCAGAAGTTGGCCATGGAGCCCTCGTCCTTGTTCCAGCCGTAGAGGCGGAGGTGGGACTGGGTGTAGGGCTGGTTCTGCGTGTAGTAGCCGAGGGCGAGGTCGGGGAGCTTGTCGTTGTTGAAGTCGCCGGTTGTCAGGACCGGGGCGCGGCCTCCCATGCGGTCCGCCATCACGGGCTGGGTGTCGGCGGTGAGCGGGTTGAAGTTGGCGACGACCTGGTCCTTGCCGCCGATGGCGAGGTCGACGTCCGTGTCACCGGTGAAGTCGGCGGCGACCAGGGCGTTTCCGAGCACGTCGCCGGACTTCGCGCCGCGGGCGGCGGTGTTGGCCTGGGCGAAGCCGTCGCCGGTGCCGTACAGGACGGTGACGGAACCGGCGTCGGTCTTGGCGTCGCCCGCGGCGGAGCCGCTATCGGACAAATCCTCGCCGGGAGCGCCGATGACGAGGTCCGCGTACTTGTCGTCGTCCACATGCGCGGCGGCGACGGACCCGCCGAACCGGTCACCGGCCTCCGGGGTGCCGGGCACCTCGACGGTGGCCTGGGTGATGCGCCGCACGCCGTGCGGACCGGGCCCGTACTTCCCGCCGAACACGACGCTCACGTAACCGGCCTTGGCCTTGCCGCCGACGGTGCCGCTGGGCACGCCGACGAAGAGGTCGTCGTATCCGTCGCCGTTGAAGTCGCTGGTGAGGGGAGCGGCGGCGGGCGCGGGCGCGGCGCTCGCCCCGGCCGCGAAGGGGAGGGTGAGGCCGGTGGCTGCCAGGGCCGTGGTCGCTGCCAGGGCGAGTGTGCGTGCGCGCAGGGGCACGTGGGGCTCCAACTCAGGAGTAGGCAAAGGGAGTTGTCGGGCGGGCGATTGGGCGTCCGGGTGGCCGGGTGGCCGGGTGGCCGGGGTCGCTCTGCTTCACAGGTTCACCTGTGTGACACCCGGAGTAGGGCAAGGGTTGCCCTGCCGGCTTCGCGCCCCGGTCAGCCCGCGAGGTCCCAGCCGAAGGCCGAGTACTTCGTGGACAGGCCCAGCTTGCTCGGGCCGAAGCTGGTGGACGACGTCGTGGAGTAGAGCGAGTCCGCGGCTCCGGGGAGGTGCCAGAGGGCGCCCGCGTCGTCGTTCTCCTGGGAGGCCGTCGCCGTGAGGTCCAGGCGGCCGTCGGCGCCGATGTCCGTGGCGAGCAGGGTGGCACCGAAGCCGTCGATGGACTCCGAGGCACCCGGGACGCCGGGGCTGTCCTGGGTGAGCGTGATCGCGCCGGTCGTCCGCAGGCCCGAGGTGGAGCCGCGCAGCACGGTGACCGAGCCCGCGCCCATGATGACGTCGGGCTCGGAGCCCAGGCTCTCGCCGGGGGCGCCGGTCGCAAGCTCAGCGTGGCCGTCGCCGTCGAGGTCGCCCACGGCCACCGAAGCGCCGAAGTTGTCCCCGTACTCGGAGGTGCCCGGCACGCCCGCGCTGCTCTGCGTCAGGGTCGTACGGCGGGTGGCGCTCGGTCCTGAGGAGGTGCCGTAGACGACGCTGACCTCGCCGCCCTTGGAGCCGGAGGGCTCGTCGCCGGGCTCGTCGGGGTTGCCGATGGCGATGTCGCCGTATCCGTCGCCGTCCAGGTCGCCGATGGCGGCGGTCGTGCCCGCGCGCAGGGTCGCGCCCTTCGTCAGGCCGGATGCCGTGCCCTTGTAGTGGACGGCCGCCCCGAGGTGGTCGCTGTTGGTCTTCCTGCCGGTGACCACCAGGTCGGCCTTGGCGTCGCCGTTCACCCGGCCCGCGGTCAGGGCCGGGCTTTCGAGCGGAGCGGCGTACGACGTGAGCGAACCGGTCGAGCCGGACTTGGTGAACGGGCCCCGGATCAGGCGGATCTTGAAGGGGTTGGAGCCGGTGTCGCCCTGCGCGGACACGGCGAGGTCGGGCTTCCCGTCCCCGGTGAAGTCACCCGCGGCCAGGCCGAGCCCGAAGTAACTCCCGTGCAGCGGCTGGGGGTTGTCCACCGTCGTGCCGCCGGACAGACCGGACGACGAGCCCCAGACGATCACCACCGTGCCCGAGTCGGGATGGCTGCCCACCTTCTCGCGGGACGAGGTGACGACGAGATCGCTGTACCCGTCGCGGTTCAGGTCCGCCGCCGCGATCTGGTGGCCGAACTCGTCGTCCTTCTCGGCCTCGCCCGGTACGCCGGGCGAGTTCTGGCTGACGACCGTGCGGCGGGCCGGGTCCGGGCTGCCGGACGCCGATCCGTACGCGACGGCGACATGGCCCGCCCAGGACTTGCCGCCGACCGTGGCGGCCGGGGCGGCGATCGCGACGTCGCGGCGCCCGTCGCCGTTGAAGTCGCCCGCGAGGCCGGACGGTGCGGCGGTCGCGGTGCCGGGCAGGGCGAGCAGGCCTGTCGTCGTCAGGGAGGCGGTCAGCAGGAAAGTGCGTATGCGCACGGAGACTCCGAAGGGGAGGGCCGGGCCCGCACGGAGGGGTGCGGGCCCGGTGTTCGGGAGGGGCGGGAGAGAGCGGAAGTGGTGTGTCAGTCCGCGAAGTTGGCGCCGAGGCGCGGCGTGCCCGTGGCCGAGATGCCGACCGTGGACGTGTAGACGCCGGAGGTGCCCGCGAGGGTGCCGTCGGGGAGGGCGTCCAGGATGTAGACCGCGCCGTTGGAGCTGTTCTCGCCGTACGCGCCGACGGAGACGTCGCCCCGGCCGTCGGCGTTCAGGTCGTCGATGTGGACGTCGGAGCCGAAGAAGTCGTTCTTCTCGTTGGAGTTGGGGACGCCCGGGGTGTCCTGGCTGTAGAGCGCGGAACCCTGCGTGGAGAGGCCCGAGCCGTCCGCCGCGCCGTAGATGACGGTGACCGCGCCCGCGTCGGCGACGCCCTCCAGGTCCTCGCCGGGGGAGCTCGCGACCAGGTCGAGGTGGCCGTCGCCGTTGATGTCGCCGAGGTCGAGCTCCGCGCCGAACGAGTCGCCCGCCTCGCTGCCGCCCGGGACGCCCGGCGACTCCTGGGTGATGGCCTCGCTGCCGCCGTACGGGCCGTTCGCGTTGCCCTTGACCACGTACACCGTGCCGCCCTTGTTGGCGCCGTCGATGCCCTCGTCCCAGGTGAGGCCGATGATGACGTCGCCGTAGCCGTCGCCGTCCGTGTCGCCCACGTCCGTGATGTAGCCCGCGGGCAGCCGCTGCACGCCGCTGGTGGTGACGCCGTTCGCGCTGCCCGGCAGCCAGAGGTTGGCGTTGTAGTCGTCGGCGGTGGAGTAGCCGTTGACGAGCAGGTCGTCCTTGCCGTCGCCGTTGACGTCCCCGGAGTGCAGGGTGAAGGGGCCCGCGCCTTCGCCGCTGTGGATGGGCGGGAGCACGGTGTAGTGGCCGCCGGTGGCGCCGGTGCGCTTGATGCCGCCGTCGAAGACGTCGATGGTGGCCGCGCCCGACGAGGCGCCGACGGCGAGGTCGTCCTTGCCGTCGCCGTCGAAGTCGCCCGCCTCCATGGGGCCGCCGAAGAAGTCGTGCTTGGTGGGGCGCGGGTCCTTGATCGTGGAGCCGCCGGACAGGCCGCTCGGGGATCCCCACAGGACCTGGACCGTGCCGCCGTCGACGTCCGAGTCGACGTCCTCGCCGATGGCTCCGACGGCGAGGTCGTCGTAGCCGTCCCCGTCGAAGTCGCCGTACGCGGTGTCGGCGCCGAAGACGTCGCCCTTCTCGGCGGTACCGGGCACGCCCGCGCTGTTCTGGCTGTACGTGACGTGCCGCTGCTCGGCGCCGCCGTACGTCACGACGACCTGGCCCGCGCTGTCCTTGCCGCCCACGGTGGCACCGGCGGCGGAGGTGGCGAGGTCGGCCGCGCCGTCGCCGTTGAAGTCGGCGTCGTCCGGCTGCGCGGCCGCGGGGGCCGCGACCGCGGAGGTCGCCGAGAGGGTGAGGAGTCCGCCTGTGAGGGCCGCAGCGGCGGCGGTTGCCACGGCCAGGCGGCCGGGTCTGTGCGAGGTGGTGCGCTTGTGCTTGGGCATGGGAGCTCCTGGGGTGTGTCGTCTGTACAGGGGGTGGTGCGGGAGGTGGTGCAGGAGGTGGTTCAGGGGGGTGGTCGAACCCCGGACGGGCGGACGCGGAATCTCCGCCCGTCCGGGAAAACTTGGGCTCGCTACCGGCTCAGCGGCTCAGCGGTGCAGCGGTGCAGCGGTGCAGCCATTCCGCACCGCCCTGCCAGGAACCAGGAACCAGGAACCAGGAACCAGGAACAAGGGGTTCGCCGGGAACAAGAGGATCAGCGCAGCGTCCCGCCGAAGCCCGCGCCGCCGAACCCGAAGTCCGTCCCGTTGAAGGAGGCCGCGTACGACGACGTCAGACCCGTCGGCGTGCCGCGCAGGACCCACACGGCCCCGGCGTCCACCGTCGTGCCGATGTCCTCGCCGACCGCGCTCGTGGCCAGGTCCGCCTTGCCGTTCTTGTTGATGTCCTTGAGGCGGACGGACGTACCGAAGCTGTCGCCCGCCTCGGAGACACCGGGCACACCCGCGGTCTCCTGGTGCCAGGCCTTGCCGGAGGTGAACCTGCCCGCGGCGGACTTGAGGAGCGTCACGCTGCCGGAGCCGTCCACGGTGCCGACCTCCTCGCCGGGCGCGCCCACCGCGAGGTCGGCGAGGCCGTCGCCGGTGACGTCGCCCACGGCCACGGACGTGCCGAAGCCGTCGTCCGCCTCGTCGGCGCCCGGAACGCCCGCGCTGCTCTGGTCGTACGTCACCGGGGCGCCGAACTTGTCGTCGCCGCCGAACCGCACGGTCACCGAACCGCCCTTGCCGTCCCGGGAGTTGCCGGTGACCAGATCGGCGTAGCCGTCGCCGTTGACGTCACCGGCGGTGGCCGCGTCACGCGTGGCCGTCGGGTCGGCGCCCTCGCCGAGGACCTCCGCCTGGTAGCCGTAGTCGCCGACGCCGCCGCTCATGTGGGCGGTGTAGGCGCCGCCGTCCGCGCGCTCGCCGTACAGGACGTAGCCGAAGCCGTCCTTGTACTTGAAGTTGCCGGTGACCATGCCGTCCAGGCGGACGCCCTCGGGCAGGAAGTCGACCTCAAGGCCGACCGGGTGGGGGTCGTTCTCGCCACTGCCGCTGTAGTACCACCAGTTGTCGCCGCTGATCACGGCCAACTGGGGCGCGCCGTCGGTGTCCAGGTCGTTCCAGGTGGTGGCTTCGCCGAAGCGGCCCGCGGTGTCGGCGGGGGCGTTCACGACGTGGCTGCCGCCGGTGAATCCGTTCCTGCCGCCCTTGATGACGGTGACGGAGCCGGAGGGCTTGCCCGTCACCTGCTCGCCGGGGGCGCCGATGATCAGGTCGGCGTAGCCGTCACCGTTCGTGTCGCCGCTGGTGACGTTCTCGCCGAACTCGTCCTCGGCCTCGGTGACTCCGGGAACCCCGGCCGTGTCCTGGGTGACGGTGACCGAGCGGCCCTCGGACACACCCGATGCCGAGCCGAACGTCACGGTCACGGAGTTGGCGCCGGGCGTGCCGATCGCGAGGTCGCGGTAGCCGTCGCCGTTGTAGTCGTCCTTGAGCGTCGACGCGGCGCTCGCCGTGCCCGCGAGGGGCAGCGTCAGGCCCGCGGCGGCGAGGGCCGCGACGCTCGCGGCGATGGCCAGATTACGTACGCGCACGTGGAGCTCCCGGGAGTGGGGAAATAGTTCCGGGGGTGTGACTGGTGAGGCGTACGAATGGTTGTGCGACGAGGGCGGAGAGATGGCCGGAAAGTGAACGTGCTCTACCGCCGCTGGGGAAGCCGACGGCACCCCTAAGCGGCACCAAAGGGTGCTATTCGCGCCAGAGTTGGACACCGACGTCGTCGGCCGTGAAGTGCTGGACGCCCTCGGTCTCCAGGCCCTTCCCGGTGCCCCCGATGACCAGGATGTGACCCGGGGCCTTCTTCCACTTCTGGGAGAAGACGACCACGTCCTGGCGGCGGTCGCCGTCGACGTCAAGGAGGTCGAGACTCTCCAGCTGGTTCGGCGCGATGCCCTCGGGCAGACCCTCGTCCCCGCCGGTCACGGTCTGGGTCCGCTCGGTGGTCGGCCCGTGGGGGCCGCCGCGCAGCAGGAGGATCCTGTCCAGGTCGATGATGCGGAAGCCGGGCCGCCCCGCCACCAGGTCCGCGCGGCGGTCCCCGTCGACGTCACCGACCATCGGGCCGCTGCCCCAGGTCGATCCGCGCCCCTCCATGACCCGGGAGCTGCGGCCGCTGCCGAGCCCGGCCTTCGAGCCGTGGATGACGGTGAGCTTGCCGGTGCCGTGGGCGGCCTCGCCGGTGGCGACGAAGTCGTCGATGCCGTCGCCGTCCACGTCGCCCGCGCCGCCGCCGCGCGGCCCGTCGTAGGTCCCCATCTCCCCTTCGAGCTCGCCCTGCGGACCGCTGTCACGGGCGAGGCCCTTGGCCCCGCCCCGGAAGTAGACGGCCTGCGCGGGGGCCGGGGGCGGATCGTCGTTCTGCTCGTAGTCGTCCCCGTGGTACTCGTTCGTCATCACCACGTCGGTGCGGGAGTCCCCGTCGAAGTCACCGGTGACGACGTCCAGGGGGAAGGCGTTGGGTGTGTCCACGGGCTCGGAGCGGGCCGGTGCCTTCTTCTTCCGGTCGAAGGGGCCCAGCAGGGTGCGGCTGCCGTCGAAGAGGTCCGTGGCGCCGTCGCCGTCGAAGTCACCTGCGGCCTCCGGCGTGAAGCCGTCCACGTCGAGCGGCATGGCACGGGACAGCCCTCGCGCGCCACCGAACATCGCGAAGGCCTCGGTGTCGCTGGAGCCGGACTCGCGCCGCGACGAGACGAGGTCAGTGAAGCCGTCGTCGTCGAGGTCGGTCCGCAGCAGGCGGCCGAACACCGCCTGCTCGGGGCCTGCCGGGAGGTTCACGGACCACTCCGGCCGCAGGCCGTCCGGGGAGCCGAACACCACGGTCAGCGTGGAGGTGGTCCGCTCGCGGTTCCGGTCCGTCAGGCGGCCGGACTGCAGGACGGTCGCGTAGTCGTCGTACCCGTCGCCGTTGAAGTCCTTGGGCGACGGCTCCTTCGACGCCTTGCCCGCGGCCGGCCGCCCGGACCGCTTCGTCCCGGTCCCGTCGTCCGACGCACCGCATCCGGCCAGCAGAGCCGCCGTACAGCAGAGGGCCAGCAGACCCACCCGCCGCGCCGCCCTCACGCACCGTCCCCGAGCGCCAGGAACTCCTGCGTGGAGAAGGTGATCCGGGGCTTGCGCACGACCAGGTCGCCCTTCACCCCCGGATACACCCCCACCGTGTCCTCGCCGTCTCCCCGGTAGGTCCGCAGGATCAGATCGGCCCGCTCGTCCCCGTCGAAGTCCGCGACGGCCAGGACCTGCGTGGTGCCCTTGGCCGAGGGGGTCACCGTCGCGGTGGCGTTCTTGTCGATCCCCGCCGTACGTCCCCGGAAGACCCGCACCTCACCGGCGCCGCCGCCGCTTCCGCTGCCGCCCCCGCTCAGGACGAGCTCGCTCAGGCCGTCCCCGTCGAGGTCGCCCGCGTCCACGGCCACGTTCTTCGCCTCCAGCGTGGAGCGCAGGGTGCTGGGCACGTCGTAGCGCAGGGCGACGCCCGTGGGGCCCGCGATCGCCGCGTCCGTCGCCTTGGCCTTGCCGAAGCGGCCGAACGCGATGTCGGAGCCCGCGGGGAAGAGCACGCCGGTCTCGGCGGGGCCCTTGGGGCCGCCCAGGACGAGGGCGCCTGCCGCGGCGCCGGACGCGTTCGCGGCCTTGCGGACCAGGACGTCGTCGTAGCCGTCGCGGTCGACGTCCGTGGCCCTGCCGGTGACGAGGTCGTTGCCGGGCGCGGCAAGGGGCTTGCCCGCGGCGCGCGGGGCCCCGGTCCGCTTGAACGGGCCGCGCAGGTAGGTGAGCCGGGCGCCGCTCGCGTGCAGGACGAGGTCGGCGGCGCCGTCCCCGTCGAAGTCGCCGCACACCGGCTGGTCGGACCAGTCGTTGCCGAAACGTGCCTGCGCGGGCACCTTCACCTTCACGGCCTTGCCGGTCAGGCCCTTGGGTGAGCCGAAGAGGATCTGCAGCGGCACGGGCGGCTGGCCGATGCCGTCGTAGGGCGGGTCGGTGGAGACCAGCAGATCGGTGAACCCGTCCTTGTCGAGGTCGCAGGCCGCCTCCGACTCGAAGGACGCGGGCAACTCGCCCTTGGTGCGCGCCCCGTTGGTCCGCGCGCTCAGCAACTGCCGTGCCCCGGGCCGCAGTCCGGCCTTGCTGCCGTACACGACGCCGATGCCCGCGTCGTCGCCGTGGCCGCTGTGCACCAGGTCGTCCAGTACGAGATCGGGGGCGCCGTCACCGTTGAAGTCGTCGTCGGCCTTGCTGCCCTTGCCCTGCGGTACGGGCAGCTGCGCCGCGCCCTTGCCCGCCATGCTGACGGGCCGGTGCCGTGTCTCGGGCCTGCCCGCGTCGTCGGTGCCGCCGCAGCCCGCGAGCAGCAGCGCGCAGCTGACGACGGCCGCCGTACCCACGACACCCCCGCGTCTGACGCCAGGTATGCCACGTATCCCGGCACTGCGCATGCCCATCACCCACCCCGACCGCCCCAGCTGACAACAACCAGCACATGATGCCCCCCTCCCGCTCCACACGAAAGGCCGGTCCCGCCCCGGAGGGCGGAACCGGCCTGAAGGCGGTGCGGGGCGCGGCTACTTCACCGGCTCGGGCTCCGGCTCGTCCGCGGTCTCGGACTCACCGGCGGGGTCCACCGGGGTCTTCACGGAGTCGAGCAGCAACTGCGCGACGTCCACGACCTGGAGGGCTTCCTTCGCCGCTCCGTCGTTCTTCTTGCCGTTGACGGAGTCGGTGAGCATCACCAGGCAGAACGGGCAGGCGGTCGACACGATGTCGGGGTTGAGGCTGAGCGCCTCGTCGACCCGCTCCGTGTTGATGCGCTTGCCGATCCGCTCCTCCATCCACATCCGCGCACCACCGGCGCCGCAGCAGAAGCCGCGCTCCTTGTGGCGGTGCATCTCCTGCTGGCGCAGGCCGGGGACGGCGGACATGATCTCGCGCGGCGGCGTGTAGATCTTGTTGTGCCGGCCCAGGTAGCACGGGTCGTGGTAGGTGATGAGGCCCTCGACGGGCGTCACCGGGATCAGCTTGCCCTCGTCGATGAGGTGCTGGAGCAGCTGCGTGTGGTGGATGACCTCGTAGTCGCCGCCGAGCTGCGGGTACTCGTTGCCGAGCGTGTTGAGGCAGTGCGGGCAGGTCGCGACGATCTTCTTCGCGGTCTTCGGCTTGGCCGAATCGGGCGTGACCTTGCCGTCGTCGTCGAGCTCCTCGCCGAACGCCATGTTCAGCGCCATCACGTTCTCCTGGCCGAGCTGCTGGAACAGCGGCTCGTTGCCCAGGCGGCGCGCGGAGTCACCGGTGCACTTCTCGTCGCCGCCCATGATCGCGAACTTGACGCCCGCCATGTTGAGCAGCTCCGCGAAGGCCTTGGTGGTCTTCTTCGCGCGGTCTTCGAGCGCGCCCGCGCAGCCGACCCAGTAGAGGTACTCGACGTCGGTGAGGTCCTCGATGTCCTTGCCGACGACCGGCACCTCGAAGTCGAGCTCCTTGAGCCACTCGAGGCGCTGCTTCTTGGCGAGACCCCAGGGGTTGCCCTTCTTCTCCAGGTTCTTGAGCATCGTCCCGGCCTCGGACGGGAACGCGCTCTCGATCATCACCTGGTAGCGGCGCATGTCGACGATGTGGTCGATGTGCTCGATGTCCACCGGGCACTGCTCGACGCAGGCGCCGCAGCTGGTGCAGGACCACAGGACGTCGGGGTCGATGACGCCGTTCTCCTCGGCGGTGCCGATGAGGGGGCGCTCGGCCTCGGCGAGAGCGGCGGCGGGCACGTCCTTGAGCTGCTCCTCCGTCGCCTTCTCGTTGCCCTCCATGTCCTTGCCGCCACCGGCGAGCAGGTACGGGGCCTTGGCGTGCGCGTGGTCGCGCAGCGACATGATCAGGAGCTTCGGGGAGAGCGGCTTTCCGGTGTTCCAGGCGGGGCACTGCGACTGACAGCGGCCGCACTCGGTGCACGTACTGAAGTCGAGGAGCCCCTTCCAGGAGAACTGCTCGACCTGGCTGACACCGAAGACGGCGTCCTCGGCCGGGTCCTCCCAGTCGATCGGCTTGCCGCCGGACGTCATGGGCTGGAGCTCGCCGAGGGTCGTGGAGCCGTCCGCGTCGCGCTTGAACCAGATGTTCGGGAAGGCGAGGAAGCGGTGCCAGGCGACGCCCATGTTGGTGTTGAGCGCGACCACGATCATCCAGATGAACGAGGTGGCGATCTTCAGCATGGCGAAGAAGTACGTGAGGTTCTGCAGCGTGGAGAGGTCCATGCCGGCGAACCACGAGACGAACGGGTACGAGATGAAGAACGACGCCTCGTAGCTGTCCACGTGGTGCTGGGCACCCTCAAGGGCGTGCAGCGTGAAGATGCAGACGCCGACGATGAGGATGACGGCCTCGACGAAGTACGCCTGGCCCTTCTTGGAGCCCGCGAACCGGGACTTGCGGCCGGGCTTGTCCGGGTTGCTCAGCTGCCGGATGACGATCAGCGTCAGGATGCCGACCACCGTCATGGTGCCGATGAACTCGACGAACATGTTGTACGGCGCCCACTCACCGATGATCGGCAGCATCCAGTCGGCCTCGAAGAGCTGGCCGATGGCGTTGACGATGGTGAGGAGCAGCGAGAAGAAGCCCACCGCCACGAACCAGTGCGCGACGCCGACGACGCCCCACCGGTTCATGCGGGTGTGGCCGAGGAACTCCTTGGCCACGGTGACGGTGCGCTGCACGGGCTGATCGGTGCGGGTGCCTGCCGGGACGGACTGGCCGAGCCGCATGAACTGGTAGATCTGCACGATGGCACGGCCGAACAGCGCGACGCCGACCGCGATTAGGACCAGCGACACGATGATCGCGGCGAGTTGCATTTGGGGGCTCCTCGGGCCTGCGAGGCGAACTATTACTAAGCGGTAACTTATGCAGTCCGTCTGAGACTACCCACTTACTCAGCCGCACTGTAGCCAGCGTGGCGGTGATCTGCGTCGCTCAGGCCACCCTTGCCGCGTCGCAGCCCGGGGGAGCGCCCCAAAGGGGCGCGGGGAACTGCGCGACCAGCCACGACGGACCCGCGGTCAGGGAGCTCGCCGCCCGTGAAGGGGCCCGACCTGCGCGTAAGGGCGGGATAAGAGTTGAGTCCCCCCGACTCAGCTCTGTTGACTCCAGCGAAGCGACCATGCATCCTTGAGCCAGATCCACTCAAGAAGTACATCTGGAGGAATCGAAATGGCACGTGCGGTCGGCATCGACCTGGGCACGACTAACTCTGTCGTCAGCGTTCTTGAAGGCGGCGAGCCCACCGTCATCACCAACGCCGAGGGCGCCAGGACCACGCCGTCCGTCGTCGCCTTCGCGAAGAACGGCGAGGTGCTGGTCGGCGAGGTGGCCAAGCGCCAGGCGGTCACCAACGTCGACAGGACCATCCGTTCGGTCAAGCGCCACATGGGCACTGACTGGAAGGTGGACATCGACGACAAGGGGTTCAACCCCCAGCAGATCTCGGCGTTCATCCTGCAGAAGCTGAAGCGCGACGCGGAGTCGTACCTGGGCGAGAAGGTGGCCGACGCGGTCATCACCGTCCCGGCGTACTTCAACGACTCGGAGCGCCAGGCGACGAAGGAGGCCGGCGAGATCGCGGGCCTGAACGTCCTGCGCATCGTCAATGAGCCGACGGCCGCCGCGCTCGCGTACGGCCTCGACAAGGACGACCAGACGATCCTCGTCTTCGACCTCGGTGGCGGCACCTTCGACGTGTCCCTCCTGGAGATCGGCGACGGCGTCGTCGAGGTGAAGGCCACGAACGGCGACAACCACCTCGGTGGTGACGACTGGGACCAGCGCGTCGTCGACTACCTGGTCAAGCAGTTCAACAACGGCCACGGCGTGGACCTCTCCAAGGACAAGATGGCGCTCCAGCGCCTGCGCGAGGCGGCCGAGAAGGCCAAGATCGAGCTGTCCTCCTCCACGGAGACCTCGATCAACCTGCCGTACATCACGGCGTCCGCCGAGGGCCCGCTGCACCTGGACGAGAAGCTCACGCGCGCCCAGTTCCAGCAGCTCACGTCCGACCTTCTTGAGCGGTGCAAGAACCCGTTCAACAACGTCATCAAGGACGCGGGCATCCAGCTCTCCGAGATCGACCACGTCGTTCTCGTCGGTGGCTCGACCCGTATGCCCGCCGTCGCGGAGCTCGTCAAGGAGCTGACCGGTGGCCAGGACGCCAACAAGGGCGTGAACCCGGACGAGGTCGTCGCCATCGGCGCCGCCCTCCAGGCCGGTGTCCTCAAGGGCGAGGTCAAGGACGTCCTGCTCCTCGACGTCACCCCGCTGTCCCTCGGCATCGAGACCAAGGGAGGGATCATGACCAAGCTCATCGAGCGCAACACCACGATCCCGACCAAGCGCTCCGAGATCTTCACGACGGCCGAGGACAACCAGCCGTCCGTCCAGATCCAGGTCTACCAGGGCGAGCGCGAGATCGCGGCGTACAACAAGAAGCTCGGAATGTTCGAGCTCACCGGTCTGCCGCCCGCCCCGCGCGGTGTCCCGCAGATCGAGGTCGCCTTCGACATCGACGCCAACGGCATCATGCACGTGACGGCCAAGGACCTCGGCACCGGCAAGGAGCAGAAGATGACCGTCACCGGCGGCTCCTCGCTGCCGAAGGACGAGGTCGACCGCATGCGCCAGGAGGCCGAGCAGTACGCGGACGAGGACCACAAGCGCCGCGAGGCCGCCGAGTCCCGCAACCAGGGCGAGCAGCTCGTCTACCAGACGGAGAAGTTCCTCGCGGACAACGCGGAGAAGGTCCCCGGTGACGTGAAGACCGAGGTCGAGTCCGCCGTCGAAGAGCTGAAGGAAAAGCTCAAGGGCGAGGACACGGCGGAGATCCGCACCGCCACCGAGAAGGTCGCGGCCGTCTCCCAGAAGCTGGGCCAGGCCATGTACGCGGACGCGCAGGCGGCCGGTGCCGAGGGCGCTGCCCCCGGTGCCGAGGGCGCCGAGGCCCCGAACATGTCGAAGGAAGACGACGTGGTCGACGCCGAGATCGTCGACGACGAGAAGCCCGGTGACTCGAAGGGCGGCGCCGCATGACCGAGGAGACTCCGGGCTTCGGTGACAACACCGAGAAGTCCGACGTCCCCTCCGGCGCCACCCCTGATGACGCGGCGCCGCAGGCCGCCGAGCCCTCCACCGAGGAGGGCCCGGCGGCCCCGGCCGGGGACGCAGCAAGCAACGCATCGGCGCAGTCGGCCCAGGACGTGGGTCTGATCGCGCAGCTGGACCAGGTGCGCACGGCGCTCGGCGAGCGCACGGCGGACCTCCAGCGGCTCCAGGCGGAGTATCAGAACTACCGCCGCCGTGTGGAGCGGGACAAGGTCACGGTCAAGGAGATCGCCGCGGCGAACCTCCTGGGCGAACTCCTCCCGAGCCTCGACGACATCGGCCGCGCGCGTGAGCACGGCGAGCTGGTGGGCGGGTTCAAGTCGGTCGCGGAGGCACTGGAGACGGTCGTCGCCAAGATGGGCCTCCAGCAGTTCGGCAAGGAGGGCGAGCCCTTCGACCCGACGATCCACGAGGCCCTGATGCACTCGTACGCGCCGGACGTCACGGAGACGACCTGCGTCGCGATCCTGCAGCCGGGGTACCGCATCGGCGAGCGCACCATCCGCCCCGCGCGGGTGGCCGTGGCCGAGCCGCAGCCCGGTGCGCAGACGGTCAAGGGCGAGGAATCCGCCGAGGCCCCCGCGGACGGGGCTCAGGACAAGGAGACCGGTGGCCCGGACGAGGGCTGACGTAACGGAGCTGTTGTGAAGCGAGAGGAGGGACGTCGGGGATGAGCACCAAGGACTTCATCGAGAAGGACTACTACAAGGTCCTCGGCGTCCCCAAGGACGCCACCGAGGCCGAGATCAAGAAGGCGTACCGGAAACTCGCCCGCGAGAACCACCCGGACGCCAACAAGGGCAACGTCAAGGCGGAGGAGCGCTTCAAGGAGATCTCCGAGGCGAACGACGTCCTCGGGGACCCCAAGAAGCGCAAGGAGTACGACGAAGCGCGTGCTCTCTTCGGCAACGGCGGCTTCCGGGCAGGTCCCGGGGGCGGCGGTGCCCCGGGCTCCTTCAACTTCGACCTGGGGGACCTCTTCGGAGGCGGCGCCCCGGGCGGTGGAGCGGGCGGCGCCGGCGGTGCCGGCGGCTTCGGCGGCGGTCTGGGTGACGTCTTCGGGGGCCTGTTCAACCGAGGCGGCACGGGAGCGGGCGGCGCGGGCACGCGTACGCAGCCCCGGCGCGGCCAGGACATCGAGTCCGAGGTCACGCTGAGCTTCACGGAGGCGGTGGACGGGGCCACGGTCCCGCTCCGGATGTCCTCCCAGGCTCCGTGCAAGGCCTGTTCCGGCACCGGCGACAAGAACGGCACACCGCGCGTGTGCCCGACCTGCGTCGGCACGGGCCAGGTCACGCGCGGCGGCGGCGGCGGATTCTCCCTCACGGACCCCTGCGTGGACTGCAAGGGCCGCGGGCTCATCGCCCAGGACCCCTGCGAGGTCTGCAAGGGCTCGGGCAGGGCGAAGTCGTCCCGCACGATGCAGGTGCGGATCCCCGCGGGCGTCTCGGACGGCCAGCGCATCCGCCTGCGCGGCAAGGGCGGCCCGGGTGAACGGGGCGGCCCGGCAGGCGACTTGTACGTGGTCGTGCACGTCGACACCCACCCGGTCTTCGGCCGCAAGGGCGACAACCTGACGGTGACGGTGCCGGTGACGTTCACCGAGGCGGCCCTGGGCGGCGAGGTGAAGGTCCCCACACTGGGCGGCCCGCCGGTCACCCTGAAGCTGCCTCCGGGCACCCCCAACGGTCGTACGATGCGGGCGCGGGGCAAGGGCGCGGTGCGCAAGGACGGCTCGCGGGGCGACTTGCTGGTGACGGTGGAGGTGGCGGTTCCGACCGACCTCAGCGACCCGGCGAAGGAAGCCCTGGAGGCCTACCGCAAGGCGACTGCGGACGACGATCCGCGGGCAGAACTGTTCCAGGCCGCGAAGGGAGCATGAGATGGACGGCCGTCGTCGAAATCCGTACCAACTGACCGACGAGACGCCGGTCTACGTCATCTCGGTGGCCGCCCAGCTGAGCGGACTCCACCCGCAGACCCTGCGCCAGTACGACCGCCTGGGCCTGGTCTCCCCGGACCGCACACCGGGCCGGGGCCGCCGGTATTCGGCCCGCGACATCGACCTGCTCCGCACGGTGCAGCAGCTGTCGCAGGAAGAGGGCATCAACCTCGCGGGCATCAAGCGCATCATCGAGCTCGAGAACCAAGTGGCGGCGCTCCAGTCGAGGGTGGCGGAGCTGTCGTCGGCGGTGGAGGGCGCGGCCGCGGCGATGCAGCAGCGCGAGGCGGCGGTGCACGCGTCGTACCGCCGCGACCTGGTGCCCTACCAGGACGTGCAGCAGGCGAGCGCGCTGGTGGTGTGGCGCCCCAAGAGGGCGGCGGAGTAGTTCGTACGCAGCGTGTGTCGGGGCCGGGAGGTGGGAACCTCCCGGCCCCTTCGCGCGTTGCGGTGGTCGACCAGAAGTGATTGTCGCGGGGGAAGTGGAATTCCATGGCCATGGTGGGACTGTTCTGGATCGCCGAGGGCGACGTGTACGTGGGCGCGAAGCCGTCGGGCCTCGCGGCGGGGGTGCGGCTGACGCCGGAGGGCGTGGTGGCCCTGGGCGACAAGCAGCCGGGCATGTGGCCCTGGGAGGACGTCCACGCGCTGGCGGCCCAGGACGTCCCCGTGAAGTCCCTCAAGCGCAACGTGGGCGTGCTCGTGGACATGGCCCTGACGGTGGGCCTCGGAGGGGGCGACGAGGCGCCGACGATGACGCTGCGGGTCTCGGACGCCGACGGCGACACGGACCTGACGGTGTACACGGCGGCCGCGACGGGGTACTCACAGACGGAGTACGACCTCTCCCGCGAGCTCTTGTCCCGCCTGACGCAGGGCGCGGGCACGCTGCTGACCACCCTGGCGGCGATGGCGGAGTGGGGCAGGAGCCATGAGGGCGGGACGCCGAGGGCGGCGGACCGCGAGGAACTACTGCGAACGTGGACGGAGTCCTGATGCCCAGCTCTCCCGTGAGCCCGCCGACGGAGACGGACCTGACGCACCTGCGCCGCTGTGTGGAGCTGGCGAGAGCGGCCCTGGACGCGGGCGACGAACCCTTCGGCTCGCTCCTGGTGTCGGCGGACGGCAAGGTCCTCAGGGAGGACCGCAACCGAGTGGCGGGCGGAGACCACACCCGCCACCCCGAGTTCGAACTGGCCCGCTGGTCGGCGGAGCACCTGCCGCCCGGGGAACGGGCGGGCGCCACGGTCTACACCTCGGGCGAACACTGCCCCATGTGCTCGGCGGCGCACGCCTGGGTGGGCCTGGGCCGCATCGTGTACGCGGCGTCGTCGGCGCAACTGACGTCATGGCTGAAGGAACTGAACGCCCCACCGTCCCCGGTCACCGCACTCCCGATCGGGGAGGTCGCACCGGGGGTGAGGGTGGCGGGGCCTGCTCCTGAACTGACGGAGGAAGTAAGGGAATTGCATCACCGGTTCGCGCGGGGGCGGGGCGCGTCGTCCTGACGGACGGCGGTCCGGGGCGGCTCAGCGCTTCACGGCCGGAGAGCAGGCTTTCCGTCGCCAGGGAGTCGCTGCGGTCGCGGTGACGCCGAGAGCCAGGGCAACGGCGGCAACGGCCCAGCTGAAGAGGTCGGTGGCCGGGTTGGCCGTCCAGTCCCACCAGTTGAGGGGATACCAGACCAGAAAGAGGACCGAGGCCAGAGGGACGGCCCAGCTGAGTTGCTGCCCAAGGAAACCGGCGGACAGCAGGGCGAGGCCCAGCCAGATCACGGTGGACCGGACGAAGACGATCCCGGATGCGGGACCGTTGGCGAGAGCCTCTGCGCCGAACGAGAAGGCGCACACGGTGACGGTCAGCGCGGTGCAGTACGCGACGCGCAACCGGTGCATCGTGGATGCGCCCATCGCGTCGTGTGCCGCCATGGGCCCGTCGAGAGCGGCGGAGAGGAAGACCGCCGTCAGAAGCGGAAGCTCCTGCCGGTAGGGCACGCCTGTGGTGACTCCTCCGCTGCCGATGGAGGGAAGCGCGATGTCGGTGCCACCGAAGAACGCCGACAGCAGGGCGACGACCGCGGTGCCGGCGAGGACTGCGGCGCCTCGGTGGACTCGTGCGTAGCGGAGCAGATCAGCGCCGTTCATCAGGCCTGCACCAAGAGCCTTCCCCCATTACTTGTCCGCGCTCCTGTTCGACCCATTTCCGCTGTTCGGCATCGGGCATCCGCGCAGCCTTGGCCGCGTCGCGCTGGGCGGTGGTGACTCCTTCGACGTGGAGTCCTTCGTCGGCGACGGCCGGGTCCTGCCCCATGGCCTCGTATTCGAGCCACAGGTGGATGTTGTCCATCGCCTGCCACGCACGGCGCTCGTCCTGGGGCGGGCGGCACCGGCCGAACGACTCGGTGAACACCTGGTCGGCCATGGCGATGGCCGCGGTGCGTACGTGCCCTTCGGCGATGTCGAAGCCTCGGTCGCCCAGGTCGGTTCGCCGGAGCCCGAACTCATGGAACTCGGCGGGTACTTGGATCCAGGGCTGGTCGGCCTGCTCGAGGAGCTGGGCCATCCGGGTCAGCTCTGGCAGGTACTTCCGGTGCTCGGGCCAGACGCACACCCGTGGGGAGTTCTCATCGGCGCGGTCGCACAGCGGCGTCGTCGCCGTAGCCGGACGCTCGACGCGCAGTTCGCCGGCTGCCGGTGCCGCGGCCAATGCGGTGAGGGCAAGGACCACCGACCCGACGGCAACTCCGCGTACGTGCCGTGGCAGTTCTCGACGCGGAATCTGGCGCCCGGCGTTCTTCCTCCGCAGCGGCGGTGCCGTCACCGCCAGTGTGGCGAGGGCGAGGGCGCAGAGCAGCCGAAGGGCGACGGGCAGCGGGCGCATGTAGGTGTCCGGCGGCCCCGCGAGCACGTTGAACTTGAACGGCAGGGACAGCATGCTGATGAAGCAGCCCAGCGCGCAGACGACGGGTGTGAACGCGGCCGAGGGCCACCAGCGGCCGGCCAGATGTCCCACGGACGCGAAAATGATCAGGGTCGAGGCGCCGAGCAGCAGGTAGGACGGCCACAGGAAGCCCGGTCCCGCATCGCCGAGAGAGACGGCCGCGGCGGTGAGGCACCCGATCCCGTACGCGAGGAATCCGAGCGTGAGGGTGGCGGCGAGCCGCACGGCCTCGATCCGCCAGCCCGGCCGGGCAGCCGCGAGAAGGAACTCGGGCATCCCCGCCCGGGAGGAACGTCCGGCCTGCCAGGCGGAGACTCCGGCGAGGACGGGCCCCAGGAAGAGCGTGACGATCTGTGCCGCCACGCTTGCCTCGGGCCATACGCCGATCCAGTACCGGGACCGTCCGAAGAGCACCAGCAGGTCCACGGCGATCATCACGGGGAACGCGGTGAGCAGGGGAGAGCGTCGCAGCTCGATGCGGTAGGCGTTCAGCATGCGGCTCCCTCGGTGGTCCCGCGGCCGCCGAGAACAGCCATGTAGCCGCGCTCCAGCGGACTGTCTCCCGGAGCTTTCGGTGTGGACAGTGCCGCCAATTCCTGCGGCGTTCCGCTGTGGACCACCTGGCCGTCGCTGAGCACGAGGACGGCGTCGCAAGCAGCGCCCACGTCCTCCACCAGGTGCGTACTGAGCACAACGGCGGCCCCGGCGCGGGCGAGGGAACGGATGAGGTCACGGAAGTCGAGGCGCTGGGCGGGGTCGAGGCCGACGGTGGGCTCGTCGAGCAGGAGCAGGGAAGGGGAGCCGACGATGGCCGCGGCGATCCCGGCACGACGCAGCATGCCGCCGGAGAGCGTCTTCATGCGGTCGCGGCCCCGGTCGGTGAGTCCGACGGCAGCCAGTGCCTGCTCGGTCGCCGACTCGGCCTCCTTGGAGGGGACTTCACGCAACCAGGCGCAGTAGCGGACGAAATCGGTGACGGAGAACGCCGGGTAGTAGCCGAAGTCCTGCGGGAGGTAGCCGATCCGAGGCCTGACCTGCCGGACATCCCGTTCGCCGGCGACGGCCTCGCCGAACAGCTCAAGGCTTCCGCTCTGCGGGGGCGCGATCGTGGCGAGCGTACGGAACAGAGTGGTCTTTCCCGCCCCGTTGGGACCCAGCAGTCCGGTGACGCCTGGCTGGATGGACAGGTCGAGATCCTCGATGATGCGTCGGCCGCCGTACCCCTGTGTGAGGGCCGTCAGTCGGGCGACGGGATGAGTCGTCATAGATAGAATTCCCAAAATGCGGGGTGGGCCACTACGACAGGCTGCGCGACGGCTACAGGGGTAAGTACGACACCTACGAGAGCCACGTGTTTGCGTCGTTGCAGTACCCGTGACCGGCGGTTGAGTACCAGTACCCCCGGCAGCCGGCATCCCACGAGCTCTCGTTGGAGGCGCTCGACATCGGAGCCGTCAGCCCGATGGCCGTAGCCGCCAGAGCCGCCACGACAGCACCCTTCGCGGCCTTGGTGGCCATTATTCGGTTTGCAAGAGAAAGATTCTTCATTTCCCCCCCTGGGAATATGACGCTGGATGAGCAAATTATTCGCACCCAGTCGTGAGTTACGGCAGGTGCAGTGAGAGACGTCCCGGCCGAATACAGGGGCAGCCGACCGGGACGACTCAAAGGGAAGCGAGGCCCTGCCCCAGGACGTTCGACAGGACTGATCGCCGACGGATCGGCCCGAACCGGGCTTGCTCCGCCGACATTCACTTTGGTGCGGCTGGGGGTGTGCCGCCAGCGTCATCTTGTTGCAGTGCACCCTGCTGAGGCAGGGGCAAAAGGTGCAGGAGCACCTATTCGTGCATGGGTGAGCGCTCCCGTGGACTCAGGCGTCCGATTCCAGGATCCCCGACTGGCTTATGAGATAGCCGAGTTGGGCGCGGCTCTGGCTGCCGAGGGAGGAAGCGAGTTTGGCGATGTGTACGCGGGCGGTGCGGACGTTCATGCCGAGGCGGGTGGCGATCTCGGAGTCGGTGTGGCCTTCGATCAGGAGGCCGGCGATTGCTCGTTGGCGTACGGTGACGCCGTCCTGTGCGGGCAGTGGCACGGGGACCGGGTACATGGGAGTCGCCTTGCGCCAGAGAAGTTCATACCCTGCGGTGAGATGGGCGACGAGTGCCGGATGGCTCAATTCGATGGCTATGTCGCGAGCTTCCCGCGTCGGAATCATGGCCGAGCGCTGATCGAAGATGAAGAGGCGCTGTGGGAGCTCGTCCAGAGTGCGCACCTCGACGTTGCCTTGCAAATGCTCGTAGTGGGCGAGAGTTGCCAGTGAGTGGCGGGTCGTGTGCTGATAAAGCGTACGCATGCGGCCGCCCCGCCTGAGGAACCCTTGCTCAACAGGCCGCGAGTCGGCCAAGTGCCTGGGGAGCCTCTGCCCTCCCGGCTGGATGATGCGGATCTCTTCAATGGTGGCCGCTGTTGCTCGGTCGATGGCTTCTTCGATGAGCGGCATCCCCTGCAACACGGAGATTCCAGAAGCACTTGAGGCGCGGGAGCGGCTGGGGGCCAGTGACATCAGCTGGTCGAATTCGACGGCCAACTGCGCTTTGCGACGACGCTGATGTGCGATGCCGTCCTCGACACCCACAAGAAGCCGAGGGAGCGCGACGGCCGGTGATACAGGGCGTAGCCATTGCGTGTCGTCGCAGTCGGGGCGCAGGAGGCCGAAGCGAACGAGGCAGGGGGTCGGATCGACCTCACGAGTGTGAATTCGGCCTGCGCGCAGGGCGCGGGTGTACGCCTCCATGCCGGCTTGGCACAGTTCGTCGCTTTCGTGTGCGTGATGCCCTGCGGCCATCTCGGCCTCCCCACTGCTTCTCAGGTGAAGCGCGGTCTCCTAGCGCTTCTGGTCGAGGATTCCTGACTGACCAATGCGATAGCCGAGTTGAGCCCGGCTGTGACTGCCGACGCCGACGGCGAGTTTGGCGATGTGTACGCGGGCGGTGCGGACGTTCATGCCGAGGCTTGCGGCGACCTCGGAGTCGGTGTGGCCCTCGACGAGGAGGGCAGCGATGGCGCGCTGGCGGGCGGTAACGCCGTCGTCCGCAGGCTGGGGGGCTGACTGCGGCCACATGGGCGTGGCCAGGCGCCACAGGCGATCGAAGGTGGTGGCGAGGTACTCGACAACGGCGGGGTGGCGCAGTTCGAGGGCGAGGCTGCGGTCCTTGCTCGCTGGAATGAAGGCCACGGTCCGGTCGAAGACGAAGAGGCGCTCCGTGACCTCGTCGAGGGTGCGGGCTTCGGCATCGCCTTCGAGTCGCTCGAGGTAGGCGAGAACAGGGAGGGAGTGACGGGTCGTGTGCTGATAGAGAGTTCGCATGCGACAGCCGCGGCTCAGCAGTGCCTGGTCGCGGGCGAATGCGTCGGCCAAGGTCTCTGGTGGGCGGGTGCCTCCGGGCTGGACGGCGAGGAACTCCTCCTGCGTGTCGGAGATGGCCTGGTCGATGGCCGCATTGATGCGTTCGAGGCCGTCGAGAACAGTGATCGCGGGATTGTCCGAGGCGGTGGACAGCCGGGGGTCGAGGGCCATGAGTGGCTCGAAGGCCGCAGTGAGACGTTCCTCCCGCTGGCGCTGGTCCGTGATGTGGTCCTCGATGACGCGAAGGAGCCGGGGGAGAGCGACGGCAGGGGCAGTGGGGTGCAGCCACTGCATGTCGCTGATGTCCGGATGGAGCAAGCCGAAGTCGACGAGGCAGGGCGCCTGTGCGACGTCTTCGCTTCGGATCCGGCCTTCGCTCAACGCTCGGATGTATGCGGCCGAACCTTGCTCGCAGAGTTGCTCGACGCCGTGCGGTATGTGCTCGACGGACATGCTGTGCTCCCTCCCGCTCGGTTGAAGCGACGTGATTCTATGCAGGGGCAGTTGCGTCATGGGCAGGATTGGCGTGTGGGAGGCGGGCTGCTCTCCCCGGTCGGGGTTTCAGACCGGCCTATGAAGTAGCCGAGTTTGCTCCGATTACGACGCACGGCTGACCGCAGGCCTGGGAGTACAGGGCTGTCCCCATGCCGCACGGCTGGTCGGCTCCGCGGGCATGAGGCTGGTTCGTCGAGGTCTGCTCGCTCCCTGAACGAGTTCAGCGATTTTTGTCCAGGATTCCGGACTGGGCGATCAGGTAGCCGAGTTGAGCCCGGCTGCCACTGCCAAGCGCGGCGGCGATCTTGGCTATGTGGGCACGGCAAGTGCGGACGTTCATGCCGAGTCTTCTGGCGATCGCCTCGTCGACGTGACCTTCGATGAGGAGTCTCGCAATGGAGCGCTGGACGCCGGTGATGCCATCGATCGGGGGAGCGTAAGGGGTCTCCTCGAGCAGGGGAGCCGCGCGTTGCCAGAGTTGCTCGAAGACGTTTGCCAGATACTCGACAATTCCGGGATGCCGGAGTTCCAGGGCCGCTTGACGGTCGTCCCGCGCCGGTATGTAGGCGACTGTGCGATCGAAGATCATCAGACGTTCAATTAGTTCTTCGAGGGTGCGTACCTCCACCTTGCCCTGCTTCATGTGCTCGGCATAGGCGATGGTGCCCTGGCTGTGACGGGCCGTGTGTTGGTACAGCGTGCGCATCCTGATGCCGCGGTCGATGATGCCTTGGCTGCGCTTTACGGCCTCCGTGAGGATGGCTTCGCTGCGTCCCCCGCCGGGTTGGACCGTAAGAATCTCGCTCTGGCACTCGGTTGTGGCGATTTCTATGGCCGCGTTGATTCTGTTCGCGCCTTCCAGCACGGTGATCGCATGGGCGGTCGACCGGTCCTGGACGCTGATGGACATGAATGGCTCAAAGGCTTCGGTCAGTTCGACTGCCAGGGCCCTTCGTTCCTGGATCTCGCGCTCGATGGGGCGGAGACGCTGCGCGAGTACGGAGGTCGGAGGAGCCGGGCGGAGCCAGCCGGGGTCGTCCGAGTCGGGGTGCAGGAGGGCGAACTCCACCAGGCAGGGAGCCAGGTCCGCCTCGGCGCGCGCGATGCGTCCTGCGCGCAACGCGCTGGCGTAGAGCCGCTTTCCCTCGTCACATAGGTCGGCCATGGAGTGAGGATGTGCCCGAATTGGGCCTTTTGTTGTCATAGCTCCATCCCCCAGGGTCCTGAACGTGCAGGAACATGATGCATCGCTCCTGTGGTGTTCGCATGGCTGAATGAGCCATCGTCTTGGGAGGCCGGGGGAGAGTCGCTATGGAAGTGAGGACGAAGCCCGCTATGTGCAAGACAATGCTTCGCTCGGTACTTGTTGGTGCCTTCTCTGTCGGATTGGCCATCAGCGCTGTGAGCGCTTTTGATCTGCACAGGGATACCGGGTCTACGGCCATACAGGAGTCCGGGACCAACGCGGCGCCTCCTGACATCATTTGGGCCTCGGCCACAGGCGACATCATCTGGGCTACGGTTCCTGTCGACGGCCCCGCGCCGGCGGGAGCGAAGGCATGAGCACTCCTCCCGACGATCGCACCTTCCGCCGAGAAATGGCCACCGCCTACCGATCCGGTTGGCACTTCATCGATCTCGCCACCGCGATACCCCACGCAGGCGACTCGTTGATGGTCACGCTCCTCGGCGAGCCGGTAGTCGTCACCCGTGACGACGAGGAGGAGATCCGGGCCTACCGGTGCCTCCGCAAGCCGCGCGGCGCCCCGCAGCCAGTGCGGTGTGCCATTCGGTACGGGATGGTCTTCGTCAATCTCGACCGGCGTGACCACCAGCTGGTCGGTGAACCCGGCCGGCCCGGAGAGCAGCAGGACCAGCAGAGTTCGAGCACTACAAGAGCCATCACAGCCACCCCCCGCAGCGCCTGACGCGATCCCCCGTCGTTGTACATCGCGCAGGTGCTTCCCAGCAGCGGCGCCACCGTGGACCTGAACACGGTGGCGCCGCTGTGGTGTGTGCGGGCCCGGCCCGCCGCCGCCCGCGTCAGCGAGCCGCCTTGTTCCCCATCGCCCGCGTCAGTGTGATCTCGATCAGCACGCGGTTCGGATTCACCCGCGGAGCCCTCTCGTACCGCTCCTCGTAGCGCCGCTCGCCCTCCGCGATCTCCGCCTCCTCCGTACGCACCCGCGCGTACCCCTCCAGCGTCGCCCAGCGCCGCCCGTCGACCTGGCAGACCGCCACCCGCGCCCCCGGCCCCTCCGCGCCGGGAGCCGTCGCCGCGAGGACGTGGGAGACCTTCGCGCTCGACTTGCTCGCAAGGACGCGGGCCACCCCCGCCTCCGGGTCGTACGTCACGCCGACCGGCACGACGTGCGGGGTGCCGTCGGGGCGCAGTGTCGTCAGCGTGCACAGATGCCGTTCGCGCCAGAAGCTGAGGTAGGCGGGGGTCGGGTGATGCGGGTCCATGGCCATGCGGCGAACCTAACCGCCGCCCGACCGCCGCCCGCGTGCACCCCGCCCTCGCCCTTCCCACGCACCCTGCCCCCGCCTCCTTGAGTGGAATAGACTCAACTTTATGTACGCTGTTTAAGTCAGGTGGGGCGGATGGGCGCCCGCCAGGCCGTACGCCACACGGGCCGTACGCCATACGGATCGCAAGGAGGAGACGACTACGTGGACGCCGAGCTGACCAACAGGAGCCGGGACGCGATCAACGCGGCCAGCAACCTGGCCGTGAAGGACGGGCACCCCGACCTGACCCCCGCGCATCTGCTGCTCGCGCTGCTCGAGGGGCAGGACAACGAGAACATCACCGACCTGCTCGCCGCGGTCGAGGCCGACCAGGCCGCCGTCCGCGCCGACGCCGAGCGGGCGCTGAGTAGCCTGCCCAGCGTCACGGGATCCACCGTCGCCCCGCCGCAGCCCAACCGCGACCTGCTCGCGGTCATCGCCGACGCCTCGCAGCGGGCGAAGGAGCTGGGCGATGATTACCTCTCCACCGAGCATCTGCTGATCGGCATCGCTGCCAAGGGCGGTCCCGCGGGTGAGGTCCTGAGCCAGCACGGGGCCAGTGCGAAGAAGCTGCTCGACGCGTTCGAGAAGGCAAGGGGAGGACGCCGGGTGACCACTCAGGACCCGGAGGGCCAGTACAAGGCCCTGGAGAAGTTCGGCACCGATTTCACCGCCGCGGCCAGGGAGGGCAAGCTCGATCCCGTCATCGGGCGGGATCAGGAGATCCGGCGCGTGGTGCAGGTCCTGTCCCGGCGCACGAAGAACAACCCCGTCCTCATCGGCGAACCCGGCGTCGGCAAGACCGCCGTCGTCGAAGGGCTCGCGCAGCGCATCGTGAAGGGGGACGTCCCCGAGTCCCTCAAGAACAAGCGGCTCGTCTCGCTCGACCTGGGGGCCATGGTCGCGGGCGCGAAGTACCGCGGTGAGTTCGAGGAGCGCCTCAAGACCGTCCTCTCCGAGATCAAGGAGAGCGACGGGCAGATCATCACCTTCATCGACGAGCTGCACACCGTCGTGGGCGCCGGGGCCGGCGGCGACTCCGCCATGGACGCCGGCAACATGCTCAAGCCCATGCTCGCCCGCGGCGAGCTGCGCATGGTCGGTGCGACCACCCTCGACGAGTACCGCGAGCGGATCGAGAAGGACCCCGCCCTGGAGCGCCGCTTCCAGCAGGTGCTCGTCGACGAGCCGAGCGTCGAGGACTCGATCGCCATCCTCCGTGGGCTCAAGGGGCGGTACGAGGCCCACCACAAGGTCCAGATCGCCGACAGCGCGCTCGTCGCGGCCGCCGCGCTCTCCGACCGGTACATCACCTCGCGCTTCCTGCCCGACAAGGCCATCGACCTCGTCGACGAGGCGGCCTCCCGGCTGCGGATGGAGATCGACTCCTCTCCCCTGGAGATCGACGAACTCCAGCGCGCCGTGGACCGCCTGAAGATGGAGGAGCTCGCCCTCAGCAAGGAGACCGACCCGGCGAGCAAGGAGCGGCTCGAAAGGCTGCGGCGCGACCTCGCCGACAAGGAGGAGGAGCTGCGGGGGCTCAACGCGCGCTGGGAGAAGGAGAAGCAGTCCCTCAACCGCGTAGGTGAGCTGAAGGAGAAGCTCGACGAGCTGCGCGGCACGGCCGAACGCGCGCAGCGCGACGGCGACTTCGACACCGCGAGCAAGCTGCTCTACGGCGAGATCCCCGCCCTCGAACACGACCTGGAGGTCGCTTCCGAGGCCGAGGAAGAGGTCTCCAAGGACACCATGGTCAAGGAGGAGGTCGGTCCCGACGACATCGCCGATGTGGTCGGAGCCTGGACGGGCATCCCCGCGGGACGCCTCATGGAGGGCGAGACGCAGAAGCTCCTGCGCATGGAGGAGGAGCTCGGCAAGCGGCTCATCGGCCAGACCGAGGCCGTGCAGGCGGTGTCGGACGCCGTGCGCCGCACGCGGGCCGGTATCGCCGACCCCGACCGCCCCACCGGCTCCTTCCTCTTCCTGGGCCCGACCGGCGTCGGCAAGACCGAGCTGGCGAAGGCCCTCGCGGACTTCCTCTTCGACGACGAGCGCGCCATGGTCCGCATCGACATGAGCGAGTACGGCGAGAAGCACAGCGTGGCCAGGCTGGTCGGCGCCCCGCCCGGGTACGTCGGCTATGAGGAGGGCGGCCAGCTCACCGAGGCCGTGCGCAGGCGCCCGTACAGCGTCGTCCTGCTCGACGAGGTCGAGAAGGCGCACCCGGAAGTCTTCGACGTGCTGCTCCAGGTCCTCGACGACGGGCGGCTCACCGACGGGCAGGGGCGGACGGTGGACTTCCGCAACACCATCCTCGTCCTGACGTCGAACCTCGGCAGCCAGTACCTCGTCGAGCCGACGACCTCCCCGGAGGAGAAGAAGCAGCAGGTCCTGGACGTCGTACGGGCCTCTTTCAAGCCGGAGTTCCTCAACCGGCTCGACGACCTCGTGGTCTTCTCCGCGCTCAGCAAGGACGAGCTCGCGCACATCGCCGAGCTGCAGATCGACCGCCTCGCCAAGAGGCTCGCCGAGCGGCGGCTCACGCTGGAGGTCTCCCCGGAGGCGCTCGCGTGGCTGGCGGACGAGGGCAACGACCCGGCGTACGGAGCGCGGCCCCTGCGGCGCCTCATCCAGACGTCCATCGGCGACCGGCTCGCCAAGGAGATCCTCTCGGGCGAGGTGAAGGACGGCGACACGGTGCGTGTCGACACCTTTGGTGACGGCCTGATCGTCGGTCCCGCGACGGGCGCGACTTCAGCGGGAAAGACCCTGTGAAGGGCTTCAGGACGGCATAACCCGGTCACATCGGGGGCGGGGGTTGCGGGCCCCCGCCCGACATGGGGCAGGATGGCGGAATCCGTACGAAGGGACTAAGCACGTGAGCATCGACCCGTCCTCGATTCCGAATTTCGGGGGACAGCCCGAACCGCAGCAGGGCGATGGACCGGCGGGCCCCGTTGTCCCCGACCAGGACCTGGTCAAGCAGCTCCTGGACCAGATGGAGCTCAAGCACGTCGTCGACGAAGAGGGTGACCTCGCGGCGCCGTGGGAGGAGTTCCGCACGTACTTCATGTTCCGTGGCGAAGGGGACCAGCAGGTCTTCTCGGTGCGGACGTTCTACGACCGCGCGCACGGCATCGAAGAGAAGTCCCAGCTCCTCGAGGCGATCGACGACTGGAACCGCCGCACCCTGTGGCCGAAGGTCTACACGCACACCCACGACGACGGCACCGTCCGCCTCATCGGCGAGGCGCAGATGCTGATCGGCACCGGAGTCTCGCTCGAGCACTTCGTGTCGTCGACGGTCAGCTGGGTGCGTGCCGCGATCGAGTTCGACAAGTGGCTCGTCGAGCAGCTCGGCCTGGAGGCCGAGGTCGACGCCACCGAGGGTGAAGAGAAGCCCGAGGACGAGGCCTAGGCCACGTCCGTACGAAAGCCCGGCCGGAGCGCGCCACCTGATGGTGGGCGTCCCGGCCGGGCTTTCGCGTTACGTAGACGTGCGATCTGCGCGGGTCACAGCGACTTGAGCCGGGAGACCGCTTCCGCCAGGACCTCGTCCTTCTTGCAGAACGCGAAGCGCACGAACGGGGCGCCGGCCTCCCGGTGGTCGTAGAAGACCGCGTTCGGGATGGCGACCACGCCGACGCGCTCGGGCAGCGCCCGGCAGAAGGCGAAGCCGTCGGACTCGCCGAGGGGGCGGATGTCGGTCGTGATGAAGTACGTGCCCGCGGGCCGGTAGACATCGAAGCCGGCCGCCGTGAGGCCTTCACTCAGAAGGTCCCGCTTGGCCCGCATGCCCTCGCGGAAGGACGCGAAGTACGAGTCCGGCAGGGCGAGCGCCTCCGCGATCGCGTACTGGAAGGGCCCCGAAGACACATACGTGAGGAACTGCTTCGCCGACCGGACCGCCGTCACGAGCTCGGGCGTGGACGTGATCCAGCCGACCTTCCAGCCGGTGTACGAGAACGTCTTGCCCGCGGAGCCGATCGTCACCGTGCGCTCGCGCATGCCGGGGAACGAGGCGAGGGGGATGTGCGTCGTGCCGTCTCCGTCGTCGAAGACGAGGTGTTCGTAGACCTCGTCCGTGACCACGAGGAGGTCGCGCTCGACCGCGAGCTTCGCGATCTCGGTGAGCTCCGCGCGGGTCAGGACCGTGCCGGTCGGGTTGTGCGGAGTGTTCAGGAGCAGCAGCCGGGTGTGGGGCGTGATCGCGTCGCGCAGCTCGTCCAGGTCGAGCCGGAAGCGTCCCTCGGCGGCGTCCGGGCGCAGCGTCACGGGCACGCGCTTGCCGCCGGCTAGGGCGATCGACGCCGCGTACGAGTCGTAGTACGGCTCCAGGGCGATCACCTCGTCGCCGGGCTCCACCAGGGCGAGCAGGGACGCCGCGATCGCCTCGGTGGCACCCGCCGTGACCAGGACCTCGCGGTCGGGGTCGTACGAGAGGCCGTACTGCCGCCGCTGGTGCTCGGCGACGGCGGTGCGGAGCTCGGGGATGCCGGGGCCCGGCGGGTACTGGTTGCCGCGCCCGTCACGCAGGGCACGCACCGCGGCCTCGCGGATCTCCTCGGGACCGTCGGTGTCCGGGAAACCCTGGCCGAGGTTGATGGCCCCCGTTTTCACGGCAAGCGCAGACATCTCGGCGAAAATCGTCGTACCGAACTCGGCGAGGCGGCGGTTGAGCAGCGGGCGCCCGTTCCCGGAAGTGGAGGTCATGGCCGCCATCCTGCGCCGAACCTCCAGAGTTCCTCAACTCACGCAGGGGCGTGACGGCCTGAAGGGGTCCGCTTGACCTCATGTCGAGTCGAGGTACGAGGTTACGAGCAGTGGGCGCAGGAGGACGCCGTCCCGGCCGACAGCAGGGTGAGGACGTTCCACCGCCGCCTGAGCTTGAACGCCGCGGACGAGAAGCGGGTCCCCGGCGCCATCGCGTTCGCTGAACACCACGAGAAGGGCCTCGCCGACACCAGCCGCACGAGCCGCCCAGCCTGGCTGCGACTCACGGCGCTCCCAGGAGTGCGCCCGATCGGTGTGCGGCGATTCCGGCTGTATGTATAGCTGTTGCTACCGGCCCGGCTCAACAAGCGTGAACAGCCTATGAACTGCCCCCCCCGAGCAGGACAGGGGCATTTGCCCCGCGAGAACCCTCTGAACTTGCTCAACTCTGCTTTGGGTCGGCATGCGCGAGGGCATTCCCCTTTCACGCAAGTACAACGGGAAAAAGAACGCGGACCCACGGGGGGCCTGCTTCGGGGGAACGGAAAGGGGCGTGAAGGTCATGATCCTGGTCTTCGTGTTTGTCGCGGTTGTTCTGGTCGTCGTCGCACTCGCGGTTGCCAGTGGCAAGGGAAGCGGTAAGCGGTCGCACTCCGGAACGGTCGGTGGGTCCGCGGCCGGTGGCGGCTGGTGGGTCGGTGGCGGCGACAGTGGTGGCCACCACGGCGGCAGCTCCTGTGGCGGCGGTTCGTCCTGCGGCAGCAGCTCTTCGTGCGGCGGCGGTGGCGGTTGTGGCGGTGGCGGAGGCAGCTGACACGGGGCAGCTGGTCCGTCCATCTGTTGAAGTGCCCGGTGGGAGGCAACTCCTGCCGGGCACTTTGTCGTTGAGCCATTGAACAGTTGAACTGTGCAGCCCCCGAGGGGATGGAAACCCTCCGAAGTTGGGTAAAAACGCTGTGGCAGTGCAGCAGTCCATGATTCCCTCTTAACCGTCAGCACCGCCCTCGTACGGACGACTTGGACAAACGGGTCGTCTCTTCGCTGGGCACGAGCCGGCATTCCGGCCGCCCGGTGTCCGACCGGGTGCGCCGGCACCACCTCCATTGCGTGTTAGCGGAGCCGACCCATGCTCACGACCCTGAAGACTGTCTATACCGACACGTGCGCCGCGGACCTCGCCTGGACCCTTGGGCGCGAGCCGCTGCCCGCGCTCGCCACACTCGAACTCGAACTCGACGATGCCAAAATGGAGTTGAGGCTCCTGGGGGCATCGCACCAGGTGCTTCTCGAAGAGGAGCAGGGCACCTGTTCCGAAACCGTCGCCTGCATCCCCGGCAGCAGTACGCCCCTTCCGCTCGGCGTCTCCAAGCGCCTGGGCGAGTGGGAGTACGAATTCGCGGCGCGCGTCGAGACCCTCTCGCGCGGCCAGTTCGCGGGCCGCGCACAGGAACTGCTCGCCCTGGTGGCCGAGCATCCGCACGGCCTCGCCGGGGTCTTCCCCGGCAGCCCGCACGCGTTCACGGCGATGCTGGCGCAGCGGCACGAGGGCTCGGTGCAATGGCGCACCTGGCACGCCTACCCGCAGGACGGACAACTCGTCGCGACGCGCACTCGCGTGGGAGTTCGGATGCCCGCGATTCTCTGACCGGGCGGTTCGAGGTTCCCGGCCGGGCGGCTCGCGGCGCTCCGACCAAGGGCCGAGCAGGGCGTCACCAAGTGCCCCTTGCCGCGCCCCATTTACACCTCTGACGTCGAGATGCACCCTTGTGGGTGACGGGACGTGAGAGTTCGGTGACGTAGCGTTCCCAAGGTGATCGAGCCGTCAACGCATTTACCCGTGACGCCCAGGACGGGGCGGTTCCTCGTCCTGGCGGGCGTCTTCATCTGCGCGGCCTGCGGTCTGGTGTACGAACTCGAACTGGTCGCCCTCGCCTCGTACCTGATCGGTGACTCGGTCACGCAGGCGTCGGTGGTCCTGTCGGTGATGGTCTTCGCCATGGGCATCGGCTCCCTGCTCGCCAAGCGCCTGCGGTGCCGGGCCGCCGCCGGATTCGGCCTGGTCGAGTCGGCGCTCGCGCTGGTCGGCGGGCTGAGCGCGATGGCGTTGTACGCGGCGTTCGCCTGGACCGGCGACCGGGGCGAGGTCTGGGCGGGCGGCTCGCGGTATCTGCTCGTCGCGTTCTCGCTCGCCATCGGCCTGCTCATCGGCGCCGAAGTGCCGCTCCTGATGGTGCTCATCCAGCGGATCAGACGGCAGGACCCCAGCGGCGCGGTCTCGGACCTGTTCGCCGCCGACTACGTGGGCGCGCTGGTGGGCGGCCTCGCCTTCCCCTTCCTTCTCCTCCCCCTGCTCGGCCAGCTGACCGGGGCGCTGATCACCGGCGCGGTCAACGCGCTCGCGGGCGGCGCCCTCGTCTTCGGTCTCTTCCGGCACGACCTGAGCGTGCGCGGCCGCTGGGCCCTGCTCGTCGCGAACGTCACCGTCCTCGGGGTGCTCGCCTCGGCCGCCGTGCTCGTCGGCGACTTCGAGGCGGCGGCGCGGCGGGCGGTCTACGGCAAGGACGTACGGGTCGCCGTGCAGACCGACGTCCAGGAAGTGGTCCTCACCGGCGGCAGGCTCGACTCGCTCGACCTCTACCTCGACGGGCGCCTGCGCGTCAGCGGCCGCGACGAGCACCGCTACCACCGTGCGCTCGTCGGCCCCGCGATGAACGGCCGCCGCGCGCGCGTGCTGATCCTGGGCGGCGGCGACGGCCTCGCGGCGCGCGAGGTGCTGCGGCACTCAGGGGTGCGGCGGGTGGACATCGTCGAACTCGACCGGGGTGTGGTCGAGTTGGCGCGCAGTGACCCGGCGCTGAGCGAGCTGAACGAGCAGGTGTACCGCGACCCCCGGGTGCGCGTGGTGCACGCCGACGCGTTCCGCTGGCTGCGCTCGCCCCCTCGTACGTACGACGTGGTGATCTCCGATCTGCCCGACCCCGGCATCACCGCGAGCACCAAGCTCTACTCCCAGGAGTTCTACGGCCTCGTCTGCCGGGCCCTGGCCGCGGGCGGCCGCCTCTCCGTGCACGCGGGGCCCGTCGCCGCGCGGCCCCGCGTCTTCTGGACGGTGGAGGCGACGCTGCGGGCGGCGGGTCTGCGGACCGAGCCGTACCGCGTGGGCGGCCGCCTCTCCGGGTTCGCGGCGGGCCCCGACCGGACGGCGGACGGCACGTCGGCGCCGCGCGACTGGGGCTTCGTCCTCGCGGCCGGATCCCGCCCCGTCCTCGACCCGCCCCGGACGGCCGGGCTGCTGCGGGTGGACGTGGCGTCCGCCGAACGGACGCGGATGCGGGGGTTGACCCCCTCCACACTGGTGCACCCGCGGTACGCGAACTGACGAACTGACGTACATGGTCTCGGCCACGTGGGTAGGCTCGGTTGCCATGGAGCATGAGGTGTTCGTTCCGGTTCCCGCCGACCGTCTTCAGCAGGTGCTGAGCGACCCCGAGCAGGTCGCTGGGGCGGTGCCCGGACTTCAGCGCGACGCGGACGAGTCCGCGTCACCGCTCTCCGGCCGTCTCAAGGTGCGGGTCGGCGGCCACACGATCACGTACCGGGGTGCGGCGCGGGTCGCGTCGCGGGGCGACGGTTCCTTCGCGATCGAGGGCGAGGGCGTGGAGGTGCGGGGCGGCGGCTCCGTGAAGCTCTCGCTGGTGGTGCGGCTCGACCCCGCCGAGGACGGCGAGGGGACCCAGGTGGTGTTCTCCGGTACGGGTGCCGGGGAGGGGCGCGTCGCCGAAAGTTCTCCACAGGCTGTGGAGGGTGCGGTGCGGAGGCTGCTTGAGCGGTTTGCGGAGGGGTTGGGGCGGGGGGCCGAGGAGCCTGAGCCCGAGGCCGAGCCTGTCGTGGTGGAGCCTGTCGAGGACGTTTCCGTCTTCGAGACGGACGTTCCGCCTTCGTCGTTCGACGAAGCCGAGGAAGAGATCTTGGTGCCGCCCGCGGAGGCCGCGCATGCCCGGCGGACGATGATCGGCCGCAGCGCGGAGGAGGTCGACCACGCGCCGCCCCGGGGGCGGTACGCGCCCGCGCCGGCGGCCGAGTCGATGTCCACCAGCGCGACGCTGCGGTGGGCCGCGCCTGCCGCTGCGGTGGTGCTGGCCTCGGCGATTGTTGTTGGGCGGGCGCTTCGGCGCAGGCGATGACGTATCCCCTAACCCGCCCCTTCCCGAAAACCCGCTGCGCGGGGGCCTCCTCAAACGCCGGAGGGGCTGAAGATTCAGCCCCTCCGGCGTTTGAGGAGCGGGGTCTGGGGCGGAGCCCCAGGTAGGTCCGGGGCGCAGGCACGGTTTTCGGGAAGGGGCGGGGTTGGGGACAAATCTGTGCCCGTAGGGTCAACCCCGTGAGTAGCGAAGAAGACGTGACACTGACCGCGGGTGACGCGGAAATTACCCTGCAGCCGGGGAACGGCTGCCGGGTCGGGAGCCTCAAGGTCGGCGGCCTGGAGCTGCTGCGGCAGGGCGACCGCTACGGCTGCTTCCCCATGGCCCCCTGGGCCGGCCGCATCCGCGAGGGAAAGTTCCGCAACGGCGGCACGACCCACCAGATGCCCCTCAACTCCCCGCCCCACGCCATCCACGGCTTCGCCCGCGACGCCGCCTGGCGCACCGCCCGCGCGGGCAAGACCGAGGCCGCCTTCACCTACGACCTCGCCGACCCCTGGCCCTACGAAGGCCGCGTCACCCAGCTCATCGCCCTCACCGAGGACTCCCTCACCCTCACCCTGGGCATCGAGACGTACGGCGACTCCTTCCCCGCCCAGGCGGGCTGGCACCCGTGGTTCAACCGCGGCCTCGGCCAGGAGGACGTACGCGTCGACTTCAGCCCCGCCTGGCAGGAGGAGCGCGGCGACGACCACCTCCCCACCGGCAACCGCATCGCCCCCACCCCCAGCCCCTGGGACGACTGCTTCGGCATGCCCGACGGTGTCGACGTCGCCCTCACCTGGCCCGAGCAGCTGGAGCTCAAGGTGAAGAGCCGCGAGCAGTGGGTCGTCGTGTACGACGAACAGGAAGCCGCCGTGTGCGTCGAGCCGCAGACCGGGCCGCCCAACGGGCTCAACACCCTGCCCCGCCTGGTCACCCCCATCGACCCCCTGGAGACGTCGACGACCTGGACCTGGACGCGGCTCTGAGCCGCTGGACGCGGCTTTAAGCTGACAGGCATGACTGACGACGTACGTGGCGCCCTGCTGCAGCAGATCAAGGACAAGGCCGTGGTGCACGGCAAGGTGACCCTCTCCTCGGGTCTCGAAGCCGATTACTACATCGACCTGCGCCGCATCACCCTCGACGGCGAGGCCGCCCCCCTGGTCGGCCAGGTGCTTCTCGACCTCACCGCCGACCTCGACTTCGACGCCGTCGGCGGCCTCACCATGGGCGCCGACCCCGTCGCGGGCGCGATGCTGCACGCCTCCGCCGCGCGCGGCAAGCGCCTCGACGCTTTCGTCGTGCGCAAGGCCGCCAAGGCGCACGGCATGCAGCGGAGGGTGGAAGGCCCCGACATCAAGGGCCGCCGCGTACTCGTCGTCGAGGACACGTCCACCACCGGTGGCTCCCCGCTCACCGCCGTCGAGGCCGTGCGTGAGGCCGGTGCCGAGGTGGTCGGCGTCGCGACCATCGTCGACCGCGCCACCGGCGCGGGCGAGAAGATCACCGAGGGCGCCGGGGTGCCGTACCTCTTCGCGTACTCCAAGGACGACCTCGGCCTCAGCGACTGAGGACCAGGGACTGAGGACCTACGTCCGGGCCGAGCCGCCCGGCAAGTCTGGAAAGATGGGGGCGACGATGACGTCGCCCCCTTAGGTCAGGGCCAAGCACACACCCGCACATCACAAGGAGCGGACACATGCCCATCGCAACCCCCGAGGTCTACGCCGAGATGCTGGACCGGGCGAAGGCAGGCAAGTTCGCCTACCCGGCCATCAACGTGACCTCCTCGCAGACGCTGCACGCCGCACTGCGCGGTTTCGCGGAGGCCGAGAGCGACGGCATCATCCAGATCTCCACCGGTGGTGCGGAGTTCCTGGGCGGCCAGCACAACAAGGACATGGTGACGGGCGCCGTGGCCCTCGCCGAGTTCGCGCACATCGTCGCCGCGAAGTACGACATCACCGTCGCCCTTCACACCGACCACTGCCCCAAGGACAAGCTGGACACGTACGTCCGTCCGCTGATCGACGTCTCCGCCGAGCGCGTCAAGGCCGGCCGTAACCCGCTCTTCCAGTCGCACATGTGGGACGGCTCCGCCGAGACCCTCGCCGACAACCTGGCCATCGGCCAGGAGCTGCTCGCGAAGGCCGCCGCCGCGAAGATCATCCTCGAGGTCGAGATCACCCCGACCGGCGGCGAGGAGGACGGCGTCACGCACGAGATCAACGACGAGCTGTACACGACCGTCGACGACGCGCTGCGCACCGCCGAGGCCCTGGGCCTGGGCGACAAGGGCCGCTACCTCCTGGCCGCGTCCTTCGGCAACGTCCACGGCGTCTACAAGCCGGGCAACGTCGTCCTGCGTCCCGAGCTCCTCAAGGACCTCCAGGAGGGCGTCGCCGCCAAGCACGGCAAGGCCGCGGGCTCGCAGCCGTTCGACTTCGTCTTCCACGGCGGCTCCGGCTCGACCGCCGAGGAGATCGCGACCGCCCTGGAGAACGGCGTCGTGAAGATGAACCTCGACACGGACACGCAGTACGCCTTCACGCGTCCCGTCGCGGACCACATGTTCAAGAACTACGACGGCGTCCTGAAGGTCGACGGCGAGGTCGGCTCGAAGAAGACGTACGACCCCCGCACCTGGGGCAAGGCCGCCGAGGCGGGCATGGCCAAGCGCGTCACCGAGGCCTGCGCGAACCTGCGCTCCACGGGCACGAAGCTGAAGTAGGCACCGCCGCTCACGCCGAAGGGCCCGGCATCCCGTTCCAGGACGGGGTGCCGGGCCCGTCGCATGCCGTCATGGCGCAGACTGGAACCCATGGCCATTCACAAGGATCTGCTCGGGGGACCGCCCCCGACCCACCTGCCCGACGACCCGGAGCCGCGCGAGCTCCTCGCGAACGGCGCGGCGCCCGCCGACGTCGCCGCGAAGTACCCGACCTCCTCGCTCGCCTGGGCACAGCTCGCCGACGAGGCGTTCGAGCGCGGCAGCGTCGTCGAGTCGTACGCGTACGCCCGCACCGGCTACCACCGCGGCCTCGACTCGCTGCGCCGCGCAGGCTGGAAGGGCCACGGCCCGGTGCCGTGGGAGCACGAGCCGAACCGCGGCTTCCTGCGCGCCCTGCACGGCCTCGCGCGCGCCGCGCAGTCGATCGGCGAGCAGGAGGAGTACGAGCGCTGCTCGGGCTTCCTGAGGGACTCCTCCGCTGCGGCGGCGGACACCCTGGGCTGAGCCCCACAAGGCGTCCGCACGACGTACGAGACCTGCCTGGTCCGCTGTGACCAGGCAGGTCTTGCCGTTTCGTGGGATGTTGCGGAGGATGCCGGTGGGGACCGGGGCCCCCGTGTCGGTAACGGCAGGGGCGGACCGCTACCCGGAGTACGTATCAAGGAGATCGCGATGTCCCAAGAGGCGGACACCCCGAACCTCGACTTCGCAGGAACCACCCCTTACGAGGACTACGTCCAGGCGGACGTCCTCACGCACCTCCAGCACCTGCGCTCGGACGACCCCGGCGAGATGGTCTTCCTGGTCACCACCCAGGTGATGGAGCTGTGGTTCACGGTCATCGTGCACGAGTGGGAGACCGCGTCGCACGCCCTGCGCCGCGACGACATCCCCACCGCCGTGGCCGCGCTCAAGCGCAGCCTGCGCGAGCTGGAGGCGCTGAACGCCTCCTGGCGCCCGCTCGCCCAGCTGACCCCCGGGCAGTTCAACTCCTACCGTTCCGCGCTCGGCGAGGGATCCGGATTCCAGTCCGCGATGTACCGCCGCATGGAGTTCCTGCTCGGCGACAAGTCCGCGTCCATGCTGGTGCCCCACCGGGGCGCGCCGCGCGTCCACGCGGAGCTGGAGAAGGCACTCCAGGAGCCGAGCCTCTACGACGAGGTCCTCGCCCTGCTCGCCCGCCGCGGTCACGCCGTACCGGCCGCCGTGCTGCAGCGTGACCTGACGCAGAGGTACGAGCCGTCGCCCGAGGTCGAGAAGGTGTGGACCGACCTCTACTCGGGTGACGAGAGCGATGAACTCGCGCGCCTCGGCGAGGTGTTGACGGACGTCGGCGAGCTGGTGTGGCGCTGGCGCAACGACCACCTGGTGGCGACGCGCCGCGCGATGGGCTCCAAGACGGGCACGGGCGGCTCGGCCGGAGTGGCCTGGCTGGAGAAGCGCGCGACGAAGAACGTCTTCCCCGAGCTGTGGACTGCGAGGAGCCATGTCTGAGGTTTCGTACGACGCCCTCCGAGCGCAGGCGGCGAAGAGGGACAGTGAGGACGAACTCAGCGCGAAGCGCGCGGAGTTCGAACTGGACGACACCGTCTACCTGGACGGAAACTCGCTGGGCGCCCTGCCCACGGTCGTCCAGGAGCGCGTGGCGGACGTCATCTCACGCCAGTGGGGCCAGCTCCGCATCCGCTCCTGGGAGGAAAGCGGCTGGTGGACCGCCCCCGAGCGCATCGGCGACCGCATAGCCCCCCTCGTGGGCGCCGCCCCCGGCCAGATCGTCGTCGGCGACTCGACGAGCGTGAACGTCTTCAAGGCCCTGGTCGCGGCGGTACGCATGGCCCGTGACTCGGGCGAGGGGCGCGACGAGATCGTGGTTGACGCGACGACGTTCCCCACGGACGGGTACATCGCGCAGTCGGCGGCGCGCATGACGGGATGCACGCTGGTGCCGGTCGCGCCGGGCGAGGTGCACGGTGTCCTCGGCCCGCGTACGGCGGTGGTGCTCCTCAACCACGCCGACTACCGCACCGGGCGGCTGCACGATCTGCCCGCCCTGACCGCGGCCGTGCACGACGCGGGTGCGCTCGTGGTCTGGGACCTGTGCCACACCGCGGGCGCGCTGCCCGTCGGGCTCGACGAGCACGGCGTCGACCTCGCGGTCGGGTGCACCTACAAGTACCTGAACGGGGGGCCGGGTTCACCTGCCTACCTCTACGTACGGGCGGATCTGCAGGCCCGCTTCGACTCCCCGCTGCCCGGCTGGAACTCGCACGCGGAGCCCTTCGGCATGCGGCCGGAGTTCGAGGCGGCCGACGGCGCCGTGCGGGGCCGGGTCGGTACGCCCGACATCCTGTCGATGCTGGCGCTCGACGCGGCGCTCGACGTCTGGGACGGGGTGTCCATCGAGGCCGTACGCGCCAAGTCCCTCGCCCTGACGGACTTCTTCGTCGAGTGCGTGGCGGCCTACGTCCCCGAGGGCCGCGTCGAGGTGATCACCCCGGCCGCCCACGAGCAGCGCGGCAGCCAGGTCGCGCTGCGCTGCGAGGACGCGGGTGACGTCATGCGGCGCCTGGTCGAGCACGGCGTGGTCGGTGACTTCCGTGCGCCGGACGTGCTGCGGTTCGGCTTCACGCCGTTGTACGTCGGCTTCGCCGATGTGGAGCGGGCGGCGGGAGTGCTCGCGCGGACGCTGGGCGAGACCGGGACCGGAACCGGGATCGCCGGCTGACGGCCTCCGGCGATTCTGCCCCCGGATCCCGCCCTTCCCGGGCGGGGTTCGGGGCGGAACCCCGGTATCGGGAAGGGGCGGGGTAGGGGAAGATCAAATGAACACCCACCCGCAGCAGCTCCACTCCCCGCAGAGAGGTTGTCGCATGCCGGACGACGCCGCCGCCGTGGCCCGCGATGCCGCAGAGGCCGACTCCGCCTTCTCGCACCCCGCGGTGACGCCCGACGCCACCGCCGCGTACGGCGAACACCCCGACCAGGTGATCGACTTCTACGAACCCCGGACCGTCACGGAGACCCCCGCCCCCCTCGTCGTCGCCTTGCACGGCGGTGCCTGGCGGGCCCCGTACGACCGGCAGCACCTCACGCCCTTCGCGGACTTCCTGGCCAGACGGGGCTTCGCCGTGGCCAACGTCGAGTACCGGCGCGGCAGTTCGATTCCCGCCCAGGGGGGCGGCCCCGCCGCCGGCCGCTGGCCCGAGACCTTCGACGACGTCGCGGCCGCCTTCGACGCGCTGCCCGCGCTCGTCGCCGAACTCCTGCCGTCGGCCGACGTCCGCCGCACCGTCGTCACGGGCCACTCCGCGGGCGGCCACCTCGCGCTCTGGGCCGCGTCCCGGCACGTGCTGCCCACCGGCTCGCCCTGGCGCATCGACCGGCCCGCCGCGTTCCGCGGTGTCGTCGCCCTCGCGCCCATCGCCGACTTCCGCATGGCGCAGGAGCTGGGCGTCTGCTCGGACGCGGCTCTCCAACTCCTCGGCGAGAAGGGGAAGTTCGAGGAGCGTCTCGCGCACGCCGACCCGGCGGCCCTGCTGCCGACCGGCATCGCCACGACCGTCGTCCAGGGCCGTACGGACATCGTCGTGCCGCAGGCGGTCGCCGAGGCGTACGCCGACGCGGCGGCGAAGGCGGGCGAGGTCGTCGGGGTCACGCTTCTCGAAGACGTCGGGCACTTCCCGCTGATCGACCCGGCGGCCGACGCCTGCGCGGTGGTGGCGGAGGAGATCGCGCAGCTGGCGTACTGAGAGCGGGGTCAGGGGACCCGCACGAGGAGCTCCCGCAGCCCCCGGATCACGAAGTTCGGCCTGCGCTCCGGCTCGGAGGCGAGAGACAGGCCCGGCGCCCGGCGCAGCAATGCCCCGAGCGACGCGGCCAGTTCGATGCGGGCCAGGGGTGCGCCGATGCAGTAGTGGATGCCCGCGCTGAAGGAGATGTGCGGGTTCTCGGCGCGGGCCAGGTCCAGTTCGGCCGGGGCGGTGAAGACCGCCGGGTCGTGGTTGGCCGAGCCGAAGAGGAGGGCGACCTCGCTGCCGCGCGGGATCACGGTGCCGTCGACCTCGATGTCGTCCAGGACCCACCGCTCGAAGAGCTGGAGCGGGGTGTCGTACCGCATCAACTCCTCCACCGCGGTGGGGATCAGACCCCCGGGATCCGCGCGTAGGGCGGCGAGTTGCGCCGGGTTGCGGAAGAGCGCGTACCAGCCGTTGACGGTGGCGTTGACCGTCGCCTCGTGCCCCGCGTTGAGGAGCAGCACGCAGGTGGAGATCATCTCCTGCTCGCTCAGGGACTCCCCGTCCTCGTGGGCGGCGATGAGCCCCGAGATCAGGTCGTCGCCGGGCTTCTCGCGTCGTACGGCGATGAGTTCGCGCAGGTACGCCGAGAATTCGAGCGAGGCGCGGACGGCCCGCCCCGCCGTCTCCTCTGACGGATTCAGCTCGTACATCCCGCAGATGTCGGCCGACCAGGGCCGCAGCTGGTCCCGGTCGGCCTCCGGGATGCCCAGCATCTGCGCGATGACGGCCACCGGCAGCGGCTCGGCGACGCGCGCCGCGAGATCCCCGCCCCCGTCGGCCACCAGATCCCGTACGAGCCGATCGGCCAACTCCTCGACGTACGGCCGGAGTTGCTCCACAGTGCGCGGCGTGAACGCCTTCGACACCAGGCGCCGGATCCGGGTGTGGGTCGGCGCCTCCAGGTCGAGCATGCCGTTGTCGTTCAGGACGTGGAACGGCTCGTGCTCGGGCGGCGGGGCCTGGCGCCCGAACTCCTCGTGCGTGAAGCGGTGCAGATAGGTCCGCCCGAGCCGCCGGTCCCGCAGCAGCGCCGACACGTCGGCGTGGTGCGGGATCAGCCACTGGTCGGTCGGTTCGAAGTAGTGGACCCGCCCGGCGGCCCGCAGCTGTGCGTAGGCCGGGTAGGGGTCGGCGATGAACTCCGGCGACCAAGGGGCGAAGGGCGGGGCGGGGACGTCCATGGAGCGACGCTAGCCGCACGAGTGCCCGCCCAGGAAGAGGTCAGGAAGAGGTCAGGAAGAGGTCAGGAAGAGGTCAGCCCGGGGTGACCAGCCGTGCCTCGTACGCGAAGACCGCCGCCTGCGTGCGGTCCCGCAGGCCCAGTTTCACCAGGATGCGGCTCACGTGGGTCTTGATCGTGGACTCGGCGACGACGAGGCGCGAGGCGATCTCGCCGTTGGACAGGCCCTGGGCGATGAGGACGAGGACCTCCGTCTCGCGCTCGGTGAGCTCGCCGTACTGCTGTGCCTGGACCGTCGCCGAGAGGCGCGGCGTCTCGCCCAGCTTGGAGAACTCCGTGATGAGGCGGCGCGTCACGGAGGGCGCGAGCAGGGCCTCGCCCGCCGCGACCACCTTGACGCCGTCGGCGAGCTGGCGCGCGGACGCGTCCTTCAGGAGGAAGCCGGAGGCGCCCGCGCGCAGCGCCTGGTAGACGTACTCGTCGAGGTCGAAGGTGGTCAGGACAAGGACCTTCGACGTGACGTCCGCCGCGACGATCTCTCGGGTCGCCTCGATGCCGTTCATGACGGGCATGCGGATGTCCATCAGGACGACGTCCGGGGCGAGTTCGCGGACGCGGTCGACCGCCTCGCGGCCGTTGACCGCCTCTCCGACGACTTCGATGTCCGGCATCGCGTTGAGCAGGACGGAGAAGCCTTCGCGGACCATCATCTGGTCGTCGGCGATCAGTACGCGGATCGTCATTCCTGGCCTCCGGTGGGCTCCGATGCGGACGCGACGGGCAGGAACACGGTGACTTCGTAGCCGCCGTCGGCGGTCTCCTCGGTCGTCATCTCGCCGTCCAGCATCGTGACGCGCTCGCGCATGCCGGTGATGCCGTGCCCGGCTCCGGGGGATGGCTTGACCAGGCCTTTTGCGGGCCCGTTGACGACACGAAGTCCGAGTCCGCCGAGCACATATCCGACCTCGACGCGGGCCGTGGCGCCGGGGGCGTGGCGCAGGGTGTTGCTCAGCGCCTCCTGGACGATGCGGTACGCGGAGAGCTCGACGCCCTGCGGGAGTTCGCGGACCGCGCCGGTGACGACCTTCTCGACGTCCAGGCCGGTCTCGCGGACGTTCGCGATGAGGCGGTCGAGGTCGCCGAGCGTGGGCTGCGGGGCGTCCGGGGCCTCGTAGTCCTCCGCGCGTACGACACCGAGGACGCGGCGCAGCTCCGTCAGTGCGGCCACGGCGTTCTCGCGGATGGTGACGAACGCCTGCTCAAGCTCGGGCGGCGGGTTCTCGACGCGGTAGGGCGCGGCCTCCGCCTGGATGGCGACCACCGACATGTGGTGGGCGACGACGTCGTGCAGCTCGCGCGCGATCGTCGTCCGCTCTTCGAGCAGCGTGCGCTTGTCGCGCTCGATGGCGGTGACGGTCCGCTGGACGCTGACCTCGTGCTTGGCCTCGCGGCGGATGTGCACGAGGGAGACGGTGACGAGGGTGAGCGCGGAGAAGAAGAGCATCTGCGGCAGGTCACTGCCGTACGCTCCCGAGCCCATGAAGACCTCGGCGAAGACGCCGTAGGCGGCCGTGCAGGCCCACATCCACGCGGCGGCACGCGGGCGGGTCCGCACGGCGACCACCGTCATGACGGTGATGTGCGAGAGGAACGAGCTGTCCGTCCAGGGCCAGCCGTCCGACGTATGGGCGATCACGGCGATGAACGGGGTGGTCGCCAGCGAGAACCACCAGGCACCGACGGGCCTCATCAGGGTCATGAGGATGGCGGCGGCCGGCAGGATGCCGGTGAGTACGGCCCCCATCCCGCTGTCGCTGACAGGGGCGACCGAGTACACGAGGACGGCGGCCAGCGCGACCATGGCATGCGGGATCCAGGCGGCGTAAGGGCGTATCCGGGCCGGAAGCCGTCGGCTCACCGGCCCGTCCGTACGCATCGTCGGCAGCGGTCGGTAGGCGAAGGCGTCACGGAACAGGTCCTGGCGAAGCCCTGCGAGCGCGCCCACGGCCAGGCGGTACTCCGGGCTGCGGCTACTGCTGGGGGCGGTCTTGGTCGCGTCAGTCACGCTTACGAAGGTACGGGGGCGGGGGAGGGGGGTCGTCCCGCCAGGGAGGGGTTCTGCGGGGTCCGTCGCAGGTACTACGTGGGCGGGTGCGTGCTGCCGCGGTGCGGGGCGGGTCTGTCTGTGGGGCGGGGCCGCCTGCGGGTGTGTGCGGGCTGCGGGGCTGGTTCGTCTGTGGGGGCGTCGGGGCCGTGCCGGTGTGTTCGTCTTCGCCGTTGGTGGGGTGGGTGTGGGAGGCCTGCGGCGCATGCTGGGGTTGGGTGGGGGTTGCGGACGCGGAGTTGCCGGGTGGGGGCGTCGGGGCCGTGCCGGTATGTCCGTCCTCGCTATCGTCCGGTGGCCGCGGGGCTGCTTCGCTGCTGGAGTGCGGGGAACCGTGCTCCGGGCGGACATACCGGCACGTCCCCTCGCGTGTGCCGCCGACTGCGGGTGCGTTGGGCACTGTGCTCCGGGCAGGCGTACCGGCGTGCGCTGCCGGCTGCGGGTGCGTTGGGCACCGGCGCTTGTGGCTGCGGCACATCCCCCTTGCCGCGCACCGCGCCCGCCCCCCGCGTGCACGTCCCCACTCACCCACCCCCCCCCGCGTGCACGTCCCCACTCACCCACCCGCCCACCCCTGTGTGGCACCCCGGGGCAATCGGGCGGGTGGGTGGGAGAGGCTTGTTCGTTCAGGGGCGGATGCGGGGTGGTGGGAGAGGCTTGTTCGGCCAGAGGCGGATGCGGGGTTACGAGATCAGGTCCCTGCGCCGCAGCCCCGCCAGGCCCGCGGCCACCAGCGCCCCCGAGACGGCGAGAAGCACCACCACCGGCGCCCACACCATGCCCCCGCCGGGCAGCTTGGGAAGGTGCCCGAACGGAGAGAGGTCCATCGCCACCTGCGGAAGGTCCAGCGCCGGGCCGATCCAGCCGATCGCCAGACAGACCCCGGCCACGGCCCAGGCACCCACCGCCGCCCCAGGGAACGCCCCCACGAGCAGCACGGCAAGCCCACCGAGCGCCCAGATCGCGGCCACCTGCACCAGGCACGCCCCCATGATCGGCCCGAGGTCCTTCCCGTACCCGAGAGCAAGACCGAGACCGCCCACCAGCATCAGCAGCAGCGCCCCGCCGAAGGCGATGACCAGATGTCCCCCGGCCCACCGCAGCCGCCCCACCGCGTTGGCCAGGACGGGTTCCGCCCGCTGCGAGGTCTCCTCGCCGTGCAGCCGCAGGACCGACGCGACCACGTACAGCGAGGCGATCATGCCCAGCATGCCGACCATCGTGGCGAGGAAGGCGTCCGTGATGCCGGACTGGCCGCCCATCCGCTCGATGATGTCCCGGGTGTTCGCGTTGTCCCCGACGATGTCCGCCGCGCCTTCGGCCATCCCGCCGAAGACGACACCGGAGACCAGGAAGCCGAGCGTCCAGCCGAGCACGCTGCCCCGCTGGAGCCGCCAGGCAAGACCGCCCGCCGTGGCGATCCGGCCCTTGGCGGGTCCCGGCCGGGTCGGCAGGAAGCTCATGCCGACGTCGCGCCGCCCGGCCAGGTTGTACGCGACCGCGCCCTGCGCCACGACCGCGGCCCCGATCAGGAGCAGCACCCACCACCGCTCACCGGCGTAGGCGCGGATGTTCTCCACCCACCCGAGCGGTGAGAGCCAGGTCAGGACCGAGGAACCGTCCTCGGTCCCGGCGTCGCCTGCGGCCTTGAGCACGTACGCGGCCCCGAGGACCCCGGAGGTCAGCCCCTTGGCGAGCCGCGCGCTCTCCGTGAGCTGGGCGACGATCGCCGCCATCGTGGCGAACAGCATGCCGGTGCCCGCGACGCCGAGCCCGAGCGCCAGCGCACCAGCCGCGCCCTGCCCCGCCATGCCGCCCGCGACGAGCAGCGCCACGGCCGCGTTCGCCACGAACGCGGCGAGCAGCGCGGCGGTCAGCGGCGCACGCCGCCCCACCATCGCGGCGGAGATCATCTCCTGGCGGCCTGTCTCCTCCTCCTCGCGCGTGTGCCGTACGACGACGATCAGGCTCATCACGGCGGCGAGGATCGCGGCGTAGACCCCGATGCGCCAGGCGGAGAGCGCGCCGATGGAGTCCCCGAACACCGGCGAGTACAGCGCCCGCATCGAGGAGTTGGCGTTCATTGACCGCATGGCCTCGGCCCGCTCGGCCCCCGTGCCGTACGCCTGCTCCAGGGAGCCCGGCATCGCCAGGACGATCCCCGCGACGATCAGGACCCAGACGGGCAGCATGACCCGGTCACGGCGCAGGGCGAGCCTCAACAGGACGCCCGTGCCAGAAAGTTGACGCGATCCACCGGTGCGAGAGGTGAACGCGGAAGTCCCGGGGACAGCAGTCATCGCGCAGCCACTCCCTCGGCTCCCTCGGCTCCCTCGGCGACGCCGCCCCGCACGTCGTCCTGGTAGTGCCGCAGGAAGAGCTCCTCCAGCGTGGGCGGCGTGGAGAGGAGCGAGCGGACCCCGGATGCGGTGAGTGCGCGAAGGACCGCGTCCAGCTTGTCGGTCTCGACCTGGAGCTTGACCCGATTCCCCGCTACGTCGACGTCGTGGACGCCGGGCAGTCGCGCGAGCCCGTTGGGCGGTCCGGCGAGTTCCGCGGTGACGCTGGTCCGCGTCAGATGGCGCAGGTCGGCCAGCGATCCTGTCTCGACGGTCTGCCCCTTCCTGATGATGCTGACGCGGTCGCAGAGCGTCTCCACCTCGCTGAGGATGTGCGAGGAGAGCAGGATCGTGCGGCCGCGGTCGCGCTCCTCCTCGACGCAGCTCTGGAAGACCTCCTCCATGAGCGGGTCGAGCCCGGAGGTCGGCTCGTCGAGGATCAGCACGTCGACGTCCGAGGCGAAGGCGGCGACGAGGGCGACCTTCTGCCGGTTGCCCTTGGAGTACGTACGCCCCTTCTTGGTCGGGTCGAGTTCGTACCGCTCGACGAGGTCGGCCCTGCGGGCCTGGTCGAGGCCGCCCCGCAGCTTGCCGTACAGATCGATGACCTCGCCGCCGGAGAGGTTGCGCCACAGGGTGACGTCACCCGGTACGTACGCCACCCGCCGGTGCAGCTCGACCGCGTCGTTCCACGGGTCCCTGCCGAGGAGCTGGGCGGCACCGGAGTCGGCGCGGAGCAGGCCGAGGAGGACCCGGATGGTCGTGGACTTCCCGGCGCCGTTGGGGCCGAGGAAGCCGTGGACCTCGCCGGTCTCGACGTCGAGGTCGAGACCGTCGAGCGCGTGCGTCCGTCCGAACGACTTGTGCAGTCCGGAGACAGTGATGGCCTTCGTCATGTTTCGGAACGTACGCTACTTTCACAAAATTGTGAAGTTAAGGAAGCGTATAAACTCGACCGCGACCGGCACAGCAGGGGAGATGATCAGCAGATGCCCAAGGGGTCCGAGGGGTCCAACGAAGAGGCGCGGCGGGAGGACGAGACGCGGCGTGACGACGAGGTCGTCTCACGTTTCGTGGAGCAGTTCGCCGCGCAGCTGGTCGAGGCGGGCATGCCGAGGATGCCCGCGAGGATCTTCGCGGCGCTCCTCGCGTCGGACTCGGGCGCGCTGACCTCGGCGGAGCTGGGGGAGCGCCTCCAGGTGAGCCCCGCGGCGGTCTCGGGCGCGGTCCGCTATCTCACGCAGCAGCACATGGTGGCCAGGGAGCGCGACCCCGGCTCACGGCGGGACCTCTTCCGGGTGCACAGCAACCAGTGGTACGAGGCGCTGGCCAACCGTGACGGGGTCCTCAAGCGCTGGGAGAGTGCCCTGAGCGACGGCGTCGCCAGCCTGGGCCCCGACACCCCGGCGGGCCGCCGCATGGCCGAGACGCTCGCCTTCTTCGAGTTCGTCGAGCGCGAGATCGCGGAGATGCTGGAGCGGTGGCGGGTGCACAGGGAGAGCTTGTTCGGCAAGTAGGCCGCTTCAGGGATTCGGGTGGGTGGGCGGGAAAAATCCGCCGCGAAGCGGCGGCCCAGGAGAGAACGGCGCCGCACCCGAAGGCCGGGTCACCGAGGCAGCATCAAGCCCCAGGCACTGGCCCGCACCGCCCAGGTCCGAGTCCGCACAGGCCCCCCGACCACCGCATCCGCCCGGTAGCGGAAATCCGCCCCGGACACCGTGATCGTCCGCGCCCGCACCCGCAGGGCTTGGGCCGCCGCGCCCACCGAGGTGGGCCGGACCTCGACCTCCGCGAAACCGTCGGACCCCGGACGCACCGAGACCCCCTCCACCGGCTGGTCCAGGTCCACCACGAGCACGCCGTCCGCCTCCACCCGCAGCCGCGCGGGTGCGGGACCGGGCGCCGACGCCACCCGCGAGGGGCGCGCGAGAGTACGTACGAAGGACTGGCACGTACGCAGCCAGGGGTGGCCGTCCACCGCCGTGCTCCCGGAAGTGCTCCCGGAAGCGCCCCCGGAAGCGCTCTCGGACGCCGACGCGGCGACCGGCGGGATCCGCAGGGTCCCGAGGACCACCCCGTCGCTGTCGTCCACGAGCAGATCCAGCCGCCGCTCGGCCCCTTCGAGCACCGCACGGGCCGCCGCGACGGCTCCGATGGGCACTCCGAGAGATCGCGAAAGCACCTGGACCGCGCCCACCGGAACGACCGAAACCGCACACGAATGGAGCTCCCGCTCCCGGTGGAGTGCCGCCACGGCGCGCAGCAGAGCCCGGTCGTCGCCGATCACCACAGGACGGCGCGTACCCCTTCTGGCCAGGGCTTTCGCGAAATCCTCGGGCCCTTCCGGCAGGCAGATACGGACGGCCGCACCCGCGCCGAGTACGTCCTTCGCGATCCGTACCGACTCACCGTCCGTGCGCCGGGCGACCGGGTCGATGACGACTAGCAGCTGGTCGCGAGCCGACAACGTGCGCCCCTTTTCTGAGTCCTCGGGTAGCATCTTTGTGCAAGAGCCCCTTGCGCTATTGCGCCAGGGGCTTCGTCTATTCCGGGGCAGCATCCAAGGCACACCCATATGGCGGCTACGGCCCCTGACCTTGGACATGCCCCGCCCGGAAGGGGTGTACGCCTGTGCCCGCACTTGTGCTGCTCGGTGCTCAGTGGGGTGACGAAGGCAAGGGAAAGGCCACCGACCTGCTCGGTGGCTCCGTGGACTATGTGGTGCGTTACCAGGGCGGCAACAATGCCGGCCACACGGTCGTCGTAGGCGACCAGAAGTACGCGCTGCATCTCCTCCCTTCCGGGATTCTCTCCCCGGACTGCGTGCCTGTCATCGGCAACGGAGTCGTCGTCGACCCGTCGGTCCTGCTCTCCGAGCTGAGCGGTCTGAACGAGCGCGGCGTCGACACGTCGAAGCTGCTGATCAGCGGTAACGCGCACATCATCACGCCGTACAACGTGACCGTCGACAAGGTGACGGAACGCTTCCTCGGCAAGCGCAAGATCGGCACGACGGGGCGCGGCATCGGCCCGACCTACGCCGACAAGATCAACCGCACCGGCATCCGCGTCCAGGACCTCTACGACCAGTCGATCCTGGAGCAGAAGGTCGAGGCGGCTCTTGAGGTCAAGAACCAGCTCCTCACCAAGCTCTACAACCGCCGCGCCATCGAGGTCGGCCAGATCGTCGAGCAGCTCCTGGAGCACGGCGAGAACATCAAGCAGTACGTCGCCGACACGACGCTGATCCTGAACAACGCGCTGGACGAGGACAAGGTCGTCCTCTTCGAGGGCGGCCAGGGCACGCTCCTGGACGTGGACCACGGCACGTACCCCTTCGTCACCTCCTCGAACCCGACCGCGGGCGGCGCCTGCACGGGTACGGGCGTCGGCCCGACGAAGATCAGCCGCGTCATCGGCATCCTGAAGGCGTACACCACGCGTGTCGGCGCGGGCCCGTTCCCGACGGAGCTCTTCGACCAGGATGGCGAGGACCTGCGCCGCATCGGCGGCGAGCGCGGTGTGACGACCGGCCGCGACCGGCGCTGCGGCTGGTTCGACGCGCCGATCGCGCGTTACGCGACCCGTGTGAACGGCCTGACGGACTTCTTCCTCACGAAGCTGGACGTCCTGACGGGCTGGGAGCAGATCCCGGTCTGCGTGGCGTACGAGATCGACGGCAAGCGCGTCGAGGAACTCCCGTACAACCAGACCGACTTCCACCACGCGAAGCCCGTCTACGAGTACCTCCCCGGCTGGTCCGAGGACATCACCAAGGCCCAGACCTTCTCCGACCTGCCGAAGAACGCGCAGGGTTACGTGAAGGCCCTGGAGGAGATGTCCGGCGCCCCGATCTCCGCGATCGGCGTGGGCCCGGGCCGCACGGAGACGATCGAGATCAACTCGTTCATCTAGCGGCTCAGTTCTCCCCGCACATCCGCATTCCCACGGGCGTCTGGCACGGCAGGTGCCCGTGGGTGCGGACCACGTCCTGGCCGTTTCCGCGGACCGCGTACGCGAGGAAGCTCGACGCGAGGGATGAGGCGGGCGGGCTGCCGTAGGTGTAGGCGTACTCGATCTCGCGGTAGGGATAGCCGCTGGTCTGGATCCGGTCGAGGGACGGTACGTGGCCGTCCAGGTTCAGGCGGTGCGAGTCCTTGAGGGTGGTCGTCTTGCGGAGTTCGCTGTAGCCGATCGCGCCCGGGGTATCGGCGACGGTGGCGAGGACCTGGTCCGTGTCGTCGAGTTCGCAGCGGATCAGGGGCGCCTTGGGGCTGATGTCCTTGGTCAGGCAGTCACTTGAGGACTCCTGGATCTCCGACGCGCCCTTGAGCACCCGGTGCTGGAGCGTGACCCGGGTGCCCGAGCTCGAACCCCGGCTCACCAGGACCACCGGCTTGTCCGGGCCGCCGGGCAGTTGGTTCCAGTTGCGGATCTCGCCCGTGAAGAGACGGCGTACGTCGGTCGTGGAGAGGTTCTTCACCGGAACCGCGTCGTTGACGACCAGGGCGAACAGGGAGACCGCGACCCGCGTCTCGCTCAGCTGGCTGTAACTGGCGGGCCGTGGGCCGTCGGAGAAGGCGATCACCGGCGGTGAGCCCTTGCCGCCGTCGGCGGACTTCGCGTCCATCCCCGCCAGCTCCCGCACCCCGCCCCGGCTTCCGTGCGCGCTCACCTCGATCCTCGATCCCTCGCACTCGTCCATGTACTTGTCCGCCAGCTCCTCGGCGGCCTTCTCGAACGCGGTCGACCCCGTCAGGGTGAGGTCGCCCTGCTTGCAGAACGAGGGCGGGGGCGTGGCGTCGGGCCGCAGGATGAGGCCCGCGAGGCCGAGGATCACCAGGCTCAGGGCGATGGCCACACGCTGCGAGAGCCTGCTGAACAGCGGCGGCTTCTCGTCGGGGGCCGAGCTGTGGTTCTCGTGCGTCTCGCCGCCCTGGATGCCGCCGATGACGGTGTAGCCGCTGTCCACGGGGCCGCCGGTGAGCAGGACGAGGAGCTTGTAGTACTCGCCCCGGTTGAGCGGCACGCGCGGGATGTGCAGCCTGCCGTCCTCGTAGCCGAGGCCCGTGCCGGGCGCGAAGTGCTCCATCAGGTGGTCGGCCTCGGGCGGCAGCGTCACCGCCACCGCGCGGATCGTGCGGGTCTCGAAGACCGCGGTCAGGCCGTGCGGCGAGCGGCCCGTGTAGTCGGCGACGTCGATCGGCAGCGAGCCGTCGTTCTCGACGCGCAGGAGCACCAGGGTCGCGTCCGACATCTCCGGGGCCTCGTCGAAGAGACCGAGGCGCGCGTTCGCGTCGCCCGTACGGACGTTGTCGCCTATCGCCGTGTCCATCTGCTTGCGGTAGCCGATGCGCTTGCGGCGCGGTACGCGGCGTTCGAGCAGCACGGGGACGAACGCGCCGGCGATGCCGACCAGGATGGCGAGCACGGCGATGATGTTTTCGGTGCCCAACCAGTTCATGGGCGGGACGATAAGCGCCGCGGGCGGCCGTCGGGCTGCCCTTGTCCGTCCCTTGTCCGTCCGGACGGGAGCTGTTCGCCCGGCGTTCAACTACCGCGCGCTCAGCCCTCCTTGTCGTACGTCAGCCCCTTGTCCGTGCCCGTGTTCTCCCGGTGCAGCCTGCCGTTCGCGAGCAGCGTGACCGTGCTCGCCTGGCCCGGTCGGCAGGAGGTCGCGGGCTGGCCGACGATCACATCCGTCGGTCCGATGCGCAGGGTGTTGCCGCTGACCGACTCCAACTTGCCCTGGAACACGCAGTGGTACGTGCCTCCGGTGTCGGTCGGGCCGTCCGCCGTGATCGAGACGACGGTGTCGCCGACCTCGCCCTGCTGGAGGACGAGCTGGCGGGAGTTGCTCCCCAGGTTGTTCTGGATGGAGCCGCTCCAGGTGCCGAGGAACGTGTCCGGGATCGCGCCGTCCTCGTCCTTGTCCTCGTCCTTTTCCTTGGACGCGGGCGTCGTGGGCGGGCTCTCGGGATCCTGCGAATTCTCCTCGGAGGGGGTGCCCGGCGTCTCGGGCGCGCTGTTGGACGGCGAGTCGGAGCTCGTGCCGCCCGCCTTCGTGCTGCCCTCGCCCTTCATCACCGCGTACACCGTGCCGCCCGCTCCTATGGCCACTATGACGGCCACCGCGATGAGCGCGGCGGTGGACCGCCCGCTGCGGCGCGGGGGTTCGCCCTGCGGGTGGACGAGAGGGCCGTACGGAGGTGTGGGCCCGTACGGAGGCGTGGGTCCGTACGGGTTCTGCTGGGGGTAGCCGTAGCCGGGCTGCGGGTGCTGTTGCGGGTGCTGCTGGGGGTGCTGTTGGGGGTAGCCGTACGCCGAGCCCGGCGGGGGAGTCGGCGGTGGTGCCTGGCCGGTGATCATCGTGGGGAGGTGGTCGAGGGGGGCCTCGCCCGGTCTGCCGGGCGGTGGCGGTGTGTCGCCGTCGGCGGGCTCCGGCTTGCCCCCGGCCCCGGACGCGGCGGCAGCCAAGGCGCCTGCCCCGGCCCCGGCCCCGGCCCCGGCCCCGGCTCCTGCTCCGGCGACGGCCGCGGCAGCAGGCCCGGACCCGGACCCGGACCCGGCTTCGTCCTCGCCCTGCTTGGACGCGCCACCATTGCCCCCGGCCGCCAACCCCTTCGGCGGCGCGAGCGACACCGGCGGAACGGTGCCCTTCGCGGACGGCGCCTCCGGCCCGCCCTCGTCCGGATTCTCCGTGTCGAGCAACTGCACCGCATGGCGGCCCAGTTGAGCCACGAGCGCCCCCGGGAGCCAGGGGTCCCGCGTCCGGCCGCCGTCGCCGAGCGTGTCCTCCGCCCTCGTCCGCTCAAGGAGCTGCTCCAGCGAAGGCCGGTCCGCGGGGTTCTTGCGCAGGCAGTCGCCGACCAGCTCGGCCAGCTCCTCCGGCAGCCCCTCCAGATCCGGCTCCTCCTGCGCGATACGGAACATCAGCGCGTGCACGCCGCTGTTGGCCGTGCCGAACGGCAGCGCGCCCGAAGCCGCGTACGCCAGGACCGAGCCCAGGCAGAACACGTCGCACGCCGGGGTGATCCGGTCGCCACGCACCTGCTCGGGCGCCATGAACCCGGGCGAGCCGACGAGCGCGCCGGTGCGGGTCAGTCCGCCGTCGGTCACCGTTTCGAGCGCGCGGGCGATGCCGAAGTCGATGACGCGGGGGCCGTCGATCGTGACGAGCACGTTCGACGGCTTGAGGTCGCGGTGGATGAGGCCCGCCGCGTGAATGTCCTTGAGGGCGTTGGCGAGCCCGGCCGCCAGTATCTTCACGGACCGCTCGGGCAGCGGCCCGTGGTCGTGCGAGATGACGCTCTGCAGGGAGGGGCCCGCGACATATCCCGTGGCCAGCCAGGGGATCGTCGCCTCGGTGTCCGCGTCGAGCACGGGCGCCGTCCACGCGCCGCCGACCCGCCGTGCCGCCTGCACCTCCTGCCGGAAGCGGTTCCTGAACTCCTCCTGCTCGGCGAGCTCTTCACGCACCAGCTTCACCGCGACCGTACGTCCCCGGTCGGACCGCGCGAGGTAGACGTGCCCCATGCCGCCCGCGCCGAGTCGCGCGAGCAGCCGATAAGCGCCTATTCGCTGTGGATCCCCGGGCCCGAGCTTCTCCATCGCCGCGCCGCCTCCCCCGTTGGTGTGCAACAGATCGAGGATAGTGGGGCGATAGGACATCGGGGCACGGACTGCCTGCTACGGCTCCGTAACGGGTTGTTCCGTATCCAGGTCGGACAGGGCGCCGGAAAGCCGCTCCAACACCTGCACGGTCCGCGCGAACTCCTCCTCGCCGAGCGCCTCCGCGAGCCGGGCGGCGACCTCCGCGTGGCCGGGGCTGATCCTGCGGACGGCGGCAAGGCCCTCGTCCGTGGGGCGCAGGAGCTTGGCGCGGCGGTGGGCGGGGTTCGGCACGTACTCCGCGAGGCCGCGCCGCACGAGGAGGTCGGCGACGCGCTGCACGCTCTGCCGGGTGATGCCCATCGCGCGGGCGATCCCGGCGACGGGCAGGGGCTCGCGCAGGACGGCGCCGAGCACCTGCCACCAGGCGGCGGTGAGACCGCCGGGCTTGGCCAACTCATCTGCCACGGAGAGGAGTTGGCCGTTGAGCCGGAAGACGCCGAGGGCGGTGCGGGAGAACAGGTCCTGCTGCTCCCGCACCTCGTCCGCCGGGTTCTGCTCGGTGCTCACGATTCCAGCACCTCGTACGCGGACGCGTCCGAGTCGTGGAACAGCCGGTACCAGGCGTCCAGCTTTTCGCCCTCGAAGGCGCCGAGCCGCCCGAGGATCTCCCGGGCGAAGGCCACGGGCTCGGTCGGCCCCGCCGTGGTCAGCCCGCCGTCCGTGACGGCGTCGACGTCCACGTACCGCTCGCCGCCCTTGTATCCGGTGGCCGCGAGGTAGAACGACACCGCGCTGGTGTGGTCGCGCTCGTCGAGCAGGCCCTCGCGGGCGAGCCCGGCGGTGGCCCCGCAGATCGCGGCGACCGGCACGTCCGCGTCGAGGAAGGTGCGGGCCGCGCGGCCGAAGGGGGCGAGGTCGTCGCCCGTGTCCCACAGGTCGGCGCCGGGCAGGATCAGCAGCGCGCTGTCCTCGGGCCGCAGGTCGGCGAGGGTCAGGTCGGGCTGGATGCGGACGCCGCCCGAGGTCGTGACCGGGTCGAGGGACCCCGCGGCGACGGTGCGGATCTCGTACCCGGCGCGGGCGAGGTACGCGGTGGCGTATCCGGGCTCCCAGTCGGCGAGCGTGTCGTAAACGGCGAGGTGCACGGGCTTCGGCTTGCGGGTCATGACTGCCTCCACTGGATGTGGGCGGGGTGCCGCTGAGCGCTTATGTGAACATGCTGTCAAATCGACAGCATGCTGTCAAGGGATACCGAGTGGGCGCCGCGCTCGTTAACTCCCGCCAGGGGCGGCCTTAACCCGCCGTTCCCTAGCGTCCTGGTCATGGACAGCGCAGAGAACCTCGGACAGATGGCCGCCCACCTCGGCCTCGACCTGGTGGCCGTGACCCTCCTGACCTTCGGGGTCTTCTATCCACGGCATCGCAGAAGGGAGTTGGTCCCCGCTTACCTCGCCCTGAACGTCGCGCTCTTCGCGGTCGTCTCCGCCCTCGCGAGCGCCGGCGGCAACGGCGGGCTCGCGCTCGGCTTCGGGCTCTTCGGGGTGCTCTCGATCGTGCGGCTCCGCTCGGACGCGGTGCAGCACCAGGAGGTCGCGTACTACTTCATCACCCTGGTCCTCGGCCTCCTCTGCGGTCTTCCGGGCCTGGACCTGCCGGTCGCCGCCGGGCTCGCGGCCGTGCTGCTCCTGGTGATGTACGGCGCCGACCACCCCCGCCTCTTCGCCGGTGACCGGCGCGCGGTCGTCACCCTGGACGCCGTGTACCGCGAGGAGACCGCGCTCCGCGCCGAGCTGGCGCGGCGCCTGGGGGAGCCGCTCGGCTGGACCGTCCAGGAGGTCGACTACGTACGTGACCTGATGGTTCTGGAAGTCCGTTTCCGGCAGCCGGAACCTTCCGAGCGGGCCGGGGAGTTCATACGTACAGCACCACGACGCCGCACGACCCGGTCCCGCACGCCTGCCGTCCCCCACCAGAAGGAGACCGTGTGAACCCCGCCGTACGCGCCATCGGACGGGCCGCGCTCGCCGCGCACCCCATCTCGCTCGACGAGGTCAACGCGCGGGCGGAGCTGCTCGCCCGCTACGACAACAGCTATCTCGTGCCGGTCGAGATCTTCGACGACCTGGCGGCGCTGCTCACGGATCCGCGCCGCGCGTCGGGCCCCTTCCGGGCCCTGAGCATCGGCGGAAAGCGCTGGTTCAGCTACCACTCGACGTACTACGACACCCCTGAACTCCTCACCTACCACCACCACCGGCAGGGCAGGCGGCTGCGCTACCGCATCCGGGAGCGGGTCTACCAGGACAGCGGCGAGCGGCAGTTCGAGATCAAGCTGAAGAGCGGCCGGGGCGAGACGGTCAAGCACCGGCAGCGCCTGGAGGGCGACGACTGTGTGCTCGATGCCGCGCGGCAGGGATTCCTCGCGGGTGTGCTGAGGGGGTCGTACGGCATCGAGGCGCCCGGCGGGCTGACCACGGCGCTCGTCACGGAGTACCAGCGGGCGACCTTCGTGGCCGACGGGCAGCGGATCACGTGTGATGCCGGGCTCGTGGTGCGGGACGTGGCCACGGGGCGGTCGGTAGCGGCGGATTCCGGGCTCGTCCTGGTGGAGACCAAGACGCAGGGTCATCTGACGGAGGCGGACCGGGTCCTTCACCGGTACGGGGTGCGGGCCGCCGAGTTCACGAAGTACTGCGGTGGGTTCGCCGCGCTGCGGCCGGAGTTGGGGGTCAACCGGTGGGCTCGGGCGGTGCGGGTCGCGTTTCCGCGGGCCGCGGGGGTGCCTTCGGGAAGGTGAGGGTGACTCGCGTGCCGCGGGTGGCGTCGGAGGCGATGGCGAAGGTGCCGCCCGCGTCCTCGGCGGTCCGGCGGGCGATGTCCAGGCCGAGGCCCGTGGAGCCGCCGCCGCTGGTGCCGCGTTCCGCGGCGTAGGTCGGGGGGAGGCCGGGGCCTTCGTCGGCGACGGTGAGCTCGGCGTTCCCCTCCGGGGTGGTGCGGACGGTGATGCGGAACGGGGTGCCCTGGGGGGTGTGGTCGAGGACGTTGCCGATGAGGGCGTCGATGGCCGCGGTGAGGTCGTCCTCGGGGACGGGGACGGGACTCGGTTCGTCTTGGGCCGATGTCTCCGTCGTACGACCCTGATCCTCCGCCAACGGCAGCCAGAACTCGGCGCGTTCGCGTGCCACGCCCGCCAGGTCCGCGTACGGGGCGTCGCGCAGTGGGCGGCGGGCCTTGCGGATCACGTCGTCGACGCTGCGTTCGAGGGCGGCGACGTCCGCGGCGATGCGGTTCGCCTCCTCCGTGTCGCGGAGGGTCTCGGCGTCCAGGCGGAGGGCGGCGACGGGGGTGCGGAGGCGGTGGGCGAGGTCGGCGGCGTTCTCGCGTTCGGCGGTGAGGAGTTCGTCGATGCGGGTGGCGAGGTGGTTCAGCTGGCCCGCGACCAGGCGTAGTTCGGGCGGGCCCTCGGGGGTGGCGCGTGCGGTGAGGTCGCCTGCGGCCAGGCGGTCCGCGGTGCGGGCGAGGCGGCGGGTGGCGCCGACGAGGCGCGCCCCCAGGCGGTCGGCGAGGAGCAGCCCGATGAGTACGAGGCCGACCCCGATCCCGGCGAGCACGAGCCAGGACGTCATGGTGCCCGCGTACAACTGACGCTCGGTGAGCGTGACTTGGACGACTGCCGTGCCGTCGGCGGCGCCCTGGACGGGGACGAGGACCAGGCGGCCGCCGGTGGAGGGCTCGTAGGTGAAGGCGCGGCCGGTGCGGGCGAGACGGATGGCGTCCGTGATGCGGGGGGTCTGTTTGTTTTGAGGGCTCGGTCCGATGGCGGTGCCGTCGGCGAGGATGAGTGAAGTGGTCGGCAGATTCTGGGTGTTGACGCTCTCGACGGTCTGTTCGGCGGTCTCGCGCTCGTCCGGGGTGGCGAGGGCGGGGCCGATGGCGTGCGCCACCCACTGGGCTCGGGCGGTGGCCTCGGCGGTGGTGCGGTCGGCGGCGTGGGTGCGGGTGAGGAGGGTGAGGGGGACGAGGAGGGCGGTCAGTACGAGGGCGGTGGTGGCGGCGGTGAGGAGGAGGAGGCTGCGTCGCATCAGCTGGCCCCTGGGCCTTGGGGGGTGTCTTGGGGGGAGGGTTCCTCTTCCCCGGGGTGGTGCGCCTCGTTGCCGTTGTGGGGCGGGGCCGCGCCGGTATGTCCGTCCTCGCTATCGTCCGGTGGCCGCGGAGTTGCTGCGGCGGGGGAGTCCTGCGAGCCGTGCTCCGGGCGGACATACCGGCCCGTCCCCTCGCGTGCGTCGCGCGGCTGCGGGAGCGTGGGGGCCGGGGCGTCGTCGGGTGCCGTGAGCTTTACGCCCACCGTGCGGACGGTGTGGAGGTAGCGGGGGGTCTGGGCCGTCTCGCCGAGTTTCCTGCGGAGCCAGGAGAGGTGGACGTCGACCGTCTTGTCGGCGCCGCCCAGGGGCTGTTGCCACACCTCGGCGAGGAGTTCGCGGCGCGAGACGACCTGGCCGGGGCGGTGGGCGAGGTAGGCGAGGAGGTCGAACTCGCGGGGGGTGAGGTCCAGGGGGCGCTCGTCCAGGGTGACTTCGCGTGAGGCGGGGTCGATGGCCAGACCTCCGACGCGCAGGGGCTCTTCCGCGGCCTCGGTCGCGCCGAGGCGGCGCAGGACGGCCTTGATGCGGGCGTCGAGCTGGGCGGCGCCGAACGGCTTGACGATGTAGTCGTCGGCGCCGTCTTCGAGGATCGCCACCATCTCGGGTTCGTCGTCGCGCGCGGTCGCGACGATGACGGGTACGTCGCTGACGGCGCGGAGCATGCGCAGGATCTGGGCGCCGTCGACGTCAGGGAGCCCCAGGTCGAGTACGACGAGGTCGGGGTGGGTCGTCACAGCGGCGTCCAGGCCGGCCATGCCGCCTGGTGCGGTGGCGACGGCGTGCCCTTTGTCGCGCAGGGCGCGCACGAGGGCGCCGCGCAGCTGGGGATCGTCCTCCACGACGAGAAGATGGGCCATACATCCACCGTAGTCAGGTGCTTTGGGCAGCCCTTAACCGGGCGTTAGGAAACTGTGCGGCACAGTGGCCGGATGAGGAAGTGGCGGAGCGCGGTGGTGACCGCGGCATGGGTGGGAGTGGGGACGGCTGCGGGGGCGCTCGGCGCTTGGCAGTTGGCTACTTCGGACAGCGGCGGCGCGGCACACAGCCGTCCCCTGGACGAGGGCGCGGTGGAGAGGGCGTTGGCGGCGACGTCGGCTTCGCCACCGGCCTTCTCCCGACCCGCGTCGCCTTCGCCGTCCGCGACACCCTCAAAGACGCCCCCCGACCGCTCCACCCTGCGGTTCACGGGCGGGACGGCGACGGTCGAGTGCAGGGACGACGGGACGGTCTACCTCGTCTCGTGGAGCCCGGCGGACGGCTTCCACATTGACGACGACGTGGAACGGGGCCCGGGCCCGGTGGCCCGCCTCGAAGCAGAGCCGAGCGACGACGACGAGCAGGAGGACCTGCCGTACGAGATCCGCTGCGGGCAGGGCGGGGAGCCGAGGGCGGGGGTAGTGGCGGACGCGGACGATTGATCCAGCCCGCCCGGCCTTCGGATTTCCAGCCCGGCCGGTGGTTGGTCTTTCAGCCCGTCCGGCGTTTGAGGACGAACTCGGCGAAGCCGGTGATGACGGCAACCAAGGCCCCCGCGCAGCGGGTTTTCGGGAAGGGGCGGGGTTGGGGACAAAACCACGCCCCGGTGCCGCGCCCGGCGGCCCCGACACACTGTCCAGTACCCCCCGCCCCCGCGAAACAGACCGCCCATGTCCCATCCGCATCGTGGACATTTACCCTCGCCCACATGACCCCTCAGCCGAACCCGAACCCCCAGGTCGGCGCCGCCGTCAAGGCGGCGGACCGCGCGCACGTGTTCCACTCCTGGTCCGCACAGGAGCTGATCGACCCCCTCGCCGTAGCCGGCGCCGAGGGCTCGTACTTCTGGGACTACGACGGCAACCGCTACCTCGACTTCACCAGTGGCCTCGTCTTCACCAACATCGGATACCAGCACCCCAAGGTCGTCGCCGCGATTCAGGAGCAGGCGGCGACGATGACGACCTTCGCCCCCGCCTTCGCCGTGGAAGCCCGCTCGGAGGCCGCACGCCTCATCGCCGAGCGGACCCCCGGCGACCTCGACAAGATCTTCTTCACCAACGGCGGCGCGGAGGCCGTGGAGAACGCGACCCGCATGGCGCGTCTGCACACCGGCCGCCCGAAGGTGCTCTCCGCCTACCGCTCGTACCACGGCGCCACCTCCGCCGCGATCAACCTCACCGGCGACCCCCGCCGCTGGCCCTCCGACAACGGCACGGCGGGCGTCGTCCACTTCTGGGCGCCGTTCCTCTACCGCAGCCCCTTCTACGCCGAGAACGAGCAGCAGGAGTGCGAGCGCGCCCTCCAGCACCTCGAGGACACCATCGCCTTCGAGGGCCCGCAGACCATCGCGGCGATCATCCTGGAATCCGTCCCCGGCACGGCAGGCATCATGACCCCGCCGCCCGGCTACCTCTCCGGCGTACGCGAGATCTGCGACCGGCACGGCATCGTCTTCATCCTCGACGAGGTCATGGCGGGCTTCGGCCGCACCGGCAAGTGGTTCGCCGCCGATCACTTCGACGGCGGCATCGTGCCCGATCTGCTCACCTTCGCCAAGGGCGTGAACTCCGGTTACGTCCCGCTCGGCGGTGTCGCGATCTCCTCCGCCATCGCGGAGACGTTCGCCCGCAGGCCCTACCCGGGCGGTCTCACGTACTCCGGCCACCCCCTGGCCTGCGCCGCGGCCGTCGCGACGATCAACGTCATGGAGGACGAGGGCATCGTCGAGAACGCGGCCCGGGTCGGTACGGAGATCATCGCGCCGGCCCTCGCGGAGCTCGCCGAGCGGCACCCGAGCGTGGGCGAGGTCCGCGGCCTGGGCATGTTCTGGGCCCTGGAACTGGTCAAGGACAAGGAGACCCGCGAGCCCCTCGTCCCGTACAACGCCACGGGCGAGGCGAACGCCCCGATGGCCGCGTTCGGCGCCGCCGCGAAGAAGCAGGGCCTGTGGCCCTTCATCAACATGAACCGCACTCATGTGGTCCCCCCGTGCAACATCACGGACACGGAGGCGAAGGAGGGCCTGGCGGCGCTGGACGCGGCGCTGAGCGTGGCGGACGAGCACGTGTCCTGACCCCGGGGCCAGCCGCTCCCAGCACGCCCCTGCGGCCCCGCCCTTTCCGGGACGGGGCCGCCCTTTCTAGGGCGGGGCCGCCCTTTCCAGGACGGCCCTGCCCTTCCCAGGACGGGGCCGGCGCCCTTCCCAGGACGGCCCTGCCCTTCCCAGGACGGCCCTGCCCTTCCCAGGACGGCCCCGCCCTTCCCAGGACGGGGCCGCCCTGGCCCCCAGGGCTCCGGCCCGCCACCACCCAGGACCGCCGCTTCGCGGCGGATCACCCCCACCCGCCCACCCATCACCCTGCGGCGCATCCCACCCCCACCCCCCCCATGCCCCACGGGGCAATCGGGTGGGTGGGCGGGAAAGGATCCGCCGCGAAGCGGCGGCACGAGCGGAGACGGCGCCGCACCTGACTACGGACGGTGGCCGCACCCGACCACGGACGGTGGCCGCACCTGAAGAGGAACGGCGCCGCACCTGCAAGACGGCCCCCGGCCCCGGGAACCCCGACCGCGTAGTCTGACGTGCTCGTAAGCAAGACGACCACCAAGGCGCCCCCCGCCAGACCCGGCACGCCAGACACTCCCGAGGGAACCCAGATGCCCGGCACCGACGGCACCGCCGTCATCCGCAGCACTCTGCGCCAGCAGATCGCCGACGCGCTGCGCGACGAGATCCTCGGCGGCCGTCTGGAGCCCGGCCAGGAGTTCACGGTCAAGGAGATCGCCGAGCAGTACGGCGTCTCCGCGACCCCGGTCCGCGAGGCCCTGGTGAACCTCGCGGCGCAGGGCCTCCTCGACGCCGACCAGCACCGCGGCTACCGCGTCCACGAGCACTCCCTCGCCGACTACCGCAGCATGCTCCAGGCCCGCGGCCTCGTCGCCGACGGAATCTTCCGCGACCTCATCAAGAACGGCACCCCGCTGGGACCCAGGCCCCAGAAGGAAGCCTCCGACGCGCTCATCTCCGTACGCCGCCGTGGCGAGGAAGCCGCACGCGCCGCCTGCGCGGGCGACCTGAACGTCCTCATCGGCTACGACCTGCGCTTCTGGCGCGAGCTCAGCGCCCTCTTCGGCAACCCCTACCTCTCGGACTTCCTGCACCGCATCCGCGTCCAGTCCTGGGTCTGCGCCGTCACCTACCTCCGCCGCGCCGTCGAACACGGCGACGGCGACCTGCGCGGCACCCTCTGGGCCCGGCACACCGAGCTCGTCGACGCCCTCGCGCACCGCGACCCCAAGGCCGCGCACGCCATCGTCGAGGAGTACAACGCCCACTCCCTCGCCCTCATCGAGCGGCTGGCCGCTGCATGAGTGTGGATCTGACCGTCGTCGTCCCCGCCTACAACGAGGAGCGGCGCCTGGCTCCCACGCTGGCCGCGATCCGGGCGTACCTGGAGGACGGGCCCGAAGGAGGCGACCGCGGCACCCGGTGGGAGCTGATCGTCGTGGACGACGGCTCGACCGACGGCACCCTCGACATCGCGGCCGACGCCGAGGCCGCCGACGGCCGCGTCCAGCTCATCCACTCCGACCGCAACCTCGGCAAGGGCCACGCCCTGCGCCTCGGCGTCCTCGCCTCGCGCGGCGACCGCGTCCTGATCACCGACGCCGATCTGGCCACCCCCATCGAGGAACTGGAGTGCCTCGACAAGGCGCTCGCCGACGGCCACGCGGCGGCGATCGGCTCCCGCGCCCGCCCCGGCGCGACGATCGAGAGCCGCCAGCACCGCCTGCGCGAACTCCTGGGGCGTACCGGCAACTTCCTGATACGAACGGTCGCCGTCCCCGGAGTCCGCGACACCCAGTGCGGCTTCAAGCTCTTCGACGGCGACCGTGTCCGTGAGGCCTTCGCCGCGTCCCGCCTGCGCGGCTGGGGGATCGACGTCGAGATACTGCAGTACTTCCGCCGCGCCGGCTGGCCGGTCGCCGAGGTGCCGGTGCGCTGGGCGCACCAGGAGGGCTCGAAGGTCCGCCCGGTCGACTACGCGCTGGTCCTGGCCGAACTGACCTCGCTCAAGGTCCGCACCATCCGCCCGAAGGACGTGCTCGTCGCGGCGCTCTTCCTGGCCATGGCCGTCACCCTCTACTCGGGCCGCTGGATCGCACCGGGCGACCGCTATCTCCCCGACTCCCTCCAGGACCAGAATCAATGGGAGTGGTTCTTCGCGGTGACGGCGGACAACGTCCGCCACCTCCAGAACCCCCTGTTCACGACCCTCCAGAACCAACCCGACGGCGTGAACCTCATGGCCAACACGGTCATGCTCGGCCTCTCCGTCCCCTTCGCCCCCGTGACCTGGCTCTTCGGCCCGGCGGTCGCCCTGAACGCGGCGATGACGCTGGGCCTCGCCGCGACCGGGGTCGCCTGGTACTGGCTGATCCTCAGGCGTCTCGTACGGCACCGGGGCGCGGCGGCCGTCGGCGCGGCACTCGCCGCCTTCGCGCCACCGATGATCAGCCACGCCCACGCGCACCCGAACTTCATGGTCCTGTTCATGATCCCGCTGATCATCGACAGGGCGCTGCGGCTCTGCGAGACGCGGGGCCGGGGCCAGGGCCGGGGCCGGGGCGAAGGCACGAGTGTCGTACGCGACGGGGTCGTCCTCGGGCTCTTCACGACGTACCAGATCTTCCTCGGCGAGGAACCGCTGCTGCTCGCGGCGCTCGGCATGCTGCTGTTCGCGGCGGCGTACGGCCTGGTGCGCAGGGATGTCGCGAGGGAGGTGTTCCGGCCCCTGGCGCGCGGCCTCGGGGTGGCGGTGGCCGTCACCGTCCCGCTGGTCGCCTTCCCGCTCTACTGGCAGTTCTTCGGGCCGCAGAGCTACACGAGCGTGCTGCACGGCGACAACGCGGGCAACAGCCCGCTCGCGCTCCTCTCCTTCGCCGAACGCTCGCTCGCGGGCAATGCGGAGACGGCATCCGCCCTCTCCGCGAACCCCACCGAGCAGAACGCCTTCTACGGCTGGCCCCTGGCCGCGCTCGCCTTCGCGATCGTCGTACGGCTCTGGGAGCGGGCGGTGGTGAAGGCGCTGGCCTTCACGGTCCTCGCGGCGGCGTTCCTCTCGCTGGGCCCGAAGTTCCGCATCCCGCTGACGGACATCGTGCTGCCGGGCCCGTGGGCGGCCCTGGCGCACGCGCCGCTCTTCGAGTCGGTGATCGAGTCGCGGGTGGCGATGGTGTGCGCCCCGGCGCTCGGGATGCTCCTCGCCCTCGCGCTGGCCCGCCTCCTGGCTTCTGCGCGCCGGATGACGGCCGCGCGGTACGCGGGTGTGGCCGCGGTCGCCCTCGCGCTCCTGCCGATCGTGCCGGCGCCGCTGCGGGCGGTGGAGCGGGCACAGGTACCGGCGTTCATCGCCGACGGGGCCTGGCGGAAGTACGTGGGGGAGGGCGAGTCCCTCGTACCGGTACCGCTCCCGGATCCGTCCGGCGCGGAGGCGCTGCACTGGCAGACCACGGCCGACCTGGGCTTCAGCCTCCCCGGCGGCTACTTCAACGGCCCCTGGGGCCCGGACCGGGTCGGCATCTACGGAGCCTCGCCCCGCAACACGTCGAACCTCCTGCGCGACGTCCGCGCGTCGGGCCGCGCACCGCAGATCACGGACGCGTGGCGCAGGGCGGCCCGCGAGGACCTGGCGTACTGGAACGCGGGCGTCCTGGTCCTCGTGCCGCAGGAGCACGACGCCGAACTTCGGGTGACGGTGGAGGAACTCCTTGACCGGCCCGGAAAGTGGGTAGACGGGGTGTGGATCTGGGATCTGCACAAGGGGAGCTAGGGGGCGTCCGCCCGGACTACGCTGCCTGAACGCGAGGAACGTCCGACGTCCGAAATGCCGTCCGCGTATGAGCCTGACCTGAGGAGCACCCTTGGCCTGTGATCTGTGGCTGGTCCCGCTCGTCGACGTGCTGTGCCACAGCCCCGACAATCCCTTCGCGGAGGAGATCGCGGCGTACGACAAGGCGCTGCACGAGGCCGGCCTGCCCCCCGTTCCCGTCTTCGCCTACATGCCGGGCCTGTCCGGGGACGTGGCCCCGGTCGCGGGCTTCGACTACGACGCGCTGCATTTCCTGCGCCGGGCGTATCTCCTCCAGGTCTGCGGCCTCGAGGTCACGCCGGTGGACGAACTGGGCGGGGACTACGAGCAGTTGCTGGAGATGTTCGACACGACGGCCCAGCAGTCGCACCTGGTCTGGCACTACGACCACGCGGGTGCGTACGTCCCTGTCGACTTCCCGGCGCCGTTGTCCAACGACGAACTGCTTGCGGGCGGGGGGCCCTTGGGCTCGGCGCAGGCGCTGCTGCGGGAACTGGAGTTCGTGGCCCCGTCCATCGGCATAGACGCGGCGAATCCTCCGCGCCCGCCGACGCCGCCGGAGGCGCCCACGTCCCTGGAGGAACCGGCGGCCCCGGCTCCCCCGGACGACAGCCCCTTCGCGAGGGAGCGCCACGTGTGGCTGGGCCTGCACGCGGCAACGACGCGGAGCCTGGCCCAAGGCTCAATGATCATCTACAGCTGACCCGGGGCTTCGGCCCCCGGGAGCACGCCCCGCACTTGGCCTGCCGGAACCCGCCTTTCCGCCTCCGGCAGGCCAACCCTCCTCCCACCCACCCCGCACTCCGGGGTGCCCCCCGCGTCGGGCCCGCCCAGCACCGCTCCATCCCGCCCACAGAGCCCGCCCTTCTCCCACCCACCCGCCCCGCGCTCCGGGGTGCCCCCCGCGTCGGGCCCGCCCGGCGGTGTCCCAGCCCGCCCGCAGAGCCCGCCCTTTTCCCACCCGCCCGCCCCGCACCCGGGGGCGACACCCCCCGCGTTGGGCCCGCCCGGCGGTGTTTCAGCCCGTCCGTAGAGCCCGCCCCTTTCCCGCCCGCCCACCCCCCACCCGGTGGGGGACATCTTTCAGCCCGTCCGGCGTTTGAGGACGAACTCGGCGGAGCCGGTGATCGACCGAGCCACGGCGGGGTCTGGGGCGGAGCCCCAGTTTCGGGAAGGGGCGGGATTGGGGATTGCCCCGCAGGGACCGCCTTGACCCGCACCCACCCCACCCCACCCCGCCCCCTCAACGAGGCTCAGGCGGCCGCTGCCGAGGCATGTTGGGCCGAGCCCCCGGCGGCAGAGCGGCCCGGATGGGGAGGACGGCCCCTGCCTCCCCCCGGGAGGCCGGAACCACGGCCTGCATGGCCAACGGCGCGGGACCGGACCGAAACTCCACCATCCAGTCCGCGGTCTCGGACCGCACCAGCTCGGTCACATCCTCCGAGAACCGCCGAAGCACCCCAAGACACCGCTCGGCAGCCTCACTCGCAGTCCCCTCGGTGGGCCCCAGCACCTCCCGCACACTCTCCGACGCCCAGTCGAACTGGAGCACCTGAAGCCGCCGCTGCACGGCCTGCGCGGTGGCCACGTCCCGCATCCACCCGGAGGTCAGCCCGAAGAACCGGTCGCACCCGAGACACGCGACCCCCGCGAGCAACGAGACGAACCCCCAGGTGGCGACGCCCCCCACCGCCCCCGCGAGATCGAGCAGCGGAAACACCCCCGCCCCCACGGCCCCCACCGCGGCCCCGGCCCGAGCGAGCCGCGCCCCGCACCGCTTCCACGCCCGGTCGGACAAGTACCACTCCGCGGTGTTGAGCGCGCCCCGCTCCACCCACCGGTACAGCTCGTCGAGCCGTTCCGCGGGCTCACCCCAGTCGCCGAGGGGAAAGGTCCGCCCCGTCAGATCCCCGAGCCGAGCACCGTCCGCGCCACCGGAAGCGCTCTGCTGCGCACCGGCACCCGCACCGGCACCCGCACCGGCACTCCCACCGGCCCCCGCCCCGGCACCCTGCCCCTCATGGGGCACCCCCTCGGGCTGCATATCCGGCTGGCTCACCCGGCACTCCCTCTACCTCTACGAGATCCCTGACTGTTCCCTGCGGCGGTTCCGTACGGTGCGCGCCCGGTGACAGCTGGTGCTGACGCGACAGATGTCATCTGCTCATGCGCAGCCCCAGTCCTACCGCCCAATGGGTGGCCCTGAGCCCGTTTTCGCGGTATTTCCGCCCGGAAGAGGTGCTTGATCAGGTATAGGAGGACGGCTGATCTCACTCGAAAGAGTGCTGGGGCGAGGGCACCCTCGACCACGTAGGCTCATTCCAGGTGGAAAATCCACCGTAAACACCTCCATGAACAGGAGCTGATCGTGATCCCCGGTGGTGGCCAGCCCAACATGCAGCAGCTGCTCCAGCAGGCCCAGAAGATGCAGCAGGACCTCGCGACCGCGCAGGAGGAGCTCGCGCGCACCGAGGTCGAAGGTCAGGCGGGCGGCGGCCTCGTCAAGGCGACGGTCACCGGCTCCGGCGAGCTGCGCGGCCTCGTGATCGACCCCAAGGCGGTCGACCCGGAGGACACCGAGACTCTCGCCGACCTGGTCGTCGCGGCGGTCCAGGCGGCGAACGAGAACGCGCAGGCGCTCCAGCAGCAGAAGCTGGGCCCGCTCGCGCAGGGCCTGGGCGGCGGAGGCATCCCGGGCCTTCCCTTCTAAGAGGGCCGCAGGCCAACTACCGTACGTATCAAAGCCTGATACTCGGCAAGAGCAGAAAACTGGAAGCAGGAAAGGCACCCCGTGTACGAAGGCGTGGTTCAGGACCTCATCGACGAGTTGGGCAGGCTGCCCGGCGTCGGTCCCAAGAGCGCGCAGCGGATCGCCTTCCACATCCTGCAGGCGGAGCCGACGGACGTACGCCGCCTCGCGCACGCCCTCCTTGAGGTGAAGGACAAGGTCCGCTTCTGCGCGACCTGTGGCAACGTCGCGCAGGAAGAGCTCTGCAACATCTGCCGCGACCCGCGCCGCGACCTCAGCGTCATCTGCGTGGTCGAGGAGCCGAAGGACGTCGTGGCGATCGAGCGTACGCGCGAATTCCGGGGGAAGTACCACGTACTGGGTGGAGCGATCAGCCCCATCGAGGGGGTCGGCCCGGACGACCTGCGTATACGAGAGCTGCTCGCGCGGCTCGCGGACGGCACGGTCACCGAGCTGATCCTCGCCACGGACCCGAACCTGGAGGGCGAGGCCACGGCGACGTACCTCGCGCGCATGATCAAGCCCATGGGCCTGAAGGTCACCCGCCTGGCCAGCGGGCTCCCTGTCGGGGGAGATCTGGAATACGCGGACGAGGTCACCCTGGGCCGCGCCTTCGAGGGGAGACGACTCCTAGATGTCTAAGAAGCAGACAGAGAACGCAGCACAGCCGGAAGCGACAGCCGCCGTCGAGCCGACCGCCGCCGCCGCCGATCCGATCGTCGTCCCTGAGCCGATCATCGCCGCCGAGTCGACGGTCCTCCTGCACGCGTCCGCCCAGGACCCGGACTCCTTCGCCGTGCAGATCTCGGACCAGATCGAGAGCTTCATCGTCGCGGTGACAGAGGTGGCCAAGGGCGACGAGCCGGACTCGGCCGTCCCCTTCCTCCTCCTGGAGGTCTCCCAACTCCTCCTGGCCGGCGGCCGCCTGGGCGCGCACGAGGACATCGTCCCCGACGAGCGCTACGAGCCGGACCTCGGCCCGGAGCGCGACGTCGACGACCTGCGCGAACGCCTGGCCGCCATGCTGGAGCCGATCGACGTCTACTCCGAGGTCTTCGATCCGTACGAGCCCCGCAAGGCCCCGGTGGCCTGCCGCATCTCGGACGACCTGGCGGACGTGGTCGCCGATCTCTCCCACGGCCTTGCGCACTACCGCGCGGGCCGCACCACGGAGGCCCTGTGGTGGTGGCAGTTCTCGTACTTCTCGAACTGGGGCTCCACGGCATCCGGCGCCCTGCGCGCCCTCCAGTCCCTGGTGGCCCACGTCCGGCTGAACCAGCCCCTTGAGGACCTCAACGGCCTGGACACGGACGAGGACCTGGCCGAGGACGCCCTCGCGGAAGCGGCGGGCAAGGTCATGGCGGAGGAGATCGCCGGCCCCCTGGGCCTGCGCTCGGTGCAGTAGACGCCGGCGAGGCGCCGACCTGGCACCGGCTCCGGTCCGGGCCCGACCGCCCGGACCGGACAAGGCCGGTGAAGGATCAGCCCTTCGCGCCCAAGTCACCCGCGCCGCCGCCCGCGCCGCCCGTGCTGCCTGTGCTGCCCGTGCCGCCCGGCCGCAGCTTCCGCCACAGCGACCACGCGGTGGTGGCCCAGGCCCACACGCCGACGACCAGCACGACGACCTTGGTCCAGAACCAGAGGGACGCGGGCTGCGGATCACTGACCAGGTCGAGCCCCCACCAGAGCATGCCCACGGTGAACAGGGCGGTGGGCAGCACCTCGGCCCGTGCCGCGCGCCGCGACTTCCCCGGCCCTTCGCTGAGCCGCAGTGCGTAGACCTCGACGTCACCGAACTCGCCCACGGCGCTCCCGCCCGAGGCGGCGAGATGGTCCCGCGCCTCGGCCACGCAGCGCCGGGCGCTCCCCGCGGACATGCCGTGCCGCCCCCGCAGCAGGGCGGAGAGCCGTGCCAGCCAGGCCTCGTCGTCACTCCGTATCGCCTCGGCAGGCACGGCCCGGCCACGGAACCAGCGCCCGACGGGCTCGGCGGGAACGCGCCATCCCAGCACCCCGAGCAGCGCGCCGACGACGAACAACGAGGGTGCGGGAACGCTCACTTGAGGCCCCCGGGGAATGGCGGTGAACCCCGCGGCGCAGGCCACGACGAGCACAGCGGCGCAGCCCATGGCGACCCGCCCGGCCCGAAGCCGTCCCGCCGCCCGCAGCTCGGGGATGACACCGGTCACCAGGACGACGAGCACGGCGAGCAGCAGCCCGGCCCCACCCGTGGGCCAGCCGACCGGAATCCAGAGCCCGGCACTGGCCCACAACACCACACCGAACAGGGCGACTTGGGCACCGGCCACAAGGAGCGAGCTGGTGAACCGGTCACCGGCGGCGAAGCCCTCGACGTCGACGGAGCTGCGATGGGCCTCGTCGATCCGCTCGGCGGCCACGGCGTCGGCGTACGCGGCGGGATCGCCGAGGACCTCCCGGGCGGGGAGCCCCGCCTCCGCGGTGGTCAGCCGGGCTTCCTCGAGCACCTGCTCGGCGAGCCCGTCGGGCGGTGTGTGCCCCAGCGCCAGGGCGAACTCGAACTCGGCGGCCCACTGCGCGTCGTCGCCGCTGGGCCAGTCGGGCTTCTGTTCCCTGCCGTCCGTACGCATCATCGTGTTCCCCCAGTCCGTGTCGGTCGGCCTTCCGGCCCTTCTGGCTTCCCCGACGCTTCCGTCGAGCCTTCGGTGCCACCGGCCAAGGCGGCGCCACCGGTGTCGCCGGCGCCACCGGCCAAGGCGGTCACCACGCCGTCGAAGTGGCGCCAGGCGCGATATTCGACGGTCAGCCGCTCGCGGCCCGCGTCGGTGAGGCTGTAGTACTTCCGCCCGGGGCCGCCCTCGCCCGCGCTCCAGCGGATGTCGACGGCGCCTTCCTCTTCCAGCCTGGTCAGGGCCGGATAGAGGGTCGCCGCCTTGGCGTTGGCCAGCCCGGCCGCGCCCAGCTCCTGAAGCAGTGCGTACCCATAGCTCTCGCCCCGCTCCAACATTCCGAGCAGGCACAGCGGCAGCGCCGCACGCAGCCACGCGGAACTGACATCCGCCATCTGACCCGCCTCCCCGACTAGTTGAGTTTTTAGAATAGTCGAGGACTCGGACATCTGCCAGCCCCCAAGTGAGCCGCCGGGCTCCCTCCCGCAGAGGCCGGGCTCCCTCCTGCGGAAGTGCAGCCACAAAAGTGCAGAACCTGTGACCCGCCCCACTTTCCGGAGTGCTCCACTCCCCAGCGGGCATGTGCCAAGCCGAGCGGTCGAAACGTACGCCCCGAGCAGCGGGCGCGTATGCCGGCGGATGATCACGTAGTGGGCGGGACATCTCACCATGTGATATCGGCGAGGCGAATTTCGGCCGCTCGTTAGACTGAGCCGACCGCAGCAGTGCGGTAAGAGACGGACTGAGCGAGGAGCGCACGTGAGCCTTGTCGTGCAGAAGTACGGAGGCTCCTCCGTAGCCGATGCCGAGGGCATCAAGCGGGTCGCCAAGAGGATTGTCGACGCCAAGAAGAACGGCCATCAGGTCGTTGTCGTGGTGTCCGCCATGGGTGACACGACGGATGAGTTGATCGATCTTGCCGGGCAGGTATCCCCGATTCCTGCCGGGCGTGAATTCGACATGCTGCTGACCGCCGGGGAGCGGATCTCCATGGCACTCCTTGCCATGGCGATCAAAAACCTGGGTCACGCGGCCCAGTCGTTCACGGGCAGCCAGGCCGGTGTCATCACCGACTCCGTCCACAACAAAGCGCGGATCATCGATGTCACGCCGGGCCGCATCCGGGCCTCGATCGACGAGGGCAACATCGCCATCGTCGCCGGGTTCCAGGGCGTCAGCCAGGAGGGCAAGAACATCACCACGCTTGGTCGTGGTGGATCCGACACGACCGCTGTCGCCCTCGCGGCCGCGCTCGACGCGGAGGTCTGCGAGATCTACACGGACGTGGACGGCGTTTTCACCGCCGACCCCCGTGTGGTGAAGAAGGCCCAGAAGATCGACTGGATCTCGTTCGAGGACATGCTGGAGCTCGCGAGCTCCGGGTCCAAGGTGCTGCTCCACCGCTGTGTGGAGTACGCCCGTCGTTACAACATCCCGATCCACGTCAGGTCGTCCTTCAGTGGACTTCAGGGCACGTGGGTCAGCAACGAACCGCAAGGGGACCGCAAGGTGGAGCAGGCCATCATCTCCGGTGTCGCGCACGACACCTCGGAGGCCAAGATCACGGTCGTCGGCGTGCCGGACAAGCCGGGTGAGGCCGCCTCGATCTTCCGCGCCATCGCGGACTCCGGGGTCAACATCGACATGATCGTGCAGAACGTGTCGGCAGCCTCGACCGGGCTCACGGACATCTCGTTCACGCTGCCCAAGGCCGAGGGCCGCAAGGCGATCGACGCTCTTGAGAAGACGCGCTCGGCGATCGGCTTCGACTCCCTTCGCTACGACGACCAGATCGCCAAGATCTCGCTGGTCGGCGCGGGCATGAAGACGAACCCCGGCGTCACGGCCGCCTTCTTCGAGGCGCTCAGCGACGCGGGCGTGAACATCGAGCTGATCTCGACCTCCGAGATCCGCATCTCGGTCGTGACCCGCGCCGATGACGCGAACGAGTCCGTCCGCGCCGTGCACACCGCCTTCGGCCTCGACTCCGACACGGACGAGGCCGTGGTCTATGGAGGCACCGGGCGATGACCGGAAAGCCGACGCTCGCGGTCGTCGGAGCGACCGGGGCCGTCGGCGCGGTCATGCTCCAGATCCTGTCGCAGCACGCCGACATCTGGGGCGAGATCCGACTCGTCGCCTCACCGCGCTCGGCCGGCAGGAAGCTGGCCGTGCGCGGTGAGGAGGTCGAGGTCGTCGCGCTGAGCGAGGACGTCTTCGACGGCGTCGACGTGGCGATGTTCGACGTGCCCGACGAGGTCAGCGCGCAGTGGGCTCCCATCGCCGCGTCCAAGGGCGTCGTGGTGGTCGACAACTCCGCCGCTTTCCGGATGGCCCCGGACGTGCCGCTGGTCGTCCCTGAGGTCAATCCGCATGCCGCGCGCGTACGCCCGCGCGGCATCGTCGCCAACCCCAACTGCACGACCCTGTCGATGATCGTGGCCGTCGGCGCGCTGCATGCCGAGTTCGGCCTGCGCGAGCTGATCGTCTCCTCGTACCAAGCGGTGAGCGGGGCGGGGCGCGACGGCGTGGACACGCTGCGGCGGCAGATGTCGCTGGTGGCGGGCTCGGAGCTGGGCACGAGCCCCGGTGACGTACGACGTGCTGTCGGCGACGACACCGGGCCCTTCCCGGAGCCCGTGGCGCTGAACGTGGTGCCGTGGGCCGGGACGCTGCGGGAAGACGGCTGGTCGTCCGAGGAGATGAAGGTGCGGGACGAGTCCCGCAAGATCCTCGGTCTGCCCGATCTGAAGGTCGCCGCCACGTGCGTACGCGTGCCGGTCGTGACCACCCACTCGCTGACCGTCCACGCGCGCTTCGAGGACGAGGTCACGGTGGACCGCGCTCGCGAGATCCTGGCCACCGCTCCGGGTGTCGTGCTCTTCGACAATCCGGCAGCCGGGGAGTTCCCGACACCCGCCGACGTGGTCGGGACCGACCCCACGTGGGTGGGCCGGGTGCGGCGCGCGCTGGACGATCCGACGGCCCTGGAGCTCTTCGTGTGCGGGGACAACCTGCGCAAGGGGGCCGCGCTGAACACGGCCCAGATCGCGGAGCTGGTGGCGGAGGAGTTCACCTCCTGATGGGGCAGATCGGCCCACCTGATGGGGCAGATCGGTCCACCTGATGTGGGGCAGATCGGTCCAGACCAGGCCTGATCGTGCCTGATCAGGCCCGACCGGGCCCGAATGATCCCCGGGGTGAAAGCGTTTGTGGGATCTGTGTAAGTTCTGTGTCCAACTTGGTGGCCAGGATCGCTTGAACTGGACCATTGCCGCGTTCGAAGATTCGCATTATTCGTCCCCGTCCACTGCAACCGGCAGCTGGGCGGGGCGCGTCTTTGCGATCGCCCTCCCGGGGGCATGACCTGAGCGCTGCGGAAATTGGGCATAGGGGAAGAGCTGGTACGCATGGGGGCATTTGATGCATCGTCACCGACACCGACGATGCCTGCCGCAAACGCGCCGCGCGATGCGTACAACCCTCACGGGGGTAAGCGTGTCCAACAGGCGTGGCAGAGGTACTCGATTTCACAGCGGTTCAGGCGAGGGGCGCGACCCTGCGTCCGCCTCGCCGTCCCCGTGCGCCCGCCGGCATGCCGGTGATCGCCCCCATGCCCACCACGAGATCGGCCCGCATCCCGACGCAGCGCGAGGGCGCTGAGGAGACGATGAGCGCGGGCACCACAGTCGACCACCTGACCGAGACCTACCGCGCCCACTACAGGTCGCTCCTCGGCCTCGCGGCGCTGCTTCTCGACGACACGGCTTCCTGCGAGGACGTCGTGCAGGAGGCGTTCATCCGGGTGCACTCGGCGCGCAAACGCGTCCGGGACCCGGAGAAGACGCTCGCCTATCTGCGGCAGACCGTCGTGAACCTCTCGCGGTCCGCGCTGCGGCGCCGGATCCTCGGTCTGAAGCTGCTCTCGAAGCCGATGCCGGACATGGCGAGCGCCGAGGAGGGTGCGTACGACCTCCTTGAGCGGGACGAACTGATCAAGGCGATGCGCGGTCTCCAGCGCCGCCAGCGCGAGGTCCTGGTCCTGCGGTATTTCGCGGACATGACCGAGGCGCAGGTCGCCGAGACCCTGGGCATATCGCTCGGGTCGGTGAAGGCGTACGGCTCGCGCGGGATCGCGGCTCTGCGGGTCGCCATGGAGGCACCGGCATGAGCAAGCAGGAGTACGGGCGTGAGCGTGATCGCGATGAGAACGCCGAGAACGCCGAGAGCGCTGAGGGTGCCGAGAGCGCCGAGAACGCCGAGTTTGAGCAGCATGCTGGGGACGGAACTGTGAAACACGGTCAGGGCGACGAGCCCACCGGGTCCGAGCGTGAGGCCGGTGCCGAGCCGGACGCTTCGTCGGGTGCCTCGCCCGGCGGCTCGCCGGACTCCGCACCGAGTGCCGCGTCGGATTCCGGATCGGATTCCGCATCGGATTCCGCCTTGGACTCCCTCTTCGGCGGTGAGAGCGGCCCCGACGAGCTGGCGCTGCGCAGGATGATGCGTTCGGCCGTCCAGGAGATCGAGCCGGGGGACCGTGCCCTGGAGCGTCTGCGGCATGCGGTGCCCGCGCGGCGGGCGCGCAAGCGCCAGGCCGTGGTCGGCATGGCCGCCGCCGCGCTCTTCATCGGCACCGCCATCCCCGCTCTCGTGCACGTGACGAACTCCGGCGGCGGCTCGGACGACCGGCCGTCGATCGCGGGCAACAGCGAGCAGACGCAGGGCGGTTCCAGTCAGGGCAAGGGCCCTGACGGCGGAGAGAAGGGCGAGGGCAGCGACTCCGGCCCCTCCAAGTCCAAGGACAAGAAAGATAAGAAGGACAAAAAGGACGGCAAGGGGAAGGGCGAGTCCAGCGGCGGCGCGACCGGTGGCCCCGACCCGTCGGGCACAGAATCCGCCGACTCGCCTGCCTGCACGGCGGACCAGCTCGGCGACGCCGGCGGTAGCGCGGGCGCGGCGGAGGCCGACGGCAAGGTGTACGGCAGCTTCCGCATCTCGAACGTCTCCACCAGCAGCTGCACGGTCAGCGCCGCGGGCAGCGTGACCACGTCGACGACGGGGGCGGCCGACCCCGCGAAGATCGGCGTCGCCGACCATGTGGCGGGCGACGCGGCGACCGGTCTGCCGGACCCGGCCCAGGCCGTCAGCTCGCTGGTCCTCCAGCCGGGGGCCGCGTACGAGGTGAAGTTCGCCTGGGTGCCTTCGGAGGCGTGTCCGACGGACGGCGGCGGCGACCCCTCGCCCGACCCGACTCCGACGGAGGGCAGCGGCGGCGACAGCGGTACGCCGGGCGGTGTCGAGCCCCAGATGGTGCGCGAGGACGGCGGCGTCCTTGACGGCGGAGTGACGGTGTCCCTGACGGCGTCCGCGGGCGCGCCCGCGTCGGGCGCGACGATCGCCAACGCGTGTGCGGGGACGGTCTACAAGACGGGGATGCTGTCGGCGTCGTAGGCGACACCGAGCAGGAACGCGTACGCGTACGCATACGCCGGGCGGGCTGGAAGCATCCAGCCCGCCCGGCGTTTGTGTTCGTGAGCGCCGCGCGGGCTAACTCTCGGGCAAGAGCCCCAGCTCGGCGTCCCGCGCGAACTCCCGCTCCCGCCGGAACAGCCGGAACCACATGAAGACGACGAACCCCGCGAAGACGAACCACTCGCCGGTGTAGCCGAGGTTCTGGAAGGCCTTGAGGTCGAGCCCGGAGTTCTCCGGCGTGGCCGCGGGCACGGCCTTCATCCCGGAGTCGCCCTTCTCCAGGGTGACCCAGGCGTCGTACACATTGCCCTGGACCAGGTTCACAAGGGAGGCCGCGCTGATGGCGCCGAGCTGCCCGTCGGGCAGCCCTCCGGCCGCACTGACCCCGTTCGACCCGGGGCTCTCCGAGGCCTGGAGCGCGCCCGTCACGGTGACCTCGCCGGACGGCGCCGGGGGAGCCTTCGCCGCGCTCGCGTTCCCGGGGAGCCAGCCCCGGACGACGGGCAGGTCCTTGCCGTTGCCGGTGCGCAGGAGCGTCAGGACGTAGTACCCGGACTTGTCGTCCAACTCCCGGTCCGGGACCAGCAGTTGCTTGCCGTACCGCCCTGTCGCGGACGCCCGTTCCCCGGATGTCTCCTGGTCCACGGGGAGCAGCGAGTCCAGCGGCTTGGGCTTCGTCTCCGACGTGGTCGGCGACGCCTGCCGGTCCGCCTGCTTCTGCGCGGCGTCGTGCGCCTCGACGCGGTCCTCGAACCGCCCCAGCTGCCATGACCCCATGAAGATGCAGACGGGGATGGCCAGCAGTACGAAGACGTTGATCCCCCACCAGCGGGGCGTCAGCAGGAACCGGTACACACCCCCACGGTACGGGGGCGCCCGTGGGAGACGGGCCGCGGGGTTGGCGAAGCCGCCCGCCCCGCGGCCACCGCCCGCCCCGCGGCGGGCCGCCCCCGGCTAGCGAAGGTGTCGCTCGGCGAAGTCCAGTTCCAACCGCACCTGCTTGATCCGCTCGTCGACGACGAGCGAGCCGTGCCCCGCGTCGTAGCGATACACCTCGTGCACCGCGTCCCGGGCCTTGAGCCGGTCCACGTAGTTGTCGACCTGGCGGATCGGGCAGCGCGGGTCGTTCACGCCCGCCGAGATGTAGACCGGCGCCTTCACCGCGTCCACGTACGTCAGCGGGGACGAGGCCTCGAAGCGCTCCGGGACCTCCTCGGGCGTACCGCCCAGGAGCGTGCGGTCCATGGCCTTCAGGGCCTCCATCTCGTCGTGGTACGCCGTCACGTAGTCCGCGACCGGTACCGCGGCGAGGCCCACCGCCCAGGCGTCGGGCTGGGTGCCGACGCCGAGCAGCGTGAGATACCCGCCCCAGGAGCCGCCGGCCAGGACGATGCGGTCCGGGTCCGCGAGGCCCGACGTCACCGCCCACTCCCGGACCGCGGCGATGTCCTCCAGCTCGATCAGGCCGACCCGGTGCTTGAGCGCGTCCGTCCACTCCCGGCCGTACCCCGTCGAGCCGCGGTAGTTGACCCGCACCACCGCATACCCGTGGTCGACCCAGGCCGCCGGGCCCGCGGCGAACGCGTCGCTGTCGTGCCACGTCGGGCCGCCGTGGATCTCGAAGATGGTGGGCAGGGGGCCGCTCGCGTCGGCCGGCTTCTGCACGAGGGCGTGGACCCGGCCGCCGGGTCCCTCCACCCACACGTCCTCCACCGGCACGGAGGCCGGGGCCTTCATGCCCGGCGGGTCGAGCACGACGCCGCCCGTCGTGGAGCGCACCACCGGCGGCTCGGCGGCCGACGACCACAGGTACTCCACGCTGCCGTCGGGCCGTGCGGTCGCCCCCGACACCGACCCGGCGGGAGTGTCGACCCTGACGAGATCACCCGAGGCGAATCCGTACCGGAACAGCTCGCTGCGCGCCTCGAAGCTGTGCTCGATGAGCAGGGCGGAGCCGTCCGGATACCACTCGGCGCTGACGTCCCCCGGCAGGTCGAGCGCCAGGTCCGTCTCCTCGCCCGACGCGACGTCCCACACCATCGGCTCCCAGCGGCCGCGCCGCTGATGCCCGACGAGCAGCCGCGTGTCCCCGTCGACCGGCGCGAAGCCGAGGACCTCGAGGCCCAGCTCGACCGTGCCGCCCTTGGTGTCGTCCAGCTCGGCGACCGTGGAGCCGTCCGGCCTGACCACCCGGAGGGTGGAGTGCATCGCGTCGCCGTGCTCCGTGTGCTCGACGGCGATCAGCGAGCCGTCGTGGGAGAGGTCGCCGACGCCGGCGGACTCGCGGTGGCGGTAGATCTCGACGGGGCCGGCGCCCGGGGAACGTACGACATGGATCGTCGAGCCCTCGTCGTCCGTCGAGCGGCCGACGACCGCCATCCGCCCGTCGCGCGCGAGGGCGAGGCCCGACGGATACGAGGCTTCGAGTCCCGCCACCGCGGGCTCGTCGCTGCCGCCGCCCGCGAAGGGCTGGCGCATCCATACGCCGAATTCGTCGCCGTCCGTGTCGTTGAACCACCAGATCCATTCGCCGTCCGGCGAGAGCAGGCCGTCCGTCGTGCCGTTCGGCCGGTCCGTCACCTGGCGCTGCTCGCCGGTCGCGCGGTCCCATGCGTACAGCTCGTACGTCCCCGTCGCGTTCGACACGAACAGGGACCGGTCGGGGGCGTCCTCCGCCCAGTCGGGCAGCGACACCCGCGGCGCGCGGAAGCGCTTCTCCCAGTCCGGCATCTCCGTGCCCCCGCCCGCGTCGGTCGTCTCCACTGCACCCGCACCCAAGTCGCTCATGGACCCCATAGTGCACGCCCCGGCCGACAATCCGCTGGCGAGGGTCCCCAGCCTGTGGATAACTTTCTGGGATGTACTCACCGACCCCCTCCGACTGGCGCGAGGCCAACCGAAGACGCTGGGACGAGCGCGTGCCCCTCCACCTCGCCAGCGACTACTACGACCTCGAAGCCTTCCGCTCCGGCAAGGACCCGCTGCGCGACTTCGAGCTCACCGAGGTCGGTGACGTCACCGGGTGCTCGCTGCTCCACCTCCAGTGCCACATCGGCCTGGACACCCTCTCCTGGTCCCGGCACGGCGCGTCCCGCGTGGTCGGGCTCGACTTCTCCGAACCCGCCGTCGAGGCGGCCCGCGACCTCGCCGCGGAGCTCGGCCTCACCGCCGACCAGGCGTCCTTCGTCGCCGCCGACGTGTACGACGCGGCCGGTGCGGTGCCCGATTCCTCGTACGACATCGTCTACACCGGCGTGGGAGCCCTGTGCTGGCTCCCCGACATCCAGCGCTGGGCGGAGACGGCGGCCGCGCTCGTCGCGCCCGGCGGCTTCCTCTACCTCTCGGAGTTCCACCCGCTCGCGGACATTCTCGACGACGCGACGGGCTCACGGATCGAGTACGACTACTTCGCCCGTGACGCCTGGATCGACGAGACTCCCGGCGGGTACGCGGACACGACCACCCCCACGGTGCACAACCGCAGCGTGGAATGGCAGCACCCCGTGGGCGAGGTCGTCACGGCCCTGGCATCGGCGGGCCTGCGCATCGACTTCCTCCACGAGCACGACGCGACGCTCTTCGAGCGCTTCGGCAGCCTCGAACTGCGCGACGGCACCTACCGGTTCCCCGCGGACCGCCCGCGCATCCCCCTCATGTACTCCCTGAAGGCGAGCAAGGCGGTGAGGTGAGCTCCGGATGCCGATCCGACGGACGCGGGGGAGAGCCGTACCGCTCAAGGCCGCGCGGTCGGCCGCATCCACCCCTCCCACACGAGCCCGGCCGGCGTCGGGGCCTCGGTCTCGCCCCGGCGGGGCGGCGCCGCCGATCCGGGCGCGCCCCGGTCGAACTCCCCGAGTTTCGTCCAGCCCCAGGACCGCAGGACCTCCCGCCCCAGATCGTCGTCCCGCTTGATGACCGCGACGACCAGATCCGTGGCGTGCCGGATGAGCAGCAGCGTGCGCAGGCGGTCCGAGACGCCCTGGCGCCGGTAGGCGGGCACGACCATCAGCTCGGTCAGGATGAAGACCCGGCCCGATGCCGTGCGTTCCTCGACCTCCGGGGGAAGGACGCCGCGGAACCCCTCCCACCACTCGCCGGTGCGCGCGGCGCGGTAGCCGTAGAGGCAGCCGACCAGGCCCGCCGCGTCGGCGACGACCATGTCGAAGTCGGGCCGCTGCACGGTGTTCTCGAACGTGCGCAGGAACCCCTGCCGGTCCCGGTACTCGGCTCCGGCATCTCCTTCGTAGGCCTCGACGTAGACGTCGGCGACCGCTTCCCGCTGCTGCTCCGCCTGCCAACGGGTCAGCCGCCGCAAGAACACCTCTGCCATTCGTTCTTCCTCCGCCCGCCCCCGCCGAGGGAACCCCTCGACCCCCTCGACACCCCTGGACTCCGCATGGTGACACCACCGAACGGTGAGCGGAACGGGGCGTCGGGTATACATCGCGCCGGGTCAGCGCGGTTTCAGGGGCGCTGCGCCCGCCTTGTGCCCCGTCCCGGTCCACTTGCCCCAGCAGGGGGCGATTACCTCCCCGTCGAACACGCGAAAATCTATGTTCGCTGGAGTAGACATTGGGTGGTCGCGTGGTTATGGTTTCTCTCGTAGCCAGAGAGACAGCAGGGCCCGGCAGAGACGAACTGCCGGGCAGCAGTACGAAGTCCCCCCTTCGGTAAATGTTGATCAAGAGGGAAGAACGGAGGAGCCTCGCGCCATCAGGATCGCCCGGGCGGAACTGCAGAGCCCGGGTACCGCAGGACATCGATAGTGAGGTGGTCTCCGGTCGAGCAACCGCGATCCCCGCACTCCCCCGCTCCCAGGCGGGTGTGCGGAAACAGAAGGCCGGCGCGGTATCAGGGCCGGCAGATGGTGTAGCAGTTTCCTTCGGGGCCCGGGTGCCAGTACGGCACCCGGGCCCCTCCACGTGTTCACGCCCCGTCGGCGCATGGGTGGGGAGCTTCTAGCGCGGGGGTACGGGGCGGTCGTAGATGTTGTTCGGGGTGACGATCTCGGTGATCGCTCGGGCGATCGGCGAGGACGGCTCCACGCCGTTCTGCGTGATGTCGGTGTTGAGCTGTACCACCAGGGTCGCCTTCTTCGAGGGAAGGTAGACCGTCACGCTCTCGTAGCCCGGGATGGAGCCGTTGTGCCCGATCCAGCCGCCGCTCTTGAAGATGCCGAGGCCGTAGCTCGTGCCGGGGTAGCCGGTCGGCAGCGTCCGTAGCCGCTGCTTCTGGGTCTCCGGGCTGAGCAGCTCCCCGGTGGCGACGATCTTGGCCCAGCGGCGCAAGTCGTGCATGTTCGAGATCATCGCCCCGGCCGTCCAGCCCCAGCTGGGGTTCCAGTCGGTGGCGTCCTCGACCTTGCCGCTCAGCGTCTGGTTGGTGTAGCCGCGCGGGTGCGGCTCGGGGAACTCGGCGCCACTGGGGAACAGGGTGTGCTCGAGGTGGGACGGGCGGAGCACCTGCTCGTCGATGAAGTCGGCGGCGCATTTGCCGCTGACCTTCTCGATCACCAGACCGAGGAGGATCAGGTTGGTGTTGGAGTACTGGAACTCCTTGCCCGGGGCGAAGGTGTTCTTGTGCTTGTAGCCGTACGCGAGCACTTCCCGCGGGGTGAACGAGCGGCTCGGGTCGCTCAGCAGATCGTGCTGGAAGTCCGCGTCGGCGGTGTAGGGGTACAGGCCGCTGCGCATCTCGGCGAGGTGGCGGAGCGTGATCCGGCGACCCTTCGGTACGCCGTCGATGTAGCGGGAGATCGGGTCGTCGAGCCGGATCAGTCCGTCGTCGACGAGCTTGAGCAGCGCGGTGACCGTGAAGGTCTTGGTCTCGCTGCCGATGCGCGTGTACAGATCCGTGGTCATCGGCCGGCCGGTGGCCTTGTCGGCGACCCCGCTCGCGCGGACGTAGCACCCCTTGCCCGGCATCCACAGCCCGACGGCGACACCGGGGACGCCGGTCGCCCGGCGGACCTTCTCGATGGCCTTGTCCAGGCGAGCGGTGGTCTTGCGGCTGAAGCCGCCCGAGGGGCAGTCGTCCTGGCCGTGGCCGTCGCCGTCCGTGAGACGGACCGCAGCGCCGGCGACACCGGCGGCAGGGGCAGGACCGGCCGTGGCAGGAGCCGCCGCCAGCGGGGCCAGCACGGACGCCACCAGCAGCGAAGCTGCGAACAGGCGCCGGGAGGAAGTACTTCGCATGTCGGGGGCACCGCTTCCGGGTCGGGGCTGAGGGTGCTACGGCACCACCCGGAGCGCGGACGGAGCCCCTCCTGCGGTCTGCGCCCCCGCGAGTCCACTCGATCGGACCGATGTTCGGTCACAAGGCGTGACGACCGACAGGCGTTCGACGACGGACGCGCTCTCCATGGCTCGCTGAGAGCGCGTCAGGGGCGACGACCACGGGAGGGACGTCGTCAGAGATGCAACATGGACATCACTTCGGGACTCCGCACACCGGTCGCCACGCTGGGGATGTTCTCGCCGGGCCGGATCCATCCCGCGGCTTCGGCCGCTGTGACGGCGGCCTTCTCCGCCGCATCGGCCTCGGCGTTCAGACCTTCGTCGGCGCCCAGGGACCTCGCCCCTGCCGCGGTTCCCGCGGCGAGTGAGGCCTTGAGGGCCGCCTTGCAGGCGAGGGCTGCCGATTCGGCATCACCATCGACGAGTTGACCCATCTGGGAGGCCTGCGCGGCGGACGAGGCCGCGTTCCGGGCGCAGCGGGAATCCGCTGCCGGGTCGGGCTCGCTCTCGGAGAGTACGGCGAGGGCCTGCGCTGCCACGCGGGCCGCGTGAGCGGCCTTCCAGACGGCGTCGGCGTTGCCGTCGGCGGCATGTTGCTCGACGTAGCGGCTGAGGGCTGCCGCCCGCGCGGCCGCGCTCTCGGCACGCGCGGCGTGCCGCGCCTTGAGGGCTGCGGCCGTCGGCTCCCGCTCCTCGTGGTTGTGCTCGTTCACCGGCACCTCCTTGTCTGCGCAGGGAGCGGCGGAGCGTTGTAACCTCGCCCTCGCCCCCGCCCCCGGCGTCGCCCACAGCGGTGGACGGCGGATGTGTCGGGCAGGGTGGCACGTTGCCGCACAACAGACCAGAGCCGCGCGCAACAGACCAGAGCCGCGAACGAAAGACCAGAGCCGCGAACGAAGGGCTCTTCGCGCTACGAGTCCCGCCGGGCGGGCGGCAGCAACAGATCGCGTTCCGGGTGCTGTTCACCCGAGACGCTGCCCTGGATCCCCAGATCCTTGCGAGCGGCGTCGTGGAAGGTGTTGATGGCACGGAACGCCTCGCGGTTTCGGTGGCGCCACTCGTCGAGCGTCCCCTCGGTCCTGCCGGTCGCCTGCCAATCGATCTGCGCGATCAGGAAGTTCAGGTCGTGGCCTGCCTCGACGGCGTCGTCACCGCCCATCAGCATGACCCGCTCGAACGCACTGCCCCAGGCGCGCCCGGCCTCCGCCAGGTCGTCACGCAGCTCGTGCTCGGTGCGACGGTGGTCCCGCAGGCCCTCGCGCTGCTCGTAGAGCCGAACGGCCATGGCTATGCGGACCTTCGCCGCGTCCACGTAATTGCCGTACGCCTCGACCTTCTTGTCGTCCCACCGGGTCAGGAGCTGGTTGCGGTTCCGGCTCCGTTCCAGCAGGAAGTTGGTCACGTGCGTGCTGAGGGCGCCGAGCAGGACAGCGGCCACCGTGACGAGCTGTTCGCCCGTTCCCACTGTTCCCCCAGTTCGGCCGACTCCTCGGAATGACTCGACGATCTTACGAGTGCGGCGAGTGAGGGGGAAGGATCTCCCGCCTACTGGAAGAGCCCCAACGCGTCGTCCAGTGACCAGACTTGCCAGCCCATGGCGAAGAGGACGACGACTGAGATGAGGGCCATCATCAGGTTCTGACCTTGTTCGGCCCAGTCGTGGATCATCAGCACGAAGTAGATGAGGTTGAGTACGAGTCCGCCGACGAGCGCGATCGGTGTGAGCAGGCCGAAGATGAGGCCGAGTCCAAGGGCCAGCTCCGCGTAGGCGACGACGTAGGCCATCACTTGCGGTCGCGGCTTCACGGTCAGGTCGAAGCCCGCCCGTACGAACTGCCAGCGGTGCTTCTCGGCGATGCCCACCGCCCAGCCGATGCCCCCTCCGGTGAACCAGGTCTTCTTGTCCTTGTGGCGCCAGCTCTCCAGCCACCACAGGCCGAGCCCGATCCGGAGCACGGCGACCCATTCGGCCCCGCTGAGCCACATCGTCTGCATCGAGCGCCCTCCTTCGTCCTGACCTGACGGAGCGTCAGTTCAGCGGATGCGGGCCGATCGCGCAAGGGGTCGAGTTTCAGGCGGGCTGTTGCCGTTGCCGAAGCGAGCCCATAACCTCAATCTGATGGACCGTCAGATGCGTGTAAGGGAAACCGGCAGGTAGTTGGGGGCACAGCAGTGGACAACAACGAGGTCGGGGCCAAGGAGCTCCCCCGCATCATCAGCGTGGACGACCACGTGATCGAACCCGCCCACCTCTTCGAGAAGTGGCTCCCGAGCAAGTACCGCGACCGGGGCCCCAAGCCCTTCACCGCAGGTATCGGCGAGCTCGAGTACATCGGCGGCAAGTACAAGTTCACGACGGATCCCGAAGGCCAGGTCACCGACTGGTGGGAGTACGAGGGAGAGATCTTCCCGTACAAGCGCATCATCGCCGCCGTCGGATTCTCGCGGGACGAGATGACGCTCGACGGCATCACGCGCGAGCAGATGCGCCGTGGCTGCTGGGACCCGAAGGCCCGCCTGGAGGACATGGACGTCAACCACGTCGAGGCCTCCCTCTGCTTCCCGACGTTCCCGCGCTTCTGCGGGCAGACGTTCTCCGAGGCCAAGGACAAGGAGGTCGGGCTCGCCTGCGTCCGGGCGTACAACGACTGGATGGTGGAGGAGTGGTGCGGTGACAGCCGCGGGAGACTGATCCCGCTCTGCCTCATCCCGCTGTGGGACGTGGACCTCGCCGTCGCCGAGATCAAGCGCAACGCCGCTCGCGGCGTGCGAGCCGTGACCTTCAGCGAGATCCCCACGCACCTCGGGCTTCCGTCGATCCACTCCGGCTACTGGGACCCGTTCTTCGCGGCGTGCGAGGAGACCGGCACGGTCGTGAACATGCACATCGGCTCGTCGTCGCAGATGCCGGCGGCGTCGCCGGACGCGCCCCCGGCCGTTCAGGCCTCCCTGAGCTTCAACAACGCGATGGCCTCGATGATGGACTTCCTCTTCTCCGGGGTCCTCGTGAAGTTCCCCCGCCTCAAACTCGCCTACAGCGAGGGGCAGATGGGATGGATCCCGTACGCCCTGGAGCGCGCCGACGACGTATGGGAGGAGCATCGGGCCTGGGGCGGGGTCAAGGATCTGATCCCGGAGCCCCCGTCGATGTACTACTACCGGCAGATCTTCTGCTGCTTCTTCCGGGACAAGCACGGGGTCGCGTCGATCGAGACCGTGGGCGTCGACAACGCCACCTTCGAGACCGACTATCCGCACGTCGACTCGACATGGCCGCACACGAAGGCAGTGGCTCAGGACCACGTCGGCCACCTCCCCGAGGACGTGGCGTACAAGCTGCTCCGCGGGAATGCGATTCGTATGCTGGATCTGCCGTTCGACCGGGACCTGCGGGCGCGTCCGTAAGCGCGCCTGTGGGCGCGCCCGCTCGTGGTGGGCCGGGAGCGACCGGCTCAGCCGGCTCCACCACCGGGCAAGGCCGTCGGACGGGGCCAGCGGGTCAGCGGGTCAGCGCAGGGTCTCGGCATCGATACGGGAGAAGACCAGCTCGCTCTCGCCGACGATGGGGCCCCGCCAGCGCACCGGGGGCTCGGGCCGGCGCAGGGCCCGGGGGTAGTTCTCGGGCCTGTAGTCCGTGGGCAGCCGGTAGGTGCGAAAGCCGTGCCCGGCCATGGTGTCCATCAACTCGTCGATGGAATCGCCCAGTTGGGCCATGCGCTCCGGAGTGACCTCCACGGCGATCTCCACGTCAGGGCGGAGCTGTCCCAGTACGGGAGCCAGCCCTCGCATGACCCCGCCCTCGGCGCCCTCGACGTCGATCTTGATCACGCGGGCCCGGGTGAGTTCGTCCTCGTCCAGGATCTCGGGCAAGGGCCGGGCCTTCATCTCGAAGCTCGACTCGGCAGGGCCGTCGTACGGGACGATGGAGTTCGCGCCCATGTTGTTCGAGCTGGCGAGTATGAAGGTCAGCGTCTCGTGGCGGTCGGAGACCGCTGCGTTGACCGCGCGGACGTTGTCGCAGCCGTTGATCTCGATGTGCCGCAGCACGCGCTCGTGGAAGGCGCCAGACGCCTCGATGGCCACGACCCGCCCCGCGCTGCCGACGAGGCGAGAGCCAAGGACCGCGAAATAGCCGATGTTGGCGCCGACGTCGACGAACGTGTCCCCGGTACGCAGGCGGCTCTGCAGCCACCGCGTCATGTGCGGCTCCCACGCGCCGTAGAGGCTGATGAACCGCTGGATGAGGTCACGGGAGTCGCAGGCGAAACGGGCCCCGAACTCCGCCTCGACCACGCGCTGACGCGGATGGTCGCGCAGGTGCGGGTTGAGGTACCGGGCCGCGAGGGGGCCCTTGAGAAGGGAGCCGGGTGCGTTGCGTACGTAGCCGCGGCCGAGAGTGACCAGAAGCTCCGACGCGCGGTGGAGAGAAGCGGGGGGCATAGCCGCGACCGTACGAGTCCGTCGCGGCGTGGGCAAGATCGGATGGCTTTCAGGCCAGTATCAGCGTGCGGTGCACATGTATCGGCGTGCGTCGCACATGACGGCTTTACCTGCTTTATTGACGGACGCCGGACGCTGTTTCTCCGCCGGTTACGGCATAACCGCTCTTGATTGAGTGCCGAACCAGCGGGACCTGTCTGCATAGCGCCCCAAGCTCCCGGTGTTTTCGCCTTTGTGGGTTTCGGTCCAATGCCGATCCAATGCGCTCACCCTCCCCGTGCAGGAGCGAACGGCTTGATTTGTTCGCCTATTGACGGGGTGGGTTGGTCGCGGAGCGCAGCGACTGTTGCACGGGAAGTCAGTCGGAGCTGACGGGATAGCGCCACTGGAAGTGTTCCAGCGCTCGCGCCCTGGCCTCGACCACCGTCATGCGGGCATCGCGCTCTGCCGTGTCGACGTGCGCCGCCTGGCCGGTCACCTGGCCTTCCCACTTGCGGTAGAGCAGGCCGACCTCGGACGAGAACCAGCCGCGGCAGGTCGAGTTCAGGGCGAGCAGCAGCCCCGTGTCCTCGGACGCGGGCAGCGCCATCCAGCCGCCCAGGGCCACGAGCAGGTCGCGGCGGACGAAGAGCGTCGCCGGGTGGACCTGTGCGCGGTAGTCGTGAGAGGCCCAGTAGTCGAGTACTTCCTGACGCTCGATCGGCCCGTGCTCGGGGTCGCCGGGGAAACCGGCCGTGGAGCCGTCGGGGAGCAGATCGAGCACGCGTGACGTCGCCCAGCCGATGGTGCGATCAGCTTCGAGCGCCGCGAGGTCGCGGGCCAGCGAACCCGGCGCGAGCTGGTCGTCGGCGTCCAGGACCTTGACGTACGCGCCGTCCGCGTGGGCCAGGGCGATGGTCCGGGCAACCCCGGGGCCTCCCGGGCGACCCTGCTTGAAGGTGATGCGGGCGTCGTCGGGGACGTGGGGCGCGACCTGGTCGGTCGTGCCGTCCTCCTGGATCAGCCAGTGCCACTCCCAGCCCGCGGGCAACTCCTGCTCGCGGATGGACTTGTACGCGTCAGCCAGGAAGTGCGCCGACGGTGCGTGGACGGCCGTGATGATGATGATGCGCCGGCTCACGGCTCACCACCTTTCCAAGTGAGTCGTGAAGAGCATTTCCGTGCGGTCGCCGGGCAGCGTGACGTCAGACATCTCCACGATGCGGTCGTCCGTGTCGTACAAGGTCTTGCGCAGGACGAGAACCGACGTGCCGGGCGGCAGGCCCAGCTCGTCCGCTTCCTCCACCGTCGGGGGCCGGGCCGTCACCCGTTCCTCGACGCGGTCGATCTCGATGCCCACCGTGAGCAGCTGGTTCCATGTCCCGCCCGGCCAGGGCTCTTTCGTCTCGTCCAGGAGGTCGGGGTTCTGCTGGACGAGGTCGCGGATCAGGAGCGAGGTGACGAGGCTGAACGGATTCCGCTCGGCGCTGTAGCGCGTCCGGTAGGTGCGCTCGACGAGCGCCGTTCCTTCAGCGACGCCCAGGGCCGCTGCGATCTCCTTGGATGCCCCGATCTCGCGGTACGCCGCGTGAAAGACGAGGTCGTCGACCCCGAGCCCGGTGTCGCGCTCGGTCGCCCCCGTGCCCAGGCGCTGCCGCTCGGGCGCGCGGGCACGGTCCTTCTCCCACTGGTGCCGTGCGTTCGTGCGCTCAATCGGCGTACGCGGGCGGCGGACGAAGGTGCCGCGGCCGTGCTGCTTCTCGATCAGCCCCTCGGCCTGGAGCACGCGCAGGGCTTGCTGGACGGTCGGCCCGCTGCGCCCGGTGGTCCTGACGAGGTCCGACTCGGACGGCAGCCGGTCACCGGGCCCGAGCCGGCCTGCGCGGATCTGCGCGCGCAGCTCGTCCGCGATCTCCTCGTAGGCCTTCGCCATCCGCGCGCACCGTCCCGTCGTTCACAGCGGGCTCAGCATACGACTCCTAAAGAGGACTTGACGAGGCCCGGTCACCAACGAGCTCCGCTATCGCGCTTCACCAACGGGCTTCGCTAACGAGCGAGGCGGGCCGCATCCGCGTTATGCAAGGCCCGCTGTCCACGAAGCATGGCCCCACCACCCAGTTGGGCCGGAATTAGCTGTCCGGCTGTGCCTCAATTTGAACCACCGGGCGCTGAGGCCACGAAAGGGCCCGATCGCTGGCGACGGGGGATGCACCAGCGATCGGGCTGTGGCCAACCGTAACAAGGCTGCTCGGGTAAAGGGAGGCAACTACTCCGTCGAAATGGGGAGTTGTGACCGGGATCACGCAACGTGATCCGTAGGGGAGGGGTGGCGAACCGTTAGTCGTCGCAGGGAGGCGCGTACGAGAGGCGCGGCAGATACTCGTGCCATTTCTCCCGTGTAAGAACGTCCCGAGTGGTCGAGCAAATGCGACGAATCGCCTCGCCGGTGTCCAAGTTCCAGAGCCGGACGGTATCCGTGCCGCTCGAAACTCCGAGCATCTCGCCCTGCGGGCTGAACGACAGAAAACTGCCGGTCTTGGCGTTGGGGCTCATGGACTGACCGATGGGGGAGGCGCTTGAGGGGCGGGTGACGTCCCAGAGGCGGACCGTGTTGTCGTTGCCGCCGCTGGCCAGGGTGTGGCCGTCCTGGCTGTATGTCAGGGAGACCACCGCGTCGGTGTGGCCGGTGAGTGGGGACCCCAACTGGGCTGCTTTGCGGGGGTCGGTGACGTTCCAGAGCCGGACCGTGCCGTCGTCGCTCCCGCTGGCCAGCGTACGGCCGTCCGGGCTGTAGGCGAGCTCGTTGATGGGGCCGAGGTGCCCCTTGAGAGGCTTGCCGAGCCGGGTGACATGGCGCGGGTCGGACACCTTCCAGAGCCGGATCGTGCCGTCCGCGCTGGCGCTGGCGAGAGTGCGCCCGTCCGTGCCGAAGACGAGGGAATTGACGTAGCCCTTGTGGCCCGTGAGCGGCTCGCCGAGCTTACGGAGGCGCGAGGGCTCGCTGACGTCCCACAACTGAATGGTGCGGTCGGTGTCGGCGGTCGCCAGCGTGCGCCCGTCCGGGCTGAAGTCCAGCGCGGCCGCGAACCGTGTCCGCAGGGCGACGGGCGGCCCGTGGGGGACGGGGCGCGTCGGGTCGGTGACGTTCCACAGCTGCACCGCGTGGTTTCCCGTGAGGACCGCGAGAGTGCGGCCGTCGGGGGAGAACACAGGCGAACGCACCTCCCCGTCCCAGGGCTTGAACGGTTTGCTCAGCGCCACGGGCCGGTTGGGACGCTCCACGTCCCACAGCCGAAGCTGTTGGTCGCGTGCGGCTGTGGCGAGCACCTTCCCGTCAGGGCGGAACGCTCCGATCCGGCCGATCATGTCCGACGTCGGTATCGACCACAGGCGGACCTTGTTGTCGCCGCTCCCCGTGGCGAGAGTACGTCCGTCGGGGCTGAATCCGAGCGCGTACATCTCCCCGCTGCTGCCCGCGAGGGGCTCGCCGACCTGTGAAGGGTGCGCCGGATCACGGACGTTCCACAGACTGGCCGTGCTGTCCGCGCTGGCGGCCGCGAGCATGGTTCCCGCGGGGTTGAAGGCCACGGACCACACGGCCCCGGTGTGGCCGGTGAGCGGCGGGCCGAGCGATTTCGCGTGGCGCGGGTCGGTCACGTTCCAGAGCCGGATGGTGTTGTCCCTGCTGCCGCTGGCGAGGGTACGTCCGTCGGGGCTGAAGGCCACCGAGTGCACCGTGCCCGTATGGCCGGTCAGCGCTTTGCCGACCGGCTTCGGGCGACGCGGCTCGGCGATGTTCCAGAGCCTGACCGTGCCGCTGTCGCCACCGCCCGCCAGTGTCCGCCCGTCGGGGCTGAAGGCCACGGAGCGTACGGCGGCGGTGTGGCCGGACAGGGCGCCGAGCGCCTTCGGCCGGCTCGGGTCGGCCACGTTCCACAGACGGACGGTGTGGTCGTCGTTGGCGGAGGCCAGAGTGCGCCCGTCCGGGCTGAAGGCGACCAGATAGATCGCACCGCCATGACCGGTGACGGGCGGCCCCAGCGAACGCGGATGGCCGGGATCCCGGACGTCCCACAGCCGGACCGTGCCGTCGTCCGACCCGGTGGCGAGGGTGTCGCCGTCCGGACTGAAGACCGCGCTGCTCACCCAACTCGTGTGCCCCGTGAGGGGTTTGCCCATGGGCTGAGGACGGGACGGGTCGGCCACGTCCCACAGCCGTACGGTCCTGTCGTAGCTGGCGGTGGCCAGGAACCGTCCGTTCGGGCTGAACGAGGTGAGGTAGACGGCGCCCTTGTGGCCGAGGAGCGGGGTGGCCAGCGGTGCGTTCACGATCGAGAGCAGGCGGTTCTTCGTGCCTTGGTCGTCCGGCCGCAGGTTGTGGGCCACCAGGTCGAGTTGGGCGGACAGTGACGGATCCGTGTGCTGGGCGCGATCGGCCTCGGCGACCACCTGCTCGAACACCGCGTCGTCCCGCTGCTGCCACGCGACCACCGCCGATGCGACGGCCACCACGGCAAGGACGACCAGAGCCGCCACCGCACCACGAATGATCAGCACGGTGCGCCTGCGGAGCCTGGCCGATGCGGCCAGGAACTCCACCGCTCCTCTGGTCAGAAAGGTGCCACCGGCGGTCTTGCGCCAGGCACGGGCCTGCTCGAGACGGGAGCCCCGGTAGAGCAGTGCCGTGTCGCGGTCGGAGTCCTCCCAGGTCCTGCCGTCCTCTTCGAGGCGTTGGCGCAGCAGGTTGTCGTTCCTGTCCTCGTCGATCCAGTCGCGCAGCCGGGGCCAGGCGTGGAGCAGCGCCTCATGCGTGATCTCCACGGTCTCCGAGTCGAGCGTCACCAACCGGGCGCGTACCAGCGCTTCGAGCGACTCCTCCGTCTTGCCGGGATCCGTCGACTCCTCGGCGAGCTGGCGCCGCGTACCCCGCCTGCGGGTGGCCTGGGTGTCCTCACCGAGCCGCACCAGCCTGAGGAGGAGCAGCCTCGCGGCTGTGCGGGCCGGCGGGTCGAGGTCGGACCAGGCACGCTCGGCGCTCGCCGCGACGGCTCCCTGGATTCCTCCCGCCGCGCGGTAGCCGCCCAGCGTCAGCCTTCCTGCCTTCCGCCGCTGCCACGTGGCGAGCAGGGCGTGGGAGAGGAGCGGCAGCACTCCCGCGTCGTGGGTGCCGCGGGGCCCGTCCGTGCTCACTTCCCGGACGATCAGTTCCGCGAGCCCCGGTTCGAGCTCGAGACCCACGGCCTTGGCAGGTCCGGTCACCGCGTCGCGCAACTCCGTGGTGGTCAGCGGCCCGAGCACCATGTGCCGGTGCTGCAGCGCGTCGGCCAGTTCGGGATACCCGAGGCAGTGCTCGTAGAAGTCGGCGCGTACGCCGAGGACCACGAGCGCGGCAGCGGGGTCGCCGCCGTCGCCGGGCGAGGACGCGGCCTGAAGAAGCTGAATGAAGGTACGCGTGCCGGCCTCGTCGGAGGACAGCGTGAACGTCTCCTCGAACTGATCCACGATGACGACCGGCCGGCCGGCGGACGAGGTCTCGCGTCGCGCCCAGGCGGTGACGGCCTCGCGCACGGCGCTGGAGAACTCCGGACGGCCAGGCTCCGGCACGGCTGACCCCGCCGACACGGTCGGCACCACCGGCGCGGCCGGCACCACCGGTTCCTCGGCGGCAGAGATGAGGTGAGCGAGATCAGGTATCTGACGGGCGAGTTCCGCGAGGGGATCACTCCCCGGCACGAGCTGCAGCACGGGCCCTGCCTGGCCGCTGTCACCACTCAGCGCGCCGTTCTGCAGTGTGGGCACCAGACCCGCATTCAGCAGGGAGGACTTTCCCGCCCCCGAGGCGCCCACGAGCATGACCAGACCGCCCGTCTTCTCCGCGGCGCGGAGCTGAGCGACGAGGGCATCCGTGCTCCGCTCGCGACCGAAGAACCACCGGGCGTCCTGCTGGCGATACGAAGCGAGACCGCGGTAGGGACACACACCGTGGACGGCGGTCGGGGCCTCGGCCTGAAGCCGTTCCTCGTCTTCCGCGGATACCGGGGCGGCGCGACCGCTGACCGGGTCGGCCACCGCGCGCTCCCACAGGAGCTGCCACTGGGCCATGTCGTACAGACCGGTGGAGACCGGCGCGGGCTGCTCGCGCCGCGCTTCGGGTATCAGCACATGAAGTACCGCTGAGAGGGCAGCGAACTGGGCAGGCACGTTCTTGGCCCGCCGCCAGTCGCTGATCCGCTGGGCGGATACCCGCACGATCCGCCCGCGTTCGTCGACCCGCTGATGCCGGACGACCGCCTCGGCCACGCGTTGGAGGGGAGGGTTACCGGCTTCCTTGTACAGCAGCGCGAGACGTTCCGCGAAGGCTGTGCGTGCCCCCGAGTCGGAACTCAAGGCCTCCACCCCTAACTTCCCCGCGCCTGAACATCCGGACCGGAAAACTCACCTTATACGGCTGACCTGCGGATAAGGCGTCCGGACGATGACGGAACCTCCCCCTCCAAGGCCCCAACTGGCAGGATCACGAATCGGTAGCGAACCAACCGCGCAGCGTCAGGGCAGGTCATCGGCTCGAGGTGACTCGCAGAGGTGACTCGCGACGCTGCATCGCCTCGGCTGGTTTCCGCCGTTCACCCCGGACCGCTGTCGCGTGGACTGCGGATCCGCCTTTCCTCGATCCGCGCTGTTACACCGACACGGCGCGGATCGATGCAGTCCGTCGTTCGGCACCGGTCCCCACAGGGAGGGACCGGTGCCGAAACGACGCGGCGAGTGGGCGAGGCCCGTACATGGCTGCCTGTCTGTCCATCCATCTGTCCGTCTGCCTGGCGCGGGCGCGTGCGCCTCGTGACTAGTTGGGGCGTGGTGGCTCGGGAGGCGGCATGGGCCGCCCGGATCCGGATCGCGGTGTCACTCCCCGGGCTTGAACCCTTATGACCCACTCCCCACCCATTCCCCGCTGCTCCCGAAAACGGCCCCAGAGAACGAGTCAGGCCCGGTTCCCATTTCTGGAAACCGGGCCTGACCTGCGATTTCAACTGTCGGGTGACGGGATTTCAACCCACGAGCTCTTCGTCCCGAATGAGGTTCGACGAAGGCCACCACCAGTCGTGACGGTGATGCCCCTGGTCAAGGCGTCGGTGCGGCGAGGGGGACTTCAGCACAACGTCCGGCGTTGTGATGCGGATCACTCTAAATTCCCGGGCGCGGATTGCCGGTTCGGGGCGTTGCGGCGCCCGAGAGGAGACAAGCTCACCCATCATCTGCCGGAGGACCACCCATGAGGCCCGAAGCTCCCGAAGAACCGCAGACGCCGGAAGCGGAGGCATCGCCTGCGACCGTCCTGCCCCGTGAGGCGGGCGAGTCTGAGGCGAAAGAAGCCGAGGATCTTGACGCCTTTTACGCGAGCTACGGTCTGGTCAGGCGGTGGCGGGTGCTTCCTGAGCCGAAGCCTGTACCCATTGATCCACAGTCCGCTCACGGCCTCCCCGTGCTGGATGAGGGCGACCTCATCGCGTACGGGGGCGATGGAGGAGTCCGCGACAGCTCCTACTTCTATTTCGGCAACGAAAAGGACGGTGGGCGCCTGCTGGCAGGGCGCCTGTTCCGGAACAACTCCAAACTCGAACCGGGGCAAATCGTCCACACCTGGACGGAAGGGGAGGTCAACGACCCATGGGTCGGAGCGGCGAACCCCGCGAGGCCCAGGTCTCCAGAGGTTCGCGCGGAGGCCCGTGAGGCCAGGCTCGCGGCACGAGCCGTGGAAGCACGGAATGAGGCGGCGCTCGGCAACACCGAGCTCATCGAGAAGTTCATGGCCGTCGACCTCGGTCTGTGGCGGGGTGCCCGCTGGCAGGAGCCGGTGTCCACAGCTCTCCTTGGCGATTGGGCGAGCACCCTGTACACGCACGGCACCATTCGCCGTGGGGCTCTGTCCCGGCTGATGCATGAGGTGCGCGAGATCCACCGACAGCTCACGCCACTGTGGCGCCGGCGCTGCGCCGGAGAGCGACTGCTCAGCCTCGATGTCCCCGTTCTGGAGAATGGGCTGACTCTCGCTGACCTCGTCGCAGGAGGGCCCGACCCGGCCGACATCCTTACGGGGGTGCTGCCTGACGATCCGCGTGTGCTCGCCGTGCTTGAACAGATGTTGCCGACTGAGAGGGCCGTCGCGCTCGCTTGGTCCCGTTCAGGGACGTCAAGTTGGACCGAAGCAGCCGTCACGGTGCTGGCCCTCACCTCGCAGGCTTACGCGCAGGGCGACGCCGAGGCTCTAGGCGAGCGAGTACGCCGCAAACTCAAGCGGCTCGGTCGTCGTGCGCACCACAGTTGGGATGGCGAGGAGCCGTCCCATTTCCGAGCAACCCAGTCGCCTGGTGGTGGTCGAGCTGATGGCCGTGCAGCGGAAGCGCGGGAGGCGTGAATGCCTGACGCGTTGACTCTCGCCTTGATCGCCATGGTCGGCTGCTTCGTTGTGCGCGAATCTCGGCGCGACGAACGGCTGGGCGCCGCGCTTTTGGTCGGCGTTGCCGCTGTGGCACTGATGCTGACGCTGTACGGGGCAGGTCCTGACTAACAGTGATCGGCCGCTGCCGGCTGGCGTTAGCCGACAGGGGCCTGACCCGTGATGCGGTTCAGGCCCCTGTCTTGGTGCTTCAGCGGTCGGGACCGCGAGATTCGAACCCACGACTTCTACGTCCCGAAGCAACTTGGGGCGGTAGTTGTCCTTGGGCTGCTATGTCTGTCACCTGCACCGACGGTCCGCTGACGTCCACGGTTGTTCGCGGTTGTGCGCCGTGGTTGTCACGCAGTTAGACACTCACCTCGTACGGCTCGGACGGTCCATGTGCCACCCAGCCAACGGCGTCACCTACGGCGGTTGATGACGTCGCGAAGCATCTCAAGCCAGCTCATGGAGAGCCGCTGGAGCCGCCACCACCAACCCCGCTGTCTTCCTTGCCGCTGTGGGCCAGCTGACATGCGCGGAGGACGGAAGTTGACGCTCCGGCTCCGGCGGCGAGCACGGCCATGCAAATGGCAGTAGCCGTTCCGTCCAGCTGGGTTGCCGCAGGCTTGCCCCTGCCGTGTCACGCCAGAACAACGCCGCATGAACGGAGTCTGGCAGAGCCTGTGTTACCGAGAGCGTCGACTGAGGCAACTGGCTGCGGAGTCTCTCAGCCCTACCTAGAGGCCATCAGCTTGGGAAGCTGCGATCAGTAGAGCTGGTTCGGATGCTGACCTGGGTAAATGGTTGGGTTGTAGCCCCGGCGGCGTCCGCTTTCACCGTGATTCCCCGCTGCTCCCCGCTCGATCTGGTGCGCTTGTGGTGCGGCATCGACCTCGGCACGGCATGCCCGAACGGCGCTATGCACCTGTGGAGCGTCGCCAGGGCGCCCGACGTAGCCATCCGCGAAGAGTTCCAGACGGTGGGGGATCGTAGGCGCGGTCATGCCACAGTCTGCGCAGATGCTTGAATTCGTAGTCACGCCCGTCTTCGGCGTCCTCCAAGGTCTCGACCCACAGGCGCGCGAACGGCTGCCGATGCATCTGTGAAGAGATGGCGCCGCTCCAGTCACGCCACGTGTCATCGGAGACCCAGCCTTGCGACCGCAGGTCAGCCTCATCTTCGCTCAGGCGAAAGTACAGACGAATCGCCAACTCCTCTTGCGGCCCCAGACTGTGCCCGTCCAGACCACGAAGGGTGGCCGTTGAGTACTTGTCCAGCAACGACCAGTAGCGTGCTACGTAGACGTCCTCGATCTGCCGGACTCGCTGTGTCCGTACCTGCCAGACGGTGATACCCCACGCAATGACTGCCGGGACCAGCGCAATCGTCAGTGATAGCCACTCCATGGTTAGCCATTGTGGGGGCCGTTTGAGGCACCTCCCGTACCACTGGCGGCGTCCAACACGCTTTCCAACTGTGGGGGTGGGTGGTGGGCGTCGTTCCAGGTGGTTCACCTGCGTTCACGCGAGGTTGGCCGCTCACGCGGTACCGGCGCTGGGTCAGTCATGAATGGCGGTGAACCAGGCTGAATGAGACGGAAACTGAGACCGGGCCGTGCCTGGCCGGCTGCTCCTTGACGTCGAGTGTCAGGCGGGAGTCTCCGCTGCCGTGTCCTCAGGGCGATCAGTGATGGTGAACTCCATCCACTCAATGCCGACGACACTGAACGTGGCGCTGACGTTGGCGGACGCGATGCCTTCGAACTCATGAGGTGCGCCCGCTTCGGAGCCAAGGAGACTCCACGGTGTGGCGATTTTCCAGGCCAACTGGAGAGTGGTGAGTAGTGCGTGCTCCGAGGTGGAACAGGCGAGAGGGGAGGCGAGCCGCAGTTCGGCGAGCTCTGGGAACTTCCAGTACCGCTGGTATCCCACGATCTCGAAGGGGCACGGCAACAGCTTCTCGATGCGGCCGACCACTCGTTCGGCGCTACGCCGGTCACCCGCATGTGCGTAGCAGCGCCATCGGATCGTCTCGAACATGCTGGCACCCTACGGCTCTTGCGAACCGTGAGCCGCTCCTGTCGGCCGGGTACCGGCGCAACGCCTGGTTGGGACCTCAGTTTGGGAAGCTTGGGTCACTCTGGGGCGCATGGCCAGCTGACCTGCTGCGAGCGGACTCGGCGCTTGGTGGGGGGCCAGCTGGTTCCCCGGTGTTCCCCGTGACTCTCCGCAGCATCTGGCACGCAACTGGCACGGTCTGACGCTTCTACAGTCAGTGGGAACAGTCCCTGGGATGGGGTGCCCGGGGCGCCGAACTCGCCTACGGGTAGGCAGAGTTGCAGGTCATAGGCTGTGATATAGTTTTGCTGCTCGATCTCTTCGCCCCTTGGGCTGTGGCATCAAGGGGGTGGGCTCTACGCCGCCAGAGGATGAATCAGAGTTCGAAGATTTATAAATCCATATCGTGAAATCGCAAGCCTGATTTCTTTTCGCGACGATGGCGCATTAGTGCCGGAGTGATTAGAAGTCGGGCTTTTCTTGTTTCGCTACAGAGAAGGTTAGAAGCTTCGCCCGAGAGTTAAACAATCAATGGAGGTGCTGGTGCGCGAATTGTTCACGCAGGTCGGGCAGACGGTCCGGTTCGCAATTGCCGACGAATCCCGGACCGCCCGCCTGAAGTCCCTGATCACGACGACTGCCATCGTCGTAATCGTGGGCTACTACGTCCTGTTCGTTAGGTAGACGCCTCCTACGCCAGGACAACTTAAGGGTACGGCGGGCCGCATCCTCGTGGCTACGGCCCGCCGTGCTCGGCCCAGGTCCGCTCACGTGCTGAAGTGCATTCTGAACGGCAGCGGAGCGTGATCTGTAACCCGCGTCGCCTGCACCTGAAGGACAGAGGTGCCTCTGCTGAGTCCGCTCGTCCTGGGCATGGCTCCTGTCGAGACCCTTAGGTGGGAGACATCCGCTCTAGGAGTTCGATCACCACGCGCCTACGAGGTTCGCATCCGCCCATGGGTATGTCTCCGATGGATGCTCGTGTGTGCTGCCGTACGCCCTCGTTGATGTCTGGCATGGATGTCGGGTCCGCGTTTGGTCTGCGACTCTCAGAAGTGGAATACCGTGGCACTAGAGGCCACGTCGGTCAGTCCGCTTGCTGATGAACAGGAGAGCGGCAGTGACGACTGCCAACCCCACGATGATCACTGCGGCCCGGAACTCGATCACAGCCATCACGATGACGAGCCCCACCGCCAGCACACAGCCGAGCGCCGTCGTGGACCGTATGTGGTGTGTTCGGCGTCTGTCTTTCCAGGGGTGTTCCTCGTGATAGGCCATTGGTGACCTCCCTGAGCCGCCCTCCCCTACTTACAGGTTGCCTCATCGTGACGCGCCACGCAGGCGCGTTCCCTCCGACCGCCGTGCGCACGGCGGACTTAACTTTGCGATTCCTTCGTCTGGAAGGAACTTGCCTGTGGGGCGCCTGCCGCTGGGCCTGTGCGTCGTTCACCAGTTCTAGGGTCGAGCTCAGCATTCCTCCGCCTTCTCGACCGGCACTGAGTGTCACTTTATTGTTTCTCCCACGCCTCTTCTGTCGAGCCGATACCATCGCGATCCAATCTCTTCGAGGCGGTGCGGTTTGATTCTGCGTGAGTTTCTGTATGTGGATACGGACAAGACTCGGGCGATGCTCGCTCAGCTTGATGGAGGGGTGGCGGAAGAAGAGCGGGAGACCAGTAGCGAGGAGAAGCGATATACGGTCGGACCTCGAAGCATTGCTCAACATCTCCAAGTAGCTGGTGCTGAAAGATACACGCAGAAATCGCTTGGCGATGCCATTTTCCCGATGCTGGAAGGTGCTTTGGAGAGCGAAGGATTGCTTCATGATATATCGGCCGAAGTTGCAGATCCAGCGCAATGGGAATCGGGTGGACTGAGCCGAATCGCCCCGCCCGGGTCGCTCGTACGCATCACTGCTATGGGGTCATTGTTCGACAGCCGTTATGCAGCGAGCGCCTTTGCTGCCTTCGCCTCCGTGACTCTGGGATTGCACGGTATGGGAATTGACTTAGGTGCGACCGCGAAAAAAGTTCCCCCGGGTAAGGGGAAATCCGGGCAGGGGCAGCGCCCCCCTAAGGCTGGCCATACACAACCTGAGCCTCAGCTGGAAGACGCCATCCTCGACTTCCAAGGTCCGGGCGGTGTAGACGGGGACGCTCTCCGGGCCATCATCCGCATGGCGCGCGGAATCTTCGCACCCGGGCTACATATCAACCTTTCGCCGGTTGAGTCGAGTAATGTGCTAATTGGGGCTCGACTGCAACAAGGTCGGCAGTATTTGGACAGCGAAGCCGACATCCTTTTCGCGCGATACGGGACGGAACCGCAAGAATGGACATTGGTGGGTAGCGTTGGTAGCTATGGCGCCAAGGACACTACACTTCCAGAGTTCGACTTTTTCGGCGCAGAGGGTGTGAAGCGGGGAAGGTTCGCGGACGGCATCAATGGCCTAATGCGATACATGGGAGGTATGGGGTTCGTTGATCTACCCCAGTATCCCGGGTTTTCGGTCATTCCGTTTGCTGTTTATCGAGCGATTCCGCGAACGGCCGGTCAACTTGCTGTACACGAGTGATAGGTCGGCGGAGCGGCTTTGGGCTGGAGCTGCTTTGGGGCGAGTGATCATGGCCCCGTAAGCTCATCGCGAGTCGGGCAGTCTGTGGACCTGCCCGTTAAAGCACGACGTTGGGGCCATGATCTTAGAGGCTTGCCCCAAAGTGGCTGCGTAAAGCCGTGGAGCCGACCGCCTCAGCCACGATGTACCCATTCTCTGAGTTCAGTTGGCCGCCAGCTCTTGAACCAGTAGAGAAAGTTGCAACTCAGTCCGACTGATGGGGCTTGAAGTCGTGTGCGCACGCTGGGAGTTCCGCCGCCTGGCGGTCGGCGAGGGGTAGGAAGACAACTGGTCGGATCGTCCAGGTGATCCGAGTGTCGGCATGCGTCACAGAGACCGTGCAGGGCTTCATGGCCAGGAGCGCTCTGCGGGTCTGGGCCCGTCCCGCGTAGAGCCACCCCCAGGCTTCGTCCGAAGCGTCGGTGTCGAGTGCCGGTGAGATGGTGCGGAGTGCGATCGCTACCCACCTGTCGGCCTGCGGTGCCGAATAGGCGTCGAACGATGCTCGTAGATGCGGCCCGCCCTGATGGCCCGTAGTGGTCTCCGTCCAGCACTCGCACCAGTAGCCGCGTCGGGGCCCTCTCATCCGCATGGTTGGACTCCTCGGCCGGTATCGGTGAAGAGCTCCGCGGTGACCGTGTGGCCCTTGTCGCTGTCGTGAACGACGACCCGGTGTGCGATCACGCTGACCATGCCCAGGCCTCTGCCGTGCTCCGCCTCGTCGTCCTGGTGCTCGACCTTCGGTGCGGTTCTCGTGCCCCCGTCGTCCGTGACCGACAGGGCGACCATCTGCGGTGATACCTCGACGGCCAGGGAGAAGCTGCCCGCCTGGCGACCGCTCGCCGTATGCAGGATTGCGTTCGCGCTCAGCTCGCTCACGATCAGCTCGGCGTCCTCGGCGAGGGGTGATCCCCGCAGGATGTCCCGCGTCCAGCGTCGGGCCCGGCTGACCTCTTCTGGGAAACCTGGGCAAGTCAGGCCCCAGACTCGGATAGTGCTCGTATACTCGTGCATACAAGTTCCTTCGTGCTGGTAGGCCGCCATGTGCAGCGGGTTCGAGCTAGACGAGTTTCACGCCGTCGTGGGCGCGGATGGCCGGTGGGGAAGCCGCGTCGAGTGCGTCCAGGACGCGGATCGCGAACGCCTCGTCGGCGAGTTCGGTGACTTCGTCGCGGGTGGCCCAGCGCAGAGCTCGGGTCTCGTCGCCGGTAGTGGGCGTGCCGTCGGCGGCCTCGCAGCGGAAGACCATGGAGACGATCAAGCCCGTCATGTTCTTGTAGATGCCGGTGAGTGTCGCGGGAAGCGCGATCTTGATGCCGGTTTCTTCGAGGACTTCGCGTTGCAGGGCCTCGGGGATGGTTTCCTCGCGTTCGAGGATGCCGCCCGGGGGTTCCCAATGGCCGTTGTCGCGGCGCTTGATCAGAAGGGCTCGGCCCTGCTCGTCGACGATGACTCCGGCAACGCTCACGGAGTGCGGACGGTCAGTGCTCAAGGTCCTCGGCCCTCTCGGATGGCTAGGCTCTCCACCGTAGCAACAACACTCGCCCACTCGTCTAGATACCTAAAGGAGTACACGTGACGTCACTTCCGAGCCTGCTCGGCGACATCGACCCCACGAGTGATCGTGCGGTCTTCCGGCAGATCGCCGACCAGCTGCGCGAGGCCATCGACCGTGGGCGATTCAAGGAGGGCGAGAAGCTGCCCTCCGAAGCCGAACTCGTCGAGCATTACGGCGTCTCCCGGATGACCGTTCGGAACTCCTTCTCGGTTCTCACGGGTGAGGGCCTGGTCCACGCCGAACACGGCAAGGGCGTCTTCGTACGGCCACGGCCGCCGGTCCGACGCCTGGCCTCCGACCGCTTCGCCCGGCGCCACCGTGAGCAAGGCAAGTCCGCCTTCATCGTCGAGGCCGACGCTGCGGGCAGCCATCCCCAGGTCGACAGCCTGGAGGTCAAGGAAGAGAAGGCCACTCAGGACATCTCCACCCGCCTCGGCTCCGTACGGCGCGTGCTCGCTCGTCGGCGTCGGTATCTGCTCGACGGCCGCCCGGTTGAGTTCGCCACCTCCTACCTTCCGCTCGACATCGCGCGCGGTACGCAGATCGCTGAACCCAACCCCGGCCCCGGCGGCATCTACGCCCGCCTCGAAGAGCTGGGGCACCACCTCGACCACTTCGAGGAGGAGATCCGGGCCCGGATGCCCGCGCCGTCAGAAGTGCGGACGCTCCGGCTGGCCTCTGGCGTGCCCGTGATCCACCTGATCCGCACCGCGTATGACACCGAAGGGCGGGCCGTGGAGGTCTGCGACACCGTCATGGCGGCGGACGCCTACGTCCTGTCGTACCAGCTCCCGGCCACGTGAGGGCCTGACGGCCGTGGTGCACGGTGGTCGCTTCCCCGAACTCGTACATCCCAACAGGCATACTTGTATAGACGAGTGGGCAAGTTGTGTGGCAACGTAGTCGCTGCGTACATCGCCAAGTACGCCACCAAGGGCGCCGAGACTGCCACGGGAGCTCTCGACCGTCCGGTCAGGTTCCTCGCCGAACTCGACCAGCTCGACATCAGCGACCACGCCCGCCGCATGGTCCGCACCGCCTGGGCTCTCGGCGCCCGCAAGGAACTGGCGGAACTCCGGCTTCGGGCCTGGGCCCACATGCTCGGCTTCCGCGGCCATTTCTCGACAAAGTCCCGCCGCTACTCGACCACCCTCGGCGCGCTCCGCACTGCCCGTGCCGAATGGCGCGCAGCACAAGCCACAGCGGCCACCGCTGACCCGACCACCTACGGAAATCCGGAGGTGGGGGGCGACACGACCCTCGTTCTCGCCCACTGGGTCTATGCCGGAACCGGCCTCACTGATGCCGAAGCCTGGCTCGCCGAATCCATCGAACCCGCACCCGGAACAGAAGGAGAACCAACGCATGCGTGACGACGAGCTGTTAACCGTGGCCGATGTCATGGCTCGCCTGAAGGTCAGGCGCTCCAAGGTCTACGACCTGATTCGCACTCGGCGTCTGCCTTCTGTTGCCATCGGGCGATGCCGACGTATCCCCGCTGCCGCTCTCGCCGAGTTCATCGCAGGGCAGATGGAGCGTGCTGCCTGATGACCATGCGTCGTAGCCGTGGTGACGGCGGCCTGCACTGGGATGCGAAGCGGCAGCGCTGGATCGCCACCGCGAATCTGGGCTTCGATCCGAGCGGCAAGAGCATCGTCAAGCGGGCGAGTGGCAGGACCAAGACAGAGACGAAGAACAAGCTCAAGGAGGTATTGCGCGATCACGAGGACGGGCTCGCCATCGCGCCCACCAACTACACCGTCGCGGACGCAGTGAACGACTGGCTCACGTACGGCCTGGCGGGGCGTGACGAGAGCACGATCGAGACCGTCACCGGGCTGAGTCGGACCCACGTGATCCCAAGCCTGGGAGCGCGAAAGCTCCGTGATCTCAGTGCGGAGGACGTCGACCGTTGGTTGGCGGTCAAAGCTCGGACGCTCAGCACGCGCACCCTGCGGGGGCTGCACTCCTGCCTCAATCGCTCGGTCAAGCGGGCCATGGCGCGGGACAAGGTGAAGCGCAACGTCGTCGAGCTGTGCGCCGTTCCGGCCGGCCGTCCGGGGCGCCCGTCCAAGGCGCTCACCTTGGTCCAGGCGGAGGCCGTGCTCAAGGCGGCCGAGGGGACCTCGATGTACGCGTACATCGTCGTCGCCCTGCTGACCGGTGCCCGCACCGAGGAGCTTCGCGCGCTGACCTGGGACCACGTGTTTCTCAGGGGCAGGCCGGACGTCAATCCGCCGCAGCCTCCGCACATCGCCGTGTGGCGGTCGGTCCGACGCGGCGGGGACACCAAGACGCGGAAGTCCCGGCGCACGCTCGCCCTGCCTGCGCGGTGCGTGGAAGTGCTGTGGGCGCAGTTCGAGGACCAGGGGTGGGAGCGCCTCGGCGCCGGTGACGGCTGGGAGGAGAAGGGGCTCGTCTTCTCCTCTGCTGTCGGCAAGCCGCTGGATGCGACCAACGTCCGCCGTGCCTTCCGGGTGGCCCTCAAGGATGCGGAGGGGATCGATGCCGACGAGTGGACGCCTCGGGAGCTCCGGCACAGCTTCGTGTCGCTGCTCTCCGACAGTGGCGTGCCCCTGGAGGAGATTTCCTGGCTCGTCGGCCACTCGGGGACCGCTGTGACCGAGGAGGTCTATCGGAAGCAGATCCGGCCTGGCCTGTGATCCAGACCGGCGCCGTGGTCATGGACGGCATCTTCAAGCCCGCTCCGGAGCGGTAGTCACGCAGATAGACACGCACAAAAAGCAGGTGGCCTACCCACTCTTAAGAGTAGGCAGGCCACCTGCTGTTTCAGCTGTCGGGGTGGCGGGATTTGAACCCACGACCTCTTCGTCCCGAACGAAGCGCGCTGCCAAGCTGCGCTACACCCCGATGTCGTTGCTCCACCGGCCCGCTGCGCAGGTCGTGGCGACATCGATTACTTTAGCGGACCGGCGCCCGGAGACGAAATCCGGTTTTCGGGCCCTTGCTCCCGGGCCGCACCGTGCCTCGGCGACCTGGGCGGATCCGGTCCAGGCCGACCAGGAGCAGGGCCAGCGCGTAGAAGGCCAGGCCGAAGAAGACCGCGTTGGCCAGGACCCCCGCGTATCCGTGCACCTCGACGTCCAGGAACGGGTAGGGGTAGCGCGCCGGTGAGCCGGGGGACATGAGCGCGCCGCGGGTCAGGGCGAAGGCCAGGTAGGCGAGCGGGTAGACCATCCACTGCGCGGCGTGATGCAGGCGGAGGCCGCCGGGGCGGGTGAGCAGGAGCCAGTCGAGGAGCGCGCCGATCGGGGTCACGGTGTGCAGCAGTTGGTTGGAGAGGGAGTGCCAGCCGGAGTACGCCTCGATGTCGTCCGTCATGGCGAAGCCGCTCGAACCGTTGGCCAGGACGAAGTGGTAGACGAGGCCCGTGATCGAGATGAAGAGCAGCGTGCCGCCGGTCAGGAGCGGAGGCAGTGCGCGGTGGCCCCGCCAGGCGCGCAGGGCCGAGAAGGTGAAGACCACCGCCAACAGCACATTGCTCTGGATGGTGAAGTAGCTGAGCACCCGCAGTGGGCTGCCGATGACCAGGTCGATCACGATGCCGGTGACCGCGGCCAGGGCGACCAGTGCCCGGAAGGCCGCGGTCACGGGGCGGCGCGGGCGCGGCACGACCGCCTCCGCCGGGGCGGTCGACGAGGTCCGCGTGATCATGTCCCCACGGTAAGCACCGTTCCGCTCATCCGCAGCGCGGCAGAGAAGCAGGGGGGCAGCTCCCGGCCCGGGGGCGGTCCACGCCGGCCCCAGCCCGCCCCCCCGGGAGGGACCCCTCAGCCCCGAGCAGTCAACGTAAGCAGCGTCGCCTCCGGCGGGCACGCGAAGCGCATCGGGGTGTAGCGGTTCGCGCCGCAGCCCGCCGAGACGTGCATGTACGACGTCTGCCCCTCCGCCTCGTGCGTCGACAGGCCCTTCACGCGGTCCGTGTCCAGGTCGCAGTTGGTGACCAGCGCCCCGTAGAAGGGGATGCACACCTGGCCGCCGTGCGTGTGCCCCGCGAGGATCAAGGGGTAGCCGTCGGCCGTGAAGGCGTCGAGGCTGCGCAGGTACGGGGCGTGCACGATGCCCATCGAGAAGTCGGCGCCCGCGTCGGGACCGCCCGCCACGTGCGCGTACCGGTCGCGCTTGATGTGCGGGTCGTCCACGCCGGTGAGGCCGATCTCGTAGCCCTCGATCTTCAGCGCGTCCCGGGTGTTGGTGAGGTTCAGCCAACCCGCGGCGTCGAACCCGTCGCGCAGGTCCTCCCACGGGTTGTGGATGACGCCGACGGCGGGCGGGTTGCCGTTCAGGCCGTGCTTGCCCTGCACCTTCTCAAGCAGGTAGCGGGCGGGGTTGCGCGGCTTCGGGCCGTAGTAGTCGTTCGAGCCGAAGACGTACGCCCCGGGGAACTGCATCAGCGGGCCGAGCGCGTCCAGCGTCTCCGGCACGCCCTCCGGGTCGGAGAGGTTGTCCCCGGTGTTGATCACGAAGTCGGGGCGAAGGCCCGCGAGGGAGCGCAGCCAGCGCTGCTTCTTGCGTTGTCCGGACACCATGTGGATGTCCGACACCTGGAGGACTCTGAGCGGTCGCATCCCCGGCGGAAGGACCGGCACCGTGACCCGTCGCAGTCGGAAGAGGCGGGCTTCAATGCCCACCGAGTAGGCCAGACCGGCGGCGGCCGTCGCCGTGATTCCCAGAGGTACTGCGTATCGCGCGCGCATCCACCCATCGTGTCAGACCCGAAGGCCCCGTAAATCAGCGGGCGTCGGGCCGTACGCACCTGCGACAATCACCGCATGACCACGCTCAAGGCGAAGCTTCAGGAAGACCTCACCGCCGCTATCAGGGGGCGCGACGAGCTGCGCTCCTCGACGCTCCGGCTGACCCTCACCGCCATCACGAAGGAGGAGGTCTCGGGCAAGACGGCCCGCGAGCTCTCCGACGACGAGGTGCAGAAGGTGATCGCCCGCGAGGCGAAGAAGCGCCGCGAGGCTGCGGAGGCCTTCGCCAACGGCGGCCGCGCCGAGCAGGCCGAGAAGGAGAAGGCGGAGGGCGAGATCCTCGCCGAGTACCTGCCGAAGCAGCTCTCCGAGGACGAGCTCCGGGCGATCGTCGCCCAGGCCGTCGAGGAGGCCAGGGCCGCCGGCGCCGAGGGGCCGCGGGCCATGGGCCAGGTCATGAAGATCGTGAACCCGAAGGTCGCGGGCCTGGCGGAGGGCGGCCGCGTCGCCGCCGTGGTCAAGCAGCTGCTCGCGGGCTGAGCACACTCACGTACGGGAATGATGAGGGCGCCCCCTGAAGCAGGGGGCGCCCTCATCCACGTATCAAGCGGAGGAGCCGGAAGAGCTACCGGTCACCGGTCACCTGTTACCGGTTACCGCTCACCGCTCACCGCTCACCGGTCCCAGCCCCCACCGATGCCGCCCCCATTGCCGTTCCCGCCGATGACGTCCGGCGGCAGCGAGATGTCCGGCCAGGGATCGCCGCCCCCGCCGTTGCCGCCTCCGCCATTTCCGCCACCGCCGTGGCCGCCGCCACCCGGCTTGTTGTCCTCGTGCGGCTTGTCCTTGTCCTTGCCCTTGTCGCCGTCCGGGATGTGGATGGTGTTGAAGCCCGGCGCGGGCTTGCCCGCCAGCGCGCCGCTCATCGCGTCCCGCCAGATCGGACCGGGGACCTCACCACCGAAGACCTTGTCGTACGGGACTCCGCCGATGGTGATGTCGACCATCTGCCGCTTGTGCTGCGGGTCGCCGACCCAGACCGCGCCCGACATGTTCGGGGTGTAGCCGACGAACCAGGCGGCGTAGCGGTAGTCGGTCGTACCCGTCTTGCCCGCGCTCGGGCGGGAGCCGAGGCCGGCCTGCTGGCCGGTTCCGTCCTCGACCACGCCCTTGAGGAGGGTGTTGATCGTGTCGGCCGTCTTCGGAGACATCGCGCGCGAGCACGTCGACTTCGGCACCGGCAGCGTCTTGCCGCCCGGAGCGGCGATCGACTCGATCGCGACGGGCGAGCAGTACTTGCCGCGCGAGGCGAACGTCGCGTACGCGCCCGCCATCGTCAGCGGCGACATCTCCTGGGTGCCGAGCGCGATCGACGGCGCCTGGTCCATCTTGCGGCCGTCCGCCCGCTCGACGCCCATCTCCTTGGCCATCTTCGTCACCGGGCAGATGCCGATGTCGCCGATCATCTCCACGTAGTAGGTGTTGACCGACTTCGCGGTCGCTTCCTTCATGCCGTAGGGGCCGACCTCGGACTCGTTCTCGTTGGTGAGCTTCGCGCCGCCCGAGTTCACCCACTTCTTGCCGTCGCACGCCGCGACGCTGTCGGGGTAGGGCATCTCGTACGGAGCGCCGTAGCTCTTCGTCGGCGGCATGCCGCCCTCCAGGGCGGCCGCCGCGACGATCGGCTTGAAGGTCGATCCCGGCTGGTAGCCCGCGCCGCCGCCCATGGAGTCGTCCACGGAGAGGTTGATCGTGGTCTCGTCCTTCTTGAAGCCGTAGGGCCGCGACTGGCCCATGCCCAGGATCTTGCCGCTGCCCGGCTCGACGATGGTGGCCGCCGTGGCCACGTCGTCGCTCTGGTTGACGTGATCCTTTATCGACGCCTGCACCGACTGCTGTGCCTGCGGGTCGAGGGTGGTCTTGATCCGCAGACCGCCCTGGTTCCAGACCTTGGCACGGGCTTCCTTGGTCTTGCCGAAGACGGGGTCGGAGAGGAAGACCTCGCGTACGTAGTCACAGAAGAACCCGGCGCCGCTGACGGCCGTGATGCAGCCGTTCTTGGGCCTGCTCACCTTCAGGCCGAGCGGCTTCTCCTTCGCCGCCGCGGCCTCCGCCTGCGTGATGTCGTGCGTCTCGGCCATCCGCTGCAGCACCGTGTTGCGGCGCTTGGTGGCTTCCTCGGTGTCGTTGACCGGGTCGTACCGGCTGGGGGACTGCACGATGCCGGCAAGCAGCGCGGCCTCCTGGACCTGGAGGCTCTTGGCGGGCTTGGAGAAGTAGCGCTGGGCCGCGGCCTCGACTCCGTACGCCTGCTGTCCGAAGTACGTGATGTTCAGGTAGTTGCTGAGGATGCGCTTCTTGCCCAGCTTGTCCTCGACCTGGATCGCGTACTTCAGCTCGCGGATCTTGCGCCCGAGGGTCTGCTGGGTGGCCTCGGCGACCTTCGTCGGGTCGTCGCCGGCCTCCTCGACGAAGACGTTCTTCACGTACTGCTGGGTGAGCGTGGACGCGCCCTGGGAGACGCCGCCGCTCTGGGCGTTCTGGTTCAGCGCGCGCAGGATGCCCTTCGCGTCGATCGCGCCGTGTTCGTAGAAGCGCGAGTCCTCGATCGCGACGATCGCCTTCTGCATGTACGGCGAGATCTCCTTGAGGGGGACCACCGTGCGGTCACGCGAGTAGACCGTGGCGATGGAGCCGCCCTCGCTGTCGAGGATGGTGGTGCGCTGACTCAGCGGCGGCTGCTCCATGTTGGAGGGGATGTCGTCGAACTCCTCCACCGAGCCCTTCGCCGCGAGGCCGAGCGCGCCGGCCGCGGGCAGGGCGATACCTGCCAGCACGGCTCCCGCGAGCACGCTGACACCTAGGAACTTCGCGGCCTGCTGAGTTGGTGACAGACCACCGCCCGAGCGCTTCTTTCCCATGGGGGCAGCCTACGTTCTGATTCGCCGGACACGCCTCAATGCCTTGGCCTAAGCTGCTCTCAACTGTCACAGCAGTGCGGTTTGGCAACAACCCCTCCGTCGGTCCCGAATCCCGAATGGGGACTCCCTCTGCTCTTTTGGGGCTAGGGAAAGCGTGTCCGAATTCGCCTCATGCGGCATTCGATGCCCGTTGTGACTCAGCTGAAGTGCCCGCATTTGCCGGGTTAATCACGCATGTCGCCAGCTCACTCCGTCGGGTGATCTGCCGCTTACGCATAGTCCGTTCGGGCCATTCAAGATTGGGCCCGAAGGGGGTGTTGCGCTGTGCCCACCTTCCGTAACGTCCTCAACTGGCGGCGGTGAATATGCCGCTGCCGCCGTGGGGGAGCCTCGATTCGGGAGAGGACGGCGCCGGTATGGGCTGGGTAACCGACTGGAGTGCGCAGGCGGCCTGCCGCACTACCGATCCAGATGAACTGTTCGTTCAAGGAGCAGCGCAGAACAGGGCCAAGGCGGTGTGCACCGGCTGCCCGGTGCGCACGGAGTGCCTGGCCGATGCGCTGGACAACCGCGTCGAGTTCGGCGTGTGGGGTGGCATGACTGAGCGGGAGCGCCGCGCATTGCTGCGCAGGCGTCCAACAGTCACCTCATGGCGCCGTCTGCTGGAGACGGCGCGCTCCGAGTACGAGCGTGGCGCGGGCCTGCTGCCCGTGGACTTGGAGGACGACGAGACGTACGAGAGCTACGCGGCAGTGGGTTAGCGCCCGTCGGGTCAGCCCGTCCGCCGCGTGGCGGTGGGGAATGCCCTCATGGGCAGGCCCCCACCGGCCGCGTGGCAGCGTGCGCCGGTCCCGCTGCTCAGGAACTGCTCAGGCAGCTCCGGCCGGATCACCATCAGTACCGGTCGCGAGCCGGTCCCCGATGGCCCGAAGGCCTGCCAGGTCGTGCACATCGCCCGGCAGCGCCGTCACTTCGGCCACGGCAACCTCGGGGTGAAGCGCGGTGAAGCGGTCGCGCGTGCGCTGTTCGCGCGCGAGCAGCTGCATGCGCTCCGCGTGCAGTCGCAGCAGCCCTGCGGTCAGCTGTGCCACGGGCGGATGCGTGTCATGCGGATGCGTGTCATGGAGTTCAGAAGGTGCTTCGGGCGCTTCGTCAGGCGCTTCAAGCGTTTCGGCAGGTGCTTCGGGCGCTTCGGAGGACTCCTCGGAGGGTTCTTCCGAGGATGCGTCAGAAGGTGCGGGAGTCCGGGAACTGCCAGGGGCCTCGGGGGAGTTGCCGGGAGCCTCGTGGGAGCTACGAACTCCAACCTTCCCGTCCTCCTGATCCACAATGCGGCTCTCTTCAAGATTTTCCGCGGCGGCGAGCGCCCGCTCGGCCGAGAGCTGAGCGGCGCCGCTGCTGTGCACCCGGTTCAGGACGAGACCGGCGAGCGGCATGTCGTCGGCGGCCAGGCGCTCCACGAAGTACGCCGCCTCGCGCAGCGCGTCCCGCTCCGGCGACGCCACCACGAGGAACGCCGTGCCCGGCGCCTGGAGCAGCCGGTACGTGGCGTCCGCGCGGGTGCGGAAGCCGCCGAACATGGTGTCCATCGCGGCCACGAACGTCTGGACGTCACGCAGCAGTTGGCCGCCGAGCAGCTTGCCCAGGGCCCCCGTCATCATCGACATTCCGACGTTCAGGAACTTCATCCCGGCCCGGCCGCCCACCTTCGCCGGGGCCATGAGCACCCGGATCAGCTTCCCGTCCAGGAAGGAGCCGAGGCGCTTGGGCGCGTCGAGGAAGTCCAGGGCCGAGCGCGAGGGCGGCGTGTCGACGACGATCAGGTCCCACTCGTCGCGGGAGCGTAGCTGCCCCAGCTTCTCCATCGCCATGTACTCCTGCGTGCCCGCGAAGCCCGCCGAGAGCGACTGGTAGAAGGGGTTGCCGAGGATCGCGCTCGCCCGCTCCTTGTCCGCGTGCGCCTCGACGATCTCGTCGAAGGTGCGCTTCATGTCGAGCATCATGGCGTGCAGCTCGCCCTCGCCGTCGACCGCCTTGACCTTGCGCGGGACGTTGTCGAGCGAGTCGATCCCCATGGACTGGGCGAGCCGGCGCGCCGGGTCGATGGTCAGGACGACGACCTTGCGGCCCCGTTCGGCGGCGCGCAGGCCGAGCGCGGCCGCCGTGGTCGTCTTGCCGACGCCTCCGGAGCCGCAGCACACCACGATGCGGGTCTTCGGGTCGTCGATCAGGGCGTCCACGTCGAGCGTGCGGGCCGGGTCCAGGGGGCGTGCCGTGTCCGGGTCTCGTGCCGGGTCCGAGGTCATGCGATCCCTGGTCATGCGATCCCTTGCTTCCGCAGTTCCGTGGCGAGTTCGTAGAGCCCTGCCAGGTCCATTCCCCCGGCCAGCAGCGGGAGTTCGTGCAGGGGGAGGCCGAGGTCGCCGAGGACGGACCGCTGGGAGCCCTCCAGGGCGTACCGCTCGGCGTACTCGGCGGCCTGCTCCAGGAGCGGGTCGACCAGACGCTCGGCGACACCTCCGCGGCGGGCCCCGCCGAGTCCGGCGGCGGACAGGGATTTGGCGATGGCGGTGCGCGGGGTCCCGCCGAGCCCGAGTTCGAGGGCGGCCTCGTCGAGCAGCGCGGGCCGCACCATGTTGACCATGACGCGCCCCACGGGGAGCTTCGCGGCACGCAGCTCGGCGATCCCGTCGGCGGTCTCCTGGACGGGCATCTCTTCGAGCAGCGTCACCAGGTGGACCGCCGTCTCGGGCGACTTGAGCACGCGCATCACGGCCTGCGCCTGATTGTGTATCGGGCCGATCTTGGCGAGCCCCGCCACCTCGTCGTTCACGTTCAGGAAGCGCGTGATGCGGCCGGTGGGCGGCGCGTCCATCACCACGCAGTCGTACGTGTACCGCCCGCTCTTCTCCTTGCGGCGTACGGCTTCGCAGGCCTTGCCGGTCAGCAGGACGTCCCGCAGACCCGGCGCGACGGTGGTGGCGAAGTCGATGGCGCCGAGTTTCTTGAGCGCGCGTCCCGCGCCCCCCAGCTTGTAGAACATCTGGAGGTAGTCGAGCAATGCCAGTTCGGGATCGATGGCGAGGGCGTACACCTCCCCGCCCCCGGGAGCGACGGCGATCTTCCGCTCCTCATACGGCAGCGCTTCGGTCTCGAAGAGCTGCGCGATGCCTTGTCTGCCCTCGACCTCCACGAGGAGGGTGCGCTTGCCCTCCGTCGCGAGGGCGAGCGCGAGTGCGGCGGCCACCGTGGTCTTGCCGGTACCGCCCTTGCCGCTGACGACCTGGAGCCTGCTCACACTTCCGAGCCTAACCAGTCGGCGTCCGGGCTAAGCAGGAGGCCACCGTGAGCAGTGCCTCAGAACGGCTACAGTCGGCCATATGACCAAGTGGGAATACGCAACCGTGCCGCTGCTCGTCCATGCCACGAAGCAGATTCTGGACACCTGGGGCGAGGACGGCTGGGAGCTCGTCCAGGTCGTCCCCGGGCCGAACAACCCTGAGCAGCTCGTGGCCTACCTGAAGCGGGAGAAGCAGGCATGAGCGGGGCCGTCGAGGCGAAGCTCGCCGAGCTCGGCATGACCCTGCCCGAGGTCGTGCCGCCGATCGCCGCCTATCAGCCGGCGGTCCAGTCCGGTGTGTACGTCTACACCTCGGGCCAGCTCCCGATGGTGGAGGGCAAGCTTCCGGTGACCGGCAAGGTCGGCGCGGAGGTGACGCCCGAGGAGGCCAAGGAACTGGCCCGCACGTGCGCCCTGAACGCCCTCGCCGCGGTGAAGTCCGTCGCCGGTGACCTGGACCGCGTCAAGCGCGTCGTGAAGGTCGTCGGCTTCGTGGCCTCGGCCCCGGACTTCACGGGCCAGCCCGGCGTGATCAACGGCACCAGCGAGCTGCTGGGCGAGGTCCTCGGCGACAAGGGCGTGCACGCCCGCAGCGCCGTGGGCGTGGCGGTCCTGCCGCTCGACGCGCCTGTCGAGGTCGAGGTCCAGGTGGAGCTGACCGAGGCGTGATCGCCGCCTGGTCGCTTCGTTGACGGCTTGCTTGTCGGCCGCCTTCTGGCACCCGATAGTTGCCTCTCGAACATCAGCCCACTAGGGGATAGCCTCCGCCCATGGCTAATGGGCAGTGGTACCCCCCGGAGTGGCCCGACCGCATCCGTGCGCTGAGCAGCGGCGAACTGATTCCCGCGACTCCGCGCCGGGCGGCCACGGTCATGCTCCTTCGGGACTCCGTGACGGGCCCCGCCGTACACATGCTGCGCAGACGCGCCTCCATGGCCTTCGCCGGAGGCGCGTACGCGTATCCGGGCGGTGGCGTGGACCCGCGCGACGACGACCACCTCGTGCGCTGGGCGGGCCCCTCGCTCGCGACGTGGGCGGAGCGCCTCGGCGTGGACGAGCCGGGCGCCCAGGCGATCGTGTGCGCCGCCGTCCGCGAGACGTTCGAGGAAGCGGGCGTGCTGCTCGCGGGGCCGACCCCGTCGAGCGTCGTCGGCGACACCACGGGCGACGACTGGGAGGCGGACCGCGAGGCCCTGGTGGCCCGCGACTTCTCCTTCGCCCAGTTCCTGGACCGCCGGGGCCTGGTCCTCCGTAGTGACCTCCTTGCCGCGTGGGCGCGCTGGATCACTCCGGAGTTCGAGCCGAAGCGCTACGACACGTTCTTCTTCGTGGCGGCCCTCCCGGAGGGGCAGCGCACCCGCAACGCCTCCACGGAGGCCGACCGCACGGTGTGGATCGCCCCGGGGGAGGCCACGGCCGGTTACGACAAGGGCGACCTCCTGATGATGCCGCCGACCATCGCGACCCTGCGTCAACTGAGCCCCTACGGGTCGGCGGCCGAAGCCCTGGCCGGCGCCCCGGAGCGCGATCTGACCCCGGTCCTGGCCCAAGCGCGCCTGGAGGACGACGAGTTGGTGCTGACCTGGCCGGGCCACGAGGAGTTCACCAAGCACATCCCCACGGGGAGCCGTCCCGCATGACCACCCCCACCCCCAGGGCCATGCCCACGAACCGGACGGGAGTCACCCCCGCATGACCGAAGCCGCCGCCCTCCCCGGCCAGCCCCGGGGCGGGGTCCTCAGCGGTCCCGCCACCGCCCGCGCGGTCAACGTCCTCGCGCCCAACGCGTCGGCGATGACCCTGGACGGAACCAACACCTGGATCGTTTCCGAACCCGGCTCGGGGCTCGCGGTCGTCATCGACCCGGGCCCCCTGGACGACGTACACCTCCAGCACGTCATCGCCACGGCGGAGAAGGCCGGGCAGCGGGTCGCGCTCACCCTGCTCACCCACGGCCACCCGGACCACGCGGAGGGCGCCGCGCGCTTCGCCGAGCTGACCGGCTCCAAGGTGCGGGCCCTCGACCCGGCCCTGCGCCTCGGCGACGAGGGCCTGGGCGCGGGTGACGTGATCACGACGGGCGGCCTGGAGCTGCGCGTGGTCCCGACGCCGGGCCACACCGCGGATTCCCTCTGCTTCCATCTCCCGGCCGATCAGGCGGTCCTGACGGGCGATACGGTCCTGGGCCGCGGTACGACGGTCGTGGCGCACCCTGACGGCCGCCTGGGGGACTATCTGGACTCCCTGCGGCGCCTGAGGTCCCTGACGGTCGACGACGGCGTGCACACGGTCCTGCCGGGCCACGGCCCGGTCCTGGAGGACGCCCAGGGCGCGGTCGAGTTCTACCTGGCGCACCGCGCGAACCGCCTGGCCCAGGTCGAGACGGCCGTCGAGAACGGCCACGCGGCGCCGTCGCAGGTGGTAGCCCATGTGTACGCGGACGTGGACCGCTCCTTGTGGCCGGCAGCGGAACTGTCGGTACGGGCACAACTGGACTACTTGCGCGAACACGGCTTGATCTAGCCCAAACGCCAAGCCACTGCCCCGCAAATCGAACCGGCGGGCAGATCACCCACGCCCCGATCCCGCCCACCGAGGCGGCAACTGACCCACGCACCGATCCCGTACCCGCCCAGCCCTCCACGGCAACCCACCCCCCCACCGCGGGGCAATCGGGTGGGTGGGCGGGAAAGGCTTGTGCGGAAGCGCAGATGGGGCCCCGCCTCCAAGAGAGGCGGAACCCCATCCACGTACAAGAAACAGCGTCAGCGTGACCGCTTCGCCAACCGCTCCACATCCAGCAGAATCACCGCGCGAGCCTCAAGCCGAAGCCACCCGCGCCCGGCGAAGTCCGCCAGTGCCTTGTTGACCGTCTCGCGGGAGGCGCCGACCAGCTGGGCCAGCTCTTCCTGCGTGAGGTCGTGCACGACGTGGATGCCCTCCTCGGACTGCACGCCGAAGCGGCGCGACAGGTCCAGAAGGGCGCGGGCCACACGCCCGGGCACGTCGGAGAAGACCAGATCGGACATCTGGTCGTTGGTCTTGCGCAGGCGCCGGGCAACGGCACGCAGCAGCGCCGCGGCCACCTCGGGCCGTGCGTTCAGCCACGGCTGAAGGTCGCCGTGGCCGAGGCCGAGCAGCTTGACCTCGGTGAGCGCGGAGGCGGTTGCCGTACGCGGGCCCGGGTCGAACAGCGAGAGCTCACCGATGAGCTCGCCGGGGCCGAGCACCGCGAGCATGTTCTCGCGGCCGTCGGGTGAGGTGCGGTGAAGCTTCACCTTGCCCTCGGTGACCACATAAAGGCGGTCTCCGGGGTCGCCCTCATGGAACAGCGCATCCCCGCGCGCGAGCGTCACCTCACTCATGGAGGCGCGGAGCTCCGCGGCCTGTTCGTCATCGAGCGCCGCGAAGAGCGGGGCGCGCCGCAGAACGTCGTCCACGAGTTCTCTCCTTGTCGACCTGCATCAGGGGACCGTGGTCCCCATTTTGCCGGACCGTCCAAACAGTGTGATCAGTCACAAGTCTGCCGCACTGGCGTCGCATGCTGTGCGGGAGGGGGCCAATTGGGGGCCGATCCATAGGGTCCAGGGCGGATGTCAGTGTCGGGCTCTAGGCTGGCCGGGTGTCCAAAAAGCCGGTGAGAGCACAGGCCATGGGGACTGGGAAGGTTACATGCCGCCCGGATTCCGCTGTGGGCGAACACGCTTCCACTGAACCAGAGAATGCGACAAAAGGGACAAGGGTGCCACCGGTGAGCAAGCCTTCGGAGAAGAATCAGGCCACCGCGGGCGCGGCGAAACCCACCCCGGTCAAGAAGGCCACCGCAGCGAAGAAAACCGCAGCAAAGAAGACGGCCGTGACCAAGAAAGCCACAGCCGCGACCAAGAAGGCCGCCGCGACCAATAAGGCCGCCCCGGCGAAGCAGGCCGCCGCGACCAAGCAGGCCGCCCCGGCCAAGAAAGCCACCGCCCCGGCCAAGACCAAGACCAAGGCCAAAGCCAAGCCCGAGTCCCACGCCTCCCTCGTCCGGAGGGCCCGCCGCATCAACCGCGAGCTCGCGGAGGTGTACTCGTACGCCCACCCCGAGCTGGACTTCGAGAACCCCTTCGAGCTGCTCGTCGCCACGGTCCTCTCCGCGCAGACCACCGACCTGCGGGTGAACCAGACGACCCCGCGCCTTTTCGCCGCGTATCCAACGCCGGAGGACCTGGCCGCCGCCAACCCGGAAGAGGTCGAGGAGTTGATCCGGCCGACCGGTTTCTTCCGGGCGAAGACGAAGTCGATCATGGGGCTCGCCGCAGCCCTGCGGGACAACCACGGCGGCGAGGTCCCCGGCCGCATAGAAGACCTGGTCAAGCTGCCCGGCGTAGGCCGCAAGACCGCGTTCGTCGTGCTCGGGAACGCCTTCGGTGTCCCCGGGATCACCGTGGACACCCACTTCGGGCGGCTCGTCCGGCGCTGGAAGTGGACCGAGGAGACCGACCCGGTGAAGGTCGAGGCCGCCATCGCCGACCTCTTCCCGAAGAGCGAGTGGACGATGCTCTCGCACCGCGTGATCTTCCACGGCCGCCGGATCTGCCACTCCCGCAAGCCCGCCTGCGGCGCCTGCCCGATCGCCGGCCTCTGTCCGTCGTACGGAGAGGGTGAGACCGACCCGGAGAAGGCGAAGAAGCTCCTGAAGTACGAGATGGGCGGCCTGCCCGGCCAGCGCCTCAAGCCCCCGCCGGACTATCCGGGAAAGGCGGCGCCCCCGCTGGGCGCGGCATGAGCGAGGAACCAACCGAGGGTCCACAGGCGTTGTCCACAGTTGGACGGGGGTGCCGATGACGCACGCGAGCGACACGAGCGAGACAACCGACACGAGCGATACGCACATGAGTGATGGGAACGGCTTCCAAGGAACCGGCCGGACACCCGGCCAGAGCCCCGGCCGCACAGGCAGCCCCGCCGAGCACGCGCCGGGCGGCCCCGCAGGCCACGCGCCAGGCAGCCCCGGCGGCCACCTGACGGGCAGTCCGGGCGCGCACCAGACGGGCAGCCCGAACGGATACGCGCGCCTCAGCACCGAGGGCCTCCCCGCCTGGCTGGATCCCGTCGCCCGCGCCGCCGAGACCGTCCGGCCGACCCAGCTCAGCCGCTTCCTGCCCCCGGAGAGCGGCGCCGGGCGCCAGTCCGCCGTGCTGATCCTCTTCGGAGAGGGCGACCGCGGCCCCGAGCTGCTCCTGATGGAGCGTTCGGGCAGCCTGCGCTCGCACGCGGGCCAGCCCTCCTTCCCCGGCGGCTCCCTCGACCCCGAGGACGGCGATCCGCTCGCCGACGGCCCCCTGCGCGCCGCCCTGCGCGAGGCCGAGGAGGAGACCGGGCTCGATCCCCGGGGCGTCCAGCTCTTCGGCGTGCTGCCCAAGCTCTTCATCCCGGTGAGCGACTTCGTGGTGACCCCGGTGCTCGGCTGGTGGCGCTCGCCCACCCCCGTCGGCGTCGTCGACCCGGCCGAGACCGCCCGCGTCTTCACCGTCCCCGTGTCTGATCTCACGGATCCCGCCAACCGCGCGACGACGGTTCATCCGAGCGGCCACCAAGGCCCGGCCTTCCTCGTCGAATCCGCTCTGGTCTGGGGTTTTACGGCCGGAGTGATCGACAGAATCCTGCACTTCGCAGGCTGGGAGCGCCCCTGGGACCGCACCAAGCAGGTGCCGCTCGACTGGCGCGCATGACAAGGTTGCGGGGACGTGGCGACCGCGATGCGAGGCGAGGATTGAATCGGTGAACGTGCTGGACATCCTGTTGGTGGTCGCCGCCGTGTGGTTCGCGGTCGTCGGCTACCGCCAGGGATTCGTCGTCGGCATCCTGTCGGTGATCGGTTTCCTGGGCGGCGGACTCGTCGCGGTGTACCTGCTGCCCGTCATCTGGGGCGCCCTCACGGACGACGAGGGAGCGGTGAGCACGACGGCCGCCGTCGTCGCCGTGGTCATCGTGATCGTGTGTGCCTCCATCGGCCAGGCCTTCACCACGCACTTGGGCAACAAGCTGCGCCGGTACATCACTTGGCAGCCCGCCCGCGCCCTGGACGCCACGGGCGGCGCGCTGGTCAACGTACTGGCGATGCTCCTCGTCGCCTGGCTGATCGGCTCCGCCCTCGCGGGCACGACGCTGCCGACGGTCGGCAAGGAAGTACGCAACTCCAAGATCCTGCTCGGCGTCTCGCGCACGCTGCCCAATCAGGCCGACACGTGGTTCGCGGACTTCTCCTCGGTCCTCGCGCGCAACGGCTTCCCGCAGGTCTTCAGCCCGTTCTCGAACGAGCCCATCACCGAGGTGCAGGCCCCCGACCCCAAGCTCGCCAAGAGCGAGGTCGCCACGAAGGCCAAGCGCTCCATCGTGAAGGTGCAGGGCGAGGCCCGTGGCTGCGGCAAGGTCCTTGAAGGCACCGGCTTCGTCTTCGACGACCGTCGCGTGATGACGAACGCGCACGTGGTCGGTGGCGTGGACGAGCCGACGGTCCAGATAGGCGGAGACGGCAGGACGTACGACGCCAAGGTCGTGCTCTACGACTGGGAGCGCGACATCGCCGTACTCGACGTGCCGACCCTCCAGGCGCCCGCGCTGCAGTTCACGTCGAAGGACGCGGTCAGCGGTGACAACGCGATCGTCGCCGGCTTCCCGGAGAACGGTCCGTACGACGTCCGCCCCGCGCGCGTGCGCGGTCGCATCACGGCCAACGGCCCGGACATCTATCACCGCGGCACCGTGCGCCGCGATGTGTACTCGCTCTACGCGACCGTCCGTCAGGGCAACTCCGGCGGCCCGCTGCTCACGCCCGACGGCAAGGTCTACGGCGTGGTCTTCGCGAAGTCACTGGACGACCCGGACACCGGCTACGCACTCACCGCCGACGAGGTCCGCAAGGACATCGAGGCAGGCCGCAGCGCCAACCAGGAGGTCGACAGCCAGGGCTGCGCGCTGTAGCCGGGCGCAGTCGGGGGAGCAGGCGGATCAGTCGCGCGTATGCCTCAGCCGCGCCGAGACCCAGCGGGCCCTGCGGCGCAGGATGTGGGGAATGCCGATGCCTTGAGCGGGGCCTTCATGGCCCGGATCGTGCGGAGCGCCCCTCTCACGGCTGTTCAGCGCTGTGGCCGAGCGGCGGTTGCGTGCTGCGTCACTGTAGTCGTGCGTCCAGCCCATACCCCGACGTGTGCCCGTGCCCCAAGGTCGGTAATCGCGCCCACGGGCCCCAATTGGCCTATGCGGGAGGCAATTGGCCGTTCGAAGAACAAGCGTTCGCATGACGTCGGTTCAGAGACCGTTCAAGGCAACGCGCGGCCTACCGGTCCGGCTCGGGATCCTTCAGCCAGTTCACCAGCTCGGTGGAGAAAGCGACAGGGTCCTCCTCCTGCGGGAAGTGCCCGAGACCGTCGAACAGCCGCCAGCGGTAAGGCGCTTCGACGTACTCGCCCGAGCCCGCCGCGCTGCGCGTGCGCATCACCGGGTCCAGGGAGCCGTGCAGATGCAGCGTGGGAACCCGCACAGGGCGCTTCATGCGCCGGTTGAACTGGATGCCGTCCGGGCGGGCCATCGACCGCACCATCCAGCGGTAGGGCTCGATCGAGCAGTGCGCCGTCGACGGGATCGTCATGGCACGGCGGTAGGTCTCCACCGACTCGTCGTCCGGAAGCCGCGGCCCCGACCAGTCCCGCACCAGACGCCCCACCAGAGCCGCGTCGTCCGCGACGAGTTGACGCTCCGGCAGCCACGGCCGCTGGAAGCCCCACACGTACGAGCCCGCGGCGGTCTGCTTGCGGTCCGACAGCATCGCCGAGCGCCAGCGCCGCGGATGCGGCATCGAGGAGACGGCGAGGCGGCGCACCAGCTTGGGGCGCATCACGGCCGCCGTCCACGCGAGGTACCCGCCGAGGTCGTGCCCGACGAGCGCGGCGTCCGGCTCGCCGAGCGACCTGACGACGCCCGTGATGTCGAGCGCGAGGTTCGCCGGGTCGTAACCCCGCGGCGTACGGTCGCTGCCCCCCACGCCCCGCAGGTCCATCGCGACCGCACGGAAGCCCGCGTCGGCCAGCGCCACCAGCTGGTGCCGCCAGGTCCACCAGAACTGCGGGAAACCGTGCAGGAGCAGCACCAGCGGCCCGTCGCCCATCTCGGCGATGTGGAAGCGGGCGCCGTTGGCGGCGACGTCCCGGTGGGTCCACGGTCCTTCGATGCGTACGAGTGACGTCGGTTGGGCCGGATGGGGGGCGGGCGTGGCAGGGTCCGTCATGAAGACGAGCGTGCCACAGCCGCAGCCTTGTCACTGACACGGTCGAGGGTGGCACCCGTGGAAGCCGCGGGGCTCATCGAACGCGGGTGCGGCTTGACGTTCTGGAGTACGGCAGCCGTCTGCTTGGCCGACGCGGCCGCCTTCTGCGGCCCCTTGCCCTTCTTGGCCTTCTTCGCGAAGACGACGCCGATCAGCGCGAGCACCCCGGCGACCAGCACGTTCGCCGCGAAGGAGAGCACGAAGCAGATCGCCATGTTCCAGCCGCTCCACGTGCGGATGCCGTACGCCAGGGCGAAGCTCAGCATCGGCAGCGAGAAGAGCAGCACCGCCCCCGCCGCGGCGAACGCGCCACCGCCGACCGCACCCCGCTTGACGTCCTGCCGCAGCTGGGCCTTGGCCAGCGCGATCTCGTCGTGCACCAGCGCGGACATCTCGCTGGTGGCCGTGGAGACCAGCTGGCCGAGGCTGCGTTCGGTGCCGACGGGCCCGTCGGGTGTGCTCATCGCTTCTCCCCTTCTCCGTAAGTCTGTGTACGTCTGCGCAAGCGTGCTCACATACGTCTGTTCAGATACGACCGCCCAGCTCAGTCTGCGCAGTCAAGTCTGCTCAGATCATGCCGGACCGTCGTCATCGGCGCGTGCCCCGGCCGACACTTCGGCAAGCCTGCGGTGTTCGGCCGCCTTCTTCTCATAGATCGCGGCCATCCGCAGGTGGTACTCCGGCTTGTCCTGTTCGTACACATCGGGGATGCCGTCGAGGTCGTCGTCGCGCTCCTCGGCGTCGTACAGCGCGCGGTAGCGGGCGTTGCGCATCTTCAGCAGGATCCCGGAGAGCACGGCCGCGATGAGAGACCCCATCAGGACGGCTGCCTTGATCTCGTCGGTGAGCAGCGGGTCCCCGGTGAAGGCGAGTTCGCCGATCAGGAGCGAGACGGTGAAGCCGATGCCGGCCAGGGATGCGACCGCGAACACGTCGGGCCAGGCGAGCTCGTCGTTGAGCTCGGCCTTCGTGAACCGCGCCGCCAGCCAGGTGCCGCCGAAGATGCCGACCGCCTTGCCGACCACGAGACCGAGCACCACACCGAGGGTCTCCGGCTTGCTGAATACGTCCCCGAGCGCGCCGCCCGACACCATCACACCGGCGCTGAACAGCGCGAACAGCGGCACCGCGAGACCAGCGGAGAGAGGCCGCACCAGGTGCTCGATGTGCTCGCCCGGCGAGTGCTCCTCGTCCTCGCGGCGGCTGCAGCGCAGCATCAGGCCCATCGCGACACCGGCGATGGTGGCGTGGATGCCGCTGTTGTACATCAGCCCCCAGATGACCAGGGCCAGCGGAACATAGACGTACCAGCCGCGTACGCCCTTGCGGAGCAGCAGCCAGAAGACGGCGAGGCCGAGGACCGCGCCGCCGAGGGCGGCGAAGTTGAGGTCGCTGGTGAAGAAGACCGCGATGATCAGGATCGCGAAGAGGTCGTCGACGACGGCGAGGGTGAGCAGGAAGGCGCGCAGCGCGGACGGCAGCGAGGTGCCGATGACCGCGAGGACGGCGAGCGCGAAGGCGATGTCCGTGGCGGTCGGCACCGCCCAGCCGTCCATGGAACCGCCGCCGACGGTGTTGACCAGGACGTACACGAGAGCGGGTACGGCCATGCCGCAGAGCGCGGCGACGACGGGCAGGGCGGCGGCCTTGGGGTCGCGCAGATCGCCCGCGACGAGCTCACGCTTGAGCTCGATGCCGGCGACGAAGAAGAAGACGGCGAGCAGTCCGTCGGCCGCCCAGTGCTGGATGGAGAGGTCGAGGCCGAGGGCGCTGGGTCCCAGGTGGAAGCCGCTCACGGACTCGTACGACCCGCCGGCTGTGTTGGCCCAGATCAGTGCGGTGACCGCGGCGACGAGGAGCAGGACACCGCCGACGGTCTCGGTGCGCAGCGCGTTCGCGACGAAGTTCCGCTCGGGCAGCGAGAGCCGTCCGAGGACCTTGCGGTTGTTGTTGCTGGGTGCGGGCGCGGCCACGGGGGTCGACCTCCGGTCGGTAGGCAGGACAAAACACTTGCCGACCAGACTTCCCGGCGCACCTAGGTTCTTCTTGTCGCGATCTCTTGTCGCGATGTTGACGCGGTCCTTAGCGTACCTAACATGCGACCGGACCTATCCGGCGATCGTCACTTTATGCGCAAGAGGGGCACCCGGCGCGGTGCCGGATGCCCCTCTCTGGCTCGGGCCTGACTGCCTGACCAGTCCTCGCTGGGTTAGTCCTCGCTGGGTGCGGCGGGGAGCTTGGTCTGGATCAGGTCCATCACGGAGGAGTCCGTGAGCGTGGTGACGTCACCCAGCTCGCGGTTCTCGGCGACGTCCCGCAGCAGGCGGCGCATGATCTTCCCGGAGCGGGTCTTGGGCAGCTCGGCGACCGGCAGGATCCGCTTGGGCTTGGCGATCGGGCCGAGGGTGGTGCCGACGTGGTTGCGCAGGTCGGCGACGAGGCCTTCGTCGTCGGCGTTGGCGGTGCCGCGCAGGATCACGAAGGCGACGATGGCCTGTCCGGTGGTCTCGTCGGCGGCGCCCACGACGGCCGCCTCGGCGACCGAGGGGTGCGAGACGAGCGCGGACTCGACCTCGGTGGTGGAGATGTTGTGCCCGGATACGAGCATCACGTCGTCCACGCGGCCCAGGAGCCAGATGTCGCCGTCGTCGTCCTTCTTGGCGCCGTCACCGGCGAAGTACTTGCCTTCGAAGCGCGACCAGTACGTGTCGAGGAAGCGCTGGTCGTCGCCCCAGATGGTGCGCAGCATGGAGGGCCACGGCTCGGTCAGGACGAGGTAGCCGCCACCGCCGTCCGGCACTTCGCGCGCCTCGTCGTCCACGACGGTCGCGGAGATGCCCGGCAGGGCGCGCTGGGCGCTGCCCGGCTTGGTCTCGGTCACGCCCGGCAGCGGCGAGATCATCATGGCGCCGGTCTCGGTCTGCCACCAGGTGTCCACGATGGGGCACGTGTCGGCGCCGATGTTCTTGCGGTACCACATCCAGGCCTCGGGGTTGATCGGCTCACCGACCGAGCCGAGGACCCGCAGGCTGGAGAGGTCGAACTTCGCGGGGATGTCGTCGCCCCACTTCATGAACGTCCGGATCGCGGTCGGCGCGGTGTAGAGGATCGTGACGCCGTACTTCTGGACGATCTCCCAGAAGCGCCCCTGGTGCGGGGTGTCGGGCGTGCCCTCGTACATGACCTGCGTCGCGCCGTTCGCCAGCGGGCCGTACGTGATGTACGAGTGCCCGGTGACCCAGCCGATGTCGGCCGTGCACCAGTAGACGTCGGTCTCCGGCTTGAGGTCGAAGACCGCGTGGTGGGTGTACGCGGCCTGCGTGAGATAGCCGCCGGACGTGTGCAGGATGCCCTTGGGCTTACCCGTCGTGCCCGACGTGTAGAGGATGAAGAGCGGGTTCTCGGCGTCGAAGGCCTCGGGCGTGTGCTCGGCGGACTGGCGCTCGGTGAGCTCGTGCCACCACACGTCGCGGCCCTCGGTCCACGCCACGTCCTGACCGGTGCGGCGCACGACCAGGACGTGCTCGACGGAGCTGCCCTCGCGGGAGACGGCGTCGTCGACGGCGGGCTTCAGCGCGGCGGGCTTGCCCCGGCGGTAGCCGCCGTCGGAGGTGATGACGACCTTGGCATCGGCGTCCGCCACGCGCTTGGCGATGGCGTCGGCGGAGAACCCGCCGAAGACCACGGAGTGCGCGGCGCCGATGCGGGCGCAGGCCAGCATGGAGATGACGGCCTCGGGGATCATCGGCAGGTAGACGGCGACGCGGTCGCCCTGCTGGACCCCGAGCTCGGTCAGCGCGTTGGCGGCCCGGCTGACCTCGTCCTTCAGCTCGGCATAGGTGATGGCCCGGCTGTCGCCGGGCTCACCCTCGAAGTGGATCGCCACGCGGTCGCCGTTTCCGGCCTCCACGTGACGGTCCACGCAGTTGTACGCGACGTTGAGCTTCCCGTCGGCGAACCACTTGGCGAACGGCGGGTTCGACCAGTCCAGCGTCTCGGTCGGCTCGGTGGCCCAGGTCAGCCGGCGGGCCTGCTCGGCCCAGAAGCCGAGCCGGTCAGCCTTGGCCTGTTCATACGCCTCCGCGGTGACGTTGGCGTTGGCCGCCAGGTCGGCCGGCGGCGCGAACCTTCGCTCTTCTTTAAGAAGGTTGGCCAGGCTTTCGTTGCTCACGACATCTCCCATTCCCAGGGTGTCCGTTGTGTCCAAAGCCACAGCTCATCAGACGTATACCCCTGGTGACAAGAGCCTGCCGAAAATTGGTTTAGACCTTTACTCGGGCGGGGGGCTCCTCGCGCGGTGATCCTTCGTGCGGTGACGGTGTCACCTGGTCGAATACGTCGTCCTGACTCTCGGTCAGGAGATAGGCCTGCGCCTCGCCGACATGGAAGTACATGCCATGCAGTTCGAGGGAGCCCTCGGCCATCCGCCGCGCCACGGACTCGTGCCCGCGCAGGTGCTCCAGCTGCTGGACCACGTTCGTCAGGCAGAGCTGCTCGACCGCGTCGGCGGGTGCCCGACCGGCGAGCCGCGCCCACCCCTCCTTCTGGTGCGCGGCCATCCGCTCCAGGCTCGGCGTCCCGTGCCGCAGCCACCGCTTCAGGGGCGTCTGGGCGCCCCCGGGCGGGGTGTTGAGCAGGGCCTGCATCGCCCCGCACCCGGAGTGCCCGCACACGGTGATGGACCGCACCTGCAGGACGTCCACCGCGTACTCGATCGCGGCGGCCACCGAGTCGTCCCCGCTCTCGGCGCCCGGCAGCGGGACCAGATTGCCGACATTGCGTACGACGAAGAGGTCGCCGGGGCCGCTCGACGTGATCATCGAGGTGACGAGCCGGGAGTCGGCGCAGGTCAGGAAGAGCTGCGAGGGCTGCTGCCCCTCACGCGCGAGCCGGGCGAGCTCGCCCCGTACATGGGGGGCCGTGTTGCGCTGGAACGCGCTGATGCCGCTTGCCAGTTGATACCCGCTGGGCCGCTCCTCGCCCTGCGGGGTCTCCTGCGGGCGGTCGCAGTGGTGGTTGCGCCAGGCCGTCCAGGGCCTGCAGCACGAGTGTGATGCGCTCGCGGGCTCGGCGATCCGCGTCCCCGCGCGTCCGGTCACCTCGACGGTGCCGCCCTGTGCGGTGTGCGCGTCCTGCCAGCACTGCAGCGCTTCGTACGCCGCGTGATCCATGAAAGATCCGTCCAACTCGACGATGATGGCGGCCCCTTGGGGGGCGAGGTGCAGCGCCCTGCTGAGGCGCGGCACGGCGAGGAAGGTCAACTGACCGCGCACACGGACGTGGTGGACCCCGTCCTCCTCGATGTGCGTGATGCGGGTGCGGGCGAGGCGGTGCAGCGCGACGGCCACGGCGACGGCGACACCGATGGCCACGCCTTCGAGCACGCCGAGGAAGACCACGCCGAGCGTCGTCGTGGCGTACACGAGGATCTCGCGGTGGCGGGTGATGGTGCGGATGTGGTTCAGGCTCACCATCTGGATGCCGACCGCCATCACGAGGGCGGCGAGCGCGGCGAGCGGGATCAGCTCAAGGAGCGGGACCAACAGCAGGGCGGCCACTACTACCCAAACGCCGTGCATCATCGTGGAGTTCCGGCTGACGGCACCGGCTCGTACGTTGGCCACGCTGCGCACCGCGACCCCGGCGACGGGGAGCCCGCCGAGCACTCCGGAGACGGCGTTGGCGGCGCCCTGGCCGAGCAGTTCGCGGTTGAGGTCGGAGCGGCCGCCGCCGGGGAGCACGTCGCGCCGCCCGGAGACGAGCTTGTCCACGGCGACGGCGCCGAGCAGTGACTGCACGCTGCAGACGAGCGTGGTCGTGAGGACGGCGGCGATGAGCCCGAGCACGGGCCCTTCGGGCAGGCCCGCCAGCGCGTGACTGCTCCATGACGGCAGGTCGACCTTGGCCACGCTCAGCCCGGCGAACACGGCGACAGCCGTCGCGGCGGCCACGGAGACGAGCGGCGCGGGCACGACGCGCAGGACTCTGCCCGTACGGCCGGGGATCCGCGGCCAGAGCAGCAGCACCGCGAGCGTCAGCGCGCTGATCGACAGCGCGGACGGCTGCGCGTCGGCCAACTGGGCGGGCAGCGCGCGGAGGTTGTCGAGCACGGAGCTCTGCGGGGTGCCGCCGAGCACGATGTGCAGCTGGGCGACGGCGATGGTGACGCCGATGCCGGCCAGCATGCCGTGCACGACGGCGGGGCTGACGGCGAGCGCCGAGCGGGCCACGCGCAGGCAGCCGAGGCCGAGTTGGGCGATTCCGGCGAGGACGGTGATGGCGCAGGTGGTCCGCCAGCCGTACTGGTGGATGAGGTCGGCGGTGACGACCGTGAGACCCGCGGCGGGGCCGCTGACCTGCAGCGGCGATCCGCCGAGCCATCCGACGACCAGGCCGCCGACGGCGGCGGCGACGAGGCCCGCCTGGAGCGGCGCCCCGGTGGCGAGCGCGATGCCGAGGGACAGCGGCAGGGCGATCAGGAAGACGGCGATCGACGCGGAGACGTCGGCGCCGGCGATGCGGAACTTACGGAACTTGCGGAACTTGCCGGGCGGCGGCGCGTGGGGCTCGTGGTCGCGTGAGGCGTGGGCCGAGTCGGTGGCATGGGTGGGGACGCAGGCAGACATGGTTTCCCGTCTCCTCCGGGGCAGCGCGGTCGCGGGACAAGGGGTCCTCCGGAGGCCTCCGGAGGGCGGGTCGCGGCCGTGGGTCACGGCGTTGCAGCGGCGGGATATCTCAACTCTCGGTAAACGAATCGTAATGGAGAGTAAAGGTCTCGGATAGACAAGCGGGGCAAATGGGGCACTAGATCACCCCGAAGGGTGAATAAAGCTATTCGTCGGCTTGTCGGAACTTCTTACACATGCCTCCGTGCGACGTTGGCGGCGCCGGCGGTCATTTCCGGGCAATTACGCCGTAATGACACCGGTATCCCGACTCGAAGCCGACTAGAAGGAAGCAGGTGGGCGGAAGATGGCCGCCACCCAGAGGATCCAGCGGATCGCCGCGGGCATCACCGCCCTCGTGGCATCCGTCGCAGTACTGGCCGGTTGCTCGAACGGCGACACCGGCGCCAAGGAAGGCGCGCACGGCGCCAAGAAGGCGTCCCCCGCACCGGCCCCCAAGAGCGCGGTCCGCATGATCGGTGACGGCTCCACCGCCTTCACCGGCCGACAGCCGCACCTGCCCGAGCCCGAGCGACTGAGACCCGGCCAGAAGCCGCCCCAGTTCGTGGTCTTCTCCTGGGACGGTGCAGGCGAGGACAGCCAGAAGCTGTTCTCGCACTTCCGCAAGGTGGCCAAGCGGAACAACGCCACGATGACGTACTTCCTCAGCGGCGTGTACATGCTCCCCGAGGCCAAGCGGAAGCTCTACGACCCGCCGCAGCACCTGGCCGGCAGCTCGGACATCGGCTTCAACGACCGCAAGGGAATCAAGGACACCGTGGAGCAGCTCCGCGGCGCCTGGCTCGAGGGCAACGAGGTCGGCACCCACTTCAACGGCCACTTCTGCGGCGTGGGCCGCGGCGTGGGCGAGTGGTCGGTCGCCGACTGGAAGAGCGAGATCAACCAGGCCAAGTCCTTCGTGAAGGCCTGGAAGACGAACACGGGCATGAAGAAGGCGCAGCCTCTGCCCTTCGACTACGACAAGGAACTCATCGGCGCCCGCACGCCCTGCCTCGAAGGCCAGAAGAACTTCATGCGGGCGGCCCGCGAACTGGGCTTCCGCTACGACACCAGTGGCGTCAACAACCAGGTCTGGCCCAAGAAGAAGGAAGGCCTCTGGGACCTGTCGATGCAGCTGGTCCCGGTCCCCGGCCGCAAGTTCGAGACGCTCACCATGGACTACAACTTCATGGTGAACCAGTCGGGCACGACGTCGCAGGGCGACCCGAGCAAGCACGAGTACTGGGGCGACCAGATGCGCGACGGCCTGCTCCAGGGCTTCGACCGCGCCTACAAGGGCAACCGCGCACCGCTGATCATCGGCAACCACTTCGAGTCCTGGAACGGCGGCACGTACATGCGCGCCATCGAGGAGACGATCGAGTCGGTCTGCACCAAGCGCGACGTGCGGTGCGTCTCCTTCAGGCAACTCGCCGACTGGCTCGACGCCCAGGACCCGCAGACCGTGGAGCGCCTGACCAAACTCCCGCTCGGCAAGGCCCCGAAGGAGGGCTGGGCGTCCTACCTCTCCGCCCAGCCCGCACCGGCACCGAAGGGCGTACCGGGCGCCCCGGCGGTCAAGCCGTAGCGACGGTCCGCTCACCGAGCACGAAGTCGGGGTCGACCTGGGCCGCCAGGCAGATTCCTTCTTCTGCACCCCTCGCACCGCTTCGCGGGCTTCGGGGTGCTGCGCCGGACTCCGTCCGTCGGATGGCGTGCCGTCAGGCGCGCTGAGGCTGCGACTCGCGCAGCACGAAGTCGGGGTCGACCTGGGCCGCCAGGTCGGCACCCGTTCGTTCGTTGCCCCAGCTCTGCGCGTTCTTCAGGTGGAAGTGGACCATCTGGCGGGTGTAGCGGTCCCAGTCCCTGCGTTCGTACGCGGTGTCGACGGCGTCCTGAAGTGCTTGCAGGGAACGGCGGTTGTCGTCCTCCAGGAGTTCGAACCGGGGCGGGCGGCCCTTCTCCATGGCGCGCACCCAGTCCGAGTGCCCGACCGTCACCAGGAGGTCGTCGCCCACCTGCTCGCGCAGGAAGTCGATGTCGTCCTGGCCCTGCACCTTGTTGCCGACGACCTTGAGGTCGATGCCGAAGTCCCGTGCGTATTCCCTGTACTGGCGATAGACGGAGACCCCCTTCCGGGTCGGCTCGGCCACCAGGAACGTCATGTCGAAGCGGGTGAACATGCCGGACGCGAAGGAGTCCGAACCGGCGGTCATGTCGACGACCGCGTACTCGTCGCGCCCGTCGACCAGGTGGTTCAGGAGCAGCTCCACCGCCCCCGTCTTGGAGTGGTAGCAGGCGACACCGAGGTCGGCTTCGGTGAACGGCCCTGTGACCATCAAACGCACGGCTGCGTCGTCGAGTTCCACCGGCCGCGCGCACGCGTCGTACACGGGGTTGTCCTCGCGCACCCGCAGGATCCGCGAACCCTCCCCGGGCGGCGTCGTCTTGATCATCGTGTCGGCGGAGGAGATCCGCGGATTGGAGCCCCGCAGGTAGTCCTTGATGAGGGGCAGGCGCGCGCCCATGGCGGGCAGCTCGGCGGCGACCGCCTCGTCGAGGCCGAGCGCGGGGCCCAGGTGCTGGTTGATGTCGGCGTCCACCGCGAGGACCGGTGCTCCGGTGGCGGCGAGGTGTCGGATGAAGAGCGAGGACAGCGTGGTCTTGCCGCTGCCGCCCTTCCCTACGAAAGCGATCTTCATGTTCACCAAGGGTAGCCGCACGGTCACCTGCCGTATCGATGCGGCGTGAAGAAGACCACTCCTTCGTGGGGGGAGCGCCGGGGGTGCGTAGGGTCGTACTCATGAGTACGACAGCCGATCCGCTCGCGGCCCTGGGCGCACTGCCCGGCGTGGCCGACTCCGTGGACTCCGTGCGCAAGGCCGTGGACCGGGTCTACGGCCACCGGATCATGCGGCGCCGCAGCAACGAGATCACCTCCGAGGCGGCGCTGCGCGGCGCGCGCGGCTCGGCGGCGCTCTCCGGTGCCGAATGGGCGCTCGAAGAAGTGCGCCGACGCAGCGACTTCAGTGGCGACGACGAGGCCCGCACGGTCGGCGCGGCCCTGCGGCTGACCGCGGAGGCCGGCCAACTCCTCTCCATCTGGCGGCAGTCGCCGCTCCGGGTCCTCGCGCGCCTCCACCTGGTCGCCGCCGCGGAGAACGACGAGGCGGCGGGGCGGCCGCGCCTGGCGGGTGAGCCGGTCGACGAGCCGCTGATCGAGCTGGACGTGCCGGACTCCGACGAGGTGGCGGGCCGCCTGGAGGGCCTCTCGCAGCTGATCATCGCGGGCGGCTCGGCGCCGGCCCTCGTGACGGCCGCCGTGGTCCACGGCGAGCTGCTCAGCCTGCGTCCCTTCGGCTCGCACAACGGTCTGGTCGCGCGGGCCGCCGAGCGCATCGTCCTGGTGGGCAGCGGGCTCGACCCGAAGTCGGTCTGCCCGGCCGAGGCGGGGCACGCGGAACAGGGGCGGGCGGCGTACGTGGGGGCGCTCGACGGCTACGCGTCCGGGACGCCCGAAGGAATGGCCGCCTGGATCGCCCACTGCGGGCGTGCGGTCGAACTGGGGGTCAGGGAGTCGACGGCGGTCTGCGAGGCCATGCAGCGCGGCGCGGCCTGAGGCGTTCGCTCGGGGCCCGCGGGGCGTCGGTGAGAGGCCCTGAACAGGGTTGCGGCGGTACGAGAACTCGTACCGCCGCTGGCATGTTCACCGTGTTACCAAGCGTCCTCGAAGGTTGCCCATCAGGTCGGGAACTTGGCCCGTAACCTGGTGCGGCTGGCCCGTAATCGACGGGTCGACGTCGCGTGGGTGCTCGATGTTCATGCATCGGTCCGTGGGGCCTTGGTTGCGTTTAAAGGTAATCCTCTCGGATGTCCTTGGTCTCGCGGGCCGTTGACTCCTTTGTACTCCTGTCCTGGAGTAAGCGGAAGTGCTGGCACTACTTCTTTACTTTTAGGTTCAAACAAGGGTGAATCGGGCACGCGAGGTTCGGCGACGACTCACGAACCACACGAGCCCCGCCGTGGCCGCCGCGGCACCCACCGCCGCCACCGCGACAAGCGCGGGCCGGGACGGCTTCTGGCGCCGTTCCTTGAGCGGGACCGGGCGATGGAAGTCGAGAATCGGCCACCCGCGCGCGAGAGCCTCGCGGCGCAGTGCGCGATCGGGGTTGACCGCGTGCGGATGCCCCACGGACTCGAGCATGGGGAGGTCGGTCGCCGAGTCGCTGTAGGCGTAGCAGCGGTCGAGGTCGTACCCCTCGGACTCCGCGAGCTCCTTGATCGCGACCGCCTTGGTGGGGCCGTACGCGTAGTACTCCACCTCTCCGGTGAAGCAGCCGTCGTCGCCGACCACCATCCGGGTCGCCACCACCCGGTCCGCGCCCAGGAGTTCACCGATCGGCTCGACGACCTCGGCGCCCGACGTGGAGACGATGACGACGTCCCGTCCCGCGGTGTGGTGCTCCTCGATGAGGGACGCGGCCTCGTCGTAGATGATCGGGTCGATCAGGTCGTGCAGTGTCTCGGCGACGATTTCCTTGACCTGCTGCACGTTCCATCCGCGGCAGAGCGCGGACAGGTACTCACGCATCCGCTCCATCTGGTCGTGATCGGCTCCGCCCGCGAGGAAGACGAACTGTGCATATGCAGTTCGCAGTACCGCTCTGCGGTTGATCAGGCCGCCTTGGTAGAACGACTTGCTGAACGTGAGAGTGCTCGACTTCGCAATGACCGTCTTGTCCAGGTCAAAGAAGGCAGCTGTGCGAGGCAAGGAGTGGTTTTCCACGAGCCCGAGCATAGGCGCCCACCATTCGGCGTAAGGTGAGGCGCGTGGGTTTGCCTGAGAAGGCTCTCGGGTACACCATGGAAGTCACGGATCGTTCGCGACCGTGCTAACCCGGTCTGGCTCCTCCCCCCCCGAGTCGGACCGTGGGGACGACCCCCGCTCTCCCCCCCGGCGGGGGTCGTCGCATGTCCGGATGGGTTTTCCGGGCCTCTTCCGACCCTCATTCGATCGCCTGGCGCCTTGTGGCGGCCGTTTCGGCGATCTTTTCGCATGTCCAAGATCCGTGACTGTGCGTAGTCGTCAGGCTGCTCTGCGGAAGTCTCCGAGATGTCACCGGTATGGGTGAAGGGGATATTCACAGCCCCCGCCTTGTCCACAGTTATTGACCAAGATCCACACGTTATCCAGGACCGCTGCACGCTGATTCCGCTCGTTCCACACGCGAAGTTCATGGCCGGATTGCTTTGGCCGGCTCATCGCTCATGTGGAACGCGGCATTCAACGGGCTTGCAGTGAGAGGGGGCTGGGGATCGTGGCTCGAGTGATTACGCGTGACGGGTCGGCGTCGTCCGATGGACGGCAGGGCGGACCGCTGATCGTCACGGAAGATGAGGACCTGCTGGACGACCTGCTGCGGCTGTGCGCCGCCGCGGGGGCGCGGCCCGAGGTGCGGCACGGCGTGCCGGAGGGCAGAGGCGGCTGGGACGCGGCGCCGCTCGTCCTCGTCGGCGACGACGCGGTGGACCGGGTGCGGGGAGCCGGGCGCAGGCGCGGGGTCGTGCTGGTCGGGCGCGATCAGGACGACTCCGGGGTCTGGCAGCGCGCGGTGGAGATCGGCGCCGATCATGTGCTGGTCCTGCCCGACGGCGAACGATGGCTGGTGGACCGCATCGCCGATGTCGCCGAGGGCGTGGGGCGGCCCGCGCTCACGGTGGGAGTGATCGGCGGGAGCGGCGGGGCCGGTGCCTCGACGCTCGCGTGCGCGCTTGCCGTCACGGCGGCCCGCGCGGGACGGCGCACGATGCTGGTGGACGCCGACCCGCTGGGCGGCGGGCTCGACGTGCTGCTCGGAGGCGAGGCGGCCGACGGGCTCCGCTGGCCCGCCTTCGCCCAGTCCAGGGGCCGGGTCGGCGGGGGCGCGCTGGAGGAGTCGCTGCCCGAGCTGCATGCCCTGCGGGTCCTGAGCTGGGACCGGGGCGATGCGGTGGTCATCCCGCCCGAGGCCATGCGGGCGGTGATCGCCGCCGCCCGCAGGCGGGGCGGGGTGGTGGTCGTGGATCTGCCGCGCCGCGTGGACGAAGGAGTGGCCGAGGCGCTGGCCCAGGTGGATCTGGGGCTCCTGGTGGTGCCTGCGGAGCTGCGCGCGGTGGCGGGGGCCCGACGGGTCGCGTCGGCGGTGGGCATGGTGCTGCGGGATCTGCGGGTGGTGGTCGGCAGCGGCGGCACAGGCCGCGCCGGGGGCGGCGGACTCGACGGCCTCGGCGGCTTCGACGCGGAGGAGGTCGCGCGACTGCTCGGGCTGCCGCTCGTCGGTGAGCTGCCACGGGAGGCGGGTCTGCCGGGCGCGATGGCCGCGGGGATGCCGCCGGGCGGCGCCGCGCGGGGGCCACTCGCCCGGTTCTGCACGGCCTTCTGGGAGCGCGTTCCGGTCGATGCCACGGGAGGCGGCTCATGAGCGCCGTCGTCGGGGCCAAGATGCTGGACGGGGTGCGCCAGTGGCTCGCGGAGAGCGGCACGGAACCGACCCCGGCCCGCGTGGCCGAGGCGCTGCGGGCCCAGGGCAGGGTGCTCGGCGCCGCGGAAGTCCTGGGCGCGGCGGCACAGCTGCGCTCGGAGCTGGTGGGCGCGGGCCCGCTGGAGACACTGCTCGCGGACGACTCGGTGACCGATGTGCTGGTGTCGGCGCCCGACCGGGTGTGGGTGGACCGAGGCGGGGGCCTGGAGCTGACCGGGGTGTCCTTCAAGGACGCGGCGGCGGTGCGGCGGCTCGCACAGCGGCTCGCGGCCGTGGCCGGACGCAGGCTCGACGACGCCAGGCCCTGGGTGGACGCACGGCTCCCGGACGGGACCCGGCTCCACGCGGTGCTGCCCCCGGTCGCCGTCGGCTCGACCTGCCTCTCCTTGCGTGTCGTACGCCCCCGGGCCTTCACCCTCGCGGAACTGACCGCGGCGGGGACGGTGCCGCCGGGCGGGGACCGGGTGCTGCGGGCCCTGCTCGACGCCAGGCTCTCGTACTTGATCAGTGGCGGGACGGGTTCGGGCAAGACGACGCTCCTGAGCGCGCTCCTCGGCCTCGTCGGGCCGGGTGAGCGGATCGTGCTCGCCGAGGACTCGGCGGAGCTGCGCCCCGATCACCCGCACGTGGTGCGACTCGAAGCCAGGCCCGCGAACCAGGAAGGAGCAGGCCGCGTCGGCCTGGACGACCTGGTGCGGCAGGCACTGCGCATGCGTCCCGACCGGCTGGTCGTCGGCGAGGTGCGGGGCGCGGAGGTGGTCCATCTCCTGGCCGCTCTGAACACGGGCCATGAGGGAGGTTGCGGCACGGTCCATGCGAACGCCGCGGGGGACGTGCCGGCCCGCCTGGAGGCGCTGGGGACGGCAGCCGGGCTCGACCGCGCCGCACTGCACAGCCAGTTGGCGGCCGCGCTGTCGGTGGTGATCCATCTCGCACGGGACCGGACGGGGCGGCGGCGGATCGCCGAGGTGCATGTCCTGGAGTGCGATCCGTCCGGCCTTGTGGTGACGGTGCCGGCGCTGCGGTGGGGCGAGAAGGAGTTCGTCCGGGAGCGGGGTGGGGAGCGGCTCGACTCGCTTCTGGCAGGCGGCGGTTGGAGTGGTGGGGGATGAGTGCGGTGGGGGTGGCGGCGGCCGTGTGCGCGGGGAGCGCGGCCTGGCTGACGGTCGGTCGGGACCGCGGGCTGCGCCGGGCGCGGGCGGTGCTCGCGGGCGGTGGCGAGGCCGGTCCGGGGGATGCGGCGTGGCGGCGGGCGATGGCCCGCGCCACCGGTCGGGTGCGGCACGAGTGGTGGGCTCTGGCAGGCGGGGCGGCGGTCGCGCTGCTCGGGGATTCGATCGTGCCGCTGGTCCTGGGGGCGGCAGGGGTGCCGCTGATACGGCGCGTGCGGCGGGCCAGGGACGCGCGGCTCGAAGGGGAGCGCCGGGCCGCCGCGGTGATCGCCTTGTGCGGGGCGCTCGCGGGGGAGGTGCGGGCGGGACGGCAGCCGGGGGAGGCGTTGAGGGCTGCGGCTGGTGGTGACCTCGGGCTTGCTGATGCCGGGGCCGGGGCCGGGGCCTGGCTCGGGGAGGCGCGGGCCGGGGTCCTTGCGGCGGCGCGGTTCGGCGGGGATGTGCCGGGGGCGCTTGAGGCGGCGGCGCGGGAGCCGGGGGCGCAGGGGCTGCTGGGGCTCGCGGCGTGCTGGCGGGTGGCGGTGGACCGCGGCGCCGGGCTCGCGGCGGGGCTCGAACGGCTGGAGGGCGCGCTGCGGGCGGAGCGGGATCAACGCGGCGATCTGCGGGCCCAGTTGGCCGGTGCGCGGTCGACGGCGGTGATGCTCGCGGGTCTGCCGGTCCTCGGGCTGCTCATGGGGAGCGCGCTCGGTGCGGCGCCGCTGCGGGTGTTGCTGCATACGGGTCCGGGGCTCGGATGTCTGGCGGTGGGCGGGGTGTTGGAGGGCGCCGGCGTGTGGTGGGCGCTGCGGATCGTGCGGGGGGCGGAGGAGCGATGAGCGTCGTTGTCCACGAGCTGGGGGTGGCCGTGTGGGGTGCGGTGGCCGTGCTGTGGCTGGTGTCCGCGGTCCTTGCGGCGCGGCGGGAGCGTGCGGTGCGGGGGCGCTCGGAGGGCGTGCTGGGGGTGGTGGAGCGGCCGCCGGGTGGTGTGTCGAGGCGGTGGTTGCGGTGGCGGGGCGTGGGGCCGGGGTGGCCTGCGGTGGCCGGGGCCGTGAGTGCCGGGTGGGTTCTGGTGGGCGGTGTTCCGGGGTTCCTGGTGGGGTTGGGTGCCGGGTACGGGGTGTGGCGCTGGTGGCGTGGGCGTGACGTCCGTGTCGCGGAGTTCGACACCGCGGAGGCGGCTCGGCAACTGCCTTTGGCGGCCGATCTGTTGGCGGCATGTGTCGCTGCGGGCGCGGGTCCTGTCGTGGCCGCCCAGGCTGTCGGTGACGCGCTGAAGGGGCCGGTCGGGGAGCGGCTCGCGCAGGGAGCCGCGGAGGTGCGGCTCGGGGGTGAACCAGCCGACGCGTGGCGGAGGTTGGGCGCGATACCGGGCGCGGGGGCGCTGGCCCGCCTGCTGGAGCGGGCGGGGGAGTCGGGGGCTCCGGCGGCGGAACCGGTGGCACGCCTCGCTGCAGAGTGCCGCGCGGAACGGAGCCGTGCGGCGACGGCTGCGGCGCGCAGGGCCGGCGTGCTGATGACAGTGCCGGTGGGGCTGTGCTTCTTGCCCGCGTTCATCGCGGTCGGGGTGCTGCCTGTGGTGATCGGCCTGGCGGGTGGGTTGCTGAGCGGCATCTGAGCGGGTCGGTGACCGATTGGCTCGACGGCCGGGTCGTGCGACGGCCGAGTGGTTGGACGGTGGCTTCGTGAGGCGTGGCTGCCGTGATCTGAACGGAACGAAATTCCATGGGGGTTGAGATGTGGGGACAGCTGTGTGCGCGGGCGTTGCGGTGCAGGGCGCGTGCGGTGCGGAGGGACACGGGGATGGTCACTTCGGAGTACGCGATGGGTCTCATCGCGGCGGTGGGGTTTGCCGGACTGCTCTACAAGGTGGTGACGAGCGGGCAGGTCAGGGCGGCGCTGCAGGCGGTCGTGGAGAAGGCGCTCGATGTCCAGTTCTGAGCGGGCGCGTGGCGGCCGGGGCCGCCACGGGGACCAGGGGTTCGTGACGGCTGAGGCGGCCGTGGTGCTGCCCACGCTCGTGCTGTTCACGATGGCGTTGGTCTGGGTGTTGCTGGCCGCGTCCGCGCAGATCCAGTGCGTGGACGCGGCGCGGGCCGGGGCGCGTGCGATGGCCCGGCAGGACCCCGAGAGCGCGGCCGTGGCGGCGGCTCGGCAGGCGGCGCCGCGTGGTGCGTCGGTGGCCGTGCGGCGGGACGGAGACCTGGTGCGGGTGGAGGTCGCGGCGGACTCGCCGGGGCCCGGAGCACTTGGGCTCGGGCTGCGGGTGCGGTCGGAGGCGGTGGCGTTGGCTGAGGAGACGGTGGGGGTGGGCGCGTGAGGGGGCGGGGCGGATTCCGGACCGCGGGGACCGCGTCGGACCGGGGAGCCGCCACGGTGTGGGTCGTCGTCGTGATGGCCGTGCTGTGCGTGGTCTGCGGCGCGGTCCTCGCGATGGGCCAGGTGATCGTCGCCCGCCATCGAGCGGGCGGTGCGGCCGACTTGGCGGCGCTTGCGGCCGCTGACCACTGGACGGAGGGGCGTTCCGGGGCGTGCGCCAAGGCCGCCTGGGTGGCCGAGGCCCAGGGGACGCGCCTCGCGCGGTGCGCGGTGCACGGCGAGGTCTCGGACGTCACCGCGGCGGCGGACTTCGGCCCGTTCGTGACGGAGGTGAGATCCCGGGCGGGTCCGGCGGGTCCGGCGGGTCCGGCGGGTCCGGCGAGCGGGGCGAGTGCGGCGAGTGCGGCGGGTCGGGCGGGTCCGGCGGCACCGGCTGGCCCGGCACGCCCGGTTGCCCAGGCGCCGGCAGCGGGGGCTGTGACGCACGCCGGGGGGCGGGCGGCCGTGCGGTCAGCGCGAGCCTCTGGAGGGCTGCCTGGCCCCCCTGTGGCGCCTGCTGGGCGGAAGTCTGAGGTGCGGGCGGGGCGCTTAGCCCCGGGTCGGACAGGTGACGGCATCGCGCCGCCGGTCGGCAGATGCCGCTCAGGGGGCGGGTGCGTCCTTGAGCAGGGTGGACAGGAGGCGGACGGCGCCGCGTTTGTGCAGGGGGTCGTTGCCGTTGCCGCACTTCGGGGACTGGATGCAGGACGGGCAGCCGGCCTCGCACTCGCAGGAGGCGATGGCCTGGCGGGTGGCGGTCAGCCACTCGCGGGCCGTGTGGAAGGCCCGCTCGGCGAAGCCCGCGCCGCCCGGGTGGCCGTCGTACACGAAGACGGTCGGCAGGAGCGTGTCCGGATGCAGCGGCACGGAGACACCGCCGATGTCCCAGCGGTCGCAGGTCGCGAAGAGCGGCAGCATGCCGATGGAGGCGTGCTCGGCGGCGTGCAGGGCGCCGCCGAGGATCTCCGGATTGACGCGGGCGGCGTCCAGTTGGTCCTCGGTGACCGTCCACCAGACCGCGCGGGTGCGCAGGGTGCGGGGCGGCAGGTCCAGCTTCGTCTCGCCGAGGACCTCGCCGGTAATGAGCTTGCGGCGCAGGAAGGAGACGACCTGGTTGGTGACTTCGACGGAGCCGTAGCAGAGGCGGCCGGAGCCCCAGGGGATCTCGGTGTCCGTCTCCAGGATGGAGATGGCCGTGGTGTCGCGGGCGGTCGTGGAGTACGGCGGCCCTGCCTCCTCGACCAGGGCGACCGAGTCCTCCAGGTCAAGACGGCGCACGAGATACGTACGGCCCTGGTGGAGGTGGACCGCGCCCTCGTGGACGGCGGTGTGCGCGGCGGACGCGTCGACGGTGCCGAGCAGCCTGCCCGTGCCCTCCTCGACGATCTGGACGGGCTTGCCGCCCTCGCCGCGGATGTCGGTCAGGTCCGCGGCCCGCTCCCTGCGGGTCCAGTGCCAGGCCTTCGTGCGGCGGCGCAGCAGCTTCGCGGCCTCCAGCTGCGGGATCAGCTCCTCGGTGGCGGGGCCGAAGAGGGTCAAGTCTTCGTCCGTGAGCGGCAGTTCCGCGGCGGCCGCGCAGAGGTGGGGCGCGAGGACGTACGGGTTGTCGGGGTCCAGGACCGTCGACTCCACCGGCTGCTGGAACAGCGCTTCGGGGTGGTGGACGAGATACGTGTCCAGCGGGTCGTCGCGGGCGACCAGGACGGCCAGCGCGCCCTGCCCGGAGCGCCCGGCGCGGCCCGCCTGCTGCCAGAGCGAGGCACGGGTGCCGGGATAGCCGGAGATGATCACGGCGTCCAGCCCGGAGACGTCGACGCCGAGTTCGAGGGCGGTGGTGGCCGCGAGGCCGAGGAGTTCGCCGGAGTGCAGGGCACGCTCCAGGGCGCGGCGTTCCTCGGGGAGATATCCGCCACGGTAGGCGGCCACGCGGCGGGCGAGGGAGCGGTCGACCTCGGCGAGGTGTTCCTGGGCGATCACCGCGATCAGCTCGGCGCCGCGCCGGGAGCGTACGAAGGCGACCGAGCGCACACCCTGCACGGTCAGGTCGGTAAGGAGGTCGGCCGTCTCGGCGGTGGCGGTGCGGCGGACGGGGGCGCCCTTCTCGCCGTGGAGTTCGGTGAGCGGGGGTTCCCAGAGAGCGAAGACGAGGTCGCCGCGGGGCGAGGCGTCGTCGGCGACCTCCTTCACGGGAAGTCCGATGAGGCGTTCCGCGGAGACGGCAGGATCGGCGGAGGTGGCGGAGGCGAGGAGGAAGACGGGATCGGAGCCGTAGCGGGCGCAGAGGCGGCGCAGGCGGCGCAGGACCTGGGCGACGTGGGAGCCGAAGACGCCGCGGTAGGTGTGGCACTCGTCGATGACGACATAGCGCAGGGCGCGCAGGAAGGAGGACCAGCGGGGGTGGGACGGGAGTATCCCGCGGTGCAGCATGTCGGGGTTGGTCAGGACGTAGTTGGCGTACTGACGTACCCATTCGCGTTCTTCGACGGGGGTGTCGCCGTCGTACACGGCGGGGCGGATCGCGTTGCCCAGGGGCGCCGCGAGTTCGCGCACCGCGCGGCGCTGGTCGGCGGCCAGGGCCTTCGTGGGGGCGAGGTACAGCGCGGTCGCGCCGCGGCCGTTGGGGGCCTCGGAGCCGTCCAGGAGGGCCGAGAGGACGGGGGTGAGATAGGCCAGCGACTTTCCCGAAGCGGTTCCGGTGGCCACGATGACCGACTCGCCGTCCAGGGCGTGCTCGGCGGCGAGCGCCTGGTGGGTCCAGGGGTGCTCGATCCCGGCCGCCTGGACCGCGGATACGACCTCCGAACGGATGCGATCAGGCCAGACTGCATATCGTGCCTCGCGCGGGGGCAAGTGCTCCGTATGAGTGACGCGCGAAGCACGGCTCGGCCCCGCGGTCAGCCGGTCCAGGACCGCCCGTGGAGACGTGCGTACCGGGGCGCCCGAGGAGGGTCCGCCCGGTGGAGAAAAGTTGGCCATCGGCACCGAGTGTGTCACTGGCGGGATGGACAATGGTCCCAAGGCGTCGTGCACGCCTGCCGGTAAGTGATTGAATGCCATCGCGGCTGGCGATCCGTCCCGGGGGCTCTGCCGAGGTGTCCCAAGGGATGACCGCTCGATAGCAAGGTGCTGGAGGATCCGTGGACCTGTCCCTGTCGACCCGTACCGTCGGCGATCGTACGGTCGTCGAGGTCGGTGGAGAAATCGACGTTTATACCGCGCCCAAGTTGCGCGAACAGTTGGTCGAGTTGGTGAACGACGGCAGTTTCCACCTGGTCGTCGACATGGAGGGCGTGGATTTCCTCGACTCCACCGGACTCGGCGTGCTGGTCGGCGGCCTGAAGCGGGTGCGTGCCCATGAGGGCTCGCTGCGCCTGGTCTGCAACCAGGAGCGCATTTTGAAGATCTTCCGCATCACCGGCCTGACCAAGGTGTTCCCCATTCACACCTCGGTCGAGGAAGCGGTCGCGGCCACCGACTGAGAGCCGGATGCCCCGGGTCGGCTGCTTGTCCGGCCCGGGGGTGGCAGAACAGCAGGGGCCCGGGCCCTCGGCCCGGCCCTCTGACAGCACGCGCGTATGTCCGAGGGGGATGCATGGCCACCGTTGAACTCCGCTTCAGCGCGCTGCCCGAGCACGTCAGGACCGCCCGGCTCGTGGCGGCGGCGGTCGCGCGCAGGGCCGGAGTGGACGAGGCCGTTCTCGACGAGGTCAGACTCGCGGTCGGCGAGGCCTGCACGCGCGCCGTGGGGCTGCATCAGAGCAACGGTGTCGCGACGCCGGTGCGGGTCGCCCTGATCGAGGACGAGAAGCAGTTCTCCATCGAGGTCGGCGACGACGCCCCCCACGCGACTCCCGGCGACCGGGCAGCTGGCGCGGGGCCCGGTGCGGGCGACGAGCTGGACGCCGAGGGCGAGGACGAGATGGGTCTCGCCGTCATCAGCGGGCTCGTGGACGACGTGGAGGTCACCGCGGGCGAGGGCGGCGGTCTGATCCGCATGACGTGGCCGACGACCCCGGCGCCGCTTCTCTGACCCTGCGAGGGCTCTCTCCCCGGCTCGACCGCGGTACGAAGGTCTTGCTCCCGATCCGGGAGCAGGGCCTTTTTTCTTTGTGGATCTTTTGTGGATCATTGCCCCAGTCAATTGCCTCGGGACCACCGACCATCGTCAACGCTTTTGGGGCATTACTGCTTTCGGGGTCAGTCTGCGGTCGCGATCATTTGCTGGGAAGCAATCTCTAGCCAATTCCGTTTGCGGCGCTCTGTTTTGATCAGGTTCCGCTCCCTACAATCCGTCCACATCTTGAGCTCACCCCAGGCGTCAAGGAGGACGAATGGCGGGGCTTTCTACCCCTCATCAGTTTGATCACCCCACAACCTTCGCAGCCGCAGTACTGACCGACGACAACCGCCTCATCGTGATGGTCATCGCGGCCGTCGCGATCGCGGCTCTCGCGGTCGCCTGGGTGCTCGTACGCCAGGTGCTCGCGGCCGACGAGGGCACCGACAGCATGAAGAAGATCGCCAAAGCGATCCAGGAGGGCGCCAATGCCTACCTCGGCAGGCAGTTGCGCACTCTCGGTGTTTTCGCCGTCGTGGTGTTCTTCCTGCTCCTGCTGCTGCCCGCAGACGACTTGAATCAGCGTGCCGGCCGATCGATCTTCTTCTTGATCGGTGCGGTGTTCTCGGCGACCACCGGCTATATCGGCATGTGGCTCGCCGTACGCAGCAATGTTCGTGTGGCGGCAGCCGCACGAGAGGCCACTCCGGCGGAAGGTGAACCCGAAAAGGATCTCACCGCCGTTTCGCACAAGGCCATGAAGATCGCTTTCCGCACGGGCGGCGTTGTCGGCATGTTCACCGTGGGTCTTGGCCTTCTGGGCGCCTCCGCTGTGGTGCTGGTCTACGCGGCCGACGCGCCGAAGGTCCTCGAGGGGTTCGGCCTCGGGGCGGCGCTGATCGCGATGTTCATGCGTGTGGGCGGTGGCATCTTCACCAAGGCCGCCGACGTCGGCGCCGACCTGGTCGGCAAGGTCGAGAAGGGCATTCCGGAGGACGACCCGAGGAATGCCGCGACCATCGCCGACAACGTGGGCGACAACGTCGGCGACTGCGCGGGCATGGCCGCCGACCTCTTCGAGTCCTACGCGGTGACCCTGGTCGCCGCGCTCATCCTCGGCAAGGTCGCGTTCGGAGACTCCGGACTCGCCTTCCCGCTGATCGTCCCGGCGATCGGCGTCGTGACGGCGATGATCGGGATCTTCGCGGTGGCCCCACGGCGCTCCGACCGGAGCGGCATGACGGCCATCAACCGCGGATTCTTCATCTCCGCGATCATCTCCCTGGTGCTCGTGGCGGTGGCGGTCTTCGTCTACCTGCCGTCCTCGTACGCCGACCTGGACGGCGTCACGGACGCGGCGATCGCGGGTCACGACGGGGATCCGCGGGTTCTCGCGGTCGTCGCCGTCGCGATCGGCATCGTCATGGCCGCGCTGATCCAGCAGCTCACCGGGTACTTCACGGAGACCACCCGGCGTCCGGTGCAGGACATCGGCAAGACGTCGCTCACCGGCCCGGCCACCGTCGTTCTGGCCGGAATCTCGATCGGGCTCGAATCGGCCGTCTACACCGCGCTCCTGATCGGGCTCGGCGTGTACGGGGCGTTCCTGCTCGGTGGTACGTCGATCATGCTCGCCCTGTTCGCGGTGGCGCTCGCCGGAACCGGCCTGCTCACCACGGTCGGCGTGATCGTCGCCATGGACACCTTCGGTCCGGTCTCCGACAACGCGCAGGGCATCGCCGAGATGTCCGGTGACGTCGAGGGCGCCGGCGCGCAGGTGCTCACCGACCTGGACGCCGTCGGCAACACCACCAAGGCCATCACCAAGGGCATCGCCATCGCCACGGCCGTCCTCGCGGCCGCGGCGCTCTTCGGCTCGTATCGCGACGCCATCGCGACCGCGGCCAAGGACGTCGGCGAGAAAATGGGCGACGGCGCCCCGATGAACCTGGTCATGGACATCTCGCAGCCGAACAACCTGGTCGGCCTGATCCTGGGCGCCGCGGTCGTCTTCCTCTTCTCGGGGCTCGCGATCAACGCGGTGTCGAGGTCGGCCGGAGCAGTGGTCTACGAGGTGCGGCGGCAGTTCCGCGAGCACCCCGGGATCATGGACTACTCCGAGGAACCGGAGTACGGGCGCGTCGTCGACATCTGCACCAAGGACGCGCTGCGCGAGCTGGCCACGCCAGGTCTGCTCGCCGTGCTCACGCCGATCGCGGTCGGCTTCTCGCTCGGCGTCGGCGCACTCGGCTCGTTCCTGGCGGGCGCGATCGGCACGGGCACGCTGATGGCGGTCTTCCTCGCCAACTCCGGCGGCGCCTGGGACAACGCGAAGAAGCTCGTCGAGGACGGCCACCACGGCGGCAAGGGCAGTGAGGCCCACGCCGCGGTGGTGATCGGCGACACCGTCGGTGACCCGTTCAAGGACACCGCGGGCCCGGCGATCAACCCGCTCCTGAAGGTGATGAACCTGGTGGCGCTGCTCATCGCGCCCGCGGTCGTCCAGTTCAGCTACGGGGATGACGCGAGCGCGGGGATCCGGGCACTGATCGCGGTGCTCTCGATCCTGGTCATCATCGGCGCGGTGTACGTCTCCAAGAGGCGGGGCATCGCCGTGGGCGACCAGGAGGACGGTGGTGCGGAGCGAGTAGGTAACTCGGCTGACCCGGCTGTGGTTTCGTAACACCGGGTCAGACTCTGCCCAACACAGGGGCGGGCGGCGCGTCTTGACGCGGCGTCCGCCCTTTGTGCGCCCGGTGAATCTCTCGTGAGCCTTCTCTCGCGCTCTCTGCTTGGTGCAAATGGCTTCAATAGGGGTGGTACCGGACCCCCGGCATGCGGTTGTAGCCCAGTTGGCGTGTAAGTTCCGGGGCCGAGAGCCATGGAAGGGACCAATCCGGTGAACAAGAAGCTTGCAGCCGCACTGTCCGGCGGTGCGGTACTGGTACTGGCGCTGTCGGGCTGCAGCGACGACGGCAACGAGAAGCTGGACTCCTGGGCCAAGGACGTCTGTGACTCGGTCCAGCCGCAGTCGAAGAAGATCGCCGCCGCCAATGCCGCGATCCAGAAGGAGACCTCGGACAACAGCTCGCCGGAGGACGTCCAGAAGACCGACTCCAAGGCGTTCCAGGACATGTCCGACGCCTACAAGGCGATGGGTGCCGCGGTGAAGGACGCGGGCGCCCCGCCGGTCGACGGCGGTCAGAAGAAGACCGACGACGCGGTCAAGGAACTGAACGCCATCTCCAAGTCGTACGGCGACCTGAAGAAGAAGGTCGACGGCCTGGACACCAAGAACCAGGCGGACTTCGCGGACGGCCTCAAGTCCGTCGCGGGCGAGCTGGACAAGCTGAGCAAGAGCGGTAACGAGGCGCTTGAGAAGCTTCAGGAGGGTGAGGTGGGCAAGGCGATGAGCAAGCAGGACAGCTGCAAGTCGGCTAGCGCTACGCCTTCCGCCGCCTAGGGGTTGCCCCTTCGCTTTGCCTCGCTGCCCCGGAGCCTGGGGACTACCCCCCGGTGCCGGGGCAGCGTTGCGTCTGGCTGTTGCCCGGCAGCTTCGGGGCTGTGCCCACCCGTTCCGCCCTGCGGAACGCCTGCCCACAGCGGCGGATACGAGCGGATGCGGGTCACAATGAAGGGGTGAGTATCGCTAGCGCCCCCCTGCCCTCGTCCGATCGTGCCGATGTCTGTGCCCAGTTGCGGGAAGCCCTGCTGGCGGCCGACTTCACCGCTGATGGGCTGCTCGAGCTGCTCGGGGCGCCTGCCTACACGGCGCTCGCGCGCAGCGAGACCGTGCCCGCGCTGCGGGCCACCCGCGGCGAAGGGCCGCTGGAGACGCTCGTACGCCTCTTCCTGTTGCAGCGTTCCGTGCCGCACGCGCGCGTGGCGGCCGTTCTTCCGGTCGGCCCTCTACTGGAGAGCGGTTGGCTCTCCGCGGCGGACGGCGAGGGCGCGCTGAAGGCGACCGTGGACCTGCGGCCCTACGGCGGGCCGAGCGGTGAGGACTGGTTCATCGTCTCGGACCTGGGGTGCGCGGTCGGCGGCGCCGGCGGCATCGGCAGCCATGACGAAGGAGTCGTCCTCGGTGTCGGCGGGGCCTCGACGACGCTCGCGGGGCTCACGGTGCGTACGCCCGTGGCCAGCGCTCTCGACCTCGGTACCGGCTCAGGGATCCAGGCGCTGCACGCCGCACAGCACGCGACCCGGGTGACCGCGACCGACCTCAACCCCCGTGCGCTGCACATCACGCGGCTCACCCTCGCGCTCTCCGGGGCGCCCGAGGCGGACCTGCGGGAGGGTTCCCTCTTCGAACCCGTGGGCGAGGAGACGTACGACCTGATCGTGTCCAATCCGCCCTTCGTGATTTCTCCCGGGGCGCGGCTCACCTACCGCGACGGCGGGATGGGCGGGGACGATCTGTGCCGGTCGCTCGTTCAGCAGGCGGGGGAGCGGTTGAACGAAGGGGGGTATGCGCACTTCCTCGCCAACTGGCAGCACGTGGACGGTGAGGAGTGGACCGAGCGGCTCCGGTCCTGGGTGCCGCGCGGGTGCGACGCGTGGATCGTCCAGCGCGAGGTGCAGGACATCACGCAGTACGCCGAGCTGTGGCTGCGGGACGCCGGGGACCACCGGACGGATCCGGAGGAGTACGCGGCGCGGTACGACGCGTGGCTCGACGAGTTCGAGGCCCGCAAGACGCGCGCGGTCGGCTTCGGGTGGATCACACTGCGCAAGTCCACGGCAGGGGCGGGCTCCGCCGAGCCGTCCGTGACCGTGGAGGAGTGGCCGCACCCCGTCGAGCAGCCGCTGGGCGAGACGGTGCGGGAGTTCTTCGCGCGGCAGGACTTCCTGCGGGCGCACGACGACGCCGCGCTGCTCGCGGGGCACTTCAAGCTCGCGGACGGGGTCGTGCAGGAGCAGGTCGGGCTGCCCGGCGCCGAGGACCCGGAGCACGTCGTGCTGCGTCAGCAGCGCGGGATGCGGCGGGCCACCAAGGTGGACACGGTGGGCGCGGGCTTCGCCGGTGTGTGCGACGGGACGCTGAGCGCCGGGCGGATTCTCGACGCGATCGCCCAACTGGTGGGGGAGGACCCCGTATTGCTGCGGGACCGCACGCCCGCGCAGATCCGGCTCCTCGTCGAGCAGGGCTTCCTGGAGCCGGTCGGCGCCTAGCCGGCTCACCGGACGCCGCGAGGGGCGGGCCGTTGGCGGTACGCGTACGGCGTGTCTCGTACGTTTCGCGGACATCGGTCCCCCGTTGTGGGTGGGATGGATGGGCGTCGGCGACCGCTGGACGTACATCGAGAAGGTGGACTGTGCGAACCAGCTCCGAGGCGACCGGATCCGGTCGAGTTGGACCCGGCGCCGGTCGGTGATTTCGGCCGGGCGCTCTCCGTTCACCCGGGGTTCGCGCCCCGGCTTCCCGGGCGTGCAAGTTTCCCAAGCCGGGAACTCAGTACGGGGAGGCAATGCCATGGAGAGCGGACCAGCGATCTTCGCGGGATCGGTATTCGCGCTGTTCGGAGCGGGGCTGCTGCTGTGGACCGGGGCACGCGTGGCGCACCGCTCGCCGGTCGCCCACGGTGTGAACCCTGTCGCATCGGCGACACTCGCGGCGCTCGCCGGATCGGGCGCACTGGTGCTCGGAGTGTGGTGTTTCACTCGGTTGTGACGGGAGGCGGCCGGTGGCCGCGGGGCGCGTACGGGCCGTAGGCCCGGCGCCGGTGCCGAGCCGGTGGTGAAGCCGGTGGTGAAAGGGCAGGTCGCCACTCCGGGCGGCAGGAATGGCGGTAGTCGGGTTACCGTTCGAGTGGCCGTTGCGGGCTTTTCCCGTTTGACACGGGGGCGGGATGTACCGTCACACTCCGCAGCGTCAGCGCAACGCAAGCGCACCGAGCGAGGCCACGCAGCAGGGCCACGAGGCCACGCAGCACGGCCACCGAGCACCGACCGGAGAGAAGAGCGAAGTTGTCCCCGACCAGCGAGACCGCAAAGGGCGGCCGCCGACTCGTCATCGTCGAGTCGCCTGCCAAGGCGAAGACGATCAAGGGTTACCTCGGCCCCGGCTACGTAGTCGAGGCGAGCGTCGGGCACATCCGCGACCTCCCCAACGGCGCCGCGGAGGTACCCGACAAGTACACCGGCGAGGTGCGCCGTCTCGGCGTGGACGTCGAGAACGACTTCGAGCCCATCTATGTCGTGAACGCCGACAAGAAGGCGCAGGTCAAGAAGCTCAAAGACCTGCTGAAGGACTCCGACGAACTCTTCCTCGCCACCGATGAGGACCGCGAGGGCGAAGCCATCGCGTGGCACCTCCTCGAGGTCCTGAAGCCCAAGGTCCCGGTCAAGCGCATGGTGTTCCACGAGATCACCAAGGCCGCGATCCAGGAGGCCGTCGCAAGCCCCCGCGACCTCAACAAGCGCATGGTCGACGCCCAGGAGACCCGCCGCATCCTCGACCGTCTCTACGGCTACGAGGTCTCGCCGGTCCTGTGGAAGAAGGTCATGCCGCGCCTGTCGGCCGGCCGCGTCCAGTCCGTGGCGACCCGCCTCGTCGTCGAGCGTGAGCGCGAGCGCATCGCCTTCCGCTCCGCCGAGTACTGGGACCTGACGGGCACCTTCGGCACCGGCCGCACCGGTGACGCCTCCGACCCCTCGCAGCTGGTCGCGCGCCTCACCACGGTCGACGGCAAGCGCATCGCGCAGGGCCGCGACTTCAGCTCCGTCGGGCAGCTCAAGTCCGACACGCTCCACCTGGACGAGGCGAACGCCCGCTCGCTCGCCGCGGCCCTGGAGAACACCCGGTTCGCGGTCCGCTCCGTCGAGTCCAAGCCCTACCGCCGCTCTCCGTACGCGCCGTTCCGTACGACGACGATGCAGCAGGAGGCCAGCCGCAAGCTGGGCTTCGGCGCGAAGGCCACGATGCAGGTGGCCCAGAAGCTGTACGAGAACGGCTTCATCACCTACATGCGTACGGACTCCACGACGCTGTCCGACACGGCGATCACCGCCGCTCGCGCCCAGGTCACGCAGCTGTACGGCAGCGACTACCTGCCGGACAAGCCCCGCACGTACGCGGGGAAGGTCAAGAACGCGCAGGAGGCGCACGAGGCGATCCGTCCTTCGGGTGATCGTTTCCGCACACCCGCCGAGACCGGCCTGACCGGCGACCAGTTCCGGCTCTACGAGCTGATCTGGAAGCGGACCGTCGCCTCCCAGATGAAGGACGCGGTCGGCAACTCCGTCACGGTCAAGATCGGCGGCACCGCCGCCGACGGCCGCGACGCCGAGTTCAACGCGTCCGGCAAGACCATCACCTTCCACGGCTTCATGAAGGCGTACGTCGAGGGCGCGGACGACCCGAACGCCGAGCTCGACGACCGCGAGCGCAGGCTCCCGCAGGTCAGCGAGGGCGACGCGCTGTCCGCCGACGAGATCTCGGTCGACGGCCACGCCACCAAGCCGCCGGCCCGCTACACCGAGGCCTCGCTGGTCAAGGAGCTCGAAGAGCGCGAGATCGGCCGCCCGTCGACGTACGCGTCGATCATCGGCACGATCCTCGACCGCGGCTACGTCTTCAAGAAGGGCACGGCACTGGTGCCCTCCTTCTTGTCCTTCGCCGTGGTCAACCTCCTGGAGAAGCACTTCGGGCGGCTCGTCGACTACGACTTCACCGCCCGCATGGAGGACGACCTCGACCGCATCGCGCGGGGCGAGGCGCAGGCCGTGCCGTGGCTGAGGCGCTTCTACTTCGGCGAGGGCGACGACGCGGGTGCCGCGTCCAGCGCGGGCAACGGCGACGGCGACCACCTCGGCGGGCTCAAGGAGCTGGTGACCGACCTGGGCGCGATCGACGCCCGGGAGATCTCCTCCTTCCCCGTCGGCGAGGGCATCGTGCTGCGGGTCGGCCGCTACGGCCCGTACATCGAGCGCGGTGAGAAGGACGCGGAGGGCCATCAGCGTGCCGACGTGCCCGACGACATGCCGCCGGACGAGCTGACCGTCGAGTACGCCGAGGAGCTGCTCGCCAAGCCGAGCGGCGACTTCGCGCTCGGCACCGACCCCACGTCGGGTCACGAGATCATCGCCAGGGACGGCCGGTACGGCCCGTACGTCACCGAGGTGCTCCCCGAGGGCACTCCGAAGACCGGCAAGAACGCGGTCAAGCCGCGGACGGCCTCGCTCTTCAAGTCGATGTCACTCGACACGGTGACGCTGGCGGACGCCCTGAAGCTGATGTCCCTGCCGCGTGTGGTGGGCGCCGACGCCGAGGGTGTCGAGATCACCGCGCAGAACGGCCGCTACGGCCCGTATCTGAAGAAGGGCACGGACTCGCGCTCCCTGGAGGCCGAGGAGCAGCTCTTCAACATCACGCTGGAAGAGGCCCTCGCGATCTACGCCCAGCCCAAGCAGCGCGGGCGGGCCGCCGCCAAGCCGCCGCTGAAGGAGCTCGGCGAGGACCCGGTCAGCGGAAAGCCGGTCGTCGTCAAGGACGGCCGCTTCGGGGCGTACGTCACGGACGGCGAGACGAACGCGACGCTGCGGGCCGCCGACAGCGTCGAGGACATCACCCCCGAGCGTGGCTACGAACTGCTCGAGGAGAAGCGGGCGAAGGGCCCGGCCAAGAAGACCGCCAAGAAGGCGGCGAAGAAGGCCCCGGCCAAGAAGACCGCCGCCAAGAAGACGGCTGCCAAGAAAACGGCCGCCAAGAAGACGACGGCCGCGAAGAAGACCACTACGAAGACCGCGGCCGCCAAGAAGACCGCGGCTTCGGCAGCGCAGGCGTCCGACTCCGAGTAGCCGAGTAGGCAGCCGCGTACGTCACCTGGTGACGGCGCTGTGAATGTGTGAACCGAAGGGGCGCCCGTTTGTTCGGGCGCCCCTTCGGTGTGTCACACCGGGCGGATAGGCTGGACGGATGACGCGTGCCGAGCAGCCAACGGTCGGAAACCCGGCCCCCGACGACGCCCTGGTCGCAGATTCCCGAGAGCGTGCTGTCCGCGCCTTGCTGCGCGTGCCGCAGCTGAAGCGCCTCTGGAGCGCCCAGCTCGTCGGCGGTGTCGGCGATGCCCTCGCCCTCCTTGTCCTTGTGGTGCTCGCGCTGCAAGCGGCCATTGCCGAGGGGGCGTTCGGGGGCGGCTATCGAGGAGTCGCGTTCGCGGTCACGGCCGTCTTCGGAGCACGCGTTCTCGCGACGCTGCTCTTCGGGGCGGTGCTCCTGGGGCCGCTGAGTTCGATCACCTCACCGGACGGGCCGCTCGACCGGCGCTGGACGATGCTCGTGGCGGACGGTCTGCGGGTCGGACTCCTGATCGTCGCGCCGCTGTGGATCGACTGGACCCCGGACAACGCCCTTGCGATGCTGCTCGTCACCGCCTTCGTGATCGGCGTCGCCGAGCGCTTCTGGACGGTCTGCCGGGAGAGCGCGGCGCCCGCGCTGCTGCCCGCGCCGCCCCTGGAGGGCGCCACCGTGCGGCCGCTGCCGGACCACATGGACGCACTGCGGCGCCTGTCGCTGCGTACGGGATTCGTGGCGCTGCCCCTCGCGGCCGCCACGCTCGTCTTCGTCACGCTGATCGGCAACCTCCTCGGCACCGGGCTCGAGTGGTTCGAGGTGCACCAGGCAGGGCTCGGCTCGTTCGTCGCCGCGGGCCTCTTCGCCGCCTCCCTGTCGATCGTCTACTTCCTCGAACTTCCCGCCACGCAGACGCCACGCGCGCGTAGCCCGCTCGAAGGACTGCGCAGGCCGCGCACCGGCAGCGGTACCGACAAGGGCCGTACCGGCGCGATCCCGCTGCTCGTCGCCGCCTGTGCCGCGATCGCCGGGGCCGTCGCGGCCGCCGTGGCCGTCGCCGTGCTGCACGCCAAGGACCTGGACGGCGGGCCCGTCACGTACGGCCTGATCGTCCTCGCACTCACCGGCGGCACCGTCGTCGGCATCCGCACCGCGCCGTCCCTGCTGCCCACGCTTCCGCGCCGCCGGCTGCTCGCGCTCGCGATCGCCCTCACCGGTGTCGCGCTGCTCGCCGCGGGCCTCGTGCCTGACCTGACGACCGTGCTGCTGCTCCTGGTGCTCACCGGCGTCGCCGCGGGCATCGCCGCGCACACCGGGCACGCGCTGCTCGACCAGGAGGTCGAGGACTACCGCAGGGCGCGCACGACGGAACACCTCCAGGCGGTCGTACGCCTCTTCGTCGCGCTCGGCGCGCTCATCGCCCCCGTGGTCGCGGCGGCCATCGGCCCGCACCGCTTCGTCAACGGCAAGTTCGTGTTCGACCACGGAGGCGCCGCCTTCACGCTGATGCTGGTGGGCGCGCTGCTCCTGCCGGTGGCCGCGCTGGTGCTTGCCAAGATCGACGACCGGCAGGGAGTGCCGCTGCGGCACGACCTGCGGGACGCGCTGCGCGGCGGCGACGACCCGGAGCAGGGGATCGCGGCCACGGGCTTCTTCATCGCCCTGGAGGGCGGCGACGGCGCGGGCAAGTCCACGCAGGCCGAAGCGCTCGCCGAGTGGATCAGGGCCAAGGGCCACGAGGTCGTCGTGACGCGCGAGCCGGGAGCCACGCCGGTCGGCAAGCGGCTGCGGTCGATCCTGCTCGACGTGTCGTCGGCAGGCCTGTCGCACCGCGCCGAGGCACTTCTGTACGCCGCTGACCGTGCCGAGCACGTGGACACGGTCGTTCGTCCCGCCCTTGAGCGGGGCGCGGTCGTCATCTCCGACCGGTACATCGACTCGTCCGTGGCGTATCAGGGAGCGGGGCGCGATCTGTCCCCGACCGAGATCGCCCGCATCTCGCGCTGGGCGACGGCGGGGCTCGTGCCGCATCTGACGGTGCTGCTCGACGTTTCTCCGGAGGCGGCCAGGGAGCGGTTCACCGAGGCGCCCGACCGTCTTGAGTCGGAGCCCGCCGAGTTCCACACGCGCGTGCGGTCCGGTTTCCTGACCCTCGCCGCGGCCGACCCGGGCCGGTATCTGGTGATCGACGCCGCCCAGGAGCCGGAGGCGGTCACGACCGTCGCCCGGCACCGGCTCGACCTGATGCTGCCGCTCTCCGAGGCCGAGGTGAAGGCGCAGGAGGAGGCCCGCAAGGCGGCCGAGGAAGAGGCGCGCCGCAAGGCCGAGGAAGAGGCCGCGCGCAAGGCCGAGGAGGAGCGGATCGAGCGCGAGCGCCAGGAGCAGCTCGCCAAGCTCCGCGCCGAGGAGGAGGAGCGGGCGCGCCGCGAGCTGGAGGAGGCGCAGCGCCGCGAGGCCGAGCGCCAGGCCGAGGAGGCCAGGCAGCGCGCCGAGGAGGCGAAGCGCCGGGCCGAGGAGGAGCAGGCCCGCCTGCTCGCCGAGGAGAAGGTGCGCGCCGCCGAGGAGGCGCGCCGCCGCCGGGAGGCGGAGGAAGAGGCGCGGCTCCGGGCCGAGGCGGAGGAGCGTCGCGTCGAGAAGCAGCGCAAGGCCGAGGAAGCCCTGCTGCGGGCCGAGGAGGCGCGGCGCTTGGCGGCGGCTTCGGCGGCGGCCGCGGCTGCTGCTTCGACGGCTGCTGCTTCGGCTCCGGCACCTTCCGCGCCCCGCCCGAAGCCGGCTCCGGCTCAGGCTCCGGCCGCGTCCCCCTCGGATGCCGTGCCGGACAACGAGACGACGGTGCCCACTCCCGTGGTGAAGCCCGGTGCGCCGACGCCGGGTGCGGCCGACGAGACCGCGGTGCTCCCGTCGGTACGGGACACGTCCGCCTCGGAGGAGACCGAGGTGCTGCCGCAGCCGCCGGTGCCGGGGGCTGCCGACGAGACCGCGGTCCTGCCTCCCGTACGGGAGGACAAGGTGCCGCCGGGGTACTTCCGCGACGAGCGTCCGGCTCCCGCACCCGACGGCGGGGGTGGGAACGACCGGACCCGTGAGCTGCCCCAGGTCGACGAGCACGGAGCTCCTCGGCAGCGGCCGCGCTCGGACTGGGCGGAGGAGACTCCGCTGGATGATCTGCCTTCGCTGGCCGATGAGTTGCTGGGCGATCCGGACGAAGACGAGGGCGGCCGCGGGCGCGGCCGGGGCCGGGGCCGGAACGGGCGCTGAGCCTCACTGCACGGGCGCCCCGCAGGACATCCTGCGGGGCGTCCTGCGTTGTCAGTGGCGTGCTCCACAATGAATGCGACAGCGCGGGGTGCGACGTGCGAGGTACTGGATACGACGCGGCGACGCGAGTGCAAGAGCAAGTGCAAGAGCAAGTGCAAGAGCAGGGCGGAGGCGGTGACCGATGACCGTATGGGACGACCTGGTGGGCCAGGATCGGGTGAGTGAGCAGCTCGGTGCCGCCGCCCGGGACGCCGACACGCTGGTCACCGCCGTGGCCACGGGCGCTCCGCGGCCCGAGGCGTCGAAGATGACGCACGCCTGGCTGTTCACGGGACCGCCCGGCTCCGGGCGGTCCACCGCCGCCCGCGCCTTCGGTGCCGCGCTCCAGTGCACCAGCCCGGACCGCGCGCTCGGCGGCGCCCCCGGCTGCGGCTTCTGCGACGGGTGCCACACGAGCCTGGTCGGCACGCACGCCGACGTCGAAGTGGTGCGTACGGACCTGCTGTCCATCGGCGTCAAGGAGACCCGTGAGCTGGTCAGGCGGGCCCAGATGTCGCCCGCGGGCGGCCGCTGGCAGGTCATCGTCCTGGAGGACGCCGACCGCCTCACCGAGGGCGCGGGCAACGTCCTGCTGAAGGCCGTGGAAGAGCCCGCCCCGCGCACCGTATGGCTGCTCTGCGCGCCCTCGCTGGAGGACGTGCTGCCCACCATCCGCTCCCGCTGCCGCCATCTGACGCTGCGTACGCCTCCGGTGGACGCCGTCGCGGACGTGCTCATCCGGCGTGACGGCATCGAGCCGGACGTCGCCGCCGCCGCCGCGCGCGCCACGCAGGGGCACATCGGCCGCGCCCGCCGCCTCGCGACCGACCCGCGGGCGCGCGAGCGCCGCGCCGCCGTGCTCAAGCTGCCCCTGCGCGTGGAGGACATCGGTGGCTGCCTCAAGGCCGCGCAGGAGCTGATCGACACGGCGGGCGACGACGCGAAGCAGGTCGCCGAGGAGGTCGACGTCAAGGAGACCGACGACCTGAAGGCGGCCCTCGGCGCGGAGAAGGGCGGCCGGATGCCGCGCGGCACTGCGGGCATCATGAAGGAGCTGGAGGACCGGCAGAAGCGCCGCAAGACCCGTACGCAGCGCGACAGCCTCGACCTCGCACTCATCGAGCTGACCGGCGTCTATCGGGACGTGCTCACCCTGCAGCTCGGCTCCCGCGTGGCGCTGGCCAACACGGAGGTGCTCGACATGCTGGAGCGCCTGGCGCGTGGCACCTCGCCGGAGTCCACACTGCGCCGCATCGAGGCGATCGGCGCCTGCCGCACCGCACTGGACCGCAACGTGGCGCCGCTGCTCGCGGTGGAGGCGATGGCGGTGGCGCTGCGGGCGGGCTAGGCGGGTCAGCCCGGGAGCGGTGATCGGCCGAGGGGGGGCAGACGGGTGCCGAATGCCGGACGAGGGGGCCCGAGGATTGACGGAGTCACCCATACGGGCACATTGCGTCACCATGCCAACGCATAGCGTTAGGCTCGCGTGATGCGCATCAGAGGACTCCGCACCCCCGCGACCGTGTTCTTGGCCGCCGGACTGCTCATCTCCGGCTGCTCGGCCGGGAGCTCGACGGCGGACGCGTCCATGGCCGCGCTGCCCCGCGCCACTCCGGAAGGACTGTCTCCGTACTACGGACAGAAGCTGAACTGGCGCGAGTGCGGCGTCCCCGGCTTCGAGTGCTCCACGATGAAGGCGCCGCTGGACTACGCGAAGCCGGACGGCGCGGCCATCAGGCTCGCCGTCTCCCGGAAGAAGGCCACAGGCCCCGGCAAGCGCCTGGGCTCGCTCCTGGTGAACCCGGGCGGACCCGGCGGCTCGGCGATCGGCTACCTCCAGACGTACGCGGCACTCGGTTACCCCGAAGAGGTCCGCGCCCAGTACGACATGGCCGCGGTCGACCCGCGCGGCGTGGCCCGCAGCGAGCCCGTCACCTGCCTCAACGGCAAGCAGATGGACGCGTACACGCAGACGGACATCACACCGGACGACCAGCGCGAGACCGCCGAACTGTCGGACTCCTTCAAGAAGTTCGCGGCGGGCTGCGAGAAGCACTCCGGTGAGGTGCTTCCGCATGTCTCCACGGTCGAGGCGGCCCGCGACATGGACATCCTGCGCGCGGCGCTCGGCGACGAGAAGCTGAGTTACGTGGGCGCTTCGTACGGCACGTTCCTGGGGGCGACGTACGCCGGGCTCTACCCCGACCGCGTCGGGCGCCTCGTCCTGGACGGAGCGATGGACCCCTCGCTGCCGGCCCGCCGCATGAACCGGGACCAGACGGCGGGCTTCGAGACGGCGTTCCAGTCGTTCGCCAAGGACTGCGTGGGGCAGTCGGACTGCCCCCTCGGAACGAAGAGCGAGGAGGACGCGGGCAAGCGCCTCACCTCACTCTTCGACGACCTGGACCGCACGCCGATCCCCACCGGCGACTCCGACGGCCGCAAGCTGGGCGAGGCACTCGCCACGACGGGCGTGATCGCCGCGATGTACGACGAGGCCGCCTGGCCCCAGCTGCGCACGGCACTGGCCGCCGCGATCAAGGAGAAGGACGGCGCGGGCCTCCTCGCCCTCTCGGACAGCTACTACGAGCGCGACAGCGACGGAACGTACGCGAACCTCATGTTCGCCAACGCCGCGGTGAACTGCCTGGACCTTCCCCCCGCCTTCGACACGGCGGACGACGTGAAGAAGTCGCTCCCGGACTTCGAGGAGGCCTCCCCGGTCTTCGGCAAGGGCCTGGCCTGGGCCTCGCTGAACTGCGCGTACTGGCCGGTGAAGGCGACGGGGGAGCCGCACCGCATCGAGGCGGAGGGCGCGGCCCCGATCGTCGTGGTCGGCACGACCCGCGACCCGGCGACCCCCTACCGCTGGGCCGAGTCCCTGGCCGACCAGCTCTCCTCGGGCAAGCTGCTCACGTACGAGGGGGACGGGCACACGGCGTACGGGCGCGGCAGTAAGTGCGTGGACTCGGCGATCAACGAGTACTTGCTGGAAGGCAAGGCCCCGGAGGACGGAAAGCGCTGCTCACAGGGGTGATACGGGCGAGAAGCCCGCGTCGGCCGGGGGTGTGCGGAGCACCCCCGGAAACTGTGTAGACTTGGCGTCGCTGCTGATCGCACCATAGGTGCGGGACGCGTGCCGCCTTAGCTCAGATGGCCAGAGCAACGCACTCGTAATGCGTAGGTCTCGGGTTCGAATCCCGAAGGCGGCTCTGTGGAAGCCCCAGGACTCACTCGCCGTGACCTGGGGCTTTTGCTTTTAACGGATGCGGCGACGGCGTTGGGCACGAGCCGCGCGAGTGTCGCCGGTCTCAGTTCTGGTCTCAGTGGGGCCCGCAGAGGGCGGAGCGAAGAACTCTCCCATGCGCCGCATCGCGTCCTTCGACAGGTGCGATCTGCCCTTCACGTAGCGCCTCGTCTGGCTGATCTGGGTGTGCCGCAGGATCTCCATGATGGTGGGCATGTCGACGCCCAACTCGTTCAGGATGGTGCCGGCAGTGTGGCGGCTCCCGTCGTACAGGCGACGGTCATCGATCCCGGTTTCCCTGAGCAGCTCCTTGAACTCCTCGTAGTCGGCGCGCGGGTCGAGTGGGCGCCCGTCCGGCCGTGAGAACACGACGTCGTGCTCCTGCCACAGCTCACCGGCAGTGGCCCGCATCTCGTCCTGCTGAGCCTTGTGGTCGAGCAGGAACGGGATGAACACGGGTGGGATCGGAACGGCGTTCTGGCTCTTCTTGGTCTTGGGGCGGGTGAAGACGAGACCACCCTCCTTGCGCACGGGGCAGGCGCTCGCGTGCTTCGTGCACCCCTTGGCACACGGCTTGGGGCACCCCCGCTTGTAGTCCTTGTGCGGGGTGCAGTCCGGAGGGCAGGGCCTGAAGCGGTGGAGGCGCGCTCCGCAGGCGTGCGGGTCGTCGCATCCGTGCCGCCAGGTGAGGCGCTGTAGCTGCCACTTGGGGTGGAACAGCTCCGCCTCCAGGTCGACGTACGACCACCGCAGGCCGAGCGTCTCGCCCTGCCGGAAGCCCATGCCGACGCCCACGATCCAACGCATGAAGGTGGGCCGCTTTGAGGCTGCTTCGAGGAAGGCCTTGGCCTCCTTCTGCGTGAAGGGATTGGCCTCCTCGCGATCCAGGATGAGTTCGGTATCGCGCAGATGACGGCCCGGCGGGTCCTCACCGAGCTCCGGAACGCAGGGCTGGCACAGATGCAGCCGGGCATCGGGACTTTCGTCACTGAACTACCCGAGCCGTAGCAGCGAGGCTCCCATGCCGTTGAGGTGTCATCGATGCCTCACATCACGGGCACAGGAGCCTCGTTGCTTCTATAACCTGCCGTACTTGGCCTGCCACATGCGCCGGCGGATTGCGTCATGATGCTCTTCAGTCATCCGTGAGGGTGACCGACATTGTGAGCTCCCACCACACCAATGCGAGCTCGTTGCTCCGGTGTCCCTGGGCACGTATGACGCCTTCGCTCAGGTCGCCACAAGATTCGACGTCTCCGTTGGTGCCGCCTGCGCGGTCTTTGACCTACTCTCCGACCGTTCTCTTTACGCCATTCCGGACACCCATGGCCCGAAGTTGTGGTCGTACTGTGACGATTCGTCGAGCATCCATCCTTGGATCTTCATCGCTGTCCCCTCAACCAAGTTGAGATTCTTGTCCTTGGAGTTGCCCTTTCCGGCGGCGCAAACCGTCCTGTATTCATACTTGTTGGATGAAACCATTTTCCCGTATATGGACACGCATGCGGATTCGCCGTCTTTGGCGTCGTCATAGGCTCTAAGGAGGTCCCCCTTCGTGCTGAAAGCCCCCCTGCCGTGTGAGCTGTAGGATCCAGACGGGTTAGCCCAGTAGATTTTGTCAACGGCGTGCGCTTGGGTGCTAGAAGCGAACAGCGTCAGGGCCAGGGCGCTTAGCCCGACGGATGTCCATTTGGTTGAATGCTTCACGGGTCCTCCATGTTGCCAACTGGTCAGTTTTCGCGGCGAATTATATCACTGAGCTTTTTACAGCTGCCCGTCGTGAGTGTGCAATGCATGAGGTCCCACGCCTCGGAGGGGAATTCGGCGTTGCAACTGGCCTGCTCAAACGTCTGGTTGGCTTGGTGCGCGCCTGCGGGCCGCAGAATCCGGGCTGGGTGCCCGCGCACCTCGCAGCAGCCCAGGCAGAGCCGGGCCGTCTGTGGGCCGTCCAAGGGGAATCGGAAACGACCGGCAACGGCCAACAACAACGGCTCCGCCGCAGCTCAGAGGCCGATGCCTCGGGCGTCACTTCAGGCCCCGAAACCCGTACGTGAGTTGAGGAACAACAAGCCTGAAGGAATATGCGGGCTACCTCTGCCGGGGCGACTCCAGACATCATCGTGCTATGGACGCTGGTATAGCGACGGTGGGAGCCGCAGCGATCGGCTTGGTGGCGGGTGGAGGGAGCGCCCTCCTTAGTGGTGTTTTTGCCTACAAGGCAGGGCGTAAGCAGGTCGAGGATCAAGGTCTGGCGACACATAGACAGTGGCTACTGCAGCAGCGACAAGAAGCCTTCGTGGCCTATCTGGGTGCCTGCGATGCTTTCATCGACGGCCTAGATGCATGCAACCTCGCTCTTGGCACAGCCGAAGCCACCGGCGATGTCTCGCTGTACGAGGGCGCCATAGAGTGCGTGGATGTGGAGGTCTACCTCACGGCAGAGCGGCTAGAAGGTGCGACTGACCACCACCTAGGCAAGATCCTCATGCTTGGCCCTGGCGCTGTTTCCCAACGAGCGGATGTCCTACGAGTGAGCGTGCGTGCCGCGCGAGAAGATTTGGGGCATCTGACCGATGCGCTGCTTCCACAAGCGTCTCCACGGCCTGAGCTTGCAGGAGCGGACGACTGGTGGTCGAGAGTTCAGCGCGCCAGGGACCAGGTTGCTGCGAATCGATCCGCGTTCGTAGCTGTCGCTCACACGGCCCTGACTTCCTTCAAGGTGCCGGGGTAGTGCGTGGCCAGTGGGAGCACTGGTCTCAATCGCGGTCTCAAACGGCATCGGATCCGGAAGTGTCCGTCGCCGTTCATCCATGTCCGGCAGGCCCCTGATCAGGCAAGAAGCCTGCCGGACGGAGGGCCATGGACTCACTCGGACCAAGGTCCGACAACTCGTAATGCGTAGGTCTCGGGTTCGAATCCCGAAGGCGGCTCTGCTGAAGCCCCAGGACTCACTCGCCGTGACCTGGGGCTTTTGCTTTTGGTGGGTGGGTTGGTTACTTCGGGTCGCGGTTGAAGACTGCCTTTGACCAGTAGTAGCCGAGGGCCGAGAGTGCCACGGACCAAGCGAGTGTGAGCCAGCCGTTGTTGCCGATCTCGGTGCCCAGGAGGAGGCCTCGCAGGGTTTCGATGGCCGGGGTGAAGGGCTGGTACTCGGCGATCGGTTGGAACCAGCCCGGCATGGCGTCGACCGGGACGAAGGCGCTGGAGAAGAGCGGCAGCAGGATCAGCGGCATCGCGTTGTTGCTGGCCGCCTCGGCGTTCGGGCTGACCAGACCCATGCCGACCGCGACCCAGGTGAGCGCCATCGCGAAGAGCGCGAGGAATCCGAACGCCGCCAGCCATTCCAGGACCGTGGCGTCGGTGGAGCGGAAGCCGATGGCCACGCCGACCGCGCCCACGAGGACCACGCTCATGACCGACTGGATCACGCTGCCGATGACGTGTCCGATGATCACCGAGCCGCGGTGGATGGCCATGGTGCGGAAGCGGGCGATGATGCCCTCGGACATGTCGGTGGAGACGGACACCGCGGTGCCGACCGTGGTGCCGCCGATCGTCATCAGCAGGATGCCCGGGACGATGTAGGCGATGTACTCGGACCGGTCCGCCCCACCGCCGCCGCCGATGCCCGCGCTCATCACGTCTCCGAAGAGGTAGACGAAGAGCAGCAGCAGCATGATCGGTGTGAGCAGCAACTGGAGCGTCATGGATGGGTAGCGCTTCGCGTGCAGGAGGTTGCGGCGCAGCATCGTGGACGAGTCGCGTACGGCGAGGGAGAGGGAGCTCATCGGACGTTCTCCTTGGTCTTGTTGGGGGCGTCGGTGCCGCCGGTGAGGGCGAAGAAGACGTCGTCGAGGTCGGGGGTGTGCACGGTCAGTTCGTCCGCCTCGATGTCGGCCGAGTCCAGCCAGTCGAGGATCGAGCGCAGCTCGCGCTGGGTGCCGTCGCTGGGGATCTGCAGGGACAGGGCCTCGTCGTCCCTGGTGACCTCGCGCAGGGCCGATGCGGCTGACTGGTACGCGGCCGGGTCGGTGAAGCGGAGCCTGATGTGTCCGCCGGGGATCATTCGCTTCAGTTCCTCCGCGGTGCCTTCGGCCGCGATCTTGCCGTCGTTCAGGACCGCGATGCGGTCGGCGAGTTCGTCGGCTTCTTCGAGGTACTGGGTGGTGAGGAAGACCGTGACGCCGTCGGCCACGAGTTCGCGGATGATGCCCCACATGTTGTGGCGGGAGCGCGGGTCCAGGCCGGTGGTCGGCTCGTCGAGGAAGATGATGCGCGGGTTGCCGACCAGCGTCATGGCGATGTCCAGGCGGCGCTTCATGCCGCCGGAGTAGGTGGAGGCGGGCTTCCTGGCGGCCTCGGTGAGATCGAAGCGTTCGAGCAACTCGGCTGCCACCCGCCGCCCTTCCTGCTTGGGGAGGTGGTGCAGGTCGGCCATGAGGAGCATGTTCTCCTCGCCGGTGATCAGGCCGTCGACCGCGGAGAACTGGCCGGTGACGCCGATCGCGGCGCGGACGCCGTCCGGGGAGGTGGCGACGTCGTGGCCCGCCACCTGCGCCTGGCCGCCGTCTGCCCTGATGAGGGTGGAGAGGATCTTCACGGCGGTGGTCTTGCCGGCGCCGTTCGGGCCGAGCAGGGCGAAGACGGAGCCGGACGGGATGCGCAGGTCGATGCCGTCGAGGACGGTCTTGTCGCCGTAGGACTTGCGCAGGGCGACGGCGGAGACGGCGGAGAGCGGCTCCTGGTCGTTGCCGTTCCTGGATGTGGGCATGACAGATGAAGGCATGGGGTACTCCCGATCGTGGTCGAAGGCCGGAACGGAGTTGGCGGAGTTAGTTGACGGAGTTACTGGGGTGCGGGTGCGGGTGCGGGTGCCCGGAGTGCGCATGCCCGGGGTGCCCGGGGCGCGGGTGGGGGGCGTGCGCGGAGTCAGCTGTTGTTGCTCAGGCGCGGGCGCGGCGGATGTCGATGTTGCCCCAGCGGGTCCGGGCGCGGACCTCGACGGTGTCCCCGGTCTTCTCCGGGGTCTCGGACGCGGTGAGCGTGTTGCGCACCTGCCCGCGGCCGGAGCTGACGTCGAGCCAGGCGGCGGTGCCCTCACGGATGCCGATGTCGATGGCGCCGTAGCTGGTCTCCAACTGGACCGTCCCGCGGGCCACTTCGGCCACCCGCAGGGTGCCGTGCGCGGTGGTGGCGGCGACCGAGCCCTCGGCGCGCTCGATGCTGATGTCGCCGTTCGCGCCGCTCACCTGCAGGTCGCCGGAAGCGGTGCCGACGTTCGTGGAGCCGTGGGAGTTCTTCAGGACGGCGACACCGTCGACGGTGCCGACGCGCAGGCTGCCGGAGCTGGTGCTGATGTCGGCGGGGCCCTCGACCCGGTCGACGGTGATCGAGCCGTGGGAGGCGGTCAGGTTCAGCGGGCCGGTCGTGTCGAGACGGACGTCACCGGACGAGGTCTTCACGCGGACCTCGCCGAGCCGGCCCTCGCCGAGCACCTGGGTCCAGGCGCCGACCAGTTCGACGCTCGAGTCCGCCGGCAGTTCGACCGTGACGTCGACGGTGCCGGTGGGGCCGACGAGGTAGCGCTGCTTGGGCGTCTTGATGTGCAGCTTGCCGCCCGAATAGGTGACCTCGGTCTGCTCGGCGGCCCGCACGTCCTGGCGCTTCTTCGGGTCTCGGGGGGCCACGTCCACGACGGTGTCGGCGCGGTCGATCGCCGCGAACTGGATGGACCCCGCGTCCACCTGGGCGTTGACCGAGATCGGCTGGGGAGTGTCGAAAGAAGGCATGGCTGTCCCGTCCTCTTGGGTCCTCTTGAGTGTTCGTGGCGTCCCCGCGGTGTGTGAGGCGGGGCGTTTGGGGCGTTGGGTTCGGGGCGTTGGGGCGTTGGTGCGGTCGCGCCGTTCCGGGGGGGCTGGTATCAGGGGCCGGTACTAGGGGTTGGTCAGCTCACCCAGCCCGTGAAGCTCTGGCCGATGGCCCTGGCCTTCGCGGGGGAGCGGGGGGTGGTGGCGCCGCGTGTGTCGACCGCGGCCGACACCGCACGGATCAGCCACGCGTTGACCGACAGGCCCTCGCGGTTCGCGGCCTCCTCGGCGCGGGCCTTGAGGTGGGCCGGCAGGCGCAGGTTGACGCGGGCGGTGCCGCCCTCGTCGGCGTCGGCCGGGGCCGGTCCGGGCGCGGGGGCAGCTTGCGCCTGTGCCGGTGCGTCGAGCGGTTCGGTGTGGTCCTCGTGCTGCGGCAGCACCACTACGAAGTCGGGGTCGAGGCCACGCAGCCGTACGTCGACCGAGCCGGGGGCGAGCTCGCGGGTGATCTCGTCCATCGCGGCGGAGAGAACGTTGAGCATGGTCAGACGCGTCGCCGACTCCAGCGGGGCGGTCAGTCGCTCGGCCAGCTCCCGGGCGTCATCGCCGCCGGCTTCGGCGGCCACCGCGAGTTCGCGGCGGAGGTTGTCGACATACGGCGTGAGGTCCATGACGCCATCATGGCACCAGCGTGGTGCCATCCGCAAGCCTGAATGGTGCACTCTGAGGGTCCGGCTTGGGGTTGACTGCTCTGACCTGCGGAAACGTGAGGAAGTTGGTCTGAGGTGGCGTGGTGCCGTGCGTGTTTGCGCGTCTCTTGGTGCGGGGGGTGGTGCCAGATGGCGCCAGGTGGCACCAGGTGGGGCTGGGTGGCGTCACGTGGCGTCGTGTGGTGTCACGAGGGGAGGGCTGTCCTCGGCTCGTGACACCACGCCACGGGGTTCAGTGTGGACCTCAGGGCGTCCCCGATTAGAAGATCGTTCTAGAAAGATGTACTGCTGTGGTTCGGTGCGGCGTGGTCGTTCCCGGGCTCGCGTCCGTAGCGGCGTGCGCCTTCAGCGCGCGTACGAGCCGAGGCCGACCAGGCAGTAGACGTACTCGTTGATGGTCGAGCCGTTGAGGGTGTAGCGGTACGAGAAGGCGTACTGCGTCCTGGGGTTGTCGTCGCAGCGGCTCATCTCCGACGTCATCGGGATCGTCTGGATCACCTCGTAATGGGCGTCGGACGCCGAGCAGGACACCTCTTCCACGTCGTCGACCTCCTGCGCGGTCGTGGAGTCCGGCAGCGTTCCGTTGAGGCAGGTGCCCGACCGGAAGGGAGTGGGGGCCTCGCTGGTGGGGGTGGTCACGGAGTCCGTGGACGGGGCGTCCGTGTAGGGGTCGCTCGGGTACGGGGTGCTGGTGGACGGGTCGTACGATCCCTGGCTCGTCGAGGAGCTCGTCGAGGGGCTCGTCGAGGAGCTCGGAGAGGCGCTGTCGCTGTCGTCGCCCCCCTGGTTCAGGAGCAGGATGACGACCAGTACGGCGCCGACGGCGCCTAGTGCCGCCAGGCAGCCGCGGGCGGTGGAGCCGGGTGGTGAGCCGGGTGGTGAGCCGGGTGTGGAGCCGCGTGAAGGGCCAGGGCGCGGCGTCGGCGATATGGGTTCAGACACCGGGTCAGTATGATTCAGCGGGCCGTTTGGGTGGAGTGTTTTTCTAGAAAAGCGCTCTAGAAGTGGTGTGCTCTACGCTGGTGGCACCATGAGCCCCAAGCAGCAACGCGGTGAAGAGACCGCCGACCGACTCCTGGATGCCGCGCTCCAGGTCTACGCCGAGTCCGGAGAGCAGGGCGTCACCGTCGGCGCGCTCACCAAGACCAGCGGTGTCAGCCTCGGGAGTCTCTACCACCACTTCGGCAGCGTCGACGGCCTCATGAACGCTCTGCTGCTGCGCTGGCTCGGCCGGCTCCTCGCCGAGATGGCCGCGTCCGTGGAGCGGTCCCGTACTGCACGGACCGGTATCCGCTCCCTTGTCCGGGCCTACCTGAAGTTCATCAAGGAGAATCCGGACGGCGCGCGGCTCCTGCACTCCTCGTACGCCGACCGGCTCGGGATGGCTCAGGCCAGGCAGCTCCGTGACGCGCAGGAGGCCAGGCTGTCCCCGATGACCGACTGGATGCAGCGGCACGTGGATTCGGGTGAGGTCGCTCCGCTGCCGATGCCGTTGATCGAGGGGCTGGTCCTGGGGCCCGTCGTCGCGACCGCGCGGCGCTGGCTCGCCGGTTTCGACGATGTCGATCTGGATCAGGCCGCGCGGGTTCTGCCGGAGCGGATTTGGCGTTCGCTCGTTCCTTGAGTCAGTGGCGTAGTGCCTTGCCGATTTCTGCCTTCGGGGTGCCGGACAGGGATCGGTTGCTGCGGGCCGTGCCGGACTTCGACTTGGCCGGGTCCACGTCGCTGATGTTGAGGACGGCCGTGTCCAGGAGGTTGCCGTCGCTGTCGCGGAAGTTGACGGAGACGGTGTAGTCCGCCTTCTTGTCCGTGCTGTTGGTGGCCGTGATCTTGGCCGCCGTCCGGTTGTCCTCGGACTTGGTCGGGCCGTCCACCTTCACGTCGGTCTTCGCGTCCACGCCGTCCTTCACCTCGGCCATCTTGGAGGCGGCGGCTTCCGTGGCGGACGAGACGGCTTCGCCCGCCTTTGCTGTCGCGGAGGCGGCCCTGTCCTTTGCCTTGTCCACGTCGCTTTCGGAGCAGGCGGTGGTGCTGAGGGCCAGGAGGGCGGTGGTGGCTGCGGCTGTGGCCAGGCGGGTGGCGCGGGTGCGGGCGTGGGTGCGGGTGCGGTTCATGCGGACCACCTTCGGGGTGGTGGGGAGTGGGCGCGAGGTGAGGGCGCCGTATGGGTGTGCGTCTGGTGCTGCGTGCGGTGCTGGTCCGTCTTGTGGGCGGGGCCGCGCCGGTATGTCCGTCCTCGCTATCGTCCGGTGGCCGTGCGGCTTCTTCGGCGAGGGAGTGCCGCGAACCGTGCTCCGGGCGGACATACCGGCACGTCCCCTCGCGAGCGCTACCGACTGCGGGTGTGTGGGGGCCGCGATCCAGTGATTGGGATACGTCGTTGCTCCGGGCGGTCGGTGCGAGGATGCCGCGATGAGTGATGCCAGTGATGCCTCTTACGTTCGTTACGAGTCGCCCGTGCGCCATCCGCGAGGGCACTTCCCAGGGGTCTTCGTCCTCGTCAACGGGCTTGCCAGGGAAGGGAAGTTGACGCCGGAGCAGGAGCGGTTCCGGCGGGCCAACAACGACTGGTACGACGCCGCGTATCCGATCCCGTCGAAGGTCGACCCCACCGTCTACGACCAGGACGTCACGCCCTGCGCCGTGGCCTGGTTCAAGGTCACCGCCACCCATCTCATCGAGCGCGTACCCGGCTATCTGGAGATTCTTGACGCCCACGGCATCGAGTGCCGGGTGGTGCGGTCATCGGATCCCGGGCGGATCGTCTATGAGGACGACTTCCAGGTCGTGGTCGTGCCTCACGAGGGGTAGGGCGGCGTCCTCGGGGGCGGGCCGAGGAGTTATGAGGATCCTGTCAGGCCGCTGTCCGGATTCCGTTTGGCCCGGCCCGCCCCGCTTATGCTCCAGACCATGTGCGCTTTTGTCCTGGTCGCGGAGGATGACGAGAAACAGGCCGAGCTGGTCCGCCGCTATCTGGAGCGCGAGGGCCACACGGTCGCCGTCGTCCACGACGGGCGCGCCGCGATCGACGAGGTGCGGCGCAGGCCGCCGGACCTGCTCGTGCTCGACGTGATGATGCCGCGGGTCGACGGGCTCGGTGTCACGCGCGTCCTGCGGGGCGGGAACGGGGGAGGGAGCGGGAACGGGGGCGGGAGCGCGAGCGGATCCGTCGTCGGGATTCCGATTCTGATGCTGACCGCCCGCACGACCGAGGACGATCTGCTGCTCGGCCTCGATCTCGGGGCCGACGACTATCTGACCAAGCCGTACAGCCCGCGCGAGCTGATGGCCCGAGTCCGTACGCTGCTCCGGCGCTCCCAGGGCACGCACCATCCGGTCGTCGAGGGCGCCGAAGCCGTGCCGCGTGTGCTGCGGGTCGGCGGGCTCTCCGTCGATCCCGTACGGCATGAGGTGACCGTCGACGGGCGGCTCGTCGAGTGCACGCCGGGGGAGTTCGAGCTGCTCGCCGCGCTGGCCGCGGAGCCGGAGCGGGTGTTCACACGGCCCCAGCTGCTCGATCGTATCCACGGGTCGTCCGGGTACATATCCGTGCGCACCGTCGACGTACACATCCTGAATCTGCGCAAGAAGATCGAGGTCGATCCGCGCAGGCCCCGGCATCTCGTGACCGTCTTCGGCGTCGGGTACAAGCTCACGGGCGCGGCCGTCGGGGCGGCGCGCCATGGCGCGTGACATACCGTTCCGCAAGAGCCTGCTGCCCCGGCTGCTGGCCGTCTCCGTGCTCGTCTCCGTGGTCTCGATCGCCGCCACCGCCTGGCTGGCCGCGCAGACCACGTCCGGCGCGATCCGGCAGGAACAGGGGCAGGTGCTCGCCGACGACGCCCGTGTCTACGACGAACTGCTCGGCCTCGCGGCCGGTGCGCCCGGGTGGCAGGGCGCCGAGAAGACCGTGCGGGAGCTGGCCCGGCAGACCGGGCGGCGCATCACCCTGACCACGCAGGACCGTGTCGTCATCGCCGACTCGCGGGGTAAGGGAGGCAAGGGCGGCAAGGGGTCTTCCGGTGACGAGCTGCCGTCCAAGGCCTCGGCCGTCGTCGATCCGCTGGCCGTCGACGGGGCGTTGACCGCCGGTGCGGGGAGCGCGGACGCGGAGGCCGGGGGCCAGGACCGCATCGATCCGCGTGCGGTCGGGCCCTTCCGGCTGCCGGGGACGGAGCGGAAAGAGCTGGGGAAGGTGGCCGGGAGCATCGTGGGCTGCATGCAGGACCTCGGGGTCTCCGCCCGGGTCGTCCAAGGGCCCAGCGGGCGTCCGCGCGTCGAGGCGCCCAACGATCCGTCCCAGCTCCTCGACTCCAGCTGCCATGACTACCGGCTCGACATGCCCACCCGTACGGAGAGCAAGGCGCTCGACCGGCTCAACGAGCTCACCAACGCGTGCCTGCGCCGCGGGGACGCCCCGCCCGTCAAGGTCGGGCTCGATCTGACGTGGTGGCAGTCGCTGGGCGTGTTCGACCGTGATTCCGGGCGCTACATCCCCACGGACGCGGAGACGGCGACGGACAGGCCCGTGGAGCCGGGCGGCGGCCGGGTCGGACCGGAGCCGGGCGGCGGCCGGGTCGGACCGGAGCCGAGTGTTCCGACCAAGGAGCCGGGCACGCCCACGAGCACCCCTTCGGCATCGTCGTACGTCCCTGAACCGACGGGCGGTGTCAGCCGTGTCGGCAACGAGTACGACACCAAGACCGCCGCCTGTGTGGGCAGCGCCCGGCGCGAGCAGCTCGGGCTGTACGTCTCCGAGCCCGCGCTCCTCTTCGTCACCAGCTCCGACGGTTCGCGCACCGCGGTGGCCCGCGCGGTCGAGAGCTCGCGGTTCAGCCTCTCGGGGGCCAACACCACCCGGCTCGCGGGCCTCTCGGCGGGCATCCTCGCGGTGACGGTCGCCGTGACCGCCTTCGCCGCGACCCGGCTGACCCGCCCGCTGCGGGCGCTGACCGCCGCGACCCAGCGGATGAAGACGGGCGAGGCCGCGGAACCCGTCACGGCGCGCTCGGCGGGATCGGCGGGCGAGATCCGCCAGCTCGCCGACGCCTTCAACGACATGGCCGCCCACCGCAAGGCCCTTGAGGACCAGCGCCAGGCCATGGTGAGCGACGTCGCGCACGAGCTGCGTACGCCGCTCTCGAACATCCGTGGCTGGCTGGAGGCGGCCGAGGACGGCGTGGTCGCCACCGATCCCGAGCTCGTCACCTCGCTCCTCGAAGAGGCCCTGCTCCTCCAGCACATCGTCAATGACCTGCAGGATCTCGCCGCCGCCGACGCCGGTACGCTCCGGCTGCACCGCGAGCCCGTGCACGCGTCCGACGTCGTGGACCAGGTCGCGGCGGCGCACCAGGCCGGGGCCGAGGCGGCGGGCGTACGGCTGAGCGCGACGACGCTCGGCGACCCCTGTTTCACGGCCGACCCGCTCCGGCTCCGGCAGGCGATCGGCAACCTGGTCTCCAACGCGGTCCGGCACACCCCGGAGGGCGGCAGCGTCACGATCAGCTGCCGGGCCACGCTCGACGCGGTGGTGGTGGAGGTCGCCGACACCGGTACCGGCATCGATCCCGATGACCTGCCGCACGTCTTCGACCGCTTCTGGCGCGCGGACAAGTCACGTACGCGGGCGACCGGCGGCAGCGGGCTCGGCCTCGCGATCGTCCGCCAGCTGGTGGAGGGGCACGACGGGACGGTGACGGCGCGGAGCACGCCGGGGGAGGGGGCGGTGTTCACGGTGCGGCTGCCTTCGGGATGAGGGGCGCCGCGGGTGTTACCCGGGGATACCACCGCGGGGCGTCATGGCGGGCCTCATCCGCGTGAGCGAATGGTGGGAGATCGGTGAGCACCTGGTGCTGGAATCCGGAGGCCGGTGCGTGTGGCCGGGGTCCGCGGGCAGGTGCTCGCCGCGTGGGTACGGTGACGCTCGCGTGGATACGGTGACTCCCGCGCGGCTGCTTCGATTCCGCGAGCACCTCAACTTCTCCACCCCGTAAGGAAGTTGAGGGTGCATCGCAGAAACTGAGCGGGCCCGGCCACAACGGTGACACTCCCCCGAGTTACGCGCTTGGCGCGAGTACCGGCGGGGCCGGGCCCGATGTGTTGATTCCATCAGGGCCCGCCAACCGATCGCTAACATGTGGCCAACGGTTGGCGGGAGATGGCGTGGACGTGCGGTGCGACGGGTTGCGATTCGGACTCCTGGGCGCGCCTGCCGTGTACGACGCCGACGGCGAGCCCCAGCCCGTGCAGAGCGCCAAGGGCCGGGCCCTGCTGGCCGCGCTGCTGCTCGAACCGGGCCGGGTGGTATCCGTCGACGCCCTCAAGGACGCACTGTGGGGCGGCGCGCCGCCCGCGTCCGCGCACGCCTCGCTGCAGAACCACGTGACGCGGCTGCGCCGTCTCCTCGACGATCCGGAACGGCTGCGGGCGGTGCCTCCGGGGTACCGGCTGCGGGTGGCCGACGGTGAGCTGGACGTGCGGGTCTTCGAGCAGTTGGTCGCGCAGGCCCGTGCCGCGCACGCGCAACGTGACTGGGACGGCTGCGCGGACGCCGCGTCCGGCGCGCTCTCCCTGTGGCGCGGCGCACCGCTGGGCGGGCTGCCCGCGGATGCGGCGGGCCACGCGCTCGTACCGCGCCTTGAGGAGGCGCGGCTCCTCGCCCTCGAACTGCGCTACGACGCGGAGTTGGCCACCGGTGCCGGTGCCGGTGGCGGAGGGCTCGTGCCGGAGCTGGCGGAACTGGTCGCCGAGTACCCCTTGCGGGAGACCTTCCACCGGCAGCTGATGCTGGTGCTGCACCGCACGGGCCGCCAGGCGGAGGCACTCGCCGTCCACCGCGAGCTGCGGCGCAGGCTGGTGGACGAACTGGGCGTGGAACCGGGCGCCTCGGTGCGGGAGGCGCATCGGGAGGTGCTGCAGGAGCCTGCGGGGGCGGCTTCGGTGGGGCTTGGTGGGGTCGTTGGGGTTGGGCTTGGTGTGGGTTCCGGGGCTGGGCGTGGCGTGGTGTCCGGGGCGGGGCTTGGTGTGGGTTCTGGGGGCGGGCGTGGTGTGGCGTCCGGGGCTGGGCTCGGCGGGGCCGCTGGGGCTGGGCGTGGCGTGGTGTCCGGGGCCGGGCTTGGCGGGGCCGCTGGGGCGGGGCGGCCTGCTCCGGAACTCGAAGTAACCGCCGGCCCGGGGTCCGAGGTCGGGGGTTCGGCCCGACTGTCTGTCGGTTCGGGGTCCGAGGTTGGGGGTTCGGCCGGACTGTCTGTCGGTTCGGGGTCCGAGGTTGGGGGTTCGGCCGGACTGTCTGTCGGTTCGGGGTCCGAGGTTGGGGGTTCGGCCGGACTGTCTGTCGGTTCGGGGTCCGAGGTTGGGGGTTCGGCCGGACTGTCTGTCGGTTCGGGGTCCGAGGTTGGGGGTTCGGCCGGACTGTCTGTCGGTTCGGGGTCCGAGGTCGGAGGTCCGGCCCAACCGCCCGTCGGTCCGGGATCCGGTGTCTCCGTCGGCTCGGGATCCGGCGTTCCCGTCGGTTCGGGATCCGGTGTCTCCGTCGGTCCGGGATCCGGAGTCCCCGTCGGTCCGGAGTCCGAAGCGCTCCCCGCGCCGGGCCCCGACGCGGCCGTCGTCCCTGCACCGGCTCCCGCACCAGCCCACGCACCCGCACCCGTACCAACCCCCGCCCCTGCCTCCGCCTCCGCCTCCGTCCCCGCCTCCGCCTCCGCCTCCGCCTCCGTCCCCGTCCCCGCCTCCGCCTCCGTCCCCGCCTCCGCCTCCGCCTCCGCCTCCGCCTCCGTCCCCGCCTCCGCCTCCGCCTCCGTCCCCGCCCCCGCCTCCGTCCCCGCGTCCGCATCCACCCGACCCGCTCAACTCCCCCCATCCCCACCCCACTTCACGGGCCGCGAAGAAGTGGTGCGCTCCCTGGCGCCGCTCCTCACGGGGCAGGGCGGCAGCAGTGACGCGCTCGGCCGGGCGCCCGGTTCCGCGCCTCCCGTCGCCGTTCTGTCCGGCATGGCGGGCGTGGGGAAGAGCGCGCTCGCCCTGCACGTGGCCCACCGGCTGCGCGAGCACTTCCCCGACGGGCAGCTCTACGTCAATCTGCGCGGGGCCACCCCGGGCATGACGCCCCTCACGCCCGACCAGGCCCTCGCCGCCCTGCTCCGGGACCTCGGGGTCGAGTCGAACCACAGCCCCGAACACCCGGACGCCGCAGCCGCGTTGCTCCGCTCGCTGCTCGCGCCCACCCGCACCCTGCTGGTCCTGGACGACGCGGCGACCGCCGCGCAGGTGCGGCCGCTGCTGCCCGCGGGCTCCGGCTGCGCGACCATCGTCACCAGCCGTTCTCCGCTCACCGCGCTCGACGGCGCGGGACGATTCCCGCTGGAGCCGCTCTCCGCGGGGGACAGCATCGCCCTGCTGCGCGCCGTCTCCGGGCGGGCGGGGCTCGACGCCGGGCACCCCCTGGTCGAACTCGCGGGCCGCCTCCCGCTGGCCCTGCGCATCATCGCGGCCCGCCTCGCCGCCCGCCGCGCGCTCACCCCGGACGCCCTCGCCGAACTCCTCACCGTCAGCGGCGGGCGGCTGCATCACCTGGAGCACGACGACTTGAGCGTGCGGCGCTCGCTCGCCGTGGCCCTGGACGCGCTGCGCATGTCGGAGCGCGAGTCCGACCGGGACGCGGCCGCCGCCCTCGCCGTGATCGGGGCGCTGGATCTCCCGGCGTACGGAGTCCCGCTCGTCGCCCGGCTGTTGGGCGTGGAGGAGTGGCGCGCGGGGGCCGCGCTCGACCGGCTCGTCGACGTCGCGCTCCTCGAAGAGACGGCCTACGGCCGCTATGCCCCGCACGATCTCGTACGCGACTTCGCGAGGGAGGCGGCCCACCAGGACGGCACGGGGGCGGCGGACGTCGTGGAATCGGCGCTCCAGTGGTACGCGGAGTCGGCGCGGCAGACCGTGATGGCGATCATGCCGGAGGGCCTGGACCGCGACGACCGGCTGCGGGGAGTCGACGAGCGACTGCGGGGGGTCGACGAGCGGCTGCGGGGAGTCGACGAGCGGCTGCCGCCCCGGCACACCGCCGACGGCTCCCCGGTCCCCGCCGTGCCGCCGATGTCCACCGATGACGCCTTCGCCTGGGGCGACACGGAACTCGCCAACGTCATCGCCCTCGCCGACCGCCACGGCCGCGAATCGGTCCTGCTGCCCGTGCTGGTCCGCTGCTTCTTCTCGTATCTCAAGCGCCGCGGCAGGCTCGGCGAGGCGGACCTCCTGAACCGCCTCGCGGTGACCGCGGCCCGTCGGTGGAGCGACATCGCGGGCGAGGCGCAGGCCCTCACCGACCTCGCGGGCCTCAACTACGTGTCGGGGCGCAGCGGCGCGGCGCTCGCCCTGATCGACGAGGCGCTGGTCCTGTGGCGTGAGCTGGACTGGGTGTCGTTCGTGCACCGCGCCGTCCTCAACCGCAGCCTGCTCCTCGAAGCGCTCGGCCGCTACGAGGAGTCGGCCGAGGCGCTGCGGCAGGGCCTGGAGCTGGCCAAAGCCCTGGACGATCCGTTGAGCGAGGCCTTCGCCCTCAGCCACCTCGGCAACATCTACGAGCACACCGACGCGCGCACCGCGATCGACCACCACGAGCGGAGCCTGGCCATCGGCGAGGCCCTCGCGCACGCCGGCCTCCGCCAGGAAGCGCACTGCGACATCGGCCGCGCCTACCTCCTCCTCGGCCAACCGGACATGGCGCTCACGCACTTCGAGGAGAGCCTGCGCATCCACGGCGAGGCCGAGGACTGGCACAACGAGTCCAAGGTGCGCCTCGGCATGGTCCGCGCGCTGCGCGAGGTGTCCCGGCCACAGGACGCGGCGCGCGAGTGCGCCGATCTCCTGGAACGTGCGGAGCAGCGGGCCGACGCCCACATGGCGGGCCTGGCCCGGCACCAGAGCGGACTCCTGCTGTACGCGGAGGGGCGGGCCGAAGAGGCGTACGCGCAGTGGAGGGCGGCGCTCGAGGCGCTCGACGGCACGGACAGCAGCGAGGTCGTCGGCGAGCTGAAGGACTTGCTGGCGGGTGCGCGGGCGGGCTGAGCCCTCTGTCCTGGACCAGGGCTACTTCGCGTCCGCGTAACACTCCACCACGGCCACGGAGAACGGGAAGCGCACCGGCGTCTCGCCGAACGCGATGCGCCCCGCCAGGTCGCCGGCCGCGCGGATCGCCGCCGTGACCGTCTCGGCCTCCTCCTGCGGGCAGTGCACGATGACCTCGTCGTGCTGGAAGAAGACCAGCTCGGCGCGGAGACCGGCCGCGGCGATGGACTGACGCAGTGCGGCCAGCATCAGCAGGGCCCAGTCGGCCGCGCTGCCCTGGACGACGAAGTTGCGGGTGAAGCGGCCGCGGGCGCGGGTGTTGGACGAGGCATACCCAGGAGTGAACTCGCCGTCCTGGGAGGGCAGTTCGGCAGGGTCTTCCTGCGGGATGCCCGCCTCGTCGAAGTCGTCCGCGCCGGCCGCCGGCGGGCTCGTCCGACCCAGCCAGGTCCGTACGAGGCGGCCCTCCTCGCCCGCCTTCGCGGCGTCGTCGACGTACGCGACGGCGGCGGGGAATCTGCGGCGCAGTGCCGCCAGGTTCTTCAGGCCGTCGCCCGACGTCTGCCCGTACACGGCGCCGAGCAGTGCGATCTTGGCGTGGTCGCGGTCGCCGGAGAACGCGCGGTCCGAGAGGCGTGTGTAGAGGTCCTCGTGGCTCCCGGCCACCTCCATGAGGCCCCGGTCGCGGGAGATCGCGGCGAGGACCCGCGGCTCCATCTGATCGGCGTCGGCGACGACGAGCCGCCAGCCGGGGTCGGCGACGACCGCACGCCGGATGATCTTGGGGATCTGCAGCGCGCCACCGCCGTTCGTCGTCCAGCGTCCGCTGACGGTGCCGCCCGGCGTGTACTCGGCGCGGAAGCGGCCGTCGCGCACCCAGTCCTGGAGCCAGCTCCAGCCGTGCGCCGTCCAGATCCGGTACAGCTTCTTGTACTCGACGAGGGGGCGCACCGCCGGGTGGTCGATCTCCTCCAGCTCCCAGCGCCGGGTGGACTTGACCCTGATGCCGGCCTGCGCGAAGGCCTTGATCACGTCGTTCGGCAGGTCGGGGCGGACGCGGCGGCCGAAGGCGGCGGAGATCTCGTCGGCGAGCTCGGCGAGGCGGCGGGGCTCGGCTGCTCCCGCGTTCCTGCCGCCGCCCGCATACCGCTCGCCGAGGAGCTCGGTGAGCAGGGTGTGGTGGACGTCGGCGCGCCAGGGCAGGCCCGACACGTTCATCTCGGCGGCCACCAGCATCCCGGCCGACTCGGCCGCCGTGAGCAGCCGCATCCTGCCGGGGTGCTCGGCGGCCTCGTGTCTTCGCTGCTGCGCGGCATACACCTCCAGGAGGGCGTCGAAGGGGAGGGAGGTGACGGGGGAGGGCTCGAAGAGGGAGTCCTGGGCGCCGGGGGCTGCCGCTCTGGGGGGAGGGTCGGCCGGCACCGGGGCGTTGTGCAGCCGGGCCCAGGCGGCGGCGGCCGAGCGGGGCTCGCCGAGGCGGCCCTCGTGACCGAGGAGGAGGAGCTCGGCGTCCTCGATGTCATAGCACCGCTCCACGCGGACGCCGGCGGTGAACAGGGCGGGATAGATCTCGGCGGTGGAGCGCCAGACCCAGCGGCTCACGTCGGGCCGGTCGCGCACGGCTCCGGCGAGGTCCGGCTCGTGCAGGGTGGGGCCTGCGGGCAGGCCGTCTTCCCCGAGGGGGGCGAGGGTGGCGCCTCCGGCCTCGGTGGCGGCGAGGGCCCACCTTGCGGTCATGCGGCCGAGTCTGTCACCAGGCACTGACAATCCTGCGGAGGGCTTTGCGGGGGCTGGGGGTGCCCTGGGGTGGGCGGGGCATCCGGGGGCTTCGCCTGCGCCGAGGGGGCCTTTCCCGCTCACTCGCCCGTTCACCCCGCGGCGCCCTTCCTTGCCGAACGAGATCTCCCGCCCGATTGCCCCGTCGGTTCATCTTCCGGGTGTCCCCGACATGCGAGGGGTCTCCGGCGCTGCGAGGCTCGGGGCATGAGAGTGGCCCTTGCGCAGACCGACTGTGTCCTCGGCGAGGTGGACGAGAACCTCGCGGAGGCCAGGGACCAGATCGGCCAGGCGGCGGCGCAGGGTGCCGACCTCGTCGTCTTCCCCGAGCTGAGTCTGCACGGGTACCACCTGGGCGGCCTGAAGCGGGACACGTCGCTGGACGCGATGGACACCCGCCTCCTGGAGCTCTCCACGTTCGGCCCCGACGTGATCGTCGGTCTGCACGAACACACGAGTCTGCGCGCGTACAACACGTCCGCGTACTACGCGAGTGGCCAACTCCTCCATGGCCACCGGAAGTTGTACCTCCCCAACTACCTGGCCTGGGAGGAGCGCAAGCACGTCAGCCCCGGCCAGCACCTGCGTGCGTACGACCTGCCGGGCGGGCACGGGCGCGCGGCGACCCTCATCTGCAATGACGCGTGGCAGCCGGTGCTGCCGTGGCTGGCGGTGCAGGACGGTGCCGAGGTCATCGTCATTCCCACGAACAGCGCGGCGAGCCTGGATCCCGAGGCGATGGACACGGGCCTGTACTGGGACACGCTGCTGTCCTACACGGCCCGCATGCTCCAGTGCTGGGTGGTCTTCGTGAACCGGGTCGGGAACGAGAACGGGGCTTCGTTCTGGGGCGGTTCGCGGGTGGTGGACCCGCGGGGGACGGTGGTGGCGCAGGCGCCGAAGTGGGAGCCGGGCCTGGTGACGATCGACATCGACGTCCATGAGGCCCGCCGGCATCGGCGTGCGGTTCCTCTTGTCGCGGAGGCGCGGCTCGGGCTTGTGGACCGGGAGGTACGGCGCCTCATCGACGAGGGCGGCGACAGTTAGCCTGCGGCTCGCTGGACGGTCCTTGCCCTCACCCCCGCTGGGCGGCCCCGCAAGGACCTCCCGGTCCACCCGCCCGGCACTCCGCATCCGCCCCTGGCCGAACAGGCCTCTCCCACCCACCCGCCCGTTCACCCCGCATCCGCCCCATGCCGAACAGGCTTTCCCACCCACCCGCCCGTTACCCGGCAGTCGGGAGCGCTCGTGAGGGGACGTGCCGGTATGTCTGCCCGGAGCACGGTTCGCGGCGCTCCGGCGGCGAAGCAGCCCCGCGGGCACCGGACGATAGCGAGGACGGACATACCGGCGCGGCCCCGCCCCCAAGGCCAAGTGGCGCCGCAGCACGGATGCACCTGCAGTCGGCAGTGCTCGTGAGGGGACGTGGCGGTATGTCCGCCCGGAGCACGGTTCGCGGCGTTCCGGCGGCGAAGCAGCTCCGCGGTCACCGGACGATAGCGAGGACGGACATACCGGCGCGGCCCCGCCCCCAAGGCCAAGTGGCGCCGCAGCACGGATGCACCTGCAGTCGGCAGTGCTCGTGAGGGGACGTGGCGGTATGTCCGCCCGGAGCACGGTTCGCGGCGTTCCGGCGGCGAAGCAGCCCCGCGGGCACCGGACGATAGCGAGGACGGACATACCGGCGCGGCCCCGCCCACCCCACCGGCGGACCCCGGCGCTCAGCGCCTCCGCACCCCCAGCACCCCCACCCCCGCACCAACCACCGCACACACCCCCGCAGCCACCCCCACCACCCCCCAGGGCACCACCACCCCCGCCGGCGCCGACAGCTGCGCGAGGCCCGCGCTCAGTGCGCCCAGGTTGAGCAGCGTGACCGCCAGGCCCAGTGCCGCGCCCACCGCCACCGCAAGCAGCGACTCCCCGGCGATCACCCACCGCACCTGCCCCCACGTCGCCCCGGCCATCCGCAGCGACCGCAGCTCAGGACCCCGTACCGACGTCGCCATCAACAGCGTTCCCGCCAGTGAGATGACCGTGTAGACCAGAGCGATACCCAGCAGCACCAACAGCCCCAGCCGCGTCTGCGGCTTCGTCGCCGGGTGCGTGTCCGCCAGCCATTCCTCCGCCGACCGCACCCGAAGCTCGGCCCCACCCTCACCCTCACCCTCGCCCCAGCCCCGCAGCGCCGCCGCCACCTCGTCCCGGTCCGCCCCGGCCCGCAGCCCCACGTCAATACGGTCGATCCGCGCCCCCGCCCCCGCCCCCGCATTGGCCGACGTGACGTACGCCCCGCCGTCCCCGGTCCCCCGCGCGAGCACCGCGACGATCCGCAGCCGCGCAGGCCTGCCGTCCCCGAGCCAGACATCGACCCGCTCACCCACCCGCCGCCGCTCCCACTCCTCGTTCACGACGATCGACCGGTCGTCGAGATCGCGTACGTCCCCCGCCACCACCGGCAGCCGCGACACCGCGGCGAACGCCGCCGGATCCTTCAGGGCCCGCGCCTCCGAGCGGATCAGCGCCGTACCTTCCTCCCGTACGTACACGGCCGTGGTGGCCGACGACGCAGCCACCTTCACCCCGTCCACCTTCCCCGCTCCCAGTGGCCTCAAGTCGTCCCCCGTCACCACCAGTTCGGCCCTCGTCCGCTCCCTCGCCTCCTCTGCCCTCGCCCCTCCCGCCGTCTGAGCCGAGCCGAACAGCGAGCCCGCGAGGGCCACCGTCACCAGGACCGGCGCCGCGACGGCCGCCGTGCGCCGCACGGACGCGGCTGAGTTCTCGCGGACCAGGAGCCCGACCGCGCCGGGCAGGCGGACGGCGCGCAGGACGGGACGTACGAGAAGGGGAGTGAGCGCGGCGAGTGCGGTGATCAGGATCATCGGCTGGGTCGTGTACGTCTTCCGCTTCATCAGCGCCGACGGGTCGGTCCACAGGGTCAAGGCCAGCATCCCCACCCCCGCCACCAGCAGCGCGCCCCCCACGATCCGCCGACTCCACGGCATGACCCCGGTGTCGACGGACGCGTCCCGCAGCGCCTCGACGGGACCCACGCGCCCCGCCCGCCGCGAGGCGATCCACGCCCCGGCGAAGGCCACCGAAACCCCGACCCAGAAGGCGAGATGGTACGGCCAGACCGCCCCGCCGATCCCGAACCACTCCGGAGCGATCCCCGCGTCCACCAAGGCCTCGGCAAGCACCGGCGCGCCCCACGCCCCCAGCACGCAGCCCACACCGGAGGCCACGACCCCCACCGCGAGCGCCTCGGCGAGCAGCAGCCTGCGCACCTGCCCCGGTGTCGCTCCGGCCATCCGCAGCAGCCCGAACTCCCGCCGCCGCAGCGCCACGACAAAGGCGAAGGTGGACGCCGTGACGAAAACCGAGACAAAGGCTGACACCCCGCCCGCCGTTCCCAAGAAGGAGTTCACCGCCACCAGCGCCTCCGCATCCCGCCCCGGCTCCGGATCGGCGAGCCGCCGGTCACCCCCGGTCAGGACGCGAGCCCGAGTGCCGCTGGCCTCGACGGCCTCCCGCACCTCCTCGACAGGAGCATCCACACCCACCGCGTCCCATGCGGCCACCCCATCCAGCTGGACCGGCCCGAGGCGTCGAAGCTCGCGCAGAAGTTCGATATCCACAGGGTGTGGATGAGCGAGCGGCTTCGACACGAACTCGACGTCCGGCCCCCGCTTCACCGGGACAGTCAGGGTGTTCTGCCCCATAACGACCACGGGAGACCCGGCGAACCGCACGGGCTCCCGCTCCGGCGCACTGAACGTCGAGGCGAGCCCCAGCCCCATCGCGGCAGTGAGCGCCACGCCGAGCGCGACGGCGACGAAGGCGCCGAGCAGTCCGGCCCAGCGCGTACGAAGGGAAGCGAGAAGAATCATCGGGCAACAACCTCTCCGCAACCCGCCCCAAAGCCGCCCGCCTCGCGACCGCCCCCCACCTCAAGCCCCGCCATCCGCCGAGCCACCTCCCCCGCATCCGGCGCAAGCACCTCATCGGCCACCCGCCCGTCCACCAGGAACACCACCCGGTCCGCGTACGCCGCCGCCACGGGGTCATGCGTGACCATCACGGTGGTCTGCCCTTCCCCGTCGACCAACTCCCGCAACAGCAGCAGCACTTCACGACTTGTCGTCGTGTCGAGCGCGCCGGTCGGCTCGTCGCCGAACAGCACGGCAGGCCGCGTGACGAGCGCACGCGCCAGCGCGACCCGCTGCTGCTGACCACCCGACAGCTCCCCGGGCCGATGCCGGGCACGGTCACCGAGGCCCACCCGGGCCAGCGCGTCCGCCACCTCCGTACGCGAGGGCCTGCGCCCCGCGAGCCGCAGTGGGAGGGCGACGTTCTGGGCCGCGGTCAGTGACGGAAGGAGGTTGAAGGACTGGAAGACGAAGCCGATGCGATCCCTGCGCAGCAGGGTCAGCCGGCGCTCGCTCAGCCCCGTCAGCTCCGTGCCGCCCACCTCCACCGTCCCGGACGTCGGCCGGTCGAGCCCGGCCGCGCACTGCAGCAGCGTCGACTTGCCGGAGCCGGAAGGGCCCATGATCGCGGTGAAGGTCCCTGCGCGTATCGCGAGGTCGACGCCGTCGAGGGCGGTCACATCGCGGTAGAGGCGGCGGACGGCGGTGAGCCGTACGGCAGTTGAGGTCATGCCTCAACCCAACCGCCCACGGCCCCGCCGGGCACGACCACTGGGGGGCGTCCTGGGGGTATGGCCAGCCATACCCTTGACGCATGGATGATCAGGCCACCGAGGCCACCGAGGCCACCGAGGCCACCGAGGCGATCGACAAGGCGTTCGCGGCAGCGCTGTACGCGGACGGCGTCGAGGGCCTCGACACCGGCGCCTCCCTCCTGGCGGCCGCCCCCGAGGCCGACGCGGAACTGTGGTGCAGGGGCGAGGAGCTGGTGCGCCGCGCATGGGAGCGGGGCTGGCAGCCGGCGGACGTCCTGCGCATGGTCGCCCGCGCCCAGGACGACACCGCCCACGGCACCGACCGTACCCACCAGACGCAGCTGGCCGCCGAGCTGATCACCACGGAGACCAGGCGGTACGGCGACACACTCCCGCCCCGCTGGCAGGCGCAGCTGGCCGAGCTCGCCCCTCACGACAGCCCCAGATCCGACCGCTTCTCCCAGGCCACCACCACCCTCGCCCTCTACCGCCTCCTCCTGCGCCTCCCCGCGATCGAGCCGGTGGGCCCCGCCCCCGGAACCCCGCTCCACGCGCCCCTGCCTCCCGGCCACGAAGAGCCCCGCATCCTCACCCGCATCCGCGCCCTCCTGGCCAAGGCCGAGGCGACCGGATTCCCCGAGGAGGCGGAGGCGCTCACCGCCAAGGCGCAGGAGCTGATGGCCAGGCACACCATCGACGAGGCCCTGCTCGCGTCCCGCACCCACGCCAAGGACACTCCCGGCGCCTGCCGTATCGGCGTGGATGCCCCGTACGAGACGGCGAAGGCGATCCTCCTGGACGCGGTGGCCACCGCGAACCGCTGCCGCGCGGTGTGGAACGAGGCGTACGGATTCTCGACCGTCGTCGGCTTCGAACCCGACCTGGAAGTGGTCGAACTCCTCCACACGTCCCTCCTCGTGCAGGGGACGGCGGCGATGACGAAGGCGGAGGCGGGGCAGCGGGCGGGCGGCCGGAAGCGTACGAAGACGTTCCGTCAGGCGTTCCTGCTGGCCTACGCGAACCGCCTGGGCGCGCGCCTCGCCGCGGCGGCGCAGGACGTCACCGTGGAGTCGCCGGACGCGGGGGAGCTGCTGCCCGTCCTGGCCGCGCGGGACGTGGCCGTCACGTCCCACACCGGGCGGATGTTTCCGGAGACCACCACCACCCGGGTGCGGGGCGCGACGGATCTCGAAGGCTGGGCCCATGGGACGGCGGCGGCGGACGAGGCGCAGGTGGCCCCCGGCCGGCGTCGTCTCCCCTAGGCGGCAGGGTGGGCGGCGCCGCCCCCTGCCCACTCGTTCACCCCGGATCCGCCCCTGGCCGAACGAGCCTCTCCCACCCACCCGCCCGGCACTCCGGATCCGTCCCTGGCCGAACGAGCCTCTCCCACCCGCCCGCCCGGCACCCCGCATCCACCCCTGGACGAACGAGCCTTTCCCGCCCACCCGCCCGATTGCCCCGCATCCGCCCCTGCGCGAACGATTGCTCGCAGACGGCAGCGCTCCTGAGGGGACGTGCCGGTATGTCCGCACGGAGCACGGTTCGCCGGACTCCCTCGCCGGAGCAGCAACTCGGTCACCGGACGATAGCGAGTACGGACATACCGGCGCGGCCCCGTCCCCACCGGCGACCCCGCCCCGTCCCCACCGGCGACCCCGCCCCGCCCCCACCGGCGACCCCGCCCCGCAAACGGCACCCTCGCCACGGACAGACAAGACCGATATGCCCCGTATCATCACAGAGTGACCTGGCTTCGGGCGCTGAAGGAGACCACCCGCTCGGGGTTGACCGTCGAGCGGAAGCGCCTCGAACCCCTCATCGCCCTCCGTGGCGCCGCCGGCCTAGCGATCATCATCGGCGTCAGCCTCACCCTCTTCGGCCCAGCCGTAGCCGCAAGCTCCGCCTTCGGTGCCTTCCAGGCAGCCATCGCCACCTTCCAGCGCAGCTGGCGCCCCCGCCCGGAACTGGCCCTGGCCTCCGGCACGAGCCTCGCCATCTCCACCTTCCTCGGCTACCTCACCGGCTCCCACACCCTCCTCTTCCTCGCCCTCCTCTCCCTCTGGACCTTCCTCTCGGGCCTGAGCTGGGCCGCGGGCCCGACCATCGGCATCATCGCCTCCTCCAACGTCGCGATCATGCTGGTCACGGTCACCCTCCCCGGCTCCCTCGCCGCCGCGGCCGGCCACGCCGCGATGATGGTGGTGGGCGGCGCGGTCCAGGCCGCGCTCGTCGTCCTGTTCCCCGTACGCAGATGGGGCGCCCACCGAGACGCCCTCGCCGACGCCCTGGCGGCCGAGGCCGACTACGCCCGCCGCCTCCGCCACGACCCCCATGCCGACTTCGACCCCGAACCCCTGATGGCGGCCCGCGACGCGGCGACCGTCACCCCGCGCCAGGCCCGCACCCGCCCCGCCGAACTCCACGGCGCCCGCGGCCTCGCGGAACGCATCCGCCCGGTACTCGCATCCCTGGCCGACCCGGCGGTCGGCGTCCCCGAAGAGGGCCCCGAACGCGACCGCGTACGCGAGATCCTGGCCGCTGCGGGCGCCATCCTGGACGCGGCGGCCAGGGCGATCCGCCAGGGCGAGCCGGTCAAGATCCCGCCCGCGGCCGTGGCCACTCTCCGGACCCCGGACACCGGAGCCATCCTCACGGGCCCGGCCCAAAGAGCGGCGAAGCGCCTGGCGGCCCTGCTCCGCGACGTGGTCGAAACAGCAGGCAGACCCCCGGACAAGGCACCCCCACCCACCCCCACCCCCGCCCCCGACGGATCCCCAACCTCAACCCCAACGCCCAGCCCACCCCCAACGCCCACCCCCCTCCTACGCCCCACCTTCCCCGCCCTGCTCCCCGCAGCCCTGCGCGCCATAAGGACCGAACTCCGCCGCCGCCACGAATCCCCGATCACCCGCCACGCGATCCGCGTCACCGCGGTGGCCGCCGCCGGCTACCTCCTGGGCACCTGGCTCCCCCTCGGACACGGCTACTGGGCCCCCATGGCCTCCGTGATGGTGATGCGCCCGGACTTCTCGCAGACCTACTCCCGCGCGGTGGCCCGCTTCGGCGGCACCCTCGTCGGCGTCGCCCTGGCCACGGGCCTGGTGCAACTGGCGCACCCCGACACCGAGCTCTCCGCGGCACTCGCCGTACTCAGCGCCGGAATGATGTATCTGCTCATGCGCACGGGCCAGGTCGCCGCCCAGGCCTGCGTCGCCTCGTACGTCGTGTTCCTGCTCGGCATGGGCGGCGAGCAGTGGACGCAGACGGTGCCGGAACGCGTCGTCCTCACGCTCCTCGGCGGTGTCCTCGCGATGATCGCGTACGCCGTGTATCCGGCCTGGGAGACCCCGCGCCTGCGCAACCGCCTCGCCGACTGGCTGACCGCGGACGGCCGCTACGCCGCAGCCGTCGTCAGCCGCTACGCCGACCCCACGGGCAGCAACTGCCCGGACGTCCGCGAGGCGCTCCTCGCCGCTCGCGACGCCCGCATCGCCTGGCAGGAAGCCGCGGCCCGTGCCAAGAACGAACCGGTGCGCCACCGCGGCCTCTCCCGCGCCGCGGCAGCCGACGCCGAGGAGACCCTCGCCCAACTCGGCCGCGTGGCGATGCTGATGGAGGCCCACCTCCCGGACCGCGACGCGACCCCCGTCCCCGCGGCCGACCGCCTCGCCCAGGCCCTGCGCAAGTCGACCGAGGCAGGCGCGAAGGCCGTACGCGAACGCCGCGTCCCGAAGTGGGAGGCCGTGCGCAAGGCCCTCGACGAGTGGGACGGCGAGGGAGTACCCGACCGGGTCGTACGCAGAGGAGCGAGCCTCCTCCTCGCGACCCTCGAGGAACTGTCGGACGCCCTGGACACGGCGCCGCCGCCCATGCTGGTGGACGGCACAGAAACAGCCACACAAACAGACCAGGAAGACCAAAAAGACCAGCAAGGCCAAAAAGGCCAAAAAGACCAGCAAGACCAGAAAGACAGCGGGCCGCAGAACCCCGAACAAGGTCCCACGGCCCGCCAGCCGCCGATCAGATCAGAGACTCAGGACTGAGGAATCCCCGCCGTAGGCAGGCCCTCGGGCAGCTTCCCGCCCTTGGTCCTCGTGAACTGGTCCTGCCCCGCGCCCTGCCAAGAGACCGTCATCGACGTGCCGTTGACCGACTCGACCGTGCCCTCGGTCCGGGCCGAGTCGCCCTTGGCGCACTTGAGCTTGATCGCGTCGCCGGCGGCGGTCCCACTGCACAGGACGTTCTCACCGAGCAGCGTGGCCTGCTTCCCGGCGATGACCAGCGCGAGCGGATTCCCGTCGGCGGTGGCGACCCAGCTGCCCTCGGAGCTGCCGTCCTCGCCGCCCTCGTCCGGCGCATCGGACCCGCCGGAGGAACCCGCCGAGCCGGAGTCCGAGCCCGCGCTCGATCCCTTGTCCTTGTCCTTGCCCGTGTCCTCACCGTCGCCGCCGTCACTGCTGCAACCGGTCAGGACAAGGGCGGCGACAAGACCCGCCGCCGCGGCACCGATACGTACGTTCCGGACGTGCATCCGCACTGAAGTCCCCCTACATGACGGTCAAATCAGGTCAGTGAGCCGCGTCACCTCAGTGAGTCGATCACCTCGGTGAATCGCGCGCCAAGCTACCAGGACGACTTGCGCACCCCGGGCAGGAATCCGGCGTGCGCTTGGTCACGCAGTTTCACCCTGGAGAGGCCGAACTTCCCCACGTAACCGCGCGGACGGCCGTCGACGCTGTCCCGGTTGCGTACGCGCGTCGCGCTCGCGTCCCGCGGCTGTCGCGCCAACTCCTCCTGGGCGGCGCGCCGTTCGGCGTCACCCGTGCCGGGGCGGCGGACGATCTCCTTCAGCTCGGCCCGCCGCACGGCGTACCGCGCGACGATCTCGCGCCGCTTCTCGTTCTTCGCGATCTTGCTCTTCTTGGCCATCAGACCCTCACCCCACGTGCACGGATCCTGGCGACGGCGGCCTCGATGCCGATGGCGTCGACGGTCTTGATGCCCTTGGCGCTGAGCCGCAGCCGTACGTAGCGGCCCTCGCTCGGCAGCCAGTAGCGCTTGCGCTGGACGTTGATGTCGAACCGGCGTGACGTGCGCCGGTGGGAGTGGGAGATCTGGTTGCCGAAGCCCGGCGTGGCGCCGGTCAGCTGGCAGTGGGCGGACAAGGTGACGCACCTCTCGGTCATGGGGAAGAGAACCCCTGCGGAACCGTTTTGAAAACGGGATTCATTTTCATACACTAGCGCCATGGCCCGCAACGAACTCCGCCCGATCATCAAGCTCCGGTCCACGGCCGGCACCGGCTACACGTACGTGACCCGCAAGAACCGCCGTAACGACCCCGACCGCATGACGCTGCGCAAGTACGACCCGGTCGTCGGGCGTCACGTCGATTTCCGAGAGGAGCGCTGACCGCCATGCGCAAGGACATCCACCCGCCGTACGGCCCCGTCGTCTTCCGCGACAAGTCCGCCGGCTTCGCCTTCCTCACCGGCTCCACCGCGACCAGCGAGAAGACGGTCGAGTGGGAGGACGGGCGCACCTATCCCGTCATCGACGTCGAGGTCTCCTCCGCGAGCCACCCCTTCTACACGGGGACGGCCAAGGTCCTGGACACCGCGGGCCGCGTCGAGCGCTTCGAGCGCCGCTACAGCGCGCGACGAGCGCGATGAACCGCGACCCCGGCCCGGGTTCCGGCCCGGGCCCCGACCCCGACCCCCGCCCTCACCCCCGCCCCCTGCCCATGGACGTCACCATCGTCGGCGGACTGCACTCCGACGCCCGCAAGCAGGCCGTCGAGCGGCTCCTCACCGCTGTCCCGGGGAGCGTGGCGCTCCACCACGACCTGGCGACGGCCGTGCACGGCACGGTCGTACGTACGGTGCGCGACGCCACCGGAGTGCTCTCCACCGGTGAGGCGTCGCTGGTCAACGACTGTGCGTGCTGCGCCCTGCGCGAGGATCTGGTGCCCGAGCTCGAACGGCTCGCGGACTCCGGCCTCACACGGCTCGCGGTCGTCGAGCTGTGGGACTCCGTCGAGCCCAAGGCGATGGCCGAGGTGATCACGGCGCACGCGCACGAGGGGCTGCGGCTGAGCGGCGTGATCACGGCCGTCGACCCGGCCCTGCTCCTGCCCTACCTCGGCAACGGCGACGACCTCATGGAGGCCGGGCTCGCCGCGGCCGCCACGGATCAGCGCACGGTCGCCGACACCTGGGCCCGCCAGCTCGAGTACGCCCCCGTGCTCGCCGTCGCGGAGTCCGCCGACGCCGACGACGAGGACCGCGCGCTGCTCGCCCAGCTCCACCCGACCGCCCGCCAGGTCCCGATCAGCGGTCATGGGGACCTGGCGGGTGCCGCGCTCGCCGGATTCGACGTCGAGGCCGCGGCCGCGGCCCAGCACCCCTCCTGCGCGCTGCTGCCGACCGACGCCGACGAGGGGGGGGGTCGCCACCCTCGTATGGCACCGGGACAGGCCCTTCCACCCGGAGCGGCTCTACCAGGCACTGGAGGACCTGACCTGCGCGGCGGCCCGCAGCCGCGGCAGGTTCTGGCTGGCCGACCACCCGGACACGCTGCTCGGCTGGGACGCGGCGGGCGGTGCGCTGTGCGTGGAGAGCGCGGGGCCCTGGCTGGCCTCGCTGCCGGACGCCGCGTGGGAGATGGTGCCGCCGGTGCGTCGTGCCGCGGCCGCTCTCGACTGGCATCCGGAGCACGGCGACTGCTGCCAGCACCTGGTGTTCACGTCGCCGGGCCTGGACCGCGAGGGTCTCGAAGAGGTCCTGGAGTCCTGCCTGTTGACCGACGAGGAGTACGCCGCGGGGCGCGACGCCTGGAAACACCTGCCACCCGCCTTCGACACCCTCCTGGAGGTCTGAATGTCCCCCCGCAAGCCGTCCGCCCACGTCCAGAAGCCCCGCCCCAACCCCCTGGACCAGGCGAAGATCACGTACATCGACTACAAGGACACGGATCTGCTCCGCAAGTTCATCTCGGACCGGGGAAAGATCCGCTCCCGGCGGGTCACCCGGGTCTCCGCACAGCAGCAGCGGCTGCTGGCCCGCGCGATCAAGAACGCCCGCGAGATGGCGTTGCTGCCGTACGGATCCCCGCGCTGAGCTGGGCCGACGCCGCGCGGCGGATCCTTGCCGCGACCCACCCGAGCACCCCGCAGCAAGCCCGCAGGACGTGCCCCGCGATCACCTCGCGGGGCACGTCCTGTTTCTCGTCGTGCGGGCGTGGGCCGGACCATTACACGGAACGTGGAACACCTGGGGCGCGGCGCGCGTCTGTTCCTAGTACACGGCGTTCGCAGGCCGTCTAGTACACGGCATTCGCATGCCGTGCGGGGTCTTGGGAAGGTGCTGACAGAGCTGTAACCAAGGGAACACCCCGCGTGCACGTGCATCTGCCCATGCATCGGCATGTGAACACAGCTATGATCCGGGACAGTTGACCACTGCATCTAGAGCCACATCAGGCACTGCACCACCGGGGAGCGACTGTGCACCACGTGTTTAACGGCATGGCTGCCACGGAGCTTCACGGGGTGGTCTGGCAGAAGAGCAGGCACAGCAACTCGCAGGGCGCGTGCGTGGAGTTCGCGAAACTGCCGGGCGGCGACGTCGCCGTACGCAACTCGCGGTTCCCCGACGGCCCGGCGCTCGTCTACACGCGCGCCGAGATCGAGGCGATGCTGCTCGGGATGAAGGACGGGGACTTCGACCACCTCATATAGGTGGTCGGCCCCGCTACTGGGACGGGCGGTCGGCCCGCCACTGGGTTGCTTGAGCCCTACGCCAGCTGGAACAGCGCCCACACGACCTTGCCGCGCAGCGCGCCCGCGAGCGGGTGCCAGCCCCAGCTGTCGCTGAACGAGTCCACCAGGAACAGGCCGCGGCCCGACTCGGCCGAGAAGTCGTCGTCGGTCTCGCGCGCGACCGGACTGTCGTCACTGGGGTCGCGCACCGCGCACACCAGGCGCGAGGTCCAGCGCATCAAGTGCAGCCGCACGGGCGGCCCGTGGTCGCGCGGGGTGTCGGACGGCAGCGCGTGTCTCAGGGCGTTGGTGACCAACTCGGACACGACCAGGGCGGTGTCGTCGAAGCGCTCTTCCAGTTCCCACTGACACAGCGTCTTGCGGGTGAACTGCCGCGCGCTGCCCACCGCTTCGTAGCGGGCGGGCAGGGAGCAGGACGCAGCGCTCGAGACCGCTGAGGGGTCGAGTGGGGGAAGCCCCTGCCGTAACGGCTCGAGCATGGTCGATCCATTCGTCCCCATGCGAGGCACTCCCCGGTTTCGCGGTACATAGCGATGGAGCGGTGGTGCGGTCGGTACAACGACGCTGCGAACGCATCGGTACAGCTCGGCCCGATGCATATACAGCGGTGGCGCGCGGACCATGGTTCCGAATGCGTACAGCAGATGCAAGGGCAGATGCACGTGCACGCGCCGGACTTGCTCGTTCCCGTGCCACTTCTTGCCCATTTCTTCCTACGACTTCTTGTGGAGGACTTCCGAAGGCTTTCCGTTTCTGTAACCGAACGAGTACGGCCTGAAGCGTTTAATGGCAGACTGCTGGCTTCCAAGTGATGGGGAGGATTGAGCGAAGTGACCGCAGGGGAGTCGAGCGGCTCGGTCGTACGGCGCATGCTCCTTGGCTCGCAACTGAGGCGCCTGAGGGAATCGCGCGGCATCACCCGTGAAGCGGCCGGCTACTCGATCCGAGCCTCCGAATCGAAGATCAGCCGCATGGAGTTGGGACGGGTGAGCTTCAAGTCCAGGGACGTCGAGGACCTGTTGACGCTGTACGGCGTCACCGACGAGGTCGAGCGTGTCGCACTGCTCTCACTCGCCAAAGAGGCCAACCTCGCGGGCTGGTGGCACAGTTACTCGGATGTCCTGCCGGGCTGGTTCCAGACGTACGTGGGGCTCGAAGGCGCCGCATCGCTCATCCGCGTGTACGAAGTCCAGTTCGTCAACGGCCTGTTGCAGACCGAGGCGTACGCCCACGCGGTCGTCGCGCGCGGCATGAAGGGCGCGAGCAAGGCGGACATCGAGCGCCGCGTCGCCCTGCGCCTCGAACGCCAGAAGCTGCTCATCTCCGAGCGCGCTCCCCGCTTCCACTGCGTGCTCGACGAGGCCGCGCTCCGACGCCCGTACGGAGACCGGGAAGTGATGCGTGGTCAGATCCAGCACCTGATCGACATTTCCGAACGGCCGAATGTCACCCTTCAGGTCATGCCGTTCAGTTTCGGTGGGCACTCGGGCGAGAGCGGAGCGTTCACCATGCTGCGCTTCCCGGAGTCGGACCTCTCGGACGTCGTGTACGTGGAGCAGCTGACGGGAGCCCTGTACCTCGACAAGCCGGAGGAAGTCGGCCAGTACGAGCGGGTGGTCGGCGAGCTGCAGAGCGACAGCCCCAATCCGGCCGATAGTCGCGACCTTCTCCGTGGTCTGCTCCAACTCACGTGACCCATCAGTAGGATGACGTGAAATCAGTTGACTGCACAGTCTGCGTCTAGGGGTCTCATGTCGTCCTTCTTCACTGACCTGGCTCACCAGTACATAGACGGTGAGTGGAAGGCCGGTTCCGGCTCCTGGGACATCATCGACTTCAATCCGTACAACGGGGAGAAGCTCGCGTCGATCACCGTGGCGACGGCCGACGAGGTGGACCAGGCCTACCGAGCGGCCGAGCGCGCCCAGAAGGCGTGGGGGGCGACCAACCCCTATGCCCGGCGTGCCGTCTTCGAGCGTGCCCTGCGCATCGTCGAGGACCGTGAGGAAGAGATATCCGACGCGATCGTGGCCGAACTGGGCGGCACCCGGCTCAAGGCCGCCTTCGAGATCCACCTCACCAAGGAGTTCCTGCGCGAGGCCGTCCACGTCGCGCTGCAGCCCGAGGGCCGCATCCTGCCGTCGCCGGACGACACCAAGGAGAACCGCCTCTACCGCGTCCCGGTCGGCGTGGTCGGTGTCATCAGCCCCTTCAACTTCCCGCTCCTGCTCTCCCTCAAGACGGTCGCCCCGGCGCTCGCCCTGGGCAACGCGGTGGTGCTCAAGCCGCACCAGAACACGCCCGTGATGGGCGGCAGCTTCCTCGCGAAGCTCTTCGAGGAGGCGGGTCTTCCGGCCGGCGTCCTGAACGTGGTGATCACCGACATCGCCGAGATCGGTGACGCGTTCATCGAGCACCCGGTCCCGAGCGTCATCTCCTTCACCGGCTCGGACCGCGTGGGCCGCCACGTCGGCACGGTCTGCGCCGCGAACTTCAAGCGCTCGATCCTGGAGCTCGGCGGCAACAGCGCCCTGGTCGTCCTGGACGACGCGGACATCGACTACGCCGTGGACGCGGCGGTCTTCAGCCGCTTCGTGCACCAGGGGCAGGTCTGCATGGCCGCCAACCGCATCCTCGTGGACCGCTCCCTGGAGGCGGAGTTCACCGAGAGGTTCGTCGCCAAGGTCGCGTCCCTGAAGGTCGGCGACCCGGCGGACCCGTCGACCCACATCGGCCCGCTGATCAACTCCTCGCAGGCGGACGCGGTGACGAAGACCGTCGACCAGGCGGTGGCGGCGGGCGCCAAGGCGCTCCTGCACGGCAGCACGGACGGCAACCTGGTGGCGCCCACCGTCCTCACGGACCTGGCGGCCGACGCCCCGGTCCTGCGGCAGGAGGTCTTCGGCCCGGTGGCGCTCCTCGTGCCCTTCGACGGCGAGGAAGAGGCCGTACGGATCGCCAACGACACCCCCTACGGGCTCAGCGGCGCCGTCCACACGGCCGACGTCGAGCGCGGCGTGCGGTTCGCGCAGCGGATCAACAGCGGCATGTTCCACGTGAACGACGGCACCGTGCACGACGAGCCGATCGTGCCCTTCGGCGGCGAGAAGCACTCGGGCGTTGGGCGCCTCAACGGCGAGTCGACGGTGGACGCGTTCACCACGCAGCAGTGGATCTCGGTGCAGCACGGACGCTCCCGCTTCCCGTTCTGAGCCCTCCTGGACCCCTCTGGACCCCTCTGGGCCCCTCTGAGCCCTTCTGAGGCTCCATCCCGTACGTCATGAACTCACGGACCCTTGCGGACAGAACCTGACCGCAAGGGTCCGTAACGTCAGTGGTGTCGGAAAGCCCGGCAGGCTCCACAGGCTCGGAGAGGCGGACCCCATGGTCACCCACGTCAACGCAGAGGCCCCCGGTGACGAGCGCGGCGCGCTGCTCGCCTTCCTCGACGCCGAGCGCGGCGGCATCCGGCGGGCCCTGCTCGGCCTGACCGACGAGCAGGCGGCCACCAGGCCGAGCGCCAGCGAGCTCTCGCTCTCCGGGCTGCTCAAGCATGTCGCGGAGGTCGAGGAGGGCTGGATCTCGCGGGCGAAGGGCGTCGCCCCCGCGATCGAGCGCACCGAGGCGAACTGGGACGAGTGCTTTTGCCTGATCGAGGGCGAGACGGTCGAGTCGGTGCTCGCGTACTGGGGTCAAGTCGCCGAGCGCACCGAGGAGTTCATCCGCTCCCTGCCCACGCTCGACGCGACCTTCGCGCTCCCCGACGAGCCGTGGTTCCCGAAGGAGGACGTGTCGATGCGGTGGGTGCTGCTCCGCCTGATCACCGAGATGTCCCGGCACTCGGGCCACGCCGACATCATCCGCGAGACGCTCGACGGCAGGACGGCCTTCGAGCTGGTGGCCCAGGAGCGCGGCGAGAGCTGGGGCTAAGGCTCCTCGGTGAGGTGCGCGGCCATCTCCGCCCGGCGGCGGCCGCGTGGTCCTCCTTGGACTCGCCGAGCTCGCGGCAGGGGAACAAGGGGATCATTGTCTCGGCCATGCCGCTACTCTAATCAAAGTTGATTAGAAGCGAGAAGGAGGTGGCCCGATGTCGGCGATCCGACTGCTGGTCCTCGGCGCCGTCCGTCAGCACGGGCGGGCCCACGGCTATCAGGTGCGCAACGACCTGGAGTACTGGGGCGCCCATGAGTGGTCCAACGCCAAGCCCGGCTCGATCTACCACGCCCTGAAGCAGATGGCCAAGCAGGGCCTGCTGCTCGCGCACGAGATCGCCCCGTCGACGGCGGGCGGCCCGCCCCGCACGGAGTACGAGATCACGGAGGCGGGCACCGAGGAGTTCCTGAACCTGCTCCGGTCCAACCTCGTCTCGTACGACCAGCGCCCCGACATGCTCTCGGCGGCCCTCGGCTTCATCGTCGACCTGCCCCGCGACGAGGCGGTCGATCTGCTCAGGCAGCGGGTGCGGGGCATCGAGGACTGGCGCAGATCCGTCACGGAGTACTACACCCCCGAGGACGGCCCGGAGCAGCTCGGGCACATCGGCGAGATCATGAACCTCTGGGTCCACACGGCCGACGGCGGCGTGGAGTGGACGCGCGGCCTGATCAAGCGGATCGAGGGCGGTGCGTACACGTTCGCGGGGGAGGGTGAGCCGTTCGTGGGCATCCTCGGTGAGGGCGAGGAGAACCCGTTCGCGTCCGGGGAGACGCACGCGGAGGACGATCGCTGAGCGGTGCCGGGGGTGGCCGCTGATCAAGTTTGACTAATTGCAGATTCGGGGATACCTTCCTTCGCGTTGAGTCCGTAGTCAAGTTTGACTACGGGGTGGCGCGGACTCGGAGGGAGACGGATGACGGACGCGATCGTCGTCGAGGGCGCACGGAAGCGGTACGGGGAGAAGCGGGCCCTTGACGGCCTGGACCTGGCGGTCGGGCGCGGCACGGTGCACGGCGTGCTCGGCCCGAACGGCGCGGGCAAGACCACGGCGGTGCGGGTGCTCGCCACGCTGCTGCGGGCGGACGAGGGCCGGGTGGAGGTCGCCGGGTACGACGTGCGCAGGCAGCCGGACGAGGTGCGCAGGCGCATCGGCCTGCTCGGCCAGCACGCGGCCCTGGACGAGGAGTTGAGCGGCCGGCAGAACCTGGACATGTTCGGGCGGCTCTACCACCTGGGCGCCCGGCGCGCGGGCGTGCGGGCCGACGAGCTCCTGGAGCGCTTCGGGCTCGGGGACACGGGCCGCAAGGCGGTCAAGCAGTACAGCGGCGGCATGCGGCGCCGCCTGGACCTCGCGGCCTCGCTCATCACGGAGCCCGAGGTGTTGTTCCTGGACGAGCCGACCACGGGCCTGGACCCGCGGGGCCGCACGGAGGTCTGGGACGCGGTGCGCTCGCTGGTCGACGGCGGTACGACGGTGCTGCTGACCACGCAGTACCTCGAAGAGGCGGACCAGCTCGCCCACCGCATCTCGGTGATCGACCGGGGCCGGGTCATCGCGGACGGCACGGCGGACGAGCTGAAGACCAGGACGGGCGGCGACCGGATCGACGTGGTGGTGCGGGACGCGGCCCAACTGGAGCTCGCCGCACGGCTGCTGCCCGGCGACGCCACCCTTGACGCGGACCGGCGCCTTGCCAGCGCGCCGGTGGTGGACCGGATGGCGGCGCTCACCGGGGTCGTGCAGGCCCTGCGGGAGGCCGGGGTCGAGGCGGAGGACATCGCGGTGCGCAGGCCGACGCTCGACGAGGTCTTCCTGCGCCTGACGGGCCCCGCGGAGGACCGGACAGGCCGTGCCGATCACCAGGAACGTACGAAGGAGGCCGTGTGAGCACGACGACGATCAGCCGCACTCCGGCGGCGAGCGGCGCGCCCGTCAGGTGGGCGGCGATCGACTCCTGGACCATGACGCGGCGCGAACTCGCCCACTGGGCAAGGCAGCCGGTGCAGGTGCTCGTCGGCCTGGTCTTCCCGGTGATGTTCCTGCTGATGTTCAACTTCCTGATCGGCGGCGGGAAGGGCATCGCGGGCACCTACGCCGAGTTCCTCGTGCCCGGCATGTTCGCGCTCACCATGACCTTCGGCCTGGACGCGACGATGGTCGCCGTCACGCAGGACCTGAACAAGGGGGTGATCGACCGTTTCCGTGCCATGCCGATGACCAACGGGGCGGTCCTGGTGGGGCGTTCGGTCGCGGACATGCTGCAGTCGCTCGTCTCGCTGATCGTCATGATCGGCGTCGGCCTCGTGATCGGCTGGCGGTGGCACGGCTCGTTCGGCGCGGTGCTCGGGGCCGTCGGGCTGTTGCTCCTGCTGCGGTTCGCGATGCTGTGGATCGGCATCCACCTGGCGATGGTCGCGGGCAGGCCGGAGCTGGTCATGGCTGTGCAGATCCTGGTCTGGCCGGTCGGCTTCCTCTCCAACGCCTTCACGGTCCCGCAGAACATGCCCGGCTGGCTCGGCGCGACCGTGGAGTGGAACCCGATGTCGGCGACGGCCACGGCGGTGCGCGACCTGTTCGGCAACGACCCCGGGGTGGTGGGCACTTCGTGGGCCGCCGAGCACGCGGGGCTGATGGCCGTGGTGTGGCCCCTGGTGCTCGTGGGGGTGTTCATGCCGCTCGCGGTGCGCAGGTTCGGGGCGCTCAGTAAGTAATGACGCCGTGCGGGCCTAGTGGTGGAACCCGGTGGCCGCGTCCCTGTCCCGCGTGAAGGGGTGTGGCTGCTCCCGCAGTTCGGGCACCAGGCTGCTCAGATCGGCCAGGAAGAGCTCCGCGAGGTCGGCCGTGAAGCCGTTGCGGCAGACCACGCGGAGCACCGCCAGATCCTCGCGGTGGGCCGGGAAGGTGTACGCGGGGACCAGCCAGCCGCGCTCGCGAAGCCGCCGGGACACGTCGAAGACGTCGTACGCCTTCACGTCGTCCCGCGTCGTGAAGGCGAACACCGGCAGCTGGTCGCCGCGGGTGATCAGCCGGAAGTCGCCGAGCGCCTCGACGCGGTCCGCGAGGCCGCGGGCGACGTCCCTGGCGGCCTGCTGGACGGCGCGGTAGCCCTCGCGGCCCAGGCGCAGGAACGTGTAGTACTGCGCGACGACCTGCGCACCCGGCCGGGAGAAGTTCAGCGCGAAGGTCGGCATGTCACCGCCGAGGTAGTTCACCCGGAACACCAGCTCCTCCGGCAGCGAGTCCGCGTCCCGCCACAGCGCCCAGCCGACGCCCGGATAGACCAGGCCGTACTTGTGGCCCGACGTGTTGATCGACGCCACCCTCGGGAGGCGGAAGTCCCACTCCAGGTCCTCGTCGATGAAGGGCGCCACCATCGCGCCGGACGCGCCGTCGACGTGCACGGGGATGTCGAGCCCGGTGCGCTCCTGGAGGTCGTCGAGGGCCGCGCAGAGCTCGGCCACCGGCTCGTACGACCCGTCGAAGGTGGAGCCGAGCACCGCCACGACGCCGATCGTGTTCTCGTCGCAGAGCTCGGCGGCGGCCACCGGGTCGAGGTGGTACCGGTCGCCCTCCATGGGGACCTGGCGCGCCTCGACCTCCCAGAAGTTGCAGAACTTGTCCCAGCAGACCTGGACGTTGACGCCCATGACGAGGTTGGGGCGTGCGGTGGGGGAGGGGTAGCGGTCGCTGTTCTTCTTGGCCCAGCGGCGCTTGAGCGCCATCCCGGCGAGCATGCACGCCTCGCTGGACCCGGTCGTCGAGCAGCCGACGGCGCCCGAGGGATCCGGCGCCCGCCACAGGTCGGCGAGCATGGCCACGCAGCGCCGCTCCAGCTCGGCGGTGTGCGGGTACTCGTCCTTGTCGATCATGTTCTTGTCCGTGCACTCGGCCATGAGGACGCCGGCCTGCGGCTCCATCCACGTCGTGACGAAGGTGGCGAGGTTGAGGCGTGAGTTGCCGTCCAGCATCAGCTCGTCGTGCACCAATTGGTACGCCGTCGTGGGCGGCAGCGGCCCGTCGGGGAGGCGGTGCTTGGGCGGTGCCTCGGTCATGCCGCTGACCGGGTTGGCCTCTCCGTAGAAGGGGTTCACCGAGAGGGCGCGCTTCTTGGGGTCGCCCTTCGGGTCCTCGCTGTGATGGAGCGGCATGAGCGGTCTCCTCGGGGCTGAGGTTCTCTGTCCCCGTACGGGGCTTTCATGTCCCTGCTGGCGAGGATATGGGCGGCGGCCGGGCTCTGCACTTGCACCTCACGTGGCGTGAGGATTCAGGCTGAAACGCGTACCGAGAGAGAGGCGGGAGCCAGCCATGAGCTACTCCGTGGGACAGGTCGCCGGTTTCGCCGGAGTGACGGTGCGCACGCTGCACCACTACGACGAGATCGGCCTGCTCGTGCCCAGCGAGCGCAGCCACGCGGGCCACCGGCGCTACGGCGACGCCGACCTGGACCGGCTGCAGCAGGTCCTGTTCTACCGGGAGCTCGGCTTCCCCCTCGACCAGGTGGCGGCACTCCTGGACGACCCGGACACGGACCCGCGCGCGCACCTGCGCCGCCAGCACGAGCTGCTGACCGCCCGGATCACCAGGCTCCAGGAGATGGCCGCCGCCGTCGAGACCGCGATGGAGGCACGGAAGATGGGCATCAACCTCACACCCGAGGAGAAGTTCGAGGTCTTCGGGGACAAGGATCCCGAGGAGCACGCGCAGGAGGCGCAGGAGCGCTGGGGCGGCACGGACGCCTATGCCGAGTCGCAGCGGCGGGCCGCCCGCTACACCAAGGACGACTGGAAACGCATGCAGGCCGAGGTCGCCGACTGGGGAGAGCGCTACGACGCCCTCATGGCGGCCGGCGAGGCGGCGACGGGCGAGCGGGCCGTGGCCATGGCCGAGGAACACCGGCAGCACATCACCAAGTGGTTCTACGAGTGCACCTTCGAGATCCACCAGGGCCTCGCCGAGATGTACGTGTCCGACGAGCGGTTCAAGGAGTTCTACGACTCCATGCGGCCGGGTCTCGCCGAGCACCTGAGGGACGCGATCCGGGCCAACGCCGCACGGCAGCAGTGACCGCGTAAGGGGCTTCCGCCGTGGCGGAAGCCCCTTACGTCAGCTCTCCTGGACGATCACCACCGCTGTCCCGTACGCGCACACCTCCGTGCCCACGTCCGCGGCCTCGGTGACGTCGAAGCGCATCATCAGGACCGCGTTGGCGCCCCGCGCGCGAGCCTGCTCGATGAGGCGCTCCATGGCCTGGTTCCGGGTTTCCACCAGCGTCTTCGTGAGGCCCTTCAGCTCGCCGCCGATCATGGACTTGAGGCCCGCGCCGATCTGGCTGCCCAGGTGGCGATTGGGGCCTCCCCTGCTCGAGCGCAGCCGAGAGCTTGGGGAAGCACGGTGAGGCCGAAGACCTCACCGATAACCTGTTGTACGCGGTACCCCGGTACGTCGTTCGTCGTCACGACCAGTACGTCGGAGTGCGGGTCGGTGCCACCGCCGAAATCTTCGATACCCATGGCACACAGCTTTGTCTCAGATCACGCACAGTGCACCCTGGGAAGGGCAGTGGAACCTGGGCACGTCACCTCGCGTTGATAGCTTTGGGCGGCCGTCCCCGCCGCATCGCCCTCTCACCCTCAGGAGCCCGGAACCGTGACGACGCTTGCGCTCGGACCAAGCTGGCTGGACCCGGATTACCTCCTGAACACGTTCGGGGTCTGGGGTCTGCTCGCGATCGTCTTCGCCGAGTCCGGCCTGCTCATCGGCTTCTTCCTGCCGGGTGACTCGCTGCTGTTCACGACGGGTCTGCTGATCACGACGAAGCAGCTGGACTTCCCGCTCTGGCTCTGTGTCGTCCTCATCTGCATCGCCGCGATCCTCGGCGACCAGGCGGGCTATCTCTTCGGCAAGAAGGTCGGCCCCTCGCTCTTCAACCGCCCGGACTCCAAGCTGTTCAAGCAGGAGAACGTGGTCAAGGCGCACGACTTCTTCGAGAAGTACGGCCCGAAGTCCCTGGTCCTGGCCCGCTTCGTGCCCATCGTGCGCACGTTCACGCCGATCATCGCGGGCGTCAGCGGCATGCGGTACCGCTCGTTCATCACGTTCAACATCATCGGCGGCATCCTGTGGGGTGCGGGCGTGACGCTGCTCGGCGCATGGCTGGGCAACATCGACTTCGTGCACAAGAACATCGAGGCGATCCTCATCCTGATCGTCCTGATCTCGGTGGTGCCGATCGTCATCGAGTTCCTGCGGGCGCGCAGCAAGTCCAAGAAGACGGCCGCGGCCGAGGGCGACGCCCCCGGGCCGGCCCCGGCACCGCGCGGCCGGCACGCCAAGCGGTAGCGAGCCCGTACGGCGCCGAACGAATCTGTAAGGCGCCGAACGATCCTGTACGGCGTCAGAAGCCGCGCGTCCGCTTGGCCGCGCGGCGGTTGGCCGCCGTGGTCGCGCCCGGGATCTTGAGGATCATGCGGGAGACCTCGCTGCCCAGGTTCACGCCGATCGCGATGGCCAGGGCCGTCGCCGCCGCCTTGGTGAGCGAGTTGATGCCCGTGTTCATGTCGTTCTGGGCGAGGGCCAGCAGACCGAAGTACGTCGCGCTGCCGGGCAGCAGCGGGCCGATGGCCGCGGTGACGTACGGCAGCGAAGAGGCGAAGCGGTAGCGCGAGAAGAGCTGCCCGAACAGGCCCACGAGCCCGGCCGCGATGGCCGTCGCCGCCACCGGCGAGAGATCGATCGACGTCTGGGCGAGGGCCCCGAACATGACCCAGGCGATACCGCCGTTGAGGGTCACGATCAGCACGGTGTGACGTTCCTGCTGGAGCAGTATCGCGAAGGCGAGACTCAGCGCCATCGACGCCAGGATCTGGATCACCGGGCGCGAGTCGACCGCCACGAACGCCGTCTCCGCCTTCAGGCTCGTCGCGTCCAGCATCACGCCGAGCGACAGCACGAGCAGGACGCCGACGACGATGCCCACGACGAGATAGCAGACCTCCAGGAGGCGGGCGGCCGCGGTGATGTAGTAGCCGGTCAGGCCGTCCTGAACGCCCGCCACCAGGGCTCTTCCCGGGATCAGCGCGAAGAGACCACCCGTGATCACCGCGGACGCGTTGACCTCCTGGGAGTGCAGGACGCTCAGCGTGACGCCCATCGCGGCGGGCGGCATCGCGGCCCCCACGAACTGGTAGAACTCCGGAAGCCCGCGGCCCGCGCACAGCCAGGCGAGACGGTCGCCGAGCATCGCGCCGAAGGCGGCGACCAGGAAGACCAGGGCGCCACCGCCGACGAGCACGGAGGCCGAGCCCGCGAGCAGCCCGCTGGCCGCGGTGAGTGCCCAGCCGGGGTAGGGGTGGCGGTTACGGCGGATCCCCGCGAGGCGGCGGTAGGCCTCCTCCAGAGAGACGTCGATGTCCGTGTCGCTGATGTCGTCCACCAGATGGAAGACGGCCGCGAGACGGGTGTAGTCGGTGCCACGGCGGCGCACGGTCCTCGATGCCGTGACCGGGTCGTCCACCAGGGACGGCTGGTGCGAGATCGAGAGCAGCGTGAACGTCACGGTCGGCTCGCAGCGGTCGAGGCCGTAGCTGCGGCAGACGGCGAACATCGCCGCCTCCACGTCCTCGGCGCCCTCGCCGCCGGCGAGCAGCAGCTCGCCGATACGCAGCGTCAGGTCGAGCACGCGCGGCACGGCGGGCCCTGCCTCGTCCTCGTGCTTCTGCGAGGCCTCCGGAGTGGGCCGCTCGGCGACCGGCATGCGCAGCATCGTGCGCATCTGGTCCTGCCAGGGCGTCTCCTTGGTGAGCTTCACCAGGGGTATGCCGTGCGGGGGCGTGAAGGCGGGAGGCGCGGTGCGCGAGCTGTAGGTGTGCGGCGTGGTGAACGCCGACTTCTCGGTCTCCTGCGTCGTCGACGCCGACGCGAGGTTCGGCAGACCCGTCGGGATCGCGAACTCCGAGGTCGTCTGCGACTCGTCCTCGGGTGCCGGTGGCTGCGGCATCACGCCGGTGGGCTGAGTGAACGCACTCCGAGCCTCATCCGACTGTGGCTTTCGGTCTTCGGCCTCCTGGTCAGCCACTTCTACTGCCTCGCTCCCACATACGAACCCTGCGCACCTCCAGTACGAACAGTATGCGCACAGATACGCGAACGGGCCGCGCGGTCTTCGTGAAGATCGCGCGGCCCGTCAGCGTCGGGGGAGGGGCACTCAGTGACCCTGCGCCTCCGCGCGCTTGTACGACTTCTCGATCTCGGCCTCGGCGTCCGCGCGGCCGACCCAGTCGGCGCCCTCGACGGACTTGCCGGGCTCCAGGTCCTTGTAGACCTCGAAGAAGTGCTGGATCTCCAGGCGGTCGAACTCGGAGACGTGGTGGATGTCGCGCAGGTGCTCCACGCGGGGGTCCGACGCCGGGACGCAGAGCAGCTTGTCGTCGCCGCCCGCCTCGTCGGTCATCCGGAACATGCCGATCGCGCGGCACTTGATGAGGCAGCCCGGGAAGGTCGGCTCGTCCAGGATGACGAGGGCGTCCAGCGGGTCACCGTCCTCGCCGAGGGTGTTCTCGACGAAGCCGTAGTCCGCGGGGTAGCTGGTCGACGTGAAGAGGCGACGGTCCAAGCGGATCCGGCCGGTCTCGTGGTCCACCTCGTACTTGTTCCGCGAACCCTTCGGAATCTCGATGGTGACGTCGAACTCCACGGGTGGCTCCTCCATGATCAGCACATACTTCGGGTGGTTAAGTGTCCCTCACGCAGATGTGTGATCGCGAAAGGGGCTGGTCGTCGTGCCCGAGCTCAAGCCTTGGCAGAAGACCTGGCAGCAGGTTCGGAGGCTGGCGGGGCAGCTCCCCAAGCCTCCGGCTCCCAAGATCCCTGCCGCTCTCAGAGCTCCTGCGAAGCTCAAGACCTGGCAGCTCACGGCGGGTGCCGCCACCGTAGGACTCGCTGTCGCGGCCGGTGCGGTGGCCGCGGCCGGCCCCTGGGACTCCTCCGGTCAGCGTACGGCCGAGCGGGACTGGGCGGCCTCTCAGGAGGCCGGGGGTGGCACAGATCACGGAGGTCGTACGTCCGGACGGGCGCCGGCGGCCGCCCCGAGCGCACCTTCCGTGCTCAGAGGGCTCGGCGCACCCGTGGGGTCCGCGCACGGCGGCTCCGCGCCGGCTCCGGACGGCAAGGCGCTCGCGGGCGTCCTCGACCCGCTTCTGAAGGACAAGGCGCTCGGTCCCGAGCGCTCGGCGGTCGTCATCGACGCGGGCACCGGGCGGCGGGTCTACGGCAAGGGTGGCGGGGACGCCCTGACGCCCGCGTCCACCACCAAGATCGCCACCGCGGTGGCGGCGCTGACCTCGGCGGGGGCCGACCACCGCATCACCACGAAGACGGTCATCGAGCCGGACTCCAAGGACGTCGTCCTGGTGGGAGGCGGCGACCCCACGCTCACGGCTCGCAAGGACGGCCCGTACTCGGACAGCGCCGCGAGCCTGCGCGAACTGGCTCAGGACACCGCGCGCGCCCTGAAGGACCGCGGCACGGACAAGGTGAACCTGTCGTACGACACCTCCCTCTACACGGGGGAGGAGCAGCACCCCATCGGCCCGAACGAGAACCTCACGCTGGTCAGCGCCCTGATGGCCGACGAGGGCCGCCTCGACGACTCCTCCAGCGGGCCGGCCCCGCGCTCGGGGGATCCGGCGGGCGACGCGGCGAAGAAGTTCGCGGAGCTCCTGGAGGAACAGGGCATTGAGACGGGCGCGGACGCGGGTGCCAAGGGCAAGAAGGACGAGAGAGACCCCGGCCCGTCCAAGGCGAGCGACCGGGCCGAGTCCCTCGCCAAGGTCGAGTCGGCGCCGCTGTCCGCGCTGGTCGAGCGGATGCTGACGCACAGCGACAACGACATCGCGGAGGCGCTCGCCCGGCAGACGGCGCTCGCCTCGAAGGAGCCGGCCAGCTTCGACGGCGCGGACAGAGCGATCAACGCCCAACTGAAGAAGTCCCAACTCCCCCTCAAGGGAACGAAGTTCGCGGACGGCAGCGGCCTGGACCGGGCCGACCGCAGCTCGGCCGAACTGCTCTCCGCACTCCTGGCCCGCGCCGCCGACCCGGCCCACCCCGAACTGCGCTCGGTCGTGACGGGCCTGCCGGTGGCCGGCTTCACGGGCACACTGGTCGACCGCTACCCCAAGGACTCCCCGGGCACGGGCGTAGTACGCGCCAAGACCGGCACCCTGACGGGCGTGAACACCCTGGCGGGCACGGTCGTGGACACGGACGGCCGCCTCCTGGTCTTCGCCTTCATGACAACAGGCACGACGGGCCCCAAGGCGGCACAGGGGGCACTCGACCGGATGGCTTCGGCGGTGGCGACGTGTGGGTGCCGGTGATGACGGGCTGGGTGGTGTGACCCTTACGAGCCCGGAGTGGGGCAGTCGCGGGGCTCGGCGCCTTCTGGGGGTGGGGTCGGTCAGGTGCTGGTGGTGCATGGGGAGCATCGGTGGTGCGGAGATGGTCGACTGGCTGTGTTTTCCCGGGGGCAACCCCCGGACCCCCGGCCGGTGGGGTGGTGTCTCGTCCGTCGTCGCGTCGCCGGACCGGCGGTAGCGGCGGTAGTGGCAGTCGCGGTGGTTTCGGTGGTTTCGGGGGGAGCAATTCCTTCCCGTTGGCCCCTAGGGGCCCGGAGTGGGGCAATCTCGGGGCTCAACCCCCTCCGCAGGCGGAGTCGACCACGTACCGTTGACGCATGACGAGCATCGGTGGTGCGGAGATGGTCGACTGGAATCTCGCGGTGGCGACCGCGACCCGGCTCGTCCGGCCGGGTCCAGAAGTGAGCCGGGACGAGGCGCGGGCCATCGTCGCCGAGCTCCGGAAGCATGCGAAGTCCTCGGAGGAACATGTCCGTTCCTTCACCCGGATGGGCACGGAGGACATCCACGACACCCCGGTGCTCGTGGTCGACCGGGCCGGGTGGATCCGGGCCAACGTCGCCGGGTTCCGGGAGATCCTCAAGCCCCTCCTGGACAAGATGCAGGACCGGCGCAGCGGCCCAGGCGGCGCCGTGCTCGGCGCGGTCGGCGGCAAGGTCACGGGCGTCGAGCTCGGGATGCTGCTCTCCTTCCTCGCCTCCCGCGTCCTCGGGCAGTACGAGACCTTCGCCCCGGCCACCCGCGACCTCCCGGCGGGCGAGCACGGCGGCGGCAGGCTCCTGCTCGTGGCGCCGAACATCGTGCACGTCGAGCGCGAACTCGACGTGGACCCCCATGACTTCAGGCTCTGGGTCTGCCTGCACGAGGAGACGCACCGCACGCAGTTCTCCGCCGTGCCCTGGCTGCGGGACCACTTGGAGGGGGAGATCCAGTCATTCCTCTCCGAGACCGAGGTCGACCCCATGACGGTCCTCGAGCGCATCAGGGAAGCCGCCCAGTCCCTCGCAGGCGGCCGCCCCGAGGGCGAGGAGGACGACGGGGGCCGCTCCATCGTGGAGCTGGTGCAGACCCCCGCCCAGCGCGAGATCCTCGGCCGGCTGACAGCCGTCATGTCGCTCCTCGAAGGCCATGCGGACTTCGTGATGGACGGAGTCGGGCCGGACGTGGTGCCCTCCGTCAACGAGATCCGGGAGAAGTTCCAGCAGCGCAGGGCGCGCGGGGCGAGCCGCCTTGACCAGGCCCTGCGCAAGCTGCTCGGCCTCGACGCGAAATTGCGCCAATACCGCGACGGCGAGCGTTTCGTGCGCGCGGTCGTCGGCGAGGTCGGTATGGACGGCTTCAACCGGGTCTGGACTTCGCCGAACACGCTGCCCACCAAGTCGGAGATCGCCAAACCGGCGGACTGGGTCGCGCGGGTGCACCGTAAGGGAGAGTGAGGGCAGTAGGGGAGCGAGTTGCGGCCGATGGCAGGCGAACGCCCCCGCAATCACCCGTCCGAGGGACCGTGAGCCATGGGTAGGCGTGCAATGCTCGGGGAACGGCTCGGCTCTGTCACCATCGACACACTCTGAGTGACTAACCTCGTGAGGTCTGACTGAGGCCCGATCTCCCGAGTGGTGGTCCTGAGTGACAGTGACAGGTCCGAGGCTCACCCCCGAACTTCATGAAGGGAACCGGACATGGGTCCCCATCCTGCGGTCGCGGCGATACGCCTGGCGGTCCGCCGCGTACTCCACGACGTACTGACCGACGTACAGCGCACCGACGCCCAGCGCGCCGACCTACGGCGCCCCGAAGCACAGCGCACCCCCGAGCACGTCCCCCCGCGCCCCGCTCACCCCCACCCTCCACGCGAGCAGGCCACGACGCCACTCGTCCTTGTCGCGTGCTCAGGCGGCGCCGACTCCATGGCCCTCGCCTCCGCCCTCGCCTTCGAGGCGCCCAAGCTCGGCATCCGCGCCGGCGGCGTCACCGTCGACCACGGACTGCAGGACGGGTCCGATCTGCGCGCCGCCGAGGTCGTCGCGCGGCTCACCGCCCTCGGCCTCGACCCCATCGAGTCCGTCGCCGTCGACGTGGGCCGGGACGGCGGCCCCGAGGCCGCGGCCCGCGACGCGAGGTACGGCGCGCTCGACGCGGTGGCCGACCGCCACGGCGCCGCCGCGATCCTGCTCGGCCACACCCGCGACGACCAGGCGGAGACCGTCCTGCTCGGGCTCGCCCGCGGCTCCGGCATCCGTTCCCTGTCCGGGATGGCGGCCGTGTCCGGCGGCCCGGGGGCCGACCGCCGCTACCGCCGCCCCTTCCTGCACATCGACCGGCAGACCGCCCGCAAGGCCTGCATGGTCCAGTCGCTGCCCGTCTGGGACGACCCGCACAACACCGACCCCGCCTACACCCGCTCGCGGCTGCGGCACGAAGGTCTGCCAGCCCTGGAGAAGGCGCTCGGCAAGGGCGTCGTGGAAGCACTCGCCCGTACGGCCCAGTTGTCCCGGGATGACGCCGACGCCTTGGACCACTGGGCCGCACAGGCGGAAGCTTCCGTGCGCGACGCCGCCGGGCTCCTGGAGTGCGCCAAGCTCTACGCCCTGCCGCCCGCCGTACGCCGCCGCATCGTGCGCCGCGCGGCCATCGAGGCGGGCGCCCCGGCCGGTGCGCTGTTCGCCCGGCACCTCGAAGAGGTGGACCGGCTGATCACGGGATGGCGCGGCCAGGGAGCCATCAATCTCCCGGGCAAAGTCGTCGCTCAGCGCCAGGGTGGCAGACTGGTGATCCGGCAAGGCTGTTGACCGAGGGGCCCCTGGTCCCCGCGCAGCCGGTGGGACGGACGACCGAAAGTGATGCGGGTGGACGCGAAAGACATGAGCACCGACCTTCAGTCGGTGCTCATCACCAAGGAAGAGATCGACGCCAAGCTGGCTGAGCTGGCCGCGAAGATCGACGCGGAGTACGCGGGCAAGGACCTGCTGATCGTCGGAGTGCTCAAGGGCGCAGTGATGGTCATGGCGGACCTGGCGCGTGCGCTGTCCACCCCGCTCACCATGGACTGGATGGCCGTGTCGTCGTACGGCGCGGGCACCCAGTCCTCCGGTGTCGTGCGGATCCTCAAGGACCTGGACACCGACATCAAGGGCAAGCACGTCCTGATCGTCGAGGACATCATCGACTCCGGTCTGACGCTGTCCTGGCTGCTCTCCAACCTCGGCTCGCGCGAGCCCGCGTCGCTGAAGGTGTGCACGCTGCTTCGCAAGCCCGAGGCGGCCAAGGTCGCGATCGACGTGGAGTGGGTCGGCTTCGACATCCCGAACGAGTTCGTCATCGGGTACGGCCTGGACTACGCGGAGAAGTACCGCAACCTGCCGTTCGTCGGCACGCTCGCTCCGCACGTCTACGGCGGCTGATCACTGGGCCTCCCGGCCCTCTCCCGGCCAACTCCTCGGAGGCGGCCGGGAACCCTCACCCGTTTCCCCGCGTTGAAGCATGCGAAGACGGGTTTGTCAGCCGTCCCGTGCGGCTTCGGGTGACAATGCTGGGGTACCGTCCGAAGAACAGTCTTTATCAAACTCACTATGGCAGGAGGGACGGGGCGTCATCGCTCCGTATGGATGGACGTGAAGCGATACTTCCGTGGGCCAGTCATGTGGATCGTGCTGGCCGTCCTTGCCGTGGTCGTGTTGATGCAGGTCGTCGGTTCGTCCGGCGGCTACAAGACGGTGGACACCGGCCAGGTAGTGCAGGCGATCAACGACGACAAGGTCGAATCTGCCAAGCTCACCACCGGTGACGAGCGGACCATCAAGGTCGAGCTCAAGGACGGCCAGAAGGTCAAGGACAGCAGCAAGATCCAGGCGAGCTACATCGGCGACCAGGGCGTCGCCATCGCCAACACCTTGCAGGAGAAGTTCGAGGACAAGAAGATCCCGGACGGTTACACCGTCTCGGAGTCGAAGCAGAACCCGTTCGTCGGCATCCTGCTCTCCCTGCTCCCCTTCGTACTCATCGTCGTTGTCTTCCTGTTCCTGATGAATCAGATGCAGGGCGGCGGCTCCCGGGTCATGCAGTTCGGGAAGTCCAAGGCCAAGCTGATCACCAAGGACACCCCGAAGACGACGTTCTCCGATGTGGCCGGTTCGGACGAGGCCGTCGAGGAACTCCACGAGATCAAGGAGTTCCTCCAGGAGCCGGCGAAGTTCCAGGCCGTCGGGGCCAAGATCCCCAAGGGCGTGCTCCTGTACGGGCCGCCCGGTACGGGCAAGACGCTCCTCGCGCGCGCTGTCGCGGGTGAGGCCGGCGTTCCCTTCTACTCGATCTCCGGTTCCGACTTCGTCGAGATGTTCGTCGGTGTCGGTGCCTCGCGAGTGCGTGACCTCTTCGAGCAGGCCAAGGCGAACGCCCCGGCGATCGTCTTCGTCGACGAGATCGACGCCGTCGGCCGGCACCGCGGTGCCGGTATGGGCGGCGGTCACGACGAGCGCGAGCAGACGCTGAACCAGCTGCTCGTCGAGATGGACGGCTTCGACGTGAAGGGCGGCGTCATCCTGATCGCCGCCACGAACCGCCCCGACATCCTCGACCCGGCGCTCCTGCGCCCCGGCCGTTTCGACCGTCAGATCGCGGTCGACCGCCCGGACATGCAGGGCCGTCTGGAGATCCTCAAGGTTCACCAGAAGGGCAAGCCGGTCGCCCCGGACGTCGACCTGGGCGCGGTCTCCCGGCGTACGCCGGGCTTCACCGGTGCCGACCTGTCGAACGTGCTGAACGAAGCGGCGCTCCTCACGGCGCGCGGCGACAAGAAGCTGATCGACAACCACGCACTGGACGAGGCGATCGACCGCGTCGTGGCGGGTCCGCAGAAGCGGACGCGGATCATGTCCGACAAGGAGAAGAAGATCACCGCGTACCACGAGGGCGGACACGCCCTGGTCGCGGCGGCGTCTCCGAACTCGGACCCGGTCCACAAGATCACGATCCTGTCGCGCGGCCGGGCCCTGGGTTACACCATGGTCCTGCCCGAAGAGGACAAGTACTCGACCACGCGCAACGAAATGCTCGACCAGCTCGCGTACATGCTGGGCGGGCGCGCGGCCGAGGAGCTCGTCTTCCACGACCCGACGACGGGCGCGGCGAACGACATCGAGAAGGCCACCGCGACCGCACGTGCGATGGTCACGCAGTACGGCATGACCGAGCGGCTCGGCGCGATCAAGTTCGGTGGCGACAACACCGAGCCGTTCCTCGGCCGCGAGATGGGTCACCCGCGCGACTACTCGGAAGAGGTCGCGGCGCTGGTCGACGAAGAGGTCAAGAAGCTCATCGAGACCGCGCACAACGAGGCCTGGGAGATCCTCGTCGAGAACCGCGACGTTCTCGACAACCTGGTCCTCCAGCTCCTTGAGAAGGAGACCCTGAACAAGGAGCAGATCGCCGAGGTCTTCGCAGGCATCGTGAAGCGCCCGGCCCGCCCGGCGTGGACCGGTTCCTCGCGGCGCACGCCCTCGACCCGCCCGCCGGTGCTCTCCCCCCGGGAGCTGTCACTGACGAACGGTGCGAACGGCACGACGCCCGCGGTGACCGCCGGTCCGACGGACACGCCCGTCGAGGTGACCAAGAAGGATCGCCCCGAGAGCTGACCCGTCCCCGGCAGCCTCAACAGGCCCGGAATGGAAGCTGCGCCCCCCTGGTTCTAGCCTGGGGGGCGCAGTTTTTTCGTACGCACAGTCGCACTGATGCGTGGAACGCTAGGAACGAGGCACACATGACCGACCCCGTGACGCTGGACGGCGAGGGCACGATCGGCGAGTTCGACGAGAAGCGAGCCGAGAACGCCGTGCGCGAGCTGCTGATCGCGGTCGGCGAGGACCCGGACCGCGAGGGCCTGCGGGAGACTCCTGGACGCGTGGCGCGCGCGTACAAGGAGATATTCGGCGGACTGTGGCTGAAGGCGGAGGACGTCCTGACGACGACGTTCGATCTCGGCCACGACGAGATGGTCCTGGTGAAGGACATCGAGGTGCAGAGCTCCTGCGAGCACCACCTGGTGCCCTTCCACGGTGTCGCGCACGTCGGCTACATCCCGTCGTCCGACGGCAAGATCACCGGCCTGTCCAAGCTCGCTCGCCTCGTGGACGTCTACGCGCGCCGTCCGCAGGTCCAGGAGCGGCTGACCACGCAGGTCGCGGACTCCCTGATGGAGATCCTTGAGCCGCGCGGCGTCATCGTGGTCGTCGAGTGCGAGCACATGTGCATGACCATGCGCGGGGTGCGCAAGCCGGGCGCCAAGACGATCACGTCGGCGGTGCGCGGGCAGCTGCGGGACCCCGCGACGCGCAACGAGGCGATGAGCCTGATCATGGCGCGCTAGCGGCGCTGTGGCAGGCTGCCGGCTCCCAGGTGCCGGCACAGCAGGCGCTACGCGGCCGGGGCCGCCGTACCGCCGTGCTGGTCGTCCTCGTCCTCCGGGAGCTTGCAGACCCGCTCCAGGAAGAAGGCGGCCGCTATCACCGCGATGCCTGCCACGAGGGAGAGACCGGCGTAGATCGCCTGGTCCCGGCGGGACGGGACGTCCAGGTACTCCAGGAGGAAGGCGCCCGTGCCGCCGTACATTCCGGCGACGAGGGCGGCGACCAGGGCGCTCGCCTGGCCGAAGACGACCGCGCGTGCGGCCATCATCGGCTCGACGCCCTTCGCCCCGGGGCGGCGCTCGCGCTGGGCGCGCAGCCGGGAGCGGAGCGAGAGCGCCGTGGCAAGCAGCACCGCGGCGATCACCGCGAGCACGATGGGCGCGGCCAGCGGGACCCGCGGCAGTGTGCCGACGGAGTCCCACAGGCGGGCGCCCGCCCAGGACAGCACCCCGGCCACCACGAAGAGGCCGGCGAGTGTCCTGATGCGCAGCTGCTTCACGGATGACCCTTCATCGCTTCATCGCTTCATCGTCGTACGGATCCGCTTCTCGGTGTCGTGCGGGTCCGATAGACCCTAACGATTACTCGGGCAGGCGGAGTTCCAGGTCGACACGGGGCGTGACGCCCTCGCGGGTGACCTGGGAGAGCAGCTCGGCGACCGGGCCGCGTCCCGCCAGCTGCGCCTCGGGCTCCACGTCGTGCCAGGGGGCCAGGACGAAGGCACGTTCGTGCGCGCGCGGGTGGGGGAGCGTGAGGACCGGGTCGTCCGAGACGACGTCCGCGTACGCCACGATGTCGACGTCGATCGTGCGGGCGGCCCAGCGCTCGTCCCGCACGCGGTGGAAGGCTTCCTCGACCGCGTGTGCCCGCTCCAGGAGCGAGGAGGGCGGCAGGGTCGTCTTCACCACGACCACCGCGTTGAAGTACGACGGCTGGCTGTCCGGCTCGACGCCCCAGGGCTCCGTCTCGTACACCGGAGAGACGGCCTTGACGCGCAGGCCGGGGGTGTCCTCCAGGGCGTCGATGGCGCCCTGGAGCGTCTCCAGGCGGTTGCCGAGATTGCTGCCGAGCGAGATCACGGCGCGTTTGGGGTTGGAGAGGGTGGTGTCGGCGGCGTCGACCTGTTCCACCACGGCGGTGGGCACCGGCTGGACGGTCGGGTCGCTCTGCCCTTGCGTGGAAAACGCGGTCATACTCGGCTCCGGGTGATGGTGACGGTCACGTCGTCGAAGGGGACGGTGATCGGGGCGTCCGGTTTGTGGACGCACACCTCGACCTCCAGGACTCCTTCGTGCTTCAGACACGTCTGGGCGATGCGTTCGGCGAGGGTCTCGATGAGGTCCACGGGGTCGCCCTCGACGGCGGCCACCACCTCCTCGGCCACGACGCCGTAGTGCACGGTCTTCGCCAGGTCGTCGTCGGCGGCGGCCGCACGGGTGTCCAGGCCAAGGACCAGGTCCACGATGAAGGTCTGGCCCTCTTCGCGTTCCCGAGGAAAGACACCGTGGTGCCCACGGGCCTTGAGGCCGCGCAGCGCGACACGATCCACGCGAATCACTCCTGCAATCGTCGTTATCGGCAGGCCTGCACCGAGTGCGGTCGGCACACCGGCCTCGATCGAATCTACCTGCGAGCACTGACGGGTCTTGCTCGCGGGGGCTCCTGGAACCGCCCCTACCCACTCAGGAGGGTGTGTCCTCGCCCTCTTCGTCGTCGGATTCGGCGAGTACGGGTGAGGCGTGGTGCGACCAGAGCTTCCATCCGTCGTCCGTGCGGCGGAACACATTGGTGGCGACCACGAGCTGGCCGACGAGCGGGCCGAGTTCGCCGCCCGCCTCGGGCGGCGGGCCGCCGCTGAGGATGTTCTCCGTGCAGGTCACCAGGGCGGTGTCACCGGCGACCCCGACGTGCACATCGGTCAGGAAGAACTGGATGTACTCGGTGTTCGCCATGATCAGCGCGTACGACCTGAGGACCTCGCCGCGGCCCGTGAGGACCGGCCAGCCGGGGTGGACGCAGGAGATCGGGGCTTCGTCGCCGTCGTCCGCGATGTCCTCGTCGTCCCGGCCGTCGGGGTCCGGATCGGCTTCCGGGGCCGCGTCCGTGCCCGTGTCCAGCCAGAGGTCGGAGAGCTCGTCGAAGTCGCCGCGCTCCAGCGCTTCGTAGAAGGCCGTGTTGGCGCGCTCGACCTGTTCCACGTCGGTCCTGGCCCCGGTCACTGTGGACCGCCCGCCGCGCTGGTCACGGCGTGCGCGACACGGACGGCGTCGGCGGTGGCCCGCACCTCGTGCACGCGGACCGCCCAGGCGCCCTGGTGGGCGGCGATGGCGGAGACCGCGGCGGTGGCGGCGTCGCGCTCGCGGGCGGGCGGCGGCGCGCCCTCGGGGCCCGCGAGGACGCGGCCGAGGAAACGCTTGCGGGATGCGGCGACCAGGATCGGATGACCGAGCTCACGGAGGCGGTCGATGCGGGCCAGGAGCGCCAGGTCGTGCTCGGCGTCCTTGGAGAAGCCGAGGCCCGGGTCGACGACGATGCGCTCGGGGGCGATGCCGCCCTCGATGGCGGCCTGCACGCGCGCGTGCAGCTCGTCGACGACTTCGGAGACCACGTCCTCGTAGACGGGCTTGGCGTGCATGTCGGTGAGGAAGCCGCGCCAGTGCATCACCACGAAGGGCGCGCCGGCGGCGGCGACCGCGGGGACCATGCGCTCGTCGGCGAGGCCGCCGCTGACGTCGTTCACCAGGACGGCGCCCGCGGCGAGCGCCTGCTCGGCGACGGTGGCCCGCATGGTGTCCACGGAGACCGTGACGCCCTCGGCCGAAAGGCCCCGCACGACGGGGACGACGCGCCGCAGCTCCTCGTCCTCGTCCACGCGCGGGGCGCCGGGACGGGTCGACTCACCGCCCACGTCGACCAGGTCGGCGCCCTGGGCGACCAGGTCGATGCCGTGCTTGACGGCGGCCGTGGTGTCGAACCAGCGGCCCCCGTCGGAGAAGGAGTCGGGGGTCACGTTCACGACCCCCATGACCGCACAGCGGCCCCACTCCGGCAGCCCCTCGACCGATCCCCGCCCGCGCAACGTACTCATGCCTCCAGCCTAGGCCCGTGCGGGCGGGGTCTATGCCGCCCGGACCTCGTGCTCCGCCGTGCGGTGCGGGCAGGGGCGGCGCTGGGCGGTCCCACGGCGCAGGAATCGGGGCAGGGTGAGGGTGACGAAGCCCTCGGCCTGCATGGCCGCGATGCCGATGCGGGGGAGGTCCTTGGAGGAGCGGTAGACCACGAAGCGGGGCTCCCAGCGGGGGCGGAACTTCGCGTTGAACTTGTACAGGGACTCGATCTGGAACCAGCGGGAGAGGAAGACGAGCAGGCCCCTCCAGGCGCGCAGGACCGGGCCCGCGCCGATCTTCTCGCCGCGTGCGAGGGCCGCGCGGAACATCGCGAAGTTGAGTGAGACACGGGCGATGCCGAGCTTCGGTGCGGCCTGGAGGGCGGCCACGATGAGCAGCTCGTTCATGCCGGGGTCGGCCGCGCGGTCGCGGCGCATGAGGTCCAGGGAGACGCCGTCCTTGCCCCAGGGGACGAAGTGGAGGACGGCCTTGAGGTCTCCGTAGGGCCCCGGTTCGTCATCGGCCTTGTGGGCCGTCGCGATCAGACAGTCGCCGTCCTCCGGGTCGCCGATGCGGCCGAGCGCCATGGAGAAGCCGCGTTCGGTGTCGGTGCCGCGCCAGTCGTCGGCGGCGCGCTGTATCCGCTCCAGTTCGCGCTCCCCGAGGTCACGCACGCGCCGCACGCGGGTCTCGTATCCATTCCGCTCGATCCGCTTGACCATCTGGCGTACGTTGCGCATCGCACGCCCGGACAGGGAGAAATCCACGACATCCACCACCGCCTCGTCGCCCAGTTCGAGCGCGTCGAGTCCGGTCTCGCGGGTCCAGACCTCGCCGCCCGTCTCGGAGCAGCCCATGACGGCGGGCGTCCAGGAGTGGGCCTTTGCCTCGTCCATGAAGCGCTCGATCGCGCCGGGCCAGGCCTCCACGTCGCCGATCGGGTCGCCGCTGGCGAGCATCACTCCGGAGACGACGCGGTAGGTGACCGCCGCCTTGCCGCTGGGGGAGAAGACGGCGCCCTTGTCGCGGCGGAGCGCGAAGTGGCCGAGCGAGTCGCGGGCGCCGTGCTTGTCGAGCAGGGCGCGCAGCTTCGTCTCGTCGTCCTCGGTGAGGCGCGCGGCCGGGTGTTCGGGGCGGAAGGCGAGGTAGATGGTGGTGATCGCGGTGAGCAGGCCGAGTGCCCCGAGGGAGTAGGCGACCGTCCAGGACGTGCGTCCGTAGTAGTCGACCGGGCCCTCGAAGCCGAACAGGCCGTACAGGACGTGGGCGAGGCGGTCCGTGATGCTGGGGTCCCCGATGACCTTGCCGGGGTGGACGCTGACGATCACCAGGCCGAGCACGATGGAACCGGCCCCGAGGAGCACGAAGTTGGCGAGCGCCCGCCAGCGGCTGCGCGGGTCGGGCAGCGCGGCGAACTCACCCCGGTGGCGCAGCAGCAGCGCCAGGAGCGCGAGCGAGATCAGTACGCCGATGACCGAGTGCCGGTAGGCGAACTGCGCCACGGCACCGGCCGGGAGCAGCACCACGGCGGCCCGCCAGGCCCGCCGCTTGTGGCGGCGCAGGCCGTGCGCGAGCAGCAGCAACAGGACGCCAGAGCTGAGCGCGAGCGCGGCGGCGAAGGGGCCGAGCGCACCGGGCAGGACCTCGGCGATCGCGTGCATGCGGCTGTGCCGGAAGCGGGGGAAGACGCCTGCGGCTACATTCAGCAGGCCGACGAGGGTGCAGGCGCGGGCGACGAGTGTGGGGACGGCCTCGGGGCGGGGGCCGCGGAACATCCGGCCGAACCTGCTGTCACGGAGTCTGCCGTCACGGAACCCGCCGGTACGGCCCCGACCCTCGGGGCGACGGCCCTCACTGTCCGGAACCCCACCCGACATTTCCGCATCTATCCTGACAGACATCGCATCCCGTGGTTCTTTGCGAGAGAGCTCGATTCCGGCACCAAAACGGCATCCGGCGACATTGCGCCCTCTAGGACGGTCCTTCTGCGGCTCGGGTTCACTCCCCGACCGGAAAACCGCTGGAAAAGAACGACGGAACAGGCAGAAAGCGCAGGCAGAACACCCCATGGGTCTGACGAGCAACAAGGTCATCGCGTTGGCGGTGCTCCTCGCCGTCGTGCTGTTCATCGGCACGGTCTGGTTCTGGCCGCGCCTGGCCCGCCAGTCCTGGCGGGCCGTCATCGGCCGTGTCGGGCTGCTCATCGCCACCCAGCTGGCGGTCTTCGCCTCGGTCGGCCTCGCCGCCAACCAGGCGTTCGGCTTCTACGCCACGTGGGCGGATCTCTTCGGCCAGGAGACGAGCCCCGGTGTCGTCGTCGACCACGACCCCGCCAAGGGCGAGACCCCCGTCGACGTGCGCGGCACCCGGCCCGTGAACGTGCCCGGCGGCGGCAGGCCCTCGACCGGCGGCCAGATCCAGAAGGTCGTCGTCAGCGGGAAGGAGGCGGACACAGCGAGCCCCGCGTACGTCTACCTGCCGCCCGAGTACTTCCAGTCGCGGTACAAGAACCGCACGTTCCCCGTGTCCGTCGTCCTCACCGGCTACCCCGGCACCGCCCAGGCGCTGATCAAGGGCCTGCACTACCCGCAGACCGCCCATGAGCAGGCCAGGAAGGGCAAGATGCAGCCGATGATCCTGGTCATGATGCGGCCCACCGTGGCGCCGCCGCGGGACACCGAGTGCGTGGACATCCCCGGTGGCCCGCAGACCGAGACGTTCTTCGCCAAGGACCTGCCCGGTGCCATCTCCGAGCACTACAGGACGGGCAAGGGCGCGGGCAGCTGGGGCGTCATCGGCGACTCCACGGGCGGCTACTGCGCCCTGAAGCTCGCCATGCACCACCCCGATGTGTACGCCGCGGGGGCGGGCCTCTCCGCGTACTACAAGGCGCCGATCGACGTCACGACGGGCGATCTCTTCCACGGCGACAAGGAGTTGGAGCAGCGCGCCGACCTCATGTGGTACCTCGACCACATGCCGGCGCCCAAGACGTCCCTCCTTGTCACCACCAGCAAACAAGGAGAGGACAACTACGGGGACACCGAGAAGTTCATCGGCAAGGTGAAGGCGCCCACCAGGGTCTCGTCGATCACGCTCGACAGCGGCGGGCACAACTTCAACACGTGGCGCAGGGAGATCCCCGCCACGCTGGAGTGGATCAGCGGGCGGTTGAACGGCAAGTAGGGCCTCAGCTGACCGACAAGTAGGGCCTCAGCTGACCGACAAGTAGGGCCTCAGTCCCCGGCGATGGCCGTGATGGTCTCCAGCTCGACCTCTTCGCGCGCGATGGCGCGCGCGTCCGCGGCCGTCGACCTGCGCAGCGCCTCGTGCAGCCGGGCCGGGGTGAGGACGCCGAGGAAGCGGCCCTCGCTGTCCTTGTCGATGACCGCGATCCAGCCCGCGTCGTGCTGGAGCATCGTCGCGAACGCCTGCTTCAGGGTCGCGCCCACCGGGAGCCATGCCTCCATGCGGCGCGCGTGGTCCCGGACGGTCCCCGCGCCGCCGTGCGCGTGCTCGGCGGAGATCCAGCCGTGCAGGTTGTTCCCGCCGTCCAGGACGACGGCCCAGCGGGCCTCCAGCTTCGCGGGCAGCGGGTCGTCCAGGTGCAGGACGGGCGGCTGCTCCAGGTCGCCCTCCTCGATGGGCGTCACGGACAGGCGCTTGAGGCCGCGGTCCGCGCCGACGAAATCCGCCACGTAGCCGTTGGCCGGGGCGCCCAGGATCGTCGACGGGGTGTCGAACTGCTCGATGCGGCCCTCTCCGTAGACGGCCATGCGGTCGCCCAGGCGGACCGCCTCCTCGATGTCGTGCGTGACGAAGAGGACGGTCTTGCGGACGGCCTGCTGGAGGCGGAGGAACTCGTTCTGCAAGTGCTCGCGCACCACGGGGTCGACGGCGCCGAACGGCTCGTCCATCAGGAGCACGGGCGGATCGGCCGCGAGCGCGCGGGCCACGCCCACCCGCTGGCGCTGGCCCCCGGAGAGCTGCTCGGGGTAGCGGTCGCCGAAGACCGAGGGGTCGAGGCCGACCAGGTCGAGGAGTTCGGCGGCCCGCTCGCGGGCCCTGCCGCGCTTCACGCCGAGCAGGTGCGGGACGGTCGCCGTGTTCTCCAGGACCGTTTTGTGCGGGAACAGGCCGACCTGCTGGATGACATAGCCGATCCGGCGCCGGAGTTGGACCGGGTCGATGGTGGATATGTCATCACCTTCGACGTATATCCGGCCCTCGGTCGGCTCGATGAGACGGTTCACCATCTTCATCGTCGTCGTCTTGCCGCAGCCCGACGGGCCGACGAGCGTGACCAGTTCACCCTCGGCGACCTCGAAGGACAGGTCGTCGACGGCCGTGGTGCCGTCCTCGTACCGCTTGGTGACGTGCTCGAACCGGATCATGATTCCCCATTGTTGCGGGCGTTGTGTAAAGCCCATGTTGCGCCAGTACGACGAGTCTCGGCGATTGTCGGTGCTCCGCGTTAGGGTCTCGCCAGACGGCCTCAGGAAACGGACTCGGGGGGAGTGGGGCGGGATGAGCGAACAGAACTGTCTGGTGACGAACGACTGGATCTGCGGGGAGTACGTCCGCTCCCGCAGCCAGGAGTTGATCGACGCCACCGTGCAGCACATGGGCATCACCGCCGCCTCGGTGGCCATCGGTGTCGCCGTCTCGCTGCCGCTCGCGCTGCTCGCCCGGCGCTGGCGCTTCCTCGCGGGCCCGATCCTCGGCCTGACGACCGTGCTGTACACGGTGCCCTCGCTCGCGATGTTCTCGCTCCTGCTGCCCTTCTTCGGGCTCTCGGCCTCGCTGGTCGTCACGGGCCTCGTGCTGTACTCCCTGACGATCCTGGTACGGAACATCCTGGCGGGGCTCCAGGCCGTGCCGGACGAGGCGCGGGACGCGGCCAAGGGGATGGGGTACGGCCCGCTGCGGCTGCTGTGGGAGGTCGAACTTCCGCTCGCGCTTCCCGCGTTGCTCGCCGGCGTCCGCATCACCACGGTCTCGACGGTGGCGCTGACGACCGTAGGGGCGATCGTCGACTACGGAGGCCTCGGGTCAATGATCCTCGACGGCCTCGACACGACCTTCAAGGCGCAGGTGCTCACCGCGTCCGCGCTCTGCGTGCTCCTCGCGATCGTCGCCGACCTGCTCCTGCTCGCCCTCCAGCGGTGGCTCACGCCGTGGACGCGCGTCCACCGCATACGCACGAACCGTCCCGCCCGCGCGGAACGCACGGCCAAGGTGGCTGAACCTGCATGAACGCGATAACCGGCGCGTACGACTGGCTGACCACGGGTGCCAACTGGCAGGGCGAGAAGGGGGTGTGGCACCGGCTCGCCGAGCACCTCTACTTCAGTGGTGTGTGCCTCGCCGTCGCGTGCCTGATCGCGCTGCCGATCGCCCTGTACCTCGGCCACATCGGCAAGGGCGGCGCCCTCGCCGTGAACATCTCGAACGTCGGCCGTGCCGTGCCGACCCTCGCGGTGCTCGTGCTGCTCACGCTCACCCCGCTCGGCGAGCACGGGGACGTGCCGACGCTGATCGCGCTCGTGCTGTTCGCGGTGCCGCCGCTGCTCACCAACGCGTACATCGGGATGCGCGAGGTCGACCGGGCGGTGGTGGAGGCCGCGCGGGGTATGGGAATGAGCGGCCGCCAGCTGTTCGCGCGGGTCGAGCTTCCCCTCGCGTACCCGCTGATCATGACCGGCGTGCGGTCCGCGGGCGTCCAGGTCGTCGCCACGGCGACGCTGGCCGCGATGGCGGGCGAAGGAGGCCTCGGCCGGATCATCACGGCCGGGTTCAACCTGCAGAACACGCCCCAGGTGGTGGCGGGGGCGCTCCTCGTGGCGCTGCTTGCGCTCTTCGTGGAGGTGGTGCTCGTCGTGGTGGGGAAGGTCTTCAACCCCATGCGAGGGCGTTCGGGGGTCGCGCGGTGAGCTTAGGACGGCAGGCTCCCCACCGCCGCCCATCCGGAGCGGCAGTTTCCAGTGTTTCCAAGGGCTTTCGAAATGGTGGTTCACCGATGAACAGCACAACGCGTCGCGCGCGACGGATGGCAGGGGCGGCCGTGGCCGTCGTGGCGCTGACCGCGGGGCTCACCGCGTGCGGCGGGGACAGCCTGGAGAAGGACGGCAAGGGCGAAGGGGACAAGGCGGGCGGCAAGGGCAAGATCGTCGTCGGCTCGGCCCGCTTCACCGAGCAGAAGGTGCTCGCCGAGCTCTACGTCGGAGTCCTTGAGGACGCCGGGTACGACGCCGAGGTCAAGACCGTCCAGAACCGCGAGGTCTACGAACCCGAGCTGAAGAAGGGCGCGATCGATGTCGCTCCCGAATACGCGGCGACGCTCGCGGAGTTCCTCAACCTCGGCAAGAACGGCCCGAAGGCGAAGCCGGTCGCGTCGAATGACGTGGACGCCACGGTCACCGCGCTGAAGAAGCTCGCCGAACCGCGCGGCCTGAAGGTGCTTCCGGTCGGCGATGCGGTCGACCAGAACGCGTTCGCGGTGAGCAAGGAATACGCGAAGGAGCACAAGCTCAAGACGCTTTCGGATCTCGGTAAGTCCGGCGAGAAGGTCAAGATCGCCGCGAGTGACGAATGCGAGTCGCGGCCGTTCTGCGCTCCGGGCCTGAAGAAGACGTACGGCATCGATGTCGCGGGAATCGACCCCAAGGGCGTCGGCACCACGCAGTCCAAGCAGGCCGTCAAGAACGGCACGGACCAGGTGGTGCTGACCACGACCACCGACGCGACGCTCGACAGCTTCGGTCTTGTCGCCCTTGAGGACGACAAGAAGCTCCAGAATGCGGACAACATCCTTCCGGTTGTGAACGCCAAGGATGCGGGCGACAAGGAGATAGCCGACGCCCTTGGGAAGCTGACCAAGGCGCTGACGACGGAAGATCTCGCGGAACTCGACCGGAAGGTCGATGTGGAGCGGCAGAAGGAAGCCGATGTCGCCAGGGAGTATCTGGAGTCGAAGGGATTGATCAAGAAGTAGCGCGGTAGAAGGAGGGCATCCTCGAAGTCGCTCGGCCGAAACTGGAGTTGAGCGACCGAAGAAGAGCGGGAAGGGTGGGGAGTCGGCACTATGGCGATGTCATTTTGGCGGGCGGGGCACCAGAGTTCGCCTACGCGCGGTAAGTTTCTGGCCATGCCACGTGGACGTCACCGCCATTCCCCACCCCTTCACAGGCTGCTTCCTCCCTCGACGGTCGCAGGCCTCTCTCTTGTCTGCGCCGGCGGCGCCTGGCTGTTCGCGGAACCCGTCGTGCTCCGCGGCCTCGCCGCTGCCGCTGCCGCTGCGGCCGTCGTGGGCTCGGTCGTCATGCGCCGCTGGGACCTCGCGGCCGGCAAACAGGTCGCCGAGCTGGGCCGCGCCCGCAAGAGCGACGAGTGGCGCTACGAGGAACGCATAGCCGAGTGCGAGTCCGACCTCGACGAGTCCCGTGAGATCCGGGGCCGCCTGGAGACCAAGCTCCGCTCCAAGCGGGCCGAGCTTGCCGCCCTGCGCAACGAACACGCGGCGCTGCTGCGGCGGTACGCGACGGCGGAGACCGAGCGGGCGAGCGCCCTTGAGGGGCGGCGGCTCCTCGCCATCGAGGCGTCCGCTCCGGCGCGGGCGCTGCCGCCTGCCCCGGTCCGTCCGGAGCCCGCGGCCCGCGCCGAGGCACCGGCTCCCGTCGTGCGCCCGGGGTCGATCGCACCTCCGTCGATGTACGAACGGGCGAACGCGGCGCTCGACCGGCTGACACCGAAGCCTTCCCCCGAGGGCGCGGCTTCCCGGCAGCGCGCGGACGGGGACGAAGCGCGGGGGAAGCCCGGGGCGGCCGAGGGGTACGGCGGGCATGAGCGCGCGGTCGCCGTCGCGCCGCCCGCGCAGAGGCCCCGCAAGGCCGTCCAGGGAGGCTTCGACTTCTTCGGCACGAAGAGCGAGGCGACTGCCGGGGCGCTGGAGTCCGTACAGAACGTGGACCTCGCGGACGTGGTGGGCGAGGAGGCACTCGCCGTGCACAAGGCCGAGGCCGAGGCGGAGTTCAAGGCCCCCGCGGAGGGCGCGGACCGTGCCGCGGGTCAGGTCATCGACCTGACGGCGCATGACGAGACCGAGCAGATCGATGTGGCGGGGCTGCGGACGGCGCTGCGGGCGTAAGCGGTACCTGCGGGGCTATATCCAGCCCGTCCGATCCAGCCCGTCCGGCGTTTGAGGACGAACTCGGCGGAGCCGGTGATGACGGCACGCAAGGCTCCCGAGCAGCGGTCCCTCACGCCATCCACCGGTCGGGCCGCGCAGCCCTGCGCCCCGTACGAGACCTCTCGGCCTGCGCGGACAGCAGCGTGGCCGCCTCGTCGGCGGGACGCAGCCGCGCCGTCACCGTCTTGTTCGCCCCCGTGTCCACCTGCACGTCCGCCACGCCCTTGAACCGCTCCCAGGGCCCCTGCGTGAGCCGTACGCTCTGCACCTTCGCGTGCGGCACCAGGGACAGGCGGCGGCGCAGCAGACCGTGCCGCGCGGCGAACACCGTGTCCGTCACCGTCAGGCCGTACCCCTTCCACCACACCGGAAGGCACCACGCCGCCCGCGCGGGAGGGCGGATCAGCTCGGCCGCGGCCGGCACCCGCACGCCCGGCAGGATCCGCGCGATCACGGACTCGGCGACCTCGCGCGGCGCGACCGGGACCAGGACGCCGTTCGACGAGCCCGCCACGTCCAGCTCCACCCGCACCCAGCCGTGGCGCCGCCACAGCCACGGCTCCACGACGCGCACCGTCTGCACCCGCCCCGGAGGCACCGTCTCGTGCGCCTTGTCGAGCAGCCCGTGGTCGATGCGCAGGCCGTCGGGGGACTCGCCCACCTTCCAGTCGTACTCCCCGATGAAGCGCCCCACACTGCTGGCGAACGCGCCGCCCAGCATGGGAAGTCCGGTCGCGAGCACCGTCCACAGATTGTGCGTGGCGAACCACAGGAAGGGCGGCACGATGAGCGTGGCGACGAGCATGCCCCACGTCGTGCCGGTCAGGAGCAGGGAGATCGCGAGCATGCGCGGCTGTACGTGCACCAGGTTGTTGACGGGCGCCTCGCCGACCTCACGGGCCGTCTCGGGCGCGAAACCGGCCGCCCGCGCGAGGAGTTCGGCCCGCAGGACGGAAGCGTCCTCCTGGCCCAGATAGGCCAGTTCGTCCTTCTTCTCCGTGCCCACGACATCCAGCTTGAGCTTGGCGACGCCCACGATGCGGGCCGCGAGCGGCTGCGTCACGTCCACGGCCTGGAGCCGGTCGAGCCTGATGTGCGCGGTGCGCCGGAAGACCAGGCCGGTGCGGATGCGCAGTTCGGTGTCGGTGACGGCGAAGTGCGTGAACCACCAGCTCATGAAGCCGTAGAGGGCGCCGCCCAGGAGGACGACGGCGATCCCGGCGAGGAGTTGGGTCACGGGGAGCTCGGAGGCCCGCCGCTGCGTGCCGCTCGGGTCGTGCACGGCGAAGCCCACGACGACCGCGACCGGGGCCCAGGCGCGGCGCAGGGGCGTGATGGGGTGCAGACGCCGCTCTCGTACGTCATCGGCGCCCGGGGCGTGTTCTTCCCCCGTCACCTCACGAACGCCGCTCACAGCCCCGCCGAGCGGGCCTCGCCCAGCTCGGTGAGCCGGTCGCGCAGGCGCTCGGCCTCCTGGGGGATGAGGCCGGGGATGCGGGCGTCCGTGGCCGCCGCAGCCGTGTGCAGCTGCACGCTGGCCAGGCCGAAGTGCCGCTCCACGGGCCCCGATGTCACCTCGACGAGCTGCATCCGGCCGTACGGGACGATCGTCTCCTCGCGCCAGAGCACGCCCCGGCTGATCAGCAGGTCGTCGGCCCGCTCCGCGTACCGCCAGGAGCGCCAGTTGCGCCCCAGCATCGGCCAGCCCCACGCCACGAGGGCCAGGGGCAGCGCCGCGAAGGACGCCCATGCGGGGCCCGCGAACATCCCCAGGAGCACGCCGAGCGCCACCGCGACCGGCACCAGCCACACCACCAGGAGCAGCCGCCGCATGCGCAGCAGGTCCCGTGGCAGCCCGGTCCACTCCGGCTCCGCCGCTGACTTTCCCGGCTCCGCCGGCCGTGCCGGCTGTGCCGTCCCCGTTTCCATGCCTCAAGCGTACGTAGCCGAGGTGACAGTCGCGTAGGAGCGCGCGTACGAGAGAATGCGCGCATGAGCCCCACGACGGAGACCACGCTCGGCATCGGCGGCGCCGCGGAGAGCACCGACATGGTGCTCAACATCGGCCCCCAGCACCCGTCCACGCACGGCGTGCTGCGGCTGCGCCTCGTCCTCGACGGCGAGCGGATCCAGCAGGCGGAACCGGTCATCGGCTATATGCACCGCGGTGCGGAGAAGCTCTTCGAGGCGCGTGACTACCGGCAGATCGTGGTGCTCGCCAACCGGCACGACTGGCTGTCCGCGTTCTCGAACGAACTGGGTGTCGTCCTTGCCGTGGAGCGGATGCTCGGCATGGAGGTGCCCGAGCGCGCCGTCTGGATGCGCACGCTCCTCGCCGAGCTGAACCGCGTCCTCAACCACCTGATGTTCCTCGGCTCGTATCCGCTCGAACTGGGCGGAATCACCCCGGTGTTCCACGCGTTCCGGGAGCGTGAGGAGCTCCAGAACGTGATGGAGGAGATCTCCGGCGGCCGCATGCACTACATGTTCAACCGCGTCGGCGGCCTCAAGGAGGACCTCCCGGCGGGCTGGTCCACGCGCGCGCGTGCCGCCGTCGCCTCGGTCCGTTCCCGCATGGACGTGTACGACAAGCTGGTGCTCGGCAACGAGATCTTCCGGGGGCGTACGCGCGGCGTCGGAGTGCTGTCCCCTCAGGCGGTGCACGCCTACGGAGTGAGCGGTCCCATCGCCCGTGCCTCCGGAGTCGACTTCGACCTGCGCCGTGACGAGCCGTACCTCGCGTACGGGGAGCTCCAGGACACCCTGAAGGTCGTCACGCGCCAGGAGGGCGACTGCCTGGCCCGCTTCGAGGTGCTCCTGGAGCAGACCCACAACGCCCTCGACCTCGCCGACGCCTGCCTGGAGCGGCTCGCCGAGCTGCCGCAGGGGCCGGTCAACCAGCGCCTCCCGAAGGTGCTCAAGGCTCCCGAGGGCCACACGTACGCGTGGACCGAGAACCCCCTGGGCATCAACGGCTACTACCTGGTCTCCAAGGGCGAGAAGACCCCGTACCGCCTGAAGCTCCGCTCGGCGTCGTACAACAACATCCAGGCCCTCGCCGAGCTGCTGCCCGGCCAGCTCGTCGCCGACATGGTGGCGATCCTGGGGTCACTGTTCTTCGTGGTGGGCGACATCGACAAGTAGCGGGTCCGTGATGCCGACCGGCTGGGCGAGCCACCCGAAGTCGCCGAGCCCGCCGGCCGCGGTGAGCTCCGCCGCCGCTCCCGCCTGCGCGAGGGCCCGTACGTAAGCGGCCGGGTCGGTGGAGGCCAGGGACAGCGGCGGGCGGCCACCGCTCACCCCCAGGGCGTGCAGGGCCGCGCGCTGGGTGAGCAGGGAGGCTCCCGGCAGCGCGCACGCGTCGAGTGCCACATGGGCCGTGATGTCGCAGGTGCCGTCCGGCACGGGCGCCGTCTCGCGGCCCACGCGGAAGCCGGTCAGCGTGCCGAAGGGCGGCCTTCCCGCGCGGTCGTGCGCGTAGTCGACCGCGACCGCGAGGCCGCGGGTCAGCGTCGCCGCGGCCGCCGCCCACGCCTCGTCCCTGGGGCGGCCGATCTCCGCGCGCAGGCCCGGCTCCGGGGCGAGCGGCCACCAGCGCGCGAGCCAGGAGGCGTCCGCGCCCTCGACCGTCCCGCCGAGCGATTCGGTGCCGTCGCCGCGTACGAGGACGCGGCGCACCAGGCCGTCGGGGTCCACCTCGGCGATCTCCAGGGGGACGTTGTCCAGCCATTCGTTGGCGAAGAGCAGGCCGGTGACGCCGGCGGGCGGACGGGCGCACCACTCGATGCGCGGGTCGAGCCCCGCGGGCCGGTCGGCCCGCTCGACCGCACAGGCACGCGCGCGTGGCGCCACGTCCGGGGGCAGCGCGGCCAGGACGCCCGCGGTCAACTCGCCCCGGCCCGCGCCGAGGTCGACGAACGCCAACTCGTCCGGGTGGTCGAGCGCCTCGTCCACGCGGCACAGGAGCCGGGCCACCGCGCCCGCGAAGAGCGGCGAGGCGTGCACCGACGTCCGGAAGTGCCCCGCGGGCCCTTCGGGGCGCAGATAGAAGCCGTCAGGCCCGTACAGCGCGCTCTCCATGGCCTCCCGCCAGCCACGCCGCACGTCCTGCCGCTCACCTCGGACCTCGTTCGTCACGCGAGAAGGCTAAGCGGGCCTCCACCTTGGGGAGTACATGCGAGGGGTACGGATCGGACCTCCGGTTGACCCCGGAGGGCCGTCGCGCTGCCTACGCTGGGTTACGTGCAGCGCGTCTATGACTTCCTCCGCAGACACCCGACCGGGGTCGATGGCTTCTGGGCCCTCGTCCTGCTCGGGATCTCCGGGATTGGCCTCGTCACCATGGCCGACGCGGAAGGCCATGACCCGGCGGTCCCGGCCGCCCTCGTCGTCGTCGGCATGTCCGTCGTGGTGGCGCTGCGCCGCAAGTACACCGAGAAGATGCTGATCCTCGCCGCGGTCCTCGGCGTCGCCCAGCTGATCTTCGACGTGAAGACGATGCCGGCCGACTTCGCCATGCTGGTGATCATCTACACCGCGTCGGCCGACGGCACCAAGTGGGCCTCGCGTTTCGCCCTGATGGGCGGCCTGTGCGCGGCTCCGCTGTCGTCGTTGCGCTGGCCGGAGGAGAGCATAAGCACCTTCGGCAGCATCTTCTTCGCGATCTTCCAGATGGTGCCCTTCGCCCTCGCCTGGGTGCTCGGCGACTCCATCCGCACCCGCCGCGCCTACTTCGCGCAGCTTGAGGAGCGCGCCGACCGCCTGGAGAAGGAGCGGGCGGCGCAGTCCAAGGTCGCGGTGGCGGCCGAGCGGGCCCGCATCGCACGTGAGCTGCACGACGTCGTCGCGCACAACGTCTCGGTGATGGTCGTCCAGGCGGACGGCGCCGCGTACGTCCTCGACACGGCCCCCGAGCAGGCCAAGCAGGCCCTGGAGACCATCTCGGGCACCGGGCGGCAGGCGCTCGCCGAGATGCGCAGGCTGCTGGGTGTGCTGCGCACCGGCGAGCACCAGGAGGGCGGTGAGTACGTCCCGCAGCCCGACGTCGAGCAGCTCGACGAGCTCATCGAGCAGGTGCGCACGGCCGGTCTCCCGGTCGACTTCAAGGTGGAGGGCACCCCGCGCCCGCTGCCGAGCGGCGTGGAGCTCACGGCGTACCGCATCGTGCAGGAGGCGCTCACCAACACCCGCAAGCACGGCGGTGAGAACACCGGCGCGAGCGTGCGCCTCGTCTACTTCGACGACGGCCTGGGCCTGCTTGTCGAGGACGACGGCAAGGGCGCGCCGCACGAGCTGTACGAGGACGGCGGCGCCGACGGCAGCGGGCACGGCCTGATCGGCATGCGCGAGCGCGTCGGCATGGTCGGCGGCACGCTGGACGCGGGGCCGCGGCCGGGCGGAGGCTTCCGCATCAGTGCGCTTCTCCCGCTCAAGCCCGCGAGCTGACACCTGTCACCGAATCGTCCACGCCATACGCTCATGAACACGATCCCCTCGCTCATGAACCACTCGCTCTTGAAACCGTCTCCACGAAAGGGCCTTTGATGTCGATCCGCGTCATGCTCGTCGACGACCAGGCGCTGCTGCGCACGGGGTTCCGGATGGTGCTCGCCGCACAGCCGGACATGGACGTCGTCGCCGAGGCGGGCGACGGGGTCGAGGCGCTTGCGGCGCTGCGGACGACCGAGGTCGACGTGGTGCTCATGGACGTACGCATGCCGAAACTGGACGGCGTGGAGACGACCCGGCGCATCTGCCAGGACGAGAACCCGCCGAAGGTCCTCATCCTGACGACCTTCGACCTCGACGAGTACGCCTTCTCGGGGCTGAAGGCGGGCGCGTCCGGTTTCATGCTGAAGGACGTGCCCCCGGGGGAGCTGCTCGCCGCGATCCGCTCGGTGCACAGCGGTGACGCGGTGGTCGCGCCGTCCACGACGCGGCGCCTTCTCGACCGCTTCGCGCCGATGCTGCCGAACGCGGGCGGGCAGCCGCAGCACAAGGAGCTGGAGCGGCTCACGGACCGCGAGCGCGAGGTCATGATCCTGGTCGCCCAGGGGCTCTCGAACGGCGAGATCGCGGCGCGGCTCGTCCTGTCGGAGGCCACGGTGAAGACGCACGTGGGCCGCATCCTGACCAAGCTCGGCCTGCGGGACCGGGTGCAGGTGGTGGTCCTGGCGTACGAGACGGGTCTGGTGCGGGCGGGCGGCGGGGGCGCCTGACGGCCGCGCTGCCCCTCTGGGGCACGGCCGCGCTGCCTCTCCGGGGCACGGCCGCGCTGCCTCTCGGGGTCAGCGCAGGATGCCCTCCAGGAAGTCGCTGCCCAGGCGGGCCACCACGGTGACGTCCAGCTGGTGCATCACGTACCGGCCGCGGCGCACCGTCGTGACCAGGCCCGCCTTCTTGAGGAGCGTGAGGTGCCGGGAGACCTCCGGCGCCGTGAGCCCGGTCGCGTGGGCCAGCTCGCCGGTGCTGAAGGGCGCGCGGGCCATGTCGCGGCACAGCCGCAGGCGCACCGGGTGCGCGAGGGCCGTGAGCCGCCGCTCCAGGGTCTCCACGGAGGTCGGCTTGGCCAGGTCCGGGGCGGACACGGGGTAGTGGATCACCGGGCGCCAGCCCGGGGCGTGCAGGACCATCAGGTGCGGCCAGGCGAAGTGCGAGGGCACGAACGTGAGCCCCGCGCCCAGGGTGTGGTCCAGGGCCGTCGTGGTGCCGGGCACCAGCTTGTCCGCGGTGATGCGGCGGCCGTCCGCGTCCACCGAGAGCGCCGCCGACACCGAGGTGAGGACTTCGGCCAGGCCCTTGCGGCGCAGTATCTCCGTCTTGTGCCGGGCGTCGGCGGCCAGTTGGACGCGCACCCGCCGCCAGGTGTCGGCGAAGAACGCCTCGTCGCAGTCTTCAAGGAGGCGGCGCAGCCAGGCCCGGACGGTCTGCGGATCGGTCAGGAGGCGCTCGGCGAAGTCCAGTTGCCGGGTGCCGCGCGTGGCGGCGAGCTCCAGGGCGCGGGCGCCACGGACGGGGTCGGTGAGCGGCGAGGGACCGCCTTCGTTGTACGTCGTGCCGCAGGTGAACTCCAGGGCGGCCATGACGAATCGCTCGTCGTCCAGGCGGTCGAGGAGGTCGAGCTCATCGGCGAGCGTCGCCCCCGGCCTGCCGTCGCCGTCGACGAGCCCCGCGAACGGCATGAACACGTCCGAGAACGTGTTCCGCCACAGGAAGTCGGCCTCGCACAGCCGGTCGGCGAGGTCCGGCTTGAGGCAGGCGGTGGTCGCGGTGGCCCAGCCGTGCAGCCCCGGATGGTGTCCGGGCTCGGCCAGCGCGTGCAGCGCGACGCCCAGCTCCGCCAGGGGCGAGGGGTCGAAGAAGATCCGCTCCTGCGGCAGGCCCGCGATCTCGATGTGCACGCTCATGGACCCATCGTGCACCGCGCCACCGACATCCCGGCCGCCGATTGACGACCGGCGTCAATCGGCGCGACGCCGGCGTGACGGCGGGCGCAGTCTGTGGTGACCGGGCCGCGCATGGCCCCTGATGCCACCACCACCCACTCCTGCGCCGACTCTGTTTCCCGTCGACCCATGAGTGCCCGATAAGTACTATTTGTCTTGAGAGGCGAACCCGTCATGAGCATCACGCAGCAGTACCTGCTCGACAGCTACCGCGCCGCCCAGCACGACGAGCGGACCCCGCCGGCCCCCGGTCAGCAGGACTGGCAGGTCATCCGCGAGGTGCGCGACTACGGACGCTTCCGTGCCGTGGTCGAGGGGCGTCCTGCCCAGGGACGCATCCGCGCCGCCCTGGCCCGGATCGCCCGCGCGGGCTCCGCCGGGCGGGGCTCCGTCAGCCGGGGATCCGTCGCACGAACTCCGCGACCGCATCATTGACGTCGCCGGGCGTCCACTCCAGGCCCGCCTCGGTCACGGTGACCTCCGTGACCGAGAGGCCGGGCGGCCCGTCGGCGAACCAGCGGCCGAACAGCTGGGTCTTGGTCTCCTCCGCCTGCCCGAGCGCCGCCTCGGTCAGGACCTCGGAGTCGTACGGCAGCCAGACCTGGAACTGATGGGTGTGCGGCTGCTCGGGGTGCACGCGCGACCACGGCACCCCGGCGGCCGCGAACCCTTCGCGCAGCGCGTCGGCGACCACGCGCGCGTGGGCCACGTGGTCCGGCAGCCTCGGGAGCGTGTTCTTCAGGCCGAGCAGGGCGGACACGGCGGCCGGGAACTGCTGGAAGATCTGGCCGCCGTACCGGTGCCGCCAGGTCCGCGCCTCGTCGACCAGGGTGCGCGGGCCCGCGAGGACCGCGCCGCTCAGGCCGTCCAGGGACTTGTAGAACGACACGTACACGGTGTCCGCGAGCCCGGCGATCTGGGCGAGGGAACGGCCGAAGTGCGGTGTGCACTCCCACAGGCGCGCACCGTCGAAGTGCACGACGGCGTCGCGTTCGCGGGCCGCCTCCACGACCTCTTCGAGCTCCTCCCAGGACGGCAGCACGAAACCGGCGTCCCGGAGCGGCAGTTCGAGCATCAGCGTCCCGAAGGGCTCCTCGAAGTCCCGCACTTCCTCGGCCGTGGGCAGCCGCGGCTCCCGCGTCGGGTGCACCGTGCGCAGGCCGCTCACCGCGGAGAGCGCGCCGCCTTCGTGGACCTCGGGGTGGGCCTTGGGGTGCAGGGCCACGGTCGCGTTGCCCGTGCGGCCCGCCCAGCAGCGCAGGGCGACCTGCTGGGCCATCGTGCCGCTGGGGAAGAAGGCGGCCGCCTCCTTGCCGAGCAGCCGCGCGACCTCGTCCTCCAGGCGGGCGACGACCGCGTTGCCGTAGATGTCGATCGGCTCGTCCGGGCCCACGACCTCGGCGGCCGCGTCGGCGAGTGCCGAGAGCCGTGCGGTGAGCGGCAGGTGCGCGGACCAGCGGTGCAGGGACCGGGTGGCGCCGAGGGCGGCGGCCCGGCGGCGGGCGGCCGCCGGGTCCTGCTCGCTCGCCTCGCTGTCGGCTCCGGCTCCGTCGTGTGAAGTCATCCCCCGAGCATGGCGTGCGACCGGCCGCCCGCGCGCCCCGGTCATACGAATACCCACAGCCTGTGGACAGCCGAGGACGCGGCGCGGACCAATCGCGTTAGCATGACGAGAAATCGTCCGGTACCCGGAGCGGACTGGAACGGGAAGAAGGCGTCATCACGTGAACGCACCTCATCAGCCAGACCCGCGGGACCGCCCCGCGAGGCTCACGGTGGGTGTCGTGGGAGCGGGCCGAGTCGGCCCCGCGCTAGCCGCGGCACTCCAGCTCGCCGGGCACCGCCCGGTCGCCGCGTCGGGAGTCTCCGACGCCTCCGTACGACGCGCGGCGGTCCTGCTGCCCGACGTCCCCCTCGTCCCGCCCGCCCAGGTTCTGGAGCGCGCCGACCTCGTCCTCCTGACCGTGCCGGACGACGCCCTGCCCGGCCTGGTCGAAGGCCTCGCGGAGACCGGTGCCGTGCGCCCCGGCCAGCTGATCGTGCACACCTCCGGGCGGTACGGCACCAAGGTGCTCGAACCCGCCCTGCGCGCCGGAGCCCTGCCGCTCGCGCTGCACCCCGCCATGACGTTCACGGGCACCCCCGTCGACGTGCAGCGCCTCGCGGGCTGCTCCTTCGGCGTGACCGCTCCCGAGGAGCTGCGTCTCGCCGCCGAGGCGCTGGTCATCGAGATGGGCGGCGAGCCCGAATGGATCGCCGAGGAGTCGCGCCCGCTCTACCACGCGGCGCTCGCGCTCGGCGCGAACCACCTGGTCACGCTGGTCGCCGAGTCCATGGAGCTGCTCCGAGACGCGGGCGTGGAGGCCCCCGACCGGATGCTCGGCCCGCTGCTCGGCGCCGCCCTGGACAACGCGCTGCGGTCCGGCGACGCCGCCCTCACCGGACCCGTCGCGCGCGGGGACGCGGGCACCGTCGCCGCGCACGTCGCCGAGTTGCGCAAGCACGCCCCGCAGACCGTCGCCGGGTATCTGGCGATGGCCCGCGCGACCGCCGACCGCGCGCTCGCCCACGGACTGCTCAAGCCCGAGCTCGCCGAGGACCTCCTGGGAGTCCTGGCCAACGGCGGGAGCGTGACCGGCGACGGCGAGGGAGGCACCCGATGACCAGCCTCGTGCACACCGCCGAACCGCTGCGCACGCGCACGCGTGCCGGCCGCCGTGCCGTCGTCATGACCATGGGCGCCCTGCACGAGGGCCACGCCACGCTGATCCGCACCGCACGCCGCATCGCCGGCGACGACGGCGAAGTCGTGGTCACGGTCTTCGTGAACCCCCTCCAGTTCGGCGCGGGCGAGGACCTCGACCGCTACCCCCGCACGCTGGACGCGGACGTCAAGATCGCCGAACAGGAAGGCGCGGACTTCGTGTTCGCCCCCTCTGTGGACGAGGTCTACCCCGGCGGCGCACCGCAGGTCAGGATCAGCGCCGGACCCATGGGCGCACTCCTCGAAGGAGCCACGCGCCCCGGCCACTTCGACGGCATGCTCACGGTCGTCGCCAAGCTGCTGCACCTCACCCGGCCCGACGTCGCGCTGTACGGCCAGAAGGACGCCCAGCAGCTCGCCCTCATCCGCCGCATGGTGCGGGACCTGAACTTCGGCATAGAGATCGTCGGTGTGCCCACCGTCCGCGAGGACGACGGCCTGGCCCTCTCCAGCCGCAACCGCTATCTCTCCCCGGCCGAGCGGCGCACCGCGCTCGCGCTCTCCCAGGCCCTCTTCGCGGGCCGCGACCGGCACGCAGCGCAGGAGGCCCTCCACGCGCGCGCGGCGCAGGCCCCCGTCACGCACGCGCGCGCCGACGCCCTGAACGCCCTGGGGGAGTCCCGCGCCGCGGCCGACACCCACGCACTCGCCCAGTCCGTCACGCCGACCGTCCCCGGCGGCCCCGCGGCCGTCCGCGCAGCCGCCCGGCACGTCCTGGACGAGGCGGCCCGCCGCAAGCCCCCGCTGGAGCTGGACTATCTGGCGCTGGTCGACCCGGCCGACTTCACGGACGTACAGCCGGGCCACACCGGTGAGGCGGTCCTCGCCGTGGCGGCCAAGGTCGGCGCGACCCGGCTGATCGACAACATCCCGCTCACGTTCGGAGCCACCACATGAGTGCCACCGGAATACGGCTGCATGCCCCCGCCCCCGGCTGGTCCCTGGAGGCCGACGTCGTCGTCGTCGGCTCCGGAGTGGCCGGACTGACCACGGCCCTGCGCTGCTCGGCGGCCGGCCTGAAGACCGTCGTGGTCACCAAGGCCAGCCTTGACGACGGCTCCACGCGCTGGGCGCAGGGCGGCGTCGCCGCGGCACTCGGCGAGGGCGACACCCCCGAGCAGCACCTGGAGGACACCCTCGTGGCGGGCGTGGGCCTGTGCGACGAGGAGGCCGTGCGCACCCTGGTCACCGAGGGCCCCGGCGCCGTCCGGCGCCTCATCGAGACCGGCGCCCACTTCGACACGAGCGCCGAAGGCGCCATCGAGCTGACCCGCGAGGGCGGCCACCACCGCCGCCGCATCGCGCACGCGGGCGGCGACGCGACAGGCCTGGAGATCTCCCGCGCCCTGGTCGAAGCGGTCCGCGCGCAGTCCATACCGACCGTGGAGAACGCCCTCGTCCTTGACCTGCTCACCGACGCCGACGGCCGCACCGCCGGTGTCTCCCTGCACGTCATGGGAGAGGGCCAGCACGACGGCGTGGGCGCGGTCCACGCCCCAGCGGTCGTCCTCGCCACCGGCGGCATGGGCCAGGTCTTCTCGGCGACGACGAACCCGTCCGTGTCGACGGGCGACGGCGTCGCGCTCGCCCTGCGCGCGGGCGCCGAGGTGAGCGACCTGGAGTTCGTGCAGTTCCACCCCACCGTGCTCTTCCTGGGGGCCGACGCGGAGGGCCAGCAGCCGCTGGTCTCCGAGGCGGTGCGCGGCGAGGGCGCCCACCTGGTGGACGCGGACGGCGTGCGCTTCATGGTCGGCCAGCACGACCTCGCCGAGCTCGCGCCCCGCGACATCGTCGCCAAGGGCATCACGCGCCGCATGCAGGAACAGGGCGCCGAGCACATGTACTTGGACGCCAGGCACTTCGGCGCCGACATGTGGGAGAACCGCTTCCCGACCATCCTCGCCGCCTGCCGCGCCCACGGCATCGACCCGTTGACCGAGCCCATCCCCGTCGCCCCGGCCGCGCACTACGCCTCCGGCGGCGTCCGCACCGACCCGCGGGGCCGCACCACGGTCCCGGGCCTGTACGCCTGCGGCGAGGTCGCCTGCACCGGCGTCCACGGCGCCAACCGCCTCGCCTCCAACTCCCTTCTGGAGGGCCTGGTCTACGCCGAGCGCATCGCCGCGGACATCGCGGAACGGCACGCGGAGCTGGCCCAGCCCGCCCTCTACGCTGCGGTGCCCGTCCCCGTGCCCGCCCCCGCGCCGGTGCCCCACCCCGACACCCCCGCGCACCCCCTGCTGCCCCCCGAGGCCCGCTTCGCCATCCAGCGCGTGATGACCGACGGCGCCGGAGTGCTCAGGTCCGCCGACTCCCTCTCCGAGGCCGCGGCCCGCCTGGCCCGCATCCACGCGGAGGCGGCGGGCGCGCTCGCCGAGGACGGCAAGACCGCCGAACCCGGCGTCGACACGTGGGAGACCACCAACCTCCTGTGCGTCGCCCGCGTCCTGGTCGCCGCCGCGCAGCGCCGCGAGGAGACCCGCGGCTGCCACTGGCGCGAGGACCGCCCCGACCGCGACGACGAGGCCTGGCGGCGCCACATCGTCGTACGCCTGAACGCGGACCGGACCCTGGCGGCGCACACGACCGAGACCGCAGACTTCCCCCCGACGACCAGCCTTCAGGAGAAGTGACCGTGAGCACCCCCGACGACCTCCCTCTCGCCCCCACCGGCGGCGGCTGCGGCGACGCCTGCGGCTGCGGCTCGGACGACGCCTACGACCCCCTGGAGTGCGGCCTCGACCCCGCTCTCGCGCAGCTCCTGACCGACGCGGGGCTCGACCCCGTGCAGGTCGAGGACATCGCGCACATGGCGATCGAGGAGGACCTGGACGGCGGCGTGGACGTCACCTCGGTCGCCACGATCCCCGAAGAGGCCGTGGCCACCGGCGACTTCACCGCGCGCGAGGCCGGCACGGTCGCGGGCCTGCGCGTCGCCGAAGCCGTCATCTCCCTCGTCTGCACGGACACCTTCGAGGTCGAGCGGCACGTCGAGGACGGCGAGCAGGTGGAGGCGGGCGACAAGCTGCTCAGCGTCACCACCCGCACCCGCGACCTGCTCACCGCCGAGCGCAGCGCGCTCAACCTCCTGTGCCGCCTTTCCGGCGTGGCGACGGCCACGCGCGCGTGGGCCGACGCACTGGAGGGCACGAGCGCCAAGGTCCGCGACACCCGCAAGACGACGGCGGGCCTGCGCGCCCTGGAGAAGTACGCGGTGCGGATGGGCGGCGGCGTGAACCACCGCATGTCGCTCTCCGACGCGGCGCTGGTGAAGGACAACCACGTCGTGGCCGCGGGAGGCGTGGAGCAGGCCTTCAAGGCCGTCCGCGCGGCCTTCCCCGACCTGGCCGTGGAGGTCGAGGTCGACACCCTCCACCAGCTGCGCGAGGTCGTGGACGCGGGCGCCGACCTGATCCTCCTGGACAACTTCACGCCGGGCGAGACCGAGGAGGCCGTGGCCATCGTGGCGGGCCGCGCGATCCTGGAGTCCTCCGGCCGCCTCACCCTGGAGAACGCACCCGCGTATGCGCGGACGGGCGTGGACTTCCTCGCGGTGGGCGCCCTCACCCACTCCTCGCCGATCCTGGACATCGGCCTCGACCTGCGCGCGGCGGAGTGACGACGACATGCTGCTGACCATCGACGTCGGAAACACCCACACCGTCCTCGGTCTCTTCGACGGCGAAGAGATCGTCGAGCACTGGCGCATCTCCACCGAGGCCCGCCGCACCGCCGACGAACTGGCCGTGCTCCTCAACGGGTTGATGGGCATGCACCCGCTCCTCGGCGAGGAGCTCGGCGACGGGATCGACGGCATCGCCATCTGCTCGACGGTCCCCTCCGTCCTGCACGAACTGCGCGAGGTCACACGGCGGTACTACGGAGACGTGCCCGCCGTCCTCGTCGAGCCCGGCATCAAGACCGGCGTGCCGATCCTCATGGACAACCCCAAGGAGGTCGGCGCCGACCGCATCATCAACGCGGTCGCGGCGGTCGAGCTCTACGGAGGCCCCGCCGTCGTCGTCGACTTCGGCACGGCGACCACGTTCGACGCGGTCTCCGCGCGCGGGGAGTACACCGGAGGCGTCATCGCCCCCGGCATCGAGATCTCCGTCGAGGCACTCGGCGTACGCGGCGCCCAGCTCCGCAAGATCGAGCTGGCCCGGCCGCGCAGCGTCATCGGCAAGAACACCGTGGAGGCCATGCAGTCGGGCATTCTGTACGGCTTCGCGGGCCAGGTCGACGGCGTCGTGCAGCGCATGGCCCGCGAACTGGCGGGCCCGGACGGCGATCCCGACGACGTGACGGTCATCGCGACCGGCGGCCTCGCGCCCATGGTGCTCGGCGAGGCCTCGGTCATCGACGAGCACGAGCCGTGGCTGACCCTCATCGGCCTGCGCCTGGTCTACGAGCGCAACGTCTCCCGGAGTTGAGCACTCCGGGAGACGTTCCGCAGCGGTCGCCGTAGTGGTCGCCGCGGCTGTCGACCGCACCCGTCGGCTCATAACCAACGGCTCATAAGCGGGGCTTGCGCACACAACCCCGCGCCCCATAGAAGAGTCTGCGCAGGGACGGGACGTGACCGGGTTCGAGCGGGCGTGGAGCAAATGGGGCGTAGGGGAAGTCTGGTCGCGACAGTGGCCGCCGGGGTGCTTGCCGGTCTTGCCGGACCGGCCACGGCGGCGAGCGCGGCCACCGGGTTCGAGGACGGCCGCGCGGCGCACACGGTGACGTACGCGGTGGACTTCGGCGCGGAAGGCACCGCCGAGGGCCCCGGCGCCCTTGTCGGAGGGCTGTCCACCACGGCCCCACCGTCCGCCACCTCCAGCACGTCCAGCACCTCCAGCACGCCCGGTACCGATGAAGAGGACCGCGGCACCATCGCGGACACCGGCGCGGGTGTGCTCCCCTGGATCACTGCCGTCGCGGCCGGCGCCCTCGGGGTCGGCGCGGTCGTCTTCGCGATGATCCGCCGCCGCTCGGAGTGAGCGCGGCCGCCGCCACGTCCCGCGGAAGCCACGCCAGAAGCCACGCCACAGATTGGCGTTAAGCGGATTTTGTCCGTTTGGCACGTATTGTCGGTCCATGCCCACGCCATACGGATCTCGCGGCGGCATGGCCTTCGGTGCGGAGGAGCTGCGTGTGCTCCGCCGCGCTCTGGCCCTCGCCCTGCATCCAAGCCCCGTCTCCGACGCAGACGTCCAGGACTGCCTCCGCCTCGCCGACGCCGTCGACGAGGCGGTCAGCGAGGGCGCCAGGCTCCGCGCCTTCCTGCTGGCCGACCTCGCCCGCTACCGGGCGGCCCTGCCCGGCACCGCGACCGGCTACCTCGCGCTCATCGAGGACGTCCTGTGCTCCGGCTACCAGCCGGGCGCCGACGACCTCGCCGCGCTGCGCGCCCTGCGCGGCAACCCGGTCGCGGCCGCCCTCCTGGAGCGCTGCCGGACCATCGCCGAACAGGCCGTACGCGCCCGTCTCTCGGGCCGGTCCCATACGTCCGCCCCGGCGCCCCGCCGTCTCGTCCCCGCCTCGCGCACGCGCCTGCTCGCCCTCCCCGGCGGCCGGAGCGAGGCCGACGACAGGGCGGAGCCCAAGCCCAAGACGCCGAGCGCCCCGCCCGCAAAGCCGGCCACTCCCGAGCAGCCCCGCCCCGTGCCGACCCCGGCCGAGGTCTTCCCTCCCAAGCGCCGTCCGGCGGACCCCCCGCACCAGCTCGCCGCGGGCTAGCTACTCTGGGGGCATGGAATACGTCTCCGCGCTCCTGCCCCCCGTAGTGATGGCCGTGTTCTTCGGCGGTCTCATCGTGACGATCGTGAAGACCCAGGGCGGCGCCAACAAGGCCAAGGAAGACGCGGCCGTCGACGCCGTGATCGCCCGAGCCGAAGGCGCCAGGCAGGCCCCCAAGGCCTGACCAGGTCCGACTCCCGGTGACCCGAGGTCACCACCCGCACACTCTTGGCGTACGACTCGCTCTCATTCCGAGTCGTACGCCCTTTTTGTTGCGGAAATGGCGCCTCGCCCACGTCCGTCACGTCATTAGTGACATCTCCCACTATTGTTCTGGTGTGCCTCGCCCCTTGGGAGAACTCGAAGACTCAGTCATGACACGGGTGTGGAAGTGGAACCGCCCCGTGACCGTTCGAGAAGTCCTGGAAGACCTTCAGCAGGAACGGTCCATCGCGTACACCACCGTCATGACCGTTTTGGACAATCTTCATCAGAAGGGCTGGGTGCGCCGTGAAGCGGAAGGTCGCGCCTATCGATATGAGGCGGTCTCCACTCGGGCCGCCTACGCCGCCGCACTGATGAACGAAGCATGGTCGCAGAGCGACAACCCCGCCGCCGCTCTCGTCGCGTTCTTCGGGATGATGTCGGCGGAACAGCGCGAAGCACTCAGCGACGCGATGCGCATCGTGGGCCCGGTCTCTCAAGCGATCCCTGAAGCGATCCCAGAAGCGATCCCTCAAGCGGATCCTCAAGAGACACCTCAAGCGGATCCTCAAGAGACACCTCAAGAGACGCCTCAAGAGACACCTCAAGCGGTCCCGGAGAACCCCGGCGCGGCGGAGCCAGAAGTAGAGCGATAGCGTCCGGTCATGCCAGCAGAACCCCCGGAACTCAGCGCTAAAGCAGTCTCCGTACGCCGGGCGCGCACCGCCGATGTGCCGGTCGTACGCAACCTCCTCGACTCCTACGCCCGTCAGGGGATCCTGCTCGACAAAGCGACGGTCGCCCTTTACGAGTCCATCCAGGAGTTCTGGGTGGCGGAACGCGACGACAACGCCGAGGTCGTCGGCTGCGGAGCCCTCCACGTGATGTGGGAAGACCTCGCGGAAGTGCGCACTCTCGCGGTGAACCCCGATGTCAAGGGCGCCGGAGTGGGTCATCAGGTGTTGGGGAAGTTGCTGCAGACCGCTCGCTGGCTCGGTGTCCGGCGGGTTTTCTGTCTCACCTTCGAAGTCGACTTCTTCGCGAAGCACGGCTTCGTGGAGATCGGTGAGACGCCTGTCGACGGAGATGTCTACAGCGAGCTCCTGCGTTCCAAAGACGAGGGCGTCGCCGAGTTCCTCGGCCTCGAACGAGTGAAACCGAACACCTTGGGCAACAGCCGGATGCTTCTGCATCTGTGATCGTCGCCGGTATTCCGGGCTGCCTGCTGCCCCGGTTCCCTATGTCCGAAACGCGCACGTTTCCAGGGTTCTCGGGGTCCTCAGTCTCTCCCGGGGGTTTGTGTTTTCCCAGCAAAAGCGGTTTGCTTTCCGACGTACTGCAGTACTGCATATAACAGGGGGCGGCGATTCTGCGGCTCGCGCCGTGCGATCCGGCCCTAAGTTATCGATGAAAGGAAATCCGGTGGCACAGAAGGTTCAGGTCCTTCTTGTCGATGACCTCGACGGTGGCGAGGCAGACGAGACCGTGACGTTTGCGCTGGACGGCAAGTCGTACGAGATCGACCTCACCACGTCGAACGCGGACAAGCTCCGCGGTCTTCTTGAGCCGTACCTCAAGGGCGGTCGTCGCACCGGTGGCCGTGGATCGGCCGGGCGCGGCAAAGCCCGTGCCGCTGCCACGAGCGGCGGTCAGGACACCGCGGCGATCCGTGCCTGGGCGAAGGACAACGGTTTCGAGGTCAACGACCGCGGCCGCGTCCCCGCGTCCATTCGCGAGGCCTACGAGAAGGCCAACGGCTGACGACGGGTCCGTCGCAACCGGACCCGGTGGCACTGCGTTGCCGCCGTGTCCACAAGTCGTACGAGACCGGAGCCCACGGCGGGGTCGCTGTGGGGCACGGTGCCACCCCCCACGCACGACAGGGAAGGCAGTGCCGGCAGCGTCGGCTCCACCTCGCACCCGGGCTCTGGGGGTCGCAGCCAGACGGCGGCCCCCTGCGAGCCGGACCACCCCGGAGGCGTGGGCGCGTCGATCCGTCCGCCCGCACCGATGGCCGTGAGGTCGAGGCGGATGCCGCCCCACTCCAGCCACTCCAGGAGTCCCGGAAGCTCGTCGGCGCTCCCTGCGGCCACGAAGAGCCGCATCGATTCCCCCCGCAGAGCCACCGGAGCCTTCGGCCCGAGATGCCGCAGGGCGGCGAAGCCTGCTTCAGCGGGCAACTGCAGTACGTCGAAGCGGAGCCCCGTCAGGAGCTGCACCGGCAGTCCGGGAGGGTGCTCGGCGGTCGCCCAGCCGAGTTCGTTCTCGTACCACTGCCGCACCGGGTCGCTCTGTTCGACCGGTACACGGGTCTTGGGAACGGTGATGGCCATGCCAGGAGCAACCGGCCGGAAGGCTCCTGGGTTACGCAGCGTGTCTTCATGAATGCGCACAGTGCCCGGAAAGAGGGCGTAAGGGCGTGTTCGGCGGCGCAAGGGTGTTCGCCCGTAGCGGAGGGAACCGGCGCGCGCCGCATGGAGTGTCAGTCGTTGCGGGTAAGACATCCCTAGTGGGGAGGGGCGACACACGCGCCAGGCCGTCTCACGTTCGCCATCGGCGTAGCTGAGGTGAGGGTAAGTGCTTGGCCTGCGGGAACATCGTCTCGCACCATCGGGTTGGAGCAGTTGTCGGCGTTCGGGGTCAGGAGGCACCTCTTGTTCTCGGCCGGGTGTCGGCAGTTGGAATGAGCGGTCCCCGCTTGCGGGACTAAGCTGCGGAAGGACAGGGAGGGGACAGCCCCCTTACTGCCTGACCGCTCTGAGGAGCGATTAACGATGTTCGAGAGGTTCACCGACCGCGCGCGGCGGGTTGTCGTCCTGGCTCAGGAAGAAGCCCGGATGCTCAACCACAACTACATCGGCACCGAGCACATCCTCCTGGGCTTGATCCACGAGGGCGAGGGTGTCGCCGCTAAGGCCCTGGAGAGCCTCGGGATTTCGCTCGAGGCGGTCCGCCAGCAGGTGGAGGAGATCATCGGTCAGGGCCAGCAGGCCCCGTCCGGCCACATCCCCTTCACCCCCCGTGCCAAGAAGGTCCTGGAGCTTTCGCTCCGCGAGGCCCTTCAGCTGGGCCACAACTACATCGGCACGGAGCACATCCTGCTCGGCCTGATCCGCGAGGGCGAGGGCGTCGCCGCCCAGGTCCTCGTGAAGCTGGGCGCCGATCTCAACCGGGTGCGGCAGCAGGTCATCCAGCTGCTCTCCGGATACCAGGGCAAGGAGACCGCCACCGCAGGCGGTCCTGCGGAGGGCACGCCTTCCACGTCCCTGGTGCTCGACCAGTTCGGCCGGAACCTCACCCAGGCCGCTCGTGAATCCAAGCTCGACCCGGTCATCGGGCGCGAGAAGGAGATCGAGCGGGTCATGCAGGTGCTGTCCCGCCGTACGAAGAACAACCCCGTGCTCATCGGCGAGCCCGGCGTCGGCAAGACCGCCGTCGTCGAGGGCCTGGCGCAGGCCATCGTCAAGGGCGAGGTGCCCGAGACGCTGAAGGACAAGCACCTGTACACGCTTGACCTCGGCGCGCTGGTCGCCGGTTCGCGCTACCGCGGTGACTTCGAGGAGCGCCTGAAGAAGGTCCTCAAGGAGATCCGCACCCGCGGCGACATCATCCTGTTCATCGACGAGCTCCACACCCTGGTGGGTGCCGGCGCCGCCGAGGGCGCGATCGATGCCGCTTCGATCCTCAAGCCGATGCTGGCGCGAGGCGAGCTGCAGACCATCGGTGCCACGACGCTGGACGAGTACCGCAAGCACCTGGAGAAGGACGCGGCCCTAGAGCGCCGCTTCCAGCCCATCCAGGTCGCGGAGCCGTCGCTGCCGCACACCATCGAGATCCTCAAGGGTCTGCGCGACCGTTACGAGGCCCACCACAGGGTCTCCATCACGGACGAGGCGCTGGTGCAGGCCGCCACCCTGGCCGACCGGTACATCTCGGACCGCTTCCTGCCGGACAAGGCGATCGACCTGATCGACGAGGCCGGTTCCCGGATGCGCATCCGCCGGATGACCGCGCCGCCGGACCTCCGCGAGTTCGACGAGAAGATCGCGGGCGTGCGTCGCGACAAGGAGTCGGCGATCGACTCCCAGGACTTCGAGAAGGCGGCCTCTCTCCGCGACAAGGAGAAGCAGCTGCTCGCGGCGAAGGCCAAGCGCGAGAAGGAGTGGAAGGCCGGCGACATGGACGTCGTCGCCGAGGTCGACGGCGAGCTCATCGCCGAGGTCCTCGCCACGGCCACGGGCATTCCGGTCTTCAAGCTGACCGAGGAGGAGTCCTCGCGTCTGCTGCGCATGGAGGACGAGCTCCACAAGCGGGTCATCGGCCAGAAGGACGCCATCAAGGCGCTTTCGCAGGCGATTCGCCGTACGCGTGCCGGTCTCAAGGACCCGAAGCGTCCCGGTGGCTCGTTCATCTTCGCCGGCCCGTCCGGTGTCGGTAAGACGGAGCTTTCCAAGACGCTCGCCGAATTCCTCTTCGGTGACGAGGACGCCCTGATCTCCCTCGACATGTCGGAGTTCAGCGAGAAGCACACGGTCTCGCGTCTCTTCGGTTCGCCGCCCGGATATGTCGGCTACGAAGAGGGCGGGCAGCTGACGGAGAAGGTCCGCCGCAAGCCGTTCTCGGTCGTCCTCTTCGACGAGGTCGAGAAGGCCCACCCGGATATCTTCAACTCGCTCCTCCAGATCCTGGAAGACGGTCGCCTGACCGACTCCCAGGGCCGGGTCGTGGACTTCAAGAACACGGTCATCATCATGACGACCAACCTCGGCACGCGTGACATCTCCAAGGGCTTCAACCTTGGATTCGCCGCCGCGGGTGACGTCAAGACGAACTACGAGCGCATGAAGACCAAGGTCAACGACGAGCTGAAGCAGCACTTCCGCCCGGAGTTCCTGAACCGTGTCGACGACACGGTGGTCTTCCACCAGCTCACCGAGGAAGACATCATCCAGATCGTCGACCTCATGATCGCCAAGGTGGACGAGCGTCTCAAGGACCGCGACATGGGCATCGAGCTCAGCGGTGACGCGAAGAAGCTCCTGGCCAAGAAGGGTTACGACCCGGTGATGGGCGCCCGGCCGCTGCGCCGGACGATCCAGCGCGAGGTCGAGGACATCCTGTCGGAGAAGATCCTCTTCGGCGAGCTCCGCCCCGGCCACATCGTGGTCGTCGGCACGGAGGGTGAGGGCGACGAAGCCAAGTTCACCTTCCGCGGCGAGGAGAAGGCGGCGCTTCCGGACGTCCCGCCGATCGAGCAGGCCGCTGGTGGCGCGGGGCCTAACCTGAGCAAGGAGGCGTAGCCCGCCGGGCTCGCACAGGCTCACAGGGGCTGCCCCGGACCGTTTCTCGGTCCGGGGCAGCCCCTTTTGGCGTGCGGCTGCGGGTGCGTTGTGGTTGCTCGCGCAGTTCCCCGCGCCCCCTACGGGGGCTGCCCCTGCCCGCGGCTATGACGTGATCGTGATTCCCTCCGGTACGTTCCGTACGCGGGGGAGGCGGGGGTTGACCCTGAGCACGCTCAGGTTGGGGAAGCGTGTGAGCCAGGACATGTCCGTGTCGGCCAGTTCCGCGGTGACCCACAGGTGGGTGAGCTGCTCGTGCTCCAGTCCGTCGAGGAGCTCCTCGGTGCGTATGACGCCCACGACCTGGATCCAGGGCCGCCCGCCGAGCTGCCGAAGGGCCGCGAGCTCGGCGGTGTCGGAGACCGGGAAGTACAGGCCGACCGGGTCGAGGTGGGCGATGATCTCCTGTGCGTACCGCTCCGTGTCGAAGTGCCGCCAGGGGCGCGCGAGTTCGAGCCGGATGGACAGCGCCGAGCGGTGGCGCAGGCGGGCGAGGTAGTCGATGGCGGCGTCGTCCTGGACGCGGGTCGCCGTGATCGCAAGGAGGAGCGCCTGCTGGTCGCTGGGCACCTGCTCGGGGTCCGGGAGCTGCTCCAGGACGATGGGGCCGACCCAGCCGAGGCTGCGGGCGGCCAGTTCGGTCGTGGGGCGCACGAGGTTCTTCGTACGGTCGTGGACGAGCTGCTGCACCGCCGGGTCGAGCTCGGTGACGTGCTCCAGGCAGGCCGCGGCCATCAGGCGCCGGTGGTTCACGTGCGGGCGGCGCAGGTTCGGGGCGGCGGCGAGCAGCCGCTCCAGGAAGTCGGCGCACTCCTCGGGCCGTGCGTGGGCGGCCGCCATGCGGATGACCTCCTCCCACTCGGCCTGGTGTGCGTGCTCGACGAGGGTGGGCAACTGGCCGCGGGCCACTATCTCCTTGGCGGCCAGATAGTCCTGGAAGGTGCGGTGGATGAAGTCCACCGAGAGGCCCGCCTGTTCGCGGAGCAGACCCGTGCGGTGCAGCAGGTGACGGAAGATCTTCTCGCCGTCGCCCTCGGCGCGCGCGGAGGGGATGGCGGGCAGGGCGCCGTCCAGAATGGCCACGACCCGCTCGCGCGGCAGCTCCGAGACGCCCTCCTCCACCATCGCGTGGGCCAGCTTGCGCAGGAGCAGCTCCCGGGGGCCCTGCATGAGCCGCACATCATCGGCGTACAGGACGTCGCGTTCGGGGTCGCGGCGCTGGAGGAGCATCTCCAGGGCGGCGTCGTACAGCTCCTTGCGGCCTTTGGGCAGGGAGCCGGAGCGGTCGCGGTTGAGGGCGCATATCAGGCCGCACATCAGGGGGTTGGTGGCGAGCTGGCGCAGCTCGCGGTAGATGCGCACGGAGTGCAGGAGACGCTGTTCGTACTCCTTCAGCTTGTCGCGCTCCGCCTGTTCCTTGCACTGGTCGTCGCTCATCGCGGCCGCGTGCCAGTCGTGGATGAAGCGGGTGACCTGGTCGCGTGACATCGGTGCGAGGGACAGCTCCTTGAAGCCCTCCTCGGCGAGGCGCTCCTGGGCGAGCCAGCCGTCCTCGACGGCAGAGGGGCGGGACGTCACCAGGCAGCCGTTGCCGGAGAAGATGCGAAGGAGGCGGCGCAGCTGGTTGCGCAGCTCGCCGCGGGTGGCCTCCGGGGCCTCGTCGATGCCGTCGACCAGGAGCATGGCGCGGCCCGCGAGGAGCGTGCGCACGACCCAGCCCTCCGGGGCCTGGTCGGCGAGGGGGTGGCGGATGGCGTGCAGGAACTCGTCCGGGGCGGGGAAGCCCTCGCGGGCGAAGCGGCGTACGGGAAGGACGAAGGGCACGCGGGCGCCCTCGCGCGCGGCGGCCACGGCGAGCCACTGCACGAGGGTCGTCTTGCCCGAGCCCGCGACGCCACGAAGGAGCACCCGCTCGTGGCCCTCCAGGGCCCGGTCGGCGAGCAGCACGGTCCGCGGCTCGCCCGGTACGCCGCTGCCGCTGCTCTCCTCGGCCTCCAGGCTGAGGTAGGTGTCCTCCAGTTGCCAGCGGTCCGGCGCGTTGGCCAGGTCCACGCCGACGATGGTGAGCCAGCCGTGCTGTCGTACGACTTCTTCGGCGTAGGCGGCCTCGAAGTCCCGGTCCTCCTGGGACTGTTCGGGCTGGCGGGCCGCGGCCTCCGCGTCGTTCAGGTCGATGAGCTGGCGGATGCGGCTCGCGCGCTCGGCCATGTGCCGCTGGATGTGCGGGGAGCGCCGGACGAAGTGGTACAGGACGTGCAGGCACACGGCCACGAGCAGCTCGTCGTGGAACCACGCGGCGCTGGGCGTCAGGGAGCGGTCGGCGCCCTGCACGGCGCCCCGGAGCCGTCGCGCGTAGTCCTGCGGGCCCAGGCGCACGGCGTCCACGTCCGTGAGGTCCAGCTCCCCGATGGCGAGCAGCGTGCGCGTCAACACATCGACCACGGCAGCCAGTTCGGTCGTCGGAGCGGTGTGCGCCTCGGCGGCGAGATGGACGAAGTCGGCGGCCGTGCGGTGCACGTCGTCCGGTGTCGCAGGGGCGTCCGCGCCGCGCCAGGTGGTGAAGGCGGCGATCAGCTCGGGTGTGGTGGGCGCCTGCGGGGGAGGCGTGCCGATGAGCCGTTGTACGAGGGGTGTGGCGAGGGGCGAGGGGATACGGACAACGGGCTCCATGGACATAGGGGGTCCCTGCGGGTGGGATTTCGTGTGTCGTGGAGGGTCAAGGGTAGGTCAAACCCTCCACGGCGGTGGGGTGATGAGTTCGATCCGGTCCGGCACCTGCTGTGCGACGGTTTCGCCGACGTCCGAGGCCACATGGACCCTCTTGAGGTTCGGGAAGGCCGAGAGCCAGGCCAGGCCTTCGACGGGATGGGACGCCTCCAGATTGAGCCGGGTGAGCCGCTCGCGGACGATGAGTTCGGTCAGGTCCTCGACGCGGTAGGCGCCGACGACCTGGATGTCCGCCCAGCCGCCGATGGAGCGCAGGGCGCGGAGGTCGCCGGTGTCGCGCACGGTGACCCGCGCCTGGCGTGGCAGGTGCGCGAGTATCTCCACGGCGTAGAGCTCGCGGTCGAAGTGCGGCCAGGACGCGGCGAGGGTCTGCTGGACGTCGATGCTGGGGTGCTCGCGGAACTGGGTCAGGAAGTGCAGCGCGGACTCGCTGCCCAACCCGCTTGCCGTATGGGCCACAAGACGTGCCACGCGGTCGTCGAGACCCTCCGCGGCCGGAAGCAGCGAGAGCACGAGCTCGCCCCCGGTCCGTGCCAGCTCCTCGGCCTCGGCGCTGGATCCGGGCGGCACGAGCAGCTGCACCCCGACCTCCACGAACGAACGGATCGCGGGCGCCACCTCCGCCGCGTACGGCAGTCCCGCGGCGGCCAGGAGTTTGCCGCGCGGGGTGCCCTGCTCGACGAGGTGCCGCAGCATCTGCCCGGCCTCCTTCGGCCGCGCGTGGGCGATGGCGAGGAGGACGACGTCCTCCCACTCGTCCTTGTCCGCGTTGTTCAGGAGCAGGTCGAAGTCCAGTTCCTGCACCGCGAGCCGGGAGCCGAGATAGTCCTGGAACGTGCGGTGAAGGAAGTCGACGCGCCCGTCGGCGGGTTCGCGCAGCAGTCCGGAGCGCAGCAGGAGCGAGGTGTAGATCTCCTCCGCGTCGCTGCTCAGGTTCAGGGAGGGGAGCGCCTGCGTGATGATGTGCAGCGCATCCGAACGGTCCATCTCCGAGCGGCTGTTGCGGATCAGCCACCATGCGAGGCGTTGCAGGAGCTGGATCTGGGTGGCGTAGGGAATGCGCACTCCGCCCGGATCGTCCAACCCCCGTTCCCTGTCCCGCCGTTCGAGGAGCATGGAGAGGGCGGCCTCGTAGAGGGACTTCCTGTCCTGGGGCAGGAAGCCGTTCCGGTCCCGGTGCAGGGCGCAGAGCATGCCGCACATCAGGGGGTTGGTGGCCAGACGGTTCAGCTCGGTGGTGGTCCGCACGGCCCGCAGCAGGGAGGCGCCGGTGGACTCGTCGGCCCCGGCGGCGTGGTGCCAGCGGCGTACGAAGGTGGCGACGTCGTGGCGGGCCATCGGGGAGAGCGTGACTTCGTTGAAGCCGGCGGCGGTCAGCCATCGTTCGGGGACGGCGGAGGGGCGCGAGGTGACGAGCCACAGGTTCCCGGGGAAGGTCCGCGCCAGCTCGCGCAGCCACCGGCGGGCGGATTCGCGCCGCTCGCCGGCGATCTCGTCTATCCCGTCGACGAGGAGCACGCCGCGCCGGGCGCGCAGGACGCGGTCGACCCAGCCGGCGGGCTGGTCGCCCGCGACCGGGCAGGCGACGGCCTTGAGGAAGTCCCCCGGGATGGGCAGCTCGGCCCCCGGCCGCAGGATCCGCCGCATGGGCAGGACGAAGGGCACGCGCCCGATGAGGTGCGTGAGCCCGTGTTCGTACGTCCGGCTCGCCGCCGTCACGGCGAGCCACTGGACGAGGGTGGTCTTGCCGGATCCGGCGACGCCGCGCAGCAGGACCTGGTCGTGCTGGGCGAGGACCTGCTCGGCGGGGACGTGCAGCCCGCTGCCGCCGGGGCCTGTGCGCTCGCGGGTCGCCTCCAGGCTGAGGTAGGCGGTGTCGAGGGGCCACTCGCTGGTGCCGGCGTCGAGGCCGTAGATGGTGAGGGTGCCGTGGCGCTGCGCGATGTGGGTGGCGTAGCGGTCCTCGAAGGCGGCGTCCTCGGCGGTCTGGGAGGGAAGCCGGTCGAGAAGGATGTCGATGGCTTGGACGACACGGGCCAACTGCTGGGTGTTGACGGTGAGTTGGCGGGCGATGTAGGTGGAGCGCCGGGTGAAGAAGTTCAGGATGTGGAGGCAGGCGGTGTGGAGGAGGCGCTCGTAGAAGAGTTCGCCGCTCGCGCTGAGGCCGAAGGAGATGATGACGGTGCCCGCGTTGGACCGGAGCAGGTTCGCGAAGCCTTCCGGCCCCATGGATACGGCTTCGAAGTCCTCGATGGTGATGGTGCCGAGGGCGGCGAGGGAGTGGGCGAGGGCGTTCCGTACGGCGAGGGCTTCGCCCGGGTCGATGGGCTGCTCGTGGGGCCCGGCGGCCTTCAGCGCCCGGCGCACGAGCTCGTCGGCGACCTTCTCGACGTCCTTGGGCGTGACGCTGCGTTTCTCGCCGCTGAACGAGATGAGGGCGGAGATGCGGACCGGCTTGTCCACCAGGGCCGCGCCCGGCTGGTCCGCCACGAAGAGCTTCTTGATGAGCGGCACGACGACGCCGGACGCGATGCGGGCGCCTAGCGTGGTGGCTTCGACCATGTGTCGAGGGTAGGTGAAGGGGGGTGGGGGCGGCGGGGGTTGGGGCTTAACTGGTACGTGGTCGCTTGCGCTGTTCGGCTGCGTGTGGGGCAAGGATCGTTCATTGGTTCTGCCCGGCTTTGTGTGGCGCAGGGACCGTTCATTGGTTCTGCCCGGCTTCGTGTGGCGCAGGGACCGGTCGTTGGTTCTGCCCGGCTTCGTGTGGCGCAAGGATCGCTCGCTGCCAGGCGCTGCACCGGTGCCGTCTTCCCCCACCCACCCGCCCCCACCTGGTCGGGCAACCCGCCCTGGGTACTGGCTACGGCTACGGGGCGCGGGTGCTGGCTGCGGCAGCGGTGTCCCGGCGCGGGTGCGGTGCCGCTTTGTCCCCACCCACCCGCCCCCTCTTAGCCGGGCAGCCCGTCCGGTTTGTGGCTCGGTGAACCGGGGCTCGCCAGCCGCAGGGTGCCGTGCAGTCGGTGCCGGGGCCGCCCGGCTGGTGCGAGGTTGGCGGTGGAGGGGTGCGGGTCGTCCGCTTTCGCTGCCGGGTGTGGACCGGGTCTGCCGGGGTGGGGTGCGCGGGCGCTCCGGGGTGGGTGCGGCCGGCGACCGGTCCGTCGGGCGCGGTCTGCGGCTGTCGTCAGTTGAGCTTGGTGCCGTAGATGTTGTCGACCGTCATCGTGATCAGCACCCGGCGGTCGGACACCATGACCTGGCGGTACTCGTCCCAGTTCGGGTGCTCGCCGGCGGCCGCGCGGTAGTAGTCCACCAGGGCCTGGACCTCGGGTCCCTGCGGGTCGGTTCCGGGGCCGATGAGCGTGGCCGTGCCCTCGGCGGTGGCCCAGGCGCGGCCGTCGGGGCTTGTCACCTCCAGCGTGGCGCGGGAGTCGCGGCGGAGGTTCGCGATCTTTGCCGTCTTCGCGGTCGTCGATACGCGGATCACGTTGTCGGAGCGGTCGTACGACGGCATGACGGGCGAGAGCTGGGGGCGGCCGTCGGACTTGATCGTCGCCAGTACGCCGAGGTTGCTCTGCGCGAGCAGGGCGTGCGGGTCGAAGTGCGTGTCAGTCGTCATGCTGGGCCCAACCCGCTGTCGGGTGCGGGGTATTCCGGCTCGCGTTGGGCCATGCAGGTGGTGGGGCTCTCTTCAGGAATCCAAGGACTCTCAGGACTCTCAGGACTCGATGCTGTCGATGGCGTCCTGAACCACACGGGACAAGTCATCCTCGGTGGGGACAAGTTCACGGTCTGCCGGGTTGAGTGTCGAGTAGGACGTCACCGCCATCGGGTTGTTGCTGGCGTCGAGAGCGAGTTGCACGGCCGCCTTGTTGTGACGAGCTCCGATCAGGAAGCCGATCGTCGCGTCGTCGCGCTGTGGATCGCGCACTAGCTGATCGACCACGCTGACGTAGAAGTTGAGCTTGCCGATGTGCTCGGGGCGTACGTCCTTCGTCTTGAGCTCGAAGACGAAGTAGCGGTGCAGTTTCAGGTGATAGAAGAGCAGGTCGATGCGGAAGTCGTCGCCGCCGATGACGACGGGGTACTGACGGCCGACGAAGGCGAATCCGACGCCTAGTTCGGTGAGGAACCGGATCATGCCGGCGACGATGGCCTCTTCGAGCTCACGCTCGGCGTGGTGCTTGTCGAGCCCGAGGAAGTCGAGTCGGTAGGGGTCCCGTGCCAGCTCCTTGAGGGTGTCGGATCCCTCGGGGACGGTCGCTGCGAAGTTGTTGGCGGCGGAGCCTTGCGTGAGGTGCAGCCCCTGCTGGATGAAGCGCTCCAGGATGGCGCGCGACCATCCGTTGCGGACGGCTTCGGTGGCGTAGAAGTCCAGCTCGGGACGGGTACCGAGCTTGTCCAGGAGGACGGTGACGTGGCCCCAGGGCAATTGTCCAACAGGCTGTTGGACAATTGGGTCTGGCCACGTTCGGGCCATCTTGTGCATGTACATCAGGTTGCTTCGGGAGAAGCCGCGCTGGCTCGGGAAGGCCGTTCTGAGGTCGATGGCCAGTCGGGCCACGACCTTGGTGCCCCAGCCCTCCTGCTCCTGGCGGTCGAGGATCAGCTTCCCGATCTGCCAGTACATCCGCACCAGTTCGGTGTTCACGGCCCGTTGGGCGCGGATGCGTGCGCCTGCGATGGTCTCTTTGACCTCGCCCAGGAGGTCGCCGTACCAGGGCGGCTGAGTGTTCGGGCGAGGCTGGGCGGGGACGGTGGCCTTGGGCTCGCGGTCGGGCTCAGGTTCGGGCTTGATCCCGGCATTGGCCTGGGTGTTCTTGTGCATGGGGCCGAGACTCGCGGATGCGGCCTTTACAGGCGGGGTGTTCGTGTCACATCACCCGAAAGTGTGGCTGGGGCCGCGCACCGAACCTGCTGCGGTACAGCTCAGGGCCTTGTTCAGGGCCTTGTTCAGGGTGTTGTTCAGGGCCTTGTGATGACGGAGAACTCGTTGCCGTTGGGGTCGGTGATCGTGGCGATCCGGCCGTACGGGATGTCCTCGGGGGTGGTGGACGTGCCGCCGGATGCGGTGGCTTGTTGGGCCACCGCGTCTGTGTCGGCCACCTCGAAGGTGGTGGCCCAGGCGGATGTGGGGGTTGAGGCGGGGGTGGGGGTGGAGGGCTTTGGGATACCGAAGATTCCGCCGATCTCGTGGCCGTCGGGGCGGCGCAGGAAGGTGAAGTCCGCTTCCGGCATGACGTCGTTGAGGTCCAGGGTGTAGCCGAAGACCGCCGAGTAGAACGCTCGGGCCGGGCCGGGGGTCGGGGTGAGCAGGTCGTTGCGGACCAGCGAGCCCGGTTCGTTCACGATCTCGCAGCCGATGCGCGTGCGGGCCTGCCAGAGGCCGAAGCGGGCGCCCACGGAGTCCTCGGCGACGGCCACGCGGGCGCCGCCCGCCATGTCGTCCACCGGCTCCTCCAGCAGGGTGCCGCCCGCCATGACGTCCACCGGCTCCTCCAGCAGGGTGCCGCCCGCATCGGCGATGCGTTTCGCGGTTCCGTCGCAGTCGGCGGTGGCGATGTACATGGTCCAGCCGAAGCCTGTGGTGGCCGGGGCCTGAGTGATGGCCGCGACCGGCTTTCCGTGCAGCAGGCACGTCGCGTTGCGCCGCCCGCCGGCCGACGTGGGTTCCTCGGCGTACTCCCAGCCGAAGAGCGCGCCGTAGAACTCCAGGGTGCGGTCGTACTCGGCGACGCGGAGGTCGATCCAGGTGGGGGTGCCGTCGGGCTGGGCGTTGGTGAGGTGACTCATCGTTCGCTCCTTGCGGCCTTCATCGGACAGTTGAACAACGGGGAGCGTCCGACGCTAGGCGTCCAATAGGGCAGGTGTTGGCCTATTTGGGGAGGGGGGTGGTGGGTGGTCTGGTTTCAGCTCAATCGGCCAAGGGGCGGATGTCGCGCACTTCGATGTGCGAAGGGAGCGCGTCGAGGTCTGACACCTGAGCGGTGGAGACCGCCAGGTGTCGCAAGGCGGTGAGACTCGCCAAGGGGGCGACCGTGAATCTCTCCTGGCCGGTGTGCCCGTACACGGACATGTGCGTGAGGCCCGGCAGGATTTCGCTGACGCGGGATGCCGCCGCCGTCCAGGCGCCGCCTTTGTGCAGCAGGGACAGCTCGGTCACGCCGGGCAGGGCAAGTCCGTCCGGCACGGCGGCGAGGTTGCCGGATGTCAGGTCCAGCCGGATGAGGCGTGGGAGTCGTGCGAGGGCCTCCCAGACAGCGGGTGCGCGCGGACCGTCCTTGTCGCCGAAGATGACCCACTCCAGCTCCGGCCATCTGTCCATGCGGTGCAGATCGCGCGCCACGCGAGCGGATCCGGAGAGGGCCAGCGTGCGCAGCGGGGCCTCGGCGGGGAACAGGTCCAGGCTCCAGGGCTCGATGATCTCCATGAGGCGCAGCTGATCCAGTTCGCCCAGCGCCCGGAGCGCCTCGGGAGTGAGCTGCGAAGGCGGCACCCTGAGCGAGAGGAACGTGGGGGCGCAGGACGTGAGCAGGCGGGAAGCGGCTGCGGGGGAGACGGTGCCCCGGATGTCCAGGAGCCTGGGGCGGATCCCCAGTCGTTCGAGCTCCATGACCTGGTCGTCGCCGCGGATCGTGAAGTAGGTCTCCCCGTTGTCGAGTTGAGAGATCACCTGTTCCGCGTACCTGCGGCAGTCGTAGCGACTCCATCCCCACATGAGCTGGCTGTGCACGGACAGCGCCGGGTGGCGCGCGAAGCGTGCGAGGAAGGGGATCGCGGCGTCGGACGGGATGCTCGTCGCGGTGATCGCGACGTGACCGGCCGCCTCGTCGTCCAGGCCGTTCGGGCCCGGCAGCAGGTCGAGGACCATGGGGCCGACCGCCGCGAGCTCGCGGGCGGCCTCCGGGCTCCGGGGCGGAATCACCTCGGCCAGACGTCGCTCCACCTGCTCCCGCACCGCGGGATCCAGCTCGGCCGCGTGCTCCAGGCAGGCCGCCGCGAGCAGGTGCACTCGAACCCGTGCCCGATCCTCGGAGCGTGTGTCCCCGAACTCCAGCAACTCGCCGAGGAATGCGGCGCGTTCGCGAGGGCGGGCGTGCGCCACCGCCATGCGGATGACGTCCTCCCACTGGTCGTCCGCCGCGTGGCGCGCCAGCACGCCGAAGTCGCCCTCGTCGACCGCCGCCCGCGCGCCCAGGAAGTCCTGGAACGTGCGGTGGATGAAGTCGACCGTGCCCGGGGCCGGTTCGCGGAGCAGGCCGCTGCGGTGGAGGAAGTGCGCGAAGACCTCCTTCGCGTCGCCGAGCGTGGCCGCCTCCGGGACCGAGGGGAGCGCGTCCGCGACGATCGCCTCCGCTCGCGAACGGTCCATCGTCTGGCGGCCGTTGCGGATCAGCCAGTAGGCGAGGCGCTGGAGCAGCTGCAGCTGCGGCTCCTCCCGCAGGTCGGGTACGTCCATGTGCCGCTCGCGGTCGCGGCGGATCAGGAGCATGGACAGGGCCGCCGTGTAGAGATCCTTGCGGCCGAGGGGGAGGAAACCTCTGCGGTCGCGGTGCAGCGCGCAGATCAGACCGCACATCAGGGGGTTGGTGGCCAGGAGCCCGAGGTCGGGCTTCGCGTGCACCGCGTCCAGGAGCTGACTCTCGTACGAGACGAGCGCGGCGTCCTCGTCCGCCGCACCCGTGCGTGCGGCCACGTGCCAGCGGCTGATGAAGGCCGCCGCGTCCGTGGGGCTCATCGGGGAGAGCGTGAGCTCGGCGAAGCCCTCCTCGGTGAGCCAGTCCTCGCGTACGGCCGAGGGGCGGGACGTGACCAGCCAGCGGTTGCCGGGGTAGGCGTCGATCAGGTCGCTGAGCCAGGTGCGGGTGCGGGAGCGCTCGGTGTCGGGGATCTCGTCGATGCCGTCCACCAGGACCAGGGCGCGCCCCGCCGTGAGGACGCGGGACTCCCAGCCCCTGGGCTGCGTGCCGGCCAGCGGGGAGTCGACCGCGGAGAGGAAGTCCTTGGGGGCGGGGAGGCGCTCGCCGTGGCGGGTGAGGGTGCGCAGGGGGAGCACGAAGGGGATGCGGTCGTAGAGGTACGTCATGCGCTCGTCGTCCGGTGCGGAGCGCGCGGCGCTGACCGCCAGCCACTGGACGAGTGTGGTCTTGCCGGAACCGGCCTCGCCCCGCAGGAGGACGCGTTCGTGGGTGGCCATGGCTTGATCGGCGGGGCGAGGGGCGGCGGCGATGTGCTTCACCTCGCTCACCCACCGCTCGAACTCGTCCCCCTCCAGCGAAAAGCCGTGGGCCGCCTCCCTGGCGGGCATGTGGACCGGCCAGGAGCCCCCCGTGGCCTCCAGCGACATGTACGCCGCATCCAGCGGCCACCGCCCCGGCGAGTTCGCCAGATCGATCCCGAAGATCGTCAGCTTCCCGTGCTTCTTCTCGACGTACGCGAGATACCGCTGCTCGAAGGCCACGTCCTCCGCACCGGGGAGGGGGTTGCGGGCAATCAACTCATCTATTTTGGCGATCAGTTCGGACTGTCGACGACTCTGCTCCACCAGCGTCCTGGCCACGAAGGCCGACCGCTGCGTGAAGAAATGCAGGATGTGCAGGCAGGTCGTGTCGAGCAGACGGTCGTAGAAGTACGCGGCGTCCGCCGACAGGTCACGGTCCGGGTTGCCGCTCGCCCGGCGCAGGCGCAGGGCGAGGGCGTTGTGGCCGAGCTCGACCGCCTGGGCGTCCGTGAGGGTGAGGTCGCCCAGGGAGTGGAGGGTGCGGGCCAGGGCGTCGGTGACGGCCTGCTCCTCGTCGGCGGGGACGGCGCGCTCGCCGGAGGTCCGTACGGCCTGGCGCACCAGTTCCGCCGCAAGCCTCGCCAGATCCTTGTCGGTCAGCTTCCGTTTCTCGCCCCGGAAGGACACGAGCCCCGACAGTCGCACGGGGTGTTCCACCAGGTCCGCGCCGGGTCCCTCACGTACGAACAGCCGCTTGACCAGAGGGGTGATGACGCTCGACGCGAGTCGGGTGACGGAGCCTATGGCCGTGGGATCCATGGGCGTGAGCGTAATGGGTGGTCACGTGCGCGGGACCGGGCGGCCGTCGACGGTCAGCTGCACGGAGTCGGGCAGTTGGGCGGGGTCGGGGGTGGCAAGAGCTTCCACCACCGTCACCCGTTTCAGCCGGGAGTGCCCACGCAGCGGGGTGAGTTCGAGGGCCATCGGCTCGTACAGGTGCAGATGGGTCATCGAGGGGAACGCCGTGACGACCTGCCGCAGGTCGCACTCGGCGCCGCGAGCCATGATCGAGACCTGGCTCACCGCGTGCAGCTGAACTCCGGTGGCGGCCAGGCTCGCCAGCTCATGCGGGCTCATGCTCAGGTAGGTCAGGTGGGTCAGGGTCGCGATCGCCCGCCAGTCCTCTTCGTTGATCGGGACTTCGAGTTCCAGGCCGAGCTGGGTGAGAGACGGGAAGTTCCTGAGGGCCGTGAGACCGACGGTGTTCCGGGGCGGGAAGACGCACTCCAGCGGGGCCTCGCGCGGTATGAGATCGAGGACCGGGCACTCTGACTCGGCTCGCGCGCTGACCATGGTGAGCTGGTCGAACTCTCTTATCGGGCTGAGGTCTTGCAGCAGTGGAAGGTTGAAGAGCACCAGCTCTTTCAGGGGGAGCCCGGTCACCGGGGCGAGGGAAGAGACGCCGGAGCACGACCTCAGGCTGAGGCGCTTCAGGTTCCTGAACCGGCCGACGAACTCCAGGTCGTCGATCACGGCGTTGTCGGTGAGGGTGAGGTGCTCGAGGCGGACCTCGTCGAGGGCTTCCATGATCTGGCTTCTCGTGAAGTCGCCCGTGAGGTCGACGCCCCTGTGGCCGCCCATGCGGCTCAGTGCGGAGAGCTCGGCCGCGGAACGGACGGTGATCGTCGAGACGGCCTCGCCGTGCAGGTGGCCGATGATCTGCTGGGCGTAGGTCTCCGTGTCGAACCGGTCCCAGTGCGAACCCAGTTGGAAGCGGACCGCGGGATCCTCTTGGTGCCGGTACTTCACCAAGTAGGAGAGTGCCGCGTCCCCGCCCATCTGGGCTGCTGCGCTGACCACCAAGGCCGCCTCTGTTCCGTCCTGCACGCCTTCGGGCCCCGGTAGTAACTCCAACAAGATGGGCCCGAGTTCGGACAGCTTGCGCGCTTCCGAGTAGGTCCGCGGCGGAATCAGCTCCCCCGCCCGCCGCTCCACCTTCCCCCGCACCTCGGGATCCAGCTTCGCCGCGTGCTCCAGGCAGGCCATGGCGAGCAGATGCAGCCGTACGCGGTGTTCGGGCTCCTTGTCCCCGCGTTTCATGACGCCCCGCAGCAACCTCACCCGCTCGTCCGGGCGGGCGTGGGCGACCGCCATGCGTACGACGTCCTCCCACTGGTCGAGGTGCGCGTGCCGCAGCAGCAGGTCGAAGTCGCGCTCCTCCACCGCCGCACGCGCGCCCAGGTAGTCCTGGAAGGTGCGGTGCACGAAGTCCACTGCTCCCGGGCCCGGTTCGCGCAGGAGACCCGACCGTACGAGCAGATGGCGCAGGATGTCCTCGGCCTGGCCCTGCTCGGCGACGTACGGCATGGACGGCAGCAGGCGTTCCAGCTGGTGCACGGCGTCCGTGTGGTCCATCTCCGCGCGGCCGTTGCGGATCAGCCAGTACGCGAGCTTCTGCAGGAGCTCGATCTGGGACTCCTCGTCCAGCTCCACGGCCATGTCGCGTTCGCGGTCACGGCGTTCCAGGAGCATGGAGAGCGCCGCGTCGTAGAGGGCCTTCCTGCCGCGCGGCAGGAAGCCGCGGCGCTCGCGGTGCAGCGCGCACATGAGGGCGCACATCAGGGGGTTGGTGGCGAGGCGGCCCAGGTCCTGTTTGGTACGTACGGCGCTCAGGAGGGCCTCGCCCAGTGCGGCGTCGGCTCCGGCCGCCTCGTGCCAGCGGCGGATGAAGACGCCGATGTTCTCGCGGCCCATCTGGGAGAGCGTGAGGTCGGTGAAGTCCTCCCCGCCGAGCCAGTCCTCGCGTACGGCCGAGGGGCGCGAGGTGACCAGCCACAGGTTTCCCGGGTAGGCGGTGAGGAGGTCGGAGAGCCAGCGCCGGGTGCGTTCGCGTTCCTCCTCGGGGACCTCGTCGATGCCGTCGATCAGCAGGAGGCCGCGGCCGGCGGACAGGACGCGGTCCGTCCAGCCGGTGGGCTGGGCGCCGGCGAGCGGATTGCCTACCGCCCCGAGAAAGTCCGCGGGGGTGGGCAAGGAGGCGCCGCCGCGCGTGAGGGTGCGCAGGGGCAGGACGTAGGGCACGCGTCCGATGAGGTGGGCGAGGTCGCCCGTGAGCCGGTCCTGGCGGGCGGTGGTGACCGCGAGCCACTGCACCAGGGTGGTCTTGCCGGAACCGGCGGCGCCGCGCAGCAGGACGCGGTCGGTGCCCGCGAACACTCCCTCGACGGGGGAAGGTGCCCGGCGGCCGCCGGACACGATTGCCCCCTCGTGGCTCCCCGTCGCGAAGGCGTCGTCCGAGACCTGCTGGTGTTCCGCGCTGCGGGACGCCCGCAGGCTCAGATAGGCCGTGTCCAGGGGCCAGTCGCGGCACTCGTTGAGATCGATGCCGTAGATCGTCAGGTGGCTGTGCTTCTTCGCGACGTACGCCTCGTAGCGCCCCTCGAAACCCGCGTCCTGTGCGGACTGGGAGCCGACGCGCTGGATGAGGACGTCGGTGCGGGTGATCAGCTCGTCCAGCTGCCTGCTCTGCTCGACCAGCGAGCGGGCGATGAACGTGGAGCGCTGCGTGAGGAAGTGCAGGATGTGGAGGCAGGCGCTGTCCAGGAGCCGGATATAGAGGGACGCCGAGTTCTGGCTGAGGGGCCGTGTGAGCCGGGAGCCGCCCGCCTGGTCGTAGAGCTTGGTGGCCAGTGGTCCCTGGCCGAGGCGTACCGCTTCGACGTCGCTGAGGTCCAGATCCGCCAGCGCGTACAGGGTCCGCTCCAGGGCATCGGCGACGGCTTCCGTCTCGATGCTGCCCGTCGGCGGCTCGCGGGTCTCCCCGGCCTCGTGGGTCTCCCCGGCCTCCCGGCTCTCCCCGGCCTCACGTGCCGCGCGGCGCGTCAGCTCGACCACGAGCTTGCGGAAGTCCTTCTCGTCCAGCGTCCGCTTCTCGCCCCGGAAAGACACCAGACCCGACAGCCGCACAGGCCTGTCCACCAGGCCCGCGCCCGGTCCCTCCCGTACGAACAGTTTCTTGATCAGAGGGGCTACGACGCCCGAGGCGAGCCGGGCGCCTATGACCGCGGGATCCATGCGCCGCAGCGTAGTGCCGGTCACATTCCGGAGGTTGTGGATCTCGGGGGCCGGTGACATGACGCACAGGCGTTATGTCCGGTACTAGGCGGAATAGTGGCGGCGTTCGGGAGGGGGGAGGGGACCTTCGGTCCGCAACCTCCGGGACCTTCGGCGCGTCAGGGGGCCGGGGGTCCGGCCGGGGCCAGTGCTGGCCCGAGGGGTCTTCCTGGAGTGGGGTTAAACCTGACCTCGGCGGCTAAATCCGGCAAGTGGTTGAAGGGGGAATTGTCGGAATTTGGGGGTGTCAAGGAGGAGAAAGTCGGTCGGGGAGCTACGGCTTTCGGTAGTAGATGGGGGGTTTGGGCGAGGGGTGGGGTGCGGGTTACCAAGGGATGGCCAACCCGGCGGGACGCAGTGCTGCGTGTGCCGGGTCCCTTTGTGCCCGTCGTGCACCGCACGACACACGAAGCCCCGGCGTGCACCGCACGCCAGCCGAAATCCGGCGTGCACCGCACGTCACACGAAGCCCGGCATGCGCCGCATGCCGCACGCTCCCCATCACGGAGGTCATCCGCCATGTCGAAGCGCGCCACGTCCCACCATTCCGGCCTGTCCTTGCTCCGTACGCTGCGTACGCGGACGGCCGTCGTCACCGTCGCGGGCCTCGGGCTCGGAGCATCGGCAGTTCTCGGTTCCGGGATCGCGGCCGCTGCGGACACCAAGAGCGGCGCGCTGCCCGGCGTCTCCGCCAACTCCGTGTCGGCGCAGGCGAACGCGCAGGCCAAGGCCGCCACCAAGGCTCAGCAGGCCGCCGCCAAGAAGGCCGTCTCCTGGCAGGACCCGGTCGACAAGTACACGCTCTCCGCGTCCTTCGGGCTCGGCGGCAACATGTGGTCCAGCAAGCACTCCGGCCAGGACTTCGCGGTGTCCATCGGCACCTCCGTCGAGGCCGTGCACAACGGCACCGTCGTCAAGGCCGGCGGCAACGGCGCCGGTGACGGTCCCGCGTACGGCAACGCCGTCGTGATCAAGCACGACAACGGCACGTACTCGCAGTACGCCCACCTGTCGAAGATCGACGTGCGCGTCGGCCAGAGCGTCGCCACCGGCCAGCACATCGCCGCCTCCGGCAACACCGGCAACTCCAGCGGCCCGCACCTGCACTTCGAGATCCGTACGACCCCGAACTACGGCTCGGCGGTCGACCCGGTCGCGTTCCTGCGCTCCAACGGCGTCACCGTCTGACCCAGCAGCAGCTCAGGCGCCCTCGTGCGCCTGTGTCACCAGATCGATGGCGACCTCCAGGATGGCCTTGCGCTTCTCCTCGGGGTCGCCTTCGGCGTCCTTGAGCACGAACATCCCGCCGTGCATCGTGAACAGCGCGCTGAAGCAGCGCACCTGGGTCGTCATCGGCGAGTCCGGCTCCCTGAGGATGTCGAGCAGGCTGAGCATGCGGTCCTTGAAGGTCTCGCCCGTCTTCAGGTCCCGCATCGTCGCCTGGTTCTCCTGCATGAAGCGGAAGAGAGGGGACGCGTCCGTGAGGATCTCGCTGTAGCGGGTCAGGATCGTCCGCTTGATCTCCAGCGTGCGCGGCTGGTCCTTGCCCCACTCCACCAGTTCGTCGATGGGCCTGGTCAGGTCCTCGAAGATGCTGGTGAGGATGTCCTCCTTGGTCTTGAAGTGGTAGTAGAGCGCCGCCTTCGTGACATCCAGACGCTCCGCGATCTCGCGCAGCGACGTCTTCTCGTAGCCCTGCTCGGCGAAGAGTTCGAGGGCCACGTCCTGGATGCGCTGGCGGGTGTCCCCGCGGCGGTGCTGCTTGCCCGCACCCCCACCCGTACCTGCGCCTGCGCCGGCGCTTGCGCCTGTGCCCGTGACCATGTCGGTGCTCCTCGACTCCCTCGACTCGAATCCTTGGACCCGATTTTACTTACTTGACGCCCGGCTAGTTAGGGGTCTAGCTTCCCTCAGTGTAGTCAGCTTGCCGGTCGGCAAGTAAGTACCAGAAGGCAGTCGGGGTAACCGGGGAGTGGGGAACATGGCGGAGATCAAGAAAAAGCCGGGGGAGCAGGCGAAGCAGGGCGGGCAGTCGACGGATCCTCCGGCGGATCGGACGAAGGAAGCGCCACAGCCGCGCAGCGTGCGGGTCGTGATGATGGCGCTGATGGTCACGATTCTGCTCGCGATGCTCGACAACATGATCGTGAGCCCCGCGATGCCGACGATCGTCGGTGACCTCGGCGGCATGGAGCACCTGTCGTGGGTCGTCACCGCGTACATGCTGGCGACCGCGGCCTCGACCCCCATCTGGGGCAAGCTCGGTGACATGTACGGCCGCAAGGGCGTCTTCCTCACCTCCATAGTGATCTTCCTGCTCGGTTCCGTGCTCAGCGGAATGGCGCAGGACATGGGCCAGCTGATCGGCTTCCGCGCGGTCCAGGGGCTCGGTGCGGGCGGCCTGATGGTCGGCGTCATGGCGATCATCGGTGAGCTCGTGTCGCCGCGGGAGCGCGGCAAGTACATGGGCATGATGACCGGCGTCATGGCGGTCGCCATGATCGGCGGACCGCTCGTCGGCGGCACCATCACCGACCACCTCGGCTGGCGCTGGGCCTTCTACATCAACCTGCCGCTCGGCGCCGTCGCGCTCGCCATGGTGACCGCGGTGCTGCACCTGCCGAAGAAGAAGGCAGAGGGACGGATCGACTACCTCGGTGCGGCGCTCCTGACCGTGGGCATCAGCTCGCTGGTCCTCGTCACCACGTGGGGCGGCACGGAGTACGCCTGGACCTCGACCGTGATCATGGAGCTCATCGCGATCGGCGTGGTCGCGCTCATCAGCTTCGTCGTCGTGCAGAAGAAGGCCGCCGAGCCGATTCTGCCGCTGCACATCTTCCGCAGCCTCAACTTCACCCTGATGTCGGTGATCGGCTTCCTCACCGGATTCGTGATGTTCGGCGCGATGCTGTTCCTGCCGCTCTACCAGCAGGCGGTGCAGGGCGCTTCGGCCACCAACTCCGGTCTGCTGCTGCTTCCGATGCTGCTCTCGATGATGGTCGTCTCGTTCTTCTCGGGCCGGTTCACCACCTCCACCGGCAAGTACAAGATCTTCCCGATCGTCGGCACCGTACTGATGGTCCTCGGCCTGTTCCTGCTGTCGCAGATGGACACCGACACCTCGCGGTTCACGTCGGGCCTCTACATGGCGGTGCTCGGTGCGGGCATGGGCTGCCTGATGCAGATCACCATGCTGGTCGCGCAGAACAGCGTCGAGATGAAGGACATGGGCGTCGCGTCGTCCTCGGCCACGCTCTTCCGTACGCTCGGTTCGTCGTTCGGCGTCGCGATCATGGGCGCGCTCTTCAACCACCGGGTCGAGGACACGATGTCCGAGCGGGCCGGGGAGCTCGGCGGCAAGGTCACCGAGCAGTCCGCGCAACTGGATGCGGACAGCCTGCGGCAGTTGGCCGCGCCGGTGCGGGACGCGTATCAGCATGCTGTGTCCGCCGGTACGCACTCGGCGTTCCTGCTGGGGGCGGTTATCGGGGTCGCCGCGCTGATCGCCGCGTTCTTCGTGAAGGAGGTTCCCCTGCGGGGGGCCGGGCCCAAGGACTCCGGGCCCGAGGGCTCCGACTCCGACTCCGGTTCCGAGGCTGGGGCCGGGGCCGACAAGCCGGCCGAGGACGTGGCTGGGGACGCCGCGCGTGGTCCGCGGGACGCGGTTGCAGAGGCCGTCTGACCTGCGGCCCTGATTCCCTCGGCTGAAACGGGCCCCCGGCACTGACTCTGGTGCCGGGGGCCCGTTGCTGTGCGCTGTGCGCTGTGCGCTGTGCGCTGTGCGCTGTGCGTGCCGCGGGCCGGGCCGCTACTTGTACTTGCCCGGCAGCTGCAGCATCGGGAAGCTGCCCGTGTTCGTCGGGGCGTGTTCCGGGAGCCAGAGGACTGCCACCGCGCCCTCCGCCGGGTCGTCCGGGCCCGCGCCCGCCGGCGTCACGTTGCGGAACGTGAGCCTCGCGCCGAGCACCCTCGCCTGGCCCGCGGCGATCGTCAGACCCAGGCCGTGCCCGACGCCCGCGCGGTCCGTGCTGCCGGTGCGGAAGCGGCTCGGCCCCTCCTCCAGGAGCCCCGCCGGGAAACCGGGGCCGTGGTCGCGGACCCGCACCACGCGGCCCTCGACGCTCACCTCGACCGGCGGCTTGCCGTGCTTGGCGGCGTTGGCGAGGAGGTTGCCCAGGATGCGCTCAAGGCGGCGCGGGTCGGTGGTGACCTCCGACTCGTGCACCACCGTCACGCTCACGTCCGAGTTGAGCACCGCGATCCGCCGCGTCACGAACTCGCCGAGCATCAGGTCCTGCAGCTCGGCCCGCTCGGCCGCGCTGTCCAGACGGGCCACTTCGAGTACGTCCTCCACGAGCGTGCGCATCGCCTGCGCGCGGTCCCTGACCAGCTCGGTCGGACGGCCGGGGGGCAGCAGTTCGGCCGCCGTGAGCAGGCCCGTCACCGGCGTACGCAGCTCGTGCGCGATGTCCGCCGTCACCCGCCGCTCGGCTTCGAGCCGCTGCTTGAGCGCGTCCGCCATCGCGTCCACCGACCGCGCGAGGTCATCGGTCTCATCGCGTACGACGCCGCCGATGGCATCGCGTACGTTGACGTCCGTCTGCCCCTGCGCGACCTCCTGCGCCGCGGTCGCCGCCTTGCGCAGGCGCCGCGAGAGCTGGCCGCCGATGAGCACGCCGAGCGCGCAGCCGCCGAAGACGACCGAGATGGAGCCGATGACCAGGGCCTGGTCGAGGTCCTTCATGACGGTGGCGCTGCGGTCGGTGAAGCGGGTGTGCAGCGACAGGATGTGGCCGTCGCTCAGCGGCACCGCGGCCCAGATGTCCGGCACACCGCTGGAGTGGTCCTCCACATACGTCGCGCGGCGCCCGGCGAGCACCTTCTCCAGGAGCTCCTTGGGCATCTCCGGGTCGTCGACCTTCATGCCGAACTGTCCCGTGCGCCCGGACGTCTCGTAGATCCGCTGGGCGTACTGGATCCGCTCGTCCTGCACGTCGCGCGCGTTGTCGAGCATCGAGACGCGCGCCGCGTTGTGCACCACCAGGCTCAGCGCCACCGCGACAAGCGCGCCGACCAGCGCGATCGCCGCGCTGATCTTCCAGCGCACGCCGGTGCGCAGGCGCGCGCCGAACGCCGTGCGGAGGCGGGCGCGCAGCGCGGCCACCGTCCCCCTGCTCATATAGGTCCCCCGAGATGCGCCACGTTCAGTTCATGCACCACGTGCGGTTCATGCACCACGTGCGGTTCAGCTGCCATGGAGTCAGCCATGGAGTCAGCCATGCGGTCAGCCGTGCGGTCAGCCGTGCCATCAGCCATGCCGTCGCGGCTCACGCCTTGAGCTTGTAGCCGAAGCCGCGGACCGTCTCGATCCGGTCCTGGCCCACCTTCGTGCGCAGCCGCTGCACATGGACGTCGACGACGCGGGTGTCACCGCCCCAGCCGTAGTCCCACACGCGCTCAAGGAGCTTGTCGCGGGAGAGGACCGTGCCGGGCGCGGACGAGAATTCGAGCAGCAGGCGCATCTCGGTCGGCGTCAGGGCCACCGGAGCGCCGTCCTTGCGGACCTCCATGCCCTCCGTGTCGATCTCCAGATCGCCGAAGTGCAGCACGCCGCCGTCCGGCGAACCGCCTTCGTTCGCGGCGGGCGCCGCCGAGTCGGGGCCGCTCGCGTGGCCGAAGCGGCGCAGCACGGCGCGGATCCTGGCCACGAGGACGGCGCCGTCGAAGGGCTTCGTCACGTAGTCGTCGGCCCCCGCCTCCAGGCCGAGCACGACGTCGATGGAGTCGGCGCGCGCCGACAGCATGATCACCGGGACGGTGGACTCGTCGCGGATGCGGCGGCACAGCGAGACGCCGTCGAGGCCCGGCACCATCACGTCGAGGAGCGCGATGTCGGGCCGGTCGGCTCGGAACGCCTCAAGGCCCTGGAGTCCGTCGGGCATCGCGGTGACGACGAATCCGTCCCGTTCGAGCGCGAGCTGCGTCGCCTCGCGGATGACGTCGTCGTCCTCGACGAACAGGACATGGGTGTGCTCTGCCATCGGGTGCTCTCAGTTCTCCGTCGGAGCGGGAGCATCGCCGCCCGCCGCGCTGCTGTAGTGATTGCGGATGCGGTCCGTCTCCCTGAAGTGGTTCGCCGCCCACTCGTACGTGATGACGTCCTCGCCGGACGGATACGACACCGGATCACCCTTCTCGTACAGCTGCTTGGTGACCACCAGGTCGCCCCGGTCGATCTCCGCGTAGACGGGTGGCTCCTCGTCCTGGAAGACATTCTCGTACTTCTTGCCCTCGGTGCGATACACGTAAGTGCTGGTACCGACCGCATCGCCGCAGGTCATGATGTTCACGACGACGTCGGAGGCGGATCCTCCGGTCAGGTTGCCGTAACTGACGTCCACCGGGTACTCGTCGGCGACGCAGGGCTTCAGGGCGCGCTTGACCGTCTGGCTGACCTTCGGGTCGTCCTTCACGAGTTTCACCGCCTCGGTGGTGGTGGGCGGCGAGGCCTCGGAGGTCGCGGTGGGTGTCGGCGACGGCGTCGGTGACATCACCGTCTCGCCGCGGTTGCCGGGGCCCTCGTCGCGGGCGCCGGAGCCGCCGGTCGAGCAGGCGGTGGCGGAGAGCAAAAGGCCGATGGCGGCGAGCGCGGCCACGGCCGTACTCCCCGCCTTCGTCGTTCTGCCAGTCCTGCCGGTCCTGCCGGCCCTGCCGGTCCTGCCAGTCCTGCAAGCCCGGGTGCTTAGGCCGCGCAACGCTCCCGCTCCTCACGTTCGAGCGCGCCGGTGGCAGGCTCCTCGTGGTCCCGGCTCTCCAGCTCCTGGCGGAGTCGCGCGAGCGCCCGGTGCAGTGTGCTCTTGACCGTTCCCGCCGACATGCCGAGTGCCGCGGCCGTCTCCTCTGTGGACATCTGCTCCCAGTGTCGCAGCACGACGACGCTGCGCTGCTTGGGTGCGAGCACCTTCATGATGTCCATCAGGAGGGCGCGGTCCGCATGCTGTTCGGTGGAGTCTTCCACGCTCGCGTCGGGCAGCTGCTCGGTGGGGACCTCTTCGAGCTTGCGGGCCCTCCACCACTCCGTACGCGTGTTGATCATGACGCGGCGCAGATAGGCGTCCGCGAGCCGCTTGTCGGCTATGCCGTCCCAGCGGCCGTACGTCCGCACGAGTGCGGTCTGCAGCAGGTCCTGGGCGTCGACGGGGTCGGGGACCAGGCGCCGGGCACTGCGCAGCAGGGCGTCCTGCCGAGTGCGGACGTACTCTTCGAACTCGAGCACCTCACCGTGCGCCATACCTGACCGCCTCCGTTCACCGACCACCGCTGCTTGTGCGGTACGGCTATGAAGCTACGGAGGCGTTGTCACGAGGCTGTGCGGAGCAGCCAGCGGGGGGCGCACGGCCTGCCGTCGGTTGTGTAACAGAAGTAGGCGGGACGTAAAACGGTGGCGATTCGTGGTGGATCGGCCGTCGCTCGGCCGTCGCTCGGCAGGTGTTGTCAGCTGTCGTCAGGTGAGGGGCAGGCGGTAGAGCCCGTCGGGGAGCGGCTCGACGAGTCCGTCGGAGACGAGCCCGTCCAGTGCGCGGGCCCGCTGCACGGGCTCGTCCCACACCCGGTCGAGGGCAGCCTGCGGCACGGGGGCCACGGCCTCGCGCAGGACCGCGAGCAGCTTGCCGCGGACCTGACGGTCCGTTCCCGCGTACGTCTGGCCGCGGCGCGCCGGTCCCTGGTGCGGCGGCTTGCCCGCCGTCTGCCACGCGCACTGCTCCGCGATGGGGCAGCGGGCGCAGTTCTCGTTCTTGGCGGTGCAGACGAGGGCGCCGAGCTCCATGGACGCGGCGGCCCAGCGGGACGCCGTGCGCTCGTCCTCGGGCAGGAGGGCGCGGGCGAGCTTGCGCTCGGCGGCGGTGGTGGCGTTCGGCGGGTACTGGACGCCGGTGACGGCGCGCGCGAACACCCGCCGCACGTTGGTGTCGAGGACGGCATGCCGCTGGCCGTACGCGAACGACGCCACGGCCGCGGCCGTGTACTCACCGATGCCGGGCAGCGCGAGCAGCTGCGCGTGCTTGGTGGGTACGTCGCCGCCGTGCCGTTCCGTTATGGCGACGGCGGCGCCGTGCAGGCGGAGCGCCCGGCGGGGATAGCCGAGGCGTCCCCAGGCACGGACGGCCTCACCCGGGGCTTCCTTGGCGAGGTCGGCGGGGCGGGGCCAGCGGGCGATCCACTGCTCGTACACGGGCAGGACGCGGCTGACCGGCGTCTGCTGCAGCATGAACTCGCTGACCATCACGCCCCAGGGTCCGGCGTCGGGCCGCCGCCACGGCAGGTCGCGCGCGTTCGCGTCGAACCAGGCGATGACGGGGCTGTGCAGGGCCTCGCCGGCGGGCTCGGGGCTGTCTGACATTGGCATGGGCTTCGTGGGCGCAGTCATGGCAGGACGATCCTGCCACGGGGGCGCCGGAGGGCGGGCCAGGCGGGGCTTCTTGGGGGGTGCGGGTTTTGGCTGGGGGGCGCTGGGCGGTGCGGGTTCGGACGGGGGCGCGCTGGGCGGTGCGGGTTTCGGCCGGGGGGGGGCGTGGCGCGCTGCGGGTGCGCTCGTTCTGCGGTGCGGCTGCGGCTGCGCCTTGGGGCGGGGCCGTGCCGGTATGTCCGTCCTCGCTATCGTCCGGTGGCCGTGTTGTTGCTTCGGCACCGGAGTGCCGGGAACCGTGCTCCGGGCAGACATACCGGCACGTCCCCTCACGAGCGCGGCCGACTGCGGACGTGTGGGTCCGGGGCTCCCATAGCTATGACCCCCTCCCCGCCTGTACGCCCCCACCCGCCCCTGCTGCTGTACGCGCCACCCACCCGCCCTCGGCCGGTCCCGCCCTCCACGTCCCGGCGATGCAGAGCCCCGCCCCCACCCACGGCGGTACATGCTCCCCACCGACCCTTCCCACCGTCGACACGGAGCCCCGCGCCCACCCGCCCCTGCTGCTGTACGCGCCACCCACCCGCCCTCGGCCGGTCCCGCCCTCCACGTCCCGGCGATGCGGAGCCCAGCTCCCACTCACGGCGGTACATGCTCCCCACCGACCCTTCCCACCGTCGACGCGGAGCCCCCCACCCACCCGCCCCCGGCCGGTCCCGCCCTCCACCTCCCGTCGACGCGGAGCCCCGCCCCCACCCACGGCGGTACATGCTCCCCACCGACCCTTCCCACCCTCGATGCGGAGCCCCGCGCCCACCCGCCCCTGCTGCTGTACGCGCCACCCACCCGCCCCCGGCCGGTCCCGCCCTCCACCTCCCGTCGACGCGGAGCCCCGCCCCCACCCACCCCTGTCGCCGCGGGGCAATCGGGTGGGTGGGCGGGAAAGGCTTGTTCGGGCAGGGGGAATGCGGGGTGAGGGGTGGGTGGGTGGGAGAGGCCGTTCGCTGCTCAAGGGCGAGGACCTGACGATCGGCAGGGGCGGCCCCGGGCCACCGGGAAGTAGCGTCGCGGGAGTGAAGAGCAGACGTGGGCAGGACGCCCTCCTCTGGGCAGTCCTCGCCCTGCCCGCCCTGACGGCGGACCAACTGGGGCTGAACGAGCCCCGCCCGGCCTTGCAGCAGGCCGCAGGAATCGCCGTGCTAGGCCTCGCCGTAGCCGTCTGGCGCCGCAGGCCACTGGTCGCCTTCGCGGCAGCGGCAGGGCTGGAGCTCGCGGCGGCACCGTCCCTGTTCACACTCTCGTACGGCCCCGCCCTCGCCGTCTTCGCCCTGCTCATGGGCCGCAGGGCCGACCGCCTCAGGCCCGCCCTGCTCCTCTTCGGGGCCGTCGCCCTGGTGGGGACAGCCAAGATCGTCGTACGCGGGGTCGATCCGGTCGTGGAGTGGCTCGTGCTCATGGGGACGCTGCTCTTCGGGGCCGTCTTCCCATGGCTCGCGGGCCGCTACCTCCGCCAGGGCCGCGAACTCGCCGCCGCCGGCTGGTCCCGCGCCGCCCAGCTGGAGCGCGAGCAGCGCATCGTCGCCGACCGGGCCCGGCTGCGGGAACGGGCCCGCATCGCCCAGGACATGCACGACTCCCTCGGGCACGAACTGAGCCTCATCGCGGTGCGGGCCGGCGCGCTCCAGGTGGCCGCCGATCTGCCGGAACGGCACCGCGGCGCCGTCGCGGACCTGCGCGTGGCCGCATCGGACGCCACGGACCGGCTGCACGAGATCATCGGCCTTCTGCGGGAAGAGGGCGACGAGGTCGCGCCGCTCGCCCCGGCGGGCGAGAGCGTGCGGGCCCTGGTGGAGCGCGCCGCCGATTCGGGGCTGGCGGTCCAGTTCGTCGTGGGGGGTGAGGAGGACCCTGCTGAGTCGACCGGGACGTCGACCGGGACGTCGACCGGGACGGAGTCCGAGCGGACCGTCTACCGGGTCGTCCAGGAAGCCCTGACCAATGCCGCCAGACACGCCCCCGGCGCCCCCGTGACGGTCGAGGTGACGAAGGCCGCCGTCGTCGTCACGAACGGACCCGCCAAGGAGCCGGGCTCGGGGCCAGGCGCCCGCTCGGGCCTCCTGGGCCTGCGGGCCAGGGTCGAAGACCTCGGCGGCACGTTCGACGCCGGACCGCACGGCGACGGCTTCCGGGTCGTGGCGCGGCTCCCCGCGGAGGACGGAGCCCCGGAGCCGCGCCCGGCCCCACCCGCCCCCGCCCTCGCGCACGCGCGGCGGCTGACCGTGCTGGCCTTCGGGGCCGCCCTGGCCACCGGGGTACTCCTCGTCGGCGGCGCCTTCGCCTGGTACGCGTACTCCAGATCGCACGCCGTCCTCGAACCGGCCGACTTCGCCCGGCTCACGGTCGGCAGGCCGCAGGCCGAAGCCGAACGGCTGCTGCCCGACAGAGCCGCCTCCGATCCGCCCGAGGAGCGCGCCCCGACCCCGCCCCCCGAAGGCGCGGACTGCCGCTACTACCGGGCCAGCGGCGAACTCTTCGTCACCGTCGAGCACTTCAGGGTCTGTTTCAAGGGAGGCGTCGTCGTGGAGAAGAGCGTGATCCCCAAGGCAGGGGTCGGTGGCGAGGTCCGGGAGCACGAGAAGGAGTGGGAGAAGTGATCCGCGTACTGCTGGCCGACGACGAGGCCATGATCCGCGCGGGCGTCCGCGCGATCCTCGGCGCGGGCGAGGACATCGAGGTCGTCGCGGAGGCGGGTGACGGGCGGGCGGCCGTCGCCCTCGCCCAGGCCCACCGGCCGGACGTCGCGCTGCTCGACATCCGCATGCCGGGGCTCGACGGTCTCGCCGCGGGCGAGGAGATCGTACGGACGGTGCCCGGGACCGCGGTCGCGATGCTGACGACCTTCTCCGAGGACGCGTACGTCGCGCGGGCGCTGAGCGGCGGAGCCACCGGCTTCCTGCTGAAGTCGGGCGACCCGCACGAACTCATCGCGGGCGTACGCGCGGTGGCCGGCGGCGCGGCCTTCCTCTCGCCCAAGGTGGCCCGCCACGTCATCGACGGCTACGGCGCGCAGCGCACGGTCCGCGGCGCCGACGCCCGCGCCAGGACCGCGGTCCTCACCCCGCGCGAGCGCGAAGTGCTCGGGCTCGTCGGGGAGGGGCTCTCCAACCCGGAGATCGCCGCCCGGCTCCATCTGGTCGAGGGCACGGTCAAGGCGTACGTGAGCGCGGTCCTCGACCGGCTCGGGGTCAAGAACCGCGTCCAGGCGGCGATCGTCGCCTATGAGGCGGGACTCGTGCGGCTCTGACACCAGAGCGGTCGGTGCCTCAGCGGCGGTGCGACGCGGGCCGCCGGTGCGACGTCACCTGCGACGTCGGGCTGCCCGGACCCGCGAACCACCTGACGACGCCCGTCGAGGAACCCCGCATCGCCTCGACCACCCGTGCCACGGGCCGCGTCGTCAGACGTACGAGGATGAAGGCGAGCGCGGCGCCGAGGAGCAGGCCCACCAGCACGTCATGCGGATAGTGCACGCCCACGAAGACCCGCGAGAACGCCATGAGCACGGCCATCGGCAGCGTGAGCGCTGCGATCCGCGGCCAGGCGAGCGCGAGCCCGACGGCCGCGGCACCCGCGATCGTCGAGTGGTTGCTGGGGAAGGACCAGTCGCCGTACGCCGGGCACTCGACGATCGAGGTGACCGCCCCGGCGACGGCCCGGCACGGGCGCTCCTCGTCGACCGCGGACTTGAGCAACTCGCTGCACACATACGCCACCGCCGTGACGAGGGGCGCGAGCACAGCTATCGCGAGGGCGCGCGGGTCGCCGCGCCGCGCCCGCCACCAGGCGACGATGAAGAGCACGCCGAAGAGCAGCAGTCCGAGCTCCGTCCACACCTCGGCGAGGTGCTGGAACCAGGTGGGGGTGTCGTGGGCGAAGTCGGTGACATCGCGATAGAGATCGTCGTCCATGGTGTCCATGATTACGGACGGTACGTAGTGGGCCCGAATCGTCACATGGGGCGATCGACCGGTTACGACCCCTGACGAAAGACAGGGGTGCAGAAGCGGAGTCCTTGGTTCCGTGATGATGATCCGCAAACTTTGTTGCTCAGGGCGGCGGGTGGGGCAGGACAAGGCGCGGATCTCTCGTAAGGTTTGGGCCGTGGGATCTCTGCGCAATCCGGTCGGGCCGCTTCCCTCCACCATCTACTGGCGTCGGAGGGCCGTTCTGCTGTCCTTGATCGGGCTGATGGCGCTTCTAGTCGTGTGGGTGCTCACCCTGGGGGGTGGGGGCCAGAAGAACGGCGCCGACGGTCCGTCGGGCTCCGGCCCCGCCACCTCCATCACGCCAGGACCTTCCGGCTCCGGGCCCGCCATCAGCGAACACCCGGGCGGGCGCGACGAGTCGGACGACGAGGGCGACGGCGGCTCGGGCTCCGGCGGCTCGGGCGGCGACGGTGACTCCGAGGGGTCCGGCGGCTCGGGCGGTTCCGGCGGAGGCGCCGGCGGCTCGGACGACGGCGCCAAGGGCGGCGGAGGTGCGGGCGGACAGCTGCCCGCGGGGTCGAGCCTGCCCAACTGCGTGCGCGGCGACGTGAAGTTGAAGCTGCGGAGCATTCACAACACGTACGAGATCGGCGAGAAGCCCAAGTTCGAGCTCATCGCCCAGAACAGCGCGGGCAAGTCCTGCAAGGTGGATCTCGGCGGCAAGAAGACGGTGCTGACGATCACTCAGGCCGACAGCGACAAGGAGATCTGGTCCTCGGCGGACTGCCCCGCCGGTGGCGGGAGCCTGCTGCTGCGGGTGCCGGGTGAGGGGCGCGTCACGCACACCGTCCAGTGGGACGGCCGGGGGAGCGAGCCGCAGTGCGCTTCGCCTTCGGCGGGAGTCGCGGCGCCGGGTACGTATCTCGTCGAGGCTAAGTCTCCCGGCCTCGGGTCGGTGAAGACCTCGTTCGTGCTCGAAGAGGCCTGACCGGGGCAATCGGGTGGGTGGGTGGGAAGCCCTCCACCCACCCAGCGGGACCTACTAGACGTACCGCTCCAGAATCGACGACTCGGCCAGCCGGGAGAGCCCCTCCCGGACACTGCGGGCCCGCGCCTCACCCACCCCGTCCACCGTCTGCAAGTCATCGACGCTCGCAGCGAGCAGCTTCTGCAGCCCCCCGAAGTGCTCGACAAGACGGTCGATGATCGCGCCGGGAAGGCGAGGCACCTTGGCGAGCAGACGGAAGCCCCGCGGCGAGACCGCGGAGTCCAGCGCCTCCGGGGAGCCGGTGTACCCCAACGCCCGTGCCACGGTGGGCAGTTCGAGCAGCTCCGCATGGCTCAGCGCGTCCAGCTCGAAGAGCGCCTCCTCGACCGTGCGGGAACGCTTGGCGGTCGGCTCCGGTACGTAGTCCCTGACGACCAGTTCGCGCTCGGGCTCGACGCCCGCGATCAACTCGTCCAGCTGGAGGGCGAGGAGACGGCCGTCCGTGCCCAGCTCCACCACGTACTCGGCGATCTCCGTGGCGATGCGGCGCACCATCTCAAGACGCTGGGCGACCGCGGTGACGTCCCGCACCGTCACCAAGTCCTCGATCTCCAGGGCGGACAGCGTGCCCGCCACCTCGTCCAGGCGCAGCTTGTAGCGCTCAAGGGTCGCGAGGGCCTGGTTCGCGCGGGACAGGATCGCCGCCGAGTCCTCCAGGACCTTGCGCTGCCCGTCCACGTACAGCGCGATGAGGCGCATCGACTGGGAGACGGAGACGATGGGGAAGCCCACCTGCTTGGACACGCGGTCCGCGGTGCGGTGCCGGGTGCCCGTCTCCTCGGTGGGGATCGTCGGGTCGGGGACGAGCTGCACGCCCGCCCGCAGGATCTTGGTGATGTCCTTGTCGACGACGATGCCGCCGTCGAGCTTGCAGAGCTCGCGCAGGCGCGTCGCCGTGAACTCGACGTCCAGGATGAATCCGCCGGTGCACATCGACTCGACGGTCTTGTCCCAGCCGAGGACGATGAGCCCTCCGGTGTTGCCGCGGAGGATGCGCTCGAGTCCGTCGCGCAGGCCCGTGCCGGGCGCGACCGCGCTCAGGGAGGCGCGCATCAGCCCTTCGGCACCGGAGCTTCCGCCGGGCTTGCCGGGAGCTGACGCCCGGTCGTTGGCTGCCACTGCACTCCTCGGGTCGCGGGTTGTCCAAGCCCCGGTCCGTACGTCTACTTCGTACGGATGGGCGAGACCAGGGCAAAGTCTACCGGCGCTCTTCGTCCTCCCGTGGGGCCTCTCTGCGACGCGACCTCGGAAGGACACGCAGGGCGTCCCCCATGTCGGCGACTTCGGTGACCTTCATACCGGGCGGCACCTTGCCCGGGTCGGCCGGGACGAGGGCGTGTGTGAAGCCCAGCCGGTGCGCTTCGGCCAGCCTGCGCTGGACTCCCGTGACCCGTCTGACCTCGCCCGCGAGGCCCACCTCGCCGATCGCGACGAGATTTTTCGGCAGCGGGGTGTCGCTGGCCGCGCTGGCCAGGGCGAGGGCGATCGCGAGATCCGCGGCCGGCTCGGAGAGCTTCACGCCGCCGACCGTCGCGCTGTAGATGTCGCGCTTGCCGAGCGCGGTGATGCGGCCCCGCTGCTCCAGGACGGCCAGCATCATCGAGACGCGGGAGGTCTCAAGGCCGGAGGTGGTGCGCCGGGGCGAGGGGATCTGGGAGTCGACGGTGAGGGCCTGGACCTCGGCCACCAGGGGGCGGCGGCCTTCGAGCGTGACCGTCAGACAGGTGCCGGGGACGGCCTCCGTGCGGCGGGTGAGGAAGAGGCCGCTGGGGTCGGCGAGGCCGGTGATGCCCTCGTCGTGCAGTTCGAAGCAGCCGACCTCGTCCGTCGTCCCGTAACGGTTCTTGACGCCCCGGACGAGACGGAGGCGGGCGTGGCGGTCGCCCTCGAAGGACAGGACGACGTCCACGAGGTGCTCAAGAAGGCGGGGGCCCGCGATCGCGCCGTCCTTGGTGACATGGCCGACCAGGAGCGTGGACATCGCGCGCTCCTTGGACGCGCGGATCAGGGCGCCCGCCACCTCGCGGACCTGGGCCATGCCGCCCGGCGCACCGTCGATCTCCGGCGACGCGATCGTCTGGACCGAGTCGAGGATCAGGAGGGACGGCTTCACCGCGTCCAAGTGGCCGAGGACGGCGGCGAGATCGGTCTCCGCCGCCAGATAGAGGTGGTCGTCGATGGCCTTGATGCGGTCGGCGCGCAGCCGGACCTGGCTCGCCGACTCCTCGCCGGTGACATAGAGCGTGCGGTGCTCGTCGCTCGCCGACTTCGCCGCGACGTCCAGGAGCAGCGTGGACTTGCCGACGCCCGGCTCGCCCGCGAGCAGCGCCACGGCGCCGGGGACGAGGCCGCCGCCCAGGACGCGGTCGAACTCGGGCACTCCGGTGGAGCGTGCGGTGGCCTGGCGGCCGTCGACCTGGCCGATGGGCAGGGCGGAGGAGGTGACGCGGCCGGGGGCGGTGGTGCGGACCGCGGGCGCTCCGTACTCCTCGACCGTCCCCCAGGCCTGGCACTCGGGGCAGCGGCCGAGCCATTTGGCCGTCTGCCAGCCGCACTCGGTGCAGCGATAGGACGGCCGGTCTTTGCCGGACTTCGTACGGGTGGCCATGAACCGAACCGTAGCGGGCACCACTGACAAGCAAGCACTGGCAGTGGCAGTGGCGCACGCGATCCGGATCGCTCGGGGCGTGGGTCACGGAATCATGGGTTCCTGTCCCCTTTTGAGGGATCTGTTCACCCGTAAGGATTAAATGTGCTCAAGGTGGAGGAAGGGCACGGCATCATCCGCCTAACTTCGCACGGGTGATGAGCAGCAGGCCGGAATCCCCCACGCAAGCAACCGGCGCACACCGGGCGCATCGTGACGCGCGCCAGCGCGTTGTGCCCCGCTCGGTGCCGAAGGCGCCGCCCGCACGCTATGAGCCCTGTCTGGACGGTCTGTTCACGTACTGCCTGTCCGTGCTCTGCGATCACGACGCAGCGACCGCGGCCCTGGGCGACGTGCTCGCCATCGCCGAGCGCCGCGGCTCACGCGGCCCGGCATCCGAGACCGAACTGAAGTCCTGGCTGTACGCACTCGCCCGCTGGGTCTGCCTGCGCGCGCTCGCCGACGCCAAGCGCAAGCGGCAGGGCGCGCACGCCTCCGGCTCGGCATCCCGCGACCCGAAGGCCGCCGAGCCCGCCGAGCCGCCGGACGAGACGCAGCGGCAGCGACGCCGTGAACTCGCCCAGCTGGCCTGGCCCGAGGCCGCGGGGACGACGCCCGAGCAGCGCGAGGCCCTGGAGCTTGCCGTACGCCACCAGCTCTCCCCGCAGGAGGTCGCCGCGGTCGTCGGCATGGACGTCGGCAAGACCCGCGACCTTCTCGCGTCCGCCGCCTGCGAGGTGGAGCGCACCCGCGCCGCGCTCGCCGTGGTGGAGACCGGCACCTGCCCGATCGTCGCCCGCCTCACCGGCGACAACCAGCTCCTCCTGGGCACGGCCCTGCGCCGCGAACTCGTCCGGCACGTCGACGACTGCCCGCGCTGCCGCCGCACCGCCGAGCGCGCCGGATCAGGCGCCTGGCCCGGCACGGCGGCATCGCCGGCCGCGCTGCCCGTCATCGAGGCGCCGCGGGCCGCCGTGCACGTGGCGATGGCGCACGTGCCGCGTGCGCGGGGCGCCGGTCCGCGCTTCGACCGGCGCGGATTCCCGGTGGACCCCAAGGACCACGCCGCGCGCCGGGACCGGATGCGCGCGCGTGCCGTGACGACGACGGTCGTGGCCACCGTGGTGGCGGCCCCGGTGCTCGCGCTCTGGGCGGCGTATCGCGGGGCGCCGCTGACCGGTGAGGGCCAGGACGGCCGCTCGGTCAGCGCGAGCGAGTCCGGGGCCGACGGGATGAACGGCGACCGCAGACGCGAGGACTACGAGAACGCGGGCAACGCCCACACGCCGCCCGACCCCCGCTTCACCGCGGGCAGCCGCTCGCCCGACGTCTCCGTGGAGGTCATCAGCGCCGGGTCGCCGCCGTCCCGCTCGGGGACCGGCGCGGGACGCCTGACGGTCTCGGCGCAGCCGAGCGGCGGTACGACGCTGATCACGCTCTCCGCATCGGGGGGCGAGCCGGTCCACTGGTCGGCGAGTACGGGGGCGTCCTGGCTCTACCTCAGCCGGTCATCCGGGACGCTCGCGCCGGGGGAGACGTTCACGATCCGGGTGTACGTCGACCATGCGCGGGAGCCGGCGGGCCACTGGAGCGCACGGGTGTCCGTCGCCCCGTCGGGGGCGATCGTCTCGATCGACGGGTACGGCAACGGATCGGGACGCCCGACGCGTCCCGGCCCCCGGCCGACCCCGACCCCACCGAAGCCGACCCCGACGCCATCGACGCCGGACCCGACGCCGACCCCGTCGGACCCGGACCCGACCCCGACGACACCGGACCCGACACCGACGCCGTCCGACCCGGGGAACTCCACACCCCCGCCGAGCGACAGCGGCGACCCGAGTCCCAGTGAGGGCTAGAGATTTTCCCCAAGCCCGCCCCTTCCCGAAAACCCGCTGCGCGGGGGCCTCCTCAAACGCCGGAGGGGCTGAATTCTCAGCCCGTCCGGCGTTTGAGGACGAACTCGGCGGAGCCGGTGATGACGGTACGCAAGGCCCTGCGCGGCAGGTTTCTAGCGAGAAGGATCCGCCGGATGCGGCGCAAGCAACGGCAGCTGAGAAGCGAGCCGCTCCTCGCACAGCTCCGCGAGACGGTCGTAGCCCGCCTTGCCCATCAGTTCCGTCAGCTCGGGACGGTAGGAGACGTACACGGGGTCACCCGCGCCGTGCGCCGACGTCGCCGACGTGCACCACCAGTGCAGATCGTGGCCACCGGGGCCCCAGCCGCGCCGGTCGTACTCCCCGATGGACACCTGGAGGATCCGCGTGTCATCGGGCCGGTCGATCCACTCGTACGTCCGCCGGACCGGCAGCTGCCAGCAGACGTCCGGCTTCGTCTCCAGCGGCTCACGCCCCTCCTTCAGCGCGAGGATGTGCAGCGAGCACCCCGCGCCCCCGGCGAAACCGGGGCGGTTCTGGAAGATGCAGGAGCCGTTGTACGGACGCGTCTGGCGCTCGCCGTCGTCGTCCGTCGAGACCCAGCCGCTCACCGTGCCGATGTCGTGGTGCTGCCAGATGTCCGGTGTGAGCCGCGCCACGGACTCGGCGACCCGCTTCTCGTCGTCCTCGTCCGAGAAGTGCGCGCCCAGCGTGCAGCAGCCGTCGTCCGCGCGGCCCGCCGCGATGCCCTGGCAGCCACTGCCGAAGATGCAGCTCCACCGAGAGGTCAGCCATGTCAGATCGCAGCGGAAGACCTGCTCGTCGTCCGCGGGATCCGGGAACTCCACCCAGGCGCGGGCGAAGTCGAGGCCCTTCTCGTCCGGCCGGGACTTCTGCACCTTCTCCGGCTTCCCCGACTTATTCTTCGACTTCGTTTTGTCGGTCTTCGCCTTTTTCGTCTTTGGCACGTCTCCAGGGTATGCGCGCTGTGCCCGGTCCGAGGACCAGCGACCGCCGTACGCGCAGTAGCGTTCCGTATATGAGACTCGGTGTCCTCGACGTAGGTTCGAACACGGTGCATCTGCTGGTGGTGGACGCCCACCCCGGCGCGCGCCCGCTGCCCGCGTATTCGCACAAGGCGGACCTGCGCCTCGCCCAACTCCTCGACGAGGCCGGGGCGATCGGCCCCGAAGGCGTCGACCGCCTGGTCGGCACCGTCCGTGACGCGATGGAGGCCGCCGAGGACAAGGGCGTGGAGGACCTGCTGCCGTTCGCGACCTCCGCGGTCCGCGAGGCCAGCAACGCCGACCAGGTCCTCGCCCGGGTCCGGGAGGAGACCGGCGTCGACCTCCAGGTCCTCACCGGCGCCGAGGAGGCCCGCCTCACCTTCCTCGCGGCCCGCCGCTGGTTCGGCTGGTCGGCGGGAAAGCTCCTGGTCATCGACATCGGCGGCGGCTCGCTCGAAATCGCGTACGGCATCGACGAGGAACCGGACGCCGCGGTGAGCCTGCCGCTCGGCGCGGGCCGTCTGACCTCGGCCTGGCTGGCCCAGGACCCGCCGGACCCCGCCGACGTGAAGGCGCTGCGGCGGCACGCGCGCGCCCAGATCGCGCGCACGGTGGGCGAGTTCAGCCGCTTCGGCGCCCCGGACCACGTCGTGGCGACGTCCAAGACGTTCAAGCAGCTGGCCAGGCTCGCGGGAGCCGCACGCTCCGCCGAGGGCCTCTACGTACAGCGCGAGCTGAAGCGCAAGTCCCTGGAGGACTGGGTCCCGCAGCTGGCCGCGATGACGGCGGCGGAACGCGCCGAGCTGCCCGGCGTCTCCGAAGGGCGGGCCGGACAGCTGCTCGCGGGGGCGCTCGTCGCCGAGGGTGCGATGGATCTCTTCGGGGTCGAGACGCTGGAGATCTGTCCGTGGGCGCTGCGCGAGGGCGTGATCCTGCGCAGGCTCGACCACCTCCCGCCGAGCTAGGCCAGGACCTAGGGCACCCGGGTGTGCGGGAGACCACCTGGACCACCTCCCCGGTGCCCAGGCAGGGCCCGTACGCTGTCCCTCGTGGCAGAACCAGTGGTGCGCATCCCGGATGCGAAGGTCGCCCTGTCGACGGCCTCGGTCTATCCGGAGTCGACGGCGACGGCCTTCGAGATAGCGGCACGCCTGGGCTACGACGGTGTCGAGGTCATGGTGTGGACCGACCCCGTCAGCCAGGACATCGAGGCCCTGCGCAGACTCAGCGACTACCACCAGATCCCCATCCTCGCTGTCCACGCCCCGTGTCTCCTGATCACGCAGCGCGTGTGGTCCACGGACCCCTGGGTGAAGCTCCAGCGCGCGCAGGCCGCCGCCGAGAAGCTGGGCGCGTCGACCGTCGTCGTGCATCCGCCCTTCCGCTGGCAGCGCGGGTACGCGAACGCCTTCGTCGACGGCATCTGGCGGATGGCGGACGAGACGGACGTCCGATTCGCCGTCGAAAACATGTACCCGTGGCGCTACCGCGACCGGGAGATGCTCGCCTACGCCCCCGACTGGGACGTCACCAAGGACGACTACCGCCACTTCACGGTCGACCTCAGCCACACCGCGACCGCCCGCACGGACGCGATGGAGATGATCGACCGCATGGGCGACCGCCTCGGCCACGTCCACCTCGCCGACGGCAAGGGCTCCGCCAAGGACGAGCACCTGGTGCCGGGCCGCGGCACGCAGCCGTGCGCCGAACTCCTGGAGCGCCTCGCGACGAGCGGCTTCGACGGGCACGTGGTCATCGAGGTCAATACGCGGCGCGCGATGTCCAGCGCCGAACGTGAGGCCGACCTCGCCGAGGCCCTCGCCTATACGCGGCTGCACCTGGCGTCCGCGGTGAAGGTGCCCCGCTCGTGACGGACCCGGCGCCGGACGGCGCGGCTCCGCGCCGCAGGGGACGCCCCTCCCGTACGCAGTCCGCCGAGGGCCCGGCGATGCGGGACCGCATCCTGGAGGCGGCCCGCACCGAGTTCTCCGCCCGTGGGTACGAGAAGACGTCCGTGCGCGGGATCGCCAAGGCGGCCGGGGTGGACTCGGCGCTCGTGCACCACTACTTCGGCACGAAGGAGCAGGTCTTCGCGTCGGCGATCGAGGAGGCCTTCGCGCCCGCGCTCGAAGCGCCCGCCGCGATCGAGGACGGCCCGCTCGACGGCATCGGCGAGCGCCTGACCCGCTTCATCTTCGGCGTCTGGGAGAACCCCGCCACCCGCGTACCGCTGCTCGCGATCGTGCGCTCGGCGGTGAACAACGACACCGCGGCGGCCGTCTTCCGCCGCCTCATCGCGACGCAGCTGCTCGGCAGGGTGGCGCGTCAGGTCGACCAGCCGGACGCGGAGCTGCGGGCGGAACTGGCGGCCGCGCAGCTGGTGGGCACGGCGATGCTGCGGTACGTGATCCAGGTGGAGCCGCTCGCGTCCGCGGACCCGGAGGCGATCATCGCGCGGATCGCGCCGGTGGTGCAGGGGCATCTGACCGGGCCGTAGAAGCAGTGCGGGGACAACCGCTCACCGAGACGGTCGTCCCGCCATCCGGACAGCCTGTCCAGATCGTGGAGCGTCGGCGTACCCTCGAGAACAGTCGATTCCTATGTCTCTGAGATCCCTGAAGGAGCGAGCGACGATGCCCGAGCTCAGGTCCCGCACAGTCACCCACGGCCGCAACATGGCGGGCGCACGCGCCCTTATGCGTGCCTCCGGTGTACCCGGCGCGGACATCGGGCGAAAGCCGATCATCGCCGTCGCCAACTCCTTCACCGAGTTCGTCCCGGGCCACACCCATCTTCAGCCGGTGGGCCGGATCGTCTCCGAGGCGATCGTCGCCGCGGGCGCCATCCCGCGCGAGTTCAACACGATCGCCGTGGACGACGGCATCGCGATGGGCCACGGCGGCATGCTGTACTCCCTGCCCTCCCGCGACCTGATCGCGGACTCGGTGGAGTACATGGTGGAGGCGCACTGCGCCGACGCCCTGATCTGCATCTCCAACTGCGACAAGATCACCCCCGGCATGCTGAACGCGGCCCTGCGCCTCAACATCCCGACGGTCTTCGTCTCCGGCGGCCCGATGGAGGCCGGCAAGGCCACGCTGGTCGACGGCACGGTCCGAAAGCTCGACCTGGTCAACGCGATCAGCGACGCGGTCGACGAGAGCGTCTCGGACGAGGACATCCTGCGCATCGAGGAGAACGCCTGCCCGACCTGCGGCAGCTGTTCCGGCATGTTCACGGCCAACTCGATGAACTGCCTGACCGAGGCCATCGGCCTCTCGCTCCCCGGCAACGGCTCGGTCCTCGCCACGCACACCGCCCGCAAGGCGCTGTACGAGAAGGCGGGCGAGACGGTCGTCGAGATCACCAAGCGCTACTACGACGGCGACGACGAGTCGGTCCTGCCGCGCAACATCGCCACGCGCGCCGCCTTCGACAACGCCATGGCGCTCGACATCTCCATGGGCGGCTCCACGAACACGATCCTGCACCTGCTCGCCGCCGCGCAGGAGGCCGAGCTCGACTACGACCTCGCCGACATGGACGAGGTCTCGCGCCGCGTCCCCTGCCTGGCCAAGGTCGCCCCGAACGTCGCGCCCGGCGGCACGTACTACATGGAGGACGTGCACCGCGCCGGCGGCATCCCCGCGATCCTCGGCGAGCTGTACCGCGCGGGCCTCCTGAACGAGGACGTGCACACGGTCCACTCCGCGTCCATCAAGGACTGGCTGGAGACGTGGGACGTGCGCGGCGGTTCGCCGTCGGACGAGGCCGTCGAGCTGTGGCACGCGGCCCCCGGCTGCGAGCGCTCGGCGACGGCCTTCTCCCAGTCGAAGCGCTGGGACACCCTGGACACGGACGCCGCGGGCGGCTGCATCAGGGACGCGGCCCACGCGTACTCGAAGGACGGCGGCCTGGCGGTCCTCAAGGGCAACCTCGCGGTCGACGGCTGCGTCGTGAAGACGGCGGGCGTCGACGAGTCCATCTGGACGTTCGAGGGTCCCGCCGTGGTCTGCGAGTCGCAGGAAGAAGCGGTCGACAAGATCCTCAAGAAGCAGGTCAAGGAAGGCGACGTGGTCGTCATCCGCTACGAGGGCCCCAAGGGCGGCCCCGGTATGCAGGAAATGCTCTACCCCACCTCGTTCCTGAAGGGCCGCGGCCTCGGCAAGGCCTGCGCCCTGGTCACGGACGGCCGCTTCTCCGGCGGCACGTCGGGCCTGTCGATCGGCCACGCGTCACCCGAGGCGGCGTCCGGCGGCACGATCGCCCTGGTCGAGGACGGCGACCGCATCCGCATCGACATCCCGAACCGAGGCATCGAACTCCTCGTCCCCGAGGAGGAGCTGACGGCCCGCCGCGAAGCCCTCGGCGGCGTCTACGCCCCCAAGTCCCGGGAGCGCAAGGTCTCGGCGGCACTGCGGGCGTACGCGGCGATGGCCACGAGCGCGGACCGCGGCGCGGTGCGGGACGTGTCGAAGCTGGGCTAGCGCCTGCGGTCGGGCCTTCAGCCCGTCCGGCGTTTGAGGACGAACTCGGCGGAGCCGGTGATTACGGCACGCAAGGCCCCTGCGCCGGAGCAGGTTTTCGGGAAGGGGCGGGGTTGGGGAAATGTCCCCGCCTGCGCCCCAGCACACGCAACCGTCCCGGCGCACCCAGGCGTCCACCCCTGTAAGCGAACGCGCCAAGGCGGCCGGGAGCCGCCGCTTCACGGGGGAGAGAAGCATGAGCGAGAACGTCATAGCGCCGGAGTCCGCCGCCCTGGTCACGGACGGCCGCTTCTCCGGCGGCACGTCGGGCCTGTCGATCGGCCACGCGTCACCCGAGGCGGCGTCCGGCGGCACGATCGCCCTGGTCGAGGACGGCGACCGCATCCGCATCGACATCCCCAACCGGGGCATCGAACTCCTCGTCCCGGAGGAGGAGCTGACGGCCCGCCGCGAAGCCCTCGGCGGCGTCTACGCCCCCAAGTCCCGGGAGCGCAAGGTCTCGGCGGCACTGCGGGCGTACGCGGCCATGGCCACGAGCGCGGACCGCGGCGCGGTGCGGGACGTGTCGAAGCTGGGCTAGCGCCTGCGGTCGGGCCTTCAGCCCGTCCGGCGTTTGAGGACGAACTCGGCGGAGCCGGTGATTACGGCACGCAAGGCCCCTGCGCCGGAGCAGGTTTTCGGGAAGGGGCGGGGTTGGGGAAATGTCCCCGCCTGCGCCCCAGCACACGCAACCGTCCCGGCGCACCCAGGCGTCCACCCCTGTAAGCGAACGCGCCAAGGCGGCCGGGAGCCGCCGCTTCACGGGGGAGAGAAGCATGAGCGAGAACGTCATAGCGCCGGAGTCCGCGGAGGCCATCGAGGCCGTGGCGGCAAAGACGTACGCCATCGCCGCGGACGTCAACGTCCGCTCAGGACCGGGCACGTCGTACAGCAAGGTGGGCCGCGTCTCGGCGGGCACCCGGGTGACGATCCACTGCCAGAAGCCCGGCGAGAAGGTCACGGGCCCGACCGGCACGTCGAAGCTCTGGGACCGCATCGGCAGCGGCCGCTACGTCTCCGACACGTACGTCCGCACAGGCAGCGACGGCTACGTGGCACCGCGCTGCTGAACCACCGCAAGCAAGAGCACATGAGGCAGGCAGGCGAAGCCGCCCAGGTTCACTCGGACTTGGGCGGCTTCGTCGCGTCGAACGAAAAGACCGTGTTCTTGGCCGCGGCCACCACGACCACACGCCCCGAAACCGCGACCCGCGGACTCGCGTTCACCTCACCGGCAAGACCCTCGACCCGCGGATCGGTGCTCCACAGGGTCCTGCCCCGCGGCGAAACAGCGACCACGCGCCCGCTGGGCGAGCTGAAGTACAGCGCGCCGCTGCCGCTGCCGCTGCCGCCCGCCGCCGGCCCGGAGGCCCCTTCCACACCGGTCTGCCGGGACCACTTCTGGCGCCCGGTCGCGGGATCGACCGCACTGATCATCCCGGTCGGCTCGGCGAAGTAGACGGTGCCGTCCACGACGCCGGGCGTAGCGCCGTACACCTTCTTCAGCGGCCGTGACGAGACGCGGCCACTGCCCGGCTCGACCCGCAGCACCTTGTCGTACCCGAGGAACTCGGGGCCCCGCGTCCGCTGATGGAGGAGTACGAGCCTGCCGTCGTCGCCACCCACCGGGTGCACGGGCCCCTGGACCGCGATGCCCTTGCCGAACGTCCCCGACTTGACGTCGAGAGTGTGCAGAACGGGGTGGTGCACCTCGACGTTCGCGACCTCGGCGGACGGCGCGCACATCGCGTACATCCGCTGACCCGTCGGGACCGGCGTGCACTCCGAGCCCGCGGGGAACGGCGTCGACCGGAGCAGGCGTCCGCTGTGCGCGTCCCTGGCCTCGATCCGCGTACGGCCCGCGTCGACCGACAGGACGGTCGAGCCGGACAGGACCACGTCCTGGGACCGCCCGGTGAAGATCTGGGACTGGCCGCTGATCGGGCGGGACCACAGTTCCTTGCTGGTCCCGGCGTCCAGCGCCACCACTTCGATGGGCTTGTCGGACGAGGCCTCCGGCGGGAGGCGGTAGCCGAGGACGGTGTCGTTCGTGGCGCCCACGATGTGCATGCCCTGCATGGGCACGCCGGGGCTCTTGACCTTCCAGATCTCCTTGCCGTCGGAGATCCGCAGCCGGGTGGCGACGACTCCGCCGCCCCCGCAGAACAACGCGTCCCCGCGCGGCACGCAGCGCACCTCGTCCGGGATGCCCTTGTCGTTGGGCACGGTCGTGCGCCACGGCCGGAAGCCGTCGGGCAGGGGCGCTTCGGCCGCCGCGACCGTGCGGTCCTTGCCGTCGTCGCCGCTCTCCCCGGCGGGTGAGCCGGGCGAGCCGAGCTGGAGCGCCGCGATGCCGCCCCCGAGCGCGGCCACGGCGACGGCCGCGGCGAGCACGGGGCGCCAGCGGCGGCGCAGACTGCGGCCGATGAGGGTGCCTTCGGGGGCGGCGGGCGCTTCGGCGGTGTCGCCCCCGGCAGTCCCGACATCCGATGACCGGTGATGCTGCGTGTCCGTGTCCCGCGTACGGCTGGCCCGCACCCCCGCCGCGTCCCCCAGCTCCACCGGCAGGTCCCGCAGCAGCTCAAGGAGTTGGTCCGCGGACGGCCGCGCGTCCGGGTCCTTGGCGAGACACGGCTCGACCACCGCACGCAGAGCGGCCGGAACGGCATCCAACTCCGGTGCCTCGTGCACCACTTGATACGCCGTCATGTACGGGCTGTCCGAGTCGAACGGCCCCTGTCCCGTCGCCGCGTACACCAGCAACGTACCGAGCGAGAAGACATCGGACCGCGGCCCGACCCCACGCGGCGCCTGCAACTGCTCGGGCGACATGAACGGCGGCGTACCGATGACCCGCCCCGTCATCGTCAGCGTCTGCTGGTCCGCCGCGCGCGAGATGCCGAAGTCGATGACGCGCGGGCCCTCGGGCGAGAGCACGACGTTCGACGGCTTGAGGTCGCGGTGCACGACGCCCACGCGGTGGATGTCGCGCAGCGCCTCCGTCAGACCGATGGCGAGCGTGCGCAGGTCGGTGCCGGTCAGCGGGCCCTTCTTGGCGATGTGCTGGGCGAGCGTGTGCCCCTCTATATAGGACGTCGCCATCCACGGGTGCTCGGCCTCCGGATCGGCGTCGACCACGGCGGCGGTAAACGCGCCGCTCACCCGCCGCGCCGCCGCCACCTCCTGCCGGAAGCGGATGCGGAACTCCTCGTCCCCGGCGTACTGCTGGTGGATCAGCTTGATCGCAACAGGGCGCCCCGAAGCCGTACGCGCCAGAAAGACCGTGCCCATGCCGCCCGAGCCGAGCCGTGCCTCCAGCGGATAGCCGCCGATCTCAGCTGGGTCACCTCCGCGGAGCGACACTCTCCCCGACCTCCCCGTCCCGCGTGCACCGGTTTTCGCATGGGCCCATTTACCTGTCCTGGCACCCAAACTAGCCGCCGGGTGGTACGGGAGGGCAAGGCGGGGGACGAATAGGGCGCGCCTCACCCCTGCCCCGCGCCGCCCTGTGGCCACCGCGGGCGATACTCGACGGGTGAGCGCAGATTCCAGCACCCCCGACCGCACGGACGCGACGGCCCCCGGCCCGCAGCCCGAGCCCCTCCGCTTCTTCGGCACCACCTGGGTCGGCCACGACAACGGCTACGGCGCGCGCCGCGTGGCCGTCGCGGCAGGCTCGCTGCTCGCGGCGGCGGCAGGCTGCTTCGTGCTGCGTTTCGCGTACGAGGGCATGGCGGTCGCGGACGTCGGCACGTTCGTGAACTTCCTCGTCCTCATCATGTTCTCGGTGTGCAGCGCGATCGCCTTCCGCCGCGCCTGGGAGGGGTTCACCCGCCGCCACGACCCGGCGTCCCAGTCGTCGATGCGCGGCCTCATGACGATCGGCTTCGTCGGCGTCCTCCTCGCCTATTTCTTCCGCTCCCTGACCGAGGCCCCCGGCGAGAAACTCCACCGCGAGGAGTACGAGGCGGCCCGCGAGCAGTACGCGAAGCGCACGTCACGCCGCACGGGCAACCCGTCCCGAAAGAAGAAGAAGGCTTGAAAGAAGGGGGCAGGCTTGAAAGAGGGGAAGGCTTGAAGGGCATCGTGAACAACAAGGGGTGACGGAGCCCGACCCCCTGGGGCAACGATGACCGGCATGACTTCAGCCCCTTCGCACCGCCGCGCTCACTCCTTCAACGCGGCAGCCGCCCAGTACGCGGCCCACCGCCCCTCCTATCCCCCCGCCCTCTTCGACGCCGTCGAGAACCTGGCGGGCCGCCCCTTGGCCGGGGCCCGCGTGCTGGATGTCGGCGCGGGCACGGGCATCGCGACCGCCCTCCTGGCAGCGCGCGGCGCCCGCGTCGTCGCGGTGGAGCCGGGCGACGGGATGGCGCGTGAGCTCCGCCGCGCGCTGCCGGACACGCCCTCGTACGGGGCGACGGCGACCAACTGCCGTTCGCGGACGGCTCGGCCGACTTCATCACGTACGCCCAGGCCTGGCACTGGACAGACCAGGAACGCTCCGTCCCGGAAGCCCTCCGCGTGCTGCGCCCCGGCGGCGCGCTCGCCCTGTGGTGGAACATCGCGGACCACGCGGTTCCGTGGGTCGCGGAGCAGGACACCCGGATCGCCCGCTGCCTGGGATACGACGACGGCGCGCGAAAGACCGCGGACCGGACGACCGAACTGACGAAGGCCCTGAACTTCCGCCGCGACCGGATCCACTGGAGCCGCAGCATCCCCCTCGACTCCCACCTGGCCAACATCAGCAGCCACTCGGCATTCCTGGTCCTGGGCGAGGACCGCACGGCGGCCTTCCTCGCCCAGGAGCGCACGGAACTCCTGAAGACCTTCCCGACCGGAATCGTCGAGGAGAGCTACGCAGCAGACCTGCTCCTAGCCCTGAGCCCCACCCCCTAGCCCTGAGCCGCGCCCCTTGCCGCCGACCCTTGACGCCCCCGGCGCCGAAGGCGCAATAATCATCACATGATGAATATCGACGAACCCCCTGCCGCGGAACCCCCTGCCATCGAGGCGAGGGACCTGACCGTCGTCCGAGGCCCCCGCACAGTCCTCCGCACCTTGAACTTCACCGTCCCGAAGGGACAGATCACCGGCCTCCTGGGCCCCTCAGGCTGCGGCAAGTCCACGCTCATGCGCGCAGCGGTAGGCACCCAGGCCAAGGTCACCGGCACCCTGAAGGTCCTCGGCCAACCGGCCGGCGCCCCCGGCCTCCGCTCCCGCATCGGCTACGTCACCCAAGCCCCCTCCGTCTACGACGACCTCACCGTCCGCCAGAACCTGGACTACTTCGCCGCAGTCCTGGACCCCGGCCGCGGCCCCGCCGCCCACCGCCGCCACGAACACGTCACCCGAGCCATCGACGACGTCGACCTGACGAGCCACGCCGACGCCCTCGCGGGCAACCTCTCCGGAGGCCAGCGCAGCCGCGTCTCCCTGGCGGTGGCCCTCCTCGGCGCCCCGGAGCTCCTCGTGCTCGACGAACCCACCGTCGGCCTCGACCCCGTACTCCGCCGCGACCTGTGGAACCTCTTCCACTCCATCGCCGCCGACCGAGGCACCACGATCCTCGTCTCCTCGCACGTCATGGACGAGGCCGAGCGCTGCCACCGCCTCCTCCTCATGCGCGAAGGCGAACTCCTCGCCGACGACACCCCGGAAGCCCTCCGCACCCGCACGGCCACCGAAACCGTCGAAGCCGCCTTCCTCCACCTCGTCGACAAGGCAATCGCCGCATCCAAGAACGCCTCCAGCAGCAACACCTCCACCGGGAGCCCCCGATGAACACCCACCGCACCCTCGCCACCGCGGCCCGTGTCCTGCGGCAGCTCCGCCACGACCCCCGCTCCATCGCGCTGATGCTGTTCGTCCCCTGCGTGATGCTGCTGCTCCTGCGCTACGTGTTCGACGGCAGCCCGCAGACCTTCGACTCCATCGGCGCCTCGCTCCTCGGCATCTTCCCCCTCATCACGATGTTCCTGGTGACCTCCATCGCCACCCTCCGCGAACGCACCTCAGGCACCCTCGAACGCCTCCTCGCGATGCCCCTGGCCAAGGGCGACCTCATCGCGGGCTACGCCCTCGCCTTCGGATTCCTCGCCGTCATCCAGTCGGTCCTCGCCACCGGCCTCGCCCTGTGGGCCCTCGGCCTCGACGTCACCGGCTCCGCCTGGCTGCTGCTCCTGGTCGCGCTCCTCGACGCCCTGCTCGGCACAGCACTCGGCCTCTTCGTCTCCGCCTTCGCGGCCTCCGAGTTCCAGGCCGTCCAGTTCATGCCGGCCGTGATCTTCCCTCAGCTCCTCCTCTGCGGCCTGTTCACCCCGCGCGACACCATGCATCCGGCTCTCGAAGCGATCTCCAATGTCCTCCCCATGTCGTACGCCGTGGACGGCATGAACGAAGTCCTCCGCCACTCCTCCGTCACCGGCGACTTCGTACGCGACGCCGTCATCGTCGCGAGCTGCGCCGTACTCGTCCTGGCCCTGGGCGCCGCCACCCTCCGCCGCCGCACGGCCTGACCCACCCAATGCGAGGATGGCCTCACCAAGCTGATGCGCTGACCCGCTCCACACCGAAGCGCAGACCCGCACCTGGAGGGTGACCCACACATGCCCCAGCCCGTCGCAGTCCTCGGCACCGGCAAGATCGGCGAAGCCCTCCTCAGCGGAATGATCCGGGCCGGCTGGGCCCCCGCCGACCTCCTGGTCACCACCCGCCGCTCCGAACGCGCCGCGGAACTGCGCACCCGCTACGGCGTGGACCCCGTCAGCAACGCCGACGCCGCCAAGCAGGCCGACACCCTCATCCTCGCCGTCAAGCCGCAGGACATGGGCCGCCTCCTCGACGAACTCGCCCCGCACATCACCCCCGACCGCCTGGTCATCAGCGCCGCCGCCGGTATCACCACCTCCTTCATCGAGGAGCGCCTCGCCGACAGCACCCCCGTCGTCCGCGTCATGCCCAACACCCCGGTCCTCGTGGACGAGGGCATGTCCGTCATCTCCGCCGGCAGCCACGCCACGGCCGCCCACCTCGCCCACACCGAAGCGATCTTCGGCGCTGTGGGCAAGACCCTGCGCGTCCCCGAGACCCAGCAGGACGCCTGCACCGCCCTCTCCGGCTCGGGCCCGGCGTACTTCTACTACCTGGTCGAAGCCATGACCGACGCCGGCATCCTCCTCGGCCTGCCCCGCGACAAGGCCCACGACCTCATCGTCCAGGCCGCGATCGGCGCCGCCGTGATGCTCCGCGACAGCGGCGAACACCCGGTCAAGCTCCGCGAGAACGTCACCTCCCCCGCAGGCACCACCATCAACGCCATCCGCGAACTCGAGAACCACGGCGTACGAGCAGCCCTCATCGCCGCCCTCGAAGCCGCCCGCGACCGCAGCCGCGAACTGGCCTCCGGCAACAACAGCTGACCGACCGGAGCCGGGGACCCGGGGCGCGCACGGGCCGCGCCCCGAACACGGCCCCGGCACACCCCGGAAAGCGGCCCGCCGCTACTCCACTTCGTTCACCGGCGGCAGCAGACCGATCGCGCGATAGGCGGTGTCCACCGTCGGCCTGGCCATCGCCCTGGCCCGCTCAGCTCCCCGCCGCAACACCTCCTCCACATACGCGGGATCAGCAACCAGCTCCTTGTGCTTCTCCTGCACGGGCCTCAGCATCTCCACCACGGCGTCGGCGGTGTCCTTCTTCAAAGCCCCGTACGACTCATATACACCGCTCAAGCCCTCGGGGTTCCCACCCTCACAGGACGCCAGGATCTCCAGCAGGTTCGAGATCCCCGGCTTGGTCTCCCGGTCGTACTCGACCTCGCTCCCGCTGTCCGTGACCGCGCGCAGGATCTTCTTCCGCACGACGTCCGGCTCGTCGAGCAGATAGACGATCCCGGCCCCCGCATCGCCGGACTTCCCCATCTTCGTCGTCGGATCCTGCAGATCCATGACCCTGGCCGCCACCTTGGGATACGTGGCCCGCGGCACCACGAACGTGTGTCCGTACCGCTGGTTGAACCGCACCGCCAGATCCCGGGTGAGCTCGACGTGCTGCACCTGGTCGTCCCCGACCGGCACCTGATCCGCCCCGTACGCCAGGATGTCCGCCGCCATCAGCACGGGATAGGTGAGCAGCGAAAGACGCACACTCCCGCCGCGGGCCCGCTCAAGCGCGGATTTCTCCTTGTACTGGATCATCCGCCGCATCTCGCCGTCCGTCGCGACGCACTCGAGCAGATACGAGAGCCGGGCGTGCTCGTCGACATGGCTCTGTACGAACACGGTGGCCCGCTCGGGATCGATCCCCGACGCGAGCAACAGCGTCGCCGCCTGCCGACTGAGCCTGCGCACCCGGCCGGGATCGTGGTCCACGGTCAGGGCGTGCAGATCGACGATGCTGAACAGCGACTCGGCGCGGTGCTGATCAACCTCTGCCCACTGGCGCACGGCGCCCAGGTAGTTGCCCAGGGTCAGATGCCCCGTCGGCTTGATCCCGCTGAAGATCCTCGTCATGTCTCCGCCTCCTGGTCAGGACCGTCGGCCCGACGACCGGGCTCCGGGTCCTCCAGGGGAGAAACAAGAAACGGCCGCCGAGTCGGCAGCCGTTGAGTACATGCGTATGTACGGCCGCCGTCAGGCGGCCCACCACAGCTGGGTGTGCGCATGCGTAGTCACGGCTCCTACAGTAGCCCTCGGGGGCCGCCGTGTACCGGGGTTGACACGCCCGGACCGCATACGTAGTGTTCTCCGAGTTGCCCGACGTGAGCGTCGACCCTTGGTCGGTCCCCGGGCAGCCATTCCGCAAGAACCATTCAAGCGATCGATGTCGTGTCTCTTCGATGACCCGTCGTCTGTTCGTTTTCATGCGCATTTGCGAAATGAGGAATCCGCGTTCGAAAGGACGCCCCGATTTGGATCGGGAGCCTGGATTCCGCTAAAGTCTCACTCGTCGGAACGGCCCAACAGCCGGGAAGACAAGCCCCGCTGACTGGGAATCAGGCCCGAAAGGATCTGGTAGAGTCGGAACCGCCGGAAAGGGAAACGCGAAAGCCGAAAGGCCGGAGCGGAAACCTGAAAGGCACCGAGGAAAATCGGACACGAAAGAGTCTGATAGAGTCGGAAACGCAAGAACGAAGAACAAAAAGAAACACCGAAGGGAAGCGCCCGGAGGAAAGCCCGAGAGGGTGAGTACAAAGGAAGCGTCCGTTCCTTGAGAACTCAACAGCGTGCCAAAAGTCAACGCCAGATATGTTGATACCCCGTCTCCGGCCGTCATGGTCGGGACGAGGTTCCTTTGAAGAAAACATCAGCGAGGACGCTGTGAACCGGAAGATTATTCCTCTTCCTGGTTCCGCTCAACGCGGATGTGCACCCGATTACGGGTAAACATTCACGGAGAGTTTGATCCTGGCTCAGGACGAACGCTGGCGGCGTGCTTAACACATGCAAGTCGAACGATGAAGCCCTTCGGGGTGGATTAGTGGCGAACGGGTGAGTAACACGTGGGCAATCTGCCCTGCACTCTGGGACAAGCCCTGGAAACGGGGTCTAATACCGGATGATATCCCCTCTCGCATGGGAGGGGGTTGAAAGCTCCGGCGGTGCAGGATGAGCCCGCGGCCTATCAGCTAGTTGGTGAGGTAGAAGCTCACCAAGGCGACGACGGGTAGCCGGCCTGAGAGGGCGACCGGCCACACTGGGACTGAGACACGGCCCAGACTCCTACGGGAGGCAGCAGTGGGGAATATTGCACAATGGGCGAAAGCCTGATGCAGCGACGCCGCGTGAGGGATGACGGCCTTCGGGTTGTAAACCTCTTTCAGCAGGGAAGAAGCGAAAGTGACGGTACCTGCAGAAGAAGCGCCGGCTAACTACGTGCCAGCAGCCGCGGTAATACGTAGGGCGCAAGCGTTGTCCGGAATTATTGGGCGTAAAGAGCTCGTAGGCGGCTTGTCACGTCGGTTGTGAAAGCCCGGGGCTTAACCCCGGGTCTGCAGTCGATACGGGCAGGCTAGAGTGTGGTAGGGAGATCGGAATTCCTGGTGTAGCGGTGAAATGCGCAGATATCAGGAGGAACACCGGTGGCGAAGGCGGATCTCTGGGCCATTACTGACGCTGAGGAGCGAAAGCGTGGGGAGCGAACAGGATTAGATACCCTGGTAGTCCACGCCGTAAACGGTGGGAACTAGGTGTTGGCGACATTCCACGTCGTCGGTGCCGCAGCTAACGCATTAAGTTCCCCGCCTGGGGAGTACGGCCGCAAGGCTAAAACTCAAAGGAATTGACGGGGGCCCGCACAAGCAGCGGAGCATGTGGCTTAATTCGACGCAACGCGAAGAACCTTACCAAGGCTTGACATATACCGGAAAGCATCAGAGATGGTGCCCCCCTTGTGGTCGGTATACAGGTGGTGCATGGCTGTCGTCAGCTCGTGTCGTGAGATGTTGGGTTAAGTCCCGCAACGAGCGCAACCCTTGTTCTGTGTTGCCAGCATGCCCTTCGGGGTGATGGGGACTCACAGGAGACTGCCGGGGTCAACTCGGAGGAAGGTGGGGACGACGTCAAGTCATCATGCCCCTTATGTCTTGGGCTGCACACGTGCTACAATGGCAGGTACAATGAGCTGCGAAGCCGCGAGGCGGAGCGAATCTCAAAAAGCCTGTCTCAGTTCGGATTGGGGTCTGCAACTCGACCCCATGAAGTCGGAGTTGCTAGTAATCGCAGATCAGCATTGCTGCGGTGAATACGTTCCCGGGCCTTGTACACACCGCCCGTCACGTCACGAAAGTCGGTAACACCCGAAGCCGGTGGCCCAACCCCTTGTGGGAGGGAGCTGTCGAAGGTGGGACTGGCGATTGGGACGAAGTCGTAACAAGGTAGCCGTACCGGAAGGTGCGGCTGGATCACCTCCTTTCTAAGGAGCATCTAGACTGCCAAGCTTGCTTGGTGGTCCAAGAGCCATAACGTCGGCAAATGTTCGACGGTGGTTAGCTCATGGGTGGAACGTTGACTATTCGGCACGATCGGTTAGGGACTGTAAGTACTGCTTCGGCGTGGAAAACAGAGTCTTGATTGGTCGGGCCGGGCACGCTGTTGGGTATCTGAGGGTACGGACTTGTTCCCGACCTCAATGCCGACCCCGGTGAAGCATCCTGGTAAGGGTGTGTGACGGGTGGTTGGTCGTTGTTTGAGAACTGCACAGTGGACGCGAGCATCTGTGGCCAAGTTTTTAAGGGCGCACGGTGGATGCCTTGGCACCAGGAACCGATGAAGGACGTGGGAGGCCACGATAGTCCCCGGGGAGTCGTCAACCAGGCTTTGATCCGGGGGTTTCCGAATGGGGAAACCCGGCAGTCGTCATGGGCTGTCACCCGCTGCTGAACACATAGGCAGTGTGGAGGGAACGCGGGGAAGTGAAACATCTCAGTACCCGCAGGAAGAGAAAACAACCGTGATTCCGGGAGTAGTGGCGAGCGAAACCGGATGAGGCCAAACCGTATACGTGTGAGACCCGGCAGGGGTTGCGTGTGCGGGGTTGTGGGATCTCTCTTTCACAGTCTGCCGGCTGTGAGACGAGTCAGAAACCGTTGGTGTAGGCGAAGGACATGCGAAAGGTCCGGCGTAGAGGGTAAGACCCCCGTAGTCGAAACATCAACGGCTCGTTTGAGAGACACCCAAGTAGCACGGGGCCCGAGAAATCCCGTGTGAATCTGGCGGGACCACCCGTTAAGCCTAAATATTCCCTGGTGACCGATAGCGGATAGTACCGTGAGGGAATGGTGAAAAGTACCGCGGGAGCGGAGTGAAATAGTACCTGAAACCGTGTGCCTACAAGCCGTGGGAGCGTCGCGTGCAGCACTTGTGCTGTACGTCGTGACTGCGTGCCTTTTGAAGAATGAGCCTGCGAGTTTGCGGTGCGTTGCGAGGTTAACCCGTGTGGGGAAGCCGTAGCGAAAGCGAGTCCGAATAGGGCGATTTAGTAGCGCGCTCAAGACCCGAAGCGGAGTGATCTAGCCATGGGCAGGTTGAAGCGGCTGTAAGAGGTCGTGGAGGACCGAACCCACCAGGGTTGAAAACCTGGGGGATGACCTGTGGTTAGGGGTGAAAGGCCAATCAAACTCCGTGATAGCTGGTTCTCCCCGAAATGCATTTAGGTGCAGCGTCGTGTGTTTCTTGCCGGAGGTAGAGCACTGGATAGGCGATGGGCCCTACCGGGTTACTGACCTTAGCCAAACTCCGAATGCCGGTAAGTGAGAGCGCGGCAGTGAGACTGTGGGGGATAAGCTCCATGGTCGAGAGGGAAACAGCCCAGAGCATCGACTAAGGCCCCTAAGCGTACGCTAAGTGGGAAAGGATGTGGAGTCGCAGAGACAACCAGGAGGTTGGCTTAGAAGCAGCCACCCTTGAAAGAGTGCGTAATAGCTCACTGGTCAAGTGATTCCGCGCCGACAATGTAGCGGGGCTCAAGCGTACCGCCGAAGTCGTGTCATTCCAGCATATAGGGCCAACGCCTGCTGGGATGGGTAGGGGAGCGTCGTGTGCCGGGTGAAGCTGCAGCGGAAGCTAGTGGTGGACGGTTCACGAGTGAGAATGCAGGCATGAGTAGCGATACATACGTGAGAAACGTGTGCGCCGATTGACTAAGGGTTCCTGGGTCAAGCTGATCTGCCCAGGGTAAGTCGGGACCTAAGGCGAGGCCGACAGGCGTAGTCGATGGATAACCGGTTGATATTCCGGTACCCGCTGTGAAGCGTCAAACATCGAGCCCATTAATGCTAAGGCCGTGAAGCCGTCTTGGAGCCTTCGGGCAAAGGGAAGTGGTGGAGCCGCCGACCCAAGGTGGTAGTAGGTGAGTGATGGGGTGACGCAGGAAGGTAGTCCAGCCCGGGCGGTGGTAGTCCCGGGGTAAGGGTGTAGCCCGTCATCTAGGTAAATCCGGATGACATGTGGGTGAGACCTGATGCCGAGCCGATTGTGGTGAAGTGGATGATCCTATGCTGTCGAGAAAAGCCTCTAGCGAGTTTCATGGCGGCCCGTACCCTAAACCGACTCAGGTGGTCAGGTAGAGAATACCGAGGCGTTCGGGTGAACTATGGTTAAGGAACTCGGCAAAATGCCCCCGTAACTTCGGGAGAAGGGGGGCCATCTTTGGTGATCGGATTTACTCCGTGAGCTGGGGGTGGCCGCAGAGACCAGCGAGAAGCGACTGTTTACTAAAAACACAGGTCCGTGCGAAGCCGTAAGGCGATGTATACGGACTGACGCCTGCCCGGTGCTGGAACGTTAAGGGGACCGGTTAGTGCACTTTCGGGTGTGCGAAGCTGAGAACTTAAGCGCCAGTAAACGGCGGTGGTAACTATAACCATCCTAAGGTAGCGAAATTCCTTGTCGGGTAAGTTCCGACCTGCACGAATGGCGTAACGACTTCTCGACTGTCTCAACCATAGGCCCGGTGAAATTGCACTACGAGTAAAGATGCTCGTTTCGCGCAGCAGGACGGAAAGACCCCGGGACCTTTACTACAGTTTGATATTGGTGTTCGGTTCGGCTTGTGTAGGATAGGTGGGAGACTTTGAAGCGGGCACGCCAGTGTTCGTGGAGTCAACGTTGAAATACCACTCTGGTCGTGCTGGATGTCTAACCTGGGTCCGTGATCCGGATCAGGGACAGTGTCTGATGGGTAGTTTAACTGGGGCGGTTGCCTCCTAAAGAGTAACGGAGGCGCCCAAAGGTTCCCTCAGCCTGGTTGGTAATCAGGTGTTGAGTGTAAGTGCACAAGGGAGCTTGACTGTGAGACCGACGGGTCGAGCAGGGACGAAAGTCGGGACTAGTGATCCGGCGGTGGCTTGTGGAAGCGCCGTCGCTCAACGGATAAAAGGTACCCCGGGGATAACAGGCTGATCTTCCCCAAGAGTCCATATCGACGGGATGGTTTGGCACCTCGATGTCGGCTCGTCGCATCCTGGGGCTGGAGTCGGTCCCAAGGGTTGGGCTGTTCGCCCATTAAAGCGGTACGCGAGCTGGGTTTAGAACGTCGTGAGACAGTTCGGTCCCTATCCGCTGTGCGCGTAGGAATATTGAGAAGGGCTGTCCCTAGTACGAGAGGACCGGGACGGACGAACCTCTGGTGTGCCAGTTGTCCTGCCAAGGGCATGGCTGGTTGGCTACGTTCGGAAAGGATAACCGCTGAAAGCATCTAAGCGGGAAGCCTGCTTCGAGATGAGTATTCCCACCCCCTTGAGGGGTTAAGGCTCCCAGTAGACGACTGGGTTGATAGGCCAGATCTGGAAGCCCGGCAACGGGTGGAGGTGACTGGTACTAATAGGCCGAGGGCTTGTCCTCAGTTGCTCGCGTCCACTGTGTTGGTTCTGAAACCACGAACAACCCCGTATGTCGGGCCACGACTACGGTGCGGTTGACAGTTTCATAGTGTTTCGGTGGTCATAGCGTGAGGGAAACGCCCGGTTACATTCCGAACCCGGAAGCTAAGCCTCACAGCGCCGATGGTACTGCAGGGGGGACCCTGTGGGAGAGTAGGACGCCGCCGAACTATTATTAACGGGAAACCCCCGCACCCTCTGGGTGCGGGGGTTTTCTGCGTTTAGGGTCGAGTTATGCGATACGACCTGGTCATCTTCGACAATGACGGCATCCTTGTGGACAGTGAGCCGCTTTCCAACACGATTCTTGCCGCCTATCTGACCGAGCTCGGGCACCCCACCACGTATGAGGACTCCCTCCGTGACTACATGGGGGCGGCCGTTCATCGCGTACACGATCTTGTTCTTGAGCGCAGTGGGCAGCGGTTGCCCGAGGATTTTGATGTGACCTTCCACGCTCGTGTCTTCGCCGCCTTCGAGCGGGAGCTTGAGCCTGTGGCGGGGGCCGTCGACGTACTGGAGAAGCTGGTGGCCGGTGGGGTGCCCTACTGCCTTGCCTCGTCCGGGAGCCATGAGCGGATTCGGGTGGGGCATCGGCGTACCGGGCTCGACCGGTGGTTCGGGGACGAGCGGATCTTCAGCTCCGAGGACGTGGGGCGGGGGAAGCCGGCGCCGGATCTCTTCCTCTACGCTGCCGAGCGCATGGGAGTGGCGCCCGAGAAGTGTGTGGTGGTCGAGGACAGTCCGTTGGGGGTGCGGGCCGCTGTGGCGGCGGGGATGGATGTGTACGGGTTCACCGCCATGACGCCGGCGGAGCGGCTCTCCGGGGCCACTGAACTCTTCGGGGACATGGGGGAGTTGGCTGACCTGCTCGTATGACGCGGGCCGGGGGTTCGGGCTGACATTTGTCATCGCGAGGTCCGGACGATCGTTTCTGTCGGCCGATGGGTCCTCGCGGCGAAGCTGAGTGCGTCGAGAACGAACGGGACGCACCCAGTGACAGTGACGACGGAGGACCGGACGCCATGAGCCAGCTCGCCACCCCAGCCTCGGACATAGCCACAGCAGCTGCTGACTCAGAAGGTTCGCGTCGGCAGTCGAGGTGGGAGTCGCTGAAGCCGCTCGTCCTGGACGCGGTCGTGCCCACAGCCTCGTACTACCTGCTCAGCAAGGGCTTTGGGATGAGCACGCTGGCGGCGCTCGCCTGGAGCAGTGTGGTGCCTGCCGGGCGGACGCTGTGGAGTCTGGTCAAGGAGCGCCAGGTCAACGGGCTCGCGGCGCTCATCCTGGCCGCCAACGTCGTGGGGCTGCTGCTCAGTCTGCTGGCCGGGGATCCGCGGCTGATGCTCGCCAAGGACAGTGGGATCACCGCGACGATCGGGATCGCTGTGCTTGTGTCCGTGGCTGCCGGGCGGCCGTTGATGACCGTCGGGCTCAAGCCCTGGGTCACCAAGGGGAATCCGGTGCGGACCGCGGCGTGGGAGCGGCTGATCGCCGAGCGGGGGCGGTTCGCGCGGATGGAGCGGATGTTCTCGGTGATGTGGGGCGTGGCGCTGTTCGGTGAGGCCGCGGTGCGGGCCGTGGGCGCCTACACGCTGCCCGTCGACACCATGGTGTGGCTCGGCGGCGTGATCGCCGGGGTCACCATCACGGCGACGGTCCTGGTGAGTGGTGCCCTGGTCGTCGATCCGATGGAGAAGAAGGTGACCGAGGAGATCACCCGGCAGGTGGCCGGGGAGGTCGCCGTGCTCGGGCGGTGACGGGGTGCCTCGCCTCGTCTCGGGGCGGGCCGTGGGGAATTGGGTGGGTGATCTATCTACCCACCGGTAGTCAGGGGTCCTACGCTCAGCAGCCATGACAGATGAGCTGCGGCGCGGCAGGGCCTCTTTGGCGTTCAGCTTCCTGGTGCAGGGCGTCACTTTCGCGCTCCTTGTGACGCGGATCCCCGCTATTCAGGATCAGTACGGGATATCCGACGGCCTGTTGCCGGTCTTCCTTGCCGCGGTGCCGATCCTCGCCGGGGTCGGGAGCGTCGGCACGGAGTGGCTGGTCAAGAGGGTGCCGCCCAGTCGTGTGCTGCGGTGGGCGCAGCCCGTGGTGCTCCTGGCGCTGCTCGGGGTCGGTGCCGGTGACACCCTGTGGCAAGTGGCCGTGGCACTGGGGGCGTTCGGGCTTTCGGTGGGGGCGCTCGACGCGTCCATGAACATGCTCGGGGTGAGCCTGCAGCGGGCGTCCGGGCGCAGCATCATGCTCGGCTTTCACGCGGCGTACAGCCTGGGCGGGATCATGGGGGCGTCGGCCGCGTGGGCGGGTGCGCACTGGGATCTGTCGCTCTTCGTGTCGTATCTGCCGGTGGTCGTGGTGCTGTTGCCGGCGGCGCTGGTGGGGAGTCGGTGGTACGTCGACGCCGATGCCGGCGCAGATGCGGCTGCCGCAGGTGAGGGGAAGGGCGGGCCGGTCGTCTTCAAGCTGCTCCTGCCGCTCTGCCTGGTGATGACCTTCGCGTACATCGGGGATTCGACGGTCTCCAACTGGAGCGCGAAGTATCTGCAGGACGTCCTGGGGAGTTCGGAGGAGGTCTCGACCGTCCCCTACAACGTCTACATGGTCATGACCCTGCTGGGGCGGGGGCTCGGGGACCTGGGCGTGCGGCGGTTCGGGGCCGTGGCGGTGGTGCGGGTCGGGTCGGTGGTGGGCGCGCTCGGGTTCGCGATCGTGGCGGTGGCGCCCGGGGCGTGGACCGGGATTCTGGGGTTCACGGTGCTCGGGCTCGGGCTGTGTGTGATCGTTCCGCAGACCTTCGCCGCGGCGGGGCGGCTCTTTCCCGGCGCTTCGGACGCCGCTGTCGCGCGGCTCAATGTCTTCAACTACGTGGGGTTCCTGATCGGTTCGCCGCTGGTGGGTGCGCTCGGGGATGCCTGGAACTACCGCGGGGCGATGCTCGTTCCCATGGTGTTGGTGCTCGTGACCTTGTTGTACGCCCGGTCTTTCGCCCCCGAGACGGACCGATACGGTGACGGGCATGAGCGGCCGCGCACAGCTGATGTGGGACGAGGCAGTAACGGGCTATGACTTCGGTCCTGAGCACCCCATGGACCCGGTCCGGCTCGCGCTGACCAGAAGCCTGGTCGGTGCCTTCGGGCTCGACCAGGAGTTGGACGTGGTCGCGGCCAAGCGTGCCGGTGACTCGACGCTGCGGCTCGTGCATCGCGAGGACTACGTGCAGGCGGTCAAGGCCGCTTCCGTCGATCCGGCGTCGGCGGACGGCAGTTATGGCCTCGGGACCCCGGACGATCCGGCCTTCGCGGGGATGCATGAGGTGTCGGCGCTGATCGCCGGGCAGTCGGTGGGTGCGGCCGAGGCGGTGTGGCGCGGGGAGGCGCTGCATGCCGTGAACTTCGCGGGTGGGCTGCATCATGCGATGCCGGGGTCCGCCTCGGGGTTCTGCATCTACAACGATGCCTCGCTGGCGATCGCGCGGCTGCTTGAACTGGGCGCGGAGCGGGTCGCGTACGTGGACGTGGACGTGCACCACGGGGACGGGGTGCAGGCGTCCTTCTGGGACGACCCGCGGGTTCTGACGATTTCGCTGCACGAGCATCCGCGGACGCTGTTTCCGCAGACCGGGTGGCCCGAGGAGACGGGTGCGGACTCCGTGGCGGAGGGGTCTGCCGTCAATGTCGCGCTGCCGGCGGGGACGGGGGATGCGGGGTGGCTGCGGGCGTTTCACGCGGTGGTGCCGGAGCTGCTCGCTGACTTTCGGCCGCAGGTCCTTGTCTCGCAGCATGGGGCTGACACGCACTTCGAGGATCCGCTCGCTCACCTCGCGGTTTCGCTCGATGCGCAGCGGGCGGTGCAGGTGGCCTGCCATGAGCTGGCGCATGCGTACGCCGATGGGCGGTGGGTCGCCCTGGGCGGGGGCGGGTACGCCGTGGTGGATGTGGTGCCGCGGTCCTGGACGCATCTGACCGCCATCGCCGCGGGGCGGGAGATCTTGCCTTCGGCGGATACTCCCGAGGCCTGGCGGCAGGAAGTCTTCGCGCGGACTCGGCAGTTGGCGCCTGCGCGGATGAGTGATGGGCGGTGGCCTGTCTCCTGGGCGGAGTGGGAGGACGGGTACGACCCTGCGGATCGGCTTGATCAGGCTGTGCTTGCTGCTCGCCGGGCGGCGTTTCCGTTGCGGGGGTTGTTGGCGTAGGGGGGGGCGGCCGTACTGGTTCGGGCTGGCCCTGCGGGGCTTTCCCCGATCCCGCCCCTTCCCGAAACTGGGGCTCCGCCCCAGACCCCGGCCGCTGGCGGGTCCACTGTTCATCGGTGCTCGGGAGCTTCGGTGTTGTGCCCACCCGTTCCGCCCTGCGGAACGCCTGCCCACAACGGTACGTCGTGTTAGCCCAACTGTGGGGGATTTCCGGGGTTTTGGGGCGGACGTCCGGCTGGTGCGTCAGCATCGTGCCGTGTTGAGCACCGGAGCATTGCGTGCGCATCTGTTGGCTGCCCGGTTGGCCGGGCCCGTGGCCACTACTCGGGAAGAGAGCCTGCGGAGCTATCGGCTCTTCGCGGCCCGGGACCCGCGGATACTGCTCGGGCTCGATCCCGAGTGGAGCTGGGGCCCCGGTGACTTGCTGGGGCTGATGGCGGACAAGTGCGGGGTCTCCGCCGACCCCGGGCACACCTCGGGGGTCGATGTCATCGACCCGGAGCGGACGTTGGCCGCGCTCGACGCCTTCGCCGAGAGGCTCGCGGACGCGGCGCGAAGGGGGCTTCCCGTGCTCTTCGGGACGGGTCATCCGCACCGCCTACTCGGCTTCTACGCCGCCCTGGCGGACGCTTTGTCGGCGGCCGGGTGCACCGTCCTCACCCCCGCGCAGGGCAGCAGTGTCGACATAACGACCCGGTTCGGTCTACGCACGTACAACCTTGACTACGTACAAGGAGTCGCGCTGGTGCGGGAACCCGGCGCGCGTCCCACCGGGAGTGAGACCGGCGCACATACCCACTCTCCACTCCCGGTTCGAGCCGCTCTCGCGGCCGCCGCGGAGGCTGAAGGACCGCTTCCAGAGCTCGTCATCGGGGACCACGGATGGGTCTGCGGGGCTGGTCAGCTGGGGTTTGAGGCGATCGGTCTGGCGGATACGGATGATCCCGCGCTGTTCGTCGGAGAGGTCGAGGGGCAGGTGTCCGTCGTCGTTCCGCTTGATGACGCTGTGCGGTCTGATTACTACCGACCGCTTACTCGCTATGTACTCAATCGAGCGTGTCTGTCACAGTAGGCGGCCGATCGCTACTCCTCTTCCCCACTCGCATCATCCGCCCCTAGTCTGGGGAGTGAGCGCGCAGCGACGAAGCGTCACCGGAAGGGGAAGCCGGTGCCCGTCATGTGCGGAAGGTTCAGGTGGGGTGTCATGGCTGCTGACCAGAGGCCGCTGAACGAGGTTCAGTTCTTGACCGTGGCGGAAGTCGCCTCGGTGATGCGAGTGTCCAAGATGACCGTGTACCGCTTGGTGCACAGCGGTCATCTGCCCGCCATCCGGGTCGGAAGGTCTTTCCGGGTCCCGGAGCAGGCGGTTCACGAGTACCTCCGCGAGTCCTATGTAGGGGTCGAGGCGGGCTGATCGGAGCCGGTCGATCCCCCTCGATTACGTCCCTCACCCGGGGGCGGGTAGGCTAGGCCGACGTAGGTCGTGTGGGCCCAGTCTGCTGCCCCGCACCGAGTGAAGAGAAGTGAGCGAGGGTAGTCGTGGGCTCTGTTATCAAGAAGCGGCGTAAGCGGATGGCCAAGAAGAAGCACCGCAAGCTGCTGAAGCGCACTCGCGTTCAGCGTCGCAACAAGAAGTAAGCGACAGCTGCACAGCGAGTCCCGAAGCCCTCCCGTCATCCGGCGGGAGGGCTTCGGCGTTTTGCGGGCCGCCTCAGGGGCACTCGGCGGGCACCCGCCGGGCACCCGCCGGGCACCCGCCGGGCGTCTTCCGGCCGGTTTTCGGGCCTCGCCGGATCGCCTGGGGGCTTGTTTCGAACGTATGCCCTGGGCAGGATGTGCGTCCCGATCCGGAGTACGTCCTGGTCTGGGCGTAGGGCCTGGTCCGGGCGGTTTGCTGTGGCTGTCGTCACTTCCTGCATCAGGCGGTCATCACAGCGCAACATCGACCCGCTAGCGTGTGCCGGGAGAGACATGATGGGGCGCGGCAGGACTTCGAGGGCTGGGGAAGGCAGGCGCTGATCTTGGGCAAGGTCGTGCTCGTGACCGGGGTGGCCCGGCAACTGGGCGGGCGGTTCGTCCGACGCGTCCTGAGGGACCCCGAGGTCGACCGGGTGGTCGCCGTGGACGCGGTCCCTCCTGAGCACCATCTGGGCGGCGCCGACTTCGTCCAGGCCGACATCCGGCAGCCCGCGATCGCCAAGGTGCTCGCCGAGTTCTCCGTCGACACGGTCGTGCACATGGACGTCACGGGCACGGCGCTGGCCGGCGGCAACCGCGGCTCGCTCAAGGAAACCAACGTCATCGGCACGATGCAGCTGCTCGGCGCCTGCCAGAAGTCGCCGACGGTGAAGCGGCTCGTGGTGAAGTCGAGCACGAATGTGTACGGCTCCGCGCCGCGCGATCCCGCGGTCTTCACCGAGACGACGCCGCCGAAGTCGCTGCCCAGCGGTGGCTTCGCCAAGGACACCGTCGAGGTCGAGGGGTACGTACGCGGATTCGCGCGCCGCCGCCCGGACGTGGCGGTCTGTGTGCTGCGCTTCGCGAACATCCTGGGGCCCGCCGCGGACTCCCCGCTCGCCGAGTACTTCTCGCTGCCGGTCCTGCCGACCGTCTTCGGCTACGACCCGCGGCTGCAGTTCGTGCACGAGGACGATGCGATCGAGGTCCTGCGCCTCGGGGCGCGCGACCCCGAGCGCGGCACGCTCAACAGCGGCACGTTCAACATCGCGGGTGACGGACTGCTGCTGCTCTCGCAGTGCTCGCGGCGCCTGGGGCGTCCGACGCTGCCGGTCTTCATGCCCGCGGTCACCTGGGTCGGCCAGGCGCTGCGCACCCTGGGCATGACGGACTTCTCGCCCGAGCAGATCAGGCTGCTCACCCACGGCCGGGTCGTGGCCACCCGGCAGATGCGCGAGACACTGGGCTTCAAGCCCAAGTACACGACCGCGGAGACCTTCGCGGATTTCGTACGCAGTCGGGGTCCGGGACTTCTGCCGCCGCAGGCCGTCGCGGGGGCCATCGACCGGATCGCCACGCTGCCCTTCGCGGGCAACCAGAGCGCCAACTGAGGAGAGCGTCAACGATGGCGGACGCCAAGGTCATTCCGTTCGACGACGACCGGTCGCGCACGGGTGCGCAGCGCCCGGCGCGGCGCAGGGGCACGGCCCGGCGCAAGAACGATCCGGCAGCCGTGCGTGAGGTCACGGCCATGCCGGGGCAGCAGGACGGGGAGCCGCAGGTGGAGAGGGCCGAGCCGGAGCCCGCGCGGCCGGAGACCAGGGCCGGGGCCGAACCGGAGCCGCGGGGCGGTGGCGGTGGCCTGGAGCGGCGTGTCGCGGGTGGCCTCGCGTTCCTGCGCCGGCGGCTCACAGGTGACTACGAGGTCGACGACTTCGGTTACGACGAGGAGCTCACCGACCAGGTCCTGATGTCCCTGGTGCGGCCGCTGTACGAGAAGTACTTCCGCGTCGAGGTGAAGGGCATCGAGAACATCCCGTCGGAGGGCGGGGCGCTGATCGTCTCCAACCACTCCGGGACGCTGCCGCTCGACGGCCTGATGATGCAGGTCGCCGTGCACGACAACCACCCCGAGGGGCGGCATCTGCGGCTGCTCGCGGCGGACCTCGTCTTCATGCTGCCGGTGGTCAACGAACTGGCGCGCAAGGCGGGGCACACGCTGGCGTGCGCCGAGGATGCCGAGCGTCTCCTTGAGCGGGGCGAGCTGGTCGGGGTGATGCCGGAGGGCTTCAAGGGCATCGGGAAGCCGTTCAGCGAGCGCTACAAGCTGCAGCGGTTCGGGCGGGGCGGCTTCGTCTCCACCGCGTTGCGGGCGGGGACGCCGATCGTTCCCTGCTCGATCGTGGGGGCGGAGGAGATCTACCCGATGATCGGCAACGCGAAGACGCTGGCGCGGGTGCTCGGCTTCCCCTACTTCCCGATCACGCCTACGTTCCCCTGGCTCGGGCCGCTGGGGGCGTTGCCGCTGCCGACGAAGTGGACGATTCAGTTCGGGGAGCCGATCCCCACGGACGGGTATCCGCCGGAGGCGGCCGAGGACCCGATGCTGATGTTCAACCTGACCGATCAGGTCCGGGAGCAGATTCAGCACACGCTGTACAAGCTGCTCGTGCAGCGGCGGTCCGTCTTTTTCTGACCGGACGCCGGACGGGCTGGAACCCACGAGGGTTCCAGCCCGTCCGGCGTCACGGGTACTACTTCGCGTCCTCCTCGTCGATCCCCAGGCCCGGCAGCAGGCCGGGAAGGATCGGCGGCACCGTGACGTCCGGCTTGGCCGGCGGGGATTGCTTGTCGGACGAGTCGCCGTCCGACGGGCTGCTCGGGGTGGTGTCGGACTTCGGGGGGTCCAGGAGACCGCCCGTGTTGCCGCCCAGCAGGCCGTCGTCCTCGCTCTTGTCCGGTGCCGACGGGCGGGGCTCGCCCTTGTCGGCGCTCGAGCCGTCGCCCGCGGACGAATCCGGGGACGAGGGGCTGTCCGGGGTGGAGGACCCGGAGGAGCCGCCCTGACTCGGCTGTCCCGGGGCGTTGCCCTTCTCCGGGGTGCGGGGGAGCAGCGAGCGGAGGGGGTCCACTTCCTGGTCCATCGCGTCGAAGACGGAGCTCACCTGCTCGCCCACGTCCCCGAGCTGGACGGGCAGCCTGCTCTGGAGGTCGCTCCAGCTTCTGCGGTGCGACTCGGCGAAGGCGGACAGGGTCTGGATGGGGCCGAGCGAACCATCCCTTTCGTACGCCTCGTGCAGCAGGCGGTGGCCTTCCGTGGCGTCGTGCCGCATGCCGGAGAGGGCTCGCCTGATCTCGCCCAGGGATTCGTGGTCGAGGTCGCCGCTGCGGCCCCGCTCCATCAGCCGACGGGCTTCGTTCAGGCGCGTCGACGCGTGGTCGAGATAGATCCCGCCCTTGTCGCTGTCGTCGTCGGCCATGCCGAGCTTGAGGTCTTCCATGCCGCGCTTCAGGCCGTACAGCGAATCGCCCGGCAGCGCGTCGGAGCTGGCCGCGGCCACTCCGCTGAACGCCCCGGCCGCCACACCGACGGTGAGCCCGCCCGCGGCGATGCCCTTCGACAGCCTGGAGCGCGGCTTCAGTTTGCGCAGTCCCGTGGCCCGGTGGGCACCCTTGCGGGACCGCTGTTCGGGCACCGAGGTGCCGATCGTCCCACCGCCCGCGGCCGTGCCCTCAAGGAGCATGGCCTCCATGGCAGCTACGAGCTGGGCCCGCTGGACCACTTTGACCTCGGGGTCCAGCTGCGGCTTCGGCAGCTCGCCGAGGTCCGTAGCGAGGGTCAGCATCCGGTCCGGGGCCGTCTGTTCGGACGGCACGGAATCGGGTGTGACGGAACCTTCGGACTGCTCGGCCGCCGGGCCCTGGTCGGATTGCTCCTCCAGGGCCTGGGCGAAGGCGTTCGCCCGCCGGTGTGCCGATACGTTCGCGATCACTGGCGGCACCTCCTCTCGTCATGACGGTCGACTCCCCAGGGGGTCCTGAGGGTTGCACTACCTGAACGCTTCCACACGATCGAGTGAGCGAGTAGGGCGTCCCCTGCTCATTAAGAGCTCGGGGAAGTTCAGGGGGCAACCACAGGGAGCCTGCATCCCGCACAACGAGTGTCGCGGCACTTGGGTTACGGACGGAGGATGATCGGACCGCCCAAATTCCGTGACGGCCATCTGGCCGCCACGGAGGGTGAGTTGAACGCTCCGCACGGCTACAGAGGGCTATTGAGAGGGCTATTGGTGACGCGCGGCGCTAGCGCACGTCGTCCGGCAGGAGCCGGGCCAGCGTGCGGACCGCGCGGTACTGGAGGGTCTTGATCGCGCCCTCGTTCTTGCCCATCACCCGAGCGGTCTCGGCGACCGAGAGGCCCTGCAGGAAGCGCAGGGTCACGCACTCCTGCTGCTGGGGGTTGAGGCGGCGCACGGCTTCGAGCAGTGCGGCGTTGGAGAGGGACTCCAGGACGGAGTCCTCGGGGCTGCGCTCGACCTCATTGGCGTCGAGCATTTCGCCGGTGGTCACTTCGAGGCGGAAACGGCTCGATTTGAAGTGGTCGGCGACCAGGTTGCGAGCGATCGTGACCAGCCAGGCGCCGAAGTCACGGCCCTGCCAGGTGAACGTGCTGATGCGGCGCAGGGCGCGCAGAAAGGTCTCGCTGGTGAGGTCCTCGGCGGTCGCTTTGCCGCCGACGCGGTAGTAGATGTAGCGGTAGACCGTGTCGCTGTACTGGTCGTAGAGACGGCCGAAGGCGTCGGACTCGCCCGCCTGGGCGCGTTCGACGAGGTCCATCATGCGGGCGCTGTCGCTGTCCGCGGCGGGACGGCGGGGGGTGGGGGTTGAGGTGGCGGCAGAGGCGGAACGAGCCCGTCTGCTGACCGCCGCGCCGCTGTCCGCCAGGGCATAGACGGGCCCGGCGGGTGTGGGGACGGCAAATGCGGGGACGGCGGGGCCGGCGTACGCGGTGGGGACGAAGCCGCGCAAGCGGTCGGCGACCGTTGCGCGCAGCGTAGCCAGGCCCGAGGCGTCAACCCCGACGTGTGGGTACACGGGACTCCCAGAGGCAGAGCTTCCATCACGTGCAGTGCGAGACCGTTCACCCGTCGTAGCGACGTGTGGGGTCCGTAATGCGTCTGAGGAGAATAACGCTTCGTACAGGCGGCACTACACCCAGTTGCTCAAATCACCGGTTACGTCGCTTCTGTTACCGGTCTATGCCCGTTCAAGTAGCGCACAGTGAACGGTTGTTGATCGAAAAGGTCCACATTCCGTCTCGGCGCGGGGCGTGTTGTGGCCGAGTGCTACCGGCGTGACTGGCGGGAGCCCGGGTGGGGTAGGACCGAGGGAATGTTCAGTGGCGGCGGCGGTGCAGGGCGATCGCCGCGGCTGTGCCGCCCGCGATGGCGCCGACGCCCGCGGCGGCCGGGATGCCGACCTTGGCGGCCTTGCGGCCGGTGCGGTAGTCCCGCAGGCGCCAGTCCCGCTCGCGTGCGTGCTTGCGCAGCTTCGCGTCGGGATTGATCGCGTACGGATGCCCGACGAGCGAGAGCATCGGGATGTCGTTGTGCGAATCGCTGTACGCGGCGCAGCGGGCCAGGTCCAGGCCCTCCGCCGACGCGAGCGCGCGGACCGCCTCGGCCTTCGCCGGGCCGTGCAGGGGTTCGCCGACGAGCTTTCCCGTATAGACGCCGTCCATGGACTCGGCGACCGTGCCGAGCGCGCCGGTCAGGCCCAGGCGGCGGGCGATGATCGTCGCCGTCTCCACCGGGGCGGCCGTGACCAGCCAGACCTTCTGGCCCGCGTCGAGGTGGGCCTGGGCAAGGGCGCGGGTGCCGGGCCAGATGCGCTCGGCCATGTACTCGTCGTAGATCTCCTCGCCGATGGACATCAGCTCGGCGACGCGGTGGCCCTTGACGATGGACAGGGCGCTGTCGCGGGCGTCCTGCATGTGCTCGGGGTCCTCGACGCCGGCGAGCCTGAACCACGCCTGTTGCCAGGCGAATCGGGCCAGCTCCTGGCGCTCGAAGAACTTCCGCTTGTAGAGGCCGCGGCCGAAGTGGAAGATCGCGGCGCCCTGCATCACGGTGTTGTCGAGGTCGAAGAAGGCGGCGGCCTTGTCGTCGCCGACGACCGGGAACTCCGGCTCCGGCTCCTCGGGAGCGGACGCCCCGGCGAGATCGTCGAGTGCCTCCAGCTCCTGGGAGGACTTGCGCGCTGCCTCAGCCGAGGCCTCGCCTGCCAGCACGCTCCGCGCGGTGGCGGAGCGCCTACGGGGGGTGAGCCATCCGAGAGCGGCCATGTCGTGAGCATAGCTAGTTCGTTCGGTCGTTCCGGAGTCGGCAGGATTCGGTGCTGTGAACTCTCCGCGACCGCACCGTTAAAGAGACGGGCCGCGCGGCGCGTCGGTGGGGCGAGAATGGTGTCATGAGCCCGATTTTTCGCCGTACGGAGAAGAAGAAGCCCCAGGACCGGACGGTCACCTTGATCGGCAAGCCCGGCTGTCATCTGTGTGATGACGCACAGCTGGTGATCGAGAAGGTCTGCGGCGAGCTGGGAGTCGTATGGGAGAAGAAGGACATCACGCAGGACGAAGAGCTCAACAAGGCCTACTGGGAACAGATCCCGGTGGTCCTGGTGGACGGTGAACAGCACACCTTCTGGCGGGTGAACGAAGATCGGCTGCGGCGCGAGCTCGCTCCGTAGTCCGAATCGTCACTGACCGACGAGTCCAAACGGCCCGAATGGTCCCTTAGGATCGTGGGCGGTTTGGTCTCGGGGGCGATGATCGTGAGGAGAGTGTGCGGTTTTGCCCCCATCAAGTGAGCACCGCAGCCTCATGTGTGCCGGTTCCCGGAGCGCACGCCGGGGGCGCGTGACCCCGGTCACGTTGGCCGGGCAAATCGGACACCATCTTTGTGCACGCGTTCACAAAGACATAGCCTGCTTTCGACGGGGCGGTCTGGGGACGTGTGACCGCCTGCAGCCCCGCTCTACCCGCAGGAGCACCGTGGCAACTGGCCGAACTCACCGACCGGCGACCCGCAGCCGAGGGATTCCCGAGGCCACCGTCGCCAGGCTTCCGCTGTACCTCCGAGCCCTCACCGCACTGTCGGAGCGCTCGGTGCCCACGGTCTCCTCCGAGGAGCTCGCGGCCGCCGCGGGGGTCAACTCCGCGAAGCTGCGCAAGGACTTCTCCTACCTCGGTTCCTACGGGACGCGCGGTGTGGGCTACGACGTCGAGTACCTCGTCTACCAGATCTCACGCGAGCTCGGCCTCACCCAGGACTGGCCCGTCGTGATCGTCGGCATCGGTAACCTCGGCGCGGCGCTTGCCAATTACGGCGGGTTCGCCTCGCGCGGCTTCCGTGTCGCCGCGCTGATCGACGCCGACCCGGCCATGGCGGGCACGCCCGTCGCGGGGATGCCGGTGCAGCACACCGACGAGCTCGAGAAGATCATCAAGGACAACGGCGTCTCCATCGGCGTCATCTCCACCCCGGCGGGCGCCGCCCAGCAGGTCTGCGAGCGGCTCGTCGCCGCCGGTGTGACCTCGATCCTGAACTTCGCGCCCACCGTTCTCTCCGTGCCCGAGGGCGTCGACGTACGCAAGGTGGACCTCTCCATCGAGCTGCAGATCCTCGCCTTCCACGAGCAGCGCAAGGCCGGTGAGGAAGCGGCGGCCGACGGCATCGAGCCGCCCGCCGCCGCCAAGCAGCAGCGGAAAGGACCCGACGGGGACGTCCCCGCCGTGATGCCGGCATGAGTCTCCTCGTCGTAGGGCTGAGTCACCGCAGCGCCCCGGTGAGTGTGCTGGAGCGGGCCGCCCTTGCCGCCGACGCGCAGGCCAAGCTCCTTCAGGACACGCTGGCCGCCGAGCCCGCCGCCGAAGCGGCCGTGCTCGCCACCTGCAACCGCATCGAGCTCTACGCCGACGTGGACAAGTTCCACGCGGGCGTCGCCGAGCTGTCCACGCTGCTCGCCCAGCACAGCGGTGTGGGCCTCGACGAGCTCACCCCTTATCTGTACGTCCACTACGAGGACCGAGCCGTCCACCACCTGTTCTCGGTGGCCTGCGGCCTGGACTCGATGGTCGTCGGCGAGGGGCAGATCCTCGGCCAGATCAAGGACGCCCTCGCGCGCTCCCAGGAGCTGCACACCGCGGGGCGCCTGCTCAACGACCTCTTCCAGCAGGCCCTGCGGGTCGGCAAGCGCGCGCACTCGGAGACCGGCATCGACCGGGCCGGGCAGTCGCTCGTGACCTTCGGCCTCGAACAGCTCGCCGGGCGCGAGCCGGTCGAGGCCTGGGCCAAGGGCAAGCGCGCCCTGGTCATCGGCGCCGGATCCATGTCCTCGCTCGCCGCGGCGACGCTCGCGCGGGCCGGGGTCCACGAGGTCGTCGTCGCCAACCGCACCCTGGACCGGGCCCACCGCCTCGCCGAGATCCTCTCCGAGGGCGGCACCGGCACCATCGCGCGCGCCGTGCCGATGGAGCAGGTGGCGACGGAACTGACACGTGCAGATGTCGCGGTCTCCTGCACCGGGGCGACCGGACTCGTCCTGACCGCCGAGGCCGTCGCCGCGGGCGTCGCCGACCGCACGGGCGCGCCCGTCGCCGTGGGCGCCGCGCGCCTGCCGGCGGCCGGATCCCCGTCCGCGGGCGCTTCCGCCCCGCACGGCTCCGAGAACGACACCGACGAGGCGTGCCCGCTCGGGCTCTCCGGCGGTCCTGGTGAAGGGGCGGCCGTCGGCCGCGGGGTCGGGTTCTCCGTCATGGGCGAGGACGCCGTCGCCGGGATGGACGCCGCGACCCTTGAACAGCACGCGGCCTGGGTGGACAACGCACCCGCCGTGCGCCGCGACGACCCGCAGAGCGAGGCCGACACGATCACCGCGCTCGCCGCGGCCGTGACCGCCACCGGGCGGGTGCCCGAGCGCCGCGGTCCCTCGCTCGTCGAGACGGGCAACGTCCTGCTCGCCCTGCTCGACCTGGCCATGCCCCGCGACATCGACGGTGCCGTGCACCGCATCGACGGCGTACGCCTCGTCGACATCGAGTCGCTCGCCGACGCATCCGCCGACGCCCCGATGGCCGACGACGTGGAGAAGGTCCGCGGACTCGTCTCCGACGAGGTCGCCGCCTTCGGCGCAGCCCAGCGGGCCGCGCACATCACGCCGACCGTGGTCGCCCTGCGCACCATGGCCGCCGACGTCGTCGCGAACGAGATCGCGCGGCTCGACGGACGGCTCCCCGGACTTCCGGAGAAGGAGCGCGCGGAGATCACCCAGACCGTCCGCCGCGTCGTCGACAAGCTGCTCCACGCACCCACCGTGCGGGTCAAGCAGCTGGCGAGCGAGCCCGGCGGCGCCGGGTACGCGGACGCGCTTCGCACCCTCTTCGATCTCGACCCGCAGACGGTCGCCGCCGTCAGCAGGGCCGACAAGATCAATGAACCCACCGATCAGAACGCAACGCAAACAGATCCGAATCGAGGCCGGGCATGACCGAGAGGGCACTAAGGCTCGGGACACGGCGCAGCAAGCTGGCCATGGCCCAGTCCGGGCAAGTGGCCGAGACAGTGAGCCGGTTGACCGGCCGCTCCGTAGAGCTCGTGGAGATCACGACGTACGGCGATACGTCCCGTGAGCAGCTGGCGCAGATCGGCGGCACCGGCGTCTTCGTCACCGCCCTGCGTGACGCGCTGCTCGGCGGCGAGGTCGACTTCGCCGTCCACTCGCTGAAGGACCTGCCGACCGCACAGCCGGACGACCTGGCCCTGGCCGCCGTACCGCTGCGCGCGGACCCCCGTGACGTACTCATCGCGCGCGACGGGATGACCTTCACGGAGCTGCCGAGCGGCGCGCGCATCGGCACCGGTTCGCCCCGCCGCATGGCGCAGCTCAACGCCTACGCCCGCAACCACGGGCTCGCGATAGAGACCGTGCCGATCCGCGGGAACATCGACACCCGCATCGGGTTCGTGCACAAGGGGGAGCTCGACGCCGTCGTGCTCGCCGCCGCCGGACTCCACCGCGTCGGCAGGATCGACGAGGTGACCGACTTCCTGTCGGTCGACACAGTTCTGCCCGCCCCCGGCCAGGGGGCACTGGCGATCGAATGTGCCGCGTCCAACGCGTCACTGACCGCCGCGCTCGCCGAGCTCGACGACCCGTACACCCGGGCCGCAGTGACCGCCGAGCGATCCCTGCTCGCCGCCCTGGAGGCCGGCTGCAGCGCACCTGTGGGTGCGTTGGCCGACCTGCTGGCCGACGGGCAGATTGTCAAGGAAATGCGCCTGCGCGGCGTCGTCGGGGCAACCGACGGCTCGACGCTGGTGCAGCTGTCCACCACCGGTCCCGTGCCCGAGACGCATGACCAAGCCTTGGCGCTCGGTCGCGAACTCGCTGCCGAGATGCTTGCCAAGGGCGCGGCCGGTCTGATGGGGGAGCGAGCACTTTGAGCCCCACCTCGAACCTTCCCGGCCTTCCCGCACACGGGCACGTCACCTTCCTGGGTGCCGGACCCGGAGATCCGGGACTACTTACGCTGCGCGCCGTAGAGGCGCTGGCCCGAGCGGACGTGCTGATCGCCGAGCCCGATGTGCTCGACGTCGTCTCCGCGCATGCCAGGGGAGGTGTGGACACACCTCAGCCAGGGACAGTTGACGACGCGTCAGCGATCACCGAAGCGTCCTCGTTGCGAGCCGCCACCAATCTTGTCATGGAGGCAGCACGCGGCGGCAAGCGGGTCGTACGTGCCGTCAGCGGCGACGTCGGCCTCGACACGTACGCCGCGGAGGAGATGCTCGCCTGCGCCGCCGAGGGCATTCCCTTCGAAGTCGTGCCCGGCATCGCGGCGGCGGTCGGTGTACCCGCCTACGCGGGTGTTCCGCTGCGCGACGCCCAGGGCACGGACGTGCGCTTCGTCGACGCGCGCACCGCGTCCGACCGCTGCTGGAGCGAGGTGGGGGCATCGGACGGGACCGTGGTCGTGTCGACCTCCCTGGACTCCGTGGCCGCGGCCGCCGGTGAACTGGTGTCGTCCGGCCGCAAGCCGGACACCCCGATGACGGTGACGATCGCCGGTACGACGACGCGTCAGCGCACGTGGACGGCGACCCTCGGCACGATCGCGCAGGTCCTCAAGCAGGCGAAGGTGCTGCCTTCGCCCGACGGCGGGCAGCCCGTCATAGCCGTGGTCGGTGAGCGGTCCGCCGCTGCCCAGCGTGACCAGCTGTCGTGGTTCGAGTCGAAGCCGCTCTTCGGGTGGCGGGTGCTCGTGCCGCGTACGAAGGAGCAGGCGGCCTCGCTCTCCGACCAGCTGAGCTCCTACGGTGCGGTGCCGCACGAGGTGCCGACCATCGCCGTGGAGCCGCCCCGCACGCCCCAGCAGATGGAGCGCGCGGTCAAGGGGCTCGTCACGGGTCGCTACGAGTGGATCGCCTTCACCAGCGTCAACGCCGTCAAGGCGGTGCGTGAGAAGTTCGAGGAGTACGGGCTCGACGCGCGCGCCTTCGCCGGGATCAAGGTCGCGGCGGTGGGCGAGCAGACGGCTGCCGCGCTCGTCGCCTTCGGCGTGAAGCCCGACCTGGTGCCCAGCGGTGAGCAGTCGGCCGCGGGTCTCCTGGAGGACTGGCCGCCGTACGACCCGGTCTTCGACCCGATCGACCGCGTCTTCCTGCCGCGGGCCGACATCGCCACGGAGACGCTGGTCGCCGGGCTCATCGACCTCGGGTGGGAGGTCGACGACGTCACCGCCTACCGGACGGTGCGCGCGTCGCCGCCCCCGGCGGACACGCGTGAGGCGATCAAGGGCGGCGGCTTCGACGCCGTGCTCTTCACGTCGTCGAGCACGGTGCGGAACCTGGTCGGCATCGCCGGCAAGCCGCACAACGTCACCGTCATCGCCTGCATCGGTCCCGCCACCGCCAAGACGGCGGAGGAGCACGGGCTCCGGGTGGACGTGATGGCTCCGGAGCCTTCCGTCCACAAGCTGGCCGAGGCCCTTGCCGAGTTCGGCACGCGGCGTCGCCTTGCCGCGCTGGAGGCGGGGGACCCCGTCACCCGGCCCAGCGAGCGGCGGCCGGGTTCCCGTAGGCGGCGTACGGCGCCGTAGCCTTCGGCGGCGGACGGAACGCGGCGTACCGTAATCACCGGCTTCGCCGAGTTCGTCCTCAAGTGCCGGACGGGCTAGATCATTTCCCTGGCCCCGGCTGAGATCTTCAGCCGGGGCCGGAGTCTTTTCGTGAGGTGAGAGAGACAGTGACCAAGTACGGATCGTTTCCCGGAGCCCGGCCCCGGCGCCTTCGGACCACTCCCGCCATGCGCCGCATGGTCGCGGAGACGCGCCTTCACCCGGCCGACCTGATCCTGCCCGCGTTCGTACGCGAGGGAATCAGCAGCCCCGTGGAGATCGGCGCCATGCCGGGCGTCGTCCAGCACACCCGCGACAGCCTGAAGAAGGCCGCCGTGGAGGCGATGGAGGCCGGGGTCTCCGGGATCATGCTCTTCGGTGTGCCGGAGGAGTCGAAGAAGGACGCCGCCGGGACCGTCGGCACCGATCCGGACGGGATCCTCCAGGTCGCCCTGCGCGACGTGCGCGCCGAGGTGGGCGACGACCTCATCGTCATGTCCGACCTGTGCCTGGACGAGTTCACCGACCACGGGCACTGCGGTGTCCTCGACTCGCAGGGGCGCGTCGACAACGACGCCACCCTGGAGCGGTACGCCGAGATGGCGCAGGTCCAGGCCGACGCGGGCGCCCACGTGGTGGGCCCGAGCGGCATGATGGACGGTCAGATCGGCGTCATCCGGGACGCGTTGGACCAGGTCGGCCACGAGGACGTCTCGATCCTCGCCTACACCGTCAAGTACTCGTCCGCCTTCTTCGGCCCCTTCCGCGAGGCCGTCGGTTCGTCCCTGAAGGGCGACCGCAAGACCTACCAGCAGGACCCGGCCAACACCCGTGAGTCCCTGCGGGAGTTGGCGCTCGACCTCGAAGAGGGCGCCGACATGGTGATGGTGAAGCCCGCCGGGCCCTACCTCGACATCCTCGCGAAGGTCGCGGACTCGGTCGACGTGCCCGTCGCGGCGTACCAGATCAGCGGTGAGTACTCGATGATCGAGGCCGCCGCCGAGCGCGGCTGGATCGACCGGGACAAGGCGATCATGGAGTCGCTCACCGGCATCAAGCGCGCGGGCGCGAACATGATCCTCACGTACTGGGCCACCGAGGTGGCGCGGCAGCTCTGAGGCCCCTTTCGCCTCTCCCGCTTGACCTCAAGCTTGCTTGAGGTCACAGAGTGGTGTGCATCGGCGTCCGGACGACGGACCGTCGACCTTCTGAGGAGGACGCTATGCACGCCGTTGTTCTGCACGAGTTCGGGCCCGCCGAGAACCTGACGTACGAGACCTTGCCCGACCCCGTCGCGGGGCCGGGCCAGGTGCGGATCGCCGTGCGGGCGGCGGGAGTTCACTTCGTCGAGACCGTCATGCGGCGGGGTGAGGCGAGTGACATGGCGCCGCCGCTGCCCGAGCTGCCCTCCGTCTTCGGCGGGGAGGTCGCGGGGGTCGTCGACGCGGTCGGGCCCGGTGTGGACACCTCGTGGCTGGGGCGGTCCGTAGTGACCCCGCGCAGTGAGCCCGGCGGTTACGCCGAGCTCGCCGTGGCCGACCTCGCGACGCTGCACGAGGTGCCGGACGGGCTCGGGTTCGAGGCCGCCGTGACCATGGTGATGACCGGGGCGACGGCCATGGGGCTCCTGGATTCCGCCCGGCTCACCTCCGACGACGTGGTGCTTGTGACGTCCGCCGCCGGTGGCGTCGGGCGGCTCGTGGTGCAGTACGCCAGTGCGCTCGGGGCGGTGGTCATCGGTGCCGCCGGTGGGCCGGACAAGGTCGAGGCCGTCTGGGGGCTCGGCGCCGATCTCGCCGTCGACTACAACAAGCCCGGCTGGGCGGACCTCGTGCGTGAGCGGCTCGACGGGCGCCAGGTGAGTGTCGTACTCGACGGGGTGGGCGGCGAGAAGTCCGCCGCCGCGTTCGGGCTCATCGGTGAGGGCGGGCGCCATGTGGTCATCGGCTGGTCCTCGCAGGAAGGGTTCGAGCCGGACGCCGGTGTCGTGGAGGAGCGGGGGATCTCCGTCGTCAACGCGCTGCTGGAGTTGATCGAGCGGCCCGAGGACGGCCCCGAGCACCAGAGGCGGGCTCTGGAGGCCGCCGCCAAGGGGGAGTTGACACCTTCGGTGCAGACGTTCCCGCTGGCTCAGGCGGCTCGGGCCCATGCGGCCATGGAACGGCGGGAGACCACGGGGAAGGTCGTGCTGGTTCCCTAGCTCTTCTTGAGCAGGGTCACCAGGCGGGAGAGGCCGTCGGCGCCGTGGCCCTCCTCCACCGCACGGTCGAGGAGGTCCTGGAAGGGCTCGAACGCATCGGTCCGCAGGCCTTGTTCGGCGTACGCCTGGATGAAGTTGGGATATGCCTCGCGGTTCATGGCGAGGTTGGACACGTCGGTGAGGTGCTGGTCGGTGTCGATCGCCTCGGCCGTTTCCGGCACGATCCCGTCCGTCATCGCGACGATCCAGTCCCTGAGCAGCGGCGCGAACTCGCGGGCCGGGATGCCCTCGCTGCCGATCAGCGCGAAGGCCTGGGCGACGCCGAGCGCCATGCCGTACATCCCGGTGAGCAGGGAGAGGTCGTAGAGGGCGGCGAGCCCCGGGTCCTTGCCGACCCACTTGGTGTCGGCGAGGGCCTCCAGGGTGGGGCGGTGCGTCTCGAAGGCGGCCTCGTCGCTGCCGCTGTAGAGGATGTACGCGGCGGGCGTCGCGATCATCTGCGGTACGGCCATGATGCCGCCGTCGATGTACGTGATGCCGTGAGCCGCTGCCCACTGCGCCAACTCCCTTGCCTGGGCGGGGGTTCCGTTCGTGAGGTTCACGAGCGTGCGGCCCGCGAGGGCCTCCGCCTCCGGGGCGAGGAGGGCGCGTACGGCTTCGTTGGTGGTGAGGCAGACGATGATGAGCGGGCTCGCGGCGACGGCGTCCGCCGCGGTGTCCGCCGGGGTCGCGCCCTGGGCGGCCAGGGGGCCGGTCTTGGCGGCGGTGCGGTTCCACACGGTGGTGGGGTGGCCCGCCTTGAGGAGCGCGGAGGCGAGCGCGGTGCCCATGAGGCCGAGGCCGAGGACGGTGACGGGGGACTGCGCGGGCTGAACGGGCTGAACGGGCTGAACGGGCTGAACGGGCTGTGCGGGCATGGCTGTGGGACTCCGATCGGAGGCGTGGGGTGGGAACGCCTTCGATCCTTCCCGGGGGCGGGGAAGCGGACAAGTACCCACTTTTTTGTGCGTACTTACCGGGAGGTTGGTGAGTGGGTGCCGGGGAGGCCGGGGGCGCTTGTCGCTCCTGGCCTCGCGCGGTGTCAGACGGAGACCGGCGCGGCGCCCGTCACCACATCAGCGCGTCGGACGCCGACGTCTGCCAGTACGTGACGTACGCCGAGCTGTCCACGTGGACCCCGCCCCGCGGAAGCTTCACCGCCGCCGGGGCGCCAACGCTGCCGTTCATCGTGCGGTTGGCGAAGTGGACGCCCAGCTCATGGGCCTGACGGCCCTCCGAGCCCTCCGGCGACGACGTGCCGATGGCCGCGTACGCCGTCCGGCCCGGCTTCAGCGTGACGACCGCCTGCGGCGTGCTGTCCTCCAGCCACCCGGTGGCGGACTGCGCCTCGTCGAAGCGGAGGTACGGGGCGCCGTACGCGTAACACGTCTTCGTGCCCGTGTTCTTGGCCTTCAGAAGCAGGTGGTTGAGCGGGCGGTCGACCTGCTCGACGGTGACCTCGGTGGTGGCGGCGGTACAGGTGACCGGCGCCGACTTGGCCGCGGGGGCCGCGGCCGACGCGGCGCCGCCGAGCGCGGTGAGCGAGAGGGCGGCGGTGAGGGGCGCGGCGGCGGTGGCGGCTTTGGCGGTGAATCGCATGGATCGCATGGTGAGTCGCATGGCTGGTCTCTTTCGGTGTGACGGGGGAGACGTGAGCCGCGTCGAGAGGCTCCCGGTTGCGGCGTGTTTGTATGGGCCACAGCTTGTGCGGGGTTCGTCCCTGCGGTCGGCGCGGCACGGCAGTTGGGGGCGTCGGGACATTCGGACGGCTGTGAGCTGCGAGAACTCCGTTCCCTGGAACGGGCGGATGGGATGGAGAGAGCGTGGGGGCGGGCGATCTCGCGGAGTTGCTGCGGGAGCTGAAGGAGAGGTCGGGGCTCAGTTACGGGGCGCTGGCCAAGCGGTTGCACATGTCGACGTCGACGCTGCACCGCTATGTGAGCGGGTCGGCCGTACCGACGGAGTTCGCTCCGTTGGAGCGGCTCGCGCGGGTGTGCGGGGCCTCGCGGGAGGAGATGGTCGAGGTCCACCGGCGGTGGATCCTGGCCGACGCGTCGAGAGGCGACCGCAAGGAGGGGGAGCAGGGGCAGGTGCAGCAGGGGCAGGGGCAGCAGGGGGAGCCCCCTGCCGTCGCGGCACCTGAGGCCGCGGCTGCCCCGTCCGGCCACGGTCGTTCCGGCAGCGGTGCGCAAGGTGACGGCGACTCCCACGGCGGTGACTCCGACGACGGAGCACCCGGCATCGTGATCGGCCGGGCGCCCACGGCGGCGGGGCGGCGCGAGGGGAGACGCCTGCCCAGGGCGCGGGTACTCGTGGCCGCCGGTGTCGTGCTCGCGCTCGGTGCCACCGCCGTCGCCGTACAGGCGGCCTCCGGAGGCGGTGACCGCGACCACGTGTCCAGCGACTCCCCGAGCACCTTCGAAGGGGAGCGGGAGCGGAGCCCGGACGACGCAGGGTCCGCCTCACCCTCCGGGAAGGGCTCGGGGAAGGAGTCCGAGAAGGGCAAGCCGGGCAAGGGGGCGAAGGGCTCCGCCGAGCCGGGTGGCGACGGCAAGGACTCCGGCGGCGAGACCCGGGGGCCCGGCACAGGGGACGGCACCGGGGACGGCGGCAAGGGCGGCGGTACGGGCAAGGCCGGTGTCCCGATGACCGTCTCCACCCAGCCCCAGTACTGGGACAGTCCCTGCGGTCACCCCTACCTCGTCGACAAGGACCCCGGCGACCTCTCGCCGCCCCCCAACGAGCAGGACGCCGCCGGCTGGGTGGACGCGAACGGCGCGGTCTCCGCCAGGAACCAGACCGTGATGCTGACCGTCCAGGGCACGGGCGGCGACACCGTCGTCCTGGAGTCCCTGAACGTCCGCGTCGCCGGAACCAGCGCGCCGCTCGCGTGGAACAACTACAAGATGGGGTATCTCGGCGTCGGCTGCGGAGGCAAGGTGCCCCAGCACTCCTTCGACGTCAACCTGGACGCGTCGGTGCCCCGCCTGAGCCCCCAGTCCGCGGGCGACAGCTTCCCTTACCAGGTGAGCGAGAGCGACCCGGAGGCGTTCTACATCAACGCGACCGCCAACTCCCGCTATGTGCGCTGGTACTTGGAGCTGCGGTGGTCGAGCGGCGCACGGCACGGCACGGTGCGCATCGACGACACGGGCAAGCCGTTCGCGACGAGCGGCGACCAGGGGCGTCAGGTCTACGGGTTCTCGCTCAACAGCAAGAAGTGGACAAAGACGAACCGCGACAACGACGACGTGCCGGACCCGCCGGCGTAGCGGCCAGGGGCCTGTCCCCGGCGCGGTCCGTATTCCGGAATGGCGCGTGTAGACGGCACTTACGTGCCTAGGGTGCGAATCGAGCCATCCGCCCGCGCCGAAGGAGCCGTAGATGACCGCCACAGCCGACGAGGCAATCTCCGCCCCCACCCCGCCGTTCGCCGCGCGCGCGGCCGCGGTCGGGGGCTCGCCCGTACGGGAGATCCTCGCGGTCACCGCGCGTCCCGAGGTCATCAACTTCGCGGGCGGGCTCCCCGCGCCCGAGCTGTTCGACGCGGTGGGCGTCGCCGCCGCGTTCCAGGCGGTCCTGACGACGACGCCCGGCACGGCGCTGCAGTACTCCACGACGGAGGGCGAGCCCGCTCTCCGTGCCGCGATAGCCGCAAGGACCACGGCGCGCGGGCTGCCCACCGACGCGGACGACGTGCTCGTCACCACCGGCTCGCAGCAGGCGCTCTCGCTCCTGGCGACGGCGCTCGTCGAGCCCGGGGACACCGTCCTCGTCGAGAGCCCCTGCTACCTGGCGGCACTTCAGGCCTTCGCCTTCGCGGGCGCCCGCTTGGTGCCCGTGCCGTGCGACGCGGCGGGCATCGACCCGGCCGCGCTCGACGAACTCGTCGCCGCGCACCGGCCGAAGCTGCTCTACACCGTCCCCACCTTCCAGAACCCGACGGGCCGTACGCTGCCCGCCGGGCGGCGCGCGGAGATCGCCGCCGTGGCCGCGCGGCGCGGCCTGTGGATCATCGAGGACGACCCGTACGGGGAGCTGCGGTTCGAGGGCGAACGGGTGCCGTGGATCGCGACGTACCCGGGGGCACAGGACCGCACCGTACTCCTCGGCAGCTTCTCGAAGGTGATGGCGCCGGGCCTGCGGCTCGGCTGGCTGCGCGGGCCCGCGGCGCTGCTGCGGGCGTGTGCGGTGGCGAAGCAGGCGGCGGATCTGCATACGCCCACCGTCAACCAGCTCGCCGCGGCGCGGTACTTGGCGGACAACGACCTGGACGCGCATGTCGCCCGCGTCGCCGGGGAGTACCGCTTGCGCCGGGACGCGATGCTCTCGGGCCTCGCTGACGCGTTGCCACACGGCTCTTCCTGGCTCCGGCCCGAAGGCGGCATGTTCGTCTGGGCGACGCTGCCCGAGGGGTACGACACCGCTGCGCTGCTGCCGGAGGTGGTCAGGCATGACGTGGCGTACGTTCCCGGGGCGCCGTTCTATGCCGGGGCCCCTGATGTCGCGACCCTGCGGATGTGCTTTGTCACGCAGAGCGTCGAGGAGATCGGGGAAGGGCTGCGGAGGCTCGGGGGCGCGCTGGTGGGTTGAGATCTGCGGGCCCGCTGTGGCTGGTCGCGCAGTTCCCCGCGCCCCTGAAGACTTGGCCCGGCGTCCCTTGCAGGGACGCCGGGCCAAGTCACGGGAGCAATCAGAGCCGCTCAGGCGTCCTGATGCCCAGCAGTGCCATTCCCTGGTGCAGTGTCCGGGCCGTGATGTCGCAGAGGAACAGGCGGTTCTCCGCGATGTCCTGCGGCGGCTTCGGCTTGATGACCGGGCACTTGTCGTAGAACGTCGTGTACAGCGAGGCCAGTTGGTAGAGGTACGCCGCCAGCTTGTGCGGTGCGTACTCCTCGGCGGCCTCCGCGACCGTCTCCGCGAACTGGTCCAGGTGCAGGCCCAACGCGCGCTCGGCGTCGGCCAGTTCGAGCTCGGGGTGCGCCTTGGGGGACACGTCGTCGGCCTTGCGCAGGATCGACTGGATTCGGGCGTACGCGTACTGGAGGTACACCGACGTGTCGCCGTTCAGGGACACCATCTGGTCCAGGTCGAACTTGTAGTCGCGCACCGCCGACGTCGACAGGTCCGCGTACTTCACCGCGCCGATGCCCACCTGGGCGCCGCGCTCGGCGATCTCCTCCTCGGAGAGGTCCTGGGCCTTCTCGCGGACGATGGCCGACGCCCGGTCGATCGCCTCGTCGAGGAGGTCGATGAGGCGTACGGTCTCGCCCTCACGCGTCTTGAACGGCTTGCCGTCCTTGCCGAGGACCGTGCCGAAGCCCAGCTGCACCGCCTTGACGTCCTCGGTGAGCCAGCCCGCCCTGCGGGCCGTCTCGAAGACCATCTTGAAGTGCAGGGACTGCCGCGCGTCCACGACGTAGAGGAGCGTGTCCGCCTTGAGGTTGAAGACGCGGTCGCGGATCGCGGAGAGGTCGGTGGCCGCGTACCCGAAGCCGCCGTCGGACTTCTGGACGATCAGCGGGGACGGGTTGCCGTCCGGGCCCTTCACGTCGTCGAAGAAGACGCACAGCGCGCCGTTCGACCGGACCGCGACGCCGGACTCCTCAAGCAGGCGGCAGGTCTCCGCCAGCATGTCGTTGTAGCCGGACTCGCCGACGATGTCCTCGTCGTGGATCTCCACGTCCAGCTTGTTGAAGACCGAGTAGAAGTAGACCTTCGACTCGTCCACGAAGCGCTGCCAGATCGCGAGGGTCTCGGGGTCGCCCGCCTGGAGGTCGACCACCCGGCGCCGGGCCCGCGTCTTGAACTCCTCGTCGGAGTCGAAGAGCACCTTCGATTCCTTGTAGACGCGGTTGAGGCTGGACATCGCCTCCTCGCCCGCCGCTGTGTCGTCGGAGGCGTCGGCGGCCTGGTGGCCCAGCGCGTCCGGGTGCTCGATGAGGTACTGCACGAGCATGCCGAACTGCGTGCCCCAGTCGCCGATGTGGTGGCGGCTGACGACCTTTTCGCCGGTGAATTCGAGGATCTTGACGACGGAGTTGCCGATGACCGAGTTCCGCAGGTGCCCGACGTGCATCTCCTTGGCCACGTTCGGCTGGGCCCAGTCGACCACCGTCGTGCCGGCCTTCTCGGCGAACGGCACGCCGAGGCGGTCGCCGTCGGCGGCGCGCGCGGCGAGGTTCTCGGTGATCGCCTTGTCGGTGACCGTGATGTTCAGGAAGCCGGGGCCGGAGACCTCGACCTCGCTGATCAGATCAGGGGCGGTGATCTCCGAGACGACCTTCGTCGCCAGCTCGCGCGGGTTCGCCTTCGCCTTCTTGGCGAGGGCCAGGATCCCGTTGGCCTGGTAGTCGGCCCGGTCGCTTCGTCGCAGCAGCGGGTCGGCGGCGCCGGCCTCCGGCAGGGCAGCCGAGAGGGCGTCCGCGAGGCGCTGGTGGACGGAGGCGGTGAGGGACGTGACCGAGGCCATGGAGTGGATGCCGTTCTCCTCGAGGTGCAGATAGACGCGCCCAGTATCCCATGCAGGGAAAAGCGGTTTTCGCGGTTGCGGGTGGAGCTGGGAGAATGACTCCGACAAGCGGTACTCACGTAGAAGAAGAGTTGGAAGAAGAAAGGCGTGCCGATCGTGGCTCAGAGCACCGATACCACCGACTGGGTCTCCCGCTACGCGGACGAGGTCATCGCCGAGTCGGAGCGTCGTGCCCCGGGCAAACCGGTCGTCGTCGCCTCCGGGCTCTCCCCCTCGGGCCCGATCCACCTGGGCAACCTCCGCGAGGTCATGACCCCGCACCTGGTCGCGGACGAGATCCGGCGGCGCGGGCACGAGGTCAGGCACCTGATCTCCTGGGACGACTACGACCGGTATCGCAAGGTCCCGGCCGGTGTCCCCGGCATCGACGAGTCCTGGGCCCAGCACATCGGCAAGCCCCTCACCTCCGTGCCCGCCCCGGCCGGTTCCGCGTACGCGAACTGGGCCGAGCACTTCAAGGCGGCCATGACCGAGGCGCTTGCCGAGCTGGGCGTGGAGTACGACGGGATCAGCCAGACCGAGCAGTACACCTCGGGCGTCTACCGCGAGCAGGTCCTGCACGCGATGAAGCACCGCGGTGACATCGACGCGATCCTCGACCAGTACCGCACCAAGAAGGCGGCCCCCGGCAAGAAGCAGTCGCAGAAGCCGGTCGACGAGGCCGAGCTGGAGGCCGCGGAGGGCTCCGGCGCGGCGAGCGAGGACGACGGCAGCGGCGGCTCCAGCGGGTACTTCCCGTACAAGCCGTACTGCGGCGCCTGCGAGAAGGACCTCACCACGGTCACGTCGTACGACGACGCGAGCACCGAGCTGTCGTACGTGTGCGCGGACTGCGGGCACACCGAGACGGTCCTGCTCAGCGAGTTCAACCGCGGCAAGCTGGTCTGGAAGGTCGACTGGCCCATGCGCTGGGCGTACGAGGGCGTGATCTTCGAGCCGAGCGGCGTGGACCACTCGTCTCCCGGGTCGTCGTTCGTCGTCGGCGGGCAGATCGTGCGCGAGATCTTCGACGGCGTGCAGCCGATCGGTCCCATGTACGCGTTCGTGGGGATCTCGGGCATGGCGAAGATGTCGTCCTCCAAGGGCGGCGTGCCGACCCCGGCGGACGCGCTGAAGATCATGGAGGCGCCGCTCCTTCGCTGGCTGTACGCGCGCCGCAGGCCCAACCAGTCCTTCAAGATCGCCTTCGACCAGGAGATCCAGCGGCTCTACGACGAGTGGGACAAGCTGGACGCGAAGGTCGCCGACGGCTCCGTGCTGCCCGCCGACGCCGCCGCGCACTCGCGCGCGGTGCGGACGGCCGCGGGGGAGCTGCCGAGGACACCGCGTCCGCTGCCGTACCGGACGCTCGCGTCCGTCGCGGACATCACCGCGGGCGCGGAGGACCAGACGCTCCGCATCCTGCGGGACCTGGACCCGTCCGACCCGATCTCGTCCCTGGACGAGGCGCGGCCGAGGCTCGACCGTGCCGAGAACTGGATCACCACCCAGGTCCCGGCCGACGCGCGCACGATCGTGCGCGCCGAGCCGGACGCCGAGCTCCTCTCCTCCCTGGACGACGAGGGCCGCGAGTCGCTGAGGCTGCTGCTCGAGGGCCTCGACTCGCACTGGTCCCTCGACGGGCTCACGCACCTCGTGTACGGAGTGCCGAAGGTGCAGGCAGGGTTCTCCGCGGACGCGACGCCGAAGGAGCTGCCGCCGGAGATCAAGGTCGCGCAGCGGTCGTTCTTCGCGCTCCTGTACCGGCTTCTCGTGACCCGCGAGACGGGGCCGCGACTGCCCACGCTGCTGCTCGCCGTGGGCGCGGAGAGGGTGCGCAAGCTGCTGGGTGCCTAGCGTTCGCGCTTGGTGGTACGTGAGAGGGGCGCCGTCCGGTTTTCCGGGCGGCGCCCCTTTCGCATGCCGTCGAGGGCTTCTGGCTCCGGGCACCCCCCTGCACTACTCGGTGATACTGTATAGTGGTACTCGGTACCACGCAGTACCGCTAGTGCTAGGAGACCGCGCGATGGACGACCTGACGGAGATGCTGAAGGGCACGCTCGAAGGGTGCGTGCTCGAAATCATCGGCAGCGAGGAAACCTACGGGTACGCCATCACCCGCCGGCTGAACGAACTCGGCTTCGCCGACGTCGTCGAGGGGACGGTGTACACCATCCTGCTGCGGCTGGAGCGGAACGGACTCGTCCAGGTGACCAAACGGCCGTCCGGGGTCGGTCCGCCGCGCAAGTTCTACGCGCTCAACGACGCCGGACGCGAGGAACTCGCGAAGTTCTGGGCGAAATGGCAGTACGTCTCATCACGCATCGACAGCCTCAAGGAGGGCGGGAGATGAACTTCTGGGAGAAGGTCACAGGCAGCGATCTCACCAGGGACTGGGAGGCGTTCGGAGCCCGGGTCAAGGATCTGCCGGACGACTACCGGGAGGCCTGGGACCAGATCGTCGCCCACCTCTTCCCCTACGGGGACTTCACCGGCCGCAATTTGACACCGATCCTCGACTCCGCCCTGGGGCTGCTCGAAGTGTCGGCAGCCGACGGACAGAGCGTCCACGACGTGTTCGGCGACGACATCCCGGGCTTCTGCACGGCGCTGGCCGGTGGAGAAGGAGCCCGGACCCATCGCGACCGGTGGCGCGAGCAGTTGAACGCGAACGTCGCAAAGAAGCTGAGCCGGCTGGGAGGCTGACGTGGGCATCCAGGACATCATCGAAGGCAAGAAGCAGTGGCGGGCGCACCTGGCCCGGGTCAAGGCACTCCCGCCGGACTACCAGATCGTCTACAAGGAGATGCAGAAGTACCTGTTCAAGGTCGGTCCCGTCGACCTGCCCGACGGGGGCCTGCTCCCCGGGATCGTCGACTTCTTCGAGGAGGGCGTCGCCGCCGGCAAGGGGGTCCTGGAACTCGTCGGCACGGACGTCGCCGCGTTCTGCGACGACCTGATCAAGGACACACGCACCTACGCGGACATCTACCAGGAGTCCATCAGCGGGGAGCCCGGCACGGCCCTGCATCGTTCGGATGAGTCCTAGATCCCTCCTCGGCAGGACGAACGGCGCCCCGGGGCCGGTGATCGTGGACGTATGAAGGAAATCATCTCCATCGTCGGATGGGTCGTCGGCATTCAGGGGGCTCTCGGCGCGGCCGGGCGCATGTTCGGGGACGAGCCGTGGGGCCTCTTCCACAAGTGGTGGGACCTGTCCACCCCCGCGTACCTCGCCCTGCTCCTCGTCGGCGCCGCCCTCGCCATCTGGGGCGAGAGCAGCAAGAAGCGCGCCCGCAGCAGGAGTTGAGCCGCGGCGCCCCTACGCGCTGTACTCGGAGTCCAGCTCCTCCTGGTAGCGGCCCCGGAAGTCACGCAGGTAAGGGCGCAGGGTGCTCTCCGCCGGAGGGCCGCCCGCCTGGCCCGTGACGCCGTACAGGTCCATCAAGTACAGGCCGAACTGCCGGGCGTTGGGGTAGTCCCCGAGCTCGCTCACGTACTTCCGGAACGCCGCGAAGTATGCGTCCTCGCGCGAGACGTCGTCCGGGAGACCGGACGCGTCGGGCAGCGCTTCCAGGACCTCGGGCACCTCGGGCACCTCGGGCACCTCGGGCGCCTCCTCGCGCAGGTCGTCGTCGACGTCGGGCGTCTGCTCCTCGCGCGGGCCCGGGATCAAGTGCTGACCGCCGAGCGGACGCGTGCGGCCGGGACCCGCCGGGACCGGGAACGCGGACTCGGGAGCGGCAGCCGCAGGGTCGCCCTGCTCGTCGAAGTACGCCTGCTGCTGCTCCAGATAGGCCTGCTGCTCGACGTAGGCCTGCTGCTCCGCGTACGCCTGCTGGTCCGCGTACCACTGGTCGTGCGGCTCTTCAGGAACGTACGAAGGCTGCTGGGCCGCGAACCACGGGCTCACCTGCGCGACCTCGGGCTCCGGCTGCTGCTGCCCCTGCGGGTGCTGCCCCTGTTCCTGTGCCTGTGCCTGTGCCTGCGCCTGTGTCTGTTCCTGCTGCTGCCCCTGCTCGGCCCGCGGCGCGGGCTCCGCCTCCAGCTGCGGCGCGGCCGGCGCCACCAGCTCAGGCTGCTGCTGTTGTTCCGCAGGAACCGGCGCCGGCGGGAGCAGCGCGGGTTCGATGCCCGCCGCTGCGAGGCCCGCGGGAGCGGTCTGGGCGAGCGGTACGCCGAAGCGCGCCAGGCGCAGCGGCATCAGGGACTCGACGGGGGCCTTGCGGCGCCAGGAGCGGCCGAAGCGGGCCTGGAGGCGGGCCTGGTAGATGAGGCGGTCCTGCTCCAGCTGGATGACCTGCTCGTAGGAGCGGATCTCCCACAGCTTCATCCGGCGCCACAGCTTGAACGTGGGCACGGGAGACAGGAGCCAGCGCGTCAGACGCACGCCCTCCATGTGCTTGTCGGCCGTGATGTCCGCGATCCGGCCCACCGCGTGCCGCGCCGCCTCGACGGCGACCACGAACAGGATCGGGATGACCGCGTGCATGCCCACGCCCAGCGGGTCGGGCCAGGCCGCCGCGCCGTTGAAGGCGATCGTCGCCGCCGTCAGGAGCCACGCCGTCTGGCGCAGCAGCGGGAAGGGGATGCGGATCCAGGTAAGCAGGAGGTCGAGCGCCAGCAGGACGCAGATGCCCGCGTCGATGCCGATCGGGAAGACCACCGAGAAGCTGCCGAAGCCCTTCTGCTCGGCGAGTTCGCGCACGGCCGCGTACGACCCCGCGAAACCGATACCGGCGATGACGACCGCACCGGCGACGACCACGCCGATGAGTATTCGGTGCGTGCGTGTCAGCTGCATCGCGGCCACCCGCGAACCCCTCCCTGTTCGGTTTGTTGCGAGCGACAGCCTGGCACACGCATGCGGAAGACGGTGTGCCGGTACGGCAGGAGCCCGGCCACCAGGGGGCCGGGCTCCACAACTGCCTTGACTGGGCTGCCAGTTGCCCGCGTAACGCGTACGCGGGCTTATCGCCGCCCGGCGTCAGCTCTTGGGCTTGGTGCTGGACTTGGAGCTCTCCTTGGAGCCCGAGTCCTTGGAATCCTTCGAGCCGGAGTCCTCGGAACCGGAGTCCTTCGAGTCCGACTCCTTGGAGCCGCTGCCGCTGCCGCTGCCGCTGTCCGTGCCGCCCGCCTTGTTCGCGGAGACGACCGCGGCGGAGGCCTCCTTCGCCGCCTTCTCGGCAGCCTTCGACAGGTCCTTCGCGCTCGGCGCCTTGTCACCGGCCAGGCCCGCGCCGTTGTAGTCGATCGTGACGACGGCGTTCTCCACGCGCGTCACGACCGTCTGCTGCTTGAAGTTTTCCTTGTCCTTCTTCAGGTCGTACGCCACGACCGTCGTCTGGTCGCCCATACCCGGCACCGGCTCCGTCTTGACGCTCTTCGCGCCCTCCGTCGCCTGCGCGTCCGCGACCTGCTTCGCGAAGTTGTTCTGCGCGCGCTTGGCACCGCTGCCCAGCGACGCGTCCGAGTCGAAGCGCATCAGCGAGACACGGAGCCAACGGAACTGCGAGCCGTCGACGCCGTTGTTGTCGAGGCTGTCCCAGGAGCAGGTGCCACGCGCCGACGTGTCGTCGGACGTGCCCGCCTTGCCCGACTTGTCCTTCGCCTCCGGGACGAGGTCGTCGAGCGACTTCTTCGACAGGACCTCGCAGGGCTCGGGCAGCTTGCTGAACGCCGCCTTCTCCACGGTCGCGGCCTTGTCCTTGCCCGAGGCCGAAGCGGAAGCCTTCGAGCCCGAGTCCTTCTTGGCCCCGTCCGAACCCGAGCCGGAGTCGGAGGAGCAGCCGGAGGCAATGAAGATCACCGGTACGGCGGCTGCGCAGGTGAGTATGCGGGTGAGTCGCTGTGCTGGTCGGTGCATGGTTCCTTCACTCAAGTCACTCAAGACGGCTGTCGTCGGTTCGATGGGCCACGGTACGCCGTGCCCGACGCGGACGACTCCGCTTCCGAGGAGCCGGGCACCCGTCCGAACCGTCGCTATTCGTCGAAGCCGTCGGCCAGGCCTCCGGCCAGTTCCTGCGCCATGTCCTGCATTTCCTTGCTGTCGGGGATGTCGGTGAGACGCCCCGGCTGCTCGTCGTACTCGACGGTCACGATGACGTTCGACGTGCGGAACACCACAGTCACCGTGCGGTGCCGGGTCGCGGAACCGGACGTGGTGAGCGCGTCATCGAGGAAGGCCTCGTCGCCCAGGTCGTCGAGGATGCGGGGCTCAAGACCGGGGGGCGTGACGGCCTCGCCAGAGGAGTCACCGGAGTCACCGGAGGCGCTGTCGCTCGCATCACCCTTACTGTCGCCCTTGCCGGACTCATCCGCATCCGTACCCTTATCGGCACCGTCGGAAGGCTCGGCACCGGCCCCCTCGCCCTCGCCCTCGCTCTCGCCGTCATCGGCGGTCGGAGTGCCGGAAGGCTCGGGCAGGTCCGCCTTCTGGACCTTCGACGCATAGACCTCCGCGGCGCGGGTGTCATCGCTGACGCCGTTGTCGTACGAGACCACGCGCTCGAAGTCGACGAGCAGATGGTGGGTGGCGCCCGAGGACTCCACCTTCCAGCGGCAGCCCACACGACGGTCGGTGTCGTACGTGACGGTGGGCGCACCCTCGTACGCCTTCTCCCGCTGCTCCTCGTCCTGCACCTCCTTGATGCCGGGCAGCATCGAGTCGAGCGTGCCGCGGTCGACCTGGCCGCAGGGTTCGGGGAGCGTGCGGTACTTGCCGGGCTCGGCGGCCGCGGTGGAGCTGCCGGTGTCGCCGGGCTTCGAGTCGTCCGGCTCGCCGCCGAGCGCGCCACCGCCGGTGCAGCCGGCGAGCAGCGCCGCGATGAGAGCTGCGACGCCTGGTACGTACGCCTTCCGCTGCACCGTGTGGGCTCCTTCTCGCCGGGGATATTGGGTTGCCGCTGGTGGGCGACCGGTGGACACAATGTGTATCGCACGCAATGCCGTGGACGCCGGTCCGTCGTACCTTTCGTTGACCTTGGCTCCGGTATTTGCGCTACGAGACTTTCAGCACTTCTGTTCAACTACGGGGGAATGAGGGCGTTATGTCGTACGTGGAGGTTCCCGGGGCAAAGGTACCGATCCGCATGTGGACGGACCCGGCCTCGGTCGAGGATGTCGCACTCCAGCAGCTCCAGAACGTGGCGACGCTGCCCTGGATCAAGGGCCTGGCCGTCATGCCGGACGTCCACTACGGCAAGGGCGCGACGGTCGGTTCGGTGATCGCCATGCAGGGGGCGGTGTGTCCCGCGGCGGTGGGTGTGGACATCGGCTGCGGGATGTCCGCCGTCAAGACCTCGTTGACGGCCAATGACCTGCCGGGGGATCTGTCGCGGCTTCGGTCGAAGATCGAGCAGGCGATTCCGGTGGGGCGGGGGATGCATGCGGATCCGGTGGATCCGGGGAGGTTGCATGGGTTCGGGACTGCGGAGTGGGGGGACTTCTGGTCGCGGTTCGAGGGGGTCGCTGATGCCGTGAAGTTCCGTGAGGATCGGGCTACCAAGCAGATGGGAACCCTCGGCGCGGGAAATCACCACCTCGAGCTGTCGTTCGATTCGGTGGGCTCCGTGTGGCTCACTCTGCACTCCGGCTCCCGCAACATCGGCAAGGAACTCGCCGAGCACCACATAGGCATTGCGCAGAAACTCCCGCACAACCAAGGCCTGGTCGACCGTGACTTGGCGGTCTTCGTCTCGGACACCCCGCAGATGGCGGCGTACCGGAACGACCTCTACTGGGCTCAGGAGTACGCGAAGTACAACCGCGCGATCATGATGGGCCTCCTGAGGGACGTCATCCGTCGGGAGTTCAAGAAGGCGAAGCCGAGCTTCGAGGCGGAGGTCAGCTGTCACCACAATTACGTTGCCGAGGAGCGGTACGAGGGCATGGACCTGCTGGTCACGCGTAAGGGCGCGATCCGGGCGGGCTCCGGTGACCTCGGCATCATTCCGGGGTCGATGGGCACGGCAACGTACATCGTGAAGGGCCTCGGCAACGAGAAGGCCTTCAACTCGGCCTCGCACGGGGCGGGTCGGCGGATGAGCCGCAACGCGGCGAAGAAGCGTTTCTCGGTGCGGGACCTTGAAGAGCAGACGCGGGGCGTCGAGTGCCGCAAGGACTCGGGCGTCGTGGACGAGATTCCGGGTGCGTACAAACCGATCGAGCAGGTCATGGAGCATCAGCGGGACCTTGTTGAAGTCGTGGCGAAGCTGAAGCAGGTTGTCTGCGTCAAGGGCTGAGCTGTAAGTGGGGCCGGGCAGTGGTTGGCCCGGCCCCACTTGTGTCCGGCGTTCTAGTGATCGGTCGGCATCAACACTCGGCCGGTGCGGAGTCGCCATAGGCGCATATGGCAGCTCCTCTCGGTCCGCCCGAGTTCCGAGGCTGCAGCTGCGGCGTCGCGGAGCTGGAGCAGGACCTGGTCATCCTTTGGCGTCCAGCGCCGTTGTGTGTGCGCAATTCGCATGTCGACTGGGCGGGCCCATGAGGCGAGTGCGTCGGCCTTGACCTGCTTGCGTCCCAGGGAGAGGCATCCTGGGTAGTACAGATCTGCTGCGAGTGCCTGGGCTGTCTCCTTCTCGTAGGAGATGTTGTAGATCTGGTCGCGTGCGTTGCGCCTGATCAGGCGTTCGGCGCCCGTGAGCTGGCGGGCGTAGCGGCAGAGGTAGACCCCTACAGCTGTGCTGGCAGTCGTCAGCGAAACGAAGGGGAAGCCTTGGCTTGTGTAGCCGATGGAACCGTCTGCATCAACGACTCCTCGTAGGTAGTCGCGACGCGAGAACTCGGTGCGTGGCGGGGCGATCTTCTTGGACTTGCGGCCATAAGGCAGACCGAGTTGATTGATCTTGGTCCTGGCGTCGAGGCTGCACAGTGTCCAGGTTGCCGAATGGTGAGACATTGCGAAGTTCGTGGACCGGATGCGTTCGGTGACGCTGCTGTTGTAGGGCGTCAGCTGCTTGAACCGGTACAGGAGATCGATGTCGCGGATGCTGACCTCGACCGCCAGGCGGCCCTTCTGGCCGCTCCCTTGCGCTAGATGCCCGTCGGCTTGCAAGAAGCCGAACATGTAGGCGTACTCGGGGACTTCGAGGTCCATGAACTGCGATGAGCTCGCGTTAGGCTCGCGCTCAGCCATGAGGAAGTGAGTCCTTCCTTGATGGTCAGGCCCCGGCCGGGACTGCAATCCCGGCCGGGGCCGTTCTGTGTGCTGTTGTCGATCTGAGCCTAGGCAGACCACGCGCCAACTGGCATGGCGATACGACGCGTTCACCAATGTGGGTGACTCGCGTATGTGGATTGCCGGGGTGTACGCCTACTTCGCGTTCTTGATGGCGAAGATCATGACGAACGCGATGATGTGGATGCCGAAGAGGAAGTACGCCAGGTACCACCACACCAGGCGTTCGTTCTTCGTCTCCTGGGTGAGGTGGCGCTGCTCGGCCGTCTCGGCCCTCTCCTCGGGGGCCGGCATCACAGCTCCCTGTGGACCTTCGTGTTCGAGGCCTGGGCGCGGGGGCGGACCACCAGGAGGTCGATGTTGACGTGGGGCGGCCGGGTCACCGCCCAGGTGATCGTGTCCGCCACGTCGTCCGCCGTGAGGGGGGCCGATACTCCCGCGTAGACCTTCGCGGCCTTCTCCTCGTCGCCGCCGAAGCGGGTCGTGGCGAACTCCTCCGTCTTGACCATGCCGGGGGCGACCTCGATCACGCGGACCGGGGTGCCGACGATCTCCAGGCGCAGGGTCTCGGCGAGGACGTGCTCGGCGTGCTTCGCGGCCACGTAGCCGCCGCCGCCCTCGTACGTGCCGTGGCCGGCCGTGGAGGAGAGGACCACGATCGTGCCGTCGCCGCTCGCGGTGAGCGCGGGGAGCAGGGCCTGGGTGACGTTCAGGGTGCCGATGACGTTCGTCTCGTACATCTGGCGCCAGTCGGCGGGGTCGCCGGTGGCGATGGTGTCGGCGCCGAGCGCGCCGCCCGCGTTGTTGACCAGGACCGCGACCTTGCGGAAGGCGGTGGCGAACTCGTCGACGGCCGTGCGGTCGGTGATGTCGAGCGCGTACGCCATGGCGTCGTGGCCCGCGGCCGTGATCTCCGCGGCGAGTGCCTCGATGCGGTCCTTGCGGCGGGCGGTGAGGACGACGCGGTAGCCGGCGGCCGCGAGTCCGCGCGCGGTGGCGGCGCCGATGCCGCTGCTCGCGCCGGTGACGATCGCGATGCGGGTGGCGGCGGGCGCGGCGTTCGCGGCGGCGGTCATGGCTGCTCCTTGTGCGTCCTGATGCGTACGTGTGTTCCTGGCCTGTTCCGCCAGGATAGGTCGCCGGGCTAGCGGCCCCGTGGGGCGTACATGATCACCGCCATGCCGGCGAGGCAGATCAGCGCCCCGGTCACGTCCCAGCGGTCGGGCCGGTAGCCGTCGGCGACCATGCCCCAGGCGATCGATCCGGCGACGAAGACGCCGCCGTACGCGGCGAGGATGCGGCCGAACTCGGCGTCGGGCTGGAGCGTGGCCACGAAGCCGTAGACGCCGAGGGCGATGACGCCCGCGCCGATCCAGGCCCAGCCCTTGTGCTCGCGTACGCCCTGCCAGACGAGCCAGGCGCCGCCGATCTCGAAGAGTGCGGCGAGGGCGAAGAGGGCGACGGAGCGGGCGGTGAGCATGGGGGAATCGTGGCATGACCCCTCAGGTCTCTGCAGGTCTCTGCAGGTCTCTGCAGGTCTCTGCGTCGTACGTTTTCTGTCTGGCGCAGATGCCTGAACCTGCTCAGCCTGGAGGCGGCAAGCTCGGGGGCGGCTGGTTCGCGTTCTTCGAGCGGTCGCGGGGCGTTGTCAGACCCTCGCCGTACCGTGGCCGGTATGGAGAGATCGTCGTCTGTACGTCTGGTTCGCTGGTCCGAGGGTGACTTCGAGTTGTTGGTCGCCTGCAACTCCGCTGAGATGACCGCGCACTTGGGGGGTCCCGAGACGCACGAGCAGTTGGTGTCCCGGCATCGCCGCTACCTCGGGCTGGAGCGGGGGCAGATGTTCCGGATCGTCCTGGACGGGAGCACCGTCGGGGTCATCGGGTACTGGGAGACGTCCTGGCAGGGGGAGTCCACCTGGGAGACGGGGTGGAGTGTGCTGCCCGGGTTCCAGGGGCGGGGCATCGCGGCGAGCGCCGCGCGGCTTGTCGTCGAGGAGGCTCGGGCCGCCGGTCGGCACCCGCGGCTGCATGCCTTTCCCTCGGCGGACCACGCGGCTTCCAACGGGGTGTGCCGGAAGGCCGGGTTCACGCAGGGGGGCGAGCACGACTTCGAGTATCCGAAGGGGCACTGGATGCGGTGCAACGACTGGAGCGTCGATCTGCCCCTCAGTGCGGCGCGTACGCCGTCGGGGGAACACCCACCGTCGTCGTGAAGTCCCTGACGAGGTGGGCCTGGTCGGCGTAGCCCAGCGTGGCCGCCAGGTCCGCCCAGTCCACCTCCGCGTCCGTCTCCGCCCGCTCCAGCGCCTCGTGGATCCGGTGGCGCAGGATCAGCCACTTCGGGCCGACCCCCACGTACGCCGAGAACAGTCGTTGCAGCGTCCGTACGGTCATGCCCTCCGCCCGCGCGAACTCGCTCACCCGGCGGATCCCGCGGTCCGTGCCGATGCGTTCGGCGAGGGCCGTCGCCAGGTCCGCCTGGGGGTCGGGGGTGGGGCCGATGGCCAGGAGGAAGGCGTCGAGCGCCGCCACGCGCGCCTGCTCGTCGTCGGGGGTCAGGACCGCGTCCAGTGCGCCGTCGGGGACCTCGGCGAACACCTCCTCCAGGGGCAGCATCCGCCGGCCGGTCCAGGCGGAGACCGGGTGCTCCGGGGCGAACGGGCGGAAGCCGCCGGGGCGGAACTTCACCCCGCAGACCCGCCCCCGTCCTTCCAGCTTCTGGGTGAAGAGGTCGAGCCCGATGCCCGCGACCTCGGCGAAGGGTTCCTGGCCGGGGAGGGTCTGGAAGACGACGTTCACGGAGGGGTGCGGGACGACGTGCGAGGCGTACGGCTGGGGCAGGTCCCAGTCGATCAGCCAGTACTGCTCCACGTAGGGGCGCAGTGCGGGCGCTGCCAGGTGCCGGCGGAACCGTGCGCGGGCGAAGAGCCCGGCGGCGTCGACGATGCCCTTGGTGTCGCTGCGCGGGGCGGGCTCGGAGGCGTCGGCCATGGCTGGATCGTATGCCGGGGGTCTGCGGCCGGTGTCGCGTTTCTTCAAGCCACGGGGGTGATCGCGGTCCTAACGTCGTGGCATGACTGAGAACAGCATCGGTGATCTCCTGAAGGTGGCGGCCGACCACGCGGTCCCTGTCGTCCGCGCCATCCCGGAAGACCGCCTCACCGCCCCCACCCCCTGTGCCGACTATGACGTGAAGGCCCTGGTCAACCACCTCCACCAGGTGGTCGTCCAGTTCCAGGCGCTGGCCGCCAAGCAGGACTCCGAGTTCGGCGAGACGCCCGACTTCGTCGCCGAGGGCCCCGACTGGCGCGACCGTTTCGCCGACGAGGCGGGGAAGCTGGTCGCCGCCTGGTCCGCCCCTGGCGCCGACGAGGGCACCACGGGTGCGATGGGCATGCCCGCGACGACGGTCGGCAGCATGGCGCTGCTCGATCTGACGGTGCACGCCTGGGATCTGTCCCGTGCCACGGGTCAGGAGTTCGAGGCGGCCCCTGAGAGCAGCGGTGTGGTCGCCGCGTTGCGGGAATCTGTCGCGGGGCTGGCGCCGACGGCCCGGAAGATGGGCGTCTTCGGGGAGCCGGTCGCCGTGCCCGAGGGGGCCGGGGAGCTGGAGCGGCTGCTCGCCGAGACGGGCCGTGACCCGCACTGGACCCCACGGACCCCACAGACCCCGCAGACCCCGCAGACCCCTTCCGTGCCCTAGCCGGGCCCTGTCCGGCGGAAGCCCTGCCCCGCCCCCGCCGAAGCCCTGCCCCGCCCCCGCCGAAGCCCCGCCCGGAGCCCCCGCCGAAGCCCCGCCCGGGAATACCCCCTGGACCGCCACCGTTCCGTAGGTATAGTTGAACAGTCAACAACCTGCGGAGAGTGAGTCAGCCATGCAGTCCGGATCCGGCATGCAGTTCGGGATCTTCAGCGTCGGCGACGTGACGCCGGACCCCACCACGGGCCGCACCCCCACCGAGCACGAGCGCATCAAGGCCATGGTCGCCATCGCGCTGAAGGCCGAGGAGGTCGGGCTCGACGTGTTCGCGACCGGCGAGCACCACAACCCGCCGTTCGTCCCGTCCTCGCCCACCACGATGCTCGGCTACATCGCCGCCCGCACCGAGAACCTGATCCTCTCCACCTCCACCACCCTCATCACCACGAACGATCCGGTGAAGATCGCCGAGGACTTCGCGATGCTCCAGCACCTCGCCGAAGGCCGGGTCGACGTGATGATGGGCCGCGGCAACACCGGCCCGGTGTACCCGTGGTTCGGCAAGGACATCCGCCAGGGCATCAACCTCGCCGTCGAGAACTACGCGCTCCTGCACCGCCTGTGGCGCGAGGACGTCGTGACGTGGGAGGGCAAGTTCCGTACGCCCCTGCAGTCCTTTACCTCGACGCCCCGCCCGCTGGACGGCACCGCGCCCTTCGTCTGGCACGGCTCGATCCGCTCCCCGGAGATCGCCGAGCAGGCCGCGTACTACGGCGATGGGTTCTTCCACAACAACATCTTCTGGCCGCAGGAGCACACCAAGAAGATGGTCGAGCTCTACCGCAACCGGTACGCGCACTACGGACACGGCACGCCCGAGCAGGCGATCGTCGGGCTCGGCGGGCAGGTCTTCATGCGGAAGAACTCCCAGGACGCGGTGCGGGAGTTCCGCCCGTACTTCGACAATGCCCCGGTCTACGGGCACGGCCCGTCCCTGGAGGAGTTCACGTCCCAGACCCCGCTGACCGTCGGCTCCCCGCAGGAGGTCATCGAGCGGACGCTGTCCTTCCGTGACGCCGTCGGCGACTACCAGCGCCAGCTGTTCCTGATGGACCACGCGGGCCTGCCCCTCAAGACGGTCCTGGAGCAGCTGGACATCCTCGGCGAGGAGGTCGTCCCTGTCCTGCGCGAGGAGTTCGCCAAGAACCGCCCGGCGAACGTCCCGGACGCACCGACGCACGCCGCACGCGTGGCGGCCGCCCAGAGCAGTGCCGAGAAGGAGGTCACCGCATGAAGCTCGTCGTCGTATCGGCGGGGCTGAGCGTCCCGTCCTCCACCCGCCTCCTGGCCGACCGCCTCGCGGCGGCCACCGGACGCCACGCCGACGTGGAGATCGAGGTCGTCGAACTCCGCGACCTGGCCGTGGAGATCGCGCACAACTACGCCACCGGGTTCCCCGGCCCCGAGCTGAGCGCGGCGGCGGACGCGGTGAAGTCCGCGGACGGCCTGATCGCCGTCACGCCGGTCTTCTCCGCCTCGTACAGCGGCCTCTTCAAGTCGTTCTTCGACGTGCTCACGGTCCTCGACAAGGACGCGATCGCCGGTACGCCGGTCCTGATCGCGGCGACAGGCGGCACCGCACGCCATTCGCTGGTCCTGGAGCACGCGATGCGACCGCTGTTCGCGTATCTGCGGGCGGTGGTCGTGCCGACCGCCGTGTACGCGGCGTCCGAGGACTGGGGCGCGGACGGCCTGGAGGGCCGCATCGAGCGGGCCGCGGCCGAATTGGCCAGAATCATGCGACCGGCAACGGTCGAGGAGGACGAGCTGATCCCCTTCGAGCGGCAGCTCGCGGCGCTGCGGCCGGAGTAGATCCGGCCTGGGCGCAAGAGCGCAAGGCAGCAAGAGCGCAAGGGCGCGGGTTGTCAGGGCGCGGGGTGTCAGGGCCACACCAGGCAGTACGCCTGATGCCCCGCGTCATGCAGCCGGTGGCTGAAGTCCTGCCATTCGTGCAGCAGTTGATAGACGTTGAACGCGTCGCGCGGGCCGCCGCGGTCGGGGACCGTGGACCAGATGAACGCCGCGGCGCCCACCGACTCCTCGCCGATGCCGCGCAGCGGGTCGACGACCGTCATGGGGAGCTTCACCACGGCGTAGTCGGGGTGCAGGACGACCAGTTCCAGCGGGGGGACCTTGTTCAGGGGTATCCCCTCGATGCCGGTCAGGACCATCGCGGCCACCGTCTCCGGCTTGATCTTCGTGAACATGCCGCCCATGCCGAGCTCGTCGCCGCCGAGCTCTTCGGGGCGCATCGAGATGGGCACTCGGGCGGCGGTCGCGCCGTCCGGGGCTCCGAAGTACTTGTAGGTCACCCCGCCCACCCGGCCACTCCTGGTTCCCGCCCGGTCCTGCTCCGTCTCGCCCCGTGCCAAGGCTTCTGCCTCGGCCGCTTCCGCCTCGCGCCGGTGCTTGCCGATCCGCCGGGCACGCCGCGGACCCAGGTCGTCGGTCCCCTCGCCCAGTCCGCCACCGCGATGCATATCTCCACCCGACTGCTTTTCCAGGGCGCCCGCCCCTGCTTTTCTAGGCCTCGCGGCCCCCGCCGCGCAACCCGATCATCGTGTCAGTGACCTCCCCCACGGTCACCGGCTAAAACGTCGAGTGAAACACCTGTCCGCAGGATGTCCGAAGCCTCTGACACCATGGTTCATGTGAGCTTCCCGTATAGCGCCCCAGTTTCGCAGACTCTCTTCGACCGTGCGGCGGCCGTGACGCCCGGCGGTGTGAACTCTCCCGTGCGCGCTTTCCGCGCTGTGGGCGGTACGCCCCGCTTCATGGTGTCCGGTACCGGTCCGTACCTCACGGACGCCGACGGCCGTGAGTACGTAGACCTCGTCTGCTCGTGGGGGCCGATGATCCTCGGCCACTCCCACCCCGATGTGATCGCCGCCGTCCAGGAGGCCGTCGCGCGCGGCACGTCCTTCGGCACGCCCGGCGAGGGCGAGGTCGCGCTCGCCGAGGAGATCGTCGCGCGCATCGCGCCCGTCGAGCAGGTGCGTCTTGTCTCCAGCGGCACCGAGGCGACGATGTCCGCGATCCGCCTGGCGCGCGGATTCACCGGCCGCGCCAAGATCATCAAGTTCGCCGGCTGTTACCACGGTCACGTGGACGCGCTGCTCGCCGCCGCGGGATCCGGTCTCGCCACCTTCGGTCTTCCGGACACCCCGGGCGTCACCGGCGCCCAGGCGGGCGACACGATCGTCGTCCCGTACAACGACCTCGATGCCGTGCGCGCCGCGTTCGCCGCGAACGCCGGTGAGATCGCCTGTGTCATCACGGAGGCGTCGCCGGGCAACATGGGCGTCGTACCGCCGCGTGAGGGCTTCAACCAGGGCCTGGCCGACCTCTGCCGGGAGAACGGCGCGCTGTACATCTCGGACGAGGTGATGACCGGCTTCCGTACGTCGAAGGCGGGCTGGTTCGGCGTCGACGGCGTGCGGCCCGATCTGATGACCTTCGGCAAGGTCATGGGCGGCGGCTTCCCGGCCGCCGCTTTCGGTGGTCGCGCCGATGTCATGGGGCACCTCGCCCCGGTCGGTCCCGTCTACCAGGCGGGCACCCTGTCGGGGAACCCGATCGCGACGGCCGCGGGCCTCGCGCAGCTGCGGCTGCTCGACGACGCGGCGTACGAGAAGGTCGACGCCGTCTCCGAGCAGCTGCGCGGCCTGGTCACCGAGGCGCTCTCCAAGGAGGGCGTGGCGCACCGGCTGCAGAACGCGTCGAACATGTTCTCCGTCTTCTTCACCGACGGTGACGTGCGGAACTACGACGACGCGAAGGCCCAGGAGTCGTTCCGCTTCACCGCGTTCTTCCACTCGATGCTGTCGCAGGGCGTGTATCTGCCGCCGTCGGCCTTCGAGTCCTGGTTCGTCTCCACCGCCCATGACGAGCGGGCGATCGAGAAGATCGCCGCGGCCCTGCCTTCGGCGGCGCGCGCGGCGGCCGAAGCCACTGAATCCACCACGGAGGCCACCGCATGAGCGCGGGCAGCGAGCTCACAGTCGTCCATGTGATGCGCCACGGGGAGGTGGAGAACCCGGAGGGGATCCTCTACGGACGCCTTCCCGACTACCACCTCTCCGAGCTGGGGCGGCAGATGGCCGACCGGGTCGCCGAGCACCTCGCCCCGCGTGACATCACGCACGTCGTGGCCTCACCCCTGGACCGCGCGCAGGAGACGGCGACGCCGATCGCCAAGGCGCAGGGCCTTGATCTGGCGACGGACGGGCGGCTCATCGAGGCGGGCAACGTCTTCGAGGGCAAGACCTTCGGGGTCGGCGACGGCGCGCTGAAGAACCCGGAGAACTGGAAGCACCTGGTCAACCCCTTCAAGCCGTCCTGGGGCGAGCCGTACGTCGAGCAGGTCGTGCGGATGATGGGCGCCCTGGACGCGGCGAAGGACGCGGCCCGCGGGCATGAAGCGGTGTGCGTCAGCCATCAGTTGCCGATCTGGATCGTGCGCAGCTTCGTGGAGAAGCGGCGCCTGTGGCACGACCCGCGCAAGCGGCAGTGCACGCTGGCCTCCCTTACGACGTTCACGTACCGCGGCGACAAGATCGTGTCGGTCGGGTACAGCGAGCCGGCGCGGGATCTCGTCCCCGCTCATCTCCTCGCGGGCGCCAAGCCGGTGAAGGGGAAGGCCAAGGCGTTCGGCGCTTAGTCAGTGGCGGCTCGCCTTCGATTGGCTCGCCTTCGATTCGTAGTCGACGGCGGGTAATTGACTGGCGACTGTATGTCCATTCTCGGCAAAAAGCGCTAAATATGTGCTTGTTGCAGGAACCCTCTAGTTCGTCGCGCCCTCTTACGGGGCGTCCATCGTGCATGGACGCAGGGCGCGACGAATGGGGATGGAATGCGCGACTTCAGTCGCAGGGGAATGCTCGGTCTCGGAGTCGGGACCGCCGCCGCTTTGGGTCTTGCCGGCTGCGGCACGGGCAGCAGCAGTCATTCGGCCGGTTCCGCGGAGAAGGGCGAGGGCGGTCAGGGTGGCGGCAAGCACCCGGCGAAGCCGATCGGTGACGGCTCGACCTCGTACACGGGCAAGCAGCCGCATCAGCCGGGCAAGCCCGTCCCCCTCCAGCCCGGTGAGACGCCCCCGCAGTTCGTGATCTTCTCCTGGGACGGTGCGGGCGAGGTCGGCAACGGTCTCTTCCCGCGCTTCCTGAAGCTGGCCGAGGACCACGACGCGAAGATGACGTTCTTCCTGTCCGGGCTCTATCTCCTCCCCGAGTCCAAGAAGCGGATGTACAAGCCGCCGAACAACGGGGTCGGCGCCTCCGACATCGGTTATCTCACCGACGGTCACATCAAGGAGACGCTGAAGTACGTCCGTCAGGCCTGGCTCGAAGGCCATGAGATCGGCACGCACTTCAACGGGCACTTCTGTGCGGGCAGCGGCACGGTCGCCAACTGGACGCCCGCGCAATGGCAGAGCGAAATCGACCAGGCCACCGCGTTCGTGAAGGAATGGCGCACGAATACCGGCTGGACCGAGCTGCCGTCGCTGCCTTTCGACTACGACAAGGAACTCGTCGGCGGCCGTACTCCCTGTCTCCTCGGCCAGGAAAACCTGCTGCCGACGGCGAAGAAGCTCGGCTGGCGTTATGACGCCTCCTCGCCCGGCGGCCGTCAGCGCTGGCCCCAGAAGAAGATGGGCATCTGGGATCTGCCGCTCCAGGCGATGCCGTTCCCCGGGCACTCCTTCGAGGTCCTTTCGATGGACTACAACATCCTGGCCAACCAGTCGCACAACTCCACCAAGGCGCCGCCGGCCAACTATCCGGGCTGGCGCAAGCAGGCCACCGAGTCCTACATCGCCGGATTCAAGCGGGCGTATGAGACCAACCGCGCGCCGTTCTTCATCGGCAACCACTTCGAGGAGTGGAACGGCGGCATCTATATGGACGCCGTCGAGGAGGCCCTGAAGCACATAGCGGGCAAGAAGGACGTACGCCTCGTCTCGTTCCGGCAGTTCGTCGACTGGCTCGACGTCCAGGACCCGAAGGTGCTCGCCGACCTGCAGGGCCTTGATGTCGGCCAGGAGCCCACCGGTGGCTGGAAGGGACTCGGGAAGGCCGTCTGAAATGGGACTTTCCGCAACCCCGGGGGGTGCGGAAGATCCCCGAAACAGACATGCGAAACTTTTCACATGAGTGCCGCCTGCCGCGCCCCCCACAGCACGAACCGCAGCCGTAGCCGCAGCCGCGCCGCCCTTCTGGGCGCTGGGGCCGCGGTCGCCGCGCTGACCCTGTCGGCGTGCGGCTCCGGCGGCACGTCCGGTGGCTCCGGGAACACGAACTTCGTCACCGGCTCCGACGGCATCGCCACGGCCGGCAAGGGCGAACGCCAGGACGGGCCGAAGCTCGAGGGGGAGACCCTCACGGGCAAGCACCTCGATGTCGCCGACTACAAGGGCAAGATCGTCGTCCTGAACGTATGGGGCTCCTGGTGTTCGCCGTGCCGGGCCGAGGCGCCGAACTTCGCGAAGGTCTCCAAGGACCTCAAGGGCAAGGGCGTGCAGTTCGTCGGGATCAACACCCGCGATCCGCAGAAGGGCCCGGCGCTCACGTTCGAGAAGGAGTGGAAGATCTCCTACCCGAGCCTGCACGACCCGATGGGCAAGCTGATGCTGCGCTTCCCCAAGGGCACGATGAACCCCAAGTTCATCCCCTCCACGATCGTCCTGGACCGCGAGGGCAAGATCGCGGCCCGCTCGCAGCAGGCGCTCAACGAAGAGAAGCTGCGCAAGATGATCGACCCGCTGATCGCGGAGAAGTGATCTCCTCGTGATGTCCTCTCTCGCCGCCGTCGGCGAAGCGAACCAGACCGTCATGAACGGGGCGCTCCTCCTGGCGCTGCCCGTGGCCGTGCTCGGTGGTCTCGTCTCCTTCTTCTCGCCGTGCGTCCTGCCGCTCGTGCCGGGCTATCTGTCGTACGTCACCGGGGTCGGCGGCACCGACCTCGCGGAGGCCAAGCGGGGCCGGATGGCCGCCGGGGCCGGGCTCTTCGTGCTCGGCTTCACCGCCGTCTTCGTCTCCACCGGGGCGCTCTTCGGATACGTCGGGCAGAACCTGCAGGAGTACCAGGACGTCATCACCAAGGTGCTCGGCGTGGTGATGATCGCCCTCGGCATCTTCTTCATGGGCCTCATGCCCTGGCTCTCCCAGCGCGAATTCCGCTTCCACAAGAAGCCCGCCGCCGGGCTCGCGGGCGCTCCTGTGCTCGGCGCGCTGTTCGCCGTGGGCTGGGCGCCCTGCGTGGGGCCGACGCTCACCTCCGTCAACTCCCTGGCGCTCGACCAGGGGAGCGCGGGGCGCGGGGCCATACTGAGCGTCGCGTACTGCGTGGGGCTCGGGCTGCCGTTCATCCTCGCGGCGATCGCCTTCCGCAAGGCGCTCGGCGCGTTCAGCTGGGTGAAGAAGCACTACGTCTGGGTGATGCGCATCGGCGGCATCATGATGATCGCGACCGGGCTGCTCCTTGTCACCGGCGTCTGGGACAGCATCGTGCAGCAGATGCAGGTCTGGTCCAATGGCTACACGGTGGGGATCTGATCCATGAGCAAGACCGAAGCCCCTGAAGAACAGAGCGACCTGGGCGCCGCGGGCTCCCAGCTCTCCACCGCCCCGGTCGACCGGGCGATGCCAGGATCCTTCGGCGGCAGGCGCGCTCCCGGCGTCACCGGATGGCTCGTCTGGACCGGCCGTGAGATCACCGGCTGGGTGCGCTGGATGTGGCGGCAGCTGACCTCGATGCGGGTCGCGCTGCTCCTGCTGCTCCTGCTCTCGCTCGGCGCGATCCCGGGCTCGCTGATCCCGCAGACCAGCATCGACGAGCTGAAGGTCGCGGACTTCAAGAAGGCCCACACCACGCTCGGGCCGATCTACGAGAAGTTCCAGCTGTTCGACGTCTACAGCTCCGTGTGGTTCTCGGCGATCTACATCCTTCTCTTCATCTCCCTCATCGGCTGCATCGTGCCCCGCACCTGGCAGTTCGTCGGCCAGCTGCGCGGGCGCCCGCCGGGCGCCCCCAAACGGCTCGACCGGCTGCCCGCGTACACCACGTGGCGCACCGAGGCGGAGCCCGAGCAGGTGCACGAGGCCGCGCTGACCCTGCTCAAGGGGCGGCGCTTCCGCGCGGACCTCACGAGCCGCCAGGGCGGCGGGGCGTCCGTCGCCGCGGAGAAGGGCTACCTGCGTGAGGCGGGCAACCTCTTCTTCCACATCTCCCTGATCGTGCTCCTGGTGGCCTTCGCCGTCGGCGCGCTGTTCAAGTCCGAGGGCGGCAAGCTCATCGTCCAGGGCGACGGGTTCTCCAACACCCTCACCCAGTACGACAACTTCAAGTCCGGCAACCTCTTCAACACCGACGACCTGGCGCCGTTCACCTTCAAGCTGGACAGCTTCGAGTCGTCGTTCGAGAGGAAGGGCCCCGAGAAGGGGACGGCCCGCACCTACCGTGCGAACGTCACCTACAGCGAGGGCATCGACGGCCCCGAGAAGAAGAAGGCCATCGAGGTCAACAAGCCGCTCGAGGTCGACGGCTCGAAGGTCTACCTCATCGGCCAGGGCTACGCGCCGACCGTCACCGTGCGCGACGGCAAGGGCAAGGTCGTCAGCAGGCAGTCGACGCCGCTCCTTCCGATCGACTCCAACGGCACGGCCACCGGCGCCATCAAGATCCTCGACGGGTACCGCGACAAGAACGGCAAGAAGGAGCAGCTCGGCTTCAACGCCTTCTTCGTGCCGACGTTCGCGGGCTCCGGCCAGGGCAACATGTTCTCCCAGTTCCCCGCGCTCGACTATCCCGTGCTCGCGCTGTCCGCGTACCACGGGAGCCTCGGTGTGGACTCCGGGCTGCCGCAGAACGTCTACCAGCTGGACACCAGCAAGATGGAGAAGTTCAAGGACTCCAAGGGCGAGCTCCTGAAGAAGCGGATGGTGCCCGGCGAGACGATGAAGCTGCCGAACGGCGCCGGCTCGATCACCTTCGAGAAGGACATCAAGCGCTGGGCGACCTTCCAGATCTCCCAGCAGCCCGGCAGCATGTGGGCGCTCGTCGGAGCGATCTGCGCCATCGCGGGACTCGCCGGATCGCTGTTCATCCAGCGCCGCCGCGTGTGGGTGCGGGCCGTGCGGGGCGCCGACGGTGTCACCGTCGTCGAGATGGCCGGGCTCGGCCGCAGCGAGTCCGCCAAGCTGCCCGAGGAACTGGGCGACCTCGCCGCACACCTTCACGAGACGGCGCCGAGCGCGCCCGATCCAGACCATGCCGATCATGCCGGTGACACCCCCGATGCCGCGCATGCCGACTCCACCCCCGATGTTGTTCCTGCCGAAGGGGCTGAGAAGTGAATCTCGCCACCACCCTCGCCGCCGAACCAAATGAGAACCTCGCGCACATCAGCAATGTGCTGATCTACTCCGCGATGGCCGTCTACCTTCTTGCCTTCTTCGCGCACATGGCAGAGTGGATCTTCGGCAGCCGCAGCAAGGTCGGCCGCACGGCCGCCGCGCTGACCGCCAAGACGGATGCCGTCGCCGCCAAGGCGCCCGCCGTCACCGTCCAGGCCAAGGGCGGCACCGCCGTCCTCGACCGCCCCAAGTCCACCCCCAAGGTCGTCACCCGCTCCGTCACCGGAACCCGTGACGTGCCGGACGGTCCCGGTGCCTCGGCAGGTGACGAGAAGGGGGACCTCTACGGCCGTATCGCCGTGTCCCTCACCGTGCTCGCCTTCCTCGTCGAATTCGGTGGTGTGCTCACCCGCGCCCTTTCGGTGCAGCGGGCGCCGTGGGGCAATATGTACGAATTCAACCTGACCTTCTCGACCATGGCCGTGGGTGTGTACCTCGTGCTCATGGCGCTGAAGAAGAACGTCGGCTGGCTCGGGCTTCCGCTGATCACCACGGTCCTCCTCGATCTCGGTCTCGCCGTCACTGTCTTGTACACCGCCAGCGACCAGTTGGTTCCCGCCCTTCACTCGTACTGGTTGTGGATCCACGTCTCCACCGCGATCTTCTGCGGTGCGGTCTTCTACGTCGGCGGCGTCTCGACGGTGCTCTACCTCTTCCGGGACAGCTACGAGTCGAAGCTGGAGCGCGGCGGACAGCCCGGAAAGTTCGCCACGTCCGTCATGGAGCGGCTGCCCTCCGCGGCCTCCCTCGACAAGTTCGCCTACCGCGTGAACGCCGCGGTCTTCCCGCTGTGGACGTTCACGATCATCGCGGGCGCGATCTGGGCGGGCGACGCGTGGGGCCGCTACTGGGGCTGGGACCCCAAGGAGGTCTGGTCCTTCATCACCTGGGTCGCCTACGCCTGCTACCTGCACGCGCGCGCGACCGCGGGCTGGAAGGGCCGCAAGGCCGCCTACCTGGCCCTGATCGCCTTCGGCTGCTGGCTGTTCAACTACTACGGCGTGAACATCTTCGTCACCGGCAAGCACTCGTACGCGGGGGTCTGACCCCCCCGCACCGCCCTTTGCCGTACGCCGCCCGTAAGTACGCGCAAGGGGTGCGGAACGGGGCGTACCGGGCCAGGCTTGGGCCATGACCGCGATCATCGGGCAGGGCACGAGCAGGACGGAGCGCCCCACCGGTACCGGGGGGCCGACCCAGCACCTCCACCACGAGCTCCGCCTTCCCCACCCTGTGGAAAAAGTCTGGGCCGCGGTGGCCACCCCGGAAGGTCTTCCGGGGTGGCTTGCCGCCGCCGACGTGTTCGAGCCGCGGCTCGGCGGTGCGGTCTCGCTGCGCTGGCTCAACGGGGACGAGTCGGCCACGCACTCCGGGCACATCACCGCGTGGGACCCGGAGCGGGTCGCCGAGTACACGATCGACCTGCACGGACGGTGCCGCTTCCACCTGGAGACGGCCGACGGCAAGGCAGGGACGACCCTCCGCTTCACCAACGAGTTCGACGGCGACGACGAGCTGCGCCTCGACTGCCTCGCCGGCTGGCACAACCACTTCGAGTTCCTCGTCGACGCGCTCGACGGGCGGCCGAAGGACTGGTCGGCGTGGAGCCTGGACCGGTGGCGCGAGCTGCGCGAGTCGTACGCGAAGAGCGAGTGATCAGCCCAGGGAGAACAGCCCAGGGAGATCAGCCCAGCGTGATCAGCCCAGCGTGATCGCGTCCAGCTTCGCCCGCAGATACGTGTGCGAGTCCACCGGCTCGTACGCCACCCGCCCCACCGGCGCGGGCACCGACTCCACGAGCGTGCCCGGCGTGCACTCGCCGAAGTAGACCAGGGACATCAGCTCCTCGGCCGGTGCGTCGGCCGGTGGCGGCAGGACCCGGTGGCGGCCCGAGCGCCAGCGGTCGCCGGTCCAACGGGCCATCAGATCCCCGATGTTGACGGTGAACGCCTCCGGGTCGTACGGGGCGTCCTGCCAGCCGCCCTCGTCGGTGAAGACCTGGAGTCCGCCCTTGCCCGCCTGCCGGTCGAGCACGGTGACCGTGCCGAAGTCGGTGTGCGGGCCGATGCGGAACTGGCCGGGCTGCGGCTTCCCCACGACCTCCGTGCCCGGGTACCAGTTGATATTGAAGCCGTACGTCGGGTGACTCATGTGCCGTGTGAAGAAGTCCGGCCGCTCGCCCAGTGCCTCGCCGAGGAGGGTGAGGAGCTGGTCGGTGAGTTTCTCCATCCGGGCGAGGTAGGCCGAGCAGAGAGCCCTCAGTCCGGGTGCCTCCGCGGGCCAGACATTCGGTTCGTACCACTCGGCGTTGACGGCCGGGTCGTCGAAGGGGCGCTCGGTCGCGAAGGTCAGGGACTCCTTGAGGTCGGGCGGGGTCTCGGTCCCCTCCGCGTAGCCGTTGGCCTCGGCGCCGGGGCCGAGCCAGCCGCGCCCGCCGACCTTCGCGGCGTACGGCTCCTTGACCGACGCGGGGAGTACGAAGAACGCGCGGGCCGCTGCCCGGATGCGTGTGCGCAGGGACGGGTCCACGCCGTGGCCGGTCACCAGCAGGAACCCGGCCGTCCGCAGCGCGCGGTCCACGGTCCGCGCGACGGCGGCACGGGCCGCCGGGTCGCCGGAGAGCCACGGTTCCAGGTCGATGGTGGGGATGCGGGGCTCGCCCCTGCCGTGCTCTCCCGAGGAGGTCGTCATGCTCTTCACTGTCCTCCCGGACAGGCCGTGACGTCAGCCCGCCACCCGCAGCAGCAGCTTCCCCGTGCTCGTGCGCGCCCCCATCAGGCGATGCGCGTCGGCCGCGTCCGCGAGGCCGAACTCCGCCGTCACCGGCAGCTCCACCGTCCCGTCGGCCACCTTCGCGAAGGCGCGGGCCGCGACCTCGCGCAGGGCCTGCGGTGCCGTCTTGGCGAGGGAGAGGATCGAGAAGCCGAAGACTCCGAGCGCCGTCCCGTACAGCTCGGGCTGGCCCACCTGCCACGGCTCCGCCGAGCTCGCGTTGCCGAAGGAGACGAGCCGGCCGAAGACGGCGAGCGCGGCGAGCCCGTCGCGGAACGCGTCGCCGCCGACCGGGTCAAGGGCGAGGTCCACCCCGCGCCCGCCGGTGGCCGCGCGGACCTCCGCGGCGAAGCCGTCCCCGACGAACACCTCGTCGTACCCGTGCTCAAGGGCGTACTTGGCCTTGGCCTCGCTCGACACGACGCCGTACACCGCGCCCGCGCCGCCCGCCTTCGCCAACTGGCCCACCACCGTGCCGATTCCGCCGGCCGCGCCCTGCACGAGGACCGTCTCGCCCGCGCGCAGCCGGCCCACTTCGTGGAGCAGGGCGTGCGCGGTGGGCAGGACCGTGGGCAGGGTGGCGGCCGTGCGCAGGTCCACGCCGTCCGGCAGGGCGAACACCGTGGTGGCATCGGCGAGCGCGACCTCGGCGTACGCCCCGCCCTCGGTGAGCGCGGCGACCTCCTGGCCGACCTCGAACCCCTCGACGCCCGCGCCGAGCGCCCGGACGCGACCGGAGACCTCCAGGCCCGGCACGTAGGGCAGCGAGGGCACGCGGTAGCCCTCGGCGCGGGCCTTGAGGTCGGCGAAGTTCACGCCGGTGTAGGCGACGTCGACGGTGATCTGGCCGGGGCCGGGCTCGGGGGCGCTCGTGTCGGCCACCCTGAGGACCTCGGGGCCGCCGTACTCCTGGAACTGGATCGCGCGCATGGTGGACATGGGCATGGCTGGGCACCTCTTCGAGTGTTTAACGGGAAGCGAACACTCGGAGTGTATGGTTTTCATCGAACACTCGGCAAGAGGCCGAGGGGGAGGGAGGGGTCGGCCGTGGCGAACACGCATCACCGCGCGGCGCCGGTGCACGTGCACCCGGACGAGGTGTCCGTACTGACCGCGCTCACCGCACTGGCCGATCCCGTACGCCTGGAACTGGTACGGGAGTTGGCGTCGTCCCCCGACTGGTCCCGCGCCTGCGGCAGCTTCGACGTACCCGTCGGCAAGGCGGCGCTGAGCCACCACTTCGGGGTGCTGCGGGGAGCGGGGATCGTCGAGCAGCGGGACGAGGGGCCGCGACGGGTCAACCGGCTCCGCCGGGAGGAGTTCGAGGCGCGCTTCCCGGGCCTGCTCGCGCTGGTGCTGCGGCCCGACTAGTCGGCTCCGATGTCCTCGTGCCACAGCTCCGGCCGCGCCGCGATGAAGTCCTCCATCATCGCCGCGCACGCGGGATCGTCGAGGACCACGATCTCCACGCCGTGCTCCGCGAGCCAGTCGTGCCCGCCGTGGAACGTCCGCGCCTCGCCCACGACCACCCGCGAGATCCCGAACTGCCGCACCAGGCCGCTGCAGTACCAGCAGGGGGAGAGCGTCGTGACCATCGTCGTCCCGCGATAGGTGCGCTGCCGCCCCGCGTCCCGGAACGCCGACGTCTCCGCGTGCAGGGACGGATCGCCGTCCTGGACGCGGCGATTGTGCCCGCGCCCCAGCAGAACCCCGTCCGCGCCGTAGAGCGCGGCGCCGATCGGGATACCGCCCTCCGCGAGCCCCTGCCGCGCCTCGTCGACAGCGGTCGTGAGCCATGCGCGGGCCTGTGCCTGATCCATGCGTGCACCCTTCGTGAGGTCCCTGTCAGGAGCCATCGTCCCCGCCGATGGCCCCATCGGCACGACGCCCCACTGGCTCGTGGACCAGCGCATACGTCCGCTCGTAGCTTCGACGCATGACCTCAGAGAACAAGGGCACGGCCCAGCTCACCGCCGCGATGGTGCTCTCCGGCACCCTCGGGATCTTCGTCGTCGAGTCGGGCGCGTCGGCCTTCAACGTCGTGTTCTTCCGCGTGCTCTTCGGTGCCCTCGCCCTGGGCGCCTACGCCTTCGCCCGCGGCTACTTCCGCGGCCACGGCCTCACCCCGAAGAAGCTCGGACTCGCCGCGCTCGGCGGCGCGTTCATCGTCTTCAACTGGGTGTTCCTCTTCAAGGCGTACGAGGAGACCTCGATCTCCCTGGCCACCGTCGTCTACCACACGCAGCCTTTCCTGCTCGTGCTGCTCAGCGCGGTCATCTTCCGCGAGCGCCTGACCAGGCATCAACTCATGTGGCTGGCCACCGCGTTCGCCGGTCTCGTCCTGGTCTCCGGGGTGCGTCCTGGCGACCTCGGCTCGCTCACCGGCATCGGCTTCGCGCTCCTTGCCGCACTGCTCTACGGCCTGTCCACGCTCGTCACCAAGCGCATCACCGGTGTACGACCCCACCTCATCGCCCTGGTCCAAGTCCTCGTCGGCATACCGCTGTTGCTGCCCTTCGCCGACTTCGGCGCGATGAGCGGCACGGGCTCGGGCTGGGCCTGGCTGGTCGGGCTCGGCGTCATCCACACCGGCCTCATGTACGTCCTGATGTACGCGGCGTACGCGAAGCTGCCCACCGCCAAGATCGCCGTACTCGCCTTCACCTACCCGGCGGTCGCGATGGTCGCCGACTGGGCCGTCTACGGGCACCACATCGGGCTCGTCCAGGCGCTCGGCGTACCGCTGATCGTCCTCGCGAGCCTCAAGGTGAACCGCGCCAAGTCGCCCAGGAAGGTGGCTAGTTCACCGGCTCCTGAGACTGCTGAGCCTCCGCTGCCTGCTCCCGCACCAGCCGTACCGACTGGTCGATGAACAGCCGCACATGCGAGGCAAGCCGCTTCCCCGACCGCCACGCCAGCTGCGTGTGCAGCACGAACGGCGGCTCCCACGGCAGCGCGACAAGCACCCCCGAAGCCAGCTCCTCCCGCACCGCCACCCGCGGCAGGAGCGCCACCCCGAGGCCACCGGCGACACCCCGCTTGGTGGCCTCGATCGTGCCGAACTCCATGAAGGGCGGCGGGGCGCCGTTGCGCACCCGCAGCTCGTCCTCGAACAGGTCGCGATAGGGGCAGCCCGGCTCCGTGCCGACCAGCTGCACCGCCGCCAGGTCGCCCGTGGCGAGCGAGTCACCCCCGTGCCCGGCCAGCGGATGCGTCGGCGCGCAGACCAGGACCAGCGGCTCCTCGGCGAGGACCTCGGTCTCCAGGCCCGCGTGCGTGGTCTCCCGCTCCATCAGGAACCCCACGTCGTACGTCCCCTGCCGCAGCGCGTGGCGGGTCTCGTCGCCGAGGGTGGGGCGCAGCGAGAGCTGCACCTTCGGGTAGCGGTGGTGGAAGAGTTCGAGCAGCGGGGGCAGGCGGTAGGAGGTCAGCGACTCCATCGTGCCGACCGCGATCGCGCCGCTCGGTTCCCCGGCGTCGGCGACCTCGGCCCGTGCCTCTTCCGTCAGCTCGATGATCTGCCGGGCGTAGGGGAGCAGGCGCTCACCGGCCTGAGTCAGACGGATGCGGCTGCCGAGCCGGTCGAAGAGCTCGGTGCCCAGCGAGGACTCCAGGGAGCGGATCTGGCTGGTGACGCTGGACTGGGCGTACTTCAGCTCGGCCGCGGCCTGCGTGAAGCTGAGTACGGACGCGACTTTTTCGAAGGTGACGAGCAGCCGCAGTTCCATCATTCAGCCTTCCGTTGCCCTGGCCCTAGCTCTCCGTGCCCTTGTCCCGCTTCTTGTCGTCCGGGTCCTCGTCCCTGAGGGACTTCAGGAACTCGGGGTTGTCGTCCGGCGCGACCCACTGTCCGCCGCGCCCGGCGCGCGGGCCGCTTCCGGCGGCGGGTGTCTTGCGCACCTTGCCCGTGACGAACCAGGCGATCGGTCCGAGGAGAACCTCGCCGAAGAGCAGCACGATGATGACCCAGACCACCTTCGGCAGATGCCTGATCTCCTTCTCCGGAGTGTTCAGGACATCGATGAAGGCATAGATCCACACGGCCAGGACCAGCAGGAACGGCAGATACCGGAGCATGGTGGCGCGATTCCCCAAGCGACGAAGGTAGGGCGGCGTGCGGGCCCCGCTGTCGGGGCCAGGGTAGCCGGTGACCGATACTTGACCGCATGGCTTATGACGATCTTCGCTCCCTGCTCCGTGCACTGGAGCGCGAGGGCGATCTCAAGCGCATCAAGGCCGAGGTCGATCCGTATCTGGAGGTCGGCGAGATCACCGACCGGGTGCAGAAGTCCGGCGGCCCCGCGCTCCTCTTCGAGAACGTCAAGGGCTCGGCGATGCCCCTTGCGATGAACGTGTACGGGACGGACCGCCGCCTCCTGAAGGCGCTCGGCCTGAAGTCGTACGGCGAGATCAGCGAGAAGATCGGCGGCCTGCTCAAGCCGGAGCTGCCGCACGGCTTCGTCGGGGTGCGCGAGGCGTTCGGGAAGCTCGGCGCCATGACGCACGTGCCGCCGAAGAAGGTGAAGTCCGACAACGCGCCCGTGCAGGAGGTCGTCCTCACCGGCGACGACGTCGACCTGGAGAAGCTGCCCGCGCTCTTCACCTGGCCCGAGGACGGCGGCTCCTTCTTCAACCTGGGCCTGACCCACACCAAGGACCCGGACACCGGCGTCCGCAACCTCGGTCTGTACCGCCTCCAGCGCCACGACAAGCGCACCATCGGCATGCACTGGCAGATCCACAAGGACAGCCGCAACCACTACCAGGTGGCCGCCCGCAGGGGCGAGAAGCTCCCCGTGGCGATCGCCTTCGGCTGTCCGCCCGCCGTGACGTACGCGTCGACCGCGCCGCTGCCCGGCGACATGGACGAGTACATGCTGGCCGGGTTCATCCAGGGCAAGCGCGTGGAGATGGTCGACTGCAAGACGGTCCCGCTCCAGGTCCCGGCGCACGCCGAGGTCGTCATCGAGGGCTGGCTGGAGCCGGGCGAGATGCTCCCCGAGGGTCCCTTCGGCGACCACACCGGGTTCTACACGCCGCAGGAGCCGTTCCCCGCGCTGAAGATCGACTGCGTGACGATGCGGAAGCGTCCGCTGCTCCAGTCGATCGTCGTGGGCCGGCCGCCGACGGAGGACGGCCCCCTTGGCCGCGCCACGGAGAGGTTCTTCCTCCCCCTCCTCAAGGTGATCGTCCCGGACATCGTGGACTACCACCTGCCGGAGTCGGGCGGCTTCCACAACTGCGCGATCGTCTCGATCGACAAGAAGTACCCGAAGCACGCGCAGAAGGTCATGCACGCCATCTGGGGTGCGCACATGATGTCGCTGACCAAACTGATCGTGGTCGTGGACAAGGATTGCGACGTCCATGACCTGCACGAAGTGTCCTGGCGCGCGCTCGGCAACACCGACTACGCCCGCGACCTGACGGTGGCCGAAGGTCCCGTCGACCACCTCGACCACGCCTCCTACCAGCAGTTCTGGGGCGGCAAGGCGGGCATCGACGCGACGAAGAAGCTGCCCGAAGAGGGATACACCCGGGACGGGGGCTGGCCGAACATGGTCGAGTCCGACCCGGAGACGGCGTCGAAGGTCGACCGCCGCTGGAAGGAGTACGGGCTCTAAAGATGAGTGCTGATTCAGCGACTCCGGAACTCTTCGGGCCCGAGCCCGCCCCGCCCGGCAAGGTCAAGGCGTTCCTGCGCCTGGTCATGATCGAGCACTCGGTCTTCGCCCTGCCCTTCGCCTACATCGCGGCCCTGACCGCGATGTTCCAGCTGGACGAGAACATCCACTGGGGGCGGCTGCTCCTGGTCACGATCTGCATGGTCGGCCTGCGGACGTTCGCCATGGCCGCGAACCGGATCATCGACCGGGAGATCGACGCCCGCAACCCGAGGACCGCCCACCGCGAGCTCGTCACGGGCGCCGTCTCGGTGAAGTCCGCCTGGACCGGCGCGCTGATCGCGCTCGTCGTGTTCCTCGCATCGGCCGCCCTGCTCAACCCGCTCTGCCTCGCACTCGCGCCCATCGCGGTGATCCCGATGGTGGTCTATCCCTACGGCAAGCGGTTCACGAACTTCCCGCAGGCGATCCTGGGCCTGGCCCAGGCCATGGGTCCGGTCGGCGCCTGGATCGCGATCACCGGCGAGTGGTCGTGGCAGGCCGTCATCCTCGGGCTCGCGGTCGGCGTGTGGATCGGCGGCTTCGACCTGATCTACGCCTGCCAGGACGTGGAGACGGACCGCGAGGTCGGCGTGATGTCGGTGCCCGCGCGCTTCGGCATCCCGGGCGCCATCTGGGGTGCGCGCGGCTGTCACCTGGTGACCACCGCGCTGTTCGTCTGGTACGCCGCCGCCACCGACGCGGGCGCGTTCCTGTGGCTGGGCATCGCGGTCGTCGCCGGAGCGTTCGTCTACGAGCACTCCATCGTGAAGCCCCATGACCTCTCGCGGCTCAACAGGGCCTTCTTCCAGGTCAACGGCTTCATCGGTATCGCGCTCTTCGTCTGTGCGCTGCTCGATCTGCTGGTGCGCGGCCTGACCGTCTAGGCTCACAGCGTGAAGCCAGGAGATACGCAGCGTAAGCCTTGGATCGTGGGGGTGTCGGGGGCCTCAGGGACCCCGTACGCCGCCGCCGTGCTGCGGGCGCTGCTCGCGGCGGGTCAGAGCGTGGACCTGGTGGTCTCGCGGGCCTCGCGCCTCACGATCCTCGACGAGACGGGCATCGCCTTCCGGGACGCGCACTGGCAGGACGACCTGCGGGAGTGGCTCGGGCGGGGTGCCGACGGGAAGCCGGGCACCTTCGACGTGCCGGTGGACGGCGTGCGGTACTGGGCGGCCGGGGATCTGGCCGCAGGGCCCTCGTCGGGGTCGTACGCGACCAAGGGGATGCTGATCGTGCCCGCGTCCACGGCGTGCGTGGCCGGGGTGGCGCTCGGGCTCTCGAAGGATCTGCTCCAGCGGTCGGCGAGCGTGACGCTCAAGGAAGGCCGCCGGCTGGTGGTCTGCGTACGCGAGACGCCGCTGAACGGGCAGACGCTGAAGCACTTGGTGAGCCTGGACGAGGCGGGCGCGATCGTGCTGCCCGCCTCTCCGGCGTTCTACGCGGGGGCGACGCACATCCAGGATCTGGTGGACTTCGTCGCCGGGCGGACGCTCGACGCGGCAGGGGTGCCGCATCAGCTGTACCGCCGCTGGAAGGGAGAGCTCGGTGGGGGCTCTGCCCCTTCGGGGGGTTAGCGCTTCTTGGCGGCGCGCTTCGTGCTGCGCTCGGCCTTGGGCGCGGTGGGCTTGTGGGCACGCGAGCGGTTGGCCAGGTCCTGCAGCTCGCGCATCCGGGCGTAGGCCATCTCGATCGAGTACACGGTGTCTCTCACTCCTGAGTGTTGTTTGTGAAGTGTCGTTTGAAGAATCAACGCCGATCGGCGGAGATTCCGAAAGATTCACAGGGGTTCAACCCTGTTGCGCCTTAGATTCTACACATAGACTCGCGGTATCGCTGAATAATGAAAGGCATCGCACCTATGGACGCCGTGGACAGGCAGCTCATCCAGGCTCTGCGCGAGAACGGCAGAGCCTCGTACGCCGAACTTGGCCGTCTCGTCGGCCTCTCCGGACCGAGCGTCACGGACCGGATCAACCGCCTCGAAGCGGCGGGTGTCATCACCGGATACCGCGCGACCGTGGACTCCGCCTCGCTCGGTCTGGGCGTCATCGCCCTCATCGGCATCTCCCTCTCGGACGCCGCCGACCACGAGGACGTGGCGCGGCGCCTGAAGGACCTGCACGAGATCGAGGACTGCTGGTTCATCGCGGGCGACGACTCGTACATGCTCAAGGTGCGGGCCAGTGACGTGGACGGCCTGGAGAAGACGATCCGCAGGCTGAGCGGCACGAAGGGCGTCTCCAGGACGCGTACGACGATCGTGCTCTCCACGAAGTGGGAGAACCGCGTCGGGGAGCTGCCCGAAGAGGGATGAGTACGGGGGCGTACCGTGGGCGAGGCCTGATTTACGCAGATATTTAGAGCAGACGGAACAGACACGGAGAGGCGGCCGGGAATGGACGCTGGGCTCAAGCGCGAGCTGGAGGAGAAGGTCCGCGCGGGTGAGCGGCTGTCCCGTGAGGACGGCATCGCCCTCTACGCATCGGACGATCTGGCCTGGCTCGGCGGTCTCGCCCACGAGGTGCGCACGCGCAAGAACGGCGACGTCGTGCACTTCAACGTCAACCGTCACCTCAACATGACGAACGTGTGCACCGCCTCCTGCGCGTACTGCTCGTTCCAGCGCAAGCCGGGCGAGAAGGACGCGTACACGATGCGCATCGAGGAGGCCGTCCGCCTCGCCAAGGCGATGGAGGGCGAGAACCTCACCGAGCTGCACATCGTCAACGGCCTGCACCCGAACCTGCCGTGGCGCTACTACCCGCGTTCGCTGAGCGAGCTCAAGAAGGCGCTCCCGGACGTGTCCCTGAAGGCGTTCACGGCCACGGAGATCCACCACTTCGAGACGATCTCGGGGATGTCGGCGTCCGACATCCTGGACGAGCTGATCGAGGCGGGCCTGGAGTCGCTGACCGGCGGCGGCGCGGAGATCTTCGACTGGGAGGTCCGCCAGCACATCGTCGACCACCGCACCCACTGGGAGGACTGGTCGCGCATCCACCGCCTCGCGCACGAGAAGGGTCTGAAGACCCCGTGCACGATGCTGTACGGCCACATCGAGGAGCCCCGTCACCGGGTCGACCACGTGCTGCGCCTGCGTGAACTCCAGGACGAGACCGGCGGTTTCCAGGTCTTCATCCCGCTGCGGTACCAGCACGACTTCGTGGACATGAAGGACGGCAAGGTCAGGAACCGCCTCCAGGCGCGGACGACCATGGCGTCGGGCGCCGAGGCCCTGAAGACCTTCGCGGTCTCGCGGCTGCTCTTCGACAACGTCCCGCACGTCAAGGTCTTCTGGGTCATGCACGGCCTGCAGACGACGCAGCTCGCGCTGCAGCACGGTGCGGACGACATGGATGGCTCGGTCGTCGAGTACAAGATCACGCACGACGCGGACAACTTCGGCACGCCGAACAAGCTGACGCGCGACGACCTGCTCGACCTCATCCGCGAGGCGGGCTTCCGCCCCGTCGAGCGGAACACCCGCTACGAGTCGATCCGTGAGTACGAGGGTCCCGACCTGGCGCTGCGGGAGACCCCGCAGGCGATGCGGGTCTGACGCACCCGCGAACGGACGGCGAGCCCCGGCCCCTCCGGCCGGGGCTCGTCGCGTTCGCCCCGTTCGCAGCGTTCGTCGCGTTCGGTGTCCGCGATGCGGAACGCGGTTGAGGCGCGGGATGAGTAATAGTTAATCTGCCACTATGGCACTTACCTTCCGGCTGGACCCGGAGATCGATCCCGCCCTCCGCGACGGCGTCCTCGCCCTCTGGGTCGACGTGTCCAACGCCGACGGGGCCGTCGGCTTCGTGCCGCCCGTGACGGTCGAGGACATCCGGCCCGAGTGGCTCAAGCGCCTGACCCAGCTCAGCCAGGGGGACACCCGGCTGCTCGTCGGGTACGACGAGGACGGCACCGTCGCCGCGACCGCCTTCCTCGCCTACAACACGCACCGCCTGATGAAGCACTGGATCTGGCTGTACGTGGTGATGGTGCACCCCAAGCACCAGGGCAAGGGATACGGGCGCGACCTGATGGCCGCCGCCGCGGACGCCGCCCGGGGGTTCGACGGGATCCAGGCGATCCGGCTGACCTGCCGGGGCGGCATCGGGGTCGACCGGTTCTACGAGTCCTGCGGATACAAGGAGGTCGGGCGGGTGCCCGGCGCCATCCGCGTCGCCCCCGGTGACGACCGCGACGACATCACCATGCTGCTCCCGCTCGGCTGACGGTTCCCGCGAGGTTCCCGCGAGGCTCACCCCCTTGCCGGGCGCGACCCCTGCCGTGCTTCACTGGTGGGGCTCGTCCTACTCGGGCCCATTTCGGAACGGAAGAGTGGATTGACATGCTCCGCTACACGCTGATGCGCCTCGGGCTCTTCGTGGGCTGCTTTTTCGCGGTCTGGGGCCTTGTCTACGCCGGGATCCTGCCCAAGGGCCTCGGAGACTCCAACCTCCTGTGGGTCCTGCTGCTCGCGCTCGTCATCTCCGCGCCCCTCAGCTTCGTGCTGCTGCGCAAGGAGCGGGACCGGGCGTCGATCCAGGTCGTCGAGCGCGTGGAGCGGACCAAGGCCAACCTGGAGGCGAACCGCACCCAGGAGGACCTCGCCGACGACGCGGCCCGCGCGCAGTCGTAAGGTCCGCGCGCAGTCGTAAGGCTCGCGCGCACTCGTAAGGTCCGCGCGCACTCGTAAGCTTCGTCACAGAAGCCTCAACCCCGGTACTGGAGCAGCCGCTCCGGGCCGGGGTTTCTTGCGTCCCGGAGCGCTCCCGCCTCCGATCGGCCTCGTCTACCTCAAACAAGACCTTTGATGTTCTCAAAGTTCAAGTGTTAACGTGTTCGACATGAAGACAGCAGCCGCGCACCGCATCGCCATGAGCGTTCCGCTCGTGGCGCGCCTGCATGTCGATCTCTGCCGCTGCATGTCCGCGGCCTGTCGTCGCTGCCACTGAGTTCTCGCTGAGCCTCTCTGAACAGCGCAAGCGACAAGCACCAAGTGACATCTGCACTGCAGCGGCGCCGTAACGGCCGTCCCGTCTGACCCCTCGCGGTCGCCGCTCCCTCACGTCCCCCGCTTTCATCCGGAGTGTGTCCGTGTCCGCGAAGTCCCCCGTGTCCCCGGCCCCGCAGGCCGACGAGCCGACGTCCGGCTCCCGGATACCCAAGTTCCTCAAGCCGCCCTTCTGGGCGCAGATTCTCGGCGGTCTGGTCCTCGGCGTCCTGCTCGGCTGGCTCGCCCGCAGCCAGGACATCTCCTGGCTCGTCACCACCTTGGACAAGGTGGGCACCACCTTCATCGGGCTCCTGAAGCTCGCGGTCGCCCCGCTCGTCTTCTTCGCGATCCTGGTGTCGATCACCAACCTGCGCAAGGTCAACAACGCGGCGCGCCTCGCCACCCAGACGCTGATCTGGTTCATGATCACCTCGCTGATCGCGGTCGTCATCGGCCTCGCCATCGGGCTCCTCACGAACCCGGGCTCCGGCACCGGCCTCACCCCGAAGGACGGCGCCAAGCCGGACCACGCGGGCTCCTGGATCGACTTCCTGACCGGGATCATCCCGACGGACGTCGTCACGCCGTTCACCGAGCTGAACGTCCTGCAGATCGTCTTCATGGCAGCCGTCGCCGGTATCGCCGTACTGAAGATCGGCGAGAAGGCGCAGCCGATCCTGGAGCTGAGCGAGTCCGTGCTCGCCCTGCTCCAGAAGGCCCTGTGGTGGGTCATCAAGCTCTCCCCGATCGGCACCGTCGGCCTCATCGGCTTCGCCATCGCCGACTACGGCTGGGACCTGATCGGCAAGTACGCGACGTTCACCGTCGACATCTACGTCGGCTGCGCCATCGTGATGTTCGGTGTCTACCCGCTGCTGCTCTCCACGGTCGCCAAGGTCAACCCGCTGCAGTTCTTCAAGGGCGCCTGGCCCGCGATCCAGCTGGCCTTCGTCTCGCGCTCCTCGGTCGGCACGATGCCGGTCACCCAGAAGGTCACCGAGCGCCTCGGCGTGCCGAAGGAGTACACCTCCTTCGCGGTGCCGTTCGGCTCGACCACGAAGATGGACGGCTGCGCCGCGATCTACCCGGCGATCGCCGCGATCTTCGTCGCGCAGATCTTCGACGTGCAGCTCGGCGTCAAGGAGTACCTCCTGATCGCCTTCGTCTCGGTGGTGGGCTCGGCCGCGACGGCCGGTCTGACCGGCGCGACGGTCATGCTGACGCTGACCCTGTCGACGCTGGGCCTGCCGATGGAGGGCGTGGGTCTGCTGCTCGCGATCGACCCGGTCCTGGACATGATGCGCACGGCCACGAACGTGGCAGGACAGGCGGCCGTGCCGGTGATCGTCGCCGCCCGCGAGAAGATTCTCGACCGTGAGGCCTACGAGAACGCGTCGGCTTCGCCGCTCGACGGGTTCGACGGGGTTGCCGACGAGCCGCAGGTCGCGCCCGCCGCCGCCTGACGTCCCCCGGCTCGTGGTGAGCGTGCCCCGTACCTGGATTCTTTCCGGGTGCGGGGCACGTTTGCTGTTCTGCCTCTGCCTCTGCCTCTACCTCTGCCGCAGGGGTGACGGCTGATCAGTGGTCGCCGGTGGTCACGGGCTTCGTCGCGCGGACGATGGCGGAGTGCATGGCGTCGGCGACGGTGTGGGTCGGGGTGAGTTCGATGTCCGTGAAGCCGGCCGCCGACAGGCCGTCGCGGTACTCGGTGAAGGAGAGCGCGCCCGCGATGCAGCCGACGTGGTCGCCGCGTTCGGCGCGCTGGTCGGGGGTGAGGGTGTCGTCGGCGACGACGTCGGAGATGCCGATCCGGCCGCCGGGCGCCAGGACGCGGAACATCTCGGCGAACACCGCGGGCTTGTCGGTGGACAGGTTGATCACGCAGTTGGAGATGACCACGTCGATGGTGTGCGCGGGCAGCGGGACGGCCTCGATCGTGCCCTTGAGGAACTCGACGTTGGTGGCGCCCGCCTTCTTCTGGTTGGCGCGTGCCAGGGCGAGCATCTCCTCGGTCATGTCCAGGCCGTAGGCCTTGCCGGTGGGGCCGACGCGGCGGGCCGAGAGCAGGACGTCGATGCCTCCGCCGGAGCCGAGGTCCAGGACGCGCTCGCCCTCGTGGAGGTCGGCGACGGCGGTGGGGTTGCCGCAGCCCAGCGAGGCGGCGACGGCCTCGGCGGGCAGTTGGTCGCGCTCGTCGGCGGCGTAGAGGGTCCCGCCGAAGTTCTCGTCGACCTCGATCGCGGCCGGTCCGCAGCAGGCGGTGCCGCCTTCGGTGACCTGGACGGCGGCGGCCGCGTAGCGCTCGCGGACGGTTTCGCGCAGGTCGGTGGATGTGGATTCTGTGGATGCGGATTCCGTGGATGTGGATTCCTTGGTCATGGCTGTCGCTCCTCGACTGTATTGATATTTCTCGATGCAGACTCGATACGAGCTTGCGCCTTGGATCGAAGAACGTCAACATAGAAGCATGTCGAAACAAGAGCTAGTGGTGCTCGGTCAGGACGGCGGCGCCGATGGGTGCTGCCCGACCCTGCTGGCCGCCCCCATGGCCGAGGACCAGGCCGTTGAGCTGGCGAAGGTGTTCAAGGCCCTCGGGGACCCGGTGCGGCTGCGACTGCTGTCGATGATCGCCTCGCGGGAGGGTGGGGAGATCTGCGTGTGCGATCTGACCCCTGCCTTCGATCTCTCCCAGCCGACGATCTCCCACCACCTCAAGCTCCTGAAGCAGGCCGGTCTCATCGCCTCCGAGCGGCGGGGCACGTGGGTGTACTACCGGCTGCTGCCCGAGGCGACGGACCGGCTCGCGGCGGTTCTCACTCGCCCGGGGACGGGTGTGGGTGTGGGTGCGGGGGTAGTGGGTGTGGGCTCGTGAGCGAGGTGAGGGCTGCCGGCGCCGCAGCCGATGCGGGGCCGGTCGCGGCGCGGCTGTCGTTCCTCGACCGGTTCCTCGCGGTGTGGATCCTGATCGCGATGGCCGCGGGCCTCGGCCTCGGTCGTCTCGTGCCCGGACTCGGGGACGCGCTGGCCGAGGTCACCGTCACCGGGGTCTCCCTGCCGATCGCGCTGGGCCTGCTGGTGATGATGTATCCGGTCCTTGCCAAGGTCCGTTACGACCGGCTCGACTCCGTCACGCGGGATCGCCGCCTGCTCGTCCCCTCCCTGGTCCTGAACTGGGTCCTGGGCCCGGCGCTGATGTTCGCGCTCGCCTGGATCTTCCTGCCCGACCTGCCGGAGTACCGCACCGGGTTGATCATCGTCGGGCTCGCCCGGTGCATCGCGATGGTCATCATCTGGAACGACCTCGCCTGCGGCGACCGCGAGGCCGCGGCCGTGCTTGTCGCCCTCAACTCGGTGTTCCAGGTCATCGCGTTCAGCCTGCTCGGCTGGTTCTATCTCTCCGTGCTGCCCGGCTGGCTGGGCCTGGAGACCACCGGCCTGAACGTCTCGGTGTGGGAGATCGCCCGCAGCGTGCTGATCTTTCTCGGCATCCCGCTGGCGGCCGGTTTCCTGACCCGCAAGCTGGGCGAGCGGGTGAAGGGGCGCGCCTGGTACGAGGCTGAACTGATCCCGAGGATCGGTCCGTTCGCGCTCTATGGCCTGCTGTTCACGATCGTCGTGCTCTTCGCGCTACAGGGGGATGCGATCACTTCCCGGCCGGTGGACGTGGCGCGGATCGCGCTGCCGCTGCTGGTGTACTTCGCCGTGATGTGGGCCGGGTCCATGGCTCTGGGCAAGGCTGTCGGTCTCGACTATCCGCGGGCCACGACGCTGGCGTTCACCGCGGCGGGCAACAACTTCGAACTCGCCATCGCCGTGGCCATCGCCACGTTCGGTGCGACGTCGGGGCAGGCCCTGGCCGGGGTCGTCGGTCCGCTCATCGAGGTGCCGGTGCTGATCGGTCTGGTGCATGTCGCTCTGGCGGCCCGGCGCCGCTTCCCTCAAGCCGTTGCTGTGCAGGAAGGTTCCGCCCGTGTCTGAGCCGAGGAAGTCCTCTGTGCCTTCTGTTCCTTCTGTGCTGTTCGTCTGCGTGCACAACGCCGGACGCTCGCAGATGGCCGCGGCCTGGCTCGCCCACCTTGCCGGTGGCCGCATCGAGGTCCGCTCGGCGGGGTCCGCTCCCGCCGAGACCATCAACCCCGCCGTCGCCGGGGCGATGCGCGAAGTCGGTGTCGACATCTCGGCCGAGGTGCCCAAGGTCCTCACGGCCGAGGCTGTCCGGGCGTCCGACGTGGTGATCACCATGGGCTGCGGTGACGCCTGCCCGGTCTTCCCCGGCAAGAGATATCTGGACTGGAAGCTGGACGACCCGGCCGGGCAGGGCATCGCTGCCGTACGCCCCATCCGGGACGAGATCAGGGTGAGGGTCGAAGCGTTGATCGCGGAGCTGCTGCTGCTGCGCTGAGGTCACCGGGCCGCTGGGCCGCTGGGTCTCCGGCGTGAGTGCAGCATCGTAGGCTGGTTCTTTCTGTGCGCAGGTTGTGTGGAAGGTGGGCGGCCGGGGTGGGCGACGTGAAGGCCGGAGCGGTGGCCGCTGGTGCGGTGGGGAGGCGGCAGAAGCGGATGCCGCGGGCTGTGCGGGAGCAGCAGATGCTGGACGCCGCCGTGCGGATCTTCGGGCAGCGGGGATACCGGGCGGCTTCGATGGATGAGATCGCGGACGTCGCGGGGGTCTCGAAGCCGCTGGTGTACCTGTACTTGAACTCCAAGGAAGAGCTGTTCACCGCGTGCATCCGGCGGGAGGCGGCGGCGTTGGTGGCGGCGGTGCGGGCCGGGGTCAGCGGGGGCGAGGGCGGGGGCGGCGTGCGCGGGGGCCTGCCCGCCGACCGGCAGCTGTGGGCCGGGCTCCAGGCCTTCTTCACGCATACCGCGGAGCGGCCCGACGCGTGGGTGGTGCTGCACAACCAGGCGCGGACGCAGGGGGAGCCGTTCGCCGCCGAGGTCGCCGTGATGCGCGAGGAGATCGTGGCGTTCGTGACGTCGCTGATCGCGGAGGCGGCACGCGAGGCGCACCGGAAGCCGGAGCTCGCGGAGCGCGAAGTGGCGGGCCTCGCACAGGCGTTGGTGGGGGCGGCGGAGTCTCTGGCGGGCTGGGCGAACGGCGATGCGTCGGTGTCCGCGAAGGAGGCCGCGGCGACGCTGATGAACTTCGCGTGGGCGGGGCTCGGGGAGTTGATGGAGGGGCGGCGGTGGGTTCCTTAGCGGATGGTTCCGCTGAGGTGGGTGGTGTTGCTGTCGCTGCTCCGGAGTTCGAAGGCCGGCCCGTCGGCGGCGTAGGTGACGGTGCTGGGGAGCAGTACGGGGGCCTTGAAGTCGATCTGTACGTGGGCGGATTCCGGCGTGTCGTACTCGGCGAGGCAGCGGGCGGCGGTCCACATGCCGTGGGCGATGGCGCGGGGGAAGCCGAGGAGGCGTGCGGTGAGGGGGTACAGGTGGATGGGGTTGCGGTCACCTGAGACGGCGCCGTAGCGGCGGCCGAGGTCTGAGGGGAGCGGCCACTCGGCGTGGGCGGGGAGGGGATCGCTGCCGCGCGGTGGGCGGGGTGTCTCGGCGGTGGTGCGGTGGCGGGCGAGGTAGGTGCTGCTGGAGGTCCATACGGTGGTGCCGTCGACGCGGGCTTCGGTGACGAGGGTGGCTTCGGTGCCGCGGCGGTGGGGGGTCAAGTGGGCGGCGTGCACGGAGAGTTCGAGGCTGTCGGCGGTGGTTGGCGCGCGGTGCTGGGTGATCTCGATGGACGTGTGGACGAGGCCGAGGAGGGGGAGCGGAAAGGCGCGGGTGGTCATGAGGCGCATGGCCAGGGGGAAGCTGAGGACGTGGGGGTAGGTGAGGGGGAGGGTGTGGGTGGGGGTGCGGTAGCCGCAGAGGCGGGAGTAGGCGGCGAGGTGGGCGGGGCTGGGGCGGACGCCGGTGAGGGTGGGGTGGGCGCTGGGGAGCGGGGCGTCGGGGCGGGGCCGCTTCAGGGGGGAGAGGATCGCGCCGCGGAGGAGGAGGGGGGCGAGCATGGGGGTCCTTTCGGGGGGTGTGTGGGTCCTGCGGTGTCGATCCGGCTGCGGGTGCGTGCGGGCTGCTCGGGGCTGGTCTGTTTGTGGGTGCAGGTCCGCTGGGACGAGGGCTACGACCCGAGCAGGCTCTGGCCGCAGACCCGGATCACCTGACCGTTCACCCCGCCGGAGGCCGACGCGGCGAGCCACGCCGTGGTCTCCGCCACGTCCACCGGAAGGCCCCCCTGCGCAAGGGAGTTCATCCTGCGGCCCGCCTCGCGGATGAAGAGCGGGACCGCCGCCGTCATCTTCGTCTCGATGAAGCCGGGGGCCACCGCGTTCACCGTCACCCCGTGTTCCGCGTGAGCCCCCGGCGCCAGAGCCCGTACCAGGCCGATGATCCCCGCCTTGCTCGCCGCGTAATTCGTCTGGCCGACGTTCCCCGCGATCCCGGCGATCGACGCCGTGGCCACCACGCTCCCGCCCCGGTTCAGCGTCCCGGACTTGAGCAGCGCGTCCGTCGTGCGCAGCACGCTCGTCAGGTTCACGTCCAGGACCGGGTTCCAGCGGTCCGCCGGCATGTTGGCCAGCTTGCGGTCCCTCGTGATCCCCGCGTTGTGGACGAGGATGTCCAGGCCGTCGGGCGCCAGCGCCGAAGCCATCCGCTCCCCGGCGTCGTCCGCCGTGATGTCCAGCGGCAGCGCCGTACCGCCGAGCCGGTCCGCGACCCGTACCAAATCCCCCTGCGCCGACGGCACATCGAGTACGACCACGTGCGCACCGTCCCGCGCGAGGACCTCCGCCACCGCCTCGCCGATCCCCCGCGCCGCCCCCGTGACCAGTGCCGTACGGCCGGACAGCGGGCGGTCCCAGTCGCAGGGGGCCGCCTGGGCGTCGCCGACCTCGATCACCTGGCCGCTGACATACGCCGACCTCGGTGAGAGAAGGAAACGCAGCGTCGACTCCGCCGCCTCCGCCGAGCGCATGCGGACCAGCGTCGCCGTGCGGCCCCTGCCCAGTTCCTTGCCCAGGGAGCGTACGAAGCCCTCCAACGCCTGTTGCGCCGCCGCCTGGTGGTGGTCCGACGGCGAGACCGGGGCGCCGAGCACCACCACGCGGCCGTTCTCCGCCACCGAGCGCACCACGGGGTGCAGCGCCGCGTGCACCTGGGCGAGGCCAGGAGTGTCGCTGATGCCCGTCGCGTCGAGCACCACCGCCGCCGGGTGTGAGGACTCTGTGGCGAGTGTGAGGTTCGTCCGGGTCAGGATCTGGCGGAGGTCCGCCTCGTGAGGGGATTCCCCTGCCGTCAGGTGCAGCAACTCGCCCTCCAGGGAGGGGCTTTCCGGTGTCCAGCGGCGCAGCGGCGACGGCTGCGGCAGGCCGAGCCTTCGAGTGAGGAAGCGGCCGGGCGCCGTGCCCGTGAAGTTCAGATAGCGGTCGGCCATTGTCCAACTCCCAGCTCGGTCGTAAATTTACTTCAGAGTAAGGTTACTCAAGGGTCAGGAGCTGGTCGAGACATGAATCTGCCCACCACCCGCCGCGTGGCGGTCATCGGCGGCAGCCGCATCCCGTTCGCGCGCTCCGACGGCCCGTACGCCACCGCGTCCAACCAGGAGATGCTGACCGCCGCCGTCGACGGGCTCGTCGAGCGGTATCGGCTCGAGGGGACGGGGGACGTGGGGGAGTTCGTCGCCGGTGCCGTGCTCAAGCACAGCCGCGATTTCAATCTCGCCCGCGAGACCGTCCTCGGCTCCCGCCTCGCGCCGACCACACCCGCGTACGACATCCAGCAGGCCTGCGGCACCGGGCTGCAAGCCGTCATCGCCGCCGCCAACAAGATCATGCTGGGGCAGACGGAGTCGGCCGTCGCGGGCGGCGCCGACACCGCGAGCGACGCGCCCCTCGGCGTCAACGACTCCCTGCGGAAGATCCTCCTGGCCGCCCGCCGCGCCAAGTCGGCCGGCGGCCGGGTCAAGGCCCTTGCCCGCGTGCGGCCCTCGCACCTCGTGCCCGACATCCCGCGCAACGCGGAGCCCCGCACCAGGCTTTCGATGGGTGAGCACGCCGCCGTGACCGCCCAGGCCTGGGGCGTCACCCGCGAGGCCCAGGACGAACTCGCGGCGGCCAGCCACCAGCGGCTCGCCGCCGCGTACGACAGGGGGCTCCTGGACGGGCTCGTCGTGCCGTTCCGTGGGCTAGAGCGGGATCAGAATCTGCGGCCCGGGTCGACCGTCGAGAAGCTGGGGAAGCTGAAGCCCGTCTTCGGGGTGACGGGCAGCAACCCGACCATGACCGCCGGGAATTCGACGCCCTTGACGGACGGTGCCGCCGTCGCCCTGCTCGCCAGTGAGGAGTGGGCCGAGGAGCGCGGGCTCGAACCGCTGGCCTATCTGACCGCGTACGAGACCGCCGCCGTCGATTTCGTCGCGGGCGATGTCGTCGGTGGTGAGGACGGGCTGCTCATGGCGCCCGCGTACGCCGTGCCGCGGATGCTGGAGCGCGTCGGGCTCGGCCTCTCGGACTTCGACTTCGTCGAGATCCATGAGGCCTTCGCCTCGCAGGTGCTCGCCACGCTCGCCGCCTGGGAGAAGCGCGGGCTCGGCGTCGTGGACCGGGACCGGCTCAACGTCGCCGGGTCCTCGCTCGCCACGGGGCATCCCTTTGCCGCCACCGGTGCGCGGATCGTCGCCACCCTGGCGAAACTGCTGGCCGAACGGGGTACGCCGGGGCGCGGGCTCATCTCCATCTGCGCGGCGGGCGGTCAGGGGGTGACCGCGATTCTGGAGCGGTAGCCACTGTCACCGCCCACCGCCCACCGCCACCGCCCACCGCCACCGCTCACCGCCCACCGGTTCCGCCGCGTACGCCCGCATGCAGTCCCGCAGTCCCGGGCGAGCCGCAGTCCCGCAGCGCGGACCGGCGGATGCCGGGAGGCGGATCACCCGACCATCACCCGACAAGGAGCCGCCACCCCATGCCCCCCGTCGCCCCCCAGCCAGCCCTCGTCGAACCCCGTCTGCGCCATCTCGACGGCGTCGTCCGCGAAGTCTCCGTGCCGCCCTTCGCCGCCCCCGTCAGCAGTGGGTCCCTCGCCGACATCCCCTTCGACAACGCCCGCGAGGCCCCCGCCGAAGCCGTGCTCTCCCGGAAGGGCGACGACGGGCGGTGGCGGGACGTTTCGGCCGCGGAGTTCGCCGAGGAAGTGCTCGCCGTCGCCAAGGGGTTGATCGCCGAAGGGCTCGCCCCGGGGGACCGGCTCGCCATCATGGCGCGTACGACGTACGAGTGGACGCTGCTCGACTTCGCGGGCTGGGCGGCCGGGCTCGTCACCGTGCCCGTCTATCCGACCTCCTCCGCCTATCAGACCCGGTGGATCCTCCAGGACTCGGGCGCCGTCGCGCTCGCCGTCGAGACCGTCGCGCTGGCCGCTTCGCTCGGGCCCGAGCGGGACCGGATGCCCGACCTGGAGCATCTGTGGTCCTTCGAGAAGGGGGACGTGCGGCGGCTCGCCGAGCTGGGGCGCAACGGGGATGTCTCCGATGCCGAAGTCGCCGGGAGGCGGGCCGAGTTGGGGCCCGATTCCGTTGCCACGCTCATCTACACCTCCGGCACCACCGGGCGGCCCAAGGGCTGTGTCCTGACCCACGGCAACTTCTTCGCCGAGGTCGACAACGCCATCGAGCTGCTGCATCCCGTCTTCAAGTCCGTCAGCAAGGCGCCTGCCTCCACGCTGCTCTTCCTGCCGCTGTCCCACGTCTTCGGGCGCATGGTCGCCGTCGGCTGTCTGCGCGCGCGGGTGCGGCTCGGGCACGCGCCCAGCATTCAGACCGAGGATCTGCTGGGGGACCTGGCAGGCTTCCGGCCGACCTTCCTGCTCGCCATTCCGTATGTCCTTGAGAAGGTCTTCAACACCGGGCGCGCCACCGCAGAGAAGATGGGCCGCGCCTCCTCCTTCGACCGCGCCGCCCGCATCGCGGTCCGCTACGGCGAGGCGGTCGAGGCGCGGCAGCACGGCACAGGACCCGGTCCGACGTTCGGGCTCCGGATGGCCCGCGCGCTGTACGACCCGCTGGTCTACCGGCGGATCCGCGCGGCCCTCGGCGGCAAGGTGCGGTACGCGATCTGCGGCGGTTCGCCGCTCGGGCGCCGCCTCGCCGCGTTCTACGCGGGCGCGGGCATCGAGATCTTCGAGGGCTACGGGCTGACCGAGACCACCGCCGCCGCGACCGTGACACCGCCCCTGAAGCCGCGGCTCGGCACGGTGGGCTGGCCGCTGCCCGGCACGCGCGTGCGGATCGCGGACGACGGGGAGGTGCTGCTCGCCGGAGGGCAGGTCTTCGGCGGGTACTGGGACGGGCAGGCGGGCCGCGTGGTGCCCGAGCGGGGGGAGTGGTTCGCGACCGGGGACATCGGCGCACTCGACGCCGACGGATACCTCTCCATCACCGGACGCAAGAAGGACATCCTCATCACCACCGGCGGCAAGAACGTGGCCCCGGCCCCGCTGGAGGACTGGCTGCGCGCCCACCCGCTGGTCGGCCAGTGCATGGTGGTCGGCGACGACCGGCCCTACATCACCGCCCTGCTCACGCTGGAGGCGGACGGCATCGCGCACTGGTGCCGGATGAAGAAGAAGGCGCACACGGGCCCCGGTCTCGTGGACGACGCCGACCTGCGCGAGACGCTTCAGCGCGCCGTCGACGAGGCGAACAAGCTCGTGTCGCGGGCCGAGTCCATCCGGCGGTTCGCCGTGCTGCCCGTGGACTTCACGGAGGAGAGCGGCCATCTGACCCCGTCCCTGAAGCTGAAGCGGGACGCCATCGAGCGGGACTTCGCGGAGGAGATCGAGGGACTTTACGGACACGCACGGTAGCGGATGTCACTCGCTGTCACCTGGACGGGCGGGGCCGCTGCCCCGCGCTTAGGGTGATCGAGGGGCAGACCCTGGGAGGTTGCCGTGCGCAGAGCTGCCGTACTCGCCGGCGTGACCGCGCTGGCCGTCATGGGGACAGGGGCCTGGCTGCCGGGCGTGAGCGCGGCGGCTTCGCCCGAGTCGCCCTCTTCACCCGCGTCCTCACCCTCACTCTCACCCTCACCCTCGTCCTCGTCCCCCGATCTTTCCCGCTTCTACACGCAGAAGATCAAGTGGGGCGCCTGCGAGGGAGACGGGGCGGGTCTCCTGTCCGAGTCGGACGCCACCGCCGTCCCCAAGGACAAGAACGTCCAGTGCGGCAAGATCACGGTCCCTCTCGACTACGCGAAACCGTCGCGCGGCAAGGTCGAGGTGGCCATGGTCCGCATCAAGTCCAGCGGCAAGCCCCGGGGTTCGCTCCTGATCAACTTCGGGGGGCCCGGCGGCGCGGGGGTGTCTGGGCTGCTCCATGCGCAGAAGGAGTTCGAGTATCTCGGCAAGGGGTACGACGTGGTCTCCTTCGATCCCCGTGGCGTGGGCGAGAGTTCGCCCGTCAGCTGCGGGGAGGACGGTGCGCAGGAGCCGGAGATGGAGGGCGGACCCGAGGACCCCGCTGCCGTGCTCGACGAGATGCGCAAGATCAACGAGCAGTGCGAGAAGGAGTCGGGACCCGTCCTTCCGTACGTCGGGACCGTCAACGTCTCGCGCGACATGGACGTCATGCGGCAGGTGCTCGGCGACAAGAAGCTCAACTACCTGGGCTTCTCCTACGGGACGCGGCTCGGCGCCGTGTACACCGCCCAGTTCCCGAAGAAGGTCGGGCGGATGGTCCTGGACGGCGTGGACACGCTGACCGAGGACGTCGAGGAACAGGCCCTGGTCAGCGCGGAGGGGCGGCAGACCGCCCTCGACAACTTCATCAAGTGGTGCACGGGTAACGCGGGTTGTGTCCTCGGAACGGACTCGCGTGCGGCCCGCGACAACATGAGTGAGCTGATCAAGGGGCTCGACACGTACCCGCTCCAGTCCTCCGACGGCGCCGAGTTCACCGGCCAGGACGTCGTGGACGTACTCGGCCAGGCGCTCTACAGCAGGCAGTCGTGGCCCGCGCTCTCGCAGGCGCTCGGCGCGCTGCTCGCGGACGGGGACCCCAGGGCGCTGCTGCGGATGAGCGGGTCGCTGGCCCAGCAGGCACCCGGGGACGGCGTGCAGGGTCTGGCGGGCGTGGGGGGCTTGGCGGGCGTGGCGGGCCTGGCGGGCCGGGCGCCCGAGGACATTCCCGCCGACAACATGGCTGCCGCGCTCATGGCCGTGAACTGCGCGGACGACCCGGACCGGCCCGACGCCGACAGCATAGAGAAGGAAGTCACCAAGCTTCAGGAGGAGTTCGAGTCGACGTCCGCGATCTTCGGGCGTTCGATGCTGATGCCGGTGCTCTTCTGCTTCGGGCGGCCCGCGGGCACGGACTACATCCGCGATGAAGTACGCGACGTGAAGAGCCCAGACTTCCTGCTCGTCGGCACCCGGGGCGACCCCGCCACGCCGTACCGCTGGACCCAGGAGACCGCCGAGCGGCTCGGGTCTGCCGCCGTCGTGCTCGACAACAAGGGTGACGGACACACCGGTTACGCCGGGTCGAAGTGCGTGCGGGACAAGGTGGACGGGTTCCTGTTGTACGGGGAGATGCCGGCGAACGGGAGTTCGTGTGGGGTGGACGAGGAGGAGTAGCGGCGGCCGGTGGTTCGTGCCCGGTGGCTGGCGGGTGGCTAGCGGGTGGTGCGGGCCGCCGGGTCCAGGCGCAGCATCGCTTCGTCGTCCGCGCTGCCCGGCTCGGCCTGGTAGACCACCAGGCGCTGGCCGTCCGTCCTCGCCAGCTTCATCACCTCGTACGTGAGCGTCATCGCGCCCACCTTCGGGTGGTCGAAGGACTTGGTGCCGCCCCCGCGTTCCTTGACTTCGTAGCGCTCCCAGAGGCGGGCGAAGTCCGTTGACTTGAGGAGGAGTTCGCCGACCAGGGAGGCCAGCTGGGGGGAGTCCACGTCCACGCCACCGACCGCGCGCAGGTGCGCGACGGACTTGGCCACCGTCTCCTCCCAGGGCTGGTAGAGCACGCGGCCCACGGGGTGCAGGAACAGATAGCGCGTGACGTTGCGCTTCTCCGCGGGCCAGTCCCACAGGCCCGGCAGGAGGCGGCGCCCTGCCGGGTTGGCGGCCAGCATGTAGCTGTGGCGGCTGACCACGTACGCGGGTGACGGGCTGAGGTTCTCCAGCATGCGCTGGATGCTCGGGCGGACGGTGTCCCCGGGGGTGGGGTGCGGTTCCGTGAGGCGGCCCGATGCCAGTTCGGCCAGGTCGTGCAGGCGCTCGTGGGCGTCGCCGCTGAGGCGCAGGGCGCGGGCCAGGGCGTCTATGACGGAGGGGGAGGGGTTCGTCTCGCGGCCCCGCTCCAGGCGGGTGTAGTAGTCGACGCTGACTCCCGCGAGGGTGGCGAGTTCCTCGCGGCGGAGGCCGGGGGTGCGGCGCAGGCCCGTGCCGGCCGGGAGACCGGCGTCCGCGGGGCTCACCTGCGCGCGCCTCGCCCGCAGGTATCTGCCCAGTTCCGTGCCCGTGCCCTCTGCCTTTGCCATCCGTCCATTGTCCCCGGTGGGGGTGGGGTGTGGGGGGCCGTGTCAGGGCCAGGAACGTCGCGGTCTGCCTGGGCGGCGGGCCTGGGCGGAGTCTTGGGGTGCCGCCGGTTGCGTTGTGCCCCGTTGCTCTGGTTGCCCCAAGGGCCTCTCCCGCCCACCCGCCCGTTTGCCCCGCAGTGCCTCCTTGCCGAACAGGCCTTTCCCGCCCGCCCACCCGTTTGCCCCGCAGTGCCTCCTTGCCGAACAGGCCTTTCCCGCCCGCCCCCCGAATCTCAGGAGTCGTCCTGTGACCCAGACGGCCACCGCATCCACGGCCTCTCCCCTCGCGCCCACCTCCCCTCCCCACCGCTCCCCGACCCTCGCCCCCCTCCTCGCCTCCCTCCTCGGCTTCACCGTCATCACCGTCGACGTGTCCGCCGTGAACATCGCCCTGCCCGCCATCCGCACCTCCCTGCACGGCGGCATGGCAGGGCTCCAGTGGGTCGTGGACGCGTACACGCTGATGTTCGCCGCCCTCATGCTCTCCGCCGGAGCCCTCGCCGACCGGGCGGGGGCTCGGCGTGCCTACGCCTGGGGCGTCGGCCTCTTCACCCTTGCCTCGCTCGCCTGCGCCCTCGCCCCCGGCATCGGCGCGCTCATCGCCGCCCGCGTGGCACAGGGCGGGGCCGCGGCCGTCGTCATGCCCGCATCGCTCGCGCTGATCCGCCAGGCGTACGACGACCCGCGCCGCCGTGCCCGCGCCATCGCGCTGTGGACGGTGGGCGGTTCCGTGGCCATGGCGGCCGGGCCCGTACTCGGCGGCGTACTCACCGAGGCGGCGGGCTGGCGTGCCGTCTTCCTCCTCAACCTGCCGATAGGGGCCGTGATCCTGGCCCTTCTCGCCCGCACCGCCCCCTCCGCGCGGCGCCCCGCGCCCATCGACGTCGCCGGTCAGGCCACCGCCGTACTCGCCCTCGCGGGGCTCGCGTTCGCCGTCATCGAGGGCGGGCACCTGGGGTGGACGAGCGCGCCGGTGCTCGGCGCCGCCGCCCTCGCCGTCGCGGCGGGGTTCGGCTTTCACGCCGCCGAGAAGCGGCACCGCGCGCCCATGGTCCCGCTGGGCCTGCTGCGGGAGCGGAAGGTCAGCGTCTCGCTGGCCATCGGCTTCGCCGTCAACGCGGGCTTCTACGGGATCGTCTTCCTGCTCGGCCTCTACTTCCAGCAGCTGCGCGGGATGTCGGCGATCGCGGCGGGCCTGATGTTCGTCCCTCTCGCGGTCATCATCACGTCGACGAACCTCGTCTCGCCGCGCATGGCCGAGCGCATCGGCCGCCGCCGGGTCATCGTGGCGGGCCAGGCGGTGCTCGCGCTCGCCATGTTCGTCCTACTGCCGCTGGCCGCGGACACCCCGCTCTGGCTGGTGCTCGTCCTGCTCGTCCCCACCGGCATGGGCGGCGCGTTCGCGGTCCCCGCGCTGACCGCCCTGCTGATGGACGCCGTACCGGCCCACCGCGCGGGCACAGCGTCCGGCCTGCTCAACGCCCTGCGCCAGACGGGCGGCGCGATGGCGGTGGCACTGTTCGGCGCGCTCCTGGCAGCCGACGGCGGGACGGGCTTCTCGGCCACGGGAATGCGCGAGGCGCTCCTCGCGGTGGGCTTGCTCCTGTGCGCCACGACGGCCCTCGCGGCATGGCTGCTGCCGAGGGACGGCCGCGGCTGAGCGGGGGCCGGTTCGTGAGAGTCCAGCCCGTGGGAGGCCGGTCCGTCGGGGACAGTCCGTGAGAGTCCAGCCCGTGGGAGGCCGGTCCGCGAGAGCCCCCGATTGCAGAAAGATCCCGCCCAGGACCCCGGAATGCCCTCCCGAACCGGGATTTTCCTGCAACCCCCGCAGTGCCCCTGCCTTGCCCTGCCCCTCCCCTTCCCCCGACGCGCGGCTACCGTTCCCGCATGCGCCGACAAGCCGAACAAGAACCCGCAACGCCCGGTCCCGTAACCCCCGACGACCTCGACCAGGCCGTCCAGCTCGCCCTCGCCACGCTCCGAGAAGCGCCCCCGGCCGCCTGGGACGGCAAGGCGGGCACGCTGGAGTGGGACTGCTGGGAGACGGTCGAGCACCTCGCCGACGACCTCTTCGCGTACGCGGCTCAACTCGGCCCGCGGCAGCCGCCGTTGACGGACGAGGTCCCCTTCATCTGGGAGCCGCGCAGGCCCGGCGGCCCGTCCAACGCCATCCACGCGAACCGCGACGCGGGCCCAGCAGGCCTCCTCCAGGTCCTGGAGTCGAGCGGCGCGCTGCTGATCGCCATGGTGCGCACGGCCCCGCCGACGACGCGGGCGTACCACGGCTTCGGGGTCTCCGACCCGGAGGGCTTCGCGGCGATGGGAATCGTGGAAACCCTGGTCCACACGTACGACTTGGCGGCGGGCCTGGGGCTGAAGTGGACCCCGCCCGCCGACGTGTGCGCCCGGGTCCTCCACCGCCTGTTCCCTGACGCCCCCTCGGGCTCGGGCGCGGAAACGTGGCCGACGCTGCTGTGGGCCACCGGGCGCGGGGAGTTGGCGGGGCGGGAACGGCTCACTTCGTGGCGGTGGAACGGGGAGCCGCGCCCCTGAGCCCGAGTTGCCAGAAGTACGAGGAGTACGACCTCAGGCGGCCTTCTCGAGGATCGTCTTCAGCTCCGACAGCATCATGGTCCAGCCGTCCTTGACGCCCGCGAGCATCTTGGAGTCGGCCGAGGTGAAGCCGTCGTGCGTGATGGTCAGCTTGACGCCAAGGTCCGGCTCCTCGGAGGGCTCGATGTCGAAGGTGACCTTCGAGCGCTCCTTGGCCGCCTCTGCGAACTCCTCGTCGCCCATGCCGAACATCTCCTGGTGCATCGGCTGGAGCGTGTGCCAGGTGTAGGCGAGCCGCTTGCCGGGCTCCGACTCGGTGACGACCTGGCCCAGGTCCTGCGGCTCGCCGCCGTCCTCGACCGGCCACAGCACCTTCGAGCCGACCTTCCAGTCGGAGGAGGGCGCCCAGCCGCCGTGGTACTGCTTCAGGAACTCCGGGCTGGTCAGACCCTCCCAGAGCTTCTCGGGCGTGGTGTGGATGTAGATCGTGTAGACGTACTCGGGCTTGCTCATCGCCGTTCCTTCCAGGGCGTCCTTCAGATTGCCGAGCGCGGCCATCCGGCCCCGCTCGTACTGGTCTATCCAGCGGTCGGCAATGTCGTGGATGGGTACGGGGTTGAGGTAGTGCAGCCTCTCCCGGCCATGCCGGACCGCCGTGACCAGGCCAGCGCCCTCCAGCACCGCCAGGTGCTTGGACACCGCCTGCCTGGACATCTCAAGCCCCGCGCACAGCTCGCGCAGACTCTGCCCGGCCCGCTCGTTCAGCCGGTCGAGCAGCAGCCTTCGGCTCGTGTCCGCGAGTGCCTTGAACACCTCGTCCATGTCATCCAACCCCCTCCCTTTTAAATTGGCAACCATTTGGTTGCATGTCAAGTCGGCCGGTCCTCGACGGCGGCTGGGGCCGGGGGAGCTGCTGCCGTGGGCCTGGGCGGCCCAGCGGCTGACCGCGGCCCGCACGTACTGGATCGCCACGACCCGCCCCGACGGCCGACCTCACACGCGCCCCGTCTGGGGCGTCTGGCTGGAGGACGGCCTGTGGCCTGGACGACGGCGACCGGCCGGTGATCGTGGAGGGCACGACTGAGGCGGTCGCGGGCGTGCGGGAGCTGACGCGGTTCGTCACCGCGGGACCCGTTTTCCGGGTTAGGCCGCGGCTGGTCTTCGGGTGGGACTCAGATATGCGGGCGCCTACGCGGTGGCGGTTCCCTGCGTGTGCGAGATGAAGGCGGCCCAAGTGGTGGGTGTGACGCTGAGGTTGGGGCCTTCGGGGTTCTTGGAGTCACGTACGTGGATGGCGTGGGGGCAGGGGGATACCTCCACGCATTCGCCGCCTTCGCCACCGCTGTGGGTGGACTTGCGCCAGGCGTAAGCGACTTCGAGGCATTCGCCTCCGCCCCCGCTGCTGTAGCTGGACTTGAACCAGGTGAGTTCCTCGGTGCTCATAGTTCTCCCAGCATCTTCTCGATCATGGCCAGCGAATCACGGGGTGTGAGAGCCTCCGATTGCAGGATCCCATAGCGGACGGAGAGTACGCGGACTTCCTCCGGAACGGTGATCAAGCGCGGGTACGTGTGGATCTCCATGTACGCCACCTGCTGCTGCTTTTTGGGCGTCAGGAGAGTGAACGGGCCGTCCAGGCTGGGTTGTTCCTCCCGAGTCAATGGCATCACCTGCAGTTGGACTGTCCGCATCCGCCCGATACGCAGGAGCTTCCGCAGTTGCTCCTCGTGGACGACTTTCCCTCCGATCGGTCGCAGCAGCACGCTCTCGTCCAGGATGAAGCTGAACGTCGGTGAAGGCCAGGGGTCGAAGATCTGCTGACGAGCGAGGCGGTCCGCCACTCGTTTCTCGATGGTTTCCTCGCTCAGCAGCGGCTTCCACTGGGCGAACATGGCCTGTGCGTACGCCTCTGTTTGCAACAGGCCGGGAACCGACTGGTTGGTGTACACGTAGAGCTGGACCGCCAGCGCCTCCAGGCTGGCGTACCCCCGGTACCACTCCGGGTGCCGCGTACGCGACCTCTTCTGCGCCTCCCGTACGTCATCGATGACGGCCAGCAGCAGACCGCCCGCCCCCAGCAACGGATCCGCCAGTTCCAAGAACTCGGGCTGCGGCGTGCGAACGCCCCGTTCCATCGCCGAGACCAGATCCTCCCCGCAGTGCGCCCGCGCACCCAGTTCCTTCTGGCTCAACCCCGCGCCGACGCGCAGGACCTTGATCTGCTTGCCCACGGCCCGGAAGAGATGAGCCGTGCCGTCCTCCTCGGCGGGCCGCTCCGGGCGCCGCTCCTCAGGTTCCGTGCTCGCCATGTCCCGTACCGCCTTCGGTGCGCCCAGTGGTCACGGCCGACGACCCGACAGGCAGCGCAAAGCATCCGTACAGCTACGCTCCGTCGCGGCGTCGTACCTGGTCAGCGTAGAGCGCACCGACCACGCTCAGTGACATGGAATCCCAAATCTCCACCCCCCAAATGCGGTTCGCGCAGCGCCTCAGTCCCACCCGGAGAGGCGCACGCCTCGCCCGCAGACTGGTGGCCCACCAGCTGGACCTCTGGGGAATCCCCCACGACAGCGACCTCTCCGACGCGGCGGCCCACGTCACCGCGGAGCTGGCGGCCAACGCCGTCACGCACGGCCACGTACCCGGAAGGGACTTCGAACTCCGCCTCGCCTACGCGGAGTCGACGCGCACGCTCCGTATCGAGGTGTCGGACGCGCGGGGCGACCGCGCCCCGGAGCTGCGCCCGGCGGATCCCGAGGCGGAGGCGGGCCGGGGGCTGCGGCTCGTGGAGGCGACGGCGGCGGCGTGGGGCGTCACGGAGCGCCGGATCGGCAAGACGGTCTGGGCCGAGCTCCGAGCTCCGAGCCCCGAGCTCTCTTTTGCAAGGAGTGGTTGGAAGGCTTGAACCCACCCTCCCGCCCAGTCCGAGACGGTTCAACTCCCGGCTGGAGCAGGGGAGATGACAATTTGTGATCAGGTCGCGACCGAGCGTCGATGTGCTCTAGGTTCGCGACAACAAACGACCCCGGTCGGTGCTGCGAACACCGGGCCCGGGGTCTACCCAACGAGATCGCAAAGCTGAAGGACGATCCGATGGCTTCCACTGAGCCTAACTCCCTCCTGCCCGCGTCCGCACACCCCATGGCCAACCCGGGGTACGGGAAACGCCTGGCGCCCGGCCAAGAGCGGGACCGAAGCGTCGACTTCGAACATCTGCCTAAGCGTGAAGCGTCGATCGCCGGGTTCATCGACCGTTTGCCCGAAGGCGCGGCGATGGATCACAAGACGCTCGCCACGCACATCGCGGGGTACGGCCAGGCGGCTGTCCGCAGTGCGCTGAAGGCCCTGTCCCACGCCGGGCATCTGCGCCGCATCAAAGAGCAGGTCGTCCGCGATGACGGCGCGCGCCGCTGGGTGACCCGCACCTACTGGTCGCGCACGCCACGTACGGCGGCTTGGTGGTGGGAGTTCTGCCGCAGCGTGCGGGGCGTGATGCTGGACGACCCCTACGGCGGTGACGGCGTTGACGGCGACGGTGGCGGGGAGGGCGGACCACCGGCCGACGAAGTGCCGCCACCCCGCTCCACCGCGTACCGCGCACTCGCCGAACTCGGCCGCACCGAACCCCGATTGACGCTCTCGGCGGCGGACTGTGCCCGACTCGAACCCCTCGCCGCGGCCTGGCTCGCGCGCGGGGCGACCGTGACACACCTGACCCACGCGTTGACCGCCGGGCTCCCGGAACAGCTCCACAATCCGGCCGGTATCGCGAAACGACGACTGGAGGACAAGATGCCCCCCGAGATCAGCGAGAGCCACGGCCGCGAGACGGTGCTGCGGCGCGTGATGGTCTGCCTGTTCTGCGAGACCACGGGCGATGAGGACCCCCTGGTCCGGCGCCACGGCTTGTGCGCGGCCTGCGCCGCCGAGGAGGAGACGGACGTCCCGGACACCTTCCGCCCGGCACCGGGCCCGACGGACGTCGCCGCGTACGCGGACGCGGTGCGGCTGGCGGCGGGTATCTCCCCCAGGGGCCTCGGGTGACGCAGGACTTCGAGTACAGAAGTGGCGGGAAGTGTACAGTTCAGTGCATGAGTGAGACGCTGCCCATGACTGAAGCCCGCGCTCGTTTCGGCTCGCTGGTCCGGCGGACCGCGCATGCACGGGAGCGGATCACCATCACTGATCACGGGCAGCCGGCGGCTGTGCTGATCAATCCGCAGGAACTGGCCGACCTGGAAGACGCGTTGGCGTTGGCGGAGTACCGGGCGGAGCAGGCCGCCGGTGCTCCTGCCGGAATCCCTCACGAAGAGGCGCGCGCCCGGCTCGGTCTGGAGCGTGAGTGAGCTACCAGATCATCTGGCGCACGCAAGTGATCGATACCGCCACGCGATTCCTGAAGGACGATCCGGACGGGTTGCAGCAGCTCTTCGACGCGGTGGACCTGCTGGCCGACGATCCACGCCCGGCCGGCACGGCTGCGTACGGGTCCCCTGATCTGCGGCGCATGCATGTCGGCCGGTACCGGGTGATGTACGAGATCACCCACGAGACGGTCACCATCGTGGTGATTCACGTCGGACGGATGGCCTGATCCGCTCCGAGTCACCACGTGACCCCGACCGGACCGGGCACAGGATGTCGGGTCCGGCAGGGTGGGTCCTTCCTAACGTGAGTGACGAAAGGGAAGGAGATCCGGGTGCTGGAGCGGTTGAACCTGGCCATGGAGCACATCGAGAGTCATCTCGATCAGACGATCGACGTGGCCGACCTGGCGCGGACGGCGGTGACGTCGGAGTACCACTTCCGGCGGCTGTTCTCCGCGCTGGCGGGGATGCCGCTGTCGGAGTACATCCGGCGCCGGCGGCTGACCGTCGCGGGGGCCGAGGTGCTTGCCGGGGAGCGGACGCTGCTCGAAGTGGCCGTGCGCTACGGCTACTCGTCGGGCGAGGCGTTCGCGCGGGCGTTCCGCGGCATGCACGGGGTCGGTCCCGGTGAGGCCAGGCGCAGCGGCGCGAGTCTGCAGTCCCAGCCTCGGATGTCCTTCCGCCTCGTCGTCGAAGGGAACAGCAGCATGCGGTACAAGGTCGTGGACAAGGACGAGTTCCGGGTCGTCGGCAGGAAGGCGCGGGTTCCGCTCGTGCATGAAGGCGTGAACCCGGACATCGCCGCGTTCATCCGAGGGCTCGGCCGGGAGACACTGGGACGCATCGAGAGCCTGTCCGACCAGGAGCCGGAGGGGATCATCTCGGTGAGTGACAAGCTCGACGAGAGCCGCGCCGAGGGGACCGAACTCGACTACTGGCACGGTGTGGTGAGCAGTTCAGCGGTGCCGGAGGACATGGACGCGCTCACCGTCGAGGCGGGGAGCTGGGCCGTGTTCGAGAGCTCGGGGCCGTTCCCGCAGACGCTTCAGTACATGTGGCGGGACGTTTTCACGCAGTGGTTCCCGTCGAATCCGTACCAGAGCAGGCCGGGGCCCGAGATCCTGCGGACCCGCCTGTCGGACGACGGGACGCAGGCGGACGCGTCGCTGTGGATCCCGGTGGAGCGGACGGCCGGCTGAGCGGCAGTGGCGCGCGGCGGCCTCCCTCCCGAAGCCGCCGCGCGCCCTCAGCCCTCAGCCCTCAGCCCTCCGCCCTCAGCCCTCCGCACCGCTCAGCAGTTGCCCCGCGCCGGTTTCCCCGCGAAGCGTTCCGCCAGCCAGTGCGCCGCCAGCGGTGACTGCGTGATGACCCCCGAGACGTGCTCACCCAGCGGGACCGTGTGCCACTCCACGTTCGCGCCCTTGGCGCACCAGTCCTTGCGGACCTGCTTGCCGACGCCGTACGGGATCAACTCGTCGGTGATCACGTGGTACTGGTACACCGGCGCGTCCGGGGCCCGCGTGCCGACCTGCGAATCGCGCAGGCGCTGCTGCCAGTCGGGCTGGTCGAGGGGGTTCTTCACCGTCATGTCGTCGATCTTCTTGAAGGCGCCGAGCACCGCGCCGTCCGCCACGCAGCTGTTGCGCAGGGCGCCGATCAGCTTCTTGCCCGCCGGGTTGAGGTAGGACTCCAGGTTCAGCTCGGGGAAGGCCGCGTTCTGGCCGATGGCCGCCATGAAGATCAGGCCGGAGCCGTACGAGCCGTCGTTGAAGTCCGCCACCTTCATCAGGTCGCCGGGGACACCGCCGGTCGCCGTGCCCTTGACCTTCAGGTCGGGGGCGTACGAACCGTGCAGCTCGGCCGCCCAACTGGAGGCCTGCCCGCCCTGGGAGTAGCCCATGATGCCGACCGGCGTGTCCTCGCCGAGCCCTGCCTCCGGGAGGCGGATCGCGGCGCGGGCGGCGTCGAGCATGGCCTGCCCCTCGGCCCTGCCGACCGTGTAGGTGTGGTCGCCGGGGGTGCCGAGGCCCTCGTAGTCCGTGACGGCGACCGCCCAGCCGCGCAGGGTGAGCTGCTGGATGAGGTTGGCTTCGAGGGTGGTGCCCCGGGGGAAGCCGGCGCTCGGGGCGCAGTGGTCGCCCATGCCGATCGTTCCGACGGCGTACGTGATGAGGGGGCGGGGGCCCTTCCTGCCGTCCTGCGGCACGATGACCGTGCCGGAGACGGTGTTCGGTTCGCCCTTCGCCGTCGTCGAGCGGTAATTGACCTTCCAGGCCTTGGTGTTCGTCGGCTGGCCCGGCAGCGGGTGGAAGCTGCTCGGTGCGGAGCTGACGATGTCGCCGGGGGCGTCGGCGTCCGCCGCCGGGGCGGCCTGTGCCGTCACCGGGGTGATGACCGACAGGCCGAGCGCGGCCACCACGGCCAGAGCTCTTGCGCTGGTACGTACGTGCATGCGGCTCTCCCAACAGTCCTCAATGGCTGGGGTGTGCAGGCGACGACCGTAGTGACTGGTGGGTAAGTCCGGCGCTGGCGGGAGCGCTCAGCTTTGTTGACCCCGGTTCTCATAGCCCCGGATTTCATAGCCCCGGTTCTCATAGCGGTAGGCCCCCGGCGTCGTCCCCGTCCACCGCCGGAACGCGCGGTGAAAGGCCGTGTCCTCGGAGAACCCGAGCCGCGCGGCGAGATCCGCGATCGGCTCCGTGCCCTCGGCCAGCCCCGCGATCGCCGCGTCGCGCCGCACGGCGTCCTTCAACTGCTGGTACGAGGTGGACTCCTGGGCCAGGCGCCGCCGCAGCGTCGCGGGGCTCACGGCGAGGCGGGCGGCGATCTCGCCGAGCGAGGGCAGCCGGGGGGAGGTGCGCAGCGCGCGGGCGAGGGCGCGCCGCACCTGCTCGGCGACCGTCGTCCCGTACTCGCGGCGCGACAGGAGGTCGAACGGCGCCCGCTCCAGCATCCCCTCCAGCGCGGCCTCGTCCCGGATCAGCGGGGCGGACAGCCAGTGCTCGTCGAACCCGGCACCGGTGCGCGCCGCGCCGAAGCGGACCGGGCAGCCGAAGAGGAGCCCGTACTCGTCCTTGTGCGGGGGCGGCGGATGGCCGAACTCGGCCCAGTGGAGCGGGATGCGGCGTCCGATCAGCCAGCTGCACAGCCGGTGCCAGATGATGACGAGGCACTCGGCGAGGAAGTAGTCGTGTTCGAGGTCGTTGCGTACGGCGAAGACGGCGCTGCCGGTGTCGCGGTGCTCAAGGGTGAGGTCGGGGCCGCCCGGAAAGAGGCCGTAGAACGTGACACCGCGCTCCATGGCGGCGCCGAGGTCGCGGCAGCCGAGGGACGCGTGGCACATCATCGCGAAGGTGCCTGGCCTGCTGACGGCCGCGCCGAGGCCGAGGAACTCGTCGCCGGTGGCGCGGTACAGCTCCCGGAAGAGGCGCGCGAACTGGACCTCGGTGATGCGGGCCCGGTCGTCGCCGAGGAGGAGCGGCGGGATCTGGGCGGTGCGGAGCAGCGGGACGGTGTCGATTCCCTGGCGTTCGGCGCCGTGCAGCATGGCGCGGACGTGGTGGACGGTGATGGTCCTGCTGGGCATGGGGTTTCCTTCCCCCGTCGCGGCCCTACCCGAAACGGTCGGGGTCCCACCCGAAACGGTCGGGGCCCGACGCCGCGCATAGGCAAAGCGCGGGGCGGCCGGGGATGTGCACCTCCCCGGCCGCCCTGCCCTGCCCTGCCCGCCCCGCCGTCAGACGCCGGACAGGCCCGCGAGCACCCCGAAGCCGACGGGCAGCAGGAAGGCGATGCGCCCGTACTCGGGCCGCCCCTTGTCCGCCCGGCGCAGGAACGTCGCGAACCCTGCGGTGACGATGCCGAACGTCACCGCGTACAGCAGGGTGTCCGTGGTCGACATCCCGCCCCAGCCGTCGGAGAGCAGCGCGGTGAGTGTCATCGCGCCGCCGAACAGCGCGGCACCGGCCAGCGCGTCATCGCCGGTGAACACCAGTGGTGCCGTGCTGCCGTGCCGTTCCTTGCGCCAGACCTGGAAGACCAGGACGGCGACCAGGACGATCTCGGCGGCCACGGCCAGCATGAACGAAGCCTTGAAGGTGGTCTCCATGACTCAGCCGCAGGCGGTGGCGATGGTGGAGATGCCGGTGACCTCGCCGAAGATGGCGACGAGCAGCTTGATCCGCTCCTCCTTGTTGCCGGCCTGCACGATGAGCTTGGCGCCCTTGAGCACGCCGCCGAACTTGGTGGCCTTGGTGACGAGCAGGGCGTTGCCCGCGATGAAGGCGCCGATCGCGCCCACGCACTTGGTCACCTTCCACGCGGTGTCCCAGCCGCGCAGCTGCACGCCCTGCGGCTGCACGCCCTGCGACTGGGCGCCCTGCGGTGCGAGTTGGGCGAGCGCCGCCTTCTGGGCCGCCTCGTCGCCCGGGTACATCGCCTCGACGAGCTGCTGGGTCGTCGGGTTCTGGGGAAGCGCCCCCAGTCGCTCCTCCAGACCCTCTTCGACGATCTGCGGCACGTCGGCGTCCTCGGCGACGGCGGTCAGGACTTGCGCGGCGGCCTTGTGCTCGGCGGCACGGGTGTTGGCGGCCTCGGTGGCGGAGGCGATCGGTCCGGTCGCCGCGAGCGCGAGGGCCGCGGTGACGGAGAGCGCGGCGGTGCGCAGGACGTTTCTCGATATGGACATAGGTGTTCCCCTTTTTGTTCATCGCGTGGCGATGGCCGACACCGGTCGGTACCGCCCTGGTCAGGGGCGGTTGGGGCGTCGGGCTTGGGAGGGATACTGACGCCGGGGCCCCTGGCGCAACAAGAGTTTTGAGGATCTTCTGAGCAAGTGCGGCGGAGAGTTGAGCTTCCCGGCCAACCGCGCTGACGCTTCCCGTCATCCCGCGATGGCCCGCCCTGTCCCTAGCGTCGTAGCCATGCAGCCGACGGAGCGCCCCGAGACCCTGGCCGTCCTCACCGAGTGGGCGGCCGACCGCCACGGCAAGCTGCCCGCACTCCGCTTCAAGTCCGCGGGCGGGGCGTGGGAGGAGGTCTCGTACGACCAACTACGCGCACATGTACGGGACTTCGGGGCGGAGTTGCTCGCGCTGGGCGTCCGGCCTGACGACCGCGTGGCGATCCTCGCCGAGACCCGCCCCGAGTGGACCTACGCGCACTTCGCCGTCTTCGCGGCGGGCGCGGTGGTCGTCCCCGTCTATCCGACGGCGGGCGACGAGGAGGTCGAGTGGGTCGTCGGCGACTCCGCCGCCTCGGTGGTGATCTGTGAGAACGCCGAGCAGGCGGCGAAGATCGAGCGCCTGCGGCCACGCCTGCCCGGCGTACGGCATGTGACGCTGATGACGGACCGCGAGCCGCCCGCCGAACAAGCCGCGCCGGACGCCTTGTCGGACGCCTTGTTGGACCGCGCCCGGACCCGCGCCCCCGCCGATCTGGCGACCATCATCTACACCTCCGGCACCACAGGCCTGCCCAAGGGCTGTCTCCTCACCCACGCCAACCTGGGCGCGGTCCAGTCCGCGACGCTCCCGCTGATCGACGGCGGCCCGGGCGACTCGACGTACCTCTATCTCCCGCTGGCCCATCTCCTGGCCCAGCTCATCGAGTTCACGACCCTCATCGAGGGAGGTGAACTCTGCTTCTACGGAGGGCGGATCGAGAACGTCGTCGCGGAGCTGGCGGAGGCGAAGCCCACGCATCTGCCGTCCGTGCCGCGCCTGTTCGAGAAGGTGCACTCCGTGGTCCTCTCCCTGGCGGAGTCCCAGGACGGGGGCCGCGAACGCTTCGAGGAGGCGGTGCGCATCGGGGTGCTCGCGGCGGACGGCGTGCTGCCGCCCGATCTCCAGGACGCGTACGAGGCAGCCGACAAGGCCCTGTACGGGCTGGTCCGGCAGGCGCTGGGAGGGCGCGTGCGGTGGGCGCTGACCGGCGGCGCCCCCATCGCGCCGCACGTCGTCGACTTCCTGCGGGCCTGCGGCATCGCGGTGTACGAGGGGTACGGGATGACGGAGTCGGCCGGTGTCATCAGCCTCAACCATCCCGGCGCGGTCCGGTACGGCACGGTCGGCCGCCCCATCGCGGGCTGCGAGGTCCGCATCGCCGATGACGGAGAGGTGCTTGCCCGGGGCGAGATGGTCTTCCCCGGCTACCACGCGGACCCCGCCGCCACCCGCGACGCCCTGGACGACGAGGGCTGGCTGCACACCGGTGACCTGGGTGCCGTCGACGCCGACGGCTACCTCAGCATCACCGGCCGCAAGAAGGACCTGATCATCACCTCCGGCGGCAAGAACCTCACCCCGTCCCTCAGTGAATTCGCCATCCAGCGCTCGCGGTTCGTGTCCCGCGCGGTGATGGTGGGCGACAAGCGCCCCTATCCGGTGGCCCTGATCACGCTGGACGCGGAGGAGATCGGCGGCTGGGCGGCAAGGGAGGGCATGGAGCTGACCGAGCCGCCGTCGCGGGACCCCCGGGTGCGCGCCCTGGTCCAGGAGGTGGTGGACGCGGCGAACGCGGAGGTCTCGCGCCCGGCCCGCATCCGTGAATTCGCCGTGCTTGACGAGGACTTCACGGTGGAGGGCGGGCTGCTCACACCGAGCCTGAAGGTGCGCAGGCGGGCGGTGGCGGAACAGTACGCGGGAGTGGTGGCCGGTCTCTACGAGAAGGGAGACTCCTCGACTACGCCACACCCGCAAGCCGCAACAAGGCCGTAGTCGCCGCCGCGCCGACCACGACCACGGCGAAGGGAGCCTTCCGCCAGGCGAGCACCCCGCCGGCCAGGACACCGATGGGCCGCGCCCACCCGGCGAACCCGTGCCCCTCGGTGAGCGCACCGGTGGCGAGCAGCGCGACGAGCAGGACGGTGGCTCCGACGGTCAGGAGTTCCTGGGCCCGGGTGGGCAGTTCGATGCGTCCGTGCAGCGCGGGGCCTGCGAGGCGGAAGGCGTAGGTTCCTGCGGCGAGGACGAGGACGCAGGCGAGGTAGGCGTTCATGAGTCGCTCCTCGGGGTGGTGGTGGCAGGGGCCGGGGCGGTCGGAGTGGGGCGGCGGGGCCCGCGCCGGGTGGCGAGCAGGACGGTGGCTCCGACGGTCAGTTCGATGCGTCCGTGCAGGACGGGGCCTGCGAGGCGGAAGGCGTAGGTTCCTGCGGCGAGGACGAGGACGCAGGCGAGGTAGGCGTTCATGAGTCGCTCCTCGGGGTGGTGGTCGGAGTGGGGCGGCGCGGTCCGCGCCGGGCGGCGAGCAGGCCGAGCAGGGCGAGCAGCACCGGCACCCCGGCGGGCAGCACCGGCGCGGCGGCGACCGCGATGACGGCACCGGCGGCCGCGGCCCGCCGCGTCATGCTGTCGCCGCGCAGTGCGGGAAGGACCAGGGCGAGGAGGACCGCGGGGAACGCGGCGTCGAGTCCGAAGCGGGCGGTGTCGCCGAGGGCGGACCCCGCGAGGGCGCCGCCGAGGACGCTGACGTTCCATACGGCGAACAGGCCGAGCCCCGATATCCAGAACGCGGCCTTGCGCCGCTTCTGGTCGGGCTGCGCGAGGACGAAGGCCGCCGTCTCGTCGGTGATCAGATGCGCGCCCAGGAGCCGCGCGGCCCAGGACCGGCCGAGGCTGTCGGCGACGGCGAGGCTGAACGCGGCCGTGCGGGAGTTGAGCAGCAGTCCGGTCGCCGCCGCGGCCACCGGACCGCCGCCCGCGACGAGGATCCCGATCGCACTGAACTGGGCGGAGCCCGCGTACACGAGCAGCGACATCAGCACCGGCACCCAGATGGGCAGGCCGCCTGCGACGGCGATGGCGCCGAAGGAGACACCGACGACGGCGTCGGCGAGCCAGACGAGGGCGATGTCGCGCAGGACACCGCGGGGCAGATGGGAGAGGCGCACGAAACCGTCGTTCGTTCGCTTTGGCGGGCTGTCTGTTCGGTCTGACGAACGCATACGCCGTAGGATGGGTGGAGTGGCGAGCGTTCGTCAAGCCGAACGGAATGTTCGCCACATCGAACGATTGGTGAGAGGCGAGGGAGCGAGGGGCATGACGCCGGACAGGGCGCGGGGTAGGGCGGACGAGAGCGCGGGTACGGGCGCCGGGGAGGCGCCGGGCGCCCCCACCCCCTCCCGCCTCCCTCGTGAATGGGTCGCCGCCGCCCTGCGGCGCGAGCGCACCAAGGCCGGGATCTCGCTCTCCGAGCTGGCCAAGCGGGCCGGGATCGCGAAGTCGACGCTCTCCCAGCTGGAGGCGGCCACCGGCAATCCGGGCATCGAGACGCTGTGGGCCCTCGCCGTGGCGCTCGGTGTGCCGTTCAGCGTGCTCGTGGACTCACCGGCCCCCGCCGTGACGGTGATCAGGGCGGGGGAGGGGCCGACCATGCACGCCGAACAGGCCTCGTACGCGGGGACGTTGCTCTCCGCGGGCCCCGCCGGGGTGCGGCGCGACATCTATCACGCGGCGGTGGAGCCAGGCAGCGTACGGGAGTCGGATCCCCACATCCCGGGGTCCATGGAACACCTGGTCGTCTCCACCGGGCGGCTGCTCGCCGGGCCGTGCGAGGAGACGGTGGAGCTGGCCGCCGGTGACTACATGTCGTACCGGGGAGACGTCCCGCATCTGTACGAGGCGCTGGAGCCCGGCACGACGTTCGTCCTCGTGATGCAGCACGTCTAGCCCCGTAAGGGGCGCGGGGAGCTGCGCGACCAGCCCCCACCGACCCGCAGGCCGAGGTCACCCCTTGCGCGGCTTCGGCGACAGCAACTGTTCGCGCAACGCGGTCAGTTGATGGGACGTCTCCACCGCGAGCCCCTCGTCCAGCGTCGCCAGGGCGAGCAGCAGCGCGTCCGCCACGACCAGGGCGGTCAAGGCCTCGGTCGTGATGCCGGTAGGCGTATGCGGCGCCGTCAGGACAGCGTCGACCCGCGGCCCGTACAGCTCCGCCAGCTCGTCCGTGACCAGGACGACCCGCGCCCCCACCGCCCGCGCCCGCTCTATCAGCACCGTCAGCTCGGTCAGCGCGCGCCCCGGCTGGAAGATCACCACCGCGTCGCCCTGCCGCACGGCGAGCAGCCGGTCGGCGAGGGTGAACCCGGTGTCCCCGAAGTAGCGCGCCCGGCGGCCGATCCTGCCGAGCGCCAACGCCAGGTGCCGCGCGGCGAGTTCGGACGCCGCGATGCCGTAGCAGTGGATCTCCGTGGCCTGCGCGAGGAAGCCCACCGCGTCCCGCAGCGCCTCGCCCGGCGTCAGGCGCCGCGCGTGCTCGATGCGCTCCTGCGCCTCGTCGAAGACCTCGCCCCAGATGTCGTCCAGGTCCCGGCCCACGTGCGCGATGCGCTGCCGCAGCCGCACCTCGGGCGGCACCGCCGACGTGAAGTCCGACGTCAGCTCCCGCTTGAGCGCGGGCAGGCCCGCGTAGCCCAGGCGCTGGAGCGCGCGGACGACCGTCGCGTTGCTGGTGCCGCTCGCCGAGCCCAGCTCCTGGGCGCTGGCGAAGAGCAGGGCCTCGACGGGGGCGCTGACCAGGTACTGGGCGACGGCCCGCTCGGACGTCGAGAGCGTCTCCCACTGGTCGCGCACCGCGGCCCGCAGCCGTGCGAGTCCGGCCCCGCCGGAGGGCCCGGCCCCCGTGCCGCCGGAGGACCCGGCCCCCGTACCATCCTCTGAAATTTCCATTACAGCTATTGACTCTCGTGTGATGGCCGTTACTCTCCTGGCAACGCATTCCAGAAGGAGAGATTCCTGTAATCGACGTTACAGGACGGTTGACGGAACCTCTCCGCCGCGAGGAGAACAATGGCACCCCGCACCGCCCCCGCCGCCCCCGAACGCTCCGAACGCACCCTCCCGGTCATCGAGATATCCGGCACCCCCGTCGAGCGCGGCCACCAGTACGGCGAAGCCGTCCGCCCCCAACTGCACGCCGCCCTCGCCTATTACGAGGAGGCGTTCGGCCAGTCGTCGGGCCTGACCTGGAGCCAGGTCGCCACCCGCGCCGCCCGCTGGACGGAGCCCGTACGCGACTACGCGCCCCACCTCCTGGAGGAGATGCGCGGCATCGCCGAGGGCGCAGGCGTCGACCTCACCGACATCCTCGCCCTCAACGCCCGCGGCGAGGTCATCTACGACCGCTCCTTCGCGGACATGGGCGCCACCAAGGAGAAGGAGGAGCCCGCCGAGGGCTGCACCTCCTTCGCCGCCTACGGAGAGGCCAGCGGGGACGGCCACGTCTGGGCCGGGCAGAACTGGGACTGGCGGGCCGGGGTCGCCGACACCGTCGTCATGCTGCGCGTCGTCCAGCCCCCGCACCCGACCCTGATCATGCAGGTCGAGGCGGGCCAGATCGGCCGCCAGGGCGCCAACTCGGCGGGCATCGCCCTCAACGCGAACGGCCTCGGCGGCCGCTTCGACGACGCGATCGGCCTCCCGCAGACCGTCGTACGCCGCAGCGTCCTGGACCAGCACTCCATCACCGACGCCCTCGAAGTGCTCTGCCGCACCCGCGCCCACATCGCGTCCAACGCCCTGCTCACCTGCCGCGAGGGCTTCGCCGTCGACCTGGAGACGACGCCCGCCGGGCACGGCTGGATGTACCCCACGGACGGCCTCCTGGTCCACGGCAACCACTACCAGGCGGGCATCCCGGCCGCGATCGCCGCCGACTACCGGCCCATGTCGTCGGACTCGCTCGTCCGCGTCCCCCGCGCCGAACAGGGCCTGGGAGCCCTGCGCTCCTCCACCGGCGCCGACGAGTCCCGCAAGCTGATCAAGCAGGCCATGTCCGACCACCTCGGCCACCCCGAGTCGCTCTGCACCCACCCCGACCCGCGCAAGCCCGAGATCAAGCACTGGATGACGCTCGTCTCCTCCTGCGTGGACCTGACCAGCGGCGACTACCACGTCACCGCCGGCACCCCCTGCGACCGCGACTACCAGCACATGCCCTGGAACCTCTACGACGGCCCGTACGGAGACAACAGATGACCAGGACCAACACGAGCAGGGGGCAGGGGCGCCGGGCGGCGGTCGCAGGTCTCGCGGCGGTGGCCACGCTCCTCACCGCGGCAGGATGCAGCGGCGCCGACACGGCCGCGACCGGCGGCGAGCCCGCCGACGCCGCCAAGCTGAAGCTGACCGCCACGACCGCCGCCGCCAAGGGCACGCTCGACAAGGCGAACTGGCTCCTGGAGGACGAGCCGGACTCGCTCGACCTCGACACCCAGGGCACCAGCGCGGGCCGCGTCGTCCTCACGAACGTCTGCGAGCGGCTCTACCAACTCCAGCCCGACATGACGACGAAGCCGTTCCTCGCCGAGAAGGCACAGACACCCGACGACAAGACCCTCGTCCTGAGCGTCCGGGACGGCGTCACCTTCCACGACGGCTCGAAGCTCACCGCCGACGACGTGCTGTGGTCCCTGAAGCGGCACGCCGACCCGGACATGGAGCAGGCCGACGAGTTCGGCAACGTCAAGTCCATGAAGAAGACGGGCGACCGCGAGATCACCATCCGCTTCAAGTCCCCCGACGCGCTCTTCACGAAGGCGCTCGCGGGCGACGCGGGCATCGTCTGGAACAAGGAGCAAGTGACCGCCGCCGGAAAGGACTTCGGCACTCCCGGTCAGGGCGACGCGTGCAGCGGACCGTACGAGCTGAAGAGCTGGAAGTCCGGCGACTCGATCACCATCGAGGCGTACGACGGCTACTGGGGCAAGAAGCCGCTGACCCGGCAGGTCGTCTTCCGCTGGGCCTCCGACAGCGCGCTGGTCAACGCCCTCAAGACGGGCGCCGCCGACGGGACGTACGCGGAGTCCCCGAACACCGCGTCCGCCCTGCGCACCAGCAAGGGCCTCGACCAGCACTACGGCCCCTCCACGGCGTCGCTCGTCCTCATCCCGACGGCCCGCGGCGGCCTGAAGGACCCGCAGATCCGACGGGCCCTGTCCCTCGCGATCGACCGCACGGGCATCGCAAGGTCGGGCTACGGCGGGCTCGTCCAGCCATGGGCCACACCGGTCGGCTCGGGCGCCTGGGGATACGAGAAGCCGGAGTTCGAGGCGGCCCAGAAGAAGCTGTCCACCGCGGCGCCCGCCACCCCCACCGCCGACGACCTGGCCAAGGCCAAGGAGCTGGTCAAGGAGGCGGGCGCGCCGACCGACCCCGTCGTGATCGGCACGGACAGCAGCCAGGGCAGGACGGTCGTGGCGAACGCGGTGCGCTCCGCGCTCCAGCGGATCGGCCTCAAGGGCCAGATCAAGACGGTGCCCACGGCCCAGTTCGAGGAGTTCTACAGCGACCCGGCCGCACGGTCCGACATCGACGTACTGGTCGGCGACTGGTACATCTCCAAGGCCGACCCCATGGGCTTCTACGACAACGGCCTCTCCGACTCGTCCAACAACTGGGTCGGCTTCAAGGACGCGACGTACGACAAGTTGGTCCACCGGGCGCTGAGCACCCTGGACGACGCGAAGCGGGCCGAGCTCGCGATCGACGTACAGAAGCGGTTCGTGGACGCGGGTGTCTGGATCTCGGTCGCGCAGGTCCCCACAGCCCTGGTCATCAGCGACAAGCTGACGGGCCCGCCCGCATCGCAGGCCTACCTCTACTACCCGTGGGCGGCCGAGCTCGGCCCCAAGACAGCGAAGGACAAGGTGAGTTGAGAGATGCTCGCCCGAATCTCGCGACGCCTCGCGGGCCTGGTCGCCACCCTCTTCGCCGCCTCGTTCGTCATCTTCGCCGCCGTGTACGCGGCGCCCGGTGACCCGGCGGTGTTCCTCGCGGGCGGCAGGGACAAACTGACGCCCGAACGCCTCGCCCAGGTACGCGCGCAGTACCACCTGGACGAGCCGCTGGTGGTCCAGTACGGCCGGTGGCTGTGGGACTGCGTCCACTTCGACCTGGGGCGCTCCTTCAAGTACAGCGACCAGGTGGCCGACCTGGTGACGGCCCGCTTCCCCACCACGCTCCAACTGGTCGCCTACGCGACGGTGTTGTTCGTCGTCCTGGGCGTAGGGGCCGGAATCCTGGCCGCCGTGAAGCGCTCGACGTGGATCGACTCGGCGGTGGTGGGCGGAACGACGCTCGCGGCCTCGGTGCCTTCGTTCGTGGCGGCCATCGCGCTCGTCTCGCTCTTCGGGGTGCGGCTCGGCTGGTTCCCGGTCTCCGGATCGGGGGAGGGCTTCGGCGGAACGCTGCACCATCTGACCCTGCCCGCCCTGTCGTTGGCGCTCGGCGCGCTCGCCATCATCAGCCGGGTCACGCGCCAGGCGATGGCGGACGCCGCCGCGTCCGACCACGTGGAGGCGGCACGCGTGTCGGGCGTCCCGGAACGCGACATCATCCGGCGGCACGTCCTGCGCAACGCGCTCGGCCCGATCATCACGATGTGCGGACTCGTCATGGCCGGAATGCTGGCCGGCACGGTGGTCGTGGAGACGGCGTTCGGCATCAGCGGCATCGGCTCGCTCCTCGTGGGCGCGATCAATACGCATGACTTCCCGGTGGCGCAGGCGGTCCTGCTGCTCATGGTCACCGGCTACATCGTGGTGACGACGCTGGTCGACGTGGTGCATCCACTGCTCGACCCGCGAGTGAAGGAGGCACGTTCCTGATGGCTGTCTCTTCTGCCGTGGCGCTCGCGCCCCTGACCGTACGCAACCGTCGCCCCGTCGGGGTGATGGTGGCCGGCGGCCTGCTCGCCCTCGTCGTCCTGGCGGCGGTCTTCGCACCGCTCCTCGCGCCCTACGCCCCGGACGCGATCGACCTCTCGGCCTCACTGGTGGGGACGTCGGGCGACCACCTCCTCGGCACGGACTCGTCCGGCCAGGACCTGCTGTCCCGCGCCCTGTACGGAACCCGCACGAGCCTGATCGCACCGATCCTGCTCCTCGCCGTCGCGGCCGTCCTCGGCGTCACGCTAGGGGTGCTCGCCGCCTGGCGCGGCGGCTGGGTGGACGCCCTGGTCTCCCGGCTCACGGACGTGATGTACGCCTTCCCGGGCCTGCTGTTCACCGTCCTGATCATCGCCGTCTTCGGCGCGGGAATGACGACGTCAGTACTGGCCCTCGGCCTCGCCTTCACGCCCACGATCGCCAAGTACGTCCGCTCGCTGGCCCTTTCGGAGTCCCGCAAGCCGTACGTCGACGCCTACCGGGTGCAGGGCATGGGCGGCGCACGGATCTGCGTGGCGCACCTGGTGCCGAACCTGGGCCGCGCGATCCTCGGCTACCTGGTGGTCCTCTTCGGAGAGGCGCTGATGTCGCTGGCGACGCTCTCGTACCTGGGCTTCGGCGCCCAACCCCCTTCCTCCGACTGGGGCTTGATGGTCCAGGAGGGGCAGGCCGCGGTGGTCCAGGGCGCCCTGCTCCCGGCCCTCGTCCCCGGCACGGCCATCGCCCTGGTCGTCGTGTCCTTCAACGTGGTCGGGGTCTGGGCCGCCGACCGGCTAGGGAGGCAGTGACCATGCTGCTGGAGATCGAAGACCTCACCTTGCGGATACCGGGCGCGGCCCGGCCGCTGCTCGACTCGGTGTCCCTCACCGTGCGCCCCGGCGAAGTCGTGGGCCTGGTCGGCGAGTCGGGCTCGGGCAAATCGACGACGGCGAAGGCGGCACTGGGCCTGCTCCCGGCAGGGTCGGCCACCTCAGGCACCGTCCGGGTGAACGGCACCGAAGTCCTGACCCTCACCGGCGAGGCCCTGCGGACGCACCGCGCGCGGACGGTGGCCATGGTCCACCAGGACCCCCGCGCGGCCCTCAACCCGGTGCGCCGCATCGGAGACTTCCTGGTCGAGAGGGGAGCAACGCGTGAGCGCGCGGTCGAACTCCTCGACTCCGTGGGCCTCTCCGACCCCGAACACCGCGTACGCCAGCGCCCGCACGAACTCTCCGGCGGCATGCTGCAACGCGTGGTCATCGCGGGCGCGCTCGCGGCGGAACCGAGCCTGCTCCTCGCGGACGAGGCGACCAGCGCGCTTGACGTCACGACGCAGGCGGAGATCCTGGCCCTCCTGCGACAACTCCGCTCCACCCGGGACCTCGGCCTCCTCTTCATCACCCACGACCTGCACCTGGCGGCCGCGTACTGCGACCGCGTGTACGTCATGTACGCGGGCCGGGTGGTGGAGGAGCGCTCGGCGAAGGCGTTGTTCGACACCCCGGCGCACCCCTACACACGCGGCCTCCTCTCCTGCTCGCCCACCCTGGGCGACACGACCCACACCCTCCACCCGATCCCGGGCCGCCCGCCGTCCCTGTCGGACACGTTCGGGGGCTGTCCGTTCGTGTCGCGGTGCGGGGAGGCGGAGGAGGGGTGCGAGACGTGGACGCCGGAGCAGTTCGCGCTGGACGACGGCGGAAGCACGGCCTGCGCAGTTGTGGGCAGGCGTTCCGCAGGGCGGATCCCGAGTACCGATACGACTGAGGTGAGCCACTGATGCCGACCAAGAACCTGCTGTCGGTGGATGGCCTCAGCAAGAGCTACCCGTTGCCGGGCGGCGGCCGCCACCAGGCGGCGGAGAACGTGACGTTCACGGTCCAACCGGGAGGATCCGTCGGCATCGTCGGCGAATCAGGCTCGGGCAAGACAACAGTCGCCCGCATGCTGGTGGGCCTGGCCCGCCAGGACACCGGCACGGTGACGGTGAACGGCCGCCCCCGGGAATCGCGTCCACCCCGAAAGCGCACCGCACGCCTGGCCAGGGCCAGGGAGATCCAGATGGTCTTCCAGGACCCCTACCTCTCCCTGGACCCCCGCCTCACCTCAACCCAGTGCCTGAGCACGGCCCTGCGCCTGCACGGCAAGGACGAGAAGCAGGCTGCAAGGCTCCTTGACCAGGTGGGCCTCGGCACCCGCGAGGCCGGCGCCCGCCCCCGCGAACTCTCCGGCGGCCAGCGCCAGCGCCTGGCCATCGCGCGGGCACTGGCGGTGGACCCGCAGGTCCTCGTCCTGGACGAGGCGGTGGCGGCACTGGACGTGTCGATCCAGGCCCAGATCCTCCAACTGCTCGGCGAGATCCGCCGGGACACCGGGGTGGCCCTGGTCTTCGTCAGCCATGACCTGGCCGTCGTCCAGCACATCACCGACGAGGTCCTGGTGATGCGCCGGGGAAAGGTGGTGGAACAGGGCCCGACGGAACGGATCCTGGCGGCACCGGAGGCCCCGTACACAACCCTGCTCCTGGCCTCGGTACCGAGAGAGGGCTGGAACCCCCAGGAAGTGGTGAGCAGCCCCCGATAGGAGGGCGCCCCGATAGGGGCGCGGGGGGCCGGCGCGCCAAGCCACCGACGAGCGCCCCGAAGGGGCGCGGGGAACTGCGCGCCCAGCCACAACACACCCGCAGAAGAACCCAAAGCCCCGTCCAAGGCCCCCAGGCCAGAAAAAGGCAGGAGCCCCGCCAATCCGCTTACGCGGAGAGGCAGGGCTCCTTGGGTACTGCTATCCATGTCCGGATCAAGTCACCGGAACTATCACACACCCCATCTGCATGGGGTGCCCCACTACTGGGGGGTGACGTTCTCCGCCTGCGGACCCTTCGGGCCCTGCGTGACGTCGAAGCTCACGGCCTGGTTCTCCTCAAGGGAGCGGAAGCCGTTCGCGTTGATCGCGGAGTAGTGGACGAAGACGTCGGGGCCTCCGCCTTCCTGGGCGATGAATCCAAAGCCCTTTTCGGCGTTGAACCACTTCACGGTTCCGGTAGCCATAAGCCCTCCTTGGGCCAAAGGGTTGCCCTGCTCCAGAACCTGCGATTGTTGAAACAACTGCATAAGTCTGAAAACGACGAGAGCCCGCGGGTCACATGCTCCGCAGGCTCTGTACTGCAAGGGAAACCAAACTGCAACTTGCGGCGAGCTTAGCACGCAGGCAGCCGAAAGCAATAGGGGGCAAGATCACGTCACCCGGATGTTTGACGGACCCCCCAGAGGGGTTGACGGACCAGGTCCGAAGCTCTTGACAAAGGCGGGATCGGGGCCCCGCTTTCTGCACCGTACCGCAAGGGGGCTAGCCTCCCCGATGTGGACAATTCTCCCGTTGACGCCATCGCCGGGGTGGGCTCCGATCAGCTCCCCGGCCCCCGTCGCACCCCCCGGCCGCGCGTCGGTCACATTCAGTTCCTGAACTGCATGCCTCTGTACTGGGGGCTCGCGCGGACCGGAACGCTGCTCGACTTCGAGCTCACGAAGGACACCCCTGAGAAGCTCAGTGAGCAGCTGGTGCGCGGTGATCTCGATATCGCGCCCGTCACCCTCGTCGAGTTCCTCAGGAACGCCGACGATCTCGTCGCTTTCCCGAATCTGGCGGTCGGCTGCGACGGCCCGGTGATGTCCTGCGTGATCGTCTCGCAGGTCCCCCTCGACCAGCTGGACGGCGCCAGGGTCGCGCTCGGCTCGACCTCGCGCACCTCCGTGCGCCTGGCGCAGCTCCTTCTCGCCGAGCGCCACGGCGTGCAGCCCGACTACTACACATGCCCGCCCGACCTCGGCGTGATGATGCAGGAGGCGGACGCCGCCGTGCTCATCGGGGACGCGGCGCTGCGGGCGAACCTGATCGACGGGCCGCGGCTCGGACTGGACGTGTACGACCTGGGCCAGATGTGGAAGGACTGGACGGGCCTGCCGTTCGTCTTCGCGGTCTGGGCGGCCCGGCGTGACTATGTCGAGCGCGAGCCCGCCGTCGTGGACGCGGTGCACAAGGCGTTCCTGGCCTCGCGCGATCTCTCCCTGGAGGAGGTCGGCAAGGTGTCCGAGCAGGCCGCGCGCTGGGAGGCCTTCGACGCGGGGGTCCTGGAGAAGTACTTCACGACGCTCGACTTCAGGTTCGGGAGCGCGCAGTTGGAGGGCGTGGCGGAGTTCGCGCGCCGGGTGGGGGAGACGACGGGCTTCCCGGCGGACGTGCGGGTGGAACTGCTGGGTTCGCAGCCGTAGTACGCGGTGGGGCACGTCAGAACCACGGGGCGTGCCCGAGGACTACCCTGAGCTGCAGACAATGCCGCGGCCCAGGGTGGTCGCGGCCGTGCGGCGCGTCCGGGGGAGGCCTTCGTCATGCACCCGCTCGATCCCGGCGAACCGACGACCGTCGGCCCCTACCGGCTCCTTGGCCGGCTTGGCTCGGGCGGTATGGGCCGGGTCTATCTGGGGCGCAGTTCGGGCGGCCGTACGGTCGCGGTGAAGGTCGTCCATCCGCACTTCGCGCTCGACGAGGAGTTCCGCGCCCGCTTCCGGCGCGAGGTGGACGCGGCGCGGCGGGTGGGCGGCGACTGGACGGCGCCGGTCCTTGACGCGGATCCGGAGGGGCCGGTGCCGTGGGTGGCCACGGGCTACGCGGCGGGCCCCTCCCTGGCCGACGCGGTACGCGACGCGCCCCCTCTGCCCGCGCATTCCGTACGCGTGCTGGTCGCGGGCCTGGCCGAGGCGCTGGCGCACGTACACGGCCTCGGCCTGGTCCACCGCGACGTCAAGCCGTCGAACGTCATGCTCACGATGGACGGCCCGCGGCTCATCGACTTCGGCATCGCACGGGCGACGGACGGCACGGCCTCGCTCACGTCGACCGGCGTCTCCGTCGGCTCGCCCGGCTACATGTCGCCGGAGCAGATCCTCGGCAAGGGGGTGGCCGGTTCGGCGGACGTCTTCTCGCTGGGAGCCGTCCTCGTCTTCGCGGCCACGGGGGCTTCGCCGTTCCCGGGTGACTCGTCGGCCTCGCTCCTCTACAAGGTCGTACACGAAGAGCCCGTACTGGGCGCGCTGGAGGGAGATCTGCGCGACCTGGCGAGGGAGTGCCTGACCAAGGACCCTGCCGCGCGCCCCACTCCGGAGCAGATCGCGAGCCGACTCGCGCCCTCGGGCGCGGACGTACTGGTGGCGGCGGGATGGCTGCCGGGCCCGCTGGTGGAGCGGGTCAGCCGGAGTGCGGTGCGGATCCTGGACCTGGAGACGGACGGGGCGGGGGTCGCGGAACAGCCGTCGGGCCCGGTGCCGTTCGGCACGTCGATGGTGGGCGGGGCATCGTCGGTACGTGAAATGCCGCAGGGCAACGGGACCTTCGGCCCCCCGGACCCTTCCTACGCACCGATCCCAGCCGCGTACGTCCCCACGCAGACGTCAGGCCGATCGGATCCGCCCGGCCGCGTGAGCGTCTCGGTCGCGGCAACGTCCACGCCGAGCGGGGCGGACGGAAGGGGCCGCAAGGTCAGCTGCACGCTGGTCCTGGGGGTCGCGGGCGCACTGGCGGCGGTGACGCTCGGCTCGGTCTTCGTGCTGGGACAGTTCCGGGGGGACGACAACGCGTCGAGCGACGCACAGAAACAGCCCCCGGCCGCGACGGCCAGCGATCAGCCGTCGGGCGCAGGCAAGGTACCCGCCTCCTACCGCGGCACGTGGGAGGGCCAGGCGGTGGCGGCGAACGGAGCGGTCCCGATGGGCACGTTTCGCCTCAAGGTCGAGCAGGGCAAGGTGGGCGAACGCTTCGCGGTCATGACGCAGACGGACCAACTGGGCGGAGTCTGCACGGTGGACCTCACCCTCAAGTCGGTATCGGAGAAGGAGATCGTGGCGAGGGGCAAGGGCCAGGAGTCCAGCGCGGCGCAGTGCACGAAGAACGCGCACACGGTCCGCCTACGCCCCAAGGGCGACGCCCTGCTGTACCTCTCGGAGAACACCAAGTCAGGCAACCCAGAGGCCCAACTCTCCCGCATGGACTAGCCCTACGCCCGCACCGGCGCGGGAAGCGCACCCCCCGCACCGGTACAGGAACGCCCCTCCGCCTCACATCGGCGTAGTAACGGTGACCGGCTCCCCGCTGCCCGTGTACAGCAGGCCCTTCCCCGGTGCGATCGGGCCGCCGACCATGCTTCGCGTGGTCCGGATGCCGATCAGTTCGCCGCTCGACGAGTCCTGCGGCGAGAGCAGGATTCCGCGCCGGCCCTTCTTCGCCTCCACCTGCCAGCCGGAGAAGCCGCCGCACACCTCCTCCTCGTCGCCGCCGATGATCAGCCCGAGACCCCGCTCGGAGCCCCGCTGCACGAGGCGCTTGAACTCGCGTTCCGCGTCGCAGTCCTCCAGGACCTCACCGTCGTCGATGATCCACACGATCGGGTTCTCGGGTGACGCGTCCTCGACGACTTCCTTGAAGTCGTCGCTCTCGATGTCGTCGTCCTTGAAGACCTTCAACACGCCTTCCTGGCCTTCCAGTTCGCGCAACGGCGAAGGCCGCGGGGCGGCGATGATCAGGCGTACTCCCTGCGTCAGATAGGACCGCGCCAGGTTCATCAGCGTCGTACTGCGGCCCGACTTCGCGGGCCCGGCCACCACGAACGTGGGCACGCCCTGCGCCAGGTCCGGTCCGAAGCCCATGATGTCGTCGCCGCCGATGCCCGCGAGGGCCCACAGCTTGGAGCGTGAGGCGTCGGGGTCCCGCATCTCCCACGCGTCGGCGAAGTTGATCCGGCTCGGCAGGCTGTCTACCCGGAACGGCTTGCGCGAGCGCGGCACGTCCGCGTCCCGCACCGCCGCCGCCTCGCCGATCTCGGAGATCGCCGCGGCCTGGCCCTGACCCGTGGAGTCCTCGGCGAGCAGCGCGAACTGCGTCTCCGTGCCGTGCTCGTTCTTGAAGCCGCGGCCCGGCGGGATCTCCTCCGGCACCTTGCGCGCGTTCATGCCGAGCATCGAGAAGTCGGAGCGGTCGGCGAGCCGCAGGCCGTACTTGTCCTCGGTCAGGGATGCCATGCGGCCGATGAGGACCTGGCGGTCGCCGGTGATGACCAGGTGGATGCCGACGCTCGCGCCCTCGCGCATCATCGCCTGGAGCTCGTCGGTCAGCTCGCCGTGGTCGTACTCGCCGAGGGTCGGCAGCCAGCCCTCCCAGCGGTCGAGGAGCACGACGATGTGCGCGAGCCGCTCCTCCTCGGGCACCGCGGCCCGCTGCTCGCCGATGTCGGCGAAGCCCTTGTCGGCAAGGAGGTCCTGGCGGCGGGTCAGTTCACCCTTGAGGCGGGTGACGAGGCGCACCGCGCGCTCCGTCTGGTTACGGCTGACGACGGCGCCGCAGTGCGGAAGCCGGGTCAGCGCGTTGAGCGCGCCGTTGCCGCAGTCGATGCCGTAGAGGTGGACGTCCGCCGACGAGTGCGTACGGGCGATCGAGCCCGCGATCGTACGCAGGATCTGCGAGCGGCCACTGCGCGGGGCGCCGCCGATGAGCAGATGCCCGAACGTCTCGAAGTTGACCGCGACCGGGCGGCGCGCCTGGTCGGAGGGGATGTCCTCAAGGCCGAAGGGCGCGGGGGCGAGGGAGCCCGGCTTGTCGCTCGCGACGGGCAGCGGGATCTCGTCGAGCTGGAGCTGATCGGAGAGCGCGGGCAGCCACGGGCTGTGCTGGGCGGGAATGCCCATCGTCGCGTTCGCGTCGCGCACGGCGTCCACGAGGACCTTGAGGTCGGTGATCTCCTCCTCCTCGCGCGCCTCGGCCTTGGGCTTCACCAGGGCGGCACGGCCCAGGTCCTCCCACCCGAGCGGACCCGCCCACGGCGCGAGAAGGGCCGGGTCGGTGGCGCCGGGCCTGCGGCCACCGACACGCCCCGACTGGAAGGGGACGAGGGAGGCGTGGCCGAGGCGGACGTAGGCGCGGCCGGGCGTGCTCTTGGCGATGTGCCCGGCCTCGGGGGAGTCGATGACGTCGCTGGACTCCGCGCCGTCCGTCACGCGCAGGGCGATACGGAGGTTGGTGTTGGCCCGGATCTCGGGGGACACGACACCGCTCGGCCGCTGGGTGGCAAGCAGCAGGTGGATGCCGAGCGAACGGCCTCGCTGGGCGATGTTCACGAGCCCCGTCACGAAGTCGGGCAGGTCACGCACCATCGAGGCGAACTCGTCGATGACGATGAGGAGCCGGGGCACGGGCGGGTGCGAGGAATCACGGCGTACGAGGTCCTGGTAGTCCTCGATGTCCTTGGCGTCGGCGGCGGCGAGGATGTGCTCGCGCCGCTTCAGCTCGGCGCCGAGCGACTCCAGGGCGCGCTCGACGAGGTGCGCGTCGAGGTCGGTGACCATGCCGACGGTGTGCGGCAGCTTCACACAGTCCTTGAACGCGGATCCACCCTTGTAGTCCACGAGCACGAAGGTCATGTTCTCGGGGGTGTTGGCGACGGCGAGCGCCGCCACGATGGTCTGGAGCAGCTCCGACTTACCGGAACCGGTCGTACCGGCGATCAGGCCGTGCGGCCCGTCCCGCCGCATGTCGATGCCGAAGGGCCCGTCGTACGACTCACCGATGACGGCCATCGTCGACTGGCCGCCCATCCGCCAGCGCGCGGTGATCTGGTCGGCCGTCGGCGGCTCCAGCTGGAGCACGTCGAGCAGCCGGCTGGAGCCGGGCAGTGCCGAGTCCTCGGTCTCGCCGCTGATGTCGCGCAGCGGCGAGAGGGCGCGGGCGAGCCGCCCGCACCAGGCGGGGGACACGAAGTCGGGCCGTACGGAGCGGATGCGGGCGGCGCCCGTCTGCTCGACGCGCAGCCGCAGTTCGAGGGGCTTCTCGGCGCCTTCCTCGCTGCTCTCGGCCTCGGTGGAGTGCCAGGCCTGGAAGGAGGGGAAGCCGCCGGGCGCGGGCGGTGCGGGCGTCTGGCCGCCGGGCGCGGGCCGGGCCGGCAGGCTGATCTCCTCGGGCCGCGGCTCGGCGATCACGATGGCCTGGCACTCGCCGGGCAGGAACCGCTCCTCGGCGTCGAGGCAGAGCGCGAACATGGACACGGAGGGCCCTTCGCGCAGCAGCTTCACCACACCGGGCATGGACCGAAGGCGCCGTGACCCGTCCCAGACGACCACGATGTCGGGGTCGCCGAAGGAGGCACCGCCCTGCCGGTTGTTGTTCTCCTTGGCGGCCTTCTGGCGCGCGGCGAGGATCTGGGTCAGCTCACCGATGCGGGAGCCGACGGTCTCGGCGTCCGTCCCGATCAGCACGTTGGCGTCCTGCGCCCCCGCGGGCCGCGAGTGCGGCAGCCAGCGCGTCCAGTCCCAGGTCTCGCGTGCGGAGTTCTCGGTCAGTACGTAGAACTGGACGTCGAGGGGGCTGTGCAGCACGGAGGACTGCGCGACCGCCCAGCGGCCGAGCGCCTGCGCGGAGTCGCCGGGCCCGGCTATGCCGATGACGCCGAGCTTGCGCAGCGAGAGCGCGACGGGCGCGTCCTCGATCTTCCAGGTGACCTCGCGCTTGTGGTCGTCCTGCTCGGGGTCGTCGAGCACGACCTCGGAGTCGAGCCGCCCGGTGCCGACGCGCAGCAGCAGATGGTCCTCGTCGGTACGCCGCCGCTCCCACAGCCGCGTACGAGGACCCGTGCTCAGGGAGAGGATCCCGGCCGGACTGAGGATGGCCTGCCGCTTGTCGAGCCGCTCGGCGACGAGGGCCTCCTGGGCGTCCTTCTCGATCCGCTCCTTGTGTTCGTTGTACTCCTTGACCTGCTTGGCATGGGACTTGCGCCCGTGCTTCTTGTCCATGAAGTAGTTGCCGAACAGGATGAGCGGGCTGAGCGCCGCCATGATCAGGTAGTACCAGCGCTGGAAGATCATCACCGATACGAGCGCACCGACGAGCGGCGTGAGCGCCATCAGCCAGGGCAGCGGCCGGGCCTCGAAGTCACGTACCGGATTGGGCAGCTTGAATTTGGTCTGCCGCTCGGGGGGACGCAGTCGGGGCGGCCGGTTGTAATCGAGTCCCGTGCCGTCCTCCGACCATTTCAGAGCGGCATTGGGCGGGGCATAGCGGTCGAGTTCGAGAAGGGTATTGCCGATGGCGATCTGAGCGCCGAGCGGCCACTCTCCCTTGTCGCGCTTTTCCCCTTCCTTGCCGCCACGATTCCCCTTATTGGCCTTATTCCTCTTGCTCCCCTTCTTGCCCTTCCTGCCCTTCTTGCCTTCCTCGTCCGTCTCGTCCTTTTCGCTCTCCTCGACTTCACCGAACGGCTTGCCTTCGAGAGTTACGCCGTCTATATCCCCATGTACGGCGACTTGGCAGGTGCCATCGGTTGCAACTGACAATGTCAGTGCGCGCGCGGGCAGTTCCGGATCGTCGATGCGGATGTACGAGGCGGGTCCGCTGCCGATGTCGTAGCGCCCGATCCCGAGCCGGTGCACGGCGCCGGCCACGGGCCCGCCCGCGACGCGCAGCTCGACCAGACCGGTGGGCTCACCGGGCAGGCACCCGGCGGGGTCGTGCAGGCTGACGACGGCGCCCTCGCGCAGCGGCGACGTCCCGATGGTCGCGGCGGCGTCGATGGGATAGCCGTCCACGAAGACGATCGGCGCCCCGCCCTGACCTGGGCCCGGCTGCAGTTGATGCCCGCCGATGGGGATGATCTGTGCGTCGCCGCCGCCGTACCCCACATGTGAGGCAAGCTCCTTGGCGATGTCCCCCACGGAGGACTCAGGATCGGCGTCGAGCACGACGTCGGCGTTGGCGCCGCCGAGCGGATCGACGACGGTCAGAGTCAGGCGCACGATCGTCCTCCCCTTCAGCCCTGAGCGACCGCTTCCGGAACGCGGTCACATGGGCTGGTCCACAGTGCCTGTGAGGCTGTCCACAGTTCCTGTGACGATAGCCGCTCCACCCTTCCCGCAGGCAACGGGCTGTGCACCAGCTCATAGCAGAGCTGTGACTCAACCGGGGTGTGCTCACTTCTGCCCCACCCGTAAGCTGCTGACTCAAGAGCGGAAGATCGTACGAGTGGCCACACGGCCTTCGAGCGGCCCGCACTGAGGAGCCAAGGGGGATGGCCCTGCGGCGAGTTGGATTGGATGTGAAGCCACATGGCCAAAGACGCCGATATCACATATGAGGAGATGCGGACCGCGGCGGGCAAGCTGAACGACGCCAAGGACAAGATCGATGAGAAGCTCGACGCTCTTGAGCGCTTCATCGAGAACCTGGTGAAGAACGGCTACACGACTCGCAAGGGTTCGCAGGCCTTCGAGGACTCCTTCAAGGAGTTCAAGAAGGGCGCCAAGGACACCATCGAGGGCCTCACGGGCATGGGCAAGTTCCTGACCAGCGCCGCGAAGGCGTACGAGGACCTGGACGACGACCTCGCGAGGGGCGTCAAGGGCAAGTAGTCACGCCCTCGATCTGGTGAACCAAACCGGTGCGACGGACCGCCCCTCCCGGCGGACCGTCGCACCGGTCGCATTTCAGTAGCAGATGTATGAATTGCGTGAATGCCATGGGGGAACTGTGGGTGGCGGTGGTGACCGGGCCAAGTTGGACCTTGACGTGATCAAGGGCATGGGTACCGGACTCAACAACGTGAAGAAGGCCTTCGACGGCCTCGAGGATCTCGGCGGCCAGTACGAGGATGACTTCGGAAACGGCGACCTCGCCGACAAGTTCAGTGATTTCGCGGACAACTGGAAGCTGAGCCGCAAACGGCTGACAGACGAGGTCGACGCCCTTGCGCAGATCGCCAAGGCCGCAGCGGAAGCGTACGAGGACATCGACCACCAGCTGGCCGAGGCGATCCGTGGTGCGCAGGACCCCAAGTCGAAGAAGAAGGGCTGACCCATGGCCGGACGCCCACGCGATTGGCACCCGGTCGCGGACAACGATCCCGTTCCCGGTGACGCCGACCGGGTCGCGAACCTGGGGAAGAAGCTCCGTAAGACCGCCGATGAGCTCGAACGGCAGATCAAGAACATCAAGGCGGTCTCCGATGTGGAGGCCTGGGACAGCAAGGCGGGCAAGGAGTTCCGCGAAAAGGCGCAGGGCAACGTCAAGAAGCTGGAAGCCGCCTTCAAGCGCTATGACACGGCGGCGGACGCCTTCGGCAGTGAAGTGACGGAGGTGGGTGGCAGGTTCGACGACAAACTGCACGCCAAGCCGAAGAACTACGCCTCCGACCTGAACCGCGCCCAGGAGATGGCGGACCTCGCGCTCAAGGAGGCGCAGGACGCGGACGAGCGCAAGAGCACCAACCAGAAGAGCCTGGACGCCCTTTCGGACAAGGGCGGCAAGGGCAAGGACGACAAAGACGCCAAGGACGACAAGAAGAAGCTCGAAGAGGCGCGGGACACCGCCGGCGACGAGATCGAGGCCGCCAGGCAGAAGATCGAGCAGGCGAAGAAGGTCCGTGACGACGCGGCGAAGCGCGCCCGTGACTCGATCGAGGACGTCATCGCTGACGACTCCCTGAAGGACGGGTTCTGGGAGAGCCTTGTTGACGACATCAAGTCCGTGACGGAGTTGATCTCCACCGTCTGTGGAATCCTCTCTCTTGTGGTCGGCTGGATTCCGGTCATCGGACAGGCGTTGGCGGGAGTGCTCGGCGCGATCGCCATGATCGCCACGCTGATCACCACCATTTGCACCATCATCCAAGTCTTCCAGGGCAATGCCGACTGGATGGACGTGGGGCTGGCGGCAGTCGGATTCTTGCTGATGGGCGTGGGCAAGGCCTTCTCGAAGGTGGCGGGGAAGTTCGCCAAGACGGCACTTGGGAAGATGAACCGGGCAGGGAACGCGAAGACCGTCCGGCAGGTGAACAGGGCCACCAAGAACATGCGGAGGCTCTCGGGCAAGAAGTTCAAGCTGGAGAAGGGCGAGGGTTGGAAATCCCTCAAGGAGCCCTTCACCGAGCCCTTCTCGAAGGCAGCCTGGGGCAAGAATCTCGGCACTCTCAAGCCGGGCAGCGGGAACTTCGCAGCCGCCCGGAACGAACTTGCGGAGCGTGGCGGCGGAAGCGCCTTCAAGGGCATCGGAAAGTCGTTCTCCATGGCCGACCCCGGTGTCGCCTCCAACCTGCAGTCGATCAAGTCAAGCGCGGCCCGACTCGGCAATCTGGACGCGAACGCCGTGAATCAGATCTCCAAGACGGCGTCACGTATGTCGGTCGTCGGAGCGGGCATTACGTTGGGTGGCCTCGGCCTGGACGGTAACCTCAACCCGCTCGTGGCCTGAGCCCTCACGGGCCCGCAGAAGATCCTCGGCAAACCCGGCAGAGAAGGAACGCAGTGAACACACCCGACGACGTCCCGCCGCTCTCCGAGGGCTTCGCCGTCCGACTCGACCTCACGCCGGGCTGGGTCGATCTGACGCTGCGCGACGGCTCGAAGGCCGAGGCCAAGGCGCTGGCGACTGAGACGGTCAATCGCCTCAACCCGCTGTCGCTTGAGATCGAGAAGAGCGCGGTCTTCGACGACATGGCCGACCGGGCGTTCAACCTCAACGAGGACGTCCCGGCGCTCGCGGCTGCGTACTACGCCGAGAGTGGCGAGGCCCTGGTGGACCTCGTCATCGACTCGTACGGCGACGAGGGCGTGCCGCGTCCCTCGGCGGACGAGGTCCTGCCACTACTCCTGGAGTGGGAGAACGGCGAGGTGATCGGGGAGCCGGAGGTCACACGGCTTGAGCTGTCGGCCGGCCCCGCGATGCGCGTCCAGGCCACGCTGAAGATCAAGCGAATGTTCGGCCTCGGGCGTCGTCTGACCGAATTCGTGAAGTACGCGGTATTTCCCCCCGACATGCAGAGCCTCGTCGTCGTCACGGCGACGTGGGAGAAGATCCAGCTGACGGAGGAGAACTCGCAGCGTGTGGACGAACTCCTCCCGTCGCTGAGCCTGAACCTCGTGGACGAGGACGGGAACGACATCGCCCCGACGCCGCCCAGCCTTGAGTGAGTTCGAGAAACCGATGAAGAATGCCAGCGAATTCACTTCGCCGCCCTCCGACTACAACGTCATCGTCCCCGACGGCTGGTTCCAGCTGCCGCTCAACCCCGAGGACCGTGACCGCGGCATCGTGGCGCTCGCGGACCAGCAGTTCCGCGGCGTGGACAACGCCCCGCACATCAAGAAGCAGTTCATGCGGGAACTGCAGCGCAAGGCCAAGGATGCCTACACCATCGGCGGCACGGAGCTCTACATCTCGACCCTGACGGTCGGTCAGCTCCCGCTGTCCTCCTCGCTCCTCATCAGCATTCCGGGACCCGAGGAGTGGCCGAGGATCTCGGACGTGCATGAACTGGCGGAGCACTTGGCGTCCAAGAGTGATGTCCGTTCCGAGAACTCCGACAAGCCCGACCAGTCCGACGAGACCCGCGCAGAGCTGGACGTGGTGACGCTGGCGGTCGCGGGCAAGGCCGTACGCCAGCGCCGCAGGGAGTCCTCGGACCCCTCGTCCCAGCTCGGCAACACGCTCCCGAACACCCTCCTCACGTACTACGTCCCGATCCCCGCGACCAAGAGCTGGCTACTCCTGAACTTCTCCACTCCCATGGACGCGCTCGCGGACCAGTTGGTGGAGCTGTTCGACGTGGTTGCCGGAACGCTGCACTGGGACTGACCGATGACACACACGGACGGCACCTCCCGCTCCCGGACCCGCGATGGCTTCGGCATCGCGGCCTTCGTACTGGTACTGCTTGCCCTGGCTGTCGGATTCTTCTGGGTGAAGGGCGCCTGGCGCACGGTGATCCGCGAGTCCCCGAACCTGATTGCGGACTGGCCGGGCGGCGCATGGGCTTTCGGGATCATGGCCGGGGTGGTGGCGGTCGCCGGAACGTATGGAGGTCTGCGGGCATCCGCCGCACTCCAGGGCACGATGACACGGCGCCGCATCGCTCGGCGCACGGCCACATCAGTGTGCTGGGCCGTGCCGCTTCTCCTGACGCTGTACGTCCTCTCGGCACTCCCGGGCCGCAACTGCAGCTCGTCGTCGCCGACTTGCCGGGAGATCGACGGCGCGTTCCCGGCTCTCCTCGCCTACGCCATCACCACCGCAGTCCTGGGTTGGACCGTCTACCGCGTCAGCGCCGCCCGAGAGGAACAACGCCGTGCGGCACAGCAGACACGGCTGCGCAAGCTGCGGAAGAAGGGCAAGGGGAAGAGCCGCCGGGAGGCGCGTTAGGCGGGTGCCCTCGGCGCCCCCGGCCGGTCAGCGGTTGATGGACTGCACTTCCTCGACCGTGATGTCCTGGACGGCCTCGATCGTGCCGTCGGGCATGCCGACCGCCCCTGCCTGGCCCGTGCCCGTCCAGCTGATCTCCCAGGTGAGGGAGGCCTTGAGCGGGTACGTCTTGCCGCCGGACGAGCGGCGGTACGTGATGCCGCAGGGCGGGGTCTCCTTGGACTTGCCCTTGGCGTAGGGCTCACCGATCTTGCCGTCGGCGATGGGGCATTCACCGTTGGCGGGGATGGTGGTGGCGTCCTTCGCGCCGGGGTCAAGGGTGAGGGACTTGGGGGTGGCGGTCGTGGTCGCCTCGAGGTTGAAGCCGGGGACGTTGATGGCCGCCGTCGCCTTCACGTCGTCGAAGACGGCCTTGTCGAGCCAGGCCCACGTAGGCAGGTTCACCTTGGTGACGGCCTCGGGCGCGAGGGTGACCTTGGTGCCGGGCAGCTCCATGTGCTGGTAGGCGAGCGCCGCGAGGATCTCCGGCGTGATGGCCTCTTCGTACTGGGGCGGCGCGGGCTCGCCGTTGTCGACCCAGAAGGGGATGTCGCTGCACGACATCCGCTTGAGAGCGTCCGGCTCGTTGGGGTTCTCGACACCTGCCCAGAACATCCCCTCGCCGTCCTTGTCGACGTTGTAGTCCTTGTAGCCGGGGGTGTCGGTCCAGCCGTAGTCGTCCTCGTAGTGGCGCTTGAGCTGGCCCAGGGCGGTTCCCCCCGAACCCAGGCCGGGGGTGTCCAGCTGGTCCTCGATGTCGGCGGACATCTTCTTCTTGAAGTCCTTGGCACCGAGGTACGGGGCGTACCAGCAGGGCGGCGGGTCCCAGTTGACGTCCGCGGAAGAGACGTTTCCGCTGCCGCCGTTCTTGGTGACGGCCCCTGAGTACTGGACCTTGGCGGCGGCGTAGATGCCGGTCTTGTCGCTGCCGCCCTGTTCCTCGGTGCTGGCTCCCTTGTCGTTCTTCTCGGGCTCGCCCGCGTAGGCGGAATCAGCAAGGACGAGGGTGCTGAGAACAAGCGTCAGAGCCGCTGTGCCGGTGCTGAGTGCCTTACTTCGTGACCTGTTCACTGGCACTTCTCCGCCTTCGTCTCGACGAACACCTTGGATGCCTGCCACGGGCCCTTGCCCGTGGGGGACTTGACCATGATGATCCTGAAGTGATCGAAGTCCCCGATGCTGGGCTTCGTCTTCTGGATCTTTCCGGTCTTGACCTCTTTGCCGTAGAACTTGCTGGAGTCCACGCAGGTCGTGACCTCTGCCGACTTGCCGTTCGCGGTGGACCGTGTGGTGGCTTGGTAGTGGCGCCGGGTGCCGGTGGCGGTCCAGCCGCCGTCGACCCGACCGTCGATCTGGGTCTTCGCGTAGCGCAGTCCCTCGCCCGTGGCGTAAGTGATGACGGCCGGGTCCTTGGCCGTGCGCTTGTCGACGCCGCGGTAGATGGCGCGGAAGAAGTTGGCGGCGTCGTCCATCGCGGCCGCCTCGTTCTTGTTCTTCGGCTTGTCCCAGTCGAAGACGAGGTCCATGTCCTTGGGCAGCGTCAGGTCGACGCCGTCCGGCTTGTCGTCCGCCGGGGCGCCCGACGCGTCGGGCGACTTCTTCGGCTTGGCGGCCCCCTGATCGGCGCCGGCGATCTTGTCGTTGTCCTTGGACTTGCCGTCGTCTCCGCTGCCGCACGCCGTCAGGAGCAGGGCAGCGGTCGCGGCGAGCGCGGCGGTGACGGGCATGGTGCGGCGATTCACGGTCGGCTCCCGGTGGGGCGAGGGGTGTCTCCAGCAGGCTGACGCTATCCGTGGGGTTGTTGGTTCCGCCAGGTTTGATATCGGCGCAAGTCGCCTGTTTTCGGCGGACCGTCATCGTGTCGTGACGCGGGGGTGTGCCCCAGCAGAGGCCCCGGCTGCCTTGTGGCCGCCGGGGTGCATCGGTTGCGCGTTCAGAGGCGACCAGGCGGGGGTGATGGCGGGGGCGGTGGCGTGACAGGTGCGGGAGCGGCAGCCAACTCCCTTGACAGGCAATCGTGTTCACGGCGTACGCCGATCACTGCCGCCCATGTCACGGCCGCGCAGGACACCGACGCAGTCGCCATGATGGACAGGAGCCAGAGCGTGGCGTCGGGCGCTGTATTGCTGGGGTCGACCTCGCCCTTGGGGTCCACGTAGAGGCTGATGTGTTCGCCCGTGGCAGCGCCTCTGCAGCCGCCGAAAGGGCCCTCCGCCACGCGGCCGTCGTCGTAGCGCACCTCGCACGTGGTCCGGTCGCCCTCCTGAGCCGTGGCGATGACGACCCCGCCGACCTTGCGACCACGGTCCTCCAAGACCTCGTCCTGGACGAGGAAGAGGGCGAAGAGGACCAGCGCGGCCGTCGCGAGGATGAAGACCGTCAGGGGCAGCCGCCGCTGGTCCGTCGCCACGGCGATGAACCAGAGCAGGCCCAGCGAGAGAGCCAGGCCGGGCAGGAGGAGCCAGCGGCTGATGATCGTGGAGGTCATGGCGGCGACCAGCAGCGCGATGGTGGTCGTGACGGCGTAGAGGCGGCGGGGGTGTGGTCCGCGGAAGGCGCGCGCGAGCCACGTGGGCGGGCGTCGGGTGTCCAGCCCCGCCGGCTCCCCGCGGTCCGGGTCCTCCCTCACATCCGTCCGAACCCTTCCCGCGTCCGGCGGCCCGAGCGCAGTCCCGCCGAGCCCGCCGAGCCCGCCCAGGTCACGGCGCCGACCAGGATCACTCCCGCGATGCCGGACGCCGCGTAGGTGCCGGATGTACTGGGTGCCGATGTCTGCGGGCCCACCTCGCCCTCCGGGTCCTCGATGACGGTGAGGGTGGCGCCGCGGCGCAGGTCCGAGCATCCGTCCCGCAGGTGCTGGGGCAGGACAGTGCCGTCCGCGCGACTCAGTTTGCAGGTCGCGTCGTGTTTCGGGCGCTGCGTCACGCCGGTCACCGTCACCTCGGTCGAGCGGCCCCGTGCGTCCAGGACGTCGGCGGTGTGGCCGGTCCAGGAGAACAGGCACAGGGCGATGGCCGAGGCCGCGTACAGGAGCGTGAAGTACCAAGCCCGGCCGAAGTAGTTGACCTCGGTGAGCAGGATGAGGAGGTAGCTCAGGACCACTGCCATGACGACGTACGCCACGACGCCGTCCCTGCGTACGTGCGTGAACAGAAGACGCGCGACGAGCGGCAGTGCGCATGCCAGCAGGCCGAGGGCCAGCGCCCGGAACGTCAGGGCGGCGGGCGAGAGCCGGTACTCGATGCCGGTGAGGCGGCTGCTGAGGGTGTGCGCCGCGAAGGGTGGGTGGTCGGCGTCGCTCGATCCGCCGGTGCCGGTCATTTGAGGGCCTCTTGCCTGCCGTGCTCCGATGGTCCGTGGCGCTCCGGTGGTCCGTCGTGCTCCGATGGTCCGTGGTGCTCCGATGGTCCGTCGTGCCCCGATGCCTCGTTTCCGGACGGCCCTTCGTCGTCGAACGTCGAGTTGCCCCCGATCAGCGCGACCACCCCCGCCAGCGCAACCACCTGCTCGGACTCCAGGCAGTTGCCCACGACCAGCAGCCCGCGTCCACCGCTGGGCGGGCAGGAGAGCGAGAGCGCCAAACCGATGTGGCTGTCGTCGCCCCCGAGGTCCGGGTGGGGGAACAGTGCCAGCTCGCCGTCCGGGGACATCGAAGGCTGCGAGATCACTCCCAGACCGACCCCCATCCGTGTCGGATACGCCTCTGTGTACACGAGCCGTCCGGTCAACTCCTGACCCAGCAGCCGCGATACGACCTCGCCCAGGTCCAGGTCGTTGCCCACTCTCGGCACCTCGACCACCGTGGCCATGATCTGCCAGACCGCAGGCCCTGCCTCCGAATCCGGGACGGTGACCAGGCCGTACATGATCACCCCCTGTTCCCGGAGCGCCTGCCGCCAGGCCATGAGCGCGGCCGTGAAGTCGGCGCGCAGACCCGGCTCGCGATGCGGATAGCTGCGGTCTATGAGGTCGGTGCAGCGGGCGTGGGCGGCCTCCTCGTCGATGTCGGCCGCCAGGTCGAACCAGTCGTCCGGTGCGAAGAGGCGGACGGTGCCGGTGTCCGGCGTCTGCCGTGCTGAGGTGGACGTCGGCGCGGGCATCAGTTCGTGCTCCGGTTCTGGGGCGGGACGAACGGACCGGTCGGTGTCGGTAACCGGCCCAGGTCCAGGTCGGGCAGTTTCGGCATGGTGAAGAGGTCGGGCTTCCTGGCGTGCGCGATGTCGTTGATCGCCACGGCACCGCCGCCCGGCACAAGGCCCATGAAGTTGCCGCCGTTCGTCATCAGGAAACGGGCTCCCTGGAAGGAGAACTCCGGTGTGTGCAGGCCGCCCTGTCCCATCCCGCTCGCGAATCGGAAGTAGCCGGGCACCTTGGGCAGTCCGCCCCCGCCGATCTTCATCGTCTGGGCCGCGATCTTCGGGTAGCTTCCGGCCGCGCCCGCCATCTTCGTGAGCTTGAGACCGGTCGCGAAGGCCGCGCCACCGAAGGCCAGCGTGACCGCGTCGATGATGACCGTGGGATCGGTGAGCGCCTTCATGAAGCTGCCAGTGGTGCCGACAGCCGACAGATAGTGGCTGGCCAGCGCGACGCCGCCCAGGATGAGCGCGGGCAGCGCGAGGAACTGGAGGCCGGGTATCAGGGACAGCAGCCCGAGCACCGTACTGGCGAAGCCCGCGATGTCACCCAGCACCTTCAAGAGCGGCGCGAGCTCCTTCAGCGCCGCCTTGATGTCATCGAGGATGGCATCTCCGATCTCATCGATCGCGTCGGCCAGCCCTCCGATCGCATCGCCGATCCTGTCCCAGAACCCCGGTTCGTTCGGCGCCCTGTCCATCGCGTGCTTCAGCCGCCCGGCGACGGCCTCGCCCTCATCCGTATAGCTCTGCCGCAGCCGCTCGGCGCGCCCGCGGATCTCCTCGAGGTCGGCGTTGGCCGAGTGCGCCGCCTTCTCCTTCTCGCTGCGGTCCGCCTCCTGCCGCTCCCTTCTGGCCTTGCCCTCATGGGACTTGTCCTTGGCGACGTCCAGCAGGCCAGGCTTCGGCGGCAGTCCGTCGAGGGCCTTCTGAGCGGCGCCCGCGCGCTCCTTGGCGCGCTGGGCCTCGTCCTCCAGCTGCTCGGCGTACGCCTGCTTGCTCTTCATGTACGCCGACCAGTCCTCCAGGGCCTTGGCGGCGTCGGTGAAGGAGTCGCGGGCGTCGTCGACCCTGGGCCGGAAGTTGTCGTGGAACTGCTCCCGAAAGGCCTCCGCCGCCTTGCCGCGCCAGTCGCCGCGGCCCGTGCCGTTCAGTACGTGGGCCATGTCGCGCAGGGCGTCGGCCGTGCGGCGCACGATGCCGGCGACGTCGATGGCGGTCGGCAGATCGCCGGGGCAGGGGCAGTAGCCGATCGCGGGGAAACGGGCGTCGGCGGCGGGATCGGGGCGCAGCCACGGCGGCTGCGGGCTGCCGCTCACGCGGCCTTGGCCCGCGTGGGGGTCGCGCCCTGGGGCGCGGCGTTGCCTTCGGGCTTCTTGCGGAGTTCGGTCTCGATCTGTTCGTCCAGATCGTCGAAGCTCTTCTTGATCTTGCCGAGAGCCTTCGACGCGGACTTTGAGAACTTCGCCAACTCCTTGATCCCGTAGGACCATTCGTCACCGAAGTCGTCCATGCGCCTGGCCAGCTTCGGGACCCCCATCGAGGCGCCGTCGACTTCTTCCATCTCGCGGCACGGCTTCTTCATGACGTCGGAGATGTTCCCGATGTCGCGCTGGGTCCGCTCCAGCATGGCGTAGTCGATGTAGAGGTCACTCATGACGTAAGTGGACTACGGGGGGGTGGAGTTCAGGGCGGGCTCAGTGCGGCCTTGATGCCGGGCTGATGTGGAATTGACGAGGCGTTGACGGGCTCTCTTGCCGACGAGGACGACCTCGGCCTCGCTCCGACCGAGGACGGGCAGACCTCACGCCCGCCCCCGCCCCCGCCCCCGCGAAAAGTCCCCCCGCCCCACCCGCGCCGCAAGCCCCTCGCTCTCGCCGTCCGCGTCCCGGAGCAGCGACCCGTACCCCGTGGCCGCCCACACGCTCCGCTCGCCCGGCACCTCGAAGTACGGCACCCTGCGCCCCTCGGGGCCCTCGTCCGTGAGCACCTCCGGCGCCCGGCGTGCGCGGACCGCGGCCCCGCACTCCTCGCATGCCGCGACGTGCAGCTGCTCGCGCCGCCCCAGGGGGCGCCACCGGATGCGGAGGTCGGCGCGGCCGTGCAGGGGGTTGAAGAAGCAGAGGGGAAGCGGCGGTGCCGTGGAGCCCTCGACGTCCAGCGCGTCCCGGTCCAGCGCGTCCCGGTCCAACGCGTCCCGGCCCTCCGTCACCAAGGCCAGCACACCCGCCAGGTCCGGCAGGCCGCGCGCCGCGTCGAGGACGGTGCCTGCTGCGGCGTATGCGTCAAGTGCGCCTTGCAGGCCAGGAGTTGAGGTGTCCGCGGACTGGACCGCCTCGCCCAGTGCGAGGACCTCCGCCTCGGTCTGGCGACGCAGCGCCGCCTCGTCCGCGGTACGCGCCGCCGCGAACACCGCCTGGGGGAAGGCGAAGGGCGAGCCGGTCGCGCTCGGGTAGCGCTGGGGGCGGCCGCGCCTCCGGCGGCGTACGCCCACGAACGCGAGCAGAGCCCCGGCCGCCAGGGCGAGAGCGACGGCCACCGAGACCGGCAGCAGCCAGGGGGAGCCGCCGTCACCCGCACCGTCGGCGTCCTCGCGAGGGAGGCCGCCGCTCCCGCTCCCGCCGTCACCGTCCCCCAGGTGCTCCGTGGCGTCCTCGTACAGCTTCGTGCCGTCGCCCTCCGCGATCAGCTCGATCGCCTTCTCCGTCTGATCCGCGAGCCCCGCGTCCTTCATCTCGTCAAGGAAGCCGACCGCGCCCACCGCGTCGCGAGCCTGGTGCTTCTCGCCAGGCCACTCGAAGCCGTGCAGATCACCGGTCCACCTGTCGCCGCCCGTCACGAGAACGAGTTCGCGGCGGTCGGCGCGATCGATGCGGTCGTGCACGACCTCCGCGAACGCGTCGGCCTCACCGTCGTACGCGTCGCCCTGCACGATCGGCACCAAGGCCACCTTGATCGGCAGTCCGGTCCTCTCGATCTGCCGTACGAGCTGCTTCTGTCGGGCGGGAGGCACGGAGTCGGTGTACGCGGCGTCGACGTACACGGGTGACGTGCGCAGCGCGTCGGCCACCTTCTCGCCCGGACTCGGGGTTGCGGGCGCTCCAGGCGCTCCAGGCGCTGCGGGCGCTCCGGGAGCCCCGGGCGCCTGTGCGGCCGCAGGCAGCGCCGTCGCGACGAGGGCCGCGAAGGCGACCACCGCTGTCGCGAGGGCACGCTTCACGTCACTGGACACCGGCGTACTCCCTTACCTGGCGGATGAGTTGAGAGATCCCGTCACGAGCCGCGGGCAGCGGGCCCGGCGCCTCCTCGTACGGCACGCGCTCACCGCGTCGCGCGCCCGGGAGGGTCAGCCGGAGCGTGTGCGCGAGGCGGGGCTGCACGGCGACAAGGACGCGGCACTGCGCGCACACCGGAATGGTGCGCAGGCGCTGGTCCTCCGCCGCGTACCGGGCGTCGCGCCACCCCGTGGCCGGGCCGTGCAGCGGGTTGAGCGCGCAGCAGGTCTTGTCGGCCCCGACGAGCGCGCCGCGGCCCGCCCGTGCGAGGACGACGGCGGCCGCGAGGTCGGCGGGTGTGGCGTCGTCGTCGACGTGCCCGTCGGGGTCGCGGTCGGCGAGGAGCGTAGCGGTGTCGAGGCAGTCCCAGACGCGGGTGCGGACGGCGGACGCGAGCGCGCTCTGCTCGTCCGCTGCATCGAACTCCCGGGCCAGGGCGTCGAGTTCGTCGCGCGCCGTGCGGCGCAGATAGTCGTGGGAAGGGTCCGGGGGAGCCTCGAAGGACGTGGTGGCGGAAGACGTGGTGGCGGAAGGAGAAGACGTCGTACGCGGCCGTCGGAGGCCCGGCACCGCGAGGCGCAGGATGCCGAGCAGCGCGGCGACGATCCCGAAGACGAGCGCTGCCGCGACCGCGCCGACCATGAGCCCCGGCCAGAAGTCGCCGGAGAAGAGCGGGGAGAGCGCGTTCTCCTCGACGGGGTCCGGCTCGTCGTCCATGCCGAGCGAGGAGGTCTCGGGCCGGTCGGTGCGCGGCGCCTTGTCGAGGTACGTCATCAGGTCGTCGAGCCGCTCGCCGAGGCGGTGGTCGGTGGAGCGGTCGTCGTCATCGCCGTAGCGGATGGAGTCGGGCAGTTCGAAGGCGACGAGATTGGCGTCGATGCGTACGTCGTAGGTGACGACGTCGATGGAGCCGCCGAGGGGATCGGCGACGACGTACACGCCGTGGTCGCCCTTCGCGCCCATCTTCTGCCGCACGGCCTCCACGAAGAGCTCGGGCTCGCCCCCGGACTCGTCCTCGGTGAGCTGCGGCACGAGCGCGACGAAAACCGGCCCACGGTCGAACTTCGCGATGCGCTCGCCGAGTTCACGCCTCTGCGCGGGGTCGAGGACGTGCGGACTCTCGGGATCGCTGTAGACGGGACCGGGACCGCCCTTCCGCAGCCCGTCGGCGACACGATCGACGCGGCTCGACAGGTCGGTGGCGGTGGGTGGCGGCGCGGCGTCGGCCGTCTCCTGGCCGAAGACGAGGGAGGCGCCGAGGGCGATCGCCCCGGCGACGAGCACGGCCGCCCCGGCCTCGACGCGACGCGCGGTGAGGCGACGGGGCGGGCCCGCCGCCTTGGGGGCGGCGCCGACACCCGTCACGCGACGGCGCCACCACCGGCGTACGTACGGACTGAGGCCGATGACCAGGAGTGGTACGCCGCTGAGCGCGATCCCGGTCACGAACGACTGGTTGTCGCGATCGACGGGATCGATGTGCAGCTTCTCCTCCTCCCCGTGGGCGGCGGCGTCCTCCTGGCGGGCGGCCTCCGCGCGTTCGGCGGCCTTCTCGCTGCCCTGCGCGATGACGTCGGTGAACCGCTCGAAGCTGAGCAACGGGCCTGCATCGTACGGAAGTTCATAGAGCGCGACAGTCGACGCGTCATCGGCGGGCGCCCGCACCCCGAAGGCGGTGGCCTCCGCGACGCCCATGTCGTCGACGAGCACATACAGCCCGTCCCGCCCCAGCCGGTCATGCACGGCCGCGAGCAGCCGGTCAGCGCCGACGCCCTGATCGGGCAGTACGAGGACGTAGGTGGGCACCTTGGTCCGCTGGGCCAGCTTCTTGAACTGCGGGGCGGTGGAGCGGGGGATGTCGCGGGGGAGCTGGTCGGTCACGTAGACGGGGTCGGCGCGCAGGAGGTCGGCGAGGGCGGCGGGTTGGGTGGGGGCGGGCTCAGTGGCGCTCGCGCTCGCGGGGTGCGCGGCGGCCGCGCCGAAGCCGAGCAGGAGGAGGGAGCAAAGGGTGGCGAGCACGGTGAGGCGGCGCCGGCCGCGGGGGCGGACGCGGGGTACACGATGGCCGCGAGGTATGCGATGAGGACCCTGCGCCCACGCGCCGTCGGCCCTGTTCCCCATCACGCTCACCCGTCCCACCCCGTAACTCATTGGGCGCACTTTACTGTCGCGACGGAGGCGTTTCCATGGGGGTGCTGTTACGGGCCGGTGCGGGAGAGCAGGGCGTCGGAGGGCCCTTGGCCTCCCCTCCGCCCGGCCCCATGACCATGTCCCGCAAGCCATTGCAGAGGCCGCGGGACGCGCTGACCCGGTCCGACACCCGAATCGCGATGCGGAATGCGCCGCAGGGGCGCCGGGTGACGAGGGGTGCACCGGCAGCCGAATGTGCGGCGGCGAAGGTCATGACTGTCATCCGCTGGAGGGTCTCGCCGGGGGCGGTTGTCCAGGGCGTCGTGGTGGTGTCAGCCCGCGGAGCCCGACGACACGGGGTCCGCGGAAGGGCTTGAAGGGTCTGTGGGGGCTTCTTCCTCGTCCTCCGAAGGCTCGGTGAAACTCACCGTGCGGAGGACGGCCGCCATGATGTCGCAGAACTCGGTCCAGTAGTCCGTGGACGCGGTGTAGAGAGTGAAGATCGCGGTGAACGGGCCGGTGGGAAAGGGGACATGGACCTGGATCTGGCCGGTGAGCAGATCCACCGCCTCGCCGGTCGCGGTCACTTTCGGACTGAGCTGGTACTTGGTCAGCGTGATGCAGGAGACTGCGGGTCCGCACGGCAGGTCGAGCCAGCGTGCGTCGTTGTGCGGCTCTCGGGAGAGGACCGCGAGGATGCCCTGGGCGGCGACGTCGGTGTCCTTCGCGGACTGGTCCGTCGGAACGGCCGCCACGGTGAAGGCGCACTGGGCGACACCGTCGGCGCCTTCGTATCGGGCCTCGAACCCCCCGCCGTCCTCGCCCTCTGCGGCCCCTTCGGCTTCCTCGGCGGTGGAGAAGAGCCCCATCGCCGAGTACGAGATGCCGTTCCCCGCCATGAGCTCGGCCAGGCCCTCGTAGTAGGGCGCGGCCGGCTCCCAGATGCTTTCGTCGCCACGGGAGTAGAGGCCGCGTACGAACTCGTGGGAGCGTTCGGCGCGCTCCTCGGGGGTGGCGGCCAAAGGGAGGGCGAAGAAGCCGTCGGGGACGTTGAACCAGAGGGGCGGGGGTTCCTCGTCGGCGTGATGGGGCAGCGTTCCGCTCGTGGAGTCGACGGAGGTTGTCATCGTGGTGGGACCGTCCTGGTCGGAAGAGGATGCGGCGTCGGGTTCTAGAAGTCGTCGGGGTGGCGGTCCTCGCACTCCACCTCAGCGCCTTCGGCATCCATGGTCATGTCGTTCTCGGAGAGGCCGAAGAACGAGTCGACTTCGTACGACCTGATGAAGGAGATCTGGTAGTGGCCGCAGGGCAGGCGGCTGACCACCGGGGCACCGGCGTCCGACGACGCCGGAGACGCCGCGACGAAGGCCTCGACTGTGGTCCGCTGTGCCGGTGTGAGGTCGTCGAGCGGGATCAGTTCGAGGGGATGGCGCAGGTACCGGGTGAACTTCTCCTGCGTGACGGCGTGCAGCCTGCACCAGGAGTCGTCACTGAAAATGACCTTGACGTCAGTCCCGTCCTTGAAGGGCTTCGGCTCCACTCGGCTGATCCGGGAGCGGGGGACCTCCCAGAGCACTTCGTCCTCGATGAGGCGATCGTTCTTCTTGGAGTGGGGGAAGCCCACGATGACCAGTCGGCGGTCGGTGACGATCGCGTGCGTGCGGTAGTGCTTCTCGGGTGAGCGCGCGGGATCCAGCTGCCAGGGCAGGGTGCGGGCGACGGAGCCGGAGGCGGCCCACAGGACAGGGAAGTCCTCGATCTCGTCGGCGGGTTCGTCCGGAGTGCCGGAGCCTGACCCCGGTCCCGAGCCGCCGCTGACATTCCCCCCGGCTGAGCTGAGTACGGCCATGATGGCGCCCCCGAGGGCGATCAGTCCGCCCTTGCCGACGTTCCGCGCGACCGAGCCGCCCGTCGAACGAGCCTGGTACACCGGTCCCTCAGGCCAGCCGGGCAGCTCACTCTGGATGTCACGTCGCTCGGTGTCGCGAAACCAGCGCATGCCCCGGACACGCGTGGCTTCGCCGGTGGCGAAGGTGACGTACGCGCGGGTGAGGAGCGTTTCGCCCGGTTCGGGCTGCCAGGTATCCATATCGGCAAGTATCTTCCTGTGTGGTAATCCTGGGGCCTTTGACGTGCGTGAACCTGTTTCCGTCGTCCTGCGTCGACCTCACACTTCGCGCCGGGAGCTCAGCCGCCCGATGCTCGGAAACTTGATGTCCAGCCGGATGACGCTCACCCGCCCGACGCGGATTTCTCGAACTGGTCACCAGGGAAGAGCGCCTCTCCCACGTGCTGGTGGATGCTCTCGACCTTGGGGAAAATCTTGAGACCTGCGTCCATGGCGATACCGGCCCCAAGGGGGTTGATGTTCACCCCCGGGATGAGGTTGGCGCCCTTGGAGCCGAGCCACTGGCCCGCGTGGTAACCCTGGTTGGCGATTCCGCCCATGCGCGATGCCAGACCGCTGGTGGCATGGGAGACCTCGTAGACGTTGTCTGCCATACCGCCGAGCACCACCTTGCCGGGCAGCAGCTTGATCCCGCCCTTGACGAAACCCGCCTGCTCCCCGGTGGAGATCAGCATGCGCGCCTTGCCGATGTTGGTCGCCTGGAACCCCTTGCCGAGGTTGCCGGCCTTGGCCAGGCCGGCGGTCCTGGCCAGCTTCGAGGTCTTGCCGGCCACCTTGATGCCCTTGCTGAACGCCCCGATCCCCGGCATCAACCCCACCGCGTCCATCCCGATCTGCATCCAACTCACGTCCGCGCCAGCTGCCTTGGCGACGCCGTGAGCCGCCAGCGCGAGCCCGCTCGCGATGAGTGCGGCCGTACCGAAGATCGCCGCGAGCGGCGGGAAGGGGAGCGTGATGATGGCCAACAGGCCCAGCACCGCGGTCAGGTCACTCAGCAGATCGCCGATCAGCGCGATCATGTCGGCGTGATCCTTGATCCACTGACCCGTGGCGTCCCACGCGTCAGCGACTCCCTTGGTGAGCTTGTCCCAGAAACCGGGCTCGTCCGGGGCGATGTCCCCAGCCTTGTCGAGCTCCTTGCTGATGGCTCCGGCGGCACGGCTGTAGCGGTCTTCCAGGTCGTGGACCTGCTGCGTGACACCGTCGACGTCTCCCGACGCCTTGGCGGACTCCTCGCTGTTGGGCTTCGCCTCTTCGCGGGCCTCCAGCTTCCGCCCGGCCGACTTCTCGAGCCGGTCCGCCTCGTCCTGGAAGTCCTGGAGCTCACCCGCCCACTTGTGCAGCGCCCGGGATGCCTTGTCGAACGACTCGTGGCTCTTGCGGACGAGCGGCGTGACGTCCTGGCCTATGTACTCCGTGAAGGCGAGGGCGGTCTTGCCCTTCCACGCCCCGCACTCGATCCGCTCCAAGTCCCGTACGGCGTGGCCGAGTTCCGTCGCGAGTCCACCCAGCTTCTTCGCTAGCTCCCGGGTGTCCGTCACGTCCCCAGGGGTGGGGTCCCAGCCGATGTGCGGGAAGGCAGGACGCTTTGCCACGTCACTTGCCCTTCTTCTTCGAGTCCGCCTTCGCCGACTTGAGCGACTCGGCAAGCTCTTGGTCCAGCTCGCTGAACTTCTCGCCGATCTTGTCGATCATCTTGACGGCGCCGTGCGTGTGCTTGCCGAGCTGTTTGACGCCGTAGCCCCACTCGTCGGCGAACTCGTGCACGTCCTCGACGAGCTTGCCCGCGCCGACGGCCGAGCCGTCGGTGTTGCGCAGGGCGCGGCGCGCGGCGTCCATGCGGTCGCTGACCGTGGAGAACGTCTTGCGGAGGTCTTCGAAGATCGTGTCGTCGAGGCGTAGGTCGCTCATGTCCGCTGCGTGTTTCCCCTCGGCGGTCATCGTCGGCTTGCAGGCGCGCGGGAAGGGCGCCGGGACCGACGATAACTGTGGGATGCAGGGATTCGCCAGGGCGAACGCTTATGAGGTGCGGAATGATAGGGAGGTATGTGCAGAACCGGTGCACGCTCGCCTGTTCAGGGTCAGGAGACCTTGCTTCTTCTTTGCCTTCCGCTTTGCTTCCATTTACTTTCTGGGCGTCCCGACCCGGCGGGGACCGACGCGACGGCGCGTGGGCCATCGGGGAAGTGGCGGCTCGGCGTGTGACGAGCCGCCAACCGGACCCGCTTGATCAGCGGTTGACGGACTGGACCTCCTCGACGGTGACCGGCTGATCGTTGCCGTACTCGCCGTCGGGAAGGTCACCGCCCGCGCCATCCGTGCCGGTCCAGGTGATGTCCCAGGTGGCGGTGGCCTGGAGGTTGAAGGTGCCGTTGCCGGAGGAGCGCTGGTAGGTGACGCCGCAGGGCGGCTGCTCCTTGGACTTGCCCTTCGCGTACGGCTCACCGATCGAACCGTCGTCGTTGAGCTCGCACTTGCCGGAGGCGGGGATCCGCACGGCATCCTCGGTACCCGGCTTGATGCTGAGCGCGACGGGCTTCGCGGTCGTCGTCGCCTCGATGTGCAGTCCGGGCGCGTCGAGCGAGGCGGTCACGGACACGGGGCTGAAGTCACCCTTGTCGAGCCAGGCCCAGGTGGGGAGGTTCACCTTGGAGGGGCCGTCGGGGGCGAGGGTGACCTTGGTGCCGGGGACCTTGATCTGCTCGTACGCGAGGCCTGCGAGGATTTCTGGATCGATGACCTGCGGGACGTCCTCAGGGGTCTCGCCGTTCTCGACCCAGAAAGGCTCCCTGTCGCACTTGAACTGCTCGGCCATGGAGGCATTGGGGTTCTGCTGGGCCCCCCACCACATGCCGTCCTTCTCCTTGTCGATGTTGTAGCCGTCCTTGGCGTACGCCTGGTTCTGGTCCGACATGTCACCGAGTACGTCACGGGGTGCGTCGGGATCATGCCGCGCCCCGAAGTAGAGCCGCTGGCGGTACTCCTGGAACTCGGTGGCCTTCCACTCCGGCGCGTACCAGCACCCGGGCGGCGTCCAGTTGGTGTCGACGGAGGCCACGGGGCCGCCGCCGCCCTTGTTGTTGCCGGTGGAGGTGTAGGTGATTTTGGCGACGGCGGCTACGGTGTCGCCGTCCTTTTTCCCGGACACGTTTCCGTCGCCGAACTCCGTGCCTGCCAGGGCCGGGCTCGCGGCCGCAAGCACCAGCGATATGCCGGTAGTCAATAGAACCAGCGGCTTCCGCACGATCATGACCTGCACTCCTCAGCCCCGTCGCGCACCTGAGCCTGCTTGGCCCTCCACAGACCCTTGTTGCTGTCGGAGGCGGTCATGAGGATTTCCCAAGAGGCGAAATCCTGGACGCTCGGCTTGGTGCGGTGCACCTTATCCGTCTTAACTTCCTTGCTGAAGAACTTGGTGGCGTCGCTGCAGAAGGAGACGACAGCCGACCTCTTGTTCTTCACCACGTCAACCTTGGTGCCGCTGAATTTCTGCTCACCCGTGACCGTGTAGCCGGCGTCGACGTTCTTCTTGATCTGGTCCTTCGCGTACTTGAACGCCGGTCCTTGGTACTCCGAGTAGAACTTGTAGGCGGCGTCTTCCGGGTCTTGCTTCACGATTCCGTGCCGGATCGCCGTCACGAAGCTCTGCGCGTCCTTCACGGCCGCTGCCTGGTCGGCGTCCGGAAGGCTGCTCTTCTCGAAGACAAGGTCGATGTCCGAGGGAAGTTTCATCTCGGGCCGGTCGATCGCTGGTGTCTCGCTCTTCTTCGCGCTCGGCGACGCACTCTTCGCGCCCCCGTCATCCGCCCCAGCGATCTTGTCCTTCCCCGAGTCCTTGTCGTCCCCACCCCCGCATCCGGTCAGGAGCAGGGCAGTGGCAGCCGTCAGCGAGACGACGGCGACGGGCAGGGTGCGACTGCGGTTCACGTGGGACTCCCGGTGGGGCGACAGTTCTGCAAGCCATCCGAAGGTACTGAAGTGGTCAATGGATTCGCCAGGTTTCACAATGGCAAGTAGTGAATGTCTCGTGAGGTGAATGGCCGTACAAAGTCACCCAGTTCGGTCGCAGCGGGGACGAATGGCCCGCCCGTCACCGCCCGTCACGAATAGCCGGAATGGAAGGCTCCACAGACGCGTAGACAGACGATGCACGTGAAGGGTGGGGGAGGAAGAATGAGCGGCATGGCCAAGGTGAAAGACATCGATGCCCGCGGTATGCAGCACTGTGAGACGACAGCACTGGGCGTGCTGCTGCGGCATGAGGGGCTCGACTTGTCCGAGCCCATGCTGTTCGGGCTCGGCTCCGGGCTGTCCTTCATCTACTGGGACAGCAAAGCCATGGGCTTTCCCTTCCTGGGAGGCCGGGTCAAGCCGTTCGAGCTCACCAGGAACCTGGCCGCCGTACTCGGGCTCGAATTGCTGGTCGAGGAGACCACGTCCCCGCGCAAGGCATGGCAGAACGTGGCGGCACCCATCGACGCCGGTCGGCCGGTGGGCCTTCAGCTCGACAGCTACCACCTGGACTACTTCAGCACCAAGGTGCACTTCGGCGGGCACGTCGTGGCCATGTACGGCTACGACGAACAGGACGCCTACCTGGTGGACACCGCCCCGCAGGGCGGAGCCGTCTCGACCGGCCTCGCCGCCCTCGCCAGGGCCAGGGCCGAGCGCGGCCCCATGACCGCCAGGCACCGCTCCTTCACCATCACGGCGCCCGGCAGCCTGCCGTCGCCCAGCAGCCTGCCGTCACCGCAGGACCGGATCATCCCCGCGATCAAGACCTGCGCCGACGCCTTCCTGAACCCGCCCATCGCGAACCTGGGCCACCGGGGCATCGAGAAGGCCGCCAAGCAAGTGCCGAAGTGGCTGCAGCGCAGCGAAAACCCGCGGGAGGACCTGCCACAGGCCGCCGTCCTCATGGAGAGGGCAGGCACCGGCGGCGCACTGTTCCGCAATCTCTACCGGGACTTCCTCGCCGAGTGCGCCCAGCAGATCGACAGCAGCCACCTGCGCACCGGCCACGGCCTGTATGCCGAGGCCGCCACCCTCTGGACGCAGGTGGCCGCACTCGTCTCGACAGCAGGCGAATCCGACGACGCGAAGCACCTCGCGCAAGCAGGCTCGATCCTCCACGAGCTCTCGCGCATCGAACGCGAGGCGATGCAGGCACTCAGCATGCTCTAGGGGCCGGGCGGCCGGGCGGCCGGGCGTACGGGCGTACGGGTGGCCCTCGCCACGGGATCGGAGTGCCGCCTCGTACGCTGACAAGCCAGAGTCAACAAAGGGGACGGGGACAACAGCATGGCCCGCTACACCGAAGCGCAGACCATCGCCCGCGGCGGATTCAGCATCAAGGTGCCGGAGACCTGGTGGGAGTTCGACGTCCGCCCGGAGTCGCGCGACGCCAGCATCCGCCAGATGATCAACGACCGCGTACGCGAACGTCCCGAGCTGGAGCCGCACCGCAACACCTTCGAGGGCTTCCTGCGCAAGGCGTCCAAGGAGGCCTGGCAGTCCGGAGCCCTGTACTGCGGCTGCATGGCGGAGAGCTTCGGCGGCGACGTGCCGATCACCGGCTCGGTCACGGTCTCCCTGGTCGGCGCCCGCACGTCGAGCGGCGACGTGCTGCCGACCGACCCGGCGGCGATCGTGGCCCAGCTCGGCGTACGGGAGGCCAAGCGCGAGGGCGACACGTACCGGAAGGTGACGACGGTGGACATACCGGGCGTGGGGATGGCGGCCAGGACGTTCGGCATCGAGGACGTCTCGGTCCCCGGCGACGACCGCACGATGCGCGTCGTACTGATGCAGACGTTCATTCCGGTGCCGGGGCAGGAGGGCAAGGTCGCACTGGTGGCGGGGAGCAGCCAGGTCCTGGACCTGGCGGAGTCGTTCTTCGACATCTTCGATGCGGTGACGTCCACCTTCCGCTTCGCGGAGTAGCGGAGTAGCGGAGCAGGAGGGAAGGGGGAGGGGCATGGAGATCCGTTTGAATCCTCCGGACGGCATCCCTCCGGTGTTCATCGGGATGCCCTTCGAGGAGGCCGTGAAGGCGGCGGAAGTCTGGGGAGACGTAAGGGTGTTGGGGCCGACGTCCCTCGATCCGACGGTCAAGATTCAGGCGGTGAACGACGGGTTCGACGTCCTGCTGATCCTCAGGGACCAGAAGACGGTCAACGCGGTGGATGTGTCGGGCCCGGATGGCGACGACGGCGACGGCGACGACGGCACGGACCTCCGAGTGCTGTACGACGGAGTTGACGTATTCCGCACCCCTGCACGCCAGTTGCTGCCAATGTTCGCGGATCGGGGACATCGGATCGACGACACCGATCCAGAATCCCCTGTCGTCCTGGATCTCACGATCGCCTTCTCCCGTTGGACGTCGCAAGATGTCCCGGTGGACCCGGAAGACGGGCTGCCCCTCTACTTCACGGCGGCCCTCGTCTCGAACGAGAACCCCCGTACGCCCTGAGGTCCGGCCACATCGAACCCGCATGACATGAGCGAGAATCCCCGCATGGCGATGGCACGGCACTGGTACGCATCCGCCCCCGTCGTGGACGGACTGCCCCTGCTGGACGAACCGGGCTTCTGGGCGGCTCATCTCGCCGATCTCGGTGAAGGCTTCCCGGCAGACGCGTTCGGCGTCGACGCCGCGGATGCCGGTGCCGCTCTGGAGCTGCTGCACGACAGGTCGGCCTGGCCGATGTTCAGGGTGCCGCTGGCCGGCGGCTTTGCGATTCTCGTGCACTACAACAGCGGTGAGCACTTCACGACCACGGACTACTTCCTCACGCATAGGGACTGGCCGGACTCCCGAGCCCTCGTCCTCGCCAGCGACGATCAAGACCGCATCGGCCCCGGCCTGTGCTGGCCGGAGCTGGCTGCTCTCCTCACAGCCCCCGCGGGATCCACCGGAATCACGGACCCTCACGCCCGGCTGCTGCTCCTCCTGCCCGTACTGGGCGACACGGAGGCTCCGCCCGAGGCAGTGTCCGCGGTCGTCGAAGCACTGGTCGCCCAGGGAGCCCCGCCCGCCTGCGAGGCGCTGGCCCTGCGTTTGCTGGCGGGGCATCCCATGTGGGGCGCCGCGACGTGGACGTACGACGACGACGATGAGCAGAGCTGGATCTGCGACGGCGAACACAGCCCGCGGCAAGACCCGTTCGGGGAGCACCTGCCCGACGCGCAGCGGGCTTCGCTGGAGGCGGTGTTTGCCGGGCGTACGCCGGGATAGGTTCAGTGGCGGGTCCAGGTGGGGAGGCGTCAGGCCCAGTCGGACCCGGAGCTATCTGAGCCGCCTTCGGATCACCCGTTGTTGCCGCTGCCCTCCGCCGTGCCGCCTTTCCGTAGTCCGCACGCAGCTAGTAACTTCGCATGTGCGTACGAGCGCTTGTGGGGCGGAAGCTACGGGGGTTGCGGGATGGCGGGGAATCGTCCGGCGGATTGGCATGTCCTGGACTTGGACAGGGACCCGACTCCCGGCGATCCGGACCGTGTGCGGAACCTGGCGAAGAATCTGCACGATTTCGCCGACGACGTGTCGAAGGTCCTCCGCGACATCAAGGGGATGGCGGGCGAGGACGCCATCCTCACCTGGGCGGGCAAGACGGCTGAATCGTTCACGGCGGAGTTCGAGGACGCGCCGGGCAAGCTGAAGAAGCTCAAGAAGAGCTACGAGATGGCCGGCGACGCCCTCTCCACGTACTGGCCGGAGCTGGAACGCGCCCAGGCCCTTGCCGACAAGGCCCTGGTCAAGGGCCGTGAGGCGCAAGGGGACTTGTCCTCCGCGCAGACCCGGCTGACCTCCGCCGACTCGTGGATGGACAAGGCGGGCAAGGAGGCCGACAAGTACAAGGACGACAAAGACTCCGGCAAGGACGTCCCCAAGCCGGACCCGGACAAGGTCAAGGCCGCCACCCGCAACGCCAACTCCGCCGAGAAGGCCCAGACGGCTGCCAAGTCCGATGTCTCCGCCGCGAAAAGCAACCTCGACGCCGCCAAGAAGATGGCCGAGGACGCGCGCAAGATGCGCGAAGACGCCGCCGGGACCGCGAAGAAGAAGCTGGAGGACGCCTCCGACGCGGGTATTCAGAACCGCAAGTGGTGGGAGGAGGTCGGCGACTGGGTCACCGACAACTGGGACACCATCGTCGCCGTCTGCAAGGTCGTCGTCGCCGTACTCGGCGTCATCGCCATGATCATCGGCGGGCCGATCCTCGGCGCCATCGTCCTCATCGCCGCCCTCGTCGTCCTCGCCGACACCCTCAACAAATACGCCAACGGAGAAGCAGGCCTACTCGACGTCGCCTTCGCCGCCCTCGACTGCATCCCCGGCATGAAGGGCCTCACCTCCCTCCGCGGTCTCGCCAAGGGCGCGATGGGCCTCAAGGCCGGGATGAAGGGTCTGTCGCTCGGCGTCAAGGGCCTGGGGAAGGGCGCTCGTGCCATGGGGCGGCAGGTGAAGAAGCTCTTCACCTGCGGCGACCCGATCGACATAGCCACCGGCGACATGGTCATGTCCGCAACCGACGTTGAGCTGAGTGGCATGCTTCCTCTTGTGCTGGAGCGCCACTACCGCACGAGCGTCAGCAATGGCCGTCTCTTCGGGCGCAGTTGGACTTCCACTCTCGATCAACGGCTGCGACTTGAAGCCACGAGCGCACTGCTCGCCACCGCCGACGGGATGATCCTCGTCTATCCGGTGCCGGAACCGGACGTGCCTGTCCTCCCCGTGGAGGGCCCGGCCTGGCCGTTGTGCTGGGACGGCCACCCTGGTGGCACGCTCACCGTGGAGCAGCCCGAGACCGGCCTGAGGCTTCACTTCCGACCGTCGCAGGGGGGTTCCCCTGACGAGCTTCCGCTGGCCATGATCAGCGACCGAAACGACAACACCATCGAGGTCACATACGACACCGACGGACTGCCTGACGAGGTCACCCACCACGGTGGTTACCGCGTCGGCGTGACGTGCGCGGACGGGCGGGTCACAGAGCTATCCCTGCGCAGCCACCCCGAGCAGCCCACACTGGTTCGATTCGGGTACGACGAGCACGGACGCCTGGCCGAGGTGTACGACTCCTCCGGACAGCCGCAGAAGCTCTTCCACGACGACCAGCACCGCATCAACGGCTGGGAGGACCGCAACGGTGCGTGGTACCGGTACGAGTACGACCCCGATGGTCGTTGCGTGGCCACGCGCGGAGTGGACGGCCTGCTCAACAACACCTTCGACTATGACGACGAGGCACACGTCACGACCGTGGTCGATGCACTCGGATTCAGCACGCGCTTCCAGTTCAATGACTCCTACCAGCTTGTCGCCGAGACCGATCCCATGGGGAACACGGTGCTGCAGGAGTGGGACCACCGCGACCAGATGGTGTCCTGGACCGATGCGCTCGGCCGTACCCTCCGCATGGAGCGGGATGACATGGGCAACCTCACGAAGGTCCAGTTGCCCGACGGGGCCACCTCCAGAGTGAGTTACAACGACCTCAACTTGCCGGTGGAGCAGGTTTCCTATGACGGCACCACCGTGCGGCAGGAATGGGACGAGCGGGGCAACTGCATCTCGCTGACAGAGGCCGACGGGGCCACCACGCGGTTCACCCGTGGGGGAACAGGTGCTCTCACATCAGTGACCGACGCGTTGGGGGCGGTGTCCCGTTTCACGAACAACGAGGCCGGGCGGCAGCTCACCGCGACGGAACCACTGGGCGCGACGACCCGGTACGAGTACGACCCCTTCGGCCGCCAAACCGCCATCAGCGACCCCTTGGGCGCGACGACACGGCTCCTCTGGACCGTCGAAGGGCAGATGGCGGCCAGGACACATCCCGACGGTTCCATCGAGTCCTGGACGTACGACGGGGAGGGCAACTGGCTGACGCACACCGACGCACTCGGCCAGGTTACCCGCCACACCTATGGAGCCTTCGGGCTGTTGGTTTCCCGCACCACCCCGGATGGAGCCCGTTACACCTTTACCCACGATGCCGAGCTCAGGCTGATCCAGGTGATGGGGCCCGCGGGGCTCGCATGGGACTACGCGTACGACCCGGCAAGCAGACTCATATCGGAGTCCGACTTCGACGGCCGCACCATCGCCTACCAGTACGACGCAGCCGGACAACTCCTGAGTCGCACCAATGCCGTGGGGCAGACGACGACCTTCACCTATGACGTGGCGGGGAATCAGGTCGAGAAGTGCGTGGACGGCGTGACGACGGTCTACACGCACGATGCCGCGAGCCGTGTGCTGACGGCTGTCAGCCCCGATGCCACGCTCACGTACACGTACGATCAAGTGGGCCGCAAGACCACAGAGGCCGTCGACGGTCGCACACTGTCCACGTCGTACGACGCCCTGAGCCGTCCCACCCGACGTACCACCCCAGCGGGGGCCACCAGCACGTACCGCTATGACACGGCGGGGCGCCGCACGACGCTCACCGCCTCGGGCCATGCCCTGACGTCTGTGTACGACGACCTTGGGCGCGAGATCGCCCGCGGCATCGGGGGCACGGGCACCTCCCTCGCCCTGAGCTGGGATGCCGAGGGACGTCTCACCGAACAGGCGTTGACCGGCTCGGGAGGCTCACGGCCGCACTTGCGCCGGGCCTACGCCTACCGGGCCGACGGCAACGCCGTGTCGGTGGACGACTTCGCGACGGGCCGGCGGGAATTCGATCTCGACACGATGGGCCATGTCACGGCCGTGCGCGCCGACGGCTGGAGCGAGTCGTATGCCTACGACGCGTCGGGCAATCAGACGCGGGCCGCGTGGCCGGACGCGTTTCACGGCGCCGACGCCCGGGGCGATCGTTCCTACTCCGGCAGCCGTGTCACGCGTGCCGGCTCCGTCCACTACGAGTACGACGGCGCCGGACGTGTCGTATTGCGCCGCAAGACACGGCTGTCCCGCAAACCGGACATCTGGCGGTACAGCTGGGACGGTGAGGACCACCTCACTGCTGTCACCACCCCGGACGGCACCTGCTGGCGGTACGCGTATGACTCGCTTGGGCGTCGCGTCGCCAAGCGGCGGCTGGCCGCGGACGGGGAGACGGTCGTTGACGAGATCCGCTTTGTCTGGGACGGCCCGCACTTGGTGGAGCAGACGGCCTGGCCGTCGAACAGCCCCGACCAGTCGACGACGATCACATGGGATCGTGACGGCCTGATCCCGGTCGCCCAGACTGAACGGACGACGAGGGAAGGCGCACCCCAGGACGGCGCGAACCCAGGGGATGTCGACGAACGCTTCTTCGCCATCGTCACCGATCTCGTTGGCGCCCCGACCGAACTCGTCGACGAGGAAGGCATCATCGTCTGGCGGTCCGAGACCACGCTCTGGGGGCTCACCACGTGGAACGCGGACGCCAGTACCTCCACCCCTCTCCGATTCCCGGGCCAGTACTTCGACCCCGAGACCGAGCTGCACTACAACAACCTCCGTCACTACGACCCGACCACCGCGACCTACATCAGTCCGGACCCCTTGGGACTTGACGCGGGACCCAACCCACGTGCCTATGTGGCCAATCCCCAGCGTTGGACCGATTACTTGGGGCTTGTCTGCGATTCTGTGATCCTCGGCAGGAACCTGGCAGCGGACGGGCGTCCCGTGCTACCGGGTCAGGCCGCGGCGCATATTGTTCCCTCCGGAATCAAACGGCCGAAGTCCCTGGCGGTCGACAGTCGAGCCATATTGAAGCGGTACAACGTTGATATCAATGATGCGGCGAACGGGATACCTTTGGGTCATGCGAAGCCGCATAACTTTACACATCGGGACAAGTTCCTTATCAGGCTGAACCAGCATCTGGTGGACACGGAGGCAATCGGCTTGGCCCGTGGCCACAGTGTCGCTCAGATCGGTGCCTCGATCCGTCAGGAATTGCGGAGCATCGGTAAGCAGGTACAACATGAGCTCTCGCCCGGCCAGATGGTGAACGGTGCACCTTCACCCACCGCGACCTGGACGAGGCTGACACCCTGACGGAAAGTGGAAGGCAAGAGGTGGCAAGCGCATGACGACCGAAGGTCGAGAGGTTCCCATTTCCGTGTACCGACTGCTGCCAAGTATGCGGGAGTTCCAACTTCTTCGCTTCGATAGCTCCCTGGTAGATGTCATGCGCTGGCAGCTGAATGGCTCAGAGGGAGAACACCCCACTGATTTCGGTGTGGAGTGGACAGGTGACTCGCGTTGGCGTAAGAGTGACTTCCCCAATGGATCTCCTAGTGTGCCCACACTCAGTCGCCGTCTCGTTGACTGTCTGGGTGACGACCTCGCTGCGGCCGGCAGCCTCTTGCCGGTGCACTTCGAATCTCCCGAAAAAACCTCAAGGCCCCAGGCGCTCCAGGAGGATGAATACTTTCTCTACCTCGTGGAGCGCGCGGTCGACTGCCTCGACCTGCAGAGGTCTTCGCCTCCGGACCAGCTCGGTCGAATCCAGGAATCGGTGTTCCGCCCGGATGCCGTGCCCACGGAGCTCCCGGCGTTCAGGGCGACGCAATTTCCCACTGCGGTCTGCTGGAACGGCTGGATGGTGAAGCGCCTGACCGACCTCCTGGGGGATCAATTGGAGACTCGCCTCATCTGGTCGGAGGACCCGACGCTCACTCCGCACCCCAACCCCTGGGGATTCTGACGTGACTGTTTCCATGACATTCCTGGACCATATGCGTCGTGGGGCGAAGGAAATCCTGGATAGGTTTCCTGATGGTCTCAAGCCTGAGATCTATGTCGTCTCGTTCAACATCTGGCGTGTCAACTACGACCCCCGATTCCCGTTCCTGACCATCGGCTACAACACCGAGAGCGAGGTCCGCCGCGCACTGGACACGGAGTGTTCGTACGAGGGAGCGGCCCGGTGGGAGTATTCCTATTGGCTGTTGGAGGGATTCGAAAAGCTCGGGCGCGTTCCCGAGGATCCGGTCGGTGGTGAGCTCTACGTTGAAGAGATGAGGAAGAGGGGGATTTGGTACGACGGCGAGGCTGGGCCCCTTGAGCGACCGCAAGTCGAGGTCGGGGTGGAGGACATGCGGGATTCTGTGGACGAGCGGCTTGTTCTTGATTTCGATGAAGTGTGCATCGGCCTTGCCCGTCATCTGCATGACAGTGGTCAACTCGACGCCGCACTCGGCAGGGCAGTGCCGATTGTCGTCTTCGACATGGACCGTCCTGAGTGGGAGATCGAGGCGACAGAGGCAGCCAATCCTCCGAGCCTGATCGCTGAGTTCTCAGCCCATGTCGGTGGTTCGTGACGAGTAACGCAGGCGGGAGAGCCCAGGCCCTGGAGGGGCGGCCCCGGATCCCCCGCCCGCGCCCGTGATCCAGCGCGCGGGATCAGCCTCGGCTCAGCGGCGGTTCATCGCCCGCTTGATCTTCTTCCCCGCCGCCGACTCATCCAGCGTCTTCCACAGCTTCGACGAGCTTGTGGATGCGTACACGCCCGGAGCGCCCTGCGCCCCGCAGCCGTCGCCGTACGAGACGACGCCTATCTGGATCGGGGCCCTGCGGCCGGGGACGTTGCGGAAGATGGGGCCGCCGCTGTCGCCCTGGCAGGAGTCCTTCGTCTCTACTCCCGCGCAGAAGTTGACCTTTGAGTTGTACTCGGCGTAACTCGTCCCGCATTCCGCGTGCGAGAGGATCGGGACCTTTACCTCGCGGAGGCGGTCCGGGGTGTTGGGGAGTTCCGTGTCCGTGTTTCCCCAGCCCGCGACCGTTGCCTTCTGGCCCGGGCGGATCAGGGCGTCCGTGCCCTGCGTGGGGAGGGCGATCGGGGAGATGCCCCGCACCGGCTTGCTGAGTTGGATGAACGCTACGTCGTACGCCTCCTGGCCCTTCAGGTAGCGGGGGTGCACGACCACGCCGCCCTTGGCCACGTTGCGTATCTGGCCCTGGCCGGCCTTCGAGAGGACCGTGCGGCCCACCGCCACCTGGAGCTTCTTCGGCTTCAGGGGCTTGCCCGCGTCGTCCACCAGGCAGTGTGCCGCCGTCATGACCGTGTCCGCCGTCACGAGGCTGCCGCCGCAGAACTGGCGGTCGAGCGCGCTGCCGGAGCCCTTGTCCATCACCGCCGCCATGAACGGGTAGGCGTCGTTGGAGACTTCGGTGCCGCCGATGATCGCGTGCGCGGCGGGGGTGGTGGTGGCCAGCATGGCGAGCGTCGCCGTGGCCACGCCGGCTGCCGCCATGGTCTTGCGGGGCGCCGGTCGTGCGGTACGTCGTACGCGCGAAGAGTGCGAAGAGTGCGAAGAGCGCGAAGGACGCGAAGGACGCGAGGGAAAGGAAAGTCTCATGGGGGTTGAATTTCTCTTCCGTGTCGAACAAGCAGGATTCTGTTGTGCGGTACGCCGCCGACCCACGCGTTGTCGCTGCTGCGGGGCGTGGCGTGGCGTGCCGGACTGTGAGACGGGGGAGGGTGGGTGCGGGTTCATTGGAGGGCTGCGGGATGTCGAGAGAGGCAGGGCGGGCCGATGCGCCGAAACGCTTGGAACCGACACCACCCCTGACCGGGGCGTGGATCGACGCCTGGATTTCCCGTGTGCGGGCATCCCTTGCCGCCCACCTCGCCGACTTCGAGGCCCGGTTCGGATATCCGCCCGACTCCAACTCGATTGAATCTGCCGAAGGGTTCGGTGGAGCGGAATGGTTCGATGTCGCCGCCGCTCTGCCCGCCGCTCTGCCCGCCGCTCTGCCCGGCGATCTCCTGCTCCTCTATCGCCATGTGAGCCAACTCAGCCTGCCGGACGTCGGAGTCGGGCTATTTGTGCACTCCCTTCCACAGACCGTGGCCGGGCTTCGTGGGGACTTGCCCACGCGGATCGTCGGCGCTGTTGAGGGCTCTGCTGTCGCGGACCCCGTCGTCGAGGACCCCGTCGTCGTCTTCGGATCCGACGGCGGCGGGGCGCTCTTCGCGCTCAGTCGTACGGATGGGGCGACCGTGTACCGCCTTCCGCCGGGGCGGGTCGAGGGCAGCGTCTATCACTGCGGGGCCGCAGCGGCCGAGGGAGCCGAGGCTCTGGCCGCGAGCCTGCAGGGGTTCCTTGCTCACGTCGAGACCCGCGTCGAGCGTGAGCTGTTGGCCGAACTCCGCCCAACCGGGAACCACCCCCGCCCCTCCCGGCGTCATCCGTGCGGCTGAACGATCAGCTGCTCATCGGTCACCGCCGGGTTGGTGTTCCTCATCACCGCCCCCTGCGGCGCCCGTTGCGCAAAGGGTGGATATTCGCGTACGCACATCCTCATCTCCTCCTCCGCATCCCGGAATGGGTGGGAACCATGGAGTACGGATTGCGTGTGGATAACGATGAGGGGTGCGGGCCGCAGCAGTCTTAACGCGCCTTGAGGGGCTTATGTGCTGCTGATACGGTGCGATGACTTGACACTGTGCCTGGGGCTGAATAGCCCGCCCGAGGCGGGCGAAGAGAGTCGCGAGTGTCTGAAAATGACCGAATCTTCTTGGGCGTGCGGGGAGCAGTTGCGTGAAGATCCAAGAGCGTACGGGGGCGGGCAACAACCGTTCCGCCGCGCCGGTTCAGCCAGCGGTCGGTGAGCGCCTTCCCGCGCCGCCTCGCGAGCGCAAACCGGCACTCGCGGCCCTGGCCGTTCTGCTCATCCTCGTCGGCGCCCTCGGTGCCACCGTCCTCGTGCTGCGCGCGGGAGAGCGTGTAGAGGTCGTGAAGGTGACGGCGGAGATCCCGGCGGGGGAGTCCGTGAGCGACAGCAACATCACCTCCGTCATGGTCGCCGACGACGCGAGCATCAACTACGTGAAGTGGTCTCAGGTCGACGGGCTGAGGAAGCTCAAGGCCACCAACACCATTCCCAAGGGCGCCGTGGCCGTCGGCGAGATGTTCTCCAGCAAGAGCGGACTGCCCGCGGGCAAGTCGGCCGTCGGCGTCTCCCTCAAGGAGGGGCAGTACCCCGCGTCCGGCCTGAAGTCCGGCGACAGCGTGGACGTCTACCAGGTCGGCGACTCCGCCTCCTCCGGCTCCGACAAGGAGACGGGCGGCTCCGCCGGAACGGGCGCGAGTGACTCGCCCATCGTCTCGGCCGCCCAGGTCCGCACCGTCGCGGACAAGAGCGACGCCACCGTGAGCACCGGCGCCCTCGGCGTCACGCTCCTGGTCGACACCGCCGACGCCGCCGCCGTCACCAGGGCCGCTTCCGCCGGCGCGGTCGCTCTCGTCCAAGTGTCTCCCAACGGCAACTAGAGGCGAGTAGAAGAGACATGGCGCTCATTGCTCTCGCTGCCGACAAGGGGTCTCCCGGAGTCACCACCGCGGCCGTCGCGCTCGCAGCCGTCTGGCCGCGGCGCGTGCTGGTCGCGGAGACCGACCCCGCGGGCGGCGACCTGGTCTACCGCAGTGCCGCCGCGCACGGCGGACCGCTCAACCCCAACACCGGGATGCTCAGCATCGCGGCCACCGCACGCCGCGGCCTCGTGCCCGACCAACTCTGGGACCACACCCAGCCGTTGAGCGGGGGACTTGAGGTGCTCGTCGGGCTCGGTGTGGCCGAGCAGGCCGCCGGGCTCGCGGGGCTCTGGCCGACCCTCGGCCGTGCCTTCTCGCAGCTCGCCGACTCCCCGCACGCGCCCGCAGATGTCATTGCCGACTGTGGTCGTATCAGTGGGGACACTCCCGCCGTCGAGCTCTTCCCGCAGGCGGCCCTCGTGCTGCTGGTCTCGCGGACCGAGCCCGAGGCCATCGCGCGCGTGCGCGACCGTGCCGCCGCCCTCGCCGCCAAGCTGCACGGCGGATCGCGGGGGGCCGCCTCGCTGGCGACCCCGCTCATCGGCGTACTCCTGATCGCCGACCCCTCGACGTCCGCCAAGCTCGTCCACCAGGTCAACGACATGCTGATGGCCGCGCAGACCGGCGCCCGCGTCGTCGGCACGCTCGCCGAGGACCCGGCGGGTGCCGAGCAGTTGGCGGGCCGCAAGCGCGGCCGTCTCGACAAGTCGATGCTGATCCGCTCGGCCCGCAAGGTGACCGTCGACCTGTACCAGCAGTACGGCGCCGCCTGGGCCAACCCGGCCGCGGGCGCGCAGGGCATGCAGGGCACGCACGGGGCGGGCCGATGAGCGTTCCCGTCGATCACCAGCTCGTGAAGCGGTTCCGGCAGGACGCCGGTGACCGCATCGCCGAGCAGCGCCGCCTGGACCAGGTCTCGGGCGTCACCCCCATGTCGGGCGAGGACGAGCGGCAGTACGCCCGTGCCGTCATCGCCCAGATCCTGGAGGAGTACGCCCGGATAGAGATCAACGCCGGGCGCACCCCGCTGGACGCCGACACCGAGGAGAAGTACGCGGCCGCCGTGCACGCGGCGCTCTTCGGCGTCGGACGGCTCCAGCCGCTGCTCGACGACCCCGAGGTCGAGAACATCGACATCAACGGGTACGACCAGGTCTTCGTCGGATACGCCGACGGGCGCGAGACCAAGGGCGACCCGGTCGCCGAGACCGACGAGGAGCTCATCGAGCTCATCCAGATCCTCGGCGCGTACTCCGGTCTCTCCTCGCGCCCCTTCGACTCCGCGAACCCGCAGCTCGACCTCCGGCTGCCCGACGGCTCGCGTCTGTCGGCCGTCATGGACGTCACGCGGCGCCCCGCGCTCTCCATCCGACGTGCCCGCATGGGCAAGGTCTTCATGTCGGACCTGGTGGGCAACGGCACGGTGACACCCGAGGTGGCGCACTTCATGGCGTGCGCGGTGCGGGCCCGCAAGAACATCATGATCGCGGGCGCGACGAACGCCGGAAAGACCACGCTCCTTCGCGCGCTCGCCAACGAGATCCCGCCGCACGAGCGCCTGGTGACCGTCGAGCGAGCCCTGGAGCTCGGCCTCGACCAGTACGCCGATCTGCACCCGAACGTCGTCGCCTTCGAGGAGCGCCTGCCCAACTCCGAGGGCCAGGGCCAGATTTCGATGGCGGAGCTCGTGCGCCGTTCGCTGCGCATGAACCCCTCGCGGGTCATCGTCGGTGAGGTGCTCGGCGACGAGATCGTGACGATGCTGAACGCGATGTCGCAGGGCAACGACGGCTCGCTCTCCACGATCCACGCCAACAGCTCGAGTGAGGTCTTCAACCGCATCTCGACGTACGCCCTCCAGGCCACCGAGCGGCTGCCCATCGAGGCGAGCCAGATGCTCGTGGCCGGAGCCGTCAACTTCGTCGTCTTCATCCAGCGGCGCAACAACTACCAGACCGGCGGCAAGCTCCAGCGCATGGTGACCTCGGTCCGCGAGGTCAACGGCGTCGACGGCCGCGTCCTGTCCAGCGAGGTCTTCGCGGAGGCCGCCAACGGGCAGGTCGTCGCGCACGCGCCGATCGCCTGCATGGACGACCTGGCCGTCTTCGGCTACCGCCCCGCCGGGCAATGGGGGTGAGCACGACATGAACTCACTCGGCTCGATGGGCGGCCTTTTCTCGCTGCCCGTCCTGTACGCACTGGGCTGCGGCCTCGCGGTCGGCGGTGGCCTCGCGGTCCTCGCGATCGCGCTGCGCGGTCTGCCGGTGAAGCCCGAGCACGAGAAGCAGAAGGCCAGCGAGCGGATGAGCGAGCTGATCCGCTTCGCGGGCCAGCGCGGCTCGCTCGCGATCGGTGTCGGCCTGGTGGTGCTTCTCCTCACCCGCTGGGCGGTGGCGGGCATCGCGTCCGGCATCCTCGTCTTCTTCTGGGACAAGCTGTTCGGCGGAGCGGCGGAGGAGCGGTCGCAGATGCGCCGCGTCGAGGCCCTCGCCGCCTGGACGGAGTCCCTGCGCGACACGATCGCGGGCGCGGTCGGCCTGGAGCAGGCGATCCCCGCCTCGGCACGGGCGGCGGCTCCCGTCCTGCGCCCCCACCTGGACGCCCTGGTGGACCGGTTGCGTGCGCGTACGCCGCTGCCCGAGGCCCTTCAGGTCCTCGCCGACGAGATCGACGACGCGTCGGCGGACATCATCGTGGCGGCCCTGATCCTGAACGCGAAGCTGCGTGGACCCGGCCTGCGCCAGGTCCTCGGCGCTCTGGCCAAGTCGGCCCGCGAAGAGGTCGACATGCGCCAGCGCGTGATGGCGCAGCGGGCGTCGACGCGGCGGTCGGTACAGATCGTGGTCGCGGTGTCGATCGCGTTCGTACTCGGCCTCTCGATCTTCAACCGCGACTTCGTCGCGCCGTACGGCACGGCGGTCGGCCAGCTCGTCCTGGCGTGCGTCTGCGGTCTGTTCGCGCTCGGGTTCTGGTGGCTGCGGAAGCTGTCGACGGTGGAGACGCCGGACCGGTTCCTGGTCAGGGACGAGCCCGGGGTGCAGTTCGTGCGGCCGCGGGGGCCGGGGAGTGCCCCTGCTGCGGGTGAGCAGGCGCCGCTGAACGGTCCGTCGGGTCCGTACGGCCAGCCGCAGCCGGGTGCGGGGCAGCCGGGGCCGGGTCAGCCGGGTCAGCCGGGCTTCTCGAATTCTGAGGGGGTACGTCGATGAGCCTGACGATGCCGATAGTGATCGGCGCCATCATGGGCCTTGGCATCTACGCCCTCGTCCGTGCGCTGATGCCCTCCAAGCGCAGCGCGGTCGCCACGGTCGCGCGGATCGACGCCATGCGGGCCCGGGGCGCGGCGTACGAATCGCATCGCGCCTCGTCCGACGAGAGCCAGGGCAATGCGGGTCGGCTCGGGTCGGCCCGTACCCGGGTGGGCATGCGAGTCGCCGACTTCTACCTCCAGCAGGGCTGGGAACAGCGCTCGCTGCGGGCCGACTTGGCGGTGCTCGACCGGAGCTGGGAGAAGTTCCTGGCGACGAAGACGCTGCTTGCGGCCGCGGGTGTGTTCTTCGGCCCGTTCCTGTTCGCCGTCATCTGGACCCTGGGCATGGGCAGCAGCCCGATCATCCCGGTCTGGCTGGCCCTCATGTTCGGTGCTCTCTTCTTCTTCCTGCCCGATCTCGAAGTGCGGCGGGACGCGGCGAACAAGCGGCGCGACCTGCGCCGCGTCATCGGTGCCTATCTGGACCTGGTGTCGATGAGCCTGGCGGGCGGGCGTGGTCTTCCCGAGGCCTTGATGGCGGCGGCGGAGATCTCGGACGGATGGGCGACGCGGCGCATCCGAGCGGCCCTCGCGGACGCGCGCATCACCGGCATCAGTCAGTGGCAGGCGCTCGGCGCCCTCGGCGAACAGCTGGGCGTCGAGGAGCTCAAGGACCTGTCGGCGTCCCTGGCGCTTGTGGCGGACGACGGCGCCAAGGTGCGCGAGTCGCTCGCCTCCCGCGCCGAGACGATGCGCCACCGCGAGATGGCCGAGATCGAGGGCAGCGCGGGCGAGAAGTCCCAGTCGATGCTCGTCGCCCAGCTGTTGCTGTGTGCGGGCTTCCTGGTCTTCCTCATCTTCCCGGCGGCGATGCGCGTGTTCCAGGTCTAGCAATCTTTACGGCGATGGACGGGCCGGCCGACACGGCGGCGGCCCGAGACCCTTCCCCCCACTCCTGAAAGGACAACTCACCATGAACGGACGGAACTTCAGTACCGGCAACCCCGGTCTGGACCTCGTGATCACCTTCCTGCAGGGCCGCGTGCAGCGTGCCCGCTCCGGCGAGCTCGACCGTGGTGCGTCCGCGGTCGAGTGGGTCATCATCTCCGCGGTCGTCGTGGCGATCGTCGGCGTGGTCGCCGCGATCATCAACGAGGCGCTCGGCTCGGGTGCCAAGAAGGTCGGCGAGTGCATCAAGGGCGCGGACGCCGGCAGCACCTGCTGACCAGCAGCACCTGCTGATCAATCGGTTATCGGGGAACGAAGGCGGGGACGAGTGCGCGGGTGCGTGAAGCGATGGGTGCGCCGCAGGGTGGAGGCAGTCTCCACCCGCGGTGAATCCGGCATGACCGCGATCGAGTTCGTGCTGCTCACTCCGGTCCTCTTCTTCATGATCTTCGCGACGGTGCAGTTCGCGCTGTACTTCTTCGCGGATCATGTCGCCCAGGCCGCGGCGCAGGCGGGTGCGCGCAAGGCCCGCGCGACGGCCGACGAGAACCCGGGCGGCTGGCGTGGCGACGCGCGCGACGTGGTCGACGACTACATCCAGCAGCTCGGACCGCAGTTGGTGATCGGCCCCGACGTGAAGACGCTGGAGCCGAAGGCGAACACGGTCGGGGTGGAGATCACCGCGAACGTGCCCTCGGTCTTCCCGGGCCTCGACCTGACGGTGCACGCGCAGTCGTCCGGGCCGGTGGAGCGGTTCGTGGAGGACGGTGAGGGCGGCTGATGAGGAACGTATGGGCACGTGCTCTTCGCCGACACCGCGCGCTCGGTCGCGAACTCAGGACGGATGACCGAGGGCTCTCGACCATCGAGGTGGTCATCCTCGCCCCGGTGATGATCCTCTTCATCCTGGTCCTGGTGGCCTTCGGCCAGCTCGTCGACGGCCGGGGGGCCATCGACGGAGCGGCGCGGGACGCCGCGCGTGCGGGCTCGATCCAGAAGGACCAGGCCACGGCGATGGCGGAGGCGAAGGCGGCCGCGGAGGCGGACCTCGCGGACGTCTGCTCGGGACCGGTCAGCGTCAACAAGACGAGTGCGGGCTTCGAGGCCGAGGTCGACCCCTTCTTCACGGTCGAAGTGAGCTGCGAGGTAAGGGGATTGGACATGATCGGCGTGGACGTCCCGACGACGCTGAAGGCGAGCTTCAGCTCCTCGCTCGACCCGCTGCGGAGGTCGGTGTGAGAAGGGCCGCCCCACGTCTGCACCCAGGTCTACGTGACTGGACCACATCCCGCCGCGAGCGCCTCGACGACCGCGGCTCGGGCGCCGGAGCCGTCATCATCTTCGCGCTCGTCTTCCTCTCGCTCTCGGCCTTCGTCATCGACGGCGGCCTGTCGATCTCCAAGCGGGAGCGAGCCGCCGACATAGCGGAACAGGCAGCGCGCTACGCGGCACAGGACATCGACCGCGAGGGCATCTACGAGGGCGCCAAGGGCGCACCCATCAACTACGAGAACTGCGGCGCACGGGCGCAGACGTTCGCCCGGGAACTGGGCATGAGCGGCCCGGACGTGGCGGCGACGCACTGCGTGACGGCGAACGCGAACCAGGTCGAGGTCGAGGTACAGATGACCTACAGCCCGGTGTTCGTCGGGATGTTCTACGGCGGGGACGTGACGGTGCGGGGGCGGGCGGTCGCGGAGAACGAGGTCGGCTGAGCCGGGGGCCACGTCCTCCGTGCTCTCCGTGCTCTCTGCACTCCCCGCGCTCCTTCACTCCGGCTTCCACTGGGTGGCTGCCGCCAGGTAGGTCCGGGGGATTGCCGTTCCCCCGGTGGTGGTGCTGAAGGCGCCGCTTTCGTCGCCGGAGCGGATGCCATGGGCGGTCTCGGAGCGCTGTCCACATGAGGGGTCATCCCACTCATCCGACTTTCACTCTGCGGAGCTTCGATCTTGCGGTGACCTTCGGTGGGGGCGTGGGGTTTTACCGCCTGTTCCCCTTTGCGGGAGGTACAGGAGGTAGGGCCGGGTGCGTACGAGGGTTGGATTGCCGTGGGTGTGTGCTGTCGCGCTGTTGGTGGTGGGGTGCGGCGGGGGAGCGGAGCCGCAGGGCTCCGACGAGATCCCGGGCGTGGGCCAGGGGGCGGAGAAAGCGCCGACCAAGGCGTCCGCCGCCCCCGGCGACGGGATCGCGCGCCCCAGGATCACACTCCCGGAAGGCGATCAACTCGTCTTCGATCCGCAGGAGACGGGCGATGCGAGGACGGACGCGGTACTGCGTGACAACGCCGAGTACTTGCGTGCCGTGGACGAGGCGATCGGCGATCAGAAGCCGAAGTCCAAGGCGGTGGCCTTCTACAGCAAGGGCTCGGCCTACCTGGACTCGGTGGAATGGATCGGCGGCTTCGTCAAGGAAGGCAACACGGTGACGGGGACGGTGCGCTACGTCGATCGGCGGGTCACGTTCGGCGAAGACGGTTCAGTCGGGCTCACGTACTGCGGGGACGAGTCCAAGGGGTACACCAAGGACCTCAAGACGAAGAAGACCAACGTCACCCCGGTCACCGAGGATTCGTACGTCTTCTACAACGACCGGCTGAGGAAGAACGCCAAGGGCGTGTGGCAGGTCACCAAGAGCGTTTCGGAGCGAGGCAGCAAGGCCTGCCGCCCATGAACGGTCACCGCGCCGCAGCCGTCGCGCTCACCATCTGCACCACATTGCTGATCTCGTCGCAGGCGGCGGCACCGTCGGCCTGGGCCGATCGCACCAGTCACGGAGGAGCCGGCAGCGAGGTGAAAGGCGGTGCGAGCGGCCGCGTCATCACCGCGCAGACCCGTGTGCGGACCTCGGTTCACGGCGGTGGCACGGACCACGCCTCCGCCACCGGCTCGCCCTCCCCGGTCGGTGTGGCCTGGACGCCTCCTGCCTGCTGGTACGAGCCCGCCTTCTCGCCGAAGGAGATCGAGAGCACCGTCAAGGCGTGGCGGGCCTTCGGGGTGAATGCTCCGCTTGTCGGCGGGATCGGACACGTCATCAGCGCCGCGCTGGAGCACCGCTACAAGGACGGCCACCCCTACAAGAACTACAACCTCTCCAAGCAAGGAGAGGGAATTTTCTGGGCGTCGGTGATCAACCCGAACCGGCAGGACGACCCCGAGGCGACGTCGTGCGACCGGCAGCCCTTCTGGGTGGACGAGGGGCAGACCCCGGCCGAGCCCATGGCGGCCTCGCCGGAGATCCTCGCCCAGTACGCGTACGACGAACTCCCCGTCCCCGGAACGGAGATCAAGATGGCCCCGAGGGCCAGGTCCACGGTGAACCTGCCGACCTGGGTCTGGCTGGACGAGGGCAGGTTCAAGAAGATCTCCGTCACCGCGAGCCTGCCCGGCACGGGCCTCTCGGCGACGACGACGGCCGAGCCCGAGTCCCTGCACATCGACCCCGGCACACCTGACGCGACCCGCTTCCCCGCGTCGGGCGGCTGCGCGCCCCGCAAGGGCGGCGGCATCGGTGAGCCGTACGCGCGGGGCAAGGCGGAGACGGCGCCGCCGTGCGGGGTGACGTACTTGCGCTCCACGGCAGCAAACGAGACGTACGCCCTCCGGGCCACCCTCACCTGGAAGATCCGCTGGTCCAGCAGCACGGGGGAGGGCGGCGGGCTGCCGTCCGGCTCCTTCGGAGCGACCCAGCGGATCCCCGTACAGGAGATCCAGTCAGTGAACCGCTGACCCCACCGCTCAAGTCCGGGAGCCGCAGGAGCCCTCCATGGCCGACAAGCTCAAGACCGACGGCGACGAACTCGCCCACTTCATGAAGCTGTTGAACAGATCCGCCGACTCCCTGAAGGGCCTCCGCAAGGCCCTGAGCAACGCGACCATCACCGGCCTCGGCACCGACGATCTCGACTGTGCCTGCGAGGACTTCCAGTCGGACTGGAAGTACGGGGCGGAGGAGATCGGGGCGCAGACCGAGGACCTCGCGAAGATCATCGGCCAGAGCAAGGACAGCTACGAGGAGGTCGACAAGGCCCTGGCGGAGGCGCTGGAGAAGGCGAGGAGGGGCAAAGGATGACGTACGCACCGGGGCAGGAGACGCCGCACCCGCCCGCCTCGTCGAACCACGGCACCCTGGACGACCTGACCAAGCCCCAGGGCCTGAAGTCCGCGCCCCACATCCCGAACCCCGCCTACCCGGCGCTGGGCTTCAACCCCGTACCCGGTAGTCCCGACACCGTGCGCTCCCTGCACAAGAAGCTGGCGAGCTGCGCCAAGGTCCTGGACGACACCCACGGCCAGGTCACCAAGCTCATGGCCGGCAGCTACTGGGAGGGCGACGCGGCGGTCGCCTTCCGCGAGCAGATCGACGGGGGTCCGCTGCCCCTAAACCTCAAGAACGCGGCGCACTCGCTGACGAAGGCGGCCAAGCAGCTTTGGCGTTGGCACGACGAGCTCGACGAGTTCCAACGGCGCGCGCGGCTCCTGAACGAGGACGCGAAGGACGCCAGGGCCGCGGTGGAGGCGGCGCAGGGGCGGGTCTCCGAGGTCCCGGACGGGGCTGATGACCGCAAGGCCGCCCTGAAGCGAGCCAACGACAAGGCCGACGAAGCCAGGGCCGAGCTCGACCGCATCCTCGGCAAGGCGCGGCGGCTGGCCTCGGAGCACGAGGAGAAGGCGGGCCACAGGGCACGCAAGATCCGCGACGCGACACGGAAGCTGGCCCCCAAGGAGCCGGGTCTCTTCGAGGAGATCGGCGAGTGGCTGACGGAGAACCTGCCGGACATCCTCAGCTTCGTGGCGGGGGTGGTGGGGTTGGTCGCGCTGTTCGTGGTCACGGGTGGGGTTGCGGCTGCGGTTCTGTTGTTGGTGGCGGGGGCGTTGAGTGCGGGGGCAGTCGCGTTGCGGGTCTCGGATCCGGCGGTGCGGCAATCCCTTTGGGACGGCGTCACCAAGTCAGAGATGGACTCCGACTTCTGGAGCAATGCCGTCGGGGTGACGAGCGATGTGGTCGGCATGGCACCTGGGCTCAGCGCCGTGGTCAAGGGAGGTGCTGGTGCTGTACGCAGCCTCAGCGGAGGGGCTGAAGTCGTCACCCTCGGGCAGCGGCTGACCACCGTCGGGACCAAGACCGTGGACGAGGCACGTGCCATCTCCCGTCTGGGCAACCCGTTCCTGGAGTTCACCGTGCGCGGCGCAGCGGATGCCGAGAAGGCCGGGAGTGTCGTCGAGGTGACGTCCGGTTCGCTCGGTGTGGCCACAGCGGGTTACGGGCTGGCCGCCGGCGCTGCGGAGGCACTCGAAAGCGACACGGCCGCGGGTGGTACCACCGGGGTGGACGGTGTGCGGCTCGGCCTCGACAGCGGCGGACTCATCGATCTCGCCCGCCATGCCTTTCCCTGACCAACTCCCCCTGAAGAGAGACATCTCCGATGAACCTCACGGATCACTCCACAGCCTGGGACCATCCACCGACACGTCGAGCCTGGTTCCAGCACATGGTCATGAACGTCGTCGGCCTTCTCGGCTGGATCGGCGGGTGGATTGCGCTTCTCGGCATCTCCACGAACACGCCCAACTGGGTTGTGTGGATCTTCATGCCGTACTTCCTCTACGCGCCCTACCGTGTCTACCTCCAGCTCAAGGGGTACTTCCCCGCAGCCGTACGCATGCAGCGGATCTTGTGGCAGTACCCCTGGCAGGTCCTCGCCGACGTTCCCCGTGGCCTGGCGAAGCATCCTGAGGCCCAGGACGACGGAATGTGGTTCGAGCTCCGCAACCCGGAGAACCCGGAGGAAAAGATCCCTTTGGTGTTCCTCGTCCATGGCCGTCAGTACTGGTGGCTCAGGCGGATCGGCGGTCCTCGTACCGACCCGCGGCTGAAGGCCGAGATCGAACCCCTCTGGTTTGCCGGAGACCCACGCTTTCTTGCCGTGGTCGCCGCACCGGGGCGCAACGCCAAGGCCCCCAAGCGCATGCACGTGCTCTATCAGCGAACCGCCCTCAACAGGCGTGCAGACACCGCTGGATGGGACGTGAGCCCCGCAGCTCTTGAGCGTGCGCGCCGCGCCGGGGCCAGGCTGCCCGACCCGGTCCCGCACCCTCGCAACTCGCGGAACCGCGACCCTGAACAGGCTGATCAGAACAACTCATGAACAAGGTCCCCCACTTCACGCTCCACGATTCCGTCCATGCCCATGACACGGCGATCTGGTTCGCGCTCCCCGCTGGCTTCACCCACGTCCCGATCGCCGAGCTTCTCGCCTCCCCCGGCACCGCCGCCGCAAGCCAGCGCCACGTCGCCATTGCCCGACTCCTCGAGGCGGCTCCGAACTCCACGACCCGGCAGGCTCTCACCGCCCAACTGGCCACAGCCCAACAACTCCTGCTGGCCCTACGGGAAGTCGGCACAGTCCACAGCTCAATCGGACTGCACCGTGATGACACGGAGAACGGCGACGGCAGTCCTCTTCTCTCCCTCTTCACGATCACCTGGCGAGACACGGCGTGGTCCCCGCGCTCCTTCGCCGCCGCCCGGGCCGTAGCCACCGCCGCCCACCACACCCGCATCGAGTACGCCGACCTGGCGTGCGGCCCGGTCACCCTCAGCGAAACCCTCCGGGCCCCGGCCCCCGCGGCCGGCCTACCACCGAGCCGAGGACCCTTGCTCCAGCTCCACGCCCACCTTCCGCATCCGACGGGCAAGCGCTTGGCGGTCCTCACTCTGAGCACGGCGGCCGCGGCGCGCCGCGAGGAGTACCGGGCGCTGCTGCGTCAGATCACGGAACTCGTCAGCTTCGAGAGTCCACTTGAGGGTGGATCAAGCAAGACGTGACCCCCGGATGGTGGGGGCTGGGGGGGAGGGGATTGGAGGAGTGGGACGGACGCCTGAGAGGGCGGCCTGCTAGTCGCCCTCTCCCTTGCCCTTCCCCTTGCCGCCCTTCTCCTTCACACCTTCGGAGACATCCTTCGCCAGCTTGTCGTCCAGCTTCTTGAACTCCCGTACGACCGCGTCGGACATGTCCGCCAGCGCGGTCAGCTGCTGGGTGATGTCCTCGCGGCCGTCCTCCCAGTTGGACTCGAAGTCCTCGAGCGCGTCGTACACGCCGCCGTCGCCGATGTCGTCCTTGTAGGACTCGAAGGTCTTCTTCGTGCGGTTCATCCTGTCCTTGACGGACCGGAGCCTGCTCCCGTAGTCCTCAAGGTCGCTCAGCGGAAGCGCGAGGTCGCTCTTGCCCTTACCGGCCATGGTCATGTCCCCCTTGCGTAGCTCTCCGCGTCCCGCTGCCGGGAAGCGACGATATCGCGTGGCCCGTGAGGCGTGAGCTGCCTGCTGTTCCTGTCCGCCCCGTCAACAGTCAAACCCCGCGGGTGAATCTCGGTCAACGCCATTCCTCGGGGTCGAGAGCAGCCGCGACGAAACCGTCCCCTGTCGTGACCAGCAGGTCGGGCTGGTCCACTCCTGAATTCGCTCGGTCCGTCCCCTGGCAGAGGACCGATACGAGCAAGGGGAAATATGAGGGGAATTGAAGCGCCTTTGTGAATGAACCGTAGGTTCCCGTTACGTCGGAATCCGGTGTCGCCATCCCTGCGTCACCCCCCCGCTCGGCGAATTGGCCAGCACCTCAGCGGTTGATCGACTGGACTTCCTGTACGTCCATGTCCTGGGTCGTCTCGAAGGTGCCGTCAGGCATTGTCTCGCCCGTGCCTCCCGTGCCTTCCCAGGAGATTTCCCAGGTGATGGAGGCCTTCAGCTGGTACGGCTTTCCGTCGGTGGCGCGGAGGTACTTGATGCCGCACGGCGGATCCTGTTTTGTCTTGCCCTTGGCGTAGGGCGTGCCGATGCTGCCGTCGTCGTTGATCTCGCATTCGCCCGATGCCGGGAAGGTTTCCGCGTCGGCCGTGCCCGGTTCCAGGTGCAGGCTCTTCGGCTTGGCCGTGGTCTCCGCCCAGAGCGGGGTGTTCGGGAGCTCCGCGCGGACCTTGACGTCCTTGAAGGTGCCCTTGTCCAGCCAGGCCCAAGTGGGCAGATTCACCGTCGACTTGGCCTCGGGCTTCAGCTCCACCTTGGTTTCCGGGACCTTGACCTTGTCGTACGCGTACTCGGCGAGCATCTTCGGCGTGGGGGCGTTCGGGTCGTCCGGGATCTCGTTCGCGTCGACCCAGAACATGATCCGGCCGCAGTCCCAGGACTTGGGGTCCGAGTCGTCGGGCGCGACGCCCCGCCAGAAACGGCCGTCCTTGCCCTCGTTGTAGTCCTTGTAGCCGTCGGCCTGGCTGTTCGAGTCCGCGTGCAGGTCGAAGTTGTCGGCCGGCTTGCCGTCGCGGTAGTGGTCGGTCCACAGGCCCTTGCCCCACCAGGACTCGTGAATGCCCACGTCGCCGCCGCCGTCCTTGTCCACGAACTCCTTGAGCTCCGCGGAGGTGAAGGCCGGTTCGTACCAGCAGGCGGGGGGCTCCCAGTTGGGGTCGATCGGGGCGAGGTTGCCCTTCTTGCCGCCGCTGTCGCCGCCGGAGGGGTACGAGAGCTGGATCGAGGAGACCCCGGCCGACAGGGTGCCCTTCTTGTCGGAACCGCCGCTCGGCTTCTCGCTGGACGGTGGCTGGGTGGTGTTGTCCCCGGGTCCTGCCGCGTGGGCGGCGCCGGCCGACCACAGCACGGCCGTCGCCGCGCATGCCGCGGACCATCGCACGGCACGGCGTGAGGATGTCATCGCCGGCACTCCTTCACTCGGCCCTCGACCTCGATCTGCAGCACCTTCCAGATCTTCTCCGAACCCTTGGGCTGCTTCATGAGGAGACGGAATTCCTGGTAGTCGTCGAGACTCGGCTTCGTGTACCTGATCTTCTTGGTCTCGACGTTCTTGCCGTAGAACTTGCTCTGGTCGCGGCACATGGTGACGAGCACACCGGCCGTGCCCACCTTGTCGGTCTTGGTGCGGTAGTAGCTGTCTGTTCCGGTGGCGGTCCATTTGTCGTCCACCCACGACTTGATCTGCTTCTGCGCGTAGCGGGTGGCGTTGCCCAGCGAATAGAACTGGTACGCCGGATCCTTGGGGTCCTGCGCGGTGATCCCGTGGTTGAGGGCCCGGATGTAGTTCTCGGCGTTTTCCTGGGCCGCCGCGTGACGCGGGTCGGACGACTTCGACGAGCCGAATTCGACCTTCAGGTCTCCCGGGAGACTGACGTCCGGCGCACCGGGCTTCGCGGGAGCCGAAGTCTTCGACTTCTCCGAGCCGCCGCCCGCCCCCTCGATCTTGTCCGAGGCGTCATCACTCCCACCGCCCCCACAGGCAGTGAGAAGCAGAGCCGCGCCCGTCACCAGCGCGGTCACGATGGGCATTGTGCGACGGGCCACGATTGCAGTCCCCCAGAGTTCGTTCGGCAGTTCGGCAGTTCGGCAGAGTCAGGTATGTGTGCAGGAGAGAATGGAGCCGGGCGACGCTACCAGCCGTGGGTTACCAGCACTGGTGGGCCCTGTGAAGGTTCTCGCGCCCCGCGTGATGACGGAAGCGAACGGTCCTCAAGTGCTACGTGGGCGCAGCGAATCCGTGCCGGAACTGTGACGAGGGGGCGTGAATGCCGGACGAATGCCCCCGCCAGGTGGTCAATCGCAGGGTTGGAACGGGCCGGATCGGGCGGGAAGCGTGCAAGGAGAGTTGCACTTACGGTGCAACTCGGGCTTAAACGGGCACCTGGAGAAGCCCCTTGAGGGCCGTTGCCCCCGGATTCCCCTGTCTGACCTTCGGCCCCTTCCGTACCATCGCCTCAGTACGCTCAGCGCAAAGACCGCTGCACACTCCCGAAGACCGTTGAAGACCCCTGCCCACCGCTCATCCCCATCCGCTCCCTCCCAGAGGACATCAGGACACCCGCCATGGCGCGCACCACTTCAAGTTCGACAGGCGGCCCGTCGGCTCCACGGAATCGGACGCCGCAGCCGCTGCCCCGGCGTCGACGTACGTTCGGGGACTTCGTCAAGGCGTTCCTCGCCTTCGTCGCGCTGGCCGCGCTGGTCTTCGGCGTGCCTGGCGCCCTCGCGTACGCCGTGGGGTGGCCGCTTCCGGGCGGTGCGCCCTCGCTGGACTGGTTGCAGCAGGAGATCACGGTCGGGACGTTCATCAACGTACTGACCGTCGTCGTCTGGCTCGCCTGGGCCCAGTTCACCGCCTGTGTGCTGGTCGAGGTCAAGGCCGCGCTCTCCGGTGTCGGCATGCCGGGCCGCATTCCCGGCGCCGGCGGCAGCCAGCTCCTCGCCCGGCAACTCGTCGCCGCCCTGCTCCTGGTGGGCGCGACCGCCGCCAGCTTCGCGCCGGGGCTCTCGCAGTTCGGGCAGTCGTTGGAGGGGAACCAGAAGCCCGCGTCCGCCGCTTCCGCTCAGCAGACCCCCGGCGGTCTCTTCGGGCAGGAGCAGGCAGGGAGCGCCGCAAGTGCCGTCGCCGAGCAGGCCGAGCAGGCGGCCGCCCATGCGGATGGGAGCAAGAGCGAGGACACGAAGTACTACCGGATCCAGCCGCCCGAAGGACGCCATCACGACTCCATGTGGGAGATCGCCGAGCGGCACCTGGGCGACGGACGCCGGTACAAGGAGATCTACCAGCTCAACAAGGACCGTGAGCAGCCCGACGGCTCGCGGTTGTCCGAGGCCAGCCTCATCCGGCCCGGCTGGATCATGGAGATGCCCGCGGACGCGCACGGCGGCGAGCTCGTCGAGATGCCCGACGAGGCGCCCAAGGTCTCGCAGGACGTGAAGGAGCAGATCTCCGACTACGCCAAGTCCGGCGACCACCAGCAGGGCGGCGGCGCCAAGGAGCAGGGCGGCGGTCAGCAAGGCGGCTCCGGCTCCGGCTCAGTCGATCGCGACACCGCGCACATCACCATTCCCGAGCAGCGGCCCTCCGAGGGCGGTGGACAGGGGCAGCAGGAGGCTCCCGTCGCCAGCAGCGGCAGCGAGTCCGAAGGATTTTCCTTCGGGCTGCCCGAGGCCCTCATCGGCGCCCCGCTCCTCGCCGCCGGACTGCTCGGCGCGCTCGGCCGCCGTCGGCGTCACGCGCTGTGGCAGTCCGCCATGGGTGCCATCGGCGGTCGTCGCGGCATGGAGCCGCCGACGCCGACCGGCGGCGCGGCCGACGCGATGGACGCGCTGCTCGTGGGGGCCGACCCCGAGGGCGTACGGCTTCTCGATCTGTCCCTGCGGGGGCTCGCCGCCTCGCTCGCCGAGGAGTCCCGGGCCCTTCCCACCGTGTACGCGGCCTGGCTCAGCGGCGGTGACCTGCACCTCCAGCTCGCCCAGCCCGCCGGACGCCCGCCCGCCCCCTGGCAGTTGGGGCAGGACCAGACGTTCTGGATGCTGGCGCGCACCGACGCCGAGCAGTACGAGGACGTGGACACCGCCGCTCCCTACCCGGGCCTGGTGAGTCTGGGAACGCTCGACGACTCGCGGCTGCTGCTCAACCTCGAAGCCGTACCCGGTGTCGTCTCGCTGAGCGGGCGCGAGGCCGACCGTGCCGCCGTCTTCGCCTCCGTCGCCGCCGAGCTGGCCACCAACGGCTGGTCCGACCGCATGACCATCACCCTCGTCGGCTTCGGACAGGACCTGACGCCGCTCGCGCCCAACCGTCTGCGGCACCTCGACGACATCGAGGCGCTGATCGAGACGATGGAGGCCGAGACGCGGCAGCGCCGTGGGGCGCTCGGAGCGGCCGGTCACGACTCCGTGCTCACCGGCCGTACGGGGCCCGCCCAGCACACCCGCTGGGCCCCGCACCTGGTGCTGCTCGCCGCCGAGCCCACCGGGGACGATGCCGTGAAGCTCGCCGAACTGGCCGCCGACGCGAGCCGGTTGGGCATCGGGTACCTCGTCGGCACCGAGTCCGGTGACCTGCCGGGCGCCGCCTGGGAGATGGAGATCACCCCCGAGGGCAAGCTCCTCGCCCCGCTGCTCGGCCTCGAGCTGGAGGCGCAGGCGCTGCCCGAGGCCCAGCAGCGGGCCGTCGTGGAGCTCTTCCTCGACGCGGACCCGGGGGAGGGCGGGACCGCAGGTTCCGCCGGTTCCGCCGGTTCCGGTCGTGTGGCCGCGACTCCGCCGTTCCTCGTCGACGTCACCGAGCAGGGGCGGCCCGCGGTGTACGCGCGCCTCGTCGGTACGTACGAGATCATCGGCCTCGACACTCCGGACGGCGAGCGCAGCCCGCTGATGCACGAGGCCCTGGCGCTGCTCCTGCTGCACCGCGAGGGCGTGCACCCGCGGGTGCTCTCCTCCGCGCTGTGGCCGCGCGGTGTCACCGAGGACGTGCGCGACGCGCTCGTCGAGCGGCTGCGGGAGTGGCTCGGCACCGAGCCCGACGGGTCGCCGCGCCTTTCGGCCGACCGGAGCGGGCGGCTCACGCTCGCCAAGTCCGTGGTCTCCGACCTGGACGTCCTGCGGTCGCTGTACCACGAGGCGACTCAGGGGCGCGGGGCCAACAGCCGGGCCGTGCGCGGGCGGATGCTCACCGATGCCCTGGTGCTCGTGCGCGGGCCGCTGCTCGCGGACCGGCCGCAGGGGCGGTACGCGTGGCTCACGCACGAGATCATCGACGCGCAGCTGCCGCTGCTCGTCGCCGACATCGGGCTCGCCCTCTCCGAGTTCCACCTGGAGAAGGGGCGCGCGGAGAAGGCCATCGAGGCGCTGAACGCCGCGCTGAACTCTTCTCCGGGGGATGAGCGGCTCTGGAACGAGTTGCTGCGGGCCACGCATGCGGTGGGTGACCCGGGGCGCCTTCAGCAGGTGGCTGCCGATCTCGTCGCCCGGAGTGGGGCGCGGGGCGTGCCGCCGCGTACGGAAGCCTTGCTGGACGAGCTGCTTCCTACCTGGCGCAGTGGCCTCACCGCCGTGGGGTAGTTCTTTCGCTGCGGAGGGTGGGGCGTTTCGAGGCCGCCGCTTCGCGGCGGACCTCTCCCACCCACCCACCCGTATCTCCGCATCTAGAGGGTGACCGTTGGACCCGCTGTTGTACGTCGTCGTCGGCAGCGCCCTCTGGGGCGCCGCCGCCGGGCTGCTCGTCCCCCGTGCCGTCTACCGGCTCTCCGTGCCGCCCGACGAGGCATGGCGGGACAGCTGCCCAGACGGGCACCCCCTGGGCGGCTGGGTCGGGCTCGCGCGGTGCCCGCAAGGCGACCGCTTCGGCCCCCGCACCCCGACCGTCGCCCTCGCCACCGCCCTCGTCTGCGCCGCCCTCGCCGCCGCCACAGGCCCGCGGCCCGAGCTGGCCGTCTGGCTGGTGCTCGCGCCCTTCGGGGTCCTGCTCGCCGTCGTCGACTTCGGTGTGCACCGGCTGCCCGACGTGCTGACTCTTCCGCTCGCCGCAGCCGCGCTCGCCCTCCTCGCGGGCGCCGCGCTGCTGCCTGAGCACGGCGGCTCCTGGGCGCACGCGCTGTACGGGGCGCTCGGGCTCGGCGGTGCGTACTTCGTGCTCTTCCTCATCAGCCCGAACGGCATGGGCTTCGGGGACGTGAAGCTCGCGCTCGGTCTGGGGGCCGTCCTGGGCTGGTACGGCTGGGGCGCGGTGCTGCTCGGCACCTTCGCCGGGTTCCTGCTCGCCGCCCTGTACGGGACAGTGCTGGTCATCGCGCGCCGCGCCGGGCGCAAGACGGCGATCCCGTTCGGGCCCTTCCTGATCGGCGGGGCGTTCGTGGGGCTGCTCTTCGGGGCGTACGCCGCCTGACGTCGGGCGGCCGAAAGGGCTGGCGTACGCTGGATCGGTCCGTCCAGAACCCTTACGAAAGGGACGCCCCGGTGACCGAGAAGGCCGACCTTCAGTCCGTCCTCGACCGTGCCGCCGCAGGTGGGCGGATCAGCGCCGAAGAGGCGCTCGACCTCTACCGCGATGCCCCGCTGCACGCGCTCGGCGCCGCCGCCGACGCCATCCGCCGCCGCCGGTACGCCGGGACCGAGCACATCGCGACGTACATCATCGAGCGGAACATCAACTACACCAACGTGTGTGTGACCGCCTGCAAGTTCTGCGCCTTCTACGCCGCACCGAAGGACACCAAGAAGGGCTGGACGCGCGACCTCGACGACATCCTGCGGCGCTGCGCCGAGACCGTCGAGCTCGGTGGCACGCAGGTCATGTTCCAGGGCGGGCACCACCCGGACTTCGGCGTCGAGTACTACGAAGAGCACTTCTCCGCGATCAAGAAGGCCTACCCCCAGCTGGTCATCCACTCCCTCGGCGCCTCCGAGGTCGAGCACATGGCCCGCATCTCGAAGGTCTCCGCCGAGGAGGCCATCCAGCGCATCCACGCCGCCGGGCTCGACTCCTTCGCCGGCGCGGGCGCCGAGCTGCTCCCGGCCCGCCCGCGCAAGGCGATCGCCCCGCTCAAGGAGAGCGGCGAGCGCTGGCTGGAGATCATGGAGATCGCCCACGGGCTCGGCGTCGAGTCGACGTCCACGATGCTCATGGGCACGGGCGAGACCAACGCCGAGCGCATCGAGCACCTGCGGATGATCCGCGACACCCAGGACAGGACCGGCGGCTTCCGGGCCTTCATCCCGTACACGTACCAGCCCGAGAACAACCACCTCAAGGGCCGGACGCAGGCCAGCATCTTCGAGTACATCCGCATGATCGCGATCTCGCGGATCTTCCTCGACAACGTGGCCCACATCCAGGGTTCCTGGCTGACCACCGGCAAGGAGGCCGGCCAGCTCACCCTGCACTACGGCGCTGACGACCTCGGCTCGGTGATGCTGGAGGAGAACGTCGTCTCCTCCGCCGGTGCCAAGCACCGCAACAACCTGCGCGACATGATCGACATGATCCGCAGCGCGGACCGCGTCCCGGCCCAGCGCGCCACGACGTACGAGCACCTCGTCGTGCACGACGACCCGGCGAACGACCCGACCGACGACCGCGTCGCCTCGCACATCTCGTCCACGGCGATCGAGGGCGGCACGGCCCACCCCGAGCTGAAGCTCCTCGCTTCCAACTGAGGCAACTGTGCGCACACTTCACGTCGCCGATGGGACCCCCGAGGCGGCGGTCCTGGTCGACGGGGCGGTCATCGCCGCCGTCGGCCCCTACGAGGAATTGGCCGCGGCGCACCCCGCTGCCCGCGTACGGCGCTGGCCCGGCATCCTCCTGCCGGGTCTGCTCAATCCGTACGGCCCCGAGATCCTCGAAGGCACCTACCACCCCGACCCGCGCGAGGCCGACGAGTTCGGCACGCAGCCCATCGGCGGGGAGCGCGCGCGGGCCGTCTTCCGCGCCGATCCGTCCCGTCTGGGCGCCAGCGCGCGACGCGGCGTGCAGCGGCTCTTCGCGCACGGCACGGTGGCCGTCGCGGGCGAACTGAAAGCCCGGCCCGTCATCGACACCGTCCGCAGGGCGGGCCTGGCGATCGGCCGGCGACCCGAGCGGCTGCCGGGCCCGGTGTCCCTGTCACCGACCCCACTGGTCCTGCTGCCACCCCTGAGGGAGGGTGCCCCGGCCCGCTTCGCGGTCTTCGACGTACCCGACCGCGCGGAGCTGGTACGACAGGGCACGGCGACATGCGTGGCGACGGTGATGGGCGGACGCCTGGTGTACCGAGCCCGCTGAGGGCCCCGTAAGGGGCGCGGGGAACTGCGCGAGCAACCACAAGGAACCCGCACCCGCCAGGCAGCCGCACCTGGCAGACGCTTCCGCGCAAAGCCCGCCGCAGGCGAAGTGCCCGCCGCAGGCGAAGTGCCCGCCGCAGGCGAAGTGCCCGCCGCAGGCGAAGTGCCCGCCGCAGGCGAGGCGGGCCGCGGCCAAGGCAGAAGCCCGGCCTGACACAATGGCCGGGTGACCCGAGCCTCCCTGGACAAGCAGCCGCACGAAGTCGCCTCGATGTTCGACGACGTGGCGGAACGGTACGACCTCACGAACGACGTGCTGTCGCTCGGGCAGGCCCGGCTGTGGCGCAAGGAGGTCGCGAAGGCCGTCGACGCGCGGCCCGCGCAGAAGGTCCTCGACCTCGCCGCGGGGACCGCCACCTCGTCGCAGCCCTTCGCGCGGGCGGGCGCGTACGTCGTGCCCTGCGACTTCTCGCTCGGCATGCTCCAGGTCGGCAAGGGCCGCCACCCCTGGATGCCGTTCACGGCAGGGGACGCGACGAAGCTGCCGTTCAAGGACGACACGTTCGACGCCGTCACGATCTCCTTCGGCCTGCGCAACGTCCACGAGACGGACGAGGCGCTGCGGGAGATGTACCGCGTGACGAAGCCCGGCGGCCGGGTCGTCATCTGCGAGTTCTCGCACGCGACGTGGGCGCCGTTCCGCACGGTCTACGAGGAGTACCTGATGCGGGCGCTGCCGCCGGTCGCGCGCACGGTCTCCTCCAACCCCGACGCGTACGTCTACCTCGCGGAGTCCATCCGCTCCTGGCCGGACCAGCCGACGCTGGCCGCGCGGTTGCAGGACGCGGGCTGGTCGAAGGTGGCGTGGCGGAATCTGACGGGTGGGGTCGTGGCCCTGCACCGGGGGTTCAAGGCCTAGGCCTGCGCTCTTTCCTGCGCCCTTTCCGCGCCTGGACCGGGAGTGCGCAGAATCCTGCGTTGTGAACCGAGTTGACGGGAACCAGCCGCCGGGCAAGATGTGTCCGTTGTGATACGACTCCGCCGACGCGGCGGGTCGATGCGAAGCCGCTCTTTCGCACCGGCCGCCGCGGGATCTTTCGGCACGGGTCGGTCATTCTGGTCATCTCCCCAATGACGGAGCGTTCCCATGGCGTCGCATTGCCCTCACTGCGGGGCACCCACCCCTGACGAGGCCCGCTTCTGCATGAAGTGCGGGCGAGAACGTCCGCGTGACACGACGGTGGACGCGGGGCCCGCGGAGCTGCCTGCGGCAGAGCTTGGCGGCCCGACCGGCGTTGGGGACTCCGGTGAGACCCCGGCGGCAGTGGCGGAGCCCGAGTCTGACGCACCCGCCGGTGAGGCGCCGGAAGCTCCGGCACCCGAGGGTGCGGGGCCCGAGGGTGCGGGACCCGAGGGTGCGGGACCCGAGGGTGCGGGACCCGAAGGTGCGGGACCCGAGGGTGCGGGGCCCGAGGGTGCGGGGCCCGAAGCGCCAGCGCCCGAAGCCACGCCCGCAGGACCCGGGTTCACCGCAACCTCCCTGCCCGCGCCCGTACTTCCGCCCGCCCCGGTGCCCGCCGCCCCCGCGCCTCCGCCCCCTCCCGCGTACGTTCCCGCCGCGCCCGCCGCGCCCGCCGCTCCCTCGCCCCTCGGCGCCTTCTTCGGACGGGCGTTCAGGGGCGACTGGGCCGGGGCCGCGCAAGCCGCCCTGTGGCCGGTGGGCTTGGTGCTCGTCGCGGCTGTCGCGCTGGCCATTCCCTCCTACGGGCAGGGCGACGACAGTGACGTCGTCGTCGGGTTCGGCGAGCGGATGCGGATCGCTCTCGCGCTGCTGCTCCAGGCCGTCGGCGGCGGCTTCGAGATCTCCGGGAGCGAGCGGCAGCAGTCGTCCCTCTTCGGCGGCGAGAGCTCCAGCGTGGACGTCGCCTTCGACGGCACCGCCACGCTGCACCTCATCCCGCTCACCGCCACCGCCCTGTGGATCGGGGCCCTCTTCATCGGCGTACGCATCCTGCGCAACCGCGTCCTCCTGCGCTCCGGAGGCCTCGGCGGCGGCACGGCGGGGCTCGAATCGGCCGTGCGCGTCACCCTGTTGGTGACCGTGGGCACCCTCGTGCTCAGCCTCTTCGCGCAGCCCGAGATCGAGGGCGTCGAGCTCTCCTCCTCGCCGGTGCTCGCCGCGCTCGGTGCCTTCGTCCTCGGAATCGCCGTGTCCGGCGGTGTGCTGCACCGCCACGACCTGGCCCACTGGCTGGCGGCGCGGCCCGGCTGGCAGGCGGCGTTCCGCGCCACCGGCACCGCGCTGCGGGCGCTCGCCATCGTGCTCGCGCTCTGCTCGGTCGTCGCGTTCATCAGCCTCGCCCAGATCGACGACCTCGAAGGCCTCACCGACCTCGACGACGCGGACGTGTCCCCGCTGCTCATCGCCCTGCTCCTGCTGCCGAACCTCGGCGCGGCCGCCCTCGGTCTCGGCTGGGGCGCGCCGCTCGACGCGTCGGTGCAGGGGAGTAGTTCGGCGTACGGCGGCGGCTACGAGAGCGAGTCGTTCGGGCTCTCCGAGCTCGGCGACGTCACCAACGACTGGGCGATCGTGGGCGCGTTGGCGCTCGGGCTCGTGTGTGCGCTGACCATCGGCGTCCTCGCCGCACGCCGCTCCGCGCACCGAGGCGAGCAACTGCTCGCCGCCGGTGTCTTCTTCGGGCTCTTCCTGCTCCTCGCCGGGCTCGGCGGATTCAGCGTCGACGCCTCCGGGAGCGCGGCGTCGGAGTTCGGCTCAGGCGGCGGCGGGAGCGGCTCGGGCAACGGCAGCTTCGAGGCGGGCGTGAGCGTGCCGGACGCGCTGTTGTTCGGGCTGCTCTGGGTGTTCGCCGCCGCGTTGATCGCGCCGTTCCTGCTCCAGATGACGGGACAGCGGACGGGCGTCGTGGCGCCGATGCCGCACGTCCCTCCGATGCCGGCAGGACCCGCGGGCGCGCCCAGCACTCCCAGCACTCCCAGCACTCCCGGTTCCGTGGCCACCGCGCCCACCGAAGGCGCCGTCGGTGCAGTCGGTGCAGTCGGTGCAGTTGGTGCCGTCGGAGCCGTGGGGCCCGTCAACGGCACCACCCCGGTGCCCCAACCCGCGTACGACCCGGCCGCGAACCCGGCCTACGCCCCCGCCGCCTACGACCCCAACACCTTCCAGCTGCACCAGCGGCCCCCGGCCACCCCCCAGTCCCGCCGCACCGCCCTCTGGGTCGGCACCCTCGCCGCCGCCTTCCTCATCGGCAGCGGCATCGCGGCCGGCGTCCTGCTCTGGCAGAACAACGACGACGGCAAGGCCGACAAGGCCGGGGGCAAGGACGACAAGCCCGCCATCAGCCGCAGCGAGGACCCCAGCGAGAACCCCACCGAGAACCCCACCGAGGCGCCCTCGCCGTCCCCCGCGTTCACTCCCACCGAAGAGCCGAGCGAGACCCCCGACACCGTGGACGAGGGCCCCGAACTGCCCGCAGGGTACGACCTGGTGTCCGACGTGAGCGGCTTCGAGTTCGCCGTGCCCGACGGCTGGACCCGGCACGGCGAGGAACGGCCGGGCCAGGTCGTGTACGGCGGGTCGACCGGCCGGGAGGAGTTCATCGTCGGCGTGGTCCCGAACGCCCCGTACACCTCGTACGAGAACTTCACGACCATCGAGAAGGACGCCAAGAAGGACCCGAAGAAGTCGGACTACGAGCGGATCCGTCTTGAGCCGAACACCTTCCAGGGGCGCAGCGGCGCGATCTGGGAGTACACCTACACCGACACGGCGGGCCGCGAGATCCATGCCCTGAACCAGAGTTACGTCGCGGACAACGGCACCGAGTACGCCATCCAGCTCTCCTGGCGCGCGGACTTCTGGCCCGCGGGCGAGGGCGAGGAGACCCACCGGACCGCGCTCGAGCACTGGCGGATCAACGGCTGAGGGGCTGCCTGAGGGACGGCCTGAGGGACTGGCCGAGGGGCCGGGCGGCGGCTGGAGCACGGCTGGGGCACGGCTAGAGCACGGCGCCGACCTCGTTGTTGCCCGGCTCGTCCAGTTCCTGGCGCAGCCCGCCGTCCCCAGGCCCCGGGCGGCGCGGCTCGCGCACTCCCGCGCCGCCGTCGCCCTCGCCGGGGCCGAGCTCGAACCAGACGGTGACGACGGCGTCGCGCGGGATCCACGTGTCGGGGAGCGGGTACTGCCGGACGACATGGTCGAGGACGACGAGGTGGAAGTCGGGGCGGTCCGGCGCCGCGAGCAGCACGCCGTGCTTCGCCGCCGACTCGCGCGCGTCGACGGCCATCAGACCGATCAGCCGCGGCACGCGTACTTCGCCGGCTGTCCTGGGTGCCTTCGGCACGGGCGTCACCCCCCAGCGGTACCGGCAGGGTAGACCCCTACAGGGCGAGCCGGAAGCGGTGTGCCTCCCGCTTCGACACCGGCGTCGTGAAGGTCTCGGCCAGCTCCATGCCGAGCCGCCGGGTCACCGCGACGGACCGTTCGTTGCGGGCGTCGACCATCGCCACCACGTGCCCCACGCCCGCCGCGCGCACCCGCTCCAGGGTGGCCTGCGCGGCGGCGGTCGCGTACCCCTTGCCCCAGGCGGCGCGGCCGAGCCGCCAGCCGATCTCGATCTCGCCCTTGGGTCCCCAATCGTGCGGCCAGGGCTGCGCCCCGGTGAAGCCGATCGGCTCGCCGTCCGCGTCGAGCAACGTCCAGAAGCAGAAACCGTGTTCGGCGTCGTGTCTGCGCTGCCGGGCGGTCAGCTCCTCGTACACGGAGAGCTCGGCCGGCGCGCCGCCGTGGAACTCCATGACGTCCGGGTCGTCGAACAGCCGGTGCCAGACGAAGGCGTCCTCGTGGGTGGGAACACGCAGGTGTACGGCGGGCAGGGTCTTCGTCGGCAGTGCCTGCTTTGTCACGGGTGGCCCTTCGGCTGGCTGATCAGTACCGCTGCATAGACTGCCCATAACCCGTGCCCTCCGGCACACAGATTTCGAGCCTTGGGGAGAACCCGCCGTGACCGAGCCCCAGCCCCTCACCGAACACACCGCTGATGTGATCGTCGTCGGGGCCGGGCCAGCCGGTTCCACGACCGCCTACTACTTGGCGAAGGCCGGACTCGACGTACTCCTCCTGGAGAAGACCGCGTTCCCAAGGGAAAAGGTCTGTGGCGACGGCCTGACGCCGCGCGCCACCAAACAGCTCGTCTCCATGGGGATCGACATCTCCGAGGAGGCGGGCTGGCTGCGGAACAAGGGCCTGCGCATCATCGGGGGCGGTGTTCGGCTCCAACTCGATTGGCCGGAACTCGCCGCCTACCCGAACTACGGCCTCGTCCGTAAGCGCGACGACTTCGACGAGCAGCTCGCCAACCAGGCCCAGAAGGCGGGCGCCCGACTGCACCAGCGGTGCAACGTCGGCGCCCCGATCGTCGACGACCGCACGGGCCGCATCACCGGCGTGCACGCCAAGCTCGGCGAGGAGAAGACCCCGGTCACCTTCCACGCCCCGCTGGTGGTCGCCGCCGACGGCAACTCGACGCGGCTCTCCCTCGCGATGGGTCTGCACCGCCGCGACGACCGCCCGATGGGCGTCGCCGTCCGTACGTACTTCACCTCGCCCCGCCACGACGACGACTACCTGGAGTCCTGGCTTGAGCTGTGGGACCGGCGCGGCTCCGAGGACCGGCTCCTTCCCGGCTACGGCTGGATCTTCGGCATGGGCGACGGCACGTCGAACGTCGGGCTCGGCATCCTCGACTCCTCCTCCGCCTACAAGGAGCTGGACTGGCGCGAGGTGCTGAAGGCCTGGTGCGCCTCGATGCCGGAGGACTGGGGCTACACCCCGGACAACATGACGATGCCGATCCGCGGCGCCGCCCTGCCCATGGCCTTCAACCGCCAGCCGCACTACACCAAGGGCCTGCTCCTGGTCGGCGACGCGGGCGGCATGGTGAACCCCTTCAACGGCGAGGGCATCGCGTACGCCATGGAGTCCGGGCAGATCGCGGCGGACGTCATCGTCCAGGCGCACGCCCGCCAGACCCCCGCCCAGCGGGAGTTGGCGCTGCACCGCTACCCGAAGGTCCTCAAGGACACCTACGGCGGCTACTACACGCTGGGCCGCGCCTTCGTGAAGCTCATCGGCAACCCGAAGGTCATGAAGATCGCCACGCAGCGCGGCCTGACCCACCCGATGCTGATGCGCTTCACGCTGAAGATGCTGGCGAACCTGACCGACCCGACGGGCGGCGACGCGATGGACCGCATCATCAACGGCCTGAGCAAGGTGGCTCCGAAGGCGTGAGGCTGGGCGGCTGAGCGGAAGCCGAGCGCAGTGACCCTGTCGGGAGTATGGTGGCAAGTATGGCTACTAAGAAGGTGACCGTCACCATCCCCGAAGACCTTCTTGAGGAGATCCGTTCCGAGGTGGACGAGCGCGGGATCTCGGCGTACGTGACCGAGGCCCTGCGCGCCCAGCGCGACCGTGACCAGCTGAGGGAACTTTCCGACTGGCTCCAGGAGGAGCATGGCCCGGTGACCGACGAGGAGCGGCAACAGTTCGCGGCGGAACTGGCCGAGATCGAAGCCGAACATGCCCGGCGCCGTGACCACGGGAGCAACGGGGCGGCGGCTTGACCAGGCAGGCGCCGAGCCGGAAGCCGGTGTCGGTCTTCGTGCTGGACTCCGAGGCGTTGTCGCAGGCCGTACGCGGCGACCGGCGCATGATCGGCGTGATCGAGGGGGCGGCTCGAGGCGAGGTCGACCTGGTGACGTCGCCCATGACCCTTGTCGAGGCCTTCGACGGCAAGGTGAAGGAGCAGCGCTGGGATTGGGTTCTCTCCCGTGTCGTGGTCGCCGACATCGGCAAGCAACAGGCCCGCGCGGCACGCAAGTTGCTCGCCGACGTCGGTTTGCACGGTCACAAGTACGCGATCGACGCCGTGCTTGCCGTCGTGGCCATGGAGCAGCGGGGGCACGTCACCGTCTTCACCTCAGACGTCGACGACCTGGAGAAGTTCGTCCCACCGCACATCGTCGTCCGCAAGGTCTGATTTGGCCGTAGTGCGTGGTCGGAGGCACGCTGAACCCATGATTTTCATCGCCGTCAAGTTCACCGTCCGCCCCGAGCACGCCGACACCTGGCTGGAGCGGACCGCCGAGTTCACGCGGGCCACGCGCGCGGAGGAGGGCAACCTCTTCTACGACTGGTCCCGCAGCGTCGACGACCCCAACCAGTTCGTCCTCCTGGAGGGCTTCGCCTCGCAGGAGGCGGGCGCCGCGCACGTCGGTTCCGACCACTTCAAGGCCGCCATGGAGACGATGTCCGAGGCGATCGCCTCGACCCCGGAGATCATCCACACGGAGATCCCGGGCAGCAGCTGGTCGGAGATGGGCGAGCTCTCGCCGAAGAGCTGACGCCTGCGCCTCGCTGGACGCACAGAAGGGCCGGGAACCCCACAGGGGGTTCCCGGCCCTTCCAGGTGGCTGTGAGGGCCCTCAGAGGACGCGCACGGCGCCGTCGGCGGGGTAGCCCGACAGGTCCTGGATGACAACGCCCTTGCCGGGGTTGGCGGCGTCGAGGTACTGGCCGTTACCGATGTACACACCCACGTGGTACGCGGAGCCCGCGCCGCCCCAGTAAAGGATGTCGCCCACCTGGACGTTGGAGAGCGAGACCGGCGTACCGGAGACCGACTGGTCCTGCGAGACGCGCGGAAGGTCCACGCCCGCCTGCTTGAACGCGGCCTGGACGAGGCTGGAGCAGTCCCAGGCGTTGGGTCCGGAGGCACCCATGACGTACGCGTCGCCGAGCTGGGCCTTGAGGAAGCTGATGACCGAGCCGACGCTGCCGCTGGCCGGGGCGGGCGCCTCGGCGGTCGAGGCGCTGGAGCCCGAACCGGCGGCGCTGAGCGTCGTGCGCTCGGCGGAACGCGAGGCGCGCTCCTCCTCCGCCTTCTTCTTGGCGGCGGCCTCGGCCTTCGCCTTGGCCTCGGCCTTCTTCTCGGCCTGGGCCTGGTCTTCCTTGGCCTGCTTGGCGGCCTTCACGGCGGCCGCGTCCTGCTCGGCACGGAGCTCGTAGCTGTCGGCGGTCTGCTGCGTGGCTTCCGCGGACTGCGCGATCTGCGTGGAGAGATCCGTGGTGAGCGTGGGCATTTCGATGGTCTCGGTCACCGGCTCGGCGGCGGTCGCCGTGCCAGCAGCCGCGGCCACTGCCAGGGTGCTGAGGACGCCACCGGCAACTCCGGCGCGCAGGGCCTGCTTCGTGGCGCTACGACGGGGCTTCCGGTGGCTGGGTATGTGAGCGGTGTGGGACATGAGACCAACCGCTATCAGGGAGTCCGGGTTCCCTTCAAGAAACGTGGGCTGCGCCACAGTTGCCCGCGGAGGCCTCGAATCCCGGGCGTGTCACTTCTTATTGACGCCGTAACGGGCAATGCGGACAACGGCGATCACGCCTGTGATCATGGGTTTTCTGCGATACGCCCGAATTGCCCGTGGACTACCACCGGTTGAGTCGGTTGGCCAAGCCCCGCTTCTCCGCCGGATCATGGGGTGTGGCACAGGTCACATGTTTGACCCTAGGGGATCTCCCTGAGATCCCGCCGAGACCTTCCTGAGATCTCCCGAAGAAATCAGGGGTGTTGTGGGTGTGGGGGATCGGTGACGGATCGACGCCGGATCGACGAGGGGTCGGTGTCCGGTCGATGGGGAGCCGGTGTTCGGTCGATGCGGAACCGGTGGCGGATCGATGCGGAATCGGTGGCGGTCGATGCGGAGCCGACGGCGGGGTCGATGTGGATCGGGTGCCGATTCGACGCGCTCGGTCCGAGCGCGTCGAATCGGGTTCCGTCGGTCGGCTCGGTGTGAGCGTGCCAGTCGACTCGGCGCGAGTGCGTCGAATCGGCCTCCCTCGGCCGCGTGCCGACCGCTCGTGAATCCGTGCACGCGTCCATGGCCGTCCACCCTCATCCACACCTCTCCCGCCAAAGTGTGAACGAGCCGCCACTATCAAGCCATCGCGTCCAGCGCCAATTTGCTTGCGGCGGCCATCGCTTGATAGAGCGACCCCCTCCCGACCAGCGGTAACTCGCTGAGATGTCACCTCTGGTGATCACTCAGGCGCTTCGCGTATGAAGATCACCGCTCATCCGACTTCATGATCCTTCGTCAGGTGGTGGAGATCACAAAGCCGTTGTCGCACCCCGTGTCGCAGATCACAGACCGGCGGGCATAAGATGCGGGGCAGTTGGGCTTGTGACCTGCTTCACATGTACGCGATCTTCGTGAGTGCGGGCCGCGGTCCGATGCAACCGCCAACAGTCAGTGCCGACTGAGAGGAGCGAGGAGCGTGAACGCCTATGCGCCCATCCTCGTGCTGGGAGCCCTCGGGGCAGGCTTTGCGATCTTCTCCGTGGTCATGGCCACGCTTATCGGTCCAAAGCGGTACAACCGCGCCAAGCTCGAGGCGTATGAGTGCGGAATCGAGCCGACGCCGACTCCGGCCGGTGGTGGGCGATTCCCCATCAAGTACTACCTGACGGCGATGCTCTTCATCGTCTTCGACATCGAGATCGTCTTCCTTTACCCCTGGGCCGTCACGTTCGACGCGCTGGGGATTTTCGGGCTCGTGGAGATGCTGCTCTTCGTGCTCACCGTCTTCGTCGCGTACGCGTACGTATGGCGGCGCGGCGGCCTGGAATGGGACTAAGGGTCTGAGGGGCAAAGAGCATGGGACTCGAAGAGAAACTGCCGAGCGGATTTCTGCTCACCACCGTCGAACAGGCCGCGGGCTGGGTGCGCAAGTCATCCGTCTTCCCCGCGACCTTCGGCCTCGCGTGCTGCGCCATCGAGATGATGACGACGGGAGCCGGGCGCTATGACCTGGCTCGCTTCGGCATGGAGGTCTTCCGCGGTTCACCGCGCCAGGCCGACCTGATGATCGTGGCCGGACGCGTGAGCCAGAAGATGGCGCCGGTCCTGCGGCAGGTCTATGACCAGATGCCCAACCCCAAGTGGGTCATTTCCATGGGGGTTTGCGCTTCATCGGGCGGGATGTTCAACAATTACGCGATTGTGCAGGGTGTGGACCACATTGTCCCTGTTGACATCTATTTGCCCGGCTGTCCGCCGCGGCCCGAGATGCTGATGGACGCGATCCTCAAGCTCCACCAGAAGATCCAGGGCGGCAAGCTCGGGGTCAACGCGGAGGAAGCGGCCCGCGAGGCGGAGGAGGCGGCCCTCAAGGCCCTCCCCACCATCGAGATGAAGGGGCTGCTGCGGTGAGCGACGCGCACGACGAGCACCTGAACGGAAACGGCGTCCCTGCCCCCCGCGACGAGGCCGGCGAGGTCATCGGCGTACGCAAGGGCATGTTCGGCGCCAACAACGGCGGCGACACGTCCGGTTACGGCGGGCTCGTGCGGACGGTCACCCTGCCGGGTGCCACCGCGCGCCCCTACGGCGGCTGGTTCGACGAAGTCGCGGACGAGCTGGAGGGGGCCCTGGAAGAGCAGGGGCTCCTGCCCGAGAACGCGATCGAGAAGACGGTCGTCGACCGCGACGAGCTCACCTTCCACATCGCGCGCGAGCACCTCGTCAGGGTCGCCCAGACCCTGCGCGACGACCCGGCCCTGCGCTTCGAGCTCTGCACGGGCGTCTCGGGGGTCCACTTCACCGAGGACAAGGGCCGCGAGCTGCACGCCGTCTACCACCTGCGCTCGATCACCCACAACCGCCTGATCCGGCTCGAAGTCAGTGCCCCTGACGCCGATCCGCACGTCCCCTCGCTGGTCGCGGTCTACCCGACGAACGACTGGCACGAGCGCGAGACGTACGACTTCTTCGGCCTGATCTTCGACGGTCACCCAGCCCTTACGCGGATCATGATGCCGGACGACTGGCAGGGCTTCCCGCAGCGCAAGGACTACCCCCTCGGCGGCATCCCCGTCGAGTACAAGGGCGCCCAGATCCCGGCTCCGGACCAGCGGAGGTCGTACAGCTGATGAGCACGTCACATGCATCCGCGCGCGAGACGACCGAGGGGACTGTATATACAGTCACCGGCGGCGACTGGGACGAGGTCGTCCAGTCCGCGGCCCGGTCCGACGACGAGCGCATCATCGTCAACATGGGTCCGCAGCACCCCTCCACCCATGGTGTGCTCCGGCTCATCCTGGAGATCGAGGGCGAGACCGTCTCCGAGGCCCGCTGCGGCATCGGCTATCTGCACACGGGCATCGAGAAGAACCTCGAGTACCGCACGTGGACGCAGGGCACGACGTTCGTCACGCGCATGGACTATCTGACGCCGTTCTTCAACGAGACGGCGTACTGCCTGGGGGTCGAGAAGCTCCTCGGCATCGAGGACCAGATCCCGGACCGCGCCTCGGTCATCCGCGTGCTCCTGATGGAGCTCAACCGGCTCTCCTCGCACCTGGTGTGCATCGCCACCGGCGGCATGGAGCTGGGCGCGACGACGATCATGATCTACGGCTTCCGTGATCGTGAACTCGTTCTCGACATCTTCGAGTTGATCACCGGCCTGCGCATGAACCACGCGTACGTCCGGCCCGGCGGACTCGCCCAGGACCTGCCCCCGGGCGCGGTGGACCAGATCCGCGAGTTCGTGAAGAAGATGAGCAAGAACCTCGGCGAGTACGACAAGCTCGCCACCGGTAACCCCATCTTCAAGGCCCGCATGCAGGACGTCGGCTATCTCGACCTCGCGGGCTGCATGGCCCTCGGCGCCACGGGACCGGTCCTGCGCTCGGCGGGCCTGCCGCACGACCTGCGCAAGTCGGACCCCTACTGCGGCTACGAGAACTACGAGTTCGACGTGCCGACCGCCGACACCTGCGACTCCTACGGACGCTTCCTGATCCGCCTGGAGGAGATGCGCCAGTCGCTGCGCATCGTCGAGCAGTGCCTGGACCGCCTGGCGCCGGGTCCGGTCATGGTCGAGGACAAGAAGATCGCCTGGCCCGCGCAACTGGCGCTCGGTCCGGACGGTCTCGGCAACTCGCTCGATCACATCAAGAAGATCATGGGCACCTCCATGGAGGCCCTGATCCACCACTTCAAGCTGGTGACCGAGGGCTTCAGGGTCCCGGCCGGGCAGGCGTACACCGCGGTCGAGTCGCCCAAGGGCGAGCTCGGGGTGCATGTCGTCTCCGACGGCGGCACCCGCCCCTACCGGGTCCACTTCCGCGACCCGTCCTTCACCAACCTGCAGGCCATGGCGGCGATGTGCGAGGGCGGCCAGGTCGCCGACGTCATCGTCGCCGTCGCGTCCATCGACCCCGTGATGGGAGGCGTCGACCGGTGACCACCACTCCCCAGCAGGGCACGGGCGTCAGCCTGGGCATGCCCCAACTCCCCGCCCCCGACTTCCCGGCCGACGTACGGGCCAGGCTCGACGCGGACGCCAAGGAGATCATCTCCCGCTACCCGGACTCCCGGTCCGCGCTGCTCCCGCTGCTGCACCTCGTGCAGTCCGAGGAGGGTCACGTCACGCGCACGGGCATGGCCTTCTGCGCGGAGGTGCTCGGCCTGACCACCGCCGAGGTCACCGCGGTCGCGACCTTCTACACGATGTACCGGCGCAAGCCCTCCGGTGACTACCAGGTCGGCGTCTGCACGAACACGCTGTGCGCCGTCATGGGCGGCGACGCGATCTTCGAGTCGCTCCAGGAGCACCTGGGCGTCGGCAACGAAGGGACCACGGAGGACGGCAAGGTCACGCTGGAGCACATCGAGTGCAACGCGGCCTGCGACTTCGCCCCCGTCGTGATGGTCAACTGGGAGTTCTTCGACAACCAGACTCCCGAGACCGCCAAGCGGCTCGTCGACGACCTGCGCGCGGGCGTGCAGGTCGAGCCGACCCGCGGCGCCCCCTTGTGCACGTACAAGGAGACGGCCCGGATCCTGGCGGGCTTCCCGGACGAGCGCGCGGGCGCCGTCGAGGCGAGCGGCGGCGCGGGCCCTGCCTCACTGATCGGACTGCGCCTGGCCAAGGGCGAGTTGCCGCAGCCCCGGGTGGTCCACCCGCGCGCGGGCGGCCCGCAGGACGAGGCGCCTGCCGAGCACCTCAGCTCGCACGACGCACCGCAGCAGACCTCGGCATCCGACCCGGCCCACCCGGCCGGACCGACCGCCGAGGAGGGGGAGTGATGACCTTGGCAGCCGAGATCGACAACGAGACGAGCCCCGAGAAGCTGCTCGCGCCGGTGCTTTCGGCGTTCTGGGACGAGGAGAAGTCCTGGACGCTGGAGACCTACCGACGGCACGAGGGGTACGAAGGCCTGCGTAAGGCCCTGGCCATGGCGCCGGACGACCTCATCGCGTACGTGAAGGACTCCGGTCTGCGCGGCAGGGGCGGCGCGGGATTCCCCACCGGAATGAAATGGCAGTTCATTCCGCAGGGAGATGGAAAGCCGCACTATCTAGTTGTCAACGCCGACGAATCGGAGCCGGGGACCTGCAAGGACATCCCGCTCCTCTTCGCGAACCCGCATAGCCTCATCGAGGGCATTGTGATCGCCTGCTACGCGATCCGTTCGTCGCATGCCTTCATCTATCTGCGCGGTGAAGTCGTCCCCGTGCTCCGGCGGCTGCACGAGGCCGTGCGTGAGGCGAAAGAGGCGGGATTCCTGGGCGAGAACATCCTGGGCAGCGGTCTCGATCTCGAACTCACCGTGCACGCGGGCGCGGGCGCGTACATCTGTGGTGAGGAGACCGCGCTGCTCGACTCGCTCGAAGGCCGCCGTGGCCAGCCGCGACTGCGTCCCCCTTTCCCGGCCGTCGCGGGCCTCTACGCATGCCCCACTGTTGTCAATAACGTCGAGTCCATCGCGTCGGTTCCCGCGATCCTGAATCGCGGAAAAGACTGGTTCAAGTCGATGGGGAGCGAGAAGTCCCCCGGCTTCACGCTCTATTCGCTGAGCGGCCACGTCACGAGCCCCGGCCAGTACGAGGCCCCGCTGGGCATCACCCTGCGCCAGCTGCTCGACATGAGCGGCGGGATCAGGGCGGGCCACCGGCTCAAGTTCTGGACGCCGGGCGGCTCTTCGACGCCGATGTTCACCGACGAGCACCTCGATGTCCCCCTGGACTACGAGGGAGTGGGCGCCGCGGGGTCGATGCTCGGCACGAAGGCGTTGCAGTGCTTCGACGAGACGACCTGTGTCGTGCGGGCCGTCACGCGCTGGACCGAGTTCTACGCCCACGAGTCCTGCGGCAAGTGCACGCCCTGCCGAGAAGGGACGTACTGGCTGGTGCAGTTGCTCCGCGACATCGAGGCAGGCAAGGGCGTCATGTCCGACCTCGACAAGCTGAACGACATCGCCGACAACATCAACGGCAAGTCGTTCTGCGCCCTCGGTGACGGCGCCGCTTCGCCGATCTTCTCCTCGCTCAAGTACTTCCGCGAGGAGTACGAGGAGCACATCACCGGCAAGGGCTGCCCCTTCGACCCGGCCAAGTCGACTCTCTGGGCCGACAGGCCCTCCGCACATTCGGAGGTGAACGCATGACAGTGACCACCAACAGCGCTCCCTCCGGAGGGGGCGAGGCACCGGTTCCGCCGGAAGACCTCGTGTCGCTGACGATCGACGGCATCGAGATCAGCGTCCCCAAGGGGACGCTGGTGATCCGGGCCGCCGAGCTCCTCGGCATCGAGATCCCCCGGTTCTGCGACCACCCGCTGCTCGACCCGGCGGGCGCCTGCCGCCAGTGCATCGTCGAGGTGGAGGGCCAGCGCAAGCCGATGGCCTCCTGCACCATCACCTGCACCGACGGCATGGTCGTGAAGTCGCAGCTGACGTCGCCGGTCGCGGAGAAGTCGCAGCGCGGTGTGATGGAGCTGCTGCTCATCAACCACCCGCTGGACTGCCCGGTCTGCGACAAGGGCGGCGAGTGCCCGCTGCAGAACCAGGCGATGCAGGTCGGCGACACGGACACCCGCTTCGAGGGCAAGAAGCGGACGTTCGAGAAGCCGGTGCCGATTTCGACGCAGGTCCTTCTCGACCGCGAGCGGTGCGTGCTCTGCGCGCGCTGCACCCGGTTCAGCAACCAGATCGCCGGTGACCCGATGATCGAGCTGCTCGAGCGCGGTGCGCTCCAGCAGGTCGGCACGGGCGAGGGTGATCCCTTCGAGTCGTACTTCTCCGGGAACACCATCCAGATCTGTCCGGTCGGCGCGCTGACCTCGGCGGCGTATCGCTTCCGCTCCCGGCCCTTCGACCTGGTGTCCTCGCCGTCGGTCTGCGAGCACTGCGCGGGCGGCTGCGCGACCCGCACCGACCACCGCCGCGGCAAGGTCATGCGGCGGCTCGCCGCGGACGACCCCGAGGTCAACGAGGAGTGGCTCTGCGACAAGGGGCGCTTCGGCTTCCGTTACGCGCAGAAGCCGGACCGCCTCACCACGCCGCTGGTGCGCAACTCCGAGACGGGTGAGCTGGAGACCGCAAGCTGGCCCGAGGCTCTCGAAGTCGCGGCCAACGGGCTCGCCGCCGCGCGCGGCCGGGCCGGTGTGCTGACCGGCGGTCGCCTCACCGTGGAGGACGCCTACGCGTACAGCAAGTACGCGCGCGTGGCGCTCGACACGAACGACATCGACTTCCGCGCGCGCGTGCACAGCAGCGAGGAGGCCGACTTCCTCGCCGCACGCGTGGCGGGACGGGGCCGGGATCTCGACGGCACCGGCGTCACGTACGCGGAAGTGGAGAAGGCACCCGCCGTCCTGCTCGTCGGACTTGAGTCCGAGGAAGAGGCGCCCGGGATCTTCCTTCGGCTTCGCAAGGCCTGGCGCAAGCACGGCCAGCGGACGTTCTCCCTCGCGACGCATCAGACCCGAGGCCTGGAGAAGGCGGGCGGCACGCTGCTCCCCGCTGCTCCCGGCACCGAGACCCAGTGGCTCGACGCCCTTGCCTCCGGAGCCGGCCTGGAGGGCGACGGCGCCAAGGCGGCCGAGGCGCTGCGCACTTCGGGCGCGGTGATCGTGGTCGGCGAGCGTCTGGCCGCCGTGGCGGGCGGGCTCACCGCCGCCGTACGGGTCGCGTCCGCGACCGGTGCGCGGCTGGTGTGGATCCCGCGCAGGGCGGGGGAGCGCGGCGCCGTCGAGGCGGGCGCGCTGCCTTCGCTGCTGCCCGGCGGGCGCCCGTCCACCGACCCGCGCGCGCGGGAGGAGGTCGCGACCGCCTGGCGCGTCGCCGAACTCCCGCACCGCTACGGCCGCGACACCGGCCAGATCATCGAGGCCGCGGCGACCGGCGAACTGGGCGCGCTCCTCGTGGCGGGCGTGGAGGTCGCCGACCTGCCCGACCCGGCACGCGCGCGTGAAGCACTCTCCGAGGTCGGGTTCCTGGTCTCCCTGGAGCTGAGGCCCAGCGAGGTCACCGAGCACGCCGATGTCGTACTGCCCGTGGCCGCGGTCGCGGAGAAGCCCGGCACCTACCTCAACTGGGAGGGCAGGGCCCGGATGTTCGGCGCCGCGCTCAAGCCCGACCAGATGACGCGCACGCTGGCCCCGACCGACGCCCGTGTGCTGCACATGCTGGCCGACGCCGGGGACGTGCACCTGGGCCTTCCCGACCTGGCGACGGCCCGGCGCGAGCTGGACCGGCTCGGCGGCTGGGAGGGGACGCACGCCACCGACCCCGTGGAGAGCGCCGCTCAGCCCCCGAGGCCCGCCTCCGGAGAGGCCGTTCTCGCGGGGCACAGGCTGCTGCTCGACCAGGGCCGCCTCCAGGAGGGCGACGAGGCGCTCGCGGGCACGCGGCACGCCGCGGTCGCCCGGCTCTCGGCGGCCACCGCGGCCGAGGCGGGCGTCAAGGACGGCGACGTCCTGGCCGTCACCGGATCCGCGGGGACGACCGAACTGCCGCTCCTGGTCACCGAGATGCCCGATCGCGTGGTGTGGCTGCCGCTGAACTCGACCGGGGGAGGCGTCACTTCCGACACCGGCGCGCGCCCCGGCGACCTCGTCCGCATCGGCCCGGCGCTCCTGCCGGAGCCCTCTGAGGCCCCGGAGGTGACGTCGTGATGCACACCGTGGTGCCGCTTGCGGCGGAAGACCTGTCCATGTTCGGCCGTGACCCGTGGTGGCTGGTCGCCGTCAAGGCGGTCTTCTGCTTCGCGTTCCTGATGGTGACGGTGCTCTTCTCCATCGTGTGGGAGCGCAAGGTCGTCGCCTGGATGCAGCTGCGCATCGGCCCCAACCGGCACGGCCCCTGGGGCATGCTGCAGTCCCTCGCGGACGGCATCAAGCTGATGCTCAAGGAAGACCTGATCGTCAAGCGCGCGGACAAGGTGGTGTACATCCTCGCGCCGATCATCGCGGCCATCCCGGCCTTCATGGCGATCGCGGTGATCCCCTTCGGGCCCGCGGGCAACGAAGTCTCGATCTTCGGCCAGCGCACGACGATGCAGCTCACCGACCTGCCGATCGCGATGCTCTACATCCTCGCGGTCGCCTCGGTCGGCATCTACGGCATCGTGCTCGCCGGCTGGAGCTCAGGATCCACCTATCCGCTCCTCGGCGGCCTGCGCTCCTGCGCGCAGATGATCTCGTACGAGATCGCGATGGGCGCCGCGTTCGCCTCGGTGTTCCTCTACTCCGGGTCGATGTCGACCTCGGCGATCGTGGAGGCGCAAGCGGACCGGTGGTACGTCCTGCTGCTTCCGGTCTCGTTCCTGATCTACATCGTGACGATGATCGGTGAGACCAACCGCGCGCCCTTCGACATGCCGGAGTCCGAGGGCGACCTCGTCGGCGGCTTCAACACCGAGTACTCGTCGATCAAGTTCGCGCTGTTCATGCTCGCCGAGTACGTCAACATGGTCACCGTCTCGGCGGTCTCGGTCACCCTCTTCCTGGGCGGCTGGCGGGCCCCGTATCCCATCAGCACCTTCTGGGAGGGCGCGAACCACGGCTGGTGGCCGATGCTCTGGTTCGTGATCAAGGTCCAGCTGCTGCTGTTCTTCTTCATCTGGCTGCGCGGCACGCTGCCACGCGTCCGCTACGACCAGCTGATGAAGCTCGGCTGGAAGGTCCTGATCCCGGTCTCGGTCGTCTGGCTGATGCTCGTCGCGACGGTCAGGGCGATGCGGAACGAGGAGTACGACTTCACCTCGATCGCGCTCTATGTGGGCGGCGGGGTCATCGCGCTCCTGTTGCTCTCCGTCGTCGTCGACATCTTCCGCGACAAGCGCGAGAAGGAAGCGGCAGCCGAGGAGGAGCCGGTCGCCTTCGACCCGATGGCGGGCGGATTCCCGGTCCCGCCGCTGCCCGGACAGAGCTTGCCGCCCGTACCGCGCCGACGCTCGCGTCAGGAGCGCGAGTTGATTGTCAGTGGTGGGCCGGATACTCAAAGTGACGGAACCCGAAGTGACGGAAAGGAGGCGTCCGATGGCTGAGTCGAAGAAAGAGTCACACCAGTCGCAGCACGAGTCGAACCAATCGAAGCAGGGGTTCCAGAACCCCGTCGCGGGCTTCGGCGTGACCTTCAAGGCCATGTTCAAGAAGCGGCTGACCGAGCAGTATCCGGAGCAGGAGAAGACCACCGCTCCCCGCTTCCACGGCAGGCACCAGCTCAACCGCCATCCGGACGGCCTGGAGAAGTGCATCGGCTGTGAGCTCTGCGCCTGGGCCTGCCCCGCGGACGCGATCTATGTGGAAGGCGCGGACAACACCGAGGAGGAGCGCTACTCCCCGGGCGAGCGGTACGGCCGCGTCTACCAGATCAACTACGCCCGCTGCATCCTGTGCGGCCTGTGCATCGAGGCGTGCCCCACGCGCGCGCTGACGATGACGAACGAGTTCGAGCTGGCCGACAGCAGCCGCGAGAAGCTCATCTTCACCAAGGAGCAGCTGCTCGCCGGCCTGGAGGAAGGCATGGTCGAGTCACCGCACTCGATCTTCCCGGGCACGGACGAGCAGGACTACTACCGCGGTCTGGTGACGGAGGCCGCTCCCGGCACGGTGCCCCAAGTGGCCCTCTCCAAGGGCGAGACGCCCCAGGAAGCCGCTTCCACCTTCGGGGACTCCGAGCCCGCGTCGGGGGAGGTGATCAACCGATGACCCAACTCGCCGCCTACACCACCTCCACCGGTGAGGCCGTCCAGTTCTGGGTGCTCGGCACGGTCGCCGTGATCGGCGCCCTGTGCACGATCCTCATGAAGAAGGCCGTGCACAGCGCGCTCTGCCTCGCCGGGACCATGATCATCCTGGCGGTCTTCTACCTCGCCAACGGGGCGTACTTCCTGGGCATCGTCCAGGTCGTCGTCTACACGGGCGCGATCATGATGCTCTTCCTCTTCGTGGTCATGCTCGTCGGCGTCACCGCCGCCGACTCCCTGAAGGAGACCATCAAGGGGCAGCGCTGGCTTGCCGGGCTCTGCGGTTTCGGCTTCGCCATCCTGCTCTTCGCGGGCATCGGGAACGCCTCGGTGAACGAGTTCGCGGGCCTCGGCAAGGCGAACGCGGGCGGCAACGTGGAGGGCCTCGCCGAGGCCATCTTCACGAAGTACGTCTTCGCCTTCGAGATCACCGGCGCGCTGCTCATCACCGCCACCGTCGGCGCGATGGTGCTCACCCACCGCGAGCGCACGGAGCGCGCCAAGACGCAGCGCGAGATGTCCGAGGAGCGCGTGCGCGGCAAGCACCTGCCGCCGCTGCCCGCCCCCGGTGTCTACGCCCGGCACAACGCCGTGGACGTCGCGGGCCTGCTCCCCGACGGCACCCCGTCGGAGCTCACGGTCAACAAGACGCTGCGTGAGCGCGGCCAGATCCGCGATGTGTCGGACGAGGCCCTTGACGACCTGCGGGCCCTCGAACAGCGTTCCGAGGACCGTCTCGAGCGGTCGTCCAAGAGCGAGGAGGCGTCGAAGTGAATCCGGTCAACTACCTGTATCTCGCGGCGCTGTTGTTCTCGATCGGCGCCACCGGCGTGCTGATCAGGCGGAACGCGATCGTGGTCTTCATGTGTATCGAGCTGATGCTCAACGCGTGCAACTTGGCCTTTGTCGCCTTCTCCCGGCTGCACGGCAATCTCGACGGCCAGATCATCGCGTTCTTCACGATGGTCGTCGCCGCGGCGGAAGTCGTGGTCGGCCTCGCGATCATCGTGTCGCTGTTCCGCTCCCGTCACTCGGCCTCGGTCGACGACGCCAGCCTGATGAAGCTGTAAGGGGTCGCTGAAAAGTGGAGAACCTGATCGCGCTGCTCGTAGCGGCGCCTCTGCTCGGAGCGGCCGTACTGCTGTGCGGCGGGCGGCGGCTCGACCGTGTGGGCCACTGGCTCGGCACGCTGCTCGCTGCCGCCTCCTTCGTCGTCGGCATCGTGCTCTTCGCCGACATGCTGGGCAAGGGCGCCGAGGAGCGCTCCCTGTCGCAGCACCTGTTCAGCTGGATCCCCGTCGAGGGATTCCAGGCGGACGTCGCCTTCCAGCTTGACCAGCTGTCGATGACGTTCGTCCTGCTGATCACCGGTGTGGGCACCCTGATCCACATCTACTCCATCGGGTACATGGAGCACGACGAGCGGCGCCGCCGCTTCTTCGGCTATCTGAACCTGTTCCTCGCGGCGATGCTCATCCTGGTCCTCGCCGACAACTACCTCCTGCTGTACGTCGGATGGGAGGGCGTCGGCCTCGCCTCGTACCTCCTGATCGGCTTCTGGCAGCACAAGCCCAGTGCGGCCACCGCCGCGAAGAAGGCCTTCCTGGTCAACAGGGTCGGCGACATGGGCCTGTCGATCGCGATCATGCTGATGTTCACCACCTTCGGGACGTTCGCCTTCGGGCCCGTCCTGGAGGCCACCGGGCAGACGTCGGAGGGCAAGCTGACGGCCATCGGCCTGATGCTGCTGCTCGCGGCCTGCGGCAAGTCGGCCCAGGTGCCGCTCCAGTCCTGGCTCGGCGACGCGATGGAGGGCCCGACCCCGGTCTCGGCCCTCATCCACGCGGCGACGATGGTGACCGCGGGCGTGTACTTGATCGTCCGCTCCGGCGCGATCTTCAACGGCGCACCGGACGCGCAACTGGTCGTCACCGTCGTGGGCGCGGTCACGCTCCTCTTCGGTGCGATCGTCGGTTGCGCGAAGGACGACATCAAGAAGGCCCTCGCCGGCTCGACGATGTCCCAGATCGGGTACATGATCCTGGCCGCGGGCCTCGGCCCCATCGGCTACGTCTTCGCGATCATGCACCTCGTGACGCACGGCTTCTTCAAGGCCGGGCTCTTCCTGGGGGCCGGTTCGGTCATGCACGGCATGAACGACGAGGTCGACATGAGGAAGTACGGCGGCCTCAGGAAGTACATGCCGGTCACCTTCGTGACCTTCGGGCTCGGCTATCTGGCGATCATCGGCTTCCCCGGCCTTTCCGGCTTCTTCTCCAAGGACAAGATCATCGAGGCGGCGTTCGCCAAGGGCGGCACGGAGGGCTGGATCCTCGGCTCGGTCGCGCTGCTCGGCGCCGCGATCACCGCGTTCTACATGACGCGCGTAATGATCATGACGTTCTTCGGAGAGAAGCGCTGGCAGCCGGATGCGGAAGGCAACGAGCCGCATCCGCACGAGTCGCCCAAGTCCATGACGATCCCGATGATCGTGCTCGCCTTCGGGTCGGTGTTCGCGGGTGGCTTCTTCAGCATCGGCGACCGCTTCATGCACTGGCTGGAGCCGGTCACCCAGCACGACCACGGGCACTCGCCGCTGAGCGCCACCACGGTCACGGGCGCCACCATGGTGGTCCTGCTCATCGGTGTGGCCCTGGCCTACGTGCAGTACGGCCGCCGTCCCGTCCCGGTCGCCGCCCCGCGCGGTTCGCTGCTCACCCGGGCCGCCCGGCGCGATCTCCTCCAGGACGACTTCAACCACGTCGTCCTGGTCCGCGGCGGAGAGCACCTCACCCGCTCCCTGGTCTACGTCGACCACACCCTGGTCGACGGAGTCGTCAACGGCTCGGCGGCCTCGGTCGGCGGGCTCTCCGGGCGGCTGCGCAAGATGCAGAACGGCTATGCCCGCTCCTACGCGGTCTCGATGTTCGGCGGCGTTGCGGTACTCATCGCCGCGACCCTGCTGATGAGGGCGGTCTGATACCGATGTCCTTTCCTCTGCTGACAGCGACGGCGGCCCTGCCCGCGCTCGGCGCGATCGCCACGGCAGCCGTCCCGGCCGCCCGGCGTACCGCCGCCAAGTGGCTCGCGCTGCTCGTGTCGCTCGCCACGCTCGCGCTCGCCGTGACCGTGCTCGTGCGCTTCGACCCCGACGGATCCCGCTATCAACTGACCGAGTCCCGCGCCTGGATCGCGGAGTTCGGGGTGCGGTACGAGCTCGGCGTCGACGGCATCGGTGTCGCCCTCATCGCGCTCACCGCGCTCCTGATGCCCTTCATCATCCTGGCGGGCTGGCACGACGCCGATCCCCTGGAGACGAAGTCCTCGCGCTGGCGCCCGACTCAGGGCTTCTTCGCCCTGATCCTGGCCGTCGAGGCGATGGTGATCATCTCCTTCGCGGCCACGGACGTCTTCCTCTTCTACATCTTCTTCGAAGCCATGCTCATCCCGATGTACTTCCTCATCGGCGGCTTCGGGGACCGCGCCCACGCGGGCAGCGACGAGAAGGCGTCGGCGCAACGCTCGTACGCGGCCGTGAAGTTCCTCCTCTACAACCTGGTCGGCGGCCTCATCATGCTGGCCGCCGTGATCGGCCTCTACGTGGTGGCGGGGAACTTCTCGCTCCAGGAGATCGCCGAGGCGCGGGCCAACGGCACGCTGGACATGGCGACGAGCACCGAGCGGTGGCTCTTCCTCGGCTTCTTCTTCGCCTTCGCGGTGAAGGCGCCGCTGTGGCCGCTGCACACCTGGCTGCCGAACGCGATGGGCGAGTCCACGGCCCCGGTCGCCGTGCTGATCACGGCCGTGGTCGACAAGGTCGGCACGTTCGCGATGCTGCGGTTCTGCCTCGGGCTCTTCCCCGAGGCGAGCAAGTGGGCGACGCCGGTCGTCCTCGTGCTCGCCCTGATCAGCATCATCTACGGCGCGCTGCTCGCCGTCGGCCAGCGCGACATCAAGCGCCTGGTGGCGTACGCGTCGATCTCGCACTTCGGGTTCATCATTCTCGGCATCTTCGCGATGACCTCACAGGGCCAGTCCGGCGCGACGCTCTACATGGTCAACCACGGGATCTCGACCGCCGCCCTGATGCTGGTGGCCGGCTTCCTGATCTCGCGGCGCGGTTCGCGGCTCATCGCGGACTACGGAGGGGTGCAGAAGGTCGCACCCGTACTCGCGGGCACCTTCCTGATCGGCGGCCTCGCGACGCTCTCGCTGCCGGGGCTCGCGCCGTTCGTCAGTGAATTCCTGGTCCTGGTCGGCGCGTTCGCGCGCTATCCGGTGGTCGGGATCATCGCCACCATCGGCATCGTGCTCGCCGCGCTCTACACCCTCGTCCTCTACCAGCGGACGATGACGGGCCCGGTGAAGCCGGAGGTCTCGGCCATGCCGGACCTGCGGGTACGTGAACTCGTGGTCGTCGCACCGCTGATCGCGCTCCTGATCGGCCTCGGTGTCTACCCGAAGCCGCTCACCGATCTTGTGAACCCGGCGGTCAAGCACACCATGTCCGACGTACAGCAGAAGGACCCGAAGCCCGACGTGGAGGCGGCCAAGTGAGCGCATCAGCCGTCCACAGCCTGTGGACAATGGCGTCGGCCGCGGCGCCCCAAGATCAGATCGACAAGATCGACACTCCCACCATCGAGTATGCGCAGCTGTCGCCGACGTTGATCGTCATCGGCGCGGCGGTCATCGGGATCCTCATCGAGGCCTTCGTGCCGCGCAAATCCCGGTACTACGCGCAGGTGTTCGTCGCCGTCGTCGCCCTCACCGCGTCTTTCGCCGCGGTCGTCGGCCTCGCGGCCACCGGGTACGGCACGACGAAGGCGCACATCGCCGCGATGGGCGCCATCGCGGTCGACGGGCCCGCGCTCTTCCTCCAGGGCACGATCCTCCTCGCGGGGCTCGTCGCGATCTTCACCTTCGCGGAGCGGCGGCTCGACCCGGTGACACACGGCAATCGAGTCGACTCGTTCGCCGCGCAGGCCGGATCGACGCCGGGCAGCGAGGGCGAAAAGGCCGCCACGAAGGCCGGGTTCACCACCACCGAGGTGTTCCCGCTCGCGCTCTTCGCGATCGGCGGAATGCTCGTCTTCCCGTCGGCGAACGACCTCCTGACGCTCTTCATCGCCCTTGAGGTCTTCTCGCTGCCGCTCTACCTCCTGTGCGCGCTCGCCCGCCGCAAGCGCCTGATGTCGCAGGAAGCCGCCGTCAAGTACTTCCTGCTCGGCTCGTTCTCCTCGGCGTTCCTGCTCTTCGGGATCGCCCTGCTCTACGGGTACGCGGGCTCGGTGTCGTACGGCACCATCGCGAAGGTCATCGACGGCAGCGTCCAGACGGTCAACCCGGCACTCGCGGACACCATGGGCAACGACGCGCTGCTCCTGATCGGCGCCGCGATGATCGTCATGGGTCTGCTCTTCAAGGTCGGCGCGGTGCCGTTCCACATGTGGACGCCCGATGTGTACGAGGGCGCGCCCACCCCGGTCACCGGCTTCATGGCCGCGGCGACCAAGGTGGCCGCCTTCGGCGCGCTGCTGAGGCTGCTCTACGTGGTCCTGCCGGGTCTGCGCTGGGACTGGCGTCCCGTGATGTGGGGCGTCGTGGTCGTCACGATGCTGGTCGGCGCGATCGTCGCGATCACCCAGACCGACATCAAGCGGCTGCTCGCGTACTCCTCGATCGCCCACGCGGGCTTCATCCTCGCCGGTGTCATCGCCATGACCCCGGACGGCATCTCGTCGGTCCTCTTCTACCTGGCGGCCTACTCCTTCGTGACGATCGGCGCGTTCGCGGTGGTCACGCTGGTGCGGGACGCGGGCGGCGAGGCCACGCACCTGTCGAAGTGGGCGGGGCTCGGCCGGCGCTCGCCGCTGGTCGCAGCCGTCTTCGCGGTCTTCCTGCTCGCCTTCGCGGGCATTCCGCTGACCTCCGGGTTCTCCGGAAAGTTCGCGGTGTTCAAGGCGGCGGCCGAGGGCGGCGCCGGTGCGCTTGTCGTGGTCGGTGTGATCTCGTCCGCGATCGCGGCGTTCTTCTACATCCGTGTGATCGTGCTCATGTTCTTCAGCGAGCCGAAGGCGGACGGCCCGACCGTCGCCGTGCCCTCGCCGATGACGATGACGGCGATCGGCGTGGGCGTGGCGGTGACGCTGGTCCTGGGCGTGGCCCCGCAGTACTTCCTGGATCTGGCGAACCAGGCAGGGGTCTTCGTCCGGTAACCGCTCATGGGGGCCACCTCTCCGGTAGCCCACCTGTTCTACTCGCCGCCGCCCGGCACCCCGTCCGACAGGGGTGCCGGGCGGCGGCCTGTGGATAACTTCCAGAGGTGTCGGTCCTGAGCCCTATCGTGGAGTCAGTGGTCGAAGCGCGACGTACGGGGGCAGGGCGATGGATGGGATCAAAGGCATGAGCGAGGTGACCGTACCGAGCGCGGTGGCGGAGAGTGACGCACTGCGGACGCTGCACCGCGTCTTCGGATATGACGCGTTCCGTGGTGAGCAGGAAGCGATCATCGAGCATGTGGTCGCGGGCGGTGACTCCGTCGTCCTGATGCCCACCGGTGGCGGCAAGTCGCTCTGCTATCAGATCCCCGCCCTGGTCAGGTCCGGCACGGGCGTGGTCATCTCTCCCCTCATCGCGCTCATGCAGGACCAGGTGGACGCGCTGCGGGCGCTCGGCGTGCGGGCCGGGTTCATCAACTCCACGCAGGACTTCGACGAGCGGCGCGTGATGGAGGCCGAGTTCCTCGCGGGGGAGCTCGACGTGCTGTATCTCGCGCCGGAGCGGCTGCGCCTTGAGGGGACGCTCGATCTGCTCTCCCGCGCCAAGATCTCCGTCTTCGCGATCGACGAGGCGCACTGCGTGGCGCAGTGGGGCCACGACTTCCGCCCCGACTATCTGGCGCTCTCCCTGCTCGGCGAGCGCTGGCCGGACGTCCCGCGGATCGCCCTGACGGCGACGGCGACGCACGCCACGCACCGGGAGATCACCGAGCGGCTCGGCATGCCGGACGCGAAGCACTTCGTGGCGAGCTTCGACCGTCCCAACATCCAGTACCGCATCGTGCCGAAGGCCGAGCCGAAGAAGCAGCTCCTGGCCTTCCTCAAGGAGGAGCACGCGGGCGACGCGGGCATCGTCTACTGCCTCTCGCGCAACTCGGTCGAGAAGACCGCCGAGTTCCTGTGCAAGAACGGCATCGAGGCCGTTCCGTACCACGCGGGCCTGGACGGCGGGACGCGCGCGCGGCACCAGTCGCGCTTCCTCCGGGAGGAGGGTCTGGTCGTCTGCGCCACGATCGCCTTCGGCATGGGCATCGACAAGCCGGACGTCCGGTTCGTCGCCCACCTGGACCTGCCGAAGTCGGTCGAGGGGTACTACCAGGAGACGGGCCGCGCGGGACGTGACGGCCTGCCCTCCACGGCCTGGATGGCGTATGGCCTCCAAGACGTCGTCCAGCAGCGGAAGATGATCCAGGGCAGCGAGGGGGACGAGGCGTTCCGCCGCCGGGCGGCCTCGCACCTGGACTCGATGCTGGCGCTGTGCGAGACGGCCCAGTGCCGCAGGGCCCAGCTCCTCACGTACTTCGGCCAGGACGCGGCCCGCGAGTCCTGCGGCAACTGCGACACCTGTCTCGCGCCGCCGGAGACCTGGGACGGCACGGTCGCGGCCCAGAAGGTCCTCTCCACGATCGTCCGTCTCCAGCGCGAGCGCGGGCAGAAGTTCGGGGCGGGCCAGATCATCGACATCCTGCTCGGCAAGAAGACCGCCAAGGTCATCCAGTTCGACCACGACCAGCTCTCGGTCTTCGGCATCGGCGAGGAGCTCGCGGAGGCCGAATGGCGGGGCGTGGTGCGGCAGTTGCTGGCCCAGGGACTGCTCGCGGTCGAGGGGGAGTACGGCACGCTGGTCCTGACCGAGGAGAGCGGCACAGTCCTCGGCCGGGAGCGGGAGGTGCGGTTGCGCAAGGAGCCGAAGCGGCCCGCAGCGGCGAAGTCCGCGAAGGGGGAGCGCAAGGCGAAGTCGGCGGCGGCCGTCGCCGAGCTGCCTCAGGAGGCGGTGCCGGTCTTCGAGGCGCTGCGGGCGTGGCGCGGTGCGCAGGCCAAGGAGCTGGGCCTGCCAGCGTACGTGATCTTCCACGACGCCACGCTGCGGGAGATCGCCACGCTGCGCCCCTCTTCGCTCGCGGAGCTGGGCGGCGTCGGCGGGCTGGGCGAGAAGAAACTGGCGACGTACGGGGAGGGTGTGCTCGGGGTCCTCGCGGAACTGGAGGGTACGGCGGCTCCGGTGCCCGCACAGGCCCCGGAGCCCTCGGAGGAGGAGTGGCCGGAACCGCCGGAGGACTTCTGAGCGCCCTGAAGGGGCGCGGGGAACTGCGCGCCCAGCCACGACGACGCCGCGGCCGACCCGACCCGACCCGGCGCGGCAGGGGGCCGGGGGTGACCTCACCCCCGGCCACCAGGACTACCGAGCCGAGGCGACCCTGCCAGAAACCTCGCCGAGGCCCACCCGGGTCCCGTCCGGCCCGGGGGCCCACGCCGAGAGGGTCACCTCGTCCCCGTCCTCAAGGAACGTCCGCTTCCCGTCCGGAAGGACAAGGGCGTCGCGGCCGTTCCAGGTGATCTCGATGAGGGAGCCGTACTGCCCCTCGGAGGGGCCGCTCACCGTGCCCGAGCCGTACAGGTCGCCCGTGCGCAGGGACGCGCCGTTCGCCGTCATGTGGGCCAGCTGCTGGGCGGCCGTCCAGTAGACGGTGGAGAAGGGCGGCTCGGAGATGACGTGGCCGTTCAGGGTGACGGTGATGCGCAGGTCGTAGCCGGCGGGCTCGTCCGCGACGGACTCCGCCGAGTCGTCCAGGTAGGGGAGGAGTTCGTGGGTGCGCTCCGGAGGGGCGACCCGCGCCGTGTCCAGGGCCTCCAGGGGGGTGATCCACGCGGAGACCGAGGTGCAGAAGGACTTGCCGAGGAAGGGGCCGAGCGGCACGTACTCCCAGGCCTGGATGTCGCGCGCCGACCAGTCGTTGAGGAGGGTGAGACCGAAGACGTGTTCCCTGAAGTCCGCGAGCGGCACCGGGGTGCCGAGCTCCGACGGCGTGCCCACGACGAATCCGACCTCGGCCTCGATGTCGAGGCGGACGGAGGGGCCGAAGACCGGGGCGGTCTCCGAGGGCGCCTTGCGCTGCCCCGACGGACGTACCACGTCGGTTCCGGAGACCACAACGGTGCCGGACCGGCCGTGGTAACCGATGGGGAGGTGCTTCCAGTTGGGGGTCAGAGGGGTCGGCGCGTCCGGGCGGAAGATCTGCCCCAGGTGGGTCGCGTGGTGCTCGGAGGCGTAGAAGTCCACATAGTCCGCGACCTCGAAGGGGAGGTGCAGCGTGACCTCCGACAGCGGGTGCAGCAGAGGGCGTACGACCTCGCGGTGAGCAGGGATCGTCACCCACGCGGTGAGCGCGCGTCGCACGTCGGACCAGGCCGTGCGGCCCGCGGCGAGCAGCGGGTTGAGCGTGGGCCCGGCGAGCAGCGAGACATAGGGCGAGCCGAGCGCGGCCGCAGCGGCGCCCGCGTCGAGGACATGATCGCCCAGTCGTACGCCGACCCGGCGCTCCGCGGCCCCTGCCGCTTCCCCGACCAGGGAGAACACGCCGTACGGAAGATTGTGCGGCCCGAAGGGGTCGCCCTCCGCGAGAGCGAAGGGGTCGCCTACGGAGCGGACGGAAGGGTCGCTCCCGGCCTGATCGAGCGGGGTGTGCTCGGACATGCGTACCTGCCTCGCTTTCCATATGGGTGTGCCACACGTTACGTGGAAGCCCCCGGTTGGGGCAGTGTCTAAAGAGTTCGCAATGTCCGAATAAGCCTTGCTGGAGTGGTCAGTTCCGGCTTAGCGTCCTGTGGGGGGACGCGGACGGGGTGGGTCCGGGTCATACGGAGGGACACGTGGGGGGACCCGTGGCCATGAGGAACGACAGCCTGCCCTTCGCGGTGGACCGTGAGGTGCCCGGCCTGATCGTGAAGTTCGGCAGTTATCCGCTGCACCACGGCGGCGTGGGGGCGATCCGCAGCCTGGGGCGGCTCGGCGTGCCCATGTACGCGATCACGGAGGACCGGTACACACCTGCCGCTGCCTCCCGCCATCTCACCCGCGCCCTTCCCTGGCCGACCACCGGGGCGGAGGAGCCGGAGCGGCTCGTCGAGGGGATGCTGCGCGTCGCGCGCCGGATCGGCAGGCCCACGGTCCTGATCCCGACCGACGAGGAAGCGGCCGTCCTCATCGCCGAGCACCAGGAGCCGCTGAGCGGGGCGGGGTTCCTCTTCCCGCGCGTGGAGCCGGGGCTGCCCCGCCGCCTCGCCAGCAAGCAGGGCCTGCACGAGCTGTGCGTGGAGCACGGCATCGCCTCACCGGCCGCGTCCTTCCCCGAGAGCTACGGGGACATCGAGCAGTTCGCCGCCGCGGCGGTCTTCCCGGTGGTCGCCAAGAACCGCGAGGCGTTCACACGCCGCTCCCGGCCCGCGGTGAACGGGACGACGCGCATAGAGACCCCGGCGGGCCTGCTCGGCCTCGCCCGCGACTGGGGCGAGCGGCCCGGGGTGATCCTCCAGGAGTATCTGCCGCGGGAGCAGGCCGAGGACTGGATCGTGCACGCGTACTTCGACGAGGACTCGGCGCCGCGCGCGATGTTCACGGGCGTCAAGGTGCGCTCCTGGCCGCCGCACGCGGGGATGACGGCGCATGCGTACGTCGTCGACAATCCGGAACTCGCGGACCTCGCCGCGCGTTTCATCAAACAGATCGGCTTCACCGGCGTCATCGACCTCGACCTGCGCTATGACCGACGCGACGGTCAGTACAAACTGCTCGACTTCAACCCCCGCATGGGCGCGCAGTTCCGGCTCTTCGAGAACGAATCCGGGGTCGACGTCGTCCGTGCGATGCACCTGCACCTGACGGGGCGCCCGGTCCCGAAGGGGGAACAGCGCGCCGGTCATCGGTATGTCGTGGAGAACATCGACCTGCCCGCCCTCCTCGCCTACCGCCGCAGCGGCTACACCACGCCGCACGCGCCCCCGCGCGCGAGCGGCACGGAGCTGGCGTGGCTCGCTTCGGACGACATGAAGCCGTTCTTCATGATGCTCGCGCGTTTCATACGGCCTGGGGCGAAGCATCTGTATCAGCTGTGGCGCACCAACCGCCGCGGCAGCGGCACCGGTTCGCACAGCGCCACCACGAAGTAGGCACACGGCACACGCGGCAAGTGACGTCCTGGGGAGGGACTTCGTGATCAGTCCAGTAGCAGTCATCGGGGCGGGGCCGTTCGGCCTGTCCACCGCGGCCCATCTGCGGGCCAGAGGCATTCCGGTCCGGGTCTTCGGTGATCCGATGGTGAGCTGGCGCGCGCACATGCCCGCGGGGATGCTCCTGAAATCGACCCCGGTGGCCTCGAACATCGACGCCCCGCAGCGCGGCCACAACCTCCTCGACTACTGCGACGCGGCGGGGATACGGCGCCTGGTCACCGACGAGGACATCATCCCGGTCCAGACCTTCATCGACTACGGGGAGTGGTTCAAGGAGAAGCTCGTGCCCGACCTGGAGCAGGTGCGGGTGGTCTCCGTCGACCGCAAGGGCACGGCGGGCTTCGACCTGAAGCTGGACTCCGGCGAGCAGTTCACGGCCCGCGCGGTCGTCGTCGCGACCGGCCTCTCGGGCCTGGCGCAGCTCCCGCCTGCGCTCGCCGCGGCCGCGCCGGACGGGCCGACCCCCACAGGGCCCGTCTCGCACAGTTCGCAGCACAGCGACCTGTCGCGGTTCGCGGGGCGTGAGCTGATCGTGGTCGGCGCGGGACAGTCGGCCCTGGAGACGGCCGCGCTCGCCGCCGAAGCGGGCGCGAGCGTACGGGTGGTGGCGCGCGGCAAGGGGTCCGTGGCCTTCGGCGAGCCGCCGTGGAAGCAGCCGAAGCTGCGCCCCGAGTCGCCGTTCGGCCGCGCCTGGTCGCTCTACGCGATCAGTTACTACCCCCACCCCTACCGCTATCTGCCCCCGCAGGCCCGCCACTTCCTGGTCCGCCGCGTCCTCGGCCCGCTGGGCGCGTGGTGGCTGCGTGAGCGCTTCGAGGGCAAGGTCGAGAAGCGTGAGGTCCGCCGCATCGCGTCGGCGGACGTCCAGGACGGCAGCCCGGTCCTGAGGGTGGAGACCCTGGGCGGGCGCATCCGTGACCTCTCCGCCGACCACGTCATCGCGGCGACGGGCTACCGCGTGGACATCGCCGCGATGGACTTCCTGGGCCCCGCGCTCCGCGCCCGCCTCACCACGAGCCGAGGCACACCGAAGCTGGGCGCGGGCTATGCCTCGTCGGTCCCCGGCCTGTACTTCACGGGGCTTCCGGCGGCGGCGTCGTACGGCCCTGTGATGCGGTTCGTGTGCGGCACGGAGTTCGCTTCGCCGCGGCTGGTGGGGCATCTGGCGCGGGCGCACGCGTGAAGTCAGCGAGGACGCGCGCTGAGAACGGGTCGGTCGCCGGATCCTCCGGCGTGACGAGACTGACGGCGTAGCCGCCTTCCACGGACTCCACCCGCCCGGCGTACGGCGGCTGCGGGTGGGGCCAGTAGAAGACCGAGAAGGGACCTTCGCCCGCGCTGTCGAGGGCGTAGCCGTTCTCCTCCCAGAAATCCTCCATCGCCTGGCCTGCCGAGAAGGTGACGATGCCGGCGTATCCGTCGGCGTCGTCACCATCGGCTTCCGGGACACTCCAGGCAGCCAGGGATTCCGCACGGACCGGCGCTCCGTCCAGGAAGAGCCCGGGCCAGCGGCGGTGCTGACGCATGACGAATCGCTTCATCGCCGCGGGGAAGCCTGCGTCCACGATGAAGTCGGTTGAGTGGCCGGTGATTTCCATGGGATCCGTATCGAGAAGTACGAGAAGTACGAGAAGTACGAGAAGTACGAGAGGCGATCGTCGGGCAGAGAGGTCGACTTCTTCGCCCTCGTCGCCGGAGGGGAGCGGCAGCCCGCCTTCGGTCGGCTTGAGATACAGGCCGTAGACCCAGTACTCCGGCAGTTCATGGCACATGAGGTCCTGGTAGGGGGGACTCGTCGACGATCTGCCGGAAGTACTCAAGCATGCCGTCCAGAGAAAGCAGTCCGCCGCCGGGCCCGCCGGGCAGGGGCGCGAGGAGCGCGTGTGTCGGCCTGCGTCGGCTCGTGCGTCATGGCTCTCACGGGGTGCGGGCCGGGCCAAGTACTACCTTCGGGTCGGTTCGCCGCGACACGTCCAAGTGAATCCTCCGAGCGCCGGTTGTGCGACCAGCGCACTGCGCGCGTCACAGGTCCTGTGACGTTGCTTTCGGCATCGCCCAGGATCCGTATTCTCTGGATCATGGCTGCACCCCTCGCATATTCACTCATCGCCACTGACCTGGACGGGACGCTGCTGCGCGGCGACGACACCGTCTCCGACCGGTCGCTGGCCGTGCTGGCCGCGGTGGCCGCAAAGGGGGCGCGTCACCTGGTGGTGACCGGGCGGCCCGCGCCGCGCGTGAAGCCGCTTCTCGACGATCTGGGGGGCGGTGGCCTCGCCGTCTGTGGGCAGGGGGCGCAGTTGTACGACTCCGGTGCCGACCGCATGATCTGGTCCGTGACGCTCGACCGCGAACTCGCCGAGGCCGCGCTCGGGAAGATCGAGGCGGAGGTCGGGCAGGTCTACGCCGCCGTGGACCAGGACGGCGTGGAAGGGCTCACGCTCATCGAGCCCGGGTATCTGATGCCGCACCCCACCCTGCCCGCCGTCCGCGTGAAGGGGCGTGACGCCCTCTGGGCCGAGCCCATCAGCAAGGTGCTCCTGCGCCATCCCCGGCTGACCGACGACGAGTTGGCGGCCGTCGCCCGCGACGCCGTCGGGTCCCTCGCCACCGTCACCATGTCCGGGCCCGGCACCGTCGAGCTCCAGCCCCGCGGAGTGACCAAGGCGACGGGCCTCGCGCTGGCCGCCGAGCGGCTCGGGATGACCTCCGAGGACACCATCGCCTTCGGTGACATGCCCAACGACGTACCGATGTTCGTGTGGGCGGCCCGCGGTGTCGCCATGGCCAACGCCCACCCCGACCTCAAGTCGGCCGCAGATGAGGTCACTTCGTCCAATGAGGACGACGGGGTGGCCGTCGTGCTCGAGCGAATGCTCGAAGCAGGGGGCGTGGAGCGCTAGGGCCTGTCGTCAAACTCCCGTCGTCCGCCCGGAGGGCGGGCCACGCGGCGCCCGGTGCGGCGAGAGTGCGTGCATGGCGTCGCGGGGCAGACGGGAGTTTGACGACAGGCCCTAGCCCGCCGTCCTCGGGATGCGAGCGTCAGCCCGCCGTCCTCGGGATGCGCTTCTCCCACGTCCTGTGGAACACCACCTCGTCCCCGTCCTTGCACACCACCTCGTTCGACGTGATGAAGTCCGCCGCGTCGCACGTGATCTCGGAGCGGGACTTGATCGACACGTCCCACCCCAGCTCCGGGCGGTGCAGGCGGATCGTCCAGTCGGAGCGGGTGCGGGCGCTGAGGGGATCGGACTCGTTGATCGTGTACGTCTCCACCGCGTCCTCGGTGAATTCGAGGCCGTCCGGGTAGACCCGCGTACCGCCGTAGCGCGGGTCCACCTCCATGCGCCACTCGCCCTTCGCCACATCGCGTACGACCAGGCGCTCGGGCCGCAGCTCGTCGAGTGTCGCCGGGTACACCACCCCAAGCGGCTCCGACTGCTCCGGAGCGGCGAAGGTGATCGAGGGGTCCAACGCGCCCTCCCGCACCGGGAGTTCCAGCGAGCTGCCCGCCGGGTCGAGGACGAAGCCCGCCGAGTCCGCCTGCGGCCAGATCCACGGCCAGTACGCCGACGACACCGCGAGCCGGATCCTGTGGCCCGGCGGGAAGGTGTGGCCGATCGCGTTCAGCTCGAACGTCACGTCCTCCGTGCCGCCGACCGGCCACGGGTCCACGCGGTCCCGGCCGCCCCGCGCCGACAGGTTCAGCACGCCCCGGGTGACCAGGGTCGACGAGCCGTCCGGGGCCACGTCGCACACCCGCGCGATCGCCTGGCCGGACGGGGCGTCCATCTTCAGGCGCAGCGTCACCTTGGGGCGGCCCAGGATGCGTACGGCCGAGGGGACCTCGAACTCGAAGCACGCCGACTTCGCGTCCTCGTCCCGCTGGTCCGGCGGCAGGTCCGCGTCGTTGCCGAAGGGGAAGTAGCGGCCCGCGTCCAGGCCCGTGTGCTGGGGGGAGTTCACCACCAAGGGCGTGCCCTGGAGGGCGTACGGGATCGGGGTGACGTTCGGGGACGGCCAGGAGGGGTCCCCGACCCAGCCGCCGGGCAGCTCGGCGTAGACCGTCGCCGGCGGGTGGGAGTCGCTGATCCAGGAGCGGAGCTTCGGCTCGGCCATCACACCCGTGTCGATGCCCTTCAAGTGGTGGTCCCACCAGCGCAGCGTCTCCTGGAGGAAGCCGATCGCCGGGCCCGGCGGAAGGCCCCGGTCCGGGTACTGGTGCGACCACGGGCCGATCAACCCCTGTACGTCGCCCGGCAGATGCTCGACCAGGCGCAGGACCGTGTCCCGGTAGGGGTCGTGGAAGCCGCCGACCGCGAGCACCGCCGCGTTGATCGCCGAGTAGTCCTCGCAGACGCTGCCGTGCTGCCAGTACGCGTCCCGGGTCTGGTGGTCCAGCCAGGTGTGGATGAACGGGTCGACCGCTTCGAGGCGGGTCAGCCACATGTCCCGCCAGGCGTCGCCGACGAACAGCGGGTCCGGCGGGCGGGACACGAAGGCCAGCATCGTCGCCGCCCACGCGTGCATGTCCACGGCGAGGACGGAACCACCCATGTAGTGCACGTCGTTGTCATAGCGGTCGTCCGCGGAGCAGACCGTGATGATCGCCTTGAGCGGCTCGGGCGCGAGGGCCGCGATCTGGAGGGAGTTGAAGCCGCCCCAGGAGATGCCGAACATGCCGACCTTGCCGGAGCACCAGGGCTGCTCGGCGAGCCAGTTGACGACCGCGACCCCGTCCGCGAGCTCCACGGCGTCGTACTCGTCGCCCGGCATGCCCTCCGAGTTGCCGTGCCCCCGCACGTCCACACGCACGGAGGCGTAGCCGTGGCCCGCGTACCAGGGGTGGCGCTGGAAGTCGCGCGGCGCCGTCCAGTCGCTCAGGCGGTAGGGGAGGTACTCCAGGAGCGCGGGGACGGGTTCGTCCGTCACCGGCCGCCAGATGCGCGCGTAGAGCTTGGTCCCGTCCGGGAGGGGTACCTGGACGTCCTCGCGCGTGGTCTCGTACGGGAAGGAAGTGCGAATCTGCATGGCGGGAACCTCAGTGTCCTCAGTGGACGGGGTGCATGGTGCGGCGGAGCCACGGGGCGAGCAGGATGACGGCGACACCGGCGGCCACCGCGATCGCGCCGTTCACGCCGAAGTACGCCGGGTTGGAGACCTCTCCGTACAGCTTCACGATCTGTGCCTGGATGCCGTTGGCGAGGGCGAGCGAGAGGAACCAGAGGGCCATGGTCTGACTGGCGAAGGCCTTGGGTGCGAGCTTCGTCGTGGCCGACATGCCCGAGGTCTCGACCAGGATGTCGCCGAGGCCGAGCAGCAGGTACGAGCCGACGATCCACCAGACCGCCATCTTGTACGTGTCGTCGCCGTGCCCGGAGGTGGGCAGGACCATCAGGAGGAACGACAGACCGCCCAGGATCACACCGAAGGCGATCTTGTTCGAGGCGTGCGGCTGGCGGTGGCCCATCCGGGCCCAGACCGCGGCGACGACGGGGGCGAGCGCGACCTCGAAGGCGCCGAGCGCGGAGGCGTACCAGCTGGCGGGGAAGGTGAAGCCGAGGATCGACGTCTCGGCGTTCGTCGATGCCAGCAGGATCATCGTCGAGTAGGCCTGGAAGAGGATGAAGTTGAAGACGACCGAGGCCAGGAAGAGGACCACGTAGGGCTTCAGGCGCCCGCGTTCCTCGCCGCTCACACGCGGGCTGCGGAACATGACCACGAAGTAGACGATGGGCGCGATCACCGAGATGACGGTGAGTACGTCGACGAAGCGGTCCATGGTGAGCCAGCCGACGCCCGCGAGCACCGCCGCGAGGGCCCCGAACGCGAGGATGCCCACGACGATCAGGACGACCGCGCGGCGCATCGCGTCCTTGGGCAGCGCGAATTCGGCGGACGCCTTGCGTCCGGCGAGGTGACGGCGGCCCAGTACGTACTGGATCAGACCGAACGTCATGCCGATCGCGGCGGCCGAGAAGCCCCAGTGCCAGCCCTTGTGGTCGCCGAGCCAGCCGGTGATCAGGGGGCCCGCGAAGGCGCCGATGTTGATGCCCATGTAGTACAGCGCGAAGCCCGCGTCGCGCCGGTCGTCGTCGGTGCGGTAGAGCTTGCCGACCATCGAGGCGACGTTCGGCTTCAGGAGGCCGGTGCCCGCGCTGATCAGGCCGAGGCCCACCCAGGTCATCGTCGCGGTCGGGACCGCCATCGAGTAGTGGCCGCAGGCGATGAGGATGCCGCCCCACAGGACCGCGCGGTACGAGCCGAGGATGCGGTCGGCGAGCCAGCCGCCCGCCACCGAGACGAGATAGACGAGCGTTCCGTACGCGGCCGACACCGAAGCGGCGGTCCCGGAATCCATGCCCATTCCGTCGTTCGCGACGGAGTCCGCGAAGTACAGGACGAGGATGGCCTGCATGCCGAGGAACGAGAAGCGCTCCCAGACCTCCAGGCCCGACAGGGTGAGCAGCCCGCGCGGCTGCCCGAAGAAGGCGTGGTCGTCGCCGGGCGGCGGCTCCGTCGACTCCCTGGAGGGGTCCGCGGGCGGTTCTGCGTCGGCCTCAGTGCGGGACAAGGGTTCTGCTCCCGGTAGTTCCGTTGTTCATGGGGCTTTCGGGGATTACGGGGATTACGGTGCGATGCGGTCTTCTGTGTCGTATCAGCTGATCAAGAACATACCGGTGGTGATCGCACGCCGCCTGGGCGGCATTGCACAGGCGGGTGCCCACTGTGATCGAAAGGCGACCGGATACGCTGACTTGAGTGATGGCAGCGACACATCGACAAACCGTGTCATCGACGCGATCATCACGCAAAGATCGACCGAGTGATGATCGACCGAGTGACCGACTTGTGATCGTCAGCAGACAGGAGAACCCCTCGTGACCGTCGTCGGGCCCTTCGGCCTCAGCGTGCGGGACCAGGCTCTCGAAGCCGATGTCCAGGCCGGATTGGCGGCCGTCGAGGAAGGCCTGCTCGACGCCACCAAAAGCGGGGTCCCCTTCATCACGGAGGCCGCGCAGCATCTGGTGCGTGCGGGCGGCAAGCGGTTCAGGCCGCTCCTCGTGATGCTCGCCGCGCAGTTCGGCGATCCGTACGCGCCGGGCGTCGTGCCCTCCGCCGTCGTCGTCGAGCTGACGCATCTCGCGACGCTCTACCACGACGACGTGATGGACGAGGCGGACGTGCGCCGCGGCGTCGAGAGCGCCAACCAGCGCTGGGGCAACTCCGTCGCCGTGCTCACCGGTGACTTCCTCTTCGCCCGCGCCTCGTACATCCTGGCGGACCTCGGCCCGGACGCCGTCCGCATCCAGGCGGAGGCCTTCGAACGCCTGGTCACCGGCCAGATCCTGGAGACGGCGGGCCCGACCGAGGGCCGCGACCCGATCGACCACTACCTCGACGTGCTCGGCGGCAAGACCGGCTCGCTCGTCGCCGTGGCATGCCGTTTCGGCGCCATGATGTCGGGCGCCGACGAGACCGTCGTGGACGTCCTGACCCAGTACGGCGAGCGGCTCGGCGTCGCCTTCCAGCTCGCCGACGACGTACTGGACATCGCGTCCGACTCGCACGAGTCGGGCAAGACGCCCGGCACCGACCTGCGCGAGGGCATCCCCACCCTTCCGGTCCTGCGGCTGCGCGAGCGGGTGGAGAAGCTCGGGCTCGCCGAGGACATCGCTCTGTGCGAGCTCCTCGACTCGGACCTGACGGACGACGCGCGGCACGCCGAGGCGCTGACGCGACTGCGGGCCCACCCGGCCCTGGAGCAGGCGCGCAAGGACACCGTGCGGTTCGCGGAGGAGGCGCGGGACACGCTCGCGCCGCTGCGGGACTGCGACGCGAAGACGTCGCTGGTCGAGCTCTGCGATCTGGTGGTGCACCGGGCGGGCTGAGGCCCTACGGAGTGTGACATACGTCACACGTTCTGTTGGTCTTGGATTGAGTCCAGGATCAGATCGATTCCGTACCTATGCCCGGAAGCCGACGCAGTGGGGTGTCGGCTCAGGTACGGGGAGATTTCTGACCATGGGCACTTTGAGTACCTCTACTACGCGCCGTCGCACGACCCTGCTCGTCTCCGGTGTCGCCGTCGCAGCCGCGGCGGGCGTGGCGTTCTCGGCGCTGCCGGCCGGCGCCGCCGAGAAGACCGACGGAGGCGGATCCATCTTCGCGGCGAGCCTGAACGGCGCGAACGAGGTGCCGGTGCAGGGCGGGCCCGCGGTCGGCGACAAGGACGGCCAGGCGCTTGAGTTCGTCCAGGTCAAGGGCGACAAGGTGTCGGTCACCGTCAAGTGGCGCGGCACCGGCAAGCCGACCGCCCTCCACATCCACCAGGGCGCGAAGGGCACCAACGGCGGCGTCAAGGTCGACTTCACCGATCTGCTGGGCAAGAGCAAGGGCCACCGCGTCACGGGCACGGTCAAGGTCCACGACGCCGCGCTGCTGGAGCAGTTGAAGGCGGATCCGGGCAGCTTCTACGCCAACCTGCACACCGCCGAGTTCCCCGGCGGCGCGGTCCGCGGCCAGCTCCACAAGGTGACCACGGCCGTCGACTTCCGCGAGGCCGCCGCCCACTTCCAGGCGTCCGTGATCCAGGGCGAGCAGATCTACGAGTGCAAGAAGGCCGACGACGGCTCGGGCAAGTTCGCCTTCGCGCAGCGTGACGTGCGCGCACGGCTCGGCGGCAACATCGCGCACGACTTCGTCGCCCCCAACTCGGGCACACCGCGCTGGACGGCCCCCGACCGCAGTCAGGTCACCGGCAAGCTGATCTCCAGGACCCCGAACGGCGACAAGAACATCCCCGAACTCGACCTGGCGGCAACCCAGACCGGCAAGCCGCGCGGGCTGCTCGCGGGCACCGCGGAGATCCTGCGCCTGAACACCGTGGGCGGGGTCGCACCAGCGGGTGACTGCAAGCCCGGCGCGATCGCGAAGGTGCCGTACAAGGCGGACTACGTGTTCGTGCAGCGCTGAGCCCTGACTGTCGGGCGGTGCTTCCCCTACTGGTTGGGGGAGGCGCCACCCGTCTGTGTCATCCCACAGCAGTACGTGGAGTTGCTCCCGGGGTCTGACGCTTCTGGCTGGCCGATTTGGTCATATGGAGAACAACAAGGTCCAGCAAGAACAACCACTCCTGACCTATTCGGGTGAGAATGGCGGCGCGGGGTGGACGCACGCACGTACTGGGAAGGCCGCCGCCGACCACGGAGGTAGGGCACACAATGGCACCGTACGAACCGGAGCAGAACACCAGTGAGACCGGGGAGCTGCGCGCAGGCCGCCGCAAGGCGGCGCGCTATGTGGTCCCCGTCGCGGTGGCGGGGGTGGCGGCGGCGACCATCGGGCTCGTCCCGGCGCTCGCGACGTCGGGCGACCCCAAGCTGCCCGACGTGACCGCACAGGAACTCATCGAGAAGATCGCCGCTTCGGACACGGAGCAGCTCTCGGGCACCGTGAAGATCAGCACCGACCTCGGCCTGCCGTCCTTCGGCGGCGACATGGCCGGCAGCTTCGCACCGGGCAGCGGCTCGGGCGGCGAGGGCGAGGACGGCAAGGGTTCGGCCGCGGACCCGCAGTCCAAGCTGATGGAGCTGGCGTCCGGCACGCACACGCTGCGCGTCGCCGCCGACGGCCCCGACAAGCAGAAGTTGTCCGTCCTGGACGACGCCGCCGAGTACAGCCTGATCCACAACGGCGACGACGTGTGGGCGTACGACAGCAAGTCGAACGAGGTCTACCACTCCAAGTCGGCGGGCAAGGCCGCGGACTCCGGCAAGAAGGACCTCCCGAAGGATGTCCCCTCCACGCCCAAGGAGCTGGCCGAGGAGGCCCTGAAGGCGGTCGACGACACGACGTCGGTGAAGGTGGACGGCACCGCGCAGGTCGCGGGCCGTGACGCCTACCGCCTGGTCATCAAGCCCAAGCAGTCCGGCTCGACGATCGGCCAGATCACGGTCGCGGTGGACTCCAAGACGGGTACGCCGCTGAAGTTCACGCTCACTCCGTCGAGCGGCGGCAGCGCGGTCGTCGACGCGGGCTTCACGAAGGTCGACTTCGGCAAGCCGGCCGCGTCGACCTTCGACTTCACGCCGCCCAAGGGCGCGAAGGTCACGGAGGGCGATGACGCCAAGGCCGAGAAGCACGGCTTCAAGGACGGCGGCAAGGAGTTCGGCGGCAAGGAGTTCAAGGGCAAGGAGTTCAAGGGCGAGGAGGACCTGAACGGTCTGAACGTCATCGGCGAGGGCTGGAACTCCATCGCCGAGCTGAAGACGCCGGGCGGCCAGGGCATCCCGACGGGCGGCTCCGGAGATGTCCCGCCGGACGCCCAGCGGCTCCTCGACTCGCTCGGCGACAAGGTGTCGGGCGACTTCGGCTCGGGCACGGTCTTCAAGACGCGCCTGGTCAACGCCCTCATCACCGAGGACGGCACGGTGTACGCGGGCGCGGTGACAAAGGACGCCCTCGTCAAGGCAGCAAACGCGGCGAGCTAGGAGCGCCCCTTAAGGGGCGCGGGGAACTGCGCGACAAGCCACGAAGCACTCGCAGAAGACGTACAGGCGGCGGGCTCAGGGGGACAACCTCTGAGCCCGCCGCACCGGTGAGGGAGGACAAGTGCCCCGCACAGACGGCAGCCCGACGCAAAGCGTGATCGAGACCTCCGCGCTCACCAAGCGCTACGGCAAGCAGCTTGCCGTGGACCGCCTCAGCCTCACCGTCCCCGCCGGAAGCGTCTTCGGCTTCCTTGGCCCCAACGGCTCCGGCAAGACGACCACCATCCGGATGCTGATGGGCCTGATCGAGCCGACTTCAGGCCACGCCACGGTCCTGGGACGCCCCATGCCGCGCGACACCCGTACCGTGCTCCCGCACGTGGGCGCGCTCATCGAGGGCCCGGCTCTCTACGGCTTCCTCTCCGGCCGCGACAACCTCCTGCGGTACGACGCAGCCGACCCGACCGCCGACCCGCGCACCCGCCGCGCCCGTGCCGAATCGGCCCTGGACCGGGTGGGTCTCACGGCCGCCGCCGGCAAGAAGGCGAAGGCGTACTCACTCGGCATGAAGCAGCGCCTCGGCCTCGCGGCCGCGCTGCTCCAGCCGCGCAGGCTCCTCGTGCTCGACGAGCCGACCAACGGCCTCGATCCGCAGGGCATGCGCGAGATCCGGGCGCTGGTCAGGGAGTTGGCCTCGGAGGGCACGACCGTCTTCCTCTCCTCGCACCTCCTGGACGAGATCGAGCAGGTCTGCACGCACGCCGCGGTGATGGCCCAGGGCCGCCTGATCACCCAGGGCCCGGTCGCCGAACTGGCCGCCGGTGCGCGGGGGCGTCTGGTCGTGACGACCCCGGACACGGGTGACGCCGTCCGCGTCCTGAAGGAGCTCGGCGTGACGGATCTCGTCGTGGCGGAGGACCGCGTGACGGGCGAGCCGCCGGGCGCGGGAAGCGGCGCGGACACCGGCACGGACCTCGCGGAGCTGAACGCCGCCCTGGTCGGCGCGGGTGTACGGGTGCGGGGCTTCGGCGTCGAACGGGCCTCGCTGGAGGACGCGTTCGTGGCACTGACGGGGGAGGGATTCGATGTCGCGGGCTGAGGTCGATGACGTACGCGGGACAAGTGAGGTGAGCGGGAAGGGCGACGCGCGGGAGGTACCCGACGCACGGGAAGTGCGGCGGATCTGGACGCTCGGGCTCTTCCGCAGCGAACTGGGCATCACCTTCCGCCGCTGGCGCACCCTCGCCCTGCTCGGTGTGCTCGCCGCCGTGCCGGTCCTGGTCGGCATCGCCCTCAAGATCGAGACCAGCGACGGTTCGACGGTCGGCGGGGGCGGCGAGGGAGGTGGGCCCGCGTTCATCGCGCAGGTCACCAACAACGGCCTGTTCCTGGTCTTCACGGCGCTCGCCGCGACGCTTCCCTTCTTCCTGCCCATGGCGGTCGGGGTCGTCGCCGGTGACTCCATCGCGGGCGAGTCCAGCTCGGGGACGCTGCGCTATCTCCTGGTCGCCCCGGCGGGACGGACGCGCCTGCTGCTGGCCAAGTACGCGACGACGATGACGTTCTGCCTGGTCGCGACGCTCGTGGTGGCCGTCTCCGCGCTCGCCGTCGGGGCGTTGCTCTTCCCGGTCGGCGAGGTCACCACGATCTCCGGCACCCGGATCAGTTTCGGCGAAGGGCTGCTGCGTGCCCTGCTCATTGCCCTCGTAGTCGCCGCGTCACTGATCGGTGTGGCGGCGCTCGGTCTCTTCGTGTCGACGCTGACCAGCAGCGGCATCGCGGCGATGGCGACGACGGTCGGGCTGCTCATCACGATCCAGATCCTCGACCAGATCCCCCAGCTGCACGCCATCCAGCCGTACTTCTTCTCGCACTACTGGCTGTCCTTCGCGGACCTGATGCGTGAGCCCGTCTACTGGGACGAGCTGGTCAAGAACCTCGGACTCCAGGGCCTGTACGCGGTGCTGTTCGGCTCGGCGGCGTGGGCGCGGTTCGGGACGAAGGACATCACGGCGTAGGACATCACGGCGTAGGACTGCGTCCGGACGTCCGGACGCCGGGGCGGCGTGGGCGGGTTCAGTTCTCGTACGGGAAGCGCGCGAGCGGCGGCTCCTGCGCGAAGAACGTCTTGGCCTCCGTCAGCGCCCGCTCGTCCTTCAGTACGTCGCCGGGCTTGCTGCCGTTGCCGAGCAGTACGCCGCCGAAGCGCATCCCGAGATACGCGGCGGAGTTGCGCAGGGTGCCGACGAGCGGCTCCGCGACGACCGGCTCCTTGTCGGCCAGCGCCGTCACGCCCCACAGGGTGCGCCCGGTCAGCGTGGCCTTGAAGTCGACGCCGGGGATGCGCAGCCAGCCCGACCAGTAGTCGAGGTAGCGCTTGGTGGTGGCCGAGACCGAGTACCAGTACAGGGGCGAGGCGATGACGATGTCGGTCGCCTCGATGGTCGCGTCGAGCAGCGTCGCAGTGCTGTCGCCTGACGGGCGGACGTAGTCGCTGTCGTGGCGGAGGTCCTCGAAGTCGGGCAGCGGGTGGTCGGCCAGGTTCAGCCAGCGCTGCTCGACGTCCGAGGAGAGCTGTTCGGCGGCCCTGCGGGCCAGGATCTCCGTGTTGCCCTCGGGGCGGGAGCTGCCGAGCACGAAGAGGAACTTGCGGGTCATGGTGTGCCCCCTGGGGTGTGGCGTGGTGGTGCGCGGCCGCACAGGGCCGCGCAATTACCTGCGTGTGCACTATATGCATACGCAGGTAATTGCGTCCAGGGGGTTCCGGGGGCCCGGGGTTCCGGGGGAGCCGGGGCTGCCCGGGAGGCGACCGGCTAGGAGGAGAGACCCCACACCGCGTACGCCACGGCGTCGCTGTTGTGGTTGAGCGCGGTCCCGTCGATGTTCGACTCCGTGTCGCACGCGGAGTGGTAGCACTTGTCGAACGGCTCACCGGCCGTGCCGCCCCAGTTCTGGGCCTGCTCGGCGGTCTTCTCGTAGTCGGCGCCGCTGAAGAGACCGCCGACCGGGACGCCCGCGTCCTTGAACGGGGCGTGGTCCGAGCGGCCGTCGCCCTCCTCGTCGGGCTCCGTGGCGAGGTCGAGGCCGCCGTAGAAGTCCTTGAAGGTCTTCTCGATCGTGGGGTCGTCGTCGTAGACGAAGTAGCCCGGGTTCGGGGAGCCGATCATGTCGAAGTTCAGGTAGTCCTTGATCTTCGAACGCTCGTCGGCCGGCAGTTTGTCGACGTAGTGCGAGGAGCCGACGAGTCCCAGCTCCTCGGCGCCCCACCAGGCGAACCGCAGGTGCTTGGTCGGCTTGTACTGCTCGCGCGCCACGGTGAGCGCGGTCTCCAGGATCGCGGCCGAGCCCGAGCCGTTGTCGTTGATGCCGGGGCCCGAACCGACGCTGTCGAGGTGCGAGCCCGCCATGACGACCTGGTCGGCGTCGCCGCCGGGCCAGTCGGCGATGAGGTTGTAGCCGGTCTTGCCGTTGGAGGTGAACTCCTGGAGGGACGTGGTGAATCCGGCCTCGTCCAGCTTGCCCTTCACGTAGTCGACGGAGGCCTTGTAGCCCGCGCTGCCGTGGGCGCGGTTGCCGCCGTTGGACGCGGCGATGGACTGCAGCTGCGAGAGGTGGGCCTGGACGTTGGCCACGGAGATGTCGGGGGCGGCCGCCGTGGGGGCGGGGGCCGCGGAGGATATCGCGTTGGTGGTGAGGAGGCCGGTGACGGCTATGACGGCGGCCGCCGTGGCGCGTCCGGGAACGGAGAGCTTCATGTGGGGGGGCTCCGTGTTCTGTTGGATCGTTCGTTCTGTGGGGGGTACGCCAATTCGGTGAACGTCGAAGCGAATTGGCGTGCCTGATGGTGCTGGTGAGCTTGACCGCGCGTCAAGAGCGCATATCGGTCGACGTGTTCCGCAGGGCGGTCGGTCGGCCCCTTCCGCGCGGCGGCCGTTGGCAACTTCTCGCTCGCGATCCGCGTCACCTAGGGGCCGCTTGGGGGGCCGCTCAGGGTGATCCCGGATCGCTGGGATCACCTCCGTTCCCGCAAGCTGGGATCAAGGGCCGGCGGAGGGTCGGCGGCTGTCTGTGCGGGGGTTTCGCGGGGGTCTCGCGGGGGTTTCGCGGGGATTCGCGAGGGGTCGGCGAGGGGTCCGCAGGGGCTTCGCCCAGGGGGAGAGGACGCGACGTGCGACGACGCAAAGGGCTGCCGAGCGGGCCCACGCTGGTCCGGGTGGCGGTCGCCCCCATCGATCTGAAACTCTTCGCGCTCTCCGGCATCGCCACGGTCCTGGTCACGCGCGCCTTCCTCGCCCTGGCGGGGTATCCGAAGCTGGGCGGGGGCGGCGCGGGCGGTCTGCACATCGCTCACATGCTCTGGGGCGGGCTCCTGATGATGGCGGCGATCGTCCTCATGCTCACCTTCATCGGCCGGACGCCCCGCATCGCCGCCGCCCTCGTCGGGGGTGTCGGCTTCGGCCTCTTCATCGACGAGGTGGGCAAACAGATCACGGACGAGCCGGGCTACTTCTACCAACCGGCCGCAGGGATCATCTACTTGAGCTTCGTCCTGCTCCTTCTCCTGACCCACTTGATACGCAGGCACACGGCGAACGCGACGCTGACGCACGTCACGGCACGGACCGCCGCGCAACGCACCGTGAACGTCGCCGACCTCGCCCTGGCCGGAGTCGCCGCGGGGCTCACGGCCGAGCAGCGGCAGACGGCGACACGTCTCGTCGCGGGCTCCGGGAGCGAGGTCGACGCCGCCCTGGTGAGGCTGCTCGCGGTCCTGCCCGAGCGTCCGCCCGCCGAGCCGGCGCGGTGGAGGTCCTGGGCCACCGGCGTCGGACGCGTCCTGCGGCGGGTGGCCCGCAGCCGTGTCGTGCTCGGTCTCGCGGTGTTCTGCCTGCTGACGGAGGCGGTCCTGTTCGCCGTGTGGATGACCATGGACGTCGTCGGCGGCGAGCTGGCGAACGGTCCGCATCCGGGGGCCCATCTGGCCGTCGCGCTCACCGAGGTGACCTCGGCCGTCCTCGGGGTGGTGGGGCTGACACGGCTCGGCTCCGACCGGATGTCGGCGCTCCGGCTCTTCCAGGCGGCCCTGCTCGTGGACATCCTGTTCGGCCAGATATTCAAGTTCACGCTGTCCCAGTTCGCGGCGGTCATCGAACTGGGCATAGACCTCGGCCTGCTCTGGGTGGTCTCCGTCTTCGCGTCAGGTCAGGGCCGGGCTGTTGTGGAGTCGGGTCAGGGCCGGGCTGCCTTGGGGCCGGGTCAGGGCCGGGCTCCGGGGCCTGCGTGGCGTGCAGGGGACGGGGGTCAGCCCGCCGCCCTGAGCGAGCCGGAGCCGGAGCCGGAGTCCGGGCGCCCTGCGGTCAGCGAGGCGCGGTAGCCGCTCGGTGCGATGCCGCGGATCCGCTTGAAGGCGTCGCTGAAGCTGAAGCCGTCCGCGTACCCGACCTGTCCGGCCACGGCGGCCACCGTCGCGCCCGGCTCGGCGAGCAGCTCGGCGGCGAGCGTCATCCGCCACTCGGTGAGGTAGGCCATGGGGGGCCTGCCGACCAGCTCCGCGAAGTTGCGGGCGAACGCCGCCCGGGACACCTGGGCGCGTGCGGCGAGCGAGGCCACCGTCCAGGGCCGCGAGGGCTCGTCGTGCATGGCGTGCAGGGCGGGGCCGACCACTTCGTCGCCGAGCGCGCGGTACCAGGCGGGCGGACAGGCATCCGGCAGGTCGAACCACTCGCGAAGGGTGCAGGCCAGCATCCAGTCGAGCATCCGGTCCATCACGTACTGGCGCCCCGGCCGGTCGGCGGCCACCTCCGCGGCGATCAGTTCCAGGATGGGCATGCAGTCGTCGCCCGCGGGGACGATCAGGAGCGGCGGCAGCATGCTGATCAGGCGCCGGCCGACGGCGCTGTCCAACTGGTAGGCACCGGTGACCAGTTCGCACTCGTCGGAGCCCGCGGCCGAGAGGGCGAACGGGGCCGTCGTGCAGACCACGGCCGCGTCGCCCTCCCGCAGGGCGCAGGGCGTGCCCGGCACGACCGTGACGCGGGCCGTGCCGCGCACCACTGTGGCCAGCGTCAGCGCCGCCCCTTCGCTGTGCTCCGACTCCCAGGGCCCGCTCAGGACCGTGCGGTTGAACAGTGCTCCGTCCGCGCGTACGCCGCGCAGGAGATCCCCCAGTGCGTCCATGCCCCCACCGTAGACGGATCCCGCGCGCCGGGCCGCGGGCCGTGGACGCACTCCCATCCGCGCGAGACGAACGCCCATGTCTGTACCGCCCGGAACGCGATTGGCTGAGCCCATGACCGACAACAAGGAAGCACAGACAGCGAAGTCGACCATCCTCGTCCTCGGCGCCACCGGCAAGACCGGCCGCCGGCTGGTGCCCCGGCTGCGGGACGCGGGCCGGACCGTGCGCGCCGCGTCCCGCTCCGGCGAGACCCGCTTCGACTGGGCCGACCGCACCACCTGGGCCCCGGTCCTGGAGGGCGTGGGCGCCCTCTACCTGGTCGGCCCGCCCACCCCGGAGCCGATCGCCGACTTCGTGGACCAGGCCGTGGCGGCGGGCGTACGCCGCTTCGTGGTCCTGTCCGGGCGGGGCGTCGAGGTGTACGGCGACTCCTTCGAGCCGTCCATGGCGGAGGCCGAGCGCGTGGTGCGCGAGGCGGGCGTGGACTGGACGGTGATCCGCCCCAACAACTTCACGCAGAACTTCGACGAGGACATCTTCGCCGCGCCGCTTCTCGCAGGTCGCCTGGCGCTGCCCGTCGGCGACGTGCCGGAGCCGTTCATCGACGTGGACGACATCGCGGACGTGGCCGCGGCGCTGCTCACCGAGGACGGGCACACGGGCCGGGTCTACGAACTCTCCGGGCCGCGCGCGCTGTCCTTCGCCGATGCGGTGGCGGAGCTGGCGGAGGCGTCGGGCAGGCCGATGCGGTTCGAGGACATCACGGCGGACGCGTACGTGGCGGAACTGACCGAGGGCGGCGTCTCCGCCGACACGGCACGCGCCCTGGCGGACGTCCTTGCCTGGCTGGCCGACGGCTACAACGCGGCGCCGGTGAGCGGAGTACGCGACGTACTGGGCCGGGAGCCCCGGGACTTCAGCGTGTACGCGAAGGCGGCGGGGGAGGCGAAGGCCTGGGGCTGATTTCCCGCCGGGGGCGCCCCGTAAGGGGCGCGAGGAACGGCGCGACCAGCCACGAAGCGCCCGCAGAAAAGCAACCGGCAACCAGCAGCCGACCGCAGGTCAGACCGCGGACTCGGACCCCCGCCCGGCGGCAGGAGTCATCGGCTCGGTCTCCCGCCCGGCGGCGGGGGCGGCAGCGGAAGCCGCCGAAACAGCAGCCTGACGCCCCGCGGAAAGCCGCACCGCATTGCGCCGAGCACCCCGCAACGCGTCCCAGGTCAGCAGCGTCAACGCCAGCCACACGAGCGCGAACCCGGCCCACCGCTCGGGCGGCATCGCCTCGTGGAAGTAGAGGATGCCGAGCAGGAACTGGAAGACGGGCGCGAGGTACTGCAGCATCCCCAGCGTCGCGAGCGGCACCCGGATCGCGGCGGCGCCGAAGCAGACCAGGGGAATGGCGGTGACCACACCGGTCGCCGCGAGCAGCGCCCCGTGGCCGACACCCTCCGTGCCGAACGTGGCGTCGCCCCGCGCGCCGAGCCACACCAGGAACGCCACCGCGGGCAGGAACTGGATCGCGGTCTCGGCGGCGAGCGACTCCAGACCGCTGAGGCCGACCTTCTTCTTCGCCAGGCCGTACGTGGCGAAGGAGAAGGCGAGGCAGAGCGAGATCCACGGCGGCTGCCCGTACCCGAAGGCGAGGACGAGCACCGCCGCGAGGCCGACGGCGACGGCCGTCCACTGCACGGGGCGCAGCCGTTCGCCGAGGATCAGGACGCCCATCGCGATGGTGACCAGGGGGTTGATGAAGTAGCCGAGGGAGGCCTCCACGACGTGGCCGGAGTTCACGGCCCAGATGTAGACGCCCCAGTTGATCGTGATGACCCCCGCGGCGATCGTCACCAGGCCGAGTTTCCGCGGCTGGCGGATCAGCTCGCCCGCCCAGGCCCAGCGCCGCACGAACAGCAGCGCGATGCCGACCACGACGAGCGACCAGGCCATGCGGTGCGCAAGGATCTCGCCCGCCCCGGAGGGCTTGAGCAGGGGCCAGAAGAGGGGCACGAGGCCCCACATCCCATAGGCAGCGAAGCCGTTCAGCAGTCCTATGCGCTGTTCGCCCTTCGACTGCTCAGCTGCGGCAGCGTCCACGGCCCCTCCTTGGTGCACGGCAGCCCCACGCTGCATCCAAGAAGGTAACGGCCAGGACGCCTCGGTGTCATGCCCGTCTCACGAAAACGGTCATGACCCGTCTCACCCTGCGGCGTCCTGCGGCGTCAGCCCTTGAGCGCCACCGCGACCGCGTCGGCGAGCGGCGTCGTCGGCCGCCCGATCAGCCGGGACAGATCACCGCTCGTACCGGCGAGCAGCCCCCGCTCGATCGCCGAGTCCACGTCGACGAGGATCGTGGCGAACTGCTCCGGAAGGCCCGCGCCGGTCAGGATCGCGTGGTTCTGCTCGGCGGGCACGTTCGCGTACGAGATGTCCTTGCCGGTCTGCCGGGCGATCTCGGCGGCGTACTCGCCGAGGCTCCACGCGACGTCACCGCTCAGCTCGTAGACCTTGCCCTCGTGGCCCTCGCCGGTCAGTACGGCGACGGCGGCGGCCGCGTAGTCGGCGCGCGATGCGGAGGCGATCCGGCCCTCGCCCGCGGAGGCGACGACGGCGCCGTGCTCCAGGACGGGGGCGAGGTTGGCCGTGTAGTTCTCGTGGTACCAGCCGTTGCGCAGGAACGTGTGCGGCAGGCCGGAGTCGAGGATGAGCCGCTCGGTCTCCTTGTGCTCGTCCGCGAGGCTGAAGTCGGCGTCGGGCCCGCCCAGGACGCCGGTGTACGCGAGGAGCGCGACGCCCGCCGCGCGCGCGGCGTCGATCACCGCCGCGTGCTGCGGCACGCGCTGCCCGACCTCGCTGCCCGAGATCAGCAGGACCCGGTCACCCGAGGCGAAGACGCCGGCGAGGGTCTCGGGCGCGCTGTAGTCGGCGACCCGCAGCTCGACGCCGCGCGCGGCGAGGTCGGCGGCCTTCTCCTTGTCGCGGACGACGGCGGCGATCTGCCCGGCGGGCACCTGCGCGTCGAGCAGCCCGTCGATGACGAGACGGCCGAGGTTTCCGGTGGCTCCGGTGACGACGATGCTCATGTCTGATATCTCCCTTTGATGAGGTTCCGAGAATGAGCCTACGTCGAGCGCTAACTATTGGAAAGTACCCACTTTGAAGTAAGGTACGGGCATGACAGTAAGTGCCTGGAACCTCGGCGACGAGGGCATGTGCCCGCAGCGCCTCGTCCTGGAACACGTCACGAGCCGCTGGGGCGTCCTGGTCCTGATAGCCCTGGACGAGCGCTCGTACCGCTTCAGCGAGCTGCGCAGGGCCCTCGGCCGGGTCAGCGAGAAGATGCTGACGCAGACCCTGCAGACCCTGGAGCGCGACGGCCTGGTGTACCGCGACGCCAAGCCGGTCATCCCGCCGCGCGTCGACTACTCGCTCACCGACCTCGGGCGCGAGGTCGGCGGGCAGGTCCGGGCGCTCGCCGAGTGGACCGAGCACCGCCTCGCTGACGTGCAGGAAGCGCGTCTTGCATACGACGAGGCCCGGTTCCTGAAGGATCAGAACCGGGCCTCGGGCAGGGCGAGTTGAGCTAGCCGACGACCGTCCAGGTGTCGCCGCCCGCGAGCAGAGCGGCCAGGTCGCCCTTGCCGTTCTGCTCGATGGCGGTGTCGAGCTGGTCGGACATCAGCGTGTCGTAGACCGGGCGCTCGACGTCGCGGAAGACGCCGATCGGGGTGTGGTGCAGGGTGTCCGGATCCGCGAGCCGCGACAGCGCGAAGGCCAGCGTCGGCGAGGTGGAGTGCGCGTCGTGGACCAGGATCTGAGACTCGGTCTCAGGCGTGACGGGGACGACTTTGAGATCACCGGTCGCCGGATCCCGTACGACGCCCTTGGCGCCCTCGGCCCCGAAGCGGATGGGCTGTCCGTGTTCGAGACGGATGACGGCTTCCTCGGCCTGCTGTTTGTCCTTGAGGACCTCGAAGGCGCCGTCGTTGAAGATGTTGCAGTTCTGGTAGATCTCCACCAGCGCGGTGCCGGGGTGCTCGGCGGCCTCGCGAAGCACCGAGGTGAGGTGCTTGCGGTCGGAGTCCACCGTGCGCGCCACGAACGACGCCTCCGCGCCGATCGCCAGCGAGACGGGGTTGAAGGGCGCGTCCAGCGAGCCCATCGGCGTCGACTTGGTGATCTTGCCGACCTCGGAGGTCGGGGAGTACTGACCCTTGGTGAGCCCGTAGATCCGGTTGTTGAAGAGCAGGATCTTCAGATTCACGTTGCGGCGCAGGGCGTGAATGAGGTGGTTGCCGCCGATGGACAGCGCGTCGCCGTCCCCGGTGACCACCCACACGCTCAAGTCCCGCCGCGATGAGGCGAGTCCGGTGGCGATGGCGGGGGCGCGGCCGTGGATGGAGTGCATCCCGTAGGTGTTCATGTAGTACGGGAAGCGGGAGCTGCAGCCGATGCCGGAGACGAAGACGATGTTCTCCTTGGCCAGGCCGAGTTCGGGCATGAAGCCCTGCACGGCGGCCAGGACCGCGTAGTCACCGCAGCCGGGGCACCAGCGCACCTCCTGGTCGGACTTGAAGTCCTTCATGGACTGCTTGGCCTCGGCCTTGGGCACCAGGGAAAGCGCTTCGATCGTGCTCCCGGTGCCTTCGGTCTTCGTGTCAGCCATTGATGGCCTCCTTGAGAGCCGTGGCGAGCTGCTCGGCCTTGAACGGCATTCCATTGACCTGGTTGTACGAGACCGCGTCCACGAGGTACTTGGCGCGGAGCAGTGTGGCGAGCTGCCCGAGGTTCATCTCGGGAATCACCACCTTGTCGTAACGCTTCAGGACCTCGCCCAGATTCCGCGGGAACGGGTTGAGGTGGCGCAGATGGGCCTGCGCGACGCTCTCGCCGACCGCGCGCAGGCGACGTACCGCCGCGGTGATGGGGCCGTACGTCGAACCCCAGCCGAGGACGAGCAACGTGGCGTCGCCGGTCGCGTCGTCGACCTCCAGGTCCGGGACCTCGATGCCGTCGATCTTGGCCTGGCGGGTGCGGACCATGAAGTCGTGGTTGGCGGGGTCGTACGAGATGTTGCCGGTGCCGTCCTGCTTCTCGATGCCGCCGATGCGGTGTTCGAGGCCGGGCGTGCCGGGGATCGCCCATGGACGGGCCAGCGTCTGCGGGTCGCGCTTGTAGGGCCAGAAGACCTCGGTGCCGTCGTCCTCGGTGTGGTTGGTCCCCGAGGCGAACTGCACGCGCAGGTCCGGGAGTTCATCGGTGTCGGGGATGCGCCAGGGCTCCGAACCATTGGCCAGATAGCCGTCCGACAGCAGGAACACCGGCGTGCGGTAGGTGACCGCGATACGGGCCGCCTCGATCGCCGCGTCGAAGCAGTCGGCGGGAGTCTTCGGCGCCACGATCGGCACCGGCGCCTCGCCGTTGCGCCCGAACATGGCCTGGAGCAGGTCCGCCTGCTCGGTCTTGGTCGGCAGGCCGGTGGAAGGCCCACCGCGCTGGATGTCCACGACCAGCAGCGGCAGTTCGAGCGAGACCGCGAGCCCGATGGTCTCCGACTTCAGCGCCACACCGGGCCCGGACGTCGTCGTCACCGCGAGCGAGCCGCCGAACGCCGCGCCGAGCGCGGCGCCGATGCCCGCGATCTCGTCCTCGGCCTGGAAGGTCCGCACGCCGAAGTTCTTGTGCTTGGACAGCTCGTGCAGGATGTCGGAGGCCGGAGTGATCGGGTACGAGCCCAAGTAGAGCGGCAGATCGGCCTGTTGACCCGCGGCGATCAGGCCGTACGACAGGGCGAGGTTCCCGGAGATGTTGCGGTACGTGCCGGCCGGGAAGGCATGGGAGGCGGGCGCGACCTCGTACGAGACCGCGAAGTCCTCCGTCGTCTCGCCGAAGTTCCAGCCGGCGTGGAAGGCCGTGATGTTGGCTTCGGCGATGTCCGGCTTCTTGGCGAACTTCGCCCGCAGGAACTTCTCGGTGCCCTCGGTCGGCCGGTGGTACATCCACGACAGCAACCCCAGGGCGAACATGTTCTTGCTGCGCCCCGCGTCCTTGCGCGAGAGGTCGAACTCCTTGAGCGCCTCGACCGTCAGCGTCGTCAGCGGCACCGGATGGACGCTGTAGCCGTCCAGTGAGCCGTCCTCCAGCGGCGAGACCTCGTAGCCGACCTTCTGCATCGCCCGTTTGGAGAACTCGTCCGTGTTGACGATGATCTCCGCGCCCCGCGGCACATCGGCGATGTTCGCCTTCAGCGCCGCCGGGTTCATCGCGACGAGGACGTTCGGCGCGTCGCCCGGCGTGAGGATGTCGTGGTCGGCGAAATGCAGCTGAAAGGACGAGACGCCCGGCAGGGTCCCGGCAGGAGCACGGATCTCGGCGGGGAAGTTCGGCAGTGTCGAGAGGTCGTTCCCGAAGGACGCCGTCTCCGAAGTGAACCGGTCACCGGTGAGTTGCATACCGTCACCGGAGTCACCCGCGAAGCGGATGATCACCCGGTCCAGACGGCGTACATCCTTCTCACCAGCAGGCTTGCGCTGCTCTCCGACGACTGCCCCATCGGCCTGCTCGGCTGGGCTACTGACCTGGCTGGTCACTGAACTGGACCTCCCTCGGGCGGCTGAGCGGGAAGGGCTGGGCGACCGGCCTTCCCAAGGCCCACCCTACGTCTGTAAGGGTCGCCTTCCCGGGGTAGATCGCATGACGGACGCACTTTTGAGACGCGCATATGCCCCGTTTTGCCACGGTGTGCCTCGCCCCCCGGCCCGACATGGAAGACGCCCCCCACTCATCCTTTGGTTCTAGGACTGTTCTCCGTACTCGCTCTCCGTGCGCTTGCGCTGTCGTCGTTCCGGCTCTCGTTCCGGCTCCCGCCGCAACAAATATCTGACAGGGTGTCAGATTGCTAGGAGTTGAGGTAGGTGAGAACCGCCAGTACGCGCCGGTGGTCCCCGTCGCTCTGGGAGAGCCCCAGCTTCAGGAAGATGTTGCTGACGTGCTTCTCGACGGCCCCGTCACTCACCACCAACTGCCGGGCGACCGCGGAGTTCGTCCGCCCCTCGGCCATCAGACCGAGTACCTCGCGCTCGCGCGGTGTAAGCCCCGCGAGGACGTCCTGCTTGCGGCTGCGGCCGAGCAGTTGCGCCACGACCTCCGGGTCGAGCGCGGTGCCGCCCTGCGCGACACGCACCACCGCGTCCACGAACTCGCGCACCTCGGCGACACGGTCCTTGAGCAGATAGCCGACGCCACGGCTGGATCCGGCGAGGAGTTCGGTGGCGTACTGCTCCTCGACGTACTGCGAGAGGACGAGCACCCCGAGCCCGGGGAACTGTTGGCGCAGATGCACCGCGGCCCGCACCCCCTCGTCGGTGTGGGTCGGCGGCATCCGCACGTCGGCGACGACCACATCGGGCAGCGCGCCCTCCGAGGAGAGTTCGTTGACCGTCTTGATCAGCGCGTCCGCGTCGCCCACCCCCGCGACGACGTCGTGCCCGCGGTCGGTCAGCAACCGGGTCAGGCCCTCCCTCAGCAGCACTGAATCCTCGGCGATGACGACCCGCACTTTGTCCTCCACGTTCACGGCCCCCCGGCATATTCGATTCTGGTTGTCCCCCGGCACCTCAGTATCGCGCGTACGAACGCGCATGAAGGGGCGTTACGGCGTTCGATGACACGGCAGAACCCACCCGATCACCCCGAGCTCCGGGGTGATCGGGTGGGTGGACGGCAGAAGGCCCGCCGCTACGCCCGCCAGGGCAGCTCCGCCGTCACCGTCGTGGGCCCGCCCGCAGGCGAATTCACGACCAGGATCCCGTCGACCGCGTCGAGCCGCTCGGCGAGCCCCGCAAGACCGGAGCCACTGGTCACGTCCGCGCCCCCCGCCCCGTCGTCGGAGACCTGAAGCATCAGCCGGTCCTCGACCTGCCAGACGTCGACCGAGCCACGGGTCGCCCGTGCGTGCTTGCTGATGTTCTGCAGGAGCTCGGAGACCGTGAAGTACGCGATGCCCTCGATCGCGGCGGCGGGCCGCGCGGGCAGGTCCACCTCGACCTGGACCGGGACCGTGCACCGGGCGGCCAGCGAGGACAGCGCCGCGTCCAGGCCGCGGTCGGTGAGGACCGCGGGGTGGATGCCGCGGGCCAGGTCGCGCAGCTCCTGGAGGGCGACCTTCACCTCGCCGTGCGCCTCGCCCACCATGCGGGCCGCGGCCTCCGGGTCCTCCGTCAGCTTCTCCTTGGCGAGCCCCAGATCCATGGCGAGCGCCACCAGGCGGGCCTGCGCGCCGTCGTGCAGGTCGCGCTCGATGCGGCGCAGGTCGGCCGCCGCCGTGTCGACGACGACGCCGCGGTCCGACTCCAGCTCGACGACGCGCGTCGCCAGGCTGGAGGGGCCGAGCAGACCGACCACCATGACGCGGTCGACGGTGGTCAGGGCCCGGATGATCCAGGGCGTGGCCAGCGTGATCAGCAGGCCGGTGAGGGCGGTGACGCCGATCTCGAAGGGGTTGTCCAGGTAGATGCGGTGGTTGTCGTCGCCGTAGAGCTGGATGCCGCCCTGGCCGCCGTAGAGCGGGAAGAGCCACTGCCACAGCGGGTACGTGAGCATCGCCCAGCCGTACGTCCAGAAGGCCACCGACACGGTGAAGGAGAAGACCGCCCACGGCATGTGGAGGACGGAGTAGAGGACGTGCCGCCAGGAGACGCCGCTCTTGAGCACGGCGCCCATCCACCCCATCGGGCCGCCGCCCTTGGGCCGCAGTGGCTCCGGGTTCGCCACCTCCACGCCGAGCAGCGCCCGTGCCCGCACCCGCTCCAGGGAGCCGAAGCCGCGGCAGGCGGCGAGCCCGGCGGCGAGCACCGGGATGCCGATGAACGTGATCAGCAGGCCGACGCCGAGCGACAGCATCGTGACCGCGAACGTGAACGTGACGATGCTGATCGGCAGGCTCAGGAGCACATAGCCGAATTCCTTCCAGGCACGGGCCTCGATCGGCGCGCGCAGCCCGGCGGGGACGCGGGGCCGCCGCTCGTCGAGGTCGGATCCCCGGAACTCCGAACGGTCCATGCGTCCGTACTCCTGTCCGTACTCCGTGGCCATCGGTGTCGTCCGTTTCTGCTCGGTCTGCGGTGCGCGGTGCGCGGTGTGCGGGTTCGCGGTGCGCGGTCTGCGGTCCGCGGTTCCCGCGGTATCTCCAGAGTGCTGGCCGAGGCTGATCCGGACCATGTGGTGCGTAGGTGTCTTGGACCGGGGGTTTTCCCTACCCCCGGGCCCCCGTGCGTCATCCCTGGGCTGCGTGGTCCCGGTCCCGCCACGGCAGCTCCGCCGTGATCGTCGTGGGCCCGCCCTCCGGGGAGTCGATCACGAACAGGCCGTCGACCGCGCCGAGCCGGTCCGCGAGCCCCGCCATGCCCGTGCCCCCGTCCAGACTCGCGCCGCCCCGGCCGTCGTCCCACACCTGGATGAGGAGGCGCTGATCGGCGCGCCACACCTCCACGGACGCCGTACGCGCCCCGCTGTGCTTGCTGACGTTCTGCAGGAGCTCGGAGACCGTGAAGTACGCGCTGCCCTCGATCGCCGCGGCCGGGCGCGACGGCAGATCGGCCGTCACCTTCACCGGGACCGTGCACCGGGCGGCGAGCGAGGACAGTGCCGCGTCCAGGCCTCGGTCGGTCAGGACCGCGGGGTGGATGCCGCGGGCGAGGTCGCGCAGCTCCTGGAGGGCGAGCTTCACCTCGCCGTGCGCCTCGTCGACCATCGCCGCCACCGTGTCGTCGGCCTGCCCCTCCAGGAGCTTCTCCTTGGCCAGACCGAGCCCCATGGCGAGCGCCACCAGGCGGGCCTGTGCCCCGTCGTGCAGGTCGCGCTCGATGCGGCGCAGGTCGGCCGCCGCCGTGTCGACCACGACGCCGCGGTCCGACTCCAACTCGACGATGCGCCGCTCCAGTTCGTCGGAGGGCGAGAGGAGTCCGCGCACCATCGCGCGATCGGCGTTGGTCAGTCCGCGCACGATGTAAGGGAGCACCGGCCACAGCACGAAGAGCCCGATCACGCTGACGGTGAACGTCACCACGCCCCAGGGCAGCCGCATGAACGAGTACAGCATCGTGCGCCAGCCGACCGGATCCTTCAGGCTCGTCCACAGCCAGCCGAAGAAGCCGTGCCCCCGCTGCCTCGGCATCGGACTCGGCTCGTCGATCCGCAGCCCGAGCAGCATCCGCGCCCGCGCCCGCTCCCACTTGCCGATGAGGCGCGCACCGAGGAGCGCGCCCGCGAGCAGCGGCAGGCCGACGACGGTCACGGCGAGACCGCCGCCGGCCGCGAGCGTCACGACCACGTACACGAAACCGGCCACGCCCAGCGGCAGGTTGGCGAGGAGGTGGGCGATCTCCTTCCAGGTCTGCCGGTCGTACGCCGCGAAGCGCGCGGGTGGTGGCGGGGGCGTGGACGAGGGCCTGGTGCTTGCGGTCATACGCGCCAGAGTGCACGGCTTGTCGCCGCGATGCCATGAGGAGGGCCGCCCGGACTCCCGGGGGATAACCCCACCCGTCGGTGCACCCGCCGGTGCACTCGCGGTGCACCCGCGGTTCACCCGAGGCGCCCCGTCACGGCCGATCAGTCCTTGCCGATGCGTGACGCTCTGCTTACCTCGTCTTTAGCAGGCCCTAGACTCCCGTGCGTACAGATCGTCGAACAGTGATGAGTGTCAGAGGCGGTCAGGGAGTGAGGGGCTGACGTGCACGTGACAGACGTCGCGGCGAGCTACTACCAGTCGTACTCCGTCGTCGGACTGCTCGCCGTCGTCGGCGTGCTGTTCGTCGCCGTCGCCTTCGGTGCGGGGCGGCTGCTGCGGCCCGTCGTGCCGACACCCGAGAAGCTCCTGACGTACGAGTGCGGCGTCGACCCGGTCGGCGACGGCTGGGCCCACACCCAGGTCCGCTACTACGTCTACGCGTTCCTCTACGTCATCTTCGCCGTCGACTCGATCTTCCTCTTCCCCTGGGCGACGGTTTTCGCCGCGCCCGGCTACGGTGCGACGACGCTGGTGGAGATGTTCATCTTCCTCGGCTTCCTGACCGTGGGCCTGCTGTACGCATACAAGAAGGGCGTCCTCACATGGACGTGACCCCGGAGCCCGTGCTCCTGCCCGAGCCGACCCTGCTCCCCACGCCCGAGCCGCAGAAGCTGGGCGTGCTCTCGCGCCTGGCACCCGAGCCGATGAAGGTGGTCCTCAACTGGGGCCGCCGGTACTCGCTGTGGGTCTTCAACTTCGGCCTCGCCTGTTGCGCCATCGAGTTCATCGCCGCCTCCATGGCCCGGCACGACTTCATCCGGCTCGGCGTGATCCCGTTCGCGCCCGGCCCGCGCCAGGCCGACCTGATGGTGGTGTCGGGCACGGTCACGGACAAGATGGCCCCGGCCGTGAAGCGCCTGTACGAGCAGATGCCCGAGCCCAAGTACGTCATCTCCTTCGGCGCCTGCTCCAACTGCGGCGGTCCGTACTGGGATTCGTACGCGGTGACCAAGGGCGTCGACCAGATCATTCCGGTCGACGTGTACGTACCCGGTTGCCCGCCCCGACCCGAAGCGCTGCTCCAGGGCATCCTCAAGCTCCAGGAGAAGATCGCTCGGGAGTCGCTGGCGGAGCGGTACGGCACTGGTGGACGCCCTTCGGTGGCGGCTCTGCAGAGCGGACTCGTGAAGCCGCCGGCGGCGAGTGCGTCCGGGGCTGATTCCGGGGCTGAGTCCCGGTCCGGGGCCGAGTCCGGGTCCGGGCCCGAGTCCGTGGCGGGGGAGGGGAAGGCATGACCGGCTGGCTGCCGAGCCCCGTCGAGGAGCTCTTCGGCGCGGAGGCCACGGCGGACGAGTCGTACGACCTCCTGACGGTCGACGTCCCGCCGAGCTCGTGGATCGCGGCGCTCGAAACCGCGCGCACGACCCTGACCTGCACCTACTTCGACTGGCTGAGCGCCGTCGACGAACCGGGCACGGGCTTTCTCGTCTCGGCCCACGTCGTCGCCCTCTCTCCGGTACGTCGTCTCCTCATCCGTACGACCGTCCCGCACGACGCCCCGGTCCTGCCGACCGCGGTCGACGTCTACGCGGGCGCGGCGTGGCACGAGCGCGAGACGCACGAGATGTTCGGCGTCGCTTTCGAAGGCCACCCGCACCTGGTGCCGCTGCTCCTGCCGGACACCTTCGAAGGCCACCCCCTGCGCAAGGACTTCGTCCTGGCGGCGCGGGTCGCGAAGGCGTGGCCCGGCGCGAAGGAGCCGGGGGAGTCGGAGCACGGCGGTCCCAAGCGCCGCCAGATGCTGCCTCCGGGCGTACCCGACCCGAACGAATGGGGCCCCCTGAAGGGCCAACTCCCCGCGGCCCCGGCCCGCCCGGCCCGCGGCGCCGCCCGCGCGGCAGGCGACCGTCCCGTACGCCGGGCGCGCACGGCGGGCGAGGGCTCGGCGAGCCAGGCGGCTGGCGGGCCTGCGGCCGCGGGTTCGGCGGCTGCGGGTCAGGCCGAGGGCGCGCAGCCGGAGGCACCTGCTCCGCGCCGGTCGCGCAGCGTGAGCCAGGGCTCGGCGTCGCAGCGACCGGCGCCGGAACCGCCGCCGGAGTCGAAGACGCCGGAGCCGAAGGCGGAGGCTGCCTCGGCACCCGAGGCGAAGTCCGAGAAGCCCCCGGCCAGTTCCGACGCCCCATGGCACCAGGCCCGCCCGGCGTTCGAGGACACCAAGAAGCCCGCCGACACCACCGAAGACAACGGCCCCGACGGCCCTGAAGACAACGGCCCCGAAACCAACGGCCAGCCCGAAGCCAACGGCCAGCCCGCAGAGAACGACCAGCCCGCAGAGAACGACCGCCCAGGAGGCACGGAGTGACCGACGCGCTCGACGTCGCCCTGCGTCTCCTCATCGTCTTCGCCGTCTTCCTCGTCCTGCCCCTGGTCATCGGCCAGACCGAGCACAAGGTGATGGCCCACATGCAGGGCCGCCTCGGCCCCATGCACGCGGGCGGCTTCCACGGCTGGGCCCAGCTCGTCGCCGACGGAGTCAAGTTCGCGCAGAAGGAGGACGTCGTACCGGCCGAGGCCGACCGCCGCATCTTCCAGCTTGCCCCCGCCGTCGCCCTGCTGCCCTACCTCCTCGTCCTGGTGGCCATCCCCATCGGCCCGAGCGAAGGCGCCGTCGGCCAACTCGTCGACGCGGGCATCTTCTTCGTGCTCGCGGTCATGGGCGTCGGCGTACTCGGCTCGCTCATGGCGGGCTGGGCGAGCGCCAACAAGTTCTCCCTCCTCGGTGGCCTGCGCACCGCCGCCCAGCTCCTCGCGTACGAACTCCCGATGCTGCTCGCCGCGGCCTCGGTCGCGATGGCGGCGGGGACGGTGTCGCTGCCCGGCATCCTCAACGCCTTCGAGTGGTGGTGGCTGCCCTGGCAGATCGTCGGCGCCCTCGTCTTCTTCGTCGCGGGCCTCGCCGAACTCCAGCGCCCGCCCTTCGACATGCCGGTCGCCGACTCGGAGATCATCTTCGGTGCGTACACCGAGTACACGGGCCTGCGCTTCGCCCTCTTCCTCCTCGCCGAGTACGCCGGAATCGTCGTCCTCTGCGGCCTCACCACCGTCCTCTTCCTCGGCGGCTGGCACGGCCCCTGGGGCGCCGACGGCCTCGGCTGGGTCTGGACCCTCCTGAAGACGGGCGTACTCGCCTTCCTCGTGATCTGGCTGCGCGTCAGCTACCCCCGTCTCCGCGAGGACCAGCTCCAGAAGCTCTCCTGGACCCTCCTCGTCCCGCTCGCCCTCGCGCAGATCGCGCTCACCGGAATCGTGAAGGTGGCGATCAACTAATGCCTCCGATCCCTGGCAGCGGCCTGGCCAAGGGCCTCGCCGTCACCCTCCGCACGATGACGAAGAAGACCGTCACCGAGCAGTACCCGGAGCACCAGCCCGAACTCCCGCCCCGCACCCGGGGCGTCATCGGTCTCTTCGAGGAGAACTGCACGGTCTGCATGCTCTGCGCCCGTGAGTGCCCGGACTGGTGCATCTACATCGACTCCCACAAGGAGACGGTCCCGCCGGCCGTCGAAGGCGGCCGCGAGCGCAGCCGCAACGTCCTCGACCGCTTCGCCATCGACTTCTCCCTCTGCATGTACTGCGGCATCTGCATCGAGGTCTGCCCCTTCGACGCACTGTTCTGGTCCCCGGAGTTCGAGTACGCCGAGACCGACATCCACGAACTCACCCACGAGCGCGACAAGCTCCGCGACTGGATGTGGACGGTCCCGGCCCCGCCGGCCCTGGACCCCGCGGCCGAGGAGCCCAAGGAGATCGTCACCGCCCGCAAGGCGGCGGAGAAGCTCGCCGCGGCCCAGGAAGCCGAAGCAGCCGGACCGGAGGGAGACGCGTGACCCTCGCAGCAACCGCCCCTCTGGCCCCCCTGGCGGCCAACGCCCCCCAAGGCTTCCTCTCCCCGACAGGGGTGGAGATCGCCTTCCTCCTGGTCGGCCTCGTCACCCTCGGCTCGGCGATCGTCACCGTCACCACCAAGCAGCTGGTGCACGCCGCCCTGTGGCTGGTGGCGACGCTCGGCGGCCTGGCTGTCGAGTACCTCCTGCTCACCGCCGAGTTCATCGCCTGGGTGCAGGTCCTCATCTACGTCGGCTCCGTCGTCGTCCTCCTCCTCTTCGGTCTGATGCTGACGCGGGCCCCCATCGGCCGCTCCCCGGACGCCGATTCGGGCAATCGTCCGGTCGCGCTCGCGGTGGCCGTCCTCGCGGCGGCCGCCCTGGTCTGGGTCGTCGTCGACGCCTTCCGGACGACCTGGATCGACCTCGACCGCGCCGCCGACGAGGCCCAGGGCTCCACCGCCGTGACCGGAAAGTTCCTCTTCCAGCACTGGGTGCTGCCCTTCGAGGCCCTCTCGGTCCTGCTCCTCGCCGCCCTGGTCGGCGCGATCGTCCTCTCCCGCAGGAACGCCCGCATGACCCGCCTGAACGGCGACACCGGCACTACCGGCGACAAGGAGCAGCGCTGATGCACCTCGCCTATCCCGCCGTCCTGGCCGTCCTCCTCTTCTGCGTAGGCCTGTACGGAGTCCTCGCACGCCGCAACGCGATCCTGGTCCTGATGTCCGTCGAGCTGATGCTCAACGCCGTCAACCTCAACCTGGTCGCCTTCGACGTCTGGCTCCGCGACGCCCTCCACTCCGGCCAGGCCCTGACCCTCTTCACCATCGCCATCGCCGCGGCGGAGATCGGCATCGGCCTCGCGATCGTCCTCGCGGTCTACCGCAACCGCGGCTCCTCCGCCGTCGACGAACTCCGCGACACCGCCGAGGGCCCCGACGACCCCGAAGACGATGCCGAGGGCGCGGCCACCGAGGAGCCCGCCCCGGCAGAGAAGTCGCAGAAGTCGCAGAAGGCTGAGGCCACCGCGTGACCACGACCACCCTCGCCGTACTCGTCCCCCTCCTGCCGTTCCTCGGCGCGGTCGCAGGCCTGCTGCTCGGCCGCACCGTCCCGGGTCTCGTACGCCCCCTCGCGGTGCTGCCCACCCTGGCGGCGCTGGTCATCGCCGTCCTGGTCGCGGCCCGCCACGGCGGCGGCGCCGACATCGACTCCGCCACCGAGCTCACCCCGACCGGCTCGGTCCCCATCGAACTCGCCCTGCACATCGACGGCTTCGCCGCCCTGGTCGCCGTCCTGGTCGGCGTCGTCGCCTCCTGCGTGCAGATCTACTCGACGGGTTACCTGCGCGACGACCCGCGCTACCCCTCGTACGCCGCTCTCGTCTCCCTCTTCACCTCCGCGATGCTGCTCGTCGTCTACTCCGGCGACCTGATGGTGCTCCTGGTCGGCTGGGAGATCATGGGCATCTGCTCGTACTTCCTCGTCGGCCACTACTGGGAGACGCCCGAAGCCCGCGCCGCCTCCCTCAAGGCCTTCCTGGTCACCAAGCTCGGCGACGTCCCCTTCCTGATCGGCCTGTTCGCGCTCGCCGTCGACGCCGGGTCGTTCCGCATCACGACGATCCTCGCGAAGGTCGCCGACGGCGGCCTGGACCACCCGACGCTGATCGCCCTGCTGCTCCTGGCCGGTGTGGCGGGCAAGTCCGCGCAGTTCCCGCTGCACACCTGGCTGCCCGACGCGATGGCCGGCCCGACCCCCGTCTCCGCGCTCATCCACGCCGCGACGATGGTCGCCGCCGGTGTCTACTTCGTGGCCCGGCTCCTCCCGGTCTTCGCCGCCTCGTCGGCAGCCCTGGTCGTCCTCGCCGTCATGGCCGCCGTCACGATGGCGGGATCGGCCCTGGCCGCGCTCGCCCAGGACGACATCAAGCGCGTCCTCGCCTACTCGACGATCGGCCAGCTCGGCTATCTGACCGGCGCCCTCGCCGTCGGCGACCGCGGGGCCGCCGTCTTCCACCTCCTCTCGCACGGCGCCTTCAAGGCGCTCCTCTTCCTCGGAGCGGGCGTGATCATCCACGCCGCCGGCACCAACTCCCTCGCCGCGATGTCCCGCATGAAGGGCCTGCGCGACCGGGTTCCCGACGCCTTCTGGACGATGACCGTGGCGCTCCTCGCGCTCGCCGCGATCCCGCCCTTCAGCGGCTTCTTCTCCAAGGAAGCCGTCCTGGGCGCCGCCGAGCACGCGGCCACCGGACACTCCGAGACCGCCCCCACCGCGGCGGGCTGGATCGTCCTCGTCGCCGGTCTCGTCACCGCCCTGCTCACCGCGGCCTACGCGACGCGCCTGTGGCTCCTCGCCTTCAACGGCCAGGGCCCCGCAGCCCCGGACCACGGCCGCCAGCCCATCACGATGACCGCCGTGCTCTGGGTGCTCGCCGTGCCCTCACTCGCCTTCGGCCTCACCGTCGGCGTCCTGCCGGACTGGTTCGACGGCCACTCGCTCACCCCGACCCTCACCACCTCCGTCCTCGGCACGGGACTCGCCCTCGTCGGCGGGCTCGTCACGTACGGAGCCTGGCGCCACACCACGGCGCTCGCCGTCCGCCACCCGATGGGCGCGGTCGCCGTCGACGCGGGGGCCGACGGAGGCCTGGTCGAGGCCGAGGCCATCGCCACACACACCCCCGCCTACGGAGACGTGGCCGCCGCCCACGACCCGGCCGACCCCGGCCGCCTCCTGCTCGGCCCGCTGCACCGGCACGCCGCCGTCGGCTTCCACCTCGACGCCCTCTACGCCGCGCTGTTCGTGCGCCCCGTCCAGGCCGCCGCGCGCCTGGTCCGGTTCCTGGACCGCGAGGTCGTCGACACGTACGTACGCGGCGCGGGCACCGCACCCCGCTGGCTCGGCGCGGCCGTCCGCCGCGCGCAGACCGGCAACGTGCAGACCTACCTGAGCGCGCTGCTCGCAGGCACCGTCGTCCTGGCTGTCGCCGCCGTCCTCGTCGCCACCGTCGGAGCGTGAGCAGCCGTGATCGATATCAGTGAATCCGTGATGCAGCTTCTTCTGGCGTTGATCGTGGTCGGCCCGCTCCTCGGCGCCGTGGCCGCCCTGCTCCCGGCCCCGCCCGGACTGAAGGGGAAGTCGCCCGACCAGGCCGTGCTGCGCCACGGCGTGATCGTGACCGGCGTCATCCTCATCGCGGCGATCGTCCTGGCGCTCGGCTTCGACCATGACCACCCGTCAAAGATGCAGGCCACGACCGATATCAGCTGGATCCCCGCACTCGACGTGCGCATCCACCTCGGCATCGACGGCATCTCGCTCCCCCTCCTGGTCCTGACCGCGCTGCTGACCTTCCTCTGCGCGCTGCACTCCTACTTCAAAATGCCTGCGGGCCCGTCTCCCAAGGCATTCGTCGCGCTGATCCTCGTGCTCGAGTCCGGCACCCTCGCGACCTTCGCCGTCCTCGATCTGCTGCTGTTCTTCCTGGCGTTCGAGATGGTCCTCATCCCGATGTACTTCCTCATCGCGCGCTGGGGCGGCGCCCAACGCACGCAAGCGGCTTGGAAGTTCATCCTCTACACGCTGCTCGGCTCCGTCGTGATGCTGCTCGGTCTCCTCCTCATCGGCCTCAAGTCCGGCACATTCGACATGGTGGCACTCGCCACTGACAACGGCCGCGGGCTGACCACATCCGTGCAGGTCATCGCGGTTTTGGCGATCGGGATCGGGCTCGCGGTCAAGACGCCGATGTGGCCGCTGCACAGCTGGCTGCCGGACGCGCACACCGCCGCGCCCACCGTCGGCTCGGTCCTGCTGGCCGGTGTGATGCTGAAGATGGGCACGTACGGCTTCGTCCGGATCCTGCTGCCGGTCGCGCCGGACGGGATGCGGGAGTTCGCGCCGTACCTCGCGGCCTTCGCGGTCGTCGGGATCATCTACGGCTCGCTCGCCTGCCTCGCCCTCGCCAAGCAGGGCGCGAAGGGCGACCTCAAGCGCCTCATCGCGTACTCGTCCGTGGGCCACATGGGCTTCGTCCTGCTCGGCATCTCGACGATGAGCCCGACCGGCGTGAACGGCGCGCTGTTCGCCAACATCGCGCACGGTCTCATCACCGGCCTGCTGTTCTTCCTCGTGGGCGCGCTGAAGGACCGCACCGGCACCAGCGACCTCGACACCCTCGCGCAGGAATCGGGCGCAGCGCTCTACGGCAAGGCCCCGCGCCTGGGCGGCCTCCTCGCCTTCGGCGCCGTCGCCTCGCTGGGCCTGCCGGGCCTGGCCGGGTTCTGGGGCGAGATGCTCGCCCTGTTCGGCGCGTTCAAGCCCGCCGACGACCTCAGCCGCCCCGCCTTCCTCACCTTCATGGCGATCGCCGCCTTCGGCACCCTGCTCACCGCCGCGTACATGCTCATCGTCGTACGCCGCGTCTGCATGGGCCCGATGCCCCAGGGCGCCGCCACGACCGATACCCCGGCGCTCGCCGACGTCCAGGGCTATGAGTTCGCCGCCTGGACCCCGCTCGTCGCCCTCACCGTCCTCGCCGGACTCTGGCCCGCCGCTCTGCTCGGCCTCACCGACCCGGCCGTGCAGCAGCTCCTCTCAGGAGGCAAGTCGTGACCGTGGCCGCCGAAAGCGCCGCCGGCGTCGTCCAGTCCGTCGACTGGCTCGCGATCGCTCCGCCCACCATCGCGGCCGTCGTCGGTCTCCTCGTGCTCGTCGCCGACCTCTTCGTGGGCGACAAGAAGAAGGCGCTGCTCGGCTGGATCTCCGTGGCGGGCCTCGCCGTCGCCGCGCTCTCCCTGCTGCCGATCCTGAACGACGACCGCTCGACGTTCTGCCTGACCGGCGGCGCGGACGCCTGCAGCTACACCGCCGACCGCTTCACGCTCGTCATCCAACTGCTCGTCCTCGGCGGCGCCCTGCTGGCCGCGCTGCTCTCGATGAGCGCGCTCAAGGACGCGAACGGCACGGAGAAGGAACTCCCCGAAGGGGAGTTCTGGTTCCTGCTGCTCTCCTCCGCCGCGGGCGCCGCGCTGCTGCCCGCCTCGCGCGATCTCGCCACGCTCGTCGTCGCCCTGGAGGTCGCCTCGCTGCCCGCCTTCGCGCTCGTGGGCCTGCGGCACGGCGACAAGCGGTCCTCCGAAGCGGCCCTGAAGTTCTTCCTCTCCTCCGTCACCGCGACCGCCGTGACGCTGATGGGCGTCAGCTTCGTGTACGCCGCGACCGGCACCCTGCACCTCACGGAGATCGCCGAAGAGCTCCAGCACGTCGACGGACAGCTCGACACGCTCGCCCAGACCGGCGTCGCCCTCACCCTGGTCGGCTTCGCCTTCAAGGTGGCCGCCGTGCCCTTCCACTTCTGGGTGCCCGACACCTACGTGGGCGCCCCCTTGCCGGTGGCGGCCTACCTCTCCGTGGTCGGCAAGGCGGTCGGCTTCACCGGCCTGATCCTCGTCACCGTCGTCGCCTTCCCCTCGTACGCGGACGTGTGGGGCCCCGCACTGGCCGTGCTCGCCGCCCTCACCATGACCGCGGGCAACGTGGCGGCGCTGCGCCAGCAGTCCACGCGCGCGTACAGCGCCGTCCGGCTGCTCGCCTGGTCATCGGTCGGCCAGGCGGGATACCTCCTGGTGCCGATCGCCGCCGCCGGATACGCCGACAACCCCGCTGAGGCCGAGAAGGCCATCGGTTCCACCGTCGCGTACGCCCTGATGTACGCGGCCGTGAACCTCGGAGCCTTCGCCGTCGCCGCGCTGGTGGGCCGCACCCAGCGCCTGAACCGCGTCAGCGACTACCGGGGCCTGTACGCGAGGAGCCCCCTCGCGGCCCTGGTGCTCGGCTTCTTCCTGCTCTGCCTCGCGGGCCTGCCGCCGGGCATCATCGGCCTCTTCGCGAAGGTCACCGTCTTCTCGGCGGCGGTCGACGCGGGCCTGGGCTGGCTCACCGTGGTGATGGCCGTGAACGTGGTGATCGCCCTCTTCTACTACCTCCAGTGGACCGCGCTGCTCTTCCGCGCCCCCGAGGGCGAGCCGGTCAAGCACCGCGTCCCGGCGCCCCTGACGGCGGCCATCGCCCTGACCGCGGTCCTCGGCATCGCGCTCTCCGGCGCGCCGCAGCTCGTCCTGAGGTTCTCCGACACCGGCCTCTTCTGACGCGTTCGCCTTCGCCACAAGGTCTCCACTGGGCCGCTCGGGCATCACCCGAGCGGCCCACATCGCTCCTGCGCGCACAAGGGAACTAGTGCTCCCCGCCTGGCGTTGACCAGTACGGGAGGGTCCACTGAAGAGTGGAAGCACCAGTAGACAGAGGGTTCCCCCACGCACCACAGGAGGGCGTACCGTGCACCGCCGGCACAACGGGCTGAAGACCGCCGTACTCCTCGGGGGACTGTCCGCTCTCATCCTCGTCATCGGCAGTTTCTTCGGACGTACGGGCTTGATCGTCGCGCTCTTCGTGGCGCTCGGCACCAATGCGTACGCGTACTGGAACAGCGACAAGCTCGCCCTGCGCGCCATGCGCGCGCGCCCGGTGAGCGAATTCGAGGCACCCGAGCTGTACCGCATGGTCCGCGAGCTCTCGACCCAGGCCCGCCAGCCCATGCCCCGTCTCTACATCTCGCCCACCGAGGCACCGAACGCGTTCGCGACGGGCCGCAATCCGCGCAACGCTGCGGTGTGCTGCACCGACGGCATCCTGCGCCTCCTGGACGAGCGCGAGCTGCGCGGCGTCATCGGCCACGAGCTCAGCCACGTCTACAACCGCGACATCCTGATCTCGTCGGTCGCCGGCGCACTCGCCTCGGTGATCATGTTCCTGGTCAACTTCGCCTGGCTGATCCCGATCGGCAGGTCGAACGACAACGAAGGCCCCGGCATCTTCGGCATGCTCCTGATCATGCTCCTGGGACCGCTGGCCGCCTCCGTCATCCAACTCGCGATCAGCCGCTCCAGGGAGTACGAGGCCGATGCGTCCGGCGCGCAGCTGACGGGGGACCCGCTGGCCCTCGCGAGCGCCCTGCGTAAGCTCGACGCGGGCACCAAGCAGCTTCCGCTGCCGCCCGAGCCACGCCTTGAGACGGCAAGTCACATGATGATTGCGAACCCTTTCCGTCCGGGGCAGGGCATGTCCAAGATGTTCTCCACGCACCCGCCGATGGCGGAGCGCATTGCCCGGCTCGAGCAGATGGCAGGTCGCCACCAGTGAAGACAATCCTCAACGTCATTTGGCTCCTCCTGTGCGGCTTCTGGATGTTCCTCGGCTATCTCGTCGCGGGGCTGATCCTGTGCATCACGATCATCGGCATCCCGTTCGGCCTCGCCAGCTTCCGGATCGGCCGCTATGCCCTGTGGCCCTTCGGGTACACGACAGTTGAGCGCCGCGACGCGGGCGCGCCGTCCTGCGTCGGCAACGTCCTGTGGCTGGTCCTGGCGGGCTGGTGGCTCGCGCTCGGCCACATCGTCACGGGCTTCCTCCTGTGCGTCACGATCATCGGCATCCCGCTGGGCGTCGCCAACTTCAAGCTGATCCCGGTGTCGTTGATGCCGCTCGGCCGCGAAATCGTGCGTACGGACCAGCCGTTCGCGCAGCGCTAGAGCCCCATCCGGGCCGCGCCGCGGCCCGGTAAGCGTGTGTCATACACCGCACCGAGCCGATCACCGCAACCGTGCCCCGCCCCTGTGACGTCTTCAAGGAAGACAGCACAACGAGGGGCAGGTACACCGCATGGGCATCATCAGCTGGATCGTTCTGGGGCTGCTCGCCGGTGCCGTGGCCAAGGTCCTGCTGCCGGGCCGCGACCCGGGCGGCTTCATCGGCACGACCGTCATCGGCATCGCAGGCGCGTTCATCGGCGGCTGGTACTCCGCGCGCTATCTCGACCGCCCGATAGCCAACGACTTCTACGACGGCCCGACCTGGGTGGCGGCGATCGGCGGCTCACTCGCTCTGCTCGTCGTCTACCGCATCTTCTTCGGCCACTCGCGCCGCTGAGCCCACCCGCACGCTCCGCGCCCCCTGAGGCGCCGGTCCCCCGATCTGCGGCCAGCAGCAAGGGCGGGCACCCGAACCGGGTGCCCGCCCTTCGGCGTCGTACGACGAGAAAGCACCAGTACTTACTGGCGGCTACCGGTAGTTGGCGAACTGCACCGCGAAGTCGAAGTCCTGCCCCTTGAGCAGCGCCTGCACGGCCTGCAGGTCGTCACGGCTCTTCGAGCTGACCCGCAGCTCGTCGCCCTGGACCTGCGCCTTGACGCCCTTCGGGCCCTCATCGCGGATGATCTTGGCAACCTTCTTCGCGTTCTCCTGGGAGATGCCCTCCTCGATCGAGGCGAAGATCTTGTACTCCTTGCCGGACAGCTGGGGCTCGCCCGCATCCAGCGACTTGAGCGAGATGCCGCGCTTGATCAGCTTGGACTGGAAGATGTCGAGGATCGCCTTGACCCGCTCCTCGCCGTTCGCCTCCATCAGGATCTTCTCGCCGGACCAGGCGATCGAGGCACCCGTGCCCTTGAAGTCGTAGCGCTGCGAGATCTCCTTGGCGGCCTGGTTGAGGGCGTTGTCGACCTCCTGCCGCTCGACCTTCGAGACGATGTCGAAACTGGAGTCGGCCATGTCCTGTGGCTCCTTGTATCGGGGTCTGCGTACTCAGCTGGTGCACGGCCTTCGGTGCCCGGCCGCATCCGCAAAGCCTAGCCACCGCCCCCGTGCCGGGTACTGATCAATCGGGTGGCGAAGCACCCCTGTGCATCAGGTATCGTTTACGTCGTTGCCACGGAGCGCCGCGCAAAGCGAACGATTCCAGGCAGCGACCCAGGCGGTGTGCCCGAGCGGCCAAAGGGAGCAGACTGTAAATCTGCCGGCTCAGCCTTCCCAGGTTCGAATCCTGGCGCCGCCACACGAAGGAGACCCTCTCCGGTCTTGCGGAAACGCAAGCTGGAGGGGGTCTTTTCGTACGCTGAGGCCATGTCGTCCATGTCGTCCATGTCATCCACACCGTCCTCATCGCGCCGCAGGAACTGCCCCGAGTGCCGCCGGGAAATCGCCGTCGTCGGTGGCCGGTTCGCCCGTCACGATCCGCCGGGGCAGCGCGGCAGCGGCGACCTCGTCTCCTGTCCGGGCTCGCGCAGGCAGGCCCTGCTGGGCGCCGCACAGCCCGCTCTGGACGGTTACACGGTCCCGGACTTCCCTGGCCAGCTCCCGCTGTTCTGAGGCGCTCTCACGGCTCTCCAGGGCGTCCTGGGGCATCTGCGGGGCAATCTGTGGGGTGCCTGCCTGTGGGGCGGCTACGGCTGCCGTACGTCCATCCGGCTCACCAGGCCGTCGTCGCGGAACGTGTAGACGTGCTCGACCGTCGACGGCGCCCAGTGGTCGCCCGTCTCGTCCCGCAGTCCTGGCCGCACGGTCGCCACGACCCGCCGTCCGTCGTCGTCGAGCCGCAGCCGCTCCAGGTGCACCAGGGGGTGCATCACCGCGAACTGCCGTGCCCAGTAGGCGCGGACCGCCGGGATGCCGCGGGCGCGCGTGTTGTCCAGGAGGTTCGGCCAGTCCACGTCGGGTGCCAGGGAACGGGGGATGAACGCGTCGCGCTCTTCGGTACTGAAGACGGCGTACATCTGCCGCAGGAGAGCTTCGTGCGCGGCGGGCACTTCGGCGGCGGGCATGGTGTTCCTCACGTAGGCGGTGCCCACAGCCAAGCACCGCCCCGCGCGCGGGACATCCCTCAGGAGACCGACTTCCCTCAGGAGACCGACTTCGCCGTACGGACGTCAGTTCCCCGCAACGGACTTGACCGCCACGGACACCGGTGTGGACCCGCTGATCAGCTCCAGCGTCAGACCCGCCGTCGCCGACGAGTCGACAAGCTCCGCGAGCACCGCGGCCACGTCGTCACGCGGGATCGGCCCGCGTCCGGTCGAGGCCTCCAGGCGCACGAGTCCGGTGCCCGCGTCGTCCGTCAGCATGCCGGGGCGCAGGATCGTCCAGTCCAGGGCCTTGCGGCCGCGTACGGATGCGTCGGCCTCGCCCTTGGCCCGCAGATAGGCGTCGAAGATCTCGTCGCCCTTGTGCGCGGGATCCGCGCCCATCGACGACACGACCACATAGCGCCGCACTCCGGCGCGCTCCGCGGCGTCCGCGAAGAGCACGGCGGCGTCGCGGTCCACGGTGTTCTTGCGGTCGGCCCCGCTGCCCGGCCCCGCGCCCGCGGCGAAGACGGCCGCGTCGGCGCCCTCCAGAAGCCCGGCGACCTCGTCGACGGACGCCGACTCCAGGTCGCACAGCGCGGCCTCGGCACCCGCGTCCCGCAGATCGGCTTCCTGCCCGCTTCTGCGGACGAGCCCGACGACCTCGTCACCCCGCGCGGCGAGCAACCGCTCGAGCCGCAGCGCGATCTGACCATGACCTCCAGCGATGACAATGCGCATGCCTCCGACCGTACGGCAGCCCTCGCAAGATCGCCCCGCGCACGCGGGGGCGCGTCAGGAACCGCCGCCCGCCCTCAAGTGCTTCAGCGAGCCCTTCTGTGGCCCCTCCCTCAAGCCCGCCCTCACGACGGTTCCGCGCCCTTGGACCGCCCAGGACCGTCCTTCTTCGAGCGGCCCTGTCGCGGCAGGTCGAGCGCCACGGCGGCAGCCGAATCGCAGTACTCGCGCACCGCGCTCGTCCGTGCCACCACGCGCCCCCGGTGCACCACGATGCGGCTGTACGCGAGCGAGAGCGCCCCCGCGAGACGGTCGCCGCGCACCGCGAGCAGCTCGGCGGGGAAGCCCGCCTCCACCCGCACCTGGGGAAGCCCCATCGCGGCCCGCGCCGCCGTGCTCACCGCTCCGTACGCGTCCTCGGGGCGCAGCCCGCACCGCGAGGCCAGCAGATAGGCGGCCTCCAGCGGATCCCCGCGCCCCACGGGGTTCGACACGTCCCGCATGGCCCCGCTGCCCGCGGCCACCCGCACCCCGGCCGCCCGCAGCAGCCGGACCGGCGCCACGGCGCCCCGCCGGTCCACGCTTCCGCACCCGCCCTGCGGCAGGCACACCACCGTCACTCCGGCCGCCGCCAGCTGTTCCGCGGTCCGCGCGGCCACGTCCGACGGCAGCCGCCCGAGCCCGCCGCACGGCCCGATCGTCACCCCCGGCCGCAGCCCGCCCGCCATCGCCGCGAGCCGCCCGAGCCGCGCCGGATCGCTGCCGTCCGTGTGCAGGTCGACGGGGCAGCCGTGCTCGGCGGCGACCTCGAGCACCGCCTCCACGTACCCGGTCGGATCGGGGTCAAGGTCGGGGCAGCCGCCCACCACGGAGGCGCCCATCTTCACCGCGTCCCGCAGCATCGCGAGCCCGTCGGCGCCGGCCACCCCGGTCAGCAGGCGCGGCACGGCCACGGTCGTCAGGTCCACCAGGCCGCGCAGCGAACGCCGCGCCTGCAGCACCGCCTCCATCGACGTGAGCCCCGGGACGTCACCGATCCGCACGTGCGAGCGCAGCGCCGTCGCGCCGTGCCCGAGCTGCAGCAGGGCGGCCTCGGTGGTCCGGCGCTGGACATCGGCGAGTTCGTACGAGACCGGGCCCTCCGCGTCGGCGGAGAGCGCCGTGTCGCTGTGCGCGTGCGGTTCGGCCGCGGCCGGCAGCAGGAGGTAGCCGGAGAGGTCCACGCGCGCGGCGTGCGCGGTCAGGCTGCCCGCCGTGCCGACCGCTTCGATGCGCCCGGAGCCGAGCCGCACGTCCACGGTCCTGCCGTCGGTCAGCCGGGCGCCGCTCAGGAGCAGCGCGGTGGCGTCGGCGTCATCACCTGAGGAGCCTGAGGAGCCGGAGGAGTGGGGCTGCGGCTGACTGTCGGGCATCGCGCTCCTGAGGTTCGGGGGCGGCTGCGGGGCGTGGCGTCGTGCGGCACCGAGGTGTCCGGATCCAAGGCGTCCAAGATCACGCAGCGTGGGTCGAGCCTAGGGCGACGACCGGCCCTCTTCGAGGAGGAGCGAAATAGTCGTACCGGCGTGGTGCGGGCCTCCGGAGAAGCGTGCTGCCGGGCTCCGAACGGGCGTGGCGGGAGGGCCGAACCGGTGTGGTGTGTGGCGCCGAAGTGACGTGGTGAGGCGCCCGTGACGCCTGCCGACATGCCCCTGGACAGCCCCGGCGAAACGGATTTGGGCGATCGGCGACCAACCGTGTAATGTCTTCATCGCTCGCCCCAATAGCTCAGTCGGTAGAGCGTCTCCATGGTAAGGAGAAGGTCTACGGTTCGATTCCGTATTGGGGCTCTGATGTCGAGTGATCCTCGCCTTCGGGCGAGGGGATCCGGCATCTACAGCGGTGTAGCTCAGTCGGTAGAGCAAGCGGCTCATAATCGCTGTGTCACCGGTTCAAGTCCGGTCACCGCTACTCAATTGGTAGCCGATTGTGGGGTCGGACCTTCGATCGGCTACTCTTTTTTTGCGTTCATCCGTCCATCCGTCCGTCAAGGAGCACTCACGTGGCTGCCACAGACGTCCGCCCGAAGATCACGCTGGCCTGCGTGGAGTGCAAGGAGCGGAACTACATCACCAAGAAGAACCGGCGTAACGACCCGGACCGTCTTGAGATGAAGAAGCACTGCCCGCGCTGCAACGCGCACACTGCGCACCGCGAAACGCGCTAGATACAGGCTCGTACACGAGGCCGTCCCCGATTTCTGGGGGCGGCCTCGCGTCGTTTACCCATACCTGCAGGAGGTGCCGAGTCCATGGCGCTCGACCAGTCCTTCGTAGGGCGGTCCTACCCGCCCACCGATCCCTATGAGGTCGGCCGGGAGAAGATCCGTGAGTTCGCCGAGGCGGTGGGCGACACCAACCCGGCGTACACCGACGCGGAGGCCGCCAAGGCGTTCGGGCACCCCGATGTGATCGCCCCGCCGACTTTTGTGTTCGCCATCTCGTTCAAGGCCGCGGGCCTGGTCATCGAGGACCCGCAGCTGGGGCTCGACTACAGCCGCGTCGTGCACGGCGACCAGAAGTTCGCGTACACCCGCCCGGTGCGTGCGGGGGACCGGCTCACGGTCACCTCGACCATCGAGGCCATCAAGTCGCTGGCGGGCAACGACATCCTGGACATCCGCGGCGAGGTCCACGACGAGGCGGGCGAGCACGTCGTCACCGCCTGGACCAAGCTCGTCGCGCGTGCGGCGGAGCCCGCGGCAGAGGGAGCGTGAGTCGATGACCGCCAAGATTTCGTACGACAGCGTCGAGGTCGGCACCGAGCTGACGGCCCAGAGCTTTCCTGTGTCGCGCGCCACGCTGGTGCGGTACGCGGGCGCCTCCGGTGACTTCAACCCGATCCACTGGAACGAGAAGTTCGCGGTGGAGGTCGGCCTTCCCGACGTCATCGCGCACGGCATGTTCACCATGGCCGAGGCGATCCGTGTGGTGACGGACTGGGTCGGCGACCCGGCCGCCGTCGTCGAGTACGGCGTGCGCTTCACCAAGCCCGTCGTGGTCCCGAACGACGACAAGGGCGCGCTGATCGAGGTCAGCGCCAAGGTCGCCGTGAAGCTCGACGACAACCGGGTCCGGGTGGACCTGGTGGCGATGAGCGGGGGCCAGAAGGTTCTTGGCATGTCCCGCGCAGTGGTTCAGCTCGCCTGACCTTCGTACGCAGGAAGTGAGTAAGGGGCACCCGCCATGGGGGGTGCCCCTTACTCGTGACTCGTGTTACTCGTGCCCCTTCTTGTGCGCGCTCGCCACTCCGTCGCCACGGGTCTCTTGACTGGGTAGTGATTGGCCACTAACTTTGCCGCATGGTCAGGATGAGCGCAGAGGAGCGACGCGAGAGCGTCATCCGCGCGGCGATGATCGAGTTCGCCCGCGGTGGCTACAACGGCACGTCCACCGAGGTGATCGCCAAGCGCGTGGGCGTCTCGCAGCCGTATCTCTTCCGCCTCTTCCCGGGGAAGCAGGCGATCTTCCTCGCCGCATCCGGGCGTTGCTGCCAGGAGGTCGCCGAGGTCTTCAGGAAGGCGTCCGAGGGGCTCGAGGGGGAGGAGGCCCTGCATGCCATGGGTGAGGCCTATCAGGCGCTCATCGCCGACGACCCCGACATGCTGCTCATGCAGATGCAGATGTACGTCGCCGTGGCCTCCGCCGAGGCGTCCGGGGACCGGGAGTTCGGCGAGGTGCTGCGGGCCGGCTGGATGGAGATGTACGACACGGTCCGCCTCGCGCTGGGGCCGGACGTCGGCGACACGGCGCAGTTTCTCGCCTACGGGATGCTGATCAACGTCCTGGTGTCGATGGGGTTCAAGCCCGACCACCGGGTGTGGGCCGGTTTCTACGATTCGTCGCAGCTCGAGAAGTGAGTCGCGTGCGTCAGGGGGGTGCGTCTTTTTGCGCCCACGAAAGTTAGTCATCAATAACTAACCACAGGGGAAAGCAATGTCACAGCAGACAGCACGGCGCGGGGAAGCGGCCTGGGCCCTCGCCATCACCAGCGTCGCCGGATTCATGGCGGCCCTCGACAACCTCGTCGTCACCACCGCCCTGCCCGCGATCCGCGAGGACTTCGGGGGAGCGCTGCACGACCTCGAATGGACGGTGAGCGCCTACACCCTCACCTTCGCCGTGCTGCTGATGTTCGGCGCGGCCCTGGGCGACCGCTTCGGGCGCCGCAAGCTCTTCATCGTCGGCCTCTCGATCTTCACCGGAGCCTCCGCCGCCGCGGCCCTCGCGCCCGGCATCGAGGCGCTGGTCGCCGCCCGCGCGGTCCAGGGCGTCGGCGCCGCGGTCATGATGCCGCTGACGCTGACCCTGCTGACGGCGGCCGTTCCGGTGGCCAAGCGCGGGATGGTGTACGGGATATGGGGCGCCGTCAACGGCCTCGCGGTGGCCAGTGGTCCGCTCATCGGCGGCAGCCTCACCGAACACGTGTCCTGGCAGTGGATCTTCTGGCTGAACGTCCCGCTCGGCCTGGTGGTGCTGCCGCTCGCCCGGCTGCGCCTCTCGGAGTCGTACGGCACGGGCGCACCGCTCGATGTCACCGGAACCGTGCTGGCCAGCGGCGGGCTCTTCGGCATCGTGTACGCGCTGATCCGCGGCAACATCGACGGCTGGACCAGCGCGACCGTCCTCATCGGTCTGATTGGCGGCGGCGTGCTCCTGGCGCTCTTCGTGCGCCACGGCATCCGCAGCGAGAACCCGATGCTGCCGATGCGGCTCTTCCGCAGCCGCGCCTTCTCCGCGATCAACGCCGCGAGCATGCTGATGTTCGTCGGGATGTTCGGTGCGATCTTCCTGCTCAGCCAGTTCCTGCAGACCGTCCTCGGCTACTCGCCCACCGAGGCGGGCCTGCGGATGCTCCCCTGGACCGGTATGCCGATGATCGTCTCTCCCCTCGCGGCCTATCTCGCCGACCGGTTCGGCGGCCGCCCCGTCGTCACCGCGGGCCTCGCGCTCCAGGCCGTCGGCCTCGCCTGGTTCGCGGTCATCGTGGAGCCCGGCGTTTCGTACGCCGCCCAGCTGCCCGCCCTGATCATCAGCGGCATCGGCATGGCGCTGTACTTCGCCCCCGCGGCGAACCTGGTGATGTCCAGCGTCCGCCCCTCCGAGCAGGGCATCGCGTCCGGCGCCAACAACGCCCTGCGGGAGGTCGGCGGCGCCCTCGGCATCGCGATCCTCGCCTCGGTCTTCTCCGCCCAGGGTGGCTACGGCCCCGCCCAGCACTTCGTGGACGGCCTCGCGCCCGCGCTGTGGGTCGGCGCCGCGCTGGTCGGCGTGGGCGCGGTGGCGGCCGCGCTGCTCCCGGGCCGGACCGTGACCGAGGAGCCGACCGGTGCCGTACCGGCAGCGGCCGGGACCGAGGCGCGCACCCACGCCGGCGTCTGAACCGGTTCTGCCCCTCTCACTCCCACGGTCCGTGGCCCCGCCCGAGCGGCGGGGCCACGGACCGTACCCTTGAGCACGTGCAGGAACTCCACGATGCTCCCCTCGCCCCGCTGACCACCTTCCGGCTCGGCGGTCCCGCGGCCCGTCTGATCACCGCGACGACCGACGCCGAGGTGATCGCCGCCGTCCGCGAAGCCGACGAATCCGGGACCCCGCTGCTGCTCATCGGCGGTGGTTCGAACCTCGTCATCGGGGACAAGGGCTTCGACGGCACCGCGCTGCGCATCGCCACGAAGGGCTTCGAACTCGACGGCACGAAGCTGGAGTTGGCCGCAGGCGAGGTGTGGACCGACGCGGTGGCCCGCGTCGTGGACGCCGGTCTCGCGGGCATCGAGTGCCTCGCCGGGATCCCCGGCTCCGCGGGCGCGACGCCGATCCAGAACGTGGGGGCGTACGGCCAGGAGGTCTCGTCGACCATCACCGAAGTGATCGCGTACGACAGGAAGACGCACGAGACGGTCTCCGTCACGAACGCCGAGTGCGACTTCTCGTACCGCCACAGCCGCTTCAAGGCCGACCCCGACCGCTTCGTGGTGCTGCGCGTCCGCTTCGTGCTGGAGGACGCCCAAGGGATGAGCGCCCCCCTCAAGTACCCGGAGACGGCCCGCGCCCTCGGCGTGAACGCGGGCGACCGGGTCCCGGCGGCCGTCGCCCGTGAGACCGTCCTGAAGCTGCGGGCGGGCAAGGGCATGGTGCTCGACCCCGAGGACCACGACAGCTGGTCGGCAGGGTCCTTCTTCACCAACCCGATCCTCACGGAGGACGAGTTCGCCGCCTTCCACGCGCGCGTGGTGGACCGTCTCGGCCCGGACGTGGCACCCCCCGCCTTCCCGACGGACGACGGCCGCGTGAAGACCTCCGCCGCCTGGCTCATCGACAAGGCGGGCTTCACCAAGGGCTACGGAGAGGGCCGGGCCCGCATCTCCACCAAGCACACCCTGGCGCTCACCAATCGCGGCGGCGCGACCACGGAGGACCTGCTGGCCCTCGCCCGTGAAGTCGTCGCCGGGGTGCGGGACGCCTTCGGGGTCACGCTGGTCAATGAGCCGGTGACGGTGGGCGTCAGCCTCTGACGCCCACCCCTCCGGGCCTCTAGTACGCGACGCCCACGCCCTGCTTCACCGTCGACAGGTCGTCGATCACCGACAGCATCGCGTGCGCCACATCGGCCCTCCCGATGAACCGGCCGCTGGCCGGGGTGCCCCCGACGACCTTGCGGTAGACGCCCGTCACCGGCTTGTCCTGCAGCCTCGGCGGGCGCACGGACGTCCAGTCCGTCGCGCTGCTCGCAAGGCCGGCCTCCATGGCCCGCAGGTCGTCGTACACGGGCTTCAGGATCTTGCTGACCAGGGCCACCGTGATCCGGTCGACCGCCGGCTGACGCTCGGCCGGAGGGCCGACCGGCGCCGCGCTCACCACGACCAGCCTGCGTACCCCCTCGGCCTCCATCGCGTGCACCACCGAGCGCGTGAGCGCGGTCGCGATCCCCGCGTCCGCCTTTTTGCGCGCACCGAGCCCCGACAGGACCGCGTCCCGCCCGGCCACCGCGGCCCGCAGGGACTCCGGGTCGGTCAGATCGGCCCGGACCACCTCCAGGGACTCTCCCGTCGCGCTCAGCCGTGCGGGGTCGCGCACGACGGCCGTGACCTCGTGGCCCGCCGTGAGCGCCTGCCGGACGATCTCCCCGCCGACACCGCCGGTCGCACCGAACACTGTGAGCTTCATTGCGCACCCTCCCCAGGTGGGTAAGTATTCACTCACCCTTAGAGTGAGTATTCACTCACCCCTACGTCAAGGTTGGTTGGACGGCACATGCAGCAGAAGCCCACCCGGGCCCGCATCCTCGACGCGGCCCACGACCTCATGCGCACCATCGGCCTCGCCCGTGCCACCACCAAGGAGATCGCCAAGGCGGCGGGCTGCTCCGAAGCGGCGCTCTACAAGCACTTCGCGAGCAAGGAGGAGCTGTTCGTGGCCGTCCTCCAGGAGCGGCTGCCGCGCCTCGGCCCGCTCCTGCGCCGCCTCGCCGAGGACCCGGGGGAGCGCTCCGTGGAGGAGAACCTCGCCGAGATCGCCCGCCTGGCCAGCCACTTCTACGCCCAGAGCTTCCCGATCGCCGCGTCCCTGTACGCCGAGACCAAGCTCAAGCGCCGCCACGAAGACTCCATGCAGGAGATGGGCACGGGCCCGCACATGCCCATCGAGGCCCTCGACGCCTACCTCCGCACCGAACGCGACGCCGGCCGCATCGACCCCGGGGCCGACACCTTCGCGGCCGCCTCGCTCCTCCTGGGCGCCTGCGCGCAGCGCGCCTTCGCCTACGACTCCGCGGTCGGCAAGCAGCCCCCGCAGCCCGTCGACGAGTTCGCCGCGGCCCTCGCCCGCACTCTCCTCGCGGGCATCAGCCGCTGACCCACTCCTCGATCCCTGACAGCAGCTTCGCCTGTATGTCGACGGGGGCGGCCGAGCCGCGCACCGACTGCCGGGCCAGCTCGGCCAGGTCGCTGTCGTCGAAGGCGTGGTGCTTGCGCGCGATCTCGTACTGCGCGGCCAGCCGTGACCCGAAGAGCAGCGGGTCGTCGGCCCCCAGAGCCATCGGCACCCCGGCGTCGTACAAGGTCCGCAGGGGCACGTCCTCGGGCTTCTCGTAGACCCCCAGCGCCACGTTGGACGCCGGGCACACCTCGCAGGTCACGCCCCGCTCGGCGAGCCGCTTCAGGAGCCGCGGGTCCTCGGCCGCCCGCACCCCGTGCCCGATCCGCCCCGCGTGCAGGTCGTCGAGGCAGTCCCGCACCGAAGCGGGCCCGCTGAGCTCACCGCCGTGCGGGGCCGCGAGCAGGCCGCCGTCCCGCGCGATCGCGAAGGCCCGGTCGAAGTCCCGCGCGAAGCCCCGGCGTTCGTCGTTCGAGAGCCCGAAGCCGACGATGCCGCGATCGGCGTACCGCACGGCGAGCCGGGCCAGCGTGCGGGCGTCCAGAGGGTGCTTCATGCGGTTCGCGGCGACGAGCACGCGCATTCCGAGGCCGGTGTCCCGAGAGGCGCTCTCGACGGCGTCCAGGATGATTTCCAGGGCCGGGATGAGCCCGCCCAGCCGCGGTGCGTACGACGTCGGGTCGACCTGGATCTCCAGCCACCCCGACCCGTCCCGCAGATCCTCCTCGGCGGCCTCCCGCACCAGGCGCTGGATGTCCTCCGGCTCCCGCAGGCAGGACCGCGCCATGTCGTAGAGCCGCTGGAAGCGGAACCACCCGCGCTCATCGGTCGCCCGCAGCTGCGGAGGCTCGCCGCCGGTCAGCGCCGGGGGCAGCCGCACCCCGTACTTGTCGGCGAGTTCCAGCAGGGTCGTGGGCCGCATCGACCCGGTGAAGTGCAGATGCAGATGGGCCTTCGGCAGCTCTCTTACGTCCCGTACACGCTCCATTCAAGGATCTTGCCGCACGTACATGGCCTCCCGGTAGCCACTTTCCCCTTCGTGCGCATCCCCGAACGAAGAAACGGGCCGCCTCCCCGGAGAAGGGAGACGGCCCGCACGCGCGCGTGGAGCGCGAAAACTCGCTCGAGACGTCAGTCGCGGGCCTCGGCCAGGAGCTTCTGGAGCCGCGAGACGCCCTCGACGAGGTCCTCGTCACCCAGGGCGTACGAAAGACGCAGGTAACCCGGCGTCCCGAAGGCCTCGCCCGGAACGACCGCGACCTCGGCCTCCTCCAGGATCAGCGCGGCGAGCTCCACGGAGTCCTGCGGGCGCTTGCCACGGATCTCCTTGCCGATGAGGCCCTTCACCGACGGGTACGCGTAGAAGGCGCCCTCCGGCTCGGGGCAGAGCACGCCGTCGATCTCGTTCAGCATCCGCACGATGGTCTTGCGGCGCCGGTCGAAGGCCTCGCGCATCTTGTCGACGGCGGTCAGGTCGCCGGACACGGCCGCGATGGCCGCGACCTGCGCGACGTTGGAGACGTTCGACGTGGCGTGCGACTGGAGGTTCGTCGCGGCCTTCACCACGTCCTTGGGGCCCACGATCCACCCCACGCGCCAGCCGGTCATCGCGTACGTCTTGGCCACGCCATTGACCACGATGCACTTGTCGCGCAGCTCGGGCAGGATCGCGGGGAGCGAGGTGAACTTCGCGTCTCCGTAGACGAGGTGTTCGTAGATCTCGTCCGTCAGCACCCACAGGCCGTGCTCGACGGCCCAGCGGCCGATCGCCTCGGCGTCGGCCTCGCTGTAGACGGCACCCGTCGGGTTGGACGGCGACACGAAGAGGACGACCTTCGTGCGCTCCGTGCGCGCGGCCTCCAGCTGCTCCACCGAGACGCGGTAGCCCGTGGTCTCGTCGGCGACGACCTCGACCGGCACGCCGCCCGCGAGACGGATCGACTCCGGGTACGTCGTCCAGTAGGGAGCCGGGACGATGACCTCGTCGCCCGGGTCGAGGATCGCGGCGAACGCCTGGTAGATCGCCTGCTTGCCGCCGTTGGTCACCAGGACCTGCGAGGCGTCGACCTCGTAGCCGGAGTCGCGCAGCGTCTTCGCGGCGATCGCGGCCTTGAGCTCGGGGAGCCCGCCGGCCGGGGTGTAGCGGTGGTACTTCGGGTTCCTGCAGGCCTCGATGGCGGCTTCGACGATGTAGTCGGGCGTCGGGAAGTCGGGCTCACCCGCGCCGAAACCGATCACCGGCCGCCCGGCGGCCTTGAGGGCCTTCGCCTTGGCGTCGACGGCGAGGGTCGCGGACTCGGAGATCGCGCCGATGCGGGCGGAGACCCGGCGCTCGGTGGGAGAAGTGGAAGCGCTCATCGCCCCATCGTTCCAGACCCGAAACGCCCCCGGCACACGGGTTTCGGTGTTTGCCGGGCACCGTCGGAGCCGATTCTGTTCGACGGAGGGCCGCGAAGCACGTACACTCACTGCTCGTTGGCCCTCACCGGCCGCACCCACTCATCGCACTCTGTGCACCCGGGCGGATGCGGTAGGTTGGGGGAAATCAAAGGGTCGTAGCTCAATTGGTAGAGCACTGGTCTCCAAAACCAGCGGTTGGGGGTTCAAGTCCCTCCGGCCCTGCTACACACTCCTCTCGGATGTGTGCGCATGTACGTACTGCATTGCACCGCCGTGCGGCTCATACCGGGCGCGGCACGGCCACGACCCGGAATCAGGTGAGGACGAGTGACGGACGCCGTGGGCTCCATCGACATGCCTGATGCCCAGGACGAGGCGCCGGACTCCAAGAAGAAGGCCCGCAAGGGCGGCAAGCGCGGCAAGAAGGGCCCCTTCGGCCGTCTCGCGCTCTTCTACCGTCAGATCGTCGCGGAACTCCGCAAGGTCGTCTGGCCGACTCGCAGTCAGCTCACGACGTACACCACCGTGGTGATTGTCTTCGTCGTCATCATGATCGGCCTTGTGACCGTGATTGACTATGGGTTCAACCAGGCCGTCAAGTACGTCTTCGGCTGAGCCGATGGCTGAGCCGAGAGCGAAGGGCGCCGTACCCGGCGCCCGTTTCGCGCGTTCCACCCCTCTGTATCCAGGAAGAAGCAGCCACCGTGTCTGACCCGAACCTGAACGACGCCGTTGAGCCGCGCGTGGACTCCGAGGAGTCCGTGGAGGACCAGCTCGACATCGTCGAGGCGGCGGACGCCGAGGACCCGGACCAGGCCGAGGCTGCCGACGCCGCCGCCGGTGAGCCCGCCGAAGAGGCCGCCCTGCACGTCGAGGGCGAGGCCGAGGCTGTCGTCGAGACCGACGAGGACGCCGAAGCCGTCGCCGAGGCGGAGACCGACGAGGACGCCGAGGCTGAGTCCGACGAGGCCGCTGAGTCCGCCGAGGACGAGGAGGAGGCCGAGCCGGTCGACCCGATCGTGGCGCTGCGCGAAGAGCTCCGCACCCTCCCCGGCGAGTGGTACGTCATCCACACGTACGCCGGTTACGAGAACCGCGTGAAGACCAACCTCGAGCAGCGTGCCGTCTCGCTGAACGTCGAGGACTTCATCTTCCAGGCCGAGGTGCCGCAGGAAGAGGTCGCGCAGATCAAGAACGGCGAGCGCAAGACGGTCCGTCAGAACAAGCTCCCCGGGTACGTCCTGGTGCGCATGGACCTGACGAACGAGTCCTGGGGCGTCGTCCGCAACACCCCCGGCGTCACCGGCTTCGTGGGCAACGCCTACGACCCGTACCCGCTGACCCTGGACGAGATCGTCAAGATGCTCGCCCCCGAGGCCGAGGAGAAGGCAGCCCGCGAGGCCGCCGAGGCCGAGGGCAAGCCGGCTCCGTCCCGCAAGGTCGAGGTCCAGGTCCTGGACTTCGAGGTGGGCGACTCGGTCACCGTCACCGACGGCCCGTTCGCGACGCTCCAGGCGACGATCAACGAGATCAACGCAGACTCGAAGAAGGTCAAGGGTCTCGTCGAGATCTTCGGCCGCGAGACCCCGGTCGAGCTCAGCTTCGACCAGATCCAGAAGAACTAGCCTCCGCGGCTTCCTCTGGAACATACGCCTCCGACCAGGTCAGACGGGCTCTCAAAGCCTGTCTGACCTGCTCGGTTTTTGGCCGCGCGACTATACCCGTTATCGTGGTGCGGTATGCCTCCATCCGGATGACTGGATGGTGGCTGGAAACTCTCACTAGGACCCGGAGAGAGCAATGCCTCCCAAGAAGAAGAAGGTCACGGGGCTTATCAAGCTCCAGATCCAGGCCGGCGCAGCCAACCCGGCCCCGCCGGTCGGCCCCGCGCTGGGCCAGCACGGCGTCAACATCATGGAGTTCTGCAAGGCCTACAACGCCGCGACCGAGTCGCAGCGTGGCTGGGTCATCCCGGTGGAGATCACGGTCTACGAAGACCGCTCCTTCACCTTCGTGACCAAGACTCCGCCGGCCGCCAAGATGATCCTCAAGGCCGCGGGTGTCGAGAAGGGCTCCGGCGAGCCGCACAAGACCAAGGTCGCCAAGATCACCGAGGCGCAGGTCCGCGAGATCGCCACCACCAAGATGGAAGACCTCAACGCCAACGACCTGGACGCCGCGTCGAAGATCATCGCCGGCACCGCCCGTTCCATGGGCATCACGGTCGAGGGCTGAGAGCTTTCCCCGTCTGACCTTTCTCAGTGGTAGGGCCAAGCGCTGGTCCGCACCACGACTCCACACCTGAAACCAACAGGAGCAGAAGTGAAGCGCAGCAAGACTCTCCGCGCTGCGGACGCCAAGATCGACCGGGACAAGCTCTACGCCCCGCTCGAGGCCGTCCGTCTCGCCAAGGAGACCTCCTCGACCAAGTTCGACGGCACCGTCGAGGTCGCCTTCCGCCTGGGTGTCGACCCGCGCAAGGCCGACCAGATGGTCCGTGGCACCGTGAACCTCCCGCACGGCACCGGCAAGACCGCCCGGGTCCTGGTCTTCGCGACCGGTGACCGTGCTGCGGCCGCGGAAGCCGCTGGGGCCGACATCGTCGGCGCCGACGAGCTGATCGACGAGGTCGCGAAGGGCCGCCTGGACTTCGACGCCGTCGTCGCCACCCCGGACCTCATGGGCAAGGTCGGCCGCCTCGGCCGCGTGCTCGGTCCGCGTGGTCTGATGCCGAACCCGAAGACCGGCACCGTGACCCCCGACGTCGTGAAGGCTGTCAACGACATCAAGGGCGGCAAGATCGAGTTCCGCGTCGACAAGCACTCGAACCTGCACTTCATCATCGGCAAGGTGTCCTTCGACGACACCAAGCTGGTGGAGAACTACGCCGCCGCGCTGGACGAGATCCTTCGTCTGAAGCCGTCGGCCGCCAAGGGTCGCTACATCAAGAAGGCCGCGCTGGCCACCACGATGGGCCCCGGCATTCCGCTGGACAGCAACCGCACCCGCAACCTCCTCGTCGAGGAGGACCCGGCCGCCGTCTGAATCTGACGGCAGTCGCGTCGCGTACGCGTTTGTGACGACGGGCCCCGCAACCTTTCGAGGTGCGGGGCCCGTCCTCGTATGCGTGCATGTCCGTCAGAGCTGTCGGGGGACTGCGCTAGCGTGCAGGATTCACACGAGTACAAGGGGTGGGATGTCATGAACAGCACGACCATGCGACGCGCGGGCCTTTCGATCGCGGTGGCCGCCGCGCTGTCCGGGGTCGCGGCCTGTGGCTCCTCCGGCGGCTCCGGGGGAGGCGACGGGAAGGGCAAGGACAAGGGCTCCGTGGCCCTCAGCCCGATAGCCGCCCTGCGCACCATCGAGAACAAGACCGACAACGCCGACTCGGCCAAGGTCGAGGGCAAGACGGTCATGGGCGCCCAGATGTCGATGGACATGAAGGGCGTCATGGGCTGGAAGGACGGCGTGACCGGCGAGGTGACGGCGACCCTCACCGGCGGCACCGCGGCCCAGCAGATGGAACAGCTCGGCCAGTCCACGATCGACTACCGCTATCTGCCCGACGCCTACTACGCGAACATGGGCGACAAGTTCGCGTCCCAGTCCGGCGGCAAGCACTGGATCGAGTACGACTACGCCACGCTGGCCGAGATGGGCGGCGCCGCGGGCGAGGCCTTCAAGGACCAGATGCAGAACACCACGCCCAACTCCTCGGTGAAGATGCTCCTCGCGTCCGGCGACGTGAAGCGCGTGGGCGAGGAGAGCGTCCGTGGCACGAAGGCGACCCACTACTCGGGGACCGTCGACGTCGCGGACCTCACCGGCAAGAACACGGACCTCGACGCCGAGCAGATGGACGAGCTGAAGAAGCAGTTCAAGCAGGCCGGCATGAGCACCGAGAAGATCGACATCTGGGTCAACGGCGACGACCTGCTGGTCAAGAAGACCGAGAAGGCCGACATGAAGACGGGCTCCTTCTCCCAGACGGTCTACTACAGCGACTACGGCACCCCGGTCTCCGCAGAGAAGCCCCCGGCCGGGGACACCATGAGCTTCAAGGACCTCATGAACCAGCAGCCGCAGGCCTGACCTCGGACGTCAGGTATTCTCGCCGGACCGAATTATGTCGATCATGTGTTCCTAGGGGTGGGGTCATGACTGTGAAGAGAGCTGCGGGCGCCGTGCTCGCCACCGCGCTGCTGTGTACGGGTGCGGTGGCTTGCGGAGGCTCGGACGACGGCAAGAAGGCCAACGGGGCGGGCTCGGGGGAGACCCAGTCCCGGTCGCAGGTGACCGAGGTCATCACGGCGGCGTACGAGAAGACCGCGAAGGCCAAGTCGGCCAAGGTCGAGATGACGATGACGGCGCCGAAGTCCATGGGTGCCGACGCCGGTGAGATGAAGATGTCCGGCGTCATGGGCTGGGACCCGACCGTCATGGATATGACGATGACGGGTTCGGCGCTCACCGAGGGCGATCCCGAGGCTCCGGAGAAGATCCGGATGCTCTGGCTCGACAATGTCATGTACATGGACATGGGGGCGGCCGCCGCCAAGGACATGGACGGCAAGCAGTGGGTCAAGATGGACCTGAACTCCATCGCCGAGCAGGCCGGTGACGAGAAGCTCGCCAAGCAGATGACCGGCGGCCTGGACAGCATGAACCAGGACCCGGCGCAGCAGCTCGCGATGCTCCTGGACTCGCCGAACCTCAAGCACGTCGGCCCGGCCAAGGTCGACGGCGTCGAGACCCAGCGCTACAAGGGCCGCCTTTCCGTCAAGGAAATGATGGAGTCGAACAAGGGCCTCGACGAGGTGCTCGGCAAGAGCGAGCGCGAGGAGCTGTTCAAGAGCATCGAGAAGTCGGGCATCAAGGGGTACGACACCGAGGTCTGGGTCAACGAGGACGACTACCCCGTCCGCATGGACATCGACATCAAGTCCCCCGAGGGCACGGTGAAGACGTCCCAGAAGTTCTCCGAGTACGGCGCCGCCGCCAAGGTGACCGCGCCGCCGGCCGGCAAGACCTTCGACCTGATGGACATGTTCAAGGAGCTCGAGAAGAGCGGCGCCGGTACCGGCTCGGACAGCGGTATCTGACCCGATTTGCTTGACGCGAACCCGTTCGCGTACTCTTCCACAGAAGCCAAAGACCGCTGGTCGTTGCCGTGTGCTCGCAAGAGGATGCGGTGGCCGAAGGATCCGCTGAAACTGCGGACGACCCGCGTAGGTGACTGTGGAAGTGAGTGCTCCCGGACGGAATTCCGTCAGGTCGAGCTCATGCCCCGGCGCCTGCGCCGGGGCGTTTTGTTTTGTCAGCCCCTTTTGAGCGGTCCTCATCACCCGGAAGGAGGCCGACGCTCTATGCCGACGCCCGACAAGGCTGCCGCGGTAGCCGAGCTCACGGACAAGTTCCGCAGCTCGAACGCCGCCGTGCTGACCGAGTACCGGGGTCTCACCGTGGCCCAGCTCAAGCAGCTGCGCCGTTCCCTCGGTGAGAACTCCGAGTACGCCGTGGTGAAGAACACGCTGACCAAGATCGCGGCCAATGAGGCCGGGATCAACCAGCTGGACGACCTGTTCTCGGGTCCGACCGCTGTTGCCTTCGTCACCGGTGACCCGGTGGTGTCGGCGAAGGGTCTTCGTGACTTCGCCAAGGACAACCCGAACCTCATCATCAAGGGCGGTGTCCTTGACGGTAAGGCGCTGTCCGCCGATGAGATCAAGAAGCTCGCGGACCTCGAGTCCCGCGAGGTTCTGCTCGCCAAGCTGGCCGGCGCGCTGAAGGGCAAGCAGACGCAGACTGCGCAGCTCTTCCAGGCTCTGCCGTCGAAGTTCGTCCGCACCGCGGAGGCGCTTCGTGCCAAGAAGGCCGAGCAGGGCGGTGCCGAGTAATTCGGCTCGCGCATTGATCGACGTCCGCTAGGGCGACGGTCGCAGCGGGCCCAACGTACGCCCGCCTTCATGTACACCCGGCACCAGCCGAATTAGTGGAAGGATCGCCCATCATGGCGAAGCTCAGCCAGGAAGACCTGCTTGCTCAGTTCGAGGAGCTCACCCTCATCGAGCTCTCCGAGTTCGTGAAGGCCTTCGAGGAGAAGTTCGACGTCACCGCCGCCGCCGCGGTCGCCGCTGCCCCGGCCGGCCCGGGCGCCGTCGCCGAGGCCGTCGAGGAGCAGGACGAGTTCGACGTCATCCTCACCGGCGCCGGCGAGAAGAAGATCCAGGTCATCAAGGTCGTGCGTGAGCTGACCTCGCTGGGTCTCAAGGAGGCCAAGGACCTCGTCGACGGCACCCCGAAGCCGGTCCTCGAGAAGGTCGCCAAGGAGGCCGCCGAGAAGGCTGCCGAGTCCCTCAAGGCTGCCGGCGCCTCGGTCGAGGTCAAGTAACCTCGCGAGTCGTCTGACTCCTTTTGAGCGTCGTTCACGCGACGCCTGCCAAGGGCGATCACCCATCTGGGTGGTCGCCCTTCGGCGTTCTCCAACGCACCCCGACGGCTGCCTTGCGCAGCCCGCCGCGACGAGTATGGTGATCTTCGTTGTGCCTCGGAGCAGCCGTGACGGTGACCTCTGAGAGCCAAGTCGGGGCAGGGGGGCCTTGACGAACCGCACGCAGCGCGCAATTCTCAGGACGCGTCGTCACATCGATCCGCATCCGAGGCATGGATCGACGGCGAAGAGGGCAGTATCGATGTGCATCGAGGGCGTGGCTTGCAGCAGGGGTTGAGAACAACGAGGGTCTTCAAAAACCCGCACTGGACATCAGTGGGCCTAGTGGCTACACTGACCCTTTGCGCTGCCTGTTAGCTGCCTCCTGCCCGTCACCAGGGGCATGCCCATGCTTGAGCACTGTGGAACGAAACTTCCCTGACCGGGGATTTCTGTCTCTGTGTCCAGCCTGGGACCGGTACGCGCGTAGTGAGTCCGAGCCCTCGGAAGGACCCCCTCTTGGCCGCCTCGCGCACTGCCTCGACCGCGAATACGAACAACGGCGCCAGCACCGCCCCGCTGCGCATCTCCTTTGCAAAGATCAGGGAGCCCCTCGAGGTTCCGAACCTTCTTGCGCTGCAGACCGAGAGCTTTGACTGGCTGCTCGGCAATGAAGCGTGGAAGGCTCGTGTCGAGGCGGCTCTCGACAGTGGACAGGACGTCCCCACCAAGTCCGGTCTGGAGGAGATCTTCGAGGAGATCTCTCCGATCGAGGACTTCTCCGGGTCGATGTCCTTGACGTTCCGCGACCACCGTTTTGAGCCTCCGAAGAACTCCATCGACGAGTGCAAGGAGCGCGACTTCACGTTCGCCGCCCCGCTCTTCGTCACCGCTGAGTTCACCAACAACGAGACCGGCGAGATCAAGTCCCAGACGGTCTTCATGGGCGATTTCCCGCTCATGACGAACAAGGGCACCTTCGTCATCAACGGCACCGAGCGTGTCGTCGTGTCGCAGCTGGTCCGTTCGCCGGGTGTCTACTTCGATTCCTCGATCGACAAGACGTCCGACAAGGACATCTTCTCCGCCAAGATCATCCCGTCCCGGGGTGCCTGGCTGGAGATGGAGATCGACAAGCGCGACATGGTCGGTGTGCGCATCGACCGCAAGCGCAAGCAGTCGGTCACCGTTCTGCTCAAGGCTCTCGGTTGGACCACCGAGCAGATCCTTGAAGAGTTCGGCGAGTACGAGTCCATGCGCGCCACCCTGGAGAAGGACCACACCCAGGGCCAGGACGACGCGCTGCTCGACATCTACCGCAAGCTCCGTCCGGGCGAGCCGCCGACGCGCGAGGCTGCTCAGACGCTGCTTGAGAACCTCTACTTCAACCCCAAGCGCTACGACCTCGCGAAGGTCGGCCGCTACAAGGTCAACAAGAAGCTGGGTGCGGACGCTCCGCTCGACGCGGGCATCCTCACGGTCGAGGACATCATCGCCTCGATCAAGTACCTGGTGAAGCTGCACGCCGGTGAGACCGAGACCGTTGGTGACAGCGGTACGTCGATCGTCGTCGAGACCGACGACATCGACCACTTCGGCAACCGTCGTCTGCGTAACGTCGGCGAGCTCATCCAGAACCAGGTCCGCACGGGTCTGGCTCGTATGGAGCGCGTCGTGCGTGAGCGCATGACGACCCAGGACGTCGAGGCGATCACGCCGCAGACCCTGATCAACATCCGCCCGGTCGTGGCGTCGATCAAGGAATTCTTCGGCACCTCGCAGCTGTCGCAGTTCATGGACCAGAACAACCCGCTGTCGGGTCTCACCCACAAGCGCCGTCTGTCGGCGCTTGGCCCGGGTGGTCTCTCCCGTGAGCGGGCCGGCTTCGAGGTCCGTGACGTGCACCCGTCTCACTACGGCCGCATGTGCCCGATTGAGACCCCTGAAGGCCCGAACATCGGTCTGATCGGTTCGCTCGCCTCGTACGGCCGCGTCAACGCGTTCGGCTTCGTCGAGACGCCGTACCGCAAGGTCGTCGAGGGCGTCGTCACCGACGACGTCGACTACCTCACGGCCGACGAAGAAGACCGCTTCGTGATCGCCCAGGCCAACGCCGTGCTCGGCGAGGACATGCGCTTCACCGAGTCGCGCGTCCTGGTCCGCCGTCGTGGCGGCGAGATCGACTACATCCCCGGCGACGACGTCGACTACATGGACGTCTCGCCGCGCCAGATGGTGTCGGTCGCGACCGCGATGATCCCGTTCCTCGAGCACGACGACGCCAACCGTGCCCTCATGGGCGCGAACATGATGCGTCAGGCCGTGCCGCTGATCACCGCCGAGGCTCCCCTCGTCGGCACCGGCATGGAGTACCGCTGTGCGGTCGACGCCGGTGACGTGATCAAGGCCGAGAAGGCGGGTGTGGTCCAGGAGGTCTCCGCGGACTACGTCACGGTCACGAACGACGACGGCACGTACACCACGTACCGCATCGCGAAGTTCTCCCGGTCGAACCAGGGCACCTCGGTCAACCAGAAGGTTGTCGTCGACGAGGGCGCCCGCGTGATCGAGGGCCAGGTTCTGGCCGACGGTCCCGCGACCGAAGAGGGCGAGATGGCCCTCGGCAAGAACCTGCTCGTGGCGTTCATGCCCTGGGAAGGTCACAACTACGAGGACGCGATCATCCTGTCGCAGCGCCTCGTGCAGGACGACGTCCTCTCCTCGATCCACATCGAGGAGCACGAGGTCGACGCCCGTGACACGAAGCTCGGCCCGGAGGAGATCACCCGGGACATCCCGAACGTCTCCGAAGAGGTCCTCGCCGACCTCGACGAGCGCGGCATCATCCGTATCGGTGCCGAGGTCGTCGCCGGCGACATCCTCGTCGGCAAGGTCACGCCCAAGGGTGAGACCGAGCTGACGCCGGAAGAGCGTCTGCTGCGCGCGATCTTCGGTGAGAAGGCGCGCGAGGTGCGCGACACCTCGCTGAAGGTGCCGCACGGTGAGATCGGCAAGGTCATCGGCGTACGCGTCTTCGACCGTGAAGAGGGCGACGAGCTGCCGCCGGGCGTGAACCAGCTGGTTCGTGTCTACGTGGCGCAGAAGCGCAAGATCACGGACGGTGACAAGCTCGCCGGTCGTCACGGCAACAAGGGCGTCATCTCCAAGATCCTTCCGATCGAGGACATGCCCTTCCTTGAGGACGGCACGCCGGTCGACATCATCCTCAACCCGCTGGGTGTCCCGTCCCGAATGAACCCGGGTCAGGTCCTGGAGATCCACCTCGGCTGGCTCGCCAGCCAGGGCTGGGACGTCTCCGGTCTCAGCGAGGAGTGGGCGCAGAGCCTGCAGCGCATCGGCGCCGACCAGGTCGCCCCGCGGACGAACGTCGCGACCCCGGTCTTCGACGGCGCCCGCGAGGACGAGCTGACCGGCCTCCTCGAGCACACCGTCCCGAACCGCGACGGCGACCGCATGGTCCTGCCGTCCGGCAAGGCGCGGCTGTTCGACGGACGCTCCGGCGAGCCGTTCCCGGACCCGATCTCCATCGGGTACATGTACATCCTCAAGCTGCACCACCTGGTCGACGACAAGCTCCACGCTCGTTCGACCGGTCCGTACTCCATGATCACCCAGCAGCCGCTGGGTGGTAAGGCTCAGTTCGGTGGTCAGCGCTTCGGTGAGATGGAGGTGTGGGCGCTTGAGGCTTATGGCGCCGCGTACGCCCTCCAGGAGTTGCTGACGATCAAGTCCGACGACGTGACCGGCCGCGTGAAGGTCTACGAGGCCATCGTCAAGGGCGAGAACATCCCCGAGCCCGGCATTCCCGAGTCCTTCAAGGTGCTCATCAAGGAAATGCAGTCGCTCTGCCTCAACGTGGAGGTGCTGTCCTCGGACGGCATGTCCATCGAGATGCGCGACACCGACGAGGACGTCTTCCGCGCGGCGGAAGAGCTCGGTATCGACCTGTCCCGGCGCGAGCCGAGCAGCGTCGAAGAGGTCTGACGGGTTGGCCGGCCGGACCTCGTGTCCGGCCGGCTCTCCCCGGACCCGTTCAGACCATGATTGAGACTCGACCCCGAAAGAGGGATTGACGACAAAGTGCTCGACGTCAACTTCTTCGACGAGCTGCGGATCGGCCTTGCCACCGCGGACGACATCCGACAGTGGTCCCACGGCGAGGTCAAGAAGCCGGAGACCATCAACTACCGCACGCTCAAGCCCGAAAAGGACGGACTCTTCTGCGAGAAGATCTTCGGTCCGACCCGGGACTGGGAGTGCTACTGCGGTAAGTACAAGCGTGTCCGCTTCAAGGGCATCATCTGCGAGCGCTGCGGCGTCGAGGTCACTCGCGCCAAGGTGCGTCGTGAGCGGATGGGCCACATTGAGCTGGCCGCGCCTGTCACGCACATCTGGTACTTCAAGGGCGTTCCGTCGCGCCTCGGCTACCTGCTTGATCTCGCCCCGAAGGACCTCGAAAAGGTCATCTACTTCGCGGCGTACATGATCACGTTCGTGGACGAGGAGCGCCGTACGCGTGACCTGCCCTCCCTGGAGGCGCACGTCTCCGTGGAGCGTCAGCAGGTCGAGAACCGTCGCGACTCCGACCTGGAGGCCCGCGCCAAGAAGCTCGAGACCGACCTGGCCGAGCTTGAGGCCGAGGGCGCCAAGGCCGACGTACGCCGCAAGGTGCGCGAAGGTGCCGAGCGTGAGATGAAGCAGCTGCGCGACCGTGCGCAGCGCGAGATCGACCGTCTCGACGAGGTCTGGAACCGCTTCAAGAACCTCAAGGTCCAGGACCTGGAGGGTGACGAGCTGCTCTACCGCGAGCTGCGTGACCGCTTCGGCACGTACTTCGACGGTTCGATGGGTGCCGCTGCACTGCAGAAGCGCCTTGAGTCGTTCGACCTGGATGAGGAAGCCGAGCGGCTTCGCGAGATCATCCGTACCGGCAAGGGCCAGAAGAAGACCCGTGCGCTCAAGCGCCTCAAGGTCGTCTCCGCGTTCCTGCAGACCAGCAACAGCCCCAAGGGCATGGTGCTCGACTGCGTGCCGGTCATCCCGCCGGACCTGCGTCCGATGGTGCAGCTGGACGGTGGCCGCTTCGCGACCTCCGACCTGAACGACCTGTACCGCCGCGTGATCAACCGCAACAACCGCCTGAAGCGCCTTCTCGACCTCGGTGCGCCCGAGATCATCGTGAACAACGAGAAGCGCATGCTCCAGGAGGCCGTGGACGCCCTCTTCGACAACGGTCGTCGTGGTCGCCCGGTCACCGGTCCCGGTAACCGCCCGCTGAAGTCCCTGAGCGACATGCTCAAGGGCAAGCAGGGTCGATTCCGTCAGAACCTTCTCGGTAAGCGTGTGGACTACTCCGCGCGTTCCGTGATCGTCGTCGGCCCGCAGCTGAAGCTGCACCAGTGTGGTCTGCCGAAGGCCATGGCTCTGGAGCTCTTCAAGCCGTTCGTGATGAAGCGCCTGGTTGACCTCAACCACGCGCAGAACATCAAGTCGGCGAAGCGCATGGTCGAGCGCGGCCGCACGGTCGTGTACGACGTCCTGGAAGAGGTCATCGCCGAGCACCCGGTTCTCCTGAACCGTGCGCCGACGCTGCACCGCCTCGGCATCCAGGCCTTCGAGCCGCAGCTGGTCGAGGGCAAGGCCATTCAGATCCACCCGCTCGTCTGCACCGCGTTCAACGCGGACTTCGACGGTGACCAGATGGCCGTGCACCTGCCGCTCTCCGCGGAGGCGCAGGCCGAGGCCCGCATCCTGATGCTGTCCTCGAACAACATCCTGAAGCCGGCAGACGGCCGTCCCGTCACCATGCCGACCCAGGACATGGTCCTTGGCCTCTTCTTCCTCACGACGGACGAGGAAGAGCGCAAGGTCATCGGTGAGGGCCGTTCGTTCGGTTCCTCCGCCGAGGCGACCATGGCGTTCGACGCCAAGGAGCTCTCGCTCCAGGCGAAGGTCGACATCCGCTTCCCGGTGGGCACCATCCCGCCGCGCGGCTGGACCCCGCCGGCCGTCGAAGAGGGCGAGCCGGAGTACCAGCAGGGCGACAGCTTCCGGCTGCGTACGACCCTGGGCCGCGCGCTCTTCAACGAGCTGCTGCCCGAGGACTACCCGTTCGTCGACTACTCGGTGGGCAAGAAGCAGCTCTCCGAGATCGTCAACGACCTGGCCGAGCGCTACCCCAAGGTCATCGTGGCGGCGACGCTCGACAACCTGAAGGCGGCGGGCTTCTTCTGGGCGACCCGTTCCGGTGTCACCGTGGCCATCTCCGACGTCGTGGTCCCCGAGGCCAAGAAGGCGATCGTCGCGGGCTACGAGGCGCAGGACGAGAAGGTCCAGAAGCAGTACGAGCGCGGTCTGATCACCAAGGACGAGCGCACGCAGGAGCTCATCGCGATCTGGACCAAGGCGACCAACGAGGTTGCCGAGGCGATGAACGCGAACTTCCCCAAGACGAACCCCATCTTCATGATGGTTGACTCGGGTGCCCGAGGAAACATGATGCAGATGCGTCAGATCGCCGGTATGCGTGGTCTGGTGTCGAACGCGAAGAACGAGACGATCCCGCGCCCGATTAAGGCATCGTTCCGTGAGGGCCTCTCGGTCCTCGAGTACTTCATCTCCACGCACGGTGCCCGTAAGGGTCTTGCGGACACGGCTCTCCGTACCGCCGACTCCGGTTACCTCACCCGTCGTCTGGTCGACGTCTCTCAGGACGTCATCATTCGCGAGGAGGACTGTGGCACCGAGCGCGGTCTGAAGCTCAAGATCGCGGTCAAGGGCGAGGACGGTGTGCTCCGCAAGACGGAGAACGTCGAGACCTCGGTGTACGCCCGCATGCTGGCCGAGGACGTCGTCATCGACGGCAAGGTCATCGCGCCGGCCAACGTCGACCTCGGTGACGTCCTCATCGACGCCCTGGTCGCCAACGGCGTGGAGGAGGTCAAGACCCGTTCGGTCCTGACCTGTGAGTCCGCGGTCGGCACCTGTGCCTTCTGCTACGGCCGTTCGCTCGCCACCGGCAAGCTGGTCGACATCGGTGAGGCGGTCGGCATCATCGCCGCCCAGTCCATCGGTGAGCCCGGCACGCAGCTGACGATGCGTACGTTCCACACCGGTGGTGTGGCCGGTGACGACATCACCCAGGGTCTGCCCCGTGTCGTCGAGCTCTTCGAGGCTCGTACGCCCAAGGGTGTCGCCCCGATCTCGGAGGCGGCAGGCCGCATCCGTATCGAGGAGACCGAGAAGACCAAGAAGATCGTCGTCACGCCGGACGACGGCAGCGACGAGACTCCCTTCCCGATCTCGAAGCGTGCCAAGGTCCTCGTGCGTGAGGGTGACCACGTCGAGGTGGGCCAGAAGCTCACCTTCGGTGCCACCAACCCGCACGACGTGCTGCGGATCCTCGGTCAGCGCGCGGTCCAGGTCCACCTGGTCGGCGAAGTCCAGAAGGTCTACAACAGCCAGGGCGTGTCGATCCACGACAAGCACATCGAGATCATCATCCGGCAGATGCTGCGCCGCGTGACGATCATCGAGTCCGGCGACGCGGAGCTGCTGCCGGGCGAGCTCGTCGAGCGCTCGAAGTTCGAGACCGAGAACCGTCGTGTGGTCACGGAAGGCGGCCACCCGGCCTCCGGCCGTCCGCAGCTGATGGGTATCACCAAGGCCTCGCTGGCAACGGAGTCCTGGCTGTCGGCCGCCTCCTTCCAGGAGACGACCAGGGTCCTGACGGACGCGGCGATCAACGCCAAGTCCGACTCCCTGATCGGCCTCAAGGAGAACGTCATCATCGGTAAGCTCATCCCGGCCGGTACGGGCCTGTCCCGCTACCGCAACATCCGGGTGGAGCCGACCGAGGAAGCCAAGGCTGCGATGTACTCGGCCGTCGGTTACGACGACATCGACTACTCGCCCTTCGGCACGGGCTCCGGCCAGGCTGTTCCGCTGGAGGACTACGACTACGGGCCTTACAACCAGTAGGCGTTGCCAGGCAGTTGTTTGAGTTGACGGGCGGTCATCCCTTCGGGGGTGGCCGCCCTTCGGCGTTTTCCGCTGGTTAGGATGCCGTGCAACGTTGGTCCAAGTGCGCTGCTTGCCGCGGGAGTTGGAGGATCGGGGTGGAGACGGCTCGGCTCTCCTTCGGCTTGGCGGCAGCGGTGCTGGTCCCGTTGGGTCTCGCGTGGCAGGGATCCAGGCCCTGGCTCATGGTCCTGTTCACGCTCGCCTACGGTGGCTATGCGGTTGCTCCGTACGGCGATGAAGGCGAGCCGTGGCTCACTCTGGCAGTCGCGGCTCTGCTGTCCCTGGGTGCGGTGTTGTGGAAGCACCCGGCAGGCATGCCGGAGATGGGATTCTCTTTCGCGCTCCCACTGTCCGTGGGGCGACTGGCGCAGACGCGAAGGGTGAGCGTGGCGGTCTTTGTCGGTGCCGTAGGCCTGGGGGTGTGGTCAGCTGGCGAGACATCGGGATCGTTGGGCGTCGATCTGGTGCTGAGTGACGGGGTGGCGGTCTTCCTCTCGGCGGCGCTCATCTCCGTATTCGGAGGTGGAGCACTCGCCAAGGCGGCAACTGGCCCCGTACGCGCGGAGATATTGGCTCTTCCGGACAGCCCGGAGCGACGGGCTGCCGTGGAATTCATGAGCGCCGGACGGGCGATCGGTCTGTTGGAGCGGGGGCTTCTCTTTGCGTTTCTCGCGGCCGGCCAGCCGGAGGCGGCGGCCCTGGTGCTCGCGGCGAAGTCGCTGGCCCGTGTGCCTACGAGTGACCACGGCAAGCACGCCTCGGAGTACTTCCTCATCGGTACGCTGGCCAGTGTCATCGCTTCACTGGCGATGAGCATGGCTGCTCGCTCAGCGGTCGGGCTGCCCGTCCTTTAGGAGACGCCGCTTTGGAGCTGAGAGAGCACCCCTTGGTCGAGAAGCTCCTGTCTCTCAACCTGCCGACCACGGACTACGTGGTGGCTGGAAGCGGGCCGTTGCTGGCACATGGCATCAGGGACCGGATCGGAGACCTGGATCTCGTCGCGCGGGGAGCTGCCTGGAAGATGGTTGCGGGGATGGCTGATCCAGTCGTGGCGCCGTCCGGTCATGGCCGCATGGTGTTGCTCTTCGGCGGGGACATCGAAGTCTTCGATCGCTGGCTGCCTGGAACGCCTGATCCGGATGATCTGATCGATGGTGCCGAGTGGGTGCGTGGTGTCCCGTTCTGCCCGTTGCCTCAGATCCTCGCCTGGAAAGAGCGCTCGCTTAGGTCGAAGGACCAGGCAGACGCCAGGCTGATCAAGGCCTTTCTGCGGTGTCCTTGATCCGTCCAGATGCCCGGCGTGTCGCCCCCCACCGCATTTGTTTTGACCGAACCCGATGAGGTAGGTACGCTCAGACCTTGTGCCTGGGGTGTGCCTGGGCTCGCGCGCGTGTCCTCAACCGCATCGTGAGTCCGTGAACGGCCACCGTAATCTGCGCCCCTCCTCGCCTTGCGGCGGGAGTCTGCAGCATTCGACACACCCGACCGCGTGGGTCGGCGATGTTTCAGGTTAGCTTTACTATTCGGCACACAGAAACCGGAGAAGTAGTGCCTACGATCCAGCAGCTGGTCCGGAAGGGCCGGCAGGACAAGGTCGAGAAGAACAAGACGCCCGCACTCGAGGGTTCGCCCCAGCGCCGCGGCGTCTGCACGCGTGTGTTCACGACCACCCCGAAGAAGCCGAACTCGGCACTCCGTAAGGTCGCGCGTGTGCGTCTGACCTCCGGGATCGAGGTTACGGCCTACATTCCGGGTGAGGGACACAACCTGCAGGAGCACTCCATCGTGCTCGTGCGTGGTGGCCGTGTGAAGGACCTGCCGGGTGTTCGTTACAAGATCATCCGCGGCTCCCTTGACACCCAGGGTGTCAAGAACCGCAAGCAGGCCCGCAGCCGCTACGGCGCCAAGAAGGAGAAGTAGAAATGCCTCGTAAGGGCCCCGCCCCGAAGCGCCCGGTCATCATCGACCCGGTCTATGGTTCTCCTCTGGTGACCTCCCTCATCAACAAGGTGCTGCTGAACGGCAAGCGCTCCACCGCCGAGCGCATCGTGTACGGCGCCATGGAGGGCCTGCGCGAGAAGACCGGCAACGACCCGGTCATCACGCTCAAGCGCGCGCTCGAGAACATCAAGCCGACCCTCGAGGTCAAGTCCCGCCGCGTCGGCGGTGCGACCTACCAGGTTCCGATCGAGGTCAAGCCCGGTCGCGCCAACACGCTGGCCCTGCGCTGGCTGGTGGGTTACTCCCGCGCCCGTCGCGAGAAGACGATGACCGAGCGTCTCCTCAACGAGCTCCTCGACGCCTCCAACGGCCTTGGTGCCGCTGTGAAGAAGCGTGAGGACACCCACAAGATGGCCGAGTCCAACAAGGCCTTCGCGCACTACCGCTGGTAGTCGCTACCCACATCGAGACCGAGAGAAGACTGAGCCGATATGGCTACCACTTCACTTGACCTGGCCAAGGTGCGCAACATCGGCATCATGGCTCACATCGACGCGGGCAAGACGACGACCACCGAGCGGATCCTGTTCTACACCGGTGTCTCGTACAAGATCGGTGAGGTCCACGACGGTGCCGCCACCATGGACTGGATGGAGCAGGAGCAGGAGCGTGGCATCACGATCACCTCTGCTGCCACCACCTGTCACTGGCCGCTGAACGACGTCGACCACACGATCAACATCATCGACACCCCGGGCCACGTCGACTTCACCGTCGAGGTAGAGCGTTCGCTCCGTGTGCTCGACGGTGCCGTGACGGTGTTCGACGGCGTCGCCGGTGTCGAGCCGCAGTCCGAGACCGTGTGGCGTCAGGCTGACCGCTACGGCGTCCCGCGCATCTGCTTCGTCAACAAGCTCGACCGCACGGGTGCCGAGTTCCACCGCTGCGTCGACATGATCATCGACCGCCTCGGTGCGACCCCGATCGTCATGCAGCTGCCCATCGGCGCAGAGGCTGACTTCAAGGGCGTCGTCGACCTCGTCACGATGAAGGCCTTCGTCTGGTCCGCAGAGACCAAGATGGGCGAGGCGTACGACATCGTCGACATCCCGGCGACGCACGTCGAGGCCGCCGACGAGTGGCGCGGCAAGCTGCTCGAGGCTGTCGCCGAGAACGACGAGCAGATGATGGAGCTGTACCTCGAGGGCCAGGAGCCCACCGAGGAGCAGCTGTACGAGGCGATCCGCCGCGTCACCATCGCCTCCGGCAAGGGCGGCGACACCACCGTCACCCCCGTGTTCTGCGGCACCGCGTTCAAGAACAAGGGCGTCCAGCCCCTGCTCGACGCGGTCGTGCGTTACCTGCCTTCCCCCCTGGACGTCGAGGCCATCGAGGGCCACGACGTCAAGGACCCCGAGACGATCGTCAAGCGCAAGCCTTCGGACGAGGAGCCGCTTTCGGCTCTCGCGTTCAAGATTGCGAGCGACCCGCACCTCGGCAAGCTCACCTTCGTCCGGATCTACTCCGGTCGCCTGGAGGCCGGCACTGCGGTGCTGAACTCCGTCAAGGGCAAGAAGGAGCGCATCGGCAAGATCTACCGCATGCACGCGAACAAGCGTGAGGAGATCGCGTCGGTGGGCGCCGGTGACATCGTCGCCGTCATGGGCCTGAAGCAGACCACCACCGGTGAGACGCTGTGTGACGACAAGAAGCCGGTCATCCTGGAGTCCATGGACTTCCCGGCGCCGGTCATTCAGGTCGCCATCGAGCCCAAGTCCAAGGGTGACCAGGAGAAGCTGGGTGTAGCCATCCAGCGTCTCTCGGAGGAGGACCCCTCCTTCCAGGTGCACTCGGACGAGGAGACCGGCCAGACCATCATCGGTGGTATGGGCGAGCTTCACCTCGAGGTGCTCGTCGACCGCATGAAGCGCGAATTCCGCGTCGAGGCGAACGTCGGCAAGCCCCAGGTCGCGTACCGCGAGACGATCCGTCGGGCCGTCGAGCGCGTGGACTACACCCACAAGAAGCAGACCGGTGGTACCGGTCAGTTCGCCAAGGTGCAGATCGCGATCGAGCCCATCGAGGGCGGCGAGGCGTCGTACGAGTTCGTGAACAAGGTCACCGGTGGCCGTATCCCGCGGGAGTACATCCCGTCGGTTGACGCCGGTGCGCAGGAGGCCATGCAGTTCGGCATCCTCGCGGGCTACGAGATGACTGGTGTTCGCATCACGCTTCTCGACGGTGCCTACCACGAGGTCGACTCCTCCGAGCTCGCCTTCAAGATCGCCGGTTCGCAGGCGTTCAAGGAGGCCGCGCGTCAGGCCAAGCCCGTGCTGCTCGAGCCGATGATGGCCGTTGAGGTCACCACGCCCGAGGACTACATGGGCGACGTCATCGGCGACATCAACTCCCGCCGTGGCCAGATCCAGGCCATGGAGGAGCGCAGTGGCGCCCGTGTCGTGAAGGGCCTCGTGCCCCTCTCGGAGATGTTCGGCTACGTCGGAGACCTCCGCAGCAAGACCTCGGGTCGCGCAAGCTACTCGATGCAGTTCGACTCCTACGCCGAGGTTCCGCGGAACGTCGCCGAGGAGATCATCGCGAAGGCCAAGGGCGAGTAACTCACCCGAGTTGACGCTTTAGGCTTGACTCCGGAGCCTCCGGGGCATTCCGACCCTCTTCGGGACGGGTGCCCCGGGCCCCGGGTATCCCAGCAAAGATCACCTGGCGCCGATGAAGCAAGGCGTACAGAACCACTCCGCAGGAGGATTCAGTGGCGAAGGCAAAGTTCGAGCGGACTAAGCCGCACGTCAACATCGGCACCATCGGTCACATTGACCACGGTAAGACGACCCTCACGGCCGCCATTACCAAGGTGCTGCACGACGCGTACCCCGAGCTGAACGAGGCCTCGGCCTTCGACCAGATCGACAAGGCTCCCGAGGAGCGCCAGCGCGGTATCACGATCTCGATCGCGCACGTCGAGTACCAGACGGAGACGCGTCACTACGCGCACGTCGACTGCCCGGGTCACGCGGACTACATCAAGAACATGATCACGGGTGCCGCGCAGATGGACGGCGCCATCCTCGTGGTCGCCGCCACCGACGGCCCGATGCCGCAGACCAAGGAGCACGTGCTCCTGGCCCGCCAGGTCGGCGTTCCGTACATCGTCGTCGCCCTGAACAAGGCCGACATGGTGGACGACGAGGAGATCCTGGAGCTCGTCGAGCTCGAGGTCCGTGAGCTCCTCTCCGAGTACGAGTTCCCGGGCGACGACCTGCCGGTCGTCAAGGTCTCGGCGCTCAAGGCGCTCGAGGGCGACAAGGAGTGGGGTGAGTCCGTCCTCAACCTGATGAAGGCTGTCGACGAGTCCATCCCGGAGCCCGAGCGTGACGTCGACAAGCCGTTCCTGATGCCGATCGAGGACGTCTTCACGATCACCGGTCGTGGCACCGTCGTCACCGGTCGTATCGAGCGCGGCATCCTCAAGGTCAACGAGACCGTCGACATCATCGGCATCAAGACCGAGAAGACCACCACCACGGTCACCGGCATCGAGATGTTCCGCAAGCTGCTCGACGAGGGCCAGGCCGGTGAGAACGTCGGTCTGCTCCTCCGTGGCATCAAGCGCGAGGACGTCGAGCGCGGCCAGGTCATCATCAAGCCCGGTTCGGTCACGCCGCACACCGAGTTCGAGGCCCAGGCCTACATCCTGTCGAAGGACGAGGGTGGCCGTCACACCCCCTTCTTCAACAACTACCGCCCGCAGTTCTACTTCCGCACCACGGACGTGACCGGCGTCGTGACCCTCCCCGAGGGCACCGAGATGGTCATGCCGGGCGACAACACTGAGATGACCGTTGAGCTCATCCAGCCCGTCGCGATGGAAGAGGGCCTGAAGTTCGCCATCCGTGAGGGTGGCCGGACCGTCGGCGCCGGCCAGGTCACCAAGATCAACAAGTAAGCTCCGCTTGCCTGTTGATCGGGGAGACCCGGTCGCTCTGAACTGAGCGCAGCGAAGAGCCCCGTCCACCTTCGGGTGGGCGGGGCTCTTTGCGTACAGCTCTTTGCGTGCGGCTCTTTGCGTACGCGATGTCGGCCGTGGCAGCTTGACAGCTCGGCCCGATTGGCCTTCGGCGTCCCAGGTGTGGCACACTGTCCAGGTTGCTCGGTTGAGTGCCGATGCTGCGCGCCTCCCGCCGGGAGGACCGGAAGCGAGTCCCACAGTACTCGTCGCCCCATCTGCCGAAAGGCAGCGCTGGAGCGGACGTACGGGAATCTTCTGGGAAGTGCGGTGCGGAGACTTAACCAGGCGCCCGGTGGGTTTCTTCCCCCGGACCCGCGGTCAGCTGGGCCGCAGCCCCTAGCAGGGAAATCCTTCGGGAAATCTCCGTGAGCGGGACTGCGACACGCCCGACCGCGTGGGTCGGAGGAAGTAGAAAAAAGGGCCTCCCGGGAGCCAGAGCGTTCGAGACAAAGGACTACCAAGTAGCCATGGCGGGACAGAAGATCCGCATCCGGCTCAAGGCCTACGACCACGAGGTCATCGACTCTTCGGCGAAGAAGATCGTCGAGACGGTGACTCGCACTGGTGCGTCGGTCGCAGGCCCGGTGCCGCTGCCCACTGAGAAGAACGTGTACTGCGTCATCAAGTCGCCGCACAAGTACAAGGACTCGCGCGAGCACTTCGAGATGCGCACGCACAAGCGCCTGATCGACATCCTCGACCCGACTCCCAAGACCGTTGACTCGTTGATGCGCCTGGACCTTCCGGCCGGCGTCGACATCGAGATCAAGCTCTGAGAGGCGCGGACAGATGACTAAGCAGATCAAGGGCGTCCTGGGCGAGAAGCTCGGCATGACCCAGGTCTGGGACGAGAACAACCGTGTCGTCCCGGTCACCGTCGTCAAGGCCGGGCCCTGCGTCGTTACCCAGGTCCGTACGAATGACTCCGACGGCTACGAGTCGGTCCAGATCGCCTTCGGCGAGATCGACCCTCGCAAGGTGAACAAGCCCCTCAAGGGTCACTTCGCCAAGGCCGACGTGACTCCCCGCCGCCACCTGGTGGAGATCCGCACCCCTGACGCCAGCGAGTACACGCTGGGCCAGGAGGTGACTGCCGAGGTGTTCGAGTCCGGCGTCAAGGTTGACGTCACGGGCAAGAGCAAGGGCAAGGGCTTCGCCGGTGTCATGAAGCGTCACAACTTCAAGGGACTCGGCGCGGGTCACGGTACCCAGCGCAAGCACCGCTCTCCCGGTTCCATCGGTGGCTGTGCCACCCCGGGCCGTGTGTTCAAGGGCCTCCGCATGGCGGGCCGTATGGGCAACGAGCGGGTCACCACCCAGAACCTGACCGTTCACGCCGTTGACGCGGAGAAGGGTCTGCTCCTGATCAAGGGCGCAGTCCCCGGTCCGAACGGTGGCCTCGTCCTGGTCCGTACCGCGGCCAAGGGGGTTTGAGGAACCGATGAGCACCATTGACATCCTTTCGCCGGCAGGCGACAAGGCCGGGACGGTCGAGCTCCCCGCGGAGATCTTCGACGTAGAGAAGATCAGCATCCCGCTTCTCCACCAGGTCGTCGTCGCTCAGCTGGCAGCTGCCCGTCAGGGCACGCACAAGACCAAGCGCCGCGGTGAAGTCCGCGGTGGTGGCAAGAAGCCGTACCGCCAGAAGGGCACCGGCCGCGCCCGCCAGGGTTCGACCCGTGCGCCGCAGTTCGCCGGCGGTGGCGTCGTCCACGGCCCGCAGCCGCGTGACTACTCGCAGCGGACCCCGAAGAAGATGAAGGCCGCGGCCCTGCGCCACGCCCTCACCGACCGGGCCCGCAACGCTCGTATCCACGTTGTCACCAACGTGGTCGAGGGCGACATCTCCACGAAGGCCGCGAAGACGCTGCTCGGCAAGGTCAGCGAGCGCAAGAACGTGCTCCTGGTCATCGACCGTGCGGACGAGACTTCGCTGCTCTCCGCCCGCAACCTGCCCCAGGTGCACATCCTGGAGCCGGGCCAGCTGAACACGTACGACGTGCTCGTCTCGGACGACGTGGTCTTCACCAAGGCCGCCTTCGAGTCCTTCGTGTCTGGCCCCAAGGCCGATGAGACCGAAGGGAGCGAAGCCTGATGGCTACGCGTCACCCGAGCATCGCCCCCAAGGCGGCCAAGGCCGCCAAGGCCGCGCGCCTCGCCAAGGCGAAGCGCCACGCCACCGAGGGCAAGAACACCGTTGAGACGCCGCTGAGCAAGAGCTTCACGGACCCCCGTGACGTCCTCGTCAAGCCGGTCGTCTCTGAGAAGAGCTACGCGCTCCTCGACGAGGGCAAGTACACCTTCGTCGTCGCGCCCGGCGCCAACAAGACCCAGATCAAGCAGGCCGTCGAGGCGGTCTTCTCGGTCAAGGTCACTGGGGTCAACACGATCAACCGCCAGGGCAAGCGCAAGCGCACCCGCACGGGGTTCGGTAAGCGCGCTGACACCAAGCGCGCGATCGTGACCCTTGCTGAGGGCGACCGTATCGACATCTTCGGCCAGGCCTCCTAACGGAGCGCCCTGGTCCGAATATCGGACGAGGACTGAGAAATGGGAATCCGCAAGTACAAGCCGACTACGCCGGGCCGTCGTGGCTCCAGCGTCGCCGACTTCGTCGAGGTAACGCGGTCCACGCCGGAGAAGTCGCTGGTCCGCCCGCTGCACAGCAAGGGCGGCCGTAACAACGCCGGTCGTGTGACCGTTCGCCACCAGGGTGGCGGACACAAGCGCGCCTACCGAGTGATCGACTTCCGTCGTCACGACAAGGACGGCGTGCCGGCGAAGGTCGCGCACATCGAGTACGACCCGAACCGCACCGCGCGCATCGCGCTTCTGCACTACGCGGACGGCGAGAAGCGCTACATCCTGGCCCCCCGCAACCTGTCGCAGGGTGACCGGGTCGAGAACGGACCGGGCGCGGACATCAAGCCGGGCAACAACCTGGCCCTCCGCAACATCCCGGTCGGTACGACCATCCACGCCATCGAGCTGCGGCCCGGCGGCGGCGCGAAGTTCGCCCGCTCCGCGGGTGCCTCCGTGCAGCTGCTGGCGAAGGAGGGCTCCATGGCCCACCTTCGTATGCCGTCCGGTGAGATCCGTCTGGTCGACGTCCGCTGCCGCGCCACCATTGGCGAGGTCGGCAACGCCGAGCAGTCGAACATCAACTGGGGCAAGGCCGGCCGTAAGCGCTGGCTTGGCGTTCGCCCGACCGTTCGCGGTGTGGCGATGAACCCGGTCGACCACCCGCACGGTGGTGGTGAAGGCAAGACTTCCGGTGGTCGCCACCCGGTCTCGCCGTGGGGTCAGAAGGAGGGTCGTACTCGTTCGCCGAAGAAGGCGAGCAACAAGTACATCGTCCGCCGCCGCAAGACGAACAAGAAGCGCTAGGAGCGGGTTTAGATGCCGCGCAGTCTCAAGAAGGGACCCTTCGTCGACGGACACCTCATCAAGAAGGTGGATGTCCAGAACGAAGCAGGTTCCAAGAACGTCATCAAGACCTGGTCCCGTCGCTCGATGATCGTCCCGGCCATGCTGGGCCACACGATCGCGGTGCACAACGGCAAGACCCACATCCCGGTGTTCGTCACCGAGGCGATGGTCGGCCACAAGCTCGGCGAGTTCTCGCCGACTCGCACCTTCCGCGGCCACGTCAAGGACGACCGGAAGTCGAAGCGCCGCTAGCGCGGGGTGGAACGACTATGACTTACACCGAAGGGACAACCATGGAAGCCAGGGCCCAGGCGCGGTACATCCGCGTCACGCCCATGAAGGCCCGCCGAGTGGTGGACCTCATCCGTGGCATGGATGCCACGGAGGCTCAGGCGGTCCTGCGTTTCGCCCCGCAGGCCGCGAGCGTGCCGGTTGGCAAGGTGCTTGACAGCGCCATCGCCAACGCTGCACACAACTACGACCACAGTGACGCCTCTTCGCTGGTCATCAGCGAGGCGTACGTGGATGAGGGCCCGACCCTGAAGCGGTTCCGTCCGCGTGCCCAGGGCCGTGCCTACCGGATCCGTAAGCGGACCAGCCACATCACCGTGGTCGTCAGCAGCAAGGAAGGAACCCGGTAATGGGCCAGAAGGTAAACCCGCACGGGTTCCGGCTCGGCATTACCACCGACTTCAAGTCGCGTTGGTACGCCGACAAGCTGTACAAGGACTACGTCAAGGAAGACGTCGCCATCCGTCGGATGATGACGTCCGGCATGGAGCGCGCCGGCATCTCGAAGGTTGAGATCGAGCGCACCCGTGACCGCGTGCGGGTGGACATCCACACCGCGCGTCCCGGCATCGTCATCGGCCGCCGTGGCGCCGAGGCCGACCGCATCCGCGGTGACCTCGAGAAGCTCACGGGCAAGCAGGTTCAGCTGAACATCCTCGAGGTCAAGAACCCCGAGGTCGACGCTCAGCTGGTCGCGCAGGCCGTTGCAGAGCAGCTGTCCTCCCGCGTCTCCTTCCGTCGCGCCATGCGTAAGAGCATGCAGTCGACGATGAAGGCCGGCGCGAAGGGCATCAAGATCCAGTGTGGCGGCCGTCTCGGCGGCGCCGAGATGTCTCGCTCGGAGTTCTACCGCGAGGGCCGCGTGCCCCTGCACACCCTCCGTGCGAACGTCGACTACGGCTTCTTCGAGGCCAAGACGACCTTCGGCCGTATCGGCGTGAAGGTCTGGATCTACAAGGGCGACGTCAAGAACATCGCCGAGGTCCGCGCCGAGAACGCTGCGGCCCGTGCGGGTAACCGCCCGGCCCGTGGCGGCGGCAACGACCGCCCGGCCCGTGGTGGCCGTGGTGGCGAGCGTGGCGGCCGCGGCCGCAAGCCGCAGCAGCAGTCCGCGCCGGCTGCCGAGGCCCCCAAGGCCGACGCTCCCGCCGCAGCTGCCGCTCCGGCTGAGAGCACCGGAACGGAGGCCTGACCGACATGCTGATCCCTCGTAGGGTCAAGCACCGCAAGCAGCACCACCCGAAGCGCAGCGGTATGTCCAAGGGTGGTACGCAGGTTGCGTTCGGCGAGTACGGGATTCAGGCCCTCACTCCGGCGTACGTGACCAACCGCCAGATCGAGGCGGCTCGTATCGCGATGACCCGCCACATCAAGCGTGGCGGCAAGGTCTGGATCAACATCTACCCGGACCGCCCGCTGACGAAGAAGCCCGCCGAGACCCGCATGGGTTCCGGTAAGGGTTCCCCCGAGTGGTGGGTCGCGAACGTCAAGCCCGGACGGGTGATGTTCGAGCTGTCCTACCCGAATGAGAAGACTGCGCGTGAGGCGCTTACCCGCGCTGCTCACAAGCTTCCGATGAAGTGCCGGATTGTTCGGCGCGAGGCAGGTGAGTCGTGATGTCGGCCGGTACCAAGGCGTCCGAGCTGCGCGAACTGGGTGACGAGGAGCTTCTCGCGAAGCTCCGCGAAGCCAAGGAAGAGCTGTTCAACCTCCGCTTCCAGGCGGCGACCGGTCAGCTCGAGAACCACGGGCGGCTCAAGGCCGTCCGTAAGGACATCGCGCGGATCTACACCCTGATGCGTGAGCGCGAGCTGGGCATCGAGACGGTGGAGAGCGCCTGATGAGCGAGAGCAACGTGACTGAGACCAAGACTGACCGCGGATTCCGCAAGACCCGTGAGGGTCTGGTCGTCAGCGACAAGATGGACAAGACCGTCGTCGTCGCTGTCGAGGACCGCGTGAAGCACGCGCTGTACGGCAAGGTCATCCGCCGTACGAACAAGCTCAAGGCGCACGACGAGCAGAACGCTGCTGGCGTCGGCGACCGCGTCCTCCTGATGGAGACGCGTCCGCTGTCGGCGACCAAGCGCTGGCGCATCGTCGAGATCCTCGAGAAGGCCAAGTAATTTCCGAGGGGATTTCCCCTCGGATCAGTTCCGCCAGGCTCGGCGGGGGCCGGTTCCCGTAAGGGATAAAGCCCCCGCCGGGAACCGGCAGACAATCAGGAGATAGACGTGATCCAGCAGGAGTCGCGACTTCGGATCGCCGACAACACGGGTGCGAAGGAAATTCTCACCATTCGTGTTCTCGGTGGCTCGGGTCGCCGCTACGCGGGCATCGGTGACGTCATCGTCGCCACCGTCAAGGACGCGATCCCCGGTGGCAACGTGAAGAAGGGTGACGTCGTCAAGGCCGTCATCGTTCGCACCGTCAAGGAGCGCCGCCGTCCCGACGGCTCGTACATCCGCTTCGACGAGAACGCCGCCGTCATTCTGAAGAACGACGGCGACCCTCGCGGCACCCGTATCTTCGGCCCGGTCGGTCGTGAGCTGCGCGAGAAGAAGTTCATGAAGATCATCTCGCTCGCGCCGGAGGTGCTGTAAGCATGAAGATCAAGAAGGGCGACCTGGTTCAGGTCATCACCGGTAAGGACAAGGGCAAGCAGGGCAAGGTCATTGCCGCTTACCCGCGCGACGAGCGTGTCCTGGTCGAGGGTGTCAACCGGGTCAAGAAGCACACGAAGGCCGGCCCGACCGCCAGCGGTTCGCAGGCCGGCGGCATCGTGACCACCGAGGCCCCTGTCCACGTCTCCAACGTCCAGCTGGTCGTGGAGAAGGACGGCAACAAGGTCGTCACGCGTGTCGGTTTCCGCTTCGACGAAGACGGCAACAAGATCCGCGTTGCCAAGCGGACGGGTGAGGACATCTGATGACGACCACCACCACTCCGCGTCTGAAGACGAAGTACCGCGAGGAGATCGCGGGCAAGCTGCAGGAAGAGTTCTCCTACGAGAACGTCATGCAGACCCCGGGCCTCGTCAAGATCGTGGTCAACATGGGTGTCGGCGACGCCGCCCGTGACTCGAAGCTCATGGACGGTGCCGTCCGTGACCTGACCACCATCACGGGTCAGAAGCCGGCCATCACCAAGGCCCGGAAGTCCATCGCGCAGTTCAAGCTGCGCGAGGGTCAGCCGATCGGCTGCCACGTCACGCTTCGTGGCGACCGCATGTGGGAGTTCCTGGACCGCACCCTGTCGCTCGCGCTTCCGCGCATCCGCGACTTCCGTGGTCTGTCCCCCAAGCAGTTCGACGGCCGTGGCAACTACACCTTCGGTCTCACGGAGCAGGTCATGTTCCACGAGATCGACCAGGACAAGATCGACCGCGTCCGGGGTATGGACATCACCGTGGTCACCACGGCGACCAACGACGCTGAGGGCCGTGCGCTCCTTCGTCACCTCGGCTTCCCGTTCAAGGAGGCGTAAGCGAGATGGCGAAGAAGGCACTTATTGCCAAGGCTGCTCGTAAGCCCAAGTTCGGTGTGCGCGGCTACACCCGCTGCCAGCGTTGTGGCCGTCCGCACTCCGTGTACCGCAAGTTCGGCCTGTGCCGCGTCTGCCTTCGTGAGATGGCTCACCGTGGCGAGCTGCCGGGCGTGACCAAGAGCTCCTGGTAATTCCCGCCTGTCCTTAGGGACTTGGGAATTACTGGAGGCTCTCGGTAAGTATCTGGTCGGTAGGTGGCCCACCTCTCCATGGCTTAGGCTAGGAGGGTTGGGCGCCTGCCGCCCTGACCGACTTACTACGCCGTAGGTCCCCGCGCCGCACCCGTCCCGCCTCTGAGTGGGGAGAGGGATGGCGCAGATAGGAAACCACGGCGAGAGAGGCCGAAGGCCAATTCATGACCATGACTGATCCGATCGCGGACATGCTGACTCGTCTGCGTAACGCGAACTCGGCGTACCACGACTCCGTGGCGATGCCGCACAGCAAGATCAAGTCTCACATCGCGGAGATCCTCCAGCAGGAGGGCTTCATCACGGGCTGGAAGACCGAGGACGCCGAGGTCGGCAAGAACCTCGTCCTCGAGCTGAAGTTCGGCCCGAACCGTGAGCGCTCCATTGCGGGCATCAAGCGGATCTCCAAGCCCGGTCTCCGGGTTTACGCGAAGTCCACCAATCTGCCGAAGGTGCTCGGCGGCCTGGGCGTGGCGATCATCTCCACGTCCCACGGTCTCCTCACCGGCCAGCAGGCAGGCAAGAAGGGCGTAGGTGGGGAAGTCCTCGCCTACGTCTGGTAGTCGGGAACGGAGGAATAGCTAATGTCGCGTATTGGCAAGCTCCCCATCACGGTTCCCGCCGGCGTGGACGTCACCATCGACGGCCGGACGGTCTCGGTTAAGGGTCCCAAGGGCTCCCTTTCCCACACCGTCGTCGCGCCGATCGACATCGCTAAGGGTGAGGACGGCGTGCTGAGCGTCACCCGCCCGAACGACGAGCGTCAGAACAAGGCCCTGCACGGCCTGTCCCGCACGCTGGTGGCGAACATGATCACCGGCGTGACCACGGGTTACGTGAAGAAGCTCGAGATCAGCGGTGTCGGTTACCGCGTGCTCGCGAAGGGCTCCAACCTGGAGTTCTCGCTGGGTTACAGCCACCCGATCCTGGTCGAGGCCCCCGAGGGCATCACCTTCAAGGTGGAGTCCGCGACCAAGCTTTCGGTCGAGGGCATCGACAAGCAGAAGGTCGGCGAGGTTGCGGCCAACATCCGCAAGCTGCGCAAGCCCGACCCGTACAAGGCCAAGGGTGTCAAGTACGAGGGCGAAGTCATCCGGCGCAAGGTCGGAAAGGCAGGTAAGTAAGCCATGGCATACGGTGTGAAGATCGCCAAGGGTGACGCTTACAAGCGTGCCGCCAAGGCCCGCCGCCACATCCGCATCCGCAAGAACGTGTCGGGTACGGCGGAGCGTCCGCGCCTCGTCGTGACTCGCTCGAACCGCAACATCGTTGCTCAGGTCATCGACGACCTCAAGGGTCACACCCTTGCGTCGGCGTCGACCCTGGACGCGACGATCCGCGGTGGCGAGGCCGACAAGTCCGCGCAGGCCAAGCAGGTCGGCGCGCTCGTTGCCGAGCGTGCCAAGGCTGCGGGTGTCGAGGCCGTCGTGTTCGACCGCGGTGGCAACAAGTACGCCGGGCGCATTGCCGCTCTGGCGGACGCCGCCCGCGAAGCCGGGCTGAAGTTCTAAGCCCCGGTTCCGGAGCTAGCGGACGTAACAGAGAGAGGTAATTCCAATGGCTGGACCCCAGCGCCGCGGAAGCGGTGCCGGTGGCGGCGAGCGGCGGGACCGGAAGGGTCGCGACGGTGGCGCTGCCGCCGAGAAGACCGCATACGTTGAGCGCGTTGTCGCGATCAACCGTGTCGCCAAGGTTGTCAAGGGTGGTCGCCGCTTCAGCTTCACCGCGCTGGTCGTGGTGGGCGACGGTGACGGCACCGTAGGTGTCGGATACGGCAAGGCCAAGGAAGTTCCCGCGGCCATCGCCAAGGGCGTTGAAGAGGCCAAGAAGAACTTCTTCAAGGTTCCGCGTATCCAGGGCACCATCCCGCACCCGATCACGGGCGAGAAGGCCGCAGGCGTCGTCCTGCTCAAGCCTGCTTCCCCCGGTACCGGTGTTATCGCCGGTGGCCCGGTGCGTGCTGTGCTCGAGTGCGCCGGCGTGCACGACATCCTGTCGAAGTCGCTCGGTTCTTCGAACGCGATCAACATCGTGCACGCGACCGTGGCGGCCCTCAAGGGCCTGCAGCGTCCCGAGGAGATCGCGGCTCGCCGTGGTCTGCCCCTCGAGGACGTCGCTCCCGCGGCCCTGCTTCGTGCACGTGCCGGGGCGGGTGCGTAATGGCTCGCCTCAAGATCACGCAGACGAAGTCGTACATCGGCAGCAAGCAGAACCACCGCGACACGCTGCGTTCGCTCGGGCTCAAGCGCCTGAACGACGTGGTCGTCAAGGAAGACCGCCCCGAGTTCCGCGGAATGGCTAACACCGTCCGCCACCTCGTGACGGTTGAGGAGGTCGACTGACATGGCGGAGCAGAACCCGCTGAAGGTCCACAACCTCCGGCCCGCCCCGGGCGCCAAGACCGCCAAGACCCGTGTGGGTCGTGGTGAGGCGTCCAAGGGTAAGACCGCAGGCCGTGGTACCAAGGGCACCAAGGCCCGTTACCAGGTTCCGGAGCGCTTCGAGGGCGGGCAGATGCCCCTCCACATGCGCCTCCCGAAGCTCAAGGGCTTCAAGAACCCGTTCAAGACCGAGTTCCAGGTCGTGAACCTCGACAAGCTGAGCGCGCTGTTCCCCGAGGGTGGCGAGGTCACCGTCGAGGGTCTCGTCGCCAAGGGTGCCGTTCGCAAGAACAGCCTCGTCAAGGTTCTCGGCCAGGGTGAGGTCACCGTGGCGCTGCAGGTGACGGTTGACGCCGTCTCCGGCTCCGCCAAGGAGAAGATCACCGCCGCTGGCGGTACCGTCACCGAGCTCGTCTGAATTCTTCAGGCCACTCGATGACTTGAGCGATTCCCAGCCGGGGATGCCCCACATATGGGGCATCCCCGGTTGGTCGTTCCAAGGGGGGCACGGTCGCCGGTAAGGTGGCGTGCACTGTCTAAGCTCCGTGCGGTCTGCCCGTGCGGTTTTTCTGACTGATACGTATTCGTCGATCCTCAGACCACTACCTCTTGCGCACGCGCGCGGGGGTCGCAGGAGGCACCGTGCTCACCGCGTTCGCCCGGGCGTTCAAGACGCCCGACCTGCGCAAGAAGCTGCTCTTCACGCTCGGCATCATCGTGATCTACCGGATCGGTACGCACGTACCGATTCCCGGTGTCAGCTATAAGAACGTCCAGACCTGCATGGACCAGGCCAACTCCAACCAGGGGTTGTTCGGCCTGGTGAACATGATGAGTGGCGGGGCGCTCCTGCAGATCACGATCTTCGCCCTCGGCATCATGCCGTACATCACGGCGAGCATCATCTTGCAGCTGCTGACCGTGGTGATCCCGCGGCTCGAGGCCCTCAAGAAGGAGGGCCAGGCCGGCACGGCGAAGATCACGCAGTACACGCGTTATCTCACTGTCGCGCTCGCGATCCTCCAGGGGACCGGCCTCGTGGCCACCGCTCGCACGGGCTCGCTGTTCTCCGGCTGCCCCGTCGCCACCGAGATCGTGCCGGACCAGTCCATCTTCGTGACCGTCACCATGGTCATCACGATGACTGCGGGCACGGCCTGCGTCATGTGGCTCGGTGAGCTCATCACCGACCGCGGCATCGGCAACGGCATGTCGATCCTCATGTTCATCTCGATCGCCGCGACCTTCCCGAGCGCCCTGTGGGCCATCAAGGAGCAGGGCTCGCTGGCTGATGGCTGGATCGAGTTCGGCACGGTGATCGCGGTCGGTCTCGTCATGGTCGGTCTGGTCGTCTTCGTGGAGCAGGCTCAGCGCCGCATTCCCGTCCAGTACGCGAAGCGCATGATCGGTCGCCGTTCCTACGGCGGTACGTCGACGTACATTCCGCTGAAGGTCAATCAGGCGGGCATCATCCCTGTGATCTTCGCCTCTTCGCTGCTCTACATCCCTGCTCTCGTCGCCCAGTTCGCGGGTGGCAACTCGGGGTGGAAGCAGTGGATCGAGGCGAACCTGACCAAGGGCGACCACCCGATTTACATCGCGACGTACTTCTTGTTGATCGTGTTCTTCGCCTTCTTCTACGTGGCTATCTCGTTCAACCCCGAGGAAGTCGCGGACAACATGAAGAAGTATGGTGGCTTCATCCCGGGCATCCGGGCTGGCCGTCCGACCGCTGAGTACTTGAGCTACGTACTCAACCGGATCACGTGGCCGGGCTCGCTGTATCTGGGTCTGATCGCTCTCGTGCCGACGATGGCGTTGGTGGGCTTCGGCGCGAACCAGAACTTCCCGTTCGGCGGGACAAGCATCCTGATCATCGTGGGTGTGGGTCTGGAGACCGTGAAGCAGATCGAGAGCCAGCTCCAGCAGCGCAATTACGAAGGGTTCCTCCGCTGATGCGAATCGTCCTCGTCGGGCCGCCCGGTGCGGGCAAGGGAACGCAGGCCGCGTTCCTCGCCAAGAACCTGAAGATCCCGCACATCTCCACGGGCGACCTCTTCCGCGCCAACATCAGCAAGGGCACGGAGCTGGGCAAGCAGGCGAAGGCCTTCATGGACGCCGGCAACCTCGTCCCCGACGAGGTCACCATCGGCATGGCCCACGACCGCATGACGCAGCCGGACGCCACGAACGGCTTCCTGCTCGACGGCTTCCCGCGGAACGTGTCGCAGGCCGAGGCCCTGGACGAGTCGCTCAAGGCGGACGGCCAGAAGCTGGACGCGGTGCTCGACCTCGAGGTCCCCGAGGACGAGGTGGTCAAGCGCATCGCGGGCCGCCGCATCTGCCGGAACGATTCCAGCCACGTCTTCCACGTGACGTACAGCAAGCCGAAGACCGAGGGCGTCTGCGACGTCTGCGGCGGCGAGCTCTACCAGCGCGGTGACGACCAGGAAGAGACCGTGCGCAAGCGGCTCGACGTGTACCACCGCGAGACCGAGCCGATCATCGACCACTACAAGGCCCAGGGCCTGGTGGTCACGATCTCGGCGCTCGGCAAGGTGAACGAGGTCACCAAGCGCGCGATGGACGCCCTCAAGGGCGACAAGTAGTCAGTACGCTGTCTCGGCCGCGGTGCCCCTCGGGGGACCGCGGCCGTAGTGTTGTGTACGTAGCGGTTACGTACGTAACCGGTTGTCGGACGGATGACGGAGAGCGGAAGCCCCATGGTGCAGATCAAGACCCCCGAGCAGATCGCGAAGATGCGTGAGGCGGGCCTTGTCGTCGCCGCCGTCCACGCCGCGACGCGCGAGGCGGCGGTGCCGGGTGCCACCACGAAGGACCTGGACGACGTCGCCCGCAAGGTGATCGCCGAGCACGGCGCGAAGTCCAACTTCCTGGGGTACGGCGGCTTTCCGGCGACGATCTGCACCTCGGTCAACGAGGTCGTCGTGCACGGCATCCCGGACGACAAGACCGTCCTGAAGGACGGCGACATCATCTCCATCGACGCGGGCGCCATCATCGACGGCTGGCACGGCGACGCCGCGTACACCGCGTTCGTGGGCACCGGTCACGCTCCGGAGCTGATCGAGCTCTCCCGGGTGACCGAGGAGTCGATGTGGGCCGGCCTGGCCGCCATGAAGCAGGGCAACCGCCTCGTGGACATCTCCCGCGCCATCGAGACGTACATCCGCCGCCAGCCGAAGCCCGGCGGCGGCAAGTACGGCATCGTCGAGGACTACGGCGGCCACGGCATCGGCACCGAGATGCACATGGACCCCCACCTCCTGAACTACGTCGAGCGCCGCCGCGGCAAGGGCCCCAAGCTGGTCCCCGGCTTCTGCCTCGCGATCGAGCCCATGGTCTCCCTCGGCACGCCCCGCACGGAGGTCCTGGAGGACGACTGGACGGTCATCACGACGGACGGCACCTGGTCCTCGCACTGGGAGCACTCCGTCGCGCTGACGGAGGAGGGGCCGATTGTGCTGACGGCTCCTGACTGCGGCAAGGCGAAGCTGGCGGAGTACGGGGTTACGACGGCGCCGGACCCGCTGGCGAAGTGACCCCCTTGCTTAAGGATCTTGCTCGTGGGGCATTCTTCCTCGATTCGTCTTTCCGGGTGGCCTGACGTAGACTGACGCGTCGGCTCTCGTGCATCCGTGTGTCTGCATGCGGTGAACGAAGTCGATCAAGGTAGTCGATTCGAAGGGCAGAGCGTGGCCAAGAAGCAAGGTGCCATCGAGATCGAGGGCACTGTCGTTGAGTCTCTTCCGAACGCCATGTTCAAGGTTGAGCTCCAGAACGGCCACCAGGTCCTGGCACACATCAGCGGCAAGATGCGTATGCACTACATCCGCATCCTCCCTGACGACCGGGTCGTGGTGGAGTTGTCTCCTTACGACCTGACCCGTGGCCGGATCGTCTACCGGTACAAGTAGATCTTGCCCCCGCCCCATCTCGTATGGGGCGAGGCACTGACCCGGAGAACCTCACCAATGAAGGTCAAGCCGAGCGTCAAGAAGATCTGCGACAAGTGCAGGGTGATCCGCCGTCACGGCCGGGTCATGGTTATCTGCGACAACCCGCGCCACAAGCAGCGCCAGGGCTGACGCACGACTGCAGTTCGCAGATTTTCGCGCGACGCACGTAAGCACATATGCAGGACGCGTCCCTCTTCAGTGATGGAGGGCGACACCCCCGGTCGGAGGCCGGGGACCCAGGATGTACCTCGTACGGCACCTGGGACCGGTCCTGCTGAAGACCTCCGAAAATCAACAGGAGCCTTGAATGGCACGCCTTGAAGGTGTTGACCTCCCGCGCGAAAAGCGTGTTGAGGTCGCCCTCACGTACGTGTTCGGCATTGGCCGCACGCTGTCCCAGCAGACGCTGGACGCCACCGGTGTGGACCGCAACACCCGTGTTCGTGATCTGTCCGAAGAGGACCTGATCAAGATCCGCGAGTACGTGGACGCGAACATCCAGACCGAGGGTGACCTCCGTCGCGAGATCCAGGCCGACATCCGCCGCAAGGTCGAGATCGGTTGCTACCAGGGTCTTCGTCACCGTCGTGGCCTGCCCGTCCGCGGTCAGCGCACCAGCACCAACGCCCGCACCCGTAAGGGCCCGCGTCGCGCCATCGCCGGTAAGAAGAAGCCGGGCAAGAAGTAGTCCTCAGCGGTCGATCGACAGCTGTCGCTGCAGGACCGACCACCTCGCGTAGGAGTTAATAGATGCCCCCCAAGGGTCGTCAGGGCGCTGCCAAGAAGGTGCGCCGCAAGGAAAAGAAGAACGTCGCTCACGGGCACGCCCACATCAAGAGCACGTTCAACAACACCATCGTCTCGATCACGGACCCCACGGGCAACGTGATCAGCTGGGCCTCCGCCGGCCACGTCGGCTTCAAGGGCTCGCGCAAGTCGACTCCGTTCGCCGCGCAGATGGCCGCCGAGTCGGCCGCGCGTCGCGCCCAGGAGCACGGCATGCGCAAGGTTGACGTCTTCGTCAAGGGTCCCGGCTCCGGCCGTGAGACCGCGATCCGCTCCCTCCAGGCCACTGGCCTCGAGGTCGGTTCGATCCAGGACGTCACGCCGACGCCGCACAACGGCTGCCGTCCCCCCAAGCGTCGCCGCGTCTGACGCACGTCGTTTGGTCTGAGGATTTCGGGCGGTGCGGCTCTCCGGAGCTGTACCGCCCGTACCCTTGTAACAACATCAGGGCATCAAATAGTGGGTGCCCCTGACTGAAGGACTCACTTCATGCTGATCGCTCAGCGTCCCTCGTTGACCGAAGAGGTCGTCGACGAATTCCGCTCCCGGTTCGTGATCGAGCCGCTGGAGCCGGGCTTCGGTTACACCCTCGGTAACTCTCTGCGTCGGACCCTTCTCTCCTCGATCCCGGGTGCGGCCGTCACGTCCATCCGCATCGACGGTGTCCTGCACGAGTTCACCACCGTGCCGGGCGTCAAGGAAGACGTCACCGACCTCATCCTCAACATCAAGCAGCTGGTCGTCTCCAGCGAGCACGATGAGCCCGTCGTGATGTACCTGCGCAAGCAGGGTCCCGGTCTGGTCACCGCCGCCGACATCGCGCCGCCGGCCGGTGTCGAGGTGCACAACCCCGACCTGGTCCTCGCCACGCTCAACGGCAAGGGCAAGCTGGAGATGGAGCTGACCGTCGAGCGCGGTCGCGGCTACGTCTCGGCCGTCCAGAACAAGCAGGTGGGCCAGGAGATCGGTCGTATCCCGGTCGACTCGATCTACTCGCCGGTCCTGAAGGTCACGTACAAGGTCGAGGCGACCCGTGTCGAGCAGCGCACCGACTTCGACAAGCTGATCGTCGACGTCGAGACCAAGCAGGCCATGCGGCCGCGTGACGCCATGGCGTCCGCGGGCAAGACGCTGGTCGAGCTGTTCGGTCTGGCGCGCGAGCTCAACATCGACGCCGAGGGCATCGACATGGGCCCCTCGCCGACGGACGCGGCCCTGGCCGCCGATCTCGCCCTGCCGATCGAGGAGCTGGAGCTCACCGTTCGGTCGTACAACTGCCTCAAGCGCGAGGGCATCCACTCCGTGGGTGAGCTCGTGGCCCGCTCCGAGGCGGACCTGCTCGACATCCGCAACTTCGGTGCGAAGTCGATCGACGAGGTCAAGATGAAGCTGAACGGCATGGGTCTCGCGCTGAAGGACTCGCCTCCCGGCTTCGACCCGACCGCTGCCGCTGACGCCTTCGGGGCTGACGACGACGCGGACGCTGGGTTCGTCGAGACCGAGCAGTACTAAGAGCTCGGGACTGACAGTTTGATTTTGGCTGCGCGTGCGTTCTGGTTGCTCGCGCAGTTCCCCGCGCCCCTTACGGGGCGCGGGTGCCACTGACCCCGGTACCTGATACGGCCGGGGCAGACAACAAGGAGAAACACCATGCCGAAGCCCACCAAGGGTGCCCGTATGGGCGGCAGCGCCGCGCACGAGAAGCTTCTTCTGGCGAACCTCGCCAAGCAGCTCTTCGAGTACGGCCGCATCACCACCACCGAGGCGAAGGCCCGTCGTCTGCGTCCCTACGCGGAGCGTCTGGTCACCAAGGCGAAGAAGGGTGACCTTCACAACCGTCGCCAGGTGCTCCAGGTGATCACGGACAAGAGCATCGTGCACACGCTCTTCACCGAGATCGGCCCGCGCTACGAGAACCGCCCCGGTGGTTACACCCGTATCACCAAGATCGGTAACCGTCGTGGCGACAACGCGCCCATGGCGATCATCGAGCTTGTCGAGGCCCTGACCGTGGCGCAGGCTGCCACCGGTGAGGCCGAGGCGGCGACCAAGCGCGCCGTCAAGGAAGACGCCCTCAAGAAGGACGACGCGCCCGTCGAGGACGCGAAGCCGGTTGAGGCCGCCGAGGAGTCCAAGGACGCCTGAGGCTCTGCCTTGCTGTGAGCGGGTCCGCCCTTCGGGGCGGGCCCGCTTTCGCGTGGTCGGCTTCCTGAGAGGATCTGTTCTGTGAGTGATGAAGTAGAGCCCGGGTTCGTGCGGGTGCGTCTCGACCTTTCGTACGACGGCAAGGATTTCTCCGGCTGGGCCAAGCAGCGGCAGGGGCAGCGGACCGTCCAGGGCGAGATCGAGGACGCGCTGCGGACCGTGACGCGCTCGCAGGAGACGTTCGAGCTGACCGTCGCCGGGCGGACCGACAGCGGGGTGCACGCGCGGGGGCAGGTCGCTCATGTCGATCTGCCCGAGGACGTGTGGGCCGAGCACAGCGACAAGCTGCTGCGGCGGCTCGCCGGGCGGCTGCCGCACGACGTGCGGGTCTGGAAGGTGGCCGAGGCCCCTGCCGGATTCAACGCGCGCTTCGCGGCCGTGTGGCGGCGTTACGCCTATCGCGTGACCGACAACCCGGGCGGCGTCGATCCGCTGTTGCGCAGTCATGTGCTGTGGCACGACTGGGAGTTGGACCTCGACGCCATGAACGCCGCCGCCGAGAAGCTCGTCGGTGAGCATGACTTCGCCGCCTACTGCAAGCGGCGCGAGGGCGCGACCACCATTCGTACGCTGCAGGAGCTGCGGTGGGAGCGTCGGGACGACGGGATTCTCGAAGCCACCGTGCGGGCCGATGCCTTCTGCCACAACATGGTGCGGTCGCTGGTCGGCGCCATGCTGTTCGTGGGGGACGGGCATCGCCCCGTGGAGTGGCCCGCCCAGGTGCTCGCCGCCGGGGTGCGGGACTCCGCCGTGCACGTCGTACGGCCGCACGGGCTGACCCTTGAGGAAGTCGGTTACCCCGCCGACGAGTTGCTCGCCGTGCGCGCCAAGGAAGCGCGCAACAAGCGGACGTTGCCCGGCGCCGGGTGCTGCTGAGCCCCGACTGCCGGACTACTCGGGGGCGTTGGCCGCGGCGGAGGCCTGGGCCTCGCCCCGCCGGTTGATCTGGCCGAAGGCGAAGCGGGCCAGGTCGTCGCCGACGGTGTAGACCTTGCGCTCCTTCTCCGTGACGTCCTTGTCGCTGGTGAAGCCGGAGGTCGTGAAGTAGGCGTAGCGGCCGTAGGCGTTGTACGTGCCGCGGCAGACCGCCGTACGGCAGAAGGCGGGGATGCCCTTGCCGGACAGGGAGAGGACCAGGCCTTCCTTCGCCTGGTCGTTGGCCTTGGCGGCCTGGGCCGCCGTGTCGAAGACGGCGACGCCGACCGTGACGGCGATGTTGTCCTTCACGTAGCTGGCGCGGAAGAGCTGCGTGCAGTCGTTCTTGGTGAGGACCGCGGCCAGTTTGGCCTGCGTGACGCTCGCGCACTTCTTCGTGCCGTCCGTGTCGCCCTTCTTGTAGACACGGTCGCCCGAGGTCAGCGACTTGCCGGGGAAGAGCGTGTCGGCGCTGAGCGGCGCCTTGTCCTTCTTGGCGCTGGAGATGAACTCCTTGGGGTCCGGCGGGGGCGGCGGTGTCGTCTCCTCGAAGGACGGGCCGGGGTTCTCGCTCGCGCCGGGGATGTCCGCGGTCGAGGGCAGCTCGCTGGCCGGTTTGTTCGCGGCGGAGGAGTTGTCGCTGTTCGCGGAGACGACCGCGACGGCGACCGCGGCCGCGACCACGACGGTGGCGAGCGCGCCGCCACCGATCATCAGCCATTTGCGGCGCCGGGTGCGCGATTCGGACGCCTCGGCGAGCGCCGCCCAGTCAGGGGTCTGTGAATCCCCTGGACCCCACTGAGGTCCCCCTTGCCCAAAGCTCATGCGCCGCATCTTAGACGGGGAGTTGGGGATGTTGAGCGGGGGTCCGGGGAGGGGCCCGGCCTAGCCTGATCCGTATGAACACGGGCAAAGTAGCTGTTAGCGGGTGGTTGTTGCGGCCGGTGACCTGGCACGGCTGGGCGGCCCTCGGGGTCGTGCTCCTCGCCGGGGTCGTGCGCGTGGGGCTGCGGGGCCCGGACGGCGGCATGGACAACGCCATCGTGGTGCGGGCGGCCGAGGCCTGGCTTGAGGGGCGTTCGCCCTACGCCGACCGGCACTTCCTCTATCTGCCGGGTGCCGTGCTCGCCGCGGTGCCGCAGGCACTGCTTCCGCAGTCCGTCGTGCGGTTCCTCGTCCCGGCGGGGGTCACGGCCTCGCTCGTCGTCGGGTGGGGGTGCGCGCTGCGGATCCACGGGGTGGCGTGGCGCAGCCGGTTCGCGGTGCTCGGTCTCCTCGCGCTCGCCGTGGGGTTCGCGCCGTTCGGGCATCTGATCGGCCTCGGGAACTGGACGGTGGCGTCGGCGGCGGCGCTGCCGCTCGCGCTGCTCCTCGTCTGCCGGGGGAAGTGGGTGGCCGCGGGTCTTGTCATCGGGACGGCCGTCGCCGTGAAGCCGCTGCTCGCGCCGGTGGTGCTGCTCTTCGTCTTCGCGCGGCGGTGGCGGGCGCTCGGGGGCGCGGTGCTCGTGCCGGCGGTGGTGTCGGCGGGGGCCGCGCTCGCGATGCCGGACCCGGCGGGGTTCTTCACGCGGACGCTGCCGTTCCTGCTGCGGGGCGACGACAGCTTCGTACGGCTCTACGAGGCGTCGCCCGCCGCGATCCTGCCGCGGCTCGGGGTGCCGCAGGGGGTGGCGTCGCTGCTCGCCCTCGCGGCGGCAGGGGCGGGGGTGTGGTGCGCCTGGCGGCGGTGGAAGAGCGGTGGGGGGCCGGGGGAGCTGCGGGTGGTCGAGACGGCGGTGATGCTGATGCTGGCGGCCTTCCTGGTGTCCAGGCCCTCGTACGACCACTACCTCCTTGTGGTCGTGCCGCTGCTGCTCGCGGGGGCGCTCGTGCCGGGGGCGGTGGCCCGGGGGCCGTGGTTCTGGGTGGCGCTCGTGCCGCAGGTCCCGGGGTTCAGCTGGCCCTGGCTGGAGCCGGGCACCAGGCGGGCCTTCCGGGACTGCGTGACGCTCTGTGTGCTGGCGCTCACGGTCGCCCGGAGCTGCGTCCGGAAGGGCGGGGCTACTCTGGAAAGTACAGACCCGCCGGTGGTGGGGGAGTCGCCGTTGCCGGTCTCCAGAGCCGCGTTTTGACCCGTACGGGGCGGCGCGGGTACTCTCGGAGATTGTTATGCGTATTGGTGTCGTCGTTCTCACGCGAAGGGCCCATACGTAGGTTCCCTGGAGCAGTTACCAGTGGCTCGCATACGGGCAGCGTCCCCGGCACTGTGAGCCCCAGCTGCATGATCGCTTCCTGGGTGCCGTGTGTCTGGACCCCATCCACTGAAGAAGCGAAGGCTACGAAGTGCGTACGTACAGCCCCAAGCCCGGCGATGTGACCCGCCAGTGGCACGTCATTGACGCTCAGGACATCGTCCTGGGCCGTCTGGCGACCACTGCCGCCAACCTCCTGCGCGGCAAGCACAAGGCGATCTACGCCCCCCACATGGACATGGGCGACTTCGTCATCATCATCAACGCCGACAAGGTTCACCTGTCCGGCAACAAGAAGACCCAGAAGATGGCGTACCGCCACTCCGGCTACCCGGGTGGTCTGCGTTCCGTCCGCTACGACGAGCTTCTTGCGAAGAACCCCGAGAAGGCCGTCGAGAAGGCCATCAAGGGCATGATCCCCAAGAACACCCTGGGTCGTCAGATGCTCTCGAAGCTGAAGATCTACTCGGGCGACCAGCACCCCCACGCTGCTCAGCAGCCGGTGCCGTTCGAGATCACCCAGGTCGCGCAGTAGTTCCGGCCACAGCCCCTAAGACGTAAAGAAAGATCTGAGGAGAATCGTGGCCGAGACCACCGTTGAGCAGCCGGTCGAAGAGACCGAGGTTGTTGACGTCGAGCAGTACACCACCGAGTCCGAGGCGCCCGTCGAGGGCGAGTACACCTCGGAGTCGAACGCCGCGCGCTTCGGCGACCCGCAGCCGGCCGCCGGCCTGGGCCGTCGCAAGAACGCGATCGCCCGTGTCCGGATCGTTCCGGGCACCGGCAAGTGGAAGGTCAACGGGCGCACGCTCGAGGACTACTTCCCGAACAAGGTCCACCAGCAGGAAGTCAACGAGCCCTTCAAGGTGCTCGAGCTCGACAACCGCTACGACGTCATCGCCCGCATCTCGGGCGGCGGCGTCTCCGGTCAGGCCGGTGCGCTCCGTCTCGGTGTCGCCCGTGCGCTGAACGAGGCCGACGTCGACAACAACCGCGCCGCCCTCAAGAAGGCCGGTTACCTCAAGCGTGACGACCGTGCGGTCGAGCGCAAGAAGGCCGGTCTCAAGAAGGCCCGCAAGGCTCCGCAGTACAGCAAGCGCTAATCTGCCTGCTTGTGCTTTTCGTTCGCCCCGGCGGCACGTTGTGTGCTGCCGGGGCGTTCGTTTATCGGGAACCTGGTGATCACCCCGGTGATCCCGGGTCGGGACCCCGGTGATCCCGGGGTAGAAGTCCGGAGGAGGACAGCAGTGGGACGACTCTTCGGCACGGACGGCGTGCGCGGTGTCGCCAACGCGGATCTGACGGCCGAGCTCGTGCTCGGGCTCTCCGTGGCGGCGGCTCATGTGCTCGGCGAAGCGGGCACGTTCGAGGGCCATCGGCCGGTCGCGGTGGTCGGACGAGACCCCCGCGCGTCAGGGGAGTTCCTGGAGGCCGCGGTGGTAGCCGGTCTCGCGAGCGCGGGCGTGGACGTCCAGCTCGTCGGTGTGCTGCCCACCCCCGCGGTGGCGCATCTCACCGGTGCGCTGGGCGCCGACCTCGGCGTGATGCTCTCCGCGAGCCACAACGCCATGCCGGACAACGGCATCAAGTTCTTCGCGCGCGGCGGTCACAAGCTGCCCGACGAGCTCGAGGACCGCATCGAGTCCGTGTACGAGGAGCACCGCACCGGCGATCCCTGGCAGCGGCCCACGGGCGCGGGCGTCGGCCGTGTGCAGACGTACGACCAGGGCCTGGACCAGTACGTCGCGCATCTCCTCGGTGTGCTCCCCAACCGCCTCGACGGACTGAAGATCGTCCTCGACGAGGCGCACGGCGCCGCCGCCCGTGTCTCGCCCGAGGCGTTCGCGCGCGCCGGTGCCGAGATCATCACGATCGGCGCCAAGCCCGACGGCCTGAACATCAACGACGGCTGCGGCTCCACCCACCTGGGTCTCCTGAAGGCCGCCGTCGTCGAGCACGGCGCCGACTTCGGTGTCGCGCACGACGGCGACGCGGACCGCTGCCTCGCGGTGGACCACACGGGTGCCGAGATCGACGGCGACCAGATCCTCGCCGTCCTCGCGCTGGCCATGCGCGAGCACGGCACGCTGCGCTCGGACACGGTCGTCGCGACGGTCATGTCGAACCTGGGCTTCAAGCTCGCCATGGAGCGCGAGGGTCTCTCCCTGGTGCAGACCGGTGTCGGCGACCGCTATGTGCTGGAGTCGATGAAGCAGAACGGCTTCGCACTCGGCGGCGAGCAGTCCGGGCACGTGATCATCCTGGACCACGCGACCACGGGTGACGGCACGCTGACGGGTCTTCTGCTCGCGGCGCGCGTCGCCGAGACCGGGCGCAGCCTCGCCGAGCTCGCCGGGGTCATGGAGCGGCTTCCGCAGGTCCTGATCAATGTGCCCGACGTCGACAAGTCCCGGGTCACCACCTCCGCCGAGCTGACGGCCGCCGTCGCCGAGGCCGAGCGTGAACTGGGCGCCACGGGACGGGTGCTGCTGCGGTCGTCCGGCACGGAGCCGCTGGTGCGTGTCATGGTCGAGGCCGCCGACATCGACCAGGCCCAGTCCGTGGCCGAGCGGCTCGCCGACGTGGTGAAGTCCGCGCTGGGCTAGGGCAGTTGAGTTGCCCGGCCGGGACCGCTGCCCGGCTAGGACGGTTGTGACGTGGCGGTGCGCTCGCGTTGCTTGGCCCAGAAGAACTTCTGGGCCAGGAGCGTGAGCGTACCGGCGAGGACGATGCCGAGCAGGTTGAGCAGGAGCTGCTCGGTGGAGCCCCACGCCTGCTTGTACTCGTCGTAGCTGAAGGCCACGGCCGCGTTCGCCGCCGCGGGGACCGTCGTCACCGAGATCGCGACGCCGACCAGGGCGCCCGACTTCGCCGAGGTGAGGGAGAGCATGCCCGCCGCGCCCGCGAGGACCGCCACCACGAACGAGAACCAGTCGGGGCGGTAGATGAAGTTCGTGTTCGGGCGCTCCGACTTCAGGGCGTCGTCGCTGAACAGGTTCACCGCGTCCATGAAGTAGCTGAAGCCGACGGTCACCACCATCGCGACCGCGAAGCCCACCAGTATCGCGATGAGCGAGCGCAGGGCCAGGCGCGGGGCGCGCTGGACCAGGGCGGTGCAGAAGCCCGCCAGGGGGCCGAACTCGGGGCCCACCGCCATCGCGCCGACGATCAGGATCGCGTTGTCGAGGACCACGCCGCAGGCCGCGATCATCGTGGCGAGCGTGATGAACGCGACGTACGTGATCGAGAGCGTCGACTCCTCGTGGGTCGCGTCGGAGAGCTGCTCCCACAGGACCGCGTCCGCGCCTTCGCCCGGGGCGTCCTCCTCGGCCTTGTCGGCGCGGTGGGACAGGGACAGGTCGATGTTCTCGACCGCGATCGAGCCCGACTCGTCGATGCCGAGCCCGCGCAGACCGCCGATCAGTTCGTCGCCCGCCTCGCGGGCCACGTCGCACATGACGACGTCGCCCGAGGGGTTGCGGGCCGCGCCCGGCAGCACGGCGAGGTGGGTGGTGCCGGTCGTCTCCTCGATCAGACGCACCACGTCATCGGTTCTGTCCGCCGGGGTGATCAGGCGTAGATGCAGCATGCGCGCAGGGTAGCCGCCCGTACCGGGACGTGTGGGGTCAGAGCTTGCGCAGCCTCAGGCGCTGCACCTTGTGGTCGGGGCCCTTGCGGATGACCAGGGCCGCCCGGCCGCGCGTCGGGGCCACGTTCTGAAGGAGGTTGGGCTTGTTGATGGTGCGCCAGGTCGTACGGGCGTAGTCCAGGGCCTCTTCCTCCGAGACCTGGGTGTACTTGCGGAAGTACGAGGACGGGTCCTGGAAGGCCGTGGCGCGCAGCTTCTTGAAGCGGTTCAGATACCAGCGCTCGATGTCCTCGGCGCGCGCGTCCACGTACACGCTGAAGTCGAAGTAGTCGGCGAGGCCCACGCGGGTGCGGCCGTCCTTGCCGGGGAGGGCCGGCTGGAGGACGTTGATGCCCTCGACGATGAGGATGTCGGGGCGGCGGACCGTGAGGCGCTGGTCCGGCACGATGTCGTAGATCAGGTGGGAGTAGACGGGCGCCGTCACCTCGTCCTTGCCCGCCTTGATGTCCGCCACGAAGCGGGTCAGGGCCCTTCTGTCGTACGACTCGGGGAAACCCTTCCTGGACATCAGGCCGCGGGCCTGAAGCTCCTTGGTGGGCAGGAGGAAGCCGTCCGTCGTCACGCGCTCGACGCGAGGGTGCTCGGGCCAGCGGGAGAGGAGTGCCTGGAGGAGACGGGCGACGGTCGACTTGCCGACCGCCACCGAGCCCGCGACTCCTATGACGAAGGGCGTGCCCGACTGGGAGCCCTTCTCGCCGAGGAAGGTGTTGAGCGCGCCGCGCAGGCCGTCGGTGGCGCCTACGTAGAGGTTGAGGAGGCGGGAGAGCGGGAGATAGATGTCCCGCACCTCGTCCAGGTCGATGACATCGCCCAGGCCGCGCAGCTCCTCCAGCTCGGCGGCGGTGAGGGGAAGCGGCGTCTTGTCACGCAGGGCGCTCCACTCGGTGCGGGTGAGGTCGACGTAGGGAGTCGCCTCCGGCCTGTGCCGGTGGGCGCTCCGCGCGGTCGTCGGGGGTACGGAGACCGATGAGATCACAGTCCATTGTTACGGCTGTTTGAACGGGGCGGGGGGTGGGGTGCGTCACCCTGCGGGGCCTGGGCGGTCGGGGTGTGCGGTTTTGTGGGCCGGCGCACCCTGCGGGGCTTGGGCGGTGGGGGGTGCGCGGGCTCGTAGGCTGCTGCTCGTGATTATTGGGGTCGGTATCGACGTGGCCGAGATCGAGCGGTTCGAGGCGGCGCTTGAGCGTACGGCGGGGATGGCCGGGCGGCTGTTCGTGGAGCGGGAGTTGCTGCTGCCGAGCGGGGAGCGGCGCGGGATCGCCTCGCTGGCGGCGCGGTTCGCGGCCAAGGAGGCGCTGGCCAAGGCGCTGGGGGCGCCTGCGGGGCTGCGGTGGACGGACGCGGAGGTGTTCGTCGAGGGGAGCGGGCAGCCGCGGCTGCGGGTGAAGGGGACGGTGGCCGCGCGGGCCGCCGAGTTGGGGGTGCGGTCGTGGCATGTCTCGCTGAGTCATGACGCGGGGGTGGCTTCGGCCGTGGTGATTGCCGAGGGCTGATCGCTGAAAGGCTGATTGCTGAGGGGTGGGCGTCGTGCTCGGCGCTGGGTGACACTCGGGGTATGCGTACTGCGTACACGGTGGAGACGGTCAGGGCAGCTGAGCGGGAGTTGATGGCTCGGGTGCCGGAAGGTGCCTTGATGCAGCGGGCCGCTGCGGGGCTCGCGGTGGTCTGTGCCGAGGTGCTCGGCAAGGTCTACGGCTCCCGGGTCGTGCTGCTCGTGGGGAGCGGGGACAACGGGGGTGACGCGCTGTTCGCCGGGGCGCGGCTTGCCCGGCGTGGGGCCGGGGTGTCCGCGGTGCTGCTTTCGCCCGAACGGGTGCATGCGGGTGGGCTTGCGGCCTTCCGCGCGGCTGGGGGGCGGGTTGTCGCGGGTGAGGGTGCGGAGGGTGTTCTGCGGGGGGCCGACCTTGTCGTGGACGGGATCGTGGGTATCGGGGGGAAGGGCGGGCTGCGGGCCCCGGCTTCTCAACTGGTGAGTTCTGTACGGGCGTTGGGCGCGCCGGTGGTTGCCGTGGATCTGCCGAGTGGTGTCGATGCGGACAGCGGTGTCGTCGTCGGCGAGGCGGTGCGGGCCGATGTGACGGTGACGTTCGGGGTGTACAAGCCGGGGTTGCTGATCGATCCGGGGCGGGAGTACGCGGGGGTCGTGCGGCTGGTCGACATTGGGCTTGAGCTGGGTGTGGGTGTGGGCGCGGGTGGGGGTGCGGGTGCGGGTGTGGGGGAGGCTGAGGTCGAGGCTTTTCAGTACGCCGATGTGGCCTCGCTGCTGCCGTTGCCGACCGGGGAGAGCGACAAGTACCGGCGGGGTGTCGTGGGGATCGTCGCGGGGTCCGCCCGGTATCCCGGGGCCGCTGTGCTCGCTGTCGGCGGTGCGCTGCGGGGCGGCGCGGGGGCCGTGCGGTACGTGGGGCGCGCGGCGGATGCGGTGATCGCCCGGTTCCCGGAGGCCCTTGTCTCGGCGGGGCCGCCGTCCAAGGCGGGGCGGGTGCAGGCCTGGGTGGCCGGTCCGGGGCTCGGGGACGATGCCGAGGGGCTCGCGGATGTGGTGGGTGCCGATGTGCCCGTGCTGATCGACGCGGACGGGCTGCGGCTCGCCGATGCGGCGGCGGTGCGGGGGCGGGGCGCGCCTACCTTGCTCACGCCGCACGCGGGGGAGGCTGCCGCGCTGCTGGGAGTTGCGCGGGAGGAGGTCGAGCGGGGGCGTCTTGCCGCTGTGCGGGAGTTGGCGGGGCGGTACGGGGCGACGGTGCTGTTGAAGGGGTCGACGACGCTGGTCGCGGGCCCGGACGGCGGCGCGGTGCGGGTCAACCCGACGGGGACGCCGTGGCTGGCCACCGCGGGCAGCGGGGACGTGCTGTCGGGGCTGGCGGGGGCGTTGCTCGCGGCGGGGCTCGGGGCGGGGGATGCGGGGGCGGTGGGCGCGTATCTGCATGGGCTCGCGGGGCGGCATGCGGCGGATGGGGCGCCGGTGGGTGCGCAGGACGTGGCGGAGGCGATTCCTGCGGCTTGGCGGGATGTTCGGGGGGACTAGCGTCCGGCTTGGCGGTGCGGTGCGGGTCTGTCTGTGGGGCGGGGCCGTGCCGGTATGTCCGTCCTCGCTATCGTCCGGTGGCCGTGGGGTTGCTTCGGCGGGGGAGTGCGGGGAGCCGTGCTCCGGGCGGACATACCGGCACGTCCCCTCGGGTGCGTTCCCGGCTGCGGCCCATCCGGTCTCGCTCTTCGGTCAGGCGCGTGCTGCGGGGCAAACGGGCGGGTGGGAGGGAAAGCTTGTTCGTCCAGGGGTGGATGCGGGGCAAACGGGCGGGTGGGTGGGAAAGGCTCGTTCGGGGGGCGGGCGTTGCCGGGTGATCGGGTGGGGCAGGCAATCGGGGGAACCGGCGTAGGCGCGGGGTGACCCCACCGCGCGGCACAGGCCGACAGGCCACACCGCAGGGTTCGCTCATCGCATGATCAGTAAGACAGCTCAGCGCGGCCTGGCCGTGCTGCTCGCGGTGGCCGCCACGCTGCCGGCAGGCCCCGCGTTCGCCGACCCCGCACCGCCGAGCCCCGCGTCCCCCGCCGCCCGCCTCGTCCCCGGCATCCCGCTTCCGCCACGGCACCCGTGGCAGCTGGACACCCCGGACCAGGATCTGGCGCCGCACGTCTACACCCCCGGCGCCGCCGAGGACGCCATCGAGCCGGACGACGCCGTCGGCGAGCAGCTCATCGAGTACGTGCCGCCGGGTGAGGTTGTCAGGAAGTCGGTCGGCGCTCGGTGCAGCGCGAGTACCGGGCCCCATCAGCGGGATGTCGAGCGGTGGCTGAGGCTTGACGTGGACGGGAAGCAGTCCGCCAAGGACTGCCGGGCCATCCGTGCCTTTCAGCGGAAGGAAGGGATCCGGCCCGCCATCGGCTTCGCGGGGCCCGTCACCTGGGCGCGGATGCGGCTCATCTCCGCCCGCAAGAAGCCGAACGCAGCCAAACAGTGCCCTACGCGCGCGTACCGCCTCGCCTGCGTCGATCTGCGGCGGCAGCTGATGTGGGTGCAGAAGGGCAAGAAGGTGCTGCTCGGGCCCGTGCCGATCCGGAGCGGGCGGGCCGGGTACGCGACCCGCGTCGGGTGGCACAAGATCTACTGGAAGCACAAGAACCACTGGTCGTCGATCTACGAGACCCCCATGCCCTACAGCCAGTTCTTCAACGGAGGCCAGGCCTTCCACGCCATCTACGGCAACATCTACAGCCCCCCTGGCTCACGCGGCTGCGTGAACATGCGGCTCGACGACGCCCGTGCCCTGTGGAAGACCCTGCACAAGGGAGACCGGGTCTACGCGTGGGGACGCAGACCCGGGACCTGAGGCCAGCGGCTGCCAGGGTGTCAGCGGGCTCTGAGACACTGGTCGGCGTTATGACTGAGACCGCACCCTTGCGTGCCCGCGCCGAGATCGACCTGGCCGCCCTCCGGGCCAACGTGCGGACTTTGCGCGCCCACGCCCCAGGCGCCGCCTTCATGGCCGTCGTGAAGGCGGACGCGTACGGCCATGGGATGGTGCCCTGCGCCCGCGCCGCCGTCGAGGCGGGCGCCACCTGGGTGGGCGCCGCGACGCCCGAGGAGGCGCTCGCGCTGCGGGCCGCCGGGATCCAGGGGCACCTCATGTGCTGGCTGTGGACTCCGGGCGGGCCCTGGCGCGAGGGCGTCGAGGCCGATCTCGACATGTCGGTGAGCGGGCTCTGGGCGCTGCGCGAAGTGTCCGCCGCCGCGCGGGCCGTGGGGCGCACCGCGCGTATCCAGCTGAAGGCCGACACCGGCCTCGGGCGGGCCGGCTGCATGCCCGCCGACTGGCCCGAGCTCGTCTCGCAGGCACGCCAGGCCGAGGCCGAGGGCCTGGTGCGCGTCACGGGGATCTGGTCGCACTTCGCGTGCGCCGACGAGCCGGGGCATCCGTCCATCACCGCTCAACTCACCCTCTTCCGCGAGATGATCGCGGCCGCCGAGGAGCGCGGGATCCGCCCCGAGGTGCGGCACATCGCCAACTCGCCGGGCACACTCACGCTTCCGGAGACCCACTTCGATCTCGTACGACCGGGGATCGCGATGTACGGGATCTCGCCGAGCCCCGAGGTCGGCACCCCGGAGGAGTTCGGCCTGCGGCCCGTCATGACGCTCAGCGCCTCGCTCGCCCTCGTGAAGCACGTCCCGGGGGGTCACGGCGTCAGTTACGGGCATCACTACGTCACACCCGGCGACACGACCCTGGGCCTCGTCCCGGTCGGGTACGGGGACGGGATCCCGCGCCACGCGTCCGGCACGGGCCCCGTGCTCGTCGGCGGCAAGTGGCGCACGGTCGCGGGGCGCATCGCCATGGACCAGTTCGTGGTCGACCTCGGCGGCGACGAGCCGGAGGTGGGCTCCGAAGCGGTCCTGTTCGGTCCCGGTGACCGGGGCGAGCCGACCGCCGAGAACTGGGCGCAGGCGGCGGGCACCATCGCGTACGAAATCGTCACCCGCATCGGATCGCGTGTCCCGCGCGTCTATGCCAATGAGCGACCCGACGACTGAGTAGGAGCGGCACGTGAGCGAGACCAGCACGGGGGCGGCCGCGGAAGCGGTGACGGAAGTCGCCGCGGCGGCCGGGAACTGGCGCAGGGCCGGATTCGCCGGCGCGGCGATAGGCGTCGTCGCCGCGGGCGCCGCGGCCGGTGTCGCCATCGAGCGGCTGACCGTCGGACGCGGCATGCGCAAGAAGGCGCGGCTCGCACTCGACGCCTCCGGGCCGTACGGCTCGCTGCGCGGCATGCCGGGTCAGGCGTACGCGGACGACGGCACCGAGCTCTCGTACGAGGTCGACGAGGTCGAGGCGGACAGCGCCCAGGCACCGCGCCGCCGCAGGCTCTTCGGGCGCAAGGCCCCCGCTCCCGTCACCGTCGTCTTCAGCCATGGGTACTGCCTGAGCCAGGACTCCTGGCACTTCCAGCGGGCGGCCCTGCGCGGCGTCGTGCGCTGTGTGTACTGGGACCAGCGCAGCCACGGCCGTTCGGGGCGGGGAGCCGCGCAGCTCGCGGACGGGACGCCGGTCTCCATCGACCAGTTGGGGCGGGACCTGAAGGCCGTCATCGACGCGGCGGCGCCCGAGGGACCGCTGGTCCTGGTCGGGCACTCCATGGGCGGCATGACGACGATGGCCCTCGCCGACCACTTCCCGGAGCTGATCCGCGAGCGCGTCGTCGGTGTCGCCCTCGTCGGTACGTCGTCCGGGCGGCTCGGCAGCGTCAACTTCGGTCTCCCGGTCGCCGGGATGAATGCCGTGCGACGGGTGCTCCCGGGTGTCCTGAAGGCGCTCGGCTCGCAGGCCGATCTCGTGGAGAAGGGGCGGCGGGCCACCGCGGACCTCTTCGCCGGCATCATCAAGCGCTATTCGTTCTCGTCGAAGGACGTGGACCCGGCGATCTCGCGGTTCGCCGAGCGGATGATCGAGTCGACGCCCATCGACGTGGTCGCGGAGTTCTATCCGGCGTTCGCCGAGCACGACAAGACGCAGGCGCTGAAGCACTTCTCCGAGCTCCCGGTGCTCGTCCTGGCCGGGGACAAGGACCTGGTGACGCCCAGCGAGCACAGCGAGGTCATCGCCGATCTGCTCCCGGACGCCGAGCTCGTCCTCGTCCCGGACGCCGGGCACCTGGTCATGCTGGAGCACCCCGAGGTGGTCACGGACCGCCTCGCGGATCTCCTCGCCCGCGCGGGGGCCGTCCCCGCGGCGGCCGACGCACGGACGTCCAGCGGCTAACGTTGGGGGGCATGGAAGCACCGCACAACCCGGCCCCCGTGAACTCCCTCGGCATCACCGTCACCTCCCCCGAGCAGATGGGGGACCTGGGTCGCCGCCTCGCCAAACTGCTCCGCCCCGGTGACCTCGTGATGCTCACCGGCGAGCTCGGCGCCGGCAAGACGACGCTCACCCGCGGCCTGGGCGAAGGCCTCGGCGTCCGGGGCGCCGTCACCTCCCCGACCTTCGTCATCGCCCGCGTCCATCCGTCCCTGTCCGAGGGACCGCCCCTGGTGCATGTGGACGCGTACCGCCTGGGCGGCGGTCTCGACGAGATGGAGGACCTCGACCTCGACGTCTCGCTGCCCGAATCGGTGATCGTCGTGGAGTGGGGCGACGGCAAGGTCGAGGAACTCTCGGACGATCGGCTGCGCGTCGTCATCGACCGGGCCGTCGGCGACACGACGGACGAGGTGCGCGAAGTGACGCTGACCGGGGTCGGGACGCGGTGGGCCGAGGCCGACCTCACGCTGCTTTCGGCCTGAACCGCGTCTTCTCGCCCTGATCCGCTGCCTTTTCGCCGAACATTCCGACAAGGCGTCGGGAAGATGTTGCGCGGCGTGCTCCGGGCGTGGTCACATGGATACCGGTACTGGTTAGGTCTACCTAACCACGTCTGCCCCCGGAGCCCAGGAGGCATCCATGTCGGCTTCAGAACGTGACGTACAGCCCCGGCCGCGAGGGCTGTCGGGGCCATCGGGGATTTCCATGCGCGATCTGCTGGCGTCCTGCGCGGCCGCCACCGCGGTCTCGACACCGCCGCGCGATCCTGCGCCCACGGGCGAGGTCCCTAGGGAACGACGACGACCTTCTTGCTGATCGTCGCGAACTCCCACATCGCGTTGCCGTCCTTGCGCGACTCGCGGATGCCGCCGGTCTTCTTCGACGGGTCGGGCTTCGGCGTCGAGCCGTCGACGGCCGCGCTGAAGCCGATCGCGATGCCGTCCACGTTCGCGAAGCGCACGACGTGCTCGATCGCCACGCCGTCCGTTCCGGTGACGGTGCCCGAGCGCGAGGTGACGGCGTACGTGCCGGGGACCGGGTCCACCGTGCTCGGCGTGACCTTGAACGTGCGCTGCGCCTTGCCGGAGCCTCCGACCAGCCACACGCGGTCCTCGCCCACCGAGTAGACGACCCGCTCGCCGCTGCCGGACTGCGCCGGAAGCGCCGTCGGGTTGGCCTTGTCCTTGGGGGAGCGCGACGCGGAGGCCGAGGGGGACGTGTCGGGCTTCTTGCCCAGGGAGTCCGGCGCGCTGGCCGAGGCCTGGTAAGCGAGGAAGCCGACCGCGGCGAGCGCAGCGGCGGTGAGCCCGGCCACGAATCCCGAGCTGCTCCTAGACACCTGCGCCACCCTCTTCGTACTCCGTACGGCTACGGGGTGACGTTAGCAGCAGGTGTGCGGCATCCTCGGTCGGCCGTGCGCCGGGCGCCGGAGCCGTAGGCTATTCGCGTGCTCTTGCTCGCTCTGGATACCGCCACCCCCGCCGTCACCGTCGCGCTGCACGACGGCGCCTCCGTCCTCGCAGCCTCCAGCCAGGTGGACGCCCGCCGCCACGGCGAGCTGCTGCTGCCCGCCGTCGACCGCGTGCTCGCCGACGCCGGGCTCAGACTCGACGCCGTGACCGGCATCGTCGTCGGCGTGGGCCCCGGCCCCTACACCGGCCTGCGTGTCGGCCTGATGACCGCCGACACCTTCGGCCTCGCGCTCGGCGTGCCGGTGCACGGGGTGTGCACGCTCGACGGGCTCGCGTACGAGTCCGGCATCGAGAGCGGCCCCTTCGTCGTCGCCACGGACGCGCGGCGCAAGGAGGTCTACTGGGCGCGGTACGCGGACCCGCGCACCCGCCTCACCGAGGCCGCCGTGGACCGCCCCGCCGACATCGCGGACGCGGTGGCTGGCCTGCCCGCCGTCGGCGCGGGCGCCGTGCTCTACCCCGAGACCTTCACCGACGCCCGCGCCCCCGAGCATGTCTCGGCGGCCGCTCTCGCCTCGCTCGCCGCGGAGAAGCTCGCCGCCGGTGAGGAGCTGCTGGCCCCGCGGCCGCTGTACCTGCGCCGCCCGGACGCGCAGGTCCCCAAGAACTACAAGGTGGTCACCCCCAAGTGACATCCGTGACGACAGCTGTCCTGCGCGAGATGCGCTGGTGGGACATCGAGCCCGTCTTCGTCCTGGAGAAGGAGCTCTTCCCGGACGACGCCTGGTCGCGCGGCATGTTCTGGTCCGAGCTCGCCCACGCCCGCGGGCCGCTGGCCACCCGCCGCTATGTGGTCGCCGTGGACGGGGACCGGCTCGTCGGGTACGCGGGGCTCGCGTCGGCCGGCGACCAGGCCGACGTGCAGACCATCGCGGTGGCCCCGAGCCACTGGGGCACGGGGCTCGGCTCCCGGCTCCTGACCGACCTGCTGGGCGCGGCCACCGCCTTCGAGTGCGCCGAGGTCATGCTCGAGGTGCGGGTCGACAACACACGGGCCCAGAAGCTGTACGAGCGCTTCGGCTTCGAACCCATCGGCTTCCGGCGGGGCTACTACCAGCCGGGCAATGTGGACGCCCTGGTCATGCGTCTGACCGATCCCTCAACTTCCGTACAAGGAACCGACACCCATGGCTGACTCGCGCGATCAACCTCTCGTTCTCGGCATCGAGACCTCCTGCGACGAGACCGGCGTCGGCATCGTCCGCGGCACCACCCTGCTCGCCGATGCCATCGCCTCCAGCGTCGACGAGCACGCGCGCTTCGGCGGCGTCGTGCCCGAGGTCGCCTCGCGCGCGCACCTGGAGGCGATGGTGCCGACCATCGACCGCGCGCTGAAGGAGGCGGGGGTCGCCGCCTCCGACCTCGACGGCATCGCGGTGACAGCCGGTCCCGGCCTCGCGGGCGCGCTGCTCGTGGGCGTCTCGGCGGCCAAGGCGTACGCGTACGCGCTCGGCAAGCCGCTGTACGGCGTGAACCACCTGGCCTCGCACATCTGCGTCGACCAGCTGGAGCACGGCACGCTGCCCGAGCCGACGATGGCGCTGCTCGTCTCCGGCGGCCACTCCTCGCTGCTGCTCTCCACCGACATCACCTCGGACGTACGTCCCCTGGGCGCGACCATCGACGACGCGGCGGGCGAGGCCTTCGACAAGATCGCGCGGGTGCTCAACCTCGGCTTCCCCGGCGGCCCCGTCATCGACCGGTACGCGAAGGAGGGCGACCCGAACGCGATCGCCTTCCCGCGCGGCCTGACAGGCCCGCGCGACGCCGCGTACGACTTCTCCTTCTCCGGCCTGAAGACCTCCGTCGCGCGCTGGATCGAGGCCAAGCGGGCCGCGGGCGAGGAGGTGCCCGTCCGTGACGTGTCGGCGTCCTTCCAGGAGGCGGTCGTCGACGTGCTGACCCGCAAGGCCGTGCGGGCCTGCAAGGACGAGGGCGTGGACCACCTGATGATCGGCGGCGGCGTGGCGGCCAACACGCGGCTGCGGGCGCTGGCCCAGGAGCGGTGCGAGGCGGCCGGGATCCGGCTGCGGGTGCCGCGGCCGAAGCTGTGCACGGACAACGGCGCGATGGTGGCCGCGCTGGGCGCGGAGATGGTGGCCCGTAACCGCTCGGCCTCCGACTGGGACCTGTCGGCGGACTCCTCGCTGCCGGTGACGGAACCGCACGTCCCGGGCCACGCGCACAGCCACGACCACGACCACGACCATGTGCACGAGGTCAGCAAGGAGAACCTGTACTCGTGACCGTCGCGCTGATGTGGGAGGCCCGAGCCGTCGACGGCCGTGGCGAGGAACTGCTCGCGTGGGCGCGGGCACAGCCCCTGGCAGCCGAGCCGGTACGCCGCGAGAGCTTCCGCGCCCCGCAGGACCGGGTCCTCGTCCTGACGTGGTGGGACGCGGCGTACGACGCCGACCTGCCCGAACTGCCGGAGCCCGCGCCGGAGTTGGTGACGCGGGCGGTGCACAGGTGGCGCTTCGAGTCGGCCGGGCTCGGCTGACCCGGAGGGACCAGCCGGTCAGGGGCGTCGCGCCTGCCCAAGGAGCCCGTCGATGACCGCTCCCAGCTGCTTGGCCACGTCGTAGTCCGCCGTCAGTTCCAGCCAGCGGCCGGCGAGTGCGGTCATGTGGGGGAGTTCCTCGGCGTCCGCGTCCGTGAGCATGCCGGGGAAGTGGCGCCTGCGGTCCGGCTCCTCGGCGCGGCGGGCCATCGCCTGGCGGAAGACCAGGTCGCCGTAGACGCAGTGCCAGATGGTGCGGTAGGCGGCGACGGCCTCGGCCGGGGTCAGGCCGCAGGTCATGCAGGAGTCGATGATCTCCTCGACCATCCACAGGGCGCCCTTGTCGGTGAGGTCGCCCAGGCTCAGCACCTCGACCACCCAGGGCATCCGCGCCAGCGTGCCGTGCATGTGCAGGGAGACCGCGAGCAGCCGGTCGCGCGGGTCGTCGGGGAGCTCCGGGCGCGGGACTGAATCGGCCGTGCCGGACAGGGTGAGCATCAGGAGCTCGTCCTTGTCGCGCACGTGGTGGTAGAGGGCCATCGGGGTCGTGCCGACCTCCTTGGCGACCCTGCGCATGCTCAGGGCGGCCACGCCCTCCTCCTGGAGGATGCGGCGCGCGATGCCGACGATCGTGTCGAGGTCGATGCGGCTGGGGCGGCCGCGTTTCTTCTTCTGCTCGACGGGTTTCTCCGCGGCCGCCGGTGGTGCCGCGTCTGTGCTTTCCGATTCTGCTGCCACGTGGCTCATTGTCGCGCCCCGAGGGTGTGGGTGACGCACGCCGTTTTATTTTCTATACGCGTACAGTAATGTGCGTGGGCATGGTGAATCCCGCTGACTCGAAGCCCCCGCGGACCCGTTGGCTGCTGCCGGTGCTGCTCACCGTGCAGTTCCTGGTCTCCCTGGACATGTCCGTCGTGAACATCGCGCTGCCCGACATCGGCGACGACCTCGGCTTCGGAGCCGATTCGCTGCTCTGGGTCGTCAACGCCTACGCGCTCGCCTTCGGTGGCCTCCTCATGCTGGGCGGGCGCCTCGCCGACCTGGCCGGGCGGCGGCGCACCCTGATCGCCGGGTTCGCGGTCTTCGGCATCGCGAGCCTGGCGGGCGGGCTCGCGCAGACGCCGGGGCAGCTCGTCGCGGCGCGGGCCGTGCAGGGCGCAGGCGCGGCGGCGCTCGCTCCTGTCGCGCTCGCGCTGATCACCGTCAACTACGCGGCCGGGTCCGCGCGTTCACGGGCGCTCGGGCTCTGGGGCGCTGCGGGCGCGCTCGGCGGTGCGGTCGGAGTGATGGCGGGCGGGGTGCTCACCGACTGGGCGGGCTGGCGCTCCGTGATGCTGATCAACGTCCCCGTGGTGCTCGGCGCGCTCCTCCTCTCGCGCCGCGGCGTGCCCGCCGACCGGCGCACCGGGCCCGCGCCGCGCCTCGACGTACTGGGCGCGCTGCTCGTCACGGCGGGCATGGCGCTGCTCGTCCTCGGCCTCGTCCGCACGGAGACGTACGCATGGGGATCCGGCACGACGCTTGGCACCCTCGGCGCTGCGGCCCTGCTGCTCGCCGCGTTCGCCGTCGTCGAGTCCCGGCAGCGTGAGCCGCTGCTCCGGCTCGGCCTGCTCAAGAACCGCCCCGTGGCCTCCGCGAACGCCTTCGCGCTGCTGATGTCGTCGGGGCAGTTCGCCGCCTTCTACTTCACCTCGCTCTATCTCCAGGAGGTCATGTCCTACGGGTCGACGCGGGCGGGGGCGGCGTTCCTGCCGTTCTGCGTGGGCGTCGTCGCCGGGTCGGTGATCTCGGCACGGAAGGTCGGGCGCTTCGGGGAACGGGCGCTGCTGGTGACCGGAGGGCTGCTCGGAGCGGCGGGGTTCGTGTGGTTCGCCCTCACCGTCGGGCCCGGCGGCACCTTCCTGGGATCCATCGTGGGGCCCTCGCTGGTGGCGAGCGTCGGCATCGGCATGTGCTTCGTGCCGCTGGGCACGGCGGCGACGTCCGGCGTCGCCGCCGAGGAGACCGGCATGGCATCGGGGCTGCTCAACAGCTCCCGGCAGCTGGGCGGCTCGCTGGGGCTCGCGGTCCTGGTGACGGTGGCGTCGGGCGTCACGGGGTCAGGGCGGGGGCCCGGCGCGCTCGCGGACGGGTACGCGACGGCGTTCGGTGTCGCCGCGGCGCTGCTCGTGGCGGCAGCGGTGGCCACGGCCGTGCTGCATCGTGCTCCCGCACGGCTGCGACCTGCGGAAACGTACGCCCAAGAAGAATCTTCGAAGAATCTGGGCGACGATGTCGATCCGGGCGTCTCCCGTTCGACGCATGGGTGAGAGGCGAGGAGAAGCCCCGCCACCACCCGATGGGAGACCACCATGCCGCGCTACCTGACGATGATCCGCGTCGACGAGAAGAACTCCCCCGAGGGCGGCCCGAGCCCCGAGATGGGCGAGCGCATGGGTGCGCTCCTCGAAGAGATCACCAAGGCCGGGGTGATGCTCGAGACCGCCGGCCTCACGCCGAACGCCGAGGGCACCCGTGTCCACTGGGAGGGCGGCCGGCTGTCCGTCACCGACGGGCCGTTCACCGAGGCCAAGGAGGTCGTCGGCGGCTACTCGATCACCCAGTGCAAGGACAGGGCCGAGGCGGTCGAGTGGGCGAGCCGGTTCCTGAAGGTCCACGACGAGCAGTGGACCGTGACGGCGGAGGTCCGGGAGATCATCGAGGGCTGAGGCTGAGGCTGAGTCCGGGCTGCGGGCTGCGGGCCGCGGGCCGTGGGCGTCGGGTCTTTGCGGTGCCCCGCGGAGGGTGCTCTGATGGGTGGCCGTGACGGCCCACTCCTCAGAGCACCCTCGCCAGGACGCTCCCCGCAACGCCATCGAGACCGTCTTCCGGATCGAGTCCCCGCGCCTCATCGCCGGTGTCGCGCGGATCGTGCGCGACGTGGGCATCGCGGAGGAGCTGGCGCAGGACGCGCTGGTCGCCGCCCTCGAACAGTGGCCGAAGACCGGCGTCCCCGACAATCCGGGCGCCTGGCTGACGACCACCGCCAAGCGCCGCGCCATCGACCTCGTACGCCGCAGGGAGCGCTACGCGCGCAAGTTGGAGGAGATGGGCCGCGACCTGGAGACGGCCCCGCCCCACGTCGACGAACCCGCGGACTCCGTCGACCCTGACCACATCGACGACGACCTCCTGCGCCTCGTCTTCACCGCCTGCCACCCGGTGCTCTCCGCCGAGGCCCGCATCGCACTCACCCTGCGGCTGCTCGGCGGCCTCACGACGGCGGAGATCGCCCGCGCGATGCTGGTCCCCGAGGCGACGGTGGCCCAGCGCGTCGTGCGCGCGAAGCGCACGCTCGCCGCCAAGGGCGTGGCCTTCGAAGTGCCGTACGGAGCCGAGCGCGAGGCCAGGCTCGGATCGGTGCTCGAAGTCATCTACCTCATCTTCAACGAGGGCTACGCGGCCACGGCGGGCGACGACTGGCTGCGCCCCTCCTTGTGCGAGGACGCGCTGCGCCTCGCCCGGGTGCTGGCAGGGCTGATGCCGCGGGAGGCCGAAGTGCACGGCCTGGCGGCGCTGTTGGAGCTCCAGACGTCCCGCGCGGCGGCGCGGACTGGCCCGAAGGGCGAGCCGGTGCTCCTCGCGGACCAGGACCGCCGCCACTGGAACCGGCCGCTGATCCGGCGGGGCTTCGCGGCACTCGCCCGCGCGCGGGCCGTGTCGACGGGTGGCCCCGGCCCCTACGAGCTCCAGGCCGCGATCGCCGCCTGCCACGCGAACGCCGCGTCGTACGAGGAGACGGACTGGCCCCAGATCGCCGCCCTGTACGGCCTGCTGGCCGCCCGCACTCCGTCACCGGTGATCGAACTGAACCGCGCGGTGGCGGTGTCGATGGCATCGGGCCCGGCTCAGGCGCTGCGTCTGGTGGACGCGCTCGCGGACGAACCCGCCCTGAAGGACTACCACTTGCTGCCCAGCGTGCGGGGCGACCTGCTGGCCCGCCTCGGGCGCGGCGCGGAGGCGCGGGCGGAGTTCGAGCGTGCGGCGGGGCTCACGCGCAATGAGCGGGAGCGGGAGTTGCTGCTGGGGCGGGCGGAATCTTGTAGCCCGTCCGGCGTTTGAGGACGAACTCGGCGGAGCCGGTGATGACGGCGACCAAGGCCCCCGCGCCCAGCGGGTTTGTGGGAACGGGCGGGGTTGGGGAAAGGGAATCAGTCCACCACCGCCGGGTGCCCGATCAGCATCGCCGGCGCACCCGCCACCCGGGTGAGGAACACGGTGGCCGAGTTCTTGCCCTGCGGCTTCACCTTCCGCCGCAGCTCCTCCGGCTCCACCGCGGACCCCCGCTTCTTCACCGTCAGGATCCCGACCTCCCGCTCCCGCAGCACCGCCTTCAACTTCTTGACGCCGAAGGGCAGTTGATCGGTGATCTCGTACGCCACCGCGTACGGCGTCGCGTGCAGCGCGTCGGAGGTGACGTACGCGATGGTCTCGTCGATCAGGCCGCCCTCCACCCGCGCGGCCACCTCCGCCACCAGATGCGCACGGATGACGGCGCCGTCCGGCTCGTACAGATAGCGTCCGACGGGTCGCACCGCCGGGTCGGGGAGCATCTCGGCGAGGGAGGACGCGACCGAGACTCCCGAGGGCAGCAGCGTCGCGCGGTGCGAGGACGGGGTGTCCGTGCCGAACCACAGCACGGCCTCCTTCACGTCCCCGCCGTCCGAGATCCACTCCGCAGCGGCCTCGGCGGGAACCGCCTCGTGCGGAATGCCGGGAGCGATCTTCAGCGCCGCGTGCGGGGCCTTGCGGGCGGCCTCGACGGCCCAGGAGAGGGGCGGGGAGTAGGCCTCGGGGTCGAAGATGCGGCCCCGCCCGCCACGCCGCGCCGGGTCCACGAAGACCGCGTCGTGGGCGGCCGTGTCGACCTCGGTGACATCGGCCTCGCGCACCTCGATGAGGCCGTCGAGCCCAAGCGCCTCCGCGTTCGCGCGCGCCACCGCGCAGGTCAGCGGGTCACGGTCCACGGCGAGGACGGCGATCCCAGCGCGCGCGAGGGCGATCGCGTCACCGCCGATGCCGCAGCAGAGATCGGCCACGCTCCGTACGCCGAGGGACCTGAAGCTCTCGGCGCGGTGCACGGCCACGCTCGTGCGGGTCGCCTGCTCGACACCGTTCGGCGTGAAGAACATCCGCCCCGCGTCCTGCGCGCCGAACTTCGCCACCGCCCGCCGCCGCAGCCGCGCCTGCGCGAGCACCGCCGTGACCAGCTCCGCCGGGTGCTCGCGGCGCAGTCGGGTGGCGACGGCCAGCTCCCGGGCCGGATCGGCTTCGCGCACCTCGTCGAGATCGAGCAGGGCCCGGCCTTCGGCGGTGAGCAGCGCGGAGAAGGAGGTCAGGGCGGTCGAGTCGCGGTCGAGGTCGTTCACCCGGCCCATTGTGGGCCAGTCGGTGGATGGTGCGCGCCCGGCGGCGGTGTCGGCCCGTCAGCAGGGCTTTGAGCTGCAAAGATCCGGCGCCATGCAACTAGTACGACAAAACGACAAATTCAGGGCGAGACGGAAGGCGCGGAGGCCTGTCCCGGCCCGGGTCCCGGCCCGGGTCAGGGGCCGGGTACGGGCCGGGGCGGCCGTGCTCACCGTCGCCGCGATCGCCTCCGGCTGTGCGTCGGGCGCCGACGGCGGGGCGAATCCCGCCCCCGGTCAGCAGCGCCTGGACGCGCCGCCCGCCCGCGCCCTCGACTCCTACGCCCAGAAACTCCGCGTCGCCCAGGTCGCCCGCGCCGCCGCCGCGAAGCGCTGGGGCCTGGCGAAGACCCCGCTGACCGCGCCGGCCGCCCCGGCCGTGAAGCCGAAGATCACCACCCGCAAGGGATTCGAGGTCAAGGGGCAGGCGGGGCTGCCGCCCGTCTTCACGACCATCCCGACCAAGAAGAAGATCGTCTTCCTGACCATCGACGACGGCGCCGAGAAGGACCCGGCGCTGCTCAAGATGATGAGCGACCTGAAGATCCCGTACACCGCGTTCCTCAGCGACTACCTGGTCAAGGAGGACTACGGCTACTTCAAGAAGATGCAGTCCCGCGGGGTCGCGCTGAACAACCACACCCTCAACCACCGCTACCTGCCGGGGCTTTCGTACGAGGGTCAGCGCCGCGAGATCTGCGGCATGCAAAACGTCATCCACAAGCGCTACGGCAAGCGGCCCGAGCTCTTCCGCCCGCCGTACGGCAACTACAACGTGGATTCGCTGCGCGCCGCCAAGTCCTGCGGCATCAAGGCGGTCCCGCTGTGGGCCTCCGAGGCCTTCCCCCACCGCATGGACTGGCGCGAGTGGGACAAGGACCTGCACCCCGGCGACATCATCCTCACGCACTTCCGGGGGCGCGAGGACTGGAAGGGCACGATGCCGGACATGGTCCGCAAGGTCATGAAGACCGTCACCGACAAGGGGTACGCGGTGGCCAGGCTGGAGGACTACCTGTGACGGGGCGGGCGCGGGCGCACCGCTACTTCGCCGCGGCCCTCGCGGCGGGCGTGCTCGCGCCCGCGCTGCTCACGGGGTGCGCGCAGTCGGTGGACCCGATCGAGCGGTTGGGGAGGAAGGCGGCGGAAAAGGTCCCGAAGCGAAAGCCGATGGACGACCGCTGTGGGCAGGCGTTCCGCACGGCGGAACGGGTGGGCACAGCCCCACCTGCAGGGCCACCAAAAACAGGGCAGATCCCAGCTTCGGGCAAGGAACTCCCTGACCATGAGAAGCGTTGCCCGGACACGGGCGAGACCCCGCCCGCACCGCGGGATGACGCCTCGCCCCGCTGAGCCAGCCGCCAGGCGAATTAGCAGTCCGCTTGACCGAGTGCTAATCGTCGTCCTAGTCTCGGCCTTGGCACTCACCACTGGAGAGTGCCAACAGCGACGGGCAGGTCCGGCACCCGCGACGACGGATCCACCTGGTCGCCACCCCAGACTGTTAACCCCGTAGATCTCCGAAGGGGGAGACCGGATCGTGACGACCGCCAGCTCCAAGGTTGCCATTAAGCCGCTCGAGGACCGCATTGTGGTCCAGCCGCTCGACGCCGAGCAGACCACGGCCTCCGGCCTGGTCATTCCGGACACCGCGAAGGAGAAGCCCCAGGAGGGTGCTGTCCTCGCCGTGGGCCCGGGGCGCTTCGAGAACGGCGAGCGCCTGCCGCTCGACGTCAAGGTCGGCGACGTCGTTCTGTACAGCAAGTACGGCGGCACCGAGGTGAAGTACAACGGCGACGAGTACCTCGTCCTCTCGGCTCGCGACGTGCTCGCGATCGTCGAGAAGTAATTCACCTGCTTCACCAGATTTACTTTTTTGAGCTGCGCCCCTGGTCACCCCGCTGATTGCCGGGCGGCGAGGGGCGCAGCTCGTTAAACCCGAGTTTCGAGAGGGCTGAACCGCTCCCATGGCGAAGATCCTGAAGTTCGACGAGGACGCCCGTCGCGCCCTCGAGCGCGGCGTCAACAAGCTTGCCGACACGGTCAAGGTGACGATCGGCCCCCGCGGCCGCAACGTCGTCATCGACAAGAAGTTCGGCGCACCCACCATCACCAACGACGGCGTCACCATCGCCCGTGAGGTCGAGGTCGAGGACCCGTACGAGAACCTCGGCGCGCAGCTCGTCAAGGAGGTGGCGACCAAGACCAACGACATCGCGGGTGACGGCACCACCACCGCGACGGTCCTCGCCCAGGCCCTGGTCAAGGAAGGCCTGCGCAACGTAGCCGCCGGCGCCTCCCCGGCCGCCCTGAAGAAGGGCATCGACGCCGCGGTCAAGGCCGTGTCCGACGAGCTCCTCTCGACCGCGCGCCCGATCGACGACAAGGCCGACATCGCGGCCGTCGCCGGTCTGTCCGCCCAGGACCCGCAGGTCGGCGAGCTCATCGCCGAGGCGATGGACAAGGTCGGCAAGGACGGTGTCATCACCGTCGAGGAGTCCAACACCTTCGGCCTGGAGCTCGACTTCACCGAGGGCATGGCCTTCGACAAGGGCTACCTGTCCCCGTACATGGTGTCCGACCAGGAGCGTATGGAGGCCGTCCTCGACGACCCGTACATCCTGATCCACCAGGGCAAGATCTCCTCCATCCAGGACCTCCTGCCGCTGCTCGAGAAGGTCATCCAGACCAACGCTTCGAAGCCGCTCCTGATCATCGCCGAGGACGTCGAGGGCGAGGCCCTGTCGACCCTGGTCGTGAACAAGATCCGTGGCACCTTCAACGCCGTCGCGGTGAAGGCCCCCGGCTTCGGCGACCGCCGCAAGGCCATGCTCGGTGACCTCGCCACCCTCACCGGCGGCACCGTCATCGCCGAAGAGGTCGGCCTCAAGCTCGACCAGGTCGGCCTGGACGTGCTCGGCACCGCGCGCCGCGTGACCGTCACCAAGGACGACACCACTGTCGTCGACGGCGGCGGCGACGCCTCCGAGGTCGCGGGCCGCGTCAACCAGATCAAGGCCGAGATCGAGTCCACGGACTCGGACTGGGACCGCGAGAAGCTGCAGGAGCGCCTGGCGAAGCTCGCCGGTGGTGTCTGCGTGATCAAGGTCGGCGCCGCGACCGAGGTCGAGCTCAAGGAGAAGAAGCACCGTCTGGAGGACGCCATCTCCGCGACCCGCGCCGCGGTCGAGGAGGGCATCGTCTCCGGTGGTGGCTCCGCTCTGGTGCACGCCGTCAAGGTGCTCGAGGGCAACCTCGGCAAGGAGGGCGACGAGGCCACCGGTGTCGCCGTCGTCCGCCGCGCCGCCGTCGAGCCGCTGCGCTGGATCGCCGAGAACGCCGGCCTCGAGGGCTACGTCATCACCTCGAAGGTCGCCGAGCTCGACAAGGGCTTCGGCTTCAACGCCGCGACCGGCGAGTACGGCGACCTGGTCAAGGCCGGTGTCATCGACCCGGTCAAGGTGACGCGCTCTGCGCTCGAGAACGCCGCCTCTATCGCTTCGCTGCTGCTGACGACTGAGACCCTGGTCGTCGAGAAGCCGGCCGACGACGAGGGCGACGCCGCGGGCCACGGCCACGGTCACTCCCACTGACCCGCTGCCGCTGAGCTGAACCGAGGCCCGGTGCCCCCGCTTGGGGGCGCCGGGCCTCGGCGTTTTCGGATGCGCGTCTGCCGGGTTGTGCGCCGTTGCCGACCGCGGGTCGTGGTCCGTCCTCGCGCAGTTCCCCGCGCCCCTTGCGGGGCGCTCCCTGCGGGGCGTATCTCTCTACTGCGGGCCGTACTTCCTGCCCGTCCTGGACGTCACCCCGCCAAGCAGCGCCCTCGGCGTCACCTTCACCACGCCCATCAGGGCCTTGTACCTGGGGTCCGGGACGGAGAGGGTCTTGCCCCGCGCCAAGTCGGACAGCCCCGCCGCGACCAGCTTGTCCGCGTCGAGCCACATCCACTTGGGGATGTTGGACGTCCCCATCCCGGCGCGCTCGTGGAACTCGGTCCGTACGAATCCGGGGCACAGGGCCATCAGCCGCACCCCGGAGCCGGCCAGATCCTTCGCCGCGCCCTGCGTGAACTGCACGACCCACGCCTTCGACGCCCCGTACGTCCCGCGCGGCACGAACGCCGCCACCGATGCGACGTTCACGACGCCACCGCGGCCCCGCTCCCGCATCGACTCCGTCGCCGCCGACGTCAGCCGGAGCACCGCCTCGCAGTGCACCTTCAGCATCGTCAACTCGTCCTCGATCGACACCTCCAGGTACTGGCCCTTGTTGCCGAACCCGGCGTTGTTCACCAGGAGGTCGACCGCGTTCCTGCGGTCCGCGAGGCGCTTCTCGACGGCGGCGATACCGTCGTCGGTCGCGAGGTCCGCGGTGAGGACCTCCGCCTCGATGCCGTGCCGGTCGTGCAGTTCGGTCGCCTGTTCCCGCAGTCGCTCGGTGTTCCGTGCCACCAGGACCAGGTTGTGGCCGTCACCGGCGAGCCGCCGGGCGAAGGCCGCGCCGATACCGGCGGTCGATCCCGTAATCAGAGCCGTAGTCATGGACCAAGGCTAGTGAGATCCGAAGGCCGCTGTGTCGCCCGGACCGGCCCCTTGACCTGCTGCCTCGTCAAGTCGCCGGTCCCGAACGTCAGTTACGAGGCCTGCGAGCCGTACTTCGCCACATACTTCCGAGCCGTTTCGATCGCCTCGGGATGCAGCGCGTCCCCGGCGGCGAGCAGGCGCGGCAGCAACTCCCTCTCCGTCGTGACGGCTTTGAACTGGAGGGCGACGGTGACGTCGTGCTCCGGCCGGTGCACGACCTCGATCGTGTCGCCGCCCCGGATCTCGCCCGGTTCGATCACCCGCAGATAGGCGCCGGGAGCGCCCTGCTGCGTGAAGCGCTTGACCCACTTCGTCTCGCCGAGATGGCCCTGGAACGTCTGACAGGGAATGCGGGCCGACGTCACCTCGATGAGCAGATCGGGGCCGACGCGCCAGCGCTCGCCGATCTTCGCGCCGCTCACGTCGAGGCCGGACGTCGTGAGGTTCTCGCCGAAGGAGCCGCCCGCCAGCGGGTGGCCGAGCAGGCGCTCCCACTCGTCCAGGTCCTCGCGCGCGTAGGCGTACACCGCCTGGTCGTTTCCGCCGTGGTGCCGCAGGTCGCAGACCTCGTCCCCGGCTACCCCGCTCCCGGCGGCACCCTTCGCGCCGGGAGCCGCCACCCGTACGGCCCCTTCGGCGGGCTGTTTGTCGATGCCGGTACCGCCCGAGGGGGCGTCGGTGTACTCCACGGCTTTGTGCCGGCCCAGATTCACGGAGAGAAGCTTCATGGCGGAAGGGTAGGCGAGCCCGCTCAAAGCGTCGACGCATTATTGGGCGTTTGATCCAAGTGTCACTTATGCTTGATCCATGATCGAGGCCCGTCATCTCCGCGTCCTGCGTGCCGTCGCCGCCACCGGCTCCTTCTCGGCAGCCGCGCGCGAGCTCGGCTGCACCCAGCCCGCCGTCAGCCAGCAGATGAAGGCACTCGAAACCTCCGCGGGTACGCCGCTCCTGATCCGCACAGGGCGTGAGATGCGCCTGACCCAGGCGGGCGAGGCCCTGGTCCGGCATGCCGCGGGGATCCTGGCGGGACTGACCGCCGCCGAGGAGGAGGTCGCCGCCATCGCGGGCCTGCGGGCGGGCCGGGTCCGCCTCGTCTCCTTCCCCAGTGGCAGCTCGACGCTGGTGCCGAGCGCGCTCGCCGCCCTGCGCGCGGCACACCCCGGCACCCGGGTCTCACTGGTGGACGCCGAGCCGCCGCGCTCGGTCGAGATGCTGCGCGAGGGCGACTGCGACGTGGCGCTCGCCTTCCGGTACGACGGCGCTTGTGCCGCCGAGGAGTGGGACGACCTGGTCGTGCGGCCGCTGCTCGCCGACCGGCTCGTCGGCCTCGTGCCCGAGGGGCACCGGCTCGCCAAGGCGGAGTCGGTCGCCATCGGGGAACTGGCCGACGAGCCGTGGATCGCGGGCTGTCCGCGCTGTCGCAGGCAGCTGGTCGAGGTCTGCGAGGGGGCGGGGTTCGTGCCCCGCATCGATTTCGCGACCGATGACTATCCGGCGGTGATCGGCCTGGTCGGCGCAGGCCTGGGGGTCGCGGTGCTGCCCGAGCTCGCCATCGAGTCCGTACGCCCCAAAGGTGCACGCACAGTGACGGTGGAGCCTGCCGTCCAGCGCGAGATCGTCGCGCTCACCCTGCCGGATCTGGCGCAGGTGCCCGCTGTGGCGGCCACCCTTGACCACCTGGCGCGGGCCGCGGAGCGCTGAGCGCCCGCCGCGAAGAAACGTTCCTTCAGGTACGCGTGATCATGCCGCCGTGCGCTGCCGAGGCCGCGGCGGACGCCGATGCCGACGGCGTGGATGTCGTGACGAGGCGGTTGCGGGCGCGGCCCATGAGTTCCTCGCGCTCGTCCTCGGTGAGCCCGCCCCACACGCCGTACGGCTCCCGTACCGCGAGGGCGTGAGCGGCGCACTCCGCGCGTACCGGGCACCTCATGCAGACCTCCTTGGCGGAGTTCTCACGCGCGCTGCGTGCCGCGCCCCGCTCGCCCTCGGGGTGGAAGAAGAGCGAGCTGTCGACCCCGCGGCAGGCCGCGAGGAGCTGCCAGTCCCAGAGATCTGCGTTCGGTCCTGGAAGGCGGGAGAAATCTGCCATTGCTTGTCTCCTGGTAGCCGTTCTGCGCGGATACGGTGCCCATGACCGTACATCTACTGTCTAAGGAGATGAAAATATGACTCATTGGAAAATCTAGCCACAGACACCAGCAAAAGGGAAGGAAGAGGGCTAAATGGGGCATGGGTTGTGATGAAAGGTTGAGGGTCTCTCGCGCTGTCTGCTCTGTGTCCGCGCCCTCACGTAGAGTGCCGAACGAGGCCGACCGCCCCGTAACTCTTTCGGGTGACCGTCGTTGAGAGTGCGAGGCGGTTGAAAGAACAAGCGCTCGGGCAGATGTCCGAGAGCGTCAACCGCACAGGTGACGAATATGTACCAGCCTGGAGGCTCAAGGTGACGCGCAGCAGCTGTGAGAGCCGCGGAGGACAGTCATGACATCCGTCCTCGTCTGCGACGACTCCCCGCTTGCCCGAGAGGCGCTCCGCCGCGCGGTCGCGACCGTGCCCGGCGTCGAGCGCGTGACGACAGCGGCCAACGGCGAGGAAGTCCTCCGCCGCTGGGGCGCCGACCGCTCGGACCTGATTCTGATGGACGTACGCATGCCCGGTCTGGGCGGCGTGGAGACAGTGCGGCGGCTGTTGTCCGCCGACCCCGGTGCGCGCATCATCATGCTCACCGTGGCCGAGGATCTGGACGGTGTCGCGCTCGCGGTCGCCGCCGGTGCCCGCGGCTATCTGCACAAGGACGCCTCGCGCGCCGAACTGCGCGCGACCGTCACCCAGGCACTCGCCGACCCGACGTGGCGACTGGCTCCGCGCAGACTGCGCTCGGCCGAGATGGGCGCCGCGCCCACACTCACCGCGCGTGAGATCCAGGTGCTCGAGGGCATGAGCCACGGCCGGTCCAACGCCGAGATCGGACGTGAGCTTTTTCTCTCCGAGGACACGGTCAAGACCCACGCCCGGCGGTTGTTCAAGAAGCTCGGCGCCTCGGACCGCGCGCACGCCGTGGCGCTCGGTTTCCGCTGGGGCCTGGTCCGATAGGTGTGCCGCCGTGCGGGCACGGCGCTCCCCGCCCGCCGAGTGGTGGGCGGGGTGACGGATGCCCGTAGCTCCCTCTCGCGGGAGCGGTTGCCGTTGCTTCGCCGCCGATGCCGCATCCTTGAGGTGTGGAGTTCCTCGGGGACAGGTCGGTCGAGCGGGAGGGGAGGGCGCACGAGATGAGTTCCGGCGCACCTGCTCATAACGCTTCGGTGCACAACTACGGACGTGGTGCCACGGATCAATCGGCGCCAAGGCACCATGGACCGATGCGCGATGACAAGACGACGGTGATCGGTGCCCTCGTCCTTCGCGCGGTCGAGGGTGATGAGCAGGCCACGCACGATCTGCTGGCTCATGTGCACCCCCTGGCGCTGCGGTACTGCCGCACACGGCTCTCCCGACTGCCGGGTGACGCGCGGCACTTCGTGGAGGATCTGGCGCAGGAAGTGTGCGTCGCGGTCCTCCTCGCGCTGCCGCGCTACAAGGACACGGGACGCCCCTTCGAGGCGTTCGTCTTCGCGATCGCCGCGCACAAGGTCGCCGACCTGCAGCGCGCGGCGATGCGCCATCCCGGATCCACGGCGGTGCCGTCGGACGAGATGCCGGAGCGCCCCGACGACTCCCTCGGCCCCGAGGAGCGCGCGCTGCTCAGCAGCGATGCCGAGTGGGCCAAGAAGCTCATGGCCAACCTTCCGGAGAACCAGCGCGAGCTGCTGCTCCTGAGGATCGCGGTCGGGCTCACCGCCGAGGAGACCGGGCAGATGCTGGGGATGTCCCCGGGGGCCGTGCGCGTCGCGCAGCATCGCGCGCTGAGCCGGTTGCGGGCACTGGCCGAGCAGTAACGATCACCGGTTGCCCGACGATCGCCTTCGCCGTCCGTTCATGACGTATGAACGTACAAACCTGGTCGATGATCTTGATCGTGGAATGAGACACCCTCCGTTCCCGTTAGCATGGACATCCGCACCGATCAAGGCCATTTGGGGAAGGTGTCATGACTGCAAACGGCGGTTCTTCGACTGGGGTGCCCGAGAAATTCGCGACGCTCGGGCTGACCTACGACGACGTGCTGCTGCTGCCCGGCGCGTCGGAAGTCCTCCCGAACGCGGTCGACACCTCGTCGCGTATCTCCCGCAACGTGCGCGTGAACATTCCGCTGCTGTCCGCGGCGATGGACAAGGTCACCGAGGCCCGCATGGCGATCGCCATGGCGCGGCAGGGTGGCGTCGGCGTGCTGCACCGCAACCTGTCGATCGAGGACCAGGTCAACCAGGTCGACCTGGTGAAGCGCTCCGAGTCCGGCATGGTCACCGACCCGATCACCGTGCACCCGGACGCGACGCTGGGCGAGGCCGACGCGCTGTGCGCCAAGTTCCGCATCAGCGGCGTCCCGGTGACCGACCCGGCGGGCAAGCTGCTCGGCATCGTCACCAACCGCGACATGGCCTTTGAGAACGACCGCAGCCGCCAGGTGCGCGAGGTCATGACGCCCATGCCGCTCGTGACCGGCAAGGTCGGCATCTCCGGCGTCGACGCCATGGAGCTGCTGCGCCGCCACAAGATCGAGAAGCTGCCGCTCGTCGACGACGCGGGGATCCTCAAGGGCCTCATTACGGTCAAGGACTTCAAGAAGGCCGAGCAGTATCCGAACGCCGCCAAGGACGCCGAGGGCCGTCTCCTCGTCGGTGCCGCCGTCGGTGCGAGCCCCGAGGCTCTGGAGCGCGCGCAGGCACTGGCCGGTGCGGGCGTGGACTTCCTCATCGTCGACACCTCGCACGGGCACAACAGCAACGCCCTGAGCTGGATGGCGAAGATCAAGTCGGGCGTGGGTGTCGACGTCATCGGCGGCAACGTCGCGACGCGCGACGGCGCGCAGGCGCTGATCGACGCCGGTGTCGACGGGGTCAAGGTCGGTGTCGGCCCGGGTTCCATCTGCACCACGCGCGTGGTCGCCGGAATCGGCGTCCCGCAGGTCACCGCCATCTACGAGGCGGCTGTCGCGGCGCGCGCGGCTGGTGTCCCGGTCATCGGCGACGGCGGCCTCCAGTACTCGGGTGACATCGGCAAGGCGCTGGCCGCCGGCGCCGACACCGTGATGCTCGGCTCGCTGCTCGCGGGCTGCGAGGAGTCGCCGGGTGAGCTGATGTTCATCAACGGCAAGCAGTTCAAGTCCTACCGCGGCATGGGTTCGCTCGGTGCCATGCAATCCCGCGGCCAGGGGCGTTCGTACTCGAAGGACCGCTATTTCCAGGCGGAGGTCTCCTCGGACGACAAGCTCGTCCCCGAGGGCATCGAGGGCCAGGTGGCCTACCGCGGCCCGCTGGCCAACGTGCTGCACCAGCTCGTCGGCGGCCTGCGCCAGACGATGGGTTACGTGGGCGCCGCCTCCATCGACGAGATGGAGTCCAAGGGCCGCTTCGTGCGCATCACGTCGGCGGGTCTCAAGGAGAGCCACCCGCACGACATCCAGATGACGGTCGAGGCGCCGAACTACACGAACAAGCGCTGACCCACTTCGCGTGTGGGGGGCGGTCCCGATTCCCGGGGCCGCCCCCTTTGCGCGCGTCGGGGATACTGGAGCGGCAGACCGAGTGCCGAAGTGCCGAAGAAGTGCGAAGTACCGAAGAAAGCTGAAGGGCCACCCACGTGACTGAGATCGAGATCGGGCGCGGCAAGCGCGGCCGCCGCGCGTACGCCTTCGACGACATCGCCGTCGTGCCGAGCCGTCGTACCCGCGACCCGAAGGAGGTCTCGATCGCCTGGCAGATCGACGCCTACCGCTTCGAGCTGCCCTTCCTGGCGGCGCCGATGGACTCGGTCGTCTCGCCGCAGACCGCGATCCGCATCGGCGAGCTGGGTGGTCTCGGCGTGCTGAACCTCGAGGGCCTGTGGACGCGGTACGAGGACCCGCAGCCGCTGCTCGACGAGATCGCGGAGCTGGACACCGACAACGCCACCCGGCGCCTCCAGGAGATCTACGCGGCCCCGATCCAGGCCGACCTGATCGGGCAGCGCATCAAGGAGGTGCGCGACTCGGGCGTGGTCACCGCCGCCGCGCTCTCCCCGCAGCGCACCGCCGAGTTCTCCAAGGCCGTCGTGGACGCCGGTGTCGACATCTTCGTGATCCGCGGGACCACCGTCTCCGCCGAGCACGTCTCCGGTGCCGCCGAGCCGCTCAACCTCAAGCAGTTCATCTACGAGCTCGACGTGCCGGTGATCGTCGGCGGCTGCGCCACGTACACCGCCGCGCTGCACCTGATGCGCACGGGCGCGGCCGGTGTCCTCGTCGGCTTCGGCGGCGGCGCCGCGCACACCACGCGCAACGTCCTGGGCATCCAGGTGCCGATGGCCACGGCCGTCGCGGACGTCGCGGCCGCCCGCCGTGACTACATGGACGAGTCCGGCGGCCGGTACGTGCACGTCATCGCGGACGGCGGCGTGGGCTGGTCCGGCGACCTGCCCAAGGCCATCGCCTGCGGCGCCGACTCGGTGATGATCGGCTCCCCGCTGGCGCGCGCCACGGACGCGCCCGGCAAGGGCCACCACTGGGGCATGGAGGCCGTCCACGAGGATGTGCCGCGCGGCAAGCGCGTCGACCTCGGAGTGGTCGGCACGACGGAGGAGATCCTCAGCGGTCCCTCGCACATCCCGGACGGTTCGATGAACTTCTTCGGGGCGCTGCGCCGGGCGATGGCGACGACGGGCTACAGCGAGCTCAAGGAGTTCCAGCGCGTCGAGGTGACGGTCGCGGACGCGCAGCACAAGCGCTGATCGACTTCTTCTTTAAGAAGGGCCCCGGTACTCGTACCGGGGCCCTTCTTCGTCTGTCAGATGTCAGATGTCAGATGTCAGATGTCAGAGGCGGTGGGCCGCGCCCGCCGGGGTCGCGCCCCGGGTGTCGAGGAGCAGCTGGGCCTTCACGGCGAGACCTTGCAGGTCGTACGTGCGGTGGTGCTGGAGCAGGATCGTGAGGTCGGCGTCGGCCGCCGCTTCGTAGAGGGAGTCCGCGCGGGGGACGGGGTGGCCGAGGACGCTCCAGCTGGGGACGTAGGGGTCGTGGTAGCTGACGGCGGCGCCCATCTCCATCAGGCGGGTCGCGACCTCCTGGGCGGGGGAACCCTGCTGGTCGGCGAGGTCGGGCTTGTAGGTGACGCCGAGGAGCAGGACGCGGGCGCCGCGGGCGGACTTGCCGTGTTCGTTGAGCAGGGTCGCCGAGCGCTGGATCACGTACCGGGGCATGCGGTCGTTGACCTGCTGGGCCAGTTCCACCATGCGCAGGGGGCGGGCGCCGCGGCCGGGGCCGGGGATGTCCAGGGGGACCCCGTGGCCGCCGACGCCGGGTCCCGGGCGGAACGCCTGGAAGCCGAAGGGCTTGGTCTCGGCGCAGCGGATGACGTCCCACAGGTCGATGCTCAGGTCGTGGCAGAGCACGGCCATCTCGTTGACCAGGGCCATGTTCACGTGCCGGTAGTTGGTCTCCAGGAGGTGCACGGTCTCGGCCTCGCGGGGGCCACGCGCGCGTACGACCTTGTCGGTGAGCCGGCCGTAGAAGGCGGCGGCCGATTCGGTGCAGGCCGGGGTGAGGCCGCCGATGACCTTGGGGGTGCCCGCGTAGCCGTGGGTGCGGTTGCCCGGGTCGAGGCGGCCCGGCGAGTGCGCGAGGTGGAAGTCGCGGCCCGCGCGCAGGCCTGAGCCCTCTTCGAGGATGGGGCGGAGGAATTCCTCCGTGGTCCCCGGGTAGGCGGGGGACTCAAGGATGACCGTGGTGTGCGGGCGCAGGCGCGCGGCCAGGGCGCGGGCGGCTTCGGCCACCTGGCCCAGGTCGAGGGTGCGGTCGGCCGCCGGAGGAGTGGGAGCGCAGATGACCGCGGTACGGACCCGGCCGAGCTCGACCGGGTCGGTGGTGGGCCGAAAGCCCCTGGAGAGCATCCGGCGGACATCGGCGGCGGTGAGGGTTCCCTCGGCGCCGTCGCAGGGCAGGCGGCCGCTTGCCAGGTCGACGGCGCGGGCGGGGTCGTAGCCGATGGTGGCGATGCCGCCGGAGACGGCGGCCTGGGCGAGGGGCAGGCCGAGGTGGCCGAGACCGATGACGGCGAGATCTGCGGGCATGGCGGTGGGCCGTCCTCCCAATAGCCGGAGCGGGACGAGCGCGCAAGCCCTGTGGACAAGGTGGACCAGCGCAATGTCAGACTAGGAGTAAATATGACCGTTATGCGGCATTGCGCTGCGCCGGGCGTCGGAGTGTTGGCCGCGTGTTGTCCACAGGCGGCGGCCGAACTCAGCGGACCTGACCAGAATCTGGGCATGATGTGAGCGCGACCACACCCGACAGCTAACGGGAGGCAGCGGTGAGGACAGCGACCTTGGGACCGGCGGAGCGTGCCGAGTCACTTGCGGAAATGGCCGAGCGGGAGCTGGATGTCCTGGTCGTGGGCGCGGGAGTGGTCGGTGCGGGCACCGCACTGGACGCCGTGACCCGCGGCCTGTCCACCGGCCTCGTCGAGGCACGGGACTGGGCGTCGGGCACGTCGAGCCGGTCGAGCAAGTTGATCCACGGCGGCCTGCGCTATCTGGAGATGCTCGACTTCGCGCTGGTGCGCGAGGCGCTGAAGGAGCGCGGCCTGCTCCTCGAGCGGCTCGCCCCGCATCTCGTGAAGCCGGTGCCGTTCCTGTATCCCTTGCAGCACAAGGGCTGGGAGCGGATCTATGCCGGATCGGGCGTCGCGTTGTACGACGCCATGTCGATGTCGCGGGGCCACGGCCGAGGCCTGCCCATGCACCGCCATCTGACCCGGCGTCACGCCCTGCGCGTAGCACCGTGCCTGAAGAAGGACGCCCTGACGGGGGCCATGCAGTACTACGACGCGCAGATGGACGACGCCCGCTATGTGGCGACACTGGTGCGCACAGCGGCGGCGTACGGCGCGAAGGTCGCCAACCGCGCCCGCGTCACGGGCTTCCTGCGCGAGGGCGAACGCGTCGTCGGTGCCCGGGTGCAGGACGTCGAGGGCGGCGGGGAGTACGAGGTCCGGGCCAAGCAGGTGGTCAACGCCACCGGTGTGTGGACGGACGACACCCAGGCGATGGTTGGCGAGCGGGGACAGTTCCACGTCAGGGCGTCCAAGGGCATCCATCTGGTCGTGCCCAAGGACCGGATCAACTCGACGACTGGCCTGATCCTGCGCACGGAGAAGAGCGTCCTCTTCGTCATCCCGTGGGGACGGCACTGGATCGTGGGGACGACCGACACCGACTGGGACCTGGACAAGGCGCATCCGGCGGCGTCCAGCGCCGACATCGACTATCTGCTCGAGCATGTGAACTCGGTGCTCGCGGTGCCCCTCTCACGGGACGACGTGGAAGGGGTGTACGCGGGACTCAGGCCGCTGCTCGCCGGGGAGTCGGACGCCACGAGCAAGCTGTCGCGCGAGCACACGGTGGCGCATCCGGCGCCGGGCCTGGTCGTCATCGCGGGCGGCAAGTACACGACGTACCGAGTCATGGCGAAGGACGCCGTGGACGAGGCGGTGCACGCCCTCGACCAGCGGGTCGCCGACTGCGTCACCGAGGACATCCCGCTGGTCGGCGCCGAGGGGTACAAGGCGCTGTGGAACGCGCGCGCCAGGATCGCCGCACGCACCGGGCTCCATGTGGTGCGCGTGGAGCACCTGTTGAACCGGTACGGATCGCTGGCGGAGGAAGTCCTCGCCCTCGTCACGGCCGACCCCACGCTGGGCGAGCCGTTGCCCGCCGCGGACGACTATCTGCGCGCAGAGATCGTCTATGCCGCGTCGCACGAGGGGGCACGGCATCTGGACGACGTGCTGACCCGGCGCACGCGCATCTCGATCGAGACGTTCGACCGGGGCACGCGCAGCGCGCGGCTGTGCGCGGAGCTGATGGCGCAGGTCCTCGGCTGGGACAAGGACCAGGTGGAGCGGGAGGTGCAGCACTACGAGAAGCGGGTGGAGGCCGAGCGGGAGTCGCAGCGACAGCCGGACGACCTGACGGCGGACGCGGCGAGGCTGGGCGCGCCGGACATCGTGCCGCTCTAGCCGCGGGCGCCCTCAGCTGCCGGACGGGCCGGAGCCGCAGAACTCGGCAGTCAGGAGAGCCGGTTCGAGGGCCGGGTCGGCCAGCTCGTCCGTGTTGACCCGGAAAGTCAGGACACGGTCGCCGTCGCGGGTGGCGGCCGTGCGGACGTAGCTTCCGGCGATGCGGCCGTTGTGGCCCCAGACCGTGGTGCCGCAGGGCAGCTTCTGCGGGTAGAGGCCCATGCCGTAGTGGCCCTCCGTGGTCCGGGTGTTGAGCATCTGTCGCAGCTGGGGCGCGGGGAGCAGCCGGCCGGTGAGGAGGGCGGCGTAGAAGCGGTTCAGGTCGGTGAGCGTGGAGACCAGCTCGCCCGCGGCGCCCGCGATGCCCGGGTCGAGGGCGGTGACGTCCTGGCCCTCGCTCGTGTATGCGCGACCGTGCGGGGCGGGGAGCGTGGTGCGGGTGCCGGGGAATGAAGTGCCGGACAGGCCAAGGGGGGTGATGACGCGGCGTTCGGTCTCGGCGGCGTAGGAGCGGCCGGTGACCTGCTTGATCACCATGCCGAGGACGACGTAGTTGGTGTTGGAGTACGACCAGCGGCCCGGCGTGGTCGCGGGGTGGGCGAGGGCGGTGCGGACCGCCTCCGTCGGAGTGAGGGGGACGAGGCCTTTGGTGTCGGTGGTGTAGTCAGCGAGGCCGCTGGTGTGGGTGAGCAGGGCGCGCAGCGTGAGGCTGTGGCCGTCGAGACTTTTGCCGCGGATGAGACCGGGCAGGTGGAGTTCCACGGGGTCGGACAGGGACAGACGGTGTTCGGCGGCGAGTTGGAGTACGACCGTCGCGATGAACGTCTTGGTGATGCTTCCGGCGCGGAAGTGGTCGGTGCGGCGGATGCGGGTGGCGTCGCCGGTGTCGCGGGTGCCCGCGCGGGCGCCGGTGCCGGAACCGGTGTCGGCGCCGCTTCCAGGTCCGGTCGCGGGCGCTTGGTTTCTGTCCGTACCTGTGGTGGTGTCGTCGGCCGTGGGCTGTTTGGCCTGGGCGAAGTGCCAGTGGGGCCGCTGGGTCGCCCGCTGTCCCGGTGGTGGGTCCGGGGCGCCCGGCTCGGTTGTTGACCATGGGGCCTCGCGGGCCAACAGAGCCGCGGCGGGGGCCTTGCCTCGGGTGACGAGCAGCGGAAGAGTGGCGTCCGTGGCCGGTTTGGCGGCCAGCGGCGCACTGGCGGAAGTCAGGCCGATGAGGGTCACCGCAAGGGGCAGGGCCAGCAGTGTCCGCGGAATGGGCATGACGGTCCCTCCTTGTGCGGAGCCCATCATGAGGGACGTTGGACCCTGGGCGTAGACCGGTCCCTGAGTAAGGGACAATGGAGGCTCTGTCAGGGCGGGTTGCGCGGGTAGCAGCGGTAGCAGCAGAGGGGACGCATGTCGGACGCGGAGCAGGCGGGTCAGTCCCGTCAGGACAAGAGCGAACGTCTCCTCTCCGGGCGTTACCGGCTGGGAGAAGTGCTCGGCCGCGGCGGAATGGGAACCGTCTGGCGCGCCAAGGACGAGACACTCGGTCGTACGGTCGCGGTGAAGGAACTGCGTTTCCCGTCGAGCATCGACGACGACGAGAAGCGCCGGCTCATCACGCGTACGTTGCGTGAGGCCAAGGCGATCGCGCGGATCCGCAACACCAGTGCGGTCACCGTGTACGACGTGGTCGACGAGGACGACCGGCCGTGGATCGTGATGGAGCTGGTCGAGGGCAAGTCCCTCGCCGAGGCCATCCGCGAGGACGGGCTGCTCACGCCGAGGCGCGCGGCCGAGGTCGGGCTCGCGGTGCTCGACGTGCTGCGGTCCGCGCACCGCGAGGGAATCCTGCACCGTGACGTGAAGCCGTCGAACGTGCTGATCGCCGAGGACGGCCGGGTCGTCCTCACGGACTTCGGCATCGCGCAGGTCGAGGGCGACCCGTCGATCACGTCCACCGGCATGCTCGTCGGCGCGCCGTCGTACATCTCGCCGGAGCGTGCACGAGGGCACAAGCCGGGCCCTGCCGCCGACCTGTGGTCGCTCGGCGGGCTGCTGTACGCGGCGGTGGAAGGTGTTCCTCCGTACGACAAGGGGTCGGCGATCGCGACCCTCACCGCGGTGATGACCGAGGACGTCGAACAGCCGACGAACGCGGGTCCGTTGGAGAAGGTCATCTATGGCCTGCTGGCCAAGGACCCCGAGCAGCGGCTGGACGACGCGGGGGCGCGGGCGCTCCTGCTCGACGTGATTCACGCGCCCGAGGTCAAGGACGAGCCGGAGCCGGTCGACGCGACGAAGGTCGTGCCGTTGCCTCCGGTGCCGCCGGCCTTGGGGAAGCGGTTCGGGAAGGACAAGGGCAAGGACAGGGGCAAGGGCAAGGGAGGCGTCGGCCGTGCGGCCGGTGCGGGTGCGGCCGGTGGAGGCGCCGCGGGTGCCGCTGGTGCTGCGGCCACGTCTGAGGCCGCAGGGTCCTCCGAGACCGCTGGATCCTCCGTGGACTCCGGTGGCCGCAAGGGCGAGGAGGCCGCCGAGCGGCTGAAGGGCGCGCTCCGGTCGGTGCGGAAGGCCGCGGCTGCGGCTACCGCGCGGGGCGCGGGGTCGGGTGCGGGCGCCGGGACGGCTGCTTCTGGTTCTACTTCGCCCTCCGACTCCGGTTCCGGTTCCGACTCCAATTCCGGTTCTAGTTCTGGGGCCGGTTCCGCTTCTGGTGCGGTGGCGGAGAAGCCGTCGCGTTCCGGGGCGGCTGGAGCGGCCGCTGGAGCGGCCGCTGGTTCTACTGCGTCCGGTCCTGCTCCTGCTGCCTCTTCTTCCGCTCCTGCCACTCCGCCGGTTCCCGCGACGCCGCCGCGTGCGACGCCTCCCAAGGCCTCGCTCACCGACGTGGTGCCGCGGCGCACGCTCGTGATCATCTCGGTGGCCCTCGTGCTCGCGGTGCTCGGGACCGTGCTGGCCTTCGCGCTGAACGGCGGGGACGAGAACGGCGGGCAGGACAGCAAGAACGGCGGTGACAAGGCCGCGTCCAGCGGCGCCACCGCGGGCAGCGGCGAGAAGGAGACGGACAAGGGCGCCGGGCAGGACGACGGCGCCGAGAAGGACACGGACGACGCGGACAAGGGCACGGGCTCGGGGGCGAACCCCGGCGCGGACGAGAGCAAGGATCCGGACGGCAGCGGCGAGGGCAGCGGCAACGACCCCGGCAAGGAGCCGGGCGACGGTGCCGAGTCGACGTACAAGCACTCCCAGGGTTTCTCGGTGGGCCTGCCCAAGGGCTGGAAGTACCAGTCCACGGCTGCCGCGGGCGCGCGCTTCACCGGTCCGAACGGGCAGAAGCTGCTGATCGGCTGGACTCCCACCCCCAAGTCCGACCCCGTGGGCGACTGGAAGAGCCAGGAGTCGTACATGGTCCGGTCGCAGTACAAGCGGATCCGGATAGAGAAGGTCGACTTCCGCGGCTGGAACACGGCTGACTGGGAGTTCACGTACGTCGAAGGCGGCACGAAGTACCGCTCGATAGACCGTGGCTTCGTCGTCAACGACCACCTGGGCTACGGAATGATGTACACGGCCAAGGACGGCAAGTGGGGCAGCGACGAGCGCAAGGACGCGTGGCGGACCTTCACGAAGTCGTTCGAGCCGAAGAAGTAGCCAGAGGGAGTAGCAGAAAGAAGTAGCCAAGGGTCTCGGCGAGATCTCGCATCCCCTCAATGTGGTTTGCCTCCGGCACGTATCGTGAGTGTCTGCGGACCGTACGCAGCCGCAACAAGGCGTTAGACGAACGGAATTGACCACCGGGCGGACGGGGGAGGCGTCGTGGACGAATACGCGGGGCGGGTACTCGCCGACCGCTATCGCCTGCCGCTGCCTCCCGCGGATGAGTACGAACTCGCCGAGACGCGCGCCTTCGACACGTACAGCGGGCAGGAAGTCCTGGTCAGGCAGGTTCCGTTGCCTGAGGTCGTCGACGCGGAAGTGCTTGAGCTCGATGAGCGCGACCTCCCGGAGGGGGAGCTTCCGGCGGGGTTCGTGAGTGCGGGGGCGGTGCGGCGGCCGTCGGCGCGTACGACGCGCAGGCCGTCGGACCCGGCGGTGCGGCGCGCGATAGAGGCGGCGCAGGCCGCCGCGCAGATTCCCGACCATCCGCGGCTCGACCAGGTCTTCGACGTGTTCGCCGAGGGCGGTTCGCTGTGGATAGTCAGCGAGTTGGTCGCGGCGAGGCCGCTGGCCGCGCTGCTCGCGGACCGGCCGCTGAGCCCGTATCGGGCGGCGGAGATCGCCTCGGACGTGGTGACGGCCCTGCGGGTGCTGCACGCGCACGGCTGGGTCCACCGGAACATCACCGCCCGCACGGTCCTGGTCTGCGACGACGGCCGGGTGGTCCTCACGGGCCTCGCGGCGGGCGCGGCGGAAGAGGCGCTGTGCGGGTACGACCCTCGGCCCGAGGAGTTCCTCGCGGGTTTTGAGGGTGAGGCTGGGGATGGTGCCGGGGGTGGTGCCGGGGCCGCCCCGAACGCCGATGAGGGTGAGCCTGACGAGGCCTATGAGGTTGACGAGAGCGATCGTTCGCGTGGGCATGCCGCGATCGAGGCCGCCCCGGCCGCTGAGCCCGGGGGCGATGTGCGGGCGGCACGGTCCAACGCCATAGCCGCGTATCGCGCCGGGGCACGGGCCGCGGCGCGGGTGAGCGAGGACGAGGGGCGGCGGGGCCCGGCGTCGAGGGGCGCGGAGTTGCCGGGGCCCAGGGGCGGCGGGTCGTTCGGGGCGCGTGAGGGTTACGAGGGGTATGAGGCGTACGACGATGAAGGGGCGCGTGGGTACGGCGCGGAGGGCGGGAGCGGGGGCGAAAGCCGCAGCGGGGGCAGCGGGAGTAGCGGGAGCAGTGGGAGCAGTGGTGAGGCCGAGGTCGCCGGGCGGATCCTGGATCCGTATGGCGTCAGGGGTACGCAGCAGTGGCACGGGGCCGTGCCGAGGGGCGGAGGCGCGGGGGCGTCGAGTGCCGGTGCGGGCAAGGGCGTTGGGGGTGTTGGGGATGTTGGGGGCGTCGGCGGTGGAGGCTTTGGTGGGCCTGCCGGTGGGTTCGCCGGTGGGGTAGGCGCCGAGCGAGGCGCCGACCGAGCTGAGCTAGGCCCTGCGAGTGGCCGTGGCGGTCAGGGCACTGGTGCCGGCTATGAGGGACAGAACTTCGGCTACGAAGGACATGGCTCTGGCTACGGCGCCCCAGGTTCCCCGTCGCGTCACGACGCACCGGGCTCCGCGCTCAGCCGAGGCGGTCCGGACTCCACCTCCGGCCGCACCACTCCCACCCCGAAGCCGACCCCACCCCGACCCCCACCCCGCCCCCCTCCTCGTCCGGCCACAGCTACTGGGACGCCCTCGTCGCCGAGCGGAGCGTGGCCCGGCGTGGCCCCGCCACCGCCCTTGCCGCCGAGCGGGCCCGGCACGCGCGGATGACCGTGGTCGGGGCCGTGACCGAGCGGTGGGCGCCCGAGCAGGCCGGGCCCGTGCACGAGAACTGGCAGCTCGCCCCGCCCATCGGACCCGCCACCGACCTCTGGGCGCTCGGCGCGTTGCTGTTCCGGGCTGTACAGGGCCACGCGCCCTACCCCGAGGAGAGCACCTTCGAGCTCGTCCAGCTGGTGTGCGCCGAGCCGCCCGCCTTCGCGGAGGAATGCGGTCCGCTCCGGCCCGTGGTCGAGTCGTTGCTGCGCCAGGACCCCACCGAGCGGCTCGACTTCGAGGAGCTGAACGGCTGGCTGCGGTCGTTGGTCCGCTCGGCGCCCGAGCCGGAAGCCGGTGCGAACGTCGTGCCCGCGCCGCCGTTCGACGCCAGGCGGCTGCCTGTCGTACGCCGTCGCGGTGTTCTCGTACGCCGCAAGAAGCGGCGCGCCACCGCGCCCGCCGCCACCGCCCCCATGCCGAACTCCCGCCAGAACGGGCGTCACAAGCACAAGCAGTCGAAGCAGTCCAAGCAGTCGAAGCAGCCCAAACGAGGGCGGGAGGCCAGGCCCGCAGCCGCCGCGTCCGCCTCGGCGTTCGCGTCCGCACCCGCACCCCCGCGGGCACCCGCGCCCCCACGCGCACGCGCGCCCAAGCGGAGCGGGACGGGGCAGCCGCGCTCCCTGGGGCGCCTCCTGCTCCTGCTCATCCTGGTCGGGCTCGTCGCGGCGATCGCGTACGCCGTGGCCTTCATGCCCAAGTCGGGCGAGAACAAGGGCAGCGAGCGTGCCGGATCCGCCGGTGACCCCGGCACCAGCCAGGGGCCCGACCCCGGCAGCAGCTCCAGCTCCCGGCCCAGCGAGGACGGCAAGTCCGACAAGCCCAGAGACAATCCGAGCGACAAACCGGAGAGGAGCCCCGACTCGCAGCAGCCGCAGACCAGCGGACCCGCGCTGCCGAAGGGCTTCACGCTCCGTAAGGACGCCGAGGGCTTCCGGGTCGCCGTCGCGAGCGGCTGGGACCGGCAGCCCAAGAACGGGCGGGGACAGGTGCTTTACACGCAGGGCGACTTCGAGCTGATCGTCGTGCCGGGGCGGGACGGCACGGACGAGTACGGCAGCGACCCCATGAAGTACCAGCGCGAGCACGAGCGCGAGCTGCAGCCGTTCCGCGACTCGACCTGGGCGGTGTCCTCCGGGATGCGCAGGATCGATGTGGGCGGACGGGTCATGGGCGAGGGGCAGTTCACCTGGAGCGGCTCGGACGGCGGCGAAATCTTCGTACGCAATCTCGCGATGATCGTCGGCGGGAAGTACCACGTCGTGCAGATCCGAGGGCCTGAGTCCGAGCGGGACGAGGTGGACCGGTTCTATGAGCAGGCCTCGGCGACCTATCAGGTCACTGATTGAGCTGTTGACCGGTTTCCAGTCCTCATCAGTCATCATGTGATGCGTCGGGCACGGTATTTGACTGTTCCTGATCGACGTTTCGCGGAGCTTCTCGGCCGCGGGAGCGGTTCGGTGTCGTTGCGTCACGCGTCACAGTGAGGTCTCCGAGCACCCCCGGAGGTTCCCCGCACGCCACCGGCTCCCTAACCTGGGCCATGTCAGAACCATTGCGGGGGATCGTGAATCAGATGCAGGACCTGCTCCTCGCGGGCCGCTACCGGCTCGGAGAGTCCATCGGGCGCGGTGGCATGGGACGGGTGTGGCGCGCGCGGGACGAGGTGCTGCACCGGGTCGTCGCCGTCAAGGAGCTGACGGCCGCGCAGTTCGTGCAGGAGGCCGACCGCGCGGTCCTTTTCGCCCGTACGCACGCGGAGGCGCGGGCCGCGGCCCGGATCAACCACCCCGCGGTCGTCACCGTCCACGACGTCCTCGAGTACGACGACCGGCCCTGGATCGTGATGGAGCTGGTCGAGGGCCGGTCGCTCGCGGACGCCGTCAAGGAACAGGGCCGCATCGAGCCCGCCGAGGCCGCCCGCATCGGCCTGTGGACCCTGAAGGCCCTGCGCGCGGCGCACGCGGCCGGGGTCCTGCACCGTGACGTCAAGCCCGGCAACGTACTCCTGTCGAACGACCGGCGCATTCTGCTCACCGACTTCGGGATCGCCGCGATCGAGGGGGACTCGACGATCACGCGGACCGGCGAGGTCGTCGGCTCCGTCGACTATCTGGCGCCCGAGCGGGTCAGCGGCGCCAACCCGGGCCCCGCGTCCGACCTGTGGGCGCTCGGCGCCACGCTGTACACGGCGGTCGAGGGGAACTCCCCGTTCCGGCGCACGTCCCCGCTGGGCACCATGCAGGCCGTGGTCACGGAGGAGCCCGCACCGCCCGAGTACGCGGGGGTGCTCGCCCCTGTGATCAGCGCGCTCCTCCGCAAGGACCCGGACACGCGGCCGACCGCGGAAGAGGCCGAGCTGATGCTCGCCGAGGCGGCGGAGGGACGACAGCCGAGCGGGGGGCAGGCGTATGTGCCGACGCAGATCCACTCCACGTCCCAGCAGCAGCAACAACAACAGCCACAGCAGCCGCAACAGCCGCAGCCCCAGCCCCCAGCGCAGACCCGGCACCAGTACACACCGCAGTACGGCCACCACTCGGCGGAACCCGGCACTGTCGTCCACGGGAACAGCGGGACAGGAAACGGCACCGGCCCCAACTCCGCGTCCTACCAATCCGGCACCGTCGTCCACGGCATCCACCAGTCGCACCAGTCACAACAGTCCCCCCAGTCCCCGAGTCATCCCCCGAAGCGCCGCAAGCGGGCCGCGATCGTCGCGGTGATCGCCGCGGCCGTGCTGCTTGGCGGCGGAACCGCGGGCTACCTGTACTACGCGGACGGCGACGACGGCCGTACGGAGCAGTCCAGTGACGGAGCGCCGGGCAAGGCGGTCGGCGGCATACCCAAGGACTGGCCGTTGGTGGAGGACGCCGAGGGCTTCAAGCTCAGGCTGCCCAAGGGCTGGGAGCGCGAGGCCGACGGCAATCAGATCGACTACACCCCTGACCACGGACGGCATTTCGTACGCATCAGCATCGACCGCAACACGACGTGGGAGAGCCCCTACACGCACCAGCTGGACCTGGAGAGGAACCTGAAGGTCAAGCTGCCCGACTACAAGCGGCTGCAGCTCGACCAGAACACCTACCGCGACCGGACGGGCGCGCTCTGGGAGTTCAGCTGGACGGCGGGAGCGAACGACACGACCGCGGGCCCGCGCCGCGCCATCTCACAGTCCTATATCGGCCGTGACGGCGTCGAGTACGTGATTTACATGTCGTCCCCCGCCGCCGACTGGAACAAGGCGCGCCAGCAGTTCGACGCGATACTCCGGGGCTGGCGGGAGCGCTGAATGTCCTCGCCCGCGGCCGGGGTGGCTGGGACGAGCGGCCTGAACCAGTCCGCCGCCCAGGTCCGGAGGGTCCGTTCGCACACGTGTGGGGCATGATGGCCGCATGGGGAGCGTGGGGGACAACGCCCGGGTCATAGCTGGCCGTTACCGCCTGGATGTGCGGCTCGGCAGGGGTGGCATGGGCGTCGTCTGGCAGGCCACCGATCAGTTCCTCGGCCGCCGGGTCGCCGTCAAGGAACTGGCGCTCGACGACACGCTCTCCGAATCCGACGCGATGCAGCAGCGCGAACGAACCCTGCGCGAGGCGCGGGCGGCGGCGCAGCTCAGGCATCCGCACATCATCGTCGTCCACGACGTCGTCGTGCAGAGCGACCACCCGTACATCGTCATGGAGTTGATCGAGGGCGGTTCGCTCGCCGGGCGGATCGCGCGTTCGGGTCCGATGAACGCGCGGGCGGTGGCCCGGATGGGCATCGATCTGCTGGGCGCGCTGAGCGTCGCGCACGCCGCCGGGGTCCTGCACCGCGACATCAAGCCCGCGAACGTCCTCATGGAGGAGGCGACCGGGCGCGTCGTCCTCACCGACTTCGGGATCGCGCAGGTCAGCGGGGCGACGACGCTCACGGAGATCGGGTCGTTCGTGGGCTCGCCCGAATACACCGCGCCCGAGCGGATGTCGGGCGAGCGGACAGGGCCCGAGTCCGACCTCTGGTCGCTCGGCGCGCTGCTCGTCGCCGCGCTGACCGGCGAGTCGCCCTTCCGGCGCGACTCGATCGGCGGCGTGCTGCACGCCGTCGTCTTCGACGAGATCCGCCCGCCGCCGGCCGCCGCACCGCTGCTGCCCGTCATCCTCGGCCTCCTCGAACGCGACCCGGACCGACGGCTCGGGGCGGCGGAGGCGGTGCGGCTGCTGCGGACGTACGTCGAGACGGGGCAGATGCCGTCGACACCGGCGGGCCGGGCCGGCGGTCAGCCTTCGGCGCTGCCGGGCGGGCGGCTCGGCGGCTACACGCCCACCTACCGTGACCTGCCCACTCGTCCGCCCGCGCACCCGGCAGGGCCTTCCCGGGGCAGGCGCAGGGCCATGCTGATCGCCGCCGCGCTGGTGGCCGCGGTGGCCGGGGCCGGGGTGTCCGCCGCCGTCCTGCTGGGCAGGGACGACGACGGGAAGGGCGGCACGCCGTCGACACCGGCCTCGCAGAGTTCGCAGACCGGGCAGACGGGGAAGCCGAGCCCGTCGCCTTCGCCGACCCCGACGGTGACGGTCACGCGCGGCTCCCGTACGCCGAAGCCCTCCACGCCCGAGGCCCCCGAGGGCTACCGCGTGACGAAGGACCCCAGGGGCTTCACGCTCGCCGTGCCGGAGGGCTTCACGCGCGAGCTGGACGGGCCCCGCACCTTCTACAAGTCCCCCGGCGGCACCTACCGCATCGGCATCAAGGAGTCGGCCCCGGAGCCGGGCGGCCCGCTCGCCGTGCAGCGCCGCTCCGCCGCCAAGGGGCCGGAGAACAACCCCGGTTACCGGGACGGCGAGGTCAGCGAGACCTCGCACAACGGACGGCCCGCGGCCCTGTGGCAGTTCAGCTGGGACGGCTTCACGGAGGCGGAGGGTGCCCGGCACACGTACGACCTGTGCTGGGAGGAGGGCGGCCGGATGTACGACGTGTGGGTCTCGGCGCCGGTCGGCAAGGCCGAGGAGGGCAGGCGGTATTTCGACACGGCGGTGGACTCGTTCGTACGCCGCTGAAGCGGGGAGCCGTACGCCGCTGGAGCGGGGAGCCGTACGCCGCTGAGGCCGGGCCCGGCGCATCACCCCTGTCACAAGTCGGTGACCCGAGTGGAAGCGGGGGCCTTCGGCAAGGTACTGATGTGGGCATGAGTAATGACGGGGGAGCCAACTACGGCCCGTACGAACCGACCAGTTTCGGACTGCAGCCGCCGCAGTCGTCCGTACCGGGGCAAGGCGGGCAGCAGGGTCAGGACGGCAACCCGTACGCCCAGCAGCAGCCGCACCAGCAGCCGCACCAGCAGCCGCATCAGCAGCAGCCGCCGCACCAGCACCAGCCGCACACGCAGCTGTCGCACCCGCAGCAGCCCGCCGCGCCGACGCCGCCCCCGTCGCCCTACGCCCAGCCCACCCAGGTGGTGCCGAACCAGCAGTCCGAGCCGGACCCGGGCGCGGGCCGCCTGATCGCGGGCCGCTACCGCCTCCTTTCGAAGCTCGGCCACGGCGGCATGGGCACGGTCTGGCGCGCGAAGGACGAGACGGTGGACCGCGACGTCGCGGTCAAGGAACCCCGCATCCCCGACCACCTGCCCGAGCGCGAGCGCACCAACGTCTTCGAGCGGATGCGCCGCGAGGCGCGCGCCGCGGCCCGCCTCGACCACCCGGCCGTGGTCAACGTCCACGACGTGGCGGTCGAGGACGGCCAGCCGTGGATCGTCATGGAGCTGGTCCAGGGCCGCTCGCTCGGCGCCGCGCTCCAGGAGGGCACCCTGGGCGCCCGCGAGGCGGCCCGCGTCGGCCTGGAGGTGCTCGGCGCCCTGGACGCCGCCCACCAGGCGGGCATCCTGCACCGTGACGTGAAGCCGGACAACGTGATGCTGGGGCAGCACGACCGCGTCATCCTCACGGACTTCGGCATCGCCCAGATCGAGGGCGAGACGAACCTGACGGACACGGGCGGCTTCGTCGGTTCGCCCGAGTTCATCGCCCCGGAGCGGGTCCTCGGCCAGCGCCCGGGACCGGCATCCGACCTCTGGTCGCTCGGCGTGGTCCTCTACGCCGCGACGGAGGGCGTCTCGCCGTTCCGCCGCAACAACACCCCCGCGACACTCCAGTCCGTCCTGAACGCGACGCCCGCGGCACCGGCTTCGGCCTCGGGCCCGCTGGCACAGGCGATCAACGGGCTCCTGGCGAAGGACCCGGCCCAGCGCCCGCGCGCGGCCCAGGTCCGCGCCCTCCTGGAGGAAGCGGCCAAGCCGCCGGAGGTGGCGCCGACGCGGGTCGTCCAGGTCGGCGGGGGCGGTGCCTCCGGTGGCAAGGGCGTCACCATCGGCCGCAAGGGGCTCATGGGCATCGGCGCGGTGGTCGTGGCGGCCGTGGTCGCAGGCGTCCTGGTGGTCATGAACCCGTTCGCGGCGGCCGAGGCGGACAGCTGGAAGCAGCACGAGGAGAAGGCGCTGGGCGCGACGCTGGCGGCGCCGCCGGACTATGTGAAGTCCGCGCCGGACGGCACCGTCGCGACGGAACACTGGGTCAGGTACACCGACCCGAGCACCGCCATCTCGATCACTCTGTCCCTCGCGAAGAAGTCCGAGGACAGCACCGGCGAGATGGCGGGGTCCGCGGCCGCGCAGGCGTACAGCGACAGCGACGGCGTCGAGAACGGCGACGACACCGACATGGCCGAGGATCCCGCTCCCCGGAGCAGTACGGCGAAGACGTCGTACAAGGACCGGGAGTCCGCCGAGAACACGATCACCTACGTCGACGATTCGGACTCGGAGAGCCTGAAGCCGCGCGAGGCCAAGGTCTTCTACTACAAGACCGCCAAGTCCGGCGACATGTACAAGCTCGCGATCGACTACCCGAGCAAGGGCGACTTCGTCGAGCGCGGCCGTGAGGTCGCCAAGACCGCGATCGCCGAGCTGGAGATCACGAACCCCTGACGCGGGCCTGTTCCGCGAGTGCAGTCCGAATTGGTGACCCGTCGTTGATCAACTCCGGCTAAGCCGCTGATCAGGTGCTTTACCGCCAGCGATCGCTGGCGCGGTGTGTGCGCCCGGTGAAAGCTGATTACCGACGGGTACCCAAATCCCTGACCTGGGCCTACGCTCACCTCCATGACGGACTCGCAGGCCACCGCAGCGCCCCTCGGAACGAACCCGATAGCCACCGCCCCCGAAGGCGCGCGCACCGCCGCCGACGTGGTGACTCCCGAGCTGATCGCGCAGCTCACCCGGGATGTGATCGGCACGGGCCGGACCGCCAATCACCAGCCGTTCACCGGTGAGAAGCTGGCCGACCTGCCCGAGTCCACCCCCGAGGACGTGGCCACCGCCTTCGAGCGCGCCCGCGTGGCCCAGGTCGCCTGGGAGCGCACCCCGCTCCGCCGCCGCGCCGCGATCCTGCTCCGCTTCCACGACCTGGTGCTCCAGCGCCAGGCGGAGGTCCTCGACCTCATCCAGCTGGAGACCGGCAAGGCGCGCCTGCACGCGCACGAGGAGCTGCAGGCCGTCGCCGTCGCCGCCCGGCACTACGGCCGCAAGGCCCCCGCGTATCTGAACCCCAAGCGGCACACCGGCGTCGTACCGACCCTCACGAAGGTCACAGAGAACCGTCAGCCGCGCGGTGTGGTCGGCCAGATCGCGCCCTGGAACTACCCCCTCGAACTGTCCATCGGCGACGCCCTCCCCGCGCTCGTCGCGGGCAACGCGCTGGTGATGAAGCCCGACACGGAGACCTGCCTGACCGCCCTGTGGGCGCGGGACCTGATCATCGAGGCCGGGCTGCCCGCCGAGGTCTTCCAGGTGGTCCTCGGCGAGGGTCCTGTCGTCGGGCCCGAGATCGTCAAGCACGCCGACTACGTCTCCTTCACCGGCTCCACCCGCGTCGGCCGCGAGGTCGCGCAGGGCGCCGCGGGCCGGCTCGTCGGCGTCTCGCTCGAACTCGGCGGCAAGAACGCCATGCTGGTGCTGCACGACGCCGACATCGACAAGGCCGCGGCGGGTGCCGTGCGCGCCTGCTTCTCGTCCGCCGGGCAACTGTGCATCTCCATCGAGCGGCTGTACGTCCATGAGTCGATCGCGGACGAGTTCGTGGAGCGCTTCGCGGCGCGGACGAAGGCGATGCGGCTCGGCAAGTCCCTCGCGTACGGCGCGGAGATGGGCTCGCTGGTCGGCGAGCGGCAGCTGGAGACCACCAAGCGGCACGTCGACGAGGCGGTCGCCAAGGGCGCCACGCTGATCGCGGGCGGCGTCGCCCGTCCCGACATCGGCCCGTTCTTCTTCGAGCCGACGATCCTGGACGGCGTCGAGTCCCCGATGGCGGTGTGCGGCGAGGAGACCTTCGGGCCCGTCGTCTCCATCTACCGCTTCACCGACGAGAACGAAGCGGTCGAGCTCGCCAACTCCACGTCGTACGGACTGAATTCCTCGGTCTGGACGAAGGACGGCAGCCGCGGCCGCAAGATCGCGGCGCGCCTGCGCACCGGCACGGTCAACGTGAACGAGGGCTTCGCGCCCGCCTACGGCAGCGTGCAGTCGCCGATGGGCGGCATGAAGGACTCGGGCCTCGGCCGCAGGCACGGCTCCGAGGGCATCCTGAAGTACACCGAGGCGCAGACCGTCGCGCACCAGCGCCTCATGCCGCTCGCGCCGTCCTTCGGCATGGACGACGAGAAGTACGCGGCGTTCATGAGCCTGAGCCTGAAGGTCATGAAGTCGCTGCGCCTGCGCTAGGCATCTCAAGAGCCGTTCTCTAGGGGTCAGTTCTCAACGAGGAGAGTCAATGTCACAGGAGAGCTCTGTCCAGAAACAGTCGGACAGTGAGGCGGGTGGATACGACGACGCGTCGTACGACTACGACGTCATCGTCGTCGGGTCCGGCTTCGGCGGCTCCGTCTCCGCCCTGCGCCTGACGGAGAAGGGTTACCGCGTCGGGGTGCTCGAAGCGGGCCGCCGCTTCACCCGTGAGTCGCTCCCGAAGAACTCCTGGGACCTCAAGAACTACCTCTGGGCCCCGGCCCTCGGCCTCTACGGCATCCAGCGCATCCACCTGCTGGGCAACGTGATGGTGCTCGCGGGGGCGGGCGTCGGCGGAGGTTCGCTGAACTACGCGAACACGCTCTACGTACCCCCCGCGCCGTTCTTCAACGACCCGCAGTGGAAGGACATCACGGACTGGCAGAACGAGCTCGCCCCCTACTACGAGCAGGCCAAGCGCATGCTCGGGGTGCGGCTCAACCCGACCACGACGCCGTCCGACGTCCACCTGAAGGCGACCGCCCAGGCCATGGGAGTGGGCGACAGCTTCCACATGGCGCCGGTCGGCGTCTTCTTCGGCGACAAGCAGGACGCCTCGGGTACGTCAACGGCCAAGCCCGGCACGGAAGTTCCCGACCCCTACTTCGGTGGCGCGGGCCCGTCGCGCAAGGCCTGCACCGAGTGCGGCGAGTGCATGACGGGCTGTCGGCACGGCGCGAAGAACACCCTCAACGAGAACTACCTCTACCTGGCGGAGAAGGCGGGTGCCGTCATCCACCCGATGACGTCCGTCGTCACCGTCACCGAGGACTCGCGGGGCGGGTACGCCGTCGCCACCCTGCCCACCGACGCCAAGCGCAAGGGCAAGGGGCGTACGTTCACGGCGCGCAGGGTCGTCGTCGCGGCGGGCACCTACGGCACGCAGACGCTCCTGCACCGCATGAAGGACACCGGAATGCTGCCGCGCATCTCGGGGCGGCTCGGCGCGCTGACCCGCACCAACTCCGAGGGTCTGGTGGGCGCGCAGACCACCGACCGCCGCTACCGCAAGCAGCACGGCGCCGAGAAGGCCGACTTCACCAAGGGCGTCGCGATCACCTCGTCGATCCACCCGAACGCCACCACGCACATCGAGCCGGTGCGCTACGGCAAGAGGTCCAACGCGATGGGCGGCCTGACGGTCCTTCAGGTGCCCTACAGTATCGCGGGCGGCAAGGCGCGCGTCGCGGGCTGGCTCGGCAACGTCGCCAAGCATCCGTGGCTCGCGGTCCGTTCGCTCTCCAACTGGCACTGGTCGGAGCGGACCATCATCGGCCTCGTCATGCAGACGCTCGACAACTCCCTGACCACGTACCGCAAGGAGAAGGGCATCGGCAAGGGCCTGCTGACCGCACGGCAGGGCCACGGCGCGCCCAACCCGACGCAGATCCCCGAGGCGACCGAGGCGGCGACGCTGCTCGCCAAGGAGATCAACGGATTCGCGGGGTCGAACGTCGGCGAGCTGATGGGCACCCCGCTGACCGCGCACTTCCTGGGCGGCTGCCCGATCGGCGACAGCGCCGACACCGGGGTCATCGACCCCTACCACCGCCTCTACGGCCACCCCGGCATCTCGGTCGTCGACGGCGCGGCGGTCTCCGCGAACCTGGGCGTGAACCCCTCTCTGACGATCACCGCGCAGGCCGAGCGCGCGATGTCGTTCTGGCCCAACAAGGGCGCCGAGGACACACGCCCCGCGCAGGGCACGCGGTACGTACGCCTCGCCGCCGTCGAGCCGAAGTCCCCGGCGGTACCGGCGGGCGCGTTCGGCGCGCTGAGGCTTCCCTTCCTGGGGATGCCCGCCGTGCCGGCCAAGAAGTAGTCCGGCAAGAAGTAGTCCTGGCGGCCACCACGGCCGCGTACGCGAAAGGACCTGCGCCCCCCTCCGAGCGCAGGTCCTTTCGCGTGCTTCAGGTGCCGCTGAGCGGCGTGCCGTCGGCAGGCTTGCTGCTGCCGTTACCGGCATACGTGCTTACGCGGTGGCGTCGGCCTTCTTGCGGCGGACGACGAAGACCGCGCCCGCACCGGCGATGACGGCGACGCCGCCGACGAGGCCGATGGTCGGCAGCATGGAGCTGGAGCCGGTCTCGGCGAGGTTGCCGGTGGTCGGGATGTCGTTGGCGCCGCCCTGGGGGGCAGTGCCGCCGGAGGGCTTCTTGCCGTCCTCGTTTTTGTCGGCCTCGCCCGGGTTGTCGTTCGTGCTGCCGGGCTTCAGGACGGTGAACTCGTAGAAGGCGAACGACTCGTGCACGCAGTTCTGCTCGGAGTCGAGGTAGCCGCCGAGGCCGAGCGCGTAGCCGTCACCGGCCGGGGCCTTGGCGCTGACGTTGACGCGCAGCTTGATGTCGACCTTCTCCTTGGCGCCCAGCTCGGTGGTGCCGAAGTAGAGGCCGCCCGAGACCTCGTCCGCGATGGACTCCCAGGCCTTGGTGTCGGGGTTGAAGTACTGGATCTGCGCGTAGTTGGCGAGCCAGTCCTTCTCGTCCTCGCTCTCCGTGAAGTTGTCCACGGCGGCGAGCCACTGGACCTCGCCGAGGTCCTCGTCGGTCGGGTTGGAGGCGGTCAGCTTGAACTGGTGCCAGCCGCTGCCCGCGACGATCTTGCCGGGCAGACCCGAGAGTCCGAGCTCCAGCTTCGAGTCGACGTCGTTGCCGTCCTCGTCGACCGGGCAGTTCGTGGGCTCCTCGGAGGGCTCCTCGGTCTCGGCCGGCGGGGTTGTCTCGGCCGGAGGCGTGGTCTCGGCCGGCGGGGTCGTCTCGGCCGGAGGCGTGGTCTCAGCCGGCGGGGTCGTCTCGGCCGGAGGCGTGGTCTCAGCCGGCGGGGTCGTCTCGGCCGGCGGCGTCTCGGACGCGGGGGCCGACGTGCTCGGCGGCGGAGTCGTGGGCTCGTCGGTCGCGAAGGCGGCAGGGGCCGAAAGCAGCGCGATCGGGGCTATGGCGGCGGTCGCGGCCGCGGCGGCCATGACACGGCGAAGCTTCATGAAGACCTCAGTCAGTCCGGCGTACCACCTGGTGGGCGATACGGAGGTGGAGGCCTCCGCGGTGGGGACGCGGGTGTGGCCGTTGTTACGCATGCATGACCTGCGTCTGCTGTGAATGGTTGTCCTGGAACTCACAGAATTCTTATGTGGCTTGGATCACAGAGCTTGTGCGTCCGTCGCCGGGTGCCGTAGAAATTCCCCCGCTCTACGGTGATCCGCCGGGAGCAAGGGGCAGCGGGAGGGGGCGGCGTGGCGGAGCCGGATGAGATACCGGACGCGATACCGGACGACGTGTGGGAGCGGTTCGAGCGGGACAGTCTGCGCGACATCCGTTCCTCGGCGCCGAAGGAGCCGTCCGCGCGGGCGCGCATGGTGGCCGAGAGGCTGCGGCGTCTTGACGAGGAGGCGGCGCGCCAACAGGCCGCGGAGTCACGGGCGTTGGGTCGCAGGCGCAGGAAGCGCAAGGCGGCGAAGGGGGAGGCCGCCGGGGCGTGGCGGCCGGACGAGTGGCGGTCCGCGCCGACCGGGCCGCGGCGCGGCGGGCGTTCGGAGCGCAGCCGCCGGGTGTGGAGCGTGGTGATCGTGGTGGGCGGCATGGCGCTGGCGATCGTGTTCCTGAGTCCGTTCCGGTTCTGGATCTGGCAGTAGCGGGACCTGGCAGTGGCGGGATCCGGCAGTGGCGGGATCCGGCAGCGGTGGGACCCGGCGTCGGGAACTGGTGTCGGAATTCGGTGGCGGGAACCGCCCGGAACGATCTTCCGTCGTAGAAGGGGTGCGGGTGACTCCGCATGAGCGGGTGGCCGCGCGTGAGCGGGTGACCCGCACTGTGCGAGACGAAATTGGGGGAGCGGGAACGTGAAGTCGGCTGTGTCGCGTGGTGTGGTGGCTGTTTCGACCGTGGCGGTGCTGGGCCTTACGGCGGCGTGCAGCGGTAGCGGTGGTGGCAGTGGCGGCGACGGCAAGGACGAGAAGCCCGGACGGGCGGACGCGACCTCCGCCACGGCGAAGCTGGAGAAGGCGGCTCTCGCCTCGGGCGACGTGAAGAAGTACAAGGTCGCGAAGGAGTCCGGCGAGGCCAACCAGGGCAAGGGCGCGCCGCAGGCGGGACGCGTGAACCCGGCCGAGTGCCGCCCGCTGTCCGAGATGCTCACGGCCGCCGCCCCGCCGAAGTCGAAGGCTCACGTCAGCCGCACGCTGAGCAGCACCGATGTCGCGGAGACCACCACGACGGAGGTCGTGCTGCTGGCGTACGGCCAGGCCGATGCCGAGAACACCATGGACACCCTGCGCACGGCGACGAAGTCGAAGAAGTGCGCCACGTTCGGCGACGGCGGCCACCGCTACATCGGTGTCCGTCCGCAGCCCGCGCCGGTCGGCGGCGACGAAGCGGTCTCGTACAAGCTCGCGAGCCGTGCCGGTGAGTTTCTCGACCGGGACCGCGTCACCGTCGTACGCAGCGGCTCGACGCTGATCGCTTTCCGTGCCTCGAACGTCTTCGACCCGGAGTCGGCCAAGTCCGACGAGGAGGGCGAGGCCGCCGGGCTGCCCGAGAAGTTCCGTGACGGAGTGACGGCCGACCCGAAGGTGGCCGACGCGATCGTCGACGCGCAGCTCGCGAAGCTGGCCGAGGCGGGTAAGCGGTAGCGGGGTGACGGAGCGAAGGGCCCCGCGGGACGGATCCGCGGGGCCCTTGGCCGTCAGCACCGACGTCAGGGCAGCGTCGGTGCCACGGAGCGGCGCAGGGGGGAGTGCGCCGCGGGTCTGGAGGTCGCCGGTGGCAGCCCCGGCGCACGAGGGGTGCACGAGGGGCGCACGAGTGGTCTCGACCAATGGCAATGAAGTTGTGGAGTGCCGCGCGTGCGGCCAGTCCTGCTACGCATCGTGCTCGATGCGCCGTGGCCCGCGCAACCGGTTCGACATGATCCGGACGAACAGGGACAGCTGGGCCTTTTCGTGGGAACGGGGGACGGTTCGAGGGGACGGTCGGGGGACGGTTCGGGGGACCGGGAAGGCCGGTCGGCTCCGGGCGTCCCCGGAGCCGACCGTTCCCTGGGTGACCGGGCTGCTGTCCCCTGCCGTCCGGTCACGTCTCTGGAGCGAGGTCCCACGGCACACACGGAGTGTGCGCCTCATCGCTCCAGCGGAGCCACGCGTGGTTTTTCCGTGCCCGCCCCTGGCTGGCACGGACATCGGGACCAACGAAGCCGCTCCGCGCCCGGTCACGCGCCGTACGGGTGAGAGCGGACCCGAACTCAGGTCCGGGGGCGGCAGCGGGGGCGGCGCCGGGGGCGGCAGCGGGGGTCGGACCCGGCCCCCGCACAGCTCTCAGACCCGGCCCCTGCACAGCTCCAGGAGCGTCATCGCGAGCGACGTACCGGGCTTGCCGAGCGCGTCCCTGTAGTGGCCGAGGACCTCCATCTCGCGCGAGAGATTGACGCGGCGGCCGCCCGAACCGATCCGGGCCTCCTGGATGACGGCCGACACGGCCATCCGTTCCTGTACGAGACCGATGATGCGGTCGTCGAGTGCGTCGATGCGGTCACGCGCGCCCTCGATCACGTCGGCGGCCTCGGGGGTGCGGGCGCCGGTCTTGTCGGTCGTGGTGATGGTCATCTGGGGCTCCTCATCGGATGTGGATCCCGGGATCCCTAGGGGTCCCGGTGGGTCCCGCTGGATCTCGGACGGAGTGCCCCGGAGCGACAAGGCCCGGAAATGACAGAACGCCCCGGGCCTTGTCGGCCCGGGGCGCCTGGGAAGTCGCTTGTCAGTGGATCAAGCAGCTCGACCATGGCAGCCGGCGGGCCGGTTGCCATAGGTAAAGAGGAAGCTGAGGTGCTTGGTCACGAGGACAGTATGCCCCCAGGCGCGCGTGCCTGGTCAACACGGGTTCCGCCGCGGCTCGGATGCTGAGACGCGACGCACTGCCACCTGCGCGGGCATCCCACCGTCACCTCTGGGGGGCACCGGCTCCGTCGGATGCGACGAAGGGGGGGCCCGCGAGCCCGTTAGAATCGACAAAACAGATCCCTGCTCACGCACGAGCCCCAGCTCACGCGCAAGCTCACGCTCAATGCCGGAAGGCCGCCGCCGTGCCATCAGCGTCCCCCGCTGCCGCCGCCCCCGACACCGTTCTGGTCGTCGACTTCGGAGCGCAGTACGCCCAGCTCATCGCCCGCCGCGTCCGCGAGGCCCGGGTCTACAGCGAGATCGTGCCGAGCACCATGCCGGTCTCCGAGATGCTCGCGAAGAACCCCGCCGCGATCATCCTCTCCGGCGGCCCCTCGTCGGTGTACGCGGACGAGGCGCCCAGCGTCGACCGCGCCCTGTTCGAGGCCGGTGTCCCCGTCTTCGGCATGTGCTACGGCTTCCAGCTGATGGCGACCACCCTCGGCGGCACCGTCGACAACACGGGCGCGCGGGAGTACGGACGTACGGCCCTTGCCGTCTCCAAGCCCGGCTCGACGCTCTTCGAGGGCACCCCCTCCGAGCAGTCCGTGTGGATGTCGCACGGCGACGCGTGCAGCGCGGCGCCCGAGGGCTTCACCGTCACCGCGTCCACGGACGTCGTGCCGGTCGCGGCCTTCGAGGACGACGAGAAGAAGCTGTACGGCGTGCAGTACCACCCCGAGGTCATGCACTCCACGCACGGCCAGCAGGTGCTCGAGCACTTCCTCTACCGGGGCGCGGGCCTGAAGCCCGACTGGACCACCGGCAACATCGTCGAGGAGCAGCTCACCGCGATCCGCGAGCAGGTCGGCACCAAGCGCGCGATCTGCGGCCTGTCCGGCGGCGTCGACTCCGCCGTGGCCGCCGCCCTCGTGCAGAAGGCCATCGGTTCGCAGCTGACCTGCGTGTACGTCGACCACGGTCTGATGCGCAAGGGCGAGACCGAGCAGGTCGAGAAGGACTTCGTCGCGGCCACGGGCGTGCAGCTCAAGGTCGTCGACGCGCAGGAGCGCTTCCTGACCGCCCTTGCCGGTGTCTCCGACCCCGAGCAGAAGCGGAAGATCATCGGACGCGAGTTCATCCGCGTCTTCGAGCAGGCCCAGGCGGAGATCATCGCCGAGGCACCCGGTGACCAGCCCGTCGAGTTCCTCGTCCAGGGCACGCTCTACCCCGACGTCGTCGAGTCCGGCGGCGGCTCCGGCACCGCCAACATCAAGTCCCACCACAACGTGGGCGGCCTCCCCGAGGACCTCGAGTTCCAGCTGATCGAGCCGCTGCGCCAGCTCTTCAAGGACGAGGTGCGGATGGTCGGGCAGGAGCTCGGCCTGCCGGACGAGATCGTCCAGCGCCAGCCCTTCCCGGGCCCCGGCCTCGGCATCCGCATCGTCGGCGACGTCACCAAGGAGCGTCTGGACCTGCTGCGCGAGGCCGACGCGATCGCCCGCGAGGAGCTGACCGCGGCCGGTCTCGACCGTGAGATCTGGCAGTGCCCCGTGGTGCTGCTCGCGGACGTGCGCAGCGTGGGCGTGCAGGGCGACGGCCGGACGTACGGCCACCCGATCGTGCTGCGGCCCGTCTCGTCCGAGGACGCCATGACGGCCGACTGGACGCGCATGCCGTACGACGTCCTCGCGAAGATCTCGACCCGCATCACGAACGAGGTCGCCGACGTCAACCGCGTCGTCCTCGACGTGACGAGCAAGCCGCCGGGCACCATCGAGTGGGAGTAGTCCTCCCGGCGGGACGCCCTGTCCCGCAGCGCTGATACGGCGCCGTCCACCGAGGTGGGCGGCGCCGTTCGCGTACGTCAGGTCCGCCTGGTCGTCCGCGCCGGCGCACCCGGCTTCCACAGCTGCACCGCCAGATACTTCTCGTCCTCGATGTACGTCCGCACCACCTCCGTCAGCTCCGTGCGGAAGAGGTGGAACGCGTCCGGGTCCGGCGGGTTCACCTCGCCCGTGTACCGCGCGATGAGCTCGGGGTCCTCGGCCTTGATCGCCCGCCCGGAGATCCGGATGTCGCCGCCTGCCATCTCCGTGCCCGGTCCCGGGTTCGCCTGGAGCGAGAAGCGCGGATCGCGGAGCAGGTCGAGCGCCTTCATCGAGTTCGGCATCATGCCGAGCCACAACTCCCCGTACAGGAAGCGCACTTCGAGCCCGCTCGTGCGTGGTGATCCGTCCTTGCGGAGTGTGGCGAGGGTGTGGTGCGTGAACAGGCCGAACCGCTCCTCGGCGGTCCGCGCGAAGGTGGGTTCTGCTGCGCTGAAGGCTGCCCAGTTCGTCGTCATACGGCGAGTGTCCCGCCGATACCCGACACCTACTGTCCGGCATGACGCACCGACTTCTGTCCCGCCTCGCGCCCCGATTGCGCACTCTCTTCACAGGGCACCCCTGTCTTCCTGCGCTGACCGGCGGTAACTTCCGCTCCGTACAGCCAGGGATGGAGGACACATGCAGGCGCCCACACCGATACCCGTCGAGCGGTTGCAGTTCGCGATGCCGCCGGTGCACGACTCGTTGGCGGAGGAACGGCGTTACCGCAAGGAACGGCTCGCCGGGGCACTGCGGATCTTCGGACGGCTCGGCTACGAGGACGGGGTGTCCGGGCACATCACGGCGCGGGACCCGGAGCACGAGGACTGTTTCTGGGTGAACCCCTTCGGGATGCCCTTCAAGCACGTCACCGTGGGCGATCTGGTCCTCGCCAACGCGGAGGGGCAGGTCGTCGAGGGACGCCACCACGTCAATCAGGCCGCCTTCACCGTCCACGCACAGGCGCACCTGGCGCGGCCCGACGTCGTCGCCGTCGCACACTGCCACTCGCTGCACGGCCGCGCCCTGTCCACACTCGGCGAACTCCTGGACCCGATCACTCAGGAGTCCTGCGCCTTCTACGAGAGCCACGCGCTGTACGACGGCTACACGGGCGTCGTCGTGGACTCGGACGAGGGCCGGCGGATCGCCGCCGCGCTCGGCAACCACAAAGCCGTCATCCTGCGCAACCACGGGCTGCTCACCGTCGGCGACTCCGTCGACGCCGCCGCCTGGTGGTTCCTCACGATGGAGCGCTCCTGTCAGGTCCAGCTGAGCGCGCGGGCCGCGGGTCGGCCGATCCTCATCGGCCACAAGCAGGCGGTGGCGACGCGCGAGCAGCTCGGCAGCGACCTCGTCGCATGGATCAACTACCAGTCCCTGTGGCAGGACATCAGCCGCAGCGAACCGGACCTGCTCGCCTGAGCCGTTGACCTCGGACGTCAACACGGGCGCGGCGCATTCACCCTCGCTGACCTGACCCGGGGAACCCGATCGCCTTCCAGTACGGCACAATCCCCTTTCATCGCAAGGAAGTTCACGTTTCGGTGCTCGAACGAGGGCGGGGAAGGCGGCGTACGCGGTGGCGGTGCAGGAGGCGCGGCAGGGCGCACACGGGGGCGGCTGCACATGCGGCGACTGCCCGCACGGTGCGCGCGAGGGGCATCGGCGTGCCGTGGCCGCATTCCTCGCCAAGCGCGACGAGCTGGCGGTGGGCCATGGGCTGCCCCCGGCGGTCGCCCACTCGGCGGGCGCTTCCCGGCAGTGGGTGTCGGACGAGCTGACCCAGTCCGCACGCGACGTCGCCGAACGTGGCCGGGCCGATGGCCAGGCCTGGCTCGGCCTGCAGTGGCGGCGCACCGCCGCTGTCGTCTGGGTGGCCGTGGGCGTCCTGCTCCTGGTCCAGGCGCTCACCGCGATCGGCACCGGGTGGACCCTCGCCCGCACCGCCGGAGTGCTCGCGGCCGTGGTGGTCGGCGGCCTGCTGACCGGTGCCGGATATGTGCACCGGGCGCGCGGCGGGATCCTCGCTCCGTTGATCGGCGAGGACAACCGCCTCTCCACCTCCCGCTCGGTGGCCGCGTGTTGGGTCCTGCTCGTCGTCTTCGCCGTGCTCGTCCTGGTGGGCGAGCTCGCCGGGGCGTCCGGGCACCGCGAACGGGACGAGCTGATCGCCGGGCTCGACCTCGCCCGCGCCGCGGGCGCCGTGACCGTGCTCGCCGTGGTCTGCGGGGTCGCCGTGCTCGTACGCCGCGTGGTGGGTCTGCGCGTCCTTGGCCAGCGGCTGCAGAAGGTGCCCGCCGACCGCCCCCGGGCCGCCGACCTGCTCACCGACGACGCGGGCCGCGGCAGCTTCGCGGACGCGCAGTACATCCTGGTCAGCGCCGTCGCCATGATCTTCGCCGCCGTACGCCTCGCGCGCCGTCCCGAGCAGCTGCCCGACCTGCCGTGGGGGCTCGCCCTCCTCGTCCTGGTGTCGGCGGCGACGTACCTCGCCGGCAAGTACGCCGAGGGCGGCCGGCCCGTGATCCTCTCCGTGGTGCGCGCCCGCGAGGCGGGCGATCTCGACGCCCCCATCCGCACGGGCGACGACATCGAGATCCGCGGCGCCGGATTCGTGCCCCCGGGCGCGCAGACCGCCGATCGCCTCGCCCGTATGGTCGTTCGCATCGGAACCGTGCACGTCCATGTGCCGCTCGTCCCCGTGCCGGGCGGTTTCACCAACCCGACCGACGCGGCCCTGACCGTCCCCGTCCCGGTGGACGTGGAGCCGGGGCGGGTCGACGTCCAGGTGATCACGGCCGCGGGCGTCGAGACGAACCGCTGCACGATCGACGTCACGGACTGAGCACCCCGGCTCCGCGCCGGGCCGGTCCTCGCGAATTCGATGCAAGCCACTGAGCAGGCCCCCCTGTTCGTACGTATCGTCAGATGACGGGTCCATGGGCGAAGCGGGTCAACGGGAGAGGCGGCGAGAGCGATGGCTCACGGCATGCGTACCGACAGCCACACCAGCTACGTCAGAAGCAGCGGCTGGCGGGAGAGCGCTTCCCGATACGCCCTGCTCCCGCTCCGCGTCTTCCTCGGGGTCACCTTCATCTACGCGGGCCTGGACAAGCTCACCGACAGCGCCTTCATGTCGGCCAGTGGCGCCGGGTCCATCGGCGAGATGATGGAAGGCGTCCGCGACATCTCCGCCATCCCGGCCCTCGTCGACCTCTCCCTCAAGAGCCCGGTCGGCTTCGGCTATGCCATCGCCCTCGGTGAACTGGCCGTCGGCATCGGCACCCTCGTCGGCCTCTTCGCCCGGATCGCCGCGCTCGGCGGTGCGCTGATCTCGCTCAGCCTCTGGCTGACCGTGAGCTGGTCCACCGAGCCCTACTACTACGGCAACGACCTGGCCTACCTGATGGCCTGGCTCCCGCTGATCCTCGCGGGCGCGTCCATCTTCTCGCTGGACGCGATGCTCGCGGCCCGACGCAAGTACGGGTCGGGGCTCGGCTGAGCCGCGGGCCAGGCCGGGCAGGGCTGGGTCGGGTCGGGCTGGGGCGGCTAGGCGTCCCGGGAGTCGTCGACCGGGCGGTCGGCTATTCGGTCCGCCGTGCTGTCCGTCGTGCTCTCCGCCGTCCGGTTCGCGGTGCGGTCCGCGGTGCGGGCCCTGGGCCGGCCGCGTATCCCGTAGGACACGGCTGCCGCCGCGCCGCCGAGCAGCAGACCCGCCAGCAGGAGCGGGAACACCACGAACCACGGTGTGTCCCAGATGCCGCCCGCGTCACCCGCGTAGGCGATGGCCGCCATCAGCAGGAACAGGCCGAGGACCAGCTTGCCGGGATGGAACTCATGACGTAGCACGGGTCACCTCCACCTGTCCGATGCCCACTTCGACGTGCAGCTCGAGCGTGCCGCCGTCCTTGCTTCCCGCGGGCGGGTTCAGCGTCACCGTCTTCTCCTTGCCCGGAGCGATGTCCACGTCGCCCTTGCGGTCCTCCGGCAACTGGATGTCGCCGATGCCCACTTCCACGTCCAGCTTCACCGTGCTGTCCTTCGGCACGATCACCTTCACCTGGCCTGCCCCCACCTCGGCGCCAGTGCTCAGCGTCTCGCCCTTGCCGGGACCGGCCCGGGTCAGGTCGAGCGTGCCGAGGCCCGTCCCCAGTTCATACCGAGGCTCGACCTGTTCCGCCGCGGTCGGTTTCCACTCCGTCTCCGCCCAGGTGGTGCTGATGTCCTTGGGCAGTGCGGCCGCGCCCGCGAGCAGCCCGGCCGTGATCACCGCGAGCACGATCGAGCCCACGCCGGTGCGTCCCAGGAAGGCGCTGAGAGCGATGCCGATGCCGAACACGGCGAGCGCGAGGGCGAGGCCGGTCTGCAGGCTGGTGCCGAGCGGCTGCTCCTCCCACGTGAGGCCGGTGCCCAGACCGCCCGCGAGCAGCGCTCCCAGAAAGACGGAGCCGCCGATCCAGCGCGGGCCGCGCTGCTTGGGCCGGGGGGCCACCGCGGGCTCCCGCTGCTGCCGTATCCGCCCGTGCGGTGGGTCGGGCTGATACTGGACGGCCACCCCCTCGGGCCCCCAGAAATAGCCCGAGATCCCGTCGTGCGTGCCGTCCTTGACGATCGGGTCCCGCCACCACGAAGGCGCACCGGCCACCGGCGGTGCCTTCGCCTCGGGCGGGGCGTCCGCCACGGCCTGGGCCGCCACCGGATCGGGGTCGGTCGTGCCGCGCTGCTGCGACCAGTACCCCGCGCCCGCGAGGAGCAGGGCGAGGACGGCCGCGAAGGTGAGCGCCCCGCCGTTGTTCAGCAAGGAGAGGAAGACGCCGCAGCCGACGAGCGCGAAGAGCACGGCCGTCAGGGCCTGGCCGTCCACACGGCCGGAGAGGAGCCTGCGCGCCTCGTTCTCCTCCTCGTCCTCGGAGGGGACGAACAGCCACGCGAAGCCGTAAAAGACAAGGCCGAGCCCGCTCGTGACGGAGAGGAGCGCGAGCCCGATCCGGAAGATCACCGGATCCATGTCGCAGTGCTGACCGAGACCCGCGCACACGCCGCCCAGCTTCTTGTGCCGGCGGTCGCGGCGGAAGGCCCGCACGTCCATCGGCCCGCCCGGTTCCTGCGCCGTGGCGGTGAGAGGATCGCGCGGCGCGGCCTGCGGGCCCGTCCCGGCGGGCTGCTCGTCTGTCATGTGTCCATGGTGACGGGCCGGAGGCCACCGCGGCAGTCGGGACAACCCTGGCCGAACCCTGAGATCGCCCCTGACACGTCCCTGCCCCGGCCTCCGCACCCCTGTGTCCGGGGCGGAGATCAGGGACGTCTCGGGGGTCGACCCTGATGCCCCCGCCCGCGTACGCGTGTGAATATCGGAGGCATGCCGGAAGCCGCAGCAGTATCCATCGAAGACGAGCGGCCGCTGCGAAAGCTCTATCGCAGCGGTGACGGCCGTTGGCTCGGCGGGGTCGCGCGCGGCCTCGCCGGTCATCTCGGTCTGCCCGTCGTCTGGGTGCGGCTGATCTTCGTCGGCCTGTCCATGGCGGACGGGATGGGTGCGCTGCTGTACGCGGCGTTCTGGTTCTTCGTGCCGCTGGGCGTCGGCGGGGTCGACGCCCAGCGGCCGCCCTCGGCCGTGACCACCGAGACGGCGCCCGACGGACGCCGCAGACTCGTGGCCCGCAAGCCGGACAAGGGCCAGCTCGTCGCGCTGCTCGCGATGGTCGTCGTCGCCATGGTCTTCGTCGGCAATGTGGATCTGGGCAGCTCGACCAAGGCCTATCTGTTCCCGACGCTGCTCGTCGCCGCCGGTGTCGCGCTCGTCTGGCGGCAGGCCGACAACGCCCGCCGGGCCCGCTGGATGGCCGTCGGCCGCCGCAGGCGCACCCTGACCATCGCCCGTGCGGGGGCCGGAGTGCTGCTCGTCGGCGCCGGTGTCAGCGGCATCGTCGTGCTGCAGGGCTCCACCTCGCACCTCAGCTCCGTGCTACAGGCCGCGCTCGCCGTCCTCGTGGGCGTCGCGCTGCTCGCCGGCCCCTATCTCGTGCGCATGATGCAGGACCTCTCCGAGGAGCGGCTGATGCGGATCCGTGCACAGGAGCGGGCGGAGGTCGCCGCTCATGTGCACGACTCGGTCCTGCACACCCTGACCCTGATCCAGCGCAACGCCGAGAACGCCTCAGAGGTGCGCCGCCTGGCCCGCGCCCAGGAGCGGGACCTGCGTCAATGGCTCTACAAACCGGAGGGCACGGGCAAGGACGAGGCGGACGAGCCCGACACCCTCGCCGAAGCGGTCCGGCGCAATGCCGCGGAGGTGGAGGACAAGCACGGAGTGCCCATCGAGGTCGTCGTCGTCGGCGACTGCCCGCTCGACGACCGGCTGACCGCGCAGATGCAGGCCGCGCGGGAAGCAATGGTGAACGCCGCCAAGTACGGTGGCGATGGCGGTGCGGTGCAGGTCTTCGCCGAAGTCGAGGGGGAGACGGTGTTCGTGTCCGTCCGCGACCGTGGCCCCGGCTTCGATCTGGATTCCGTGCCGGACGACCGCATGGGCGTACGAGAATCGATCATCGGCCGTATGCAGCGCAACGGCGGCACGGCGCGGCTGCGCGCGGTGCCGGGGGGCGGCACGGAAGTCGAGCTGGAGATGGAGAGGACGGCGACGACATGAGCGACGCGAGTGAGGCCGTGGGGCCCAGGGGCGGATCAGAGGGTGCGGCCGAGCCGTCCGCGGCCGAACCGAACACGGCGGCCACGGCCGGGGCGGCCGAACCGGCTCAGCCCGCCGACGCGGCCGATTCAGCCGGTGCTGCCGTCGGCGGCGACCAGGAGAGCCGCCGTGCGCGCGTCGTCCTCGTCGACGACCACCGGATGTTCCGCACGGGCGTCCAGGCGGAGATCGGCAGGACCGCGATCACCGGTGTCGAGGTAGTCGGCGAGGCCGCGGACGTCGACCAGGCGGTCACGGTCATCACGACGACGCGCCCCGAGGTCGTGCTCCTCGACGTGCACCTTCCGGGCGGCGGCGGGGTCGAAGTGCTGCGCCGCTGCGCGCCGTTGATGTCCGATGCCGAGCGCCCCGTGCGGTTCCTCGCACTGTCCGTATCGGACGCCGCCGAGGACGTCATCGGCGTCATCCGTGGCGGTGCCCGCGGCTATGTCACCAAGACCATCACCGGTACCGACCTGGTCGACTCCATCTTCCGCGTGCAGGACGGCGACGCGGTCTTCTCGCCCCGCCTCGCCGGGTTCGTCCTCGACGCCTTCGCGTCGACCGACGCGCCCCCGGTGGACGAGGACCTGGACCGCCTCACGCAGCGCGAGCGGGAGGTGCTGCGGCTCATCGCTCGGGGGTATGCGTACAAGGAGATCGCCAAGCAGCTCTTCATCTCCGTGAAGACGGTCGAGTCGCATGTGTCGGCGGTGCTGAGGAAGCTCCAGCTGTCCAACCGGCACGAGCTGACGCGGTGGGCGACGGCGCGCCGACTGGTCTGACGGTCGGGCCGGTCCCGGCTAGGTAGTGCGCCGGTGGTCCGGTGGTCCGGCCCTGGCTCAGCGGTGCGCGCTGTTCGCCGCCGGGGTGGCCCGTGTGGCGGGGCCCAACTTCCGTATTGCCCAGCGGTAGTGGCCCACCGCCTTGGTGATGCCGATCAGGCCCGTCAGCCACAGGATGAGGCCCGTGCCCATGCCGAGCACGACGTCGCTGTACGAGTCCCGTCCCGGTTCGGCGTAGGCGGCGGACGCGAAGGACGCCCACAGGCCGAGGGCGCACACGAGGAGGGACGAGAGGAGCCAGCAGAGGCTGAGGCCGGGGGAGCGGAGGGCGGAGTCCGACGCCGGGTGGCTGTCGAGCGCCAGCCAGCTGTCGGTGAGTTCGCGGGCCTTGCGGTCGTTGCGGATGCCGGCGACGACTCCGTAGACGCAGGGGGCGATGGCTCCCAGGCCCAGGATCGCGCAGAGCGGGACCATGACGACGGCCATCACATCGTGGTCCTCGATCATCTCCAGCGGCACCGTCAGGAGCGCCCAGCCGATGACGCAGCCGAGCCCGAACAGCCAGAGCAACAGGATCCGGTGCAGGCCCAGGCTCCGCCTGCGCAGTTCATCGAGCGCCATGCCGCGGTCGTGCAGGAGCGCGTTCCGGTCCGGCCAGGTGCGCAGATAGGCAGGTGGCGGGGGCGGCGGCAGCGTACGGCGGGGCATGCCCCTGACAGTACCTGCGGGGGTCGAGCGGCTCCTCAACCCCCTTCCCCGCCGCCCCCTGCGAGCCCTTCATCGCACCCGCAGGACGTCTCACGCCACCCGCGTCGCCCCCGCGAAGGGCATTTGGCTGATCGGCGCGAGGCGCACCGGAGCGCTCGGGTTCGGGGCGTGGATCATCTGGCCGTTGCCCACGTAGAGGCCGACATGGCTGATGCCCTGATAGAAGAAGACCAGGTCGCCGGGCTGGAGTTGGGAGCGCGGGATCCGCTCGCCCGCGGCGATCTGCGCGTACGTCGTGCGCGGCAGGTCGACCCCCGCCGACCGGTAGGCGGCCTGGGTGAGCCCGGAGCAGTCGAACGCGTCGGGGCCGGTGGCGCCCCATACGTACGGGCTGCCGAGCGCCTTGTGGGCGTACGAGACGGCCGCTGAGGCGCGGGAGTTGGGAGCCTTGGCCGTACCGCCCGTGATGCCGTCGCGGGCCGCCGTACGGGACGCCCTGTCCTCGCCCGAGAGCTCCGCGCGCTGGTCGCCGGTGAGCTGCGACAGGAGCCGCTTGGCCGTGTCCAGCTTTCCGTTGACCGTCTTCTTGTGCTTCTTCAGCTCCGCCTGGCGGGACTTGAGGTGCGCGAGGGTGTCGTCGGCCTCGGTGTGCAGCTGGTCGATCTCCTGGAGCTGCTTGCGCACGCCGGTGACGGCCGCGGCCTGGCGGCTGTCCGCCCGGTCGGCGAGCGCGGCGCGCTCGAGGTACTGGTCGGGGTCGGAGGAGAGCGCGAGCTGGACGGCCGGGTCGATGCCGCCGCTGCGGTACTGCGCGGCGGCGATCGAACCGAGGCCCTCGCGCGCCGAGTTGAGCTTCTCCGTCTTGCGGGCCGCCTCGTCGCGCAGCTCGCCCAGTGACTTCTCGGCGTTCTGGGCCTTCTCCTTGGCGCCGTTGTACTTCTCGGTGGCGATCTCCGCCTCGCGGTAGAGCGCGTCGACCTTGGACTTCACCTCGGCCGGGCTGAGCCGCGGGTCGGCGTGTCCCGTCCCGTCGAAGGCGGTGGCTGTCGCGGCCCCGGCGAGGGCGATGGTGGCGGCGGTGCGGGCCGTATGGCCACTGAGCGAGCGCTGTTTGGGCTTGCGGTGCGCTGCCACGAAGGGGGCTCCTTAAGGTTCCGGCGGCGGCCCGCACAGGGGGAGCGGACCGCCGCCGGATTCTCGGCGGTGGTGTCCGACTGCCGCCCCTGGTCCGGGCGGCGGTGGGGAGCCGGGCACCTGACGAAGGACGCTAAACCTGGCCGTCACGGGTTGGTGACGGAATGTGCGCAACTGACGGAAGTGTTCTGGAAGGTGACCGTATGTGACTGCGTCATCCGCCAGGCCGCACGTCCTTCACGTGCGCGCGTGACCGATGCGGCGCTTGTGGCCCACCTGGCTACGGAGTGGTGATAAGGCCCCGGCTAGGCTCCGGAACCATGGACGTTCTCACCCATCTCTTCGTCGGCCTGCACATCATCGGCATCGCCTCCCTCCTGGGCGGCTTCCTGACTCAGATGAAGCAGATGGGCCAGGGCACGGCCCGCTTCAACCCGGCGATGCTGCACGGCGCGCTGACGATGCTCGTCACGGGCGTCATCCTGGTGGGTCTCAATCAGGCGGACGACAACCCGGTCAACAACCTCAAGATCGGCATCAAGATGGCCGTGCTGATCGTGATCCTCGCGCTGGTCTATGTGAAACGGGACGAGGAGAAGGTGGACAAGGCGATGTTCGGCGCCGTCGGGCTGCTGACCGTCGTGAACATCTTCATCGCGGTGCTGTGGACCTGAGTCGCCCCGCAGACAGAAACGGCCCTCCACGCGCGCGTGGAGGGCCGTTTTCTTGTGTGTGGTGTCTTGTGTGACGGTTACGCGGGCCGCACCACGCTGTGGATCGGCATGTAGTAGATCGACTCGACGCGGACGTTCGCGCCCGGCTTCGGGGCGTGGATCATCTTGCCGTCGCCGATGTAGATGCCCACGTGGCTGATGTCGTCGTAGAAGAAGACCAGGTCACCCGGCTTGGCGTCGGCGGTCTTCACGGTCGTGCCGACCTTCACCTGGTCCCACGTCGTACGCGGCAGGGAGATCCCCGCGGCCTTCCACGCGTCCTGGGTGAGCCCGGAGCAGTCGTAGGAGTCGGGGCCGGTGGCGCCCCACACGTACGGCTTGCCGATCTGGGCCTCCGCGAAGTTGATGACCTTCGCGGCCTTCGTCGCGTAACCGCTGTCCGTGTCGCCGGAGCCGGAGCCGGAACCCGTGCCGGATCCGGAGCCGGTGTCGGAACCGGAGCCGGAGTCCGGGGTCTCCTTGTTCTGCTCGCGCTCCTTGGCCGCCGCCTCTTCCGCCGCCTTGCGCTTGGCCTCCGCCTCGGCCTCCTGCTTGCGGGCCAGCTCGGCGGCCTTGCGCTTGGCCGCTTCTTCCTTCTTCTTCTCGATCGCCGCGAGCCGCGCCTTCTCCTCGGCGGTCAGCTCCGAGAGCATCGTGCGCGCCTGGCCCAGCTTCTTCTGGACGGTCTGCTTGCTCGTCCTGAGATCGTCACGCGAGTCGCTCAGCGTCTCCAGGCTCTTGGCGGCCTTGGTGCGCTGCTTCGTCGCCGAGGCCTGCTCGGTCTGATAGTCGTCGACCGCCTTCTTCTGGCGCGCGGTCAGCCGGTCCGACAGGTGATTCTGGTCGAAGTACCCCTGCGGGTCGTCGGCGAGCATCATCGTGGCGGTCTCGGAGACGGCGCCGGTGCGGTACTGGGCGGCGGCGAACGAGCCCAGCTCCTGGCGGGCCTCGTTCAGCTTGTCGGTGCGCTTGGCCACGTCGTCGAGAAGGGTGTCGACCTTCTTGCGCTGCTTGTCGGTGCGCTCCTTGGCCGAGTTGTACTTCTGCGTGGCCACGCCCGCCTGGTGGTAGAGGTCGTCGACCTTTTTCTGGACCTCTTCGAGGCTGGGCTTCTGCGGCGCGGACGGTGCGGCTTGCGCGCTCTGTGACAGGAGGGCCACGGAGGTGAGGGCCGCCGTCGTGATGCCGAGGGCGGGAGTGGCGCGTAGGCCGGTCATGCGGGTCCGCGGCTTGCGGTGCGACGCCAAGGGAGGCGACTCCTTCCGTAGACCGCCTACCGGGTTAGCTGTCGGGTTCGGGCGGATGGTTCCGGAAGGTTGCCCTACAGTCCCGTACTTCGTACGGGACCGATTCACCCCAAGTTCATGGTGGGTCCCCGGCTCCGAGGAGATCGAACTCGGCGGAGGCCACCCGTTCCCGGCGGGGTTCGCCGGTGGGAGTACGAGCGGCCCGCGGAGCACGCTAGCCAACTCGTGTGGTCCGTGTGAAGGTTGATGTTCGATATGCCCGATACATTTTCGTTACTTTACGAAGCTCTTGACGCGGGCACGCCGTGCCATGGCGGAGCGTGACCATGCGCGCTCGGGGCGTAGGCATGTGACGTGGCCGGAACCCGGGGCGGGTTGTCAGTGGGGCCGCCTAGACTCGGGAGGCGATGAGCAGCCTCTTTGATGACAGCTTCCTGGCGGACCTCAAGCCCTCGCGGGCTTCGGAGGAGGAGCACCCGCCGCCGCCCGAGGACAGTGCCCCGGAGTCCATTCCGGATGATCTGTTCGACGGGAAGTTCGACGCGCCCGCACCCCGGGACGCGCACTATCGCGGCGGCGCCCCGCGCCCCGTGATCGACCCGGCGGCCCTGCTCGACGGGCTGAACGAGAACCAGCGCGCGGCCGTCGTGCACGCGGACTCCCCGCTGCTCATCGTCGCCGGCGCGGGCTCGGGCAAGACCCGGGTCCTCACGCACCGCATCGCGTATCTCCTGGCCGAGCGGCACGTGCACCCGGGGCAGATCCTGGCGATCACGTTCACGAACAAGGCCGCGGGCGAGATGAAGGAGCGCGTCGAGCAGCTCGTGGGGCCGCGGGCCAACGCGATGTGGGTGTCGACGTTCCACAGCGCGTGCGTGCGGATACTGCGCCGCGAGTCGAAGACGATCGGCTTCACCTCCTCCTTCTCGATCTACGACGCCGCCGACTCCAAGCGCCTGATGGCACTGGTCTGCCGCGACCTGGACATCGACCCGAAGAAGTTCCCGCCGAAGTCCTTCAGCGCCAAGATCTCGAACCTGAAGAACGAACTGATCGACGAGGAGACCTTCGCGGGACAGGCCGCCGACGGCTTCGAGCGGACGCTCGCCCAGGCGTACGCGATGTACCAGTCGCGCCTGCGCGAGGCGAACGCCCTCGACTTCGACGACCTGATCATGACGACGGTCAACATGTTCCGCGCGTTCCCGGACGTCGCCGAGCACTACCGCCGCCGCTTCCGGCACGTGATGGTCGACGAGTACCAGGACACGAACCACGCCCAGTACGCCCTGGTGCGCGAGCTGGTTGGCCCCTCCGGGGGTGAGGGCGACGACCCCGCCGAGCTGTGCGTCGTGGGTGACGCGGACCAGTCGATCTACGCCTTCCGCGGCGCCACGATCCGCAACATCCTCCAGTTCGAGGAGGACTACCCGAACGCGACGACGATCCTCCTGGAGCAGAACTACCGCTCCACGCAGACGATCCTGACCGCGGCCAACGCCGTCATCGAGCGCAACGAAAGCCGCCGCCCCAAGAACCTGTGGACCAACGCGGGCGCGGGCGCGGGCATCACCGGCTATGTGGCCGACACCGAGCACGACGAGGCGCAGTTCGTCGCCGACGAGATCGACCGGCTCACCGACGCGGGCGACGCGAAGGCGGGCGACGTCGCGATCTTCTACCGGACGAACGCGCAGTCCCGTGTCTTCGAAGAGATCTTCATCCGCGTCGGCCTGCCGTACAAGGTCGTCGGCGGCGTCCGCTTCTACGAGCGCAAGGAGGTCCGGGACGTCCTCGCGTATCTGCGCGTGCTCGCCAACCCCGAGGACTCCGTCCCGCTGCGGCGCATTCTCAACGTACCCAAGAGGGGTATTGGCGACCGCGCGGAGGCGATGATCGACGCGCTCTCGCAGCGCGAGAAGATCTCCTTCCCGCAGGCTCTGAAGCGCGTCGACGAGGCGTACGGAATGGCCGCGCGCTCGGCGAACGCCGTCAAGCGGTTCAACGTGCTGATGGAGGAGCTGCGGACCGTCGTCGAGTCCGGCGCGGGCCCCGCCGTCGTCCTGGAGGCCGTGCTCGAACGGACCGGGTATCTCGCCGAGTTGCAGGCCTCCACCGACCCGCAGGACGAGACGCGCATCGAGAACCTCCAGGAACTCGCCGCCGTGGCACTGGAGTTCGAGCACGACAACGGAGAAGCCGCACAAGCCGGTGAAGGCGGCGAAGGACAAGGCGAAGGACAAGGCGAAGGGGAGGCGGAAGGCGGAGAGGACGCGGGCGCGGGCACAGGCGTGTCGGGCACGCTCTCCGAGTTCCTGGAGCGGGTCGCGCTCGTCGCCGACTCGGACCAGATCCCGGACGAGGAGGACGACGGCTCCGGAGTCATCACGCTGATGACCCTGCACACCGCCAAGGGCCTCGAGTTCCCGGTCGTCTTCCTGACCGGCATGGAGGACGGCGTCTTCCCGCACATGCGCTCCCTCGGCCAGGTCAAGGAGCTGGAGGAGGAGCGCCGCCTCGCGTACGTGGGCATCACGCGCGCGCGTGAGCGGCTCTATCTGACGCGGTCCTCGATGCGCAGCGCCTGGGGACAGCCTTCGTACAACCCGCCGTCGCGCTTCCTGGAGGAGATTCCGGAGGCCCATCTGGACTGGAAGCGGAAGGGTTCGGTCGGCGCACCGGCATCCTCCGGGCCCGCGGCCGGAATCGCCTCCTCCTTGTCGTCGTCGCGCTCGCGCACCGGGGGCGCGCAGGGCTTCGCCACGCGCCGCGCCACGGAGAAGCCGGTGGTCGCGCTGGCGATCGGGGACAGGGTCACGCACGACCAGTTCGGCCTCGGGACCGTGGTCGGGGTGAAGGGCACGGGCGCGAACGCGGAGGCGACGGTGGACTTCGGAGAGCCGAAGCCGAAGCGGCTGCTGCTGCGGTACGCGCCGGTGGAGAAGCTGTAACGCCGGGGGCGGCGGCCGGAGTTACGTCGGGTCGAGGCCGTGGCTGCGCAGCCACGGCAGCGGGTCGATCGCCGAGCCGCCGCCGGGACGCACCTCGAAGTGCAGGTGCGGTCCCGTGGAGTTGCCGGAGTTCCCGGAGAAGGCGATGGGGTCGCCCGCCTTGACGGGACCGCTGGAGACCTTGTGCGTGGAGAGGTGGCAGTACCACGTCTCCGTGCCGTCCTTGGCGGTCACGATCGCCATGTTGCCGTAGGCGCTGTTCCACTTCGTGGAGACGGTGCCGTCGGTGGCGGCGAGCACCTCGGTGCCGTACGACACCGGGAAGTCGATTCCGGAGTGCGCGGACATCCAGTTGATGCCGGCCTGGCCGTAGTACGCGCTCAGGCCGTGCTGCTTGACCGGCAGCGAGAACTTGGGGCGCAGACGCTCCTTGCGCGCGGCTTCCTCGGCGGCCTTCTTCTCGGCGGCGACCTTCTCCGCCTTGAGGTCGATGCGCTCCTGGGTGCGGCTCGCGCGGTCGGCGAAGTCACCGGCGTCCGCGGAGAGGTTCGCCAGCTGCGTGTCGAGCTTGTTGTTGGCGGCGGAAGGCTGGACCGACGTGGGGTCCGGGGCCGATGCCGCCTGCGCCTCCTTCTCGTCCCCGCCGCCGAAGTCGCCCACGGACGCGGCGGCGATACCCGCGACGCCCATCACGCAGGCGGAGGGCACGGCGACGGTGAAGAGCGCGGAGCGCTTGGCGGGGGAGCGGCGGCGGGCCCGCGAGCGGGAGCCGTGCGAGCGGTCCATGACCGGCGGTTCGTCGTCGCCGACGGAGCCGTGACGGCTCGGCTCGACCGGACCGAGTGAATCGGCGGGAGCCTCGTCGGGCGTGAACTCGTGCTCGGCGGGGGCCGGTTGTGCGTAGGCCTCGGGGGCGTGGGATCCGGAGGCGTAGGACCCGGTGTCGTAAGGCGAATGCTCGTACGGTTCGGGTGCCTCGTACGTGTCGGGCGCTCCGGGCGTGTCCTGGGCCTCGTACGTCCCGTGTGCGCCGTGTGCCTCTTGCGCCTCGGGGGCGCTGTACGCGTCGAGCGTCTCCGTGGCCCCGTACGTCATGTCCTGGCCGCCGGAGTTCCACGCGGTCGCGTCGTACGCGCCGGTGTCGAAGGCCTGGGTCTCCCACTGGCCGGTCTGCTGCGCCTGGTGCTGCTGCTCGTGCTGCGGCTGGTTCTGCGGCTGGTTCCAGGAGGCGGTGTCCCACTGGCCGGTGGCGTCGGGGCCCGGCTGCGCGGGGATGTCGGCGGAGAGGTGCTGATAGCCGCCGGTCGACCACATGCTGGTGTCGTAGCTGCCGGTCTCGTAACCACTGGTGTCGTACGCGGCCTGGTGCTGCGCGGCGTACGGGTCGTAGTTCAGCGTCTGCTGCGTCCCCGTGGCGGACCACTGGCCGGTGTCGTACTGACTGCCGGGCATGTCGCCGAAGAGCGGGTCGGACGCGAAGCTTCCGGTGTCGGGACCGGCCGTCGCATAGCCGCCTGAGGTGTCGAAGCTACCCGTGGAGTAGCCGTCGTACCCGGCGTAGGCGCCATGCTGGGTGCTCTGCGGTTCATACGCCGCGTAGGGCGCATAGTCGGCGGGTGCCGAGGCCGGGGGTGTTGAGCTCCCCGACGGGTGACGGTCGTTCACCAACTTCTCTTTCGCCTCGGCAGCAGGGGCAGAGCAGTGCGGCGACTGTACCCGGCGGTATGCGGGCGCGACAATCTTCGGCAGGTTTCACGCTCTCAGGAAACGGGCATTCGGCCGCCTTTCGGCGGACTGTGGGCACAGCTTTGGCCCTGCGTTCGAGCTCCGTTCGACAAATTTCCCGCATCGAGGGGTGCGGGAGCTGCTCCTCAGGCCACGGTCAGTCCCGTTTCGGCACCCGTGGCGGGGGTCCCCGAAGCAGGCATGTCGAGGGCCTGGCGGATTCCGGCGGCGACCGCGGGGTGCACGGGCAGGGCGAGATGGCCGATACCGGAGACACGTACGTTCTGTGCGATCAGGTCGGGATGGTTGACGCAGGCCGTTTCCAGGGGGGCCATCAGCTGGTCCAGGTCGCTCCAGAAGCTCACGAAACGGGTCCGGCAGCCCGGCGCGGGCTCGCGCAGCTCCTCGATCACGTCCGAGCCGGGGCGCATCTGGCGCACGATCGGGTGCGCGTCGGCCAGCGGCACGACCCGTGTTCCCTCGTGTGGGGTACCGAGGGTGACCAGCGTGCGGACGCGTTCGTCGCCGCCGAGGCGCTGCGCGTAATAGCGGGCTATCAGGCCGCCGAGGCTGTGTCCGACGATGTCCACCTGGTGGTGGCCCGTGCGCTCACAGATCTCCTCTATATGGCGGCCGAGCAGCTCGGCGGCGGTGCGGATGTCGCAGGTGAGGGGGGAGTAGTTCAGGGACTCCACGTGCTGGCCGGCGTGCTGGGCCAGGGAGCGGCGCAGCAGGACGAAGACCGAGCGGTTGTCGATGAAGCCGTGCAGGAGGACGACCGGGGGGCGGCGCTCCGCGGGGAGCCTGGGGGCGTCCGGCGGCGGCAGTTCGGCGGCGACCCTGCGTTCCTGGGCGATGCCCGACGGGTACAGGAGGAGGTGGCCGGCGAGGATCGCCACCTCGAGTGCGGTCGCCTTCAGCAGGGCCAAGGAGAGTCCCGCGAGTCTGGCGGGCAACTGGAGGCAGGGCGGGCGAAAGGGCAAGACCCTGGTGACGGTCATGGTCGACCTCCCGGTCGGCACGCGGGAGGACGGCTCTGTCCCCCGTGTGCCCGTAGTGGGGAGGCGTGACAGAGGTCGTACGGCGGTACGTGGTCGGCGCATGTGGCGCACCGAATACCGGCGCGATCGCCGATGCGCCGCATCACCACGGCGCGCAGCTGGCGGCGCGGTGGCACGGCGACCTCGTTGCGGCTCCCCTTGCGCCGTCCCGAAAACGGTCCGTATGCCGCTGGATACGGGAGTGGCGCGCAGCGAACGTGTCCCATCGTGTGATTTCCCCCTCGCTCTCCACCGTGAAACTGCCGGGTGCGAGATGCTGGAGATAACGTTCGTTCACTTCCCCGGCCGGTGCGGCACGGGGTGCCAGTGCTTGGACAGATGGATATCGGTACATGGAGGCAGTGATGGGTGTGGCAGCCGGTCCGATCCGCGTGGTGGTGGCGAAGCCGGGTCTCGACGGTCATGATCGCGGAGCCAAGGTGATCGCGAGGGCACTGCGTGACGCGGGTATGGAGGTCATCTACACCGGCCTGCATCAGACGCCCGAGCAGGTGGTGGACACCGCGATCCAGGAGGACGCCGACGCGATCGGCCTGTCCATCCTCTCCGGCGCCCACAACACGCTCTTCGCGCGCGTGATCGAGCTCCTCAAGGAGCGCGACGCGGAGGACATCAAGGTCTTCGGCGGCGGCATCATCCCCGAGGCGGACATCGCGCCGCTCAAGGAGAAGGGTGTCGCGGAGATCTTCACTCCCGGGGCGACGACGGCTTCGATCGTGGACTGGGTCCGTGCGAACGTCCGCCAGCCGGCGGGCACCTGACGGCAACCGCTCCTCGGCGGGGGCGTCGTCCGGCCTCTCTCGCTCCGGGGTGAGGGCGGCTCGGCGGCCTTGGGCTGCGCGGCGGCTTTGGGCTGCGCCGGGAGCGGCCGACCGCCTTCGCCCCGGGACGAAGGCGTCTGGCTGCCTCGGGATCGGGGGAGAGCTGTTCGGCTGCTGCGAAGCTGGGCCTGGGCCTGGGGCTGGGGCTGCGGTGAGGGGCGTGGGCTGCCTTGGCTCAGGGGCTTCGGTGAGGGGTGTCCGCTGCCTGGCATCAGGGGCTGTGGTGAGAGGCGCCGGCTGCCTCGGCTCAGGGGCTTCGGTGAAGGGCGTGGGCTGCCTCCGCTCAGAGGCTTTGGTGAGAGGCGTCGGGCGCCCCGTCCCAGCAGCGGGGTCGCCTAAGTTGCCTGACATGACGGCACCCCCGGATCTTCCGGCGCCGCGCCCAGCTCCGCCCGCATCGCCGCGCGTAGACGCAACGTACTGACCAGGCGCTGGAAGGCCTCCGACCAGTAGCCGCCCGCGCCGGGGGAAGCGTCCTCCGGCTCGTCCGGTATCGCGGTCAGTACGTCGAGACGGACCGCCTCCGCAGGGTCGAGGCAGCGCTCCGCCAGACCCATCACCCCGCTGAAGCTCCAGGGGTAACTCCCGGCGTCACGCGCGATGTTCAGCGCGTCCACCACCGCACGGCCCAGCGGTTCCGACCAGGGCAGCGCGCACACGCCGAGCAGCTGGAACGCCTCCGAGAGGCCGTGCGTCCCGATGAATCCCGCGACCCAGTCGGCCCGCTCAACGGCCGGCAACGCGGCGAGGAGCTTCGCGCGCTCGGCGAGCGACGCCGCTCCGGGGCCCGCCGCATCGGGGGACGAGGGAGCTCCGAGCAGCGCCCGGGACCAGACGGCGTCGCGCTGCCGCACCGCCGCGCGGCACCACGCGGCGTGCAGCTCGCTCTGCCAGTCGTCGGCCACGGGCAGCGCCACGATCTCCGCGGGGGTCCGGCCGCCGAGCCGCTCCGGCCAGGTTCCGAGCGGTGCCGCCTCCACCAACTGGGCTAGCCACCAGCTGCGTTCGCCCCGACCTGCGGGAGGCTTCGGAACGACGCCGTCGCGCTCCATGCCCGCGTCGCACTCGTGCGGCGCCTCGACCGTGAGCGTCGGCGTGCTCTTCGTGCCCTGGGCGTGGTCGATGGCCACGCACGAGGCGGCGCGGGCCGCCATCCGCGCGGCGAGGGCGGATGAGGGCAGTGCGGAGAGGAGCTCGGCCGCCGTCGCGCGGACGTTGCGGCTGCGGTCGGTGAGGGCCTGCTCCAGGAACGGCTCGTCCGCGTCGCACAGTTGGGTGCGCAAGGAGTCGAGGAACATCAGGCGGTCCTCCGCTCGCTCCGTGCTCCAGGTGGAGGCGAGCAGCTCCCGCGCGGCGGCGGGTTCATGCGCCCGCACCGCGCCGAGCAGGGCGACGCGCTCGGCGAACAGGCCTTCCTCCCAGAGCTGTTGGACCAGTGCCGTCTCCTCGGGGGCGGGCAGCGACACCCCACCGCCCGGAGTGGAGCGGAGCGCGAACTTCCAGTCCGGGTTGAGCCGCGCGAGCCACAGGGCCCGCGGGCCCGCGAAGGTGAGCGCCTGCGGCCGGAGGTCCGTGCGCCCGCGCGCCGCGTTCAGGAGGGCCGGAATCAGCTCGGGCGGCGCAGCGAAGCCGCGGTCGTTGGCCAACGCCAGCCACTGGGGCAGCAGTTCCATCAGGTCGGGCACCGCGCCCCGGCGTCCACCGCTTGCCGCGCCGGGGTGGTCGGTGAGCAGCGTGGCGAGCCTGCGCCGTGCAGCTGGCGGCACCAGGGGCCTGGGGTCGTCCGCCGCGGGCTCGGGAGCTGTCGCGGCGGGTGCGGGACGAAGCCCGGCTCTGCGCCGGACGGTCTGCACGGCTGCCGCGTCCAGAAGAGCGGTCGGTGCGTCCTTGTCCTGGGTTCGTACGGGGGGCGTGCGGCGGTCGGTGCCGAGGAGCGCGGCGGTGACCAGGTCTTCCCAGGGGATGACGGTCGCTTCGGTGAGTGCGGTGATGCCGGTCATGTGGACTCCTCTCTCGGACGGATCACTCGGTCTTTCGTTTGGAGTTGCCGTCTTGGACGCCGGATCTACCGGATCTGTTTGGATCTGCCGCCGCGGTGCCGCGGTGCCGCGGTGCCGCGGTGCTGCGGTGCTGCGGTGCTGCGGTGGAGCGGTGGAGCGGTGGAGCGGTGCTGCGGTGGAGCGACGGATGGCCCTGCGGTGCGTTGCGCGAACCCAGCGCTCCTCCTCGAACGCCGCAGCGCTCTAGGAGTACGCATCGGTGTGACGGTGGTGAGGCGTGGCGGTCAGCACAGGGCGACCGCCTCTCCCGCTCCGCACGGCCAGGCCGTCAGAGGGATGAAGCCCTCGTGGCCACACTCGCCGAAGACCGTCACCGGAGCGCCTCCGGAGAGTGCCACCAGCCGCCACAGCCCCGCACGGGACGCCGCGGAAGGCGTGATGGGCAGCGCCATGTCGCCTTTCGCGTCCGCCAGTTGCCAGCCTTCGGAGGAGGGGCCGGGGCACGGGGTCGGTATCACTTCGCTCAGTGTCACCGGCCAGGAATCCAGCCAGGGGTCGTCCCGCAGCACTTCGCCGTAGCTGTGCGCGGCCTGTTCCGTCCGTACGCCCGGTGGACGGGCCGCCGTCGGCGCGGGGGCGCTGAACTGTTCGCCCAGGTCGGCCCTCAGCTGCCCGGCGCCCGGGTACGCGGTCAGCTCGGCGTCCAGCGCGAGGCCGACCGGCAGCGCGAGCGCGGGTGCGCGGCCCGCGGCTCCGTACGACAGGAGCAGGGCCGTCCGGCCGGACTCCGCGCCGTGCAGCCATATCCGGCGGGTGGTGAGCTTGCTGTCTGCCGTGTCGTACTGCGCGAGCACCAGCCAGTGGTCCCGCACCGGCGGACCCTCCGCCGGCGTGGGCAGGCCCGTGCGGGAGCGGACCGTGGCAGCCAGGGCCTCCGGCAACTGCCCGCGGTGCAGCCAGCCCTGGTCGAGGAGGTGGAGGAGCGCGCACTCCTCCAGCATCCGCACGGGCCAGCCGGGACCGGAGGAGGGAATGGCACCCAACTCCCTTACGCGCGCGGCAAGTCCGGGTGCCTGGGCGTCGACCATGCGGGCCGCCGTCTCCTCCCACAGCCCGTACCCCATCTGCTCGGCGGAGGCTATGCCGCCGCGCAGCAGATCGGAGAGGCGCCGCTCCAGCTCCGTCACTCCTGCCGTGACCCGCTCGGCCCGCCGCTCCGCCCTGCGGCGCGCGGCCTCGGGGTCAGCGGGTGACGAGTCCGGCGCGGCGTCCGAGGCCCGCTTCGTCTCCGCTCTCTTGCGGCGCCCCGCAAGCCACTCCGCCGCCCAGTCCGGCGGCTCCGCTTCCGGCGCCGAGCCGGATGGCGCCCCGCCATCCGCCGCCCAGAGCAGCAGCAGCCCGAGCGCGTGCTTGCACGGGAACTTGCGGCTCGGACAACTGCATTTGTACGCCGGGCCTGCCGCGCCGGTGATGTCCGCGATGTCGACAACTGTCTGATACGGCTTGCTGCCACTTCCCTTGCACAGTCCCCACACCGTCCCCTCGCTCGAACTGCCTGCCGCCGACCATGGGCCGGCGACGCCGAGTTTGCTTCCCGCCTTGCGTGACGGGGCGTCAGGTGCCAAGGCAAGGACCTGATCCGCCGTCCAGCGCACCCCCTGCTGAGTCATGTCATCGAAGGTAGATCCCGCCACTGACAATCGATCCCGCACTCGGTGTCTGTGCAGGTCAGAGGCGTGCTCGGGTCGATTGTCAGTGGCGTGGTGCACGGTTGGAACCACATCCGGGCCAGAGGTGTCCGGACGAGTTGGAGGGGGATCGCTCCATGACTGTGTCCGTCGGCTCGACGACCTCGATGACCTCGACGATCGAGGGCCAGCCCGCGTCTGCATCCGCTGTATCCGCGTCCGCAGCCGCGCCCGCGGGGGAGGCGGAGGTGCTGCGGCCGCATGCCGAGCACGCCTTCGCCGCCGAACTGGCCGCGCTCGCCGCGCAGGACGACCGGCCGCGGCCCGAGCGCTGGCGGCTCTCGCCGTGGGCGGTCGCGACGTATCTGCTCGGCGGCACGCTGCCGGACGGGACGGTGATCTCGCCGAAGTACGTGGGGCCGCGCCGCATCGTCGAGGTCGCCGTCACCACCCTCGCCACGGACCGCGCCCTGCTTCTGCTCGGCGTGCCCGGCACCGCGAAGACCTGGGTGTCCGAGCATCTGGCGGCCGCCGTCAGCGGAGACTCGACGCTGCTCGTGCAGGGCACGGCAGGGACGCCGGAGGAGGCGATCCGGTACGGCTGGAACTACGCGCAGCTGCTCGCGCACGGCCCCAGCCGCGACGCGCTCGTGCCCAGCCCTGTCATGCGGGCCATGTCCGACGGCATGACGGCGCGGGTCGAGGAGCTGACCCGCATCCCCGCCGACGTGCAGGACACGCTGATCACGATCCTGTCGGAAAAGACCCTTCCGATACCGGAGTTGGGCCAGGAGGTGCAGGCCGTCCGCGGCTTCAACCTGATCGCGACGGCCAACAACCGCGACCGCGGGGTCAATGACCTGTCGAGCGCGCTGCGCCGCCGCTTCAACACGGTGATCCTGCCGCTGCCGGAGAGCGCCGACGCGGAGGTCGACATCGTCTCGCGCCGCGTCGACCAGATCGGGCGCTCGCTCGACCTGCCGACCGGGCCCGAGGGGATCGACGAGATACGCCGCGTCGTCACGGTCTTCCGCGAGCTGCGGGACGGGGTCACGGCCGACGGGCGTACGAAGGTGAAGTCGCCGAGCGGCACGCTCTCGACGGCCGAGGCGATCTCCGTCGTGACCAACGGCCTGGCGCTGGCCACGCACTTCGGGGACGGCGTGCTGCGGCCGGGCGATGTCGCCGCGGGCATCCTCGGCGCGGTGGTCCGTGACCCGGCGGCGGACCGGGTGATCTGGCAGGAGTACTTGGAAGCGGTGGTCCGCGAGCGTGACGGCTGGAAGGACTTCTACCGCGCGTGCCGTGAGGTGAGTGCGTGACGGGACGGATGCGGGTGGCGTGGGCCGCCCGGGTCTGAGCGGGGTTGTGGGCGTGACGGTGGCTGTGGGCGTGACGGTGACTGGTTCGCGTGAGACGGCGCGAGACGGCGTGAGACGGAGAGGGGGCGGACATGAGCGACGAGGTGCGCGGGGGCGAGGCGCGAGCGGGCGAGGGGCCGTTGCTGCTCGGGGTGCGGCATCACGGGCCGGGGTCGGCGCGTGCGGTGCGGGCCGCACTCGAGGAGGGCGCGCCGCGCGTGGTCCTGATCGAAGGGCCGCCGGAGGCCGACGCGCTGGTGGCGCTCGCGGCGGACGAGGGGATGCGGCCGCCGGTCGCGCTGCTCGCGCACGTGGTGGACGAGCCCGGCCGGTCGGCGTTCTGGCCGCTGGCCGAGTTCTCGCCGGAGTGGGTCGCGATCAAGTGGGCGGCGGGCGCCGGGGTTCCGGTGCGGTTCATGGATCTTCCGGCGGCGCATTCGCTGGCGCGCGCGGAGGGTACGGAGGAGGCTGAGGACGCCGCAACTCCTGGGGGCGTGGACGCTGACGCGGTGCGGATCGATCCCCTCGCGGTGCTCGCGGAGACCGCAGGGTACGACGATCCCGAGCGGTGGTGGGAGGACGTCGTCGAGCACCGGGGGGCCGGGGCGGACGCCTTCGCGCCGTTCGACGCGCTGGGTGAGGCCATGGGGGCGCTGCGCGAGGAGTACGGGACCGGTGGGCATGACCGTGACCTGGTGCGCGAGGCGTATATGCGGATCCAAGTCCGCGCGGCACAGCGCGAGTTCGGTCCGGACGACGTCGCGGTCGTGTGCGGGGCCTGGCATGTGCCCGCGCTGCGGCAGAAGGTGACCCTGTCGGCCGACCGGGCGCTGCTCAAGGGGCTGCCCAAGGTGAAGGTCGACATGACCTGGGTGCCCTGGACGCACCGCCGCCTCTCGCGGGCCAGTGGATACGGCGCGGGAATCGCGTCGCCCGGTTGGTACGGGCATCTGTTCAGCGCGCCCGACCGGCCCGTGGAGCGCTGGCTGACGAAGGTCGCGCGACTGTTCAGGGACGAGGACAGGATCGTGTCGTCCGCGCATGTCATCGAGGCGGTACGGCTCGCGGACACCCTCGCCGCGATGCGGGGGCGTCCGCTGCCGGGGCTCACCGAGACGACGGACGCGGTCCGTGCGGTGATGTGCGAGGGCTCGGACGTGCCGCTCTCCCTCGTGCACGACAAGCTCGTCGTCGGGGACGTCCTCGGGGAGGTTCCCGACTCGGCCCCGGCCGTGCCGTTGCAGCGCGATCTCACGCGGCTCCAGCGGAAGCTCCGGATCAAACCCGAGGCGCTTGAGCGGGAGTTGGAGCTCGACCTGCGCAAGGAGGCGGACGCGGCGCGCAGCAGGCTGCTGCACCGCCTCCGGCTGCTGGGTATCGGCTGGGGCGAGCCCGCCGCGTCGCGGGGGAGCACGGGTACGTTCCGGGAGACCTGGCGGCTGCGGTGGGAGCCGGAGCTGTCGGTGCGGGTGGCGGAGGCGGGGGTATGGGGGACGACCGTGCTCGCGGCGGCCACAGCTCGCGCGGAGTCCGATGCCATCGGGGCCGGCGCCCTGGCTGACGTCACCGCGCTGGCCGAGCGGTGTCTGCTGGCCGACCTGCCGGACGCGTTGCCGGTGGTGATGCGGGTCCTGGCGGACCGGGCGGCACTGGATGCGGACGTCGGGCATCTGGCGCAGGCGCTGCCCGCGCTGGTGCGGTCGCTTCGGTACGGGGATGTGCGGGGTACGGACACGGCTGCGCTCGGCGAAGTGGCTCTGGGGCTCGCGGAGCGGGTGTTCGTCGGGCTGCCCCCGGCGTGCGCGGGGCTCGACCAGGACGCGGCGGTCGAGATGCGGGGGCACATGGACGCGGTGCACCAGGCGGTGGGCCTGCTGGGCGAGTTGGACGCTGATCCTGCGGGCGAGGGGAGCCCGCGCCCGAGTGAGCCCAAGGTCGGCGCTGCCGGTGTACGGGGGCGGTGGCACTCCGTGTTGAGGGTGCTGGGGGAGCGGGACAGCGTGGCCGGGGTGGTGCGCGGGCGGTGCGTGCGGATCCTGATGGACGGCGGGGAGTTGGCCGAGGACGAGGCCGCTCGGTTCATGGGGCTCGCACTGTCCCGGGGGACCGAGCCCGCCGAAGCAGCCGCCTGGATCGAGGGGTTCGTGGGCGGTGGGTCAGGGGGCGGCATGCTGCTCGTGCACGACGAGCGGCTCCTCGGCCTCGTCGACGACTGGCTGAGCGGGGTCCCTGACCGAGCCTTCACCGACGTACTGCCCCTCCTGCGGCGCACCTTCTCGGCGTACGAACCGGGGGTGCGGCGGACGCTGGGTGAGCTGGTGCGGCGCGGTCCGGGGGCGGGCGGTGGTGGCCTGGCCGTCACCGGCGGGATACCCGGCTTCGGGGCGGAACTTGACGGTGAGCGGGCGGATGCGGTTCTGCCGGTGCTGAGTCTGTTGCTGGGGGTCGCGTCCGGGCCCGGGGCAGGAGTCAGTGGCGGCGATGGATTCGGTGTCGGTGGCGGTATCGAGCTTGTGGAGGTGGGCTGATGACGCAGGAAGTGTTGGATCCCGCGGGGGAGCGGCTGCGCAGGTGGCGGCTTGTGCTGGGTGGGGGTGCGGCCGAGGGGACCGGGTGTGAGCTCGTCGGGCGGGACGCGGCGATGGACGGGGCGCTCGGTGCGTTGTACGGGGGAGGGGACGCGGGGAAGAAGGACCGGGGGCGGGAGCGTTCGGCGGGGCTCGGGGCGTCCGCGCCGTCCGTGTCGCGCTGGCTCGGGGACATTCGGACGTACTTCCCCTCGTCCGTCGTCCAGGTCATGCAGCGCGACGCCATCGAGCGGCTCGGCCTCTCCACGCTGCTCCTTGAGCCCGAGATGCTGGAGGCCGTCGAGGCCGACGTGCATCTGGTGGGGACCCTGCTCTCCCTCAACAAGGCCATGCCGGAGACCACCAAGGAGACCGCGCGGGCCGTCGTGCGCAAGGTCGTGGAGGACCTGGAGAAGCGGCTCGCCACGCGTACCCGTGCCACCCTCACGGGCGCGCTCGACCGCAGCGCCCGTGTCAGCAGGCCGCGCCACCACGACATCGACTGGAACCGCACGATCGCGGTCAACCTCAAGAACTACCTGCCGGAGTACAAGACGATCGTGCCCGAGCGGCTCATCGGGTACGGGCGGGCGTCGCAGTCCGTGAAGAAGGAGGTCATCCTCTGCATCGACCAGTCGGGCTCGATGGCCGCGTCCGTCGTCTACGCCTCGGTGTTCGGTGCCGTGCTCGGCTCGATGCGGTCGCTCAACACGCGGCTCGTCGTCTTCGACACGAACGTCGTCGACCTCACCGATCAGCTCGACGACCCGGTGGATGTGCTGTTCGGTACGCAGCTGGGTGGCGGGACCGACATCAACCGGGCGCTCGCGTACTGCCAGTCGCAGATCACCCGGCCCGCCGACACCATCGTCGTCCTCATCAGTGACCTCTACGAAGGGGGCATACGCAACGAGATGCTGAAGCGGGTCGCGGCGATGAAGGCGTCCGGAGTGCAGTTCGTGACGCTGCTCGCGCTCTCCGACGAGGGGACGCCCGCGTACGACCGAGAGCACGCGGCGGCGCTCTCGGCGCTGGGCGCACCGGCCTTCGCGTGCACCCCGGACCTCTTCCCGGAGGTGATGGCGGCGGCGATCGAGAAGCGGCCCCTGCCCATACCGGACATGAATACGCATCAGTAACAGGGGGCTTGCGCGAGGGCGGGCGGCCCGTGCGAGGATCGGCGGGCTTCACTCCCGGAGCACTACGCTCCGTGTCTCACCCCGATCCTGGTCCTCCCCTCCCCGCTCAGCAGAGGAATCCCCTCGTCTTGACTCCCGCAGTAGTCGTTCTGCCTGATGCCGCTGTGCGCCTGGTGCGTGCGGTGGCCGGGCGGCGTGCGCTGCAAGTGGTGGTGCTGCTGGCCGGTTTGCTCGCGCTGGGGTTCCTCTGTGGCGAGCGGGCGGAGGCGGTGGACGGAGCGCCGTCGGCTCCGGAACGTGCACAGGTGACCGCGCCCGTGCGTGAGCGGGTGGCCGAGCCCGTGCGTGAGCAGGTAGGCGAGCCCGTGCGTGAGCAGGTGGCCGAGCCCGTGCGGGAGACCGCGCGCGAGGATGTCCGTCACGGGCGGCAGGCGGTGCGCGACGCTGCGGTCGAGCCGATGGCCGACGCCGCCGAGCCCGTGGTGCGGACCGAGCGGACCGAGCGGGCCGTGCGGGGCGTGGTGGGGCCGGTTGCCGACGGGGTCACCGGAGTTCTCGGCGGTTCGCCGCAGCGGGTGCTGCCCGCGGCGCCCGACAGGCCCGAGCTGCCGCTGCCTGGTCCCGGTGCGGGCCATGGCGATGACGCGGACGCCGGCGTCGGTGCCGAGCCCCAGTCTCCCGAGAGCGCCGCCAAGCCTGGCGACGGTCGGGGCGGGGCGGGAGCTCGGGCGCACGAGGCGCGGAAGTCGTCCGGGGCGCGGGGCGAGTCGTCGTACGGCACCGGTGCCGGTGCCGGTGTCGGTGCCGGTGTCGGTACCGGCGCCACGTATCCCGCTGGTCAGCAGGCGCGCGGCGCCGCCGAGTTCGGCGGTGACGCCTCGGACCACGCGCACGGCAGCGGGCACGAGCCGTTCCCGTCCGCGCCCGCTCCCGGTGATCCGGCGCGGACCCTGGGCGGTCAGTCGGCCGGTGACGGGAGTCAGACGCGGCACGGCGATCCGTGTGCCGCGTCGTGCGACAGCCGTGCGCCGGTGCGGCTTCTTCAGGGTGCCGGGGCCGGTCAGGCCGCCGCGCCGATCCGCGAACGACACCGGGACATTCCCGAATTCCCTGGCTAGGGCAGCCCTTTCCCCGCGAAGACCTGCCGCGCGGGGGTGGCAAAGGTCTGCCCGCCGACCGGACGTATCCGAGTCGGATTCACAGCCAGAGTTCGAAGGATCTGAAGCACGCATGAACAAGAACATCCGTCGTTCCATCGTCATAGCCGCCGGTGTCACGGGCGCCTGGGCGCTCGGTTCCGCCGTGGCCAGCGCGGACGAGCTGCCGCAGCACTCCGTGGCGCTGCCGGACAACGCGTCCGCGTCCGACGCGGTCGCTGACGTCACCGGCGACGTGGCAGACGCCGGCGATGCCACCGACGTCGCCGACGTCGCCGACGTCCAGGGCAAGGCGAAGTCCACCGTCACGGACGCGAAGTCCACCGTCACGGACGCGAAGTCCACCGCTCACAAGGCCACCGCCCCCGCCGTCGACGCCCCGGACGTCAAGACCCCCGCCGTCGACACCCCCGACGTCTCCACCCCCGAAGACTCCGTCGACTACCTCTTCGGCCCGCTCTCCGCCTTCGCCCCGGAGGTCGAGGCCGCCGCGGCGAAGGCCCCGGGGACGGCGACGCAGACGGCCACGGACGCGACGCGGGCCACCACGAAGACCGCCGCCCCGATCGTCGACGAGACGGCCACGGCCGTGCTGCCGCCCGTCGCCGCCACCGCCGTCGACGGCGTCGTGCCGGTCGCCGGGCAGGCGGTCAACGACGTCACGTACCTGGCGCAGGGCGTGGTCGGAGATGTGACGCCGTTCGCCGGCGGTGTCGTCGGCGAGGTCCCGCCGTTCGCGCAGGGCGTCGTCGGCGACGACGTGCAGCCCTTCGCGGGCGGTGTCGTCGGCTCGGTCACGCCGCTCGTGCAGACCGTCACCGACCAGGTGCGGCCCGTCGTGCAGGGCGTCGGTGGCAGCGCGGACGAGCTCGCGTACGGCGTTACGGGTGACGTCCACCCGTTCGCCGGTGGCGTCGTCGGCCAGGTCTCGCCGTTCGCGCAGGACCTCACGGGCACCGTCGCCCCCGACGCGCAGTCCCTCGCGGGCAACGCCGTCTCGGGCCTCCAGGGCGTGGCCGGCTCGGTCACCCCGGACTACCTGCCGACGTACGAGCAGGCGTACAACGCGACGTACAACACGGCCTACAACACGGCGAACAACGCGACGTCCAACGTCTGACAGCGGGAGCGACGCGGAACGACGCAGAAGCAACGCGGGAGCTTCACGGAAGTGACAGCAGTGCGGCGGCACGCGCTGTACCAGCCGTAACAGGAGCAAATGGGCGGTCCCTGACACCTCAGGGGCCGCCCTCCTTCACGCAGATCAGCCCCGGATCGGCGATCTGTGACAGTCATCACCGCCCAAATGTGATCTGCGATTTAGGGACCTACGGCCCACGGCGATAACCTGCGAGACGGACATGCCGCGTACCGGACTCCGTCCTACGCCTCCCTTGTGACAGCGCAGTCACGTTGCCCTCCGCGGCACGCCCACGCAGACAGCTGACCACAAAGCAGCGAGATCGCAGCGAGATCACGGAAAAGGGACGGACGCGCGTGGACCTGTTCGAGTACCAGGCGAGGGACCTCTTCGCCAAGCACGGTGTACCGGTGCTGGCCGGTGAAGTCATCGACACGCCTGAGGCGGCGCGCGAGGCCACCGAGAAGCTGGGCGGCAAGTCGGTCGTCAAGGCACAGGTGAAGGTCGGTGGCCGCGGCAAGGCCGGCGGCGTGAAGCTGGCCGACAACCCCGACGAGGCAGTCGCTCGCGCGACGGACATCCTCGGAATGGACATCAAGGGCCACACGGTCCACAAGGTGATGATCGCCGAGCTGTCCCCGGAGATCGAGGCGGAGTACTACGTCTCGTACCTCCTCGACCGCACCAACCGCACCTTCCTGGCCATGGCCTCGGTGCAGGGCGGCATGGACATCGAGGAGGTCGCGGAGAAGACTCCCGAGGCCCTCGCGAAGGTCCCGGTCAACGCCGTCGACGGCGTGAACATCGAGAAGGCCCGCGAGATCGTGGCCCAGGCGAAGTTCCCGGCCGAGGTGGCCGAGGGCGTCGCCGAGGCGATGGTGACCCTGTGGGACACCTTCGTCGCCGAGGACGCGCTCCTCGTCGAGGTCAACCCGCTGGTGAAGACCAAGGACGGCCGCATCCTGGCCCTCGACGGCAAGGTCTCGCTCGACGAGAACGCCGACTTCCGCCAGGCCGACCACGAGGCTCTTGAGGACAAGGACGCAGCCAACCCGCTCGAGGCTGCTGCCAAGGCCAAGAACCTCAACTACGTCAAGCTGGACGGCGAGGTCGGCATCATCGGCAACGGCGCGGGTCTCGTCATGAGCACCCTCGACGTCGTCGCGTACGCCGGTGAGAACCACAGCAACGTGAAGCCGGCCAACTTCCTCGACATCGGCGGCGGCGCTTCCGCCGAGGTCATGGCGAACGGCCTGGAGATCATCCTGGGCGACCCGGACGTCAAGTCCGTCTTCGTCAACGTCTTCGGTGGCATCACCGCGTGCGACGAGGTCGCCAACGGCATCGTGCAGGCGCTCGAGCTCCTCAAGTCCAAGGGCGAGGAAGTCACCAAGCCGCTGGTCGTGCGTCTCGACGGCAACAACGCCGAACTGGGTCGCAAGATCCTCTCGGACGCCAACCACCCGCTCGTGCAGCGCGTGGACACCATGGACGGCGCGGCCGACAAGGCCGCCGAGCTCGCGGCTGCGAAGTAAGGGACCAGGTCAGAACACCATGGCTATCTTCCTGACCAAGGACAGCAAGGTCATCGTCCAGGGCATGACCGGTGCCACGGGCATGAAGCACACCAAGCTCATGCTGGGCGACGGCACGAACATCGTCGGTGGCGTGAACCCGCGCAAGGCCGGCACGTCCGTCGACTTCGACGGCACCGAGGTACCGGTCTTCGGCACCGTCGCCGAGGCGATGGAGAAGACGGGCGCCAACGTCTCCGTCCTCTTCGTGCCGCCGGCCTTCTCCAAGGCCGCCGTCGTCGAGGCGATCGACGCCGAGATCCCCCTCGCCGTCGTCATCACCGAGGGCATCGCCGTCCACGACTCCGCCGCCTTCTGGGCGTACGCGAAGTCGAAGGGCAACAAGACCCGCATCATCGGCCCGAACTGCCCCGGTCTCATCACCCCGGGCCAGTCGAACGCCGGCATCATCCCGGGCGACATCACGAAGCCGGGCCGCATCGGCCTGGTCTCGAAGTCCGGCACGCTGACGTACCAGATGATGTACGAGCTCCGTGACATCGGCTTCTCCTCGGCCGTCGGCATCGGTGGCGACCCGGTCATCGGCACGACGCACATCGACGCCCTCGAGGCGTTCGAGGCCGACCCCGACACCGACCTGATCGTCATGATCGGCGAGATCGGCGGCGACGCCGAGGAGCGTGCGGCCGACTACATCAAGGCCAACGTGACGAAGCCGGTCGTCGGCTACGTCGCAGGCTTCACGGCGCCCGAGGGCAAGACCATGGGCCACGCCGGCGCCATCGTCTCCGGCTCCTCCGGCACCGCGCAGGCCAAGAAGGAGGCCCTTGAGGCCGCGGGCGTCAAGGTCGGCAAGACGCCGACCGAGACGGCCAAGCTCGCGCGGGCGATCCTGGCAGGCTGAAACTTCAGCCTGGCCTGAGCTGTTGAAGGTGGGCCCGCATCTCACTCACGTGAGGTGCGGGCCCACCTTTTGTCTGCGGGCCGCCTGTGGCTGGTCGCGCAGTTCCCCGCGCCCTAACGGAGCTGCGGCGTCAGCTTCTCCGGGCCGCTCGACAGGTCCTCGCGGAGCTTCTTGTGGAGGATCTGGTCCTCGTACGTCAGGTGGCCAGGACCCATCCTCGGCGGTACGCCGCTGATGGCCTTGCCCGGGGACTGCGGCGGCTCGTAGTGCGTGGGGGCCGAGCGCAGCGTCAGGGCCGTGGCGCCGACGATCAGTGCCGTGAAGGCGATCGCCGCGCGGGTCCAGAAACGGGCGCGGTGTTCGCTCCCGGTGCGGACCCGGCCCGCGTTCGGGGGCTGGAGCTTCTCCGCGGAGCAGAGTTCGCCGAGGCGCTGGTGCAGGGCTTCGGGGGTCGCCGCCTGCTCGGGCAGCCTCTCGGCGATCGCCTCGCGTGCGCGGAGCAGACGGTTGGCCGCCGCGGGCGTGCTCGCCTCCGTCTCGGCGGCGGTCTCGGGCAGGTCGAGCCCGACGCCGTCGTAGAGCAGGAGGGTGCGGCGCTGCGCGGGCGGCAGGCTCATCAGGACGGTGAGGAAGGCGCGGTCGGCCGCCGTGGCGGGCGGCGCGTCCGGCTGCCGGTGGGTGGGGCGCAGGCGGTGCCAGGGGGACATCGCGTACTCGTACGCCGCCGCGCGGACCCAGCCCGCCGGGTCGCGGTCGACGGCGACCTCGGGCCAGCGCTGCCAGGCGAGCTGGAAGGCGCGCTCCACGGATTCCTGGGCGAGGATGCGGCGGCCGGTGAGGAGGTACGTCTGGCGTACGAGGCCGGGGGCGCAGGTCGTGCAGAGCGCGTCGAAGGCTTCGGCGGGGGTCGGCCCGGCGGTGGAGCGGGCCGGTGCGGGCTCGGTCGCGTCCTGGACGGCAGCGGCAGCGGCAGCGGCAGCGGTCGCGGTCGCCGTATCCGCGCCCGTGGTTCGCACCAACGGCTGGGCTGGTGTCACGTGGCCGTTCATCGCCGCGCCCACCGGGATGCGCGCGGGGGACTTGCCGTCCTTGGCGTCGACGGTCGACTCCAGGTCCTTGGCCCAGCTGGGGCGCCGTACGGGGCGCTTGTCGTGCACGGTCCGCTCGTTCGCGATCTCGGCGAGCAGCTTCGCGTAGGCCGCGCGCCGGCGGCCGCGTGGCGTCGAGCGGCCCGACTCCCAGGAGCGGACCGTCTCCCGGGTGACGCCCACCCTCGTGGCGACATCGGCCTGGCTGAGGGACTTCGCCTCGCGCAGACGTCGGCGTTCCTTGGGGGACGGCAACGGGGTGGCAGGGCTCTGGGTCATGTCGGACTCTCCGCGCCGGGGGCCGTGGGCCTTCGTGCGGCGGGGAGCCGGGCGCGGCTGATCCGTCGTACGAAAAAGTACATAAACGTATCTTGTGCGACACATCCGGTATTCGCCTGTTACGGGGAGAAAGCGCGTGTCGTTGGGAGCATGGCGACGTGACTCAAATCACCGACCGCAGCTCACCGTTGCCGCCCCTCAAACCGCTGATCGAGCGGGCCCGTGACCGCTCACCCGGACTGGCGACGTGCCTGTTCGGAGGGGCCGTCGCGGCGGGGCTCGGGCTCGGCTCGTGTGCCGTCCTGGTGATGGTCCTCTGGATCAGCTCGCCCTATCCGGACAGCGGGCCCGGCGGGGCGCTGCATGTCGCGGCCTCGGTGTGGCTGATCGCCCACGGCGCGGAGCTGATCAGGACGGACACGCTCTCCGGCACGCCGGCCCCGCTCGGCGTCACGCCCATGCTCCTGATGGTGCTTCCGGGCTGGCTCGCACACCGGGCGGCGCGGGACGCGGCGGATCCCGAGGAGCGGGGGATGGCGCCGCGGACCGCGTGGTGCGGGGTGGTCGGCGGCTATCTGCTGGTCGGCGCCGCCGCGACGCTGTACGCGGCCGGGGGCGAGCCGCGGCCGTCGTGGCCGAGCGTGGCGCTGCACCTGCCGGTGTTCGTGGCGGGCGCGGCGGCGGTGGGGGTCTGGACGGCGCTGGGGCGGCCCCAGAGCCCGCTGCCCGGCGTGGTGCGGGCGGGCCTTCGCGCGCTGCCCGCAGGGCTACGTCCCTTCTTCGTACGTCGATACGTCCGCGCCGTCACGCGGGCCGGGGCGGCCGGGACGCTGGTGCTCGTCGGCGGCGGAGCGCTGCTTGTCGGGATCTCCCTCGCGCTGCACGGCGGCCTTGCCAGGGCGTCGTTCGGGCAGGTCACGGACGTGTGGTCGGGCCGCTTCGCGGTGCTGCTGCTCGCCGTGGCGCTGGTGCCGAACGCGGCGGTGTGGGGCGCGGCGTACGGCCTCGGTCCCGGCTTCGCGCTGGGCACGGGGAGCGTGGCGGGGCCGCTCGCCGTGACTGCTGGGCCGATGCTGCCGGCGTTCCCGCTGCTCGCGGCGGTGCCGGCGGAGGGGCCCGGGTCTCCGTTGACGTGGGCGGCGGGTGCGGTGCCGCTGGGGGCGGGGATCGCGGTGGCGTGGTTCACGGCGGGGGCGGCGGCGCCTGCCTTCGGGGAGCGGGACGAGGCGTGGTCACGGGGGCGGACGGCGCTGGTCGCGGGGGCGGGGGCGGTGTTGTGCGGGGCTGCGCTCGCGGGGCTCGCCGAGCTGGCGGGCGGTCCGATGGGGGTGGCCGTCCTGGCCGACTTCGGGCCCGTGTGGTGGCAGGTGGGGGCCGCGGCGCTGGGGTGGACGGGGGTGGTGGGGGTGCCGGGGGCGTTGCTGGTGCGGGCCTGGCGGCTGCGGACCCGCCGGGCGGCTGCGGGGCGCTGGGCGTGGCTGCGGCTGCGGCTGCGGTTGCGGTTGCCGAGGCCCCGTGTCCCGCAGCTTCAGCTGCGCGCTCCTCGCCTGCGGCTTCCGCGGATCCCTCGCCGCCGCCGCAGCCCTTCTCCTCCTCCTTCTCCGGAGGCGGGCCCGCCGGTCGCGGAGCCGTTCGAGCCGTACGACTTCTTGCCGCGGGCACCTGCGGTGGGCGGGGCGGAGGACTGGGGCGGCGGACTGGACTGGCACGACGACGCGTCCCGGGAGGCCCGCTGGGCCGCTTTGCGCGAAGCGAACGGGGAGGAGCGGCCGCCGGGGGCTTGAGGGGGCGTCGCGCTTCGGCTGAGCTACCGCTACCGCTGTGCTGAGGCGGGTCCCCGCCTCGCTTGCGCTGCCCTGGCCAAGCTGGCGGCGTCCCTGCCCTCACCAAGCCCGCCGCGTCCCTGCTCTCACCAAGCCCGCCGCGTGCGCTGCCCTCGCCAAGCCCGCCGCGTGCGCTGCCCTCGCCAAGCCCGCCGCTTCACGGCGGATGTCTCCCGCCCACCCACCCGAGCACCCCGCGGCTTCGCCACCTAGGGCAAGCAAGTCCGCCGCTTCGCGCCGGATGTCTCCCGCCCACCCACCCGATTACCCCGGGGCAATCGGGTGGGTGGGCGGGAAAATCGCCGCGAAGCGGCGGACTGGCGAAGCCGACCAGAGAGCGGAGAGGAAACGAGAGACCAGCCCCTGCAAGGGGCAGACGAACCCGCTCGCCGAGCGGGGGCGGGGAGAGAACGCGAGATCAGCCCCTGCCAGGGTTCCCTCCCGCTCACCGAGCGGTGGGGAAAGTCAAGGCCGAGGCCAGCCCTCTCCGCCAGGGGCAGACCCGCTCGCCGGGCGGAGAGTCAAGGCGAGGTCAGGCCCCGCCAGGGGGGGGCAAGGCCCGCTCGTCGGGCGGAGGGGCAAGGCGAGGTCAGGCCCCCGGCCAGGCCCCGCCAGGGATCAGTCCCGCTCGCCCAGGAGTGGGCGCAACTGCTTCGGCAGGAGATCGTTGCACTCCTGCTTCGACTGGCTCGTGAGGGCATCGCTCACGCACGTGTAGTAGTCGCGGTACACCAGCTGCGCAGCGAACGTCGCCGCCACCATCGCCAGCGCGAGCGAAGCCGTCACCAAGCCGCTGATCGCCGCCGTGGTCTGCGGCTTCGTGCTGGCGGGGTCCGCCGCGGGCCGCTGCACGGCGGGCGCCGTCGGATCCGGCTGCTTCGGCTTCGCCCGCAGCGAGCTGATGCCCCAGTACAGCGCGAGCGCGCCCAGGAGCAGGGCCACGTACCGCCAGCCGAAGAGTGCGAAGAAGAAGGCCCACATGCCGGAGAGCAGGGCGTACCGAGCGCGGCGCTGGGCCGGGTCGGTCGGGTCCCAGCGCATGCCGCTGCCGGGTCCGGACCCGGAGCCGGACGGGCCGTCGGGGCCCTGCTGGCCCGGCCGCTCGCCGAAGCCGCCGCCCTGGGAGCGGCCGGGCTGCCGGTCGCTCCACTGGCTGCCCCAGGGGGACTGGCCCTGGCCGCCGTCAGGGCCGTCGCCGCCATTGCCCGGGCGGGGCCGCCACGGCTGGTCCGGGGTCCCCTCCGGCGGCGGCGCGAAGGGGTTGTCGTCCTTCTTCCCGGAGCTGCCCGAGCCCGAAGAGTCGGAGCCCGAAGAGCCGGAGCCCGAAGAGTCGGAGCCCCCGGAGTCCTGGGAGTCCTGCGGCGGGGACGACGGGCGGCCGTCGCGCAGCAGCGTCGAGCCGCGCTCCCCTCCGTGCGTCAACCCGAACGCGAAGGACAGCGGGAGGCGGAGGCTACGGTCCGGCATCAGGTGTGCGTCTTCCCCTTGGTCGAGCGAGCTTCTGAAGTGTTCGGGACGGTGCTCTGGACGGTGTGACGTCATGTGACGTCCTGGTGCAGACGCTACCTTCCGGCCGCGCCCCCGTCCCGTGAGGGGCCGCACCGTGTGCCGGTATCGTTGCTGACGGTCGGCCGCTTCGTAGAGTTCCCCGTATCGCGGGGTGCGAAGCCTTTGTACGACCCTACAAAGACGCACCTCCCGAGAAAGGGCCCCGCTGTGGCCAAGAGCCCTGTGGCCAAGCGCCTCGTCGTGCTGGTCTCCGGATCAGGCACGAATCTGCAGGCTCTGCTCGACAAGATCGCGACGGACGGGACATCGGGCTACGGCGCCGAGATCGTCGCCGTCGGCGCGGACCGCGACGGCATCGTGGGGCTCGAACGTGCCGAGAGCGCCGGGATTCCCACCTTCGTCTGCCGGGTGAAGGACCACGCGACGCGCGACGAGTGGGACGCGGCTCTGGCCGAGGCGACCGCCTCGTACGAGCCCGATCTGGTCGTGTCGGCCGGGTTCATGAAGATCGTGGGGAAGCGATTCCTCGCACGGTTCGGCGGCCGGTTCGTCAACACGCACCCCGCCCTGCTGCCCAGCTTCCCCGGGGCCCACGGCGTGCGCGACGCGCTCGCGTACGGCGCGAAGGTCACGGGATGCACCGTCCACTTCGTCGACGACGGCGTCGACACCGGCCCGATCATCGCCCAGGGCGTGGTCCCGGTCGGGGATGAGGACGACGAGAGCGCTCTGCACGAGCGCATCAAGGAAGTCGAGCGAAGGCTGCTCGTCGATGTCGTGGGGCGTCTGGCCCGCAACGGCTACCGCATTGAGGGACGAAAGGTATTTATCCCGTGACCGCCGAAGGTACGCACGGTTCGCAGCGCCCGATCAAGCGCGCGCTCATCAGCGTCTATGACAAGACCGGGCTCGAGGAGCTCGCGCGCGGTCTTCACGAGGCCGGCGTCGAGCTCGTCTCGACCGGTTCGACCGCCGCGAAGATCGCCGCCACCGGGGTGCCCGTCACCAAGGTCGAGGAGCTCACCGGTTTCCCCGAGTGCCTGGACGGCCGGGTCAAGACGCTGCACCCGCGCGTGCACGCCGGGATCCTCGCCGACCTGCGCCTCGACGACCACAAGCGCCAGCTCGCCGACCTCGGCATCGAGCCGTTCCAGCTCGTCGTCGTGAACCTCTACCCCTTCAAGGCGACCGTGGCCTCGGGCGCGACGCCCGACGAGTGCGTCGAGCAGATCGACATCGGCGGCCCCTCGATGGTCCGCGCCGCCGCCAAGAACCACCCCTCGGTGTCGGTCATCACGAGCCCCGACCGGTACGCCGACGTGCTCGCCGCCGTGCGCGACGGCGGGTTCGACCTGACCGCCCGCAAGCGCCTCGCCGCCGAAGCGTTCCGCCACACCGCCGAGTACGACCTCGCGGTCGCCTCGTGGTTCGCGGAGGACTACGCCGCCGACAGTTCGCCCTTCCCCGAGTTCATCGGCAGCGCGTACGCCCGCAAGAACGTCCTGCGGTACGGCGAGAACCCGCACCAGGGCGCCGCCCTCTACGTCGACGGCAACGGCGGCCTCGCCGAGGCCGAGCAGCTGCACGGCAAGGAGATGTCGTACAACAACTACACGGACACGGACGCCGCGCGCCGTGCCGCGTACGACCACGACGACCCCTGCGTCGCGATCATCAAGCACGCCAACCCCTGCGGCATCGCGATCGGTTCGAACGTCGCCGAGGCGCACCGCAAGGCGCACGCCTGTGACCCGCTCTCCGCGTTCGGCGGCGTCATCGCCGTCAACCGCCCGGTCTCCAAGGAGATGGCGGAGCAGGTCGCCGACATCTTCACCGAGGTCATCGTCGCGCCGGAGTACGAGGACGGCGCTCTCGAAGTCCTCACCAAGAAGAAGAACATCCGCGTCCTGCGCGCCCACCAGGCCCCGTCCAACACGGTCGAGGTCAAGCAGATCGACGGCGGCGCGCTCCTCCAGGTCACCGACCGCCTCCAGGCCGACGGCGACAACCCCGCCAACTGGACGCTCGCCACGGGCGACGCCCTCAACGCGGGCGAGCTCGCCGAGCTGGCCTTCGCCTGGAAGGCGTCGCGCGCGGTGAAGTCCAACGCGATCCTGCTCGCCAAGGACGGCGCCTCGGTCGGCGTCGGCATGGGTCAGGTCAACCGCGTCGACTCCGCGAAGCTCGCCGTCGAGCGGGCCGGCGAGGAGCGCGCGCACGGCGCGTACGCCGCGTCGGACGCGTTCTTCCCGTTCCCCGACGGCCTGGAGATCCTGACCGCCGCGGGCGTCAAGGCCGTGGTCCAGCCGGGCGGTTCGGTCCGTGACGAGCTGGTCGTCGAGGCCGCGAAGAAGGCGGGCGTGACGATGTACTTCACGGGTACGCGGCACTTCTTCCACTGATCCCGAGCGAGCCCTGTGGCCATCGGTGGCCGCGCCCTTCCCCCGAGGGCGCGGCCACCGAGAGTGTCCCGGGTCAGGCGACGCAGTTGCGGCTGGTCACGCTCGGCCATTCCTTGTTGGAGCCGGTGTAGCGGACGCCGTTGAAGTGCACGGCCTTGCGGTGACGCTCGTCGGTGAAGTTCCCGGACGCCAAGTACCGCTGCTCATAGTGCAGATGGGCCCATCCGGAGTTCCCGGAGGTGCCGATCCGCCCGATCTTCGTGGACGCCTTGACCTTGTCGCCCTTCTGGACGTACTTCGTGGGCGCGTCCTTGAGGTGGTAGTACGCCGTGAACCAGCCTCCCCCGTGGCTCACCTGAATCGTGTTCCCGGAGCCCGTGTCCTTGTACGTGGCGGACACCGTTCCCTTCGCCGATGCCAGGACGGGCTTGCCGTCCGAGCCCGTGTTCCCCTTCACGACCATGTCGAGGGCCGGGCTGTGCCCCCAGGTGTTCAGCTGCCACTTGGTCCCGCACGGAAAGGGCATCTGAAAGGCAGGCTTCGCGGCGGCCGACACCCGGTCGTCCCGCTGGTCGTGCGGTGCCGCCTGGGCGAGCCCCGGTGCGGTGAGCAGCGCGGCACAGACCCCCGCCGTGCCGATGGCCGCCATCGCTGAACGCGTCGTTGTGCGCTTCGTTGTGCGCATGGAATCTTCCCCCTGGAATTCCGTGCCACCCCCGTGGTGGTGGGACTGACGTTAGGAGGGTGCGAGGGGGCGGGGTACCTCGTACGTCAGAGGGTCAGCACCCCTCGATCCAGCGATGGGAGAGCGGCTTGACCGGTGGGGTGAGGTTCTTCTTCGTCTGCACCTCGACGCAGCCGAGGCTTTTCCCTGCCAGCTCCGGCTCCGCGAAGTAGACGACGTCGACGAACTTCGTTCCCATGTCGGTGTCATGGCCGTTGTTGTAGATCGACCGCGGGTTCTCCTGCGCCGTCCACGCGCACTTGCCGTCGCCCGTGAGCCAGTTCATGTCGTCGCCGACCCAGGTGCACATCTGCCCCTGGCCGTCCTTCCCGGAGAACGCGCAGACGGAGCCCACGACACAGCGGGCGTAGCCGGACTTGGGTCCGCCTGTCGGAGTGCCCGGGTCTTCCTCGTCGAGGAGGGCGTTCAGGCCGAAGCCGAGCGCGGTGAACGTGGCCGCCGCCGTGACGGTGGTCAGGAGCGCGCGGCGGACGCGGCGGGTGCCGGGTACTGGCCGCCGGGGGAGCCGGGGTGCGCGGTCGGCGCCCGCCGCCTCCTCGGCGCGGCGGAGGACCGACGGGGCGTCGTGGGCGGCGCGTTCCGCGTGGGTGCGGGAGAGGCAGTCCGTGATCAAGGCGTGCCAGGGCGGCGGCAGTTCGGGGGAGAGGCGCAGCTCGTCGGTGCCGCGTGCGTAGCGGATGGCGGCGTCCCTGCGGGCCGATGGGGTGCCGCCGGGCAGTGGGTAGGTGCCGGTGAGCACGAGGTGGGCCAGGACGCCGAACGCCCAGATGTCGGCGGTCGGGCGGATCTGCTGCCCGCGTTCGCCGATCTCGGACCAGAGGAGTTCGGGCGGGGTGTAGTCGGGTGTGGAGAAGGCGGGCGTGTACGCGTGGGTGCCCTCCAGTTCCGCCGCCATGTTGAAGTCCGCGAGGCAGGACGAACCGTCCTTCATCAGCAGGACGTTGGCCGGTTTGAGGTCGCCGTGCACCCAGCCCGCGTGGTGGAGCTGGCGCAGGCCGTCGCCGATCTGGGCGAGCAGGGCGGGGCCTGACTGCGGCCGGTGCGACCGGGCGAGCAGTACGTCCAGGGACTCCGCGGCCTCCTCCAGGACGAGGACGGTGGCGCCGTCGAGCGCGGGGTGCTCCGCGTCGTCCACGGTCAGGACGTCGTACATCCGGATCAGGCGCGGGGAGCGCAGCTTGCGCAGCAAATCGACCTCGCGCTCGGCCAGTTCGCGCAGATGGTTCAGCTGGCGCGGGGTGTGCGTGCCGGTCGGCAGGAACTTCAGCGCGGCCCGTCTGGGCAGCTCAGGGTCGCCGGACGCGGTCCGCCGCGCCGCGTACACGCTGCCGAAACTGCCGGTCGCCAGCGGCTCGCGCACCTGCCACGGGCCGATCCGATAGCCCTTGGGCACCGAGACGGCGTAGACGAGACCGCCCGCCGGGTCGTTGCCCGCACTCATCGGCCGACTCCGCTGGGGGGCGGGATCAGGACGACGAGATCGTCTTCGCGTACGAGATCGAATCGCAGCGCGAGCGAGACCAGCGACTCCTTCTTGCCGTTGAGGCGTGGGCCCGAATCGGCCGTGTCCGGGCCGGGCTTGAGGCGGAGCTTGACCGCGAGGTAGTCGATGTTCCACTGCACGGCGGCGCGGTTCGCCGAGGGCCAGCCGGGCCTGAGGCGGTCCACGACCTGCTCGACGGTAGGCAGCGGGGCGTGCGGGGCGCCGCGCAGGCGCGGTTCGCACAGGGCGGCGAGCACGGCGAAGTACCGCTTGGTGCGGTCGACGGAGAAGGCGGGGCGGGTCGTCGCGCCGACGATCCCCGCGCGGTCCCGGCCGCGCAGGTAGTCGTGGCGCGGCGCCCACACCTCCAGATGCAGCAGCTCGCCCGCGGCGGGCAGCACGATCCGGGAGAACTCGAAGGGCACGGGCGCGTCCAGACGGCCGGGCCCCACCTTGATGTGCTCGCCCGCGCCCTCGGGGTTCTCCACCACGTACGTCTGGTGGGCGCTGAGGTTGCTCAGTATCCAGAACGCGCCGTGCGCGGCGATCTCGCCTGCCGCGCGTGAGACGCCCTCGTGGTCGATGGGCAGGTCGTTGGCCTCGGCCGATCTGCCGAAGGTGAGCCTTTCGCCCGGGGCGAGGCGGAGTTGACCCGCGCTCGCCCGCTGCTGCTCCCCTGTCCGTGGCGGCACGACGATGATGCTGTACAAGGCCTGTCCCCCTCACGCCCGACGTGGTCAGAGTAGAGCGAGAACCCACGGGCCGTGCCCCCCTCGACAGGGTGAGCACGGCCCGTGGGTGTGAATGGCTTGTGCGGCGCGGTTGCCGCCCGCCTCAGTAGCGGGGGCGGTTGAACCACGCGGTGCCGCTCGGCACGACCGGGGCGATCGTGATGATGACGGCGAAGGTGACCCAGATCAGCGGGCCGATGATGGCGGTCGCGAGACCGGAGTCGAGGCCGACGAAGAGGCCGATCAGACCGACGATGCCACCGAGCGCGCCGTAGACGACCGTGGTGATCCGGACGCCCTGACCACCGCGGCTGAACTTCACGCCGAGCGTGATGGACAGGGTCCCGAGAGCGGCCGCTATGAGAGCGGCGATGATCGCGATACCGGCGACCGCGTCACCGGCGTCGCTCATGCCGCTCAGGCCAAGGTCTTCACCGCTGTCACCGGCGTCGCTCGCGATCGCACCCAGGTAGAGGTAGACGATCGCCAGGATGATCTGCACGGCCGAGATCAGGAACAGGAAGACGCGCGCGGTGACCAGAAGCCCCGGCATCGACTGCTGCATCATGTTGCCGCCGCCGCCCGGGTAGCCGGGGTAGGCCGGCTGCTGCGGGTAGCCGTAGCCCTGCTGCGGCGGGACACCGGGCGGGGCCTGGGGATAGCCGTACCCGGGAGCGGCCGGGGGCTGCTGGGGCGGCTGCCCGTAAGGGTTGTTCGGGTCGCCGTAACTCATGGCGGTCTTCCTCCGTCGGGTAATGCGGGGACGACGCGGCACATCACGGAGGAAAGTTCTACAGATGCGGTCCGTCCCCCCGACACTGCCCGCGGCACTGTGCCGCATATCGTTCTTTAGGCCAGGCTTATTTGTCCAGCCGCATTCCCTATGTGTTGTGCAAGTGCAACAGAGCTGGTCAGGTCTCGGGACACAGCTGGGACACAGCCGGGCCGCGACGGCGCCCTGATTGGTACCGGGCGGGTCTCATCCGGGAAGATGGAGTCATGACCGCCCAGATTCTCGATGGCAAGGCCACCGCAGCCGCGATCAAGTCCGAACTGACCGTCCGCGTGGCGGCCCTGAAGGAGAGGGGCTTCACGCCCGGCCTCGGGACTGTTCTGGTCGGTGACGACCCGGGCAGCCAGAAGTACGTCGCCGGGAAGCACCGCGACTGCGCGCAGGTCGGCATCGCCTCCATCCAGCGCGAGCTGCCCGCCACGGCGACGCAGGACGAGATCGAGGCCGTCGTCCGCGAGCTCAACGACGACCCGGCCTGCACCGGCTACATCGTGCAGCTCCCGCTGCCCAAGGGCATCGACGAGAACCGCGTCCTCGAACTGATGGACCCGGACAAGGATGCCGACGGCCTGCACCCGATGAACCTCGGCCGCCTCGTCCTGAACGAGCCCGCGCCGCTGCCCTGCACGCCGAACGGCGTGATCACGCTGCTCCGCAAGCACGGCGTGGAGATCAACGGCGCCGAGGTCGTGGTCGTCGGCCGCGGTGTGACCATCGGCCGCTCGATGCCGCTCCTGCTCACCCGCCGCTCGGAGAACGCCACGGTGACCCAGTGCCACACCGGCACCCGTGACCTGGCCTACCACCTGAGGAAGGCCGACATCATCGTGGCCGCCGCGGGCGTCCCGCACCTGATCAAGCCCGAGGACGTGAAGCCGGGCGCCGCGATCCTGGACGTCGGCGTCTCGCGCGACGAGTCCGGCAAGATCGTCGGCGATGTGCACCCGGGCGTCGGCGAGGTCGCCGGCTGGATCTCGCCGAACCCCGGCGGCGTCGGCCCGATGACGCGCGCCCAGCTGCTCGTCAACGTCGTCGAGGCCGCCGAGCGCGCCGCGTCCGCCGCCGCGAGCTGAACCGGGAAGGGTGAAGCCCATGAGCGCAGAACCTGAGCAAGGGGCATCGCCGGCCGACGCTCCGGAGGCCCCGGAGGCCCCGGAGGCCCCGGAGGCCCCGGAGGCCCCGGAGACCGTGGAGGCCCCGAAGGCCGTGGAGGACGCCGAGGCCAAGGGCGCCGTCAGCGCCCCCGGTCCCGACGGGCCGAAGAAGACCACGCGGCGCTTCCCGCTCCTGACCCGGGACACCGCGCGGCCCGAGGGCGGCGGCAGGGCCGCGCCCGGCGACGCCCCCGCGCCCGCCCGGCAGTGGCCGCTGCTCAGCGTGCTCTCGACGGTGGGGCTCGGGCTGCTGCTCACGGCCTTCGACGTGTTCCGCGTCGGCACGATACTGATCGGCCTCGCGCTGATCGCGGGTGCCTTCATGCGGTGGGCGCTGCCCGGCGTCGGCATGCTGGCGGTGCGTTCGCGCTTCACGGACATGGTCACGTACGGCGTGCTCGGCGTGGCCATCGTGCTCCTCGCGATGATGGCGCAGCCCAATCCGTGGCTGGAGATCCCGTTCCTGGGCGACACCTTGCACCGGACGATCACCACGTAACAGGCGGTCGTACGACGTGGCCGGCGGCCCCGGGCAAGAAGTTACGGCGGTGGGGCGGGGGAGTCGTCCCGTGCCGGGTTGAGGTTCGGGCGCGCCCTGCGGAGTGCGCCCGTGGTTCCTGCAACTTCCGCTGTACCGCGGTGGTTTGACGTACCTGTGCCCGCACCGGGGCTACGCTGCGGCGATGCGGATCCGCCCCCTCGTCGCCGACACGTCGATCGCGGTCGCCCTGACCACGGTCGCCGTGCTCCTCGGGCAGGAGTCCGCTCGGGAGAGGTGGCCCGAACTCGACGCTCTGGGCTACGCGTTGGTGGCGCTCGTCAATCTGCCGGTCGTGTTCCGCTCCAGGGCGCCGCTCGCGGTCCTGCTCCTGGTGCACGTGGTGTGGATCGGGTACGTCACCGTCGGCTACTGGCCCGTCGTGAACACCTTCGCGCCCATGCTCATGGTCTACACGGTCGCGTCCCTGCGGCCCGCCCGCGTCTCCGTCCCCTGCGCCGTCCTGATGAGCGCCGTCTGGATCTACGCGGGCGTGGTGAGCGAGGGTGCGGCGATGCCGTCCGTGGTCGGGCAGGCCATCGGATTCCCCCTGGTGATCTGGCGGTTCGGGTACGTCGCGCGCCGCTCCGCCGAACTGGCCCGGCAGCTCAAGCGCGAGCAGGACGAGCGGGCGCGGCGCGAGGTGGCCGAGGAACGCGGGCGCATCGCACGGGAGTTGCACGACGTGGTCGCCCACCACATGTCGGTGATATCCGTGCAGGCGGGCCTCGCGAAGTTCGTCTTCGCCTCGGATCCGGCCACCGCCCACGCCGCGCTCTCCACCATCTCCGGCACCAGCGGCGAGGCGCTGGAGGAGCTGCGGCGCATGCTGCGCGTGCTGCGGGCACGGGAGGACGGCGACGGCGCGCCCGACGCCCCGATGCCCGGTCTCGCGCGGCTCGGCGAGATGGTCGAGCGGGTGCGGGCCGGGGGAGTCGCTGTCGAGCTGCGCGTCGAGGGGGCTCGGCGACAGCTCGCACCCGGCATCGAACTCTGCGCGTACCGCGTGGTGCAGGAGGCCCTGACCAACGTACTGAAGCACGCGCGAGGGGCCGGCGCGGTGGTCGAACTGCGTTACGAGACACACCATGTGACGGTCTCGGTGACCAATGACGGAGAGGGGGTGATTCCGGACAGAGTGGTCACGGGGAGCGGTCACGGGTTGATTGGGATGAGGGAGCGGGCCAAGCTCTACGGCGGGACGATCAGCATCGGTCCGCTGAGCGAGGGAGGGTTCGCCGTGCGCCTGACCCTGCCGACCTCCGCGCAGGCCGCATCGCAGGGGGACGGCGCGACTTAGATGACCAGGGTGCTCGTGGTCGACGACCAGTTCCTCATCCGGGCCGGTCTCGTGGGGCTGCTGCGTGCCGCGCCCGGCATCGAGGTCGTGGGTGAGGCGGGTGACGGCGCCGAGGCGGTCGAGCTCGCCGCGACGACCCGGCCCGACGTGATCCTGATGGACATCCGGATGCCCGGCATGAGCGGCATCGTGGCCACCGAGAAGATCCTCGCCGAGGCGCCCGAACCGCCGCCGCGCGTACTGATCCTGACCACGTTCGACCTCGACGAGTACGTGTACGGGGCGCTGCGGGCCGGGGCTTCGGGATTCCTGCTCAAGGACTCCGGGCCCGAGCGCCTGCTCGCCGCGGTGGCCGCCGTCGGCGGCGGCGACGCGCTCTTCGCGCCCAGTGTCACCTGCCGCCTCGTCGAGGCCTTCGCGCGGCAGGCCGGTGCCGCGGCGGCCGGTGACTCCGCCGAACCGCCGCCGGACCTGCGGGCGTTGACCCTGCGCGAGGTCGAGGTCCTGAAGCTGATCGCCGCGGGTCTGTCCAACGCGGACATCGCCGACCGCCTGTACATCAGCGAGGCCACCGTCAAGACCCACCTCAACCGGACGATGTCCAAACTCGACCTGGACAGCAGGGCGCAGGCCGTGGTGGTGGCGTACGAGACGGGCCTCGTCACGCCGGGCTGCGGCGACCGCTGACCTGGCGGACAGGAGCCCGGTGACAGGAGCCCGGCGGACAAGAAGCCCCGCCGGACAAGAAGACGGCGCCCGTCCTCTCCCCCGTGGGAGGACGAGCGCCGCCGGTTCGTGGGGGGCCGTTCCAACGGGATCCAGCGTCATGCCCCCGCCAACTCCGTACAAGGGATGGGTTGCCCCTGTGGCATGGAGGTGACCATTCCGCAACGGTGTTCTCGGCCCGCAACAGAGGGCCGCCCCGCGCGGAAGGAACCACTTCGGGTCGCGCAGCCGTCATGGGGGCAAACTGGGCACATGCTGGGGGTGAAGCATGAGTGCTGCCTGGCAGCGTTACCTCAGCGGCAGGCGGCCACCGCCCCGGCAGGCGGTCGCGGAGCTGTGCCGGGTGGCGGGGGAGGACGGCGAACGGCTCTGCGCGCACTGGGAGATGGCCGTCCGCGCGTGGCCGCGGGGCGGGGCGGGCGATGCGGGGTCCGCTCCGGGTGTCGTACTGAGCAAGGCGGGCGAGGGCGTTCCCTCTACCCGACCGAGAAGGCCACGGCCGCCGTCACGTGCCCGCTCGTCGTGGACGTGGCGCTCCACCGCCGGGGTCACGACGTTCCTCGTCCTCATGGCACTGCTGGAGGGGCTGCTGCGGTACTTCATTCTGTAGGGCCGTCACGACGTGGCGGCGGGGGCATCGCGCAAAAGGGTCAAGCCGTGCAATCAGGATGCTTTGGGGCGTCCCAGGTCGCTCCCAGGGGTTCCGCATCGTGGACCCCGACTGCGGTGGGACACTGGACGTTGGACCGCATGGAGTGCGACGGTGCACGCCAGTGGCCCGAACTGCTCCCGTGCGCCCCCCGTCCGGGAACTGACATCCTGACTTTTGGCATCCCTCTGGGTAGCCCATGACAGGAGCAGCGGGAGCTGCCCCATGGGCAGAGCGGGGGGCACCACGCGCGGGGGCACGTTGGCACGTACGGGGGGAATAGGGGGAGTAATGCCTCGTTGGAAGGCACTACCGGATGAGCTCGATCCGCAGGTCAGGGAGTTCGCCAGTCAGCTGCGCAGGCTGGTCGACCGGAGCGGTCTGAGCATCGCCGCGGTGTCGGACCGCACCGGGTACAGCAAGACGTCGTGGGAGCGCTATCTGAACGGGCGACTGCTCGCTCCGAAGGGTGCGATCGTCGCGCTTGCCGAGGTGACGGGCACCAACCCCGTTCACCTCATCACCATGTGGGAACTCGCCGAGCGCGCCTGGAGCCGCTCCGAGATGCGGCACGACATGACCATGCAGGCGATCCGGATCTCCCAGGCGCGGGCCGCGCTCGGAGAGCTGGGGCCCAATCCGCCCAAGAGCAAGGGCGGTGGCGGTACGGCGCGCAACGGCGCGGCGGGCGCGGGCGCGGGCGCCGGCACGGGCCCTGGTGCCGGTGCGGGCACCGGTGTCGATTCCGCCGACCGTCCCGACCGTCCCGGCCGTTCCGACCAGCCCAGCGGCTCCCACCGTTCCGGCCGTCCCGGCGGGAGCGTCACCGGGGTCGCGGGCCCCGCGGGCGTCTCGCCCACGGTGCCGCCGCAGTCGCCGTCGTACGCGGCCGGGGGCGGCGGCGACCAGGGAATGGTCTTCGGCCCGCCCGGTGCGCACGAGCCGGGCCAGGGCGGGGACTCGCCCGACCGGCAGCGGCGGCGCAGGAAGCTGACGATGTTCCTCGCGGGCGTCGTCGGCGCGCTCGTCGTCATAGCCGCCGCCGTCTTCCTGACGGACTTCGGCAAGGACGACAAGGGCGACGAGAGCGCCAAGCCGCCGGCGTCGCCGAGCACGAGCGACAAGGACCTGCCCGCGGGCGTCGAGTGCAGCGGCAAGAGCTGCACCGGCAAGGACCCGGAGACCATGGGCTGCGGCGGCGAGCTGGCCGGCACGACGGCGCGCCAGACGGTGGGCAAGGCGCTGATCGAGGTCCGCTACAGCAAGACGTGCGGGGCGGCGTGGGCGCGGATCACGCAGGCGGCGCAGGGCGACAAGGTGACCATCTCGGGCGCCGGGGGCGCCGAGCAGAAGGGAACCGTGAACGCGGACTTCGACGCCTACACACCGATGGTGGCCGTCAAGGACGATGCTTCCGCCAAGGCGTGCGCGACGCTCAAGGCCGGCCAGACCGGCTGCACGAAGTAGGCGCCGTCCGGGGCGGGCCCGAGGGATGACCCCCGGGAGGTGGCGGCCACCACCTCAGGGGGGAGCGTGGCGGCCGCCCGGGGGTGTGACCACTCCCGTGGGGGTACTGGTCCGTGTGCCCGGACTCGCACGAGCCATGCCTGTCGATTTCGCAGAAATTTCGCGGACCCGGGGCGCGTGCGCCGAACGGGGGCTCAGGACCGCCGCCGGCCAGCCAGGACGGACCTTTGTGGGGTGGGCCACACCCTCCCGTGGTTCGGGGGTCGGCGGGGCGCGATAGCCTGGCGGCGGATCTCTCTTGATGCCAAGAGATCGATCATCGAGAGGCGATCGACGAGGGCGTCGGCAGGGGATCCAGCACAAGGGGCAGGGACCCCCACCGCCAGCTGTCTTACGGAGATCGCCATGACCCGCACTCCCGTGAATGTCACCGTCACCGGCGCGGCCGGCCAGATCGGCTACGCGCTGCTCTTCCGCATCGCCTCGGGCCACCTGCTCGGCGCGGACGTGCCGGTCAACCTGCGACTGCTCGAGATCACGCCGGCCCTGAAGGCCGCCGAGGGCACCGCCATGGAGCTCGACGACTGTGCCTTCCCGCTGCTGAACTCGATCGAGATCAGCGACGACCCGAACGTCGCCTTCTCCGGCGCCAACGTCGCCCTCCTCGTCGGCGCCCGCCCCCGCACCAAGGGCATGGAGCGCGGCGACCTGCTCGAGGCCAACGGCGGCATCTTCAAGCCGCAGGGCAAGGCCATCAACGACAACGCCGCGGACGACATCAAGGTCCTCGTCGTCGGCAACCCGGCCAACACGAACGCGCTCATCGCGCAGGCCGCGGCCCCGGACGTACCGGCCGAGCGCTTCACCGCGATGACCCGCCTGGACCACAACCGCGCGCTGTCGCAGCTGTCGAAGAAGACCGGCGCCCCGGTCTCCGACATCAAGCGCCTCACCATCTGGGGCAACCACTCGGCCACCCAGTACCCCGACATCTTCCACGCGGAGATCGCCGGCAAGAACGCCGCGGACGTCGTGAGCGACCAGTCCTGGCTCGCCGACGACTTCATCCCGACCGTCGCCAAGCGCGGCGCCGCGATCATCGAGGCCCGTGGCGCGTCCTCGGCCGCCTCGGCCGCCAACGCCGCCATCGACCACGTCCACACGTGGGTGAACGGCACGGCCGCCGGTGACTGGACCTCCATGGGCATCCCGTCGGACGGTTCGTACGGCGTTCCGGAGGGCCTCATCTCCTCCTTCCCCGTCACCACCAAGGACGGCAAGTACGAGATCGTCCAGGGCCTGGAGATCAACGACTTCTCGCGCACGCGCATCGACGCGTCGGTGCAGGAGCTCACCGAGGAGCGCGACGCGGTCCGCGGTCTCGGTCTGATCTAAAGCGAGCGTTCCCCGTCAGTACGTGACGCGACCCCCGGCAGCCTTCTGGCGGCCGGGGGTCGGTCTTATTGGCGTACGACACGGGGGCTGACGGCCCCTACGCTGAGACCACTGCCTGTTCCAACTCGCCCATGGGCGAAGGCAGTCAGCACATCGGGGGCCCGTTGACACCTACCTACGTACCTCAGCCGACAGCCCCGAGCGCGAGCGATGCGACCCGGCTCCTGTGCGCGGGCGCCTACGTCGACGTCGGCTTCCGGGAAGCGGTGATCGACGAGCTGTACGTCCATGAGGAGCGCATCGCCGCCCCCTCGCTCGGCATCGACGCCACCCGCGTGCTCGCCCACGCGCTGCGCGCCCGGCGCGTCGAGTTCGGCTGGGCGCTCGTGATCCTGTTGATGTGGATCGCGGCCCTGCCCCTCACCCGAGGGCTGGCCCTCTTCTATCTGCCGTCCTTCGCGATGCTCGTCCTCGCAGGGTGGGTTCGGGGGGCCGCCAGGCGCCCCTCCCTGTTCCGGCGTGTCGTGGCGTGGCAGTTGCGCTGGGGCGGACGGGCGTTGCTCGTCTTCGTGATCTTGTTGCTCCTCGGCATCGCCGCCGGGGGCAGCGGCGGTCTTCTCGGCATCGAGGGAGCGGAACCGGCCCTGGCGTGGTTCGCCCTCGCCCTGCCCCTCCTGATGGCCTGGGTGGTGGCGGCACAGGGCGGCCAGTTCGCCAAGGCGCTGACCGGTGAGCTGTCCAGGGCCCGGTTCCCCGATCTCACCGCCGACCCGGCCGAGCAGGCGGAGGGGGAGCGCTTCCACCGGCTGCGCCGCCGTATCCACGTCGAGCAGCGGGCGCGCCTGGTGATGTACCGCGCGGCGGCCCCCTTCTGCGGGGCGGGCACGCCGTACGCGCCGTGGTCCCTGTCGGTGGAGCTGCGGCCGCGTGAGGGAGCCCAGCCCGAGCCCGTGGACAACACGGTGATCCTGGGCCACATCGTCCCGCTCCTCGAGGCGTTGCGTGTGCCGTCCCCGCACGGTGCGCCCTATCGCGCCCTGGCCGTGCGCGACCGGCTGCGTGAGCTGGAGATCGACGAGGTGGTGTTCCTGCCGGCGGATGGGCTGCCGCGCAGGTCCCAAGCGCCGTACGCACCCGAGGCGTTCGAGGAGCACCGCTTCCGGTCGGTCGAGGAGGGCGGGGAGACCCGGCGGCACTTTCTGCGGGTCAGGGTCGGCGGCTGGGACGAGGAGGTGGTCACGACGGTGTTCGTCCGGGCCCACACCCAGGGCGGGATGCTGATGCTGGAGGTCGCCCCCCATGTGCTGCGCCCGGTGCGGCAGTTGTACCAGTACGCCGATCGGGCCGCCTACCGGTACCGGCACAACAGCCACTTCGGCAAGGCGGTCTGGGCGCTTGGCCGGGTGCCGGCCTCGGCCGTGAGCGCCCTGGTGACGATGTGGCGGGCGTCGGGGGTGCTGTGGCGGATCGCCTCCGGCGGCCATGGGAAGGCACTCGCCGACGGTCCGTGGGCGTCCGTGCGGGAGCTCGGCTCGGACGACGAGGCCTCGCTCTTCCAGGAGATGGACGTCAGCCGCTACCTCAAGTCCATCCAGGACCGGGTGGCGGTCGGGGTGCGGCGGGCGCTGTCCGAAGCGGGCTGGCAGACCGAGGAGTTCGAGCAGAAGATCGACCTCGCCATCGGCACGCTGAGCATCGGCACGGTGGGTGCCCTGGCCATCGGCAATCAGAACACCGTCGTCAGTAACACCGGTGGAGCGACCGCCACGACGGCGGCGCACCGGAGTGGGGGAGACCATGGGAGCACCTGAGGAACGCGGCGCGGGCATCCATATCGGCAGTGTGGAAGGCGCTTTCGCGATCGGTGACGGCAACGAGGTGACGTACTACGAGGCCGGAGGTCCGGTGCGCGACCGGGCCCAGGAGGAACTGCTGTCCGCCGTACGGAGGCTGCGCGAGGACCTGAGGCGTGCGGCCGTCGACGGCCGGACCACCGCCCTTGACGCCGAACTGGCTGCCGCCGAGGCCGAGATCGCGTCGCCGGGCGGCGCCGGTCCTGGCAGGCTCGCCCGGCTGCGGACGGCTCTGGCGGACGCGGGCACCGGAATCGGGGCCCTGGCGTCGGGCGCGGCGGTCGCCGAGTCGGTGCGCGCGCTGTTGGGCGGCTGACCATGAGCGGGCACGGTGATCCCGTGCACTGGAACACCGAGACCCAGCGCTGGGAGCCGGGCGTGGACCCCTCCGTGGAGCCGGTGCCGCCGCGGAATCCTGACGGGCGGGGGGCCTCGGGGGTTCCGGGGGCTCCGAGGGCTCCGGGGGAGCGCTTCCCCGGGTACGGCCCGCCGAGCGGCCGTCCGCGCCGCAGGCATCTGGCCGTCGTCGTCGTGGTGGGCGCCCTGGTTGCCTGCGGTCTGGGCGGCAGCTGGCTGGTGTGGGGCCGGGACGACGGCGGGAACGGCCGGGCGGACGGCCGTCCCGCGGTGAGCGCCTCCGCCCCGACGTCCGGCCCCGGAGACCGGGCGAGCGCCTCCGCCCCGACGCCTCTCCCCGGAAACCGGGCGAGCCCGGTGCCGGAGGGCTACGAGATGCGGAAGGACCCCAAGGGCTTCGCGACCGCCGTGCCGCGCGGCTGGGTGCGCAGTACCGAGGGAGTGCAGGTCTACTACCACTCGCCGGACGGGAGCTCGTGGCTGCAGGTCTCCACTCCCTCGGGCCTGGAGATGACTCCGTACGAGGCGCTGCGCCGCACGTCCGAGGCCCTCAAGGGGGGCGACGACCCCCTCCCCGGCTACCGGCAGGACAAGCTGGTCGAATTCAACGACATCACGTCCATGCTGTCCTTCACGTACGACAGTCCGGATGACCGCGAGCGTCGGAGAGTCATGGACTGGGCGTTCATGACCGAGAACGCCGGCCCTCAGTACGCCGTCCTCGTCGACGGACCCGCCGACGAGTGGCCGCTACAGCAAAGCAGGTCGAAGATCGCCCTGGACTGCTTCCTGCCAAGGCCCGGCCGGTGACCAGCGCGCGACCTGCTGTCCGCGGGTCCGGTCGGGACGGTCGGCCGAGGGTGCAGAGGGACGTTTACGCCGCTGCCTCCTTCGTCAGCTGTACCGCCGCCAGCAGGCTCAGGCCCGGTTCCGCCTGGCGCAGTGCCTTGATCGCCGCCACCGAGTCCACTGGGCCCTCGTGACCGGCATCCGTGAGACGTTGGCGTGTCCACCGGCCGCGCAGCTCCGCCTCCGTGGTCCGCGAGGCCTCCGCTACGAGTGCGGCGGCGCGTTCGAGGCCGGGCCGTTCCGCCTCGCCCGCACTCGACAGTGCGTCCCGCAGCGCCTCCGCGATCACGTCCGCGTCCCGCAGCACTACCACCGAGACTCCCCGCTTGCCGAACATGGTGCCCACTTCCTGTCCATATGCGTATCGCCCTGCGTATCGCCATTGCATGCTTGCTCTTGAATGTAGTACTTCTTATACATGAGTGAGCAGGTGCACAACAGGTTGGCGATGGTGCGCGCGGAGCGGAAGGTGTCGCGCCAGAGCCTGGCCGAGGCGGTGGGGGTCCACTACCAGACCATCGGCTACATCGAGCGCGGGCAGTACAACCCGAGCCTCGACCTGGCGCTGAAGATCGCGGCGTTCTTCGGCCTTCCGGTGGAGGCGCTGTTCTCCCTGGAGCCGTTCCGCCCGCTCACGGACGAGGTCTACGGGAGGAGTCAGGGATGACGGGCCAGCAGGTGCGGGAGAAGTCGACGCAGCGGATGACGGGGTACGACCGCCGGATGCTCGCGCTCATGAACCGGCGCGAGGCGGCGCCGATGTACGCCACCGCCGTGCGCAGGCGGCTCGCGGTCGGCGCCCACATCACCCTGACCGTGGCGAGCGTCGCGGCCTGGCTGCTCACGGTCGTCGGCGATCAGCGCTGGGCGATGTGGACGATGCTCGGCCTCCTGCTGCCGTGGTGTGTCGCCACCGGCGTCATCAACGGCGCCACGCGCGGCCTGCTCGAACTGCGCGAACGCGCCCTCGACGAGCGGCAGCGCGCGGAGCGGGTCCGGGTCGCGGCGCGTGCCCGCCAGGTGATGCAGTGGCTGCTCCTCGCGGCCGCCGTCGGCGCGGGGATCGCTGCCTACCAGGGGTGGGGCGCCGAGGGGCTGCTCTTCCCCGTGCTCTTCACCGCGTTCGTCGTGCACTGGCTGATGCCGCTGTGGGTGGCCGGGCTCGCCGTGCAGGACGAGCCCGCGGACCTCGACCCCGAGGGTCTGGACGAGATTCCGTAGGTGTCCGGCCTTCAGTAGGTGTTCGGCTTGTCCGTCACCTGGCCCTGCAGCTGGGACACGTCCACGGAGTCCTCCTCCGACGGAGTCTTCGACGGGACCGGCTTGTCGTAGTCGCCGAGCGTCAGCGTCGAGTCGGTCCCTTCGCCCTTCTCCGTGGCCCTGACCAGGTACGGAGTGCCTTCGGTCGCGACGTACAGCGTGGTGGTCTTGCCGTCCTCCCTGCCGGAGACGGGGATCGCGGGGGTGCCGTCGACCTTGGTCGTCTCGCCCTTCTTCAGGGCCGTGTTGTCGTCCGACTTGTCCTTGACCTCGTCCTGGATCGCGTTCAGGTCGCAGACCCCGGCCATGTCCTTGAGCAGGGCGTCGTCGGTCGTGCCGTAGAGATAGCGGTCCCCGACGACTTCGGCGGCTGCCTCGCCCTGGCCGCCGGGGAGCTGGGCCTTCCAGAAGGCGAGGTCGGGCTTCATCCACACCTTCTCGCCCTGTTTGATCAGCTCCAGGCTGCCGCCGTCGTCGGCCATGCGCAGCGAGCCGACGCAGTTGTCGTCCTGGTCCAGGGTGAGGTCCATGGAGACCGGCTCGGCGCTGTCGGTGTCCGGGCCCTTCTGCTCCAGCTTCAGGTGCACCGACTTGGCGTCCAGCAGCTCCTTCTCCGCCTTGTCGGAGATCTCCTGTGCGCTCAGATCCTCCGTGTCGGCGAGCGCGACAGACGGTGCGACCAGGAGCGCGGCCGCCGTGCAGGCCGCCGTACAGGCCGCGGTGCCCCAGGCGTGCCTCTTGGATATTCCGCGCATAGCGCCACCTCCAGGGATAAACCCCTCTTCGAGCGTACGTTTCGCCCCAGGTGCCTGCACGCGCAGTGACACAGCGCACTTTCAGTTATGTAATGCGCATGGTTTCTTCACGTCAGGGCAGGTGGACCCGGCTACCGCGAGTGACAGGCGGGGCGTATGACAGGAACGGAAGGCAAACGGGACGTGTCCGCACAACAGACCATCCATGTGGGCGGAGAGTGGCGTAACGCCCTCTCCGGCGCCACGCGCGAGATCCTCGACCCGGCGGATGCCAAGCCGTTCGCACTGATCGCCGAGGGCGGCACCGAGGACACCGACGCGGCCATCGCCGCCGCACGCGAGGCCTTCGATCACGGACCGTGGCCGGCCACGCCCGTCGCCGAACGGGCCGCGCTGCTGCGCCGCGTCGCGGACCTCCTCGTACGCGACCGGGAGAAGATCGGGCTCCTGGAGAGCCGCGACGCGGGCAAGACCGTCGAGGAGGGCCGTGTCGACGTCGACTGCGTCGCCGACGCCTTCCGGTACTTCGCCGACCTGGTGATCGGCGAGGGCGCGGGCCGCGTGGTCGACGCGGGGTCCGACGACATCCACAGCGTCGTCGTGCACGAGCCGGTCGGCGTCTGCACGATGATCACGCCGTGGAACTACCCGCTCCTTCAGGCCAGCTGGAAGGTCGCCCCCGCGCTCGCCGCGGGCAACACCTTCGTCATCAAGCCGAGTGAGGTCACTCCGCTGACGACGGTCGCGCTGATCGAGCTGCTCGTCGAGGCGGGCCTCCCGGCCGGTGTCGCCAACATCGTGACGGGGCCCGGCCACACCGTCGGCGCGCGCCTGTCCGACCACCCCGACGTCGACCTGGTCTCCTTCACCGGCGGCCTCGTCTCCGGCACCAAGGTCGCCCAGGCCGCGGCGCTCGGCGTCAAGAAGGTCGCCCTCGAACTCGGCGGCAAGAACCCGAACGTCGTCTTCGCCGACGCCTGCGCCACCGAAGAGGGCTTCGACACCGCCGTCGACCAGGCACTCAACGCCGCCTTCATCCACAGCGGTCAGGTCTGCTCCGCCGGTGGCCGCCTCATCATCGAGGAGTCGGTGCGCGAGCGCTTCGTCGCCGAACTCGCCCGCCGCGCAAGCCGCATCAGGCTCGGCCGCGGCACCGAGGACGGCGTCGAGTGCGGCCCGCTCGTCTCGCAGCAGCAGCGCGAGAAGACCGAGGCGTACGTCGCGTCCGCCCTGGAGGAGGGCGCGGTCCTGCGCACCGGCGGCAAGCGCCCCGAGCCGAGCGAGACGCGCCCCGCCACCGGCTACTTCTACGAGCCGACCGTGCTCGACCAGTGCCACCGCGAGATGCGCGTCGTGCGCGAAGAGGTCTTCGGCCCGGTCCTGACCGTCGAGACCTTCCGCACCGAGGACGAGGCCGTCGCGCTCGCCAACGACACCGAGTACGGCCTCGCGGGCGCCGTCTGGACCAACGACGCGGGCCTCGGCCGCCGCATGGCCCGGCGCCTGCGCCACGGCACGGTCTGGATCAACGACTTCCACCCCTACCTGCCGCAGGCGGAGTGGGGCGGCTTCGGCAAGAGCGGCGTCGGGCGCGAGCTCGGACCCGCCGGACTCGCCGAGTACCGCGAGTCCAAGCACATCTACCAGAACCTCGCACCGCAGCCGGTCCGCTGGTTCGCGGGCTGAGGCCCGACACGTAGAGGCGTGCGCGGGGGCGGCAGTCCCGCCCCCGCGCACGTATGTCCGAAGTTCCGAGCACCCCCCGCTCATTACGCGCGAGCACCTTGGCACCACACCTCGCAGGAAGAGGAGCAGCACGCATGGCTGAGACCACCGAGTACGACTACGTCATCGTCGGCGGCGGCACCGCAGGTTCGGTGATCGCATCCCGCCTCACCGAGGACCCGGACGTCACCGTCGCCGTCATCGAGGGCGGCCCCAGCGACATCGACCGCGACGACGTCCTCACGCTGCGCCGCTGGCTCGGCCTCCTGGGCGGCGACCTCGACTACGGCTACACGACCACCGAGCAGCCGCGCGGCAACTCGCACATCCTGCACAGCCGCGCCAAGGTCCTCGGCGGCTGCTCGTCGCACAACACGCTGATCTCGTTCAAGCCGCTGCCGTCCGACTGGGACGAGTGGGAAGAGGCGGGCGCCACCGGCTGGGGCGCCGCGGCGATGGACCCCTTCTTCGGCAAGCTGCGCAACAACATCGTGCGCGTCGCCAAGAAGGACCAGAACCAGATCGCCACCGACTGGGTCGCCGCGGCGCAGGACGCGCTCGGCATCCCCGAGGTCATCGGCTTCAACGACAAGCCCTTCGACGAGGGCGTCGGCTTCTTCGACCTCTCGTACCACCCGGAGAACAACAAGCGTTCCTCCGCGTCCGTCGCCTACCTCCACCCCCACATGGAGGCCGGTGACCGCCCGAACCTCCACCTCTTCCTGGAGACCTGGGCCACCAAGCTGGAGCTGGACGGCAAGACCGCGCGCGGCGTCCACATCCGCACCAAGGAGGGTGTGGAGAAGCTGCTCACCGCCCGCCGCGAGGTGCTCGTGTGCGCGGGAGCGGTCGACACCCCGCGTCTGCTGATGCACTCCGGCATCGGCCGCGCCAAGGACCTCGAAGCCCTCGGCATCCCGGTCGTGCACGACCTGCCTGGCGTCGGCGAGAACCTCATCGACCACCCCGAGTCGGTCATCGTCTGGGAGACCAACGGACCGATCCCCGGCAACTCCGCGATGGACTCCGACGCGGGCCTGTTCGTGAAGCGGGACCCGGACCACAAGGGCCCGGACCTGATGTTCCACTTCTACCAGATCCCGTTCACGGACAACCCGGAGCGCCTGGGCTACGAACGCCCGGAGCACGGCGTGTCGATGACGCCGAACATCACCAAGTCCCGTGCGCGCGGCCGTATTTACCTCACGTCGGCCGACCCCGAGGTCAAGCCCGCCCTCGACTTCAAGTACTTCGAGGACGAAGAGGACTACGACGGGCAGACCCTGGTCGACGGCATCAAGCTGGCCCGCAAGGTCGCGCAGTCCGAGCCGTTCGCCAAGTGGCTCAAGCGCGAGGTGTTCCCCGGTCCCGAGGTGACCGAGGACGCCGAGATCAGCGAGCTCGTGCGCAAGGCCGCGCACACGGTGTACCACCCGGCGGGAACCTGCCGCATGGGTGCCGCCACCGATGAACTCGCCGTGGTCGACCCGGAGTTGAAGATCCGGGGACTCGAAGGAATCCGTATCGCGGACGCATCCGTCTTCCCGACGATGCCCGCCGTGAACCCGATGATCGGAGTGCTCATGGTCGGGGAGAAATGTGCCGAGATGCTGGGTGGTGACGGCCGATGAGCGAGGCCTTGGTGAAGAACGCGGAAGACACGACGCCGCCGTCGAAGCAGGAGTCCGCCGACGGACCCGTCTTCGCCGTCGAGAACCTCTGGAAGGTATTCGGTCCGAAGGCCGACCGAATACCGGGCGACACCTCGGTCCACGACCTCACGCCCGCCGAACTGCGTGAGCAGACCGGCTGCACCGCCGCCGTGCGCGATGTGTCCTTCGAGGTGAAGAAGGGCGAGGTCTTCGTCGTCATGGGCCTGTCGGGCTCCGGCAAGTCGACGCTCGTACGCTGCCTCACCCGCCTGATCGAGCCGACCTCCGGGGCCGTCGCGATCGACGGCGAGGACGTCCTGGCCATGGACAAGGCGCGCCTGCGCGAACTGCGCAGGCACCGCGCCGCGATGGTCTTCCAGCACTTCGGCCTCCTCCCGCACCGCACCGTCCTCGACAACGTCGCGTACGGCCTGGAGATCCAGGGCGTCGGCAAGGCCGAGCGCCGCGCCAAGGCCCTCGAAGTCGTCGCCAAGGTCGGCCTCGAAGGACTCGAGCAGCGCAAGCCCGGACAGCTCTCCGGCGGTCAGCAGCAGCGCGTGGGCCTCGCCCGCGCCCTCGCCGTCGACCCCGAAGTCCTCCTCTTCGACGAGCCGTTCAGCGCGCTCGACCCGCTGATCCGCCGCGACATGCAGGAAGAAGTCATCCGCCTGCACCGCGAAGAGGGCCGCACCATGGTCTTCATCACCCACGACCTCAGCGAGGCCCTGCGCCTTGGCGACCGCATCGCGCTGATGCGCGACGGCCGCATCGTGCAGCTCGGCACGCCCGAGGAGATCGTCGGCTCCCCGGCCGACGACTACGTACGCGACTTCGTACGGGACGTGGCACGCGCCGACGTGATGAGCGTGCGCACCGCCATGCGCCCCGCCGACGCCGACGAGCAGGGCCGCGGCCCCGCGCTCGCGCCCGACGCCAAGGTCGCCGACGCCATCGAGGCCGTCGCCAAGTCCGGCTTCCCGGTGCGCGTGATGGACGGACCGCGCTGTCTCGGCGTCGTCGACCACGAGGCGCTGCTCGGCGTCGTCGCGGGCGTGGCCCCGGCACAGAAGCCCGGCGACCCGGCGCAGAAGCCCGACAAGGGGCGCTCCGACACCGGCGAGGTGGTCGCCTGATGGCCACCGCCACCGCATCGAGTCCCGTACGAGATACGGGCATCGGCGCGCTCCTGCGCCACCGCGCCGTCGGCAAGCTCCTGCTGCTCGCCGTCGCCGCGGCGATCCTCGTGCCGATCGTCAACGCCAAGTGGGCGTCGGGCGCCTGGCCCGACGCGCTCACCGTCGACCTGACCGAGCCGCTCGGCAAGACCACCGACTGGATCATCGACAACCGCGACAGCCACCCGCTGTTCGTCTATGTCCTCGGCAACATCTCCAACGGCATCGTGCTCTCCATCCGCGGTGTCTACCTCGTGCTGCTCGCGGCCGGCTGGGCCGGAGTGACCGTCGGCGCCGCGCTCATCGCGTGGCGCGTGGCGGGCGTACGGCTCGCGGTCCTGGCCGCCGCCTCGTTCGGCCTGTGCGGGATGCTCGGCATGTGGGTGCCGACGATGCAGACGCTGGCCCTGATGATCGTGGCCGTGCTCGTCTCCGTCGTGCTCGGCATGCTGCTCGGGCTCGCCGGCGGTCTGAGCGACCGCGTCTACCGCATCCTGCGGCCGGTCCTCGACACCATGCAGGTGCTCCCCGCCTTCTCGTACCTGCTGCCCGTCGCCCTGGTCTTCGGCATCGGCGTGCCCGCCGCGGTCATCGCGACCGTCGTGTACGCGGCCCCGCCGATGGCCCGGCTCACCGCGCTCGGCCTGCGCGGCGCCGACGGCGGCGTGATGGAGGCGGTGACGTCGCTCGGCACCACCGCCCGCCAGCGCCTGCTCTCGGCGCGCCTCCCGCTGGCCCGCAAGGAACTGCTGCTCGGCCTCAACCAGACGATCATGATGGCGCTCGGCATGGCCGTCATCGCGTCGATGATCGGCGGCGCCGGTCTCGGTGACCGCGTCTACCAGGCCCTCGGCTCGGTGGACGTCGGCGCGGCGCTCGCGGCCGGAATCCCGATCGTGCTGCTCGCCGTGGTCCTCGACCGCGTGACGGGCGCGGCGGGGGAGCGGCTCGGCGACAACACCGAGGACAGCTCACCGCTGCGCGGCCGGCGCGGCTGGGCCGTGGCCGGAGCGGTCACCGTCGTGGCGGCGCTCGCCGCGCGCTTCGCCGACCGCCTGGAGTGGCCGGAGAGCTGGATCGTCAACATCGTCGGGCCGGTCAACACCGCCAAGGACTGGATGGTCGACCACATCTACACCGACGTGCCCGTCGTCGGCGGCACCGCCGACTGGGCGGCGCACTTCACCACCTGGGTCCTCGACCCGATCCGCGACGGACTCCAGGGGATGCCCTGGTGGTCGATCCTGCTCGTCATCGCCGCCCTCGCCTGGCTGATCGGCACCTGGCAGACCGCGCTCACCGCCGTCCTCGCGATGGCGGCGACCGGCGTGCTCGGCGTGTGGAAGCCGTCGTTGGACACGCTCGCGCAGGTCCTCGCGGCCGTCGTCGTCACGGTGGTCCTCGGCTTCGCCATCGGCGTCGCGGCGGCGCGCAGCACGAGGCTGGAGCAAGTGCTGCGGCCCGTCCTCGACGTGTTCCAGACGATGCCGCAGTTCGTGTACCTGATCCCGGTCGTGGCCCTCTTCGGCATCGGCCGAGCCCCCGCGGTCGCCGCAGCCGTCGTGTACGCGCTGCCCGCCGTCATCCGCATCACCACGCAGGGCCTGCGCCAGGTCAACGGCGCCGCGATGGAGTCCTCCCGCTCGCTGGGCGCCACCAGCTGGCAGCAACTGCGCCAGGTCCAGCTCCCGCTGGCCCGCCCGGCCCTGCTGCTCGCCGTCAACCAGGCGGTCGTCCTCATCCTCGCCGTCGTCGTCATCGGCGGCCTGGTGGGCGGAGGCGCGCTCGGCTACGAAGCGGTGTTCGGCCTCGCGCAGGGCGACCTCGCGACGGGTCTGGTGGCGGGTGTGGCGATCGTCTGCCTCGGCCTGATGCTCGACCGGGTCACGCAGCCGACGGAACGCCGCGCGAAGAAGGGTGCCTGACATGCGAGTACGTACGCGTGTGATGAGCGCTGTCACGGCGAGCTGTGCGTTGCTCGCGCTCTCCGGCTGTGCCTCGGACATGACCAAGCAGGCGTCTCCGTACGCCAATGCCGCGGGCGCCAAGACGGTGACGTTGTCCGTCCAGTCCTGGGTCGGCGCGCAGGCGGACGTGGCCGTCGCCGAGTACCTGCTCAAGAAGGAGCTCGGCTACCGGGTCGACAGGGTCCAGATCGACGAGGTCCCCGCCTGGGACGCGCTCAGCCAGGGCCGTGTCGACGCGATCCTGGAGGACTGGGGCCACCCGGACCAGGAACAGCGCTACATCAAGGACAAGAAGACGATCGTCCCCGGCGGGGATGTCGGCGTGACGGGTCACATCGGGTGGTACGTCCCGACGTACTTCGCGAAGAAGCACCCGGACGTCACCAACTGGAAGAACCTGAACAAGTACGCGAAGGACTTCCGCACCTCCGAGAGCGGCAGCAAGGGCCAGCTCATGGACGGCTCCCCGTCGTACGTCACGAACGACAAGGCGCTGGTGAAGAACCTCGGTCTGGACTACGAGGTCGTCTTCGCGGGCTCCGAGGCGGCGCAGATCACGCAGATCGAGCAGTTCGCCAAGCACAAGAAGCCGTTCCTGACGTACTGGTACAAGCCGCAGTGGCTGTTCGAGAAGGTGCCGATGACGGAGGTGAAGCTGCCCGAGTACAAGGAGGGCTGCGACGCCGACCCCGTCAAGATCAAGTGCGCTTACCCGCACACGCCTCTGCAGAAGTACTTCAACGCCGACTTCGCCAAGAAGGGCGGCGACGCGGCGGAGTTCCTGAAGAACTTCAAGTGGTCGGAGGAGGACCAGAACGAGGTCTCGCTGATGATCGCCGACAAGAAGATGTCGCCGGAGGACGCGGCGGCGAAGTGGGTCGCCGGGAACGAGGCGAAGTGGCGGGGCTGGCTGCCTAAGTAGCCCCGTGGCGGGGGGGGGCTTGACCGCTTCGCGGCGGGATTCTCCCGCCCACCCACCCGTTACTCCGCGGGGTAATCGGGTGGGTGGGCGGGAAAGATCCGCCGCGAAGCGGCGGTCCAGGGCGTTGCCACGACGACGGCGCGCCCGGCATGGGGCGTTGCTACGACGACGGCGCGCCCGGCACGGGGCGTTGCCACGACAGCCGCGTGCCCGGTGCGAGGCGGCGCCGGGCACCCGGCAGCGAGACGCAGCCGACTACCCCAGCCCGGCAGCGATCTCCCGCAGCGCCTCCGTCGCACGGATCTGCAACCCCGGGCCGAAAGTGATCCGCGTGGCGCCCAGCGCGCCCAGCTCCCGCAGGGCGGAACCGGAAGCCGGTCCGGCGCCCACGTTGATGGGGCCCTTGATACCCGCCCGAAGCTCCGGAAGCACCTCCTGCGGCGCGCCGATCGGGTAGACACAGTCCGCGCCCGCCGCCACGTACAGCCGCGCCCGCTCGATCGCCCGGCCGGGGTCGGAGACACCCTTGATGAAGGTGTCCACGCGCGCGTTCAGGAACACCGCACCGCCCGCGACGGAACGCACCTCCGCCAGCCACTCCGCCTGCTCGCGCGGATCCTTGAGAGCCCCGTTCGCGTTCGAGGAGTCCTCCAGGTTGCAGCCCACCGCGCCCGTCTCCAGGAGCCGCTCCACCAGTTCCTTCGGCGGCAGGCCGTACCCGTCCTCGATGTCCGCACTCACCGGCACGGCTCCGGACACCGACCGCACGATCCGGGCCACCGCCGCGAACATCTCGTCCGGCGGCACCTCGCCGTCCGCGTACCCCAGCGACGCCGCGACCCCCGCGCTCGGCGTCGCGAGGGCCGGGAACCCGGCATCCACGAAGACGCGCGCGCTGGCCGCGTCCCAGGGCCCCGGCAGGACCAGCGGGTCACCCGGCGCGCGCCCACGGTGCAGCGCGCGGAAGTCGTCCACGAGGCTCATGGCGCGTACCCGCCCGGCTCCGTACGGCGGCTGACCATCACCCGGTTCCAGCTGTTGATGACGGTGATCACCCCGATGAGATGGGCGAGTTCGGAATCGCCGAAGTGCTTGGCCGCAGCCTCGTACGCCTCGTCCGGCACGAACCCGTCCGTCAGGACCGTGACCGCCTCCGTCAGCGCGAGCGCGGCCCGCTCCCGCTCGCTGAAGACCTCGCCCGCTTCCGCCCACGCGTTGAGCAGTGCGATCCGCTTCGCCGTCTCGCCGTTCCGCACGGCGATGTCCACATGCATGTCCAGGCAGAACGCGCACGCGTTGATCTGCGAGGCCCGCATCATCACGAGCTCGGCGAGCACGGGGTCGCCGAGCCCCTTCTTCGCCGCCGCGCTCAGCGCGGCGAGCGCGGCCCCGACCCCCTTGTCGAGATGAGTGGTCCGAGCGCTCACTTGTGGTCACCGGCCTTGTAGTGGCCCGGCACCTGACGCGTCGAGACGCCGAAGCGGTTCCACGCGTTGATCACCGTGATCGCGGCGATCAGCTGCGTCAGCTCCTGCTCCTCGAAGAGGGCCGCCGCCCGCTCGTACACCGCGTCCGGCACGAAGCCGTCCGTCAGGACGGTGATCGCCTCGGCGAGCTCGATCGCGGCGACCTCCTTCGCCGTGTAGAAGTGCTGCGACTCCTCCCATGCGCTGAGCTGGATGATCCGCTCGACGCTCTCGCCCGCGGCGAGGGCGTCCTTGCTGTGCATGTCGACGCAGAGCGCGCAGTGGTTGAGCTGCGAGGCGCGGATCTTGACGAGCTCAAGGATCACCGGGTCGACGCCCTTACGGGCCGCCGCGTCGAGCCTGACCATCGCCTTGAAGACCTCGGGGGCGTGCTGGTGCCAGTCGAGGCGGGGCGTGTGTTCGGGGACGTACTCCTTGGTCTGCGTCTGCGTCTGCCTCTGCGCCTGCGCCTGCGACTGCGTCTGCGTCTGTGCCGGGGCGGGGGTGCTGTCATTCGTCGTCATGCCATCGACCGTACGGCCGGAGTAGCCCACAGGTATGGTCCATTCCCATGGAAGATTCCTGGGCCACTTTGGGCGTCGACCTCCACCTGGAGATGGCCGGTGAGGCGGCGACGCACTCCGGCGTACGCAAGGGCCTCACGGACGCCCTGCGCGAGGCGGTGCGCGGCGGCAGACTCGCCCCCGGCACCCGCCTGCCCTCCTCCCGCTCCCTCGCCGTCGACCTGGGCATCGCCCGCAACACCGTCGCCGACGCGTACGCGGATCTCGTCGCCGAGGGCTGGCTCACCGCCCGCCAGGGCTCGGGCACCCGCGTGGCCGAACGCGCCGTGCCGCGCCCCGCGGCGCCCGCACCGCGCCGCAGGGCCGCCGGCGGTCCGACGTACGACCTGATGCCGGGCACCCCCGACCTCGGCTCCTTCCCGCGCGCCGCCTGGCTCAAGGCCGCGCGCCGGGCCATGGCAGCCGCCCCGAACGACGCGCTCGGCTACGGCGACCCGCGCGGCCGGATCGAGCTGCGCACCGCCCTCGCCGACTACCTCTCCCGTGCGCGCGGCGTGCACGCTGACCCGGACCGCATCGTCATCTGCGCCGGGTTCGCGCAAGGTCTCAGCGTGCTGGGCGGTGTGCTGCGGGCGCGTGGACTGCGGGAGATGACGGTCGAGTCGTACGGCCTCGACGTGCACTGGAATCTGCTGAAGCGGGCGGGGCTGCGGACCAGGCCGCTGCCCTTCGACGAACTGGGGACATCCACAGAGGAGTTGGGATCAGGGCGGGCCAGGGCGGCGCTCCTGACGCCCGCGCACCAGTTCCCGATGGGGGATCCGCTGCACCCCGACCGGCGCGCGGCCGCCGTCGACTGGGCACGGAGCGCGGGCGGGCTGATCCTGGAGGACGACTACGACGGGGAGTTCCGCTACGACCGCCAGCCGGTGGGCGCGCTCCAGGGCCTCGACCCCGACCGCGTGGTCTACCTCGGCACAGCGAGCAAGTCCCTCGCCCCCGGCCTGCGGCTCGGCTGGATGGTCCTTCCCGCACCGATCGCCGCCGAGGTCGTCGAGGCGAAGAGCGGCGCGGAATGGGCCTGCGGAGCGCTCGACCAGCTGACGCTCGCGGAGTTCATCACGTCGGGCGCGTACGACCGCCATGTGCGGGGCGCGCGCCTGCGCTACCGGCGCCGCCGCGACCAACTGGTCGCCGCACTGGCCGCACGCGCGCCGGAGGTACGGGCCACGGGGATCGCCGCGGGGCTGCACGCGGTGCTCGAACTGCCGCCGGGCACCGAGCGATCGGTGGTCCAGGCGGCGAGCTGGCAGCGGCTCGCGGTCCAGGGCCTGTCCACCTTCCGCCACCCGGCGGCGCGGGTCCCTGGCCGGGACGCGCTGGTGGTGGGGTACGGGACGCCGCCGGATCACGCGTGGGCGGGGGCGTTGGACGCGCTGTGCAGGGTCCTGCCGTGAGGCTCGGCGGTCTGTGCGCACCGCCGATCACCGGCTCCGCCGAGTTCGTCCTCAAACGCCGGACGGGCTGGAGTCCGCCGTCTCCTCAAATGCCGGGCGAGCTGGAGTCCGCCGTCTTCTCATTCGCCGGGTGGGTTGGAGTCTGCCGTCTTTTCAAGTGCGGGGTGGAGTCTGCCGTCTCCTCAAGCGCCGGGTGGGTTGGAGTCCGCCGTCTCCTCAAATGCCGGGCGGGTTGGAGTCTGCCGTCTCCTCAAGCGCCGGGCGGGCCGGAATCCGCCGTCTCCTCAAACGCCGGACGGGGATGCCGGGTGGGTTGGATTCTGCCGTTTTCTCAAGTGCGGGGTGGGTTGGAGTCCGCTGTCTTCACAAGTGCGGGGTGGGCTGGATTCTGCCGTCTCCTCAAGCGCCGGGCGGGCCGGAATCCGCCGTCTCCTCAAACGCCGGACGGGGATGCCGGGTGGGTTGGAGTCCGCCGTCTCCTCAAATGCCGGGCGGGTTGGAATCTGCCGTCTCCTCAAGCGCCGGGCGGGCCGGAATCCGCCGCCTTCTCAAACGCCGGACGGGGATGCCGGGTGGGTTGGAATCCGCCGTCTCCTCAAACGCCGGACGGGCTGGAATCCGCCGCCTCCTCCGCAGGAGCCGGCGCCTCGCCGAAGCGCGCCAATGCCAGCGCCCCCACCACGGCAATCGCGAACCCGAGCACCGCGACCCACTCCATTCCGCCCCGGGTCCGATCCCCCAGCCACACCACCCCCACCACCGCGGGCCCGATCGTCTCCCCGATCACCATCCCCGCGGTGGCGGTCGTCACCGACCCCCGCTGCAACGCGGACGTGAGCAGCAGAAACGCCGCGCCTCCGCCCACCAGCAGGGCGTAGGAAGCCGGATTGGTCACCAAGGCCCCCGGCGAGACATCGTCGATCAGCCGCACCGCCACCTCCACCACCCCGAACCCGAACCCGGCCCCGAGCCCCAGGGCCAGCGCCCGCCCCCGGCCGGGCAACCGCCCCGCCACGGCCCCCAGGGCCAGCACCCCCACCGCCACGCCAAGCATCACGTACCGCAGAGTCGTAGACCCGACGCGCTCCCCTTCGTCCCCCGAAGCGAGCCCCAGCATCGCGAGCCCCGCGCACACCACCGCCACGGCGGCCCACTCCACCCCGCTCAGCCGCACCCGCAGCATCCGCGAGGCCACCACCGCCGTGACGGCGAGGCTCGCGGCGAGCGCCGCGCCGACGGCATAGATCGGGATGGAGCGCAACGCCACGATCTGCAGCAGGAACCCGAGCCCGTCGAGCCCGAGCCCCACGACGTACCGCCACTGCTTCACCGCGCGCAGCAGCAGCGCGGGGTCGACCCCGGACCCCGTCCCCGGCGCCGTGGCGCGCGCGGCGACGGCCTGGAAGACGGAGGCCGTGCCGAAGCAGACCGCTGAACCGAGTGCGCAAATCATCCCAAGAGACACGAAGTGACTGTAGAGGAGAGGGATTCGGCTGAGCCGGTTGGCATGGCGCACGGCCCTTTACCTACGCTGATCGCCGATCAAGCTTTGACACATGTACGACAACGGGGAGCGGTAGACCTGATGGCACCATCAGAGCAGGCGCAGGCGCAGGCGCAGGCGCAGAAGACGGAACAGGGGACGCGGCGTCGGAGGCTGCGGTCCAGCACGGTCGTGCTCGGCGGCATGGGCGTCCTCGCGGCGGCCCTGTCCTCGTGCGGCTCGGAGCCGGACAAGCGGTGCGTGGACCGCGACAGCTACGACTACCTCACCGGCTACAGAATCGTCGCCGACAAGAACTGCAAGAGCGGTACGTCCTCCTCCTCGTACGGCAAGGGCCGCCAGGCCAGTGGCAGTTCCTACGGAACGGGCACCGGCACGGGTACGGGCACCGGCAAGTCCGGCCGCATGGACGCCGACTGGTACTACGACGCCGACGTCGACGGCCGCCGCGCCGACTACGGCACCTTCAGCCGCAGCGAGGCCGTCGACCGCGACGGCTTCGGCTGCTCGGGCAGCGGAAGCGGCGGCGGCTGAGCGGCACCGAGGACCAGGACCGAGAATCAGGACCGAGGACATGGAACGCCGCACCCTCACCCCCCGCCCCGGCTGGCAGCAGACCGTCGAGGACCAGGGGCTCATCTACCCCCTCACCCGCTACCCCGACGACTCGCTGCGCCCCTACTGGGACGAGTCCGCCTGCTACGTCTTCTCCCTGCCCGAGGTGGAGGCCCTCGAAGAGGTCGTCGAGGAGCTGCACGCGATGTGCCTCGCGGCAGCCGAGCACATCGTCACGCACGACCGCCTCGCCGACCTCGGCATCACGGACCCCCGAGTGGCCGAGGCCGTCACCGAGGCCTGGCGCCGCCGCGCCGAACTGCCCTCCCTCTACGGGCGGTTCGACCTGCATTACGACGGCACGGGCAGCCCGGCCAAGATGCTGGAGTACAACGCCGACACCCCCACCTCGCTCGTCGAGGCCGCGAGCCCCCAGTGGTTCTGGATGGAGGAGTGCTTCCCCGGCGCCGACCAGTGGAACTCCCTCCACGAACGCCTCGTCGACGCCTGGAAGAAGCAGGCCGCGCTGCTTCCGCCCGGCGGCCCGCTGTACTTCGCGCACTCGGCGGGGGACGAACTCGGCGAGGATCTGATGACGGTCGCGTATCTGCGCGAGACCGCGCAGCAGGCCGGGCTCGACACCGAGGCCATCTCCATGGAGGACATCGGCTGGGACCGGCTCTCGCGGCGCTTCGTCGACAAGAAGCTCGGCTTCATCCGCAGCTGCTTCAAGCTCTACCCCTGGGAGTGGCTGACCACCGACCGCTTCGCCCCGCACGTCCTGGAGACCCTCGACAACGGCGGCGGCACCGGATCCACCCTGTGGATCGAGCCCGCCTGGAAGATGCTCCTGTCCAACAAGGCGCTGCTCGCGGTCCTCTGGGAGCGGTACCCCGGCCACCCCAACCTCCTCCCCGCCTATCTGGACGGGCCTCGGGAGCTCGCTTCCGGGCGCGGCTACGTCACCAAGCCGCTCCTCGGCCGCGAGGGCGCCGGAGTCACGGTCCATCCACCGGGCGAGGCCGGAACCGACGTACGCGGTGAAGAGGGTTACTGCTACCAGGAGTTGGCGCCACTGCCCGACTTCGACGGCAACCGTGTGGTGCTCGGTGCGTGGGTCGTCGAGGACGAGGCGGCGGGGCTCGGTATCCGGGAGTCGGCCGGTCTGATCACGGACGAGTACGCGAGGTTCCTGCCGCACGTGATTCTCTGAGGTCGACGTTCCCGAGGGGCGGCCCGCTCGCTAAGTCCCTTGGGTACGCTGCCGGTTGATCGCGAAGACGTACTCGGAGGCGAACCGGACATGGCCGACAGCAGGATCAACACCACGCAGCCTCACACGGCCCGGATCTGGAACTACTGGCTCGGCGGAAAGGACAACTACCCCGTCGACCAGGCCGCCGGGGACCAGATCCGCACGCTGCACCCCGGAATCGGCGCGTACGCGCTCGCCGACCGGCAGTTCCTCGGGCGCGCCGTGAGCCACCTCGTGACCGAGTGCGGCATCCGGCAGTTCCTCGACATCGGCACCGGACTGCCGACCGCGGACAACACCCACGAGGTCGCGCAGCGGATCGCCCCCGAGTCCCGTGTCGTCTACGTGGACAACGACCCGCTGGTCCTCACCCACGCCCGCGCCCTGCTCACCAGCGCCCCCGAGGGCAGGACCGACTACCTCGACGAGGATCTGCGCAACGTCGACGCGATCCTCGAACACGCCGCCAAGACACTCGACTTCGACCAGCCCGTCGGGCTGATCCTGCTCGGGGTCGTCATCTTCATCGAGGACGACTCCGAGGCGTACGGCATCGTGCGCCGTCTGCTCGACGCGCTGCCGGCCGGCAGCCACCTGGTCCTCTCGCACACGATCACCTGCCCGGCGATGCCTGACGTGGACGAAGCGGTGGCGTTCTGGAACGAGAACGGCACGCCCAGGCTCACGCAGCGCCCGCCCGAGCAAGTCGCCCAGTTCTTCGACGGCTTGGAGCTCCTGGAACCCGGTGTGGTGTCGTGCAACCGCTGGCGCGCGGAGGAGGCGGCCGGGGTCGAGGACGTGGCCATGTTCGGGGGCGTGGGCCTCAAGCGCTGAGGTGGGGCTCAAGCGCTGAGGCCGGGGCTGCTTGGACCCGGTCGGCCGAGGTCCAGTCCGTCGAGGGCCGCGTCCGTCCGTCCGTCTCCTTGAACGCGGCCTCGCCCGCGTTCAACGAGTCGTACACGAAGTGCACCGAGGCGGGGGCGGGAGCGGCCGTAGGCGAACCCGTAGTTCCACACCCGGTCGATCCACCCCTTGGCCAGGGCCGGGAGCCCGAACCACCACAGGGGGAAGACGACGATGACGGTGTCGGCAGCCGCCACGCGCCGCATGTGGGCGTGCACTTCGTCCGAGTACGTCTTGTCGCGGTCCGCCCAGTCCGGCTCGTCCGCCTCGGCCATCCGGGGGTCGAAGCCCTCGGCGTGCAGGTCGAGGAGGTCGAGGAGGTCGACGGTGTGGCCTTCGCGCATGAGTCTGACCCGGGCGTGAGGGGTGAGCAGACCGGTCAGGGAGTCGGTGCGGGGGCTGTGGCCGGCGCCAGGCGGACGAGCATCTTGCCGGTGTTGGCGCCGCGAAGCACACCGAGGAAGGCGTCGGACGCCTGCTCGATGCCCTCGACGACGGTCTGCTCGGTGCGCAGGGTGCCGTCGTCGAGCAGGCCCGTGGCCTTGCCGATCCACTCGGGGAACAGGTCGAAGTGGCTGCTGACGAGCATGCCGCGCAGGGTCGCCTCGTGGGTCGCGGCGCGGAAGAGGTTGCTCGGTCCGGGCGTGGGTGTGGTGGTGTTGTAGCCACTGATGGCACCCACGAGGGCGATACGTCCGCCGGTGCGGATGGCTCCGATGGCGGCTTCGAGGTGATCGCCGCCGACCGAGTCCAGGTAGACGTCGATGCCGTCGGGGGCGGCCTGGGCGAGCTGTTCGGGGATGCCGCCCTGGCGGTAGTCGATGGCCGCGTCGTAGCCGAACGTGTCGAGCAGCTTCTTGGTCTTCGCCGGTCCGCCCGCCGAGCCGATCACGAGGGAGGCACCGAGCTCGCGGGCCAACTGCCCGGCGACGCTGCCGACCGCGCCCGCCGCCGCCGAGATGAAGACGACGTCGCCCTCGCGGACGGGGGCGGTGCGGGTGAGCGCGGCGTACGCGGTCAGGCCCGTGGTGCCCAGGGGGCCGAGGTAGGCGGGGGCCGGGGCGAGCGTGGTGTCGATGACCGTGGCGGTGGCGGCGTCCACGACGGCGTACTCGCGCCACCCGAGGAAGTGCGAGACGGTCGCGCCCACCGGCACATGCTCGGCACGGGAGGCGACGACCTCGCCGACCGCGCTGCCTTCGAGGGCGGCGCCGAGTGCGAAGGGCGGGATGTAGGAGGGGGCGTCGTTCATGCGGCCCCTCATGTACGGGTCCACGGACATCCAGGTGTTGCGGACCAGGATCTGCCCCTCGGCGGGCTCCGGGATGTCGGTGGTGACCAACTCGAAGTCGGCGGGGGTGGGTTCACCGGTGGGGCGGGCGGCGAGGCGGACCTCGCGGGAGGTGGTGGGGGTGGCGGTGAGGGTAGGGGAGCTGGACTTGGAACTGGACTTGGAACTGGACTGGGAGCTGGACATGGTGGTGGTCCTTCCGGGTCGTGGCTTGCGCTTCGTTCGGCTTCGGTCCGTGTGACCGGGCTGCCGTCCGGCCCTTCCTGGTCACGTGGACTACCGTGCCCGGGGCCGCGCACGGACCACTGACGGCTCGCGCACGGCCGCGGGGGCCCCGCCGCGGCCCGCATTAACGTGGCGGCATGCGATTCGAGGTGCTGGGCCCGTTGACGGTGCGCACGGCGGACGGGACGGTCGTCCCGGTTCCCGAGCCGAAGGTCCGTGCCCTGCTCGCGAATCTCCTGATCCACCAGGGGCGGCCGGTCCCCGCTGACGTCCTGATCGACGGCCTGTGGGGCGAACGGCTGCCGGGCAACCCCGCCAACAGCCTCCAGACCAAGATCTCCCAGCTGCGCAGGGCCCTGGAGAAGGCGGAGCCGGGCGCGCGGGAACTCGTGGCGTACGGCCCGGCCGGGTATCTGCTGCGGGCCCCGGAGGGAGTGGCGCCGGAGCAACTGACGGACGCGGCAGGGTTCGTGGCCCTGACATCACGCGCGTACGACACACCCAACACACCCAACACGCACGACACCCTTGATGCGCGGACGAGGGTCTCGCTCCTCTCCGAGGCGCTGACGCTGTGGCGCGGACCGGCGTACGCGGATTTCCGCGACGCGGAGTTCGTGCGGGTGGCGGTGGCTCGCCTGGAGGAACAGCGGCTCACGGCTCAGGAGGTGCGGGCGGAGCTGCGCCTTGACCTGGCCGCCCCCGGTGAACACGCCTCGCTGGCGGATGAGTTGGCGGACCTCGTGGCCGAGCAGCCGCTGCGGGAGAGGCTGCGGGGCGCGTACATGAGGGCGCTGTACCTGGCGGGGCGCCCGACGGAGGCGCTGGACGCCTATCGGGACCTGCGCGAGCGCCTGGCGGACGACCTGGGCATGGACCCCGGCGCGGAACTCGCCGCACTCCAGGAGGCAATGCTCCGCCAGTCACCGGAACTGGCGGCACCGAGGGCGGAAGGACGAGGACCGCGACCGCGCTCGGAGCCCTCCTCCGACCTCTCCGAGGCGGCGCAGGCTGAGCCGGAGCCGGAGGCACTTCACCCCCGGACGAACCTGCCCGCCCCCGTCACCGCCCTCGTGGGCCGGGAGGGCGCGGTGTCCCGGGTGCGGGAGCTGGTAGGAGCGTCACGCCTCGTCACGCTGACGGGACCGGGCGGCGTCGGCAAGACCCGCCTGGCGGTGGAGGCGGCGGCGGGACTCGCGGACGACTTCAAGGAGGGCGTCTGGCTGGTGGAACTGTCCGGCACGAAGGGCGACGTCGCCGAAACGGTGGCAGCGACACTGGGCATCCGGGACGACCCGTCACTCATCCGCGAGGGGGCGCGGGAGGGGACGCGTGAGGTGGCGCACGAGGGGACGCGTGAGAGGGCGCGTGAGGTGGTGCGTGAGGGGACGAGTGAGGTGGCGCACGAGGGAACGCGCGAGGAGGTGCGTGAGGGGACGCGCGAGGAAACGCGTGAGCCGGATGGCAACGCCGCCACGGCATCGGCCGAGCGGCGGCCGAGTACAACCACGCCCGAAGCCACGAACTCGGCGTTCGGCGCAGGGCAGACCCTCGGTACCGGGGAGGCCCTGAGTGCAGGGCAAGTTCTCGGTACCGGGGAGGTTTTTGGCGCTGTGCGGGCCCTGGGCGCGGGGCAAGCCTTCGGCGCCGACTCGGCCTTTGATGCTGGTCAAGTCCCTGGCGCGGGGCAGGCTTCCGGCTCGGGGCAGGACTCCGGTGCAAGGCAGGCTTCCGGCGCTGGGCAGGCCCTGAGTGCAGGGCAAGTTCTCGGTACCGGGGAGGTTTTTGGCGCTGTGCGGGCCCTGGGCGCGGGGCAAGCCTTCGGCGCCGACTCGGCCTTCGACGCTGGTCAAGTCCCCGGCGCGGGACAGGCTTCCGGCTCGGGGCAGGACTCCGGTGCAAGGCAGGCTTCCGGCGCTGGGCAGACCCTCGGTACCGGGGAGGTTTTTGGCGCCGTGCGGGCCCTGGGCGCGGGGCAAGCCTTCGGCGCCCACTCGGCCTTCGACGCTGATCAAGTCCCCGGCGCGGGGCAGACTTCCGGCGCAGGGCAGGCCCTGAGCGCAGGGCAAGTTCTCGCTACCGGGCAGGCCTCCGGCCCCCGGCAGGCCCCCGGCCCCCGGCACGCCCCCGGTACCGGACCCGCCCCCGGTACCGGACCCGCCCCCGACCCCCGACACCCCCCCCACGCTGGTGCGACTCCTCGCCCGAGCCCTCGCCCCTCGTCGTCTCCTCCTCGTCCTCGACAACTGCGAGCACGTCCTGGAGCAGGTGGCCGCCCTGACCTCCGAGCTCCTCCGGCACGCCCCCGAGTTGCGCGTCCTCGCCACCAGCCAGGAGCCGCTCGCCCTCGCCGGCGAGACCCTGGAGGCAGTCGCGCCGCTCGCGGAGGGCGAGGCCTTGGCGCTGTTCGCCGAGCGTGCCGCTGCCGCCGCCCCCGGCTTCGTACTGGATGCGGAGAGCACCCCCGCCGCCGCCCTCATCTGCCGCCGCCTCGACGGCATACCACTCGCCATAGAACTGGCCGCCACCCGCGTACGCGCCCTCGGCGTGCACGCCCTCACCGATCGGCTGCACGACCGGTTCCGGCTGCTCAATCAGGTACGCAGGGACGCCCCCGCCCGACAGCGCACCCTCCGCGCGATGATCGACTGGAGCTGGGAGCTGCTGACGGTGGAGGAACAGGGCGCACTGCGCCAACTCGCCGTGTTCTGCGGCGGTTTCACCCTGGACTCCGCCGAAGCGGTGTACGGCATCACTCCCGGCGGCTCCGCTCCTGGCAGTTTCACTCCCGGAGGCTTCGCTCCCGGCGGCCCCGCTCCTGGCGGCAGCGTTCCCGGCTTCTCCGCTCCCGGCGGCTCTGCTCCCGGCAGCTCCGCTCCCGGCGGCAGCGTTCCTGGCAGCTCTGCTCCCGGCAGCTCCGCTCCCGGCGGCAGCGTTCCCGGCGGCTCCGCTCCCGGCAGCTTCACTCCCGGCGGCTCCGCTCCTGGCGGCTCCGCTCCCGGCGACGCAGCGGACGTGCTCGACCTCGTCACCCGCCTCGTCGACCGCTCCCTCCTCACTGCCACAACCCCCCAAGCAGCTGACCGCACCCACGGCATCCGCTACCGCATGCTGGAATCCGTCACCGCCTACAGCCTCGAACGGCTCGACGAGGCGGGGGAGGCGAAGGACGTACGCCGCCGCCACGCCCACCACTACGCCGACCTCGCCGAACGCGCCGCCCCCCAACTCATGGGCCCCGGCCAGCAACAGTGGCTGCACCGCCTCGACTCCGAGGCCGTCAACCTGCGCACCGCGCTGGAGTGGGCCGAGGCCGAAGGCGATGCCGCCCTCGCCCTGCGTCTGGCCAACTCCCTGACCTGGTACTGGTTCCTGCGCGGTCGCCTGGGCGAAGCGGAGCGCTCCCTGACCCTCGCCCTGAACCTGCCCCCGTCCGGGGAGACAGATACCGTCACCGCCACAGCCCAGCCCCGCGCCTCCGCCCGCACGGCCCGCGCCGCCCTCGCCCTGCTCACCGGCGACGACGCCCCCTACACCGACATCGGCACCGATGCCGACGCGGAAGGCGCCGACCTCCGCTCCCGCTGGCTCCTCGCCTACGCCCGCTGCGGATTCGACCGTACGAGGAGCGAGGAGACCCAGGTCGACGAGATCCTGGAGGAGTTCCGCGCGGCGGACGACCGCTGGGGCGTGGCCGCCGCTCTCAGTACCCGCGCCACCCGTGCCCTCTACCGCGGCGACCTCGCGACCCTGCGGCGCGACGCCGAGGCCAGCGCCGCGCTGTTCGCCGGACTGGGCGACCGCTGGGGCCAGTTGCAGGCGTCCGAGCAGCTGGGCGTGCTCGCCGAGATCGCCGCCGACTACGAGGGTGCCGCCCGGCTCCACCGCGACGGCATGCGCGGCGCTGAGGAGCTCCAGCTGTGGACCGACGTGTCCTTCCGCCTCGCCCGCCTCGGCCGCATCGCCCTGCTCACCGGTGACGACGCCGCGGCCACCGACTTCCACGAGCGCGCCGCACGCCTCGCCGCCCAGCACTCGCACGGGCCCGCGCAGCAGTTCGCCGAGACGGGCCTGGCCATCGGCGCCCGTCGCCTCGGCGAACTGGACGCCGCCGAGAAGCACCTCCTGCCCTGGCTCGCCTGGAACCGCCGCCTCGGTGTCCACTCCGGCACCGCCCTGATCCTGGCCCAGCTCGGCTACGTAGCCGAGCAGCGCGGTGACGCGGCACGCGCGGAGGAACTCCACCGGGAGGGCCTCACCGTGGCCCGCGGCACGGGCGACGAGCGCGCGGTCGCCCAAGCCCTCGAAGGCCTGGCCGGAGCCCGCTCCCTCGCGCACGACCACACCCGCGCCGCCGAACTCCTCGGAGCCGCCGCCGCCCTGCGCGAGGCAACCGGCAGCCCCCTGCCGCCGGCCGAACGCTTCGACGTCGACCGCGCCGCACAACGCTCCCGCACAGCCCTCGGCGAGGACGACTACGCGGCCGCGTACACCCGCGGCCACGACGCCCCCGCCCCGGACCTGGCGGACGGTCCACTGGCGAACGGATCGGTCACCGGCGACTGACCGGGCCCTCGGTAATCGGTAAGCGGAACTAGGCCAGCACTCCCCGCAGTTGATCAAGCCCCCAGTCCAGGTCCTCCTTGCTGATCACCAGCGGCGGCGCGATCCGGATCGTCGACCCGTGGGTGTCCTTGACCAGCACACCCCGGTCCATCAGCTTCTCGGAGATCTCCCGGCCCGTGCCGTGCGACGGCTCGATGTCGAGGCCCGCCCACAACCCGCGGCCCCGCACCTGCGTCACCGCGCCCGTGCCCGCGAGCAGCCCCAGCTCGGCGTGCAGATGCTCGCCCAGTTCGGTGGCCCGCTGCTGGAACTCGCCCGAGCTCAGCATGTCGACGACCTCAAGCGCCACCGCGCACGCCAGCGGATTGCCACCGAACGTCGACCCGTGCTCCCCGGGCTTGAACACCCCGAGGACATCCGCGTCCGCGACCACCGCGGACACCGGCACGACACCCCCGCCGAGCGCCTTGCCCAGGATGTACACATCCGGCACCACGCCCTCGTGCTCGCACGCGAACGTCCTGCCCGTCCTGCCGAGCCCCGACTGGATCTCGTCCGCCATGAAGAGGACGTTCCGCTCCTTGGTCAACTCCCTTACGCCCTGGAGATATCCGGCCGGCGGCACCAGAACCCCGGCCTCGCCCTGGATCGGCTCGAGGAGCACGGCCACGGTGTTCTCCGTGACCGCGGCCCGCAGCGCGGTCAGATCGCCGTACGGCACGATCTCGAAACCCGGCGTGTACGGGCCGTAGTCCGCACGCGCCTCGGGGTCCGTCGAGAAGCTGACGATGGTCGTGGTCCGCCCGTGGAAGTTGTCGCGCGCGACGACGATCTTCGCCCGCCCGTCGGGCACGCCCTTGACCTGATACCCCCACTTCCTGGCCGTCTTCACGGCCGTCTCCACCGCCTCCGCGCCGGTGTTCATCGGCAGCACCATCTCCTTGCCGCACAGCTCCGCGAGCCGCGTACAGAAGTCGGCGAACCGGTCGTGGTGGAACGCCCGCGAGGTGAGCGTCACCCGCTCCAGCTGCGCCTTGGCCGCGTCGATCAGGCGGCGGTTGCCGTGCCCGAAATTCAGCGCCGAGTACCCGGCGAGCATGTCGAGGTAGCGGCGCCCCTCGATGTCCGTCATCCAGGCACCCTCGGCCGACGCGACCACGATGGGCAGCGGGTGGTAGTTGTGCGCGCTGTGCGCTTCGGCCGACGTGATGAACTCTTCGGTAGTCGACACGGGGTCTCCGTTCGTCCTGCGGCATGGGGCGGGTGTGGCGCCCAAGTTCTATCGTCGCTCGGATCCCGGACGAGGAAACCTGCCGCCCCGGCGTGCCCGATAGGCTGGTCTTTACAGCACGGCGACTGGCGCACGGGGAACGGACCCCGAGGAAGCCGTGCGAGGCAGAACCTTCGAGGTGCCGACCGCCTGGGCACCCCGGGACCACGACCGGACACTCACCGCTCGCCCCGGAGGACGCCATGACTCACTCCCCTTCGCCCAGTTCCTCGCATTCCGCGGTCTCCGCGGATGCCCCGAACACCCTCAACCACCCCGCGCTCGCCGCACAGGACCCCGAGCTGTCCGCGCTCATCGGCGCCGAGGAGCAGCTCCAGGCCGACACCCTGCGCCTGATCCCCAGCGAGAACTACGTCTCCACCGCCGTCCTCGAAGCCTCCGGCACGGTCCTGCAGAACAAGTACAGCGAGGGCTACCCGGGCCGCCGCTACTACGAGGGCCAGCAGAACATCGACCCCGTCGAACGCCTTGCCGTCGCCCGCGCCAAGTCCGTCTTCGGCGTCGAGCACGCCAACGTCCAGCCCTACTCCGGCTCCCCGGCCAACCTCGCCGTCTACCTCGCCTTCGCCGAACCCGGTGACACCGTGATGGGCATGGCCCTCCCGATGGGCGGCCACCTCACCCACGGCTGGGGTGTCTCCGCCACGGGCAAGTGGTTCCGCGGCGTCCAGTACGGCGTCCGCCACGACACCGGCCGCATCGACTTCGACGAGGTGCGCGACCTGGCCCTCAAGGAACGCCCCAAGCTGATCTTCTGCGGTGGCACCGCCCTCCCTCGCACCATCGACTTCGCCGCCTTCGCCAAGATCGCCCACGAGGCGGGGGCCGTCCTCGTCGCCGACATCGCGCACATCGCCGGCCTGATCGCGGGCGGCGCGCACCCCTCACCGGTGCCGCACGCCGACGTGATCTCCACGACCACCCACAAGACCCTGCGCGGCCCGCGCGGCGCGATGCTGATGTCCCGCGAGGAGCACGCCAAGGCCATCGACAAGGCGGTCTTCCCCGGCCTGCAGGGCGGCCCGCACAACCAGACCACCGCCGCCATCGCCGTCGCCCTGCACGAGGCGTCGCAGCCCTCCTTCCGCGACTACGCCCACGCGGTCGTCGCCAACGCCCAGGCCCTCGCCGAAGCGCTGCTCGCCCGCGGCTTCGACCTGGTCTCCGGCGGCACCGACAACCACCTGATCCTGATGGACCTCACCCCCAAGGACGTCCCGGGCAAGGTCGCCGCCAAGGCCCTCGACCGGGCCGGGATCGTCGTCAACTACAACACCGTGCCGTACGACCCGAGGAAGCCCTTCGACCCCTCCGGCATCCGCATCGGCACCCCCTCGCTCACCTCCCGCGGCCTGGGAACGCAGCACATGCCGACCGTCGCCGACTGGATCGACCGAGGCGTCGCCGCGGCCCGTGCCGGTGACGAGGACGCCCTGACGACGATCCGGTCCGAGGTCGCCGACCTGATGGCCGCCCATCCGGCCCCGGGCCTGCCGGCCCACTGACCCTCCGAGCTGAACAGCCGCCCCGGCCGGCCAACTCACCGGCCGGGAGCGGCCGCAGCCCTCATACATCTCTCAACTCCTGCCGCGGGCCATCCTCATGAGACCGTCGCCCACGCAGCGAGACGAGGAAGGACCGCCGCTTGGTGAGCGGCCCCCGCAGCAGCAGCGCTCCCGCGGCCCCCGCCGCGACGCCCCCTGCCGCCCACCACCAGTCCGTGCCGCTGTCTCCCGACGCGTCATCGGCCCGTGCGGTGGCCGCCTGCCCCGGCCCGGCGGCTTCCGGGGCGGTCGTCGGCGGTGGGTCCGCATCCGTCCTCGGCGGTATCGCCTGATTGCCCCCGTCCGCCGACGCGCCCATGACCCCGAGCTTCTTGAACAGCGCCGTCAGACGAGCCGGATCCTCCGCCTTGTGCCAGGTGCCGGTCATGGAATCGACGTCCGTCGTCGTATGGATCCACACGGCCTTGGCGCCCTTGCCGTCCTTGGAGCCGGACGCCACCGGATAGGCCCGGTCCACCCGCCACGGCTGCACGTCGTGGACCATCCACGTCACATTGATCTGACGGCTGCCGTCGCCCATGTCGAGGCCCGGCGGCTGCTCGCGCCTGCCCTTGCCGATGTCGCCGATGGTGCCGAGACAGCGCTCCAGCTCGCCGTACTCCTTCTCACTCACATAGAGCGCCGTGCTCTGTCCGCTCTCGGGCGAGACCACGAGGACGCTCGTCGGTCCGCCCGCCACCGCCTGCGGCGCTCCCATCACCCCCAGCGCCAGCGCGGCCGCGAGCCCCGCCACCGACCCGCACATTCCCCTTGCCGTCCGCATCCGCATGTCCGATCCCCCAGCCGCTCTCCGGCACGACCCGTCCGCACCGCGTCACTTCTGGTACACCGCCCGAGCCGTTCAGGTTCCCGATTCGCCCGACCGCGCCGGAACGGATTTCCCGATCTCCAGCGCCCGCTCCTTCGACGCCACACCTTCGAGCCGCAGCGTGAGCTCCGGCCCGTGCGTCCACAGGAGCGTCGGCCCCGCCGTGCGCTCGGAGCGCGTCCACCGGTCGCCGTCGCCCTCCACCATCCAGAACGTGAGCCGGTGCGGGTGCGGGAACCACAGCCCCGTCTCCCGGCCGACCTGGACCCAGTCGGGACGCTCCGTCACCGTCTTGCTGAAGCCGAGGTCGAGGCGTGCCCCGAACTCGTCGAGCCGTATCGTCCTGCCGTCGTCGCGCCAGCACAGGGTGACCAGGGTGCGCGCGCCCGGCTCCCGCGTCACCGCCACGGCGTCCGGCGCGCCCAGCGCCTCCGGCACCGCGGGCACGAACCCGGCCCGCCGCTCGGCCTCGGACAGACTCACCCCGCCGCCGCACCCCGGCACGCCCGCCGTGGCCGGCGGGGTCGCCGACGGGTCGTACCGGACCTCGACCCCGCCGAAGTCGAACCACTCGAAGACCGCGGCCCGCACCGGCGGTGTGAGCACCGCCGCCGTCAGGAGCCCGCACAGCGCGGCCGTCAGGACCCGCCACCGCGCCCGCAGCCATGACCGCAGCCGGGAGAGGCGACTGGGCGGCTCGGCCACCGGGACCGGCACCGACTCCGCGATGATCTGCGCCAGGACCCGCTCGGCCATCGACGCGCCGGAGGCCCCCGGCGGGTCCAGGGACCGCCCGAGCGCCCGCAGCTCCTCGGGAAGCCGACGGGCGCCGCTGCTTCCGTCCTGCCCGGCGCCGCCCTCGTCCTGACCGTCGCCCCGCTCACTCATGCCCGTCACCTCCTTGTGGCCCTTCGCGTCCTTCCGGACCCTGCGGCAGCAGTCGCTCCAGCTTCCGCAGCGCGCGGTTCAGCCGGGACTTCACCGTGCCCCGCGGCCAGCCCAGGGCCTGGGCCGTCTCCGTCTCGTCCATCTCCAGGAGATAGCGGTACGTGACGACCAGGCGGTGCTCCTCGCTCAGCCGGTCGAGCGCGGCGAGCAGGGCCGTCCGGCGCTCGCCCTCCAGCGCCGCCACGGCCGGGTCGGCCGATTCCGGTATCAGCGGCTCCGCCTCCGCGAGCGCTGCCTCTCGTCCGACGAGCGACCGCTGCCGCACCGCCGAACGCACTGTGTTCCTCGTCTCATTGGCGACGATCGACAGCAGCCACGGCTTGAACGCCGAGCCGTCCCTGAACCGCCCCAAGGAGCAGTACGCCTTGAAGAAGGCCTGCTGCACCACGTCTTCCGCGTCCGATCCCGCCCCGAGTGCCGCGGCCGCCCTGAGTGCGATCCCGGTGAAAGCGCGCACCAATTCCGCGTACGCCTCCGGCTCCCCGGCGCGCACACGCGCGATCACCGCACCCTCGTCGACGACGCGGCCCCCCTCCAGGACCTCCCCCTGTGCCCTCACACTCTTGATACACCGGCCGGACGAGATCGGTTCCGCCTTCGCGCGACCCGATCGAAGCGGCGAACGAAGCGGCTCTCGCAGTGACAGATCCAAGCCACGCATCACAAGATCGCGGCACACCCGTCACACGTCTGTTTCCGAGCAATGAGAGACACCTGAGAGAATGAGCCTCATGGCCTCTGATCGTCCTCGCGTGCTCTCCGGAATCCAGCCCACCGCGGGCTCGTTCCACCTCGGCAACTACCTCGGTGCGGTCCGCCAGTGGGTGGCGCTGCAGGAGTCCCACGACGCCTTCTACATGGTGGTGGACCTGCACGCGATCACGATCCCGCAGGACCCGGCCGAGCTGCGTGCCAACACCCGACTCGCCGCCGCCCAGCTCCTCGCCGCGGGACTCGACCCCGAGCGCTGCACGCTCTTCGTCCAGAGCCACGTCCCCGAGCACGCCCAGCTCGGCTGGGTCATGAACTGCCTCACGGGCTTCGGCGAGGCGTCGCGCATGACGCAGTTCAAGGACAAGGCGGCCAAGCAGGGTGCGGACCGCGCCTCCGTCGGCCTCTTCACGTACCCCGTCCTGCAGGTCGCGGACATCCTGCTCTACCAGGCCAACCAGGTCCCGGTCGGCGAGGACCAGCGCCAGCACATCGAGCTGACCCGCGACCTCGCGGAGCGCTTCAACGGCCGCTTCGGCGAGACGTTCACCGTCCCGGCGGCGTACATCCTCAAGGAGACGGCGAAGATCTTCGATCTTCAGGACCCGTCGATCAAGATGAGCAAGTCGGCGTCCACGCCGAAGGGCCTGATCAACCTCCTCGACGAGCCCAAGGCCACCGCCAAGAAGGTCAAGAGCGCGGTCACCGACACCGACACGGTCGTGCGCTACGACACCGCGGAGAAGCCCGGTGTCAGCAACCTCCTCAGCATCTACTCGACGCTCACCGGCACGGGTATCCCGGAACTGGAGCAGAAGTACTCCGGCAAGGGCTACGGTGCGCTGAAGACTGACCTCGCCGAGGTCATGGTCGACTTCGTGACTCCCTTCCGGGACCGCACCCAGGCCTACCTGGACGACCCGGAGACGCTCGACTCGATCCTGGCCAAGGGCGCGGAGAAGGCGCGCGCCGTCGCCGCGGAGACCCTCGCCCAGGCGTACGACAAGGTGGGCCTGCTGCCCGCCAAGCACTGAGTCACACAGCCCCCTGCACCAAGCCAGGTACAACAGCGCCCTCTGCCCGCCATCCGACCGACAGGAGTACGACGTGGGGACCGTAACGATCGGTGTGTCGATCGCGGTCCCGGAGCCTCACGGCAGCCTGCTCCAGGAGCGGCGCGTGGGCTTCGGGGACCCCGCGGCGCACGGCATCCCCACGCACGTCACGCTGCTGCCGCCGACCGAGGTGGACTCCACGGCGCTGCCCGCGGTCGAGGCGCACCTGGGGGCCGTCGCGGCCGCCGGGCGCCCCTTCCCGATGCGGCTCTACGGAACGGGTACGTTCCGTCCGCTGTCGCCCGTGGTCTTCGTCCAGGTGATGGCGGGCGGCGCGGCCTGCGGCTGGCTGCAGGAGCGGGTGCGGGACGCGTCCGGGCCCATGGCGCGCGAGCTCCAGTTCCCGTACCACCCGCACGTCACGGTGGCGCACGGCATCTCCGAAGAGGCCATGGACCGGGCCTACGCGGAGCTTTCGGAGTACGAGGCCGAGTGGCCCTGCACCGGCTTCGCGCTCTATGAGCAGGGCGCCGACGGCGTGTGGCGCAAGCTGCGCGAGTTCGGCTTCGGCGGTGGCGGCCCGGTCGTGCCTCCGCAGGCTGCGGCCCCGGCCGCGCACGGCACGCTGCCCGCCCGCTGACCTCGGGCCCCGAAGGGCTGCCTCACACCGGGAGCCGCCGGAACACCGTCCGCGGCACGTGACGCAGTGCCGACATGACCACCCGCAGCGCGCCGGGCACCCACACCGTCTCCGAGCGGCGCCGAAGGCCCGTCTCGATGGCCAGCGCGACCGCCTCCGGAGTGGTCGCCATCGGAGCCTCCTCCAGGCCCGCCGTCATCTTGGAGCGCACGAAGCCGGGACGTACGACCATCACGTGCACCCCTGTGCCGTGCAGTGCGTCGCCCAGGCCCTGGGCGAAGGCGTCGAGGCCCGCCTTGCTGGACCCGTAGATGAAGTTCGAGCGTCGGGCGCGCTCGCCCGCGACCGACGAGAGCACCACCAGGGAGCCGTGCCCCTGGGCCTGCAGGGAACGGGCGCACACCAGGCCCGCCGAGACCGCGCCGGTGTAGTTCGTCTGCGCGACCCGCACCGCCGACAGCGGCTCGTCCTCGTCGCGTGCCTGGTCGCCGAGGATGCCGAAGGCCAGCAGGACCATGTCGATGTCGCCCTCGGCGAAGATCTTGCCGAGCGTGGCCTCGTGGGACTCGGAGTCCAGGGCGTCGAAGGCGACGGTGCGGACGTCCGCGCCCATGTCGCGCAGGCCCGCGGCGGCCTTCTCCAGGCCCGGGGACGGCCGCCCGGCGAGCCACACCGTGCGGGTGCGCCGCGCGACCAGACGACGGGCCGTGGCGAGGCCGATCTCGGAGGTGCCGCCGAGTACGAGCAGGGACTGGGGGGTGCCGAAGGCGTCCTTCATGGGACCAACTCCTGGAGGTGCTAGAGGGCGAGGCGGCGCGAGAGGTCCGAGCGGAACAGGCCGCGCGGGTCGAGGTCCGCCCGCAGCGCGCGGAAATCGTCGAGCCGCGGATACATCGCGGCGAGCATCTCGGGCCGCAGGCGGGAGTCCTTGGCCAGGTAGACGCGGCCGTCGGACGCGGCGACCTCCTCGTCGAGCTCGTCGAGGAAGGCGCCGAGGCCCGGCAGGTTCGCCGGGATGTCCAGGGCGAGGGTCCAGCCGGGCATCGGGAAGGAGAGCCAGCCCGGATCGCCCTCTCCGAAGCGCTTCAGTACGGCGAGGAAGGACGGGCAGCCGCGCTCCGAGATGCGCCGCACGATGCGGCGCAGGGACTCCTCCTGGCCGTACCCGACGACGAATTGGTACTGCACGAAACCGCCGCGGCCGTACACGCGGTTCCAGTGCGGGACGCCGTCCAGGGGGTGGAAGAACGTCGACATCTTCTGGAGCTCGCCCACCCGCAGGCGCGGTGCCTTGCGGTACCAGAGCTCATTGAAGAGGCCCACCGACTTCGGGCCGAGCAGTCCCTCGGGCAGGAAGCGCGGGGCGGGCGGCAGCTGGCCGGGGCGGAACGTCAGCGGGGCTCTACGCGCGCGTGCCGGAAGGGCGTCCAGGGGAGCGTGGTCGCCGCGCGTGAGCACCGAGCGCCCCATCGACGCACCGCGCGCCAGGAGGTCGATCCAGGCGACCGAGTAGCGGTAGCGGTGGTCCGTGGCCGTGAGGCGGGCCATCAGGTCGTCCAGGTCGGTGGCGCGCTCGGTGTCCACCGTCATCAACGACGTCTCGACCGGCTGCAGTTGCAGGGTCGCGGCGAGGATCACGCCGGTGAGGCCCATGCCGCCGGCCGTCGCGTCGAACAGGGGAGTGCCGCGCTCGACCGCGCGCACCTCGCCGTCGGCGGTGAGCAGTTCCACCGCCATCACATGGCGCGCGAACGACCCCGACCCGTGGTGGTTCTTGCCGTGGATGTCCGCGCCGATCGCGCCGCCGACGGTCACATAGCGGGTCCCCGGTGTGACCGGCACGAACCAGCCGAGCGGGAGCAGGACTTCCATCAGGCGATGCAGGGAGACCCCGGCGTCGCACAGGACGGTGCCCGCGTCCGCGTCGATGGCGTGCACGCGGTCCATGCCGGTCATGTCGAGGACCGCGCCGCCCGCGTTCTGCGCCGCGTCCCCGTAGGCCCGTCCAAGGCCCCTGGCGATGCCGCCACGCTCCCCGCAGGCCTGGAGGGCGGCCACGGCCTCCTCGGGCGAACGGGGGCGGATCAGACGGGCGGTGGACGGTGCGGTGCGCCCCCAGCCCGACACGGACACGGACTCGGGCGTCGTCGCGGTCGCGGCGTCGGCGGGCGGAGCGGAGTCGGCAGGCATAGGCGTGACCGTATCGTCCGAGCAAGGGCAGTTTGTTCCTATTCGTCCAAGCCCTCACCGAAATGGGTGATTGATGGAGTGTCGTCCTATATTGCCGTAAATATTGAGAGGTTGCCTAGAAGAGTCGGGAGGTCAGGTCCTGAAGTCCCCGGAGAAGGAGGCCCCATGCACGACATGGACCACCGGCTGCTGTCGGCCCTGCGCGACTGCGGCTCCGACGCGCGCGTGGCCGCCGCCGCACGGGCCCTGTCCTGGGCCGGCGAGCACGGCGCCCTCTGGCTCGCCGCGGGGCTCGCGGGCGCCGCGGTCGACCGCGAGCGGCGCGGCGCGTGGCTGCGCGGCACGGCGCTGACCGCCGCGGCCCACCTGGCCAGCATGGGCGTCAAACGGGTCGTACGGCGCCCACGACCCGGCGGCGACACGGGCGTGGAGCCCCTCGTCAGGACCGCGGGACGGCACTCCTTCCCCAGTTCGCACGCCACTTCGGCCGCCGCGGCCACCGTCGCGTACGGCGCGCTGAGCCCGGTCGGAGCGCGCATCGTCCCGCCGCTCGCCGCCGCGATGTGCGTCTCCCGGATGGTCGTCGGCGTCCACTACCCGAGTGACGTGGCGGCCGGCGCGGCCCTCGGCGCCCTCACCGCGCGCGTGGGCTCCGCCTGGATGAACGGGGGCCGCAAGCATGGCTGACCGCACCGCCCTGCTCGAACGCCCCCACCCGCCAGGCCCGTCGGGCCCGAGCGCCCTCGCGCTTCCGCTCGGCCTCCTGAAGACCGCGCGCCCCCGCCAGTGGGTGAAGAACGTCCTGGTCGTCGCGGCCCCCGCCGCGGCGGGCGAGCTCTTCTCGCGGCACTCGCTGATCCAACTCGCCGTGGTGTTCGCCCTGTTCACGGCCGCCGCGTCCGCCGTCTACCTCATCAACGACGCGCGCGACGCCGATGCCGACCGGGCCCACCCCACCAAGTGCCGCAGACCGGTCGCCGCGGGCCAGGTGCCGGTGGCCGTCGCGTACGTGGTCGGCGGGCTGCTCGCCGTGCTCGCGCCCGTGGCCGCCGCCGCGCTCTGCACGCCCCTGACGGCAGCGCTGCTCGCCGCCTACGTAGTGATGCAACTTGCCTACTGCGTGAGCCTCAAGCACGTCCTCGTCGTCGATCTCGCCGTCGTCACCACGGGTTTCCTGATGCGGGCGATGATCGGGGGAGTGGCCCTCGGCATTCCGCTCTCGCGCTGGTTCCTGATCACCACAGGCTTCGGCGCGCTCTTCATGGTCTCCGCCAAGCGCTACTCCGAAGCCGTCCAGATGTCCGGGAGCTCCGAGAAACTGGGCGCCACGCGCGCGTTGCTCACCGAATACACCACCGGCTACCTCCGCTTCGTCTGGCAGCTCGCCGCCGGGGTCGCCGTCCTCGCGTACTGCCTGTGGGCCATGGAGAGCGGCGGCACCGCCAACGGCAGCCTGCTGCCCTGGCGGCAGCTGTCGATGGCCGCCTTCGTCCTCGCGGTCCTGCGGTACGCCGTCTTCGCCGACCGAGGCACCGCGGGCGAGCCCGAGGACGTCGTCCTGCGCGACCGGGCGCTCGCCGTCATCGGCCTGGTGTGGATCGCGATGTACGGCCTGGCGGTGGCCGACTTGTGAGCCCCTTCAGGGAGCGGCTGCGGGCCATGGGCCCCGAACTGCTCGGCTTCGCCGCCGCCGGGATCTGTGCGTACGCCGTCGACCTCGGCCTCTTCATCTGGCTGCGTGGCCCCGTCGGTCTCGACCCGCTGACCGCCAAGGCGCTGTCCTTCGTGGCCGGTTGCACGGTCGCGTACGCGGGCAACGCGCTCGGCACCTACCGGCGTAGCGCGGCGGCCGAGGTCTCGCGCCTTCGTCAGTACGGGATCTTCTTCGCCGTCAACATCGCGGGAGCCCTGGTGCAGTTGCTCTGCATCGCGGTGTCCCACTACGGCCTCGGCCTCACCTCACAGCGCGCGGACACCGTCTCCGGAGCGGGCGTCGGTATGGCACTCGCCACTGTTCTGCGTTTCTGGGGTACTCGGACCTTGGTCTTCCGTACAGCGGGCAGGGAGGCATCATGGACTGGCTGAAAAAGCTCCCCGGCATCGGGCCCCTGGTGGAGCGTCTGATGCGCACGCACGCGTGGAGCGCGTACGAGCGGCTCGACAGTGTGAGCTGGAGCCGCCTCGCGGCGGCGATGACCTTCATCAGCTTCCTGGCGCTCTTCCCACTGATCACCGTCGCCGCCGCGGTCGCCGCCGCGACGCTCTCCAAGAGTCAGCAGGACAAGCTCGAGGACACCATCTCGAAGCAGGTCCCCGGCATCTCCGACCAACTGAACCTGGACGCCCTGGTCGCCAACGCGGGCACCGTCGGCCTCATCGCCGGCGCCCTGCTGCTCTTCACCGGCATCGGCTGGGTCGGCTCGATAAGAGAGTGCCTGCGGGTCGTCTGGGAGCTGGAGGACACCGACGAGAACCCCGTCATGCGCAAGATCAAGGACGCCGGGGTGCTGCTCGGGCTCGGCGGCGCCGGGCTCGCGTCCGTCGTCGCCTCGACCCTCGCGTCGACCGCCGTCGGCTGGAGCGCCGACCTCCTCGGGGTCTCCAGGGACGGCTGGGGCGGCGTGCTGCTTCAGGGCATCGCGTTCGCCATCGCCGTCCTCGCGGACTTCCTGCTGCTGCTCTACGTCCTGACGCTGCTGCCCGGCGTGCAGCCGCCCCGCCGCCACCTGATCACCGCGGGCCTGATCGGCGCGGCCGGGTTCGAGCTCCTCAAGCTGCTGCTCGGCGGCTACATGAAGGGCGTCGCCGCGAAGAGCATGTACGGCGCCTTCGGAGTGCCCGTCGCGCTGCTCCTGTGGATCAACTTCACCGCGAAGCTGCTGCTGTTCTGCGCCGCCTGGACGGCGACGCGGAAGCGGACACGTACGGAACAGGAACAAGAAGAGCAACAAGAAGAGCAACAAGAAGAGCGGCAGAAACAGCAGCGGGCGGAGCCCGGTGACGTCAGCGGCGGCTCTTCCGCCGCACCAGGTCCGGCAGCGGCATCCGGCGGCTGATCACGAACCACCCGGCGGCGATGAGCGCCAGGACGCCGCCCGCGACCCCGAGCGCGACACCGACGCCGCTGCCCGAGTCCTTGTCGGAGGCGTGCGCCACGTTCTTGGCCGAGTCGGACTCGCCGCCCTTGCCGGCGCCGGGAGCGCCCTTTCCGCTGCCCGTACCGGCACCCTTCGGAGCGACGAGTTCGCCCACAGGATCGACCTTGCCCGAGGCCTTGAAGCCCCAGTCGAGAAGCCGCTCGGTCTCCTTGTAGACCGCGTGCTGCTCTCCGGAGTCGGGGTTCATGACAGTGACGAGCAGCACCTTGCCGTTGCGCTCGGCGACACCGGTGAAGGTGTTGCCCGCGTTCGTGGTGCTGCCGTTCTTGACGCCCGCGATGCCCTTGTAGGCGTCGAGACCGACGTCCCCCGTAAGGAGCCGGTTGGTGTTCTGGATCTCGAAGGACTCGCGCTTCTTCTTGCCCTTGTCCTTGCCCTTCTTGACCTTCTTGGTCTCGCCGGGGAACTTGGCGGTGGCCGTCGAGCAGTACTCGCGGAAGTCCTTCTTCTGCAGTCCGGACCGGGCGAAGAGCGTGAGGTCGTACGCGGAGGAGACCTGCCCCTTCTCGTCGTAGCCGTCCGGGCTGACCACGTGCGTGTCGAGCGCCTGGAGCTCCTCGGCGTGCGACTGCATGTTCTTGACGGTCTCGGGGACGCCGCCGTTCATCGCCGACAGGACGTGCACCGCGTCGTTGCCCGACCGCAGGAAGACGCCGAGCCACAGGTCGTGGACCGTGTACGTCTCGTTCTCCTTGACGCCGACCATGCTGCTGCCCGCGCCGATGCCTGCCAGGTCGGAGAGCTCGACCTTGTGCTTCTGCGTCTTGGGGAACTTCGGCAGGACCGTGTCCGCGAAGAGCATCTTCAGGGTGCTCGCCGGGGGCAGCCGCCAGTGCGAGTTGTGCGAGGCGAGCACCTCGCCCGTCTCGGCGTCGGAGACCATCCAGGAGCGCGCCGAAAGATCCTTGGGCAGCACGGGCGCGCCCGCCTTCAGGCTCACCTGGGTGCCCGGCTCGCCGAGCTTGGCGCCGCCGACGGTCGACATCTTCGACGGCGGCTTGGGCTTGTTCTCGCCCCCCGGCTTGCCGTCGGCCCATGCGGGAGCCGTGGTCGACATGGTCAGCAATGCGGCGGAAGTGACCAACAAGGCGGTCTTTTTTACGGCAGGCACGGACGAGAACGTACAGGGCCCCGCTGTGGAAGTCGCCGCCGAGGTGGCCTGAGTGTCGGGCTCCCCACCCCGGCGACGATGCGGAAGGGAGGCTCGCGATACTGAACGCATGAAGCTCAGCCGCCCGGTCTCCTGGTTCCTGCTCGCCTTCGGTGTGTGGAGCTGGTTCATCTGGATCACTTTCGTCAAGAACCTGTGGAAGGACGGCAGTGGGCTCGCCTTCGATGACGCAGGCGACCCGACCGCGTACTTCTGGGTCCACCTGACGCTCGCCGTCGCCTCCTTTGTCTTGGGGACGGTCGTGGGGACCATCGGGTTGCGCGGAGTCCGTGCTCTGCGCCGTACGTCATAGCTGATCGGTCACTCCTGAGGGGCGCGCTCCGTGGTCATCCTGTTCGTGCTGGCCGGTCTCGCCGCGCTCGCGGCCCTCGCCGGGATGCAGTGGTACGCGTGGCGGCGCCTGGTGCGGGACACCACGGCCGGGCCCGGGTTCGCCCGGCGCGCGGGCGCCGTGGTCTTCGTGGCGGGGCCGCTGCTGATGTTCGCGGCGGTCGCGAGTGAGCGGGCCGGGGCGCCGTTCTGGCTCCAGCAGGTGCTGGCCTGGCCCGGCTTCATGTGGATGGCCCTGTCGATCTATCTCGTGCTCGCGCTTCTCGTGGGGGAGCTCGTACGGCCCTTCTTCTTGAGGCGCCGCACGAAACCCACCCCTACGGAGGAGCCCTCTACGGATGTCCTCTCTACGGAGGGTCACTCCACGGAGGAGCCCCCTACCGAGGACCCCGCACCAGTGCGGGCGGAACCGGCCACCCCCTCGCGCCGCCTCTTCGTCTCCCGGATCGTCGGCGGGACCGCGGCCGCCGTCGCCGTCGGAACGGTCGGCCACGGAACGTACGGCGTCCTGCGCGGCCCCCGGGTGAAGCGCGTCACCGTGCCGCTGGCCAAGCTGCCGCGCGGGGCGCACGGGTTCCGGATCGCCGTGGTCAGCGACATCCACCTCGGGCCGATTCTCGGACGCGGCTTCACCCAGCGCGTGGTCGACACGATCAACGGCACGCAGCCCGACCTCATCGCGGTCGTCGGCGACCTGGTCGACGGCAGCGTCGAGGACCTCGGGCCCGCAGCCGCCCCGCTCGCCCAGCTCCGCGCGCGGCACGGCACGTACTTCGTGACCGGCAACCACGAGTACTTCTCGGGAGCCGAGCAGTGGGTCGATCACGTACGCGAACTCGGCCTGCGCCCCCTGGAGAACGCCCGCACCGAGCTGCCCGGCTTCGACCTCGCGGGCGTGGACGACGTGGCGGGCGAGAGCGAGGGACACGGTCCCGACTTCGCCAAGGCGCTGGGTGACCGGGACCGCTCGCGGGCGTCCGTGCTCCTGGCCCATCAGCCGGTCGTCATCCACGACGCCGTCAAGCACGGCGTCGACCTCCAGCTCTCCGGCCACACGCACGGCGGACAGCTGTGGCCAGGCAATTTCATCGCCGACCTGGCCAATCCGACGCTCGCGGGACTTGAGCGGTACGGCGACACCCAGCTGTATGTGACACGTGGCGCGGGTGCCTGGGGGCCGCCGGTGCGGGTCGGGGCGCCGTCCGACATCACGGTCGTCGAACTGGCCTCCCGCCAGGCGTAATCGCTAGTTGGTTCGATGCGGTACAAACCTGGCTGGATACTGCCGCGCCGCACGGTGACGGAGTGACACCGGGCACTACCTCTGCGCAGCATTAAGTGTCGGAAGTGTGTGCGGTTCTTGGCGCTTTGGTGTGCCATAGGGGGAACGTTGTTGCGACGTCATGCTTTCCGGCTGCCACCGCACCCGGCATCCGTCTCGCTCGCCAGACTCCGTGTGCATGACCATTTGGCCGCCTGGGGGCACAAGGAAGAGAGCGCGGCGCTGCAGGACGCCGTACTCCTCGTGTCGGAGCTGGCGACGAACGCCGTCTGTCACGGCCACTTCCTGGAGCGGGAGTTCGAGTTCGAGGTCGCGGTCACGGTGCTCGCCGACGGCGACTGCTTCATAGAGGTGTCCGACGAGAGCCCGACCAGCCCCGAGCTGCGGGAACTGGGCCCCTGGGAGGAGAACGGCCGTGGCCTGCGGCTGCTGGACGCGCTCTCCGAGGCGTGGGGCGTGTGGCAGCGGGGGCGGTACGGGAAGACGGTGTGGGCGCTGGTTCGGGCCTAGGGCCTTGCGGTCCCGGTTCCCCCCCCCGCATCCGACTCTCGACGAACAGACCTCTCCCGCCCACCCGCCCGTTCACCCCGCATCCGACTCTGGACGAACAGGCCTCTCCCTCCCGCCCGCCCGGCACTCCGCATCCGACTCTGGATGAACAGGCCTCTCCCTCCCGCCCGCCCGGCACTCCGCATCCGACTCTGGATGAACAGGCCTCTCCCTCCCGCCCGCCCGGCACTCCGCATCCGACTCTGGATGAACAGGCCTCTCCCTCCCGCCCGCCCGGCACTCCGCATCCGACTCTGGATGAACAGGCCTCTCCCTCCCGCCCGCCCGTTCACCCCGCCGGCAGTGTCACCGTCACCGTGAGGCCCGCCCCCGGTGTCGTCTCCACCTCCACCTCGCCGCCGTGTGCCACGACGACCCCCTGCACTATCGCCATGCCGAGCCCGCTGCCCGCGCCCCCGCCCGCCCGGAAGAATCGGTCGAATACGCGTGCCGCGTCCTCCTCCGCGAGGCCGGGCCCCTGATCGGCCACGCGCAGCCGCACCACCCCGTCCTGCCGCTCCACGCCCAGCGTGACCGGCGCGTCGGTGGGCGTGTGGACGCGTACGTTGCCCAGCAGGTTGCCGAGCACCTGGCGCAGCCCCGACTCGTCCGCGCGGATCAGCACCGCCCCGTCGGCGCGGACCGTCAGCGGGCGCTCCGGCTCCTGCACCCGCAGGTCGTCGGCGGCGTCCCGTACCAGGCGGCTCAAGTCGACGTTCCGGAAGCGCAGTTCCGGCTGCTGGTCCAGGCGGGCCAGGGTGAGCAGCTCGTCGACGAGGTGCCCCATCCGGTCGGTCTCGGCGATGACGCGGCTCCACGCGCGCGTGCGCTCCGCCGGATCGCGGAGCATCCCCTTGTCGTACAGCTGGAGGTAGCCGCGGATCGCCGACAAGGGCGTACGCAGCTCGTGCGAGGCATCGGCGACGAAGCGGCGCAGCTGTGCCGAGCTGCGCTCGCGCGTCTCGAAGGCGGATTCGACCTGGTGGAGCATGGAGTTGAGGGCGAGGCGCAGCTGCTCGGTCTCCGTCGCCGGGGCACGGCTCGAGGGCACGCGCCGGGTCAGATCGCCCTCGGCGATGGCGGACGCCGTCTCGACCATGTCCTCCAGGGGGCGAAGGCGGTGGTGCGCGGAGATCATCGTCAGGACGGCGAGCAGCCCCAACAGGACCACTCCGAAGGCGGCGTCGAGCTTGAGCGCCTTCTTGATGCCCGATTCCACGTTCTGCGTCGCCGCGGCCATCAGGACCGTCGTGCCGTCGGTGAGCCGCGCGCCCACCATGCGGTGGGCGTCACCGTCCAGGGTGATGTCCTGCGGCTCGGACTCGTCGGCGACCGCATCGGGGTCGCCGACGGCGGCGGCCAGGGCGCGCTGGCGCGGGGTCGGCGTGAGCGCGCCGATGGCGACGGGCTCGCCGCGCTCGTCCACCGCCACGAACACCGTGTCCCCGCGCGGCAGGGAGGTCGCGCGCTCCTTGCCGTCGGGCGAGAGCTTGTCGAGCACGACGCCCAGCTCGCTGAGCCTCTCGATGTCCTTCATGGTGAGCCCGGTGCTCAGCAGTGAGGTGCGCGACTGCGTCAGCTCGGCGTCCACGCTGTCGAGCAGGTAGTGGCGCATGCCCATGACGCTCACGCCGGTCGCCACGACGACGCCGAGGGCCAGCAGGGCCACGTTCACCCAGGTGAGCTTGGCGCGCAGCGAGCTCATGCCACGGCGGTGCGCACGCCTCATGCGAGGCCGTATCCGACGCCCCGCCGGGTCGTGATCAGCGGCGGGCCCAGGGCGTCCAGTTTGCGCCGCAGATAGCTGATGTAGGTCTCCACGACGGTCGACTCGGGCGTGTGCTCGTACTGCCAGACGTGGCGCAGGAGTTGCTCCTTGGGCACCACACGGCCGCCGTTGCGGACCAGGAAGCGGAGCAGGGCGTACTCGGTGGGCGTGAGCTGCGCCGTGCGGCCCGCCCTGCGCACCACGTACGTCGTCTCGTCGAGCTCCAGGTCTCCGTAGCGCAGCGGCGGGCGCTGGGGGAGCACGTCACCGTCCCTGGTGCGGCGCAGGACCGCGCCGATGCGGGCGACGACCTCGTCGATGTTGAACGGCTTGGTGATGTAGTCGTCGCCGAAGCCGAGCGCGCCCACGACCTCCGCGGGCGCGTCCCGTGCCGTCAGGAAGAGCAGGGCCATCTCGGGGCGCCTGGCGCGCAGTTCCCTGGCCAGGGCGCGGCCGTCGCCGTCCGGCAGCATCACGTCCAGGAGCGCCACGTCGGGCCGGGTCCGCTCGGCGAGCGCCAGGGCGTCGCGCACGGTGCCCGCCACCATCACGTCGAAGCGGTGGTAGCGCAGGGCTATGGCGAGCACGTCGGCGATGCTCGGCTCGTCCTCGACGACGAGGACGGTGGCCCCGACGCCAGGACCGGTCGGCACTCCGACATCTGTTCCCTGCTGGCCTTCGGCGTGGCTCATGCCTCCAGTATCGGCACGGGCGTTGTACGAAGACCCGGTCCGTGCCTTGGAGTTGCTTGAGAATCATGGCCGCGCGGCGCCGCTGGGGCGCGGTGCCGCCGATGCTGAGGCTCCTGAAAGCACGGACCCGGGGGACCTGGCGACGCGGAGGAGGAGTGGATCGTGACGGCATTGGCGCGATGGTGCTATCGGCACCGTCTGGTGGTCCTTGTGCTGTGGGTGGGAGCCCTGTTCGGCCTGGGGGCGGCCGGGACATTGGCGGGCACCAACTACTCGAATGTGTTCTCCCTGCCGGACACGGACTCCACGCGCGCGTACGACTTGATGACCAAGGCCTTCCCGGAGCGCTCCGGGGACACCGACACGGTCGTCTGGCGCGTCGACGAGGGCGCTTCGGCCCGTGACGAGGACGTACGTGCGCGGATCGAGCCCGCGCTCAAGGAGATCGCCGGCATGAAGGGCGTCGGCGAGGTCGCGAGCCCGTACGCGTCCAAGGAGGCGGGCGCCGCCCAGACGAGCGAGAACGGCCGCATCGCCTACGCCCAGGTGACCTTCACCGAGCAGGCGAACGAGGTTCCCAAGAACCTGGTCCAGGACGTCGTGGACACCGCCCAGAAGGCCGAGAGGTCCGGCCTGCAGGTCGAACTGGGCGGCCAGGCGATCACCCGCATCCAGGAGCCGCCCACGGGCACCTCCGAACTGGTCGGCATCGCGGCCGCGGCCGTCGTCCTCTTCCTGGCCTTCGGCTCGCTCTTCGCGATGGCCCTGCCGATCGTCATCGCCGTCTTCGGAGTGGGCATGGGGATGCTCTCGACGATGCTGCTCAGCCACGTCACGGACATCCCCGAAGTGGCCCCGCTGCTCGGCTCGCTGATCGGCCTGGGCGTCGGCATCGACTACGCGCTCTTCATCGTCACCCGGCACCGGCGCGGCATTCTGCGCGGCATGGAGCCCGAGGAGTCCGCGGTGCAGGCCCTGAACACCTCGGGCCGCGCGGTGCTCTTCGCGGGCGGCACGGTGTGCATCGCGCTCGCCGGGATGCTGGTGATGAACATGCGCTTCCTGGACGGCGTGGTCATCGCCGCCTCCCTGACGGTGGTCCTGAGCGTCCTCGCGGCCGTCACCCTGCTGCCCTCGCTCCTCGGGCTGCTCGGCCCCCGGGTGCTCAGCCGCAGGCAGCGGCGCCGCCTGGCGGCCGAAGGACCGGAGCCGGCCGAGGCGAGCGGCCTGGCGGCGCGCTGGTCCTCGTACGTCCAGAAGCGTCCGCGCTCGATCGCGGCACTCGCCTTCGTGGTGATGGCCTTCCTGGCCCTGCCGCTGCTCTCCTTGCGGCTCGGTGCGACCGACCAGGGCAACCACCAGGAGTCGACGACGACCCGGCAGGCGTACGACATGCTGGCCGAGGGATTCGGTCCGGGATTCAACGGCCCGCTCCAAGTAGTGGCCGAAGAGGCCGACACCGGGAACCTGGTGGCGACCATCCGCGAGACGGAGGGCGTGGCGAGGGTGGCGGCGGCTCCGCCCGCGGACGGCATCTCGGTCATCAACGTGGTCCCGACCACCTCTCCCCAGTCGGTGGAGACGGATCAGCTCATCGACCGTCTACGGGGGGACGTGATTCCGCAGGCCGGAGTCGAGGCCCACGTGGGCGGCGTGACGGCCGTCTTCAAGGACTTCGCCGCGGTGACGGGCGACCGACTGCCCTACTTCGTAGGAGCGATCATCGCGCTCGGCTTCCTCCTGCTGCTTGTCGCGTTCCGCTCGCTGGTGGTGCCGCTGACGGCGGCCCTGATGAACCTGATCGCGGCGGCGTCGTCCTTCGGCGTACTGGTGGCGGTCTTCCAGTGGGGCTGGGGCACGGAGCTCCTCGGCATCGGCAAGGAGGGACCGATCACCGCCTTCCTGCCGGTCATCATGCTGTCGCTGCTCTTCGGGCTCTCGATGGACTACCAGGTGTTCCTGGTGAGCCGCATGCACGAGGAATGGGTGCACACGAAGGACAACGCCCGCGCGGTGAGGGTGGGCCTCGCCGAGACGAGCAGGGTCATCAACTGTGCGGCCCTGATCATGATCTGCGTCTTCTCCGCGTTCGTCCTGAGCGGCGACATGGAGGGCGCGATGGCGGGCATCGGCCTCGCGGCGGCGGTCGCCCTGGACGCGTTCATCCTGCGCACGGCGCTGGTCCCGGCCGCCATGCACCTGCTCGGCCGCTCCAACTGGTGGCTCCCCGCGGGCCTGGAGAAGCGTCTGCCGCACTTGGCGGTGGAGCCGCGGGAGGAGCCGGAGCCGGGGGAGGAGCCGGCGACCGTGCCGCACGCGCGCGTGCCGGAGTCTGACGGTGAAGGCGGCGCCTCCGTGGTGCACGGTTTCATCCGCACCGCGGAGGGCGAACCGGTGGAGGGCGCGATCCTGACCCTCCTGTCCAAGGCGGGCCGCCAACTGGACCGCGTCACCTCCCTCGCCGACGGTTCCTACATCGTCGCGGCCCCGTCGGCGGGCGCCTACCTGCTGGCCGTCACGTCCCCCGGCTACGCGGCCCGCGCGCGGCACATCCAGGTCGCGGGCGAACCGCTGGTGTACGACGTGGAGCTGGCGGTGGGCGAGATGGACACGGTGAACTAGCAGGCCCGGACGCTCGGCAGGCCAGGGCCAGGACCCGGGTCAGAGGGCCCGGACCCTCGGCAGCCCCGTCACGGACATCACCAGCGAGTAGAGCGAGGTCGTCGCCGCGATGAAGAGCCGGTTGTTCCTCGGCCCGCCGAAGGCGATGTTGGCGACGGCCTCGGGGACGGTGATCCGCCCGATGAGGGTGCCGTCGGGGTCGTAGCAGTGGACGCCGTCGTGAAGGGCGGCGGCCCACAGCCGGCCCCCGTCGTCGAAGCGGATGTTGTCGAATCCGGAGTCCTTGGACTCGGCGAAGACGACGCCGTCCGAGAGGGTTGTGTCGTCATGGACGTCGAAGGCGCGGATCTGGGCGGCGCGGGAGTCGGACACGTACAACTTCCGCTCGTCGGGCGAGAAGACGAGGCCGTTCGGCCCGTCGAAGCCGTCGGCGACGATGCGCACGTCACCGGTCACGGGGTCGATCCGGTAGACGTGGCAGCCGCCGATCTCGGCGGGGGCGCGATGCCCTTCGTAGTCGCTGGTGATCCCGAAGTCGGGGTCGGAGAACCAGATCGACCCGTCGGAGCGGACCACGGCGTCGTTCGGGCTGTTGAACCGCTTGCCCTCGAAGCGGTCGGCGAGGACGGTGACGCGGCCGTCGTGCTCGGTGCGGGTGACGCGCCGGTTGCCCTGCTCGCAGCAGATCAACCGCCCCTCCCGGTCGAGGGTGTTGCCGTTGACGTACCCGGCGGGCGTACGGAAGACGCCGACGGTGCCGGTCGCCTCGTCCCAGCGCAGCAGCCGGTCGTTGGGTATGTCGCTCCAGATGAGCTGCCGCCAGGCGGGCAGGTAGAGCGGCCCTTCGGCCCACCGGCAGTCGTCGTGGAGGACTTCCAGCTTGGCGTCCCCGTTGGCGCACCGGCCGGTGCGGAAGCGGTCGTCCAGAACCTCGTACGACGTGGGCACCTTCTGGGAAGACATGACGACCCCTGTCTGACGTGTGTGTGAATCACATTCGGTGACAGGAGGATATTGCAGTACGAGATATGGTGTACGTCAAGGAAGAGTGAACGGATGGCAGGGAGTGCGGCTGATGGACGACACCGACCGAGAGCTCCTGGCACTGCTGCAACAGGACGCCGGGCAGTCGTACGCGAACCTGGGCAAGGCGGTGGGCCTTTCGGCGGGCGCGGCCCACGAGCGGGTGCGCAAGCTGCGCGAGCGGGGGGTGATCCGCCGCACGACGGTCGACGTGGATCCGGCGGCCGTCGGCCAGGGCGTGCTGGCGTTCGTCATGGTCGACTCGACGGCCTGGATGGGGGACAGGGCGCAGGACTTCGCCGCGATCCCCGAGATCCTGGAGGCGCATGTCATCGCGGGCGCGGCGAGCGTCCTGGTCAAGGTCCGCACGGGGACGACGGAGCAACTCCAGGACGTGCTGCGGCGGCTGTACGCGATCGACGGGGTGAGCGGGACTCAGGCGACGGTGTCGCTGGAGACGTTCTTCGAGAGGCCGGTGTCGCCCGGGACGGGCTGACTCCCCCGTTCGCCGGGGACGGGCCGGTGCCCGCCGTCGCTCACTCCGAAGCGGCGCACTCCCGGCACGGCCGCCGTCCCGGCGCACGCGACGCCCACCAGGGCCGCCGCGATCCACAGCGGGGCCGCCGTGCCCCACGCGTCCGCCGCGAGCGGCCCGAGAACGTACGCCAGGGGCATCGCGGCCAGTGACAGCAGCCAGTCGTACGAGGTGACGCGGGCCAGTGCGCCGGAGGGTATCGCCGCCTGGACCGACGTCTGCCAGACGGGGCTGAGGAAGCCGAGTCCCGCCTGCGCGAGGCCGTACGCGGCGATCACGGCCGGCGTGGGGGCCTCGGCCGCGAGCAGGGCGAGGGGCAGGGCGTACGTCGCGAGGCCGAGGTTGGCCACCAGGACCGGGCGCTTCGGCCGCGCCCGCCCGGCGAGCAGCGAGCCGGCCAGCAGGCCGAGGGCGCCCGCCTGGAGGATCGCGATCCAGGTGCCCTCGCCGCCCAGCTCTTCGACGGCGATGGCGGGTCCGAGTGTCATGAGGACGGCGGCGGCGCCGTTCCAGGCGGAGTGCGCGACGAGGCTGGTCCAGTACCAGTCACGGCTGCGCACCTCGTGCCAGCCCTCGACGAGATCCTTGCGCAGCGAACGGTGCGCGGCGGGTTCCTCGACGCGGTGGAGGCGGACGGCCGCGAGGAGGCACGCGCTGACGGCGAAGGACGCGGCGTCGAGGACGAAGGCCCAGCCGGGCCCCGCGAGCAGGATCAGCAGCCCGGCGAGCGCGGGGCCGCCGACGCGGGAGCCGCTGCTGACCACTCCGATGAGGGCATTGGCCGCGTGCCGGTCCTTCGCCGCGACCGTGCCGGTGATGAGCGGAGAGAGGGTCGGCATGGCGAAGGCGGAAGCGGCGCCGCCGATGGCTTCGGCGAGGGCGATGTGCCACAACTGGGGATCTCCGCCGAGCAGTTGAACCCCGACGAACAGCTGGGTCACGCACCGCACCAGGTCGGATGCGAGGGCCACGGTTCGGGGGTTGAACCGGTCGCCCACGACACCGCCGAGCGGCAGCAACAGCAGCTTCGTCCCCATCGCGCAGCCGAGTACGAGCGCGAGCGCGGAGGTGGAGCCGGTGGCGCGGAGTACGGCGAGGGCGAGGGCGGCGGGGATGACCGCGTCGCCGATGAGGGAGAGGGAGCGGCCGAGGAAGAACAGCCGGAAGGAGCGGTTGCGCAGCAGGGGGTGCGACAGCATGGAGGGGACTATATTTCGGTTCCGAATTATTCGTCAACGAAATATCAGGAAGCGAAGGACGCCGAAGTAGGCTGCCGCGTATGGCGAAGAGGCACAAGAACGACGGCGTGGGCGAGACAGAGGGAGAGGGGGAGCCGCAGCGCGACTGGACCGACGATCACGTGGAACGCTGGCTCCCGGTGCTCCCCGCTCTCGACCCGGACATCGAGGGTGCGGTCACCCGCATGAAGAAGCTCACCGTCCATCTGCGCCGCGTCCGCGAGCAGTCCTTGGTCGACTTCGACCTGGAACGCCCGGAGTTCGACACCCTCCACAAGCTGGCGGGCCGCGGCGGCCGCGCGACCCCCTCCCAACTGGCCGCCGACCTGGACCTGGCCCCGGCGTCAGTGACAGGCCGCCTGGACGGCCTGGAGAAGCGCGGCCTGATCCGCCGCACACCGTCGAAGGCGGACCGCCGCCGGGTGGACGTGGAGCTGACGAAGTCGGGCCGGTCGATCTGGCTGGGCGCGATGGACGTACTGGGCCACGAGGAGTACCGCCTGCTGGCCGCGCTCTCGGGGCCGGAGCGCGCGCAGCTCTCGGAGATGCTGCGCCGCATCATGGTGGTGGCGGAGGAGGGCGGCGGGGCGCAGTGGAAGTAACACGCGCCCCGGGGGCTCACGCCCGCCCTGGCCGGACTGGCTAACTCCGAGCCAGCTCGGGCCGCTTGCGATAGTCGGTGAACCCGATGACGTTCCCCCACGGGTCGGCGAACTCCACGGTGTACCCGGTGGCGACGGAGAAGGGCGGGGCCAGGAGCTTGACCCCGGCGTCCTCAAGAGCCCGCCCGGCACCCCGCGCGTCGGGCACCTCCAGCCACACCCGGGGCGTGGACCACGCGGAAGGCCGATGCTCGACCCCGTCCTCCACCCGCAACAGAATCCCGGGTGTCTCTTTCCCCACCTTCAGGATGGCGAGCCCGATCTCGTCGATCCGGTGCGCCACGGGAAACCCGGCACGCTCGTAGAAGCCGACGGCCTCGCCGAGGTCGCCGACGGGGAAGAGGACGTTGTCGAAGCCGAGCAGTTCGGTCGACTGCTCACCGGATTGACGAACGGACTGGTCAACGGACAGGCCGACCGACTGGTTGTCTGACATTCCGTCAGAGTAGGTCGGTCGGCCCGAATTCAGCCGTACTGTCACTGTTTGACGGCCACAGGGGCCTTGGTGTCACCCGGCCGGATCAGCGATTGACGGCCCCGTCAATCCCAGGGCTCGCGCACTGGCTTGCGTTTCCACCACTCCCCGAGGTCGGCCTCGGGCTTCTCTTTCGTCGGACGGACCCAGGGGCGCAGGGAGAGCTCTGGGTCCGGGACAGTCTCGGCGCGGAAGCGCGAGTCCAGCCGGGCAAGGAGCTGACCCAGCGCGCCCTCGCGAGCCTCGGCCGACAAGGCACTCCGCATCACGTCTTCAAGGGAGTCGCGGGAGTCCAGGTCGTTGCTGTAGGCGCTGACGGGATAGAAATCTTCGCTCGACCAACCTGGCTCCATACGGCGCACCACACGCTCCCAGGAGGCGAACCGGTGCGCCACTGAGTACACGGGTTCGGTCAGCGACTCCCGTCCCCTCGGCGAGAGCCGGGACCGCTCCACCTCAAGCCGATCCGCATCGCACCGCGCGATCTCGTCAAGCACCGATGCAGGCAGATCAGCCCAGACAGCCCTGCTTTCCGGCGCCGCCCGGAACACGTCATATGGTTTCCGCTTCCCGGCTCGCCGAGCTGAACCATTCTCCGTCTCGCCCTCCAACTGACTCACTCCTTCAACTGCTTCAGGAAGTACTCGTATCCTTCATCGGGCTGCATGAAGGTTCCATTGTCCCCTTCGCGGATCAGCATCGTCCCGCTCGCATCGTCCCACCAGGCGAAACGGGGGTTCCCTGAAGTGGTACTGCGCATGCGGATGCCGGGGGTGCTGGTCATCATGTTCTCGAGATGCTCCGCCACGTCCAGGTCGTCGACGTCCTTGATGCCTCGACTGTTGATGTCACCGTGCGCGGCGATCTTGTCAGCGAGCACCGGCAGATTGCCCTGCTGGCTGGCGGGGTCCGGCTTGCCGATCTCGTAGAGACCGAGCGGGTCGCAACGGAGCAGTGGATCGAGGACATAGCGGAAGGGGTTAGGAGCAGGCCCCAGACCCAGCGGGTCGGGAGTGGCGTACCGGGCCGTCTCCGGGTCGTAATAACGGTGAACGTTGTAGTGCAGACTTGTCTCGGGGTCGAAGTACTGCCCGGGGAAGCGCAGTGGTGTGTAGGCGCTGTTTCCGTCCTGCCAGGCGGTAATGCCCCACAGGGTGCTCCGGCCGTGCCAGGCGATATGACCGTCCTCATCTATGAGTTCGGTGGGGGCGCCGGCGAGATCAGTGGCGATGGCGAAGAACCGCGCGTCGATCTCCTCGCGGGTGGCGGTGAGGATCCGCTCGGTCTGGGTGATGGGGCGAAGACCGTCGTACTCCCAGGTCAGGGCTACGCCGTGCGGTCGCGAGTGATCGGTGGTGAACTGCTCGCAGAGGGTTGTGCCGTCCCAGGTGAAGTCGGTCTGTTCCACAACGGTCGTGCCGTCCGCACCCAGCCTCTGCTTGGAGATACGGCGCCCCATCGGGTCGTAGCGGTACCTCCAGAGTGTGCCGTCCGGGGTGCGGACCGAGGTGAGCCGGTCCTCCGCGTCCCAGGTGTATGTCCAGGTCTCCGGCTTGCGGGAGAGTCGGCGTCGGTGGCGGCGCACCACTCGTCCTTGGTCGTCGTAGCCGTAGCGGGTGCCGCCGGCGCGGAGCAACCGGGTGCCCTCGGAGTCGCGCTGCCCCACTGCTGTCTGTCCGGGGTGCCTGCCCGGCCAGTCGGCGGTCACTTGCGTGCCGTCGTCGTCGTAGGCGTACGACTCGCTCCAGCCTTCTGCTCGGACGGCGGTGACGCGACCGGCCGCATCGCGCTCGTAGGTCCGCCTCTGACCGTCCTGGCTCTCGATGCCGGTGAGGTGTCCGTCGGCACGGTAGCGGTAGGCCCGGCCGCGAATCGTGCGTCCGCCGCCGGTGGTGACCGACTGGGCGGTGACTCTGCCGAGACCGTCGTAGGCCCGGGTCAGTGACAGGGCGTCGTCGACGTCGAGCGCGAGCAGTCGTCCCGCGGCGTCGTAGTCGAAATCCAGGGTCCGGCCCGCGGTGCTCGCGCGAGTGCGGTCACCCCGGCCGTCGTACCCCCAGGCGCTGGTCACGCCGGTGGGAGTAGTGCGGTTCAGGGTTCGGCCCGCGGCGTCGTGGGCGAACGTAAGCGTTCGGCCGTTGACGGTCTCGGAGACGAGGCGTCCCTGCGTGTCCCGGCGCAGCGTCACGCTCGCGTCAGGGCCCTCGGCTGCACAGAGCCGGTCGGACAGGTCGTAGGTGTACGTGCTGACTGCGCCGTCCGCGTTTTTGGCGACCATGCGCCCGAACACGTCCCGAGTCATGCTCACGGTCTGCCCGACGGCATTGGTCCGCAGGACGACCTGACCCTTGGCGTCGTGGCCGTAGGTCTGTGTGCGCCCGTCGAAGTCCGTCTCGGAGACGAGCCGCCCCGCGATGTCGTACACGTAGCTCCAGCGCCGCCCATCCGGGCGGTTCACACCAAGGAGGCGCAGCGAGGGGTCGTAATCGAAGGTGTGACGGACACGGTTGGGTCCGGTGCGCGCCGCGAGCAGGTTGAAGTGGGTGTACTCGAACCGTGTCACCGCGCCCATGGCGTCGGTGTGACTCGACCGGTTGCCCTCGGGGTCGTACGTCCAGACCTCCGCCTGTCCGTCTGCCCCGACCCGGCGCAGGAGTTCGCCGTCCGCGCCCCATTCCATGCGGGTCATGTTGCCGAGTGGGTCGGTGACGGTCGCCACTCGGCCGAAGGCGTCATGGGCGTATCGCGTGACACCGCCCAGAGGATCGGTGACGTGCTCGGCCAGGCCGGCCGCATCGCACCGCACGCGGGTGAGATAACCCGTCGGGTCGGTGACCGAGGACAGGTGACCGAGGCTGTCATATGTGTAACGGATCGTGGCGCCACCGGGTTTGACGATCCTGACGCAGTTGCCGCGGGCGTCGTACTCCCGGCGCTGGACACGGCCGTCGGGGCCGGTGATGGCGACCGGGCTGCCCAGGACGTCGTACGCGAGACGTACCGTCGCACCGTCCGGCCGCCTTACCTCCATGAGTCTGCCGAGACCGTCGTACGTCTTGCTCGTGGTGTGACCGAGCTGATCTGTCCAAGACGTCAGGTGGTGGTGCTCGTCCCAGGTGGTGCGGGTCGTACCACCGAGTGGGTCGATCTCGGCGACGACCTGGCAGTTGTCGTTGACGACGAATTTTGTGACCGCGCCCTCGGCGGTGGTGAGGGAGGTGACCCGGGCCAGGGGCCAGGCCGGGTCGGTGGCTTCGTAGTCCAAGGTGAGGGTGAGGTACCCGGCCTCGCCGCCCTCCGCGACGCAGCGGTCCTCGGAGTCGTAGCTGTAGCTGTAGCTCCGGCCATTGCGATCGGTCCAGGACGTGATGCGGTACCGGTCGTCGTAAGTGAACCGCGCAGTATGGCCGTTGGCGTTGACGACACCGGTGAGGCAGTCGTCGGAGTATTCGTACTTCCGTAGCGCGACGTCCGATCCGTCCTCGCCCCCACCGGCCAGGTGCAGGGCGGTGACGCGCCCATCCGTGACCGTCAGCTTGAGGTGGTAGCCGCCACTGTGCCGGATGGCGAGAGGGGTGCCGTCCAGGGCGTAGTCGAAGTCGATGGTGTCGCCGTTGCGATCGGATATTCGCTCCAGCGGAGCGATGCCGTCGACAGGTATGGCGAAGTGGTGGGTATGCCCGGTGAGCGGGTCGTCAATGCGGTAGCTGCCGTCGTCGAGACGAGTCAGAGGACGACGGGGCCCGGCCTCGGGCAGGACCGGCTCCAGTGTGCTTTCGGGATGACGGTAGCCAAGGAGTAGCCCGTCCTCGGTGACGTACACCACCCCGTCGGTGTGGGTCTCAAGGCGCTGATCGATGGTCGAGGCCCAGGTGGGGCCGAACCACCAGCCGGTGCGGTAGCCGGAGGACACCCGGCGGGTGAAGGCGAGCGACAGTGAGCCGGGCAGGGCGACATCGGTTTCCGGCAGAAACATGAACCCGGTGGCCATGTCGATCGGGTCGGACCCCTTGCTGCTCACCGCGTCCGCAGCCCGATTGTCAGCGCCCTTGGCGCCGTCGGCGAGAGCATCTGGCGCGTTCTTGCCGAGCCCCTTGAGGCCGGCCTTCAGCCCCTTCAGCCCGCTCTTGAGGCCCTTCATGCCCTTGGCGAGGCCGCGGAGGGAGGTGAGGCCCTTCATGCCGGGGATGCAGTCGAGGGCGGCGAAGGCGACGTCGAGTAGCCCTGCTTCCCCGTTGGCGTATTTGTGGAGGGTGTCGGCGAGGACGACGAGGGCGGCGATGAGGACGATCGCGCCCAGGATCGGCCCACCGATGATCATCGCGATGACGCCGAGTACGGCGACGACGACCTTGCAGACGGCGACGATGGTGTCCCAGTTGTCGGTGACCCAGTCCCCGACCTCCTCCCACCACTTGCGATTCTGAATACCCGCGTCGGAAGCGTCTTCGAGCTTCTTCTTCGCGGTCCCGGCGGCGTCCTCGCGCATCTTGCGCGCGTCTTCCGCCATCTTCTTCGCGGCGTCGAGGTTGTTCTTCGCTGCGGACACGTCGGACTTGGCCGCCGTGTGGGCCTTCTCGGCGGAGTTCGCGTTGCGAGTGGCGGCCTTGACCTTGTCCGGGTCCGGCTTGGGGACGTCCTTGCCGGAGTCTTTGTCGTCCTTGTACTTGTCGGCTTCCTTGCCCGCCTTGTCCATCCACGAGTCGGCGGAGGTCAGCCGGGTCTGGGCGCTGCTCAAGTCCCCTTGCGCCTCACGGCCCTTGACCAGGGCCTTGTCGGCGAGGGCCTGGGCGCGTTCCAGCTCCGGCCAGTAGGTGGAGAGGGCGTCGCCGGCCATCTCGTAGCTCTTCTTGAGCTTCTTCAGCTTGCCCGGCGCGTCCTCGAACTCCGCCGTGAACGACTCCGCCGTCTTGCCCGCCCAGGTGAGGATCGCGTCCTCACCCGCCATCCCCTTGATGTCACGGAGGACCTTCGACACGTCGTCGGCGAAGTCGTGCAGATTCTTGGCCAGGTTCCGGACCCGGTCCGGATCGCCGGGAGTCGGGTCCCTGTCCAAGTCCAGGACATGCCAATCCGCTGGACGATTCCCCGCCATCCCGCAACCCCCGTCGAGCTCGTCAGTCGTCTATCGGTTGATGGACTGGACTTCCTGGACGTTGATGTCCTGCGTCCCGTCGAAGGTGCCGTTCGGCAGGTCGCCGCCTGCGCCGCCGGAGCCTTCCCAGGTGATCTCCCAGGTGATGGACGCCTTCAGCTGGAACGGCTTGCCGCCGGTGGAGCGGAGGTATGCGATGCCGCACGGCGGGTCCTCCTTGGAGGAGCCCTTCGTGTACGGGGTGCCGATGCTGCCGTCTTCGTTGACCTTGCACTCGCCGGACGCGGGGAAGGTCTGCGCGTCCGCCGTACCCGGCTCCAGGTGCAGGCTGACCGGCTTCGCCGTGGTCTCCGCCCACACTCCCGTACCGGGCAGTTCGGCGCGAACCTTGACGTCCTCGAAGGCGCCCTTGTCCAGCCAGACCCAGGTGGGCAGATTCACCGTCGATTTGGCTTCCGGCTTCAGCTCGACCTTGGTGTCGGGGACCTTGACCTTGTCGTACGCGTAGGAGGCGAGGACCTTGGGCGAGGGGGCGTTGGCGATCTTCGGAAGGGTCCCGGCATCCTGCCAGAAGAGGGTCTCCTGGCAGTTGTACGCCTCCGGATCGTCCTCCATGTCAGGGTTGACGACGCCGCGCCAGAACTTGCCGTCCTTGCCGAGGTTGAAGTTCTTGTAGCTCTTGGTGCCGTCGCTCTGCGGCGTGCCCTTCTCGTAGTTGTCCACCATCAGCTGCTCGCCCCAGCTGAGCGTGGGCGTGACCGGGACCAGGTTCTCGTTGGGGTTCTTCTTGAGCCGCTCCGTCGCGGCCTTGACCTGCTCGGACGTCGCCACGGGCTCGTACCAGCAGGCCGGGGGCTTCCAGTTCGGGTCCACCGGAGCGAGGCCCTTGCCGGCCGTGCCCGACTTCCCGCCGGAGACCTGCTCGACCGTCACGCTCGTGGCAGTGGCCCCTGCGTTGAGCGAGTTGCCGGAGGCGCCGCCGGACGGGCCGGCGGGCGGGTGGTCGTTGTCCTCACCGAACGCGTGCGCCGCCGTCGGCCAGGCGCCGAGGGCGAGCACCATCGTGGCCAGCAAGGGGAGAGACCTCTTCAGCGACCTCATCACTTGTCGCAACCCCCGCGCACCGTCTGGAGCGAAACGGTGCTCCAGACGCCCTCGGACGTCTTCTTCAGGGTGGTGCGGTACTGGAGGACGGGGTTCACGTCGTCAGGAGTGCCCGTCTTCTCCTTGGTCTTGCGGTCCTCGGTGTAGCCCTTGCTCTCGTCCACACAGTAGAAGAGCACGCCCCCACCCGTGTCGGAGATGCTCACCTGCGGATTGAAGACCCTGGCCTTGCCGATCAGGTTGTGGTTGTTGTCCACGTACCCCTTGATGTACGTCCTGGACGACGTCAACGCCTGCTGCGAGTTGTAGAAACTCACGGCCTTGGACTGGGGGGCCGAGTCGATGATGGCCAAGTACTCCGCCTTCAGGCGCTCCTTGCCGTCATCCAGAATCGCCTGCTTCTTCGGGTCACTGTTCTTCCAGCCGGCGAATTCGGCCTTGAAGGAACCCGGCAGCTCCACCTCAGGACGCTTCGCACCGCCCGGCTTCGCCGAAGGGCTCGCTGAAGCCTTCGCGCCCCCGCCCCCCGCCCCCTCGATCTTGTCCGAGGACCCGTCCCCGCCTCCCGAACCGCAGGCAGTCAACAGCAGGGCCGCGGACGCGGTGAGCGTGGCCGTCATGAGACGGATGGGGCGGTTCACTCGGGACTCCCGTGAGGTGGGGGGTAACTGAAGCGAACCCACGCTATCTCTGGGGCGCGTGCAGGCACCAGGCGGATTGGGTCAACGGCCTGGGCTTTTATGCTGATCCAGGACTATTGGTGACCCTTGGTCGGCAGATCTGGGATCAGCGACATTTGCCGTAGCAGGCTTCGCTCACTCTCCCCGCCCCGCCCGCTGACCGACAACCGGCACAGCAGCGCTCAACTGCCGCTCTGCACAGGCTTTCCCGCCTCCAGGACCTCCGTCACGTCGAGCGTGACCTTCGCGCCGATCGACTCGGGGAGGTTGACCAGCTGGCCCGGGGCGTGCGCCTGGTGCGTCTTGTACTCGTCGTTGGACGGGTCCATGAGGGTGTGGAGGCGCCCGTGCTTGCGGTCGACGATGACGTAGACCGGGATCTCGGCGGCGGCGTACGACGTGACCTTCGCCCGAAGGTCGTTCTGGTAGTTGCTGGAGGTGACTTCGAGAACCAGGCGGAAGGAGAGGGGGTCGTAGCAGTTGTTCTCGATGAGGTGCTCGTCGATGTCGGCGTCGACGACGACGAGGTCGGGGATCGCGTAATCCTCCGCACCCGTGGGGAGCCAGAGGCCGACGCCCTGGAGCACCTTGCTCTCGATCCCGTGGAGTCCGGCAGCGAGGAAAGGAACCATGAGGTCGGTGAGGGCGCGGGCATGTGCCACATCCGGGGGAGCGGTCACCGTGATCTGGCCCCCGATGATCTCGACGCGGTGGCCCGGGTTGCGACCCATGAGCAGGTTCGCCCCGGCGAGCAGGGACCGCTCGCCGGACAGGTCGTCATCGGGCCGCTCGGCAGCTTCTGCAGACATGGCGTGTCTCCTGAGGGCTTGTGTCGAGAGCATCCTCGTAGGACGGGGAAGGGATCGGGGTCCTGTCTCGACGCGTTCACCGGTACGGGTGAGTGAGGCCCAGGTCGGCCGCCGGGAACAGCGAGAGGGCCCCGCCCCCGGCGCAAGACCAGGAAACGGGGCCCTCAGCAGCTGCGTAGAGCGAGCCAGGAAGGAATCAGAAGCGCCGCGTGATCAGCGCGCGCTTCACTTCCTGGATCGCCTTCGTGACCTCGATGCCACGCGGGCACGCGTCCGTGCAGTTGAACGTCGTGCGGCAACGCCACACGCCGTCCTTGTCGTTCAGGATTTCGAGGCGCTGCTCGCCCGCTTCGTCACGGCTGTCGAAGATGAAGCGGTGCGCGTTCACGATCGCCGCGGGGCCGAAGTACTGGCCGTCGTTCCAGAAGACCGGGCACGAGGACGTGCACGCCGCGCACAGGATGCACTTCGTCGTGTCGTCGAACCGCTCGCGGTCCTCCGGCGACTGCAGGCGCTCGCGCGTCGGCTCGTTGCCGGTGGTGACCAGGAACGGCATGACGTCGCGGTATGCCTGGAAGAACGGGTCCATGTCGACGACCAGGTCCTTCAGGACCGTCAGACCCTTGATGGCCTCGACCGTGATCGGCTTGGACGGGTTGATGTCCTTGATCAGGGTCTTGCAGGCCAGGCGGTTGCGGCCGTTGATGCGCATGGCATCCGAGCCGCAGATGCCGTGGGCGCAGGAGCGGCGGAAGGTCAGCGACCCGTCGAGCTCCCACTTGATCTTGTGGAGGGCGTCGAGGACACGCTCCTTGGGGTCGATCTCCACCTGGAAGTCTTCCCAGGTCGCGTCCGCCGAGATCTCCGGGTTGAAGCGGCGGATGCGGAAGGTGACCGTGATGTACGGGGAGTCGGCGAAGCCGGCCTCGGGCTTGGCGTCTTCCTTGTCGAGGGTCGGGGTTGCCATCAGTACTTACGCTCCATCGGCTGGTAGCGGGTCTGGACGACAGGCTTGTAGTCGAGGCGGATCGACTCGGCGCCGTCGTCGCCGACCTCGCGGTACGCCATGGTGTGGCGCATGAAGTTGACGTCGTCGCGGTTCGGGAAGTCCTCGCGGTAGTGACCGCCGCGGGACTCCTTGCGGGCCAGGGCCGACTGCGCCATGACCTCGGCCAGGTCGAGCAGGTTGCCCAGCTCGACGGCCTCCAGGAGGTCGGTGTTGAAGCGCCTGCCCTTGTCCTGGATCGAGACGTTGAGGTAGCGCTCGCGGAGCTCCGCGATCTTCTCCACCGCCGTCTTGATCGTCTGCTCCGTGCGGAACACCATGACGTTGGCGTCCATGGTCTCCTGCAGCTCCTTGCGGAGCTCGGCGACCCGCTCGTTGCCCGTGGCGTCGCGCAGGCGCTCGACCTGGGAGACGACGAGCTCCTCGGCGTTCTCCGGGAGTTCGACGAAGTCGTTCTTCGCCGAGTACTCCGCGGCGGCGACACCCGCCCGCTTGCCGAAGACGTTGATGTCCAGGAGCGAGTTGGTGCCCAGGCGGTTGGCGCCGTGCACCGAGACGCAGGCCACCTCGCCCGCCGCGTACAGACCCGGGACGACCGTGGTGTTGTCCGCGAGGACCTCACCCTCGACGTTCGTCGGGATGCCGCCCATGGCGTAGTGCGCGGTCGGCTGGATCGGGATCGGGTCCGTGTAGGGCTCGATGCCGAGGTAGGTGCGAGCGAACTCCGTGATGTCGGGAAGCTTCGCGTCCAGCTGCTCCGGCGGGAGGTGCGTCAGGTCCAGGTACACGTGGTCGCCCTCGGGACCGCAGCCGCGGCCCTCCCGGATCTCCGTGTAGATGGAGCGCGAGACCACGTCTCGCGACGCGAGGTCCTTCATCACCGGCGCGTACTTCTCCATGAAGCGCTCGCCGTCCTTGTTACGGAGGATGCCGCCCTCACCGCGGGCGCCTTCCGTAAGAAGGATGCCCATGCGCCAGATGCCGGTCGGGTGGAACTGGAAGAACTCCATGTCCTCCAGCGGCAGACCGCGGCGGTAGCAGGCCGCCTGGCCGTCACCCGTCAGCGTGTGCGCGTTCGACGTCACCTTGAAGAACTTGCCGGTGCCGCCCGACGCGTAGACCACGGACTTCGCCTGGAAGATGTGGATCTCGCCGGTGGCCAGCTCGTAGGCGACCACGCCCGCGCTCTTCTTGACGCCGTCGACCTCGACGAGGAGCTGGTCGAGGACGTAGAACTCGTTGAAGAACTCCACGCCCTCCTTGATGCAGTTCTGGTACAGCGTCTGGAGGATCATGTGGCCGGTGCGGTCGCCCGAGTAGCAGGCACGGCGGACAGGAGCCTCGCCGTGGTTGCGGGAGTGACCGCCGAAACGGCGCTGGTCGATCTCACCCTTGGGCGTACGGCCGAAGGGCAGACCCATCTTCTCCAGGTCGAGAACGGCGTCGATGGCTTCCTTCGCCAGGATCTCGGCGGCGTCCTGGTCGACCAGGTAGTCGCCGCCCTTGATCGTGTCGAAGGTGTGCCACTCCCAGTTGTCCTCCTCCACGTTGGCGAGCGCGGCGGCCATGCCGCCCTGCGCCGCGCCCGTGTGGGAGCGGGTCGGGTAGAGCTTCGTCAGGACCGCGGTCCGGCTGCGCTTCGTCGCCTCGATGGCCGCGCGCATGCCCGCGCCGCCGGCGCCGACGATGACGGTGTCGTACTTGTGAATCTTCACGTGGGTCGCCTCGGCTTTAGCGGATGTTCGGGTCGAAGGTGAAGATCACCAGCGTGCCCAGAAGGATGGTGAACACCGTGGCGGTGTACAGCAGGCCCTTGAGCCACAGACGCGTGTTCGGGCGCTCCGCGTAGTCGTTGATGACCGTGCGCAGGCCGTTGGCGCCGTGCAGCATCGCGAGCCACAGCATCAGCAGGTCCCAGACCTGCCAGAACGGCGAGGCCCAGCGACCCGCGACGAACGCGAAGCCGATCTTCGAGACACCGCCGTCGAGCACCAGCTGGATCAGCAGGTGGCCGAGGACGAGGACGACCAGGACGACGCCGGACAGCCGCATGAAGAGCCATGCGGCCATCTCGAAGTTGCCGCGGGTCGAGCGCGGGGTCTTGGAGGTGCGCTTGCGCGGCGCCTCGATGAGGGGAGCCGGGTTGTCTACGTCGTACAGCGAGGCGCCTTCGACGGGACCCACTCCGGCTTTGTCGAGCGTGGTGTCGGACATGTCTGGCGTCAGCTCCCGAAGACTTCGCGGACGGCGTGGCCGAGGACCGGGTAGAGCGCCCCCACCATCAGGACGACCCAGATACCCACGACGGTCCAGAGCATCTGCTTCTGGAAGCGCGGGCCCTTGGACCAGAAGTCGACGGCGATGACACGCAGGCCGTTCAGGGCGTGGAAGAGGATGGCGGCGACCAGGCCGTACTCAAGGAGTGCGACGAGGGGCGTCTTGTAGGTGCTGACGACATCGTCGTACGCCTCCGGGGAGACGCGGACGAGAGCGGTGTCCAGCACATGCACGAACAGGAAGAAGAAGATGAGGACGCCGGTGACTCGGTGAGCCACCCAGGACCACATTCCTTCCCGGCCGCGGTACAGCGTTCCAGCCGGCACGGCAGAACCCTCCGGGAGCGGGGATTGGGGCCAGCCGGCTTGGGTGGTCGGACGGGCCCGGCCGGGTACGGTCCACCGGCCGCTCGTCATCGTATCGACGAGTTGTCGGTTCGTTCGCGCGGGGTAGCCAGGTGTGATCAAACAGGCAATCAAACAGGCACGTACGGGCTATTCAGGTCGTGCACGAGCCGGGTGAGTCGCCCGCGGGCGAGCTTGCGCAATTCCTCGGCCGCCAGGACCCGCTCCTCCTCCGGGTCGTTGGCGAGACGGGCGCGGATCCCGGCGAGCAGATGGTCCAGGGCCTGGGTCGGCGGGACGTCGTCCAGGCAGATCACGAAGACGTGACCGAACCGGCTCTCGTACGCGGCGTGCGCGGCCCGCAAGGCGGTGTCGGCGGCGCTGTACATGCCCTGCCGGGGGGCGACCGGACGCAGAGGTTCGCAGGCCAGGGCCTCGGCGAGGTCCGCGAGCGGGAGGTCGTACGCCGCTTCGTCGGACGCCGCGAGCAGGGCGTCCAGGTCGGGATACGGCCGGTGGGCGACGAGCCTGCGGGCCCAGAGGTGGCTGCCGCAGCAGGTGAGGAGGGCGGCTTCGGCTGCGCCGGGCTCTGCGGTGTTCAGTTGCTCCGGGGTGTTGTTCGGCTCCGCCGGAGGGCTGGGTGAACTGTGCGGGGGCAGCGGGGGCTCCTGGGCAGGGGGCATCGATGAGGGAGGCGTGGGGATTTGTCGTAACGGTAGCGAGACGTGGTGAGGACTGTCTGACGTATGCGTGAATTTCACCCGGATGGGAGAGTTTCGCTTCGCGTGGTGGACGGTAGGGCCGCGGGCCCCGTTTTACCGTGTGCGGATGCTGGCTCTCACTGCTGATGTCCGTGGCGCCCGTGCCGTCCGGTGGGGCGTTCCCTGGACCGCCGCTTCGCGGCGGATCTCTCACTCCCTCCCACCCGTTCACCCCGCAGCGCACTGCCCGACGAAGAGCGGTGACCAGTGATCTCCCGCCCCCTCGCCATCGCCGCCGGCGCGGTGGCCGCCGGAGCCGTTGCGCTGACCGTTGCCGTCTGGCCCGACGGCGGGGACGGTGGCGCGCCCGCGAATCCGCCCTCCGACAGCAAGTCCGCCGTCTCCCCGACCCCCTCGCCCACGAAGTCCTACCCCCTCTCCAAGGCCCCCTCCACCATCCCCGCCGTACGCGAGCACACCGCGGCGCGCGGGCCGGGATGGAAGCCGCAGGACGGCGGGCGCGTGGTCGTCGGTGACGGCGACCTCGCCGACGAGGGGAAGCTGCTCGCCGGGGAGCTGAAGCTCAAGTACGCCGGTGACGCCGACCCCCGCAAGGGCGACGTGGAGCTCGCGCTCACCCCGGACAAGGCCGACACCTCCGACGGCAGGGACGAGTCGTACACCCTCTCCGTGAAGGGGCAGCGGGTGAAGATCACCGCCCCCGAGGAAGTGGGCGTGTTCTACGGGACCCGCACCCTGAAGCAGGAGGTGCGCGGCGAAGGGACCGCGCCCGAAGGCGTCGTGCGCGACCGGCCCGCCAAGCCCCAGCGCGGCTTCATGATCGACATCGCGCGCAAGCACTTCGACGCGGCGTGGATCGAGGACCGGATCCGGGAGCTCGGCGACCTCAAGTACAACCAGCTCGGCCTGCACTTCTCCGACGACCAGGCCTTCCGCATCGAGTCGGACTCGCACCCCGAGATCGTCTCGCGCGACCACCTCAGCAAGGCGCAGGTCCGCCGCATCCTCAAGCTCGCGGCCAGCCGCCACATCACCGTCGTGCCCGAGATCGACTCGCCGGGCCACCTCGGCGCGGTCATCGCCGCGCACCCCTCGCTCCAGCTCCGCGACACCCGTGGCATCCCCGCGCGCGGCGCGGTCGACATCTCCAAGCCGCAGGCCGCGGAGATCGTCGACGATCTGCTCGAGGAGTACGCGGACCTGTTCCCCGGGCGCTACTGGCATCTGGGCGCCGACGAGTACCGCGCCCTGACGGTCGAGAACCCGGAGGCCAGCTATCCGCAGCTGGCCTCCGCCGCCCGCGAGAAGTACGGGTCCGACGCCCGCGTCCAGGACCTCGCGACCGGCTGGCTCAACGACCGGGCCGAGACCATGCGTCCCTACGAGCGCGGGCTCAGGGCCTGGAACGACGGGTTCTTCCGCGGCGGGGTCGTGCAGGCCGACGACGATCTCGACGTCGCGTACTGGACCGGCAAGGAGATCGGGGCGAGGGAGCCGGTCGAGTACCTGAAGGCGGGCCGGAAGGTCATCAACTACAACGACGAGTACCTCTACTACGTCCTCGGCCAGCCCAACACCTTCCGCTATCCCACCGGGCAGCGGATCTACGAGGAGTGGACCCCGCTGGTGATCCGCGGGACGAAGCCGGTGAGCGCGGAGTACGACGACCAGATCCTCGGCGGCTCCTTCGCCGTCTGGTGCGATCTGGCCGACTCGCAGACGCAGGCACAGGTGGCGAAGGGGGTCCGGATGCCGCTGCGGGCGACGGTCCAGAAGCTGTGGGACGAGCGCGAACCGGGCCTGTCCTGGGGAGAATTCGTGAAGTTGGCCGACCGGGTGGGGTAGGTTCCGGAGGCCGTCGGCGCCCTGGGGAGGGACGTCGGCGGCCTCTTCTGTCCCGGAGTCCCGGAGTTCTGGAGACCTGGAGCTCTGGAGTCCTGGACGGATCCGTCGTCCTGTCTGAACCCGTGGGGGGTCGCTCAGCCATGCTGTGCACGGAATGTCAGTTCAATACGGCGACGACGTCGGACGGCCTCTGCGGCGTCTGCGTCATCGCGGCCGCGCAGTCGCAGCCGGCGCCTCGCCCCGGGTACTCGTTCAACGGGCATCCCGCTCACCTGCGTTCGCCGGTCGGACTCGCCCGGGCGACCATCGCGCTGCTCGGCGCCGTCATCGCCGCCGACCTGTACTCGCTGTGGGCGGGCACGGTCGTCCAGGACGTGATGGACGATCTGCTCGGCTCGGGCTACACGGTGGGCTACGGGACGGATCTGGTGCGGGAGGCCGAACGGGCCGACACGCTGTACTCCGTCTCCGGCTATCTGCAGACGGCCGCGCTCGTGGCCACCTGCGTCGTCTTCCTCTGCTGGTTCCACCGGGTCCGCGTGAACGCCGAGGTGTTCGAGCCGTACATCCACAGCAAGACCCGCGGCTGGACGGTGGGCAGCTGGTTCGTGCCGGTCGTGAACCTGTGGTTCCCGCGGCGGATCGCGCTGGACATCTGGGACGCGAGCGGCGACCGCTCCGTGGCCCTCGACCGGACGATGACCCTCGGCGACTCCTCGGCGCGCGCCACGCACCCGCTGATCAACGGCTGGTGGACGCTGTGGGTGGCGAGCCTGCTCGTCGGGCGGTGGGCGTCCTCGGGGTACTGGGCCGCGGAGGAGCCCGACGAGGTCGACGCGGCGGTCTCCGGGCTGATGCTCGCGGACGTCCTGGACCTCGCGGCCGCCGTGATGGCGATCCTCTTCGTGCGCCGTCTGACGCGGATGCAGGACGCGAAGGCGAAGGCGGACCCGCTGACGGTCGGGCACGTTTCGTGAGCGGTCCTTGAGCGGTCCTTGGTCCTTGAGAGGTCCGTGAGATCCGTTTTCTGCTTTTTGGTGGCGAACTTGCTTACGTCTGTGGTGTATTCGCCCAAAGCCGATCGCAGCCGCCAAGAGCAGTTGAGCAGCGTGAGTCGAGTACACGGGGAGAGACGCAGGCATGGGCTACTGGGGTTATTACGTCGTGGGCAGGAGCGAGCGGCCGCTCGTGGAGCTCGCGGCGGTGGCGGGAGTGCGGGACGAGCTCAGCCTCCTCGTGCAGCGGGACGACGGCTGGCAGGTGTGGGAGGTGCCGGGCGGTGACGGCACGCGCGACGTCGGCAACATGAACACCCTGGCCCTGGAGACGGGTTCGCCCGCGCTCTTCGGCTACGTCATGGACAGCGACTGCGTGGTCGTCGAGGCGGCGGCCCCGGAGAGCGGCGTATGGACGACGTGCCTGGCCCGCGAGGCGATGGCCGGGTACCTCGGCGACGACGGTCTGAGCCTGGACGACTACTTCCTGGAGCCGCGTGACGCGGCGACCCGCGCGGTGACCTGGGCGGCGGAGTCGGGCAGGACGGTGGGGGCGGCGCCCCTGCTCGACGTGCTGAACGCCGCCGCCGAGCCTTCGGCGGAGGAGCTGTTCTTCCGCTTCCTGGACCGGCTCGGCGTGGTGCCGCAGTGACGTTCCTGGGGGCCCGCACGCAGTAGGGGACGTGCAGTGTCCGCAACGGGAGGCGTACGACATGGGCGGCCCGAGTCTGGTCGAGCTGATTGCCGAGGCCGACGAGAGGGGTCTGGCGGCGAGCGGGCTCGCCTGCCTCGACCGGTGTGTGCCGCTTCTCGGCGGCGGTGACGAGGTGCTGCGCCCGCTGTGGGGGAGCCTCGCGGAGGGCGGCGCCTGGGACATGGCGCTGGCGGAGGTGCGGGTGAAGCTGGGTGGCGCGGACGTCCTCGAGGACTCGTCCGCCGACGAGGCCATCACCCTCGCCTACCGCATGCTCGGCGCCGTCCCCTCCGCGCGGTCCGCCGCCGAGCTGCGGGAGTGGGCCGACGCCTGCTCCGTCGCCGCGCTGCAGATCCACCGTCTGCTGGACACCGCGCCGGACGGAGGCGCCCGCCCGTCGTCCCTGAGCGCGAGGCGTGAGGGCCGTACGGACGGGATGTCGCCGCTGGTCGCTGCCGAGTTGCGGCGACAGGTGCGGATCCTGGAGCTGCTGGCGAACCAGGGGGCGGGCGCCGGGGCGCTGCGGCAGGCGCTGGAGGTGTCGATCGAGGGGCGGCGCGTGCTGCGGGCCGTCGTCTCGCGGCGGGAGCGCGGCAGCAGGGTGTAGCCGCCGCCTGCTTCCCCCCGAGAACCGCCGCGAGCGGCTGCTTCTTCTCGAAGACGGTGGACGGCTGCGTGACGTGCTCACCGCCGATGTACAGGCGGTCACCGGCGAAGAGCATGCGGCGCTCCGTCGTGAACCTCGCCTTCATCTCGTACGTCGAGGACGGGTTCTGCTGGAGCTTCGTCTTCTCGTGCGGGCGTCGTCCTGTCCTCCGGGACGCCGAGCGCCGTGCCGCTCCCTCAGCTTCGGGGAGCAGCACGGCGCATGGGTTACTTCCTGCGGATACGTCTACGGCGTCAGGGTCTCGCCCAAGTGTGCGCCCGCCGGGGTGCCCAGCAACGTACGGCCGTAGTAGACGCCACCCGACGTCGATACGCCCGAACTGCCGCTGTCCAGCTGCAGGATCGTGCCGTTGCCCGCGTCCTCGCCGTCCACGCCGATCGCCAGATCCGCGCGGCCGTAGCCGGACAGGTCCGTCAGGGTCACCGACGCGCCCAGGCGGTCGGCCGCCTCCGTGGAGCCGGTGATCCCCGTCGTGTCCTGCGAGAACGCCGACGCGCCCGTGCCCGTCAGGCCGGACGACGTGCCCTTCAGGAGGAGTGACGTGCCTGCGTCCTTCCTCGACGAACCGTCCCGCGTGATGTCCTCGTTCGGTGCGCCCGCCAGGACGTCCGCGTAGCCGTCCAGGTTGTAGTCGCCCGCCGAGACCGACCAGCCCATCGCGTCGCCCGACTCGGCGGCGCCCGGGACTCCGGACGTGTCCTGGTGGACCGTCTTCATGCCGGTGGTCGTGAAGCCCGTCGACGTGCCTGGGATCACCGTCACCTGGCCGCCCGCGAACGCGCCCGACTCCGCCGTGTACGGCTGGCCTATGACCAGGTCGTCGTAGCCGTTGCCGTTCACGTCGCCCACTGCCAGTGACCTGCCGCCCTTCACCGTCAGCGAACCGACCCTGCTCAGGCCCGACCTCGTGCCCTTGAACCACTGCACGCGGCCGATCCCCGACTGGTCGCGGTAGTTCAGCGCCACGTCCGCGTAGCCGTCACGGTTGAAGTCGCCGGACGCGGCATCCGCGTACGAGATGGCCGTGTCGCCCGACGTCAGGGTGCCGCCCACCTCGCTGCCCGCCTTGAAGCGTGCCGCCCAGGTGCCGCCGGTGCCGGTGGACGCCGCGAAGACGTCCGCCTTGCCGTCCGCGTTGAAGTCGCCGACCGCCACCGCGGAGCCGAACTTGGCACCCGGGTAGTGGAAGTCGTCCGCCAGCTGCATGTCCGTGCCGGTGGTGAAGTCCGGGCCGTAGAGCATCGTGACCGCGCCGCGGTCCTTGTTCGTGGTGTCGTCCTCGCCGGGGGCGCCGATCGCCAGGTCCGCGTATCCGTCGCCGTTGATGTCACCCCAGGCCGTGGCCGCCGCCCAGTTGTCGCCCGCCTCCGAGGCGCCGGGGACTCCGGGGCTCGACTGGGTGAGGGTCTTCTTCAGCCCGCTCACCGGGCCGTCGAGGCCGCCCGGCACGACCGTCAGGCTGCCCACGCCGCCCGATGCCTTGGGCGTGCCCGCCACCAGGTCCGTGATGCCGTCCCGGTTGGAGTCCGACGTGGGGATCGCGGAGTTGCGGGCCGGGCTCGCCGCGTAGCGGCGGATCTCGCCGAGCTTCGCGTAGAGGGTCTTGCCGGGGCATGCCGTCGCGAAGCCGTCCCGGTGGCCCGAGATCGTGTTGAGCGACGGGGTGTCGCCCTTCTTCCACACGCCCGTGTCGTCGGCCGCCGTCAGCGTGGCCTTGCCCAGCGGGTCGCCGCCGTACTGGCCCAGCTTCCAGGCCGCGACGCGCGACACCGACTCCAGGGTCGCGCGGGTCGGCTTGCCCGCCGGTTTGCCCGTGGCCGGGTCGCCCTCGAAGTCGCCGAGCACCGCGATGCCCGCGGACTCGCCGTTGAAGCCGTACGTGTGCGCGCCGCGCACCGGCAGATCGGTGCCGCCGCCGCGGCCCTCGAAGACCTGGCCGCACTTGTCCACGAGGAAGTTGTAGCCGAGGTCGTTCCAGCCCTCGGTCTTCACGTGGTACGTCATGACACCGCGGACCAGGGACGCCGACTGGGCGCAGCTGTAGTCGTTCGTGCCGACCGTGTGGTGGACGAAGACCGCCTTGACCTTGTCTATGTACTCCGGCGGGTCCTCGACCTGGGACTCGTCCGCGCCCCACGCCGCCCTGCTGAGGATGGGCGGCTTGCTGACGGTGGACGGCGGAGCGGGCGGAACCGTGGGCTCCGGGTCAGGGGAGGCGGTGGGGGAGCCCGTGGGGGCGGGGGACGTGGGCGGCTCGGTGCCCGGATCCGTGGGGGTGGGCGAGGAGGGTGCCTCTGTCGGTGCCTCCGTCGGGGGGTCAGTCGGGGGGTCCGACGGCGCGGGCTCCCCGGAACCGCCGCCCGAACCCGGGTCCGGTGGCACCGTCGTCTCGTCGGCCGCGGGGGCCGCGAACGCCGCCGGCGCCATCGCGGAACCGTCCAGCGCCGGGTTGTCCGCCTCCTTGGACGTCACACCCGGGTCCACGAGGTTGACCTCAAGTCCCTTGGGGAGCGCCTCACTTGAGGTGCCGTCCGCCGCCACCACGCGGACCTCGACGCCGTCCGAAGGGCCGACCCACAGCGGCTCGGAGGCCGCGCGCATGCCCGCCTCGGCCTTCTCGGGCAGGTGCAGCTCCAGGTCCAGGCTCTGCCACCCGGTCCACTTGGCGCTCTCGATGGAGCGGGTGCGGACCTGGGCCGTGCCCTCAAGTTCCTTCGTCACGCCGGTCCATGAGACGCCGAGCAGCGAGAACTGCTTCGTCGACGTGCGCGGCAGCTCCCTCTCCTTGGCGCCGTCGGCCCTGAGCGCGATGTCGTGCACACTCACCGGGCGCTTGCCGCGGGAGACCTCGTCCGTCGAGTCCCCGGTCGAGGGATCCGCCATCGCGTACGTGACGGCCCCCGCGCCCCCCAGCACGACGGCTCCGATCGTCAGCCACGCCCTGCGCTTGAGACTCAGCGGTCTGTACGCGTGCGTGGTTCGCGCTGTATCGCGCGGTTTACGCGGGCTCAAATACCCCACCCCTTAGCGGAATTACCGGTTGACCAAAACGAGTGCTTACGACCGGCCCGAGGGTCAAACGGTTGTACGTGGCTGGGCGAAATGCGACGTGACGTATCCCGCACTTCTGAGGTGTGACGTTTGGGTAATGCGTTGCGCTGGGTCACCTGACAGCTGTGAACGGGGAGTGAGAGAGAAGTGCGGGTGGGGAGCGTGGTTTCTGTGGTGGGGAAGAGACGCCGGTGGGTGCGGGGAGTCGCCTGCTGTCTCGTGATGGGGGCGCTCGTGTCCTGCGGTGGTGGTGAGGGGAAGGTGTACGAGGGGCTGGTCGAGCGGACGCCGTCGGAGCCGCCGAAGCCCGCCGACGAGGTGCGGGGCGAGCGGCTTTCCGGGGAGGCCATGGAGTTGCTCAAGAGCGCCGACACCTTGCGCATCAGCGCCGAGATCACCGGCCCCGCCAAGCACCAGAAGATCTCCGTGCACATGGACCGCCACAACAGATGCACCGGGACGTTCGACGACGGGCCCACCAAGAGCGGCGACATCGTCATGATCAGTGCCAAAGAGGCCTACTTCCGTTTCTCGGGCGAGGCGCTCGACGCGATCCGTGCCGCCGGTGAGGCGAGCGGCCGCCCGGAGGTCGCGGCCAGGGCCAGGGAGCGGACGGCGCTCGCGCGCGGCAAGTACATGAGGATCCCGACGGAGCGCCGGGCGCCGAGCGCGGCCTCGCCGGCGCAGATGTGCGACCTGGGCACGGCGCTCGGCGACCTCGACGGCGGCTCACTCACCGATCTGAGCGGGACGCGGGCGCTGCCGGAGAGGCAGTGGCACGGGCGGCGGGTGACGCCGCTCGAAGCGACGGACGGCGGCAACGACATGACCGTCTACCTGGCGACGGGCGACAAGCCGTACCTCGTCGGCATGACACAGACAAAGGACGACGTGCGCATGGAGATGGAAATGTCCGACTACGACAAGCCGGTCGTCGCGCGGGCCCCCGACCCGTCCCTGGTCCTCGACCTGGCGGACGTCGGCCTCGGCGGTGGCTCGCTCTTCGAGGTCTGAACCGCCCGGACCTGTGACATTTCTGTGGACCTTGGCGCAGCTCACCGTGGGGGCACGGACACGGTGAGCAGTGTCGCAGCGGTACGGATGGGAAAGCGTGGGTCGAGGAGGGGAACCCCGTCGCGCACAGGCGCGGGACGAGGAGCTGGGCGCCGCGGTCGCGCGGGCACAGGAGGGCGACGAGGCGGCCTTCGCGGTCGCGTACCGCCTGGTGCAGCCGGGGCTCGTCGGCTATCTGCGGGGTCTGGTCGGCCACGACGGAGAGACCGCCGAGGACATTGCGGCCGAGGCCTGGCTGGAGATCGCCCGCGACCTGGGGCGGTTCCGGGGCGACGGCGCGGGCTTCCGCGGCTGGACGGCGACCATCGCGCGCCACCGGGCCCTCGACCATCTGCGGCGCCAGAAGGTCAGGCCGCGCCCGTCCGCCCTCGAACAGGACATGCTCGAACTCCCCGGACCGCACAGCACGTCGGAGCAGGCGCTCGAGTCGATCTCCACGGAGCAGGCCATCGCGCTGATCGCTGGGCTGCCGCGGGATCAGGCGGAGGCGGTGCTGCTGCGGGTGGTCGTCGGCCTGGACGCCCCGGCGACGGCGCGGGTGCTCGGCAAACGCCCCGGGGCGGTGCGTACCGCCGCGTACCGGGGCCTCAAGCGGCTCGCCGAGCAGTTGGGCGCGGCGCGAGGTGTGACGGATGACGGCGCCGGTCCGCTGGGGGAGTCGAGATGACCGGGGAGTCAGGATGGGCGTGAACGAACGCGTGGACGCGGTGTTGGGTGAGGCGGTGCGTTCCGGCGCCGTCGACGCCGACGCCCAGAGCCGTGCGGTCGCCGCGTTCCGCTCCGCGCGGGACGGGGGCAACCACCGGGCACGCACCCGCCGCCGCGACGACTGGCGTCCGAGCGCACGAGGCCGTGCGCTGGGTTCGCTGCGGGCGGCGGTGGGCGCGGTGATCGCGAGCGTGCTGCTCGGCGGGGTCGCTCTCGCCTCCATCAACGCGTCGCCTACGCCGGACACCAGCGCCCCCGACCGCGACCGCCCGAGCCCGCCCCGCACAACGGCCCCCGCACAGCGCCCGGCCTCGCCGACGCCGCCGCAGGCGGAGCAGCCCGGCAAGGCGAAGGACGCGAGCAAGGGCAAAGGCAAGGACAAGGGCAAGAGCAAGGCCCCCAAGGAGAGCCACAACAAGCACTCCAAGGAGCCGAAAAACGCGAAGCCCCCCAAGCCCCCCAAGCAGCCCAAGCCCCACACCGGTTGAGGAGCGGCCGGGGGAGCGCCCCGAAGGGGCGCGGGGAACGGCGCGACCAGCCACGACCAACCCGCAGACGAACAAGGGGAGAGGGAGCGGCGCCCGAAGCCAAGGGGGAAGGGGCGAAGCCACAGGGGGGAGATCCGCCCAGGGCCCCCGCCAAGGTGAGCGGCCGGGGTCGCCACCCCCCACAGGAGAGACCCCGGCCGTCACGCGGACGGACCGCACGCGGCCCGTACTCCCTTCAGCGCCGCGGGTGCGTTTTCTGTCACACCGCGTACTGTCACGCGCTAGTTGCGCGTTGTACCAAACATGGACGTGAGCCCACTTCAGCCCGTAGCGTGCTGCTTCGCGCCAGGCTGCGGGGGCAGGACCGCAACCGGTGTAGGCGCATAGGGAGAAGTTGTGCTGGGGGACGACGCGGAACTGACCGCCGCGGTGCTTGCGGCGCAGGACGGGGACGAGACCGCGTTCCGGACTGTGTACCGCGCCGTGCACCCGCGGCTGCTCGGCTACGTAAGAACGCTGGTCGGAGACCCGGACGCGGAGGATGTCGCGTCCGAGGCCTGGCTGCAGATAGCCCGGGACCTCGACCGGTTCAGCGGCGACGCGGACCGGTTCCGCGGCTGGGCCGCGCGCATAGCGCGCAACCGCGCGCTCGATCACATACGTATGCGGGGCCGCCGCCCGGCGATAGGCGGCGACGAGACCGAGCTGACCGGGAAGCCGGGCGAAGCGGACACAGCCGACGAGGCGATGGAGTCCCTCGCGACCGGAGACGCCCTCGCCCTGATAGCCCAGCTCCCGCAGGACCAGGCGGAAGCGGTCGTGCTCCGGGTGGTCGTCGGCCTCGACGCCAAGAGCGCGGCCCTGACCCTCGGCAAGCGCCCCGGAGCCGTCCGCACCGCCGCGCACCGCGGCCTGAAGCGGCTCGCGGAACTGCTCGGCGCCGACGGCCCGCCGAGTCAGGGTGCGCTGGACGCGGTACCGCCCCAGAGGGAGCGGCGCGGGCCTGCGGTGACGTCCGCCGGTGTGACGCATTCGCGTATCCGGGCGCAGAAGGACATGTGATGGCCGACGAGGATTACAGGTGGCTGGACCGCGAAGCGGCGGAGCGTTTGCTGAGCGGTGACCCCTTCGACGGCACCGACGGCACCGACGGCACCGACGGCGTTGACGGCACCGACGGCATCGACAGCACCGACCCTCAGGCGCGGGAACAGGCCGCGCAACTGGCCAAGGCGTTGGCCGCACTGGCCGCCGACGACCGCGCGGGCTCCGTCGTACCGGCCGACATTTCCTCCGAACTCCCTGGTGAAGCCGCCGCGCTCGCGGCGTTCCGGGAGGCTCGTGGCCCTCATGCACGGACAGCTTCTACGCGCGTGGGAGCGGGCGAAACGGTGCATATCGGCCGCTCGTCCGAGTCTCCGCGCCCCGCACGCTGGGCCCGCCCCCTGCGGTACGGACTCGCCGCGGTGCTGGCCGGCTGCATGATCGGCGGAGTCGCCGTGGCGGCCGGCACGGGCGTGCTCCCCTCGCCGTTCGGCGACCGTGACAAGCCGGGCCCCGCGGCCTCCGCCTCGTCCGTCGCCTCGCCCGAACCGCTCTCGTCGCCGTCCGACGACGCGAGCAGCGCGCCGGACGTCGAGCCCGACGACGTGACCACCACCCCGGAAGACCCCACGCGCGAACCCGGCAGCAGCGCGCCGCCGCAGGAAGTCGAGGACCCAAAGAGCACGTCCAAGGGCGGCAACGGCGGCGCGGGCACCACGCAGCCCGGCTCCGGCGACCCGCAGCGCGAGGACGAGGCGAGCGACTGGTACCGCAAGGTGGTCTCCGCCTGCCGCGACTACCGCAGCGGAGAGCTCCAGGGCGACAAGAGGCGCCGCCTGGAGGAAGCCGCCAAGGGACCCCGGCGGGTGACCGAGTTCTGCGGCCGTGTCCTGGACGGATCGGGCAACGACCGCGAGCACAACGGCGGCAGCGGCGATGGCGGCAACGGCGGCGACGACGGAGACAACGGCGGCGACGGCGACCAGGGCAACGGCGACGGAACGTCCGGCGGCGGCAACGACCACTGGGGCAACGGCGGCAGCAGCCCCGTCCCGCCGATCGTGGCCCCCTCGGTGCCGCATCCGGCGCCCACGGTGACCGCCTCGTACAGCGCGCAGCCCGTACTGCCCGATAACGGGTCCTAGCCGAGTCCTGCCCGCGTCCCGGTGGGCCTCTGACCTGCTCGGAAACATCGCGCGCCGCAGGTGTGACGTTTTTTGGAGCAGCGACGCAGTAAGAAGTGAGCCGACTGGTCATCGGCCCGCGCACGAGCCAGGGGTTCCCCCCGTACCTTTGGCTCAGTGCCACCAGCGTGGGCGGGAGACGTTCCCCCGATCCCGCCCACGCTGATTAATCCGGCCCCGGGCCGTTCTCCGCATCTGCCGGCCTCACTTGTAGACGACGACCTTGTCGCCGTTCTTTACCTGCGAGAACAGACTCGCGATCTTCTTCTCGTCCCGTACGTTCACGCAGCCGTGCGAAGCGCCGTTGTAACCGGTCGCCGCGAAGTCCGACGAGTAGTGCACGGCCTGGCCGCCGCTGAAGAACATCGCGTACGGCATGGCGGTGTCGTACAGCGTCGAGACGTGGTGGCGTGACTTCCAGTAGACGGTGAACGTGCCGTCACGGGTGGGGGTGTACTGCGAGCCGAAGCGCACGTCCATCGTCGAGACGGCCTTGCCGTCGATCATCCAGGTCAGCGTGCGGCTCTCCTTGCTGATGCACAGGACGCGGCCGGTCATGCAGCGCTTGTCGGGCTTCGACGCCGGGATGCCGCCTCCCGAGTACAGCTCGTACTTCGTGGGCTCGCGCGTCATGCCGACCAGCTTCTGCCAGGTCACCGTGTCCGTCGTGCCCGTGCGGGGCAGCCCGCGCTTGCCCTGGAACCCCTTGACCGCGGAGGTCGTGGACGAGCCGTACGTCCCCGAGGGGTTGTCGAAGAACCAGGCGATCTGCCGGAGCCTGGCCTGCAGCTCACGCACCTGGTCGCCGCGCTGCCCCGGCGCGAGCAGCGTCTTCGGCGCCGGCTCGGGGGTCGGCGCCGCCTCGGAAGGTCCCTCGGCCGTCCCCTTGGACGGCCCGGACGGCTCATCGGGGCCGGTCCCGTCCGACTTCGTCTTCGTGGGGGAGATCCTGACCGGCTGCGCCTTCCCGTCCGAGTCGACGGCCTGCGCCTTGCACCCGCCGACCAGGGCGACCGCGACCACGGCCCCCACGGCTATCGCACCTTTGCCCACAACGACCCCCGTCATCGCTGAACTGCTCCACAGCCTCGCTGAGAGTGTTCCCCGCGAGTGACCACCCCTGAACGTTGCCGCATGCTGGGGGAGGACCGCTATACCGGAGAAGTAACGGAGAAGGATCTCTCGCAGGAGGCGCAGAGCGATGGCGCGTGATTCGGAGTCCGGACTGCCCGTCGAGCCCGTGTACGGCCCCGAGGCCCTCGACGGCTGGGATCCCGCGACGAAGCTGGGCGCACCGGGCGCCTATCCCTTCACACGCGGCGTGTATCCCACCATGTACACCGGCCGCCCCTGGACGATGCGCCAGTACGCGGGCTTCGGCACGGCCGTCGAGTCCAACGCCCGCTACCAGCAGCTGATCGCGAACGGCACGACGGGCCTCTCCGTCGCCTTCGACCTGCCCACGCAGATGGGCCACGACTCGGACGCCCCGATCGCGTCCGGCGAGGTCGGCAAGGTGGGCGTCGCGATCGACTCGATCGACGACATGCGCGTCCTGTTCGGCGGCATCCCGCTGGACAAGGTGTCGACGTCGATGACGATCAACGCCCCCGCCGCCCTGCTGCTCCTCATGTACCAACTGGTGGGCGAGGAACAGGGCGTCGACGCAGGCGAGCTGACGGGCACGATCCAGAACGACATCCTGAAGGAGTACATCGCGCGCGGCACGTACATCTTCCCGCCCAAGCCGTCGCTGCGCCTGGTCGCGGACATCTTCAAGTACTGCCGGGCCGAGATCCCGAAGTGGAACACCATCTCCATCTCCGGCTACCACATGGCCGAGGCGGGTGCGACGCCCGCGCAGGAGATCGCCTTCACCCTCGCCGACGGCATCGAGTACGTCCGCACGGCGGTCGCGGCGGGCATGGACGTGGACGACTTCGCGCCCCGCCTGTCCTTCTTCTTCGTGGCACGTACGACGCTCCTGGAGGAGGTCGCCAAGTTCCGTGCCGCGCGCCGCATCTGGGCCCGCGTGATGCGCGACGAGTTCGGCGCGAAGAACCCGAAGTCGCTGATGCTGCGCTTCCACACGCAGACGGCCGGGGTCCAGCTCACCGCCCAGCAGCCCGAGGTGAACCTCGTCCGGGTCGCGGTCCAGGGCCTGGGCGCGGTGCTCGGCGGCACCCAGTCCCTGCACACGAACTCCTTCGACGAGGCGATCGCGCTGCCGACCGACAAGAGCGCGCGCCTGGCCCTGCGCACGCAGCAGGTCCTCGCGTACGAGACGGACGTGACCGCCACGGTCGACCCGTTCGCCGGGTCGTACGTCGTCGAGAAGATGACGGACGACATCGAGGCCGCGGCCCTTGGGCTCATGGAGCGCGTCGAGGACATGGGCGGCGCGGTGGCCGCCATCGAGCACGGCTTCCAGAAGAGCGAGATCGAGCGCAGCGCCTACCGCATCGCCCAGGAGACCGACTCCGGTGAACGCGTGGTGGTCGGCGTCAACCGCTTCCAGCTGGACGCGGAGGAGCCCTACGAACCCCTCCGCGTCGACCCCGCCATCGAGGCCCAGCAGGCGGCCCGCCTCGCGAGGCTGCGGGCGGAGCGCGACCGGGCGGCGGTGGACGCGGCACTCTCCTCGCTCCAGGAGGCGGCCAAGGGAGAGGCCAACGTCCTCTACCCGATGAAGGACGCGCTGCGGGCGCGGGCGACGGTGGGCGAGGTGTGCGACGCGCTGCGGGAGGTGTGGGGGGCGTACGTGCCGACGGACGCGTTCTGACCAGGGGGGTTACTCGAATGGGTGATGCAGGGCGGAATGACGGCGGGGGCGGTTACGCTCATGAAGAGTGCTCCCGAAAGGAGGCTGCCATGGCCGTGATAATGCATGAGACGTCGCTCGCCGATGCTGCCGACCGCCTCTGGGAAGAGCTGCCCGGACACCGGGTGGAGATCCTCAACGGGAGCATTGTTGTGACACCGCCGCCGGATGGTCAGCACCAGGACACCTTGTCCTGGCTCACCGTGGAGCTTTACAAGGCTGGGGCCCGGGAGGCGGGGCTCCGCCATGTGCAGGGCATCGGCCTCTGGCTGCCGACCGGCCCTGACGACTTTGCGGTGCCCGACCTGTCCATCGTCGACGTGGACTACAAAGACGAGGTCGTCGAGAAGAACTGCTACGCCCCGCATGTGTTCCGCCTGGTCATGGAAGTGACATCGTCCAACCGGGCCGACGAACTGGTCACGAAGGTCGAGACCTACGCCAGGACGGGCATTCCCGTATACGTCGTCGTCGACCGGAAGCACGACGAGGTGCTGGTGTACTCGGACCCCGACGGGGACGAGTACGTGACCTGCTCCCGCTACAAGCGCGGCCAGTCCGTCCCCGTCCCCCCGTCCGTGGGCGTCACCCTCGACCTGCCCGTGGACACCCTCCTGGACGGCGACTGACCGATCCGGGAGGGGCAGGCCTCAGTGGTGCCAGGCCGACCCGCCCACGTTGTGGATCATGCGCTGGAGGACCTTGAGGGTGCGGATGTACTCCTCCTCAGGGATGCCCTGGTGGATCTGGTCCCGGGTCTTCTGCTGGCGCAGGGCGGTGTTGTCCCGCAGGGTGCGGCCCTCATCGGTGATGCGGAGGCGGCCGTCGGCGTCCTCGGTGAGCAGGCCGCGCTCGTGCAGGGCGCGGATGTCGTGCTGCAGGGAGCCGTCGCCCACGTTCAGGTAGCCGCGCAGAGTGGCGAGCACGGCCGCCTTGTCGCGGCCGTCGTCGGCGACGATCTGGTTCAGGATCCACCACTCGGGCTGGGTGAGCCCGGACTCGGCGAGCATGGTGCGGATGTGGTGGACGACGGCCTCACCCGCGGCCGATGCCCAGTAGCCGATGGGCTGGTCGATGAGGTCTTCGTCGCTGTGGGAGTACGTGAAAGTGTCCATGCCCTGAAGGTAGAACCTCAAGTTTGCTTGAGGTCAACTGTCTTCGCGGATGAGTTGTCCTGGCGGATCAGCCTGACGTAGTCGGTCAGGCCCCTCGCGTCCTCGCCCGCCCAGCCGACGTACCCGTCCGGGCGCACCAGGAAGAGGCCCTTGCCGTAGGGCGCGTAGGCATCGACGCGGTGTACGTGCACCAACTCCTCGTCCAGCGAAGGCAGTTCGGCATCCGTGCCGACCGCGAGCAGTGTGCAGTGCGGTCCCCTGAACGCGTCGAAGAGCCGTCCCGCGCCGCACGGCCCGTCCGGTGCTCGGTCGCCCGCCCGCAGCGCCTCGTCCGGGAGGTCCGTGCGGGTCTCCACCGACAGGGAGCTGTCCCGGTAGCCGAGGCCCAGCTGGCGGGTGGCCTCCCCGCGCCGCTCCTCGCCCCGGTGGATGCGGGTGGAAAGGCCCAGCATCTGCGCGGCGTTGGGCAGCCGCTCGGCCTCGTACGTGTCGAGGAGTGCGTCGGGGGCGCCGCCCCGCAGGACCGCGCCCAGCTTCCAGCCCAGGTTGTACGCGTCCTGCACGCTGGTGTTCAGGCCCTGGCCGCCCGCGGGTGAGTGCACGTGCGCCGCGTCGCCGGCCAGGAACACGCGGCCTGCGCGGAACCGGTCCGCCATCGCCGCGCGCGGCCGGAAGTCGGAGGCCCAGCGCACCTCGGTCACCTCGTCGGCGGCCAGGTGCGTACGGGCGGCGACGACTTTGCGTACGCCTTCGAGCGAGGTGTCGGGGGCGGTCCCGTCCGTGAACTGGGCCGTCAGCTGGAAGTCCGGGGTGCCCGACAGCGGGCAGATCGCCAGGAAGCCCCCGCCGTCGGCGGCGGGCGGGAACATGTGCCAGTTGTCGCGGTCCAGGGCGGGGATGCGGACGTCGGCCACCAGGATCGGGTTCGGGTCGACGGTCTCGCCCGTCATGCCGATGCCGAGCGCCGCGCGCACGGTCGAACGGCCGCCGTCGGCCGCCACGGCGTAGGCGGCGCGGACCGTCCTGCCGTCCGCGAGCCGGGCGGTGACGCCCTCCTCGTCCTGCGCGAGGCCGGTCAGTGCGGCGCCGAACTCGATCTCCGCGCCGCCGAGTTCGCGCAGGCGGGCGTGGAGGATCTCCTGCGTGCGCCACTGGGGGAGCATCAGCGGCCGGTCGTACGGGGCGTCCGGGGTCGGCTCACTCTCCTCGAACATCCGGTGCTCGCCCTGCCGCTCGCCGTCCTGCCAGACCATGCCGACCGGGTAGGGGCCGCCCGCCGCCTCGGCCGCCTCGATGACCCCGAGGTCGTCGAAGACCTCCTGGGTGCGGGGCTGGATGCCCTTGCCGCGGGAGCCGGGGAAGAGGGTGTCGGCCCGCTCGACGACCAGGGCGTCCACGCCGCGTCGAGCGAGGTCGCAGGCGAGGGTCAGGCCCGTGGGTCCGGCGCCCACGATCAGTACGTCGGTCATGACAGCCATGACGGCTCCGTCCTTAACGCTGTTAAGTGCCATGCCCGGAGCCTGCGCTTAACGGTGTTAAATTGTCAAGGTGGCTACGACACCCCTGGACCGCACCCGCGTGGCGCGCACCGCCCTGAAGCTCCTGAACGAGACGGGCCTCGACGGGCTCTCCCTGCGCGCCATCGCCAAGGAGCTGGACGTCAAGGCGCCCGCTCTGTACTGGCATTTCAAGGACAAGCAGGCGCTGCTCGACGAGATGGCGACGGAGATGCTGCGGCGCATGAACGACGAGCTCGCGGCGGAGGCGGTACCGGACGCCGACTGGCCGACCGCCTTCGCCGCCGCGATGCGCGGCCTGCGGCGGCACCTGCTGAGGTACCGCGACGGCGCGAAGGTCTACAGCGGTACGCGCTTCACGGACATGTCGTACGCCGCCCCCATGGAGGCGCACCTGCGCATGCTCACGGCGGGGGGCTTCACGCCGGGCGGCGCGGCCCGCGCCTGGCTCACGGGGTACAGCTACACGATCGGCTACGTGATCGAGGAGCAGTCGATGGGCCCCGACCCCGCGAAGGAGGGGGGCGGCTACGACCTGGAGGCCCGCGCGCAGCGGCTCGCCGCGTATCCGCTCGCCTCGGCGGCCGGGGACGAAATGTTCCGCGACTACGACGCGGGGTTCGAGAAGGGCCTCGCCGCTGTGGTCGCCGGGATCGGGGCGACGATGCTGGACACCCGGCACGCATAGGCTTGGCCCATGGATGAGGGCGAGACGCTGGAGCGGTTGGTCCAGGAGCTTGTGGACGCGATAGGGGAGGCCGAGGTCGTCATGGGCGAGGCCATGGACGTGGCCCGCGCGGTGGCGGCGGACGAGGACGCCGACACCGCCGCGGACGGAGTCACTTCCGAACCATGAGCCCGTTCCGGATCAGCGGCGTCAGCCGCTCCTCCACGAAACGGTTCAGGAGCCAGGCGAGCAGCAGCATGGCCGCGATCGTCAGGCCGAAGGTCGCGTACGACGGAAGCCCGAGCCCCCGGTGCAGCGCGGCCACCGTCACCCAGCCCAGGTGCTCGTGCACCAGGTAGAACGGGTAGGTCAGGGCCCCCGCCACCGTCAGCCACTTCCAGTCGACCCGGTGCAGGGCGCCGAGGGCGATCAGGAGCACCGCGGCGAAGCCCGCCGTCACGACCGCGATGATCCCGAAGGACGTGCGGTAGGAGAAGAAGTCCGGGTTCGGGGCGTGCCACAGGCGCGAGACCGCGTAGTGCTGGCCGATCAGCCAGCTCACCCCCACGATGCCCCAGGCCGTGAGGTCCCTGCGGTCGCGGTGGACGAGGTAGATGCCGATGCCGCCGATGAAGAAGGGGGCGTACTCGGGCATGAGGACGAGGTCGAGCAGCGGCTCGTTCGCACCCTCCGCGACGACCGCGGCCAGGGTCCACACCGCGCAGAACAGGATCACGCGGGCCCGGTTCGCGCCCGGCAGGACGACGAAGAGCGCGAAGAGCGCGTAGAAGCGCAGCTCGGCCCAGAGCGTCCAGCAGACCCCGAGCACCCGGTCCACGCCAAGCGGTTGCTGGAGCATGGTCAGATTCACCAGGGCGTCGCTGGGCGAGACCGCCTCGTACGTCACGACGGGCAGCGCGAAGACCGCCGTCACCAGGATGATCGCCGCCCAGTAGGAGGGGAGCAGCCGCGAGGCGCGTGAGGCGAAGAACGCGCGCAGCGGACGGCCCCAGCCGCTCATGCAGATCACGAAGCCGCTGATGACGAAGAAGATCTGCACGCCCAGGCAGCCGTAGGCGAACCAGCTGTGCGCGGTGGGGAATTGAAGCTGCGGCGAGCCGCCCCAGGCCTCGCTGATCTCGCCGTCGCGGCCGCCGTAGTGGTAGGCCGCGACCATCAGGGCCGCGATGAGCCGAAGGCCGTCCAGGGCTCTGAGGCGGGGCCGCGCACGCTTGGCGGCCACGGGGGCCGGAATCGTGCGCGCGAGGGCAGCCGTCTTGTCCGCCCCCGGGGAGTGCTTCGGGAGCGTGGTTCCGGGAGAGGTCATCCGAGTGCGGTCCGCTTGATGGTGCGCTGGACCGAACGGGCGCGGCGCGCGACCCGGCGTACGGCCGCGTTGCGCGGGATGAACGAGAGCTGCGAGGGCAGCGCTCCGGGCAGGGCGAGGGCCGTGAGGCGGCGCCGCTTGAAGTAGCGCCAGGTGTGCGGAGTGAGGTGCGTCGAGAGATACCGCTCGGCGGCCCCGCGCAGACGGGGATAGATCTGCGGCTGCATGGCGAAGCCGACGGCGACGAGCAGCTCGCCCAGGTCGCCGACCGGCATGCCCGGCTGCCGCCCGGTGACCGCGCCCTTGTCGGCGAGGTCGGGGATCAGCGCGTCCACGATGGTGACCGGGACGCGGTTGCTGTTCTGGTAGGGCGCGAGCCGCTCCAGAAGCGTCTCGGTGCCGGTGCGGGCGACCGGCAGGCCGTACAGCGCGGACGCGGTGAGCAGCGCCGTCGAGAAGCAGCCGATGACGAGCGCGGGGCGCATCCGCTGGTAGAGGACCTCGGCGAGGACCGGCGAGTCGAGGACGGTCAGCTCCACGCCGATCGCCTCCGCCTCCTTCTCAAGCATGCGCGACCAGCGGGCCGGAGCCGTCGGGTGCGGCTTGAACACCACGCGCGTGTGGCCGAGTCCGGCTGCGCCGCGCACCATGCGCACGTGCAGCTCCTCCTCTTCCTCGGCGGTCAGGATGCCGAGCGCGGAGAGGTACTGGCCAAGGAGCAGGGCGGGTTCGGCGATGTCGGGGATGTCCGCGACATCGGCCTCGGCGAGGCGGTCGAGCACCTTCACGAACGCCTCGGTCGGCACGATCTCCGGCTCCACGCCGAACTCGGTCAACAGCAGCGGGGTCAGGCCCGGCACCAGGTCCAGGTGAAGGAGGCGCCGCACCCGCGTGCCGACCAGCGGGTCGATCTTGTTGCGGGTGGGGCCGTAGCTCATCAGGCCGTCCGCGTAGACGTCCACGGGCGCGCCCGTGAAGATCTGCGCGAGGGCCAGGGCCGGGTTGACCTGGATCGACTCGACGGCCAGCTCGATGTCGTCGTCACCGAGGTCCCACAGGAGCCGGATGTACCGCTCCCACATCGGGATGTCGTCCGCCCGGGGGGCCCAGCCGCCCGGGTGAAAAGGGGAGATGGCCTCGTTCCAGGAACGTACGTCGTCGAAGCGGTCCCGCAGGCGCTCGAAGCCCGGCATCTCGTCCACGGCGACCGTCGTCTCCGGGGTCGCCGCGTTGTTGCTGACGAGCAGCAGCCGCCGGTCGGCGGGACCGAAGCGGTCGGCGTCGATCGCGGCGGCGAGCGTCGCGGTGCCGTACAGCGTGGACGCCATGAAGATCTGCGTCGTCGCCATTACGCGGCCACCTCCGCCGACACCGGGCGCCGGCGCAGCCGGCGAAGGCGCGTCGCCCGCTGTATGTCCATGGAGTCGAGGGCGTCGTCGAGAACGCCCTGCGGCATCCGCTTCAGGGCTGCCGCACTCAGCGACTTCAATTTCCGCGCCACTTGTGGCTCGAACCTTTCGATGGATCCCAGATGGTGGGAAATGATCGCGCAGTAAGTACGGACGGCCTTCGGCAGGAGTTTGTCCGCATCGCGGTCCTGAGCCGTTTCCCGGACCACCTGGTCGAATGCACGGATGAAATCGAGCTGTCGTACGTCACCGATCTGCGTCAGTGACGACGCGACCCCGCGCCGGTAGAAAACGCCGAGCAGACCCACCGCGGCGAAGGATTCCGCCTCGCGGTGCAGGCGCCAGATCCACGGCCGGTCCTCCGCGGTGCGCAGACCGTCCGTGAAGTGGAGCAGGCCCTGGTCGGCCAGGCGACGGTGGTAGATGCCCGCCCAGGCGTAGGCGTAGTCGACGGACGTCGACCGGTCGGCGGGCAGGATGACGTCCCGCGGCGGCATGACGACGCCGCGCCTGCCGTGCGGGACACGGTGGACGGAGCGGGCCCGAGCGGTGCACTGCACATGGTCGGTACGCACGAAGTCGCAGCCCAACTGCTCGATGGACGCCACGAGTTGCGCGTAATAACCGGGGGCGAGCCAGTCGTCACCGTCCAGGAAGGTGAGGTACTCGCCGCGCGCCGCGTCAAGGCCCGTGTTGCGGGCGGTCGCCAGACCGCCGTTCGTCTCATGTCTGAGATGGACGGCGCCGGGCAGTTCGCGCGCGGCACGCTCCAGGATCTCTGGAGTCTCGTCCTTCGAACAGTCGTCGACGAGAATGAATTCGAAGTCTTCGCGTGCGTTCGCTCGCAGACTCTTCAAGGTGTCGGGCGCGTATTGCTGCACGTTGTAGAACGGCACGATGACGGAGAGCTTAACCACGTGGGTGACGTTAGGTGTCGGCCCGGCATTCGTCTTGGCCGAAGGTGAGATGTCAGGTGAACGACGCATGGCGGAATGGTTAACCCGCCTGCCCATCGGCGGTTTCCCGGGCTGATTCGCCATTCGTCGGCGTGCTGTTAACCGTTTGTTGCACCTGAGTTGGGCCGCCAATCTCAATGCCTTCCTAGCGTCCTTCCTGTGCCAGTAAGCAACAGCGGGACGACACGGATCACCGTGCTCGCCGACTCCGACACCCGGTGGAAATGGGGTGCGCTCACCGCGGGCCGCCTCGCGGGTGAGGGAGCGGACACACGCCTCGACGGACGCCTCCTCAGGGGCCGGGCCACGCCCACCGTCCGCCAGCTCGAAGAGGTCGGGGTGCGCGCGGACTCGCTCCGTGAGGTCACCGCGGTCGAGTTCCTGCGCGAGGTGGAGCGCGAAGCACCCGACGTGATCGTGCTCGCCCTCGTGGGCGGCGCGGTCCAGGCGGTGCTGCACGGCCTGGCCCGTATGACCGCGGCCTCGAAGCGGCGTCCCGTGATCGTCACCGGCTATGTCGGCGTCGTCTACGAGAAGCTCGCCGACGGCCTGCTCCTGCGGCACGGCGCGGACGTCGTCCTCGCCAACTCCCGGCAGGACGCGGAGCGTTTCCGCGCCGTGTACGAGGGAGTGGGCGCCGACGCGTCGGGCGTAGTGGAGAGCGCGCTGCCGTTCCTCGGCGGCGCGGCGTACGAGAGGAACGACCCCTACACGGTCGTCTTCGCCGCGCAGCCCTCCGTGCCCGACAGCCGCGCGCACCGCACGTACCTGCTGAGCCGCATGGTCAAGCACGCACGCCTGCACCCGGACCGCGAGGTCCTGATCAAGCTGCGCAGCAAGCCCGGCGAACACACCACGCACATCGAGGAACTGCCCTACCAGAAGCTCGCCAAGGGCGAGGACCTGCCGCCCAACTGCCGCCTCGTGTACGGGAACATGGGCGAGGTCCTCGACCGCACCGACCTGCTCGTCACGGTCAGCTCCACCGCCGCGCTCGAATCCCTGCACCGCCGCATCCCCACCGCGGTCCTCACCGACCTCGGGGTGCGCGAGGCGCTCGGCAACCACCACTTCATCGGCTCCGGATGCCTGGCGTCCTGGGACGAGATCGACGCGGGGTACAGCCCCGAGGCCGCTCCGGAGTGGGTCGCACGGCAGGGCGTCGCGCCCGACGGGACGTACGAGACGGCCTTCGACGCGGCTCGTGAGCGCGTCGCGAGCCTCCTCGCACAGCCTCAACTGCCGCCCGTCGCCCCGTACTACAGCCTCCTCACCGCCCCCGGCTACCTCCCCGGCATCCTGGCCCGCCACCACCTCGGCCCGGACGGCACCCCGCTGCCCGGCGCGCCCGCCGCGGACCGCGAGCCGGGCCCGGTGCGCCAGGCCGTCCGCAGCGCGGCGCGCGGCGCCTACCGGCACGGGGTGCAGCGCGTGGCCCCCGTCATCCGGCGGATGGGCGAGCTGTGAACCCCGGGCGAGCCGTGATCCCCCACCCCACTCAAGGAGCCCCCATGTCCCACCCCGCCCCAGGAAGCGCGCCCGCACACCGCGTCCTCGCCGTCATCCCGGCCCGCGGCGGCTCCAAGGGCGTGCCCGCCAAGAACCTCGCCCCGGTCGGCGGTGTGCCCCTGGTGGCGCGCGCCATCCGCGAGTGCCTGGCCGCGCGGCTCGTCACGGACGTCGTCGTCTCCACGGACGACCACGTGATCGCCGAGGCCGCGCGCTCGGCCGGCGCCGAGGTGGTCCTGCGGCCCGCGGCGATCGCGGGGGACACCGCGACCAGCGAGGCGGCCGTCCTGCACGCGATGGACGCGCACGAGTCGCTGCACGGCACGGCCGTGGACGTCGTCCTGCTCGTGCAGTGCACCAGCCCCTTCATCGTCCGCGAGGACGTCGACGGCGTGGTCGGCTCGATCATCGACGGCGGCGCGGACACGGCGCTGACCGTGGCCCCCTTCCACGGCTTCGTGTGGCGCGACGCCGACGACGAGCCCGCGGCCCTGGACGCGCGGCGCACCGGCGAGGTGGGCGGCACCACGAAGGTCGCCAACTCCACCGCCACCGACGGCGGTTACGGCGTCAACCACGACAAGTCCTTCCGCCCGCGCCGCCAGGACCGCCCCCAGGACCTCCTGGAGACCGGCGCGGTCTACGCCATGGACGTGGCCGGGTTCCGCGAGCACAAGCACCGCTTCTTCGGGCGCACCGAGCTCGTACGGACCGACCCGGCGCGCGTCCTTGAGGTCGACGATCCGCACGACCTCGCCCGCGCCCGCGCGCTCGCCCCGCTGTTCGACGGCGGCCGGGCCGACGCCCTTCCGACCCGCGACGACATCGACGCGGTCGTACTCGACTTCGACGGCACCCAGACCGACGACAGGGTGCTGATCGACTCCGAAGGACGGGAGTTCGTCTCCGTGCACCGCGGGGACGGCCTCGGCATCGCGGCCCTGCGTGATGCGGGGATCCCGCTGCTGATCCTGTCCACGGAACAGAACCCGGTCGTCGCCGCGCGGGCCCGGAAGCTCAAGCTTCCCGTCCTGCACGGCATCGACCGCAAGGACCTCGCACTCAAGCAGTGGTGCGAGGAGCAGGGCATCGCTCCCGAGCGCGTGCTCTACGTCGGAAACGACGTCAACGACCTCCCCTGCTTCGGCCTCGTCGGCTGGCCGGTGGCGGTCGCGAGCGCCCACGACGTCGTACGCGGCGCCGCACGCGCGGTCACCGCTCTCCCCGGTGGTGACGGCGCGATCCGAGAGATCGCCGCATGGATCCTCGGCCCCTCCCTCAACAAGTAAGGAAAGTTCCTGCCATGAGCTCCAACTCCCGTCTGCGCACCTTCGGTTCGAAGACCGCCGGTCCCGGCCACCCCGTCTACATCACCGGTGAGATCGGCATCAACCACAACGGCGAGCTCGACAACGCCCTCGCCCTGATCGACGTGGCCGCCGACGCCGGCTGCGACGCGGTCAAGTTCCAGAAGCGCACCCCGGAGATCTGCACCCCGCGCGACCAGTGGGACATCGAGCGCGACACCCCCTGGGGCCGGATGACGTACATCGACTACCGCCACCGCGTGGAGTTCGGCGAGTCCGAGTACCAGGCCATCACCGAGCACTGCAAGAAGCGCGGCATCGACTGGTTCGCGTCCCCGTGGGACACCGAGGCCGTCGCCTTCCTGGAGAAGTTCGACCTCCCGGCCCACAAGGTCGCCTCCGCGTCGCTCACCGACGACGAGCTGCTTCGCGCCCTGCGCGCCACGGGCCGCACGGTCATCCTCTCGACCGGCATGTCGACCCCGAAGCAGATCCGCCACGCGGTCGAGGTCCTCGGCTCGGACAACATCCTGATGTGCCACGCCACGTCGACGTACCCGGCGCAGGCCGAGGAGCTCAACCTCCGCGTCATCAACACCCTCCAGCAGGAGTACCCGAACGTCCCGATCGGCTACTCCGGCCACGAGACGGGCCTGCAGACCACGCTCGCCGCGGTCGCGCTCGGCGCCACGTTCGTCGAGCGCCACATCACGCTCGACCGCGCCATGTGGGGCTCGGACCAGGCCGCGTCGGTCGAGCCGCAGGGCCTGACCCGCCTCGTCCGCGACATCCGCACCATCGAGGCCTCCCTCGGTGACGGCGTCAAGAAGGTCTACGAGTCGGAGCTCGGCCCGATGAAGAAGCTGCGCCGCGTCGCGGGCGTCGTCGCCGAGGCCGACGCGGCCGAGCGCGAGCCGGTAGCGGTCTGAGCGCGCTGACGCTCTTACCGGGACCTTTCACCGGGACCCCTCACCACCAGGACAGGACACGGTCATACGACGATGAGCCCCCGACCCGGGCCGACGGCCCCCACCGCTGCGGCGCCCGCCACCCTGGCGTTCGTAGAGAGCCCTGTGCAGCTCCTCAACGTCCTTGAGTGGGCGCATTCGGCGGGGGCGACCGGCCCGGCCGGGGGTCTCACCGTCGTCGTCCTCTCCCCGAACGACCCGATGACCCGGGGCCAGCTGCGCCGCATGGCCCAGCTGGCGCGCGACGAGGGCCTGAACGTCCGCTGGGAGGAGGCGCGCGGCGGCGCGGCTGCTCCCTTCCACACGATCGGCGGCCTGACGGGCGCGCTGCGGGCGGCGGGCCGGATCGTCATCGGCGACCCGTTCTCGCGCTACGTACAGCTGCTCCTGACGATCACCAGGGCCCGCTCCCTCGTGGTCGTGGACGACGGCACGGCCACGATGGAGTTCGTGGCCCAACTGGCCGCGGGGGAGCGCCTGGTGCGCTGGCACCGCCGCGGCGGGCGCCCCGGCGTGCGCGACATCGCCTTCGCCCCGATCTCGGCCTCCGCCCGCCGCCGCCTGACACCCGGTGGCAAGCGCACGGTGGAGGTCTTCTCCTCCATGCCGATCGACTCGGCGCCGGACGGCGTGCGGGTGACGGTGAACAGCTTCGCGTGGACGCGGGAGCGCTTCGGCCCGCCGCGCGTCTCCAAGGGCGCTGACCTGGTCGGCACCTCACTCGTCGAGACGGGTGTGGTGGACCTGGACCGCTATGTGGAAGCGGTCCGCACCCTGTCCCGCGCACACGGAGCGACCCGCTATTTCGCGCACCGCCGCGAGAGCTCGGAGAAGCTCCACCGCCTGGCGGTGGAGACGGGCCTGCAGGTGGTCCGCCCGGACCTCCCACTGGAACTGATCGCCCGCCGGGGCCCGATCGGCAGCACGATCCTGAGCTTCCCCTCGACGGTGGTCCACACCCTGCCCCTGGCCCTCGCGGGCACGGAGGTCCGCGTCGCGGTCTGCGACATCGACCCGGCCTGGCTGACGGAGAACGCCTCACCCCGGGCCCAGGGCTTCCTGTCGGGCGTCACGGGCACGGCACGTGACGTACACCGCCTGGCGTCGGTGGCCTCCGCGCATTCCCCGGCGCAGGGGGTCGCGGCCACGGCGTGACCAGCGGCTTTCCCCCTGGAGGGCGAGAGAGTTTACCCACCTCAACTAGCGCCCATGCGCTACGCGGCCACTTTTTCTTACCCTATCGGGCTGAACTTTTGTTGATCGTGGGTCAGTTGGCCCGTGCCTCGCCCTACCCTTCAGAGGGTGAACCAACTGATGTCACGAGAGTCCGAGCGAGGGTCCGAGGCCGATCTGTCCGGGGAAGCAGCGGGGGACGCCCCCGGGGAAGCAGTACTCCCCGGTGCGCTCCCGGACGCCCTGCGCACCGAACTCATTGCCTTCCGCCGCGACTTGCACATGCACCCCGAGCTCGGCAACCAGGAGTTCCGTACGACCGCGGCCCTCAAGGCCCGGCTCGAGCGCGCGGGCCTCAAGCCCCGCGTACTCGACATCGGCACCGGACTGGTCTGTGACATCGGCACCGAACAGTGGGACGGCGTGCGCCCCATGCTCGCGCTGCGCGCCGACATCGACGGGCTCCCCATCCCGGACACCAAGCTCGGCGTCCCGTACCGCTCCACCGTGCCCGACCGCGCCCACGCCTGCGGGCACGACGTGCACACCACCGTGGTGCTCGGCGCGGGGCTCGTCCTCGCCGAGCTCGCGGAACAGGGGCAACTGCCCTTTCCCGTACGGCTGATCTTCCAGCCCGCGGAGGAGGTCCTGCCCGGCGGTGCGCCCGATGCCATCGAGTCCGGTGTGCTCGACGGCGTCGGCCGCATCATCGGCGTGCACTGCGATCCCCGCGTCGACGCCGGGAAGATCGGCCTTCGGCACGGCGCGATCACCTCCGCCTGCGACCGGCTCGAAGTCTCGCTGGACGGCGCGGGGGGACACACCGCGCGCCCCCACCTGACCACCGACCTCGTCACCGCCGCCGCCAAGGTCGTCACCGAGGTCCCCGCCCTGGTCGCCCGGCGCATCGACGCCCGCTCCGGGCTCGCGGTGACGTGGGGCCGCATCGAGTCAGGCCATGCCTGCAACGTCATCCCGCAGCACGCCGAACTCTCCGGCACCGTGCGCTGCCTGGACCTCACCGCCTGGCGCAAGGCGCCCGACCTGGTGCACGGCGCCATCCAGGAGATCGCCGACCTCTACCGCGCCAAGTCCGAGGTGAACTACATCCGGGGCGTCCCGCCCGTCGTGAACGACCCGGACGTGACGGACCTGTTGAGCGAGGCCATGCGGCTGCGCCTCGGCCCGCACTCCGTCGAGGACACCGAACAGAGCCTGGGCGGCGAGGACTTCTCCTGGTATCTGGAGCACGTGCCCGGTGCCATGGCCCGCCTCGGCGTCCGTACGCCCGGCGAGCGCACCGTCCGGGACCTGCACCAGGGCGACTTCGACGCGGACGAGTCGGCGATCACGGTGGGCGTCGAGCTCTTCACCGCGGCGGCGCTGATCGACGGCGTCGGTAGGTGAGCAGGTAGGTAAGCACCGCTATCGGCCGGTTACGGCGGACCCGTTCACCCGGACGTAACCGGCCCTCGGCACGAATAGGTAACGCAGTGCGAAACCCCGTTCCCCTCCCTTTCTACGCGCGTTACTGTGCGCCGAAATCAGGCCCTTCAAGGGTGCTTTGGGGAACGTAAGGGGTGCGTCCTATGCGTCTTCGTCGAGGATCTCGTGGAACCCGAGGATCGAAGCTCTCCCAAGTGGCCGTCGTGGTGGCGTCCGTCGCCCTCGCGGCCTCCGCGTGCGGCAAGACGAGCAGTGAGGCCTCGCAGGAGGACGACAAGGACGACAAGTCCGGCGGATCGTCCTCGGAGTACAAGGGCAAGGGTGTCGGCCTCGCATACGACATCGGCGGCCAGGGCGACCAGTCGTTCAACGACGCCGCGTACGCCGGGTACGAGAAGGCGCGCAAGGACTTCAAGATCGGCGGCGTCGACATGGAGCCCGGCGACGGCGAGTCGAGCGCCGACAAGGTGCAGCGCATCGAGCAGCTGGCCAAGCAGGGCTACGACCCGGTGATCGGCGTCGGCTACATCTACGCCCCCGCCATCAAGGAGGCCGCGGCGAAGTTCCCGAAGACCACCTTCGGGATCATCGACGACAACACCGTCAAGGCGGACAACGTCGCCGACCTCGTGTTCCACGAGGAGCAGGGGTCCTATCTGGCGGGCGTCGCCGCCGCGAAGGCGACCAAGGCCGACCACGTCGGCTTCATCGGCGGCGTCGACATCAACCTCATCCACAAGTTCGAGGCCGGCTTCGTGCAGGGCGTCAAGTCCGTCGACCCCAAGATCAAGATAGAGAAGCGGTATCTGACCGAGAAGCCCGAGGACGGCGGCTTCTCCAGCCCCGACAAGGGGCAGAACGCGGCGAGCGGTCAGATCGAGTCGGGGGCCGACGTGATCTACCACGCGGCGGGTCTCTCCGGGCAGGGCGTGATCCAGGAGGCCGGCTCCCAGAAGGTGTGGGCGATCGGCGTCGACTCCGACCAGTACAAGCAGAAGGCCCTGGCCAAGTACAAGGACTACATCCTCGGCTCGGCCCTCAAGGACGTCGGCGGCGCGGTCTACGACCTGACGAAGTCGGTCGTCGAGGGCAAGCCGATCACGGGCGAGCAGCGCTACGACCTGAAGTCGGGACGCGTCGGGTTCGCCGACTCGAACCCGAAGTACACGGCGATGAAGGACGTGGTCGCCGCCGTGGAGAAGGCCGAGAAGGACATCGTCGACGGAAAGGTCACGGTCGAGACCGTGCCGTAACCGGACCCGCACAGCAGGACCGCGACAGGTGGGGCGCCCCGTGACGTGCGGGGCGCCCCACCGTGCGTCCACGCTCCCGCAACCTCGCGGCCACAGCTCGATAACGGACGGGACAGAAGGGTTCTTATGTCAGGTCTACGCGCGTTACGCTGCGGCGAAATCAGCGCCAGGTGAGGCGCTCGTACGTGCTTGTGCTTGCTTGTACATAAGGAGTTCCTCTCTATGCGCCGGGTTTCCCGAATTGCCGCAGCGGGTGTAGCCACCGCCGCACTCGCCGTCTCCGCCACCGCCTGCGGCGGCACCTCCAGCGACGCCGCCGGTTCCAAGGGCGACGGCAAGAACAAGGGCGTCGCCATCGCGTACGACGTCGGCGGCAAGGGCGACCAGTCCTTCAACGACGCCGCGACGGCGGGCATGGACAAGGTCGCCAAGGACCTGAAGATCGGCAAGAAGGCCGTCGAGCCGACGGACGGCGAGTCCGACGCCGACAAGGCCCAGCGCCTCACCGAGCTCGCCAAGCAGGGCTACAACCCGGTGATCGGCATCGGCTACGCCTACGCCCCCGCCGTGAAGGAAGTCGCCGCGAAGTTCCCGAAGGTCACCTTCGGCATCGTCGACGACGCCACCATCAAGGCGGACAACGTCTCCGACCTGGTCTTCAACGAGGAGCAGTCCTCGTACCTCGCGGGCGTCGCCGCGGCCAAGGCCAGCAAGAAGAAGAGCGTCGGTTTCATCGGCGGCGTGAACAACAACCTGATCCGCAAGTTCGAGGCGGGCTTCGTCCAGGGCGTCAAGGACACCGACAAGTCGGTGAAGATCAAGCGCCAGATGCTCACCGAGAAGGCCGAGGACGGCGGTTTCTCCAGCCCCGACAAGGGCAAGGAAGCGGCCAGCGGCCAGATCGAGGGCGGCGCCGACGTGGTCTACCACGCCGCCGGTCTCTCGGGCCAGGGTGTCATCGAGGCCGCCGCCGCCGAGAAGGTGTGGGCGATCGGTGTCGACTCCGACCAGTACAAGCAGAAGGCCCTGGCCAAGTACAAGAAGTACATCCTGACCTCGGCGACCAAGGACGTCGCCGGAGCGGTGTACAACCTGACGAAGTCGGTCCAGGATGACAACGCCAAGGGCGGCGTGGTCCGTGCCGACCTGGCGTCCGGCGGCGTCGCGCTCGCCGACTCGAACCCCGAGTTCAAGAAGATGAAGGACCTGCAGGCCGCCGTGAAGAAGGCCGAGCAGGACATCAAGAGCGGCAAGATCAAGGTCAAGACCACGCTGTAACCGGACTGCGCTGTAACAGCGAAGTCACGGCCGCGGAACGGGGTGTGGGGGACGATGGTTCCCCGCGCCCCGTTCGCGCGGCCGACTGCTCAACTCCCGTCGAACCAGGGGCGCTACGCGCGTAGGTGGCCCCTTTCCTGAGGATTCCCGAGGAGAGTGCGCCATCGACGCGTCCACCAGCCCTCCGCCCACCGCTAGGGCCGTTGCCGTTGAACTCACCGGCATCACCAAGCGCTTCCCGGGCGTCGTGGCCAACCACGACATCCGCCTGACCGTCCGCAAGGGCACCGTGCACGCCCTCGTCGGCGAGAACGGCGCGGGCAAGTCGACCCTGATGAAGATCCTCTACGGCATGCAGAAGCCGGACGAGGGCACCATCTCGGTCGACGGTGCCGAGGTGACCTTCGCCAGCCCCGCCGACGCCATCGCGCGCGGCATCGGCATGGTCCACCAGCACTTCATGCTCGCCGACCAGCTCACGGTCCTGGAGAACATCGTTCTCGGCAGCGAGAAGCTGCACGGCATCGGCGGCGCGGCCCGCCGCAAGATCGTGGAGATATCCGACCGGTACGGCCTCGGGGTGCGCCCCGACGCCATGGTCGAGGACCTCGGCGTCGCCGACCGGCAGCGCGTGGAGATCCTCAAGGTCCTCTACCGCGGCGCCACCACGCTGATCCTGGACGAGCCGACCGCGGTCCTCGTACCGCAGGAGGTCGACGCGCTCTTCGACAACCTGCGCGAGCTGAAGTCCGAGGGCCTCTCCGTCATCTTCATCTCCCACAAGCTGGGCGAAGTCCTCTCCGTGGCCGACGACATCACCGTCATCCGGCGCGGCACGACCGTCGGCACGGCGATCCCGTCCGAGACGACACCCCGCCAGCTCGCCGAGCTGATGGTCGGCAGCGAGCTGCCCACCCCGGAGACCGCCGAGTCGACGGTCACCGACCGGGCGATGATCGAGGTCAAGGAGCTCAAGCTCCTCGCCGAGGGCGATTCGGGCCGCGCCCTCCTCGACGACATCTCCTTCACCATCCACGAGGGCGAGGTCCTCGGCCTCGCGGGCGTCGAGGGCAACGGCCAGACCGAGCTGATCGACGCGCTCATCGGCCTCAAGCACGCGGACTCCGGCGTGATCCGCATGGCGGGCGAGGACATCACCGCCCTGGCCACGCGCCACCGCCGCGAGCAGGGCGTCGGCTACATCCCCGAGGACCGCCACCGCCACGGCCTCCTCCTGGAGTCGCCGCTCTGGGAGAACCGCATCCTCGGTCACGTCACCGAGAAGCCCAACTCCCGTGGCAAGCGCGGCTTCTGGCTCGACACCAAGGGCGCGCAGGCCGACACCCGGCGCATCGTCGAGCAGTACGACGTCCGTACGCCCGGCATCGACGTCACGGCCGCCTCCCTCTCCGGCGGCAACCAGCAGAAGCTGATCGTCGGCCGCGAGATGAGCCACAAGCCCCGCTTCCTGATCGCCGCCCACCCCACCCGCGGTGTGGACGTCGGCGCACAGGCCCAGATCTGGGACCAGATCCGCGAGGCGCGCCGCGAAGGACTCGCGGTCCTCCTCATCTCGGCGGACCTGGACGAGCTGATCGGCCTTTCCGACACCCTCCGCGTGATCTACCGCGGGCGGCTCGTCGCCGACGCCGATCCGGCCACCATCACGCCGGAGGAGCTGGGTTCGGCGATGACGGGCGCGGCATCCGGCCACCTCGAACACGTAGAAGAAGACCCCGAAGAGGGCTCTGCCGGCACTTCAAAGGACGAGGCCCGATGAAGAAGTTCGACAAGGAGCGCGTGCTCCTCGCGGTGGCTGGACCGGTCATCGCCCTTGTCGTGGCCGTGGCGCTGACCTCGGTCGTGCTGCTCGCCTCGGGCAAGAACCCGATCGAGCCGTACACCCTGATGCTGGAACAGATCAGCTACTCCGACGTCCAGGTCCTGACCATCAACCAGGCCGGGATGTACTACCTGGCCGCGCTCGCGGTGGCCGTCGGCTTCCGCATGAACCTGTTCAACATCGGTGTGGACGGGCAGTACCGCCTCGCCGCGATGACCACCGCCGTCGTCGGCGCGCACATCGCGCTCCCGGCCCCGCTCCAGATCCCGCTCCTGATGCTGGTCGCCATGCTCACCGGCGCCTTCTGGGCGGGCATCGCGGGCATCCTCAAGACCACCCGCGGGGTCAGCGAGGTCGTCGCGACGATCATGCTCAACGCCATCGCGACGAGCGTCATCGGCTACATGACCCTCACCGACAACTTCGGTGTCCCGGTCGGCAACAACCAGACCACCGGTGAGATGCACAAGTCCGGCTGGTTCCCCGGCATCAGCATGGGCGAGTCCGGCGAGATCTACGGCTTCGTGATCATCGCCGCGCTCGCGGGCGTCCTGTACTGGCTGGTCCTGAACCGCACCCGCTTCGGCTTCGACCTGCGCGCCACCGGCGCCTCCCAGTCGGCCGCCGCGGCCTCCGGCGTGAACGCCAAGCGCATGGTGCTCAGCGCGATGCTGATCTCCGGCGCGGTCGCGGGCCTCGCCGGCATGCCGATCCTGCTCGGCGACACCCACACCTACAGCCTCAGCTTCCCCGCGGGGCTCGGCTTCACCGGTATCGGCATCGCCCTGCTCGGCCGCAACAACCCGGTCGGCATCGCGTTCGCCTCGCTCCTGTGGGCCTTCCTCGACAAGGCGTCGCCCGCCCTCGACTACGCCCAGCCGGTGGCGTACGACAAGGAGATCGCGGTGATCATGCAGGGCCTCATCGTGATCGCGGTCGTCGTCTCCTACGAGGCCGTACGCCGTTGGGGCCTCAGCCGTCAGCAGCGCCGCGTCGGCGAGGAACTGGCCGCCGCCGCCCGCAACGACAACGGCACCGACGGCAACAACGACACCGTGAAGGAGGTGGCTGCCCGATGAGCTCGACAACCGTGGCCAAGCCCCCGGCCAAGCAGCCCGCGCCGGGCCGCCGCCGCATCTCGCTCCCCGTCCTCCTGCTGATCATCGCGGGCGTCCTCGTCCTGACCTCCGTGGTCCGGCTGATCACCGACGCGAACGGCATCACCTCCACCGGCCAGATGTCCACCGCGCTGCGGCTCGCCGTGCCGATCGGCCTCGCGGGCCTCGGCGGCCTGTGGGCCGAGCGCGCGGGCGTGGTCAACATCGGCCTTGAGGGCATGCTCATCCTCGGCACCTGGTTCGGCGCGTTCGCCGGTTACCAGTGGGGCCCGTGGGTCGGCATCCTGTTCGGCATACTCGGCGGCGCGCTCGGCGGACTGCTGCACGCGATCGTCACCGTCACCTTCAACGTCAACCACATCGTCTCCGGTGTGGCCCTGAACATCCTCGCCCTGGGCGTCACGCGCTACCTCTCGACCTTCGCCTTCGAGGGCAAGGAGGGCGGTACGTCCAAGCAGTCGCCCCCGGTCGACTCGCTGGGCAGCTTCTCCGTCCCAGGCCTCTCCGACTGGCTCCAGGACCTGAACGAGAAGCACTGGTTCCTGATCTCGGACATCGCGGGCCTGTTCGGCGGTCTCTTCACGAACCTCTCGCCGCTCACCGTCATCGCGGTCGCGATGGTGCCGCTGAGCTGGTGGGTCCTGTGGCGCACGTCGTTCGGTCTGCGCCTGCGCTCCTGCGGCGAGAACCCGGTCGCGGCCGAGTCGCTGGGCGTGAACGTCTACAAGTACAAGTACCTGGCAGTGATCATCTCGGGTGGTCTGGCGGGTCTGGGCGGCGCGTTCCTGTCGCTCGTCGCCTCCAACATCTACCTGGAGGGCCAGACCGGCGGACGCGGCTACATCGGCCTCGCCGCCATGATCTTCGGAAACTGGATGCCGGGCGGACTCGCGCTCGGTGCCGGCCTGTTCGGTTACACCGACAGCCTGAAGCTCCGGGGCGGCGGCACGAACGTGCACGCACTGCTCCTGCTGCTCGCGATCCTGCTGGTCATCGGCGCGGCCTACCTCGTATGGCGCAAGCGTTACGTGCCCGCGGCGATCACCGCGGCCGTCTCGGCGCTGATGTTCGCGTGGTACGGCTTGACCGACGAGGTGCCCAACCAGGTCGTCACCGCGACGCCGTACGTCGTCACGCTGCTGGTGCTCTCGCTCTCCGCCCAGCGGCTGCGGATGCCGAAGGCGGACGGCCAGCCCTACCGAAAGGGACAAGGAACGTGACCGAGACCGACTGGGACGCGCTGCGGGATGCTGCGCGCGAGGCCATGTCCCGTGCGTACGCCCCCTACTCAGGCTTCCCGGTCGGTGCCGCGGCCCTCGTGGACGACGGCCGCACGGTGTCGGGCTGCAACGTGGAGAACGCGTCGTACGGCCTGGGCCTGTGCGCCGAGTGCGGCCTGGTCTCGCAGCTCCAGCTAACCGGGGGCGGCCGTCTGACGCACTTCACGTGCGTCGACGGCAAGGGCGAGATCCTGATGCCGTGCGGCCGCTGCCGCCAACTGCTCTACGAGTTCGGCGGCGCGGCGCTCCTCCTGGAGACGGCCGCGGGCGTCCGGACCCTGGGGGACATGCTGCCGGACCCGTTCGGCCCGGAGCACCTCAACTGACGTACGGCCCCTGCCTGTTGGTGTACGGCGGGCAGGGGCCGTCTTCACCGGGTGACTCTATGCGCGTAGAGTCACCTCGCCGGGTGCGATGGCGCCCAGTGATCACCACAACCATCAATTGAGCAACCATCACGGCGAGAACCTGGTCCGCGAGAGCGGCGCCGGTTTAGGCGCAAAGGGGAGTCATGGACGTCATCTCCGTCATCCGTACGAAGCGGGACCGAGGCGAGCTCAGCGACGAGCAGATCGACTGGGTCATCGACGCGTACACGCGCGGCGCGGTCGCCGACGAGCAGATGTCGGCGCTCGCCATGGCGATCCTCCTGAACGGCATGAACCGCGGCGAGATCGCCCGCTGGACGGCCGCGATGATCGCGAGCGGCGAGCGCATGGACTTCTCCTCCCTCTCCCGCCCCACGTCCGACAAGCACTCCACGGGCGGCGTCGGCGACAAGATCACGCTGCCGCTCGCCCCGCTGGTCGCGGCGTGCGGCGCGGCGGTCCCGCAGCTGTCGGGCCGGGGCCTCGGCCACACCGGCGGCACCCTGGACAAGCTGGAGTCGATCCCGGGCTGGAAGGCCCTCCTGTCGAACGAGGAGATGCTCTCGGTCCTCGACGGCGTCGGCTCGGTGATCTGCGCGGCGGGCGACGGCCTGGCTCCCGCGGACAAGAAGCTCTACGCGCTGCGGGACGTGACGGGCACGGTGGAGGCGATCCCCCTGATCGCCTCGTCCATCATGTCGAAGAAGATCGCCGAGGGCACGGGCTCGCTGGTCCTGGACGTGAAGGTCGGCACCGGCGCCTTCATGAAGAACCTGGAGGACGCCCGCGAACTGGCGTCCACGATGGTCGGGTTGGGCACGGACCACGGCGTACGCACGGTGGCCCTGCTCACGGACATGGCCACGCCGCTGGGCCTGACGGCGGGCAACGCCCTTGAGGTCCGCGAGTCGGTGGAGGTCCTCGCGGGCGGCGGCCCCTCGGACGTGGTCGAGCTGACCCTGGCCCTGGCGCGGGAGATGCTGGACGCGGCGGGCCTGCGTGACGTCGACCCGGCGAAGGCGCTGGCCGACGGCTCGGCGATGGACGTGTGGCGCCGGATGATCTCCGCCCAGGGCGGCGACCCGGACGCGACCCTCCCGGTGGCCCGGGAGACGCACGTCGTGACGGCGCCGTCGTCCGGGGTCCTGACCCGCCTCGACGCGTACGACGTCGGGGTGGCCGCGTGGCGTCTCGGCGCGGGGCGTGCGCGCAAGGAGGACGTGGTCCAGGCGGGTGCGGGTGTGGAGCTGCACGCTAAGCCGGGCGCTCAGGTCCGCGCGGGGGAGCCGCTGATGACCCTGCACACGGACACTCCCGAGCGCTTCGAGTACGCCTTGCAGGCGGTGCAGGGTTCCTTCGACATCGCCCCGGAGGGCACGGAGTTCACGGCGACGCCGATCGTCTTGGACCGCATCGCGTAGGGGCGGGTCCCTGCAGGGCTTTCCCCAGCCCAGCCCCGCCCCTTCCCGATGTTCGTAAGCAGGCGTTCTGTCCCGCCCGGTATCTGACCGGGCGGGACGTCTTCTTCTTGCGTCTATTCCTGTGCCTTTGAGTACGGGGTGGGGATCTCGTCGTCGGGGGTCGGTCCGGCTCCGAGTTCAGGGGCGCACTTGGGGCAGGCGTACAGAGTGGTTCCGGGGCCGCTCGTGCTTTGGATCCAGCGGACAGCCACGGGCGCGCTGGTGTTCTTCTTGCACTTGACGCAGAGCGCAACCGTCACGACGGGCGTTGCGCCGGTCAGTCCCTCGCTCGTCATGCGGACACCCCTACAGCGGCGAACGCGGACGGTCCGAAGGGGGCGCCTGGGTAGCTGTATGGGTAGTCCACGCCCATGGTCGCCAGAACGGCGGCGCGGCGACGTTCCCGGATGAGTGCAAGTTCCATCGTGCTCTCGGATTGCTGCCGGAAGAACGCGGCGGCTTCCTCCTTGGTCGGTCCGGTCCACGGACGCGCCCAAGGGCTGACCGATGTGGGGGTCGGCTCGGCGTGGTCCGCGAGAAATGCGGCGGAGTGCCGTCCGGGGCGACGCGGGGCGAGGACCGAGAGGGCCCAGGTGAGGGCTCGGGCGATACGATCACGCATAGTCGTTCAGCTCCTAGAAAGCTGCTCGGCGGAGCCCCGGCGGACCGGTCCTAAGCGGTCTGTCGGGGCGTTTTCATGTCTGACGTTAGAGCAACCGGTATAGCCCCGTCTAGGTCGGTGCAGTCCGGTACAGGAATGGTCGATTGTCTACGCTTCACGGCATGGCAGCGCTTGAAATCGATCACCAGGCACCGGAGCCCCCGTACCGGCAGATCGCTGCCGATCTGACGGGGCAGATCGAGCGGGGTGAACTCGTCGCCGACCGGCCCATCCCCTCGGAGAAGGCGCTCACGGACCGATACGGGGTTGCCCGCAACACGGTCCGGTCAGCGATTTCCGTACTCAGGGAAAACGGACTCGTCTACACCGTGCCGAACCGGGGGACCTACGTTCGAGATCGCAGCGCCCCCGACGACAAGTAGCCCCGTCCGACGGGTCTGTATCGCCGTCGTCGGACGGGGCTGCAAAAGGGGCTTCGACTTCTCCGGATCCGAAGCGGATTCCGCACCGCACAGGGCTGCGCCCCGGCGAGCGGGCTTGAGGTCAGAAGCTCTTGGCGCGGAGCGTGGGGGCGTCGCCGGAGTTCGTGTGCGTGGCCCCGGCCAGAGGCAGAGCTTCGAGCAGCGTGTTTGCAGCGGCGACCCGGAGAACGCCGACTTCCACGTACGCGCGGCCGTTGCCGGTGACCAGACCACGAACCCTTGAGGCGTCCTCTTCGGAGAGCCCGGCACGGATAAGGGCGGCTCGCATGAGCCCCGCGATGTGGTCAGCCTCTGTGCGCGCGCTCTTGTACTGATTCATGGGAATCATGCGCGCCGCCTCTTCCTGTGCGGATGATTCCGGAGCTCGACGTTCACGTCTGAGACCTTGGACATGTTGCCCGTGGTCCGTGCGTCACTGCGTTCTGCGCTCAGTGCCTCACATACGTCACAGCCGGGCACCGGGTGAGGGTCGCCTTCGAGTCTCAAAGGCAGTTCAACAGGCGGATTGGAATACGTCGTCGGGTTGGTCATGGGTGGACCCCTTGCGTCGTCCTGAGGGTGACAACGCTAGGAACTTGCCTGCCGCAACTCACAGCAGATTGCACGCGATTGCAGGGCAATCAATCAAGCGAGTCAATTGACGCTGTGATCAGTGTCCGAGCCTTCGCACCGTAGACCGCGATATCGGCCAGCATGCTGAACGTTTCGGCATAGGCGCTTACTTCGCTGGGCTGCGTGAGCGTGAGATAGCCCGAGACGAGTTCGACGTTGACCTGCGCCCTGTCGTAGATCCAGAAGCCTTCCACCGGCATCCGTGACCGGCTGAGACGGGTGGGGACCACGCCCAAGCTGACATGGGGAAGCGAACCGATCGTGAGCAGGTGTTCAAGCTGTTCAAGCTGCGTGTCCGACTGCCCGAGCCCGTTCCGGAGAACCGACTCTTCCATCAGGAACGCGAAGCGCCGGTCTCCCTCGTAGAGGACGCGTTGCCGTTCCATACGTACTGCCACGGCGTCGGCCACGTCATCGATGGTGACCCGCCTTCGCTGGACAGCACGCAACACGTCCTCGGTGTACCCATGGGTCTGCAGCAGGCCAGGTACCAACCATGAGGAGTAGGCGCGGAACCAGTGAGTGCGTTCGAAGAGAGGCAGAACGGCCTCCTGTGCCCGCCGCAGTCCTGAACGCTCCATGCGGCGCCATTCCACCCACATGCCTTCAACGGCTCGCAGAGAAGCGATGAGGTCTTCTGTCTGGTCGTCAGCGCCACACGCACGGCACCAGGCCCGGATGTCGTCAGCGCTCGGCTGGGTCTTCGCTGTCGAGATGCGGGACACCTTGGACGGATGCCAGCCACACAGTACGGCTACGTCCTTACCTTCCAGCCCAGCGTCTTTCACCAACTCCCGTAGACGGCCGGCAAGAAGGCGCCGGGCTTGCTGAGCGCTCGATGATCCTGAAGCGGGCATGGGCGGTCAGGTCAGCTTGTGGTCCTCGTGGGGCGTGGCTCGCTCCCAGACCGTCTCAAAGGCCGAGCTGACCAACTCCACAACGGCGGGCTTCGTGCACCATTCCCGGTCCACAATTTCACCGTTGCCGGAGAAGTAGGTGAACAGCACTGACGAGCTGTCGAACATCCAAAGGTCGGTACCCGGGAGTGCGATATCAGCGGCCTTGCGGCGCGGCAGCCAACGCACCAGTTCCCCCGCCGCCACGTTGGCGAACGTCAGGTCGTGCTCGTACCGGATGTACTCGGTGACCGGCTCCGAGACGACCCGAGCCCGGCGCATCACCACTGCGCGTGCCGTCATGTCGCCCACCAGGTCCCGCCAGGGCCCCCACCACTCGGGCAGTTTCGCAGGATCGTTGCCGTACCGGTGATCAGCCCGCCAACGGGCGAACTCGGGGTCATCCGGGGTGTAGCTGTCGCGCATCTCCAGATGCACGGCGGAGTGCTGCGTCTTTGCCAGTCCCTCACGTACGGGGTACTTCACCGTTGTCGCCTTCCGGTCGCGGGATGTACTTCAGCATGACTGCCGGAAGCCGGATGATCGTCTCGTGATTCGGAACGTCTGTGGAGTGACCGGGAATGGAACCGATCTCCTGGCACGCCTTTACGTCTTCTTCCGTGGCCTGTAGGGCTGGATCAACAGGTCTCCCGTGTCCTCGTCCAACCAGATGGTCGGCGAGTCGTCCACGGGCGTGTTCGGGATGATCCCAAGGAAACGTAGCTTCATGACTTCACCCTCTGTCGATCCGATTGCGCTCGATTGCACGACCATCACGCTCGTCGCGAGGGGCGTCAAGAGGGCATACATGTATGGCACTTGATACTGCACCCGGCAAGACAAGCCCCCCACCCACCGCCCTGGAGGGGTGGCGAGCGCGAGGGCTCTTTGATCAGCCGCAAATGTCACAGCCGGGAAGCGGCGGGGTTGGGGAAGGAGAAGTCACTCCGGCAGCAACCTGCCCCGCCGCCCCAGCAGGAACTTCTTGAACGCCGCCACCGGCGGAGTGTCCGGGTGGCCGTCCAGCCAGGCCACGCCGATCTCCCGCACCGCCCGCTGCCCCGTCACCGTCAGCTCCACAACTCCCGGACGCGGGACGGCCGGTGGTGGCAGGAGGGCCACCCCCAGGCCCGCCGCCACCAGGCCACGCAGCGTCTCCGCCTCCTCCCCCTCGAACGCGATCCGCGGCTTGAAGCCCGCCTCCTGGCAGAGGTCGTCCGTGATGCGCCGCAGGCCGTAGCCCGGTTCGAGGGTCACGAAGGCCTCGTCCGCCGCCTCCGCGAGGCGGACCCGCTTCCGGGAGGCGAGGCGGTGGTCGTCCGGCACGACGAGGCGCAGGCGCTGCTCGTCCAGGCGGCGGGCCACCAGGTCGGGGGCGTCCGGCACGGGCGAGGTCAGGCAGAGGTCCAGCTCCCCTGCCCGCAGCCGCTCGATCATCGCCTCCCCGTAGTTCTGTACGAGGCTGAAGCGGACCCTTGGATGGTCCGCGCGGAAGGCGCGGATCAGGCCGGGTACGGTCTCCGAGCCCATCGTGTGGAGGAAGCCGAAGGCGACCTTGCCCGACGCCGGGTCCGCGTCCGCCCGCACCGACTCCGCGGCCCGCTCCACCTCGCCGAGCGCCCGCTCGACGGAGGCGAGGAACGTACGGCCCGCCGGGGTCAGGGACACCGTCCTGCCGTGCCGCGCGAACAGGTCGACCCCCAGATCCTGTTCGAGGCGCACCAGCGCACGCGACAGCGTCGACTGCGGCACCTGCATCTCCTGCGCGGCCCGCGTCACGTGCTCCGTCCGCGCGACCCCCGCGAAGTACGCGAGGCGCGGCGAGAGCAGCGCCGACCAGGACCCGGGTGTCAGCTCGGCGGGCGCCGACGCGCCCGCGCCGATGTCTCCTATGTAACTGCTCTGCGACAGACGCTGCTCTGAACTGCGCTCATGCACCATGGGAACGATTATGGCCAATCCATGCATTGGACGGATGAGTCACGTGTGCCTACGTTCGACACATGCCTCCTGCCAGTAGCGGGGCGTCCGCCACCCACGCGGTCGCCCCCGCCCCGTCGTCCACCGATGCCTCTCCCGAAGCCGACTCCCGGCTCACCCCCGGCGGCCCCGGCTACCGCCGGATGAGCTTCGCCCTCTTCCTCGCGGGTGTCGCCACCTTCGCCCTCCTCTACTCCACGCAGGCGCTGCTCCCCCTCGTCTCCGCCGACTTCGGCGTCAGCGCGAGCACCGCGAGTTGGACGGTCTCGGCCGCCACGGGCGCGCTCGCCCTCTTCGTACTGCCCCTGAGCGCGCTCAGCGAGCGCTTCGGGCGGCGGACGCTGATGACGGTCTCGCTGACGGTCGCGGTGGTCGTGGGGCTGCTCGTCCCCTTCGCGCCCTCCATCGGCGCGCTCATCGCGCTGCGTGCCGTGCAGGGCGCGGCGCTCGCCGGGCTCCCGGCGTCCGCGATGGCGTTCCTCGCGGAGGAGGTCAGGCCCAAGGCGCTGGTCGCCGCGATCGGCATGTTCGTGGCGGGGAATTCGATCGGCGGCATGAGCGGGCGCGTCATCACGGGCTGGGTCGCGCAGGCCTGGGGCTGGCGCGTGGCCGTGGGTGTGGTCGGCATCGTGGCCGTCCTGTGCGCGCTCGCCTTCCGCGCGCTGCTGCCCGCGCCGCGCCACTTCACCGCGGGCTCGCTCAACCCCAAGGCGCTGGGCCGTACGATCCGTTCGCACCTCGCCAACCCGCTGCTGTGCAGGCTGTACGCGATCGGCGCGCTGTTCATGACGGTCTTCGGCGCGGTCTACACGGTGATCGGCTACCGCCTCACCGAGGCGCCCTTCTCGCTCCCGCAGGGCATCATCGGCTCGATCTTCCTGGTCTATCTCGTCGGTACGGTCTCCTCGGCCGCCGCGGGCAAGCTGGTGGCGCGGCTCGGCAGGCGCGGGGCGCTGTACCTGGCGGTGAGCACGACGGCCGGCGGTCTGCTGCTCTCCCTGTCCGACTCCCTGGCCATGGTGCTGCTCGGGCTCGTCCTGATCACCGCGGGCTTCTTCGCAGGTCACGCGGTCGCGTCCTCGTCCGTCAGCCGTACGGCCACCGCGGGGCGTGCGCAGGCTTCGGCGCTCTACCAGTCCGCGTACTACCTGGGCTCCAGCGCGGGCGGCACGCTCGGCGCGGTCGCCTTCCACTCGGGGGGCTGGGCCGGGACGGTGGGCCTGGGTCTGCTCGCGGTGCTCGGCGTCGTGTCCATCACCGTCTGGGGGTCGCACGCGGCCCGGGTCCAGGAGCGGCGGGACCGGCGGGGGCTCGTGGCCGCGCACTAGCTGTTCCGGGCGACCCCCTCCCGCCTGCGGGTTTTCCTACTCCGGGGGCCGTTGTCAGTGGGCTGCGGTAGCTTCCAAAGTGCTGGGACTTTCGTGGTAGCCGCAGGGGTGGGTGGGTCGGTATGACGGACATCGCAGGGACGACGTCGGAACTGGACGTCACGCTGGAGAAACACCGGGTCGAGCTGACCGGGTACTGCTATCGCATGCTGGGCTCGGCCTTCGAGGCCGAGGACGCGGTGCAGGACACGATGGTCCGCGCCTGGCGGAGCTACGAGAAGTTCGAGGGCCGCTCCAGCCTCAGGTCGTGGCTGTACAGGATCGCGACGAACGTCTGCCTGGACATGCTCAACGCGGGCAACCGCCGCGCCCGTCCCATGGACCTGACCGCGGCGGCCCCGCTGGCCCAGGCCGCTCTCACGCCGCGCCCGGACAATGTATGGCTGGAGCCGATGCCGGACGCGCGCATGCTGCCGTCCGTCAGTGACCCCGCGGAGGCGGCCGTGGCGAAGGAGTCGGTGCGGCTCGCGTTCGTCGCCGCCCTGCAACAACTGCCGCCCAAGCAGCGGGCGGTGCTCATCCTGCGCGAGGTCCTCGCGTGGAAGGCCAGCGAGGCGGCCGAGCTCCTCGACACGTCGGTGGCTTCCGTCAACAGCGCGTTGCAGCGGGCGCGGGCGACGCTGGCCGAGGGCCATGCGGACGACACGGCGGTGTCCGATCCGCTGGACGACGAGCAGCAGAAGCTCCTTGAGCGCTATGTCGCCGCCTTCGAGGGCTATGACATGGCGGCGCTGACGGCGCTGCTGCACGAAGACGCCATCATGACGATGCCCCCGTTCGACCTGTGGCTGCGCGGCACGTCCGACATCACCGGCTTCATGTCGACCATCGGCGCGTCCTGCGCCGACAGCAAGCTGTTCCCGGTGGAGGTCAACGGCACGCCGGGCTTCGCCCACTACAAGCCCGACCCCGAGAAGGGTGGGTTCGCGCCGTGGGCGGTTCAGGTCATCGAGATCTCAGAGGGGCGGATCGCGGGCTTCCACTGCTTCCTGGACACGCCCCGGTGGTTCCCGCTGTTCGGCCTGCCGCTCCATCTCGATCTCCATGGGGATCCCGACGAGGTCCAGTAGTTCGCGCAGGTGCGGGGCCGGGTTCCGCAGGCGGATCCGGCCGCCCGCGCGGCGGGCGGTGAGCTGGAGGCGGGCCAGCGCGTCTATCGCTGCCAGGACGGGTGGGCCCAGGTCCGCGACGTCGCATACGAGGACGTCCGCGCCGGTCGCTTGCAACGTGGCGCGGGCCTCCTCGCAGAGGCGGTGCGTGGCCTCTCGGTCAAGGGTGCCGGTGAGGGTCAGGTCTGGCTGCGGTTTGGGGTTCACGTTGGGATGACTGGGCGGGGGGCCGGAACTCATCGGTAGGTCCGCCAACCCGGTGGCGCGGGGCAAGGGGTGCCCGCGCGCGGAGCGCGCTAATAGGCGCAGTGGGGAAAGCCCCGCAGGGACCGCCCGAGCTCGAGCCCAGGCACCTCACCGCTGCCGCATCGACTCCCCGAAGCCGGAGGCGAGCGGCATCCGCAGCCCCAGCGGCGGCGGAGCCGCCAGCGCGTCCTCCAGCGGGCGCGAGTACGCGTGTCCGAACAGCGAACCCAGGACGAAGTCCGATGCCAGCGCCTGGACTTCGGAGTGATGTTGCTGCAACCGGTGTCCGTCGGAGTGGACTTCGAACCGGCACACCTCCCGGTTCGCCTTCTTCGCCCGCTCCGCGAGCCGGAACGAGAGCTCGGGATCGGTCCGTTCGTCGTTCGTGCCGTGCACGATCAGGACCCGCCGCCCCGCGAGCTGCTTCACCGGTTCGGGGGACGCGGCCACATCGTCCTCGGGCAGCCAAGGGGCCAGCGCGAGGACGGAGTTGACCGCGTCGTGTCCTGCCACCCGCAGCGCGGCCCGGCCGCCCATGTCCATGCCGACGAGGCAGATCGAGACGTCGCCGTAGAGGCGGACGATCTCGTCCGCCGCCCACTCCGTGTCCCGCGCGAGCTGCGCCTGCGCGCCGTTCCACCCCCGGCAGCGGTAATGGACGACGTGCGCGGCGAGCCCCTCGCCGCGGCCGTCCTGGGCGAGCCTGCGGCCGAGCGCGCGCATCGCGTTCGCGGCGAACGGGGACGGCTTGCGGGCAGAGGTCTCGTGGCCGCCGGGGAGCAGCAGCACCGCGCCGCTGACCGCCGATGGACGGGTGCCGATCACGCGCCCGAGCCTGGCCGCGCGCGCGGAATCGGGCGTCGCTTGCTGTGCCATGACAGAACAGTGTCAGAAGCGATGGTGTACGCCACCCGTCCGCGGGGTCACTGTTACGTATCGACCCGTGAGATCTACGCGCGTAGGCGCTAGAGTGCCGAGATGACGAGCCAGACCACCAAAGCCGGTCACACGGACCGCGAAACGCCCAGCGCCGAACAGATCCGCCGCGCCCCGAAGGTGCTCCTGCACGACCACCTCGACGGCGGTCTGCGCCCCGGCACGATCGTCGACCTAGCCCGTGAGTCGGGGTACGAGTCACTGCCCGAGACCGACCCCGACAAGCTCGGGATCTGGTTCAGGGAGGCCGCCGACTCCGGTTCGCTGCCGCGCTATCTGGAGACCTTCGCCCACACCTGCGCTGTCATGCAGACGAAGGACGCCCTCAAGCGCGTGGCGGCCGAGTGCGCCGAGGACCTCGCCGAGGACGGCGTCGTCTACGCCGAGATCCGGTACGCCCCCGAGCAGCACCTGGAGCAGGGCCTCACCCTCGAAGAGGTCGTCGAGGCCGTCAACGAAGGCTTCCGGGAGGGCGAGCGGCGCGCGAAGGCGAACGGCCACCGCATCCGCGTGGGCGCGCTCCTCACCGCCATGCGGCACGCGGCCCGCGCCCTGGAGATCGCCGAACTCGCCAACCGCTACCGCGACCTGGGCGTCGTCGGCTTCGACATCGCGGGCGCGGAGGCGGGCTTCCCGCCCACCCGGCACCTCGACGCGTTCGAGTACCTCAAGCGCGAGAACAACCACTTCACCATCCACGCGGGCGAGGCCTTCGGCCTGCCGTCCATCTGGCAGGCCCTCCAGTGGTGCGGTGCCGACCGGCTCGGCCACGGCGTGCGGATCATCGACGACATTCAGGTCGCCGACGACGGCACCGTCAAGCTCGGCCGCCTCGCCAGCTACGTACGCGACAAGCGCATCCCCCTGGAGATGTGCCCCAGCTCCAACCTCCAGACCGGTGCGGCGAGCTCGTACGCCGAGCACCCCATCGGCCTGCTCCGCAAGCTGCACTTCCGTGCCACGGTGAATACGGACAATCGTCTTATGTCCGGCACCAGCATGAGCCGCGAATTCGAGCACCTGGTCGGCACATTCGGCTACACACTCGACGACATGCAGTGGTTCACAGTCAATGCGATGAAATCAGCGTTCATTCCTTTCGATGAACGCCTTGCCATGATCAATGACGTCATCAAGCCCGGATATGCCGAGCTGAAGTCCGAATGGCTGTTCCGTCAGACCGCCTCCACCAGGGCTTCTGTCGACGTGTAACAGAAATTGAGGCAATGCGGGCGCGGCCGGGAACATTAATTCCCGGTCGCGTTTCGCTGTTTGCGGACCGCCCCTTCACATGTTTACGGTCGTGGGCCGCTCAAAAGTCCCCGTCATCAAGGACGCATTGAAGATGAAGCAGTCTGCCGCCAAGACCCTCGGTGTCGCCGCTCTCGGCGCCGCCTTCGCCGCCGCCGGCGCGGGTGCCGCGAACGCCGCACCGGCCGTGCCCGACGCCACGGGCGCGCTGGGCGCCGCCACCTCGACGCTGCCCACGGCGCAGGTCGCCGACACCCTGCCCGCCGGTGGCCCCGAGGCGGTCGCCGCGGGCCAGAACGCGCTCGGCAGCACCCTGCAGGCCGCCGCGCCGACCGTCGACAAGCTCGGCGAGAGCACCAAGGACGCCGCCGACCGCGGCAAGCCCGCCGCCGACCCGCTCTCCGGTCTGCTCGGTGGTCTGCCGGTCGCCGGTGCCCTGCCGCTCCAGGGGGGCCTGCCCACGCAGGGTCTGCCCGTCGAGGGCCTGCCGCTCGGCTGACCCTCACCGGTCTCCGCGTACGCCGATGGGGCGCACCCTTTCGCAAGGGGGCGCCCCATCGGCGTACGTATGTGGCAGTGAGAGCCGCCGGATCACCAGGCGGCCTGCCGGGTCTTGCCCTCGGTGGGCAGCAGGAACCAGAGCGCGATGTAGAGCAGGAACTGCGGTCCGGGAAGAAGGCACGAGAGCACGAAGATCACGCGCATCGTGGTGGCCGATGTGCCGAAGCGCTTGGCGAGGGCGGCACAGACTCCGCCGATCATCCGGCCGTTCGTGGGGCGGGCAAGGGCGGTCATGGTGGCTCCTTCGTGAACCGTCGGCATGAGGTCCGGGGGCGTTTCCCCGATGACTCAAAGTTACGTTCACGAAGCGGGCAAAGCGTCGCTCTAGGGTGCGATACCGACCCTGGGAATCGTCGGGGTCGCACCCTGAGAAGCGTCCTCCCGCAGGAGGGCCGCGCGATGCTCCACGTCCGTCCGGCGGCGGAGCCTGGCCCTGACCGCGGGCACCACGGCGACGTGCGCGAGCGCCACGCCCACCGTGTTCAGGAACAGCGAGTCGATGTCGACGACCTGCCCGGGGACCCCGGTCTGCAGCAGTTCGATGCCGAGCGAGATCAGCGCGCCCGCCGCGACCGTGCGCACCAGCGAACCCAGCGGCGAGACGTGCACCCGCCCCCCGGCGAGCGGAAGCAGCAGGCCCAGCGGGGCGAGGAGCAGCAGGCTGCCGCCTATCTGCCGGGCCGCCTGGACAGGGCCGAGCGCCAGATCCGCCTTGATGCCGGCGAACGGCTGAAGGTTCGCCGCGCTGACCCACGGCACGTCCAGTGGACGCAGAGTGAACCAGCCGACGAGCAGAAGATGCGCGACGAGGAGGAATCCTCCCGCCGCGCGGAAGCGGATGGCGGCCCCGTGGCCGCCCGAGCCTTGACGCACGCCCCCCAAGACGCGCCCAGCGGCAGGATCGGTTCCGCGCATCTCATCCCGGTACGCGGTGCTGTCCCGATCGCACAGGGTGACTGCCCTGTGCGGCCGCTTCAGCCGGGTCCTGCTACTTCACCGTCTCCGTGGGCGGAGCCACCGTTCCGGGGCGCTGACGGACGGCCTGGGTGCATTCGTAGCGGCGCAGCGGGTCGTCGCCGGGGCCGCCCATGATGACCTCGCGGTCGTCGCCCGCCGCCGCGCTGTCCGCAAACGTGCACACGATCTGGGCCAGCGCGAACGCCGACAGGTCCTCCGGGGACGAACTGAACCGCAGCGCGTCCTCGGGATCTCCCTCAGCGGGGCCGCTGACGACCGTCCCGCCGCGTACGTCCGTCGCGAAGCCCGCCTGCTTCTCCGGGGCCGACGGGGTGTGCGCGAGCTCGTCGAGGAGCGCCTGAGCGATGCGGACCCGGTCGGACGTCGCCTTCTCCGCGGGGATCCGCACCGACCGGTCCACCGTCACCAGCTGCGCCGCGCACACCAGGAAGACCTGTACCGGCACGCCGCTGGTGGACTGCGACGCGATGCTCGACCCGGACATCACGCACGGCACCCGGGAGGGACCGGGACCGAAGTCCGTGGGCACCTCCGTCGAGCGGATCCCGCATCCGGCGAGCGTCCCGGTCAGCGCGGTGGCCAGGAGAGCGGCCCGAAGCCGTCGGCGGTTCATCGTTCGTCTCCCTCGACGCCGGCGTCGGCGTCGCCGTCCGTGCCGTCGTCCCCCTCGTCGTCGGGCAGCAGCCCCGACGGATCGCGCGGCAGCCACAGCGTGAACACCGCGCCGCCCTTGGGCGAGTTCGCGGCAGTGATCTCCCCGCCGTGGATGTGCGCGTTCTCCAGCGCGATGGAGAGCCCGAGACCGCTGCCCTCCGAACGCGGCCGGGACGCGCTCGCCTTGTAGAACCGGTCGAAGACGTGCGGCAGTACGTCCTCGGGGATGCCGGGGCCTCCGTCGCGCACCGCGATGACGAGCTTCTCGCCCGCGAGCCGCACCGACACCTCCACCGGCGAACCACCGTGCTTGAGGGCGTTGCCGATCAGGTTCGCCAGGATGACGTCCAGGCGCCGCGGGTCGAGCCGCACCGTGATGCCGCGCTCCGCGTCGAGCTCCACCGCGTCGAGCCAGGCACGGGCGTCGATGCAGGCCGTGATCTGGTCGGCGATGTCGACGGCGTCCAGGACGAGCCTGGCCGTGCCCGCGTCGAAGCGGGTGACCTCCATCAGGTTCTCCACCAGGTCGTTCAGGCGGCGGGTCTCGCTGACCACCAGGCGTACGGCGGGCTCGATCATCGGGTCGACGGAACCGGTCTCCGCGTCGAGCTCCTCCTCAAGGACCTCCGTCACCGCGGTGATCGCGGTCAGCGGCGTACGCAGCTCGTGCGACATGTCGGCGACGAAGCGCCGCGACGCCTCCTCGCGGGCGCTCATGTCGTCGACCTTCTTCTCCAGGCTCTCCGCGGTCCGGTTGAACGTCCGTGACAGATCGGCAAGTTCATCCGTGCCCGACACCCTCAGGCGCGTGTCCAGCTTGCCCTCGCCGAGCCGCCGCGCGGCGACACCGAGCCGGTGCACCGGTTTGAGCACGGTGGTCGCCGCGGCCTGCGCGAGCAGCGCGGAGCCGATGAGCGCGAGCCCGGTCGCGATCGCGAGCGACCAGCCGAGCGAACTCAGGTCCTTCGCCTCGGGTTCGAGGGACTTGAGCATGTAACCGGTCGGCCCGCCCCCGATGACCTTGGCACCGCCCACGAGATACGGGGTGCCGCCGTCGACGGTCCGCTGCCAGTACAGGTGGTACGGACTCTTGTTGCTCGACGTGAGCGGCTGCTCCTTGTTCACCGTCTTGCGCAGCGACTTGGGCACGTCGGCGAGCGTGAAGGCGTCCAGGTCGGAGTAGCCGACGATCGTGTCGCCGTCGGAGTTCTCGCCGATCAGGAGCACGCTGTAGCGCTGGCTGCTGTTGGCCATCGTCCCGGCGGCCTGTTGCAGTTCGTCCTGGGTCGGATTGGGCGGCAGCGCGCCGGCGCGGGTCTGCATCTCCTGCTGGAAGTCCTTCAGGGCCGCGTCCTGCGCACGGGTCAGGACCGCCTCGCGGTTCAGCCAGTACGCGATTCCGGACGCCGTCACGGCGGCGGTGAGCGCCACCAGGCCGAACACCACGACCAGCCGGAGCCTGAGGCTCGTGAAACGCAGTCCCGCCATGATCGCCTTGCGCGCCGCGGCCCAACCGCGGAGCTTGTCCTGCGGTTTGGTCACTGAGGAGTGTCCAGCCGGTAGCCGACCCCACGGACCGTACGGATCAGAGTCGGCGAGGACGGCACGTCCTCGACCTTCGCGCGCAGGCGCTGCACACACGCGTCGACGAGCCGGGAGTCGCCGAGGTAGTCGTGCTCCCACACCAGACGCAGCAACTGCTGCCGCGACAGGGCTTGTCCGGGCCTGCGGCTCAGCTCCAGGAGCAGCCGCAGCTCGGTCGGCGTGAGCTGGAGATCCTCGCCGTTCTTCGTCACGGTCATGGCGGCGCGGTCGATGACGAGCGAACCGAACGTCGCCGCGTCGTTGGCCTCGCGCTCACCGCGCCGGAGCACCGCGCGGATACGGGCGTCGAGCACCCGTCCCTGCACGGGTTTCACCACATAGTCGTCGGCACCGGACTCGAGCCCGACGACCACGTCGATGTCATCGCTGCGCGCGGTCAGCAGGATGATCGGCAACTGGTCGGTGCGCCGGATGCGACGGCACACCTCGAATCCGTCGATGCCCGGCAGCATCACATCCAGCACGATCAGGTCCGGCCGCTGCTCACTGAGCAGCTTCAGGCCGTCCTCGCCGGTGGCAGCAGTAGCCACCCGATGCCCTTGGCGGGTGAGCGAAAGCTCAAGGGCCGTACGGATGGCGTCGTCGTCCTCGATCAGCAACAGGGAAGGCACGGACGTCATTCTGTCCCATGGCAAGGCCACAGTTCGACTGTTGGAGCCCTCCCACACTTCTCCCCTACACATAGAAGGGCTGTTGCAGGCCTGTGACAGTCGGCGGACACCCTCATGAAGTGGGTCCGGCAGAGTTCTGGTCACACGGAAGAAGCCGGACTCCACCGACGGGGGGCGCGAGATGAACACACTGCACAGCACCAGCTCAAGCGCAGTAATCACGCGTCTCCACGACGTGATCCGGCCTGCCGAGAGGCACGAGAAGTCCGGTGCCGTGAGCGGGCGGGGGTGCGCTCGCGGCACCGGGCGTCAGCACACCGCGTACATGACGGTGGTTGACGCGTTCCCGGGGGCGACCCGCGGGGACAACGGGGGAACCGATGGGGGGGCTCACGGGGGAGCCGCGTACAGGGAGGACACGGGGGAGCGCACCACAGCGTCGGAGGCGGAGTTCACCGCCTACGTCCAGGAGCGTCGTGCCTCCCTGTACGCAACCGCCTACCACCTGACCGGTGACCGCTTCGAGGCCGAGGACCTGCTCCAGAGCGCCCTCTTCTCGACGTACCGCGCCTGGGACAGGATCAGCGACAAGGCCGCGGTCGGCGGATATCTCCGCCGGACCATGACCAACCTGCACATCAGCGCCTGGCGGCGCCGCAAGCTCAACGAATACCCGACCGAGGAGCTGCCGGAGACGGCGGGCGACACGGACGCGATGCGTGGCACCGAACTCCGCGCGGTTCTCTGGCAGGCCCTGGCCCGCCTCCCCGAACTGCAGCGGACGATGCTGGTCCTGCGCTACTACGAGGGCCGCACGGACCCCGAGATCGCGGACATCCTCGACATCAGTGTGGGCACGGTGAAGTCCAGCATCTGGCGCTCGCTGCGCCGGCTGCGCGAGGACGAGGTCCTCAGCTTCGGCCGTGACCAGGAAGAGTCCTTCGGCGAGTTGGTCGCCTAGGGATCATGGGGGCCGCCGCTCCCGGGGGGAGGCGGCGGGCAGTACCGGGGGGATCCACGGGGGAAAACGGGGATCACGGGGGAAACAAGTGGCGGGACCGGAAGGCCGGGGGGTCTTTCCGGTCCTTCTGCTTGTGCTGCCCGGGTTGCCGCGCGGATCTACGCGGCGTCGGCGCGCGCCTTGACGCACCGCCCCGCGGCAGCGGCGGCAACCCGCCCCAGGGCCTCGTCCTTGCCGCAGGGGTGAGCACCGAGCGCGGTCTGCCGGGCCACGATGGCGCGTTCGGCGCGCATCAGGCGCCAGCCGCGCCGCAGCAGGAACGCCACCGACTTGCGTCCCTCGCGCAGATCCCGCAGCAGCCGCCGCCGGTAGGTGGTGGACGGCCGCCCGCGCAGACAGATCGCGTCGGCGAGCACGCCGCTCTCCCGGCACCGTTCCACGATGTCCGCCGCGAAGATCCCCTCCGCGATGAAGAGGGGCGTGCGCTCGATGTCCATCGCGGACTCGCCCGTACGCGAGCTGGTGGAGATGTCGTAGACGGGGACGCTCGTACGTCCCGTGCGGCACAGCTGCTCGATGGCGGCGACGGCGACGTCGGCGTCCCAGGAGGCGGGGGAGTCCCAGTCGATGTCCGTGCTGCCGGGGACCTGCGGCACTGTCGGGTCGTCACCCTCCTTGTAGAAGTCGTCGAGGCACAGGACGGGCAGCCCGGAGCGGGCGGCGAACGACGACTTGCCTGACCCGGAGGGGCCGGCGAGCAGCACGACTCGGGTGGGTATCGGGGGATGGGAACTCACGAGAGACCAGTGTGCTGCATTGAGCCGCCCAGGCGACCCCACGGGTAGGGCTTTGGCGCCCACAACGCACCTCAACTACGCTACGTGCGCATCTGATTACTCAAGAGGATTCGGGCGGTACTCATGGCACGGCACGCAACAGCCTCCACGCAACTCTCCCGCGCCCTCCTGCGCGCGGGCCTGACGGTCACCGTCGCGGGCGCGGCCCTCGGCATCGGCGGTGCGGCGACGGCGAGCGCCGCGCCGGCCCCCGCGCCCCCGGCGTCCGACCAGCTGTCGGCGGGTGCCGCTGGGGCGCTCTTCGCGGTGCAGGAGGCCGCCGGGGGTGGGCTCGGGCCCGTCAAGGAGCTGAAGCTCGACCCGCTCGCGGGCACGGGGGTCGACCCGCTGGACAACGCGGTCGGCACCCGGATCGCGGACTTCAAGCCGGTCACGACGGCGCCGCTCACCGCCCCGCTGACGCAGGGCGGATCGCTCGACGACCTGCCGCTGGTGGGTCCGGCCACGGGACTGCTGCCCGGCTGACCTCCGGCGGCGTCAGCTCTTTCGCAGCGGCACTTCCCGCACCAGCCAGGCCACCGCGAACGCCGCGGCCCCAAGGAGCGCGGATCCCAGGACCACGCCGTGCAGCCCGCTGGTGACCGACGTCCGCACCACGTCCCGCACCCCCTCCGGCATCTCCCGCACCGCTTCGGGCGTCCACGCCATGCCGCCCTCCGGCATCCCGGCCGACGCGACCCGGCTGGAGTAGACCGCGCCGAGCACGGCGATCCCGAGCGAGCCGCCGATGGTCCGGAGGAGGGTGGCGGTGCCGGTGGCCGCGCCCATGTCGCGCGGCTCCGCGCTGTTGATGGTGATCAGCAGCGTGCTCTGCATCAAGAAGCCCATTCCGGCGCCGAGTACGAGGGTCAGCGCGGAGGTCACCGCCGTCGGGGTGTCCGCGCCGACCGCGAGGAGCGCGAGCCCGCCCACGGCCGTCAGGGCCCCGCCGATGATGGGGTAGGCGCGGTAGCCGCCGCCGTTGGACGTGACCTTCCCCAGCAGGAGTTGCGCACCGAACATCCCCGCCATCAGCGGAAGCAGCAGCATGCCGCTGGCCGTCGAGGACGCGCCGCGCACGAACTGCATGTACTGCGGCAGATAGGAGGACGCCCCGAGCATGGCCGCGCCCACCAGGAAGGAGAGGATCTGGGCGAGCGTGAAGTTGCGGTCGGCGAAAAGGCGGGGCGGGATGATCGGTTCGGGCGCCCGCCGCTCGACCCGGGCGAACCAGACGAGGGCGCCGGTGCCGAGCGCGCCGAGTCCGAGGATCTGCGGTGACGTCCAGGCGTACGTCGTGCCGCCCCAACTGCCCAGCAGCGTCAGGGAAAGGATGCCCGCGGAGAGCAGCGCGGCCCCGGCGTAGTCGATCCGTGCGGTGCTCCGTTCGCCGGGCAGGTGCAGGCGGAAGCAGACGACGAGCAGGGCTACCGCCCCGACGGGCACGTTGACGTAGAAGACCCAGCGCCAGTCGAGCTGGTCGGTGAGGAATCCGCCGAGCAGGGGCCCGCCGACCAGCGCGACCGGCATCATCGCACCGACCATCGACTGCGAGCGGCCCGCCTGCGACGGCGGCAGCATGACGCCGATGATCGAGATGGCGCCGACCATGAGGCCGCCCGCGCCCAGTCCCTGCACGGCGCGGAAGGCGATGAGCTGTCCCATGTCCTGGGCGAGCCCGGAGAGCACGGAGCCCGCGAGGAACACCGTGATCGACCAGATGAAGCTGCCCTTGCGCCCGTAGAGGTCGCCGAGCTTGCCCCAGATGGGGGTGGAGACGGACGCGGTGAGCAGATAGGCGGTCACCACCCAGGAAAGGTGGTCCAGGCCGCCCAGGTCGCCGACGATCGTGGGCAGGGCGGTCCCGACGATCGTGCCGTCGAGCAGACCCAGCATCAGGCCGAGCAGGAGCCCGAAGAGGACGAGCTTGGACGGTCCGTCCGGCGCGGCGGGCGGCTGCGTGGCACCCGGTCCGTCGGGGACGCTCGTCTCTTCCGTACGTTGACTCATCGTTCCCCCCAGAGGACGTGATGCCGCGTCAGGCGGCGTAGGGCCGGATGGACTTGGCGTCCCGCAGGGCGTGCGCCCACCACGTCAGCTGGTCGAGCAGCGCCTTGGCGGCCGTGTCGACCTGGGGGTCCTCGACGGTGCCGTCCTCGCCGAACTGGCCCCAGGCGTTGTGGAAGCTGACCGTGTTGCGGATGGTCGTGGCGTTCAACTCGGCCATGACGACGCGGAGTTGTTCCACCGCGCGCAAGCCGCCCGACAGGCCGCCGTAGGAGACGAAGCCGATCGGCTTCGCGTGCCACTGCTCGTTGTGCCAGTCGACGGCGTTCTTCAGGGACGCAGGGAAACTGTGGTTGTACTCCGGCGTGATGAAGATGAACGCGTCGGCCGCCGCGAGGCGCGGGGAGACCAGGGCGAGCATCTCCTCGGTGCCGGGTGCGGGCGGCTGGCCGAAGGCGGGGAAGACGGTCGGCAGCGGGGTCTCCGCGAGGTCGACGACATCGGCGGTCAGGTCGTCGCGCTGGGCGAGATGCCCCGTCAGCCACCGCGTGACGACGGGGGCGAACCGGCCCTCGCGGTTGCTGCCGACGAGGACGGCCACGCGGAGGGGCTGGGTGGTGGCGGTGCTGGTCATGGGATCCCCCGGGGATTCGTGGGTCTGTACGGCGTGAATGTGCACGGCGTGAATGTGTACGGCGTATCGAGATGCGTACAACGTACACGCTGATGTGTACAGCGTCTACTGAGAGATACGTTGTACGCTCACGTCCTGATGAGAGGAGCCCTGCTGTGGCTGGCCAGAAGAAGGACGGCAAGACGGCGGTGCCGGACAAGTCGCTCTGGGAGCGCCTGGAGCAGCCCTCGGCGCCCCGTGCCTCGCTGTCCCTGGAGCGCATCGGGGCCGTCGCGGTGGAGGTCGCCGACGCGGAGGGCTTCGCCGCCGTCACCATGCGACGGCTCGCCACGGAGCTGGGGGTCGCGCCCATGGCGGCGTACCGGCACGTCTCGGGCAAGGACGACCTGTGGGCGCTGATGGCCGAGCGGGTGGCGGCCGAGTACCGGATTCCCGAGGGGCTGACCGAGTGGCGCGAGGTGCTGCGGGCCTACGCCCTGCTGACCCGGGACATGATGATGCGCCACCCGTGGGTGGGCCAGCTGCCCACGGCCCTCTTCGTGCTGACCCCGGGCCGGATGGCCATCGCCGAGCGGCAGTTGGCGGCGCTCGACGGGATCGGTCTGGACGAGGACGCCATGATGATGGCCTTCCGCACGGTCAGCTCGTACGCGCACGGCGCGGCCTCGTCCGAAGTGGCCCTGCGGGACTGGACGGAGTCGGAGGGCTGGTCGTCCGGCGCCGAGACCCGGATGGGCCTCGCGCCGCAGATGACGTACCTCATGGACACGGGCCGCTACCCCACCTACCGGCGCTACGGCCTGCGTTCGCGCCGCAAGGACGACGCCACCTGGATGTACGAGACGGGCCTCGAATGCGTCCTGGACGGGATCGCGGCACGGCTCGGCATCTGACCGAGTCGTGGGACGGACGAAGCCCCGGCCCTCCTGGACGGAGGAGGGCCGGGGCTTCGTGGTGCGGGGAGTGGCTCGGTGCAGATCTCAGTACGAGGAGCCGGACGCGCCGAGCGAACCCGTGGGGTGCCAGACCGTCTTGGTCTCCAGGAAGGCCGTCAGACGGTGCGTGCCCGGATCGGCCGACCAGTCCACAGGCTGTGGACGGACGACGCGCTTGAGGTTGTCCGCCGCGGCGACCTCAAGCTCCTTGGCCAGTACGTCGTCCTCGACGCCCGCGAGGTCGATCGCGTTCACGTCCTGGTGCGCCGCGAGGGACGGAGTGATCTCCGCCGTACGGCCCGACAGGATGTTCACGACGCCGCCGGGCAGGTCGGAGGTGGCGAGCACCTCGCCGAGGGAGAGCGCCGGGAGCGGGGAGTTCTCGCTGGCGATCACCACGGCCGTGTTGCCCGTCGCGATCACCGGGGCGATCACGGACACCAGGCCCAGGAACGACGACTTCTGCGGGGCGACGACCGTCACCACGCCCGTCGGCTCCGGCGAGGAGAGGTTGAAGAAGGGGCCCGCGACCGGGTTTCCGCCGCCCACGATCTGGGCGATCTTGTCGGTCCAGCCCGCGTACCAGACCCAGCGGTCGATGGCCGCGTCCACGACGGCGGCGGCCTTCGACTTGGAGAGTCCCTCGGCGTCGGCGACTTCCCGTACGAACTGGTCCTTGCGGCCCTCCAGCATCTCCGCGACGCGGTAGAGGATCTGGCCGCGCAGGTAGGCCGTCTTGCCCGCCCAGGAGCCCTGCGCCTTGCGCGCGGCCACGACCGCGTCACGCGCGTCCTTGCGGGACGAGAGCGGGGCGTTGGCCAGCCACTTGTTCTTCCCCGCCGCGGCAGCGGCTGATGTTCCTGTGGTCACCTCGTACACCCGGCCGCTCTCGCTGCGGGGGAACTTGCCCCCGACGTACAGCTTGTAGGTCTTGAAGACGCTCAAACGCTGCTCAGACATCGAGGTAAGCCTCCAGGCCGTGGCGGCCGCCCTCGCGGCCGTAACCCGATTCCTTGTAGCCGCCGAAGGGCGAGGTCGGGTCGAACTTGTTGAACGTGTTGGCCCAGATGACGCCCGCGCGCAGGCGATCGGCGACCGCGAGGATGCGGGAGCCCTTCTCCGTCCAGATGCCGGCGGAGAGGCCGTACTGGGTGTTGTTGGCCTTGGCGACGGCCTCTTCCGGCGTACGGAACGTGAGCACCGAGAGCACCGGGCCGAAGATCTCGTCGCGCGCGACGGTGTGCGCCTGCGTGACGTTCGTGAAGAGGGTCGGCGCGAACCAGTAGCCGGACGAGGGCAGTTCGCACGGGGCGGACCAGCGCTCGGCGCCCTCGGCCTCGCCGGTCTCGGTCAGGGCCTTGATGCGGGCGAGCTGCTCGGCGGAGTTGATCGCGCCGATGTCCGTGTTCTTGTCGAGCGGGTCGCCCAGGCGCAGGGTCGACAGACGCCGCTTGAGGGCGTGGAGCACCTCGTCCTGCACCGACTCCTGTACGAGGAGGCGCGAGCCCGCGCAGCAGACCTGGCCCTGGTTGAAGAAGATGCCGGTGACGATGCCCTCGACGGCCTGGTCGATGGGGGCGTCGTCGAAGACGATGTTGGCGCCCTTGCCGCCCAGTTCGAGCGTGACCTTCTTGTCCGTGCCCGCGACCTGGCGCGCGATGGCCTTGCCGACGGCGGTCGAGCCGGTGAAGGCGACCTTGTTCACGTCCGGGTGGGCGGTGAGGGCGGCGCCCGCGTCGCCGTACCCGGGAAGGATGTTGACGACGCCCTTGGGCAGGCCCGCCTGGCGGCAGATGTCCGCGAAGAAGAGCGCGGACAGCGGGGTCGTCTCGGCGGGCTTCAGGACGACCGTGTTGCCCGTCGCGAGCGCCGGGGCGATCTTCCAGGCCAGCATCAGGAGCGGGAAGTTCCACGGGATGACCTGGCCCGCGACGCCGAGCGGCTTCGGGTCCGCGCCATACCCCGCGTGGTCGAGCTTGTCGGCCCAGCCCGCGTAGTAGAAGAAGTGCGCGGCGACCAGGGGGAGGTCGGCGTCGCGCGTCTCCTTGATGGGCTTTCCGTTGTCGAGGGTCTCCAGGACGGCCAGTTCGCGGCTGCGCTCCTGGATAATCCGCGCGATGCGGAAGAGGTACTTGGCGCGCTCGGCGCCCGGAAGCGCCGACCACTTCTCGAAGGCCTTGCGGGCGGCCTTCACCGCGCGGTCGACGTCCTCGGAGGAGGCCTGCGCGACCTCGGAGAGGACCTCTTCGGTGGAGGGCGAGACGGTCTTGAAGACCTTGCCGTCCGCCGCCTCCACGAACTCGCCGTCGATGAACAGGCCGTACGACGGCGCGATGTCGACGACGGAGCGGGACTCCGGTGCGGGGGCGTACTCGAAAGCCGTGGAGGCCGAAGATGTGGAAGTCATGGGTCAGTCCACCGTCACGTAGTCGGGGCCGGAGTAGCGGCCCGTGGCCAGCTTCTGGCGCTGCATCAGCAGGTCGTTGAGGAGCGATGAGGCGCCGAAGCGGAACCAGTGGTTGTCCAGCCAGTCCTCGCCCGCGGTCTCGTTCACCAGGACGAGGAACTTGATCGCGTCCTTGGAGGTGCGGATGCCGCCCGCGGGCTTCACCCCGACCTGTACCCCGGTCTGCTCGCGGAAGTCGCGTACGGCCTCCAGCATCAGGAGGGTGTTCGCGGGGGTGGCGTTGACGCCGACCTTGCCGGTCGAGGTCTTGATGAAGTCCGCGCCCGCGAGCATGCCGATCCAGGAGGCACGGCGGATGTTGTCGTACGTGGACAGCTCGCCGGTCTCGAAGATGACCTTGAGCCGGGCCGCGCCGGAGGCTTCCTTCACGGCGCGGATCTGCTCGAACACCGTCATGTAGTCGCCCGCGAGGAAGGCGCCGCGGTCGATGACCATGTCGATCTCGTCGGCACCCGCCGCGACGGCCTCGCGGACGTCGCCGAGCTTCACGTCGATGGCGGCGCGGCCCGCGGGGAAGGCGGTCGCGACGGACGCGACCTTGACGCCGCTGTCGCCGACGGCCTCCTTGGCGGTGGCCACCATGTCCGGATAGACGCAGACGGCGGCGGTCATCGGTGTGCCGCGGTCGGTCGGATCCGGGTGCACGGCCTTCGCGCCGAGCGCCCGGACCTTGCCCGGGGTGTCGGCGCCCTCCAGCGTCGTCAGGTCGATCATGGAGATGGCGAGATCGATGGCGTACGCCTTCGCCGTGCTCTTGATCGAACGGGTGCCGAGCGCTGCGGCGCGCGCCTCGAGGCCGACCGTGTCGACGCCGGGCAGCCCGTGGAGGAAGCGGCGCAGCGTGCCGGCCGACGCGGTGGCGTCCGTGAGTGCGTGTGCGTGTGCGGGTGCAGTGGGCATGGTCACGAGGGGAGCATATCTACGCGCGTAGCGGCTGTACAGGGGGGCGGGGGTCGGTGGTGGTGGCGGGGGCGTGCGGACCCGGTGGGCGCGGTGGGCGCGGTCGGCGGACGTGCGGCCCCGTCGGCGGGACGGGGTGCGTCCGGCGGCTGCTGTCCCACTGCCGGGCGCACCCCCCCGGGCGGGTGCCGATGGCGGGACCCTGACCTGTCCCGCCGCTCAGCGGAGGATGCCTCCCGCGCACCCGCGCACCCGCCCGATTACCCGGCAGCCGGGCGAGGTCCGTCGCGAGGCGGGTGGTGCGTCTGCCTGCCGGGCGACGGGGGCGCAGGGCCTCCGGCGGCGCCCCCGTAAGGCCCGCGCGACGCCCCCGCAGGCCTCCGTGGCGCCCCTGCAGGGGACCCGTCGCGGGCGAGGTCCGTCGCGAGGCGGTGGTGCGTCTGCCTGCCGGGCGCCGGGCGCGCAGGGCCTCCGCGTGCCTCGCGCAGGGCCTCCGCGACGCCCCCGCAAGGCCCGCGCGACGCCCCCGCAGGCTTCCGGGGCGCCCCCGCAGGGGACCCGTCGCGGGCGAGGTCCGTCGCGAGGCGGTGGTGCGTCTGCCTGCCGGGCGACGGGCGCGCAGGGCCTCCGCGTCGCCCCCGCAGGGGACCCGTCGCGGAACTCAGGCAGAATCAACGCATGACCGACCCCCAGCCCCCCGTGGCGGAGCCCGAGTACAAGGACCGGACCTTCCGGTCGTCCGGCGGTATCGCCGGAGGCGTCCTGCTGCTCGCCCTCGGCGGCTGGCTCGGCATCGACGCGATGATCCGGGGCGAGGGCCGCACTCCGTGGCTCGCGCTCGCCGGGCTGCTCCTGGCGGTGCCGCTCGTCGTCGCGTTCACCGTGCGCCCCGCCGTGTACGCCAACGACGACCGGCTCCGCATCCGGAACCCCTTCCGGACGATCACGCTGCCGTGGGCGTCGGTCTCGGGGCTGCGCTCCGGGTACTCGAACGAGGTCTTCACCCAGTCCGGTACCAAGTACCAGCTCTGGGCCATCCCGGTCTCCCTCCGCGGCCGCAAGAAGGCCTCCAGGAGGAAGTCGCAGGGGGCGGCCGCCGGTGATCCGAGCGTCGTGAACGCGCGGCGCCCTGGTGAGGCGGCATCCCTCCGCGCGGCCGGCGACCAGATCATGGACGACCTGCGCGAACTCTCCGAGCTCCGCGCCGGCGCGGAGTCCGCGCAGGGCGAGCCCGTGGTGCGCTGGGGCTACGAGATCCTCGCGCCCGCTGTGGCCGGGGCGGTGCTCCTCGTGGTGGTGCTTGCGGTGGCTTAGGAGCGTTCACGCGTTCACGCGGTGCACGTGCTCTCGTGGTTGGGCGGTGCACGCTGCTCTGGCGACTCACGCGCTTAGGCGGTGCACGCTGTTCTCGCGGCTCGCGGCTCGCGGCTCGCGGCTCGCGGCTCGCGGCTCACGTGCTCGGGCGGTTCACGCGTTCACGCGGCTCACGCGCGCTCGTGACTCATGCGTTCACGCGCTTGGGTGGTGCACGCGGCTCGCGGCTCAGCGCTCACGGCTCACGCGCTCGGGCAGCTCACGCAGGGCTCGAAGCGCTCACGCAGCTCACGCAGCTCACGCAGCTCACGCAGCTCACGCAGCTCACGCAGCTCACGCAGCTCACGCAGCTCACGCAGCTCACGCAGCTCACGCAGCTCACGCAGCTCACGCAGCTCACGCAGCTCACGCAGCTCACGCAGCTCACGCAGCTCACGCAGCTCACGCAGCTCACGCAGCTCACGCGGCTCACGAAGCGCACGCAGCGCTCACGCGCTCACGCGCTCAAGGCGGCCCCAGCCACGCCAGCAGCATGTGGCCGCCGAGCGCCGCCGATGTCACCGCCGCGGTCACCATCACCGTCACGGCGACATGCGTCCGCGCGCGGGCCAGTGCCGCCGCCAGGGGCAGCAGCAGGGGAAAGGCGGGGAGCAGGAAGCGGGCCCGCGGGAAGTAGACCCCCTTGCTGCCGAGCACGATCAGGAGCAGCAACCCCGTGAAGACCAGCAGCGGCAGCGGCTGGCGGTCGCCCACGGACAGGACGAACAGCGCCGCCGACGCGAGCAGCGTCGCCGTCACCATCATCAGGAACAGCTGCGGACGCTGGACCGCGAGCAGGTCGTACATGGTCCGCAGGGTCCCCACCCCGCCGTCCCACTCGTTGTGCCACAGCTTCTGTACGGCGAAATAACCGTCCCAGCGGCCGAGCCGCAGCCCCACCCAACCGACGTACGAAAGCCAGCCGAGCGGCGCGAGCAGGGCGCCCAGGAGCGTGCGTACGAGGTAGCCGCCCTCCGTCTCCTGGGCCTCTCCCCGGCGCACGCGCCGGTGTTGCCGGAAGAGTGTGAGCAGCGCTGTCAGGGAGACCGCGGCCGCCAGCGCGACACCCGTGGGGCGGGTCAGGCCCGCGAGCGCGGCCAGCGTGCCCGCCCAGATCCAGCGGCCGGTGAGCACGGCGTACAGCGCCCACGCGGTGAGAGCCGTGAAGAGGGACTCCGTGTAGCCCATCCACTGCACGAGCGCGACGGGCAGCGAGCCCCAGAGCGCGGCGAGCAGGACGCCGGTCCTGCGCCCGTACAGGTGGTCGCCCACCGCGAAGATCCCCCACGCCGCGAGGAACGAACAGGTGACGGCGATCGCGAGCCCCACCGCGCCGCGCGGCTCCGGGGCGATCACGCTGCCCGCCCTGATGAGCAGGGGGTGCAGGGGGAAGAAGGCGAGGTTGTTCGCGTCGAACTGGGTGCCCAGGGTGTCCGCGTAGCCCTTGTCGGCGATCTTCAGGTACCAGTCGATGTCCCACGACTCCGCCAGGAGATGCCAGACGCCTCGGTGCTCCCCGCGCGCCCAGAGGGCGAAGACCAGAAGTCCCAAGAGGCGTACGGCGGCGTACGCGAGGAGTGCGGGCGATGCGTGCCGCAGGGCGCGGGCGGCGCGTGCGGGGCGGCCGCCGGGGGAGCGGTCCGGTGCGACGCGGGGGCGGCGGGAGGGGGAGACGATCCGGGGTGGGGCGGCGGACGTCGAGGGCATCGAGGACGTCGAGGATGTCGAGGACGTCGATGCGGTCGAGGTCTCTGGGGTCGGTCCGTACGGCACTGCGGCAGCTCCCGGAACGTGATCGTGCGCTGCCGGTCACCCTTCCTGGGGGACCGGCAGCGCACTGGATCGCTGCGGCAGCTGCGCCGTGGGACCACTCGGACGGGTGGCCCGGGGGCCGCCCGTCCTCGTCTGTGAGAAGGCCCGCTAGATGCCCGCGGCCACGGAGAGGTCGCGCTTGATCGCCGCGAGGAGGTCCGCCGCCTTGGCGCGGGCAGCGGGCAGGTCGGCCTTGGCCGACACCGGGACCACCACCTCCAGGTAGCACTTGAGCTTCGGCTCCGTGCCGCTCGGGCGCACGATGACGCGGGCCCCGTCGAGCGTGTAGCGCAGGCCGTCCGTGGGCGGCAGCTTCTCCGTGCCCCGCGTCAGGTCCTCGGCCTTCGTCACCGCGAGGCCCGCGAGCGCCGTCGGCGGCTGCTCGCGCAGGCGGCGCATCGCGTCCGCGATCAGGGAGAGGTCCTCCACGCGGACCGACAGCTGGTCGGTGGCGTGCAGACCGTGCTCCACGGCGAGGTCGTCCAGAAGGTCGAGCAGCGTGAGGCCCTGCTCCTTGAGCTCGGACGCGAGCTCCGTGAGCAGGAGCGCCGCCGTGATGCCGTCCTTGTCGCGTACGCCTTCGGGGTCCACGCAGTAGCCGAGGGCCTCTTCGTAGCCGTAGCGCAGGCCGTCGACGCGGGCGATCCACTTGAAGCCGGTGAGGGTCTCCTCGTACGGGAGGCCCGCCTTCTCCGCGATCCGGCCCAGCAGGGAGGAGGAGACGATCGACTCGGCGAACGTGCCGCGGGCGCCCCGGCGTACGAGGTGGGCCGCGAGGAGGGCGCCGACTTCGTCGCCCCGGAGCATGCGCCAGTCGGTGCGGCCGTCGGTGGTGTCCTTGACCGCAGCCGCGCAGCGGTCGGCGTCCGGGTCGTTGGCGATGATCAGGTCCGGGTCGACCTCGCGGGCCTTCGCGAAGGAGAGGTCCATCGCGCCCGGCTCCTCCGGGTTGGGGAACGCGACCGTGGGGAAGTCCGGGTCGGGCTCCGCCTGTTCGGCGACGAGGACGGGGGCGGGGAAGCCCGCCCGCTCGAACGCCGCGAGGAGCGTCTCCTTGCCGACGCCGTGCATCGCCGTGTAGACGGTGCGGGCCGTGCGCGGGGAGCCGGGGGCCAGGACGGCGTCCGTGCGGGCCAGGTAGGCGTTCAGGACGTCGTCCGCGAGGGTCTGCCAGCCGGTCTCCGGGCGGGGCACGTCGTGGAGCGAGGCGATCGCGTCGATCTGCGCCGCGATCTCCGCGTCCGCGGGCGGGACGATCTGGGAGCCGTCGCCCAGGTAGACCTTGTAGCCGTTGTCGCGCGGGGGATTGTGGCTCGCCGTCACCTCTACGCCGGCGACCGCCCCGAGGTGCCTTATGGCGAAGGCGAGTACGGGGGTGGGGAGCGGGCGGGGGAGCACGGCGGCGTCGATGCCGGCGCCGGTCATGACGGCCGCCGTGTCGCGCGCGAAGTCCTCGGACTTGTAGCGGGCGTCGTAGCCGATCACCACGGGTCCGTCGGTCTGGTTCGTGGCCTTGAGGTACGCGGCGAGGCCCGCGGCGGCGCGGATGACTACGGAGCGGTTCATGCGCATGGGGCCCGCGCCGAGTTCGCCGCGGAGGCCCGCGGTGCCGAACTGGAGGGTGCCGCCGAAGCGGGCGGCCAGCTCTTCGGTGTCCCCGCTGTCGATGAGCTTGGCGAGCTCCTCGCGGGTGTCGGGGTCCGGGTCCTCGGCCAGCCAGGCCTGGGCCCGCGCGATGAGTTCAGAGTCGTCCGGCACGTTTCTTCAGCCTCTCGTGTGCGGAGTTCGATTGCGGGGTCTGGGTACGCCTACCCGGCGTGCGGGGCTGTTCTCTTCTCTCCCGTGCCGGGTGCGGCTGCTCGGTTTGCCCGGGTGGAGCTTGCCTGCTGGGTGCGGCTCGGTGGGGGCTTTCCTGTCCCGCCGCTTCGCGCCGGATCTTTCCCACCCACCCACCCGATCACCCGGCAGCGGATGTCTCCCACCCACCCGAGCACCTGCGGCGGAGTGTCCCCCCCCGCCCACCCGATTGCCCGGAGCGGGATGGGCTTGTGCGTCCACCCGCTCGACGCTCCGGGGCAATCGGGCGGGTGGGCGGGAAGGCTTGTGCGGCAACGGCTTCGAAGCTGCGGGGTGATCGGGCGGGTGGGCGGGAAAGCCTGTGCGGCAACGATCGCTGCGGACTGCCAAGGCGCCGCGCAGGGACACCCCGCCCGGCAGATGCCCCTTGCCAGGCAAGGCACCCCGCCCGGGAAGGCGCCCCCACCCGGCAGATGCACCCCCGCCAGGCAAGATCACCCTCCTGGCAGAGGCGCCCCCGCCAGGCAAGGCGCCCCCGCCAGGAAAAATCAGATACGGCCCAGGACCTGACCCAGCAGCTCCCCCATGCGGGTAGCACTGTCGCGGCCCGCCTGGAGCACCTCCTCGTGGTTCAGCGGCTCGCCCGTCATGCCCGCGGCGAGGTTCGTGACCAGGGAGATGCCGAGCACCTCCGCGCCCGCCTCGCGCGCCGCGATCGCCTCGAGGACCGTCGACATGCCCACCAGGTCCGCACCGATCGTGCGGGCCATGCGGACCTCGGCCGGAGTCTCGTAGTGCGGGCCGGGGAACTGCGCGTAGACGCCCTCTTCGAGCGAGGGGTCGATCTCCTTGCAGAGGCTGCGCAGCCGCGGCGAGTACAGGTCCGTGAGGTCCACGAAGTTCGCGCCGACGATCGGTGACGTGGCCGTCAGGTTGAGGTGATCGCTGATCAGGACCGGCTGACCGGGGCGCATGCCCTCGCGCAGACCGCCGCAGCCGTTCGTCAGCACGATCGTCTTGCACCCGGCGGCCACCGCGGTACGCACGCCGTGCGCGACGGCGGCGACGCCACGGCCCTCGTAGTAGTGGGTGCGGCCCAGGAAGACGAGGGCGCGCTTGTCACCGACCTGGAAGGAGCGGATGCGGCCCCCGTGTCCCTCCACCGCCGGCGGCGGGAAGCCGGGGAGCTCGGTGACGGGGAACTCGGCCTCGGGCACGCCGAGCGCGTCGACGGCCGGCGCCCAGCCGGAGCCCATCACGAGGGCTACGTCGTGGGTCTCGGCGCCCGTCAGCTCACGCAGGCGCGCGGCGGCGGCGTCGGCGGCGGCGTAGGGGTCGCCCTGGATGTCGTCCGGAATAACTGAAGCGTTCACGCGGACGAGAGTAGCCGCTCACGCCCTACGCGCGTAGATGACGATGCTCACGGGATTCGGATCGTTGTCTTGTCGTTTCCGACGAGAGGTCCGAGGCGAGGCCGAACAGCGGCCCGAGGAGCAACCCGGAGCGAGGCGATGCGCCCCTAGCAGGGCCGCTTCCGCAGCTCCATCACATAGTCGTGCGGCGCCCCCGCGGTCTCCGCCGCGTCGGCCAGCTCCCCCAGATAGCGCGCCGACGGCAGGCCGCCCTCGTAACCATTGAGGACGTACACCCAAGCGGGTTCCTCGCCGTCGAGGGTGTGCACGCGCACGCGCATGCGGCGGTAGATGTCGAGCCCCACGCCCTCCCACCGGTCCATGGAGTCCTCGTCCATCGGGGCGACGTCGTACAGCGTCACGAAGACCTGGGAGCGCGGTGCCTCGACGATGGTGGCAAGGGCGCCCTCCCACCCCATGTGCTCCCCGCCGAAGGTCAGCCGCCAGCCGTTCAGCCAGCCGGTCTGGCGCAGCGGCGAGTGCGGGGCGCGGCGTGACATGAGCCGCGGATCCAGATTGCCGGCGTACGCGGCGTAGAGCGACATGTGGTCGAGGGTACGGCAGGTGACGCGTGCGTCCCTCCGGTAACGGAAGTGCCCTTCTTGGAGGGAGAACGGCCCGGATGGAGCCCCCGGGGCGAAGCACCTTGAAGCGTGCGGGACAATGGAGTACGTGACTCGGATCGTGATCATTGGCGGCGGACCCGGCGGATACGAGGCGGCACTCGTTGCCGCCCAGCTCGGCGCGGAGGTGACCGTCGTCGACTGCGACGGTCTGGGCGGGGCGTCGGTGCTCACCGACTGCGTCCCGTCCAAGACTCTGATCGCCACGGCCGAGGTGATGACCAGCTTCGACTCCTCGTACGAGGAGCTCGGCATCATCGTCGCGGACGACACCCCCCACATCGACACGCCCGCGCGCGTCGTCGGCGTCGACCTCGGCAAGGTCAACCGCCGTGTGAAGCGTCTGGCGCTCGCGCAGTCCCACGACATCACCGCCTCCGTCACGCGCGCAGGCGCCCGCGTGCTGCGCGGCCGTGGCCGCCTGGAGGGCCAGCAGGACACGGACGGCTCGCGCAAGGTCGTCGTGCGCGCGGCCGACGGGAGCGAGGAGACCCTCGTCGCCGACGCCGTCCTCATCGCCACCGGCGGGCACCCGCGCGAGGTCCCCGACGCGCTGCCCGACGGCGAGCGGATCCTCAACTGGACCCAGGTGTACGACCTGGACGAGCTCCCCGAGGAGCTCATCGTGGTCGGCTCCGGTGTCACCGGTGCCGAGTTCGCCGGTGCCTATCAGGCGCTGGGGTCGAACGTCACGCTCGTATCGAGCCGTGATCGCGTGCTGCCCGGCGAGGACCCGGACGCCGCCGCCGTCCTGGAGGACGTCTTCCGGCGCCGTGGCATGAACGTCATGTCGCGCTCCCGGGCCGCCTCCGCCAAGCGCGTGGGCGACCGCGTGGAGGTGACGCTCAACGACGGCCGCGTCATCAGCGGTACGCACTGTCTGATGGCCGTGGGTGCCATCCCGAACAGCAGCGGCATGGGCCTGGAGGAGGCCGGGGTCAAGCTCAAGGACTCCGGGCACATCTGGACCGACAAGGTCTCGCGCACCTCCGCCCCCGGTGTGTACGCCGCCGGTGACGTGACCGGGATCTTCGCGCTCGCCTCCGTGGCCGCCATGCAGGGCCGCATCGCGATGTACCACTTCCTGGGCGACGCGGTGACGCCGCTGAACCTGAAGACCGTGTCGTCGAACGTCTTCACCGACCCGGAGATCGCGACCGTCGGCTACAGCCAGTCCGACGTCGACGGCGGCAAGATCGACGCCCGCGTCGTCAAGCTGCCGCTCCTGCGCAACCCGCGCGCGAAGATGCAGGGCATCCGCGACGGCTTCGTCAAGATCTTCTGCCGTCCGGGTACGGGCATCGTGGTAGGCGGTGTGGTCGTCGCGCCGCGCGCTTCGGAACTGATCCACCCCATCTCGATCGCGGTCGACAACAATCTGACGGTCGAGCAGATCGCGAATGCGTTCACTGTGTATCCATCCCTTTCGGGCTCGATCGCCGAGGTCGCACGTCAACTTCACACGCGAAAGTCGGCGGGCGAAGCCTGATCGCGGGCCGATCGTCGGCTGAACGCCGACTGATCGGGTTCTGTACGGCGCGTACGGGGTAACAACTCTGCGCAGGTCACGGGCTGTTGTCGCCCATTCGCCCGGCATAGGCGGGGTGGGTAGGCGCGTATACCACTTCCCACCCAACCGTGCGAACAACTTCTGTAATTCGGCGCAAACTGCTGAAAGCAGACGGTCGTTGGGGTTACTGTCAGTTTCGTGTTCGCTGCAGAACGTCGCCAATTGATCCTCGAAATGGTGCGGGCCAACGGAGCGGTATCGCTCCGGGAGCTCGCCCGCGTCGTCCAGACCTCAGAAGTGACCGTACGGCGGGACGTGCGCGCGCTGGAGGCAGAAGGACTCCTCGACCGCAGACATGGCGGTGCGGTATTGCCGGGCGGATTCACGCGGGAGTCCGGCTTTCCGCAGAAATCACATCTCGCGACCGCCGAGAAGACGGCCATCGCCGATCTCGCGGCGGGACTCGTCGAAGAAGGCGAAGCCATCGTCGTCGGGGCGGGTACGACCACGCAGGAGCTGGCCCGACGGCTCGCGCGGGTGCCCGGTCTGACCGTCGTCACCAATTCCCTTCTGGTGGCACAGGCCCTGGCTCATGCCAACCGCGTCGAGGTCGTCATGACCGGCGGCACCCTGCGCGGTTCCAACTACGCGCTCGTGGGCAGCGGGGCCGAACAGTCCTTGCAGGGCCTGCGGGTCTCGCGCGCCTTCCTGTCGGGCAGTGGTCTGACCGCCGAACGCGGGCTCTCCACGTCCAACATGCTCTCGGCCAGCGTGGACCGCGCGCTCGTCCAGGCGGCTGCCGAGGTCGTGGTCCTCGCCGACCACACCAAGCTCGGCACCGACACGATGTTCCAGACGGTGCCGACGGACGTCATCACCCGCCTGGTCACGGACGAACCGCCCACGCACGACGACCGCGCGGCCACCGAGTTGCAGGCCCTGGCGGACCAGGGCGTGCAGATCGCGGTCGCGGGCGGGACCGCGAGTTCGGGCTCCGGCTCGGGGGTGGATTCCGTCCCGGCGCGGCAGTCGCGCCGGGACGTGCCACTGCCGGGCCAGCGCCGTAACCACGGCGGTCACGCAGCAGGTCCGGGTGCGCAGTTGCGCAGTGCGGTGCTCGGGGAGCAGCAGCCCGGGGAGCGGGCCGCGCGGGTGGCGGATCTACGCCGCCGCTGAACCGGCCGCCGGGCCGGTGGGCGGCTCGTCGGGTGCCGATCCTTCCGGCTTCAGGCCGCGCAGGGTCAGCATCAGGAGGCGGTCGGCCAACTCGGGGTCGTCGGGGGTCTCTTCGGCGGCCAGCGCGATCGCGTTGGTCAGCTGCATCAGATCGCCGATCGAGACACCGGGGCGTACGGCACCTGCCTGCTGTGCCCGCACGAGCAGGGCCGTACCCGCCTCGCGCATCGGCTTGCTACAGCGGGAGAGTGCCGAACTGTCGTCGTGCGACGCCGACATGAGGGCGCGGGAGAGCCCGCGGTACTCACCCGCATGAGTGATGATGGCGCGCAGCCAGGTCACCAGGGCCGAGCAGGGTTGCGGATCTTCGAGGAGCGCGCGGGAGCGTTCCAGGAGATCGCTCACGGCCTCTTCGAAGACGGCGCTCATCAGGGCGTGGCGGTTGGGGAAGTGGCGGTAGAGGGTGCCGATGCCTACGTTCGCGTGGCGGGCGATGTCCTCCAGGGAGGCGTCCGTGCCGTGCTCCGCGAAGGCGGTGCGGGCCTCTGCGAGGAGCCGGTCGTAATTGCGGCGCGCGTCGGCTCTTTTCAAGCGGGGGCGCTGATCCGTGCCGGTGCTCATCACCGCGGTCCTCCCTGAACGTACGCGTGCCTCAAGTCTGCCTGAAGCGTGCGTGCCGCTCATCACCGGCTCCGCCGAGTCGTCCTCAAACGCCCCCGAGCTCTTAAGGAGCAGGGGGGACCCCCACGGGCTGAATGCTTCGCCGGCCGGGCTGGATGCTCCAGCCCGGCCGGCAAATGAGTGTTGCTCTGCGGATCAGTCCTTGATCTCGCAGATGACCGCACCGGAGGTCAGGCTCGCGCCCACCTCCGCAGTGAGGCCCTTGATCGTGCCCGAGCGGTGCGCGTTCAGCGGCTGTTCCATCTTCATGGCCTCCAGGACGACGACCAGGTCGCCCTCCTGAACCTCCTGGCCCTCCTCGACAGCGATCTTGACGATCGTGCCCTGCATGGGGGACGCCAGGGTGTCACCGGAAGCCGCCGGGCCCGACTTCTTCGCCGCGCGCCGCTTGGGGCGGGCGCCGCCCGCCGCCGCGGTGCGGGCGATGGTCATGCCCAGCGAGGAGGGGAGCGAGACCTCCAGGCGCTTGCCGCCCACCTCGACGACGACCGTCTCGCGGCCGGGCTCTTCGTCCGTCTCGGTGTCGGTCGCCGCGGCGAACGCGGGGATCTCGTTGACGAACTCGGTCTCGATCCAGCGGGTGTGGATCGTGAACGGGTCGGCGGAGCCGGTGAGTTCGGGGGCGAAGGCGGGGTCCTTGACGACCGCGCGGTGGAAGGGGATGGCGGTGGCCATGCCCTCCACGGTGAACTCCTCCAGGGCGCGCCCGGCCCGCTGAAGGGCCTGTTCGCGGGTGGCGCCGGTCACGATCAGCTTGGCCAGGAGCGAGTCCCAGGCCGGGCCGATCACGGAGCCGGACTCCACGCCCGCGTCCAGGCGTACGCCCGGACCCGACGGCGGCGCGAAGAGGGTGACGGTGCCGGGTGCGGGCAGAAAGCCGCGGCCCGGGTCCTCGCCGTTGATGCGGAACTCGAAGGAGTGGCCCCGCATCTCCGGGTCGCCGTAACCGAGTTCCTCGCCGTCGGCGATGCGGAACATCTCGCGGACCAGGTCGATGCCGGTGATCTCTTCGGTGACCGGGTGCTCCACCTGGAGGCGGGTGTTGACCTCCAGGAAGGAGATCGTGCCGTCGACGCCGACGAGGAACTCGACGGTTCCCGCGCCCTCGTAGCCGGCTTCCTTCAGGATCGCCTTCGACGCCGCGTACAGCTCGGCGTTCTGGGCCTCGCTCAGGAACGGCGCGGGGGCCTCCTCCACCAGCTTCTGGTGGCGGCGCTGGAGCGAGCAGTCACGGGTGGACACGACGACCACGTTGCCGTGCTTGTCGGCCAGGCACTGGGTCTCCACGTGCCGCGGCTTGTCGAGGTAGCGCTCCACGAAGCACTCGCCACGGCCGAAGGCCGCGACGGCCTCGCGCACCGCGGAGTCGTAGAGCTCGGGCACCTCTTCGAGGGTTCGGGCCACCTTCAGACCGCGTCCGCCGCCACCGAAGGCGGCCTTGATCGCGATCGGCAGGCCGTGCTCCTCGGCGAAGGCGACGACCTCGTCGGAACCGCTCACGGGGTCCGGCGTACCGGCCACCAGCGGGGCACCCGCGCGCTGCGCGATGTGCCGGGCCGCGACCTTGTCACCGAGGTCACGGATGGCCTGCGGCGGCGGGCCGATCCAGATCAGGCCCGCGTCCAGGACGGCCTGCGCGAAGTCGGCGTTCTCCGAAAGGAAGCCGTAGCCGGGATGGATCGCGTCCGCCCCTGCGTCCTTGGCCGCGGCCAGCACCTTGGAGATGTCCAGGTAGCTGGTGGCCGGAGTGTCACCGCCCAGCGCGAACGCCTCATCTGCCGCACGTACATGCAGAGCATCCCGGTCAGGATCTGCGTAGACGGCTACGCTCGCGATCCCTGCATCCCGGCATGCCCGAGCAACGCGGACAGCGATTTCGCCACGGTTGGCGATGAGCACCTTGCGCACGATGGCTCCCTCCTTGAAACAAGCCGAGTTTAGGGACTGCCGACACGACCTTTCGACCCGTCCCCAATGGTGAGCTTGCCCACACGGAGCGTGATCCGGGGCCTGCCCGTCCGCGAAATCCCTTGTCGCACCACGGTACGCAGGGTCCCTTCCGGTGAGACTAACGCGCCGGTGTGGTCAAGGTCTCTGTGAGAGCGTGCTGCGGCAGAGGGTCATTCTTTGTGGAGTCCCTACGAATGGCCCAATGATTCTTTGCCTTCGGCAGGGCCCTTGTCCCCCGGTTTACCCGTTAGTAGCGTTCGCGATGTCTGGGACGTACTTGCGGTAACAGTGGAAGAGGGTGGGCGCCGTGGCGCGTAGACCGGTGGCCTGGGTGGGCGCGATCGTGCTCCTGGTGGAGGCGGTGGGCATCGCGTTGCTCAACTGGTTCCTGGGGCTTGTCGTGAACAAGCAGGACATGTCGCTCGCCGGGCTCGACCCGCACGCGATGTCCGTGTCGACGTGGATCGCGGGCGGCGTCTTCGGCCTCTACCTCGCGCTGTGCGGCGTCGTCATGGCGCGCTCGGCGATACGCGACCGCGCGCCGGGCCGCTTCGGCCGGCTCCTGCTGATCAGCGCCGCCGTGGTGCACGGCCTGCTCGGGGCGTTCTCGGTCGGCCTGGTGGGCTGGCCCGCGTTCGTCTTCATGATGGTGGTGCTCGGCCTGATCGTGCTGACGCTGGTCGCGTACGACAAGAAGCCCGAGGAGGTCGCCGACGGGCCGCGCGCGAGCAGCGGGGCAGCGGGCGGCGGCACGCCGGAGAACGGCGCCCCACAGCCCGCCTGAGCCCCTCAGGGGCCGTCGTGTGGATCTACTCCGCCCACAACTCCGTGATCCCGACGCCCAATTCGGACAGCAGGCGGCGCAGCAGCGGCAGCGAGAGGCCGATGACGTTGCCGTGGTCGCCCTCGATCGAGTCGACGAAGGGCGCCGAGCGGCCGTCGAGCGTGAACGCGCCCGCCACGTGCAGCGGTTCGCCGCTGGCCACGTACGCGGCGATCTCCTCGTCCGAGGGCTCGCCGAAGCGCACGACGGTCGAGGCGAGCGCCGAGACGTGGCGGCCCGCGGCGGTGTCGTACACGCAGTGGCCGGTCTGCAGGACGCCCGCGCGGCCGCGCATGGACTTCCAGCGGGCGGTGGCCTCCTCGGCGTCGGCGGGCTTGCCGAGCGCCTGGCCGTCCAGTTCCAGGACCGAGTCGCAGCCGACGACCAGGGCGCCCTTGGCGTCCGGGCGCGCGGAGACGACCGACGCCTTGGCCTCGGCCAGGGCGAGGGCGAGCTCGGCGGGGGTCGGTGCGGAGATCGCGTCCTCGTCGACCCCGCTGACGATCACCTCGGGGGCGAGGCCTGCCTGGCGCAGGAGGCCGAGCCGGGCGGGGGACTTGGAGGCGAGGACGAGGCGGCGGGGCTGTCGGGGCTGATCACTCATGCGGTCAGGTTAGCGAGCCGCGGCGGATGTCTCAGCGGGCAGCGGGCAGCGGGCAGCGGCCAGCGGTCAGCGGGCTCTCGGCCGATGTCTCAGTGGATGCCCAGGACGAACATCGCCACGACCATCGCCAGGGCAAGGACGAGTCCCGCACGGCGCATCTTCGCCTGCATGTCCCGCATGTCCTTCGGCGGGTTGTCCTCCGGGTCCGACCACAGCATGCAATCGATACTGCGCGCGGTGACGGCGGGGCGCCTGAGTACGCGTACTCAGGCGCCCCGGCCCGCCTCACTCATTCCCGCACCGTGCCGCCGGGCTCAGCCGGGCCAGTAGGTGCGGCCCCACGACGTCGGGCCCGGCGCGGGCAGCCGGTGGCGGGCCACGCGCGCGGGGTCGGCCCAGGCGTCGAGGGCCGCGGGCGCGCCGGACGGCTGGTTCGCGACCGCCGCGGCGCGCGCCTGGACCACCGCGAGTGCGGCGGCCAGCTCCTCCGGGGTGGGATTGCCCCGTACGACCTTGATCATGAACGGTCTCCTCACTGGGGCACGGTCTAGAGGGGGATGTTGCCGTGCTTCTTCGGGGGCAGGGACTCCCGCTTCGTACGCAGCTGACGCAGGCCCCGCACCAGGTGGGAGCGGGTCTCCGACGGCATGATCACGGTGTCGATGTAGCCGCGCTCAGCGGCCGTGTACGGGTTGAGCAGCCGGTCCTCGTACTCCTGGATCAGGCGGGCACGGGTCGCCTCCACGTCGCCCGAGGCCTCGGCCGCGGCGATGGTCTTGCGGTGCAGGATGTTCACCGCGCCCTGCGCGCCCATCACCGCGATCTGCGCGGTCGGCCAGGCCAGGTTGAGGTCGGCGCCCAGGTGCTTGGAGCCCATGACGTCGTACGCGCCGCCGAACGCCTTGCGGGTGATGACGGTGATCAGCGGGACCGTCGCCTCCGCGTACGCGTAGATCAGCTTCGCGCCGCGGCGGATGATGCCCGTGTGCTCCTGCTCGACGCCCGGCAGGAAGCCCGGCACGTCGACGAAGGTGATGACCGGGACGTTGAACGCGTCGCAGGTGCGGACGAAGCGGGCGCCCTTCTCGGAGGCGTCGATGTTCAGGCAACCGGCGAACTGCGTCGGCTGGTTGGCGACGATGCCCACCGGGCGGCCCTCGATGCGGCCGAAGCCGGTGAGGATGTTCGGCGCGAACAGCGGCTGCGTCTCGAAGAACTCGGCGTCGTCCAGGACGTGTTCGATCACCGTGTGCATGTCGTACGGCTGGTTCGCGCTGTCCGGGATGAGGGTGTCGAGCTCGCGGTCCTCGTCCGTCAGCTCCAGGTCCGCGTCCTCGGGGAAGGCGGGCGGCTCGCTGAGGTTGTTCGAAGGCAGGTAGGAGAGAAGGGACTTGACGTACTCGATCGCGTCCTTCTCGTCGCCCGCCATGTGGTGGGCCACGCCTGATGTGGAGTTGTGGGTGCGGGCACCGCCCAGCTCCTCGAAGCCGACGTCCTCGCCGGTGACCGTCTTGATGACGTCGGGCCCGGTGATGAACATGTGCGAGGTCTGGTCGACCATGACCGTGAAGTCGGTGATGGCGGGGGAGTAGACGGCTCCGCCGGCGCACGGCCCGACGACGAGGGAGATCTGCGGGATCACGCCGGATGCGTGCGTGTTGCGGCGGAAGATCTCTCCGTACATCCCGAGGGCCATGACGCCCTCCTGGATGCGGGCGCCGCCGGAGTCGTTGATGCCGACGACCGGACAGCCGGTCTTCAGGGCGAAGTCCATGACCTTGACGATCTTCTGGCCGAAGACCTCGCCCAGGGCGCCGCCGAAGACCGTGAAGTCCTGGGAGAAGACGGCCACGGGGCGGCCGTCGACGGTGCCGTATCCGGTCACGACTCCGTCGCCGTAAGGGCGGTTGGCCTCCAGGCCGAAGTCGGTCGAACGGTGCTGGGCGAACTCGTCGAACTCGACGAAGGAGTGCTCGTCCAGGAGCAGGTCGATGCGTTCGCGCGCCGTCAACTTGCCCTTGGCGTGCTGCTTCTCGACCGCGCGAGCCGAACCGGCGTGCTTGGCCTCCTCGATGCGGCGCTGCAGATCAGCGAGCTTTCCCGCAGTCGTATGGATGTCGATACCTGCCTCCGGGGCGGTGGCGGTGGTATCGCTTGCGGCGCTCTGCACGGGCACGTTGGGCTCTTCCGGCTCGGACATAGGGATGCGGCTCCCTGCCTGCTCAAAGGGGCGACTGGCGGCTTGCGGCGGCTCGCGACTGCTGGTGACCCGCTTGCTACTGACTCGTAGGGTATCGGCGCCGATACGGATCGGCAGTGCGGCGTTTACCACACCTAAGGTGGCTTGCATGACGCCGCAAGATGCTTCAGACGACTCGTCCGACCTCCCTTCGGACCTCCCTTCGGGCCCCCCTTCCGATGTCCCTGGGGGCAACCGTTGGTCCGATCTCGACAGGCCGCCGCTGAACGTCGCGTCGTTGCGGCGGGCGCTGGTGCGGGACGGGGGTCTGTGGACCTCTCTGGACGTGGTGCCCGCGACGGGGTCGACCAACACGGATCTGGCCGCGCGGGCGGACGAGCTGCCCGAGGGTGCGGTCCTTGTCGCCGAGGAGCAGAGCTCGGGGCGCGGGCGCCTGGACCGCCGCTGGTCGGCTCCCGCTCGCTCGGGGCTCTTCTTCTCCGTGCTCCTGAAGCCGGGTCCGGCCGTGCCGGTCGAGCGGTGGGGGTGGCTGCCGCTGCTCACCGGCGTCGCCGTCGCCACGGGGCTTTCGCGGTCGGCGGGGGTGGACACGGCACTGAAGTGGCCGAACGACCTGCTGGTGACGGTGGGCGGAGAGGAGCGGAAGGCGGGCGGAATCCTGGCGGAGCGGGCGGGCTCCGCGGCTGCCGCTGCGGGAGGGGGAGGCGTGGTGATCGGCATCGGGATCAACGTGACCCTGCGGGCGGATGAGCTGCCGGTGCCCGGGGCGGGGTCGCTGGCGCTGGCCGGGGCGGTGAGCACTGACCGGGACACGGTGTTGCGGGCGGTGCTGCGTTCGTTGGAGCAGTGGTACGGGGACTGGCGCGCGGCGGAGGGCGATCCGGTGGCGTCCCGCCTCCAGGAGACGTACGCGGCGGGCTGCGCGACGCTCGGCCGCAAGGTCAGGGCGGAGCTGCCGGGTGATCGGTCGATCACGGGGGAGGCGGTGGCTGTGGACGGCGACGGGCGGCTGGTGCTGGCTACGGGGGAGGGGGTTCAGGAGCCTGTGGGGGCGGGGGATGTTGTGCATTTGCGGGGTGCGTAGGGGGGCTTGGCCGGGGGCTCCGGAGCCGTGCGGGTCTGCTCCGTCTCGGGGTGCGGGGCCGTGCCGGTATGTCCGTCCTCGCTATCGTCCGGTGGCCGTGTTGTTGCTTCGGGGGTGGAGTGCGGGGAGCCGTGCTCCGGGCGGACATACCGGCCCGTCCCCTCGCGAGCGCTTCCGGCTGCAGGTGCACCCGTGCTGCGGCGCCACTTCGCCTTCGGTGCGGGGCCGCGCCGGTATGTCCGTCCTCGCTATCGTCCGGTGGCCGCCGGGTTGCTTCGGCGGGGGAGTGCCGCGAACCGTGCTCCGGGCGGACATACCGGCCCGTCCCCTCGCGAGCGCTTCCGGCTGCAGGTGCACCCGTGCTGCGGCGCCACTTCGCCTTCGGTGCGGGGCCGCGCCGGTATGTCCGTCCTCGCTATCGTCCGGTGGCCGCCGGGTTGCTTCGGCGGGGGAGTGCCGCGAACCGTGCTCCGGGCGGACATACCGGCCCGTCCCCTCGTGTCTCGCTGCCGGCTGCGGGGGCGTGGGGTCGGAGGTCTTGGTGCATCGTGCCCTCGGGCTTGGGCTGCCCCGCCCCCCTGCTTCTGTACTCACTCGCCTCCCGCCCTCCGGCAGACCGCCCGTTGCCCCATTTCCTGGCACCGCGGGGCAATCGGGTGGGTGGGTGGGAAAGCTTGTTCGTTCAGGTGAGGATGCGGGGCAGACGGGCGAGTGGGTGGGGAAAGTGTGTTCGTCAGCGCAGCTGCGGGGACCCACTGTCCGAGGCGCCCCGCCAGGAAAGGCGTGAGCTGCGGCACACCTGCCGTAAAGTTGGCGCCGGTCGATACCTGACCGCGGCAGATCGGAAGGGCAGCAGGCGTGACCGTCGACGACACGGGCTCCGGCACGGGTGCATCCCCCGACGGCGAGCCCGGACGTACCGCTGGGTCCGTCACCCATACGTTCGACTCGATGGACTCCGGGGACGAGAAGCCGGGGGACCCGGAGAAGGATCCCCTTGCCCTGCGTCTTGAGGGGCTGATCCTCGGCGCGGACCGCCGGTACACCCCGTTCCAGGCGGCCCGCAGCGCCGGCGTATCCATGGAGCTCGCCTCCCGCTTCTGGCGGGCCATGGGCTTCCCCGACGTCGGCCAGGCCAAGGCCCTGACCGAGGCGGACGTGCTCGCCCTGCGCCGCCTCGCAGGACTCGTCGAGGCGGGCCTGCTCAGCGAGGCGATGGCGGTGCAGGTGGCCCGGTCGACCGGGCAGACCACCGCCCGCCTGGCCGAATGGCAGATCGACTCCTTCCTGGAGGGTCTGACGGAGCCGCCCGAGCCCGGCATGACGCGGACCGAAGTGACCTATCCGTTGATAGAGCTTCTGCTGCCTGAGCTGGAGGAATTCCTCGTCTACGTGTGGCGGCGGCAGCTTGCCGCGGCCACCGGGCGCGTCGTGCAGGCCGCCGACGACGAGGAGATGGTCGACCGGCGGCTCGCCGTCGGGTTCGCCGACCTCGTCGGCTTCACCCGGCTCACCCGGCGCATGGAGGAGGAAGAACTCGGCGAGCTCGTCGAGGCCTTCGAGACCACCGCCGCGGACCTTGTCGCCGCACACGGCGGACGGCTCATCAAGACGCTGGGCGACGAAGTCCTGTACGCCGCCGACAACGCGGGCGTGGCCGCGGAGATCGCCCTGCGGCTCATCGAGACCATGGCGAACGACGAGACGATGCCCGAGCTGCGCGTAGGCATCGCCTTCGGCACGGTCACGACGCGGATGGGCGATGTGTTCGGCACGACGGTGAATCTCGCCAGCCGCCTCACCTCGATAGCGCCTCGGGACGCGGTGCTCGTGGACGGAGCGCTCGCCGAGGAGCTGACGCGGACAGGGGACGCGCCCGCCTCCGAGACGGAAGCGGCGGAGGCCGCCGAGGCCGCGGAGAAGGAGGGCTCGGAGCCGCCCTCCTACCGCTTTGCCCTGCAGCCGATGTGGCAGCGGCCCGTGCGAGGCCTCGGCGTCGTCGAGCCCTGGCTGCTGGCCCGGCGCGGCTGAGGCCCCGCTCGAGAGCTGGTTCGCGGCGGAATTTTCCCGCCTGCCCACCCGATCGCCCCGTAGCGGTGGCATGATCCGCAGGGTGGCCCGGTAACGGGCGTTAACCAGATGCGGAGGAAGCAATGGGCGACGAGCAGCGCTTCGGGGAATTCGTCGGCGTCAGGCGGCACGGCTATGTCGCCGAGCTCGTCCTTGACCGGCCCAAGGCCATGAACGCCGTGTCCACGGACATGGCCCGCTCCATCGGCTCCGCCTGCGCCGCCCTCGCGCAGGACCGTGACGCCCGCGTCGTGGTCGTCACCTCCACCCATGAGCGGGCCTTCTGCGTCGGCGCCGACCTGAAGGAGCGCAACTCCTTCTCCGACGCCGAGTTGGTGCGCCAGCGGCCCACCGCACGGGCCGCCTACACCGGCGTACTCGAACTGCCCATGCCGACCGTCGCGGCCCTGCACGGCTTCGCGCTCGGCGGCGGGTTCGAGCTCGCGCTCGCCTGCGATCTCATCGTCGCCGACCCGACCGCCGTGGTCGGACTCCCCGAGGTGTCGGTCGGCGTGATCCCGGGCGGCGGCGGTACGCAGCTGCTGCCGCGCCGCGTGGGCGCGGCCGGGGCCGCCGAGTTGATCTTCACCGCGCGGCGTGTGGAGGCCGCCGAGGCGCGGGAGTTGGGGCTCGTCGATCACCTCGTGGGCGAGGGCGATGACCGTACGGAAGCGCTCGCGCTCGCCGCGCGGATCGCCGCCAACTCGCCCGTCGGGCTGCGCGCCGCCAAGCGCGCCCTGCGGCTGGGGCACGGGCTCGACCTGCGCGCCGGTCTTGAGGTCGAGGACGCGGCCTGGCGCTCGGTGGCCTTCTCCGGGGACCGGGCGGAGGGCGTCGCGGCGTTCAACGAGAAGCGGAAGCCGGACTGGCCCGGGGAGTGAATGATCCACGCGGCCCCCACTCTGCGTAATGTTCCGATCGCCCAAAATGTCGTAAATCTCCTAGCCTAGGGAGATGGGAGAGGATCTCCGGCTGCGGGCCGTGGTCGTGCTGGCGCAGGGGATGGCCGCCGCGCACACTCCGCGTGAGTCCTGGCGGGCCGCTGCCCGCGGCGCGTGCCGTGCGCTGGCGGGGAATTTCGCGGCCCTGTCCGTCTGGGAGCGCGATCTCGGGCGGCTGAGGGTGCTCGTGAACGTGGGCGAACGGGCCGAGGGGGAGGAAGAGTTCCCGGAGCGCGAGGCGTATCCGGTGAACGAGTTCCCGGAGATCACCGAGTTCCTGCACGAGCGCTGGGCGGGCGGCGGCGAGCCGCACGCCTGGGTCGAGACGGCGCGGGGACCGATGGATACGTCGAAGGCCCCCGCCCCTGGCTACTGCCATCAGCGCGTGGCCGCCCTGCGCAGGCGCGGGCGCGGCTGCTGCGTGGTCGCGCCGATCGTGCTGCACGGGCGGGCGTGGGGTGAGCTGTATGTGGCGCGCCCGGTGGGGGCGCCGGTCTTCGGCCGCGAGGACGCGGACTTCGCCACCGTGCTCGCCTCGGTCGTCGCGGCGGGCATCGCGCAGACCGAACGGCTGGAGGAGGCCCGCCGGCTCGCCTTCACCGACTCGCTGACGGGGCTCGCCAACCGGCGCGCGGTCGATCTGCGGCTTGAGGAGGCGGTGGAGCGCCACCGCGCTGACGGGACCGTGGTGAGCCTCGTCGTGTGTGACGTGAACGGGCTCAAGTGGGTCAACGACACCCAGGGCCACGCGGTCGGCGACCGCCTCCTCGAACGCTTCGGTTCGGTGCTCTCCCTGTGCGGGGCGATGCTGCCGGGGACCCTGTCCGCGCGGCTCGGCGGCGACGAGTTCTGCCTGCTCTCGGTGGGGCCCGCGGCCGATGAGGTGGTGCGGGTCGCCGATGAACTGTGCCTTCGCGCCTTCGAGTTGGAGCTGGGGGACGGTGTCGCGTGCGGGGTCGCCTCCACGGAGGACCCGATCGGCGAGGTCCGCTCGGCCCGCCGCCTGTTCCGCCTCGCGGACGCCGCCCAGTACCGAGCGAAGGCGGCCCGCGCGCCGAAGCCGGTCGTCGCGGGGCGCGAGGGTGCGGACGACCCGGTGGTGCGTCTCGCGAACTCGGAGGGGTCGCGCCCTGCGGGGGAGAGGCGCCGCTTCCGCGGGCGTGAGCCGGAGCCGCGGGCCCCCAGGGAAGGCGGTCGGGGGGCTCGGTGAGGAAGCTGCGGGGCGCGGCGTCGACCTCTGAGTAAGTGGCTCAGTACGTATCCACCCGTGACACCTGGCGATTCAGTCCGTACGCTGCTGAATATGGATATGCACACCGTGGTCCTGGGGACGTCCGGGACAACCGCAGCGGACGTCATCGCCGTCGCGCGCGGCAACGCCCGCATCGACCTCTCGGCCGAAGCCGTGACCGCCCTCGCCGCATCCCGCGAGATCGTCGACGCCCTCGCGGCCAAGCCCGAGCCGGTCTACGGCGTGTCGACCGGCTTCGGCGCCCTCGCCACCCGGCACATCGGCCCGGACCTCCGCGCCCAGCTGCAGCGCAACATCGTCCGCTCGCACGCGGCCGGGATGGGCCCGCGCGTGGAGCGCGAGGTCGTGCGCGCGCTGATGTTCCTGCGCCTGAAGACGGTCTGCTCCGGCCGTACGGGCGTGCGCCCCGAGGTCGCGCAGACCATGGCCGACGTGCTCAACGCGGGGATCACGCCCGTCGTCCACGAGTACGGCTCGCTCGGCTGCTCCGGCGACCTCGCACCGCTCAGCCACTGCGCGCTGACGCTCATGGGCGAGGGCGACGCCGAGGGCCCGGACGGCGAACTGAAGCCGGCGGGCGAGCTGCTCGCCGCGCACGGCATCACGCCGGTCGAGCTGCGTGAGAAGGAGGGCCTGGCTCTCCTGAACGGCACCGACGGCATGCTCGGCATGCTGGTGATGGCCCTCGCCGACCTCGACGCCCTTTACAAGTCCGCCGACATCACCGCGGCCCTCACCCTCGAAGCGCTCCTGGGCACCGCCAAGGTCCTCGCCCCCGAGCTGCACGCCATCCGGCCGCACCCGGGCCAGGGGGCTTCGGCCGCCAACATGCTCGCGGTCCTTGCCGGTTCGGGCCTGACAGGACATCACCAGGACGACGCGCCGCGCGTGCAGGACGCGTACTCCGTGCGGTGCGCGCCGCAGGTGGCGGGCGCGGGGCGCGACACGATGGCGCACGCGCGCCTGGTCGCCGAGCGTGAGCTCGCCGCCGCCGTCGACAACCCGGTGGTGCTGCCCGACGGCCGCGTCGAGTCGAACGGCAACTTCCACGGGGCGCCCGTCGCGTACGTCCTGGACTTCCTCGCGATCGCCGCCGCGGACCTCGGCTCGATCACCGAGCGCCGCACGGACCGCCTGCTCGACAAGAACCGCTCGCACGGCCTGCCGCCGTTCCTCGCGGACGACGCGGGCGTGGACTCGGGCCTCATGATCGCCCAGTACACGCAGGCGGCCCTTGTCCACGAGATGAAGCGGCTCGCGGTGCCGTCGTCGGCCGACTCGATCCCGTCCTCCGCGATGCAGGAGGACCATGTGTCGATGGGCTGGTCGGCGGCCCGCAAGCTCCGCACGGCGGTCGACAACCTCACCCGCATCGTCGCGATCGAGCTGTACGCGGCCACGCGCGCGGTCGAACTCCGCGAGGGCCTCACGCCGGCCCCGGCGACCCAGGCGGTCATCGAGGCGATCCGCAAGGCGGGCGTCGAGGGCCCGGGCCCGGACCGCTTCCTCGCGCCCGACCTGGCGGCGGCCGACGCGTTCGTGCGCTCCGGCGCGCTGCTCGACGCGGTGGAGCCGGTGACGGGTCCGCTGGCCTAGCGCAGGCGTCTCGTACGTACGCATAAGGGGGCGCCGTCACCTGGTGACGGCGCCCCCTTCACGCAGTGGCGGGCCGTCAGTCGCGGTCGACGTCCTCGCGGGTGATGTCGCCCTTGACCGCGTCGATCTCGAAGTCGGTCTTGTTCCAGTCGTCGGTGACGACGTCGACGGACCAGACGAGCGTGTTGCTGTCGTTGTCGTCCAGGCCGATCGACGTGACCGTGCCCTTCTTCTTGTCCGTCGCCACCTTGGCCGCCTGCTCCGGCGACTGCTTGACGCGGGAGAGCCAGTCGGCCGTCTCCTTCTTGTCGTCGGCGTCCTGGTCGTTCTCGGGGGCGGAGCTGATCACCTTGCCCGAGACCGCGTCGATGCGGACGTTGTGCACCGTGCCGTCCTTCTCGGCGACCTCGGCGACCCACTGCGGGGCGGCCGCGCTGCCGCTCGGGCTCGGGCTGGGGCTCGGGCTGGGGCTCGGGCTGGGGCTCCCGCTCGCGTCGTCGTCATCGTCGCTGTCGTTGTCGTCGTCAAGGCCCTCCAGGTCGAGGTCGGTCAGCTTGCTGCCCGAGACCTTGTCCACCGCCGTGGCGGCGGCCTTGTCGTAGGTGACCTTGGTGGCGGCGAGCAGCGCCTTGCGCTCCTGCTGGTCCTGCGTGAGGGACGCGCTGCCCGTGGGGCTCTTCGACGGCGCCTCCTTCGGAACGGTCTTCGCCGCCTCCGATGTCGCGTCGGCGGACGGCTTGTCGCTGTCCCCGCCGCAGCCTGTCACCAGGGCGGCCGATGCCGCGACGGCGCACAGGGCGCCGACGAGACGGAGGCGGCGGGCGCGGGGGGTTTCGGTGTTCTTCAGCCGGGGCTCGAATCTCATGTCCGCATGCCTAGCGGCCGCCCCGTATCCGGCCGTGGTGCCGCGCGGCCAGGGTCACCCGAGTGCCCGGCGCGCGAGCCCCTCAAGGAGGACGTCCACCGCGAACTCGAAGAGGGCGCCAGGGGATTCGGCCGCCAGTTCCTCGCTCGGTGCCCTCGTCGGGGCCGCGACCAGCGGCTGGACGGCACGTGCGGGCGGGCACGCGCTGGTCGGGGCGGTTCTCGTGTGGGGTCTCTCCCTGACGGGCTTCGGCCTGACGTCGTACCTGCCGCTCGCCCTGGTCCTGCTCGCCCTTGCCGGGCTCGGCGACCTGATCTCCGAGACCCTCCGCTCGGCCCTGCTCCAGCACGGCACGCCCGGCGAACTGAGCGGCAGGGTCAGCAGCCTCTGGATGGTCCAGGCGACGCTTCTGGTGGCCGCGGGCTTCCCCGCGCTACGGGCGGCGAGGCTGGGCGCACCGGCGGCCGCCTTGCCGGAGATGACTCCCCGGGGACAGGCCGAGAAGAGCACCCCTCAGTAAGCGGGCCCCCGCTGCTCACGCCGTACGGAATACGCCACGAACCCCGCCCCGAGCCCCAGGAACGCCGTCCCGCCGATCAGGTACGGCGTCGTGTCGACGCCGGCGCCCGTGTCCGCGAGGCGGGCATCGGCCGGGGCTGCGGTGTCGGTGGTGCCGGCGGCGTCGGCGGTGTCGTCCGACGGCAGCGTCGCGCGGCGCTGTTCGGTGTGGACGACCCGGGAGGAGTCAGGGGCCTCCGGGGATCTGAACGTCGCCGTCGCATTGGCGGAGGGAACGAACCACAGGGCGCCGAGGAGGGCTCCTGCGGCAGTGGCGGTAAACAGCGATCGACGTGCGGACACGGAATCGGATCCCCCTTGTGGCGCTGGCGAATTGGCCGTGTGGGGCGATGGTAGTGAAAGGCGCGGGTCGCGGGAAAGTCGCGGGGGTCATGGGTCGTACGCTCCGACTCATGAGCACATCTGAGACATCACGTTTTGTACGACTCCGCGTCGAATTGGTGGTGGAGGTCGACGACTCCGGCGATCTCGCCGCCTCCGCGCTGCGCCGGATCGCGGAGGACGAGCACATGCCCGCCGAGGAACGTCTCCATGCCGAGACGGCCGTCAAGGAGGACGACGCGGAGGCACTCGCCTATCTGGTGGACCCGTTCGACCTGGTCAGCGCGGTGCCCGGGGTCGAGCTCTCGCAGGCCTCCTGGAGCAGTGAGCAGATCGAGTACGACCCCGATTCGCCCGACTGGGACCCGGACGAGGATGATGACGACGACGAGGACGGCGACGGTGGCCGGGGGTAACAGGCGGTAGACGGAAAGTAGTACGTCTGCCGGACGGAAAAAACGGAACCCGTAGCCCCGGACGGCAACCGCCGCCCGGGGTTCCGTCGTCTCAGAGGTGCACGGCTGTCACCGGCGCATCGCATGACGTGGTGTTCCCCACATCTTCGGCGGAAGTGGAACGGGACGAACCGGGCAGGACGTTATGCGGGACTACGGGGACTCTCGGCGTTCTTGGCGTGTTGGGGATTTCGGCAACGATGGAGAAGCGTGTGATGACGGACAGTAGGCGGCAGCGCGGACGGCGCAAGGGTCTTGCGGCCGTATCCGCTCTGGTCGGCGGCGTCCTGGTGCTCTCGGCCTGTAGCAGCGACGACGGCGACAAGAGCAGCGCCGGCGGCAAGGAGTCGCAGAACCAGGTCGACGAAGCAGCCGCCAAGAAGACGTCCGACGCCGATATCAAGATCGCGCCCAAGGACGGCTCCGACAACGCGAGCATCAACAGCGCGGCCGCAGTCAAGGTGAGCAACGGCTCGCTGACGGACGTCAAGATGACGACCGAGGCGGGTACGGCCGTGGCCGGCGAGATAGCTGCCGACAAGAAGAGCTGGAAGCCCAGCGGCCAGCTGGAGCGGGCGACCACGTACAAGATCAGTGCCACCGCCAAGGACTCCGAGGGCCGCAAGGCGCACGAGAACTCGAAGTTCACGACGGTCTCGCCGAGCAACAGCTTCATCGGGAACTTCACGCCCGAGGACGGCTCCACGGTCGGCGTGGGCATGCCGGTGTCGATCAACTTCGACAAGGCGATCACGAACAAGAAGGACGTCCAGTCCGCCATCAAGGTGTCGTCCAGCAGCGGCCAGGAAGTCGTCGGCCACTGGTTCGGCAACAACCGCATCGACTTCCGCCCCGAGGACTACTGGCAGGGCAACTCCACGGTCACGATGAAGCTGGCCCTGGACGGCGTCGAGGGCGCGGACGGCGTCACCGGCGTCCAGGAGAAGACGGTCCAGTTCAAGATCGGCCGTAACCAGGTCTCCATCGTCGACGCCAAGACGAAGACGATGAAGGTCATGCGGGACAACAAGGTCGTCAAGACCATCCCGATCTCCGCGGGCTCCCCGGAGAACAAGACGTACAACGGCAAGATGGTGATCTCCGAGAAGTTCAAGGAGACCCGCATGGACGGCGCGACGGTCGGCTTCACGGACGGCGACGGCAAGGGCGAGTACGACATCAAGGACGTGCCGCACGCCATGCGCCTGTCCCAGTCGGGCACGTTCATCCACGGCAACTACTGGGGCGCCAAGTCCATCTTCGGCGGCGCCAACACCAGCCACGGCTGCGTCGGCCTGGAAGACGCCAAGGGCGCGAACGACAAGAGCACCCCGGGCGCCTGGTTCTACGACAACTCGATGGTCGGTGACGTCGTGGACGTCAGGAACACCGGCGACAAGACGGTCCAGCCGGACAACGGCTTCAACGGCTGGGTCATGGACTGGGCACAGTGGAAGGCCGGTTCCGCGGTCTGAGACCTGCGTAGCCTCCTTCACTCCTGCGGCAGCGGCCCGCACCCCTCAACGGGGGTGCGGGCCGCCGCCGTTCGGGCTTCTCATCCTTCTCTTATGCCGCCCTTATCCGTTCATCACGGTGCGTACTTAGCTTCACGCACATGTTCTTCACCTACTTGAGGCGCGAGCTGCGCCGCCGCAGAAAAGCGGCCCTCGTCGTGGCCTCCGGACTCGCGCTCGGCATCGCGCTGGTCATCGTCGTCAGCTCCGTGTCGTCCGGCATGAAGCAGGCGCAGGGCAAGGTCCTCGAGTCGCTCTACGGGCTCGGCACCGACATGACCGTCACCAAGGCGGCCACCCCGCCCAAGGAGGGGAGCGGCCAGACCGGGCGCCCCCGCTTCAAGTTCGACGCCAAGGACTCCGACGACGAGGACGGCGAGGAGCAGAGCAGTGACCGCGTCATGGTGCAGGGCTTCCAGACGCTCTCCTCGTCCACCGTCGCCGAGGTGGGCGGCCAGAGTGGCGTCGCCGATGCCGTCGGCGGGCTGAGCCTCCAGGTGATGAAGGTCAACGGCCAGTTCGAGCGGGGCGAGTTCGAGCAGGCGCCCGGCGGCTCCACGGGCAAGGGGCAGCCGCCCGGCGGTGGCGGCGGCGACCAGCAGGAGGGGCAGGTGCGCGGAGGCGGCGCCGACTTCGACGTCGACTCCTACAGCGTCTACGGCACGGACGTCGGCAAGCTGGACCTGGGCCCGCTGACCTCCTCCAGGATCAGCAAGGGGCGTACGTTCACGGGGTCGGAGTCCGACGCCAAGGTGGCCGTCGCCGATGCCTCGTACGCCAAGGAGAAGAAGCTCTCCGTCGGTGACACCGTCACGATCTCAGGCACCAAGATCAAGGTCGTCGGCATCGCGACGCCCGACAGCGGGGACGCGGCGGCCAACCTCTACCTCCCGCTCGAGCGCGCGCAGACCCTCGCCGACTCGAAGAACAAGATCACGACCGTGTACGTCAAGGCCGCGGACTCGCAGCAGATCGACGCGGTCAAGAGCGCCATCCAGAAGAACGTCTCCGGCACGACCGTGACCACGTCGGCCGACCTCGCCGACACGGTCTCCGGTTCGCTCTCCACCGCGTCCGACCTCGCGTCCAGCGTCGGCAAGTGGCTGTCGATCGCCGTGCTCGTCGCGGCGTTCCTGGTCGCGGGGCTCCTCACGTCGTCGGCCGTCAGCCGTCGGGTACGGGAGTTCGGCACCCTGAAGGCGCTCGGCTGGAGGAGCGGCCGTGTCACCCGGCAGGTCGTCGGCGAGGCGGTCGTCAACGGCCTGGTGGGCGGAGTGCTCGGCATCGCCGTCGGCCTCGGCGGGGCGTACGTGGTGACGGCGATCAGCCCCACCCTGACGGCGCAACTCGGCTCGGCCGGCGGGCAGTCGGGCGGCGGCATGGGCGGCGGCCCCGGCGGCGCGACGGGCGGGGGCCCCGGAGCCGCGCTGAGCGAGTCGGCCTCCAAGGCCCTGGACATCTCGCTGACCGCGCCGGTCAGCGCGACCACCATCGCGCTCGCCGTCGGCCTCGCCGTGGCCGGTGGTCTCATCGCGGGCGCCTTCGGCGGCTGGCGTGCCTCGCGGCTGCGGCCCGCGGACGCCCTGCGCCGCGTCGAGTAGGCGGCGCAAGCGACCACCGCGCACGCCGCCAACCCCCACACGTATCGCAGGAGTCACACCATGTATCAGCTCAGAGGCGTCACCAAGCAGTACCGCAGGGGCAAGGAGACCGTCGACGCCCTCGCCGGAGTCGATCTGACCATCGGCGACGGTGACCGGCTCGTCATCCAGGGCCCGACGGGCGGCGGCAAGTCCACGCTCCTTCAGATGCTCGGCGGGCTCGACCGGCCGACGTCCGGCAGCGTCGAGCTCGACGGCGTCGATCTGGCCGCGCTGCCCGAGGCGCGGCTGACCAAGGTCCGCGCCGAGTCCATCGGCTTCGTCTTCCAGTCCTTCAACCTGATTCCCACGCTCAGCGCCCAGGAGAACGTCGAGACGGCGCTCGTCCCCCTCGGCCTGCGCGCCGCCGACCGCCGCGAACGCGCCGCCGACGCCCTGGAGTCGGTGGGCCTCGGCGAACGCCGCAGCCACCTGCCCGCCGAGCTCTCCGGAGGCCAGCAGCAGCGCGTCGCCATCGCCCGCGCCCTGGTCAAGCGGCCGAAGGTGCTGCTCGCCGACGAGCCGACCGGCAACCTCGACGAGTCCATGCGCGACGAGATCATGGAGCTGCTCGAAGGGCTCTGGAAGGAGCACGGCCTGACGTTCGTGATGGTCACGCACGACAGTGCGATCGCACGGAAGGCGCCGCGCCTCGCGACGATCCGGCGCGGACAGATCAAGGTCACGGAGCGGGCCCATCAGTGACCAACTCGTCACTTGTGACGCGCTATTGAACTTCTGACGCACTATTGAGCAGATGTTCGGCTCTGGGCAATACTTCCTCGTCCAGGGGCGGGAGCCCCTTGACCTCCAGGGGGAGACTTGCGCACAAGAGTGAAGAGAGCCTACGGGGCCACGATCGCCACAGCGGCGGCCGTGGCCCTCGCCGCGGGCATGACCAGCCCGGCGTCGGCGGCGAAGCAGTCGCCGGACGCGACTCCGGCAGCCGCGCAGCAGGCGGGTCTCAACAGCGCCGAACGGACCACGCACCGCATCACCCTCGTCACCGGCGACCGCGTCACCGCCGACTCCAAGGGCCGCGTCACCCGCTTCGAGCGGGCGAAGGGGCGCGAGGGGATACCCGTCATGACGAAGCGCGTCGGCGGTCACACCCTCGTGATCCCGGCCGACGCGCAGCGCCTGATAGCCACCGGCAAGCTCGACCAGCGCCTGTTCGACATCACCGAGTTGGCCAAGAAGGACAACCGCAGGGCCCAGAAGAAGGGCCTCAAGCTGATCGTCGGCTACAAGGGAGCGGCCGCCGGGGCCAGGTCCGACGTGCGCGCCGCGGGTGACACCACGGTCCGCAGGACCCTGAAGTCCCTGAACGCCGACGCCATCACCACCCCGAAGCAGGACGCCGGCGACCTGTGGTCCGCGCTCGTCGCCGAGAAGGGCGGCGCCACCGCGTCCGGCGTCAGCCGTGTCTGGCTGGACGGCGTCCGCAAGGCGAGCCTCGACAAGAGCGTGCCGCAGATCGGCGCCGACAAGGCCTGGGCCGCCGGGTTCGACGGCAAGGGCGTCAAGGTCGCCGTCCTGGACACCGGCGTCGACGCCACGCACGCCGACCTGAAGGACCAGGTCGTCGGCGCGAAGAACTTCACCCCGGCGGCCGACGCCACGGACCACTACGGCCACGGCACCCACGTCGCCTCCACCGCGGCCGGCACCGGCGCGAAGTCGGGCGGCAAGCTCAAGGGCGTGGCGCCCGGCGCCAAGCTCCTGAACGGCAAGGTCCTCGACGACACCGGCTCCGGTGACGACTCCGGGATCATCGCGGGCATGGACTGGGCGGCCGAGCAGGGCGCCGACATCGTCAACCTCAGCCTCGGCGGCGGTGACACCCCCGGCGTCGACCCGCTCGAAGCCCAGGTCAACAAGCTCTCCGCGGACAAGGGCATCCTCTTCGCGATCGCCGCGGGCAACGACGGAGCGCCCGGCAGCGTCGGCTCCCCGGGCAGCGCGGACGCGGCCCTGACGGTCGGCGCGGTCGACGACAACGACAAGCTCGCCGAGTTCTCCAGCCAGGGCCCGCGCGTCGGCGACGGCGCCATCAAGCCCGACGTGACCGCACCCGGCGTGGACATCACCGCGGCCGCGGCCCCCGGCAGCGTCATCGACCAGGAGGTCGGCCAGAAGCCCGAGGGCTATCTGACGATCTCCGGTACGTCGATGGCGACCCCGCACGTGGCGGGCGCCGCCGCGCTGCTCAAGCAGCAGCACCCGGACTGGAAGTACGCCGAGCTCAAGGGTGCGCTGACCGCGTCCACGAAGGACGGCAAGTACACGCCGTTCCAGCAGGGTTCGGGACGTATCGCCGTCGACAAGGCCATCAAGCAGTCGGTGATCGCCGAGCCGGTCTCCCTCTCCTTCGAGGCGCAGCAGTGGCCGCACACCGACGACAAGCCGGTCTCGAAGAAGGTGACGTACAAGAACCTCGGCAAGGAGGACGTCACCCTCGACCTGGCGGTGACGGGCCTGAACCCCAAGGGCGCCCCGGCACCCGCGGGCTTCTTCAAGCTCGGCGCGAAGAGCGTGAAGGTCCCCGCGGGCGGCACGGCCTCGGTCGACCTGACCACCGACACCAAGCTCGGCGGCACGGTCGACGGCGCGTACTCGGCGTACGTCATGGCGAGCGGCGGCGGGCAGTCCGTGCGCACGGCGGCCGCGGTCGAGCGCGAGGTCGAGTCGTACGAGCTGACGCTGAAGCACATCGGCCGTGACGGACAGGCCCCGAAGTACTACGACAGCGACCTGGAGGGTGTCTCGGGGCTCGCCACTCAGAAGTCCTTCGACCCTCATGACGCCTCCGGCACGGTCAAGATCCGTGTACCCAAGGGCGGTTACCTGCTCAACACCAGCATGTACGCCGACCCGGCCGACTTCACCAAGGGCGCCGACTGGATCGCCCAGCCGAAGCTGAGCGTCACCAAGGACACGACGGTGACGCTGGACGCACGCAAGGGCAAGCCGGTCGACATCACGGTCCCGGCCGCGGACGCCAAGCCGTCCTTCGCCCTTGCGGACTACACGGTCGACACGCCTCACACCGGCTACTCCTTCGGCTGGATCCTCGACTCGTACACCGACTTCCGGACCTCGCACCTGGGCCCGCAGGTCACCGACGGCTCGCTGTTCCAGCAGTGGGACGGGCACTGGGAGAAGGGTGACGACACCGAGTACGACACCGTCGCCGGAGGCAAGGTCAAGCAGGTCGCGACCGGCTACACCAAGCACTACAAGGCATCCGAGCTCGCCACGGTAAAGGCGAACCTGGGCGCTTCGGCCAAGGGCAAGAAGGGCACGATCGGCGCCCTGGGCTGGCTCCCCGGCAGCTCGGGCGGCTCCTCGATCAACGTTCCGCAGCCGCTGCCCGGCACCCGGACGCTGTATCTCTCCACGGCCGACGACGTGAAGTGGAGCATGAACTTCGAGCAGCAGGCCGGGGTCGACCCGGACGGCTGGCCGATCGTCGACGCGGCCTACTCGCTGGGCGCCGCGCAGAAGTTCGCGGGCGGCAAGAGCTACGAGAAGACGTTCAACACGGCCGTCTTCGGCCCCCGCATCGGCGGCGAGTACGGCGTCTTCCGCCTGGGCAACGAGATCGCAGGATCCCTGCCGCTGTTCGCCGACGGCAAGACGCACGCGGGCTCCTCGCTCTACTCGTCGGTGAAGACGACCCTCTACAAGGGCGCCACCAAGATCGGCGAGAACGAGGACCCGCTGGCCGGCGGCGCCACGTTCAAGGTCCCCGCGGCCGAGGCCGAGTACAAGCTGTCGACGTCCGTGAAGCGCAGCGTCAAGGTGGCCGCGGCCTCCACCCGCATCGACGCGAGCTGGACGTTCCGCTCCAAGAAGGCCGAGAGCGCGAAGCTGCCGCTCTCCACGGCGCGGTTCGCCCCCGCGGTCGACCTGAGCAGCAAGGCCAAGGCGGGCGAGACCCAGTCCGTGCCGGTCACGGTGCTCGGCGCGGCGGCGGGCGCGAACCTCAAGTCCCTTGCCACGTACGTGTCGTACGACTACGGCCAGACCTGGAAGAAGGCCACCGTCAGCGGCGGCAAGATCAAGGTCAAGAACCCGGCCGCGGGCAAGGGGATCTCCTTCCACGCCAAGATCGCGGACAAGAAGGGGAACAAGTCGACGCTGTCGATCTACAACGCGTACTACGGCAAGTAGCGCGTACGACGGCATATGAGCCAGCCGCACCACGCGCTGGCTGAGCAGGAACCGCGGCGCCGAAGGGACTGTCGATCACGTATCGCCAGTACCCGTCGGCGCCGCGGCGTGCCACGTCCGTGGCCGTGGACCGCACGACGCCCGGACCACCTTGATCGTCCGCGAGCTGCTTTGGGCCGACTCCTACGCGTACAGCGAACTGGGCTCCACCTTGCCGGAGTTGTCGGCCAAGGTGACTCGGCCGGTCCCGCAGGCGCTGTGGGACCGGGGAGCACGCGTGCCGGCACCACCCGTCCCAGAGGAAGCCGACGTCACATGACCGCCCACATCGTCGAGTACATCCGCTACCGCATCCCGTCCGAGCGCTCCGCGGAGTTCCTCTCCGCGTACACGCGCGCCGCCGTCCCCCTGGCCGCGGCCCCGCAGTGCATCGACTACGAACTCACCCGCTGCGAGGAGGACTTCGAGCACTTCGTCCTGCGCATCACCTGGACCTCCAGCAAGGACCACCTGGAGGGATTCCGTCGCTCCGAGCTCTTCCGCGACTTCTTCGAGGAGATCCGGCCCTACGTCGAGAACATCGAGGAGATGCGCCACTACACGCCCACCACCGTGCGCGGCACGGGCGCCTCGACGCCGACCCTGTACGCGTGGGCGGGCGGCGAGGAGAGCTTCGAGCGTCTGACGGAGATCTTCTACGAGAAGGTGCCCAAGGACGACCTCCTCGCCCCGCTCTTCGAGGGCCTGCCCGTCGAGCACGCGCAGCACGTCGCCCAGTGGCTCGGCGAGGTCTTCGGCGGCCCGGCCGCGTACTCGCAGGAGCACGGCGGGCACTCCCAGATGGTCGGCAAGCACCTCGGCAAGGGCATCACCGAGCCGCAGCGCCGCCGCTGGGTCAACCTGATGCAGGACGCGGCGGACGACGCGGGGCTTCCCACGGACGCCGAGTTCCGCTCCGCCTTCCTCGCCTACGTCGAGTGGGGCACACGGCTCGCGGTCTACTTCTCGGGCCCGGACGCCGACCGCCCGGCCGAGCAGCCGGTGCCGCTGTGGAACTGGGGCGCGGCGCCTCCGTACCAGCCGTGACGACCGCGGCGCCGGGTGGTGCGTGGTGCGTGGCGCCTGGCGCGTGGTGCGTGGTGCTACTGCTTCCCGGTGCCCGACGCGCCGGTGCGCGTCGCGTCCGCTCCCCAGCTGGCGAGCAGCCGCAGCGCGTCGGCCGACGCCGAGTCCGGCTCCGCGTGGTACGTCACCAGTGACTGATCGTGATCGTCGGGCAGCCGCAGCGTCTCGAACGACAGGGTCATGTCGCCCACCAAGGAGTGGTGGACGCGCTTGACGCCGTGGCCCTTCTCCCGCACGTCGTGCGTGGCCCACAGGCTCCGGAACTCCTCGCTCTTCACGGACAGCTCGCCGACCAGCGCCGAGAGCAGCGGATCGTTCGGATAGCAGCCCGCGTCCATCCGCAGGAAACTCACGATGTCCGACGCCTTCTGCTCCCAGTCCAGGAACAGCGCGCGGGCCTCGGGGTGCAGGAAACAGAGCCGCGCCCAGTTCCGCTCCTCGGGCGGCAGCGCGCCCCAGTCGCCGAAGAGCGCGGCGGCCATACGGTTCCAGCCGAGGATGTCCGAGCGGCGGCCGACCACATAGGCGGGGACGCCGTCCATCGCGTCCATGAGCTGGAGCAGCGCGGGCCGCATTCGCTGCGGGCGGGCCGCGCGCTTCTTCTTGTGCTGCTTGGGCTTGGCCAGGTGCGTCAGATGGGCGTGCTCGGCGTCCGTGAGCCGCAGGGCGCGCGCGATCGCGTCCAGGACCTCGCCCGAGACATTGCGGCCGTTGCCCTGCTCAAGGCGTGTGTAGTACGCCACGGAGACCCCCGCGAGCTGCGCCAGCTCCTCGCGGCGGAGCCCCGGCACCCGCCGGTGGCGCCCGAAGTTCGGCAGGCCGACGTCCTCCGGCTGGAGCCGGGCCCTGCGGGTGCGCAGGAACTCGCTGAGCTCGGCGCGGCCGTCGAGCGGCTCGGGTGCGGGGATGGGCTGGGGCTGCCCGGCATCGGCGTTCATGTATTCCAGTATCCGGGCTCCTGGGCGTACGAGCCTGTCCCCACCAGTAGTAGGACCACTGGACGTACGCAAAGCTGTGACCTGGGTAGATGTCCGCGAGGCTGGCACGGTTGACGACATGACCGCACAGACAAGCACCACCGTTTCCGCCTACGCCGCCCCGTCCGCCAAGGCCCCCCTGGAGCGGACCACCGTCCCGCGCCGCCCGGTGGGCGCGTCCGACGTACTGATCGACATCAAGTACGCCGGCATCTGTCACTCGGACATCCACCAGGCCCGCGACGGCTGGGGCGAAGGCATCTTCCCGATGGTCCCGGGCCATGAGATCGCCGGTGTCGTCACCGAGGTCGGCTCCGCCGTCACCAAGTTCGCGGTCGGCGACCGCGTCGGCGTCGGCTGCATGGTCGACTCCTGCCGCGAGTGCGAGAACTGCAAGGCGGGCCTCGAGCAGTACTGCCTCAAGGGCAACGTGCCGACGTACAACGGCCTCGGCAAGGACGGCGAGCCGACCTACGGCGGCTACTCCACGCACGTGGTCGTCGACGAGGCCTTCACCGTGCGCATCCCCGACGGCCTCTCCCTGGACGTCGCCGCGCCGCTCCTGTGCGCGGGCATCACCACGTACTCCCCGCTCCACCGCTGGAACGCGGGCCCCGGCAAGAAGATCGCCGTCGTGGGCCTCGGCGGTCTCGGCCACATGGCCGTCAAGATCGCACACGCCATGGGCGCAGAGGTGACCGTCCTCTCGCAGTCCCTGCGCAAGAAGGACGACGGCCTGCGCCTCGGCGCCGACCACTATTACGCGACCAGCGACGACGCGACCTTCGAGCAGCTGGCCGGCTCCTTCGACGTGATCCTCTCGACGGTCTCCGCGCCGCTGCCGCTGGACAAGTACCTGGGCCTGCTGCGCTCGGAGGGTGCCTTCGTGAACGTCGGCGCCCCCGAGGAGCCGGTCTCGCTCAACCTGTTCTCCGTGATCGGCGGCGGCAAGACCCTCGCGGGTTCGATGATCGGCGGCATCCAGGAGACCCAGGAGATGCTGGACTTCTGCGCCGAGCACAACCTGGGCTCGGAGATCGAGGTGATCGACGCCGCGCAGATCAACGAGGCGTACGAGCGCGTCCTCGCCAGCGACGTGCGCTACCGCTTCGTGATCGACACGGCCACGATCTGACCGTCACGCCCCCTGGCTCCGGCCGGGCGTGAGAACCAGGACGCAACCGCCGCCCTGCTGACCCGCCGTGGTCAGCAGGGCGGCGTCGTAGGTCCGCGACCCGCCGTTCCCGCCGTCCCCGTCGACGACTTCGATCGTACGAGGAGCGAAGCCGCCCACCGCCCGGCAGGCCCACCAGTGGGCGAGGTCGGGACGCGTGGCGTGCAGGCGCTCGGTCAGGGCCTGTACGCGCGCGTCGCGGGGGAGGGTGTCCGCGCGGGCGCGGAAGTGCCGGTGCAGATCCTGCGCGAGGGGCTCCCAGGCGGGCAGGAGCCGCTGGTGGGCCGGGTCGCCGATCAGCAGGAGGAGCAGGTTGCGCCGCTCGGCGGGGTGGTCGCCGGGGTCGGGGAAGAGGGAGCTGTACGCCGTGTTCCAGGCGGTGATCGTCAGGTCCGGGGCGAGGACCAGGGCAGGGGAGGCGGACCAACTGCCGATCATCGCGCGGAGGTTGTCATCGGCGCCCGTGCCCGTGCCCGCGTCCTCGGAGTCCGTTGCCTGCTGCGGCGCGAACCCCGCGAGGGCGAGGACGTGGCGGTGTGCGTCACCGTCGAGGCGCAGGGTGCGGCTCACCGCGTCGAGCACCTGGCGCGAGGTGTCCACGCGGCCCTGCTCCAGCCACGTGTACCAGGCGACCCCGACCCCGGAGAGCGCCGCGACCTCCTCGCGGCGCAGCCCCGGAGTGCGGCGGCGCGGCGTGGCCGGGAGCCCGACCTCGTCCGGGGCCAGGCGCTCGCGGTACGCGCGCAGGAACGTCCCCAGCTCGCCGCGCCTGGCGGTCTCTTCCGCGGTGGTCATGGCGGCAAGCGTAGGACGCGGAGCCTATGAGTGCCGGTCACCCCATGAACGGCGTACTGGCTGCGGGCGGCGGGCGCCGCGAGCCTGGATCCATGCCTGATTCCGAGACGAAGAACTCAGCCTCAGCACAGCACGCTTCCGAGCGGAGCCCCGCCGAGCAGCACGCTTCCGAGCGGCACCCTTCCGAGCGGCATCCCTCCGACGGCGCCGTCATGTGGCGGCGCTCCACCGACTCCTCCGGCCTGACCGAGCCCCGCACCTTCGTGCGCGTCTTCACCGGGCCCGGCACGCTGGAGTCCGTCACCGCCTTCTACGAGCAACTGCTCGGCGTGCAGCGGGACATGTGGTTCACCTATCCCGACCTGGACCTCGCGCTCGCGGCGGTCGGCGGCTTCCTCCTGATCGAGGGGACGGACGAGAGCGTCGCGCCCTTCAGGTCCACGGCGGGCACGCTCCTGGTCGACCGTGTGCAGCCGTACCTGGAACGTCTTACGGCCGCGGGCGCGGAGATCACCGAGGCGCTGAAGCCGGTGCCGACGGGGGCGGGCTTCAGCGCCCGGCATCCCGACGGCACGATCATCGAGTACGTCGAGCACCGCCCGGCCCCGGACGGCCGCTGACTGCCTTCCATGCTTCGGCGGATGGCCGGAACTCGACTCGGCCCGCGGCCCTAGGCCGCATTGCGCAGCCGGTGGGGGGCCGTGTGACCGATGCCGGGCGCGCGGCCCGTGCCTAGTGTGGTGGGCGTCAACACGGCCCTTCCGGCGTAGTGGTCGGACGTCGGAAGCAGACGCAGGAAGAGGTCGCACGATGACCATCCAGCTCAACCACACCATCGTCGCCGCGCAGGACAGCAAGGCGTCCGCGCAGTTCCTCGCCGACATCCTGGGCCTCGAAGTGGGCCCCCAGTACGGGCCGTTCTTCCCGGTCGAGATCCCCAACGGGGTCACGCTCGACTACCTGGAGAGCGACGGCGGGCCGATCACCCCGCAGCACTACGCCTTCCTGGTCTCCGAGGACGAGTTCGACGCCATCTTCGGCCGCATCAAGGACGCGGGTCTCACCTACTGGGCCGACCCGCACCACAAGATCGTCAACGAGATCAACACCAACGACGGTGGCCGGGGCGCCTATTGGGACGACCCGAACGGCCACGCCCTGGAGATCCTGACGAGGCCGTACGGCAGCGGGTCCTAGGCCCCTTCCTCCGCTGCCCCAGCTTGCCCCGCTTGCCCCGCGAGGAATTCGAGCACGAGCGGGGTGGCGACCTCCGCGAACTCCTCGAAGTACGCATGGCGCGCACCGGAGACGAGCTGCATCCGGGCCCCGGGGATGCGTTCCGCGAGCAGGGGCGCGTTGGCGGTCGGGTTGAACACGTCGTCGGTGCCGTGCACGACGAGGGTCGGCGCCGTGATCCGCGTCAGCGCGTCCCAGGCGTCGTGCCGGGCGCTGGCCCGCAGATGGCGGCGGCGCGCGTGCGCGGGCATGTCCGGATCGCCGAGGGTGTGGAACACCGGGTGCGCACCCTGCCGGGCGATCCAGCCCGGGGTGTACATCAGCTCCTTCAGGGCGCGGTGCGCCGCCGCGGCATCGGGCTGACTGAGGGCGGCGCGCACCTCGGGCCCGCGCTCGATGCCGTGCGGCGCCCCCGGCGACGTACAGCCGAGGACGAGCCGGTCGACCCGCTCGGGGTGATCGGCGGCGATCCACTGGGCCACGCGCCCGCCCATCGACGTGCCGTACACATGGGCGCGGTCGATCCCCGCGTGGTCCAGGACGGCGACGACGTCGCGGGCGAAGCCGGGGGTGCTGTAGCTGTCGGTCTCGGGGTGGCCGCTCTCGCCGGTGCCGCGCCAGTCGACGACGAGGGTCCGGTACGCGGCGGCGAAGTCGTCACGCACCGGGTCCCACCAGCGGCGGCTGTTGGACTGCCCGCTGAGCAGGACGAGAGGGCGGCCGGAGCCGTGGACCTCGTAGTGCAGGGCGGTTCCGTCGGCGGCTTCAGCGAGGGGCATGGGGTGAACCGTAGCCATACGCCGTCCTCGCTAGGGTGCCGGGATGATCGGGACACCCATCCAGGTACCGGAGGACTTCGCGCGCGGCACGGTCCAGCGGGAGGGCGAGCGGGGCCGTGCCTGGCTCGCGACGCTGCCCGAGCTGGCCGACGAGCTGCTGCGGCGCTGGGACTGCGAGCCGGCCCAAGCGGTCACGCACGGGCAGGTCGGCATCGTCGTCCCCGTGAGACGGCGGTACGACGCGACGCCCGCCGTCCTGAAGATCTCCTTCCCGCACCCCGGCAACGTGCACGAGCCCGACGCCTTCGCGGTGTGGTCGGGCCGGGGCGCGGTCCGTCTGCACGAGCGGGACGACGAGCGGTTCGCGATGCTCCTCGAACGGGCGGGGACGGGCTCCCTCGCCGACGTGGAGGACACCGACGAGGCGGTGACCGTGGCCGGGCGCCTGGCACGCCGCCTCGCCGTCCCCGCGCCCGACGGGCTGCCCCGGATGAGTTCGCTCGTGGCCGAGTGGGAGTGCGAACTGCGGGACGAGGACCGGGAGTTGGGTTCGCCGCTGCCCGCCCGCGTGGTGGCCGCGGCGATCGGGACCGTACGCGAACTGGGCGCCGACCAGCCGGACACCCTGATCCACGGCGACCTGCACTTCACCAACGTACTGAGGTCGCGGCGCGAACCCTGGCTCGCCATCGACCCCAAGGGCTATGTCGGGGACCCGGCGTACGACTCGATCACGCTGCTCCGCACCCGCTTCGAGCCCCTGCTCACCGCCCCCGACCCGAAGGCGGCAGCCCTGCGGCGCCTCGCCGTCTTCGCCGACGCGGCGGAGGTCGACCGCGAGCGGGCCCGGAGGTGGGCGCAGGCGCGGGCGGTGACGGCGGCGCACTGGGGGCTGCGGCACGGGGATCCGGCGTGGGTGATCAAGGCGACGGAGGCGTTGGCGGAGGCGCTGACGTGAGGTGTTCGCCGGGGGCGGAACGCTGATCGCTGCCCCGGAGGCCGTGCGGCTCCTACCCTGAAGGGGTGAGCAGCCAAGAGCGGTACCACGAGCCGGAGCAGGCCCCGCAGGCGGAGCGGCAGGCCCGCGTCATCCCGTTGCGCCCGCGCTCGGTGCGCACAACTCCCGTGGCACCGGTGTCGCCTGTGTCGCCCGCGTCACCGCCGAAGCCGAAGGAGCCGCTGTGGCGGGACGTGGTCGGTGATGTGCTGCGCCGCGAGCGCCAGGCTCAGGAGCGGACGCTCAAGGACGTGGCGGAGGCGGCCCGCATCTCGATGCCGTACCTCTCCGAGCTGGAGCGCGGCCGCAAGGAGGCTTCGTCCGAAGTCCTCGCGGCCGGCGCCCGAGCGCTCGGCCTGAGCCTGGCGGACCTGCTCTCCCTGGCCCAGACCGAGTTGAGCCGCCAGGCGAGTGTCTCCCTGGCACAGCCGACGCGACCGCGCCAGGGAGACATCCGCCTGGCGGCGTGAACGCTCCTAGGGCGCGGCGCGGCGCTCCTCGGGCGCGGTGCGGTTCAGGCCGCGGTGGCGGCGGCGAGCATGCGCCGGCTGAGCACCTCGTCGGCGAGCCCGTACGCCACCGCGTCCTCGGCGGTGAACACCTTGTCGCGGTCCATGTCCGCGCGCAGCGTGGCGACGTCGTGCCCCGAGTGCCGGGACAGCACCTCCTCCACCTGCGAGCGGATCCGCACCATCTCCTTGGCCTGGAGGGTGAGATCGGAGACCGTGCCCTGCTGCCCGCCGCTCGCGGGCTGCCCGAGCAGCACGCGCGAATGCTCCAGCACGAACCGCCGCCCGGGATCGCCCCCGGCGAGGAGCACGGCGGCGGTGGAGGCGGCCTGACCGACGCAGACGGTCGAGATGGGCGCGCTGATGAAGCTCATGGTGTCGTAGATGGCCATGAGTGAAGTGAACGATCCACCGGGCGAGTTGATGTAGATGGAGACCTCGCGCTCGGAGTTCGAGGACTCAAGGTGAAGCAACTGTGCGATGACGACGTTGGCCACGCCGTCGTCGATCTCGGTGCCGAGGAAGATGATCCGCTCCGAGAGGAGCCTGCTGTAGATGTCGTAGGCGCGCTCGCCCTGCGGAGTGCGCTCGACGACGGTGGGAATCGTGTACTGGCTCATGTCCTCAGACCCCCAGTCCCATCCGCGGCTTGGACGCCGCGGGCCGCACGTCGGCGAGCGAATCAAGCACGCGGTCGACCATCCCGTACTCCTTGGCCTGCTCGGCGGTGAACCACCGGTCACGGTCGCCGTCACGGGAGATGGTCTCCTGCGACTGACCGGTGTGCTCGGCGGTGATCCGCTCGACGGACTTCTTCGTGAACTCCAGGTTCTCGGCCTGGATCGCGATGTCGGCGGTGGTCCCGCCGATACCGGCGGAGGGCTGGTGCATCATGATCCGCGCGTTGGGCAGCGCGAAACGCTTCCCCGCGGTCCCGACGGTCAGCAGGAACTGCCCCATGCTGGCGGCGAACCCCATGGCAAGGGTCGACACGTCGTTCGGGATCAGCCGCATGGTGTCGTAGATGGCGAGCCCGGCGGTGACGGAACCGCCGGGGCTGTTGATGTAGAGGCTGATGTCGGTCCGCGGGTCCCCGGCGGAGAGCAGCAGCATCTGCGCGCACACACGATTGGCGGAGACCTCGTCGACCTGGGTCCCGAGGAAGATGATGCGCTGGTCGAGGAGTTGGGCGGCGAGATGGTCGTCGAAGCGGGTGGCGGGCGTCTCGCCCTCGGAGGCGCGGGGCACGAGGGCGGGGTCCCAGCCATGGCCGAGTGGTGGCATCGTTCGTCCTCCTGATGGTGGGGGCGGCACTCCTGCCGGCCGCGCCCTGGTCCCACCACCATCGACGGCCCGCCTCCGCCAGGTAAGGGTTCTTGGCCTGTGGCAGATTCGCTGACGGCAGAGGGGGCGAAGCCCGCCGCCTGGCCGGTCAGTCGAAGCGGATGTGCCTCGCCCCGGTCCAGGCGCGGCGCAGGCGGCCGGTCAGGGGGTGGTCCGTGTTCGGGGTCAGGTTCAGGTCCGACGCGGCCGCGATGTGGTCGGCGACCTGGGGGATCGTGAGGTGGTCGGTCCGCAGGTGTTCGGCGAACTCCGGCTCGCGCAGGCGCTCCAGGCACAGGTCGAGCTTCGACACGGCGAAGCTCTCGCGGCCCAGCGGGGCGTTCTTGCCGGCCACCGCACGCACCGCGTGTCCGAGGCCGCGCTCGCGCAGGCGTCGCAGGACGGTGCGACGGTCGGCGATGAGCGCGAAGTGGCGTACGTCGTGCCCGCGTTCACGCAGGCGACCGACGGTCTCCTGGAAGTAGGCGGGCTCCACGACGGTCATCGGCACGATCACCGTCCCGCCGTGCTTCGAGAGGGCCAGGTCAAGAGCTTCGTACACACCTTGGCGCCAGGCCGGAAGATCCTGGAAGTCCCCGCGCAGGGGCGGCGGCATCATGCGGTGCAGCCCGAACCCGACGTGCTCGGGGTCGCAGACGACACTGCCGGGAAGCCGCCGCCGGATCTCGTGCGCGGTCTGCGTCTTGCCGCCTCCGAAGGGGCCGTTGATCCACAGAAGCATGCGCAGAGCGTACGAGGTCGTGGAGGGTACGAGGTCAGAGACCGCCAGGGTGGCTCGACAGCCAGTCGGCGTGGAGGCCGCGGAGCCGGTCGCGTTCCTCGGGGGTGGTGTGGATGACGTCCGCGCCACCGTCGTAGGGATGGTGGATGCGCCGAAGCTCCGTGTCGGCGACGAAGACCTCCCCGAGCAGCTCGTCCGCGACGGCACGCAGCAGCGGGTCGACACAGCCGCGTTCCCAGGGGCGCCGGTCGGCGTACAGATGGGTGTCGGTGTGGAATTCGGGTTCCGGGTCGTCGTGATCCTGCCGGGTCCACCAGCGGACCCCGGCGGGGTGCAGCACCGCGCGTTCGGCCGGGATGCAGGTCCCGTCCGATGCCGCGGCCCAGTCCATGGTCACCACGAACACGTCCGTGCCCGCGAAGAGTTCGTCGAGGACGGTGTTGTACCGGTCAAGGACCGTCGCGTACTCGGCCTCTGTCTCCGGATAGCGCTTCGATCCGGGAAGGCTGTGAAAGCGCACCCAGCGGTCGGCGTACGCGGCGCGGAACGTGTGCGCGAGGGGCTCGCACCCCGGATGCAGGTCGTGCCACAGCGCTGCCAGGGGGTGGGAGCTCGCCTCGATGTCCATCGCTCGGGAGCGTACCCGCCTCCCTCTCGGCCCTCGGAACTCGGACCTCGGCCCTCTCGGATGCCGACCCTTCTCACATCTTGCTCAGAAGATCCACGGGCGGACCGCCGAAGCGGCGGAAGCGGCATAGATCCCTCCCCGACCCGACCCGACCCGCCTGACCAGGCGAAAAGTGAAGACGTAGAAGATGTAGAAGACGTAGGGGGAAACACATGCGACGACGGGACGTGGGCCAGGCTCTGGCCCTCTGCGCGGCACTGCTGTCCGCCGCCCTTGTCACCGGCTGCACCAGCGGTTCACAGGGGGCGGACGGCGTCGAGGCATCGAGCGGACCGGAACGGCAGAAGAAGAGCGAGTCCCCCTCGACGCCCCCTTCAACAGCTCGCGAAGAGCGAAGGCTTGGCGAGCAGGCCGAGAGGGCCGTGGGTACGGAAACGATCGACGACAGCGACCCCCTGTTCGTCGAGTCCGGCCTGGAACGCGTCGGCGACGGAATCCACACCGAATCGGAAGTCCCGAAAGGACGTTCCTTCGAGCTGTCCGTCGCCTGCGCCGGAAAGGGAGAGATCACCCTCTCCGTAGGACCGAAGAAGCCCGTCAGTCAGACCGTGGACTGCGACGGGGTCCCCGTCCTCCACCGCGTCACTGACCCGCCCGGCCGGCTCAGGATCGACACGGAGAGCAGGTCCGGAGCCGCCGGGATGGTGGCCTGGCACCTCGCCAAGGCCGAGTGACGCGTCGGGACCTCGCCGCCGTGCTGCGCAGGCCTTGATTGTGCTCACAGACCAGAAGGCCCGGTACCTGGAGAACGGCGAAGCAAGCGGCTAGTGCGTCATCCCCCGCCTTCCCGAGCGTCTTGAACACCACGGAGGTGAGCGCCGCTGACCTGCGCCGGAGCGGTCGATGCCGGGCCGGGCCGGCAGGGGGTTCCCGTGTCCATGGATGCGGAGGCGCTGGCGATGACCTGGTCGAGCCTGTCCCGGGTGTGTGTGAGATCGGTGATGTGCTGGTCGATGTGACCGCGCTCCACAGCCAGGCGGTCGAGGAGTTGCGGTGTGGCCTTGCCGTCGATGACGCAGGGTGTGAGCTCGGCGATGATCTTGCTCGACAGGCCGGCGGTGAACAGCTCCCGGACCAGGAGGATCCGGGCGACCGCGCTTTCCGGGTAGTGGCGCTGGCCGGTGTTGCTGCGCTCGGCGGTGAGCAGGTTCTGCTCCTCGTAGTACCGCAGGGCCCGGGTGGTGACGCCTGTACGGCGGGCGAGTTCCCCAATGCGCATTCCGAGCTCCATGTGATCTACGCCATGACGACTTGCCTTTGACGTCGACGTCAACTTTTAGCGTAGCTGACATGGCCGCAGGGTTTTTGCCCGGTACGTCACGAATTAATGCCGGACGCATCCTCAGCCTCAAGATCACCTGACCCGCCACCCGCCACCCGCACCACGCCGGAAAGAAGCACGCACATGACCACTCACCAGATGACCGGCCTCACCGGCCCCGCTCCCACGCCGACCGTGACGGTCAAGCCGATCGTGCTGCCCGCCCCCCAGCGCGGCCAGGACCTGCACGTACGCGTGTCCGCACCGCTCACTGGCACACGCCTGCCGATCGTGCTCTTCGCACACGGATTCGGCTCCGACCTGGACGGCTACGCACCGCTGGTCGACCACTGGGCCTCTCATGGCTTCGTGGTGATCCAAGCCACGCACCTCGACTCCAAGCGGGTCGCCATCGCCGCAGACGACTCCCGCAGGCCCCACCTGTGGCGCTACCGCCTGCACGACATGAAGCGCATCCTGGATGAGCTCAAGCCGCTGGAGGCATCCTTGCCCGGCCTCTCCGGCCGGGTCGACCACAGCCGCATCGTCGCAGCGGGCCACTCCTTCGGAGGCCAGACCGCGGGCATCCTGGTAGGTCTGCGCGTCACCGACCCTCAGACCGGCACCGCCGACGACCTGTCCGACTCCCGGGTCATGGCCAGCATCCAGCTGGCCACGGCCGGCAAGGGCGGCGACGAACTGACCCCCTTCGCCCACGAGAACCTTCCCTGGCTCCGCGACCAGGACTTCTCCCACATCACCGCCCCCGGATTGGTGGTCGCCGGCGACAAGGACGACCTCCCGCTCACCACCCGAGGACCCGCCTGGACAAGCGACCCCTACACCCTCAGCCGCGGCAACAAGAGCCTGCTCACCGTCTACGGCGGCGAGCACTTCCTCGGCGGCATCTCCGGCTACCGGGCAGCAGAGACCACCGACGAGGACCCCAGCCGCGTCGCCCTCGTCCAGCAGGTCACCCTCGCCTACCTGCGCCACATCACCGGCATCGACCACACCGACTGGCAGCTGGCCCGGTCCGTCCTCGCCGACGCCCACACGCTGGGGCGGCTGGACAGCAAGTGATGGGCTCCGGTGCGCGAGTCCTGCCGCCTACTTGTTTGCTTCCGGTGCAGGAGCGATCCCCGTCGGGCAGGCCCGCCCCCAGTTCGTCTCCGAAGGGCTGTCCAGCTGCAGGCCCGTGCCGCCGATTCCGCAGTAGCCGTCAGGGTTTTTGTCCAAGTACTGCTGGTGATATCCCTCGGCGGGCCAGAAGGGGCGGGGTGCCGCCGGGAGGATTGTGGTCGTGATCTCGCCGTGCCTCGCCGACGTGAGCACCTGCTGGTACGCGTCGCGTGACGCCACCGCGGCCGCCTCCTGGTCGGCGGAGTGGGTGTAGATCGCCGAGCGGTACTGCGTGCCCACGTCGTTGCCCTGGCGGAAGCCCTGCGTGGGGTTGTGCGACTCCCAGAAGAGCTTCAGGAGCGTGGCGTACGAGACGCGGGTGGGGTCGAAGACCACGCGGACCGCCTCCGTGTGGCCCGTCAGGCCCGAGCAGACCTCCTCGTAGGAAGGGTTCTCCGTGTAGCCGCCCTGGTAGCCGACGTACGTCGTCCAGACGCCCTCCGTCTGCCAGAACTTGCGCTCCGCCCCCCAGAAGCAGCCGAGCCCGAAGTCCGCGATCTCCAGGCCGTCGGGGTACGGGCCGAGGAGAGGGTTGCCGAGGACCGTGTGGCGGGACGGGACCTCGAATTCGGGGGTCGCGCGGCCCTTCAGGGCCTGCTCGGGGGTGGGGAGCTCGGGCGTGCGGCCGAAGAGCATCGGGCTGTCCTCCTGGAGCGGGGTGGGTCGCAGTCGTGCGGCCCTTACGTCAACGTGTGCGACGGAAGCCGCATTCCTCGGCTCCGGTGGCCGAGAGCCGTCTCAGTGCGACAGCGTCGCCGGGCTGCCGCCGTTCGCCTCGTACCCCGCGACCGCGAGCGCGCGGTACACCGCGTAGTCCGCGGCCGGGTCGGAGGACACCGTCCAGGGCAGGGCGCCCACGTGGCCGTCCACGTGGATCAGCTGGTTCATCGCCTCCGCCCAGCGCTCGCTGCGGACCAGGAAGAAGATCAGCAGGTGCCGGACGTGCGCCAGCATCGGGTCGTCCGGACGGGCCGAGTGCACCGCGTAGAGCGCGCCCTCGACCGCCTTCGTGACGACCTCGCTCTCGTAGAAACCACGGACGAGATTCACCTCGGGCAGGTGCTCGTACACCGCGAAGAGCGGGAGCGCGGAGAGGAGCGAGCCCTTGGGGGCGCGGGCCGCCGCGGCCTCCGCGAAGTCGTGCGCGAGGTCACGCGAGCCGTGCCACTTCTCGCACCAGTAGTGCAAGGCCGCCAGGTGCGCCCCCATGTGCGCGGGCGCGCGGTCCAGGATCTTCAGCCACAGCTGCTCGAACTCCTCGCGCGGGTACGCGAGACCGCGGGCGATGGAGAGCTCGATGATGTACGGGACGGGGTCACCGGGGGAGAGCAGCGCCGCCTGCGCGCACGCCTCCTTCGCCTCCTCCAGGATGATCCGGAACTCGTCCGTCCCGGACTGCGACGACCGCCAGGCCTGCTGGACCAGGAACTCCGCGTGCACGGCCGCGCCGCCCGCGTCCTTGGGCGCCTCGGCACGCCACACCCGCAGCCACTGCCCGCCGGGCTGGTCGCTGACCCCGCCGGGACGCCGCTGCAGCTCCAGGGAAGCCGCGCCCGCGAACGCCTGCACACGCTGCCAGCGCACCTCGCCGTGCACCTCGGTGCCCGCGAGCAGCTGCGACGCCGCCTTCCAGCTCTGCGACTGCTGGACCACGTCAAGGACGTCCATGAGGTCGTGATCCGGCCCCGGCATGCGGATGTCCAGCTCCTCCTGACGCGCGAAGCCGTAGTTCGCCGGGTCCGCGGCGTCCGGTGAACCGGGGGCGACCTGGCGGATTCCGCCGCGCCTGCGCAGCAGGAACGGGCCAAGAACCGCCCCAATCATGATCACTGCCATCAGCGCCCAGAGAATCTCCATGACTCAAGCGAACCAGACGGGTCTGACACTTGGCGAACCCGTCTCGAACTCGTCAGCCCTCTCCCCGTCCAGGACTAGGCTCTGGCCACATGAGTGACACGTTCAGGAGCCAGAGTTTCGAGACCGTCGCGATCCACGCGGGCAACACCGCCGACCCGCTCACCGGCGCGGTCGTCCCGCCGATCTACCAGGTGTCGACGTACAAGCAGGACGGCGTCGGCGGGCTGCGCGGCGGCTACGAATACAGCCGCAGCGCCAACCCCACCCGCACCGCCCTGGAGGAGAACCTGGCCGCGCTGGAGGGCGGCAGCCGCGGGCTCGCCTTCGCGTCGGGCCTCGCAGCCGAGGACTGCCTGCTGCGTACGCTGCTCGCTCCCGGCGACCACGTGGTCATCCCGAACGACGCGTACGGCGGCACGTTCCGGCTCTTCGCGAAGGTCGTCTCGCGGTGGGGCGTCGAGTGGTCGGTCGCCGACACCTCCGACCCGGCGGCGGTACGGGCCGCGGTGACCGACCGTACGAAGGCGATCTGGGTGGAGACCCCCTCCAACCCGCTGCTCGGCATCACCGACATCGCTGCCGTCGCCCAGGTCGCCAAGGCGGCGGGGGCCCGCCTCGTCGTCGACAACACCTTCGCGAGCCCCTACCTCCAGCAGCCCCTCGCGCTCGGCGCGGACGTCGTCGTGCACTCCCTGACGAAGTACATGGGCGGGCACTCGGACGTCGTGGGCGGCGCGCTGGTCGTCAACGACGCCGAGCTGGGCGAGGAGTTGGCGTACCACCAGAACGCGATGGGCGCGGTGGCCGGCCCCTTCGACGCGTGGCTGGTCCTTCGCGGCATCAAGACGCTGGCCGTCCGGATGGACCGGCACAGCGAGAACGCGACGAAGGTCGCCGAGATGCTGACGCGGCACGCGCGCGTGACGCGTGTTCTCTATCCCGGGCTTCCGGAGCACCCCGGTCACGAGACCGCGGCCAAGCAGATGAAGGCGTTCGGCGGGATGGTGTCCTTCCAGGTCACCGGGGGCGAGGAGGCGGCGGTAGCCGTCTGCGACCGCGCGAAGCTGTTCACCCTGGGGGAGTCGCTCGGCGGCGTGGAGTCCCTGATCGAGCACCCGGGGCGGATGACGCACGCCTCCGTGGTGGGCTCGGCGCTGGAGGTCCCGGCGGACCTGGTGCGGCTCTCCGTGGGCATCGAGTCCGCGGACGACCTGCTGGCGGATCTTCAGCAGGCGCTGGGCTAGGCACACCTGCGCCCGGTCACCAGCCGGTGAGGGGTGGAGTCGTCTCCGAAGGCGGCTCCACCCACGGCTGCTCGACCGACGCCCAGACCACGAAGGCGATCGCCGCCACGAGCAGCAGGAGCCACAGCAGCCGGCGCAGCGCCCTTCTGCGGCGCAGCATGCGGCCGCCGCGGCGGACCGCTTCCTCGTAGAGGTCGGGCGGGACCGAGGGGGGCGTGCCGTCGTCGAGGAGGCGGCGGACCGCGTTCTCCTTGCGGTCGAACTGGTTCATGACGGGGCCGCCTCCCTCAGGGGACGCGGCGGCGCCGGGCCGCGCGGCGGGTGCAGGACCGTCTCCATCGCGCGGGCGCAGATCGCCCCCACCCGGTCGGCGGGCAGGCCGAGCAGCGCCGCCGTCTGTTCCTCGGCGACGCCCTCGTACAGCCGCAGCACGAGAATCAGCCGCTCCTGGGGCGTGAGCCGGGCCAGGACGCCGCCGTGGCTCCGGTGCCGCCGCCAGGCCCCGCGCGCGAAGCGGATGGCCAGCTGCTGGCGGGTGCGGTCGTAGGGATCCTCGCCGCGCATCCGGTCCCAGGCCGCGTACGAGTGGGCCAGGGACCCGGTCAGCAGGGCACGCGCGCGTGGGTTGGCGTCCGGCGGCTCCGTGGTGAGCAGCGTGGCGGCATGCAGCAGCCGCCCTGCCGCGCCCGCGACGAACGCCTCGAACTCCCGGGCCCGGCGGGCGTTCACCGACGCCTGCCGTCCGCGCACCGCGCCTCCCGCCTGGAGGGGGACGGGCCCCCGGTCTCATATGAGGCCAGGCACACGGCCGAGGTCAAGAGGCATGCGCCCGCGGAGCCTTCGGCCCCAGAACCTCAGGAAGCGGGCGCCTCGGGAGTCTGCAGAGCCGCCGGGCTCAAGAAGCGGGCGCCTCGGGAGCCGCCTGCGACGTCTGGCGGGCGGAGAGCGCTGAATTGAAGCGCGTGAGGAGCGTGCAGAAGCTTTCGCGCTCCTCCGGGGACCAGTCACCCGTCAACTCGGCCATGAGGTCACGCCGCGAGGACCGCACTTCGTTGAGGCGCGCCTCGCCGCGCGGCGACAGCTGGAGCACCACGGCGCGGCCGTCCTCGGGGTGCGACGTGCGCTTGACCAGGCCCGTGTCGACCAGCGGGGCGACCTGCCGGGTGACGGTCGACGAGTCGATGCCCATGCTTGCCGCGAGCGCCTTCACGCCCATCGGCCCCTCCTTGTCGAGGCGGTTGAGCAGCAGGTATGCGGCGCGGTCCATGGAGTTGCGGACCTGTCCTACGCCGCCGAGGCGCGTCTGCTCCGCACGGCGGGCGAACACGGCCACCTGATGCTGCAGCGTGTCGAGGAGGCCGGGATCGCTGGCGGTCGTCATGTCCGGAGTTGTGGGCATGGCCGGGGGCTCACTTCATGCGAGGGCGATGGGTTGGGGGACAGGGTACGCGGCCGGGACGCGGGGCGTACCAGCGCTGCGCAAACCAGTCTCGGCACGTGGTCACCACAGGAGGACCCTGGTGTGAACTGGGAGACTGGCTGTCATGAGCTACCGCACGCCTCACTCCTTGCCGACGGTCACCCTCGACGACGTGCGCGGTGCCCAGAAGATGCTCTCGGGTGTGTCCAGGGTGACGGCGATGGAAGGCAGCAGGCACCTGTCGCAGCTGGTGGGCGCGCCGGTCCACTTCAAGTGCGAGAACCTCCAGCGGACGGGCTCCTTCAAACTGCGCGGTGCGTACGTACGGATCGCGGGCCTGCTCCCCGAGGAGCGCGCGGCCGGAGTGGTCGCGGCGAGCGCGGGCAACCACGCGCAGGGAGTGGCCCTCGCGTCCTCGTTGCTCGGCGTGCGGTCCACGGTCTTCATGCCGGTGGGCGCCCCGCTGCCCAAGGTCGCGGCGACCCGTGAGTACGGCGCGGAGGTGCGGCTGCACGGTCAGGTGGTCGACGAGACGCTGGCCGCCGCGCAGGAGTACGCGCACGAGACGGGCGCGGTGTTCATCCACCCCTTCGACCACCCCGACATCATCGCGGGGCAGGGCACGGTGGGCCTGGAGATCCTGGAGCAGTGCCCCGAGCTGCGCACCCTGGTCCTCGGCGTCGGCGGCGGCGGGCTCGCCGCGGGCATCGCGGTGGCGGTCAAGACGCTGCGCCCTGACGTCAAGGTGATCGGCGTGCAGGCGGCGGGCTCGGCGGCGTACCCGCCCTCGCTCGCGGCCGGGCACCCGGTGTCGATCGAGAACCCGGCGACGATGGCCGACGGCATCAAGGTCGGGCGCCCCGGCGACGTGCCGTTCCGGATCATCGAGGACCTGCTCGACGACGTGGTCACCGTCTCCGAGGACGAGCTGTCCAGCGCGCTGCTGCTCTGCCTGGAGCGGGCCAAGATGGTCGTCGAGCCCGCGGGCGCGAGCCCCGTCGCGGCGCTCCTGAGCAGGCCGCGGGACTTCGAGGGGCCGGTGGTCGCGCTCCTGTCGGGCGGCAATGTGGACCCGCTCCTGATGCAGCGGATCCTGCGCCACGGCATGGCGGCGGCGGGCCGCTATCTGTCGCTGCGCCTGCGCCTCACGGACCGGCCGGGCGCGCTTGCCACGCTCCTCGGGGTGTTGTCGGTGGTCGACGCCAACGTCCTGGACGTGGGCCATGTGCGGACCGATCCGCGCCTCGGACTCACTGAGGTGGAGGTGGAGTTGCACCTGGAGACCAAGGGGCCCGCGCACTGCGCGGAGGTCGGCGCGGCTCTGCGCGAGGCGGGGTACACCGTCATCGGCTGACGGCCCCCAGATGCGGTGAACGCGGCGAAATTCGCCTGCACGCAACGCAGTTCCCCGCTATTTTGCGTTGTCCACAGCCTTCGCCAACCGTTGTCCACAGCCCTCGTCAACCCCGTTGAGAGACGCGATGCATCGCGATATGGTGTGTCTCACGTCACCAGTCATCGAGCGCGTCATACCCGGCAAATCTAATCTTTCCGTAGCAGGTAACCCAAGCCACTGGGAGAACTCACATGCCAGGCGCCATCTACGCCGAAGGCCTCGTGAAGACCTTCGGCGACGTAAGGGCTCTGGACGGCGTCGATCTGGATGTCCCCGAGGGCACCGTGCTCGGCCTTCTCGGGCCGAACGGCGCGGGCAAGACCACGGCGGTGCGCTGCCTGACGACGCTTCTGACGCCGGACAGCGGCCGGGCGGTCGTCGCGGGCGTCGACGTGCTGAAGCATCCGAACGAAGTGCGGCGCTCGATCGGCCTCTCCGGCCAGTTCGCCGCCGTCGACGAGTATCTGACGGGCCGTGAGAACCTCCAGATGGTCGGCCAGCTCTACCAGATGAAGGCCAAGGAGGCGAAGGCCAGGGCGGGCGAGCTGCTCGACCGGTTCAACCTCGCCGATGCCGCGGACCGCCCCTCCAAGACGTATTCGGGAGGCATGCGCCGCCGCCTCGACCTCGCGGCGGCGCTCGTCGTGTCGCCCCCGGTGATGTTCATGGACGAGCCGACCACGGGCCTGGACCCGCGCAACCGCCAGCAGCTCTGGGAGGTCATCCAGGAGCTGGTGTCGGGCGGCACGACCCTGCTGCTCACCACCCAGTACCTCGAAGAGGCCGACCACCTGGCGCACGACATCTGCGTCATCGACCACGGCCGGGTCATCGCGCGCGGCACCTCCGACCAGCTCAAGGCGCAGACCGGCGGCGAGCGCGTCGAGGTCGTGGTGCACGAGCGCGAGCACATCACCCCGGCCACGGAGGTCCTGCGCGGCCTCGGCAAGGGCGAGGTCGCCGTCGAGAGCCACACCCGCAAGCTCACGGTCCCGGTCTCCGGCGGCGCCAAGCTGCTCGCCGAGGTCATCCGCGAGCTGGACGTCCGCGGCGTCGAGATCGACGACATCGGGCTGCGCCGCCCGACCCTGGACGACGTCTTCATCTCGCTGACGGGCCACGTCGCCGAGCTGAAGGACGAGACGAACGGCGAGACGGCGGACGACGAGGGCACGGGCGAGAAGGAGACCGACAAGTGAGCGCTGCATCGGACACGCGACAGCTCCTGGCGCCCCGCCCCAAGGGCGGCATCGTCCAGTCGGGCAGGGACTCGCTGGTCGTGGCCCGCAGGAACCTGATCCGCATGACCAGGATCCCCGAGATGATCCTCTTCGGGGTCATCCAGCCGGTGATGTTCGTGGTGCTGTTCACGTACGTCTTCGGTGGCTCCATCAACATCCCGGGCGCCCCCGCCGGAAGCGCGAGCGCGTACAAGGAATTCCTGATGGCGGGCATCTTCGCGCAGACCGTCACGTTCGCCACGGCGGGCGCGGGCGCGGGCATCGCCGACGACATGCACAAGGGGCTGATCGACCGCTTCCGGTCGCTGCCGATGGCGCGGGGCGCCGTGCTGACCGGTCGCACCCTCGCGGATCTGGTGCAGACGGCCGTGACCCTGGCCGTGCTCGCGGTGGTGGCCCTGATCGTCGGCTGGCGCACGCACGAGAGCATCGGCGAGGTGCTCGCGGGCTTCGGCCTGCTCCTGCTCCTCGGGTATGCGTTCACCTGGATCGGCGCACTGATCGGCCTGTCCGTGCGGACCCCCGAGGCGGCGACCTCGGGAGGGCTGATCTGGCTGTTCCCGCTGACGTTCATCTCGAACGCGTTCGTGCCGGTCAACGGCATGCCGAAGTTCCTTCAGTACGTCGCCGAATGGAACCCCTTCAGCGCCACGGTGGCGGCGGCCCGAGAGCTGTTCGGCAACACGATCGAGGGCGTCCCGAAGTCGGTCACCGGAGCCTGGCCGATGGAGCACCCCGTCTGGGCGTCGCTGATCTGGTCCGTGCTGATCATCCTGGTGTTCCGCACGCTCGCGGTCCGCAAGTACCGCCGGGCGGCCTGAGTCCGGGCATGCGAAAGGCCCCCCGCGCTCGATGCGCGGGGGGCCTTTCGCGTGGCCGACGCAGGGGGCCTCAGGCCTGGTAGGGCTTCGCCTCAAGGATCTTGACCGAGGCGAGCTTGCCGTTCGGCAGTTCGTACTGCGCGTCCTCGCCGATCTTCTTGCCGTTCACGCCGCTGCCGAGCGGGGACTGCGGCGAATACGTCTCGATGTCGCTGCTCGCGTACTCGCGCGAGGCGAGCAGGAACGCCAGGGTGTCGTCCTCGTCGCCGTCGAAGGCGATCGTCACGACCATGCCGGGCGCGACCGCGCCGTCCGCGGCCGGCGCCTCGCCGACCTTCGCGTGCTCCAGGAGCTGGGTCAGCTGGCGGACGCGGAGCTCCTGCTTGCCCTGCTCCTCCTTGGCCGCGTGGTACCCGCCGTTCTCGCGCAGGTCGCCCTCCTCACGTGCCGCCGCGATCTTCGTAGCGATCTCGGTGCGCGCAGGACCAGACAGGTACTCCAGCTCGGCCTTGAGCTGGTTGTACGCCTCCTGGGTCAGCCAGGTGACGTTTTCGCTGGTCTGGGTCACAGGTGCTCCTCGTAGGTACTGGGAATACAAAGCATCGCCCTACCCAGAAGGATGTTCCCTAACGGGTGGGCGAAACCACGAGCCTAACAATTCAGGCGCCTGAGGGGGAGGACATAAGCCATCAGAAATACGTCAACGCAGGTGAGGGCCGGTACCCCGGTGGCGTCGGGCGACCGGTGGGACGCGAGGGGCGCCCCGAAGGCGGCCCGCGTCAGCCCGAGTGGCAGCCGAGGAGCTCCGCGCTCGTCCCGCGGGCCTTCGTGCGCAGCGTGAGGACCTTGTCGATCCGGCCGGTGTCCTGGTCGAAGCGGAAGTCCCTGCGGCCCACCTCTTCACCGTCCTCGGCCTGTGAACGCAGGGTGCAGTAGCCGTTCGCGTCGGCGTCCTTGCGCACCTCCAGGTGCACCTCGACCGCACTGTCCGAGACGACGCTGAACTTGATCACTTCGCCGCTGATCTTCGTGCCGGAGACGTAGTCGTATCCGAACCAGCCGACCATCAGGAGGAAGAGCACACCGAGGACGCCACCGGCGATCTTGAGCTTGTGGTCCGCGCGCTCATCGGCCGAGCGCGAGTGGCCGTATCGCCCCTCGGGGGCCTTCTCGCTCACGGCGGTCATGATCGTCCTCCAGGAAAGGGGATGCCGGAATTTTCCGCCCCCCGGTTCCGTCACTATAGAAGCCGCACATTGCGCCGAATGACCGAGGGCGCCAGATCACTGAGGATCGAGTCTTGACTGAGCAGCTGCGACTGATGGCCGTGCACGCCCACCCCGACGACGAGTCGTCGAAGGGCGCGGCCACCATGGCCAAGTACGTGTCCGAGGGGGTGGACGTGCATGTCGTGACCTGCACGGGCGGGGAGCGCGGCGACATCCTCAACCCCAAGCTCCAGGGGGACAAGTACATCGAGGAGAACATCCACGAGGTGCGCAGGAAGGAGATGGACGAGGCGCGCGAGATCCTCGGCGTCAAGCAGGACTGGCTCGGCTTCGTCGACTCGGGTCTGCCCGAGGGCGACCCGCTGCCGCCGCTGCCCGAGGGCTGCTTCGCCCTGGAGGACGTCGACAAGGCGGCCGGTGAGCTGGTCCGCCAGATCCGTTCCTTCCGTCCGCAGGTCATCACGACGTACGACGAGAACGGCGGCTATCCGCACCCCGACCACATCATGACCCACAAGATCACGATGGTGGCGTTCGATGGTGCGGCGGACGCCGAGAAGTACCCCGAGAGCGAGTACGGGCCCGTCTACCAGCCGCAGAAGCTCTACTACAACCAGGGCTTCAACCGGCCGCGCACCGAGGCGCTGCACCAGGCGATGCTCGACAAGGGCATGGAGTCGCCCTACGGGGACTGGCTCAAGCGGTGGGACGAGTTCGAGCGGGTCGAGCGCACCCTGACCACGCATGTTCCCTGCGCCGACTTCTACGAGGTCCGCGACCGCGCGCTGATCGCGCACGCCACGCAGATCGACCCCGAGGGCGGCTGGTTCCGGGTGCCGATGGAGCTCCAGAAGGAGGTCTGGCCCACGGAGGAGTACGAGCTCGCGAAGTCGCTCGTCGATACATCCCTCCCCGAGGACGACCTCTTTGCGGGCATCCGCGACAATGCCTAGCGTGAACGCACATCTGGCAATGACGCATCTCGTCCCTCTCGCCAAAGAGGTCGACGATGACAAGGTGACTCCGGGTGTTCTCGGCTTCATCGTCTTCGCGGTGATGGCTCTCGCCGTCTGGGGTCTGATGAAGTCGATGAACAAGCACATGCGGAAGGTCGACTTCAAGGAACCCGCGGAGTCCTCGGACTCCGCGGAGTCCCCATCCGGCGAGGCGAAGACCGCCGGGGCCGAGGCCACCAAGGGCTAGCCCGCCTTCGCCACCGTCACTCCCATCACCTCGCGGGAGTGACGGTTCGGCACCATGCCCAGGCGCCAGGCCTGCCAGCCGGTCTCCAGGTCGGCGCCCCGCTCCATGAGCAGGGCGTACGCCTCCATGTAGTCGTCCAGCTTGCCGTCGCGCGTCGGGTGAGAGGCGCGGGCCAGCTGGCTGAGCTCCTCCTGGGCGACGGCGGTGCCGATCTCCCAGCCGCCGGGCGACGCGTACGGCAGCAGGGTGCAGCGCAGGAAGCGGGCCCAGTCCTCGCCACGGCGGTCTCCGTACGAGGCGAACAGCGCGGCGGCCTCGTCGCACAGGGCGAGCGCCTGCTGGCCGCGGGTGTTCCCCGCGTCCACGACCGCGAGCTCCAGGCAGGTCCAGGCCTCGCCGTGCGCGACGCCGATGCGCTGGAAGTCGGCGCGGGCGTCCACCAGGAGCTGGCGGGCGAAGCCGGAGTTGCGCAGCGAGCCCGTCTGGGCGGCGCGCTGGTCGCGGGTCACCCGTGCCGAGTGGTGCCGCGCGCAGGCCAGGCCGTACACGTCCCGCATCCGCGAGAACATCGTCCGCGAGCGCTCCAGCTCGCGCACCGCCTGGTCCAGGCTGCCCGCCTCCTCCAGGGCCTGGCCCAGGTAGTAGGCGCTCCACGCCTCACCGCGCGCGTCCTCGTTGTCACGGTGCCGGGACACCGCTTGGCGCAGCCCGTCGACCGCGGCCGACGCGTCGCCGTCCACCAGGCGGGCCCGCGCCAGCTGCGTCAGGGCCCAGGCCTCGCCACGGCCGTCGCGCGTGCGCCCGTACAGATCGAGGGCGCCCCGCAGCTGCTCCTCCGCGCGCGGTACGTCGCCCATGCGCAGGAAGAGCTGGCCGAGCTGGAAGTGCGCCCAGGCCTCGCCGTGCAGGGAGTCGTTCTCGCGGTGCAGGGCGAGGGAGTCCTCCAGGAGCCGCAGCGCCTCGTTGAGGTTGGCGCGGTCGCGCTCCACCGCGGCGAGGGCGTGCATCGTCCAGGCGCGGTCACCGGCGAGTTCGTCGGGGGCCTGGAGGTCGAGGGCCTCGTGCAGCCGGGCCGAGGCCTCCGTCAGATTGCCCTGGTGGTGCAGCGTGATCCCCAGCGAGCACAGGGCCAGGGCGGCGCCCGCGTCCTGGTGGGCCTCCATGTACAGGTCCACGACCGACGTCAGGGTCGTGCGCGCCTGGTCCAGCTCGCCGAGCTGACGGGAGGCGATGCCCGTGCGCCACTGCACGCTCCGTACGAGCAGCCCCTGGTCGACGGCCTGCGTCAGTTCGCTGATCTCGCCCAGGCGGTAGAGGTCGCCGCGCAGCAGGCAGTAGTCGCACAGCGCGCCGAGGAGATGGAGCACCGCCTCCTGGTCCACGCCCTCCGCGTGCCGCAGTGTCGCCGTGATGAAGCTCGACTCGTCGTCGAGCCAGCGCAGGGCCGCTTCGAGTGAGGCGAAGCCGTGCCGGTCGAACTGCCCGGCCCGCGTCGACATCTTGCCGTCGACCAGGCGGATCACCGATCCGGCGAGCTCGCTGTAGCTGACGATGAGCCGCTCCTGGGCGGCCGTGCGCTCGGCGGGCTCCTCCTCGTCGATGAGCCGGGCGAGCGCGAAGGCGCGTACGAGATCGTGCAGGCGGTAGCGGCTGCCGCGCACGTGGTCGACGAGGCCCGCGCGCGAGAGCGCGGACAGCTGGCGGGCCGCCTCCGTCTCGTCGGCGCCGAGCAGCGCGGCGGCGGCCGCCGCCCCCAGGGACGCGCGGCCGGCGAGCGCGAGCCTGCGCAGGAGGCGCCGGGCGGGCTCGGTCTGGTCGGTGTAGCGCAGCCACAGGACGCGTTCGACGGGCTCCACGGGGCCGTACGCGGCGAGATCCGAGGCGAGCCGGCGTGTCGTGCGCGCGCCGATCGAGGACCCGGCGACGCGCAGGGCGAGCGGCAGGCCGCCGCACAACTCCCGCACGGCGTCGGCGGATTCGGCGTCGTAGGGCCCGGAGGCGTCCTCTGCGGCCTCCCGCAGCAGCTCCTCCGAGCCCGCCGCGTCCAGCGGCTCCACCGGCAGCTGGTGCACCCAGGCGGGGAGGTCGGCGGGCAGCTCGACGGGCTTGCGGGAGGTGACGAGGACGAGGCTGTCGGAGCGCTCGGGCACGAGGATGCGGACCTGCTCCGGGTCGCTCGCGTCGTCGAGCACGACGGTCACCGCGAGGCCGGTCAGATGCTGGTGGTAGAGCTCGCTGAGCCGCTTGACCTGCTGCTCCTGGGAGGAACGCTCCCGGAACAGCAACTGCTCGCGCGGGGCGCCCAATCGATTCAGCAGATGCAGGAGCGCGTCCCGCGTGGACAGCGGCTGGGAGCTCTCGCCCCGCAGGTCGACGACGCAGGCGCCCCGGAACTGGTCCCGCAGATCGTGCGCCGCGCGGACGGCGAGCGAGGAGCGCCCGGAGCCGGGCGCGCCGTGCAGCACGACGACGGTGGGCCGGGTCTCGGTGCTGGCCCGCGCGGCGTGCACCCACTGGGCGACGCGGGCGAGCTCGGGGCGGCGCCCGGTGAACGGACCCTCGGGCTCGGGGAGTTGGGTGAAGGACTGCTCAAGTACGGTGCGCCTGCGCGCGGCCGCGCTCTTGTCCGTGCCCCGCAGCTGGGGCGAGGCCTTCTTCTTGCCGGAGGAGGCCTGAAGCACCCGCTGCTGTTCGATGAAGGGCCGGATGCCCCGCACCTCAAGGGCCGTCAGCCACTGCAGCCGCAGCTGCTCGGGCCCGCCCGGCTGGCTGATCGCACCGGCGCGGCGGCTGGCCGCGGGCACGTGGTGGGCGGTGACCTTGACCACGGTGGTGGCCGCGCCGACGACGCCGACGGCGGCGCCCGCGCTCAGGGCGGTCGAGACCTCGGTCCCGAGCGCCAGGTCGGCCAGGCACGCGCCCACGGCCGCAACGACGGCCACGAGCAGGGGAGTTCCCGCCCCTTCCTTGGCATACCGCTGCCCGAAGGAGAGCTGCCCGGCCTCCGCCTCGTCGACGGCCTGCGTATAGGCCACGTACTCCTCGTCGGCGGTCTGCCCCATGGCATCCAGCGCACTCCGGGCCCGGGAGAGCAGCACACCCCCGTCGATCCGCCCACCGGAGCGCCGCACCTCTTCTTCCACGGCCCGCACCAACAGCCGCTCGGCTTCGGCCCGATGGCTGTCCCGCATATGGGTCCCCCTCCGAGAGCAATAGTCGCCTGCGGTCACAAGTGTCCTGCGTACGGGGCTCCGGCGCGAGGGAGTCCGCGGATCACGTGGAAGCGTCCCCGGGGCGCGGCTCGCCGCGAACCCGTGGCACCTGCGCGGCGCCCTTCCGTGTGCGCGAGGATGGAGGGCATGCCGAACCGACTGGCCCATGAGACGTCCCCCTATCTTCTTCAGCACGCCGACAACCCCGTCGACTGGTGGCCCTGGTCGGCGGAGGCCTTCGCGCAGGCGCGGGAGCGAGGCGTCCCTGTGCTGCTCAGCGTGGGGTACAGCAGTTGCCACTGGTGTCACGTCATGGCGCACGAGTCCTTCGAGGACGCGGAGACCGCCGCCTTCCTGAACGCGCACTTCGTCAACGTCAAGGTCGACCGCGAGGAGCGGCCCGACATCGACGCCGTCTACATGGAGGCCGTGCAGGCCGCGACAGGCCAGGGCGGCTGGCCCATGACGGTCTTCCTGACGCCCGACGCCGAGCCCTTCTACTTCGGCACGTACTTCCCGCCCGAGCCCCGGCACGGCATGCCCTCCTTCCAGCAGGTGGCCGACGGGGTGCGGCGCGCCTGGACGGACCGGCGCGAGGAGGTCGCCGAGGTCGCCGGGAAGATCGTGCGCGACCTCTCCGAACGCCAGCTTGCGTTCGGCGCCGACGAACTGCCCGGCGAGGACGAGCTCGCGCAGGCGCTGCTCGGCCTGACGCGGGACTACGACGCCTCGCGCGGCGGCTTCGGGGGCGCGCCCAAGTTCCCGCCGTCCATGGTCGTCGAGTTCCTGCTGCGGCACTACGCCCGCACCGGCTCGGAGGGCGCGCTGCAAATGGCGTCCGACACCTGCGAGCGGATGGCGCGCGGCGGGATCTACGACCAGCTGGGCGGCGGGTTCGCGCGGTACTCCGTGGACCGGGAGTGGACCGTGCCCCACTTCGAGAAGATGCTGTACGACAACGCCTTGCTCTGCCGGGCGTACGCCCACCTGTGGCGGGCCACGGGCTCCGACCTCGCACGACGCGTCGCCCTGGAAACGGCGGACTTCATGGTCCGCGAACTGCGCACGAACGAGGGCGGGTTCTCCTCGGCGCTCGACGCGGACAGCGAGGACGCCACGAGCGGCAAGCACGTCGAGGGCGCCTACTACGTGTGGACGCCCGAGCAGCTGCGCGAGGTGCTGGGCGACGCGGACGCCGAGATCGCCGCCGCGTACTTCGGGGTGACGGAGGAGGGCACCTTCGAGGAGGGTGCTTCGGTGCTCCAGCTCCCGGAGGGCGGGGCCGGGGACGTGGATGCCGAGCGGCTCGCCTCGATCCGGGAGCGGCTGCTCGCCGCGCGCTCGCAGCGGCCCGCGCCCGGCCGTGACGACAAGGTCGTCGCCGCCTGGAACGGGCTCGCCGTCGCGGCGCTCGCGGAGGTGGGGGCGTACTTCGAGCGGCCGGACCTGGTGGCGGCCGCGGTGGGCGCGGGTGACCTGCTCGTGCGGCTGCACATGGACGACAGGGCGCGACTCTCGCGTACGTCCAAGGACGGCCAAGTGGGCGCGAACGCGGGCGTGTTGGAGGACTACGCCGATGTCGCCGAGGGGTTCCTCGCGCTGGCCTCCGTGACGGGGGAGGGCGTGTGGCTGGAGTTCGCCGGGTTCCTGCTCGACCACGTGCTCGCCCAGTTCGTGGACGCGGAGTCCGGTTCGCTGTACGACACGGCCGCGGACGCGGAGCAGTTGATCCGGCGGCCGCAGGATCCCACCGACAACGCGGTGCCGTCCGGGTGGACGGCGGCCGCGGGGGCGTTGCTCTCGTACGCGGCGCAGACCGGGGCCGAGCCGCATCGGCTCGCCGCGGAGCGGGCGTTGGGGGTGGTCAAGGGGCTCGCGCCTCGGGCGCCGCGGTTCATCGGGCACGGTCTCGCGGTGGCCGAGGCCGCGCTCGACGGTCCCCGTGAGGTCGCGGTGATCGGCGCGGTCGGCGGGGAGCTGCATCGCACCGCCCTGCTGGGGGCTGCGCCCGGGGCCGTGGTCGCCGTCGGCCCTGCGGGCGGCGAGCTTCCGCTGCTCGCGGGGAGGGGGCTGGTGGATGGGCTGCCGGCGGCTTACGTCTGCCGACGGTTCGTCTGCGACGCGCCTACGACTGACGTGGGGGAACTGGCGGCGAAGCTTTCGGGCTGAGGCCAGGGCGGTCCCTGCGGGGCTTTCCCCACTGAGCCTATTAGCGCGCTCCGCGCGCGGGCGCCCCTTCCCGAAACCATGGGGCTCCGCCCCCTGGACCCCCGACAAGATGTCCTCAAACGCCGGACGGGCTGGAATAGCCCGTCCGGCGTTTGAGGACGAACTCGGCGGAGCCGGTGATCAGCGGCGACCAAGGCCCCCGCGCCAGAGCGGGTTTTCGGGAAGGGGCGGGGTTGGGGAGAATTCACTCACCGCCCGCGCCACGATCCCCTCCAGCCGATCATGATGCGCCCCCCGCCAATACACCCGCCCGCAATCCCCACACTCCGCGAACACGTCATACGTCCCGCGCGTACCACCCTCCAAGCGATCCGCCACGTCCTCCTTGCTCGCCGCCCTCAGCGAGCCATTGCACGCGGTGCAGCGAGTCCAGGGCCGCAAGGAAGGCGCGAACCTGCCCAGGACGTCCCGGAGTTGCTCCTCCGGCGAGTCGCTGTAGACGAACGCCCCGGCCCACAACTCCCGCCGCCGCAACAGCCCCCGGTCCCGGCTGAGCAGCACCCGCCGCTCGGCGGCCGAGCGCGTGGCCAGGGCGGGGTCGCCGATGTCCGTGCTCTCGTACGCCGCGTCGACGCCCAGGAGGCGCAACCGCCGCGCCAGCGTGCCGAGATGGACGTCGAGGAGGAAGCGCAGGGGTGCGTCGGGGAGGGGCTGTGGGCGGGGGACGGCGCGGACCTCCACCGACTCGTCCGCCGACGGTACGTGCGAGACCGGGACCTCGGCGCCGTCCACGACGAGCGAGCCGACCTCCGTCAGCGGCACCCCGAGCGACTCGACGACGTGCCCGAGCGTGGAAGCACCGTCCGTAACGGCCTTGGTGGGGCCGCCCCTTCGCTCGTGCGCGACGAAGAGTCCCAGCTCGGGGGCGAAGTCGATGAGGATCTCCGGACCGTTCATGCGGTCAGGATGGCATGGGGCGCCCGCGGACGGCCGACGATTTACGGCGCCCCGGGTCCGGAGGCGAAACCGGCGGCCAGCATGTCCATCGTGCGGCCCACCAGCTCGCCCAGGTCGTCCTGGTGGCCGTGCTCCGCCCAGTAGGCCGCCGTCTCCGTCAGCGCGCCGATCAGGCCCATGGAGAACACCCGGACCTCCAGCTCACCCGGGTCGCGGCCGGTGCGTTCCGCGATGACGCGGCAGAGCATCCGGCCGGTGACCGACATGCTCTCCAGCATCCGGGAGCGCACGGCCGGGACCTCGATCATCAGGCGGGTACGCAGGCGCGAGACCTCCGGCTCCTCGGTGAACCCGAGGCCCACCGCCCTGCGCAGCACGTGCCGCAGGGACTCCACGATCGGCTCGTCCGCGGGGCGCGCCCGCAGCTCCTCCTCGAGCAGCGGGTCGTACTCGTCGGTGAGGACGATGTCCTCCTTGGTCGGGAAGTACCGGAAGACGGTCGACGGCGACACCTCGGCGGCCTCGGCGATCTGCTCGACCGTCGTCGCGTCGTAGCCCTGTTCGTTGATCAGCCGGTACGTGGCCTCACGGATCGCGATGCGGGTCTTCAGTTTCTTCCGTTCGCGCAGCCCCAGCTGTCCCAGCTGGGGACCGTGCGAGGAAGCGGAGGTACGTGCGGCCGTCATGGCGCTCATTGTCGGGCATCCGTCGCCCGCCGTGCCATGTCGGCGGCGTCCGGCGGCGCGGGAGTCGCCTTCGGCAGCAGCGCCGCGACCAGCAGTGCTGTCACCAGCGCCGCGATACCGCTGACGAGGAGGACCGTCACCATGCCGTCGATGTACGCCTCGTCGGCGGAGTCGGCGAGCTTCGAGACCCCCAGCCGTTCGGCGACCGCGTGGGCGGCCACCACCGACTCGCCCGCGGCGTCCGCCGCCGCGTCCGGGATCCTGGCGGTGTCGAGGCGGTCGACGTACACGCTGGAGAGCAGGGAGCCGAGGAGCGCGATTCCGATGGCGCTGCCCACCTGGCGCACGGTCATGAGGAGCCCCGTGCCCGATCCCGCACGCTCCACGGGGAGCGCGCCGAGGGCCGAGTCCATGGCCGGCACGACGGCGAAGCCGAAGCCGAGTCCGGCGATGGTGAGCCACAGCGCGGTGAAGCCGTAGCCGGACTCGATCGTCGTACGGCTGCCGAGGATCGCCGCGAAGGCGAGCACGACGAGCCCGCAGCTGATCACCGAGCGCGGGCCGAAGCGGCGTACGACGGGCTCCGCGCACTTCGCCGCGACGAGGAGTCCGCCCATCATCGGCAGCATCCGCACGCCCGTGCCGAAGGCGTCGTGCCCCAGGACCGCCTGGAGATACTGCGGGAGCACGAACATCAGGCCCGACAGGACGAACATGACGAGCGTCGCCGCGAGCGTGTTGAGCAGGAAGCCGCGGTTGCGGAGCAGCGACATGTCGAGCATCGGGCGCGGCATGTTCCGTTCCCGCAGGACGAGCGCGGCGATCAGGGCGAGCGCGCCGCCGAACATGGAGAGGATCAGGGGGTCGCCCCAGCCGCGTACGGGCGCTTCGATGATCGCGTAGATGAGCGCGCCGAGCCCGGCCGCGGTGAGCGCGGTGGAGGCGACGTCGACCTTGGGGGACGACGGGTCGGTCGTCTCCGGGAGCAGGAAGACGCAGGCCGTGATGCCGATCGCGACCATCGGGACGTTGATCAGGAAGATCGAGCCCCACCAGAAGTGGTCGAGGAGCCAGCCGCCGACGATCGGTCCGAGCGGCGCGCCGAGCGCGGAGGCCGCCGAGACGATGCCGATGGCCTTGGTCCGCTCGCCGGGGGCGAAGAGGGCGGGCAGCACGGCCAGGGCGAGGGGCATGACGAGCGCGCCGCCCATGCCCATGACCGCCCGTGCCACGACGACCAGCTCGACGGAGTCGACCAGGGTGCCGATCAACGAGCCCACCAGGAAGATCCCGAGCCCGGTGATCAGCATCCTGCGGCGCCCGAACCGGTCGCCGAGCAGCCCGGCCGGAAGCATCAGGGCCGCGAAGACGACGACGTACGCGTCCGCCATCCACTGTTGCTCGCCCGTGCTCGCGTCCAGCTGTCCGGCCATCGTCGGCAGGGCGACGTTGAGGATCGTCATGTCGAAACCGAGCACGAGCATGCTCGCGACCAGGGCGGCGAGCGCCCACCAGCGGCGGGGGTCCTGCCGTTGCGCGGCAGACGAGCTTGTGACAGTGGCCATGAATTGAGAGTAGCTCTCAAAAGGTAGTCACCGTCAAGATGTGGGACCGTCGAGGCGGGACCGTCGAGGCGGGGCCATCGACGAACGCAAATGGCCGCGGCTCGAAAGCCGCGGCCATGAAGAGAGCGGGTGTGCTTATCCGTGTCCGTAAGCCACCAGCGAGATCCCCACGTAGTGCACCGCGAAGGCGGCCAGCGTCAGGGAGTGGAAGACCTCATGGAAGCCGAAGAAGCGCGGGGAGGGGTTGGGGCGCTTGATTCCGTAGATCACGCCGCCCGCGCTGTAGAGCAGCCCGCCCACGATCACCAGGACCAGGACGGCGACGCCGCCCGCCCGCAGGAAGTCGGGCAGGAAGAAGACCGCGGCCCAGCCCATCGCGATGTAGCAGGGGGTGTAGAGCCAGCGGGGCGCGCCGACCCAGAAGACCCGGAAGAGGATGCCTGCCACCGCCGCGCCCCAGACGCCCCAGAGCAGCCACTGCCCCTTGGAGTCGGGCAGGAGCAGCATCGTCAGCGGGGTGTACGTGCCCGCGATGATCAGGAAGATGTTCGCGTGGTCGAGTCTGCGCAGCACGCCGTCCGCGCGCGGACTCCAGGTGCCCCGGTGGTAGATCGCGCTCACTCCGAAGAGCAGGCACGCCGTCAGGACGTAGATCCCGCAGGCGATCCGCGCGCGCGTGGAATCCGTGAGCGCCAGGAGCGCGATGCCGGAGACGAGCACCGCGGGGAACATGCCCGCGTGCAGCCAGCCGCGCATCTTCGGCTTCACTTCTTCGAGCATGGACGAGTCGGAGCCGGAGGCCGGGTCGCGGCTGGTGTCCTGGGTGTTCGTGATCGCGTCAGGGACGGGAGCGGTCATGAGGAGAATCGTACCTACGCAACCGTAAGTTAGGCATCAGTCATGGGGAACCGTGGCCCACAAGTGGCGATGCTCACGGTGATACCCGAGCGTACAAGTGACGGATTCGCGCACGGGAGGCCGCCCGAGCGAGTGGCGATGCTCACGCCGCTCATGTGGGAGGCCCTCTGGACATATGCGCAGAAGCGTCGGATGATCAAATGAGTGCGGTCGGCACCGGATGAGCGCCAGAGGGATCAACACGTGAAGCGTCCGGGTCGCAGCCCCCACGGGGCAACAAACCTATAAACCCCCCGTATAGGAGCAATCGTGGCGCGCGACATCGCGGCTCCCCTTCTCTCTGAGCCCCTGGGCACCGTTCCCACCAACCACCAGGACCTCGTCTCCTGGGTGAGCGAGATCGCCGAACTGACGCAGCCGGACAGCGTGGTCTGGTGTGACGGATCCGAGGCTGAGTACGAGCGCCTGTGCGAGGAGCTCGTCGCCAAGGGCACCTTCAAGAAGCTCGACCCGATCAAGCGCCCGAACTCGTACTACGCGGCCTCCGACCCGACCGACGTCGCGCGCGTCGAGGACCGCACCTTCATCTGCTCCGAGAAGGAGGAGGACGCGGGCCCGACCAACCACTGGAAGGCCCCCGCCGAGATGCGGGAGATCTTCGCGGGCGAGAAGGGCGTCTTCCGCGGCTCGATGCGCGGTCGCACGATGTACGTCGTGCCCTTCTGCATGGGCCCGGTCGGCTCGCCGCTTTCCGCCATCGGCGTCGAGATCACCGACTCCGCGTACGTCGCCGTCTCCATGCGCACCATGACCCGCATGGGCCAGGCGGTCCTGGACGAGCTCGGCGAGGACGGCTTCTTCGTCAAGGCCGTCCACACGCTCGGCGCGCCGCTCGAAGCGGGCGAGGCCGACGTGCCGTGGCCCTGCAACTCCACCAAGTACATCTCGCACTTCCCCGAGGACCGCGAGATCTGGTCGTACGGCTCGGGCTACGGCGGCAACGCCCTGCTCGGCAAGAAGTGCTACGCCCTGCGCATCGCCTCCGTCATGGCGCGCGACGAGGGCTGGCTGGCCGAGCACATGCTGATCCTCAAGCTCACGCCCCCGCAGGGCGAGAGCAAGTACGTCGCGGCCGCGTTCCCGAGCGCCTGTGGCAAGACGAACCTCGCCATGCTGGAGCCGACGGTCCGCGGCTGGACGGTCGAGACCATCGGTGACGACATCGCCTGGATGCGCTTCGGCGAGGACGGCCGGCTCTACGCGATCAACCCCGAGGCCGGTTTCTTCGGCGTCGCGCCCGGCACCGGCGAGCACACCAACGCCAACGCCATGAAGACCCTGTGGGGCAACTCGGTCTTCACGAACGTCGCGCTCACCGACGACAACGACGTCTGGTGGGAGGGCATGACGGAGGAGACTCCCGCCCACCTCACCGACTGGAAGGGCAACGACTGGACCCCCGAGTCGGGTGTCCCGGCCGCGCACCCGAACGCGCGCTTCACCACCCCCGCCTCGCAGTGCCCGATCATCGCGCCCGAGTGGGAGGACCCCAAGGGCGTGCCGATCTCGGCGATCCTCTTCGGCGGCCGTCGCGCCAGCGCGGTGCCGCTGGTGACGGAGTCCTTCAACTGGCAGCACGGTGTCTTCCTCGGTGCGAACGTCGCGTCCGAGAAGACCGCGGCCGCCGAGGGCAAGGTCGGCGAGCTGCGCCGCGACCCGTTCGCCATGCTGCCGTTCTGCGGCTACAACATGGGCGACTACATGGCCCACTGGGTCAAGGTCGGCGCGGACAAGCCCGACCAGTCGAAGCTCCCGAAGATCTACTACGTGAACTGGTTCCGCAAGAACGCGGAGGGCAAGTTCGTGTGGCCCGGCTTCGGTGAGAACAGCCGCGTCCTGAAGTGGATCGTCGACCGCCTCGACGGCAGGGCCGAGGGCGTCGAGACCCCCATCGGCATCCTGCCGACGGCCGACTCGCTGGACACGGAAGGGCTCGAACTGCCCGCCGCCGACCTGGAGTTCCTGCTCACGGTCGACAAGGAGGTCTGGCGCGACGAGGCCTCGCTGATCCCCGAGCACCTGAACACCTTCGGCGACCACACGCCCAAGGAGCTGTGGGACGAGTACCGCGCCCTGGTGCAGCGTCTCGGCTGACGTACCGCGCATACCGGAAGACCCCGCACAACGGCGTGCGGGGTCTTCCGGCATGTGAGGAGCGAGTCAGTCCGTTTACATCCGCATATTGGGTACCTTGCCTTCACATGCCCCTCACATGTTTCAATGACCCCACAAGGCGGCCCGCCGATTTGCTGCGGCCGTCAACACAGCCTGTGGGGGGCCAAGTTGAAGAACTCTCAGCGGTTGAGACGTGTGACGGGCGCCGCGCTCGCGGTGGTGCTCGGCTCGGCGGGCCTCGTCGCCGTCGGCACACCCGCCGCGTACGCCGCCACGCCCTCGGACGAGGCGGCCAAGCTGCCGATCTCCACGTTCGGGGCGATGGTGGTCGACAACGCGCACGAGCGTGTCTATGTCACCGACGGACGAAAGAGCAGCGGCGCCAGCCAGGTCTGGGTCTACAACTTCGAGGGCCAGCGGGTGGGTTCACTCGCCACCGACCAGCCGGCCTCCGGCATGGCGCTCAGCGCGGACGGCGCGACGCTGAACGTGTCGGTGTCCAACCGGATCGTGGCGTTCGACACGGCGACGCAGACCAAGAGCGGCGCGTCCTACACGCCCTACGACGTCGAGTGCGGCCGGGACGTGGCCGTGGCGGGCGGCAAGACGTGGTTCACGGAGACGCCGTACACCGGCTCGTACTGCGACCGGCCCGACAACGCCGCGGACCTGTACGGCGTCAAGGACACATCGTTCGTCAACACCGGCTGGAGCAGCCAGGGACGGCTGAGGCTGGAGGCCGGCCCAGAGGCGCCCGACCGGCTCGTGATGGGGCAGGCGGGCGCGGGCAACGAGGCCAACGCGTTCCTCACCACCTTCGACGCGAGCGGCGAGACCCTGGTGCGCGGGCCCCAGCGGCGCTTCGCGGACGCCGAGGGCAAGGGCGCCCTGGACCTGAAGGACATCGCCCAGAGCGCCGACGGCAAGCGGATCGCCGTCGCGGACGCCGCGTACGGCACCCGGCTGCTCGACGCCGCCGATCTGTCGGACGCCCCGGCGGCGTACCAGCCCCTGGCCGAGGGCGCGAAGGCGTCGGCGGTGGCGTTCAGCGGCGACGGGAAGTACGTGGCGCGGGGCGCGGTCGCGTCCGGCAGCACCTCCGATCTGCTGATCCAGCCCGCCGACCCGGCGGACGGCACCACCCCGATCGAGTTCGCCTTCGAGGGGGAGCTCGACGGCTCGCGGGTCGTGCCGCAGGGCCTTGGCTGGGCCAAGGACGGCTCGCGGCTCTTCGCGGTGACCTCGGACGGCGGCAGCAGCCACTGGCTGCACGTCATCAAGCCGCCGGCGGCCCAGTACGACTCGCGCTTCTCGGGCACGCTCAGCACCACGCCCGCTAAGCCCGTGGTCGGTGAACCCCTCGGTATCCGCGGCAAGTTGGAGCTGGACGGGCCCGCGCCCGCGGAGCCGGTGAAGGTGGAGGCGGTCCGCAAGGACGCGGACGGCACGACGGACGTGGCGGCGGCCAAGGTCGCGGCGGACGGCAGCTTCACCGTCCTGGACGTGCCGGACCGGCTGGGCGAGGCGACGTACACGCTGCGGTTCCTCGGCGATGTCACGCACCGCCCCGCCGAGGACGTCACGGTCACCGTGGACGTCGCGAAGGCGGCCACGGCGATCGAGCTGACGGCGCCCGCCGAGGCGACGCGCGCGGGCGGCGTCGAGATCACCGGCAAGCTGACCGGGCAGGGGCGTGCGCTGCCGTCCGGGATCAGCTTGAAGGTGACGCGGACCGACCGGTTCGGCACGACGGGCGAGCTGACCTCGGCATCGGTCGCGGCCGACGGCACGTTCAAGGTCAGGGACCTGCCGAGCAAGAGGGGCAGGACGGTCTACGCGGTGAGCTACGAGGGCGACGCGCTGCACACGGGCTCGTCGGCCGAGGCGACGGTACGGGTGATCAGCTAGCCGGGTAGATGGCTCCCGGTCCGAAGACCTCAGGGCCTTCGGACCGGGGCCGTTCATGGCCGCGCCCCCGAAGGGGCGCGGGGAACTGCGCGCCCAGCCACGGCGCACCCGCGGCCGCGCAAGCAGCCTCAGCGGCAGCTCAGAGGGCGCCCACAAGGCGGGCAGCGCCCTCATGCGCATCCATGCGCCGCGCAGCGAGAATCGCCGCCGCCGTGTCAGCGCGGGACGCCGCCACCACCAGGGCGCGGCCCGCGAGGGCATGGGCGCGCTGGTGCAGGGCGGTGAGGTGCGGTTCGTGGATCGCGGTCACCACGGCCGAGCGGACGGGCGTGAGGCCTCCGCGCAGCCGGGCCACCTCGGACGCCAGCTGCTCGGCGGCGTCGTCGAGGTCGGCGCCGGGCGCGAGGGCGCGCAACTCGTCCGTGACGGCGAGGAGCGCGGCCAGATGCGCGGCGAGCTGGATGTCCAGCTCCTCCTCGCGGGAGCGGTGCGGGAAGTCGCCCGGGTCGGCCATGGCATGGACCGACTTGGTGCGGATCGGCTCGTACATGGGATGGCCTCCTGGCGGGTAGCTTGAAAGCCATCCTACATTAGATTCAGTCTAAAGTTGAGCCGGGGCTGATCCCGGGGCTGATCCCGGGGCTGATCCCGGGACTAGGGCTGGCTGTAGCCGTCCAGGAAGTTCCCGATCCGGGTGACGGCCTCGGTCAGATCCGTCGTCGTGGGCAGCGTGACCACCCGGAAGTGATCCGGCTCCGGCCAGTTGAAGCCCGTGCCGTGGACGACCATGATCTTCTCGGCGCGGAGCAGGTCGAGCACCATCTGGCGGTCGTCCTTGATCTTGAAGACCTTCGGGTCGAGCCGCGGGAAGAGGTAGAGCGACCCCTTGGGCTTCACGCAGCTCACGCCGGGGATCTGCGTAAGCAGGTCGTACGCGGTGTCGCGCTGCTCCACCAGGCGCCCGCCCGGCAGGACGAGGTCGTTGATGGTCTGCCGTCCGCTGAGCGCCGCGACCACGCCGTGCTGGCCGGGCATGTTCGCGCACAGGCGCATGTTCGCGAGGATCGTCAGGCCCTCGATGTACGAGGACGCGTGCGCCTTCGGCCCGGAGATCGCCACCCAGCCGACGCGGTAACCGGCCACGCGGTACGCCTTCGACATGCCGTTGAAGGTGAGGGTGAGCAGGTCGGGGGCGATGGCGGCGGTGGGGGTGTGGACCGCGTCGTCGTAGAGGATCTTGTCGTAGATCTCGTCCGAGCAGACCAGGAGATTGTGGCGCCGTGCGATGTCGGTGAGGCCGCGCAGCATGTCCTCGCTGTACACGGCGCCCGTCGGATTGTTCGGGTTGATGATCACGAGCGCCTTGGTGCGGTCGGTCACCTTGCGCTCGATGTCGGCGAGGTCCGGCATCCAGTCCGCCTGCTCGTCGCAGCGGTAGTGCACGGCCGTGCCGCCGGAGAGCGAGACCGCGGCCGTCCACAGCGGATAGTCCGGCGCCGGTACGAGTACCTCGTCGCCGTCGTCGAGCAGGCCCTGCATGGCCATGACGATGAGCTCGGAGACGCCGTTGCCGATGAAGACGTGCTCGACGTCCGTCTCGATGCCCAGGGTCTGGTTGTGCATGACCACCGCGCGGCGGGCGGCGAGCAGGCCCTTCGCGTCCCCGTATCCGTGCGCGTCGCCGACGTTGCGGAGGACGTCCTCCAGGATCTCGGGAGGGCACTCGAACCCGAAGGCCGCGGGGTTGCCGGTGTTGAGCTTGAGGATGCGGTGGCCCGCAGCTTCCAGCCGCATCGCCTCCTCGAGCACCGGGCCCCGGATCTCGTAACAGACGTTGGCGAGCTTCGTCGACTGGATGACCTGCATGTCCGCGAGCTTACGGGCGCGTAACGAGACCTGCCTCGTGTTTTGCGCCACGTAGGGCACGCGGCGGCGCCCCGCGCGGCATCCGGACCGTCCTGTCAGCGGTCAGCCGTGTCCGGATGCGGTCTTGTCCTCGCGGCCGAGTACCTCAACAATGCGCATGACAAAACCGAAGCAACTTCGGTCACACAGTCATCAGAGGGGACCCCCCACATGAACAAGCCTCTCGTCGCCGCGTGCTTCTCCGCCCTGCTCCTCGGAGCGACGGCGGCGCCCGCGACGGCCGTCAGCGACGAACGGCCCGCCAAGGCCAAGGCAGTTGACTTCGCGGGCACCGTGGCGCTGAGCAACTGTTCCGGCTCCGTCGTCCGCGTGGCGGACTCGAAGCCGGACGACCCCGCGCTCGTGATGTCCAACGGCCACTGCCTGGAGGCAGGCTTCCCGGCGCCCGGTGAGGTCGTCCTCGACAAGCCGTCGTCGCGCAGCTTCACCCTCCTCGACTCCAGCGGCGGTGACGCCGGCACGGTCAAGGCGAGCAAGATCGCCTACGGCACGATGACGGACACGGACCTCTCGCTCTACGAACTCACCAGCACCTACAGCGAGATCGAGAGCGAGTTCGGCATCAAGGCCCTTGAGCTGAACGCGGCGCACCCGGAGCAGGGCAAGGCGATCACCGTCGCCTCCGGCTACTGGAAGAAGATGTACAAGTGCAGCATCGACGGCTTCGCCTACCGCCTCAAGGAGGGGAACTGGACCTGGAAGGACTCGGTCCGCTACACCCCCGACTGCCAGACCATCGGCGGCACTTCGGGCTCCCCGGTGATCGATGACGCGACCGGCAAAGTCGTCGCCGTCAACAACACCGGCAACGAGAGCGGCGAGGAGTGCACGGACAACAACCCGTGCGAGGTCGACGAGAGCGGCAAGGTGACGGTCCGCAAGGGCATCAACTACGCGCAGCAGACGTACGGGATCGTGCCGTGCGTGGCACCCGGCAACAAGATCGACCTGAGCCGTGAGGGCTGCGCGCTCCCCAAGCCGTAAGGCTCCGGGCAAGAGTGGGGCCGCCCCGAGCGGGGTGGCCCCACCGAAATGCAAGGGTTCTCACCCCTTGTTCCTGATCCGCGAGCCCCCGAAGAATGCCCATGACAACCACACAGGGCACAGCTGCAAGGGGGGCTCCACACATGAAGAAGGCTCTCGCGGGCGGATTACTCGCCCTCACCCTCGTAGGGTTCGGCTCCGCGCCTTCGGTCGCGGCTCCGGACAGCGCACCCTCGACGGCGGCGGGGGAGGCCGCGAAGAAGGGCGTCGACTTCGCGGGGACCGTCGCGCTCAGCAACTGTTCGGGCTCCGTCGTCCGCATGCCGCAGTCGAAGGCGGACGACCCCGCGCTCGTCCTCTCCAACGGCCACTGCCTGGAGAGCGGCTTCCCGGCGGCGGGCGAGGTCATAGTCGACCAGCCGTCCACCCGCACCTTCAAGCTCCTGGACGCGAAGGGCGCGGAGAAGGCGACACTCACGGCGAGCAAGATCTCGTACGCGACGATGACCGACACGGACATCTCGCTGTACCAACTCACCACCAGCTACGCCGACATCAAGAAGAAGTACGGCATCAAGGCGCTGGAGATCGAGGACGCCCACCCGGTCAAGAAGCGGGCCATCACTGTCGTCTCGGGGTACTGGAAAGAGACGTACACCTGCAAGATCGACGGGTTCGCGTACCGCCTCAAGGAGGGCGAGTGGACCTGGAAGGACTCCGTCCGCTACACCCCCGAGTGCCAGACCATCGGCGGCACGTCCGGCTCACCGGTGATCGACCACAAGACCGGCAAGGTCACCGCAGTCAACAACACCGGGAACGAGGACGGCGAGCGCTGCACCCTCAACAACCCGTGCGAGGTCGACCGAAACGGCAAGGTGACGGTCCGCAAGGGCATCAACTACGCCCAGCAGACGTACGGAATCGTCCCCTGCGTCACCCACGACAGCAAGATCGACCTCACCCGCAAGGGCTGCAAGCTGCCGCGACCGGCCGCTGCCCAGAGGTAGCGAGTTCGCCCCGCCCGGCGCACGCGGCCCCCATCCCCGTCACGGAGACGGGGATGGGGGCCGTCGTCAGTCCTGGAGGGTCTCGCCGAACCGCGAGCCGGTCGCGAGGCCGAACTCGGCCGAGCTGAGGGACTTGGAACCGGTACCGGTGAGGCCGGACGACGAGCCCGGCAGGGTCCACAGGCCACCGCTGCGGTCGTTCTCGAAGGAGGCGGTCACCGCCAGGTCGCCCTTGCCGTTCTTGTCGTAGTCGGCGATACGGACCTGCGCGCCGAAGAGGTCCCCGGCCTCGGCGGCGCCCGGAACTCCGGCGGTGTCCTGGGAAATGCGCACGACCCCGGACTGCGAGACACCGGAGGCGGAACCTCGGAACACGGTCACGTCGCCGGCGTTGTCCAGGTCGCCGAGCTGTTCGCCGTTGGCGCCGACCACCAGTTCGGCCTTGCCGTCGCCGGTGACGTCACCGATCGCCACCGAGGCTCCCCAGTTGTCACCGTCCTCGTTGGCGCCGGGCACGCCAGTGCTGTTCTGGTGCAGGGTCACCGGCTCACCGAAGCCCGTGCTGCTGCCGAGGCGGACGGTGACGTAGCCGGAGCCGTTGCTGGGGTCTTCGACGGAGAAGAAGTCGGGCCAGGTCAGGGACGTGGCCATGTCGTCGAAGCCGTCGCCGTTGATGTCACCGAGCGCGACGGCGGTGTTGCCGTCGTCCACGCGCTGAATGCGGTTCGGACTGCCCTCCTGGCCCGTGAAGACGGCGGTGCCCGGACGTCCGGTACCGGCATCGCCGGTCACCGCCAGGTCGTCCTTGCCGTCCCCGTTGACGTCGCCCACGGCGGCCTCCGAGAACCGCAGGCCCGCACTGGAGGCCGACAGGGTGTACGCAGGGACCGGGTTGCTGCCCCGGGCGAGGCCGCCCTTGTACACGACGACCGCTCCCGGCTCGATCACCGCGAGGTCCGCGCCGCTGTCGCCGGTGAAGTCCCCCACCGCGACGTCCCAGCCGTGGGCCTGCCACTGCTCCGGATTCTCCACAGTGGTGGTGGTGCTGGTGGTGAACGGCTTGGTGCCGCCCCACAGGATGGTGACGCTGCCCTGGCCCTCATAGGCCCCCACGTCCTCACCGTCGGCGCCCACGACGAGGTCCGCGTACCCGTCACCGTCGAGGTCGCCGCTGGCGATCGACATCCCGAAGTGGTCACTGTCCTCCGGCGTGCCCGGCACTCCCGCGGAGCTCTGAGTGAGAGAGGCCTTGACGGTGGTGGCCAGGCCGTCGGCCGTCCCGAAGGCCACGACCACCTCACCCGCGGCCTCCGCCCCGCCGACGGTCTTGTACGGCGCGCCGACCGCGATGTCCCGGTGCCCGTCGCCGTTGAAGTCGTCGGCGAGCTTGGCAGGAGCGGCGGCGGCCGACGCCACTGGGCCGACGACCAACAGACCGCCGGTCAGCGCGGAGACGGCCGCGGTGGCAACGACAGTGCGGAAAGGCAGGGGCATGAAGGTTCACTCCTTGGAGCTGTGCTGGACGGTGCCATAGACACTCCAGGGAGTCGAAGAGTTGTACGAGACGGGTGGAAGACTCGTACGGCTTCTGAGCGCCGCCACTCGGCAGCGCGGCGGCGGGGCCCTTCGCCATCCCGCTGCCGCCGCCTTGTCCCCGGCTTGCAGAGCCCGTCCGGCAGCCTTTCGGGGAGGCCCGGCACGCCGCAGCCCGTGCACTCCACGAGGACCTGACGCCGTGCGGTGACCTGCGGCGGACGAAGGCGCCGGGGGAGTGCACCTGCTCCGGCAGCCCGGCGGTGAGGGCGCGCACGAGCCCCTCGGGCGTGACCCCGCGCGCGAGCCACTGGGCGGCGAGCTCTTCGAGGGCGGCGCACTCGGCCGCCGAGAGCGTCAGCCGGTTGTCGGCCGCCCCGAGCCGGGCGAGCGTGTCGTACGCCTCCGATGGATGGCGATGGCCTCGGCCTCCGCCTGCATGAATTCTTGCGACCGCGCCGGAAACGGCTCCGGCTTCAGATAGTCCTGTGCAGACAGCAACAACCCATGCGCATCGCACATCTCACCGGCTGGGAGTTCACCTCGGTCATAGCGACCGCCCCTCAGCGTATGAGGCATGGAACGCGCAACTTCCCCTCTGCCGAGGGAGATTGCCTGGCGGCTGCCGCGCGGGCCGCGCAGTGTCGGCAGGGCACGGTCACTGCTGGCCGAGCAGGCGCGCGCCTGGAAGGTCCCGAACGACGTGGCGGACACCGCCGTACTGCTGCTCAGTGAGCTGATGACCAATGCCGTACGGCACGGGCGGGTTCCGGCGGGGCCGGACGACGAGTCGGGGCGGGGGCTTGCCCTGGTGGAGCTGCTGGCCGACGCGTGGGGGTCGCACCCCCGGCCGTACGGGATCGGCAAGACGGTGTGGATCGAGCTGGCGCTGTGCCGCGCGTGAGGTAGCCCGCGTACTGAGTTCGGCACAGCTCGCCGAGCGCACCGGTATGGAGCAGGACGACATCGAGTGCATCGAAGAGGGCGGGACCGCCTTGAGGTAGGGGGCCCAGCGGCGAGAACCGGACGGGCCGCCACCCGGTGACGGCGGCCCGCTCCGGTGAGACGTTGCCCGCGCGACTCGTCGCCGGACGGACCGGCGGGGAGAAAGGGGACACCATGACCAAGATGATCGGTCACGTGGAATACGCGAACGACGAGACGGAAGCGACCGACCTGCTCACCGAGTACAGCGAGTCGATCGGCCTTCCCTGGGGACTGATCCCGCAGCGCAAGCGGGAAGCCTCCGTCCGCATCGCGACCTACGAGGACAAGAACAACGGTCTGGCGGCGGCCAAGAAGACCCTCGACGACGACGTGGCCGAACAGCGGCGCGCGGCACGGGTGGCGGAACGTACGGCGGAGATCAAGAAGCAGGCCGATTCCTTTGTGAATGCGGTCGGGGTGTCGAGCGACGCCGGCTCGCTCCTCAATCTGTGCAGGCACCACTACGAGCAGGCCAACCATCCCAACTTCACGTTCGGTTCCGGCATGACGGAGACCGAATACTCCTCTTTCCAGGAGGAGTGGGCGGAAGCCGCCGACCTGGCGTCGCAGCGCTACAACCAGTTCACGAACCTCCGCTCGACCGCGATCCAGGACAAGGCCGCCCTCGGCAAGGGGCAGGTCGGGGGCACCCTGGACACACGCGGCCGGCAGGGCAACGTGTTCGTGACGATCCTGGGCGCGAAGTTCAACGCCCACATCGACATCAAGGGCAAGAAGAAGTAGTTAGGGGTAGCGGGCGCGCGGGCCTGGCTTGGGGCTTCGCTGGTCCGGCACCTACACCTATTTCCAAGAAGGCGCATCCGGCGACGCGTGCGCCCCCCTTCTGCCAGAACACAACTTTCCCAAAGTAGGTGCGCCACCCCACGCGGATTGCAGGAAAGTCGCACCGAACCCGCCCCCCCCAGGGCCTCCCCGTCAGCACGCAGATCCGGTCCGCAGCCGCTTGACGAGACCGGCACCCCTCCCCGGAGCGGCTGCGGACCGGGCGCCCGCCCTTCTCCCCCCTGGGGGTCACGCGCAATGAGCCGGGCCGCACCCGGCAGCGAGAGGGTGATGGCCTGACGGGAGTGGTCGAGAGTCCCACCCCGTGGCCGCCCGGTCATATCGCTTCGCGCGGTGGAGGGACGGGTGTCAAGGGTGGAGCGAAGCGGAATCGGCGCAGCCGACGCGACGCAGGAGCGCCCTTGACTCCCGGCCCGGAACCGCCAACCTCAGGACAACCGGGCGGCCCCGGCATGCAGCAAGGCCGCAGGCACCGCGAAGCCTCCCGGCTCGGCGGCGCGGAGCCCCTGGCCACGAAGTGTGACCGCCAAGGAGAATCGGCTTCTCGCGTTCGGGGGCCGAGCCCCGCCACCTAGGGAGTCCGGCGCACCGACCGTCCCGCGAGGACGTCCGTGCGTCGCCCGTCCTCCATCACGAACTTGCCGTCGATCAGGACGTGCGGGATGCCGGAGGGAAGCGTGCGGGGAGCGTCGAAGGTGGAGCCCGCCGCGACCGTCTCCGGGTCGAAGAGGACCAGGTCGGCGCGGTAGCCCTCGCGTACGAGGCCCCGGTCGGGCAGGCGCAGGCGGGCCGCCGGGCGTCCGGTGAGGTGGGCGACGCAGTCCTCCAGGGTGAGGACGCCGAGTTCGCGTACGTAGCGCCCGAGGTACTGCGGGAACGTGCCGTACGCGCGCGGGTGCGGCTTGAAGCCCTGGAGGATGCCGTCGCTGCCGCCCGTGTGCACGGGGTGCTGCATGATCGCCTGGACGTTCTCCTCGTGGCCGACGTGCTGGAGGATCGTGGAGCCCAGCTTGTCGTTGATGAGGAGGCGGCGGGCGGTGATCCAGGGCTCCTCGCCGCGCTGGGCGGCGGACTGAGCGACGGTCTTGCCCACGCAGGAGGCAAGACCGGGGTCGCTCACACCCGAGATCTCGATCTTGTCCCATTCGATCGGTACGCCGTGACAGCCGTCGGCGCCGATGATCTCCATGTGGTGGCGGATCTTCTCGGCGGTCTCGTCGTCCTTCAGCCGGGCGAGAATCGCGTCGGGCCCGCCCTCGCTGGCCCAACTGGGCAGCATGGCGACGAGAGTTGTGCAGCCGGGGGTGTAGGGGTAGGTGTCGAGGGTGATGTCGGCGCCGCCCGCGAGCGCGGTGTCGAGGAGGGCGAGCAGGTCGGGGGCCTTGCCCTTGTTCACGCCGAAGTTCATGGTGGCGTGCGCGAGGTGGAGGGGGCAGTTCGCGGTGCGCGTGAGGTTGACCATCTCCTCGTACGCCTGGAGGGCGCCGGCGCCGTAACTGCGGTGGTGGGGGCAGTAGTAGCCGTTGAACTGGGCCACCACCTTGCAGAGCTCGGTGAGTTCGGAGTCGTCGGCGTACATGCCGGGGGTGTAGGTGAGGCCGGAGGACATGCCGACGGCGCCCTGCTCCATGCCTTCGGCGACGAGCTGCTTCATCCGCTCGACCTCGGCGGGGGTCGCCGGGCGGTCGTCCCAGCCGACCGCGTACATGCGGACGGTGCCCTGGGGGATGAGGTAGGCCGCGTTGACGGCGATGCCGTGGCCGCCGTGCGAGCGGTCGAGGCGGTCCAGGTACTCGCCGACCGTGCGCCAGTCGAAGTCGATGTCGCTGCCTTCGCCGTTCCAGCCGGTGATGGCCTGGCGGACCTGGGCGAGGGTGCGGTCGTCGACCGGTGCGTAGCTCAGCCCGTCCTGGCCGATGACCTCCAGGGTCACGCCCTGGGCGGCCTTCGCGCTGTGGTCCGGGTCGCGGAGGAGGGCGAGGTCGCTGTGGGCGTGCATGTCGATGAACCCGGGGGCCAGGGCGAGGCCTTCGGCCTCGACCGTGCGGGTCCCCGAGAGGCGGGGGCCTTCGCCCTCCCTGCGGATCTCGGTGATCCTGCCTTCGTGTACGCCGACGTCGGCTCGGTAGGAGGCACCTCCGGTGCCGTCGATGACGCGGGCGTCTTGGATGACGAGGTCCACGGGGTGCCTCTCTCTTTGCTTGGCTGCGGGCTGCGTGTGGTGCATCCGGCCTCCGGCCGGGTTGTGTCTCCCACCCGCACCACCCGTGCGACTCTCGTCGTCGGGTGCGGGTGGCCCTGGCGGGGGCGAGCCACCGTCGGCGACTGGCCCTTGCGGGTCGTTGCGGGGGGTGGCGGTCGTCCCACCGTCCCCAGCGTGTGCGGTGTCCCCACCCGCCCACCCCCTCGTGCCGCGGGGCAATCGGGTGGGTGGGTGGGAGACACCCGCCGCGGAGCGGCGGTTCTGCTTGTTCGCCCACCCGGCACCGCGGGGTGATCGGGGATCCGCCCAAGGCCCAGGGGTCAGAAATAGGTGCGGATGTAATCCGTGACCGTTCCGTCGCCCTCGACCAGGGGAATCAGCTGCCACTTGTCGAAGGACGTGCACGGGTGCGAGAGCCCCATGCCCACCCAGTCACCCACGGCGAGATCCGCCTCCGGGGTCGTACGGACCCACCCGTGCTGGTCGGAGAGGCCCGTCACCGTGACGCCCGTAGCAGGCCGGTCCACCCCGCCCCGGTGGACGACCTGCGCCTCGGGCAGGTCGATGTCGTACGCCGCGTCCCGCTTCCCCGCGTTCGTGAACGCCTGCTCCGGCGTGGGCCGGGACACCACCTGCGCCCAGAGCCGGAACGCCGGGTGCAGCGCGCCCTCGTCCGGGACGCGGTTGAAGGGGGTCAGGTGGCGGTAGTGGCCGTCGTCATGAGAGACGTACGCACCCGAACGCAGCAACTTCAGGACAGGCACCGACAGTTCGGGGATCTGGGCGAAGACGTCCGCCACGGCGTCGAACCACGCGCTGCCACCGGCGCTGACGACGACCTCGTCCAGGTCCGCGAACCGGTTCGCCTTGTCGAAGTCGACCGCGAGCGCGGTGAGCCGCTCCAGCCAGGCGCGCACGCGCTCGGGCGTCGCCTCCGGCACCTCGCCCTCGTAGCCCGCGACGCCCACCAGACGCAGCGTGTCCGCCGCCGCGACCGCGTTGGCGATCTCCACGCACTCGGCTTCGGTGCGCACACCGGTGCGCGCCCCGTCGCCCGCGCCGAGCTCCACCACGACGTCGACCGGACGCGTCGCGTTCGCCTCGCGCAGAGCGGCGTCCATCAGGGCGACGCCGGGCACGGAGTCGACGTAGCAGATGAAGCGGAAGGAGGGATCGGCGTCCAGTTCGCCCGCGATCCAGCGCAGCGCCGAAGCGTCCACCAGCTCATTGGCGAGGAAGATCCGCTCCACCCCGAAGGCACGCGCCACCCGCACCTGATGCGGCACAGCCAGCGTGATGCCCCACGCGCCGCGCTCCATCTGCCGCGCGAAGAGCTGCGGAGCCATGGACGTCTTGCCGTGCGGGGCGAAGGCGAGGCCGTGCCGCTCGGAGTACGTCTCCATCAGCGCGAGGTTGTGCTCCAGGCGCTCGGCGGAGAGGGCGAGGACGGGGGTGGTGAAGCCGTCCGTGAAGAGGTTGCGGCGCTGTGCCGCGAGCTCGCCGACCGTCAGTCCCTCCGCGTCCGGGGGCAGGCCCTTGAAGCGGTGGTCCACTCGCTCCTCGCTGAGCCGTGCGAGCTCCCGGGCGGCACGTCCGGCGGAGTGGTCTGCGGCGTTGTCGGCGGCCATGGCGCCTCCTCGAAAAGGTGCGTTGCATAATGTGCAACGGTCATTGCGTATGTCGCTTACTGCTGTCTAACATCCGAGCCAACGCCGGGTCAACGGATCCGGACAGTCGGTTGAGGGGCAGGAAAGATCGTGACGGCAGAGGCCGCAAACGCCGCAGAGGCCGCGCAGGCAGCAGTGGACGTCGTGGCACTCGGCGAGTCCATGGTCACGTTCCTGCCCTCCCGCGCGGGCCGCCTCGCCGACGTCCCCTCCTTCGATCGCGGAATCGGCGGCGCCGAGTCGAACGTCGCCTGCGCCCTCGCCGCGGCCGGGCACCGCACCCGCTGGGTCAGCCGCGTCGGCGCCGACGGCTTCGGCGACCACCTCGTCGAGGCGATCGCCCGCTACGGCGTGGACACCCGCTGCGTCGGCCGCGACCCGCACCGCCCCACCGGCATCTACTTCCGCACGGCGGACGACCGCGACACCGACGCCCACGAGGTCCTCTACTACCGCGCGGGCTCGGCGGCGTCGGCGATGGCGCCGCGCAGCGTGGACCGCGACGCCCTGGACGGCGGCCGCATCCTGCACCTCTCCGGCATCACCGCCGCCCTCTCCGCGGACTGCCTCGCCCTCCTGCGCGAGCTGACCGCACCCCGCCCCGGCCGCCCCCTGGTGTCCTTCGACGTCAACTACCGACCCGGTCTGTGGAGCGGCGAGGCGAGCGAGAGCCCCCGCGTCCTCCTCGACCTCGCGCGCGGCGCCGACCTCGTCTTCGTCGGCGAGGACGAGGCCGCCGACGCGTGGGACGTCACCGGCGGCCCCGACGCCATCCGCGCCGCGCTCCCCGAGCCCGCGACCCTGGTCGTCAAGCAGGGCAGCGGCGGCGCCACCGTCTACACCGAGGGCGAGCCCGCCGTCTTCCAGGCGGCGCTCAAGGTCGACGTCGTCGCCCCCGTGGGCGCGGGCGACGCCTTCGCCGCCGGATTCCTCTCCGCCACCCTGCGCGGCCTGACCGCCGACCAGCGCCTTCGCCACGGGCACCTCATGGCCGCCGCCGCGCTCACCGTCCCCGGCGACCTCGCCACGCCGCCCGCGAGGGAGCACACCGATCGCCTTGCCGCACTGGACGCAGAGGCCTGGGGGACACTTCGTCTCGGCCCGGGTTGGACGGACGGCGTCCCCGTGAACACTGAGGCCAAGGAGGAGGCACGTACATGAGCCAGACCGTCGACCGCGCCCTGTCCATCCTGCCGCTGCTCGCCGAAGGCCCCGCCGACCTCGGCCAGGTCGCCGAGCGTCTCGAAGTGCACAAGTCCACCGCCCTGCGACTCCTGCGCACGCTCCACGAACACGGCCTGGTCTACCGCCAGTCCGACCAGCGCTACCGCCTGGGCGCCCGCCTCTTCGCGCTCGCCCAGGAAGCCGTCGAGAACCTCGACGTACGCGAGATCGCGCACCCCCACCTCCTCGCGCTCAACGAGAAGTGCGGCCACACGGTCCACCTCGCGGTCTACGAGGAGCAGGAAGTCCTCTACATCGACAAGGTCGAGAGCCGCTACCCGGTGCGGATGTACTCGCGCATCGGGAAGCCCGTCGCGATCACCGTCGCGGCCGTGGCCAAGCTGCTGATCTCCGACTTTCCCGAGGCCGAGCGCCGCGCCATCGCGGAGAAGCTCGACTACCCCACCTACACGTCCCGTTCGACGCCCAACGCCGCCGCGTTCCTCAAGGAACTCGCCGCCGTACGCGAACAGGGATGGGCCACCGACCTCGGTGGCCACGAGGAGTCCATCAACTGCATCGGGGCCCCCATCCGCGGTGCGGACGGCCGGGTCGTCGCCGCCATGTCGGTGTCCGCGCCGAACGTCGTCGTCACCGCCGACGAACTCCTCACGCTGCTCCCGCTGGTGCGCCGTACGGCGGACGCCATCAGCCGGGAGTACTCCGGCAAGTCACCCCTCAAGGAAGCCTGAGCACGTCATGACCACCGAGAAGATCGCCCTCACCCCGGCCACCCACACCACCCCGCCCGCGAAGTTCTCCCACGGCGTGAAGAAGGGCAACATCCTTCAGGTCGCCGGTCAGGTCGGCTTCCTGCCCGCCGAGGAGGGCAAGGCCCCCACCCCCGCGGGCCCGACCCTGCGCGAGCAGACCCTCCAGACGTTCGCCAACGTCAAGGCGATCCTCGAAGAGGGCGGCGCGACCTGGGACGACGTGATGATGATGCGCGTCTACCTCACGGACGTGGACCACTTCGCCGAGATGAACGAGATCTACAACGCGTACTTCGAGGAGCAGGGCCTCAAGGCCCCCGCATCGGCCCGCACCACGGTCTACGTGGGCCTGCCCAAGGGTCTGCTCATCGAGATCGACGCGCTCGCCGTCCTGAGCTGACGCAGCCCGTCCCAGCCCGTTCCCTGATCCACCCTCCGCAAGCCGCTAGTCGTCACGGCGCGGCGCCCAACTCCCCCCTTCGGGCGCCGCGCCGTGATCCCCCCTGCCCTGAAAGCTTCATGCACTTACGAGGTCAAAGATGTCCCCGTCGTCCCCCTTCGCCGCGCTCGCGGCCGCCGCCCCTGCCGCCGAGGAACCACCTCACACCGGCGGAATCCTCACCCTGATCGACGGGACGGCGGGCCTGCTGACCGTCGCCGCGCTCGGCATCGTGCTTCTGCTCTTCCTGATCATCAAGGTCAGGCTGCAGCCCTTCGTGGCGCTGCTCGCGGTCTCCATAGTCGTCGGCCTCTCGGCCGGCCTCTCCGTCACCGAACTCTTCGGCACGGTCCAGAAGTCCGACGCGATATCCGTCATCGAGTCCGGCATGGGCGGCATCCTCGGCCATGTGGCGATCATCATCGGCCTCGGCACGATGCTCGGCGCGATACTCGAAGTGTCGGGCGGCGCCGAGGTGTTGGCATCGCGCCTCCTCGGGCTCTTCGGTGAGAAGCGGGCGCCCCTCGCGATGGGCCTCACGGGCCTGATCTTCGGCATCCCGGTCTTCTTCGACGTCGGCATCTTCGTCCTCGCGCCGATCGTGTACGCCGCCGCCAAGCGCAGCGGCAAGTCGATCCTGCTCTACTGCCTGCCCCTGCTCGCGGGTCTGTCCATGACCCACGCGTTCCTGCCCCCGCACCCGGGCCCGGTGGCCGCGGCCGGTCTGCTCAAGGTGGACCTCGGCTGGGTCATCCTGATGGGCATCGTCTGCGGCATCCCGGCCGTCATCGCCGCCTGGGTCTACTCGGCCTGGATCGGCAAGCGCATCTTCGTGCCCGTCCCGCAGGACATGGTCGAGGCCGCCGACGAGGCGCGGCAGGCGGTCGTCGCCGAGCAGCGTGCGGCAGGCGTCGAGCCGCGCGAGAAGCCGGTGCCGCTCGGCATGGTCTTCGCGATCATCGGAACGCCGCTGTTCCTGATCCTCCTCGCGACCTTCTCGTCGATCGCCTTCGACCCCTCGACGCTGCGAAGCGTCATCGAGTTCTTCGGCAGCCCCTTCGTCGCCCTGACGATCGCCCTGCTCATGGCGTACTACCTCCTCGGCATCCGGCGCGGCTGGTCCCGCAAGTCCCTGGAGACGGTGTCGACCTCCTCCCTGAAGCCGGTCGGCAACATCCTCCTGGTGGTCGGCGCCGGCGGTATCTTCGGCGCGGTCCTCAAGGCGAGCGGCGTGGCCAAGGCCCTCTCGGACACCTTCCAGGACGTAGGCCTGCCGATCATCGTCCTCGCCTACCTGCTCTCCCTGGTCCTTCGCGTCGCCCAGGGCTCGGCGACGGTGGCGATCGTGACGACGGCGGGCATCGTGGCCCCCCTCCTCGCCGAGGGCGACCACTCACAGGCGTTCGTCGCCCTGGTCATCATGGCGATCTCGGCGGGTTCGATCTTCGCCTCGCACGTCAACGACGGCGGCTTCTGGATGGTGGCGAAGTACTTCGGCATCTCGGAGCGGGACACGCTGAAGACGTGGACAGTCCTGGAGTCGGTCCTCTCCCTGGCCGGGTTCGCGGTGGCGGCCGTGGTGAGCCTGTTCGTGTAGCGGAAGAGCTGGCGGAATAGCTGGCGGAATAACCCCTGAAGGCGCCCCGGACCGTCATGGTCCGGGGCGCCTTTCACTGTCGCGGGGGCTGGGTGCCCGGCAGCAGTTCGATGCGGACGGTGTCGTCGTCATCGATGACGTACGTGGCGTCCGTACGCTTCTGCCAGCCCAGCGGGAGCACGTAGTAGCGGCGGTCGCGCTCGATCAGGAGCCGCAGGCCGCTGTAGCGGTACCGGTAGCGCACGGTCCTGCCGAGGTCCTCCGCGATGATGCCGGGGCCCCTGATGCTCAGGCGCTCCGTGCTCAGGACGACCACGGCGGTACGGCTCACCAGGCGGTCGGCGGCGGCTCGGGCGTCCTGCCGTCCGAGCTGCCCGGCGAGCAGGGCGATCACCCACACCACGCACAGCCCGGCGACGGCCACCGGCAGTCCCTTGCGCCACCAGCCGTGTGGGGGCGCCGCGGGGTTGGCCGTGCGGCTCTGCCCGAGCACGAGGCCCGCGGCCACCAGCAGGGGAGCCGCCCAGCCATAGGGCTGCACGTACGGCCACAGCACCATCAGGACGACGCCGGCGGCGACGATCACCGGGTTGAGCCGGACCACGGCACGCGCCGCGCGGCGGACACGGGCGAGGGCGGCGGGCGGCAACCGCAGCACGGCCAGGAGTTCCTGCGCACGCGGGACGAGCGCGAGGAGTGCCAGGGCGATCAGGACGTCCATGGTGACCAACCGCAGGCTCCAGATGGTCACTTGGGGCAGTGCGAGACCGAGCGAGTAGACGTTGAGGCGGAAGTACGCGTAGTACGAGCTGCTGTGGATGATGCCCGCGTAGAACATCAGTGCCGCGATCAACGTGCCTGCCCCGACGGCGCCGTTGACCAGTTCCATCAGGCCGGACGCGGGCTTCGGCGGATCGGGTGGGGCGGGGCCGGGACCGGGGCGGGCGCGGATGTGGACGCGGCGGCTCGCTGTCGGTGCCCGGCGCGTGGAGGCCGCCGTTCTGCGCCGCTGCCGGGAGGCCCGCCGGGCCGCCGTGCGGTCGTCCGGGCCGGTCACGGCGCGGGGGTCGGGCCCGGTGGGGTGATGCCAGGCACCTGCGGGGAGACGCTGGAGGGGGAAGGCGGGCACTGGAAGGGGCCCGATTCGCCCGGCCCCGGGGTCTGATCGGTGCAGCCCGGAGGGGAGGAGGGCGGCTCGTGGGTGGGTGTCGTACCCGGTCCGGGCGGCACCGGCTTTCCGGTGTCCACGGAGGGAGACGCCACCGGCGGCACGTCGTCCCCGTGCGGCTTCCCGCTGCCCTGGCCCGCCGTGTCCTGGCCCGCCGTGTCCTGATGCGAGGTCGCCGCACCGGAGTCCGGCGGATTCTCGCCCGGCGGTGCTTCCGGCCCGTCCGACACTCCGGGGCCTCCCGGACCTCCCGGACCTCCGGAGTCCCCGGCCCCACCCGAGCACGCCGCTCCACCCAGGAACAGCGCACCGGAGATCAGGGCAACTACCAAGGTGCGTAAGGCAGTTCGTGGTGTCCTCATGATGGCCCTCGTCCCCCGTGAGCCTGTCTCGCGAGGCTAGCAGCACACGGGGGACGGGGGTACGGCTCGGGCAGGGAACGAGTCTCCCTGCCCGCTCCTGACAGTTCACGCACCTCAACTGGTGCAGTACTGCTGCTCCTTGCCGATGGACCGGTACATGCAGTCCGAGTTCTCCAGGAGCTGCAGAACCGCGTCCCTGTTGCGGTTCGTCTCCCGCTCGATCACCTCGTCGGGCGGGTAGAAGCCGCCGCCGCCCGCGGACGACGGGTACATCTCGAAGGTGTAGCTGAAGATCTTCTGGTTGCCCCAGAGCCAGTCGTTGATCGACCCGTCCGTGATGTAGAGGTCGCTGGACTGCTGCGGCGTGTAGCCGTTGCTCGCGGCCATCTTCCGGCCGATGGCGGCGTGCGCGTCGCGGTCGTCCTGGGTGAGGCCGGGGCCCGTGTCGCTGTACGTGTAGCCGTACGGCCACAGGACCAGCTCGCTGTACGTGTGGAAGTCGATGGAGGCCTTGATCTGCTGCTTGCCGCCGACGATGCGGCTGCGCACGAAGTTGGAGACGACCTGCGTCTCGGGTGCCGACTCGGCGCGCGGGCCGCGGTAGGTCTCGGAGCCCGTGGAGCCGGACGAGCCGCCGCAGCAGCCCCACCGGTAGGCCCAGTTGCGGTTCAGGTCGGTGCCGACGTTCGACGAACCGCTGTTGGGCTGGCGGTTCTTGCGCCAGCTGCGGTAGGAGCCGGTCGCGATGTCGTACTCGCCGCCGTCCGGGTTCAGGTCCGGCACGATCCAGATCTCGCGCTCGTCGACCATCTTCTTGATGCGCGCGTCCGTGCCGTAGTCGTCGCCGAGTTCGCGAAGGAGGTACAGCGCCATCTCGACGGTCAGGTGCTCGCGGGCGTGCTGGTGGTGGGTGAAGAGGACCTCGGGCTCGGCCTCGTCGGTGCCCACGTTGTCACTGATCTTGATGGCGACGATGTCCCGGCCCGAGTAGGACTTGCCGATGACCCTCTTGCTCATCAGGGTCGGATGGGCCGCGATGCGCTGGTTGATCTCCGCGTTCATCTCCGCGTAGTTGTGGTACCTCGCGTCGGCGGGCGGGAAGTCCTTGGCCTCCACGGGCTCGCCGTTCGTACGCTTCGGGGGTCCGGCCAAGGCCTTGAGCTGGTAGCCCGCGTCCCGGAGCCCGGCCGCCTCGCGGCCGTCGGCCGAGACGACCACCGAGCGGGCGTCGACCTCGTCGATGGCGACGCCGGTGCGCGCGAGCGCTGTGCGCGCGGCGGGGTCGTCGCCGAGGGGGATCTCGTACTGGCGCGTTGTGTCGTCGGCCGCCGGCGTGGTCCGTGCGGTCCGGTCGGCGGAGTCCGGTGAGGCGTTGGCGGTGATGGGTGCCGCGACGGCGAGGGCGAGAAGGACGGCGAGGGCCGCGGATCTTCTGCCGCGTATGTGAAGTCGCATGAAGTCTCCTGGGGGGTGGGGGTGGTCCAGTGCGACGCGAGCGGTGCGGGTTGCGCGGCCCCATCGTGGAGGCCTGGCATGCTCCGGTCAATGCTGTCTTCGGCCAACCCCTTGTGCCGCGCGCCGCCATGCGGTTTCTTGATCGGCATGGCTGAAACGACAGGCAGTGGCACTGCCACGGGAGATGCGGCTCCCCAGCCCCGCAAGTCCAGCTGGAAATACATCGGACCCGGCATCGTCGTCGCGGCGACCGGCGTCGGCGCGGGCGACCTCGTCGCCACACTCATCGCGGGCAGCAACTTCGGCTACACCCTGCTCTGGGCCGCTGTCATCGGCTGCGTCGTCAAGATCTCGCTCGCCGAGGCGGCCGGACGCTGGCACCTGGCGACGGGGCGCACCCTCTTCGACGGATGGGCCAGCATCGGCCGCTGGACGACGTGGTTCTTCGTCGTCTATGTGGTGATCTGGGGGTACGTCTACGGGGCCGCGGCCATGTCGTCGTCGGGACTCCCGCTCCAGGCGCTCTTCCCGGACGTCATGGAGCTCAAGTGGTGGGCGATGCTCACCGGCGTCGTCGGCCTGGTCTTCGTCTGGTTCAACAAGTACGCCGTCTTCGAGAAGGTCATGACGGTGCTCGTCGGCATCATGTTCGTCGTCACCGTGTATCTCGCCATCCGTGTCACTCCGCACCTCGGCGACGCCTTCGCGGGCCTGCTGCCGGTGCTGCCCGACGAGAAGGACTCCATCCTCAACACGCTCGGCCTGATCGGCGGCGTCGGCGGCACCATCACGCTCGCCGCGTACGGCTACTGGGTCAACGCCAAGGGCTGGACGAACGCGGGCTGGATGAAGGTGATGCGGCTCGACAACCGCGTCGCGTACATCACCACCGGCATCTTCGTCGTCTCCATGCTCTTCGTCGGTGCCGAGCTGCTGCACTCAGCGAACGTCGCGATCGCCAGCGGCGACCAGGGCCTCGTGCAGCTCTCCGGCATCCTGGAGAAGGAGTACGGCGACGCCACCGCCAAACTCTTCCTGATCGGCTTCTTCGCCACGTCCTTCACCTCGCTCATCGGCGTCTGGCACGGCGTGAGCCTGATGTTCGCCGACTTCGTGGAGCGCTACCGCAAGCAGCGGGCGGGCGCCGACGACAAGTCCCTGAGCGGCGAGGAGGTGGCCTCCGGAGCCCGCGAGAAGTCGGTGCCGTTCCGCGCCTACCTGCTCTGGATGACGTTCCCGCCGATGATCTTGCTCTTCCAGGGGCAGCCGTTCCGCCTCATCATCATCTACGGCGTGCTCGGCGCGGCCTTCATGCCGTTCCTCGCGCTCACCCTGGTCTGGCTGCTCAACTCATCGCGTACGCCCGCCGAATGGCGCAACGGCTGGCTCAGCAACGGCATGCTGGCGATCGCGGGCCTGGTCTTCCTGGTCCTGTGCGTCAAGCAGATCACGGACCAGGACTGGGCGAGCTTCTTCTGACGGCCGGCCACGCATGCGGCAGCGCCGCCGGGGGAGCGGCGGCGCTGCGGTAGGGAGGGGTTGCGCCTACGGCAGGCCGTGGACGTGGGGGCCCACCGCCTTGGACCAGGAACTGCCGTCGGCGGCGTCCCAGTTCGTCGACCAGGTCATCGCGCCCCGGATGTCCGGGTACGTCTTGGACGGCTTGAAGGAACCACAGCTGGTGCCCTTCGCCAGGCAGTCCAGGGCCTGGTTCACGACGGACGGCGAGACATAGCCGCCGCCCGCGGCCTTCGCCGAGGCCGGGACGCCTATGCCGACCTGCGACGGGGCGAGGCCGCCCTCCAGCTGGATACAGGCGAGCGCGGTGAGGAAGTCGACCGAGCCCTGGCTGTAGACCTTGCCGTCACAGCCCAGCATCGAACCGCTGTTGTAGTACTGCATGTTGACGACCGTGAGGATGTCCTTCACGGCGAGCGCCGTCTTGAAGTACTCGTTCGACGTCGACTGCATGTCGATCGTCTGCGGAGCCATGGTCAGGACGAACCCCGAACCGGCTTTCCCGGCAAGGGACTTCAGCGCCTGCGACATATAGGTCGAGTTGAGCCCGTTCTCCAGGTCGATGTCGACGCCGTCGAAGCCGTACTCCTGCATGAGCTGGTACGCCGAGTCCGCGAAGGCGGTCGCGGAGGCCCCGTCGTTGACGGCCACCGCGCCCTTCTCGCCGCCGACCGAGAGGATCACGGACTTCCCCGACGCCTGCTTGGCCTTGATGTCGGCCTTGAACTGGTCGACGGTGTACCCGCCGAGCCCGGCCGAGTCCAGGTTGAAGGCGAGCTCGCCCGGCGTGGCGGTCGCGTCCGCGAACGAGACCGCGATGATGTCGTATTCGTCCTGTACGTCGCTCAGCTTCTGGACCGTGGCACCGTTGTCGAAGTTCTGCCAGTAGCCGGTCACCGCGTGCTTGGGCACCGCGCGGGTCTGGGCGTCCGCGTCGTCGGCGCCGCCGGTGAGCAGGCCGGTGAGCGCGAGGGCGAGTGCCGTTGTCAGACCGATGACGGAACCTGCCTTCCTGCGTGTCCTGCCGCGTACGTGGTCCACTTCTGCCTCCGGTGGGGGGAGTTGGGGCATTCGGAGAGCTCTCACTTGGTCGTACAAGCTGGTCCAGACCAATTGAGTTGTCAAGACCTCTGGCGTCACCCGGATCCCGCCAGTCCGGCCAACCTCAATGTGAACAGTGGGAAGTTGGGTGTTGAGGTGGCGCTGACCTGGATAAGGTGCTGAGGCAGAAGTGCACGAAGACCGGGGGGTGTGCGTATGCCGACCGCCATAGCCGTCACCGGCCCTGACCTGGTGCTGCCATCGCCCGACCGGCACACCCCGTCGGCGGCCGTCCTCCAGAGCGCCGTCCAGTCACCGCGGACGTACTCCCTGGACCAGGCGCTCACCGAGATGCACACGCTCATCGAGCACCACGGCTATGTGATCGTCCTGTGCCCCGCGTCGGCGCCGCCCGCCGTCGCCCAGCGCCTGCACGCCATCCGCTCCGTCCTGGAGAGCGACCGCATCGCGATCCTCCGCCCCGACCTGCCACCGCTGGGTCTCGCGGTCCTCGCGCTCCAGCTCCGCCAGCTGTCGATCTGCGACTTCAGCCCCGGCGTGCTCGCGTCGGCGGCCCGGCTCCTGTCGCACTACATCTACGCGGGCGCGCTGCTCGGCTCGGTGGCGAAGCTCGACCGGGTCCCGGTCACCCTCCAGTCCCACGCCAAGTCGTGGGTGCCGGGCGCCCAGTTCGCCGTCCTGGCCACCCCACGCCCCGAGCTGATCAAGGTGACGGGCGACGCGACGCTCCCCGGGCCCGGATTCGGCACGAAGATGCTGTACGCCACCGGGCAGCTGGGGTCGGCCGCCTGGGTCACCGAAACGCTCGCTCCCGCCTGGCGGGCCCAGGGGGTTTCGGAGACGCGCCTTCCGGGGGAGTCCGCGCGCTGGTGGGCGACGGGCAAGCTCGTCGAGTTCGCCGCGGCGATCCCCGACATCTCCGTGCTCTACCAACTGGTCGCGTCCGTCCGGCGGGACGACTGCCACTGGTGCGGCCTCGAACTCATCGGCGACCGCTGCGGCTTCTGCGCCGCGCCGCTGCCGCCGCCTCCTGAACGCTCGGCGCCGGCGTCCGCCTCATCTGCCGCTTCCCTCGTACGAGTGCTGCCGCGAGGCGCGACGTAGGGCCTGCCCTCTGCCCTTGTGCACGACTGTGCACGACTCCGAACTGAACGCGCGCCACCCCGCTCACTGTCCGTAGCCGTCCGCACCCGATCGAGGTAGTCCGGTTCATGAACTCACGCCAGCGCCGCGGCGTCATCCTGCTGGTCCTGTCGGTCCTGGCCGCGTTCGGCGCGTTCGCGGGTGTCCTCTCGGTGATCCGGGACGTGAACTCGAAGGTGGGGCCGGAGGTGGCCGCGTACAAGCTCAAGGGGGACATCGCCCCCTACAAGGAGCTGAGCGCGGACCAGTTCGAGAAGGTCGAGATGCCGGAGCGGTGGCTCTCGGAGAACGCGGTCACCGACCTGCGCCAGGTGCGCGGCAAGATCGCGGTCACGGAGCTGCGGAAGGGATCGCTGCTCCAGACGGACATGATCGTGAAGCGCCCGGAACTCGACCCGGGGCAGCAGGAGATCGCCATCATGATCGACGCGGCGACCGGCGTCGCGGGCAAGATCACGCCCGGTTCGACGGTGAACATCTACGCCACCTTCAAGGGCGAGACCGACAACGCCAAGGACCAGTCGAAGGTCATCGTCGAGTCCGCGAAGGTGATCGACGTGGGCAGGCTGACGGCGCTCGACCCCGACCAGGACGACCGCAGCAGCCGTCGTACGGCGACGGAGGCCGTGCCGATCACGTTCGCCCTGGACACGGCGGACGCGCAACGCGTGGCGTACGCGGAGTCGTTCGCGACGCACGTCCGCCTGGCCCTGGTGGGCCAGGGCGGGGAGAGCGCCATCCCGCGGGGCGACCGGACTTACACACTCGACGAGGACAAGTAGGGGGCCAGCGGATGAGGCGACGCACGTCCGAACCGCCGCTTCACGGCGGATCTCTCCTGCCCACCCACCCGACTGCCCGGCAGCGTGACGTATGACGACCCGCATCCTCCCCGCCGTAGGGGACCTGGACGCAGCCCGCGCGCTCTCGACGCTGATCGGGCAGCTGCCGGACGCCGAACCCGCGCTGCCCCTCGCCGACTCGACCGCGCTCCTGGACACCCTGGCCAGGCTCGCGTCCGAGTCCCTGGACGAGCTGCCCGAAGTCGTCCTGATCCATGAGCGCATCGGCCCCGTCCCCGCCCTCGACCTGATCCGCGACCTCGTTCTCCGCTTCCCCGCGGTGGGCGTCGTCCTCATCACCGCCGACACCAGCCCCGGCCTGCTCACCGCCGCGATGGACTCCGGCGCACGCGGCATCGTCGGCTTCCCGCTCGCCTACGACGCGCTCGCCGAGCGGGTGCACGCGGCGGCGGCCTGGTCGGCCGGTATGCGCCGGCACCTCGGCAGCGGAGGAATGGAGCTCTACGCCGGGCAGGGGGAGACCCCCGGCGGCGGCCATGTCGTCGCGGTGAGCGGCGCCAAGGGAGGGGTCGGGACCACCCTCGCCACCGTCCAACTCGCCCTGTCCGCACGCGCGTCCGGCCGCAGTGTCGCCCTCCTCGACCTGGACCTCCAGTCCGGTGACGTCTCCTCCTACCTGGACGTCCAGTTCCGCCGCTCCATCGCCGACCTCGCGGCCATCACCGACATCACGCCCCGCGTCCTCCAGGACGCCGTCTACACCCACGAGACCGGCATCGGCCTCCTCCTGGCCCCCGGCGAGGGCGAGCGGGGCGAGGAGATCACCGACCGGGTGGCCCGCCAGACGCTCGGCGCGCTGCGCAGCCGCTACGACATCGTGCTCGTCGACTGCGGTACGTACGTGACCGGGGCGAGCGCGGCAGCCATCGAACTCGCCGACCAGGCCATCCTGTTGGTCACCCCGGACGTCGTCTCCGTACGCGCCGCCAAGCGCATGGTCCGCCTGTGGGACCGCCTCCAGATCCGCAAGGCGGAGGAGACGCTCACGGTCGTCAACCGGCACGGCAAGGGCGCGGAGATCCAGCCCTCCCTGGTGGAACGGGTGACGGGGACACGGGTGGCCCGCACCACCGTCCCCGCCAACTTCAAGGAACTCCAGGGCGCGGTCGACGCCGGCCGCATGCAGGACCTGGACAGCAAGTCCACGGTGAAGCAGGCGCTGTGGGCTCTCGCGGGCGAGCTCGGCCTGGTGGACCCCGAGGCGTCCGGCACGAGCAAGCGCGGTGCGCTGACCCTCCGCAAGCGGATCGGCGGCGACCGGGGCGCGGTCACCCTGGAGTTCGCCGGGATGTTCCCGCTGCTGCTCGCCGTGATGGGCCTCCTGTGGCAGTGCGCGCTGTACGGCTACACGTTCTCCCTCGCGGGAAACGCCGCGGACGAGGCGGCGCGGGCGGCGACGGCCGCGTACGCGGTGGGCGAGGGCGGGGCCGCGGCGTGCGAGTCCGCCGCGAAGGAGCATCTGCCGTCGGCGTGGCAGGGCGCGGAGGTGTCCTGCACGGACGACGGGGCGGTCTGGAAGGCCCACGTGGACGCGGACGTGCCGCTGTTCTTCCCCGGGATCGACGCGGGGTGGAGCGTGAGCGGGGAGGCGGGGGCGGCGAAGGAGGGTGAGGACCAGTGAGAGGGCTGAGGATCCAGCCCGTCCGGCGTTTGAGGACGAACGCGGCGAAGCCGGTGACTGACGGTGCACATCGGTCCCGGCGCGAGAGCCCCCGCTGGAACGACCGCGGCGTCTCCATGCTCGAATTCGCCGGCTTCCTCCCCATCCTGCTCCTCATCGGCCTGGCCGCGATCCAGCTCGGCCTGGTCGGGTACGCCGTCAACCAGGCCGGATCAGGCGCCCGCGCGGCAGCACGTGTCGCGTCCCAGGGCGAGGGCGGCCAGGCCGCGGGTCTGGCGGCGATGGACGGCAGCCTCGACGCGCAGGTCGCCCTCAGCGGGGGCGGCGACACGACCACGGCGGAGGTCACCGTCCAGGTCCCCACCCTCCTCCCCTTCGTGGACGGAGGCTGGTCCGTCACGAAGTCGGCCACCATGCCCAACGACGAAGACGAAGACGGGAGCTGAGAGAGAACAGATGAGCCTCCGCGACCGCATGGCGACCCCGCACGACCACGGCAAGGGGAGCGACCCCAGCCGCGACGACAGCCTCGTGGCCGTCTACCGCGCCAAGCTCCTGGAAGAGATCGACCTCGCCGAGATGTCGTCCCTCACCACGGCGGACCGCAGGGTCCGCCTGGAACGCGTCATGGGGCACATCATCAGCCGAGAGGGCCCCGTCCTCTCGACGTCGGAGCGCTCCCAGCTCATCCGCCGCGTGGTGGACGAGGCCCTGGGACTCGGCGTACTCGAACCGCTCCTCGCCGACGCGTCCATCACGGAAATCATGGTGAACGGCCCGGACTCGATCTTCGTGGAGCGAGCCGGAAGGGTGGAGCAACTGCCCCTCCGATTCGCGTCGAACGACCAGCTCATGCAGACCATCGAGCGCATCGTCTCCACGGTCAACCGCCGCGTGGACGAGTCGAACCCGATGGTCGACGCGCGCCTGCCCACCGGCGAGCGAGTGAACGTGATCATCCCGCCGCTTGCCCTCACCGGCGCGACCCTCACCATCCGCCGCTTCCCCCGCGCGTACACGCTGCACGAGCTCATCGGCCTCGGCTCGCTCGACGAGCACATGCTGCTCCTGCTCTCCGCCTTCGTGCGCGCCCGCTTCAACATCATCGTCTCGGGCGGCACGGGCTCAGGGAAGACGACCCTCCTGAACGCCCTCTCCGGCCTCCTCCCGTCCCACGAACGCATCATCACCATCGAGGACTCGGCCGAACTGCAACTGCAGCAGGACCACGTGATCCGCCTCGAATCGCGCCCCCCGAACGTCGAGGGCAAGGGCCAGATCACCATCCGCGACCTGGTCCGCAACAGCCTGCGCATGCGCCCCGACCGCATCATCGTCGGCGAGGTCCGGGGCGGCGAGACGCTCGACATGCTCCAGGCGATGTCGACGGGCCACGACGGCTCACTCGCCACGGTCCACGCGAACACGGCGGAGGACGCCCTGATGCGCCTCCAGACCCTCGGCTCGATGTCGGAGGTCCAGATCCCCTTCGAGGCCCTGAAGGACCAGATCAACTCGGCGGTGGACGTGGTCGTCCAGCTCGCCCGGCACGCGGACGGCTCCCGCAAGATCGCCGAGATCGTTCTGCTCGTCTCGCACGGCCGCGAACAGTTCCGCATCGCCCCGGTGACCCGCTTCGTGGCCAACCGGCCGGGCGGCGGCGGCCTGGACCGCCGCGTGCACGGCTACTTCGAGCACCTGCCGCTGCCGCGCTCCGTCGCCGAGCGCCTCTACGTGGCGGGCGAGCCGGTGCCGCCAGGCTTCGGCGTGGCCCAGGCCATAGACGCACTGAACACGAGAGAGGCGATCGGATGAGCACGCGGGCGCGTACAGGGCCGGGTACGAGGCCGGGTACGAGGCCGGGTACGAGAGAGGCCACGGCCTGATGGAGAACCAAGCCGCCCTCCTGGCCCTCGGCGCCACGATCCTGACCGGCACACTCGCCGTCGCGGGCATCCATGCCTACGCGTCCGGCCGCGCCCAGCGCCAGGCGCTGGTGGACCGCCTGTCGATCGGCCCCGGCACGGGCGACGCGGGCCACCGAGGCCGCCGCTTCACGGCCGTCGACCGCCGTCTGCGCCGCACCCGCCTGGGCCGCTCCATCCACCTGCGCCTGTCGGCGACGGGACTCGACCTGACGGCAGGCGAGTTCTTCGTCTACGTCGTGGCGGTCGTCGCCGCGCTCTGGCTGATGGCGGCGGCGACCCTTGCCCCGTTCTTCGGCCCGATCGCGGGCATCGTGGCGGTCTGGAGCGCGGTCGTCTTCCTCAACTGGCAACGCCAGAAGCGCATCGAGGCCTTCATCAACCAACTCCCGGACGTGGCCCGCATCCTAGCGAACGCGACGGCGGCGGGCCTGGCACTACGCACATCACTCGCGATGGCGGCGGAGGAACTGGAAGCCCCAGCAGGCGAGGAACTCTCCATGGTGGCAGACCAGTTGACACTGGGCCGTTCGATCGACGACACGCTGGGCGAACTGGCCGAACGCCTCCCGTCCCGCGAACTGATGGTCCTCGTCACGACATTGGTGCTCTCCAACAAGGCGGGCGGCTCGGTGGTGAACTCCCTCCGGAACCTCACCCAGACCCTGGAGGACCGCAAGGAGACCCGCAGGGAGGTCCGCACGATGCTCTCGGAGGTCCACGCGACGGCGTTCACGGTCCCGCTCCTGGGCCTGGGCTCCCTGCTCCTGATCAACTCCTCCAATGAGGGAGCGCTGGCAAGGGTGACGGGCTCACCGATGGGCCAGATGCTGATCCTGATCGCGCTGGGCCTGTACGCGGTGGGCTTCTTCGTGATCAGACGCCTGGGCAAGATCGAAGTCTAGAAAAACCAACCCAACCTGAAAGGAGGGGGAGCCAAGTTGCTGGCACTGGCTCTGGCAGCGGTGATGGGACTCGCGGTGGCGGGCGTCTGCCAAGGCGTACGCATGTACCGCGCGGAGGCGAAGCTCCCCTCGGACCTGGCGATCGCCCTGGAGGTCGGGGCCACCCGTGTCTCGACGGCGGGCTCGGCGGTGGACCGCATCGGCATGCGCTTCGCGCCGCTGGTCCTGCGCCTGATGGGCCCGAAACGGGTGGACGCCAAGCGCCGCAGGATCGACATGGCGGGAAACCCGGGAGGCCTGACGATCGACCGCTATGCGGCGCGCAGGGCGGTCTACGGCATCTTCGGCCTCGTGATGGGCCTGGTCTTCCTCTCGAACGGCTCCTCGCTCTTCGGCCTGCTCACGTTCGCCTTCGGCGTGACGGCGGCGGACGCGCTGATCTGGCAGGCGATACGGGAGCGCCGCGAGGTCATCGACCGCACGCTGCCGGACTTCCTGGACGTACTCGCAGTGGTGGTGTCGGCGGGTCTGGGCTTCCGCCAGGCACTGGACCGGGTCGCGGAACGCTACGAGGGCCCGTGGGCGGACGAACTACGCATCACCCTGCGCCAGATGGACATGGGAGTCAGCCGCCGCCAGGCGTTCGACGAACTGCGCCGCAGGAACGCGTCGGAACAGGTCTCACAGTTCGTCTCGGCCCTCCAGCAGGGCGAGGAACTGGGCTCGCCCATCGCGGACACGCTGATCCAGCTCGCCACGGACATGAGGCGCACGGACGCGCAGAACTCGCGCCGCAGGGCGGCCAAGACGATCCCCAAGGCAACGATGGTGACGCTGGTCTTCATGCTTCCGGCCACGATGATTCTGATCGCGGCGGGCATGTTCCTGGGCTCGGGTTCGGACTTCGGCTCGATCCTGGGGAAGTGAGGGTGGCGATGAACGGTGCGGTGGGCCTCGCGGCCGGAGCAGGTATCAAGCCAGTCAGCGAAAACTCTTCGCGGCTGCAACCCAGTGTGGGACAGTCACCCCGAGGACGGGAAGGGCGGATTGACCCCGGGGGTGGCCCCTGCCGGGGCTGGTCAGCCCCACTCGCCCCAACCAGCCTTTGCAAAAGCCGAGTTCACGGTATTCGCGGGAGGGGAAGTCGTGGAACGCATTGAACCGCCGACGATCCGGTCACGCACCACTGCCGCACGCCTCCGGGGTGCGTGATGACTTCGCCGCCGGGGAAGGGAACTCGCCAACTTGCGCGTCACAAACGGCATTGGTTGCGGAGAGTGGCTGTTGGGTCACATGATCTCGCGTACGTTGCCTATGACGACAGCGGCGTCGGAATTGGTTGCGCCAGCGGTGCGTGTGCGTGTGCGTGTATCGGGTGGGAGAGAAGGGGCCGTCGTGCTGAAAGATCGCGTACTCAGAGTCTGGGTGGACTGGACCGTGACCGTGACTTCCCGGGTTCGGGGGAGGGAGCGGGATGCGGGGGCTGGGTTTGTGGAGTATGCGGGGCTCATGATTCTTATCGCGGGGATCTATACGCTGATCGACAGCTTGGCCCTGGACAACAAGATCTCCACCGCAATCGGCAACGCGGTGGGCGACGTCATCGGCGGGTGACAGCACGCCTATCTCTGCGAAGCGACCGAGGGCAGACTCTCCCCATCTATATCTGGATGACGGGGATTCTGCTTTTCGTTGCGTTCGCCTTCTTTGCGTTCGCCCAAGCGGCATCTGCGCGTAACGGCGCCCAATCAGCGGCCGATGCCGCAGCGTTGGCCGCTGCGCAGGACTCCAGGGCTGAGCTGGTCGATGGCCTGGGCCAGTCGATCGGTGATGGCGACGCTTGGCTCGAATGGCTGGACGGTGACAAGTTCACCGGCGATGGAGCCCAGGGGGCGGCTGATGCGCTGGCCGCCGACAACGACTCGGCCGTAACCGGCTTTGGCCCGGAAGAAGTGAACGGGTACCCGGGTTACCGGGTGGAGATCGAGACCAACTACACCGTCGGCGACTCGATCATTCCCGGCACGGAGTCCCAGCATGCCAAGGCTTCGGCAACCGCTGTCATCAAGCCGCTCTGCGGCATCACCCCCGCTTCCGACCCGGAGAAAGCGGTCGAGTTCGAGTGTGACGGCGGCGATTCCTTCGAGATCGATCCCGACGACTTCGATCTTGAGGATCTTCCGGACGCATCTGCCCTCTTCTCCGTACACCTGGCCGACTGACCAAGCGAACGACGAAAGAAGGAAGCCGTAGCGATGAACATTCGGCGCACCATGAAGACTCGCAGGGCAATGACCGCTGTGGCGATCACGACTGGGCTGGTCCTCACGGTCGCTGGCTGCGGCGGCGGTGGGGACGATGACAAGTCCGACCAGGGATCCAAGTCTTCGGCGTCAGCAAAGGGCGACGACGGCGGGGATGACAAGAAGGAGTCGCAGGCACCCCCTGCCGACGAGACGCTGGCCGAATCCAAGGGGGACGGGGTGACGCTGGTCATCAACTCAGCCAAGCGCGATGAGGGCGGCTTCCTCACCGTTTCGGGCAAGGTGACGAACACCTCTGGTGGCCTTTGGACCGGTGGTCAATGGCGCGGTGACGAAAAGGAGTTGCAGAAGAACGGTGGCTCAATTGCCGGTGCAAGCCTTGTGGATGAACAGGGGAAGAAGCGGTACTTGGTCCTGCGAGACACCACCGGGCGCTGCCTCTGCACCAAGTTCGAGGGTGGCATCGACTCGGGGAACACGGCCGACTGGTTCGCGCAGTTCCCCTCTCCGCCGGAGGGAACGAACAAGTTGACGTTCCAAGTCGGCGGGATGGCCCCAGCCGCCATAGAGCTCTCCGAGAGCGAGTGACCCATGGGCCACCCACGCTCCCGCACCCTCGCCACAGCCACGGCCACCCTCACGGCCCTGGTCCTCCTGACAGGCACCCCCGCCTTCGCCGACGACGAGGACCCCAGCGCACCCCCCGGCAGCACCACCTCCACCGCCCCCCAGGAGGTGGACTCCAACAGCCCCGGCCTGAAACTGGCCGACGGGGCGACCCTGGCCCCCGCGAAGGTCCTGGACATCAAGTCGGTGGTCGAGGACCTCGGTGGTGAGGAGCGCCGCGAGGACACGAACACGGACGTGAAGTTCGCGCTGCAGGCGGAGGTGTTGTTCGCCAAGAACAGCCCCAAGCTGAACCCGGAGGCGAACGCGCGGATCAAGGCGATCGCCGAGGAGGCGAAGGCCCAACAGGCGACGAACGTCAGGGTGTTCGGCTTCACGGACAACCTCGGCTCGTACAGCCACGGCAAGAAGCTGTCCCGCGAACGCGCGGAGGCGGTGCACGACAAGATGGCGAGCTATCTGGGCCCCGAGGTCACGTACTCCGTACGCGGCTACAGCGAGGACTACCCGATCGCGGACAACGGCTCCGAAGAGGGCCGCAAGAAGAACCGCCGCGTCGAGGTGTCCTTCCCCCGGGGAGCCGGGGCGGACACGGGGACAGCCCCCTCCGGCTCCGAGAGCCAGGACTGACCTGTGGCCCTGGACGCCGGCCCCACCGGGCTTCGCTGTACCGGTGGCTTTGATCGGCGCCGGGGCCGCCCGGTTGTCCTGAGGTTGGCGGTTCCGGGCCGGGTGTAAAGGGCGCTCCTGCGTCGCGTCGGCTGCGCCGATTCCGCTGCGCTCCACCCTTGACACCCGTCCCTCCACCGCGCGAAGCGATATGACCGGGCGGCCACGGGGTGGGACTCTTGACCACTCCCGTCAGGCCATCACCCTTTCGCTGCCGGGTGCGGCCCGGCTCATTGCGCGTGACCCCCACGGGAAGAAGGGCGGGCGCCCGGTCCGCCGTCGCTCCGGGGGTGGGTGCCGATCTCGTCAAGCGACTACCGACCGGATCTTCCGGGGCGGCCGTCACGGGGAGAAGGGGGGAGCCGCCCGGTCCGCGATGGCTCCGGGGATGGGTGCCGGTCTCGTCAGGCGGCTGTCGACCGGATCTTCCGGGGTGGTCGTCAGGGGTGGGGTGGGCGAGGGCCTGCTGGTGGGTGCGGGGTGGTCGAGCGCCTGGCGACCGGTGGCGGTGGGGGTGTGCAGGTCGCGGCTGACGTGGGTCGGTCGGCTCCGAGGGGGTGGGGGTCCGGCACCTAATTCCGAGAAGGCGCGTTACGCAACGCGCGCGCCCCCTTTCTGCCAGAACACAACTTTGCGAAAGTAGGTGCCCGTAGGTGCGTCACGTGGATCGCAGGAATGTGTCGCCAAGCCCGCCGGAATGCGCGTCGTGGGGTGGGACTTTCCTGCGAACCGCCCTCCGCGCACCCTGCCCGTGACGGCTGCGACGGCCGCACGCGCTGGGCCGGTCCGCAGTCGCTTGACGACATCGGCACCCCCACCGGAGCGGCTGCGGACTGGGCACCCGCCCCTTCTCCCCGTGACGGTCACGCCGGAAGATCCGGTCGGTAGTCGCTTGACGAGACCGGCGCCCACCCCCGAAGCGGCTGCGGACCGGGCGCTCGCCCATGTCCTCGTAGGGGTCACGCGCAATGAGCCGGGCCGCACCCGGCAGCGAGACCCCCTGATTTGACGGGAGTGGTCGAGAGTCCCACCCCGTGGCCGCCCGGTCATATCGCTTCGCGCGGTGGAGGGTTGGGTGTCAAGGGTGGAGCGCAGCGGAATCGGCGCAGCCGACGCGACGCAGGAGCGCCCTTTACACCCGGCCCGGAACCGCCAACCTCAGGACAACCGGGCGGCCCCGGCAACCAACTCGACGCAGGCCACCCGAAGCACCGGCACCGGCACCGGCACCGGCACCGGCACCGGCGGCAAGCGGCGAGCGGCAACCACAAGCAGCAAGCTACTTGCCGCACTCCGCCAAGTAGCGCTCGAAGGCATGCTCCTTGGCCTTCCGCGCAACGGCATCCGTATACGCATCCGCCCGCAGGACCCCGGCCGCGAGCCGAGTGTCGTCCTCAAGGTTCTTCGTGTCCGCGCACGCCACCACCACGATCCAATCGGCGTGCGTCCCCTTGTCCTTCGCGGTGCCGTACGTCGCCTCGGCGCCGGTGACCGGCTTGGACAGGTCGTACGACACCATCGACGAGGCCGGCGGCAGACCCCCTTCCACCTGGGCCACGGTCTGACCGACGAAAGAGGAGACAGGCACAGGGCCGGGCTCGCCCGCGTCGGAGTCGGAGTCGGAGTGGGTACCGCACCCGCTCAGCAGCATCGCGCCCCCGGCGAAGGCCGAGAGGGCCACGGCAACGGCCCCCGCCGTGGCGCGGCGGGGCATGGCTCGGTCAGGAAAGGCACTCACTTGACCTTGCAACTCACCTTCGCCGGAGCCGGGTTGAAGGCGTGCTTCCACCCACTCGTACCGGCCTTGTAGTCGAGAGGCGTGGTGATGTGCTTCTCGATCTTGTACTTGTACCGGGTGCCGATCGGGTAGGCGACGAGGGAGTGCCCCTTCTTCACCGGCGAGCTGCACGTCACGGCGACGGACTGGGTCTTGGCCTGGCTGATGTTCAGGCTGCCCGCGACGGCACCGCGGCTGAGACCGAACCCCGCGTCGATGGTGCGCGTCGCCGACGCCGTCTTGTTGATCATGCACGTCATGCCCTTGGTCTGGGCCGTGCAGCGGGCGATCTCGTCCTTCTGGTTCGTGTAGTTGCTCTGCTTCGACTTGTTGATGAGCTTGCTGTACTTGCCGACCGCGGCCCTGGTCGAAACGTCGGGCTTCGCGGTGGGCGAGGCTCCGTCGTTCGCGGGTGCGGCGTTCGCGTGGGCGGCGGTGGCCACCAGCGTGGCGGACAGGACGAGTACGGCTCCGGCGATGCGAGTCGTCGAGCTGAGGTGCATGCGTTCCCCCATGAATAATCTTGGTCGCCGAAGATCGTACTCGACCGTATTTCGACCGTACTCGACGGTACAGCGACTCTGACCTGCACGTTCTGGTCCGGTCAGCCAAAGGCGCCACCCGATGCGAAGATCGCTCCATGAGCAGCTTCACCTTCGATGAACTCGTGGCCGAAGCCGAGTCCGCCCCCACCGAAGGCTGGGATTTCTCCTGGTTCGAGGGGCGGGCCACGGAAGAGCGGCCCTCCTGGCGGTACGCCCACGTCATGGGCGAGCGGCTCGGGCGCGCCACCGCCTCCCTCGACATCCAGACCGGCGGCGGCGAAGTCCTCGCCTCCGCGCCCGCGCTGCCGCCGCTCGCCGTCGCCACGGAGGGGTGGCCGCCGAACGTGGCCAAGGCCACCGCCCTGCTGCATCCGCGCGGCGCGGTGGTCGTGGCCTCGCCCGAGGACGCGCCGCTGCCGTTCGCCGCGGAGGCGTTCGACCTGGTCACCAGTCGGCATCCGGTGAAGGCCCACTTCGACGAGATCGCGCGCGTGCTGCGTCCCGGCGGGACGTACTTCGCCCAGCATGTCGGCCCCGCCAGCGTCTTCGAGGTCGTCGAGTACTTCCTCGGGCCGCAGCCCGAGGACGTACGCAACGGACGTCACCCCGACGGCGAGCGCGCCGAGGCGCAGGCGGCGGGCCTGGAGATCGTCGACCTGCGGGCCGAGCGGCTTCGGATCGAGTTCCGCGACATCGGGGCCGTCGTCCACTTCCTGCGGAAGGTCGTGTGGATGGTGCCGGACTTCTCGGTGGAGAAGTACCGGCCGCGGCTCCTTGAACTGCACGAGCAGATCCAGACCGAGGGCCCGTTCGTGGCCCACAGCACGAGGCATCTCTTCGACGCCAGGAAGCGCTAGCAACGCGGAGGGGCGAGGTCCGGTGGGACCTGCAGACTTGCAGACCTACGCGTGCGCCCCCACCGCCACCGGCCCCACCACCAGCTCCGCCCACCCCTCGAGCACTTCCCCCACCCGCTCCGCCTGCCCCTCGAGCTCCCGCTCCTGCCCCGCGTTCAGCGAGCCGAGCGGCTCCACCGTCACGGTGATCCGCCGCCCGGAGCGCCGCTGGTGCCAGACCCCCGCCACGATCCCGTCGACCAGCAGCACGGGGAAGTTGCCCGCCTGGCCCCCGGCCAGCGCACGCTCGTAGGCCCGACCGGGGAAGAGCCGCTCGCGCGGGTGCGAGGCGATGACGTACGCGTCGAAGTACGGGAGGAGCCGGACGCCCCGCACCGGCTCCGCCGGGAACTCCGTGTCGCCCGCGACCACCCAGGAGGACGGCACCCCCTCCATCTCCACTGCCTCGATCTCCCCGGCGGAAGCCAGCGAGGCGAACACCTCGCCCGCCCAACGCGCCGGCGCAGCAGCCCACTTGGCGAACTCGGGAGACGTCGCGGGCCCGTACGCGTAAAGGAAGCGCCGCACCAGACGCCCCGCCGCCACCTCGGCGGAGAGCGGCGGCTCCTCGGACCCGGCGGCCGAAGGGCGCGTGTAGGTCACCTTGCGGCCCCGGTTCGGCGCGAAGCACAGCACCCCGCGGTGGCCCGCCACATGCATGACCGAGCGCCAGCGCGGCCACATCCCCTGGAAGGCGGGCAGCACCAGGTCGCCCGCCCAGGGCCCGGTACGCGCCACCACCTCATCGCTGAGCTCGTCGATGGTCAGACAGGCCCCGTCGAGCGCCTCGCCGATCGCGCCCACGATCTCGTCCGTCTGGGAAGGCGTCAGCCGGTCGCCCGCCTTGAAGGGGCTCGGCCCGCCCGGGACCGCGGACAACGCACCCGTCCACATGGGGAGTTCGGATACGGGAAGGAAGTGGATCGTGCCGCGCGGCCCGTACGTCTTGACCAGGCTCGGCTCCTCGCCCCACAGCGCGTCGCGTACGTCGAGGCGGGTCGCCCCGTCCATCCGCAGCCCCACCGACAGCTCGGCGGCGGACATCACCTGGGCGTGCGCCGCCAGCATCGCGTCGACGACCTCGCCGGGGCCGGCCTGACCCGGCTTCGCGGGATTCAGCAGGAACTGCCGCTCCATGCGCCGGGCGTTGGCGGCACTCCACGAAATAGCGGCGACTGTCATCGGCGTTCCCCTTCAGTACTGTCGATCCAGTAAGTGGCTCTGCGCACCTGAGGAGTGGACCATGCCGAAGAGCGGCACGGAGGGTAATTCGGAGAGCGGCGGCGGGAGCGGCAAGGAGACCAAGACGCTGTACGCCTGTGGGCTCGACGCGGCCGTGGATGTCGTCGGCGGCAAGTGGAAGCCGATGATCCTCTGGGCGCTGTACGCGGGCGCGACGCTCCGCTTCGGCGAGCTCCGGCGCCACATCGCCGGAATCAGCGAGAAGGTGCTCATCCAGCAGCTCCGCGAGCTGGAGTCCGACGGCATCGTGCACCGCGAGGTGTACCGGGAGGTCCCGCCGAAGGTCGAGTACTCACTGACCCCCCTCGGCCAGTCCCTGAACGAGGCGCTGATCCCGCTGGGCGTGTGGGGCGACGAGCACATGCAGCAGCTGGTGGCCAACCGCGAGTGCAAGAAGGACGGCAAAGCCGCCTGAGGGGAATGGTCGCGCGACGGGAAAACGGGGCGGAGGGTTGCTCCGCGCGACGATCGTTAACCAAGTGATCCCGAAACAGGCCGCGTTGATTCCGCATCGTTATCGGCACTGACTCGATTCAGCCGTGCGCATCGCGTAAGTTCAGACCAAGGCGAATTCGCGTGAGCAAAGCCACGTGTGCGGTGCCGCGCGGCGGAGGGGGCTGCGCGGCCCCGCGCGCCCTCATCTCCCGCCGGGATCGACGGAGGAGTCCGCGGACCGCACCTCGACCCGCGCACCCCGGCGCACGCCCCACAGGGCCATCGCCCCGGCCTCCGCCTCCAGGACGTGCCGGGCCCGCGCCCGTGGCCACCCGATCCGCCCGGGACGCATCGTCCGCACGGCCAGCACCCGCAGCTCCCGGTCCAGGTACGCCACGTCGATCGCGAACCGCATCCCCACCGTGTGCACACTGCTCGCCGGGGTCAGCAGCAGCGCCCCGGCGACCCCGTCCCGGCCGAGCAGCCCGCGCCGCCGCGCGCCGGCGGAGTCCGCGATCTCCAGGGGGAGGGTCCGGCCGGACGGGAGCAGAAGCGTCGCCATGCGAGCCGAAGCTAGCGGCCCGTGCGCCCGCCGCGTCAAGGGGGCGCCCCGGCCCCCGTCCCTCCAATGGGCTACCGCTCTGTGAGGCCTGATTCTGTCGCCGGGGCCGAAATCCGGTGGGGGAACAGGGGCCCGGAGTCGTCGGCCGGTTTCGGAGAGTAGTTGTGGCACGCCGATGCGCGCAGCATCACTTACGAAGGGTTATGGTGGAAACCCCCCCTCGGGCCGGTCCGTCTCCCCCCCACGGACCGGCCCGATTTTTTGTGCCCGGACGCCGGGCCTCGCGCCGCCCTCGCCCCGCACCGCCCGATCAGGGAGGCGGGACCTCCGGATATGGTCAGGGACATGTCGAACCAGTTCCCTCCGCCGCCCCATGACCCGCAGGGCAACCCCCAGCCGGGCCTCCCCAGTTACACCGGCCCGGCCCAGGACCCCGCCTACGGAAACGGATACGGGTACGGATACGGCCCCGTCGCCCCGCAGTCGATGCCCGGCATGGTCCGTGCCGCGCAGATCGTGGTCTGGGTCCTCAGCGGACTCGTCCTGCTCGGCACCATCGCGATCGCGGCATCGGGCGACTCGCAGACGGCGGGCGCGGCCTTCGGGGCTAACATCTGCCTCCTGGTGACCTGCGGCTTCGCCTTCGCGTTCCAGAACGCGGGCAACGGCGTGCGCGTGACCTGCATCGTCCTGATGAGCGTGCAGATCGCCCTCGGGCTCGGCGGCCTCGCCTCCGGCAACCCGGGCGGCCTCATCGGCCTGCTCGGCTCGATCGCCACGGTCATCCTGCTCTCGCAGGGCGGCGCGGGCGCCTGGTTCAAGCGCCCGCGCACCCTCTAGACGCGCGGCCCCTATATAGGGGTACCCCTCAGGTGCGCAGGGGCACCCCTCAGAGCCACAGGAACAGCCCTCAGCCCCGCCCGGCCCAGATGTTGGTGCCGGGCGTGGAGACCGCGTACGTGTCGATCTCGGCGAGCTCCTCGTCCGTGAGCTTCGGCCCGGCAAGCGCCGCCACGTTCTCCTCCAGCTGCTTCACGCTGGAGGCGCCGATGAGCGCCGAGGTCATCCGCTCGTCGCGCAGAACCCAGTTGAGGGCCAGTTGCGCGAGCGACTGGTCGCGGCGGGCCGCGATGTCATTCAGGCCATTGAGGCGGCGCACGACCTCGTCGCTCAGGAGGTCGGGGTCGAGCGACTTGCCCTGCGTCGCGCGCGAGCCCTCCGGGATGCCCTTCAGGTACTTGTTCGTGAGCAGGCCCTGCGCCAGCGGCACGAACGAGATGCAGCCCATCCCCGCGGTCTCAAGGGTGTCCAGCAGGCCGTCGTCCTCGGTCCAGCGGTTGATCATCGAGTACGAGGGCTGGTGGATGAGGGCGGGAACGCCCATCTCCCGCAGCAGGCGCGCCGCTTCGGCGGTCTGCTCGCTGTTGTAGGAGGAGACGCCCACGTACAGCGCCTTGCCCTGCTGCACGGCGGACGCGAGCGCGCCCATCGTCTCCTCCAGCGGGGTGTCCGGGTCGAAGCGGTGCGAGTAGAAGATGTCGACGTAGTCCACACCCATGCGCTTGAGCGACGCGTCCAGGGACGACATCAGGTACTTGCGCGAACCCCACTCGCCGTACGGGCCGGGGTGCATGAGGTAGCCCGCCTTGGTCGAAATGACCAATTCATCGCGGTACGGGGCGAAATCCTGCGCGAACAGCTTGCCGAAGTTGAGCTCGGCCGAACCGGCCGGCGGGCCGTAGTTGTTCGCCAGGTCGAAGTGAGTGACGCCCAGGTCGAAGGCGCGACGCAGGATCGCGCGCTGGCTCTCCAGGGACTTGTCGTCACCGAAGTTGTGCCACAGGCCGAGGGAGACCGCGGGCAGCTTCAGGCCGCTGCGGCCCGTGCGCCGGTACTCCATGGTGCTGTAACGGTCCGTTGCCGCTCGGTACAGAGACGTGTCGTTCATGGGTACGAAGCTACTTCAGGCCGGGATCAACGGGCTCACCCCAGGGCGGAACCCCGCCCTCACAGCGGTAGGCTTTCGCCTTCGGGGACTGCCATCTGCATGGAGGGGCTGACAGAAGTGAACCTGCGCGACCTGGTGTACGGACTTTACGCACGCCGGGTGGAAGGCCGCCTCGACCACGATCAGGTGCCCAAGCACATCGGGGTCATCCTCGACGGCAACAGGCGCTGGGCGAAGGCGTCCGGCGGGACCACCGAACAGGGCCACCAGGCGGGCGCGTACAAGATCGAGGAGTTCCTCGGCTGGTGCGCCGAGACGGACGTCGAGGTCGTCACCCTCTGGATGCTGTCGACGGACAACTTCGACCGCCCGGAGCAGGAGCTCATCCCGCTCCTCGGCATCATCGAGGACACGGTCCGCAGCCTCGCCGCCGACGGCCGCTGGCGCGTGCACCACGTGGGCACGATGGACCTCCTTCCCGCCCGCACCCAGGCCGTCCTCAAGGAGGCCGAGCAGGCCACCCACGGGAACAAGGGAATACTGGTCAATGTGGCCGTCGGATACGGCGGCCGGCAGGAGATCGCCGACGCGGTCCGCTCGCTGATCCTGGACCACGCGGAGAAGGGCACGAGCCTGGAGGACGTCGCCGAGACCGTCGACGTCGACCTGATCTCCAAGCACCTCTACACGCGCGGCCAGCCGGACCCGGACCTGGTGATCCGAACGAGTGGTGAGCAGCGTCTGTCCGGCTTCATGCTCTGGCAGTCGGCCCACTCCGAGTACTACTTCTGTGAAGTCTTCTGGCCGGCGTTCCGCAAGGTGGACTTCCTGCGTGCGCTGCGTGATTACGCGGCCCGGCACCGGCGTTACGGCGGCTGACACCCACGCGGTGCTCGTGTTGGTGAGGCACGAGTAACCCAGAGTTCACGGACGCGCCGTCATATGCCCTGGCATGGCTGCACGTGTTCGAGGGAATAAGCCTTCCAGGTCGACATCCGATTCACGGATGTCGTATCTCAGCGGGCGGCATGGGGCCGTCCGCCCGGGAGGCCCTTTGCACCAGGACGACCGTGCGGTGAGTACGGGCGAAGTGGAGGGCCGGAGCTCGGCCCGCGCACTGCGGCACGAGACCGGTCCGGACTTCTCCCGGCATCCTTCCCGTCGCTCCCCGACCTCATCCGAGGGGGTACGTCCTTCCGTGGTGACCAGCACGAAGCGCCGCATGCCCGACAGGCGCACCTATGTTCTCGACACCAGCGTTCTGCTCGCAGACCCGAACTCCATGTACCGCTTCGACGAGCACGAAGTCGTGCTGCCCGTCGTCGTGGTCACGGAGCTCGAGGCGAAGCGGCACCATCCCGAGCTCGGCTACTTCGCCCGGCAGGCCCTGCGCCTCCTGGACGACTGCCGGGTCCGGCACGGTCGCCTGGACGCGCCGATCCCGATCGGCGATCTGGGCGGCACGCTGCGCGTCGAGCTCAACCACTCCGATCCCGGCGTGCTTCCGGCCGGCTACCGGTTGGGGGACAACGACTCACGGATTCTCGCCGTAGCGCGCAACCTCCAGGCAGAGGGGTACGACGTCACTGTCGTCTCCAAGGATCTGCCCCTGAGGATCAAGGCGTCCTCGGTCGGCCTCCTCGCGGAGGAGTACCGCGCCGAGCTCGCCATCACGGACTCCGGCTGGACCGGAATGTCCGAACTGACCCTCTCCGGGGAACAGGTGGACCTCCTCTTCGAGGAAGACACGCTGTACGTCCCCGAGGCGGCCGACCTGCCCGTCCACACGGGCCTCACCATCCAGTCCGAGAAGGGCAAGGCCCTGGGCCGCGTCACGGCCGAGGGCAACGTCCGTCTCGTACGCGGTGATCGTGAGGCCTTCGGCATCAAGGGGAGGAGTGCGGAGCAGCGCATCGCGCTGGATCTGCTGCTCGATCCGGACATCGGCATCATGTCGATGGGCGGCCGGGCGGGCACCGGCAAGTCGGCCCTCGCGCTCTGCGCGGGACTTGAGGCCGTCCTGGAGCGACGGCAGCACCAGAAGGTGATGGTCTTCCGGCCGCTGTACGCGGTGGGCGGGCAGGAGCTCGGCTATCTGCCCGGCACCGAGGCCGAGAAGATGGGCCCCTGGGCGCAGGCGGTCTTCGACACGCTCGGTTCGGTGGCGGGCAAGGCGGTCATCGAGGAGGTGACGGCGCGCGGCATGCTCGAAGTGCTCCCGCTCACCCATATCCGCGGGCGCTCGTTGCACGACGCGTTCGTGATCGTCGACGAGGCCCAATCCCTGGAACGGAACGTCCTTTTGACCGTTCTGTCCAGGATCGGGGCGAACTCCCGTGTCGTCCTCACTCATGACGTCGCCCAGCGCGACAACCTCCGAGTGGGGCGGTACGACGGGGTAGTTGCCGTGGTGGAGAAGCTGAAGGGCCATCCGCTGTTCGCCCACGTCACGCTCACCCGCTCCGAGCGTTCGCCGATCGCGGCGCTCGTGACCGAAATGCTGGAGGACGGAGCGATCTGAACCAGTTCACCCTGGTTACGCAGTAGTTGGCGCCGCCCGGCGAAGCGAAGGAGCCTAGCCGGGCGGCGTCATGGCGTTCGCCCTTTTCCGAAAAACTCCTGGGGCAAACGAGGTGTGAGCTTTCACACGGCACGGAGAATTGCCTTGCGGCGTCCGGCTGGGGCAGAGTCTGGGTCCTGTCAGGCCCCGCATGCGACACACCTGTACCCCCAGCGGTACCGCAAACCGGAAACACCAGAACTTCATAGTGGCCGTCGCATGCCGCCCGAGCACCACGTGGCGCTCCCTTCCCGGGAGTTGCCCACCGGGCCCGTGCCTCCCGTGACCGAGAACCAAGCGGAGGCCAGCGTCCAGGGGCACGATTGCGTCCGCGAGGTCACCTATGCGGGCGATGCTGGAAGGAAACCGTGTGAGCCGGATTTCGGTCCGGGGATTCGCCGTGGCATCCGCCACCGCGGTCACCACTGTTGGCGCTGTCGTCGGTGTCGCCTCGGGCAGCACCCCGGGCGCCTCGAATGACAACGACTTCGAGGCGGCGGCAAGCGACGCGACTCTCCTCGCAGACATTCCCGCGGGCCAGCAGGCCCAGGTGCAGACCGCGTCCCTGACGCAGCAGGCCGACGCACAGGCCATGGCTGCCGACACGGCCGCGAAGAAGACTGCGGCGGAAGCGGCCCGCAAGCAGGCCGCCGAGGCGGCCATCGCGAAGCAGAAGGCCGCGGAGAAGCAGGAGGCCGCCGAGAAGGCGGCCGCCAAGAAGGAGCGCGAGGAGAAGGCCGAGGTCAAGGCCAGCCGTTCCTCCGCGCGCGACGCCTCCGACTTCGCCCCGCAGTCCTCGTACTCCGTCTCGCAGGTCCAGGCGATGGCACGGCAGATGGTCCCCGGCGACCAGTTCCAGTGCTTCAGCAACATCGTCAACCACGAGTCCACCTGGAACTACAAGGCCACCAACGCCTCTTCCGGCGCGTACGGCCTCGTCCAGGCGCTGCCCGGCTCCAAGATGTCCTCGGCCGGTTCCGACTGGCAGACGAACCCCGCCACGCAGATCAAGTGGGGTCTCGGCTACATGAACGACCGCTACGGAAGCCCGTGTGGTGCCTGGGACTTCTGGCAGGCGAACAACTGGTACTGAGCAGCGGCTCGCTCAACCTTTTCAAGGCCCCTCACCGTCCTTCGGTGGGGGGTCTTCGCCGTGTACGGTCAGTCCGACAACTTCCAGGGGGGAGTGGTGGGGAAAGACGGGGGAAGAGGACGGATCATGTCGCGAGTACCAGGGTGGATCGGCCGGCTCGGTGCCGGACTGTCTCAGATGGGCGAGCGGATGGGGCGAAACGACGACCCCGACTCCGGTCCTGACGACGACGGCGTGAAGGCGGCGCGGCGGTCGAGCGCCGACGAGGCCGCGGCCGCCGAGGGCGACGCCGCTGCCGCTGCGGCCGCGACACCGGAGTCGGAGACCGTGGTGCCCGCCCCGCCCACGTACGCGCCGGACATAACGGCCAGGCCCGACCCCGTCGCGGCGGTGCCGTGGGGGATGCGGGTCGCGGCCGAGGCCGGCTGGCGTCTCCTCGTGCTCGCGGGCACGCTCTGGGTGTTGATGAAGGTCATCAGCGCCGTGCAGCTCGTCGTCTTCGCTTTCGTCGCGGCGCTGCTCGTCACCGCGATGCTCCAGCCGACGGTGGTCCGGCTCAAGCGGCTCGGTCTTCCGAGGGGGCTCGCGACGGTCGTCACGGCCGTACTCGGCTTCGTCGTCATCGGCCTGGTCGGCTGGTTCGTTGTCTGGCAGGTCATGGACAACGTGGACACGCTCTCCAGCCAGGTCCAGGACGGCATCGACGATCTGCGCAACTGGCTGCTCACGAGCCCGTTCCATGTGACCGAGGATCAGATCAACGACGTCGCCAAGAGCCTGCGCGAGGCGGTCGGCGCGAACACGGAGGAGCTGACGTCGGCGGGGCTCGAAGGGGTCACCGTGATCGTGGAGGCCATGACCGGCATCCTGCTCGCGATGTTCTCGACGCTGTTCCTCCTCTACGACGGCAAGCGCATCTGGGAGTGGGTCCTGAAGCTGGTCCCGGCGCCCGCGCGGCCCGGCATCGCGGGCGCGGGGCCGCGGGCCTGGCGCACGCTGACGGCCTACGTGCGCGGCACGGTGATAGTGGCTCTGATCGACGCGATCTTCATCGGGCTCGGGATCTACTTCCTCGGGGTGCCGATGGCGGTGCCGCTGGCCGTGTTCATCTTCCTGTTCGCGTTCATCCCGCTGGTGGGTGCGGTGATCTCGGGCGCGCTCGCCGTGGTCGTGGGTCTGGTGACCCAGGGCGTCTTCACCGGTGTGATGACCCTGGTCGTGGTCCTCGCCGTGCAGCAGATCGAGGGGCACATCCTCCAGCCGTTCATCCTCGGGCGCGCGGTGCGGGTGCATCCCCTGGCCGTCGTGCTGTCCGTGGCCGCGGGTGGGCTCGTCGCCGGGATCGGCGGGGCCGTCGTCGCGGTGCCGCTGGTCGCCGTCACCAACACCGTGGTGGGCTACTTGCGGGCGTACTCACGTGAGGCCGCCCTGAAGCAGTCGCCCCAACCGCGGGGCGCCACCGCCCTGGACGTCGCACCGGTGGACCGCCCGCCCGCCGCCGACTGAAAGATCCCTGGATCTTGGCCTGACGGCCACCTCCGGTGGCTAGAGTCCGCGCGCATGAGCCACCGACACAGATACAGACGGATACGCACCGCGGGCGGGCTCGTGCTCGGGCTGCTGGTCCTGATGCTGGGCATCGGGGTCCAGCCCGCCGCCGCGCACGTGTCGCGCGAGCGGGCCGAACTCGTCGTCGCCCCCGGTGACGGCGGCACGAGCGGGCGGCTGATCGTGCACCACGACGTGGTGTCCGCCGGGGAGGCCGGTGCCTGGGCGTCCCGGCTGCTCTCGGCCGACTGCCCGGCCCGCGGCTCCGGCGTCGCCGGGGACAGCGGCGGAGTGCCCGGTGGCGTCGTCGTGGAGCTCACGTGGAGCTGCCGTCTCGACTCCGTCGACGTCAGCGCCCTGCTGGAGAAGGGCGGACTGAGCCAGGTCGTCGTCGAGTTCGACGGCACCGCGGTGGACGCCACGGGGGCCACCCCGGTCGTGGACGCCCGCGGCGTGCACGCGCTCCCCTCCTTCCCCTGGGCCACCGTGCTCCTGGTGACGGCGGCCGGAGCTCTCCTCGCGCTCGCCGCCTGGCAACTCCCGCTCCTCGTACGCCTTGTGCGCACCCGGCGCCTGAGGCTCGCCCTCGCGGGGACGGTCGCGCTGTCCTGCCTCGCGCCCCAGGCCGCCTTCGCCGGCGCCCCCGAGGCGGCGGACACCGTCACCGTGACGGGCACCGTCTTCCGGGACGCCAACGCCAACGGCGAGCGGGACAAGGGCGAGCGGCCCCTGCCCGGCGTCGATGTCACCGACGGGGCGGTGTGGACGGCCTCGGGGCCCGACGGTTCGTACCGCCTGGACATCGATCCCTCCCGGCGCGAGACCGACCTCGTCAGCATCGTCTCGCCGGACGGCTACACGCCCGCGCTGCGCGATGACTACATACCGAAGTACTTCCGTGAGATCGCCGAGAGCGGCTCCACGGGCGCCGACTTCGCGCTCGTCCCCGACAAGAACGCGGCGAACCCCACCGAGAAGTGGGTCATGAACTCCGACACCGAGGTCGGCAACCGTAACGACGAGGAAGCGCGCAAGGCCCTGCCGCAGTGGACCGGTCAGGTCAGGGCGATGTCCGAGGTCGACGGGGCGACGATGCAGATCGCCACCGGCGACCTCACCGTCACCGACTATGCCGACGAGCCGCGCCGCCAGGGCGGTTACGACCTCTTCAGCAAGGGGCTCAAGGAGGGTCGGCTCGGCCACCCCTTCTACCCGGTGATGGGCAACCACGACTTCGGCGGCACCGCGGCCTCCCAGGGCTACGCGGGCAGCCTGGAGTACTACCGCCGCAACCTCGGCCCCGAGTGGTACAGCTTCGACCGCGACGGCCGCCACGTCGTCGTCCTTGAGGACAACTACGACGCGAGCGGCCTCAAGCCGCAGCTGGAGTGGCTGCGGCGGGATCTGGCCCAACACGCGGTCGGCAAGCAGGTGTTCGTCTTCGCGCACCGCTCGCTGTTCACCCAGTGGGGTCCGGGCGCGGGCATGCAGCCGACCATCGACGAACTCGCCAAGTACGACGTGCGGATGGTCGCGGCAGGACACAACCAGCAGTCGGAGTTCCGGCGCGGCGCCTTCAAGCGCTCCGTCGAGATCAACAACCAGGGCACGTACGGGATCGACGGCGGACGCCCGGACTACAAGGTCCTCGACTTCAGCTCCATCACCGACGATCCGCGCACGGGCCGCGACGAGGACACCGGTCATGTCACCGGAACCCACCGGCAGTTCGACGTCGACGACGACGCCGCCCTGGTCAGCCCCGCGCGGGGCAGTGTGCACGCGGCGAAGGCCGGCGTGCCCGTCGAGGTGTACGCGGAGGACGACGGGCGCACCCCGGGGCGGGCCAAGGTGACCGTGCGGGACGAGCGCGGCCATGTCGTGCGACGCGAGTCGCTCCGGTTCGGCGAGGGTGCTTCGAAGCCCGGCATCGAGAACTGCTACACCCCGCCCGGCGGCAAGCCCGAGCCCTGTCCCGACGCCCGCGGTTCCTGGACGCGGGCGAGCGACCGGCTGCGCGGCCTGCGGCCCGGCGCGTACACGGCGGAGACGGTCGCGTACGACACCCGGGGCAAGGCCTGGCCCGCGATGAAGAGCCCGTTCACCGTGGTGCGCAGAGCCGGAGCGGTGGGCGCGGGACAGGACTGGGTCCGGCAGGGCGGCGACGAGGCCGGGCGCTCCGCGAGCGGGGACGATCCCGGCCCGGTGCTCGACCTGAAGTGGGCGCGCCACACCGGGGAGCAGTTCAACCTCAACGGCTCGGTCGTCGCCGACGGCAAGGTCATCGTCTCGTCGCGGGCCTTCGACTCGCCGTACAGCATGATGCTCGCCTACGACGTGTTCTCCGGCCGTGAGATCTGGCGTACGTACCTGGACGGCGACGCGGAGTCGGCGCCCACGCTGCACGGCGGCAAGGTCTACCTGACGACGGGCGTCGGCCGCATCTACGCCCTCGACCCGGACGACGGGCACATCGTCTGGGAGGCCGTCGACCGCGAGGAGCGGCACGGGGACACCGTGCGGCGCTATGGGCGGGCCGGTGGCCCGGTCAGCGTCTTCGGGCTCACCGATGAGTCGGCGGGGGACCGTTCCGTCGCCGTCCACCAGGACTGGGACACGGTGCGCTGCCGGGACGCGAAGACCGGCGAGAAGCTGCCCGGCGGGTTCGCCGCCGCCGGCTCGTGGGGGCAGTTCCACAGCACCGCGGTGCGCGAGCCGGGCTCCAACACCGCCTATCTGCACTCCGGTTCGAGCAACACCGTCATCGCGATGGACCTGGCGCGCTGCGAGCAGCTGTGGGTGAAGGACACCAAGGGCGACATCGACAGCCACTCGTCGCCCGTGCTCACCGACCCGGCCACGGGCGATCCGCAGCTGGTGACCTTCACGTCGTCAGGGGTCCGCGGGTTCGATCCCGGGACGGGCGCGCAGACGTGGGAGTCGAAGGCGGGCGGCGCGGGTGTCTGCGAGCCGGGTCCGGCGCCGCTGACCGGTCCGGCCGTGTGGGGCGACAGCGCGTACGTGGCGGGGCGCGACGGTGTCGTACGCGCCTACGACACGGGCGCGGCCGATCCGTCGAAGCCGCTCTGGCAGACCAAGGCCGGTTATCTGCCCGGGGAGAGTCCGCTGGACGACGAGTGGCGGGTTGCCATGGGCTGCACGGCGGGCGAGGGGTCGCCGACCATGCATCCGCTGGTGACCAAGTCCCTTGTGTATGTGGGGACGTGGGACGGGCGGCTGCTCGTCCTCGACCGTTCGACCGGTCGCCAGACGCAACGCTACGACCTGGGCGCGGGCGTCACGTCGGCGCTGTCCGTCAGCGGTGACCGGATCTTCGCGCTCACGGACGACGGCACGTTGCACGCGCTGGCCGGGCGCCGCACGGGCTGACGACGCAGGACGGCCCCGCCCGGCAACTGCCGGGCGGGGCCGTTCTGTTGAGGCGGGGCGGTTACGCCAGGACGTCCTCGGAGTCCAGCGTGACGCCGACGGCCTGGATCACGGCGGCGATCTTGACGGCTTCCTGGATCGTCTCGCGATCCACGCCGGCCTTGCGCAGCACCTGCTCGTGGGAGTCGAGGCACTGGCCGCAGCCGTTGATCGCGGAGACCGCGAGCGACCACAGCTCGAAGTCGACCTTCTCCACGCCCGGGTTGCCGATGACGTTCATCCGCAGGCCGGCGCGCAGCGTCCCGTACTCGGGGTCCGAGAGCAGGTGGCGCGTGCGGTAGAAGACGTTGTTCATCGCCATGACGGCCGCGGCCGACTTGGCGGCGGTGTACGCCTCGGGGGAGAGGTTCGCCTTCGCCTCGGGCTCCAGCTCGCGCAGCACCTTCGGGGAGCGGGATGCGATCGCGCAGGCGAGCACCGTGCCCCAGAGCTGCTGCTTCGGCAGGTCCGAGTTGCCGATGACCGAGCCGAGGTTCAGCTTCAGGTCCTTGGCGTAGTCCGGTACGGCGGACTTCAGTTCGTCGAGTGCCATGTCAGTAGGCTCCGTTCACTCGCCCGAGAGGAGCGCGACCGGGTCCAGGGTCTCGTCGCCCTGCGTCCAGTTGCACGGGCAGAGCTCGTCCGTCTGGAGCGCGTCGAGGACCCGGAGGACCTCCTTGGGGTTACGGCCCACGGAACCGGCGGTCACCATCGTGAACTGGATCTCGTTGTTCTGGTCGACGATGAAGACGGCGCGCTGGGCGAAGCCGTCCTCGCCCTCGATGCCGAGGTCACGCATGAGCTCGTGCTTCGAGTCGGCCAGCATCGGGAAGGGCAGGTCGGTGAGGTCCGGGTGGTCCTTGCGCCAGGCGTGGTGCACGAACTCGGAGTCACCGGAGAAGCCGAGGATCTGGGCGTCGCGGTCAGCGAACTCGTCGTTCAGCTTGCCGAAGGCGGCGATCTCGGTCGGGCACACGAAGGTGAAGTCCTTGGGCCACGCGAAGACGATCTTCCACTTGCCCTCGTAGGTCTTGTGGTCGATCTGCTGGAACTCCGAGCCCTTCTCCAGCGAGACACAGGCAGTCAGATCGAACTGGGGGAACTTGTCACCGACAGTGAGCACGAACTCTCCTTGCAGCAGAGGAACCCCGGTAAGGGGCTCCAGGGGGTTGGACTGCTGTCGATCGTGGCACAGGGTGCATTGATTAGGGAAATAGCTACACTCTGTCTTGTTGATCGGAGGTGGCTATCAGTGCCAGCAACAAATAGGGGCAAGCAGCCCAGCCTGGCGCAGCTGCGTGCCTTCTCGGCCGTGGCCGAGCACCTGCACTTCAGGGATGCGGCGGGAGCAATAGGGATGAGCCAGCCCGCGCTCTCCGGTGCGGTCTCGGCCCTGGAGGAGACACTCGGTGTCACCCTCCTCGAGCGTACGACCCGCAAGGTGCTGCTCTCGTCGGCGGGCGAGCGGCTCGCGGTGCGGGCCAGGGCCGTGCTCGACGAGGTCGGGGCGCTGATGGAGGAGGCCGACGCGGTGCGCGCCCCCTTCACCGGGGCGCTGCGGCTCGGCGTGATCCCGACCGTGGCGCCGTATCTGCTGCCCACGCTCATCGGGCTCGTCCACGAGAAGTACCCGGACCTCGATCTCCAGGTGCACGAGGAGCAGACGTCCTCGCTGATCGAGGGGCTCGGCGCGGGACGGCTCGATCTGCTGCTGCTCGCCGTGCCGCTCGGCGTGCCCGGCGTCACCGAACTGCCCCTGTTCGACGAGGACTTCGTGCTCGTCACGCCGCTCGACCACTGGCTCGGCGGGCGCGAGGGCATCCCGCGCGACGCCCTGCGCGAGCTGAACCTGCTGCTGCTCGATGAGGGGCACTGCCTGCGCGACCAGGCCCTGGACATCTGCCGGGAGGCCGGGCGCGCGGACGCCCCGGTGACCACGACGGCCGCCGGACTCTCCACCCTCGTACAGCTGGTGGCCGGCGGCCTCGGTGTGACGCTGCTCCCGCGCACCGCCGTCCGTGTCGAGACCAGCCGCAGCAACCAGCTGCTCACCGGGTACTTCGCTGACCCGGCGCCGACCCGGCGCATCGCCCTCGCGATGCGTACGGGGGCCGCGCGGGCCGCGGAGCACGAGGAGCTCGCCGCCGCCCTGAGGGGGGCCGTGAAGCCGTTGCCGGTGCGGGTGCTGTGACCCCGCACCGGCAACGTTCCGCTCCCGCGCGGGGAGTTACTCCGTACGCAGTCCGTCCGGGCGCATCATGCGCCACAGCGGCGGCAGGCTGAGCAGCGTCACGACCGCGACCAGCGCGGCGCCCGCGGCCGTCAGGGGGGCGAAGAGCCACCAGTCGGTGACCGACTTCTGGATCATGCGGACCATGACCCAGCCGAGGCCGAGGCCGCCCGCGACGGCGAGCACCAGGCCGATGGCGACCGGGATCGCGGTCTGCCACAGGATCGACCACGCCATCGTCGCGCGGCGCGTGCCGAACGCGGTGAGCGCCGCCAGGAGGCGCTTGCGCTCCCGCAGTTGCTCGATCATCGAGACCAGCAGGGACGCGGCGATCAGGGCCATCGTCGCCATCGCGCCGACCTGGAGACCCCTCTGGATGGTGGCGTACTGCTTGTCGCGCTCGACCGCGCGCAGCGTCTGCACGGAGAGGAACGGGTCGACGTGGGCCGCCGTGTTGCGGATGTACTCCTCGGCGTCCTTGGTGTCCGGGTCCACCTGGATCATCGCGGTCGTCGAGGCGTCGGCCATCTTGGAGGCGTCGATCGCGCCGGGCGTCGCGTAGATGCCGTCGTGCAGGTCGCCGCCCGGGTCGGGGCGGGCCTTGACCTTGCGGGAGTCGGCGGGCAGCGTCCACGGGACGTGCTGGTGGCCGGACTCGTCCCAGCTGATGGCGTTCAGATCGATCGGCTTGCCCGGACGGGCCGACTCGTCGACCCACTTGTTCATCTCGGTGTCGCCGGTGTGCACGACGAAGGTGTCGCCGTCCCGGCAGTCGCCGATCCGGGCCAGCTCGCGCAGGTTCGCGCAGGTGCCGACCGTCAGCTCCGTGGTGGGCCTGAGGTCGTCGGGGTTCTTCAGCTTGCCCGGCTTCACGACGTACGTGGAGACCGTGCCGATGACGTTCTTGACGCCCTTGGTCGTGCGGAACTTGTCGATCATCCGCTCGGCGAGCTCGCCGTCGCCGACGTCGGCCCTGACCACCAGCTTGGCGCGGCCGGGGTCGTTGTCGGTCGTCCGGTTGAAGTCGTCGTGCATCGCGACGAACATCATCTGCAGGGCTACCGCGCCCGCCACCGCGACGGTGATGCCGCTGACCGCGCGCGCCGCCGTGCCGCTGCTCAACTGAAGCCTGCGGATGGCCAGTTGCCAGGGCACGGGACCTCCGCCGCGCAGCCTGGCCACGCTCGCCTCGACGAGCCAGGGCAGCAGCGCGGCCAGGCCCACCAGGGTGAGCGTGGCGCCCGTGCCGATGGCGAAGACCGGCGGGGCCACGTCGCCCCCGACATAGCCATTGATCACGTCGCCCCCGACCTGGCCCGAGGCGAGCAGGATGCCGAGGCCGAGCAGCGGCATCACGATGCGCCACCAGACGCGGCGCTTGCGGGGTTTGGTGCTGCGCACGACGCCCAGCGGCTCGATGGAGACGGCCCGCAGCGAGATCAGGGTGACCAGGACGGCGGTGACGGGTACGGCGAGCAGGATCAGCGCGGCGAGGCCGGGCACCGGCACCACGTCGGAGGGGAAGGCGCTGATCTTCCACCCGTCGAGGGTGCCGATCACCTCGCGTACGCCCAGGAAGAACAGACCGCCCGCGGCCAGGCCGAGCAGCGCGCCGCACAGGGCCTCGCCCGCCGCGATCCGCCGCACGCTGTGCGCGTCCGCGCCGACCAGGCGCAGCGCGGCCAGACGCCGGTCGCGCCGGTCGCCGCCGAAGCGGACCGCCGTGCCGATGAAGATGACCACCGGGGTCAGCAGGACCACGCAGATCAGGACGACCAGGACGATCAGCAGCGGGTCCATGGGTTCCGCGGGCTCTTTGTACCCGAAGTCCGCCACGCGGTGGCCGCCCTTCGCCGGGGTGAGGGCGTCGGAACCGGCGTAGTAGTAGAGCTCCTTGGGGTTGGTCAGGCCCGCGTCGCCGATGGTGTCCGTGACGCGGTACTCGCCGAAGCGCTCCTTCAGGAGGGCGCCGTCGGAGCTGTCCAGGAGCTCGCGCAGGGCGGGCGACACGGCCATCTCGCCGTCGGCCGGGATCTTCTTCAGGCCGGGCGGCAGGGCCGGGTCGCTGCCTTCGGCGCGCAGCACGCGGCCGCTCACCGTGGCGTCGCGGAAGTCGGTGGGGGTGTCGCGCTGGAGGACCGTGGAGTTCGACCGCTCGACCTTCTTGTCCGAGAACTGGTCGGTGGCCGCGCGGGCCACCTCGCGGTCCTCGCGGTGCTGAAGCAGGGTGGGCACGGAGGCCGCGCCGAGCAGCAGCGCCACGCCGAGGCCGACGCCGACCGCCGTCAGGAGGGTGCGGGTCCAGCCCTCACGGCCGCCGCCGACGGCGAAACGTATGCCCATCGCGAGGTCGCGGACGAAGGCGCGGGGTCCCCCCTTGGGCACGGTCGCGGCGATGTCGGCGAGCGGCGGCGCGTGCCGGTTATCGGCCGTGGCGCGCGTGTCGAGACTCATATCGCCCGCTCCATGTCCCGCGACCTGCCGTCGCGCACGACGATCTCGCGGTCGGAGTAGGCGGCGACCCGCGTCTCGTGCGTGACGAGGACCACGGCGGCGTTCGTCGAGCGGGCGGCGTCGGTGAGCAGCTCCATCACGCGCTCGCCGTTGAGCGAGTCGAGCGCGCCGGTGGGCTCGTCGGCGAAGACCACGCGTGGGCTCGTGGCGAGCGCGCGGGCCACCGCGACCCGCTGGCCCTGACCGCCGGAGACCTCGCCGGGCCGCTTGGCGGTGACGTCCTCGACCTCCAGGCGCTCCATCCAGGTGCGGGCGGTCGCCTCGGCCTCCTTGCGCCGTGCGCCGTTCAGCCGCAGCGGAAGTGCGACGTTCTCGACGCAGGTCAGTTCGGGCACCAGCTGCCCGAACTGGAAGACGAAGCCGAACTCGCTGCGGCGCAGGGCGCTCAGCGAGGCGTCCGGCAGGTCCGTGAGCTCGCGGCCGTTGTACGTGATGGAGCCCGAGTCGGGCTTGACGATCCCCGCGAGACAGTGCAGGAGGGTCGACTTGCCGGAGCCGGAGGGGCCCATCACGGCGACGACCTCGCCGGGGTGGATGGAGAACCCGGCGTCGTCGAGCGCGGTCGTCGGGCCGTACGTCTTGCGCAGGGCGGATGCGGTGAGCAGGGAGCCGGCGGGGGTCATGCGGAGCGCACCTCCTGGGCGAGCTTGCCGAGGCGGGCCGCGGCCAGTTCGAGCCAGCGCAGATCGGCTTCGAGGTGGAAGAGCGCGTGGTCGCAGATCAGCTGGTCGGCGAGGTCGCCCTTGCGCTTGCGGTCGGTGAGGATGCGCATCAGGCGCAGGTGCTCGGCGCGCTGGGCGTCGAGCATCTCCGAGGCGTCGCGCTCGGTCAGGAGCGCGAGGACGACCTTCGTGTAGAGGGTCGACTGGAGGTAGGGCTCGGGCTTCTCCGGGGTGGCGAGCCAGCGCTCGACGTCGGTGATGCCGGCTTCGGTGATCGCGTACCGCTTGCGCTCGGGGCCGCCGCCCGCCTCTATGCCGTCGACCTCGACGAGGCCGTTCTTCAGGAGGCGGGACATGGTCGAGTAGACCTGCCCGTAGTGCAGAGGCTTGTCGTGACCGAACTTCTCGTCGAAGGTGCGCTTGAGGTCGTAGCCGTGGCGCGGGCCCGACTCAAGAAGGCCGAGGAGGGTGTGACCGATGGACATGCGGAGCACTCTACACCGTGTGTATACGTGGCATGTATACCCCTGTTTCGGCCTCGGCCCCGGGCTCACAGGTTCGAAAGGCGGGCAACCTTCTGGGCCCCAGGATCGTCGGTCTACTGGGGGCAATCACCGGTTCCTGTGGTGCAGGTGCTGATTGTCACGTCCGGAAAAGACCGGATCGGCAGTCCTTTGTCCCTAGGTGCGGTGTTAGCTTCTTGAGCTGACTTGCCAGTCATAAGCGAGCGAACGACACGGAAGCGGAGCACTCAGACTCATGGGCCGAGCGGAAGAGCGACAAGCGCGGCAGCGCGGCGCGCGCCGGGCATCGCGCGGGCGCCCCGCCGGCGGCGGCAAACCCAAGCGCACGGGCATACGCCGCTTCTTCACGCTGAAGAAGATCCTGGGTACGTTCTTCGGGCTCTGCCTCCTTGGCATGCTCGCCTTCGTCGTCCTCTACATGGTGGTCGACGTGCCCGAGGGCAACGCGGCGGCCAAGCTCCAGAGCAACGTCTACAAGTACAAGAACGGCAAGGTCATCGCCAGGACCGGCGAGCTGAACCGTGAGGTCGTCGACCTGGAGAAGGTGCCCAAGGACGTGCAGCGCACGTTCGTGGCCGCCGAGAACAAGTCCTTCTACAAGGACAAGGGCGTCGACTTCAAGGGCACCGCCCGCGGTCTGATCAACACCGTCTCCGGCAAGGGCAAGCAGGGTGGCTCGACGATCACCCAGCAGTACGTCAAGAACTACTACTTGACGTCGGAGCAGACGGTGACCCGCAAGCTCAAGGAACTGGTCATCTCGCTGAAGGTGGACCAGAAGAAGAGCAAGGACGACATCCTCGCCGGGTACATCAACACCAGCTACTACGGCCGCGGCGCCTACGGCATCCAGGCCGCGGCCCAGGCCTACTACAACGTCGACGCCGAGGAACTGAACGTCACGCAGGGCGCCTACCTCGCCGCCCTCCTCCAGGCCCCGAGCCAGTACGACTGGACCTCCGCCACGGACGCGAGCAAGAAGCTGGTCAAGGCGCGCTGGAACTACGTGCTCGACAACATGGTCGAGGAGGGCTGGCTGGCCGCGAGCGAGCGCGAGGGCCTGAAGTTCGACAAGCCGGAGGCGCCCAAGGCCGCGCCCGGCCTCGAGGGCCAGGCCGGTTACCTCGTGAAGGAGGCCAAGGCCGAGGTCATGAAGGCCGGCCACCTCAGCGAGGAGCAGTTCGACGCGGGCGGCTACACGATCACGCTCAACATCGACCAGAAGAAGCAGAAGCAGCTTGAGAAGGCCGTCGACAAGAAGCTGAACGACCAGCTCGACCCCGACAAGCGCAAGGCCGACGCCCGGGTGCAGGCGGGCGCCGCGTCCGTCGACCCGAAGACCGGCAAGGTCCTCGCGATGTACGGCGGCCAAGACTACGTCAAGCACTACACGAACAACGCCACCCGGCGTGACTACCAGCCGGCCTCCACCTTCAAGCCGCTGATCCTCGCCGCGGCCCTGGAGAAGAGCGCCACGACGCAGTCCGGCCAGCCGATCACGGCGAACACGATCTACGACGGCACCAGCGAGCGCCCGGTCAAGGGCAGCGACGTCGCCTTCGCGCCGCCGAACGAGGACGACAAGAGCTACGGCCAGGTCAACGTCCAGAAGGCGATGAACAAGTCCATCAACTCCGTCTTCGCGCAGATGGGCGTGGACGTCGGCATGGACGACGTACTGGAGACCGCGGGCAAGCTCGGCATGGACGTCGAGGATCTTCCCGCCGTGCCCGCGCAGACCCTGGGCACCATGGGCGCGAGCCCGCTGGAGATGGCGGGCGTGTACGCGACGCTCGACAACCACGGCAAGAAGGTCACCCCGGCGGTCGTGGCGTCCGTGGAGCACAAGGACCGCACGATCGAGCTGCCGGACCCGATCGGCGAGAAGGTCGTCGAGCGCGGCACCGCGGACTCGATCACCTCGGTCCTGACCGGCGTGGTCGACGACGGCACGGGCAGCGCGGTGCGCAGCCCCGTGCAGGACGTGGCGGGCAAGACCGGTACGTCCGACGACAACAAGTCGGCCTGGTTCGTCGGCTACACGCCGAAGCTGGTCACCTCCGTCGGCCTGTTCGGCGAGGGCGCGGCGGGCACGGCCGAGGAGAGCAAGCAGGTCTCCATGAAGGGCGCCGGCGGTCTGCCGCGCGTCGACGGCGGCAGCTTCCCGGCGCAGATCTGGGCGGCGTACACCTTCGACGCGATGGGCTCGCCCAGCAAGTTCGACCTGGACACGTCCATGGGTGCGGCCATCGCGCCGCCCCCGGACCCGACGACGCAGGCCCCGCAGGAGCCGACGGACGAGCCGTCGGAGACCAAGGACCCGACGACGAAGCCGCCGACGGACGACCCGACGACGGACAAGCCGACGGAGACCCCGACGACCGAGCCGCCGTCGGACGATCCGACCACGGATCCGCCGACCGAGGAGCCGGACGAGCCGGACCCGACGGACTCGATCGAGATCCCGGAGAACCCGAACGGGCGGCCGGGCAGGGATTGAGACCCGCGCCCCGTAAGGGGCGCGGGAACTGCGCGACCAGCCCCCACCGGCCCGCGGCAAAAGAACCGCATAGTCCAGCGAGCGCTTAGTTCCGGCTCGATTCCGGGGTCGAGCCGTGATTCAGCTCGAACCAGACCACCTTCCCGGTACTCAACCGCGTCGCGCCCCACCGCCGGGCAAGCCGATTGACCAGATACAACCCCCGGCCGCCCTCATCCGTGGCCCGCGCCTGCCGCAGCCGCGGCAGTTGCGGCACGTCGTCGCCGACCTCGCAGCGCAGCACGTCCGTACGCAGCAGACGCAGCGTCACCGGGCGCGAGGCGTACCGCACGGCGTTCGTGACGACCTCGCTGACCAGGAGTTCGAGCGAGTCGGTCAGCTCCTGAAGGCCCCAGCGCTCCAGGGCGCTGCGGGCCAGGCGCCTGGCGCGGGCGGGCGTGGCGTCCTCCGGCTCCAGGTACCAGTACGCGACGTCGCTCGGCGCGATCCCGTCGAAGCGGGCGGCGAGCAGCGCGATGTCGTCGTCCCGGTCGCCGGGGCCGAGCATGTCGAGCACGTCGTCGCAGAGGGCCTCCAGGGGCGGCGGATGGTCCGGTCCTGTCAACTGGGCGGTGGCGGCGAGCCGTTCGCGCAGCTGCTCTATGCCGGTCCACACGTCCCGCAGCCGGGACTCGACCAGGCCGTCCGTGTAGAGGAGCAGGGTGGCGCCCGCGGGCGCGTCGAGCTCCACGGCCTCGAAGTCGACGCCGCCCACGCCGATGGGGGCGCCCGGCGGGACCCGCAGGACCTCCGCACGGCCGCCCAGATGCAGCAGGACGGGCGGCGGATGCCCGGCGTTGGCGATGGTGATGCGGTGCGCGACCGGGTCGTAGACCGCGTAGAGGCAGGTCGCCATGCGGTCCGAGCCGAGCCGCTGGGCCTGCTCGTCCAGGTGGTGCAGGACCTCCTGGGGCGGCAGGTCGAGCCCGGCCAGGGTCTGCGCGGTCGTGCGCAGCTGGCCCATGATCGCGGCCGAGGTCATGGAGTGCCCCATGACGTCGCCCACGACCAGCGCGACCCGGCTGCCGGGCAGCGGGATCGCGTCGTACCAGTCGCCGCCGACCCGGGCCGTCTCGGCGGCCGGGAGATAGCGGGACGCCAGGCGGACGCCGGTGGGGCGCGGCAGGGTCTCGGGCAGCATCGTGCGCTGGAGCTCGTCGGCGATGTACGCCTCGCGGCCGTACAGCACGGCCTTGTCGATGCCGAGCGCGCTGTGCGTGGCCAGTTGGGCGGCGACCAGGAGGTCGTCGCCCTCGAACGCGGGCCGGTCGGGGCGGCGCAGGAACACCGCGGCGCCGATCACCCGGCGCCTGCCCCGCAGCGGGGCGAGGATCGTGCGCTGCCCGCCCGGCACGGTGCGGCCTTCGCCGAGCAGCTCGGGCAGGGCGGCGCGGGCCGCGGGGGTGTCGGCGAAGACCGGGCGTACGCCGCGCAGGACCTCGGCGAGGGCGCCGCCGGGGCGCACCTCGCACAGCTCCGCGGTCGTCACGAGATCGGCCTGCACCTGGAGGGTGGGCAGGGTGCCGCCCTCGGTGTCGGGCTCCTCCGGGATGCGGTCGGTGCGGCGCAGGCGCAGCACGAGGGCTCCGCTCGGCCGCTCCTCGCCGACCGGCAGCGGGTCGCGCAGGTAGACCAGTATCGCGTCGGAGAACGTCGGCACCGTGGCCCGGCACAGGCCCATCACGATCTCGTCCAGGTCGATGCCGCGGGCGATGCGCCGGGTCGCGGCGCCCACGAAGCGCAGCCGGTCGCCGTCGCGCCGCATCGCCGCGGGGCCTGAGCCCGGCGGTCGTGGCTGTCCCGTACGCCGCTCCTCACCGCCCGGGGCGCCCTCCAGGGTGCCGTCGGGGCTGTCCTGCCCGGCCGGCCGCGGCCGGTGCGGGTCGGGCTGCTGCGCCGAGGGCCCGTGCGACTGGGAGTGCTCGTCGCTGGGGCTCGCGGTGGCGTCGCCCGTCCGGGCCTGGGCCTGTGCGGGTAAAGCGGTCGCGCCCGGGGTGTCCCGCGCCTTCGGGGCACGCGCCTGCGCCCCGCGGGGATCCGCGGGGGCGGCGGGCCGGGCAGCTCTGGGCTGTCGGCCCTCGTCGGGGATGGAGTGCTCCGTCACGCGTTTCGAATCCGTCCGTCCGGGGCTGCGCCTTGGTGTCCGGTGGCTACTTTGGTCAGCCGCGTCGGCAGTGCAGGAAGAGCTGGTGCTCGGGTGGTACGTCGGTACTCGCCGGGGCGTAGGAGTACGTGTCCTCCTCGACGATGTCGAAGCCCGCGTCACGTACGACCTGCCGCAGTTCGTCTCGCAGGTATCCGGATACCCGGATTGTGTGCCCCAGGAACGGAATTCCCGCGTCGTCCAGGTCGGCCTCGACCATGGAGAGCGCGAGCAGGCCACCGGGGCGCAGCAGTCCGTGCAGCAGCCGCAGAGCGTACGGGATCTCGGCGCGCGGCAGCATGAGAAGCGCGAAGAATGCCGCGATCCCGTCGAACCGGCCGACCCCGTCGGGCCCTTCGGCCCGCAGCGCCGCCACGTCGAGCTGCCGGAATTCGGCGTTCGGCGAGGGCACGTTCTTCCTGGCCAGGTCGAGCATGCCGGAGGAGAGGTCGATGCCGAGGACGAGGTGCCCGGCGTCGGTGAGCTGACGGGCGGTGGGAAGCCCTGTGCCGCATCCCACGTCGAGAATCCTCGACCCGGGCGGCAGCGCGTCGGCGAGCCTGCGTCCGGCGGCCTGCTGGCCGTCCTTGTGCGGGAAGGCGTCGTCGTAGTGCTGTCCGATGGCGTCGAAGGCCTCGGCCTGCCCCGTCCGGTCGGGCAGCACGCCGGATGGCCCGCCGTACCTGTCGAACTCGCTCGCCTCGCTCACGTTCTGCCGCCCTTCGATGACATCCTGTCAGGCAACGCGCAAGCTCAGGGAGTTGCTGCTGAGTTGCTGCTGTGCGCCCTTGCGGAGGACGATCCTACGTTTGAACCATGGGGGCGCATCAAGGGTCTCATGACGTCACATGAGCGGGCGTGCGATCCCAGTCGTCCGGAAGGGGCGGAATCGCCCAGTCCGGATCGGGGCGCCAGTGCTGCCAGTTGTCCGAAAACGGCAGTCCCCAGGAATGGATCACATCGATGGCGGCCCGCCCGGCGGCCCGCACTTCCCGCGCCTTTCCCGCGCCCATCAGCCCGGCGCGCTGAGCCTGGGCGAATTCGTCCTCGTCGTGCCACTGCCAAGTCCGGTCCGGGCGCACAGAGATGTCCAGAAAGTGATCCTCGGAATCGATGCCTCCGGCCCAACGGGCTCGCGGCTCCTCAAGATTCACGTACCAGTTCTTGAACCGCCATCCCGGATCCCAGAACAGCCACACCGACCACGGCTCCGCGGGCCGGGCCAACTTCAGTACGCCGGTGCCGAACCAGCGGTCCCTGCGCAGCGCGCGGGGCTTCGTGTAGCGGGTGGCGAGGGGCTCGTGGTGAACGGGGGTCCCGTCGGCGAGCACGGGCTTCACGCATTCGGTGCCGGGGGCCATCCACACGGCGAGCAGTTCTTCGGTGTCCTGCACGACCGTGACGGGCCTGCAGATGTGGATCCGGTTCCCGGCGTTCTCCTTGTACCGCCACAGCACATGGGAGCCGGGGGCCCAGCGTGCTGCTTCGCTGCTCGTCGTTGGCGGCGTGGTGAGGTCTGTCATGGAGAGATATTAGTCGCCGCCCGGACAAGCTCCTGGGAACCTGTCCGGGCGCAGAGGGGAACGCCGTCCTACGGCCGCGTCATCCGCAGCACGTCCAGCGCCTCGTCCAACTGCGTCAGCGTGAGCTCGCCCCGCTCGACGTATCCGCCTTCGAGCACGACCTCGCGGATGGTCTTCCGTTCGGCGAGCGACTTCTTGGCGACCTTCGCCGCCTCCTCGTACCCGATGTACTTGTTCAGCGGAGTGACCACGGAAGGCGAGGACTCGGCGTACTCGCGGGCCCGTTCGGCATTCGCGGTGATGCCGTCCACCGTCCGGTCGGCGAGCAGCCGCGACACGTTGGCGAGCAGCCGCACGGACTCCAGGACGTTCTTGCCGATGACCGGCAGCATCACGTTCAGCTCGAAGTTGCCCGCGGCCCCCGCGGCGGCCACCGTCGCGTCGTTGCCGGTGACTTGGGCGGCGACCATCAGGACGGCCTCCGGAATGACCGGATTCACCTTGCCCGGCATGATCGAGGAACCGGGCTGCAGATCGGGCAGGTTGATCTCGGCGAGCCCGGTCCGCGGACCGGACGCCATCCAGCGCAGATCGTTGGCGATCTTCGTGAGGCCGACACCGATCGTCCGCAGTTGACCGCTGGTCTCCACGATCCCGTCCCGCGCGCCCTGGGCCTCGAAGTGGTCGCGGGCCTCGGTCAGCGGAAGGCCCGTGGCGCGCGCCACCTCGTCGATCACGGCCGCCGAGAAGCCGGGCGGCGTGTTGATGCCGGTGCCCACCGCCGTGCCGCCGAGCGGCAGTTCGGCAAGGCGCGGCAGCGAGGACCGCAGCCGCTCCACGCCGTAGCGCACCTGCGCCGCGTACCCGCCGAACTCCTGGCCGAGGGTCACGGGCGTCGCGTCCATCAGGTGCGTGCGCCCGGACTTCACCACGTCGGCGAACTCCGCCGACTTGCGCTCAAGGGCGGTCGCCAGGTGCTCCAGGGCGGGGATCAGGTCCTGTGTCACGGCGCCCGTGGCCGCGATGTGGATCGAGGAGGGGAAGACGTCGTTCGAGGACTGGGACGCGTTCACGTGGTCGTTCGGGTGGACGTCCTTGCCCAGGCGCTCGGTGGCGAGCGTCGCGAGCACTTCGTTCGTGTTCATGTTGGACGACGTGCCGGACCCGGTCTGGAAGACGTCCACGGGGAAGTGCTCGTCCCAGCGCCCTTCGGCCACCTCGCCCGCAGCGTCCGCGATCGCCGTCGCGACGTCCTTGTCCAGCACCCCGAGGTCCGCGTTCACCTTCGCCGCCGCCGCCTTGATCCGGGCGAGCGCGGCGATGTGCGCGCGCTCCAGACGCTGTCCGGACACGGGGAAGTTCTCCACCGCGCGCTGCGTCTGCGCACGCCACTTGGCGTGCGCGGGGACCCGCACCTCGCCCATGGAGTCGTGCTCGATCCGGTACTCACCGCTGTCGCTTGCGCTGGCGTCGCTGGTCATGCCACGAACCTACCTCTCCGTCAAACCTCGCTGAAAAGTTGAGCACTTGTCTTGTTCTAGGTATTCCCAAGGCTCTTACTCACCAGTAAAAACCGTGGGTAACACCAAACCGGGGAGGCGCAATGAAGCGCATCAGACGCGGCCACCAGGGCCGGCTGCGATGTACGTTCGCGGCGGCCGTCGCCATGGCCGCGATGCTCGGCACGGCAGCCGCCGTGCCGGCCCAGGCCGCGGCGGACGGGAACAGGGCACCGGCGTCCACGCCGCTGCCGGCCGACCTGGAGAAGATCCGGGCGGACGAGGCCACCAAGCTCTACGGCGACCCGGCGGAGCGCCCGCTCGCCGACCGGAAGACCGGTCTCATCTCGCTCGGCGACAGCGAGATCTCGGGGGAGGGCGTCGGAACGTACGAACCGGGCACGAACGGCCCCGACAACTGGTGCCACCGCTCCCCGGACGCCGCGATCCACCGCACCGGCATCCCCGCGGACGTCACGTACAACGTGGCCTGCTCGGGAGCGCAGACGGTCAACATCAAGATCGGCGGCCAGAAGCAGTACGCCGACGAGCTGGTGCAGAGCGACAACCTCGCCATCAAGGCGCGCAACACCAGGATCAAGACGATCCTGCTGGTCATCGGCGCCAACGACGACCTTCAGTTCTCCCCGGTGATGACGGACTGCGTGACGCGCTTCCTGCTCAGCCAGGGCGCCTGCGCGGGCAAGTACAACGACGGCTGGCAGGCGCGCGTGGACGCCCTCGTGCCCAAGGTCGAGCAGTCCATCCGCGACCTGAAGACCGTCATGAAGGACGCGGGATACGCGGGCGACGAGTACAAGCTGGTCGCCATGGGCTACCCGAGCCCGATCGGCCCCGACTTCCGGGACAACCCCACGTTCCCCGGCAAGCTGGCCTGCGGCGGTCTCGGCTACGACTCCGACACCGAGTGGGGCCGCAACTACGCGGTGCCCACCTTCGAGACCGGCATGCGCAGGGCGGCCAAGGCGGCAGGCGCGACCTACCTCGACAACTCCCGCCTCTTCCACGGCCACGAGGTCTGCATGGAGGACACCTGGGCGCGCGGTCTCTACGTGGACCTCACCAACCCGTTCCCGCCGGACTCCAACTCCGTCCGCCAGTCCTTCCACCCCAACGCCCGCGGCCACGCGGCCTTCGCCTCCTGTCTGACGCAGCTGTACAACTCGGGCTGGAGCGAAGGCGGTTGCGCAGACCCGGCGAGCACCGGCAGCCCCAAGCTCTACCAGGGCGGATGGGACGACGCGTACAAGCCGCTCAAGAACGAGGGCACGGGTACGTGCGTGGACGTCGACGCCTCGAAGAGCCGCAACGGCACCAAGGTGCAGGGCTGGGACTGCACCGGCAACCGCAACCAGACCTGGTGGTACGACGGCGGCGTCGGCGGTCGGCAGAGCCTGCACACCGGCCTGACCCAGGACCGCTGCCTGGACGTCCCGGGCACCGCCAAGGAAGGCACCGCGCTCACGCTGTGGAACTGCCACGGCGGCGCCAACCAGAAGTTCGTCCGTGAGGCGGGGACCCTGCGCCCGGCCGCCGCCACCGGGCTCTGCCTGGCACTCGCGTCGCCGAAGGAGCCGTTGAAGCTCCAGAAGTGCGACGGGTCGGCGGGCCAGCGCTTCGCGTAGGCCCACCGGACGCGCGAAAGGCCGCCCTGCGCACCGTGCGGAGGGCGGCCCTTTCGTACGCGACGGCGTTACGCCAGGCCGGGTCCGCGGACCGGGATGGACGTGAACGTCGGCTCCGGGGCCGGAGCCTGGAAGAAGTCGTTGCCCTTGTCGTCGACCACGACGAAGGCGGGGAAGTCCTCGACCTCGATCTTCCACACGGCTTCCATGCCGAGCTCCTCGTACTCGACGACCTCGACCTTCTTGATGCAGTCCTGGGCGAGGCGCGCGGCCGGGCCACCGATCGAGCCCAGGTAGAAGCCGCCGTGCGCGTCGCAGGCGTCGGTGACCTGTTTGGAGCGGTTGCCCTTGGCGAGCATCACCTTGGAGCCGCCCGCCGCCTGGAACTGCTCCACGTAGGAGTCCATTCGGCCGGCGGTCGTCGGGCCGAAGGAGCCCGAGGCGTAGCCCTCGGGGGTCTTGGCGGGGCCCGCGTAGTAGACCGGGTGGTCCTTCAGGTACTGCGGCATCTCCTCGCCCGCGTCCAGGCGCTCCTTGATCTTGGCGTGCGCGATGTCGCGGGCCACGACCAGCGGGCCGGTCAGGGAGAGGCGGGTCTTCACCGGGTGCTTGGTGAGCTCGGCGAGGATGTCGTCCATCGGCTGGTTCAGGTCGATCTTCACGACGTCAGCGGCCTCATCGAGGTGCTCGTCGGTGGTCTCCGGCAGGAAGCGCGCCGGGTCCGTCTCCAGCTGCTCCAGGAAGACGCCCTCTGCGGTGATCTTCGCGGTGGCCTGGCGGTCGGCCGAGCAGGAGACGGCGATCGCGACGGGCAGCGAGGCGCCGTGGCGCGGCAGGCGCACCACGCGCACGTCGTGGCAGAAGTACTTGCCGCCGAACTGCGCGCCGATGCCGATCTTCTGCGTCAGCTCGAAGACCTTCTCCTCAAGCTCCTTGTCCCGGAAGCCGTGCCCGGTGGGGGAGCCCTCGGCGGGCAGCTCGTCGAGGTAGTGCGCGGAGGCGTACTTCGCGGTCTTCAGGGCGAACTCGGCGCTGGTGCCGCCGACGACGATCGCCAGGTGGTACGGCGGGCACGCGGCCGTGCCCAGCGAGCGGATCTTCTCCTCCAGGAACTTCATCATGGAGGCCTCGTTCAGGACGGCCTTCGTCTCCTGGTAGAGGAACGACTTGTTGGCCGAGCCGCCGCCCTTGGCCATGAAGAGGAACTTGTAGGCGCCGCCGTCGGTCGCGTACAGCTCGATCTGGGCCGGGAGGTTGGAGCCGGTGTTCTTCTCCTCCCACATGTTCAGCGGGGCCATCTGCGAGTAGCGCAGGTTCAGCTTCGTGTACGCGTCGTAGATGCCGTGCGAGAGCGCCTTCTCGTCCTCACCTTCGGTGAGGACGTTCTGTCCGCGCTTGCCCATGACGATGGCCGTGCCGGTGTCCTGGCACATGGGGAGCACGCCGGCTGCCGCGATGTTCGCGTTCTTCAGGAGGTCGAGCGCCACGAACTTGTCGTTGCCCGATGCCTCCGGGTCGTCGACGATGCGCCGCAGCTGGGCCAGGTGCGCGGGCCGCAGATAGTGCTGGATGTCGTGGATCGCCTCGGCGGCGAGGGTGCGCAGCGCCTGGGGATCGACCTTGAGGAACGTCCGCCCGTCGGCCTCGAAAGTGGAGACACCCTCGGAGGTCACCAGTCGGTACGGCGTGGTGTCCTCTCCCAGCGGGAGCAGATCGGAGTACTCAAAATCTGGCATTACGGCCATTCCTCACTCGGCAGACGGCGCGCGCGGCCTCCATTGGCGACGCGCCAACCAGCGTAGAACGCCACAGGACGGCCAAGCCTGTGAGGTAAGGCTCAGTAGGGCGGCCCCAGGGGTAGTCGCGATCTATCGCGTTTGGGTACGCTGAGCGGTGTGGACCTAGAGAAGCGCCCCCAGCAGACCCACCCGGAACCGCGGCCCGCCGGCCTGCGCGCGTCGGACGCCGACCGGGACCGCATCGCGGACATCCTGCGCGAGGCGCTCGCCGAGGGCCGGCTGACCGCCGAGGAGCACGGCGAGCGGATCGACGGGGTCTACCGCGCCAAGACCATGGGTGAACTGGAGCCGCTGGTCAGCGACTTGCCCGCGGCGGGCGGCGCGGCGTACGCGGCGGTGGCGCCCGAGCCCGCCCCCTCCCGGCCGTCGGACGGCGTGGTGCCCCCGGTCGCCGACGAGAACCTGGTCGCGGTCTTCAGCAGCTCGGTCCGCAAGGGCCGCTGGCGCGTGGGCCGCCGCACGCATGTGTACGCGATCTTCGGCAACGTGGAGATCGACCTCAGCGAGGCGATCTTCGAGCAGCGGCAGGTCGTCATCAAGGCGGTCTCCGTCTTCGGCAACGTCGAGGTCCGCGTTCCGGAGAACATCTCGCTGCGGGGCAACGGCACGGGCGTGCTCGGCAACTTCGAGGTGGAGACGCTCGATTCGGCCGAGCGGGACGCCCCGGTCGTCTTCGTCGACGGCTTCGCGATCCTCGGCAACATCGAGGCGAAGCCCAAGCGCGGCAAGCTCGTCCGTGACCTGCACAAGCACCTGCGCAAGCATCTCGGCCACTGACCGGCCACCGGGGAACTGATCCGGCCACTGACGGCGCGAACTTTCGTACATCGGAACTCAGTGCATAGGCGCATGCACAGCGGGTAGAGCTTGCTGCATCGTCTCTCGCTCGCGAAGCCGTCGTCAGGAGTAGACCCGTGCTGCAGCCGTCGCATCAGTCCCTGCAGGTCGCCGCCGTTCCGGCCCAGCGGGAACCAGTGCGCGATCGGAACCAGGACTCCCCATGGCACACCGAGGCGGTGTGCCGCCGAGACGAAGCCGGGCTCTTCTTCGCCCCGTCCAAGGAACCGACCGCTTCACGCCTGTCGCGGGAGGAGGCCGCGAAGCGCGTCTGCGGCGGCTGTCCCGTGATGGTCGAGTGCAGGGAGCACGCCCTGCTCCAGCCCGAGCCGTACGGCGTCTGGGGCGGCCTCACGGCCGCGGAGCGCCGCGTGGTGCTCGCCAGGCGGCGCCGGCGCGAGGTGGAGCTCAAGAAGGCCGCGCACACGACCGCCGGGCCGATCGCCGCCGCCGGATAGCTTTTTCGTACGCCGAAGGGGGCGTCCCCCGCACGGGGCGCCCCCTCCGGTGTGCGCAACTAGCGCTCTCCTGAGCCTACTTGGTGCTGCTCGGTCCTACTTCGGCCCTACTTCGCGCGGTCGAAGTCGATGGCGCTGTAGGCGCGCAGCTTCGCGAGCCGGTGGTCCGAGTCGATCTTGCGGATCGTGCCCGACTTGGAGCGCATGACCAGGGACGAGGTCGAGGCCGTCTCCGCGGCGTAGCGCACGCCCTGGAGCAGTTCGCCGTCCGTGATGCCGGTCGCGACGAAGAAGACGTTGTCCCCGCGGACCAGGTCGGTCGTCGAGAGCGTGCGGTCCAGGTCGTGCCCCGCGTCCAGCGCGCGCTGGCGCTCCGCGTCGTCCTTCGGCCACAGCTTGCCCTGGATCACGCCGCCCAGGCACTTGATCGCGCAGGCCGAGATGATGCCTTCCGGGGTGCCGCCGATGCCCATGAGCATGTCGACGCCGGTGCCTTCGCGCACGGCCATGATCGACCCCGCGACGTCGCCGTCCGAGATGAACTTGATGCGCGCGCCGGTCTCGCGGATCTCCTTGACGATGCCCTCGTGGCGGGGGCGGTCGAGGATCATGACCGTGACGTCCTCGGGCGAACGGCCCTTGGCCTTGGCGACCCGGCGGATGTTCACGGAGGCGGGGGCGTTGATGTCCACGTAGTCCGCGGCCTCGGGGCCCGTGACCAGCTTGTCCATGTAGAAGACCGCGGACGGGTCGAACATGGCACCGCGGTCGGCGGCGGCGAGCACGGCGATGGCGTTCGGCATCCCCTTCGCGCAGAGGGTCGTGCCGTCGATCGGGTCGACGGCGATGTCGACCTCGGCGCCGGTGCTGTCGCCGATGCGCTCCCCGTTGAAGAGCATCGGGGCCTCGTCCTTCTCGCCCTCACCGATGACGACGATGCCGTTCATCGAGACGGTGGAGACGAGGGTCCGCATGGCCCTGACGGCGGCGCCGTCGGCGCCGATCTTGTCGCCGCGGCCGACCCAGCGGCCCGCGGCCATGGCGGCGGCCTCGGTGACCCGGACGAGCTCCAGGGCGAGGTTGCGGTCGGGAGCCTCGGGAGAGACTTCGAGCTCGGAAGGGAGATGATGCTCGGTCATCGGAGAGCACCTTTCTGCTGATACAAAAAAGTGGCGCGCCCGTAGGGCGTCCTTGGAAGGGCGGGGGTGGGAGACGGGAGGGCGGCCGGATGAGGGTGTGTCTCGACTCTATCCGTAGGCCGACAAAATGAGCAGAGGGCCCCACGCATGAGCGGATCGGGCACTAGGGGGCCACCGGGGGAAGAGCCGCGTCCGTGGCCTGAGAACATGGGGGCGTGGCAGGAAGACAAGGCAAGCAGACCGTACGGAACATGCTGTGGTCGATGGCGGTGATCGCCCTCGTCGCCGGCGCGATGTACATCTTCATCCCGCACGACGACTCCAAGAACCCCGCCAAGCGCGTCGACTACCGCGTGGAGCTGCTCTCCGCGCGCCGGGCGGCGGCGTACCCGGTGGCCGCTCCCGAGGGCCTGGCCAAGGCGTGGAAGCCGACGTCGGTGCGGTTCGACGGCACCAAGGGCGACAGCTGGCACCTGGGGTTCCTCGACCCGTCCGGTGAGTACGTGGTGGTCAAGCAGTCCACGGCGAAGCCGGTCAAGTTCATCGAGGAGGCCACGCAGCGGGCCGTGCGGACGAAGGCCACCGAGAAGATCGACGGCCAGACGTGGCACCGCTACAAGGGGCAGACGTACGACGCCCTCGTGCGCGAGGACAAGGGCGCGACGACGGTGGTCGCGGGCACGGCGTCGTTCGGGCAGCTGACGGAGATGGCGCAGGCGCTGAAGACGTCCTGACGGTTCTGGACACGCGTGAGGGCCCCGGCGCTGTCGCCGGGGCCCTCACGCGTACTGCTCGTCCGTCTGCCGTTACCGGTCTCAGACGGTCTCGATGACCTGGTCGAGCTCAAGGCGCGGGGAGCGCGGGAACCAGGCGTTCTCGGCGGGCTTGCCGATGTTGACGACCATCAGCGGGGTGTGGTCGCCGTCCAGGAACTCCTTCTGGACGCCGGCGGCGTCGAAGCCGGTCATCGGGCCTGCGGCCAGGCCGGCGGCGCGCACGCCGATGATGAAGTAGGCGGCCTGCAGCGCGGCGTTGAGGTGCGCGGCGCCTTCGCGGGCGGGGCGCTCCGAGAAGAAGACGTCCTTGGCCTGCGGGAAGTGCGGGAACAGCGCCGGCAGCTCCTCGTGGAACTCGTTGTCCGCGGAGAGGATCGCGACGAGCGGGGCGGACGCCGTCTTCGGCTGGTTGCCCTCCGCCATGTGCTGGACCAGGCGCTCGCGGGCCTCGGGGGAGCGGACCAGCGTGATGCGCAGCGACGACAGGTTGAAGGCGGTCGGGCCGAACTTGACCAGGTCGTAGATCGCCTGCACCTGCTCGTCGGTGACCGGCTCGTCGGTGAAGGAGTTCGCGGTGCGGGCCTCGCGGAAGAGCAGGTCCTGTGCGGCGGGGTCAAGGACGAGAGACATGGATCAACCTTCTGGGTGCGTGCGTGCGTGCGTGTGTGTGCGTGGTGCGTGCATGGATCAGCTTGCGATATCGACCGTACGGCGTTGCGGTTTAAGTTTCAACCAAATCGGCCGCTTGGTGATCCGCTTCACAAGGCACCGGGGTGGGGTGAGGCCTTACCGGGCCCCGACCTCAGGCGTCGTCGCCGTTCCCGTTCCCGTTAGCGTCCGCGTTCTCGTCGCTGTCCCCGTCCGGCCCCGCCAGGGCCGCGTCCAGGCGGGCGCGGGCGCCGTCCAGCCAGCGGCGGCACACCTTGGCCAGCTCCTCGCCGCGCTCCCACAGGGCGAGCGACTCCTCGAGGGTGGTGCCGCCCGTCTCCAGGCGGCGTACGACCTCGATGAGCTCGTCCCGCGCCTGCTCGTAGCCGAGTGCGTCCGCCGGGCCCGTGGCCTCGTCCGTCTTGCTGGTCATGTGCCCCACCCTAAATGTCGGTTCGTACAGTGAACTCGCCCTCGGCGACCCGGGCCCGCAACTGCTCGCCCGAGGTGACCTCATCGGGGGCCCGCACCACGGCACCGTCCTCCTTCTGCAGTACCGCGTACCCCCGCTGGAGCGTCGCGGCGGGGGAGAGGCCCACCACGCGTGCGTGGGTGTGCGTCAGCTCCGACTCGGCGCGGTCCAGGAGGTGCCCGAGCGTGCGGCGGCTGCGGTCGACGAGCGCCGAGACCTGCTCCTCGCGCTCCTCGATCATGCGGTGCGGATTCTCCATGGAGGGGCGGGCGAGCGCGTGCGCCAGGCCGCGGTCCTCGCGGTCGAGGAAGGCGTCCATGCAGCGCCGGGCCCGGTCCCGCAGCCACCGCACGCGCTCGTACTCCTCTCCGACGTCCGGCACGACCTTCTTGGCGGCGTCGGTCGGGGTGGAGGCGCGCAGGTCGGCCACGTAATCGAGGAGGGGGTTGTCCGGCTCGTGCCCGATCGCGGAGACCACGGGCGTACGGCAGGAGGCGACGGCGCGCACGAGCTGTTCGTCCGAGAACGGCAGCAGATCCTCCACGCTGCCGCCGCCCCGCGCCACGATGATCACGTCCACGGCGTCGAGGGCGTCGAGCTCCTTCACGGCCTGCACGACCTGCGGCACGGCGTGCACGCCCTGGACGGGGACGTTGCGCACCTCGAAGCGGACGGCGGGCCAGCGGTGCCGGGCGTTCTCCAGGACGTCCCGCTCGGCGGCGGACGCGCGGCCGGTGACGAGCCCGATGAGCTGCGGCAGGAAGGGCAGCGCCTTCTTCCGGTCGGCGGCGAAGAGCCCCTCCCCGGCGAGGCTCTTCTTCAACTGCTCGATCCGCGCGAGCAGTTCGCCCACGCCGACGGGCTTTATCTCGACGGCCCGCAGGGACAGCTGCCCCCGGGGCGCATACCACTCGGGCTTGGCGTGGACGACGACCCGGGCGCCCTCGGAGACGACGTCCGCGACGGCGTCGAACACCTGGCGGTAGCAGGTGACGCTGACGGAGATGTCGTGCGAGGGATCGCGCAACGTCATGAAGACGACACCGGCGCCGGGCCTGCGGGACAGCTGGGTGATCTGCCCCTCGACCCACACGGCACCGAGCCGGTCGATCCACCCACCGATGAGCCGCGACACCTCGCCGACGGGCAGCGGGGCATCCGCAGACGTGTTCAAAGCCATGCGCCGAGCGTATCGGCAGGGTCTGACAGGGCAGGGTTCCCGCTGAGGCGCGGGGCGCCGGACTGCCCCACGACCGGCCAGCGGACTGCTTCCCCCCTCCCCCTCCCCCCGGCATCGGCCAGCGGCCTGCTCCCCGCATCGGTCAGTGGGCCGTCCCGCACTGGTCGCGCTCGTCCGCCCCGCCTGTTCCGTCATCGCTCCTACGCCGAGGGCCTGATGCGGGGTCACGGGTGGGCGGGCGGGAGACATCCGCCGCGAAGCGGCGGCCTAGGACTCCCCACGCCGAGCCCGCTGGCCGAAGAGCACAACAAGCCCCACGGCAAGCCAGATCGCACCCACCACCTGCGCGGACCCCGCAGCCTCAACGATCACGGCAACAGTGATCGCAGCCCCCAGCAAGGGGACGAGCAAGTGCCGCCACCAGCTGACCGCACCCCCTCGCCGCTGAACGACGAACCACCCCACCACGCTCGCGTGGAGCAACACGAACGCCGTCAACGCACCGACATTCACCACCGAGACCAGGTGATCCATCCCGTCGTCCCGCCGAGCCGCCCACACCGCCGCGACCATCGTGATCACGGCCGCACACAGCAGCGCCACGCGAGGCGTCCCGGAATCGGTCTTCGACAGAGCCCCCGGCAGCCGCCGGTCACGAGCCATGGCGTACAGCAGCCGCCCCGCCGCGGCCTGCCCCGCAAGCGCGGCGAACGCCGCACCGATCGCCTTGCTGACGGCCACCAGGTCGTGGAGCCAGTCCCCGACCGCCGAGTCGACCGCATCGTAGAAAGCGGACCCCTGCTTGACCGGCTCGGCGGCGAGCTGGGCGGACGACACCGGCTCGAGAAGCGCGATCAGATACGTCTGGGCGATGAACAGCACACCGGCCAGCGCCAGACAGAACAGCACCGCCCGCGCCACCTTCGCCGAGCCCCCCGTCACCTCCTCCGCGAACGAGGCGATCGCGTCGAAGCCCAGATACGAGAGCACCGCCACCGACACCGCGCCCACGACGGCCCCCAGCGCGAACGCCCCCTGCGTGCCGTCCCCGCTCAGCGGCGAGAGCCAGTCACGCTGCGCCCCGTCCTGCACCAGGACGACGATCGCCGAGACCATGAAGACCAGCAGAACCACGATCTCCATCGCGAGCACCAGGAACCCGACCCGTGCCGCCGCCCGCACCCCCCACAGGTTCAGCGCGGTCGTCACCAGGACCGCGATCGCCGTCCACACCCACCGGGACACGGAGGGCACCAGGGCCTCCATCGCGATCCCGGAGAAGAGGTAGGCGACGGCCGGGATGAGGAGATAGTCGAGCATCGCCATCCACCCGGCGATGAACCCGGGGCCGTTGCCGAGCCCCACGCGCGCGTAGGCGAAGACCGAGCCCGCCTGGGGGACCACCCGCACCATCTGGGCGTAGCTGAACGCGGTGAACGCCATCGCGATCGTGGCGATGATGTAGACGAGCGCCACGGCGCCGTGCGACTTGGCGTCGAGCGTTCCGAAGACCCCGACCGGCGCCATGGGGGCGATGAACAGCAATCCGTAGACGACAAGATCACGGAAGCCGAGTGATCGCCGCAGCCCATCGCCTTCGGCCGCTGTGCCGGGATGGGCACCGGCCGTCGTGTCTGAGTTGCCGGAGTAACCGGACATCGAGCCTCCGTAAGTGAACGCAGGCCTCCAGTCTCCCCAAGAAGCCGATCTTTGACGCGCTGGGCTCGGCCTTACGATGGGGGCATGACTGCTTCGACTCCTGCCCGCCGAGTCCTGCTCGCCGCCCCCCGCGGCTATTGCGCGGGTGTGGACCGTGCCGTGATCGCCGTCGAGAAGGCCCTTGAGCAGTACGGGGCCCCGATCTATGTCCGCCACGAGATCGTCCACAACAAGTACGTGGTGCAGACCCTGGAGAAGAAGGGAGCCATCTTCGTCGACCAGACGGCCGAGGTTCCCGAGGGCTCCATCGTGATGTTCTCCGCGCACGGAGTGGCGCCCACGGTCCACGCGGAGGCCGCCGAGCGGAAACTGGCGACGATCGACGCGACGTGCCCCCTGGTCACGAAGGTCCACAAGGAAGCCGTCCGCTTCGCCAAGGACGACTTCGACATCCTCCTGATCGGCCACGAGGGCCACGAGGAGGTCATCGGTACGTCCGGTGAGGCGCCTGACCACATCACCCTGGTCGACGGTCCCGAGGACGTCGCGAACGTAGAGGTCCGTGACCCGGACAGGGTCGTCTGGCTCTCCCAGACCACGCTCTCGGTCGACGAGACCATGGAGACGGTCGACGCCCTCAAGGGGAAGTTCCCGAACCTCATCTCCCCGCCGAGCGACGACATCTGCTACGCCACGCAGAACCGCCAGATCGCGGTGAAGAAGCTGGCGGAGGACGCCGAGCTCGTCATCGTCGTCGGCTCCAAGAACTCCTCGAACTCGATCCGCATGGTCGAGGTCGCCCTCGACGCGGGCGCCCCCGCCTCGCACCTGGTGGACGGTGCCGACGAGATCGACGAGGCGTGGCTGGAAGGCGTGACCACGGTGGGCCTCACCTCGGGCGCGTCCGTCCCCGACATCCTGGTGGACGGCGTCATCGAGTGGCTGGCCGAGCGGGGCTACGGCGACGTGGAGACGGTGAAGACGGCCGACGAGTCGATCACCTTCTCGCTGCCGAAGGAGCTCCGCCGCGACCTGCGCGCGGAGGCCGCGGAGCTGTCACAGAAGTAACGCGGAGGCCAGGCGCTGGCCGTATCGTCGGTCTCATGCAGATCTTCGGTGTGGACATCGGCGGATCAGGGATCAAGGGCGCTCCCGTTGACCTGGACCGCGGAGACCTGGCACAAGAGCGGCACAAGGTGCTCACCCCGCATCCGGCCACGCCCGACGGCGTGGCCGACAAGGTGCGCGAGGTCGTCGAGCACTTCGGCTGGACGGGCCCGGTCGGCGCCACGTTCCCCGGTGTGATCACCGACGGCACGGCGCGCACGGCGGCCAACGTGGACAAGAGCTGGATCGGCACGGACATCCAGAGCCTGGTCGCGGACCGCCTCGGCGGCGGCGCCCCCGTCACCGTCCTGAACGACGCGGACGCGGCGGGGGTGGCCGAGATGCACTTCGGCGCGGGACGCGACCGCAAGGGCACGGTCATCCTGCTCACCCTGGGCACCGGCATCGGCAGCGCCCTCTTCACCGGCGGCCGCCTCGTCCCGAACACGGAGCTCGGCCACCTGGAGCTGCACGGACACGACGCGGAGAAGCGCGCATCGTCCAAGGCCAAGGAGGACGAGGACCTCACCTGGGAGCACTGGGCGCACCGCGTCCAGAAGTATCTGGCGCACGTGGAGATGCTCTTCTCGCCCGAGCTCTTCATCATCGGCGGCGGCGTGAGCCGCAAGTCCCACAAGTTCCTGCCGCTGATCAAGGGCATCAAGGCCGATCTTGTCCCCGCGGAGCTGCAGAACAACGCGGGGATCGTGGGCGCGGCGATGGCGGCGGCGGGCAAGGCGTAGGCGCTCCCCGCGAGAGCGCGAGAGCGCGCGAGGTGCCTGACGTGCCTGACGTGCCTGACGTGCCTGACGCACCCGACGCACCCGACGCACCTGACGCACCTGACGCACCTGACTTGCCTCAGGCGGTGGGAACGCGCCGCTGCTTGGCTCCCCGCGGCCCGGCGGCGGCGACGGCGGCCTGCCGCGCCCGCCGCCGCTGCCCCATGAGCTTGATCCGGCGCCCGGTCACGATCAGCCCGGCGACGAGCGTCCCGCCGTACAACCAGCCCGCATGCAGCGCGAGCGACGTGATGAGCCCCATGAAGTGCCCGCCGAAGCCTCCGTTGCCCCCGGAGATCGGCAGGAGGCCGACGGCGAAGGCGATCGGCACGGCCACCGGCGCGGTCACCAGGTCGGCGGGCCGCACCCAGAACGCGGTCAGCGCGCACACGGGCACGAAGAGCACGCCGTACGCGACGACCGAACTGCCGAAGAGCAGCCACAGCAGACAGGCCAGCAGGAACATCGTCGCGGAACAGAAGAGCCCGCTGCCGAGCCCGGTGAGCCGCGGGTTCGGCATGCCGCGCAGCGTGCGGTAGAGCGGCAGCGCGCGCAGCTTGCGGACGAAGGGCGGGAGAGGGCGGCGGGGACGGGACGCGGCGCGGTAGACCGCCGCCGAATCGGCGGGCCTGCCCTGCGGGGGCAGGGGCGCGGTGCGTCGCGGTCGGGCCGGAGGCTGAGGGGGACGCGTCCTGTGTTGCTCCACCGGACCAACCTAGGTCGAGCCATACCGATAATCCTGCCTGGGACACGCCCTTTGGCCGACCTTGGCCATGCGTTCGATACGAGAGCGGTACGCCGACGAGGGCGGGGCACGCACGCCGTAGACTGGGGGATCGCCCTACGGTCGCTCCGGCCCTCCGGGCCGTCCACCCACAGCCTCCACGTACGGGAAGTCGCAACGTGTCGCTCACGATCGGAATCGTCGGTCTGCCCAATGTCGGCAAGTCGACCCTGTTCAACGCCCTGACCAAGAACGACGTCCTTGCGGCCAACTACCCGTTCGCGACGATCGAGCCGAACGTCGGCGTGGTAGGCGTCCCGGACCCCCGCCTCACGAAGTTGGCGGAAATCTTCAGCTCCCAGAAGATCCTCCCGGCGACGGTCGACTTCGTCGACATCGCGGGCATCGTGCGCGGCGCGAGCGAGGGCGAGGGCCTGGGCAACAAGTTCCTCGCGAACATCCGCGAGTCGGACGCGATCTGCCAGGTCATCCGTGCCTTCAAGGACGAGAACGTCGTGCACGTGGACGGCAAGGTCTCGCCCAAGGACGACATCGAGACGATCAACACGGAGCTGATCCTGGCGGACCTCCAAACGATCGAGAAGGTCCTGCCGCGCCTCCAGAAGGAGTCGCGGATCAAGAAGGACATCGCCCCGAAGGTGAAGGCGGTGGAGGAGGCCCAGGCGATCCTGGAGAAGGGCGACACGCTCTTCTCGGCGGGCATCGTCCAGGGCTCCGGCAAGGAGGAGCTCCTCCACGACCTCCACCTCCTCACGACCAAGCCCTTCCTCTACGTCTTCAACGTGGACGAGGACGAGCTGACGGACGACGACTTCAAGGCCGCCCAGAGCGCCCTGGTCGCCCCCGCCGAGGCGATCTTCCTCAACGCCAAGCTGGAGTCGGAGCTCGTGGAGCTGGAGGAGGACGAGGCTCTCGAACTGCTCCAGTCGGTGGGCCAGGAAGAGCCCGGCCTGGCCACCCTGGCCCACGTCGGCTTCCGCACGCTCGGCCTCCAGACGTACCTGACGGCCGGCCCCAAGGAATCCCGCGCCTGGACGATCCCCCAGGGCGCGACGGCCCCCGAGGCGGCCGGTGTGATCCACACCGACTTCCAGAAGGGCTTCATCAAGGCCGAGGTGATCTCCTTCGCGGACCTGGTCGAAACGGGCTCGGTCGCCGACGCGCGGGCGGCGGGCAAGGCGCGCATGGAGGGCAAGGAGTATGTGATGCAGGACGGGGATGTGGTGGAGTTCCGCTTCAACGTGTAGTCGTTCCACTGCCGCGCGCCCGGTGATCCACCGGGCGCGCGGCGGTCATGAGGGGTCGGGCTCCGGTGGAGTCCGACCCCTTCTGTGTGCCTGCGGTCAGTCGGCTCTCTCGCAAGATCTCGATCAAATCGAGCAATAAATTTGCGGGGGTGGGCAGCTGTGCAGGGGCCTGTTGCTGAGGCGTGCCGCCCTGCTGGGCAGCTCAGTTGCTTCGGTGGTGGGCGTGAGGGCTGAACTGCCTTGGTAGAGGGTCGAGTTGAGTGGTGTGCGCTAAGCGTTGACATTCCTGGGGTGTGCGGTAAATCTGTGCTGCGGTTGATGCAAGAAATCGACTGTACTCAGCAAATTCCGCATGATGCCCCGCTCCTCCCCGTGACGCGTCGGCTAGGCGTGTCACGGCACCGCCCCCCCGTGGAACAGAGGACGCCATGAGATGGAAGCAACGCAGTCGGCGGCGGCTGATCACCGGCGCGCTCAGTGCTGGTCTGATAGCCCTCGGGCTTGTGCCCGTCGGTGTCGGATCGGCCGCCGCGCGGCCCGCGGCCAAGCCCGAGCCCGTCGCCAAACCCGCCGCCGAACCCGTGAACCTCGCCCTCAACAAGCCCATCGAGGCGTCCTCGTCGACGCAGAACTACTTCGCCCCGAACGCCAACGACAACAGCACCAGCACCTACTGGGAGTCGAGCGGTCACCCGTCCACGCTCACCGTGAAGCTCGGTGCCAACGCCGATCTCGCGTCCGTCGTCGTCAAGCTCAATCCCGATGCGGCCTGGTCGACCCGTACGCAGAGCATCGAGGTGCTCGGGCGTGAGCAGGCCGCCGGCAGCTTCAAGTCGCTCAAGGCGCGCGCTGATTACGTCTTCAATCCCTCCGGGGGTGAACGGAACTCCGTTACCATCCCCGTCACGGGGCGGTACGCCGACGTCCAGTTGAAGGTCTTCAGCAACAGCTCCGGATACGGGGCCCAGGCCGCTGAGTTCCAGGTGATGGGGACCCCCGCGCCCAATCCCGATCTGACCGTCTCGAACCTCACCTGGGATCCCGCCAATCCCTCCGAGAGTGATGAGATCGGCGTCAACGCCACTGTGCGCAACAGTGGCAGTGCCGCCTCCGGCGCCACCACCGTGAACGTCAGCCTCGGCGGCACGGTCGCGGGCACCGCCCCCGTGCCCGCGCTTGGCGCCGGCGAGTCCGCCACCGTCAAGGTCGGCATTGGCAAGCGGGCGCAAGGGAGTTACACCGTCTCCGCGGTCGTCGACCCCAGCGACACCATCGACGAGCAGGATGATGACAACAACAGCCGTACTGCCACAGATAAGTTGACCGTCCGTCAGAGTCCTGGGCCCGACCTTGAGGTCACCGGCATCACATCGAACCCGGCGAACCCCGCCGTGGGCGCGAAGGTCACCTTCACCGCCAAGGTCCACAACCGCGGCACCACCGGCGTGAGCGCCGGGTCCGTGACCCGGCTGACCGTGGGCGGCGCCACCCTCAACGGCACCACTCCGGCCATCGCCGCCGGTGAGACGGCCACGGTCGCCATCGGCGGCGACTGGACCGCTGCCAGCGGCGGCGCCACGCTCACCGCCACCGCCGACGCCACGAACACGGTCACCGAGACCAACGAGAACAACAACGTCTTCGCGCGCTCCATCGTGGTCGGGCGCGGGGCCGCCGTGCCGTACGTCGAGTACGAGGCGGAGGACGCCAAGTACGAAGGCACCTTGCTCGAAGCCGACGCCGTGCGCACCTTCGGGCACACCAATTACGCCACCGAGTCCTCGGGGCGGAAGTCCGTTCGGCTCAACTCGACTGGTCAGTATGTGGAGTTCAGCTCCACCAGCGCCGCCAACTCCATCGTCGTACGCAACTCCATCCCCGACGCGCCGGGCGGCGGCGGCCAGGACAAGACCCTCAGTCTCTACGCGGACGGCAAGTTCGTGCAGAAGCTGAACCTCTCCTCCAAGCACAGCTGGCTGTACGGCAACACCGACCAGCCCGAGGGCCTGACCAACACCCCGGGCGGCGACGCCCGGCGGCTCTTCGACGAGTCGCACGCGCTGCTCACGCAGACGTATCCGCAGGGCACCAAGTTCAAGCTGCAGCGCGACGCCGGTGACGACGCCGCGTTCTACATCGTCGACCTGATCGACCTGGAGCAGGTGGCACCCGCGGCGAGCAAGCCCGCCGAGTGCACATCGATCGCCACGTACGGAGCCGTACCGAACGACGGCATCGATGACACGGCCGCGATCCAGCGGGCCGTGACCGCCGACCAGAACGGCGACATCGCGTGCGTGTGGATCCCGGCGGGACAGTGGCGCCAGGAGCAGAAGATCCTCACCGACGACCCGCTGAACCGCGGGCAGTTCAACCAGGTGGGCATCCGTGACGTCACGATCCGCGGCGCCGGCATGTGGCACTCCCAGCTCTACACGCTGACCCCGCCGCACGAGGCGGGCGGCATCAACCATCCGCACGAGGGCAACTTCGGCTTCGACATCGACGACAACACCAAGATCTCCGGCATCGCCATCTTCGGCTCGGGCGCGATCCGCGGCGGCGACGGCAACGCGGAGGGGGGTGTGGGTCTGAACGGGCGATTCGGCAAGAACACGAAGATCAATGACGTGTGGATCGAGCACGCCAATGTGGGTGCCTGGGTCGGCCGCGACTACAGCAACATCCCGGAGCTGTGGGGCCCCGGCGACGGGCTCGAATTCAACGGGATGCGCATCCGCAACACGTACGCGGACGGCGTCAACTTCACCAACGGCACGCGGAATTCCACCGTCTTCAACTCCTCCTTCCGCAACACCGGCGACGACGCGCTCGCCGTGTGGGCCAGCAAGTACGTCAAGGACACGTCGGTGGACGTCGGCCACGACAACGCCTTCCGCAACAACACCGTGCAGCTGCCCTGGCGCGCCAACGGCATTGCTGTGTACGGCGGTTACGGCAACAAGATCGAGAACAATCTCGTGTACGACACCATGAACTACCCCGGCATCATGCTCGCGACCGACCACGACCCGATCCCCTTCACCGGGCAGACGCTGATCGCGAACAACGGGCTCTACCGCACCGGCGGCGCGTTCTGGAACGAGGATCAGGAGTTCGGCGCCATCACGCTGTTCGCACAGGGTCCGTCCATCCCCGGGGTCACGATCCGCGACACCGACATCCATGACTCGACGTACGACGGCATCCAGTTCAAGACGGGTGGCGGTGCCATGCCGGACGTGAAGATCTCCGACGTGACGATCTCCAAGTCCAACAACGGCTCCGGCATCCTCGCCATGGGCGGCGCGCGCGGCAGTGCGACGCTCACGGACGTGACGATCAGCGACTCGCGCGACGGGAACATCCTGATCGAGCCCGGGTCGCAGTTCGTGATCAACGGAGGGGGTGCCAAGAAGTCCGCCACCCGGGCGTTCACCCACCGGTAGGCGGCCTCATCCCGCAGGCCGCCCGTACCCGCTCGGCGGGTACGGGCGGCTCACCGGGTGCTCGCGGCTCACCCATTCGCCAGCACCCGCTCCGCCGCCGCCCGCCCCGTCGCGACGCAGGCCGCGACTCCCACTCCCTCGTAGAGCGCCCCGCACAGTTCGACGCCGGGCAGCTTGCCGATCGCCTCGCGGACGGCGGCCACGCGGTCGGCGTGGCCCACCTCGTACTGCGGAAGCCCCTGCGGCCATCGGGTGACCTTCGAGGCCAGCAGGGAGCCCAACGGGCCTATCGCGGCCGTCAGTTCAGCTGTAGCGAGCGCAGTCAGGTGGCGGTCGTCGAGGTCGAGCAGGTGCTCTTCGCCCACCCGTCCCACCGAAGCGCGCAGGATCAGTCTCGAAGGCGCCTCGTCACGCTGCCAGGCCCACTTGTGGGAGAGGACGGTCGCCGCCTTGATCGTGCGGCCGTCCACCGGGGGTACGAGGAATCCGTTGAGGTCCGGCGCGGGGCCGGGCCGCGTGCGCGTGAACGCCATGGTGAGCACGGCCGATCCGGCGTACCGGACCGTGTCGAGCTCGGCCCGCGCGGCCGGGGAGTGCGGGCCGAGGAGCGTGGCAGCGGCGGGCGCGGGCAGCGCGACGATCAGCGCGTCGGCGTCCAGCGTCGCCGGGCCGTGGCCGGTCGCCGCGTGCACCCGCCAGCGGTTCCCCGGGGTGCAGTTCCCCGGGGTGCGTTCCAGGGCGAGGGCGGTGCTGTGGGTGAGGACACGCGCGCCGCTCGCGGCGGCCACCGCGCGGGGCAGCCGGCCGGTGCCTCCGACGATCCCGCGGACCACGCTCGGCCGCGGGCCCTGGCTCGACGCCGCCCCCTGGCTGTCCCTGCGGCGGCGCAAGGTGGCGAGCAAGGAGTCGCCAGAGGCGGCGACGGGAGCGAGGAACGGCATGGCCGAGCGCAGGGAGAGCTGGTCGGTGCGGCCCGCGTAGATCCCGCCGAGGAGCGGTTCCACGAGGCGGTCCACCGCCTCCTGGCCGATCCTGGGAACGAGGTAACCGGCGATGCTGATGTCCCCTCCGTCCGTGAGAGCGGGGCTCGCGGGGATCGCCTCCTCCTGGGCGAGCCTGGCGAGCCCTTCCGCGGACAGCAGACCGGTGCCGTTGAGAGCGGCAGGGTCCGCGGGGATGCCCATGACGTGACCCGCGGGCAGCGGGCGCAGGGCGTCCCGGGTCCAGAAGGTGACGGGGGCGGGCGCCGGGTCGCACAGGCTGTCCCCGAGGCCGACCTCCTCCGCGAGCCGTACGGCCTCGGGGCGCAGCGCCATGACGGACTCCGCACCCTCGTCGACGGGCGTCCCGGCCAGGGAGCCCGTGCGCAGCTTGCCGCCCACGCGGTCGCCGGCCTCCAGGACGGTGACCTCGGCCTTGCCGCGCAGTTCCCAGGCCGCGGCGAGTCCGCTGATGCCTCCGCCGATGACGATCACTGAGCGCACGGGGACTCCTCGGGGACGGGAGGACGGGCAGGCGGCTCATACGCGCACCACGGGTCCTCGGCCAGGTGGTCGCCGGTGACGGCGTACGCCCGCGAGCGCGAACCCCCGCACAGCGACCGGTAATCGCACCGGCCGCACTTGCCGCGCAGCCGCTCCGGGTCGCGCAACTCCGTGAAGAGCGGGGACACGCGGTAGATGTCGGTCAGCGGGCGGTGCTTGGTGTTGCCCGCCGACAGCGGCAGGAAGCCGCTCGGCGTGACCTCGCCCGTGTGGGAGACGAAGACGAAGCCGCGCCCCGACGAGACGTCCATGGGCGGACGCCGGACCGCACGCCGCTCGCCGTCGAAGAGGCCGAGCGCGGCGGCACGCGCCGTGAGACGGGCGTGCAGGTCTCCCGTACGGGGGACCCCACCGCTCTCGGCGAGGGCGGTCCGCTGGAGCACGACGCGCCGGAAGTGATGGCCCTCGGTGGTCTTGGTGGCCAGGAACGCCCCGCAGTCGTAGAGGAAGTGCAGTACGTCCTCGGTCTCCGCGGCGGTGAGCGAGGCGAGGTCGGCGCCGCGCCCGGTGGGCACGAGGAGGAAACCGGACCACAGCATGGCCCCCTCCCGGCGGACGAGGGCCGCGATGTCGGCCAGGTCGTCGAGGCTGTGCCGCGAGACCGTGGTGTTGATCTGCACCTTCAGGCCGAGCTCGCGGGCGGTCCGCCAGCCCCGCAGCGTGAGGTCGAAGACCCCGTCGACGCCCCGGAAGGCGTCGTGGCGTGCGGCGGTGGACGCGTCCACGCTGAGTGAGAGGGCGACGGCGCCCGCGTCGCGCACCGCCGTCAGGTTCTCCCGGGTGAGGGTGGGCGTGCCGGACGGCGACACCGCGACCCGCAGGCCCAAGTCCGCTCCGTACGCGATGAGTTCGGCAAGGTCCGGGCGCTGGAAGGGGTCGCCCCCGGTGATGACGAACAGCGGGTGGGGGCGGCCGAAGGAGGCGATCTGGTCCATCAGGGCGCGGGCCTGCGCCTCGTCCAACTCGTGCGGACTGCGCCGGGTGTCGGCCTCGGCCCGGCAGTGCAGACAGGCCAGCGGGCAGGCCCGCGTCGCCTCCCAGATGACCAGGAACGGGCGGTCGGCGACGGCGTGCCGCGGCCTACGCACCACCTTCATCGGACCCGCTCCCAGCCCCGCCGCTCCGGGCGCGGAGTGAGCCGCTCGGGATCCCGGCCGCGGTAGACGACGAAGGGCCGGAAGACGTACCGCACCGGCGCGCTGAACATGTGCACGAGACGCGAGTACGGGATGAGCGCGAACAGGGTGAAGCCGAACAGGATGTGCAGCTTGAAGGCGAGGGGCGCGCCCGTCATCAGCGTGTAGTCGGGAGAGAGGGTGAACAGCGAGCGGAACCAAGGGGAGATGCCCTCGCGATAGTTGTAACCGTCCGTCGCGCCGGTGGAGTTGAGGATCGTGGCGAGGAGTCCGAGGACGATCGCGCCGAGCAGGAAGGTGTACATCAGATGGTCGCTGCGCAGGGTGGCCCGGCGCACGGCGGGCACCGTCAGGCGGCGGTGGATGAGCACCCCGATCCCGATGACGGCCGCGGCGCCCGCGACGGCGCCGGTCCCGACCGCCACCAGGTGGTACGTGTGGTCGCTGACGCCGACCGCGTCGGTCCAGCTCTGCGGGATCAACAGGCCCACCACATGGCCGAGTACGACGAACAGCATCCCGAAGTGGAACAGCGGCGAGCCGATCCGCAGCAGCCGCGACTCGTGCAGCTGGGAGGAGTGGCTGGTCCTGCCGAACCGGTCGTAGCGGGCGCGCCAGACGGTGCCCGAGATCAGCAGCGCGATCGAGACGTAGGGCAGCACGCCCCACAGGAGCAGATCGGTCATGCCGAGGGCCTTTCGGAGGTTCCTTTGACGACAGGACGAGCGGGCCAGGGCAGGTCGATGCGTGCCCCGAACGGCTCCAACGCGGTGTCGATGCCGACGAGTTCTTGCGGCGGCCCCTTGCGCGCCATCGCCTTGGCCTCCTCCCTGGTCTGCGGGGAAGGGCCGGGCAGCGTGGTGCAGAGCGCTTCGAGGACCGCCGCGTAGGGGGTGTCCGCCGCCGCGACCGCGAGCCGCAGCAGCTCAAGTCCGACCCGGTGCTCCTCAAGGAGGTCGGTGCCCGCGTCCGGGCGGCGGACGGCGAAGTCGAGGACGACGGGAAGGAAGTCGGGCAGTTCCTCGTCGGCGTACCGCAGGCCGTGCTCGCGGTAGATCTGTTTGACGCGTACGAGGGACATGCCGCGCCTGCGGGTGTCCCCGTCCGCCCACCACGTGAGGTAGAGGCAGCGGCGATTACGGGTGTCGAAGGTCGCCGTGTAGTGCGCGCACAGGTCGAGCGGCTCGGTGTCGGCGACGTGGTCGAGGAACCCGGCGAGGAGCGCGGCGGCCTCGGGCGACGCCTCGACGAGCGCCGCGCGGAGGGCGGGCAGATCCGCGTACAGCCGGGTCTCGGGGTACTCCAGGCAACGGCCGACGATCAGCCGCGTGACGTCGTCGGCGGCGACCGGCGCGGCGGCGACCGGCGCGGCTGACGTACTCATGCGGATGCTCATGCGCTCCTCCGCGTGGCCCCGAGGTTGAGCAGCACGCGCGCCGGTGACCCGGCGCCGTCGGGGAGCCCCGCGACCGGGCAGGCCGCCTGGGCCGGATCAGACGCGCCGTCCAGCGGATGCGCCTCCGCAAGCGCGTCCGCATCCGCCCGCGCCGCGCTCGGCACGACGAAGCGGTCCTCCAGCTTGGCGACGGCCAGCAGCCGGAACATGTCCCGCATCTCGACACCCGTCAGTCCGACCGCTTGGGCGATGCTCTCGTCGGGCTCGTCGCCGAGGTTGATCCGCCGCATGTAGGCACGCATGGCGGCCATCCGGTGCAGCACGGCGTCGACGACGCCCGTGTCACCGGCGGTCAGGATCTGCGCCAGGTACTCGACGGGGATGCGCATCGCGTCGATCGCCCCGAAGAGGTTGCCCGCGTCCTCGCCGTCGTGCCCGGACGCGGCGACGGCCTCGACCACGGGGGAGAGCGGCGGCACGTACCAGACCATCGGCATCGTGCGGTACTCCGGATGCAGCGGCAGCGCGACCTGGTAGGTGGCGATGAGGTCGTACACGGGGGAGCGCCGGGCCGCCGCGAGCCACTCGTCGGTGATGCCGGAGGCGCGCGCGGCGGCCTGCACGGCAGGGTCGTGCGGGTCGAGGAAGCACTCCAACTGGCTTGGGTAGAGGTCGTGTTCGTCCTCCACGGAAGCCGCATCGGCGACCTTGTCCGCGTCGTAGAGCATGACGCCGAGGTAGCGCATACGGCCCACGCAGGTTTCGGAGCAGACCGTGGGCATGCCGACCTCGACGCGCGGGAAGCAGAAGGTGCACTTCTCGGCCTTGCCGGTGGCGTGGTTGAAGTAGACCTTCTTGTACGGGCAGCCGCTCACGCACATCCGCCAGCCACGGCAGGTGTCCTGGTCGACCAGGACGATGCCGTCCTCGGACCGCTTGTACATCGCGCCGGAGGGGCACGCGGACACGCACGCGGGGTTGAGGCAGTGCTCGCAGATGCGCGGCAGGTAGAACATGAAGGACTGCTCGAACTCGAAGCGGATCTTCTCGCCCACCTCGTCGCGGATCTTCTCCACGATCGGGTCGCGCGGCCCGTGCTCGGGCGCGCCGCCCAGGTTGTCGTCCCAGTTCGGACCCCATTCGATCTTCTCCATGGGGGCGCCGGTGACCTGCGAGACGGGCCGGGCGGTAGGCAGGTCGTCGCCCGCCGGGGCCTCGGTGAGGTTCTTGTACTCGTAACTCCACGGCTGGTAGTAGTCGTCGAGCCCCGGCAGGTCCGGGTTGGCGAAGAGGTTGCCCAGGCGCTTGGCGCGCGAGCCGGAGCGCAGCCGCAGCTTGCCGGAGCGGGTGCGCTCCCAGCCGCCCTTCCACTTCTCCTGGTCCTCCCAGCGGCGGGGGTAGCCCTGCCCGGGGAGGGTCTCGACGTTGTTGAACCAGACGTACTCGGTGCCCTGCCGGTTGGTCCACGTCTGCTTGCACGTGACCGAACAGGTGTGACAGCCGATGCACTTGTCGAGGTTCATGACCATGGCGACCTGTGCCATGACGCGTCCATGTGTGACTCCGTCACGGGGCATCAGTACTGCACCTCCTGGGCGCGGCGGCGTACGACGGTGACCTCGTCGCGCTGGTTCCCGGTCGGGCCGAGGTAGTTGAACGCCCAGGTCAACTGGGCGTATCCGCCGATGAGATGGGTGGGCTTGAGCATCACGCGGGTGAGCGAGTTGTGGATGCCGCCGCGCTTGCCGGTCTTCTCGGTGCGCGGGACGCCGACCGTGCGCTCCTGGGCGTGGTTCATGTAGACGGTGCCGGGCGGCATCTTGTGGGAGACGATCGCGCGTGCGGTGACGACGCCGTTGCGGTTGACCGCCTCGATCCAGTCGTTGTCCGCCACGCCGATCGCCTCGGCGTCCTGCGGCGACATCCAGATCGTCTGGCCGCCCCGGCCGAGCGACATCATGTACAGGTTGTCCTGGTACATGGAGTGCACGGCCCACTTGTTGTGCGGGGTGAGGTAGCGCACGGCGACCGTCTTCTCGTCGACCTGGCCCAACTGCGGTTCCCCGTACAGGCGATGCATGTTGAGCGGCGGTTTGTAGACGGGCAGCGCCTCGCCGACTTCGTGGATCCAGTCGTGGTCGAGGAAGAAGTGCTGGCGGCCTGTGAGGGTGTGCCAGGGCTTGAGGTGCTCGGTGTTGACGGTGAACGCGGTGTAGCGCCGGCCGCCGGACTCGCTGCCCGACCACTCGGGCGAGGTGATGACCGGGACCGGGCGGGCCTGGGTGTCGGCGAAGGTGACCCGCTTGCCCTCGGCCTCCGCCGCCAGGTGCGCCATCTTGGTGCCGACCTTCTTCTCCAGGGTCTCGAAACCCTGGGTGGCGAGGCGCCCGTTGGAGGTCCCGGAGAGCGAGAGGATCGCCTCGCAGGCACGCTGGGCGGTGTCGATACGGGGCCGTCCGTCGGCGACACCACCCCTCACCGTGCCGTTCTTCTCCCCGAGGTAGGCCACTTCCTCGCCTACGTCGAAGGTGATGGCCTTGGTCGTGACACCGAGGGTGTCGATCAGCGGGCCGAGCGCGGCGAACTTCTCGCCGACGGCGCCGTAGTCGCGCTCCACGACCGCCAGGTTGTACATGGTGCGCCCCGGCACCGGCTCGCACTCGCCCTTCGACCAGTCGAGCGCGACACCGCCGGGCTGTGCCATCTCCCCGCCGGGAGTGTCGTGTTGAAGCGCGGTGGCGACCACGTCTTTCCGTACGCCGAGGTGCTCGGCGGCCAGCTCGCTGAACCTGCGGGCGAGCGTCAGGAAGGCGTCGAAGTCGGAGCGGGCCTGCCAGGGCGGGTCGACGGCCGGGGTGAAGGCGTGCAGGAAGGGGTGCATGTCCGTGGAGGACAGGTCGTGCTTCTCGTACCAGGTGGCGGCGGGGAACACGACGTCGGCGAGCAGCGTCGTGGACGTCATGCGGAAGTCCATGGCGAGCAGCAGGTCGAGCTTGCCCTCGACGTCCTTCTGATGCCAGGTGACGTCGCGCGGAGCGCAACGCGGTCCGTCGTCGGGGAGGTTGGAGTGGGTGCCGAGCAGATGCTTGAGGAAGTACTCGTTGCCCTTGGAGCTGGAGCCGAGGAGATTGGCACGCCACACGGTCAGGACGCGCGGCCAGTTGCCCGGCGCGTCCGGGTCCTCGCCCGAGAACTTCAGGCGTCCCGCCTTGAGTTCGTCGACCGTGTGCTGAACGGGGTCCTCCGCCTCACCCAGCTCCAGAGGGTTGCGGTCGAAGGTGGGATAGGAGGGCATCCAGCCCATGCGAGCGGAGGCGGCAAGGCAGTCGGCGCCGCTCATGCCCTCGAAGTGCCCGTCGGCCAGCGGGGACGCGAGGGACTCGGCGGGCAGGGTGTCGTAGCGCCACTGGTCGGTGTGCAGATAGAACCAGCCCGCGCCGATCATGTGCCGGGGCGGCCGGGCCCAGTCGGAGCCGCTGGCCAGGGTGGCCCATCCGGTGACCGGGCGGCACTTCTCCTGGCCGACGTAATGGCCCCAGCCGCCGCCGTTGCGGCCCTGGCAGCCGGTGAGGGTGAGCAGGGCCAGAAAGGCGCGGTAGATGGTCTCGGAGTGGAACCAGTGGTTGGTTCCGGCCCCCATGAGGATCATGCAGCGGCCCTTGGACTGCTCGGCTGTCTGCCCGAACTCCCGTGCCACACGCGCAGCTTGGGCGGCCGGTACTGAGGTGAGGGTCTCCTGCCAGGCGGGGGTGCCGGGCTGCGACGCGTCGTCGTACGACGTGGGCCACTGGCCGGGCAGGCCGTCGCGGGCGACGCCGTACTGGGCCAGCATCAGGTCGAAGACGGTGGTGACGAGGTGCTCGCCGATCCGCCGGACCGGCACGCCGCGCCGCACGGTGGCGTCCGCGTCCTCCTCGAAGCGGGGCAGCACGATCTCGGCGGTGTCCGCTCCCGCATCGCCGTGCGGGGTTTCGCCGTAGAGGGTGAGGCGGGGGACGGTGTCGCCGAGGTCGAGGTTCCACTCGGGGGTCTCGTCGCTGCCCCAGCGGTGGCCGAGGGTGCCGTTCGGGACGACGGGCTCGCCGGTGGTGTCGTCGATAAGGACGGTTTTCCAGCGGGCGTTCTCGGTGTCGGTGGACTCGCCGAGGTCGGCGGCGCTCAGGAACTTGTGCGGGACCAGACCCTGATCGGTTTCGCGCAGGGTGACCAGGAACGGCAGGTCGGTGTATTGACGTACGTAGTCCGTGAAGAAGTCCGTCTGCCGGTCGACGAAGAATTCCTTGAGGATGACGTGGCCCATCGCGAGGGCCAGCGCGCCGTCCGTTCCGGGGTGCGGATGCATCCATTCGTCGGCGAATTTGGTGTTGTCCGCGAAATCGGGGGACACGGTGACGACTTTCTGGCCGCGATAGCGCGCCTCCGCCATCCAATGGGCGTCCGGCGTGCGCGTCACCGGGACGTTCGAGCCCCACATCATCAGATACGCGGCGTCCCACCAGTCACCCGACTCCGGTACGTCGGTCTGGTCGCCGAAGACCTGCGGGGATGCGACCGGCAGGTCCGCGTACCAGTCGTAGAAGGAGAGCATCGGGGCGCCGATGAGGGAGTGGAAGCGGGCCCCCGCCGCATGCGAGGCCATCGACATGGCGGGGATGGGGGAGAAGCCCGCCACCCGGTCGGGCCCATGCTCCTTGATCGTGTGCACGTGCGCGGCCGCGGCGATCTCCACCGCCTCTTCCCAGCTCGCCCGGACGAGTCCGCCCTTGCCCCGCGCCTGCTGGTAGGAGCGCCGGCGCACCGGGTCGCGCTGGATGTCGGCCCAGGCGAGGACGGGATCCTTCAGGCGCTTCTTCGCCTCCCGGTACATCGTGAGGAGGGTGCCGCGCACGTAGGGGTGGCGCACGCGCGTCGGCGAGTAGCTGTACCAGGAGAAGGAGGCGCCGCGGGGGCAGCCGCGCGGCTCGTACTCGGGGCGGTCCGGGCCGACCGAGGGGTAGTCGGTCGCCTGGGTCTCCCAGGTGATGATGCCGTCCTTGACGAAGACCTTCCAGCGGCAGGAGCCGGTGCAGTTCACGCCGTGCGTCGAGTGCACCACCTTGTCGTGGCTCCAGCGGTCCCGGTAGAAGGCCTCGCCGTCGCGCCCGCCGGTGTGGTGCACCGACCGCAGGTCATCGGAAACGTCGGCACGGCTGAAATACCGTCCGGCCTTGAGCAGCGTCTCCGCGGCTCCGCGCTGATTCTGCCGCAACTTGACCCTCCGAAATGGAAAAGACTCCGGCCGTGACTTGCCGACAACTCGCCGGGAAATTCGGTGGCCTGTTGCGAGCCTATGCCCGCTGACCAGGCAGAACCCGGGGACTTAAGTCCCAGTGGGCAGTGACCTAATTCCGCAATTCGGTGTACGCGCACGTGACATGGTGGAACTCAGGGCCAAATAGCGCGCACGAAGGGGCTTTTGGCCCGCCGGTGGCCGCTCCGGTCGCCGCCGGTTCGCCGCCGGTCCGCTGCCGGTCCGCTGCCGGTCGTCGTCGGCCGCTGCCGGTCGCTCCTGGGAAGGCTTGTCTCTCATGAACAGCAGGGCGCACGCCCGCTCCAAGTGGATACCCGACCAGCACGGCGCCTGGGCCATGCTCGCCGTTCCGTTCGCGGCAGGCACCTTCCTGGGCGATCCGCGGTGGCTGCACCTGCCGCTCTTCGTGTGCTGGCTGCTGGCTTACGCCACCGCCTTCCACCTCCAGCAGCACATCCGGCTGCGCCGCTGCTCCCGCAACCCTCGCGCCGCCGAGCGCCACGTCCGCCCGTTCCTCACGTTCGCGACCGCGCTGATCCTGCTCGGCACACCGCTCCTCGTGCTGCGGCCCTGGCTGGCCGTGGCGGTCGCCGCCGCGCTGCCGTTCTTCGCGGTGAACACCCTCTACGCGCTGCGCAACCGGGAGAGGGCGCTGGTCAACGGCCTGGTCGCGATCGTGCCCGCGTGCGCCATGCTGCTGGTCGCGCTGCGCGTCGGCGGTGAGCCGCCCGGCGAGGGCATGGGCCCGTTCGCCGCCTGCCTCCTCTACTTCGGCGGCACGGTCCTGTACGTGAAGTCCATGATCCGCGAGCGCCGCAACCGCCGCTTCCGGATCGGCTCGATCGCCTACCACTGCGCGGCACTGATCTGCGCGACGCTCCTGCACCCGCCGCTCGCGGCGCTGTTCGCCCTGTGCCTCCTGCGCGCCGCGCTGCTGCCGGGACGGGGCCTGCGGATCCGCACCGTGGGGCTGATCGAGGTGGGCCTGTCGACGGCCCTGCTCGTGACGCTGCTCGCTTACTGAGGGCCGAGGACGACAAGGGGTCGAGGACGACAAGGGGCCGAGGACGACAAGGGCCGAAGGGCCCTCCGGCACAGGTCCTTCGCCGTGGTCCCGGCGGGCGGGAGTGGCCCAGACTGGGCCTCGGGCGGAACCTACGGTTCCGTAGGTTCCGGAGGTCGAGCAGCGAGGTTGAGCGCTATGCCGAAGACCGTTGTGCGCAGGACGAGAGTGGGCGGGACGGAGGCGGGCGGGCCGGAAGCGGGCCGGGCGCTGCCCCGGATCATCCAGGGCGGCATGGGCGTCGGCGTCTCCGACTGGCGCCTCGCCCGCGCCGTCTCCCGCGCCGGACAGCTCGGCGTCGTCTCCGGCACGGCACTCGACGCGGTTCTCGCGCGCCGCCTCCAGCTCGGCGACCCGGACGGCGACGTGCGGCGCGCCCTCGCGGCCTTCCCCGTACCGGAGTTGGCGGCCGAGGTCATCGACCGCTTCTACGTCGAGGGAGGCATCGGCGAGCGCGAACGCTTCCGTACGGTGCCCATGCTGCGGGCCGAGCGGGGCCGTCCCGCCGAGCTGCTCACCATGCTCGGCAACTTCGTCGAGGTGTGGCTGGCCAAGGAGGGGCATGAGGGCCGGGCAGGCATCAACTACCTGGGGAAAGTCGAACTGGGCCTCGCGCCCGCCCTGTTCGGGGCGATACTCGCGGGCGTCGACTGCGTACTCGTCGGCGCAGGCGTCCCCGGCCACGTCCCGGAACTGGCCTCACGCCTTGCCCGCGCGGAGCCGGTGACGGTCGCTGTCACGGTGGAGGGGGACGACGAGGCGTACGCCCACCCCTTCGACCCGAGAGCGGCCTTGACCGGCGGCGGCGCCCCGGCGGAGGAGGCCCGCTGCGACGGCGGATCCGGCAGGGGAGCGCGTCGCGTGCAGGACGTACAGATCGACGGACTGCGTGCAGGCCCCACCTCAACACCCCTGTCCACCAAGGGTGTTGCCGACTCCGCAGTGACAGGCCTCCGCAGGCCCGACGTGCTCGCCATCGTCTCGCTGCCCGTGCTCGCCTCGTACCTCGCCAGGGACGAGGTCACCCGGCCCGACGGCTTCGTCATCGAGACCCACGGCGCGGGCGGGCACAGCGCACCGCCGCGCGGCAGGCTGCGGCTCGACCCGGACGGTGACCCGGTCTACGGCCCCCGCGACCACCCCGACCTGGCCAGGATGGCCGCACTCGGCATCCCCTTCTGGCTGGCCGGCGGCACGGCCCACCCCGACCGGCTCGCGGCGGCCAGCGCGGCCGGGGCCACGGGGGTGCAGATCGGCAGCGCGTTCGCGCTCAGCGAGGACTCCGGGCTCGACCCGGACCTGCGCGGGGAGCTGACGGAGCGGGCCCACGCCGGGGCCCTGGCGGTGCGCAACGACCCCCTGGCCTCACCGACCGGCTTCCCCTTCAAGGTCGCGAAGCTGCCGGGCACCCTCTCCGACCCCGGTGTCATCGCGGGCCGCCGCCGCGTCTGCGACCTCGGATATCTGCGGACGCCCTACCGCACCCCCAAGGGGACCATCGGCTACCGCTGCCCCGCCGAACCCGAGGCCGAATATCTGCGCAAGGGCGGCGACCCGGCCGCCACCGAGGGACGGCTGTGCCTGTGCAACGGACTGCTCGCCACGGTCGGACTCGGCCAGCGACGCCCCCACGGCGGCGTCGAACCCCTCATCGCCACGCTCGGCCAGGATCTCGGCTTCCTGGCCGAGCTGAGCCCGGACGGCGCACCCTACGGCGCGGTCGACGTGGTGCGCTGGCTGCTTGGCTCCGCCAAGGAGCCCAGCTGACATGGGGGGTCACGCCCTGCGGGGCGTGACCCCCATCGCCCGCCTACCGGCCGAGCACCCCGGCCGAAACCGCCGTCGGCACGGAGGCATAACCCATCGGCCGGGTCGTGAACGTGCCACGCCCCTGCGTACGGCTGCGCAGGCGCGACGCGTAGCCGAACAGTTCGGCCAGCGGCACCGTCGCCGTGATCGCGGCCGTTCCGGAGCGCGTGGCCGATTCGGTGACCCGGCCGCGGCGCGCCGCCAGGTCGCCGAGTACGCCGCCGACCGCGTCCTCCGGCACCGTCGCCGTCAACTCGACCACCGGTTCAAGGAGTTCAAGGACGGCCGCCCGCAGTGCTTCACGCAGCGCGAACCTGCCCGCCGTACGGAACGCCATCTCCGAGGAGTCCTTGGAGTGGGTCGCGCCGTCGGTCAGCGTGACCCGCAGGCCCGTCACCGGGTGGCCGCCGAGGGGGCCCTCCGCGAGAGCGTCCCGGCAGCCCGCCTCCACCGCGCGGACGTACTCCTGCGGCACCCGGCCGCCGGTGACGGTGGAGCCGAAGACGAAGGCGTGAGCCATGCCCTCCCGCACCTCCAGCCGTTCGACGTCGAGCACCACATGCGCGAACTGCCCCGCGCCGCCGTCCTGTTTGACGTGCCGGTGGACGAGACCCGAAACGCCGCGCACGACCGTCTCGCGGTAGGCCACCTGAGGCCGGCCGACGCCGACCTCGATGCCGTGGGCACGGCGGATCTTCTCCACCGCGACCTCCAGATGCAGCTCGCCCATGCCGGAGAGCAGCGTCTGACCTGTCTCGCGGTCAACCCGTACCGCCAGCGAAGGATCCTCCTCGACCAGGCGCGCCAGAGCCGACGACAGCCTGCCGGTGTCCACGCTCCTGTGGGCCTCGACCGCCACCGAGACCACCGAAGCGGCCACCGTGGGCGGTTCGAGGACCAGCGGTGCCGTGGGCGAACACAGTGTGGTGCCGGCGCGGGCCGTCTTCAGGCCCACCACGGCCACGATGTCCCCGGCGGTCGCCCGGTCAAGCTCCGCGTGCCGGTCGGCCTGCACGCGCAGGATGCGGCCGATCCGTTCGGTGCGGCCCGTGCCCGCGTCCATCACTGTCTCTCCCTTCGCGATCGTTCCCGAGTACACGCGTACATACGTCAGCCGTCCCGTCGCCGTCGCGTTCACCTTGAAGGCGAGCCCGGCGAACGGAGCCGCGGGGTCGGCGGCGCGCTCCTGCACGGTGTCGCCATGGGTCCCGCGTACCGCGGGGACGTCCACCGGCGACGGCAGACAGGACACGACGGCCTCCAGCAGCGGCTCGATCCCGCGGTTGCGGTAGGCGGAGCCGCACAGCACGACGACGCCCTCACGGCTGAGGGTGAGGTCGCGCAGCGCGCCGGACAGGGTCGCGGTGGAGAGCTCCGACGCCGTGCAGTACTCCTCCATCGCGCCCGCGTGCAGCTCCGCCACCGTCTCCTCAAGGACGTGCCTGCGCCGGAGTGCCTCCTCGCGCAGGGCCTCGGGGACCGGAACGACGTCGTACGTGTCACGGCCCGTGTGCCAGACCAGGGCGCGCATCCGCAGCAGGTCCACGACGCCGGTGAACGCGTCCTCGCGCCCGATCGGCAGCTGCACCACCAGCGGGACGGTGTGCAACCGGTCCCGTATCGAGGCGACCGCCGTGTCGAGATCGGCGCCCGCACGGTCCAGCTTGTTGATGAACGCGATCCGCGGCACGCCGTACCGATCGGCCTGCCGCCACACCGACTCGCTCTGCGGCTCGACCCCCGCGACGGCGTCGAACACCGCGACCGCGCCGTCGAGCACCCGCAGCGAGCGCTCCACCTCGTCGGCGAAGTCGACGTGGCCCGGCGTGTCGATCAGGTTGATCCGGTGGCCGTCCCACGCGCAGCTGACGGCCGCGGCGAAGATGGTGATCCCGCGGTCGCGTTCCTGCGTGTCGAAGTCGGTGACGGTCGTGCCGTCATGGACCTCGCCTCTCTTATGGGTGGCGCCGGTCAGAAACAGGATCCGCTCGGTGACGGTGGTCTTGCCGGCGTCGACGTGGGCGAGGATGCCGAGATTCCGTACGTCGGCGGATGAACGGGCGGACAGGTGCTGGGTGTTGGTGCGCACGGCCCGAGGCCTTTCGGTGTGATGCGGGGCAGGGCAGCGCGATGTCCGGACGTACTCAGGGTTGGGTCAGAGTTTCGCCACGGATGCTCAGTGACGGCCGCGCAGCCGGCACCGCGCACGCGAAGACACCAGGATCACGTCGAACCGTGACAGGGGGCTGCGGGCAGCTGTGCGGCAACGCATGGCCCGGCCCCCTCACTTGACTGAACGGCTGCGACACCCTCTACGGCGGCAGCGGCTGACGGGGCGAGTCTAGGGGCCCGGACCCTCCATGGTCACCGGAATAAAACGGCTCCGGGGCCGGGCCCTCATGGACCCGACCCCGGCTTGCGCGCGTGGCGCGTGACTACTGCACCGCGGGCAGCACACCCGTGACCGGTGCGGCCAGGTCGGTCAGCTGGTGCAGCTGCTGGAGCTGGTAGAGGTCGTTGAGCCCGTTGAGCTGGCTCGTGACGGACGGCACCTCGGCGCGGTGCTCCTCCGGGATCGATGACGCGGCGAGCGAGTCGATCGTGTCGGTGGGGGAGATGGCGGCGCTCGCGGCGGGTGCGGCCAGGGCGGTGGCACCGGCGGCGAGAGCGAGGACGGCGGCCATGCGGCGTGTTGAGATCATGTGATGCGCAACGGCTCGGGAGAGCACTGGACACGGGGTCCCGGCCGATTTCACCAATGATGTACCGATCAGTGCCGTTACCTGGTGACCTTGTCGCCGTTGAAGGGACAGTACGGCCGCGTGCATGCGGCGGTACTCGTCAATTCAAAGGAGAACGTGATGTCTCGCATCGCGAAGGCAGCCGCTGTTGCCCTCGGCACGGGCGCCGTGGTGCTCAGTGGCACCGGTATGGCCATGGCGGACGCGGGCGCGGAGGGTGCGGCCGTCGGCTCGCCCGGCGTCCTTTCCGGCAACCTCGTCCAGGTTCCGGTCCACGTCCCGGTCAACGTGTGTGGCAACACTGTCGACGTCATCGGGCTGCTGAACCCGGCGTTCGGCAACACCTGCGTCAACGCCGACGGCGGCCACGGCAACCCGGGCCACCCCGGTGGTCCCGGCGGCTACGGCGGCTGACCCCCCAGTGTGAAAGCCCCCGACGGTCATCGACCGCCGGGGGCTTTGTCACGTGGCTTTGTCACGCGGCTTCGTCATGCGTAGCGGTAGATGCCGCGATGGCTGAGCAGCTCGTCGGGTTTGGCGCCCCAGGGGGGCATCGGCTCGTGGAGGGAGGCGATGCGGCCGTGCAGCGGGCCGCTGCCGGGTTCCGGCGGCTTGTCGGGCAGGTAGGGCGCGGATCTGGGGTGCCGCGCCTGCCAGCGGTCCCACAGCAGGTCCACGAAGGCGTGGTTCAGCCAGAACACGGGGTCGTTGACCGACGCACCGCCGAGCATGTGCCCGCCGACCCAGCGGTGGACGCGGTTGTGGTTGCGCCACTTGTTGTTGCCGACGCCGGTCGTCCACCCCTCCAGCTTGTTGCGGTAGCCGTCCGATGAGGTGGAGTCCCAGGGCGGCGTGTCGTACACCGGGTCGCGCAGGGCCCAGGCCAGCTGCTCCTCGGTGGGCAGCTCGATCGGGTCCTGCGGCCGGCCGAAGTCGCGCATGAGGAAGTCGACGTCCGTCTCCCCCTCCTTGATGACCCAGTCGCCGTTCTTGCGCGCGAACGGACCGGTCATGACCTGCCGGTCGGAGCGCCGCCCGTTGCCGCCCATGAGCCCGCCGCCCCAGAGCGAGGCGCCGGCCGTCCTGTCCACCGTCCAGTCCCAGTACGGGACGGTCACCGCGGGGTCCACCCGTTGCAGGGCTCCCTCGAACTCCAGGAGGAACCTGCGGTGCCAGGGCAGGAACGTGGGCGTCATATGGGCCACCCGCAGTCCGCTGTCCCCGTCGGACACGTAGTGCTCGATGTGCGTCCGGACGAATTCGTCGTACTCGCCCTTGCGTTTGAGCTCGAGCAGCGCGTTGACGAAGCGCCGCTTCTCGGCGCTGGTCAGCCGGGCCTGGTTCTTGCGCGTGTAGACCACTTCGGTTCGCTCCTCCGGTCCGGTGTGCCGATGTGCGGGGCAGTGATCAGGCGTCGGCGTTGCGCAGCTGCCGGCCGCGGCCGAGTTCGTCCACTGCCCTGCGGGTGGCGATGAGGGGCGTCGGATACGACTGGTAGTGGTCGATCATGCTCAGATAGCTGCCGTCGGCGCGCCGCATGAGGTGGAGCGGACGGCCGTCGACCGTGATGTCCCAGGAGGCGCCGGGGTGTTGATGACCTGGGGCGGCCCTTGAACCGCGGATGTGCCGGCCCTCGTACATCTCGTCGAACGCGCCTTCACCGAGATCGTCGGACGGAGGCCGGTCAGCCGCCTTCCGGGTCGACCACAGGAGAGCGGCCGGCGCCGTCACGGCGGCGAAGCCGAATCCGACGAGATTCCACATCGTGGCCCGGCGCGTGAACCGCCCCGCGCTCGGACCTTCGGCCGCTGCTCCCTTGACCACGGGTGATGCCTCCTTGCGTATGCCTTACGAGAGGCCGAGATCGGCCCCCGGTTGTGCCTGCAACAGCGGTGCGTGCAGGGCTGCTTGGGGAAGGGCCGCCCCCGGGAGCCCGAAGTGATCGGGCCGCGGCCCCGTCGCCGGGGCGTTCAGCGAGGCTCCCGGTGTCGATGTCCGCACGTCCGACTCCCGCGTCGCGACGTCCATGCGGTCGAACCCGACCTCTCCCAGGGCGTCGTCGAGCGGGGTCACCACCCGGGTCGCGGGCAGATCGGTGGAGACGGGGAACTGCGGGAGCTCGCGCTCGGGCAGGAGCCGGTCCTCGTCGAAGCGTGGTTGATCGGGTCCTCCGGGGATGGGGATCGGTACGCCCGTGCTGATCTCGGGAGCCTGGGTGTCCAGGGCCCACTCCAGGCCGTTGAGCGGGATGGCCACGGGGGCGTGCTCCGCGGCCTGGGCGGGGGCCGCGGTCGCGGCGGACACACCGGCGAGCAGGGCCGCGAGCGTTACTCGGGTTGTCGTCTTCATGACCGGGAAACGATCCTGTGAGCATCCCAGCGCAGAATTCCACCGTCCGTAGCAATGGTCCGATAGTCGGCCACCATCGCGTCAGCTGGTCCAGAAGTCCCACCAGCGCGTGAGGATCAGCATGCCGATGATGCCGACGTGCAGCACCGGGAACACCCAGGTGAATTCGCCGAGGAACGTACGGAGTCCGGCGGGCGCGGGCAGCAGGCCGTTGCGGACGTTGAACGAGGTCACGTACCAGAACATGGTGATCGTGGCGGCCCAGGCCAGGCAGCACCACAGGCACAGCGAGTTGATCTCGTAGAGCGACTGGTACATCAGCCACGTGCAGAAACCGACCCCGAAGAGCATGCCCGCGTTCAGCGTCAGCCAGTACCAGCGCGGGAAGCGCGCCCGGGCAAGCAGGCTCATGCCGACACAGATCACGACGGCGTACGCGGCGATGCCCAGCATCGGGTTCGGGAACCCGAAGGCCGACGCCTGCTCGCTCTTCATGATGTTGCCGCAGGAGACCACCGGATTGAGGCTGCAGCCCGGCGTGAAGTCCGGGTCCTCAAGAAGCTTGAACTTGTCCAGCGTGATGACCCACGCCGCCAGCAGACCCGCCGCACCCGTGATCACCAGAAGCAGCGCGAACGCACGGCTCCCGCCGACACCACCGGATGGCGGGCCCACACGCCCTAACGGGGCTTCGGGCGTACGGGCCGCGGGCAGAGGCGTCTTGGTGGTCATCGGCTGAGTCCTCACTGGTTCGCGGGCGGCGGGGTCGGCACCCTTTTGCAGTAGTCGTGCATCTCTCGGCAGGACAGGGTCTGTGGGGCTGATTAGCGTCGGTCGCGTCCCCAACGGATCTAGGAGATCCCCCATGAAGATCACGCTTCGTCGTGCCGCGGCGACCGCCATGCTGACCCTGGCCGTGGCGGTGCCGCTCACAACTTCCGCTCAGGCGGCGGCAGTTCCCACGCAGAAGGCGGCGGCCTCCCACCCGTGCGACCACGGCGGCTGCTGGGACGACCATCACCACCACCACGGCCACGACCACGACCTGCTGGACCTGAACCTCGGCCTGCTCTGACGCGATGCGCTGAACCACCGCGTCACGCAGTGCCTGGGCCCGCCGGTCCGTCCCGACCGGCGGGCCCTGCCAGGTGCGGGCCCGCCGACGGCGCGCCTAGCCGCGCAGGCTCTTCGTGGTGAGCAGGCAGTGCGCGGCGCTGGTCATGGTCTCCTCGGCGCCCGCGAAGGCCGCGAGGTCCTCCTCGGCGAGCGGAACCCCGGGCTTGGCCTCGGGCCAGGGGCGCGTGGTGAACATGAAGTAGGCGTGCCCCCGCTCGCCCACCGCGGCGAGCCACTCCGGAGGTACGACGCACTGGGCGTTGAGGTGCGGCATGTTCAGGACGGCCTGGCCGGCCTCGACGAGGAGGGTGAGGGGCAGGCTCGGGTTGCGGGAGCTCTCCACGACAGGGCCGCCGATGGGGAGCCCGGTGTTGCGCAGCAGGTGCTCGATGGCTTCGGTCGCGGCCTCGGGACCGCCTTCGCCGTCGCCCAGCGAGTAGGCGAGCAGGAAGGCCATGTCCTTCTCGTCCTCGGGGTGTTCACCACTCCAGGCGACCACGGTGAGGGTGCCCAGATCGGCGGGTCGGAAGGTGCGGGTTTCGCTCGATGTCGAGGTCATCCCGGAACGGTATCGATGGGACCTGATGTCCCGGACCCGCCTGTCACTTGACTGGGTGAGTGCGGGCGAGCGATCACACGATCGGGGCACGCGCCGGTCGAACTCCGGAACCCTTCAGTCGAACTGAGGCCCTGCACAGGAGTGCGGGGGCGGGGAAAGCCCGAGGGCCGGTTCCGCAGAACGCGTCTGCGGAACCGGCCCTCACTGCTGCGTGCCGTGTGCTCGCGGCAGTACTTCTCGGGGGGTGCGTCAGCTGTTGACGGCCGTGTTGCCGAACGCCGGGTTCAGGGCGCCGATCAGGTTGGCCGTGTTGCCCGCGACGTTCACCGGTACGTGGACCGGGACCTCGGCCAGGTTGCCGGAGAGGACGCCGGGCGAGCCGACAGCCGCGCCCTCGGCGGCGGAACCGCTGCCGTCGGTGGCGAAGGCGCTGCCTGCGGCGGCACCCGCGGCGAGACCGGCGGTGGCAAGGACGAGAGCAGCCTTCTTGGCAGTGTTCATCATCAAACCTTCCCTTCGGATTTTCTTTACCTTATGGACCTGTTCGCGGAAGCCTCAGCAGGAACACGCCCAGGTAATTGCTTCCTTCATTCGGCGCAATGCGCCGTCCGGAAGGAGCAGGAAAGAGTTCTACTTCGCGAGGGGAAGTCCGCCGAGAAGCTTGCCGGGTGCGCCGCCGCCCGCGTGCAGGTCATCAGCGGCACCTGACACGCTGTTGACGACCGAGTCCTTGTTCTCGGCGTCAAGGGCATTGGTGGCCACCGGGGCCGCGTCGAGCGTCGGCTGGCTGGTGATCGTGTCCAGGGCACCGTTCAGGCTGGTGGGCGTGAGGTCGGCGGCAAAGGCGGGTGCGGCGGCACCTGCGATGACCAGGGATCCGGCAACGACGGCGGCAGCCTTCAGGGGCTTCATCGTGTTCCTTTCTTCGGCGACGGACGGTCGCCAGAGGGGATTTTCACTTCGCCATGGGTAACGAGCGCTGTGTACGGCGGAAACTCTGTGCGGCGGAAAATCCCGGAACCCACCCGAACGAAGGCGGTGTCTCATTCTCGTATGAGATGGACGCGCAAATGCCCGTCGCGCCGGCCCCTGAGGACCGGCGCGACGGGCATTGACCGAGGCTCAGGAAAGCCCGGGTGCCTGCGGCAGGCCGGGCGCGGCCGGCAGCTTGGGCAGGGCCGGCAGACCCGCCAGGTCGGGTGCGGGGAGACCGCCGCCGAGCAGCGTGGCGGCGAGGAGGTTGACAAGGCCGGTGAGCACGGGCGGAACCGCGCCCGCCACCTTGGTGACGTCGCCGCCGGTGGCCGCCTTGACCAGGGCGTCGACCGCGGTCTGCAGCGCCTTCAGGGCGTCGGCCTTCGGGTCGGCGGCCGCGGCCTTGGAGTCGTCCGACAGTGCCTTGGGGAGGGCCGGGGCCTCCGGGAGCGCCGCGGTGTCGGGGAGTGCCGGGGTGTCAGGGGCCGCCGGGGTCTGGGGGAGTTCGGGCGCCTTGGGGGCCGCGGCCGAGGCCTTGGTGATGGCCTCCTTCACCGGGTCGGCGAGCTTCGTCGCGTCCGCGGCGGGCAGTTGGCCCTTGTCGGCCTTGAGCACGGCGGTGAGCAGGTCGGTGACCGGGGTGAGTACACCCCCGGCGTCGCCCAGGGTCTTGGCCTGGGCGAGCAGCGCGTCCGCCCCGGGGACCGGCGCGCGGGCCGCTTCCTGGGCGCTGGTGCTGTGAGAGTCGCTCTCGGCGGCGATGACGGGACCGGCCGTCCCGATGAGAAGTGAAGCGCAGAGGACGGTGGTCGCGATACGCCGTACGGGCAGAGCGCGCATGGATGTTCCCTTCGGTGATGCGTCGGATCTTGTGTTCACCGTGAAAGCGGTGGACACCGTCCGCAACCGAGCGACTGCCATTTGGGGCATGGCGGCCGTTCGGGGCACACACGGGAACGCACGACGGCCGTCCTCCTCGGGGAGAACGGCCGTCGCTGACTGCGTGCTGCTGAGGCGTCAGGCGTTGACGCAGGTGTTGCCGAACGCCGGGTTCAGCAGACCGATGACGTTGACGGTGTTGCCGCAGGCGTTGACCGGGACGTGGACCGGAACCTGGACGGCGTTGCCCGAGGCGACGCCGGGGGAGTTGGTGGCGGCCCCCTGGGCACCGGCGTCGGCGGCGGCGATGCCGGCGCTGCCGGCCATGGCGGCCACGGCAACGGTGGAGAGGGCGAGGGCCTTCGCGGTACGCGACATGGAGAGTTGCTCCTTGGTCAGTTGATGCATCGGCTGGGCGGGGTGCCCGGCCCATGGATCAACGGACGTCGCCCGCAGGAGTTGTGGGCCCAAAAGGGTGATCTGCTGGCGCACGGTTAACGGGAGGGCCCTCGGCCCGTGCTCCGGGCAGGCCCCGAGCGTTACGCACTTCACGTTTCCGACACACTTGTCAGCCTTCCTGGATTAATGCGGAAAGCGGCTAGTGTTGCTCTCCTCCTGAAGCCATTTGAAAGAACAAGTGCGGGAAGTTACGAGTCGAGTGTGACTTTCGCATTTACCTTCTCCCTCCTGGTTCGGAACCTTTCCCGAAAGGGCAACGCCGGTCATGCGTAATTCCCTGGGCCCCCTCCTGCGTCGCGTGACGCTGTGTGCCTTTTCCCTCGCGGTCGTCGCCACGCCGGGCGGCCCCGCCGTGGCCGCCGCGCCCGCACCCCCCGCCGCCGAGGCGTCGAGCATCAAGTTCGCGCAGCGCTATCACGCCCTCCAGCACGGCGGAATCACCCGCGCCGCCAACACGGCGATCACGTGCCGCAAGCCGATGGCGGTCCGCGCCGTGTCGTGTCCCTCCGCGCGCGGAGGCAAGACGGCCGCCAACAACGACTTCGACATGTTCTACGTCGACGTCGACAAGGACCCGAACACCTACAACTCGAGCCGCGGCGAGGTCCGGATCCCGCGGGGCTCCCGGGTGTCCTACGCGCGCCTGTACTGGGGCGGCAACCTCCGCGTCGGTGAGCAGAAGCCGCCCAAGGACAACGGCAAGGCCCTGATCGCCGAACCCGGCGGCAGCTACCAGGACGTGAAGGCCGACACCCTGGTCGGGCACCGCACCGCCAACGGAGCGGACGCCTTCCAGGCATCGGCCGACGTCACGAACCTCGTCAGGGCCAGCGGCGCGGGGATGTACACCGTCGCCCAGGTCAACGTGGCGATGGGCCACTCCAAAGCCGGGGCATGGGGCGGCTGGACGCTGGTCGTCGCGTACGAGAACGAGGCCGCGCCGCTGCGGCACCTGACCGTGTGGGACGGCTTCGACTCCTTCGACGCGCGCGGGCGCAGCCAGGCGGTACGGCTTGGCGGCATGCAGGTCCCGGCCCGCGCCAAGGGCAGCGTCGGCATGGTCACGTACAACGGCGACCGCGGAACGAGGGGCGACACGCTCACCGTGTCCACCGGCCGGAGCAGGCCCGTACGGCTCTCCGACGCGGCCAACCCCGCCCGCGACGTCATGAACTCGACCATCAGCGAGCCGGGCAGGCAGAGCGCGAGGACGCCCGCGTACGCCAACACGCTCGGCTACGACTCCGACATCTTCCGCCTCGACGGGGGCCTCAAGGCCGACCGAAAGGGCCTGCTCATCCGTCTTGCCTCGCAGCGAGAGTCCGCGTGGGCCGGTGTGCTCTTCGCCGCTGTGGACGCGAAGCGGTAGCGCACCACCTTCCCCCTGAGCAAGGCGCCGTGCATGCAACTGTCAGCAACAGACCAACGGCGACACGTCCTTCATGTCGCCCAGCCCGTCGACGGCGGAGTGGCCCGCGTGGTCACCGACCTGGTGAAGTCCCAGCTGTCCGCCGGGATGCAGGTCAGCGTGGCGTGTCCGGACAGCGGCTGTCTGCCGGACGCCGTGCGCGGCCTGGGAAGCGACGTCCACCGGTGGGCGGCGACCCGTTCCCCCGGGCCAGGACTTCCGGACGAGGTGCGGCGCCTTGCCCGCGTCGTCGACGAGCTGCGGCCCGACGTCGTGCACGCGCACAGCGCCAAGGCCGGGCTCGCCGCCAGGCTCGCCCTGCGCGGCAAGGTCCCCACGGTGTTCCAGCCGCACGCCTGGTCCTTCGAGGCCGTCGGCGGCGTGACCGCGCGGCTCGCCCTGCACTGGGAGCGCTTCGGGGCGCGCTGGGCCACGCACGTCGTCTGCGTCAGCGAGGCGGAGCGGCTCACCGGACAGCGCTCGGGGATCGACGCACGCTGGTCCGTGATCCCGAACGGGGTGGACGTCGAGCGCTTCCGGCCCAGGGCCGCGCAGGCGGCGCGGGCCGGGCTGGGGCTCTGCGAACAGGCGCCCCTGGTGGTGTGCGTGGGGCGGCTGTGCCGGCAGAAGGGGCAGGACATCCTGCTGCGGGCCTGGGCGGAGGTCACCGAGCGGATGCCGATGGCCCGGCTCGTCCTCGTCGGGGACGGACCCGACGGGCCCGGCCTGCGTGAACAGGCGCCCGCCTCCGTGCGGTTCGTCGGAGCCGTGGAGGACGCCACCCCCTGGTACCAGGCGGCCGACCTCGTGGTCCTGCCGTCCCGGTGGGAGGGCATGGCACTCGTACCCCTTGAGGCGATGGCCTGTGCCCGGCCCGTGGTGGTCACCGATGTGGACGGCGCGCGCGAGAGCCTGCCGCCCGCACTCGTGCCCCACGGCCTCGTTCCCGCCCAGGACCCCGCCGCACTGGCGCGAGCCCTCGTCGGACTGCTCGGCGATCCGCCCCTTCGCGAAGCCCTCGGCCGTGCAGCGCACCGCCACGTTCTGAACACCCACGATGTGCGGCACACCACGGACGCTGTCGCGGCCGTGTACCGCGCGCTACCGGGCGTGGGGCCCATCAAGTGCAGGGAGTCCATCAACCCGTGAGTGCGGAACGAACTGTCGCCAGCCCCGCCGCGCAGCCACGGGCGGCCGACCACGCCATCGCCACCGCCTCGGTCATCCCTCCCCGCGGGGCCGGGAGCGGCCGCAGGACGAGCACCGGATGGGGGGCTTCGGTACGCCGCTCGTCGGCCCTCCCCCTGGTCGCCGTCGACTGCAGCGCCGCCCTGCTCGCCACGGTGCTGCTCACCGATCCGCAGCGCCACCCGCTGCTGGTGGCCTTGCTCCTGACCGCCGTGACCGGCCTGAACGCGCGCGCCGCGCTCTACCGCCGCCTCGCCGTGCCCTCCGCCCTCGACGAACTGCCCTCGCTGGCCTGGCAGACCGCGCTGAGCTGGGGCGCCGTGGGGCTCGTCGCCGCGAGCTTCTCCGCCCTGAGCCCGCTCTCCCTCACCGCCCTGTGCACGGCGGCGGCGCTCCAGAGCGTGCTGTGCTGCACGGGCCGCGGCGCCCTGTACTGGTGGGCGCGCAGAGCGACGCGGCGCCAGCCGCGCCCCGCCCTGGTGGTCGGCCCCGCCCCCGTCGCCCGCCGCGTGGCCGAGGCGGTCCTGCGCCATCCGCAGGCCGGGGTGCGGCCCGTGGGCATCGTGGACGAGGCGCCCGCCGAGCGCACGGAGTCGGAGGGGGCCGAACTGCCGGTGCTCTCCACGATCGAGGAGCTGCGCCGCGCGGTCATCCAGAACGCCGTACGCACCGTCCTGGTCGTCGGGCCGACGCCGGGACCGGAGCAGATCGGCTGGCTGCGCACGCTGAGCGGATCCGGCTGCGACGTATGGGCGATCGACGCGACGCAGCCGCCGGGCTACGACGCGCCGGGGCGGCAGTCCAGATCCGGGCGGCTCGCCGGGTTCCCCTGCCGCTCGCTCGTGCCCGCCGGGCGCAGGCACTTCAGCATCAGCAAGCGCGCCCTCGACCTCGGGACCTCGGGGATCCTGCTGCTGCTCATCAGCCCGGTGCTCCTCGCGTGCGCCGCCGTCCTGCGGGCCAGCGACGGCCCCGGGGTGATCTTCCGTCAGGAGCGCATCGGCAAGGGCGGGCGGCCGTTCACCCTGCTCAAGTTCCGCACGCACCGCCCCGCCGACCCGCACGAGGCCGCGACCCGGTGGACCGTCGCGGGCGAGCAGCACATGAGCCCGTTCTGCCAGTTCCTGCGCCGTACGTCGCTCGACGAGCTGCCGCAGCTGTGGAACGTCTGCCGGGGCGACATGAGCCTGGTCGGCCCGCGCCCCGAACGCCCTTATTTCGTCGGCAAGTTCAGCCAGACCTACCCCGGCTACGCCGAGCGCCACCGCATGCCGACCGGCATCACCGGGCTCGCCCAGATCCAGGGGCTGCGGGGCGACACCTCGATCGAGGACCGGTGCCGGTTCGACAACGCCTACATCGACAGCTGGTCGTTCTGGCAGGACCTCTGCATCCTGCTGCGCACCGCCGCCTCTCTCGTACGTCCGACGGGGAGCTGACCCGGGTGAACAGTGCCTCGATCACGCTCTTCCCGCCCGGCTCACCGGCCGCCTCGATCTCTTCGGCCCTGCGCGGCGCGGGCCCCGTGCTGCCCGTCATGGCCCTGGTCGCCCTGCTCGCGCTGCCCGTGCCGCCCAGCGACGGCGGCTCCGGCGGCGGCACGGTCGCCGACGCGGTCTCCGCCCTCGTGGTGCTCTGGTGCGTGGCCCGCGCCGTGCGCGGGGCGCGCCGTCCGCTGACCCGGACCGCCGCCGTCGTGCTCGGACTCCCGGTGATCGGCATCGCGGTCGCGGCGATCGGCGCGAGCACCGCGTCGGCCGGGACGACCGGCCTGGTGCGCTACCTCCAGATCTTCGTCCTCGTACCGGCCGCGGTCCTGATGCTCGTACGCGACCGCCGCGACTTCCGCCTGGTGGCCTGGTCGCTCGTCGCGCTCGCCCTGTTCCAGGGCGCGCTCGGCGCCTATCAGTACGTCACGGGGACCGGCGCCACCTACATGGGCGCGGACATCCGGGCCGTGGGGACCTTCGGTCCGACGGACGTCATGGGAATGGCGACCGTGGTGTCGTACGGAGTGGTGTGCGCGGTTGCCCTCACGCTCGGCCCGGCATCCCCGAAGCAGCGTCGGATGGCGCTGGTCTGCGCGCTGCTCCTGGTCGTTCCGCTCGCGCTCTCCTTCAGCCGCGGCGCCTGGATCGCCACCGTCGTGGCGTGCGGTGCGCAGCTGGGGCTCGCGGGAGTGCGGCGCGCCCTGCGGTCCCTGGCCGTGGTGGCCGCCGCGGCCGTCGTCCTCGTGGGCGGGTTCGGCATCGGCACGCAGATGCTGCAGGAGCGGATCACCAGCATCACGCAGGTGACCGACGCCCCCGACCAGTCGGTCACCGACCGGTACACCATGTGGGCCGCGGCGGTGGACATGTGGCGTGACGAGCCGGTGTCGGGCGTGGGGCTCAAGGCCTTCCCCGACCACCGCGACAGCCACGCCTCGCTGGCCCTGTCGTCGGCGAGCGACACCGGAGGCGCGGGCGCGGAGTTCAGCCGCCAGCCGCTGCTCTCCCCGCACAACATGTACCTGCTCGTCCTCAGCGAGCAGGGGCTCCTTGGTCTGTGCACCCTCGTGGGCAGCTGGGCGGCCTTCCTGCTGCTCGGTCTGCGGCGGCTCGCGCGGGTGCGCGGGGGCGCGGGCGTGGACTGCGCGCTCGTCGCGTGCGGGCTCCTCGTCTGGCAGTTGGTGGACTTCGCGTACGCCGACATCGGCGGGCCATCGACGGTGCTCATGGCCGTGGTCCTCGGGCTCGTGGCCTGGTGGGCGCTGTCCGGCCGTGCCCTCGCGCCGCCGATGCCGGGGGAGGTGCCGCGATGACCTCGACGACCCACTCCGTGGAAGCGGGCCCGGTCGGCAAGGTGCCCGCGCCGGCCACCGAGGCCGAGCCCGTCAGGGGCTCCGACCCCTCCAACGGCTTTCTCGCCAAGGCCGCCCTGGTCACCGCGGTCCTCACGGTGGCCGGATCGGTGCTCGGGCTCGTGCGCGACCAGGCGCTCGCCCACTTCTTCGGGGCGGGCTCCGAGACCGACGCCTTCCTCGTCGCGTGGACCGTCCCCGAGGTGGCCACGACCCTGCTCATCGAGGACGGCCTCGCGTTCGCCCTCGTACCGGCCTTCAGCATGGCGCTCGCCCGCCGCGGCCAGGGCGCACGCCGCGACCCGGTCCGCGCGCTCGTGGCCGCGACGCTGCCCCGCCTGATGCTGGCCTCCGGGGTCGTCGCACTGATCCTCATGGCCGGAGCGCCGGCCTTGGTGGAGCTCCTCGCGCCGGGTCTGCCCGATCCGCGCCTCGCCGTGGACTGCACGCTCCTGACCGCCACCTGCGTCTTCACGTTCGGCCTCGCCGGGTACTGCAGCGCCGCGCTGCGCGCCCACCGCCGGTTCGTGGCCCCCGCGGGCATCTACGTCTTCTACAACATCGGCATCATCACCGCGGTGTTCGTCCTGGCCCCCCGCTACGGCGTCCGCGCGGCAGCCCTGGGCGTCGCGGTCGGCGGCGTACTCATGGTGCTCGTCCAGGCGCCCTCGCTCTGGCGGCAGCTCACCCGCGACACGGCGGACGCCCCGAACGAGCAGGCGACAGGACCGTCGGCCCCGGCACTGATGGGCGCCACCCTCATCGCCACCGTGCTGCTCTTCGCGCTGTGCCGTCAGTCGCAGGTGCTCATCGAGCGCTTCCTGGCGTCCTCGCTGCCCTCGGGGGCCATCTCGCACCTCAACTACGCGCAAAAAGTGGCGCAGGTGCCGATGATCCTCTCCCTGATGCTGTGCACGGTCACGCTCCCCGTCGTCGCGCGGGCCCTGGCCGAAGGGGACGTCAAGCGGGCCAGGTCGCGCGTCGAGCGGGACCTGGGCCTGGCCGGCTGCGTGGTCCTTCTCGGCACCGCCGTGGTCATCGCCTGCGCGCCGCAGCTCATCCAACTCCTTTTCCAGCGGGGCGCGTTCACCGCGGACGACACCGTCGCCACGGCGGCCGTGATGCGCGTGTACGCCCTGGGGCTCCTGGGCCACACGCTGGTCGGGGCGCTCGTCCGCTCCTACTTCTCCGGCGGGCGCGCCACGTGGTTCCCGCTGAGCGCGATGGCGGTCGGGGTCGCCGCGACCGCCGCGATCGGCGGCTGGGCGGTGGACCTGTGGGGCGTACGCGGCATCGCGCTCGCCAACGCGGCGGGGATCAGCGTCACCGCCTTCGTGCTGCTGTGCGGGATGGGGCCGCGCAACGTGCCGATCCGGGTCCGCCGTGTCCTTGGCGAACTGGTCAAGCCGGTGGCCGCGATGGTGTGCGCCACCGGCTTCGGCGGGGCCTTCGCGAGCCGCGTCGAATCGCCGCTCCTCGCCTTCGCCGTCGGGTCCTCGACCGTCGCCGCCGTCTTCGTCCTGGTGCTCTGGGCCCTGAAGGCCCAGGCCATCGAGCCCGTCGTCCGATCCGTCACAACCGCCGTCACATCCGCCACACGAAAGCTCACGCATGTCCGTTGACACAGCACTCGGTGAGACCCCACGTTCGCGGCGCACACGGCACTGGCTGCCCCAGGCGCCGATGTGGGTGGCGATGTACCACTCCGTGGACAACTGCGCGGACGACCCCTACAAGATCACCGTCTCGCCCGAACGCCTCGCCGCCCAGCTGCGCTGGCTCCGCCGCCAGGGGCTGCGCGGGGTGAGCATGACGCGGCTCCTCACGGCGCGCGCCCGCGGCGAGGGGCGCGACCTGGTCGGTCTCACCTTCGACGACGGGTACACCGACTTCGTCGACCACGCCCTGCCGCTCCTGCGCCGCTACGACTTCGACGCCACCCTCTTCGTGCTCCCGGGCCGCCTCGCGGGCGAGAACGCGTGGGACCCCCTCGGCCCGCGCAAACCGCTGCTCACCGCGGACGGCATCCGCCACGCCGCCGCCGAGGGGATGGAGGTCGCCTCGCACGGCCTGACCCACATCGACCTCACCCGGGCGGACGACCGGCTCCTGTGGCAGGAGACCAGCGGCAGCCGGGTCGCCCTTTCCGACCTCATCGGCCGCGAGGTGGAGGGCTTCTGCTACCCGTACGGCACCGTCGACCAGCGGGTCGTCGACACCGTACGAGCGGCCGGCTACCGCTACGCGTGCGCGATCTCCCCGGGCCCCCTGACCGGGGTGCACGCCCTGCCGCGCGTCCACATCGGGCAGGAGGACACCGCCCTGCGGCTCCAGCTGAAGCTGCGGCTCAACCGGCTGCGCCGCCGTGCGGTCCGCGAACCGGCGGTGACCGGGTGAAGGCCCTGCACATCATCACGGGCCTCGGGGTCGGCGGCGCCGAGCAGCAACTGCGCCTGCTCCTGCGCCACTTGCCCGCCGCCTGCGACGTCGTGACCCTCACCAACCCCGGTCCCGTCGCCGAAGGCCTGACGGCCGACGGGGTGCGCGTCATCCACCTGGGCATGTCCGGCAACCGTGACGTGGGCGCCGTCCCCCGCCTCGCGAAGGTCATCCGCGGCGGCGGATACGACCTCGTGCACACCCACCTGTTCCGCGCCTGCCTCTACGGGCGCATCGCCGCCCGCCTGGCCGGGACGCGCGCGGTCGTCGCCACCGAACACTCCCTCGGCGACGCGCAGATGGAGGGACGCCCGCTGACCCCGGGCGTCCGCGCGCTGTACCTGACCGGAGAGCGCCTTGGCCGGGCCACGGTGGCGGTGTCCCCGTCCGTCGCCGAGCGGCTCAGCCGGTGGGGAGTGCCCCGGCAGCGCATCCACGTCGTACCGAACGGCATCGAAGTGGAGCGGTTCCGCTTCGACCCGCGGGCCCGTGTCGCGGCCCGCCGTCAACTGGGGCTCCCGGACGAGGCGTTCGTCGTCGGCGGAGTCGGCCGCATCGTCGAGGGCAAGCGCTTCGACGTCCTGCTGCACGCCCTCGCCGCGCTGCCCCAGGACGTACGCGTGCTCCTGGTCGGCGGCGGCCCCGACGAGGACAGGCTGCGCATGACGGCGGCTCAACTGGGGCTCGCGGACCGGGTGGTGTTCGCCGGGGAGCGGTCGCATCTCTCCGCGGAGAGCACCGGCCTCCCGGCGCTCCTCGCCGCGATGGACGTCCTCGCGTCGCCCTCGCCCGAGGAGGCCTTCGGCCTCGCCGTCGTGGAGGGGCTCGCCGCAGGGCTGCCGGTGCTCTACGTCCGGTGCCCCGCCGTCGAGGACCTCCCGCCACAAGCGGCCACCGGCGCCGAGCGCGTCACGGGCGACCCGGATTCCTTCGCGCGGGCGCTGCTGCGGGTGCGGGATGCGGGACCGCGGCCGCGCCTGGCCCTTCAGGCCGCGCACCACTACAGCATCACCCGCAGCGCAGCACAGCTGATGCATGTCTACGAGGCAGCTGCCTCCGGCTCGACCCCGAGAGTGAGTTCCTGATGACCGATACCCTCAGCAGGCGGCACCGCCCGGCCGGTCACCCGGCCCCGATGCTGGCCCGCGTGAAGCGACTTCCCGCGTGGTGGCTCCTGCCGGCGGGCGCCGTGCTCGGCGCCCTGGCCGGCGGGGCCTACGGCGTGGTGAAGACCCCCCAGTACACCGCGACGAGCTACGTCATCGCCGTCCCGGAGAAGGGCTCCGACCCCACGGCCGCCCTCGGCTTCGCCACGGCGTACGGCCGGGTCGCCACGCAGGTCGCGGTGCTCGGCGACGCCCAGGTGGAGTCGGGCGTCTCGCCGCAGACACTGCGCGACAGCGTGCAGGCGGCCACATCCCCCGACGCCCCGATGATCTCCATCTCGGCGACCGCGGCCAAGCCCGGCAAGGCCCGTGACATCGCCAACGCGGTGTCACGCTCCCTGACCAACAACGCCAACCACACGAAGGACAGCACGCAGGTGCGCCTCCTGCAGCTCTCGCGCGCGGTCAAGCCCGCGGCCCCCGCGTCGGCATCGGCGCCCATGACCGCCCTGGTCGGCGGCTGCGCGGGAGGCCTGCTCGGCGGGCTCGCCCTCCTCGTGCGCCCCCGGCGCGGCGATGACGCGGTCCCGGCCTCGGTGCCGGGCCCGGCGCAGTCCGCCGATCTCAACCGGGAGAGGTGATGGGGGTGGCCGAAAGCGCCCTGACCGTCGAACTCTGCACGGACGAGGGCGAGTTCGGAGACCTCGCGGCGGCCTGGGCCCGGCTGCACCGCAGGTGCGGGACGGCGACGCCGTTCCAGAGCCACGCCTGGCTGCACTCGTGGTGGCTCTCCTACGGCACGCGCGGGCGGCTGCGCGTCGTCCTCGTGCGCAGGCACGGCGAGCTCGTCGCGGCGGCGCCGCTGATGCGCGCGTACGTCCCGCTCCCGGCGCTCGTGCCGCTGGGCGGCGCGATCTCCGACTTCACCGACGTGCTCCTCGACGACGCGTTCGCGGACGAAGCCGCGGACGCGCTGGCAGGCGGTCTGTCGGAGCTGGCCCGCAGCGCGCTGATCGACTTCCGCGAGGTCCGGTCGGGAGCCGCCGTGGAGCGCATCTACGAACGCTGGCGCGGGCCCCGGCTCCGCCTCGTGGACTCGCTCTGCCTGGAGCTGCCCGCGGCGTCGATGGAGGAACTGCTCGGGCGGCTGCCCGCGCCGCGGGCCCAGCGGGCGCGCGCCAAGATCCGGAAGATGGACGCGCTGGGCGTCGAGCGGCGGATCGTACGCCACGACGAGGTGGACGACTCGGTGCGCACGCTCCTGCGCCTGCACCAACTCCAGTGGCAGGGACGGAAGGTGACGTCCGAACACCTCCAGCCGCGGTTCTCCGAGCACCTGATCAGGTCGGTGGGGCTCATGGTCAGGGCGGGCGACGCGGTGGTCACCGAGTTCCGGCTCGACGACGCCGTGGTGGCCGCCGATCTGACCCTGCTCTCGCCCCACCTGGTCGGCGGCTATCTCTACGGAGCCCATCCACAGCTGCGGGAGCGCAAGGTGGACGTGGCGACGATGCTCCTGAACGCCTGCACGGAGCACGCCGAGGGCGACCGGAGCCGGGTCCTGAGCCTCCTGCGCGGCAACGAACCGTACAAGCACCACTGGCGCCCCGAGGAGGCCACCAACCACCGGCTGCTCCTCGCCCGCAGGCGCACCGCCCCCGTGCTGCGGGCCGCCGCATGGGACGCGGCGGCCCGCAGCCGGGGCAAGGAGTACCTGCGGGCGCGCAGGGAACGCCAGGAGCGGTCCTGAGCGCTCCCTGCTAAGGCCGCTTGTACCAGTCCAGGCGCATGCACAGCTTGCCGCCGAGCCAGTGCTCGACCCAGTCGCCGAGGTTCAGCGGGGAACAGTTCGGCGGTGTCGTGGGCGTGGTCGGCTGCGTCGGCTCCGGGACGGTCGGCTCGGTGTCCTTACGGCCGAAGAGCAGGGACCGGTAGGCCTTGGACGACTTGGGATTATCGTCGCACTGCCATACGCCGTGCGGGCAGTAGTCGGTGACGGTGTTGTACAGCGGTTTGTGCTCGTCCATCCAGGCGAGCATTTTCCGCATGTATTCCTCGTTGTCACCGTTGCGGAAGAGACCCCACTCCGGATAGGAGATCTCCTTGCCGTGTTCCTTCGCGAATTCCACGTGCTTCTTCAGGCCGTACGGCTCGCTGACCTGCTCGGCGAAATCAGTGCCCGTCGGCTGGTCGTACGAGTCCATGCCGACGATGTCCACGACGTCGTCGCCCGGATAGCACTGCGTCCACGGAATGGCGTCCCGGCCCCTGTTCGGCGTGAAGTCGAACTTGAACTTCTGGCCCGGCACCGAACGCATCGTCGTGACGATGCGCTTCCAGTACTTCTTCCAGGCCTCCGGGTCGGGACCACATCGATGGGTGTACGTGATGCCGTTCATTTCCCAGCCGAGCACCACGACGGTGTCCGGAACCTTGAGCTTCACCAGCCGCTGCGCGAGAGCGCGGTAGTGCTCGTCGAAATCGCCCGCCGCGCCCCGGCGCAGCAGCGAGCGGACCTCCGAGTCGCCGACCCGGTCCTCGTTGCGCTCCATCATGGGGACGTTGAGCACGAAGAGCCGGTCGTCCTGGGCGCGCCGCCACTCGGCCCAGCTCTCGAGGAAGTTCGGGGCCCCCTCGATGTTGCTCCACCGGTCGCCCGGCAGGTAGGTGTGCCCCACGCGCAGCTCGGCGCCGCCCAGCCACTTGCTGAGCTCGGCCATGCGTTCCACGCCCTGGGGCCCGTAGGTGAGGTAGGCGCCGAAGGCGGGCTTCTTGGCGTCCGGGGCGGCCGGGACGGCCGGGGTGTCCGACGTGTCCGGTGTCGCCGCGGTGTCCGGACCGACCGGGATCGCTGGGGTGGCCGCGGAGGGGGACGGGACGGGCGCCGTCGTCGGCAGCCCGGCGAGGCCGGGCAGCTCGACCGGTGGGTCGGGGTCCTGCCCGGCTCCCCACGCGTAGCCGGGCCCGACGGCGAGCGCCCCCGACATGACGATTCCGCCGGCAATGAATGCCAGCCGTCTACTGGTGGTCCGGCGTCTCTGCAAAGCCATGGCCGCTCCTCATGCTGCTCCTCCATCTACTGACACTCAGTCATATGTATTTCTATTGCGCCAATCGAGCCTCTAATCCTTTGGGCGTGCCCATCGCCCGCATGGGGGATCGAATTGAGAGGATTTGGCCGTGCTAACTCTCGACACCCGGGTCCCCGCGGTTCTGCTGCGGATCGACCGGAATCCCTTTCATCACGGCACGCTCGGAGCTGTTCGGTCCCTCGGCCGCGCGGGAGTGGAGGTACATGTAGCGGCCTCGGATTCCGCCGGGAGTCCGGTGCGCAGATCCCGCTATCTGCATCAGACGCACCCTCCGCCGCCGCCGGGGTCATCCCTCCAGGAAATCTCTTCCATCCTGCGCCGCATTTCCCACCGGGTGGCCCGGCCGTCCGTCCTGATTCCGATGGACGACGCGGGAGCCCTGGCGATCGGGCGCCTGCAGAAAGAACTGGCCGAGTCCTATCTCCTGCCGGACCAGGCGAGCGGCCTCGCGGAACGGGTGGCCGACAAGGCGACCCTGGCCCAGGTGTGCGCCTCGGCCGGCATTCCCCACCCGGTGACGCTCCTGCCGGAGTCCACGGCCCAAGCAGCCGCCGCCGTACGCCAGTTGGGGCTCCCCGTGGTGGCGAAGTGGAGCCGCCCGTGGCTGGTCCCCGCCGGAACCGATCTGCGCAGCACGGTCCTGGTCCGCTCGGCGGCACAGGCCCAGGAGCTCTACCGGCGCAGCGAGGAGGCGGGCAGCCGCCTCCTGTTGCAGGCCTTCCTGCCCGACGGCCCCGGCTGCGACTGGTTCGTCCACGGATACGTCGACCGGACGGGCGCCGTGCGCGGCGGCGGCTCCGGCCGCAAGCACCGCTCCTGGCCGCGCGGTGCGGGCCTGACGGCGGTGGGCGAGTGGACACCCGACCCGGGCCTGCGGACCGGCGTGGAGCGGCTGGTCGACACGCTGGGCTACCGGGGCATCTTCGACCTCGACTTCCGGGTGGACGCCGCGACGGGCGAGCACTGCCTGCTCGACTTCAACCCACGGCCCGGCGCCCAGTTCCGGCTCTTCGCCGACGGGGCCGACCTGGACGTGGTGCGCGCCCAGCACCTGGACATGACGCACCGCCCGCTGCCGGCCGCGGCCGTGCTCTCGGGCCGCGCGTTCGTCGTGGAGAACTACTCCCCGCTGGCCGCACTGCGCGTCCTGATGACGGCGGGGCCCGCCTCCACCGCCTCACAGCGCCGCGAGCTGGCCTGGCACGCCCAGGACGACATGGCGCCCGCGCGCGCCATGTGGGTGCTGTGGTGCCGGCACGTGACGCGGCGGCTCCTCGGCCGGCTGCGGCGGACGGTACGCCCCACCGGACCACCGGGGGAGGAGGTGCGGGTGCGGATGGTGCGCCAGGCGGGAGCGCCCGAGAGCTCCGGCCGCGCCGAGGACGCCCGTATCGACGACGAGAGAGCGAGCAGTTGCTGATGTATGACCTGTTGGTTGTCGGAGCCGGCCCCTACGGGCTCTCCATCGCGTCACACGCCGCCGATGCCGGACTCGACGTACGCATCTTCGGCAGACCCATGGCGTCCTGGCGCGACCACATGCCCCGGGGCATGTTCCTGAAGTCGGAGCCCTGGGCGTCGAACCTCTCCGACCCCCGGCGCCGCTACGGCCTCGCCGAGTACTGCACGCGCAACGGGATGCGGGCCAGGCACGGCGAGCCGATCTCCGTGGAGACGTTCGCCTCGTACGGCCTGTGGTTCGCGCAGCACGCCGTGCCGGACGTCGACGAACGCATGGTGGCGTCGGTCAGCGCCTGCCCCGGAGGGTTCGAGGCGGTCACGGAGGACGGCCAGACCGTCCGTGGCCGCACGGTGGCCCTGGCCGTCGGGGTGATCCCCTTCGTCGAGATCCCCTCGGCGCTGCACGGCCTCGGCACGGAGCACGTCTCGCACAGCAGCCACCACCGCGACCTGGACCGCTTCCGCGGCAAGGACGTCACTGTGATCGGCGGGGGCCAGGCGGCCCTGGAGACCGCCGCGCTCCTCGCCGAGCAAGGAACGCGCGTGCGGGTGCTGGCCCGGTCGCGCCGGCTGAGCTGGAACAGCGTGCCCCCGGCGTGGCAGCGCCCGTGGCGGGAGTCCGCCCGCGCTCCGCACAGCGGCCTCGGCTGCGGCTGGCGCAACTGGTTCTACGCCGAGGTGCCGGGCGGCTTCCGGCGGCTTCCCGAGGCCACCCGCGCCCGCATCTCGGCGTCGGCCCTCGGCCCCGCCGGGGCTTGGTGGGTACGCGAGCGGGTCGAGTCACGCGTGGAGGTGCTGCTCGGCCACGAGGTCGCCACGGCGTCGGTCGCGGGAGGCCGGGTGCGTCTGGAGACCGTGGGCAACGCGAGCGGCGGCCCGGACTTCGAGACCGACCATGTCATCGCGGCCACCGGCTTCAGGGCCACGAGCGCGCGCCTTGGCCTGCTCGCCCCGGACGTGCGCCGCGGCCTTGCGGTGAACGCCGCACAGGAGCCGTACGCCTCCGTCGAGTTCGAGTCCTCGTACCCCGGTCTGTTCCTCGCGGGCCTGGTGACGGCGTCCAGCTTCGGCCCGGCCATGCGCTTCGTGCACGGGGCCTCGTTCACGGCGGGGAGGCTGGTGCGGGGCGTTCGACGGAGCCTGCGACGGACGCCGGTGGGGCCCGCCGTCCCGGCGCCTGTCGGTGAGTTCGGCCGCCGGACACCCCTGGACGCCGTCAAGCGCTGAGGAGGAAATCCCGCCCGTCGGGAACTCGATCAGGTGATGCCGTCGGCGAACGGGTGAATCGGTTCTTCGGCGGCGGCGATCAGGTGGTGGACTCTGTCGTCATGGGACGGGCCTGGTTGCCCTCCGCCAGCCGTCGGCGTCTTCGCCGTGGGTGGGCGACACCGCCTTCGCGGACCGGCCCCCCTCCCGTTCTGGCGGGGAAGAGACCCTCGGGTGTCTCTTCCCCGCCAGCGGCATGTCAGGGCGGCTAGCGGCCGGACGAGGCGCGCCCGCGGCGGTACAGGATCCCCCCGCCGACCAGCAGAGCGGCGCTTGCCGCCGCCGTGGCCAGGAGGTCCTGGTCGCTTCCGGTCTCGGCGAGCCGAGCGTGGCCGTGCGGCGCCGCGGGAGCGGACACCTGCCGGGCGACCGAGGACGCGACGTGCTGCGGCGGCGCTGCGTGCTGCACCGGCCTGGGGACGGAGCGCTCGACGGGCGGCTCCACGGGCGGCTCCACGGGCGGCACGACGGCCGGGGGAGGCGTCTCGTGCTGCGGGGGCGTCGGCGCGGGCACTCCGTTGGAGCAGCTGTTGCCGGTGACCGGGTTGAGTACGCCGACCACGTCAGCGGTGTTGCCGCAGGCGTTCACCGGCACGTCCAGGGGGGCCTGCAGGCTGTTGCCCGACAGGATGCCGGGCGACTGCCTGGCGTCGCTCTCGGCCAGCGACTGGGTGCCTGCGTGCGTGCCCGACTGAGCGCCCGGGTACGAGTCCGTGTCCGAGCTCTGGCCGTATCCGCCGTCGTCCGTCCTGGTGGCCGCCCGCTCCTGCGTGGCCGCCCGGTCCGGGGCGCTCGTGTGCTGCTCCTTCGAGGCGGACCCGGAGTTCGCGCAGCTGTTGCCGGTGGCCGGGTTGGCCGCGCCCACCACGTCAGCGGTGTTGCCGCAGGCGTTCACCGGAACGTCGAGGGGGGCCTGCACGCTGTTGCCCGACAGGATGCCGGGCGAATCCGCCGCGACCGCGTCCCCGCCCGCGGCGAACGCGTTCGAGCCGGACAGGGAGAGGATGCTGGTCGCGGCCGCGGTCGCGAGCATCCCTTTACCAATGACCTGTCGCAAGGTAGTTGTCTTCCTCTGTGCAAGTGGAAAGCCGGCCTTGGAGTCGTAGCGACAGTCCAAGGCCGGCCATGAAACAGCCTGGTGGCTGGGTGCTATCAGGTGTTGGCGCAGGTGTTGCCGAAGGCCGGGTTCAGCAGCGCGATCACGTTCACGCTGTTGCCGCACACGTTGACCGGAACGTGGACCGGGACCTGGACGACGTTGCCGGAGAGAACGCCCGGCGAACCGACGGCCGCACCCTCGGCGCCGGCGTCGGCGAACGCGGGAGCCGCCATGCTCATGGCCATCACGACACCAGCGATGATCGTTGCGCTCTTCTTGTGCTTCACAGATGTTCCCTTCTCTGTGGTCATGCCGATCTGGCAGTCGAAACCGAGCGAGCACTTCTGTTTACGTCTCGCACCATGACCCGCAGTCTGCAAACGAGTTGAGTGAGCGGAAGAAACCGCTGGTTTCGCCCGTTCAGAAAATTCACCCGAATTACCGCATTCAAAAATGAAGGAGCTCGGGCTGCCACGCCTTGAAGAAGGCGGGCGGCCCGAGCGTCCTCACATCGGCAGAGATCAGCCGTTGAACTCGCCGTTCCCGGACAGGACCGGGATGTCGTTCAGGATGTGCGACAGCGGCTCGTCGCCCTTGGCCTGCGTCGAGTTCTCGGTGCACTGCTGGTTCTGCGGCGCCGACAGGATCGGGATGTCCTGGACGGCGATCGGCACGAGGCCGACGAGCGAGCCGACGTTGCCCTTGACCGGCAGACCGACACAGGGCTTGTTCAGCGAACCCTGGACGAGCGAGAGCTGGGGGCTCATGTCGCCGTGCGTCGCGGAGTTGCCGTACGCCTGCTTGGCGCCGTTGCCGCTCAGGGAGGTGGTGCCGTGGTCGTCACCGATGGCCAGCGCCGTCGGGGCCGCAGCGGCAGACATGCCGACGACCGAAACGGCAACCGCCGCCGTGGCCATAGCCTTCTTCATCATGGTGTGTGTTCCTTTTCTGGGCAGACGCTCGAGTCACTGCGAGCTGACCAACATGCCGACCGGAGTTTGGGTTTCGGGGCTTCACTCGGTTGGGCCCTCTTCGGTCCCTCTTCGGTCCCTCTTCGGACCTTCGTTGGGCCATCAGAGTGAAGCGGAGCAACTATGCGGAGGGCGTGGAGTTAATCAGAGCGCTCCGGCGAACGGGGTTTCTCCAGAAGGGAATTAGTTGTGATCAAGAAGGGTATGGCTGCAGCTGCGGTTGCCGTCTCCGTCGTCGGCATGTCGGCCGCCGCTGCTCCGTCGGCGCTGGCCATCGGCGACGACCACGGCACCACGTCTCTCAGCGGCAACGGCGCCGAGCAGGCCTTCGGCAACTCCGCCACGTACGGCAACATGAGCCCCCAGATGGCGCTCATCCAGGGCTCGCTCAACAAGCCCTGCATCGGCCTGCCGGCCAAGGCGAACGTCGGCTCGCTCGTGGGCGTCGTGCCGATCTCCGTCCAGGACATCCCGATCCTGTCGGCGCCGCAGAACCAGCAGTGCACCGAGAACTCGACGCAGGCCAAGGGCGACGAGCCGCTGTCGCACATCCTCTCCGACATCCCGGTCCTGTCGGGCAACGGGGCGGGCAACGGCTGATCTCCCCCACGCAGTGCACAGCGGGCCGCCGTACACCGGCGGCCCGCTGTCGCGTTCGTCCTCTCGCGGTCAACTCCGCCCGGCCGTCAGCCCCGTGGCCAAGGATCGCGTGACATGAGTTCCATCCACTCCTGGTCGGGTCGGCCAGGAACGGTCTTGCCCTGTCTTTCCCAGGAATCCTGCAACGACGTGTAGATGGGGTCGTCGACGCGGCGTTCCGGAGAATCCCTGCTCACCGGGATGAGGCCTTGACGCTTCCACTGCTGCTTGAAGTCAGCCATGTTCCCTCGCCATCGAAAGGCGTGTGTGGAGCCATGTGTTCCAGCGGTGGAATCAGGCGAAACCGAACGGCTTAGGGCGAACGAGTTGTTGTTCGTGCGCGCCGCGAACTCCCACGCACCGCGCTGCCGTAGAGCGGTTTACCTTTTCTTCGTCCCGGTTCCCCCGGCAGCGGAGATCAACTTGCTCACTCACCTTTACTCACCGACCGGATCCCGGCGGGCGCGAAGGTTGCGTCTGGCCATTCCGGCGGTTCTTCTGGTCACCGCCGCCGCTGGAGTGGGAAATGCCACGGCTCTGCCGCTCCCTGTTCAACGCGTCGATGTCTTCGGCGACATGAAGAACCGACCGAACGAGGGAAGCGGTACGAATATCCTCCTGATGGGGACGGACGGCCGCGACACCATCACGCGCAAGGAGAAGCGGGAGTTCTACGCGGGCGGAGTCGCCTGCAACTGCACGGACACGCTCATGCTGGTCCATCTCTCCGAGAAGCGGGACCGCGTCAGCGTCGTCAGCCTTCCCCGGGACTCGTACGCCGACATCCCGGCGCACCGCGACGAGGCCACGGGGCAGGAGCGCGCGGCCCACCCGGGAAAGATCAACGGCGCCTACGCGGAAGGCGGCCCCGCCCTTTCCGTGCGGACGGTCGAGGCGATGACGGGCGTCCGCGTCGACCGGTATCTGCAGCTCGACTTCCGGCGCTTCATGGACAGCGTGGAGACGGTCGGCGGTGTGCGGGTCTGCACGCCCCGCGCCCTCAAGGACAAGACGACGAAGCTCGACCTCGCGCCCGGCAGCCATCTGCTGGGCGGCGGCCAGTCCCTGCAGTACGTCCGCTCCCGCCACGTGGACACGAGCGCCGACTTCGGGCGGATCCAGCGCCAGCAGCGCTTCCTGCTCGCCGCGCTGCGCAGCGTGACCAAGGAGAACGTCCTGGCCGATCCGGTCAGGGCGGCACGGCTCGGCCGGCTGCTGGTCGGCTCGGCGCGGGTCGACCGGGGGTTCAGCACCCAGCAGATCCTGACCCTCGCGTCGGACCTGGGCAAACTCCCCGCGTCCTCCATGGAGTTCACCACGGTGCCGGTCAGCGGCTTCAGCGCGACGCTGAACGGCTCGCTGGAGTGGGACAGGGCCAAGGCAGGAAAGGTCTTCAAGGCCCTCAGCCAGGACCGCCCCCTGACCGCCCGGAACTCGACGGCCAGGCTGAGCGATCCGCCCAGGTTCAGCAGCCCGGCGACCGTCCGGGGGGACACGCTGGAGTGCCGTTGACGGCCGTCTGATTACTGAGCCAACCGGGTCGCACGTCGCAACCATCACCCCATCAGGCAGTTGATCATCACGCGGCTCTGCCAAGGGAGCCCGCTCTTGAAAGGGAATCAAAATGAAGAAGCTGTGGGCTTCCGCGGCCATTGCCGCGTCCGTCGCCGGAATCTCGGCGGGGATGGCCCCCCAGGCCCTGGCTATCGGCGACGACTCGGGCACCACGTCCCTGAGCGGCAACGGAGCCGACTCGGCGTTCGGCAACCAGGCGACCAAGGGTGACCTGAGCCCCCAGGCCACGCTCGTCCAGAGCACGCTGAACAAGCCCTGCATCGGTCTGCCGGTCAAGGCGAACGTCGGCTCGCTCGTCGGCCTCGTGCCGATCGCCGTCCAGGACATCCCGGTCCTGTCCGCCCCGCAGAACCAGCAGTGCGCGGACAACTCCACCCAGGCCAAGGGTGACGAGCCGCTGTCGCACATCATCAACGACATCCCGGTTCTGGCCGGTAACGGCGCCAACAACCACTGAGTGCCCGCCAGGGGGCCGGCCGTCGTCGTGCCGGCCGGCCCCTTCGGCTTTCCCCGTGTCGCCACCGTCGTGTGGAGGCGACACGCCGGGGGTAGGGGCTCGGCGTGATTGAACTCGCCGAGATGATCGCGCAGTTACGCGGGGAACTCGCCGCCGCCATGGCCGCGGCCAAGGACTCCGAGGACGACGCACTGCACTTCGAGCTGGGTCCCGTACAGCTCGAGGCGGAGTTCGCCGTGCAGCGGTCGGGCACCGCGGACGGCAGGATCCGCTTCTGGGTCGTCGAGGCGGGCGCCTCCGCCCAGCAGACGCACAGCACCACCCACCGCGTCACCCTCAGCCTTGAGCCCCGCGTCCGAGGCTCCGATCAACGGCCCTGGGTCAGCGGTGAGCAGACCACGGGCGAGCGCTGAGCCCGGTCACCATGTCCGTGTCGGAGGGGCTTGAGGCGGCGCGGGTCGCCGAAGTGCTGGTGGAGAGGCCGGGCCCGGCGCCTGGGCGCCGTGGGTCCGGATACCGCGTGGGGGACAGGGCCGTGCTGACCGCCGCGCATGTGGTCACCGGTCCCGCGACGTCGGTGCGGGTGCGCTTCGACGCCGATCTGCCGGGGGAGTGGAGCGCCGACGTACGCGTCGTGCTGCTCGCCGAGGCCGCGGACATCGCGCTGCTTGAGATCATGACGACGCCACCCGGTTCCGGGTGCATCGAGACGCCCCGCTACGCGGCCGTGCCCGAGAGCGATGTGGTGCTGCCCGTCAGTGCGATGGGCTTCCCGCGCTTCAAGCTGCGGGACGACCGCATGCGCCTGCTCGACGACGGGGCTCCCAGTCAGTACCGGGACTCCTGCCATGCGTCGGGAACCGTATCCGTCCTGTCCAACCGCCGCGAGGGCACACTCGAACTGGCCGTTCTCGCGCCGCGCGCGGACCCCGAACCCGAGCGCTCGCCCTGGGAGGGAATGTCCGGCGCGGTGGTCTGGTCCGGCGACGCGGTGATCGGTGTGATCAGTGCCCACCACCGCTCGGACGGACTGGGGCGGCTCGCGGCCAGCAGGGTGGAGCACTGGTACGACGTGTTGTCCTCGGCCGAGTTGGCGCACCTCCATCGGGAAGCGGGCCTTCCGCTGCGTGGAGGGCTCGGTTCCGCGGGGGATCCGGAGGGTTCGGCGGCTCCCGTGAGCCTGGCTGCCCTCCCCTCCGACCTGCCCTTGCGTGAACTCATGGGCCTTGTCGACGCGTTGGTGAAGATCCCCTCGCTCGGAGACGCCAACGGACTGGGGCTCGTGCTCGCCAGCATCGACTCGGAGATCGCCGCGAACCGGCCAAGAGACCCCCGGCTCAAGATGGACATCTACGGCATCGTGCGCACCTGTCTGCGCTACCGAGGCACTCTGGATCAGCTCCTGGAGACTGTCCGGCTCCTGGAGGGGCAGTCGGCCGAAGTGGCCGGTGTCGACCGTGAGGCGGCTCAACTGGCCAAGCGATACTGCTGACTTGATGTCGGGCACGGCTCGGACGCGGGGTTTCGCCGCGTGCCGTGCTGGGCCATCATGAGGGGGAAAGGGATGGCGCATGCACGGAATCACGGGAGGGGACTTGGCAGCCGTGGAGCAATCGATGCCTGCCGTCGAGTCCGATCTCGTAGATCTCTCGGGGGTTTCTCTTGAAGCGCTGCTCTCCATGGACGGCAGTGCCATCGCGGGGTCGCTCGAATCCCTGCTGCATCACATCGATGATGCCCAGGCCATCACGAACACGTACGGAGGCCCGTCGCGGTTCGACTGACGGGATCGCCGCGGAGCCGTGGCGGACGGCCCATGGCGCGTAGGTCCGCGGGATCGGTGGAACTGCCGGTCCACCGGCTTTCGGCTGCCGGGTTCCGGGCCCTCGCACGGGGTGAGGGCGGCCGAGCCGTGGTGGTGGAACTGCTCGCTGCCGAGCGCAGCCGCCGCATGCTGTTGCTGAGGGCGCTGTACGACGGTCTTTCCGGGGGCGGCGTCTCAGCGGAGGGTCCGACGCCTCCGGCAGGCGCGGCCGCCCTGTCGTATCGCGAGGCCTGGGCCCTGCTCGAGCGCGCCCAGCGGACGGCTCCGGACGTGTTCGAGGACATTCTGATGTCCCCGCACACGGGGATGTGGCTGTCTTTGGCGCTGCGTCAGCTCAGAGGCGCCTCCTTCGAGGACGCGCCCATGTGGGCGGTGGCGGGGCATCTGTCGGCGCTGGCCGCGTCGGCGGGGGCTCGGGCCGGTCTGGACTTCTCGGTCGCCGTGCCGGTGCGCCGCGGCATCGCGTTCCTGCCGACGGTGGGATGTGCGGAGCTCAAGGTGGCGGAGTCGTGGAGCACGGCCCAAGTCGTCTCCCGTGAGGGGAAGTTGCGGATCATCGGGGAGCAGGGCGCGGTCGTGGTCGGGCCGGGGCGCGAGGGCGGCGCGCCGGGGTGGCGTGCCGTGCGTCGGCTCTCGCTGGGAGTGAAGAGGCCTCAAAAGTGCTTGGCCCTTGAGGAGTTCGACCCCTACCGGACGTTCCCGCAGCCGAGCGAGCCGCTGTTCCTGTCCGAGACGGACGCGCGGGTGTGGCAGGGCATGCTCACCGATGCGTGGGAGCTGCTGCTGCGTGACGAGCCGGAGAGCGCCGAGGCGATGCGCGTCGGCCTGATGTCGGTGACGCCGACTCCGGCGAGAGAGCGGTTCCGGCCGCACAGTGTGACCGCGGGGGATGCCTTCGGCGGTGTCATGGCGTCCCGCCCCGACGACGCGACGCAGCTCGCCGCCACGCTGGTGCACGAATTCCAGCACATCAAGCTGGGCAGCCTGATGCGGCTGCGACCGCTGAATCTGACCGGCCCGGGTCTTGGCCCCCATCCCGGTCCTGGCCTTGCGGAGGAGCTGTTCTACGCACCGTGGCGCGACGACCCGCGCCCCCTGGGCGGACTGCTCCAGGGCATCTACGCCTTTGCCGGTGTGACGCGCTTCTGGCGTTCCCACCGGCAGTCCGCCGACCCCGCGCAGGCCGGGCTCACGCACTTCGAGTTCGCGCTGTGGCGTACGCAGGTGTCGTCCACGGTGGAGTTGGTGCGTACGCACGAACGGCTGACGCCCTTGGGGCGGCAGGTTCTGGACGCCCTGCGCGAGCGCTGCGCCGAGTGGAGTGACGAGTCGGTGCCCGCCGCCGAGCTGCGGCTGGCCCAGGAGGTGGCGGCCGACCACCGGGCCCGCTGGCGTGCGCACCATCTGCGGCCGCCCGCCGCCGCGGTTCAGGAGGCGGTGCGGGCCTGGCGACGGCGGGACGACCGTCCCCCGCCCGTTCTTGCCGGTGAGCCCGTCCTCGTACCGGATGCCGGGGCCCGTTTCCTGGACACCGCGGCCGTCCTGGCCCGGCATCGCCTCAGCGGCGCCGGTGGGGACGGGCGAGGAGCTGAGGGGGCCGAGGACGCCGACGTGCTGCTGGCACGCGGCGACCTGGCCGGGGCGCGGGGCGCCTTCGCCGCACTGCTGTCGGGGACGGGGACGCCGTTCGGCGCCTGGGCCGGTCTGGGGCGTGCCCTTGCCGGTGACGAGGCCCACGAGGGCGCCTCCTGGCTGCTGCGGAACCATCCGGAGCGGGCGTGCGCCGTGCAGGGCGCGCTGCGCAACGCCACGGGGCAGGGAGCGGACCCGGTGCGTCTGGCGGCGTGGCTGGCGCGCGACGGCGTGCGGGACGGTGTGCGGGGCGCCGAGTGACGGCGTGAGCGGAACTTGAGTGGGCGGGCGGTGCGGATGACATCCGCACCGCCCGCCCACTCACGGCTGGAACGGCTGGAACGGCTAGAGCGGCACCGGGTCGATGTCGCAGTTGGCCCGCTGGCCCGCCTTGGCCTGAAGGGTCGCCGGGTGCGGGGTGCCTGGCTCCGTGAGGAGCCGGGGAGCGTCCAGGACGCGTTCCATCCGCGCCAGGGTGTCGGCGCGCAGCGCGGCACCCTCGGTCTCCTCGCCCAGCTCGATCATGTCCATCGCGAGGTTCCCCGCACACGCCAGCGTGGTGGGGTGGTCCTCGCCGTGGGTGCGCAGGCAGAGCTCCAGGGTCCGTTCGCCCAGTACGCGCGCCGCGTGGTGGTCACCGAGGGCGGCCAGGTCACTCGCCAGGTTGATGGCGGTGGCCAGGGCGATGGGGTGGGCCTCGCCCAGGCGTTCGGTGAGCGAGGAGAGCGCTGCCTCGTCGAGGCGGCGTGCCTCGTCGGGCTGGCCGAGCAGCCGCAGCGTGACGGCGAGGTCGACGTCCGCGGCCAGGACGTGCGGGTGGTGCGGGGCGAAGATGTTGCGGTACTCCCGGCAGGCCTTGACGCCCCGTTCGCGCGCCGCGTTCAGGTCGCCGTTCTGGCGCAGCGCCACCGACAGGGTCAGGGCGGCGGACAGCGACGAGGGGTGGGTGTCGCCGTACCGTCGGGTGAACTTGGAGTACGCCTCGGTGGCGAGCTCCAGGGCCTGTGCGTGGTCGCCGGCCTTGCGGCTGGCCTCGCTGAGCTGGCGCATCGTGCTGATCGTCGCGGGGTTGCCGCGGCCGAACACGTCGCGGTAGGCGTCGAGAACGGCCTGCTGGCGGGCGCGTGCCCCTACATAGTCGCCTGTTTCGCGGACGTCGATGGCGACGTTGTTCTCCGTCATCAGGGTCCGCTGGTGGTCCTGGCCGAGGACGCGGAGCCGCAGCGCCAGCGTGTGCTCGTCGAGTTCGAGCGCCTGGCGGAAGTCACCGGCCTGGCGCAGGCTCGTGCCGAGGTTGTGGGCGGCGTCCAGGGTCGTGGGGTCCTCTTCGCCGAAGGCCCTGCGCGCCCGCTCGTACACCGTGGCGTCCAGCTGGGCGCCGATGGCGAATTCGCCCTCGACCCGGCGCACGGCGGCTTCGAGGCCGATCGCCGCCAGGGCGTCCTCCCGGATGTCCTCGCGGCCCTCGGGGGCCGTGCGCCGGTAGATGTCCTGCAACTTGGCCACCAGCTCGACAGCCTCGCCGTGGCGGCCGAGGACCCAGTAGATGTAGCAGAGCCACTGACCCATGAGCAGGGTCTGCTGGTCCTCCTCGCCGAAGACGGTCTGCCAGGTCTCCCAGGCCTGCTCGGAGAAGTCGAGCGACACCTCGTGGTCGCCCCAGTAGTAGAGGTACTTGGCGATGTTCATGACCAGCTGGCGCACCCAGGGCTGGTCGGACTTGATGGCTTCCGAGGCGATGACGTGTCCGTACAGCTCCGCGTAGCGCGGCCAGTTCGCCGCTGTGGTGGGTGCCTTCGGGTCGGCCGCGGCAAGGAGCGTGTGGGCGCCGTGACGCATGCGGGACTGCTCCTCGGGGGACATGCGGTTGTTCAGGACGAGCTGGACGAGCCGGTGCATCTCGATGGAGTTCGTACGGTGGTCGATGCGGGCCAGGGAGTAGCGGTTCACCTCCCTTATGGCGCGCGCGAGCCGCATCGGGTCGTTCAGTGTCGCGTCGAGCTCGGGGAAGATGCTGCTGTTCCCGAGGCCGGAGAAGATCGACCGCGAGATCGGGTCGGGCGCGAAGTACGAGCAGAGCTGGAGCAGGCGCAGAGCTGACGGGCTGCGGGTCTCCAGGTGGTCGAGGGAGACGTTCCAGGCGGCCGCGACCGGCAGTTGGTAGTCCGGGGGCGGGGACGTCTCCAGGAGTTCGGTGCGCTTGTTCTCGAAGAGGCGCAGATACTCGGACGCGGGCATGCCCGTCTCCGCACGCCACGCGGCGGCCTGCTCCAGGGCGAGAGGCAGATCTCCGAGCGCCTCGGCCAGCTGGTCGGCCTCGTCCTCCTGGAGGGGCGGCCCGGAGTGGCGGAGCAGTTCCTTGCTCTCCTCGCGCGTGAAGACGTCCACTTCGAGAGATCCGCCGACAAGACCCCACCGCCTGTTGCGGGAGGTGACCAGGATCGTGCCGTTGCCTCCGGTGGGGAAGTAGTGGCGTACCTGCTCGGGGTTGTCGGCGTTGTCGAAGATCAGCAGCCAGCGCGAGAACGGACGGCCCTCGCGCAGCGCCTCACGGACCGCTGGACCGGCGATGTTGGCTTCGGTGCTGGTCTCGATGCCCAGGCGCCCGGCCAGTTCCACCAGGGCCTGACCGATCTGGCCCGGCCGTTCGGAGGGGATCCACCAAACGATGTCGTACTCACCCTGATGGCGATACGCGTACTCGATGGCCAGCTGGGTCTTGCCCACGCCGCCCATGCCGTGGATTGCCTCGGGCAGGACCGTGGTCGTGCCTTCGCGCAGGCGCTCGCCGAGCGTTTCGAGCAGCTCGGTGCGGCCGGTGAAGTTGGGGTTGCGTGGCGGTAGGTTTCCCCAGACGCGCGGCTGTGATGTGCGGTCCCCCTCCACCGTTTGCTGGGGTGTAGTCGACATCACCGATGCTCCTTCAGGATCGGGCCGAGAGACAGGGTGGCTGCCGCTTTTCTCCAGGCTGACTGCGTATCGACGATCGTGCCAGCCAAGTACCCCTGCCAGCAGGGCGGCGCGCTGCATGAAACGTCCGGAGAGTGCCCTCAGCGCGGCGAGTTCCACGCGGAGGAAACCGATATTGCGACTGTTCACCCGGGGCATGGCCAGGGTGTCCAGTGGTTCGGCGGGGGAGGGGAGCAGCGAGGGGCTCTGGGCGCCGTCCGCGCCGTCCGCCAATAACGCGCGTACGTCGTGCAGGATCCGTGCCGTGTCGCTGCGGCGGCCCAGGGCGAGCAGTTCCTCGCGGATGTTGGGGGCGAACGAGAACGCCACATCCGTCACTTCTTCGCCCTGCGCCCCGCTGGGCCGGACGAGTCCGCTCATCAGGAGCTCCGACGCGTGCACCGGACCCGCGCCCGGTGTGGTCGCGAGGACCCTGCGGATGAGGGGGAGGCTGAGGGGGACGGCGGACAAGCGGGTGGCGAGGGTGAACGCCGTGGGTGAGGCTCCCGCCCGGAAGTCGGACACGCGCTCCGATGCGGGCACCGTGCTGAGGGGGTCGGGAACGTCGTCCGTCCAGGGCAGGGCGCGCGCGGCGTCGGGCCGGCGCTTCCACTCCCGCGCCCGGATGGCGGACATCTCCAGCCACCGCGGCTCGGGTCCCATGACGAGCTGGGTCCAGACCTCGGCCCAGCGGTTGGTCAGGGCAAGGACCGGCACGAGGACCGCGTCGCCCTCGGCATCGGGCTCGTCCGGGTCGTGCGACTCCACCGGGGCCTCGCGCAGCTCCCAGTCGAGCTCGCTGTTGGCCGCCCAGGGGCGGTCGGCGCGCAGCCTCACCCGGCAGACGTCAAGTCCCGTGCGGAACCACAGCTGCTGGGGCAGCACGTGCACCACGGCGACCGGGCAGGTGCGCCCCCAGGCGCGCAGCAGGGTCATGACCGCGCCGGACCGCCATCCGGCGGCGAGGCCGTCGGTCAGCACGAGGATCACGCGGCGTAAGTCCCCGGCGCCGCCGAGCGGTTCGGCCGGGCCGAGGCGGGCCGGGCCCGTCTCGTCGGTCCCGCGCAGGCGCACCACGCGTACGCGCGCGAAGTTCCCCTCGCGGTTCAGCTCGTCGACCAGGTCGGTGACCGCCTGGTCCCACACCTTCATCGTCAGGTGCCCGTCGATGACGAGGACCGCCTCGGCGCGCTCCTGTCTGCCCGACTGGCCGAGTCTCGCGCGCCCGAGCCTGCCGAGGACGGACGCGGCCTCATGACGTGCCCGCGCTGCCGGCCCCTGTCGTTGACCTCCGTCGTCATGCATATGCGCCCTCAAGGCGTAGAGGTGACGCTGACCATTGTGCGGAGTCCCGCAGAGCGCGGGCGTGCGTGACATCCACATGCGCAGCGTGGCAGTGCGCCCGCCGTGCAAGCAAGGGGGTACGGCGGCATGTGCCGGGGCGCACGGAAATCGTGCTAGCGGTCGTGCCTCCGGCAGGGAGAGGTGCGGCTCCGTCAGGAAGCGCCCGCACGGCAGCGGAGGCCTGTTCATGCATGGCGTGGCACCCCCTCTCGCCGGGTGTGCGGGAGGTTCACGGACAGGTGGCCGGCGGGCCCGTTCAAGGCGTCACCGGCGCACGGTCGGGGCCCGGCGGCCCGGGTCTGCGTTCCGGATCGTCGACCAGGATCGCCAGATGGCGTCCCACGTGGTTGTCCCAGCCCTCGGGGCCCAGCGCCAGAGCCTCCTTGCGCCAATTTCCGGCGCGCGTCACCAGGCTGGACAGGCCCCTGTCCTGGACCATCTCGGCGACCGCCTCCTTGAAGGCCGGGTCCCCGCAGTCACCCCGGTGCCAGATCATCGCGGGCACCCCTGCCCGCAGCCCGGCCATGAACTCCTGCTGGCCGGCTCCTGAGTCGCCGCCCGGCGGCTCGCTCAGCACCAGACAGACCGCCTGGTCGTCCTCCTTCAGTTCGCGCTCCAGGTGGAAGTGCGACTGGCCGGGAGGGTTGAAGTACGAATGGCTGTCGGCGGGCTGCTCCTTGAGCTGGCGCCACTTCTTGTGCCAGGGACGGTGCCAGGCGGCCTTGCGCAGGCGCTCGAAGCTGCGGACGAGGACTGCGTAGTCCATCACCAGGGGGGTCGGCGACGAGGAGGAGGACTCCTTGTGCCACCACTCCACAGGCTCGCCCAGCAATTCCCACGGGAGGATGAATTCCAGGACGACGGGTTGTCTCAGATCCGCCCAGCGCTCCTCGGTCTGCTCGATGAGGACCTCGACCTCGGCGGGCAGGTCGTCCCGGTGCAGATGCAGGGTCTCGCCCGGTACGGGATGCCAGCCCTCGGCGTCCGACTGGCGCCAGTGGGAGAGGAGATAGCGGTCGGGGTCCACTCCGTCGGGCTCGAACTGGATCATCAGATAGGCGGGCACCATGGGGGGCGGGGCCTGCTGGGCGATGCCGCTGCGCTGCCAGTCGGTCATCTTGTCCTCAAGGCCCCACGTCAGGGACTGCTGACGGTTCCAGCGACGCAGGTCCTCCGCTGCCTCCATCTGTCCGTCCTCCACGAGCCGATCGGCGGCCAGGGCCAGGAACGCCATGCTCACGGGGAGTTCCTTGGCGGCGGAATTGCCGCCGGCCAGTCGCAGGAAGACTGCCCATCCCGTGTCGCACCACGCGGGCAGCTCCTGGGTGCGTGAGCGGCTGGCCCGCCGTGCCAGCGTGGCGAGCTCGGCCGACGAACGCATGTCCCGCAGTATCGGCTGCAAGGGACGCAGGTCGGCGCCGTCGAAGAAGTCCACGGCCTCCCATTCGTCCACCAGGCGCAGCAGCGACAGAATGGCGGAAGACTGCTGCTCCAGATACTTGAGGCAGCGCACCAGACACGGCAAGCCGTCAGGGATCTCCGCGCAGCGCTCGACCAGGTGCAGCAGCCAGGGCCGCAGCGCCGCGTTCCGCAGAGGTTCCACGGGTGCGTCCAGCTCGTCGCTCAGCATGCGCACCCAGATGTCGGCGCTGTTCTCCTGTCGCACCGTGGTCGATTCCTGCAGTACGTCGACGATGTCGGCGACCAGTTCGTTGCGAACCCTCGCAGGGCTGCGCTCTTCCACCCCCGTGACCTCCCGATCGCCACCAGCAGCCAGTACTCATGTAATCGATGGTGGCGACAAGCGTACGGGCACAGTCGGGCTCAGGGCAGGTCTCCGGCCATGAGCGCCGTGGAGCTGTGACCTTGGCGGTGTGACCTTGGCGGTGTGCCGCCAACTAGCCTTGGCCAACGCCCAGTTCATGCGCGAGTCCGGATTTCAGACCTGCCCCGCACAGCGGCACCACGGCCGTGCGCTCGCCGAGCGCGCCGTCCCGGACGGCCGCCCAGCACGCGACCCCGGTCGCCTCGACGTACAACCCGCGCCCCGCCAGATCCAGTTGGGCGTGGCGGATCTGGTCCTCCGTCACCGTCAGGAAGTCGCCGCCGGATCCGCGCACCGCCCGGAGGATCTGCCGCGCGCGAGGGGGCCGGGGGATCGCGATGCCCTCCGCGAGCGTGGGCGCCATCGGGGTGGTGCCCAGGGGCTCGTCGGCGCCCGCACGCCACGCCTCGGCCAGCGGGGAGACCGCGGCGGCCTGCACGGCGTACAGCGCGGGTGCCTTCGCGATCAGTCCTGCCGCGTGCAGCTCCCGCACCGCGAGGGCCGCGCCGAGCAGCAGGGTGCCGTTGCCCACGGGCACGACGAGCGCGTCCGGAAGGCGGCCGCCCAGGTCCTCCCAGAGCTCGTGGACGTACGTCTTGGTGCCCTGGAGGAAGTAGGGGTTGTGGACGTGCGAGGCATAGAAGACGCCGGGTTCGTCGGCCACCTCCCGTGCTGTCCGCGCCGTCCGCTCACGGTCTCCGGGGACGACTTCGAGGCGTGCCCCGTGCGCGCCGATCTGCTCCAGCTTCTTCGGGGACGTGCCCTCCGGGACGTACACCGTGCAGGGCAGGCCGGCCCGCGCGCAGTACGCGGCGACCGCCGTGCCCGCGTTGCCGCTGCTGTCGGCGATCACCCGCTCCGGGGCGAGCCGCGTCGCGAGCGCGGCGAGCATCACCGCGCCGCGGTCCTTGAAGGAGAGCGTCGGCATCAGGAAGTCGAGCTTGGCCGAGATCGCGCCATCCAGCGGTACGAGCGGTGTGCGGCCCTCGCCGAGCGAGAACGAGGGTGCGGGCAGCGGCAGGGACTCCGCGTACCGCCACAGTGAATTGACCCTTCCGCCAAGGGACTTCAACGATGCGGGAGTGGGGGAGAAGTCCAGGTCGAGCGGGCCGCGGCAGACGGGGCAGCACCAGGCGAGGGTGCCAGCGGGGACACGCGTTCCGTCGATGGGGCAGAAACAATCCGGCAATGCTGTCATGTGCGCAGGCTAGTTGCGGCAGTTGGGGCCGATGTGTCATGGCGGGTGCGTGGCGGTCGTGTTACGTCCGGTCCTGACCCTTGTGAGATTCCTATGGATCCGCCAATCTTTCGTCCCGACGAAGGCAAGAGTGGGCATGTTGCTTGACATGTCCCTGCCTTTCGTCTCCGTGTGTGTGGGCACCACCGGCACCATCCCCCACCAACGCACCACCTATTGAGGAGGACCCCTCAGATGGCAGTGATGCGTCATACCCGCCGAAGACTGGCCGGGATCAGCGCGACAGCAGTCGCGGCCCTCGCCCTCGGCGTCGTCTCCGCCCTCCCCGCGACCGCTCAGCCGGGTCAGGCCGAAGGCACGATCGAGAACGCCGGAGCCCCCGGCGCGATACCGGGCAGCTACATAGTCAGCCTCGACGAGGACGCCGCGAAGGCGGGCTCCAAGGCGGGCAAGGCGCTGGCCGAGAAGTACGGCGCCGAGATCGACCGTACGTACAAGAAGGCCCTCAACGGCTACGCGGTCGAGCTCTCCGCGGCCGAGGCCAAGAAGTTCGCCGCGGACCCGGCGGTCGACTCCGTCGTGCAGAACCGGACGTTCACGGTCGACGCCACCCAGCCGAACCCGCCGTCCTGGGGCCTGGACCGCATCGACCAGAAGACGCTCCCGCTGAACAACTCCTACACCTACCCGGACTCCGCCGGTGAGGGCGTCACGGCGTACGTCATCGACACCGGGGTCCGCATCAGCCACAGCGACTTCGGCGGCCGCGCTTCGTACGGCTATGACGCCATCGACAACGACAACACCGCGCAGGACGGCCACGGCCACGGCACGCACGTCGCCGGAACCGTCGGCGGAACCCTGCACGGCGTCGCCAAGAAGGCGAAGATCGTCGGCGTCCGCGTCCTGAACAACCAGGGTTCAGGCACCACAGCGCAGGTCGTCGCCGGCATCGACTGGGTCGCCCAGAACGCGGTCAAGCCCGCCGTCGCGAACATGTCGCTCGGCGGCGGCGCCGACAGCGCCCTGGACACGGCCGTACGCAACGCCATCGCGTCCGGCATCACCTTCGCGGTCGCGGCGGGCAACGAGTCCGTCAACGCCTCGACGCGCTCTCCCGCGCGCGTGAGCGAGGCCATCACGGTCGGCGCCACCACGAACACCGACGCCAAGGCGAGCTACTCCAACTTCGGCGCCGTCCTGGACCTGTTCGCGCCCGGCTCGTCCATCACCTCGTCCTGGAACACGAGCGACAGCGCGACGAACACCATCTCCGGTACGTCGATGGCCTCCCCGCACACTGCGGGCGCCGCGGCGCTCTACCTCGCGGACAACCGCACGGCGACCCCGGCGCAGGTGTCCGCGGCTCTGGTCAGCGCGGCCTCCACGGGCGTCGTCACCAGCCCCGGAACGGGCTCGCCCAACCGCCTCCTGAACGTGGGCCCCGGCTCGACGAACCCTCCGGGCCCCAAGTTCGAGAACACGACCGACGTCACGATCAGCGACAACGCCACGGTCGAGTCGCCGGTCACCGTGAGCGGCGTCCCGGGTTCGGCCCCGGCCGCCCTGAGCGTGCCGGTCGCCATCAAGCACACCTACGTGGGTGACCTCCAGGTGCAGCTGATCGCGCCCGACGGCACCGCGTACACGCTGAAGGGATATGGCACCGGCGGCAGTTCGGACGACATCAACACCACGTACTCGGTGAACGCGTCGTCCGAGACGGCCAACGGGACGTGGAAGCTGCGGGTGAGTGACAACGCGGCGCAGGATGTCGGGAAGATCGACTCCTGGGGGCTGCAGTTCTAGGCCGGAGGCCTTGAGCTGAGCTTCTCCCGTACGTACGCGCTCTCGTCCTCGGGGACGGGCTTCGGGTCGTCGGCCCGGTCTGCCGCCGCCGCGAGGACGAGAGCGCGTCGCGCGAGATGCCTCCCTGTCCTCGTGCCGTCCCCTGTCCGTGCCCCGCATACGATGCGAAGCCCCCCTCGCACCGACCGACCGCACGAACGCAGGAGCACGGCACCCGTGGACATACCCCCGCCGCCCGACCTCGGTGGCCGCCCTCAGCAGCCGTACGGGCAGGTTCCGTACGGGCAGGTTCCGTACGGGCCGCCCGCGCAGCCCCCGTACCCGGGCGGGCCCCAGGTTCCGTACCAGCGGTGGCCCGGCGCGTACTCGCCGTACTCGCGCCCTCCGGTCAACGGCTTCGCGATCGCCTCGCTCGTCCTCGGCATCCTGTGCTGCGTGCCCGCCGCCGGTCTGGTCCTCGGCCTGGTCGCGCTCTCGCAGATCTCCAAGAAGGGCGAGCGCGGCAAGGGCATGGCGATCGCGGGGAGCATCCTCTCCGCCGTCGGCATCGTGCTCCTGGTGCTCGCCGTCGTCACCGGGGGCGCGCGTGACTTCATGGACGGCTTCAAGGAGGCCGCGCGCGACTCCCGGAACAGTTCCGGGTTCCCCGTCGGCAAGGGGGAGTGCTTCAACGTCCCCGGCAGCGACCTCGAAGGCGCGAGATACGCCTTCGAGATCGACGAGGTGCCCTGCTCCACGCGGCACGACGGCGAGGTCCTCGCCCAGTTCCGGGTGGATCACGAGACCTTCCCGGGCGAGGCCGCGCTCACCTCGCTCGCCGAGCGGAGGTGCGTCGAACTCGACGCCTCCTACGTACTCGACTCCTGGGCCGGCCTCGGGGACGCCGAGCTCACCTACTTCATGCCCGACCGGGACACCTGGGGCCAGGGGGACCGTCACATCACCTGCCTCTACGGCGTCACGGAGCCCGAGCGCACCCTGAAGGGCTCGATGCGCCGCGACGCGACGAACCTGGATGCCGACCAGCTCGCCTACCTGAAGGCGGACAAGGCCCTCTACGACGCGTACGGGACCGAGCCGGACACGGAGCGCTTCGAGGACGACCTGCCGGGCCACAAGGAGTGGGCGGGCCGCGTCGAGAAGGGCCTCGCCGAACAGGCGCGGCTGCTGCGCGCGCACGACTGGCCCGCGAAGGCGGACGCAGGCATCACCGGCCTCGTCGACGCGATCGAGCGGAACCGCAAGCAGTGGAAGAAGGCGTCCACGGCCAAGGACGCCGACGCCTTCGACGCGTACTACGTGCAGGCGCAGCGGCACATCAGCGGCAAGCGCGAGGCCGCCGCCCGCAAAACCCTTGGCCTGGCGACCACTTCACCGCGCGACGCGACCCCCGGCGAACCGACTCCCGGCGGCGAGGGCGGGGGCCACGAGGACGAGGGCGAGGGGAGCGGGGCCGGCGCGGCCGTGTGACGAAAGGGTGGTGCGGTCGTGCGGCGAGCGGGTCCGGTTGACGCCAAGCCACTCACCCTAAGGGCTTTTTGTCCGCTTCTGTGATAGTTCTTCGGCGTGACGACCGTCATGACGCCGACCGTCGCGGCCCAGCGCACTGTGGGGCCCGCGGCGTCGGACTCTCCCCGAAGGGGCAGCCGCAACGGCAGGAACGGGCCCAGGGTTTCGTGCGTCGCGCACCTCTCCCGCGGGCTCCTCGTCGCCGTCGCCCTCCTGAACGCCGCCCTTGCCGTGCTCGTCGCCGCCCCGCTGCCCCGCATCCCGCTCCTGGTGCTCGTCGCGGCGGCGGTCACCTCCTGGGGGCTCGCGATCGTGCCGCCCGCGGTCATCGGCCTGGTGGCCGGTGCGGTCGCGGGCCGGCGGTACCCCTGGTGCGCCGGATTCGCCGTGCTGACCGCGTTCGTCGCGCTCGTGTACGGCGTCATGCCGTACGCCGCCGCGTACCGCACCGCCGAGGACCAGGGGCAACGCCTGGCCCCCACGGCGTACTTCGACGGCGTCAACTACGCCAAGGCCCCCGACGGCGACCGCACACGCCGTTACGCCCGCATCGGCGAGCGGCGCGAGAAGCTGGACCTGTGGACCCTGCCGAGGCGGGCGGGCGTACGTCACCCGGCCGTGGTCTGGGTGCATGGCGGAGGCTGGAACAAGGGGCACCGCGGTCAGAGCCCCGCATGGAACCGCTGGTTCAACGAACGCGGCTGGTCGGTCTTCGACATCGACTACCGGCTCGCGCCCCGCGTGACCCAGCTCGACCAGATCGGCGACGTGAAGTGCGCCGTGGGGTGGGTGCGGCGGCACGCGCGCGCGTACGGCATCGATCCCGACCGCCTTGTCCTCGCGGGGAGTTCGGCGGGCGGCAATCTCGCCTTGGCGGCCGCCTACACGGAGGGTGATGACCGCGTCCCCGCGTCCTGTGCGGTGCGTGACAGCTCGGTCTCCGGGGTGATCTCGCTCTACGGGCCGACCGACATGGGGCGCCTCATCGCCGGGACGGCGCTGCGCGGCGACCCCATGATCCCGCGCCTGATGGGCGGTTCGGCGAAGGCCGTGCCCGCCCGCTACCGCCTCGGCTCGCCCGCGAAGCTCGTACGGACCGACGTGCCGCCCACGCTCCTGCTGCACGGCAGCGCGGACCGTGCGGTGCCGGTGGCGCAGGCGCGGGAGCTGGCGCGGCGCCTCTACGCGGCCGGGGCGCCGGCGACGTATGTCGAACTCCCCTGGGCGGACCACTGCTTCGACGTGAACTGGGGCGGCTGGGGGAGTCAGATCGCGCGGTCGGCGATCTCCCGGTTCCTCGACATCCGGGGCGCGAGCGTCTGACGGCCGCCTCCCGGACCGCCGCGGGAAAGTGATCGCCATAGCTGCGGAAAGCCCCTGCGTAAAGCCCTGCACACCTAGAAATCATCACTTCGGGTGATTCCTTGGCCTTGGGTTGCGGCCAACAACCGACGGTTGCCAGGCTGTTGCTGTCTGTCAACCTGATGGGAGTGGCCAGTGACTTTCGGTGAACAGCCGGCGTATCTGCGGGTCGCGGGTGATCTCCGCAAGAAGATCGTCGACGGTTCCCTGCCGCCGCACACCCGACTCCCCTCGCAGGCCAGGATCCGCGAGGAGTACGGGGTGTCGGACACGGTCGCCCTGGAGGCACGCAAGGTCCTGATGGCCGAAGGCCTGGTCGAAGGACGTTCCGGATCCGGCACCTATGTGCGCGAGCGACCGGTGCCCCGCCGCGTGGCGCGTACGGGCTATCGGGCCTCCGGCGGCTCGACGCCCTTCCGTCAGGAGCAGGCGGAGGACGGCGCGCGCGGCACCTGGGAGTCCCGCAGCGAACAGGCCGAGGCGAACAGCGCGGTCGCCGAGCGTCTCGGCATCCGCGCGGGCGACCGCGTGATGTGCACCAAGTACGTCTACCGCGACGCGGGCGAGGTGATGATGCTCTCCACCTCCTGGGAACCCCTCGCCGTCACCGGACGCACTCCGGTGATGCTCCCCGAGGAGGGGCCGCTCGGCGGCTGCGGAGTGGTCGAGCGCATGGCGGCCATCGACGTGGTCGTGGACAACGTCGCGGAGGAGGTCGGCGCGCGCCCGGGGCTTGCGGAGGAGCTCATGGCGCTCGGCGGAGTCCCCGGCCATGTGGTGATCGTCGTGCAGCGGACGTACTTCGCCTCGGGCAAGCCGGTCGAGACGGCCGACGTCGTGGTGCCCGCGGACCGCTATCGGATCGCATACCACCTGCCGGTGAGGTGACCGAGTGCTCCGGCGTACGCCCGGAATCCGGACGGGCCCGTCCGCCCGCCGTGATCACGAGTTAACCCGCGCTCGGATTCCGTAACGCCGGGGCAATCGCGCCCTGCAACAACTTGTCATGCACGGCTCCTAATTTCATCGTCCGTACCCGCAATCCGGTCGGACGACAGGAACCCACATGACGGATACGGCCACCCGCGACACCAGCGCCGCCGCAGGCCCGCCGCCCCAGCGCAGCTACGCGAAGATGGCGGCCGACGAGAGCCGCGAGGACTACTCCCTGCGGTACGCGCCGCATTCGTTCCGGCGCTGGTCGCCGACGATGGTGGCGTCGACCGCGCTCGGCGGCATCGCCTACCTCGCGGACTTCGCGATCGGCGCGTCCATCGTCTTCACGTACGGCTTCACCAGCGGGCTCGCCTCGATCCTGTGCGCCGCGACGATCATCTTCGTCACCGGCATCCCGATCGCGCGGGCCTGTGCCAAGTACGGCCTGGACATGGACCTGGTGACCCGGGGAGCGGGCTTCGGCTACTTCGGCTCGACGCTGACGTCGCTGATCTACGCCTCGTTCACGTTCATCTTCTTCGCGCTCGAAGGCTCGATCATGGCCCAGGCCATGCACCAGGCCGTCGGACTCCCGGTGGAGATCGGCTACTTGATCACGACGCTCATCGTGATCCCGATCGTCTTCCGCGGCATGGGCGCCCTGGCCAAGGTGCAGGCCTGGACGCAGCCGATCTGGCTCATCGGCATGGTGCTGCCCTTCGTGGTGCTCGCCTTCGAGGCGCCGGACGCCTTCGGCGCCTTCGGTTCCTTCGGGGGCACCGAAGGCGCCGGCAGCGGCTTCTCCTGGGTCGCCTTCGGGCTCGGCACGGGGGTCGCGCTCTCGCTCATCGCCCAGATCGGCGAGCAGGCGGACTATCTGCGCTTCATGCCCGCCAAGACGGAGCAGAACAAACGGCGTTGGAATCTGGCCGTTCTCGCGGCCGGACCCGGCTGGGTCATCATCGGCGCCGCCAAGCAGCTGGGCGGCGCCCTCCTGGCGTTCGCGGCCCTGGAGGCCGTCGGCAAGACGCACGCCCTGGAGCCGATCGCCCCGCAGATCGAGGCCCTGAAGCCCTGGCTCGGCTCCTTCGCGCTGCCCGCGGCGGCTCTCTTCGTGATCGTCTCGCAGATCAAGATCAACGTGACCAACGCCTACAGCGGCTCGCTGTCCTGGTCGAACTTCTTCTCCCGCATCACGCACAAGCACCCGGGCCGGGTCTGGTACATCTTCCTCAACCTCGCCATCGCGCTGACGCTGATGGAGATGAACATGTTCGCGGCCCTCAACAAGCTGCTCGGCTTCTACTCGAACGTGGGCATCGCGTGGATCGTGGCGGTCGCCGCCGACCTCGTCATCAACAAGAAGATGGGCTGGAGCCCTCCGTACATCGAGTTCAAGAGGGCCTACCTGTACGCGGTGAACCCGGCGGGCTTCGGCTCGATGGTGATCGCGTCGGTGGTGTCGATCCTGGCCTTCTTCGGCCTCTTCGGCCAGTACGCGGAAGCCTTCTCGACGTTCATCGCGGCCGGACTCGCCGTCGTCCTGTGCCCGTTGATCGCCTGGGCGACGAAGGGCAAGTACTACCTTGCACGCCCCAACCCGGTGAACGGCCCGCACGTCGACGTCCCCGACGTGACGGCCACGCACGCGTGCAGCGTCTGCGAGACCGCGTACGAACTCCCGGACATCGCGGACTGCCCGGTCCAGTCGGGCCCGATCTGCTCCCTGTGCTGCTCGTTGGACGCGGAGTGCGGCGACGTCTGCCGTACGTCGCCGTCGGGTGTGCCGGTGCTCATGCCGATGCCGACGGTGCGCGCCGACTGACACCGGCTCGCACCGGCCCGACACCGGCTGAACCAGTTTCACCAGGGGGCGCACCCGTAAAGGTGCGCCCCCTCGACGTTGGCCAATTGCGTACCTCTTTGTGCAAAGTCGTATCCGCTGAGTAAAGGTCGGGCGTAGGCTCGGGCATATGCGGATTGCGGTTTCCTTACTGATCGAGGCGTTACGCGCGCCGGGGGCGGCGAGCGGAGGGGCGCGATGAATGACGGAACGGTCGTACTTCCCTGGCTCGTGATACGTCAGGACGACAACGGCAACCGCTACAGGGTGGGCAGGTACGCGACGAAGGCCGAGGCCGAGAAGATGGCCGACAGCCTCGACGAGCACGGCCACCAGAAGCTGTACTGGGTGGAGAGGCTGATCCAGAACGGCAGTGCGCACTGACCGCATAGGCTCCGGCGCATGACGGAACGGATCGTGGTGGGCGCCGCCCTGTACGACGACGGGCGCCTGCTGGCCGCGCGGCGCAGCGCACCCCCCGAGCTCGCGGGCCGCTGGGAGCTGCCCGGCGGAAAGGTCGAGCCCGGCGAGCAGCCCGAGGAAGCCCTGGTGCGGGAGTTGCGCGAGGAACTGGGCGTGGACGCCGAGCCGGTCGCGCGGGTGCCCGGGGAGTGGCCGCTCAAGCCCGGATACGTCCTGTGGGTGTGGACGGCGAAGCTCCTCTCGGGAGCCCCCGAGCCCCTGGAGGACCACGACGAACTGCGGTGGCTCTCGCCGGACGAGATCTGGTCGGTGGAGTGGCTGGACGCGGACGTCCCCGCGGTGACGGCCGCCGTTGCGTGCGACTAGGCATCGAGCGCCGCCGGCCGTCGAGTACCGCCAGCCGTCGCGTGCCGCCAGGTGGGGGAGCGTGCGAGGTCATGTCTCCCGCACTTGAGCCCCACCTACGCCGTTCGTGCCACAGTGCGCCCAGGTAAGCGGTACTTCCGCCGGGATATCGGGTATGTGCCCATTAACCCCATGAAACCGGACAAGGGTCCGCTGTTGCTGGTCTGGAAGTGATCGGCGTGATCGACACCGAAGGCGACTGCGCCGAGTGGGATTTTCCCGCGGACCCGGGCGCCGTGCGCACAGCCCGTGCCGTCGTCCGCAAGCAGCTCGCCGCCTGGGGCCTCGCCTCTCTCGGTGACGTCACCGTCCTCCTCGTGAGCGAGTTGGTGACCAATTCCCTGCGGCACGCGTCGGGCCCCATCGGCGTACGTCTCGTACGCCCTGCCGGACCTTTGGACACCCTCCTCGTGGAGGTCTCCGATCCGCTTCCCGACCCGCCCCAGGAGCGGGACGCGGCCCCCGATGACGAGGGGGGCAGGGGTATCCAGTTGGTGGCCCGCGCGTCGCGGCGCTGGGGGACACGACAGGGCAGCACGGGGAAGACGGGGAAGACGGTGTGGTTCGAGCTGGTGCTGCCGGGTTAGAAGACTGGCAGCGTGGGACGGACACAAGACGGTCACGGGCCAAAAAGAGTTGAGTCCGTGCTGTGATCGTGAACGCCGTGTGGCGTGGCTCCGTAGTGCTGGATACTGCGGGCAGCCGCATCCGGTGACCGGTGCCGGACGTGGTGAGCTGGAGGGGACGGTTCGCGTGAGCGAGATACCAGCGAAGGCGACGGAGCAGGACGGGCCGTCGGGTGACGCTAGGGGCGAAGCTGCGGATGACGTGATGTGGCAGAGCAGTCCACCCGGTTCGATCTATGACTACATCAAGGTGGCGTCGTTCTCGATCGGCCCCGACGGTCTCATCGACCAGTGGAGTCGGCGGGCCGAGCGGCTGTTCGGAGTGCCTGCCGAGGATGCCGTGGGCAGGGACCCGATCGAGGCCTTCGTCCCGCCCGAGCTGCGCAGCAGCGGGCACCGCAAGATGGCGGAGATCCTGGACGGCAGGGAGTGGACCGGGTCCGTTCCCTTCCGGGCGCCCGGACAGCCGGACGGGTCTGAGGGGCCCGAGGGGCCCGAGGGGTCCGTGGGGCCCGATGGGTCCGACGGGCCCGAAGCGGGGTCCTCCAAGGGCTCCGAAGGCATAGCCGAGGTCTACGTGATGCCGACCGAGACGGAGGACGGTGAGCGGGCCGCCGTCTGCATCGTCGTCGACGTACGGGCGCTCCGGCAGATCGAGACCGACCTCGCCGCCTCGCAGGCCATTTTCGGCCAATCTCCCTTCGGCTTCCTGCTGTTCGGCACGGACCTGAAGGTGCAGCGGGCCAACCGCCGCTTCGCCTCCGTCTTCGGGGGCGGCGTCGACGAGCAGCGCGGACGCACCGTCCACGACTATCTGCCCCGGCACGAGGCCGACCGCATGGCCGCCGCGCTCAAGCGCGTCCTGGAGACGGGCGACTCCGTCACGGACATGCAGATAGTGGGCCCCGCCCCCGGCAGCAGCGACCGCCGCCACTGGTCGATCAACCTCTACCGCGTGCACAGCGGTTCCGGCCGCCCCATAGGCGTCGCGGGCCTCGGCACCGACGTCACCCGGCGGCACGCCGCCGCCCGCGAGGCCGCCCACGCCCGCCGCAACCTCGCCCTGCTCAATGAGGCGGGCGCCCGCATCGGCAACTCCCTGGACTTGGAGACGACCGCACGCGAGCTCCTGGACGTCACCGTCCCGGGCTTCTGCGACCTGGCCTCCGTGGACCTCTACCAGGGGCTCCTGGACGGCGACGAGACGCCTCCGGGCCTCGCCGACGGAAGCGCCGAACTGCGCCGCGTCGCCTTCGCGAGCGCCGTCTCCGACGCGCCCTTCCCGGACGGCGGCCACCCCGTGGACGTGGGCGCCGTGCACCGGTTCGCCTTCACCTCGCCCTGCGCCGACGCCTTGCGCACCGCGCGGCCGCGGCTCGTCTCCGGGGCCGACGAGGGCTCCGCGAGCAGGCTCACCGGCGGCCTCATCCAGTCGACGCTCGTCGTGCCGATGGTCGCCCACGACACGGTCGTCGGCCTCGCCCAGTTCTCCCGCACGAAGGGAAGCGAGCCCTTCGGGGAGCGTGATCGCGCCCTCGCCGTCGAGCTCGCCGCGCGCGCCGCGGTCTGTATCGACAACGCCCGCCTCTACCGCCGCGAACACGAACGCGCGCTCATACTGCAGCGCTCCTTGCTGCCGCCGGGCGACCCCGAGGCGTCCGGCCTCGACATCGCCTGCCGCTATCTCCCGGGCAACGCGGCCACCGAGGTGGGCGGCGACTGGTTCGACGTCATCGAACTGCCGGGCCATCGCACCGCCCTGGTCGTCGGCGACGTCATGGGCCGGGGCCTGCGCGCCGCCGTCGCCATGGGGGAACTGCGCACCGCCGTACGCACCTTGGCGCTCCTGGACCTGGAGCCCGCCGAGGTGCTCTCCGCGCTCGACGAGATCGCCCGCGGCCTCGGCGACCCCTCAGGCACCCAGCAGGCCACGAGAGCGGCCCGTCAGACGCGTTCCGCGAACGGGACGGACCTCTCGGAGGTCTACCTCGCCACGTGCGTCTACGCGGTCTACGACGCCGTCACGCGCCGCTGCACGTTCGCCAACGCCGGCCATCTGCCGCCCGTGCTCGTCGAGCCCGACGAATCGCCGCTCATGCTCGACGTGCCGCCCGGCATGCCGCTGGGCGTCGGCGGCGAGCCCTTCGAGGAGGTCGAGGTCGAGCTGCCCGAGGGCGCACTCCTCGCGCTCTACACCGACGGGCTCGTCGAATCCCGCGACCATCCGCTCGACGAGGGCCTGAACGCCTTCGTACGCGCACTCGACGACCCCGCACCCGCCCTGGAGGACGTCTGCGACCACGTCCTGAACACCCTCGACACGCACCACGGAGAGGACGACATCGCGCTGCTCATGGCGCGCATCCAGGGGCTGCCCGCCGACGCCGTCGGCGACTGGACGCTGCCGCGCGACCCGAAGTCGGTGGGCCGGGCGCGCGAACTGGCCTGCGAGCAGCTGCGCACCTGGGACCTGGAACCCCTCTGCGACACGACCGAACTGCTGGTCAGCGAGCTGGTCACGAACGCGCTGCGGTACGGAGAGGGCGACATCCGGCTGCGGCTCCTGCTCGACCGCACCCTGGTGTGCGAGGTGTGGGACGCGGGCCTCGTCCAGCCGCGCCGCCGCCGGGCGCGTGACACGGACGAGGGCGGCCGCGGGCTGCAGCTGGTGGGTCTGCTGAGCGCCGCGTGGGGCTCGCGCAGGACGCCGCGCGGCAAGACGGTGTGGTTCGAGATGCCGCTGCCGGACAGCGGGGTGCAGCCGATGGACGCGGCGGAGGCGCTGCTCAGCCTCTTCTGATCGGCCTCTTCCTCTGCTCAGCCTCCTTCTGACGGCCCGGCTGCCGCGGGCCGCTAGGTGGTGGCCTTCAGGGCGGCGAGGCGGGCCGCGACCTCCGCCTCGTCGCCCAGGCTGTCCAGTTGCTCGAACTGCGCGTCCAGGGAGGACGCGGCCAGCTCCTGCTTGCCCAGCGCCCTGGCCTCCTCGCGGCGCACCTTGTCCTCGAAGCGGCTCAACTCGCTGGCCGGGTCGAGCACGTCGATGCTCTGGGCGGCGTCCATCATCTGGTTCTGCGCCTGCGCGGTCTTGGCACGGGCCACCAGCTGATCGCGCTTCGACTGGAGCTGGGTCAGCTTGATCTTCATCTGGTCGAGGCCGGACTTCAGCTTGTCGACGACCTCCGTCTGCGAGGCGATCGTCGGCTCGGCGTCCTTGGCCTCACGCTCGGACTGGAGCTGCCGCTGCAGAGCGACCTTGGCCAGGCCGTCGAACTTGTCGGCGTCCACGGCGCTCCCGCCGGAGCGCAACTCGTCCGCCTTCTTGCTGGCGGCCACCGCCTTGGTGCCCCACTCGTCGGCCGCGTCCCGGTCCTCCTTGTGGTCCAGTTCCAGCATCCGCAGGTTGCCGATGGTGGTCGCGACCGCCTCCTCGGCCTCCCTGATGTTGTTCGTGTAGTCGCGGATCAGCTGGTCGAGCATCTTCTGCGGGTCCTCGGCCTGGTCGAGGAGGGAGTTGATGTTGGCCTTGGCGAGCTGGGCCACGCGCCCGAGGATCGTCTGCTTCGTCATGACGGGCTCCTTCTATGAGGGTCGGTAGGAGTACGAGGGCACTAGGAGACGTACGAAAAGGTCACCGCGAGGGCAGCGTCATGCGCCCGGGCTCAGAACCTCCCGCCCCCGCCCATCCGGCCCCGGGTCCCGCCGCCTCCGAAGCTGCCGGGACCGCCGCCTCCGAAGCTGCCGGGACCGCCGCCTCCGAAGCCCCCTCCGCCCATCCCGCGGCCCCCGCCTCCGAAGAGCTCGCCGAGGATGATGCCGCCGAGGACCGCGCCGCCCATGCCGCCGCCACGTCCGCCGCCTCCGCCTCCGTAGGGGTTGCCGAAGCCGCGTACGTCGCGTTCGGCGAGCTGCTGCGCCTGCCGGGCCTGGGCGTCGGCCTGCTGGGCCTCGGCGAGCGCCGCCGCGGCGTCGGTGTCCTGGGCGGCCTCCGCGCCCGAGAGGTGCCGCTGTGCCTCGGCGAGGCGGGTCCTCGCCTCGCTGCCGACCGCGCCACGGTGCGTGTCGATGAAGTCCGCCGCCGTTCCCACGGCGCTGCGCGCGGTGAGCAGGGCCTGGCCGAGGAGGGTGGCGGCGCGCTGGCGGGTGACCTCGCGTTCGCGGGCGCCCGCCAGGGACTCGTCGAGGACCGTGTCGGCCTCCTCGACCCGGCGCAGTGCGTCGATCGGGTCGTGCGGTCCCGCCGCCATCTTCTTGCGGACCTCGGCGACCACCGTCTGCGCGCGGGCGATACGGCCGTGCAGATCGGCCGTGGAGGCTCCCGCAGTGGTGCCTTCGAGGAGGCCGCGCGCCTCGGCGAGGTCGGTCTCCGTCTCGGTGAGCGCGTCGGGCAGTTTCTCCGCGGCCAGCGCGAGCTCGGCGCCGAGGCGGTCGACGGCGTCCACGAAGGTGCCCGCCTGGTCGACCGCGCCTTCGGCGGCGCGCAGATGGACGGCCGCCTTGCCGTTGTCGCCCGCGTCGATGGACTGCCGGGCTTCGTTGAGGTGCGTCGTGGCGAAGACGAGGCGGTCCTTGGCCTGCTCCACATGGCCCACCACGGGCGCCGACGCGGACGGCGCGTACCGCTCCCGGATCCCGGCGAGGGTGCTCTCCGCGGCGGTGGTGCGCACGGTGACCTGCCGGAACACCGCTTCTGCGTGCTCCAGGGCCCCGGCCGCGTCGCGTTCGAGCGCCCGCAGCTGGTCGAAGCCCGCGGCTTCCGCGTCCAGGCGCCGGCCCGCCTCGGTGCAGCGCGAGACGATCTCGTCCAGCAGGGTGCGCCTGGTCGCGTCGTCCTCCGGATAGGCGTCGTCCAGCTGCTGGCGCACCTTGAACGCCGCGGTCAGCTCGGAGCGTGCGTACGTGAGCGCGTCCGTGAACGGCCGCACCGCCTCATCGCCGAACTGGGCGGTGGCGAAACCGAGTTCCTCGGAGCTGGTGCGGATCGCGTCGTCGGTCTCCACCAGGAGCTGCTTGCTCTGTTTGTCGAGCTCCGGGAGCGGGGTCGGCTGCTCGGCCCCCGCGCCCTTGCCCCAGCCGCCGCCTCCGGGCGTCGTACGCGTGTGGGTGCGCCGTTTGCGGCGGCTGTACGCGACCGCGGCGAGGGCGCCCGCGCCGCCGACCACCGCGATGGGCAGGACCAGATCGCCGGTGGCCACGTCGTCGCCGCTGTCGCCGCTGCCGCCGCCGCCCGGATCGGCGTCCCCCGGGGTGATCGCCGGGGTGGGGACGGGCCGGCCGGAGAGGACCGCGCTGTAGCCGTTCGCGGCGCCGATGGCCGCGCCGGCCCAGTCGTTCTGCCGCAGCGCGGGCTTGATCGCGGTGGTCGCCACGTCCTGGAGCTGGACCTCGGTGAGCCGGGAATCGACGTCTACGGAGTAGGCGTACTGGCGGTCGTGCGTCGCGACGGCCAGCAGCACGTCGTCCAGGCCGAGACCATTGCGCTCGGCGGTGGCGTCCGCCCAGTCCTGCGAGCCGCGTCCGGAGAAGTCACGTACGTAGACGACGAAGAGCTGCAGTCCGCGGTCGTCGTAGAGCTGGTCGAGCGCCCGCGTGGTGGCGTCCTTGCGGTCGCCGAGCGCGCCCACCTTGTCGGTGATCTGGCCGTCGCGGGAGAGCGTGACCGGGTCGTCGGCCGGGGCGGCGAATGCCGCGGGGGCGGCCAGGAGCAGCAGGCACCACGTGAGCAGTGCGGCGGCTGCCGCTGTCGCCCGCACGGCCATGTGCGGGGGCGGCGTCACATTTGGGAGCGTATGGCCGTCTTTGAGGGTGCGCGACCGGGGGACACCGGCTGCTGTCTCCGGAGCCCCCGGTCGCCGTGCTCAGATGCTGAACCGCTCCTTGGTGAGGAGCGGCCGCACACGTGTGCGGAAGCCGCCCGACCGGAACGGCGCCTGCAGCAGTCCGGGCCTGAGCTCCTGCGCCAGCGCGGCCGCGATCATGCCCTGGTCGAGCGCGAGCACGAAGTCGCTGACCCGTCCGGTCCGCACGTTCACGGAATCCCGGAATCCGTACTCCTCGTCGTACGCCCCGAAGTCGCGGGCGAGCGCCTTGAGGTTGCCGATGGCCTCCCCGCGCGCGTGGGGGAGTGCGAGGAAGGAGGCGTGCGGGGTGACGACGCCGAGGGAGTTGTAGCCCTCGGTCTGCATGCCGATCGCGTCGACGCCGTACTCCCGGTACCCGCCCTCGGGGATGTTCGCCGGTGAGAACCCCCAGTAGCCGTACTTCTCCTCGTCGAGGCCGTGCTCGATCTGGCTGCGGACGTAGCGCGCGTGAGAGGTCCCCCAGGAGCGCGGCGACCACTCGCTCTCCGGCACGAAGAGCGGCACCATCAGCGCCTCGAACATCGAGCCGCCCCAGGTGGGGACGAGCTTGCGTCCGCGGTACGTGTAGTGGCCCTGCCACACGCGGATGCCGTCCAGGGTGACGTACGAACCGCCGGGGGCCTGCTCCTGCTCCTGGCCGGGGAGCATGGTGCGCAGCAGGTGCCAGTAGTGGTCGCCCGGCAGTGACCCGTCCGCTATGCCGAGGTAACTGGCCATGCGGGGCTCGGTGTTGAGGGCGCCGTAGTGGTGCGGGGTGGGCTCCTCGGTGTCGGTCCAGAAGCCGCCGCGCAGCTGGCCGGGGTGGCCGACGGGGTCCGCCGCGTCGTAGGGCGTGTAGAAGTACGACCAGTCGGCGGCGGCCAGGAGCTTCGCGATGCGGGGCCGCAGGGCGGGGTCCGCGTCGGCGGCGATGCGAAGGCCGGTGACGAGCCAGGCATTGTCGACGGACGACAGGAACGGGCGGACCGGGTCGCCGGTGCCTGGCCAGCTCGTCAGGACCGAACCGTCGTGCGCGTCGTACCAGTTGAGCCAGAAGCCGTGAGGGCGCTCCAGCTTCTCGACGGCGGCGACGGTGCGGGAAAGACGGGTGTGCATGGCGCTGTCGCCGAGGAGGCCGAGGCCGCGCGCGGCGACTGTGGACCACAGGCCGCAGCCGATGTTGGTGGGCGAGGTCTGGCGCGAGGGGACGGGTACGCCGGAGCCGCTGACGTCGATCTTGTCGGCGGTGAGGCCGATGTCGGTCGTCATCGCCTCGATCGAGTGATGCGTCGAGCGGAACCACTTCCGCAGCAGCGGTGTATCAGAAGTATGAGAACGCGATGCGGCGGATGCCGATGGGGAAGCGAAGGCCGGTGCGGATGCGGCGCCCAGCGACAGGGCGGCGGCTCCGGTTCCGGCGGCGCCGAGGAACGTACGACGGTCCATGAAGGGCCAACTCCCAGTGACAGGTGTGGAAGGGGAGATCCGTGGCGTGCAGGCCGTGCTGTCCACGCGTGCGTGCGGCACGCGGATGTACGGGGACCGGCCGCGGTCAGGTGCGGCCGGCCCCCGGATCTGGTGGGGCGAGGTGAACTAGCCGTCGATGCGGGGCAGTTCACGCGTGCGCCCGAGTCCGCCCAGCCAGACGGCGGACGGCTTGGCGGTGCGTACGAAGGTCTCGCGGTCCCAGGCGATCAGGCCGAAGGTGGGCTTGTAGGAGCCCCATTCGTAGTTGTCCAGGGCGCTCCAGGCCAGGTAGCCCTCGATGTTGAGGCCGTCCTCCAGGCAGGCGGCGACCGCGTCCAGCGCACCCTTGTAGTAGTCGACGCGGCGCGTGTCGTCGGCGGTGGCTATGCCGTTCTCGGTGACGATCATCGGCACGTCCCCGTTGCCGAGCACCTTGGCGGTGTGGCGCAGGGCGTGGCCCACGGCGGCCGGGTAGTACTCCCACTGGGTGAGCGTGCGCTCGACGTCGTCGGGCCACGGGATCGGGCCCTCGGAGCCGATCTCCGTGCGGGTGTAGGACTGGACGCCGATCCAGTCGTCGTCGCGCGCGGCCTCGATGAAGATGTCCTCGCGGGGGTGGCGGTAGGCGGCGGCGACGTCCTCGGCGCCCGGCAGGGCCTGGTAGACCTGGTTGGCGATGGTCCAGCCGGCCTGGATCTCCGGGTTGATCGCCTTGACCTCCTTGACGGCGGCCCGGTGCGCGGCGATCACCGCGTGCGTGGTCTCCTCGTCGGGCGTCGGCAGCCCGGCGGGCGGGAAGCCGATGTCGCCCGCCTTGGCCTGACCCGCCATCACGGCGATCATGTTCGGCTCGTTGATGGTGCACACATGGCGCACGTCCTCGCCGATGACGGGCGCGCAGGCGGCGACGTACCGCGCGAAGAGGTCGACGGCGCCCTCGGCGGTCCAGCCGCCCCGCGCCTCGAACCACTGCGGCACGGTGAAGTGGTGCAGCGTGACCATCGGGCGCAGCCCGCGCACGAGCGCGCCTTCCACCATCCGCCGGTAGTGAGCGAGCTCGGCCCGCGAGAACTGGCCCTCGGCGGGCTCGATGCGCGCCCACTCGATGCTGAACCGGTAGTCGGTGAAGCCGAGTTCGGACAGGACGTCCATGTCGTCACGCCAGCGGTGATAGCTGTCGCATGCGTCCAGGCTCGGCTCCTGGATGTGCGTGCCGGTGCTGTGTTCCTTCACCCACCAGTCGCTGTTGGTGTTGTTGCCCTCGATCTGATGGGCGGCGGTGGAGGCCCCCCAGAGAAAGCCTTCGGGGAACGGGATCGGGGTGTGCGTCATCGTCAGATGTCTTTCTGGTGGAGAGAGGGCGCGGACCGTCGTGGCGCGGGCGGGCTACTTCATGCCCGCGGTGGCGATGCCCTGGGTGAAATGCCGCTGCAGCACGGCGAAGACGATCAGGACCGGCAGCACGATCAGGAACGAACCGGCCATCAGCATGCCGTTGGAGCCACCCGACTTGTTGGGGTCGGTGGCGAACGTGGCCAGGGCCACGGGGAGGGTGTATTTGTCGGGGTCGTTGGTCGCGATCAGCGGCCAGACGAAGTTGTTCCAGGAACCGAGGAAGGTGAAGATCGACAGCGTCGCGAGAGCGGGCTTGACCAGCGGCATCACGATCCGCCAGAAGATGTACCACTCACCCGCGCCGTCCATCCGGGCCGCCTCGAGCAGCTCGTCCGGGATCGACTGCATGAACTGCCGCATCAGGAAGACCCCGAAGGCACCGGCGGCGAACGGCAGCACCAGAGCGGCGTACGAATCGATCAGCTGCAACTTGCTCATCAGCACGAAGAGCGGCAGCAGCATCAGATTGCCGGGCACCATCAGCGCACCGAGCACCAGCCCGAAGATCTTGTTCTTGCCCGCGAAGTTCAGCTTGGCCAGGGCGTAGCCGAGCATCGAGCAGAAGACGAGATTGGAGACGGTGACGAGCACCGCCACGATCACCGAATTCATAAAGTAGAGCGGCAGATCGAGCTTGTCGAGCAGCGCGCTGAAATTGTCCAGGGTCCACTCGGTGGGAATCCACACGGGCGGACTGGCCGTGAGCTCGCTCGACGTCTTGAAGGCCGAGAGCGCCATCCACAGGAAGGGCGCGGACATCACGAGCAGCCCGACGGAGAGCAGCACATACACGAGCCGCTTCTTCATCCCGGCCGACTGCCCGGCCTTCGGCACCGGCTTCAGCTGCTTCTTCTGCGGCGTCTTCTCCGCCAGACCCGAGGCGCTCATTTCGTGTTGTCCTTCAGCAGTCGGAGCTGGAGCACGGTAATGCCCATGATCACTACGAAGAGGACATACGCCATGGCGCTCGCATAGCCCATGTGGAAGAAATTGAAGCCCTCGCGGTACATGTCGAGGGAGACGGTGAGAGTGGAGTCCGAGGGCCCGCCCTGGGTCATCACGAACGGCTCCTCGAAGACGTTGAGATAGCCGATCGTGGTGATCACCGTGGCGTAGAGCAGCGTGGGCCGCAGCAGCGGAACGGTGATGGCGCGGAACTCCTGCCACATTCCCGCCCCGTCGAGCTTCGCCGCCTCCCGCACCTCGGTGGGGATGGCCTGTAGCCCGGCGATGAAGAGCACCATGACGGTTCCGAGATTCCGCCACACGGCCATCGCGATCAGCGACGGCATGGCGAGCTTCTCGTCCCCCAGGAAGTCCGGGGCGGTGAGCCCCACTTCGGAGAAGAGACCGGCGATCAGGCCGTCACTCGGATCGAGGACGAAGCGCCAGACGACGGCGACCGCGACGATGGAGGTGACCACGGGAGCGTAGAAACCGACCCGGAAGAAGGTGCGCGCCCGGTCGATGCCGTTGTTCAGCAGAACGGCGACGACAAGACCCAGAAGGATGGTGAGAGGAACCCCGATCACCACGAAGTAGGCGGTGTTGAACAGTGCCTTGAGGAACTTCTCGTCGCTGAACAGCTTGGTGTAGTTCTCGAACCCGATGAAGTTCGCTTCCAGCGGGTGCGTGACATTGCGCAGCCCGAAGTCGGTGAAGCTCATCAGGAGCGTGGCGACGATCGGGAACGCCATGAAGACGGTGAACAGAACGAGGAAGGGGGTCGAGAACAGCCAGCCGGCGAAGTTCTGCACGCCCATGGAGCCCCGCTTGGAGCCCTGTTTGCGCCCCCGGCCCGGACCCGCCGAACCGGTGGCGGCCCGCACCCCGGCCGCCCGTGCGACCTTCTCAGTCTTGGTGCTCGTGGTGCTCATGGCTCCTACTTCACAAGGCTCTCGATCTCGGACTTGGCCTTCTTGGCGGCGTCCTCGGGGGAGGCCTTGCCCTGGGTCACCGACTCGACGGCCGCGTCGACCTTGGAGGTCACCTCGGTCCAGTTGGCGAGCGTCGGCGAGGACTTGGCGGTCTCCATCTGCTTCTTGAACACCTGGAGGCTGGGGCTGTCGGCGAGCTCGCCGGTCTTCCAGGCTTCGGTGTTGGCGGGCAGATCGCTGGTCCGCTCGAACCAGTCCGTCTGGCCCTTGGCGTCCGTCAGGTACTTGATGAACTCCTTGGCCGCGGCCTTGTGGGAGCTGTCCTTGGAGACCACCAGGCTGGAGCCGCCCGCCATGGAGGTGGAGGTCTTGTCAGCCGGGACGGGGGCGACGGCCCACTTGCCCTTGAGGTCCGGGTACTGGTCCTTGATCAGGGTGCTGATCCAAGGACCGGAGAAGAACATCGGGACGTCACCGGTGTTGAAGTCCTTCAGCGGGTCGTAGCCGGGCTGCGAGCTCTTCATGCTCAGGCCCTGCTTGACGTAGTCGCCGTACTCCTTGAAGGCCTTGACCGCGGCCGGGCTGTCGATGACGGGCGTGCCGTCCTTGTCGACGATCTCGCCGCCGGCGGAGTAGAGGAAGGGGTAGAAGGACTGCACGGTGTCGAGGCCGCGGGGCTGCATGTAGATGCCCCACTTGCTGTCGGCCTTGTCCTGCAGGGCCGACGCCATGGCCCGCAGGCCCTTCCAGTCGGCGGGCGCCTTGGTGATGCCGGCCTTCTTGGCGAGGTCGGTGCGGTAGTAGAGGACGCGGGTGTCGACGTACCACGGCACGCCGTAGGCCTCGCCCTCGACCTCGCCCTGCTGCCAGCCCGCCGGGAAGAAGTCCTTCTCGTCGAAGGTCTTGGTGTCCACCGGTTCGAGGACGCCGAGCTCGGCGAACTCGCCCATGTAACTGCCGCCCATCTGCGCGACGTCGGGCATCTTTCCGGCGGCGGCAGCGGCGACCAGCTTCTGGTGGGCGACGTCCCAGCCGACCGGGGTGACCTTGACGGTGATGTTCGGGTTCGCCTTCTCGTACTCCTTGGCGACATCCACGAGCTTCTCGCCCTCGGCACCCATGGCCCAGACGGTGAGGGTCTGCTTCTTGTCGGCGGCGACTTCGCCTCCGGCGGAGCTTCCGCATGCGGTGACGGCGAAGGCCGTCGCCAGCGCGGTGGCTACCGATGCGGTTCTGGCGGCGCGGTGCATGGACGGCTCCTCCTTGAGCTTCCCTGGCAGTCCGGCATCCGTGGAATGGTCAGATGCAGGATGTATGCGCTGTCTGTAAGCGCATACATCACTCTGTGGCAGCGTCCTGGGGTGCCGCAAGGGGGTCCTGGTCACACTCCCGTAACGGGTCCTTCATCCAGGGGGCGCACCTAAGTGGAGCGTACTGGTCCGTTTGCACTTGGCTTGGGCGGTTGCCGGTGCGGTGCCGGTGCCCGGCGGCTGCGCGTGCCCCTGGGCGGGGGGCGGCTTCGGGTATCGGTGCCCGGCGGCTTCGGGCTGTGCCCACCCGTTCCGCCGTGCGGAACGCCTGCCCACAGGGGGGAGTGGCTGCGGCCGCAGCGGGGGCGAGCGCGGCGGGGTGGCGCCACTGGGCCGGCGGGGAGAGGATCCCGGCGGTTGGGGCGGGAGTGGAGTCGGCCCGCAGTCGCTGATCCGTCCTGAGGGGACGTGGGGGTATGTCTGCCCGGAGCACGGTAAGCGGCTCTCCGGGAGGGAACCGGCTCAGGGGGCGGCGGCGGATGGCGAGGACGGACATACCCCCGCGGCCCCGCCCCCAAGACGAACGCCAGGCGCGACCGGTGGTGGCGCAGCTGCCGGTTCGCCCCGCCCCGAGCCGGAGGTGCGCGCGATCGGTGGTGGCGCAGCTCCAGGGCTCGCCCCACCCCCGAGCCGGAGGCAGGCGCGACCGGTAGCTGCGCAGCTGCAGGTTCGCCGCACTCCCGCCGCCCCGCGCCCGCCAGGCGCAGCTACCGGTTCGCCCTCGCCACCCGTAGGCGGAGGCCAGGCGCGACCGGTGGTGGCGCAGCTCCAGGGCTCGCCCCACCCCGAGCCGGAAGTCCCGCCCTCGAGCCGGAAGTCCCCGCCCTCGAGCCGGAAGTCCCCGCCCTCGAGCCGGAAGTCCCCGCCCTCGAGCCGGAAGTCCCCGCCCTCGAGCCGGAGGCCCCACCCTCGAGCCGGAGGCCCCGTCCCCGAGCCGGAGGCCCCGTCCCCGAGCCGGAGGCCCCGCCCCCGAGCCGGAAGTCCCCGCCCCCGAGCCGGAGGTCCCGCCCAGTCCCCGCCCCCGCCCCCCCCGCCAAGCGCAGCCCCGCCCCCGCCCCCGCCCCCCGCCAAGCGCAGCCCCGCACACGCCCCCCCCGCTAGGGTCCCCGCATGCCAGCCTTCCCGCACAGCTTCGCCTTCGATCCCGCCTACGGGTACACCCCCGACGACGTGCTCACCGTCCCCGCACCCCATGCCCCCGCCGACTTCGACGAGTTCTGGCAGGGCCGATACGCGGCCGCCCGGCAGGTAGTCACGGACCCCGTAGTCGGCCCCCTGGAGGAAGAGCGGGACGGGGTGCGGGTCCACGGCGTGACGTACACGTCAGTAGGCGGCGCACGCCTCGGCGGCTGGCTGGCCCTGCCCACCTCCACCGAGCGGCACACCCTCAAAGCCCCCGGCCCAGCGGACGCCCCCGCCCCCGCCCCCGCGGAAACCGCGGAAACCGCGGAAACCGCGGAACACGGCTTCGTCATCGCCCACGGCTACGGCGGCCGCAACGCCCCCGGCCCCGACATCCCCCTCCCCCTGCCCCGCTCAGCAGCGATCCTCCCCTGCGTGCGAGGCATGGGAGCCCGCAGCGCGAGCCCCACCATCCCCCCGGACGCCGACGCCCACGTCCTGCACGGCATCGCATCCCGCGACACCTACGTCATCGGCGACTGCGCAGCCGACCTGTGGTGCGCCGCATCCGCCCTCCTCGAACTGGTCCCGGAGCTGGCCGCGCCACAGCCCCGCCTCGGCTACCTCGGCGAAAGCTTCGGCGGCGGCCTCGGCGCCCTCGCCCTCCCCTGGGACGACCGCTTCGCCGCGGCCCAGCTGACCGTCCCCACGTTCGGCAACCACCCGCTGCGCCTCACGCTCCCCTGCGCGGGCAGCGGCGAGTCGGTCCGCGCCCACCACCGCAAAAACCCCGAAGTAACCGACGTCCTGCGCTACTTCGACGCCGCGACAGCAGCGACCCGCCTCCGTATCCCGGCCTTGGTCGCCCCCGCGCTCTTCGACCCGTCGGTGCCGCCCCCCGGCCAGTTCGCCGTGCACAACGCACTGCCGCCGACCGCCCGCGAACTGCACGTACTGCAGGCGGGTCACTTCGAGTACGAGGACAAGGCGGCAGAGCTCACACGCCTGACCGAGGCCAGATCCCGTTTCTTCCAGGCCCAGTTGGCTCCCCCCGCCTAACCCTCCCGGGGGAGAGAGGAGGAGGGAGGGGGAGGGAGGGCACACCCCGGGGCCTACCGCTCCCCGCACCCACAGCTGGCCCGCCGAGCCACCGTCACCGGCAGCATCAACGACACCGGCTCACGATCACGCTCCCCGCCCAGCCTCCGCACCAGCAACTCGACGGCCTCCTCGCCCAGTTGACGCATCGGCTGCCGCACGGTGGTCAGCGCGGGACGCACCAGGCGGCTCAGCGGAATCCCGTCGAACCCGGTGACCACCACGTCATCCGGCACCCGCACCCCGCGCCGCTCAAGGGCATGCAGCGCGCCCACGGCCATCTGGTCGTTGGCGAAGATCATGGCCTCCGGCACCGTGCCGCTGCCCGTGCCGCTGCCCGTGCCGCTGCCCGTGCCGCTGCCCGGGCCGCCGTCCCCGCTCTCCTCGGCCGCCTGGTCCAGCAGTGCGTCCGTGGCGCGCTCGCCCTCGGCCTGCGTCATCATCTCCGTGCGCAGGTCGGGCTCTTCGCGTACGGGGAGGCCGCCCGCCCGGCACGCTTCCTGATAGCCGCGGAACCGCGCCTCCGCGTCCGGCGACGACTTCGCGCCGCCGATGAAGACCAGCCGCCGTAGCCCGTGGTCCTCGATGAGGTGCCGGGTCAGCTCGCGCTGGCCGTCGGCGTTGGCGACCTCGATGTGGTCGAGGTGGTCGAGCTCGTCGTTCTCGCGGGGTCCGGCGAGCATCACGACGGGCAGCCGGCGCGAGATGATGTCGAGATCCTCGGTCGGCACGGTCCTCGCGAGGACGGCGAACCCGTCGACCCGCCCGGCGACCTTCGCCACCTGGCTCTCCGGACCGCCCTTGAGAGAGGCGGCGATCAGGAGCGCGTACCCGTGCCGCCGTGCGGCCCGTTCCATGCCCCGGATGATCTGGTCGGAGTAGAGCATGAAGGCGTGGTCGTCGTCGGCGTCGGCCGCTGCCGCCTCGATCTCCGTGTCCGGGTCCGAGTAGTCGGGGAAGCAGAGCCCGAGGACGCCCGTCGACCGGCTGGCCAGCCCGCGCGCATTGCCACTCGGTACGTACCCGAGCTCACGAGCCGCGGCGAGGACCCGCTCCCGGGTCGTCTCACGGACGGAGTCCGGGTTGCGATAGACCCGCGACACCGTCGCGATGGAGACGCCTGACCGCTCGGCGACGTCGTACACCGTGGGGGTTGTGCTCACCCGACCGCCTGCTCGTTTCTCGTACTGGGACCGGCCTGAACCGGATTGAAAGCGCATTCACAGTAGGCGCGTACGGTGACCGTGGGCAAGGCCGGGTCTGCTTCGGGTGTCGGCCGTGACGGGGAGGAACGCAGGTGGACGGGGTCTGGGCGGGAGTACGGGAGCGCGTGCTCGCCCTCCGGGAAGCGCCGGGGTGGCGGTCGGTGTTCGGAGCGGATTTCGGGACGTACGGCCACGGTTTCGAGCTGAGCCCGGTACTGACCGAGGAGCAGGTACGAGCGGCGGAACGGCGGCTCGGCTTCGGCTTCCCGGCGGAGTACCGGAGTTTCCTCCTGGAGGTCGGCGCGGGCGGGGCAGGCCCGGACTACGGCCTGTTCCCGATCAAGCCGGTCGAGCCAATGGCATCTGCCGAGCCGCCCGCATCTGCCGAGACAGCTGCACCTGCCGCGCCCACCGCGCCCGCCGAGCCACCGTTTCGCCCTGAACGCACCCAGGAGCTGGACGCGCACGAGTCCGCGGAACCGCAACGAGCCGCCTACGCCGACACCCCGGAGGCCGAGGCGAGGTTCCTTCGCGACTACCGCGCCTGGGACGCACGGCACGACGAACTGCTCGATGCCCTCACCGAGGGAACCCTCTGCGTGGGCGAGCAGGGCTGCGCGTACTACACGCTGCTCGTCGTCACGGGCCCCGAGCGCGGCACCATGTGGGAGGACGTGCGGGCGGTGGGCGAGGGAGTGCTCCCGATCCGGCGTGCGGGCGAGCAGCCAGGCGATCGCGAAGGCGGGTCACGCGTCACGTTCGCCCAGTGGTACCTGAACTGGCTGACCCACGCGGAACGCAAGGCAGTGCCCCCGCCCCCGACCAGCCGACCAGCCAACTGACCAACCACCCCCGCCCTCAGCTGGCTCGACCGGCTCAACCAGCCCAACCGCTCAACTAGCCCAACTCAAGCACCAGTTCCTCCGCCGCCTCCAGCCACCGCACCTCCTCCGCCCCCAGCGTCGGATTCGCGGCCCGTCGTGCGAGGGCCTCCGCGAGGTGGTCGGTGGCGGTGGCTCCGACGTCGACCGTCGCGTCCGTCAGGAGCGTGGCCAGAGCGGCGCGTGACCCCGCGGCCTCTGGTCTGCCGCTCACCGCGACCTCCGCGAGGATCAGCGCCGACATCGCCCAGTCGAGGCCGGGCGGGCCCTCCTCCGTGGTGGCCCAGTCGATCACCACGGGCCCCTCAGGCGTGAGGATCACGTTCTCCGGGTGGAGATCCAGGTGCAGGACGCGGTCGGTGGGCGAGGCGGACGAGCGGGCCGGAAGCGCGTGCAGCGTGTGCAGCAGCCGGGCGAGGATCACTGCCGCGTCCTCCGGGGTGACAGCGCCCCGCATCGCGGCCTCCGCCATGGTCGGCCCCGTCAGGCGCCCCATGACCAGGTCGGTACGTGGAGCGCCGGGCTCGGCCGGGCGGATCCGCGGTACGGGATACCCCTGCTCCGACAGATACGTCATGACGTCGGCCTCATCCGTCGCGTCGGTCCCGTCCCGGTACCGACGCAGCACCCATGTGTCGTCCAGCGCGAAGACATCCGCGGTGCGTCCGGAGCCGAGCAGCTGATCAGTCATCCCCATGCCGGGAGCGTAAGCCGCCGCGCTCTTACGCGCAGAGGCAATCGGTACGCCTGCCTCATCCCGCGAACTCCACCTCCGGATACCTCCCCGAAGGGCCGTCCAGCAGGTGGTCGTTCCGTCCCCGCAGCCAGCGGTCGAAGAACGACGTCGCGTACGCCCGCTCCGCCGCCACCGCGCGGTCCGGCTCGACCGTGCCTATGTGCTCCTTGATGACCTTCCCGTCCACCCCGGCCTGCGGGAGCAGCGCGGCCAGGTCCGTGTACGTCTGATGCACCGAGCCGCGCAGGGTCAGGTTCCGCTTCCAGCCGGTCGTGTGGGACCAGAACTCGCGCCACGACGGCTCTGTCGTACGGTCGTTGCCCTCCCTGCCCATCAGGAGGAACGGGCGGGTCAGGCCGTGCTGGGCCACGGGCGTCAGGTTCGTGCCCTTCGGCTCGGGGTTGTTCTCCAGGGTGCCGTCCATGTTCATGCCTGCCTTGACCCGGCTGTCCTCGTACATCGTCTCGGCGGCCGCGATCCCGCCCGCCGACTGGCCGAACATGCCCACCCGCTTCCGGTCCACGACCTTGGACAGTCCGTTCGGCAGCGAGCCGAGGCGGTCCAGGACGAACTTCGAGTCGGCCACCCGGACGTCCAGGACCTTCTTGAGCAGCGCCGGCACCTCGTCCTTCTGCCCCGCCTCCTCCAAGGCCTTGAGGAGCGGTGCGTCGTCCTTCACCGAGCCGTCGGGGAACTGCACCCCTGGCGCCTCATAGGTGTGGTCGATCGTCACCACCACATACCCGTGGCTCGCCAGCTCCTCTACTGCCGAAGTCCCCCAGGTGCGCGGGTCGTTGGCGCCCGACGCGTACAGCAGGACCGGCCGTCGGCCGTCGCTCGTGTCGGCCGGCGCTCCCTCCCGCGCGTGCGTCCGGATGGCGGCGAAGTCGATCGCGTCCTTGGGGATGCCGTGGGGCGCCATCGCGTTCCAGCGCGCTGCCGCGCCCGGCGCCATGTACGGAGCGAGGCGGTGTTCCGTGCCGCCCGGCCTTCCCGCTGCCGGATACCAGACGCTGATCATCAGCTCTCGGTACGGCACGGACTTCACCCACGGGTCGTGCCGTGACGTGTCGACGATGCGGGTCGACACCGTGCCGATCCGGTGCGGTCCTGTGGGCCCGGGGAGCTTCGCCTCGATGCCCATGGGCCGCGCCTGCGCGGGAGCCGGGGCGCTCAGAAGCGTCGCCGCCAGACCGGCCGCGGCAAGTCCCAGCACCGAGCGCCGAGTCAAGGCCGAGCGGGGAGCCGGGCGTGCCACAGCCGAGGAAGAGTCGGAGGGAGAGCCGGAGGGAGAGTTCATGCCTCAATGCTGATCTCGTCCCGAGCCCGTGACCATGGGGGAAATCCCGAGTCTTTGGCGTGGGGGATTACCCCCAGGCCCAGCCCCAGCCCATCCCGGCCCTACCAAGGAGGCCCCCAGCTCTACCAAGGAGGCCCCCGGCCCTACCGCTCCCCCCGCCGCCGAATCTTGCTCCCGAGCCAGACCAGCGGATCGTACTTCCGGTCAACCGCCCGCTCCTTCAAGGGAATCAGCGCGTTGTCCGTGATCTTGATGCCCTCCGGGCACACCTCCGTGCAGCACTTCGTGATGTTGCAGTAGCCGAGCCCGTGCTCGTCCTGGGCGGTCTGCTTGCGGTCGAGGCCGCTCTCCGCCGCCGCGTCCAGCGGGTGCATGTCCAGTTCCGCCACCCGCATCAGGAAGCGCGGGCCCGCGAACGCCGCCTTGTTCTCCTCGTGGTCGCGCACGACATGGCACGTGTCCTGGCACAGGAAGCACTCGATGCACTTGCGGAACTCCTGGGAGCGGTCGACGTCCGCCTGCTGCATGCGGTACTCGCCGGGGCCGAGGTCCGCCGGAGGCACGAAGGCCGGTACTTCCCGCGCCTTCGTGTAGTTGAAGCCGACGTCCGTCACCAGGTCCCGCACCACGGGAAAGGCCCGCAGCGGCGTCACCGTGATGACGTCCTCGCGGCTGAACACCGACATCCGCGTCATGCACATCAGCCGTGGCCGGCCGTTGATCTCCGCCGAGCACGAACCGCACTTGCCCGCCTTGCAGTTCCAGCGCACCGCGAGGTCGGGCGTCTGGGTCGCCTGAAGGCGGTGGATGATGTCGAGGACGACCTCGCCTTCGTTGACCTCGACCTTGAAGTCCTCCAGGTCGCCGCCCTCGACGTCCCCGCGCCAGACCCGGAATTGCGCGTCGTACGACGTGCTCGAAGAACTCGGTGTAGCGGTACTCACTCGTAAAGCTCCTCTTCGGCCAGGTACTTGACCAGCTCTTCCTTCTCGAAGAGAGCAAGCAGGTCGGGACGGATGGGCTCGGTGGTGACCCGCACCAGGTCGATCTGGCCGCGCACGGGATCCGTGGCCGCGAGACCGCCCGAAGGGTCAGTGAGCTGGCAGAGCAGATTCGCGCGGCGCCATTCGCGGTTCATGCCCGGATGGTCCTCGCGGGTGTGCCCGCCCCGGCTCTCCGTGCGCTCCAGGGCGGCCCGCGCCACGCACTCGCTGACAAGGAGCATGTTGCGCAGGTCGAGCGCGAGGTGCCAGCCGGGGTTGAACTGGCGGTGGCCCTCCACTCCGGCCCGCCGTGCCCGCACCCGCAGCTCCGCCAGCTTCTCCAGGGCCTGTTCCATCTCGCCCTCGCGGCGGATGATGCCGACCAGGTCGTTCATCGTCTGCTGGAGCTCCTGGTGGAGGGTGTACGGATTCTCCGGCGTCGCCCCGTCCTCGGGGCCCTCCGCGCTGAACGGCCGCAGCGCCTCGGCCGCGGCCGTGTCCACCTGGACCTCGTCGACCAGGGGCCGCGCGTCGGCCCCGGGGAACCCGGCCGCATACCGCGCCGCGTGCAGTCCCGCTCGCCGCCCGAAGACCAGCAGGTCGGAGAGGGAGTTGCCGCCGAGCCGGTTGGAGCCGTGCATGCCGCCGGCCACCTCGCCCGCCGCGTACAGACCCGGCACGCGCTGGGCCGCCGCCGTGTCCGATTCGACCGCGATGCCGCCCATCACGTAATGGCAGGTCGGTCCGACCTCCATGGCCTCGGCCGTGATGTCGACGTCCGCCAGCTCCTTGAACTGGTGGTACATGGACGGGAGTCGGCGTTTGATGACCTCGGCCGGCATGCGCGTCGACACGTCGAGGAAGACCCCGCCGTGCGGCGAACCGCGGCCCGCCTTCACCTCGGAGTTGATGGCGCGCGCCACTTCGTCGCGCGGCAGCAGCTCAGGGGGGCGGCGGTTGTGGTCCGGGTCCTCGTACCAGCGGTCGCCCTCGTCCTCCGACTGCGCGTACTTCTCCTTGAAGACGTCCGGTACGTAGTCGAACATGAAACGCTTGCCTTCGGAGTTGCGCAGTACTCCGCCGTCGCCGCGCACCGACTCGGTGACCAGGATGCCCTTCACCGAGGGCGGCCAGACCATCCCCGTCGGGTGGAACTGCACGAACTCCATGTTGAGGAGAGGCGCCCCGGCGAGCAGCGCGAGCGCGTGGCCGTCGCCGGTGTACTCCCACGAATTCGACGTCACCTTGAAGGACTTGCCGATGCCACCGGTCGCCAGGACCACACTGGGGGCTTCGAGGACGAAGAAGCGGCCGGACTCGCGGTCGTAGCAGAACGTTCCGCTGACCCGCTCGCCCTCCTTCAGGACGCGGGTGACCGTGCACTCCTGGAAGACCTTCAGGCGTGCTTCGTAGTCACCGAGTTCGCGTTCGTCCTCCTGCTGGAGAGAGACGATTTTCTGCTGGAGCGTACGGATCAGTTCGAGGCCGGTCCGGTCGCCCACGTGCGCCAGGCGCGGATACTCGTGACCCCCGAAGTTGCGCTGGGAGATGCGGCCGTCCGCGGTGCGGTCGAACAGCGCGCCCCAGGTCTCCAACTCCCAGACCCGGTCGGGTGCTTCGCGCGCGTGCAGCTCGGCCATCCGCCACTGGTTGAGGAACTTGCCGCCGCGCAGGGTGTCGCGGAAGTGGACCTGCCAGTTGTCGCCGGAGTTCACGTTGCCCATGGAGGCCGCGATGCCGCCCTCGGCCATCACCGTATGGGCCTTGCCGAACAGGGACTTGCAGATCACGGCGGTACGCGCGCCCTGCTCCCGTGCCTCGATCGCGGCCCGCAGGCCCGCTCCTCCCGCTCCCACCACGACAACGTCCCACTGCTGCCGCTCCACTTGAGACATCAGAACAACCTCGGATCGTCGAAGGCGCCGGACGCGATCAGATACACGTAGAAGTCGGCGAGCGCCACACTCACCAGGGAGGCCCAGGCGAGCAGCATGTGCCGTGCGTTCAGCTTTCCGACCCACTGCCACATGCGGTACCGCACGGGATGCTTGGAGAAGTGCTTGAGCTTGCCGCCGACGATGTGCCGGCAGGAGTGACAGGAGAGCGTGTACGCCCAGATCAGCGTGATGTTGACCAGAAAGACGAGGGTGCCGAGGCCCATGTGGCCCCACTCGTAGTGCTCATCGCGGAACGAGAGCACGGTGTCGTACGTGAGGATGCCCGCCACCGGAACCGCCGCGTAGAAGAAGTAGCGGTGGATGTTCTGGAGGATGAGCGGGAAGCGGGTCTCTCCGGAGTACTTCTTGTGCGGCTCGGCGACCGCGCAGGCGGGCGGCGAGGCCCAGAAGCCGCGGTAGTAGGCCTTGCGGTAGTAGTAGCAGGTCAGGCGGAAGCCGAGCGGGAAGATCAGGATCAGCAGGGCGGGGGAGAGGCCCCACCAGCTGCCGAAGATCTCCCAGTTGGGGCCCGACCGCATCGGCTCGCAGTTCTCGGCGAGGCACGGCGAGTAGAACGGTGAGACGTAGGGCGCCGCGTAGTAGTCCGCGTTCGCGAAGGCCCGCCACGTCGAGTAGACGATGAAGGCGAAGAGGCCCGCGGCGGTCGCGGCGGGCGCGAGCCACCAGCGGTCGGTCCGCAGATGGGCAGCGCTGATCGCGGCGCGCGTCGCCGCTCGTACGCCGCCGGGATCCTGACCGCTGTTCAGATGGGGTTCCGTGCCAGTGGCCAACGAGGCTCCACTCCTTTGTCCTCAGGTGGGCGTGTCCCTCGGGTGGGCGGCGAGGCTCAGTCGCTCAGGGGCGCGCGGGTCGGCTCAGGGGGCGTGCCGGTCGCTGGCGCCGAGGCCCTCGTCGTCCGAGTCCGTCCACAGCGAGCTGTCGTACGGCGTATCGGGGATGGTGACCAGGTCGGGGCGCTTCTGTGGGGCGCCGCCGGGGCCCGGGGCCGTGGCACGAAGGAGCGCGACGCTCTCGCGCAGGTGGTCGGTGTCCGTGCGGACGCGGCGGACGTCGATCCCGGCAAGACCACCCCGGGAACCCTCGCCGATCTGCTGCTCCAGCTTGCCGACGGTGCGGACCAGATCGTCGACGCATCGCTGAACAGCCGTCAGATCATCCTGCAGAGCCATGACTTGCCCTCACTTCAGGGGTGCGGCGGCAACGTTCATGCGCCTGCGAGTGTCGCGCGTCACATCCCGGCTTGTGAAGGGATCTGCCGGGATTCCCGGCTCGTGGGCGCTGAAATGCGCCGGGGTGCACGCGGCCGTCCCGACCGTGCGGCGGGGCGCGCGCCGATGCCGTCGTCACGCTCGGTCACGCCTGATTGGGCCGCACGAGTGGGATCTGGCGCCCCCACGCCGTGTCGCTCCCGTGGGTCGTCTCCCGTCCCCTTCAGTGGATCGATAGATGTGATCAGCTCCATATACCGCCAAACGTGATCAAACCCGGCCCCGGTCCTGGTAGCGGGCGGCCGGGCGAGCCCCGGAGGTACCCGCCATGTCCCCAGACCGCGCCAGACTGAGATCTGCCGTGTTCCTCGCCACGGGCGTGCTAGCTCTGCCCGCCCTCGCCGCCTGCAGCTCTCAGGACGAGGCAGGCTCCCCGACCGCAGGACAGGACGTCGCGCCCGCGGCCCGGGATCTCGTCGCCGACGGCGGGACCATGAACTGGGCCGTCGACGCGATGCCGGAGACCCTCAACTCCTTCCAGTCGGACGCCGATGCGGGCACGAACCGGATCGCCGGAGCGGTGCTGCCGTCGATGTTCCGCCTCGACGCGCAGGGCAGGGCGCAGCAGAACACCGACTTCCTGGAGTCCGCGAAGGTCGTCGAGAGCGAGCCCAAGCAGGTCGTGCTCTACAAGCTCAACCAGCAGGCGGTGTGGAGCGACGGCCGGGAGATCGGCGCCGATGACTTCGCGGCGCAGCAGCGCGCCCTGTCCGGGAAGGACAGCGCGTACTGGACGGCACGCAACGCGGGCTACGACCGCATCGAGAAGGTCGAGCGCGGCGCGAACAACCTGGAGGTGCGCGTCACCTTCAACAAGCCGTACGCGGACTGGCGTTCGCTCTTCTCGCCGCTGTACCCGAAGGAGGTCATGGGCACTCCTGACACCTTCAACGACGGTGCGCGGCGCAAGCTCAAGGTCAGCGCGGGTCCCTTCGCGGTGCAGGACGTCGACAACAAGGCGGACGAGGTCACGCTGGCCCGCAACCCGCGCTGGTGGGGCAGGCCCGCCAAGCTCTCCAAGGTCGTCCTGCGCGAGGTCCCGCGCGAGCAGCGCGCCGCCGCGCTCGCGGAGGGCAAGGTCGACCTCGCCGAGATCGACGCCCCGGAGGCGCGACGCATCACGAACGCCGCCCGCGACCAGGGAGGCCAGGGCCCGCTCAGCCACGGGCCCGAGGCGCAGCTGACCCCGGCCAAGGCGCTGCGCTCCTGGGCGATCGCCAACGGCTCCGACGAGGAGGCGGCCGACACCGAGCAGCAGGCCCGCGAGAAGACCCACAAGGCGATCAAGAAGTACGCCACCGAACAGACGGGCCTTCGGGGCTACACCGTCCGCAAGTCCCTCGAACCGGCCTACACCCAGCTCGCCCTGAACGGCACCGAGGGCCCGCTCGCCGACGACCGGGTGCGGCGCGCGGTGGCCCGCGCCCTCGACCGCGACGAGCTGGCCAAGGCGGTCCTGACGCCGCTCGGCCTGCCCGCCGAGCCGGTCGGCAGCCACCTGGCCCTCGCCGGGCAGCAGGCGTACGCGGACAACAGCGGGGCCCTGGGCGACCAGGACACCACCGAGGCGCGGGCGCTGCTCGCCGACGCGGGGTGGACGCCGGGCGGTCCGCTGAAGGAGCCCAAGGGCAAGACGGCCGGGAGCGAGGCGGACGCCAAGAAGGCGAAGGCGGAATCCGGCTCTGACTCCGGCTCGGATTCGGAATCGGACTCGGGCGACGACGGCGCGTACACCGTCGGCGAGGACGACCAGAAGCCGGGCGACAGCGGCACCTCGGTGCTCGCGCCCGCTCCCGCGGCGGCTTACCAGGAGGCGGCGCTGACCCGCCAGGCCGCGTCCCTCACGGCGCACCGCGAGGCGGACAAGGAGAAGAAGAAGGACCCCGGCGGGCACGCCAAGCAGCACGCCGAGAAGCGGGCCGAAAAGCACTCCGAGAAGCGCGCGGAGAAGCACTCCGAGAAGCAGGCCGCCAAGGGCGGTGCACCCGGTGCGTATGCCCCCAAGGGCACCGCGGCACCCGCCGCGGCGACCCCGGCGGCGGGCGGCCCCATGGCGAAGGACGGCAAGCCGCTCACCCTCCGCTTCGTCCTGCCGTCCGGCGAGGGCTCGGAGTCGCTGCGGACGGTGGCCGACCGGATCTCGCGGATGCTGGAGAAGATCGGCATCCGCACCGAGACGGCGAAGGTCTCCGACGACAGCTACTTCAAGGACCACATCGCGTCGGGGCAGTACGACCTCGCCCTCTACTCCTGGCCCGCGTCGGCCTTCCCGGCCACGGACGCGCGTCCGATCTTCGCCAAGCCGGTGCCGGCCGCGGACGGCTCCCTGAACGTCGAGCAGAACTACACGCGGGTCGGCACGGACCACATCGATCAGTTGTTCGACCAGGCGATGGGTGAGCTCGACGAGGACGAGAGCCGTGCCCTGGTCAGGAAGGCCGACGCCCGCATCTGGGCCGAGGCCGGATCCATCCCCCTCTATCAGCGCCCCCAGCTGATGGCGGCCCGCACGAACCTCGCGAACGCGGGCGCCTTCGGCTTCCAGTCCCCGAACTTCGAGGACATGGGCTTCCTGAAGCCGGGCGCGAAGCCCTCGGGCAAGCCGGCGGCGAAGTAGCTCCTCCCACGGCTCCGTCGCAGGTCACGCTCAGATTCCGCTCAACTCCCTTGCCCGCCGGCACCACCGGCGGGCAAGGTCATTTCCACCCATTGACCTGCACGTTCTGCCCCGCAGCACCAATAAACCCCTGAAACCCCTGGTCAGACCCCCATGAGGGCCCCGCGGAGGTCACCTCCGCGTAAGGCACGTAGACTGGGGTGAGGCCGTGGCGTGTTCTGCCCGGCAGGGCACGCGTGCCAGACCGTACGCGCGGCCATCCACTCTTCCCGGGAGAAGCGCAGCTCGTATGCCCACGCGCCATGACATTCGTAATGTTGCCATCGTCGCCCACGTCGACCACGGCAAGACCACCCTGGTCGACGCCATGCTCAAGCAGGCCGGCTCCTTCGCCGCGCACGCAGCCGAGTCCCTCGACGACCGCATGATGGACTCGAACGACCTGGAGCGTGAGAAGGGCATCACGATCCTGGCCAAGAACACGGCCGTCAAGTACCACCCCAAGGATGGCGGAGACGTCATCACCATCAACATCATCGACACCCCCGGCCACGCCGACTTCGGTGGCGAGGTCGAGCGCGGCCTGTCGATGGTGGACGCGGTCGTCCTCCTCGTGGACGCCTCCGAGGGCCCGCTGCCCCAGACGCGCTTCGTGCTCCGCAAGGCCCTCGCGGCCAAGATGCCGGTCATCCTGTGCATCAACAAGACGGACCGCCCGGACTCCCGGATCGCCGAGGTCGTCGACGAGACGTACGACCTGTTCCTGGACCTGGACGCGGACGAGGACCAGATCGAGTTCCCGATCGTCTACGCCTGCGCCCGTGACGGCGTCGCCTCGCTGACCAAGCCGGAGGACGGCACCGTCCCGGCCGACAGCGAGAACCTCGAGCCGTTCTTCTCCACGATCCTGGACACCGTCCCGGCTCCGGAGTACGACGAGGAGGCCCCCCTCCAGGCGCACGTCACGAACCTGGACGCCGACAACTTCCTCGGCCGTATCGCCCTGTGCCGTGTCGAGCAGGGCGAGCTGCGCAAGGGCCAGACCGTTACCTGGATCAAGCGTGACGGCTCGCAGTCCAACGTCCGCATCACCGAGCTGATGATGACGGAGGCGCTCACGCGCAAGCCCGCCGAGAAGGCGGGCCCCGGTGACATCTGCGCCATCGCCGGTATCCCGGAGATCATGATCGGTGAGACCCTCGCCGACCCCGAGAACCCGATCGCGCTGCCGCTGATCACGGTGGACGAGCCCGCGATCTCCATGACCATCGGCACCAACACCTCGCCGCTCGTCGGCAAGGGCGGCAAGGGCCACAAGGTCACCGCCCGCCAGGTGAAGGACCGTCTGGACAAGGAGCTCATCGGCAACGTCTCGCTCCGTGTCCTGGACACCGAGCGTCCCGACGCCTGGGAGGTCCAGGGCCGTGGTGAGCTCGCGCTCGCCATCCTGGTCGAGCAGATGCGCCGCGAGGGCTTCGAGCTGACCGTCGGCAAGCCCGAGGTCGTCACCAAGCAGATCGACGGCAAGACGTACGAGCCGATCGAGCGCATGACGATCGACTCGCCCGAGGAGCACCTCGGCGCCATCACGCAGCTGATGGCGACCCGCAAGGGCCGCATGGAGACGATGACCAACCACGGCTCCGGCTGGATCCGCATGGAGTGGATCGTTCCGTCGCGTGGCCTCATCGGCTTCCGTACGGAGTTCCTGACCCAGACCCGCGGCACCGGCATCGCGCACTCGATCTTCGAGGGTCACGAGCCGTGGTTCGGCGACCTGCGCACCCGTCACAACGGCTCGCTCGTCGCGGACCGCTCGGGTTCGGTCACGCCGTTCGCGATGGTCAACCTCCAGGAGCGCGGTGTCATCTTCACCGAGGCCGGCACCGAGGTGTACGAGGGCATGATCGTCGGCGAGAACTCGCGCGCCGACGACATGGACGTGAACATCACCAAGGAGAAGAAGCTCACCAACATGCGTGCAGCTTCCGCGGACACGACCGAGAACGTCGTGCCCGCCCGCAAGCTGTCGCTCGAGCAGTCCCTGGAGTTCTGCCGCGACGACGAGTGCATCGAGGTGACCCCGGAGACCGTGCGCATCCGCAAGGTCGTCCTGGACGCCAAGCAGCGCGGCCGCTCCGCCTCGCGCGCCAAGCACGGCTAAGGCCGGAGCAAAGCCGGGACAAAGCTTCGTGCGGGCCCCAGGCCCGCACGCCCCGGCGCAACTGCCGCTGACGCCCGGCGAATTCGGCATCCGAGGCCGGTTTCCGCCCCTCCCCAGGGAGAGGCGGGGGCCGGCCTCTCGCGTTGTCTGGCCGGGATACCCCTTTGCGGGGCCCTCAGCGGCACTACGCTGGCCCACGCCCCGGGGGTACGGGTTCTTCCGCCTTCGCGACTCTCCGCGCATCTACGCGCGTCCACGGAACCGCCCCCGAAAAGTGCCGCGAGGCCGCCGCGACTCGTCTCCGGCGGGGTCCGCCGCAACCGGTTTTCCCGGGCCATCTGTCCGGAATGCGGACGCCGTTGACCGTTAGATGTGTAACACGTCCGTTTCGCAACCATCTATCTCGGATCGGTTTGTCCGGATTTTGGAAGTTGTACGCACCAGGTGTGATTGAACCGAGACCAAAAGAGTGTGGTCGGGCGGTACCTCATGGCTAATAGTTGACCGCGTATAGCTCGGGTCAATGGGTCACGCGCTGTGGGGAGCGCCGACTCACGAGCACACTGGGGTACTCGATCTACGCGCCGTCAGGGGTGTCGGCGCGGTTTCTCGTACCCCCTCTTGTAGTGAACAAGTGGACTCATGAGGAGGAACCCCATGCGTGGTGCCAAGAGCGCCAAGTGGGTCGCGATAGCGGGTGTCGTGGCGCTGACGGCAACGGCCTGCGGCGGCGGCAGCGACAGCGGCGGCAACAGCGGCAAGGTCGACCCCAAGGGGATCGTCAGTTACGCCAACGGTGAGCCGCAGAACGCCTTGCAGCCTGCCAACACCATGGAGGCGTACGGCAGCGTCGTCATCAACTCCCTCTTCACGGGGCTTGTCAACTACGACAAGCAGGGGAACATCACCTACGAGAATGCCGAGTCGGTCACCCCCGACAAGAGCAACAAGGTGTGGACCGTCAAGCTCAAGCCGGGCTGGAAGTTCCACAACGGCGAGGCCGTCACGGCCAAGTCGTACGTGGACGCCTGGAACTGGTCCGCCGACCCGGCCAACGGCCAGCAGAACAGTGCCTGGTACCGCGACATCGTCGGCTACGACAAGGTCCACCCCGAGAAGGGGAAGGGCACCGGCAAGACCATGTCCGGCCTGAAGGTCGTCGACGACAACACCTTCACGATCACGCTGAACACGGGTATCCCGTACTACGCGTACAAGCTCGTCTACTCGCCCTTCTACCCGCTGCCCTCGGGCGCGCTGAAGGACCCGAAGAAGTTCGGCGAGGCTCCGGTCGGCAACGGTCCCTACAAGTTCAAGAGCTGGGACCACAAGAAGTCGATCCAGGTCACGGCCTGGCCGCAGTACAAGGGCGCCAACAAGCCCAAGAACGGCGGCGTCAACTTCAAGGCGTACACGACGCCGCAGGCCGCCTACAACGACCTGCGCTCCGACAACGTCGACACGATGCCGATCATCCCCGACAGCGAGCTCGCCAACTTCAAGCAGGACTTCGGCGACCGCGCCATCGAGCAGGACTTCTCGGCGATCAACACGGTCAACCCGGCGTTCTACAGCAAGACGTTCAAGGACATGGACGTCAAGGTCATCCAGGGCCTCTCGATGGCCATTGACCGCGACACCATCGCCAAGCAGACGTTCGCCGGTACCCGTGAGTCCGCCTCGGGCTGGGTCGCCAAGGGCGTCAAGGGCTACAAGGCCGGCGCCTGTGGTGAGTTCTGCAAGTTCAACCCGAAGAAGGCCAAGCAGTTCGTCAAGGACGGCGGCGGCGTTCCCGGCAACAAGATCACCATCCAGTACAACGCCGACCAGCCCCACGAGGGCTGGGTCACGGCGGTGTGCAACAGCATCACCAAGTCGACCGGCGTGAAGTGCACCGGCGACCCGAAGACCGACTTCCAGGCCGACACCGAGGTGCGGGACAAGAAGCAGGTCAAGGCGATGTACCGGTCGGGCTGGGTGCTCGACTACCCGTTCAACGGCAACTTCCTCGCCGACCTCTACGGCACGGGCGTCGACGGCAACAAGGGCGGCTTCTCGGACAAGAAGTTCGACGAGCTGACCAAGAAGGCCGACGCGGCGAAGACGATCGACGAGTCCGCCGCGCTGTACCAGAAGGCCGAGAAGGAGCTCGTCAACACCTTCCCGGGCATCCCGCTCTGGTACAACAAGACGCTCTCCGCTTACTCGAAGAACGTGAAGGGCGTCGAGTTCGACCAGGCTGGCGACCCCGTCCTCACCGACATCGAGGTCTTCGAGAAGTAGGCGTCGGAGGCCAGTTCCCGAAGCGACGCCCGGCGATCCCGGGCGTCGCTTCGGGCGGCTCCGGATTGGACGGAGGCACCAATGGGGCGTTATGTCGCGCGGCGACTGCTCCAGATGATCCCGGTTTTCATCGGGACAACCCTGTTGATCTTCATCATGGTCAACGTGCTCCCCGGCGACCCCGTGCGGGCGCTGTGGGGAGACAAGCCGCCGGACCCGGCGCAGGTGGCGCAGATTCGCCACGACCGAGGTCTGGATCTGCCGCTCTGGCAGCAGTATCTGCACTACATGGGCGGCCTTCTGCAAGGAGACTTCGGCAAGACCATCGCCGGTAACCGGCCGGTCCTCGACGAGATCTCCCAGGCGTTCCCGGTCTCGATGCGACTGGCCTCCATGGCCTGGACGTTCGAGCTCATCGTCGGCATCACGCTCGGCGTTCTCGCCGGTGTGCGGCGCGGCCGGTTCGTCGACAACACCGTGACGCTGTTCACGCTCCTCGTGATCTCCGTTCCGATCTTCGTCATCGGACTGCTGTGCCAGCTGTTCTTCGGCAACGAGCTGGGGTGGATCACACCCACGGTCCAGGACTCCGAGAGCATGAGCCAGCTGCTGGTCCCCGCGATCGTGCTCGGCATGGTCGGCCTCGCGTACGTGGCGAGACTGACGCGTACGTCGATCGCCGAGAACCGGTCGGCCGACTACATGCGGACCGCTGTCGCCAAGGGACTGCCGCGCCAGCGCATCGTCACCCGGCATCTGCTGCGCAACTCGCTGATCCCCGTGGTGACTTACCTCGGCACGGACATCGGCACCCTGATGGGTGGCGCGGTCATCACCGAGGGCATCTTCAACGTGACGGGCGTCGGCAACCTCCTCTTCCAGGCTCTCGCCCGCCGTGAGGGCGCGGTCATCGTCGGTGTCGTCACCGTCCTGGTGATCGTCTACCTCATAGCCAGCCTGATCGTCGACCTGCTTTACGCGGTCCTGGACCCGAGGATCCGTTATGCCTGACCTCACCAAGACCTCCACCACGGACGAGAAGGCCGCGGCGCAGGACGAAGTCGTGGCAGGTGCCGCGGTGTCCGCGACGCCGGCGCCCGGGAAGCCCCGCAGCCTCGGGGCGGATGCCTGGCGGGACCTTCGCCGCAATCCGCTCTTCATGATCTCCGCGGTGCTCATCGTGGTCCTGGCCATGGTCGCGCTCGTGCCCGGCCTGTTCACCAGCACGGACCCGACCAGCGGCGACCTGGCCAACGACTTCCTGAAGCCGCCGGAGCTCGGCCACTTCTTCCAGGCCGACTGGTTCGGGTTCGACCGCCAGGGCCGCAGCATCTACTCCCGTGTCGTCTACGGCACGCGGAACTCGATCCTCGTCGGCGTCGGCGTGACCGTCCTCGTCACGTTGTTCGGCGGCCTGTGCGGCATGCTCGCCGGTTACTTCGGCGGCTTCTGGGACAGCCTGCTCTCCCGGCTCACGGACGTGTTCTTCGGCATCCCGTTCCTGCTGGGCGCCATGGTCGTCCTGAACGCCTTCACCAACCGCACGGTGTGGGTCGTCATGGGCGCCCTCGCCTTCCTGGGCTGGACGCAGATCGCCCGCGTGATGCGCGGTGCGGTCATCACCACCAAGCACGCCGACTACGTGGTGGCGGCGCGTGCGCTCGGCGCCGGGACGAAGCGGATCCTCTTCCGCCACATCCTGCCGAACGCGCTGGCTCCCGTGATCGTCGTGGCGACCATCTCGCTCGGTACGTACATCGTCGCCGAGTCGACGCTGTCGTACCTGGGCCTCGGCCTCGCCGACGACGCGATCTCCTGGGGTGGCGACATCTCCAAGGCGACGCAGGACATCCGGAACAACCCGCACACGCTGTTCTTCCCGGCAGGAATGCTGAGTATCACGGTGCTGGCGTTCATCATGATGGGTGACGCCGTACGCGAAGCCCTCGACCCGAAGCTGCGCTGAGGGAGGCGTAAATGACCAGCATCGACATCAAGGAAGACTCGGTTCCCGCCCCCCGCTCGGGCGAGGAAAAGGGCGGCAGGCTCCTGGACGTCAAGGACCTGCACGTCGAGTTCCACACCGGCGAGGGCGAGGTCAAGGCCGTCAACGGCGTCAACTACAGCGTGGACGCGGGCGAGACGCTCGCCGTCCTCGGTGAGTCGGGCTCCGGCAAGTCCGTGACGGCCCAGGCCATCATGGGCATCCTCGACATGCCGCCCGGCAGGATCCCGCAGGGCGAGATCCTCTTCCGCGGCCAGGACATGCTCAAGATGTCCAACGAGGAGCGCAGGAAGATCCGCGGCCGCAAGATCGCGATGATCTTCCAGGACGCCCTGTCGTCGCTCAACCCCGTGCTCTCGGTGGGCTATCAGCTCGGCGAGATGTTCCGGGTGCACGAGGGCATGAGCCGCAAGCAGGCCAAGGCCAAGGCCATCGAGCTCATGGAGCGGGTGAAGATCCCGGCCGCCAAGGAGCGGGTGAACGACTACCCGCACCAGTTCTCCGGCGGTATGCGCCAGCGCATCATGATCGCGATGGCGCTCGCCCTGGAGCCGGACCTGATCATCGCGGACGAGCCCACCACGGCTCTGGACGTGACGGTCCAGGCGCAGGTCATGGACCTGCTGGCCGATCTTCAGCGCGAGTACAACATGGGGCTGATCCTGATCACCCACGACCTGGGTGTGGTCGCGGACGTCGCCGACAAGATCGCGGTGATGTACGCGGGCCGGATCGTCGAGACGGCCCCGGTCCACGAGCTCTACAAGCGCCCCGCGCACCCGTACACGCGCGGTCTGCTCGAGTCGATTCCCCGTCTCGACCAGAAGGGCCAGGAGCTCTACGCGATCAAGGGTCTACCGCCCAACCTGCTCCACATTCCGTCCGGCTGTGCCTTCAACCCGCGCTGTCCCAAGGCGCAGGACATCTGCCGTACGGACATTCCGGCCCTGGTGCCGGTGGCCGAGCAGGACGGCTCGGAGATGCCGGGCCGCGGCAGCGCGTGCCACTTCTGGAAGGAGACGATCCATGGCTGAGCTCAAGAAGACCGACGAGCCTCAGGACGCCACCCCGAACGTCTCCGAGGTGGAAACGGTCGACGCGGCCACCGCCGAGGAGGCCGTCGCGGCCATCGAGGCTCCGGTGGAGCGCGGCGAGCCGATCCTCCAGGTCCGCAACCTGGTGAAGCACTTCCCGCTCACGCAGGGAATCCTCATCAAGAAGCAGATCGGCGCGGTCAAGGCCGTCGACGGGATCTCCTTCGACCTCTACCAGGGCGAGACGCTCGGCATCGTGGGCGAGTCCGGCTGTGGCAAGTCCACGGTCGCCAAGCTCCTGATGACGCTGGAGCGGGCCACGGCCGGCGAGGTCTTCTACAAGGGCCAGGACATCACCAAGCTGTCCGGGCGCGCGCTGAAGGCGGTCCGCCGCAACATCCAGATGGTGTTCCAGGACCCGTACACCTCGCTCAACCCCCGTATGACGGTGGGCGACATCATCGGGGAGCCCTTCGAGATCCACCCCGAGGTGGCTCCCAAGGGCTCGCGCCGCCAGAAGGTCCAGGACCTCCTGGACGTGGTGGGCCTGAACCCGGAGTACATCAACCGCTACCCGCACCAGTTCTCGGGCGGCCAGCGCCAGCGCATCGGCATCGCGCGCGGTCTGGCCCTGAACCCCGAGATCATCATCTGCGACGAGCCGGTCTCGGCCCTGGACGTCTCCGTCCAGGCCCAGGTCATCAACCTGATGGAGAAGCTGCAGGACGAGTTCAACCTCTCGTACCTCTTCATCGCGCACGACCTGTCGATCGTCCGGCACATCTCGGACCGGGTGGGCGTGATGTACCTCGGCAAGATGGCGGAGATCGGCTCGGACGAGCAGATCTACGAGCACCCGACGCACCCGTACACGCAGGCGCTGCTCTCCGCGGTGCCGGTGCCGGACCCCGAGGCGCGCGAGGGCCGCGAGCGGATCATCCTCACCGGCGACGTCCCGTCCCCGGCGAACCCGCCCTCGGGCTGCCGCTTCCGCACCCGCTGCTGGAAGGCGGAGGCGAAGTGCGCCGAGGAGACCCCGCTGCTCGCGATCCCGCAGCGGTTCGCGGGCCAGGACACCCCGGCGGCGCATGAGTCGGCGTGTCACTTCGCGGAGGAGAAGGACGTCGTGCACGCGGCGTAGTCTCGGCCTCGGCTTTTGGCCGTACGCGATGGGGGCGCCCGGAACCACTCGGTTCCGGGCGCCCCCATTTTCGTGCGTAACGTCTGGGCGCCGCCGAGCGTGTCCAAGTCAGAAGCGGAACCTGTGGACGGACGGGGACGATGACGACACGGCCGGAAGATGCGGACCACTACGCGGACCACTCCGCGGAGTTCGACGCGTTCTACGCCGCCACCGCCAAGAGGCTGGTCGCCACGGTCTATGCGATGACCGGTGATCTGGCGGAGGCGGAGGACGCGGTGCAGGAGGCGTATGTGCGGGCCTGGCAGCGGTGGGAGCGGCTGACGCGGGAGGGTGATCCCCTGCCGTGGGTCCGCACGGTGGCGTCCCGGCTGGCCATCAGCGCGTGGCGGCGGACCAGGAGCCGGCTGCGGGCGCAGTTCCGGCACGGAGCCGCGGCCGACGTGCCCGAGTTGTCGGCGGACCGGGTCGCGCTGGTGGAGGCGCTGCGTGAACTGCCGGCCCAGCAGCGCCAGGTGGTGGTGCTGCACCACCTGCTCGACCTTCCCGTGGACCAGGTCGCCCGAGAGACGGGCGCGTCGAACGGGGCGGTCCGCACCCGGCTGAGCCGGGCCCGCAAGGCGCTGGGGAAGCGCCTGACCGACACGACTGCTTTCACCGCGGAAGGGGCGGCCCACCATGGCTGAGGTCGAAGAGCTGCTGGACGACGTCACGGTACGGATGCCGAGCGGGGCCGAGCTGCGGGCGCGCGGCGAGAGGCGGACCGCGCGGCGGCGGGTCGCCGGGGGAGTGGCTGTCGCCGTGGCGGTGACGGGGGCGCTGACGTGGGGCGTGGCCTCCGGGGGGATCGGCGGTGACGGCAGGGAGGTGCGGCCCGCGGCCACGCCGACGGCGAACCCCTTCAAGGTGGGCGGTGTCGTGCGGCTCCTGTCGCCCGAGCTGATGCCGCAGGCCGCGAAGTGGCGCTGGAAGAGCATGGAGGAGGAGGTGATGGTGGACCTGCCGCTGCCGAAGGTGGGCGGGGACGACAGCTGCCCGGGCTCGGACCCCGGACGGAAGGCGCCGAGCCAGGTGCAGTACGGCACGGAGTACTACGGCGACAAGGGCGCCACCGCCAGGCAGCGGGTCACCGAGTACGACAGTGAGTCCGTCGCGGCGGACGAGGTGTCCCTCCTGCGCGCCGCGCTGACCGAATGCGGTCTGCGGGAGCACGCGGCCGGGCCGGACCCGTACTGGTCCGGCACCACGGAGTCCTCCTCACGGCTCCGCGTCAGCGTCGAGCGGTGGCGCGGCTGGGTGTCCGTGGTGGAGATCGAGGTGGAGGGGCGGCGCGGATGACGCAGCGGCATCCGAGGGTTTCCCCGGTCCTACTAGCCCCGGAAAGACCCCATAAAGATGCGGAGAGCCACGCACTGCGGTGTATTTGGGCCTAAGTCGGACTTAGGCCTGAAAGGGAGGCTCTCCATGCGTGGAGCCACGCACGCCAAGTGGGCCGCATGCGCGGTGACCGTCGCACTCGCGGCGACCGCCTGCGGTGGAGGCGGGGACAGCGGCGGTGGCGGCGACGGCTCCGGGATCGTGGGCTCCTCGTGGGGGGATCCGCAGAACCCGCTGGAGCCCGCCAACACCAATGAGGTGCAGGGCGGCAAGGTGCTCGACATGATCTTCCGCGGTCTCATGCGGTACGACCCGAAGACCGGCGAGGCCAAGAACATGGTCGCCGAGAAGATCGACACCAAGGACTCGCAGAACTTCACCGTGAAGATCAAGGACGGCTGGAAGTTCAGCAACGGCGAGAAGATCACCGCCAAGTCCTTCGTCGACGCCTGGAATTACGGCGCCCACCTCAAGAACAACCAGAAGAACGCCTACTTCTTCGGCTATATCGAGGGCTACGACAAGGTCCACCCGGAGAAGGGTGACGCCAGTGCCGACACGCTCTCCGGACTGAAGGTCGTCGACGACACCACCTTCACCGTCAAGCTCACGCAGAAGTTCTCGACCTGGCCCAAGACCCTCGGCTATCCGGCCTTCGCGCCGCTGCCCAAGGCGTTCTACGACGACCACGACGCGTGGCTCGCCAAGCCCGTCGGAAACGGTCCGTACACCGTGGACTCGTACGCCAAGGGATCCAAGATGTCCCTGCGGAAATGGGACGGGTACACCGGTGAGGACAAGGCGCGGAACGGCGGTGTGGACCTGAAGGTCTACACCGACAACAACACCGCCTACACGGACCTGATGGCGGGCAACCTCGACCTCGTCGACGACGTTCCCGCATCGCAGCTCAAGAACGCCAAGAACGACCTGGGTGACCGCTACATCAACACCCCTGCGGGCATCATCCAGACCCTCGCCTTCCCGTTCTACGACAGCAAGTGGTCGAAGGCCGGAATGGAGAAGGTCCGTCAGGGGCTCTCCATGGCGATCAACCGTGAGCAGATCACCGAGACCATCTTCCAGAAGACCCGTACCCCCGCCACCGACTGGACGTCGCCGGTGCTCGGCGAGGCCGGCGGCTACAAGTCCGGGCTCTGCGGCGACCCCTGCAAGTACGACGCGGACCAGGCGAAGAAGCTGATCGCGGACGGCGGCGGGATCCCCGGCGGCACGCTGAAGATCACGTACAACGCGGACACCGGCTCGCACAAGGAATGGGTCGACGCCGTCTGCAACTCCATCAACAAGGCCCTGGGCAATGACAAGTCCTGCGTCGGAAGTCCGGTCGGCACTTTCGCCGACTTCCGCAGCAAGGCCTCCCAGCAGAAGCTGGACGGCGCCTGGCGCGCGGGCTGGCAGATGGACTACCCGCTGATCCAGAACTTCCTCCAGCCGCTGTACTACACGGACGCCCCGTCCAACGACGGCAAGTGGTCCGACAAGAAATTCGACGAACTCGTCGACAAGGCCAACGCCGAGACCGACACCGGAAAGGCCGTCTCCACCTTCCAGGACGCCGAAAAGGTGCTCGCCGAGCAGATGGCGGTCATTCCGCTCTGGTACCAGAACGGCAGTGCCGGCTACTCGGACAAGGTCTCCGACGTGGCGCTGAACCAGTTCAGCGTCCCGGTCTACAACGAGATCAAGGTCAGCTGAGGCCAGGGAGCGGTCATCCGGCGCGGTGATGCGCGCCGGATGACCGCTCCCGTTACTTCCGGAGCCCTTCATGGGACGTTATGTGATCCGGCGTCTGCTGCAGATGATCCCCGTCTTCTTCGGCGCCACGCTGCTGATCTTCCTGATGGTGAACGTGATGGGCGACCCCATCGCGGGCCTGTGCGGGGACCGAAAGTGCGACCCCGCGACGGCCGAGCAGCTGAAGAAGGAATTCGGCCTCGACAAGCCCGTGTGGCAGCAATACGCGACCTACATGGGCAATGTCTTCACCGGCGACTTCGGTACCGCCTTCAACGGGCAGAAGGTCACCGAGCTGATGTCGACGGCCTTCCCGCTCACGATCCGCCTGACGCTCGTCGCGATCGTCTTCGAGATCGTCATCGGGATCTCGCTGGGCGTCGTCACGGGCCTGCGGCGCGGGCGCCCCATCGACACCGTCGTACTGCTCCTGACGCTCGTCGTCATCGCGATCCCCACCTTCGTCACCGGCCTGCTGCTCCAGCTCCTTCTCGGCGTCGAATGGGGCGTGATGAAACCCTCCGTCTCCTCGGAGGCGCCCCTGAACGAACTCATCGTCCCGGGGCTCGTCCTCGCCTCGGTCTCCCTGGCGTACGTCACCCGGCTCACCCGGACCTCCATCGCCGAGAACCGCCGCGCCGACTACGTCCGCACGGCCATCGCGAAGGGGCTGCCCAGACGCCGCGTCATCACCCGGCACCTGCTGCGCAATTCACTCATCCCGGTGGTCACCTTCATCGGCACGGACATCGGCGCGCTGATGGGCGGCGCGATCGTCACCGAGCGGATCTTCAACATCCACGGCGTCGGCTTCCAGCTCTACCAGGGGATTCTCCGCCAGAGCACACAGACCGTCGTCGGCTTCGTGACCGTCCTCGTCCTGGTCTTCCTGGTGGCCAACCTGATCGTCGACCTCCTGTACGCCGTACTCGACCCGAGGATCCGCTATGCCTGAACCCCGAGAGCCAGACGGAGCCATCGCCCCGACCGGTGCGGGCGGCGCGATGGACCTCGCGGCGAGCGAGGGGACGACGCTGGAGAAGACTCCCGGCGGCCCGGGCGGAACCGGCCCCTCCGCCCCGGCCCGCAGCCTGTGGTCCGACGCCTGGCGCGAGCTGCGACGGAACCCGATCTTCATCATCTCGGGCCTCATCATCGCCTTCCTCGTCGTCATCTCGATCTGGCCGTCCCTGATCGCCTCCGGCAACCCGCTCGACTGCGACCTGGCCAACGCCCAGAAGAGCTCCACCTCAGGGCATCCCTTCGGCTTCGACGGACAGGGCTGCGACGTCTACACGCGGACCGTGTACGGGGCCCGCGCCTCGGTCACCGTCGGCGTCTGCGCCACGCTCGGTGTCGCGATCCTGGGCAGCGTCCTCGGCGGGCTCGCGGGGTTCTTCGGCGGGTTCTGGGACGCGATCCTCTCCCGGATCACCGACGTCTTCTTCGCCATCCCCGTCGTGCTCGGCGGCCTGGTGCTCCTGTCGGTCGTCACCAGCAACACCGTCTGGCCGGTGATCGGCTTCATGGTCCTGCTCGGCTGGCCGCAGCTCTCGCGCATCGCCCGCGGATCCGTCATCACCGCCAAGCAGAACGACTACGTCCAGGCGGCGCGGGCCCTTGGCGCCTCCAACTCGCGGATGCTCCTGCGGCACATCGCGCCGAACGCGGTCGCGCCGGTGATCGTCGTCGCCACCATCGCGCTCGGCACGTACATCGCCCTGGAGGCGACCCTCTCGTACCTCGGCGTGGGTCTGAAGCCGCCGACCGTGAGCTGGGGCATCGACATCTCGGCCGCCTCCCAGTACATCCGCAACGCCCCGCACATGCTGCTCTGGCCCGCCGGAGCGCTCGCCATCACCGTGCTCGCGTTCATCATGCTCGGCGACGCGGTGCGCGACGCCCTCGACCCCAAGCTGAGGTAGGCGCCCATGGCAACCGTGGCATCCGACGCGTCCGATGCGGCCACCCCGGGGACGTCCAAGCTGCTCGAAGTGCGCGACCTGCACGTGGAGTTCCGGACCAGGGACGGCGTCGCCAAGGCCGTCAACGGCGTCGACTACACCGTCAGTGAGGGCGAGACGCTCGCCGTGCTCGGCGAGTCCGGGTCCGGCAAGTCCGTGACCGCGCAGGCCATCATGGGCATCCTCGACATGCCCCCCGGAAAGATCACCGGCGGCGAGATCCTCTTCAAGGGCCAGGACCTCCTGAAGCTCAAGGCGGAGGAGCGGCGCAAGACGCGCGGCGCCGGCATGGCGATGATCTTCCAGGACGCCCTGTCGTCCCTGAACCCGGTGGTCAGCGTCGGCCAGCAGCTCGGCGAGATGTACGTCGTCCACCAGGGGATGTCCCGCAAGGACGCCAAGGCCAAGGCCGTCGAGCTGATGGACCGGGTGCGCATCCCGGCCGCGAAGGAACGGGTCGGGCAGTACCCGCACCAGTTCAGCGGCGGCATGCGCCAGCGCATCATGATCGCCATGGCGATGGCGCTCGAACCCTCGCTGATCATCGCCGACGAACCGACCACGGCCCTGGACGTGACCGTCCAGGCCCAGGTGATGGACCTGCTCGCCGAGCTCCAGCGCGAGCTGAACATGGGCCTGATCCTCATCACCCACGACCTGGGCGTCGTGGCGGACGTCGCCGACAACATCGCCGTCATGTACGCGGGCCGCATCGTCGAGAAGGCTCCCGTCCACGAGATCTACAAGGCCCCCGCGCACCCGTACACGCGCGGCCTGCTGGAGTCGATCCCCCGGCTCGACCAGAAGGGCCAGGAGCTCTACGCGATCAAGGGCCTGCCGCCCAACCTCATGAACATCCCGCCGGGCTGCGCCTTCAACCCCCGCTGCCCGATGGCACAGGACATCTGCAGGACCGATGTGCCGCCGCTCGCCGAGGTGACGTACGAAGGCCTGGCCGCCCATCGCCGGAGCGCCTGCCACTTCTGGAAGGAGACGCTCCATGCCTCGTGGTGAGCACATCAGCAAGAAGCAGCTGGAGGACGAGGGCGAGACCGCACGGCAGCTGATGCACAAGGCGCAGGCCGAGCACGAGTTCGCCGTGCTCGGCTCGCCGTCGGGCCGTGAGCCGATCCTCCAGGTGCGGGGCCTGGTCAAGCACTACCCCCTCACGCAGGGCATCGTCATCCGCAAGCAGATCGGCGCGGTCAAGGCCGTCGACGGCGTCGACTTCGACCTCGGCCAGGGCGAGACGCTCGGCATCGTGGGGGAGTCCGGCTGCGGCAAGTCGACGGTCGCGAAGATGCTGGTGAACCTGGAGCGGCCCACGGCGGGCGAGATCCGCTACAAGGGCGAGGACATCAGCAAGCTGTCCGGGCGCGCGCTGAAGGCCGTGCGCCGCAACATCCAGATGGTCTTCCAGGACCCGTACACGTCGCTGAACCCGCGTATGACGGTCGGCGACATCATCGGGGAGCCGTACGAGATCCATCCGGAGGTCGCGCCGAAGGGCTCGCGCCGGCAGAAGGTGCAGGAGCTGCTCGACGTGGTGGGCCTGAACCCCGAGTACATCAACCGCTACCCGCACCAGTTCTCCGGCGGTCAGCGCCAGCGCATCGGCATCGCGAGGGGGTTGGCGCTGCGCCCCGAGATCATCGTGGCGGACGAACCGGTCTCGGCGCTCGACGTCTCGGTGCAGGCCCAGGTGGTGAACCTCCTGGACCAGCTCCAGAACGACTTCGACCTGAGTTACGTGTTCATCGCGCACGACCTGTCGATCGTGCGGCACATCTCGGACCGGGTGGGCGTGATGTACCTGGGCCGGATCGTGGAGATCGGCTCCGACGAGGAGATCTACGAGCATCCGACGCATCCGTACACGCAGGCGCTGCTCTCGGCCGTGCCGGTGCCTGATCCCGAGGCGCGGGAGCATCGGGAGCGGATCATCCTGAGCGGGGACGTGCCGTCGCCGGCGAATCCGCCGTCGGGGTGCCGGTTTCGCACGCGGTGCTGGAAGGCGCAGGAGCGGTGCGCTCTGGAGGTGCCGCTGCTTGCCGTCCCGGCGGTGTTCCGTTCGGCCGAGGGGCCTCAGGCACATGACTCGGCGTGCCACTTCGCGGAGGAGAAGCAGGTGGTTCCGTAGGGCCGGACTTCCAGCCCGTCCGGCGTTTGAGGACGAACTCGGCGGAGCCGGTGATTGACGGCGTCCAAGGCTGCCGCTCAGCGCTTAACACGCGAGCAACCACACCGTCGCCCCCGCGATATACGCACCCGGCAGGCTTACGAACGTACGGCCGTGCGGGTGCCGTAGACCGGCCGGGGTTTTGCCATGTCGCCCCGGCCGGTCGCCGTGCCTCCTAGGCCCGGTGGAGTCCCAGCGACCGCTTCAGGAAGTCCACCTGAAGCAGCAGCAGATTCTCCGCCACCTGTTCCTGCGGGGTCATGTGCGTCACCCCGGACAGCGGGAGCACCTCGTGCGGGCGCCCCGCGGCAAGGAGCGCCGAGGACAGGCGCAGGGCGTGCGCCACCACCACGTTGTCGTCCGCGAGGCCGTGCACGATCATCAGCGGCCGTGACGGGTTCTCCGGGGCCACAAGACCCTCCTCGGTGACGAGGGAGCTCAGGGAGTACGGCGCCGGATCCGCACCCGGGTCGCCCAGGTACCGCTCCGTGTAGTGCGTGTCGTACAGCCGCCAGTCCGTCACCGGCGCCCCCGCCACCCCCGCGTGGAAGACATCGGGGCGGCGCAGGACCGCGAGCCCGGCGAGGTAACCGCCGTAGGACCAGCCGCGGATGGCGACCCGGTCCAGGTCCAGGGGGTGCGAGGCGGCGAGGCCCTGCAACGCGTCCACCTGGTCGTCGAGGGTCAGGGTGAAGTCGCGGCGGATCTCCTTCTCCCAGGCGGGGGAGCGGCCCGGAGTGCCCCGGCCGTCCGCGACGATCACCGCGAAGCCCTGGTCGGCGAACCACTGGGACGTGAGGTACGGATTGTGGGCCGCGAGGACCCGCTGGCCGTGCGGGCCGCCGTACGGATCGAGGAGCACGGGCAGGGGGCCCGAGCCCTCCACGTAGTCCGTGGGGAGCAGGACGGCGCACGGGATCTTGCGTGCGCCCCCCTCGGTGAGAGTCACGCGCGGCGTGAGCCCCGGACGCTGCGCGTATGAGGCGACGGTCGCCACCTGCTTGCCGTCGCGCATTACCTGGACGCGGGAGCCCGGCTGGTCAAGGGTGGCCGACACGAGGACCGTGAGGCCGCCCGAGCGGACCGCCGAGTGCACCCCGGGTTCGACGGATACGCGCTCCACGCCCAGTTCGTTGACGCGGTAGACGTGGATCTCGCCCGTCTCCGGGGCGGCCGCCGCCGCTCCCGCCGACGCCGAGACCAGGACGTCGTCGTCCGCCACGTCGAGCACCGCGCGCACGTGCAACTGCGGTCCCGTCAGCGGACGTTCACCCACCGCGAGGACCCGCGCGCCGCCCTCGTCCACGATCCGCACCAGCCTCCCGCTGGGGGACCAGGACGGGGCGCCGGGGAAGAGTTCGAGCCACTGCGGATCCTCTTCCGCGTGCACCATGCGGGTCGATCCGTCGTCCGGGTCCACCGCCAGGTAGAGCTGGCTGAGCTGGTCCCTGGACTGGACGAGGAGCAGCGGCGCCCCGGCCGACGACCAGTGCACCCGCGCCAGATAGGGGTAGCGGGCGCGGTCCCACATCACCTCGGTGCGCGCGCCGTCCAGGGTCACGACGAAGAGGCGTACGTCCGCGTTGGCCGTGCCCGCCGCCGGGTACGCGACCCGCGAGGGTTCCGTCTCCGGATGTGCGGGATCGGCGATCCACCAGCGCCGCACCGGGGCGTCGTCGGCGCGTGCGACCAGGAGCCGGTCCGACGCGGGCGACCACCAGAAGCCCCGCGAACGCCCCATCTCCTCGGCCGCGATGAACTCCGCCAGGCCGTACGTCACGGTCTCCTTCTCGACGGAGTCCGGCTCCGGTGCCGCAAGCGCCCGGTCGCCCTCGCCGTCGGCGCCCGTCACCCGCAGGGCGCCCCCGGCGACGTACGCGATGTGGCGGCCGTCGGGCGAGGGGCGCGGGTCGATCACCGGGGCGGGAGCGGGCAGTTCACGTGCCGTGCCCGCGCGCAGCTCCGCGGTGAAGAGCCGTCCGGAGAGGGTGAAGGCGGCCAGCTCCACCGCCGCGTCCGTCGCGTAGCCCACGATGCCCGCGCCGCCTTCGCGGCTGCGCTCACGGCGGGCGCGTTCCTCGGCGGAGAGCCGCTCTGCGGCGCCCTTCAGGAGGGCCTGGGGGTCGGCCGCGACACGCTCGACGGCACCGTCCTCCAGGTCCAGGACCCAGAGTTGGTTCGCCCGGTCCGTGCCGGACGACGAGCGCAGGAAGGCGACGCGGGATCCGTCGGGCGCCACCGTGAACGCGCGGGGCGCACCGAGAGTGAAACGTTGCGTGCGGGCGTGCAGGCGAGGGAAGGAGAGCCGCTGCGCCTGACTCTCGGCGGGCCCGGCGGTTGCGGGCGTCTCGGTGGTCATTCCCCGAGCCTAGGGGGCATGCGCCCCCTTGTGCTGCCGTGCTCCGAGTCATGCGGACCCACGGATAGTTATGATCCGTAGCGCTTAGTGGGTATGTACCTGCTGGCGTCCGCACTGGTGCAGGGTCTGGGACTTGGAGGTGAGCCGCCGTGGCACTCTCGATTTCGGCGGTGGTGCTACTGGCGATCATTGTCTTCTTGCTGGTCAAGAAGTCAGGGTTGAAGACGGGCCACATGATCGTCTGCGTGCTGCTCGGCTTCTATCTCGCGAGCTCCTCCATCGCACCGACGATCAATGAGCTGACGACGAACGTGGCGGGGATGATCGGCGACATCAAGTTCTGATCCGTGCGCAGCACGTTCTGATCAGTGCGCGGGGTGCTCGTAGGGTGGTCCCATGACGGAACTGCCCGCCCGGCGTCTGCTGCTCGTGCACGCGCACCCCGACGACGAGTCGATCAACAATGGCGCGACGATGGCCAAGTACGTGGCCGACGGCGCCCATGTCACGTTGGTGACCTGCACGCTGGGCGAGGAGGGCGAGGTCATCCCGCCCGAGCTCGCCCATCTCGCGGCCGACCGCGAGGACGCGCTCGGCCCCCAGCGCATCGGCGAGCTGGCCGCGGCCATGAAGGAGCTTGGCGTCACCGACCACCGGTTCCTCGGCGGCACGGGACGCTACCGCGACTCCGGGATGATGGGCATCGAGCAGAACCACCGGGCGGGCGCCTTCTGGTCCGCCGATCTCGATGCCGCCGCCGCGGACCTCGTCGAGGTCATCCGCGAGGTGCGGCCCCAGGTGCTCGTGACGTACGACCCGGACGGCGGGTACGGCCACCCCGATCACATCCAGGCCCACCGGGTCGCGATGCGTGCCGCGGACCTCGCGGCCGAGGGGGCCTTCCGCGCGGATCTCGGCGAACCGCACACCATCGGCAAGATCTACTGGAACCGTGCGCCGCGCTCCGTCGTCGAAGAGCGGTTCCGGTGGATGGAGGGTGCCCTGCGGCACTCGCCGTTCACGACCCCCGGCGTGGTCGCGGACGTCCCCGGTGTGACGGAGGACGAACGCGTCACGGCGGAGATCGACGGAAGGGCCTTCGCGCGGACGAAGGCGGCGGCGATGCGCGCGCACGCCACGCAGATCGAGGTGCAGGGACCGCTCTTCGTCCTGTCGAACGGGCTCGCGCAGCCGATCTTCGATGTGGAGTACTACGAGTTGGTGCGAGGAGAGGCCGGTGCGGTGGACGGCGAGCGTGAGACGGATCTGTTCGCGGGACTCGCGGGCGCGGGGCACGAAGGGGTGACGGCACTGTGAGTACTCGTTCGCGTGCGGCGTCGGGGGCACCGTCCGGTTCCGGTTCCGGTGCGTCCGCCGCCGTGCCACCCGGCGGCAGCGCGCTCGCCCAGCCGCTGAACTTCGCCCGTATCGCCTCTTATGGCGTCCTCTTCGTCCTTGGCGCGGTCGTCGGCACGGCCGGCGCGCTCGTCCAAGGGGGCTGGTTCCCGGGCGGGTTGCTGCTCGCGCTCCTCGGGGCCGCGGGGCTCTTCCACGGAGGGGTGCGTGTCATCGGCAGCAGGGCGGGGGCGGTGGCACCGGCGGCGGGCTGGCTCGTCGCCGTCATGCTGCTCACGGCCAGCCGGCCCGAGGGGGACTTCCTCTTCGGCGCCGGAATCGGGTCGTACGCCTTCCTGCTGGGCGGAATGGCGGTCGCTGTGATGTGTGCCACCCTCGGCTAGCGGCCGCAACCAGGCGGGCCCGCTGCCCGACTTGGCAAGTGACGTACCACTTCAGCCCGTGCCCCGCACGGGTTTGACGGCGGTCACAGGATGAGTGCCGGCGGCGGCCAGTATGGTGGTGCGCGCCGCCGAGCCGCCCGAGTGAGGTCGAGACGGGCGGCGGAGCCAACCGGGAGAACCTGCCTTGAGTCGTGAAACTGACAGTTCGTCCTCCGGGCCCCAGGGGCGCGGTGGAGCCGCTTACCCCTCGGGGACGCCGCCGTACGGCTCCCCCGCGCAGGGCGCCGCGTCGGACGGCGCCCCGGACGGCGCGCAGCGGCAGGCCGCCGAGGAGCGGCCCGACGAGCCCAAGACCGAGACCACGCTGACCACGCGCATCCGGATCAACATCCCCGGGTCGCGGCCGATCCCACCGGTCGTCATGCGCACGCCCATGGCGGAGAGCGACGTGAACGCGCCGCGTCCGCAGGACGCGGGCCGCGCGGCGGACAGGTCCGACGCCGGGGACGGCGCCGGGCGTCCGGGGTCCGCGAACGGCGCCGGGGGTCCCGGTTCCGCCGGGATGTCGGCTTCGGGCTCCGCGCCCGAGGGACCTTCCTCCGGCGGACCCGGGTCCCCTTCTGCTTCCGCTTCCGCTCCGGCGGAGGAGAAGACGAGCGACTGGTTCGCACCGCGCAAGAGCGGCGCGGGCACCGGCGGGAACGGCACGTCCGGATCCGGCACGTCGGCATCCGGCGGCTCGGGACCCGGCGCTCCGGGAGCGGGCGGTCCCGGAGCAGGCGGCTCCGGTACGGGCTCCTTCGACGTGTCCGGTGCCGTGGCGGCGGGCCCGCTCGGCACGGGTGCGCCGCAGGGCGGCGACCCCCAGCGCGGGGACCTGCCGTACTTCTCCGGAGGCGCCGCGGGTGACGGCGGCCGTGGGCCCTCGGGCCCGACCGGCGGACCGGTGACCGGCGACGGCCCGATGGCGCCGAACCCGGCCCGTCCGGCCGACCCGGCGAACCAGGCCAACCCGGCGGGCCGCGCGAACCCGATGGCTCCGCCGAACCCGGGCGGTCCCGGCAACCAGGGCGGCCCCGGCAACCCGGCCAACCCGGGCCATCGCCCCAACCCGGCCAACCCCGCCGCCCGTTCGGGCGCGGGCGCGCCCGCCATGGGCGACGACACGGCCATCCTCACCCCGCAGAAGGCGGGCCCCCTCCAGGGTCCCCCCGGCGGCCCGGTCCACGGCGGCCCCGGCTCCATCCCCGGCGGCCCCAGCGCGCCGTCCCCCGGGACCAACGTCTCGGGCGACACCCTGACCAGCGGCATCCCCGTCGTACCGCCCGCCCAGAACTCGCCGTTCGCCACGGGCCCGCAGCACACCGACGGACCCGTGCCGCACACCCCGCCCAAGCTGCCCGAGCCGGTGCAGCCGAACGTGCCCGTCGCCGCGGCCCCGTCCAAGAAGAAGGGGCGCAACAAGCTCGTCCTGGTGGGCGTCGCCGTGGTCGTCGTGGCCTGCGGGGCCTATGGCGCCGGTCTCTTGATGAACCACGCCGACGTGCCGAAGGGCACCACCGTGCTCGGCGTCGACATCGGCGGCGGCACGCGCGACGAGGCCGTCAAGAAGCTCGACGCGGCGATCGGCAAGGACGTCATCAAGCCCCTGAAGCTGTCGGTCGACGGCGAGACGGTCACGCTCAAGCCGGACCAGGCGGGCCTGACCCTGGACAGCCAGGCCACCGTCCGCGAGGCGGCGGGCAGCGACTACAACCCCGTATCGGTGATCGGATCGCTCTTCGGCGGCGAGCGTGTCGCCGAGCCGGTCATGCCCGTGGACGAGGAGAAGCTGGCGGCCGCCCTGGAGCGCGCCGCGGGCGGCTCGGGCTCGGCCAAGGAGGGCGGGGTCAAGTTCGTGCCCGGAAAGGCCGTCCCCGTGTACGGCAAGGCGGGCAACGGCATCGACGTCGCCGCCTCGACGAAGGCCGTCTCCGAGGGGTACAAGAAGCAGGTCGAGACCGGCAGCGCCGGCACGGTCGACGTGCCCGTCACGACCCGCAAGCCGACCGTCGCGAACGCCGAGGTCGACAAGTTCATGACGCGCTTCGCGAAGCCCGCCATGTCGGCCAACGTCACGATCAAGGCGGGCACCGCGTCGATCCCCTTCGGCCCGGCGAAGTCGCTGCCGAAGATCCTTGAGACGAAGGTGGCCGAGAACGGCAGCCTCCAGCCGCACTACAACCTCGCGGAGCTCAAGAAGCTGTACGGCAACGTCTTCGACGGCATCCTGATCCAGCGCGGCAACGGCGACAAGACGCCGGTCCAGCCGACCGACGTGGCGGCCGCGATGAACAAGGCGCTGATCGGCAAGACGCCGACGGAGCGGGTCGGCGTGATCGAGACCAACGCCAACTAGGCGCTTCGCTGGAGCAGCGGTCGGGGAACTGCTGCGGGTCGGCTGTGGCCGGGCGCGCAGTTCCCCGCGCCCCTTCGGGGCGCCCCCACGTGCCGGTCCGCATGACATCTGTCACCCCGGACTCGGCACACACGACACTGCCGCCGTCGACCGCCCTCTGGCGACGATGGATCACATGACGACGACCGCAGCACCGCCCGTCACCGCGGTGAGCTTCGAGCAGGTGACCAAGAGCTTCGGGGACGTCCGCGCCGTGGACTCCCTCACGCTCGATCTCCACCCCGGCGAGACCGTCGCCCTCCTCGGACCGAACGGCGCGGGCAAGTCCTCCACGCTCGACCTGCTCCTCGGCCTGCGGCACGCCGACAGCGGCACCGTGCGGGTCTTCGGGACGAGCCCGCGCGAGGCGATCACCGCGGGCCGGGTCGGCGCGATGCTCCAGAGCGGCGGCCTGATGGGGGAGGTCACCGTCCGCGAGCTGGTGCGGCTCGCCTGCGATCTGCACCCCAGGCCGTACCGCGCGGACGACGTGCTGGCCGCCGCGGGCCTCACCCAGCTCGCGGGCCGCAAGGTCGACAAGCTCTCCGGCGGGCAGGAACAGCGCGTCCGATTCGCACTCGCGACCGCCGGTGCGAACGACCTGATCGTCCTGGACGAGCCGACCACCGGCATGGACGTCACCGTGCGCCAGGCCTTCTGGGCCACCATGCGCGAGCAGGCCGACCAGGGCCGCACGGTCCTGTTCGCCACGCACTACCTGGAAGAGGCCGACGCGATCGCGGACCGGGTCCTGGTCCTGCACCGCGGCCGTCTCCTCGCGGACGGCACGGCCGCCGAGATCAAGGCGAAGGCGGGGGCACGGAGGGTCGCCTTCGACCTCGCCGAGCTGGACGCCGGACTCGCCGAGCAGCTCCGCGCGCTGCCGTTCCTCACCGCCGTGGACGTGTCGGGCCACACCGTACGGCTCCAGTCGACGGACGCCGACGCCACCGTGCACGCGCTGTACGGGCTCGGTCTTTACCCCCGCAACCTCGAAGTCGCGGGCCTCGGCCTGGAGCAGGCCTTCGTGGCGATCACCGAGGCCGAGGAGGCCAAGAAGGAGGCAGGGACATGCTGATCAAGCTGGAAATCATCCGCGCCCTGCGCAACAAGAAGTTCCTGTTCTTCTCGGTGATCTATCCGTCGATGCTCTTCCTGATCATCGCGGGCGGCCAGAACAGCACGGACATGGTCGGCGACACGGGCCTCGCGCTCCCCGCCTTCTTCATGGTGTCGATGGCGTCGTTCGGCGCCCTCACCGCCGTCCTCATGGGCAACAGCGAGCGCATCGCCAAGGAGCGCGAGAGCGGCTGGGTGCGCCAGCTGCGCCTGACGAGCCTGCCGGGGCGCGGCTATGTGATCGCCAAGACGGCCAGCGCCGCCGTGGTCAGCCTGCCGTCGATCGTCGTGGTGTTCGTGGTCGCCGCGATCGTCAAGGACGTACGCCTTGAAGCCTGGCAGTGGCTGGCCCTGACCGCCGCGATCTGGGCGGGCAGCCTCTGTTTCGCCGCGCTCGGTGTGGCCATCGGCTATCTCGCGACCGGCGACGCCGTCCGCCCGATCACGATGATCGTGTACTTCGGGCTCTCCGTGCTCGGCGGCCTGTGGATGCCCACGGCCACCTTCCCGCAGTGGCTGAGCGACATCGCGGCCTGGCTGCCGACCCATGCGTACGCTGCCCTCGGACAGGCCATCGAACTGGGCGACGCCCCGCACGCGAAGGACATCGCGCTCCTCGTCGGGTACTTCGTCCTCTTCGCGGGCGGCGCGGCCTGGCTGTACCGGAAGGACACATCGAAGGCGTGAACGACACCGACTGCCCCGAGCCCGGCCACCCGCTGAAGAGCTTCGGCCGTCCGGTGGCGGACCGCCGCCAGCTGTGGACGAAGGCGCTGTGGATCGGCATCTGGCTGGTCTTCCTCGCCAGTCCGGTGGAGGACCTGGTGGGAGGCGAGCACGGCGGCACGGCCACGGTGCTGGGCAGCCTCGGTCTGACCGCCTTCGTGATCTGCTATCTGACCCTGGTCTTCCGCTACACCTCCAGGGTGTTCGAGTGGCGCGTGGTGCACGTGTCGTTCGGGGCGCTGCTCGCGCTTGCCATGATCCTTTCGTTCGCCTTCGGCACGGCCTGGCTCGGGCTCTTCGTCTACGTCGCCGTGTCCGCGGGGGCCGTGCTGCCGCTGCGGCACGCGGCGTGGGCCATCCCGGCCGTCACCGGCGTGATGATCCTGATCGGCCTGCGCACCGACAGCGTCGCGGACCTGCTCGGCAGCCTCGCCGTGCTGACCCTCCTGGTCGGCTTCGCGATGACCGGCGTGCGCGAGCTGGTCCGTACGACGATCCAGCTGCGCCAGGCACGGGCCACCGTCGCCCAACTGGCCGCCAACGAGGAGCGGCTGCGGCTCGCCCGCGACCTGCACGATCTCCTGGGCCACTCGCTCTCCCTGATCACGCTGAAGAGCGAGCTCGCAGGGCGAATGCTCCCGGCCCACCCCGACAAGGCGGCGCAGCAGGTGGCGGACATCGAGCAGGTCAGCCGCCAGGCCCTGGTGGACGTGCGCGAGGCGGTCTCCGGCTACCGCAGGCGCACCCTCGCCGGCGAGCTCGCGGGCGCCCGCACGGCGCTGACCGCCGCCGGTGTCGAGGCCGACGTACCGCTTCAGGCGCCCGCCGTGCTGCCCGCGGAGGAGGGGGAGACGGCGCTGGCCTGGGCGCTGCGCGAGGCGGTGACGAACGTCGTGCGGCACAGCGGCGCGCGCCGCTGCACGGTGGCGTTCACCTCGCGGCACACCCTCGACGGCCCGGTCGTCGAGCTGTCGGTGGAGGACGACGGCAGGGGCGGTCAGGCCGCCGCCCAGGGCAACGGCCTGACGGGCCTGACCGAGCGCGTGGAGGCGGTCGGCGGCGTCCTGGACGTGGGGCCGGGCGACCGCAGGGGCTTCAGGCTCACGGCGAGGGTGCCCCTTGACCGGGGCGAGACACCGGCGTCCGGCGACGCCGCCCTAGGATCTTCGCCATGAGTACGAACAGTGCGGGCGGCCCCGTCAGGGTGCTCCTCGCCGAGGACCAGTCGATGGTCCGTGAGGCGCTCGCGGCGCTGCTCGGCCTTGAGCCGGACATCGAGGTGGTCGCCCAGGTGGCCCGCGGCGACGAGGTCCTGGCGGCGGCGCGCGAGCACGCGGTGGACGTGGCGCTGCTCGACATCGAGATGCCGGGCAGCACGGGCATCGAGGCGGCGGCCGAACTCCACGCCGAGCTGCCGGAGTTGAAGATCGTGGTGCTCACCACCTTCGGCCGCCCCGGCTATCTGCGCAGCGCCATGGAGGCGGGCGCCGATGCCTTCCTGGTCAAGGACGCGCCCGCGGCCCAGCTCGCCGAAGCGGTCCGCAAGGTCCTCGCGGGGGAGCGGGTCATCGACCCCACGCTCGCGGCCGCGGCGCTCGCGGGCGGCGCGAACCCGCTGACCGACCGCGAGCGCGAGGTCCTGCGCGCCGCGGCCGACGGCGCCACCAACGCCGAACTGGCCACGGCCCTGCACCTCTCGGCGGGCACGGTCCGCAACTACCTCTCGACGGCGATCCAGAAGCTGGCCGTGCGCAACCGCGCCGAGGCGGTGAAGGTCGCCCGGGACAAGGGCTGGCTCTGAACTGCCCTGCCCAGGGCCTCAGTTCAGCATCGCCCGCGCCCCGTGCGCCTCCTGGCGCAGCCGCACCGCCGCCGCCTCGTCGGAGGCGGCAAGGGCGTCGGCGTACGTCTCGATCTCCAGGGCGCCGGTCAGGAAGTCGCCGCGCTGGACCAGGAGTTGGGCCCGGTCGTAGTGCAGCCGGTCGGAGTGCGCGGGCAGCAGCAGGGAGAGTTCGACGGCCCAGAGCGCGACGTCCGAGCGCTCGGGGCGCGCCGCGGCCCACGCACGGATGTTGTTGAGGACGCGCAGCACGATGTCCAGGGGCCCCGCCGGGCTCAGCATCGACGGCGCGAGCGGTGCGCCCGTGGCCCCGGCCACCATCAACTCCGCGTCCGTGCGGGACAGTACGTCGCCTCCCGCGAAGGGATTGGCGAGCACCTGATCGTCGCGGGTGCCGAAGCCGACCACGAAGTGACCGGGCAGGGCCACCCCGTGGACGGGTGCGCCCGCGCGGCGCGCCACCTCGATCCACACTACGGAGAGCAGGATGGGCAGGCCTCTGCGCCGCCGCAGGACTTCGTGCAGGAGCACCGACTGGAGGCGCTGGTAGTCGCCGGGCCTGCCCTTGAACCCATAGCGCTGGCCGAGCAGTTCGGCCAGCGCCAGAGCCCAGGACCGGGGGCCGGTGGCCTGATCGGGTAGCCGCTCGGCCAGCTGTTCGGCCAGCTGTTCGGCCAGGCGGTCGAGGATGCGCCGCGCCGCGCGCATGCCCGCTTCGTCGAGATCCGGGTCCGCCTCCGCGCCGATCAGCAGGCACAGCTGCGCGAGATCGGGCCGCGCGGACCGTGCCTGATCGGCGAAGAGACGTCGCCGCTCGGGGGATAGGGGGTGCATAGGAGCTTCGTGCCCTGCCGGGCCGATCGATAGCGCTCCGATCTCGCACCGTGCTGCACTCCGTGCTGCGTTCCGTGCTGCCGCCCCCGGCGGTCAAGGATGCATCCGGGCCCCTTTGAGGATCTTGTCGACGGCATTGCGCGGACCGTGGACGGCGATCCCCACCAGGTCGAGCTGGTCGGCCGGCACGGCCCGCACCGCCGCCCGGTTGTCCCGGTCGTTGCCGGTGGCGAACAGGTCCGACGTGAACACCGCCCGCGGCAGCGAGCGGGACAGCACGCGGCCGTGCGCGGCGGTCAGCGTCTCCTTCGACCCCTCGAAGACCAGGACGGGCTGGCGGAACATCGGCAGGTAGGGGGTGCCGTCGGCGTCCTCGTACGGCTCGCCGATCACCTCGGGAGCCGCCGTGCCGAGCCCGCTGACCAGGAACGCCGTCACGTTGAGGCGCTGCCAGGGCTCCAGGTCGTCACGGAGCAGGACGGCGATCTTCGTGTCGAAGCGGACGGGCGCCTCGCCCGTGACCCCGGCGGATTCCGTCGCGGCGATGTCTGTCTCAGCGGTGGTTCTCATGCATCGAGACTGCCGAGTGGTCCGCCGCCGCGTCTTGTACGTTTCTTGCATGGTGGCCCGGCAGGAGATCTCCGCATGGCGCCCGCCGGTCGCGGGTGTCGTGGAGGTCTTCCACGCCCACTTCACCGAGCACGCGTATCCGATGCACGTCCACGACGCGTGGACCCTGCTGATCGTGGACGACGGAGCCGTCCGGTACGACCTGGACCGCCATGAGCACGGCACCCCGGGCGACACCGTCTCGCTGCTCCCGCCGCAGGTCCCGCACAACGGCTCGCCCGCCACCCCCGACGGCTTCCGCAAGCGCGTGCTCTACCTGGACATGACGCAGCTGGACGAGAGCTTCATCGGCCCCGCGGTGGACGGCCCCGATCTGGTCGACCCCGTCCTGCGTCGGCGTGTGGGCCAGCTGCACGCGGCCCTGGCGCACCGGGGCGACGAGCTGGAGGCCGAGAGCCGCCTGGCGCTGATCGGCGAGCGGCTGCGCGGACACCTGCGCCCCAGGATCGCCACCCCCGCACCGGGCGGCCCCGGCCGGGGCGTGGCCCGCGACCTCCGCGATCTCCTCGACGAGCGGCTGCTCGACGGCGTGACGCTCGACGAGGCCGCGCGCCTGGTCCACGCCCACCCCAGCCATCTCGTACGCGCCTTCAGCGGGGCCTTCGGCATCGCGCCGCACCAGTACGTGATGTCCCGCCGCGTCGACCACGCCCGCAGGCTCCTCCTGGCGGGCCTGCGGCCGGGCGAGGTGGCGGCCGCCGCCGGTTTCTACGACCAGTCGCACCTCACCCGGCACTTCAAGCGGGTGGTGGGGATCGCTCCGGGGCGTTACGCCCGCACGGGAGCCGCTACAGGAGCCGCCAAGGGACCCGCCACGGGAGCCGCCGAGGGACCCGTCAGTTGAGCATGGCGCGCGCGGCCCGAGCCTGGTCCCGCACCCGGTCCGCCGTGGTCGGCTCCACCGTCGTCACCACGTCGGCGTAGGTCTCGAGCTCCGCCGCTCCCGCGAGGAAGTCGCCGCGCTGGACCAGGAGTTGGGCCCGTTCGTAGCGCAGGCGCGCCGGGTGCGAGGGCAGCAGCAGGGAGAGCTCGACGGCCCAGAGCGCGACGTCCGAGCGCTCGGGGCGGGCCGCCGCCCACGCGCGGATGTTGTTGAGGATCCGCAGCACGATGTTCAGCGGATCGGCGGGCGTCAGCATCGAGGGGGACACCGTGCCGCCCGAGGACCCGGCCACGAGCAGCTCCGCGTCCTCGCCCGTGAGCAGCCGCCCCCCGGCGAACGGGTCGGTCAGGACCTGCTCGTCACGGGGGCCGAACCCGACGATGAAGTGACCGGGCAGCGCGACGCCGTAGACGGGCGCGCCCGCCCGGCGTGCCACCTCGATCCACACCACCGAGAGCAGGATCGGCAGGCCCCGGCGGCGCTGGAGCACCTCGTGGAGGAGGGAGGACTCCAGACGCTGATAGTCGGCGGGCGTCCCCATGAACCCGCACCGCCCGCCCAGGAGTTCGGCGAGCGCGGCGGCCCACTCCCGCGCCCCGCCGGGGCGGTAGGGCAGCAGTCCTGCGAGCCGGTCGAGCTCGATCTGCGCGGCGTCGATGCCGTCGTCGTCGAGTTCGGGATCTGCCTCCGCGCTCACCAGGAGGCACAGCAGGGACAGGTCGGGCCGCTCGGACCTGGCCTCCTCAGCGAACCGCCGCCGGGACGCGGCGGTCCTTGACTCCTCGTGCATGCGTGCCTCGTGCCTTACTTACCGAGTCGGCCGGTAGAAGCTACCGAGCCGACGGGTATCGATAGTGGTGGTACGTGTGGTGCGCGGCGAAGCCAAGACCGCCGTACAGCTTCCGCGCACCCTCGTTGTCGTCCTCGACCTGAAGCCAGGCCGCCGAAGCGCCTTCGGAGAGCGCCTGCCGGGACAGCGCGGCCATCACCGCGGTGGCAAGTCCCTGCCTGCGGTGTGCCGGATCCACCTCGACCGCCATGAATCCCGCCCAGCGCCCGTCCACGACGCAGCGCCCGATCGCCGCGGGCCCCGCGTCGAAAGAGGCCCCGGGCACGGAAGCGAACCACACCGAGGGGCCGCCCGCCAGCACCTTGCCCACATGAGGTCCCGGCACCCCGAATCGCTTGTACCGCCGCAGCCACGCCTCGTCGAAAGAGCGTGAAAGATGCACCCTTTCCACGGTCGCCTCGGGCAGGTCGGGATCGCCGAGCGGGGCGAGAGCGCCGACGTGGAGCTCCGCGCTCACCTCGCGCTCCCAGCCCCGCTCCTCGAGCTCCGCGCAGAGCAGCTCCTGGGTGCCGTCGGCCCCGGTCGCGGTCTGTATGTAGGCGGGCAGTTCCCGCTGCTCGTACCAGTGACGTACGTACGCGAGAGCCTCGTCCAGCGGCCGTCCCGGATCGCCCACCGGCAGCACCGAGTTGGCCCGCCGGGTGAATCCGGCCGCCGCCCGCAGCTCCCATTCGCCGAGCGCCTCGCTCTCCACGGGCTGCCAGGCGCGTGCGGAGACCCGGGCCAGTTCCGGGTAGGACGCCGCGGGGCCGCGCCTGCGGGCCGGGGCGGAGGGGACGACTTTGCCCGCCACCAAGGAGCTCTCCACGATGCGGACACGCTCACCGTCGCGCCGTGTGATCAGTACCACACCGCCGTTCCACGATGTGAGAACACCCACCGTGTCAGTGAACTTACCGCCCGTCCTCGACCCATCGTTGAGGCGCCGGACCGATACCCGTTTGCCCACGTCAGCAGGGGTAATTCGGACCTCGAGCCGTCCGCCCGCAGTGAATTCCACAGCTCTGTACGCCCCTCCTGTTCGGATCATGCCCGGGAACGGAGATACTAGAGGTGGGCATCGACGACGCCGCGCTCCCGCGCGCCAGGCGAGCGGAGCCTGAAGACGGCCCGCCAACGCCCGTATCGAGGAGGAACGACAGCGTGACCTACGTCATCGCGCAGCCTTGTGTCGACGTCAAGGACAAGGCGTGCATCGAGGAGTGCCCGGTCGACTGCATTTACGAGGGCTCCCGGTCCTTGTACATCCACCCGGACGAATGCGTCGACTGTGGAGCCTGCGAACCGGTCTGCCCGGTCGAGGCGATCTTCTACGAGGACGACACTCCGGAAGAGTGGAAGGACTACTACAAGGCGAACGTCGAGTTCTTCGACGAGCTCGGATCGCCCGGTGGTGCCAGCAAGCTCGGCCTGATCGAGCGCGACCACGCCTTCATCGCCGCATTGCCGCCGCAGAACCAGTAACGGCAGCTTGAAGCGCCGCCCCGGTCCCGTACGGCTCACATCGCTGTACGGGACCGGGGCGTTTGTCCACACACGCAGTACGGGAGTCAGTTCGTGTCCGTAGTCGCAGGTCTCTCTGGCCGCCTTCCCACCTTCCCCTGGGACAAGCTCGAGCCGTACAAGGCCACGGCGGCCGCCCACCCCGGCGGCATCGTCGACCTGTCGGTGGGCACACCGGTCGACCCGGTGCCCGAGCTGATCCAGAAAGCGCTGATCGCGGCGGCGGACTCGCCGGGCTACCCGACGGTCTGGGGCACGCCCGAGCTGCGCGACGCGATCACCGGCTGGTGCGAGCGCCGCCTGGGCGCACGCGACGTCACCCACCGGAACGTCCTGCCGATCGTCGGCTCCAAGGAGCTGGTGGCCTGGCTCCCGACGCAGCTGGGCCTGGGTCCGGGCGACGTCGTCGCCTACCCGCGCCTCGCGTACCCGACGTACGAGGTGGGCGCCCGCCTGGCCCGCGCGCAGTACGTCGCGTACGACGACCCCACCGAGCTCGACCCGGCCGGACTCAAGCTGCTCTGGCTCAACTCGCCCTCGAACCCCACCGGTCGCGTCCTGTCCAAGGAAGAGCTGACCCGCACCGTCGCCTGGGCGCGCGAGCACGGGGTGCTCCTCGTCAGCGACGAGTGCTATCTGGAGCTCGGCTGGGAGGCGGAGCCGGTCTCGGTCCTGCACCCGGACGTGTGCGGCGGTTCGTACGAGGGGATCGTCGCCGTCCACTCCCTCTCCAAGCGGTCGAACCTCGCGGGCTACCGCGCGGCGTTCGTCGCCGGTGACGCGGCCGTGCTCGGCGATCTGCTCCAGATCCGCAAGCACGGCGGCATGATGACGTCCGCGCCGACGCAGGCGGCGGTCGTCGCCGCGCTCGGGGACGACCAGCACGTGCGCGAACAGCGCGAGCGGTATCTCGCCCGGCGCACCGCCCTGCGCGACGCCCTCCTCAAGCACGGCTTCCGCATCGAGCACAGCGAGGCGAGCCTCTACCTCTGGGCGACCCGGGACGAGTCCTGCTGGGACACGGTCGGGCACCTCGCGGGGCTCGGCATCCTCGTGGCGCCCGGCGACTTCTACGGCCCGGCGGGCGACCGCTTCGTGCGCGTGGCGCTGACCGCGACGGACGAGCGCGTGGCCGCGGCGGTCGAGCGGCTCGCCTGAGCCACTGAAGCCACTGAAGCCGCTGAAGCCGCGGACCGCAGCCCCGGGGCGAGCGCGAGCGTGACGGCGACGGACGCCATGGCGAGCACGGCCATGGCGGCCGGCGCCGACGTCAGCTGGGCCACGCCGCCCGCGAGCGCGGCGCCCACGCCCTGCATCGTGAGCATCCCGGACGCGTGCAGGCCGAGCGCGTGCCCGCTCGACGCGTCCGGCGTCAGGGCCATCAGCTGCTCCTGAAGCAGCAGGCTCGCCGAGAACCCGACCGAGGCGAGCGCGACCGCCGTCAGCGCGAAGGGCAGGCCGGGCCGCACCGCGAGGACCAGATACGGCACGGCGAGCAGCAGCCGCAGCGGCGCCCCCAGCCGCTCCCGCCACCGGCGCGGCAGGAGCCGCCCGGTCAGCACGTCCCCGACGAGCATCCCGAACGCGGCGAAGGCGAAGAGCAGCCCCGCGTGCCCGGGGGCGTACGGGACGAAGAGGGACTCGCAGCCCACGATCAGCCCGTTGGGCACCCAGAGCGCCAGATACACCGTGCGGCGGTGTCCGCACGACCACAGCGACGCGTTCGTGCGCCAGGTCTCGGCGACCGCAGGGCGCCCCGTGGCGCGCGGCGCCCTGCGGCCGAGTCCGCAGCGCGCGACGACCGCCGCCGCGAGGTAGAGGCAGGCGCCCGCGAGCAGCGTGCCGCGCGGCGAGAGCGTGGCGACCAGGACGCCGCCGAGCCCGAAGCCGCAGATCTGCATCGTGCCGCCGGACATGTTGAGCACGGAGCGGCCGAGCAGATAGCCCTCCCTGGAGAGGATCTCGTCGAGCAGTCCGTAGCGCACACCGCCGCCGAGCGCGGCCAGGGTCCCGAGGCCGAGGAGCAGCGCGAAGGCGGCCCACAGCGGCAGCCCCGGCAGGGCCTGAGCGGCGGTGGCGACGCCGAAGACCAGCGCGAGGCCCGCCGTCGCGGCGCGCGGCGGCAGCCGGTCCGCCGCCGACAACAGGGCAGCGGCGCCCACGACTTGGGCCAGCGAGGGGCCGAACATGCCGAGGGCGGAGAGCAGCGGCGAGCCGGTCCGGTCGTAGATCAGCGTGCCGAGGGCAAGGCCGCTCACCGTCTGGGCCGCCACCTGGAAGGAGGAGGTCAGGAAGAACGGCGTGAACTCCGGGGTGCGGAAGAGCTCGCGGTAGGTGCGCATGCCGGGGAGTCTTCGGGGGCCGGGGCCGCGGGCGTTAATGTTTCGCGCGTCGGCGAAAGGTGCGCGGGGAGCGGGGAGCGGGGTGGCGGTGTGGGCTGGTGGCAGGTCAACGCGGACACCCTGGCCGGCAGCCGCTTCGTCGTCTCGCCGCTGGCGGAGGCGACCGCGAGCCTCTTCTCGCTGGAGCGGCGGACGGCGACGCATCCGGGGGAGCGGGCCTGGCTGGAGGCCCATCTGCCCGCCTACCGCGAGCGGCTGGCCGCCGATCCCGGCCTCGGGGAGCTGGTGCGGGCCGCGCTCGGCGACCGGACCCGCTGGATCGCGGACTTCCTGACGCCGACGCCCACGGGTGAGGGCGACTCGTCCTCGGGCGACTTCGCCGAGGAGCTGGCGCGCATCCGCGAGATCCCTGACGCGACCGCCCGCGCACATCTGACGGTGTCCTTCGGCGGCCCGCTCCCGGCACGGCTGCTGCGCCCCGGCCGCTTCCCCGACCGGATGGCCGATCTCCTGGAGTGGGTGTGGACGCGGGCGGTGCTGCCGCGCTGGCCCCGCATCCGGACGGTCATCGAGGCCGATGTCGTCGCGCGCACCGCCCAGTTGAGCCAGGGCGGCTGGGCCGAGGCGCTCAACGGCATGCGGCCGGGGATGCGCTGGCTGGGGGAGAGCAGGCTCCAGGTCAACATCCACGACTACCCGCCGCGCGAGATCTCCGGGGCGCGCCTCCTCTTCGTGCCGGTGACACCGCGCCAGGGCTGGGTCTCCTGGGACGCGGCGGACCGGTACGCCGTGGTGTACCCGTGCTCGGGGGTGCTCGCGGAGGCGGACCGGGCGGCGGCGGTGCCGGAGCCGCTGGGCAGGCTCCTGGGGCCGGGGCGGGCGGCGGTCCTGATGCTGCTCGCGGCGCCGAAGAGCACCTCGCAGCTGGTGACGCTGACGGGGCAGGGGCTCGGCTCGGTGGGCCGGCACCTGCGGGTGCTGCTCGACGCGGGGCTTGTGCGCAGGCGGCGTACGGGGCGGTCGGTGCTGTATTTCCGTACGGCGGCGGGGGAGGTCCTCGTCGAGGCGCGGAGGGACGGGTGAGGCCTGCGGCGGCCGCACGCGACGAGGGCCCGGAGCCAGTGGCTCCGGGCCCTCGTCCCAGGTGCGCGACGGTCAGCCGAGCGGGCTCTTGACCGGCAGCTGGTCGGTGGGCAGTCCGCCCTTGGTGACCGCGTCGGTGGGCAGCCCGCCCTTGGCGACCGCGTCGGTCGGCAGGCCGTCCTTGGTGGCCGTGCCCGCGGCGTCGCCGACCACGTCACCGGCGTTGCCCGCGAGGTCGCCCGCGGCCTTCTGCGCCACGGGGGTGGTGGTCTTGGCGCCCGAGCCGACGACCTTGCCCGCGGTCGGGACGCCCTTCTTCACGGCCTTGCTGCCGGTCTCACCCGCGAGACCGGTGGCGTTCTGAGCGGCGCCGTCGACGGTGTTGCCCAGACCGGCACCGTCCAGGGCGGTCACACCGCCGAGGTCGGGGGTGGCGGGGAGCTCGGCGGCGTTTGCGGAGCCGGCCGCACCGACCACGGGAGCCGCCCCCGCTGCGATGAGCAGCGCGGCGCGGGCGATCCGGCGGGTCAGGGGGAGGGACATGATGCTCCTTCAGACGGGAGAGAACGTTGGGGTGTCCGGCCGGATGGGGTCCGGCGCTTGGACGCAGTGACTACCGCTCGAAGCCCTCGAAGGTTGCGGTGGGCCAACGTAAAGAGTTGGCAATGCATCGCATAATCGGCTGTGGATAAAAACGGGCAAAGGGATCGGTTCGTACGGGCCCGCTGAATCGTCAATGCCCAGTGTTCACAAGGGGTTTGGCGTGTGCGGGGGTGAGTGCGCGAAAGTCTGGGCGGCACGTCGCCCGTGAGTGATCAATGTGGCCCGATCGGGTGACGCGCCGTACTACTGCCCCATGACAATGAGGACCGAGGTCGCGCCGGATCCGGTGCCGGAGTCCTGCCCGTCTGTGCTTGTCGCGCCCGTCTTGCCCGGCTTGCGCCATTCGTTCGCGGAATCCGTGGCGCTCCACTCCCGGCCGCCGTACGTGACGCGCTCGATGCCGAGCGTGGACGCCTGGGCCACCGCCCAGTGCGCGAGCTCCCAGCCCCGCTGCTCGGCGCCGCCCTCGGCGCCTCCCGTGGTGGCGCCCACCGGCACGGTGACCGAGCCGCCGCGGGCGCTCTCCGGTGCCACGTCGCGGCCGAAGTCCCGGACCAGGGCGGCCCGCACCTTCGCCGGGTCACCCGGCTCACCGTCCGTGCGGCCCTCGCAGGTGAGGGTGGCGGGGGCGCGGCCGGTCAGCGCGGCGGCGAGCAGCGCGGCGTCCGGCTCGTGCTTCGCGTACGCCTGGGGATAGCCGCTGCGCTGCACGCGCTGCGCGGCGACGGTCAGGGGGAGCCGTGAATAGCCCGGGACGTCGTTCAGATGGGCGTAGAAACGCGCCGCCGAGTACGCCGGGTCCATGATCTGTTTCTCGTTGCCCCAGCCCTGTGAGGGCCGCTGCTGGAAGAGGCCGAGCGAGTCGCGGTCGCCATGGCTGATGTTGCGCAGACCCGACTCCTGCAGGGCCGTGGCCAGGGCGATCGTGATCGCGCGCTCCGGCATGCCGCGGGAGGTGCCCACGGCGGCGACCGTCGCCGCGTTCTCGGCCTGCTCGGCGCCGAATTCGTACGACGCCCCGTCGCCGTTGCCCGAGACGACCCGGCAGCGTGGGTCGGCCTTGCCCCCGAAGACGTACTGCACGACCACATAGCCCACGAGGGCAAGGAGGACCGCGACGGCGGCCCCGATACGGAGGAGGCGGCCGCGCCGGACGAGGGTGGGGGGCTCAGGCACGCGACCAAGGTACTGGAGGCCACTGACAGGGCGGCCCGCCGAGGGGCGTTAGGGTCGAAGTCATGGCCCAGACCTCACACGACACGTCGCTCGACCTCACGCTCGACGCTGCCGCGCTCACCGCCCAGCTGGTCGATTTCCCGTCGCCGAGCGGCGAGGAGAAAGCACTCGCGGACGCCATCGAGACGGCCCTGCGCCGCCTGCCGCACCTCACGGTGGACCGGCACGGCAACAACGTGGTCGCGCGCACGAACCTGGGCCGGGCCGAGCGCGTGATCCTCGCCGGGCACATCGACACGGTCCCGATCGCGGACAACGTCCCCTCCCGCCTCGACGAGGACGGCGTCCTGTGGGGCTGCGGCACCTGCGACATGAAGTCCGGCGTCGCGATCCAGCTGCGCATCGCGCAGACCGTGACCGAGCCGAACCGCGACCTCACCTTCGTCTTCTACGACAACGAAGAGGTCGCCGCCCACCTGAACGGCCTGGGCCATGTCGCCGAGGCCCACCCCGACTGGCTCGCGGGAGACTTCGCGATCCTCCTGGAGCCGACGGACAACCAGGTCGAGGGCGGCTGCCAGGGCACGCTGCGGGTCCACCTGAAGACAAAGGGCACGCGCGCGCACTCCGCGCGCGCGTGGATGGGCTCGAACGCCATCCACAAGGCCGCCCCGATCCTGGCGAAGCTCGCCGCGTACGAGCCGCGCACGCCGGTCGTCGACGGCCTTCAGTTCCACGAGGGCCTCAACGCCGTGCGCGTCGAGGGCGGCGTCGCCACGAACGTCATCCCCGACGAGTGCACCGTCGTCGTCAACTTCCGCTACGCCCCGGACCGCTCCGAGGACGAGGCGCTCGCCTTCGTGCGCGACTACTTCGCCGACTGCGAGATCGACGAGTTCATCGTCGACGACCACACGGGCGGTGCGCGCCCCGGCCTGAACCATCCGGCCGCCGCGGCCTTCATGGCGGCGGTCGGCGGCGAGGCGAAGCCGAAGTTCGGCTGGACCGACGTGGCCCGCTTCAGCGCGCTCGGCGTGCCCGCCGTGAACTACAGCCCCGGCGACCCGCTGCTCGCCCACAAGATCGACGAGCGCGTGAAGGTGTCGCTGATCCCGGAGGCCGAGAAGCGGCTGAGCGACTGGCTGACATCCTGAGTTCCCGTAAGGATGCCTCGTCCGTAACGCCCGTAGACCTACGCTGAAGTGGCACGTCGAGCAAGACCGTCAGCGGAAGGGGACGTTCATGGGTAGTCCAGAAGGACAGGGCCCGCCGGAGGAGCAGCACTTGGGGCCTGTGGTGCGGCGGCGTGAGCAGATCACCCCCGGCACCACCGACCAGCGGCTCCTCGACACCGACGCCGAGGGCGAGTCGGAGTGGGTGCACACCGACCCCTGGCGGGTCATGCGCATCCAGTCGGAGTTCGTGGAAGGCTTCGGCGCGCTCGCGGAACTCCCCAGCGCGATCAGCGTCTTCGGATCGGCCCGCACGCCGGTCGGCTCGCCCGAGTACGAAGCGGGCATCCGCATCGGCAAGGCGCTGGTCGACGCGGGCTTCGCCGTGATCACCGGGGGCGGCCCCGGCGCCATGGAGGCGGCCAACAAGGGAGCGCGCGAGGCCAAGGGCGTCTCCGTCGGCCTCGGCATCGAGCTGCCCTTCGAGCAGGGCCTCAACGAACACGTCGATATCGGCGTGAACTTTCGCTACTTTTTTGTGCGAAAGACAATGTTTGTGAAGTATGCCCAAGGCTTCGTGGTCCTGCCCGGCGGCCTCGGCACCCTGGACGAGCTCTTCGAGGCCCTGACCCTCGTCCAGACCCGCAAGGTGACCCGCTTCCCGATCGTCCTCTTCGGCTCGGAGTACTGGGGCGGCCTCGTCGACTGGCTGCGTGACACGGTGGTGGCAGGTGGCAAGGCGTCGGAGCACGACCTGCACCTCTTCCACATCACGGACGACGTGGACGAGGCGGTCACGCTGGTGACCAAGGAAGTCGGCCGCTAGGCCCTGGCCGGGCGGGCGGGGCGAGCTACTTCGGACGGATCTTCCCCGCCCGCCCACCTGATCACCCCGCGGCTCGTCCCCTGTTCAGCCTGCCGGGCGTTCGAGGTCGGGCTCCTTACGCCAGCCCCCGCCGAGCCACGGCCGGATCCCGGTGCCCTGCGATGGTCGCGACCATGTCGAGCACCTGCCGCGTCTCCGCGACCTCGTGCACCCGGTACACCTGCGCCCCCAGCCACGCCGACACCGCGGTGGTGGCGAGGGTCCCCACCACGCGCTCCTTGACGGGCTTGTCGAGCGTCTCCCCGACGAAGTCCTTGTTGGACAGGGACACCAGGACGGGCCACCCGGTCTCCACCATCTCCCCGAGCCGCCGCGTCGCCTCCAGGGAATGCCGCGTGTTCTTCCCGAAGTCGTGCCCGGGATCGATCATCACGGACTCACGCGGCACCCCGAGCGCGACCGCGCGCTCGGCGAGGCCGAGCGTGACCGAGAGGATGTCGGCCATGACGTCCTCGTACGTCACCCGATGGGGGCGGGTACGCGGCTCGGCGCCACCCGCGTGCGTGCACACCAGGCCCACGCCATGGCGCGCTGCCACCTCCGCGAGCCGGGGATCGACCCCGCCCCACGCGTCGTTCAGGAGGTCGGCTCCCGCCTCGCAGACGGCGTCGCCGACGTCGTGCCGCCATGTGTCGACGCTGATGACGACATCGGGGAAACGCTTGCGCACCTCGGCGACGAAGCCGACCGTCCGCCGCGCCTCCTCGTCCGCGGTGACTTCCTCACCGGGACCGGCCTTGACCCCGCCGATGTCGATGATGGCGGCGCCCTCCGACACCGCCTGCTCCACGCGGGCGAGCGCGGGTTCGTCGCGGAATGTGGCGCCCTGGTCGTAGAAGGAGTCAGGGGTCCGGTTCACGATCGCCATGATCACCGGCTCGTGCGCGTCGAATTCACGCCTGCCAAGCCTGAGCATCCCCTGTGAACCTCCTTCGTCGGTGCCGTGGTCCGGCCGCCTGCGACCTTAACTGTCACAGGCGCATGGCACGATCAGACCCTGACAGTTTGAGCACGGCAGTCGAGCGTGGGGGCCTGAAGAGATGGTCTTGTTCTTGTTCCTGGTCATCGCCCTCGTCGTGGTGGTCGGCGCGGTGACGCTGGCCGTCGTGGGCGGCGGGGAGCGGGCCGCCCTGCCCGACGTGGCGGCCGAGCGGTTCACCGACCCGCTGCCCCCCGACCGCGCCCTGCGCCGCGCGGACGTGGAGGCGCTGCGCTTCCCGCTGACCCTGCGGGGCTATCGCATGGCGGACGTGGACGACGCCCTCGGCCGCCTCGCCGCCGAACTGGCCGAGCGCGACGCCCACATCGCGGAGCTGGAGGCGGCGCTCGCCGGCGCCCAGGCCACCGCGGTCGGCGGCCCCGGCCTCCTCAAGAAGCACGCCCCGGCGACGATGACCCAGGACCAGGACGCTCCGAAGGACGCGGCCGAAGAGGAGAACGGCCGGTGAGCGGCGACGCGGTGGCGGGCCCGGACGGCAGACTGCGCTGCCCCTGGGGCCTCTCGACCGAGGACTACGTGACGTACCACGACGAGGAGTGGGGCCGCCCGGTCCACGGGGACGACGCGCTGTACGAAAGGCTCTGCCTGGAAGCCTTCCAGTCGGGCCTCTCCTGGATCACGATCCTGCGCCGCCGCGAGGGCTTCCGCGCCGCCTTCGCCGGTTTCCGGATCGACGAGGTCGCGCGGTTCACCGACGCCGACCGGGAGCGGCTGCTCGCCGACCCCGGCATCATCCGCAACCGCGCCAAGGTCGACGCGACCCTCGCCAACGCGCGCGTGCTCGCCGAATGGGCCGACGGCGATCTCGACGAGCTCATCTGGTCGCACGCGCCGGACCCCGCATCGCGCAAGGCCCCGAGCGTGCTGGCCGACGTACCGGCGATCACGCCCGAGTCCACGGCCCTGTCCAAGGACCTGAAGAAGCGCGGCATCCGATTCGTCGGCCCCACCACGGCGTACGCCCTGATGCAGGCCTGCGGCCTGGTCAACGACCACCTGGAGGACTGCGTGATCCGCGGCTCCGGGGGCCCGGGTGCGGCGGCCTAACGGCCGAGGTACTTGGGCTTCGCCTTGTCCAGGAACGCCTGGACGGCGATCGCGTGGTCCTCGGACGCGCCCGCCTTCGCCTGGAGTTCGTCCTCCTTCTCCAGGGACTCCTCCAGGGTGTGGCCCGCCGCGTAGGCCAGGGACTCCTTGAGGGCCCCGTAGGCGAGGGTCGGGCCCTCGGCCAGGGTGCGGGCCACCTTCAGGGCCTCGGCGGCCAACTCGGCCTCGGGTACGACCTTGTTGGCGATGCCCAGGTCGTACGCCTCCTGGGCGTCGATGTTGCGCGGGAACAGCAGCAGATCGGCGGCGCGGCCGGGCCCGATCACGCGCTGAAGCGTCCAGGAGACGCCCGAGTCTGCGGTCAGCGCGACCCCGGCGAAGGACGTGTTGAAACGCGCGGTGTCCGCGACGATCCGGTAGTCCGCGGCGAGCGCGAAGCCGAGTCCCGCACCGGCCGCGACGCCGTTGACGCCCGCGACGACCGGCTTGGCCATCCCGGTCAGCGCGCGCAGGACGGGGTTGTAGTGCTCCCGCACCGTGCTCATCGTCTGTCCGGTGCCCGCCGCGCGGTCCGCCATGAGTGAACCCACGTGTTCCTTCAGGTCCTGCCCCACACAGAAGGCGCGCCCGGTCGCGGTGAGCAGCACGGCGCGGACCGCGGGGTCCGACTCGGCCGACCGCACCGCCTCCCGCAGAGCGACCTTGGCCTCGATGTTCATCGCGTTCATCGCCTCGGGGCGGTTGAGCGTGATGGTCGCGAGCCCGTCGCTCACCTCGTAGAGCACGGTGTCGGCCATGGTGAATCCCCTCCAGTGGTCCTGCGCCGGTCATCTTTGTCCGAGCCCAGCATGACGGAGATCATCCGGCACCGACATGAGGGGAGATATGTGACCTGCGTCAAAGAATTCCTGGCCCCGCAGGCGTAAGGGGCGGCGCAGTATCGCAGCCACATCGCCGAATTGAGTGGTTTTGCGGGCGCGCGTTGCGCAAGCGATGCAGACCGATGTTGGTCATCGGGTCCTGCCATGCGGGATAATGGCCTGGAAGCAATATGTTCGATGCCGGTGACACCTGGGTTGTCGGCTGCGATGAGCTGGTTTCAGGAAGGGGAACGAGCATGGCGGCCATGAAGCCGCGGACGGGCGACGGCCCGCTCGAGGTGACCAAGGAGGGGCGGGGCATCGTCATGCGCGTTCCGCTCGAAGGCGGCGGACGACTTGTCGTCGAACTGACTCCGGACGAGGCCGATGCACTCGGCGACGCCCTGAAGAAGGTCGTCGGCTGACGCGGAAGCGCCCACACTTTTTCACTGCCCCGGCATCGTAACGACGTGCCGGGGCAGTGCTATGTCCGGGGTTGAGAGCGCCCCTGTAAGGGGCGCGGGGAACTGCGCGGCCAGCCACGACGTGCCCGCAGATGAGACTCTGTCCGCCCCAGCGGAGCGCTACCGCTTGACGGCGCAGAGAAGCCCGTCGCCCACCGGGAGCAGCGCCGGCATCAGGTCCTGGCTCTCGCGCACCGTGCGCAGGAGCTCGCGGATGCGCAGTACTTCGGCGGGCTGCGGACCTGAGTCCACCGTCCGGCCGTCGGAGAAGGCGCCCTCGAAGCAGACGAGCCCGCCGGGGCGCAGCAGGCGCAACGATTCAGCGAGGTAGTCCAGGTACTCCGTGCGGTCGCCGTCACAGAACACGAGGTCGTAACCGCCGTCGGCGAGCCGCGGCAGTACGTCGAGTGCGCGGCCGGGGATGAACCGCGCGCGGTTGCCGGCGAATCCGGCGGCGCGGAAGGCCTCCCGCGCGAACTGCTGGCGGTCGGGCTCGGGGTCGACGGTCGTCAGGACGCCGTCGGGCCGCATGCCGTGCAGCAGATGGAGCCCGGACACGCCGGTGCCCGTCCCGATCTCGGCGACGGCCTTGGCGTCCGCCGTGGCGGCCAGCATGCGCAGTGCGGCGCCGGTACCGGGAGACACCGAGGGCAGCCCTGCCTCCTGGGCCCGGTCACGGGCCCAGCGCGCTGCTTCGTCCTCGGCGACAAAGGCGTCGGCGAACGCCCAGCTCGTCTGCCGGTTGCCGGTAATGGCCCTCTCCTGTCCCCGTGGATGCCTGGCCGTGACTGTATCCGTAAGGGGTGGGAACCCGCAGATGGGACCGGGCGTTTAGTAGGGGTAGGCGGACGCCGGGGGTAACGAATGGATCAAGAATGGCTGCGGGCCCTGCGACCAGGCAGGACAGCCGGCAGGAAGCCCGTACCAAATTCCAGTAAAAACGCTTATCCGGAGCTAACGGGCGAGGTGGTTATGGTAGGGGCTCCACTGGACACCACCAGAGCCGACAGGGGAGGTGCGGCTGCGTCCGCGGATCGGGGAGGAGCGCTGAGGCGCTTTCTCGGGTTGGCGGGTGAGCCGAAATCCGTGACCGACACCGCTGACCGATTCCACACCGCCAGCTCCGCTCAGACCGCGACCTTTGCCGCTGATGCGGAATCGCAGGCGTGGACTCCGCCCACCTGGGAGGAGATCGTCAGCACGCACAGCGGACGGGTCTATCGCCTGGCGTACCGCCTGACCGGCAATCAGCACGACGCCGAGGACCTCACGCAAGAGGTCTTCGTCCGTGTCTTCCGGTCCCTGTCGACCTACACCCCCGGCACGTTCGAGGGCTGGCTGCACCGCATCACCACGAACCTCTTCCTGGACATGGTGCGCCGCAAGCAGCGCATCCGCTTCGACGCCCTCGGTGACGACGCGGCAGAGCGCCTCCCCAGCCGTGAGCCCTCCCCGCAGCAGGTCTTCAACGACACGCACTTCGACGCGGACGTGCAGCAGGCGCTCGACACCCTCGCTCCCGAGTTCCGTGCCGCAGTGGTCCTGTGCGACATCGAGGGCCTCTCGTACGAGGAGATCGCCGCAACCCTGGGCGTCAAGCTGGGCACGGTCCGCAGCCGTATCCACCGTGGCCGCTCGCAGCTGCGCAAGGCCCTTCAGCACCGGTCGCCCGAAGCCCGCGCCGAGCGCCGCTCGCTCGCAGGAGCCGTGGCGCTGGGAGGAGGGGGCGCGACCGCGTGAGTGGATCACGGTCGAATCCTGCCGAGCGGCATCTGGCCGAGCAGCATCTGGGGGACCGACTCGCCGCCCTGGTGGACGGCGAGTTGGGCCATGACGCGCGTGAGCGAGTCCTCGCTCATCTCGCGACCTGTCCGAAGTGCAAGACCGAGGCCGACGCACAGCGGCGGCTCAAGAGTGTTTTCGCGGAGGTGGCACCGCCACCCCCGTCCGAGAGTTTCCTGGCGCGCCTTCAAGGCCTTCCCGGCGGAGGCAGCGAGCCTCCATCCGGCCCCAGGCCCCCTGGAAGCGGAGGCTTCGCCACCGCGGACACGGACTCAGGGCTGCCGCCCACCGGAATCTTCGGCGTAAGGCCGGAGACCTTCGGCTATGCGCCCTCGGGCAGCCATGCCGCCGTACTGCCCGGCTCGGGACGCGGTTTCCGCCTCCATGACGTCAGTCGGCACGACGTCGGTCGTCACGAGGCCGAGCGGTCGCTGTGGCGCGGGCGGCGGTTCGCCTTCGCTGCCGCCGGTGCGGTGTCGCTGGCCGCGATAGCGCTGGGCGGCGTCACGACGGGCATGCCCGCCGACCCGGGTGAGCCGCGCGCGGGCTCGGGCAGCAGTAGCAACAGCTCGGGCAACGGCAGCAGCACGGGCAGCAACAGCAATGCGTCGCCGCTGCGTTCGCCGGGGGCGGGTGCCGCCACGGCTCCCGACTCCGTCCGCCGCCGTGGCAGCAATCCGCTGTCCGTGCAGGGTCAGCGTCCTGGGGTCCTCGCGGCGCCGGTCGCGCCCACCCAGGCGACCGGGCCGCTGCTGCCCGGGGTGCCGGTGCGGGGTCCTCGCGTCCAGCAGCCCGAGCCCGTGTCCGCCAGGCACGAGGTGACGGCGCCGATGCTGACCGGCGCGGCGATCATGTCCCCTCTGATACGTCCGGTCTCTCCCGTGACACCTGGCGGCGCGTCTCCGGCCGCTGCCGTGCCGAATCTGGGCGGCGTCGCTTCGGGCGGCGGGGCGGAGCCGACGCACACCGCGGTGGCCTCGCCCATAGAGGGCACGTTGCAGGGCACTTCGCAGATCCGCTGACGTGCTCTGCGCTTCGACGCGGGAACCTGGTTGAATCCTCGGTGGGCCGTGCCTGCCCGAGGCTTGTGGCGGGCGCGGAGTTGAGCACGTGATCGGCGTCCGCCGTAGGCCAGGTGTGGGGAGAGCATGGACGAGGGCAAGCCCACAAAGGCGAAGTGGTGGAGCCGCCCCAGGTCGGCGTCCGCGCCTGACGGAACGGGAACGGAGCGGGGCGGCCCCGACGGAGAGATAGGCACCACCGGGGCCGAGGCGGAAGACACCGCCGGGCGAGCGGAGGACGCGTCCGGCGACTTCACCCTGGCCGCGGCGGCCCCGCCAAGCGCCGAGCCCGCCCAGGCGCCCGCTTCCGAGCCACGTCCCGACTCCGCGGCGGCTTCTGCCTTCGGGCAGGGCTCTGACCTGCCGTCCGGCTCCGCGCAGGTTCCTGCCTCCGCGCCGGGTTCCGAGCCGACTCCCGCTTCCGCGCAGGGCTTCGAGCTGCGTTCCGAGTCCGCACCAGCGCCTGACTTCGTGCAGGGCTCTGGCCTGCGTTCCGACTCCGCAGCGGCTTCTGCCTTCGTGCAGGGCTCTGACCTGCCGTCCGGCTCCGCGCAGGTTCCTGCCTCCGCGCCGGGCTTCGAGTCGGCTCCTGGCTTCGCGCCGGGCTCCGAGCGCGCGGCCGAGTCCGGCTCAGTGCCAGGCTCTGGTTCCGCATCCGGCTTCGAGCCCGCGTCCCCGCCTGCCTCCGCGCACGGCGTCCCCTCGGCGGCTCCGGCCGCCGCAGTTGCCCCGGACGCAGCCACTCCTGCCGGCGCCGCTCCTGGTGGCCTTGGTCCGGGCGACTCCGCCCCGGGTGTTCCCGCCCAGGCAGGTACCCCCGCCGACCGCCCCCGCCCGCTGCACGACCCCGATCCGTACAGCACCCCGCCCTACGGCGAGCCAGGCCCCTGGGCCCCCGCCCCGCCCGTACAGCACCCGGCGGCGACTCCCGCGCACGGAACGCAGCTCCCGGCGGCGGGCCACAGCGGAACCCCGCCCCACGGAACCCCCGGCCAGGCTCCGGCCCCGGCCCACGGCGCCACCCCGCCGCACGGCACCCCGCACCCCGCGCCCCCACAGGGCGTTGCCCCGCAGCCGCAGCCGCAGCCGCAGCCGCAGCCGCAGCCGCAGCCGCAGCCGCAGCCGCAGCCGCAGCCGCAGCCGCAGCCGCAGCCGCAGCCGCAGCCGCAGCCCCACCACCAGCCTCAGCAGCCCCACCCGCAGCCTCAGCAACCCCACCCGCACCCCCAAGCCGCCGCCCCTCCCCGCCGGCCCTACGACCCCTGGAACGCCCCCCTCCAGCAGAGCGGTGCCGTTCCCGTCGATGAGGCGAAGCAGAAGAAGCGGGCGCGGCGGATCATTCTGGTCGGGATCGCCGTCATCACCCTCGTGGCCGGCGGCATCGGCGGAGCCCTCGGCGCCTATCTCGAGCGGAACGCCGGCGTATCGGACATCGAGCTGTCGCAGTCGGACGCCCAGGACAAGGTGCGGGCCAAGGACAGCGTCGCCGGGATCGCGGCGAGCTCGCTGCCCGGCGTCGTGACCCTGCACGTCAGCGGCGACGACGCGCAGGGCACCGGCACCGGCTTCGTGCTCGACGGCAAGGGCCACATCCTCACCAACAACCACGTGGTCGAGCCCGCGGGGACCGGCGGCGAGATATCGGTGACCTTCAGCGGCGGCGAGACGGCCAAGGCGGAGGTCATAGGACGCGACTCCGGGTACGACCTCGCCGTGGTCAAGGTCTCCGGGGTGCGCGGGCTCAAGCCGCTGCCCCTCGGCAACTCCGAGAACGTCCAGGTGGGCGACCCCGTGGTGGCCATCGGCGCCCCGTTCGACCTGGAGAACACCGTCACCTCCGGCATCATCAGCGCCAAGGAGCGCCCCATCACCGCCGGAGGCGAGAAGGGCGACGGCAGCGACATCAGCTACGTCGACGCACTCCAGACCGACGCACCCATCAACCCCGGCAACTCCGGTGGCCCGCTGATGGACGCGGACGCCCGCGTCATCGGCATCAACAGCGCCATCCGCTCCGCCGACGACAGCTCGGCGCCCGGCGGCGGCCAGGCGGGTTCCATCGGCCTCGGCTTCGCCATCCCCATCAACCAGGGCAAGCGGGTCGCCGAAGAGCTGATCAACACCGGCAAGGCCACGCACCCTGTGATTGGTGTCACGCTCGACATGGAGTACACGGGCGACGGAGCCCGCGTCGGCGAGAAGGGCAAGGACGGCGGCCCCGCCGTGAACGAAGGCGGACCGGGTGATCGCGCCGGAATCAAGCCGGGCGACGTCATCACCGAAGTGGACGGCCAGCGCATCCACTCCGGCGACGAGCTCATCGTCAAGATCCGCGCCCATCGCCCGAAGGACAGCCTCGAATTGACGGTCCAGCGCGCGGGAAAGGACCGGAAAGTGACGCTCGTGCTCGGTGCGTCGGGCGGAAGCTGATCCACGTCTGTCGCCCAGCGGCTACCGGACGGACAGGAACGCCGGGTACCGTGGACCCGGTCCGGATGGCAAGGAGCTCAAGGTGTTCTCAGACATTGGCCCGCTCGAGGTAGTGGCGCTGATCATCCTCGCCGTGCTCGTTTTCGGCCCGGACAAGCTGCCCAAGCTCATTCAGGACGCGACGCGGACCATCCGTAAGATCCGAGAATTCTCGGACAGCGCCAAGGCGGATATTCGCAGTGAACTGGGCCCGGAATTCAAGGACTTCGAGTTCGAGGACCTGAATCCGAAGACCTTCATCCGCAAGCAGCTCGACAACGACGAGCTCGGCCTGAAGGAAATCCGGAACGGCTTCGACCTCAAGAAGGAGATGGCCGAGGTCACGGACGCCGTGCACGGGCGGGAGAGTGAATCCTCCGACGGCGCGACCGGCGCGACCGGCACGGACAGCGCGTCCGAAGCGGCCGGCGGCCGTATCGACATGGCCAAGAAGGACGGCCGTATCGACATGGACAAGAAGCCCGAGAAGGCCGCTCCCGCCGACCCTCCGCCGTTCGACGCGGACGCCACCTGACCCCCACCTGACCTCCTGAGAGGCACCCGCGGGACGCCCCTGAGCGCGCCCCCGGTCACTCCCTTCGAGACACCCGACCGCCTACCGGTGTCCCAGCTTCCGGAACGGGTGTGGCTATCCTGCCTTGTTGTCCGGCTGAGGACGCCCGAGGGGGGCGGGCCCTGCGGACCGATGAGAACGAGGAGGCGGCCGGGTACATGGAGACGACAAGTCGCGTAGGCGCACAGGCGCCGGCCGCGGACGGCACCGCACAAGCGATGCCCTCCGCCCGGCGCACGGTCGACAGCTATCTGCTGGCGCCCTTCCCCTGGTACGGCCTCGACGAGGCCTTCACCGGGGAGCGCTGGCTGATGCAGGTCGGCACCGCCGCGGACGGCGCGGTGGAGCACGGCTCCATCGGGCACGGCGATGAGCCGTCGGTCCGGAGCGACGGGCCCTTCGGGAACAGCGACAAGGAGCGCTTCGCGGTCGTGGTGACCGTCGCGGCCAACCCGGTGCGGCGCAGCCCGGACGGCACGGGCCTCCTGGAGGCGACGTCGGTGTCGTCGGCGGCCTGGCTCGCCGGAGTGGGGCTGCTGTCCTTCACCTGGCCGAACCAGATGGACCACAGCCTGCGTGACGACTGGCTCGACCAGCAGACCGAGACGGCCTGGGTCCTCGCGGACGACCTCCAGGGCGAGGACTGGTCGACGCTGTCGCTGCCGGTGGACGGGGTGCCGACCTCGTTCCACTACCGCGAGTCCGAGTTCGGCTGGGTGCTCGCCGGTTCCACCAAGGAAGGCGTGCCCCTGGGCGCCTACGGGCGCGGCATGAGCGCGTACGGCCTGGGCTTCTCGGTGGTCAAGGACATCCACGAGTACGCGAACTAGACCTCGCGCACACGCATACGCCGACGCACACGCATACGCCGATGGGGGCGCCGCTCATGACGAGCGGCGCCCCCATCGGCGTATGGCGGGAAGGCTCAGAACTTGTTGCGCGGGGTGATTCCCAGGGTCATGCCCGCGAGGCCGCGCTGGCGGCCGCCCAGCTTGCCCGCGATGGTGCGCAGCGCGGAGCCCGCGGGGGAGTCCGGGTCGGAGAGGACCACGGGCTTGCCCTCGTCGCCGCCCTCGCGCAGGCGGACGTCGATCGGGATGGAGCCGAGGACCGGGACGTTCGTGCCCGTCGTCTTCGTGAGGCCCTCGGCGACGCGCTGGCCGCCGCCCGTGCCGAAGACGTCGACCATCTCGCCGCAGTGCGGGCAGGGAAGCCCTGCCATGTTCTCGACGACACCGACGATCTTCTGGTGGGTCTGCACCGCGATGGAGCCCGCGCGCTCGGCGACCTCGGCCGCCGCCTGCTGGGGCGTCGTGACGACGAGGATCTCCGCGTTCGGGACCAGCTGGGCGACGGAGATCGCGATGTCGCCGGTGCCCGGGGGCAGGTCGAGGAGCAGGACGTCCAGGTCGCCCCAGAAGACGTCCGCGAGGAACTGCTGGAGGGCGCGGTGGAGCATCGGGCCGCGCCACACGACCGGGGCGTTGCCGGGCGTGAACATGCCGATCGAGATGACCTTCACGCCGTGCGCCGACGGCGGCATGATCATGTCCTCGACCTGGGTGGGCTTGCCGTCCGCGCCCAGCATCCGGGGCACGGAGTGGCCGTAGATGTCCGCGTCCACGACGCCGACCTTCAGGCCGTCCGCCGCCATCGCGGCCGCGAGGTTCACCGTCACCGACGACTTGCCGACGCCGCCCTTGCCGGACGCGACGGCGTAGACACGGGTCAGCGAGCCGGGCTTGGCGAAGGGGACCTCGCGCTCGGCGGTGCCGCCGCGCAGCGCGCTCGCCAGCTCCTTGCGCTGCTCGTCGCTCATCACGTCGAGGGTGACGTCGACGCGCGTGACGCCCTCGACGGCAGCGACCGCGTCGGTCACGTTCTTCGTGATGGTCTCGCGCATCGGGCACCCGGAGACCGTGAGGTACACGGTGACCGCCACCGCCCCATCAGGGGAGATGTCTACCGATTTGACCATCCCCAACTCGGTGATCGGTCGGTGGATCTCGGGGTCGTTCACCGTCGCCAGTGCTTCACGCACCGCGTCTTCCGTAGCCATACGTCCGATAGTACGGCGCGGTAACCCTGCCCCGGAAAGAGCCGTCAACGGTCGCCTACATCACGCCCGCCGCTCTCCTCCGCGGGGAATACGACGCGCTGGCCCCTGCGCTGCTCCTCCAGCTCCTTGACCAGGTCCTGGAGCTCGGAACGGATCCAGTCGCGGGTGGCGACCTCGCCGAGGCCCATGCGCAGCGAGGCGATCTCGCGGCTCAGATATTCGGTGTCCGCGATGGAGCGCTCGTTCTGTTTGCGGTCCTGTTCGAGGTTGACCCGGTCCCGGTCGTCCTGCCGGTTCTGCGCGAGCAGGATCAGGGGAGCCGCGTAGGACGCCTGGAGGGACAGCGCGAGGGTCAGGAACAGGAACGGGAACGGGTCGAAGCGCAGCACCTCGGGGGCCCAGACGTTCCAGCCGACCCACACGATGATGGTGATCGTCATCCAGACGATGAACCGCCCCGTGCCCAGGAACCGCGCGATCCGCTCGGAGAGCCGCCCGAACGCCTCGGGGTCGTACTCCGGCAGGAGCTTGCGCCGAGGCGGCCGCGGCTGGTCGAGCCGGAAGCGGGGCGCGGTCCGCGGCTCGACACGGGCATCCCGCTCGCGGTCAGCCGGCGGCATCGCGCACTCCCTCGTCCTGGTGGAACTCGGTCTCGCGCCAGTCGTCCGGCAGCATGTGGTCGAGCACGTCGTCGACCGTGACCGCGCCAAGGAGCGAGCCGCTCTCGTCGACGACGGGGGCCGCCACCATGTCGTACGTGGCGAAGAACCCGGCGACCTGCGGCAGCGCGGTCTGCGGCAGGAGCGTCTGGAGGTCGTCGTCGAGGATCGAGCTGACCAGCGTGTACGGCGGATCGCGCAGGAGCCGCTGGAAGTGCACAGTGCCCAGGTACTTGCCCGTCGGCGTCTCGTCCGGCGGACGGCACACGTAGACCTGTGCGGCGAGCGCGGGGGAGAGGTCCTGCTGGCGCACCCGCGCCAGGGCGTCGGCGACCGTCGCGTCGGGCCTCAGCACGATCGGCTCGGTCGTCATCAGACCGCCGGCGGTGCGCTCCTCGTACGCCATCAGGCGCCGCACGTCGGCGGCGTCGTCCGGCTGCATCAGCGTGAGCAGCCGCTCCTTGTCGTCCTCGGGCAGCTCGGCGAGCAGGTCGGCGGCGTCGTCCGGGTCCATCGCCTCCAGGACGTCGGCGGCGCGCTCCTCCTTGAGCTTGCCGAGGATCTCGATCTGGTCGTCCTCCGGGAGCTCTTCGAGGACGTCGGCGAGCCGGTCGTCGTCGAGGGCGGCGGCCACCTCGGCCCGCCGCTTCGGGGACAGGTGGTGCAGGACGTTGGCGAGGTCGGCGGGGCGCAGCTGCTCGAAGGTGGCGAGCAGGCTCTCCGCGCCCTGGCCGTGCTCCTCCAGGGAGAACCCGTCGACGGCCGACCACTCGACGGTGAGCGTCTCGCCCTTGCGTCGGAAGGTGCCCGCCTTCCCCTTGCGTACGAAGACCCGGTCGATCTCCCAGTCGCGGCGGGCCGGCAGCTGCTGCACCGCCACGTCGAGGACGGTCACCTCCTCGTCCGTCTCGACGAGCCTGACCCGCCGGTCGAGCATCTCGCCGAGCACGAGCCGCTCGGTGGGCCGCTGCTCGAAACGCCGCACGTTCAGTACGCCGGTCGTGATGACCTGGCCCGTCTCGATGCCCGTCACGCGGGTCATGGGCAGGAAGATGCGGCGCCGCGTGGACAGCTCGACGACGAGGCCCAGGAGCCGGGGCGGCCTGCGCTGCACCCGGAGCATCGCCACCAGGTCGCGCACCCGGCCGACCTGGTCGCCGTTCGGGTCGAAGACGGCGGTACCGGCCAGATGCGAGACGAAGACCCGGGAGGCGGTTGCCGCCATCGCACGCGCCTCCCTCACTCGTAGCTTTTTGCGCCGTTCTGTCGGGCAATGCGGGCTTCAGGCTAGCCCGTCCCGGTCGGATACGCCCCGGCGGAGCGTACGGCCACACTGGCGCCGATCCAACTGGTCAGCACGGGTACGCTGCCGTACTGCCGTAGCCGTAGCCGTCGTCCCCACGAGAGGCAGCGCCCCCTGTGTCCGAGATTCCCCTGGTCCGCCGTACCCGCAGGACAGCACTGGTGAGCGCGGTGTGCGCGGGTCTCGTCATCGGGGTCACCGGTCTCACCGGGTGCAGCAGCGAGGAGGATCCGGACGCGGGCACGAACGGCATGGGGAAGCTCTCCGCCGCGAAGATCCAGAGCAAGTCCCGCGCGGCGGCCGACTCGGCGACCGCGGTGCGGCTCTCGGGCACTCTGGTCAGCAAGGGCCACACGTACAAGCTCGACATGCGCCTGAAGGACGAGGGCGGCACAGGTTCGGTCACCTCGAAGGGGGAGACCTTCCAGCTGCTGCGTGTCGGCAAGCAGCTCTTCCTGAAGGCCGACTCCGCCTTCTGGACCCACGAGGACGCCAAGGGCGGCCAGAAGCCCGGCAAGGCGGACGGCGCGGCCGCGGCCAAGCTCGACGGAAAGTACGTCAAGGTCCCCCAGGAAGACGCGTCCTACCAGCAGCTGAGCGGCTTCACGGACAAGGACGTCCTCCTGGCGGGCATGCTCACCCTGCACGGCGAGCTGGCCACCGGCGACCGCGGCACCACGTCCGGCAACCCCAGCATCGAGATCACCGGCGACAAGGGCGCGGGCGGCACCCTGGACGTCTCCCTCAAGGGCAAGCCCTACCCGCTGAGCCTGGAGCGCGCGGGCGACGCGGGCACGCTCCGACTCAGCGACTGGGGCAGGGACTTCCCGCTCAGCGAGCCGGACAAGGACGAGATGGTGGACTACGGCGAGCAGCTGCCCGAGTCCTGAGGGCGCGCGGCGCGCTAGCCGCGCCGCTTCTTGCGCTTGAACAACAGCCGGGGCAGCGCCTCGGGCACCGGCTGCCGGGTGGTCGCGCGGGTCGGCAGGGGCGGGGCCGCGAGGGAGCCGTCGGGCAGGTCGGTGATCGTCTTCTGCGGGGTGAGCCGGACGACCCGGCACTCGTCCGCCCAGCGCTGCGGCATCCGCTCGCCGTCGGGCGCGTTCAGGCGCTTGCCCTTGAGCTCGGCGACGGCCGCCTCCCACGCCTCGGAGCGCGGCGCGAGCTCGGTCACGAGCGCCGTCCAGGCGATGAGCCTGCCGCCCTTGTCCTTGCTCCGTACGGTCACTTCGGCGGTGCCGCCGTCGACGAGCCCCGGCAGTGGCTGCTCGCCGGGGCCGTCGCCGATGAGGTGCGCCGCGCCCTCGTGCCATACGTGCCACAGGGCGCGGGCCGGTTCTTCGCCGCGCACCCAGATGAGCCCCGACTTCTTGGTGGCCTCCTCGACGAGGGCCTGGGAGAGCAGCGTTTCTGTCATGCGCGCAGCCTACCGAGTGGGGTGCTGTGGGGTTCTAGAGCCAGCCGTTGCGCTTCAGGGTGCGGTGGATGGTCCAGCAGGCACCGGCGATGAGGCCGAGCACCATCGGGTAGCCGAACCGCCAGTGCAGCTCGGGCATGTGGTCGAAGTTCATGCCGTAGACACCGCAGACCGCCGTCGGCACGGCGATGATCGCCGCCCATGAGGTGATCTTGCGCATGTCCTCGTTCTGCGCGACCGCGGCCTGCGCGAGATTGGCCTGGAGGATCGAGTTGAGGAGTTCGTCGAAGCCGACGACCTGCTCCTGGACGCGGGCCAGGTGGTCGGCGACGTCACGGAAGTACTTCTGGATGTCCGGGTCGACCAGCCGCATCGGCCGCTCGCTCAGGAGCAGCATGGGCCGAAGCAGCGGCGACACGGCCCGCTTGAACTCCAGGACCTCACGCTTGAGCTGATAGATCCGCCCGGCGTCGACACCGCGCGCGGAGCCCTTGCCCTTGCTCGGGGCGGAGAAGACCTCGGTCTCCACCTCGTCGATGTCGTCCTGCATGGCGTCGGCGACCGCGAGATAGCCGTCGACGACATGGTCAGCGATGGTGTGCAGGACGGCGGACGGGCCCTTGGCGAGCAGCTCGGGCTCCTCCTGGAGCCTGCGCCGCAGGGCGCGCAGCGAGCCGTGGCCGCCGTGCCGCACGGTGATGAAGAAGTCCCGGCCGGTGAAGCACATCACCTCGCCGGTCTCCACGATCTCGCTGGTCGCGGTGAGTTCGGCGTGCTCGACGTAGTGGATGGTCTTGAAGACGGTGAAGAGCGTGTCGTCGTAGCGCTCCAGCTTGGGCCGCTGGTGTGCGTGCACCGCGTCCTCGACGGCGAGGGGGTGCAGCCCGAACTCGGCGGCGATACCGGAGAATTCGGCCTCGGTCGGCTCGTGCAGACCGATCCAGGCGAAGCCGCCCTCGCGACGCACCTGGAGCATCGCCTCGTGCGGCGTGAGCGTGTCGTCGCAGGCCGCGCGGCGCCCGTCGCGGTAGACGGCGCAGTCGACGACGGCGGAGGCGGCGGTGGGGTCGCGCGTGGTGTCGTACGAGCTGTAGGCGCTGCCGTCCTTGCGGAGCGAGGGGCGGACGGCGGCGCGGAGGTCACGGATCATCGACATGGGCAGGCTCCTTTGACGGAGGCCGCCGGCGGCGGGTGGAACTACCCGGAATGGGGACGTCCTGCTGAGGATGTTTGGCACGTCCACAAAGCGGGGAGCACCGCACCATCGCGGTGGCAGCTTCGCTACTGACTCAGATCAAAGAACTCAGAGAGATCAGGTGGAAACGAAGTGCTCTTCCGTCGCACGCGAGCACGGGGAGTACAGGCGCGCAGTGGCAGCTACAGGGCTGCGTGAGGTGTCAGACGGAAGAACGGGTGGTACTGCACGGTCGACTTCGATCCATGGCAGCCCCACCTCCTCCGGCCGGTCCCCCGTAGGGGAGTCCCAAGCGCGTAGCGCGCGAAGTCATCTGCCCGGGCTTGAAAGCGCGCTCTGCGTGCTGCCCGGAACCAGCGGCCAACACTATCAGCCGACTGAAGTGTCAAGCCCCGTCTTTACCCGCCACTGACGAGTTCTATGCTCGCGTCATGGCTGATGTTCTTGCTCTGGTCGAGGCCCGTCTCCGCACTGGCCTCGGTGAACCGGACGCCCGCGCCGCGGTGACCTTCCTCGGTACCGACCGCGTGGAAGTGCTGCGCTTCACGGACGGGGACGTGGTCAGGTACGCCACGCTCGGTATGGCGGCCCAGCCGATGGCCGACCCCACCGCCCCGCTGGCCGACCCCGTCAAGGGCCCGCGCGCGGAGCTGATCCTCTCGGTGCGGGGCGGCGTCGCCGACACGGACAAGGTGCTGCGGCCCTTGGCCGTCCTTGCCGCGTCGCCCCAGGTCGAGGGCCTGATCGTGGCTCCCGGCGCCTCGCTCGACGTGGGTGAACCGCTGTGGCCCGGCGCGCAGTTCACGTCGGTCCTTGTCGCGGAGCCGGGCGGTCTGGTGGAGGACCTGGAGCTCGACGAGCCGATGGAGCCCGTACGGTTCCTTCCGCTGCTGCCCATGACGCCGAACGAGGGCGCGTGGAAGCGGGTGCACGGCGCGCAGGCCCTCCAGGAGCGCTGGCTGAACAGCGGAACGGACCTGCGCGATCCGCTGCGCAAGTCCGTGCCCCTGGACTGAATCCCCGTACCGAATCCCCGTACTCAATCCCCGTACGGAAGAAGTCAGTTGGCGAAGACGGTGACGCCGTCCTCCGTCGCGTGCTTCGGTTCGAGCTCCTCGGCTTCGTGGGTGAGGGCGTCCTTGCGGACCCAGACCACGACCGCGCCGAGCGCCGCCGTGATCGCCGCGACCACGAACGGGACGTGGATGTTGCTCCACTCCTCGATCTTCGGCGCGAAGAACGGCGCCGCGGCGGCGGCGAACCACCGGACGAAGTTGTAACCGGCGCTGGCCACCGGCCGCGGCGCGTCCGATACGCCGAGCGCCAGCTCGGTGTAGACGGTGTTGTTCACGCCGATGAAGGCGCCGGACAGGATCGTGCAGACGATGGCCGTGGTGTGGTTGCCGTACCCGAGCACGAGCACGTCCACCGCGAGAAGGACCAGCGAACCGCCCAGCACCTTCAACGAGCCGAACCGCGCCTGCAGCCGCGGGGCCACGAGCACCGAGAAGACCGCGAGCAGCAGACCCCAGGCGAAGAAGATCGCACCCGACTTGTACGGGGTCATGTTCAGCACGAACGGCGTGAAGGCCAGGACCGTGAAGAACGTGTAGTTGTAGAAGAACGCGGAGGCGGCGGCCGACGCGAGCCCGCCGTGGCCGAGCGCCTTGATCGGGGCGAGCAGTGACGTCTTCTGCGCGGGCCTCGGCTGCTCCTTCAGGAACGCCGTGATGCAGAGGAACCCGACCGCCATCAAGGCCGCGGTGCCGAAGAACGGGTAGCGCCAGCTCGCGTTGCCGAGCACCGCGCCGAGCAGCGGCCCGCACGCCATGCCGAGGCCGAGCGCCGACTCGTAGAGCAGGATCGCCGCGGCGCTGCCGCCGGCCGCCGCTCCGACGATGACGGCGAGCGCGGTCGACACGAAGAGGGCGTTGCCAAGACCCCAGCCCGCGCGGAACCCGACGAGCTCACCGACCGAGCCCGAGGTGCCTGCGAGCCCCGCGAAGACCACGACGAGCGCGAGCCCGAGGAGCAGGGTCTTCTTGCCGCCGATCCGGCTGGAGACGAATCCGGTCACCAGCATCGCGACGGCGGTGATCAGGAAGTACGAGGTGAAGAGCAGGGAGACCTGGCTGGCGGACGCGTCCAGGCCCTTGGCGATGGAGGGGAGGATCGGGTCGACGAGCCCGATGCCCATGAAGGCGACGACGGACGCGCCTGCCGTGGCCCAGACGGCCTTCGGCTGACGCAGAAGACTGGTCGCCCCCTCGTCGAACGGATCCCCTTCCGCGGGGCCTCCTGTGCTGCTGTTCATGCCTGCTCCTTAGCGGCTTCGTCGAGATCGTTGACGTATACACATATTAGTTAGCCAGCCTAAAAGATGCAAGCTACATCTAGTTTTGCCTGGTGACAGCGCCACCGGACGGGTGATCGTCCTTGACGGAGCGACGACCGGGGAGGACCGTTGGGCGCTATGAGGGGCGAACCCAGTTGCCCGAAGTGTGGTGGCCGGGTCAGGGCTCCCGGTCTCTTTGCCGACTCCTGGCAGTGCGATGTGCACGGGACGGTGCATCCGCTGCAACCTGTGATCCCGCCCAGCGTCGAGGCCCTCCAGGTCGTGGTGCACCGTGCGCAGGTGCCGGTCTGGATGCCGTGGCCGCTGCCGGTCGGCTGGCTCTTCACGGGCGTGGCCTGCGCGGGGGACGACCGCAGCGGCGGCCGTGCGACCGCCGTGGCCTGCTCGGGGCCCGCGCCGCTCGGCGGCATGGGTGAGCTGGTGCTCGTCGCCGAGGAGCTCGGCGTCGGTCTCGGCGCGCGGTACGCGGGCATCGACGGCCCGGACCCCGGCCCGTATCTGAACGTCGAGAAGCCGCCGCAGGCCAAGCTGCTCGCGGCCGGGCGGCCGACCCCGATGTGGCATGTGGCGGGCACGCCGGACGACCGCGCGGTCTTCGCGGGCGAGGCGCGCGGCCTGTGGCTGTGGGCGATCGCGTGGCCGGAGCAGTCGGGCCTCTTGATGTACGACGAGCTGGTGCTCACCGATCTGCGGGACGCGGGGGCCGAGGTGGACCTGCTGCCGTGCGGGGCGCTTTCGCCGCGGATCCTGATGCCGTGAGGGCGGATCCCGCTGCCGTCGTGAGGTGAGTCGTGAGGTGTGTCGTGAGGTGAGGGGAGTCTCCTTCGCGACGGCCGGGGGAGCGTGCGCGTCCCGCTATCCTTGAGCTTCCCCCTCGCGACCGTCCCTCGTGGACCGGTCCGTGTCCGCCCCGTCAGAGCCTGGAGTACGCGTCGTGCGCATCGACCTGCACACCCACTCCACCGCTTCCGACGGCACGGACAGCCCGGCGCAGCTGGTCCGCAACGCTGCCGCCGCCGGTCTCGATGTCGTCGCGCTCACGGACCACGACACCACCCGCGGGTACGCGGAGGCCGTCGCGGCGCTGCCCGCAGGCCTCACCCTCGTGACCGGCGCCGAACTCTCCTGCCGCCTCGACGGCGTGGGCCTGCACATGCTGGCCTACCTCTTCGACCCCGACGAGCCGGAGCTCGCCCGCGAGCGCGAGCTCGTGCGCGACGACCGGGTGCCCCGCGCGCAGACGATGGTCGGCAAGCTCCAGGAGCTCGGCGTCCCGGTCACCTGGGAGCAGGTCGCGCGCATCGCGGGCGACGGCTCGGTGGGCCGCCCGCACATCGCCGAGGCCCTGGTCGAACTGGGCGTCGTGCCCACCGTCTCGGACGCCTTCACGCCGGACTGGCTCGCCGACGGCGGCCGTGCGTACGCCGAGAAGCACGAACTGGACCCCTTCGACGCGATCCGCCTGGTCAAGGCCGCGGGCGGCGTCACCGTCTTCGCGCACCCGGCGGCCGTCAAGCGCGGGCAGGTCGTGCCGGAGGCCGCCATAGCTGAGCTGGCCGCGGCCGGTCTCGACGGCGTCGAGGCCGATCACATGGACCACGACCCGGCCACCCGCACCCGGCTGCACGGCCTGGCGGCGGACCTCGGCCTCCTGGCCACGGGGTCGAGCGACTACCACGGCAGCCGCAAGACCTGCGTGCTCGGGGAGTTCACCACTGACCCCGAGATCTACGGCGAGATCACGCGCCGGGCGACCGGGGCGTTCCCGGTGCCGGGCGCGGGCGGAAGCCCCGCCGCTTAGCTGCGGCCCCGCATCTGCTCACCTTTTCCGCCGCCGTCCGCGCGGCACTTTCGTACGACTCACTGCAAGGCCATCACTGTGTTCGACGTCGCCGTCTTCGGATCCCTCTTTCTCACCCTTTTTGTGATCATGGACCCTCCCGGGATCACGCCGATCTTCCTCGGACTCACCTCCGGGCGCCCCGCCAAGGTGCAGAAGAAGATGGCCTTCCAGGCCGTCTGCGTCGCCTTCGGCGTGATCGCGGTCTTCGGGCTCCTGGGCCATCAGATCCTCGACTACCTGCATGTCTCCGTCCCCGCGCTGATGATCGCGGGTGGGCTGCTGCTCCTGCTGATCGCGCTCGACCTGCTCACCGGCAAGACGGACGAGCCGAAGCAGACCAAGGACGTCAACGTCGCGCTCGTGCCGCTCGGCATGCCGCTGCTCGCGGGGCCCGGCGCGATCGTCTCCGTCATCCTGGCCGTCCAGGACGCCGACAGCGTCGGCACGCAGATCTCCGTGTGGGCGGCGATCGTGGCGATGCACGTCGTGCTGTGGCTCGTGATGCGCTACTCGCTACTGATCATCCGGGTCATCAAGGACGGCGGCGTGGTCCTGGTGACGCGGCTCGCGGGGATGATGCTCTCCGCGATCGCGGTGCAGCAGATCATCAACGGCGTGACACAGGTGATCAACGGCGGCTAGGCGCCGGCGACGGACGGGGTGGGCCGGGAGCCAGGGCCTCCGGGCATGCCAAGGGCCCCGTACCAAAGGTGTACGGGGCCCTTCAACCTGTGCATCAACTCAACCTGTGCATCAACCTGAGCGTTACGAGGCCGGGGATTCGGCCGGTCGGATATAGATGCGCTGGCCGATCGCTGCGGCCTGCTGCACGATCCGATTGACGGAGGCGGCGTCTACGACGGTCCGGTCCACGGCGGCGCCGTCGACGTCGTCGAGTCGCATGATTTCGAAGCGCATAGGGCTTCTCCCTTCGTCTGGTCATCCTCCTGAAGGAGAACTACTGGAGTTGTGGTCCCCCGGGACAGCTGTGTCCGGTGTTCCATACGGGTACAACGAGTTGCCCCCAGCAAACATTCCCTACGCTAAGGAAATTTTTCGACAGACTAATTACTCACGAGTAGCGAGACCGGTTGTGTTCGCTGCGTGACCACCGGGACAATGGACCCCAATGAACGACGAGATCGACATCAGCGCCCAGATCAGCGTCCAGCTGGAGCGCGCCAACGGACTCCTCGAGCGCGTGCTCGCCGAGGTGGCGAAGACACCGTCCACGCACGCGATCTTCGTCGATGCCGGATATGTGTACGCGGCGGCGGGACGCCTCGCGGTCGGCACGGAGGACCGGCGCGCCTTCGACCTGGACGCGGAGGGTCTGATCGAGGCCTTCATCGACAAGGCGCGCACGATCTTCGCGGACAGCCGTCTGCTGCGCGTCTACTGGTACGACGGTGCGCGGCGCCGCATCCACACCGTGGAGCAGCAGTCGATCGCGGAGCTCCCCGACGTCAAGGTCCGCCTGGGCAACCTCAACGCGAACAACCAGCAGAAGGGCGTGGACTCCCTCATCCGGACGGATCTGGAGTCACTGGCCCGGCACCGCGCCATCAGCGACGCGGCCCTGATCGGGGGCGACGAGGACCTGGTCTCGGCGGTGGAGGCGGCGCAGGGGTACGGCGCGCGGGTGCACCTGTGGGGCATCGAGGCGTCCGAGGGCGGCCGCAACCAGGCGGAGCCGCTGCTGTGGGAGGTCGACAGCCAGCGCACGTTCGACCTGGACTTCTTCAAGCCGTACGTGTCCCGGCGCGCCGCCACGGCGACGTACGAGGCGGTGGGCACGCCCCGGCCCTCGCGCGAGGACGTCCGTTTCGTGGGCGCGCAGATCGCCGCGAAGTGGCTGGCCGAGCGGGGGCGCGCGGCGCTGGTCGACCTGCTGCCGGGGCATCCCTATCTGCCGGGGTCGGTGGACCAGGAGCTCCTGGTGGAGGCCGAGAAGCTGCTGGCGTACTCGCTGCGGGGGCAGTCGGATCTGCGGCGGGCGCTGCGGGACGGGTTCTGGGAGAACTTGCAGACGCGGTACTAGTCGCTGAGGGGTCGGCGGCTGTACGGGGTCAGCCCCTACGCGTTGTTGTTGTTTCCTGTTGTTGTTGTTCCCTGGTCCCAGAAGGCGATGAGGGCGGCGGCCGTCTCCGTCGGCCGGTCGGTGTTGGGGGAGTGCTCGGCGCCGGTGACGACTGTGCGGTGGGCGTGCAGCCGGTCCGCCATGTCGTCGAGCCAGGCGATGGGCCAGGTGTCGTCGCGCTCGCCGGAGATGACGTGCTTGCGCAAGGGGACGGCGTCGAGCTCCGCGACGCGGTCGGGCTCGGCGCAGAGCTGCTTGCCGGTGGCGATGAGCTGGGCGGGGCTGTGCCGCAGCCAGCGCGTGCGCAGGGCCGCACCGTCGAGGTCGGCGTCCTCGGGCGGGTCAAGGGCCTGCATGGCCGCCCATACGTCGGCCATGGAGAGGGCGGCGAGCGCGTCGGTCAGCATCTTGGCGCGGTCCTGCTGCGAGGGCGAGACGGCGGCGGGGCCGGAGGACATGAGGGTGAGCGAGGCGAAGGTGTCGGCGGGGGCGCTGAGGGTGGCGGCGCGGGCGATGAGGCCGCCGAGGGAGTGGCCGAGAAGGTGCGGGGTGCCGCCGACGGCTTCGGTCTGGGCGAGGACGTCCTGGGCCAACTCGGCCTGGATGTAAGGGGATTCGTCCTTCGCCGGGCCTTCGGTCTCGTACTGCCCCCGGCCGTCGACGGAAACCGCTCGATACCCGGCATCTGCGATGGGCTTGAGCAGGGCGATGAAGTCCTCCTTGCTCCCGGTGAATCCGGGGAGCAGGAGGACCGTGCCCTTGGCCTGGCCGGCCGGGGGGCGGGCGTCGAGCGCGGCGAAGTCGCCGCGGGCCGTTCGGAGGCGGTGGGCGTCGACGCCGGGGGGCGGGGTGAAGGTCGGGGGCCTGCTCATGCGTCTGAGGCTAGCGGCCTTCGCGGGGCGGTGCGGGGGGTGGGGCCGGTGCGTCCCGCCCGGGGGGCGTGGGCGGTTACTCGGGCCGGCGGTGCCCGCGGGCGGCTTTCCCGCGCTCCGCGCGGATCCTCCCCACCCACCCGCCCGTTTGCCCCGCGGTGGGGAGGGGGCTGGGTGGGGGCTGGTCGCCGGGGTGCCCTGCGGGAACGGGGCCGGCGCTTCGCGCCCGGTTCTTCCCCGCGCACCTGCCTGTTGCTCCGCGGTGGGGAGGGCGGCTGGGTGTGGGGCTGGCCGCCGGTGTCGTGCGATCAGCTGTCCCGGCGCTTCGCGCCGGATCTTTCCCGCCCACCCGCCCGTTGCTCCGCGGTGGGAGGGGCTGGGTGGGGGCTTGTCACCGGTGTTGCGCGATCAGCTGTCCCGGCGCTTCGCGCCGGATCCTTCCCGCCCACCCACCCGTTGCCCCGCGTTTTCAGACCTTCCTCGTCCGTCCGTTGCCCCGGGGCCTCCCCGGCCGCTCGTTGCCCCGGGGCCTCCCCGGCCGCTCGTTGCCCCGGGTCCTCCCTGGCCGCTCGTCGCCCCGCGCGGGTTGTCCCTCCCCGGCCGCTCGTCGGCCCGCGCGGGTTGTCCTGGTCCGGCCGCTCGTTGCCCGCGCGGATCCTTTCCGCCCACCTGCCTGTTGTCCTGTGCGGATCCTTCCCGCCCGCCCGTTTCCGCGCGTGGGTTCTCCCCGCCCGCTCATCCGGTCACCCTTTGGCTGCGGGGCAAACGGGTGGGTGGGCGGGAAAGGTTCGGCGCGGAGCGCCGGGTTGGGGCTGTTGGGGTGCCCCGTTGCTGCGGGGGGATCGGGTGGGTGGGAGAGGTTGGGGGCGCGGGAGGTGGCTTCAACTGGGCGGTGGTGAAAGGGAGTTGCCCGGGGGGTGGTACGCCGAAGGCCCGGCGTCCCTGTGAGGGGGCCGGGCCTTCGGTTCAGAACTCGGTGGAGCTTCAGCTCTCCGGCGCTTCGGCCGGCGCAGCCACCTTGCGGGCCCTGCGGCGCGGCTTGGTGACGGCGGCCTCCTCGGCGGCAACCGGAGCCTCCGCAGCCTTGCGCGTACGGCGGCGCGGCTTGGTCTCCTCCGTCGGCTGAGCGGGAATCTCGGCCTCGACCGTGTCGACCACGGCTTCTGCTGCCTTGCGCGTGCGGCGTGCCCGCGGCTTGGTGGCCGGGGCCTCCGCCTCGGGTGCCTCCGTAGCCTCGGCCTCGACGACCGGCTCGGCTGCCTTGCGGGTGCGGCGGCGCGGCTTGGCTGCGGGCGCCTCCGCCTCGACTGCCTCGACCGTGTCGACCACGGCTTCCGCTGCCTTGCGCGTGCGCCGTGCTCGCGGCTTCGTGGCCGGGGCCTCGGCCTCGGGTGCCTCCGTAGCCTCGGCCTCGACGACCGGCTCGGCCGCCTTGCGGGTGCGGCGGCGCGGCTTGGCTGCGGGCGCCTCCGCCTCGATTGCCTCGACCGTGTCGACCACGGTCTCCGCTGCCTTGCGCGTGCGCCGTGCTCGCGGCTTCGTGGCGGGAGTCTCGGTCTCGGCCGCTTCCGCGACCTCGGCCACCGGCTCCGCAGCCTTGCGGGTGCGGCGGCGCGGCTTCGTGGCCGGAGCCTCGGCTTCCGTCGTCTCCACGGCCTCGACCGTCTCGACCACGGCCTCCGCAGCCTCCGAGCCGCTCCGCGTCCGGCGACGGCGGCGCGGCGTACGCGGCTCCGTCAGCTCGGCCTCGGGGGCGGACACGGCGGCAGGGGCAGCGGCAGCGGCAGGCGCGGCCTCGGCCACTGCCACGGCCGGAGCAGGAGTCTCCAGCGGCGTACCCGAACGCGTGCGGCGACGCCGGCGCGGCGTACGCGCCTCACGCGGCTCGCGCTCCACCTCGGTGGCCGGACCGCGGTTACGGTCACGACCGCCGTCACGACCGCCGTCACGACCGCCGTCACGACCGCGGTCCCGCCCGCGCGAGCCACCCTTGCCGCCCGTCTCGCCGAGGTCTTCGATCTCCTCGGCGCGGAGCCCGGCACGGGTCCGCTCGGCGCGCGGCAGGACACCCTTCGTGCCCGCCGGGATGTTCAGCTCCTCGTACAGGTGAGGGGAGCTGGAGTACGTCTCGACCGGGTCGCTGAAGTCGAGGTTCAGCGCCTTGTTGATCAGCTGCCAGCGCGGGATGTCGTCCCAGTCGACCAGCGTGATCGCGATGCCCTTGGCACCCGCGCGGCCGGTGCGGCCGATGCGGTGCAGGTAGGTCTTCTCGTCCTCGGGGGACTGGTAGTTGATGACGTGGGTGACGCCACCGACGTCGATGCCGCGCGCGGCGACGTCCGTGCAGACGAGCACGTCCACCTTGCCGTTGCGGAACGCGCGCAGCGCCTGCTCGCGGGCGCCCTGGCCGAGGTCGCCGTGCACGGCGCCCGAGGCGAAGCCGCGCTTCTCGAGCTGCTCGGCGATGTCGGCGGCGGTCCGCTTCGTACGGCAGAAGATCATCGCGAGTCCGCGGCCGTCGGCCTGCAGGATGCGCGAGACCATCTCGGGCTTGTCCATGTTGTGCGCGCGGTACACGTGCTGCTTCGTGTTCGCGACGGTCTGGCCCTCGTCGTCCGGCGCGGTGGCGCGGATGTGCGTGGGCTGCGACATGTAGCGACGGGCCAGGCCGATGACCGCGCCCGGCATGGTCGCCGAGAACAGCATCGTCTGACGCTTCGGCGGCAGCATGTTGATGATCCGCTCGACGTCGGGCAGGAAGCCCAGGTCGAGCATCTCGTCGGCCTCGTCGAGGACCAGGCACTTGATGTGCTTGAGGTTGAGCTTCTTCTGGCCCGCGAGGTCGAGCAGACGACCCGGCGTGCCGACGACGATGTCGATGCCCTTCTTGAGGGCCTCGACCTGCGGCTCGTAGGCACGGCCGCCGTATATGGCGAGGACGCGTACGTTCCGCGCCTTGCCGGCGGTCAGGAGGTCGTTCGTGACCTGCTGGCAGAGCTCACGCGTGGGGACGACGATGAGCGCCTGCGGGGCGTCGGTCAGCTGCTCGGGCTTGGCCCGGCCCGCCTCGACGTCCGCGGGGACGGTGACGTGCTCCAGGAGCGGCAGTCCGAAGCCGAGCGTCTTGCCGGTGCCGGTCTTGGCCTGGCCGATGACGTCGGAGCCGGAGAGCGCTACGGGCAGCGTCATCTCTTGGATGGGGAAAGGGCTGATGATGCCGACGGCCTCAAGGGCCTCGGCCGTCTCGGAGAGAATTCCGAGATCGCGGAAAGTCGTAGTCAGGGCATTGCCTCTTCTGTGAGACGCGGCCCGAGGCGAACGCTGGGGGTCGTGACCGTGCCACTACCGCCGGCTGCTTGGGGGGCGGGGCCGGGGGCGCGGGACCACTGCCTGCGCTCGAGCGCTCGTACCGCTGAGGTTCCCTCCTCGTGCCGTCCGCACTGCGCGGGCCGCCTGGAGGGCTGTCGGGTCGGAGCCGATCGGGCCTCCGACCGGGCATCCTCATTCGTACGGCCCGACGAATATTCGGCGGGCGCATTACCACTGTACCCCGGAATCTCGCAGCCGTGTCTGGCGAATTGGTCACGTAGTCGTCGTCACAGTCACTGACCAGGCCCTTACACGTTGCTGCGAGCGGGCTATTGTGCGGTTTATGGAGACGCCTGACACCGCCGCTGACACGCCTGCCGAACCCACCGGAATCGCCGCCCAGGACTGGAGGACCGCCGCCGCCGAGCCGCACTACCGCGCCGCGGTCGTGGACCTGCTCGGAGCGCTCGCCTACGGAGAGCTCGCGGCGTTCGAGCGGCTCGCGGAGGACGCGAAGCTGGCGCCGACGCTCGGCGACAAGGCGGAGCTGGCGAAGATGGCGTCGGCTGAATTCCACCACTTCGAGCAGTTGCGGGACCGGCTCTCCGCGATCGGCGCGGACGCGACCGAGGCGATGGAGCCCTTCGTGGCCGCGCTCGACGGCTTCCACCGTCAGACGGCGCCGTCCGACTGGCTTGAGGGCCTGGTCAAGGCGTACGTGGGTGACTCGATCGCCAGTGACTTCTACCGCGAGGTGGCGGCGCGGCTCGACGGTGACACCCGGCGTCTCGTCCTCGGGGTGCTCGACGACACGGGGCACGCGAGCTTCGCCGTGGAGAAGGTGCGGGCCGCGATCGACGCGGATCCGCGTGTGGGTGGGCGGCTCGCGCTGTGGGCCCGTCGCCTGATGGGCGAGGCGCTCTCGCAGTCGCAGCGGGTGGTCGCCGATCGGGATGCCTTGTCGACCATGCTGGTCGGGGGCGTTGCCGATGGGTTCGACCTTGCCGAGGTCGGGCGGATGTTCTCTCGGATCACTGAGGCGCACACGAAGCGGATGGCTGCGCTGGGCTTGGCGGCGTAGGCGCTCCGCTGGGTTTCGCGGATTTCCCCCTGCGGGTGTGCTGTGGCTTGTCGCGCAGTTCCCCGCGCCCCTACGGGCGCTGACCCCGCCAGTTCCCCCCCCCGCCCCTACGCCGTCGCTGAGCGACGGCGTAGGTGGGAGCGGCTGGGGCGGAGCAGGAGTGAGAGTAGGGCTGCCGCCACGGCTACCGCGCCGGCGATCGTGGCGGGTGTGTGGCCCGCGCCCAGGGCCATGTGCGTGACGAAGGATCCGATCACCGCGCCCGCCGCGCCGGTCGACAGGACCAGGCTGCGCGCCGGGAGCCGGTGGGGCAGTCGGTGGGCCGCGCCCCATGCCAGGGCGAAACCGAGCAGTGCGGAGCCGAGTGCTTCCAGAATCACAGGGTGTTCCCTCCCTCGCGGCCAGGTGCAAAACGGTCGTAGCCGGTCTTACCCCTGGGGGCCGGAATGCAATCCTCCAGACCCTCGGCGCGTGGGCGCGCGTCAACACACGAGAACGGCCCGGTGGTTGTGACCACCGGGCCGTTCTCGTCGTTCGTCCTGCGTGCAGCGCCCGTGAACTACAGGGCGCTGAAGCCCACCTTGCGTGCGGTCGGCTCACCGAGCTCGACGTACGCAAGGCGGTCGGCCGGAACCAGGACCTTGCGGCCGTGGTCGTCCACGAGGCTCAGCAGCGGCGACTTGCCGGTCAGCGCCTCGGACACCGCGCGCTCGACTTCCTCGGCACTCTGGGTGCTCTCGAGCACGATCTCGCGGGGCGCGTACTGCACGCCGATCTTGACCTCCACGGCTTTGTCCCTCCGACGGTCAGTGATGTGCGCGGGCGTCCGCGCCGTACTCAGCACACATTAGCCCGGTGAAGCGACGCCCATGCTTCCGCCGCTGCACGCCAGTAGCGAACAGAGATCGGGAACAGAACGCGAGAAGGCGAAACCGGGGTCAGTGGCCTTCCAGGCCGTGCAGCGGGAAGCCCGCGATACCGCGCCAGGCCAGCGAGGTGAGCAGCTCCACCGCCTTGTCGCGCGGGACCGTGCTGCCGCTGGCGAGCCAGTACCGGGCGACCACCTGTGAGTAGCCGCCGAGGCCCACCGCGAGCAGCATCGCCTCGTCACGGGGCAGGCCCGTGTCCTCGGCGATGACCTCGCAGATCGCCTCCGCGCACTGGAGCGTGACCCGGTCCACGCGCTCGCGGACCGCGGCCTCGTTCGTGAGGTCGGACTCGAAGACGAGGCGGAAGGCGCCGCCCTCGTCCTCCACGTACGCGAAGTAGGCGTCCATCGTGGCCGCGACGCGCAGTTTGTTGTCCGACGTGGAGGCAAGTGCCGTGCGGACGGACTGCAGCAGTGATTCGCAGTGCTGGTCGAGCAGGGCGAGGTACAGGTCGAGCTTGCCGGGGAAGTGCTGGTAGAGCACCGGCTTGCTGACTCCGGCCCGCTCGGCGATGTCGTCCATCGCCGCCGCGTGGTAACCCTGCGCGACGAAGACCTCCTGAGCCGCGCCCAGCAACTGATTGCGTCGGGCACGACGCGGCAGGCGTGTGCCCCGAGGGCGCGCTGCCTCTGTCTGCTCGATGGCTGTCACGCCGCCTCCCATGATCGTGAATGTGCGGTGTGCGCCGCGCGGCCATCGTACTTTTCGGTAACCGTGATGTGCGCGGTACGAGCGGAGAATTTCACGGACTGGATGGCCGTGAAAGCCGTGCGTAGCAGGGCAAACACGGGCAGCTCAGCGATAGTCGTCCTCGTCGATGCTGACCACGCGGGCCTGCTCGGCCAGATCGGCCTCGTTGGCCGCGTCCGTGTCCGCGTCCTGCAAGGAGTCGTCCTGGTGAGGCGTGAGGTCGGTCTGCTGCTCCGCGCTGTCGGCCTCGGGCGCCTCGGTGCTGATAGCGGCGTTCTCTTCGGCCTCGAAGGTCTCGGGGTCGGACGGGTCGACGGTCATAGTGGCTCTCTTCCCTAGCGGACTGGCGGACTAGTGGTGCGAGTGCCCTGTTCGCCCTCTTCTATGAGCCTCTTCTTACGAGCCTAGGAGACTGTCGAACCAGGCGCTATGCGATCTCTCCACGACATCGCCGGGATCTGTGACGGCGAACACACGAACCACCGTGTGATCGTCTCGTAACATTGCCGCATGTCTTCGACCGAGCTGCCGAACGTGATCGCCGCCTCCGTCGCACCCAAGCCGGGTGCCGTCGGGGTCGCGGCGGGCGAGCGGCTCGACTCGGTCCCCCTCCCCGGGCTCACGCTCTCGGTGCGTTCCAGGCCGTCGGTCCGCGAGGGTCTTCCGCCCGCGCTGTACGTCCATGGGCTCGGCGGCTCCTCGCAGAACTGGTCGGCCCTGATGCCGCTCCTTGAGGACGTCGTCGACTGCGCGGCGCTCGACCTGCCGGGGTTCGGCGACTCGCCGCCGCCGGACGACGGCAACTACTCGGTCACCGGGCACGCACGCGCGGTCATCCGCTATCTGGACGCGCGCGACGACGGGCCGGTGCATCTGATCGCCAACTCGCTGGGCGGCGCGGTCACCACCCGTGTCGCAGCCGTCCGCCCCGACCTGGTCCGCACCCTCACGCTGATCTCGCCCGCGCTCCCCGAGCTGCGGGTGCAGCGCACGGCACTGCCGACCGGTCTCCTCGCGGTGCCCGGCGTCGCCCGGCTCTTCACCCGGCTCACCAAGGACTGGACGCCCGAGCAGCGGGTCAGCGGCGTGATGGCGCTCTGCTACGGCGACCCGGGCCAGGTCACGCCCGAGGGGTACAGCGCGGCCGTGCGGGAGATGGAGCGCAGGCTCGCCCTTCCGTACATGTGGGACGCGATGGCACGCTCGGCGCGCGGGATCGTGAACGCGTACACGCTGGGCGGGCAGCACGGCCTGTGGCGGCAGGCGGAGCGGGTGCTCGCGCCGACACTGCTGATCTACGGCGGCCGGGATCTGCTCGTCTCGTACCGCATGGCCCGCAAGGCCGCCGCCGCCTTCCGTGACTCACGGCTGCTGACACTGCCGGACGCCGGGCATGTGGCGATGATGGAGTATCCGGATACGGTGGCCACTGCGATCCGCGAACTCCTCGCGGAGACGGGCGAGTTGCATGCATCCGGTCATTCGGGCGCGGGGAGCTGAGGCGGCGAGTGGGACGTCATAGCCGCCGGGGTTCGGCCGACCTCGCAGACAACACGGGCAACACGAATACCGACGACATACCGTCACCGCAGGGCGCACGCCCGCCGGGTCCCGGAACGGGACGCCGCAGGCGCGCCCCGGGGGACGGCGGCACGCCCGCGCACGGCGTCCCGCAGGCCACCCCGCCGCACGGCATGCCCCAGGCCACCCCTTCCCACGGCACGCCGCACGTCCGCGGCGGGCACCCCGAGCAGCGTGAGCCGGGCGGGGGCTGGGGATCCGGCGGGCCGCGGATGGGCGCCGCCTACGGAGCGCCGGGCACGCGCACCGGGCCGCCCCGCGTGCCGGGGCCACGGCGTGAGTACGTGGACGCGTTCGGCGAGGAGTTCGCCGACGAGGACCTCTTCGCGGGCGGCGGCGCGACCGAAGCCCTGCCCACGAGGGCCGGTGAACCGCCCCGCGACCCGTACGCCTCCGTCACCGACTGGGACCGCGCGGTCGACGAGGACGAGGAAGCGCACGGAGACCTCTGGTCCGGCGGCGCCGACGGAGCACACGGCTCCGGTGGGGCCGACGGAGCCGACGGCGAGGCCAGGGACGGCAAGGGAGGCGGCAAGGGCCGCACCTTCACCGGGATAGCCGCCGCCGCTGTCACCACCGTCCTCGCGGTCGTCGTGGCCGGCCAGGTGACCGACGGGCCGAAGGATTCCGCTCCCAAGACGCAGGCCGCGAAGGGCCAGGGCGCCCGCGACGCGGGCCAGGACGCGTCCCGCTCGGACGACAGGCCCACGCCTCCTGAGTCCGCCCCGGCGACGTACGAGACGAAGATGGCCAAGAAGTACCCGCTCGACGCCAAGCTCACGGCGTCCGGCGACTTCGAGGCCATGGCAGGGTTCGACAAGGCCCCCGGCAAGGGGCAGAAGTTCCGCTACCGCGTCGACGTCGAGAAGGGGATGGGCCTCGACGGCGAGCTGTTCGCGTCGGCCGTGCAGAAGACCCTGAACGACGACCGGAGCTGGGCGCACGGCGGAGGCCGCACCTTCGAGCGAATATCTTCGGGGAAGCCCGATTTCGTCATCACGCTCGCGAGTCCGGGGACGACCGGGACCTGGTGCGCGAAGTCAGGGCTCGACACCCTGGAGGAGAACGTCTCCTGCGACTCCGCGGCGACGGACCGCGTCATGATCAACGCCTATCGGTGGGCGCAGGGCGCCAAGACCTACGGCGACCGCATCCACCCGTACCGGCAGATGCTGATCAACCACGAGGTCGGTCACCGGCTCGGCTTCAACCACACGGACTGCACGAAGGACGGCGACCTCGCGCCCGTCATGCAGCAGCAGACGAAGTTCCTCGACCACGACGGAATCAAGTGCAAGGCCAACCCCTGGGCGTTTCCCAAGAGTTGAGACGGAAGTGACCGGCATGCGGTCGCTTCTCGATCGGCGGAGTCGGCCGCAGCTTTGACATCCGCGACAAGTTCGTTCATATTTCTCCGCATGTCGCCTCGTCACGCCTCCTCGCGCGCAGCCCTTGAGCTGGCGCTCTTTGGCGTGACCGCGCTCTGCGTGTCCGACATCCACTGTTGCTGACGCCCGCCCCTGGCGCGTGCGTCGCTTTCTCTCCGGACCTTGTGCACCTTGTGTACCCTGTGCACCTTTTGCGGTCCTGACTGACCTTCATCGGCGACCCCGGGGCGAGCTCTGCTCATTTCCCCTGTTGATTCTCCGAGAGGTCCTTTCCCATGCGTCAATCGTCCGTCATAGCCCGCCGTGTGGCAGCGGCATCCGTCAGCCTCGTCCTGGCAGCGGGCGCCGCCGCCTGCGCGGGCCCCGAGGACAACGACGCCGGGAGCGGCGGCGCCGACGGCAAGCCCGCCAAGGGCGGCACGCTCACCGTCCTCAACAGCGACCCGCAGGTCGACTTCGACCCCGCACGGCTCTACACCTCCGGCGGCGGCAACGTCCCCTCGCTCGTCTTCCGCACCCTGACCACCCGCAACCGCGAGGACGGCGCCAAGGGCTCGGAGGTCGTGCCGGACCTCGCCACGGACCTCGGCAAGTCCAGCAAGAACGCCACGGTGTGGACGTACACCCTGAAGAAGGGGCTCAAGTACGAGGACGGTTCGCCCATCACCTCCGCCGACGTCAAGTACGGCATCGAGCGCTCCTTCGCCGGTGAACTCTCCGGTGGCGCACCCTACTTGAGGGACTGGCTGATCGGCGGCGACAAGTACGCCGGGCCCTACAAGGACAAGAGCGGCAAGGGGCTTGAGTCGATCGAGACGCCCGACGAGCGGACTATCGTCTTCCATCTGAACAAGCCGGAGGGCGAGTTCCCCTATCTGGCGACGCAGACGCAGTTCACGCCCGTCCCCAAGAGCAAGGACAAGGGCACGAAGTACGAGGAGCACCCGATCTCCTCGGGCCCGTACAAGGTCGTCAAGAACGAGAACGACGGCGAGCGCCTGACCCTGGAGCGCAACCCGCACTGGTCGGCGAAGACCGACCCCGAGCGCAAGGCCTACCCGGACAAGATCGACGTGCGGTCCGGCCTCAACTCGTCCGTCATCAACCAGCGGCTCTCGGCGGGCCAGGGCGCGGACGCCGCGGCCGTGACCACCGACACGAACCTCGGCCCCGCCGAACTCGCCAAGGTCACCGGCGACAAGGCGCTTGCCTCGCGCGTCGGCACCGGGCACTTCGGATACACGAACTACCTCGCCTTCAACCCGAAGGTGAAGCCCTTCGACGACCCGAAGGTGCGCCAGGCCATCTCGTACGCCGTCGACCGCTCGTCGGTGGTCAACGCCGCGGGCGGCTCCTCGCTCGCCGAGCCCGCGACGACGTATCTGCCGAACCAGAAGTCCTTCGGATACACGAAGTACGACCACTTCCCGGCGGGCAAGGCCGGCAACCCGAAGAAGGCCAAGGAGCTCCTGAAGGAGGCCGGTCACAAGGACGGGCTCACCATCACGCTGACCCACTCCAACGCCAAGGACTTCGAGACGAGCCCGGAGATCGCCACCGCGATCCAGGACGCCCTGAAGAAGGCCGGGATCACCGTCAAGCTGGAGGGACTTGAGGACAACGACTACAAGGACAAGGTGCACAGCGCCAAGGACGAGCCCGGTCTCTTCCTCGCCCACTGGGGTGCCGACTGGCCCTCCGGCGGCCCCTTCCTCGCCCCGATCTTCGACGGGCGGCAGATCGTGAAGGACGGCGCCAACTTCAACACCGGCTTCCTGGACGACAAGTCGGTCAACGACGAGATCGACGAGATCAACAAGCTCACCGACCTCGATGCGGCGGCCAAGCGCTGGGGCGCCCTCGACAAGAAGATCGGTGAGCAGGCCCTGACCGTGCCGCTCTTCCACCCGGTCTACAAGCGCCTGTACGGCAAGGACGTCAAGAACATCGTGATCAGCGACTGGACGGGCGTCCTGGACATCTCCCAGGTCGCGGTCAAGTAGGGCGATCGGTCAAGCCACCAGGAGATCGGTCAACTCACCATGAGCGAGGCCCTGTTGGCCTCGGAGGCGGGGACGGGCGCTGCGGCGCCCGCCCCGACTTCCGGTGCCCGTCAGTTCTGGCGGCGGCTGCGTGCGCAGCGTGCCGCCCTCGTCGCGGCGTCCGTCGTGGCGCTTCTCGTCCTGGTCGCGCTCGGCGCGCCGCTGCTCACCGCCATCGAGGGCCAGGACCCCAGTACGTACCATCCCGACCTCATCGACTCAGGGCGCGGCGGCGTGCCCATCGGCTCGTTCGGCGGGATCAGCGCCGAGCACTGGCTCGGTGTCGAACCCCAGACCGGGCGCGACCTGTTCGCCCGCCTCGTCCACGGCGCACGCGTCTCCCTCGGCGTCGCGCTCGCCGCGACGCTCGTGCAGGTGCTGCTCGGCGTCGGCATCGGCATCGCGGCCGGGCTCGGCAACCGCCTGGTCGACCAAGTGCTCAGCCGCGCCACCGACGTCATCGTCGCCATGCCGCTGATGGTGCTCTCGCTCGCCCTGATGGCGATCGTGCCCAGCGGCTTCCCGCGCCCCGTCCTGGTGGCCCTGGTCATCGGGCTCGTCGCCTGGGGCAGCACGGCCAAGATCGTGCGCGCGCAGACCATCACCCTGAAGGAGCTCGACTACGTGGCCGCCGCCCGGCTCAGCGGCTGGAGCACCTGGCGCATCGCGCGCCGCGAACTCCTGCCGGGGCTCGCCGCCCCCGTCATCACGTACGCGGCGCTGCTCGTCCCGATGAACATCACCGTGGAGGCCGCGCTCTCCTTCCTCGGCGTCGGCGTCAAACCGCCGACCGCGTCCTGGGGGCAGATGCTGACCTCGGCCGACATCTGGTACCAGGCGGCGCCGCAGTACCTACTGCTTCCGGCGGGCGCGCTGTTCGTGACGGTGCTCGCGCTGACCGTCCTCGGGGACGGCGTGCGGACCGCGCTCGATCCACGGGCCGCGTCGCGGCTGCGGATCGGGACCGGGCGGAAGCGGGAGGGCAAGGCATGAGCGGCCTCCGACAAGGCATGAGCGGCCTTCGGCAAGGCATGACAGGCCTTCTGCACGGCATGACCGGCTTCCTCCTGCGGCGCTCGGTGGGCGCACTCGTCACGCTGCTCGCCATCTCCGTGATCATCTACGCGGTCTTCTACGTCGCTCCCGGCGACGTCGCGCAGATCACCTGCGGCCCGCGCTGCTCGCCGGCCCAAGTGGCGCAGGTCTCCGCGCAGTTGCGGCTCGACGACCCGGTGTACGTCCGCTACTGGGACTTCCTTCAGGGCATCTTCGTCGGCCAGGACTACTCGACGGGCACGGGCGTGGAGCACTGCGATGCCCCCTGCCTCGGGCTCTCCTACCAGAGCGACCAGCAGGTCACCCAGCTGATCCTGGCGAAGCTGCCGGTCACCGGATCGCTCGCGCTGGGCGCCATGGTGATGTGGCTGATCCTCGGGGTGGGCACCGGAGTCCTCTCCGCCTGGCGGCGCGGGCGCGTCACCGAGCGCGTCCTGACCGCCGTCACGCTCGCGGGCACGGCCACGCCCGTCTTCGTCATCGGTCTGCTGCTGATGATCGTGGTCTGCGGGCAGCTGAACTGGCTGCCCTTCCCGCAGTACGTCGCGTTCACCGACGACCCCCAGCAGTGGGCGTGGAACCTGCTGCTTCCCTGGCTCTCCCTCGCCCTGATCGAGGCCGCCAAGTACGCGCGCCTCACCCGCGCCTCGATGCTGGAGACGCTCGCCGACGACCATGTGCGGACCTTCCGTGCGTACGGCGTCGGGGAGCGCTCGATCATCGGCAGGCACGCACTGCGGGGCGCGGTCGCGCCGGTCATCGCGCTGAGCGCCAACGACTTCGGATCGATGTTCGGCGGCGCGGTGCTCAGCGAGACGCTCTTCGGCCTTCCCGGCATGGGGCGCGAACTCGTGCACGCGGTCAAGGTCGTCGATCTGCCGGTCGTGGTCGGCATGGTCCTGGTGACCGGCTTCTTCGTGGTGCTCGCCAACGCCGTCGCGGACGTCCTGTACGCGGTGGCCGACCGAAGGGTGGTCCTTTCATGAGCCCGGTCCAGAGCCTCGTCCAAGTGACCGGCCTGGTGGTCGACTTCGGGGACGTCCGTGCCGTCGACGGGCTCTCCTTCACGCTGGAGAAGGGCGCCGCGCTCGGCCTCGTCGGCGAGTCGGGGTCCGGCAAGAGCACGGTGGCCTCCGCGCTGCTCGGGCTCCACCGAGGCACCGGCGCCGGCGTCGGCGGCACGGTGCGGGTCGGCGGCATCGACGTACAGGAAGCGTCCGGTGAGGAGCTGCGGCGGCTGCGGGGCGGGACGGCGGCGATGGTCTTCCAGGACCCGCTGTCGTCCCTCGACCCGTACTACGGGGTGGGCGACCAGATCGCCGAGGTGTACCGCGTGCACACCGGGGCCTCGCGCCGGGCGGCACGCGCGCGTGCCGTCGAGGTGCTCGACCGGGTCGGGATCCCCGATGCCGTCCGCAGGGCGCGTTCCCGGCCGCACGAGTTCAGCGGCGGCATGCGGCAGCGCGCGCTGATCGCCATGGCGCTCGCCTGTGAGCCCGAGCTCCTGATCGCCGACGAGCCGACGACCGCCCTGGACGTCACCGTGCAGGCCCAGATACTCGATCTGCTGCACGCGCTGCGGGCCGAGACGGGAATGGGACTGCTCCTGGTCACCCATGACGTGGGCGTCGCCGCGGAGAGCGTCGACGACGTCCTGGTCATGCGGCACGGGCGAGCCGTCGAGCGCGGGCCCGTGCGCGAGGTCCTCGGGGCGCCCGAGGAGGCGTACACGCGGGAGCTGCTCGGGGCGGTGCCCCGGGTCGACGCGCCGCGCGAGGCGGTCTCGCGCGCGCAGGGTGAGGTGGTCCTCGAAGCGGTCGGTCTGCGGCGGGAGTTCGGGCGCGGCAAGCGCGCGTTCGCCGCCGTGGACGGGGTGTCGCTCACCGTCCGCAGGGGAGAGACACTCGGGATCGTGGGGGAGAGCGGCAGCGGCAAGACCACCCTCGGGCGGATGCTGGTGGGGCTGCTCGAACCTTCGGCGGGGGAGATCCGCCATGGCGGGGGCACGGAGAAGCCGGGCGGTGGCACTCGGGCCGGTGTGCAGATGGTGTTCCAGGACCCCGTCTCCTCGCTCAACCCACGCCGCGGCGTCGGGGAGTCCATCGCCGATCCGCTGCGCGCGCGGGGCGAGGGCGACGATTCCGTGGTGCGCGCTCGCGTGCGCGACCTCATGGAGCGCGTCGGGCTCGATCCGGCGTACTACGGGCGCTATCCGCACGAGTTCAGTGGTGGCCAGCGCCAGCGCGTCGGGATCGCGCGGGCCCTCGCCGCCGAGCCGCGGATCATCGTGTGCGACGAACCGGTGTCCGCGCTCGACGTGACCACCCAGGCACAAGTGACCGCGCTCCTTGCCGAACTGCAGGAGGAGTACGGCCTCGCGCTCGTCTTCATCGCGCACGATCTCGCGGTGGTGCGCCAGGTCAGCGACCGGGTCGCGGTGATGCGGCAGGGGCGGATCGTCGAGCAGGGGTCCGTCGACGAGGTCTACGGCTCGCCTCAACAGGCCTACACCAAACAGCTGTTGGCCGCCGTGCCCGCGCTCGACCCGGAGGCCGCGGCGCAGCGCCGCACGGCCCGCAGGGAGCTGGCCGCAGCTTAACGCTCCGTAGCGAAAGAGCGCTCTCCGGGTGTCATAGCGCGACAGAACGCAACCGGCACGGGAAAGTTACGGCCGTTCACCCCTTTGGTGGCGTGATGGACAACCGTCCATCACGCCACCGGCATGTCCGCATACGTTCGTCCCGCTGCGAGCCGCTGGTCCAACGGCGGCTCTCCATATGGGAGATCGGGGGTGTACGCGTGCGCATCGGACTGCTTACGGAGGGTGGCTATCCGTATGTGAGCGGTGACGCCAGGCTCTGGTGCGACCGGCTCGTGCGCGGGCTCGGGCAGCACGAATTCGACGTCTACGCCCTCAGCCGCAGCGAGCGGCAGGAGGCGCAGGGCTGGATCGAGCTGCCGCCCCAGGTGAACCGCGTGCGCACGGCGCCCCTGTGGACGGTCGACGACGACGACGGCGTCGCCTTCGGCGCCGGGTACGGACGCCGGGCGCGGCGGCGCTTCGTGGAGTGCTTCGGCGAACTGGCCGCGGTGGTGTGCGACTCCGGGGCGGGCTCCGCCGTGGGGGCCTCCGGCAGCCGTGACGCGTTGGCGGACCGTTTCGGCAGTGCGCTCTACGGCCTCGCCGAACTGGCCGGGGACCAGGGCGGCCTCGTCGGCGCACTGCGCTCCGAAGCGGCCGTGCGCGCCCTGGAGGGCGCGTGCCGCGCGCCGGGCGCACTCCGCGCCGCACGCACCGCACGCGTACCCGACCTCCTTGCCGTGGCGGGCCTCCTGGAGCGCGCGCTGCGGCCGCTCTCCCTCGACTGGTACGGCGACGACGACCTCGGCGCGGTGGACCTGTGCCACGCCACGTCCGGCGGCCCCGCGGCCATCCCCGGCCTCCTCGCCAAGCACTTCTCCGGGGTGCCGCTCCTGGTCACCGAGTACGGCATACAGCTGAGGGCGCACTACCTCGCGACCGGCGACGAGGCGCTGAGCGCACCCGCGCGGGCGCTGCTCACCTCCTTCCACGGCAGGCTCGCCGCCGAGGTGTACCGCCAGGCCACGATCGTCACCCCCGGCAACACGCACGCCCGCCGCTGGCAGGAGCGGTGCGGAGCCGAGCGGGCGAAGCTGCGCACGGTCTATCCGGGCATGGAGGCTTCGCGCTTCGCGGAGGTCGGCGACCGGGAGGACCCGGGCGACCCCGACACCCTCCTCTGGGTCGGGCGCATCGAGCCCGCGAAGGACCTGATCTCCCTGCTCCACGCCTTCGCGGAGGTCCGCAAGGAGGAGCCGAAGGCGCTGCTGCGCATCGTCGGTGCGCCCGCGGAAGGGCCGGAGGCGGCCGCCTACCTCGCGCACTGCAAGGCGCTCGCCGCGCAGCTCTTCCCCGACGAGGCCCAGGGCGCGCACGCCGTCGGGGACAACCCCGTGTCCTTCGAGGAGATCGGTGCGCCCGAGGTGCCCGACCTTGAGGACGCCTATGCCGCGGGGAGCGTCGTCGTCCTTTCGAGCGTCGTCGAGGGCTTTCCGATCAGCCTGGTCGAGGCGATGTTCTGCGGGCGCGCGACGGTCTCCACGGACGTCGGCGCGGTCGTCGAGGTCATCGGCGGCACCGGGCTCGTGGTGCCGCCGCGCAATCCGCGTGCGCTCGCCGAGGCGTGCGTGGCGCTGCTGCGCGACGCCGGGCGGCGCGAGCGGCTCGGGGCTGCGGCGCGTGCGCGGGCGCTCGAACTGTTCACCGTGGAGCAGAACATCGAGGCGTTCCGCGGCATCTACCTGGAGATCGTCTCGCACTGCCCGGTGCGCAGGGAGGCGGTCGACGACGCGGGCGAGCCGGTGCCCTTCGGCAACCCGGCGGAGGCGTACGTACCGGGACGGTGGGCGGTCGCCGCGGGCGGCGGTGACGCGGGCTCGGGACCGGGCGGCGCGCCCAGCTGGGCGCAAGAGGCGGACGGGCCCGAGCGGTTGCCGGAGCGGTTGAAGGGGGCGGGCGTATGAGCGAGCAGCAGAAGACGGACGCGCCACGGGCTCCGGGGAGCCCCGGCGGCTGGGATGTGCGCTCGGAGGAACTGGTGGCCGACGCGGCACTGGTGCGCGAGCCCGCGGCCTGGCGAGGGACGGGAACGGTGACGGCAACGGGGACGGCAACGGGCGGTGGCGCCGGAGCGGGGGCCAAGCCCGCGCGGCGCGGAGCCGTCGACCCCGTGAAGGCGCTGATGCACCGGCATCGAGAGCTGTGCGAGCGTGCCGTCGACCCGCTGGAGATCGCCGCGGGGCTTGAGGCGCACGGAGTGACCGACCGGACCGCGGCGCGGTTCAGGCACCGGGACGTGTTCGCGCTCGCCGAGGAGATGTACGCGCGCGTGCCGCGTGACGAGGAGGAGCGCGCCCTCCCCGGGACGCCTCCCTCTCAAGGGGCGCCCGAAGTGCCCGCCGGATGGGCGCTGTTCGCCCTGCTGCCGGGTGTGGCCTGCGCGATCGCCGCCGTGGGGTGGGAGCTGAGCGAGGGGCGTGCGCGGCTCGCGGTGGGGCTCGGCGGAGCGCTCGCCGTGGCCGTCGCCCTGCGCGTGGCTCTTCGGTACGGCCCGCTGCGGTCCGCGCACCATGTCGTGCCGGCCACGCGCGCGTGGGCCTGCCTTCTCGTCGCGTACGCCCTCTTCGGCGACGGGCTGCTGCGGGCCGCCGTATCGGGCGGGCCCGACGGCCCCTGGGCGCCGTCGACCGCTGCCGCACTGGGGCTCTCACTCGCTGTCGCGCCCGCGCTGTGGTGCGCGCGGCTGTTCTCCGTAGGGGCACGGCGGCGTCTTTCGCTCAGCCGGGGGCTCACCGAATTCACCGCCTCTGTCCGGCCGTTGCTCGTGTGCGTGGTCGCGCTGTACCTGTGCGCCCTGGGAGCACTGCTCATGGGGGCCGGCGCCGCCTATGGGGTGCCGGCGTCCGCCGGGGCCGGGGCGCTCGGCGCGCTGCTGCTGCTCGCCCGGCTGCTCTCCTCGTACGGATTCACGCGGGCGCCCCTGCTGATGCTGGGGGCCGCGGGAGCGGCGGAGGCGGTTGCGCTCGCCTCGGTGTTCGCCGGGCGGCTGCCCGGGTGCGCGTGGCTGGCGGCCCCGGTCGAGGGGGCGGTCCGGGCCTGGGGGCCCGGTGTCGTGCCCGTCGTCGCGTGCGGCGCCGCCGCGGGCGTGCTGCTGCTCCATTCCTCGCGGGTGCTCAGCCGGGCGTCCGCGCATGCCGACGGGGCGCCTTGAGCGTGCGCGCCGCGGTCGGCGGCCACTCGAAATCTTTCTCTCCCGCGGGGCCGACACCGCGGGCCTTACCCCGTGAATTACGGCAACCCCCTGAAGGAGAACGCCAGATGAGCACCCCCAGCATCCGAGAATCCAAGCCGGGAGCCGCCCGATGAGGGTGCTGTTGATCGGAGCCAACGGATACCTCGGCCGGTTCGTCGCCGACCGGCTGCTCGCCGACCCGGCGGTGCAGCTCACCGCGCTCGGCCGCGGTGACGACTCGGACGTACGGTTCGACCTCGCGAGCGGCAGCCCCGGCGCGCTCACCCGCTTCCTGGACGCCGTGCACCCGGGAGTCGTCATCAACTGCGCGGGGGCCACCCGCGGCGGTGCCCGCGAGCTGACCCGGCACAACACCGTCGCCGTCGCCACGATCTGCGAGGCCCTGCGCCGCAGCGGATGCGGGGCGCGCCTGGTGCAGCTGGGCTGCGCCGCCGAGTACGGGCCGAGCCAGCCGGGATCCTCCACCGCGGAGGACGCCGTGCCCAGGCCCGGCGGACCGTACGGAGTCAGCAAGCTCGCGGCCACCGAGCTGGTCCTCGGGTCCGGTCTGGACGCCGTCGTCCTGCGGGTGTTCTCTCCCGCGGGCCCCGGCACCCCGGCCGGATCGCCGCTCGGGCGGCTCGCCGAGGCCATGCGGCGGGCCATGCAGGCCGGTGACGGCGAGCTCAAGCTCGGGGGCCTCGGCGTGCAGCGGGACTTCATCGACGTACGCGATGTGGCGCGCGCCGTGCACGCGGCCTCGCTCTCCGCGGCCCAGGGGATCGTGAACATCGGCGCGGGCCGGGCCGTGCGGCTGCGTGACGCGGCGGCCGTCCTCGCGCGCGTCGCGGGGTACGGCGGGGCGCTGCACGAGCTCGACCAAGTGGGCCTGAGGCAATCCATCGGGCACCCCCGCACCGAATCCGACCACGGGAGCCCGGCTGCCTACCCCTATCCCGACGGGTGCGGCAGCTGGCAGCAGGCCGACGTGCGCACCGCGCGCGACCGGCTCGGCTGGCGCCCCCGGATCAACCTCGAAGAATCACTCGCCGACATCTGGATGGAGGCGGCATGCCGCATCTGACCAGCACAGCCACAGGCACCGCACACACCGACGTACGTCTCGGCTTCGGCATCCCGGGCTTCGCGCACCCCCTCGTCGCCCCCGCCGAATGGTCCCAACTCACCCGCCCCGGTGCCCCTTTGCACTGGGTCGTGCTGAACGTGAGCCGGGGTCCTGGCGACCGGCCCGACCCGCACTGCCTGGAGGCGGCGGGGCGGCTGCGGAACGCGGGCGTGCGTGTTCTCGGTCACCTCGACGTGATGTACGGAGCACGCGGCTTCGGGGAGCTCGTCTCCGACGCCCACCGCTACCTCGACTGGTACCAGGTCGACGGCTTCTCCCTCGACCGCTGCCCCACCGAGCGCGCCGCTCTCCCGGAGGTGCGCAGGACGGTCACGACGCTGCGCGCGCTCTGTGACGACGCGCACATCGTCCTGGGCCACGGCACCCATCCGTATCCCGGATACGCCGAATCCGCCGACCAGTTGGTGACCTTCTCGGGCCCCTGGAGCGACTACCGCTGGTCACAGGTGGCCGAGTGGACCGCCGACTATCCGCCCGAGCGCTTCTGCCACTTCGTGCACGGCATGCCGCGCGGCCATCTCGACGAGGCGCTGCGCATCGCACGCTGGCAGGGCGCTTCGACGATCTACTTCACCGACCGCGTGGAGGGTGGGGGAGCGGACGACCCCTGGGAGTCGATGCCCGGGTACTGGGACGAAATCGTCTCGCGTATCGGAACGGGTGTCTCGGAATGAAGAAGGGCGTGGCAGTGTTACGGAAAGAACCACCGTTCCGAAATACCGACCAACGGAGTCCCCGTGTCGCTGCCACCCCTGGTCGAGCCAGCATCTGAGCTCACCGTCGACGAGGTTCGCAGGTACTCCCGCCACCTGATCATCCCCGACGTCGGGATGGACGGGCAGAAGCGGCTGAAGAACGCCAAGGTGCTGTGTGTCGGCGCCGGCGGCCTCGGGTCACCGGCGCTGATGTATCTCGCCGCGGCGGGCGTCGGCACGCTCGGCATCGTGGAGTTCGACGAGGTCGACGAGTCGAACCTGCAGCGCCAGATCATCCACAGCCAGGCCGACATCGGCCGCTCCAAGGCGGCGTCGGCGAAGGACTCCGTCCTCGGCATCAACCCGTACGTGAACGTGATCCTCCACGAAGAGCGGCTCGAGGCCGAGAACGTGATGGACATCTTCAGCCAGTACGACCTGATCGTCGACGGCACGGACAACTTCGCCACGCGTTACCTGGTCAACGACGCCTGCGTGCTGCTCAACAAGCCGTACGTATGGGGTTCGATCTACCGCTTCGACGGCCAGGCGTCCGTCTTCTGGAGCGAGCACGGCCCGTGCTACCGCTGCCTCTACCCGGAGCCCCCGCCCCCCGGCATGGTCCCGTCCTGCGCCGAGGGCGGCGTGCTCGGCGTGCTCTGCGCGTCGATCGGCTCCATCCAGGTCACCGAGGCGATCAAGGTCCTGGCCGGCGTGGGTGACCCGCTGGTCGGGCGCCTGATGATCTACGACGCCCTGGAGATGCAGTACCGCCAGGTCAAGGTCCGCAAGGACCCGGACTGCGCGGTCTGCGGCCCGAACGCCACCGTCACCGAGCTCATCGACTACGAAGCCTTCTGCGGCGTCGTGTCGGACGAGGCCCAGGAGGCGGCGCTCGGCTCGACGATCACTCCCAAGCAGCTCAAGGAGTGGATCGACGCGGACGAGAAGATCGAGATCATCGACGTGCGCGAGCAGAACGAGTGGGAGATCGTCGCGATCCCCGGCGCCAAGCTGATCCCGAAGAACGAGTTCCTCATGGGCACCGCCCTGGAGAGCCTTCCGCAGGACAAGAAGATCGTCTTGCACTGCAAGACGGGTGTCCGGTCCGCGGAAGTCCTCGCCGTGCTGAAGTCCGCGGGCTTCTCCGACGCGGTGCATGTGGGCGGCGGCGTGATCGGCTGGGTCAACCAGATCGAGCCCGACAAGCCGGTCTACTAGGCGTAGCGCCTGAACGGAGATGGGGCCCGCACCTTCAAGGTGCGGGCCCCATCGCCTTGACGGCTCGTCCTCAAACGCCGGACGGGCTGACATGCTCAGGTCTCGCAGACCGTGCCGTCCTTCGGTGCCTTGCCGTCAAGGAGGTAGGCGTTCACCGTGTCGTCCACGCAGCCGCTGCCGCTGCCGTACGCCCCGTGGCCCTCGCCCTTCCAGGTCAGCTCGACGCCGACGCCCTTGCCCAGCTCGTCCGCCATCTTGCGGGCGCCTTCGTAGGGCGTCGCCGGGTCCCCGGTGTTGCCGACCACCAGGATCGGCGCCGCGTCGGGGGCGCTGACGTCGGGGGAGTCGTGCAGCCCGGCCACCGGCCAGGAATGGCACCAGCCCGCCGTGTCCCAGCCCATGAACTCGCCGAAGACCGGCGATATCTCGCGGAACTCACCGAGCTGCTGCTTCGCCTGCGCGGGCGTCGTCCGCGCCTTGGCGTCACGGCAGGAGATCGAGCGCTGCGAGTGGCTCTGCGTGCTGTAACGGCCCGACGGATCCCGTTCGTTGTAGGCGTCGGCCAGCTGGAGCAGCGCCGATCCGTCGCCCTTCTCCGCCTGCTCCAGGCCACGGGTCAGGGCGGGCCAGCTCTGCTTGCTGTACAGGGTGACCGTGATGCCGGTGAGCGCCAGGGACTGGGTGAGCTTCCGGTCGCCCGAGCCGGGCAGCGGCTTCGCGTCGAGACGCTTCAGAAGGCGCACTATCTTCTGCGAGCCCGCCTTCGGGTCCTGGCCCGAGGACTTCAGGTAGTTCTCCAGGGCGCGCTGGAAGCCCCGCGCCTGGTTCTTGGCGTGGCCCACCGAGTCCGCGCTCGGGTCGACGACGGCGTCCAGGGTGAGGCGTCCCACCTTCTTGGGGAACAAGTGGGCGTACGTGCCGCCCAGTTCGGTGCCGTACGAGATGCCCATGTAGTGCAGCTTCTCGTCGCCGAGCACCTGGCGCATCACGTTCATGTCCTGGGCGGCCTCGACCGTCGAGACATGGCCGAGGAGCTTGCCCGCGTCGCGCGCGCAGCCCGCGCCGAAGTCGGCCGCGTCCTTGAAGTACGCCGCTTCCTCGGCCGGGGTGTCCGGGGTGAGGTCGACGGACTCCGAGGCCTGTGTCTCCTTGTCGCTGCGACAGCGCACGCCCTCGCTGCCCGCGACCCCGCGCGGGTCGAAGCTCACCAGGTCGTACCGCTCGCGCAGCGTGTCGTACCTGTCGGCGAACGACGGCAGCATGGAGACGCCGGAGCCGCCGGGACCGCCGAAGTTGAACAGGAGCGAGCCGATGCGCTCGCCCTTGCCGGTGGACCTGGCGCGGATCAGGGCGACGTCGATCGTCTCGCCGTCCGGCTTCGCGTAGTCCAAGGGGACCTTGAGGGTCGAGCACTGCCATTCGGAGCCGGGCGCGGGGTCGCTGCCGGTCGCCTCGCAGCCGCCCCAGTCGAGCTTCTGGGTGGTGAGCGAGGCGGGCAGCGTCGAGGAGGGGTCGGGCTTCGGCGACTGCTCGGGGCCGGTCGGCGCGGGCCGCGCGTCGTCCCTGTCCCCTTCCCCGTCGGAGCCGCCGCAGCCGACGGCGAGCCCCGCGACCAGGACCCCTGCTGCGGCAAGGGCCGCTGACCGTATGAAACGCGGCATCGAGCGCTTCCCCCCTCGTCAAGACAGTCCAGCCATAGTAGGCACGGCCACTGACAAGGAGCTCGGGGGCCCGTGTGGCCCCGCTGTCCTCACGAGCAGACCGTGCCCTCCTTGGGCACCGTGCCGTCGAGCAGATAGCCGTTCACCGCGCCACGCACGCACTTGTTCTTGCTGTCGTACGCCCCGTGCCCCTGGCCCTTGTACGTCAGCTCGACCCCGACGCCCTTGCCCAGCGCCTGCGCCATCTTCTTGGCACCCTCGTACGGCGTGGCCGGGTCGCCCGTGTTGCCGATGACGACGATGGGCGCCGCGTCCGGCGCGCTGACGTCCGGGTGCTCGGCGGCGCCGTCCACCGCCCAGTCGGTGCAGCCGACCATGCCCCACGCCAGATAGTCGCCGAACAGCGGCGACGCCTCACGGAAGCCGGGGAGCTTCTTCTCGACGTACTCCGGCGTGTAGCGCGCCTTGTCGTCCGCGCAGTTGATGGAGATGTTGGCGGCCTGGATGTTGCTGTACGTACCGTCTTCGTTGCGGCCGTTCATGGAGTCCGAGAGCGTCATCAGGATCCTGCCGTCGCCGTCGTACGCCTGGTCCAGGCCCTCGGTGAGGTACGGCCAGAAGTCCTTGGAGTACAGCGACTGCGCGATGCCGTTCGTGGCGGCGGTCTGCGTCAGCTTGCGCGGGGGCAGCGCGGGCAGCGGCTTGGAGTCCAGGTCCTCGAGCAGCCCCGCGATCTTGTCCTTGACGTCCTGTTCGGTGTCGCCGACGGGGCAGTCGTCGACCTTCGACGTGCAGTCCTTGGCGTAGTTGTCGAGCGCGAGCTGGAAGCCCTCGGCCTGGCCGAGCGAGCCCTGTTCCGCCGTCTCGGTGGGGTCGACGACCGCGTCGAAGACGGCCCGGCCCACCTTCCTGGGGAACAAGTGCGCGTAGACGCCGCCGAGTTCGGTGCCGTACGAGATGCCGAAGTAGTGCAGCTTGTCGTCGCCGAGCACCTGGCGCATCAGGTCCATGTCGCGGGCCGCGTCGGTGGTGCGCACGTGGGGGAGCACCTCGCCGGAGTTCTCCTCGCAGGCTCCGTTGAAGCTCTTCACGTTGTCGACGAGCTTCTTCCGCTCGGCGTCGTCGTCGGGTGTGGAGTCCTCCTGGAAGTACGCGTCGAGCTGTTCGTCGTCCTCGCATTCCACGCCCGCGCTGCGGCCGACGCCCCGGGGGTCGAAGCTCACCAGGTCGTAGCGGGTGCGCAGCTTGGCGTAGTCCTCTCCGAAGGCGGGCAGCGTGGTGACGCCCGAGCCGCCGGGGCCGCCGAAGTTGAAGACGAGCGAGCCGATCCGCCGGTCCTTCTCGCCGCTCGCCGCGGCGCGGATCAGGGCGATGTCGAGGGTGTCCCCCTTGGGCTTGTCCCAGTCGAGAGGGGCCTTCATGGTGGCGCACTGCCACTCGGCGCCGCCGGGCAGCGGGGACGGGGCCTCACCGCCGCCCTCGGAGGCGGCGGGCGCGGGGCAGTCCTTCCAGCTCAGCTCCTGGGCCGACAGGTCGGTGTCCTTGGAGGCCTCGGAGTCCTTGGAGCCGTCACCGCCGCAGGCCGCGAGGGTCGCAGACAGCAGGACGACGGTGGCGGCGGCACGCGCCTTGAGGTTGGGCATGCTCCCCATCCTGCGGGGGGCGCAGACGGGGCGCACGGCTGCTTCGGCCTTCCGTGGACCGGCGTCCTTCTCCTAGGAGAAGGCCCTTCCTCCTCCTAGAGAAGGCCCTTCCTCCTAGAGAAGGCCCTTCCTCGTCAGGTGGTTGAAGAACAGCCACCCCGGAAGCACCGGCAGCCACAGCGTGAGCAGCCGGTACAGAAGCACCGCGGGTGCCGCCACGTCCTTGGGCACGCCCACCGCGACCAGTCCGAGGGTGAGCGTCGCCTCGACCGCCCCGATGCCGCCGGGGGTGGGCGCCGCCGAGCCGAGGGCGTTGCCCGCGAGGAAGACCACGGCCACGCTGGCCAGGGTCAGCGGCTTCATCTCCGTGGTGCTGAAGGCCCGTACGGAGGCGTCGAGGCAGAGCACGAACAACAGGGTCAGGAGCAGCATGCCGCCGATGCCGGTGAGCAGCTTCTGCGGGCGCTGCAGTACGTCGAGCATGCGCGGCACGACGCCCGCGAACAGCGAGCGCACGCGCGTGACCACGAACTTCCGCAGGAACGGGATCGCGGTCACCACGAGCACGAGCACGGCGACCGAGAGCAGACCGGCGATGACGGTGCGGGACGGCGACAGGGACGGCGTCTTCTCCGTGCCCGTCACATAACCGAAGATCATCAGCAGCATGATGTGCGAGCCCAGCCCGAACAGCTGCGAGGCGCCGACGCTCGCCACCGCGAGGCCGGAGCGCACCCCGGAGCGCTGCAGGAAGCGCGTGTTGAGCGCGACACCGCCCACCGCGGCGGGCGCCACGATCTTCACGAACGAACCGGCGACCTGCGCCTGCACCGCCCGCAGGAACGGCACACGCTCCGGCACGAAGCCGAGCAGGCTCATCGCCGCAGCGAAGTAGCTCAGCGCCGAGCACGCCACGGCCACCAGGACCCAGCCCCACTCGGCCTCGCCGATGATCGTGTTGAAGTCGACGTGGGTGAGCTGCGAGAGCAGGAAGTACGCGCCGATGGCACCGGCGATGAAGCTGATCAGCGTGCGCGGCCTGATCCGCTCCAGCTGGGCGGGCTCGACGGGCGCCTGCGGACGGATGAGCAGCACCTGGTGGCGGATCTGGGTGAGCAGGTCCTCCTCCCGGGCCTGGTCGAGCGCCACGTCTATGGCCTGCTTCTCGGCCTGCTTCTCCGCGCGCACGGTCTTGCGGTCGGGGCCCTTGGTGCCGTCGACCGTCTCCGCCGCTTCCGCCGCCGCGGTCGCGTCCGCCTCTGCCGCGCGGGCCAGCTTGTCCTTGCGGGACGCATCGAGAACCGCCTCGCGCTCGCGCTGCGACCGCTCCCTGGCGAGCTTGCGCAGGGTGCCGCGGGTGGAGCGGGTCAGGGCGATGGGCTGGAGCAGCGGCAGACAGTCGGCGACCGAGTCGGGGCCGAGTACGTCCACCGCGGTCGCGACCGCGCGCTCGGCGCCCACGCGCAGGCCGAAGGCGGTCAGGAGCTGGGCGATGTCCATCCGCAGGACCAGGTCGCCCGCGGCGATCTCGCCGCCCCGCAGATCGGTCAGGATCACCGTGCCGGAACGATCCACCAAAATCGCGTCGCCGGCGAGCCTGCGGTGGGCGATCCGCCGCGACTGGAGCGCCTGCACCTGCCGCCAGGTGTCGCACAGCAGCTCATCGGTGATGACGTCGTCCGGCAGGGAGTCCAGGGTGCGGCCGCCCGTGTGCTCGTAGACGAGGATCACCGCGTCGGGGCCGAGCTCGGAGGTGGCGATCAGCTTGGGGGCGTTGGCCCCGGCCGCGATCGCCGCGTACGCGAGGAGTGCCTCCTGCTCCAGGGCCTGGCGCAGCGATTGCAGGCTGCGGCGCTGGGTGATGCCGCGCAGCGTGAGCCTGCGCCACACGCGGTAGAAGAAGCCCTGCGCCTGTTGCTCGCGGTCGATGACCGTGACGTCCAGGGGCGGGCCGTCCTCAAGCGTGACGAAGTAGCGGCGGCCCCGGTCGTGCTCGCTGTCGGTGGACTCCTCGCGGGCCGCGCTCACGGGGTGGAAGCCGACGTGCCGCAGACCGGCGAGGAGCGTCTGGCCGGTGGGCCGGACGTTCGGCGAGCCGACTGCGTAGAGCGTTCCGTAGGCCACGCTCCAGCCGAGCAGGACCGTGAGGATGATCGAGAACGGCGTCGTGTAGCCGGTGACGAGCATGGTGAAGGCGTCGAGCAGCAGCACCACCCACAGCACCACGCGCCAGCGTGGTCTTCGGGACATCCCGACGGCGGTCATGTACGCGATGACGGGCGCGAGATAGCCGTGCACCGGGTCGGTGAGCGCGTGCAGATCGCCTGGCGAGGGCCGGGTCAGCACCTCCTGGATGGAGTCCGGTGCGGCCTTGGCGACCCAGAGGTCGGTGGCGAGCGTCACGCCGTGCGCGAGGACGGCCGCGAGGACGCCGTCGGCGATGCGCAGTCCGTCCCGCTTGACCAGGCGTTCGATGGCGAACGCGACGGGGACGAGCAGGACGCCGATGCTCGCGGTGAGGCCCGCGAACTTGATCAGGAGGTCGGGCGCCTGGTCGGTGCCCTTGTCGATGTCCTGGGCGAGACCTGATGTCGTGCCGTGTGCGAACGCGGCGATGGCGAGGACGATGACGATCCCGAGGATGCCGACGAGCAGCCGCATCAGGTCCGAGGGACGGTGCACGCGCGCGGCGAGCAGCGGTTCGTCACCGGCGACGCGGTCGGTGTGGGCTCCCTCGTCGTCGGCGCAGTCGTCCCGGACGAGGGAGGCGCCGGTGTCCTGCTCGGCTCCGGGCCGACCGTCCTCGTCCTTGCCGGACTTCTCGAACTTCTCGTGCTTCTTCAGGGAGTGCCCACCGGTGTCCGGGTGCGCCTCGGCCGCAGGGGTGCCCGCCGACTCATCGGGGTGCACATCCTGCTGCTCCGTCGCCTCTTCTTGATCTCGTATCACCAGTCACCGCCCGCACGATGGTGGCATGCCGCACCGACAGAGGGGGGCATCAGGGTGCAATGCGGGGGCGCAAAGTGTTCACCGAGCTCCAGTTTGTCTCGTACCGCACACTCTGTCGCGGGCCCGTCACTGTGTCGGTGGGGTACGGCAGGATGGTGCGGATGAGCGAGGAGAGCGGAGCTGACACCCCACCGGAGCAAGGTCTCTCTGCGTACCCGGAGTACGCCGAGCGGGTCTTCGAGGTCGCGGAGCTGATCCCTCCGGGTCGGGTGATGACGTACGGGGACGTCGCGGAGTGGCTGGAGGAGGGCGGACCCCGGCAGGTCGGCCGGGTGATGGCCCTCTACGGGGACGCGGTTCCGTGGTGGCGCGTGGTGCGCGCGGACGGCCGGCTGCTGCCGGGCCACGAGCTGCGGGCGCTCGGCCACTACCGCGCGGAGGGCACGCCGCTGCGCGAGGCGGGCCGTGCGTCCGAGGGCCATGTGCCGCGCCTCGACATGCGTCGGGCGCGCTGGGACGGCGCTCATCCGGGTGAGGGCGAAGGCGGTGATCCGCGCGGGGGCGGCGGTGCGGGTTCGCGCGGCGGTGACGGCGCGGCTTCGCGCGGGGGCGGCGGCGCGGCTTCGCGTCGGGGCGGCGGCGCGGGTTCGCGCGGGGGCGGCGACGCGGGTTCGCGTCGGGGCGGTGGCGACGCGGTGCGTGGCGACGCGGTGCGTGGCGGCGCGATGGGAAGCGGCGGTGCCGCTCGTCCGCAGGCTCCTCGTCCGCAGGCTCCGGGGGCTCACACCTGACAGCTTCGGCCATCCCGCGGCGTCGCGGGGGGCCGGTGGCCCGTACGGGGGAAGCCACACGTCCCGCACGCCCGCTGGCGTAGCGTCGACAGCACGCATTTCTCTCACCCCGCTCTCTCACCCCGCAGCCATCGCGCAGCCGTTTTTCACCACGTACACCCACCAGGACCGGCGACCCACGTGAGCTCCACTTCTTCCGCCCGGCACACCCGGCACCCGTCGCACCGCCAGGTGCGACAGGGGGCCCAGGGCGCCTATCGACTGGTGCGTACACCGCCGGTCCACGTGGACCCCCCTCGTCTTGACGCACGGCAGCGTGCGGTGGTTGACCACCCCGGAGGGCCGCTGCTCGTCCTGGCGGGACCCGGCACGGGCAAGACGACGACCCTCGTGGAGTCCGTCGCCGCGCGGATCGCGAAGGGCACGGAGCCGGAGCGGGTCCTTGTCCTCACCTTCAGCCGCAAGGCCGCGGTGGAGCTGCGCGACCGCATGGCGCTGCGCATAGGAGCGGCCAACGCACCGCAGGCGACGACCTTCCACTCCTTCTGTTACGCCCTCATCCGCGCCCACCAGGACGCGGACCTGTTCGTCGAGCCGCTCCGGCTCCTCTCGGGTCCCGAGCAGGACGTGGCTGTACGGGAGCTCCTCGCGGGCCAGATCGACCTGGCGGGCGAGGGGCGCTCCCACGTCCGCTGGCCGGACGAGCTGCGCGCCTGCCTGACGACGCGGGGCTTCGCCGACGAAGTGCGCGCGGTCCTCGCCCGCAGCCGTGAGCTGGGCCTCGGCCCCGACGCCCTGGACGCCTTCGCCCGCCGCGCGGGGCGCCCGGACTGGGGCGCGGCGGCGGCGTTCCTCGCGGAGTACCTGGACGTGCTCGACATGCAGGGAGTGCTCGACTACGCGGAACTCGTGCACCGCGCGGTGCTGCTCGCGCGGCGCCCCGAGGTCGCGCGGGCGCTCGGCGCGCAGTACGACGCGGTGTTCGTGGACGAGTATCAGGACACGGATCCCGCGCAGGTGAGGCTGTTGCACGCACTGGCCGGGGGCGGACGCTCCCTCGTCGCGTTCGGCGACCCGGACCAGTCGATCTACACCTTCCGGGGCGCCGACGTGAACGGCATCCTGGAGTTCCCCGACGACTTCCCGCGCACGGACGGCACAGCGGCGCCGGTGGAGGTCCTGACGACGTCCCGCAGATCGGGATCCGGCCTCCTGGCGGCCACGCGCCTGCTGACCCGGCGCATGCCGCTGACCAGGCTGCCCGCGGAGAAGGTGCGGGCCCACCGGGACCTGACGGCGGTCAGGGACGGCGGCCGCGTCGAGGCGTACACGTACCCGACGTCCGGCGCCGAGCTCGACAACATCGCGGACATCCTGCGCCGCGCGCATCTGGAGGACGGGGTCCCCTGGGGCGAGATGGCGGTCCTGGTCCGCGCGGGGGCCCACACGATCCCGGCGGTCCGCCGCAGCCTCACCGCGGCGGGCGTGCCCCTGGACATCGACGGCGACGACATCGCCCTGCGCCACGAGCCGGCGGTCACGCCGCTGCTCACTGCGCTGCGGGCGGTGGCCATGGGGGTGGTCGATCAGCCGTCGCCTGCTGGAGGAGCTGGAGGAGCTGGAGGAGCTGGAGGGGCTGGAGGGGCCGGAGGGGCCGGAGGAGCTGGAGGGGAGGCGGAGCTGGGGGCTGAGGCTGATCCTGGCCTCGATGCCGATGCCGATGCCGATGCCGATGCCGGTGCCGATGTCGGTGCCGGTGCTGATGCCGATGTCGATCCTGGTGCCGGTGCTGATCCCGGTGTTGGGGCTGAACCCGGTGCTGATCCCGGGGCTGGTCCCGGTCCTGAGGCCGATGCCGCCCCCGAACCTCCGGCCGCCTCCTCCACCTGGCTCGACACCGAGACCGCCCTGACCCTCCTCACCTCACCCCTGGCCGGCATGGACGCCGCCGACCTCCGTCGCCTCGGCCGGGCCCTGCGTGCGGAGGAGCGTGCCGCGGGGAACCATCTTCCGCCGCCCTCCGACGAGCTCCTTGCCCGCGCGCTCGCCGAGCCGGAGCGGCTCGTCGCGCACGATCCCGCGTACGCGCGTGGTGCCCAGCGGCTCGGTGCGCTGCTCCGCAAGGCCCGTGAGCGGCTCGCGGGCGGCGGCACCGCCGAGGAGGCGCTCTGGGAGCTGTGGGACGGCACACCGTGGCCGCGCCGCCTTGAGCGGACCGCACGCCGCGGCGGCGCCGCCGGGCGCAACGCGGACCGGGATCTCGACGCGGTCTGCGCCCTGTTCGCGTACGCCTCCCGCGCTGAGGAGCGCACCGGCGGGCGCGGCGCCCTCAACTTCCTTGAGGAGACCGAGGCGCAGGACATCGCCGCGGACACCCTCACGCGCAGGGCGGTACGCCCCGAAGCCGTACGCCTGATGACGGCGCACCGTTCCAAGGGCCGCGAGTGGCGGCTCGTGGTGGTCGCGGGCGTCCAGGAAGGCCTCTGGCCCGACCTGCGCCGCCGCGGCTCCCTCCTGGAGGCCGACCGCATCGGAAGCGACGGCCTCGCCGAGCCCCTCACCCCCGGAGCGCTCCTCTCCGAAGAGCGCCGGTTGTTCTACGTGGCCGCCACGCGCGCGCGTGAACGCCTCGTCGTCACCGCAGTCAAGGCGCCCGCGGACGACGGAGACCAGCCCTCCCGCTTCCTCACCGAACTCGGCGTCGAGCCCAAGGACATAACGGGCCGCCCGCGCCGCCCCCTGTCCGTCGCCGCGCTCGTCGCCGAGCTGCGCTCCACCACCGTCGACCCCCGCGTCTCGGAGCCCCTGCGCGAGGCGGCGGCCCACCGCCTCGCCCGGCTCGCCGCGCTGAGCGACGCCGACGGGCGCCCCCTTGTGCCCTCGGCGCACCCGTACCGCTGGTGGGGCATGTACGAGCCGACGGCGAGCGAAGTCCCCCTGCGGGACCGGGACAAGCCCGTCGTCCTCTCCGGAAGCGCCCTGGACCAGCTCGCCAACACCTGTTCCCTCCAGTGGTTCCTGGGCCGCGAGGTGAAGGCGGACGCCCCCGCGACCGCCGCCCAGGGCTTCGGCAACGTGGTGCACGTCCTGGCCGACGAGGTCGCGTCCGGCACGACACCCGCCGACCTCGCCGTCCTCATGGAGCGCCTCGACTCCGTCTGGGACGCGCTGGCCTTCGACGCGCCCTGGAAGTCGGAGCAGGAGAAGGGGCACGCGCGCGTGGCGCTCGAACGCTTCCTCCAGTGGCACGTGACGGACCGCGCGAGCCGCACCCCCGTCAGCACCGAGCACGACTTCGACGTGACCCTCGAAGCGGGGCCCTACGAAGTCCGCGTACGCGGCTCCATGGACCGCGTCGAGCAGGACGCGCAAGGCCGTGCCTACGTAGTCGACTTCAAGACCGGCAAACAGACCCCCACCGCCGCCGAAGTGGCCCGCCACCCGCAGCTCGCCGTCTATCAACTCGCCCTCCGCGAGGGCGCGGTCGACGACGCCTTCGAAGGCGTGCGTCCGGAGGCGGGCGGCGCGGAACTGGTGCAGCTGCGCCAGGGCGCCGCCAAGAAGGACGGCGGCGAGACCCTCCCCAAGGTGCAGGCCCAGGAGCCGCTCTCCGGGGAGTGGGTGGGCGACCTGCTCGCCACCGCGGCGGGCAAGGTCCTCGACGAACGCTTCTCTCCCACCACGGGCCAGCACTGCACGCACTGCGCCTTCCGCGCCTCGTGCAGCGCGCGGCCGGAGGGCCGGCAGGTCGTGGAGTGAGCTCCCCGGGGCCCTTCAGTGGCCAACGTCACCTCTCGCCGCTCGCGCTCATAGCAGCCGCACAGGGCATCTACAGTCGCCGCAAAGCTCAACGTCTTTTGAGGAGAAACACACATGGCAGCCAACCGGAAGCTCCTGGCCGCGGCAGTCGCCTGTGCCGCCGCGTTCGTCGGCATCACGGGCTGCTCCAGCGAGGACAAGGACCCCTTCGAGGGGATGAGCGCCGACAAGATCGCCAAGAAGGCGGCCGACGCGTCCAAGGACGCGGGCTCCTTCAAGGTGACCGGCGAGGGCAAGCAGGGCACCGAGACGGTCAAGGTCGACTTCTCGGTCGCCAAGTCCGGTGACTGCAAGGGCAAGGTGGGCGGCGGCACGGATGGCACCGCCGAGCTGCTCGTGGCCGACAAGACCCAGTACATCAAGGGTGACGAGGCGTACTGGAAGAAGGCCATGGGCGGCAGCGGCAAGGCGTCGACCCTCAAGGACAAGTGGGTCAAGGCGCCGAGCGGCGGGAACGGCGGCGTCTGCGACCCGGAGGCGATGTTCCAGTCGAAGGAGCTCAAGAAGCTCGAGCGCGAGAAGGACTCCGAGGTCGACGGCAAGAAGGCGGCCGTCCTCACGAAGGACGACTCGGGCAAGAAGACCACCTTCTACGTCGCCGCCGAGGGCAAGCCGTACTTCCTGAAGATCGTCACCTCGGGCAAGGAAGACGCGGGCACGATGTACTTCAACGACTACGGCAAGCCCGTCGCCGTCAAGGCACCGGCACCGGGTGACGTCATGGACATGGAAGAGCTCATGAAGCCCTGACGTCCGAAAGCCCTGACGTCATGAGTGACGGCGGCCACTGACAGCCGGAGATGCCCCGATTGTCAGTGGCCGCCGCTAGCCTCTCTGACGTGCCACCTCGTATCACCGACCCCGAGCAGCTCAAAGAGCTCCTCGGCATCCCGTTCACCCCGGAGCAGACGGCCTGCATCACCGCGCCGCCCGCCCCGCAGGTGATCGTGGCCGGAGCCGGGTCGGGCAAGACGACGGTGATGGCGGCCCGCGTGGTCTGGCTGGTCGGCACGGGGCAGGTCGCTCCCGAGCAGGTCCTCGGCCTCACGTTCACGAACAAGGCGGCGGGCGAACTCGCCGAGCGGGTGCGCCAGGCGCTCGTCAAGGCCGGGGTCACCGACCCCGAGGCGCTCGACCCGGACAACCCCCCGGGCGAGCCGGTCATCTCCACGTACCACGCCTTCGCGGGCCGCCTCCTGACCGACCACGGTCTGCGCATAGGGCTCGAACCCACCGCCCGTCTCCTCGCCGACGCCACCCGCTTCCAGCTCGCCGCGCGCGTGCTGCGCGAGGCGCCGGGACCGTATCCCGCGCTGACCCGTTCCTTCCCCGACCTCGTCAGCGACCTCCTCGCACTCGACAGCGAGCTCGCGGAGCATCTCGTACGGCCCGACAGGCTCCGCGCGTACGACACCGAGCTGCTGCGCACCCTGGAGGGCGCCAAGCTCTCCAACGCCGACCTGCGCAAGGTGCCGGAGACGGCGGAGGCACGGCTCGAACTGGCCGAGCTGGTGGGCCGCTACAGGGACGCGAAGCGCGCCCGCGACCTCCTCGACTTCGGCGACCAGATCGCCCTCTCCGCGACGCTGGCCGACGCCCGCGCGGAGGTCGGCGAGATCCTGCGCGAGGAGTTCCGGGTCGTCCTGCTCGACGAGTATCAGGACACCTCGGTGGCCCAGCGCATCCTCCTGGCAGGCCTCTTCGGAGGCGGCACGGGCCACCCGGTGACGGCGGTCGGCGACCCCTGCCAGGCGATCTACGGCTGGCGCGGCGCCTCCGTGGCGAACCTCGACGACTTCCCCGAGCACTTCGCGTACGCCGACGGACGCCCCGCGGCCCGCCACGCGCTCAGCGAGAACCGCCGCAGCGGCGGCCGCCTCCTGGACCTGGCGAACGGCCTCGCGGAGCCGCTGCGCGCGATGCACGCGGGCGTCCAGGCCCTGCGGCCCGCGCCCGGCGCCGAGCGCGACGGCATGGTGCGCTGCGCCCTGCTGCGCACGCACGCCGAGGAGATCGACTGGATCGCGGACTCCATCGCGCACCTCGTGAACACCGGCAAGGCCCCGGGCGAGATCGCGGTCCTGTGCCGCACGGCGACGGACTTCGCGCAGATCCAGGGAGCGCTGGTCGCCCGCGACGTCCCCGTGGAGGTCGTCGGCCTCTCCGGGCTTCTGCACCTCCCGGAGGTCGCCGACCTGGTCGCCGTCTGCGAGGTGCTCCAGGACCCGGGCGCGAACGCCTCCCTGGTGCGCCTGCTGACCGGCCCGCGCTGGCGCATCGGCCCGCGCGACCTCGCCCTCCTGGGCCGCCGCGCACGCCTCCTCGTACGCCATGGGCACGCGGCCCCCGACGACCCGGACCGGCGGCTCGCCGAAGCGGTCGAGGGGGTCGATCCCGCCGAGGTGATATCGCTCGCGGACGCGCTCGACACGTTCCTGGAGACGCCCCTGGACGACGACACGGAGGACGACGGGCTGCCCTTCTCGCCGGAGGCGAGGGTGCGGTTCGCACGTCTCGCCGCCGAACTGCGCGATCTGCGCCGCTCCCTGGCCGACCCGCTGATGGACGTGCTGCACCGGGTGCTCGCCGTCACGGGCCTCGAAGTCGAACTCTCCGCGTCACCGCACGCCCTGGCGGCCCGCCGCCGCGAGACCCTCTCGAACTTCCTGGACGTCGCCGCCTCCTTCGCCGCGAACGACAGCGGGGCGAGCCTGCTGGCCTTCCTCGCCTTCCTGCGGACGGCCGCGCAGTACGAGAAGGGCCTGGACAACGCCCTGCCCGGCGGCGAGAACACGGTCAAGGTGCTCACCGCCCACAAGTCCAAGGGCCTGGAGTGGGACGTCGTGGCCGTCCCCGGCCTGGTCACCGGGACGTTCCCGAGCACCCAGGGCCGTGAGAAGTGGACGGCCCAGGGCAAGGTCGTCCCGCACGCGCTGCGCGGGGACGCGGCGACCCTGCCCGACATCGAGGCGTGGGACTCCCGGTCCATGAAGGCGTTCCACGAAGACATGAAGGAGCACCAGCGCACCGAGGAGCTCCGCCTCGGCTACGTGACCTTCACCCGCCCCCGCTCGCTGCTCCTGGGCTCGGGCCACTGGTGGGGCCCTTCGCAGAAGAAGCCGCGCGGTCCCTCGGACTTCCTTCAGGCGCTGTACGACCACTGCGCGGTGGGTCACGGGGAGATCGAGGCCTGGGCGGACGAACCGGAGGAGGGCGAGGAGAACCCCGCGCTGGTGGAGGGCGCCGCCGAGCACGCGTGGCCGCTCCCGCTGGACGACATGTCCCTGGCCCGGCGCAGGGCCGCCGCGCAGACAGTCCTCACGCATCTGGACCGCCTGACGGGGGAGGGGGCGTCGGACGACGCCCGCTCGCACGAAGAGGCCCACCCGTCGGCGTACGACGACGTGCCTCCGGCCGAGGACCCGGACTGGCCGCCCCCTCCGGAGGACGAGGAAGCGCCCTACGAAGAAGCCGGGCTGCCCGAAGCCGACCCCGAGGACTGGGACTCCTGGACATCGGCCCGCCCGGCGATCCCGCACCAGTCGGCAGCTCCGCCCACCGAGCCCGACGCCCGCCCGCACCCCGCCGACGCCGCTGCCGAGCCCGCCCCGGAGCCGGTGGCCGTCCCTGAGGAGCCCCGCCTCACTCCGGAGGAGACCCGCACCCTCGCCTCCTGGGACCGCGACCTGGACGCTCTCACCGGCGAACTCCTGCGCGCCCGCGAGGCGATCAGGGACATCCCCGTCCCCGCCTCCCTCACCGCGTCCGAAGTGCTGCACCTGGCCGCCGACCCGGAGGGCTTCGCGCAGGAGCTCGCGCGCCCCATGCCGCGCCCGCCGCAGCCCGCGGCCCGCCGCGGCACCCGGTTCCACGCCTGGGTGGAGACCCGCTTCGAGGAGCTGCGCCTCCCGCTGCTCGCCCCCGACGACCTGCCGGGCGGCGGCCCCGGCGAGGCCGAGATCGCCGACGAACGCGATCTGGAAGCGCTCAAGGAAGCCTTCGAGCGCACCGAGTACGCCCACCGCACCCCCCACCGCGTCGAGGTGCCCTTCCAGCTGACCCTCGCGGGCCGCGTGGTCCGCGGCCGGATCGACGCGGTGTACAAGGAAGTCGACGGAGACGACGTGACGTACGAGATCGTCGACTGGAAGACCAGCCGCACCCGCACCGCCGACCCCTTGCAGCTCGCCGTCTACCGCCTGGCCTGGGCCGAGCTGCACGGGGTGCCGCCGGAGTCCGTGAAGGCGGCGTTCCTTTACGTGCGCAGTGGCGAGACCTCCCGCCCGGCGCGCCTGCCGGGCCGGGCCGAGCTGGAGCGGATCCTGCTGGAAGAACCGGGCGGGCAGCCGGGTGACGAACCACCGGACGAACCGGCTCCCGGGGGCGGCTAGGCTCGTGACCATGAGCCAGTCCGTTGACAGTGACGTCAGTGGCGTCAGCGCCGTTCGTACGTACATCCAGACCCACCGTGCCGCCTTCCTCGACGATCTCGCCGAGTGGCTGCGCATCCCGTCCGTGTCGGCACAGCCCGACCACGCTCAGGACGTGCGGCGCAGCGCGGACTGGCTCGCGGCCCAGCTCAAGGAGACCGGGTTCCCGACCGTCGAGGTCTGGCCGACGCCAGGAGCGCCCGCCGTCTTCGCCGAGTGGCCCTCGGGCGACCCCCAGGCCCCCACGGTGCTCGTCTACGGCCACCACGACGTGCAGCCCGCCGCCCGCGAGGACGGCTGGCACACCGACCCCTTCGAGCCCGTCGTCCAGGGAAACCGCCTCTACGCGCGCGGGGCGGCCGACGACAAGGGCCAGGTGTTCTTCCACACACTCGGCGTCCGCGCCCATCTCGCCGCCACCGGCCGCACCGCCCCCGCCGTGAACCTGAAGCTCCTGATCGAGGGCGAGGAGGAGTCGGGCTCGCCGCACTTCCGCGCGCTGATCGAGGAGCGCAAGGAGCGCATCGCCGCCGACGCGGTGATCGTCTCGGACACCGGCATGTGGGCGGAGGACACCCCCACGGTCTGCACCGGTATGCGGGGCCTCGCCGACTGCGAGATCGAGCTGCGCGGCCCCGACCAGGACATCCACTCGGGATCCTTCGGCGGCGCCGTCCCGAACCCGGCGACCGCGGCCGCCCGGCTCGTCGCCGCGCTCCACGACGAGCACGCGCGCGTGGCCGTCCCCGGGTTCTACGAAGGCATCGTCGAACTCACCGACCGCGAACGCGAACTCTTCGCCGAGCTGCCCTTCGACGAGGAGCGCTGGCTGCGCACGGCCAAGTCGCACGCGACCCACGGAGAAGCGGGCCACACCACCCTGGAGCGCATCTGGGCCCGCCCGACCGCCGAGGTCAACGGCATCGGCGGCGGGTACCAAGGAGCGGGCGGCAAGACGATCGTCCCGTCGTCCGCCCTCCTGAAGCTGTCCTTCCGGCTCGTCGCGGGCCAGGACCCGGACCGCATCGAAGAAGCCGTACGCACCTGGGTCGCCGACCAGCTGCCGGACGGAATCAGCCACACGATCACCTTCGGCGCCGCCACGCGCCCCTGCCTGACGCCGCTCGACCACCCTGCCCTGCAGTCCGTCGTACGGGCGATGGGCCAGGCCTTCGAGCAGCCGATCCGCTTCACCCGAGAGGGCGGTTCGGGACCGGCCGCCGATCTCCAGGACGTACTGACCGCCCCCGTGCTCTTCCTGGGCATCTCCGTGCCGTCCGACGGCTGGCACGCGCCGAACGAGAAGGTCGAACTCGATCTGCTCCTCAAGGGAGTCGAGACGACGGCCTACCTGTGGGGCGATCTCGCCGATCACTGGCGCGATGCACACTGAAAACCGCCCTGCTGAACCACCCATTCCATCGGGGGAGTTGGAAGCACCTGTGACCACCTGGACCGACCGCACCGCTGACCGTCCCGTCTCGCTCACCGCACCGAGCGGCATCGATCGCGCAGCCCACCACCGCCTCGACGAGGCCTGGCTCGCCGCCGCATGGAGCCACCCCACGACACGGGTCTTCGTCGTCTCCGGCGGCCAGGTACTCATCGACGAGACACCGGACGGCAGCACCGAACTGGTGATGACCCCGTCCTTCGAGGCGCCCCTCACCGAGGCCCACCGCTACTTCCTGGGCACGGACGACGACGGCGTCAGCTACTTCGCGCTCCAGAAGGACTCCCTGCCGGGCCGCATGGACCAGCAGGCGCGCCCCGCGGGCCTGCGCGAGGCGGGGCTTCTCCTGTCGCCCCGCGACGCGGGCCTGATGGTGCACGCCGTCGCCCTGGAGAACTGGCAGCGCCTGCACCGCTTCTGCTCGCGCTGCGGCGAGCGCACCGTCATCGCTGCGGCAGGCCACATCCGCCGCTGCCAGGCGTGCGGCGCCGAGCACTACCCGCGTACGGACCCGGCCGTGATCATGCTGGTGACGGACGACCAGGACCGCGCGCTCCTGGGCCGTCAGGTGCACTGGCCCGAGGGCCGCTTCTCGACGCTCGCGGGCTTCGTGGAGCCGGGCGAGTCCATCGAGACGTCGGTGCGGCGCGAGGTCTGGGAGGAGGCCGGTGTCATGGTCGGCGACGTCGAGTACGTCGCGAGCCAGCCCTGGCCGTTCCCCTCCAGCCTGATGCTGGGCTTCATGGCCGACGCCACGTCGTCGGAGATCAACGTGGACGGCGAGGAGATCTCCGAGGCCCGCTGGTTCTCCCGGGAAGACCTGCGGGCCGCATTCGAGTCCGGGGAGGTCCTGCCTCCCTACGGGATCTCGATTGCGGCCCGACTGATCGAGCTCTGGTACGGAAAGCCCCTGCCGAAGCCGGGCACCGTCGGCTAGGGCCCACCGGGCCCTGCCGCTCAGGCGGCCAGCTTCTGCTTCACCTGGGCCAGCGAGGGGTTCGTCAGCGTCGAGCCGTCCGGGAAGAGAACGGTGGGAACCGTCTGGTTTCCGCCGTTCGCCTTCTCGACGAAGGTCGCGGAATCCGGGTCGTGCTCAATGTTGATCTCGTTGTACGTGATGCCCTCGCGGTCCATCTGGCCCTTGAGCCGGCGGCAGTAGCCGCACCACGTGGTGCTGTACATCGTCACAGTGCCCGGCATGTGTCTCGCGCTCCTTTGTTGCTCGGCATGCGTCATCGCAAAGACTCGAACGTACGCGACCCGGCCACCATTCCCGCATTAGTACGACTGCACCGGCCTCCCTGTGGACAACCGGGCTCACGCGCCTCCGGCGACCTGGCAGCATGGCGGGGTGACAGCAGCAACGCACTCCACCCTCTTCCCGCAGGTCCCGGACTCTGCCGACGCGGTGCTCGCCGGGCTCGACCCCGAGCAGCGCGAGGTGGCCACCGCCCTGCACGGGCCGGTGTGTGTCCTGGCAGGCGCCGGGACGGGCAAGACACGGGCGATCACGCACCGGATCGCCTATGGCGTGCGCGCCGGGATCCTCCAGCCCGCCAGCGTGCTCGCCGTCACGTTCACCAACCGCGCGGCGGGCGAGATGCGCGGCCGCCTGCGCCAGCTCGGCGCCTCCGGGGTCCAGGCGCGCACGTTCCACTCCGCGGCCCTGCGCCAGCTCCAGTTCTTCTGGCCCAAGGCGGTCGGCGGCTCGCTGCCCCGGATCGTCGACCGGAAGATCAAGATCGTCGCGGACGCGGCGGCCGCATCCCGCATCCGCCTCGACCGCAACGAACTGCGCGACGTGACGAGCGAGATCGAGTGGTCCAAGGTCACCCAGACCGTCCCCTCGGACTATGCGGCGGCCGCCGCGAAGTCGGGCCGCCTCATCCCCCGTGACGCGGCGGAGATCGCCCAGATCTACGGCGCGTACGAAGACCTGAAGCGCGAGCGCTCCGTCATCGACTTCGAGGACGTCCTGCTCCTGGCCGTCGGCATCCTCCAGGACCGCCACGACATCGCCGACCAGGTCCGCGCCCAGTACCAACACTTCGTGGTCGACGAGTATCAGGACGTCAGCCCGCTCCAGCAGCGCCTCCTGGAGCTGTGGCTCGGCGACCGCGACAGCCTCTGCGTCGTCGGCGACGCCAGCCAGACGATCTACTCCTTCACCGGCGCGACCCCCGACCACCTCCTGAACTTCCGCACCCGCCACCCCGGAGCGACGGTCGTCAAGCTCGTCCGGGACTACCGCTCCACGCCCCAGGTCGTCCACCTCGCCAACGGCCTGCTCTCCCAGGCCCGGGGCCGCGCCGCGGACCACCGCCTCGAACTGATCTCCCAGCGCGACGCCGGAGCCGAACCGGTCTACACGGAGTACGCGGACGAGCCCGCCGAGGCCGAAGGCGCCGCCCGCCGCATCCGGGCCCTCATCGCCGACGGCGTCCCGGCGAGCGAGATCGCGGTCCTCTTCCGCACGAACTCCCAGTCCGAGATCTACGAGCAGGCACTCGCCGACGCCGGCGTGCCCTATCAGCTGCGTGGCGCCGAGCGGTTCTTCGAGCGCACCGAGGTCCGCGAGGCGGGCGCGGCCCTGCGCGGCGCGGCCCGCTTCGGGGGCAACGACTCCCTCCTTGACGACGTCATCGACCTGCCCTCGCAGGTGCGGGCCGTCCTGTCCACGAAGGGCTGGACGACGCAGCCCCCGGCGGGCTCAGGAGCGGCCCGCGACCGCTGGGAGTCCCTGGCGGCCCTCGTGCGCCTCGCCGAGGACTTCGCCGGGGCCAAGCCCGACGCGACGCTCTCCGACCTCGTGGGGGAGCTCGACGAGCGCGCGAGCGCCCAGCACGCGCCGACCGTCGAGGGCGTCACCCTCGCCTCGCTGCACGCGGCCAAGGGCCTGGAGTGGGACGCCGTGTTCCTGGTCGGCCTCGCCGAGGGCATGATGCCGATCACGTACGCCAAGACGGACGAGCAGATCGAAGAGGAGCGCCGCCTCCTGTACGTGGGCGTGACCCGGGCCCGCCTCCACCTCTCCCTCTCCTGGGCGCTGTCCCGCTCACCGGGCGGTCGCGCGGGTCGCCGCCCCAGCCGCTTCCTCGACGGGCTGCGCCCCGGCTCGGGGGCGGGTGCGGGAGCGCGCGCCGCGGGCGGCGGGCCCGGCGGGGTCGAGCGCGGCAGTGGGGGCGTGGAGAGCGGCGGTGCGAAGAGCCGCCGGCGGACGAGCAGGTCCCCGGCCCGCTGCCGGGTCTGCGGGCGGACCCTGACCGACGCGGGCGAGATGAAGCTCATGCGGTGCGAGGACTGCCCGTCCGACATGGACGAGGGGCTGTACGAACGCCTGCGGGAGTGGCGTTCGGGCCAGGCTGAGCTCCTCGGACAGCCCGCCTACTGCGTGTTCACGGACAAGACCTTGATCGCCATCGCGGAGGTCGCACCCGACGAGGAGGGCGAACTGGCCCGGATCCCCGGAGTCGGCGTGCGCAAGCTCAACCGCTTCGGATCTGATGTCCTCGCCATTTGTGCAGGTGGGGACCCTGTAAGGGGCGCCGATGGCAACTGATTCAAACTCGTCGAAAAAATAGTTTGCGCAGGCGCAAGGAAGACCCATAGGTTCTTAAGCACGGGAACGGCGGCTTCTCCGAAGCCCTCGCCCCGTGCTGTACTTAATAGCCCGCAGGATCGGTTCCGGCCGATCCCATAGACGCCGAGAGGAGGCGATTCCAGTGATCAGCATCAACGAGAGCTTCATCAGCACCGCGAAAATGACCGATCGCTCGGTCGTCGCTTCCTGCCTGCTCGGCTTCTCGAACCTGGGCACCGGTCTGTCCGGTGGCATCGCTGCCGCCGCCATCCGTCCGGAGTCCTCTGTCCTGCCTCTGTCCCTCCCGCGTCTCAACGTTCTTCCGATGCGTGAGGTCAATGAAGGCAGCGAGCGAGCGACCAAGGCACCGGAAGCAGTAGTGACGGCACAGGCGCAGGCCTATGCCTTTGCCGCAGCCGGTGCCGGATCGAAGAAGAAGACGCAGCACCAGACGACGCAGCAGCACCACACGATGTGGGCCTTCCGTGGGCTCGAACCCTGGAGTGATCCAGTCTGATCCTCGATCAGACCGGCGCCTTCAGGGCCGCGGAACCCCACCCGGGATCCGCGGCCCTTCTGTTTTCCCAAAAACGGGATGACGGAGCGAAGGGGCCGAGCAAGACCCGGTACCAGCCGCCAACCGGCCGACCCAGGCCGGCACGACCAGACGAGGAAAACACCACCGTGCAACTCGAAGCGCACGCCCCGTCCGTACCGCCTTCAGAGACTCTCCCCCCGCCCGCTCCCACGGAGGACCCGACCTTGACTCCCCTGACCGCGCTCACCGCGCTCGACGACGCCATCGAGAACCTCGGCGTACCCGTCCCCTGCCGTGCCTACGACCCGGAGGTCTTCTTCGCCGAGTCGCCGGCGGACGTCGAGTACGCCAAGTCCCTCTGCCGTACCTGCCCGCTGATGGAGGCCTGCCTGGCCGGCGCCAAGGAGCGGCGTGAGCCGTGGGGCGTCTGGGGCGGCGAGCTCTTCGTCCAGGGTGTGGTCGTTGCCCGCAAGCGGCCGCGTGGCCGTCCGCGCAAGAACCCGGTAGCGGCATGACCATCACCGGAACGATCGATCGCCCCCTGACGCACGACCCCAAGAAGCAGGCCCCCATGAAGGCAGCCACCGCTGAGCCCGCAGGCTCCGCAATCCCGGACTTCACCACCACCGGCGCGAACGGATCGCGTCAGAACAGGACCCGCGAGATGCAACTCATCCCAGAAGCCATGGCTCGTGCGCATATGCACGAACGCATGCGTGAGGCCGAGGCCGGGCGCCCGGCCGCCCGTCTGATGGCGGCTCGCCGGATGCAGCGCCGCGCCGAGCGCGCGTCGCTGCGCGCCAGGCGCGCGCTCGCCATCGCCGTCATGCAGTGACGAGGCGACACGCCGACTGAGCACCACCACGATGCCCGCGGGGGCCGGTCCGAACGGACCGGCCCCCGCGGTGCGTTGTGCCGGGCGAACCTCCGGAAGCGGCGATAGGGTCGCCGGGTGGACCAGCAGACTCCTGAGCCCGCGGGCGCCGAGAATCTCGTGTGTTCCGGCTGCGGCACGGTCGCCGAAGGCACGCCGCCCACCTGGATTTGCTCCGTGGAGAACGGCGAGCGCCGCTACTTCTGTGACACCTGCGCCCGCGAGAATCTCCGGGCCATCGAGGGGCGGCTCGACTCCGCCTGGTGGTGAGGGCGAGCCGCGGCGTCAGGCCCCGGCCGCGGGATCGTCCGCCTCCAGCTCCTCGGACTCCAGCTCCTCGAGCCCCTCCTCCATGAAGCCCGGCAGCCACTCCTCGAGCTCGTCCCGCATCCGCACCGTCGCCCCGAGCTGACAGAGCACCCCGATCGTGCTCAACGTCACACGGTGTATCAGCAGATACGACGGCGGGAGGTTCAGCCGCTTGCCCAACTGATAGGCGGGGGAGCGTGGATCGGCCACCCGAGCCGCCTGGCCGCGCATCCAGCCCCGGGTGAAGGTGAACTCCTCCACCAGCATGGGTTCGATGATCGGCAGCAGATAGTCGAGGACCGCGTCCGGTTCGAGCTCGACGGACTCCTGGACGAAGTCCTCCTCGCGCAACATCTCGTAGACCGCGTCGGCCTCGCCGTCGAGCGTCATCCGCAGGGAGCGCCCGATGGTCGGGGGCAGCCCGCCGGGCAACCGGTCCACCGTGCCGAAGTCCAGGACCCCGAGCCGCCAGCCGTCCTTCTCGTCCGGCAGCAGACGGAAGTTGCCCGGATGCGGGTCGGCATGCAGCAGGCCGGTGCGTGCCGGACCCGAGAAGAGGAAACGGGCGAGGAGCTGTCCCGCCCGGTCCCGCTGTTCCTGCGTGCCGTCCGCGATCACGTCCGACAGCGGCACCCCGTCGATCCACTCGGTCACCAGAACCTGCTCGCACTGGTGCACCACATCGGGCACCACGACATCCGGGTCGTCCGCGAACTCCTCGGCGTGCGCGTGCTGCGCCTGGGCCTCCAGGCTGTAGTCGAGCTCCTCGGAGACCCGGTCGCGCAGCTCCGCGATGAGCGGCTTGATGTCCATCCCCGGGATCAGCGGCCCCAGGAGCCGGGCGAACCGGCTCAGTTGGTTCAGGTCGGAGAGCAGCGCCTCGCCCGCCCCCGGATACTGCACCTTGACCGCGACCTCGCGCCCGTCCTGCCACACCGCCCGGTGGACCTGTCCGATCGACGCGGCGGCGGCCGGCTTGTCCTCGAACTCCAGGAACAGCTCGCGCCAGTCCTCGCCGAGCCGTTCCGCGAGCACGGCGTGCACGGTGCGCGTCGGCATCGGCGGCGCCGCTTCCTGCAGCTTCGTCAGCGCGGCGCGATAGGGGCCCGCGACCTCCTCGGGCAGCGCCGACTCGAAGACCGACAGCGCCTGGCCGAACTTCATGGCCCCGCCCTTGAGCTCGCCGAGCACCTTGAACAGCTGCTCCGCCGTGCGCTGTTGCAGCTCACGGCCGACGATCTCCGCCGACTTGCCCCCGATCCGCTTGCCGAGACCCCAGGTCGCCCGCCCGGCGAAGCCGAGTGGCAGCGCGGCCAGCTTGGCGGTACGGGTTACCGCCTTCCGGGGAAGATCAGACATGCGCCCCTCCAAATCCCAGACAGCCGCGCCTTGTCAGGCGGTTACCCGGCCATTGTGTCGTGCGGCTCCTCGTCCCCGGCGGGGTGTTCCCTGTTATCCATCACACCCGCCCCGCATGGGCACGTGAGATGCGGTGGCACCGGCCGTGCATGCCAGTCGAATCCGGGCGCGGACGCCTCCCAGCGGACCCCCGCGCTCACCGGCTCCGCCCCGTCGAGGAAGGCCAGGGCATGCGCGGCGGCAAGGCCCGCGACCGTGGTCGACAGCGCCAGGTCGCACGCGGTGACATGGCGCGCACGTCCCGAACGCCACTGCGCCAGCATGCGTGGCCAGGTGGGATCCCGATCCGCGCGGTCAAGCGCCAGACAGCCCGCGCAGGCTGTCGCCCCCGGCAGGACGAGCGGCCCCACCACGCCGGTTCCTTCGATCACGCCCGCATAGAGATGAGGTGTCCCCGACGAGACGAGCGGCTCGGCGGTGACCGGGTCGGGGGCGTGGGCGTCGAGCCCGTCCCGCGGGGCGATGATCACGAGGGAGAGACCCGGCTCCGCTTCCCCCTGCGTCCCCGCCTCCCTCCGGCCCCGACGAGGAGGCCTGTCCGGAGCCGCTTGCCGCACGACCCGCTGCGCCGCCGCGTCCCTGCGGTCGCCGACCGCGTCGGCGGGCAGACCGCCCGGCGCCACGTCCCAGGGCTCGACGACTCCGCCCTCCATCACATCGACCTGCCCCACGCCCGCCCCGGACAGGACCGAGGCCACCACCGCCCCCACCCGGCCCGCTCCCCGCACCTGCACCCGCATCGCGCGGCGCGCCGCCAGTCTCCTCATCCCGTCACCCGGCCCGGGAGTCACGACGGACAGGGAGGCCAGATCCGGACGCAGCCGGTCCATGGCCGCGACCCGCTTGCGCAGGGCGTCGGCCGCCGCGCCGCCGCCCGTCGCGTCGTCCAGGAGCCCGGCCCTGGACAGCCGCCGCACCAGCTGGTCCACGTGACCGTCGGGCAGGCCCATCCGCTTGCCCTCGTCGCGCAGGAGCGGCAGCCCGCGTGTCCCGTCCAGGAGCTGGAGAAAGCTGCCCGTCGCCGTGTCCACCGGCCCGAGCACCAGGGCATGGGCGGGCGCCACGCCGAACTGGATCGTGTTCAGATCGCGCCAGCCGCGCCGCAATGCCGGTTTCAAGATCGGATGCATGGTCGTCCCCCGTGGTCATCCGGCGCTGTCGGTCCCCGTCCGCATCGCCGGTCGACAGCCAGAATGCCCGCCCCGGCCGACAGCCGCGGAGCGTTGTCCACAGGCAGGGGGTATTCGTCGTACTAATCGATCGCACGGGGAGCGATACCCCGCCGAACCGTCCCGGAGGCGGGACTTCCCCCACGCCCAGCGGGTAACGTCGGGGCGTGCCCGCCGACCCACTGCACCGCGCCGGAAACCCACAGCGCAGCACGACCAGCCCGCCGTCACCCGGCTCGGGGGCGAGCGCGGTCGAGGTCAGACGGAGCGCCCGCCGGCGCAGAACGGTCTCCGCGTACCGAGAGGGCGATCGCACCGTCGTGCTCATCCCCGCCCGCATGTCCGAGGCCGAGGAACAGCGCTGGGTCAACGTCATGCTCGACAAGCTCGCGGCCCAGGAGAGCAAGCGGGTCCTGGGCGACGCGGAACTCTCCGAACGCGCCGAGCGTCTTTCCGAGCAGTACTTCGACGGCCGCGCCAGGCCCACGTCCGTTCGCTGGGTCACGAACCAGAACACCCGGTGGGGCTCGTGCACCCCGTCGGAGGGCAGCATCCGCCTTTCGCACCGGCTGCAGGGCATGCCCGAGTACGTCGTCGACTACGTCCTCGTCCACGAGCTCGCGCACCTCCTCGTCCCCGGGCACGGGCCCAACTTCTGGCAGCTCCTCGAGGCGTACCCCCGGACGGAGCGGGCTCGTGGGTACCTCGAAGGTGTGGTCGCGGCCGACCGGCTGCCCCATCTGCCCGCCGCCCGCGACGAGTGAACTTCCGCCGCGTCGGGAGGTTGTGTACCGGGTCTGTACCGGCTTGGTTCGTTGTCGGACTTTCCGGTTAGCCTGACGCGACGCATTTACATTCGGGATGGGGGACGGTCGTTACGTATGGCCAGGGAATTCCAACGCGGCCACAAGGCCAAGATCAGTGACCTCACCGCGGGCACCGATCTGTACGTAGGCGTGCAGATCTCCGCCCCCGGACTGAGCTTCGACATCAGCTGCTTCGGCCTGGACGCGGACGAGCGCCTCTCGGACGACAGTTACTTCATCTTCTTCAACCAGCCGAAGTCGCCCGAGGAGTCCATCCAGCTCCTCGGCGCGCAGGCCGGTGACACGGAGTCCTTCCGGGTCACGCTCGACCGGATCCCGTCCCGGATCAAGAAGCTGTCGTTCACCGCGACGATCGACGGCGCCGGGCAGATGTCGCAGGTCGCACCCGGCTACATCCGGATCGTCGCGGGCGGCGAGGAAGTGGCCCGCTACTCGTTCAACGGCGCGGAGTTCTCCACGGAACGTGCCGTGATGCTGGGCGACTTCTATCTGAAGGACGTCTGGCGGTTCGCCGCGATCGGTCAGGGCTTCGACGGCGGTCTCGACGCGCTCCTGAAGAACTTCGGCGGCGAGGTCGCCGAGGAGGAGCCCGCGCCGCAGGCACCGCAGGCCACCGGCGCCCCGTCCTTCGCCCCGCCCGGACAGGCCGCCGCGCCGCCCGCGTTCGGCGCCCCCGCGGCACCCGCGCAGACCCCGGCACCGGCCCCCGCGCCCGCTCCGGCCCCCGCGCCCGCCCCTGCTCCGGCCCAGAATTTCGCGCCGCCGCAGGGTGCCACTCCGCCGCCCGCCCCTGCTCCCGTGGACCCGTCGGTGCACGCGGCGCAGACCATCGTGGCGCCGATGAACCAGCCGCAGGGCGGCACGATGCCGCCCCCGCCGGCCCCCGCGCCGTACGGACAGCCGGGACAGCCCGGCCAGCAGCCGCCGCAGCAGCCGCAGTTCGGCCAGGTCCCCGGCCAGTCGGCGCCCCCGCCGCCCGGTTACGGCCAGCAGCCCAGCGCCCCGATGCCTCCCGGCTACGGCCAGCAGCCCGGCCAGCAGCCTCCCGGCCAGTTCCCCGGTCAGCCCGCCGCCCCGTCCCCGTACGGAGCTGGCCTCCCCCAGGGTTCTCCGCAGGGCGGCGGTGTGGCCGCGGCCCTCGCCGCGTACCGCGAGGCCCCCACCGGGCAGCGCTGGACGCAGCAGAACGAGAAGATGGTCCGCGTCGACCTCGGCGTCAGTGAGCAGGCCGTGCTCGCCCGGCAGGGCAGCATGGTGCTCTACCAGGGCAAGGTCGAGTTCAGCTACAAGGGCGCGGGCTTCGCGGGCCGCGTCGTGGGCAACGCGACCGGCCAGGAGATGCAGCTGATGCGCTGCTCCGGCCGAGGCCAGGTCTTCCTCGCCGAGCAAGCCACGCATCTGCACCCCATCGAGCTCCAGGGTGACGCGATCTGTGTCTCCGCGGAGAACGTCCTCGCGTTCGACGAGACGCTCCAGCACGAGGTGCGCAGGATCGAGGGGCACGGCATCCCCGGTGGCGCGCTGTTCGTGATGCAGTTCCAGGGCAGCGGCACGGTCATCGTCAAGACGCACGGTGTGCCCGTCGTCCTGCCCGTCACGCCGACGACGTTCGCCGACTGCCAGTCCGTGGTCGCCTGGTCGGCGGCGGCCCAGGCGATCGTCTCCAGCCAGGTGCGAGTGCGCAGCAACGCGTACGCGGGCTCCACGGGGGAGAGCGTGAACCTCCAGTTCCGGGGCGCTCCCGGCAACTTCATCATCGTCCAGCCGTACGAGGTCTGAGGGAGCCCGTCATGAATCAGCAACTCGCGGGCTTTGCCCCGGCGCCAGTCGCCGCCCGTATGGAGAACCATGGCAACCACATGCTCAAGGTGGCCATGCAGAGCGGAAACGACCTCCTCGCGCGCGTGGGGTCGATGGTCGCCTACGAAGGGTTCGTCACGTACGAGCCCAATCCTCCCGCGGTCCGCCAGATCGCCAAGGAGTGGATGACCGGCGAGGGCGCACCTCTGATGAAGTGCTCCGGAGACGGCCTGCTCTATCTCGCCGACTACGGAGCCGATGTCGTCGTCATCAACCTGGCGGGCGACTCGCTCTCGGTGAACGGCACGAACCTCCTCGCCTTCGACACGTCCCTCCAGTGGGGCGTCGAGCGGGTCAAGGGGATGGCCAAGTTCGCCGGGCAGGGCCTGTGGAACATCAAGATCTCCGGTCAGGGCTGGGTGGCGCTGACCTCCCGCGGCACCCCGATCGTCGTCGACTGCGGCCGCGGCGAGGACGAGACGTACGTCGACCCCGACGCCCTGATCGCCTGGTCCCCGAACCTCAAGGTCAAGGGCAAGCGCAGCTTCAAGGCCGGTTCGCTCATCGGGCGCGGCAGCGGTGAGGCCTACCAGATGGGCTTCTCCGGGGAGGGCATCGTCGTCGTACAGCCCAGCGAGGACAGCACCGACCGTCTCCGAGCTCGGGGCTGAGGGGGAGCAACACACCATGCAGAGCCCACTTTTCGCGCACACCGAGCAGCAGACTCAGGAGCGCTACACCGTCCAGAACCCGCAGCTGCTGCGGGTCGCCCTCCAGGGCCACGACGACATCCTGGCCCGCAAGGGCGCCATGGTCGCCTACCAGGGTCTGATGGAGTTCGACGCCGAGTACCAGAGCCAGGGCAACCAGCGGGCCCGCGCGCACACCGGCGAAGGCCTCGACCTGATGCGCTGCCACGGTCAGGGCACGGTCTATCTCGCCAACCTCGCCCAGTACATCCACGTGGTGGATGTTGACCAGGACGGTCTGACCGTGGACAGCAGCTATGTCCTCGCGCTCGACTCGTCGCTGACCCATCAGGTCATCGCCGTCGACAGCCAGTACGGCATCTCCGGGTCCGGCAAGTACCAGCTCAACATCACGGGTCGCGGCAAGGTCGCCCTGATGACCTCGGGCCAGCCGCTGATGCTCCAGGTCACGCCGGACCAGTACGTGAACGCCGACGCCGACGCGATCGTCGCCTGGTCGAACGGCCTGCGGGTGCAGATGCAGGCCCAGACGCACGCGTCGGGCGTGTGGCGGCGCCGCGGCAACACCGGTGAGGGCTGGGAGCTCAGCTTCATGGGCCAGGGCTACGCCCTCGTCCAGCCGAGCGAGTTGCTGCCGCCGCAGAACGCGGTCCTCGGGCAGGGCGCCAGGGCTCAGTACGGCATGGGCCAGCAGGGCGCTCGGGGGCAGAACCAGGGCAACGTCTGGAGCTGAACGATCGCTCTGCGCCTGGTCTGAACGGGTAGGACAGGAGCGTGGGGAACTGCGGGCCGGTCGTGGCTGGTCGCGCAGTTCCCCGCGCCCCTTACGGGGCGCCCCTGGGGCGCCTCTTAGAGCCGCGCCCTTGTTGCTTCCAGCAGGCGCACCACCGACTCGTCGGCCACCTCCGCGACCTCGTCGTACGCGAACCAGCGCAGGTCCAGTGACTCGTCGCTGATCGCCTCGACGGCGTCCTGCGGGGCCAGCGCCGCGTACTGCACGTCGAGGTGCTGCGTGCAGGGTCCCGGGATCGGGTGCCGGTCCAGGCGGACGGGGCCGCCAGGGAGAAGCGTCAGGCCCGGCACGCCGGACTCCTCGGTGGCCTCGCGCAGCGCGGCCGCGGCCAGCGTCGGGTCACCCGGCTCGCAGTGGCCGCCCATCTGGAGCCACATCCGCAGCTTCTTGTGCAGGGTCAGGAGCACGCGCCCGCGCGCGGGGTCGATGACCAGCGCGCTGGCCGTCACATGGCCGACCGTGCAGGCCTTCCACATGCCGTCATCGGCGTGGGCGGCGAGATGGTCCAGGTAGTACTGGCGCAGCTCTTCCTGGGTCGCGTCCTCGTAGCCCTTCAGTACGAGGACCGCGTCGTCGTGAAGGCTCACTTGTCGCTGTCGCCCTTGTCCTCGCCCTTGGTGTCGCCGTCGCTTTCGGGGTCCTTCTTGAGGTCCGGCTTGGCGGAACCGCCGCCCGCCGCCTCGCCGAGCATCTTGTCCAGCTCGGAGAAGTCCACCGGCTCGTGGTGCACGAAGCCGTCCGGGTCGTCCAGGTCCGATGCCGTCGGCAGCATGTCCGGGTGTGCCCACAGGCCGTCACGTCCGTCCACACCACGCGCGTCCGTGAGCGAGGCCCACAGGCGCGAGGCGTCCCGCAGCCTGCGCGGGCGCAGCTCGAGGCCGATGAGCGTGGCGAAGGTCTGCTCGGCGGGGCCGCCCGTCGCGCGGCGGCGGCGCAGCGTCTCGCGGAGGGCGTCGGCGGACGTCAGGCGGGGCTTGGCCGCCGCGTGCACGACCGCGTCCACCCAGCCCTCGACGAGCGCGAGAGCCGTCTCCAGGCGGGCCAGGGCGGCCTTCTGCGCGGGAGTGTCCTCCGGCTGGAACATGCCCTGCTGGAGCGCCTCCTGCAGCTGCTCGGGATTCTGCGGGTCGAGCTGGCCGACCACGTCCTCCAGCTTGGCCGTGTCGACCTTGATGCCGCGGGCGTACCCCTCGACCGCGCCGAACAGATGCGAGCGCAGCCACGGCACGTGGGCGAAGAGGCGCTGGTGGGCGGCCTCGCGCAGCGCGAGGTAGAGCCGGACCTCCTCCTGCGGGACGCCCAGGTCCTTGCCGAAGGCCTCGACGTTCACCGGGAGCAGGGCGGCCTTGCCGGCCGGGCCGAGCGGCAGGCCGATGTCCGTGGAGCCGACGACCTCGCCCGCGAGCACGCCCACGGCCTGGCCGATCTGCTGGCCGAACATGGCGCCGCCCATGGAGCGCATCATCCCGATCAGCGGGCCCGCCATGGCCTGCATCTCCTCGGGCAGCACGTCACCCATGGCGAGGCCGACGCGCTCGGCGACCGGATCGACCAGCTCCTTCCACACCGGAAGGGTCGCCTCGACCCACTCGGCGCGGCTCCAGGCCACGGCCACGCCGGATCCTGAGGGCAGCGACGTCGCGTCGTCGAGCCACAGGTCGGCCAGGCGGATGGCCTCCTCGACCGCGCCGCGCTCCGTGGGACCGACGCTCGCGTCCTTGGTGCCGTCGGGCGTGCCCTGGGAGACGGTCTGGCGGGCGATGTCCTTGGCCATGTCCCAGTTCACCGGGCCGCCCTCGTACGAGAGCATCTGGCCGAGCTGCTGGAAGGCGGCGCCCAGGTCGTTCGGGTTCATCGAGCCGAACATCGCGGCGAAGGGATTGTCACCGCCCTGGCCGCCGGGACCGCCCGCGCCGGGCAGGCCGCCGAAGCCGAACGGGTTCCCAGGGCCACCACCTGCACCCTGTCCCCCTCCGGGGCTGTCCTTCTTCTTGCCCTCGTCGCCGTTCTCCGGCTCCTCCGGCGGAAGGCCGAATCCGAATGGGGTGTCACTCACGGGATTCCTCGGCTCGTCAGGCCGCCGGTACTGTTCCGGCGGCGGCTGCCCTACAACACCACCCAGCGTAGACACCGTGACGGGATAGGGCCTCAGTGCTCCGCCGACTCATGGCCTGCGGCAGGATGGATGCCACCTGGTACGTACGCGTCATTCGCGTATCTACTGAAGACAACCGCTGGAGACGCCCGGTGAGTTCCCCAGATCCACAGGTTCGCGCAGCGCGAAACCTTTCTACCCCGGCCCCCGTACGCGGGCCCGTGGTCGCCGTCACCGGCGCCGCGTCCGGCGTGGGCGCGCTGCTGACCGAGCGCCTGGCCGCGTCCGAGGAGATCAAGCAGGTCGTTGCCATCGACGAGCGGCGGGGCGAGTGCGCCCAGGCCCAGTGGCACATCCTGGACGTCAGGGATCCGGCCATCGCCGAGAAGCTGCGGGGCGTGGACGTCGTGGTCCACCTCGCGCTCGATCTCGACCTGGAGACGGACGCCGCCGCCCGTACGGCGTACAACGTACGCGGCACGCAGACCGTGCTGACGGCCGCCGCGGCGGCCGGTGTCCACCGCGTCGTGCTCTGCACGTCGGCGATGGTCTACGGAGCCCTGTCCGACAACGAACTGCCCCTCTCCGAAGACTCCGAACTGCGCGCCACCGCGGAGGCGACCGGCGTCGGTGACCTCCTGGAGGTCGAGCGGCTCGCCCGGCGCGCTCCCCGTGCGCACCCGGGCCTGAACGTCACCGTGGTGCGGCCCGCGGTCCTGGTGGGCGGCACGGACACCGCGCTCACGCGGTACTTCGAGTCGCCCAGGCTGCTCGTGGTGGCGGGCTCGCGTCCGGCCTGGCAGTTCTGCCACGTCGAGGACCTGTGCAGCGCCCTGGAGTACGCCGTCCTGGAGAAGGTCGACGGGGAGCTGGCCGTCGGCTGCGACGGATGGCTGGAGCAGGAGGAGGTCGAGGAGCTCAGCGAGATCCGCCGCATGGAGCTGCCCTCCACGGTGGCCCTCGGTGCGGCGGCCCGGCTGCACCGGATCGGTCTCACTCCGTCCCCGGCCGGTGACCTCGCGTACACGATGTACCCGTGGGTGGTCAGCGTCAGCAGGCTGCACGACGCGGGATGGCGGCCGCAGTGGACCAACGAGGAGGTCCTCGCGGAGCTGCTCGAAGAGGTCGCCGGGCGCCGGACCGTGGCGGGACGCAGGCTCGGGCGCAAGGACGCGACGGCCGCGGGTGCCGCCGGTGCGACGGTCGCGCTCCTCGGCGCGGCGGCGGTGGTGCGGCGCGCGCGGAAGGCACGCCGCCGGATCTGAGTCCCCCGGGATCCGCCGAGCGCCCGGTGCACCTGTAGAGAACTCCAACGCGGCACGCGCGCGTGCCGGGCGAAAGCGCTATTCCGTGATGTCCGTGCCGTGCGGCACCATGGCCGCATGGCACGCACCACGAACGAGCACCCCGGCGAGCAGGCCGCACAGGACCCCATCCGGCTCCTGGCGATCCGTGACGCACCGCTGTCCCTGGACGAGGTCTTCCGGGCCGTCGGCGACGACGCCGCGGGCGGCACGGCGCTCTTCGTGGGGACCGTGCGCAATCACGACGGCGGTGCGGACGTCGACGAGCTCGGCTATTCGACCCACCCGACGGCCGAGGCCGAGATGCGCCGGGTGGCCGAGAAGGTCGTCGGCGAATATCCGGTGCGTGCCCTGGCCGCCGTCCACCGCGTCGGTGACCTGGCGGTGGGCGACCTCGCGGTCGTCGTGGCCGTCTCCTGCCCGCACCGCGCGGAGGCCTTCGCCGCCTGCCGCAAGCTGATCGACGACCTCAAGCACGAGGTGCCGATCTGGAAGCATCAGCGGTTCGCCGACGGGAAGGAAGAGTGGGTCGGCGCCTGCTGATCTCTTGCCTCCTCCGCCAAGCCAGTTGGCCCAAGAGTCTCCGGTTGCGTAACCCGACCCCTGGCGTGAGCGTTGACGCAGCGGATGGTTAATCTGCTGATCAGTCAGTTGCGTTCGCTCATGGGGTCGGGAGGTCGACATGGCATCACTTGCCTGGTTGCTGATTCCGTTTGCGGCAGCTGTCGGTGCGGGACTGTGGGCCGCCTTGGCGGCGCGCAACCGCAAGTCGGGCAAGACCGGTGACAACACCGAGCTCAACGGCTACGCGGCCTTCCGCGAGGCGATGGAGAAGTCCCACTCCGGCACGTGAGGCCCGCCGGGCCCCGTACGGACTGGCCCCAGCGGTGCACTGACAGGCAGGTCCCGTACTGTCGTTCCATGCCACGCCGCACCGCGACGATGCTCGCCTCCACCCTCATGCTGATCGCGCTGCTCTGCGCCGGAGTGCTCATCAAAGTGCCGTACTCGGAGATGTCCCCGGGTCCCACGGTGAACACCCTCGGCGACCACGGCGGCGAGCCGGTGCTGCAGATCTCCGGCCGCAAGACCTACCCGACGACCGGTCACCTCAACATGACGACGGTCCGGGTCACGAGCGCCGACTACAACATGAACATCGCCGAGGCCGTGTACGGATGGCTGGCCCACGACAACATCGTGGTGCCGCACGACACCCTCTACCCGGACGGCAAGACCGAGCAGCAGTCGACCCAGGAGAACGCCGAGGAGTTCAGCCAGTCCCAGGAGAGCGCCAAGGTCGCGGCGTTGCGGGAGCTGGACATCCCGGTGAAGTCCCAGGTCGTCGTCTCCACCGTCTTCAAGGACAGCCCCGCGGAGGGCACGCTCCACGCGGGCGACGTCATCAAGAAGGTCGACGGCACGCCCGTGAAGGAGATGACGGACGTCGCCAAGCTGGTCACCAAGCACAAGCCGGGCCAGGACGTCGTCTTCAGCGTCGTCCCCGTCAAGGAGGCGGCCGCCGCCGAGAAGGCGGGCAAGGAGCCGACCCGGACGGAAGACGTCAAGATCACCACGGAGAAGGCGAAGGACGGCCGGGCGATCGTCGGCATCCAGGCGGGCACCGATCACACGTTCCCGTTCACCATCGACATCAAGCTCGCCGACGTCGGCGGCCCCAGCGCCGGACTGATGTTCGCGCTCGGCATCGTCGACAAGCTGACCCGGGACGACCTCACCGGCGGCAAGTTCGTGGCCGGCACCGGCACGATCGACGACAAGGGCAAGGTCGGTCCGATCGGCGGCATCGGGATGAAGACGGTCGGCGCGCGCGCCAAGGGCGCCGAGTACTTCCTGACGCCGAAGGACAACTGCGCCACGGCCGCCAAGGACGTCCCGGACGGCCTCACGCTGGTCAAGGTGGACACCATCGACGACGCGGTCGACGCCCTCGCCGACATCCGCAAGGGCGACACCGCGGACCTGCCGCAGTGCACCGCGAAGTAGCGGCCGCCCCCGGAGCAGAAGGAAGGGCGCGGGCGGGGACGAACCCCACCCGCGCCCTGTGAAGAAGCCGAAGCCGCGGTGACTGCCCGGCGGACGGAGCCGCGGTGACTACTCGGCGAACGTCGCCGCCAGCGCCTCCGCGAGACCCGGAACCAGGTCGGACCCCGTGAGGACCTCGGTCGGCGAGTCCTTCTCACGCAGCCGCAGGGCCGACTCACGCGCCCCGTCACGGAGCACCGCGACCGTCATGCGGACCTCCTGGCGGTCGGGGTGCTCGGCCACCCACTTCGCGAGCTGGGCCTCACCGAGCCCTTCCGGGACGGACGTCTCGGCGGACGGCGGCAGCATCAGGCGCTCCACCGTGAGGGCGCAGCCCACCACGGCGTCCGGCCAGGCGATGGTGCCGAGGAACTCGTCCAGCGGCTTGCCCGCCGGGATCTCCTCCTGCTCGATGGGGGTGAGGGCGGTCTCCTCGGGGGAGTTGTCGAGGCCGAGCTGCGTGGCGAGGCCGGGTTCTTGGGTGCGGAGTCGCGCCGTGTCGACGAGCGCGAAGAGGCGCGCGGGCTGGTCCCAGCCGAGGCCGGACGCGTACTCATCGATCTCGAGCACGGCACGGGTGAGGGGGCTCGCTGCCATGGGAGTGTTGGACATGGTCACAATCCTGCCTCGTTAGTCCCGAGAAACGGGAACCGAGTAAAGCGTAGGTAAGTTGCATAGGTGTGGGTCCACGATCACAGGACCCTGACGGACCAACAGAATCAACATCGAACTTCGAGGTGCGCACCTTGGCTTTCCAGATGCCGGACCGCGGCGGAGGCCCGACGGGGCCACGGATCAGAGTGGGCCGACCGTCCCGTCGCGTCCGGACCCTGCTCATGACACTGGGCATCCTGGCCGTTCTGGCCATGGTGTTCGTCATGTTCGCGGGGTTCTGGACGGACTGGCTGTGGTATCGCTCGGTCAACTATTCGTCGGTCTTCACGACGACCCTGTGGACCAAGATCGGCCTGTTCTTCGTCTTCGGCCTCCTGATGGCGGCCGCGGTCGGACTGAACATCTGGCTGGCGCACCGGCTGCGCCCGCCGCTGAGCGCCATGTCGATGGAGCAGCAGAGCCTCGACCGGTACCGCATGAGCATCGCGCCGTACAAGAAGTGGCTGCTGCTCGGCATCGCCACGCTCGTCGGCCTGATCGCCGGAGCGTCGGCAGCGGGCCAGTGGCGCACATGGCTGCTGTGGGTGAACGGCGTCTCCTTCGGTCAGAAGGACCCGCAGTTCCACCTGGACGTGTCGTTCTTCGCGTTCGACCTTCCCTGGTACCGCTTCCTGCTGGGCTTCGGCTTCGCGGCCACGGTGCTCTCCCTGATCGCCGCGGCCCTCACCCACTACCTGTACGGCGGGCTGCGGATCACCAGCCCCGGCGCGCGCGCCACGGCGGCCTCGACGGGGCACCTGTCGGTGCTGCTCGGCGTCTTCGTGACGCTCAAGGCCGTGGCGTACTGGCTCGACCGGTACGGCCTCGCGGTGAAGTCCAGCGACTTCAAGGCGACGGGCGACTGGACGGGCCTTCGCTACGTGGACGCGAACGCGTACCTGCCGGCGAAGACCATCCTGTTCTGCATCGCCGTCATCTGCGCGCTGCTCTTCTTCGGGACGCTGTGGCGTCGCACCTGGCAGCTGCCGGTCATCGGCTTCGGCCTGATGGTCCTCTCCGCCATCCTCATCGGCGGTCTGTACCCGGCCATCGTGCAGAAGTTCCAGGTCCAGCCGAACGAGCAGGCCAAGGAAGCGCCGTACATCGAGAAGAACATCGAGGCCACGCGCAACGCGTACGGCATCAGCGGTGTGAAGCCCGAGGACTACAAGGGCGCGGGCAAGGCCGACGAGGACCCCAAGAAGAAGCGCGACGACGCGGACTCGGCCGCCAACTACCGGCTGAACGACCCGAACATCGTCTCGCCGACGTTCCAGCAGCTGGAGCAGGAGCGCGAGTACTACCGCTTCCCGACGACCCTGGACGTGGACCGCTACAACGGCCAGGACACCATCGTCGGTCTGCGTGAGCTCAGCCTCGACAAGCTGGACAAGCGCAACTGGATCAACGACCACTTCGCCTACACCCATGGCTATGGAATGGTCACCGCCAAGGGCACGGAGACCGAGAAGGGCTCCAAGGGCGCCCCGGACTTCACGGAGTCCGGCCTGCCCACCACCGGCAACCTCGGCCCGTACGAGCAGCGGATCTACTACGGCGAGAAGACCACCCAGTACTCGATCGTGGGCGGGCCCCAGAAGGAGCTCGACTACGAAGAGGACGGCGGCGGTCAGAAGACCTACAGCTACAAGGGCGACAGCGGGGTCAACCTCTCCAACCCGATCAACCGCGCCGCGTACGCCGTGTCCTTCGGCGAACCGCAGATGCTGTACTCGGGCGCGATCGGCGAGGGCTCGCGGATCCTCTACAACCGCACGCCCAAGGAGCGCGTCGAGTCGGTGGCTCCCTGGCTGACCATCGACGGCGACACGTATCCGACGGTGGTCGACGGCAAGATCCAGTGGGTCGTCGACGCCTACACGACGAGCAACGGCTATCCGTACGCCTCGCGGACCACGCTCGGCGACACGACGGCGGACTCGCTCTCCGAGTCCGACGACGCCCGCGCGGTGGTGGCCCAGCAGAACCGGGTCAACTACATCCGCAACTCGGTGAAGGCGACCGTCGACGCGTACACGGGTGAGGTCAAGCTCTACACCTGGGACGAGAAGGACCCGGTCCTCAAGACCTGGAAGAAGGCGTTCCCGGACACCGTCAAGGACAAGGGCGACATCCCCAAGGCCCTGATGGACCACCTGCGCTACCCGCAGGATATGTTCAAGGTGCAGCGCGAGCTCCTGACGCTCTACCACGTCACGGACCCCGGCCAGTTCTACAACGCGAGTGACGCGTGGCAGGTGCCGAACGACCCGACGAAGAAGGACAACAGCGCGGTCCCGCCGTACTACCTGTCCATGAAGGCGCCGGGTCAGGCACAGCAGCAGTTCTCGCTGACGACGACGTTCACGCCCAGTGGACGGCCCAACCTACGGGCCTTCATGACGGTCGACGCCGACGCCAGAAGCAAGAACTTCGGCACGATGAAGCTGCTGAGAGTCACGGGCGACGTGGACGGCCCGGAACAGGTCCAGAACAAGCTGAACTCGATGACGGAGGTCGGCAACTTCGTCCGGGACATGAAGGGCGCCGACTCCGACGTCCTCTACGGAAACCTGCTCACCGTGCCACTGGACGACGGTTTCCTCTACGTCGAGCCCGTGTACGTACAGGGACGCAAATCGGCGTATCCGCTTCTGAAGAAGGTGGCGGTGTCGTACGGCACGGAGACCGCGTTCGCGGACTCCCTGAGCGACGGCCTCAACCAGGTCTTCGGTGCCGAGGGGACCACCAAGCCACCGGCCGACGACGGTGACACGGATGAGCCGACCGAGCCGCCCAAGACGAACGACCCGACGGTGCAGGCTGCCCTCGACGACGCCCAGACGGCGTTCGAGGACGGGCAGACGGCCCTGAAGGACGGCGACTGGAAGGCCTACGGCGAAGCCCAGGAGAAGCTGGAGGACGCCCTCCAGCGGGCCGAGGACGCCCAGGCCGCGGCGGACAAGAAGGCCGACAAGAGCGCGGACAAGAGCGGGGACAAGAACGGCGACAAGAAGGGCGGCTGACCAGCTGCGAAACACCCCCTCCGCGCCGTGGTACGGTTTGAACACAACGGCGCGGGGTGGAGCAGCTCGGTAGCTCGCTGGGCTCATAACCCAGAGGTCGCAGGTTCAAATCCTGTCCCCGCTACTAGAAGATGAAGGCCCGGATCCTTATCGGATCCGGGCCTTCGTCGTGTGTGGGTGGGGTCCGTGGCGGCGTGCGCTGGTCTGTGCGAACCGTGCTCCGCCCGAGGGGAGTTGGGGAAACTGTGTTTCACTTATCTCTCTGTGGGCATGTCGACAAAACGCTGAAGTGACCTCACTGGCTGCGGTATACCAGGTGTACCCAGGTTGCAGGTGGTGCGACGATGGACGTTATGGGGGACAAGGCAACTCTGTTGGAGACAGGGCGGTTTGTGCAGCCGGCCGACCGGGAGGATCCCGGGGCGGCCGCCGAGGAGATGCGCCATCGGCTGGCCGCCGAGGCCGGAGACGTCGACGCGATGAGCGTCCTCGGGAGTCTTCTGCTGCGCCGCGGTGATCTCGACGGGGCCGAATCCCTGCTGCGCGCCGCGACCGCCGAGGGCGACCGCGCCGCCGCCAACAACCTCGGAGTCCTCCTCCACCAGCGCGGGTACGCCGACGAGGCGGCCGGATGGTGGCGGGTCGCCGCCGTCGCGGGTTCCGCCGCTGCCGCGCACGCGCTCGGGCGCCACCACCGCGAGCGCGGCGACGAGCCCGCCGCCGAGTACTGGCTGCGGCAGTCCGCCGAGCAGGGCCATGCCCTGGGCGCGTATGCCCTCGCCGATCTTCTGGAGCACCGCGGTGACGTCGGCGCCGAGCGCTGGATGCGGGCGTCGGCCGAGCGCGGCCACCGCGAGGCCGCGTACCGCATCGCCCGCGCCCTGGACCGGCGGGCCACCGCCGAGCGCGGCGACACCAAGGCCGCCGCCAAGGCCAAGGCCGACGCCAAGGCCAAAGGAGCACGTTCCGCCGAGGCCGAGGCCGAGCAGTGGTACCGCCAGGCCGCCGCGCGCGGGCACCGGCGGGCCGCGCTGCACCTCGGCGCGATCCTGGAGCAGCGCGGCGAGCTGAAGGAGGCGGGGCGCTGGTACCTGAACTCCGCGAAGGACGGGGAGGCGCGCGCCGCCTGCGCGCTGGGCTTCCTGCTGCGTGACGCGGGCGACGAGGAGAGCGCCGCCGTCTGGTGGCTGAAAGCAGCCCAGGACGGCGACGGGAACGCCGCGAACGCCCTGGGCGCGCTGCACGCCGAGCGGGGCGAGACCCAGACCGCCGAGCGGTGGTACCGCGCGGCCATGGACGCGGGCGACGTGAACGGCGCGTACAACCTCGGTCTGCTCTGCGCCGAGCAGGGGCGGACCGCGCAGGCCGACCAGTGGTACAGGCGTGCCGCGTACGCCGGTCACCGCGAGGCCGCCAACGCGCTCGCCGTGCTGCTGCTCCAGGGCGGCGACGCGGCGGGCGCCGAGCCGTGGTTCTCCAAGGCCGCGGAGGCGGGCAGCGTGGACGCGGCCTTCAACCTCGGGATTCTGTACGCGTCCCGTGACGACGAGGGCTCCGCCCTGCCCTGGTACGAGCGTGCGGCCGCCGCCGGGCACACCGAGGCCGCGCTCCAGGTCGGCACCGCGCGGCTGCGGGAAGGCGACGAGCAGGAGGCCGAGCGGCATCTGCGGTGCGCGGCGGGCGGCGGCAGCGCGGAGGCCGCCTACCGCCTCGGCACGGTCCTCGACGCCCGCCGGCCGCCTGCCGGGCCGCCCGCGCTCGGCGAGCCCGCTGCCGAGAAGACCGAGTGCGAGGAGTGGTACGAGCGGGCGGCCGAGCAGGGGCACCGGCGTGCGCAGGTCAGGGTCGGGATGCTGGCCGCGGGGCGCGGGGACGTCGTGGAGGCGGCGCGGTGGTACCGCCTCGCGGCGGACGCCGGGAGCCGGAACGGCGCGTTCAACCTGGGGCTTCTCCTTGCGCGTGAGGGGAGTGAGCCGGAGGCCGCGCTGTGGTGGACCCGGGCCGCTGATGCGGGGCACGGGCGGGCGGCGCTGCGCCTTGCGCTGCTCTACGCTCGGCGCGGGCAGCTGGTCGAGGGGCAGCGGTGGGCTTCGCGTGCCGTGGAGCTTGGGCCCGCTGAGGTTTCCGAGCGGGCGGCGCGGTTGCGCGAAGCGCTTCAGCAGGAGCTGACTGCGTAGCCCCTGCGCCTGTGCCTGTGCTCGTTCCGCCCCGCGGAACGCCTGCCCACTGCGGGACGGAACGCCTGCCCACAGCCAGGCGCCGAACGGATTTGCGCTGGTCGGGGGCTCTGACGTACGGTTGCAACACAACGGCGCGGGGTGGAGCAGCTCGGTAGCTCGCTGGGCTCATAACCCAGAGGTCGCAGGTTCAAATCCTGTCCCCGCTACTAAAGGCCAGAGGCCGGGAAGCATCAGCTTCCCGGCCTCTGGTGTGTCCGCCCCCGGTGTTCCCGGGGACGGCTACCGCTTGTGGCCCACCGCCTCCTCGTACAGCGTGCGGTCCACCGCCTTCTCCTCCGGGACCTTGTCCCCCTCGGCGACGCCCGCCGTCTCGTACGCCGCCTGGAGCCTGTCCGTCGTCCCGGCCCGGATCTCCCAGTCCATGCGCAGCGACGGAGTCGACCTCAGGACCGCCTCGTCGGTCTTCAGGAGCTTGGCGAGCTCGGTCACGAAGGTCTTGTCGGCCTTGTAGTCACCGGCGAAGTACGTGTTCACGGTCCTGATGTACGCGCGCAGCAGCGCGACGCCCGCGTCCGGGTCCTCGGTCAGGAGGTTGGGGCCGAACAGCAGACCGCCGAGCGGTTCGCCCTGGGGCTGGCCGCCGAGGAACGCGTACTGCTTGTCGCCGTCGACTTTGCGCCACACCGGGTCGAGGAGCCAGGCGGAGTCGGTGCCGCCGTTCTGGAGGGCGGTCAGGACGTCCGCCGAACCCAGCTGCTGGAACTGGATCTTGTCGAGGCCGCCGCCGTGCTTCTTCAGGGTCCTGCCCATGGGGTACGAGATGACCGAGCCCTTGCCGATCATGGTGCCGAGCTTTCGGCCTGCCATCGGGACGTGGTCCGCGCTCTCGCCCTTCTTCAGCTTCACCCACAGGCCGCTCTTGGACTTCGGGTCGGGGGAGAAGTTCCCGGCCGCCCACTTGATGGTGAAGCCGCTGGTGATGCCGTTCATGACGGCGGCCTCGGGGGCGGCCCACTGGGCGTCGATGTCTCCCTTGGCCAGGAGCGGGAGCGCATCGGGGGTCGGGAGCACCTTGAGGTGGACGTCCAGGCCCTCCTTTTTGAACTCGCCCTTCTCCACGGCCATTTGGAGGGGCGCGACGTACTCGGCGCTCAGCGTGCCGGTCGCGATGGTGAGGCTGCGCTCCTTGGCGAGCGGGCGCGGGGCCGGGGCGCCCTTGTCGCAGCGGGCGGGCGCGCGGTCCTTGGAGAGGTCGGCCGGGTCCGTCCAGCTGCTCTTGCCGCAGCCTGCGACCGCCTTGACGGTGCGGGGCTCGGCGGACGCCGCCGAGTCCGTGGTGTCGTCCTCCTTCGCGCAGCCCGCGGAGGCGAGCAGCGAGCCCGCGAGGAGCAGCGCGAGGGCGGGGATGCGGGTGTGCATGGAGCCTCCGTACGCGTACGAATGGTTCATGACTGGCTTCTGCCGCGATCGCGCGGGGCCCAGGGAGTGAGCAACCGGCCGACGATCCGCACCAGTTCGGAGAAGACGACGCCGAGCACGGCGACGCAGACGATGCCGACGAACATCACGTCGTTCTGGAACAGCGCCCGGGAGTCGAAGATCAGGTGGCCGAGGCCGTTCGCCGCCGCGATCTGCTCCGACGCGACGATCACCAGGACCGCGACGCCCGCCGCGATCCGCGCGCCGACGAGCACGGCGGGCAGCGATGCGGGCAGCAGGACGTGGCGGAACATCTGCCACGGCGACGCCCCGAAGACCTGGCCCGCGTCGCGGTGTCCGGAGGGCACGGCGAGCACCGCCGCCATCGTCGAGATCCAGACGAAGAAGAAGACGGTGGCCGCGACGAGCGCGATCTGCGGGCCTTCCCCGAGGCCGAACATGTTCAGGAAGACGGGCAGCAGGGCCAGCTTCGGTACGACGTACAGCGCGTCCAGGAGCGGTTCGAGCGCCGCGCGCACGAGGGAGAGCGAGCCCATGAGGAGGCCGAGGGCGTAGCCGGTGACCGTGCCGATCGCGTAGCCGCCGAGCACGCGCTTGAGCGTGGCCCAGACGTCGGGCCACAGGTCGCCGTCCGCCGCGCGCTGCCAGCCGTCCTCCAGGATGGTCTGGGGGGCGGGGTAGACGCGGTCGTCGATCCAGGCCTGGGTGGCGGCCAGTTGCCACAAGAGGATCAGGGCGAGCGGGACGGCGACGGCGAGGCCGGTCTCCAGGGTGCGGCGCCTGCGGTGGGTGCGGGCGGGGTGCAGCTCCTGGGGGCCCGGCCTGCGGACGAGCACGCCGGCCTCGGGGTCGGCCGTCTTGCGCGGGGTGGTCGTCGTCATGCCGGGACCGCCTCGTCCTTGCGGACCACCTCGCCGCGCAGCAGGTCCCACAACTCGCCCTTGAGGGCGGTGAATTCGGGAGTCGCGCGTACGTCGCCGGTGCGGGGCCTCGGGAACGGCGGGCGGTGTTCGGCGATGATGCGGCCCGGCCGTGCGGACATGACCAGGACGCGGTCGCCGAGCACGATCGCCTCTTCGAGGCTGTGGGTGATGAAGAGGGTGGTGGTGCGGGTGGTCTGGGTGAGGTCGAGCAGCTCGTCCTGGAGGATCGTGCGGAGCTGGGCGTCCAGGGCCGCGAACGGCTCGTCCATCAGGAGGATCTCGGGTTCCACGGCCAGGGCGCGGGCGATGGCCACGCGTTGGCGCATGCCGCCGGAGAGGGTGGCGGGGTAGGCGTCGGCGAAGTCGGCGAGGCCGAGGCGGGTCAGCCAGTCCGTGGCGCGGGCGTTTGCTTCTTTTCGCGGTACGCGCTGGATGTCCAGGCCGAAGCGGACGTTGGCCTGGACGGTCTTCCAGTCGTAGATGCCGTAGTCCTGGAAGATCATCGCTGCGGGTCGCTGCGCGGCTGTGCGGATGGTCAGCTCGCCCCTGCTGGGGCGCAGGAGGCCTGCGGCTATGCGGAGCAGCGTTGATTTTCCGCAGCCTGAGGGGCCGACTATGCAGGTGAATTCGCCTGGGGCGATCTCCAGGTCCACGGGGCCTAACGCGGCCACGGCCTTGGCGCCGCGGCCGAATGTTCTCGTTACTGCGTGGGCTTCTAGTTTGGGGTGCGGATCTCCCACGGTGTCTCCTTGCGGAGGGCAGGCGGATGTTGGGCGCCGCCGACCATATGACGCACCGTCAGATTCCGGAAGAGGTCTGCCCGCAAACCACACGAGCCCCCGGTGCCTCGTGGGCTCCGGGGGCTTCGTGAACGTAAGAAGAAGTGCTACGCCTTCGCGCAGTTCGGGCACGTGCCCCTGTACGTGACGTCCGCGCCCTCGATCGTGAAGCCGAAGCGTTCCGAGTCGGGGAGGCTGGCCAGGGGGTTGCCCGTGGGGTGGACGTCGCGGATCGTGCCGCATTGCGCGCACACCAGGTGCTGGTGGGGGCGGTGGGCGTTCGGGTCGTACCGCTTGGCCCTGCGGTCCGTCGACACCTCGAGGACCTCGCCGAGGGTCACCAGCTCGCCCAGGGTGTTGTAGACGGTCGCCCGGGAGATCTCGGGCAGCTTGTCCACGGCGCGGGAGTGCACCTCGTCCGCGGTCAGGTGCACGTGGTCGCCGTCGAGGACCTCGGCCACGACGCGCCGCTGTGCGGTCATGCGCCAACCGCGTCCGCGCAGTCGTTCCAACAGGTCGCTCATGTGAACCAGCCTAGCAGGCGAGGGACCTAAGTCCCGACGAGGTGTGACTTTGGATGTCTACTTGACTTAGACAAAGTCCATCGTAGGATCGGGATCGACGGACGCCAAGAGCGGACGTCAAGGGCAGACGCCGAGGCAGACGCCGAAGGACAGGACTTGCAGGAAATGACGCAGGAGGCGCACGTGACGCAGGGACCGCTCACCACGGAGGCCGGCGCGCCGGTCGCCGACAATCAGAACAGCGAGACCGCTGGTGTCGGCGGTCCGGTGCTCGTCCAGGACCAGGCACTCCTTGAGAAGCTCGCGCACTTCAACCGCGAGCGCATCCCGGAGCGCATCGTCCACGCCCGCGGCGCCGGGGCGTACGGCACCTTCACGCTGACCCGCGACGTCTCGCAGTGGACGCGTGCGAAGTTCCTCTCCGAGGTCGGCAAGCAGACGGAGACCTTCCTCCGCTTCTCCACCGTCGCCGGCAACCTCGGCTCCGCCGACGCCGTGCGTGACCCCCGTGGCTTCGCGCTGAAGTTCTACACGGAGGAGGGGAACTACGACCTGGTCGGGAACAACACCCCCGTCTTCTTCATCAAGGACGCCATCAAGTTCCCCGACTTCATCCACACGCAGAAGCGCGACCCGTACACGGGCTCGCAGGAAGCCGACAACGTCTGGGACTTCTGGGGCCTGAGCCCCGAGTCGACCCACCAGGTCACGTGGCTCTTCGGCGACCGCGGCATCCCGGCGACGCTGCGCCACATGAACGGGTACGGCTCGCACACGTACCAGTGGAACAACGAGGCCGGCGAGGTCTTCTGGGTCAAGTACCACTTCAAGACCGACCAGGGGATCAAGAACCTGACGGCGGCCGACGCGGCGAAGCTCGCGGGTGAGGACGCCGACTCCCACCAGCGCGACCTGCGCGAGGCCATCGAGCGCGGCGAGTTCCCGTCCTGGACCGTGCAGGTGCAGATCATGCCGGCGGCCGAGGCGGCGAACTACCGCTTCAACCCGTTCGACCTCACCAAGGTGTGGCCGCACGAGGACTACCCGCCGATCGAGATCGGCAAGCTGGAGCTCAACCGCAACCCGGAGAACATCTTCGCCGAGGTCGAGCAGTCCATCTTCAGCCCCGCCCACTTCGTGCCGGGCATCGGTCCCTCGCCGGACAAGATGCTCCAGGGCCGCCTCTTCGCGTACGGCGACGCCCACCGCTACCGCGTCGGCATCAACGCCGACCACCTGCCGGTGAACCGCCCGCACGCCACCGAGGCGCGCACCAACTCGCGTGACGGCGCGCTGTACGACGGCCGCCACAAGGGCGCGAAGAACTACGAGCCGAACTCCTTCGGCGGCCCGTTCCAGACGGACCGGCCGCTGTGGGTGTCCACCCCGGTCACCGGCGGCACCGGCAACCACGAGGCCCCCTCGCACGCCGAGGACAACGACTTCGTGCAGGCGGGCAACCTCTACCGCAAGATGTCCGAGGACGAGAAGGGCCGTCTGATCGAGAACCTCGCGGGCAACATCGCGGGCGTCTCGCGCGACGACATCGCCGAGCGCGCGATCAACAACTTCCGTCAGGCGGACGGTGACTTCGGCAAGCGTCTGGAGGCCGCGGTCCAGGCCCTGCGCGGCTGAGACCGCTTGTCGTAGGGAAAAGGCGGGCCGGATCCCCTGGGGGGTCCGGCCCGCTGCCGTACTCGGGGAGCGCTCAGGCCGTCAGGGTCGCCGCGCGGCGCCTGCTGGGGGCCCAGCAGCGGATGATGTCGCGGACCGAGACGATCCCGACGGGTTCGTTGTCCTCCATCACGATCAGGTGCCGGAAGCCGCCGTGCGACATGGCGTCGGCCGCTTCCTCCAAGGTCCAGGACGGGTCGGCGAAGACGACGTCGGTCGTGGTGTGCGTGCCCGCGGTCTCGGTGTCAGGGCTCTGGCCCTGGCCCACCGAGATGAGGACGTCGCGCTCGGTCAGAATTCCCAGGCCGCAGGTGTCGGGGTCGAGGACGACGGCCGCGCCGACGCGGCGCGTCGACATCAGGCGGGCCGCCTGGCGCAGTGTGTGGGCGGGGCCGATGGTGAGGACCATCGTGCTCATGGCGTCGCGGACGAGCATGGGCTTGAGCCACCTCCTGAGTGGACCGCAAGAGAAGCGATTCACAAGTTCACAAGTGGGGGGACTCTCAGAGTCGCAGCCATGCGGGTCATCAACAAGAGGGCGCGTGCTGCCGGTTCAGGGCGTGCGCCGACGAGGCGCGCGCCTCAGTAGCGCTGGTTGAGGTAGCCGAGCAGCTCGTCGTGGAGCAGGCCGTTCGACGCCGCCGCGTTGCCGCTGTGCGGGCCCGGAGCGCCGTCGAGGCCGGTGAAGGTGCCGCCCGCCTCGGTCACGATGATCGCGGTCGCCGCCATGTCCCAGAGCGAGAGCTCGGGCTCCGCGCAGATGTCGATCGAGCCCTCGGCGACCATCATGTACGGCCAGAAGTCGCCGTACCCACGGGTGCGCCAGACCGCGCGCGTGAGGTCCATGAACCCGTCGAGGCGTCCCTGCTCCTCCCAGCCCGAGAGCGAGGAGTACGCGAAGGAAGCGTCCTGGAGCCGCGAGACCTTGGAGGCCTTGAGCCGGCTCGCGGAGGTCAGGCTGCGCCCGGTGAAGGCGCCCGCACCCTTCGCCGCCCACCAGCGCCGCCCGAGGGCCGGCGCCGACACGACACCCACCACCGGCTGAAAGCCGCCCTCGCCCGCCTCCATCAGCGCGATCAGCGTGGCCCAGACCGGCACCCCGCGTACGTAGTTCTTGGTGCCGTCGATCGGGTCGATCACCCAGCGGCGTGGGCCCGTGCCCTCGACGCCGAACTCCTCGCCGAGGATCGCGTCGCGCGGCCGCCCCCGCTTCAGGTTCGACCGGATCAGTTCCTCGGCCGTTTTGTCCGCCTCGCTCACCGGCGTCATGTCCGGCTTGGTCTCGACCTTGAGGTCGAGGGCCTTGAACCGGTCCATCGTCGCGGCGTCGGCGGCGTCCGCGAGGACGTGGGCAAGACGCAGATCATCGTGGTAGTCGGGCATGAGTGAACAGTATCGATCTCGTTGTGCCTGAGCCACAGCACCGTATGTCCGGGCCATTCCGGGACATGACGCATACCGTGCGAGGTCGCGCCGGGACTATTGACACCGCTCCCGAGCGCGTCAACTCTGGCCGCAGAGCCGCTTCGGCCCCCGGGAGGCGACGATGCCTGCAGCACGGGAATCCTTACTGGACGCGGCCAAGACGGCGCTCGCCCGCCGACCTTGGCCAGGCGTACGCATGGTCGATGTCGCGGCCACCGCCGGAGTGTCCCGGCAGACCCTCTACAACGAGTTCGGCAGCAAGGACGGCCTCGCGCGCGCCCTGCTCCGGCGCGAGACCGACGCGTATCTGCACGGTGTGGAGCGCGCGTTGGCGGTGGAGGGCGGTCCGGTGGACCGGCTCGCCGCCGTGAGCGCGTGGACGATCGCCGCCGCACGCGGGAACGAACTCGCGCGGGCCATGCTCACCGGCTGCTGGAGCGAACGCCTGCCCGCGCCGAGCAGGCCCAGGGCCTCCGCGTCGCCCGTACCGGCGCAGCGGCGCGCGGACGCGGGCGTCCCCTCGCCCGCCGAACTGCTCGCCCTCGTCCGGGACAAGGCGGTGAACGCACTGAACGGCAGGGCGCGGCCGAAGGACACCGAGGAGCTGGCGATGGCCTGCGAGAGCGCCGTGCGGATGGCGCTGTCGTACGTCGTCGCGCCCTCGCCGGCGGGTGAGGATCCCGTGGAGCTGGTGCGCGGGGTGATCGGACGGTGGACCGGCGCCTGAGGGCTCGCGCTCAACGAGTGCTCAGTGGGCGGAGCCCGAGAGCTGGAGGCCGATGACGCCCGCGATCACCAGCGAGATGGAGACGATCTTGAGCGTCGAGACCACGTCGCCGAGGAAGACCATTCCGTAGATCGCGGTGCCCGCGGCGCCGATGCCCGTCCAGACCGCGTACGCGGGACCCACGTCGAGCTTGCGCAGCGCGAGGGTGAGCAGGCCGAAACTGCCGAGGGCGAAGGCAGCGAAGGTGATCGTCGGCCAGAGCCGGGTGAAGCCGTGCGAGAGCTTGAGGCAGACCGCGAACCCGGTCTCCAGGAACCCCGCGACGATGACCAGCAGCCACGCCATGAATCTGCCTCCCGCAACCGTACGTTCGGTGACCGCCTCGCCCGGCCTGGATCAGGCCTGGTGCGATTATGCCCTTGCCGCGGTGGATCGGGCGCGCACAACGGCGAGGTCAGTCGTCCTCGCGTCGCTCGCGGGTCTCGAGGAGCCTGCGCAGTGAGTAGAGACGCGCGGGATCCGCGTGTCCCTCCTCCACCCACGCGTCCAGTGCGCAGTCCGTCTCGTCGTGACTGCACGCACGCGGACAGCCCTCCGTCCCCGGCACCAGGTCAGGGAAGGCGAGGATGACGCGGGACGGGTCGACGTGGTGCAGGCCGAAGGAGCGCACGCCGGGCGTGTCGACCACCCAGCCGCCGGTCGAGCCCGCCAGGGGGAGCGCGAGCGCCGACACGGTGGTGTGCCGGCCGCGGCCCGTGACGGCGTTGACGTGCCCGGTGCTGCGCCGCTGCTCCTCCGGGACCAGGGCGTTGACCAGCGTCGTCTTGCCCACCCCGGAGTGCCCGACGAACGCGGTGACCTTGCCGTCGAGCACCTCGTGCACCCGGGAGAGCTCCGCGTCGTCGGTGAACTCCTCGCGGCTGGTCACCACGTAGGGCATGTCGAGCGTGGAGTACGTCTCCAGGAGCTTGTCCGCGGACGCCAGGTCGGACTTGGTCAGGACGAGGAGCGGCGTGAGACCGCCGTCGTACGCCGCCACGATGCAGCGGTCGATCAGGCGCGTGCGCGGCTCCGGATCGGCGAGGGCGGTCACGATGGCGAGCTGGTCGGCGTTGGCGACGACCACCCGCTCGTAGGGGTCGTCGTCGTCGGCCGTGCGCCGCAGGACCGACGTGCGCGGCGAGATGCGCACGATGCGCGCGAGGGTGTCCTTCTTGCCGGAGAGATCGCCGACGAGCGAGACCCGGTCGCCCACCACGGCGGCCTTGCGGCCCAGTTCGCGGGCCTTCATGGCCAGCACGATCCGGTCGTCGACCAGGACGGTGAGGCGGCCCCGGTCGACGGTGAGGACCATCCCGTCGGACGCGTCCTCGTGCTTGGGCCTGATGTGGGTGCGCGGGCGGTTGCCCTTGCGGTTGGGGCGGACGCGGATGTCGTCCTCGTCGGGGTTCTTTCCGTAGCGGCGCATGTCTGGATCAGCCCGTCAGTTCCCGAGCATTCCGGTCCAGAGGTCGGGGAAGTCGGGCAGCGTCTTCGCCGTCGTCGCGACATTCTCGATCTGTACGCCCTCCACCGCCAGGCCGATGATCGCGCCCGCGGTGGCCATGCGGTGGTCGTCGTACGTGTGGAAGATCCCGCCGTGCAGGCGGCGCGGACGGATGTGCAGGCCGTCGGCGGTCTCCGTGACGTCGCCGCCCAGTTCGTTGATCTCCTTGGTGAGGGCCGCCAGGCGGTCCGTCTCGTGCAGGCGCAGGTGGGCGACGCCGCGCAGGGTCGAGGGGGAGTCGGCGAGGGCCGCGACGGCCGCGATGCCGGGGGTGAGCTCGCCGACCTCGCTCAGGTCCACGTCGATGCCGTGGATCGAGCCGGAGCCGGTGAACACGAGCCCCTGCGGGGTCAGTTCGCAGGAACCACCCATCTCGGTGAAGATCTCCCGCAGCTTGTCGCCGGGCTGCGTGGTGTGCGCGGGCCAGTCGGGGATGGTGACACGGCCGCCGGTGACCAGCGCGGCGGCCAGGAACGGCTGGGCGTTGGAGAGGTCGGGCTCGACGGTCAGGTCGCGGCCGAGGAGAGCGCCGGGGGTGACCCGCCACACGTTCGGCTCGCCGCCGGACTCCGGGGTGTCCACCTGGGCGCCGACCGCGCGGAGCATGTCGACGGTCATCCGGATGTGCGGCATGGAGGGCAGGGCGGAGCCGGTGTGACGTACCTCGACACCCTGGTTGAAGCGCGGGCCCGAGAGCAGCAGGGCGCTGACGAACTGCGAGGAGGAGGAGGCGTCGATCTCGACCGGGCCGCCGTCCAGGGCGCCGCTGCCGTGCACGGTCAGCGGCAGCGCGCCGCGGCTGTCGTCGTCGATACGGGCGCCGAGCACGCGCAGGGCGTCGATCACGCCGTCCAGCGGCCGCTCGTACGAACGGGGGTCGCCGTCGAAGCGGATCGAGCCGTCGGCCAGGGCGGCGACCGGGGGCAGGAACCGCATGACCGTGCCGGCGTTGCCGACGTCGACCGTGGCGGGGCCCTGGAGGCCGGACGGGATGATGCGCCAGGCCTCACCGGAGCCGTCCGGGCCCACGCCCTCCTCGATGCCGACGCCGAGCGTGCGCAGGGCTCCCGCCATCAGCAACGTGTCGCGGGAGCGCAGCGGCCGGCGCAGCCAGCCGGGCTCGGCGGCGAGTGCGGCGAGGACGAGGCCGCGGTTGGTGACCGATTTGGACCCGGGCACATGGACCGTCGCGGCGACGGCTCCGCTCGCGTGCGGGGCTGGCCAGAGGGTGCTGTGCGCTGGGTTAACGGTCATGCCCCCACTTTAGTGGCAGGGAGCTGGGGGAAGTCCGCTGCTCAGAGCCCGAGCAGCCAGCGTCCGCCGCCTATCAGTGAGCACAGTGAGACGGCGTGGAAGAGGAAGAGCCACATACCCGCGGGCACGTGCGTGAGCCGGGACAGCTGGTCCGCGTCCGAGTCGCCCGCGCCGCCGCGCCTGCGCTTGGACTGGAGCTCGAAGGCGGGACGTACGCCTCCCAGGAGCAGGAACCACACCACCGCGTACGCGAACGCTGCCTGCACCTGCGAGCTGGTCAGCCAGGAGACGAGCAGGAAGGTGCCGCCGGTGATGATCACGGTGAGGGCGCCGTACGCGTTCCGGATCATGACGAGCATCACGATGAGCAGCGCCGTCGCGATCCACAGGAACGCCGTGATGTGGTCGGCGGCGAGCAGCGCGGCGCCGGCGAGGCCCAGGAGGGGCGGCGCGGTGTAGCCGGAGGCCGCGGTGAGGATCATGCCGAGCCCTGTGGGCTTGCCGCGGGAGACGGTGAGGCCGCTGGTGTCGGAGTGCAGCCGGATGCCGTCGAGGCGGCGCCCGGTGAGCAGCGCGACCAGGCCGTGGCCGCCCTCGTGCGCGATGGTGATCGCGTTGCGGGCGACCCGCCAGATGCCGTGCGGGACGACGACGGCGAGCGCGACGACACCGGTGGCGATCACCAGCCACTCGTCGGGGGCGGCCTGGGTGCCGAAGACGCGGTCCCAGAGGTCGGTCAGGCTGGCGTTCGCCATGCTTTCCATTGCTCGTGCCATTGTCGGGACCGGCTCCTCTGGTCGTACGGGGTCTGGCAGTCTGGCACGTATGTGCGGACGGTATGCATCGAGTCGTAGGCCCGAGGATCTCGCAGGAGTCTTCGAGATCGAGAAGTGGGAGCCGGAGGAGGCGCTGGCCCCCGATTTCAACGTGGCTCCCACGAAGGAGGTCTACGCGGTCCTCGACCGTCCTGTGAAAGACGCCGAAGACCCCCGACCGGTTCGCCAGCTGCGCACACTCAAGTGGGGCCTCGTCCCGTCCTGGTCCAAGACGCCCGAGGGCGGCGCCCGGATGATCAACGCCCGCGCGGAGACGGTGCACGAGAAGCCCTCGTACCGCCGGGCCTTCACCTCGCGCCGCTGCGTCATCCCGGCCGACGGGTACTACGAGTGGGTCACGGGATCCGGCGAGCGGGACCTCGAGGTCGAGGGCAAGAAGAAGAGGCCGCGCAAGCAGCCGTACTTCGTGACGCCCGCCGACGGCTCGGTCTTCGCGATGGCGGGGCTCTATGAGTTCTGGCGCGACAAGACGCTCCCCGACGAGCACCCCCTCGCCTGGTGGGTGACCTGCACGGTGATCACCACGGAGGCGGAGACCTCGCCCCTGGCGGTCGCGCCCGACGAGGGGCCGCGCACGCTGGCCGACATCCACCCGCGGATGCCGCTGATGCTGACGCCGGACCGCTGGGACGCCTGGCTCGACCCCGCGCGCACGGACGTCGAGGACCTGCGGACGCTCCTGGAACCGCCGCCGCACGGCCTGATGCGGGCCTACCCGGTGTCGACGGCGGTCAGCAACGTGCGCAACAACGGGCCGGAGCTGCTCAAGGAGCTGGAGGGCCCCGAAGAAGGCACACTCTTCTGACGTGACCAAGAGTGAGCCCCAGAGTGAGCCCCAGAGCGAGCCCAAGAGTGAGATCGTTCCGACCGACGCGGGTGACGCGCGCATCACCTGGCACCCCGCGCCCAAGGCCGAGGCGCGGCTGATCCTGGCCCTCAGCCACGGAGCGGGCGGCGGCATCGAGGCCCGTGACCTGAAAGCCGTCGCCGCCGCGCTGCCCGCACACGGCGTGACCGTCGCCCTGGTGGAGCAGCCCTGGCGGGTGGCGGGCAAGAAGCTGGCGCCCGCCCCCAAGACGCTGGACGTGGGATGGCGGGGCCTGTGGCCCGCGCTGGCGAAACCGGGGCTCCCGGTGATCGCGGGAGGTCGCAGCGCCGGGGCCCGCGTCGCGTGCCGCACCGCCACCGAACTGGGCGCCGCCGCTGTGCTCGCCCTCAGCTTCCCGCTGCACCCGCCGGGCAAGCCGGAGAAGTCGCGCGCGGAGGAACTGCTCGGCGCCGGAGTGCCGACGCTGGTGGTGCAGGGCGGCAACGACCCCTTCGGGAAGCCCGCCGAATTCCCCGAGGGGTCGTACGAACTGGTGGAGGTGCCCAGCGGCGATCACAGCTTCGGGACGCCGAAACGCGCGGGAATCAGCGAGGCCGATGCCATGACGCTCATCACGGATGGCGTCATCCGCTGGACGGGAATGTTGCGCGGATGACCTCTGTTGTGCCGAACAGACGCTAAACGCTGTTAGTACGAGAGGAAGTCCGCCGCATGGGTTCGACCATCTGCCCGGCCCGCTCCAGCGCCTCTGACCTGGAATGGACGGTGCTGAGCGCGCCCAAGACCGCTCCTATTCGGGCGGCGGCGGGACCGGATCGTCGTCTATCCTCCGATTCGAGTGGGGCTGCATTCGGTCTCACCACGTCTTTGGAGGAGGTGGGTCCGGTCACTGGGACCGACGCAGGGGCCGAGAACGGCCAGGCGCAGCCCGAGGAGACGCAGGCGGAGCGCACGGCCCGCTTCGAGCGGGACGCCCTGGGATTCCTCGACCAGATGTACTCGGCGGCGCTGCGCATGACGCGCAACCCGGCGGACGCCGAGGACCTGGTGCAGGAGACCTACGCCAAGGCGTACGCGTCGTTCCACCAGTTCCGTGAGGGCACCAACCTCAAGGCGTGGCTGTACCGCATCCTCACCAACACGTTCATCAACTCGTACCGCAAGAAGCAGCGCGAGCCCCAGCGCAGCGCCGCCGAGGAGATCGAGGACTGGCAGCTCGCGCGCGCCGAGTCGCACATGTCCACCGGTCTGCGCTCGGCCGAGTCGCAGGCGCTGGACCACCTGCCGGACTCGGACGTGAAGTCCGCGCTGCAGGCGATCCCCGAGGAATTCCGCATCGCCGTCTATCTCGCAGATGTAGAGGGCTTTGCGTACAAGGAGATCGCGGACATTATGGGGACACCCATCGGTACGGTGATGTCCCGGTTGCACCGCGGCCGTCGCCAACTGCGCGGCATGCTCGAGGACTACGCCCGTGACCGCGGCCTCGTCCCCGCCGGCGCCGCGTCAGAGTCGTCGAACGAAGCGAAAGGCTCAGGCTCATGAGCTGCGGAGAGCCGCACGAGACGGATTGCAGTGAAGTCCTGGACCATCTCTATGAGTTCCTGGACCACGAGATGCCGGACAGCGACTGCACCAAGTTCGAGACGCACTTCGAGGAGTGCTCTCCGTGCCTGGAGAAGTACGGCCTCGAGCAGGCGGTCAAGAAGCTGGTCAAGCGCTGCTGCGGCCAGGACGACGTGCCCGTCGACCTGCGCGCCAAGGTCATGGGACGCATCGATCTGATCCGCTCGGGCGAGGCCGTGCCCGACCACGACGTGACGGTGGAGACGGTGACCGCCGAGGGCGGTGTGCAGGCCAAGGGCCTGCGCGCCAAGGAGGCCTGAGCTTCCGGAAGTTGAGTGTGGGCAGGTCGTGACGGGACTCCGTCACGACCTGCTTTTTTCTGTTCTCCATCACTCGTACGTGCCAATTTCTGCGAGGGGGTCTCGGAGAGAGGGGCAGCCGTTCTAGTCTCCGGACCTTGGAACGTGGTCCCTGGGGACGGTCACGGGGGAGGAGACAGTGCCATGCGGTCCATCGCTCCATGGGCGCGCGCCTACATCCTGTGCGCCGCCCTCGCCGGCGCCGCCTGCGCCGCGCCCGCGCTGACCTCGTCGCGCACGCCGTGGGGCGCGCTCGCGCTGCTCGGCGCGCTCTACGCCGGGTGCGAGCAGGTCACGCGGTGTCGGGTCATCGGCCGCCGTGCCACGCCCGGTCTGGGCGGCCTCGGCACCTTCTTCCCCGTGCTGCTCGCCGCCGTCTTCCTGCTGCCGCCCGCCGCCGCTGCGCTCGTCGCGGTGCCGGGGGCGCTGCTCGCCCGCGTCGAGCGAAAGCCGCGGTGGGTGCGCAGGGTCTGGCGCGCGGCCCAGATCGCCCTGGCCGCCTGGGCCGCGGCGTGGGTGCACGGAGCGCTCGGCGGGCGCGACGCGGTGGCCGCGCCCGACTTTCCGTACGCCCTTGCGCCCGCCGGAGCGGCCGTCCTCGCCTTCTCCCTCGTCCTGACCGTCCTGGACGGCGGCATCCTGGCCACCGCGGAACGGGTGCCGGTGCGGACCGCCTGGCGTGGGCTCTTCCTGCGGTCGTTCGCGCCGGTGGCGGTGCACGGCCTCGCCGGTCTGATGATGGCGGTGCTGTGGCGCAGTCCGTACGGGCCGCTCGCCGCGCTCCTCGTGCTGCTCCCGATGGGGGTCTCCTGCTGGGTCTTCGCGCAGTACCACCGCGAGCGCGCCGCCCACCAGGCCACGATCAGGGCGCTCGTGCAGGCCGTCGACATCAAGGACCAGTACACCCGCGGGCACAGCGAGCGCGTGGGGCGGGCCTCCGTGATGATCGCGCGGGAGCTGGGGATGGCGGACGAGAGGGTGGAGAGCCTGCGGTTCGCCGGGATCCTGCACGACGTCGGCAAACTCGGCGTACCGACCCGGCTGCTGCGCAAGGACGGCCCTCTGACCCCTCAGGAGCGTCGGATCATCGAACTGCATCCCGAGTACGGGCACGAGATGGTGCGCGGGATCGGCTTCCTCGGGGAGGCGCGGGCGGCGATCCTGCACCACCACGAGCGGATCGACGGGAGCGGGTATCCGTACGGGCTCGTGGGGCGGCAGATCCCGGAGTTCGCGCGGGTGGTGGCCGTCGCGGACGCGTTCGACGCCATGACGTCCACGCGGTCCTATCGGCGAGGGCGGCCTGTCGAGGCCGCCGTGGCCGAGTTGTCCCGCTGCGCGGGGGCGCAGTTCGACCCTGCGATGGTCGCCGCGTTGCAGCGGGCGCTGGAGCGGCATGGGTGGCATCCGGCGGTCACCTCGGACACCTCGGACACCGCGGACCTGCCGGTCCCGCGGCAAGGGGCCACCGGCGTTCCTGCGGCCCCCCAGGCGGGAGCGCGGTGAGCGCCCGCCTGCCCACAACCGTGGCGGCGGTGATTTACGGCTCTGCCGGAATTCTCACCCTCCTCGGTCTCGGCTGGACCCTCTGGCACGGGGTGCATGAGGGAGGGGTCGCGCTCGCCTTCGGGGGGCTCGTCGCCGTGGGGGAGCTTGCCCGGTGGGGGGCCGGGGGAAGCGACCGGGAGCCCGCGCCGCTCGGGGCCGCGGGCGCGCTCGCGTACGCGCTGCTCGGCGAGGTCGGGGGGCGGACCACGCACCACGGCGTCCTCCAGGTGATCGCCGTCGTCGTCGCGGCCGCGCTCGTCGGGGCCGTGCCGCACGTGGCGCTCGGCAAGGGGCCCGCCCTCGATCACGTGGCGCGGCGCGTGCTGACCGTCGGGTTCGCCGCCGCGTGCTTCCAACCGCTCTACAATGCGGGGAAGTTGGAGGAGTGGGTGGGCCAGGGGCCCGCCTTCGCCGTCGTCATCGCCGCGCTGCTCGTCCTGACCGCCCTGTGCGACGCCGTGCTCGCCGCGGCCATGGCCCACGCCCGTACCCTCTGGCCCTTCGGACCGCTCCTGCGCGACGAGCTGCGGGCCATGCTCGGCATCGGGTCCGCCGTCTGCGCGACAGGGGCCGTCATGGCGCTCGCGGTGGCCGTGACGGGGCTCTGGGCGCTGCCGGTGTTCAGCCTGCCGCTGCTCCTGACCCAGCTGTCCTTCGGGCGGTACGCCGCGGTGCGGACCACCTACCGGCAGACCATCACCTCGCTCGCCCGGTCCACCGAGATCGCCGGGTACACCCCGCAGGGCCACGCCCGCCGCGTCGCCGGGCTCAGCCGGGCCGTCGGGCGTGAGCTGGGCCTCTCGGAGCCCGACCTCGCCGTCCTGGAGTACGCGGCCCTCATGCACGACATCGGGCAGCTCTCCCTCGTCGACCCCGTGCCCGCGGGCGCCACCGCCTTCCTGCCGGACGCGGAACAGCGGCGGATCGCCCTGCTCGGGGGCGCCGTCGTGCGTCAGACGGGGGTGAAGGGCGACGTCGCCGTGGTCGTGGAGCGGCAGGCGGACCCGTACCGCGAGCAGCCGCTCACCGCCCGCATCGTGCGGGCCGCCAACGCGTACGACGAGATGGCCAGGGGAGAAGGTCCCACAGGCCCTCTCAACGCCCTGGAGCGGCTGCGTCTGGGCACCGGCCGCGACTACCAGCCCGAGGTGGTGGAAGCGCTGGCCCGCGTGCTTGCGCGGGGCGGTCATAGCTTGCCGTCGGCTGGGTAACCCATGGGTAATGAGCGGCCGTCCGACCGTACGTGGTTGGATGCAAAGAGGGCCCTCAGGGCACATCGGAACGCAGGACTCAAGTACCGGCAGGCGGGAATCGTGAGGATCTTCGGCAAGGGACGGCACCGGCCCTCCGCCTCATGGCGGCAGGCCACCGACCGCGCCTTCACGCTGATCGGCGACGGGCGGTACGAGGACGCGGGCGCTCTGCTGACCCGCGCGGCGGATCTGGAGCCGTGGCTCTCGGAGTCCTGGTTCAACCTCGCGCTGCTCCACAAGTTCCGGCACGACTGGGAGCAGGCGCGGGCCGCGGGCCTGCGGGCCGTCGCGCTGCTCGACCGGTCGCAGGGCGCCCCCGACTGGTGGAACGTGGGGATCGCCGCCACCGCCCTTCAGGACTGGCCGCTTGCCCGGCGCGCCTGGCAGGCGTACGGCCTGAAGGTGCCGGGCGGGGTGGCCGCCTCCGGGGAGCCCACCGGCATGGACCTGGGCAGCGCCGCCGTGCGGCTCTCGCCCGAGGGGGAGGCCGAGGTCGTGTGGGGGCGCAGGCTCGACCCCGCCCGCATCGAGGTGCTCTCCATTCCGCTGCCCTCCTCCGGGCGCCGCTGGGGCGAGGCCGTGCTGCACGACGGCGTTCCGCACGGCGAGCGGACGACGGGGGCCGGGGACTCGTATCCCGTCTTCGACGAGATCGAGCTGTGGGCGCCCTCACCGGTCCCCACCTGGGTGGTTCTCCTGGAGGCCGCCACCGAGGACGACCGGGACGCCCTGGAGAAGCTCGCCGCCGACGCGGGCTTCGCCGCCGAGGACTGGTCGTCGTCCGTACGGCTGCTGTGCCGCATGTGCTCCGAGAGCCGTATGCCGAGCGACGAGGGCGACGGCGAGCACCTGGACCCGCACGACCACAGCGAACCGGGCCACCCCGGACCGCTCGGCCACCGCAGCCCCGGCGCCCTGTGGGTGCCCGAGCGCGAGTGCGGCATCGCGGCGCCCGCGGCACTGGTGCGCGGGCTGCTCGACGGCTGGGTCGCGGACAGTCCGGACTCCCGTGACTGGCGGGATCTGGAAGAGGTCTGCTGACTCCTGGCCGTAGGCTGTACCGGCACTATCTCTTGTGGGTTCCCAGGAAGGCGTACGTCGGACAATGGCGCAGGACACTGAGCAGCAGGCCTCGGGCGGGGTCCTCCCCGTAGACGACGAGGGCTTCGTCATCGATACGGAGGACTGCGAGGAGCGGGAGACGGCCCACCGCGAGCGCGGCACGTCCCGGCCCATCACGGTCGTCGGCAACCCTGTGCTGCACAAGGAGTGCAAGGACGTCACCGCCTTCGACGACGAGCTCGCGCAGCTCGTCGCCGACATGTTCGCCAGCCAGCGGACCGCCGAGGGCGTGGGCCTGGCCGCCAACCAGATCGGCGTCGACCTGAAGGTCTTCGTCTACGACTGCATGGACGACGAGGGCCGCCGCCACGTCGGCGCGGTCTGCAACCCCGTGCTGCGCGAGGTCCCCGCCGACCGCCGCCAGCTGGACGAGTCGAACGAGGGCTGCCTCTCCGTGCCCACGGCCTACGCCGAGCTGGCCCGCCCGGACTACGCCGAGGTGACCGGGCAGGACGAGAAGGGCAACCCCATCAAGGTGCGGGGCACCGGCTACTTCTCGCGCTGCCTCCAGCACGAGACGGACCACCTGTACGGCTACCTCTACATCGACCGCCTGTCCAAGCGTGACCGCAAGGACGCGCTGCGGCAGATGGAAGAGGGCACACCGCGCTACCCCGTCGTGCCGAACGACTGAGTCGACACGACTGAGTCGACTCCAGGCACGCGCGCACCGCGAGCCACCTGCGGCCCCTGGCCGGGAACTCCTTCCCGGCCAGGGGCCGTTCGCATGAACCGGTCAGCTGTACGAGCAAAACAGGCTTCTGATGATCCAGATTCGGTCACGTAAGTGGATTTTCTCGGCACTGGGGGGTAGTGAATGGCGCAAATCTGTTCCCTGAACGGTCAGTTGTGGTGCTGAATGGAAAGCGCGGGGATACACAACGGCGCGCGCCTGGTACGGCGGGAGGGGCGCGCGTCCCCAGGCGGCTGAGAGGGGCTAGTCCGTGCCTGCATATTCATATGGCACTTCACCGACACAGCCACAGACACCGGCGGTATCCGTGCCACCGGCGCTGGCGCTCCCGGTGATCGAGGCAGATTTTCCACGACGACTGCATCCGTATTGGCCGGAGCTTCAGGAGAAGTCCAGGACATGGCTGCGCGAAATGCGGCTGATGCCCGCGGACAAGGTCGAGCGGTACGCCGACAGTCTGTGCTACACCGACCTGGTCGCCGGCTACTACATTGGCGCCCCCGATGAGTTGCTCAGCGCGATAGCCGACCTCAGCAGTTGGTTCTTCGCCTGGGACGACCGGCACGACCGCGACTCCGTGCACGGCAGGGCGGCGCAGTGGCGCCGGCTGTGCCGCGGACTCCACGAGACGCTCCGTGCGCCCCGGCAGCAACTGCGCCACCGCGACCCTCTGGTCGCGGGATTCGCGGACTGCGTCCTGCGGCTGTACTCGCACCTCGGGGCCAGCTGGAACGCCCGGTTCGCCAGGCACTTCCACAGCGTGATCGAGGCGTACGACCTGGAGTTCAGGAACCGCAGGACCGGGACGGTACCGACGGTCGAGGCCTACATTGAGTTGCGAAGGCTGACCTTCGCCCACTGGGCGTGGATCGACCTGCTCGAACCCACGGCGCGCCACGAACTGCCGCGGGACGTGCGGAAGCATCCGGCATATCGGCGGGCAGCGCTCGCCACGCAGGATTTCTCCGCCTGGTACAACGACCTGTGCTCACTCCCCAAGGAACTCGCGGGAGATGAATTGCACAATCTCGGGATCAGCCTGATCCAGCACGAGGGACTGTCCCTCGAAGAAGCCGTGGCGGAAGTCCACCGGCGGGTCACCGGTTGCATATCGGATTTCCTCGTGGCGGAGAAAGAAGTACGGTGCCTCGCCGGGAAATTGGACGACGGAAGTGCGCGTGGACGGGAACTCTCGGGCGCGGTGGAATCCTGCGTCTTCAACATGCGGAACTGGTTCTCATCGGTGTACTGGTTCCACCACGAATCCGGCCGCTATCGGGTGGACAGCTGGGACGACAGGTCCATTCCCCCGTATGTGAGCGACGCCGGAATGAGCGACTTGGCCGAAACTGAATTGGTTGGTGAGGAATGAGCGTCGAATCCGCGATACCCGCGACACCCGCGACAACCCCACCTCTCGTCGGCGGCGGCGCCCCGCTCATCGGGCACGCCTGGAACCTGGTGCGCGACCCGCTCGGCTTCCTCGCCGCGCTGCGCGACCACGGTGATCTCGTACGGATCAGGCTGGGACCCAAGACGGCGTACGCGGTCTGCGACCCGGAGCTGGTCGGACGGCTCCTGCGGAGCCCCGACTACATCGTCGGAGGGCCGCTCTGGGACACGCTGGAAGTCCTCCTCGGCAAGGGCGTGGCGACCAGCAACGGCAAGCTGCACCGGCGGCAGAGGCGCATGATGCAGCCCGCGTTCCGGCCCGAGCGCATCGCCGACTACGCCAAGGTGATGGAGGAGGAGGCCCGCGCCACGGCCGCGCGCTGGCAGCCGGGCGACACGGTCGACGTCGGCGCGGAGATGTTCCGCGCGGCCGTGCGCATCGTGTCCCGCTCGCTCCTGGAGGTCGACGCGATCGGCGAGAAGGCGGACCGCATCGCCGAGGCGCTGCACACCGTCTTCGAGGGGCTCTACCGGAGGATGGTCCTCTCGGTCGGGCCGCTGTACCGCGTGCCGACCCAGGGCAACCGCCGCTTCCAGAACGCGCTCGCCGATCTGCACGCGGTGGTCGACGAGATCGTCGCCGCGGGCAGGGCGGCGGATGCGAGCCAGGACGATCTGCTGTCCGAAATGCTGCGGGCGCGCGACGAGTCGGGGCAGCCGCTCAGCGACCAGGAGATCCACGACCACGTGATCTCGCTTGTCGTGGCGGGCGCCGAGAATATCGCGTCGACCCTGGCATGGACGTTCCATCTGCTGGCCGAACACCCCGAGCAGGAAAGGCGATTGGTTGAAGAGGTAAATTCCGTCGCGCAGGGCCGGGAGATCACATTCGCCGACCTCAAGGACCTGCCGCACACCCGAAATGTGGTCACCGAGGCCATGCGTATACAGCCCGCCGCCTGGATATTCACGCGCCGATCGGTGGGAGAAACCAACCTGGGCGGCTACCGCATTCCGGCCAACGCCGACATCGTCTACAGCGTGTACGCGATGCAGCGCGATCCGCGTTCCTTCGAGCAGCACCTGCGGTTCGACCCGGACCGCTGGAATCCGGAACGTGCTTCGGACGTACCGGAGTTCGCGATGATGCCGTTCGGCACCGGTAACCGCAAGTGCCCGGGCGACCACTTCAGCCTGGCCGAACTCGCCATCATCCTGGCGACGGTGGCCCCGAAGTGGCACCTGGCGCCGGTCCCGGAGACCGACGCCGACACGAAGATCGGCATCACGCTGCAGCCGAAGAAGCTCGTCCTTCGGGTCGAGAAGCGCTGACGGCGGGGCCGCGGAACGTGCGGCGGTAGGCGTTCGGTGTGGTGCCGAGCGCCCGCAGGAACTGGTGACGCATCGCCGCGGCGTTGCCGAAACCGGCACGCCCGGCGATGGCGTCCACCGTCTCGTCCGACCCTTCGAGCAACTCCTGCGCCAGGAGCACCCGTTGGCGCAGGAGCCAGCGGTAGGGCGTGGTGCCGGTCTCCTGCTGGAAGCGGCGCGCGAAGGTGCGCGGCGACATGTGCGCGCGCTCGGCGAGCTTCTCGACGGTGATGTCCGTGTCCAGATGGCGCTCCATCCAGGCGAGCACCCCGCCCACGGTGTCGCAGGCCGTGCGCGGCAGCGGGCGCGCCACGAACTGGGCCTGGCCGCCGTCGCGGTGGGGCGGTACGACCATGCGCCGGGCGATGGCGTTGGCGACCTCGGTGCCGTGTGCCTGGCGCACGATGTGCAGACAGGCGTCGATGCCGGCGGCGGTGCCCGCCGATGTGATCACCGGGCTCTCGTCCACGTACAGGACGTCGGGCTCGACGCGGGCGCGCGGATAGCGCACCGCGAGCTCCGTGGCGTGCTGCCAGTGCACGGCGCAGCGGCGGCCGTCGAGCAGGCCCGCGGCGCCGAGCACGAAGACGCCGGAGCAGACGGAGAGGACGCGGGCACCGCGGTCCACCGCGCGGCGCAGGGCGGCGAGCAGGTCCTCGGGGTAGTCGCGGTCCACGAACGACTGGCCCGCGGGCACGGCGATGAGATCGGCCTCTTCGAGCCGGTCGATGCCGTACGGAGTGGTGATCGTGAACCCCGCGTGATTGCTCAGGGGTCCGCTCTCACCGGCGACCACCGCGAAGTCGTACACGGGAAGGCCCTCGTCGCTCCGGTCGAGGCCGAACACCTCGCAGACCACGCCGAGTTCGAAGGGATTCACGCCGTCGAGCAGTACGGCGGCCACGTTCTTCAGAGTGTCTGCCTTCAGCATGTCCGCCAGTGTGCCGCAGGACTGGCAGTAAGTCGATGGTGTGTGGCAGTCCTGCCACTGACGCCACCGTCCGGCGCGCAGGACAGTGAGGACATGAACGCATTCCTGGATTACGCGACCGTCCTGACCGTCCTCCTCCTGCTGGCCGCACCCTCGCTCGTCGGGTACGTCCACGACCGCCGGATCGACCGCGAGCTGCGCGAGGCCCCCCGTTCCCCGCGCAGCTCACGGCAGTCGGACGGCCTAGAACTCGTCGTCGAAGGAGACCGAACCCTCGACCGCGACCTGGTAGGCCGAAGGACGCCGCTCGAAGAAGTTGGTCAGCTCCTGGACACCCTGGAGCTCCATGAACGAGAACGGGTTTGACGAGCCGTAGACCGGCGCGAAGCCCAGGCGCTGGAGCCGCTGGTCGGCGACGCACTGCAGGTATTCGCGCATGGAGTCGGTGTTCATGCCGGGCAGGCCCTCACCGCACAGGTCGCGCGCGAACTGCAGCTCGGCCTCGACGGCCTCCTTGAGCATGTCCGTGACCTGCGTCTGCAGCGCGTCGTCGAAGAGCTCGGGCTCCTCCTTGCGGACGGTGTCGACGACGTCGAAGGCGAAGCTCATGTGCATCGTCTCGTCGCGGAAGACCCAGTTCGTGCCGGTCGCCAGGCCGTGCAGCAGACCGCGCGAGCGGAACCAGTAGACGTAGGCGAAGGCACCGTAGAAGAAGAGCCCCTCGATGCACGCGGCGAAGCAGATCAGGTTCAGCAGGAAGCGGCGCCGGTCGGCCTTGGACTCCAGGCGGTCCATCTTCTCGACGGAGTCCATCCACCGGAAGCAGAACTCGGCCTTCTCGCGGATGGAGGGGATCTCCTCGACCGCGTCGAACGCGGCGGCGCGGTCGTCCGGGTCGGGCAGATAGGTGTCGAGCAGCGTCAGATAGAACTGGACGTGCACGGCCTCCTCGAAGAGCTGGCGGCTCAAGTAGAGCCGTGCCTCGGGGGAGTTGATGTGCTTGTAGAGCGTGAGCACGAGGTTGTTGGAGACGATCGAGTCGCCGGTCGCGAAGAACGCGACCAGACGGCCGATCATGTGCTGCTCGCCGGGCGAGAGCTTGGCGAGGTCGGCGACGTCCGAGTGGAGGTCGACCTCCTCGACGGTCCAGGTGTTCTTGATCGCGTCCCGGTAGCGCTCGTAGAAGTCCGGGTAGCGCATGGGACGCAGGGTCAGCTCGAAGCCCGGGTCGAGGAGGTTCTTCTCGGCGTTGGTGGTGGAGCTCATTACTGGCAGGCCTCGCAGGACTCGGGGTTTTCCAGGGAGCAGGCGACGGCCTCTTCGGCCGATGCCTGCGCAGGTACGGGGGCGGGGGTGGGCTCGGCGGCCTCGGTGCGGCCGGCCGCCGCGCGGGCGATCCGGGTCGCGGGGCGCGAGCGCAGGTAGTACGTGGTCTTCAGACCCTGCTGCCAGGCGTACGCGTACATCGAGGAGAGCTTGCCGATGGTCGGCGTCTCCAGGAACAGGTTCAGGGACTGCGCCTGGTCCAGGAACGGCGTGCGCGCGGCGGCCATGTCGATCAGGCCGCGCTGCGGGATCTCCCACGCGGTGCGGTAGAGCTCGCGCACCTCGGCGGGGATCCAGCTGAAGCCCTGCACCGAGCCGTTGGCCTCGCGCAGCGCCTCACGGGTCTGCGCGTCCCAGACGCCGAGCCGCTTGAGCTCCTGCACCAAGTAGGCGTTGACCTGGAGGAATTCACCGCTCAGCGTCTCGCGCTTGAACAGGTTGGAGACCTGCGGCTCGATGCACTCGTACACGCCCGCGATGGACGCGATCGTGGCGGTCGGCGCGATCGCCAGGAGGAGCGAGTTGCGCATGCCGGTCACGGCGATGCGTTCCCGCAGCGCGGCCCAGCGCTCCGGCCAGGCCGGCTCGACGCCGTAGTGGTCGGGGTGCAGGACACCGCGCGCGGTGCGGGTCTTCTCCCAGGCGGGGAGCGGACCGTTGCGCTCTGCCAGGTCGGCGGACGCCTCGTACGCGGCGAGCATGATCCGCTCGGCGATGCGCGTCGAGAGGGCGCGCGCCGCGGGGGAGTCGAAGGGCAGCTTCAGCTGGAAGAAGACGTCCTGAAGCCCCATGGCGCCCAGGCCCACCGGACGCCACCTGGCGTTGGAGCGTCCGGCCTGCTCGGTCGGGTAGAAGTTGATGTCGACGACGCGGTCGAGGAACGTGACGGCGGTACGGACGGTCTCGTCGAGCCGCTCCCAGTCGATGTCACCGGCGGCGGTGTCCACGAAGGCGCCGAGGTTCACCGAACCGAGGTTGCAGACGGCCGTCTCCCCGTCGTCCGTCACCTCCAGGATCTCCGTGCAGAGGTTGGAGGAGTGGACCGTGTGGCCGGGCTCCGCCGTCTGGTTGGCGGTGCGGTTGGCGGCGTCCTTGAACGTCATCCAGCCGTTGCCGGTCTGCGCGAGAGTGCGCATCATGCGGCCGTACAGGTCACGGGCCGGGATGGTCTTGCGGGCGAGCCCGTCCGCCTCGGCCTTGCGGTAGGCGGCGTCGAACTCGTCGCCCCACAGGTCGACCAGCTCGGGCACGTCGGCCGGCGAGAACAGCGACCAGTCCTGGCTCGCGGCGACCCGGCGCATGAACTCGTCCGGGATCCAGTGCGCGAGGTTGAGGTTGTGCGTGCGCCGCTGGTCCTCACCCGTGTTGTCGCGCAGCTCCAGGAACTCCTCGATGTCGGAGTGCCACGTCTCCAGGTAGACCGCGGCGGCGCCCTTGCGGCGGCCGCCCTGGTTCACGGCGGCGACGGAGGCGTCCAGGGTCTTGAGGAACGGGACGATGCCGTTGGAGTGGCCGTTCGTGCCGCGGATCAGTGAACCGCGGGCGCGGATGCGGGAGTACGAGAGGCCGATGCCGCCCGCGTGCTTGGAGAGGCGGGCGACCTGGTGGTAGCGGTCGTAGATGGAGTCCAGCTCGTCCAGCGGGGAGTCGAGGAGGTAGCAGGAGGACATCTGCGGGTGGCGGGTGCCGGAGTTGAAGAGCGTCGGCGAGGACGGCAGGTAGTCCAGGCGGCTCATCAGGCGGTACAGGGCGGCGACTTCGTCCACCGAGCGCGTACTGCCGTCCTCTGCCAGGCCGCTCGCCACGCGCAGCATGAAGTGCTGCGGGGTCTCGATGACATGCCGGGTGATCGGGTGGCGCAGGAGATAGCGGCTGTGCAGGGTGCGCAGGCCGAAGTAGCCGAAGCGGAAGTCGGCGCCGTCCTGAAGCGCCGCCTCCACGAGAGTGTCGAGGTGCTCCGCGTGGTCGGTGACGAACGCGGCGGTGCGGTCCGCGATCAGGCCCTCGCGGTGCCCCACGGCGACCGAGTCCGAGAAGGAGCGCACGCCCTGCGACGCGGCCTCGTCACGGATGCTGAGGCTGAGCAGCCTGGCCGCGAGCTGCGAGTACGTCGGGTCCTCGGAGATGAGACCGGCTGCGGCCTCGGTAGCCAGCTCCCGCAGCTCCGCCAGATCCGCTCGGGCCGAACGCCCACGCAGCGCGGCGGCGGCGACGCGGCCGGGGTCGGCGTCGGGGAGGTCGACGGTGAGTTCGGTCAGGGTACGCAGCAGCGCGGTTCCTGGGCCGTCGGCGGTCTGCTGACCGTCGGTGGTCTGCGCTGACGCAGGTTCGGCTGGCGCGATGGTCACGTGGAGCACTCCCTCGCTCGGCTCAGAGCCTTGGGGAGGGGAAGGTGACGCACGGGCGCGCCCAGGGCAGGGCTGTGCTCCGCGTCCACCAGCCCATTCCACGAGGCCCGGACGTCGTTGGCACCCGGACCGGTCGGAACGGGTGCGCTGTCGACAGGTCTTCGGACTCGTGGGCACGACAAATGCGTACTCATACACCGTTGCGGGACAGTTCCGGACTTGCACCGGATTCCCCTGCGGCGACAGCGAGCACGAGCATACATCTTGTGCTGGCTCTGAGAAGCAGCCCCACATCTTGTGTCGGCACTGCGTACCACACACACAAGTGCGGGCCGCCGGATTCCTCCGGCGGCCCGCCTGGCGTGCTGATCGGTGTGGGGGAGAGGCTCAGTGCCCGGCAGGCGCCCCGGCCGTGGCCGGCGGCAGCTCCTCAACGACACCCGGGTCGCCCGCGTCCGCGGTGTAGTCCCCGGGAGAGGTCTCGTCGATGCCGTCAGGGGCCTTCATGGCGCGCAGGACGAAGGTCATGACCACGGTGACCACCACGTTCAGGACGAACGCCGTGAGGCCGATGTAGCCGATCTCGCCGATGCCGGGAATCTCGTCGGACGAGCCGCCGAAGTGCTTCTGCGTCGGCGAGGCGACGCCGTACGCGGCGACCGTGCCGTAGACCATGCCGACCGCCCAGCCCGCGAGCAGCGCCCAGCGGTGGAACCACCGTGTGAACAGGCCGCCGACCAGCGCGGGCATGGTCTGCAGGATCCAGATGCCGCCCAGGAGCTGGAAGTTGATCGCGACCGTCTTGTCCATGGTGAGGACGAAGGCGAGCGCGCCGACCTTCACCAGGAGCGAGACCAGCTTGGAGACCTTGGTCTCCTGCGCGGGTGTCGCGTCCGGCTTGATGAAGTCCTTGTAGATGTTCCTGGTGAAGAGATTCGCGGCCGCGATGGACATGATGGCGGCCGGCACGAGCGCGCCGATGCCGATCGCCGCGAACGCGACGCCGGTGAACCAGTCGGGGAACATCGTCTCGAACAGCTGCGGGATCGCCAGCTGCCCGTTCTCGACCTTGACCCCGGCCGCGATCGCCATGAAGCCGAGCAGCGCGAGCAGGCCCAGCATCAGCGAGTAGAGCGGCAGGATCGTGGTGTTGCGGCGGATCACGTTGCGGCTCTTGGAGGAGAGCGTCGCCGTGATCGAGTGCGGGTACATGAACAGCGCGAGCGCGGAGCCGAGCGCGAGCGTGGCGTAGGTCCACTGACCCGCGTGGCCCGGCGCGAGACCCGCGACGGGCTTGCCCGCCGCCTCGTTCGCCGACGAGAACTTGTCGTTCGCCGCCTGGAAGATCTCGTCGAAGCCGCCGAGCTTGATCGGGATGTAGATGATCGCGACGGCGATGACGAGGTAGATCAGGCCGTCCTTCACGAACGCGATCAGCGCGGGGGCGCGCAGACCCGACGAGTACGTGTACGCGGCGAGCACCGCGAACGCGATCAGGAGCGGCAGGTCCTTGATGAACCAGTTCGTGTCCGGACCGCCGCCGACGCCCATGACGTCGAGGACGGCCTGGATGCCGACCAGTTGGAGCGCGATGTACGGCATCGTGGCGAGGATGCCGGTGACCGCGACGGCAAGGGAGAGCCCCTTGGAGCCGAAGCGCCCGCGCACGAAGTCCGAGGTGGTCACGTATCCGTGCTTGTGCGACACCGACCACAGGCGCGGCAGGAAGGTGAAGATCAGCGGGTAGACGAGGATCGTGTACGGCACCGCGAAGAAGCCGGCCGCGCCCGCCGCGTAGATCGCCGCCGGGACGGCCACGAAGGTGTACGCGGTGTAGAGGTCGCCGCCGAGCAGGAACCACGTGACCCAGGTGCCGAACGAGCGGCCTCCCAGGCCCCATTCGTCCAGGCTCTCGGTCTCGGCCTTGCGCCAGCGCGCGGCCAGGAAGCCCATCGCCGTGACGGCGGCGAAGAAGAAGATGAAGACGGCGAGGGCGATGCCGTTGACGCCGCCCGTGTCCGCTGCGAGCTCGTTCATCGGGTCGCACCCCCCTGGGCCTGCTCGGCCTTGCGGGCGCGCTGGTCACGCTGCCACAGTTTGTACGCGATCATGGTGAGAGCGGTGGATATGAGCACCCACAGCATCTGGTACCAGTAGAAGAACGGGATGCCGATGAAGGTCGGTTCGACCTTCGCGTAGGAGCTCACCCAGAGCATCGCCACGAACGGCGCGACGAGGCAGAGGGCAATGACCACGCGGACCGGCGTGATCACCGGTCTGCTCACTTCAGGCGCATCTGACACTTCGCGGCTCCGCTCCCTCGCTTATCCCACCTTTAACGTGCGGGAAATCTAAGCGAGAGGATTGATCTATGGAACCCCCGTCCGGATACCGGACGGGCCGCGATGTCCTCGACATGCCTGCTCAGCAGCAGCGGAACCCCTGCCTGGGGTCTGACTCCTGTTGGTCCGTCCGCTTTCGCTCGAACTCCCTCCGGGACGGGACGGATGCCCCGGGATGCGTCTTCCGCGTGTGCGCGACATAACGGTCGTACGCGGACTCGTCGGTCAACTCCCGTGCGTACCATCGCACCCAGCGCAGTCCGCGAAGCACCCACGTCATGACGGGGCCTTCGCGTCGCTGGTGACCTTCGCTTCGGCCGCCGCCAGTTCCGCCTTCTCCTCCTGGGTCGGGATGAGCCCGGCCGGCGCGGTCAGCTTCGACTCGACGTACTCCGCCTCGCTCAGCTTGGACGACTGCGGGTTGCGGACGTGCTTCACGCAGATCCGGGCCGCGTCCGCGATCACGATGACGATGAGCAGGGCGAGCGTCGCCGAAAGGACGCCGTCCACCGTGGAGTTGGTGACGACGGTGTGCATGTCGTCCATGGACTTGGCGGGCGGCAGGATCTTCCCGTCGTCGATCGCGTCCTGGTAGATCGAACGCTGCTTGAAGAAGCCGACGCGCGGATCGCTGGAGAACACCTTCTGCCAGCTCGCGGTGAGCGTCACCGTGGCGTCCCAGGCGAGCGGAATGCCCGTGATCCAGGCCCACTTGAGGCGTCCGGACTTCACCAGGAGCGTCGTGCAGACGGCGAGCGCGACCGCGGCCAGGAGCTGGTTGGAGATGCCGAAGATCGGGAAGAGCTGGTTGATCCCGCCGAGCGGCTCGTGCACGCCCACCCACAGGAAGTAGCCCCACAGGCCGGTGACGACCGCACTCGTGATGATGAGTCCGGGCTTCCAACTGACCCTCTTGAAGGGCTTGTAGACGTTCCCGAGCATGTCCTGGAGCATGAAGCGGCCCACGCGCGTGCCCGCGTCGAGCGCGGTCAGGATGAACAGCGCCTCAAACATGATCGCGAAGTGGTACCAGAACGCCTTCATGGAGCCGCCGGTGACCTTCGAGAAGATCTCGGAGACACCGACCGCGAGCGTGGGCGCGCCACCGGTGCGCGAGAGCAGCGAGGACTCCTCGACGTTCTTGGCGGCCTGCGCCAGGTCTTCGGGGGAGATGGAGTACCCGAATCCGGCGACGGCCTGGGACGCGGCCTGGACGTTGTCCCCGATGACGCCCGCGGGCGCGTTCATCGCGAAGTACAGCCCGGGGTCGATGATGCTCGCCGCGATGAGCGCCATCACCGCGACCGCCGACTCCATCAGCATGGAGCCGTAGCCGATCATCCGGATCTGCGTCTCCTTCTGGACCATCTTCGGCGTCGTGCCCGAGGAGATCAGCGCGTGGAAGCCGGACAGGGCCCCGCAGGCGATGGTGATGAAGACGAACGGGAAGAGCGATCCCGCGAAGACGGGCCCGTCGCCGCGCGAGGCGAAGTCGGTCACCGGGTCCATCTTCAGCGTCGGCAGCGTGAAGACGACGCCGAGCGCGAGCAGCAGGATCGTGCCGATCTTCATGAAGGTGGAGAGATAGTCGCGCGGCGCGAGCAGCATCCACACCGGCAGGATCGATGCGATGAATCCGTACGCCACCAGCCAGATGACCAGTGTCGACGGCGCGAGCGTGAACGTATCCGCGAGGGACGACTCGGCGACCCATCGCCCGGCGACGAGTGCGAGCAGCAGCAGCGCGATCCCGATGAGGGAGACCTCGCTGACCCGCCCTGGCCGCAGGATCCGCAGGTAGAAGCCCATGAACAGCGCGATCGGAATGGTCATCGCGATGGAGAAGGTGCCCCACGGCGAGTCCGCGAGCGCGTTGACGATGACGAGCGCGAGCACCCCGAGCAGGATGATCATGATGGCGAAGGCGGCGAGCAGCGCCGCGGCCCCGCCGAAGGGACCGATCTCCTCGCGCGCCATCTGGCCGAGCGACTTGCCGTCACGCCGCGTGGAGAAGAAGAGGACGACCATGTCCTGCACGGCGCCCGCGAAGATCACGCCGACGATGATCCAGATCGTGCCCGGCAAGTACCCCATCTGCGCGGCCAGTACGGGCCCCACGAGCGGCCCCGCGCCCGCGATCGCCGCGAAGTGGTGGCCGAGCAGGACGCGGCGGTCGGTCGGGTGGTAGTCGATGCCGTTGTCCAGGCGCTCCGCGGGAGTGGCCCGGTTCTTGTCGACCTTCAGGACGCGATGGACGATGAACTTCGAGTAGAAGCGATAGGCGATCGCGTACGAGCCGACGGCCGCGGCCACCATCCAGGCGGCCGACACCTCCTCGTCGCGCGAGAGCGCGAGCACGGTCCAGCCCGCGGCGCCCACCAGCGCGACGAGGGTCCAGATGACGATGGATCGGGGATTCGCTGTGCGCACCGGGTCGTCCTCCCGTTCATCATGCGATGACGGGAGGAACGTAGAGCAGCACGGTGATCTGCGCCAGACCCCGGAAGAGTCCTTCGGGAGGAACGGGTCAGTCCGTGGGGCGCTTGAGGCGTGCCACGAACTTGTAGCGGTCGCCGCGGTAGACCGAACGGACCCACTCCACCGGCTGGCCGCCGCCGTCCAGGGAGTGCCGGGACAGGAGCAGCATCGGCAGGCCGACGTCCGTGCCGAGCAGGCCCGCCTCGCGCGGCGTCGCGAGCGAGGTCTCGATCGTCTCCTCGGCCTCCGCGAGATGGACGTCGTACACCTCGGCGAGTGCCGTGTAGAGGGAGGTGTACTTGACCAGTGAGCGGCGCAGGGCGGGGAAGCGCTTGGCCGAGAGGTGCGTGGTCTCGATGGCCATCGCCTCGCCGTTGGCCAGGCGCAGCCGCTCGATCCTGAGCACCCGGCCGCCCGCGGAGATGTCGAGCAGTCCGGCGAGGGTGTCGTCGGCGGTGATGTACCCGATGTCCAGGAGCTGCGAGGTGGGTTCGAGGCCCTGGGCCCTCATGTCCTCGGTGTACGAGGTGAGTTGCAGCGCCTGGGAGACCTTCGGCTTGGCCACGAAGGTGCCCTTGCCCTGGATCCGCTCCAGGCGGCCCTCGACGACCAGCTCCTGAAGGGCCTGGCGGACCGTCGTGCGCGAGGTGTCGAACTCGGCGGCCAGGGTGCGCTCCGGGGGGACCGGGGTGCCGGGCGGCAGCGTCTCCGTCATGTCGAGCAAGTGGCGCTTCAGGCGGTAGTACTTGGGCACGCGCGCGGTGCGGCCGACTCCCGTGGCCGCCCCGGTGTCCGTGGCCGAGGACGCGCCCGCGTCGGTTCCCGTACTGCCCGCGTCTGTGCCCATGCTCTGCCTTCCCGGCTCCTGTGCTGCTGCCGTCACCGGCTCCTCCGTCTGTCGCGGCTCACATCGTGGCACGTACCGGGCTGGGCGGACCGTGCCCGCTCAGGTGTCGGTCCGATAACGGACCTGACAGCCCTTCTTATACACCCTTGACACCCCTAAAGGTCTAGGCCAAGCTCCCCGTACTGGTCTACACCATTAAAGACCAGGTTCCAGTCCCACGGGCAGATCTCGGTCCATTTGGTCGCTGCGGGTGGGGGGTTGACTGGCATCCCTTGAGGAGGGTGACGTGAAGCGCAAGCTCATAGCGGCCATCGGTGTCGCGGGCATGTTGGTCTCGATCGCGGCCTGTGGCAGCGACGACAGCGACGACAAGAAGGCCGGGGCGGACGGCTTCAAGGGGGAGACCCTGACGCTCTGGGCGATGGACGGCTCCACGCCCGCCGGCTGGACCAAGGACGTCAAGGCCGCCTTCGAGAAGAAGACCGGCGCCAAGCTGAAGCTCGAAGTCCAGCAGTGGAACGGCATCCAGCAGAAGCTGACCACGGCCCTCTCCGAGGAGAACCCGCCGGACGTCTTCGAGATCGGCAACACCCAGACCGCCGCGTACGCCAAGACCGGCGGCCTCGCCGACCTGAGCGACCTCAAGGAAGGGGTCGGCGCCGACTGGACCGAGTCGATCAACAAGTCCTCGGTCGTGGACGGCAAGCAGTACGCCGCCCCGTGGTTCGTCCTGAACCGCGTCGTGATCTACAACAAGAAGGTCTGGGCCGACGCCGGCATCAAGGAGACCCCCAAGACCCGCGCCGAGTTCCTCAAGGACCTCAAGGCGATCGAGTCCAAGACGGACGCCGAGCCGATCTACCTGCCGGGCCAGAACTGGTACCACTTCGTCGGCCTGACCATCGGTGAGGGCGCCGAACTGGTCAAGAAGGACGGCGACAAGTACGTCTCCAACCTGACCGACCCCAAGGTCGCCAAGGCCATGAAGACGTACAAGGAGTTCGCGGACCTCTCCAAGGCCCCCAAGAACAAGGACGAGGCAACCCCGCAGCAGGCCGAGGTCTTCGCCAAGGGCAAGACCGGCGCCTTCATCGGTATGAGCTGGGAGGCCGCGACCGCGATCGAGGCCAGCAAGGACAAGAAGTTCAAGGACAACATCGGCTACTTCACCATCCCCGGTGCCACGGCCGACAAGCCCGAGGGCGTCTTCCTCGGCGGCTCGAACCTCGCCGTCGCCGCGACCAGCAAGAAGCAGGAGCTCGCCAAGGAGTTCCTGAAGATCGCGCTGAACGACAAGTTCGAGGGTGCGCTCGCCAAGGAAGGCGGCGTCATCCCGAACAAGCAGGCCCTGGAGGCCCAGCTCAAGGGCAACCCGGCCGCCGAGGCCATGGCCCCCGCCACCGCGGGCGGCGGCACCACGCCGCTGATCCCGGAGTGGGCAGCGGTGGAGAACCCGCCGAACCCGATCAAGAACTACATGACCGCGGTGCTGAACGGTAAGTCGAACGACGCGGCCGCCAAGCAGGTCGAGGGCGAGCTCAACAAGCGCCTGTCGCAGAAGCAGTAAGGACGCGCTCCTGCCGGGGACTTCGGGCCCGGGGTGTCACCCGCCCCCGGGCCCGCTGCCCCGGCACAGCGCTGCGTTCCGCGATGCCCACGAAAGAGATGGCGAGCATGACCGTGCAGACCGAACGGCCGCCCACCGGCCCGCCGGACGTCGTGAAAACGGACGGACGGCCGGGAGATCCGGGCAAGCCCCGCGAGCGTGCCCGGTCGCTCGCCCCTTATCTGCTACTGCTTCCCGCGCTCGCGGCCACGCTCGTGTTCCTCGGCTGGCCGCTGGTCAACAACGGGATGCTGTCGTTCCAGAACCTCAACATGAGGCAGTTCATCCTCCACCTCACGGAGTGGAACGGGATCGACAACTTCAAGGAGGTCCTCACCGGAGAGGACTTCTGGCGGGTCACCGGGCGCTCGATCGCGTTCACCGCGGTCAACGTCGCACTGATCATGGTGATCGGCACCCTGGTGGGCCTGCTGCTCGCACGGCTCGGCAAGCGGATGCGGACGTTCCTCCTGGTCGGGCTCGTGCTGGCCTGGGCGATGCCGGTCATCGCGGCGACGACCGTCTACCAGTGGCTGTTCGCCCAGCGCTTCGGTGTCGTCAACTGGGTCCTGGACAAGGCCGGCTGGCACTCGATGGCCGACTTCGACTGGATGGGCAGCCAGCTCTCCACGTTCTTCGTGGTCATCTTCCTGATCGTCTGGATGTCGATCCCCTTCGTGGCGATCAACCTGTACGCCGCGACGACGGTGATCCCCAAGGAGCTCTACGAGGCCGCGTCGCTGGACGGCGCAGGCGCCTGGAAGCGCTTCACGAACGTGACGCTGCCCTACCTGCGGCCCTTCCTCTACGCGACGACGTTCCTGGAGATCATCTGGGTCTTCAAGGCGTTCGCCCAGGTCATGGCGCTCAACGAGGGTGGCCCTGACCGGCTCACCGAGATCCTGCCCGTCTACGCCTACATCGAGGGCATGGGCAACCAGCACTTCGGCATGGGTGCCGCGATCGCGCTGCTCACCATCGTCATCCTGCTCGCCCTGACCGCCTTCTACCTGCGGATCGTGCTCAAGCAAGAGGAGGACGAGCTGTGACGAGCACCGCTTCGTCGAGGTCCCGCCGTATCCGCCGTATCTGGCCCAACGCGGTGGCCGTCGTACTCTTCATCGGCTTCGTCTTCCCGGTCTACTGGATGTTCGCCACGGCCTTCAAGCCGACCGGCGACATCATCAGCGAGAACCCGGTGTGGATCCCGACCGACGTCACGTTCGAGCACTTCAAGACGGCCGTGGAGGCCGACCACTTCTGGACGATGGTCGGCAACTCCCTCACCGTCACGCTGCTCGCCGTGGTCTTCTCGCTGATCATCGGCCTGGCGTCGGCCTTCGCGCTCGCCCGGATGCGGTTCAAGGGCCGCAAGGGCTTCATCATCGGCTTCATGCTGGCCCAGATGGCGCCCTGGGAAGTCATGGTCATCGCGATCTACATGATCGTGCGCGACGCCGACATGCTGAACAGCCTGGTCCCGCTCACCCTCTTCTACATGGTGATGATCCTGCCCTTCACGCTCCTGACGCTGCGCGGCTTCGTCGCCGCGGTGCCGCGGGAGCTGGAGGAGTCGGCGATGGTGGACGGCTGTTCCCGGATGCAGGCCTTCCGCCGGGTGATCCTGCCGCTGCTCGCGCCGGGCCTGATGTCAACCTCGCTCTTCGGCTTCATCACCGCCTGGAACGAATTCCCGCTCGTCCTTGTCCTCAACAAGGAGGCGGAAGCCAAGACCCTGCCGGTGTGGCTGTCCGGATTCCAGACCGCCTTCGGCGACGACTGGGGTGCCACCATGGCCGCCGCCTCGCTCTTCGCCATCCCGATCCTGGTCCTCTTCGTCTTCCTGCAGCGCAGGGCCGTCAGCGGTCTGACCGACGGCGCCGTGAAGGGATAACACGCCATATGACGACACTCACCCGTCCCACCACTGCATCCAATCCAAACGATGGCCTGACCCGCGACGCCCTGACCGTCCTGCAGCCCGGCTTCGTCGGGACCAGCGCACCGGACTGGCTGCTCCGCAGGATCGGTGAAGGCCTCGCGTCGGTCGGCCTGTTCGGCCGCAACATCGCCTCGCCCGAACAACTGGCCGCGCTGACCGCCCAGTTGCGCGCCGAGCGCGACGACGTCCTGGTCGCCATCGACGAGGAGGGCGGTGACGTGACCCGCCTGGAGGTCCGCTCCGGCTCCTCCTTCCCCGGCAACCACGCGCTCGGCGCGGTCGACGACACGGCGCTGACCCGTGACGTGGCCGCCGAGCTCGGCCGCCGGCTCGCCGCGTGCGGCGTCAACCTCAACTGGGCGCCGTCCGCCGACGTCAACTCCAACCCGGACAATCCCGTCATCGGCGTACGTTCCTTCGGCGCGGATCCGCTCCTGGTGGCCCGGCACACCGCCGCGTACGTCGAAGGGCTGCAGTCCGCGGGCGTCGCCGCCTGCACCAAGCACTTCCCGGGGCACGGCGACACCGCGGTCGACTCGCACCACGACGTGCCGCGCATCGGCGTCGACCCCGAGGTCCTGCGCGCCCGCGACCTCGCGCCGTTCCGGGCCGCGATCGCCGCGGGCTCGCGCGCCGTGATGAGCGCGCACATCCTCGTGCCGTCCCTGGACGCGGAGTACCCGGCGACGCTCTCGCGCCGCATCCTGACGGGCATCCTGCGCGAGGAACTGAACTTCGACGGCCTCATCGTCACGGACGGCATGGAGATGCAGGCCATCTCCGCCACGTACGGGATCGAGCGCGGCAGCGTCCTCGCCATCGCCGCGGGCGCCGACGCGATCTGCGTGGGCGGCGGCCTCGCGGACGACGAGACGGTCCTGCGCCTGCGGGACGCGCTGGTCGCGGCCGTACGCTCGGGTGAACTCTCCGAAGAACGCCTCGCCGATGCGGCAGCCCGCGTCCGTGCGCTGGCCCACTGGACCTCGGTGTCGGGCGCGGCCGACCGTTCGGGGGGCGCGCCCGGCACCGAGATCGGCCTGGTCGCGGCCCGCCGCGCCCTGACGGTCACCCGGGGCGAGTCCTACGCCGCCCCGCTCACCGAAGCTCCGTTCGTCGCCGCCTTCACCCCGATGGCCAACATCGCGGTGGGCGACGAGACCCCGTGGGGCGTGGCCGCGGAGCTGGAACGCCTGCTCCCCGGCACACAGACGGGCAGCTTCACCGGCGCGGACGCGGGTGCGCTCGCGCTGGCCGAGGCGGGGGAGCGGCGGATCGTGGCCGTCGTCCGCGACGCCCACCGCCACGCGTGGATGGCGGAGTCCCTGAACACCCTGCTGAGCGCCCGCCCCGACACGATCGTGGTCGAGATGGGCGTCCCCCAGTCACCCCCGACGGGCTCCCTGCACATCGCCACACACGGCGCGGCAAGGGTCTGCGGCCTGGCGGCGGCAGAGGTCATCACCGGGGGCTAGAGCGGGCCCCGTAAGGGGCGCGGGGAACTGCGCGATCAGCCCCCACGCACCCGCGGAGTGAAGACAAACGGAAGGTGCCGGGAACCCCACCAAGGGGGCACCCGGCACCTTCCGTCACGCCACTACCTCTTAAAGCCCCTGCCAGGCGGGCTTCGCCGCGTACGTCGCCCGGAAGTACTCCCCGAGCTTCAGCTTGGAGGCAGCGGCCTCGTCCACGACGACCGTCGCATGCCGGTGCAACTGCAGGGCCGAAGCCGGAACAACCGCGGCGACAGGCCCCTCCACCGTCGCGGCCACCGCGTCCGCCTTGCCCTCACCCGTGGCGAGCAGCACCAGATGCCGGGCCTCGAGGATCGTCCCGATGCCCTGCGTGATCACGTGGTGCGGCACCTGCTCGATGTCCCCGTCGAAGAACCGCGCGTTGTCCACCCGCGTCTGCTCCGTCAGCGTCTTGATCCGCGTGCGCGAGGCGAGCGAGGAGCACGGTTCGTTGAACCCGATGTGCCCGTCCGTGCCGATCCCGAGCAGCTGGAGGTCCACACCTCCGGCCGCCGCGAGCTCCTGGTCGTACGCCTCGCAGGCCGCCTGCACGTCCTGCGCGCTGCCGTCGGGCCCCATGAAGGACTTCTCGCTGAGCCCCAGCGGTTCGACGACCTCGCGCAGCACCACGGAGCGGTACGACTCGGGGTGCCCGGCGGGCAGCCCCACGTACTCGTCGAGCTGGCAGATCCGCGCCCGCGAGGCATCCACGGCACCGGAGCCGACCTTGGCGGCAAGGGCTTCGTAGATGGGCAGCGGGGTGGATCCGGTGGCGACACCGAGCAGGGCGTCAGGCTTGCGGCGCACCAAGGCGGCCATGGCCTCCGCGATGAGCTCGCCGCCTGCCTTGGCGTCCGGGACGATGACAACTTCCACGCTGGGCCTGCCGATCTGGAGAGGGGACTCACGGGTCTGGAGAGGACCCACGGGGGACAATGTGGTATAGACCAATCTAGCAGAGCTGACCCGCCCGGACCCCAGGTTCCCGGGCTTCGGTTCGCTTCGGTTCAGGCTTCGGTTCCGGCTTCGGTTCCCGCGTTCCATGCTCGGCTCTCCGGCCCGCCCCCGCCCGTCGAGCAAGCCACGCCCCGAGCGGGGAAAGTGGGAGGCATGACCGCCATGCCGACGGCCCCGCAGAGCGAGCAGCCCGGCCGGATCATGTCCCGGGAGATGTCCGAGCAGCCCGAGGTCCTGCGCCGCCTCCTGGGCACCGGCGCCCCGGAGATCCAGGAGACCGCCCGGCTGGTGGCCGCCAAAAAGCCCCGCTTCGTCCTCCTCACCGCACGCGGCACCTCCGACCATGCCGCTCTCTACGCCAAGTACCTCCTCGAAGTCCGTCTGGGTGTGCCCTGCGGTCTGACCTCCATGTCCACCATCACGGCCTACGGAGCCAAGCCCGACCTGCGGGACGTCCTCGCCGTCACCGTCAGCCAGTCCGGGGGCTCGCCCGACCTGGTGGCCTCGGCCCGAGCGGCCCGCGAGGCCGGCGCGATCACCCTCGCGGTGACCAACAACCCCGATTCGGCCCTGGCCGCCGTCTCCGAGCACCACATCGACATCCAGGCCGGCGCGGAGAAGGCGCTCCCCGCCACCAAGACCTACACGGCATCCCTCCTCGCCCTCTATCTCTTCGTCGAAGGGCTGCGCGGTGGCGACGGCGCCGCCGCCACCGCACTGCCCGGACTCGCCGCTCGGCTCCTGGACCGCCAGGCCGAGGTCAAGTCCCTCGCCGCCCGCTACCGATTCGCCGACCGCATGGTCATCACCTCGCGCGGCTACGGCTACCCGACCGCGAAGGAAGCGGCCCTGAAGCTGATGGAGACGAGCTACATCCCCGCCCTCGCCTACTCGGGGGCCGACCTGCTGCACGGCCCGCTCGCCATGGTCGACAACATCTCGCCCGTCATCGCGGTCGTCACCGACGGCAGAGGGGGGCAGGCCCTGCAGCCGGTCCTCGACCGCCTGCGCGGACGCGGCGCCGACCTCGTGGTCGTCGGCCCGAAGGCCCAGGTCGAGCAGGCGTCGGCCGGTTTCGTCCTGCCGACCGACGGCGTACCGGAAGAGCTCCAGCCGATCCTGGAGATCATCCCGCTCCAGCTGCTCGCCCACGAGGTCACCATCGCCCGCGGCCAGGACCCGGACGCCCCGCGCGCCCTGGCGAAGGTGACGGAGACCCGCTGACGCGGGGCATCACACTCCGAGGACCGAGCCGCCCGTCGCGTCGATGTACTGGCCGGTGATCCAGCGTGCGTCGCCCGAGGCGACGAAGCTGACGATGTCCGCCACGTCCGCGGGCTGGCCTATGCGGTCGAAGGTCGAGTACCCGGCCATCTCGGCGCGCTGTGCCTCGGGAATCCCCTCCATCATCTCCGTCTCGATGATCCCCGGCGCCACCGCGTTGACCGTGATCCCGCGCGGGCCCAGCTCCTGCGCCAGGGTGTGCGTCAGGACATTGAGCGCGCCCTTCGTCATCGAATACCCGATCGTGATGGGGAAGGCGATGCGGGTGACGCCCGAGGAGATGTTGATGATCCGGCCGCCGTCGCGCAGCCGGTCGAGTCCCTTCTGGATGACGAAGAACGGCGCCTTCACATTGACCGCGAACACCCGGTCGTAATCCGCCTCCTGGACCTCTCCCACCTGGCTGTAGAGCCCGATCCCCGCGTTGTTCACCAGGATGTCCAGACCGTCGGCGTGCCGGTCGAACTCGGTCCACAGGGTCTCGGCGTCGCCAGGGACGCCCAGCTCCGTGCCGAAGGCGAAGGCGGAGCCCCCCGCGGCCTCGATCGCCGCGACCGTTTCCTTGGCCGCCGTCTCATTGCTGCCGTAGTGCACGGCGACCCGTGCGCCGTCCCGCCCGAGCCGCTCGGCGATGCCCCGCCCGATGCCGCGGCTTCCGCCCGTGACCAGTGCCGTCTTCCCCGCAAGCGCGCCCATGAGAGCCGCCCCCTATTTCTCTAGTGGTCGTTACAGAAAGAACCGTAGCCGACCCCGGGCCGTTTTTCTAGCGCCCGCTATACAATTCACTCCATGGCGACGAAACAGCGCGGGCGTCCCCGCTCCTTCGACCGGGAGACCGCACTGGAGCAGGCCCTGAGCACCTTCTGGGAGCACGGGTACGAGGCGACATCGGTCACGGACCTCACCCGGGCCATGGGCATCGGCGCCCCGAGCATGTACGCGGCCTTCGGTGACAAGCAGTCACTGTTCGAGGAGGTCGTGGTGCTGTACGGGCGGACGCACGGCTCCATCAGCGAGCGCGCCTTCGCGCAGGAGCCGACCGTCCGCGGCGGAGTCGCACGGATGCTGCGCGAGGCGGCGGACAAGTACACGGAAGCCGGGCACCCCCGCGGCTGCCTCGTCATCTACGCCGCGACGAACTGCGCGACGCCGGAGGTCGAATCGGCCCTGCGCGACCGGCGCAACGCCAACATCAGCTCCATCGAGAGCCGCATCAAGGCCGCCACCGCCACGGGCGAGCTCCCCCCGCACACGGACGCCCCCGCCCTGGCCCGCTACACCGGAGCCGTGCTCCAGGGCATGTCCCAGCAGTCCCGCGACGGCGCGAGCCGGCAGGAGCTGGAAGCGGTCGCCGAACTGGCCATGCGGGTCTGGCCCGGGGTATAAGTCCGCAGGGACGGCGGAAGTCCGCCGGGCGACAAGTGAGAGAAAGAGACAACAACAAACATCTGCCGACGCGTAGACACAGGAGAATGGTCTAGTCCACAATGCGTTGGTAAAGCATCCGTCCTTCCCGCACAGGAGGACGGACCGAGGAGCCGGCACTCTCTGCCCTGACCGTGTCGGATCCTCCGATCGACCGTCCGGTACCGCACATTCCGGTGGTCGGTGTTCCTGAAGGGCTGCGGTGCCGTGGGTGGGTTGAGGGTCCCGCCCTGGCGCCGCGGCTCGTCGGGAATCGCCCCGAGCGGACCCGCCGGACCTGCCAGGTACGCTCGCACACGTGCCCTCCATGAACGACCTCGTCCGCCAGCACACCGCTCTCGGTGACTCCGATCTCGAGTGGCTGCATCTGCTGGTCTCGGAGTGGCAGCTGCTCTCCGATCTCTCCTTCGCCGACCTCGTGCTGTGGGTCCCCACGCGCGACGGCACCCGCTATGTCTCCGTGGCGCAGATGCGGCCCAACACCGGCCCCACCTCCTACCAGGACGACATGGTCGGCCACCTCGTCCCGCGCGGACGCCGCCCACTGCTCGACGCCGCCCTGGACGAGGGCCGCATCGTGCGCGAGGGCGACCCCGAGTGGCGCGAAGAGGTGCCGGTGCGGGTCGAGTCCATTCCCGTACGCAGGGAAGGGCGCGTCCTGGGCGTCATCGCCCGCAACACGAACCTGCTCACGGTGCGCACCCCCTCGCGCCTTGAACTGACCTACCTTCAGTCGGCATCCGACCTGGCGCAGATGATCGCCGCCGGGTCCTTCCCCTTCCCCGGCCAGCAGGTCGACATGGACGCGTCCCCGCGCGTGGGCGACGGTCTGCTCCGCCTCGACGCCGACGGCATCGTCCAGTACGCGTCGCCGAACGCCCTCTCCGCGTACCACCGCCTCGGCCTCGCCGCCGACCTGGTCGGTCACCACCTCGGCACGGCGACCGCCGAACTCGCCCCGTCCCGCGGCCCGGTGGACGAGGCGCTCGCCAAGGTCGCCAGCGGCTGGGCGCCCCGTGAGTTCGAGATCGAGGGCGGCGACGGCGTGATCCAGCTCCGCGCGATCCCGCTCAAGCCCAAGGGCCCGCGCATCGGTTCGCTCGTACTGCTGCGCGACGTCACCGAACTGCGCCGTCGCGAGCGGGAGTTGATCACCAAGGACGCGACCATCCGGGAGATCCACCACCGGGTGAAGAACAACCTCCAGACGGTCGCCGCGCTCCTTCGCCTCCAGGCGCGCCGCATCGACTCCGCCACCGGACGCGAGGCGCTCGAAGAGGCCGTACGCCGCGTGGGCTCCATCGCCATCGTGCACGAGACGCTGTCCCAGAACCTTGACGAGCGCGTGGAGTTCGACGAGATCGCCGACCGTGTCCTCGCGATGGTGGCGGAGATCTCACCCGGCAAGGTCACAGGACGGCGCACCGGACGCTTCGGCATCCTGGACGCCGAGGTCGCGACCCCGCTGTCGATGGTCCTCACGGAGGTTCTGCAGAACGCCCTGGAGCACGGCTTCCAGGAAGGCGACACCGGAACGGTCGAGGTCTCCGCCGTTCGCGGCGGCACCAGCAAGGACGCCCGTCTGCTCATCACCGTCCAGGACGACGGCGTCGGCCTGCCCGACGGCTTCGATCCGCACCGCTCCGGAAACCTCGGCCTGCAGATCGTCCGCACCCTGGTCGAGGGCGAGATGGGCGGCACGTTCGACATGGTGCGGGCCCCGGAGCGCGGCACGCAGGTCGTCCTCGACATCCCGGTGCGCGGCGACAAGTAGCGCCGGGGGCAAGGAAGATCGCCTGCCCGAAGCCGCACATGCAAAGCAGTGAGCCCCGGACCGAAGTGGTCCGGGGCTCACTGCTCACGTTGCGTTGCGCATCGGGGGTACTGCGCGGCTGCGGCTCGGGGGCGGGAGATGCGTACTCGCTGTACGCGCCGCCGGGCTCAGGCTCGTAGGGGGCGTGAGCGTCAGGCGCTTGCCTGGCGTGCACGGTTGCGAGCGGCGCGACGCTTCATTGCGCGGCGCTCGTCCTCGCTGAGGCCACCCCAGACGCCGGAGTCCTGGCCGGACTCGAGCGCCCACTGCAGGCACTGCTCCATGACGGGGCAGCGGCGGCAGACGGCCTTGGCTTCCTCGATCTGCAGCAGCGCAGGACCGGTGTTGCCGATGGGGAAGAAGAGCTCGGGGTCTTCCTCGCGGCAAACGGCGTTGTGACGCCAGTCCATGGCTGCTACCTCTCCTTGGTATTACATGCAGGTTGCTTGTGAATGTGAACGCTTTCACGAATCCCTCGACAACGGAAGGGACTTTCGTCACATACGCGACGATGTCCTATGAGTTGAGGAGGGGGTTCTGGCTTTCTGTGGGGCCGATGTTGCGGGCCGTCCCGATCGCCATGTAGAGATTCGCAAACCTCGGCGGCGGATACAACCCCTTCCGGCAAGTTTTTTTTGATTCCTCAGTGTCGACTGGGTCACAGCCGTACTTCTAAGGGGTGGACCCTGGCCTAAACGTTCGAGTGAAAGGACTTTGGGCCCTTCTACTCACACAATCACACGCAGTGCACGGCGTACGCCTGTGAACGTCACGCTCGTGCGCAGCCCCAGGTGGTCACCGTCCATCTGAAGGGGGAGCGGCACCTTCGAATGCAAGGTGAAGTCGGTGAGGTCATGGAGCGTAACCGCGTGCTTGCCGTGGGGTCCGCGATCGGGCGTCGACGTCAGGAGCTGCGTCCCGTACCGGGCCACCGCGGTGGTGGAGAGCTTCTTCAGACCGAGCACGTCCAGGCCCGTGTCGAAGGAGGCCTGCGGGGACGCGTACATCGGGCGATTGCCCAGGTAGGTGTAGGGAGAGGTGTTGCAGACTATGGAGAGCACGAGGTCGGTCACCGGGTCCTCGCCGGCCCGTTCCAGCGTGATCATTCCGTGCCTGCGGTGCGGCTCGTCGAGGAACTGACGGAACACCTGGCGCAAATACAGCGCATGGGTGGACCGCTTCCCGCGCTCCCTCTGTTGTTCGACCCGGCCCACCACTCCGGCGTCGAAGCCGAATCCGGCGGCGAAAGTGAACCAGTGCCCGGGGACGGCTTCGTCCTCCGTGCCGGGGGTGCCCGACAGGTGGCCCAGGCTCACTGTCCGTTCGCTTCCCTCACGCAACGCGTCGAGCAGGGCGCCGGTCGCCTCCACGGCGTCGTTGGGCAGACCGAGCGCGCGCGCGAAGACATTGGTGGAGCCGCCGGGGACGACGGCGAGGCGGGGCAGACGGTCCGGGGCGGGGCCGTCGTGCAGCAGTCCGTTGACGACCTCGTTGACCGTGCCGTCCCCGCCGAGGGCGACGACCAGCTCGATGTCCTTGCTCTGAGCGGCCTGTCTGCCGAGGTCCCGGGCATGGCCGCGGTACTCGGTGGTGACCGCCTCGAGTTTCATCTCGCTCGCCAGCGCGTGGATCAGTACGTCACGCGTGCGCGCGCTGGTGGTGGTTGCCGCTGGGTTGACCACAAGGAGTGCACGCATGCGAAGCAGAGTACCTAGCGGTCTTTACCTGGCCTAGACCGAGGGTGCGGACCGGGGCCCGGAGCGCGGACACGCACAGCTACGCTGCAAGGGTGAGTACTGAGCGGAACCCCACCCCCGAAGCCCCGGAATCAGGCCCGCGTCCCGGACGTCTGACGGCCGCCGCGGCCCTCGCCGCACTGGAGGGCGTCGCACTCATCGCCGCCGGTGTCTACATGCTCGTGATGGGCCTCGCGGGTGACCCGGACAACCCGGAACAGGCCACGACGGGCGGCATCACGCTGCTCGTCCTCGCGCTCCTGCCCCTGCTCGCGGCCCGCGGTCTCCTGCTCCGCCGCAGCTGGAGCCGGGGGCCCGCCATCATCACGCAGATCATGGCGCTTCCGGTGGCCTGGCAGCTGCTGCAGGCCGACAGCATGGCCATCCCGGCAGGCATCGCGCTCGCCGCCGTCGCGGTGGCCGCCCTCGTCCTGCTGGTCAACCCCGCCACGACCGAGGCACTCGGCATCAAGGGCCCGGGGAACGTACAGGACGACGTGAAGTAGCCGTCCCGCACGAGACGTCCCGAAGGAGCAGGCCAGGAGGGGCGGCCTGCTCCTTCGTCACTCCTCGACGAGGAGCTTCTCGCGCAGCTGCGCGAGTGTGCGGGCGAGAAGCCGGGAGACGTGCATCTGGGAGATGCCGACTTCCTGTGCGATCTGCGACTGCGTCATGTTGCCGAAGAACCGCAGCAGCAGAATGCGCTTCTCGCGCGGTGGAAGGTCTTCCAGGAGCGGTTTGAGGGACTCCCTGTACTCGACGCCCTCCAGGGCCTCGTCCTCCGCGCCCAGGGTGTCCGCGACCGCCGGGGACTCGTCGTCCGTGTCCGGGACGTCCAGGGACAGCGTGGAGTACGCGTTGGCGGACTCCAGGCCCTCCAGGACCTCCTCCTCCGAGATGCCCAGCTTCTCGGCGAGCTCGTGCACCGTGGGGGAGCGGCCGTGCAGCTGGGACAGCTCGGCGGTCGCCGTGGTCAGGGCGAGCCGCAGCTCCTGGAGGCGCCGCGGGACCCGGACCGCCCAGCCCTTGTCGCGGAAGTGGCGCTTGATCTCGCCGACGACCGTGGGTGTCGCGTACGTGGAGAACTCCACGCCGCGCTCCGGGTCGAAGCGGTCGACGGACTTGATCAGGCCGATGGTGGCGACCTGCGTCAGGTCGTCAAGGGGCTCGCCGCGGTTGCGGAAACGGCGGGCCAGGTGCTCGACGAGCGGCAGGTGCATGCGGACCAGCCGGTTGCGCAGCTCCGCGTACTCGGGGCTGCCGTCCTTCAGCTCGCGCAGCTCGATGAACATCGCGCGTGCACCGCTGCGGTCCTGCGGATTATGCCGGGTGTGCTGCTGCTCACCGTGTTCGCTCATGTATCCCGCCCGTTGCGCGCCGCCCCGGGCGGAGGGCTTTGCGCGCTCCTCCTGGGCGGTCGGCTCTGCCTGCTCCGACGCGTCGGCCACAGTCGACGGACCCGGTTGCTCCGGGTCCTGAGGGTGCGGCCTGGCCTGCTGCTCGGGGATGCCCGTGAACGCCGGCTCCGACGGAGCCTCGCGCCCCCTCGTCGGTGTTCCTCCCCGACGACCGGACAGACCACGTGTGCCGCGCTCTTCGTCCCGCACCGGCCCCTCCCCGTCCCTCACGCCGGCCCGGGTCCCGCGCCGCGCTTCTTGTAGAGGCTGATCGAGACGGTGTTGTCCTCGGCCACGGTGGAGTCGACCTGACCCGCGAGGGCGGACAGCACTGTCCAGGCGAAGGTGTCCCGCTCCGGGGCCCGGCCGTCAGTGGTCGGCGCCGAGACGGTCACTTCCAGGGAGTCGTCGACGAGCCGGAAGACGCAGCTGAGCACCGAACCGGGCACGGCCTGTTGAAGCAGGATCGCGCAGGCCTCGTCGACCGCGATGCGGAGGTCCTCGATCTCGTCGAGAGTGAAGTCCAAACGCGCCGCGAGACCGGCCGTGGCCGTACGCAGCACCGACAGGTAGGCACCCGCAGCCGGAAGGCGGACCTCGACGAAGTCCTGATTCCCGGGCTCGCCTGCGATCTGGGACACCCTCACCTCCAAGGTGGTACAAGCACTTTCGGGGCTCCAGGTCCGCCGTCCAGCGGCGGTCCGGACTGCGTCACACGGGTAACGCACCACGTAGTTCTGCGGTGACGCTACCGCGCTCCCCAGTTCCGTGTCCCGGGGACCCCGCTCCGTTGCTGTCACTCATAGTAAGCCTAAGGGTACGGAGAGTGGCTAGGGGTCTCGCGGTCCCAATTGGAGAGTACGGGCGTCGGGTTGACGTACCCAGGCCTCAGACGATCGAACCGTCGACGAAGCACCAACGCCAGCTCTCACCCGGTTCGAAGGTCCTCATCACCGCGTGTCCGGTGTCCTTGAAGTGTGCCGTCGCGTGCTGGAAGGGCGAGGAGTCGCAGCAGCCCACATGCCCGCAGTCCAGACAGAGGCGCAGTTGCACCGGGTGACTGCCGACCGCCAGGCACTCGAGGCAGGTCTCGCTCAGCGGCGCGGGCTCGGGGTGCGGCAGCGCTGCGACATGCGGGCACTCGTTCATGATGGCCAGGTTACGACGGGAACGGGTATCGCGGAGGTCCTGACCGATGGACGTACTGCCCCTGGTGGCGCTGATCGCGGCGAGTGCCGCGGTGGCCGGAGCCGCGCGCTGGACGCCGGTGCCCGCACCGCTGCTGCTCGTCGCGGTCGGGCTCGTCGCCGCCTACGTGCCGGGGGTCCCGGACTACCACCTGGACCCGCACATCGTGCTGCCGCTGATCCTGCCGCCCCTGCTGCACACCGCGGCCCTGGAGAGCTCGTACCTGGATCTGCGCGCCAACATCAGACCCGTGGCGCTGCTCTCGGTCGGGTACACGCTGTTCGCGACCCTCGCCGTCGGCTGGCTCGCGTATCTGCTGATCCCCGACCTGCCGCTGACCGCCGCGCTGGTCCTCGGCGCGGTGATCGCGCCGCCGGACGCGGTGGCGGCCACGGCCATCGCGCGGAAGGTGGGCCTGCCGTCGCGGATCACCACGATCCTTCAGGGCGAGTCGCTGGTGAACGACGCGACCGCGATCACCGCCTACAAGGTCGCCCTGGCGGCGGCGGTCGGCGAGGGCGCCAGCTGGGCGGGCGGGATCAGGGAGTTCCTGGTGGCCGCGGTCGGCGGGGTCGGTGTCGGACTGATCCTCATGGTGCCGATCCACTGGCTGCGCCGGCACATGAAGGAGGCGATGCTCCAGAACACCCTCTCCTTGCTGATCCCCTTCGTCGCGTACGCCGCCGCCGAGCAGGTCGGCGCCTCCGGAGTCCTCGCCGTGGTCGTCGTCGCCCTGTTCCTGGGGCACCGCTCCTGGGAGGTCGACTTCGAGACGCGGCTCCAGGAGGCCGCCGTGTGGAAGGTGGTCGCGTTCATCCTGGAGTCGGCGGTCTTCGCGCTGATCGGCCTGCAACTGCCGCTCGTGATCGAAGGGCTCGGCGAGTACAGCGGCGTACAGGTGGCCTGGTACGCGCTGGGGGTCTTCTTCTTCGTCGTGCTCGCGCGCTTCGTGTGGTCGTATCCGGCGACCTATCTGCCGAGGATCCTGTCGACGCGCATCAGGGAGCGGGAGAGCGACATGGACTGGCGGCGGCCGCTGATCGTCAGCTGGGCCGGGATGCGCGGCGTGGTGTCGCTGGCGATCGCCTTCTCGATCCCGCTCGTCATGGACGACGGTGAGCCGTTCCCCGCGCGCAACCTCGTGCTGTTCCTGACCTTCACCACGGTGATCGGCACGTTGGTCGTGCAGGGCCTCTCGCTGCCCTGGCTGATCCGGGTCCTGAAGCTGCCGGGGCGGGACGCGCAGGCTCAGACGCTCGCGGAGGCGCAGGCGCAGAACGCCGCCTCGCAGGCCGCGGAGCGGCGGGTGGACGAACTCATGGAGGACGAGCGCAACTGCCTCCCACAGCCCCTCCAGGACCGTCTGCGGACCGTCCTGGAGCGACGGCGCAACTCCGTGTGGGAACGGCTCGGTCAACCCAACCCGGTGACGGGGGAGTCGGCGGACGACACCTACCGCCGGCTCGCCCGTGAGGCGATCGCCGCCGAGCGGGAGGTGTTCGTGAAGATGCGGGACGAGCGGCGCATCGACGACGAGATGATGCGGACGCTGCTGCGGAAGCTGGACCTGGAGGAGGCCGCGGCCTACCGGGAGGTCGAGGACTGAGCCGCGGGGGGCGCGGGCTCCGTGGCCGTGATCACCGCGGTGACCTGGGTGCCGGGGGCAAACGCGCCCTCTTCGGAGAGGGCTGTCAGCGCGTACAGGAGCTTGGCCACGTAGACGCGCTCCACGGGGAGGCCGTGCCGGTCCTCGAAGTCGTTTGCGAACGCGGTGAGTTCAGGGGGCGTACGGGCGTAGCCGCCGAAGTGGAAGCGTTCGTCCAGGTACCAGTTGGCGGTGGGTGCGCCGAAGGTCCGCTCTTGCAGCGCCCGTATCTCGGGGCCGAGGAAGCCGCCCTTGAGGACCGGTATGCCGAGGGCGCGCTGGTCCGGGGCGAGGCCCGCGGCCATTCCGGCCAGGGTGCCGCCGGTGCCGCAGGCCACGGCCGCCGTGTGGGCGTGGCCGCGCAGCTCCTCGCCCAGGGCCGTGCAGCCCTGCACGGCAAGGGAGTTGCTGCCCCCTTCGGGGATGACGTAGGGATGGCTGGCGCCGGTCGCGCGCAGGAGGGTGGCCAGGACCTCCGGGTCGGTCTTCCTGCGGTACGTCGCCCGGTCGATGAAGTGCAGGCGCATTCCGTCGGCGGCGCATTGCGTCAGTGACGGGTTCAGGGGGCGCTCGGCGAGTTCGTCGCCGCGGACCACGCCGATCGTTTCCATGCCGAGGAGGCGGCCCGCCGCGGCGGTCGCCCTGAGGTGGTTGGAGTAGGCGCCGCCGAAGGTCAGCAGGACCGTGTGTCCCGCTGCGACGGCGGCGTCCAGGTTCGGGGAGAGCTTGCGGTATTTGTTGCCGGGCAGATCCGGGTGGATCAGGTCGTCCCGCTTGAGTACGAGGGTGAGGCCGTGCCGCGTGAACCGGTCGTCCCGGAGCTCCTGGAGCGGGGACGGGAGCCTGGGGCGCGGGCTGGTCGGCGGGGTGGTGCTCACCCCGCCATTCTGCCCGGCACCGGGCCGGCGGGCACGGTCACGGTCTGCTACTTCTGCTACTTGAGACGTTCCCCGATGCGTTCCCGCATCGCGTCCATGGTGAAGCCCCGGGGGTCCACCTTGCCCGGCTGCCACTCCAGGTGGCCGATCACCGAGCGTTCGGTCCAGCCGTGGTGGCGGCAGATGGCTGCCGAGACCCTCTCGATCGCCTCCAGCTGCTCGTCGGGCCACGGATCCTCGCCGTCGCCGAGGTTCTCGCACTCGAAGCCGTAGAAGTGGCGGTTTCCGTCGGTGTTCGCCTCGTTGTCCGGCGGGAGCCTCTTCTCGGCGACGACGGCGCGCAGGACGTCGTCGTCGCCCAGGCCCGCGTGGTTGGCGCGGCCGTACCCGACGAGGTGGACGCGGCCGTCCTTGGTGATGACGCCGTGGCAGAGCGGGCCGGGCAGCGAGGGGTGCCCGTCGCGGCAGAGCTCCACCGTCCGCTGGCTGCCCGATGTGACCGTGTGGTGGATCATCACGCCGTGCACGGGGCCCCACGGCCCCTTGTGGTTGCGGTTGTGATGCTCCCAGTCGCCGACTTCGACGACTGTCGCACCTTCGTCTCTGAGGATGTCGAGGAACCTGCCCGCAGACATGGGTGGGGCCATGGCCGACTCCTTTGCGGAGCACGACGGCCGCCGACCGCGGACCGTCTTGTAAGCCCGCTTTTACCCGGAACCACGGTGCCCGGACCAGCCGTTCGGAACTATTCCGTTGCTGTTCGGGCACCGTGCGAGCCGATTTGGTCAGCCGCGGTGGTCGCCGCTGTGCAGGAACGCGTCGCCGTTCGTCGCGATGTGTGCCTCCAGCGCCTGCAGGGCCTGCTGGGTGGCCTGGGGGGTGCCCGTGCCGTGCTGCTGCGCGTAATACGCCGCGCCCAGCTTCTTCAGGAGATCGCCGCCCGTGCGCTGTGCCTGGACCTCGTCGATCTTCTGCTTGCCCTGGTTGAGTCCGCGCTGCGCCTGTTCCTTGGCGCGATCCAGGAAGCCTGCCATTGCCGTCTCCTACGGATTGGTGCGGATTGGTACATATCACTTCAGAGCGTATCCGTCGTTGTGTCCTGTTCAACGGCTGTACGGATCTTGGAGTTCCCCTCCGCCGGGACCCGGTTCCTGGTACGCGGGTGAGTGCCCCGTCTCGCGTGATCCATTCCCGCTCGTTTGTGTAATGGCGCCGACACGCACCGTGCTGGAAAGGTTGACGGCGCAGATCAGCGCTTGATCGGGAGGGCATTGCCAATGTCGGTAGGCGAAGAGATCCGTACGGACGAGTCCAAGCCGCAGCAGAGCTTGGGCACGTCGGCCGCACGGAACCTGGCCACCACCACCAAGTCCGCGCCGCAGATGCAGGAGATCAGCTCTCGCTGGCTCCTGCGGACGCTGCCGTGGGTGCAGGTGCAGGGCGGTACGTATCGAGTGAACCGGAGGTTGAGTTACTCGGTCGGGGACGGCCGGGTGACGTTCGTGAAGACCGGGGACCGGGTGCAGGTGATCCCCGCGGAGCTCGGCGAGCTGCCGGTCCTGCGGGATTACGACGACATCGAGGTCCTGGGGGAGCTGGCCCAGCGCTGCCAGCAGCGGGAGATCGCGGCGGGCGAGGTCATCACCTCCTTCGGCAGCCACGCCGACGAGGTGTTCCTGCTCGCGCACGGCAGGGTCGAGAAGATCGGCACCGGTCCCTACGGAGACGACACGGTCCTCGGGTCGCTCGCCGACGGCGCCTATTTCGGCGAGCAGGCCCTGCTCGACCCGGAGGCCATCTGGGAGCACACGACGCGCGCGGTGACCGCGTGCACCGTGCTCACACTGCCCCGCCAGGACCTGGAGCAGGTCGCGGAGCGCGCGGACTCGCTGCGCGAGCATCTGCAGCGGCTGCGGTCCATCCCGGCCCAGCGGACGAACAAGTTCGGCGAGGCGCCCATCGACCTCTCCGCCGGACACGTCGGCGAAGCCGTGCTGCCGGGCACCTATGTGGACTACGAGTCGGCACCGCGCGAGTACGAACTGAGCGTCGCCCAGACCGTTCTGCGCATCCACACGCGCGTGGCCGACCTCTACAACCAGCCGATGAACCAGACCGAGCAGCAGCTGCGGCTGACGGTCGAGGCGCTCAAGGAGCGCCAGGAGCACGAGCTGATCAACAACCGCGAGTTCGGGCTGCTCAACAACTGCGAGTACGAACAGCGGCTGCAGCCGCACGACGGCGTGCCGAGCCCGGACGACATGGACGAACTGCTCAGCCGCAGGCGCGGATCGAAGCTCTTCCTGGCCCACCCGCGCGCGATCTCCGCGTTCGGCCGCGAGCTCAACAAGCGCGGGCTCGTCCCGGAGACCATCGACATGGGGGGCCACCGCATCCCCACCTGGCGTGGCGTGCCGATCTTCCCGTGCAACAAGATCCCGGTCACCGAGGCCCGCACCACCTCGATCATCTGCATGCGTACGGGCGAGGAGGAGCAGGGCGTCGTGGGCCTGCACCAGACCGGCATCCCGGACGAGATCGAGCCGAGCCTGTCCGTGCGCTTCATGGGCATCAGCGAGCAGGCGATCATCTCGTACCTGGTGTCGACGTACTACTCGGCGGCGGTGCTCGTGCCAGATGCGCTGGGCGTCATGGAGAACGTCGAGATCGGCCGCTGGCGGTGAGGCCGTGTCTGTGGACGCGGCTCCGGGTACACCCCTTCCGTACGCGCCCACAGGCCCAGGAAACGCCACCGTCCGCATCCTCCCCGGGGTGAGTCCATGACGGACACGACGACGGACATGACGGAGACGGCACAGGGCCCCGCCGAACAGGGGCCCGTCGAAGAGGACGAGGGGCAGGAGGCGTACGAGACGTCCGAAGCGGCGGAGATCCTGACGTCGGCGCGGCTGAGCGTCGACCCGGAGCTGCGCAGGGCGATCGACTCGCTGCCCGGAACGATGCGCCGCATCGCGCTCTACCACTTCGGCTGGGAACACGCGGACGGCACACCGGCGGCCGGGCACGCGGGCAAGGCGATCAGGCCCGCGCTCGTGCTCGCCGCGGTGCGGGCCCTCGGCGGGGACCAGGCGGTGGCCGTCCGGGCCGCCGCGGCAGTGGAGTTGACCCACAACTTCACCCTGCTGCACGACGACGTCATCGACCGCGACACCACCCGCAGGCACCGGCCCACCGCATGGACCGTGTTCGGCGAACCCGACGCGATCCTGGCCGGTGACGCCCTCCAGGCGCTGGCGCAGCGGATGCTCGCCGAGGACCCGCACCCCGGGGCCTCGGCGGCCGCCGCCCGGCTCGCCTCCTGCGTGGTGGAGCTCTGCGAGGGGCAGCACGCGGACTGCGCCCTGGAACGGCGCAGCCCGGACGAGGTCACGCTCGACGAGTGCCTCGCCATGGCCGAGGCCAAGACGGGGGCGCTGCTCGGCTGCGCCTGTGCGATCGGGGCGCTGTACGCGGGAGCGGGGCACGGCGCGGTGGAGGCGCTCGACGGGTTCGGCCGTGAGGCGGGGCTCGCCTTCCAGCTCATCGACGACCTGATCGGCATCTGGGGCGACCCGGGGCACACGGGCAAGCCGGCCCGTGCCGACCTCGCGGCCCGCAAGAAGTCCCTGCCGGTGGTCGCGGCGCTGGCCTCCGGCACCCCGGCCGCCGCCGAACTGGCCGAGCTGTACGGACGCCCGTCGCCGGGCCCCGGCAAGGACGGCGACCTGGAGCGCATGGCGCACGCGGTCGAGGCCGCGGGCGGCAGGGACTGGGCGCTCATGCACGCGGCCGACCGGATGTCCCGCGCGATCAACCAGCTCGCCCGCGCGGTGCCGGCCCCGGAGTCGGCGGGCGGCCTCCTGGCGCTCGCGGAGTTCGTGACGCGGCGTACGCGCTGAACGCGCGCAGGCGTACGGAGACGTACGGGCATGTACGTACCGAGCACCGGCGGAATGAGCGTAGGCAAGGAGGACGTACCGACAAGACGGGCTGAACAGGGTGGTCGGACGAGACCGACGAGCCCCGCACTCCGCCGAGATCCGGCCGGGTGCGGGGCTCGCCTGTTTGCCGGGACCGGATCACCTAGGCTGCATCCGAGGCAACCGGTGGAGCGGTACTCGTAGTTGAGCGTGTTCGAGGGGCAAAGGGGCGGGGCTGTGGGCGTAGTGATCCGGAGGGCCGGGGAGAGCGACAGAGCGGACGTGGTCCGGTTGCTCGACGAGGCGTTCCGGGACGATCCGGTGAGCAGCTGGGTCTTCCCCGGCGATGAGCACCGCCGGCGCAGGCACGGCGCCCTGATGGAAGCTTTTCTCGATCTCTCGCTGAGCCAGGGCTTCGTCGACATCACGGAGGACGGCACGGCCGTCGCGCTGTGGTGGTCCGTCCCCGCGGGCGAGCAGGAGGGCGGCGAGGAGGGGCCCGCGCAGCTCCAGGCTGCCGTCGACCCGGACAACGCGCGCATCGAGGAGATCGGGCGGCTGACGGGCGAGGCGCACCCGACCGACCGGGCCCACCAGTATCTGCACATGATCGGCGTCAGCCCCGAGCGGCAGGGCGAGGGGCTCGGCTCGGCACTGATCGGCGCCGTGCTCGACCGGTGCGACCGCGAGGGTCTGCACGCCTATCTGGAGGCGAGCAGCACCCGCAGTCGTGCGCTGTACACACGGCTCGGATTCGAATGCACCGGAAATGCCATCGAACTCCCGGACGGCCCGCACCTCTGGCCGATGTGGCGGGAGCCGCGGTCTTCCGCGATGGACTGTGGCGACCCGGGCCGATTCGCTTAAAGTCGTTTCTGCACCGGTGTGTTGTCCTTGGACACAACGAAGGGGGGACGAGCCGCATGTCCCACGATCTGACCCGTCCGGTGTCCGGTGATACGTCCCGCGAACGACTTCTGGCGGAGGCGTTCGTGGAGGTGGCTGACTCCTTGACCGACGATTTCGACGTCGTCACATTCCTGCAGAGCCTGGCCGTGCGCTGCGTGGAACTGCTCGGCGTATCGGCAGCGGGCATCATGTTGGCGGAGCCCCAGGGCGGGTTGCGGCTCGAGGCCGCGTCCGGCGAGCAGACCTGGGTGCTCGATCTGTTCGCCCTTCAGCAGGAAGAGGGGCCGTGCCTGGACTGCTTCCGCTCCGGCACGGCGCACACGAACATCGCCCTCGGCGGCATGGAGGCGATCACCGCCTGGCCGCATTTCACGGCGCGTGCCCTGGAGACCGGCTACGAGATGGCGCAGGTGCTGCCCCTGCGCAGGGGCGACCAGGCCCTCGGCACGCTGAATCTGCTCCAGGCGAAGCCGATGGTCCTCGGCCCGGACGAGATCGCGCTCGCACAGGCCCTCGCGGATGTAGCGATGATCGCGATCCTTCAGCGGCGCTCCCTGGAGCAGAGCGAGGTCGAGCGCGGCCAGTTGCAGGATGCCCTCACCAGCCGGATCGCCATCGAGCAGGCGAAGGGCGTGCTCGCCGAGCGGTGGAAGTGCACGGTCGACGAGGCCTTCGTGGAGCTGCGGCGGTATGCGCGGGCGAACCGGCTGCGGATCGCGGAGTGCGCGCGGCGGGTGGTGGAGGGGGAGCTGGACACGGAGGGAATTCGCCGCGTGTGATGACGACTGCGCGGCGGTCGGGCGGCGGCTGGGCTTCCCGGTCCGCGCCGCCCGCCATACCCTGGACGTATGGGCAGCGATGGGAGCCGGTCCGGCCCCCGCCCGCGGAGCGAGCCGGTGTGCGCGAGCTGCGGACGGCCTGTCGGTACGGCCATCAAGCGGCGCAAGGTGCTCGGGGCGTTCGTCCCTGTGTGGGGTCCCGGCCCGTGCCACAACCCGCAGTGTGACGCGTGCGTCGACGAACGCGAAGTGCGCGAAGAACCCGGGGAGCCCGGGGAACCTGAACCGGTACCAGCCCAAGTCGAGGTCGAGGTCGAGCCCGCGCGCTCCGACGACGACTGAGGCACGGGGATCGGAACAGGGGCCGGTACGAGGGGCGAGTTGGCGCGCTTCCGTACGCCTTCATTGTTCTACTAGGATGCGAACAATGGAGGTTTTCATGACCCGCATGACCCGCATGACCCGCACATCCGGTGGCGCCCGCATCGTGCTGCTCGCCGCGCTCCCCTTCGTGCTCGGCCTGGTGGCCGACCTGGCGGTGTACGCGACCGTCCGTGATCAACTGCCCGACCGGCTGGCCCGGCACTTCGGCGCCGACGGGGAAGCGGACGGCTACGTCGGGCACGGCGGGTTCCTCGCGATGCTCGTCGCGGTGTTCGTCGTGCTCGGCGCGGTCAGCGTCTTCGTCGTGCTCCGGAGCGATTTCGCCACCTACCGGCGCGGGCTCCGGGGGCTCCTCGCCGTCGTGTACGCGACGGCCGCGTTCCTGGCCTGGCCGATGGGTGCGAGCCTCGTGGCCAACCGCGGCACCGCCGACGGCGCGGCGGCGGTGTTCCCCCTGTGGCACCTCGCTGTCGCGGTCGGCATCGCCGCGCTCGCGGCGGGCGCGGGGGCAGGGCTCGCGCGGTGCGTGCCGCTGTCCGACGCGCGCTCGCCCCTCGGCGCGGACGCTCAAGGGGGCGCGGACCGCATCGACTTGGGGCACAACGAGATCGCCGGATGGGTGCGGCGGACGGGCTCCTGGATGCTGAGCGGGTTGGGCGTCGCGCTGGCGACCGCGGGCATCGTCACCGTGTGGCTGACGGACGAAGGCTGGCTGACGCCGCTGTCCCTGTTCGTCCCGGGCCTCCTGATCGCCTCCTTCGCGCGGGCCTGCGTCGCCGTGGACCGGCGCGGGCTCACGGTGTCGCCGGGGCTTGTCCCGTGGCCGCGCATCCGGCTGCCCCTCGACCGCATCGAGAGCGCGGACACGGACACCCGCAGGGTCAACGCCCTCGCGGACTACGGGGGTTGGGGCTACCGCATCGTCCCCGGACGGTCCGGCGTCATCATGCGCTCGGGCGAGGCGCTGGTCGTCCGGCGGGCGAACGGCAAGGACTTCGCCGTCACGGTCGAGGACTCCGCGACGGCCGCCGCGCTCCTCAACACGCTGGTGGACCGGGTGGACCAGACAGGTCAGGCGGGCCGGGCGGGCCAGGCGGGCCAGGCGGGCCAGGCGGGTCAGGCGGATGGGGCAGACCGTGGCACCGCGCCCCAGGACGGGTGGCGCTGACAGCATGCTGTTCCGGATCGATACGACGTCGTCGGTGCCCCTCGCCGACCAGATCGCCGCATGCGCGCGCCGCGCGGTCGCCGACGGCTCGGTGCGGCCGGGCGAGCGGCTGCCCGCCGCGCGGATGCTCGCCGACTCCCTCGGGGTCAACGTCCATACGGTGCTGCGTGGTTACCAGCGGCTGCGCGAGGAGGGCCTGATCGAGCTCAGACGGGGGCGCGGCGCGACCGTCGTGGACGGCGCCGTGGCACAGGCGCGGGCCCAACTGGGGGAGCGGGTCAGGGCGTTCGTCGCCGACGCGCTGGAGCTCGGGCTCTCGGAGGACGAGGTGCGGTCCCTGGTGGACTCGGAACTGAGGGCGTGAACGCGATGCGTACTCAGACCCCGTGGGGGCCGTGGGAACCGGCCACGCCCGGCGAAGTCAGCGCCCTGTTCGCTCACTTGCGCGTCCCGTGGTGGATCGCCGGCGGCTACGCGGTGGAGCTGGCCGTCGGTCACGCCTTCCGGGAGCACGTGGACATCGACGTATCCCTGCTGCGCCGCGATCAGCTCACCGTGCAGGAGGTGCTGCCGTCGTGGGAGTGGTGGGCCGCCGATCCGCCGGGGACGCTGCGGCCGTGGCTGCCGGGGGAGGTGCTTCCGTCCGGCGTGCACGACATCTGGTGCAGGCCCGACGAGGGGGAGCCGTGGCGCATTCAGTTCATGCTGGAGGAGCCCGAAGGCCCTGTCTGGGTGTCCGGCCGCGATCGGCGGGTGCGGCGGCCCGTCGAGGAGATCGGCCCGGCATCACCCGCAGCACCGGCCATCTGCATCATGGGCCCATGGACATGACCGAGCTTGATGGATCGCGCGCGCAGCAGAGCGAAGCGCCCGGCGAAGCGCCCCGCGTCCGCCACGCCCGCCCCGCCGACCTCCCCCGCATCGTGGAGCTCATCGCCGAGCACGCCGCGTACGAGAAGGGCACGCCGCCCGCCCCCGGCCTGGAGCAGCGCCTGGACGCCCTCCTCTTCGGCGTGCCGGACCCGCGTCTGCGCTGCCTGGTGGCCGAGCTGCCCGGTGGCGATGTCGTCGGCTACGCGACGTGCGCGCCGGAGATCTCCACGTGGGACGGCTCCGAGTACCTCCACATGGACTGCCTCTTCCTGCGTGACGGGCACCGGGGGCTCGGCATCGGCGAGCTCCTGACGGACGCGGTGGCGGCCCAGGCCCGTGCGCTCGGTCTCACCGAGGTCCAGTGGCAGACCCCCGCGTGGAACGAGGGCGCGATCCGCTTCTACGGCCGGATCGGCGCCGACGCCAAGGAGAAGCTGCGCTTCGCCTGGCAGGTGCCGCCGCCGGCGTTCGACGCCGTGCTCTGCGACCTGGACGGCGTGATCCGCTTCTACGACATGTCGGGGATCGAGGAGATGGAGCGTGCCGCCGGGCTGCCCCACGGCAGCACCGCCGAGATCGCCTTCGCGCCCGAGACCGACCTGCCGCTGATGCTGGGGCGCACCGGCAAGGCGGAGTGGGTGGAGGCGATCGCGCGCGGCCTCGCGGACCGGGTGCCGTACGAGCGGGGGCACGCCCTGGGCACCGCGCTCGCCGAAGCCGGGTTCTCCGCCGACGCCACCGTGGTGGACCTGCTCAGGCGGGCCCGCGCGCACCTGCACGTGGCGCTGGTGACGAACGCGACCCCCTGGCTCGACGACGACCTGGCCGAGCTCGGCATCGCCGACCTCGCGCACACCGTGGTCAGCAGCGCCGGCGTCGGCATCGTCAAGCCCGACCGCCGGATCTACGAGATCGCCGTGGAGCGGGCGGGGGTCCCGGCCGAGCGCTGCCTGTTCGTGGACGACCGCAAGGAGAACGTGGACGCGGCGGTCGCGCTCGGCATGGTGGGGCTCCACTACACCGGACCCGACGACCTGCGGGAGGCGCTGGCACCGGTGCTCGGCCACAGCTGAGCCCCGGGCCACGCCCCCGCCCGGCTCACCTCACCTCGCCTCACCTCGCCTCACCTCACTGTCCACCGCCCGCCCAGCATCAGCTCCCGGCCCTCCAGCTCGTCGGCCTCGCGCCAGGCCTGGACGCGCTGCGGGGTGATGCGGAAGTAGGTGTAGGCGGTCTTGAGCCTGCTCGGGTCGAAGCCCGTCTTCGTGGCGAAGGCGTCACGGAGCTCGGCGGTCAACTCGGCCCCGTCGAGGGCGCGTACGGCCCCTTCGACGAGGACGAGGTCGCGGGTCGGCCCGATGCCGACCCGTGCCTTGCCGGTCGCCCGGAGGTTGCGGCCGGTGACGCTGGCTTCCGGAGTGGCCACAAGGAGGCTCTCGCCGTCCCAGAGGAAGGACAGCGGGATGAGATACGGGGTCCCGCTCTCCGCGTCCGCCGTCGCCACCCACGCGTCGACGTCGTGGTCGAGGCGGTGCAGGGCGTCCTGCTTGCGCTGCTCGGGCGCGCGGGGTGCTGTCGTCTCCGTGCTCATGCGCCCTGTCCCGACGGCCGGCGCGAGATGCGGGCGGCCGGTATGGCGTACGCGTTCATTACTGTTCTCCTCCAAGTGCCCGGGAACGGTGGTCACTTCCATGACGGATCGCGACGGGGGAATGTGACAGATGGACCATAACGAAGCAGCGGCGGACCAGGGCGAGGCGCTGGCGGCCCGCTTCGAGGAGCACAGGCCGCATCTGAAGGCGGTCGCCTATCGCATGCTCGGTTCGCTCAGCGAGTCCGAGGACGCGGTCCAGGAGTCCTGGATCCGGCTCAGCCGCGCCGACACCGGTCAGGTGGCGAACCTGGGCGGCTGGCTGACGACCGTCGTCGGCCGGATCTGCCTCGACATGCTGCGTACGCGGCAGTCGCGGCGCGAGGACTCCCTGTCGCTCTCGATGGACACGCATGTGCCCGACCCCGTGGTGAGCTGGGGGGATGTGGTCGACCCCGAGCAGGAGGTGCTGCTCGCCGACTCGGTCGGCCTCGCGCTGCTCGTCGTCCTTGAGACGCTCGCGCCCGCCGAGCGTCTCGCCTTCGTGCTGCACGACATGTTCGCCGTGCCCTTCGACGAGGTCGCCCCCATCGTGGAGCGCACCCCGGCCGCGACGCGGCAGCTCGCGAGCCGGGCCCGTCGCCGGGTGCAGGGTTCGGCGCCCAGGCCCGACAACGACCCCGCGCGGCAGCGCGAGGTCGTCGGCGCCTTCCTCGCCGCCGCGCGGGGCGGTGACTTCGACGCGCTGCTCGAACTGCTCGACCCGGACGTGGTGTTGCGGGCCGACACCGGCGAACTCGCCTCCGGGCTCTCGAAATTGGTGCGGGGCGCGACCGTGGTGGCCGGGCAGGCCGCGATGTTCTCGAAGGCGGCGCCGACCACCGAGCTGGCCTTCGTCAACGGCCGTGTCGGCGTGGTCGGGGTGCCGCGGGGCGAGGTCGTCTCGGTCATGGAGTTCACGATCACGAACGGCAGGATCGTGGAACTCAACCTCCTCGTCGACCCCGCCCGCGTACGGGGACTCGGCCTCCCTCGCTTCCGCGCCTGACCCGGTCCCGACACCGAACCCGGTCCCGACACCGAACCCGGTCCCGACACCGAACCCGGCACGGGACACAGTCCCGACACCGGACACGGACTCAGCGCCGGACACCGGCCACCTCCCGCAGATACTCCTTGCGGCAGAGCGGATTGCGGTCGGTGCGCGGCCGGTCCGGGGCCTCGCCCCGGACCGGCTGGTACCGCTCGAAGGCGGACTCCAGCTCGCCCTCGCCACGCGTCAGCGAGGGCAGCAGCTGCTCGAGCTCGTGCACGCGGGCGGCGGGGATCTCCCCCTCGACCACGTACGAGGCTCCGCGCGCCGTCTGGGTGTGCGGGACCGCACGCAGCCGGGAGAGCGCGGGCAGGAGCTGCCCGAACACGTCGTCCGGGACGCTGAGCCGGAAGCGGTGCAGCGGCTCGTGCACCGCGGTGCCGGCCCGCCGCAGCGCGCTCAGCAGGACCAGCGGGGTCAGCTGCCGGAAGTCCCCGGCCGTGCTCGACATGCTCTTGTCGAAGGTGCCGTGCGCGTGGCTCTGGCGGGGCCAGTAGCCGGAGTGCGTCATGGTGACGACGCAGTCGTCGACCTGCCATCCGTGGACCCCCTGGAGCAGCGTCTCGCGGACGGTCTCCTCGACGGCGCGGAAGAACGCGTACGGCATCGAACCGAGCTCGATCTCCAGGCGGAACTCCACGCCGGAATCCGGCGGACCGGGATCGACGCGCAGTCCGACCGTGGCCAGGAACGGGTTGGAGTCCGTGTCGATGACCTCGTACGCGGACCCGCTTCCGGTCACGCGCTCCACGCAGATGGTCGTGGTCTCGCGGAACGTGACGTCGATTCCGTACTCGTCGAGGAGGGTCGCCTCGATGACTTCCTTCTGGACCTCGCCGTACAGCGACACGTACACCTCCTGGCGCAGATCGTCCTGCCGGAGGTTGATCAGCGGGTCCTGCTCGGCGAGCTGGGCGAGCGCGAGATGCAGGGCGCCCCTGTCGCCGGGGCGGGCGGGGACGACGACGGTCTCCAGGGTGGGCGGCGAGAAGTGGTGCTGCCCGGCTCCGCGCGTCCTGTCGTCGGCACGCGGTACGCCGACGACATCGCCGATACGGATGTCGCCGAGCCCCCACAACTTCCCGATCTGCCCCGCGGAGACACCCTCGCGCGGGTCCGCGGACCCGCGGTCGAAGACGCTGACCGCGGTGACCTTGCCCTCGCGCCCGCCGCCGAACGGCAGCCGGTCGCGCGTGCGCACCGTCCCCGCGAACATCCGCACGTACGCGACCTTCTCCCCGGCGTCACCGCGCTCGACCTTGAAGACGGTGCCGGACACGGGCTCGTCGGCGCGCGGGCCGCCGTCCTCGGAGGGCAGCAACTCCCGGATGCCCGCGATGAGTTCGCCGACGCCCGCGCCGGTGGCGGCCGAGCCGAAGAACACCGGGTGCACAAGGGCACGCTCGGTCTGCGCGGCGAGTTCGGCGCGCAGCCGCCGGTAGGTGAGCCCCGCCTCGTCGTCGACGTACGCGGAGAGCAGGGCGTCGTCGTGCGCGGCGAGCACGTCGACGAGGCGACCGGTGAAGGCGGGGTCGCCCGCGTCGAAGGGAACGTACGAGGCGTCACGGCCGCCGAGACCGCGGACCGTACCCATGGGCACGATGTCCGGGACGAGCCGCTCCGCGATGCTGCGCAGCAGATCCTCCTCGCGCGCTCCGCGCCGGTCGATCTTGTTCACGAAGACGAGCGTGGGGATGCGCAGCCGCCGCAGCGTCCGCATGAGGACGCGGGTCTGCGCCTGGACGCCTTCGACGGCGGAGACGACGAGCACGGCACCGTCGAGCACGCTCAGGACCCGCTCCACCTCGGCGATGAAGTCCGGGTGGCCAGGGGTGTCGATGAGATTGACGGTGACGTCGTCGACGGCGAAGGAGACGACGGCCGACTTGATCGTGATGCCGCGCTGCCGCTCCAGAGCCAGTGAATCGGTCTGGGTGCTGCCCGCATCGACGCGACCGATCTCGTCGATGACACCGGCGGCGTGCAGCAGCCGCTCGGTCAGGCTGGTCTTCCCGGCGTCAACATGCGCCAGGATCCCCAAGTTCAGGGTGGTGGACGTGCTCGACGTATGCACGGAGTGTCATGTCCTCTGGGTCGATGGCGATTCCCTTCTGGCTGGACATGAACAAACGGCGCATTGCGTCTCCTTGACGGGTCGGGGCGTACGGCAAGTGCAGCAGGGGCGGTGCGGGGCGGCAACCGATTTATGGGGCGGCGCGACGGCGCGGCCGGCGGCTAGCCTCCCGTCATGCTCACCGCCGCACTCGCGTTCGCGGGCGTCGCCGCGATCATCAACATCACGCCGGGCCTCGACACGCTCCTGGTCCTGCGCACCTCCGTGGCCCACGGCAGGGACGGCGGCTTCGCCGCCGCGCTCGGCATCCTCACCGGCTGCCTGGCCTGGGGCGTGGCGACCGCGATCGGCCTGACGGCCCTGCTCACGGCCTCCCGTCTCGCGTACGACGCCCTGCGCATCGCGGGCGCCGCCTACCTGGCGTGGCTGGGCTGCACGGCGCTGTGGCGGGCGCGCGGGGGAGTGCGGAGGCAGGCGCGGGAAGGGGCGGCGGAGTCGGGGGAGCCTGCGGGGGAGGCCGTGCCCCCCTCGGCACGGGACCGCTGGGCGGCCTTCCGCGCGGGCCTTGCCACGAACCTCCTGAACCCCAAGGCCGGGCTCTTCTACATGAGCCTGATCCCGCAGTTCATCCCGGCGGGCGCCCCCGTGTTCCGTACGACTCTGCTGCTCACGGCGATCGACCTGGTCGAACTCGCGCTCTGGTACTGGATCGTCACCCACGCGGCATCCGCGCTGGGCGACCGCATCCGCCGCCCGTCGTTCCGGCGCCGTCTGGAGCAGCTCAGCGGGGTGGCGTTCCTCGGCTTCGCCGTGAATCTCGCGCTGCACGACCGGGCCTGAAGCCTTCTCGTCCGGGCAGCGGATGCGGATCCGGGTGGGGAGCGGGACCCTTGGAAGGAGGAGTGAGTGCCATGAGGGTCATGTTGAGAGCGCGTCTGGACACACAGATCTCGAACGAGGCGATCAAGAACGGCACGCTGCCGAAGCTGATGCAGGCGGTGTCGGAGCAGATCAAGCCGGAGGCCGCGTACTTCGGGCCCAGCGACGGCGGGCGGGCCGCCACCTTCGTCTTCGACATGCAGGACAGCTCGCAGATGCCGTCCATCGCCGAGCCGTTCTTCCTGGAGCTCGGTGCGGAGATCGAGATCTACCCGGTGATGAACGCGGAGGACCTGCAGAAGGGCCTGTCCGCGCTTCAGGGCTGACCGCCGCAGAACGCCGAAAGCACCCGGCTCCGCGCGGATGCCGGGTGCTTTCGTGTGACCAGGTGGCCTGGTGACCTTGTGGGGTCAGGCCTTCTTGGTCTCCCAGAAGATCTTGTCGATCTGGGCGATGTAGTCCAGCGCCTTCTGGCCCGTGGCCGGGTCCGACGAGCCCTTGGCGGCCGAGAGGGCCTTGAGGGTGTCGTTGACCAGCTGGTGCAGCTCCGGGTACTTCTCGAAGTGCGGGGGCTTGAAGTAGTCGCTCCAGAGCACCGACACGTGGTGCTTCGCGAGCTCCGCGCGCTGCTCCTTGATGCCGATGGCGCGCGTCTGGAACTGCGCGTCGTCGTTGGCGGCCATCTTCTCCTGGACGGCCTTGACCGACTCCGCCTCGATGCGGGCCTGGGCCGGGTCGTACACGCCGCAGGGGAGGTCGCAGTGGGCGCTGACCTTTACCTTGGGGGCAAACAGGCGGGAAAGCATGCAGCGGTCCTTCCTCGTGATCGTCTTCTCAGGTGGGACATTACTCCGTGAGAGACGGGTTTTCGCGAGTGCCCCCTTGGGCTTAGGACAAAAGTCCAGGGTGAGACTGGGACTCGTGGAGGATAGGACCGGGGAGGTGCGGTGATGCCGGAGCTGTCGCAGGAGAGCGAACGGAGAAGGGCCATCCTGCCGTTGGGTGCGGCCGAGGTGACGGGGCCTTCGATGGTGCCCACGCTCTACCACGGGGACCGCCTGGTGGTGCAGTGGGGCGCACGGGTCCGAGCGGGTGACGTGGTGGTGCTCCGCCACCCGTTCCAGCAGGACCTGTTGGTCGTCAAGCGTGCCGCCGAGCGGCGCGAGGGCGGCTGGTGGGTGCGCGGGGACAACGTGTACGCGGGAGGGGACAGCACGGACTACGGCACGGTGCCCGAGGAACTCGTCCTGGGGAAGGTGTGGTTCCGCTACCGCCCGCCCCAGTTCAGGTCCGGTCAGCGCTCGCCGTTCGCGATGGTGCGCTGGGCGGTTTCCGCAGCGCGCCCCGTGCTCGCCGACCGGTCCGTCTCCAGGCGCTTGCGGGCGCGGTAGGCGGCGACATTGGCGCGGGTCGCGCAGCGGTCCGAGCAGTAGCGTCGGGAACGGTTTGTCGACGTGTCGAGATAGGCGTTGCGGCAGGGCGCTGCCTCGCACAGGCCGAGGCGGTCCACGCCGTGCTCGGTGAGGTGGAAGGCGAGGCCCATCGCGGCGATCGCCGCGTACCCGGACGTGGCGTTCGACGGGTGGTCCGCCAGGTGCATGTGCCACAGCGGATTGCCCTCGTCGTCACGGTCGTCGTGGCCCGAGATCTGCGGGCTGACCGGGAACTCCATGAGCAGTGAGTTCAGCAGGTCGACCGCGAGGGTCTCGTCGCCGCCGTCCGCCGCCTCGAAGACCGCCCTGAGCCTGGCCCGCACGGAGCGGAAGCGGGTGACGTCGGAGTCCGTGGCACGGCGTGCCGCCTGCGAGCTGCCTCCGAACAGCTCGCGGATCGCCTCGACCGACGTCAGCGTGTCCTTGTTGCGACCCGGCTCCTCGCTGTTGACCAGACGTACGGCGTAGTCCGAGTAATAGGCCAGTTCCACTTGTAGTCCTTACCGGGGCGGGCTATCTTCATCACGTGCGTGAGTAACGGTTACGCGTGCTTCGAGGGTATTACGAGAGCGTATTACGTACGGGAGGACTTCCGATGACGGAAACGGCGTCCGGAACAGACTGGCGTGCCTGGCAGGACAGCTGGGACCGGCAGCAGGAGTGGTATCTGCCCGACCGCGAGGAGCGGTTCCGGGTCATGCTCGACATGGTCGAAGCCGTCGTCGGCACCGAGCCGCGCGTGCTCGACCTCGCGTGCGGTACGGGGAGTATTACGGACCGGCTGCTCAAGAGGTTCCCGAACGCGGTCAGCACGGGCGTCGACCTCGACCCCGCGCTCCTGGCCATCGCCGAGGGCACCTTCGCCGGGGACGACCGGGTCACCTTCGTGACCGCGGACCTCAAGGACCCCCGGTGGACGGCGCAGCTGCCGTACGACGCGTACGACGCCGTCCTCACCGCCACCGCCCTGCACTGGTTGCACAGCGAACCCCTCACCGCCCTCTACGGCCAGCTCGCGGGCCTCGTCCGGGACGGCGGCGTCTTCATGAACGCCGACCACATGCCCGACCCCGCGACGCCCCGCCTGAACGACGCCGACCGGGCCCAGCGGCACGCCCGCATGGAGCAGGCCAAGGCCGCGGGCGCCGTGGACTGGAGGGACTGGTGGCAGCTCGCAGCCCAGGACCCGGTCCTCGCCGAGCCCACGGCCAAGCGCTTCGAGATCTACGGCGAGCACGCGGACGGCGACACCCCCTCGCCCGAGTGGCACGCGCGGACGCTGCGCGAGGCGGGCTTCGGCGAGGCGCGGACGGTGTGGTCCTCGCCCTCCGACGCGATGGTGCTCGGCCTCAAGTAGCGCGTACGCGAAGGGCGGTACGGATCTGGGATCCGTACCGCCCTTTGTGCGTATGCGCCTTGCGGCGCCTTCGCCCTACAGCCTTACAACACCTTCGAGAGGAACGACTGCGTCCGCTCGTGCTGCGGGTTCGTCAGGACGTCGCGCGGGTGGCCGGACTCGACCACCACGCCCTCGTCCATGAAGACGAGGCTGTCGCCGACCTCGCGCGCGAAGCCCATCTCGTGCGTGACGACGATCATCGTCATGCCGGACTCGGCGAGATCGCGCATGACGTCAAGGACGTCACCCACCAGCTCCGGGTCGAGCGCCGACGTCGGCTCGTCGAAGAGCATCAGCTTCGGCTCCATCGCGAGCGCGCGGGCGATGGCCACACGCTGCTGCTGGCCGCCCGAGAGCTGCGAGGGGTAGCTCTTGGCCTTGTCGGCAAGGCCGACCCGCTCCAGGAGCTGCCCGGCGCGTGCCCTGGCCGCCGACTTCGTCTCGCCCTTGACCTGGACCGGCGCCTCCATGACGTTCTCGAGGGCCGTCATGTGCGGGAAGAGGTTGAAGCGCTGGAAGACCATGCCGATGTCCCGGCGCTTCAGGGCGACTTCGCTGTCCTTGAGCTCGTACAGCTTGTCCCCCTTCTGCCGGTAGCCCACCAGTTCGCCGTCGACGTAGAGGCGGCCGGCGTTGACCTTCTCGAGGTGGTTGATGCAGCGAAGGAACGTCGACTTGCCGGAGCCTGAGGGGCCGATGAGGCAGAAGACCTCGCCGGACTTGACCTCCAGGTCGATGCCCTTGAGGACCTCGACGTTGCCGAAGGACTTGTGGACGCCTTCGGACTTCACCATGGCGGTCGTCATCAGTGACCAACTCCCGAGCGGTTGCCAAGGGACAACATATTGGCCTTGATCTTCTGGAACGGGGTGTCCGGGAGCGAGCGCGACGAACCGCGCGCGTAGTAACGCTCCAGGTAGAACTGGCCGACGGAGAGGATCGAGGTCATGATCAGGTACCAGGCCGCGGCGAGCAGCAGGGCCTCGACGGTGGCGCCGGAGGAGGTGCCGATGTCCTGGGCGTACCGCAGCAGTTCGAAGTACTGGACCGCGGCCACCAGGGACGTCGTCTTGAGCATGTTGATGACTTCGTTGCCCGTCGGCGGCACGATCACGCGCATCGCCTGCGGCAGCACGACGCGGCGCAGCGTCTTGCCGTGGCTCATGCCCAGCGCCTGGGACGCCTCGGTCTGGCCCTCGTCGACCGAGAGCAGACCGGCGCGGCAGATCTCGGCCATGTACGCGGCCTCGTTGAGGCCCAGGCCGAGCAGCGCCGTCAGGAACGGCGTCATGAAGTCCGACCACTCGTCCTTGTAGACGGGGCCGAGGTTGACGTACTCGAAGACGAAGCCGAGGTTGAACCAGATGAAGAGCTGGACCAGGACCGGCGTACCGCGGAAGAACCAGATGTAGAACCAGGCGATCGACGAGGTCACCGGGTTCTTCGACAGGCGCATCACCGAGAGGAGGATGCCGCCGACCACGCCGATGAGCATCGACAGGAAGGTCAGGAGCAGGGTCTCGCGGACGCCCTTGAGGATGCGGTCGTCGAAGAAGTTGTCGGGGATCGCGTCCCAGTTGATGTCGCCCTGAGCGAAGGCGTAGACGATCGCGGCGAACGCGCCGATGGCGAGGAGCGCGGCGACGTACCGGCCGTAGTGCCGGACCGGGATGGCCTTGATGGCCTCAGGCCGGGAGGACGGGGGTGTGTCCTCCGGGCCCTTCTTGGAGATGTCGGTAGTCACGAAAGTGGCCTTTCAGCGGCGAGACGGTTGCGCGGTCACTTGCCGCCGTTGATCAAGGCTTCCTTGACCGCGCCGTCCTCGACGCCCCACTTCGAGATGATCTTGTCGTAGTCGCCGTTCTTGATGATCGCGTCGAGCGCCGCCTTGATCGCGTCGCGCAGCTCGGGGTTCTTCTTGGAGATCGCGATGCCGTACGGAGCGGCCTCGACCTGCTCGCCGACCAGCTCGAAGTCCTTGCCGCCGCCCGAGGTCTTCACCGCGTACGCGGCGACCGGGAAGTCGGACGAGCCCGCGTCCGCGCCGCCGGAGCGCAGTCGGGTCTGGGCCTGCTGGTCGTTGTCGAAGGACTCGATGGCGATCTTCTTGCCGCCCTTGCACTTCTTCGACTCGGCCTTGGCGAGGTCGTGCGAGACGGTGCCGCGCTGGACGACGATCTTCTTGCCGCAGAGGTCGCTCCAGGTCTTGATGCCCTGGTCGTCGCCCTTCTTGGTGTAGATCGAGACACCGGCCGTGAAGTAGTCGACGAAGTCGACGCCGTCGCCGATCTTCTTGCCGGTCTCCTCGTCGACGCCCTCCTGGCGGTTCTTGGTGTCGGTCATGGCCGACATCGCGAGGTCGTAGCGCTTGGAGCGCAGACCGCCGAGCAGGGTGTCGAAGGTGCCGTTGTCGAACTGGAACTCCACGCCGAGCTGCTTGCCGAGCGCGTCGCCGAGGTCGGGGTCGATGCCGACGGTCTTGCCGGACTTGTCCTTGAACTCGACGGGCGGGTACGCGATGTCCGAACCGACCTTGATGACGCCCGCGTCACGGATGTCCTTGGGGAGCTTGTCGGCGAGCGGTGCGTTGCTCACCTTCTCGCCGCCCTCGTCCTTGCTCTTGGTCTGGTCGCCGCAGCCGGACAGCAGCAGCGCGCCGGCGACCGCGATCGCGCCGACCGTGGCCATCCGTGACTTCGCGGACTTACCGGCGGTGGTACGACAGATGAAGCGTGCGGTCATGAGGGTCCTCCGGCGGATGAGGGAGTTGCCGAGCGGTCGTGCACACACCTTCGGGTGTCGCGACCTCGTGTGATGACGGCATCTTGCCATTCGGACCGTCCGATTCTGGGTGCCAGAGATGTCAAAATCGGATAACGGGTGATCGCGGTACCCAGACAGGCCGGGACAACCGGGCCGTACCGGCCTGGAACGAAGTACCGCCATTTGAGATCTTCGGTGGATCTCGGGTGAATCTCGCGATGTGGACCGGCGGCGGGCGTTCCTCGGAAAATCCGGGCATGGGCCCGTCGTCCGTTCTTGTTGGACCACTACAAGGACCAGGGGCACCTCAGGTAACCAATCCCACTCGCCCGTGCCCCGCGCCGTCAGGTAGAAAGGTGCGTTACACCCCTCATCCGGGGCCCAGAGCGCGTGTGCGGCGCGCTCGCGTGTCTGTACCTCCCTCCGTCGACAGGCGGAGAACAGACGCGGTGCCCGCCCACTTCTCAACCAGGAGTGGACACCCTCAACTGATGATTTAAGACTTAAGGGGTAAGACAAGTGGCAGCGGAGATCGTCAATCCTCGCAGCGACAGCAGTACGGGTCACGAAGGCGCTGAAGAGCCCTTCGATCCGGCGTTCGCGCTGCACCGTGGCGGCAAGATGGCCGTGCAGGCCACTGTGCCGGTGCGGGACAAGGACGACCTGTCCCTGGCGTACACGCCTGGCGTCGCGAAAGTGTGCACCGCGATCGCCGAGCAGCCGGAGCTGGTGAACGACTACACATGGAAGTCGAACGTCGTGGCCGTGGTCACCGACGGCACGGCCGTGCTCGGTCTCGGTGACATCGGTCCCGAGGCCTCCCTCCCCGTGATGGAGGGCAAGGCCATTCTGTTCAAGCAGTTCGGCGGCGTGGACGCGGTTCCGATCGCGCTCGCGACGACGGACGCGGACGAGATCGTCGAGACCGTGGTGCGCATGGCGCCGTCCTTCGGCGGCGTGAACCTCGAAGACATCTCGGCGCCGCGCTGCTTCGAGATCGAGCGCAAGCTCCAGGAGCGGCTCGACATTCCGGTCTTCCACGACGACCAGCACGGCACGGCGGTCGTGACGCTCGCCGCGCTGCGGAACGCGGCGCGGCTGACCGGGCGCACGCTCGGTGAGCTGCGTGCCGTGATCTCCGGCGCGGGTGCGGCCGGTGTCGCCATCGCCAAGTTCCTGCTCGAGGCGGGCCTGGGCGATGTGGCGGTCGCGGACCGCAAGGGCGTCGTGAGCCGGGACCGGGACGACCTCACCCCGGTCAAGCGTGAGCTCGCGGAGATCACCAACAAGGCCGGGCTCAGCGGCTCGCTGGAGAGCGCGCTCGCGGGTGCGGACGTGTTCATCGGCGTCTCGGGCGGCACCGTCCCCGAGCCCGCGGTCGCCTCCATGGCGCCGAACTCGTTCGTGTTCGCCATGGCCAACCCGAACCCCGAGGTGCACCCGGACATCGCCCACAAGTACGCGGCTGTTGTCGCGACGGGCCGTTCGGACTACCCGAACCAGATCAACAACGTGCTCGCGTTCCCCGGCATCTTCGCGGGCGCGCTGCAGGTGCGGGCCTCGCGGATCACCGAGACGATGAAGATCGCCGCGGCGGAGGCGCTGGCCGGCGTGGTGGGCGATGAGCTCTCCGCCGACTACGTGATCCCCTCGCCGTTCGACGAGAGGGTCGCCCCGGCCGTGACTGCCGCTGTTGCGGCGGCCGCTCGTGCCGAAGGCGTGGCTCGCCGCTGATCTCTGGGCCCCGTCACGTGGTGGCGGGGCCCATGCCTTTCCCGCCCGCCCACCCGTTTCCAGTCTCTTGAACGGGTGGGCGTCTCTCGTTCCGGTATGTCGCCGTCGGCGGGTGGCGGCTTGTGGTGGGTGCGGGGTGTGTCACAGGGGCTGCTGGTTACGTGCGGGTAGGCCCGCGGCCTATCGTCGCCTCATGTTCGCCGCCTACGCCGCCCGCATCGACCGTGACCAGCCGCTCAGTGGCCTTGAGTTGGGGGAGCGTCCCGCCCCCGAGGCCCGGACCGGCTGGTCGACCGTGAACGTCCGGGCCGCCTCCCTCAACCATCACGACCTGTGGTCCCTGCGCGGGGTCGGCCTCCCCGAGGGGAGGCTGCCGATGATCCTCGGCTGTGACGCCGCGGGCATCGACGAGCACGGCAACGAGGTCGTCCTGCACTCCGTCATCGGCCAGACCGGGCACGGGGTCGGCCCCGACGAGGGCCGCTCGATCCTCACCGAGAAGTACCAGGGGACGTTCGCCGAGCAGGTCTCCGTGCCCACGTGGAATCTGCTGCCGAAGCCGAAGGAGCTGTCGTTCGCCGAGGCGGCCTGTCTGCCGACCGCGTGGCTCACCGCGTACCGCATGCTCTTCACCAACGCCGGTGTGCGTCCCGGGGATTCGGTCCTCGTGCAGGGCGCCGGTGGCGGCGTCGCCACGGCCGCGATCGTCCTCGGCAAGGCGGCGGGCCTGAGGGTCTTCGCCACGAGCCGCGACGAGGCCAAGCGGAAGCGGGCCCTGGAGCTGGGCGCGGTGGAGGCGGTGGAGTCGGGCGCTCGCCTTCCGCAGCGGGTGGACGCCGTCATCGAGACGGTGGGGGCGGCGACGTGGTCGCACTCCATCAAGTCGCTCAAGCCGGGCGGCACTCTGGTGATCTCGGGCGCGACCAGCGGTGACAGGCCCTCGCACGCGGAGCTGACGCGGGTCTTCTTCCTGGAGCTGAAGATCGTCGGTTCGACGATGGGGTCCAAGGACGAACTGGAGGACCTGCTCTCCTTCTGCGCCGCCACGGGCGTGCGCCCCGTCATCGACGAGGTGCTGCCGCTGGACCGGGCGCGTGAGGGCTTCGAGCGCATGGAGTCGGGCGAGCAGTTCGGGAAGATCGTGCTGGAGGTCTGAGGCTGAAGCTGCCTCCGGGTATCACTTCATCCGTGTCAACTATGGTTGACACGGCCTTCCTGTCAACGTAAGTTGACATGCATGACCAAAGCTACGGATCTCGCCGAGCGTGCGGGTGACCGTGACCCACGAGTCGGACTGCGGGCCGTCTCCGCGCTGCGGAGGCTGGTGGAGCAGTTGGAGGCCGTGCAGGTGCGCAGTGCGCGCCTGCAGGGCTGGTCGTGGCAGGGGATCGCCGCGGAGCTCGGAGTGAGCAGGCAGGCCGTGCACAAGAAGTACGGGAGGCAGTGATGTTCGAGCGGTTCACGAAGGACGCCCGCGCCGTCGTCAAGGGCGCGGTCGAGCATGCCGAGGGCGAGGGTGCGGACTCCGTCGACGACGGGCACATGCTGCTCGCGCTGCTCGACCGCGAGGCGAGCCGGGCGTCCTTCGCCCTGGCCTCGCTCGGGGCCACGCGCCGCCGGGAGTCGATCGAGACCGCGCTGGCCGAGGCGCGGCGCCGCGGGGGCCTCTCGCAGGCCGACACACAGGCGCTGGCCGAGCTCGGCATCGACGTGTCCGAGATCGTCTCCCGGGTCGAGGAGGCTCATGGCGTGGGCGCGTTGGCGGGCGGACGCAAGGCCCGGCGGCCCGGCCTCGGCTGGACCGGGCACCGTCCCTTCACCCGTGAGGCCAAGGACGCCCTGGAGAAGTCCCTGCGCATCGCCACCGCCCGCCGGGACCGGCACATCGGCGACGAACACATCCTGTTCGCCCTGACGGTCCGCCCCGGCCCGGTCGGCGAGGTGCTCGCGGACCATGGCGTGACCCATGAGTCGGTGGAGAGGGTGCTGTACGGCGAGGGCGCCGCCTAAGCCGATGAGCCTGGGTCCGGCCTACGACCAGGGCGGGCCTGGGGTCAGGGCGGACCCGGCGGTCCCTGGGTGGCCGCCCAGGTCATGGCTTCGGCGTACGCAATGTCGCGGCGATGTGTGCCGCCGCCGATGACAAGTGGCGGCGGGCGTCGCGGAGTTGGTCCTCCGTCACGCCGTGGTCCCGGGCCGCGTCGCGGATGTCGTCGCGGAAGCGGTCCAGGAGGCGGTCCAGGTCACGTGCCGGATGGCCGGTGGTGTCCTCCTGGGCCCAGTCCGGGACGTACTCCGTGGGGACCTCGTCCTCGCGGGCGTCCGTGAACGTGGGCTCCTCGGCGGTGGACCGCGCGCCCTTGCGGCCGAAGTCCTTGCCTGCGCTGCCTGCGTTCTTGCCGAACTCGCCGAACTCCTTGGCCAGTTCCGTCAGGCCCTCGCGGACCCCCGTCGGCCAGTCGCCCCGCGTGAAGTGGTCCTGGACCTGGTCCTGGACGCGGCGTGCGATGCGCTGCACCTCCTCCTGCGCCTGGGCGCGGGCGGTCGCCTGTGCGTCCTGCGCCTGGCGGCGGGCGCGCTGGGCGTCCTCGCGGGCCCTGCGGGTCTCGTCCTTCGCCCGCCGTGCCTGCTCCTTCCACTCCTGCTTGGCGCGCTTGAAGTCCTCCTTGGCCTGGCGCCAGCCCTCCTTGTCGCCCCAGGAGCCGTCGAAGAAGTCCGAGGGGTCGGGGAAGACCTTGCCGGAGCCGGAGCTGGAGTCGTTCTTGCCCTCGGGCCTGCCGCCGGACGCGCGTGCCTCCTTGGCCGCCTCCCGCATCTCACGGCGGAGCTCACCGGCCGCGCCCCGCACGCCGTCCCGGATCTCGGCGGCGAGCTCGGCGACGGAGTCGCGGATCTCCAGCTCCAGATCGGCCAGCTCACCGCTGCGGTCGGCCAGTTCGGCGCGGCCCGCGTCCGTGATGGCGTACACCTTGCGGCCGCCCTCCGTGGTGTGCGTGACCAGGCCCTCGGCCTCCAGCTTCGCCAGGCGGGGGTAGACCGTCCCGGCCGAAGGTGCGTACAGCCCCTGGAAGCGCTCCTCCAGGAGGCGGATCACCTCATAGCCGTGGCGCGGGGCCTCGTCGAGGAGCTTCAGCAGATACAGGCGCAGTCGGCCGTGGGCGAACACGGGGGCCATCTCAGAGCACCTTCTTGTCGGTCGGGGCGGCGTCGTCGGTCGGGGGAGTGCCCGTCGGGGGAGTGTCCGTCGGGTCCGTGGGGTCCGTGGGTCCTGTCGGGTCCGTCGGGTCCGTCGGGTCCGTCGCGTCCGACGGGGACGCGGTCGGTGGGACCTCGTCGGACGGATCCTCCTCCGTCGGCGGCCTGCGCAGCAGCGCGATGGAGCCCGAGACCGTCGTCGCCCTGAGCTTTCCGCTGCCCGAGCCCAGGCGGCCGGTGATCTTCTTCGCGCCCCACTGGCCGCTGACCCGCAGGTCCTCGAACGCGTTGGACACCGACCCGCTCGCGGTGTTCGCCTCCACGTCCGCGTCCGTCGGGTGGGGCAGCCGGATCGCTATCTCACCGGAGACGCTCGTCAGACCGATGTCCGCCGGCGCGCCCGTCGGGTCGATGTCCACGATCATCGAGCCGCTCACCGAATCTGCCCGAACGGAGGAGCCCGCGCCCTCGAAGACGGTCAGGTCACCGGAGACCGAGTTGAACCGCAGGTCGCCCGTGATGCCCTGGGCCTCCACGCTGCCCGAGACCGTGTCGGCGCGGACCTGGCCCGAGAGGCCGACGAGGGTGGTGTCGCCGGTGACGCCCTTGACCTCCGTGCGCCCCTCGATCCCCGAGACCACGGCGCCGGCCCCCACGACGCCGACCTCGACGCGGGTGCCCGCCGGGACGGCCAGCGAGACCACGGCGCTGCGGCGCCAGCCCTTGCGGTCGAGCCACTTGAGGAAGCCCTTCCAGGGCAGGTCGTCATAGGCGACGGACAGCGTGCCGTCCGACTGCGTGACGGTCAGCGGCGGCCCCTCGATCTCGGAGACCTCGAGCCGGGCGGAAACTTCGTCGGTGCCCACGACGTTCACTGTTCCGTTGACGACGCGCACATGGAGTGTCCTCACGGGGGCGTCGAACGTGAGCTTCTGGGGCTCGGCGACGGACCACTCTGACATCGGGCTGACCTCCTCGGGCGTGCTGGACAACGGTGGACGGGAGGGCCCGGAAGCCCGGATCGCAACGCGCCATATCGCGTCTCTGAGATACACGATATATCGCGGTAACGGAAAGTCAAGACACCGTCGCTTCTCTGCGCCGAATATGGCGATTTGACCTAGCGTGGGGCCATGTCGTCCGAAGCTTTCGAGCACGCCGCCGCCGGTGCCCTGCTGCTCTGCCGGGCCGAACCCGACGTGGTCGAGCCCGCCGCCCGCCTGTTGCGCGAACGGATGCTGCTCGCCCACGCGGGCCACGAGTGGAGCGTGCTGGTGCCCGAGGGCAAGCCCTGGGTGCACGGCGACGAACCGGTGGACCGGGTCCTCACGGGGTGGGCCACCGCGCTCGCCGTCGGGTCTATCTGGCCGGTGCTCGCGCTGTGGTGGGACTCCGACCGGTCGGGCTGCACCCTCGCGGCGGGCTTCCGGCGCACCGTCGAATACGTATGGCTGGCGAACGGGACGCCCGTCGGAGAGGACGAGGCGCTGCGCACCTTCGCCGCGCGCCTCGGGCTCGACCCCGTCCTGGACATGCAGTCCCTGGAGGCCCTTGGGCGCCCGGACACGGAGGCCGACGCCCGTGCGCGGCTCCTGGGGCTGCTCGCCGTTCTCGCGCGGGCGGGAGTGGCGCTGCCGACCGGCCTCGGTCCGGGTGAGCCCGCGGACCGGCTGCGCGCGGTGGCACGGGTCGTGCCGGGTGTGCGGGAGGTCGAGTGGTCGGGGTGGCGGGACGCGGTGCGGGCGGAGCTCGACGTCGTCGAGCGGGGGCGTCTCGGGCCGTGGCTGCGGGGGCCGCGGGCTCGCGCGCTGGCCGTGGCGCAGATGGCCGCCGGGCTCCCGCTCGCCGCATGGGCCGTGCGGCGGCGCAGCGGGGGATGGGCCGTGGCGGGGGTGCTCCTGATGGTGCACGGCTCTTTGGGATTCGCGTACGACAGGGTGCGGGCGGCTGACGCGGGGCCCGGCCGGAGCTGACGGGCTCTGGCCGCGTGCGTGGAGTCGCGTGCGTGGATCAGTCGCGTGCGTGGATCAGCCCGCGCGCGTGGATCGCGTCGAGGGCGAGGGTGAGGGCGAGCAGGCGGGCCGGCTGGTCGGGGTCCGAAGTGCTGTGCGGGGTCGACAGGACGATCGAGCGAGCCGGGAGCGCTGCCGCTGCCTCAGTGGCCCGCGCCGGCCCCGGCGCTCGTCGGGTGACGTGGACCAGGTGACCCGGGCCGGCGGAGCGGACCAGGAGCGGACCAGGAGCGGACTACTCGTCCTCGTCCTCGTCGTCCAGACGGGCCAGCCAGGTGGCGAGACGCTCCACCGGGACCTCGAAGTCCGGGTTGAGGTCCACGAAGACCCGGAGCTGCTCGGCGAGCCACTCGAAAGTGACCTCCTCCTCGCCGCGCCGCTTCTCCAGCTCCTCGATGCCACGGTCGGTGAAGTACATGGGGCTCGTCTCCTGCGTGCGTACATGGTCGTGATGGTTCACCAAGCGTACGGAATGGCGGATCGGCCTCAGGACAACAGTTTCACAGGGCATGGTGTGCACCAGCCCCATCGCGGGTAACTCCCTTTCTCCGGAGGGGTGTTCGTATGCCGCGTGTCCATGCGCAGGGCCCGGTCGCCGCGCACGACGCGGGAAGGAGAACCGACTTGTCCGAACTGCTGACGTCTGCCGATGCCATCGCCGCGTTCCTCAGCTCGGCCGCGCTGTCCATGGGGGCCGCCGTCGCGACCACCGCCCGTGACGAGGTGGCCCAGAGCGTCGTGGCGCGGGGCCGGACGTTCCTCGACGTCGTGCTGCGCAGGCCGCGCGGGGACGACGAGGGCACCGCCACCGCCGCCGCTGGTGCGATAGCCGGTCTGCCCGAAGAGGCGCGGGGCGCCCTGGAGGCCGCGGTGGGGGAGTGGCTCGCCGGCGGTGAGCTCGGCGCCGACGCGCTGCGCGGGCACATCGAGCGGGCCGCGGCCGGGGTACGGCAGGGCGGCGGCGCACACGCGTACGGCAAGCACGCGGTCGCCGTGGAGACGGTGCGGGGCGATTTCACCATCAACTTCGACGGCGACCCGCAGAGCGGCAGATGAGCCCCCGCACGGCCCGGACCCAGCGGCCCAGCCGGTCCGAGACCCGCGCGGAGGGGAACAAGGCGGTCGCGGTCGGCCGCGTGCTCGGCGACTTCGTCATCAGTCTCGTCCTCGGCGACGGCCTGAAGAACGCCGTGGGCGACGCGTCGACCTGGCGGGTGTGGAACTGGCCGCCCTTCCTCATCGTCCTCGGCCTCGGCACGACGGCCCTGGTCATCGCGCCCGGGGGGCCACAGAGCCAGTACGCGGGCGTCTATGTGCTGCTGGGGCTCGCCCTCCTGCTCGCGGGCGCCCGCATCGTCGGGATCGTCGCCCCGTCCGCGACGAAGGCCCTCGTCTCGGCGCTCTCCGTCCTCCTCGCCGTCGGCGCCCTGCTCTGGGTGGACCGGCTGACGGAGCACGGCGAGGTGGACGTGACCGGCCGGGCCGAGATCAGCCGGGGGCCGGTGGAGAACGGGGACCTGCTGTCCGTCGTGGTGGCCGACGCCCCCTCGCGTACGCATCTGCGCCTGGCCCTGATGGTCCGCGACGCCGTGCCCGACGCCCAGTCCTGCACCCCGGAGACCCGCCTCACCGTCGCGCTGCGGGGCGCCGGCGCGAACAGCGCGCACACCGACGTGCGCGCGGGACAGGCCGTCGACCTGCCGCTCGGCGGGGCCCATGGAGCGCTGCGGGTCGACGTGACCGTCCACACGGACCCGGGCTGCCGGATGACCGTGTCCGTAGACGACGCCGTGCTGCACGGCTGAGGGGAGGTGATCCGGATGAGCGTGAGACCGCGCGGGACCACGGCCCTGCTGGCGTTCCTCCTCGCCTGCACGATGGCGGGCGCGAGTTCCTGCGGCGAGGAGTCGGAGCCGACCTTCCTCGGCAAGTCCCAGATCAGCGTGGAGATGCACGGGGACCTGCCCGGCGTTTCGTACGAGGACAACTACCGCCGCTCGGGCTTCGACCATCTGCTGCTCGGACAGCTGAAGGACGACCTGAAGATCAAGACGTCCAAGCCGGCGAACGTGTCCTCCGCGGACCGCGTCCCCGACCTGGTCAACGGCGACACCGACATGGTCATCGCCGCCTTCTCCATCACACCGCCCCGCATGGAGCAGATCGACTTCGTCGGCCCCTACGCCACCACCCGTCAGGGATTCCTCGTCGGCAAGGAGGGCAAGGACGCCACGAAGCGGGAGGACTTCAAGGGCAGGACGGTCTGCACGTGGGAGGGCACGACCTCCGTGGAGGCGCTCAAGGAGCTCAAGCGCGTGGGCGCCGACCTGATCACGCTCACCGACGCCTCCGACTGCGTCGACCAGCTCGTCGCCGGAGAGGCGTACGCGGTCTCCACCGACCAGATGATCCTGTACGGCTTCGCCCGGCAGCACGCCGCCGAGGGCCTGCGCGTGGTCCCCGGCCTGACCATCGGGGCGCCGCAGCACTACGGAATCGGCCTGGCCAAGGGGCACCGCGCGGACTGCGTCAGGCTGCGGGAGTTCGTGAAGGACTACGTCGACAGCAGCGCCTGGATCAAGGACTTCGAGGCGTCGGTCCCGAACCTCGCCGCCGAGGAACCCAACTGGATCAGCCACTACAAACCGAGCGCGGGCTCCATCGACGCCCGCTCCTGCCGCGACAAGCCGAGCACCTGACGTACGAATGACGTACGAAGAACCGGGCCCGCCCCGCGGTTCACACCGCGGGGCGGGCCCGGTCACGTACCGCTGACGTCAGCGAACGGCGCTCACGCCTCGAAGACCTCGGTGAGGAGCTGCTCCTGCTCCTGCTCGTGGCGCTTCTTCGAACCGACCGCGGGGGACGAGCCGTGCGGCCGCGAGATGCGGCGCAGGCGCTCGCCGTGCGGGATGTCCGCGCCGACCGCCAGGTCCAGGTGGTCGATGAGGTTGAGGGCGATGAAGGGCCACGCGCCCTGGTTCGCCGGCTCCTCCTGCGCCCACAGGTACTTCTCGGCGTTCGGGTACTTCGCGATCTCCGCCTGGAGCTCGGCACCCGGCAGCGGGTACAGACGCTCGATGCGGATGATCGCGGTGTCCGTGACCTCGCGCTTCTTCCGCTCGGCCTCCAGGTCGTAGTACAGCTTGCCGGAGCAGAAGACGACCTTGCGGACCGCCGACGCCTCGACCGAGTCGTCGCCGATGACCGGGCGGAAGCCACCCGTCGTGAACTCCTCCGTCTTCGAGGCCGCCGCCTTGAGGCGCAGCATCGACTTCGGCGTGAAGACCACCAGCGGCTTGTGGTGCGGGTTGTGCACCTGCCACCGCAGGAGGTGGAAGTAGTTCGACGGAAGGGTCGGCATCGCGACCGTCATGTTGTTCTGCGCGCACAGCTGGAGGAAGCGCTCGATGCGGGCGGACGAGTGGTCCGGGCCCTGGCCCTCGTAGCCGTGCGGCAGCAGCAGCGTGACGCCGGAGTGCTGGTTCCACTTCTGCTCGGCGGCCGAGATGTACTCGTCCACCACCGTCTGCGCGCCGTTGACGAAGTCACCGAACTGCGCTTCCCACATGACGAGGGACTCGGGACGGGCCAGCGAGTAGCCGTACTCGAAGCCCATCACCGCGTACTCGGAGAGCAGCGAGTCGTAGACGTTGTAGCGCGCCTGGTCCTCGGAGAGGTACAGGAGCGGCGTGAAGTCCTCGCCCGTCTCACGGTCGATGAGGACCGCGTGACGCTGACCGAACGTGCCACGGCGCGAGTCCTGGCCCGACAGACGGACCGGCGTGCCTTCGAGCAGCAGCGAACCGATGGCGAGGGTCTCGCCCATGCCCCAGTCGATCGTGCCTTCCTCGACCATCGACATGCGGCGCTGCAACTGCGGCAGCAGACGCGGGTGGACGGTGACCCGGTCGGGGATGTTGACCTGGGACTCGGCGATCCGCTTGACGACCTCCTGGGAGATCGACGTGTCGACGTTCACCGGGAACTCGGCCTCCGGGGCCGGGACCTCGGCCTCGGCGGGCTGCGAGATGGCCTCGCGGACCTCCGTGAAGACCTTCTCCAGCTGCCCCTGGAAGTCCTGGAGCGCCTGCTCGGCCTCTTCCAGGGTGATGTCGCCGCGACCGATGAGGGACTCGGTGTAGAGCTTGCGCACCGAGCGCTTCTTGTCGATCAGGTCGTACATCAGCGGCTGCGTGAACGCCGGGTTGTCCGACTCGTTGTGACCGCGGCGGCGGTAGCAGATGAGGTCGATCACGACGTCCTTGTTGAACGCCTGACGGAACTCGAAAGCGAGCCGCGCGATGCGCACGACGGCCTCGGGGTCGTCGCCGTTCACGTGGAAGATCGGCGCCTCGATCATGCGGGCCACGTCCGTGGCGTACATGGAGGAGCGCGACGACTCCGGGGCGGCGGTGAAGCCGACCTGGTTGTTGATGACGATGTGGACCGTGCCGCCCGTGCGGTAACCGCGCAGCTGCGACATGTTCAGCGTCTCGGCGACCACACCCTGGCCCGCGAAGGCCGCGTCACCGTGCAGGGCGACGGGCAGGACCGTGAAGTCCGTGCCGCCCTTGTTGATGATGTCCTGCTTGGCGCGGACGATGCCCTCGATGATCGGGTCGACCGTCTCCAGGTGGGACGGGTTCGCCGCGAGCGAGACCTTGATCTGCTCGCCGTCGAGGCCGGTGAAGGTGCCCTCGGCGCCCAGGTGGTACTTCACGTCGCCGGAGCCGTGCATGGACTTGGGGTCCATGTTGCCCTCGAACTCGCGGAAGATCTGGGCGTACGACTTGCCCACGATGTTCGCGAGGACGTTCAGGCGGCCGCGGTGGGCCATGCCGATGACGACCTCGTCCAGGCGGGACTCGGCGGCGCTGTCGATGACGGCGTCGAGCAGCGGGATGACGGACTCGCCGCCCTCCAGGGAGAAGCGCTTCTGGCCGACGTACTTCGTCTGCAGGAACGTCTCGAAGGCCTCGGCGGCGTTCAGCCGACGCAGGATGCGCAGCTGCTCCTCGCGCTCGGGCTTCGAGGCGTGCGTGCGCTCGATGCGGTCCTGGAGCCACTTGCGCTGCTTCGGGTCCTGGATGTGCATGAACTCGATGCCGGTGGTGCGGCAGTACGAGTCGCGCAGGACGCCGAGGACGTCGCGCAGCTTCATCATCGACTTGCCGGCGAAGCCGCCGACCGCGAACTCGCGCTCCAGGTCCCACAAGGTGAGGCCGTGCTCGGTGATGTCCAGGTCGGGGTGCTTGCGCTGCTTGTACTCCAGCGGGTCCGTGTCGGCCATGACGTGGCCGCGGACGCGGTAGGAGTGGATCAGCTCGAAGACGCGGGCGGCCTTCGTGACGTCGTCGTCGTGCGAGGCGTCGATGTCCTTGAGCCAGCGGACCGGCTCGTACGGGATGCGCAGCGCCTTGAAGATCTCGTCGTAGAAGTCGTTCTCGCCGAGCAGCAGGTTCGCGACGATCCGCAGGAACTCACCCGAAGCGGCGCCCTGGATCACCCGGTGGTCGTAGGTCGACGTGAGCGTCATGACCTTCGAGATGCCGAGCTTGTTCAGGGTGTCCTGGGACGTGCCCTGGAACTCCGCGGGGTAGTCCATCGAGCCGACGCCCATGATGACCGACTGTCCGGGCATCAGGCGGGGGACCGAGTGGACCGTGCCGAGGCCGCCGGGGTTGGTCAGCGAGACCGTGACGCCGGTGAAGTCGTCCATGCCGAGCTTGCCGTCGCGTGCACGGCGGACGATGTCCTCGTAGGCCTGCCAGAACTCGAAGAAGTTCAGGGTCTCGGCCTTCTTGATGCCCGCGACCACGAGCTGGCGGTCGCCGTTGGGCTTCACCAGGTCGATGGCGAGGCCGAAGTTGATGTGCTCCGGCTTGACCAGCGTCGGCTTGCCGTCCTTCTGCACGAAGGAGTAGTTCATCGACGGCATGGCCTTGATGGCCTGCACCATCGCGTACCCGATGAGGTGCGTGAAGGAGATCTTCCCGCCGCGGGCGCGCTTGAGGTGGTTGTTGATGACGATGCGGTTGTCGAAGAGCAGCTTCACCGGGACCGCGCGGACCGACGTCGCCGTCGGGACCTCCACGGAGGCGTTCATGTTCTTCGCGACCGCGGCGGCGGGGCCGCGCAGCGTCACGTACTCGGGTCCTGCCGGGGCCGTTTCAGCAGGGGTCGCGGGCTCCGCCTTGGCGGCGGGCTTCGCGGCTGCGGGCTTCGCGGCGGGGGCCGGGGCCGCGGCGGCTGCGGGCTTCGCCGCAGGAGCGGCGGGCGCGGCGGGTGCGGCCGGGGCGGCGGCGGGTGCGGCAGGAGCTGCGGGGGACGTGGTGGCCGCAGCCCCCGCGGCTGCGTCACCCGCCGGCTTGGCCGGGGCAGCGGCAGGTGACGCGCCCGCTCCCGGCTTGTAGTCGGCGAAGAAGTCCCACCAGGCTCGGTCGACCGAATTCGGGTCCTGGAGGTACTGCTGATAGATCTCGTCGACGAGCCACTCATTGGGACCGAAGGCAGCAGCAGGGCTCTTGCCTTGCCCGTCTTGGTCGGTCGAGATGCTCGAGCTACTGGGGGACTGTGACGACACGGCGGTAACCGCCCTCTTCCGCTTCACAAGGTGATGGACAGCGGAAATAAAGGCTACGCCTCCATCGCCGTCAGGTGCAGACCGGCCCCGTCATCCGTCGCGTAAGTCACACTGGACCGATGGTTTCGGGGCTGTAAATGGCGGGAAACAAGCGAGGTTCCGCAACGCCAGATGGCCGCGCGGGCCGTGCCCAGCGCGGCGGCGTCACCCGGGCGCGCTTCCGATGCGCCCGCGAATCGCTTCCGTTTCGAACCCTACGTCAACTTCGCACTTCGGGCAGGCCCGGAAGGGTGACCTGGATGCGGCAGCCGCGAGGGGATTCGGCCACTCCGATGTGCCCGCCGTGCATGTCGACCGCCCAGCGCGCGATGGCGAGGCCGAGACCGGTGCCGCCGTCGCTGCCGGGCCCCTGCATGGGGGCATTGACGTGGCTGCCGCGGTTGAAGCGCTCGAAGACGCGGTGCCACTCCGACTCCGGGATGCCGGGGCCCTCGTCGAGGACCTCCAGGTCCAGGGACTCGGGGTAGAGGCCGCGCCGGGCGCGCACGGTGACGCGGCCGTGCGGCGGGCTGTGCTTGACCGCGTTGTCGATGAGGTTGGCCACGACCTGGTGAAGGCGCTCGGCGTCCGCGTGCGCGGTCAGCTCGGGCGGCGTGACGTCCAGGTGCAGATGCACGTCCGTACGCGTGTGGCTGCCGGAGCCCGAGGCGATGCCCGCGCGCGCGGAGGCCACCATGTTGGCCTCCTTCAGGACGCCCGACAGGTAGGGCCACACCTCGAAGCGGCGGGCCCGCAGCGGTACGACGCCGTTGTCCAGGCGGGAGAGGTCGAGCAGGGTCTCCACGAGACGCCCGAGCCGCTCCGTCTGCTTCAGGGCCGTGCGCATGGTCTCCGGGTCGGCGGCGGAGACTCCGTCGACGACGTTCTCCAGGACCGCGCGCAGCGCCGCGATGGGGGTGCGCAGCTCGTGCGAGACGTTGGCGACGAGCTCCTTGCGCTGCTGGTCCTGGGCCTCCAGATCGTCCGCCATGCGGTTGATCGTGGTGGCCACGTCGCCCAGCTCGTCACGGCGGTCGGCGCCGCGCACCCGGCGCGTGTAGTCGCCGTGCGAGACGGCGCGCGCCACGGAGTTCATCTCGTCCAGGGGCGCGGTGAGGCTGTGCGCCACGAACTGCGTGATCAGCAGCGTGGCGATCACCGAGAAGACGGTGATGAAGCGCAGCTCCGTCTCCGTCTTCATCGCCACCATCAGGAGGCCTGTGGTGATGAAGACCGAGACGACCACCAGGGTGCCGAGCTTGGTCTTGATGGAGAACGGCCGCAGCCCGCCGAAGGGACCTGTCATCGGACGGCTCACCTCAGGGGGTCGGGGTCTCCAGGGCGTACCCGACGCCGTGCACCGTACGGATGCGCTCGGCGCCGATCTTCCGGCGCAGCGCCTTGATGTGGCTGTCGACGGTCCGGGTGCCCGACGCGTCGGCCCAGTCCCACACCTCGGCGAGCAGCTGCTCGCGCGAGAGCACCGCACGCGGGGTGTTGGCCAGGCAGACCAGCAGGTCGAACTCCGTCGGCGTCAGGTGTACGTCCTCGCTGCGGACCCTGACCCGCCGCTGGGCGTGGTCGATCTCCAGCTCGCCGAGCCGCAGGATCCCGCTGCGCGGCGTGGTCGCGGCGAGCGCGGCCCGCTCGACCCTGCGCAGCAGGACATGCACACGGGCCGCGAGCTCCCGCATGGAGAACGGCTTGGTCATGTAGTCGTCGGCGCCGACGCCGAGCCCGACCAGCATGTCCGTCTCGTCGTCGCGCGCCGTCAGCATGAGGACGGGAACCGGCCGCTGGGCCTGCACCCGGCGGCACACTTCGAGCCCGTCGAAGCCCGGCAGCATGATGTCCAGGATCAGCAGATCGGGCTGCCAGGCCTGCGCGGTGTCGACCGCCGAAGGACCGTCTCCCGCCGTTTGCACTACGAAACCCTCGGCGCGTAGCCGGGCGGCGATGGCGTCGACGATCGTCGGGTCGTCCTCGACCACCAGAACCCGGCGCTGGGCGCCCGGCATCGCCGCCGTCGCACCGTTCTGGGAGGTGTGTGTCTGCTCCATCGCCCGCCCCTGACACTGATCGCTTGTGTTCGACCAGCAGGGTACGGGTCGCGAAGGCACCTCGGCTACGCAGCGCTTACGCCGAGATGAACCACGTCGGGTACGCCTCGGGCAACGGTGACCTCTTCCGTCCGTACCGACTGGAACCCGGCATTCCGTAGAGCGTCGTCGAAAGCGGACGAGGGTTGGGCCGACCACACGGCGAGCACTCCGCCGGGGTTGAGACGCGCCCGGCAGGCCGCCAGACCGGCCGGAGAATAGAGGGAGTTGTTGTCCTCGGTCACCGTCCAGTCCGGGCCGTTGTCGATGTCCAGACAGAGCGCGTCGTACGTTCTCGGGGCGCCGTGAGAGGAGTCGGTGCCGTGCAGGTGTGCCACGAGGTCTGTGTGCAGGATCTCCGTGCGCGGATCGGCGAGCGCGGCCCCGGAGAGGCCCGCCAGCGGGGCGTCCGCTCCCGAGCGGTGCCAGTCGATGATGGCCCGCTCGCGCTCCACGACGGCGATGGGGCCCCAGCGCGGGTCCGCTGCCGCGTGGGCGAGGGAGAAGCCGACGCCCAGGCCGCCGATGAGGAGGCTGGGCCGCGGGCGGCCGTCCAGCGCGTCGTACGCCGCGTCGACGAGCAGCCGCTCCGAGCGGCCGTCCGAAGTGTCCATGAGGAAACAGCCATTGGCGATGATCTGCAGAAGCGCACCATGGCGCCGCAGTACGACTTCGCCGTACGGCCCCTCACGCCGGTCGATGACGACGGGGGTGGTGGTGTGGGTGTGCATGGCCGCCAGCGTATGGGGGCGCAACCGGGGCAGACTCGGGAAGCGCGGATCGGTGCGGACGCGCATTCGGCCCGCGAGGTTGTTGTGATTCCTGTCTCACGTGGCGCCGGTCATAGACAGCGCCCGAAATAACGGCAAAGGGTGGATGGAACGGAAGGAGCGCCTCACCGTGAACCGGAGTGCGTCGGCTGCCCCCACGGCACCCGAGGAGATCGCCCCGCCCGGCCTCGACGGCATCCCGCGGCAACGGGAGCACGGGCCCGAGGCGGCCGCCCCCGAAGCTCCGGAAATCCATGAGGCGCGTACGGCGTCTCCGGCCGAGGGCGCCGCATCCGGCCTGAACCGTCCGAGCCGCCTGCGCCCCTGGCGCCTGCTGCCCACTCCCACCGGTACGCCCTTCACGTTCGGCTATGCCGCGCTCCTCACCCTGACCTCGCTCCTGGCGCAGTACGCGGACCCGTCCCTGGTCTCGGCCCTGCACCGCCACTCCAGCACGGACGTGGCCCACCTGACCCAGGAGCCGTTCCTCGTCCTGGTGGCCAGCGCGCTGTGGATCGCGGGCGGCATCGCTTCGCCGTACGCGATCGGCTTCCTGCTGGTCCTGACCGCCCTGGAGCGCCGCATCGGCGCGCTGCGCACGGCGGGCGTCTTCCTGCTCGGCCATGTCGTGGCCACCCTCGCGACCGAGGTCCCGGTCGGCCTCTCGGTCCTCGCGGGCCATCTGCCCGACAGCTCCCTGCACCGCCTCGACTACGGCATCAGCTTCGGCGTCGCGGCGAGCGTCGGCGCCCTTGCCGGTCTGTTCAGGCCGTGGCTGCGGTGGCTGGTGCTCGCCGGGTTCGGCGGCATGCTCATCGACGACCTGATCGCTTTCACGGACCCGATGACGAACTGGGGCCACCTGCTCGCGCTGTCGATCGGCGTCGCCACGTGGCCGCTGGTACGACGGTGGCGCCACCCCGCATCGAACTGATCGCTCACAGCGAACATCCCTTGGGGAACATTCATGGACTCACGAGCATTGAGTCCACATAGCTCAACTTGAATGCCGAAGGGGAGATCATGACTACTGAGTCCAAGGCGCCCACACCGCTCACCCTGCCCGTGCTGCCGCTCGACGACGAGGTTGTCCTGCCCGGCATGGTGGTTCCGTTCGACCTGTCCGACACCGACGTACGCGCCGCGGTGGAGGCCGCCCAGGCGGCCGCACGCTCCGATGGGAGCAGCAAGCCGCAGGTCCTTCTTGTTCCGCGCATCGACGGGACGTACGCCGCGACCGGCGTCCTCGGCACCGTCGAGCAGGTCGGGCGCCTCTCTGACGGCGACCCCGGCGCCCTCATCCGCGGCCGTGGCCGCGTGCGGATCGGCGCCGGCACGACCGGGCCCGGTGCGGCGCTCTGGGTGGAGGGGCTCAAGGTCGACGAGACCGTGCCCGACCCGCTGCCGGGAGCCCTTGCCGAGCTGGTCAAGGAGTACAAGGCGCTCGCCACCAGCTGGCTGAAGAAGCGCGGCGCCTGGCAGGTCGTCGACCGTGTCCAGGCGATCGAGGACGTCTCCGCCCTCGCCGACAACTCCGGCTACTCACCCTTCCTCTCCACCCAGCAGAAGATCCAGCTCCTGGAGACCGAGGACCCGGCCGCCCGCCTGAAGCTCGCCACCGAGCAGCTGAGCGAGCACCTCGCCGAGCAGGATGTCGCCGAGTCGATCGCCAAGGACGTGCAGGAAGGCGTCGACAAGCAGCAGCGCGAGTTCCTGCTGCGGCGCCAGCTCGACGCCGTGCGCAAGGAACTGCGCGAGATCAACGGCGAGCAGGACGGTGAGGAGTCCGACGACTACCGCACCCGCGTCGAGGCCGCCGACCTCCCCGAGAATGTCCGCGAGGCCGCCCTCAAGGAAGTCGACAAGCTGGAGCGCTCCAGCGACCAGTCGCCCGAGGGCTCCTGGATCAGGACCTGGCTCGACACCGTCCTGGAACTGCCCTGGAACGAACGCACCGAGGACCAGTACGACATCAAGGGCGCCCAGAGCATCCTCGACGCCGAGCACGCGGGCCTGTCGGACGTGAAGGAGCGCATCACCGAGTACCTCGCGGTGCGCAAGCGGCGTGCCGACCGCGGCCTCGGGGTCGTCGGCGGCCGCCGTGGCGGCGCGGTGCTCGCCCTCGTCGGTCCGCCCGGCGTCGGCAAGACCTCGCTCGGCGAGTCCGTCGCGCATGCCATGGGGCGCAAGTTCGTGCGGGTCGCGCTCGGCGGCGTACGCGACGAGGCGGAGATCCGCGGACACCGTCGTACGTACGTGGGGGCGCTGCCCGGACGGATCGTGCGGGCCATCAAGGAGGCCGGATCCATGAACCCGGTCGTGCTCCTCGACGAGATCGACAAGGTGGGCTCCGACTTCCGGGGCGACCCGGCCGCCGCCCTCCTCGAAGTCCTCGACCCGGCGCAGAACCACACGTTCCGCGACCACTACCTGGAGGTCGAGCTCGACCTGAGCGACGTCGTGTTCCTCGCGACGGCGAACGTCATCGAGGCCATCCCCGAGGCGCTGCTCGACCGCATGGAGCTGGTCAGGCTCGACGGGTACACCGAGGACGAGAAGGTCGTCATCGCCCGCGACCACCTGGTCCCGCGCCAGCTGGAGCGGGCCGGTCTTCAGACGGACGAGGTGACCCTGGACGAGAGCGCGCTGCGCAAGCTCGCGGGGGAGTACACCCGGGAAGCGGGCGTACGGAACCTGGAGCGGTCCGTCGCGCGGCTGCTCCGCAAGGTCGCGGCGCAGCACGAACTGGGCGAGCAGGAGCTGCCGTTCACCGTCGGCGAGGACAATCTGCGCGCGCTCATCGGGCGCCCGCACCACGTGCCCGAGTCGGCGCAGGACCCGGCCGAGCGGCGCACGGCGGTGCCGGGTGTGGCGACCGGGCTCGCGGTCACCGGCGCGGGAGGCGACGTCCTGTTCGTCGAGGCGTCGCTCGCCGATCCGGAGACCGGCGCCGCGGGACTGACCCTGACCGGTCAGCTCGGCGACGTGATGAAGGAGTCCGCGCAGATCGCGCTCTCCTTCCTGCGCTCGCGCGGCGCCGAACTGGAGCTGCCCGTCGCGGACCTGAAGGAACGCGGCGTGCACATCCACTTCCCGGCGGGCGCGGTGCCCAAGGACGGGCCGAGCGCGGGCGTCACCATGACGACCGCCCTGGCCTCGCTGCTCAGCGGCCGTCTCGTCCGTACGGACGTGGCCATGACCGGTGAGGTCTCGCTGACCGGGCGCGTCCTGCCGATCGGCGGCGTCAAGCAGAAGCTGCTGGCCGCGCACCGCGCCGGGATCACCACGGTGATCATCCCGAAGCGGAACGAGGCCGATCTGGACGACGTCCCGGCGGAGATCCTTCAGAAGCTGGACGTGCACCCGGTGACGGACGTCCGCCAGGTGCTCGAACTGGCGCTGACCGAGGCCGAGGTGAGGATTCCGGCCGCCGCGTGACGGCTGTGTCCATCAGCGGGCTCCGCCCGCGGAGGCCGGTGAGTGAGGGCCCGGGACCCCGCAAGGGGTTCCGGGCCCTCGCGCGCGGGGCGCGCGCTCAGCCGTTGGCGAGCGCCTGGACCCTGTCCAGAGCGCCGTTGAACTTGTTGTGGTCCCCGACCGTCGGGCCCGTCGAGGTGTACTGCCACATCGTCTGCACGCCCCAGCCGGCCGGCAGCTCACCCGGCGAGGTGTTGTAGCGGGCGATCCAGAGCGGGTTGTTGACGGCGAAGCCGCCGTAGTTGCCGGTGCACTGCTTCCACCAGCTGGTGGCCGTGTAGATCACCGCGTGGCGCCCGGTGCGTGCCTTGTACTGGTTCAGGAAGTCACGGATCCAGGTGACCATCGCGGACTGCGACTTGCCGAAGCAGGCCGCCCCGTACGGATTCCACTCGATGTCGAGCGCGCCCGGCAGCGTCTTGCCGTCACGCGACCAGCCGCCGCCGTTGTCCACGAAGTAGTTGGCCTGGGTGGCGCCGCTCGTCGTGTCGGGCGTCGCGAAGTGGTAGGCGCCGCGGATCATGCCGACGTTGTACGAGCCGTTGTACTGCTGGGCGAAGTAGGGGTTCTTGTAGTACGTCCCCTCGGTGGCCTTCACGTAGGACCACTTCACGCCGCTGTTCCAGAGCGTGGCCCAGGCGACGTTGCCCTGGTGACTGCTGACGTCGACGCCTTCGGTCTGTACGGCGTCGCCGGAGGGCGGCAGACTGCCCTGCCCGTCGTGCTCGACGACGCCCTGGCCCATGCGGGCCGAACCGCGGGCCGGGGTGTCGTCGCCGCCGGCGGCCTGTGCGGCGCCCGGCAGGGTGAGGAGGAGGGAGAGGGCGGAGAGGACTGAGAGCAGGATTCCGGCCGCTGACCAGCGAGAGCGGCGGGGCGTTCCGGGTCTGTGCACGGGCATGTGCGTGCCTCCGAAGGCCTCGAATGAGCTCGATGGAGCTCGTGGGGGGACCTGTCGACATGGTCGTGGTGTGAACATGTCACTCACGACGCTACGCACGTAGACCCGTGACTGGGAAGGGGGTCCGGTGTCTGCCGTTGGTCTACTCCAGCGGCGGTGTCCACGGCGTGGCCTCGCGTGACGTTACGAAATACTGGTCCAGCTGCGGCGATGGGCCGACGCGGATGTCTGCCGCCGTGCGGGGCGGAAAACTGATCCGATCCGGAAAGAAAGCGTGCCATGGGTGCTGAAGTGCACGAGGGTGAGAACAACGGCGGCGTCGATGTGAACAGGGGGGTCGACGTGAACAGGGGGGTCGACGTGAGCAGGGGTGTCGACCGCGAGTTCCTCTCCCTGGAGCGGGAGTTGAGCCTGCTCCTGCGCCGGGCGCGTGCCTCGTCCGGGGAGATGGCGCGCCAGGTACACCCTGATCTGGAGCCCGCCGCGTACGGACTCCTGGCCTGCCTCGACGACTCGGGCCCGCAGCGGGCCACGGATCTCGCCGCGTACATCGGCGTCGGCAAGGCGACGATGAGCCGTCAGCTGCGCGCCCTGGAGGAGCTCGGGCTCGTCGGCCGCGAGCCCGACCCCGTCGACGGACGTGCCTGGCTGGTCCATCTCACGGAGGAGGGCGGCCGGCGCTTCCGCGAGGTTCGTACGGGGCGCAGGGAGCAGTACGTACGAAAGCTGTCCGGGTGGGACCGGGCGGAAGTGGCGGAACTGGCCCGCCTGCTGCACCAGCTGAACGAGTCGCCGGAGTCCTGAGGGCCGGAGTTCCGAGGACCGGAGTTCCGAGGGCCGGAGCCCTCAGGGCCCCTCAGGCCCCTTGGGGCCCGTCACAACTCCGCGTAAACGACAGCCGCGTCGTCATGCCGCTTCCCCCGCGGGAACGCCGTCCCCTCCGGGTCCGCCCGCTCCAGCTCCCGCACCCGGTCCACCAGACGCTGCGGACCGTCCTTCCGCAGCAGTGTGAAGCACTCCGTCCAGTCGCCCGCGCGGAACGTCTCGACCCAGCGCCCGACCCCGTCCGTCAGGGCCGCCACCGCCGTCACCTCGGCGCGCGGCCAGGTGCCGGTGACCGCCCGCGCGGCCGCCGACGGATCCGCGGCCGCCGTGAAGAAGCCGTCCTCCGCGTTCCGCAGGGCCTCGACCGCGGCGCCGTACGCGCGGCCCGCGACCTCGCGTTCGGCGGAGCCGCGCGGCAGCGCGCGGACCTCGTCGCGCATCGCGCGGATCCGCGGCGGCAGTTCCGTGAGGCGCTCGTCGAGTACCGGGGTGACGTGGCCGTCAGGGCCCGCCACCAGGAGCGCGGAGTCGGACAGGACGAGGTGCTCGACCCGTTCGTCGTCCCAACGCACCAGAACCACGGTGGCCTGAGGCGTGCGCGGGTGAGAAAGGTCACAAGTCTGACCATGGGCGTCCGCGGTGCGCACGATCGCCGCCGCGAGGATCTCGGCGAGCGTCATATCCCGCCGCGAAACGGACAGTTCTCCCAGTGCGCCCCCGAGTCGCGCCGTGAACCAAGGGACGGAATGCAGGCAGCCGTCATCTCCGGCAGGTGGAGTCACCCCGTCCAGAAGGACGAGCGATCCGCCTTGTCCGGCCGCGGGAAGCGTCACCGCGGCATAGTCCTCGTTGGGGCGGGCGGGGTCTCCGGGCTCGGTGGCGAGTTCGATACGCATTCGGCCAGTCTGCACGAGGCCTTCACAAGGTCATCCGGAGGCCGCAATCGAGCGGGGTTGGCCCGGACCAGCAGGTCAGACGCCGGATTTCAGTCGGAATGATCGCTTCCGTCGGCGTGTGGCGGCGCATCCTGCCAAAGCCTGCGGTCGACGTCCAACCGGCGCACCGTGGCCGAGACTTTCGGCTCCGGCGGGGACTTGCTCGCCAACTCCCCGCCGATGTTCACTCCTTCGGGTGGCCAGGCATGTGATGCACGACTGCCACCCATCGGCACTGGAAGGGTCAGGAGCCGTACCGGGGGGCGCGTGTGTTGACGGATCGTCACCCGGGCCCATGGGCAGACGAAAAACAAGAATGCGAGCACCGGTGCAGAAGATGCGGCCTGGGCGCAAGGGCAAGCAGACGGCTCCCGAAGGGGCCACGCCGGGCGCGACCACCCCTACAGAGCGCTCGTCCGAGACCACAGCGGGAGAGAACCCCGAGCACGCGGCGGGAGAGCAGACGCCCCCCGGTGCGACGGCCCCCGGCGTGACGGCTCCTGACGGCGCTTCGAAGCCGGTGAAGTCCGCCGACGGGCCCTCGAAGCCCGTGAAGTCCGTCAACTCCAAGCCCACCAAGCGCGTACGCAATCGGCTGATCGTCGCCGTCGCCGTCGTGGCCGCCGCGATCGCCGGGGCCGGAGCGCCCGCCATCGTCGCCGCCTCCGGTCAACTGAGCGACGCGCAGAGTCTGGTGACCCTCGCCGAGCGCACCCAGGACGCCGTCTCCCTCGGACACTCCCTGGCCGACGAGCGCGACGAGGTCACCTCCTTCATCGCGGCGGGCCGCCCGCAGGGCAAGGGGCTCTCCGAGAGCCGCAGCGCCCGCGTCGACCGCCAGATCGAGGAGCTGCGCACGGCCGACGCGCCGGCCGGTCTGCGGGCGGACCTCGCCGACATCGGCGCCGTCCGCAGAGCGGCGCTCACCGGCAAGAGCACCGCTCTGGAAGCCCACACGGCGTACTCGGACGTCATCACCGAACTGCACGGCCTCACCCGCGAACTCGCCGAGCAGACCCCGCCCCGCGCGGGCTCCGGCGCCTACGCCCTCGCCGACCTCGACCACGCCGTCGAACAGGCGGCGAGCGCCCGTGGCCTCCTCCTGGCCGCTCTCGCCGTCCCGAGCTCCACCGAGACGAGCACCACCGTCGACCCCGTCACCGGCCTGCCCACCACCGTGGTCGACGAGTCCTCCGCCGACAGCAGGCGCCGCGACGGCCTCAGCGCCGCGGGCCAGCAGGCCCACCTCCGCGGGCAGGCCGCCATCGCCGACTTCCGGGACGCGGCCACGGACGGCGCCCGCACGACGTACGACTCGACGGTCACCGGCCACGAGGTGACGACGGCGGAGAAGTACCTCACCCGTCTCACCGACCAGCCCACGCTCTCCACCGCCGAGCGCGGATACGACCGCAAGAAGCTCGACGCCGCGCTCTCCGCCCGCATCGAGATGATGCGCGGCGCCGAGTCCGCGCTCACCGTGCAGCGCACCAAGGACCTCGCCAAGCTGCGCGACGACGACGTGACGGCCCTTGAGATCCGCGTCGCGCTCATCGGCGTCACGCTGCTCGTCGCGGTCGGCGTCTCCATGGGCATGGCCCGCAGCCTGACCCGTCCGCTCGCCGTCCTGCGCATCGGCTCGGCCCGCCTGGCCACCGAGCCCGCGCCCCAGGAGCCGATCCGCTTCACGGGCCGCGACGACGAGTTCGCCCAGGTCGTACGGTCCGTCAACGCGCTGCACGAGCACGCGGCCGCCCTCACCGAGCGCCTGACCACGCTCGAAGCCGACCGCAAGCACCTCATCGGGCAGCGCCGGTCCATGGCCGACGAGCGCGAGACGCTGCGCGCCGAACTGGCCGAGGCCTCCGCCCACCTGGAGCGGGTGCGGCAGTCCATCCACGGCACGTTCGTCAATCTGGCCCTGCGCACTCTCGGCCTGGTCGAGCGGCAGCTCGCCGTCATCGAGAACCTCGAGGACCGCGAGCAGGACCCCGACCGCCTCGCCACGCTCTTCAAGCTCGACCACTTCGCCACGGTCATGCGCCGCCACAGCGAGAACCTCCTCGTCCTGGCGGGCGCCGAACACGGCCACCAGCACCCCGGCCCGGTCCCGCTGGTCGACGTCGTGCGGGCCGCAGTCTCCGAGATCGAGCGGTACGAGCGCGTGCGCATCGCCACGCTGCCGCCGCACGCGCACGTCGCGGGCTTCGCCGCGGACGACATCAGCCATCTGGTCGCCGAGCTCCTGGAGAACGCGACCTCGTTCTCGCCGCCGGACGCCTCCGTCGAGGTCTCCGGCTGGCTCCTGGAGAGCGGCGAGGTCATGCTCTCCGTGCAGGACGAGGGCATAGGGGTCACCGAGGACCGCATGGACGAGCTCAACTCCCGCCTCGCGGAGTTCCGTCCGGACGACGCGTACGACCAGGAGACCGGGGACGGGCTCGGGCTCGGCCTCTATGTCGTGGCCCGGCTCGCCGCGCGGCACGGGGCCCGGGTCCGCCTGCGCGAGCAGAAGCAGGGCGGGGTCGCGGCGGTCGTGGTCCTGCCGAAGTCGATCCTCGCCGCGGCGCCGGCGGTGGGTGCGCCGCCGGTCGGTGTGCCGGTTCCCGGCGGGGCGCCTGCCCTGCACCTTCCGGGCTCGGAGGCCGAGGCCAACTCCAATGTGCTGCCGGGGCGTGCGGCGTCGCCTGCTGCCGCGTCGTCCGCCGACGCGGGGGCCGCTGTCGAGGATCCGCTGATCGCGGCTGCGGAGCATGCCGTGCGGGAGGCTGGTGCGGAGCCCGAGGCTGAGCCCGAGCCCGATCCTGCGCCCGAGGCTTCGCCCGATCCCGCGCCCGAGGCTTCGCCCGAGACGACCATGGAGCTCGCCCTTCCGGCGGTTGACGCGGACCCGGAGGCCGAAGCCGAGCCCGCCCCCGCGCCAGAGCCCGAAGCCGCCCCCGCCCCCAAGTGGGACCGCGTCACCGACAAGGGGCTTCCGAAGCGCACGCCCAAGATCACCGCGCCCGAGCCCACCGTGCCCAAGGCGCGCAGCGGCTCCGTCGACGCCGAAGCGCTGCGCAAGCGTCTGGGGGGCTTCCACCAGGGAGCCATCAGCGGCCGTCGCGACGTGGAGGCCGAGCTGAACGAACGTACCGAAGAGACCGAAGAGACCGAACAGACCGAAAACATGGGGGACACAGTCGAGGAGGCAAGTAGTTGACTGCGCCCATGCGCTCGCCCAGTTCTTCCACCGGCAGTAAGGCCGGGGCCGCGTTCGGACTGAGCAGCGAAGCACGCAACCTGCACTGGCTGCTGACGAACCTCGTCGAGGAGGTGCCGGGTCTCCTGTCGGTGGCGGTGGTCTCCTCCGACGGACTGCTCCTGCTCTCCTCGGACCCCGCGCGGAACAACGCATCGGCGGTGGACAACAGTTCAGGCCCCAAGGGATCGAGCGCGGACCTCGCCACCATCGTCTCGGGCCTCGGCTCGCTGTGCATCGGCGCCTCCAAGCTGATGGACGCGGGACCGGTCAAGCAGACCGTCGTCGCCATGGAGGAGGGCAGCCTCTTCGTGATGTCGATCAGCGACGGCTCGCTGCTCGGCGTGCACGCCACCCCGGACTGCGACATGAGCGTCGTCGCGTACCACATGGCGCTCTTCGTCGGCCGCGCCGGGCATGTCCTCACCCCCGAACTCCGCAGCGAGCTGCGCCAGTCGATGGAGAGCGTCCGATGAGCAGTAAGCCCGGCAAGCTGCCCCAGCGCGGCGGCGACCGCAAACCCGCCCGCGTACGGCCTTACTCGCTCACCGGCGGGCGCACCCGCTTCGGCCACGTCCTGCTCGTGGAGACGTTCGTCGCCGCCCTCGAAGCCCCCGAGGAGCGCCTCGAACTGCCGCAGGGCAATGCCACCGCGCGTGTCATGCCGGAGATGCGGGCCATCGTCGAGATCTGCCGCCGTATGCGTACGGTCGCGGAGATCGCCGCGCTTCTGAAGATGCCGCTCGGCGTGGTCCGCGTCCTGCTGAGCGACCTCGCAGACCAGGGAAAGATCCGCGTGTACGGAACGGGCCACGGCCCGGGACAGCCGGACCGCGCACTGCTGGAAAGGGTGCTGAGTGGACTCCGCCGTCTCTGAACTCCGCCACCCGGGCCCCGACCCGGACGAGAACCTCCAAGCCTGGCAGACGGACCGCACCCGGGCCCCGATCGCGACGAAGATCGTGGTGGCGGGCGGCTTCGGCGTGGGCAAGACGACCCTGGTCACCGCGGTCTCCGAGATCACGCCCCTCCAGACGGAGGCGCTGATGACGCAGGCGAGCGAGGATACGGACGACCTCACGTCGACCCCGGACAAGACCACGACCACGGTCGCCATGGACTTCGGCCGGATCACGCTCGACGACGACCTCGTGCTGTACCTCTTCGGTACGCCGGGGCAGCAGCGCTTCTGGTTCATGTGGGACGACCTGGTGCGCGGCGCGATCGGCGCCGTGGTCCTCGCCGACACCCGCAGGCTCTCCGACTGCTTCCCCGCGCTCGACTACTTCGAGAGCTGCGGTCTGCCGTACATCGTCGCCGTCAACCACTTCGACGGCACCGAGGAGTTCGAGCCCGCGGACGTCCGTGAGGCGCTGACGATCCCGCCGCACATACCGGTGCTGATCATGGACGCGCGGCAGCGGATCTCGGTCATCGAGTCGCTGCTCTCGCTGGTGGGCCACGCCCTGGCAGCAACCCCCGAATAACTCTTCAGTTCTCAGTACCCCCGTAGGAGAAGCAGCCGCATGCGGAAGATACTCGTCGTCGGAGCCGGTCAGGCCGGGCTCCAGATCGCCCTCGGACTCCAGTCGCAGGGGTACGAGGTCACCCTGATGTCCAACCGCACGGCGGACGAGGTCAGGTCCGGCCGTGTGATGTCCACGCAGTGCATGTTCCACACGGCGCTGCAGCACGAGCGGGACCTGAAGGTGAACTTCTGGGAGTCCCAGGCCCCGAAGATCGAGGGCGTCGGCGTCTCGGTCGCCGGGCCCGACTCCTCGCGTGTCATCGACTGGGTCGGCAAGCTGGACGGGTACGCCCAGTCCGTCGACCAGCGCGTGAAGATGGCGGGCTGGATGGAGACGTTCGCGCAGCGGGGCGGCCAGCTGGTCATCCACGGCGCGGCGGTCTCGGACCTCGACTACTTCTCCCGTACGTACGACCTGGTGCTCGTCTCCGCGGGCAAGGGCGAACTGGTCTCGATGTTCGAGCGCGACGCCGCTCGCTCCCCCTACGACACCCCGCAGCGCGCGCTGGCCGTCGCGTACGTCCACGGGATGGGCCCGCGGCCCGAGCACCCCGAGTTCGACGCGGTGCGGTGCAACCTGGTGCCGGGCGTGGGCGAACTCTTCGTCATGCCGACCCTCACCACGTCCGGGCGCGCCGACATCCTGTTCTGGGAGGGTGTGCCGGGCGGCCCGCTGGACGTGTTCCAGGGCGTCAAGGACCCCTCGGAACACCTGGCGCTGACCCTCGAACTCCTTGAGAAGTTCACGCCGTGGGAGTACGCGCGGGCGACCAAGGTCGAACTGACGGACGCGGGCGGCACGTTGTCCGGCCGCTACGCGCCGACGGTCCGCAAGCCGATCGGGCAGCTGCCGGGCGGCGGCCTCGTCCTGGGCGTCGCGGACGTGGTGGTCGCGAACGACCCGATCACGGGCCAGGGGTCCAACTCGGCGTCGAAGTGCGCGGCTTCGTACCTCGCCTCGATCATCGAGCACGGAGACAAGCCGTTCGACGCGGACTGGATGCAGTCGACGTTCGACCGGTACTGGGAGACGGCTCAGCACGTCACCAAGTGGACGAACGCGATGCTGTCGCCGCCGCCGGAGCACGTCCTGAACCTGATCGGCGCGGCGGGCCAACTCCAGCCGGCGGCAGACCGCTTCGCGAACGGCTTCAACGACCCGTCGGACTTCGAGAACTTCTTCTATGAGCCGGAGAAGACGGGCGCGTACCTGGCGGGTCTGGCGGGTTAGTCCGCGCTACGGGGCGTTCGGGCGGGTGGCCGGGCGGAAGTCTGTGCGGCAGAGGCTACGCACGGGGCGCGCCCGCCCTCCCGTATCCCTTGTCCCCGCCCTTCATCGCCCCGCGCGGCAGCTTCGGTGGGACGTAGTTCTTCATGGGGTCCGCCTTGGGGTCCGGGCGTACCGCGCCCAGGAGCGGGTTCGCCGCGATGGGGGAGACCTTGATCCGGGTCCCGGGGCGCGGGGCCTGGATGACCATGCCGTCGCCCAGGTACAGCGCCACATGCGTGGCCTTGGGGAAGTAGACGACCAGGTCACCCGGCCGCAGCTTCCGCAGCGAGACCCGCCGGAGCTGCGCCCACTGCTCCTGCGAGGTACGCGGGATCTCCTTGCCCGCCGCCGCCCACGCCTGTTGGGTGAGCCCCGAGCAGTCGAAGGACGCGGGGCCCTCCGCGCCCCACTTGTACGGCTTCCCGATCTGCCGCACGGCGTAGTCCAGCGCCTCGTCCCCTCGCCGGGACGGCGGCCGGGACGGCGCGGAGCCCGCGGAACCCGCAGCTCCGCTCAGTGCGCCCGACGCCAGGAACTTGCGCTGCGCCGCGGCCATCCCCTCCTCCTCGGCCCGCGCCAGTTCCGCAAGCTGCTCCGTGCTCAGCGAGGCCAGCAGCTCCTCGACCTCCTTCAGCTGCCCCTTGACCGTGTCGCGCGCCTCCTTCTGCCGTGCGGCGAGGGCGACTTGGGTCTCCAGGGCGCTCCTGGCACCGGCCGCGAGCGTGGCCGCCGTCTTCTCGCCGCCGACCAGACGCTGCACCGTCGCGGCCCGCTCCGCCGCCACCCGCCCGATCACATGCCCTTGGTCGAGCGCCTGCTGCGGGTTGCGGGCGAGCAGGAGGTGCACGTAGGGGGAGATGTTCGTCCTGCCCTGGTACTGCTGGCGCGCGAAGCGGCCCGCCGCGCCCCGGCTGTCCCGCACCGAGGTCCTCGCGCGCGCCAGGCTGCCGTTCAGGCGGGTGACCTCGGCGCGCTGTTCCTTCAGCTTCTCCGCGGTGGCGTTGTACGTCTCCGTCGACTCCTCGGCCTTCCGGTACAGCTCCTGAAGGTCCGTCAGGAGCTCGGAGACCGGGCGCTCCCCGGGTCCTGAGGGCTCCGGCACGGCGTACGCCGGTGAAGCCGTCGTCAGCAACGCCCCGACCGCCGCTCCCGTACCGACCCACCGCAGCAGCCTGCCTGACATGCCATCACCTCCGGCGCGCGGCGGCCCCTCCGCCCCGCACCGCGAGCATCAGCCGCCCCGGCGCGGCCCGCCTCCGGAGGGTGCGCGGGTTGGCGCAATGCGGTCACTCGTCCAGGGGCCCACGGCGCGCCGCCCTTGCCCCGGCGGCGACCGGGCGGGAGCCCGCGGAGCTCAGCCCGCTGCCCCGCCCGGCTTCGACCACGGCCACTTCAGTCCTGATCCGGCCTTGTCGCCCTCGGGGTCGTACGCGTACGTCCAGCCCTGGTGCAGCCCGAGCCGCTTCCCCGCCTTGGCCACCCGGCGGTAGACGAGCACGGTCGGCGGGCCGCCCGCCTCGTCCGGCACCGGGACCCGGTACACCTTCGGGGGGTGGCCGGTCGGGCCGAGCAGGATGGGCAGGACGCGGCCGTCCAGGGGGCCACCCTCGAAGGGGGTGTCTTCGCTCTTCACCCGGCCAGTGTCACAGCAGGTGCGCCGCGTCGCTCACCACGGGCAGCACACGCCGGGCGAGCGAGCCCGCTGGTCCATCGGCCGTCTCCAGGGCCAGCGCGCCCCGTACCGCCTCCGCGGTCTGCGGGTCGCGCCCTGCGGAGGCCACCAGGACCGCCATGAACTGCTCGACCAGCCAGTCCCGCAGCTCGTCGAGCGGCGGCTGCTTCTCCTCGTCCAGCCAGATCAGGGACGCCGCCTCGACGGAGGTGATCCACATCCGCACGGTCATCCTCAGCCGCGGGCCCCTGGCCCCCACGACCTCCAGGTGGGCGAGTATGTGCTCGGCGGCCGTCCTGCGCACCTCGTCCACTATGGCGGTCGTGCGCGAGGTCTCCACGACGCTGCCGCCCTGGAGCAGCGCGCTGAACCCCGCGTCGTGCTGGTCGACGAAGGCGAGGTAGCGGTCGAGCGCGTTCGCCAGGCGCTGGGTGAGCGGGCCCTCGGGCGGCTCGGCGAAGCACTGCTCCAGCTCGTCGGCGGCGGAGCGCAGCGCGGCCTCGTACAACTGCTGCTTGCCGCCGGGGAAGTAGCGGTAGACGAGCGGCCGTGACACCCCGGCCGCCTCCGCCACGTCGTCGAGGGACACCTCGTCGGGTGCGCGCACCGCGAAGAGGGACAGGGCGGCCTCTTTGAGCTGCCGCTGCCGCTCTTCGACACTGAGCCGCCGGTACGCGCGGGTGGGAGCAGGCGAGGTCATGCCTCGCAGCGTAACCGCCCTTTCGAACAAGCGCCCCGGAACCCCGCGCACCCTCTTAGCTACGCCAGCAGTCCCGAGCTCTTCCACAGCCGCCGCCCGGCGCCCCTCAGCACCCCGATGTCGTCCAAGAAGTCCGTCAGGCGCTTGGCTCCCGTCTGCATGATCTCGCGGCGGTGGGCGCTCGCCTTGACCTGGGCCATGGCCTCACGCCTGTCCAGGCCCACGTTCGTGTAGACCTCGGGGTTGATGAAGGCGATGGAGAAGACGCGGGCGAACTCGCCGGAGGTGAGGCGGGTGAACTCCTGGGACCAGCGCGGCGCGGTCACCATCTGGCGGCGCAGCTCCTCACGGGCGTACCGCACATGGCGCGCCTCCTCCACGACGTGGATCCGCGTGACGCCGCGCACCAGCGTCTGGACGCGCTCGTCCGGGAACGTCAGGCGCTGCATCCAGTCGAGGATCTCCTCGCCGAGCAGCGTCGCCGTGAACGAACCGGGCGTCGTCGAGATCGTCTTGAAGAGGCGGCCGAGGTTCCGGTGCACGGTGCTGACCGGGTAGTACGGCGTGTCCCCGCGCTGGATCAGGCGCGCGAACATCTTCGAGTGCCGGCACTCGTCCTCGATCTCCGTCAGGGCATACCGCACGTGCGCGCTCGTGGCCGGCTTGTCGTAGATGTGCCGTACGAGCAGCTGCATCAGGATCAGTTCGAACCAGATGCCCAGGGACGCGAGCGCGGCGGCCTCGTGCTGGGAGAGCGCGATGCGCTGCTCCTCGCTCATCCGCCGCCACATCGGCGTGCCGTACAGCGAGACGAGCTCCGGGGGCCAGAACCACTTGCCCTCCTCGAAGGGCGCCTCCCAGTCCAGCTCCTTGTCGGGGTCGAAGGAGTGCTTGGCGGAGGAGTCGAGCAGCCGCTCGGCCACCTGCTCCCGGTCCTTGAGCAGTCCCAGCGCGTCCCGCAGCCCTTCGATCGCCGCGTCCTCCGTGATGGTCGTCATGACTCTGCCCCTGCCTCGTGGTCACAGTTACCGGCGGTCACGACTTATGAGACTGCCTGTCAGCAAGGCAGTCAATCCCTTGCGCACGACTTGTTGACCCCGCATCTACGAACGTGTGAGCCTGCCAACTACCGACTGGTACAAGGCAGTCGAAGGCCGACGACAGCAGCACGAGGCGATTACGGAGAAGCTCAAGGCCAATTCTTAGGAGCCGTCAGTGTCCACGCACGAGCTGTACACGCACGCCCCCGACGAGACCATCTGGCAGATACCGGCGAGCGGCGCGGCCCGCTTCAGCTGGGAGTACGACGAGGGCCGCGCCCGGCTGCTCGCCCTCTACCAGAAGGGCAAGGACAAGCAGTGGGACGGTGCCAAACGCATCGCCTGGGACCTTGAGGTCGACCCGTACGACCCGCTCGGCACCCCCGACGAGTCCATGTCGCTCTACGGCACCCGCCACTGGGCGAAGATGACCGACCGCGACAAGGGTGAGCTGCGCAAGCACTACGCCTCCTGGCAGTTCAGCCAGTTCCTGCACGGCGAGCAGGGCGCGATGGTGTGCGCGGCGCGCATCGTGGAGTCGGTCCCCGACCTGGACGCGAAGTTCTATTCGGCGACCCAGACCATGGACGAGGCGCGGCACGCGGAGGTCTACGGCCGCTTCCTGCACGACAAGATCGGCATGCTCTACCCGATCAACGACAACCTCCAGTCGCTGCTCGGCGACACCCTGCGCGACTCCCGCTGGGACATGCCCTACCTCGGCATGCAGGTCCTGATCGAGGGCCTCGCGCTCGCCGCCTTCGGCATGATCCGCGACACGACGGACAAGCCGCTGCCGAAGCAGATCCTCGCGTACGTCATGCAGGACGAGGCCCGGCACGTGGCCTTCGGCCGCATGGCCCTGCGCGACTACTACAAACAGCTCTCCGACGCGGAACTGCGCGAGCGCGAGGAATTCGTCATCGAGGGCTGCTACTTGATGCGCGACCGCCTGCGCGGCGTCGAGGTCCTGGAGAACTTCGGCATCCCGAAGGCGGAGGCCGAGGAGGCCAGCGAGAACTCCGAGTTCCTCGCCATCTTCCGGCAGCTGCTCTTCAGCCGCATCGTGCCGTGCGTCAAGGACATCGGCCTGTGGGGCAAGCGCCTTCAGGAGGCGTACGTCGACATGGGCGTCTTCGAGATGGGCAACGCCAACCTCGACCAGCTGATGGCCCAGGACGAGGAGATCGCCGAGAAGCTGGACGCGGAGCGGTTCGCGGCGGAGGAGGGCGAGCGCGTCGCGGAGGTCGAGGACATGATCGCCTCGGGCGGTGCCCCGAACCCCTGACCCCCGGCCACGTGATGGAGACGGCTGTTGGCGCCCTACGGTCCGTCGAGCACCGCCTCCATCACCGCCTTCGCGATGGGCGCCGCGCTCCCGCCGCCGCTGATGTCGCCCCGGTCGGCCGCCGCGTCCTCGACCACCACCGCCACCGCCACCGAGGGCTGCGCCTCGCCGGACTTCTGGGCCCAGGAGATGAACCAGGCATAGGGCGTACCGGAGTTGTCGATGCCGTGCTGGGCCGTGCCCGTCTTGCCGCCCACCGTCACGTCCGGGATCGCCGCGTTCGAGCCGGTGCCCTCCTCGACCACGCCGGTCATCAGCTCCCGCAGCTGCATCGCCGTGGCCGGGTTCATCGCCTGGTGGAGGGAGTGGTTGCCGGTGTTCTCCACCACGTCGCCGTCGTCCGTCGTGGTCTCGTCCACCAGGTGCGGGGACTCGACCTGGCCGCCGTTGGCCACCGCCGCCGAGACCATCGCCATCTGGAGCGGAGTCGCCCTCGTGTCGTACTGGCCGATCGAGGAGAGTGCCAGCTGTGCGTCGTCCATCGCGGTGTCGAAGTTGCTCGCCGCCACCGACGACGGGATCTTCAGGCCGCTGTCGTTGAAGCCGAAGTTCCGTGCCGTGCCCAGCATGTCGCCCAGGCCGGTGTCCGCGCCCAGCTTGGCGAAGACCGTGTTGCAGGACCACTCGAAGGCATAGCGCAGGGTCGCGTTCGTACAGCCGTCGACCTCGTTCGTCAGCTGCGTGCTCGTGCCGGGCAGCGTGTAGGGGCTCGGCGACTTCGTGGCGGCGTCCAGGTCCGTGACCGTGCCCGCGTCCAGGGCCGCCGCCGCCGTCACCACCTTGAAGGTCGAACCGGGCGGATACGTCTGGCGGATCGCGCGGTTCAGCATCGGCTTGTCGGCGCTGGCGTTCAGCGCCGCCCAGGACCGCGCCACCGACCCACTGGTGCCCGAGAGCCGCTCGGGATCGTACGAAGGGGTGCTGACCAGGGCGAGGATCTTCCCGGTCGACGGCTCGATCGCGGCCACCGCCCCCTTCTTGCCGCCGAGCCCGGCGTACGCGGCCTGCTGCGCCGCCGCCCTGATCGTGGTCCGCACCTTGCCGCCGGGGTTCTGGGCGCGGCTGATGTCGTTCCACAGGGGGAGCGGGGCGAGCATCGGGTCGGTGCCGGAGAGGATGTCGTCCTCGGCGTTCTCCAGGAAGGTCGTGCCGTAGACCTGCGAGGCGTAGCCGGTCACCGGGGCGTACAACGGGCCGTTCTTGTACGTCCGTTCATAGCGGAGCTGCTCCCCGGTGTCCTGGGAGCCGGTCACCGCGCGTCCTTCGACCATGATGTCGCCGCGCGGCTGGCCGAAGCGGGCGATGGCCTGGCGGCGGTTGGCGGGGTTGTCGTCGAAGTGCCCGGACTGCACGACCTGGACGCGGGTCGCGTTCACAAGGAGGGCGATGAGGAGCAGCGCGCAGAACGCGGCGGCGTGCCGGATGTACCTGGTCACGCGTCCTCCTTCGGTGGGCCGACCGGCTGGCCGCGCGCCGAGTCGCTGAGCCGGATGAGCAGCGCCACGATGATCCAGTTGGTGACGACCGACGAGCCGCCCTGCGCGAGGAACGGCATCGCCATGCCGGTCAGCGGGATGAGCCCGCTCACGCCGCCCGCGATCACGAACACCTGGAGCGCGACGATCGAGGCGAGCCCGACCGCGAGCAGCCGCCCGAAGGCGTCCCGCAGCGCGAGCCCGGCGCGGTAGCCGCGCTCCACCAGGAGTGCGTAGAGAAGGAAGATCGCCGTCAGGCCCGCGAGGCCCAGCTCCTCGCCCGCCGTCGCCAGGATGAAGTCGGACTTGGCGGCGAAGCCGATGAGGATGGAGTGCCCGAGGCCGAGCCCGGTGCCGAGCATCCCGCCGGCCGCGAACGCGAAGAGGGACTGGGCCAGTTGGTTGGGCCCCTCGCCCGCGTCGATGGAGGCGAAGGGGTGCAGCCAGTCCTCGACGCGGCTGTGCACATGGGGTTCGAGCGAGCCCACCGTGTACGCCCCGACCCCGGCGAGCACCAGGCCGACGGCGATCCAGCCGGTGCGCCCGGTGGCGACGTACAGCAGGATCACGAAGAGGCCGAAGAAGAGCAGCGAGGTGCCGAGGTCCCGTTCGAGGACCAGGACCCCGACGCTCAGGAGCCAGATCGCGACGATCGGCCCGAGCACGCGGCCGGTCGGCAGCTGGAGCTTGGTCAGCTTCCAGACCGTGCGGCCGGTGTAGGCCAGCGCGTTGCGGTTGGCGGAGAGATAGCTGGCGAAGAAGATCGCGAGCAGGATCTTCGCGAACTCACCGGGCTGGATGGAGAATCCGCCGATCCTGATCCAGATCCGGGCGCCGTTCACGGCCGGGAAGAAGATCGGCACGATCATCAGGACAAGCGCGGTGACGACGCAGATGTACGCGTATCGCTGGAGCACCCGGTGGTCGCGCAGCAGGACCACGACGCCGATGAAGAGCGCCACGCCGACGGTGGACCAGACGAGTTGCGTGGGCGCCGCCTCGTCCCCGGGGGTCTCCAGGTCGAGCCGGTAGATCAGGACGAGTCCCAGGCCGTTGAGGAGCACGGCGATCGGCAGGAGCAGCGGATCGGCGTACGGCGCGCGGAAGCGGACCGCGAGATGGGCCAGGAGCGCGAGCACGCCGAGCCCGGCGCCGTAACCTGCGGCGCCGGGCGGGACGGTGCCGTTCTTGGCGAGGCCGACGTCGCAGTAGCCGTAGACCGAGAGAAGGACGGCCACGACGATCAGGGCGACTTCGGTGCCACGGCGCCGGGGTACGCGAACAGCGGGGACGGACGGGGGCGCCGCTGCTGTTCCGGTCATGCCCGGAACGTAGCAAGCGATAGGCCTCAATGTCCGTTTATGTCACCGTGTGCTTGTGGTGCGTCAGCACCAGCGCGGTGCGGGCCCGATGTTCGCGATGTAGTGCGCGGCACCCCATGCCCAGGTGCCGTTGGTGAGCAGGTACCAGCGGTTGTTGCCCTGCACGTGGTCGCCGGTCGTCTTGCAGTAGATCGAGACGATCTTGCCGTACGGCACGCTGCGGATCACGTGGCTGCCCCGGGTGGGGGCGGTGCGCAGCAGCAGTCCCGTCTTGGCCGTGACGCGGCCCTTGTAGATGTGCGGGTGGCTGCCCGCGCTCGTGTCGTCGGCCGCGAAGGCGGGGCCGGTGACGGTGAGGGCTGCGAGCGCGCCGCCGGCGGCGAGTATGCCGAGCCGGGTCCTGGTCGCGGTGGGCCGAAGGGACATGGGGCCTCCTCTGGAGAAGGGCGGGTGTGGTGCGACCCGCCGTCCCTGAAACCTGGGGCGTAGGCCGCAATTCACACTAAAATCGGCACGCTGTGCGCGCAAAAGCTCACGCGGCGTCAAACCGCCCGTCAAGCCGCCCCGTCGGAGCCTCTCGCGCCGTTCCCCGCGGTCTCCTCGTAGGGCAGCGTCAGTGTCGCCACCGCCCCGCCGTCCGCCGCGTTCGCGAACGTGAGCCGCGCGCCGAGCACCGCCGTCTGGCCCAGCGCGATGGTCAGGCCGAGCCCGTGCCCCCGGGTCGTGCCCTCCGTGCGGAACCGCTGCGGCCCGTGTTCCACCAGGTAGTCCGGGTATCCGTCGCCGTGGTCGCGCACCGAGACCACCGGCCCGTCGACGGTCAGCACGATGGGCGGCCGCCCGTGCTTGTCCGCGTTGGCGATGAGGTTCCCGAGCACCCGCTCCAGGCGCCGCCGGTCGGTCACCACGCAGACGTCGCGTACGACGACGAGCTCGGCACCGACTCCCGAACCCCGCACCGCGCGCTCGGCCAGTGGGGCGAGATGGTGGTCGTCCAGGTCGACGCGCTCGCTCTTCGCGTCGAGCCGGGAGATCTCCAGGAGGTCCTCGGTGAGGGTGCGAAGCGCGGCGACCCGGTCGCGCACCAGCTCCGTGGGGCGGCCCGGTTCGAGCAGCTCGGCCGCCGCGTGCAGACCGGTCAACGGCGTGCGCAGCTCGTGCGCCACGTCCGCGGTGAACCGCTGCTCGCTCTGGAGCTTGCCCTGCAGCGAGGACGCCATCGTGTCGAGTGCGCCGGCCACCGCCGCCACCTCGTCCTGACGGCGCGAGGGATCGCGGGTGCGCGGGTCGTTCACGCGGGCGTCGAGGTCACCCGCGCTGATCCGGCGCGCCACCGTCGCCGTCTGGTGCAGGCGCCGCGTCACGCGCGTCACGGCGAACGCCCCGACCAGGAGCGTCGCCCCGATCGCGAGCACGGACGAGCCGAGGATGGCCCGGTCGAGTCCGTCGATGGTGCGGGCGCCCTGGGCGTAGTCGACCCGTACGGCGATGGCGCGCCCGTCCGTGGCGGGACCCGCGGCCCACATCGTCGGCCGGGAGTCCCGCGTGTCGACCATCGTCCCGCGCTCCCCGCCCGCCGCGAGCTTCCGCAGCCGCTCGGGAAGGCCCGCCGGGTCGACGCCCGCGCCGGGGCCGAGGTCGTCGCCCGCCTCGAACGCCTCGGTGGCGTCGTCGAGCCGGGTGAGGGCGTGGTCGCGGGCCTGGCCCACGGTCTGGTTGGTCACCGAGACATGGACGAGCGCGCCGAGCAGCGCGGCGAGCGCGCAGCACATGACGGTGATGAAGACCGCTGCCTTCCAGGTCAGCGTCGCCGTCCAGGCGGGAAGCCGCGGCCCGCGCGGCAGCCGGTGGCTCATCGGCTCTCGTCCGGTGACGGCGTGGCGCGGGCACTGGCCGCCGGCTCGGGCTTGCGCTCGGGCTTCCTCGACGGCGCGTTCGGGGAGCGCACGATCTCGTCGGTCGTCGGCAGCATGGTCTTCTGGTGGGAGTCCCAGGACCACACGGTGCGGTACTCGTACCCGGGCATGCCGGAGACGGCGCGGACGATCACCTCGTGACCGGCGAGCTCGACGCCGAGCACCGCGTCCCCCATCTCCATGATCTGCGTCAAGTGCTGCTTCTCCACGGCGTAGGCGCGGATGTCGAGGTTCTCGGCGTGCCCCCGGGGCAGCCGGATGCCGACGATGAGGTCGTCCTTGCCGTCGCCGGTGAGATCCCGGTAGTAGGCGTCGAGGACGGGGCACTTGTCGTCGCCCGCGTGGCTGGTGTCGCAGGTGGCCAGCTGCTGGACGGTCTCCTTGTAGACGTCGTCCGAGCGGCTGTACATCCCCGGGTTCTCGTCGAAATCGGCCTTGGCGACGCTGACCGGATTCACCTTGCGCAGGTTGCCGCCCGGGACGTCCACGCCCTTGACCGGCACGCTCTCTATCGTTCCGTAGTCCTCGGCGGGCGCGGAGGGAGGCGGCAGCTTCGGCCACAGGCGCGTGGGTGCCTCGGCGGTGGGTGTCGATCCCGCGCCGCGCAGGTCGCCCGGGTCGCCGCAGCCGCCGGCCAGCAGGCCTGCGGACAGGACGAGGCCCGCGGCGAGCGCGAGACGGCTGCGGTGCACTGCACTCCTGCCTGCCGGGGGAGCGGCCCGGGGGGCTGCTCGACTGCGGCGCGAGGTTCGGTTGCGGCGCCGCAGGGTCCGGGTCCCGTTGCCCGGGTCCGGCTACGGCGCGAGGTCGGCGTAGAGAATGATGTTGTCGGTGCGGTGGCCGTCCTTGATCGGGCCGCCACAGGTCAGCAGGCGCAGCTCGGGCCGGTCGGTCGCCCCATACACCTTATGGGTGGGGAAGTTCTTTTTGTCCACCTGCTCGATCTCGCGCACCTTGAACGTCGCGGTACTCCCGTCCGCTCGCGGCACCTCGATCTCGTCCCCCATTCTCACCTTCGCCACGTTCTTCATCAGCGCGGGCCCCTTCGCGGTGTCGTAGTGCGCCACCAGAACGGCCGCCCCCTTCTCGCCCGGGGTGACACCTCCGGTCCACCAGCCGGGCTCCTCCGCCTTGTCCACGGGCGGCACCTCGAGCGCGTCGTCCGCGCCCACCCCGAGGTCGAGCATCGACGTGGCGTCGACGCCGGCCGCCGGGATCCGCAGGCCGGTGGGCCGGGACCTCTCCAGCGGGGCGTGGGGCTCGGCGGCCGGTGCGGCGGCGGCGTTGTGGACCTTGACGTCGGGTGCCGGGTCGCCGGAGCCCTGGCCGCAGGCGATCAGGGCGACGCCGAGGGCGGCGGTCAGCGTGGCCGCGGCCGCGATGCGGGTGGTGTGGCGGCGCTTGGCGGGCGCGGGGACGGGGGCTTCTTCGGCGGGGGTGGTGCTCACGGCGACTCCTGCGGGTGCGTGGGGGCGGGGGGCGGGGGCTCAGGCGTCGGTGCGGCCGCGGCGCAGCATCGCGTACCCGAGACCGGCCGCGCCGGCCGCCGCCATGGCCCCACCCGCGGCGATGAAGATCGGGTCCCCGCTGTGGAATCCCTCGGTGCCTGCCTTGACGCCGCCCTTGGGCGCGACGGGGGCGACGGTCCGCGTGCCCTCGGAGTGCGGGGGCCGCGCAGGTGAGTCCGCGACCGCGGCGACGGCCGGCGTGAGGAGCGCGCCGCCCGCGACGGCGGTCACGGCGGCGGTGCGGAGGAGGGAGCGGCGGCGACGGATGCTCACGGGCGGTCCTTACGGCTGGCGGCTGATCGCTCCGAGGAAGCGAAAGGGGCACCCCTCAACCTAGATGTCCGCCATTGCGGCAATTCATCGACTATGTAACAGCGGGCCATACCTGCGGAGGCGGTGCCGTTACGAGTGGCTCAACTTCCTTCCGCGTCGCCCAGGTTCTTGCCGTAGGCATGTCCTTGCTGCTCCCATGGTCGGTGGGGTGATGGTGCATGACCGGACTGCGCGTCATACCGGCCTGGCGGCACGGGCAGGAGCGGCTGTACGTCTGTCTCACGGACGGCAGGAACGTGGCGTGGTACGAGAGGGAGTCGTCCCGCGTGAACCTGCTCAGCGAGGATCACAGGGAAGCCGTCCTGAGGGCCCTCGCACCCTTCCTGACCGGCGGTTTCTCGGTCGGCCCACCACCCGTCCCGACCCCCGCCGAGCTGGCCCGCCTCGCCCTCCACCCGGACGACGACCTGGCGCCGAACCGCCCCGGCGAGGCCCTCCTGATCGCCCTGGACCGCGACCCGGCGCCCGCCCGCAGGCTGCGCGCCGACCCCAGGCAGCGGGCCCTCGCCGCCGAGCAGGCCATCGGCGCGGTGCTCGACGGACTCGAAGGCGCGGGCTGGCACACCCTGCACTCGGTGCCGCTGCCGGGCGGCGCCCGCATCCACCACCTCCTGATCGGCTCCGGGGGTCTCTTCAGCGTCCACACGCTCGCCGCCCGCAAGCAGCGGGTCCGCGTCGCCGACCCGATGGTCACGGTCGGCCGCGCGGACCCGCGTCCACTCCTGAGGGAGATCCGCGCCGACGCGGACCGGGCGTCCTTCGCGCTGACGGCAGAGATCCGCCCGGTGCTCGCCCTCTGCGGCCCGGCGGACCTCGACGTGACCGCCCCGCCGCGCGAGGTGCGGATCGTGCGTGACGGGGAGGTGTCGGCCGTGGCGGGCATCGGCGGCGTACTGAAACCGGCCGATGTGGAGGCGCTGCACGCGATGGCGCGCGACCGGCGCACGTGGCTGCGGGTGTAGTCCGTCAGGCCGCTCCCTGGGTGCCGCCGGTCAGAGGTTGTCGCCCCAGCCGCCCTGGATCATGGTCTGGAACGCCCAGGCCCCGCCGCGCCTCAGCAGGATGTCGGCGTACCGCAGCTGCTGCGTCTCGCCGTTCGCGGTCATCACCGAGTCGGTGAAGACCACGGCCATGGCGGGGGAGAGGAAGACGGGCGTGCGCGTGGACTCGAAGGTGATGTCCTCGCCGCCCTCCCCCATCACGTGCGTCATGGTCGCGACGAACTGCTCCCGGTCCCACTGCGCGGAGCGTCCGTCGCCCGCGGAGTCGTCGCTGACCAGGTTGAGCGGGAACACGGCCAGGTCGGCCATGCGCTCCACATCGCGCTTCGCGCTGTGCGCGTCGTACTCGGCGAACCAGGCGGCCAGGCTCGCCCGGTCCTCGTCGGTCGGGACGTATCCGGTCGCGGGCAGTACGGTCTCGTCGGCCACGTGGGCTCCTAATCAAGTTTGACTATTGGGTGTGTGCAGGAAAGGTATGCTCGATCCGTCCGCTAGTCAAACTTGATTAGATGTGATGCCGGTCACGCTGGCTGGGGAGGGGTGAGGGTCGGTCAAGGATCAGCGGAAGCGGACGACCACCGCGGTCGCGTGCCGGGTGGTGTTCTGCCGCACCTCCACCGTGACGGGCGGCGCGGCCGGCAGGGCGGCATAGGTGACCTCGCCGATCCCGATGGCGACCGCGGTCCCTTCCCCCTTGGCCTCCGGCAGCGCGGCCCCGGCCGCCGTGCGCAGCGCCGGGGTGAGCGGGGACGACACCACGGGCGTGCCGTCCCCCGGCAGGACGAGCACGAGCGCCTGCGGGCGCGCCCTGCCCCCGGTGAACCCGACGACCACCGCGTCCCGGGTGTCGCTGTGCCGCAGCTTCAGCCACGCGCGCGTGCCACCCCGGTAAGCCCCGTCGAGCCGCTTGACCACCAGCCCTTCGATGCCGGTGGCGGGCAGGGTCTCGTACCAGGTCAGGGCGAGGTCGCGGTCGGTCGTCATCGGTACGGCCTGGAGCGGCGGGCCGAGCGGTTCGAGGATGCGTACGAGGCGTGCGCGCCGTTCCTCGTAGGGCAGTGCGCGGCAGTCCTCGCCCCGGTCGGCGAGCAGATCGAAGGCGGCGTACGAAGCGGGGAGCGTGCGCGCGAGGTGCGTGGCGTGCGCGCGGGTGGCGGCGGCGCGCTGCTGGACCGCGCTGAAGTCGATGCGGCCGTCGGCCCAGACGACGACCTCGCCGTCCAGCACGGTCCCGTCGGGCAGCTGCCGCGCGGCCTCGGCGAGGTCGGGGAAGGCGGTGGTGACGAGGCGGCCGGAGCGGGCCTGGAGCCGCACGCGGTGGCCGTCGGCGAAGAGGATCAGGCGGTGTCCGTCGAACTTCGGCTCGTAGGCCCAGCCGGTGCCCTGCGGCAGTGCGGTGACGGATTCGGCGAGGGCGACCCGGAGGGGCGGGCCGATCACGGGCGGCCCTTGCGCTCGCCCTTGGCTTCGTTCTTGCGGGGGAGGAGGGGGCGGGCGCGGGTTCGGTCGGTGAGCGGGCCCAGGAGGTCGCCGTACCGCTGGAGGCGGGGCGCGATGTCGGTGGCGAGGAAGACGAGCTGTGACGGCTCGCTGCACGCTTCGATCTCCTCCCAGGTCACGGGCGTGGAGGCCGTCGGTTCCCGGCGGGCGCGGAGGGTGTAGGGGGTGGCGGTCGTCTTGGCCGCCGCGTTCTGGCTGAAGTCGACGAAGACCTTGCCGGGGCGCAGGCTGCGCGTCATCCGGTGGACGACCAGGGCGGGCAGCTCGGCCTCGGCCTCCTTCGCGAGTTCCTTCGCGTACGCGGTGACCTGCTCGGAGGGCGTCGGTTCCAGGGGGCAGAGCAGGTGCAGGCCCTTGGAGCCCGAGGTCTTCGCGTAGGCGTGCAGGCCGTCCGCCTGGAGGCGCTCGCGCAGCCAGAGGCCTGCCCGGCAGCACTCGACGATGGTGGCGGGGTCGCCGGGATCCAGGTCGAGCACGAGCTGGTCGGCCATGGCGGGGGCGTCGGCCTGCCACTGGGGGGTGTGGAACTCGGTCACGAGATTGGCCGCCCACATCAGGCTGGCCAGGTCGTCCACGACGATCTGCCGGGCGCTTCCGTCGGAGTGGGGTACGTCGGTGGTGTGCACCCAGTCGGGGGCGCCCGGGGGCACGTTCTTGGCGAAGAAGCGCTGGCCGTCGGGCCCGTCGGGGAAGCGGAGGAAGGAGACGGGCCGGTTGCGGAGATGGGGGAGGAGGGCCTCGGCCGTACTGGCGTAGTAGTGCAGCATCTCGCCCTTGGTGAAGCCGGGGGCGGATGCGGATGCGGTGTAGAGGACCTTGTCGAGGTTGCTGAGGGTCAGCCGCCGCCCCTCCACCTCGGTGATCGGCGTCATACGATGAGAATCCCACGAATGCGGACGAACCACCGTGAAACGGGGTTGGACCGGTAGCGGTCAACCCCGAGGTGTGGCTGCTGAGAGGTGCCTGACGTGCGATCCATATGGAACGGTGCGATCTCCTTCGGCTTGGTCAGCATCCCGATCAAGCTCATGAACGCCACCGAGAACCACTCGGTCTCCTTCCGGCAGATCCATACGGAGGACGGGGGCCGGGTCCGCTATCGCAAGGTGTGTGAGCTGGAGGAGCGGGAGGTGACGTCCGCCGAGATCGGCAAGGGGTACGAGGACGCGGACGGCTCGACGATCCCGATCACGGACGAGGATCTGGCGGCCCTGCCGATTCCGACGGCCAAGACGATCGAGATCGTCGCCTTCGTGCCGGCGGACGGGATCGACCCGATGCAGATGGACACGGCGTACTACTTGTCGGCCAACGGAGTGCCCGCGGCGAAGCCGTACACGCTGCTGCGGGAGGCGCTGAAGCGGAGCCAGAAGGTGGCGATCGCCCGGTTCGCGCTGCGGGGGCGGGAGCGGCTGGGGATGCTGCGGGTGGTGGACGACGTGATCGCGATGCACGGGTTGCTCTGGCCGGACGAGATCCGCACGTCGGAGGGGGTGGCCCCGGATTCCCAGGTCAAGGTGCGGGAGGCGGAGCTCGACCTCGCGGACGCGCTGATGGACACGCTGGGGGAGGTCGACATCACCTCCCTCCACGACGACTACCGCAAGGCGGTGGAGGAACTCATCGCGGCCAAGGCCGAGGGCAAGGGGCCCGCGGAGCCGGCGGCGGAGGCGGATGCGGGTGGGGGCAAGGTGATTGACCTGATGGCGGCGTTGGAGAGCAGCGTGCGGGCGGCGAAGTCGGGGCGGGGCGGGGGGAAGGGGGGCAAGGTGGCGGAGGTGACGCCGCTGGGGAGGGGCGGTGGCCGGAAGCGGGCTGCGGCGAAGACGGCTTCGAAGTCGACGCCGAAGGAGGTGGGGGGCAAGAAGTCGACGGCGGCAGCAAAGAAGTCCTCCGCGAAGAAGTCCCCGGCAAAGAAGACGACCGCGAAGAAGCGCACTTCGGCTTAGGTCGCGGACGCGGTGGCCGCGGTGGCGCGGTGCTGGTCGCGGTGCTGGCTGTCTTGGGGGCGGGGCCGCGCCGGTATGTCCGTCCTCGCTATCGTCCGGTGGCCGCCGGGCCACTTCGGCTCCGGAGCGCCGGGAACCGTGCTCCGGGCGGACATACCGGCACGTCCCCTCAGGCGCGCTGCCGACCGCGGGCGTGTGGGGCCTGAACTCGCGCGACAAGGGCGGCGGACTCCCCCGCAGAGCGGGGCTATGCCCTTGGGGGGCGGGTGGGACAGACTGGGCCGGCCTGGGCCAGCGACTACCACGGGGAGCACGTCGGATGAGCAGCAACGTACTGACCATGTACGGAGGGCCGAAACGAGCCGACGGACAGGGTCAGGCGCGGGTGGCGGACATGGTCAGCTTCTCCGACGGGTCGGGGCCGGCGCCGTCGGCCGTGTACGTGGAGCGCGAACTGCCGCCGGGAGGGACGTCCGCGTACCTCGCGGCCCGGCGCGGCGGGGCCCGTTCCTTCGCCTTGTGGGCCGACGATCAGCGCCGGGAGCGGGTGGCCACCGTGGTGACCCTGTCGGCCCGCCGCGGCGTCGCGAGGTTTCAGGTGCTCGGCGCGCACGGCGAGGTCATCGGCACGCTCATGCGCGAGAAGGCGCTCCGGGGCAGGCGCCTGCGCACCCGCTGGACCGTGCACCAGCCCGGCGGCGTGGAAGCGGTCGGCTTCAAGGGGAGGATCGTGTGGTGGTGGATGTGGTGGCTCCTGCTGCCCCTGATGACGGTGGTCCTCGTGGTCAGCGTCTTCGACAGCGTCCCTAACAACGAGGGTGGCTTCGCACGCGCACCCCGGCGCATCCGGTGGCGCGCGAACGGGCAGGTCCCGCTGGAGTTCAGGTCCAAGGGCGACAAACTGCACGTACACGCACCGGGTGTGGACTGGCGGCTCGCGGCCGCGATGATCGCTCTCCTGCGCAGCTTCCACGCCGGTGCGTGGGACTCGGCGAAGCGCTGACCCGGAGGACGACGCTCCGGCGTGGTGTGTGCTGTGGCGGCGGAGCCCGGTGGTGGGCCCTGCACCCCCCGCCTGGCGCCCCCAGGCTCGCCGGAGGTTGTCTCTCCGGTGAACCTGGGGGAATGACCCAGGACAAGAACGAAGACAGCAACTACCGCCCCGTGGTCTTCCGGGACCGCTCGGCGGGCTACGCCTTCCTCACCCGCTCCACCGCCGAGAGCGACCAGACCATCGAGTGGGACGACGGCCAGACGTACCCCCTGGTCGAAGTGGAGATCTCCTCCGAGAGCCACCCCTTCTACACGGGCCGCGCCCGCGTCGTGGACTCCGAGGGCCAGGTGGCCAAGTTCGAGCGCCGCTACGGCGATCAGCCCCCGGCCACACCGGAGTGACCGCGCCACGCCGCGTGAGCGGCAGGAGTGGCAGGAGGGCCACGGCGGCCCGACGATGTCCGTAGAACCTTGATCACGAACGACGCACGGCGAACGACGCACGACGATCGACGAACGAGCTTGATCACGAGAAGGCGGCGGGCATGACCGACGGCACGACCGATCTCCAGGCGCTGGCGGCCGAGGCGTACATCTACGGCTACCCGATGGTGTTCAACCTCGACGAAGTCGACCGCTTCTCCCGCAAGGGCATGGGCTCCCTCGCCCCCGCCCCGTTCAACGAGTTCAGCCACGCGAGCAAGCTGGCGGGCCCCGACGACCCCTTCGTGAGCGTCAACAACGACACCATCTACTCGGTGGCCCAGCTCGACCTCTCCGGCGGCGCCCTGCTCCTGACGGTGCCGGACACGGACGGCCGCTACTACGTCCTGCAGTTCGTGGACGCGTGGACCAACAACTTCGCGTACGTGGGCCGCCGAGCCACCGGCACAGGTGCCGCCAGCTACCTCCTCACGCCGCCCGGCTGGGACGAGGAGGTCCCGCTGGGCGCCACCCGGATCGCCGTGCCGACGGACGTGGCGTCGATCGTCGGCCGCTGGGCCTGCGCGGGACCGGACGACGTGCCGGCGGTACGCGCGCTCCAGGAGGACACGCACCTGGAGCCCTACTGGACGGCATCCGGCGAGCCCCGCGGGCTGCCGACCCACACGTACATCCCCGACGACCAACCGGAGCTCCTCTTCTACGAGAAGCTGCGGGCGAGGATGGCCGCCTTCCCGCCCGCGCCCGCGGACCTGACGTACCAACAGCAATTCGCCCCCCTGGGGCTGTTGGACCTCCAGACCCCCTACGCCCAGCCGGAGCCCGAGCTCGCCGCAGCCCTGCGCGCGGGATTCGCCGCGGGCAAGGAGAAGGTCGAGCACGAGTCGACCCACGGCGACAGCCCGGAGCAGAACGGCTGGAAGCTGACGTATCACGCCTTCGACTACAACGCCGACCACTTCGAGGTCGGCACCCTCAAGGATCCCCAATGGATCTACACCGACCGGGAGTTGGGCCGCATGGGCCGCGCCACATCGGCCCGCACCGCGCTCTGGGGCAACCACGCCTACGAAGCGGCGTACGCGATGGCGTGGAACGACGGCGACGGACAGCCCCTGGAGGGCGAGCAGTCGTACACCCTGCGCTTCGAGAAACCGCCGCCGGTGGACGCATTTTGGTCGATCACGATGTACGACCTGCCGGACTACTACCTCGTCCCCAACCCCATCGACCGTTACTCCATCGGCGACCGCACCCCGGGCCTGAGCTACGACGACGACGGCTCCCTCACCCTCCGCCTCCAGCCGCAGCGCCCCACGGACGACAAGACGGCGGCGAACTGGCTGCCCACCCCCACCGGCCGTTTCCGCCCGGTCCTGCGGATGTACACGCCCCACGCCGCGGTCTTCGACGGGACGTACGAGCTGCCGCCGATCCGCCGGAGTTAGTCAGGGAGAGGTGGACCATCGAGGGGCGGTACGGGCCCAAGCCGCGCCCCATTGGGCGAGGTTGTGCCGCTCGATCCTGCGATGGGCGCAGGCGTAGGCGGCGGCGCCCACGAGGGGGACGGCTATGGCGGCCAGGACGGCGTAGCCCTTGGTGTGGTCGCGTACCTCCTCCTTGGTGAGAGGCGGGCCGGTGAGCTTCCCCTCGTCGCTGACCCATACGGGGATGGTGTTCCCGGCGGTCAGGGCGGGTTCGACGTCCGCTTCCGCGGTGCGGGTGTGTCCGTGGCGGTCGGTGAAGCGGACGGCGACCGGGTAGAGGGACTTCTTCGCCTCGACCGACCCGGGCTCGGGGTGGCGAGGGGCGTCGTGGACGAGGACCGCGGTGGTGCGGTGCCGGGTGCCGGCCTGGTGCCGGGCGCTCTGTTCGAAGTGGCGGTGCGCCGCGTCGCCGACCAGGACGACCGCGGCCGGGGTGGCGGTCAGGACGGCCAGGAACAGACCGACGGCGATCCATGCCTGTACGAGGTCGGTGCGGCGGCGCAGGGGGTTGCGACGCCAGCGCCACAGCAGGGGATGGGTGTGGGGATGCTGCGGAACGCGCGGGGGTCGGGGTTCTTCGGGGGGCGGCTGCGCCGGGGGGATGGGGCCGGCCACGGGGGCTCTCCTTGGGGGTTGGCGGTGGGGGCGGGGCCAGCGAGGCCTATGGGTGGGCGGAGGGGTGGCCGTGGGCGGCCCGGAGAAGCTTCGCGGCGCCGCGGACCGCTGCGGTGTGCGGGGCGGGTACGGGCTTGACGGGAGCGTGCAGTTGGGCGGCGAGGCCGCAGCTGATGTCGGGGATCAGCGCGCCGCCTCCGGCGAGGAGCGCGCCCCGCCGGAGGGCTTCGCGGGTCCGGGGGCTGCGGTCCTGTTCGAGCATGGCGGTCACCATCGCGGCGACGCAGTCGGTGATGTGGCCGGACGGGGACGGGTCCGGGGACGGGGATGAGAGCGGGGGCGCGGGCGATGTGCGACGGTCCAGGTCGCTAGTGCCCAGGGCGGTGTGCCGGGCATCGACCACCGCGCCTTCGGCGAGGAGGGCGACCTCGGTGAGATGCGCCCCGATGTCCACGACGAGCAGGGGGCGGGCCAGATCGGCGTCCGCGGCCGAGGCGACGGCTCGCGCGGTGGGGACGGTCAGCACGGCGCGCGGGCGGAGGACCTCGACGGCGACGCGGGCCTCGGCCCGGTAGGCGACTCCGCCAAGGACGGGCGCGGTCAGGATGAGCAGGGGACGGCCGAAGCGGGGCAGACGGTGGCCGAGCAGCCGGTCGAGCATCCGGGCCGTTCCGGGGGTGTCGACGATCGCCCCGCGCCGGATGGGGTACACCGCGCCACCCCCGTGGAAGGTCACCGTAGGGACGTCGAGAATCATGCGGCGCCCGGACGTCCAGGCACGGCTCCGGGCGCTGCCCAGGTCGAGGGCGATGCCCGCGAAGAGGCGGCGAGACGGTGTCGGGATCATCGGTCGGCCCCCTGGACCTGCTGGCAGCGGGCGCAGTAGCGGGCCTGCGGCACGATCGTCAGGCGCTCGCGGTCGATGGGCCGGCGGCACAGGTGACAGGAGCCGTAGCCGCCGAGGTCCATACGCCTCAGCGCGGCCTCGACGTCGGCGAGGACCATGCGGGCCGAGGCGGCGAGCTTGACGCGGACCTCGGTCCGGGCGGCGCTCTGCCGGTCGAGTAGCGCGTCGGCGCGGGTCATCGCGGGGGCGGAGAGCTGCTGAAGCTGTTCCCTGCGGAAGAGGAACTGCTCGTGCAGGTTCGCGCGCAGGGCGGCGAGGTCTTCGGAGGACAGACGCGCGCTGTCCGTGGCGCTGCGATCGTCGATGGTCTGCTGCTGGTTCACCACTTCACCCCTAAGGCAGGGCGGGAGACGGAGGAGGGAGAGAGGGCGGGCGGGCGTGCGGCGGTCAGTCGGCCTTGCGCTGGCAGGGAACGCAGAACTTCGTGTAGGGCAGGATCTCCAGGCGCTCGACCGGGATGGGCCTCGAGCAGCCGGGGCAGGTTCCGTAGCTGCCGTCCCGGACACGGTCGAGGGCGGCCCCGATCTCTTTGAGGACCCGTTCAAGGGTGTCCTTCTGCGCCGCCATCACCTGCTCGTCCGCCTCATGCCCGGTCTCACCGATGGCCCGCAACTGCGCCAGCCGGGAGCCACGTTCGTGTTCCAGGCGGCGACGGGCCTCGCGCGGGGTCAGCCGTCCGGGGTGGGCTTCGGCCGGGGGAGTGTGGGTGGGGAGCGACATGGCGGGTCCTTCTTCAGAGGGCAAGGGGGCGGGGCTTGTACGACACCCCCACGGTCGCCGGTGGGCCGCGGGAAACCCATCGGGCGCGATACCCATCTGCGGCGGGGCAAGGACCGACGCCATCGCGGAAATGGGCATTGGACCCCATAGACGGACGGAAGGGCAGAGGGCAGGCTGGCCGGGAGGCCGATCAAGCTCCGGCAAGTGGCCGATCAAGCTCCAGCAAGTGGCCGACCAGGCCCAGCGACAAGCCGACCAAGCCGACCAGGCCCGGCAACAAGAGGAAGGCATCACCCGTTGTCCCTGTTCTGGCGGATCTTCGCGCTCAACGCGGTGGTGCTGGGGAGCGCCACCGCCCTGCTGCTGTGGGCGCCGGTGACCGTCTCCGTGCCGGTGGTGCTGACCGAGGCGGTCATCCTCATCGCAGGACTGGCCGTCATGCTGGTCGCCAACGCGGCGCTGCTGCGGATCGGCCTCGCCCCACTTGACCGCCTCACCCGCCTGATGACGACGGTCGACCTGCTGCGCCCGGGACACCGCCTGCCGGAACAGGGTTACGGCGAGACCGCCGAGCTGATCCGCACCTTCAACGCGATGCTCGAACGGCTGGAGCAGGAACGGGCCGCGAGCACCGCCCGAGTCCTGCTCGCGCAGGAATCCGAACGGCGCCGCATCGCCCAGGAACTCCACGACGAGGTCGGCCAGACCATGACGGCGGTCCTGCTGTCCCTGAAGCGGGCGTCGGACGAGGCGGACGAACCCCTGCGCGGCGAGCTGCAACAGGCGCAGGAGATCACCAGGGGGAGCCTGGACGAAGTACGCCGCCTGGTGCGCAGGCTGCGCCCGGGAGTCCTGGACGACCTGGGCCTGATCAGCGCTCTCACCTCCCTGACCACGGAGTTCGCGACGCACGCGGGACTGCGGGTGGTGCGCGGCTTCGACTCCGAGCTGCCACCGCTGGACCCACAGGCGGAGTTGGTCCTGTACCGAGTGGCCCAGGAGGCCCTGACCAACGCGGCCCGCCACGCCGAGGCCGACCGGGTCGAGCTGAGCCTGCGCCGGTCCGAAGGCGCGGTGGTGCTGACCGTCGTGGACGACGGCCGCGGTACGGGGGTGGCCCACGAGGGCGCGGGAATCCGCGGAATGCGGGAACGGGCCCTGTTCATAGGGGCAACGCTCGACGTCACCTCAAGCCCACGGACAGGCACACAGATCAGCCTCCAGCTACCTCCACCCCCCACCCCGGAAACCAACAAATGAGCACGACCACCACGACCACCACGACCAGCGAGAAACCAACGCCCAGGATCCGCATACTCCTGGCGGACGACCACGCACTGGTGCGACGCGGGGTGAGACTGATCCTCGACGGCGAACAGGACCTACAGGTCGTGGCCGAGGCGGGCGACGGCGCGGAAGCGATAGCCCTGGCCCGCACCCACGAGGTCGACCTGGCGGTCCTGGACATAGCGATGCCCCGCATGACGGGCTTGCAGGCCGCACGCGAACTGGCAGCGCTGAAGCCAGGCGTACGCGTACTGATGCTGACGATGCACGACAACGAGCAGTACTTCTTCCAGGCACTGAAGGCAGGCGCCAGCGGCTACGTACTGAAATCGGTGGCAGACCGCGACCTGGTAGCAGCCTGCAGAGCGGCAATGCGGGACGAGCCCTTCCTCTACCCGGGCGCGGTGACGGCCCTGATCCGCAACTACTTGGACCGGGTCCACCACGGCGAGGAGCCACCCGACCAGGTACTGACGGCACGCGAGGAGGAGGTCCTCAAACTGGTGGCAGAGGCCCACTCGTCAAAGGAAATAGCCGAGATGCTCTTCATCAGCATAAAAACGGTCCACAGACACCGAGCGAACCTGCTCCACAAACTGGGCCTACGAAACCGCTTGGAACTGACGCGCTACGCAATAAGGGCGGGCCTGATCGAGCCCTGATTCCGGACAGGTTCGAAGAGCTGGACCAAGGCGTTCGGGAGCCCCTGCTGCCGCCAAGGGCCCTCGGTCAGGTCTGTGGCCAACCTTGTTTCAGTGCCCGTGCGGCAATGGTCGGCAGCTTCCTCTCCTTGTCGTGGCAAAGGCGGACGACGGCCTCGCGCGCGACGGGGTCACCCCTCCATCCGTCCGGCAGCGACATCGCGGCACTGAGCCGGGTGAGGTAGCTGCTGTCCCGCGCGAGCGCGACGACGAGGTCCCGGGCGACGGGATCTCCGGTCCATCCACTCGCCAGCGTCCCAGGGAGGGTGCCCCGGACGTCCGCATCGGGATCATGCCCGAGAGAGGTCACCGCATCACGCGCGACCGTGTCCCGCGCCCACCCCCTGGCAAGGCTGCCGGCGGCCCGAGCCCGCAACGGCTGACGCCAGGTGTTCTCCTCATATGGCCACTCGCTGTGGTCACCCGCCACAACGACCACGGCGTCCCGGGCGACGACATCCCCCGCCCACCCGTCGGCGAGTGCCTCCACGACTGCGCAGCGGACGCGCAGATCGACGTCGTGGATGAGGCCGATGAGGGCGTCCCGTGCCTCGGCATGACCCGCCCACCCCTGGGCAGTCACCTCGGCGGCTGTTGCACGCACCCCTTCGTCGCTGTCCAGGAAGAGTGCCAGGACGGCGGTCAACGCGGTGAGATCTCCTGCCCAATGAACGGCCAGCGCTTCGGCGGCCGTCTGCCGGAGGTCCCGCTCCGGGTCAGCCGTGAGACGGATCACGACGCCCTGGGCTTCCGGGCGATGCAGCCACGTGGCTAGCAAGGTGGTCAGGGCGGACCGCCTGTTGTCCGGATCGGTGAGGTGAGTGGCCGCCACCAGCACAGTGAACTCGCCTCCCGCCGGAGCCATGCCCGCGGGTGTGACGTCGTGCTCGAAGCCGACGACGGCGAGTTCTTCTTGAGCGTTGACCATATGGACGCGATGCAACGCGGCGGCGATGTCGTCAAGGGCCGGCTGGGCGAGGAGCTCGTGCGGGATGACGATCCGCGACGGCCGGGACGGCTGGGGCGGATCGTCGGACGGTGCGGGCAGACCGGCTGCTTCGGGGTGGAGGGAGAGACGGCGCAACTCGGTGCCGGCCTGTTCCCAGAGCGTCTCCAACGTGCGGATACGGGACTCGACCCTGGTGGCTTCGGCGTCTGCGGACTGCTTGTGGCTGATGGCCAGTCGGGTCTCGTCGTGCAGCCGGGCGCGTTCGCCGGGACCGGCACCATCGCGCTGTGCACAGGCGGCGAGCACCGCATGATCGGAAATGATGTCCCGCAGCGCACTGATGATGGACCACAAGGTGGCCATCAGGAACTGAGCGTCCCGCAGCGCGTAGCGCAACCGCGTCTCGGTGTGGCGGGCGCGCTCCAGGTCGACTTCGAGACGCAGGGCCGCGACCGCTGCCTCATGTTCGCTCTCGGCGGGCGTGGCGCCGTCGTGTACGAGTTCGGCGGAGCGGGCGTTCTCGACGTCCTGTACCAGGGCTTTCGCCGTGCTCAGGCGTTCTCGGTGCTCCTCGGCCGTCAGCCCGGCGGCCCTGCTGGTGATCATCAGGAACTGCTGGGTGAACGGCCAGACCGGCGCGGGCAGGGTCTGCGCCTTGAGTACCCGGTCGATGTGGGACTTGGAGTGGGGCATACCGCTGACCGCACATCCGTCCGCCCTCCGTGACCGGCTCCCCCCGTGCCGGTCCTGCTCCTGCTGTGCCTGCGCGAAGCGCACAGCCAACTCCCTGGCTCCCAGACCAGCGTTGTGGGCCTGTCGCCGCAGGAACCGTGCGTACGCCTGACGCGAGTCGACCTCCGCCGTCATCCCCCCGGCCCTTCCGTCGTACGAAGTCCCACAGGAGCCCACCACGTCCCGCGGTCCGTGCTCACCCCGGTACCGGCGAACAGGAGCGCGTCCCCCTGCGTCCCAGGCTGTCCCGCGCCTGCTGGGCCACCGCCCCCGGGCAGCCCATTGTCTCCGCGACGGCCACCTGAAAACAGGACGGGACCGAAAGACCGAAAAGGGGAGGGGACCGTCATGGCACGACAGTCCAACTTTGGAGCACCATCACTCGACACTGCCGCCGCTCTCGACGTACCGAGCACGGTGCTGGACATCCTGGAAGCCGCGCTGCCCGAGTTCTGCGGCTCTCTGGCCGCGGCGCTCGTGATCGGCCTCATCCGGTGGGCGGTACGGCGCGGTTGGGGTCACCCACGAACGGGAGACCCAGCCCGCACCACCGACCGCTCACAGCCCGACGAACAGTGAACGGACAGTCGCCTGCACATACGCCAAGACCCCGCCCTCAGCGAAAGCGCTGATGGCGGGGTCTTGGGACACCTACTACAAGGTGCCCCCGGCAGGATTCGAACCTGCGCACACGGCTCCGGAGGCCGTTGCTCTATCCCCTGAGCTACGGGGGCGTATCGGCGCGGCTTGCGCGGCGACGTGTAGAACCCTACCAGCTCCTAACGGCTCCCCATGAACAGGTATTTCCCCACCTCCGTGCCGTACTCCGTGGCCCTAGCGCCGCCGCATCCGCACCCTGCGTCCCAGAGGTCACCCTTGGTCCGCCGGACGCTCTACGTCCGCCCCGCCGCACAGTCCCCCGCACGGGGCGGAAGTGGGGAAAACCCGGACGCGGTGGCGGGCGCGGACCTACTCTCGAGTTGTGTCAGGCGTGTCCGGCCGCGTGCTTGTTGTGGACGACAACAAGGTCATCCGGCAACTGATCAGGGTCAACCTCGAGCTGGAGGGCTTCGAGGTCGTGACCGCGGCCGATGGTGCCGAGTGCCTGGATGTGGTGAACCAGGTCAGGCCCGATGTCGTCACGCTCGACGTGGTGATGCCCCGCCTCGACGGGCTGCGTGCCGCCGCTCGGCTGCGCTCCGATCCGCGGACCCGGGATCTGCCCATCGTCATCGTCAGTGCCTGCACCCAGTACGAGGTGGAGGGCGGGCTTGAGGTAGGGGTGGACGCCTTCCTTGCCAAGCCCTTCGAACCTGCCGAACTGCTGGGGATCGTAAGGCAGTTGATGGAGCACGGCAGCGAGCGTGGCGGGTCTGGTGGGCGTGGCGCCCTCGGCAATGAGTGCGGGGCCACCGGCGAGGCCTCCCGCGCCGGCCGTTCCGGCGGCTGACCCGGCGGCTGGCCCCCAGCGACTGGCCCCCAGCGGCTGACCCAGCCGCCGATCTGCTCGTCCGCCGCGCCGACCTCGTAAGCCGTGCCCGCCTCGCCGGCGGAGGGGCCACATAGCCCTCTCCCCGTCCACATCCCGGACCATCCGGGAAACCGGGTCGCGTCCCCACCCCCCTCCTCCCATACGCTTGTCCCGTGACCCCCGTCGAGCTCTCCCGCACCGTGCTGCGCGCCATGCGCCGTGCCGTCGATGACGGGGAGCTCAGCGGCCTGGACGACCTCGATGACGTGGGCACGGCCGGGAGGGTCCTCGTCGAGCGGCCCCGGCCCGGCGGCTGCGGGGATTACGCCACCAACGTCGCCCTACAGGTCGCCCGCGCCGCAGGGCGCTCGCCGCTCCAGGTGGCCGAAGTGTTGTCCCCGCGCCTCGCCCGGGAGCCCGGCATCGCGGCCATCGACATCACCGGGCCCGGTTTCCTCAACATCACTCTCGACCAGAGCGGTGACAAGAGCGGCAAGAGTGGCAGCGCCTCCGCCGGTTTCGTAAGGGACGTACTCACCCGCGGCGTCTCCTACGGGCACGTCGAGGCCACCGGCGAAGCCCGACAGCTCCACTTCCCCCGCGAAGTCCGCGCCGCCGTGCTCGCCGACTCGCTGCGCCGGATCCTCGTATCCCAGGGCGTTCTCGCACGCCTCACCTGCGACGAAGCGCCCGACCCCGGCTGGGGCTCCCTGGGTGTCCACCTCGACGCCCAGGAAGAGCCTGCCGCGCAGACGGAGACCCTCCGCCCCGTCCCCGCCCCGCAGGACCCCACCCCCCTCGGCCGTGACGCCGCCCGCTGGGCCCTCCTGTACCCCGCCGCCCACGACCGGCCCCGCATCGGCGACGAGCACGAGCACCTGGTCCAGCGCGCCGCCAACCCCCTCTTCCGCGTGCGGTACGCCCACTCCCGCACCCGCGCCCTCACCCGCAACGCCGCCGCCCTCGGCTTCGACAGCGCCCCCGGGGACCTAGCCGGGCCAGAGGCCCAGGCCCTCCTCGACGCCCTCGCCGACCACCCCCGCGTCCTCGCCGCAGCCGCCCGCCACCGCGCCCCCGACCGCCTCGCCCGGCATCTCGTCACCACCGCCGATGCCTTCCTCGCCTTCAAGCCCGCCGTCCTGCCGCTTGGTGACGAGAAACCCTCGGCCGCCCACCGCGCCCGGCTCGCGCTCGCCGAAGCCGCCGGGACGGTGCTCGCAGGCGGCCTGTCCCTGCTCGGCATCAGTGCCCCCGAGTACTTGTGACACGTGAAGACAGACGTGAATGAAGTGAGAGAGACGACCGCGACATGAGCCGTTCCGCACACCCCGCCGGGCCCCGCCACGCCGACGTACTGCCCGAAGGGCACTACACCGCCCCGGCCGCCGATCTGAACTCCCTCGACCCCAAGGTCTGGTCGCAGACCGTCGGCCGGAGCGCCGACGGCGTTGTCACCGTCGGCGGGATCGAAGTGACCCGGCTCGCCGAGGAGTTCGGCACGCCCGCCTACTTCCTCGACGAGGCCGACTTCCGTGCCCGCTGCCACGCCTGGCGCGGTGCCTTCGGCTCCGACGCCGATGTCTTCTACGCCGGGAAGGCCTTCCTCTCGCGTGCCGTCGTGCGGTGGCTGCACGAGGAAGGGCTCAACCTCGACGTCTGCAGCGGTGGTGAGCTCGCCACCGCCCTCGCCGCCGGCATGCCCGCCGACCGCATCGCCTTCCACGGCAACAACAAGACCGAGGACGAGATCGAGCGGGCCGTCGAAGCCGGCGTGGGACGCATCGTGCTCGACTCCTTCCAGGAGATCGCGCGCGTCGCTCACATCGCCGAGCGGCTCGGGGTCCGTCAGCGTGTGCAGATCCGGGTGACCGTCGGCGTCGAGGCCCACACCCACGAGTTCATCGCCACCGCCCACGAGGACCAGAAGTTCGGCATCGCCCTCGCCGGAGGACAGGCCGCCGAGGCGGTGCGGCGGGCGCTCCAGCTCGACGGGCTCGAGCTCATCGGCGTGCACTCGCACATCGGGTCGCAGATCTTCGACATGGCCGGGTTCGAGGTCTCCGCGCGGCGCGTGGTGCAGTTGCTCGCCGAGATCCGTGACGAGCACGGCGTCGAGCTTCCCGAGATCGACCTCGGAGGCGGGCTCGGCATCGCCTACACCTCCGAGGACGACCCCCGCGAGCCGCACGAGATCGCCAAGGCGCTCGGCGAGATCGTGACGCGCGAGTGCGAGGCCGCCGATCTGCGGACCCCTCGTATCTCCGTCGAGCCGGGGCGCGCCATCGTCGGGCCCACCGCCTTCACCCTCTATGAGGTCGGCACCGTCAAGCCGCTCGAAGGACTGCGTACGTACGTCTCCGTCGACGGCGGCATGTCCGACAACATCCGTACCGCTCTCTACGACGCCGAGTACAGCGTCGCGCTCGTCTCGCGCGAGTCCGACGCCGAGCCCATGCTCGTCCGCGTCGTCGGCAAGCACTGCGAGAGCGGGGACATCGTGGTGAAGGACGCGTTCCTGCCGGCCGACCTCGCTCCCGGAGATCTGATCGCCGTGCCCGCGACCGGTGCGTACTGCCGTTCCATGGCGAGCAACTACAACCACGCCCTCCGTCCGCCGGTCGTCGCCGTGCGGGATGGTGAGGCGCGGGTCATCGTCCGGCGCGAGACGGAGGAAGATCTCCTGCGTCTGGATGTCGGCTGAGGAAAAATCGGCCGAGAAGCAAGGGCCGGCAAAGTATCGGCCAGTGAAATAGGTGTCTCACGATCCGGACAGTGGATAGAAACTGCGATCCGGTGGGTGAGACTGGTCCCACTGTAGATGTATGAGAAGTGAGGTCGGATGATGCGTACGCGTCCGCTGAAGGTGGCGCTGCTGGGCTGTGGGGTTGTCGGCTCAGAGGTGGCGCGCATCATGACGACGCATGCCGACGACCTCACGGCCCGGATCGGTGCCCCGGTCGAGCTCGCCGGGGTCGCCGTCCGCCGCCCGTCGAAGGTGCGGGACGGGATCGACCCCTCGCTGGTCACCACGGACGCGACCGCGCTGGTCAAACGTGGTGACATTGATGTGGTCGTCGAGGTCATCGGGGGCATCGAGCCTGCCAGGACCCTCATCACCACCGCTTTCGAGCACGGTGCGTCCGTCGTCTCCGCCAACAAGGCGCTCATCGCCCAGGACGGCGCCGCGCTGCACGCCGCCGCCCTGGAGCACGGCCGGGATCTGTACTACGAGGCTGCCGTCGCCGGTGCCATTCCGCTGATCCGGCCGCTGCGCGAGTCCCTGGTCGGTGACAAGGTCAACCGCGTCCTCGGAATCGTGAACGGCACGACCAACTTCATCCTCGATGCCATGGACACCACCGGTGCCGGCTATCAGGAAGCCCTCGACGAGGCCACCGCCCTCGGATACGCGGAAGCCGACCCGACCGCCGACGTCGAAGGCTTCGACGCCGCCGCCAAGGCCGCGATCCTCGCCGGTATCGCCTTCCACACGCGCGTGCGTCTCGACGACGTGTACCGCGAGGGCATGACCGAGGTGACCGGCGCCGACTTCGCCTCCGCGAAGCGCATGGGCTGCACCATCAAGCTGCTCGCCATCTGTGAGCGGGCCGCCGACGGCGGGTCCGTCACCGCGCGCGTGCACCCCGCGATGATTCCGCTCAGCCATCCGCTGGCGTCGGTGCGCGAGGCGTACAACGCCGTGTTCGTGGAGGCGGAGGCCGCGGGCCAGCTCATGTTCTACGGTCCCGGCGCGGGCGGCGCCCCCACCGCGTCGGCCGTTCTCGGCGACCTCGTCGCCGTCTGCCGGAACAAGCTCGCCGAGGCCACCGGGCCCGGCGAATCCGCGTACACCCAGCTGCCCGTGAACTCCATGGGCGCGGTCGTCACGCGCTACCACATCAGCCTCGACGTAGCCGACAAGCCGGGTGTACTCGCCCAGGTCGCGACGGTCTTCGCCGAGCACGGCGTATCGATCGATACGGTCCGTCAGACGGGCAAGGACGGCGAGGCCTCCCTCGTCGTCGTCACCCACCGCGCGCCCGACGCAGCCCTCACCGGCACCGTCGAGGCGCTGCGGAATCTCGACACCGTGCGTGGTGTCGCCAGCATCATGCGGGTTGAAGGGGAGTAGGCAGCAATGACCCACCAATGGCGCGGAATCATCGAGGAGTACCGGGACCGTCTTCCCGTCTCCGACACGACGCCGGTCGTGACGCTCCGCGAGGGCGGCACGCCGCTCGTGCCCGCGCAGGTGCTCTCCGAGCGCACGGGCTGCGAGGTGCATCTCAAGGTCGAGGGCGCCAACCCGACCGGGTCCTTCAAGGACCGCGGCATGACGATGGCGATCACGAAGGCCAAGGAGGAGGGCGCGAAGGCCGTCATCTGCGCCTCCACCGGCAACACGTCGGCCTCGGCCGCCGCCTATGCCGTACGCGCGGGAATGGTCTGCGCCGTCCTCGTACCGCAGGGCAAGATCGCGCTCGGCAAGATGGGCCAGGCGCTCGTCTACGGCTCGAAGATCCTCCAGGTCGACGGCAACTTCGACGACTGCCTGAACCTCGCCCGCGCCCTCTCCGAGAACTACCCGGTGGCGCTGGTCAATTCGGTCAACCCGTTCCGCATCGAGGGCCAGAAGACCGCGTCCTTCGAGATCGTGGACGCGCTCGGCGACGCCCCCGACATCCACGTCCTGCCGGTCGGCAACGCGGGCAACATCACGGCCTACTGGAAGGGCTACAAGGAGTACGCCGCCGACTCGATCTCGACGCGCACTCCCCGCATGTGGGGCTTCCAGGCTTCCGGTTCCGCGCCCATCGTGCGCGGCGAGATCGTCAAGGACCCGTCGACGATCGCCACCGCGATTCGCATCGGCAACCCCGCGTCGTGGCAGTTCGCCCTCGACGCGCGCGACGAGTCGGACGGCTTCATCGACGAGGTGACGGACCGTGAGATCCTGCGCGCCTACAAGCTGTTGGCCTCCCAGGAGGGTGTCTTCGTCGAGCCGGCGTCGGCCGCTTCGGTCGCCGGTCTGCTGAAGGCCGCCGAGCAGGGCAAGGTCGACAAGGGGCAGCGCATCGTCTGCACCGTCACCGGAAACGGCCTCAAGGACCCGGACTGGGCCGTCGCCGGCGCGCCGCAGCCGGTCACGGTCCCGGTCGACTCGGCCGCCGCGGCCGAGCGACTCGGTCTGGCCTGATCACGCCGTTCGGCGTTATCGCAGGCGGCAGGGCGGGCATACCCGTCCGGAAAACCCGCAACTCCGCATAGGGGGTGCACAGGGGGCTTACGACACGCATCGTGCGCCTCCTGTGCGCCCTATGTCGCCACAGAACCTTCCTTCGATAGGCTGTACCGAACCCGCCCCGCCGCATATGCCGCGGTGCTGCCGCAGAGCGGCCTTCGGGTAGTGCCTCATCACGTGGCAAGTCCTCAAAAGATCGCAGCTCAAGGAGAGTCATCGAGCGATGGCCGGTCCCGCGTTCCGCGCCGCCGCCGTCCGGGTGCGCGTCCCCGCCACCAGCGCCAACCTCGGCCCGGGCTTCGACGCCCTCGGCCTGTCGCTGGGGCTGTACGACGACGTCGTCGTGCGGGTGGCCGACACCGGACTGAACATCGACATCGCAGGTGAGGGCAGCGAGACGCTCCCGCGCGACGAGTCGCATCTGCTCGTACGTTCCCTGCGTACCGCCTTCGACCTGCTCGGCGGACAGCCGCGCGGGCTCGAAATCGTCTGCGCCAACCGCATTCCGCACGGCCGGGGCCTCGGCTCCTCGTCCGCCGCCATCTGCGCGGGCATCGTCGCCGCGCGCGCCGTGACGATAGGCGGGGACGCCCGTCTGGACGACAACGCCCTGCTTGAGCTCGCCACCGAGATCGAGGGCCACCCGGACAACGTCGCCGCCTGTCTGCTCGGCGGTTTCACGCTCTCCTGGATGGACGGCGGATCGGCGCGGGCGATCAGGATGGAGCCCGCCGGTTCCATCGTTCCGGTGGTTTTCGTACCGGGAAAGCCCGTCCTCACCGAGACCGCGCGCGGACTGCTCCCGCGCACCGTCCCGCACGTCGACGCGGCCGCCAACGCGGGCCGGGCCGCACTGCTCGTCGAGGCCCTGACCAGGCGCCCCGAGCTGCTGCTTCCCGCAACCGAGGACCGGCTCCACCAGGAGTACCGCGCACCCGCCATGCCGGAGAGCGCCGCCCTGGTGGAACGCCTGCGCGCGGACGGTGTCCCGGCAATGATCTCCGGCGCGGGACCCACGGTCCTCGCGCTGGCCGATGAGAGTGCGGCGGACAAGGTCGCACGCCTTGCGGGAGAGGGCTGGGCGGCCAACCGTCTGGCGCTCGACGCGACCGGCGCGAGCGTGCTGCCGCTTGCGCCCTGACAGCTGGTAGCCGGATGAGAAGAGGGGGAATGTTTGTTGGATCCGGTAGTGTTAACCTCAAGTCTGCACCCGACCCCACCATGGCGAGGTGCTTTGTGTCCCCGTCCGGGACATCCATCCTTCCGGGAGCCTCCCAAACTGCTCTGTGCCTCGCATTGAGCAGCGCCGAGCACGCTCCGGAACCGGCGTGACCGAGCCGAGTGACACCGCACCTCAGTGGCACCTCACCGGGACTCGCCATCACCAGTGAATTCTTCCGCCGCGCGTTGGCGGACCACCGCCCCGGCACGGTCCACACACCAGAGGACCTCCGGACAGCACAACCGGTCGCCGAGCCAGACAGGCCGACGTCCGCTCCAGGGAAGGACCCTTCGTGAGCGACACCACCGATCTGATGGGCGTGACTGCCGACACGCCCGCCACGGACGCCTCTGCGGCGCCTGCCACCGGTGCTTCGGCCGGGTCCCGGCGGCGCCGCGGCACCGGCCTCGATGGCATGGTGCTGGCGGAACTGCAGCAGGTCGCATCCGGCCTCGGTATCAAGGGCACCGCGCGGATGCGCAAGAGCCAGCTGATCGAGGTCATCAAGGAGGCGCAGGCCGGGGGCAGTGCCCCCGCCAAGAGTGCCGCGCCGTCCGCGTCCGCCACGGACGCCGAGACCAAGCCCAAGCGACGCGCAACCTCGAAGGCCCGGACGGGCGAGGACACCGCAGCGAGCACGGACAAGGGCACCAAGGCGAGCAAGGCCGACAAGGCCGAGCAGACCGCGGGCGCCAAGGCCGAAGAGGCCACCGCCCAGCAGCAGATCGACATCCCGGGCCAGCCCGCGGGTGCCGACAAGGGCGAGCGTCGCGGCCGTCGCCGTGCCACCGCCGACGCGGGCAGCCCCGAGACGGTCACCGCCGAGGCGAAGAGCGAGCCGAAGAACGACGCCAAGAACGAGGCCAGGACGGACGGTTCGTCCGAGGCCAAGGGCGACGGCTCGGGTGACAACGCCGACGGCCGCCGTGAGCGCCGTGACCGCGACCGTCAGGGCCGTGGCCGCGACCGTGACCGCCGTGGCAACAAGGGCGACGACCAGCCGCAGGGCGGCAACCGCCAGCAGGGCGGCGGCCGTCAGGACCGCCAGGACCGTGGCGACCGCCAGGACCGTCAGCAGCGCGACCAGCGGGACAACGGCCCGCAGGACGACTTCGACGACGAGGCGGGTGGCCGTCGCGGCCGCCGTGGCCGCTACCGCGACCGCCGTGGCCGTCGTGGCCGCGACGAGTTCGGCGGCGCCAACGAGCCGCAGGTCGCCGACGACGACGTACTGATCCCCGTCGCGGGCATCCTGGACATCCTCGACAACTACGCGTTCATCCGGACCTCGGGTTACCTCCCGGGCCCGAACGACGTGTACGTGTCGCTCGCCCAGGTCCGCAAGAACGGTCTGCGCAAGGGTGACCACGTCACCGGCGCCGTCCGTCAGCCCAAGGACGGCGAGCGCCGCGAGAAGTTCAACGCGCTCGTCCGCCTCGACTCGGCGAACGGCATGGCGGCCGAATCCGGGCGCGGGCGACCGGAGTTCAACAAGCTGACGCCCCTTTACCCGCAGGACCGGCTCCGTCTGGAGACCGACCCGGGCGTGCTCACCACCCGCATCATCGACCTCGTGTCGCCGATCGGTAAGGGCCAGCGCGGTCTGATCGTGGCTCCGCCGAAGACCGGCAAGACCATGATCATGCAGGCGGTCGCGAACGCGATCACCACGAACAGCCCCGAGTGCCACCTGATGGTCGTCCTGGTCGACGAGCGTCCGGAAGAGGTCACCGACATGCAGCGGTCGGTGAAGGGCGAGGTCATCTCCTCGACCTTCGACCGTCCCGCCGAGGACCACACCACGGTCGCCGAGCTGGCCATCGAGCGCGCCAAGCGTCTCGTGGAGCTGGGTCACGACGTGGTCGTGCTCCTCGACTCGATCACCCGCCTGGGCCGTGCGTACAACCTGGCGGCCCCGGCCTCCGGCCGCATCCTGTCCGGTGGTGTCGACTCGACCGCGCTCTACCCGCCGAAGCGCTTCTTCGGTGCGGCGCGCAACATCGAGGACGGCGGCTCGCTGACCATCCTCGCCACCGCGCTCGTCGACACCGGTTCGCGCATGGACGAGGTGATCTTCGAGGAGTTCAAGGGCACCGGCAACATGGAGCTCAAGCTCGACCGGAAGCTCTCGGACAAGCGCATCTTCCCGGCGGTGGACGTCGACGCGTCCTCCACCCGCAAGGAAGAGATCCTCCTCAACGCGGAGGAGCTCGCGATCGTCTGGAAGCTGCGCCGGGTGCTGCACGCGCTCGACTCGCAGCAGGCCATCGAGCTGCTTCTCGACAAGATGAAGCAGACGAAGTCGAACGCCGAGTTCCTCATGCAGATCGCGAAGACGACCCCGACGCCGGGCAACGGCAACGACTAGTCCTCGTGTAGTCCTCGCGCGACTCGCGCACGCAAAGGGCCGCCCCCGTCATCCGACGGGGGCGGCCCTTTGCGCTGAATGACCTTGGCCACACACCTAAGAGATTCTTACGGTCACGGGCAGTAGCCCCGTGACGGAAAAAACCGCAGGTGAGAAGCTGGAAGGGCGGGACGGGAGTGCACGATGCGTCACGAGCGCGCGCCGGGGCGCCCACAAAGCGCTGTGCAACCCTTCTTTCGGTTTCCACGTCTGACCAGTGACGACAAAACGCTGACTACCGACGCCAAACCGTGCCTGACCCTGAAAGCAGGGGGTAACCGACCCGACGAGGACTGAGGAGCACATGACCGACGAGAGCGCACCCGCGGATACGGCACCGAAGCGCCCCAAGGGCGGTGGCGGTCGTCGTCGCAAGCCCCGCGACAAGCGCAGCAAGGTCCTCGTCGTCACCGCGTGGACCGCGGCATCGGTGGTCGTCCTCGGCGGTGCGGGCCTCGGCTTCGTGTACTTCAAGCTCAACGGCAACATCAAGGGCGTCGACATCAACGCGGCGCTCGGCACGGACCGCCCCGAGAACGTCGACAACGGCTCGCAGGACATCCTCGTCCTCGGCTCGGACTCCCGCTCCGGCGACAACGCCAAGTACGGCAAGGACGAGGGCGCCGCCCGCTCGGACACGGCGATGGTCGTGCACGTGAACAAGGGCCACAAGACGGCCAGCGTCGTCTCGATACCCCGCGACACCCTCATATCCCGCCCCGAGTGCAAGACGAACGACGGCGAGACGGATCCCGGCGGCCAGCGGCAGATGTTCAACACGGCGTACGAGGTCGGCGGCCCCGCCTGTGCCGTCAAGACCGTGGAGAAAATGTCCGGCATCCGGATGGATCACTATGTGGAAGTCGACTTCACGGGCTTCAAGAAGCTGATCAACACCCTCGGTGGCGTCGAGATCACCACCAAGAAGGCGATCAACGACAAGGACAGCCACCTCAACCTCAAGGCCGGCACGCACCAGCTCACCGGCGAGCAGGCCCTCGGCCTCGTCCGCACCCGGCACGCCGTCGGCGACGGCAGCGACCTCGGCCGCATCCAGCTTCAGCAGGCCTTCATCAAGGCCCTGATCAACCAGGTCAAGGACGTCGGCGTCTTCAGCAACCCGAAGAAGCTCTACGACCTGGCGAACGACGCGACCAGCGCCATCACCACCGACTCCGAGCTGAACGACGTCAAGAGCCTCGCGGGCTTCGCGAGCGGCCTCAAGGGCATCGGCGCGGGCGACATGAAGATGGTGACCCTGCCCATCCAGTACGACCCCGCCGACCCCAACCGCGTCCTTCCCCTGGAGAAGGCCGACCGGCAGGTCTGGGCGGCGCTCAAGGCCGACAAGCCGATCCCCAAGTCCGCCACCGAGAAGTCCGCGGGCGACAAGGGCGACGCGAGCGATGTCGTGACCAGCGACTGACGGCGTTCCCGGCCCGCGGCACAGCCCGCCGGGAATAGAACAGGACCCACCCCGGTTTGGGCAGATGCGACCGGTCCTGGCAGACTGGTACGTCGGCCCCGGTTCACGTACGAGCAATCCGCGCGTACGACCCGGCGCCCTCCCGAAACTAGGAGACACCTTGAAGCGCGAGATCCACCCCGAGTACGTCGAGACCCAGGTCAGCTGCACCTGTGGCGCCGAATTCACCACCCGCAGCACGATCTCCAGCGGCACCGTCCGCGCCGAGGTCTGCTCCGAGTGCCACCCGTTCTACACGGGCAAGCAGAAGATCCTCGACACCGGTGGCCGCGTGGCCCGCTTCGAGGCCCGCTTCGGCAAGGCTGCCGCCGCCAACAAGTAGCGAGCCACTGCGCCGGTCTTCGGCCGCCCCCGGGAGGGGGCGGTTGGGACCGGCGCTTTGCCGTCTGATCGCAGCAGCCATGCCGCGTCGCCATGTCGCGCAGAACCTTCGCGCAGAACCTTCGTGCAGAAAACTCAGGAGACCCCGATGTTCGAGGCGGTCGAGGAACTGATCGGCGAGCACGCCGATCTGGAGACAAAGCTCGCGGACCCCTCGGTCCACGCCGACCAGGCCAACGCGCGCAAGCTCAACAAGCGCTACGCCGAGCTGACCCCGATCGTCTCGACGTACCGCGCCTGGAAGCAGACCGGCGACGACATCGCGACGGCCCGTGAACTGGCCGCGGAGGACCCGGAGTTCGCCGCTGAGGTCAAGGACATGGAGAAGCAGCGCGAGGAGATCACCGAGAAGCTGCGGCTCCTCCTGGTGCCCCGGGACCCCAACGACGACAAGGACGTCATCCTTGAGGTCAAGGCGGGCGCGGGCGGCGACGAGTCGGCGCTCTTCGCCGGCGACCTCCTTCGCATGTACCTGCGGTACGCGGAGCGCGTCGGCTGGAAGACCGAGATCATCGACGCCACCGAGTCCGAGCTCGGCGGCTACAAGGACGTCCAGGTCGCCGTGAAGACCAAGGGCGGCAACGGCGCGACCGAGCCAGGACAGGGCGTCTGGGCGCGGCTGAAGTACGAGGGCGGCGTGCACCGCGTGCAGCGCGTGCCCTCGACCGAGTCGCAGGGCCGGATCCACACCTCCGCGGCCGGCGTCCTGGTGACGCCCGAGGCCGAGGAGGTCGACGTGGAGATCCACGCCAACGACCTGCGCATCGACGTCTACCGCTCCTCGGGCCCCGGCGGCCAGTCGGTCAACACCACCGACTCCGCGGTGCGCATCACGCACCTGCCCACCGGCGTCGTGGCGTCCTGCCAGAACGAGAAGAGCCAGCTGCAGAACAAGGAGCAGGCGATGCGTATCCTGCGCTCCAGGCTCCTTGCCGCGGCTCAGGAGGAAGCGGAGAGCAAGGCTGCGGACGCCCGTCGCAGCCAGGTCCGCACGGTTGACCGCTCCGAGAAGATCCGTACGTACAACTTCCCGGAAAACCGGATCTCGGACCACCGCGTCGGCTTCAAGGCGTACAACTTGGACCAGGTGCTCGACGGAGACCTCGACGCGGTCATCCAGGCCTGCGTCGACGCGGACTCCGCAGCCAAGCTCGCGGCAGCCTGAGCCACGACCGCACCCGCCCATCGCTCAGCTCAGCCCCGGAGGACCAGCGTGAACCTGCTGCTCGCGGAAGTGGCCCAGGCCACCCAGCGGCTGGCCGACGCCGGCGTGCCCTCGCCGCGCAACGACGCGGAGGAGCTCGCCGCCTTCGTGCACGGCGTGAAGCGGGGCGAGCTGCACTCCGTCAAGGACACGGACTTCGACGCCCGGTACTGGGAGACGATCGCGCGCCGCGAGGCCCGCGAGCCGCTCCAGCACATCACCGGGCGTGCGTTCTTCCGCTACCTCGAACTGCAGGTCGGCCCCGGTGTCTTCGTGCCGCGCCCGGAGACCGAGTCGGTCGTCGGCTGGGCCATAGACGCCGTGCGCGCGATGGACGTCGTCGAGCCGCTCATCGTCGATCTCTGTACGGGCTCCGGGGCCATCGCCCTGGCCATGGCGCAGGAGGTCCCGCGCTCGCGTGTGCACGCCGTGGAGCTGTCCGAGGACGCCCTGAAGTGGACGCGCAAGAACGTCGAGGGGTCCAGGGTCAAGCTCTCCCAGGGCGACGCGCGCGACGCCCTGCCGGAGCTGGACGGCCAGGTCGACCTCCTCATCTCGAACCCGCCGTACATCCCGCTCACCGAGTGGGAGTACGTCGCTCCGGAAGCCCGGGACTACGACCCGGAACTGTCGCTCTTCTCCGGCGAGGACGGCCTCGACCTGATCCGCGGCATCGAGCGCACCGCACACCGCCTCCTGCGGCCCGGCGGAGTCGTCGTCATCGAGCACGCCGACACCCAGGGCGGCCAGGTGCCGTGGATCTTCACCGAGGAGCGGGGCTGGGCCGACGCGGCCGACCACCCCGACCTCAACAACCGGCCGAGGTTCGCGACCGCCCGCAAGGCGATGCCGTGAGCACACCCACTTCAAGCCAGCAGTACGTGTACGAGGAGGCCAGCTAGATGGCACGGCGATACGACACCAATGACGCGACCGACCGTACGACCGGTCTGCGCGAGGCCGCGTCGGCCGTCCGCCGTGGCGAGCTGGTCGTCCTGCCCACCGACACCGTCTACGGCATCGGTGCCGACGCCTTCACGCCGGAGGCCTGCGCCGACCTGCTCGACGCCAAGGGCCGTGGCCGCAATATGCCCACCCCTGTCCTCATCGGCTCCCCGAACACGCTGCACGGCCTGGTCACCGACTTCTCCGAGTCGGCCTGGGAGCTCGTCGACGCCTTCTGGCCCGGTGCGCTGACCCTGGTCGCCAAGCAGCAGCCCTCGCTCCAGTGGGACCTCGGGGACACCCGTGGGACCGTCGCGATCCGGATGCCGCTGCACCCCGTGGCCATCGAACTGCTCACCGAGGTCGGCCCCATGGCGGTCTCCTCGGCGAACCTCACCGGGCACCCCGCCCCGGAGGACTGTGACGCCGCGCAGGAGATGCTCGGCGACTCCGTCTCCGTGTACCTGGACGGCGGCCCGACGCCGGGCATCGTCCCCTCCTCGATCGTGGACGTCACCGGGAAGGTGCCGGTACTGCTGCGCGCGGGTGCCCTGGACGCGGAGGAGCTCCGCAAGGTGGTACCCGACCTCGAGGTGGCGAATTGACAGCCCCTGAGACGGGGCGTGGCATAGCGGCTTATCCCGGTTCGTTCCGCATCCTCCACGTCAGCACCGGCAATGTGTGCCGCTCGCCCATCACCGAGCGGCTGACCAGGCATGCCCTGGCCGACCGCCTGGGTGATCCCTTCACCGGCGGCCTGATCGTGGAGAGCGCGGGCACGTGGGGGCACGAGGGCGCCCCCATGGAGACCAACGCCGAGGCGGTGCTCGCGGACTTCGGGGCGGACGCCTCCGGCTTCAAAGGGCGCGAACTCCTCGACGAGCACGTCATCCGCGCGGACCTCGTCCTGACGGCGACCCGGGACCACCGGGCGCAGGTCATCTCGATGGGCCACTCGGCGGGTCTTCGCACGTTCACGCTCAAGGAGTTCACGCGGCTCGTGCGGGCCATAGACCCGGCGACGCTGCCCGACGTCGACGGAGGTGTCGTCGAGCGGGCCAGGGCCCTCGTGCGGGCCGCCGCGGCGCTGCGGGGCTGGCTCCTGGCGCCCACGGCAGAGGCGGACGAGGTGTACGACCCCTACGGGGCGCCGCTGCCCTTCTTCCGCTCGGTGGGCGACGAGATCAATGAAGCGCTTGATCCGGTGGTGACGGCGCTGACGGGCGTGCGGGCCAAGGCGTAAACCTTTCTCTTCCTGTCGCCTCGCATCTCGCGGAAAGATCGAGCCGACGCCGCGCGGGCACCGTGTGGCAGGCCTACATTGGAGGGACCCTCACCCCTCGCGAGGCCCGGAGCCCAAGATGCCGGTCAGCACCGCACCCACCGCCGCCGCGACGGCGCCCGCTGACTTCGCCGCGCTCCGCGGCGCGGACCCCCAGATGGCGGAGGTCCTCCTGGCCGAGCAGGACCGCCAGGCGTCGTCCCTCCAGCTCATCGCCGCCGAGAACTTCACCTCACCGGCGGTCCTGGCGGCCCTGGGCTCGCCGCTGGCCAACAAGTACGCCGAGGGCTACCCCGGCGCCCGCCACCACGGCGGCTGCGAGCTGGTGGACGTCGCCGAGCGCATCGCCATCGACCGCGCCAAGGCGCTCTTCGGCGCCGAGCACGCCAATGTGCAGCCGCACTCCGGCTCCTCCGCGGTCCTGGCCGCGTACGCCGCCCTGCTGCGCCCCGGCGACACCGTGCTCGCCATGGGCCTGCCGTACGGCGGCCACCTCACGCACGGCTCGCCCGCGAACTTCTCGGGGCGCTGGTTCGACTTCGTGGGCTACGGCGTCGACCCGGAGAGCGGCCTCATCGACTACGACCAGGTCCGCGTCCTGGCCCGCTCGCACCGGCCGAAGGCGATCGTCTGCGGCTCCATCGCCTACCCCCGGCACATCGACTACGCGGCCTTCCGCGACATCGCCGACGACGTGGGGGCGTACCTCATCGCCGACGCGGCCCACCCGATCGGCCTGGTCGCCGGGGGAGCGGCCCCGAGCCCCGTGCCGTACGCCGACGTCGTCTGCGCCACGACCCACAAGGTGCTCCGCGGCCCGCGCGGCGGCCTGATCCTGTGCGGGTCCGAGCTCGCCTCCCGTATCGACCGGGCGGTGTTCCCCTTCACCCAGGGCGGCGCGCAGATGCACACGATCGCCGCCAAGGCGGTGGCGTTCGGCGAGGCGGAGACCCCGGCCTTCACCGCGTACGCCCATCAGGTCGTCACCAACGCCCGCATCCTCGCCCAGGCCCTGGCCGCCGCGGGCTGCGCGATCACCACCGGCGGCACCGACACGCACCTGATCCTGGCCGACACCACGCCCCTGGGCCTCGACGCGCACACCGCCCGCGGCCGACTCGCCGCCTGCGGCCTCGTCCTCGACACGTGCGCCCTGCCCCACGCCGACGGGCGCGGCCTGCGGCTCGGCACCGCGGCCGTGACCACGCAGGGCATGGGGGACGCGGAGATGGTGCGGATCGCGGGGCTCTTCGCCGACGCGGTGGGCGAGCAGTCCAAGGAGGCGAACGACTCGAAAGTACGAGAGGAAGTGCGTGAACTGGTGGGCAGATTTCCGCCGTATACGGACTAGGTCGGGGTAGACGCGTCAGGGGAAGGCGCGTACTCGTGCAACCATCGTCGCTACCCGGAAGTCCCCAACCGTATGCACGCAGAGCTAGGGTGTGGGGCTGAGATGGCCAGCGATACCTGTGGGGAAGCCCGTGCGTGAATACCTGCTGACGCTCTGCATCACGGCCGCGGTGACTTACTTGCTGACCGGCCCGGTGCGGAAGTTCGCGATCGTGGCCGGCGCCATGCCGGAGATCCGCGCCCGCGACGTGCACCGGGAGCCAACGCCCCGGCTCGGCGGTATCGCGATGTTCTTCGGGCTGTGCGCCGGTCTCCTTGTCGCCGACCACCTGCCGAACCTGAACGACGTCTTCGAGCGGTCCAACGAACCGCGCGCCCTGCTCTCCGGTGCCGCGCTGATCTGGCTGATCGGTGTCCTGGACGACAAGTTCGAGATCGACGCCCTGATCAAGCTGGGCGGCCAGATGATCGCCGCGGGCGTCATGGTCCTCCAGGGCCTGACGATCCTGTGGATCCCGGTCCCGGGCTACGGCATGGTCCTCCTGGACCAGGGCCAGGGCACGCTCCTGACGGTCGCGCTCGTCGTGATCACCATCAACGCGGTGAACTTCGTGGACGGCCTCGACGGCCTCGCGGCGGGCATGGTGTGCATCGCGGCCACGGCGTTCTTCCTGTACGCCTACCGCCTCTGGTACGGCTACGGCATCGAGGCCGCGGCCCCCGCGACCCTCTTCGCCGCGATCCTGATCGGCATGTGCCTGGGCTTCCTGCCGCACAACATCCATCCCGCCCGGATCTTCATGGGGGACTCGGGCTCGATGCTGATCGGCCTGGTCCTCGCGGCGGGTGCGATCTCCGCCACAGGGCAGATCGACGGCGACGCCCTGAAGCTGAATTTCGGCGGCACCCGCGATGCCACGCACGCGATGCTCCCGGTCTTCATCCCGCTCCTGATGCCGCTGACGATCATCGCGATCCCGTTCGCCGACCTGGTCCTCGCGATCGTGAGGCGTACGTGGAACGGCAAGTCGCCGTTCGCCGCCGACCGCGGCCACCTCCACCACCGCCTCCTGGAGATCGGCCACTCCCACAGCCGTGCGGTGCTGATCATGTACTTCTGGTCGGCCCTTATCGGCTTCGGAACGGTGGCCTACTCGGTCCACTCGGCCAGCATGTGGATCTTGTTCGCGATCGTCGCCCTGAGCGCGGTGGGCCTCGTGCTGCTCCTGCTGCCGCGGTTCACCCCGCACATCCCGCGCTGGGCCGAGTCCTTCGTGCCGCCGCGCTACCGGCGGCGCAAGGGAGCGGCCTCGACCGCCCCCGCGGCCGACGAGGCGGATGCGACGGACGCGACGGACGCGGAAGCGGAGGACCGTCCGCCGGTCGGGTCAGGCGTCAACGGGGCGACGGCCGTTGGCACCCGCTCGCGCTTCGAGGATCGGCACAAGGCCGAGTCGTCGAGCTGACGCCTGCGTCAAACTCGCCCAATACCAGACAAGTTGCCTCGCTGCATGCACAGACGCGCGGGTTAACTCTCATGTGTGACAGCGAGCACACCTAGCAGGTAAAGACCTCATCAAATAGTTTGTGATACCGTTCACGAAACCAGGGGATAGAGCCGAAGGACCGTAGTGCGACGGTCCATTGGCCCGAGGGACACTCTCGACCCCGGACTACGCTCGTCCATGACGACACCCTGCCCCCATCAGTAAGCGGAGCGCCGCCATGCCGTCTCAAGACACCCGAACTCTTCTCCAGACCGCTGTGCCCACGGCTGCCGCCGGTGCGATTGTCGCCGTCGTCAGTGGTGTGGTCGCGGGCGGCAAGGGGGCGCTCGGTGGGGTCGTCGGCACGGTGGTGGTCATCGCCTTCATGGGGCTCGGGATGTTCGCGCTGCAGCGAACGGCGAAAGCGCTCCCTCATCTGTTCCAGATGATGGGACTGCTGCTTTACGTCCTCCAACTCCTGCTGCTTCTCGTCTTCGTGGCCCTTTTCAAGGACACCACGCTGTTCAACCCCAAGGCCTTCGCCGTGGGTCTTGTGGTGTCGACCGTCGTATGGATGGCGTCGCAGGCGCGCGCGCACATGAAGGCCAAGATCCTTTACGTTGATCCCGAGCCCGAGAACCACGACAAGCCCGAGAAGTCGGGGTCGTCGCAGTGAAGGGTAGGGCCGGGATAAATGCGCGTTCGAGATGCTGCTATCGTCCGGTGCCAACTGCGGCACTGCTGGCGCGGGCATCTGAGCTGACGCCTGCACGATCGCGAGGCTCGATGCCTGAACGCCGCGCCCACATCCGAAACACCAGTCTGGTGCCGAACCGCGGCTGCGCGCCGCGCCGACACGACAACGAGGTTGCCGTACCTATGCGTCACGCCGAAGGAGCCCGCGGTGAGTGCTGACCAAACTGAGCTCGCCTTTGACTGGAGCTGTCGGATCATGTCCGACAACGGCTGTGGCTTCCCGGCTCCTGGCCTGCACTCGTTCCTCTTCAAGCCGATCTTCGAGGTCGGCGGGTTCGAGTTCAACAAGGTCATGCTGCTCGCCCTGCTGACGACCCTCGTCGTGGTCAGCTTCTTCTATCTGGCGTTCGGCAAGGCCAAGGTCGTCCCGGGCAAGCTGCAGATGATCGGTGAGGCCGGCTACGACTTCGTACGCCGCGGCATCGTCTACGAGACGATGGGCAAGAAGGAGGGCGAGAAGTACGTCCCCCTGATGGTCTCGATGTTCTTCTTCATCTGGATCATGAACATCTGGTCCGTGATCCCGCTGACCCAGTTCCCGGTCTCGTCGATCTTCGCGTACCCGGTCGTGCTCGCCGCGATCGTCTACCTGATCTGGGTGCCCCTCACCTTCAAGCGGCACGGCTTCGTCGGCGGCTGGAAGAACATCACGGGCTACGACAACTCGCTCGGCCCGATCAAGTGGCTCGTGTCGTTCATCGAGTTCTTCTCGAACCTGCTGGTGCGCCCGTTCACGCACTCGGTGCGACTCTTCGCCAACATGTTCGCCGGTCACCTGATGCTGGTGATGTTCACCGTCGCCTCCTGGTACCTGCTGAACAGCTTCATGATCCCGGCGGCCGGCGTCTCCTTCGTGATGACGATCGCCATGATCCTCTTCGAGCTTTTCGTCCAGGCGGTTCAGGCGTACGTCTTCGTGCTCCTCTCCGCCACCTACATTCAGGGCGCCATCGCCGAGCACCACTGAGTGGCGGCCCCGGCTTTCAAGCCCCCCAGATCGCCCGGTGGCCAACCCCCACCGGTCCATGAAAGAGAAGGAAGTAACGGCATGTCCGCGACCCTCGAACTCGCCGCAGGCGTCACCGGCTCCCTCGGCTCCATCGGCTACGGCCTCGCCGCGATCGGTCCCGGCATCGGTGTTGGCATCGTCTTCGGTAAGGGCACCGAGGCCCTTGCCCGTCAGCCCGAAGCTGCCGGCCTGATCCGCTCCAACCAGATCCTGGGCTTCGCCTTCTGTGAGGCGCTCGCCCTTATCGGCATCGTTATGCCGTTCGTGTTCGGTCAGTAATTACTGCTTACCGACACTTCGACGAAAGGCACTGATGTGATCGCCAACCTGGTGCAGCTGGCGGCCGAGGAGAAGCAGAACCCGCTGATCCCGCCCGGCCCCGAGCTGCTCGTCGGCGCACTGGCCTTCGCCATCGTCTTCTTCTTCTTCTGGAAGAAGCTCCTCCCGAACATCAACAAGGTTCTGGAAGAGCGTCGCGAGTCGATCGAAGGCGGTATCGAGAAGGCCGAGGCCGCTCAGACCGAGGCCCAGAGCGTGCTTGAGCAGTACAAGGCTCAGCTCGCCGAGGCTCGGCACGAGGCCGCGCGTCTGCGCCAGGAGGCGCAGGAGCAGGGCGCCACGCTCATCGCTGAGATGCGCGCCGAAGGCCAGCGGCAGCGCGAGGAGATCGTCGCCGCAGGTCACACGCAGCTCGCTGCCGACCGCAAGGCCGCCGCGCAGTCGCTGCGTCAGGACGTGGGCCAGCTGGCCACCGACCTGGCCGGCAAGCTCGTCGGTGAGTCCCTCGAGGACTCCGCACGGCAGAGCCGCACCATCGACCGTTTCCTCGACGAGCTCGAGGAGAAGGCCGAGGCCGCTCGATGACAGCCCACGGAGCTAGCCGCGAGGCCCTGGCCGCCGCGCGCGAGCGTCTTGACGCGCTGACCGACAACACGTCGGTCGACGCCAAGCAGCTCGCGGACGAGCTGGCCTCTGTCACCGCGCTGTTCAACCGCGAGGTCTCGCTGCGCCGGGTCCTGACCGACCCGTCGCAGTCCGGTGAGGCCAAGGCCGAGCTCGCCGGGCGGCTGCTCGGCGGGCAGGTGGGCGGCGAGACCGCCGACCTGGTGGCCGGCCTGGTCCGCTCGCGCTGGTCGCAGTCGCGTGACCTGGTGGACGCCCTTGAGGAGCTCACCAACCTCGCCGAGTTGACCAGTGCGCAGAAGGCGGGCGCGCTGGACGACGTCGAGGACGAGCTGTTCCGGTTCGGCCGGATCGTCTCGTCGGACACCGGTCTCCGGGCCGCGCTGACCGACCGCGCCGCCTCAGGTGCGGCCAAGAGCGAGCTGCTGCGCAGCCTGCTCGGTGGCCGGGCCAACGCGGTGACGGAGCGGCTCGTCGAGCGCCTTGTGACCGCGCCCCGTGGACGTAGCCTGGAATCGGGACTCGAGTCCCTGTCCAAGCTGGCCGCGGACCGCCGTGACCGGATGGTCGCCGTCGTCACTTCGGCTGTGCCCCTCTCGGACCAGCAGAAGCAGCGCCTCGGTGCCGCCCTCGCGAAGTTCTACGGCCGCCAGATGCACCTGAACCTCGACGTGGACCCCGAGGTCCTCGGCGGGATCACGGTGCAGGTCGGCGACGAGATCATCAACGGCAGCATCGCGGACCGTCTTGAGGACGCGCACCGCCGCATGGCGCGCTAGCAGTAACGCAAAACGTTGTAATTACGGCCCTAGTTGGGCCGTGCAGAGGATTCACCTCTTACTTGGGGGGAGTCCCCAGACCCCCAAAGTGAAACTTCGGGCCCAACAAGGAGAGCAGGGAACCCAGATGGCGGAGCTCACGATCCGGCCGGAGGAGATCCGGGACGCACTGGAGAACTTTGTCCAGGCGTACAAGCCGGACGCGGCCTCGCGCGAGGAGGTCGGTTCGGTCACCGTTGCCGGTGACGGCATCGCGAAGGTCGAGGGCCTGCCCTCGGCCATGGCCAACGAGCTGCTGAAGTTCGAGGACGGCACCCTCGGTCTCGCCCTCAACCTTGAGGAGCGCGAGATCGGCGCCGTCGTACTCGGCGAGTTCAGCGGCATCGAAGAGGGCCAGCCGGTCACCCGTACCGGCGAGGTCCTGTCCGTCGCGGTGGGCGAGGGCTACCTCGGCCGCGTCGTCGACCCGCTCGGCGCCCCGATCGACGGACTCGGCGAGATCGAGACGTCCGGCCGCCGCGCCCTCGAGCTGCAGGCCCCCACGGTCATGGACCGCAAGTCGGTCCACGAGCCGATGGAGACCGGCTACAAGGCCGTCGACGCGATGACCCCGATCGGCCGTGGCCAGCGTCAGCTGATCATCGGCGACCGCCAGACGGGCAAGACCGCCCTGGCCGTCGACACGATCATCAACCAGCGCGACAACTGGCGCTCGGGCGACGTGAACAAGCAGGTGCGCTGCATCTACGTCGCCGTCGGTCAGAAGGGTTCCACCATCGCCTCCGTGCGCGGTGCCCTGGAAGAGGCCGGCGCGCTCGAGTACACGACCATCGTCGCCGCCCCGGCGTCCGACCCGGCGGGCTTCAAGTACCTGGCGCCCTACACCGGTTCGGCCATCGGCCAGCAGTGGATGTACGAGGGCAAGCACGTCCTCATCATCTTCGACGACCTCTCGAAGCAGGCCGACGCCTACCGCGCCGTGTCCCTGCTGCTCCGCCGCCCGCCGGGGCGCGAGGCCTACCCGGGTGACGTCTTCTACCTGCACTCGCGTCTGCTCGAGCGCTGCGCGAAGCTCTCGGACGAGATGGGCAAGGGCTCGATGACGGGTCTGCCGATCGTCGAGACCAAGGCGAACGACGTGTCGGCGTTCATTCCGACCAACGTCATCTCCATCACCGACGGTCAGTGCTTCCTGGAGTCCGACCTGTTCAACGCCGGTCAGCGTCCGGCCCTGAACGTCGGTATCTCGGTCTCCCGTGTCGGTGGCTCCGCCCAGCACAAGGCGATCCGTCAGGTCTCGGGCCGTCTGCGCGTGGACCTCGCCCAGTACCGCGAGCTGGAGGCGTTCGCCGCCTTCGGTTCCGACCTGGACGCCGCCTCGAAGGCCTCCCTCGAGCGCGGTCAGCGGATGGTCGAGCTGCTCAAGCAGGCTCAGTACCAGCCGATGGCCACCGAGGACCAGGTCATCTCCATCTGGGCCGGCACCACGGGCCGCATGGACGAGGTACCGGTCGTCGACATCCGGCGTTTCGAGCGCGAGCTGCTCGACTACCTGCACCGCAAGGAGCAGGGCCTGATGACCTCCATCAAGGAGGGCGGCAAGATGTCCGACGACACGATCACGGCCATCACCGACGCCGTCGCCGAGTTCAAGAAGCAGTTCGAGACCTCGGACGGCAAGCTGCTCGGCGAGGACGCTCCGGCTGCCGTCGACGCGTCCAAGTGACGACGGAAGGGACCTGACTCATGGGAGCCCAGCTCCGGGTCTACAAGCGTCGCATCAAATCCGTCACCGCGACCAAGAAGATCACCAAGGCGATGGAGATGATCGCCGCCTCGCGTGTCGTCAAGGCACAGCGCAAGGTGACCGCCTCCACTCCGTACGCGACCGAGCTGACCCGCGCGGTCACCGCGGTGGCCACGGGTGCGAACGACAAGCACCCGCTGACCACCGAGGCCGAGGCTCCGACCCGGGCCGCTGTCCTGCTCCTCTCGAGCGACCGCGGTCTGGCCGGCGCCTTCAACTCCAACGCCATCAAGGGTGCGGAGAAGCTCACCAAGAAGTTGCAAGACGAGGGCAAGGAGGTCGACACGTACATCGTCGGCCGCCGTGGCATCGCGCACTACAACTTCCGTGAGCGGAAGATCTCCGGGCAGTGGACGGGCTTCACCGATGCCCCTTCCTACGCGGACGCCAAGACGATCGCGGCCCCCCTGATCGAGGCCATCGAGACGGAGACGGCTGAGGGCGGCGTGGATGAACTCCACATCGTCTACACCGAGTTCATCTCGATGATGACGCAGGAAGCAACCGATGACCGGCTGCTCCCGCTCAGCCTCGACAAGGTCGCGAAGGAGGCGGGCACGACGGACGAGGCCCGCCCGCTGTACGACTTCGAGCCGTCGGCGGAGGACGTCCTGGACGCCCTTCTGCCGCGCTACGTCGAGAGCCGTATCTACAACGCGCTGCTCCAGTCGGCTGCTTCCAAGCACGCCGCCACGCGCCGCGCGATGAAGTCGGCGACCGACAACGCGGGTGACCTGATCAACGCTCTCACCCGTTCTGCCAACGCGGCCCGCCAGGCCGAAATCACCCAGGAAATCAGCGAGATCGTCGGTGGCTCCAGTGCCCTGGCCGACGCTTCTGCGGGGAGTGACAAGTAATGACGACCACTGTTGATACGGCCGTTGCCACGGGCCGCGTCGCCCGGGTGATCGGCCCGGTCGTCGACGTGGAGTTCCCCGTCGACGCGATGCCGGAGATCTACAACGCCCTTCACGTCGAGGTGGCCGACCCGGCCAAGGACGGCGAGAAGAAGACGCTGACGCTCGAGGTCGCCCAGCACCTCGGCGACGGCATCGTCCGCGCCATCTCCATGCAGCCCACCGACGGTCTGGTCCGCCAGGCCGCGGTGACCGACACGGGCTCGGGCATCACCGTGCCCGTCGGTGACATCACCAAGGGCAAGGTGTTCAACACCCTCGGTGCGATCCTGAACCACCCCGAGGCCGAGGCCGACGTCACCGAGCGCTGGCCCATCCACCGCAAGGCCCCGGCCTTCGACCAGCTCGAGTCCAAGACCGAGATGTTCGAGACCGGCCTGAAGGTCGTCGACCTTCTCACCCCGTACGTCAAGGGTGGAAAGATCGGTCTGTTCGGTGGAGCGGGCGTCGGCAAGACCGTCCTCATCCAGGAAATGATCATGCGTGTGGCCAAGCTGCACGAGGGCGTTTCCGTGTTCGCCGGTGTCGGCGAGCGCACCCGTGAGGGCAACGACCTCATCGACGAGATGGAAGAGTCGGGCGTTCTGGACAAGACCGCCCTGGTCTTCGGCCAGATGGACGAGCCGCCGGGCACGCGTCTGCGTGTCGCCCTCGCCGGTCTGACCATGGCGGAGTACTTCCGCGATGTGCAGAAGCAGGACGTGCTGTTCTTCATCGACAACATCTTCCGCTTCACGCAGGCCGGTTCCGAGGTCTCGACGCTGCTCGGCCGTATGCCCTCCGCGGTGGGCTACCAGCCGAACCTCGCCGACGAGATGGGCCTCCTCCAGGAGCGCATCACCTCGACGCGTGGTCACTCGATCACCTCGATGCAGGCGATCTACGTCCCCGCGGACGACCTCACCGACCCGGCCCCGGCCACGACCTTCGCGCACCTCGACGCGACGACCGTGCTGTCGCGTCCGATCTCGGAGAAGGGCATCTACCCGGCGGTGGACCCGCTGGACTCGACGTCCCGCATCCTGGACCCGCGCTACATCGCGCAGGACCACTACGACGCCGCCATGCGCGTCAAGGGAATCCTGCAGAAGTACAAGGACCTCCAGGACATCATCGCGATCCTCGGCATCGACGAGCTCAGCGAAGAGGACAAGCTGGTCGTTCAGCGCGCCCGTCGCGTCGAGCGCTTCCTGTCGCAGAACACCCACGCCGCCAAGCAGTTCACCGGCCTGGACGGTTCGGACGTGCCGCTCGACGAGTCGATCGCCGCGTTCAACTCGATCATCGACGGTGAGTACGACCACTTCCCCGAGCAGGCGTTCTTCATGTGCGGTGGCATCGAGGACCTGAAGGCGAAGGCCAAGGAGCTCGGCGTCTCCTGAGTCCGTGACTCACGGGAGGGGTGGGCGAGTCCCGCCCCTCCCGATACGCCCACTAGAATTTGACCCAACACCCGGCGAAGCCGCCGGGTGGTGACCCGAGGAGCCACCCTTGGCTGCTGAGCTGCATGTCGAGCTGGTCGCCGCGGACCGCAGTGTCTGGTCCGGCGAGGCCACCCTGGTCGTCGCGCGCACCACGTCCGGCGACATCGGCGTCATGCCCGGTCACCAGCCGCTTCTCGGTGTGCTGGAGTCGGGCCCTGTGACCATTCGTACGAGCGACGGCAACACTGTCGTCGCCGCAGTCCACGGAGGATTCATCTCCTTCGCGGACAACAAGCTGTCACTGCTTGCTGAGATCGTCGAGCTGTCGGACGAGATCGATGTCCAGCGTGCGGAGCGGGCGCTCGAGCGCGCGAAGTCGGAGGCCGACGCCTCCGCCGAGCGTCGTGCGGACGTCCGACTGCGGGCGGTGTCGTCGCGCTGAAACCAGCGTGTCGGCGTTGACGTGACTCAGCCGCGGCCAGGTCCGGAGCAATCCGGACCGGGTCGCGGCTGAGGCAATGCGGGTGCAATTCTGTTGGTCCGTTTCGAACAGGCGAGGAGGTCGGTGCCGATGATCCTCACTCTGCTCGTGTGCGGACTCGTATTGGTCGCGCTGGTGTTGGTGGGGCTCTTCGTCTTCGGACTGCGGCGCCGGCTCATCCAGCGGTCCGGCGGCACCTTCGACTGCAGCCTGCGCTGGAACGCCCCGGAGAAGGGCGACACCTCCGGCAAGGGCTGGGGGTACGGGGTTGCCCGCTACAACGGCGACCGGATCGAGTGGTACCGCGTCTTCTCGTACGCTCCCCGTCCTCGGCGGACCCTGGAGCGCTCGGCCATCGAGGTCGTCGACCGCCGCGCTCCGGACGGCGAGGAGGAGCTCGCGCTGCTCTCGGACGCGATCGTCCTCGGCTGTCTGCACCGCGGCGTCCGCCTTGAGCTGGCGATGGGCGAGGACGCGCTGACGGGTTTCCTGGCCTGGCTGGAGGCAGCGCCGCCGGGCCAGCGAGTGAACGTGGCCTAGCTGAGACGCCCCTTCAGGGGCGCGGGGAACTGCGCGACCAGCCACATACGGCCTGCGGACCAAGACAACAAGAAGCCGGGAAGACAAGGGGCGTACTCGTCTTCCCGGCTTCGTCTATGCGGGACGGGCTACTTCAGACCGTCATTGATGGCAGACACCAACTCACCGTTGGTTGTGTCACCGCTGAACTCCCAGAAGAAGGCGCCTCCCAGGCCCTGCTGCTTCGACCAGGCCATCTTGCTCTTGACCGTGGCCGGGGTGTCGTACGACCACCAGTTGTTGCCGCAGTGGGCGTAGGCCGTACCGGCGATGGTGCCGTTGGAGGGGCAGCTGTTCTTGAGGACCTTGTAGTCCTCGATGCCCGCTTCGTACGTCCCGGGCGCCGCGCCAGTCGCCGTCCCGCCCGGTTCCTTCTGAGTGACGCCCGTCCAGCCGCGGCCGTAGAAACCGATGCCGAGCAGGAGCTTGGCGGCGGGGACGCCCTTCGCCTTCAGCTTCGAGATCGCGTCGGCGGAGTTGAAGCCGTCCTGCGGGATGCCGGCGTAGGAGGTGAGCGGGGAGTGCGGGGCCGTCGGGCCCTTGGCCGCCCAGGCGCCGAAGAAGTCGTACGTCATCACGTTGTACCAGTCGGCGTACTGCGACGCGCCGCCGTAGTCGGCCGCGTCGATCTTGCCGCCGCTCGATCCGTCGGCGGTGATCGCGGCGGTGACCAGGGCGTCCTTGCCGAACTCGGTGCGGAACGCCTGCATCATGTTCTTCATCGACGCGGGGCCGCTGGTGTCGCAGGTCAGGCCGCAGGCGTTGGGGTACTCCCAGTCCAGGTCGATGCCGTCGAAGACGTCGGCCCAGCGCGGGTCCTCCACGAGGTCGTGGCAGGACTTGGCGAAGGCGGCCGGGTTCTTCATCGCGTCGGTGAAGCCGCCGGACCAGGTCCAGCCGCCGAAGGACCACAGGACCTTGAGGTTCGGGTGCTTGGCCTTGAGCTTGCGCAGCTGGTTGAAGTTGCCGCGCAGGGGCTGGTCCCAGGTGTCGGCCTTGCCGTCGACGGACTGGTCGGCGGTGTAGGCCTTGTCGTAGTCGGCGTAGGCGTCGCCGATCGTGCACTTGCCGCCCTGGACGTTGCCGAAGGCGTAGTTGATGTGCGTGATCTTGGAGGCGGAGGCCGAGGTGTCGATGTTCTTCACGTGGTAGTTGCGGCCGTAGACGCCCCACTGGGTGAAGTAGCCGAGCTTGACCTTGTCACCGGGCCCTGGACCCGGGTCGCCGCCGCCCGTCGTGTGCACCTTGACGGCGCCGGACGCCGGTCCTGTCTGGTCCGCGGTGTCGCGGGCCTGGACCGTGTACGAGTAGTCGGTGCCCGCGGTGAGGCCGCTGTCGGCGTACGTGGTGCCGGTGACCGTCGCGACCTTGGAGCCGTCGCGCAGGACGTCGTAGTTCTTGACGCCCTTGTCGTCGGTGGCCGCGCTCCAGGAGAGCTTCACCGAGGTGTTGGTGATGTCGGACGCGGTGGGGGTGCCCGGCGCCGAGGGAGGGTTGTCGCCGGGGACGCTGCCGCCGTCACAACTGCCGCCGTTGAGCGTGCAGTTGGAGGGCGAGCCGGGACCCGATCCGTTGAAGCCGAAGGAGACGGAGGCGCCGGGGGCGAGCGTCCCGTTCCAGCCGAGGTTCTTGGCAGTCCAGCGGTTGCCGGAGTTGGTGACGGTGGCGTCCCAGGCGGAGGTCACCTTGGTGCCGGTGGGGAAGTCCCACGCGACGTTCCAGGAGCTGATGGAGGTGGTGCCGGTGTTCTTGACGGTCCACTTGCCCTCGAAGCCGCTGCCCCAGTCCTGGGTCTTGGCGTACGTGGCGGTGGCCGCGGGGGCGGCTTCCGGTGCGGCTTCGGCGGGGGCGCCGAGCGCGACCAGGGTGGCGAGCGGGAGCAGCAGGGTGGTGAAGCCTGCCACGGCTCTGTGTCTGAAGCGCAAGGTGCGCAAGGTGTGCTCCTCGGGTGAGATCCGGGGGGTCTTAGGGGGTGGATCCCTGCGCCGCCCGTGAGCACGTGGAACACGTGGGGGAGTGCTCACCGCAGTGCGGTGAGAATAGAAAGGTCTGGACCAGCGGTCAAGAGGTCTGAACCATTGGCCGGATTGCGTCGGTCCGGCCCGCGATCTCGCGACTTATACGCCCAACTCCTGCGCCAGGACGGCGGCTTGGACCCTGCTGCGCAGCTCCAGCTTGGCGAGCAGTCGGCTGACGTGCGTCTTCACCGTCGCCTCCGCCATGTCCAGACGGCCCGCGATCTCCGCGTTCGAGAGCCCTTCGCCGAGGCACGCGAGAACCTCGCGCTCGCGGCGGGTGAGGGCGTCGAGGATGGCGGGATCGGGTCCGTTCTCGCGGCGGACGGGCCGCGTGTTCTTCGGGGCCGCGAACTCGGCGATCAGCCGCCGTGTGACGGCAGGGGCGATCAGGCCCTCGCCGCGGCCGACCGCACGGACCGCCTCCAGGAGATCCTTGGCCTCGGTGTTCTTCAGGAGGAACCCGGAGGCGCCCGCGCGCAGCGCCCCGAAGACGTACTCGTCGAGGTCGAAGGTGGTCAGGACGAGCACGTCCGAGAGCCCCTCGGTGACGACCTGACGGGTCGCCGACACCCCGTCGAGGCGCGGCATCTGGATGTCCATGAGCACCAGATCGGGCCGCAGTTCACGGGCGAGGGCGACCGCCTCCTCGCCGTCCGACGCCTCGCCGACCACCTCTATGTCGGGCGCGCTGCGCAGGATCAGGACAAGTCCCGCCCGTACGGCGGACTGGTCCTCGGCGACGAGCACTCGGATCATGCGGAAGCTCCTTGGTCTGCTGGGTCGACCGGCAAGGTGGCGCGGACGTTCCAGACCTTGCGGTCTGCGGTGCTCTCGGGGCCCGACTCGAAGGTGCCGCCGAGGAGTTCGGTGCGCTCCCGCATGCCGACGAGGCCGGCTCCCGAACCGGGAGCGCGGGGGCCGGAGGGTGAGCCGTAAGGGCTGGTCACCTGGACGTCCAGGGCGCGGGCGCGCCGGGCGAGGGCCACCGTGACCAGGCCGGGCGACGCGTGCTTGAGTGCGTTGGTCAGGGACTCCTGGACGATGCGGTACGCCGCGAGCTCGACGGGCGCCGGAAGCTTGGGGCCCTCCGGGTCGCGACCGTCGTCGAGCATGACGTCCAGACCATTGGTACGGGCGCCCGCGATCAGGGCGCCGAGGCCGTCGAGGGTGGGTGCGGCCGTCGGCTCCCGGTCGTCACTGGAGTCCCGGAGGATCCCGATGAGGCGGCGCATCTCGGCCAGGCCCTCGACGCTGTTCTCGCGGATGACGGCGAGCGCGTCGTGGGTGGTCTTCGGGTCGTCCAGGGAGAGCGCCGCCGTGGAGTGGATGGCGATCGCCGAGAGGTGGTTGGCGACCATGTCGTGCAGCTCGCGGGCCATCCGGGCGCGCTCGGCGGTGATGGCCTGCACGCGGTCCATCTCGGCGAGCAGCGCGGTCTGTTCGGCGCGCAGCCGGGCGGCGACGGCGGCCTCGCGGTGGTTGCGCACGAGAACGCCGGTGGTGGCGGGACCGAAGGACACGAGGCCGGTGACGACGCCGATCAGGATCGCCTCCGGCTCACGGAACCAGGCGAGGAACCCGATCGTCACGGCCACCGTGATCGCCCCCGTGGTGACCGGGATGCGGCGGGCGGAGGCGGGTGTCCCGTACACGACGGCCGCGTACACGATGTCCGTGAACATCATGACCGAGGCGAGATTGCCCGTCGTGAACTGGTCGGCGACCAGCGCGAGCGTGCCGAGGGTCAGCGCGGTCCGCGGCATGCTGCTGCGCAGCAGCTGGAGCCCGCCGAGGACGAAGAGCGGGATCAGTGCCCAGGTGTCGCCGAGCGGCCGGTCGGTCTGCATGCGGAGCCCGAGGCCCCACCACGCGAGTCCGGCGAGCACGCAGACCACGGAGATCTGTACGTCGACGCGCTGGGGGCGGGGAGGGGCGGGGCCATGCCTCAATACAACACGGCGCGCCGTGGCGATGCCTGATCCTGAGGGAGGAACCGCGCGCTACATCGAACGATGCAGTGCCACTTCGTCACTGGCGACGATGATCCGCGGCCGGTCCGGCGGGAGCCTGGAAAGGTGACCGAGAGGAGCGAACCGTGATCGTCACACTGATCATCATCTGCGAGGTCGGCTTCTGGCTGCTGCTGGCGGGCGGCCTCGCCCTGCGGTACTGGGCGAAGATGCCGCGAGCGAGCATCGCCGTACTGCTGTGCGAGCCGATCCTGGAGGTCGTCCTCTTCGTCGTCACCGCGATCGACCTGAGGAACGGCGCGGAGCCGGACTGGAAGCACGGTCTGGCCGCCGTCTACATCGGCTACTCCGTCGCGCTGGGCCACTACACGATCAAGTGGGTGGACGTCCGCGTCGCCCACCGCTTCGCGGGCGGCCCGCCGCCCTCGACCCCCAAGTACGGCGTGGCCCGCGCGATCCACGAGTGGAAGATCGCCGCCCGCTGGATCCTGGCAGGACTCATCGCGATGGCCCTGCTGCAGGGCGCGATCCTCTACGTCGGGGACGACGGCGACATCGGTTCGCTGCGGGGGTGGCAGCAGAGGATGCTGTGGCTGATCGGCATCAACATCATCATCGCCGGGACTTACACGCTCTTCCCGAAGAAGTCACCGCCGGTGGCGCCCCATAGGGGCGCGGGGAACGGCGCGATCAGCCACGACGCACCCGCAGAGGACCGACCGGCTCCTCAGCGGAGCGCCTAGCGCTCGCCGCCGGGCACCCACAGCACATCGCCGACGGCCTTGTTCGCCGTACGCGCCAGGATGAAGAGAAGGTCGGAGAGGCGGTTGAGATAAGTCGCCGTCAGAGGATTCATGACCTCGCCGTGCATCTCGAAAGCGGCCCAAGTGGACCGCTCGGCCCGCCGCACCACCGTGCACGCCTGGTGCAGCAGCGCCGCGCCCGGCGTGCCCCCCGGCAGGATGAAGCTGCGGAGCTTCTCCAGCTCCTCGTTGAAGCGGTCGCAGTCAGCCTCCAGCTTGTCGACGTAGAACTGCTCGACCCGCAGCGGCGGGTACTCCGGGTTCTCGGCGACCGGCGTCGAGAGGTCGGCGCCCACGTCGAAGAGGTCGTTCTGGACCCGGACCAGGACCTTCACGACCTCTTCGTCGAGCCCGCCGAGCGCGATCGCGGTGCCGATCGCGGCGTTGGCCTCGTTGGCGTCGGCGTACGCCGAGATCCGCAGATCGGTCTTGGCGGTCCTGCTCATGTCGCCGAGGGCCGTCGTGCCCTGGTCGCCGGTCCGGGTGTAGATGCGCGTCAGATTGACCATGGGGCCAGCCTAGTTACGCGCCCGCCTTCCGGAAGACACGTGTGCCCACCGTCACGGACCCGAGCGTGAGCGCGGCCGCCATCAGGACGCCGTACAGCATCGCCGTACTCGCGTAGTCGCCCACGAAGGCGGCCCGCACGGCGTCCACGAGATAGCGGAACGGCATGAAGTGCGAGAGCACGTCCAGCCAGCCCGGTGCGAGCGCCATCGGCAGCATCAGGCCGGAGAGGAGCATCGAGGGCATGCTCACCGCGTTGATGACGGGGCCGAACTCGTGCGGCTTGGAGACGAGCAGCGCGAGCGCGTACGAGAGGGAGGCGAGGACGACCGTCAGGACCCCCACGAACGCGAAGCCGATGAGGATGCCGGCCAGCGGCGCCCGCAGCCCCATCACCACGGCCGCCAGGACCAGCAGCACCGCCTGGAAGACGAAGAGCGCGGCATCGCGGAGCACCCGCCCGAGAAGGAGCGCGAGCCGGCTGACCGGCGTCACCCGCATCCGCTCCACCACGCCGAACTGCTTCTCGATGATGATCGCGAATCCGCTGTACGAGGCGCCGAACAGGCCGAGTTGGAGCAGCAGGCCCGGCACGAGCACCTGCCAGGAGTCGCCGCGCGAGCCGAGCGGCAGATCGGTCAGGAGCGGGCCGAAGAAGAGCAGGTAGAGCAGCGGCATCAGGACGCCGAAGAGGATCTGGAACTTGGAGCGCAGGGTCTGACGGGCGTACCGCCCGAAGATCAGCGCGGTGTCGGAGAGAAACGCAGACATAAGGGGGTCCTTTGGTTCAGACGGCGACGGGTGCCGTCTCCTTGGGGGCGAGGTCGCGTCCGGTGACGGCGAGGAACGTGTCCTGGAGCGAGGCGTCGATCGAGCCGCCGTACCGGAGCTTGAGCGCGCTCGGCGTGCCCTCGGCGACCACGACGCCCTTGTCGATGACTACGAGGCGGTCACAGAGCGCGTCGGCCTCGTCGAGGTAGTGCGTGGTCAGGACGACGGTGGTGCCGTGGTCGTCGCGCAGCCGCCGCACCAGCGCCCACAGGTCGGCCCTGCTGCCCGGGTCGAGGCCCGTCGTCGGTTCGTCGAGGAAGAGCACCTCGGGCCGGTGCATCAGGCCCATGGCGATGTCGAGCCGCCGCCGCTGGCCGCCGGAGAGGGTCGCGCACTTGCGGTCGAGGAGGTCGCCGAGGCCCAGGTCGGCGGCCAGCTCCACGGCTCGGGCCGTCGCCTGAGGCTTCGTCAGGCGGTAGAGGCGGCCCTGGGTGACCAGCTCCTCGCGCAGGGAGATGTTGAGGTCGACGCCGCCGGACTGGGCGACGTACCCGATCCTGCGCCGGACGGCGGCCGGGTCGCCCGCCAGGTCGCAGCCCGCGACGGTGGCGGCGCCGCCGGTGGGCGCCAGGAGCGTGGTGAGCATGCGCAGCGTCGTCGTCTTGCCCGCGCCGTTGGGTCCGAGGAAGCCGAGGATCTCGCCGGGGGCGACGGTCAGGTCGATGCCGCGCACGGCTTCGACGGTGCCGCGCTTGGTCCGGAAGGTCTGGGTGAGGCCTGCCGTGCTGATGATTGCCATGGCGACCACAAAAACAGAGTCTCTTAAATTTTGCAATGACACCAAGTTTTCAGTTGCCCTAGCCAGTGGTCGTAGGGTGGACCCATGGCTGAAGGACTCAGGGAGCGCAAGAAGCGGCAGACCAAGCAGCGGATCTCGGACATCGCGACGGGGCTCTTCCTGGAGCACGGCTTCGTCACGGTGACCGTCGCGGAGGTCGCGGAAGCCGCGGACGTCTCCGTGAACACCGTCTACAACTACTTCCCGGTCAAGGAGGACCTCTTCCTCGACCGGGGCGAGGCCGTCGTCGACCGGCTCTCCGGCTACGTACGGGGCCGGCGCGAGGGAGAGTCCGCCGCTGCCGCGGTCCTGCGTGCCCTGCGCCAGGACGTGGAGGGTGTGTCGCCCCATGTCGGCCTCTTCCCGGGCTGGGCCGACTTCATGAAGGTCATCACCGAGGCCCACGCCCTGCGCTCCCGGCTCTGGGAGATCCAGCAGCAGGCGCTCGGCCACCTCACGAAGACCCTCGCCGAGGAGGCCGGGGCCGCCGACGGCGACCCCATGCCCGGACTGATCGCGGGTCAGCTCTCGTGGGTCCACAGCACGCTCATGGCCTGGATCGGCGACGAGATGACCAAGTGCCGCAAGCCCGCCGAAGTCTCCCGCGACGTCCTCGTCCTGCTCGACGAGATGGAGGACCTGCTGGGCGAAAAGGTCCTCAACTACGCGGTGCGCGGCGCCGAATGAGGCGTACCAGTGTGATGTCCGTCATCTGAGACGTGACGCGCATCTCTTCACCGCCACAGGCGCGCTCACGACCGCTAATGTCCGCCGGAAGGGCAAACGTAAACAGCGTGTAAGCCAGGCGTGATAAGCGGTAGGGGAGTCGGAACAGTGGCACGGAAGCTCGCCGTCATCGGAGCCGGACTCATGGGGTCCGGCATCGCACAGGTCTCCGCCCAGGCGGGCTGGGACGTCGTCCTGCGGGACGTCACCGATGAGGCCCTGACCCGTGGCACCGACGGGATCAAGGCGTCGTACGACAAGTTCGTGAGCAAGGGCAAGCTCGCCGCGCAGGACGCCGAGGCGGCGCTCGGGCGCATCACGACGAGCACCGACATGGACGCCGTCGCCGACGCGGACATCGTCGTCGAGGCCGTCTTCGAGAAGCTCGAGGTCAAGCACGAGATCTTCCGTACGCTCGACAAGATCGTGCGCGAGGACGCCGTGCTCGCGTCGAACACCTCCGCCATCCCGATCACGAAGATCGCGGCCGTGACGGAGCGTCCGGAGCGTGTCGTGGGCGCCCACTTCTTTTCGCCGGTGCCGATGATGCAGCTGTGCGAACTGGTGCGCGGCTACAAGACCAGCGACGAAACCCTCGCCCGCACGCGTGAGTTCGCCGAGTCCGTCGGCAAGACCTGCATCGTCGTGAACCGCGACGTCGCCGGCTTCGTGACGACCCGTCTGATCTCGGCGCTCGTCGTCGAGGCCGCGAAGCTCTACGAGTCGGGCGTCGCCACCGCCGAGGACATCGACATCGCCTGCAAGCTCGGCTTCGGGCACGCCATGGGGCCGCTCGCGACCGCCGATCTGACGGGCGTCGACATCCTGCTGCACGCCACGAGCAACATCTACACGGAGTCCCAGGACGAGAAGTTCGCACCGCCCGAGCTGATGCGCCGGATGGTTGACGCCGGTGACATCGGCCGCAAGAGCGGGCAGGGGTTCTACAAGCACTGACGTCTGCTCCCTCCCTTGCGGGGTCACCCCTCGGAGTGAATTCGGTATCGGTTCGCTTACAGACGGCAACTTCCTTGCCCATGCGGCAGTCAGTTGCAGTGACATACGCAGACGCCTTACGGAACAGACGTCACAGGAAACTCAGCACTCTCGGGGAGCGCATATGCACATCAGGGGCGACCAGGCCCAGCTGGTCGTCGGGGGACGCCTCGACGTACGCAGCGCGGCGGACGCCCGAACGGTCCTGCACTCGGCCGTCGACGACGGAGCCGGAGACCTGGTGCTCGACCTGTCCGAACTCGACTCGTGGGACGCCACGGGACTCGGCGTCATCATGGGCGCACACCGGCGCGCGGGACGGTGCGGACGCCGCCTCGTGCTGCGCAGTGTGCCGCCCCAGATGCAGCGCCTGCTCGTGGCCACCCGGCTGCACCGGATCCTTGCCATCGAGGGCGGCATCGGGGTCGAATCGCTTCCCCGGGTGTGAGACACGTCTCGCGCACAATCCTCACGAAGCTGTGACGTCTCGGACGGCGCGGTACCCCGCCCGTTCGGAGATACTGAGCGAAGGTCTAGGGTTCGGTCGCCCACCGTCATGACGAAGACAGACGCCCGAGCGGGGGCACCGGACCAGAAGCGACAGCGCAGTGTGCACAAGGCCGGAGGGGGCTGTGTACACGACGCATCTGGGGGGCTTTGACCATGGACCCGATGAACCGGGGACCGGAAGAGTACGGCCATGACGGCATCAACGACGACGATTCGGCGCGTCCCGTGCGTCCACCGCGTGATCCTCTGACACCCGACTTCGGGCAGCCCACGCCCGTACTCGCCCGCACCGTCCAGCTCGTATCGGGCGACTTCCTGCTCACCGTGAACCCCGTCGACGGCAGCGAGATCGAAGCCTGCCCGCCGGGCGAGCTGCCCGCACGACCCGTCAAGCGCACCGCCGCCGAGCGTGCCGAGCTGCGCCGCGCCGCCGCGCCGCCCGTGCCGCCGGGGCCCGCACTGCCCCGGATGCCGCTCATCGAGCGGCAGGAGGATCGCGAGCGGCTCGTGCGCCTGCTCGCACGCGGGCGCTCGGTGCGGCTCACCGGACCCGCGGGCTCGGGGCGCACAGCGCTCCTGAACGCCGTCGCGGAGGACTGCGCGGACCTCGCACCGGACGGCGTCGTCCGGCTCTCCGGGTACCACAAGACGCCCGGCGACCTGCTCCAGGACCTCTTCGGGACGGTCTACAACGCACCCCTGCACCGCCCCGACCGTGCCCTGCTGCTCGAACTCGTCCACGAGATCGGCGCGGTCGTCGTCCTGGACGACCTGGAGTTCGGCGCGGCCGCCCTGGAGGAGCTCCTCGAGGCCACGCCCGAGTGCGCCTTCCTGATCGCCGCGACGCCCGACGTCGCCGCGCCGTCACCCGATTCGCACCTCGAAGAGGTCTTCCTCGGCGGCCTGGGCCGCAGTGGCGGCCTCGAACTCCTGGAGCGCGCCGTCGGCCGCGTCCTCACCGACGACGAGGCGAGCTGGGCGGGCGACCTGTGGTTCGAGTCGGAGGGGCTGCCCCTGCGCTTCGTCCAGGCGGGCGCCCTGCTGCGCCAGCGCGACCAGCTGCGCGCCGACCCGAACGCCTTCGACGAGTACGGCTACTACACCGAAGCCCCGGTCGACGCGCCCTTCGGCGCCGAGGGCCACGACGTCCCGCTGCCCTCGCTCGCCGACGGAGCGGCGCCCGCGGTGCTGCTCGCGTCCCGGCTGAGCCCGTCGGCGCGCACCACGCTGCGGTTCGCCGTCGCGCTCGGCGGCGAGCTGCCGCACCAGGCGCATCTGCCCGCCCTCGTGGGGGACACCCACGCGGACGCGGCTCTCGCCGAGCTCGTCTCCACCGCGCTCGTCACGGCGGTCGGCTCCCACTACCGACTCGCCGCAGGGGTGCGCACGCAACTGGAGGCGTCCGGGTACGCGGACGACGCCGCCGAGCGCGCCCAGAGCGCCGCCCAGCACTACGCCTGGTGGGCAGGGCACCCCTCGGTCGGCCCTGAGCGGGTCGTGGCCGAGGCGGACGCGGTGCTCGCGGCGCTGGGCGTCCTGGTCGCGGGGCAGTCCGCGTCGGGGGCTTCCGTCGCCGGTGAGGAGAGCGCCGCGGTGCTGCTCGCCCGCACCGTCGCGCCGGCCTTCGCGGGAGGGCTCGACTGGGGCGCGTGGGAGCGTGCCCTGCGGTCGGGCCAGGAGGCGGCACGGACCGCGGGAGAGGTCGCCGAAGAGGCGTACTTCCACCACGAGCTCGGCATCCTCGCGCTCTGCGGCGGACAGCTCGACCGGGCCCGCGTCGAGCTCGAGGCCTCCATCGGCCTGCGCGGCGCGCTCGCCGACAAGCGGGGCATGATCGCGGGCCGCAGGGCGCTGGCCCTGGTCGCCGACCGCTCGGGCGGCGTGCTGTCCGGCGGGAGCACGGCCGCGGGCGAAGAGGTGCCCGACGCGCGCTACGAGGAGTCGGCATCGCCCCCCGGCGGCGTACCGGCGGCGTTCGCGCTGCCCACACCGCCTCCGGAGCCCGAGACCCTGGTCACCCGCAAGGCCTCGCCCGCCGCGGGCGCGGGCGGCCCCGCACCGACCCGCCGCTCCATCGTGCACGGCACCCGGCGCAATCTCGTGGCGGCGGGCGCGGGAGCCCTCCTCGCCGCCGTGCTCGGCACGGTGGTCACGCTTGGCGCGACGTCCGACGGCAACGACGACCCGCCGGACAAGGTCAAGACGGAGCAGTCGGCGAGCGAGGACCAGGGCGACGACGGTCTGACCGCCGACAAGCCGGCGAAGGACTCGACGAGCCGCCCGGACAGCGACGGCCCGGACAACGTCCCCGGCACCGAGGACGACGGCACGCCGAGCGAGAGCGGCGAACCGTCGGACGAGCCGAGCGACAGCGGCAAGCCGTCCGACAAGCCCACGGACAAGCCGACGACGAAGCCGCCGACGACGAAACCGCCCACGACCAAGCCGCCGACCACGAAGCCGCCGACGACCAAGCCGCCCACGACGAAGCCGCCGACGACCCCGCCGCCGACGACTCCGCCGCCGAGCACGGACCCGACGCCGGACCCGCCGTCGTCCCCGGACACGTCGGACTCGGCGAGCGGACCGGCGAGCGGACCGGCGAGCGGCCCCGCGAGCAGCAGCCCGGCGTCGACGATCTGACGCCCGTACGGAAAAGTGAGGGCCGGGTCCACAGGACCCGGCCCTCACGTACGTAACCGAACTTCTAGAACAGCCGCAGCTTGTCGTCCTCGATGCCGCGCATCGCGTTGTAGTCCAGGACGGCGCAGCCGATGCCGCGGTCCGTGGCCAGCACGCGGGCCTGCGGCTTGATCTCCTGGGCGGCGAAGATGCCCTTGACCGGGGCCAGGTGCGGGTCGCGGTTCAACAGCTCGAGATAGCGGGTGAGTTGCTCGACACCGTCGATCTCGCCGCGCCGCTTGATCTCGACGGCGACGGTCTGTCCGTCGGCGTCGCGGCAGAGGATGTCCACCGGGCCGATCGCCGTCATGTACTCGCGCCGGATCAGTGAGTAGCCCTCTCCGAGCGTCTCGATCCGGTCGGCGAGCAGCTCCTGAAGGTGTGCTTCCACGCCGTCCTTGATGAGGCCGGGATCGACGCCCAATTCATGCGAGGAGTCGTGCAGGATCTCCTCCATCGTGATGATGAGTTTCTCGCCCGCCTTGTTCACGACGGTCCAGACACCTGAGTCGTCCCCCGTCCCCTCCTTCAAGGTGCAGGGCGGGGACATCCAGTTGAGGGGTTTGTAGGCCCGGTCGTCGGCGTGGATCGAGACACTGCCGTCCGCCTTCACAAGGATCAGGCGAGGGGCCGACGGGAGATGGGCGGTGAGCCGGCCCGCGTAATCCACGGAGCATCGGGCAATGACGAGACGCATGGGGCGCAACGCTACTCGACCCCAGGTGGTGCGCGCGATTCCTCCGGCGATGAACCTGTTCGATCCTGGCCGGTTATGTTCCCAATCTCCTGGTGCAGCGCGGGTCCGGTGCTTACCGTATAAGCAGGAGGTCGTCATGCGTGCACGCTGCGTGTGCGGGCTTCTTCCCTGTCCGGAAGCCCCCGCTCCCCGGGGGTGCGAGAGGAGAACCCATGTCGCTCGACGTCTCACCGGCGCTGTTGGAACAGGCCGAGCGAGGCGAGGTCGATGAAGCGGAATTCGTCGACTGCGTCCGGACCTCCCTGCCTTACGCATGGGAGATGATCAGCTCTCTGGTGGCCCAGCTGAAGGTTGACGGCGGCGAGTTCGCCGACAACCAGACGCCGCCGCCCAGCGAGCAGGCGCGCGGCCAGCTCCTGCGGGCGCTCGCGAGTGACGCGATTCGCGGTGCTCTGCAGCGCCACTTCGGAGTGCGTCTCGCATTCCAGAACTGCCACCGTGTGGCGGTTTTCCCGCTCGATGCGTCCGTGGACGAGAGGCTCGCCCGGTTCACCTCGATCCGGGGGCAGCTGCTCAACCAGTCGCCCGAACTGCGGGACTGCTGACGCTTCTTGCTGCCGCTCCGTACGCGGGAGGTGTTCTAGTACCGGAGCGGCAGCTCCCCGCCCCAGCGGCTCAGCCGAGCTGGGGCAGCACTTCGGCCCCCAGCCTTCGGACGTTCTCCTCCGTCGTCGCCAGGTCGCCCGAGCCCTCGACGAGCAGCGCGAAGCGTGTGATCCCGGTGCGCTCCGAGGTGGCCGCGATCCGGTCCGCGCACAGCTGCGGGGTACCCACCGGATGCAGTCCGCAGAGCAGTTCGGTGTACGCGAGCGGGTCCCGCATGGACCGCGCGCGGCCGTCGACCGTGACGTGAGCGTCAAGTCCCTGCTTGAGCCACCCCGGCATCGCCTTCTGCAGTGTCTCCGCCGCGTCCAGGCGCCGGTCCGCGATCTGCGCGACCCCCGCGGAGACGTGCGGCGCCCGGTGGACCTCCTCCGGCGTACGCCCCGCGGCGCGCGCGTGCCTGCGCCACAACGCCACCATTTCGGCCTTCTCCTCGTCGCCGACGTGCATGCCGAGCAGCATCGGCAGACCGCGTTCCGCCGCGAGCCGCACGCTGGACGGCGAGGTGCAGGCGACGATCACCTCCGGGCCGCAGGACGACTCCTCGGTGTCCGTGCCCGAGCCGGTCAGTGCCTCCTGCGGCCGTGGCACCACGGCGACCTCGCGGAAGGAGAAGCGGCCCCCTTCGCTCGCGACCCGGGGTTCGCTCAGCCACCGCAGCAGCAGGTCGAGGGAGTCCGGGAAGTCCTTCTCGTACGCGTCGAGACCGGACCCGAAGACCTCCAGGTCCACCCACGGACCGCCGCGCCCCACGCCCAGCGAGAAGCGTCCGCCGGACGTCAGGTGCAGCAGCGCCGCCTGCTCGCCCAGGGCGACCGGATGAACGGTCGGCAGGACGCTCACGGCGGTGCCGACGCGGATGTGCCGTGTGCGCCCGAGAAGGAGCGCGGCGAGGGTCACGGCGGACGGACACGTGCCGTACGGCACGAAGTGGTGCTCGGCGAGCCAGACCGAGTCGAGGCCCGCCTCCTCGGCCACCTCGGCGGACCGCACCGCTCGGTGCAGCGCCTCCCCCTGTCCCTGTCCCGGGAACTGGGCGGCCAGCACAAAACTACCTACACGCATCGTTCTCCTGCCTCCTTGGCGCCGACGCAGGCACTCCCCCTACGGGCAACAACGCATGACACGTGCCAAAGGCACGGCTTGGCATGAAGATTGACGGATTTTCTGCGGAATGCAGGGGGGATCTGTGGGGGTTGGTGACGTACGCCTACCCCTGCGCGTGCCGCGTAGGCTGGAGACACCCCTGGCCCCCGTACATCCCGTGAGGTGTCTCGTGTCCCCGCGTCGTAACCGCCCGAAGGGCGCCGGAGAAGACGGTCCGCGCCCGGACGGTGAACCGGCGGGCCGCTACGGCGGCTTCCAGTCCACCGAGAGCTGGCGGGGCGAGCAGTGGAGCATGCGCCACGTCGCGGGTGCCAGCTCGGTGGGCAAGACGTACCGCTGCCCCGGCTGCGACCAGGAGATCCCCTCCGGCGTCGCGCACGTGGTGGCCTGGCCCGAGCACTCGGGCGTCGACGAGCGCAGACACTGGCACAAGGCCTGCTGGAACGCGAAGGACCGCCGCACCACGCGGGTGCAGCGGTCCCGTAACGCGCCGAGGTACTGACGGCTACACGTCGCGCTTCTCCAGGAGGGCGAAGGCGCCGACGATCGCTGCCGCCGTCACGCCGACGAGCAGCAGCAGCTGCGAGGTGCCGCCGCCCGTCCCGTCCATCTCGAAGATCTTGGCGAGGGAATTGATGGCGTTGTAGTCCATCATCTTCTCGCCAAGCGGACGCGTGCCCTCGGAGATCATCAGGAACACGGGCAGGATCGCGGGCACCAGGACCACGCCGAGCATCGCGGTGATCGCACCCGCCGAGTGGCGCAGCATCGATCCTGCGGCGAGCGCGAGGACGCCCAGGAGCGAGACGTAGAGACCGCCCTTGAGGACCGTGCCCGACCAGTCGACGTCGCCCGCCTCGGGGCCGCTGTGCATCCCCGACGTCATCAGGCCCACGAGCAGGATGGAGCCCGCCGAGACGACGAAGGCGATCACGAAGAAGATCAGGATCTTGGCGGCGAGCACGCGATAGCGCTGGGGCGAGGCCGTGAACGTCGTACGGATCATGCCCGTGCCGTACTCGGACGACGTCACCAGGACGCCCAGCGTGATCAGGCAGATCTGGCCGAGCACGAGACCGAAGAACGCCGGGATCGTGAACGGCACGTCCGCGTAGTCGCGGTCCTGCGTGTTCCCGGCGACGAGCAGTCCGATGCCGACGACCAGCAGGAAGAAGACGCCGAGGGTCCACATCGTCGAGCGGACCGACTTGATCTTCGTCCACTCGGACGCCAGGGCGTTGCCGAGGTGGGTCTTCTTGACCGGGATCGGCGAGGTGTAGGCGTTGTTCATCGCCTGCTGCCAGGCGGAGGGCGGCGCGGGGGCGGCCGGCGGGGGAGCCATCGGGGCGCCTTGCGGCATCGGGGCACCCTGGGGAACGGGAGCGCCTTGAGGCACGGGGGCACCGGCCTGTGCGTACGCCTGCTGGGGCTGCGCCTGCGGCTGCGGAGTCGGAGGCGTGGTCATCGCGGGTCCTCGCTGTCGCGCTTGGTCATCTCGGGGGCGGGGGCGGAGGCGGGCGCCTGCGGGGCGGCGGCCGCGTACGGGTTGGGCATGGCACCCTGCGGTGCGCCAGGGGCCACAGGAGCTCCCTGCGGCGCGCCCTGCGGCATCGCGAACGGCTGGCCGCCCTGCTGGGGCGGCGGCGGTGCGTACCACCCGGGCTGGCCCTGTCCTGCCACCGGCATCGGCTGCTGCGGCATCGCACCCGGCGGCAGCTGCTGCTGGAGACCCGCGCGCTGGTCGACCGTCGAGCGGTAGTCGACGGCGCCCTGCGTCATCCGCATGTACGCCTCTTCCAGCGAGGCCTGGTGCGGCGAGAGCTCCCACACGCGGACGTCCGCGCCGTGCGCGAGGTCGCTGATGCGGGGGAGCGGAAGACCGGTCACGCGCAGCGCGCCGTCCTGCTCGGGCATGACCTGGCCGCCCGCCTCGGTCAGCGCGGCCGAGAGCTTCTCGCGCTGCTGCGGGTCGGTGTCCGGCGTACGCACCCGGGCGAAGTCGGCGGAGTTGTGCGAGATGAAGTCCTTGACGCTCATGTCCGCGAGCAGCTGCCCGCGGCCGATCACGATCAGGTGCTCGGCGGTGAGGGCCATCTCGCTCATCAGGTGCGAGGAGACGAAGACCGTGCGCCCCTCGGCCGCGAGCGACTTCATCAGGTTCCTGACCCAGAGGATGCCCTCGGGGTCGAGGCCGTTGACCGGCTCGTCGAAGAGCAGCACCTGCGGGTCGCCGAGCAGGGCGGCGGCGATACCGAGCCGCTGGCCCATGCCGAGCGAGAAGCCCTTGGAGCGCTTCTTCGCGACCTCCTGGAGGCCCACGACGCCGAGCACCTCGTCCACCCGGCGGGCCGGGATGCCGGAGAGCTGGGCGAGGCACAGAAGGTGGTTGCGGGCGTGCCTGCCGCCGTGCACCGCCTTGGCGTCGAGCAGCGCGCCGACCTGGCGGGGGGCGTTGGGGAGCTTGCGGTACGGGTAGCCGCCGATCGTCACCTGGCCCGTGGTGGGTTGGTCGAGCCCGAGGATCATGCGCATGGTCGTCGACTTGCCGGAGCCGTTCGGGCCCAGGAAGCCGGTGACCGTGCCGGGTCGCACCTGAAAGGAAAGGTTGTACACGGCTGTCTTGGCGCCGTAGCGCTTCGTCAGGCCGACTGCCTCGATCATTCTCCGCACCCATCGAATGGTTCAGGACGTCGGGGCACACGCCCCCGTAAGGGTTAGGAGGATATCGGGGAGCTGACGGTTCCAGCCAAGAGCGGGTAAAACTCTCCCCGTCAAGGGAAGCCCGGCTGCGGCAGCGCCCAGCCCGCGTCGGCGAAGGCGCGCGTCCCCAGCTCGCGCAGCGTACGGTCCCCGGCGGCCGTGCGCACCCAGTCGGCTGGACCGGGCCCGAGCAGGCGCCGCAGCGCGGCCGAAGCCCCGAGGAGCGAGGCGAGCAGCGCCGCCTGGTTGCCGCCGCCGGGGCGCGGCAGGCCGGTGTCCGGATCGACGAGGACGCCGTACGAGCTGACGTAGAGGTGGGCGCCGTCGAGCTTCTCGCCGGACGGCATGGCGAGCGCGAAGCCGTCGCCCGGGATCAGCGCCCGCCGGTAGTTGGGGAACTCGGTTTCGTCGACCGCCCGGAACTGGTCCTGATCGAGCCAGCTCACGACGAGGGAGGTTTCGGCCACCGGATCGAGATACGGGGCCGCCGCCACATAACCGGCGCGCCCGATGTGCGCCGAGCAGCCGACGGCGATGCCGCGCACCCGCACCGGCACCATCGGCACAGCGGCGGAGATGCCGCGCCGCATGAGCTTGTACGCGACCTGCGCGGGCGAGGCGTTCGACCCGACGGCGATGACGGCGTGGCGGCGGCCGACAGGGACCACGCCCCGCTCACCCAAGGCCTCGTCGAGCGGCTGCCCCGCCACGTGCCACTGACCGAGCGGCAGCGGACGTACATCGAGGGGGAGAAGCTCGTCGCCGGTCAGGAGCGAGGGGCCACGGACGGGCCGCCCCGGATAGACCAGCGGCTCCAGGGCGGGCACGACATCAAGCCCGAGCGCGGCCAGACTCCGGTCCTCCGCCATCGCGCTCCCCGTGGCGGGCCTAGGCGTCCCGCTTCTTCAGCAGCGTATAGCCACCGATCAGCGCCACCACGACCCACACCACCATGATCGCGAGCCCGCCCCAGGGCCCGTACGGGGTGTCGTCGTCCAGCGGTGTCTTCACCTGCATGATCTTGCTTCCGGCCTGGTCGGGCAGGAAGCGGCCGATCTTCTTCGTCGCCGAGACGTTGCCCAGGATGCTGGAGATCAGGAAGAAGAACGGCATCAGGATGCCCAGCGACAGCATCGGGCTGCGCAGCATCGTGGCGACGCCCATCGAGAACATCGCGATGAGCGTCATGTAGAGCCCGCCGCCGATCACCGCGCGCAGCACGCCCGGATCGCTGATCACGGCCTTGTGCTCGCCGAGCATCGCCTGCCCCACGAAGAACGCGATGAAGCTCGTGACCAGGCCGACCACCAGACAGAGCAGGGTGGCGACCGCGACCTTGCTCGCCATGAAGGTGGCGCGCTGCGGCACCGCGGAGAGCGAGGTGCGGATCATTCCGGTGCTGTACTCGTTCGAGACGACGAGCACCCCGAAGACGATCATCGCGAGCTGGCCGAGGCTCATGCCGGCGAAGCTGGTGAAGGTCGGATCGAAGACCCTGCGGTCCTGGGCGTTGAGACTGTCGTAGTCGTTCTTCGCCAGAATGCTGATCAGCAGGCCGAGCCCGACCGTGACGACCACGGCGAGACCCAGCGTCCACACGGTCGACGAGACCGAGCGGATCTTGGTCCACTCCGACTTCAGTACCTGCGTCGCGGCCATCGCTCAGGACCCCTTCTTCTGCTGCTGCCAGCTCTCGCCCCAGCCCTCGGCCTGCGTGGGCGGTGGCGGGGCGGCGCCGGGGGCCGCGTGGTCGGCGTGCGCGTGATACTCGACCGACTCCGCGGTGAGCTGCATGAACGCCTCTTCGAGCGAGGCCCGCTGGGGGCTCAGTTCATGGAGTACGAGCTGATGGCGGGCGGCGAGTTCACCGAGGTCCTCAGAGGTGGTGCCGTCGACCTCAAGGGTGCCGTTGCCCGCCTCGACGGCGGTGACGCCCTCCTGGTGCAGCACGTCGAGGAGGCGCTCGCGCTGCGGGGAGCGCAGCCGGACGTAGCTGCGCGAGTTCTGGTGGATGAAGTCCGCCATGGAGGTGTCGGCGAGGAGCCGCCCCTGCCCGATGACGACGAGGTGGTCGGCGGTCAGCGCCATCTCGCTCATCAGGTGGGAGGAGACGAAGACCGTACGGCCCTGCGAGGCGAGGGACTTCATCAGATTCCGGATCCAGTGGATGCCCTCGGGGTCGAGTCCGTTGACCGGCTCGTCGAACATCAGGATCTCGGGGTCGCCGAGCAGCGCGCCCGCGATGCCGAGCCGCTGGCCCATGCCGAGCGAGAAGCCCTTGGCCTTCTTCTTGGCGACCTGCGTCAGGCCGACGGTGTCGAGGACCTCGTGGACGCGGGCGCGCGGGATGCCGTTGCTCTGCGCGAGGCACAGAAGGTGATTGAAGGCGCTGCGCCCGCCGTGCATGGCCTTGGCGTCGAGCAGGGCGCCGATGTACTTGAGGGGATCCTTCAGCTGGGCGTAGCGCTTGCCGTCGATCCGCGCGGCCCCCGCCGTGGGGTTGTCGAGCCCGAGCATCATCCGCATCGTCGTGGACTTGCCCGCGCCGTTGGGCCCGAGGAAGCCGGTGACGATGCCCGGATGCACGGTGAAGGTGAGGTTGTTGACGGCCAGTTTCTCGCCGTACCGCTTGGTCAGCCCCTCGAGCTCGATCATGCGGCAACGCTAAAACGGGACAGAGCCCCCTGCCACTTGGACAGAGGGCTCTGAAAGCGTCCCGTGAGGGGCGCGGGGAACTGCGCGCTCAGCCACGACGCGCCCGCAGGTCTCCCCGGTGCTTCAGCGGGTCTGCTGAGCCGGAACCCCGCGGGAGACCGGCTCGTCCTCGGCGGGCGAACCGGCGGCAGCCACCGCCGCACCCGTGAGGGTGGCCAGCATCTCGCGCACGTTGGTGAGCTGAGCGTTGATCGAGTCCCGGCGGTTGGTGAGCGCCGCGAGCTCGCGCTCCGATTCCGAACGGATCCGGTCGGCCTTGGCGTTCGCATCGGCGACGATGTCCTCGGCCTGACGCTGAGCGGTCTCCACCGTCTGACGGGCGCGACGCTCGGCGTCGGTACGAAGCTTCTCGGCCTCAAGCCGAAGCTGCTCCGCACGGTGCTCGATCTCCGCGAGACGCTTCTCGGCCTTGGCCTGACGCGAGGCCAGGTCACGCTCCGACTGCTCGCGGCGCTTGGCGAGGTTCGTCTCGAAGTCGGCCGCGGCCTGGGCGGCCTTGGCGCGGGTCTCCTCGAAGAGGGCGTCCGCCTCCTCGCGCTTCTGCTGGGCGTCCTTCTGAGCCTCGCTGCGCAGCGTGCCCGCCTCGCCCTTGGCCTTCTCGACGATCCGGACGCCCTCGTCCTCCGCCTTGGCCTTGCGCTCGGCCGCGAACGACTCGGCGTCGTTGCGCACCTGCTGGGCCGCCGACTCGGCGAGCTCGCGGTGCTGCTCGGCTGCGCGACGGGCCTCCTCGCGCAGGTCCTTCGCCTCCTCCTCGGCGAGGCGGAGGATCTTCTCGACACGCGCGCCGAGACCCGCGTACGACGGTTCGGCGTCGGCTACCTGCGCCTGCGCGTTCTGCGTCTCGAGGTGCAGCTCTTCAATGCGCTTTTCCAGAGCAGTGATACGAGCAAGAGCGCTGTCACGGTCGGAGACGAGCTTGGAGATACGTTCGTCCACCTGAGCGCGGTCGTACCCACGCCGCACAAGCTCGAAGCCGTAGGGGGAAGTGTCGCTCATGGGGTTCCTGTCGAATGAGACCGGTGAGGTGATAGGGGGAATCCTAGGGGTCCAAGCGGCGTGTCATCGAGCGGATGCCCGTTTGATCTGGAGAATGACACCCCTTTTGAGTGGCTAACCGCCAGAGCACTTGCCAGCGACAGTGCCGAAGGTCCTTACAAAGCACGCGAGATGTTCTTTGGCTAGCCCTCAGACGGCTTGCCACCCGATCGAGTTGACCCTGCCGCCGCACCAGCCTTGACGCCACCGTCCTTCGCGCCGGGGACCGGTGGGGCCTCAAAAGACTCCAACGCCTCCAGCACGTCCTGGACACGGGAAATCTCGGCGTTGATGTCCTCACGGCGCCGGACCAGGACTTCGAGCTCCCGTTTGCCCTCGTCAACCGTACGCTCGGCTTCCGCCTGGGCCTCCGCCTTGACGCGCTCGGCGTCGCGCACCAGCTCGGCCACCTTCGTCTCGGCCTCCTTGAGCAGCGCCTCGGCCCGCTTCACGGCGGAGATCCGTACCTTGCCGGCCTCGGAACTCGCGTCCGACACCAGCTCCTTGGCCTTCGCCTCAGCCTCGGCGAGCTGCTCCTCCGCGGCCTTCACCAGGGCGTCGCAGCGCTCACCGGCGGTCTTCATCGCCTCGGCGGACTCGCGGCGCGCACGCTCGTGCAGCTCCTCGATCTCGGCGGTGAGCCGGTCACGCTGCTCCTCGGAGCGCTCCCTTATGGCCGTGGCGTCCCTGCGGGCGCCGATGAGCAGTTCGTCCGCGTCCGTACGGGCCTTCTCCACCAGGGAGTTGCCCTCGACCGTCGCCTCGGAGACAAGGCGGTCGGCCTCCGTGCGGGCCGCGCCGACCATCGTGTCGGCCTGCGCCTCCGCGTCCGTGGTGGCCTTGAGGGCCTTCTCCTGGGCGTCCTTCGTCAGCTTGTCGGCCTCGGCAGCCGTCTCCGAGATGAGCGTGTCGACCTGCTCGGCAGCCTCGGAGCGGCGCTTGTTGGCGGCCTGGCGTGCCTCGTCCTGGATCCGCTCGGCCTCCTCCCGCGCCTGCGAGGTGAGCCGCTCGGCCTCGGCCGCAGCCTCCGCCTTGACGCGCTCGGCGTCGGAGCGGATCCGCTCGGCGTGCTGCTGGGCGGAGCCGACCGTCTCGGCCGCGTCCGCGCGAAGCCGCTCGGCGTCGCCCGTCGCGTCCGAGATGAGCTTCTCGGCCTTGGCCACCGACTCCGCGCGCACCCGCTCGGCCTCGGCGGTCGTCTCGGCCTTGAGGCGCTCGGCTTCCGCGACCGTGTCGGCCTTGAGCCGCTCGGCCTCCGCGACCGTTTCGGTCTGCAGCCGTTCCGCCTCGCTGCGCGCCTCGCCGATCAACTGGTCGGCCTGGCTCGCCGCGTCGCTGCGGATGCGGTTGGCGTCCTCGCGGGCGTCGGCACGGGTGCGGGACGCGTCCTGCTCGGCCGAAGCGATCGCGTCCGAGGCCTCTGTGCGCGAACGCTGGGCGTACTCGGAAGCGTCCGAACGCAGCCGCTCGGCCTCCGCGATCGCCTCCGAAACGGTGCGCTCGGCAAGCGACTTGGCGGCCTCGGCTTCTTCGTTTGCCTCGCGCCGGGTGCGGCCCGCGTCCTCGGTGGCACGCTCCCGCTCGGCATACGCGTCGGCGCGGACGCGGTCCGCCTCCTCCTGTGCCTCGGTCCGGGTGCGCTCCGCCGCGTGCTCGGCGGCGCTGCGCAGACCCGCGATCTCCTCCTGCGCGGCCTCCTGAAGGCCCGACACGGAGTCCCGTACGGACTGGGCGGTCTGCTCGGCGCTGGAGACCATCTCGGTCGCCCTGCGGTCGGCCTCCTCGACGAGGCGGACGGCCTCGGCCTGGGCCTCCTCGACGCGCTTGCGGGCGGAGGCGAGGAGTTCCTCGCTCTGCTCGCGGGCCCGCTCGCGCTCCTGGTCGGCCTCCGCGCGCGCGGAGCTGAGGGTCTCCTCGGCCTCCCGGCGGCGCCGCGCGGCCTCCTCCTGGGCGGCGGACAGGGCCTCGGCGGCCTCCGTGCCCACGCGCTCGGCGGCTGCCGCGGCCTCCGAGCGGAGACGGTCGGCCGACTCCTGGGCCTCGGTCTTGAGCCGCTCGGCCTCGGCCGCGGCGTCCGAACGCAGCCGCACGGCGATGTTCTCGCCCTCGGCGCGCGCCTGCGAGGCGTCGGCCGCGGCCTCGGTGCGCAGCCGCTCGGCCTCGGTCTCGGCCTGCGACTGAAGGGTGCGGATCCGCTCGGCGGACTCCGCACGCAGGCGGTCCGTCTCGTCCGACGCCTCCTTGCGGATGCGCTCGGCCTCCGCGCGGGCGTCGGTCAGGGCCTGCTCGGCGGAGGCGACACGCTCCTCGGCCTCCGCGTGCAGGCGCGTCAGCTCGTCGGCTGCCTCGGCCTGACGCGCCGCTATGGCCCGCTCGGTCTCCTCGTGCAGGGCGCGCGCGGCGTCCTTTGCCTCGGACTTCGTGGCCTCGGCCTGCTCGGCGGCCTCCTCGCGGTGCCGCTCGGCCTCCGCGCGGGTGCGCTCCAGGGTCTCCTCGGCCTGCTTGCGCAGGCTCGTGGCGCGCTCGATCGCCTCGGTGCGCAGCCGCTCGCTCTCGGCGGTCGCCGCCGTCTTCAGCTCGTCGCCGTCGGCCTTCGCCTTGGCGAGGAGCTCCTCGGCGGACTTGGCCGCCTCCTCGATCTGCTGGACGGCCTCGCGCCGGGCCTCGCTGCGGATCCGCTCGCCCTCGGCGACCGCGTCGGCCCGCAGCTGCTCGGCCTCGCCGCGCAGCCGGCGCGCCTCCTCCTGCAGCTCGACGGTCTTGGCGCGGTACTCCTTGGTGTCGTCCTTCGCCGTGCCCTTGAGCTGCTCGGCGATGTCGTGCGCCTCGGCGCGCAGCCGGTCCGCCTCGGTCTCGGCCTCGGTGCGGATCCGCTCGGCCTCCTCCGTGGCGGCCTTCGTCGTCTCCTTGGCGTCCTTGGACGCCTTGTCCAGGACGTCCTCCGCGGTGCGCGCGGCCTTGGCGAGCTGGCCCGCGGTCTCCTCGGCGGTGATCGTGCGCGCCTTCTCGGCGGCTTCCTTGATCAGCTGCTCGGCCTCGGCGCGGGCGTCGGCGACGAGCTGCTCGGCCTCGGCCTTGGTGGCCTCGGCCTCCTTCGTGGCCTCGCCGACCAGGCGGGCGACCTGCTCCTTGGCGGTGCGCGTGCGCTGTTCGTTGGCGCCCTCGGCGGCCGAGAGCTGTTTGGACGCGGTGTCCTTGGCCTCGGAGAGGACCTTCTCCGCCTCCGCGCGCGCCTCGCGCAGAGCCGTCTCGGCCTCCGTCATGCGCTGCTCGGCGGCCCGGCTCGCCTCGGTGGCCTGACGGCGGGCCTGCTCGGACTCGGTGGCCGTGCTGGAGCGCAGCTGCTCCGCGTGGTCGGTGGCCTCCTGGGCCTGCGTGGACGCGGCGTTCAGGAGGCGCTCGGCGTCCGAGCGGGCCCGGCGCAGGATCGCTTCGGCCTCGGCTCGGGCGGCCTCGGCGTCGCTCGTCAGGCGCTGGCGGGCCTCTTCGGCCACGCGCTCGGCCTCGGCGCGGGCGGCGGCCAGGGCCTGATCGGCCTCGGCACGCGACTCGTCGAGCAGGCGGCGCGCCTGCTGTTCCGTGCGGGCCCGCAGCTGCTCGGCCCACGCCACGTTCTCGTTGACGTGCGACTCGACGGTCTGGCGGCGCTCGGACAGCTCCTGGTCGAGCTGCTGACGGCGTGACACCGCCTCGGAGTGCAGCTCGGACTGGAGCCTGGCCTGCTGCTCGGCGTGCTCCTGGAGGATGCGCTGGGTCTGCGCACGGGCCTCGCGCAGCTCGCGCTCCGCGTCCTGGCGCAGCTGGTCGGCCTGGATCTGGGCATTACGGAGCAACTGCTCGGCCTGGTAGCCGATGTCCGCGCCGTCGTAGGCAGGGCGGGACGCGAGGTTGCGGCGCGCCTCGTGAAGCTTGGCGCGCAACACCTCGACCTGGTAGCCGAGGTCTTCGGCGTGCTGAACAGCCTTCTCTCGTTCGGTCTTCAGCCGGTCCATCTCGGCCTCGAACCGCGAAAGATGGTCCGTCTCAGCCCGCGAGCTCTCTTGGCGTTCGTAGCCCCGCACTGCGCGGTCCCATCCGTCCCCTGGTCGCAAGTCTCTTCGTACGAGCCCTGTCCATCCGCCGAACGGGGCCCACGGGGAATGGTGTCAGATCAACAGCAGAGCATGGGCTGCTGCCCTGACGCTCGTCCCCCGAAACCCGGACCCCGGCAAGCGGCCGCCCAGCGTACGGACGACCGGCCGCCCCATACTTCGGACGGCCGACCCCAACCCTACCGGCCCAAGTATGCGGAGGTCAGTGCTCCGGTGACTCCTGAGCTGCCGAGGTGACGAGTTCGGTCAGTACGCCGTGGCAGTCCTTGGGGTGCAGGAAGGTGATGCGGGATCCCATGGAGCCGATTCGGGGCTCCTGATAAAGGACGCGTACGCCCTTGTCCTTGATGGCGGCGGCGTCGCCGTCCACGTCCGCGGTGCCGAAGGCGATGTGGTGCACGCCCTCGCCGTTCTTGGCCAGCCACTTGCCCACGGCGGAGTCGTCGCGAGTGGGTTCGAGGAGCTGCAGGTAGGAAGCGCCGCCGTCGCTCGTCTCGTTGATCTTGAGCATGGCCTCGCGCACCCCCTGCTCTTCATTGACTTCGGTGTGGAACACCGTGAAGCCGTACGTCTCCCGGTAGAACTCGACGGTCTTGTCGAGGTCGAAACAGGCGATCCCGATGTGATCGATTCGCGTCAGCATGTCTTAAGTCCAGCCCTTCCGGCGCTGATTACGCAACGTGCGCGCGATCACACCGAACTCCCGATGACGCCCGGCGTACCGCTCAGTACATTCAAGTAAACCCTCATTAACTCCTCCTCCCAAGGGGCCGTGGCACATGTCTGGAACGACCGGTACCACCTCAGTGATCGTCGCGGGCGCCCGAACGCCCATGGGCCGCCTGCTGGGCTCCCTCAAGTCCTTCTCAGGCGCCGACCTGGGCGGTTTCGCGATCAAGGCCGCCCTCGACCGGGCCGGGATCGGCGGCGACCAGGTGCAGTACGTGATCATGGGGCAGGTCCTCACGGCCGGGGCAGGGCAGATCCCGGCACGTCAGGCCGCCGTCAAGGCGGGCATCCCCATGAACGTCCCGGCGCTCACCGTCAACAAGGTGTGTCTCTCCGGGCTCGACGCGATCGCGCTCGCCGACCAGCTGATCCGCGCGGGCGAGTTCGACGTCGTCGTCGCCGGCGGCCAGGAGTCGATGACGAACGCGCCGCACCTCCTCCCGAAGTCGCGCGAGGGCTTCAAGTACGGCGCCATCGAGATGCTCGACTCCATGGCGTACGACGGCCTGACCGACTCCTTCGAGAACATCGCCATGGGCGAGTCCACGGAGAAGCACAACACCCGCCTGGGCATCGCACGCCCCGAGCAGGACGCGATCGCCGCCGCCTCCCACCAGCGGGCCGCAGCGGCGCAGAAGAACGGCATCTTCGAGGCCGAGATCACCCCGGTCGAGATCCCGCAGCGCAAGGGCGACCCGGTCCTGTTCTCCAAGGACGAGGGCATCCGCGCCGAGACGACCGCCGAGTCCCTCGGCAAGCTGCGCCCCGCCTTCACCAAGGACGGCACGATCACGGCGGGCACGTCCTCGCAGATCTCCGACGGCGCCGCGGCGGTCGTGGTGATGTCCAAGGCCAAGGCCGAGGAGCTGGGCCTTGACTGGATCGCCGAGATCGGGGCCCACGGCAACGTGGCGGGCCCGGACAACTCGCTCCAGTCGCAGCCGTCGAACGCGATCCAGCACGCCCTGAAGAAGGAGGGCCTTGACGTCGCCGACCTCGACCTGATCGAGATCAACGAGGCCTTCGCCGCGGTCGCGGTGCAGTCAATGAAGGACCTCGGGGTGTCCTCGGAAAAGGTGAACGTCAACGGCGGAGCCATCGCCCTGGGTCATCCGATCGGGATGTCCGGCGCGCGCGTGGTGCTGCACCTCGCCCTTGAGCTGAAGCGCCGTGGCGGCGGCGTGGGCGCTGCCGCGCTGTGCGGTGGCGGCGGGCAGGGCGACGCGCTGATCGTGAAGGTGGCGAAGGCCTGACGCGTTTCGCGCGTGCGAGCCTTCCCTACGTCTTGGAACGGAGCTGTCTGACATGCAGGACGTCCCCTCCCTGGTGGCACAGGCCCGCGAGGGCAGGCCACGGGCCGTGGCCCGGCTGATCTCACTGGTCGAGGGGGCGTCACCGCAGCTCCGCGAGGTCATGGCGGCGCTGGCTCCGCTGGCGGGCCATGCGTACGTGGTGGGCCTCACGGGATCTCCCGGTGTCGGCAAGTCGACTTCGACGTCGGCGCTCGTGTCCGCGTACCGCAGGGCGGGCAAGCGGGTCGGCGTCCTGGCCGTCGACCCCTCGTCCCCCTTCTCCGGGGGCGCGCTGCTCGGCGACCGGGTCCGGATGTCGGAGCACGCGTCCGACCCCGGGGTCTACATCCGCTCCATGGCGACGCGCGGCCACCTCGGCGGCCTCGCGTGGTCGGCCCCGCAGGCGATCCGTGTCCTGGACGCGGCGGGCTGCGACGTCATCCTGGTCGAGACGGTCGGCGTGGGCCAGTCCGAGGTGGAGATCGCCTCGCAGGCGGACACGTCGGTGGTGCTTCTCGCCCCCGGGATGGGGGACGGGATCCAGGCGGCGAAGGCCGGAATCCTGGAGATCGGCGATGTGTACGTCGTGAACAAGGCGGACCGGGACGGCGCGGACGCGACCGCGCGCGAGCTGAACCACATGCTGGGGCTCGGGGAATCGCGCGGCGCCGGTGACTGGCGCCCGCCCATCGTGAAGACGGTGGCCGCACGGGGCGAGGGGATCGACGAGGTCGTCGAGGCCCTGGAGAAGCACCGGGCGTGGATGGAGGAGCGGGGGGTCCTCGCGGAGCGTCGTGCGGCGCGGGCGGCGCGGGAGGTGGAGACCATCGCGGTCACGGCCTTGCGGGAGCGTATTGCTGATCTCCATGGTGATGCGCGGCTGTCCGCTCTGGCGGAGCGGATCGTTGCCGGGGAGCTGGACCCTTACGCGGCGGCGGATGAGCTGGTGGCCAGCCTGACCTCGGGGTGAGGGCCTGGATCGGCTCGGTGAACCGGTGGGTTCACGGATCCCCCGCTTCTGGTGGCCCCGCAGCCGAACGAGCCGCCGCTTCGCGGCGAATCTTTCCCGCCCACCCACCCGTTACTCCGGGGTAATCGGGTGGGTGGGCGGGAAAAATCGCCGCGAAGCGGCGGTTCAGGCTGTGACGGGCCGGCGAAGCGGCGGTTCAGGCACACGCACGACGCGAGCCGGCCCCGCAGGACATTCCTGCGGGGCCGGCTCTCCGGGGGGACGGGGCCAATTAGTCGTCGGAGCCGTCAGCGTCGTCGTCGTCCGAGTCGTGGTCCGAGTCGTCGTGGCTGTCCGACTTGTCGGCCGTGACCTTGCCCGACTGCAGGTCGACCTTCCAGTCGGACTCCGCACCCTTGGAGTTGGACGTCTCCGCCTCCCAGGCACCGGCCGCACCGTCGTCGTCCAGGTCCACGGACGTGACCGTGCCCTTGGCCGCAGCGGCCTCAGCCGCGTCCTGCGCCGAGGTGGACGCACCGTTCAGGGCGGCGGCCACGCGCTTCGCGTCGCCGTCCTCGTCCTGCTCGGTGTGCGAGCCAAGGACCTTGCCCGTGCCGGGGTCGACCTGCACGCTGTGCCAGGTGCTGCCCTTGCCGAGCACGTCGACGTCCCAGACCAGGCCGCCGTTGTCCTCGTCGTCCAGCTCGGCGGAGACCGCCGTACCGGACTGGTTCGCGAGGGCCGCCTTGATCGCGTCGGCCGCGGTCACCTTGGCGGCCTTCACCTCGGTGGTGTTCTCCTTGGCGTCGTCGCGGTCGTCGTACCGGTCGTCCCGGTCGTCGTCCCGGTCGTTGTCCTTCAGCTGAACGCTGGACTTCTTGGCGGCAGCCGACGACTCGTCGTCGCCGGAGGCGGCGAGCGCTGTCGCCGTGCCGCCCCCGACCAGGGCGATGGCCGCGACAGTGGCGATGACGATGTTGCGCTTCATAAGGGGTTCCTCCCGAGACGGTGGCTGTGCGGCCCGGGGGCCGCTGCCGTTCGCTTTCGACAAGAACCAATCTGGCTGAGCGATGCTGAAGCCAGCCTGAAGCCGCCTGAAGAACTCTTCAGGTTCGCTCTGTCACCCTGAACGCATGCGCCTGTTGATCGTGGAAGACGAAAAGCGCCTCGCGCTGTCCCTGGCCAAGGGCCTGACGGCCGAGGGCTACGCCGTGGACGTCGTCCACGACGGCGTCGACGGGCTGCACCGGGCGAGCGAGGGAACGTACGACCTGGTCATCCTCGACATCATGCTGCCCGGCATGAACGGCTACCGCGTCTGCTCCACCCTGCGTGCCGCGGGCCACGACGTACCGATCCTGATGCTCACGGCCAAGGACGGCGAGTACGACGAGGCGGAGGGGCTCGACACGGGCGCCGACGACTACCTGACCAAGCCCTTCTCGTACGTCGTGCTCGTTGCCCGTGTGAAGGCGCTCCTGCGCCGCCGCGGCAACGCGGGTCCTTCCCCGGTCCACACGCTCGGCGACCTCACGGTCGACACCGCGGCGCGCCGCGTCTTCCGCGGCAAGGACGGCAAGGACGGCAAGGACGGCGAGGGCAGTGAAGTGACGCTCACCGCCAAGGAGTTCGCGGTCCTGGAACAGCTCGTCCTGCGGGCGGGCGAGGTGGTCTCCAAGGGCGACATCCTGGAGCACGTCTGGGACTTCGCCTACGAGGGGGACCCCAACATCGTCGAGGTCTACATCAGCGCCCTGCGGCGCAAGCTGGGAGCGCCGCTCATCAAGACCGTGCGCGGCGCCGGATACCGCCTGGAGGCCCCCCGATGAGGCGCTTCTTCAGTTCCGTACGGGCCAGGGCGACCCTCGGCGCCTCCCTCGTCGTCGCCGTCGCGCTGGTCGCCGCCGGAGCCGCCGTGCTGCTCTCGCTGCGCGCCAATCTGGTGGACCAGGCGGGCGGTCAGGCCGAGTCCTCCGCCCGCGGGGTGGCCTCGCAGCTCGCCGCGAACAAGGCGTACGGCGAGCTGGACCTGGACGACGAGGAAACCCCGGTCCAGGTCGTCGACGGCGACAAGCGGCTCGTCGCAGCCAGCGAGGAGCTGGAGGCCATCAGCGGCACGGCGACCGACGCCGTCAAGCCCCGGCCCGCGTCCACCACGCCGCCCGCCAAGGGTGACGACGATGACGACGACGAGAGCGAGGGCGAAGCGCTCGAAGCCGGGGAGATCTCCGATGACCGGCCGCGCCTCACCACCGGCTCCGCCACCGTCGACGGCGAGACGGAGGACTACCGCTTCGCCGCCGTCGAGGTGAACGTCGAGAACAAGGGCGACCTCACCGTCTACGCGGGCGCGTCCCTCGCCGCCCAACAGAGCGCGGTGTCCACGGCGTTGACGTCCATGCTCATCGGCTTCCCGCTGCTCCTTGCCGTCATCGCCGGGGTGACCTGGCTGGTGACGCGGCGCGCACTGCGCCCGGTGGACGCGATCCGCTCCGAGATGGCGGCCATCACCGCGTCCGAGGACCTCGCGCGCCGCGTGCCCGAGCCGGACACGCACGACGAGATCGCCCGCCTTGCCACGACCACGAACGAGACGCTCGCCGCCCTGCAGAGCTCGGTGGAGCGCCAGCGCCGCTTCGTGGCCGACGCCTCGCACGAACTGCGCAGCCCCATCGCCTCCTTGCGCACACAGCTCGAAGTGGGCGCGGCCCACCCGGAGTTGCTGGATGTGGACGGTGCGGTCGAGGACACCGTACGACTTCAGGAACTGGCCGCCGACCTGCTTCTCCTGGCCCGCCTCGACGCGGGGGAGAAGCCGGGCGGGGGACACGTGGACCTGGCGGCGCTGGCCCGTGAGGAGCTCTCGCAGCGCACACGGGACCGTGCCGATGTCCGCATGGATCTGAAGAACGTCGAAGTCGTCGGCTCCCGGAGCCAGTTGGCGCGCGTGCTCGGCAACCTCGTGAACAACGCGCAGCGTCACGCGCGCTCGCACGTCACGGTCGCCACCCGCGCCGAGGGCCCATGGGCGGTCCTTGAGGTCTCCGACGACGGGGACGGCGTACCGGAGAGCGAACGCGACCGGATCTTCGAGCGCTTCGTCCGCCTCGACGACGCCCGCACCCGGGATGACGGCGGGGCGGGTCTTGGCCTCGCCATCGCGCGCGACGTCGCCGCACGCCACGGCGGGACCCTCACGGTCGAAGAGGCCCCCGGTGGGGGAGCGCTCTTCGAGCTCAGGATCCCTGCCGCTTCCCGGTGAGGGTCAGGGCTTGCCCCGCTGGGCGCGGAGGTGTTCCGCGATCGGCGTCAGGGCCTTGTGGAGTTCGCCGAGCGCCTCGGGTGAGATCAGGTCGACGAAGTGCTGGCGGACCGAGGCCACGTGGTGCGGGGCGACCCGCTGCATGGTCTCCATGCCCTCGTCCGTGAGGACGGTGTAGAGCCCGCGCCGGTCGGACTCGCAGTTCTCCCGGCGGACCAGGCCCGCGTTCTCCATACGGGTGATCTGATGGGACAGGCGGCTCTTGGACTGCAGTGTGGCGGCCGCGAGATCGCTCATACGCATCCGCTTCTCCTCCGATTCGGAGAGATGCACGAGGATGTCGTAGTCGTTCATGGTCAGGTTGAACGGCTGGAGGTCTTTCTCGAGCTGATATGTCAGCATCCTGTTGACCTCCACGTGGGTGCGCCAGGCGCACTGTTCCTCGTTGGTCAGCCACTGCGGGGCCGTATCGGTCTCCATGGAATCGATTCTACCTAAGAAGTTGAAAGGTGAACGAATGTCGGTGTGTGACACGCGCCTCTCACCCCCCAGGTGACAGAGGGGCACAGACGTTCGCCGTCACACTCCGCAGACTACCGCTCACAGGCCGAAGCGACGCTGGAGGTCCCCCAGTTGTCCGGGAAGGCGCGGTTGCCCCGGCTGCTGCCCGTGTTGACCCGGTGCGCCCTGGCCCCCCGGCACGCCCGCCTGCTGCGGCACCGCACCCATCGCCTGCTCGGCCATGAGCGCCTCCGAGGACTGCAGGAGCACCGTGCCCGCCCCCACGAACTCGAACTGGTGCTCCTCGCCCGAGGTGCCACCGATCCCGGTCAGCGCCCGTACGCCCCCGATGACTCCGGTCAGATATCCGTGGTCGTAGTGATGGCAGGGCGAGGGGCAGTCGGCCCAGCCCACCAGGGCCTGCGGGTCGACCCGGATCGGCGGCTCCATGAACACCACGGGGCCGTTCGAAGCGGCCACGAACTTTCCGGTCCCGATCAGGGTCAGAAAGCCCGGAACGATGGATTGCTTCAGCGCGAGAGTTGGCTGAAAAGCGAGGAGGTTGCCCGAGCGAATGGTGAGGTTGCCGTCTTCGAGGTCGTACGAATTCACGTCGAAGGCCCGGTCGGCGAGGAGCATCTTGCCCTGGCCGTCGGCCACGACCCAGTCGCTCGCGTGCAGGGGCGAATGAAAACTCGTGCGCACCAGGCGGTCCAGGCGGCCGTGCCCGATGCCGTTGAACTCGATCGACCCGTAATAGGCGATCATCTTCCCCTTCTGCAGGAACCACTGGCTCCCCTTGAGCTCCACGCAGAAGGTGTACGCGTTCACGCTGTCGTCGCTCGGCAGCGTCATCGGGTCGAGGGCCGCGGGCGCTCCCGCGGGCATCGAGGGGTTCACACCGGGATTCACAGCTTCTCCTCCGACGCCTGGACGTACACCGCACCGCTTCCGGACAGCTCCAGCTGGAAGGCCTCGCCCGAGCCCCGCCCCACCATGTCGCGCCAGCCGAGCGCGGTGGAGAGCTTGTTGCGTACGTCGCCGTGGTGCGCCACATACGCCTGCGGGTCCACATGGACCGGGCGCTGCGGGGTGATCGGCACCTCGATGACCCCGCCGTGCGCCATGACGGCGACCGCGCCCTGGCCCTTGAGGGTGGTCGTGAAGAGGCCCTGCCCTGTGACCTGGCCGCGCACCATGCCCATGACGCCGCCCTGCGAGCCCATGAACATCGTGCCCTGCTGGAGTGTGCCGTCGAAGGCGAGCAGTCGGTCCGCCTCCACATAGAGGGTGTCCCCGGCGAGGGTGATCACCTGGATGTGGTGGCCGCAGTGTCCGAACAGGACGGTGCCGCTGCCCTCGACGGTTATCAGGGGGGTCGCCTCATTGGCGATCCGGCGCCCGAGCATGGAGGCCAGGCCGCCCTGCCCGCCCTGGATGTTGGGGGTGAACGCGACGTCTCCCTTGTAGGCGAGCATGGCGCCGCGCTGGCTGAACAGGCGCTGGCCCGGAAGGACGGTCGCCTCGACCATCTTCGAGTTGATCTCTCGGAAGGGCATGTCAGACGTCCCCCGCGATCGTGGTCCGCTCGCTGGGCTGGACATAGACGAGTCCCTCGCCCTCGAAGCGGATCTGGAAGGCTTCGCCGCCGCCCTCGCCGAGCAACGTACGGAAAGTGACGCCCGACTGGAGGTTCTGGCGGAGGTCTCCTTGATGCGCGACATACGCCCCCGGGTCCACCGTGAGGGGATACTGCCGGCTCACGCGCAGGACCACCGCGGGGCCGTCGGACATGATCGCCGCCTGGCCCGAGCCCTCGACGGTCGTGGTGAACAGGCCGTTGCCCTGTGAGGCGCCGCGCACGCCCGTGAAGTGGGTGCCGGTGTGCAGGCCCGCGTCCGTGCACAGGAGATTGCCTGCCTCGACGAAGAGCTTCTCGCCGCGCAGCTCCACGAGGTTGATCTCCGTGGCGCGGTCGGCGAACCAGCATGTGCCGTGCCCCTTCACCTCCATCACCGTCATCTGCTCGCCGGTGAGGCGGCGGGTCACCATGCCCCGCACGCCCTCGCCGCCGCCGGTCATCTTTTTGAAGGCCATCTGGCCGTCGTACGCGACCATCGAGCCGTTCTTCGCCTTGACGGCGTCGCCGGACATGTCCACGGCGAGCACCCTGCTGCCTTGCAGTCGGAACGTTGCCACGTATCGACGGTAGCCGTCGGATATGGGGTCGGAACAGGGCATCGGCCCCTGAGCGAACCCGGAGAACACCCCGATGTCACAATGGGGGTCGCTTGTGCGCGCATTCACAAGATCGATGCCGTCGAGCGGCCCCGCCCCTCGCTCCCGCCCTCCCACCGAAGGTGATCCGTGGACATCAAGACCGCTTCCGCACTCCGCCGCCTCCGCCTGGTCTCGGCCCCCGAGGCCGTCTCCTTCCTGCTCCTGATCATCTGCTCGGTGCTCAAGCGGACCACGGACTTCAACGCCGTGCCGGTGATGGGCATGGTCCACGGCGTGCTCTTCATCCTGTACGTGCTGTTCTGGCTCGACGCCTGGAACCGCACGAAGTGGAACGTGAAGACGGCCGCTCTCTACTTCATCCTCTCCGTCCTGCCGGCCGGCGGTTTCTTCGCCGAGCGGAAGCTGAAGCGTGAGGCCGAGGCCGCCGTGATCGCGTCGCGCGCCCGCCGCGAAGGTGTCGTGAGCGCATGATCGTCGCCTTCTCCGTGACGCCGCTGGGCGTCGGCGAGGACGTGGGCGAGTACGTCGCCGACGCGGTCCGCGTCGTCCGCGAATCCGGCCTGCCCAACCGGACCGACGCGATGTTCACCTCCGTCGAGGGCGAGTGGGACGAGGTGATGGACGTCGTCAAGCGCGCCGTCGCCGCGGTCGAGGCGCGGGCGCCGCGCGTCTCCGTCGTCATGAAGGCGGACATCCGCCCCGGGGTGACGGACGGGATGACATCGAAGGTCGAGACGGTGGAGCGGCACCTTTCCGAGTAGCCGCGCACAGCCGCCTCCTGTACGGAGAGAAGCCCCCGCCGGAAGTCGGCGGGGGCTTCTTCTTGTACGCGGACTTGAGCGAGTGCTCAAAAGTATCTACGATCCTCTTGAGCACTCGCTCAAAACCGCACTGACATGGGGGTATGTCGTGAGCCTGTACGTCGAAGCGCGTATAGACGCCGACCTCGACGAGCTCTGGGCACGCACCCAGGAGCCGTCCCAGCACCAGCGCTGGGACCTCCGCTTCACCGAGATCGACTACCTTCCGCAGGTGCCCGGCGAGCCGCAGCACTTCCGGTACGGCACGCGCGTACTGCCCTTCCTCACCATCGCGGGCACCGGGATCTCCGCCGGCGAGAAGCGCCGCGAGGACGGCACCCGGACATCGGCGCTGCGCTTCTCCTCGCCGCACCCGCTCTCGTTCCTCCAGGAGGGCTCGGGCTACTGGCGCTACGTCCCCGCCCCGGACGGCGGCATCCGCTTCCTCACCGGCTACGACTACCGGCCGCGCTGGGGCCGCTTCGGCGCGCTCGCCGACCGGCTCGTCCTGCGCCCCCTGATGGGCTGGGCCACGGCCTGGTCCTTCGACCGGCTGCGCCTCTGGCTGGAGCGGGGGATCACGCCCGAGCGCCAGCTGCTGCACGGTCTCGCCGAGGTGGCCGTGCGCGTCGGGTGCGTGGTCGCGGCCGTCGTCGCCGCCCCGATGGTGGCACTGGCGACCCTGGCGCTCGCCTTCGTCCTGCCGCCCCTGCCGACGACACCGGCGGCGCGCCGCTGCCTGCGGAAGCCGCCGCCACGCGCGCGTGCACCGCGCGTCCTGACGACCCTCCAGGAGCGGTGATGCAGCCGTCGATCTTCCGCACGGTGATGGGATCCGACTTCGACCGCCTGCACCCCCAGCTGCAACGCCGCTTCTCCGTGGGCCTGGCGAGCGGCGAGGCATGCACAGGACGGGGGGTCATGGACCGGATCTGGCACGGCGCGGGCTTCGTGAAACCGTTCCTGGCGCTGGGCGGCACCCGCAACATCCTCGTCCCGCGCGCGGGACGCGATGTCCCCTTCACCATCGAGAACGTGCCGTACGCCGACACGTTCGGCCGTGAGACGGTGAGCTTCGTGCGCACCTTCGATCTTCCCGGCCGCTCGCGCCGCTTCGACGCCCAGATGGTCCTCGGTCCCCAGGGCGACCGGATCCTCGACTACCTCGGCACCCACCAGCACCTCGCGAGCGATCTCCACCTCCGGGCGGAGCCGGACGGTTCCCTGCTGATCCGCTCCGGAGAGCACCGATTCCGGGAGGGTCCTGTGGACGTCAGGGTCCCCGAACTGATCGGCGGGGACGCCGAGGTGCGGGAGTCGTACGACGACTCGACGGGCCGCTTCCGTATCCGGGTCCGTGTGGTGAACCGGTACTTCGGACCGCTCTTCGGGTACGAGGGTTCCTTCACGGCGGCGTACACGGACGTCCGTGGCTGTGGCGTGCGCCCGGGGCTGCGGCCCGTCCGTGAGGAGGCGAGGGCGTGAGCGCCGACACGAAGCAGAAACTCCTCGAAGGGGCCCTGCGCACGCTGACGGAGCAGGGCATCGCGAAGACGTCCGCCCGGACGATCGCGGCTGCCGCCGGGGTCAATCAGGCGCTGGTCTTCTACCACTTCGGATCGGTCGACGAGCTCCTCGCCGCGGCCTGCCGCCACGGCTCGGAGCAGCGGGTCTCCCGCTATCGGGAGCGGCTCGACGCGGTGTCCTCGCTGGCCGAACTCCTCGAATTCGGGCGCGAGATGCACGAGGAGGAGCGGGCCGCGGGACATGTGGCGGTCCTCGGCCAGCTCCTGGCCGGGGCGCAGACGCAGCCGCGGCTGGCGCCCGCGACGGCCGCGGGCCTCGCCCTGTGGATCGAGGAGATCGAGAAGGTCCTGGTCCGGGTCCTCTCGGCGACGCCGCTCGGGGAGTTCGCTGACCCCGTGGGGCTTGCGCGGGCCGTGGCGGCGTCGTTCGTGGGCATCGAGCTGTACGAGGGCGTGGACGCCGCCGGTGCGGGCAGGGCGCTGGATGCCCTGGAGCAACTGTCCGTCCTGGTGACGGCGGTTGAGAATCTGGGGCCGCTTGCGCAGCGGGCCATGCGGCATCGGCTGCGGCGGGCCAAGCAGTCCTGAGCCTTTTCCTCGGGGTGCCCTTGCCCGGCGGTGGGCCCTCCGGACGGGCCTCTCCCTCCCGCCCGCCCGATTGCCCCGCATCCGACTCCGGGCGAACAAGCTCTCCCGCCCACCCACCCGATTGCCCCGTGGTGCCAAGAGGGAGGCGCGGCAGTGGGGTGGGCGGGAGGGAGGGCGTACGTACCAGCCCCGCATCCCCCAGCGTCTCCCGCAACCGCAGCCAAACCGCTCACCCTAAAACCGCCCGCTCGGACGCACCCGGTTCGACACGCCGAAGAAACTCCCCTTTTGTGTGGGTATCGGCTTGTTCGCACCTGAACCTGCCATTACCAGATCACCCAAGACCTGGAGGGCGCTGTGCGGCCGGAGGGCTACGACTACGACACCCACAGCACACTCGCCGGACCGCTCACCGAGCCGGACGGCGACGGCGGCAGCAGTGATCGCTATCGGGTGCGGTACAGCAAGCTGCTCTCCCGTGAGCCCCACCGAATACGAGCCGTCATCCTCATGACGCTCGCGCCCGTCCTCACCGGTCTCCTCCTCGTCTACCTCGTCTGGCCCACCCACTGGACGCAGCGCGAGGGCGCCGACCGCTGGCTCATCGGACTCGACGTCACGATGCTCGTCGCGATCGGGCTCATCGAGCTCTTCATGCTCGTCAACGTCATCTCGATCGCCCACGCGACGATGGTGGCGAGGGACCCGATACCGGTCACCCCCGAGCCCGGCACCCGCGTCGCGTTCCTCACGACGTACGTCCCCGGCAAGGAACCCCTCAGCATGGTCCGCGCCACCCTCGAAGGGGCCAAGCGGATACACCACACAGGACCCCTCGACGTCTGGCTCCTGGACGAAGGGGACAGCGAGGACGCCAAGGCGCTCTGCGGCGAACTCGGCGTCCTCCACTTCACCCGCAACGGTGTCCCCGAGTGGAACCGCAAGAAGGGTGTCCACAAGGCCCGCACCAAGCACGGCAACTACAACGCCTGGCTCGCGATGCACGGCGGCGACTACGACTTCTTCGCCTCGGTGGACACCGACCACGTCCCCCTCCCCAACTTCCTTGAGCGGATGATGGGTTACTTCCGGGACGAGGACGTGGCGTTCGTCGTCGGGCCCCAGGTCTACGGGAACTACGACTCTCCCGTCACCAAGGCCGCCGAGTCCCAGCAGTTCCTCTTCCACGCCCTGATCCAGCGCGCCGGCAACCGCTATCGCGCGCCCATGTTCGTCGGCACCAACAACGTCGTACGCATCCAGGCGCTCCGTCAGGTCGGCGGCCTGTACGACTCCATCACCGAGGACATGGCGACCGGCTTCGAGCTGCACCGCCACAAGAACCCCCTCACCAGGAAGCACTGGCGGTCCGTCTACACCCCGGACGTGCTCGCCGTCGGTGAGGGGCCCGCCTCCTGGACGGACTTCTTCACCCAGCAGATGCGCTGGTCGCGCGGGACGTACGAGACGCTGTTCAAGCAGTACTGGAAGGCGCCGTTCACGATGCCGCCAGGACGGCTGTTCTCGTACACGATGATGCTCGTCTACTACCCGATGACGGCCGTCAACTGGCTTCTGGGTGTGTTGAGTTGTGTGCTCTTCCTCTGGTTCGGGGCCTCCGGGACCCAAGTCGCTGCCTCCGTCTGGCTTATGCTCTACAGCGACGCGGCAGCCCTCCAGGTCGGGCTCTACCTCTGGAACCGCCGCCACAACGTCTCCCCGCACGAACCGGAAGGCTCCGGAGGCCTCGCGGGCATGGCGATGTCCGCGCTCTCCGCGCCCATCTACGCCAAGTCGCTCGGCGCCGCCGTCCTGCGCCGCCCGAGCCGCTTCGTGGTCACGCCCAAGGGCGGCGACGCCAGTCCGGACCGGGTGATGACCTTCCGGATCCATCTCTTCTGGGCGGCGGTGCTCGCCAGTTCGCTGGCCGCCTCGTTCGTGCTCGGCCACACCCACGCGGCGATGCGCACCTGGGCCGTCCTCGCGATGGTCATCTCGCTCGCGCCGATCGCGATCTGGAGCTTCACGCTGGTCAAGGAGCGCAAGGAAAGCAAGGTGCACGGCGAGGCCCGCCAGAGGGCGCGGCAGCGCGGCAGGCAGGACGCGGAAGGCCTGGGCGCACCGGGCGGCGCGGACGGCGAGCCGGAGCCGGCGTTCGCCACCGGTACGACGACAGGAGGGAACTGACCCATGGCTTACCGGCCCTCTAAGCGGACCAAGAAGACGCTCCTCGGAGTCGGTGCGGGCGCTCTGCTCGTCGGACTCAACGCACCGGCGGCACTCTCCTTCGCCGAGGAGAGGTACTACGCGTACAAGATCGCCCAGCCCGGCTACAAGGCGAAGTACGGCTCCTGGAAGCAGATCGGCATCCCCGACGAGTACCGCACGAACGCCATCCACGCCGCGCTCCTGCACACCGGCAAGGTCCTGATCGTCGCGGGCTCCGGGAACGAGCAGAAGAAGTTCGACAAGGGGTCGTTCGACACGATCCTCTGGGACCCGAGGACGGACACCTTCAAGAAGGTCGCGACCCCGGAGGACTTCTTCTGCTCGGGGCACGCCCAACTCCCCGACGGGCGCCTGCTGGTGGCGGGCGGCACGGCGCGCTACGAACTCCTCGACGGAGAGATCAACCGCGCCGGCGGCGGCATGCGCGTCAAGAACGAGAACCCCGACAAGGCCATCGTCCTCAAGAAGGGCACCCGTTTCCGCTCCCCGTCGGGCGTCGAGTACGTGAGCAAGTTCGACGTCAACGTCCCCAAGGCCAAGCGGGACTACAAGATCACGTACAACAAGGCTGGTGTGATGCAGCCCTGGAAGACGACGGTCAAGGCGAGCGAGTCCCGCGTCTTCGTCGAAGCCGCGCAGGAGGGCGAGGAGTTCGTCAACGAGAAGTCCGCGCAGTACGAGATCGAGGGCCTCACCGGCAAGGACGCGGACAACGCCTACGGGATCGCCGAGAAGATCACCATGGACAAGCAGGACTTCCAGGGGATCAAGGCGGCGTACGAGTTCGACCCGAAGGCCGAGAAATACGTCCCCGTGGAGCCGATGGAGAAGGCCCGCTGGTACCCCACGCTCGTCGGTCTCGACGACGGCAAGGTGCTCGCCGTCTCCGGCCTCGACGACGTGGGCATGATCGACCCGGGCGACAACGAGATCTACGACCCGAAGACGAAGAAGTGGACCAACGGCCCCAAGCGCTACTTCCCGACCTACCCCGCGCTCTTCCTCACCAAGGGCGGCAAGCTCTTCTACCCGGCGTCGAACGCGGGCTACGGGCCCGCCGACAAGGGGCGTGACCCGGGCCTGTGGGACCTGAAGACCAACAAGTTCGAGAAGATCCCCGGCCTCGTCGACCTCGACCAGACCGAGACGTCCGCGTCCGTCCTGCTGCCCCCGGCGCAGGACCAGAAGGTGATGATCCTGGGCGGCGGAGGCGTCGGCGAGTCCGACAAGGCGACCCGGCGCACGGCCGTGGTGGACCTCAAGGAGGACAGCCCCGCCTTCAGGACCGGGCCCGAACTCCCGCAGGGCACGCGCTACTTGAACAGCGTGATCCTGCCGGACGACTCGGTGTTCACGTCCAACGGCTCCAAGGACTACCGGGGGCGCGGCGGCAGCAACATCCTCAAGGCGCAGTTCTACGACCCCAGGACGAACAGCTTCCGCGAGGCGGCGTCCCCCAAGGTGGGCCGCAACTACCACTCGGAGGCGCTGCTCCTGCCCGACGGACGGGTCGTCACCTTCGGCTCCGACCCGCTCTTCGACAACCAGGAGAACACCAAGCTCGGCCACTTCGAGCAGCGCATGGAGGTCTTCACGCCGCCCACGCTGCACAAGGCGGGCAACAACCGTCCGGTCCTGGGCGAGGGCCCCGAACAGCTGGCGGCGGACGGCCGCGCGACGTTCCGCACGAAGACCCCCGACAAGATCGCCTCGGCCCGCCTGATGCGTCCCAGCGCGGTGACGCACACGACGGACGTCGAGCAGCGGTCGATCGCGCTCGGCCTCACCAAGGGCAAGGGCGAGGTGACGGTGGACGTACCCAAGGGCGACACCGCTCTGGTGCCGCCCGGCTGGTACATGCTCTTCGTGACGGACCAGGACGGCACGTCGTCAGAGGCGAAGTGGATCCACGTCGGGCAGAAGTGAGTGCCGGTCAGGTGGCCTTGGCGTTGCGCGCGAGACCGAGCGCGTAGTCGGGCCACCACTGGCCCGCCGCCGGGCCGCCGCGGCACGGTCCGTCCGAGTCGCCGGGCCGCTTGATCCACAGGACCGCGTCGAGCAGCGCGTCACCGGTCTTGTCCGTGGGCGGGGTGCCGAGGCCGCGGCCCGGCGGATTGCACCAGGCGTCGGCGCGGTCCCCGGCGAGCGGGCCCTTGCCGTTGCGGCTGGTGTCCATCACGAAGTGCTTGCCGTCGACGATCCCCGAGAGGCTGCGGCCGTACGCCTTGATGGTCTCGTCGCTCTGGAAGTTCGACACGTTCAGCGAGAAGCCGTCGGCCTGGGCGATCCCGGCCTGCTGGAGCGGCTGCGCGAGCTTGCCCGCCTCGGTGATCCAGCTCGGGTTGCCCGCGTCCAGATAGACCTTCGTCCTTGGCTGCTCCTTGAGCCGTTGGATGCCTTTGGAGAGCAGTTGGTAGCGGTCGGCGTGGTACTCGGCGGGGGTGCAGCCGTCCACGATGTGCGGGATCGCGTCCGGCTCCAGGATGACGACGGCCGGGCTCTCGCCGATGGCGCCCGCGAACTTGTCGATCCACTGCCGGTAGAAGTCCGAGCTGTGCGCGCCGCCGGCGGAGTGCTGGCCGCAGTCGCGGTGCGGGATGTTGTACGCGACGAGTACGGCGGTGCGGTCGGCCTGCGCGGCGCCGTCGACGGCCGCCTTGATGTCCGGCACCGGGTCGTCGCCCGCGGGCCACACGGCCATGGGCTGCTCGGAGATCCGCTTCAGGGCGGCGGCGTCCTGGGTGCGGCCTTCCTGCTCCCACTGCCTGACCTGCCGGGCGGCGGCGCTCTGCGGGTCGACCCAGAAGGCGCTCTGCGTCTTCTTCGCGGCCTCGGTGGAGGGACCTGCCTCGGAGGCCGTCCTCTCCTTGCCCTGGGAGCCGGAGTCGGAGGAGCACCCTGCCGTGAGCCCGAGGGCCGTGAGGGCCGTGAGTGCGGTGAACGTACGGACCAGGCGGTGCATCCAGCCCCCTTGGGCGACGGTAACGACGGCAATCGTTACATAAGGGGCCAATCACCCTTGGTTACGACACCGGGCCGGACGCCGGGCGATGTCAGATGCCGCCGCCGCTCGCCAGCGCGATGCCCAGCGGGGTGCGTTCGTAGAGCACCTGGTGCCCGTACCGCCGCGAGACCAGCAGCCCGGCGCCGCGCAGGGCGCCGAGGTGCGCGGAGACGGACGAGGGGGCGAGCCCCAGGCGATGCGCGAGGGCCGAGGTGGTGGCCGGGTCGGTGAGCGCGGCCAGGACGTTCGCCCTGCCTCGCCCCAGGAGCCGTACGAGCGCTTCGGACGTACGGTCGCTCGGCTCGGCCCAGAGGCCGCCGATCCCGCGGGCGGGATAGACGAGGGTCGGCTGCCAGGGCGGCTCGTGGCCGCCCACCACGTCGGGCCAGGTGAAGACGCTGGGCATCAGGACGAGGCCCTGCCCCGCCAACTGCCTTACGTGGTCGCCCCTGCGCGCGACGGTCAGGGTCTCCGCGTCCCAGGCGAACCTCGGGTCGAGCTCGGCGACGAGCGCGCCGAGGCCGACCTCCGCGAGCCGCCGCGAATGGAAGGCGACGTCCGCCTCGAGGAGCGCGCGGAGCCGGGGCCAGTCCGGCTCGACGAGGGTGTGCCAGGCGGCCTCCATGGCGTCGGCGAGATCCCGCACCGCGCGCGCCGGATCGGCGAGCAGCGCGCGCCCCTGCGGCGATTCGGCGGCTCCCGCGGTGCAGGCGAGCGCCCGCGTCAGCTCCTCGCGCGCGGCTTCGGGGTCGGCGGCGCGCACGGCCGCGATCTCCTCCTCGAAGGTGGCGGCGGGGCCGATGGGGGGAGGGCCGATGAAGTCGGGGGAGTAGCCGCGCTGCGGCATCAGCAGCCACAGCGTCCGGAGTTCGAGCCCGGCACTCGCGTCGCGGATCCGCCGGAGCCACTGCGGGTGGTAGCCGTGCCGGTCGGGCCGCTTGAGGGTGCGTACGGCTTCCTGCGTCTCCCACAGCGGCGAGACGGCGAACCGGCACCGCAAGAGATCGTCGGGCCCGAAGTGCAACCGGTCCGGCACGCTCCCGCCCCCCACGATTCGCCTGGAGCCGAAACTCTAGGGCGACCGGCGCGGGCCCGTGCAGGGTGCGGACATGTCCGACGAGCACACCTCAGACAACTGCACCTCAGACAAGTGCACCCCCTGCCCGCACACCTCAGACAACTGCACCTCAGACAAGCGCACCCCCTGCCCGCACACCTCAGACAAGTGCATCTCCGAACCCCCGGGCTACCTCCGCCTCTTCAAGATCCGCGAGTTCCGTGCCGTCTTCCTCGCCCACGCCCTCTCGCTGCTCGGCGTCGTCGTCAGCGAGGTCGCGCTCACCGTGCTCGTGTACGGGCTCACCGGGTCGCCGCTGCTCAGCGCGCTCACCTTCGCGCTGGGGATGCTGCCCTACCTCGTGGGCGGGACCCTGCTGTCCGGGATCGCCGACCGGTATCCGCCGCGCCGGGTGCTCGTCGTGTGCGACGTCGTGTGTGCCGTGTGCGCCGCCCTCATGGCTCTGCCCGTCACGCCCGTCTTCGGGCTGCTCGCGCTGCGGTGCGTCATCGCCGTCGTCTCGCCCGTGTTCAACGGGACGCGGATGGCGACCCTCGCCGACATCCTCGGGGACGGCGACCTGTTCGTCCTCGGGCGTTCCCTGCTGCGGATCGTCTCGCAGAGCTCCGTGCTCGTCGGCTTCGGGCTCGGCGGCGCCCTGCTCACCGTCGTGTCGCCGCGCGAGGCGCTCCTCATCACCGTGGGCACGTTCGCCGCGTCCGCGCTGTTCCTGCGGTGCGGGACGCAGCGCCGGCCCGCGCGCGGGGGCGGCGGCTCCGCGCTGGTGAAGTACTCGCTCGGCGGCGCGCGGCAGGTGCTCGGCGACCGGCGGATCAGGGCGCTGCTGCTCCTCCTGTGGGCGCCGCCCATGTTCATGGTCGCCCCGGAGGCGCTCGCCGCTCCGTACGCCGATCAGATCGGCGTCGGTGTCGCGGGCGTCGGACTCCTGATGTGCGCGCTGCCGGTCGGCACGATCGCGGCGGAGCTGTACGCCGGGTCCGCGCTCTCCGCCACCACCCGGGCCCGCATCGCCCTGCCGCTCGCCTCCTTCACGCTCCTGCCGCTCACGGTGTACGCCGTCACCCCGGGCCTCATGTGGGCGATGCTCGCGCTCGCGCTCGCCGGCGCGGGATCCGCGTACACGCTGGGCGTCGACCGGTGGTTCGTCGACGCCGTGCCCCAGGAGCTGCGCGGGCGGGCCATGACCGTGCACACGGCGGGGCTCATGACGATCCAGGGGATCGGGATGGCGCTCGCCGGGCTCGCGGCGGAGTTCTTCGCGGTGAGCACCGTCGTCGCCGCGTCGGGGGTGCTCGGCACGGTCTGCTGCCTGGTCCTGGCCGCCGAGGTCCGCGCCACGCACCGTACGGACGGCGGAGGGGAAGAGGGTAAACCCGCCAACCTACGGGAACACGTGACCGAATCGCGAGACGGGGCTGACCACCATATGACCGGCGGGTAAGGTCTTTGGCGTGCCGAAGCCGCTCAGCCTCCCCTTCGATCCCATCGCCCGCGCCGACGAACTCTGGAAGCAGCGCTGGGGATCCGTACCGGCCATGGGCGCGATCACCTCGATCATGCGGGCGCACCAGATCCTGCTCGCCGAGGTCGACGCCGTCGTCAAGCCGTACGGACTGACCTTCGCTCGGTACGAGGCGCTGGTGCTTCTCACCTTCTCGCAGGCGGGCGAGTTGCCGATGTCCAAGATCGGCGAGCGTCTGATGGTCCATCCCACCTCCGTCACCAACACCGTCGACCGGCTGGTCAAGTCCGGCCTCGTCGACAAGCGCCCCAATCCGAACGACGGGCGCGGCACCCTCGCCTCCATCACGGAGAAGGGCCGCGAGGTCGTCGAGGCGGCCACGCGCGAGCTGATGGCCATGGACTTCGGGCTCGGGGTCTACGACGCCGAGGAGTGCGCGGAGATCTTCGCGATGCTCAGACCCTTGCGGGTGGCTGCGGAGGATTTCGAGGACAAGGGCTGAGCGGGCGCGTTAGCGTTTGCGCGGGTCAGTACGGTGCTCCCCACCGGTGTGGGGATGGCCCGCATGCGGGTGCAGAGCATGAGCAGCATGATGTGTGATCCCCGTGTACGCGGGGATTTTTCGGACGGTTACGCTCGTAGCCATGAAATCCAGCGTGCTGACCCGCTACCGGGTGATGGCTTACGTCACCGCCGTCATGCTCCTCATCCTGTGCGCGTGCATGGTGGCCAAGTACGGCTTCGACAAGGGCGAGGGCCTGACCCTGGTGGTCTCGCAGGTCCATGGCGTCCTCTACATCATTTACTTGATCTTCGCCTTCGACCTCGGCTCCAAGGCCAAGTGGTCGTTCGGCAAGCTTCTGTGGGTGTTGATTTCGGGGACGATCCCGACGGCGGCTTTCGTGGTCGAGCGCAAGGTGGCCCGCGAAGTCGAGCCGCTGATCGTCGACGGTTCCCCGGCCACCGCCAAGGCGTAAGCGCTCCGCTGGGAAGTGCGGTGATGGACCCGCGGGCCGGTGGGGGCCGGTCGCGCAGTTCCCCGCGCCCCTTACGGGGCGCGGTATCGCGCCCCTGTATGCGTCGAGTCCGCCTGGCCCCTCGCCTCGAAGTGCCGCCACGGACATACCCGTGGCCCCGCTGCGGAGCAGCTAATGTCGCAGCGCCTCGACATTTACTAGGACGTCCTAGTAAATTCGAGGTATGGACGCTGACGCCATCGAGGAGGGCCGCCGTCGCTGGCAGGCCCGGTACGACACCGCGAAGAAGCGCGACGCGGATTTCACCACGCTCTCCGGAGACCCGGTCGAGCCGGTCTACGGGCCACGGCCCGGGGACACGTACGAGGGTTTCGAGCGGATCGGATGGCCCGGCGAGTACCCCTTCACCCGCGGACTGCACGCCACCGGCTACCGCGGCCGGACCTGGACCATCCGCCAGTTCGCGGGCTTCGGCAACGCCGAGCAGACGAACGAGCGCTACAAGATGATCCTGGCCAACGGCGGCGGAGGTCTCTCCGTGGCCTTCGACATGCCGACCCTGATGGGCCGGGACTCCGACGAGCCCCAGTCACTCGGCGAGGTCGGGCACTGCGGGGTCGCCATCGACTCGGCCGCCGACATGGAGGTCCTGTTCAAGGACATCCCGCTCGGTGACGTCACGACGTCGATGACGATCTCCGGACCCGCCGTCCCCGTCTTCTGCATGTATCTGGTCGCCGCCGAGCGGCAGGGCATCGACCCGGCCGTCCTGAACGGCACGCTCCAGACGGACATCTTCAAGGAGTACATCGCGCAGAAGGAGTGGCTCTTCCAGCCCGAGCCGCACCTGCGCCTCATCGGCGACCTGATGGAGCACTGCGCGCGCGACATCCCCGCGTACAAGCCCCTGTCCGTCTCCGGCTACCACATCCGTGAGGCCGGTGCGACGGCCGCGCAGGAGCTCGCGTACACGCTCGCGGACGGATTCGGGTACGTCGAGCTCGGCCTGAGCCGCGGCATGGACGTGGACGTCTTCGCGCCCGGACTCAGCTTCTTCTTCGACGCGCACCTGGACTTCTTCGAGGAGATCGCCAAGTTCCGTGCCGCGCGCCGGATCTGGGCCCGCTGGATGCGCGACGTGTACGGAGCGAAGACCGACAAGGCCCAGTGGCTGCGCTTCCACACGCAGACCGCGGGCGTCTCGCTGACGGCACAGCAGCCCTACAACAACGTCGTACGCACCGCTGTCGAGGCACTCTCCGCGGTCCTCGGCGGCACGAACTCCCTGCACACGAACGCCCTCGACGAGACCCTCGCGCTGCCGAGCGAGCAGGCCGCCGAGATCGCGCTGCGCACGCAGCAGGTGCTCATGGAGGAGACGGGCGTCGCCAACGTGGCGGACCCGCTGGGCGGCTCCTGGTACGTCGAGCAGCTCACCGACCGCATCGAGGCCGACGCCGAGAAGATCTTCGAGCAGATCAAGGAGCGGGGGCGCAGGGCGCACCCCGACGGGCAGCACCCCATCGGGCCCATCACCTCCGGGATCCTGCGCGGCATCGAGGACGGCTGGTTCACCGGGGAGATCGCCGAGTCGGCGTTCCAGTACCAGCAGTCCCTGGAGAAGGGCGACAAGCGCGTCGTGGGCGTCAATGTCCACCACGGCTCCGTCACCGGCGACCTGGAGATCCTGCGGGTCTCCCACGAGGTGGAGCGGGAGCAGGTCAAGGTCCTGGGCGCGCGCCGCTCGGCGCGGGGCGATGAGCGGGTGCGGGGCGCGCTGGACGCGATGGTTGCGGCTGCGCGGGACGGGTCGAACATGATCGGCCCCATGTTGGAGGCGGTTCGGGCCGAGGCGACCCTCGGGGAGATCTGTAATGCCCTGCGGGGCGAGTGGGGGATCTACACCGAGCCGCCGGGGTTCTAGTTCGGTTGCCTGTGGTGCGTGGGGATCTGCGGATCTGTTTTGGCTGGTCGCGCAGTTCCCCGCGCCCCTACGGGGGCGCCCGTCGGGGTTCGGCTGAAAGTTGTTGGTGTCAGATGCAAGGAGCTGGGTAGGCGCGCGCTCGCGTCAGTCCCTCCTTCCCCTGGAGTCACCCTGTGTCACCCGTGAGCCTGCCCGGCCCCACTCGTACCGCTGTGATCGCCATTGGAGCCGCCACGCTCACGCTGCTCGGTGCGCTGACGGTGTACGGCTCCGGTGAGGTGAGCGCGAGCCCGCCGGCCGAGCCGAAGGTCCAGGACACCTTCGACTCGCTGGGCCCGGAGGTGCACGCGGCGAAGCTGTCGAACGGCCGGACGGCCCACTACTCCGACACCGGGAACAAGAAGGGCAAGCCCGTCCTCTTCATAGGCGGCACCGGCACGAGCGCCCGCGCCGCGCACATGACGGACTTCTTCCGCACGACCCGCGAGGACCTGGGTCTGCGCCTCATCTCCGTCGAGCGCAACGGCTTCGGCGACACGGAGTACGACGAGAAGCTCGGCAAGGCCGACTTCGCCGACGACACCCTCGAAGTCCTCGACAAGCTCGGCGTGGACGACGTGAGCGTGATCGCGATCTCGGGCGGCGGTCCGTACGCCGCGGAGCTCGCCGGGCGCGCCCCCGAGCGGATCTCGGCCCTGCACCTCGCGGCGGCCCTGCCGCCCTACGGCGCGAAGCCCGCGTACTGCTCGATGTCCGACGACGAGCTGGCCGACACCGTCAAGGACTCCATCCGGGACCCGCGCAAGTGGTGGGCCTTCCCCGACGACAGCCCCGTGAAGTCGATACCGGGCTTCGCCGACACGGCGTACGAGGAAGGCGCGCGCACCTACAACCAGCGCGGCCAGCAGGCGGACCCCGCGCCGCAGGTGCACGAGCAGAAGCTGTACTGCGGACGGCCGGGCCCGGACCTGAAGAAGCTCGACGCGCCCGTGTACCTCTACGGCGGCGAGAAGGACACGACGGTGCCGCCGGCGACGCTCAAGACCTGGCAGGACGCGCTGCCCGGCAAGGCGAAGGTGCGGACGTACGCGGACTCCGGGCACGACGTGCAGTACCGCCACTGGGACCAGATCCTGGTCGACCTGGCCGGACACGGTGACCGCACGGTCATCTGCCGTGGCAAGCACAGCCGCGTCCTGCCCGCGCGGGAAGCGGACAGCCTCGTTGCCAAGGAGCGGGCCACTCTTGGCAGTTGCGCCTGGTCTCGCTAGCGGTCACCAATGTCCTCAATCGCCGGACGGGCTTAATTCTGGCCCAGCGTCAGTCTGAACAGCGCGCCCCCGCCCGGCGCCCTCTCCGCCGAGAGCTCAGCTCCGTGCGCGTGGGCGATCTGGCGGGCCATCGCGAGACCCAGGCCCGAGCCCGGCAGGGCGCGGGCCTTCTCCGCGCGGTAGAAGCGGTCGAAGACGTAGGGAAGGTCCTCCTCCGCGATGCCGGGCCCGTGGTCGCGGACCGTCAGGGCGGTGGCCGTGAGGGAGGCCTCCACGGGGGTGCCCGGCGGGCTGAACTTGGCCGCGTTGTCCAGGAGGTTGGTGACCAGGCGCGAGAGGCGCGCGGGGACCCCGGGGATGCTCAGGTCCGCCGCTTCCGGGGTCACCTGGAGCGTGAAGGGCACCTGCGGCCAGTGGCCGCGCGCCGCGTCCACGACATGGGCGACCAGGGGAGCGAGCCGTACTTCCTCCAGGAGGGGCTGCGGCTCCTCGTCGCGGGCCAGCTCGATCAAGTCGTTGACCATGCCGGTGACTTCGCGCAGCTGGCGGGCGAGGGCGCCGGACGCCCGTTCGCGCTGGGCCTCGTTCAACCGGTCGGCGCGGGCGAGCAGTTCGGCGTTCGTACGCAGTGCCGTCAGCGGAGTACGCAGCTCGTGCGAGGCGTCGGCGACCAGGCGGCGCTGCGCGGTGACCGACTTCTCCAGCTCGGCCAGCATCGCGTTGAACGAGGCGGCCAGGCGCGTCACTTCGTCCTCGCGGCCCGGTGGCCCCGGCGGCAGCTCGATGCGGTGACGGGCGTCGCGGGTCGCCGCGATGCGTTCCGCCGTGGCGGTGAGGCGGGCGACCGGGGCGAGGCCGGTGCGCGAGACCCAGTAGCCGCCGAGCCCCGACAGGAGCACCCCGGCGCCGCCCACCGCCGACAGGAGCCCGGCGGCCTGCCGCACGCCGCGCTCGGCGATGTCGGCGCGCAGGGCGACCTGGACGGCGTCGCCCTTGCCGTAGTGGGTGGTGTACATCCGGGTCGGCCGCCCCTGGAGCGTGAGGCTCGTGTAGTACGGAGACGCCTTGCCGCCCGCGACCAGCCGCGTGGAGTGGGTGACCGGGAGCAGATAGGGCTTCGACGGATCGTCGGCCGGGTCGGCGGGGACGATCTGCGAGCAGGCGGGGGCGCCCAGGAAGCGGCACTCGCCCGTCACGACGCCCGGCTCGGCGTCGTAGTTCCGCTGCTGGGCGATGAGGGTCGCCGACTGGGCGAGGTTCTGGTCGAGCTGCTGGTAGAGCTTGTAGCGGATGACGAGGAACGCGGCCACGCACACCCCGACCGCGACCAGCGCGACGGCCGCCGCCGCGGCCAGCGCCAGCCGGGTGCGCAGCGGACGCCTGCGCCGCCACCGGGCACCGAGCCTGCGCCGGGCGCTCACGGGCTGCCGAGCCGGTAGCCGACGCCGTGCACGGTGTGCACGAGGCGGGGCTCGCCGCCCGACTCCAGCTTGCGGCGCAGGTAACCGACGTACACGGCAAGGGAGTTGGAGTCGGGCCCGAAGTCGCGTCCCCAGACCGACTCCTGGATGAGCTCGCGCGGGAGCACCTGTCCCGCGTTGCGCAGGAGCAGTTCGAGCAGGGCGAACTCGGTGCGGCTGAACTCGACCGCGCGGTGGCCGCGGCGGCCGGTGCGGGTCGCCGGGTCCAGGACGAGATCGGCGTACGCGAGGTCGTCGCCGTCGGCGGGGGAGCGCTGCTCGGGTGCGGCGCGGCGCAGGAGGGCGCGGACGCGGGCAACGAGCTCGTCCAGGGCGAAGGGCTTCACCAGATAGTCGTCGGCGCCCGCGTCGAGGCCGTCGACGCGTTCGCTGACGGAGCCGAGGGCGGTGAGGACGAGGACCGGGGTGCGGTCGCCGATGGCGCGCATCTGGCGGCAGACGGCGAGGCCGTCCATCACCGGCATCATCACGTCAAGGACCACGAGGTCCGGCTCCCACCGGGCGATGGCGCCGAGCGCGCGGCTGCCGTCGGCGGCGCCGCGGACGGAGTGGCCCTCGATCGTGAGGGCGTCCTCCACCGCCGCGCGGACTTCCGGGTCGTCGTCGACCACGAGGATCTTGGGCGCGGGGGGTGTGGTCACGCCGGACCTGCCTGGGTGCGACGGGGGCGGCCTGGCTGCCCGCAGGGCGAGCTCCTCGGAGATCTCATGGTCCAAAGGTGCCAAACGCGGCTCTTAAAACCCTCTTAGACCTGCTCGTGATGCTCCATTGCCATGCGAACACCCGATATGCGATCTCCCGAGTCAGGGGCCCGTGCCCCTCTCTCCGTCGTCATCGGCGCGGGCGGCACCGGTGGACACATCTATCCCGGGCTCGCCCTCGCCGACGCCCTGCGCCGTGCCGTGCCGGGCGCGGTCGTCTCCTTCGTCGGTACGCAGCGAGGTCTTGAGACCCGGCTGATACCGGACGCCGGGTACCGCCTGCACACCGTCGACATGATCCCCTTCGACCCGTCGCTCGGCGCCAAGCGGTATCTCCTGCCCGCCGCCCTGGTGAAGTCCGGCGCCCAGTGCCGGGCGATCCTGCGGGCGCAGGGCGCGCAGGTCGCCGTCGGGATGGGCGGCTATCCCAGCGCTCCCGTCATCGTCGGCGCCAGGATGGCCGGTCTTCCGAGCCTCATCCACGAGTCCAACGCCGTCCCCGGCCGCGCCAACCGGTTCGCGGCCCGCCTCACCCCGAACATCGCGGTGGCCTTCGACCGCAGCCGGGAGCATCTGCCGGGCGGCGAGCGCGCGTACACCACCGGGATGCCCATCGCGGCGCCGCTCGCCGTGCTCGACCGCAGGGCGCTGCGGGCCGAGGCCCGCCGGGAGTTCGGGGTGCCGGACGGGGCCCGGATGCTGCTCTTCAACGGCGGCAGTCTCGGCGCGGCCCGTCTCACCGAGGCGGCGGTGGGGCTCGCGGCGAGCTGGCGGCACCGCTCCGACGTCCATCTGCTGATCAAGACGGGGCCCGCAGCGCTCGACGAGACGCGGCGGCGGCTCGTGGAGTCGGGCGGGGACGCGGTCGCCAAGGCCGTGCCCTATCTCGACCGGATGGACCTCGCGTACGCCGCGGCCGACCTGGTGGTCTGCCGTGCCGGTTCGGCGACGGTGGCCGAACTCGCGGCCACCGGGGTCCCCGCCGTCCTGGTCCCCTACCCGCACGCACCCGGCGACCACCAGACGCACAACGCGCGGGTCCTCTCCGACGCGGGCGCGGGCCTGCTCCTGCCCGACGGCGAGACGACGGCGGCGCGGCTCGCCGAGCTCGTCGGGCCGCTCCTTGCCGATCCGGCGCGGCTCGCCGCGATGAGCGGGGCGGCCGATCCGGGCACGCATGCGCACGCCGCCGATCTGCTCGCCGAGCGGGTCATCCAACTCACCCACCACACAGCGCACTTGGAGTACGCATGAGTACGAGTACGAGCAGTAACAGCACCTTCGGCTGGGCCGGTCGCACGGTCCTCGTCACCGGGGCCGAGGGCTTCATCGGCTCGACGCTCGTCGACCTGCTCCTGGAGCAGGGCGCGAAGGTCCGCGCCTTCGTGCACTACAAGCCGTACGCGGAGAAGGGCCACCTCGCGCATCTCCTCGGGGACCCGCGGGTCGAGATGCTCGCGGGCGACGTACGGGACGCGGGGCGTGTGATGGACGCGGTGGAGGGCTGCGACACGGTCTTCCATCTGGCCGCGCTGATCGGGATCCCGTACTCGTACGACTCCCCGGGGGCGTACGTCCAGACGAACGTCGTCGGCACGGAGAACGTGGCGGAGGCGTGCCGGCGGCATGTGGTGCGGCGGCTCGTTCACACGTCGACGAGCGAGGTGTACGGGACGGCGCTGACCGCCCCCATCTCGGAGGAGCACCCGCTCCAGCCGCAATCTCCCTACTCCGCGTCGAAGATAGGCGCCGACATGATGGCGCTGTCGCACTGGCACGCCTTCGAGCTGCCGGTGACGGTGGTGCGCCCCTTCAACACGTATGGTCCGCGGCAGTCGGCCCGCGCGGTGATCCCCACGATCCTTGCCCAACTGCACTCCGGGGCGCGGGAGATCAAGCTGGGCTCGCTCACGCCGACGCGTGACTTCACGTACGTGACGGACACCGCGCGGGGTTTCATGGCGCTGGCGGAGTGCGAGGCGGCCGTGGGCCACGCGGTGAACCTGGGAGTGGGGCAGGAGATCTCGATCGGCGACCTGGCGGAGGCGCTGATCGAGGCGTCGGGGCGTGCGGCGAAGGTGGTCGTGGACCCGGCGCGGCTGCGTCCCTCGGGCAGCGAGGTCCAGCGGCTTCTGTCGGACAACTCCCGGGCGAGAGAGTGGGCCGGGTGGACTCCGGAGGTCTCCTTGGCGGAGGGCCTGAAGCGGACGTCGGAGTGGGTCGCGGAAAACCTCCGCCTCTTCGCGGCGGAGCGGTACCAGGTCTGAGGGTCACCTGCGGTGGGCTGGAGCAGTGCCTTCCTCTGACCGGTGGTTCGCCGCTGCGCGGCGCCCTTCCCGCCCACCCACCCGATTGCCCCGGGTCTTATGGGCGGGCTTCGGGGCTTGGCTGGTGACCTCGGCGTGCGGATCAGTTCGCCGCTGCGCGGCGGATTCCCCCACCCGCCCGCCCGATTGCCCGGCGGTGTGTGCTGCGGGGTGATCGGGTGGGTGGGTGGGGGGGACTCGCCGCGAAGCGGCGGCTCAGGGTTTGTTGCAGCCGCAGGCACGCTGCCCCGCAGGGCGGAGGAAGCCGTGGCCCGGGGTCAGCCGCAGTCGCAGGCACGCTGCCCCCGCAGGGGGGGTGACGTCAGGGGGTGGTGGAGGCCTCCGGCCCGGCCGCTGCCGCTGCCGCGGCCAAACCGCCCAGCAAGAGCAACGTGAAGCGCGCGGCCCAGTCCTCGTCGACCGGCTCCGCGCTGACCAGGGCGCGGTGCACCACCGCTCCGGCGATCACGTCGAAGATGAGGTCCGCCGTCCGCCCGGCAGCGGCGGGGTCCGGCTCCGGAGGGAGTTCGCCCCGCTCCTGCGCCCGCTTCCGCCCCGCGAGGACAAGCCGCTTCTGGCGGTTCACGATCGACGTACGGATCCGCTCCCGCAGCGGTTCGTCCGACGTCGACTCCGCCACCACCGCCATCAGCGCCGTTTTCGTCTCGGGACGGCCGAGCAGCGCCGCGAACTGGAGCACCACACCCTCGATGTCCGCCGCGAGGCTGCCGCGGTCCGGCAGCTCCAGCTCGTCGAACAGCTCCGCCACCGCGTCCACGACCAGCTCGCTCTTGCCCGCCCAGCGCCGGTACAGCGTCGTCTTGGCGACCCCCGCGCGCGTGGCGACATCGCCGAGCGTCAGCTTGGACCAGCCCAGTTCGACCAGGGCCTGGCGGGTCGACTCCAGGATCGCGGTGTCCGCCGCGGCGTTGCGGGGGCGGCCGCCGGTGCGGGCGTGAGGGGGGATGCGGCTCTGCATCCCGTGACCATACCGGCCAGTACGGAAGAGGCCGGAGCGGCGGCCGAGTGAGGCAGATCACCGAAGTTCGCGCAGGTCCGCCTCCCGCACGGCAGCGCACGGCAGTTACGCTACGACTCGTAGCGAAAGAGATGTGGGCGGGACGAACGGCAATTCCTCCTCGGCGCCCACGCTCCTTCGCCGAGCGGCAACCAGCGACACAGCACAGCGGCAAAGCACAGCAACACAGCACAGCAACACAGCACGGCGACAACCACAGCAGCGGCACCGGCACGGGGTGGGGACCCCGCGCCACAACCATCGGTCCTCCTCGGGACCTTGGCGCCACGGCCGTCCGCGGCCCCGCAATCCGGCGGGGGGGGGCTCCGGACGGGCGCGGTTCCCGCACGGCTTGGGGGAGGATGTACTCATGCAGCCACGGAACATGTCCATGAGCGGAGTCGTCGACCTCGCCGCCGTGAAGGCGGCCCAGGAGGCCAAGGCGAAGGCGGAGCAGGCGCGCGCCGAAGCGGCCAGGCAGGGCGGGGGCGCGGTCCCCGCGGTCTCCCCGTCGAGCCTCGTCATCGACGTCGACGAGGCGGGCTTCGAGCGCGAGGTCCTCCAGCGCTCCACCGAAGTGCCCGTAGTCATCGACTTCTGGGCCGAGTGGTGCGAGCCGTGCAAGCAGCTGAGCCCGCTGCTCGAAGGCCTCGCGCGGGAGTACAACGGCCGCTTCGTCCTCGCCAAGATCGACGTAGACGCCAATCAGATGCTGATGCAGCAGTTCGGGGTCCAGGGGATCCCGGCCGTCTTCGCGGTGGTGGCCGGACAGGCCCTGCCGCTCTTCCAGGGCGCCGCACCGGTGGAGCAGATCCGCCAGACCCTGGACCAGCTGATCCAGGTCGGCGAGGAGCGCTTCGGTCTCACCGGTCTCGCCGTCGACGCGGACGCCCAGGGCGGGGAGCAGCAGGAAGCCCCCGTCGCCGAGGTGCCCGCCGGTCCGTACGACGCCCTGCTCGAAGCCGCCGTCCAGGCGCTGGACGCGGGCGACTTGGCCGGCGCCGTGCAGGCCTACCGCAATGTGCTGAGCGACGACCCGGGCAACACGGAGGCCAAGCTCGGCCTCGCCCAGGCCGAACTGCTGCAGCGTGTCCAGGGTCTGGACGCGCAGCAGGTCCGCAAGGACGCCGCCGACCGTCCCGGCGATGTGGCCGCGCAGATCGCCGCCGCCGACCTCGACCTGGTGGGCGGTCATGTGGAGGACGCGTTCGGGCGGCTCATCGAGGCGGTCCGGCGTACGGCGGGCGAGGACCGGGACGCCGCGCGCGTGCGGCTGCTCGAACTCCTCGAAGTGGTCGGCTCGGACGACCCGCGGGTGACCGCGGCGCGCACGCAGCTCGCACGGGTGCTCTTCTGACACAGCCGTACGGCCACTCCGTGCGCCAGGCTGTTCGACCCCTCGCGAGCCGTTCGCTGACCAGTCGTTAAACACTGGGGCTTGTGATGCCCGAGTGAAAAAATCGCTTCCAAGGCGTCACAGTGGCCGCGCTTTACCAAATCTTGGTAAACGCGGCCACTGTTACTTGGAGTAAGCCCAGGCCAGCCTTCTGTCCTGTTGTGCCCTTCAACATCCCGGTCTGTTCCTGGTCATGGGGACACCGTCTGTGGCCGACCGATACCGCGCGGTCGTGGTTCGGTTATCGCGCCGTTACTAGCCAGTAACGAACCCCCTTGTGCGGGGGCCGAGAATGCACCACGATCGGCGACGCTCGGTCCAATAACCCGCAGCCCGAAAGCCAGTCGGGAGCGGGGTTTCTGGGTCCCCACCGAGCAGGCCGGAGACACCCCGTCACCGGTCTTGGACAGGGGGGTCTCTGCCATCCGGCAGGGCCTGTCCGGCAGGTTGTGCGTGTCGCGTGCGACCAGTGGTTGTCGCTCGGGGGTGATCTCCCGAGGACGTAGCGCTTCTCCCATCCCTGCCCGGCTGAGCCGCCCGAACGGCAGCAGCCAGGGCCGGAGATGTACGTCCGAGAAGGAGGAAAGTCATGGAGTCCGTGGCTCGTGGCGGAACCAGATGGAAGCGGTTCGCCGTAGTCATGGTGCCGAGCGTCGCGGCGACTGCCGCGATAGGCGTGGCCCTTTCGCAGGGTGCACTCGCGGCATCGTTCAGTGTGTCCGGTCAGCAGTTCAAGGTGACTGCCAAGCAGCTCGACGGTACGGGATTCGTCCAGTACGGGGCGCTTGACAGCGGCAAGTCGGGTAACCACCCGGTCGCCGTCGTCGGCCTCAACTCGGCCAAGATCACCAACCTGTGTCAGTCCGTCGTCGTTCCGGTCCCCGTCTTCGGCGATGTGTCGATGACCCTCAAGGCCGGCGGCGAGGGCGGCCCGAGGGTCGAGGCGAAGAAGCTCTACATCGACGCCGATGACCTGAAGGCGGATGCGACGTTCACCAACGTCGACATCGGTGTCTCGATCGACCAGACCACCAAGGGTCCCGGCCCGTCGAAGGGCGACAAGTACGCCCCGGACTCGTTCGCGCAGCAGGCTGACAAGGTGCGGTTCACCGACGTCAAGCAGCGCGCGTGGGCGACCACCGCCGGCACCTTCAAGCTCTCCGGTCTGGCCATGTCGGTCAAGAAGGGCAAGCACGAGTGCTACTGAGGCAATTGATGCCTTGACAGCGGTACTTGTTGCGCAGCACGGCCGGGCGCGGGGGCGCGACGGAATCTTGACCTCACACCGTCCCCGTGCCCGAATCCGCAGCACACACAGAACCAACGCCATTCCCCGAGGAGCTGTACGACATGAGCGCCGAAGCGCAAGTGGGACTGGGCGACAAGCTCGGTCGGATGCGCCAATCGTTCCGAGGGTGGCGCGGTCAGCGCCCGTTCTGGGGTGGTCTGCTGACATTGCTCGGCGGCATCCCGATCATGTACTTCCCGTACGCGAACCTCACGCTCGGCACGATGACGATCCGGATGGCGACGACCGCCGGTGCCGGCTCGCTGATCATCGGCGTCCTGCTTGTCGTGCTCGGCCTGACCATGTGGTTCCAGCCGCATTCCCGGATCTTCGCGGGTGTCGCGGCGATTCTGCTCGCCCTGGTCTCTCTGGTGGTCTCCAACTTCGGCGGCTTCGTCATCGGCTTCCTGCTCGCCCTGCTCGGCGGTGCCCTCGGCATCTCCTGGGCGGCGGACAAGCCCGCGAAGGGATCCGCGAAGGGACGGGCCGACAGGTCCGACGACGGGGCGCCGGAGCCCGCGGCCGCGGGGGCCGCGAACGGGGTGAGCGGCACTACGGACGATCTGTCAGGAACGAGCCCGGACAACGGGACGAACGGGAGGCACCGTGCCGGCTGACGAGGTGCACCAACTGGACTCCGCGGGTGAGCCCCGCGTGAGATCCGGGCCGCGCCACGCGGCACCCAGAAAGCCGCTCCTCACCCGCCTGCACGTGCCGGCGGGCAAGGCGATAGCCATCGCGGCCATGCCGACCGCCGTCCTCATGGGCATGGGCCTGACCCCCCAGCTCGCGCAGGCCAAGCCGCTGCCGAAGAACCCCTTCCAGGACGGCCCGTGCGTCACGGCGCCGGACGATGCATCCGAGGCCACCAAGGACGCAGAGAAGGAAGCCGACGAGGCTGCCGCTCAGAAGGCGGAGAAGGAGAAGGCCGAGCAGGCGGAGAAGGACGCCGCCGAGAAGGCCGACAAGAGCGGCAAGGACGACTCCGGCGAGGCCACCGCCGAGCCGACGCCCTCGCCCTCCGCCGGTGACGACGCGGGCTCGGACGGCGACAAGGCCGAGCCGGATTCGTCCGCTTCGAAGGACGACGAGGCCGACAAGGCCGAAGAGCCTGCTCCGGAGCCCTCCGAGACCAAGAACCCGCTGGACCCGCTGGGCGTCGGTCCCGCTCTCAAGGACCTCTTCACGCCCGACGAGAAGGAATCCGCGAGCCCCACGCCGACCCCCTCCGCCTCGGAGGAGGCCGAGTCTTCGGAGTCCGCCGAGGACACGGCGAAGGACACCGTCGACGACGTCACCAAGCCCGTCAAGGACACGGTCGACGGAGTCACTGACGGCGTCAAGGACGGTGCCGACAAGGCCGAGGACACGGTCGACAAGGCCAAGGAAGAGGCCGAGAAGGCAGCTGAAGAGGCTGCCGACAAGGCCGAGGCCGAGGAGTCCGCGGACCCGATGGCACCGGACGAGAACGGCAAGAAGCCGTTCCCGTGCGTGGTCGAGAAGAAGGTCGACGGAAAGGCCGAGCAGACGCCCGCGCCGATCCCGAACCAGCCGTGGAACCTGGAAGCAAGCTCGCTGACCCTCAAGGGCGCGGACTACCAGGGGGTCGTGAACCTGACGATGCCCAACGGCCAGTCCAAGCAGGCACTGAAGTACGTCGTCCAGAACACGGACATCGGCGACCTGCACCAGATCGTCGAGGGCCCGGCCGGCAAGAAGTACCACGTCCAGGCCGAGAAGGGCTCCACGTCCACGATCCGTGGCGGGGAGACGACGATGTACACCGAGTCGATCTCCGGCAAGCTCTTCGGCCTGATCCCGATCACGTTCGACCCGGAGCACCCGCCGCCCCTGAACATCCCGCTGATCTACTTCACGGACGTGAAGGTCAAGCAGGCGGGCCAGTTCGGCGGCAACCTGCACGTACCCGGCCTGAGCCAGACGATCACCGACTGACCGTCCTGCGATCAGCCGCCGGTCATCAAGACCCCACCGGGAGCTCAAACCCCACCGGGAGCCGCACAAGCGCTGAGGGCGCCCCCTGAACCAGGGGGCGCCCTCAGTGTCGTACCAGGTCGTACGGAGGAACCTCAGTCGCGCTCTCCGCCGCCCAGGTGGTGCACCCGGACCATGTTGGTGGTGCCGGGGACGCCGGGGGGCGAACCGGCCGTGATGACCACGGTGTCGCCGTCGTTGAAGCGGTTGAGACGGACCAGCTCGGCGTCGACGAGCTCGACCATCGCGTCGGTGTTGTCGACGTGCGGCACGACGTACGAGTCCACGCCCCAGCTCAGGGTGAGCTGGTTGCGGGTGGCCTGGTCGGTGGTGAAGGCCAGGATCGGCTGGGCCGCGCGGTAGCGGGACAGCCGGCGGGCCGTGTCACCGGACTGCGTGAAGGCGATCAGCGCCTCGCCGCCCAGGAAGTCCGCGATCTCGCACGCGGCACGGGCCACCGAACCACCCTGCGTACGCGGCTTCTTGCCGGGCACGAGCGGCTGCAACCCCTTGGCGAGCAGCTCCTCCTCGGCCGCGACGACGATCTTCGACATCGTCTTGACGGTCTCGATCGGGTAGGCGCCCACGGACGACTCGGCGGAGAGCATGACCGCGTCCGCGCCGTCCAGGATCGCGTTGGCGACATCCGACGCCTCGGCGCGCGTGGGGCGCGAGTTGGTGATCATCGACTCCATCATCTGGGTCGCGACGATCACCGGCTTGGCGTTGCGGCGGCACATCTCCACGAGGCGCTTCTGCACCATCGGGACCTTCTCGAGCGGGTACTCGACGGCCAGGTCACCACGGGCGACCATGACGGCGTCGAAGGCCGCGACGACGCCCTCCATGTTGTCGACGGCCTGCGGCTTCTCCACCTTGGCGATGACGGGGACCCGGCGGCCCTCCTCGTCCATCACCTTGTGGACGTCCTTGACGTCGCCGGCGTCGCGCACGAAGGACAGGGCGACCATGTCGCAGCCCATCTTCAGGGCGAAGCGCAGGTCCTCGACGTCCTTCTCGGAGAGCGCGGGCACGTTCACGGCCGCGCCGGGCAGGTTGATGCCCTTGTGGTCGGAGATGACACCGCCCTCGACGACGATCGTCTTCACGCGCGGGCCGTCGACCTCGACGACGCGCAGCTCGACGTTGCCGTCGTTGATCAGGACCTGGTCGCCCTTGGAGACGTCTCCGGGCAGGCCCTTGTAGGTGGTGCCGCAGATGGACTTGTCGCCGGGGACGTCCTCGGTGGTGATGGTGAACTCGTCACCGCGCACCAGCTCGACGGGTCCCTCGGCGAAGGTCTCCAGACGGATCTTCGGACCCTGCAGGTCGGCGAGGACGCCGACGGCACGGCCGGTCTTGTCGGCAGCGGCACGGACACGGTCGTACCGGCCCTGGTGCTCGGCGTGCGTGCCGTGGCTGAAGTTGAAGCGGGCCACATTCATGCCGGCTTCGATCAGCGAGACGAGCTGCTCTTCGGAGTCGACGGCGGGGCCCAGCGTGCAGACGATTTTGGAACGGCGCATGGGGGCGATCCTATCGGTTTGTTTCGCTTCGGAATATTCCGTCTGGTGGAATCTACAAATGGGCGGAAGGGCGCTCAGGCGTTGCGGTAATGAATTGCTGATGTATTGCGTTTATGACGGGTTTCCGACCAGTGCGTAGGTCTGCCGCGCGATCTCCAGCTCCTCGTCCGTGGGGACGACGGCGACCGCGACCCGTGCGTACTCCGGTGAGATCAGCCGAGCCTCGTCGGAACGTACAGCGTTGAGTTCTCCGTCGACCGCGAGCCCCAGCTCCTCCAGACCCGCGACGGCAGCCTCCCGCACCGGCGCCGCGTTCTCACCGACCCCCGCCGTGAACGCGATGGCGTCCACCCGGCCGAGCACCGCGTAGTAGGCGCCGATGTACTTCTTCAGACGGTGGATGTAGATGTCGAAGGCGAGCGCGGCAGCCTCGTCGCCCTCGTCGATACGGCGCCGGATCTCCCGCATGTCGTTGTCGCCGCAGAGACCGACCAGACCGCTCTTCTTGTTGAGCAGGGTGTCGACCTCGTCGATCGACATCCCGCCGACGCGGGCCAGGTGGAAGACGACCGCCGGATCCACGTCACCGGAACGGGTACCCATCACGAGCCCCTCAAGCGGCGTGAGCCCCATCGAGGTCTCCACGCACCTGCCGCCCCGTACCGCGCTCGCGGAGGCGCCGTTGCCCAGGTGCAGCACGATGACGTTCATGTCCTCGGGCGCCTTGCCGAGCAGCCCGGCGGTCTCGCGGGACACGTACGCGTGCGACGTCCCGTGGAAGCCGTAGCGCCGCACGCGGTGCTGGTCGGCGGTGGCCACGTCGATCGCGTAGCGGGCCGCCGACTCCGGCATCGTCGTGTGGAACGCCGTGTCGAAGACGGCGACCTGGGGGAGGTCGGGGCGCAGCGCCTGGGCCGTGCGGATCCCGGTGATGTTGGCCGGGTTGTGCAGCGGGGCCACCGGGACGAGCCGCTGGATCTCCGCGAGCACCTCGTCCGTGACGACCGTCGGCGCGGTGAACTTCAGGCCGCCGTGCACCACGCGGTGACCGATCGCGGCCAGCTCGGGGGAGTCCAGGCCGAGCCCGTCCGCGGTCAGCTCGGCGGAGACCGCCTTCAGGGCGGCCTCGTGGTCGGCGATCGGCTCCTCGCGCTCACGCTCCTCGCCGCCGCCCGTCAGCGGGGTGTGCTTGAGCCGCGAGGTCTCCTCGCCGATGCGCTCGACCAGGCCGACCGCGAGACGGGAGCTGTCGCGCATGTCGAGCAACTGGTACTTCACCGACGAGGAGCCGGAGTTGAGGACGAGGACGCGGGTGGCGGTCACAGGAGGAATGCTTTCTGTAGACGTCATACGGGAGGTGCGGGACTGCTAGGCGGAGGTGGCCGGGCCGCCCTGGGCCTGGATCGCGGTGATCACGACGGTGTTCACGATGTCCTGCACGAGAGCGCCGCGGGACAGGTCGTTCACCGGCTTGCGCAGGCCCTGGAGGACCGGCCCGACGGCGATCGCGCCGGCCGAGCGCTGGACGGCCTTGTAGGTGTTGTTGCCGGTGTTCAGGTCCGGGAAGATCAGCACGCTCGCCTGGCCCGCGACCTCCGACTCGGGCAGCTTCGTCGCCGCGACCGAGGGCTCCACGGCGGCGTCGTACTGGATCGGCCCCTCGATCTTCAGGTCGCCGCGGCTCGCGCGCACCAGCTCGGTCGCCTCGCGCACCTTGTCGACGTCGGCGCCCGAACCCGACGTACCCGTCGAGTACGACAGCATCGCGATCCGCGGCTCCACACCGAACTGCTCGGCGGTGGCCGCCGCCTGGACGGCGATGTCGGCGAGCTGCTCGGCGTTCGGGTCCGGGTTCACGGCGCAGTCGCCGTAGACGAGCACCTTGTCGGCCAGGCACATGAAGAAGACGGAACTGACGATCGAGGCATCGGGCTTCGTCTTGATGATCTCGAAGGCGGGCCGGATGGTGGCGGCCGTGGAGTGAACAGAACCCGAAACCATGCCGTCGGCGAACCCTTCCTGCACCATCAGGGTGCCGAAGTAGTTCACGTCCGCGACGACGTCGTACGCGAGCTCGACGGTGACGCCCTTGTGGGCGCGCAGCTCGGCGTACTTGGTGGCGAAGGCGTCCCGCAGCTCCGAGGTCTGCGGGTCGATGACCTGCGAGTCGGCGAGGTCGATGCCGAGGTCCGCGGCCTTCTTGCGGATCTGTTCGGCGGGGCCGAGCAGCGTCAGGTCGCAGACACCGCGGCGCAGGAGCACGTCGGCGGCGCGCAGGACGCGCTCCTCGGTGCCTTCGGGAAGCACGACGCGGCGCTTGTCGGAGCGCGCCTGCTCCAGGAGCTTGTGCTCGAACATCATCGGCGTGACGCGGTCGCTGCTGGGGGCCTGTACGCGGCTGCGCAGCCCGGCCGTGTCCACGTACCGCTCGAAGAGACCGAGGGCCGTCTCCGCCTTGCGGGGCGTGGCGGCGTTCAACTTCCCCTCCAGGGCGAAGAGTTCACCCGCCGTGGGGAAGGAGCCGCCGGTCACGGCGATGACCGGGGTGCCCGGCGCGAGGCGGTCGGCGAGCTTCAGGATCGCCTCGCCTGGCTGTTCGTTGAGGGTGAGCAGGACGCCCGCGATGGGCGGCGTACCGGCGCTGTGCGCGGCGAGCGAGCCCACCACGAGGTCGGCGCGGTCGCCGGGGGTGACCACCAGGCAGCCCGGGGTCAGGGCGTTCAGGAAGTTCGGCAGCATCGCGCCGCCGAAGACGAAGTCGAGCGCGTCACGGGCCAGGCCCGCGTCGTCGCCGAGCACGACGCGGCCGCCGAGCGCGTGGGTGATCTGGGCGACCGTGGGGGCGGCGAGCGCGGGCTCGTCGGGCAGTACGTAGCTGGGCACGGGGAGGCCGGACGCGAGGCCCTCGTGGATCTCGTCGCGGTCGGCGGGCGCCACGCGGTTGGTGACCATCGCGAGGACGTCGCAGCCCAGGGACTCGTACGCGCGGTAGGCGTTGCGCGTCTCGGCGCGGACGGATTCGGCGGTCTGGTCCTTGCCGCCGACGACGGGTATCACCGACGCCCCGAACTCGTTGGCGAGGCGGGCGTTGAGGGAGAGCTCGTCCGGGAGCTGGGTGTCGGCGAAGTCCGTGCCGAGCACGAGGACGACCTCGTAGTCCCTGGCCACCCGGTGAAAACGGTCGACGAGCTGGGAGACCAGCTCGTCGGTGCCCTGCTCGGCCTGGATCGCGGAGGCCTCGTGGTAATCCATCCCGTACCCGGAGGCCGCGTCCTGCGCGAGCCGGTAGCGGGCCCGCAGGAGGTCGAAGAGCCGGTCGGGCCCGTCGTGGACCAGCGGACGGAAGACCCCCACCCGGTCGACCTGACGGGTCAGGAGCTCCATGACTCCCAGCTCGATGACCTGGCGGCCGTCGCCCCGGTCGATCCCGGTCACGTACACGCTGCGCGTCACGCGTGCTCTCCCCTTCTTCGCTGCGGTGTCCCTGCGCGCCCGGTGAGACCGGGCGAGGTGCCTCAGGGCCGGACAAATGACCCGATATGGTTGCCGTGCCCTCTTGACAATACCTCTGTGGCTGGCTAGGTCGCCCGCCGGACGAAAGGCCTCGTGGAGCGGGCCCAAAGGCCTCCTCCCCAGGACCGGACGGAACAGCCGTGAGCGGTGTCGCTCGGTGCGACGCTTGATGTGTGAGCGGCGACCGGTTCGCGGCCGTGGAACAATCAGACCGGCTCACAAGCATCAACAGCGAGCAGGAGACACAGCGCGATGCGTATCGGAATTCTCACCGCAGGCGGCGACTGCCCCGGCCTCAACGCAGTGATCCGGTCGGTCGTGCACCGAGCCGTGACGCACTACGGCGACGAGGTCATCGGCTTCGAGGACGGTTACGCCGGCCTGCTCGACGGCCGCTACCGCTCGCTCGGCCTGAACGAGGTCAGCGGCATCCTGGCCCGTGGCGGAACGATTCTCGGCTCATCGCGCCTGGAGCGCGACCGCTTCCGCGCGGCCTGCGAGGACGCGCCCGCGCTCGCCAAGGAGATCGGCTTCGACGTCCTGATCCCCATCGGCGGCGAGGGCACGCTCACGGCCGCGAAGATGCTGTCGGACGCGGGTCTGTCGGTGGTGGGCGTCCCGAAGACGATCGACAACGACATCTCGTCGACGGACCGCACCTTCGGCTTCGACACGGCGGTGGGCGTGGCCACCGAGGCGATGGACCGCCTCAAGACGACGGCCGAGTCCCACCAGCGCGTGATGGTGGTCGAGGTCATGGGCCGCCACGCGGGCTGGATCGCCCTGGAGTCGGGCATGGCGGGCGGAGCCCACGGCATCTGCCTCCCCGAGCGCCCCTTCGACCCCGCTGACCTGGTCAAACTGGTCGAGGAGCGGTTCTCGCGCGGCAAGAAGTTCGCGGTGATCTGCGTGGCCGAGGGCGCGCACCCGCAGGAGGGCACCATGAATTACGGTGTCGGCGCGATCGACCAGTTCGGCCACGAGCGCTTCCAGGGCATCGGTACGGCGCTCGCGTACGAACTGGAGACCCGCCTCGGCAAGGAGGCCAAGCCGGTCATCCTGGGCCACGTCCAGCGAGGCGGCACCCCGACGGCGTACGACCGCGTCCTGGCGACCCGCTTCGGCTGGCACGCGGTGGAGGCGGCGCACCGCCAGGACTTCGGCCGCATGACGGCGCTGCGGGGCACGGACATCACGATGGTGCCGCTGGCGGAGGCGGTCACCGAGCTGAAGACGGTGCCGAAGGACCGGATGGACGAGGCGGAGTCGGTCTTCTAGGGGCTTTTCGGCAGCGGCTTGAGCGGCTTGAGCGGCTTTTCGGCGGGCCGGGGGGAGGGTGATTACCCCCCGGTGCTGCTGCCGCCACCGCCTCCCGTCCCCCGGACCTGAGCCCAGAAATGCTCAAGGATCTTGTCCAGGAAGTCCCGCCCGGCACTCCCTGACGCATCGGCCCCGGCACCGCCGCCCCAGCTGAGCGTGCGCACCATGCGGGCCTGATAGTCGGCGTGCAGCTGCTGGAGCACGTCCTCAAGGTGCCGCTTCGGCACCGGCAGCATCTTGCTGACGGGCCGGACGTACCCCTGCCAGCGCGAGGTCACGGCGCTGCGCAGCAGCTCGGCGAGGTCGTCGGCGCGTCCGGTGACGGTGATGAAGTCGGGCAGGGGGAGCTGCAGCACCTCGGCGAGGGCGGCGGACTGCCGCTCGTTTCCGCGCCAGGTGTTGGTCTCCTCCATGCGCAGATACGCCTGGAGCTCGACCCCGGACCCGCGGGCCACGTCGTCGGGAGCGAGCCCCCGGGCGATCCGATGCTCGCGCAGGGTGGTCGCGGCGCCCATGAGCTCCCCCGGCGAGCACCACAACGTCCCGGCGAGGGCGGTGAGCTCGGCGGAAGTGGGCGAGGCGAGCCCGCGTTCCCAGGCGGCGATGGTCTCGGGGGTGATGTAGGAGAGCCCATAGCTCGCCCGCATCCCGTAGGCGACGTGCCCGTGCGCCATCCCCAGCGCCTCACGAAGGCGCCGGGCGGCGGGGAAGTTGAACGGGGGTGTGGGCTGGTGCGGCGGTTGGCTCGGTTGCACGGGCACACGGTATGGGTGCGGGGGGCTGGCGACTACGGTGCGTTCATACGAGGTTGCGGATTGGTGCGAAGCTACGGGGGTGGTCCTGACGTGTGAGCCGTCCTGCGGACGGTTCCCCAGAGGTGGAAGTTCGACTCCTCCAGATGCACGACCTACCCGAGCCGCCCGTCCTGGTCGACCCTGGAGTTCACGGGTGACGTCGAAGGGCGTGATCCAGTTCGGGTCATGTGCCCTGGATTTCCGCCCAGGTCGCGGTCAGGTCCGCACAGTGCACCGTGATCGTTGCGTCGGTCAGTTCGATCTCATGCACGATGCCACCCTCGTGTGGCAGAACTTCATCGAGCAGTACCGTGATCGCTGCCGTCCAGTCGATCGACGACTCATAGTCGACCGAGAAGTGCGAGACGTCGGCATACTCGATGCGCAGACCGGCGGAGTGCTTCCACTGGTTCGGCCGGAAGTCGAGGGATGCTGTGCCGGACCGGCCCGCGGTGGTCGTGGGCAGGGAGATCTCCGCGAGCTCCAGGTCTTTGACGCACCGTTCGCTTGCGTAGTCGTAATGTCCGGCGTCGGACGCGAAGGCCATTGCTCCTGACGGAAGTGCGTCCTTCAGCTCCGGCAGGACCGCCAGGTAGTCGCGTGCGTCAGTCCGGAAACCGCGTAGCTCGAGGTCCCAGTCGACCTTCACGTACCTCATCCACAGGATCCCTTCAGGCGGGGCCGCTTCCATTTGTCGCCGGAGACGTCTTCAGTACCACGAGGACCAATGCGCCCGGTTCTGCGCATGAACTTTACCGCCTCACCCTTGAGCCGGTTCTCCACGCTCTGCGGCACTTCTACATTGGAATCCAAGCGGTGCTTGTCGAACCACCCGTTACTTCCGTAGAGGCCGACCTCGCGGCCGTTCTTGTCGTATACGTGCATCTCGAAGTCCGTGGCATGTCCGATGTCAAAGGTGTCCATCCGCCCCCGGTACCCGTCGCTCAGGTTGATCGGGTCCTTCGGACCCCGGCGGGCAAGGCCTAGCGGGTCCTGCCAGGTCAGCGGATTCGGTACGTAGGCATGGTGATTGGGCGCTGGTTCCAGGCCGAGCGGATCAGCTGATACATACCGGGCAGCTTCCGGATCGTAATGCCGGGCATAGTTGTAATTAAGCCCGGATTCCGAGTCGTGGTATTGACCCGGGAAGCGCAGTGGGCACTCCACGTCCGTCGTGCCCTCGTGCGGAATTTCCACGCCCCAGAGCGTGGTGCGCGCCTGCCATGCGATATTGCCATCAGCAGTGACGAGTTCTGTGGGCGTGCCCACCAGATCGGTGACGATGGCGTGGAACCGCGCGTCGTAGTCGGCTTGGGAGTGGTCGGTCTGGACCAGGGGACGGTGAGAGTCCGGCTCGTAGTCCCAGGTCGTCACCGTGCCATCGGTGGCGGTCCGCTCCGCCAGAATGCTGCCGTCCCAAGCGAATTCGGTCCGCTCCATGACCATCCCGTCGGCATCCAATAGATGCTTGGCGATGCGACGTCCCAAGGGGTCGTACAGATATCGCCAGGCCGCTCCGCCTGGAGTCGTCACACCGATGAGCCGGTCCTCGGCATCCCAGGTGTATCGCCACACCTGCCGCTGCCCGTTGAGGAGGCGGCGGCTGCGGCGAACGAGCCGTCCCTGGACGTCGTGCTGGTGACGGACACGTCCGGACCGATGCATGAGAGTCCCGGTGGCCTCCCAGGAGCCGGTACTCTCCGCGGCCGTGGTGTCGGAGTTGCTGCGCATGGCTGCCGCGGGGGTCACTTCGGCGTGGCTGAGATTGCCCGCGCTGTCATACGCGTATCGCTCGGTCCAGTCGCCGCTGTACACACCTGTGACCCGGCCGACTGCGTCGAGGTCGAAACGCCGACTGCTCGCATCCGACCCGCGGATCTCCTTGAGCTGTGCGTCGGCCCTGTAGGCGTATGTGCGGCGTCGCAGGACACGCTCGGTCGCGTCGGAGCGCGTGCTGATCGTCTGGTCGGCAAGCCGGCCGACGGCATCCCAGCTCTGAGCGAGTGTGACCCCTTCACCGTAGTGGCGACTCGTCTCGTATCCGGCGGAGTTGTGCTGGAACTCCATCCGGTGACGGCCCAGCACAAGCACCGTCGGCCGGTCGGCCGCGTCGTACTCCCACCGGGAGACTTTTCCGGACGGTGTGCTGCGAGTCGTCCGCCGTCCGGCAAGGTCGTAGGTGTACGACATCACCTCACCGTTCACGCTCTCGCGCACGACCTGGCCCTGTGCGTCGTAGGTCAGCTCGACCGATGCATCCCGATTGGTGGCACGGGTCAGACGGCCGTAGGCGTCGTAACTGTATGAGGTGACCGTGTCGTCGTCCGCCTGTGCCACCAGGGTCTGGCCGAAGACGTCCCGCTCGTAGCGGATGAACTCGCCCGCACCATTTGTACGTGAAGTGAGCCGACCCGATGCGTCGTGTGTGTAGGTGAGGGAACGCCCGTTGAAATCGTTCTCGGCAACGAGACGCCCAGCCGCATCGAATTCGTAACGCCAGGAAAGCTGCTGCGGGTTGACCACGGAAGTCAGCTGTAGCTCGGTGTCATACGTGAAGGTGTGGACCGTGCCGTCGGGGTCTTGCCGGCTCGTCGGCAAAGCGAAGTGCGTGTAGGCATGTTGCGTGGTGTGACCGGCTGGATCGACGTACTTGAGGATGTTGCCCTCGCCGTCCCACTCCCAGGACTCGACCGAGCCATTCGCCAATTCGCGTCGCGCGATGAGACCCTCGACCGTCCATGTCAGGCGGGTGACAGCGCCGGAAGGATCGGTGACGGTGCAGATCCGGCCGAAGGCGTCGCGTTCGGCCTCGGTTGTCTGTCCAAGCGGATCGGTGATCGCCACCGTAAGCCCGGCGGAATCACACACAGCGCGTTGGACCCTGCCCAGGGGATCGGTGACGGAGACCGGACGCCCCGCCTCGTCGTACGTGAAGTGTGTCTCGGCGCCCACCGGGTCGGTCACCGTCAGCCGGTTGCCGCGCTCGTCATAGGAGTGGTGCCAGACCAGGCCGTCGTGATCGGTGATGGTCAGCGGCTGGTGCAGTTCGTTGAAGACCGCAGTGGCGGCATTGCCGTCAGGCTGCGTGACCTTGGTCAGGTTCCCGGCCTCGTCGTATGCGTACCGGGTGGTGTGCCCGAGCGGGTCGGTCCACGACAGGAGCTGGTCACGGCTGTTCCACGCCGTGCGCGTGGTGTTCTCCAGCGGGTCGGTCTCGGCAGTGAGTTGCAGCCGTTCGCTGTACTCGTACCGGGTGGTGTGGCCGAGCGAGTCCGTGTAGAGGGTGGTGCGGTTATCAGTGTCGTAGTTGATGGTGCAGTCGAGGAAGCCGTCAGCGCCTTCGCCCTGTATGCAGCGGTCCTGGTCGTCGTAGGTGAATCGGTACCAGGAGCTGTTGCGGTCGGTCCAGGAGGTGATTCGGGCACGGTCGTCGTAGTTCAGCTGGTACGGCGTTTCGCTCGAGTTGTAGATCTCGGCGAGGTGACCTTCGGTGTTGTACTGATAGCGGACCAGTTCGGTGCTGGTGTCCTCAGGCCCAGGGGTGTGCAGCCGCAGACCTGTGATGCGGTCGCCGCCGGTTTCGACGCGCAGGTGGTATCCGCCGGAGTGCCGCACTGCCGTGGGCGCGCCGGACGCATCGCGCTCGAATGTCACCCGGTGGCCGTTGCGGTCACTGATCGCAGCGAGCGGCAGGACGGCGGGACCGTCGGTCGGTGGAATGCCCGGCAGGGGCATGAAGTGGCGGGTACGCCCGGTGACAGAGTCGCTGATCCGTATCTCCCCGCTTGCATCGCCGTCCCAGTTCAGTGGCCACAGTGGCCCTTCGACGGGCAGAATCGGCGTGCCGGGTCGCGGCACCGGATAAGTGAGGATCATGCCGTCCTCGGAGGCGAACAACACGCCCGCGCTGTCGATTTCCAGCCGCTCGTCGAGGGTGGACGCCCAGGAGTCCCCGTACCACTGGCCCCACCTGTAGGTGGACAGATGAGTACGCCGCAGGATCAGCGGAAGCAGCCCAGGCAACTCGACGTCGGTCTGCTCCATGAGCATTTCGCCGGAGACCATGTCGATGGGGTCGCCGTTCTTGCAGCGGCCCTTGGCCGGCTTGCTCTTGGCAAGGGCGTCGTCCGCGCCGCGCCGTAGCCCGCCCTTGCCGAGGCCCTTGAGCCCGGCCTTGAGGCCCTTCATGCCCTTGGCGAGGCCGCGGAGGCTGGTGAGGGCCTTCATGCCGGGGATGCAGTCGAGGGCGGCGAAGGCGACGTCGAGTAGGCCCGCTTCCCCGTTGGCGTATTTGTGGAGGGTGTCGGCGAGGACGACGAGGGCGGCGATGAGGACGATGGCGCCCAGGATCGGGCCACCGATGATCATGGCGATGATGCCGAGTACGGCGACGACGACCTTGCAGACGGCGACGATGGTGTCCCAGTTGTCGGTGACCCAGTCCCCGACCTCCTCCCACCACTTGCGATTCTGAATACCCGCGTCGGAAGCGTCTTCCAGCTTCTTCTTCGCGGTCCCGGCGGCGTCCTGGCGCATCTTGCGGGCGTCCTCGGCCATCTTCTTGGCGGCATCGAGGTTGCTTTTCGCGGCGGAGACGTCCGACTTGGCCGCCGTCTGCGCTTTTTCGGCGGAGTTGGCGTTGCGGGTGGCGGCCTTGACCTTGTCCGGGTCCGGCTTGGGGACGTCCTTGCCGGAGTCTTTGTCGTCCTTGTACTTGTCGGCTTCCTTGCCCGCCTTGTCCATCCAGGAGTCGGCGGAGGTCAGCCGGGTCTGGGCGGAGGACAGATCGCCCTGCGCCTCACGGCCCTTGACCAGGGCCTTGTCGGCGAGGGCCTGGGCGCGTTCCAGCTCGGGCCAGTAGGTGGAGAGGGCGTCGCCGGCCATCTCGTAGCTCTTCTTGAGCTTCCTCAGCTTGCCCGGCGCGTCCTCGAACTCCGCCGTGAAGGACTCCGCCGTCTTGCCCGCCCAGGTGAGGATGGCGTCCTCACCCGCCATCCCCTTGATGTCACGAAGAACCTTCGACACGTCGTCGGCGAAGTCATGCAGATTCTTCGCCAGGTTCCGCACCCGGTCCGGATCGCCGGGCGTCGGATCCTTGTCCAGGTCCAGGACATGCCAGTCTGCTGGGCGGTTGCCCCCCACTTCGTAACCCCCGTCACGTTCAACACTTCAAGCACCGTACGCGGGTGCGAATTTACCGGAAGTGACCGACTGACGTCATGGGGGACCCAGCCTCGCTGTGCTTCCGGCGGGCGGCTTCCACGACCACTGCTCTCCACCGGAGATGTCGGCTATCGGTTGATCGACTGGACCTCCTCGACCACCACGTCCTGATCCGCGCCGAACTCGCCGTCAGGTAGCGGCTTTTCGCCGTTGACTCCTGTGCCGGTCCAGTGGATCTTCCAGGTGACCGTTGCCTTGAGCGGGTACGAGCCGTCGCCCGAGGAGCGGAGGTACCTCACGCCGCAGGGCGGGTCCTGCTTGGACTTGCCCTTGGCGTACGGTTCGCCGATCTTGCCGTTCTTGATGGGGCAGGCACCGGAGGCGGGGTAGGTCTCCGCGTCCTTCGTGCCCGGGTCGATCTTGAGGGAGACCGGCTCCGCGGTTGTCGTCGCCTCGATGCCGATGTCGGGGACGGACGCCGTCACCGACACCGGCTTGAACTCCGTCTCGTCCAGCCAGGCCCAGGTCGGCAGATTGACCTTCGTCTCGCCTTCAGGGGCGAGGGTCACCTCGGTGCCGGGTACGCGGATCTCGGCGTACGCGAGCTTGGAGAGCATCTCCGGAGTTATCGCTTCGGGGATGTCGGCCGGGGGCGGGTCGCCCTTGTCCACCCAGAAGGTGGGCTCGTCGCAGCCGTCCCAGCCGGGTGGGAAGCTCTTGTTGGGGAAGGACGTCCACCAGAAGCCCTTGCCCGCCTTGTCCAGGTTGAAGTTCTTGTAGGGCTCGCCGTCCACGTACCGCTTCTTCTGCTCCAAGTCCCACTGGGGGCCGGTCGATTCGGCCTGCCAGATCGGCTCGACGTACTTCTTGAACTCCGCCGGCGAGTACGTGGGTGCGTACCAGCAGGGGGGCGGGGTCCAGTTCGTGGCGGGGGTCACGGCTCCGGTCTTGGGGCCGGAGCCGTTCTTGGAGCGGTCGTAGACGATGCCGGATGCGGTGGCGGACAGTTCGTCGCCGTCCGCGTTGCCCGAGGCGTCGCTGTCAGATCCGGGATTCTGGGCGCCGCCGCCGATCTCGTTGTCAGCCGCCGCCGGGACGGCGCTGAGGAACATGCAGCCGAGGGCCGCGACGGTCAGTACTTTCAAGCGGAGTTTCACGGTTGGCACTTGGCACTCCCCCGAGTGGAATTCAATTGTGTGGTGACCCAGACGCCCGCGTCGTTCCTTTGCAGCTTGGCTGCGTAGAGAACGTAGCTGTTCTTCGTCGCGGGAGTCTTGTTGACCTTGTCCTTCTTGAGGTACTTGTCGTAGGCCTTGCTCTGGTCCTCGCAGTAGACGAGGGAGGCGAAGGCGCCATCGCCGGATACGGCCGGGTTGTAGTACCGATAGGCGCCGGTGGTGCGCGCCTTGGCGTCGACGTAGGCCTTGATGAACTTCTGCGTCTGAGCGGCGGCTTCCCCTTCGTAGTAGAAGCGGTACGCCTTGTTCGCCGGGTCCTGCTCGGCGATGGCCATGTCGACGGCCTTGATGGACTGCTCACTGTCGGCCAGGATCGCGTCATCGGCCTTCTTGCCCGTCTTCGGCCAGTCGAAGGTGTACGTCAGGTCCGCGGGCAGCTCGATCTTCGGGCGGTCCGCACTCCCCGAGTCCGATGCGCTGGGCGAAGCCGATTTCTTCGCGCCGTCCTGCTCTGCCCCGGCGATCTTGTCGTTGTCCTTGGACTCGTCGCCGCTTCCGCAGGAAGTCAGCAGCAACGCTGCGGACGCGGTGAGGGCGACCGTCGCGAGACGGAGAGGGCGGTTCACTGAGCGGCTCCTGGTGAGGGTGAGAGTTGGCGCGAGCTAAGCACGCTAGTGGGCGCTGATCGGTGGCACCAGAGAGATATCTGGTGAGTAATGGGGCGCGCGGGGCTTATCCCGGTGAATCCGGACGACGTTTTCAATCCCCCCACGGCTCGCGAACCAGAGATGCTTGGTCTGCTCAATGCCATCGACGGCGCCAACGTCGACTGCGGAGCACCGGAGCGAGTCAGAAGTGGGGAAGGAGTGCTCATGGGGATCGGGCGGCGGAAAGCCATGGACCTTGAGGGGTATATGGAGCGGGCGCGGAACGGGCCCTGTTTTGTCTGTGCGTTCCTTGCCGGGGATCCCGGCTATCCGCATCACACCATCCACGAGGACGACGATCACGTCGCCTTTCTCGATCGGTGGCCCACCCTTCCCGGCAAAGTTCTCGTCGCGCCGAAAGCCCACGTCGAGCACGTCGTCCGTGATCTGGACGCGGCGGCGTACGCGCGGCTCATGCTCTTCGTGCGGGAAGTCGCCCTCGCCGTCGAGCAGGTCTTCGACTCCGAGCGGACCTATCTCTACTCCCTCGGCAGTCAGGAGGGGAACAGCCACATCCACTGGCACATCGCCGCCCTGCCGCCCGGAGTCCCGTACGAGGAGCAGCAGTTCCACGTCCTGATGACCGAGAACGGTGTACTGGACGTGGCGCCGGACGACATGGCCGACATCGCCGCGCGGCTCCGGCGCGCCATCGCCTCGCCGTAGCCCCCGACCGGGGCGCGCTACTGCCGCGTCGCCTCGAACTCCTTGTCCACCTTGCCGACTTCGGTCCACTTGCCGTCCTCACGGCGGTCGAACCACACCGGGCGCTCGCGAGCGGAACGGCGCTTCTCGAAGGAGACCTCGTCGAGTACGCCGTTGACGGAGACACCCTGGATCTCGCGGTCCAGGGTGTGCCGCAACGAACTCGCCGAGGTGGCCGAGCCCTCGGCCGGGAGCTTCTTGAGCGCCGTCGCAAGGGCCAGGGCGCCGTCGTACAGCTCCTGGTTGCCGCGCGCCGGGAGGTTCTCGTCGGGTTCACCGGAGTAGTTGCGGGCGCGCAGGACGCCGTCGGGGACGGTCTTGTCCCTCCTCTCCGCCGTGGACCGCTCCTTCGAGTCCTCGCAGACACCCTCCGGATCGCTCTGGGTCAGCACCGGTCCCTTGAAGCCGTCGGCCCACAGCTTCTTGGCCCACACGTTGATGTCCGCGCCCGTGGGCACCACCACCGCGTCCGCCCGTGCCCTGCCGACCAATGCCGGGATCTGCGACGTCTTTATCTCGTTGGGCGACGTGTCCAGCGACTTGGTGGTCACGCCTGCCCTGCGCAGCGCGGTGCCGATGCCGTCCTCGCGGTCCGTCCAGATCTTGTCCTCGGCCACGAACACCCGGCGCGCCTTGGTCCGCGTCAGGAGGTAGTCCGCCATCGCCTCGCCCTGCCGCGCCTCGTCGGCCGGGATTGCGAACGCCCCTGCCGCATGGGCGACTTCGGAGCACGTGCTGATCTCCGGCAGGAACGCCTCGTCCGTGTCGTGCACCCAGGAGAAGTCGACGGTGTCACCGATGACGGCGAGCATCTCCGGATGCTTGGCGAGGAGCTTGCGGGACGTCGTGTCCGGATTGGCGGACACGGGGACGACGCGGAAGCGGCTGCCGCCTTTCGCGCCGAGCGTCTCGGCGAACGCGGACTCGACGGTGCGCTTCTGCTGCGTCGTGAACTGCTTGAACTCCGACTTCTCGTACGTGTCCCCGGCGCCGGTCGAGCGTTCGGCGCCGACGTGGGTGTAGCTGTGTGCGACACCGATCGTGTAAACGGCGGCCGGAGTGTCCTTGGCGTCCGACGCGGACTCGGTGTCGGGTGCGGTGAGAGAACGTATGCCCAGGACCGCCGGGATGCCGACCGCCGCCAGGACGAGGGCCGTGGTCATCAATACGCGCTTGCGTGAGCGCCGTTGGCGGCCCGGCGCGTCCAGGGGCGTGGGTTCCTTGCGGACACCCGGCGAGTGGGATGACTGGGGGCGGGCGTCCTCGACGACCAGGGAGTCCGCCGCGGGGACGGAGTCCTGTACGTCCGGCGTCGGAGTGCCGTACGCGGCACCAGCCTTTGCCCCCTCCGCCTCCTCCGCCCCTGCTGCCCCCGCCGCCAGGATCCGCTCCAGCACCTTCGCCGCGTCCGCGGGCCGGTCTGCGGGGGACTTGGCCAGGAGGTCGAGTACGAGGCGCTCCACCGGAGGCGTCACCTCGGGCCGTGCCCGCGAGGGCCTCAGCGGTGCGTCGTTGACGTGGTTGTACATGACGCCGGCCGCCGATCCGGTGAACGGCGGTCTGCCGACGAGGAGTTCGTAGAGGACGCAGCCGAGCGCGTACAGGTCGGTACGTCCGTCGCCCGCCTCCTGGCGGAACCGTTCCGGCGCCAGGTACGGCACGCTGCCGAACGGCAGTTGCCCGGTCTGCGTGAGGCGGGCGTCTCCCGCGGCGCGCTCCATGAACGTCGCGATGCCGAAGTCGACGACCTTGGCGGTGCCGTCCTGCGCGATCATCACGTTGCCGGGTTTGATGTCGCGGTGCACGACGCCCGCCGAGTGCGCCGCGTCCAGGGCGCGGCAGATGTCCGCCGCCCAGCGCAGCGCGTCCGCCACCGGTACGCGGACGCTCCCGCGCAGCACCTGGTCGAGCGAGCGCCCCTGCACCAGGGCCATCACCAGGTACGGGGTGCCGTCGTCCGTGCCGTGGTCGTGGACGGCGACGATGTACGGGCTGTCCAGCGAGGCCGCCGCGCGGGCCTCCTGCCGGAACCTGGCCAGGAGTTGGTCCTGATCGTCCCCACCCGTTGATCCCGTTGATCCCGCTGATCCCGCCGTGCCCGCCGAGCCCGTCGCCGTGAGCAGCTTGACCGCCACCTCCCGGCCCAGGCTCCGGTCACGGGCCCGCCAGACCTGCCCCATGCCCCCGGAGCCGATCGGCGCCAGCAACTCGTACCGATCGTTCAGCAACCGCCCGTGCACGGCGTTCCCCCTTCGACGCCGATGATCCTAGCCACGGCCCTCCGGCGCCCGTCCGCCCCTGGGTAGGTTCGCCTAATGGACGAAATGGCCCTGCTCAAGCGTTCCGGCGGTCCTGTCACCCGTGGTCGGCTCAGGCGTGAGCTTGTGGACCTCGGCCTGCGTGCCGGGGACACCGTGATGTTCCATACCGAGATGTCGGCGATCGGGTACGTGGCGGGCGGTCCGCCGACCGTCATCGGCGCCCTGCGCGACGTCGTCGGCGAGCGCGGCACCCTCATGGTCACCTGCGGCTGGAACGACGCCCCGCCCTACGACCTCACCGCCTGGCCGCAGGCCTGGCAGGACGCCGTGCGTGCGGAACACCCCGCGTACGACCCCGTTCTCAGCGAGGCCGACCACAACTACGGTCGGCTCCCCGAGGCCCTTCGCCGCTGGCCGGGTGCCGTACGCAGCCGTCACCCCGATGCCGGCTTCGCGGCGCTCGGCCCGGCCGCGGACGCGCTGATGGCCGACCACCCCTGGGACGATCCGCACGGCCCCGACAGCCCGCTGGGGCACCTGGTCGCCATGGGTGGGCGGGTCCTCCTGCTGGGGGCTCCGCTGGACTCCCTCACGCTGCTGCACCACGCGGAGGCGCTCGCCGATGCGCCCGGCAAGCGGTTCGTAGAGTACGAGCAGCCGATCATCGAGGAGGGGAAGCGGGTCTGGCGGCGCTTCCGCGACATCGACTCGTCGGACGGCGCCTTCGACTACTCCTCCGTGGTGCCGGAAGGACTATGGCCCTTCGAGGTCATCGCGCGGGACATGCTCGCGGCCGGGATCGGCGTCGAAGGGGTGGTCGGGGCGGCCAGGAGTCATCTCTTCGAGGCCGGGGACGTGGCGAGCTTCGGTGTCGCCTGGATCGAGGAGAAGCTGGGCGGAGGGCGGGGCGTCGAGCGGTAGTACGCGGCGTCCACCCTTTCCGCCCTGGACGGATCACCCCTTCACCGCACCCCCCAACGCGAACCCGCCCCCCAGCCGGCGCGAGATCAGAACGTACAAGAGGATCACCGGCGTCGAGTAGATGATCGAGAAGGCCGCCAACTGGCCATACACGACCGTCCCCTTGTTGCCGAAGAAGTCGTTGATGCTGACCGACGCCGGCATCTGCTCCGGGGTCAGGAGCAGCATGAACGGGACGAAGAAGTTGCCCCACATCATGACGAACGAGAAGACCGTGACCACGGCCACTCCCGGGCCCATCAGCGGCAGCACGATACGGATCAGCGACTGGAAGGACGACGCGCCGTCCGTCCATGCCGCCTCCTCGAGCTCCTTCGGGACGCCGTCCATGAAGTTCTTCATCAGCCAGATGGCGAAGGGGAGTTGGGACGCGGCGAAGAAGAAGATCGTGCCCTGCATCGTGTCGATCAGGTCGACCTGGACGAACAGCGCGTACACCGGGACCATGATCGCCGTGATCGGCAGGCTCGTCGCGAAGAGGATCGTCAGCATGAAGGGGCGGTTCAGGCGGGACTTGAAGCGGGACAGGGGGTACGCGGCGAGTGCCGCGCAGACCACCGTCAGGAGCGTGCCCCCGCCGCACAGCAGCAGGCTGTTGAGGAGGGGCGTGAAGGTGATCTCCGGGGTCAGGACCGCGTCGTAGTTGTCCAGGGTGATGCCGTCGGGGACCTTCACCTTGAGGTCGGCCTTGGTGTCGAGCGAGGACAGGATCACCCAGGCCAGCGGCAGGACGAACGCGGCGGCGACCACGAGCAGGCCCGCGTCCGCCGCGAGCCGGCGCGTCGTACGGCGTGAACGCATGGTACGGGCAGGGGAGTTGACGGTGTTCGCGGACACTCAGACCTCCGTGCGGAGCAGGCGCATATAGACGAGGGAGAAGAGTGAGCCGACGACCAGGAGCAGAAGCGCCACCGCCGTGCCGTAGCCGATCATGCTCTTCTGGAAGGCCTGTTCGTACATGAACAGAGGGAGGGTCTGGCTGCGGTTTCCCGGGCCGCCTCGCGTCATCACCCAGATCAGACCGAAGACGGAGAGGGTCTGGAGGGTGTTCAGCATCAGGTTCGTGCCGATGGACCTGCGGATCATCGGCAGCGTGATGTGCCACATGCGGCGCCAGCCGCCCGCGCCGTCCACCTCGGCCGCCTCGGTGATCTCCTTGGGGATCTCGTTCAGGGCCGCCGAGTAGACCAGCATCGAGAACGCCGTCCCCCGCCAGACGTTGGCGAACGACACCGCCAGGATCGGCAGTGTGTACATCCAGTTCTGGGACGGGAGATGGAGGAAGTCGAGGACCGCGTTGAGCGTGCCCTCGCGGCGGAAGAACGCGTACAGGAGGAAGGCCGCCACCACCTCGGGAAGCACCCACGCCGTGATCACGATCGCACCGGTGAGCGTACGGACCGGCTTGGACGCCCGCTGCATCAGGGACGCGAGGGCGAGGCCGATGGTGTTCTGCCCGATGAGCGAGGACACGACCGTGAAGACCAGGGTCAGCCAGACCGCGTTGAGGAACGCCTCGTCGCCGAAGGCCTTACGGAAGTTGTCGAACCCGACGAAGCTCGACTCCGCCTGGCCGGTGAGCTGGAGGTCGGTGAAGGCGATGTACGCGCAGTAGCCGATGGGTCCTGCCAGGAAGAGGAGCAGCAGGATCACGGCGGGCGAGACGGGCAGTGCGCGGGACAGCGCCCGGCCCGTCAGCTTGCGGCGGGACGGTGGATGAGAGGAGGACGGGCCCGGCGCTGTCTTGACGATGTCGCCGGGCCCGGCGGGGGGTGCGGTGGTCACCTCGGGGCACTCACTTCCCTTGCGTATCCCTTGCGTACGGACGACAACTACCGCGCGCCGGCGGTCACTTCTCGACGACCTCGCCGTCCGTCGCCGCCTTGACCTCGTCGTCGTATCCGCTCGCCGCGTCCTCCACGGAGGCGTCACCCGTCGTGACCTTCTCCATGGCCTCCTGCACCGCGGTGGAGACCTTCGGGTACGCCGGGTACGCCGGGCGGTAGTGGGTCGAGGGCACCAGGTCGGTGAAGAACTTCAGGCCGGGCTGCGCCTTGAGGTACGCGGGGTCGGCGGCGACGTCCTTGCGGACCGCGATGCCCGAGTTGGCCACGTACCACTTCTGGGCGTTGGCCTTGGTCTGCATCTGCTCGATGAACTTGAAGGCCAGGTCGGGGTTGGACGCCTTGGTCGGGATGGCCCAGGTCCAGCCGCCGGACATGCTCACCTTGCCGGGAGCCTCGCCGTTCTGGGTGGGCATGTGGGCGAGGCCCAGCTTCTTCGACCACTCGGGCCACTCGTGACCCGCGCCCTTGCCCCAGTCCTGCGGCAGCCAGGAGCCGTCGAGGTTGATGCCGAGCTTGTCCTCGGGCAGGAGCTCGCCGCGCACCCGGGTGGCGAAGTTCGGGTCGAGGGCGTCGGTGACGTCAGGGCCGAGCTTCTCCTTGTAGACCGTCTCGACGAACTTCAGGGAGTCCTTGAAACCCTGGCTTCCCGTGACCCACTTCTTCGACTTCGGGTCGTACATCGGGTCCTGGCCCGTGCCGTACAGGAGCATCTCCATGCCCTGCATGGTGGCGGCCTCGCCCGCGGGCTTGCCGGTGTAGACGTTCAGGGGTGTGACGCCCGGGACCTTCTTCTTGATGGTCCGCGCGGTCTCGAGGATGTCGTCCCACGACTTGGGCTGCCAGTCCGCCGGCAGACCGGCCTTCTTGAAGATGCCCTTGCTGAACCAGAGACCGCGGGTGTCGGTGCCGTCCGGCACGCCGTACGTCTTGCCGTCCGCCGCCTTCGCCGCCGACTTGGACGTGCCGATGAACTGGTTCCAGTCCTCCCACTTGTCCAGGTACGGGTCGAGGGGCTTCAAGTACCCGCTGGTGATGTCCGAGTTGATGAGGAAGGTGTCCTCGTAGACCAGGTCGGGCGCGGTCTTCGGGGAGCGCATCATCTGCTGGAGCTTGGTGTAGTACTCGGAGTCCGGCGCCTTGATCGGCACCAGTTTCACCTTCTTGCCGGGGTTCGCCTTCTCGAACTGCTTCTTGATGTCCGCCAGATAGGTGTCCATGACCTTGACCTGGTTGTCCGTGGACTGTTTGAAGGAGACCTTCACGGTGTCCGGATCGTCGCCGGAGTCCCCGCCGCACGCGGTGAGGGTGCCGGCGGCGACCAGGGCGGTGGCGAGGAGCAGAGGGGTGGTGGGACGCACGGGCACGACCTCCTACTGGCCGACGCGGCTGGGTTACCACGCAGGGCGCAACGCGGGGCTGCCCGGTGAACGTAAGGGCGGGCTCGGAGCAAGGTCAATGCTCGTGCATCGCCGCTTGTCATCAACGTGACAACGTTGTTATGGGAGGCCGCATCGGGCGTTAATCGGCGTACGCGGGTGGGGACTTGGGGCGCCAGGTGGCGTCGGGTGGCGCCAGGTCGCGTCAGGTGCCCGACGTCAGCCAGCGGTAGGCGTACTCGGGGCGGCCGACCTGGCCGTACTGCGGGGTGCGGGCGGCGCGGCCCGTGGTGACCAGGTGTTCCAGGTAGCGGCGCGCGGTGATGCGGGAGATCCCCACGGTCTCGGCGGCGACCGCGGCGGTGACGCCCTCGGGGGGTGCGTCGCGCAGGGTGCGGGTCACCCTCTCCAGGGTGGGGCCGCTGAGCCCTTTGGGCAGGGCGGCGGGGCTGGGCGCACGCAGGGTGGCCAGGGCGCGGTCCACCTCGTCCTGACCGGTGGCCTCGCCCGCGGCGGTGCGGAACTCGGCATAGCGGGTGAGGCGGTCGCGCAGGGTGGCGAAGGTGAAGGGCTTCAGTACGTACTGGACCACGCCGAGGGAGACACCCTCGCGTACGACCGCGAGATCGCGGGCCGATGTGACGGCGATGACGTCCGCGCGGTGGCCCGCGGCGCGCAGGGTGCGGGCCAGCTGGAGGCCGTGGCCGTCGGGCAGGTGGAGGTCGAGGAGGAGCAGGTCCACCTCGGTCCGGTCCAGGGCGCGTTTCGCCTCGGCGGCGCTGTGCGCCTTGCCCACGGCGTGGAAGCCGGGGATGCGGTTCACGTAGAGGACGTGGGCGTCCGCGGCGACGGGGTCGTCCTCGACGACCAGGACCCGGATCGGCTCTGTCACTTGGTGCCTCCGTCTGCTGCGTCCGGCGCACGGGACGCCTCGTCATCGGCACCCGGCACCGGGGAGTGCGCCCGGCGGCCCGCGCCGACGGCGGCCGTCCACAGGTGGACCTCGAACTCCGCGCCGCCCCCCGGCGCCTCCCGCACCGCGAGTGTCCCCTCGTGCTTGGTCACCGTCTGGTGGACCAGGGCCAGGCCGAGCCCCCGGCCCGCCGTGGCCTTGGTCGACCAGCCGCGTTCGAAGACCGCCTCGGTGTGGGCCGGGTCGACCCCGGGGCCGGTGTCCGACACTCGCAGCGTAAGGCCCGCCTCGTCGGCCCGCGCCGTCACCGTCACACGGGCCGCCGGTGAGCCCTGGGCCGCGTCCACCGCGTTGTCGATCAGGTTGCCGAGGACGGTCACGAGGTCGCGCGCGGGCAGGTCCGCGGGCAGCATGCCGTCGTCGATGCTGCTGTCGGGGGAGACGACGAGCTCCACGCCGTGCTCGTTGGCCTGGGCCGCCTTGCCCAGGAGCAGGGCCGCGAGGACCGGCTCGCTCACCGCGGCGACCACCTGGTCCGTCAGCGTCTGCGCCAGTTCCAGCTCGGCCGTGGCGAAGTCGACCGCCTCGTCGGCGCGGCCCAGCTCGATGAGGGACACCACCGTGTGGAGCCGGTTCGCCGCCTCGTGGGCCTGCGAGCGCAGCGCCCGCGTGAAACCGCGCTCCGAGTCCAACTCACCGGTCAGGGCCTGGAGTTCGGTGTGGTCGCGCAGGGTCACCACCGTGCCCCTGCGCTCACCGCTCGACACGGGGGACGTGTTGACGACGACCACGCGGTCCGCCGTCAGGTGCAGCTCGTCCACCCGCGGCTCGGCAGCGAGCAGCGCGCCGGTCAGCGGCGCGGGCAGTCCGAGCTCGGCGACGTTCCGGCCGACCAGGTCGCCCGATACGCCGAGCAGCTCGCGCCCTCCGTCGTTGATGAGGGCGATCCTGCGCTGTCCGTCCAGCATCAGGAGTCCCTCACGCACCGCGTGCAGCGCCGCCTCGTGGTAGTCGTGCATGCGGCTCAGCTCGGCGGCGTTCATGCCGTGGGTGTGGCGGCGCAGGCGGGCGTTGATGACGTACGTACCGAGTCCGCCGAGCGCGAGCGCCCCGGCCGCGACCCCGAGCAGGGCGAGGAGCTGGCCGCGCGCCTTCTGGCTGATCTCCTCGATGGTGATGCCCGCGCTGACCAGACCCGTGATGCGGTCACCGTCCCTGATGGGGGTGACCACGCGCACGGAGGGGCCGAGCGTTCCCGTGTACGTCTCGGTGAAGGTCTGGCCCCGCAGGGCGTCCGCCCGGTGGCCCAGGAAGCGCTCGCCGATCTGGTCCTCGTCGGGGTGCGTCCAGCGGATGCCGTCCGGGTCCATGATCGTCACGAAGTCGACCCCGGTGTGCAGGCGTACGTCCGTCGCGTACGGCTGGAGGGTCTTCGTCGGATTCTCGCCACGGGCGGCCTCGCGCACCGAGGGAGAGTCCGCCACCGCCCGCGCCGCGGCCGTCGCCTGGCGGCGCGCGCCCTCCTCGGCCTGCTGCCGGTCGCTCAGGAACGTGAAGAGCGCACATCCGGCCACCACGACGGTGACCAGCACGATCTGCATCGCGAAGAGCTGCCCGGCGAGGCTGCGCGGGCGGGGTGGACGGGCGAGGGACATGCTGCCAGTCTGCCTGGCCGTATAAGTGCGAACTAAATGAACGCAAGGGTGACCGCCCTCACAGGGCGAGAGATAGTCACCCGAGATTCGCCTGCCCAGGACGTGAGCCGCACGAGACGCACGCACGGGCCGAACCAGGACGTGAGCCGCACGCACTGGCCGAAAACGCCGACGTAGTCGTTCAAGGAGGGCCCTCGTGGCCGACACCACCGACAGCCAGGTGGCAAAGGCGCCCGCAGCCAAGCGGGACCGCACCCACTATCTGTACATCGCCGTCATCATCGCCGTCGTCCTCGGTATCGGTGTCGGCCTGCTCTTCCCCGACTTCGCCAAGGAGCTCAAGCCGGTCGGCACCGGCTTCGTGAACCTGATCAAGATGATGATCTCGCCCATCATCTTCTGCACGATCGTCCTCGGCGTCGGCTCGGTCCGTAAGGCCGCCAAGGTCGGCAAGGTCGGCGGCCTCGCACTGGCGTACTTCGTCGCGATGTCCGTCGTCGCGCTCGCCATCGGCCTGATCGTCGGCAACATCCTGCACCCGGGCTCCGGCATGGACATCTCCGACTCCGAGAAGGGCGCGGGCCACGACGCGGCCGAAGAGGCGAACAAGGGTCTCGTCGACTTCGCGCTCGGCATCATCCCGAAGACGCTCGTCTCCGCCTTCACCGAGGGCGAGGTGTTGCAGACGCTGCTCGTCGCGCTGCTCGTGGGCTTCGCGCTGCAGGCCATGGGCCGCTCCGGGGAGCCGATCCTGCGCGGCATCGGGCACATCCAGCGGCTGGTCTTCCGCGTGCTCGGCATGATCATGTGGGCCGCCCCGGTCGGCGCGTTCGGCGCGATGGCGGCGGTGGTCGGCGAGACCGGCACGGACGCCCTGAAGGCGCTTGCCACGATCATGATCGGGTTCTACGTCACCTGTGCGCTGTTCATCCTGATCGTGCTCGGCACGCTGCTGCGCCTGGTGACCGGCGTCAACCTCTTCAAGCTCCTGAAATACCTGGGCCGCGAGTTCCTGCTCATCCTCTCCACCTCCTCGTCCGAGTCCGCGCTGCCGCGGCTCATCGCGAAGATGGAGCACCTGGGCGTCAGCCGCCCGGTCGTCGGCATCACCGTCCCGACGGGCTACTCCTTCAACCTCGACGGCACGATGATCTACCTGACCATGTCGTCGCTCTTCATCGCCGAGGCGATGGACCAGCCGCTCGGCATCGGTGAGCAGATCTCCCTGCTCCTGTTCATGATGATCGCGTCCAAGGGCGCGGCCGGCGTCTCGGGCTCCGGCATCGCGGTCCTGGCCAGTGGCCTGCAGTCGCACAAGCCGGGCCTGGTGGACGGCGTCGGCCTGATCATCGGCGTCGACCGCTTCATGAGCGAGGCCCGCGCCCTGACCAACTTCGCGGGCAACGCGGTGGCGACGCTCCTGATCGGTACGTGGACCAAGGAGGTCGACCGGGAGCGGGTCGAGCTCGTGCTGGCCGGGAAGCTGCCGTTCGACGAGCGGACGCTGCTCGACGACAGCGCTCCCGAGCCCGACGACGCGGGCCGGGAGACGGTGGACGCCATCCCGCCGCAGCCGGAGGGCGCCGAGAAGAAGTCCCTGACGGCTTAGCCGTCGCTGGTCGCGGCCCTTCGGTCGGCGACCCTGGTCACCACCTCGGTGGCCTTGGAGGCGGGCAGGCCCGCCGCGGTCAGAATCGTGATCGCGGTGGACCTGCCCGCCTTTTCCGCTGGTACGACACCGTCGTTGACGGCCTCCATCACGGCGAACAGGATCCCTTCGAGTACGTAGCCGAGCGCCCGCGTCGGCAGCGGCGACACGAACGTGCCGCCGTCCAGGCCGCGTTGGAACGTCTCCAGGCCGGACTCGTGGACGCGGCCGAGCCGTTCGCGGATGCCGCCCATCGTGACGCTCCGATGGGAGAGCGAGAGCAGCAGGCGGTAGCGGTCGGCGACGTCCCAGACGGCGAGCAGTGAACCGGCCACCGCCTCCGCGGGGTCGTCGATGCCCTCGCGACCCGCGCTGTGCGCGCTCTCCACCGCCTCGACGGCCCGCTCCACGATCGCCTCGATCAGCGCGTCACGGCTGGGGAAGTGCCCGTACACCGTCCGGCGCACCACGCCCGCGGCGCGCGCGATCTGGTCCATGGACGCGTCGGGGTCGCGCAGCAGCTCGGCGACGGCGACGTCGAGGATGCGGCGGCGGTTGGCGTCGGCTCTGACGCTGCTCGCGGGGCGGGGATTCATGGCCCCATTCTGCCCACTCGCGCGGGCCCCCGCTCACCCACTTGCACATCACTGTGCAACATCGGGTATCTTGCACATCAGTGTGTAGTTACACAAGCTTGTGCAATACGGGATGGGTGAAATCCAGATGCCTCTGCTGATCAACGAACCGGTCGAACGGATGGACCGGCCGTACGCCCGCCGCTGGTGGGCCCTGGGTGTGCTCTGCCTGAGCCTCCTCATCGCCGTGATGGCGAACACCGCGCTGACCGTGGCCGCGCCCGACATGACCATGGACCTCGGCCTGTCCAGCTCCGACCTGCAGTGGGTCATCGACGCCTACACCGTCCCGTACGCCGCGCTGATGCTGCTGCTCGGCGCGATCGGCGACAAGTACAGCCGCAGGGGCGCGCTGGTGCTCGGCCTGGTGATCATGTCCGCCGGTGCCGGAGCGGGCGCGATGGTGGACAGCTCGACGGCGGTCATCGTGGTCCGCGCCGTGATGGGCGTGGGCGCGGCGCTGATCATGCCCGCGACGCTTTCACTCCTCGCGGCGACCTTCCCGCGTGCCGAGCGGGCCAAGGCGATCACCATCTGGGCGGCCACGTCCGGCATCGCGATCGCGGCGGGCCCGCTGATCGCGGGCGCGCTGCTTCGCGACAACGGCTGGCACTCGACGTTCCTGATCAACATCCCGGTGGCGGTGCTCGCGATCATCGGCGCGTTCGTCCTCGTGCCGCCCTCCAAGGCGGCGCAGCACGGCCGGATCGACTACGTGGGCGGTCTGCTCTCGGTCGTCTGGGTGGGCTCCCTGATCTTCATGATCATCGATGGCCCGCACTTCGGATGGGGCGTGCGCGCCATCTCCGCCGCGGTGGTGGCGGGCCTCGGCCTGATCGCCTTCGTGGTCTGGGAGTTGAAGCACCCGCGCCCGGTCCTCGACGTACGCAAGTTCACGCAGCGCGGCTTCGCGGGCTCGAACCTGGCCGTGGCGCTCTTCTTCCTCGCGGTGTTCGGCGCCTTCTACTACCTGACGCAGCACCTCCAGTTCGTCCTCGACTACGACCCGCTTGAGACCGGCATCCGCATGCTGCCGCTGGCCGGTGCGGTGTTCGTGGGCTCGGCGGTCACCGGGATCCTCGCGCCGCGCATCGGCGGCAAGATCATGGTGGTGGCGGGCATGGTCGGCGGCACGGTGGCCCTTGCCCTCCTGACACAGATCGAGGCGGGCTCCACGTACGGGGACTTCGTGGCACCGTTGATCATCCTTGGCATGTCCCTGGGCTTCGCGGTCTCGCCCTGCACGGACGCCATCATGGGCGCGTTCCCCGAGTCGGAGCTCGGCGTGGGCGGCGCGGTGAACGACACCTCGCTGGAGCTGGGCGGTTCGCTGGGGATCGCGGTCCTCGGCTCGGTCCTCGCGGGTTCGTACTCGTCGAAGCTGGCCGATGAGACGTCGGGCAGCAAGCTGCCCGCCTCCGCGCTCGACACGGCCCAGGACTCGGTGGGCGCGGGCAACGGTGTGGCCCAGGGCATCGCCGAGCAGGCACGCGAACTCACGGAGAAGGCGGCGAAGGCTTCATCGCCCCAGGAGGCGGCGCAGCTGAAGGCGCAGGCGCAGGAACTGGCCGGGGGCGCGCACCAGATGGCGGATGCGGTGGGCTCGGCGTTCTCTGGCGCGGTGGCCCACACGAGCCTGATCGGCGCGGTGATCCTCGGGGTGGGGACGATCGTGGTGGCGGTACTGCTGCCGCGGGCCGGGGCGCGCAAGGGGGCTGGGGTGGTCGTTGCTTCGGGGGCGGCGAGTGAGGGGGTTCGGGCTGAGGGAGAGTCTGAGTACGTGGATGGGGGCCGCTGACAGGTGAGTTCGGGGGGGGCAGGGTGTGCCGGGGCGGGGGCGTTGCTGGGCCGGTGGCTTTGACTTGTTGCCGGGGCCGCCCGGTTGTCCTGAGGTTGGCGGTTCCGGGCCGGGAGTCAAGGGCGCTCCGCTGCGCTGCGCGTCGGCTGCGCCGATTCCGCTTCGCTCCACCCTTGACACCCGTCCCTCCACCGCGCGAAGCGATATGACCGGGCGGCCACGGGGTGGGACTCTCGACCACTCCCGTCGAATCAGGGGGTCTCGCTGCCGGGTGCGGCCCGGCTCATTGCGCGTGACCCCCAGGGGGAGAAGGGCGGGCGCCCGGTCCGCGATCGCTTCGGTGGGGGGTGCCGGTCTCGTCAAGCGACCGTCGGCCGGTTCTTCCGGCGTGACCGTCACGGGGAGAAGGGGCGGGCGCCGGGTCCGCAGCCGGCTTGGGGAAGGGTGCCGGTTTCGTCAAGCGGCTGCGGGCTGGTTCTTCCGGCGTGGCCGTTACGCGGAGGAGGGGCGGACGCCCGGTTCGCAGCCGCTTCGGGGGTGGGTGCCGGTCTCGTCAAGTGGCCATCGACCGGATCTCCTGGGGTGGCCGTCACGCGGAGGGGGCGGGCGCCGGGTCCGCATCCGCTTCGGGGGTGGGTGCCGGTTTCGTCAAGCGGCTGCGGGCTGGTTCTTCCGGCGTGGCCGTTACGCGGAGGAGGGGCGGACGCCCGGTTCGCAGCCGCTTCGGGGGTGGGCGCCGGTCTCGTCAAGCGGCCATCGACCGGATCTCCTGGGGTGGCCGTCACGCGGAGGAGGGGCGGACGCCCGGTTCGCAGCCGCTTCGGGGGTGGGTGCCGGTCTCGTCAAGCGGCCATCGACCGGATCTCCTGGGGTGGCCGTCACGCGGAGGAGGGGCGGACGCCGGGTCCGCAGCCGCTCCGGGGAGGGGTGTCGGTCTCGTCAAGCGACAGCAGGCCGGGTCTTCCGGGGTGGCCGTCACGGTGGAGAAGGTGCGGGCGTCCGGTCCGCAGCCGCTCCGGGAATGGGTCCCGGTCTCGTCAGGCGACAGCAGGCCGGGTCTTTCGGGGTGGCCGCCAGGTGGAGGGGCAGACGAAGGCCTGCTGAAGGGCGCGGGTCTCGTCTCGTCACGCGCCTGCCGACCGGACGCGGGCCGGGGTGTGCAGGTCACGGCTGACGCGGGCCGGTTGACTCCGAGAGGGTGGGGGGTCCGGCACCTAATTCCGAGAAGGCGCATTACGCAATACGCGCGCCCCCCTTCTGCCAGAACACAACTTTGCCAAAGTAGGTGCCGCGCGGTCGGCGGAAGATCCCGCCGCCCCCGCCACGGCGGTGTAGCACGATCACCTCTGCGGACCCGCCCGCACCAACGCGGAGCTCAGCGCGGATACCGACGGGCAGCAAGATCGCGCCACTACACCGCTCTGCGGGACGCGCCCCCGTCACCTGAGGTGCCCACGGGTTGCAGGAAAATCCCACCCACCGGCGCCCGCGCCAGGCGTGGCGCAGGACTCTCCTGCACCCCACCCCACACCCCGCCCGAGGGGTGTCGCTTGTCGCTTGCCCTCAACTGAAGGAAAACGACACCCCCACCCCGCCCAGGAGCGTCACTTCTCTGCGACTCACCCACCAGACAGCCTCCGACCGACGCCCGCCCTCCGCGTGACGGCCACCCCGGGAGAACTGGTCCGCAGTCGCTTGACGAGACCGGCACCGATTCCCGGAGTGGCTGCGGACCGGGCGCCCGCCCCTGTCCGCGTGAGGGGCACCCGCAATGAGACGGGCCGCACCCGGCAGCGAGAGGGTGATGGCCCGACGGGAGTGGTCGAGAGTCCCGCCCCTCGGGCCGTCCGGTCGTCTTCCCTCGCGCGGTGGAGGGTTGGGTGTCAAGGGTGGAGCGCAGCGGAATCGGCGCAGCCGACGCGACGAAGGAGCGCCCTTGACTCCCGGCCCGGAACCGCCAACCTCAGGACAACCGGGCGGCCCCGGCAACAAGTCAAAGCCACCGGCCCAGCAAAGCCCCCGTTGGCCAGGCACCCTGCCCTGCCCGGATCAGATGCTCGTCGCGCGGACGTGAGTCACGAACGCCGACCAGGTTGAAGGGCGGAGGAGGAGGGCCGGGCCGGTGGGGTTCTTGGAGTCGCGCACGCCTATGCCAGGGCGGGGGGCGGTGGGGGTGGTCAGGTCGGCGACCTCGACGCAGTTGTTGCCGGTGCCGCCGCTGTACGACGACCTGTACCAAGCATCGTCGGGGGCGAGGTCGGCTGCGGTGAAGTAGTGGATAGTCATCGTCCTACAGCTCTCGTTCCAGTTCGTGCAGGAATTCCGGGGTGTCTTCGGGCGGCCACGCCGAGGCGGCCATGGCGTCGAACCGGCGGGTGAACCGGTCGACCTCTCGGGGTTTGTCCGAGGTGGAGACCGCGCCCCAAGCGTTGTCGATCTGAACTCGCGGAGGCAACTGATCGCCGAGATGGAGGATCGCGAAGTCGTTGGCTGACCGGTAGCCCCAGCGGAACGGCAGCACTTGAATGGTGACATGGCTCCACGCAGAGAGCTCAGCGATTTTCCTGTACTGCTCGCGCATCACGTCAGCGCCTCCAACCGGGTACCGGAGGGCGGCCTCGCCGAGGATGACGTGCAGTCGGACCGGATCGTTCCGCGTGAGGACTTCCTGACGCTTCATCCGTAGGTCCACGCTGTTCCGGATGAGTTCCGACGTCGTTTCCTCGATCGGCTTCTCAACCTCATGGATAGCCCGCGCGTACCGCTCCGTCTGAAGCAGGCCATACACCAACGTCGGGTGGTACGCCTTCATGCTGCGAGCCTCGGGTTCGATTCCGACGAAGCCCGGCATCCCGGCCGGCATCAGGCCCCGGTACTGCGTCAGCCAGTCCTGCGTAGATGACTCGCGGTTGAGGCTGATCAGGGACTCGATGACGTCCTCGTCGGTGACTCCATATTTGTCGAGGAGCTTGCGCAGGTCACCAACGTTGCGGAAGTTCAGAGATCCCGACTCGATCCGTTGCAGGCCTGCTTCGGAGATCCTCAGGCCCTGCGCCGCCTGCCTGCGTGTGAAACCACCTCCTCTCTCGCCGAGTCCGCAGTTCTCGCGCAACTGACGTAACTGCCAACCGAGTTCAAGCCGCTGTCCGGTCCGTCCGCGCTTGGCCGCCATGTGCACCGCCTTTGTGCCGCAGTACGAGATTCCTGTGCCGTCTGCCGAGTCTGGCATCCCTTGTTCCGCCTGCGCAGCCGCATGCGCAGAGTCGTGCATAGTCCAATTTCCGCTCACTGATTAATCAGTCGCGTTTCGATTGAACTCGAACGCCAAGCCGCGTCACGGTAGTTGGACTGCAAAAGCTCATGGCCAGGGGCACCGACCTACGCCTCCCGAGAGGGGCCACCATGTCCAACACCGAAGCCACCCCCACCCTCCCCACCCACCACTGGTCCATGGACTACCCCATGACCCCTGCCTCCGCGAGGCTCGCCCGCCTCCAGACCCGGCGGCGGCTCACGGCATGGCAATGGGGAGGCGACATCGACGACGCCGTGCTCGTCGTCTCGGAGCTCACCGCCAACGCGGCCCGCCACGGCAGAGCCGCGGGCCGCCACCTGTGGCTCCGCCTCGCCCTCGTGGAGGACGGGCAGCTCATCGTGGACGTGTCGGACCCGATCGCCGCCTTCCCCGGCTTCGGGCAGGTCGGCCCGGTGAGCGACGCCGATGAATGCGGGCGCGGTCTGGCCGTCGTACGTGAGGTCGCTCTGGAACTGGAGTGGTTCCTGCGTCCGGACAAAGGCAAGGTCGTCCGCGCGCGACTCGCGGCCCTCGACGGTTAGCCTCAACGTCATCGGCGTCGCACGACCCGCCTCGTCGATGGCCGTGGGTGAACGGCGAAACGGGGAAGGGAGTGCGGATGGCGTCCAGGCCGAAGAGTGCCGCCATTGGGGATCTGTTCCGGGAACTCCGGCTGTACCGGGCGGACAAGTGACAGCTGAGGACAGCGGAGGGTGCGTCGCCTGTGAGCTCGTCGCCGGCACCCGCCCGCTGCCCGGCGGCACCCTCCTGCGCACCACGCACTGGACCGTCGAGCACTGCGTCGGCCCCCTCGGCACCGGCACCCTCATCGTCAAGCCGCTGCGGCACATCACCGGCGTACACGAGATGAGTGCGGGCGAGAGTGCCGAGCTGGGGCCGTTGCTGACCCGGGTGACCTCCGCCCTGCGCACGGCAGTTGGCGACGCGTGCGAGCAGGTCTATGTCTGCCTCTGGTCGCATGCCGGGCGCGTGCCCGGTCACATCCACTTCGTCGTGCAGCCCGCCCGTACGTCTGACATCGACCGCCACGGCGGCGCGTACGGACCCGCCCTCCAGATGGCGATGTTCGCCGAGGGCGCGGAGTCGGAGCCGGGTGCCGTGGAGGAATTCTGCGGACTGATGCGCCGTGTGCTGGATGAGGATTCCGCCATCTAGGTGGGCGCGTGCGCAAACTGTTGACTGTTATTCAAACCTGCCAGTAACTTCAGCGTTGCACCACCGAGACCCGCCAAAAGCCGCTGAAGCCTGCCCAAATCCCTTGTACAGCACGGCTGTTGGCGCCTGCGGCTTGCTCGCTCCTCCCCGGGACCGACCCCCCCCATCGGATTCAAAGGAGACTCCAGATGGCAATCCGCACCCGCACCCGCACCCGCACCCGCACCCGCACCCGCACCCGCACCCGCACCCGCTCGCGCTCTCACTCCCGCGCCCTGCGCCTGGCAGCCGTACTCGCCGCCGCAGGCACCGCCACCCTCGGCCTGACCGCACCCGCCCAGGCGACCGGCGGTGACCCGCTCGACTACGTCGCCCTCGGCGACAGCTTCAGCGCCGGGTCCGGCATCCTGCCCCTCGACCTGACCGCGCCGCTCCTCTGCGCGCGCTCGACGGCCAACTACCCGCACGTCGTGGCCCAGCGCACCGGCGCCAAGCTCACCGACGTGACCTGCGGCGGAGCCCAGACCAAGGACTTCGCCGGGTCGCAGTACCCCGGCGTCGCCCCGCAGCTCGACGCCGTCGACGCCGACACCGACGTCGTGACGCTGACCATCGGCGGCAACGACAACAACACCTTCATCGGCGCGATCGTCGCCTGCGGCTCCGCCGGGGTGCTCTCCGGCGGCAAGGGCAGCCCCTGCAAGGACGCCAACGGGGACAAGTTCACCAAGGAGATCGACGCCAGTACGTACCCCGCGCTGAAGAACGCCCTGCGGGCGGTCAAGGCCAAGGCCCCGAACGCCCGCGTCGGCATCCTCGGTTACCCGTGGATCGTCCCGGCCAAGGCCGACCCCGGCTGCTTCGCCAAGATGCCGATCGCCACCGGGGACGTCCCCTACCTGCGCGACCTCCAGGCCCACCTGAACAAGACCGTGCAGCGTGCCGCCTCCGAGACGGGTGCGACGTTCGTCGACCTGGCTGCCGCCTCGGAGGGGCACGACGCCTGCAAGCCGCTGGGCACCCGCTGGATCGAGCCCGTGCTGTTCGGCACCAACTTCGTACCGGTGCACCCGAACGCCCTCGGCGAGAAGGGGATGGCCGATCAGGCCATCGGCGTGCTGAAGCTCAACTGACCAGCACGGAAACAAGGGTGACGGAGCATCATGGCCGCTTCGTCCACACCGCCACGTAGTCCACCGCCATCGCCTTCCCCGGCTCCGTCTGTGCGACCGGAGTCGCCCTGCCCGCGACGCCGTCGGGGAAGGCGCCGCCCATCGCGACGTTCAGCAGGATGAAGTACCCCGCGTGGTCGGTCATGTTGGACCACGTGGCGGCGGAGAAGCGGTCCTGGGAGAGGGTGTGGAACTGCTCTCCGTCCACGTACCAGCGCAGCTGGTTCGGGCTCGTCGAGCGGTCCCATTCGAAGCGGTACGTGTGGAACGCCGACTGGCAGCCGGCCCCCGGACACGCCCGGCTGGCGCCGAGGCCCTGCGTCTCGTTGCAGTCGCCGCCCGGGTTCACGCCGCAGTGCAGCACGCCCCAGACCGAGTTGATGCCGTTCACGTTCTCCATCACGTCGAACTCGCCTATCGCAGGCCAGTTCTGGTAGTTGCCGCGGTAGGGCGCGCCGAGCGCCCAGAAAGCGGGCCAGTAGCCGAGCGCGCTCTCGCCGGTGATGTCCGGCATCTGGATGCGGCCCTCGATGGCGAGCGTGCCGCCCTCCGGGGCCTTGAAGTCGGAGCGTTTCGTCTCGATGCGGGCCGACGTCCAGTTCCCGGCGCCGTCCTTGCGCGGGGTGATCCGCAGGCTGCCGTTTCCGTCGAGGGCGAGGTTGTCGGGGGAGTCCGTGTACGACTGGATCTCGCCGGTGCCCCAATTGGCGGGTCCGCCCGGGTAGTTGTGGCCGAGGTCGATCTGCCAGTTGTCGGCGGAGGGGCGGGAGCCCGCCGCGCCGTTGAAGTCGTCGCTCCACTCCAGCGACCAGCCGGGAGCAGGCGGGACGTCGCCGCGAGCCGTGCCCGGCGTCATCAGGGCGCCGAGCAGACCGACGGCGGCCAGACCGGCCAGGACGGGGCCGGTGCGGGGGGATCTGGCGAAGCGGCCGATGCGAGTGGCGCGAGGAGCGTGAGTGGTGCGAGGAGCGTGAGTGGTGCGAGCAGTGTGAGTGGTGCTCATGGAACACCTCCGTGGGGGGAGTGTGCGTACCGGTGAGAGCGCTCTCAGAAACGCTCTCCGGTTTTTGTAGTTGCAGACATGCCGAGCGTCAATGGCTCCGGACCGTCAACTTCCCGAACGCGTACGGTGGTTGGGTGAACGAGCCGCAGTACGCCGACTTCTGGTTCGACCCCGTGTGCCCGTACACCTGGCTCACCTCACGCTGGATCCGCGAGGTCGAACGCGTGCGGGACGTCACCGTGCGCTGGCGGGTGATGAGCCTCTCGGTGCTGAACGAAGACCTCGATGTCGACCCCGAGGACCCGGAGGGCCAGTGGGGTGACTACATGCGCGGCCCGGGCCGGGTCTGCGCGGCCGTGGCCGGGAAGCACGGGAGCGACGCGCTGGGGAGGTACCTCGACGCGCTCGGGGTGCGGCTGCACGAGCGGGGTGAGTGGGACGGCGCCGAGCGCGCCCTCGCCGACGCCGGACTGCCCGTGGAGCTGGCGGCGGTGGCCTGGACGGAGGAGTACGACGATGCCGTGCGGGCCTCGCACGAGCAGGGTGTCGCGCTGGTCGGCCCCGAGGTCGGGACGCCCGTGCTCTCCGTCCAGGGAGCGGGAGCCGTCTTCGGCCCGGTCGTCTCGCCCGCGCCGAAGGGGGAGGCGGCGGGGCGGCTGTGGGACGGGGTGGTGCTGATGGCGGGCGTCCGGGACTTCTGCGAGCTGAAGCGGCCGTACGGCGAACTCGACTTCGGCTGACCGCTGACCTTCGACTCCTCGGGCAGCCCCGCACCCGCCCAACTCCCGCTGCTCGCTTACCTTTTCGTAAGTACCTGACTAATTAGTCGGTACTTGTGAGGAATCCGGCGCCCGTCAAGCATGGTCCACATGACGAACCAGAGCCACAACCCTTCCGAATCCTCTGTCACCGTCCTCGGCCTCGGTGCCATGGGACAGGCCCTCGCCGGTGCCTTCCTCAAGGCCGGTCACCCCACCACCATCTGGAACCGCACGCCGAACAAGGGCGACGACCTGGTCGCCAGGGGTGCCGTGCGCACGGCCACGGCGGCCGAGGCCGTCCGCGCCTCGGACCTGGTGATCGTCTGCCTCTACGACTACGAAGCCTCGCAGGCCGTGCTCGGACCGATCGCCGCGGACCTGTCCGGGCGCGTCCTGGTCAACCTCACGTCGGACACCCCGGAGCGCTCGCGCGAGGCCGCCGCCTGGGCCGCCGAACACGGCGTCGCGTACCTGGACGGCGCCATCCTGGTGCCGGTGACCGTGATCGGCACCCCTGACGCGCTGCTCTTCCACAGCGGCCCGAAGTCCGTGTACGAGCGGCACGAGGGCACGCTCAAGGCGCTCGGCGGCAAAACCGTCTACCTCGGTGAGGACCACGGCCTCGCGGCCGTCTACGACAACGCCCTGCTCGACTTCTTCTGGACCAGCATGGCCGGCCTCGTGCACGCCTTCGCGCTGGCCGGGGCGGACGGCGTGAAGGGAGCGGACCTTGCCCCCTACCTGAGCGCCCTGCTCTCCATCTTCCCGCCGGCCATCGAGTCGACGGCGGTCGAGGTCGACTCCGGCGAGTACCCGGGCGAGCAGGCCCCACTCGCCACGGAGGCCGTCAACGTCGATCACATCATCCACGCCTCCGCACACCGCGGCCTGGACGTGCAGGCCCTGAACGGCGTCAAGGCCGTCCTGGACCGGGCCATCGCCAAGGGCCACGGCGCGGACGGCTGGACGGCCGTCATCGAGGCCATCCGCACGCCCGAGCCGCAGGCCCAGGCCCGCTGAACAACAGGCGGGCCTCGCCCCCTGCGGCGTACGGTGAAAGTGAGCGCCGTCATAGGTCAGGAGCCGTGCGATGACTGGTGAACCGAGCTTCTTCGAGATCGGCGTCGAGGACCCGGAGCGGGGGCGCGCCTTCTACGGGGAGCTGCTCGGCTGGTCCTTCGAGCCGGGGCCCTCCGGACAGGGATATGTGATCTCGACCCCGGGTGTGTCCGGAGGCATGCACGGCGGCGACGCGGGCGCCGCGCCCTACCTGTTCTTCCAGGTGGACGACCTGGACACGGCACTGGCCGCCGTCATCAGGCTGGGCGGCACGGTCGAGGCGCCCATCAGCGGCGAGAGCGAGGAGTCGGACGCCGCCTTCGGCCGGTTCCGGCTCTGCAAGGACGACCAGGGCTCCACCTTCGGCCTGCACCAGCCGCCGAAAGCCCGCTGACGGTCCACTGAAGAAGACCGCCCGGCACGCTGGCCTTGACGCCTGCGTCAAGGATTACCGTCGTACGCATGCGCATCGGCGAACTTGCGGAGCGGGCCGGCACCACCACGCGGACGCTTCGGTACTACGAGTCACGGGGGCTGCTGCCCGCCCGTCGCGGCAGCAACGGCTACCGCACCTACGACGAGGGCGACGTGCGTCTCCTTGAGCAGATCAGGACCCTCCAGGACTTCGGGTTCGACCTGGAGGAGACGCGGCCCTTCGTGGAGTGTCTGCGGTCGGGGCATCCGGCGGGCGACTCCTGCCCCGCGTCACTCGACGTATACCGCCGCAAGCTCGGTGAACTCGACGCGCTGATAGTTGAGTTGAGCGCGGTGCGCGAACAGGTCGGTGCGCAGCTCGTGCGCGCCGAGGCGGCGGTTGTGGGAGGCCCGGACCCGCAGTGCGAGCTGACGGGCTGAGGGGCTGACGGGCTGAGGGAGAGGGAGCACAAGCATGGCGATGGTCAAGGCCGACGGTGTGGCCGAGGTGACGGACGCGGACTTCGAGGGGGAGGTGCTCAACGCGGATCTGCCCGTGCTCGTGGAGTTCGGCGCGGAGTGGTGCGGCCCGTGCCGGCAGCTCGCGCCGGTGCTCAGTGAGATCTCGCGTGAGGAGGCGGAGCGGCTGAAGATCGTGCAGCTGGACGTGGACCACAATCCGCGTACGGCGATCGCGTACGGGATTCTCTCGGTGCCGTCCCTGCTGGTCTTCCGGGGCGGTGAGCCGGTGAAGTCCATGGTGGGCGCGCGGCCCAAGCGCAAGCTGCTCGCGGAGCTGGCCGAGGCCGAGGTGCTCTGACCTACGCGGGATCGACGCGGGGCTACGCGGGTGAAAAAGAAATACCCCGGACGAATTGACGTCCGGGGTATTTCTTCGCGTATATTGGATCCTTTCGCGACCCCTGACCCATTTGGGCAGACCGGAATCGCGAGAATCTGTATAAGAGCACTGTAACTGGCGAGGGGCTGAATTGTCAACCGAGGAATTGCGGGAAGAGCAGCAATTCGTCTCCGGGCTGTACGCGCGCCTCGACGCGCTGCGCGAGGAGGCGGAAGCTGCCGTGCGGGCGTCGTTGACGCAGGTCGGCAACGGTCTGCAGGCCAGGCTTGAGCGTGACGTCCTGGTGGCAGAGCGGTCCGGGCTGCTGGCCGCCTTCAACGCGGGAGAGAACGGCCTCTGCTTCGGGAGGCTCGAATTCCGCGACGGCCGTGATCACCACATCGGGCGCATCGGAATCCGCGCGTCCGACATCGAACGCACCCCACTCGTGATCGATTGGCGTGCCGAAGTCGCACGCCCCTTCTATCTCGCGACCGGTCATACGCCGATGGGGCTCCGCCGGCGCAGGCACATCACCACCGAGGGCCGTGACGTCACGGCCCTGCACGACGAGATCCTCGATCTCAGCGACACCACCCGCACCGGGCACGAGGGCGCGGACGCCGACGAGGTGCTGCTCGCCGCGCTCGACTCGGCCCGCACCGGACGCATGCACGACATCGTGCAGACCATCCAGGCCGAGCAGGACCGCATCATCCGGGCCCCGCACCACGGCGTCCTCGTCGTCGAGGGCGGCCCCGGCACCGGCAAGACGGTCGTGGCGCTGCACCGTGCCGCCTTCCTCCTCTACGCCCACCGCCAGCTGCTCGCCAAGCGCGCGGTCCTGATCGTCGGGCCGAACCCCGCCTTCCTCGGCTACATCGGAGAGGTTCTGCCCGCACTCGGCGAGACGGGCGTCCTGCTCTCGACGGTCGGCGAGCTGTTCCCCGGTGTGAGCGCCACCGGCACCGACACCCCCGAAGCCGCCGAGGTGAAGGGGCGCGCGGAGATGGCGGACGTGCTCGCCGCCGCCCTGCGCGACCGGCAGCGGACCCCCGAGCCCGGCGCCCCGGTGATCATCGAGCACGAAGACGGCGACCTCGTCCTCGACTGGACGATCGCCCAGGAAGCGCGCGAGGCGGCCCGTGAGGCGGACGTCCCGCACAACCTCGGCCGGCCGCACTTCGCCTTCCGCGTCATCGACATGCTCACTCAGCAGCTCGCCGATCGGCTCGGCGCCGACCCGTACGGCGGACCCAACTTCCTCGGCCCCGACGACATCGCCCAGCTCGGCAAGGCGATCGCCGCCAGCCCCGAAGTGCACGCGGCCATCGAGGAGCTGTGGCCCCAGCTCACCCCCGAGGGCTTCCTCGCGGACTTCCTTGAGGAGCCGACGCCGCATCTGCGGGACGAGGACGCCCTGCTCGTGCGGCGCCCGCGCGGCGCGGAGTGGACGGCCGCCGACGTCCCGCTGCTCGACGAGGCCGCCGAACTGCTCGGCAGCGACGACAGCGCGGCGCGGGCGATGGCGGAGGCCGAACGGGCCAAGCAGATCGCTTACGCGCAGGGCGTGTTGGACGTCTCGTACGCGTCCCGTACGTACGAGTTCGAGGACAAGGACGACGACGAGTCCGAGGTCCTGCTCGCGCACGACATCATCGACGCCGAGCGCATGGCCGAGCGCCAGGAGGAGGACGACCACCGCAGCGCCGCCGAGCGTGCGGCGGCGGACCGGACGTGGGCGTTCGGGCACATCATCGTGGACGAGGCGCAGGAACTCTCCGCCATGGCCTGGCGGTTGCTGATGCGGCGCTGTCCGACCCGCTCCATGACGCTGGTCGGCGATCCCGCACAGACGGCGGAGGCGGGCGGCTGCGGCTCCTGGGAGTCGATCCTGTCCCCGTACGTCGAGGACCGCTGGGAGTACACACGGCTCGGCGTCAACTACCGCACGCCGGTGGAGATCATGGACGTGGCCGCCGAGGTGCCCCGCGTCGAGCACCCCGATTTCCAGCCGCCCAGCTCCGTGCGGTCCACGGGTGTGGTGCCGTGGGCCCGCCGCGCCGACGACCTCGCGGCGGCCGTGGCCGACGCGGTGGCCGCCGAGACACGGGACGACGGCCGCCTCGCGGTGATCGCCCCGCGCGAGCTGCATGACGAGCTCGCCGGAAAGCTCCCCGGGGTGACGGCCGGGGAGGCCCTGGACCTGACGCGGCCGGTCGTCCTGATCGACCCGCGTCAGGCGAAGGGCCTGGAGTTCGACACGGTCCTGGTGGTGGAGCCGGGCCGCTATGGAACGAGCGACCTGTACGTGGCCCTGACCCGGGCCACGCAGCGGCTCGGCATCCTGCACGCGCAGGAGCTTCCGGTGGCGCTCAAACAGGTCGCAGCCACACCGTAGCCAGGGGTGGCAGGGTCAGGCGCAGGGACGCGGGGCGGCCGTGCGACGCCACCGGCTCGGTCTTGACCGGGTCCGGGTTGGTGACGTCGCCGCCGCCGTAGCGTGCCAGGTCCGTGTTCAGGACCTCCTGCCAGGCGGTGAACTCGCCGGGGACGCCCAGGCGGTACTCGTGCCGCACCACCGGCGAGAAGTGCGAGATGGCCAGGAGCGGTGCGCCGTCCGTGTCCTTGCTGTCCGTGTTCCCGTAGCGCAGGAACGCGAAGACGTTGTCCTCGGCCGCGTCGCCCTCGACCCAGGCGAAGCCGCCGGGGTCGGTGTCGCGCTGCCAGAGGCACGGCTCGCGGCGGTAGACGGTGTTCAGGTCGCGTACGAGGTCGCGCACGCCCCGGTGGTCGGCCTCGGCCCCGTACGCGGGGTCGAGCAGCCACCAGTCGGGGCCGTGCCCCTCCGACCACTCGGCGCCCTGCGCGAACTCCTGTCCCATGAAGATGAGTTGCTTGCCGGGGTGGGCCCACATGAAGCCCAGGTAGGCGCGGTGGTTGGCGCGCTGCTGCCACCAGTCGCCCGGCATCTTCGACACCAGGGACCGCTTGCCGTGCACGACCTCGTCGTGCGAGATCGGCAGGACGTAGTTCTCGCTGTACGCGTACACCATCGAGAACGTCATCTCGTTGTGGTGGAACTTGCGGTGCACGGGTTCCTTCGACACGTAGTCGAGGGAGTCGTGCATCCACCCCATGTTCCACTTCAGGCCGAAGCCGAGCCCGCCGAAGCCGCCCGGTCCCTCGTGGTGCGTCGCGCGGGTCACGCCGTCCCAGGCCGTGGACTCCTCGGCGATCGTGACGACGCCGGGGGCACGCCGGTAGACGGTGGCGTTCATCTCCTGGAGGAAGGCCACGGCGTCCAGATTCTCGCGGCCGCCGTGCACGTTCGGCGTCCATTCGCCGTTCTCGCGCGAGTAGTCCAGATACAGCATCGAGGCGACGGCGTCGACGCGCAGGCCGTCGATGTGGAACTCCTCGCACCAGTAACTGGCGTTGGCGACAAGGAAGTTGCGGACCTCCTTGCGGCCGTAGTCGAACTCCAGGGTGCCCCAGTCGGGGTGCGCGGCCCGGTCCGGGTCCTCGTGCTCGTACAGCGTCCGTCCGTCGAACTCCGCGAGCGCCCAGTCGTCGCGCGGGAAGTGCGCGGGCACCCAGTCCATCAGGACGCCGATGCCCGCCCTGTGCAGGGCGTCGACCAGGTACTTGAAGTCGTCGGGGGAGCCGAGGCGTGCCGTCGGCGCGTAGAAGCCGGTGACCTGATAGCCCCAGGAGCCGCCGAAGGGGTGCTCGGCCACGGGCATCAGCTCGACGTGCGTGAACCCCAGGTCGGCGACGTACGCGGGCAGTTGCTCGGCCAGCTGGCGGTACGTCAGGCCCGGTCGCCAGGATGCCAGATGCATCTCGTACACGGAGAACGGCGCCTCATGGACCGGCACCTCCGCACGGCGCGCGAGCCACTCCTCGTCATGCCACTCGTGGTGCGACTCGTGCACGACCGAGGAGTTCGCGGGCGGGATCTCCGTGCGCCGGGCCAGCGGGTCGGCGCGCAGCGTCTTCGAGCCGTCGGGCCGCGTGATCTCGTACTTGTAGAGCTCGCCCTCGCCGACCGAGGGCACGAACAGCTCCCAGACACCGCTGCCGCCCAGTGAGCGCATCGGGAATCCGGTGCCGTCCCAGAAGTTGAAGTTCCCCACCACGCGCACGCCCAGGGCGTTGGGCGCCCACACCGTGAAGCGCGTCCCGGTCGCCCCCTCGTGCACCATCGGGCGTGAGCCGAGCGCGTGCCACAGCTGCTCGTGCCGGCCCTCGCCGATCAGATGCAGATCGAACTCGCCGAGCGCGGGCAGGAAGCGATACGCGTCGTGGATCTCCAGCTCGGTGTCCTCGTACGTGATCCGGAGCCGGTAGTCGTCGGGAATCTCCCGGAGCGGAAGCACCCCGGAGAAGAACCCTTCCCCGTCGTCCTGCAGCTCCGCCCGCAGATCCTTGGCGACGACGGCGACGGAGCGCGCGTACGGCCGCAGCGCGCGGAAGGCTATGCCCTCGCGCACGACGTGGGCGCCGAGCACCCCGTGCGGGTCGTGGTGCGTGCCGCCCAGGAGACGGGCACGGTCGGCCCGGGGGACGGGCGACGTGGGGCGGCTGCTCTTCTTCAGCCGGGGCTTCGGGCGGTCGGGCTCCGGTTTCCGCTTGCCCTTCTTGCTGGCCTCGTCGGACGGTTTGCGCGGCTGCGGGCGGGGGGTCACGGGGGAGCCTCCTCGGCGATGGCAGGTCAGTGGGGTTCGGTGGCGGGGCCGTTCGTGGCGAGGCGCTTGATGGCGGCGAGGGGCACGGGGAGCCAGTCGGGGCGGTGGCGGGCCTCGTAGAGGACTTCGTAGACCGCCTTGTCCGTTTCGTAGGCGCGCAGCAGCACCGGGTCCATACGGGGATCGCGGCCGGAGACCTCCGCGTACCCCGTGCAGTACGCGGCCCGGCAGTCGCCCGCCCAGTCGGTGGCCCACGGCTCGCGGGAGCGCGCCGCGTAGTCGAAGGACCGGAGCATGCCCGCCACGTCGCGCACCGGCGGCTGCGGCATCCTGCGCTCGGACAGCGCGCGCGAGGGCTCGCCCTCGAAGTCGATGAGCGACCACTCCCCGGCGGGCGAGCGCAGGCACTGCCCCAGGTGCAGGTCACCGTGGATGCGCTGGGCCGTCCACCGGGCCTCGCCCCGGCCCAGGTCGGCGAGGGCCTCGAAGGTCGTGCGCAGGGCGGCGGCGTACGGCTGAAGGGCGGGCACCGCCTTCGCCGCCGCGTCCAGGCGCTCCGCCATGCCTTCGGCGATCAGCTCCATCTGGGCGCGGCCCAGCGTGACGGTGGGCAGCGCACGGGCGAGCGCCAGGTGTACGTCGGCCGTCGCGCGGCCCAGCGCCCGCGCCTCGCCGCTGAAGTCCCGGCCGGCGGCGAGCTCCCGCAGGGCCATCTCCCAGCCGTCCGCCGTGCCCTTCAGATAGGGCTGGAGCACACCGAGGACGTTCAGGTCGTCCGCGACGTCCGCCAGAAGCCAGGCGGCGGGCGCGGGCACCTGCGCACAGCCTTCGCGGGCCAGCATCAGGGGCAGTTCCAGGTCGGGGTTGACCCCGGGGACGATGCGGCGGAACAGCTTCAGTATGAACGTGTCGCCGTACACGAGCGAGGAGTTGGACTGCTCGGCGGCGAGCACACGTGGCGCGAGGTCGTCGCCGATGTCCTTGCGCGGGTCGCGCTCGAAGCGGAGCTTCCCGACCCGCGCCTGCATCCGCAGCGCCTCAAGGAGGAACGCGGACATGCGGGCGTCGTGCATCGCTTCGTAGACCGTGAACCCGGCGAGGGGCCCGCGCGTCACATGGCCGATCAGGGCGGGAGCGAGCCGTGGCGGCAGCTCGCGCCGTACGCCCAGGAGGAGTTGGTAGCAGTCGGCGGGCAGTGCGGGAGCGGCGCCGCCGGTGACCTGCGCGGGCACCTGCGGCTGCCGCACCCGTACGAGCAGGTGGAGAAGGCCCAACTCGGAGGTTGGCGGCAGCAGTTCGGTCGCCGCGACCAGGGTGAAGTCGGTGATGGGATGGCCCTTGCCCGCGAACCAGCGCTGCCGTGGCAGCCACGCGCGCAGCAGCGGATCGAGCGAGGCGAGCAGCGCGTCCGTGGTGATGCCCGGGCGGGTGACGGCTTCCGACATGGCGTCGCGTCCTTTCCGCGGTGCGGACAAGGGAGGAGTGCGGGAGTGCCGGTTGTGCGGGAGAGTGCCCAGGGCGGGACGGTGGAAACCGCCCCGCACAGGAGTAGCAGGGGTGGAGCCTACGCCGCGTCCCTGCGCAGCCGGAACCAGTAGAAGCCATGTCCTGCCAGAGTCAGCAGATACGGCAGCTCGCCGATGGCCGGGAAGCGCACACCACCGATCAGCTCCACCGGGTGGCGGCCGTTGAAGGTCTGCAGATCCAGTTCGGTGGGCTGCGCGAACCGCGAGAAGTTGTGCACGCACAGCACGAGGTCGTCCTTGTACTCGCGCAGGAAGGCGATCACCGCCGGGTTCGAGGACGGTAGTTCCGTGTACGAGCCGAGTCCGAAGGCCGGGTTCTGCTTGCGGATCTCGATCATCCGGCGGGTCCAGTGCAGCAGCGAGGACGGCGATGACATGGACGCCTCGACGTTGGTGACCTGGTAGCCGTAGACCGGATCCATGATCGTGGGGAGGTAGAGCCGTCCCGGGTCGCAGGAGGAGAAGCCCGCGTTGCGGTCGGGTGTCCACTGCATCGGGGTGCGCACCGCGTCGCGGTCACCGAGCCAGATGTTGTCGCCCATGCCGATCTCGTCGCCGTAGTACAGGATCGGTGATCCGGGCAGTGACAGGAGCAGGGCGGTGAACAGTTCGATCTGGTTGCGGTCGTTGTCCAGGAGGGTGGCCAGGCGCCGCCGGATGCCGATGTTGGCGCGCATCCGCGGGTCCTTGGCGTATTCCGCGTACATGTAGTCGCGCTCTTCGTCGGTGACCATTTCGAGGGTGAGCTCGTCGTGGTTGCGCAGGAAGATGCCCCACTGGCAGCCGGAGGGGATGGCGGGGGTCTTGGCGAGGATCTCGGAGACCGGATAGCGCGACTCGCGGCGCACGGCCATGAAGATGCGCGGCATGACGGGGAAGTGGAAGGCCATGTGGCATTCGTCGCCGCCGTCCTTGAAGTCGCCGAAGTAGTCGACGACGTCCTCGGGCCACTGGTTGGCCTCGGCCAGCAGCACGGTGTCGGGGTAGTGGGCGTCGATCTCGGCCCGGACGCGTTTGAGCAGGCCGTGCGAGCGGGGCAGGTTCTCGCAGTTGGTGCCCTCCTCGGCGAAGAGGTAGGGCACGGCGTCCAGGCGGAAGCCGTCGATGCCCAGGTCGAGCCAGAAGCGCAGGGCCGAGATGATCTCTTCCTGGACGGCCGGGTTCTCGTAGTTGAGGTCGGGCTGGTGGGAGAAGAAGCGGTGCCAGAAGTACTGCTTGCGCACCGGGTCGAAGGTCCAGTTGGAGGCCTCGGTGTCGACGAAGATGATGCGGGCGTCCTGGTATTGCTTGTCGTCGTCCGCCCAGACGTAGTAGTCGCCGTAGGGCCCCTGGGGGTCGCTGCGGGATTCCTTGAACCACGGGTGCTGGTCGCTGGTGTGGTTCATCACGAAGTCGATGATCACGCGCATGCCGCGCTGGTGGGCGGAGTCCACGAACTCCACGAAGTCGGCGAGGTCGCCGAACTCGGGCAGGACCGCGGTGTAGTCCGACACGTCGTAACCGCCGTCGCGCAGCGGTGACTTGAAGAACGGCGGCAGCCACAGGCAGTCCACGCCCAGCCACTGCAGGTAGTCCAGCTTGGCGGTGATGCCCTTGAGGTCGCCGATGCCGTCGCCGTTGCTGTCCTGGAAGGACCGCACCAGGACTTCGTAGAACACGGCGCGTTTGAACCACTCGGGGTCGCGGTCCTTGGCGGGCGTGTCCTCGAATGTGTCCTGGACGGGCTCGTTGATGATCATGGTGTGGGTGACCCTCCGATCAACGGTGAGGACGGTCGCAGGACACGGAGGATGTGCGCGGGCGCGCGGCCCGGCTCGAGGCGCACATAGTTGGTCCTGCCCCAGTGATAGGTGTCGCCGGTGAGCTCGTCGCGCACCGGCACGGTCTCGTGCCACTGGAGGCCGAGTTCCGGCATGTCCAACGAGACCGTCGCCTCCTGGGTGTGGTGGGCGTCGAGGTTCGCGACCACCAGAACCGTGTTCGATCCGTCCGTGTCGTCGGCCGTCTTCGAGTACGCGATCACCGCTTCCTGGTCCGTGGGGTGGAAGTGCAGGTCACGCAGTTGCCGCAGGGCGGGGTTGGCGCGTCGCACGCGGTTCAGCGTGGTGATGAGGGGCGCGATGGTGGAGCCGGTGCGCTCTGCCGACTTCCAGTCACGCGGGCGCAGTTGATACTTCTCCGAGTTCAGATACTCCTCGCTGTCGGCCCGTGCGGGGGCGTTCTCGCACAGCTCGTATCCGCTGTAGACGCCCCACGTCGGCGAGAGGGTTGCGGCGAGCACGGCGCGGGCCTCGAAGGCGGGTCGTCCGCCGTTCTGGAGGTAGGCGTGCAGGATGTCCGGGGTGTTGACGAAGAAGTTCGGCCGGAGATAGTGGGCGGTCTCAGTCGACAACTCCCTTAGGTAATCGGTCAGTTCGGCCTTGTCGTTGCGCCAGGTGAAGTACGTGTAGGACTGCTGGAAGCCGATCGCGGCCAGGGTGCGCATCATCGCCGGGCGCGTGAAGGCCTCCGCCAGGAAGATGACGTCCGGGTCGGTCCTGTTGATGTCGCCGAGCACTTCCTCCCAGAAGCGGACGGGCTTGGTGTGCGGATTGTCCACGCGGAAGATACGCACGCCGTGGGCCATCCAGAACCGCAGCAGACGTAGGGTCTCGGCGATCAGGCCCGGCATGTCGCGGTCGAAGGCCAGGGGGTAGATGTCCTGGTACTTCTTCGGCGGGTTCTCCGCGTACGCGATGGAGCCGTCGGCGCGGTGCGCGAACCACTCGGGGTGCTTGTCCACCCAGGGGTGGTCGGGGGAGCACTGGAGCGCGAAGTCGAGGGCGACTTCCAGGTCCAGGGCGGTGGCGCGGCGCACGAAGGCGTCGAAGTCCTCCAGCGTGCCGAGGTCCGGGTGGACCGTGTCGTGGCCGCCCTCGGGGGAGCCGATCGCCCAGGGCACGCCGACGTCGTGCGGCCCGGGGGAGAGGGAGTTGTTCGGACCCTTGCGGAACGTGCTCCCGATCGGATGGATCGGCGGCAGATAGACGACGTCGAAGCCCATCGCGGCGATGGCCGGGAGCCGCTCGGCGGCGGTGCGGAAGGTGCCCGACCTCGGTGGCTCGCCCTCGCGGACGACGGCGCCCTCCGAGCGCGGGAAGAATTCGTACCAGGATCCGAAGAGGGCGCGCGGCCGCTCCACGCGCAGCGGCAACCGGTCCGACTCCGTGACGAGTTCGCGCAGCGGGTGCTCGGCCAGGACCGCGTCCACCTCTGGTGTGAGGGCGGCGGCCAGGCGGGCTGCGACGGGGCGGTCCGTGTCGCGCAGGGACTCGGCGGCGGTGCGCAGGGTGGCGCGGCGGCCCTTGCTCACGGGGGCGTCGGCGGCGGCGCGCTCGTGCAGCCGGGCGCCTTCCTCCAGGACGAGCTCGGTGTCGATGCCCGCCGGGATCTTGATGTGCGCGTGGTGCCGCCACTGGGCGAGGGGATCGCCCCACGCCTCGACGCAGTACGTCCAGTTCCCCTCGGCGTCCGCGGTGACGTCCGCGCCCCACCGGTCGGTGCCGGGGGCGAGTTCGCGCATCGGTGTCCACGGCCCCGGGCGCCCTGCCGGGTCCCGCAGGACGACATTGGCGGCGACCGCCTCGTGCCCTTCGCGGAAGACGGTGGCGGTGACCTGGAAGGTCTCGCCCACCACGGCCTTGGCGGGCCTGCGTCCGCCGTGGACGAGGGGCGCGATGTCGAGGACGGGTATGCGGCCGGTGAGGGTGACCGGCCGGGCGCGCTGAGAGGGTGGATCCTGCGGATGTCGCGCTTCTTCCTGGGGCTGCGGGTCCTGCTGTGGTGCCGGGGATGTGGGCACCCTTGTGGGGGCCTTTCCCGAGGGCGTCGCCGACGGGCGAGTTGAGGGCATGACCGCTCCTGTCCGCGTTACATAAGTGGGGCGGATACGGGGGTGTGGAGGGGTTCTGCGACTGCGTGCCGCGCTGTGCTGGCCGTTCTGAGCCGTGACTGAACGTACTGAGCCGTGTGCGTACGGGGGAGCCTTCCCACCAACTTTGGGTGGGCAATCCGGCGCTTTGTTAACTACTGGTGCGTAAGGCTCAAACAAGGCCGTGCGTGTATCGGGAGTGATCCCGGACGGCGGGCAAGGCAGCACTACTGGTGCGTAAGGCTCAAACAAGGCCGTTGCCCTATCGAGGGTGCTTCGGGTCGGCGCCAGAGGCAAGGCCGAAGCTCGGGCACGCAGAACGGGCCCCGCCGTGTGCGGCGGGGCCCGTTCCGTGATGCGCAGTGCCTCAAGGGTTGTTGACCTGCAGCAACTTGTTCGGTGAGCCGAGACCGGCGCCCGTCACCTTGCCCGGCACCGCCCGATCGGTCAGTGCCTTGCTCACCTCGGCCGGTGTGGCCGAGGGGTGGTCGGCGAGGTAGAGCGCCGCCGCGCCCGCCACGTGCGGCGAGGCCATCGACGTACCCGAGATGGTGTCCGTGGCGGCGTCGTCCGTGTTCCAGGCGGAGGTGATGCCGACGCCCGGCGCGAACAGATCGAGGCTGCCGCCCCAGTTGGAGAAGCTGGCCTTGGCGTCCTTGACGTCACTCGCGCCGACCGTGACCGCTTCCTTCACGCGGGCCGGTGAGAACAGGAAGGCGGGCAGGCCGTCGTTCCCCGCGGCGACCGTGTAAGTGACCCCGGACGCGATCGAGTTGCGCACGGCCGCGTCAAGTTGGGCGTTGGCCGTGCCGCCGAGGCTCAGGTTGGCGACGGCGGGCTTCTGGGCGTTCTTGGTCACCCAGTCGATGCCGGCGATGACCTGGGCGGTCGTCCCCGAACCCGCGTCGTCGAGCACCCGCACGCCGACGACGTCCGCCTTCTTGGCGACGCCGTGGCTCTCGCCCGCGACCGTCGCGGAGACGTGCGTGCCGTGTCCGTTGCCGTCCTGCGCGGTGGCGTCGTTGTCGATGAAGTCCCAGCCGCTGCTTGCACGGCCGCCGAAGTCCTTGTGCGTGGTGCGGACGCCGGTGTCGATGACGTACGCGGTCACGCCCTGCCCGGCGGATTCGGGATAGGTGTAGGACTTGTCGAGCGGCAGACCCTTCTGGTCGATCCGGTCGAGCCCCCAGGAGGGCGGATTCTGCTGGGTGTGGTCCAGGGACACGATGCTGTCCTGGACCACGGTGGCGACCCGGGAGTCGCCCGCGAGCTTCTTGGCCTCGGCCGAACCCGCCTTCACCGCATAGCCGTTGAGCGCGGTGCTGTAGGTGTGACGTATGTCCGCCCCGTACTTGGCGGCTATGCCCTTGCCCGCGTCCGACGGGGCCGATGTCCCGCCCTTGAGCGTGACGATGTAACTCCCGCTAATGGAACCGGGCTCACCGGCGCCGAGTATCTCCCCGAGCGGGGCATCGGCGGGAGCGGCGTGTGCGGGCAGCGTGATGGCCGAAAGCACCGCTGCCGTGGTGGCGGCGGTGACGGCTCCCGCCCACCGCAAACGCTTTGTTCGCGTAAGAGTCATACGCTGGTTTCCCTCCCCAACTTGACGTGCCCACCGCAGAGTTGGCCGGTCAGTGCCGGATCCCCTGTATCTGCACGGGCGTCACTTGGCAGCCTCTCGTGCGGTGTGAGGGCCTACAAGACCACAGGGCAGGGGGGAATCGGCCATATCGCCCGTGGGGGTGCTGTGAGGGTTGCGCCGATTTTCGGACGGGTTCAGGATGCCTCCGTCAGGTGCGGGGCCACGGGGTGACCGTCGGTACGTCGACGTCCGATTACCGCCGGTGGACCAGCGCCGCAGCCGTCACGCTGACGGCATGACCACCCAGCACGAACCATCCGCGCCGGACTCCCTCACTGTCCTCACCGGCATGTACGAGGCGGAGTCCCGCTACCTGGCGGCCGGCGGCCCCGGCCGAGCCACATTCGACCTGCTCGCCCCCTATTTCGCCCCCGACGTCGTGATGCACCAGGCCGAGGCTCTCCCGTACGGCGGCACCTGGCGCGGCCACGACGGCATGACCCGCTTCTTCCTCGCCATGAGCCGGACGTGGAAGTCCTTCGAGATCGGCGAACAGGAATTCCTGGCCACGGGCGAGACGGCGGTCGTACACACCCAGGTCCGCGCACGGGCCCGCGCCACGGGGCGTGAACTCGCCTTCCCCGTACTGCAGACGATCACGGTGCGGGGCGGGCGGATCGCGGAGGTGCGGCCGTTCTACTGGGACACGGCGGCGATCGTGGCGGCGACGACGGCTTAGGGGCTCAAGGGCGCGGCCGACGGGGCGGCCCTCGCCGGAACGGGGCGGGCCGACGCGAAACGGCCATCGCCGGACCGGCGAGGACGGCGAGTGTGCTCCCTGTGCGCCGTGGTGACAGGGGCGGCGCACCGCTAACGTCGATGCGACACGTCGATGCGCACGTCGGTACGCACGTCGGTACGCGAGGTACGAACGCCCCCGTCATACGCCCCGTCGGACACCCTGACAGAGGTGCACCGTGATGAAGGCCATCCGTCGATTCACCGTACGACCCGCCCTTCCCGACCCTCTCACCCCGCTCTCGGAGCTTGCGCGCAACCTGCGGTGGTCCTGGCACACCGGAACCCGTGAGCTGTTCGAGGCCATCGACCCCGAGCAGTGGGCCGCTTCGGACTGCGACCCCATGCGGCTGCTCGGCAGTGTGCCGCCCGCGCGGCTCACGCAGCTGGCCGGGGACGGGGCCTTTCTGCGCCGCCTCGCCGAGGCCTCGGACGGTCTTCGGGAGTACGTCACCGGGGCCCGCTGGTATCAGGACCAGTCCGCCGAGCGCGGCGGTGAACTGCCGGGAGCCGTCGCCTACTTCTCGCCCGAGTTCGGCATCACCGCCGCCCTTCCGCAGTACTCGGGCGGGCTCGGCATCCTCGCGGGCGACCATTTGAAGGCGGCCAGCGACCTAGGGCTTCCGCTCATCGGGGTCGGGCTGCTCTACCGGCACGGCTACTTCCACCAGTCGCTGTCCCGCGACGGCTGGCAGCAGGAGACCTACCCGGTGCTCGACCCGAACGAGCTGCCCCTGTCCCTCCTGCGGGAGGCGGACGGCACCCCGAGCCTGGTGTCGATCGCGCTGCCCGGCGGACGACAGCTGCGCGCGCACGTCTGGCAGGCCGGCGTCGGGCGCGTACCGCTCCTCATGCTCGACTCGGACGTCGAGGAGAACGACGCGGGCGCCCGCGAGGTGACCGACCGGCTCTACGGCGGCGGCAGCGAGCACCGGCTGCTCCAGGAGATGCTGCTCGGCATCGGCGGGGTGCGCGCCATCAGGACGTACTGCCGCCTGAGCGGGCATGCCGAGCCCGAGGTCTTCCACACGAACGAAGGCCACGCGGGCTTCCTGGGGCTTGAGCGGATCCATGAACTGGCCGCGCAGGGTGTCGAGTTCGATGCCGCGCTGGAAGCCGTACGGGCCGGGACCGTCTTCACCACCCACACCCCCGTCCCCGCCGGGATCGACCGCTTCGACCGCGAGCTGGTCGCCCGGCACTTCGGCCCGCACGCCGAGCTGCCCCGCATCGACGTCGAACGCATACTGCGGCTCGGCATGGAGACGTATCCCGGCGGTGAGCCCAACCTCTTCAACATGGCGGTGATGGGCCTCAGGCTCGGGCGGTGCGCGAACGGCGTCTCCACCCTGCACGGCAAGGTGAGCCGCGAGATGTTCGCGGGCCTGTGGCCCGGATTCGACGCCGAGGAGATCCCGATCTCCTCCGTCACGAACGGCGTGCACGCCCCGACCTGGGTGGCCCCCGAGGTGTTCCGGCTCGGCGCCCGGCAGATCGGCGCCCAGCGGACGGAGGAGGCGCTTTCGGTGGGCGGCTCGGAGCGGTGGGACGCGGTCGCCGAGATTCAGGACGTGGACATCTGGGAGCTGCGGCGGGAGCTGCGCGGGCAGCTGGTGACGGAGGTCAGGCGGCGGCTGTACGCGTCGTGGCGTCAACGGGGCGCCGCGAGCGCGGAGTTGGGGTGGATCGACGACGTACTCGATCCGGACGTCCTGACGATCGGCTTCGCGCGCCGTGTCCCGTCCTACAAGCGCCTGACACTGATGCTGCGCGACAGGGACCGCCTGATGGAGCTCCTTACGCACGAGGAGCGGCCGATCCAGATCGTCGTGGCCGGAAAGGCGCATCCCGCGGACGACGGCGGCAAGCGCCTCATCCAGGAGCTGGTGCGCTTCACGGACGATCCGCGGGTGCGGCACCGCATCGTGTTCCTGCCGGACTACGGCATGGCGATGGCGCAGAAGCTGTATCCGGGGTGCGATGTGTGGCTGAACAATCCTCTCCGTCCGCTGGAGGCCTGTGGGACGAGCGGGATGAAGGCCGCGTTGAACGGCTGTCTCAACCTGTCGGTCCTCGACGGCTGGTGGGACGAATGGTTCGAGCCCGACTTCGGCTGGGCGATCCCCACGGCGGACGGCGCGGCGACGGACGACGACCGGCGGGACGAGCTGGAGGCCGCGGCGCTGTACGACCTCCTTGAGCGCCGGATCGCCCCCCGCTTCTACGAGCAGGGACCGGCAGGCCTGCCCGACCGGTGGATCGAGATGGTGCGGCGGACGCTGACCCGACTGGGCCCGAAGGTGCTCGCGGGGCGGATGGTGCGTGACTACGTGGAGCAGCTGTACGTTCCCGCCGCGCGGGCGCAGCGCACGCTGGGCGGCGTGGACGCGGCGGGGGAGCTGGCTGCCTGGAAGGCGCGGGTGCGTGCTGCCTGGCCGCGGGTGGCCGTCGACCATGTCGAGGCATCGGCGACGGGGGCCACGGCCGAGCTGGGCGCCACGCTGTCGTTGCGGGTCCGCGTGCATCTGGGGGAGCTGACGCCGGACGACGTGGAGGTCCAGACGATCGCGGGCCGGGTCGACCCCGAGGACTTCATCGCCGACGCGAGTCCGATGCCGCTGAAGCTGGTGGGCGGCCCCGACGCGGAGGGCCGCCGCCTCTACGAAGGCCCCCTGGCCCTCGACCGCACGGGCCCGTTCGGCTACACGGTGCGGATCCTGCCCGCGCACCGGCTGCTGGCGAGCGGGGCGGAGCTGGGGCTCGTGGCGGTGCCGTCGCAGGGGACGGGGGAGGCTGCGGGGGTGTTGTTGCGGTAGGGGCGATCCGGCACGACGACAGGCGGCACCCGGGGAGAACGAGAACCCCGGGTGCCGCCTGGTCGTGAAGGGAGTTACTTGACGTTCACGCCGGCCCAGGCCGCGTCCACGCCCTTGTACTCCGCGGAGTCCGCGCCGTACAGGTCCTTCGCGGCGCTCAGCGTGCCCTCGCGGGCCGCCTTGTAGTCCGTCGTCGTCGTGAAGTACGACGTCAGCGCCTTGAACCAGATCTTCTCGGCCTTGTCGCGTCCGATGCCCTCGACCTTGGAGCCGTCCGCGGTCGGGGAGTCGTACTTGACGCCGTTGATCTCCTTCGCGCCGCTGCCCTCGGACAGCAGGTAGAAGAAGTGGTTGGCGATGCCGGAGGAGTAGTGGACGTCCACGTTGCCCGCGTCCGCGCTCCAGTTGTCCAGGGACGAGCCGTCCTTGGAGGGCTTGTCCATGTAGCGCAGCGGCGATCCGTCGCCGTTGATGTCGATCTTCTCGCCGACCATGTAGTCGCCGATGTCCTCGGGGTTCTTGGCGTTGAACTCGACCGCCGCCGCGAAGATGTCGGAGGTGGCCTCGTTCAGGCCGCCGGACTCACCGCTGTACTCCATGTTGCCGGTCGCCGACGTGACGCCGTGCGTCATCTCGTGCGCGGCCACGTCCATCGACGTGAGGGGCTTCTTGTCGCCCTCGCCGTCGCCGTACGTCATGCAGAAGCAGCTGTCGTCCCAGAACGCGTTGACGTACGCGTTGCCGTAGTGGACGCGCGAGGTGGCGCCCTTGCCGTCGCCCTTGATGCCCTCGCGGCCGTGCACGGCCTTGTAGTAGTCCCACGTCAACTGCGCGCCGTAGGCGGCGTCGACGGCGGCGGTCTGGACGTCCTCCGGCTTTCCGGTGCCCCACGTGTCGTCGTCGTCCGTGACGAGCTTGCCCTCGCCGCTCTGGCCGTGGGCCAGGTCGTACGTGGAGTGGCCGCCGCGCGTGTCGTCGGTCAGGTCGAAGCCGCTGGTGCCCTTCTTGGAGCCGACCTCGACGTCGCCGCTGTACTGGCTGTGGCCCGCGCCGTTCTCGATGGCCTGGTACTGGAAGAGCTTCTTGCCCGTGGCCGCGTCGGTGATGACGTGCAGCTTGCTGGGCGTGCCGTCCTTCTGGACGCCGGTGACGACGGTCTCGTGGGCGAGGACCGGCTTGCCGGACGCGGCCCAGACGACCTTGCGGGGAGTCTGCGCGTCGGCCTTCTTGGTGTCGCCGGACTTCGACGCGGTCGACTCGGCGGACTTCGCGGCCGACTTGGCCCCGACCTTCGCGGAGGTGGAGGCGACCTTGATGGTGGCCTTGGCCGCCTTGGTCACGCTCTTGACCGAGCCGCTCTTGGCGGTGTGGACGACGAGGTCGCCGCCGAGGACGGGCAGGCCGTCGTAGGTGCGCTCGTAGCGGGTGTGCGTGGTGCCGTCGCGGTCCTTGACGACGTCGCGTACGACGAGCTTCTCCTTGGCGCCGAGGCCGATCTTCTCGGCGGTGGCGGCCTTCTCCGTGTTCGCGTCCTGCAGCAGGTCCGCACGGGCCGTCGAGGAGAGCGCGACGGGCGCCCCCGAGGGCGCGGCCGCCCGGTCGGGCTGCGCGGAGGCGCCGGTGGCAAGTCCGCCCGCGAGCAGGGCACCTGCGGCAACAGCGGTGGCGATGGCCAGCGTCGAGCGCTTCCGGGATATGTGGGGGGTCACGCATGCTCCTTCTGTGGGGGGCCCGGACGGCATGGGGACTGTCCGGGCTGAAAGATGCGGTGCGGGTGTACTGGTGTGACTGATCGAGGGAAGAGTGTCAGTTGGGCCAGGTTCATGTCAGGTCCCTGACCGCAGGTTGGCCAGAAATCGTCCGTTGAGCGATGGTCCATGTACGCAATGCGAACGGGGAGTTACGCGGCCGGCGCCACGCATGGGTGCGCCGCCCCGGGGAGTGGATCCACCCGGAGCGGCGCAGTCTGCATGTGTCTCAAGCCTGGTCAGGGCTTACGGGAAGGTCAGCTTCCAGCTGTTGATGCGGCCGACGTCCTGCGCGGCCACGTCCTGGACCTTCAGCTTCCAGGTGCCGTTGGCCACCTCGGACGAGGCGTTGACCGTGTACGTCTCGACGATGTTGTCCGCCGAGTCGTTCGCGCTCGAGTTCTTCAGGCGGTACGTCGAGCCGTCCGGGGCCACCAGGTCGACGACCAGGTCGCCGCGCCAGGTGTGCACGATGTCGACGCCGACCTTCAGCGCGGCGGGCGCGTTGCCCGTGCGTCCGGTGACGTTGACCGACGAGGTGACGGCCGCGCCCCGGTCCGGGATGGCCACGTCGGTGGTGTTCTCGAAGTCCGTGCCGCCGCCGCCACCGGGCCGCGCGCCGACGTTGACCGCTGCCCAGGCGTGGGCCACCGCGTTGTACTCGGGGCTCGTGGTGCCGTACAGCTCACCGGCCGCCGCGAGGGTCCCGGTGCGGGCCGCCGCGTAGTTGGTGGTCGTGGTGAACTTCGTCGTCAGCGCCTTGAACCAGATGAGCGACGCCTTGTCACGACCAATTCCGGTCACCGGCAGACCGTCCGAGGTCGGGGAGTCGTACGAGACGCCGTTGATCACCTTGGCGCCGCTGCCCTCGCTCAGCATGTAGTAGAAGTGGTTGGCGACGCCGGACGAGTAGTGGACGTCGATGCTGCCGATGCCCGAGTACCAGGAGTCCTTGGACGAGCCGTCCTTGCTGGGCTTGTCCATGTAGCGCAGCGGGGTGCCGTTGCCCCGGATGTCGATCTTCTCGCCGACGTTGTAGTCGCCGACGTCCTGCGCGTTGTTGGCGTGGAACTCCACGGCCGCCGCGAAGATGTCGGAGGTGGCCTCGTTCAGGCCACCGGACTCGCCGCTGTACGTCATGTTGCCGGTGGCCGCGGTGACGCCGTGCGTCATCTCGTGGGCCGCCACGTCGATGGACGTCAGCGGCTTGGCGTTGCCCGCGCCGTCGCCGTACGTCATGCAGAAGCAGCTGTCGGACCAGAACGCGTTGACGTAGTTGTTGCCGTAGTGGACGCGTGACGACGCGCCGACGCCGTCACCCCGGATACCGGAACGGCCGTGCACGTTCTTGTAGTAGTCCCAGGTCAGCGCGGCCCCGTAGTGGGCGTCCGCGCCCGCGGTCTCCAGGTTGGAGGGCTGGCCGTTGCCCCACACGTCGTCCGGGCCCGAGAAGAGCGTGCCGGTGCCGGACGTGGCGCGGTTGAGGTTGTACGTCTTGTGGTTGCCGCGAGCGGTGTCCGTCAGGTTGTAGCTGGACCCCGACTGGGCCGATCCCAGGGTGACTTGACCGCTGTACTGGGTGTTGCCCGTGCCGTTCTCGATGCCCTGCCACTGGAAGATCTTCTTGCCGGTGGCCGCGTCCGTGATGACGTGCAGCTCGTTCGGGGTGCCGTCGTGCTGCAGCCCGCCGACCACCGTCTCGTACGCGAGCGTCGGCTCGCCCTTGGCCATCCAGACGACCTTGCGCGGTGCGCGGTCCGCGTCGGTCTTCTTCGAGCCCTCGGCCTTCGCCGCGCCGAGCGCCTGCTTCTCGGCGGCCGACGCCTTCACGTCGGCGCTGGTGTCGACGCCCTTGAGCTCGGCCTTCGCGGCCTTGGTGACGCCCTCGGTCTTCCCGGACTTCGCCTCGTCGACGACCATGTCGCCGCCGAGGACGGGCAGGCCGTCGTAGGTGCGCTCGTAGCGGGTGTGCGTCGTGCCGTCGACGTCCTTGATGACGTCACGTACGACGAGCTTCTCCTTGGCGCCGAGCCCGAGGTCCTTGGCCGTGTCCGCCTTGGTGGCGTTGGCGTCCTTGAGGAGCGCGGCACGCTGGGCGGGGGAGAGCTTCACGGGCAGGGAACCGGGGTCGGCCTTGCCTATCTTGGCCGCGGCCGGGGCCTTGGCCTTGGATATCCCGGGGTCGTCGGCCGATGCCGGGCCCGTCTGGAAGGCCACCGCGACAAGGGCGGCGACGGCGGTCAGGGCGCCCGCGGCGGTGGCGCGTCTGTGGGAGGCAGGTCTGTGAGAGGTGCTTCTCAACACGGACTCCTTCTGCGTGGCCGCGGGATACGCGGCCAGGGGGACCGGTCGGCGCGGTCGTGCCGTCCGGGCAGAACAAGGCAGAACGTGGAGCGTTGTGGAGCCTGGTGGAGCTGGGAATCGAGGGGAAGAGTGGCACCGGGCCGCTCTGTTTGTCAGGAGTGCGTCAAGAGTTGGCCGGAACTGGTCCGCTGCCCGGTGGACCACGTTCGATATACGGAGGGGTCGCTCAACGCCAAGGGCTCGCGATTGTTCGAGGTGAAACTTCGTGGGGTGTCCGAAGGGGTGTGGCCGATTCCGCACCCCAACCAGCGCTGGATATCGCCGAGTTCAGGCAGCACGAAAGCCGGCCTGGAGCGCTGCGTCGCTCCAGACCGGTGCTCGGGTGATGGCTCGTTGATCAGAAGTCGTAGGGCTTCGTGGTGTTCCAGTTGGTGACCTCGGCGTCGGACCAGGTGAACTCCGACGGCGCGCCCTTGCCGTCGAAGGCGCCCGTCCCCGCGCCCGGGCCGGTGTCGCCGGTCTGGTCGCGCAGGGCGACGGAGAGCTCCGTCGCGGTGTGGGTCCTGTCGCTGTCGGTGAACAGGGCCACGGCGGAGTAGACCTTGCCGCCGGGCTTGACCGTGATCCGGGCGGTGCCGCCCGGGGCGTCCTTGGCCGCGTGGGGCAGGACGTCCGAGGTGTCGCCGAGCATCACGGACGGGTAGGAAGTGACCCAGCAGGGCTTGGAGTCGGCGTTCGTCGCGGTGATCAGGAGGTGCTCGCCCTCCTGTGCGGGGAAGCGGTGCAGCACGGCGTACGAGATCTCGTCGCCCGTGCACGGCTGGGCCGCGGCGGCGCGTGCGGGGGCGGCCTTGCCCGCACCGGAGCCTGTCGTGCCCTGCTCGCCGCCGCCGCCCGTCTCCGTCGTGACCGTCGTCCCGGACGCCTTCTCGGAGCCCTTCGCGCCGTCGGCCGTGGCGACGCTCCGGCCCGAACCGGCCTTCGACGCGCTGCCGCCGGAGCCGTCCGAGCCGCCACAGGCGGTCAGGGTCAGGGCGAGCGCGGCGGTGGTGGCGGCGAGGACGGTGGTGCGGATCCGGGTCGTACGCATGTGAGGTTCCCCCGTGCGGTGGTGGTGGGTGCGGAACGGGTTGGTCGTTCCCGCTGTTGACACCACTGTGTCCGCCCCCGCTGGCGTTCCGCTCACGCCGCGCTGACGTCCCGCTGACGCGGGGGGTCGCGCCGCGGAGGGGGGATGAGCTGGGGGTTCGTGGGGGTGTGCGTCCGGGCCTGGAGCGTGGGAGCGGGAGCCGCGGCGCGGATCGGGTCCGAGCCGTGGAGCGCCGTGGAGCGCCGTGGGGCTCGGTGCGCGTTTCCGTGTGTGGTGTGGGGGGCGGGGCGCGAGCGCGCTGTGGAGCCGGGTCCGCGTGGGTGTGCACGGGGGGCCCGTCGCCCGCGCTCACGTGCTCACGGCTGAGGCATGCCGGGGTGCAGGCTGACCGCATCGTGAGGCGCGGTGCAGCTGGACCACGCCATGAGCCGTGTCGCAGGCTCCCCTCAGGTCCGTTCCGCGAGCCGCACCATCGCCGTGTCGTAGCGCGCCCGCAGCCCCACGTCCGCCGACACCCGCAGCAGCGCACCGAGGGCCCGCACCGCGCCCTCGTCGTAGCCGGACGCCTCCGCCTCGCTCGCCGCGCCCTCCAGGCGGCGGATTCCCTCGGCCTCGTCGCCCATGCCGATGAGGGCCTCGCCGCCCGCGGTGAGCAGCAGGACGCGGGAGGTCGCCGGGGCCTTCGGGGAGCTCTCGATGTCCAGGGCCGCGACCGACGTGTCCAGGGCCGACTGCCACTGCCTGGTGTCCAGTTGATGCCGGGCGAGGTGGTGCAGGGCCAGGCGTTCGGTGTGGCGGTCGCCTGCCTCGCGGGCCAGGTGCGCCGCCTGTACGCAGCCCTCCGCCGCCTCCTCCGGGCTGCCGAGCGCGGCCTGGGCGAGGGAGAGATTGATCAGGGCCGTCGCCTCGCCGCGCCGGTCGCCCGCGCGGGCGGCGATCACCGGGGCGGCCTCCAGGTGCACGAGGGCCTCCTCGGTGCGTCCCTCCTCGGTGAGCACCCACCCGAGCAGGGCGAGGACCCGCGACTCCGCGCGGGCGTCCGATTCGGCCCTCGCCGCCTCAAGCGCCTTGTGGAGCAAGGGAGTCCAGCCGTCAAGGACCCGCCACACCATCTGCGGCCACAGCCCGAGGACGATCCGCCACGTCCTGCCGGGCAGCCCGGCCGCGTCCGCCGCGGCCGCGGCGAGCATCAGGTCGTCACGCTCGGCCGCGTACCACTCCATGGCCTCGTCGCGGTCCGCGAACGTCCGTATCGCGTGCGGCGGACGGAAGTCCGCGGGCAGCGTGAAGCACGACTCGTCGCCGGGCTCGGCCGCGTCGGCCGCCGCCAGGGCGGTGGCCACGCTGTGGTCGAGCACCCGGATCAGGGCGTCGGGCCCCGCGTCCAGGTCGCGCGCGTAGAGGCGTACGAGATCGTGCAGGGTCCAGCGCCCCGGCGCGGTCCGGGTGACGAGATGGGCGGCGGTAAGCCGGTCGAGGGCGGCCTCGGCCGTGTCCGGGTCCGTGCCCGCGAGGGCGGCTGCCGTGAAGCGGTCGACGTGCGTGCCCGGATGGCGGCCCAGGTGCGCGAAGTGGTGCGCGACGTCATCGGGCAGCCGCCGCACGGTGAGCCGCAGCGCCGCGCGTACGCCCGTGTCCTCCACGTCGAGCAGGGTCAACCGGCGTGATTCGTCGGCCAGTTCGGTGCTCATCGCCCGCAGGGACCAGTCCGGCTGGTCCGCCAGGCGGGCCGCGGCCACGCGCAGCGCGAGGGGAAGCCCGCCGCACAGCTCCACGAGCCGCCGGGCGCCCACCGCCTCCGCGAGGACCCGCTCCTTGCCGAGCACCGCGGCGAGCAGGGCCGTGCTGTCGTCCGGTTCCAGTACGTCCACCGGGACGGGCCGGGCGGCGTCGGACGCGATCAGGCCACGCAGGCGGTAGCGGCTGGTGACCACGGTGACGCAGCGCGTGCCTCCCGGAAGGAGCTCCCTGACCTGCTCGGAGCCGCGCGCGTTGTCCAGGACGACGAGGAGCTGCCGGTCGGCGGCGAGCGAGCGGTACAGCGCGGACGCGCCGTTCGCCGACTCCGGGATCCGGCGCGGCGCGACCCCGAGGGCGAGCAGGAACTCGCGCAGCACTTCGAGGTGCGTCGGCTCGCCCGTGTCGCTGAAGCCGCGCAGGTCGGCGTAGAGCAGACCGCCGGGGAACGCGGCGCGGTTGCGGTGCGCCCAGTGCACGACCAGGGCCGTCTTGCCCACGCCCGCGGGCCCGGTGACCAGGCACACAGGGGCTTCGCCCGCGGCCGCGCGGGACAGGTCGGTCAGTTCGCCCGCCCGCCCGTGGAAGCCGCGGGGCATGCGCGGCAGCAGGTCGACCGTGTCCGCCACGGGGGCGGTGGGCGCACCGTGTGCCGGGACGGGCGCGGGGGCAGCCGCGGCCGGGGCCGCCGCCCCCGCGTCGTCATCCTCCCCGCGCAGCGCGACCCCGTAGGCGTCCGCGAGCTCACGGCCCGGGTCGACGCCCAGTTCGTCGGCCAGCAGCCGCCGGGTGCGGTGGAACCAGTCGAGCGCCTCCGAACGGCGCCCCGCACGCTGGAGTTCGCGCATGAGCGCCGCGGCCAGCGATTCCCGCAGCGGGTGTGCCTCGGCCTCCGCGCGCAGGACGGCCGCCGCGCGGTTGTGCTCGCCGAGGCGCGCGTAGGCCCCGGCCAGCATCTCCACGGAGGCGAGCCGGAGTTCGTCCAAGGCATGGGCTGCGGCCTGGAGCGGCGGGCTCGGATAGGTGCCGCTCAGCGCGGGCCCCTGCCACAGGGACAGCGCCTCCTGGTACATCGCCACGGCGTCGGCCGGCGCGCGCTGGCCGCGGGCCAGCGTCACCAGCTCCTCGAACCGGTGGGCGTCCAGGAGGCTCTCCGGCATCCGCAGGACGTAGGAGGTGCCCTGGGTGACCAGCTCCACGCCGAACATCTCGGCGTCCGCGCCCGCGAACAGGACCCGCAGCCGCGACACATGGCCCTGGATGACGCTCCGGGCACGCGGCGGAGGTTCGTGATCCCACAGCGTGGCCGTCAACTGGTCCACCGGCACCGGGCGGTTGGGCCGCAGGAGCAGGGCGGCGAGGAGGCTGCGCCGCTTGGCCGGACCGAGGGGCAGTTCGCCGCTCTCGGTGGCGACGGAAACCGCTCCGAGCAGCCGGAACTCCACTGATGCATCTCCTTCTGGGGGAAAAGTCCAGATTACCGGAGGTGCCCGTGCGGACCGCGCGGCGGCCTGCCCCTGCGCCTACCCCACCACGCTGTCCCGCCACGCCCGGTGCAGGTCCGCGAACGACCCGCTCCCGGCGATCAGTTCGTCCGGTGTGCCGTCCTCCACGACGCGCCCGTGCTCCATCACGAGCACCCGGTCGGCGATCTCCACCGTGGAGAGCCGGTGGGCGATCACGACGGCGGTACGTCCGCGAAGCACCGTGTGCATGGCGCGCTGCACGGCCCGCTCGCCGGGGATGTCGAGCGAGCTGGTCGCCTCGTCGAGGATCAGCACCGCAGGGTCGGCGAGCAGCGCCCGCGCGAAGGCGACGAGCTGGCGCTGACCGGCGGAGATTCGGCCGCCCCTCTTGCGTACGTCGGTGTCGTAGCCGTCGGGCAGTGACGTGATGAAGTCGTGGGCGCCGATGGCTTTCGCCGCCCGCTCGATGTCCTCGCGGGTGGCGTCGGGGCGGCCGATGGCGATGTTCTCGGCGACCGTGCCGGAGAAGAGGAAGGCCTCCTGGGTCACCATGACGACGCCGCGCCTCAGCTCGGCGTTGGCGAGGTCCCGCAGGTCGACCCCGTCGAGCAGGACCCGGCCCGCCGTCGGGTCGTAGAAGCGGGCGAGCAGCTTGGCGAGCGTCGACTTGCCCGCGCCGGTGGAGCCGACGACGGCGACGGTCTGCCCGGCGGGCAGCGTCAGGTCGAAGCGGGGCAGGACCTCGCCGCCGGTCCGGTAGGCGAACCGCACGCCGTCGAAGTCGACCTCGCGGCCCGGGTGTTCGGAGGCGAGGGCGGGCAGCGGGCGGGCGCGGTCGGGGTGGGGCTCGGGCACGGAGGGCGTCTGGGCAAGGAGTCCGGCGACCTTCTCCAGGGAGGCGGCGGCCGACTGGTAGGAGTTCAGGAACATCCCGAGCCGGTCGATTGGGTCGTACAGGCGCCGCAGATAGAGCACGGCCGCGGCGAGGACGCCGAGCGCGAGGGTGCCGTCGGTGACGCGGTAGGCGCCCCACAGGACGATGCCGGCGACGGCCGTGTTGGCGACGAGCCGGGAGCCGACCACATAGCGGGCCATCTCCAGCATGGCGTCGCCGTTCGACCGCTCGTGGTGGCGGTTGAGCACGCCGAACTCGGCCTCGTTGGCGCGCTCGCGCCGGAAGGCGCGGACCGGCCGGATGCCGTTCATCGTCTCGGCGAACTTCACGATGACGGCGGCGATGGCGGTGGACCGCTTCCCGAAGAGGGGCCCGGCGCGATGCTGATATCGGCGCACCAGCAGATACAGCGGCACGAACGACACGACCGCCGCCGCGCCGAGGCTCAGGTCGAGCCAGAGCAGCATCGCCGAGATGTAGACGAAGGACAGGATGACGGTGACCAGCTCCTGAAGCCCCTCGCTGAGGAGTTCCCGCAGGGATTCCACGTCGGTGGTGGACCGGGAGATGAGCCGCCCCGAGGTGTACTGCTCGTGGAAGTCCACGCTGAGTGCCTGCGCATGGCGGAAGATCCGCCCCCGCAGATCGAGCAGTACGTCCTGGTTGACGCGGGCGGAGGCCACGATGAACGCGTACTGGAACCCGCCGGATGCCGCCGCGCAGAGCAGATATCCGATGCCGATGGCGACGAGCGGCCCGTAGTCGTCGGCACGGACGGCGGGCACGCCACGGTCGATGGCGTACGCGACGAGCAGCGGCCCGCCCTGCACGGCGGCCTGCTGGAGAAGAAGCAGCACGGCCGCGAGAACAACGCGCCCACGCAACGGCGAGAGCAGCGAACGCAGCAGGGCGGAGGTGGCGCCGGGGGGCGCGGGGAGGGTGTCCTTGTCGAAGTGGTCGGCGGGGGAGGGGAGTTCGGGGTGCGGGTCGGCGGAAGCGGCGCGCTCGGCTGAGAGGAGGTCTCCCTCGTCAGGCCCCGTGGTACGTGAGGCGGGTGTCGACGCGCTCATCGTGCGGCCTCACCTTCCGCGGACGCGGGGCCCGCTGCTGTCTGTGGGGGTGTGGGTGGGGGTGCGTGTGGGGCTGGGGCCGAGGGCACGGTGGCGGCCTCCGGTTCCACTTCCCCGGCCGCGGGGTCGGCGTCTGCCTTCGCCGGGCCGTGGGTGGGCGCAGGGTCTGCTTCCCTTGCTGCGGGGCTGGCGTCTGCTTTTGTCGGTCCGTGGGCGGGTGCAGGGTTTGCTTTCCCTGCCGTGGGGTCGGCGTCTGGCTTTGCCGGGCTGGGTGCGGGTGCAGGGTCTGCTTTCCTTGCTGCGGGGCTGGCGTCTGCTTTTGTCGGTCCGTGGGCGGGTGCAGGGTTTGCTTTCCCGGCCGCGGGGTCGGCGTCTGCCTTTGCCGGGCCGTGGGTGGGCGCAGGGTCCGCTTTCCTTGGCGCGGGCGCGGCGTCCGCCTGCCCTGTCGCGGGGTCGGCCTTCGCCCTCGTCCGCCCGTTCGCGGGCTCCGCGGCCGTTTCCCCTGTCGCGGGAGCGGCGTCCGCGCTCGTCCGGCCGTTCGTGGGTGTCGTGTCCACTTCCCCTGCCGTGCGGTCGGCCTCCGTCTTCGTCGGGCCTTGGGCGGACGCCTGGTCCGCTCCCCCCGCCGTAGGGGCGCCGTCCGGACCCGGGGCCGCTTCCCCTGTCGCGGGAGCGACCCCCGCCCCCGACATCAGCCACGCGTACTCCGCGTTCCCCCGCAGCAGTTCCTGGTGGGTGCCCACCGCGGTGATTCTGCCGTCGGAGAGCAGGGCCACCCGGTCGGCGAGCAGGACCGTGGAGGGGCGGTGGGCCACCACCAGGGCCGTCGTGTCCTTCAGGACGCGCCGCAGAGCCGCCTCCACCAGGGTCTCCGTGTGGACGTCCAGCGCCGAGAGCGGGTCGTCCAGGACCAGGAAGCGCGGGCGGCCCACCACCGCGCGGGCCAGGGCGAGGCGCTGGCGCTGGCCGCCGGAGAGGCTCAGGCCCTGTTCGCCGACCTGGGTGGCCGTGCCCTGGGGGAGTGCGTGGGCGAAGTCGGCCTGGGCGACCTCCAGGGCGCGCTCCAACTCCGCGTCGCCCGCGGCTTCCCCGGCCCCCATGAGGACGTTCTCGCCCACCGTCGCGGAGAAGAGCGTCGGCTCCTCGAAGGCGACCGCCACCAGCGTGCGCAGCCGCTCGCGGTCCATCTCCGTGATGTCCTCGCCGTCCAGCGTGATGCGGCCCCCGCTCACCTCGTGCAGCCGGGGCACCAGCGCCGTCAGCGTCGTCTTGCCGCTGCCCGTCGCGCCCACGAGGGCGAGCGTCTCGCCGGGGCGAATGTGCAGGTCGATCCGGTCGAGCGCGGGCGGCGCATCGGGCGGCGCGTCCGGGTAGCGGAACTCCACGCCGTGGAAGCGGAGTCCGGCCGCAGCACCGGAGCCCGGCCCCTCGTCGGCGGCCACCATCACCGAGGACTCCGGCTCCGCGTCCATCACCTCGAAGTACCGCTCCGTGGCCGTCGCCGACTCCTGGCTCATCGCGAGCAGGAACCCGATCGACTCCACCGGCCAGCGCAGCGCGAGCGCCGTGGAGAGGAACGCGACCAGCGTGCCCGTCGACAGATCGCCGTCCGCCACCTGCACCGTCCCGAGGACGAGCGCCGCACCGAGCGCGATCTCCGGCAGCGTCATGATCACCGCGTAGATCGCCGCGAGCAGCCGCGCCTTGACCAGTTCCGTGCCCCGCAGCGTGTGCGAAAGCTCGCGGAACGCGTGCGCCTGACTGCGGTGGCGGCCGAAGCCCTTGATGATGCGGATACCGAGCACGCTCTCCTCGACGACCGTCGTCAGATCGCCGACCTGGTCCTGCGCCCGCCGCGCCACCGCCATGTACCGGCCCTCGAAGTACGCGCAGGCGACCACCAGCGGCAGCAGCGGGGTCAGCAGGACGAGACCGAGCGCCCAGTCCTGCGCCAGCAGGATCGCCATGCCGACCACGATCGTCGTCCCGTTCACGATCAGGAACGTCAGCGGGAAGGCGAGGAACATCCGGAGCAGCATCAGATCCGTCGTGCCGCGCGACAGGAGCTGGCCCGAGGCCCAGCGGTCGTGGAACGCCACGGGAAGCCGCTGCAGATGGCGGTAGAGATCCGCCCGCATCGCCGCCTCGACGGAGGCGAGCGGCCGGGCCACGAGCCACCGCCGCAGGCCGAAGAGCAGCGCCTCCGCGACACCGAGCAGCAGCAGGAGCAGCGCCCCGAGCCACACACCCGCCAGGTCCCGGTCCGCCACAGGCCCGTCCACGAGCCACTTCAGGACGAGGGGGAAGACTAGCCCCGTACAGGAGGCGATGATCGCGACAAATGCCGCGCCGAACAGGCGAGTTCGTACGGGTCGGACATACGGCCACAGCCGCAGCAGAGTCCGCGCCGCTGACCCTTCCCGGGTCGGTTCCTTGGTCGGTGCATCTGGTTTCGGCATCAGGAGCGAGCCTACGGACGGCCACCCGCACAGCCCACTGAGTTTTGGCCCGTCCCTGCTCGTCCGCTGGTCCTAAGCCCCAGGGACATGACGCCAAGTCGTACCCCGCCATCAACCGATCGGCCGATGCCGCTTCGAGCGCGATGGGCGATGCAGGGACCCCCGCCCACCGGCGAGGCTCGACCCATGCCCATCATCGAAGTGCGGGACCTGCGCAAGGCCTACGGCGGACGTGCCGTCGTCGACGGTGTCTCCTTCGCCGTCGAGGAGGGCGAGATCTTCGGCGTCCTCGGGCCCAACGGCGCGGGCAAGACCACCACCGTGGAGTGCGTCGAGGGCCTGCGCCTGCCCGACAGCGGAACCGTCCGCGTCGCCGGGCACGACCCCGTCGCCGACCACGACCGGGTCACCCAGCTCCTCGGCGCCCAGCTCCAGGAGAGCGAGCTCCAGGCGAAGCTCACCGTGCGCGAGGCCCTTGAGCTGTACGCCGCGTTCTACCCGAACCCCGCGAACTGGCGCCCCCTCGCCGAACGCCTGCGCCTGACCGACAAGCTGGACAGCCGCTTCGGCAAGCTCTCCGGAGGCCAGAAGCAGCGCCTGTTCATCGCGCTCGCGCTGATCGGCAACCCGAGGGTCGTCGTGCTCGACGAGCTGACCACCGGGCTCGACCCGCGCGCCCGCCGCGATACCTGGGAGCTCATCGAGGACGTACGCGACAGCGGCGTCACCGTCCTCCTGGTCACCCACTTCATGGAGGAGGCCCAGCGCCTCTGCGACCGCATCGCGGTCATCGACCAGGGGCGGATCGCCGCGCTCGACAGCCCGGCGGGCCTCATCAGCCGCGCCGCCGGATCCACCGTCATGTCCTTCACCCCGTCCGCGCCCCTCGACGAGCGGGAGCTCGCCGCCCTGCCGCGGGTGATCTCCGTCGACCAGCGCGACGGCCGCTACACCCTGGGCGGCACCGACGAGACCGTCAACGCCGCCATCACGCTGCTCGCCCGGCACCACATCACCGCCCACCAACTTCGGGTATCCGACGCCACGTTGGACGACGCGTTCCTCGACCTGACGGGAGCCACGGCATGACCACGACCACCGCCGTCGCCGCGCCGCACGCCACCGCGAGGAGCAAGGCCTCGGCCGCCGTCCTCAAGGCCGAGTTCCGGATCTTCCGCCGCGAGCCGGGCGCCCTCTTCTGGATCATGGCGTTCCCCACGGTCCTCCTGGTGATCCTCGGCTCCATCCCCTCCTTCCGGGAGACCGACGCCTCGCTGGGCGGCGTCCGCCTCGTCGACGCGTACGTCCCCGTGACGGTGCTGCTCTCGCTGATCATGGCGGGCCTCCAGGCCATGCCGCCGATGATCACCGGCTACCGCGAACGCGGCATCCTGCGCCGCATGTCGACCACGCCGGTCCGCCCCTCCGCCGTCCTCGGCGCGCAGATGGGCATCCACGGCGCCGCCGCGCTCGTCTCGGCCCTGCTCTCCCTGACCGTGGGCCGCCTGGTCTTCGACGTGCCCCTGCCGCGCCAGGCCTTCGGCTACGCGATCGCGCTGCTTCTCGCCATCCTGTGCGGGCTCGCACTCGGCGCCGTGGTCTCCGCGATCTCGCGCACGACCAAGGCCGCGACCGCGATCGGCTCCGCCGTCTTCTTCCCGATGATGTTCAGCGCGGGTGTCTGGCTGCCGGTGCAGGCGATGCCGGACGCGCTCGCCCGCGTCGTGGAGATCGCCCCGCTCGGCGCCGCGGCCCAGGCCCTGGGCGAGGCCGCGGCCGGCGACTGGCCAGGACTGTCCCACCTCGGCGTGCTCGCGGTGTGGACCGTGGTCCTCTCGGCGGCGGCCGCGCGGTGGTTCCGGTGGGAGTGACCCGGACCCGGCCCGGCGCGTGACCGACACTGGGGGCGTGAGTGCGACCACGGCGGACGCCACGCAGATGATCGAGCGGCGATGGGGCATGTTCCACCGCTGGGGCCCCTACGTCCTGCTCGGGTTCGGCATCCTCATGTCGGCCGCCACGAGCGGCGTCGTCGGCATGGGCCGCGACGCGTGGTACGTGGCGGGGGCCCTGGTCGTCGCCGCGGTGGCGCTCCAGCTGTGGTGGGGCCGCCTGGCCCCCGCCCACCCCGGCCCCTCGCGCACGGGCGCCGTCTACTACGCCCTGCGCTGGGCGATCGCCTTCGTCCTCACCTGGATCAACCCGTTCTTCGCGTTCTACGCCGTCGTCGGCTACTTCGGCGCCGAACGGCTGCTGTCCCCGCGTCTGGTCAAGCCCGGCCTCTTCGCCACCGCCGTCATCATGGCGGGCTCCCAGTCGGGCGGACTTCCGCCCGACGAGGAACTCGGCTGGTCCGTCTTCGGCGGGCTGCTCGCCGTGAACATCGCGCTGCTCACCGTCTTCGCCCACCTCGCGGAGCAGGAGGAACAGCGCGCCCGCGACGCCGCTGCCACCATCGTCGAACTGGAACGCACCAACACCGCACTCCAGCAGGCCATGGACGAGAACGCCGCCCTGCACGACCAACTCCTCGTCCAGGCAAGGGAGGCGGGCGTCGCCGACGAGCGGCGCAGGCTCGCCGCCGAGATCCACGACACCATCGCGCAGGGCCTGACCGGCATCATCGCCCAGCTCCAGGTCGTCTCCACCGCCTCCGACGAGACCCTGGCCCGCGAACACCTTGGCCGCGCCGCCGACCTGGCCCGGCACAGCCTCGGCGAGGCCCGCCGCTCCGTCCACAACCTCTCCCCGACGGCCCTGGAGCACGACGCGCTGCCCGAAGCGCTGAAGAAGACGGTCGCCCAGTGGGCCGAACGCACCGGCGTCCGCGCCGACTTCACGGTCACCGGACCCGCCGAGCCGCTCCACGAAGAGATCGAGGCGACCCTCCTGCGCATCGTCCAGGAGGCCCTGTCCAACGCCGCCCGGCACGCGGAAGCCGACCGCCTCGGCGTCACCCTCTCCTACATGGAGGGCGAGGTCGCCCTGGACGTACGCGACGACGGCCGCGGCTTCGACCCGCTGACCCTGGTGCGGCGCAGCGGCTCCGGCGGCTTCGGCCTGGACGGCATGCGGGCCCGCGCCGAACGCATCGCGGGCTCGTTCACCGTCGAATCGGAGCCGGGCAACGGCACCGCGCTCTCGGCTCGCGTACCGTTGGTCCGCCATGGCTGACCTGATCACCCTGCTCATCGTCGATGACCATCCCGTCGTACGGGACGGTCTGCGCGGCATGTTCCGGTCGGACCCGTGCTTCGAGGTGCTCGGCGAGGCCGCCGACGGCGTCGAGGCGCTCGCCCTGGTGGAGCGCCTGGACCCGGACGTCGTCCTGATGGACCTGCGCATGCCGGGCGGGGGCGGCGTCGACGCGATCGCCGAGCTGGGCCGGCGCGGCGCCCGGGCCCGGGTCCTGGTCCTCACCACGTACGACACGGACTCGGACACGCTGCCCGCGATCGAGGCGGGCGCGACCGGCTATCTCCTCAAGGACGCGCCCCGCGACGACCTGTTCACCGCGGTCCGCGCGGCGGCCCAGGGCCGCACGGTCCTCTCGCCCGCCGTCGCGTCCCGGCTCGTCTCACGCGTGCGTGCCCCCGGCAACGAGCCGCTGAGCACCCGCGAACGGGAAGTGCTCGCGCTCGTCGCCAAGGGCACGTCGAACCGTGCGATCGCCGTCGAACTCTTCATCAGCGAGGCCACGGTCAAGACGCACCTCACCCACATCTACGGCAAGCTGGGCGTCAAGGACCGGGCGGCGGCGGTGGCCACGGCGTACAGCAGAGGCATCCTGGGCTGAGACCGCGCCCCGTAAGGGGCGCGGGGAACTGCGCGCTCAGCCACATGCGGCCCGCGGCCGAGCGATCAGGCGGACTGCCACAGCGCAGGGGTGTTGGGCGGCTGCCACCCAGGCTGAGCCTGATGCCCCTGCAGGCACCGGTAGGTCGACCCGCCGTAGGTGACGGTGTCTCCGGGGGCATAGACCTTGCCCGCGGCCCAAGTGCCGCCGGGCTCAGGGTCACCGGGGCCGGGCCCGGGGCCACCCCCAGTGGTTTTGAGCGTCAAGCCAAACTGCTGGAGCAGCGGATTGATCGGCTGGTGGAAGGTCGTCCCGCCGCTTGAGCAGTTGCCCGAGCCGCCCGACGTGACGCCCTGCGCCTGGCTCCCGGATATGTAGGAGCCGCCCGAGTCGCCCGGCTCCGCGCAGACCGTCGTCCGCGTCACGCCGCTGATGGTGCCCTCGGGGTAGGTGACACTGGTGTTGTGCTGCTGGATCGTGCCGCAGTGCCACCCCGTAGTGGAGCCGGACCGGCAGATCGACGCACCCACCGGGGACTGCGTGGAGCCCCCGACGCCGACCCGTTGCCCGCCCTGGCCCTTCACGTACGGGGTGGCGGTCCACTGGGAGTTGACGGCGACCCAGGCCATGTCCCTGCCGGGGAAGATCGACGCCTGGAACGTGCCCTGGGCCACCTGGTTGTAGCCGCTGGTCGCGGTGCCCGCGCGCCCGCAGTGGCCCGCCGTGGCGAAGCCCTGCTGGGTGCCCTTGGTGACCGGGAAGCCGATGGAACACCGGCCGCCCATGTAGTACGCCTCGCCGCCCACGAGGTCGTACAGCGGGCGCGGCCGTTCCTTGGTCCTCTCGATCCGTACGAGGGAGGAAGCAACACCCGCGGCGGAGACGAGGGACTTGGCGGCGGCGGTGTGCACGGCACGCACCACGATCGCGTTGGAGCGCACGTCGACGTACCAGACGGGCGCGTCGCGCGTCGCCGCCTTCTTCGCGGCGCGGTCCAACTTCGCCTTGGCCGCGTCCAGTTGGGCCGTGGAGTGCCGCACGACCTCGGCCCGCGCACCCCCCGCCTCGATCGCGGGGACGTCGGAGGCGTCGGTGGTGGCCACGGTGAGCCGCGCCGACGTGGCGCCGTGCACCCAGGCGCCCGCGAAGTCACGGCCGAGGGCGGCCCGCAGGGCTCCCGCGGCGGCGCCGGCCTCGGCCTCGTTGACCAGACGGGCCTCGGCCTGCGCCGACGTGAGGCCGAGGTCCCGCTGCATGGCCTTCAGGACCTCGGGCGATGTCCTGTCGACGGCGGCGGTCTCGGCGGGGGATGGCAGAGAGGCGCGAGCGGGATCGGCCTGGGCGTTCGCGGTGCCGGGCAGACCCGCGAGGACCAGGGCGCAGGACGCGGCGAGTGCGGCGCACGCCGCCGCGGCGCGTCTGTGGTGGGTGGGGAGCATGGGGGCGTCTCCTCGGTTGCGAGGGGGTGAGCGGACCGGTGAGGGGGTCGGTCAGCGGATCGCCCACACCGTAGAAGCCTCAACTGCCGCCCAGTAGCTGTCAGTCGACCCCCTGCCCCGGCGTTATGGAACCCGCCACGAGGTCTCGCCGAGGCCCCACCGGGCAGGTCAGGGAAGGCGGGTCGAAGGCGCCGCGAGCCATGCCGTGTAGCTCTCGCTGCGCGCCGCGGCCTCGGCGTGCGCCGCGCGGGCCTGCGCGAAGACGGCGGGCGCGGTGTCGTGGGCCGGGGCCGTCGGATGCCAGCCGAGCAGATGCCGCCAGTACAGCGGCGCCCCGGCGAGCGGCCGGGTCACCAGGCCGTGCGTCGGCGGGAACGTCGCCCGGCAGAGCCCCACCGCCCGCCCCACCTGGACCAGATGGACACAGGACGCGACATCCGTCTCGTAGACGGACGACGGGGTGAACCCCGCGCGGGCGCACGCGGCGGTGAAGCAGTCCGCGAAGCAGCCGTCGCCCGGCACGTCCGTCCACGCCTCGCCCGCGAGCGCCGCCAGGTCGATCTCCTGGCGGCCGGCCAGCGGATGCCCGGTGGGCAGCATGACGAAGACGGGGTCACGGGCGACCTCACGCCACACAAGGAGTTCGCTCTCCGGCGGTGTGCTCGCCCCGCACGTCCCCACCAGCGCGAAGTCAAGGCGGCCGTCGGCCGTGCGGGAGGCGATCTCCCGCTCCGACCAGGAGGTGTGGGTCGTCACCGGCACCCCCGGGTGCGCGGCGGCGAGCCGGTCCACCAGGGCGCCGAGCAGCGGCCCGTGCGTCGCGCCGAGCCGGAACCCCGCCCCGCCCTCCCAGGCCCGGCCGAACCGCAGCGCCTCCTCGCGCAGGCCGCTGACCGCGGGCAGGACGACCCGGGCGCGGGCGAGCACGAACTCCCCGAGCGGAGTGGCCCGCACGCCGTGCCGCCCCCGCTCGAAGAGCTCCCCTCCCAGGGCGCGCTCGATCCGCTTCAACTGCGCGCTCAGGGCGGGCTGCGCGAGCCCGAGCACGGTGGCGGCCTTGGTCAGGCTGCCCGCGTCGGCGATCGCCCGGATCGTCTTGAGGTGCCGCAACTCCAGGTCCATGGGCCGAGCTTGACCCGTGGCCGGGAGCCCGGCAATGGGCAGGTACGGACCAATGCGGGTCCGTCCCGCGGGCCACCCCCGGCCAAGATCAGCCACCCCCGCCCGTCACGTCGTCGCGCACCCGCAGCAACAGCACCGACCGCGCGTCCATCGTGACCGTCGTGTCCGCGCGCAGGACGGTGCCGGGCGCGGCCCCCTGCTCCTCCAGGGAGGTGTCCACCACCACCTCGTACGCCTGGGCCCACGGCGCACCCGGCAGCACGAAGCTTCCCGCGCGGTCCGCCGCGTGCAGGACCGCGAGGAAACTGTCGTCGACGACCGGCGCGCCCCTGGCGTCACGCCCGGGGATGTCGCGGCCCGACAGATACATGCCGAGCGTCGCCGCCGGCGCGTACCAGTCGCCCTCCGTCATCTCCGCCCCGCGCGCCGTGAACCACGCCAGGTCCCGAAGCCCGTCCGCCGAATGCGCACGCCCCGAGAAGAACGCCCGCCGCCGCAGCACGGGATGCTGGTGCCGCAGAGCGATCAGACGGGACGTCAGGTCGTACAGAGCCCGCCACCCCGGATCCTCAAGCAGCCCCCAGTCCACCCAGCTGACCTCGTTGTCCTGGCAGTACGCGTTGTTGCTGCCCCCTTGCGTACGCCCCATCTCGTCCCCGGCCACCAGCATCGGCACCCCCGTCGAGAGCAGCAGCGTCGTCAGCAGATTGCGCAGCTGCCGCCGCCGCAGCTCCGTCACCCGCTGGTCCGCCGTCTCGCCCTCCACGCCGCAGTTCCAGGCCCGGTTGTCGTCCGAACCGTCCCTGTTTCCCTCGCCGTTGGCCTCGTTGTGCTTGCGCTCGTACGTGACCAGGTCCCGCAGCGTGAACCCGTCGTGCGCCGTCACGAAGTTCACCGACGCGTACGGACGCCGCCCGCCCCACGCGTACAGGTCGCTCGACCCGGAGAGCCGGTACCCCAGATCCCGCACATCGGGCAGCGCGCCCCGCCAGAAGTCCCGCACCGCGCCCCGATAACGGTCGTTCCACTCCGTCCACAGCGGCGGGAACGCCCCCACCTGATAGCCGCCCGAGCCCACGTCCCACGGCTCGGCGATCAGCTTCACGCGCCGAAGCACCGGGTCCTGCGCGATCACCGCGAGAAAGGGGGAGAGCATGTCGACGTCGTGGAACGAGCGCGCGAGCGCCGCCGCGAGGTCGAAGCGGAAGCCGTCCACGCCCATCTCGGTCACCCAGTAGCGCAAGGAGTCCGTGATCAGGCGCAGGACGTGCGGCTGCACCACCTGGAGCGTGTTCCCGCAGCCCGTGTAGTCCGCGTACCGCCGCGCGTCGGACGGCTGAAGCCGGTAGTAGCCGCGGTTGTCTATGCCCTTGAGCGAGAACATCGGGCCCAGCTCGCCCGCCTCCGCCGTGTGGTTGTAGACCACGTCCAGGATCACCTCGATCCCGGCCTCGTGCAGCGCCCGCACCATCCGCTTGAACTCGCCGACCTGCCCGCCCGTCGTCCCCGACGCCGCGTACGCCGCGTGCGGTGCGAAGTAGCCGATCGAGTTGTAGCCCCAGTAGTTCCGCAGTCCACGCCGCAGCAGATGGTCCTCGTGCGCGAACTGGTGCACCGGCAGCAGCTCCACCGCCGTCACCCCCAGCCCGACGAGATGCTCGATCGCCGCCGGATGCGCGAGACCGGCGTACGTGCCCCGCAGCTCCTGGGGAATCCCCGGGTGCAGCTTGGTGAAGCCGCGTACGTGGACCTCGTAGATGACCGAGTCCGCCCACGGAGTCTTCGGGCGCCGGTCGTCGGTCCACTCGTCGTCCGGGGCGTCGTCGTGCACGACCACGCCCTTGGGGACGTACGCGGCCGAGTCCCTGTCGTCCCGCACCGTGTCGGCCACCTGCTGCTGGGGCCAGTCCCGCACATGGCCGTACACCTCGGGCGGCAGACCGGACGTGGCGAAGTCGCCGTCCACCGCACGCGCGTACGGATCAAGGAGCAGTTTCGCCGGGTTCCAGCGGGCGCCCGTCCACGGGTCCCAGCGGCCGTGCACGCGGTAGCCGTAGCGCTGCCCCGGACGGACGCCCGGCACGAAGCCGTGCCAGATCTCGTGCGTCAGCTCGGTAAGCGGCGAGCGCGTCTCGACGCCTTCGTCGTCGAACAGGCAGAGCTCGACGGCCTCCGCGCCCCCGGCCCACAGCGCGAAGTTGGTGCCCGCGACCCCGTCGGGCCCCACTCTGAACCGCGCGCCGAGCGGCGTCGGCGCCCCCGGCCACACGGTCGGGCCGCGCGTGCTCGCGGCGGCCCGCGGCGCGGCGCGCGCCTCCGTCCGCGTCGAGGGACCGTTCACGGCGGCGGTCTTCCCGTTCACGGCGGCCGCGCCCGTCCCGCGCCGCCCACCCCGAAGTGCTTCCTGTTCGGCTGCGCTGGACACCCATTCGCCTCCTGCGGCTCGACCCCTGCCGCGTCCCGGCGGCGGGGGCTTACCAGACCGGACGCACGCTGGGACCCGAGGGCCCGTGCCGTCCTCCCCACTGTTCTGCCCAGCGTGTGCGTCGCACTCACGTTTCCCCAGGAGGGGGACGGTCGTTGGGACGGACGTGAGACAGGTAGCGAGGCGCGCTCGGCGCGCAGGGGCCGCGCTGGCCGCCGCGGTGACATGGGCAGGACTGCTTGCCGGTGCCGCGGGGTGCAGTGGTGACGGCGGAGGCATCGACCGGCTGATGGGCAAACCACGCTCGCCCGCCGACGCGATCCGCGTGACGCCCGACGACGGCAGCAAGGGGGTCAAGGGCGACGAACCGCTCCAGGTGGAGGTCCCCGACGGACGCCTCGAATCGGTGAAGGTCGTCCGGGTGCAGGACGCGCAGGAGGCTCCGGTGCCCGGCCGCATCGACGAGGACGGCATGACCTGGAAGCCCGAGGACGAGGGCGACCTGGCGCTGGCCGCGAAGTACACGGTGGACGCCGTCGCCCTCGACGGCCACGGCCGCCGCTCGGCCCGGCACACGACGTTCACGACCCAGGTCCCCGACGAGCGGTTCATCGGCTACGTGTCACCGGAGAACCGGTCCACCGTCGGCACCGGCATGATCGTCTCCCTGGAGTTCAACCAGGAGATCGAGAACCGCGAGGCCGTCCAGCGCGCCATCAGCGTCACCGCCGACCCGGAAGTCGACGTGCGGCCCCACTGGTTCGGCAAGACCCGCGTGGACTTCCGCCCCGAGAAGTACTGGAAGCCCGGCACCAAGGTCACCGTCGGCCTGCGCCTGCGCGACGTCGAGGCCGCCCCCGGCGTCTACGGCCTCCAGGACAAGAGCTTCTCGTTCACCGTCGGCCGCAGCCAGACCTCCCTGGTCGACGCCGCCGAACACACCATGGAAGTACGCCGAGACGGCGAGGTCCTCTCCACCATCCCGATCACCGCGGGCGCCCCCAAGACCACGACGTACAACGGGAAAATGGTGGTCACCGAGATGCTGGAGGTGACCCGGATGAACAGCCGCACCGTCGGCTTCGGCGGGGAGTACAACATCCCCGACGTCCCGCACGCGATGCGCCTGACGACGTCCGGCACCTTCCTGCACGGCAACTACTGGTCGCCGAACGCCCCCGGCAACACGAATGTCAGCCACGGCTGCGTGGGCCTGCGCGATGTGAAGGGCGGCAGCTCACGGACCCCGGCGGGGTGGTTCTTCGACCGCACTCTGATCGGCGATGTGGTGGAAGTTGTCAACAGCGATGACAAGAAAGTCGCTCCTGACAACGGGCTCGGTGGCTGGAACATGGAGTGGAAGGACTGGACGGCACCGCCCGGCTCCAAGCCGGAAGCCAAGCCCGAGGGCCGGAACTGAGGCAGGGCCCGCACCTCATGCGCAGTTGGGACTGAACAGTGACATTGGCGGGGAGTCATCGGTCAGGGCCGTGTGGTTATCTAGCGCAGGCGCGTGTCTGTGCGCGCTGAGGCACTGGGGTGCGGGCCTGACCAGGCCGTGCGAGGGGAGACACATCTTGAACGGGCGACCGATATCGGGGACGTCGGTTGGTGCGCGGGGGCGCGCACGGCGACGGGGCACCAAGGGCCTCTTTGCGGTGGCATCGGGTGTGACGCTGCTGTTGGTCACGGCATGCGGCGGGGGAGGCGGCTCGGACGCGGGCGGCGACGGAAAGGGCAAGGCGGCCGACAAGAACGCGCCGTCGACCGCGGTGGTGAACATAGCGCCGAAGGACGGCGCCGACTCGGTGGCCACGAGCGGCGCACTGAAGATAGCCGCCGACAAGGGCAAGCTGTCCGAGGTCAAGGTCGAGGACAGCAAGGGCAATCCCGTCCCGGGCAAGATCACCTCGGGCGGAGCCTCGTGGGCGCCGGCGCATCACCTCGCCGCCTCCACGAAGTACAAGGTCCACGCGATAGCCAAGGACTCCGAGGGACGTGAGTCCGCCAAGGACACGTCGTTCACGACGCTGACGCCGAAGAACACCTTCATAGGCCAGTTCACGCCGGAGGACGGCTCCAAGGTCGGCGTAGGAATGCCGTTCTCGGTCCACTTCTCGCGCGGCATCACCGACCCGGAGGCCGTCGAGAAGGCCATCGAGGTCAAGACCGAGCCTGCCGTGGACGTCGAGCCGCACTGGTTCGGCAACGACCGCATCGACTTCCGCCCCGAGAAGTACTGGAAGGCGGGGACGAAGGTCACCGTCAACCTCAACCTCGACGGTGTCGAGGGCCGGCCGGGGGTCTACGGCGAGCAGGCCAAGACGCTGAAGTTCGAGATCGGCCGCAGCCAGGTCTCCACCGTCGACGCCAAGAAGCACCAGATGAAGGTCGTCCGGGACGGCAAGCAGATCAAGAAGATCCCGATCACCGCGGGTGCGCCGGGCACGACGACGTACAACGGCCAGATGGTCATCAGCGAGAAGCTGAAGGTCACCCGCATGAACGGCGAGACCGTCGGCTTCGGCGGCGAGTACGACATCAAGGACGTCCCGAACGCGATGCGCCTGTCCACCTCGGGCACGTTCATCCACGGCAACTACTGGTCGGGCGGCGCCTTCGGCAACACGAACGCCAGCCACGGCTGCATAGGCCTGAGCGACGTGCGCGGCGGCTACAGCAAGAAGACGCCCGCCGGATGGTTCTTCGAGAACTCCCTCGTCGGGGACCTCGTGGTCGTGAAGAACTCGGCGGACAAGACGATCCAGCCCGAGAACGGCTACAACGGCTGGAACATGTCCTGGGAGAAGTGGAAGGCCTGACCGGTCGGCAGACGCGTGCGAGGCACGGCTAACGTGCCTCGCATGACATCTGTGCATCTCGAAGTCGCCGAAGGCGTCGGCACGATCCGCCTCGACCGCCCCCCGATGAACGCGCTCGACATCGCCCTCCAGGACCGGCTCAAGGAGCTGGCCGAGGAGGCGACCCGGCGCGACGACGTACGCGCCGTGATCATCTACGGCGGCGAGAAGGTGTTCGCGGCGGGCGCGGACATCAAGGAGATGCAGGCCATGGACCACGCGGCGATGGTCGCGCGGTCCAGGGCGCTGCAGGACTCCTTCACCGCCGTCGCCCGCATCCCCAAGCCCGTCGTCGCCGCCGTCACCGGCTACGCCCTCGGCGGCGGCTGCGAGCTGGCCCTCTGCGCCGACTTCCGCATTGCCGCCGACAACGCCAAGCTCGGCCAGCCGGAGATCCTGCTCGGCCTGATCCCCGGCGCGGGCGGCACCCAGCGCCTGGCCCGTCTGGTCGGCCCGTCCAAGGCCAAGGACCTCATCTTCACCGGCCGCATGGTCAAGGCCGACGAGGCGCTCACCATCGGCCTGGTGGACCGGGTCGTGCCCGCCGCCGAGGTGTACGAGCAGGCGAAGCAGTGGGCCGCGCGGCTCGCGCAGGGGCCCGCGCTGGCGCTGCGCGCCGCCAAGGAGTCCGTGGACGCGGGCCTGGAGACGGACATCGACACCGGGCTCGCGATCGAGCGCACCTGGTTCGCGGGTCTGTTCGCCACCGAGGACCGCGAGCGGGGCATGCGCAGCTTCGTCGAGGAGGGTCCGGGCAAGGCGAAGTTCCTCTGAATTTCCGCCGTGGCGCGTGCAGTTGAGGACGCGTCAGCCAAAGTGTCCCCCGAAGGAGCGGATTATGCGCGGCTTAAGAGAACCTTAAGTCCGACTGCTTCGCGGCCGTAAGTGATCATCCGTAAGCGGGAAGTCATCGCAGGTCAGCAGGGGTGTCACCAGGTCCTGACTGCCGCTGGCATATGCCTACCCAGCCCCCCGGAACGGATGGTTCCGGGGGGCTTATTCCGTCGGAACGGCCCCGGAAGGCGTTCTGTGCGGCCATGATGGAGCCATGGCGGGGCTGGAGGGTATCGAACAGCCGCGGCGACACGGGAGTGCGACCGCGGCGCGCTGGTCGCCGGCGGTTGAGGACGAACACGCGCTCAAGGCGCTCGAGTTGTTCGGCAATCCGACGGACGCGGAGGTTCCGCTGCCGTCGCGCCCGGAGTCCGCCGCCATCGCGCGCAGGCTCACCCAGGTCGTCGTGCTCCGGCACTGGGGGCTCTCCCCGAAGTTGACCGAGGACGCGGTGCTCCTCACCTCCGAACTCGTCGGCAACGCCGTGCGGCACACCGGCGCCCGCGTCTTCGGGCTCCGGATGATGCGGCGGCGCGGCTGGATCAGGATCGAGGTGCGCGACCCCTCGCGCGGACTGCCCTGCCTGATGCCCGTCCAGGAACTCGACCTGAGTGGCCGCGGCCTCTTCCTCGTCGACAAGCTCTCCGACCGGTGGGGCGTGGACCTGCTGCCGCGCGGCAAGACGACGTGGTTCGAGATGCGGGTCGCCGACCGCTGAGGCGGTAAGGGGCGGTACGCGAAAGCCCCCGGTCGCCGACGTACGGCTCTGCGGGGGCCTTCGCGGAGCGCCGTGGACAAAGGGGTGTGGTCCACGGGCGCTGATGACGACCTGAGCCCGGGTCAATGGGGGTCGTGGTTTCGACTATGGCAGACAGGGGCCAGCGATCCAAAAGTCCCTATCCGGTCATACAGGTGCAAAACGCGACACTCCAAAAGTGAATCCTTGGTGAGCTGGGACACCTGCCTGGTAAACGCTGGTTAAGTTCAGGCTGTGGCAGGTGTTCCGTAAGAGGCCATGAAGGGGCCGAGTGCCGCCGCAGCCCCGACCCGCACAGTTCGAGGGCAGGCAATCAGCGGCTTTTGCCTGCTTTTACCATTAAATGGTCGCGTGATCGAGACTGACCGCCGCGGAGCCCTGCGCGCGGGCGCCGCACTGGCCGTCGCCGGCGCGCTCACCGCAGGCTGCTCCGCCTCCGGATCCGCCCCCACGGCACACCAGGCCGCACCCGCCGCCCGGCACCCCGCCGCAAAATCCCCCCGCGCCGCCCCCGCACCCCGCCGCTTCCCCGGCCTGCCCGACCAGATCGCGCACAGCCCCCGCGACCGCCCCCAGGTCGCCCTCACCTTCCACGGCCAGGGCGACCCCGCCACCGCGCGATCCCTGCTCACCATCGCCGAGAAGGCGGACGCCAGGATCACCGTCCTCGCCGTCGGCAGCTGGCTCGACGAACACCCCGAACTCGCCCGCCGCATCCTCGACGGCGGCCACGACCTCGGCAACCACACCCACCACCACCTCACGATCAACGAGATGACCGAGGCCGAAGCCACCGCCGAGATCACCGGCTGCGCCGACCGACTGCGCCGCCTCACCGGCTCCATCGGCACCTGGTTCCGCCCCTCGCGCGCCGAGACCGCGACCCCCCTCGTCGCCCGCCTCGCCCGCCGCGCGGGCTACCCGCACGTGCTCTCGTACGACGTCGACTCCCTCGACTTCACCTCGCCGGGCGCCCAGGCCGTCACCCGCAAGGTCGCCTCGGAGGTGCGCGCGGGCTCCGTGGTGAGCCTGCACTTCGGGTACGCCGACACGGTCGCCGCACTGCCCGCCGTCCTGGAAGCCCTCGACCGCCGCGGCCTGCGCGCGGTGACCACCACGGAGTTGCTGACCTGATGACCCTGCACCTGAACCTCACCAAGCGCACCGGAGCGGTCATCGCCGCCGGGGCCGTCGTCGCCGCCGCACTCGCCGGCTGCGGCACCGACGCACGCGAGAACGAAGCCCTCAGCACCCAGGGCATCCAGAAACCCGCCAAACCCAAGATCGCACCGGGCCTCCCGGGCATGCCGCCCGTCCTGGACGCGAAGGACGTCTACGCGGCGGACCGCCCCAACAAACTCTCCCCGGTGGTCAAGGACTTCCCCTCCCGGATCTACGTCCCCAACACCAACTCCAACACCGTCTCGGTCATCGACCCCAAGACGTACGAAGTCGTCGACACGATCGACGTCGGCGTCCAGCCCCAGCACGTCGTGCCCTCCTGGGACATGAAGACGCTCTGGGTCAACAACAACCGCGGCCACACGCTCACCCCCATCGACCCCAGGACCGGCAAGGCGGGCAAGCCGGTCGACGTCCACGACCCGTACAACCTCTACTTCACGCCCAACGGCAAGTACGCCATCGTGATGGCCTCGATGGACCGCGAGCTGGTCTTCCGCGACCCGCACACCATGAAGAAGGTCAAGACCGAACCGGTCAGCTGCTACGGCGTCAACCACGCCGACTTCTCGGCAGACGGGCGGTACTTCATCGTCTCCTGCGAGTTCTCCGGCGAACTCCTCAAGGTCGACACGGAGAAGATGAAGGTCATCGACCAGCAGAAGCTGCCCTTCGAGGGCGCCATGCCGCAGGACGTGAAGATCTCGCCCGACGGCAAGACGTTCTACGTGGCCGACATGATGGCCGACGGCATGTGGGTCCTGAACGGCGAGAAGTTCGGGAAGCCGAAGCTGCTGCCCACCGGCAAGGGCACCCACGGCCTGTACGTCAGCCGGGACTCACGCGAGATGTACGTGTCCAACCGAGGCGAGGGCACCGTCTCCGTCTTCGACTTCCCCAAGAACAAGCTCACCAAGAAGTGGAAGCTCCCCCAGGGCGGCAGCCCCGACATGGGCGGCGTCTCGGCGGACGGCAACACCCTCTGGCTGTCGGGGCGTTACGACTCCGAGGTGTACGCCATCGACACCCGCACCGGAGTCCAGACGGCCCGCATCCCCGTCGGCGGCGGCCCGCACGGCCTCGCGGTGTACCCGCAGCCCGGCCGCTACTCGCTCGGCCACACGGGGATCTTCCGCTGAGTCATTCAACGGTTGACCATCACGGCCACCGGGCACCAGAAGGGTAGATCGACCCCTCCCCTCTGCCACGCAGGAGGCCGCGCGTGCTCAAAGGCATCGACGTCAGCTCGTACCAGTCCACGTTCAACACGGACGGCATATCTTTCGTCATCATCAAGGCGACAGAGGGCCGTTCGTACGTCAACCCAAGACTGACCGCACAGACGAAGCGGGCCAGGGACGGCGGCTGCGTGGTCGGCTTCTACCACTTCCTGTGGCCGGGGAACATCACGGCCCAGGCGGCGTACTTCGTGAGCAAGGCCCCCGAGAAGGCGGGGGACTTGCTGGCGGTGGACTGGGAATGGACGGGCGAGCACACGCGCGCGAGCAACGCGGAGAAGGACCGGTTCATCCGCGAGGTGAAGCGGCTGCGCCCGAACCACAGGATCGTGCTCTATACGAACCGCGATTTCTGGCTGAACCACGACACCACGTCCTACGCGGGCGACGGCCTCTGGATCGCCGACTACGTCACGGCGGGCAAGCCCCGCATCCAGGCGAAGTGGCGGATCCATCAGTACACGTCGACGCCGCTGGACAAGAACGTCGCGGACTTCGCGAGCGAGGACGCGCTGCGGGACTGGGCCACGCCCTAGCCACCCCCGCCGCGCGACCCGTGGCGGTCAGGCGCGCCACTCCGCCGTGCGCTCCGAGGATGCCTCGGTCAGCGCCTTGGCGACTGCTTCGGTGTCCGCGGCCAGGCCGTAGACCGGGGTGCCCGGCTGCTGGCGCCACGACTCGTCCTGGCCGCCCGTGTCGACGGTGTCGAAGCCGATCTCGTCGATGAGGTCGCGTACGACCTTCTTGGCGGCCTCGTCGTCGCCGGACACCGGGAGGGCGACGCGGCCGGGGGTGCCGACCGGCTGCGGCTTGTCGAGGATGTCCTGGGCGTACGTGCCGTTGAAGGCCTTGATGACCGGGTGGCCGATCTGGCGCTCGGTCCAGCGGCTCTCGGTCAGGCCGTCCTCGATCTCGGCGATCTTGCCGTCACGCTGCTGCGGGTAGTAGTTGCCGGTGTCGATGACGGCGACGTTCTCGGCCGCGCCGTCGAGGAAACCGGACGGCAGGTCCGGCACGGCCTTCAGGGGGATCGTCACGACGACGACCTGGGCACCGCGTGCGGCCTCCTCGACCGTCACCGGCGTCGCTCCGGTCTCCTCGGCGAGGGCGGTGAGGGTCTGCGGGCCACGGGAGTTCGCGACGGAGACGTCGTGGCCGAGGGCCGTGAGGCGGCGCGTCAGGTTGCCGCCGATGTTGCCCGCGCCGATGATGCCGATCTTCATGACTGACCCTTCCGGGGTTGGTTCGCTGGTGTCGTAGCGGAGCCAACCTCCGGAACGGCTGAGGTATTCCGGCCGGGCGTTTCCGATCGGGTGTTTCCGGGTGGACGGGTCGGCCTCTCTCAGAGTTTCACCACGATCTTGCCGGTGTGTGTATTGGACTCCATCAGGCGGTGCGCGTCCCGGATGCGGTCGAGGCCCTCGAAGACCTCGGCGATCGGCGGCCGGAAGGCGCCGTCCCGCAGGCCCTGGTTGAGGAAGGCCGTGGAGCGGCGGCGGCCGCCCGGCGTGGTGGTCAGCTGGAGGTTGGCGTACACGTGGATCCTGAGCCCGGCGATCCAGGGGAGCTCGGCGGGGCGTGGGTCGAGCCAGCCGTAGGAGACGATGGTGCCGCCCTCCGGTACGAGTGTCTCGGCCAGGGTGCGGTAGCCGGGGCCGCCGATCGCGTCGAAGACGAGCTCGACGCCGCGTCCGCCGGTGTACCTCTTGGTCTCCTTCACGACATCCTCGTCGTCGGTGACCACGACGTGCGCCGCGCCCAGATCGAGGAGCCGCTGCTTCTTCGCCTCGGTGCGCGTCGTGGCGACGGGGACGGCGCCGATGCGCCGGGCCACCTGGATGGCTGCCGTACCCACCCCGCTGGACGCGCCGGTGATCAGGACGTGGTCGCCGGGCCGCAGGCCACCCGTCTCGATCATGCCGCCGTATGCCGTGGTGTAGGTGAGCCAGGCCGCGGCGCCGGTGACCGCGTCCACCTCGGCGGGGCGTGGCACGACGGCCGACTCGGGCAGGACGACGCGCTCGGCGTACACGCCCTGTGCGCTCATCTCGATGCCGGGGCCGGTGAACACCGTGTCGCCCACGGCGAATTCGGTGACTCCCTCGCCGATCTGCTCGACGGTGCCCGCGGCTTCGTAGCCGAGCCGTGAGCCGGGCAGGGTGGGCGGGTAGTAGTAGCCGCCGGAGCGGAAGAGGACTTCGGCGCGGTTGAGGCCCAGGGCCTCGACGCGGATGAGGAGTTCACCCGGGCCGGGGGCGGGCAGGTCCACCTCGCGGATCTGGAGGACCCCGGAGTCGCCGATCTCGTCGAAGAACACGGTGCGAGTGGTGGTTGTCGATACGCCGTTCGTTGTCATGCCGAGAACGCTAGGCGGGGCGCGCGAGACGAACCATGCTTGCCGGTCTCGGTTTTCTGTCCGTGCGTCTCGCTGCTCGCGCTTGGCGCTACCGTACGGACATGGACGTACTCAGCGACGTGATCGCGGCGATGCGGACGGGGCGCCCGCACTCCAGCATCCGGGACGCGTACGCCCCTTGGGGTGTGCACTTCGATACGCACGAGGGTGCCGGGTTCCATGTGGTGCTGCAGGGCTCGGCCTGGCTGATCCCGGACCGGGAGGGTGCCGAACCCGTCCAACTCGGCCCCGGTGACGTGGTGTTCCTCGCGCACGGCTACGGCCACGCGCTGGCCAGCGATCCGGGTGCGCCGCTGGAGCGGTTCGAGCTGGAGCCCGACGGGTCCTGGCCCGCGCCGCCGGAGCGGGGTTCCGTCACGGGCGAGGGGCCCGCCACCGTGCTGCTCTGCGGGGCCTACCGGCTCGACCGGGCCCGCGCGCACCCGCTTCTGTCGGAGCTTCCCGAGGTGGTTCATCTGCCTGCGAGGGTCGGCGCGCACCTCTCGTTGCGGGCCGCCGTCGAACTGCTCGGTGCCGAGCTGGAGGAGCCGCAGCCGGGCGCCGACATCATCGTCTCGGCGCTGCTCGACACGATGCTGCTCTACATCTTGCGGGCGTGGTGGCTCCGGGAGCGGCACGGCTCCGGGCACCCGACCGGCTGGTCCGCCGCGCTCGCCGACCCGGTGGTGGCGGCCGCGCTGGGGGCTGTCCACGGCGATCCGGCGCATCCCTGGACGGTGGAGGAACTCGGTGCGCTCGCGGGTCTGTCGCGGGCCCCGTTCGCGCGCCGGTTCGCGGCGACCGTGGGGTCGCCCCCGCTGGCGTATCTGACGTGGTGGCGGATGACGACGGCCGGGCGGCTGCTGCGCGAGGGTGATCTGCCGCTGCGGCAGGTCGCCGAGCGGGCGGGCTACACATCGGAGTTCGCGTTCTCCAAGGCGTTCAAGCGGGAGTTCGGGGTGGCGCCGGGGCAGTACCGGAGGCTGCGGCCCGTGGGGCAGCCGGTCAGTGAAGTGGTGTGACGAGGGGCACAGGAACTCGTCGGGGGGCGCGGAGAGATACGTGGTGTGAGGCCTACTGAACTGGGAGATGGCATCCATGCACGGATACGCGCAGGTGAGCGGGGAGCGTTCGGTGAGTTGTACGAGGCGTATGCGCGGACGGTCTACAACCACGCCCTGCGGCTGACCGGCGACTGGTCGACCGCCGAGGAGGTCATGTCCGAGACCTTCCTGGCGGCCTGGCGCACCCGTGACCGGCTCGAACCGGACGGTGGTTCGCTCAAGCCGTGGCTGCTCGGCATCGCGACGCACAAGGCGCAGAACGCCAACCGCGGTCTGAGACGGCGGCTCGCTTTTCTGTCCCGTCAGCCGTCCCCGCCCCAAGTGGCGGACTTCGCGGAGGAGTCGGCGGGGCGGATGGACGACGCGCGGCGGCTTGCGGCGGTGTATGGCGCGCTGCGCCGGCTGCGCCGTCAGGAGCGTGAGGTGCTAGTCCTGTGCGTGTGGTCCGGGCTCGACTACGCGCAGGCCGCCGAGGCGCTCGGCGTTCCGGTCGGCACGGTGCGGTCGCGGCTCTCGCGGGCCCGTGCGCGGCTGCGGCGGCTCAGCGACGACCGGAGCGCCGTGGCTGACGTGACCGGTGTGACGCGAGTGAAGAACGTGACGGAACCTCTCCGTGGCCGCGGAGAGGTAGAGAGTGAGGCCGCGTTCGCGGCCCTGCCCCTGCGGGAGGAATTCCGATGAGCGCCGCCACCCCGTCCCGGGGAGAGGCCGAGGCCGCTGAACTGGCGCGCCTGCTGCCGGATTCGGGCGAAGACGAATGGGACCTTCCGCCGGGGCGTCACCTTCACCACAAGGACGTCCTGATGCAGCAGATCGACCGCGACACCGCCCACGACCCCCGGGGTGTGAGCGCCCCCGCGTCCCCCCGCCGGCGGCTGCTGCGCCCCGCGGTGCTGATGCCCGCGGCCGCCGCGCTCGCGGTGGCCGGGGTCCTGGCAGCCACGCTCCCCTCCGGGGGCGCCGACGGCGTACGTGACATGGGCGCGGGCCGGGGCGCCACCCCCGGCGCGACCGTCACGCTCGACCGGATCGCCACCGCGTCCCTGAAGTCCGATACGGAGAGGGTGAAGGACAGCCAGTTCGTCTACGTACGCAGCCTGGTCCAGGAGAACGAGGGCGAGTTCAACGGCAAGGTGAAGCTCGGCACTCCGTTCGAGCGGCAGGTCTGGATGTCGCAGAACCCCGCCCCCGTCACGGACATCGGCATGATCCGGGAGAGTGGAGAGGGCGCGTCGATGCCCGGCCAGGACCTGCCCGTCGAGGCGTCCGCCGTGGACGGTTCCGAAGACACCGGGGCCATCCCGGAGGGGCCCGGCCGGCCCACGTACGACTGGCTCGCCTCGCTGCCCACCGACCCCGACGCCCTGCTGAAGAAGCTGTACGCCGAGACGCGGGTGAGCGACGGGCGGGAGACGAAGGCGCAGGCCGTCTTCGACAGGATCGGTGACCTGCTCGCCGAGACGATCATGCCGCCGGAGAACGCCGCCGCCTTCTACAAGGCCGTCGCGAAGCTCCCCGGTGTGACCGAGGTGCCCGACGCGGTGGACGCGGCGGGCCGGCACGGGATCGGCATCACTCTCGATGAGTCGTCGTACGCGACGCGCAGCGAATGGATCTTCGACAAGAAGTCCCTCGCCTACCTCGGCTCGCGCGGCTACATGACCAAGGACCACAAGCCGGGAGGCAAGCCGGGCAAGGCGGGCAACCCCGAGGTGCTCAACGGCAGCGTGGCCGTCCTGGAGCGCGCCGTCGTCGATCAGCGCGGCATGGAGCCCGCGGGCGAGAGCGGCTGATCGCGGTGCGTCCGCTGGGTCAGCACGGCTCGTATCGCCAGGAAGAGCAGCAGTCCGAACGGTGAGAGGAGAATCGTCAGGACCAGGAGCGGTCCCATCACCAGCGGGTGGATGCCGATGCGCCGCGCCTCGCGGTACATCCACTGTCCGATCAGCAGGTCCCAGGCGATGACCTGGGCCCAGATCGCGCCTGCCCCGTTGGCGAGGACGAGCAGGTCGCGGAATCCGTCGATGTCCGGGCTGCTGACGGCGGTCCAGAGTTCGGGCATGACGGGCAGCGCCATCGCGACGTAGACGGCGAGGACCGGTACGACGGTGAGGGGGGAGGCGGCGACGCGGGCGGTCGTCCGCCACCCCGGGGCGAAGATCATGAGCAGCCAGACCGGGGCGGCCAGCCAGAAGGAGAGTTCGAAGAGGAATCCGGTCATGACACAAGCTCCTTGTCGTTGTCTTCGTCTTCTTCGTCTATTTCGTCTATTTCGTTGCTTCCGGGCGTGTGAACCAGGCGCTGCTTGAGGTGAGTTGGGGTGCGCAAGGCTCCGTACGCGCCCGCGGCCGTGGCGGCGAGGATCAGTCCCGCCGCCGTCAGCGTCGCGCCGTCCGGGCGCAGGAGCGGCTGGCCGCGCAGGGCCTGCCAGGTGACCAGGGCGAAGAAGGCCGCGTACGCACCCGAGGCGACGAGCACGATCCGCAGCCGTGTCCGCTCGTCGCCAATGCGGTGGGGACGGCCTGGACGGGGGCGTGCCGCGAGTGTCGTGAGGACCATGAGGAGCAAGGGGAGCAACTGCAGCGCGTGCATGCCGACGAAGTGCGGGATGCGCAGATCGCCGCCGGTGGTCGACCAGCCCGTCAGCGGCATGGAGGGGCCGCCGTCCGGTACGCCGACGCTGTGGGCGCCGACGATCGACGAGGAGCCCCGCTCCTGATCGGGTGTCGGCTGCGTCATGAGGAAGCCGACGGCGGCGCCGGCGAGCGCGATGGCGATTCCGCAGCGCATCGCCCAGGCGGAGGCGCGGTCGGCGATGCGGGCGCGCAGCAGCAGGATCGCGATGAGCAGGGTGCCGAGCCACAGGATGACGACGGTGACGGCCATCGCGTTGAACAGCGCTTCGTCGAACGGGGTCTGATGGTTGAAGTGGCTGCGCTTCCCCCGCACCACCTGTCCGGTGATGATCACCATCTCGGCGAGGCTCGACACGGCGACGACCGTGCCCGCCCACCAGCCCGCCCTGTGGCCGCGGTCGAGCAGCGACAGCATCCAGGCGAGCGAGAGCCCGTAGGCGATGAACGAGACCGAGAACTTGAACGGCTTGAACCAGATCGGCGAGCCGGTGAGGACGCGGTCGTCGACGACCAGGCCGATGCCGGATAAGACGGCCAGAACGGCCATGGACGCGGAGAACGCCACGAGTGGCCGGTGCCATGTACGCCATGAAGACATAGGAATCCCCGAGATGGTGGTCGCTGAGAATGGATAGTGGAGCTGTCCACTATCCGATAGCGCCACTATCTATGATGGGGGTCGGGGATGGCAAGGGCGGAGCCGGTGGCAGAGTGGCGAGCGGGAGCGCGAACAGGAGAGTGGGCAGGCCGTGCGTATTGGCGAGTTGAGCCGCAGGACCGGCGTGCCGGTGCCGACGATCAAGTACTACGTCCGTGAAGGGCTGTTGCCGCCGGGCGAGCTGAGCAGCCCGAACCAGGCGCAGTACGGCGAGGCCCACGAGCGAAGGCTGCGCCTCATCCGTGCGCTGCTCGACGTGGGCGGCCTGAAGGTGGCCGCGATCGCGGACGTGCTCGGCGCGGTCGACGACCCCGGGCGCCCGCTGCACAAGGTGCTCGGCGCGGCCGCCGACCGGCTCGGTGCGGCGGGGGAGGCCGACGACGACGCCGAGGCGGCAGCCGCGCGTGCGGCGGTCGGGGAGCTGATCGCGCGCCGCGGCTGGCACACCAACGAATCGAACCCCGCCGCGGCCGACCTGTCACGGGCCCTGGCCGCCATGGGTCGCGTCGGCCACGGAGCGTTCGCGGAACTGCTCGACGAGTACGCCGACGCCGCCGAAATGGTCGCCCGCGCCGACCTCGGCTATGTGGACCGGCGGGTGGCGGTCGAGGACCTGGTGGAGAGCGTGGTGATCGGCACCGTGCTGGGGGAGGCGGTGTTCAACGCGATGCGGCGGATGGCGCATGTGAACGCGTCGGCGCGGCTGTACGGGGACGACGGTGAGGAGCGAGGCGGAAACCGGTAGGCACCCCGTACGTCCCCCGTCGGCGGGTGCCTTTCATCCAAGACTTCCCGGTCCGCGGCTGTGGTCGAGCTCTGCTTCGATCCGGTGCCCGTCGGGTGGCCAGACGGGCGGCCTGCGTCCAATGGCATGCGCCTCGACCTCCGGCCCACCGGCGGCGAGGAGCCCGGCAGTTTCCTCGCGAGTTTCCTCGCGGGCTTTCCGCGTCCTCGAGTCCTCAGGCTTTAAGGGCGGCGACTTCCCTGGCCCGTCCCGCCAGTTGCTTCACCGGCCGCGCGCCGGTGTGAGCGCGCATCTCCCTTCGCATCGTCCCGAAGTGCTCGTCGCCGCGAGCGGAGGAGACGAGCTCGTACTCGTCCAGGAACCGGTTCCAGGAGGCACACGCCGCGTCCAGATGCCCGTGGGCGAGCTGCCGTTGAGCCAGCAAGGCGTAGGAATGCACACGGCCCTGCCGCTCCTGTGCCGGCTGCACCTTGATGGAGTCCTGCAACGCCTTGATGCTGCCGGGCAGGTCCCGCTCCTCGTACAGGACGTGCGAGAGGTGGAAGAGCCATGCGGTGCGGTCGTATCCGCCCACGGCGTCCCGCCGGTTGTCGGCCTTCGACAGCGCGGCCTCGGCCTCGCTCAGCCGCGCGTGAGCCTGCCTGCGGTCCTTCACCATGGACGCGGCGTGGGCCTGCTGGCCTCGCAGGAACGCCACCAGACGAGGACCGGCCTGCGGTGCGGCTTCGGCGGCGCTGTCGGCGAACTCCAACCCTTTGCGGCCGTGGCGAAGGCTGGTCATCTGCAATGACATGCCCCGCAGTGTGCGGCAGTACGTCACATGGTCCCCGGCTTCGTCGGCGAGGGAGAGGGCTTTGAGGTACCAGCGCTGGGCGGCGGCGTGGTCTTTCTCGTACATCGCCATCCAGCCGGTCAGATACGTCAGATCCGAGGCCGCGGCCTTCATGTCGGCCGCGACCGTTCCTGATGCCTGGGCCTTCATCCACGGCCCCACCGTGTTCACGAGGAATGCGGCTGCCATCGGCCGTGCGTGACCTGCACCGTCCTCGTCCAGGATGTCCGCGATCCTGATGGTCGTACGCCGCACCGAGGCGACCTGCGAGCCGCCGATCCGCGTGGTGGCCTTGCCCGGCGAGACCGGCTCACTGGCGTGCGCTGTCGCTGTGCCGAAGACGGGCACGGCCAGCGCCGCAGTGAATACACCGGCTGCGAGAACGCCGCGTCGAGAGGGATCCATGTCCGCCCTTCCCAGGTCGATCAACTCCTCAACAGTGTCGAGGTGTTGAGAGCCTTCGGAGTACGTGGCGGGGGTCAGGCCCGCTTCCTCGTGGGTGATGGGCCTGTCGAGCTTCTCCGACAGGGCAGCCACCACTATCGCCCTGACCTGTTGCTTTGGCTGGTGTCCGCGAAGCCACATGGAGACGGACTGTCCGCTGTAGGTCAGTGGCATCCCGGCGAGGGTGCCGATGCGGTTCACGGCGCGGGCGAGCTCTTCGCGCTGGCATGGTCCCTGGTCAAGCAGGGTGGCCAGCCTGGTGTTCGGCGTACGCGGTGTGCCTGCCATGGGTGATTCTCCCGACAGCTCCGACTGCTTTTACGGCGTTTACGTGCGCGTTGTTCCTCCACGGTACCCGCGCTGCGTGACCGGTAGTTGGCTGTACGTAAGGAACAAGACGGAACCATCACGTCCAGCCAGGGAGCCCACGGTGACCCTCATGACCACACCTCACCCCCACCAGACCGGCGCCCCCGTGGACCTGGCCCTCGTCGACAACGCAGTCCACCGCGCCGAAGGACTCGCCGTCGCCCCCTGGGGCACGCCGCGCGGACCGGAAAGCTCTGGGTGCGGCGCGGCTGTGGACACCTGGGGCTGGTGGGCTACTACCGAGACCGTCAGGGCTTCGATCTGATCCACGAGACCGAGCGCGGAGGCCAACTCGCCTATCTCTTGGCCCGCAAGGCCGAGGAGCTCAGCCACCTGCCGGTCACCACCGACTCAACAGGAACTTGCATCTGACTCCTCGGGAGGCGCACGCATGCGCAGCGCTGTCGCCGAGCACGACGCCGCGTTCAACCGCAAAGCCTGGGACACCCTCGTCATGACCCGCACCGGCAAAGAACCCGCCTTGTACTGGCACTCTCGCGACGCACCCGGACCCGGTGTCGAACTCCTTGGTCCTCTGACCGGCGCGAGCGTCTCCGAGCTGGGGTGTGGCACCGGCCACCACCTTCGCCGCTGGACGCGGTGTTCACGGTGTTGGGCGGACTCTGGTTCGCCGACCCCCACCAGCTAGCCGCGGGCCAGCAACCGGCCCAGGGTGTCCTGGAGTTCGGCCTGCGCCACGCGTGCCGCTTCCTCGGCGTCCCTCGCCTCGACGGCCCGTACGAGCGCGGCGTGGGCGGCGTCCCCGTGGTTCGTCTCCTCCGTGCGTACGTCGATCAGGTCGAGCAGGCTGATCAGGCCCTCCCGGAGTACGGGGGCGAACTCCGCGAAGAGATCCGTGAGGACGGGGTTGCGGGCCGCCGCCACGACCGCCGCGTGCAGGGCGATGTCGGCGTCGATGAAGGCGGCGTCGCTCGCCGACGCGGTGGCCCTGCGGCCTTCGAGCGCGGCGCGCATCGCCGTGATGTCCTCGTCGGTGCGCCGCATCGCCGCGAGCCGCGCGGCCTGCACCTCCACCAGCATCCGCACCTCGTACACGTCCGACACCGCCGCCCGCCGCAACCGCGTCGGCCAGTCCGCGACCGGCTGCGTCGCGATGACGAAGACGCCGGCGCCCTGCCGCGGCTGGACGAGACCGGCTCCGGCGAGGGAGCGCAGTGCCTCGCGGACGGTGGAGCGGCCGATGCCGAGCTCCTTGGCGAGGGTCGTCTCGCCGGGGAGTCTGCTGCCGATGGGCCAGTGGCCGCCGGTGATCTGCTCGCGCAGGCGCTTGGTGGCCTGTTCGACCAGGGGGCTGGGGCGCAGGGAGCCTAGCGGCATCCGGGGGACCTTTCGGGGTGGGGTCGGGGGAGGGGGCGGCTCCCGGGAGGAGTGACTCCTCTGAGGGGCGACTCCTCGGAGGAGCGGAGGATCAACTTGTCTGAGGAGTACTTGTCTGAGGAGCTGAGGTGTGGCTAGTCTACCGCCATGATCTTCTGCGGTCTCCTTCTTCTCGGCTGCCGCGGCGGGGCCTGAAGCGACCGGCACCCCGCCGCGGGGTGCCGTGCTGCCGGTCGGCAACCGATCGCGAGCCGAAGGACACCGCTTCCGATGAGCGCCACCGCGTACGACATCGCGTACGACTGGAACCCGCAGCGCCCCGGCCCCATGCCGCACCACCGCTACCGCCCGTACCAAGACCGGGTCAACGTCCCCTCGATCCAGCGCAGTTGGCCCAGCTCCCGCATCGAGCGCGCCCCCCTCTGGGTCCCCGTCGACCTGCGCGACGGCAATCAGGCGCTCGCCGAGCCGATGGACACCGGTCGCAAGCGGCGCTTCTTCGATCTGCTCGTCTCGATGGGCTTCAAGGAGATCGAGGTCGGCTATCCGTCGGCCAGCCGCGCCGACTTCGACTTCGTGCGCGACCTCGCCGCGCTGAGCGCGAGCGGCGGTCTCCCCGAAGACGTCAGCATCGTCGTCTTCACCCCCGCCAAGCCCGAACTCATCGACCGCACCTTCGAGTCGATCGAGGGACTGCCCCGCGCGGTCGTGCACCTGTACATCCCCACCTCGCCCGTCTGGCGCGACGTCGTGCTCGGCCGGTCGCGCGCGCAGGTGCACGATGTCGTCACGGAGGCCGCCACGCACATGGCCCGCCTGGCCGACGCGCGGCCGGGCGCGGACATCCGGTTCCAGTTCTCGCCGGAGACCTTCAACCTCACCGAGCCCGACTACGTACTCGAAGTCTGCGACGGTCTGACCGAGCTGTGGGACGCGAGCCCCGACCGGCCCGTCACCCACAACCTGCCCGCGACCGTGGAGATCGCGACCCCGAACGTGTACGCCGACCAGATCGAGTACCTGCACCGCAACCTCTCCCGGCGCGGCTCTGTCATCCTCTCCGTCCACCCCCACAACGACCGCGGAACGGGCGTAGCCTGCGCCGAACTCGCCGTCCTGGCCGGGGCCCAGCGCGTCGAGGGCTGTCTCTTCGGCAACGGCGAGCGCACCGGCAACGTGGACCTGGTGACCCTCGCCCTGAACCTGTACGCCCAAGGCGTCGACCCCATGGTCGACTTCTCCGACATTGACGCCGTGCGCGAGGTCGTCGAGCACTGCAACCGGCTGCCCGTGCACCCCCGCCACCCGTACGCGGGCGACCTCGTCCACACCGCCTTCTCCGGCACCCACCAGGACGCCATCAGCAAGGGATTCGCCCATCACGCCCGCCGCGCGGCCGAGTTGGGGGTCCCGGAGAGCCAGGCGCCGTGGGACGTGCCGTATCTGCCCATCGATCCCGCCGACATCGGCCGGTCCTACGAAGCCGTCATCCGGGTCAACTCCCAGTCCGGCAAGGGTGGAATGGCGTACCTGCTGCAGACCCGGCACGGCCTCGACCTCCCGCAGCGCATGCGGCCCGACTTCTCGCGCGTGGTGCAGGAGGCCACCGACGACAGCGGGCGGGAGGCGAGCGCCAAGGAGCTGTACGAGCTGTTCCGCGCGACCTACGTCGCACCGGGACAGGGCGGTGGCGGCGACGTGGAGCTGAGTTCCTGGACCACCGACCGGGCCCCTGACGGAGCCCACCGCTTCGTCTGCACCCTCCAAGTCGGCGACCGCACAGGGGACTTCGAAGGCGTGGGCAACGGCCCGCTGTCCGCGTTCGTCGAGGCGCTCGCCGCGGCCGGGATCACCGTCGGCATCCTCGACTACTCCGAACACGCCACCGAGGCGGGCGGCGGCAGCGAGGCCATCGCGTACGCGGAGTGCCGGGTGGGCGATGCCGTGCGCTGGGGCGCGGGCCTGGACACCTCGGTCCTGACCGCGTCCGTGCAGGCCGTGCTCGCGGCGGTCAACCGAGCGGCGGTCAACCGAGCGGCGGTCGCCCGATGACCCCGGTCCTGCACGCCGACACCGTCACCGTCGTGCGCGAGGGGCGCCCCATCCTCGAAGAGGTCACCCTCACCGTCCGCCCCGGCGAGCACTGGGCGCTGCTCGGCGCGAACGGCGCGGGCAAGTCGACCCTGCTCGGCCTCTGCGGCGCCGTCACCCACCCCACGCACGGCACGGTCGAGGTGCTCGGCCGTCGCCTGGGCAGCGTCGACCTGCGCGAACTCCGCGCGTACGTAGGTCATGTGAACCCGCGTCACCCGCTGCGCTCACCCCTGCGCGTGCGCGACGTCGTCCTCACCGGGCTCACCAACAGCGTGGAACCGCTGCCCCGTTGGCGCCCCACACCCGAGCAGGAGGAGCAGGCCGACCGCCTGATCGCCATGCTCGGCCTCGCGCACCGCACGGACGCGCGCTGGCCCACGCTCTCGCAGGGCGAGCGCGGACGGACCCTGATCGCGCGCTCGCTGATGCCGAGGCCGCGGCTCGTGCTGCTCGACGAACCGGCCACCGGGCTGGACCTCGCGGGCCGCGAACGCCTCCTCGACAGCCTGGACACCCTGCGCGAGACACACCCCGAGCTCGCCACGGTCCTGGTCACGCACCACCTGGAGGAGCTCCCGGCCGGTACGACGCACGCGCTGCTGCTTCGCGACGGCCGCGCGCTCGCCTCCGGCGCCGTGGACGACGTACTGACCAGCGATCAGATCAGCAAGTGCTTCGACCACCCGGTGCGGCTCGAGCGCACCGAGGGCCGGTGGAGCGTGCGGGCGGCGCGGCGCGCCCGCTGAGGTACGCGGAAGGGGCCCGGCGCTCGCGCGTGCCGGACCCCTTCCGCGTCGTGTCCCGCTAATTGTTCAGGCCGCTACTTGTTAAGGCTCGCCCAGAACTCGTCGAAGGAGAGACGCTTGTCCTTGTCGGTGTCCTTCGTGCCGATCACGGCCTCGGCCACCGTCTCGGTGACGTAGAAGTCCCCCATCTTCGCCATCGCCGACTTCCACTCGGCCGCCGTGATGAAGCCGTCGCCGTCCGCGTCGAACTGGTCGAACGTCTTGCGCGCTTCCTCGATGTCCGCCACCGGATCCACCCCTTCTTGGTGCACTACTGACGAGGGCTAGGGTATCGGCCGTCCGGGGACGCGATCACAAGGAGTACGCCCATGGCCAGCACCCCTGCCACGCTCGGGGCGATCCTCGACGCGGCGGCCCACGGGCGGTTCCCGCCGCCCGACGGCACCACCACCGTCGTGCCGCAGCCCTGCCACCGCGACGCGGGCGTGATCGCCTTCACCGCGCACTCGGTGGTCTTCACGGACGAGGACCCGGCATGGGTGCACGACACCCTCGCCGCGCTCGACTGCGATCCGCTGGCCGCCACGATGAACCCCCTGTTCCTCGCCGCCTTCCTGGCGCGCACGGGACGCGCGACGGACACCACCGACCTCCTGACCGTGGCCGACGCCCTGCCGGGCGGCCCCGAACCGGCCCTCGGCCTGCGCGAGATCGACGACCCGGACCACCCCCGGGTGGTACGGGCCCGCAAGCGCCGCGACGACGTGCGGGTATGGGCCTGCGCGGGCGGCGGCGTCCTCGTGCTCGGGCGCGGGCTCGCCGGGCGCTGGGAGGCAGCGATCGAGGTCGAGGAGGACGTACGGCACCGGGGGCTCGGCCGGGCGCTCGCGCTCGCCGCCCGGCATCTGGTGCCCGGCGGATCCCCGGTGTGGTCGCAGCAGTCCGCGGGCAACGCACGCAGTGTGCGGGCCTTTCAGGCGGCGGGGTACCGGCCGGTGGGCGCGGAGGCGTTGTTCTTCGCGCGGTGAGCACGGTGCTGGGTGCTGGGGGCAGGGGGCACAGGGCGGGGCCGACGGGCCTCGGCCTCTCCATCGCGGCCTGGGCGGCCCACGGCTACGGCACCACGAGCGTGACCGACGAACTCTCCTGCGAGGACTGGCCTCGGCACCACCGGCGACCCGGCCACCCCGTACGAGGAGGCCGAGAGCCTGGCGGACCAGTTCCCCGGCGGGATGCTCCTGACCTACGAGGGCCTGGGCCACACCGCGTACGGCCGCAGCAGCGCCTGCGTCACGGACGCCGTCGACGCCTACCTCACCGACCTGAAGCCGGTCCGCCCCGACGCCACCTGCTAGGAGAGCCCTGTCGCCACCTGCTAGGCGAGCCCTGTCGCAGGCTCAGCACTCGATGATGTTCACCGCGAGCCCGCCCCGCGCCGTCTCCTTGTACTTGACGCTCATGTCGGCCCCGGTCTCCTTCATGGTCTTGATGACCTTGTCGAGGGAGACCTTGTGGCTGCCGTCGCCGCGCATCGCCATCTTCGCCGCGGTCACGGCCTTCACGGCCGCCATGCCGTTGCGCTCGATGCACGGGATCTGGACGAGCCCGCCGACCGGGTCGCAGGTCAGGCCGAGGTTGTGCTCCATGCCGATCTCCGCGGCGTTCTCGACCTGCTCGGGGCTGCCGCCGAGCACCTCGGCGAAGGCGCCCGCCGCCATCGAGCAGGCGGAGCCGACCTCGCCCTGGCAGCCGACCTCGGCGCCGGAGATCGAGGCGTTCTCCTTGAAGAGCATGCCGATCGCGCCGGCCGCGAGCAGGAAGCGGACCACGCCGTCCTCCCGCTCCTCCTGGGAGGACCCGCCGGCCACGAAGTTCATGTAGTAGTGCAGGACCGCCGGGATGATCCCCGCGGCGCCGTTCGTCGGGGCGGTCACGACACGGCCGCCCGCGGCGTTCTCCTCGTTCACCGCCATCGCGTACAGCGTGATCCACTCCATGGCGCGGGCCTGCGGATCGCCCTCGGCGCGCAGCTGGCGCGCGGAGTTGGCCGCGCGGCGGCGGACCTTGAGGCCGCCCGGCAGGATGCCCTCGCGGGACATGCCGCGCGAGACGCACGCCTGCATCACGCGCCAGATGTCGAGCAGGCCCTCGCGGATCTCCGCCTCGGTGCGCCAGGCCTTCTCGTTCTCCAGCATCAGAGCGGAGATGGAAAGGCCGGTCTCGGAGGCCAGGCGCAGGAGCTCGTCACCCGTGCGGAAGGGGTGCTTCAGCACCGTGTCGTCCGGCACGATCGGGTTCTCGCCGGCCACCGCGTCCTCGTCGACCACGAAGCCGCCGCCCACGGAGTAGTACGTCTTCTCCAGGACGAGGGCGCCCTCACGGTCGTACGCGAAGATCGTCATGCCGTTGGCGTGGTACGGCAGGGCCTTGCGGCGGTGCAGGACCAGGTCCTCGTCGAAGTCGAAGTCGATCTCGTGCATGCCGAGGAGGTTGAGGCGGCCCGTGCTCTTGATCTGTTCGATGCGGTCGTCGGCGGACTCGACGTCGACCTCGCGCGGGGACTCGCCCTCCAGGCCGAGAAGGACCGCCTTCGGGGTGCCGTGGCCGTGGCCCGTCGCGCCGAGGGAGCCGTAGAGCTCGGCGCGTATGGCGGTGGTGTGGGCCATCAGGCCCTCGTTCTTGAGGCGGCTCGCGAAGATGCGGGCGGCGCGCATGGGACCGACCGTGTGGGAGCTGGACGGGCCGATGCCGATCGAGAACAGGTCGAAGACCGAGAGGGCCACGAGAAACTCCAATGGTGGTTGGTAGACGCCGTTGTCTGCCGGGGTGGTGCAGAAAACTACGAACGCGGGGCATGAGCCGGGGCACCGCACTCACTGTCTTCACTGTCCAGTGTGCGCGGTGCCCCGAAGATTCGTACGAAGGAAAGCGTACGAAAATGCTACAGGTTGGGGTACAGCGGGTGCTTGGCTGCCAAGGCCGAGACGCGGGCCTTGAGCGACTCCGTGTCGACGTCGCCCGGCTTCAGCGCCTCGGCGATGACGTCGGCGACCTCACGGAAGTCGTCCTCCTGGAAGCCACGGGTCGCGAGCGCGGGCGTACCGATCCGCAGGCCCGAGGTGACCATCGGGGGGCGCGGGTCGTTCGGGACCGCGTTGCGGTTGACCGTGATGCCGACCTCGTGGAGGCGGTCCTCGGCCTGCTGGCCGTCGAGCTCGGAGTTGCGCAGGTCCACCAGGACCAGGTGCACGTCCGTGCCGCCGGACAGGACGTCGACGCCGACGGCCTTCGCGTCGTCCTGCACCAGGCGCTCGGCCAGGATGCGGGCGCCGTCCAGGGTGCGCTGCTGGCGCTCCTTGAACTCCTCGGAGGCCGCGACCTTGAAGGAGACGGCCTTGGCCGCGATCACGTGCTCCAGGGGGCCGCCCTGGAAGCCGGGGAAGACCGCGGAGTTCAGCTTCTTGGCGAACTCCTTGCTGCGGGCCAGGATGACGCCGCCGCGCGGGCCGCCGAGCGTCTTGTGCGTCGTGGAGGTGACCACGTCCGCGTACGGCACCGGGTTCGGGTGCAGCCCTGCGGCGACGAGCCCGGCGAAGTGCGCCATGTCGACCCACAGGTACGCGCCGACCTCGTCGGCGATCCGGCGGAACTCCGCGAAGTCCAGCTGGCGCGGGTAGGCGGACCAGCCCGCGATGATCACCTTCGGGCTGTTCTCCTTGGCCAGGCGCTCGACCTCGGCCATGTCCACCAGACCGGCCTCGTCCACGTGGTACGCGACCACGTTGAACTGCTTGCCGGAGAAGTTCAGGCGCATGCCGTGCGTGAGGTGGCCGCCGTGCGCCAGATCCAGGCCGAGGATCGTGTCGCCGGGCTTGGCGATGGCGAAGAGGGCGGCCTGGTTGGCGGAGGCGCCGGAGTGCGGCTGGACGTTGGCGTACTCGGCGCCGAACAGGTCCTTGATCCGGTCGATCGCGATCTGCTCGGTGACGTCGACGTGCTCGCAGCCGCCGTAGTAGCGGCGGCCGGGGTAGCCCTCGGCGTACTTGTTGGTCAGGACCGTGCCCTGGGCCTCCATGACGGCGACCGGAGCGAAGTTCTCCGAGGCGATCATTTCCAGGGTGGACTGCTGGCGGTGGAGCTCGGCGTCGACGGCGGCGGCGACGTCCGGGTCCAGCTCGTGGAGAGGGGTGTTGAGAAGCGACATCAGGTGGTCCCTAGGGGTCTTTAGGAGGCTTCAGCTGCCGGAAAACTCGGTGTACTCGTCGGCGGAGAGCAGGTCCTGCGGCTCATCCGCGACACGCACCTTGAACAGCCAGCCGCCCTCGAAGGGCGCGGAGTTGACCAGCGACGGGTCCTCCACGACGTCCTGGTTCGACTCGACGACCTCACCGGTCACCGGCGAGTACAGGTCGCTGACGGACTTCGTCGACTCGAGCTCGCCGCAGGTCTCGCCCGCGGTCACCGTCTCGCCGACCTCGGGGAGCTGGGCGAAGACGACGTCACCGAGCGCGTTGGCCGCGTGCTCGGTGATGCCGACGGTGGCCACACCTTCCACGACGGCCGAGAGCCACTCGTGCTCCTTGCTGTAACGCAGCTGCTGGGGGTTGCTCATGACCTGAATTCTCCTGTACGCGGGGGAGTGCTGATGAACGAGGCTGTTGTGCGGGGTGTCACTTCTGGCGCTTGTAGAACGGCAGCGCCACGACCTCGTACGGCTCGTGCGTGCCCCGGATGTCCACGCCCACGCCCTCGGTGCCGGGGGCGGCGTGCGCCGCGTCGACGTACGCGATGGCGATCGGCTTGCCAAGCGTCGGGGACGGGGCGCCGGAGGTGACCTCGCCGATGACCTTGCCGTCCGCCACCACGGAGAAGCCCGCGCGCGGGACGCGGCGGCCCGCGGCGACCAGGCCCACCAGCTTGCGCGGGGGAGCGGTCTCGGCGCGCTCGGCGGCGGCCGCGAGCGCGGCGCGCCCCACGAAGGTGTCGGACTGCGAGGTCTTCTCGAACTTCACGACCCGGCCGAGACCGGCGTCGAAGGGCGTCAGCTCAGCGGTCAGCTCGTGCCCGTACAGCGGCATGCCCGCCTCAAGGCGGAGCGTGTCGCGGCAGGAGAGCCCGGCCGGGACCAGGCCGACGGGCTCGCCGGCCTCCATGAGTGCGCCCCAGAGCTTCTCGGCGTCGCCGGGCGCGACGAAGAGCTCGAAGCCGTCCTCGCCGGTGTAGCCCGTGCGGGCGATCAGCGCGGGGACACCGGCGACCGTGCCGGGCAGGCCCGCGTAGTACTTCAGGCCGTCCAGGTCGGCGTCCGTGAGTGACTTCAGGATGCCGGGGGACTCGGGACCCTGGACGGCGAGCAGGGCGTACGCGTCGCGGTCGTCGCGGACCTCGGCGTCGAAGCCGTCGGCGCGGGCGGTGAGCGCGTCGAGCACGACCTGCGCGTTCGAGGCGTTGGCGACCACCATGTACTCGGGGGCCTCGGCCTCGCCGAGGCGGTAGACGATCAGGTCGTCCAGAATGCCGCCGTCCGCGTCGACGATCATCGTGTAGCGGGCGCGGCCGACACCGATGGAGCCGATGTTGCCGACCAGCGAGAAGTTCAGGAAGTCCACGGCCTCGGGGCCTGTGACCGTGATCTCGCCCATGTGGGAGAGGTCGAAGAGACCGGCCTTGGTGCGGACGGCGATGTGCTCGTCACGCTCGCTGCCGTAGCGCAGCGGCATGTCCCAGCCCGCGAAGTCGGTCATGGTCGCGCCGAGCGCGCGATGCACGGCATCGAGGGCAGTCAGACGGGGGGCGGTACTCATACGTGGAACTCCCAGGGCATGACGGGCGAGGTCGATCCTCCCCATCTGTCATCGGAACCTGAGAGGTTCACCACGACCCGCACGTACAGGGGGTCATGACTTGCACCTTGGGTGGAGCCGCCGGGGCGGCCCGCTTTTCAGATGTGCCTCGCCCGCGCGGTACGGGGCCTGAGAGATTCAAGGGAGGGACTTGCTCCTTCGGCGCCCCGGTGCGTCATAACGTCGTACGACGATGGCCGGGGACTCTCCCGCGCGGATTCAAACGGCCTGTATGGAGTTTGCGGGCACATCATTGCACGCGCCCGCGTCACAGGGCAGTGCCAGTCCAGTAATGCCCTTGTGCCGCATTACCTTCTCTTTACACTTGCCGGGGAAGCTGCGGGAAGCAGGTACGTGACCGCTATGGGGAGGCCGATCACGGTGCGCAGGACGAGTGTCTACGCGACCAACACAGGGGTGGCCCTGCCCAAACAGGCCGCCGCCCCCACCAGGGAGAGCTGCGGCGCCCTGCCGACGGCCGTCGTCCGCGACCTGCGGCAGCGGGCCGGTCACAGCCCGCACCGGCTGACGTTCGGCGACGGCGACCTGATCGTCGTCTCCGGGCTGCCGGGCAGCGGCAAGTCCACGCTGATGCGCAGAGCCGTCACGGGCCCGCGCATCGACTCGCAGGACACCCGCGACCGCTGGGCCCGGCGCATGCCGGGTCTGCTGCCGTACGCGGTGTACCGCCCCCTGGTGCGCCTCGCGCACTACGCGGGGCTGCGCAGGGCCCTGCGCTCCGGCGAGAGCGTCGTGGTGCACGACTGCGGCACCCAGACCTGGGTGCGCCGCTGGCTGGCCCGCGAGGCCGCGCGGCGCGGCACGACGCTGCACCTGCTGCTGCTCGACGTGCCGCCGGACACCGCCATAGAGGGCCAGCTCTCGCGCGGCCGCGGCGTGTCGCGGTACGCCTTCGCGCGCCACCGCAGGACGGTCGGCCGCCTGGTCGGCGCCGCCGAGCGGGGCGATCTGCCGCGCGGCTGCGGCTCGGCGGTGCTGCTCGACCGGACGGCGGCGGGCGTGCTGCGGGGGATCGGCTTCGGCGACTGAGCCGCCCGCCGCCACGTTAGGGTCGTGCCGCAGGCAGAGCGGGACCGAGCAGGGGTTAAAGAGATGGACTTTCCGGCGCAGGCACACGCCCATCCCTACGGAGGATGGCCGGGCAACGAACTCGAAGAGGTGCTGGCGGCATCGCTGGCCACGCCGGGGGCGCCCCCGACCGGTGCCTCCGCGGGGGCCCGCATCGTCGAGGTGCTCGGCCGCAGCCACGTCTGGGTCCCGCTGCCGAACGGCGGAGCCCCGGACAGCGGCACCCTGGACCTGCCCACGCTGGAGATCGAGGGCCAGGCCTACGTCCCCGTCTTCAGCTCCGAGCAGCAGTTCCAGCAGGCCACCGGCGGCCGGATGGGCTGCACCGTGGCGCCCGCCGTGGAGTTCGCGCGCGGCCTGCCCCCGCAGCTGGGCATCGCGGTCAACCCGGACGGCACGGTCGGGGTCCCGCTGCCGCCGCCTGCCGTCGCCGAGCTCTGCCGCGCCGGGCGCACCCCGCTGGACGGGCCCGCGAGCGGCGGCCGCGTACGCCTCTTCGAACCGGACTGGCAGGAGGACCCGGTGGACTTCCTGTCCGCCGCCGCCCGTGAGTTCGAGGCCACCGGGGTCGTCCTGAGCGCACGCCGCTGCCTGGCGAGCGTCGAGGGCGAGGACCCCACGCTGTTCGTCGGCGTCGAACTGACCTCCTGGGAGGGCAACGCGCGCGAGCTGCCGATGGAGGCCGTGGGTCGTGCTCTTGGCCAGGCCCCGGTGGCCTGGCCGGTGAACCTGGTGCTGCTCGACGTGGCCCAGGATCCGGTCGGGGACTGGCTGCGCGAGCGGGTCAGGCCTTTCTTCGGCCGGAGCCCGGGGCACGAGCACGGACCTGTGTAAGGACATGTGCAGGTACGTGTGTGAGGGTGCCGTACGTCAAGTCGGCGTCAGGATCGCCGCTTAAGCTGGTTTCATGACCCGGGGCCACCGGGTCAGCGGGTCATCGCGAAGGGGCGGTTAAGGGTGAGTGCGTCGGGCACGGCTGCGGCCGGGCAGGTCGAGCACATGCTGCGCCAGGTGACACCGGGGCGCTACGACGCCTACGAGGCGCTCCTGCGGGCGCTCGCCGCCGACCAGGTGTGGATGCTGCTCTGGCACGGCCAGGCCGGATCCCCCGACGCGCAGTACGGAAACATGGAGGTCGAGGGCCTCGGGTACGCGCCGTGCGTGACCTCCGCCCAGGAGCTCTCCGCCAGTGGCTGGAACCGCTCGTACGAGGTGGTCAGCGGCCTCGACATCTCCCGCACCCTCTACCCCGACCACTACGGCCTCTGGCTCAACCCGCACGCCCCCGGCGGCGGCGTCGGCATCCCCTGGCTCGACCTGCGGCGCATCGCGTCGGGCCTCGACCTGCTGCCCGCAGGACCGCTGCGGCTCACCGAGCCGGCCATCGAGATCCCCCAGTTCTACGCCCTGCTCACGCAGAACGCGCACCGCACCCCCGCGGTCCGCTCGCTGCGCCGCGCCTGGGTGCAGCCCGCGCTCGGCGCGCCGTACCTGGCCATCGGCCTCGATGTGTACGACACGTCGCCGTCGTCGGTCGACGGGGTGCGCACGATGATGCAGCAGTCGATCGCCGCCGTCCCCGACGGCCTGCCCGTGTCGACCGTCGCGATGTCGGACGCGTACGACCCCGTGGCCATGTGGCTGCGCGCCAACGTCAGGCCCTTCTACGACCGCGAGGCCCAGCCGGCCCCGGCACCCGCGGGCGGATACGGCTACCCCGCGCAGTACTGAAGCGGCCGCGACGCGGCGTTCGGAGGCCCCTGAAGGGGTCTTGAACCGGCCACCGCGGCTCGTATACCTGCCCTGACCGTCACGATGTCCGTTCTGATGGCGGAGGGGCCCTATGGGCTCTCGTGGCACCTTGCGACCCAACTGCCCCGTGTTCGCCCCTCGTTCACGTGCGTCCGGATAACGGAACACCTCGATCAGCATCACGGTTGCGCATCCATTCACCGTCAAGGCTGGTAACAGATCGCGACCCCGATGAAGACTCCCGCACCAGGGGCGCTTCGCCCCTGTGTACGACGGACTGATCACATCGCTACAGCGACAAGTGCGGGCCGGTCACCACCGGTTGAGAGGGGTCCCTGCCACGATGACGGCACCATTGCATGACACACCTGCGGACGCGGACCCGACAGCGGACGTCGCTCCCGCAGCTGATGCAGGGGTGAAGAAGGTCGAGGGGCGGTCCCTCAAGCAGATCGCCTGGAACCGCCTGAAGCGGGACAAGGTCGCCCTGGCCGGCGGCATCACCGTGCTCGTCCTGGTCCTTGTCGCCGTCTTCGCGCCCCTGATCGTCTCCCTGCTGGGCCACCCGCCCAACGAGTTCCACCAGGACGAGCTGGAAGACCTCACGAACCTGCCCAAGGGCGCGTTCGGCGGCATGAGTTGGGACTTCCTCTTCGGGGTGGAGCCCAACAAGGGACGCGACGTCTTCAGCCGGATCGTCTACGGCGCCCGGATCTCGCTCCTCGTGGCGTTCCTCGCCGCCGTGGTGGCCGTGGTGCTCGGCACCTTCTTCGGGATCATCGCCGGATACTTCGGCGGCTGGATCGACGCGCTGATCAGCCGGGTCATGGACGTGCTGCTCGCCTTCCCGCAGCTGCTCTTCGTGATCTCCCTGGTCTCGGTCCTGCCCGACGACCTGCTCGGGCTCACCGGCAGCGGCGTCCGCATCGCCGTACTGATCCTGGTGATCGGCTTCTTCGGTTGGCCCTACGTCGGGCGCATCGTCCGAGGCCAGACCCTCAGCCTGCGCGAACGCGAGTACGTCGAAGCGGCCCGCAGTCTCGGCGGCGGTCAACGGCACATCCTCTTCCGTGAGTTGCTGCCGAACCTGGTCGCTCCGATCACCGTGTACGCCACGCTCATGATCCCCACCAACATCCTCACCGAAGCGGCACTCAGCTTCCTCGGCGCAGGTGTACGCCCGCCGACGGCTTCCTGGGGCGGCATGCTCCGGGACGCGCTCGCGACGTACGAGCACGACCCGATGTTCATGGTCTTCCCCGGCCTGGCGATCTTCGTGACCGTGCTTGCCTTCAACCTCTTCGGTGACGGGCTGCGCGACGCCCTGGACCCCAAGGGAACTCGGTAAACAGCTCCAACTGGCTTGCCCCTGCCGCAGCGTCAGGTGGCTCTTCCCATGGTTCTTAAGGCAGTCAAAGCCAAGGACCGCGAATCTCGGAGGATGCGAGAAATGCCCACAGGTTCCTCTAAACGACGGTTGACCGCAGGCGCGGCCCTCGTCGTGGCGGCGCTGGTGACCACCACGGCGTGCGGCGGCGGCAGCGACGACGACGACAGCAAGGGTGCCGGCTACAACAAGGCGATCGGCAACGTCGCGAACAAGTCGGCGAAGAAGGGCGGAACGCTCAAGTTCATCGCCAAGCAGGACCTGGACTCGGCCGACCCGCAGCGCGCGTACTACGGCATGACGTGGGACTTCATGCGGTACTACACCCGCACGCTGATCACGTACGACACCAAGCCGGGTGCCGCGTCCAACAAGCTCGTCCCCGACCTCGCCGAGTCCACGGCGAAGATCAGCGACGACGGGAAGACCTACACGTACAAGCTGCGTTCCGGCCTCACCTGGGAGGACGGCTCGAAGCTGACCTCCAAGGACATCAAGTACGGCATCGAGCGCATCTGGGCGACCAAGGTCATCACCGGTGGGCCCGCGTACCTGAAGACGACGCTCGACCCCAAGGGCGAGTACAAGGGCCCCTACGAGGACAAGTCGAAGGACAAGCTGGGTCTGAAGGCGATCGAGACGCCGGACGACAACACCATCATCTTCAAGCTGCCCAAGAAGAACGGCGACTTCGAGCAGATGCTCGCGATGCCGTCGGGCACCCCGGTGAAGCAGTCCGAGGACACCGGCGCCAAGTACACCCAGCGCCCGTTCTCCTCCGGCCCGTACAAGTTCCAGAACTACAGCGCCGGCAAGAGCATCACGCTCGTGCGCAACCCGAACTGGAAGAAGTCGTCCGACCCGGTCCGTCCCGCCCTGCCGGACAAGATCTCGGTCACCATCTCGGCGAACCTCGAAGAGAACGACAAGCGCCTGATGGAAGGCGACTACGACATCGACATGAATGGCACCGGCATGACCCAGTCGGGTCGTACCACCGCCATTCAGGATCACAAGGACAACGTCGACAACATGCAGACGGACTTCGTCCGTTACGTCGCCCTGGTGACCAAGACGAAGCCGTTCGACAACGAGGCCTGCCGCAAGGCCGTCTTCTACGCCACGGACTTCGCGAGCCTGCAGAAGACCCGTGGCGGCGAGGTCGCCGCCGGTGAGATCGCCACCAACGTCTTCCCGAAGTCGATCAAGGGTCACGACGACTACGACCCGTACGGCATCAAGGAGCGCAAGGGCAAGCCGGACGTCGCCAAGGCGAAGGCTCAGCTCAAGGAGTGCGGCAAGCCGGACGGCTTCTCGACCAAGATCTCGGCGCGCACCAACCAGCCGGGTGAGGTGGACGCCGCCACGGCGCTCCAGGAGCAGCTGAAGAAGGTCAACATCAACGCCGACGTCGACCAGATCGACGGCGCCGACTCCTCCAGCATCACCGGCTCTCCCTCGGTGGTGAAGAAGCGCGGCATCGGCATGACGATGGCGGGCTGGGGTCCTGACTTCCCCACCGGCCAGGGCTACGCCCAGCCGCTGTTCGACAGCCGCTTCATCGCTGAGAACGGCAACTACAACGAGTCGCAGATCGACGAGCCGAAGATCGACAAGTACTTCGACGACGCGATCGCCACGGTCGACCCCAACAAGGCCGGTGAGATCTACACCGACCTGGCCCACGAGATCGTGGACAAGGCCTACTGGATGCCCTTCATCTACGAGAAGAACATCTCGTGGCGTTCCTCGCGGGCGACCAACGTCTACTCGTCCGCCGCTTACAGCGGTCGTTACGACTACGTCTCGCTCGGTGTGAACGACAAGAAGTAGTCCCCGCCACCAAGGCAGTCCCACCGCCGAATCCCGCCAGTCCGAAGGGCAGGTGATGGCCCCGGGCGGTGGCCGGGACCCCTCACAAGGGGGCCCCGGCCACCGCCGGGCCGCGCACAGTGCTTGCTTATCTCATCCGGCGCCTGATCGCCGTTGTCGTCATGGTGCTGGTCGTACTGCTCGCGACCTTCACCGTCTTCTTCATGCTGCCCAAGTGGGCGGGACAGGACATCGCCGTCCTCTTCGCCGGCAAGTCGTCCGGAGCCGAGCAGCTCGCTGGCATCCGGATCAAACTGGGTCTGGACGATCCTCTGCTCGTCCAGTTCTGGGACTTCGTCAAGGGCATCCCGATGGGGCGTGACTACGCCAACGGGGCCGACGTCACCCACTGTCCGGCCCCCTGCTTCGGATACTCCTTCCGTACCGAGGCGCCCGTCTGGGAGACCCTCAAGGACGCCCTGCCCGTCACCGCGGCGCTCGCCGCCGGTGCGTGTGTGCTGTGGCTGGTCGCCGGTGTCGCCACCGGTGTGCTCTCCGCGCTCAAGCGGGGCACCATCTGGGACCGTTCCGCGATGATCACCGCCCTCGGCGGCGTCTCGCTCCCGATCTTCTTCACCGGCATGATCGCGATGGGGCTCTTCGTCCACACGCTCGGCTGGGTGAAGATCGAGGACACCCTCACCACGGACGATCCGATCAACATCTGGTTCGAGACCCTGATCCTTCCCTGGATCGTGCTCGCGTTCCTCAACGCCGCCATGTACGCACGGCTCACCCGCGCGACCATGCTGGAAGTGCTCGGTGAGGACTACATCCGCACCGCGCGCGCCAAGGGGCTCGGCGAGGCCGTCGTCATCAGACGGCACGCGCTGCGCTCCGCCATGACGCCGATCCTCACGGTCTTCGGCCTCGACCTCGGTGTGCTCCTCGGTGGCGCCGTCCTCACCGAGTCCACGTTCAACCTGCCGGGGCTCGGCCTGGAGGCGGTCAAGGCCATCAGCAACAAGGACCTGCCGGTGATCCTCGGCGTGACCTTGTGCGCGTCGCTCGCGATCGCGCTCGCCAACCTCGTCGTCGACCTTCTGTACGCCGTCATCGACCCGCGAGTGAGGCTGGGATGACCGAACTGCACAAGACCGGAGCGGCGGTCGGAGAACCCGTCGCCACTGCGGTCGCTCCCACCGCCTTCCTCGAGGTGCGCGACCTCAAGGTGCACTTCCCGACCGACGACGGCCTGGTCAGGTCCGTCGACGGGCTCAGCTTCCAGCTGGAGAAGGGCAAGACCCTCGGCATCGTCGGCGAGTCAGGATCCGGCAAGTCGGTCACCTCGCTCGGCATCCTCGGCCTGCACACCGCGGGGCAGTACGGCAGCCGCAAGGCCCAGCTGTCCGGCGAGATCTGGCTGAACGGCACGGAGCTGCTCAGCGCGGACCCGAACCAGGTGCGCAAGCTGCGCGGCCGCGACATGGCGATGATCTTCCAGGACCCGCTGTCCGCGCTGCACCCGTACTACTCCATCGGCAAGCAGATCATGGAGGCGTACCGGGTCCACAACAACGTGGACAAGAAGGTCGCCCGCAAGCGCGCCATCGAGATGCTCGACCGGGTGGGCATTCCCCAGCCGGACAAGCGGGTCGACAGCTACCCGCACGAGTTCTCGGGCGGCATGCGCCAGCGCGCGATGATCGCGATGGCCCTGGTGAACAACCCCGAACTGCTCATCGCCGACGAGCCGACGACCGCCCTTGACGTCACCGTCCAGGCGCAGATCCTCGACCTCATCCGGGATCTGCAGAAGGAGTTCGGCTCCGCGGTCATCATGATCACGCACGACCTGGGCGTGGTCGCCGAGATGGCGGACGAGCTGCTCGTGATGTACGGCGGGCGCTGCGTCGAGCGCGGCACCGCCGAGAAGGTCTTCTACGAGCCCCAGCACCCCTACACCTGGGGCCTGTTGGGGTCGATGCCGCGCATCGACCGCGAGGAGACCGACCGTCTCGTGCCGGTCAAGGGCTCCCCGCCCAGCCTGATCAACCTGCCGGACGGCTGCGCCTTCAACCCGCGCTGCCCGTACGCCGACATCCCCAAGGACCAGATCACCCGCCGTGAGCGCCCCGACCTGCACGAGGTCGCGCCGGGTCACTTCACCGCCTGCCACATGTCGCAGGGTGAGCGCACCCGCATCTGGACCGAAGAGATTGCGCCGAAGCTGTGAAAGACGATGCGAAAGATCAGGCGAAGGGCCAGGAGATGACGATCCCGGCGCAGACGAAGAGTTCCTCCGGCTCGCCCGAGCCGCTGCTCAAGGTCGACGGCCTGGTGAAGCACTTCCCCATCAAGAAGGGGCTGTTGCAGCGCCAGGTGGCGGCGGTGCAGGCCGTCGACGGTCTCACCTTCGACGTACGTCCCGGTGAAACGCTCGGCGTCGTGGGCGAGTCGGGCTGCGGCAAGTCGACGATGGGCCGTCTGATCACGCGCCTGCTCGAACCGACCGCGGGCCGCGTGGAGTTCGAGGGCGTGGACATCACGCACCTGAACACCGGGAAGATGCGGCCGCTGCGCCGCGACGTCCAGATGATCTTCCAGGACCCGTACTCGTCGCTGAACCCGCGGCACACCATCGGCACGATCGTCGGTGCGCCGTTCAAGCTGCAGGGCGTCAAGCCCGAGGGCGGCCTGAAGAAGCACGTGCAGGAGATGCTGGAGCGCGTGGGGCTCAGCCCCGAGCACTACAACCGCTACCCGCACGAGTTCTCCGGCGGTCAGCGCCAGCGCATCGGCATCGCCCGTGCGCTCGCGCTGCGGCCCAAGCTGGTCGTGGCCGACGAGCCCGTCTCCGCCCTGGACGTCTCCATCCAGGCGCAGGTGGTCAACCTCCTGGACGACCTCCAGGACGAGCTCGGCCTCACGTACGTGATCATCGCGCACGACCTCTCGGTCATCCGGCACGTCTCTGACCGCATCGCGGTGATGTACCTCGGCAAGATCGTGGAGCTCGCGGACCGCAAGGACCTCTACTCCACACCGATGCACCCGTACACCAAGGCGCTCCTGTCCGCCGTTCCGGTGCCCGACCCCCGGCGACGCGGCGTCAAGAGCGAGCGCATCCTGCTGCGCGGTGACGTCCCCTCGCCGATCGACCCGCCCACCGGCTGCCGTTTCCACACGCGCTGCTGGAAGGCGACGGAGATCTGCGCGAAGACCGAGCCGCCGCTGATCGCCCTCGCCTCCGGCCACCAGGTGGCGTGCCACCACCCGGAGAACGCCGAGGACCAGCAGCCGGGCGACACCAAGCTGCTGCAGGTCGCCAAGGAGGCGATCGACGTGGTGTCGGTGGTGAGCAAGGCCGAGGAGACGGCCGAGGAGGCCGCGACCCCGAAGAAGACCGTCGCGAAGGACGAAGCCCCGAAGGCCGCCGCGAAGGACGAAGCCCCGAAGGCCGCCCCGGAAGCGGAAGTCGCGGGTCAGGAGCCAACTGGCAAGTAGTGCCTGATGACTTGGTAAAAATCAGTCACCAGGTCATGTACACGCCCATACGGGAGAGTGCAGAGTCTGCGTGTCCGTTTCATCGGAACATGCGCGAAGGGATGACTCATGGCACTCTCCCGTTCGGCACGTCTGGGGGCACTGGCCACCGCCGCCGCCTCCTTCTGCTTGATCGCCGCCGCACCCGGGCCCCACCCGGGCTCCGACGGCGTCGGAGACCCGTACTTCCCGCAGCTGGGCAACGGCGGATTCGACGTACGCCACTACGGCCTCGACGTGGCGTACAACCCCGACACCGACCGCCTCGACGGCCGCACCACCATCACCGCGCGCGCCACCCAGAACCTCTCCTCCTTCAACCTCGACCTCCAGAAGCTGGAGGTGACGAGAATCGAGGTGAACGGAAGACGGGCGCACTTCACGCGCAAGGGCGACGAGATCCGCATCAGCCCCCGCGACAGCCTGCGCAAGAACAAGAACTTCACCGCGAGCGTCACCTACGGCGGTGTGCCCGAGCCGCTGAGCGGCCCCATCGTCTTCGGCTCCGACTACGGCTGGATGAAGACCACCGACGGCGTCTTCGTCGCCTGCGAGCCCAACGCCGCGTCGACCTGGTTCCCCTCCAGCGACCACCCGATGGACAAGGCCGCCTTCGACATCCGCATCAAGGCGCCCAAGGGCCTGACCGGAGTCTCCAACGGCCGCCTCGTCGGCACGTACGACAAGGGCGGACAGACCGTCGCCCACTGGCGCGAGTCCAGGCCCATGGCGACCTACCTCGCGACCGCCACGATCGGGAAGTTCGACGTGAAGAGGGGCAAGACCCCGGCGGGGACCCCGATCTACGTCGCCATCGACCCGGTCCTGGAGAACAGCAACAACGTCGACGTGTACGGCGTCACCGCGGAGGTCACCGACTACTGGTCGAAGATCTTCGGCCCCTATCCCTTCGAGGAGACCGGCGCGATCGTCGACGACATGCCACAGGCCGGCTTCTCCCTGGAGACCCAGACCAAGCCGGTCTACTCCGCGATCCGCAGCGAGTCGACCATCGCCCACGAGCTCGCCCACCAGTGGTTCGGCGACTCCGTCACGCCCGACAAGTGGAACGACATCTGGCTCAACGAAGGCTTCGCCACCTACTCCCAGTGGCTGTGGAGCGAGCACAAGGGCACGCAGACCGCCCGTGACGCCTTCCTCGCGGGCTACAACTCGCGCCCCGCCGACGCGCCCTTCTGGCAGATCGTCGTCGGCGACCCGCAGCGCGACACGATGTTCGCCTCCGCCGTCTACCAGCGCGGCGCGATGACGCTCCAGGTCCTGCGCGAGCGCATCGGCGACAAGGCGTTCTTCAAGCTGCTCCCGGCCTGGGCCGAGCAGAACAAGTACGGGAACGCGAGCACCGCCGACTTCATCCGGCTCGCCGAGAAGATCTCGGGCAAGCAGCTCGACGCGCTGTTCGAGACGTGGCTGTTCACGAAGGGCAAGCCCGCCCTGTAGTCGCCGCGCGGTGCCGCCCTGCGGTGCCGCCCTGGTGAGGCCCGCGCCGGCGGGCAGGTAAGAATGTCGCGTGATTCAGGATCTGTTCAGTCCCTCCGTCCAGCACGCGCTCGACATCGTCGGGATCTTCGTCTTCGCGATCTCCGGGGCGCTGCTCGCCGTGCGGAAGAACTTCGACGTGTTCGGCATCGCCGTGCTCGCCGAGGTCACCGCGCTGGGCGGAGGGCTCATCCGTGACGTGGTCATCGGTGCGGTGCCGCCCGCGGCCTTCACCGACCTCGGCTACTTCATCACTCCGCTGTTCGCGGCCCTCCTGGTGTTCTTCCTGCACCCCGAGGTGGAGCGCACCCAGCTCGCGGTGAACGTCTTCGACGCGGCGGGCCTCGGCCTCTTCTGCGTCACGGGCACGACCAAGGCGTACGACTACGGCCTCGGGCTCACCGCGTCGGCCGCCCTGGGCCTGGCCACCGCGGTGGGCGGTGGCGTGCTGCGCGACATCATCGCCAACGAGGTGCCCTCACTGGTGCGCTGGGACCGCGACCTGTACGCCGTGCCCGCGATCGTCGGCTCCGCGATGGTCGCGCTCTGCATCAACTACGACATGGTGAACGCCTTCACCAGCAGCCTCGCCGTGGTCACGGCCTTCGTCCTGCGACTGCTCGCCCTGCGCTACCACTGGCGCGCGCCGCGTGCCTGGCACCGGCGGTCGACGGCGGTGGAGGTGGAGGACGTCGCGTCGTCGTGACGAAAAAGCCACCGCTCAGAAAAAGCTACCGCTCAGTAATTAGATGTTGTACGTTGCCGGTATGGCAGAGGCAGCATCCATACCGGCAGCGGTGCCCGCGAGCATCGGCGACAGCGAGTTCGACCGCGACACCGCGGTCACCCGGCGGGAGCCCGGTGTCTATGACATCGAGCTCTCCGCCGGGTGGACGATCATCAACGCCGTCAACGGCGGCTATCTCCTCGCGGTCATCGGCCGCGCGCTGGCCGACGCCCTGCCGCACGCGGATCCCTTCACGGTCTCCGCGCACTACCTCACGGCGTCCCACCCCGGGCCCGCCGTCATCCGCACGGACACGGCGCGGGCCGGGCGGACCCTGTCGACCGGGCAGGCCTCCCTCTTCCAGTACGACGACGAGGGGCGCGAGGTCGAGCGGATCCGCGTGCTCGCCTCGTACGGAGATCTGGCGGGGCTTCCCGACGACGTCCGCACGACGGCCAAGCCGCCCGCCCTGCCGCCGATCGAGCAGTGCTTCGGTCCGCAGGACGCTCCGGACCACCGCCCTGTGCCCGGCAGTTCGGCGATCAGTGACCGGCTCTTCCTGAAGCTGGACCCGTCCACCGTCGGGTGGGCCGTCGGCCAGCCCTCGGGCAAGGGGGAGATGCGGGCCTGGTTCGGCCTCGCGGACGGCCGTGACGCCGACCCGCTGTCGCTGCTGCTCGCGGTGGACGCGCTGCCGCCGACGGCCTTCGAGCTCGGCCTCTCCGGCTGGGTCCCCACCGTGGAGCTGACGGTGCATGTGCGGGCCAGGCCCGCGCCCGGTCCCCTGCGGGTTTCCATCACCACGCGGAACCTCGCCGGGGGCTTCCTGGAGGAGGACGCGGAGGTCTGGGACGCGGCGGATCGCCTGGTCGCCCAGTCGCGCCAGCTTGCCCGGGTCCGGCTCTCCTGACGGGGGTCCACTAGACGGGGTCTGTCCGGCGGGTCGGCGCCGGACAGGCCTTCTTTCCCCGGGCGGGCCTTCTTTCCCCCGGGCGGGCCTTCCTGCCCCGGTCAGGCCGTGAGGACGACGCCCACGTAGGAAACCCCCGCCACCACCACCCAGGCGGACAGCCCAAGTGCCGCCACGCGCCCGCCCGTTCGGGTGAGCGAGGGCAGGTCCACCGCGGCGCCGAGCCCGAACAGGGCCGCCGCGAGGAGCAGTTCCTGGACGTGACCCGCCAGGTCCAGGGCGGATCCCGGCACCCAGCCGGTGCTCCGCACCGCGACCATCCCCAGGAACCCCGCCACGAACAGCGGCAGCACCGGCGGCCTGCGTTTCCCCGCAGTCGCCCCCGCCCCGCGCGCGGCGGACCGCGCCCGCAGGGAGAGACCCACCGCCGCCACCAGCGGCGCGAGCACCGCCACCCGCATCAGCTTCACCAGGACCGCGTCACCCAGCGCCCCCGCCCCTGCGGTCTGCGCGGTGGCCACCACCTGCCCCACGTCGTGCACGCTCGCACCGGCCCACCGCCCGAACTCCGCGTCGCTCAGCCCCAACGGCCCCTGCAACAGGGGCAGTACGGCGATGGCGAGCGTCCCGCAGAGCGTCACGAGGGCCACCGAGACCGCCGCGTCCCGCTCCTCGCTCTCGGACACCTCGCTGACCGCGCCGATCGCGGACGCACCGCAGATCGAGTAGCCGGTGGCGATCAGGAGCGGCTGGTCGCCGGGCAGGCCGAGCCTGCGGCCAAGCCACCACGTACCGAAGAACGTCGCCGCGACCACTCCGAGCACCATCGCCACCGTCGCCCAGCCGAGGCCAAGGACGTCGTCCAGGCTCAGCTTCAGGCCGAGCAGCACGATGCCGAGCCGCATCAGCCGCTTGCCCGCGAGGGAGAGCCCCGCCCTGCCCCGGCCGCGTACGACGGCACGCACACCCGGGACATGCGCCGCCGCGAGGCCCAGCACCACCGCCGCCGTCAGCATCGGGACGGCGGGGAGCAGCGCATGCGTCGCCCAGGCCGCCGCGACGCCGAGGGCTGCGAGAGCGAGTCCCGGCAGGGGGCCGCTGGGGCGGGGCGGCGTGGTGGCGGCGCGCGGCCGCTGCCCGAGCAGCGCCATCAGCGGTCGGCCGGCAGCTCGTACACCCGGCGCACGCTGGTGCCCAGGCGGGATATGTCCGCGCCGTACACGTGGAGCGAGATCGCCCGCTCCGTACCGGCGTTCCAGACCCGGTGGATGTCGCCGGGCGGTGCGAAGCCGCACACCGCGCCCTGCGGGTTGACCAGGTCCTCGGTGGCGACGAGCCGCGCCGGGGAGCCGGACGCGGCCGGGACGAGGCGGTAGCGCCGCTCGTGCTCCGCGCCCTCGTGGACGCCGGTGACGCACCAGGAGACATGGTCGTGGACCGGCGTGTGCTGGCCCGGCAGCCAGACCAGGCCGACCACCGAGAAGCTGCCGTCGTGCTCGGCGTGCAGCAGATGCTGCCGGTAGCGCTCGTCGTCGCCCTCGCACTGCTCGTCGGTGAGCAGATCGGCCGCGCCCAGGTGGGGCGCGAGCCGCTCGCCGACGAGATACGCGGTCAGGTCCGGCGGCAGGCCACGGCCGACGGCCTCGCGGACGCCGGCGACGAGGTCGTCCAGACGCCCGGTGGTGCGGGCTGCGCGGTACGCGGTGATGGAGGCACTCATAAAGGCAGCGTCCTGCCGCGCTTCCATCACGTCCAACGACAGTTTCTAAGCCTCGCCCCAACTTCCGCTTATGGATCGGGGTGTTCGGAGGGCCGCCGAGCGCCTCAGCAGCCGATCCGGTTCGCCGCGACCGCCTTCAACTCCTCAAGGACCAGCGCCGTCGCGGGAATCCGCAGGTGCTCCCGGAGCGCGTACGCCGAGACCTGCCGCCGCGACGCCGGATCGAGGGCCCGGCCCGTCACCTCCCGGTGGCGCAGGAAGTTGAGGACGAGCCCCGGCATCATCGCGATGCCGAGCCCCTCGGCGACCAGGCTCTGGATGACGAGGTTGTCGTCCGTGGTGAAGGCGATGTCCGGCGCGAAGCCCTGCTCGGCGCACTCGTGCAGGAAGTTGGCGCGGCAGCGCAGGCAGCCCGCGATCCAGCGCTCGTCCGCGAGGTCGACGAGCCGGACGGAGCGGCGCCGGGCGAGCGGGTGGCGGGCCGGCATGAGGACCGTCAACTGGTCTTCCATCAGCGGGATCTCCATCACCTCGTCCGGCACGTCCTCGTGCAGGCCGGGGTAGTGGAAGGCCAGCGTGATGTCGCAGTCGCCGTCCACCAGGCGCTGGAGCGACTCGGGCGGTTCGTTCTCCTGGAGCTCGACGCGCACACCGGGATGGCTCTTCGCGAGCCGGGCCAGCGCCTCGGGGATGAGGGTGGCGTTGGCGCTGGGGAAGGCGCAGATGCGGACGCGTCCGGTGCGCAGGCCCGTGATGGCGTTCATCTGCTGCTCGGCGGCGTTGATGTTCCCGAGGATGATCCCCGCGTGCCGGGACAGCGCCTCGCCCGCCTCGGTCAGCCGCATCCTGCGGCCGACGCGGGTGAACAGGACCGTGCCGACGGACCGTTCGAGCGCCTTCATCTGCTGGGTGATCGCCGGCTGCGTATAGCCGAGCGAGCGGGCGGCGGCGGAGTAGGAACCGGTGCGGACCACTTCATGGAATGACCTGATGTGCCGGGAATCGAACACGCCTGAATCATAGGCAGGCCCCGGGAGGAGCCGACAGGTCCCCCTTCCCGGCATCACCTGACAGCCGTCGACGCCGTCGTCCGCCATCCTTGGCTGCGTGAAATCCGACCGGCTGCTCTCGATCCTGCTGCTGCTCCAGACCCGCGGGCAGGTCCCCGCCCATGAACTCGCCGACCGTCTCGAAGTCTCGGTGCGCACCATCTACCGCGACATCGAGGCGCTCTCGGCCTCCGGCGTCCCGGTGTACGCCGAGCGCGGGCGGCACGGGGGCATCGCGCTCCTGCCCGGGTTCCGCACCGACGTCACGGGGCTCACGGCGGACGAGTCGCGGGCGCTGTTCATCCTGGCCGCCCAGGGCGCGCACGCCGCGCTCGGACTCGGGGACGCGATCGGCTCCGCGCTGCGCAAGGTCATGGCGGCCCTGCCCGCACCGCACCGTCCCGCCGCCGAGCTGACGAGCCGGCGCATCCTCGTCGACGCGGCGCGCTGGATGCCGGGGCCGCGCGGATCGGATCCGGTCACCGCCGACCTCGACGTGCTGCAGGACGCCGTGTTCTCCGACCGTCGGCTGCGCCTGCGCTACCGGCACAGCGGCGACGCGGAGCCGAGCACGTACACGGTGGACCCCTACGGCCTCGTCTCCAAGGCGGGCGTCTGGTATCTGGTCGCCGACCGGCGCGGCACGCCCCAGCTCTTCCGCGCCGACCGGGTGCGGGCCGCGACGCTCACGGATGTGCCCGTGCGGCGCAGGCCCGGTGTCGAACTCGCCGACGTCTGGCGTGTGCTGAAGCGCCAGGTCGAGGACCGTCCGGTCGGCGTCGACGTGACGGCGCGGGTCGCGCGCGATCGTTTCGCCCAGTTCCTGCGCCTGAAGGGGCAGTTCCTCAGCGCACGTCCCGAGGACGACGGGGAGAGCGAGTGGATCACCGTCCGGCTTGGTTTCGGTGTCGTCGGTGACGCCCGCACGCTGCTCCCGTTCGCCGCGAGTGTGGAGGTGCTCTCGCCGCCCGAGGTGCGGGCCGAGCTGGAGGGCGCCGCCGCCGCGGTCACCGATCTGTACGCAGGAAACGGCTCAGCTCGCCGGTGAGTTCGGCGGGCGCGTCCTCCTGTACGAGATGTCCCGCGCCCTCGATCAGACGCAGCCGGGCGCCGGGGATCAGCTTGGCGAGCTCGTGGCCGCGCTCGACCGGGATCCAGGTGTCGTCCGTGCCCCAGCAGATGAGGACGGGCAGCGCCAACTCCCCGTATCGGCCCTGGATCTCGTCGGTGAACCGCTGGTCGTTCTGCTCGATCTGCCGGTAGAAGGCGGGCCTGCCCTCCTGCGTGCACCAGGGCTCCACCAGGCGGTCGAGCACCGCGGGGTGCAGGCCGCGGTGGCTCGCGGAACCGACGTAACTGCGCACCAGTGCCTCGTGCAGGGCGGGCGGCAGCTGGGCGAAGACGTCGGCGTTCGCGCCGAGCAGGCGGTAGGCGGGGGAGCCCCAGGGGGCGAGGGCCACCGGGTCGACGACGGCGAGGCGCTCATAGCGGGCGCCGTGCAGGAAGTGGGCGCGCAGCGCGACGCATCCGCCGAAGTCGTGGGCCACGACGGCGGGTTCGTCAAGGCCCCAGTGCGCGAGGAGCCCGGTGAGGACGCGGGCCTGCGCGGCCAGGGTCACGTCCTGCCCGGAGCGCATCTCCGACGTCCCGTAGCCGGGCAGGTCCCATGCGTACACCCGGTGTTCGCGGGAGAGCGCGTGGGCCACGCCCCGCCAGACGTACGACGAGAAGGGCGTGCCGTGGACCAGGACGACGGGCGGCGCGTCCTGGGGTCCCAGCGCGGTCCAGCGGACGGCGCCGGTCGGTCCTGCGAAGGTCTGGTCGAGCGTCCAGTCGCGGTCGGTCGTCATGACCGTAAGGCTAGTAGCTCCTTACGGGAGAGTCGAGGCTCGCGGGGCGCCCGTCGCGTCCCCGGTCACCGCTCGTCCAGCCAGTGGCGTCGCCCGAGCGACACCAGGCGCAGCTGCCGGCGCGCGCTGGCCGCCACCCGCTCCTCGGTGTCGGGCGACGCCTCCAGGAGGGCGGACGCGGTCATCACCATGTGGTCGACGTACATCCTGGCCAGCATCAGGAGGTCGTCCTCGTCCCAGCCCGCCGACTCGGGCTCCCGGGCGAACTGGTCCTTCACCTCCCTTGCGAACAAGGTGAGTTGACCGCCTATCGCGGAGCGCACGGCCTGTACTCCGCCGTGCTGCTCGCGCGCGATGAAGCGCACGTGGGCGGGGTGGGTGCGCACATAGACGACGATCAACTCGACCGTGGCCGCGATGCGTTCCTCGCCCTCGTCGTCGCCCTCGCTGTCGCCGGTCGCCGCCAGGAGGGCGACGAGCGTGGTGTGCAGGCTGCTCAGGGCTTCCTCGACCAGGGCCACGCCCAGGTCGGCCATGTCGCGGAAGTGGCGGTAGAAGGCGGTGGGGGCCACGCCCACGGCGCGGGTGACCTCGCGCAGACCCAGGCTGCTCAGGCTCTGCTCCTCGAGCAGCTGGAGCGCCGCGTCCAGGAGTGCCTGCCGGGTTTTCTGCTTCTGGGCCTGCCGGATGCCGAGAGTGTGACTCATGCCATGCAGTTAACAACTGTTCTCCGAGATTGGGAAGCCGGAGAGGCGGTAGACTCCAGAGTCAGTGAACAGTTGTTACCACAAGCGTTCACCGAATTCTCAACGAGAGGCATCCCATGTTGTTCCTCGTCGCCGCTCTCCTGCTGCTCGGTGTGGCACTGGGCTCCGTGGCCCACGCGCCGCTCCCCGTCACCCTCGTCGCCGCCGTCGTCATCGGCGTCTGGCTCATGGTGTTCGCGGTCCGCGAGCGGCACGCGCGTCGCCGGTCCTGAGCGCGTCGCCGGTCTTGAGCGCGTCGCCGGTCCTGATCGCGCCACTGGTCCTGGGCGCGCCACCACCCCGGAGCGCGTCACCACTGATCCGTACGGCACCTGCAAGGAGTCGCACCATGGAACTCACCACCCTCACCCGCAAGCCCACCACCGCTTCCACCCCCGACCCCGTCCCTGCCCCCGCCCCCACCGGCCGGCGTGACACCGACGGCATGGCCGTCGCCTCGTTCGTCCTCGGCCTGCTCGGACTGCTCGTCCTCAACCTCTTCCTCGGCCCGATCGCGATCGTCCTCGCGGGCATCGCGCTCCTGCGCGGGACCAGCCGAAAGGGCCGCGCACTCCTCGGACTCGGGCTCGGTGTGGCCGATCTCGTCGTGCTCGCCGTGCTGATGTCCATGGACAACACCGTGTCGTGGGGTCTCGCGGGCTGACACCGCTTGGACGCGGGGCCCCGCGAGGCTCGTAGAATCGTGCCCACCATGGCCTACCTCGACCACGCAGCGACCACTCCGATGCTCCCGGAGGCGATCGCGGCGATGACCGCCCAGCTCGCCGTCACCGGCAACGCGTCCTCATTGCATGCCGCGGGGCGCCGGGCGCGACGCACCGTCGAGGAGGCCCGCGAGACGCTCGCCGAGTCGCTCGGCGCGCGCCCCAGCGAGACCGTCTTCACCGCGGGCGGCACCGAGGCCGACAACCTCGCCGTGAAGGGCCTGTACTGGGCGCGGCGCGACGCCGACCCCGCGCGCACCCGGGTCCTCTCCAGCCCCGTCGAGCACCACGCCGTCCTCGACGCCGTGCACTGGCTCGGCGAGCACGAGGGCGCCACCGTCGAGTACCTCCCCGTCGACACGTACGGCCGCGTGCACCCCGAGGCGCTGCGCGAGGCGATCGAGCGCAACCCCGACGACGTCGCCCTCGCCACCGTCATGTGGGCCAACAACGAGATCGGCACCATCATGCCGATCCGCGAACTCGCCTACGTGGCGGCGGAGTTCGGCATCCCCCTGCACGCCGACGCGGTGCAGGCCTTCGGCCAGGTGCCCGTCGACTTCGGGGCGTCGGGCCTCGCCGCGATGACCGTCTCCGGGCACAAGATCGGCGGTCCGTACGGCATCGGGGCACTGCTCCTCGGCCGCGAGTACAGCCCCGTGCCCGTCCTGCACGGTGGCGGGCAGGAGCGTCATGTGCGCTCCGGGACGCTCGACGTGCCCGCGATCGCCGCGTTCGCGGTGGCGGGGCGGCACGCCGCCGGGCAGCGCGAGTGGTTCACCCGCGAGATCGGCGCGCTGCGGGACGATCTGGTCTCCGCCGTGCGCGAGGCGGTCCCCGGCGCGCTCCTGGGCGGAGACCCGGTCGACCGCCTGCCCGCGAACGCGCACTTCACCTTCCCCGGCTGCGAGGGGGACTCCCTCCTGCTGCTGCTCGACGCCCAGGGCATCGAGTGCTCCACCGGCTCGGCGTGCACGGCGGGCGTGGCCCAGCCGAGCCACGTCCTGCTCGCCACCGGGACCGACCCCGACCTGGCCCGCGGCACACTGCGCTTCTCTCTCGGGCACACCTCGACGAAGGCGGACGTGGCGGCGGTGGCCCAGGCGATCGGCCCGGCGGTGGAACGGGCACGGACGGCGGGGCTGAGCTGAGTCCGGCCTCCTGCGGCGCCAGTTTGGTCCCGGTTCGCGACGATACGTGACCAGGGTGACGCACGACTCGGTTGATCCCGCCCGGAGTTGATGCCGGTTTCAGCCGCTATCGGGCGGACAGGCACAGGAGCGGGCTACGGCGCCCACAGCTCGCCGATCTATGCTTGCCGCTCGCGAGTCCGCTCCGCGCGTTCGGGGCTGCACGACAACCCCCTCATGGAGTTCACATTGAAGGCGAACCTCCGCTCTCGCATCGCCGCGCGGCTCGGGCGCATCTATCTCTCCAGGATCCAGAAGAACGGGATCAGCGCCTCGGCGATCTCGCGGCTGCCCGAGCCCCTGCTGGCGCCGATGCGCCGCGACGGGCTCGACCCGGTGGCCCGGCTCACCGAGCACCAGGCGGAGCAGCCGGTCTCCAAGGTGCCGCTGCCGTTCGGCATGGACGCCTGGGTGGTCACCGGCTACGACGAGGTGAAGGCCGTCCTCGGCGCGACCGGCGGCTTCAGCAACGACTTCACGAACCTCGCGGGCAACGCGGGCGTGGTCGAGGACCACAACCCCGGCGGCCTCGGCTTCAGCGACCCCCCGGTCCACACGCATCTGCGCCGCATCCTCACGCCCGAGTTCACGATGCGCAGGCTGCGCCGCCTCACGCCCCGGATCGAGGCCATCGTCGAGGAGCGGCTCGACGCGATGGAAGCCGCCGAAGGGCCCGTCGACCTCGTCGAGGCCTTCGCGCTGCCGATCCCGTCGCTGACGATCTGCGAACTGCTCGGCGTGCCGTACGAGGACCGCCACGACTTCCAGCAGCTGGCCATGGAGCGCTTCGACCTCTTCGGCGGGGCGACCGCTCCCTTCGGGGCCATATCCGCCTCGCTCTCCTACTTCCGGGACGTCGTCAAGAAGCAGCGCGAGAACCCGGGCGACGGACTGCTCGGCATGATCGTGAAGGAGCACGGCGACACGGTCGACGACGAGGAGCTCGCCGGTCTCGCCGACGGCATCCTCACCGGCGGCTTCGAGACCACCGCGAGCATGGTGGCCCTCGGCTCCCTGCTGCTCCTGCAGGACCCGCAGACCGCCGCACGGCTGCGGGACGACGAATCGGCGGCCGCCCCCTTCGTCGAGGAGGCCCTGCGCTACCTCACCGTCGTACAGGTGGCCTTCCCGCGCTTCGCCCGCGAGGACATCGAGATAGCCGGGGTGCTCATCCCCAAGGGCGACCTGGTCCTGTGCTCCCTCAGCGGCGGCAACCGCGACGCCAAGTACACCCCCGACGGCGGCGGCTTCGACCCGCACCGCAAGGCCTCGGGCCACCTCGCCTTCGGCTACGGCATCCACCGCTGCATCGGCGCCGAACTGGCCCGCATGGAGCTGCGCGCCGCCTACCCGGCCCTGGTGAAGCGCTTCCCCGGGATGCGGCTCGCGGTCGACCCCGAGGAGCTCGCGTTCCGCAAGCTGTCGATCGTGTACGGGGTGGAGTCGCTGCCGGTGCACCTTCGGTAGGCCGCGTCACCCGGCGCACCCTCGGCAGGACGTCTCACCCGAGGGCGGTGCGGGCCTTCTTCACCAGCCCTATGTACCGGTCCCAGTCCCAGTGCGGCCCGGGATCCGTGTGGTCCGTGCCCGGCACCTCCACGTGCCCGATGATGTGCTTCCGGTCCACCGGGATGTCGTACCGCTCGCAGATCCCGGCCGTGAGCCGCGCCGACGACTCGTACATGGCATCGGTGAACGAGGACTTCCGGTCGACGAAGCCCTCGTGCTCGATGCCGATGCTCCGTTCGTTGTAGCTCTTGTTCCCCGCGTGGAACGCCACGTCCAGCTCGCGGATCATCTGGGCGACGTGCCCGTCCTTGCGCACCACGTAATGGGCCGCCGCGCCGTGCGCCGGGTCCTTGAACACCCTCAGCGCCGTCGCGTACCCGCCCTGCACCACGTGGATGACGACCATGTCGATTCCGTAGTCGTCGGGGCGGTCCGCGCGGCGCCAGTTGTAGTCGGACGCGGCGACCCACTGGGCGCCCCGGGCGTCGACCTCGCCCTCCTTGCGCTTCTTGACGACGCCGGGCAGCCGCCACCACAGGCGGCCCAGCTGGTCCGAAGCGAGCGCGGCCGTGCCGACGGCCGCCGCCGCGCCGCCGATCAGGAGCGTCCGCCGATTGACGCCCCGGCGCCCCCGGCCCTGCTCCGCCGTCGTGTCCTTTTCTTCCCCCATGTGATCGTCAACGCTTACTCACGGGCGGCTGGTTCCCGCGGGCCCGTACCCTGTTAGAGCTATGACTGAGAACCGGACCCCGCAGCACCCCCGCCCCCTTCGCGTACTCGCCGCCATGTCGGGCGGCGTGGACTCCGCCGTCGCCGCCGCGCGCGCCGCCGAAGCAGGGCACGACGTGACCGGAGTGCACCTGGCACTCTCGGCGAACCCGCAGTCGTTCCGCACGGGCGCGCGAGGCTGCTGCACCATCGAGGACTCCCGCGACGCCCGCCGCGCCGCGGACGTCATCGGCATCCCCTTCTACATCTGGGACCTGGCCGAGCGGTTCCGCGAGGACGTCGTCGATGACTTCATCGCCGAGTACGAGGCGGGGCGCACCCCCAACCCGTGCCTCCGCTGCAACGAGAAGATCAAGTTCGCGGCGCTCCTGGACAAGGCGCTCGCGCTGGGCTTCGACGCGGTCGTCACCGGCCACTACGCCACGGTCGTCGTGAACGAGGACGGCACGCGCGAGCTGCACCGCGCCTCGGACATGGCCAAGGACCAGTCGTACGTCCTGGGGGTCCTGGACGACCGCCAGCTCGCCCACGCGATGTTCCCCCTCGGTGACACGCTCACCACCAAGGAGGAGATCCGCGCGGAGGCCGAGGAGCGGGGCCTGGCCGTCGCCAAGAAGCCCGACAGCCACGACATCTGCTTCATCGCCGACGGCGACACCCAGGGCTTCCTCGCGGACCGCCTCGGCAAGGCGGAGGGCGACATCGTCGACGCCGAGGGCAACAAGCTGGGCACCCACGAGGGCGCCTTCGGCTACACCATCGGCCAGCGCAAGGGCCTGCGGATCGGCACCCCGGCCCCCGACGGCAAGCCGCGCTACGTCCTGGACATCTCCCCGGTGAACAACACCGTGACGGTCGGCCCGGCGGCCGCCCTGGACGTCACGGGCCTGACGGCCATCAAGCCCCGCTGGTGCGGAGTGGCCCCCTCCGGGCCCGGCACGTACACCGCGCAGCTGCGGGCGCACGGCGGCGAGACGCCGGTGCGCGCGGAGCTGGTCGACGGCTCGGAGCTGCGGGTGTCCTTCGACGAGCCCGTGCGCGGCGTGGCCCCCGGCCAGGCGATCGTGCTGTACGACGGCACGCGCGTGGTGGGGTCGGCGACGATCGCGACGACGGAGAGGGCCACGGCGGCGGCCTAGGCCCTCCGTCCGTCCCGCTCGCTAGTCGGCCGCTTCCACTTCGTACGAGTAGAAGCAGAAGTGGTCCTTGATCTGCGCCACCGCGTCCTTGGGCTCGGGATAACCCCAGACCGCGTCCTTGCCGTCCTCGGCGCCGGGCAGCGACCAGTAGGACGCCGTCCCCTTGAACGGGCAGTACGTGGTGGTGTCCGAGGGGGTCAGGAGATCGGTGCGCACGTCCTGGGGCGGGAGGTAGTGGCGCACCGGGTAGCCCGTCTCGCGCAGCAGCAGCGGGCGTCGGCTCTCGGCCACGACCTGGCCGTCCCGCACCACCCGTACGAGGTCGGTGCCCTGCTCGATGGTGATCGTGTGTCCTGCTGTCACCGTGGTCTCCTTCTGTGAGCGGCCGCGTCCCACCCAGTCTGTGCCGGATCGTACGGTGAAGCCATGAACATCTGTGTCTTCCTCTCCGCAGCCGACCTCCCCGACCGCTACACCCGCCCCGCGCGCGAGTTCGCCGAGCTGCTCGGCAGGGGCGGCCACACCCTGGTGTGGGGCGGTTCGGAGAGCGGCCTGATGAAGGTCGTCGCCGATGGAGTGGAGGAGGCGGGCGGGCGGCTCGTCGGAGTCTCCGTCGACTTCCTCGCCGCCAAGGCCCGTGCTGTCTCCGCGCCCGACGAGATGGTGATCGCGCGCGACCTCGCCGAGCGCAAGGCGCTGCTCCTGGAGAAGTCCGACGCCGTCGTGATCATGGTCGGCGGCACGGGCACGCTGGACGAGGCCACCGAGATCCTCGAACTGAAGAAGCACGGCAAGCACACCAAGCCGGTGGTCCTGCTCAACTCGGCGGGCTTCTACGACGGCTTGAAGGAGCAGTTCCAGCGCATGGAGGACGAGGGCTTCCTGCCGGTGCCGCTGACCGGTCTCGTCTTCTTCGCCGAGGAGCCGGTCGGCGCGCTCGCCCACCTGGAGGAGTCCATGGGCGTGCGCTGACCTGCACCTGCCGGGGTGCGACGATGGACGCATGGCAACACATGTGATCACCGGGGCGGGCTCAGGCATCGGCGCCGCCGTCGCCCGCCGCCTCCACGCACGCGGCGACGCCCTCGTCCTGCACGCACGGGACGCGGGCCGCGCGAAGGAACTGGCCGCGCAATTCCCCGGGGCGGACACGCTCGTGGGCGACCTCTCCGACCCGGACAAGCTCTCCTGGGCGTTCGGCCACCAGTCGCTGCCCGACCGGGTGGACTCCCTGCTCCACATCGCGGGCGTCGTCGACCTGGGCCGGGTCGGTGACCTCACCCCCAAGTCCTGGCGCCACCAGCTCAACGTCAACCTCATCGCCCCTGCCGAGCTGACCCGGCACTTCCTGCCCCAACTGCGCGTCGCACAGGGCCACGTGGTCTTCGTCAACTCGGGCGCGGGCCTGAGCGCCCACGCCGACTGGTCCGCCTACGCCGCCTCCAAGCACGGCCTCAAGGCCCTGGCCGACGCCCTGCGCGCCGAGGAGCACGCCAACGGCGTGCGGGTCACCTCCGTGTACCCGGGCCGCACGGCCAGCGCCATGCAGGCCAAGGTCCACCAGCAGGAGGGCAAGGCGTACGACCCCTCCCGCTTCATCGACCCGGAGTCGGTCGCCACGACGATCCTGATGGCGATCGACCTGCCGCGCGACGCCGAGGTCAACGACCTGACGGTGCGGCCGGGACAGTGACCGACATCAGTTGGGGCCCGGCCACCGGCATCGGGTCCATGCCGGGCGGCGACGCCCGGGAGACCGCGAAGACCGTCACGGGCAGCTTCGAGGAGTTCCCGTATCTGGCGGAGCTGCCCGCGCGCGGGCCGGGCGCCGACATGATCGGCCGGACCGCCGGAATGCTGGTCGAGCTCTACGCGCGCGTGGAGCCCAGCGGCTGGCGCATCGGCGACCGGCCCGGCCGGGACACGCGCCGCGCGAAGGCGTGGCTCGGCGAAGACCTCGACGCCCTGGAGGAGTTCACCCAGGGGTACGAAGGTCCGGTCAAGGTGCAGGCCGTGGGGCCGTGGACGCTGGCGGCAGCGCTTGAGCTGAAGAACGGCGAGTCCGCTCTCTCCGACCCCGGCGCCTGCCGTGACCTGGCCGGATCCCTCGCCGAGGGCCTGCGCGCCCACCTTGCCGACGTACGCCGCAGGATCCCCGGCGCCCAGATCGTGCTGCAGCTCGACGAACCCTCGCTCGTCGCCGTCCTGCGCGGACACATCAAGACGGCGAGCGAGTACCGCACCCACCGCGCCGTGGACCGGCAGCTCGTGGAGAGCACCCTGCGCGACGTCATCGGCGTCCACGCGGACGGGCCCGCCGTCGTGCACTCCTGCGCGCCCGACGTGCCGTTCGCGCTCCTGCGCCGTGCCGGGGCCGACGCGATCTCGTTCGACTTCTCGCTCCTCACCGAGCGTGACGACGAGGCGATCGGTGAGGCCGTCGAGGGGGGCACGAAGCTCTTCGCCGGTGTCGTGGCGGGCGTGGACGGCTCATTGTCAGACCCTGCCGGTAGCGTCATGGGTGTCAGGACGCTGTGGCGCAGGCTGGGGCTGAATCCGGGTTCTCTCGCGGAGTCGGTCGTGGTCACTCCGTCGTGCGGGCTCGCAGGGGCTTCCCCCGCGTACGCGCGCGCGGTGCTCGCCCACTGCGCCAGGGCGGCGAGATCACTCGCGGACAACCCTGAGTAATTGGGTATGACGTAACGGGAGGACGAAACGGTGGCTGTCGAACAGCAAGGCTCTGTGCCCGCCGAGGCACGGGATCAGCACGCCCAGCTGGCCGAACAGATCGAGGAGCACCGCTTCCGGTACTACGTGAACGACCAACCGGTCGTCAGCGACGCCGAGTTCGACAAGCTCCTTCGTTCGCTTCAGGCCCTGGAGGACGAGTACAGCGAGCTGCGCACGCCCGACTCGCCCACCCAGAAGGTCTCCGGGGCGTACGAGACCGAGTTCACCTCGGTGCAGCACCGCGAGCGGATGCTCTCCCTGGACAACGCCTTCGACGACGAGGAGCTCGCCGCCTGGGCCGACCGCGTGGCCAAGGAGGTCGGCACCGGCGATTACCACTTCCTGTGCGAACTGAAGGTCGACGGCCTCGCCGTGAACCTCACGTACGAGGACGGCAAGCTCACACGCGCGGCCACGCGCGGCGACGGCCGCACGGGTGAGGACATCACACCGAACGTCCGCACCATCGCGGACATCCCGGACCGCCTCAAGGGCGACGACATCCCCGCCCTGGTCGAGATCCGCGGCGAGGTCTTCTTCCCCATGGAGAAGTTCGAGGAGCTGAACGCCCGCCTGGTGGAGGCGGGCGACAAGCCCTTCGCCAACCCGCGCAACGCGGCGGCGGGTTCGCTGCGCCAGAAGGACCCGCGCGTCACCGCGACGCGCCCGCTGCACATGGTGGTGCACGGCATCGGCGCCCGCGAGGGCTTCGACATCGACTGCCTCAGCCACGCCTATGAGCTGCTGCACGGCTGGGGCCTGCCCACCGCCCAGCACAACAAGGTGGTCCAAGGGCTCGACGGCGTGCGGGAGTTCATCACGTACTTCGGCGAGAACCGCCACTCGGTGGCGCACGAGATCGACGGCGTCGTCGTGAAACTGGACGAGATCCCGCTCCAGGGCCGCCTCGGCTCGACCTCGCGTGCCCCGCGCTGGGCGATCGCCTGGAAGTACGCCCCCGAGGAGGTCAACACCAAGCTGGTCAACATCCGCGTGGGCGTCGGCCGCACCGGCCGCGTCACGCCGTACGCCCAGGTGGAGCCCGTGACCGTCGCGGGATCCGAGGTCGAGTTCGCCACCCTGCACAACCAGGACGTGGTGAAGAAGAAGGGCGTCTTCATCGGGGACACGGTCGTCCTGCGCAAGGCGGGCGACGTCATCCCGGAGATCCTCGGCCCCGTCGTCGACCTGCGTGACGGCACCGAGCGGGAGTTCGTGATGCCCGCCGAGTGCCCCGAGTGCGGGACGGCGCTGCGGCCGATGAAGGAGGGCGACATCGACCTCCGGTGCCCCAACGCCCAGTCCTGCCCCGCCCAGTTGCGCGAGCGGCTCTTCTACCTCGCGGGCCGCAAGAGCCTGGACATCGAGAACTTCGGGTATGTGGCCGCCGCCGCGCTCACCAAGCCCCTTGAGCCCTCCGAGCCGCCGATTCTCGACGAGGGCGACATCTTCGACCTGACCATCGAGCGCCTCCTGCCCATCAAGGCGTACGTACTGGATCAGGACAGCGGTCTGCCCAAGCGGGACCCCAAGACGGGCGAGGAGAAGATCGCCACGGTCTTCGCCAACCAGCAGGGCGAGGCCAGGAAGAACGCCGTTTCGATGCTGGAGAACATCGCGGCGGCCAAGGAGCGCCCGCTCGCGCGGATCATCACGGGCCTGTCCATCCGCCATGTCGGCCCGGTCGCCGCGGAGGCGCTCGCCCGCGAATTCCGGTCGATCGACCGCATCGAGCAGGCCACGGAGGAGGAGCTCGCCGCCGTGGAGGGCGTGGGCCCGACCATCGCCGCCTCCCTGAAGCAGTGGTTCGAGGAGGACTGGCACCGGGAGATCCTGCGCAAGTGGCGCGCGGCCGGGGTCCGCATGGAGGAAGAGGGCGGAGGCGAGGACGAGGGGCCGCGACCGCTCGAAGGCCTCACCGTCGTCGTGACCGGAACGCTGGAGAACCACACGCGGGATGGCGCAAAAGATGCGTTGCAGAGCCGGGGAGCAAAGGTCACCGGTTCCGTTTCGAAGAAGACAGCATTCGTAGTTGTGGGCGACAATCCCGGCTCGAAGTACGACAAGGCGATGCAGCTGAAGGTTCCGGTTCTTAACGAGGAAGGCTTCGCCGTCCTGCTGGAACAGGGGCCGGACGCGGCAGCGGAAGTCGCGCTTCCGACCGAGGAGTAGCGGTTGAAGGCCACCCGTTCAGCGCATACCAGAGGCATACGGGTGGCCGGGTCGCATTCGGGCAACCGTAGTGGACCGCTGCCCGTAGAAGCCTTCTGCGGCCTACTGTTGAGGTGTGCGCCTGCCGTGCCCCGCTGCGATTGGGGTATCCCCTGCTCACCGGGAGCAAGGGAAGGAGTTTCAGACGCGGCTGACTTCTGGACCGAGTCCGCGTGGCGTGGGCACCGCCGGCTGTGAGAGGGACGGGAATGGAACCGACCGAGAGCGCCGCACCGGACTCCCGGCTGCGCGCGCGCCTGCGGCGCGGACCGGGCGCGTGGCTCAGCGGACGCAGAGCGGAACGGGAGGCGCGCGAAGCCGAGAGCAGGCGCCCCGCCGTCCCGAGCACCGCAGTTGAGCGACGCGAGCGGGCCTGGAGCACCGTCGGCGGGTACGGCACACAGGAGCTCGACGTGGGCGAGGCCTCGGGCGGCAGGGACGCGGCGGGGCCCTGCGCCGCCAAGTCCGGCGCCGACGGACGGCGCAGGACGCTCTGGCGCGGCTCCGAGGCGCACGACCCGGACGACGCGTCCGGCGAGCGCGACCCCTGGCCGGTGCTTCCGGTTGCCGTCGTGGCCGTCGCCGCCGTCGTGCTCGGCACGGGCTTCTTCCACGCGTTCACCGGACGCGGCACGCTCTTTCCCTCCGGCACGGTCGGCTGGTCCCTCGCCGTCCTCACGGGCCTGATCGTCGGCCACCTCGTCGCGCTCGGCCGCGACCGCTGGTGGGGCGGCACCGGATCGGGCGGCGCACTCACCGTCGCGGTGCTCCTGCTGTACGGCTGGGTGCCCGCCGGAATGGTCAGCCTCACCGTCGTCGTCCTGGTCGGCATCGCGCGCCGCCACCGCTGGCGCCAGGGCATCCTGCACGGCGCCGTCGACATCCTCGGCATCGGCGCGGGCGCGCTCGCCATGGCCGCGTTCGGCACGGCGCCGTCGGTGCAGTCGCCCTGGCTCCCCGAGACCTGGGACCTGTACTCGGCCCCCGAAGTGGCGCTCGCCGCGGTCGCCTACCTCGTCGTCACCCGCGTCCTGCTCTGGTACGTCCACGCGCCGCGCACCGGCGCCCTGCCCACGGTCACCCGCACCGCCCTGGTCAGACAGGGCCTGGTCGGCGTCGCGCTGCTCGGCATCGCCCCGCTGATCTGCGTGGTCGCGGCCTCGACGCCCATCCTGCTGCCGCTCTTCGCGATCCCCCTCGTCGCCCTCGACTCGACGCTGTGGATCGCGCGGGCCAGGGCCGAGGATCAGCTCCGCGACCCGCTCACGGGCCTGCCCAACCGGGAGTGGCTGCTCGAACGGACCTGGACGGCCCTGGACGACGCCGAGCGGATCGGGGCGCGCTCCGCCCTGATGCTGATCGACATGGACCGCTTCCGTTCGGTGAACGACACCCTCGGCCACCTCGCGGGCGACCGTCTGCTGCTGCAGATCGCCGACCGGCTGCGCCTCGCCCTGCCCCGCGGTGCGGAGGCCGCGCGGCTCGGCGGTGACGAGTTCGCCGTCCTGCTGCCGGTCGCCGACTCCACGACGTCGGCCACCCGCGTGGCCCGGTCGCTCGTCGCGGCCCTCGGCTCGCCCCTCGATCTCGACGGCCTGACGCTGGTCCTCGAGGCCAGCGCCGGGCTCGCGGTCTTCCCCGACCACGCGATGGACGCGGAGGGCCTGCTGCGGCGGGCGGACGTCGCGATGTACCAGGCCAAGCGGGACCGCACGGGCGTCGAGGTGTACGAGTCCAAGCGCGACTCCAACACCCCCGACCGGCTGGGCCTGTTGGGCGATCTGCGGCGGGCCCTTGACGCGGGTGACGTCGAGCTCCACTACCAGCCGAAGGTCCAGTTCGACGGTCGCGTCGCGGGGCTCGAGGCGCTGGTGCGGTGGGTGCATCCCGAACGCGGGAAGGTGCCGCCGGACGAGTTCATCGCCATAGCGGAGTCGTCCGGGCTCATGCCGCACCTGACGGAGTACGTCCTGGAGACGGCCCTCGCCCAGGTGGCGAAGTGGCAGGCGATGGGGCTCAAGGTCCCCGTCGCGGTGAACGTCTCGCCGCGCGACGTGCACACCCCCGGCTTCGCCGGAGCGGTCGCGGCACGCCTGGCCCGGCACGGCGTACCCGCGGGAGCGCTCCAACTGGAGATAACGGAACACGTCCTCCTCGAGGACCCGCAGCGGGCCGCGGACACGCTGGCCGGTCTGACCGGCCACGGGGTCAAGATGTCGCTCGACGACTTCGGCACGGGGTACTCGTCCCTGGTGCATCTGCGGCGGCTGCCGGTCAGCGAGCTGAAGATCGACCGCTCGTTCGTGGCGCGCCTTGCCATCGACAACGAAGACGCGGAGATCGTCCGCTGCACCGTCGACCTCGCACACTCCCTGGGACTGCTCGTCGTCGCCGAGGGCGTCGAGGACGACGAGACGTGGGAGCGGTTGCGCGACCTGGGGTGCGACGCGGTGCAGGGGTGGCTCGTCGCGGCGGCGATGCCGCCGGACGAGACGACCGCCTGGCTGCGGGCGCGGGGCTCGCGCGGCTGGCGCAGGCCGGTGGATGTCGCCGCCGAGGAGGCGGCGGCGGCTCGCGCCGCCGCGGAGGCGGACGCCGTGAAGTAGCCGCGGGACCGGCCCGGCTGCCGGGGGTGGAACGACGGCCTGGGCCTGCCCGGAGGCCTGCCGAGGGAATCCGTTTCACGTGCACGGGGTGCGGCCCCATAGGATTGGGCCACAAACCACACACTCACCCCCAGAGGATCGCCGCATGCCTGGCATTACGCGCGAGGAGGTCGCCCACCTCGCCCGCCTTGCACGTCTGGAGCTGAAGGCAGAAGAGCTCGACCACTTCGCCGGACAGCTCGACGACATCATCGGCGCGGTCGCCCGCGTCTCCGAGGTCGCCGACCAAGACGTACCGCCGACCTCCCACCCGCTGCCGCTGACGAACGTCATGCGCGCGGACGAGGTCCGTCCGTCGCTCACCCCCGAGCAGGCGCTCTCCGGAGCCCCGGCCCAAGAGCAGCAGCGTTTCAAGGTGCCGCAGATCCTGGGGGAGGACTAACCCACCATGACGGACAGCAAGATCGACATCATCAGGCTCACCGCCGCCGAGATCGCCTCCAGGATCGCCTCCGGCGAGCTCACGGCCGTCGAGGTCACCGAGGCCCACCTCGCCCGCATCGAGGCCGTCGACGAGAAGGTGCACGCCTTCCTGCACGTCGACCGTGAGGGCGCGCTCGCGCAGGCCCGCGCCATCGACGCCAAGCGGGAGAAGGGCGAGAAGCTGGGCCCGCTGGCCGGCGTCCCGCTCGCGCTCAAGGACATCTTCACCACCGAGGGCGTTCCGACCACGGTCGGTTCCAAGATCCTCGAAGGCTGGATCCCGCCGTACGACGCGACCGTCACGCGCAAGCTGAAGGAAGCCGGCGTCGTCATCCTCGGCAAGACCAACATGGACGAGTTCGCCATGGGGTCCTCCACCGAGAACAGCGCGTACGGCCCCACCGGCAACCCGTGGGACCTCACCCGCATCCCCGGCGGCTCGGGCGGCGGCTCCAGCGCCGCGCTCGCGTCGTACGAGGCCCCCCTCGCCATCGGCACGGACACCGGCGGCTCCATCCGCCAGCCCGCGGCCGTCACCGGCACGGTCGGCGTCAAGCCCACCTACGGCGGCGTCTCGCGCTACGGCATGGTGGCGTTCTCGTCCTCCCTGGACCAGGGCGGCCCCTGTGCCCGCACGGTCCTCGACGCGGCCCTGCTGCACGAGGTCATCGCCGGGCACGACGAGCTCGACTCGACGTCCATCGACGCCCCGGTGCCCTCGGTCGTCGAGGCGGCCCGCAACGGCTCCGTACAGGGCATGCGCGTCGGTGTCGTCAAGCAGTTCGCGGGCGAGGGCTACCAGGCCGGTGTCGTCCAGCGCTTCCAGGAGTCGGTGGCGCTGCTCAAGGAGCTCGGCGCCGAGATCGTCGATCTTGACTGCCCGTCCTTCGACCTGGCGCTCTCCGCGTACTACCTGATCGCGCCCTCCGAGTGCTCGTCGAACCTCGCGCGCTTCGACGCCATGCGCTACGGCCTGCGCGTCGGTGACGACGGCACGAAGTCCGCCGAGGACGTCACCGCGCTGACCCGCGAGGCGGGCTTCGGCGACGAGGTCAAGCGCCGCGTCATCCTGGGCACGTACGCCCTGAGCTCCGGCTACTACGACGCGTACTACGGAAGCGCCCAGAAGGTCCGCACGCTGATCACGAAGGACTTCGAGAAGGCCTTCGAGCAGGTCGACGTGATCGTCTCGCCCGCGACGCCCACCACCGCCTTCCCGATCGGCGAGCGCGCCGACGACCCGATGGCGATGTACCTCGCGGACGTGTGCACCATCCCGTCGAACATGGCGGGCAACGCCGCCATGTCGCTGCCCTGCGGCCTCGCGCCGGAGGACGGCCTGCCCGTCGGGCTGCAGATCATCGCCCCCGCCATGAAGGACGACCGCCTTTACAAGGTGGGAGCCGCCGTCGAGGCCGCCTTCGTGGAAAGGTGGGGTCACCCGCTGCTTGAGGAGGCACCGTCACTATGAGTCCGATGACTGCCAAGGCGAAGGGCTTCAGGAAGTCGAAGCCCGGCGCGTACCTGTCGATGGCCACCACCGCGTTCGGGGCGGTCTCCGTCGTCAAGCAGGCCAGGATGGCCCGCAAGGAGAACGACACGCTCCGTCTCGTCGACGCCGCTGTCTCCGCCGCCGCCATCGTCACCGGTCTTGCTCTGCTCTATCGCGAGCTGAAGAAGCTCGGCGACGACGACGTCCTGCTGGGTTGAGAGGGAAAGTTTCACCGTGACTGTCACGACTGACCTGGTGTCGTACGAGGATGCCCTCGCGACGTACGACCCCGTCATGGGCCTTGAGGTCCATGTCGAGCTGGGCACCAAGACCAAGATGTTCTGCGGCTGCTCCACCGAGCTCAAGCAGGACGCCAACAGCCAGACCTGCCCGACCTGTCTCGGACTGCCCGGCGCGCTGCCGGTCGTCAACGAGATCGGCGTCGAGTCCGCCATCAAGATCGGCCTCGCGCTGAACTGCGAGATCGCCGAGTGGTGCCGCTTCGCCCGGAAGAACTACTTCTATCCGGACATGCCGAAGAACTTCCAGACCTCCCAGTACGACGAGCCGATCGCCTTCAACGGCTATCTGGACGTCCAGCTGGAGGACGGCGAGGTCTTCCGCGTGGAGATCGAGCGCGCCCACATGGAGGAGGACACCGGCAAGTCCACCCACGTGGGCGGCGCGACGGGCCGTATCCACGGCGCGTCGCACTCGCTCCTGGACTACAACCGCGCCGGTATCCCGCTCATCGAGATCGTCACCAAGCCGATCGAGGGCGCGGGCGAGCGGGCTCCCGAGGTCGCCAAGGCGTACGTCGCCGAGCTGCGCGAGGTCATCAAGGCGCTCGACGTCTCCGAGGCCCGCATGGACAAGGGCCAGATGCGCTGCGACGTGAACCTCTCCCTGCGGCCGCACGGCCGCGAGGAGTTCGGTACGCGCTCGGAGACGAAGAACGTCAACTCGCTCCGTTCCGTGGAGCGTGCGGCGCGCTTCGAGATCCAGCGTCACGCGGCCGTCCTGAACGGCGGCGGCACGATCATCCAGGAGACCCGTCACTTCCACGAGGAGGACGGCTCCACGACGTCGGGTCGCATCAAGGACAACGCCGAGGACTACCGGTACTTCCCGGAGCCCGACCTCGTCCCCGTCGCCCCGGCCCGTACGTGGGTCGAGGAACTGCGTGCCGGTCTCCCCGAGATGCCGCGCGTGCGCCGCAACCGCCTCCGCGAGGAGTGGGGTGTCTCGGAGCACGACATGCAGTCGATCCTGAACGCCGGTGCGGTCGACCCGATCGTCGCCACCATCGAGGCGGGGGCCGACTCGGCCGCCGCGCGCAAGTGGTGGATGGGCGAGATGGCCCGCGCGGCGAACGAGTCGGGCAAGGCCCTGGACGAGCTGGGGGTCACCCCGGTGCAGGTCGCCCGGGTCGCCGAGCTCGTCGCCAAGGGCGACCTGAACGACAAGCTGGCCCGTCAGGTCTTCGAGGGCCTCCTGGCCGGCGAGGGCACGCCGGACGAGGTCGTCGAGAAGCGCGGCCTGAAGGTCGTGTCCGACGAGGGCGCGCTGACGACCGCCGTGGACGAGGCGATCGCGGGCAACCCCGCCATCGCCGACAAGATCCGCAGCGGCAAGGTCGCGGCGGCCGGTGCGCTGGTCGGCGCGGTCATGAAGGCGACCCGGGGTCAGGCCGACGCTGCCCGCGTCAAGGAACTGATCCTGGAGAAGCTGGGCGTGGAGGGTTAGCCTCCACGGCTTGTACGGGATCCAGGGCGGCGCCACGCATGCGCCGGCCTGAAGCAGAGGCTGCCTGAACCGCCGCTTCGCGGCGGATCTTTCCCGCCCGCCCACCCGATTGCCCCGGAGCGATCGAGTGGGCGGGCGGGGCGCTGTCAGCCGTCGCTCCATGGGGAGCATCCGTCCCGCCGAACCACCGCCCCACCCCGAACCACCGCCCCACCTCGGGCCACGGAGCGCCCCCTGAACACCGTCACCGCCGAGATCCTCTCCGTGGGCCTGCTGCTCGCCGTGCTCGCGTTCGCCGTCATACGGCCCAAGCAGTGGCCCGAGGCCGCCGCCGCGCTGCCCGCCGCCGGGCTCGTCGTGGCGCTCGGGGCCGTCTCGCCGCAGCACGCGCTCGCGGAGGTCGAGAGCCTGCTGCCGGTCGTGGGGTTCCTCGCCGCCGTGCTCGTGCTCGCTCAACTCTGCGCCGACGACGGGCTCTTCGCCGCCGCCGGGGATCTCGTCGCCCGGCTGTGCGGCGGGCGGACCAAGGCGCTGCTCGGCGGCGTCTTCGGTGTCGCCGCCGCGATCACCGCCGTGCTGAGCCTCGATGCCACCGTCGTGCTGCTCACGCCGGTCGTCTTCGCCACCGCCGCCCGCGTCGGCGCCAGGCCGCGGCCGCACGTCTACGCCACCGCCCACCTGGCCAACTCGGCCTCGCTCCTGCTGCCCGTCTCCAACCTCACCAACCTCCTCGCCCTCACCGCGAGCGGGCTCACCTTCACGCGGTTCGCGATGCTCATGGCGTTGCCCTGGCTCGTCGCGATCGGGATCGAGTACGTGGTCTTCCGGCGGTACTTCGCCGCCGATCTGGCCGCGGGCGCCCTTGAGCCCAAGGAGACCGAGCCGACCCCCGTGCCGGTCTTCACCCTGGTCGTCCTCGGCCTCACGCTCGCCGGGTTCGTCGTGACCTCGCTCGCGGGCCTCGAACCCCTGTGGGCCGCCCTGGCCGGGGCGGCGGTGCTCGCGGGCCGTGCGCTGCGGCGCAAGCGGACGACCGCCACCGGGCTCGTCCGCTCCGCGAGCCCGCTGTTCTGCCTGTTCGTGCTCGCGCTCGGCATCGTCGTCAAGGCGGTCGTCGACAACGGCCTCGGCTCCGGGATCGAGTGGCTCCTGCCGGACGGCGCGTCGCTGCCCGCGCTGCTCGCCGTGGCGGCCGTCGCCGCCGTGCTCGCCAACCTCATCAACAACCTGCCCGCGATCCTCGCCCTGCTGCCCGCCGTCGCCCCCGCGGGCCCCGGCCCCGTCCTCGCCGCCCTGATCGGCGTCAACATCGGCCCGAACCTGAGTTACGTCGGCTCGCTCGCCACGCTGCTGTGGCGCCGCATCCTGCACGACCACGGCACGGACGCGGAGTTGGGGACCTTCACGCGCCTCGGCGTGCTGACCGTCCCCGCCACGCTCGCGGCGTCGACGGTGGCCCTCTGGGCGGGGCTCCTGATCGGCTTCTGAAGCGACGCCCCGCACCCGGGTCTTCCGCCCGGCCCATCCGTTCACGTCGACTTCGTCCCCAAGTCTTCACACGGATACCGGACTTCACTAGCGTCCCGCCGAGTAGGTCAATGGATCAGCAGAGAACCATTGGCCGTCGACTGGAGGTCGTACGTGTCCCCGGAGATTTCACGCAGGCGGCTGATGGCAGTCGGCGGTGGCGCACTCGGCGCCGCCGCCGTCGGATCCTTCCTGCCGCCGTCGTTGCAGCAGGCACTGGCACAGGACCGGCACAAACCCGGCAGTGGCGGGCTCGACTCGATCGAGCACGTCGTCATCCTCATGCAGGAGAACAGGTCCTTCGACCACTACTTCGGCGCCCTGCGCGGCGTACGCGGCTTCGGCGACCGCAACGCCATCCGGCTCCCGGGCGGCAAGTCCGTGTTCGAGCAGCCGGGCGTGCTGCGCACGGTCATGCCCTTCCCCGTCCGCGAGGCCGCCGCGGCGCAGAAGAAGGACCTGCAGTACATCGGCGCCCTCGACCACTCCTGGAGCGGCGGCGCCAAGGCCTGGCACGACGGCTGGATGGACGGCTGGATCACCGCCAAGACCGCCGCGACCATGGCGTACTACACGCGCGACGACATCCCGCTGCACTACGAACTCGCCGACACCTTCACGGTCTGCGACGCCTACCACTCGTCCATCCACACCTCCACGAGCCCCAACCGCAACCACCTGTGGAGCGGCAAGACGGGCTATGAGGCGAACGGCAAGCGGGCCGTCGAGAACGACGCGTACGCCGAGGGCACCCACCCCGGCTACGACTGGGGGACGTACGCCGAGCGCCTGGAGAAGGCGGGCGTGAGCTGGCAGACGTACACCGAGTGGGAGAACTTCACCGACAACCAGATCGAGTTCTTCACCACCTTCAAGGCCATCGCCCGCAAGGTCCTCGCCAAGACCGGCCTGACCTTCATGGAGGCCTTCTACGCCAAGGTGCGCGACGCCAAGGACGACGCCGAGCGCGAGAAGCTGCTGGCCACCCTGGAGGAGGGCGTCGCCACCCTCACCAAGGCCGAGAAGTCGCTCTTCGAGCGCGGCCTGCGGCGCGTGCCCACCGGCAAGCTCGCCGATGAGTTCGCCAAGGACGTCGCGGGCGGCAAGCTGGCCAAGGTCAGCTACCTGGTGCCCTCAGCCCTCGACTCCGAGCACCCCAGCGTCTCCTCGCCGATCCACAGCGCGACCATCGTCTACAAGGTCCTCGACGCCCTCGCCTCGCACCCCGAGGTCTGGCGCCGCACCGCCGTCTTCATCAACTACGACGAGAACGACGGCTTCTTCGACCATGTCCCGCCGCCCGTGCCCGGCGGCGACAGCGACGAGGCGAAGGAGGAGCGCTGGGAGGGGAAGCCCACTGGCCTCGGCGCGCGCGTCCCCATGCTCGTCGTCTCGCCCTGGACCGTCGGCGGCTACGTCACGTCCGAGGTCTTCGACCACACCTCCGTCGTGCGCTTCCTGGAGAAGTGGACCGGCGTGAAGGAACCCAACATCAGCGCCTGGCGCCGCAAGGTCACCGGCGACCTCACCGGCGCCTTCGACTTCAAGCGCGGTCACCGGCAGCCCGAGGTCGAACAGCCCGGCGCCATCCCGGAGTTCAGCGGCCGCTGGTCACCGCAGCCGCCCCTGAAGCAGTCCATGCCGGTCCAGGAGCCCGGCACCCGCCGCGCCCGCCCGCTGCCCTACCAGCCCGACGCGTACGTGAAGCCGGGCGAGGGCGGCGCTCTGTCGGTGCGGCTGCGCAACGGCGGCCGCTCCAGCGCGCACTTCGCGCTCTATCCGTACGCGGACGAGTTCCCGGTCCCGCAGCACCAGGACGTCGTCCGCGAGGGCTCCTGGACCGTTCCGGTGGCCAAGGACGCGTACGCCTTCACGATCACCGGGCCGAACGGCTTCCGGCGCGAGTTCGCGGGCGGCAAGGACGGCAGCGCGCAGCTCGCCTCCGCGATCACCCGTCGGGAGATCCACGTCACACTGGCCAACCGGGGCCGCAAGGAGCTCGTCTTCAAGGTCGAACCTGTCGGATATGTCCCGGAACGTCACGTCAGGTCGCGCACGCGGGTCGTCCGCGTCAAGGCGGGCAGCAGCCGCACGATCGCCTGGCAGACGGACGACGAGCACGGCTGGTACGACGTCGAGGTCACGGCGGTGGGCGAGCCCGCCTTCCGGCGGCGCCTGATGGGTCACATAGAGAACGGGCGCGCGAGCGTGTCGGGCTGACATCCGCGCTTCTCAGGACGGTGTGCGAGGTCCCGGTGGGGCCTCGCACGCCTTTTGTGCTCTTGTGAGGAAAGCCACGAAGCGGTCCAACGATCTCCAGGTGCTGCCAAAGTGTCCCTGGCGCTTATGTCATCGCTCATGCGTTCTTTGCGGGCTGTTCAGGTCATTCAAGACTGTTCCCGATAAAGATCCACGAACCACATCAGGGAGCCGGTCAGTGGCAGCACTCGCACGGTGGTGTGTGAAACACCGCCTCCTGGCAGTCCTGCTCTGGCTCGTCGCCCTCGGCGGCGCCGCGAGCGCCGCGGCCGTCGCCGGATCCGCGTACTCGAACGACTACGAAGTGCCGGGCACCGAGTCGGGCCGCGCGACCCAGCTCCTGAACGAGGGCTTCGAAGGGATCGGCGGCGACAGCAACACCGTCGTCTGGCGGACCGAGGCGGGCACCACCGTGCGCGCGGCCGACGTCGAGCAGACGATGACCGGCGCCCTCGACACGATCGAGGACATGCCCGCGGTGGCCTCCGTCAGCAGTCCGTACACCGAGCGCGGCGCCGCACAGATCAGTGACGACGCCCGCATCGCGTACGCGAACGTCACCTTCCACGAGCAGGCCGACGCCATCGACAAGGCGGACGCGCAGGCCCTCGTCGACACCGCGAAGGCCGCGGCGTCGGACAGCCTGGACGTCGAGCTCGGCGGCAGCGCCGTCGGCCTCACCGAGTCCAAGAGCGCGCAGACCGCCGAGATCGTCGGGGTCGCCGTGGCCGCCGTCGTGCTCTTCCTCGCCTTCGGCTCGCTCGCCGCCTCGATCCTGCCCATCGCCACGGCGCTGGTGTCGGTCGGCACGGCGTACGCGGGCATCGTGCTGCTCGGGCACTTCATGACCGTCGCGGACTTCGCGCCGATGCTGGGCACCCTGATCGGGCTCGGCGTCGGCATCGACTACGCCCTGTTCATCGTGACCAGACACCGCAAGGGCCTCAAGCAGGGCCTTCCGGTGGCCGTCGCCGCGGAACGCGCGGTCGCCACCACCGGGCGCGCGGTCGTCTTCGCGGGCGCCACCGTGTGCATCGCCCTGCTCGGCATGCTCATTCTGCGGCTCAGCTTCCTCAATGGCGTCGCGATCGCGGGCTCGCTGACCGTGCTCCTCACGGTCGCCGCCTCCGTGACGCTGCTCCCCGCCCTCCTGTCCTGGATCGGGCCGCGCGCGCTCAGCCGCCGCGAACGGCGCACCCTCGCCGAGCACGGCCCCGCCCCCGAGGTGCCCACCGGGCTCGCCGCCCGCTGGTCCGCCTTCGTCGAGCGGCACCCCAAGCTGCTCGGCGGCGTCGCCATCGCCGTGATGGCGCTCCTCGCCCTGCCCACGCTCTCCCTGCATCTGGGCACCTCCGACCAGGGCAACAACCCGGCGTCGGCCACCACACGCCAGGCCTACGACCTGCTCGCGGACGGCTTCGGCCCCGGCGTGAACGGCCCGCTCACGCTGGTCACCGACGTCCACGGAGCGGGCGACCGACTCGCCCTCACCAACCTCGTCCCCACGCTGGAATCGACCAAGGGCGTCGCCTCCGTCAGCCCCGTCACGTACGACGCCGACGGCACCGCCGCCTACGTCACCGTCGTACCGGACTCCTCCCCGCAGTCCGAGCGCACCAGCGACCTCGTCGACCGGCTGCGCGACGACGTGCTGCCCATGGCCGAGGCCGACACCTCGCTCGACCTGGCCGTCGGGGGCGTCACCGCGAGCTACGACGACTTCGCGGAGATCATCGTCGGCAAGCTGCCCCTCTTCGTGGGCGTGGTCATCGGCCTCGGCTGCGTCCTGCTCCTTCTCGCCTTCCGGTCCATCGGCATTCCGCTGAAGGCCGCCGCGATGAACGTGGCGGCGGTGGCATCGGCCTTCGGGGTCGTCGTCGCGATCTTCCAGTGGGGCTGGGGGAGCGAGCTGCTGGGCCTCGGCGCGGCCGGACCGATCGAACCCTTCCTGCCCGTGATCATGGTGTCGGTCCTCTTCGGGCTCTCGATGGACTACCAGGTCTTCCTGGTCAGCCGGATGTACGAGGAGTGGCTGGAGACCGGCGACAACCGGCGGGCCGTGCGCGTCGGCCTCGCCGAGACGAGCCGCGTGATCAACTCCGCGGCCGTGATCATGATCTCGGTCTTCCTCGCCTTCGTCCTCAGCGGCGACCGGGTCATCGCGATGTTCGGCATCGGCCTCGCGGCGGCGGTCGCGCTCGACGCGTTCGTGCTCCGTACGTTGCTGGTGCCGGCCCTCATGCACATGCTCGGCGGCGCCAACTGGTGGCTGCCGCGCGGCCTCGACCGGTGGCTGCCGCGCATCAGCATCGAGCCCCCGGAATGTCGTTCGAATTCGGCCGTCGTGGGTGCGAGGATCCCGGAGCAAGGGGACACGCACGACGCACCGGTCGTGGAGCCGGACGGACTGAAGGAGCGGGATGTTCGCGATATCGCTGGGCGAGGGCGCTGAGCTGAGGCCCATCGAGCCGTGGCAGGCGCAGGAGTTCCTCACGCACGTCGACCGGGCGCGCGAGTACGCGGCACCGTGGGTCCCCCTGACCGCGCTGACGACGGACCTCGCGTCGGCCCGGGAGCGGCTCCAGGTGTTCGCCGACAAGCAGGCCGCCGACACGGGGCGGCTCTACGGCATCTGGCTGGACGACACGCTCGTCGGCGGGGTGCTCTTCCGGATCTTCGACACGGCGAACGAGAGCTGCGAGATCGGCGTCTGGCTGGAGCCTTCGGCCGCCGGGCGCGGTCTGATCACCAGGGCGAGCCGCGTGCTCATCGACTGGGCGGTGGACACGCGCGGCATGCACCGCGTGGAGTGGCTCGCCTCGTCGGCGAACGCCCCCAGCATCGCGGTGGCCAAGCGGCTCGGGATGACCAAGGACGGGGTGCTGCGGGAGAGCTTCCCCTGGCAGGGGGTGCGGCACGACATGGAGGTGTGGTCGGTGCTCGCACCGGAGTGGCGGAAGGCGCGGGAGGCGCGCGAGGCGGATGCCGACGCCCGTCGCGCCGCTCGTTAAGAAAGCTCTCAGACTCCGTCCGTACGGTGCGGAGCATGGGAACTAAGACAGAGGACGAGACCGCGGCCGAGGCGGCCGCAAAGCCCGCAGAGCCGGAGGCCGCGGACACCACGGACGCCAAGGGCGACACCAAGGACGACACCAAGGCGGACGCCGTCAAGGTGGACAAGTCCACGGCGGCCGACGACGCCGTCGAGGCCGACGATGACGACGACGCCGATGAGCTCGTCGTGGTCGACGAGGTCGCTCCGGCCAAGTCCAGTGGCGTGTTCCAGGGCGCCGCGGCCGTCGTCTCCGCCGCTCTCGGTGTGATCGGTCTGTCCGGCGGCTGGCTCGGCACGGTCGCCGCCGCGCGCTCGAACATCGTCGGCCAGCTGGAGACCAAGCAGTCGGCGAGCGTCGCCGACCAGATCCAGGCCCTTTACGGCGACTCCTGGCAGGTCACGGCGCTGATCGCCGGAGCCTTCGCGCTCGCCGCGCTGGTCGTCGGGTTCGTCGTCCTGGTCAGGCCCGCGTTCGGCGCGCCCGACCAGGTCCAGGCGCCGTGGATCAAGTCGGTGGCCTGGGCGGGTGTCGCCCTGGGCGTCATCGGCCTGCTGCTGGCCATCGCGAAGTACTCGGACTTGATCTACGGACTGCCGTCGACCAGTTGATGGCAGCGCAGTGTTCGATACGCCGGTGGGGCTGAGTCAGCCCCACCGGCGTTCTGCGTGCTGAGGGGCCCGCCTTAGGGAGGCGGGGGCCCGCCTCAGGGAGGCGGGCAAGGCCCTAAGGCCCCCTCCCGCCTCCCTAAGGCCCCCCACCCCCTCAAGATGCGGCACTCTTCCGATGTGCCGCCCCTCCCTGGCAGACGAAAGTAAGGGCATCGCAGAAAGCGAAGCCGGACACCGGATGTCACACCTCAGGGAGTCGAAATGTTCGAGTACGAGATGCACCAGCTCCGCGCCGCCGACCTCACCCGCGAGGCCGACCGCCGCCGCCTCCTGCGCGAGGCCCGCGAGGCCAAGGCGGCCCGCGCCGAGCGTCGCTCGGCCCGCCAGGAAGCCGAGGGGCGGGTGAGTACCGGCCAGTGGAGGACCCGCTTCACCAGGGCCGCGTGATGAGCGCGGGGTCTTCTGCCCTCGGGATATCCGCTGCCACGAGGCCCGCACCCTGTGCGATGCTCACCGCTGTGGAGACCAGGTCCGTAAGCCCCGTGTTCGTCGGCCGCGCCGATGAGCTGGGCGTTCTGAACGACGCGCTCGCCCGTGCCAAGGGGAGGACCCCCGGCACGGGCGAGCCGCAGGCATTGCTGCTCGGCGGCGAGGCGGGCGTCGGCAAGACCCGCCTCATCGAGGAGTTCACCGCGGCGGCCCGCGCCGAAGGCGCCGTCGTCGCGCTCGGCGGCTGTGTCGAGATCGGCGCGGACGGACTGCCCTTCGCCCCCTTCTCCAGCGCCCTGCGCTCCCTGCGCCGCCAGCTCCCGGACGAGGTGGACGCCGCGGCCGCCGACCAGGAGGGCGAACTCGCCCGGCTCCTGCCCGAACTGGGCGAGGCCCCGCAGCGCCGCCGCGGCACCGACGCCCAGCACGACGAGGAAGGCATGGCCCGCCTCTTCGAGCTGACGGCCCGCCTCCTGGAGCGCCTCGCCACCGACCGGCCGGTCGTGATCGCCCTGGAGGACCTGCACTGGGCGGACGCCTCGACCAGGCACCTCCTCGCCTACCTCTTCCGCACGCTGCGCAGCGGCAGCCTCGTCGTCGTCGCCACCTACCGCGCCGACGACATCCACCGACGCCACCCGCTGCGCCCCCTCCTCGCCGAGCTGGACCGCCTGCGCACGGTGCGCCGCATCGAACTCGCCCGCTTCAGCAAGGTCGAGGTCGCCCGGCAGATGGCCGGGATCCTGAGCGCGGAGCCCGCGCAGACCCTGGTGGACGACATCTTCGACCGCTCGGACGGCAACGCCTTCTTCGTCGAGGAGCTCGCCGTCGCCTCGCACGGCGACAGCTGCGCGAGCATCACGGACTCCCTGCGCGACCTCCTTCTCGTACGCGTCGAGGAGCTGCCCGAGGACACCCAGCGGGTGGCCAGGATCGTCGCCGAGGGCGGCTCGACCGTCGAGTACCCGCTGCTCGCCGCTGTCGCAGGGCTCGCGGAGGACGACCTGATCGAGGCCCTTCGGGCCGCCGTCGGCGCCAACATCCTGCTGCCGTCGCCGGACGGAGACGGCTACCGCTTCCGGCACTCCCTGGTGCGCGAGGCGGTCGGCGACGACCTGCTGCCCGGTGAACGCTCCCGGATCAGCCGCCGGTTCGCGACGGTCCTCGAGGCCGACCCCTCACTCGTCGCCGCCGACCAGCGCGCCGCCCGCCTCGCCAGCTACTGGTACCACGCGCACGACGCGGCGAAGGCGCTGCCCGCCGTCCTGCGGGCCTCCGTCGAGGCCCGCCGCCGCTATGCGTACTCCGAGCAACTGCGCCTGCTCGAACGGGCGATGGAGCTGTGGGACGACGCCCCCGAGGACATCCGCCTCGAACTGCGCCCGCTCGACTACGCCGAGGTCTACCCTCCCTGCGGCTGCGACCCGGCCACCACCCCCCTGCGCTATCTCGACCTCATGGCGGAGGCCGCCGTCGCGGGACGCCTCTGCGGCGAGCGGGAACGCGCCCTGAAGATCACCAAGCGCGCGCTGCGGCTCCTGGAGGACGAGCAGGATCCCCTGCGCTCCGCCTGGTTCTGGATCCAGCGCTCCCGGCTCACCTCGACGCTCGGCCGCGGCGACGGCTGGGCGGAGATCGCCACCGCCCAGGAACTGGTCCGCGGCCAGCCGCCGTCCGAGGTGCATGCCGAGGTGCTCACCAACGTCGCCTCCTGGGGCATGCTGCACAACCCCGGCGAGGAGACCCTGGCGGCGGCCCAACGCGCCGTCGAGTACGCCCGGATGGTCAAGGCCGAGGAGATCGAACTCAACGCCCGGCTCATCTACGGCGGCCTCCTGGTCGACGCGGGCGACGTCGAGCAGGGATTCGCGGAGATGTACGCGGTCAGGGACCGCTGCGTGGCACCGCCCGGCCTGGTCTCCCGCATCCCGCACATCCACGTCAACCTGCCCTCCGTGCTCGAAGGCGCGGGCCGTTCCCTGGAGGCCCTTGAAGTCGGCGACCAGGGCATCGCGCTCTGCCGGAAGTACGGCCTCACCGACACCGAGAGCTGGGTCCAGGTCAACAAGGCGGAGACCCTTGAATCCCTTGGCCGCCTGGACGAGGCCGTCGAGGCCTCCGAGGCGGCCCGCCGTGGTGCGCTCAGCGTCAAACCGCGGGCCGGCGCGGCCCTGCGGCTCGCCTGCATAGCCCTCACCCGCGGCGATCTGGCTGAGTCCACCGCCCAACTGGCCGTGGCCCGCAGCGACTACGGCACGCACCACGTCCTCATGCCGCAGTACTCCCTGCCCATGGTCACCGCCGCCCTCGGCATCGCGGCGGCCGACCCCGACCGCGCGGCCGGCGTCGCCGCCGCGCGCGCCGAGCTCGAACAGGCCCTGGCCAAGGGCTTCCCGCCCGGCACCCAGCGCTACACCTGGCCCCTGCTGCTCGCCGCCGCCACCTCGGAGGCCGATACGCGCGGCCTGCCCGCCGCCGAGCCCGGCCGGACCGAGGCCATTGACAGCATCCGCCGAGCCGCCAAGAAACTCCCCGCACCCATGCCGGTCTGGGCCGCCCACGAGCAGTGGGTACGCGCCGAACTCCTGCGCGCCGAGGACCGCGACACCCCCGCCGACTGGGCCGCCACAGTCACCGCGTTCGAACCCCTCGGCCGCCCCTACGACCTTGCCCGCGTCCGCCTCCGCCTGGCCGAGTCCCTCCTCGCGACCTCCGCCGGAGCAGGCGCCGGAGCAGGCGCCGAAGCGGATCGCGAGCGTGCCACCGCTCTGCTGCGCCAGGCCCGTGAGGTGGCCGAACGCCTGAGGGCCCGGCCTCTCGCCGAGTCCGTCGCGGGGCTCGCCCAGCGCGCCCGCCTCACCCTGAACGACGACGAGCACGCCCAGGCCCACGGAACCGCGAGGGCCCACCTCACCCCGGTCGATCCCGCCGAGGCACTTGGTCTCACCAGCCGGGAGCGGGATGTGCTCCGCCGCGTCGCCGCGGGCCGCAGCAACCGCCAGATCGCCGAGGAGCTCTTCATCTCCCCGAAGACGGCGAGCGTCCACGTCTCCAACATCCTCGCCAAGCTGGGCGTCGCAGGCCGTGGCGAGGCGGCGGCCCTGGCCCACCGCCTGCGCCTGTTCCCCGCGGAACGCGCACAGTCGACCGGGTGACCTGAGCTGCCCTGAGCAGACCTGAGCCGATACGGGCTGACCCGAGCTGACCTGGGCTTTCCTCGCCCCGATGGGTTCCGGAGCGCCTCGCTTACGCTGGTAGGAGGAACCCGGCCGCCAGGAGGCGCAGTGTTCAACCCGATCGAGCTTTTCCAGCCCGGCCGCAAACACACGGACGACGAGCAGAAGCGGCTGGAGCTGAGCCGGGTCGACGTGGCCGACGGCGACCCGGGCCGCGGCCCGATAGACCTCACCTCGGGCAAGGTCGTGGTGAGGGTGCCGCAGCAGGCGGAGGCTGACCCTGCGGTGGGTGCCGGCGCCGAGCAGGATCCCGCGGGCGACCCCGGCCCCGGCCCCGACCCCGCCCCGGACCTCTCGTCCTCGCCCTCGCCCGAGAAGTAGCCCGCTCGCCCCTACTTCACCGTCACCTCAAGGATCTTGTCGTCCCCCTTCTCCGGGGTGCCCCGGGAGTCTGTCTCGTTCGTCACCAGCCACAGCTTGTCGCCGCCCGCCGCGACGACCGTGCGCAGACGTCCGTGCTCGCCCTTCAGGAAGGACTGGGGCTCCACGGTGCCCTCCACTCCGCGGACCGGAATGCGCCACAGGCGCTCGCCGCGCAGGCCCGCCATCCAGATCGAGCCCTCGGCATAGGCGATGCCGCTGGGAGAGGCCTCCGAGGTCTTCCACTGGGCCACCGGGTCGTGGAAGCCGTCCTCGTCGCCCTTGCCTTCCACCTCCGGCCAGCCGTAGTTGTCGCCGGCCTTGATCTCGTTCAGTTCGTCCCAGGTGTCCTGGCCGAACTCCGCCGCCCAGAGCCGCTTCTCCTCGTCCCAGGCCAGGCCCTGCACATTGCGGTGGCCGTACGAATAGACAGGGGAGTCGTCGAAGGGGTTGCCGGGGGCCGGCTCGCCGTCCGCGGTCAGGCGCAGGATCTTGCCGCCGAGCGACTTCTTGTCCTGGGCCAGGCCCGTGTCACCCGTCTCGCCCGTGCCCGCGTACAGCATTTTGTCCGGGCCGAAGGCGATCCGGCCGCCGTTGTGGACGACGCCCTTGGGGATGTCCTTGAAGATCGTGTCGGGCGCGCCCAGCTGCTGGCCGGAGGGCTTCTTCTCGTCGTACAGCATGCGGGCGATGCGGTTGTCCGACTCGGTGGTGAAGTACGCGTAGACCATGTGGTCCGATGCGTACGAAGGAGAGAGCGCCAGGCCCATCAGGCCGCCCTCGCCGGCGGGGGAGACGCCGGGGACCGAGCCCAGTTCGGTCTTCTTGCCCGTCTCGCCGTCGACGCGGGTGATGGTCCCCTCGTCGCGTGAGGACACCAGCAGGTCCCCGCCCGGCAGCGGTGCGAGGCCCCACGGCGACTTCAGGTCCTCGGTGAGGGTCTTGGTGACCGTCGCCGATCCCTTTTCCGGCGGGGCGTCGCCGGCGCGCGGCTTTCCCGTGGGCGTCCCGTCCGACGTCGCGGGGCTCGACTCGGCGCTCTTTCCGTTGTCCGGCGCGTCTGAGCCCCCGGACGAGCAACCGGCCGTGAGCACCAGGGCAGCGGCAGCCAATGCGGCTGTGACAGCAGGTCGTTGCACGATCAGGTTCCCTTCGACGCAGCGCTTCTACTGTTCATACACCGCTCGATCCCCACAGGTTCCCAACCCGGCTCCGCCGACTCGGGGACGTCAGTGCCACGAGCTGATGGTCAGTCCCACGATCCCATGGCCGAAGGCAGTGCCGCGATCTCCGCCAGGTCCGCAGCGGTCAGCCGCAGCGCCGCCGCCCCCGCGTTCTGCACCGCCCAGCGCTCCCGCTTGGCCCCCGGGATCGGCACCACGTCGCGCCCCTGCGCGAGCACCCATGCCAGCGCCACCTGCGCCGGCGATGCCCCGTGCCGCTCGGCCACCCGGCGCAGGCCCACCACCAGCGGCTGGTTGGCCGCCATCATCTCGGCGGTGAAGCGGGGATGCCGGGCCCGCACGTCGTCCGGCTCGAAGCCCTGTCCCGGCGTCAGCGTCCCCGTGAGGAAACCGTTCCCCAGCGGCATCGCCGCCAGAAAGCCGACTCCCCGCGCCGCGCACCACGGCAGCAGCGTCTCCAGCGCCTCCCGCGACCACACCGAGAGCTCGGCCTCCACCGCGGCGACCGGGAAGACCTGCTGGACCCGCTCCAGCTGCCGGACGGTCCCCTCGTGCAGCCCTCTGCCCTCACGCCGCGAGGCACGGGCCCCCACCGCGCACAGCCCGAGCGCCCGCACCTTCCCCGCGGCCACGAGCTCGGCCATCGCGCCCCAGGTCTCCTCCACGGGCACCTCGGGATCGGCACGGTGCAACTGGTACAGGTCGATCGTCTCGGTCTGCAGCCGCCGCAGCGACGCGTCGCAGGCCCGCTTCACATAGCCGGGGCGGCCGTTGGCGACGATGTGCTGCTCGCCCACCAGGAGCCCGCACTTGGTGGACACGAAGGCCTCGGACCGCCGCTCCTTCAGCGCCCGCCCCACCAGGAGCTCGTTGGTGAACGGCCCGTACATGTCCGCCGTGTCAAGGAGGGTCGAGCCCTGGTCGAGCGCGGCGTGCACGGTGCGCAGCGACTCCTCGCCCCGCTGGCGTGAGCCGGTGTACGCCCAGCTCATCGGCATGCAGCCGAGCCCGACCGCCCCCACCTCGAGCGCTGCCGCGCCGATTGTCCTGCGGTCCACCTGGCCGTGCCCTCCCCACCTCATGTCCGAGCGGCCCCCAACGTAACCTCTGCCTCCCCCCACGTGACGTGCGGCCTGGGCGCATTAGCCTCCTGACCATGACGACTGATGTATGGCTTCCCTACGCCGCGGACGAGATCGAAGGCCTGCCCGGCGCAGCCGATGCCGGGCTCAACTACCGCTTCTGGGACGGCGGCCCGGACTTCCCCGCGGACCCGGCCGACTGCGCGTTCTACGTGGTGCCCTATCTGTCGCCCGCGGAGACCGCCGTGCGACCGCTGCCCGAGATGACATCCGTGCGCGCCGTGCAGACACTCTCCGCGGGCGTCGACCAGATGCAGTCCGGGCTTCCGTTCCTCGCCCCCGGCGTGCAGTTGTGCAACGCCAAGGGAGTGCACGAGGCCAGCACCGCCGAGCTGGCGCTCGCCCTCATCCTCGCGTCCTTGCGCGGCATCCCCGGGTTCGTGGAGGGGCAGCGGCAGGGGGAGTGGCGGTCCGGGTTCCATCCGGCGCTCGCCGACAAGTCCGTACTGATCGTGGGGTACGGATCGATCGGTTCGGCGATCGAGGACCGGCTCATCCCCTTCGAGTGCGCGCGGGTGGCGCGCGTCGCGCGCTCTGCACGTGCCACGGAGCGCGGCCCCGTGCACCCGCTCGCCGAACTGCCCGCACTGCTGCCCGACGCGGACGTGGTCATCCTCTCCACGCCCCTCACCGACACCACCCGTGGCCTGGTGAGCGCCGACTTCCTGGCCCGCATGAAGGACGGCGCCCTGCTCGTGAACGTCGCGCGCGGCCCCGTCGTGGACACCAAGGCGCTCCTGGCCGAACTGGAGAGCGGCCGGATCAACGCCGCCCTCGACGTCACCGATCCGGAACCGCTGCCCGCAGCTCACCCCCTGTGGCACGCTCCTGGAGTGCTCATCAGCCCGCATGTGGGCGGACCGACCTCCGCCTTCCTGCCCCGCGCCAAGCGCCTGCTCGCGGCGCAGCTGACCCGTTACGTCGCCGGGGAACCCCTTGGCAACGTCGTCCTGACGACCGAGTAGCGCACCAAGCCGCCGTCGCCCAGGGCTCGTTCGAGCACGCTCCGCACTCGTGTGTGTGCGGCCCGTGTCCGACATGGCGTCGACAGTCACGGAGCGTAGAGAAGTTATGTCCCTGAGTGACGAGACTGGTGTATCGTCCCGACAGGGGCTGCGCCGTGGACCGTTCGGCGCCGGGGACGAGACATCAGACGCGAGGGGGGCGACGGGCGATGTACGGCCAATGGGCGAACGATCCGACGCGACGAGGCCGCCGGCGGCGACTCTCACGCGTAACGGCTCGCTGTCGGCGCGACGGTTACGCACACGAAGTCCCGGGGCCGATCAGTCACGGGAGGCGGACGGACACGGGAGCGGCACGGACCAGGGCGGCCCGGTGAGCACCCGTCCGTCGACCGCCACCGCCCTGGAGGGCGGCGGAGGTCTGACGGCGCCGATGCCGCCAGGGGCACCACTGGCCCGGCGCCCCGCATCCGGCGGCGGTGCGGGTCTGGTCTCGCAGATCACGCTCCTCGTGGTCTGCGGCGGGTATGCCACCGGGGCCGCGCTCGGCTGGGGTTCGGCCCGAGTCGCCCTGATCATGGGCGACTTCGGCCTGAGCATCGCGGCGGCGACAGCGGCGGTCTCCTGTTTCCGCTACTCACGCACCCGACGAAGCCGCTTTCGACCCGCGTGGCTGCTGTTCGCGCTCTCCTCCGCGATGGCGGCCCTGGGCAACGGCGTATGGGGCTGGTACGAGGTCGTGCTCGAGCAGCCGGTGCCGAGTCCGGGCCTCGCCGACCTGTTCTTCCTCTGCTTCGCGCCGCCCGCCATCATCGGCCTGCTCGTGCTCGCCAAGCGCCCGGTGACCAAGGCCGGTTGGGTCTGCCTGTCGCTCGACGCCTGGCTCATCGGCGGCTCACTGCTCACGCTCTCCTGGAGCCTGGCGCTCGCGCACACGGCGCAGTTCGAGGGCCAGAGCGTCGCGCACGCGGCGCTCTCGCTCGCCTACCCGCTGCTCGACATCGCGTTGGTCAGCATGGTCCTCGCGCTGCACTTCAGACGATCCTCCGCCAACCGCACGGCGGTGAACACGGCGATCGGCGCCCTCGCGCTGACCGTCATGTGCGACGCGATGTTCACCTCGCCCCTGCTGCACGCCAGTTACCGCTCGGGGCAGATGCTGGACGCGGGCTGGTTCGCGGGATCACTGCTCCTCGCGTACGCACCCTGGGCGGCCCCCTGGCAGAAGCACGCGGACGACGCGCAGCACGCGCGCGTGGAGCACGACGGCGTACCGAAGGGTGCGCGGGCCGCCGCCACCCGGCCGATCGCCGGATCGCTGGCCGCGCTCACGCCGTATCTGGCCGCGGCTGTCTGCACGTTGGGGATTCTCTACAACGTACTCAGCGGCCGCAGCGTCGACGAAGTCGTGCTCTTCACCGCGGGCACGGTCGTGCTCGCCCTCGTCGTGCGCCAGGGCATCATGCTCCTCGACAACATCACCCTCACCCAGGAACTGGCCCAGAAGGAGAACCACTTCCGCTCCCTGGTGCAGGGTTCGAGCGACGTCATCATGATCGCCGCTCCGAACGGCATCCTCCATTACGTCAGCCCGGCCGCCTCCGGGGTGTACGGCAGGGAGGCCGATGAACTCGTCGGTTCCGAACTGGCCTCGCTCATGCACCCCGAGGACCTGGGACGCGTGGTCCACGAAGTCCGCAGATTCCTCACCGCGAACCCGGTCGAGGAACCCACGACCCGCATCGAGTGCCGCTTCAAGTCCGGCCGGGGCGACTGGCTGAACGTCGAGTCCACGGTCAACCGCCACCAGGGCGGCCTCATCTTCAACAGCAGGGACGTCACCGAACGGGTGCGCCTCCAGGCGCAGTTGCAGCACAACGCCGAGCACGACCCGCTCACCGACCTGCCCAACCGCGCCCTGTTCACGCGGAGGGTCGGCCAGGCGCTCACCGGCCGCAGAGTCACCGACCGGGGCACGGCCGTGCTCTTCATCGACCTGGACGGCTTCAAGGCGGTCAACGACACCATCGGACACCAAGCGGGGGACGAGCTCCTCATCCAGGCGGCCCGTCGCCTTCAGGAGGCCGTCAGGTCCGGGGATTGCGCGGCCCGGCTTGGCGGCGACGAATTCGCCGCGCTGATCGTGGGTGACGGCACCCGCGACCAGGCCGCACGCGAGCAGCACATCTACGAACTCGCCGACCGTCTCAGAATCACCCTCTCCCAGCCCTACGCGATCGACGGCAACGACGTGCGCGTGGCGGCGTCCATCGGCGTGGCCTTCGCCGAACCGGGCATCGGGGCGGGCGAGTTGCTGCGCAACGCCGACCTGGCGATGTACCGCGCCAAGGCCGCGGGCAAGGGCCGCGTCGAGCTGTACGCACCCCAGATGCAGGCCGACGTCGTACGCAAGGCGGAGCTGGCGACCCGGCTGCGCACCGCCCTGCACGACGGCGAGTTCGCGCTGCTGCACCAGCCGGTGGTCTCCCTGGACGACGGGCGCATCACCTCCGTCGCCGCCCAGGCGCGCTGGCGCTCGGCGCAGGGCATCCTCTTCACGCCCGCCGAGTTCCTGCGCGTGGCCGACACCTCGGACTCCCAGGAGGGTGCCCGCACCGCCGAGCTGGGCCGCTGGATGCTGGAGGAAGCCGTCCAGCAGGCCGCGGAGCGCGGGCGCACGGGTCACGCGACACCCGTCGCCGTCCGCATCAGCGCGCGGCGTCTCCTGGACCGCTCCATGCCGCTGGGCTCCATCGAGGCGCTCCTGACCCGGCACGGGCTGCCCTCCGGGGCGCTCATCATCGAGCTGGCCGACAGCGACCCCCGCGTCCCGCTGGACGATCTGGAGCGCCGGCTGACCTCCCTGCGCAGGCTCGGCGTCCGCATCGCCCTGGACGGCTTCGGGAGCGGCTATGCCGCCATCACCGCACTGCGGCGGCTCCCCGTCGACGTACTGAAACTGGACCGCAGCCTCGTCGAGGGCGTCGTCGAGTCCGCGCGGCTTCACAAGATCACGGCCGGTCTGCTGCGCATCGCCACCGATCTGGGGCTGCGCTCCGTGGCCGACGGCGTCGATCTGCCGGAGCAGGTCATCGCCCTGCGCGCGATGGGCTGCACGCACGGACAGGGCATGGCGTTCTCCGGTCCGCTCGACGAGTACCGCCTGCGCCGTGCGCTGTCGCTCGGGCATTACCCGGTGCCGCACGGGCCGGTGGAGCCGGTGCTCGCGGGTGCCCCGCCGATGGTGTTCGGAGGAGGTGTCGAGGCCTTCGTCCGCTCACATAATGAGACCCCCGTCCCACCTACTTGACAGGCACTGTGCGCCGGGGAGAGGGTCAATGCCATGCGCACCCGAATTCTCGTACTTGGAAAGCGCGTCGGCTGAAGCTGGGAGTCACCGGTCCGAACACCGGATTCCCTGCACCCGCTCCGACGCGCTCCCCTCGCCTGCCTCACGGCACGAGGGGTTTTTTGTTGCACTGGCGCCCGCCAAACCCCCGCAAACACCCCGCAAAAACCCTCAGCTTCGAGAAGAGAATGCCGATGACCGAGCAGGCCACCGGGGCCCACCATCCGCAGCCGCGGCCCCGATCCTCAGGACAGCAGTCCGCCCCCGTCGAGCACGTCACGGGTGCGAAGTCCCTCATTCGTTCTCTCGAGGAAGTCGGGGCCGACACGGTATTCGGCATCCCCGGCGGTGCCATCCTTCCCGCGTACGACCCGATGATGGACTCCACTCGCGTCCGTCACATCCTGGTCCGTCACGAGCAGGGCGCAGGACACGCCGCCACCGGATACGCGCAGGCCACCGGCAAGGTCGGGGTGTGCATGGCGACGAGCGGCCCCGGTGCCACCAACCTCGTCACGCCGATCGCCGACGCCCACATGGACTCCGTGCCCATGGTCGCGATCACCGGCCAGGTGGCCTCCAAGGCGATCGGTACGGACGCCTTCCAGGAGGCGGACATCGTCGGCATCACGATGCCGATCACCAAGCACAACTTCCTGGTCACCAAGGCCGAGGACATCCCGGCGACGATCGCGGAGGCCTTCCACATCGCCTCCACGGGCCGTCCGGGCCCTGTCCTGGTCGACATCGCCAAGGACGCCCTCCAGGCGCAGACCACCTTCCAGTGGCCGCCCACCCAGGACCTGCCCGGCTACCGGCCGGTGACCAAGCCGCACGCCAAGCAGATCCGCGAGGCCGCCAAGCTGATCACCGGCGCCAAGCGGCCCGTCCTCTACGTCGGTGGCGGCGTCATCAAGGCCCACGCCACCGCCGAGCTCAAGGTCCTCGCAGAACTCACCGGAGCGCCCGTCACCACCACACTGATGGCGCTCGGCGCATTCCCCGACAGCCACGAGCTGCACGTGGGAATGCCGGGCATGCACGGAGCGGTCACCGCCGTCACCGCGCTGCAGAAGGCCGACCTGATCGTCGCCCTCGGAGCCCGCTTCGACGACCGCGTCACCGGCAAGCTGGACAGCTTCGCGCCCTTCGCGAAGATCGTCCACGCCGACATCGACCCGGCCGAGATCGGCAAGAACCGCGCCGCCGACGTGCCGATCGTCGGTGACGCCCGCGAGGTCATCGCCGACCTGATCCAGGCCGTCCAGGCCGAGCACACGGCTGGTCAGAAGGGCGACTACACCGCCTGGTGGAACGACCTCAGCCGATGGCGCGACACCTACCCGCTGGGCTACGACCAGCCCGACGACGGCTCGCTCTCCCCGCAGCAGGTCATCGAGCGCGTCGGCAAGCTGGCCCCCGAAGGCACGATCTTCGCGGCCGGCGTCGGCCAGCACCAGATGTGGGCCGCTCACTTCATCGACTACGAGCAGCCCGCCACCTGGCTCAACTCCGGCGGCGCCGGAACGATGGGGTACGCGGTCCCGGCCGCGATGGGCGCCAAGGCCGGACAGCCCGACCGCACGGTCTGGGCGATCGACGGCGACGGCTGCTTCCAGATGACCAATCAGGAACTGACCACCTGCGCCCTGAACAACATCCCGATCAAGGTCGCCATCATCAACAACGGCGCCCTCGGCATGGTCCGCCAGTGGCAGACGCTGTTCTACAACCAGCGTTACTCCAACACCGTGCTGCACAGCGGTCCCGAGGACATCGGCCCCAACAAGGGCACCCGCGTCCCGGACTTCGTGAAGCTGTCGGAGGCCATGGGCTGCGTGGCGCTGCGCTGCGAGCGCCCCGAGGACCTCGACAAGGTCATCGCCGAGGCCAACTCCATCAACGACCGCCCCGTCGTGGTCGACTTCATCGTCCACGAGGACGCCCAGGTCTGGCCGATGGTCGCGGCCGGCACCTCGAACGACGAGGTCATGGCCGCCCGCGGGGTCCGCCCCGACTTCGGCGACAACGAAGACGACTGAGACCGAGAGCGAAAGAGAGACCACGAGTCATGTCCACCAAGCACACGCTCTCCGTCCTGGTCGAGAACAAGCCCGGTGTCCTCGCCCGGATCACCGCCCTGTTCTCCCGCCGCGGCTTCAACATCGACTCCCTGGCCGTGGGCGTCACCGAGCACCCCGACATCTCACGCATCACCATCGTCGTGAACGTCGAGGGACTGCCGCTCGAACAGGTCACCAAGCAGCTCAACAAGCTCGTCAACGTCCTGAAGATCGTCGAACTCGAGCCGTCCGGCGCCGTGGCCCGCGAACTGGTCCTCGCCAAGGTCCGCGCCGACAACGAGACGCGCTCGCAGATCGTCGAGATCGTCCAGCTGTTCCGCGCCAAGACCGTGGACGTCTCGCCCGAGGCGATCACCGTCGAGGCCACCGGATCCAGCGACAAGCTGGAGGCCATGCTCAAGATGCTGGAACCCTTCGGCATCAAGGAGCTCGTCCAGTCCGGCACCATCGCCATCGGCCGCGGCTCCCGCTCCATCACGGACCGCAGCCTGCGGGCGCTCGACCGCTCGGCCTGAACCAGCCAGAACGGCCCACCGGGCGCGCCCGCATACCGAGACCGTAAAACCTCCCTCCCCCGCCCGCCGTACGGTGGGTCGCAACACCAGCACACATAGGAGATTTCCAGTGGCCGAGCTGTTCTACGACGACGACGCCGACCTGTCCATCATCCAGGGCCGCAAGGTCGCGGTCATCGGATACGGCAGCCAGGGCCACGCCCACGCGCTGTCGCTCCGTGACTCGGGTGTCGACGTCCGCGTCGGTCTGCACGAGGGCTCCAAGTCCACGACCAAGGCCGAGGAGCAGGGCCTGCGCGTGGTGACGCCCGCCGAGGCCGCCGCCGAGGCCGACGTCATCATGATCCTGGTGCCGGACCCGATCCAGGCCCAGGTCTACGAGGAGTCCATCAAGGACAACCTCAAGGACGGCGACGCGCTGTTCTTCGGCCACGGCCTGAACATCCGCTTCGGCTTCATCAAGGCCCCCGAGGGCGTCGACGTCTGCATGGTCGCCCCGAAGGGCCCGGGTCACCTGGTCCGCCGCCAGTACGAGGAAGGCCGCGGCGTTCCGTGCATCGCGGCCGTCGAGCAGGACGCGACCGGCAACGGCTTCGCGCTCGCCCTCTCGTACGCCAAGGGCATCGGCGGCACGCGTGCGGGCGTCATCAAGACGACCTTCACCGAGGAGACCGAGACCGACCTGTTCGGCGAGCAGGCCGTGCTCTGCGGCGGCACCGCCGCGCTGGTCAAGGCGGGCTTCGAGACGCTGACCGAGGCCGGCTACCAGCCGGAGATCGCGTACTTCGAGTGCCTCCACGAGCTGAAGCTCATCGTGGACCTCATGTACGAGGGCGGCCTGGAGAAGATGCGCTGGTCGATCTCCGAGACCGCGGAGTGGGGCGACTACGTCACCGGCCCGCGCATCATCACGGACGCCACCAAGGCCGAGATGAAGAAGGTCCTGACCGAGATCCAGGACGGCACCTTCGCCAAGCAGTGGATGGACGAGTACCACGGCGGTCTGAAGAAGTACAACGAGTACAAGACCCAGGACGAGAACCACCTCCTGGAGACCACCGGCAAGGAGCTCCGCAAGCTGATGTCTTGGGTCAACGAAGAGGCATAGTGCCCCCGGGTCCGGGGCACCGCCTCGGGGCTCCGCCCCGGACCCCGCTCCTCAAACGCCGGAGGGGCTGAATAATTCAGCCCCTCCGGCGTGCGGATTCCGCAGTTGTCCACTCGGTCCAGCCACGGACGAGTGATCCTTCCGCGGAGGCGTAAGACGGCCTCCGTCGCGCCACTACACTGCTTTCAACAAACGCGTCAGGCCCACAGCGTCGTGCGTCTTCCACGCGGCTAGCACCCTCCACCGCATGCGGCCGTCGGGACGGCCGTCCGCATTGGACTTGTGAGGACTCACGTGAGCACTGCTGCCAACGGCAAACCGGTCGTACTCATCGCTGAAGAGCTGTCGCCCGCCACTGTCGACGCCTTGGGCCCGGACTTCGAGATCCGTCAGTGCAACGGCGCGGACCGCGCCGAGCTGCTGCCCGCCATCGCCGACGTCGACGCGATTCTGGTCCGCTCCGCGACCAAGGTCGACGCCGAGGCCATCGCGGCCGCCAAGAAGCTGAAGGTCGTCGCCCGCGCGGGCGTGGGCCTGGACAACGTGGACGTGTCCGCCGCCACGAAGGCCGGCGTGATGGTGGTGAACGCACCCACGTCGAACATCGTCACCGCAGCCGAGCTCGCCTGTGGTCTGCTCATCGCCACCGCGCGCAACATCCCCCAGGGCAGCCAGGCCCTGAAGGCCGGCGAGTGGAAGCGCTCCAAGTACACGGGCGTCGAGCTGGCCGAGAAGACCCTCGGTGTCGTGGGCCTCGGCCGTATCGGCGCGCTCGTCGCACAGCGTATGAGCGCCTTCGGCATGAAGGTCGTCGCGTACGACCCGTACGTGCAGCCCGCGCGTGCCGCGCAGATGGGCGTCAAGGTCCTCACGCTCGACGAGCTGCTCGAGGTCTCCGACTTCATCACCGTGCACCTGCCCAAGACCCCCGAGACGGTCGGTCTGATCGGCGACGAGGCCCTGCACAAGGTCAAGCCGGCCGTCCGCATCGTGAACGCCGCGCGCGGCGGGATCGTCGACGAGGAGGCGCTGTACTCCGCGTTGAAGGAGGGCCGCGTCGCGGGCGCCGGTCTGGACGTGTACGCGAAGGAGCCCTGCACGGACTCCCCGCTCTTCCAGTTCGACCAGGTCGTCTGCACGCCGCACCTCGGTGCGTCGACGGACGAGGCGCAGGAGAAGGCCGGCGTCTCCGTGGCCAAGTCCGTCCGCCTCGCGCTCGCCGGTGAGCTCGTGCCGGACGCGGTGAACGTCCAGGGCGGCGTCATCGCCGAGGACGTGCGCCCCGGTCTGCCGCTCGCCGAGAAGCTCGGCCGGATCTTCACCGCGCTCGCGGGCGAGGTCGCGGCCCGGCTCGACGTCGAGGTGTACGGCGAGATCACCCAGCACGACGTGAAGGTGCTCGAACTCTCCGCGCTCAAGGGCGTGTTCGAGGACGTCGTCGACGAGACCGTGAGTTACGTGAACGCGCCTCTGTTCGCGCAGGAGCGCGGCGTCGAGGTCCGCCTCACCACGAGCTCGGAGTCCCCGGACCACCGCAACGTCGTGACGGTGCGCGGCACGCTGACCGGCGGCGAGGAGATCTCGGTCTCCGGCACGCTGGCCGGACCCAAGCACCTGCAGAAGATCGTCGCCATCGGCGCGTACGACGTGGACCTGGCGCTCGCCGAGCACATGGTCGTCCTGCGGTACGCGGACCGCCCCGGTGTCGTCGGCACCGTCGGCCGTGTCCTCGGCGAGGCGGGCATCAACATCGGCGGCATGCAGGTCGCCCGCGCCGACGTGGGCGGCGAGGCGCTCGCCGTTCTCACCGTGGACGACACGGTGCCGCAGCCGGTCCTCAACGAGCTGGCCGAGGAGATCGGTGCGGAGTCCGCTCGCGCGGTGAATCTGACCGACTAGTACCCCGCGGCTTCGGCTGCCGGTTCATCACCGGCTGCGCCGAGTTCGTCCTCGAACGCCGGACGGGCTGGATGATTCCAGCCCGTCCGGCGTTTGTTTTCCGCGGCCTCTCAGACCAAGGCCTTCTCCGGCTCCGTGGACGGCTCGGGCTCCGCCGGCGTGATCCTGCGCAGCGTCACCGCCGCCGAGGCCGCCGCGATCAGCAGCAGGACCGCCCCGGCGAGCGCGGCGAGGTGCATGCCGCTGGTGAACGCCTCCCGGGCCGCGTCGACCAGCGCGGAGGCCGCCCTGTCCGGCAGGTGCTGTGCCACCGCGAGGGCGCCGCCGAGCGTCTCGTGGGCCTCGGCAGGGGCGGTGTCCGGGATCTCGCTCCGGTAGACCGCGTTGCCGATGGAGCCGAGGAGCGCCATGCCGAGCGCGCCGCCGAACTCCTGGCCCGTCTCCAGGAGCGATGAGGCGGAGCCCGCCTTCTCCGTCGGGGCCGAGCCGAGGGCCAGGTCGGTGAGCTGCGAGCCGACGATCACGGCACCGCAGGCGAGGAGCGCGGCGGCGGTGAGGGCCGTCCACATCGAGTCCGTGCCGGTCAGGGTCATCAGGCCGTATCCGCACGCCGAGACGGCGAAGCCGGACGAGACGACGTAGGCGCGGTTCACGCCCCGCTGCACCAGGGCCGTGGCGACCGGGGCGGCGAAGCCGATCGGGACCGAGGGGAGCAGCGCCCACAGCGCGGCCTCCATGGCGCTCTTGCCGAGGACGGACTGGAGGTACTGGGTGGTGAAGTAGGCCGAACCCATCATCGCCAGCGAGCAGACGAGGTTCAGGAGGACGGCGGGGGCGAAGCCGCGGCCGCGGAACAGCGCGGGGGAGATCAGCGGGGACTCCGTGGTGCGCTGGCGGTGGACGAAGAGTGCGGCGAAGACGAGTCCGACGGCGAGCGAAGCGACGTACGCGGGTTCGAGGCCCTCGGCGGCGATCTCCTTGATGCCGTAGACGACGGGCAGTACGGCGGCCATGGACAGCGGCACGCTGAGCAGGTCGAAGCGGCCCGGCTTCGGGTCCTTGAACTCCGGGATGAGGACCGGGGCCAGGACCAGGAGCAGCGCCATCGCGGGCAGGTTGACCAGGAAGACCGAGCCCCACCAGAAGTGCTCGACGAGGACGCCGCTCATCACCGAGCCGAGCGCGATGCCGGCGACCATCACGCCCGACCAGATGCCGATCGCCTTCGCGCGCTGTCCGGCGTCGCGGAACATCGTGCGGACGAGGGCCATCGTGGACGGCATAAGGGTCGCGCCGCCGATGCCGAGGACCGCGCGGGCCGCGATGAGCAGCTCGGCGCTGTTTGCGTAGGCGGCGGTCAGGGAGGCCGCGCCGAAGGCGGCGGCACCGAACAGGAGCAGCTTGCGGCGGCCGATGCGGTCGCCGAGCGAGCCCATCGTCATCAGGAGTCCCGCGAGCACGAACGCGTAGATGTCGAAGATCCACAGCTGCTGGGTGCCGCTCGGCTCCAGGTCGGCGCTGATCGCGGGGACCGCGAAGTAGAGGACCGAGACGTCCATCGAGACCAGGAGCAGCGGCAGCATCAGGACGGCGAGAGCGGTCCACTCCTTGCGGCCTGCGCGCTCCGGGACCGCCGAATTCGCTTGGTCGTACGTCGAGTTCGTCATGGCGAGGACTGTACGGACGTCCTAAACAGTTGTCTAGTACGGCTGTATAAAACGCTGGTCTGGGACGGTCGTATGGATCGGGAGTAGGCTGCCCGCATGGGACACCGTGAGGATCTGCTCGAAGGCGCCAAGCGCTGCCTGCTGGAGAAGGGCTTCGTGCGGACGACCGCGCGCGACATCGTGAAGGAGTCCGGGACCAATCTCGCGTCCATCGGCTACCACTACGGCTCGAAGGACGCACTGCTCGTCGAGGCGTACGTCGCGCTCATCGAGCCCATGGGCGAGGGCTTCGAGGGAGCGGTCGGCGCGGCGCGAGGCGCGGAGGGCAGCGGCATCGAGCGGTTCCAGGAGACGTGGGCGAACGTCATCCGCTCGATCCCCGAGTCGCGGGCGATCTGGATGCTGAGCCTGGAAGTCGTCACGCAGGGGGAGCGGCTCGCGGAGATCCGCGAACTGCTGGCCAAGGCACAGGTGGAGGGGCGGCGCGGGCTCGCCGCGATGTTCACCGGCATCCCGGAGGCCGACCTGTCCGAGGACGTTGTGGAGACCGAGGGGCGCTTCTACACGACGCTGCTCAACGGCCTGATGGTGCAGTGGCTGTTCGACGAGGAGTCGGCGACCGGCGCCGAGCAGCTGACCGAGGGGCTGCGGCGTGTGATGGAGCGGGTGTCGGGGGACTGAAACGCCGGTGGTGCGGGCGGCATCGCGCCGCCCGCACCACCGCGGGGTCATGCTTCGGCAGGGGCCGTTGCTACCACTTGATGCAGGCCCTGGGGACGTAGCCCTTCACGTTCGTGTCGTTCGTGATGCCGTAGAGCCACTCGGTGCTCGTCTTGCCGCAGAGCGTGTACTTGTCGCCCTTGATCGACTTTCCGTCGTTGCAGACGAAGCCCTTCTTGCCCTTGTTCCACTGGCCGACGGCGGTGCCGTTCAGCTTCGCGGTCTTGCGTACCTTCACGGTCTCCTTGGCGGGGACGTTCGTGAGGCCGTTGAGGCAGCTGGGTGCCGCGGCGGCAGCGAGCGGTGCGGAGGGCGTCTGCGCCACGGCGATGCCGCCGGTGAGGGTGGTGCCGACGAGGGCTGCGGCGGCGACGGCGGGTCCCAACAACTTGAATTTCATCGGGTGTTCGGTCTCCCCTGTGGAGTGTCTGCGATCGACGTGTGTGATCAACGTGCGTGATCAAGGGGAGACGCTACCGGGCCATGGTCACGTCAACGTCCGCCTGTAGCCGTGCCCTTACAGTCGTGACGCTTTCAGGACCATGTGCAGCAGCAGCCGGTCCTCGCCGTCGTCCAGGTCGAGGCCCGTGAGCTGCTCCACGCGCGAGAGGCGGTAGTAGAGCGTCTGGCGGTGGATGCCCAACTCCGCAGCCGTGCGGCCCGCTTGGCCCGCACAGTCGAGGAAAACCTCGGCCGTGCGGGCCAGTTCGCGGTGGGCGGGGGAGAGGAGCGCGCGGGCCACCGGGTCCTGGGCGGCCTCGGCGGGCAGGGACGTGAGCAGGCGGTAGGGGCCCACGTCCGACCACTGGGCCACCGGGGCGAAGCGGGGTTCGGCGCGGGCCGCGCGGGCCGCCGTCGACGCCTCCCACCAGGCGGCGCCCAGCTCCTCCAGGCCGTGCCGGGCGCTCGCGATTCCCGCCGACGCGCCCTTCGCCGCCTCCAGGAGCCGCGTGGCCGCCGAGACCGCGGGGGTGAGCACGTCCGCCGAACGCAGCCTGACCAGGACGGCGAGGCTCTGGCCGGCCGTGCCCCAGGGCACGGTGCACAGGGCGGTGGCCCCCTGCACCGTACGGACGGACGGTGCGTCGTCCGGGTCGGCGGAGGGCCAGGGGGCCACGCACACCACCGCGTGCAGGCCTTCGCCGCGCGGGCCGAGGGCCGTGCGCAGATCGGCCACCGCCATGTCCCGCTGCCAGCCGCGCTCGGCGGTCAGGACGGCCCGGAACTCCCGGGTCAGATCGGCGCCCGCCTGCGCCTCGTCGGCGAGCAGCGCGCCGATCCGCGTGGCGACCTCCATGGCGGCGGTCAGCTGGGCGTCCGTGGGCCCCGGATCGTCGTCGAGCAGCCATACGTATCCCAGGGCGAACCCCCGATGCCGTACGGGAAGGCAGATCCGCCCGCGGTGGACGCCCGCCTCCGGGGTGGGCGGGATGCGGATCGGGGCCGTCGCGCGGGTGATGCCGAAGCTCTCGAACCAGGTGCGGACCCCGGCCGTCGAGCGGCGCGTGAGGATCGAGCGGGTGCGCACCGGGTCGAGAGCCGTCGCGTCGAAGTCCGTGTCGCCGCCGCTGTCGTGCGCGCCGAAGGCGATCAGCTCGAAATCGCGGTTCTCCAGCGTCGCGGGGGCGCCGAGCAGGGCTGAGATCTCGTCGACCAGTTCCTGGTAATCGCCTTTCACACTGTCCATTCTGACGTACTTCGCCCCCACCTTCAGACAGATGTCTGAGATCCAGGGCACGGATGCGTGACAGCTGTCGATGGCCCAGGATCGGAGGGATCCTTAAGTTTCACGGTGGTTCTCCGTGCCGTACCGGCTCGTTACGCATATCCAGGTACGGCCCCGTTCTACTCTCCGTGGAGGTGCCCGTGCTGGGTCCCGTGATCCTCGCCGCGTCGCGCAGCGACCAGATGCGCCGTTTCGTCTCGGCGGCCCCGGGCACCAAGCAGGTCGTCGACCGCTTCATCGCCGGTGAGACGGTGGACCAGGTGGTCCCGATCATCACGGAATCGGTCGACCAGGGCCTGGAGGTCACCCTCGACGTCGTCGGCGAGGACATCACCACGCCCGAGCAGGCCGCCGCCGCGCGCGACGCCTACCTGGAGCTCGTCGAGCGCCTCAAGGACCTCGGCCTCGGCACCAAGGCCGAGATGTCCGTCAAGCTCTCCAGCTTCGGCCAGGCCCTGGAGGGCGGCCACGAGCTGGCGCTCGCCAACGTCCGCCCGGTGGTCATCGCCGCCGCCCAGATCGGCACCACGGTCACCCTGGACGCCGAGGACCACACCACCCTCGACTCGATGTTCGCCATCCACGAGGAGCTGCGGAAGGACTTCCCGCAGACCGGCTGCGTCATCCAGTCCTACCTCTTCCGCACCGAGGACGACGCCCGCCGCCTGGCCGCCGCGGGCAGCCGCGTACGCATCGTGAAGGGCGCCTACAAGGAGCCCGCCGAGGTCGCGTACCAGGACAAGGCGGAGATCGACAAGGCGTACGTGCGGATCATGCGCATCCTCATGGAGGGCGCCGGGTACCCGATGATCGGGTCCCACGACCCGCGTCTGATCTCCATCGCACAGGAGCTCGGGCGCCGTGCCGGGCGCAAACTGGACGAGTACGAGTTCCAGATGCTGTACGGCATCCGCAGCGACGAGCACCTGCGGCTCGCGGCCGAGGGCCACCGGATGCGCGTCTACACCGCCTACGGCACCGACTGGTACGGATACTTCATGCGCCGCCTCGCGGAGAAGCCGGCCAACCTGCTCTTCTTCGCCCGCTCCATCCTCACCAAGGGCTGAGCTCCCTTTCCCCCGACCCCCCTTAAGGAGATACGGAACTCATGGACGCTGTGACCCAGGTCCCCGCGCCGGTCAACGAGCCGGTGCACGGCTACGCCCCCGGTTCCCCGGAGCGTGCCCGCCTCGAGACCAAGCTCAAGGAGCTCTCCGAGAACCCCATCGAGCTGCCGATGACCATCGGCGGCGTCAAGCGCCTCGGTGGCGGCGAGCCCTTCAAGGTCGTGCAGCCGCACAACCACCAGGCCGTCATCGGCAACGGCCGCGGCGCCACCTCGCAGGACGCCCAGGACGCGATCGACGCCGCCCTCGCCGCCGCCCCGGCGTGGCGCGCGATGTCCTTCGACGACCGCGCCGCGATCATCCTGCGCGCCGCCGAGCTGCTCTCCACGACGTGGCGCGAGACGCTCGCCGCGTCCACGATGCTCGGCCAGTCGAAGACCGCGCAGCAGGCCGAGATCGACACTCCCTGTGAGCTCGTCGACTTCTGGCGCTTCAACGTCAAGTACGCCCGTGACCTGCTCGCCGAGCAGCCCCCGGCGAACTCGACCGGCGTCTGGAACCGCCTGGACCACCGCCCGCTCGAGGGCTTCGTCTACGCGATCACCCCCTTCAACTTCACCGCGATCGCCGGTAACCTCCCCACCGCCCCGGCCCTCATGGGCAACGTGGTCGTGTGGAAGCCGTCCCCGACGCAGACGCACGCCGCCGTGCTGCTCATGCAGCTCCTGGAGGAGGCGGGCCTGCCCAAGGGCGTCATCAACCTGGTGACCGGTGACGGCATCGCCGTCTCCGAGGTGGCCCTGACCCACCGCGACCTGGCGGGCATCCACTTCACCGGCTCGACCCCGACCTTCCAGCACCTGTGGAAGACGGTCGGCGAGAACATCGCCAACTACCGCACGTACCCGCGCCTGGTCGGCGAGACCGGCGGCAAGGACTTCGTCGTCGCGCACCCCAGTGCCGACCGCGCCGTCCTCAAGACGGCCCTGACCCGTGGCTCCTTCGAGTTCCAGGGCCAGAAGTGCAGCGCGTCGTCGCGTGCGTACGTCCCCGCCTCGATCTGGAACTCCGGCTTCAAGGAGGAGTTCGCGGCCGAGGTCGACGGCATCAAGATGGGTGACGTCACCGATCTGTCGAACTTCATCGGCGCCGTCATCGACGAGCGTGCGTTCGCCAAGAACAAGGCGGCCATCGACCGTGCGGCGGCCGACCCGACCTGCACGATCGTCGCGGGCGGCACGTACGACGACTCGGTGGGCTACTTCGTCCGTCCGACCGTCGTCGAGTGCTCGGACCCGGCCAACGAGGTCTTCACGACCGAGTACTTCGGTCCGTTCCTGGCGATCCACGTCTACGAGGACGACAAGTACGACGAGATGCTGGCCCAGATGGAGTCGGCTTCGGACTACGCCCTGACGGGTTCGGTCATCGCGGGTGACCGCGCGGCCGCCGCCCACACGATGGAGAAGCTTCGCTACGCCGCGGGCAACTTCTACATCAACGACAAGTCGACCGGTGCCGTGGTCGGGCAGCAGCCCTTCGGTGGCGGTCGTGCCTCGGGCACGAACGACAAGGCGGGTGCGCCGCAGAATCTGCAGCGGTGGACGCTGACCCGTGCCATCAAGGAGACGCTGGTGTCGCCGACGGAGTACGGCTACCCGCACATGGGCTGACGCCCCCCGGGCGTCCGCGCCCCCCTTTGCCCCCGCCTCCGACCTGGGCCCCACCCCGGTCGGGGGCGGTGCTGTTTCCCGACGATGCCGTTAACCGGTTCAGGGCAGGCGCCGGGTCAGGAAGTCGTCGATAAGCCCGCCGATCTGCGCGGCGTGCGTCTCCAGGGCGAAGTGCCCGGCGGGCAGCAAGTGCACCTCGGCCTCCGGCAGATCACGCAGGAAGGCGAGCGCGCCCTGTGGCACGAAGATCTGGTCGTGGGCGCCCCAGGTCGCGAGCAGCGGGACCTGTGAGGTGCGGAAGTACTCCTGGAAGTCGGGGTACAGATCGATGTTGCTGCCGTAGTCGCCGATCAGAGAGAGCTGGATCTCGTCCTGGCCTTCGCGGGCCATCAGCGCGGCGTCGTGGTGCCAGGCGTCCGGGTTCAGCAGGCTCTGGTCAGGAACCCCGTGCGTGTACTGCCACTTGATGCCTTCCGGGGAGCGGATCTCCCGTACGGGCGCGGCGGTCTTCTCGTTCGGGTCGCCGATGTACGCGAAGACCGGCGCCCACGCCTCGGTGCCGAGGCCCTCCTCGTACGCGTTGCCGTTCTGCGTGACGATCGCGGTGACGCGCTCCGGGTGCGTGAGCGCGAGGCGCAGGCCGATGGGGGCGCCGTAGTCCTGGACGTAGAGCGCGAAGCGGGTCAGGCCCAGCTGCTCGGTGAACTCTGCGGTGATGTCGGCGAGTTCGGCGAAGGTGTACGTGAAGTCCCGCGCGGAAGGGGCGGCGGAGCGGCCGAAGCCGATGTGGTCCGGGGCGATGACGCGGTAGCGGTGGGCGAGGCGGGGGATGAGGTCGCGGAACATGTGGGAGCTGGTGGGGAAGCCGTGCAGCAGGAGGAGGACCGGGGCGTCGGCGGGGCCCGCGTCGCGGTAGAAGATCTCGTGCCCGCGGACGGTGGTGGAGCGGTGGTGGGTGCGGGCCTGCTGCGAGCTGCTCATCTCTAACCCCTCAAATGCGTTTTGATGGTTGCGATGGGATGAGTAGAGCACGCGCATGCCTAACTGGTCAATGCGCGTTGAAGAGTTAGAGAGGTGAGGGAAGTCGGTGGGGGTTCAGCGGCTCGCGCCCGTCGCCGCCGTGATCACTTCGTTCAGGACCTCCCGCGCCCGCAGCAGGTCCGCCACCTGGCGGTCGATCCTGGCCCGCTCCTCGGTCAGCTCGTCCACCAGCCATGGCGTCGCCGTCTCCGACGGGCCGCCGTCCTGGTCCCGCATGCACGGCAGCAGCTGCACGATCTTCGCGCTGCACAGGCCCGCCGCGAACAGCTCCTGGATGTGGACGACCCGGTCGACCGCCGCCTCCGGGTAGTCGCGGTGGCCGCCCGCCGTGCGGTCCGCGTGCAGCAGGCCCTGCTTCTCGTAGTAGCGAAGGGACCGCTCACTCACCGCGGTACGCTCCGCCAGCTCGCCGATCCTCATGTCACGCGTCCCTCCGCATCAGCGGTACTTGAATCTGACACCGGTGTCACCTTTTAACGTTCCGGCATGACGAACACCGAGCTCCTCACACCGTATTCCGCACCCACGACCCACGGCCTGCGTCTGCCCAATCGCATCGTCATGGCCCCCATGAGCCGCCACCGCGCCACCGACGACGGCACTCCACTCCCCGTCGTCGCCGACCACTACGCCCAGCGAGCCGGCGCGGGCCTCATCGTCACCGAGGGCATCTGGCCCGCGAGCGGCGGACAGAGCGACTGGCGGATTCCGGGCCTGGAGACTCCCGCCCATATCGCGGGCTGGCGCGCGGTGACCGAGGCGGTGCACGGGGCCGGCGGCAGGATCTACGCCCAGCTCATGCACGGCGGCCGCAAGGGCCACCCCCTGGCCCGGGTCGACGGTGACCTCCCCGCGGGGCCGTCCGCGGTGCTCGTCCCGGGCCGTGTCCATGTGAGTGGCGGAAGGAAGGCCGATCCGGTCGTTCCGCGTGCGATGACCCGGGACGAGATCCACACCGCCGTCCGTGATCACGTCACCGCGGCCCGCAACGCCATCGCAGCCGGCTTCGACGGGGTCGAACTCCACGGCGCCAACAGCTACTTGATCCACCAGTTCCTCGCCGACAACACCAACTTCCGCGACGACGAGTACGGTCGGGGCTCGATCGCCGACCGCATCCGCTTCGCCGTCGAGGTGACCCGTGCCGTCGCCGACGCCATCGGTGCCCACCGCCTCGGCCTGCGTCTCTCGCCCGGCAACCCCCAGTTCGGCATGGCGGAGGCCGACCCCGGCCCCGTCTACCGCGCGCTCCTCGACGAGCTCGACGGCCTGGGCCTCGCCTACCTCCACCTCACCGACAACGCCGACTACCCCGCCCTCACCGACCTGCGGCCCCACTGGCACGGCACCCTCATCGCCAACGTCGGCGAGAACGGTGACCCGACCACCCGTGAGGCGGGCGAGGCGGTCCTCGCCGAAGGCCTGGCGGACCTCGTCTCGTACGGGCGGGCCTTCATCTCCAACCCCGACCTGCCGGAGCGGTTCGCGGTGGGTGCGCCGCTCCAGGAGATCGACGCGGCGCACCTCTACACCCACGGGGCCGAGGGCTACACCGACTACCCCGCCCTCGAACGCGAGCTGGTCTCCGCTCAGACCTCCACCAGCACCTGATCCAGCGATTTCCTGACCAGATCGGGGACCTGGCAGTCCGGCGCCGGATAGCCCACGGGGATCACCGCGAACGCCTTCTCGTTCTCCGGACGGCCGAGCACCTGCGAAAGGAACCGCATCGGGCTCGGCGTGTGGATCAGCGCGGCGAGGCCCGACAGATGCAGGGCGGACAGCAGCATCCCCACGGCGATGCCGACCGACTCGTCGACGTAGTAGTGCTTGTGCTTGGTGCCGTCCTCGCCCAGCCAGTAGCGCTGCTGGAAGACGACGACGAGCGCGGGCGCGTCCGTCAGATGCGGCTTCACCTCGTCCGTGCCGAGCGGACGCAGCGCGGCGAGCCACTCCTCGCCCAGACGCCCGTCGTACGACACGCGCTCCTCGTGCTCCGCGGCCTCGCGGATGAGGCGGCGTACCTCCGGGTCCTGGACCAGGACGAACGTCCACGGCTGCTGGTGCGCGCCGGACGGCGCCGTCGCCGCGCACGCGATGGCGTCCCGCACGACCTGCGGGGGCACCGGGTCGGGCGCGAACTGCCGCACCGTGCGCCGCTCCCGCATCCGGGTGCGCAACTCGGCGGCGTGCGCGAGGGATTGGGCTTCGGACATGCGCTCGGGGCGGTACGGAACGGAGCGGTAGGGCTCGCCGTGGATGGGGGTCCAGGGTCGTTCTGCGGTCTCGTCAGCCATGCTCACGAGTGTGCCCCGGTCAGCTCCATCCCGTCACGATCAATGAGAGCCCGGTCGTGAAACCGACGCCCAGCAAGGCCAGATACAGACCGTAGAACCGCCGGAGCCGGTGCACGAGGAACCCGAAGGCACCGAAGGCGAGGCCCACCGTGAGGGTGCGGGAGCCGCGGGAGAGGGCCGAGTGGGCCAGCCAGTCCTGCGGCGCGACGTCGGCGAGGCCCGCCTCGCGTGCGTACACCTTGAAGGGGATGCCGTTCCAGGGCTGGTGGCGGACGGCTGCCGCGCCCTCGGCGGCGAGCTCGCTGCGTACCTCCGCGCGCATCCTGTCCGTGGTCAGAGGGTGCGGCAACTGCACGCCCGAAGCGGCCAGTTGAAGGGCGAGCAGGCCGCCCGCCAGGCTTCCCGCGAGCGCCGTGAGGGACAGTTTCAGGGCCCGGCGCGGCACCGCCACGCAGGCGATCGCCAGGAACAGCTCCGGCATCAGGGGCCAGCTCAGCGCCTCGGCGAACGCCCAGGCGAAGGCCGCGGCGAGGCCCCAGCGGGAGCCGATGACGGCGGCCGTTCGCCTGCGCGTTGCGGAGTCCCTGAGCGGTTCTCCCTCCGTACGCCGATGAAGCTCCGCCACCGCGTCACGCGCCGCCTGCGGTGTGGTGTCCGGGGGCAGCGGGGCCCCGATGCGGACCCTCACCAGGGTGGGGCGGAGCTTGCCGTGCTTGGGCAGGAGGCGGGCCGTGCCGTCGATGGAGACCGGCACGATGGGTACGTCCGCCTGCCGGGCGAGGATCAGAGCGCCCTTGTGGAAGGCGCCCAGTTCGCCGGCCCGCGCGCGGGTTCCTTCGGGGAAGAGGACCACGGCTCCGCCCGCGCGCAGGGCGTCCGCCCTGGACAACAGGTCGTCCATGCCGCCCCCGGTACGGCGCACGGGGAACCCCGCGGCGAGGCGGCTGCAGATCCGCTTCCGCCAGGGGGAGGCGAACCAGTAGTCGGCGGCGGCGCCTATCGCGGGCGCGTGGCGGGCGTCGAGCGCCGCGAGGAGGGCGGCGGTGTCCGCGTGGGAGGAGTGGTTCGCCACGACGACGCAGCCCCCGGGCGGGAGTTGACCGCGCCGCTCCACCCCTCCGGTGAGGGTGAGCAGGGTCCACCACAGGGCGCGGCGGAGCCGGGCCGCGCCCCGCTTCGGGCGCCGCGGATCACCGGCTGCGCCGAGTTCGTCCTCAATCGCCGGACGGGCTGGGTGTCCCGAGGGAGGCCTCACAGCGTCACCACCGTCGTCAGGAGCAGAGCGGGCAGCAGCCGAATTGATCCGGTTGAGTAGGGTCCACCGCGGTCCGCGGCGTAGACGGCCCGTGCCCTGCTTCGGGCGTCGCCGGTCACTGGCTGCGCCGAGTTCGTCCTCAGTTGCCGGACGGGCTGGGTGTCCCGAGCGAGGCCTCACAGCGTCACCACCATTGTCAGAAGCAGAGCGACCAGCAGCGAATCGATCCGGTCGAGCAGCCCGCCGAACCCCGGCAGCCAGCTCCCCGCGTCCTTCACGCCCGCCTCGCGCTTGACCATCGACTCCAGGAGGTCCCCGAGTACGCAGCCGACGAGCACCGCGGCCCACAGCACGAGGGAGAACGCGCCGACCGCGGCCAGCGCGGCGGCGGTCGCGGCCGCGGCGCCCGCCACCCCCGCCCAGGTCTTGTTGGGGGAGAGCGGCGAGAGCGGCCGGGACAGGAGCCCCCTGCGGCCGAGCGCCGTACCCCCGCACCACGCCCCCACGTCCCCGAACGCCACCGCGACGCCCACCGCCACGGCGGTGTCGCCGAGCAGCACGAGCCCGCTCAGCGAGACGGGAATCCAGAGGAGTCCGAACACCGTCCGGCTCGCCCTGGTGAAGCCCTGCGCGGCGTCCCCGGCGAAGAGGGCCACCCCGGCGGCAGCGATCAGCAGCGCACCGGCCGTCCGCAGATCAAGGGCGCCGGGCGCGGCCCAGGCGATGCCCGGCACCGCCACGGCGGACACCCCGAGCACCGCACGCTCGCCCCGCGGGAGGCCCGCCATCCGCGCGTACTCGCCCATGGCGACCACCCCGAGCCCGGCCGCGAGCGCGAACGCCCCCGCCCGGCCCAGGAAGAACGCCCCGAGGAAGAGCGGCGCGGCCAGCGCCCAGGTCCGCCACCGCTTGCGCAGCTCACCCCGCATCCGCACCCGCGAGGGCAGCGCGGCGACGGCCACTCCTCCGGCGCCGAGTACTCCGGCGACCACGGGCACGGCCCGCCCGGCGGCCTCCCCGGCGATGAACGCGGCGCTCATCGCAGGCTCCTCAGGGGAGCGGTAGCCGTGGCTGGTTCCGGCCGTGGGTGTACGAGGGGCAGCATCGCCATCGGGGCCAATCCCGCGCCGAGCACTCCGGCGACCACGGGCACGGCCCGCCCGGCGGCCTCCCCGGCGATGAACGCGGCGCTCATCGCAGGCTCCTCAGGGGAGCGGTAGCCGTGGCTGGTTCCGGCCGTGGGTGTACGAGGGGCAGCATCGCCATCGGGGCCAATCCCGCGCCGAGCACTCCGGCGACCGGGGGCATGGCCCGCCCGGCGACGAGCGCGGCGCTCATCGCCGGACCTCCGGGTGAGCGTGGCCCAACTCGCGCCACAGCCGCGCCAGTCGAAGCCCCGCCGTGAGCACCGAACCCGCGGCGACCACCACGAGCACCGGCACGACCCACCCCGAAGCCGCCGCGAGGACCACGAGGGCGCAGCGCTCCGTCTTGCCGACCGGGCCCCCGTTCAGGCGGGGCGCGCCCGCCGCAGCGCCCGCGAGCGACACCCACGAGGGCAGCGTCGCCGCGAGGCCCGCCGTCGCCACCAGCCACAGCGGGGCCAGGGTGAGGAAGCCCGCGAGCATGGCCAGATCGGCGGCGCGGTCGCCCAGTTCGTTCAGGAGCGCGCCGCGCCGGGTCGTGCGGCCCGTGTCGCGGGCCAGCGCGCCGTCGAGGTTCGCGAAGGCGAGCCGGGCGGCGAGCAGCACCGCCACGGGAAGCGCGGCGAACGGCACCGGCAGCCAAGCCAGTGCCGCCGCCGCGCCCGCCGCGCAGAGCACACCCGCCATGGTGAGGACGTCGGGCGACACCTCGCGGCGGGCGAGCGCGCCGCGTACGCCGGACAACCGGTCCGCGTACCAGGGCTTGAGAGCGTAGAGGCCGTTCATGGCACCGACTCTGCCGCCGCCCGGCCGCCGGCAAATCGGCGTGCGTACTCAGATATGGCCTGAGTACGGTGGTGGGGTGACCACGCTGCGTACGGCCCATACCCACGATCTCGACCCCACCGAACTGCGCGCCGCACGCGCCCTGATGGACGAGGCGTTCGACGGGGACTTCAGTGATCAGGACTGGGACCACGGCCTCGGCGGTGTGCACGCCCTCGTGCACGACGGCTCCGGCCTCCTCCTCGCGCACGGCTCCGTGGTGCAGCGCCGGATCCTGCACGACGGCCGTTCGCTGCGCGTCGGTTACGTCGAAGCGGTCGCCGTCCGTCCCGACCGGCAGCGGCAGGGCCTGGGCGGGCAGGTGATGGGTGTCCTGGAGCGCGTCATCGACCGTGCGTACGCGCTGGGCGCGCTCTCGGCGTCGGACGAGGGGCAGCGGCTCTACCTCGCGCGCGGCTGGCGGGAGTGGAAGGGCACGGTCGGCACCCTCGGCCCCGAGGGCGTGATCCACATGCCGGACGAGGATCCCCCGCTGCTCTGGGGCGCCGACCTGGACCCGGCGCACGAACTCCTCGTCGACTGGCGCGACGGGGACATCTTCTGAGCGGACTCTTGGGACTCGGCGCATCCGGTGCGGTACCGCGCCCCGTAAGGGGCGCGGGGAACTGCGCGACCAGCCCCCACCGGCCCGCAGCCCAGCACCGTCCTTCCCACGGAGCGCTCAGCTCCGGGCGCGCTTCTGCCGGTCAGGCATCCGCTCCCGCTGCCCGCACGATGATCTTGCCCCGGTTCTCGCCCCGCAGCATCCCCAGGAACGCGTCCACGATCCCGTCGAAGCCCTCCACCACGGTCTCGTCGAGCCCGACGCGCCCGCTCTGCAGGTGCGGCACCACGAACTCGTACAACTCCTCTTGCAGATCACGGTAGTTGCGGACATGGAAGCCCTCCATGCGCAGGCTCTTCTCCACGATGTCGGGGAGGTTGCGCAGGGTGTACGGCGCGCCGGTGCTGTTGTACTGGGCGATCGTGCCGATGCGTACGATCCGCCCGAACTCGCGCAGCGAGGAGATCGCGGCTTCGAGGGGCTCACCGCCGACGTTGTCGATGTAGACATCGATCCCGTCGGGCGCCGCCTTCGCGAGCAGTTCGGCCGTCGGGCCCGTGTGGTAGTCGAACGCCTCGTCGTAGCCGACGTGTTCCGTCAGGTACGCCGCCTTCGCCGCCGTGCCCGCGCTGCCGACGAGCCGTCCCGCGCCGATCAGCCGGGCCAGCCGCCCGGTGGCCGTGCCCACGGCTCCGGCCGCCGCGGAGACGAACACGTCCTGCCCCTCGCGGAGTTCGGCGACGCGGGTGAGGCCGACGTAGGCGGTCAGGCCGGTGCCGCCGAGGATGCTCAGGTGCGCGGAGAGCGGTACGCCGTCGAAGCGGGGGAGGGTGCGCGCCTCTTCGGGGGTGACGACGGAGTGGGTGCGCCAGCCCTGCCGGTGGAAGACGAGCTCGCCCTCGCGGAGCGCGGGGTCGCGGGATTCCACGACGCGGCCGAGCGCGCGGCCCTCCAAGGGGGCGTTCAGCGCGAACTCACCGTCCATCATTTCGCGGTGGTAGGGGTCAACCGACCAGTAGAGGTTCTCCACCAGGGCCGTGCCCGGGGCGGGTTCGGGCAGCGCGGACTCCACGAACGCGAAGTGGCCGGGGGTGGGGAAGCCGTGGGGGCGGGCGGTCTGGTGCACGGTGCGTGCGGTCTCGGTCATGGCGGTGACCGTACGGAGGAATGCGGGGGCGGGGGAGAGGGTTGCGCTCATGGAACGGCCCGGACTATGAAGAGCCCTCATAGAAGCAGGTGGGACCCCCGATGGACACAGCCGCGAAGAGCGCTCCTGGAGCCGCGTCCGCCACCCGGGCCGCCGACCTCGCGCCCCACGAACTCCGCGTCCTCGTCGCCGTCGACAGCGAGCGCGGGTTCTCGGCGGCGGCCAAGGCGCTCGGCCTCACGCAGTCCGCGGTCTCGCACTCCATACGCGGGACGGAACGCAAGGTCGGCGCGGTGCTCTTCGAGCGGGGCCGGAAGGGCGCGACGCCGACCGCGGCCGGTGCCGCCGCTGCCGCGCACGCCCGGCGCGTCCTGCGGCTCCTGGACACCCTGGCGGCCGAGGCCCGCGGCGCCGAACGGGGCACGGTCGCGGGACCGCTGCGCATCGCCGCCTTCCGCAGCGTGGCCCTGTACCTCCTTCCGCCCGTCCTGGAGCGCCTCACCGCCCGCCACCCGGGCATCGAGCCGGAGGTGCGCGTCGTGCGCGAGCTGGGCGCGGGCACCGCGGGCGAGGTGGCACAGGGGCGCGCGGACCTGGGCATCGCGACGATCGGGGCGACCTCGCCGGTGCCCGCCGGGCTCATCGGCGACGTACTGATCGAGGAGCCCTATTCGCTGGTGCACCCGGCCGGACACCCCGACCCGCGCTCCCTGCCGCTGGTGGACTGGCACGAGAACTGCGGCTCCTACACCCGGACGTGGTGGGCCGGGCAGGACTGGATCCCGAAGGCGACCGTCCTGACCGAGGACGACGGAGCAGTGCTCTCGATGGTGAGCAGGGGTCTCGGCATGGCGATCATGCCCGCGCTCTCGCTGAACGGAGCACCGGACGGAATCGAGATCACCGATCTCGGTCCGGAGCGCCCGTCACGTTCGGTGGGCTATGTCACCACCCCGGAGCAGGCCGCCACTGTCGCCGTGCGGGCCCTGATCCGCGAGCTCAGAGCGGCCGAAGGAGGGGCCGGGAGTGAAGCCCGTCTCAGATAGTAGGAAGTCCGAGTAATTGTGGAGACAGACGCTCCGTCCTCGCTTAGCTTTGTAGGAGCCGAACGTCTCGCTCGACCAAGCGAATGGCGGTCGTGAGCCGGAGCCCCGTGCAGGCAACCCCTGTGGCTCCGCCGCTCCCCGCCTCTCCGGCGTCTCGAAGTACCAGTACCCCCTTCCCTCAAGGAGTGGATTCCCCATGGCCGAGACGACCGCACGCCGAGTCCGCCACGCCTCCCGTACCAGCCGTACCAGCGATTCCGAGCGCAAGAACGCCGCAGCGGCCCTGCAGCGCGCCCTCGACCGCAGGGACAACGGCGGCGAGACGGGTCACTGACCCGCCCGCGCCACCGCCAGCCCCTACTTACCGCGCACCACCTCGAAGTGGTCCACGCGCTCACCGCTCTCGGCGAGCGCGGAGACCGTCAGCTTCGGGTTCACACCGGCCGTCACCTCCACCGCGAGGAACGAGAAGCCGGTGTACCGCACCCGTGACCACTCCACCCGGTCCGGGTCGGGAAGGCGCGACTTCGTCCAGTGGAACGACAGGATCGAGTCCCGGTCCTCGACGTGCCCCTCGAAGCTGTCCTTCACGCCCGCCGGGAAGCTGTAGAGGTCCTTGCCCGCGCCGCCCGCGGTGACGTACACGATGCCGTCGCGCGTCGGATCGGTCGACGCGCCGACCGGCACGGGCTTGCCGACCTCGCCGCCCTTGATCGCGTCGGTGCGTTCGTAGACGTGGTTGTGGCCGTTGACGACCAGGTCCACCTGGTGCTTGGTGAACAGCTCCAGCCACGCGTCGCGCACCCCGCCGTCGGATGCGTGCGTCGACGTCGAGTACATGCAGTGGTGGAAGAAGACCACCACGAAGTCGATGGAACCGTCCGCCCGCAGCTCGCCCAGGCGCTTGTCCAGCCAGGCGGTCTGCTTGCCGTCCGTGTAGCCCTTGTTGGCGGGGATCTCGTACGAGACGTCGTTCGCGTCGAGCGCGACGACGCCGACATTGCCGTACGTGAAGGAGTAGACGCCCGGCGCGTTCCTCGGGTCGAAGCCGTTCTCGGGGAGCGACCAGCGGGCGCTCTGGCCGCCGTAGCCGTTCGGCGAGTACCACGCCTCCATGTCGTGGTTGCCCGTCGTGACCATCCACGGGACCGACTTCGCCACCGACTCCGTCTGCGCGAGGAAGGTGTCCCACACCCGCGCGTCGTACGTGTCGGACTCCTTGCCGTGCCCGGTGCTGTCCGCGTAGCAGATGTCGCCCGCGTGCAGGTGGAAGGACGGGTTCTGGCCCAGGATCAACTGGTCGTTGGCGAGCGCGTCGTAGCTCACGCCCTGGTCGCCGAAGGCCGTGAAGACGAACTTCTCCGGTGTCGCGGGCGCCGTGCGGAAGGAGCCGATCGTCGCCATCCGCTCGGGTGACGCCGGGTCGAAGCCCTCGTGGCCGACGCCGTAGTAGTACGTCGTGCCGGGCTTGAGGCCGTCGAGCGCCGCGTGCAGGTAGTACTGCTCGACCGCGGGCAGCTTCTTCGACAGGGAGGGAGTGCGCAGGTCGCGCACCTCCGCCTCGATCTTCCGGCTCAGCTCCCAGGGCTTGAGACCCACCCGCAGGTAAGGGGACTTGACCGCGAACGGCACCTGCCAGGAGACCCGCATCTGCGTCTTCGGGTCGGCCCCGAAGGCCAGATGCCGGGCGAAGGGCGCCACCAGTCTGCCGTCGACCTTCACGGGCGCGGACGGCGCGGCGAGCGGGCTCGACGCCGACGCGCCCTCACCGTGGGCGTTGCCCGAGCTGCCGGCGAGCAGGCCGATCCCGCCGACCGTGCCCGCGGTGGCGAACGAACTGGCCAGGACCTTGCGGCGGGAGAGCTTCCTGCGCAGGTACTCGTGCTGCTCCGGCATGCTCATCCCGGCCGCGAGCCGCTCCGGTATGCCGACATTCGGGGTGTCCATGGAAGGAGAACTTCCCAGTGGGTGCCAACTCCCACCAGGCCTGCGGGTGAAGAGGGAGTGGCCATGTGGTGGCGCGGCCGTGGCGTGACCAGGGGTGTCCGCATGCCGGACTGCGAGTGTCATCCCGTGGGACGGAGCGTAGGGTGCCCGTATGTCTCGCAGCATCAATCTCGCAGTGATCCCCGGTGATGGAATCGGCCAGGAAGTCGTGGCCCAGGGGCTCAAGGTCCTCAATGCCGTCCTCCCGCAGGATGTGAAGCTGGAGACCAAGGAGTTCGACTTCGGCGCCAAGCGCTACCACGCGACCGGTGAGACCCTCACCGACGCCGACGTCGAGGCCCTCAAGCAGTACGACGCGATCCTCCTCGGCGCGATCGGCGACCCCTCGGTCCCGTCCGGCGTCCTGGAGCGCGGCTTCCTGCTGAAGCTCCGCTTCCTCTTCGACCACCACGTCAACCTGCGGCCGTCGAAGCTCCTTCCGGGTGTCGCCACTCCGCTCGCGGGGCAGCCGGAGATCGACTTCATCGTCGTACGCGAAGGGACCGAGGGCCCGTACACGGGCAACGGCGGCTCGATCCGCACCGGCACCCCGCACGAGGTCGCCACCGAGGTCTCCGTCAACACCGCCTTCGGTGTGGAGCGCGTGGTCCGTGACGCCTTCGCCCGCGCCCAGGCCCGCCCGCGCAAGAAGCTGACGCTGGTCCACAAGAACAACGTCCTCGCGTACGCCGGTCACCTCTGGACGAACGTCTTCAACGAGGTGGCGAAGGACTTCCCCGACGTCACCACCGACTACATCCACGTGGACGCGGCGACGATCTACCTCGTCACCGACCCGGGCCGCTTCGACGTGATCGTCACCGACAACCTCTTCGGCGACATCATCACCGACCTCGCCGCGGCCGTCTCCGGCGGCATCGGCGTCGCGGCCTCCGGCAACATCAACCCGAGCCGCGAGTTCCCGTCGATGTTCGAGCCCGTGCACGGCTCGGCGCCGGACATCGCGGGCCAGGGCAAGGCCGACCCGTCGGCCACCGTTCTGTCCGTCGCACTGCTCCTGCGTCACCTCGGTTACGAGGACGAGGCGGCGCGCATCGAGACCGCCGTCTCCGCGGACCTCTCGGAGCGCGGCGACTCGGTCCGCACCACCGAGCAGATCGGCGACGCGCTCGCCGTACGAGTAGCGGGCTGACCCGGTAGCTCGTCCTTACGACACAGAAGCCGCCGGGTCTGGTTCACGGACCCGGCGGCTTCTCGTATGCGGCTCCGGGTGCCACCATCGACCCCTGGGCCGCATTCACGCTGTTTCTTCCTCGGCGCCCCGCGAGCGATAATCGAACGTGGGGCCGCGGAATGCAGGGATGCTCGGACGTCCTAGTACACGATGTACAGGCGTGAGCGCGGTCCGTCACCATCACACCGTGAAGGACTAGTACTCATGACGACGACGCCGACACCCACGATCGAGCTCAAGCCCACCGCGAACCCGCTGTCCACGGCGGAGCGCGAGGCGATCCTGGCCAACCCCGGGTTCGGTCGCCACTTCACCGATCACATGGTGACGATCAAGTGGACGGAGGGCCGCGGCTGGCACGACGGTCAGCTCGTGCCGTACGGCCCGCTCTCCCTCGACCCGGCGACCAACGTCCTGCACTACGCGCAGGAGATCTTCGAGGGCCTGAAGGCCTACCGCCAGCCCGACGGCACGGTGGCCTCCTTCCGCCCCGAGGCCAACGCGGAGCGCTTCCAGCGGTCGGCGCGGCGGCTCGCGATGCCGGAGCTGCCGGTCGAGACGTTCATCGAGGCGTGCGACGCGCTGGTGAAGCAGGACAAGGCGTGGGTGCCGGCGCACGGTGGCGAGGAGTCGCTGTACCTGCGTCCGTTCATGATCGCGAGCGAGGTCGGGCTCGGTGTGAAGCCGGCCAACGAGTACCTGTTCATCGTGATCGCGTCCCCCGCGGGCGCGTACTTCCCCGGTGGGGTCAAGCCCGTCTCGATCTGGCTGTCGGAGGACCGCGTGCGGGCGGTCCCGGGCGGCGTGGGCGACGCCAAGACCGGCGGCAACTACGCGGCGTCCCTGCTGGCGCAGGCCGAGGCCGCGGAGAAGGGCTGCGACCAGGTCGCGTACCTGGACGCCGTGGAGCACAAGTGGGTCGAGGAGCTCGGCGGGATGAACCTGTACTTCGTGTACGGGGACAAGATCGTGACGCCGACGTTGACGGGCTCGCTGCTGGCCGGGATCACCCGGGACTCGCTGCTCACGGTCGCCCGTGACCTCGGCTACACGTCGGAGGAGTCGCGTGTCTCGATCGACCAGTGGCAGGCGGACACGTCCGAGGGCACGCTGACGGAGGTCTTCGCGTGCGGTACCGCCGCGGTGATCACTCCGGTGGGTACGGTCAAGTGCCGCTCGGGTGAGTGGACGCAGAGCGGGGGGCAGCCGGGCCCGGTGACGATGAAGCTGCGGGAAGCGCTGCTGGATGTGCAGCGGGGGACTGCGAAGGACCGGCACGGCTGGATGCATGACCTCGGCTGAGGGCTTAGCGGTACGTCGTGAGGCCGGGCCCGGGGGGTTCCCCCGGGCCCGGCCTTTGTGGTGTCCGGGGGAGGGCGGTGCCTGGTGCGGTTCGGGTGCGGTGCGTCTGTGGGGGCGGGGCCGCGCCGGTATGTCCGTCCTCGCTATCGTCCGGTGGCCGTGGGGTTGCTTCGCTGCTGGAGCGCAGGGAACCGTGCTCCGGGCAGACATACCGGCACGTCCCCTCACGAGCACTGCCGACTGCGGGTGCGTGGGTCCCGGGCTCCCATGGCTGGGGGGCACGCCACGTCCTGCCGATGTCGCCGGGGCCCACCCCGGTTGTACGTTTCCCGCCTACCCGCACCGTGTAGTTCACCCACCCACCTGGGTGCGGGCCTACTCCGGTTGTACGTCTCCGGCCCATCCCCACCGTGTTGTTCACCCGCCTACCTGGGTGCGGGCCCACTCCGGTTGTACGTTTCTCGCCTACCCGCACCGTGTAGTTCACCCACCCACCTGGGTGCGGGCCTACTCCGGTTGTACGTCTCCGGCCCATCCCCACCGTGTTGTTCACCCGCCTACCTGGGTGCGGGCCCACTCCGGTTGTGCGTTTCTCGCCTACCCGCACTGTGTAGTTCATCCACCCACCTGGGTGCGGGCCTACTCCGGTTGTACGTCTCCGGCCCATCCCCACCGTGTTGTTCACCCGCCTACCTGGGTGCGGGCCCACTCCGGTTGTGCGTTTCTCGCCTACCCGCACTGTGTAGTTCATCCACCCACCTGGGTGCGGGCCTACTCCGGTTGTACGTCTCCGGCCCATCCCCACCGTGTTGTTCACCCGCCTACCTGGGTGCGGGCCCACTCCGGTTGTGCGTTTCTCGCCTACCCTCGCCGTGTAGTTCATCCACCCACCTGGGTGCGGGCCTACTCCGGTTGTACGTCTCCGGCCCATCCCCACCGTGTTGTTCACCCGCCTACCTGGGTGCGGGCCCACTCCGGTTGTGCGTTTCTCGCCTACCCTCGCCGTGTAGTTCATCCACCCACCTGGGTGCGGGCCTACTCCGGTTGTACGTCTCCGGCCCATCCCCACCGTGTTGTTCACCCGCCTACCTGGGTGCGGGCCCACTCCGGTTGTACGTTTCTCGCCTACCCTCGCCGTGTAGTTCATCCACCCACCTGGGTGCGGGCCTACTCCGGTTGTACGTCTCCGGCCCACCTCCACCGTGTAGTTCACCCGCCCGCCCCTCCACCGTGTAGTTCACCCGCCCGCCCCTCTGCGGTGCGCTCCCCGCCCGCCCCTCTGCGGTGCGCTTCCCGCCCACCCCGTCCGTGCCGTTCCCGCCACCCTCGCCGCGGGAAATCTCCCGCCCACCCCTGGCACCGCGGGGCAATCGGGTGGGTGGGTGGGAGAGCTTGTTCGGTGCGGGGTGATCGGGTGGGAAAGGGGTGTTCGGTGCGGGACAGTGGGGGGATGTTGCGTGGGATTTTTGATGGGGATGCCGAGTTGTATGACCGGGTTCGGCCGCGGTATCCCTCCGGGTTGATCGATGCACTGGTCCAGCAGGCGCAGCTGAGCCCCCGCAGCAGGGTGCTGGAAGTGGCCCCGGGTACGGGGCAGTTGACCGTGCCGCTGGCCCGGGTCGGCGGTGTTCTCACTGCCGTGGAGCTGGGGCCCGCCCTCGCCGCCGTGGCGCGGCGCAACCTCGCCCCCTATCCCCGGGCCCACGTCGAGGTGGCCGAATTCGAGGCGTGGCCTCTGCCCCCGGAGCCGTATGACCTCGTCGTGTGCGCCACCGCCTTTCACTGGCTGGACCCTGATGTGCGGGTGCCCAAGATGAGGGCGGCGCTGCGGGGTGGTGGGACGTTAGCCGTTGTCACCACTGAGCATGTCGCCGGGGGGAGTTCGGACTTCTGGGTGGAGGTCCAGGGGTGTTATGAGCGGTGGGATCCCGACGCCACCGAGCCCGGCCTGCGGCTGCCCGAGGAGAGCACCGTCCGGACCGATGTCGGTGAGATCGAGCGGGCGCACGGCCTCGGCCCCGTCACCGTGCGGCGCTTCGCGCGGGACATCACCTACACCGCCGATCAGTACATCGACGTGCTCCGCACCTACTCCGGGCACCGCGCCCTCGATCACGACACCCGTGCCGGACTGTTGAGGTGTGTGCGGGAGTTGATCGACGGCACGTACGGCGGCTTCGTCGTCAAGCGGTATCTGCATGAGTTGATCACGGCGTCGGCGCGCTGACCGCCGGGGCCTCCTCCGGCGCCGGCTCGGTAGCCTTCCCCCGCTCCAGGACCACGTACGCAAGGCCGCCCACCACGCCCGACAGCAGGAAGCTGCAGTCCACCCCGCCGGTGAGCGAGAGCAGCGGGCCCTCGTAGGAGGGGAGTGAGACCGCGGCCAGGCCGACCGCCGCGCCCAGCGCCCAGCTCACCGTCGCCGGGATGTTCCAGCCCGAGCGGTACCAGTAGATCCCGCCCCTGGAGCGGCGGTTGAAGACCTGGAGTGCCTCCGCGTCGTACACGCCCCCGCAGCGTGCGAAGCCGATCAGGGTGATCACCGCCCATGGTGTGCCGATCGCCGTGAGGAGCAGGACGAAGGACGTCATCGCGTCCTGCGCCTCCCATGCGTAATGGCCCACGAACACGCACCCCGTGGCCACCACCGCCACCGTGTACGTCGCCCGCGCCCGCGAGGCCCGCGGCAGGATCGCGTCCAGGTCGAGGCCCATCGAGTACAGCATCAGGCCCGCGTTGCCGACCGAGCCCGCGGAGGCGGCCAGCAGGAGCGGGATCAAGTACCAGGTGGGGGATGCGGACACCAGCGGGCCCGCGTAGTCGAGCGCCGCGCCCGCCGCGTACGCCGTGAACGTACCGAAGAGCTGGGGGACCAGGAGCCCGGCCAGCAGGCCGGCCCACGACGCCCGCAGCACCGTGCGCGAGCTGTGACGCGTGGGGGAGACGTAGCGCGTGTAGTCGCCCAGGAGCGTGATGAACGCGATCGGGCCGCTCAGGCCCGCAGCCACCAGGGCGAGCAGCCACGTCGGCCAGAAGGAGCCGAGGAGGTAGCCGCCCGCGTCGGGAAGGGCCGACGTCGTGAAGTCGGGGGCGTAGGCCACCGCCCCGAGGATCAGGAGCGCCGTCATGCCGACGGCGAGGACGCGGGACAGCTTCAGCAGGACCCGGTAGCCGTAGACCGCGCCCGTCACCGTGGCGGCGGCCAGGAGCGCGTACACGATCCCGTAGGACAGGCCGCCCGCCGGGAGCCCGATCAGGCGGTGCAGGACGCCCACCATGACGTCGCCGCCGATCCAGATGGTCAGCGCGGTGTAGCCGAGGGAGAGGAGGAGGCCGACGATCGAGCCGACCAGACGGCCCCGTACGCCGAACTGAGCTCCGGAGGAGGTGGAGAGGTTCGTGCCCGTCCGGAGTGAGACCAGGGCGAGGGGGGCTGTGAGGGCCGTGCCGATCACCGTGCCCGCCACCACGGAGGTGACCGACGCCCACCAGCCGAGGCCGAACGACACCGGCAGCCAGCCGAAGACGATCACCCCGAGACAGAGGTTGGAGCCGAGCAGGATCGAGATGAGATCGCGGGGGCCGCTGGTGCGTTCCCCGTCCGGGATGGTGTCGACTCCGCGCTGTTCTATCGGCATGAGGGTGCCCCTGACGCTCGATCGTGGCGGCCTGCGCACACAGGCCGCCGTTCGACTGTTTGAGTGCCGCTCAATGTGACCTGAGTCAAGCTCGCACGTCAATGTTTCCGTCGGATCAATCTCGTGGTTAGAGTGTTGTTCAAACGATGGAGGTGTGGTGGCGTGCGGCTTACCCCCACGGAACGCGACCGGCTGCTGCTCTTCGGGGCGGCCGAGCTGGCCAGGGCCCGCAAGGCGCGCGGCCTCAGACTCAACGTCCCCGAGGCGACCGCGCTGATCGCGGACACGGTGTGCGAGGCGGCCCGCGACGGGGCCAGGCTCGCCGAGGCGATCGAGCGGGCACGCTCGGTCCTCGGGCCCGACGACGTCCTGCCGGGCGTCGCGGACGTGGTGACCGAGGTGCATGTGGAGGCCGTCTTCGACGACGGCTCCCGGCTCGCGGTCGTCTCGCAGCCCATCGGCGCGGGGTTGGGGAGTGAGGCTCCCGGGGCGCTGCTGCCCGGTCCCGAGCACGCGGAGCTCGCGCCCGTCGTGACGCTCACGGTGCACAACACCGCGTCCGTGCCCGTCTCCGTCACCTCGCACTTCCATCTCTTCGAGGCCAATCCGCGGCTCGACTTCGACCGCGGCGCCGCGTACGGCATGCGGCTCGCGGTGCCTGCCGGGTCCTCCGTCCGCTTCGGCCCTGGCGAGAGCGTCGAGGTCGGGCTGGTGCCCATCGGCGGCGAGCGCGTCGCGATCGGCTTCGCCGGTCTGGTGGACGGCGCCCTTGATGCGCCCGGCGCCAAGGAAGAGGCCCTGCGCAGGGCCGTGGCCTGCGGATACCTGGGAGCTGACCGAGGAGCTGAGCGATGAGCATCGATCCGTACGCGTACGCCGCCACCCATGGGCCCCGCGCGGGCGACCGCGTCAGGCTCGGCGACTCGGGCCTGGTGGTCCGGGTGGAGTCCGACTCGCAGGAGTACGGCGAGGAGTTCCTGGCCGGGTTCGGCAAGACGGCCCGTGACGGGCTGCATCTGAAGGCCGCCGCCGTCCGCGAGACCTGTGACGTCGTGATCAGCAATGTGCTGGTGATCGACGCCGTGCAGGGCATCCGCAAGGTGTCCATCGGGATCAGGGAAGGCCGCATCCACGCCATAGGGCGGGCCGGGAATCCCGACACCCTCGACGGCGTCGACGTCGTCGTCGGCACCGGCACGTCCATCGTCTCGGGCGAGGGGCTCATCGCCACCGCCGGATCCGTGGACACGCATGTCCATCTGCTGTCGCCGCGCATCATGGAGGCCTCGCTGGCCTCCGGTGTCACCACGATCATCGGCCAGGAGTTCGGGCCGGTGTGGGGCGTCGGGGTCAACTCGCCCTGGGCGCTGAAGCACGCGTTCAACGCCTTCGACGCCTGGCCCGTCAACATCGGCTTCCTGGGCCGGGGTTCGTCCTCGCACGACGCCCCCCTGATCGAGGCGCTCGCCGAGGGCGGTGCGTCGGGCTTCAAGGTGCACGAGGACATGGGCGCGCACACGCGGGCACTCGACACGGCGTTGCGGGTGGCCGAGGAGCATGACGTCCAAGTCGCCCTGCACAGCGACGGGTTGAACGAGTGTCTGTCCGTCGAGGACACCTTGAAGGTCCTTGAGGGGCGGACCATTCACGCCTTCCACATCGAGGGGTGCGGTGGCGGGCATGTGCCGAACGTGCTGAAGATGGCGGGCGTGCCGAATGTGATCGGCTCCTCCACCAATCCCACGCTGCCCTTCGGGCGTGACGCGGTCGCCGAGCACTACGGGATGATCGTCTCGGTCCATGACCTGAAGACGGATCTGCCGGGTGACGCGGCGATGGCCCGTGACCGGATCCGGGCCGGGACCATGGGCGCCGAGGACGTGCTGCACGACCTGGGCGCCATCGGGATCACCTCGTCGGACGCGCAGGGCATGGGGCGCGCGGGCGAGACCGTACGCAGGACGTTCGCGATGGCCGGGAAGATGAAGGCCGAGCTCGGCCCGATGGACGGGGACGGCGCGGGCGACGACAACGCGCGCGTCCTGCGCTACATGGCCAAGCTGACCATCAACCCCGCCATCGCCCACGGCCTCGCCCACGAGGTCGGCTCCATCGAGGTCGGCAAGATGGCCGACGTGGTGCTGTGGAAGCCCGAATTCTTCGGCGCCAAGCCGCAGTTGGTCCTGAAGTACGGCTTCCCGGCCTACGGCGTCGTGGGCGACCCGAACGCCGCGACCGACACGTGCGAACCTCTCGTCCTGGGGCCGCAGTTCGGCGCGTACGGTGCGACGCCCGCCGACATCTCGGTGGCCTTCGTCGCGCAGGCCGCCGTCGACCAGGGCAACGACCAGATGCCGACCCGGCGGCGCCGCGTCGCCGTGCGGGGCACCCGCGGCATCGGCCCCGCCGACCTGCGGCTCAACTCCCGCACCGGATCCATCGACGTCGACCAGCGCTCCGGCCTGGTCACGCTCGACGGCGACCCGGTCAGGTCCGAGCCCGCCGACTCCGTCTCGCTCAACCGCCTCTACTTCCTGTAGTCCTTCCCGCAGTCCTCTTCGTAGGGATCACCATGACCTTCCACATGCCCGCCGAGTGGGCCCCGCACGAGCGCACCTGGATGGCCTGGCCGGGCCCCAATCCCACGTTCACCAATGAGCGTGAGCTCGCCGAGGGCCGGGCCGCCTGGGCGGGCGTCGCCCGTGCCGTACGCCGCTTCGAACCCGTCACGATGGTCGTCGGCACCGGCCAGAGCGAGTCGGCCCGCGCGCTCCTCGGCCCTGACATCGAGTTGGTCGAGCGCGATCTGGACGACGCGTGGATGCGGGACATCGGCCCCACCTTCGTACGCGACGGCGATCAACTCGCCGCCGTGGACTGGATCTTCAACGGCTGGGGCGGCCAGGACTGGGCCCGCTGGGAGCACGACGCGAAGATCGCCCGGCACGTCGCCGACATCGCGGGCGTGCCCGTCCACTCCTCGCCCCTGGTCAACGAAGGCGGCGGCATCCACGTCGACGGCGAGGGCACGGTCCTGCTGACCGACACGGTCCAGCTGGACCCGGGACGCAACCCCGGGCTGACCCGCGAGCAGGCCGAGGAGGCGATCCACGCCCGCATCGGCACGCGCAAGGCGATTTGGCTGCCGAAGGGCCTGACCGGCGACTACGGGCAGTTCGGCACCCGAGGGCACGTCGACATCGTCGCCGCCTTCGCCGCGCCCGGCATCGTGCTCGTCCACTCGCAGCAGGACCCCGCCCACCCGGACTTCGAGGTCAGCAAGGAGATCATCGGGGTGCTGCGGGGGCAGACCGATGCCCGGGGCCGGACCCTGCAGATCGTCGAGGTGCCCGCGCCGACCGTCCTCACCGACGACGAGGGGTGGGTCGACTACTCGTACATCAACCACTACCTCTGCAACGGCGGCGTCGTCCTGTGCGCCTTCGACGACCCGCGTGACGAGATCGCGGCCGGCATCTTTCGCCGTCTCTTCCCGGAGCGGACCGTGACGCTCGTGGACGCCCGTACGATCTTTGCCGGGGGTGGTGGCATCCACTGCATCACCCAGCAGCAGCCGAAGATCTAGCGTCAGACGAGTCACCGCAGGAGTCCCCGTGGCCCAGGCCGCCCGCCGGAAGAACGCACCACCGCGCGAGGACGTGCTGGCCGCTGCCATGGAGATGATCGCCGAGCGCGGCCTGGAGAAGCTGACCATGGCCGCGCTCGGCCGTGAGGTCGGCATGAGCAGCGGCCACCTCCTCTACTACTTCCGCACCAAGGACGAGCTGCTCCTGCGCACTCTGGAGTGGAGCGAGTCCGCGCTCGGCGCCGAGCGCGGCCGGCTGCTCGCCCGGCAGGGCACGGCCCGCGAGCGGCTCGACGCGTACGTCGACCTGTATGTCCCGGACGCCCCCGGCGACCCCCACTGGACCCTCTGGCTTGAGGTCTGGAACCGCTCCCTGAACGCCGACGACGACGAGCGCGACCGGCAGGTCGCCATCGAGAGCGCCTGGCACCGCGACCTGGTGGCGCTGCTCGCCGAGGGCGTCTCGCGGGGCGAGTTCGGGGCCCTTGACCCCGACCGGTTCGCGGCGCGGCTGCGGGCGCTGCTCGACGGGTTCTCCATCCATGTGGCGATCGGCCTGCGCGGCACGGGACGTGACCAGATCCTCGCGCATGTACGGGAGTTCCTGGACGGAGCACTCGCCTCCGGCTCGTAGGACCCCGTTGCCCCCGTCTAGGTTGTACGCGTTCCGGCTGATTGCGGGTGACCTGGGGGTGCGCTTGTATCCCCGTGGGCCTTCGGTACCGGGCCGGGGGGAATGACAGGTTTTGGGGGAAGCCATGTCCACTGCGAGACGTGTGTCCTTGAGCGCCTTACTGGCCGCGGCGCTCGGCGCCACGGTGTTACCGGCCGCGGCGCAGGCCGCGCCGCACGAGCCGCCGGCGCCGAAGGTGGAGCGCGTGAGCGTCGCGGCCGACGGGACCGAGGCCGACGGGGCATCGCGCACCGCGTCCATCTCGGCGAACGGCCGCTTCGTCGCCTTCTACAGCGACGCGGAGAATCTGACAGAGGGTCATCAGGGGCCGTACGACTGGGCGTTCGTGAAGGATCTGGAGCCCGGCGAGGTCAAGCGCCTCAAGAACTCCATGGCCGCCCCCGTGATCAGCGACGACGGCCGGTACGCGGCGCACACCGGCTGGGGCTCGCACGGCATCAACGTCTTCCTCACCGACCTCAGCACGGGGGAGATCAAGCAGATCGACGGCCGGGGCTTCAAGTACAGCGCGTCCTCGCCGTCCATCAGCGCGGACGGCCGCTTCGTCGCCTACGACCTTCAGCCACAGCACCCCGGAGACCCCCAGCGGGTTGAGGTCTACGACCGCGAGAGCGACACCCGCGAGGTCGTCAGCGACGGACCGTCCGACTCGGCCCGCGACATGGTGGACCCGTCCATCAGCGCCGACGGCCGCCACGTCGCCTACGAGGACAAGGGCACCGGCCAGGTCTGGCTCCGCGACCGCACCACCGGCGGCCTCACCCGCGTCGACGACGGCACGGCCTCCAAGGTGGTGCAGGTCAACGGCCGCACGGTGGCGATGAACACCGTGGACGGCGCCTACGTACGTGACCTGCGCACCGGAAAGGTCCAGCGCTTCCCGGGGGCGAGCGCGCAGGCGGTCAGCCGGGACGGCCGTCAACTCGTCTACGGCGTCTACAGCGTCTACGGCGTCTACGGAGAAGGCCGGTCGGACATCCGGCTGCGCCACCTGCCCAGCGGCCATGAGCGGACGATCGGCCACGGCGGAGGCGCCGCGGTGGGGGCGATCGCCGACAAGGGGCGCAGTGTCGTCTACTCCTCGGACGACGCGGACACCGTGCCGGGGGACACGAACGGCGTGGGCGACGTCTTCAAGTGGACGGCACGCTGACGGACGGCGGCTCCGGCAGCTCCGGCGGCTCCAGCATCTTCCTGCGGACAGTTCCACGAGGCCCGCAACCATATGCCCATCTCGCGCATCACAGACATTGCACGCACCGAACGCCGCATGGCACGGAACGCGGCATCCGCACCGAACACCAAGAAATCACGGGGGATTTGACCATGCACAGCACCAAGCGCCGCGCAGCCCTGGCCGCCGCCGCACTCGTCGCCGCCGTCACGGCCTCGACCCTGCCCGCCGCCTTCGCCGCGCCCGCCGCCGACGCGCCCCGCACCGAGGGCGTCAGCGTCACGGCCGACGGCAAGGCCGCGAACGACCGCTCGGCGGGCGCCGCGATCAGCCGCGACGGCAGGTTCGCGGCCTTCGACTCCGAGGCCACCGATCTGGTCGCGGGTGACACGAACGGCCTCAGCGACGTCTTCGTACGCGATCTGCGCACCGGGAAGACCGAGCGGATCACCCTCGACGGGCGTGACGTCAGGAGTCCGTCGCTGAGCGCCGACGGTCGCTACGTCGCGGTGATCACCAGCCCAGCGGGCTCCTACTCGGACTCCGACGTCCGGCTCTACGACCGCAGGACCAAGAAGACCGAACGGCTCGACGTCGAGCTGCCCGACGGCGCCGCGGGCGCGGGCAGCGTCTCGCTGACGCCCGACGCCCGGTACGCCGTCTTCGACGTCCGCCAGAGCGCGGGCAGCCCCGGCGGCGTCGTCTTCCTGCGCGACCGGAAGACCGGCACGACCGAGCGGATCAGCGAGGCCGACCCGGCAAGGGAGGGGCGCACCGCGCACGGGGCGACCGTCAGCGACGACGGCAGCCGTGTCGTCTACGCGTACAACTACTTCAACGGCCCGCGCGGCGACGACTGGAGCGACGTCCTGCTGCGTGACCGCAAGACCGGCGAGCTGGCGGAGGTGGACCGTTCCCACGACGGATCGGAGACGGAGAAGGAGTCCCTCGAACCGTCCATCAGCGGCAACGGCCGCACCGTCGTGTTCGAGTCCCGCGACACGCATCTCGTCCCGAACGACGACGACGTCGCCTGGAACGTCTTCGTGCACGACGTCGCATCCGGCAAGAACCAGCGGATCCACGGCACCCAGGGCGGACCCGGCGAGGCCTACACCCGCTCGCCCGCCATCAGCGCCGACGGCCGCCGCCTGACGTTCATGTCCGAGCTCACCGAGGCCGGATCGCAGTACGGCAAGGAGTGGCCCGTCTATCTGCGTGACCTGAAGAAGGGCACCACCACGCTGGTCACGCCGGACACCACGGGCGGCGCGGCCTCGGCCCAGGTCGCCCCCGGTGGCATCTCGGCCGACGGCCGCCGGATCGCCTTCCTCTCCGGTGACGCGTCGCTCCTGAGCGGCGACACGAATGACGGCTACGACACGTTCGTGCGTCACGTGCGCTGACGCCGTACGGCATGCGGGCGGCGCTTCACACGCGTCGCCCGCATCGTGAGACGGGGCAGCGCGGTGTGTGCGGGCTGTGGCAGGCTGCCACCGTGCTCTCGTTCGCCATGATTATTGGCAGCAGGCGCGCCGGTCCGCAGTGACCGTCTCGTACCACCACGTACGGGCGGACACCGTCGTCTCTCGACCCGCGCGCAAACCTCTCGTACCCACGAGGGGTTTTTTCGTTTCCTGGCCCAACATCAGCCGGACGCGGAGCGCGAGGGATCATTGAGGCGGTGGAGCCGGTCATTCCGGTAGACCGAGATCCGACACAGGAGCCAGATCAGCATGACGGAAACCAGCACACCCGACGATACGTTCCACGTCTTTGACACCACGCTGCGCGACGGCGCGCAGCGCGAGGGAATCAACCTGACCGTCGCGGACAAGCTGACCATCGCCCGGCACCTGGACGACTTCGGCGTGGGCTTCATCGAGGGCGGCTGGCCGGGCGCCAACCCCCGCGACACCGAGTTCTTCGCCCGCGCATCGCAAGAGATCACCTTCCGGCACGCCCAGCTCGTCGCCTTCGGCGCCACGCGCCGCCCCGGTGGCTCGGCGGCGAAGGACCCGCAGGTCAACGCCCTGCTGGAGTCCGGCGCCCCGGTCATCACGCTCGTCGCCAAATCCCATGACCGGCACGTCGAGCTCGCTCTGCGCACGACCCTGGACGAGAACCTGGAGATGGTGCGCGACACCGTCTCCTACCTCACCGGCCAGGGCCGGCGCGTCTTCGTCGACTGCGAGCACTTCTTCGACGGCTACCGCGCCAATCCCGAGTACGCGAAGTCCGTCGTCCGCACGGCCTCCGAGGCGGGCGCCGACGTCGTCGTCCTGTGCGACACCAACGGCGGCATGCTCCCCGCCCAGGTCCAGGCGATCGTGGGCACCGTGCGCGCCGACACCGGCGCCCGCCTCGGCATCCACGCGCAGGACGACACGGGGTGCGCGGTCGCCAACACCCTCGCCGCCGTCGACGCGGGCGCCACGCACGTGCAGTGCACCGCCAACGGCTACGGCGAGCGGGTCGGCAACGCCAACCTCTTCCCCGTGGTCGGCGCCCTGGAGCTCAAGTACGGCAAGCAGGTCCTGCCCGAGGGCTCGCTGCGCGAGATGACCCGCGTCTCGCATGCCATCGCCGAGGTCGTGAACCTCACCCCCTCCACGCACCAGCCGTACGTAGGCGTCTCGGCCTTCGCCCACAAGGCGGGCCTGCACGCCTCCGCGATCAAGGTCGACCCGGATCTCTACCAGCACATCGACCCGGACCTGGTGGGCAACCGCATCCGGATGCTGGTCTCGGACATGGCGGGGCGCGCCTCCATCGAGCTCAAGGGCAAGGAGCTCGGGATCGACCTGGGCGACGACAGGGCGCTGGTGGGCAGGGTCGTCGAGCGGGTCAAGGAGCGCGAGCTCAGGGGCTACACCTACGAGGCCGCGGACGCGTCCTTCGAGCTGCTCCTTCGCGAGGAGGCCGAGGGGCGGGCCCGGCGCTACTTCCGTGTCGAGTCCTGGCGGGCCATCGTCGAGGACCGGCCCGACGGCACGCACGCGAACGAGGCGACCGTGAAGCTGTGGGCCAAGGGCGAGCGCATCGTCGCCACGGCGGAGGGCAACGGCCCGGTCAACGCGCTCGACCGGTCGCTGCGGGTGGGTCTTGAGCGGATCTACCCCCAGCTCGCCAAGATGGAGCTGGTCGACTACAAGGTCCGCATCCTGGAGGGCAAGCACGGCACGTCGTCCACGACCCGGGTGCTGATCTCCACCAGTGACGGTGACGGTGAGTGGTCGACGGTGGGTGTGGCGGAGAACGTGATCGCGGCGTCGTGGCAGGCCCTTGAGGACGCGTACACGTTCGGTCTGCTGCGGGCAGGCGTCGAGCCGGTGGAGTAGTCGCCGGAACTGGGGACGTCCCGGACCTCCGCCGGGGGCCCGACTGAGTTAGCTTCGAAGTATGAGCAATGGGACGAAGCGAATATTTGTCGCGCTGTCCGGGCTTCTCGTGACCCTGGGTGCCGTGTCGTTGACCGCAGCGCCCGGGGCCGCGGCTGCCACCGGTGTTCCGGCGGTCGCCGACGCCTGGGAGAAGAGCCCGGTGTACGTGGATCCGGCCGCATCGGACCAGCTCTCCGGGTCCGAGGCGGACGCCATCGCGGAGAAGATCAAGGACGCCGACAAGCCGGTGTTCGTGGCGGTCCTGCCCGCGGACTTCCCGAAGCAGGACCTCTTCCAGAAGCTGCGCACCGAGACCGGTGTGACGGGTGTGTACGGGGTCAGGCTCGGCGACGCGTTCAACGCGCGAGCGGACGGGGCGGTCCTGAGCAACGCGGCCGTCGCGAACCTCGTCACCACGTACAAGGACGTGGGCGACACCAAGACCCAGCTCAACGACTTCGTCGACCAGGCAGTGAAGGACGCGCGCGGCTCGGCACCGGCTTCGTGGGACGACGCCGCGGGTTCTGACGGCGGCACTCCCGTGGGTGCGCTGATCGGTGTCGGCGCGGTGCTCGTCGCGGGTGGCGGGGCCACGTACGCGGTGGTCCGGCGCAACCGGCGGCGGAAGGCCGAGGAGCAGCGGATCGCCCTGGAGAAGCTGCGGGTCGTGGTGGACGAGGACATCACGGCGTACGGCGAGGAGCTGGACCGTCTCGACTTCCACCCCGCGGAGGCGGCCGCGGACGACACGATGCGCGCGGACTACGAACGGGCCCTCGACTCGTACGAGAAGGCGAAGTCGTTCATGGCGGCGGCGGAGCGGCCCGAGCAGGTGCGGGCGGTCACCCAGTCCCTGGAGGACGGCCGCTTCTCGCTGGCGCTCCTGGCCGCACGGCGCGAGGGCCGCCCACTGCCGGAGCGGCGGGCCCCCTGCTTCTTCGACCCGCGGCACGGCCCGTCGGTGAAGGACGCGCAGTGGGCGCCGCAGGGTGGGGCCGAGCGTTCGGTCCCGGTCTGCCTGGCGGACGCGACGCGCCTCGCGGACGGGCAGGAGCCGATGGCGCGCACGGTGACCACGGAGTCGGGGGAGCGACGCCCGTACTGGGAGGCGGGCCCGGCCTACGGCCCGTGGGCCGGCGGCTACTTCGGCGGCGGCATGCTGCCGGGTCTCCTGGTCGGCACGATGCTGGGCGGAATGATGGCGAGCCCGGCGTACGGAGCGGACTACGGGTCGGGGTACGGGGACTTCGGGGGCGGGGGAGGGTACGACGGCGGGGACTACTCGGGGTCGGACTTCAACCCTGGGGACTTCGGGGGTGGCGGGGACTTTGGGGGCGGTGGGGACTTCGGGGGTGGGGGGTTCTAGGGGCTTCGGCTGAGGGGGCGCGGGGACGCGGGGGGCGCTGGTCCGTCTGTGATGCCGGGATGCCGGGATGCCTGGATGACGAGATGCCGGGATGCGGTGATGACGGGGTTGACGTTCTGAGGGGTTCGCGAGACGATACGTATCGGTCCGTTGGTCCTCGCCGAACCGGAAGGTCACCCCATGCAGCAGCAGTACGTCGAAACCGCCCCCGGCGTCCGCCTGTGGACGGAGCGGCGCGGTGACCCCGAGGCCCCCGCACTGCTCCTGGTCATGGGCGCCCAGGCCTCCGGCCTCGGGTGGCCCGACGCCCTGGTCGACGCACTCGCGGCCCGGCATCAGGTCATCCGCTACGACCACCGGGACACCGGCCGTTCCACCACCGCCTTCGATCAACACCCGTACCCCATCACCGACTTGGCCCGGGACGCCGTGGCGGTCCTGGACGGTCTCGGCGTCGAGAAGGCGCATCTGGTGGGCATGTCGCTCGGCGGCATGCTGACCCAGCTGGTCCTCGCCGACCACCCCGAGCGCGTTCTCAGCGCCACCCTGATCGGCACCTGCGCGCTCAGTGAAACCCTGTACAAGGCGCTGGACGGAACGCAGGTGCCGGTCGGAGAGCTCCCCGGCATCGCCCCGGAAGTCCTGGAGATGTGGTCCCGCCCGGTCGAGGACAAGGGCCCGGAGGCCGAACTGGACCGCCGCGTGGAGCACTGGCGTGTCCTCAACGGCGACCAACTCCCCGCCGAGGACGCGTACTTCCGCGACCTGGAGGCCCGGATCATCGCGCACACAGGAACCCACGTCGCCTCGACCGCACACGCCCGAGCCGACGACTCCCACATGCTCCGCACCGACGAACTGGCCGACTCGAAGGTCCCCACGCTCGTCATCTCCGGTCCGGCCGAGCCGGTGTTCCCGCCGCCGCACCCGCACCACCTGGCCCAGGTCATCGGAGGCGGCGGCGCGCGCGTGGTGGAGATCGCGGGCATGGGGCACGCACTGCCCCCGGCGGTGCAGGGCCCGCTCGCGGAGGCGATCCTGACGCACACGGATGCCGTCAGGGCCTAGCCGCGCCGTTCCGCCGCCGCGTGCCACCAACCCGGCGGCGAGGGGCCGACCGCCCGGGACGAGGGCTGGCTCGGGTGCAGGCCCAGGGGGCGCAGGGCGTCCGCCCGGACGTGGACCACGAAGGAGCCGTGCCAGTGGCCGTCGGAGCCGCGGCCGCACAGGTGGTCCCAGTACACCTCGTCCGGTGTGAACGGCATCCAGTCGATGCCGCGCTCACGCAGTCAAGCGCGGAGGGCGGCAAGGGGCCGCGGGGCGCCGGACGTGTTCTCGTACGCGGCGACGGTGATCCACTCGTGGCGGTTCGGGGTCATGCCGTCATGATGCCAGGTCGCCCAACCCCGTCATGTCCGCGGACAGTTGCCAGAGGCGGGCCGCGGCATCGGGGTCGGTCGCCCAGGGTTTGACGCCTCCGATCAGCATGTCCTCCGTGGTGGCGGGCTCCGCGATGTCGCAGTCCTGGCAGTACGCGCCGCCCTGGGCGTCCAGGAGCGGTGACGTCGCGGCCCAGACCGCCGTGGCCGCGCCCTGCGCCGGGGTCTTGAATCCCTGTGCCGGTGTGCCGTCGGCGGACATCCAGCCCTGCGCGATCTGTTCCTCGCGGGGGATGTGGCGTTGCAGGGGGGTGAGGATGCTGCCGGGGTGGACGGAGAAGGCCCGCGGGCGGCCTGTGTCGGCCGTACGCGATGAGTCGGTCGTACGCAATGAGTTGAGGTGGACGGCGAAGAGGGCGTTCGCCGTCTTGGACTGGGCGTAGGCCAGCCAGCGGTCGTAGCCCTCGTGGAAGTGCGGGTCCGTCCAGCGGATGTCGGAGAGGAAGTGCCCGGACGAGGCCACGGACACGACGCGTGCGGTGCCCGGACTCAGCGCCGGGTGGAGGCGGTTGACCAGGGCGAAGTGGCCCAGGTGGTTGATCGCGAAGTGCGACTCCCAGGTGCCGTCCGGGCCGACCCGGGTCTCGGGGCACGCCATCACCCCCGCGTTGTTGATGAGGATGTCGAGGGCGCGATCCGTGGCGAGGAAGCGTTCCGCGAAGTGCCGGATGCTCTCCTGATCGGCCAGGTCCAGCGCCCGCACCTCCACGCGGTCCGTGCCCCGCAGCGCCTCCTTCGCCGCGTCGGGCCTGCGCGCCGGGACGACGACGTGCGCGCCCGCGCGGCTCAGAGCCCGGGTGATCTCCAGGCCGAGCCCCGAGTAGCCGCCGGTGACCAGCGCCGTCCTGCCCGAGAGGTCGATCCCGGCGAGTACGTCGTCCGCGGTGCTCGACGCGCCGAACCCGCTGCCGATCCTGTGCTGTTGCGCCTGCTGTTGCCCCTGCTGTGTGGTCATGTGCGTGACGCTAGAAGCTGGACCGCGCTCTAGGGCAAGGTGAGCGTGTGAGCCCTGACCGGCGGAGGGCTCTCTCCGGGGCGCACATCGACAAGCGGGGCGCACATCGACCAACGGGGGAAGACAGTGGGCGAGCACGGCACGAACGGGACGAACGGGATGAACGGCACCACCTGGGCCATCCTCGACCGAGCGCACGCGGCCCTGCGCACGGCTGTCCGCGGCGTACCGGACGGGGGCTGGGACCGCCCGACGCCCTGCGCGGAGTGGAACGTCACCCAGGTCTTCCAGCACGCGGTGGGCGACCAACTCGGCTATGCCTCGTCCCTCACCGGGGGCCCCGGCCCCACGGAGAATCCGTTCACACCTTCCGGCAAGCTGACGGATACCCCGGAGGCCCTGCTGGAACCGGCGCTCGTGGCCGCCGCGGCGGCGTGGGGGACGGTCGACGCGTCGGTTCAGGAGGTACGCGTACCGCTTCCGCCCGGCACCATGACGGCCGCCCTCGGCGTCGGCGCCTGCGCACTCGACGCCGCCGTCCACGCATGGGACATGGCCGTGGCCACGGGCCAACCCTCGCCGCTCGACGACGAGTTGGCGCGACCGCTGCTCGACGTGGCCCGGCAGATCGTCGAGCCGGTCCGTGCCTTCGCGTTCGCGCCTGCCCTTGAGGCGGAAGCGGGTGGGGCGGAGAAGGGGGAGGCCGCCGAACTGCTGAGGTACCTCGGCCGCAGGCCCGACTGGGCGTAGCCGGGAACCGGGATCCAGGATCCGGGGGCTCAGGCGCTCTCCGGCGGCGGCATGCGCCACCTCCCCGAATGTCCGGGCGGGAGCGCCAAGTCGCGCCGGACCGCCTGGTAGTAGCCCTCGCGTGTGGTCCGCTGGCGATCGAGCAGGGCGGACCACGCGTCCGGATCGTGAGTGCCCGCGCGCAAGAAGCGCTCCATCTCGACGACCGTGAGCACCCAGACCCGCGCCTTGTCCACCACGTCCGGTGTGCCGAGCATCAGCAGTGCTTCCCCGGCCGGATCCCGCGCGATGGAGGCTTCCGCCAGGTGGGGCGCTGCTTCTTCGGGGGTCAGGGGATGCGGGTGCGGGTCGTTGCCGAGGTGCGCCGCGACGCGGTAGGTGAGCGTGACCGCCTGCTTCACGACGCGGGCGTAGTCGCCGTACACGGCGAGCCGCCGCTCGTCCCAACGGGCTGCCTGCTCCCGCTGAAAGCGTGCCCGATCGCCTCGCGTGATCGCCAGATACGACCCGAGCGCACCGACGATCACGCCTATCAGGGCAGGCAGTTGCTGCACGAACTCGACCACGCCCAAACGCTATAGGACCCCTACCGCACACGGCACACACACGAGACAACCCACGCACCGCCCCCGACACGTATACGAGGCAGCCCACGCACTGCCCCCCCGGCACACATGCGGGGCAACCCACCCCGCCCCGCATGCATACGGGGCGCCCCCAGCACCCGGCACGCAGAGAAGCCAACCCACCCCCAGCACCTGGCGCGCATGCGAGGCCAACCCACCCGCCCCGCCTGGCGTGCGAGGTCAACGCACCCGCCCCGCCCGGCGCGCATGCGAGGCAACCCACCCGCCCCGCCTGGCGCGCATGCGAGGCCAACCCACCCCCAGCACCTGGCGCGCTAGCGAGGTCAAGCCACCCACCCTGTGCATGCGAGGCCAACCCACCCCCAGCACCTGGGGCGCATGTGAGGCCAACCCACCCACCCCACCCGGCGTGCATACGAGGCAACCCACCCACCCCACCCCGCATGCTGCGGGGTAATCGGGTGGGTGGGTGGGAGAGATCCGCCGCGAAGCGGCGGCCCAGAGCCCCAGCGAGGCTCAGGAGCCAGACTTAATCGCGGAGATGTCAAAGTTCAGCTTGATCTTGTCGGAGACAAGCACCCCACCCGTCTCCAGCGCAGCGTTCCACGTGAGGCCCCACTCCGAACGGAGAATCTCCGCCTTGCCCTCGAAGCCGACCCGCTCGTTCCCGAAGGGGTCCGTGGCGGAGCCGTTGAACTCGAGGTCGATGGCGAGCGGCTTCGTGGTGCCGAGGATCGTCAGGTCACCGGTGACGCGGTAGTCGTCGCCGCCGAGCGCCTCCGCCTTCGTGGAGCGGAACGTCATCTCCGGGAACTCGTCGATCTTGAAGAAGTCCGCGCTCTTCAGGTGACCGTCACGGTCCGCGCTGCCGGTGTCGATGCTGTCCATCTTGACGTCGAGGGAAGCCGTCGAGCGCGACGGGTCCGCGCCGTCCAGGTGCAGCGTGCCCGCGATGTCGGTGAAGGAGCCCTTGACGTTCGTGACCATGGCGTGGCGGGCGACGAAGCCGATCGACGTGTGCGAGGGGTCGATCGCGTACTCGCCGGTCAGCGCGGCCAGGTCCGGGTTGACCGGAGCGGGCGCCGTGGCGGTGCCGGCGGTGGAGGTGGCGGTTTCGTTCTTGCGGCCGAAGAGACCCATGACTGCTCCTTGGGGGACGAGCTGCGGGCGGTGAGCCCGGGCTGCGAGCTATGAGGGATATCTGTTGAAGGTTCAACGAGATTCACCATAGACCTATCTCGTTCAACATTCAACCTTTGGCGGGGCATGATGCGCCGAAGGAGGGGAGAAGACACCCGTTCGGGGGCTCCCGCCCAGGCCGCAGCCCCGGCCCACGCAGCGAATCCCGCCCAGGCCGCAGCCCCGGCGGAGTCAGGACTGCCGCGCCGCGAGCACCTCGTCCAGTCGCGTCCGGAAGTCCGCCATGCGCTCTTCGGTCTCGGGCAGGGCAGCCACCAGCTCCCGCATCGCCATGGCCGCGTCACGCAGCAGCCTGACGCTGGTGCCGCGCCGCAGGAACTCTTCGAAGGGCCGCCACGCGTCCACCCACTCACCGGCGGTGCACGCGCACAGGAAGAGATTTCCGGTGCCTGTCGCGGCATGGTTCTCGTCGTCCGACGCGGTGTCGGCCTCGTAGAGCGCGACGGCCTCCGCCAGCACCTGGGACCAACGAGCCTTGCCGGTCGCCCGCAGCGCCAGGGCCTTCAGATAGCGGGGCAGCCCCTCCGCCCCGTCCAGCCAGGCGGCCTTGCCTGCGTCCGACAGCGCTTCCTGGAAGCGGCCCATGAGCAGGAACGTCCTCGCCCGCCCGGTGAGGAGGTCCGCGCTTGCCGAGTCGGAGCGGAGCGCCAGGGTGTAGTCGGCGATGGCCTCCTCGGGGCGTCCCAGCTGTTTGCGGATGTCGGCGCGCAGACCGAGAGCGTCGGCGTGCCGGTTGTAGGTGTGCAGATAGACGTCGCAGTCGGCCTCGGCGTCGTCCAGACGCCCGGTGTAGGCCAGCACTCTCCCGCGCGCCAGGAAGGCATCGAGCTGGCCGCTCGTACGGTTGATCCCGGCGTTCAGATCCCGCAGGGACGCCGTGTAGTTCTCCAGCTGAGCGTGGACCGCTCCCCGGGTGAGCAGGGCCTGCCCGAAGTCCGGCACGTGCTCCAGGACGTGGTCCAGGTCGCGCAGCGCCTCGTCGTGGCGGTCCGCGAGGAAGTGCTCCTGGGCCCGTCTCACGCGCATCATGTGCAGTTCGGGGTTGCCGGCTATGACGTCGTCCCGGCCCGAGGCCACGCGCCCGGCGAGGCCCACGAGCGAGGGGCTCCGCACCCCGTCCAGCGCGGTCCGCACCTCCGGCGCGAACTTCTTCTCCAGTACGTCGAGGGCGGCCTTCGCGTCGTCCACGCGCCCGTCCTGCGCTGCCAGGATCGCGGTGCTGAGCTCGTCCGGTATTTCTTCGGAGGATCCCCGCAGCAGGACGACGAGCTCGTCGAGGGTCCGATGGACGTCCCCGTCCATGGCCTGCAGCAGCAGCCGGCCCATCGCGGTGTCGATGTGGTCGGCGTCGAGTTCGGTGGCGCGGGCCATGTCTCTGCGGGCCTCGTCATGACGGGCGACGTGCAGATGCAGCATGGCGCGGCTGACCAGGGGCGAAGGCTCGTCCGGGCAGAGCTCCACCGCGCGGTCGGCGTCCGCCATGGCCTGTGCGGAGCGGCCCGCGAGCTGGTGCACCTCACTGCGCCCCCGGTAGGCGCGCTCCCACTCGGGGGTGAGGGCGACGGCCGCGTCGTAATCGGCCAGCGCCCGGTCCAGAGTGCCGACGATCACCCACCGCTTGGCGCGCAGGGTGTAGGCCAGGGCCTTCGTCCCGGTGTCCAGCTCGGCCCGCCCCAGCAGGACGTTCAGCGCCCCGCCGTCGTCCGCCGCTTCCCCCTCCAGGGTGCCGAGCAGTCGCTTCGCCAGGTCCCGTACCGCGCGGGCGTCCGCGTCGTCGCCTGCCGCGCCCACCATCAGCACCCAGCGGCGGAACTCGCTGTCCGCAGTGACGTACGCGTGCACCAGAGCGCGCACGGCCGCGACCAGACCGGCTCGTTCGTCCCCGCACAACCGGTGGTACGTCGCCTGCAGGTGGAGGTCCCGCCACTGCTGGCTCCTCCAGCGTTCCTCCTCGGTCTTGCCGTCGTTGTCCTCCAACTGCGCCTGCCAGCCCGCGAACGCGTCGGCCAGGTTGCCGTGCTGCGCCTGCCACCGGCTGGGCGACTGGATGCGCTGCAGCCGCAGCATCGCGGTGCGCACGACGTCGTGGTAGCGGCAGCGCCCGCTGCTGTCCTGCACGAAGGGCAGGGTGCGCAGCCAGTCGAACAGCTCGGCGCCCTCCGCCCCCACCACGGTCCGGCAGATGTCCTCGTTCAGCTCCTGGGGCAGCGCGCACGCAAGGGCGACGCCCCGGCGCACCGGATCGGTCTCCCACTTCAGGAACCGCTCCACGGCGGTGCCGCTCGGGTCGCCGACCTCCTCACCGCTCGCGGGGCGGCCGTCGGCGAGCATCGAGACCAGGACGGGCAGCCGCCGGGAAAGGTGCAGCACCACCTCCATCACGCGCTCGTCGTCGACGCCCTTCGCCGCCAGGAGCTGTCGCGCCTCGGCCTCGGTGAAGATGTCCAGCGGCAGGTCGGTGATGAAGGCGAGCTGGTCACCCCAGCAGCGGGTCTCCAGGCGGCCCTGACCGGCGAGCACGACGATGACGTTCGCTGCCAGCTCCCCGTACCGGTCGCTGAACAGCGTGTCGCGCAGCCAGACGTCCAGGGTGGGGCCTGTCCGCTCGTACGCGTCGAAGAAGATCGTGACCCAACTGACCTTCTCCGCCGCCTTGTTGATGTGCTTCAGGAAGACCGGTGCGAGCGTCTGGAGCGGCTGGAGCAAGAGCTGGGCGTCCGACTGGTTGCGGAGCCGGCCATTCGCCCAGGCCTGTCGGATGCGGTCCGGCATCATGGCCGCCTGGCTGGGGTCGATCGCCCCGGCCACCGGTCCGAGGCCCGGCACCGCTCCGAGCGTGCCGAGCAGGACCTGTGCGGTGACCGTACTGGCCGCGGAGGGCTGTGCCTGTCCCGGGTCCGCCGCACCTTCCGGGCCGGACTCCGCCGAGGCCGCGACCTGCGCCTCGTGCTGCCGGTCGCGATAGTTCTTCAGTAGATCGTCGAGGCCGCTCATCGACACGCCCTGGTGCGTGAGCTGCGCGCTGATCGTCTCCATGGCCTCGGCCACGCCGGTGGCCGTCTCGTCGACCCGTGCGGTGACGGCCCGCTGTTCTCTGGCCGCCGCTTCCCACTGGCTGATCAGCGTCGACTTGCCCACCCCGGCCGGGCCGCGCACGTGGAAGAGGAACTGCGCAGCGTCCTCGGGCGCCCGTGCCAAGTTCTCCCGGAACAACTCCAGTTCGTGTCCTCGTCCCACGAAGCTGTCCCGGCGCTGCCGTCGCACCAGCTCCAGCCGGGACGGCTGGCTCCGTCCGCTCACCCGTGCCTCCCCCTGACAGGCCGACCCGTTCCGCACCCCATGTTGCCGCAGTGCCGCCGCCCCTGTCCCGCTCCCGTTGCGGGAGTTGACGACCGCCTCTGGCCCCGGAGACTCCGCGGACGCCGGGAGGGCGGCAGGACCGGCCCCACGGCGCGTGGATCGCGAAGTGTTCCAGGGTCGCCTGAAGCTCCCGGCCGCGGTGCGGTCCTGTCCGACCGCGTCGAGCACGTCGGTGATCCGGGCGAACGCGGGGGAGCGAAGTCCTGGTCGCTCTCCCAGGGCCAGGGCCAGGGCCAGGGCACGGGGGACCGCATGGTGTGAGGTGTCTCTCACCTGACCCTTTGTGGAATCCCTACAGCGTGATGGCCCTCTGAGCAGTCACTTCGGACTCACTGGAGTGAGCTTCTGTTCGGGGGTGCCAGGAAAACGGGCCGGAGACTGTTCAGAGTCGACGGTCCGTTTCTGTAGGCCCACTTCGTAAGGTCACTACATGACCGTTTTGGACGACACCGCTTCTCCCCAGGGCGAGCCCACCGACGCGCGTGGGCGTGTGGCCGAGCTGCACGCGATCCGTGCCGAGGCGCTGCGCGGCCCGAGCGAGAAGGCGACGAAGGCCCAGCACGCCAAGGGCAAGCTGACCGCACGTGAGCGGATCGAGCTGCTTCTGGACGCGGGTTCGTTCCAGGAGGTCGAGCAGCTGCGCCGGCATCGGGCGACCGGGTTCGGCCTGGAGGCCAAGAAGCCGTACACCGACGGTGTCATCACCGGGTGGGGCACGGTCGAGGGCCGGACGGTCTTCGTCTACGCGCACGACTTCCGCATCTTCGGCGGCGCGCTCGGCGAGGCGCACGCCACGAAGATCCACAAGATCATGGACATGGCCATCGCGGCCGGTGCCCCGCTGGTCTCCCTGAACGACGGCGCCGGCGCCCGTATCCAGGAGGGCGTCTCCGCGCTCGCCGGGTACGGCGGCATCTTCCAGCGCAACACCAAGGCCTCGGGCGTGATCCCGCAGATCTCGGTGATGCTGGGCCCGTGCGCGGGTGGCGCGGCCTACAGCCCGGCCCTCACCGACTTCGTGTTCATGGTCCGCGAGACCTCGCAGATGTTCATCACGGGACCGGACGTGGTGCGTGCGGTGACCGGCGAGGAGATCTCCCAGAACGGCCTGGGCGGCGCGGACGTGCACGCCGAGACCTCGGGCGTCGCGCACTTCGCGTACGACGACGAGGAAACCTGCCTCGCCGAGGTCCGCTACCTCATCGCGATGCTGCCCTCGAACAACCGCGAGAACCCGCCCACCCACGAGTCGGACGACCCGGCGGACCGTCGCTCGGACGTCCTGCTCGACCTGGTCCCGGCGGACGGCAACCGTCCGTACGACATGGCCAAGGTCATCGAGGAGCTCGTCGACGACGGCGACTTCCTGGAGGTCCACGAGCGCTGGGCCCGCAACATCATCTGCGCCCTGGCCCGCCTGGACGGCAAGGTGGTCGGCATCGTCGCCAACCAGCCGCAGTCCCTGGCCGGGGTCCTGGACATCGAGGCCTCCGAGAAGGCTGCCCGCTTCGTCCAGATGTGCGACGCTTTCAATATCCCGATCGTGACGCTGCTCGACGTTCCCGGCTTCCTGCCGGGTGTCGACCAGGAGCACGGCGGGATCATCCGGCACGGCGCGAAGCTCCTGTACGCGTACTGCAACGCCACCGTGCCGCGGATCTCGCTGATCCTGCGCAAGGCCTACGGCGGCGCGTACATCGTCATGGACAGCCAGTCCATCGGCGCCGACCTGACCTACGCCTGGCCGACCAACGAGATCGCGGTGATGGGCGCCGAAGGTGCCGCCAACGTCATCTTCCGCCGTCAGATCGCGGCCGCCGAGGACCCCGAGGCGATGCGTGCGCGCATGGTCAAGGAGTACAAGGCCGAGCTGATGCACCCCTACTACGCCGCCGAGCGAGGCCTGGTCGACGACGTGATCGACCCCGCCGCCACGCGTGAGGTGCTGATCAGCTCCCTCGCGATGCTCCGCAACAAGCATGCTGACCTGCCGTCGCGCAAGCACGGCAACCCCCCGCAGTAATCCTGCAGTAGCCCACAAGGAGAACGCTGCACATGACTACGCCTGACATCCGCGTCGAGAAGGGCCACGCCGAGCCCGAGGAGGTCGCCGCCATCACGGCGATCCTGCTCGCCCGTAGCGCTGCTGCCACCGCGCAGGCGCCCGCGCCCCGTCGTGGCCGTGACAAGGCCGGCTGGCGCCGCCTGGAGCGCTCGCCCGGCTTCCGCGCCCCGCACAGCTGGCAGGGCTAGCCCCGCCGCCCCACGCACCCAGCAGGGCCCCGCACCGACTCCCGGTGCGGGGCCCTGCCGTGTTCCCCGGCTGCAGGCCGCCTCACCTTCAACCCCGCCGCTTCGCGGCGAATCCTCCCCACCCACCCACCCGATCACCCCGCGGCTGACCGGAAAGCCCGTCCACCCAGGGGCGAATCCTTCCCGCCCGATCACCCCGCGGCGCAACCCCGCGGTTGACCGGAAAGCCCGTCCGCCCAGGGGCGAATCCTTCCCGCCCGATCACCCCGCGGCGCAACCCCGCGGTTGACCGGAAAGCCCGTCCGCCCAGGGGCGAATCCTTCCCGCCCGATCACCCCGCGGCGCAACCCCGCGGTTGACCGGAGAGCCCGCCCGCCCAGGGGCGGATCCTTCCCGCCCACCCGCGCGCCCGATCACCCTGCGGCGTAATCACGTGGCCGACGGGAGAGCCCGTCCGTCCAGGGGCGGATCCTTCCCGCCCGCCCGATCACCCTGCGGCGCAATCACGTGGCTGACCGGAGAGCCCGCCCGCCCAGGGGCGGATGCAGGGTAATCGGGCGGGTGGGTGGGAGAGGCCCGTTCGTTCAGGGGCGGATGCGGGGTGATCGGGCGGGTGGGTGGGAGAGGTCTGTTCGTTCAGGGGTGGACGCAGGGCAAACGGGCGGGTGGGTGGGAGAGGCTCGTTCGGCCAGGGGCGGATGCGGGGAGCCCCGCCCCGCAGCACCGCCCAGGCCCCCCGCCCCGCAGCGCCGCCCAGGCCACCCCCGCCCCGCAGCACCGCCCAGCCCCGCCCCCCGCCCCGCCAAAGGCGATGGGCCCCGCACCCACCTGAGGGTGCGAGGCCCATCCACGTACAGGCAAGGACCGCTAACGCAGCCGAGCCATCAACGCATGCTCCACGAGCGTGATCAGCCCGCTCTTCGCGTCCGCGCGATGCCGCGCGTCCGTCGTGATGATGGGGGTGTCCGGGCCGATCTGCAGCGCCTCGCGGACCTCGTCCGGCGTGTACGGCTGGTGGCCGTCGAATCCGTTGAGGGCGATGACGAAGGGCAGGCCGCTGTTCTCGAAGTAGTCGACGGCCGGAAAGCAGTCGGCGAGACGGCGGGTGTCGACCAGGACCACCGCGCCGATCGCGCCCCGGACCAAGTCGTCCCACATGAACCAGAAGCGGTCCTGTCCCGGCGTACCGAAGAGGTACAGGATCAGGTCCTGGTCCAGGGTGATGCGGCCGAAGTCCATGGCCACCGTGGTGGTGGTCTTGTCCCCGGTGTGTGTGAGGTCGTCGATGCCCGCGGACGCGGACGTCATGACGGCCTCGGTGCGCAGCGGGTTGATCTCAGAGACCGCTCCGACGAACGTGGTCTTGCCCACGCCGAAGCCGCCCGCCACCACGATTTTCGCGGAAGTGGTGGAGCGGGCTGTTGCTCCGCCGCTAGAGCTTGCGAAGTCCACTGAGCACCCTTTCGAGCAGTGTCACGTCTGGCTGGCCGCCGGCGGACTCGTCGCCGCCCGGCTGATGGATGGCGACAAGTCCGGCCTCCGCCAGGTCGGCTACGAGGATCCGGGCGACGCCGAGGGGAATGGTGAGAAGTGCCGAGATCTCAGCGACTGACTTGATCTCGCGGCACAGATTGCAGATCCGCTGATGCTCGGGCAACTGGCCCTGCAACTGGTGCGGTTGGGCGGTGGTGTGCACCAGCGCCTCGATGGCGAGCTGGTAGCGGGGCCTGGTGCGGCCGCCCGTCATGGCGTAGGGGCGCACCAGGGGGTTGCTCGCAGAACCTGCGGGCGCCGCTTCCGGGGCGCGTCGCTGTGGTTGCACTGGCTGGATCCTGGGGGTGTGAGGCTGCTCGTACGGGCTCTGGCGGGGGCCCGGCTGCTGCGGCTGCTGATAGGGCCTGCGGTGCTGGCTGGGCGCGGAGGGGAAGTTGTAACGGTTCGGCGCCCCGTCGTGCGGCCCCTGGCCCTGGCCGTGACCAGGCGACCAGTTGGCCGATGACGAACCGTCCGGGGGTGTTCCTGAACCTGCCACGTACTCCTCCTCCGACTGTGCCGGGCACCATCATTCTGGAGCCGCGTCCCGAAACCTTACGGCCACGGGACGCGAAAACGCACCGTACGTCTACTAGTTGAGAAGGCTCCCCTGCAGCTCCGCACGCAGGTCGGGCGTGAGTACGGTGCCGGCGCGGTCGACAAGAAGCGCCATCTCGTACCCAATGAGACCGATGTCCGCATCCGGGTGGGCGAGGACGGCCAGCGAGGAGCCGTCGGAGATGGACATAAGGAAGAGAAATCCTCGCTCCATCTCCACAACGGTCTGGGTCACGGAACCGCCCTCGAAGATCCGGGAGGCCCCGGCGGTGAGGGAGGTCAGACCGGATGCGACGGCCGCGAGCTGGTCGGCCCGGTCGCGGGGGAAGCCTTCGGACATCGCCAGAAGGAGTCCGTCGGCGGAGACCACCACCGTGTGGGACACCCCAGGGGTGTTGTCCACGAAGTTGGTGATCAACCAGTTCAGGTTCTGCGCCGCCTGGCTCATCGGGCTCACACTAACGCTCCTGGTTGTAGGTGCTGTCAGGACCACTGTGCTGATTCCTAGTGGCCTGGCCATTCGTGGTGTCACTGCCTGCGCTGCGTCCTCGCTGGACGCCGCGGCGCAGGTTGCTCAGCCGACCCCGGACGTCCTCGGGGTCGCGGGAGACCTGGGGGCCGCCCTGTGGGGTCTGTTCCGCCGTGCCCTCGACCAGATTGGCCTTGGGCACCCGCTTCGGGAGACCGGACGGGGTGACGCCACCCGCCTTGGGCTCCTTCAGCGACTCGGCGCGATGCCAGCGGTCGTCGTTGGACGTACGCCAGCTGCTGTCGTCGTTGTTTCCGAACGCGTCGCCGGTCGGGGCCGCCGCCGGAGCGCTGCCGTTGCCGGCCGCACCCGTGGAGCCGCGGCGCGGAAGACCCGCGGCGGTCGTGTCGTGGACCGCGGACGGGGCCGGTCCGGGACGCTCGAAGCCTACGCGCTCGGCGCCGTTCGCGGGAGCCGCCGGACCAGATTCCGGTTCCGGAGAGTACTCGGCCTGATACGCGCCCGAGTTGTTCTCGTATCCGTCACGCGAGGGCCAGTCGTCCTGGTGGGAGCGGTCGGGGTAGGCCACGAAGGGCTCGGAGACGGCACCCGCACGAGCGGCGTGATCGTCGTGACCGGCCTCCGTATAGGGGGCGTCCTGGTAGCCGTCCTGCGCCGGGTAGTACGCGTCGTCGTACGCCGGTTGCGCGACCTGGCCCTGGCCCTGGCTGTACTCGTCGTACGCCGGCGCCTGCTGGTCGTACGAGGGGTCGTAGCCGCCCTGCTGGTCGTATCCCTGCTGCGCGTCCACCTCGTCGCGGAAGAGCGGACGGCCGTCGGCGGACTGCGCCTGCGCCTCCAGAGCGGCACGCCGCTCCTCGCGCATCAGCGAGCGGCCCACCGGGTCGAGCTCCTGGGCGTCGACGCCGTCGCCGTTGTAGCGGCTGTCGTCGAAGCCCAGCTCGGCCGCCGTACGCATCGGCTGGTGGTTGAAGGCCGGCTGCTCCGGGGCGTGCTGCTCCGGCATGATCGAGGAGACCGTGAACTCGGACTCGGGCAGCTGGTTCTCGCCGCCGCCACCGTGCGTGATCCCGTCCGGGAGCATGACGAGCGAGGTCGTGCCCGCCTGCTCGCCCGAGGGGCGCAGCTGGACGCGGATGCCGTGCCGGTCGGAGAGGCGGCCGACCACGAACAGGCCCATGCGCTGGGAGATCGCGGCGTCCACCGTCGGCGGGTTGGCCAGCTTGTGGTTGATGTCCGCGAAGTCCTCGGCGGTGAGGCCGATGCCCTTGTCGTGGATCTCGACCATGATGCGGCCGTCGGGCAGCCGGGTCGCGGTGACGCGGACCTTGGTCTGCGGCGAGGAGAACGTGGTGGCGTTCTCCAGGAGCTCGGCGAGCAGGTGCACGAGGTCGGTCACGGCGAGGCCGTGGATCTCGGCCTCCGGGACACCCGAGAGCTCGACGCGCTCGTACTGCTCCACCTCGGAGGAGGCGGCGCGCAGGACGTCGACCAGCGGGACCGGCTGGTCCCAGCGGCGTCCCGGCTCCTCGCCGGAGAGGACCAGGAGGTTCTCGCCGTTGCGTCGCATACGGGTCGCCAGGTGGTCCAGGCGGAAGAGGCTCTCCAGCTGGTCCGGGTCGGCCTCGTTGTTCTCCAGGTCGGTGATGAGGGTCAGCTGGCCCTCGATCAGGGACTGGTTGCGGCGCGAGAGGTTGGTGAAGATCGCGTTGATGTTGCCACGGAGCAGCGCCTGCTCGGCGGCGAGCCGCACGGCCTCGCGGTGCACCTGGTCGAAGGCGCGGGCGACCTCGCCGATCTCGTCCGTGGAGGAGATCGGGATCGGCTGTACGCGGGTGTCGACGCGGCCGGGGTCGGTGCGCGAGAGCTGGTCGACCAGCATCGGCAGGCGCTGCTCGGCGATGCCGAAGGCGGCCGTGCGCAGCTGGCGCATCGCGCGGCTCATCTGGCGGGCCATCATCCCGGCCAGGATGAAGGCGGCGAGCAGCGCGATCACGACGATGGCGCCGGTGATGTAGGCGTTGCGCTGGGCGTCGGCGGCGATGTCCGACGCCTCGCTCACGGCCTTGTCGGCCAGGTCGGACTCGATGGTGCGGTACGCGTCGAACTTGGCGGAGGTGGTGGCCCACCAGGCCTCGGGGGTGACGCCCTTGCCGGCGAGGGCGACCCGGGCGCTGGGCTGCGTGCTCTGCAGCTGCGCCATGGCCGCGACCATCGCCTCGGACGACGGCGGCGGGACGAACGTCTCGCCCTTGGCCTTGGCGGCGGCAGCGGCCTGCTTGGCCTGCTTCTCGCCGTCGGCCTTCAGCTGCTTCTTCGCGGCCTCGAGCTTGGCGACGTCCGAGGGGGTGCCACCGCCCGTGTACTCCTCGATGGCGATGCCTTCGAGGTAGGCGTACGAGGAGAGCGCGACGCGCTGCTTGGCGAGGCTGGTGGCGGTGGGGCCGGGCTTGACGAGCAGGTGCGTGCCGAGGGAGCGCTGCAGGGAGAGCGCGGCCTTGGTCAGCGAGATCGCGTAGACGGTGCGGCCGTAGCTGGTGATGTTTCCGGTGCCCAGACCGAGTTCGTTGGCGAACTCCATCAGGGGGTGCTGGATGGCGACGTAGCCCTCTTCGGTCTGCGCGCCGGAGAGCTTGGAGGTGTAGGCGGCCTGCCGCAGGGACTGCAGACCCGGCTCCACCTTGTGGAAGCCTTCGAGGCGGCGCTTGAGGCCTTCCTTCTGCGGCATGTCCTCGGCGGCGGCGTCGAACTCGTTCGCGGCCTTGTCGGTGGCCTTGCGGGCCTTCACAACGACCGGGTCGTTCTTCTTGCCGCGCAGCAGCGGAGCGGCGGAGAGGTCACGCTCTTCGATGAGGCGGTTGCCGTAGTTCAGGGAGGCCTGCACGAGGCGGGCGGTGCTCTCGGCGTCCTGGGCTTCGTTCCAGGTGTCGATCGAGCCCTTGACCTGGAATCCGCCCATGACGAGGCCGACGAGCACGGGTATGAGGAGGATCGCGTTCAGGCGGGTCGGCACGCGCCAGTTGCGCGGGGACATTCTGCCGCCGGTGGGCGCCGGCGGCTCCATGCCCTGCACATCGGTGGGGGACGCCGCTGTGCGCGGCGGCGGGGTGAAGTTGCCCCGCGTGTCCCGCGTATGCGGCGGTGCGGGGCTCGTCTTGCTTCGCCTCACTCGACCAACAACCTCTCGGCGGCGGGACCTACACCGGTCCCGCTGTCGTCTCCAAGGCCCGTGCTACTGGGCAGTTCAGCGCATTCCAGCACGTCAGGGGGTCCTCTACCAAACAGTGAGAAGCGCTGGTTCCGAGTGGTGTAAGCCTCAGATAAAACGGTCAAATAGAGCGAGCCCCGCCAAAAGGCGGGGCTCTTGTGCGCACAGCGAGACCGGACGACCGCGACGCGTGGCGGCGCCCGGTCAATTCTCTGTCGAAACGTTATGAACAGAGCGGTCATCCGTGTCAAAGGACACAGACCGCTCTGTGGAATCTACGGCAACTGCCGTATGGCCTCGTCTACTTGAGTCGTGCCATCAACGCATGCTCGACCAGCGTGATCAGGCCACTCTTTGCGTCCGCACGGTGTCGCGCGTCCGTCGTGATGATCGGTGTGTTGGGACCGATCTGGAGAGCTTCACGCACCTCGTCCGGCGTGTACGGCTGGTGGCCGTCGAATCCGTTGAGGGCGATGACGAAGGGCAGGCCGCTGTTCTCGAAGTAGTCGACGGCCGGAAAGCAGTCGGCGAGACGGCGGGTGTCGACCAGGACCACGGCGCCGATGGCGCCGCGCACGAGGTCGTCCCACATGAACCAGAAGCGGTCCTGACCGGGCGTACCGAAGAGGTACAGGATCAGGTCCTGGTCCAGGGTGATGCGGCCGAAGTCCATGGCCACCGTGGTGGTGGTCTTGTCCCCGGTGTGGGTGAGGTCGTCGATGCCCGCGGACGCGGACGTCATGACGGCCTCGGTGCGCAGCGGGTTGATCTCGGAGACGGCGCCGACAAACGTGGTCTTGCCGACGCCGAAGCCGCCCGCCACCACGATCTTCGCGCTGGTGGTGGAGCGAGCTGTCGCTCCGCTGCTAGAGCTTGCGAAGTCCACTGAGCACCCTTTCGAGCAGTGTCACGTCAGGCTGACCGCCGGCGTTCTCGTCGCCGCCGGGCTGGTGAATGGCGACGAGCCCGGCCTCCGCCAGGTCGGCCACGAGGATCCGGGCCACGCCGAGGGGCATGGAGAGCAGCGCCGACACCTCGGCCACCGACTTGACCTCGCGGCACAGGTGGCAGATGCGCTGGTGCTCCGGGAGCAGCCCCATCAGCTGCGCCGGGTCGGCCGTCGTGCTCACCAGCGCCTCTATCGCGAGCTGGTAGCGGGGCCTGGTCCGGCCGCCGGTCATCGCGTAAGGACGCACCAGCGGCTGGTCGCCTTCATAGCCGTACGACGCCTGAGAGCCGTACGGATCGTGAGAGGCGTTGGGCGGGGTCATGGATCCTCCGGGCGGGACAGCAGGTGGTCTGCGTGCCGTCTGATAGAGCCGGTGGGGGGCACCAGGTTGGCCGGACGGTGGTCAGTACGTTCGGTCGGTGGGGCGGCCGATGGAGAGAGCTAGTGCAGCAGGCTGCCCTGCAGTTCGGCGCGGAGGTCCGGGGTGAGGACGGCGCCCGCGCGGTCGACGAGCAGCGCCATCTCGTATCCGACGAGGCCGATGTCGCACTCGGGGTGCGCGAGCACGGCCAGGGACGAACCGTCGGAGACCGACATGAGGAAGAGGAACCCCCGCTCCATCTCCACCACGGTCTGGGTGACGGCGCCGCCCTCGAAGATCCGGGAGGCCCCGGCGGTGAGGGAGGTCAGACCCGACGCCACCGCGGCCAGCTGGTCGGCGCGGTCACGCGGGAAGCCCTCGGACATCGCCAGAAGGAGGCCGTCGGCGGAGACCACGACGGTGTGGGACACCCCGGGGGTGTTGTCCACGAAGTTCGTGATCAACCAGTTCAGATTCTGTGCCGCCTGGCTCGGACTCAACTAACGCTCCTGCTGGTGAGTGGGGAAGCTGCCGGTCTGGCCGGTACCGGCCTGGCGACCCTGCTGGATGCCCCGACGGAGATTCGTCAGCCGGCCGCGTACCTCTTCGGGCGCACGCGAGACCTGCGGACCTGTGCTGTCCTGCTGCTGCTGTGCGGTGCCCGCGACGAGGTTGGCTCGCGGGACACGGCGCGGCAGGCCGGACGTGGTGACGCCACCGGCGGACGGCTGCCGGACGCGCTCGGCCTGTCGGCCCAGCTCGTCGTTGGGGGAGGTGCGCCAGGATGCGGCGCTGCCGTTCGTGACGTTGCCGAAGTTGTTGCCGTTGCCGCCGCCGGTTCCGTTGGACGCGGGGGCGGGCGCTGCGGCCGGGCGCTGGGGCGCGGCCGGGTTCTGCGGCTGCTGTCCCTGCGGACGCTGTCCCTGGGGCCGCGAGGGGAGCGGCGACGAGGGCTGCGGGCGCTGCGGACGCTGGGGCTGCTGTGGCTCGGGCGCACCGGGCGCGGGGGAGCGGTCGCCGCCCTGCGGACCCTGCTGTCCTTGCTGCTGCTGTTGCTGCTGGAACCAGTTGGTCTCCAGCGTGTCGAACAGCGGGGTGCGGCCGTCGCCGGGACCGGCGGGCGGCAGGCCTTCCGGCTGCGCGGGCTGCTGGGGCTGTACGGGCTGCTGCTGCACCGGAGGCACCGGCGGGATGCCGAGCTGGCCGCCCTGGCTCTGGCCTGGGCCCTGGCCCTGACCACGCCGGGGCGCGTCGCCCGCGTCACGGCCATCGCGCTGCTGCGGCGCACCGGCGCCGGGCGCCCCGCCGTTGTAGCCGGGGGCGCTGGTGCCGGGACGCTGGAACTGACCCGTGCCGGTCGAGGTGTCCTGGCCGCCGAAGACATCCGGGCGGACGAACTGGCCGGTGCCCTGCTGGCCCTGACCTTGACCCTGGCCCTGGTTCTGGCCCTGACCGCCCTGCTGGCCCGTGTTCTGCGGCGAACCCGTGCCGGGCGGCGGCCCGTTGAAGTCGGGCCGCGCGAACTCGGCGGTCGAGCCGGGGCCCTGCGAGGGGGAGCCGGCCGCGGGGTGCGGGAACTGTCCGGTGGACTCCGGCTCCTCGTGCCCGCGCGGGGTGTCGAAGGGCTCGCGCGAGACCTGCGGCTGCGCGTTCTCGTCGCTCCAACTGGGCACGCGCGGCTGCGGGTTGCCCCCGGGAAGCTCGGCACGCGGACCACCGCGCGGCGGCAGCTGCGGCCTGCGTCCCTGGTCCCCGGCGTTGTTCGCGGAGGGGTTCGCGGGCGCGGCCGGGTTCACCGGATTCGTACGCTGCTGAGGTACGGGAGGCTGCGGCGCGGAGGCCTGGCCGCGGCCACCGCCCTGGCCGCCCCCGAAGAGGCTGCCACCGGAACCGCCCGGGGCACCCGCGCCCTGTCCGGGCGGCCCCTGCCGGGGAGGCTGCTGACCGGAAGGACCTGCGGGAGTGGACGGCGAACCGGTCCGCGAACCCGCGTCACGCGCGGGAAGCGCGGCCCGCGGCCCCGTACCCGTCACCTGACCGCGCGGCGGACCCGCGCCGAGCCGGCCCGCGGAACCCGCGGGACCCGCCGAGCCGGGCGCACCGTTGCCGCCGCCGTTGCCGGCACCGACTCCACGGCGCGCGGCCGCGGCACCCGCGGACGCCTGCGCGGCGACGGGGCCACCGCCCTGGCCGGGAGCGGGCGCACCGGGCTTGCTCGGCGCCTTCTTGCCGCCCTGGGCGACATCGATGGGCAGCATGACGAGCGCGGTGGTGCCGCCGGAGTCCGAGGGACGGAGCTGGATGCGGATGCCGTGGCGCTGCGACAGACGGCCGACCACGAACAGACCCATGCGGCGCGAGACCGAGACGTCCACGGTGGGCGGCGACGCGAGCCGCTCGTTGATCGCGGCGAGGTCCTCGGGGGAGAGGCCGATGCCCGTGTCGTGGATCTCGATGAGCACTCGGCCGTCGGGCAGCGCGTGACCGGTGACCTTGACCTTGGTCTGCGGCGAGGAGAACGACGTCGCGTTCTCCAGGAGCTCGGCGAGCAGGTGCACGAGGTCGTTGACCACGCGTCCGGCGACCTCGGTCGTCGGGACCGCGGACAGCTCGATGCGCTCGTACTGCTCCACCTCGGACGCGGCGGCACGCAGCACGTCGACGAGCGGGACGGGCCGGGTCCAGCGGCGGCCGGGCTCTTCACCGGCGAGAACGAGGAGGTTCTCGCCGTTACGGCGCATGCGGGTCGCGAGGTGGTCGAGCTTGAAGAGCGAGGAGAGCTGGTCGGGGTCGGCCTCGCGCGACTCCAGCTCGGAGATGAGCGAGAGCTGGCGCTGGATAAGACCCTGGGAGCGGCGCGAGAGGTTGGTGAACATCGCGTTGACGTTGCCTCGCAGCAACGCCTGCTCGGCGGCGAGGCGGACCGCCTCGCGGTGCACGTCGTCGAAGGCCGCGGCCACCTGGCCGATCTCGTCCCGGGAGTGCACACCGACGGACTCGACGGAGGTGTCGACGTCCTGCGGGTCGGCCTCGGAGAGCTGCTTGACGAGCTCGGGCAGGCGGTCCTGGGCGACCTTGGTCGCGGTGTCCTGGAGACGCCGCAGCGAGCGGATCATGGACCGGGCCACGACGAAGGCGCCGACGAGCGAGACACCGAGGACGAGCAGGATCAGCGCACCGTTGAGGATGGCGGCCTGCTCGGACTCGTTGCGCAGCTCGCGGGCCTTCTGCTCCATCTCGTTGAGCAGCGTGAGCTCGATCTTGGTCATCGCGTCGATCTTGGTGGTGTCGGCGTCCACCCAGTCCTTGTACGAGCGCTTGTCCTGGAGCTTGATGCCGCCCTCCTGCTCAAGCACGCGCTTGGCATAGGAGTCGGCGCCCTTGATGGACGAGTTGCCGCCGTCGATGGGCTTGGTCAGCTCGTCGGGGTTGCCCGCGTAGATGCCCTTGAAGGAATCGAGCTCGGAGTTCTCCTTGTCGAGCGCGGAGAAGCCGTAGCGCCGGTCGGTCTCTGAGATCTTGCCGAACGTGCTGTCGCCCGCGGGGAGCGAGGCGGCGATCACGGCGCGCTGCACCGAGGCGTACTCCTTGGCGGAGGAGAAGGCCGTCAGGGCGCGGGTGCGCTGGATCATGTCCGGGTTGCTGGTCGCCTGCGCCATGTCCGAGGACAGGGTGAGCAGCTGCTCGATGAGCTGGCTGTAGGCGTCCACCGTCTGAGAGGTGGAGTTCGCGTCCTCGTAGGCGTCCTTGCGGACCCTGTTGATCTGCTGGAGCTGCTGGGTGATCTCGACGGTGTTGGCCCGGACGCCGAGGAGGCCCTTGTCGCCGTCGGTGTTGTCGAGGTCCTGCGTCTCCTGCAGGAAGCGGTTGTACGCGCGGTCGGTCTTCTGCCGGGCGCCCTTGACCACGTAGTCCGACGCGTTCGCGCCGTGCGCGAGGGGGCCTGCCGAGCGGTCGCGCTCCTCCTGGAGCGCGGTGGCCAGCTCGGTGGCCCGCTTGGTCATGTCCGTCAGCAGCTTCATGTTGTTGAGCTGCTGGATCTCGTCCATGGACTCGTTGATGCGCAGCGCGCCGAGGGACGTCGCGGTGATCACGGGGAGCGCGAGCAGCGAGACCAGACGGGTGGAGATGCGCCAGTTGCGCAGGGCTATTCGCGAGCCGGGTCCTGTGGGCGACTTCACCGTGCCGGTCGAGCCGCCCGGGTTCGCGGTGGATGCGGGCAGACTCCCGCCACCGGATCCGCGCACGGTCCCGAGACCGTTGTCGCCGGACGGTACCTGCCCGGGGTTCTGGGCGTGCTGGGGCGAGGAGCCGCGGTCGGTCCCGCCGCGCTCCGGCTCTGCCGCAGCGCTGCTGCCATCCCTCTTGAAACGTCCCTGCACTAGCGTCGCAACCTCTGGACCAGGCGTCCCTCCGCACAAACGGCGGGACGGTGTCGGCGTCGTGGGGCGCAGAACGCCCCATGGTGGTCGTGAGTGACCGGCGCTGCTCCCCTTTCCCGCCGCCACTCGGCGCTGCGTTGCGCCCCTGCGCGCCGGTTCGATCCCGCGGCGGTCCCGGGAATTCCAGCACAGTGCAGGATCTCCAACAAGGCCCGTGTGTCGCGCCGCGACCTCCGTGACACGGTGTGAGTGGCGCGTCACGAGACGTAGAAAGTGATCCCGGGCAAACCGGGCGATTAGCCCCAGTAGGCCCGCGAGCAAGGGGTGTCCCAGTCTTCATGATCGGGAGCGGAATGATGGCTTCAGTGAGGCAATGTCCGATTCCAACAAGGTCTCCACGAGCCTGAATTGACCCATTTGCCCGCTCGCTCGTGAGCAAACTCACATCAAGATCAAGGCCTCATCCGGGCTTTGGCCGGGAATTGGATGTTTAGCCTGACGCTTTACAGGGATGGCGAATCCGACAACCCGCGTCCACGACACGACGCTCAACTGACAGGGCCTGAAGAGCAGATGAAGACTGTGAAGTCGGCGATGTTCCACAACATAGCCAACCCCCGCCGCACCACCCTCGCGCACCTCACGGACGCCGACGAGGTCCAGCGGGCTGCCGACCAGCCGGAGCACGCAGTCGAACTGCCGACGGTGACGGCCAACCCCAAGCGCACGATCCTGATGGACGCGCCGGAGGAATTCAGCCCGTCGGGCGTCTGAGGGATCCACCCCCTCCGGCGTTCGGGGACGAACGCGCGGCGCGATCGACGGCGGCCGGAGCCACGGGAGCACGGGAGGCCTGGCGGCACACGGCCGCGTTAGCCTGGGGTGTCAGTCTCTCCCTCCAGCAAAGGGCACCGCTCTTGCGCATCGCCAGGTTCTCCATCGACGGCAACGTCGCCTTCGGCGCGGTCGAGGGCGAAAGTCCCCCCGGAACGACCGACGGTCTCGTCCTCGACATCATCAAGGGCATCCCGTTCGCGGACTTCGAGCTCTCCGGCACGAAGGTCCCGCTGAGCAAGGTCAGGCTGCTGCCGCCGGTGCTCCCCAACAAGGTCGTGGGCATCGGCCGCAACTACGCGGACCACGCGAAGGAACTCGGCAACGAGGTCCCCGACACCCCCGTCGCCTTCTTCAAGCCCTCCACCTCGGTGATCGGCCCGGGCGACGCCATCGCGTACCCCTCCTTCTCGCAGGAGGTGCACTACGAGGCCGAGCTGGCCGTGGTCATCGGCCGCATGTGCCGCGAGGTCCCGCGCGAGCGCGCCCGTGACGTCATCCTCGGCTACACCTGCGCGAACGACGTCACCGCGCGTGACGTGCAGAAGCGCGAGAACCAGTGGGCCAGGGCCAAGGGCTTCGACAGCTCCTGCCCGCTCGGCCCCTGGGTGGAGACCGAGCTCGACCCCTCCGACCTCACCATCCAGTGCACGGTCAACGGCGAACAGCGCCAGCTGGGGCGTACGGCCGAGATGGTCCGCTCCATCGAGGACCTGATCGTGCACATCTCCGAGGCCATGACGCTGCTCCCGGGCGACGTCATCCTCACGGGCACCCCGGCAGGCGTCGGGCCCCTCAACGTCGGCGACGAGGTCGCCGTCACCATCGAAGGCATCGGCACTCTCACCAACAAGGTGATCAAGCGTGGCTAACGCGACAAACGTCCGCGTACGTTTCTGTCCCTCGCCGACCGGCAACCCCCACGTGGGCCTGGTCCGCACCGCTCTCTTCAACTGGGCCTACGCCCGGCACAACGAGGGCTCCCTGGTCTTCCGCATCGAGGACACCGACGCGGCTCGCGACTCGGAGGAGTCGTACGAGCAGCTGCTCGAGGCGATGCGCTGGCTGGGCTTCGACTGGGACGAGGGCCCCGAGGTCGGCGGCCCGCACGCGCCGTACCGCCAGTCGCAGCGCATGGACATCTACCAGGACGTCGCCGCCAAGCTCCTGGACGCCGGGCGCGCGTACTACTGCTACTGCTCCACGGAGGAGCTGGACGCCCGCCGCGAGGCCGCCCGCGCCGCCGGCAAGCCGTCCGGCTACGACGGCCACTGCCGCGACCTGACCGCCGAGCAGCGTGCCGCGTACGACACGGAGGGCCGCAAGCCCATCGTGCGCTTCCGCATGCCCGACGAGGCGATCACGTTCACGGACCTGGTCCGCGGCGAGATCACCGTCCAGCCGGAGAACCTCCCGGACTACGGCATCGTCCGCGCCAACGGAGCACCGCTCTACACCCTGGTGAACCCGGTCGACGACGCCCTGATGGAGATCACCCACGTCCTGCGCGGCGAGGACCTGCTCTCCTCGACCCCGCGCCAGATCGCCCTCTACAAGGCGCTCGCCGAGCTGGGCATCGCCAAGGAGACCCCGGCCTTCGGCCACCTCCCGTACGTCATGGGCGAGGGCAACAAGAAGCTGAGCAAGCGCGACCCCCAGGCCTCGCTCAACCTCTACCGCGAGCGCGGCTTCCTCCCCGAGGGCCTCCTGAACTACCTGTCCCTCCTGGGCTGGTCGTTCTCCGCGGACCAGGACGTCTTCTCGATCGAGGACATGGTCGCCAAGTTCGACCTGGCGGACGTGAACGCCAACCCGGCCCGCTTCGACCTGAAGAAGGCCGAGGCGATCAACGCCGACCACATCCGCATGCTGGACGTGAAGGCGTTCGCGACGGCCTGCGAGCCGTGGCTGAAGGCCCCGCACGCCAACTGGGCCCCCGAGGCCTTCGACCAGGCGGCCTGGGAGGCCATCGCCCCCCACGCGCAGACCCGCATCAAGGTCCTCTCCGAGATCACGGAGAACGTGGACTTCCTCTTCCTCGACGAGCCCGTCGAGGACGAGGCGTCCTGGACCAAGGCCATGGGCAAGGGCGACCCGGCCGCCCTCCTGACGACGGCCCGCGCCAAGCTCGACGCCGCCGACTGGACGTCCCCCGAGTCCCTCAAGGAGGCCGTCCTGGCCGCCGGTGAGGAGCACGGCCTGAAGCTCGGCAAGGCCCAGGCCCCGGTCCGCGTCGCCGTCACGGGCCGCACGGTCGGCCTGCCCCTCTTCGAGTCCCTGGAGATCCTGGGCAAGGAGAAGTCGCTGTCCCGCATCGACGCGACGCTGGCGAAGCTGGCCGCGTAGGCACGCGCATACAGAAAGAAGGGCCCGGAAGCCTCCACGGCTCCCGGGCCCTTCGCGTACGTTCGAGACATGACGATCAAAGCCGTGGTCTGGGACGTCGACGACACGATCTTCGACTACGCGCACGCCGACACCACCGGCATGCACGCCCACCTCACCGCCGAAGGCCTCATCGAGCGGTACGAGACCGCCGAGCGCGCACTCGTGCTGTGGAAAGAGGTCACCGAGCGCCACTGGGCACGCTTCAGCGCCGGAGGGATCGAGTTCGAGGCCCAGCGCCGCGATCGCGTACGCGAGTTCCTGGACGCCGTCATGACCGACCAGGAGGCGGACGCCTGGTTCGCGCGTTACCTCGGTCACTACGAATCCGCCTGGACCCTCTTCCCGGACACGGTCCCCACCCTGGACGCCCTCGCCGGCGAGTACCGCCAGGCGGTCCTCTCGAACTCCGCCCTGGTCGTCCAGGAGCGCAAGTTGAGCGTGCTCGGCGTGCGCGACCGCTTCGAAGCCGTCCTGTGTGCCGCCGAACTCGGCGTCTCCAAGCCCGCGCCCGAGGCCTTCCTCGCGGTGTGCGCGGCGATGGGGCTGCGGCCCGAGGAGATCGCCTACGTAGGGGACCAGCCGGAGATCGACGCCAGGGGTGCCCGTGACGCCGGGCTTCTCGGGATCTGGCTCGACCGCAACAGCGCGTCCCAGGAAGGCCCGTCGGGGGTGCACCGCATTACGCGTCTCGCCGAGCTGCCCGCGCTGCTCCGCTCCGATACCCGTTTTGGAGCGCCGTCCACCTTCGGGTAATGTTCTTCCTGCGCCGCCCGAGAAGGCCGAAAGGTCCGATCAGGAAGCGCAAGTCGATCAAAACTCCCGCAAGGGGTTGCGTATCGATGGCCTATGGTGTAATTGGCAGCACGACGGTTTCTGGTTCCGTTAGTCTAGGTTCGAGTCCTGGTAGGCCAGCTCGCAGAGCTTATCTGCAACGCCCCCGTTGTGTAGCGGCCTAGCACGCCGCCCTCTCAAGGCGGTAGCGCCGGTTCGAATCCGGTCGGGGGTACAGATCCTTCCCATGGAAGCAGTCCGGGTCGCACCCACTGCAGCCGATGCAGGATCGCTAGGGCCCCCGTTGTGTAGCGGCCTAGCACGCCGCCCTCTCAAGGCGGTAGCGCCGGTTCGAATCCGGTCGGGGGTACGCAGGGTCTAGCTGGTCTAGACCACAGTGGGCTATGGTGTAATTGGCAACACGACGGTTTCTGGTTCCGTTGTTCTAGGTTCGAGTCCTGGTAGCCCAGCGCAGTACAGCAGGACAGAGTAGTAGCGCAGGACAAGCTAGCCCCCGTTGTGTAGCGGCCTAGCACGCCGCCCTCTCAAGGCGGTAGCGCCGGTTCGAATCCGGTCGGGGGTACGCGAATGGACAAGGGGCCTTCCCGCAAGGGAGGGCCCCTTCGTCATTCCTCCGGCGTTTTCGGTCCGCCCGAACTCTTCGGTCCGTAGCGGCGGTTGGACTCCTCGGCCTGGGCGAGCCTGCGCAGGCTCAGGAGGACCGGCTCGTACAGCACGGTGAGGGCGATCGCCGCCTCCAGCTGCTCGTCGGGCGATTCATAACGCTCCACCAAGTCCAGGTCGCTGACGGCCAGTTGACCGGCCGAGCGCGCGTAGGGCGCCAAGTCCTCGACGGCGCACGGATATCCGAGCCGGGCCAGTGTCGCGACCGCGGTCACGAGCATTCCGTACGCCGGTGAATCGGGCCCGTAGCCCTGGCCGTACTGCCAGCCGAGCCGTTCGAGCAGGGCGTCCACCGTGTGGCGGGCCGTCTGCGTCGCCGGATCGTCGGCGGCGGGTTCGGGGCCGTGGGGGAGCGCCCAGACCGCCACGCCCAGGCGGGAGTTGTGGTCCAGGGAGTCGTCCTCCAGGGCGGTGAGCACCTCCCGGGCGGAGGCGATCGGCACCCGGCCCACCTGGATGAGCGCCCGGACCAGGCGCAGCCGCTGCAGGTGCTTCTCGTCGTACTCGGCCTGCGTCGCGCTCACGCGGCGGCCCGGCGGGAGCAGCCCTTCGCGCAGGTAGTACTTGATCGTGGCCGTCGAGACCCCGCTGCGCGTGCTGAGCTCCGCCAGTCTCATCGGCTCGTTTCTCCTGTTTCCCTCTTGCGCATCCACTTGGTGAGTGGCACTATCCAATCATGGATAGCGGAACTATCCAACGCTGTCCTGAACGCTCTCTGAAGGGGGAACCATCGTGAGCACCAAGCCGATCGAAGGGCGCATGACCGCCGATGCGCGGGGCGGCGTCACCGTCTTCACCATCGGGATGCGCATCAACAACTTCCGCGCCGTGCGCAGCTGGTGGCCCGTCTTCCGTGCGATGCCGCGGATGCTCAAGGAGCTGTCCGTGGACCGGGGGATCGGCATGCTGGGCTATCAGCTGCTGCTCGGCGCTCCGCGCGTGCTGTACGTGGTGCAGTACTGGGAGTCGCCGGAGAAGCTGCTCGCCTACGCGTCCGATCAGGGCAAGGAGCACCGGCCCGCCTGGGCCGCCTTCAACCGGCGGATGCGGGAAGGCAAGGGGAAGGTCGGCTTCTGGCACGAGACGTATGCCGTGCCGGCCGGGGCCCATGAGGCGGTGTACGTGAACATGCCGGAGTTCGGCCTCGGCAAGGCCATCGGTGTGGTGCCGGTCGGCCACCGGGGGGACAGGGCCGCCGACCGGCTCAAGGCGGCCTGAGGGCGGACAGGAAAAACGCCCGAGGGGTCGCCGCGGCGTTGAGGCGGCCCCTCGGGCGTTCTGTGTGCTGTCCGTGGGTGGTGCGGTGCGGGGTCAGCCCGTGCGGCGAAGTGCCTCGGACAGGCGCCCGGCGGCGTCGATGATGGCCTGGGCGTGCATCCGGCCCGGGTGGCGCGTGAGGCGCTCGATCGGCCCGGAGACCGAGACGGCGGCGACCACGCGGTTCGAGGGGCCGCGCACGGGGGCGGAGACGGACGCGACGCCCGGCTCCCGCTCGCCGATCGACTGGGCCCAGCCCCGGCGGCGTACGCCCGAAAGGGCCGTCGCCGTGAAGCGGGCGCCCTGGAGGCCGCGGTGCAGGCGCTCCGGCTCTTCCCAGGCCATCAGGATCTGCGCGGACGAGCCGGCTTTCATCGTGAGCGTCGAGCCGACCGGGACCGTGTCCCGCAGGCCCGAGAGGCGCTCGGCCGCGGCGACGCAGATACGCATGTCGCCCTGGCGGCGATAGAGCTGCGCGCTCTCGCCCGTCACGTCACGCAGGTGCGTGAGGACCGGGCCCGCCGTGGCGAGCAGGCGGTCCTCGCCGGCCGCCGCCGCGAGTTCCGACAGGCGCGGGCCGAGAATGAAACGGCCCTGCATGTCGCGCGCCACCATCCGGTGGTGTTCCAGTGCCACGGCGAGGCGATGTGCCGTGGGTCGTGCGAGTCCGGTGGCCGCGACCAGCCCCGCGAGGGTGGCCGGACCGGACTCCAGGGCGCTCAAGACGAGAGCCGCCTTGTCGAGAACGCCGACGCCGCTAGAGTTGTCCATGCGTCGATACTCGCGTCTCACTCTGTGAAACGCAAGTTCAATTTTCCATGGAACACGTCACCCTGTACGTGCGATCCGCGGACCAACGGAAAGCGGTCCACGCGCGGCACGAGGGGTACGGGCGTGGACGAACAATTCTCTAGTTGGGCCGGCACAACACAGCCGGTCGGAGGGAAAGCGATGGGTAGGACACTCGCGGAGAAGGTCTGGGACGACCACGTCGTCCGGCACGCCGAAGGCGAGCCCGACCTCCTCTTCATCGATCTGCACCTGCTGCACGAGGTGACGAGCCCGCAGGCCTTCGACGGCCTCAGGCAGGCCGGCCGCCCGGTGCGGCGTCTCGACCTCACCATCGCCACCGAGGATCACAACACCCCGACCCTCGACATCGACAAGCCGATCGCGGACCCGGTCTCGCGGGCGCAGTTGGAGACGCTGCGCAAGAACTGCGCCGAGTTCGGGGTGCGCCTGCACTCGCTCGGCGACGTCGAGCAGGGCGTCGTCCACGTGGTGGGCCCGCAGCTGGGCCTGACCCAGCCCGGCACCACCGTGGTCTGCGGCGACTCCCACACCTCCACGCACGGCGCCTTCGGCGCGCTGGCGTTCGGCATCGGCACCTCCCAGGTCGAGCACGTCCTGGCCACGCAGACGCTGCCGATGGCCCCGCCGAAGACCATGGCCATCACCGTCGACGGCGAACTGCCCGACGACGTCACGGCCAAGGACCTGATCCTCGCCATCATCGCCAAGATCGGCACCGGCGGCGGCCAGGGCTACGTCCTGGAGTACCGCGGCTCCGCCATCGAGAAACTCTCGATGGAAGCCCGCATGACCATCTGCAACATGTCGATCGAGGCCGGCGCCCGCGCCGGCATGATCGCCCCCGACGCGACCACCTTCGCCTACATCGAGGGCCGCGACCACGCCCCGAAGGGCGAGGAGTGGGACGCGGCGGTCGCGTACTGGAAGACCCTGAAGACGGACGAGGACGCGGTCTTCGACGCCGAGGTCTACATCGACGCCACCAAGCTCGCGCCGTTCGTCACCTGGGGCACCAACCCGGGCCAGGGCGCGCCGCTCTCGGCGAACGTCCCCGATCCTGCTTCGTACGAAGACGCGTCGGAGCGGTACGCCGCCGAAAAGGCCCTGGAATACATGGGGTTGAGTGCCGGGCAGGCGCTGCGCGACATCAAGGTCGACACCGTCTTCGTAGGTTCGTGCACCAACGGCCGCATCGAGGACCTGCGGGCGGCCGCCTCCATCGTCGAGGGCCGCAAAGTCGCCGACGGCGTACGGATGCTGGTCGTTCCCGGCTCGGTCCGGGTCGCCCTTGAGGCCGTCGCGGAGGGCCTGGACAAGGTCTTCACCGCCGCAGGCGCCGAATGGCGGCACGCGGGCTGCTCGATGTGTCTGGGCATGAACCCCGACCAACTGGCCCCCGGCGAGCGCTCCGCGTCGACGTCCAACCGCAACTTCGAGGGCAGGCAGGGCAAGGGCGGCCGCACCCATCTGGTGTCGCCCCAGGTGGCCGCCGCCACCGCGGTGACGGGCCACCTGGCCTCACCCGCCGACCTGACCGATGCCCCTGACGCCCCCGTCACCGCCGGAGTCTGAGAGCCATGGAAGCATTCACCACGCACACCGGCCGGGCCGTTCCGCTGCGCCGCAGCAACGTGGACACCGACCAGATCATCCCCGCCCACTGGCTGAAGAAGGTCACCAGGGACGGATTTGAGGACGGGCTCTTCGAGGCCTGGCGCAAGGACGGCGAGTTCGTCCTGAACAAACCCGAACGCCAGGGTGCGACGGTCCTGGTCGCGGGTCCCGACTTCGGAACGGGCTCCTCGCGCGAGCACGCCGTGTGGGCGCTGCAGAACTACGGCTTCAAGACCGTCATCTCCTCGCGCTTCGCCGACATCTTCCGCGGCAACTCGCTGAAGAACGGCCTGCTCACCGTCGTGCTCGACCAGAAGGTCGTGGACGCGCTCTGGGCGCTCACGGAGGCCGACCCGCAGGCCGAAATCACCGTTGACCTGCAGGATCGCCAAGTTCGCGCCGAGGGCATCACCGCCGACTTCGAGCTCGACGAGAACGCCCGCTGGCGTCTCCTGAACGGTCTGGACGACATCAGCATCACGCTCCAGAACGAGCCGGACATCGCCGCGTACGAGTCGAAGCGCCCCTCGTACAAGCCGCGGACGGTGCAGGTCTGACACCCCCGCAACACCCTGGTGTACCCCCAATCGTGGACGGTTGGGGGTACATCTGTGTCTGCCCCCTTCGCGGTGGGCCATGACCTGAACGGGTGGTGTCAACTCCCTTGATTCGGACGGCAGAAGAGGCTTGAAATCCCCTTGTACTCGCATCGACCGGGTACCCTCAGGAGGGCGCCGGATGTGGGTAGTTACCCCCTGCGGAGGCGACAACTCGCCCCAGATGGCACAATCGGTGCATGGAACGTGACAGCCAACTCGAGCTCTACGGGCTTGTTGCGGACCAACTGAAGGAAGCGCACTCAAGGGTGCGTGCACTGCAAGTCCCGGAGGGCGTACGGATGGCGCTGACCCGGAAGCTGCTGGTCATTACGGCCGCGGCCAAACACGATCTCGCCGATGCGGCAAGGCGTCTGGAGCGATTGATGGAGTCCATCGACGAGGCCGACGAGGGCCGATTCCCCGAAGATGCCTGAGCCACAAGGCTCAAACGGCCCTTCGAGGAGCCCTCGAGGAACTCATGGACAGTCGAGTTCGTTGCGGCACAAGGGTGATTAGCCCGTTTCGTGTTTGATTTGCGGTATATATCTGCCTAACGTGCGAAAAAGCCTGGCGAATACGCTCGGGCGAGGTCTCCGAAGGGGAAGACGTGAACAAGGCGCAGCTCGTAGAAGCGATTGCCGACAAGGTGGGTGGCCGTCAGCAGGCCGCCGACGCCGTGGACGCGGTTCTGGACGCAGTCGTCCGTGCCGTCGTCAGCGGAGACCGTGTTTCGGTCACCGGTTTCGGCTCGTTCGAGAAGGTTGACCGTCCGGCCCGTTACGCCCGCAACCCGCAGACCGGGGAGCGCGTTCGGGTCAAGAAGACCTCGGTTCCGCGTTTCCGCGCAGGACAGGGCTTCAAGGACCTGGTGAGCGGCTCGAAGAAGCTCCCGAAGAACGACGTCGCGGTCAAGAAGGCGCCCAAGGGCAGCCTTTCGGGCGGCAGCGCTTCGGCGACCGTGAAGAAGGCAGCGGCCAAGAAGGCCACCGCCAAGAAGGCGACCGCGAAGAAGGCCGCCACCGCCAAGAAGACCACCGCCAAGAAGACGACGGCGACGGCGAAGAAGGCGACCGCCAAGAAGACCACCGCCAAGAAGGCGACGGCGACGGCGAAGAAGGCGGCCACGGCCAAGAAGGCGACGGCCAAGAAGGCCGCTCCCGCCAAGAAGGCCACCGCCAAGAAGACCGCGCCGGCCAAGAAGGCCACCGCCAAGAAGGCGCCCGCCAAGAAGTCGACGGCGCGCAAGACCACCGCCAAGAAGGCGACCGCCCGCAAGAAGTAGGGGCACGAGGGCACTCACGCGCCGGGCCGGGCTCCCCACTGGGAGCCCGGCCCGCGGCGTGTGCGGTGGCGCCTGCCGGGACGTCCTCGGACGGCCCTCAGAACGTCTGCAGCGTCACCAGCGTGATGCGGCGCTGCTCGCCCTCTCCCTCGACCTCGATCCGCACCCGCTGGCCGGGCCTCAGGAGCCGCAGGCCACCGGCGTCGAACGCAGGGGGGGCGAAGGGCACCGGGGTGCCGTCGTCGAGCAGCACGCTGCCGCTGCGGGTCTCGGAGTCGTACGTGTACGCGGTCGCCTGCATGGGGGAAGCGTACTCAGTCGGCGATCAGGAGCCTCGCGGCAGCCGTCGCCGTGCGCGGCCCGACGCCCAGCGCGAGGGCCGCCCGCAGATCGTCGCCGGTGTCCACGTCCTGGCGTACGGAGTCGACGCCTTCGAGGGGAAGTTCCACCGCACCCGAAGCCGCGTGCCGGGATCGGGACGCCGTGCCGAATGCGGGGCGCAATTCCGAGCCGGGGGCCGCGGACAGCAGTGTCGTACCGATTCCCGCGGCATCCGCGAGGAAAGAACGGGGAAATGGAGCCGCCCTGTCGAGTACCCGGGCCAATTCCATGGGGCGCAATGCCGGGAGATCGGCATTCAGCGCCGCGACAGCCGATTGCGGCCGCCCGGTGCGCACCGCCGCCGTTCCGTGCGCCAGGGCGGCGTTGAGGCCGCCCGCGGGCTCGTCCCGCACGATCCGGGCCCCCAGCGCCGCCAGCTCGCGCCCGGCGAGGCCGTCGTCCGTGACGACCACCACATCGCGTACCGCGGGACAGGCCAGCGCGGCGGCCACGGTGTCCTGCGCGAAGGCGAGTGCGAGGCCCGGACGCAGGGTGTCGCCGGTGGTGGCGGTGAGCCTGCTCTTGGCGCGCTCCAGCGGTTTCAGGGGTATGACCAGGGTCCACTGCACGGGGGGCGGCTCCGTCCTTCGCGTCGCGCCCATTGTGACCTGCTGGCCGGGGCGCTGCCGGGGCCGGGTTGCGGGATCGGAAGGGGTGGCGCGTAGTGCCTCTTTACAAGGGCGGTGGCGGGAGACGGGTGGGCGTACGGTGTTCTCGACAGACAGGCAGCCTGGGGCGACACTTGTGCGGCCGACCAGGTTCATGGAGGAAGGTGTCCGAGTGTCCCGCCGCAGAATCGGCTTCTGGTACCGCCTGGCGGCGGTCATCGCCAAACCGCCCCTGGTGGTTTTCTTCAAGCGGGACTGGCGAGGAATGGAACACATTCCGGCCGATGGTGGATTCATCACCGCGGTGAATCACAACTCGTATATCGACCCGCTCTCGTACGCGCATTTTCAGTACAACACCGGACGAGTGCCCCGTTTCCTGGCAAAGGACGGCCTTTTCAAGGACGGGTTCGTCGGCAAGGTCATGAAGGGCACGGGCCAGATCCCGGTCTACCGCGAGACCACGAACGCGCTCGACGCCTTCCGTGCCGCGGTCGACGCGATCGAGCGCGGTGAGTGCGTGGCGTTCTACCCCGAAGGCACCCTCACCAGGGACCCCGAGGTGTGGCCGATGACTGCCAAGTCCGGTGCCGCGCGGGTCGCCCTGCGCACCAAGTGCCCGGTGATTCCCGTCGCGCAGTGGGGTGCCAACCTCGCGCTCCCCCCGTACAGCAAGAAGCTCAGCCTCTTCCCGCGCAAGAAGCTCCAGGTGCTCGCGGGCGAGCCGGTCGACCTCTCGCGCTTCTACGACAAGGAACCCAGCCCCGAGATCCTGCGGGAGGTGACCGAGACCATCATGGCCGCGGTCACCGAACTCCTGGAGGAGATCCGGCAGGAGAAGGCCCCCGAGACCCCTTACGACCCGCGCAAGGCGCGGCTCGCACAACGGCGCAAGGCGACGGACCGCAGCGGTCGCGGCGTCCCCCGGAACACCCCTGAGAACACCACGGAGGACAGCAAGTGACGAACCCGGTGAAGGCCGCCGTCTTCGGAACGGGCTCTTGGGGTACTGCCTTCGGCATGGTGCTCGCCGACGCGGGGTGCGACGTCACCCTGTGGGGCCGTCGCGCCGCACTCGCCGACGCGGTCAACTCCTCGCACAGCAACCCCGACTACCTCCCCGGTGTCGAACTCCCGCAGAGCCTCAGGGCGACCACCGACCCGGCCGAGGCCGCGGCGGGCGCCGACTTCACCGTGCTCGCCGTGCCCTCGCAGACGCTGCGCGGCAACCTCGCCGAGTGGGCGCCACTGCTCGCCCCCGACACCGTGCTCGTCTCCCTCATGAAGGGCGTCGAGCTGGGCTCCGCGATGCGGATGAGCGAGGTCATCGAGGACGTCACGAAGGTCGCGGCCGACCGGATCGCCGTCGTCACGGGCCCCAACCTCGCCCGCGAGATCGCCGCCAGGCAGCCCGCCGCCGCCGTGGTCGCCTGCCGCGACGAATCGATCGCGCAGCGCCTCCAGACCGCCTGCCACACGCCGTACTTCCGCCCGTACACGAACACGGACGTCGTCGGCTGCGAACTCGGCGGCGCCGTCAAGAACGTCATCGGTCTCGCCGTCGGCATCGCGGACGGCATGGGCCTGGGCGACAACGCCAAGGGCTCGCTCATCACGCGCGGCCTCGCCGAGACCACCCGCCTGGGCCTGGCGATGGGCGCGGACCCGCTGACGTTCTCCGGACTCGCGGGCCTGGGCGACCTGGTGGCCACCTGCTCGTCGCCGCTGTCGCGCAACCACACCTTCGGCACGAACCTCGGCAAGGGCATGACGCTGGAGGAGACCATCGCGGTCACCAAGCAGACCGCCGAGGGCGTCAAGTCCTGTGAGTCGGTCCTCGATCTGGCCCGCAGGCACGACGTCGACATGCCCATCACCGAGACGGTCGTGGGCATCGTGCACGAGGGCACACCGCCGGTGGTCGCCCTCAAGGAGCTGATGTCGCGCAGCGCCAAGGCCGAGCGCCGCTGACTCTCCGGGGGCCAGCGGGTACCCTCAAGCCGATATGAGCAGCGAGAACCTCCCCCAGAGCCCCAGGACGAGCACCGAGCAGAGCTCTGAGCTGCCGCTCCGCAAGCCGCGTGTGGCCGTCGTGTTCGGCGGCCGCAGTTCGGAGCACGGCATCTCGGTCGTCACGGCGGGCGCCGTGCTGCGTGCCATCGACCGCACCAAGTACGACGTCCTGCCCATCGGCATCACGACGGACGGCCGCTGGGCCCTGACCGCCGACGATCCCGACCGCATGGCGATCACCGACCGGCAGGTGCCCAACGTCGACGCGCTCGCCGAGTCGGCCGACGGCGGCGTCGTGATGCCCCTGGACCCGAACAACCGCGAGGTCGTCTACAGCGAGCCGGGCTCCGTGCCCAAGGCGCTCGGCGAGGTCGACGTCGTCTTCCCGATGCTGCACGGTCCCTACGGAGAGGACGGCACGCTCCAGGGACTCCTGGAGCTCTCCGGAGTGCCCTACGTGGGCGCCGGAGTGCTCGCATCGGCCGTCGGCCAGGACAAGGAGTACATGAAGCGGGTGTTCACCTCCTTCGGTCTTCCCGTCGGCCCGTACCTGGTGATCCGCCCGCGCGAGTGGGACCGCGACCAGGAGGGCGCCCGCAAGAAGATCGCGGAGTTCGCCGGAGACCACGGCTGGCCGCTGTTCATCAAGCCCGCGCGCGGCGGCTCCTCGATGGGCATCACGAAGGTCGACTCCTTCGAGGGCCTCGACGAGGCGATCGAGGAGGCCCGCCGCCACGACCCCAAGATCCTGGTCGAGTCGCTGCTGCGCGGCCGCGAGATCGAGTGCGGGGTCCTGGAGTTCGAGGACGGGCCGCGCGCGAGCGTGCCCGCCGAGATCCCTCCGGTGCAGTCGCACGACTACTACGACTTCGAGGCGAAGTACATCGACTCGACGCCCGGGATCGTGCCCGCCCCGCTGACGCCCGAGCAGACCGCCGAGATCCAGCGGCTCGCCGTCGACGCCTTCGAGGCCACGTCCTGCGAGGGCCTGGTGCGCGCGGACTTCTTCCTCACCGAGGACGGGCAGTTCGTCATCAACGAGATCAACACGATGCCGGGCTTCACGCCCATCTCGATGTACCCGCAGATGTGGGAAGCGAGCGGCGTCAGCTACCCGGAGCTGGTGGACCGCCTCGTCCAGGCCGCCCTCAACCGGTCCACAGGGCTGCGCTAGCACCCCGTACGGCGCCTACGCGATCCCCTTGGGGATCGACTTCTTGACGGGGGCGGCGAAGTCCGTCAGCGGGCTCACGCCGCTCCCCGCGCGCTCCTTGGGCAGCGTGACCTCCACGTACGCCTTGCGCAGCGTGGAGGTGAAGCGGAACGACCCGTCGTCCTGCTTCTCGATCAGCCAGTTGACGCCGTCCGCCGTCACGCCGTCCGCCTCGGGGTTGTTCATCTCCGTCGGTCTGGCGACACCGCAGCGCAGTATGATCGCCGGGTCTCCCCACCCGGCGGTCAGCTCGGACTTCGGCTCGGGATCAGCGCGCCCAAGACCGTCCACCTTCTTCGGCAGCTGCTTGTCCAGGTTCCGGCACAGTTCGGTGACCTTGCTGTCCGGGGTGGGAACCGCAGCCTTCACTGCTTCGTCTGCTGAGGAGCAGCCCGCGGACGCGATCAGGAGTGCGAGTGCGGGGGCCGAGACGAGGCAGCGACGCCGGCGACGGGAAATCTTCACCGGCCAAGGGTAGACGGGGGCTAGAGGTGCACGACGGGGCAGGTCAGGGTGCGGGTGATGCCGTCCACTTGCTGGACTTTGGCGACCACCATGCGGCCGAGTTCGTCCACCGTGTCCGCCTGGGCGCGCACGATGACATCGTAGGGTCCGGTCACGTCCTCGGCCTGGATGACTCCTGGGATCTTGCCGATCAGCTCGGCGACGGTCGACGCCTTGCCGACCTCTGTTTGGATCAGGATGTACGCCTGTACCACGGAACCTCCAGGGCGGCCACGAGGATCATGTGGGGAGAAGGGACGCCACGGTACCGCGTCGCCGCTTCCCACGGGGAGACCCGGGGGAGCTGTGGCGCGCACATCGCGGTGGACGGGCAACAGAAGTTGACGGTCATCTCGACCGTACCTATGACAGTGAAGGCTCGCGACCGCAAGCCGAGCAGCGTGAAAGGGCATGGTGAGTCCCGGTGAAGGGAACCGTCGGCGAGTTGGGGGAGTTCGGGCTCATCAGGGAACTCACCTCCCGGCTCACCACCACCCCGGCCGTCCGGCTCGGCCCGGGCGATGACGCCGCCGTCGTGTCGGCTCCCGACCGCAGGGTCGTGGCGAGCACCGACATCCTCCTCGAGGGGCGGCACTTCCGCCGTGACTGGTCCACCGCGTACGACGTGGGCCGCAAGGCCGCGGCGCAGAACCTCGCGGACATCGCCGCCATGGGCGCCGTGCCGACCGCGCTCCTCCTCGGCCTGGTCGTCCCCGCCGAACTCCCCGCCAGCTGGCCCACCGAGCTCATGGACGGTCTGCGGGACGAATGCCAGGTCGCGGGAGCGGCCGTCGTGGGCGGCGACGTCGTACGCGGCGACACGATCACCGTCGCGATCACCGCGCTCGGCGATCTGCGCAACCACGAGCCGGTGACCCGCGCGGGCGCACAGCCCGGCGATGTCGTCGCCGTCACCGGCTGGTTGGGCTGGTCCGCCGCCGGGCATGCGGTGCTCTCGCGCGGCTTCCGCTCGCCCCGCGCCTTCGTGGAGGCCCACCGCAGGCCGGAACCGCCGTACCACGCGGGCCCCGCGGCCGCCGGCCTCGGCGCCACCTCGATGACGGACGTGAGCGACGGCCTCATCGCCGACCTCGGGCACATCGCCGATTCGAGCAAGGTACGCATCGACATCCGCTCCGGGGACGTCGACGTGCCCTCCCAGATGAACGACATCGGCCAGGCCGTCGGCGTCGACCCGCTGCAGTGGGTGCTCAACGGCGGCGAGGACCACGCGATCGTGGCGACGTTCCCGCCGGACGTGAAGCTGCCCGCACGCTGGAAGGTCATCGGCGAGGTCCTCAACCCCTCGGCCCTGCCGCAGGTGACCGTCGACGGAGCGCCCTGGACCAGCAAGGGCTGGGACCACTTCGGCGACGACATCGAGGACTGAGCATGACCACCGCGCCCCACGCGTCCTGACCGTCGTGGGGCGCGACTCCGGCGGCGCGGAACTCCCCTGGCGTACAGGGCTTTTGGGAGCTGACGGTGGAAGCGGCTGTGGGCACACGAAAGAACCGGTCCCCCGAAGGGGGCCGGCTCTTTCAGCAACCAGCTAGGTGGCCGCGCTTACTTGCGTCAGCGCGAGACCTTGCCGGCCTTGATGCACGAGGTGCAGGCGTTGAGCCGCTTCGGCGTCCCGCTGACCACGGCACGAACGCGCTGGATGTTCGGGTTCCAGCGACGGGACGTACGGCGGTGAGAGTGCGAGATGTTGTTGCCGAAGCTCGGCCCCTTGCCGCAGACTTCGCAGTTGGCAGCCACGGGTCACTCCAAGACTTCAGATGCACTTACGGGTAATCCCGGCATGCCGGGATCAGTGCAATGATCGTGGGTGGCGTTGCCAGGAGGAATGTCCCGATGGGTATCGGGCAACCGGAGCAGCATACAACGACTGCTTCGGTAGAACGAAACTACCATGTCTCGCCCCGGCCCCGCCCCGGGCCTTTCGCCCGTCCCGGTCTACGCTGCGTCCATTCCGGATGCCCTTAGGAGGCGAGCAGGTGCCGCAGAACCTCGACGCCGTCGCGGTGCGCGCCTGGTGCGGCCTCGCTCTGGACGCCCTGGGACGGGCCCGCGAGGAGATCGACGCGATCAACGTCTACCCGGTCGCGGACGGAGACACCGGCACCAACCTCTACCTGACCGTGGAATCCGCGTCCCAGGCGGTCGACGCCGCCTTCACCGGCCTGGACCCGACCCACCCCACGCTGGCCGAGGCCGCGCGGGCGATGGCACACGGAGCGCTGATCGGGGCCCGCGGGAACTCGGGCACGATCCTGTCGCAGCTGCTGCGCGGGATGGCGCAGGTGCTCGGCGCCGACCGTGACACCGATCACGCCGACGGCCAGGCCCTGGCGCTCGCCCTGCGGCGGGCCGCCGAGTCGGCCTACCAAGCGGTCGCGCATCCCGTGGAGGGCACCGTCCTGACGGTGGCTGCCGCCGCTGCGGACGCGGCCTCCGGCGCCGACGGCGACTGCGGGGCGGTGGCGCGGGCCGCGTACGACGGAGCGTGCCGGGCGCTCGACGCGACGCCGGAGCAGCTCGCGGTGCTCGGGCGTGCGGGAGTGGTGGACGCCGGGGGGCGCGGGCTCGTGGCGGTGCTCGGGGCTCTGGTGGGGGCCCTGTCGGGCGGGACGGCCTCCCCGTACGTGAAGACGGCCGGTTCGGGCGGCCACGCGCGCGTGGAGCCCGCGGAGCCCATCGAGTGCCAGGACGCTTCAGTCGACGCCATGGCCCCCGCCTTCGAGGTGATCTACCTCCTGGAGGCCGACGACACGGCCGTCGCACGGCTGCGGAGGCGGCTCGACGGGCTCGGTGACTCGCTCGTCGTCGTCGGCGGGGACGGGCTGTGGAACGTCCACGTCCATGTGGACGACGCCGGGGCAGCCGTCGAGGCGGGCGTCGAGGCGGGGCGGCCCCACCGCATCCGCATCACCCACTTCGGGGTGGGGGACGCGCACACCGCGGGCGCCGCGCAGCCGCCCCGGGAACGCACGCAGCGCGCGATCGTCGCCGTCGTGCCGGGGGAGGGGCTCGCCGGTCTCTACGCCGATGCCGGGGCGACCACCGTGCCCACGCGCCCCGGGGAGCCGCCCGCCAGCGGGGAGCTCGTCGAGGCGATCCGGCACGCCCACGCGCGCGAGGTGGTGCTCCTGCCGAACGACGCCGAGCTGCGCCACACCGCTGCCGCCGCCGCGGAACAGGCCCGCACCGAAGGGGTGCGCGTCGCGCTGATCCCCACTCGGTCCGCGGTCCAGGGCATCGCGGCGCTCGCCGTGCACGAGCCGGACCGCCGCTTCGACGAGGACGTCGTCGCGATGACCTCGGCGGCCGGAGCGACCCGGTACGCCGAACTGGCCGTCGCCGAGCGGCAGTCGTGGACCATGGCGGGCATCTGCCAGGCCGGTGACGTGCTCGGCCTGATCGACGGCGATGTCGCGGTGATCGGCGACGACACCACACGCACCGCGCGCTCCGTCCTGGACCGGATGCTGGCCGCGGGCGGCGAGATGGTCACGCTGGTGCTCGGCGACGACGTGCCGGACAGCCTCGGCGAGCAGCTGGAGAAGCATGTGCGCGAGGTGCATCTGGCGGTCGACACGGTGGTCTACCGCGGGGGACGCCAGTCGGCGCTGCTGCTGATCGGCGTGGAGTAGCCGCCGCGTAGCCGCCGAGTTCAACCTTCCTGACCAGCGGATTTCGGGGACGTACGCCGAATTGTCAGTGGCGTGGTGTGCAATGGATCTCGTGCCCGCGCTCGAAGAACCCCTGAAGAAAGTGGTCGGTCCCGCCACCGCGAAGGTGATGGCCGAGCACCTGGACCTGCACACCGTCGGCGACCTGCTGCACCACTATCCGCGGAGGTACGCGGAGCGTGGCGAGCTCACCCGCCTCGCCGACCTGCCGCTGGACGAGCACGTCACGGTGGTCGCCCAGGTCGCCACGGCGCGCATCCTGACGTTCAACGGCGGCAGGGGCCAGCGCCTCGAAGTGACGATCACCGACGGCAGCGGCCAGCTCCAGCTGGTCTTCTTCGGCCGCGGCATCCACAAGCCGCACAAGGACCTGCTGCCCGGCACACGCGCGATGTTCGCGGGCAAGGCATCCGTCTTCAACCGCAAGATGCAGCTCGCACACCCCGCGTACGAACTCCTGAAGGGCGACCCGGACAACGCGGGCGAGGCCGTGGACTCCTGGGCGGGCGCCCTCATCCCGATCTATCCGGCCACCGCCAAGCTGGAGTCGTGGAAGATCGCCAAGTCGGTCGACGCGGTCCTGCCCAGCGCCCAGGAGGCCGTCGACCCGCTGCCGCCGAGCCTGCGCGAAGGACGGGAGCTGATCCCGCTCCCCGAGGCGCTCCTGAAGATCCACCGCCCGCACACCAAGGCGGACATCGAATCCGCCCGGGACCGCCTGAAGTGGGACGAGGCCTTCGTCCTCCAGGTGGCCCTGGCCCGCCGGAGGTACGCGGACGCGCAGCTCCCCGCGATCGCCCGCCGCCCCCGTGACGGCGGCCTGCTCGACGCCTTCGACGCCAAGCTGCCCTTCACGCTCACCGAGGGCCAGGAGAAGGTCTCTAAGGAGATCTTCGACGACTTGGCGACCGAGCACCCGATGCACCGCCTCCTCCAGGGAGAGGTGGGCTCGGGCAAGGCTCAGCCGCTCGATTCGCTGGTCCTGACGCCGGACGGCTTCCGGCCGATGGGCGAAATCCGGCAAGGCGAGTCCGTTTTCGTGCCCTCGGGAGAGATCGCCGTGGTCGATGGCGTATTTCCACAGGGCGAGCGTGACGTGTGGAGCCTGACCCTGTCGGACGGAAGCTCCGTCGAGTGCGACGACGAGCACCTCTGGATCGTGGGTACGAGTTGTGGCTGGCACCGCGGTCAGCCGCCCAAGGTGATGACGACCCGTGAAATCCGCCTGGACCTGTTCAAGGCGAACGGATCCTCGAAGTGGTACCTCCCTGCTGCGACACCAGTCGATCTCGGGGGTGACGCGGCGCCGCCACTCGATCCGTACCTCTTCGGGCTGCTGCTGGGGGACGGGTCCTCATGCGACTACACGATTCAGCTGGTCCACCGGTCAGGAGGAGTCCGTAACCCTGTCATTCAGGCGCTTCGGGACCTAGGACTGTGGGGCCTGACCTCGCACGACAAGTTCATCCCGGACGTGTTCAAGAACGTGTCGATCAAGAATCGGCTGGCGCTTCTGCAGGGGCTTCTGGACACAGACGGCACGATTCAATCGGACGGGCTGAGTATTTCGTTGTGTTCGGCCTCTCTCAGGCTTGCTGAGGACGTCGCATGGCTCGTGCGGTCGTTGGGCGGCCGGGCAAGGGTGCTGCCGAAGAAGACGGCGTTCAACGTGTCGATCGCCCTGCCCGACGAGTACGCGCCCTTCCGGCTCATGCGGAAAGCAAGCCGAGTGAGGGAACGGCCGAAGTACAACACCTTCCGGCGGGGAATCCGCAGCGTCCAGTTCGTCGGTCGGAAACCGGTCCAGTGCATCAGCGTCGCGCATCCGAGCCGGGCCTACGTCACCGACAACTTCACGGTGACGCACAACACGATGGTCGCCCTGCGCGCCATGCTCGCCGTCGTGGACGCGGGCGGGCAGGCCGCGATGCTCGCGCCCACCGAGGTCCTCGCCCAGCAGCATCACCGCTCGATCACCGAGATGATGGGCGAGCTCGCCGAGGGCGGCATGCTCGGCGGCTCGGACCAGGGCACGAAGGTCACGCTGCTCACCGGCTCCATGGGCATGGCGGCCCGGCGCCAGGCCCTGCTCGACCTGGTCACCGGCGAGGCCGGGATCGTCATCGGCACGCACGCGCTGATCGAGGACAAGGTGCAGTTCCACGACCTGGGCCTGGTCGTGGTCGACGAACAGCACCGCTTCGGGGTCGAGCAGCGCGACGCCCTGCGCGGCAAGGGCAAGCAGCCCCCGCACCTCCTGGTCATGACGGCCACGCCCATCCCGCGCACGGTCGCGATGACGGTCTTCGGCGACCTGGAGACCTCGGTCCTCGACCAGCTCCCCGCGGGCCGCTCGCCGATCGCCAGCCATGTCGTCCCCGCCGAGGACAAGCCCCACTTCCTGGCACGCGCGTGGGAGCGCGTGCGCGAGGAGGTCGAGAACGGCCACCAGGCGTACGTGGTCTGCCCCCGGATCGGCGACGACGTCGACGAAGCCGCCGACCCGAAGAAGGCCAAGAAGAAGGCCGAGGAGGAGGCGACCGCCGAGAAGCGGCCCCCGCTCGCCGTCATCGAGGTCGCCGAGCAGCTCGCCCGCGGTCCGCTGAGCGGCCTCAAGGTGGAGGTCCTGCACGGCCGCATGCAGCCGGACGACAAGGACGCGGTGATGCGCCGCTTCGCCGCGGGCGAGACCCAGGTCCTGGTCGCCACGACGGTCATCGAGGTCGGCGTGAACGTCCCGAACGCCACCGCCATGGTGATCATGGACGCGGACCGCTTCGGCGTATCGCAGCTGCATCAGCTGCGCGGCCGCGTCGGCCGTGGCTCGGCCCCCGGCCTCTGCCTCCTGGTCACCGACATGCCAGAGGCGAGCCCCGCCCGCGCCCGCCTGGGAGCCGTGGCCGCCACGCTCGACGGCTTCGAGCTCTCCCGGATCGACCTGGAGCAGCGCCGCGAGGGCGACGTACTGGGCCAGGCGCAGTCCGGTGTCCGCTCCAGCCTGCGCATGCTCGCGGTCATCGAGGACGAGGAGATCATCGCCGAGGCCCGCGAGGAGGCCGTCGCCGTGGTCTCCAAGGACCCGGACCTGGAGCACCTGCCCGAGCTGCGCACGGCCCTGGACGCCCTCCTGGACGACGAGCGCGAGCAGTATCTCGACAAGGGCTGACAGGCAGCGGGGGCACAGGGACTGAGAGACTGAGCCCGGATCTTCCCGTACGTACACCGACAAGGACTCAGATGACCCGCGTGATCGCCGGTGTGGCCGGCGGACGTCGCCTCGCCGTCCCGCCAGGAAACGGCACACGGCCCACGTCCGACCGAGCGCGCGAGGGCCTGTTCTCCACCTGGCAGGCCCTGCAGGGCACGTTGGACGGGGCACGCGTCCTCGACCTGTACGCCGGGTCCGGCGCCGTCGGCCTCGAAGCGCTCTCGCGCGGCGCGGGCCACGCCCTGCTCGTCGAGGCCGACACCGGCGCGGTGCGCACCATCAGGGCGAACGTGAAGTCCATCGGCCTGCCCGGCGCCGAGGTCAGGGCGGGCAAAGCGGCCCAGATCGTCCAGGGCGGCACCCCCACGGCCCCGTACGACCTGGTCTTCCTCGACCCTCCGTACGCCGTCACCGATGACGATCTTCGCGAGATCCTGCTCACACTCCGGGCGGAACGCTGGCTCACGGGCGATGCGCTCGTCACCGTTGAACGCAGTACCAGAGGCGGAGAATTCTGCTGGCCCGACGGCTTCGAGGCACTGAGGTCCCGTCGCTACGGCGAAGGCACGTTTTGGTACGGTCGCGCCGCCTCTACGTGCGACGACTCAGTGATCGCGCCATGACCGGACCGGAGAGCGAGGGACTTCAGTTGCGCCGCGCCGTCTGTCCGGGGTCATTCGACCCCATCACCAATGGACACCTCGACATCATCGCCCGCGCCTCGAAGCTGTACGACGTGGTGCACGTCGCGGTGATGATCAATCAGTCGAAGAAGGGCCTCTTCTCCGTCGAGGAGCGGATCGAGATGATCCGTGAGGTCACCGCCGACTTCGGGAACGTCGAGGTCGAGTCCTTCCACGGCCTTCTCGTCGACTTCTGCAAGCAGCGCGACATCCCGGCCATCGTCAAGGGCCTGCGCGCGGTCAGCGATTTCGACTACGAACTGCAGATGGCCCAGATGAACAACGGCCTCTCGGGCGTCGAGACCCTGTTCGTGCCCACCAACCCCACCTACAGCTTCCTCTCCTCCTCGCTGGTCAAGGAGGTGGCAGCCTGGGGCGGCGACGTCGCCCACCTGCTGCCGCCGCTCGTCCACGAGGCGCTCGTCGAACGTCTGGGCAAGAAGTGACCCCCTGACAGTTCGTCACCCGGTGTCGGGCGGTCGGCCACTGGCCTTACAGTCGTCCCGTCCGTCTCCAAACCAGCTGTAGAGAGTGGCGAGCACACGGTGGACGTGCAGAAGAAGATCGACGAGATCGTCGAGGCGGTCGGCAGCGCCCGGTCCATGCCCATGTCGGCCTCGTGCGTGGTCAACCGCGCCGATCTCCTGTCGATGCTCGAAGAGGTGCGCCAGGCGCTGCCCGGCTCCCTCGCCCAGGCCCAGGAGCTGATCGGCGGCCGCGAGCAGCTGGTCGAGCAGGCCCGCCAGGAGGCGGACCGCATCATCGAGACCGCGCACGCCGAGCGCGGTTCGCTGATCTCCGACACGGAGGTCGCCCGCAACTCCCAGGGCGAGGCCGCACGCATCCTCGCCGAGGCCCGGCAGGCCGCCGACGAGGTCCGAGTCGAGGCCGACGACTACGTGGACAGCAAGCTGGCCAACTTCGAGGTCGTCCTCACCAAGACCCTCGGCTCCGTCGGCCGAGGCCGAGAGAAACTCCTCGGCACCGGACCCGGCCTCGACGAGCAGGGTTACGAGGACGAGGACGCCCCGCAGCGCAGCATGGACCCCGAGACGCTGCGCCGGGACGCGGACGCGTACGTCGACGCCAAGCTCGGCGCCTTCGAGGCGGTCCTGGCCAAGACCCTGGAGGCGGTCGGCCGCGGCCGCCAGACCCTGCACGGCCGTGCGCCCGCCGACGACCTCGCGGGCCTCGCCGAGGGCCTCGGATCCCAGGCGCACACCACGGACGCCGAGTACCTCGCGGGCCTCACCGACCCCGCGGCTCCCGCGGCAACCACGCCGGAGGCCCCGCAGCCGCCCCAGGCGCCCCCGCAGATCCCCGTGCAGCAGCCGTACGCCCCGCCCCAGCAGGAGCCGGACCCGTACGCCTACCAGCAGCAGGACCAGTACGCCTACCAGCAGCAGTACGCCCAGCAGGATCCGTACGGCTACCAGCAGCAGGATCCGTACGGCTACCCGCAGCAGGGATACGACCAGGCGGCCCAGCAGCAGGCGTACGGGGACCCGCAGCAGCAGCATCAGCAGGCCCCCGGGGTGCTCGACGAGACCAGTCTCTTCGACACCGGCATGATTACCGCGGAGCAGCTGCGCCAGTACGAACAGGGCCGCTAGCCCTTGCCGCGAGGCCTGTCCGGGACCGGATTGGGCCGAGAGCGAATGGTCCAGTATCCTGGCTCTTCGGTCGCGCGTACGTCCGCGATCCAGGCTGCCCGGCTAGTGAGCGAAGCTCACGACGGGGGCGGCCCTCCTTGAACTTCCCAGGATTCGAAAGCAGGAAAAGCCCTGAGTGCTCGCCTTGACCACCGAAACCCACTCGTGTTCGACACACACGAGCTGGGTCGGCGTCCCGGTGCGCTGCAGCGGCTGACCCGTTCCATCGAGGCCCCCGGTTCGCCGGACGTCTTCGGTATCGACGGGGTCATCGGAGTGCCGGAAGGCGCTCCGGTCGAGCTGGAGATCCGTCTTGAGTCGGTCATGGAAGGTGTGCTTGTCACAGGCACCGCCCGTGCGTCGGCCGAGGGGGAGTGCGTAAGGTGTCTGGAGCCGCTGAAGCTTGAGGTGGACGCGGATTTCCAGGAGATGTTCTCGTACCCTGACGCCGACGACCGGAGCCGCACCGCGGAACCGGCCGACGACGCCGAGGAAGATGAGGACAGGCTCTATCTCGAGGACGGCTTGTTCGACCTCGAACCCGCGCTGCGTGACGCGGTAGTGCTCGCACTGCCGATGCAGCCGGTGTGCCGGGACGACTGTCCGGGCCTGTGTTCCCAGTGCGGAGCACGGCTCGCGGACGACCCGGACCACCACCATGACGCCGTCGACATTCGTTGGGCGGCACTGCAGGGACTCGCCGGGACCATCCAGGACGGCGAGAAGGACGACGTGAGCGGCGCCGAAGCCGGCGTCGACGAGAAGCAGGAGAAGTAGCCGTGGCTGTTCCGAAGCGGAAGATGTCGCGCAGCAACACGCGCCACCGCCGGTCGCAGTGGAAGGCTGCGGTCCCCACTCTGGTTTCGTGTGAGCGTTGCCAGGAGCCGAAGCTGCAGCACATCGCGTGCCCGAGCTGCGGCACGTACAACAAGCGCCAGGTCCTCGAGGTCTGAGCGGCTGGTGAGAGGCACCGTGTCTAGCCACAAGATGGCGGATGACGCCAAGGCGGAAAACGCCAAGAAGCAGGCGGAAAACACGGCCTCGTCCCACACGCTTTTGGAAGGGCGGCTCGGGTACAAACTCGAGTCCGCCCTTCTGGTGCGTGCACTGACCCACCGTTCGTACGCGTACGAGAACGGCGGTCTGCCGACGAATGAACGGCTCGAGTTCCTCGGGGACTCGGTGCTCGGACTCGTCGTCACGGACACGCTCTATCGCACCCACCCCGACCTGCCCGAAGGCCAGCTGGCCAAGTTGCGGGCCGCGGTGGTCAATTCGCGTGCGTTGGCGGAGGTCAGTCGTGGCCTCGAACTCGGTCTCTTCATCCGGCTCGGCCGGGGCGAAGAGGGCACGGGTGGCCGGGACAAGGCATCCATCCTCGCCGACACCCTTGAAGCGGTGATCGGCGCGGTCTATCTGGACCAGGGTCTGGACGCGGCGGGCGAGCTGGTGCACCGGCTCTTCGACCCGCTGATCGAGAAGTCCTCGAACCTGGGCGCGGGCCTGGACTGGAAAACCAGCCTCCAGGAGCTCACCGCGACCGAGAGCCTCGGTGTTCCCGAGTACCTCGTCACGGAGAGCGGCCCGGACCACGAGAAGACCTTTACTGCTGCCGCCCGCGTCGGAGGCGTCTCGTACGGCACCGGCACCGGCCGCAGCAAGAAGGAAGCGGAGCAGCAGGCCGCGGAGTCCGCGTGGCGCGAGATTCGCGCTGCCGCGGATGAGCGGATCAAGGCGGCGGAGGTTTCCGCCGCCGCTGCTCCCGCTGCCGCGGAGGTTGACGGGGCTGCCGAAGCTTCGTCTGCCTGAACCGCTTTACTGTTGGTGCCGGTCGCCCTTCGGGTGGCCGGCACCAGCCTTTTCGCCGCTTCGCGGCATTTTTTCCCGCCCACACCCGTTTACCCCGGAGTGAATCGCCGTGCCCGAGCTGCCCGAGGTCGAAGTCGTCCGGCGTGGGCTTGAGCGGTGGGTGGCTCAGCGCACCGTCGCCGATGTCGAGGTGCTGCATCCGCGGGCCGTGCGGCGGCATGTCGCGGGCGGTGACGACTTCGGGCTCCGGCTCAAGGGCCACCGTGTCGGTACGGCGATGCGGCGCGGGAAGTATCTCTGGCTGCCGATCGAGGACAGCGGCACCTCGATCCTCGCCCATCTCGGCATGAGCGGGCAGCTGCTCGTCCAGCCCCAAGAAGCGCCGAACGAGAAGCACTTGCGGATCCGGATCCGCTTCGCCGACGCGCTCGGCACCGAGCTGCGCTTCGTCGACCAGCGCACCTTCGGCGGACTCTCGCTGCACGAGAACACCCCGGACGGACTGCCGGACGTCATCGCGCACATCGCACGCGACCCGCTGGACGAGAAGTTCGACGACGCGGCCTTCCACGCCGCGCTGCGCCGCCGTCGTACGACGATCAAACGCGCCCTGCTCGACCAGTCGTTGATCAGCGGCGTCGGCAACATCTATGCGGACGAGGCCCTTTGGCGGGCGAAGCTGCACTACGAGCGGCCCACCGCCACGTTCACGCGCCCGCGCACGGCCCAACTCCTGGGCCACGTACGGGATGTGATGAATGCGGCCCTCGCCGTCGGCGGCACCAGCTTCGACAGTCTGTACGTGAACGTGAACGGCGAGTCCGGGTACTTCGAGCGGTCGCTCGACGCCTACGGACGTGAGGACGAGCCGTGCCGCCGCTGCGGTACGGCCATGCGCCGGCGGCCCTGGATGAACCGCTCCAGCTACTTCTGCCCGCGCTGTCAGCGACCGCCGGCCGTCACGCTGTCGTAGCGCTCGCGCGCTTCGAGCACGCCGTCCATCCTGCCCTCCACGAAGTGGATGAGGCTCATCAGGCGTTCGGTGATCTCCCGTCCCAGCGGGGTGAGCCGATACTCCACGCGCGGCGGGTTGGTGGGCTGTGCCTCGCGGTGGACCAGGCCGTCGCGCTCCAGCGCGTGCAGGGTCTGGGACAGCATCTTCTCGCTCACGCCGTCGACCCGGCGGCGCAGTTCGTTGAAACGGAACGTGCCGTCGTGCAGCGCGCCCAGGGTGAGCGCTCCCCAGCGTCCGGTGACGTGCTCCAGGGTGCCGCGCGAGGGGCACTGCTTGGAGAACACGTCGTACGCCGTGTCCTGGTCGATGGGATCCATGCCGAAAGCATACTCTCGCACAGCGCTATCTCACGGGTTGCGCTAACTGAGAGTGAGTAAGTGAATCGGCCCGGTCGCGACCCGGGGCCCGGTGTCCTAGAAGCCGAAGTCCTGCGTCCACCAAGGGCCGCCCGGCGCGAAGTGCGCGCCGACGCCCAGGGTCTTGTAGTCGCAGTTGAGGATGTTGGCCCGGTGGCCGGGGCTGTTCATCCAGGCGTCCATCACGGACTGGGCGTTCGCCTGGCCGCGGGCGATGTTCTCGCCGCCCAGGTCCGATATCCCGGCCTTCTCGGCGCGGTCCCACGGGGTCGCGCCGTCCGGGTCGGTGTGGTCGAAGAAGTCCCGCTCGGCCATGTCCGAGCTGAAATCTCCGGCGAGCGAGGCCAGCGCGGCGTCGGCGCGCACGGGGGAGCAGCCGACCTTGGCCCGCTCGGCGTTGACCAGGGTGAGCACCGCGGCCTCGGCCGCGTTCTCGGTGGACGGCGACTTCGAGCCGGTGACCGGCGGGGCCTTCGGCTTCTGGGAGGGGGTGCGCGAGGGGCTCGGGGGAGTCGTCTTCTTCTGCTTCTCGTCGGCCTCCGGCGCGGGCGCCTTGGTCGACGGCTTCTTCGACGGCTCGGCCGAAGGCTTCTCGGAGGACTTCGAGGGGGACGGGTCCGGGGCGTCGGGGCGCTCGGAGCCGCGGCTCGGCGGTGCGGACTCGCGCTCGGCGGTGCCGTTCTCGCCGCCCTGGGGTGCCACCTCGCTGGGGGTGGTGGCAGCACGCACCTTGTTCGAGTCGCCGCCACCGCCGAGGGAGTAGTTCTCGGCGCCCGGGACCAAGCCGGAGGCGACGGCCACCGCGCCCATGGCGACGGCTGCCGACACGCCGAGCAGGCCGGTGCGCACCGGTGTGGCGCGGCGGCCCCGGTGGCGGTGCGAAGCGTTGGCGGGGCGGGGCTCCGGGACGCCGGCGTGCTCGCCCGCGTACACGTCGGAGACTCCAGTGGCGCGGCCGGTGGCGGCTGCCCCTGCGCCGGAGCGTCGGTGGCGTCCCATCTCCTGGCCTTCCTCGTCCTGGCGGTCAACGTGGCTCACCCATACGAGTGAGGCTCATCGAGTCGGGACTGTACGCGATGGCGCATGGGGACGAAGTGCTCCGAGTGCAATTGGCCGGTTAGCGTGCACCCATGAACGAAGAAGTCAGAGTCACGGCCTGGGTGCGTGGCCAGGTACAAGGCGTGGGATTCCGCTGGTTCACGCGGGCCAAGGCCCTGGAGATAGGGGGTCTGAGTGGTTTTGCTCTCAATCTGGACGACGGCCGTGTGCAAGTCGTCGCAGAGGGTCCGCGTGCGGGCGCCCAGGGGCTGCTCGACTGGCTGCGCGAGGGCGACACACCCGGCCGCGTCGACGGCGTCACTGAGATCTGGGACACTCCGCGCGGCATCTACGAGACGTTCGCGATTCGCTGACGGAGAGCCGCCGGGCGGACGCGCCCCGGTGTGGTCAGGGCAACTGCCCGGGGCAGGAAACGCCTGGTGGTTGCCAAGAACGGCGCGTCGTGGCAGGCTCCCAAGTGCAGGATGATCGACACGCCCCCAGGGCCCCGCAGCAGAGGCAGCGCCGCCGTTTCGACGGCCGCAAGCCCCCGGGTTGCCCGCCAATACGGGGCGTGATCGTGTTGACCGTCAAACTTTTTGGTGAGACTCTGGAAGCCCCGCGCACCTTAGCTGTTTGGCATGTGAGAACGGCCAGCACGACCCAGCACGAACAACGAGTGCCAAGCACCGCGGGTGCGAATCCCTCACGACCCACACCGCTTCGGTCGGTCACTCATTGTGGAGGACCATCCATCATGGCAAAGGCGCTTCTCGGTTACGTCGGCGGTTCCGACCCGCGACTTCTCGCCGAGATGCGACGGCTCCAGCAACGCGTCCAGGACCTGGAATCTGAGCTTGTGAAGATCCAGGCCGAGAACGACGCGCTCGCGGCTGCCGCTTCTCACGAATCGCTCCTGGAGAGCATCGACGTACCCCAGGCGGAGCCTGCGCTCACCTGACCACTGCCATCATGAGTAAAGGCGCTTTTCTCGCAGGGCTTGCGTAACGATGATCATTCAGCGTCACGCTCTTTTCGCCTTGTGAGCTGCCTCTTCACGCACGTGGTCGGGCTGACCATGTCAGCCGCTTGTCCAGATCTGCAAGGGACGCTTCGGCGTCCCTTCTTTCTTGCCGCCCCCGTAATGTGTTTCCTTTACAGCTGATGTGCCCTGCATCTTCCTGGGTGAAACGGTGAAAGGGAAGGTGCGGCGCGCAGCGCCCCGCTGGAAGGGCGGTGGTGGGAGACGGGTGGGAGGTAGAGTCCGGCGGCGTGCACCTCAAGGCCTTGACACTGCGCGGTTTCAAATCCTTCGCGTCGGCCACGACGCTGAAGTTCGAGCCGGGCATCACCTGCGTCGTCGGACCGAACGGCTCCGGCAAGTCCAATGTCGTGGACGCGCTGTCCTGGGTCATGGGCGAGCAGGGCGCCAAGTCGCTGCGCGGCGGCAAGATGGAGGACGTCATCTTCGCCGGCACCACCGGGCGCCCGCCGCTCGGCCGTGCCGAGGTGTCCCTCACCATCGACAACTCCGACGGCGCCCTGCCCATCGAGTACGCCGAAGTCACCATCACGCGGATCATGTTCCGCAACGGCGGCAGCGAGTACCAGATCAACGGGGACACCTGCCGGCTGCTCGACATCCAGGAACTGCTCTCCGACTCCGGCATCGGCCGCGAGATGCACGTCATCGTCGGGCAGGGCCAGCTCGACGGCGTCCTGCACGCCGACCCCATGGGGCGCCGCGCCTTCATCGAGGAGGCCGCAGGCGTCCTCAAGCACCGCAAGCGCAAAGAGAAGGCGCTGCGCAAGCTCGACGCGATGCAGGCCAACCTCGCGCGCGTACAGGACCTGACCGACGAGCTGCGGCGGCAGCTCAAACCCCTTGGTCGGCAGGCCGCCGTGGCGCGCAGGGCCGCCGTCATCCAGGCCGATCTGCGCGATGCCCGCCTCCGGCTGCTCGCCGACGATCTCGTACGCCTGCGGGACGCGCTGCGGACCGAGGTCGCCGACGAGGCGGAGCTGAAGCGGCGCAAGGACAGTGCCGAGGCCGAGCTGAAGAAGGCGCTCCAGCGGGAGGCGGAGCTGGAGGACGAGGTGCGCCGCCTCACTCCGCGGCTCCAGCGGGCCCAGCAGACGTGGTACGAGCTGTCGCAGCTGGCCGAGCGGGTGCGTGGCACGGTGTCGCTCGCCGACGCCCGGGTCAAGAGCGCGACCGCCGCGCCCCCGGAGGAGCGGCGCGGCCGCGACCCCGAGGACATGGAGCGCGAGGCCGCGCGGATCCGTGAGCAGGAGGCGGAGCTGGAAGCCGCCCTCGAAGCGGCCGAGCACGCCCTGGAGGACACCATCGGCCACCGTGCCGATCTGGAGCGGGAGCTCGCGGTCGAGGAGCGCCGCCTCAAGGACGTGGCGCGGGCCATCGCCGACCGGCGTGAAGGGCTCGCACGGCTGCACGGCCAGGTCAACGCGGCGCGTTCGCGGGCGGGCTCCGCACAGGCCGAGATCGACCGGCTCGCCGTGGCACGTGACGAGGCAGGGGAGCGCGCGGTCGCCGCCCAGGAGGAGTACGAGCAGCTGAAGGCGGAGGTCGACGGGCTCGACGCCGGTGACGCGGAGCTCGGCGAGCGGCACGACGAGGCGAAGCGTTCCCTCACCCGGGCCGAGGCCGCGCTGGCCGCGGCGCGCGAGGAGGCGACCGCCGCCGAGCGCAAGCGGGCCGCGGTCGCCGCCCGGCACGAGGCGCTCGCGCTCGGCCTGCGCCGCAAGGACGGTACGGGGGCGCTGCTGGCCGCCAAGGACCGCCTCACGGGGCTGCTCGGTCCCGCGGCCGAGCTGCTCTCGATCACTCCGGGGTACGAGGTCGCCGTCGCGGCGGCGTTCGGCGCGGCGGCGGACGCGATCGCGGTGACCACACCGGCGTCGGCGGCGGAGGCCATCCGGCTGCTGCGCAAGCAGGACGCGGGGCGTGCCGCGCTGCTGCTCGCGGGGGAGCCGGAGTCGGGCGCCGACCCTCGTGACGTACGGCCGGAAGGTGCCGAAGGGCCGCCCCTGGTCGCCGAACTGGTGCGCGGGCCCGCGGAGTTGATGCCCGCGGTGCGGCGGCTGCTGCGGGGGACGGTCGCCGTCGGCACCCTTGAGGACGCCGAGGACTTCGTCTACGCCCACCCGGAGCTCACCGCCGTCACCACCGAGGGGGACCTGCTCGGGGCGCACTTCGCGCAGGGCGGGTCCGCCGGGGCGCCGAGCCTCCTCGAAGTGCAGGCGTCCGTCGACGAGGCGGCGGCGGAGCTTGAGCAACTGGCCGAGCAGTGCGACGCGTTGGCGCGCAGCCAGCAGGTGGCGGGCGAGCAGCGCAAGGAAGTCGCCGCTCTCGTCGAGGAGTTGGGGGAGCGCAGGCGCGCCGCCGACCGGGAGAAGTCTGCCGTGGCGCAGCAGCTCGGCGCGCTCGCCGGGCAGGCCCGTGGCGCCGCGGGCGAGGCCGAGCGCAGTGCGGCCGCCGCGGCCAAGGCGCAGGAGGCGCTGGACAAGGCGGTCCAGGACGCCGAGGAGTTGGCCGAGCGGCTCGCCGTGGCCGAGGAGGCTCCGGTCGAGGAGGAGCCCGATACTTCCGTGCGCGACCGGCTCGCCGCCGACGGTGCCAATGCCCGGCAGACCGAGATGGAGGCCAGGCTCCAGGTGCGTACGCACGAGGAGCGGGTCAAGGGCCTGGCGGGACGCGCTGACTCGCTCGACCGGGCCGCGCGCGCCGAACGCGAGGCACGCGCGCGTGCCGAGCAGCGCAAGGCCCGGATGCGGCACGAGGCCGCGGTCGCCGAGGCCGTCGCCCGTGGTGCGCGCCAACTGCTCGCGCACGTCGAGGTCTCTCTCGTGCGGGCCCAGGAGGAACGTGCCGCCGCCGAGCGCGCCAAGGAGGTGCGGGAGCGGGAACTCACCGCCGAGCGGAGCCAGGGGCGCGACCTCAAGGCGGAGCTCGACAAACTGACGGATTCAGTCCACCGCGGCGAGGTACTCGGTGCCGAGAAGCGGCTGCGGATCGAGCAGCTGGAGTCCAAGGCACTGGAGGAACTCGGTGTGGAACCGGCAGGACTCGTCTCCGACTACGGCCCCGACCAGCTCGTGCCGCCATCCCCCGCGGCCGAGGGCGAGGAGCTCCCCGAAGACCCGGAGCACCCGCGCAACAGGCCCGTGCCGTACGTCCGCGGTGAGCAGGAGAAGCGGCTGAGGTCAGCCGAACGGGCGTACCAGCAGCTCGGGAAGGTGAACCCGCTGGCCCTTGAGGAGTTCGCCGCGCTTGAGGAGCGCCACAAGTTCCTGAGCGAGCAGCTGGAGGACCTGAAGAAGACGCGTGCCGATCTCCTGCAAGTGGTGAAGGAGGTCGACGAGCGCGTCGAGCAGGTCTTCACCGAGGCCTACCGGGACACGGCCCGTGAGTTCGAGGGCGTCTTCTCGCGGCTCTTCCCGGGCGGCGAGGGGCGGCTCATCCTGACCGACCCCGACAACATGCTCGCCACGGGAGTCGACGTCGAGGCGCGCCCGCCCGGCAAGAAGGTCAAGCGGCTCTCGCTGCTCTCCGGCGGCGAGCGGTCCCTGACGGCCGTCGCGCTGCTCGTTTCGATCTTCAAGGCACGGCCGAGTCCCTTCTATGTGATGGACGAGGTCGAGGCCGCGCTCGACGACACCAACCTGCAGCGGCTCATCCGCATCATGGAGGAGCTGCAGGAGGCCTCGCAGCTCATCGTGATCACGCACCAGAAGCGGACGATGGAGGTCGCGGACGCGCTGTACGGCGTCTCGATGCAGGGCGACGGCGTCTCGAAGGTGATCAGCCAACGGCTTCGCTAGCCCTCCACGAGTTCACCTTCATAACTTCAACACTTGAACGAAGTCAGCCTCAGGCGTCCCTTAAGTTCACAGGAACCCAGGTATTGACTTCGAAACTTGAAGGCATAGTCTCTGCAACGTTGCTTTTACCTTCAGGTGGTGGGCGGCGTGAAGTTGTGCGCCACTTGAAGTGCTCACCCCCACCCCCGGCGATGTTGCCGGTGGCCCGAGGAGTCCATGTGACCAGCACAACGAAGGCGCCGCAGCCCGAAGGCAGAGAGGCCAGGCCGGACCATCTCGGCCATGTCATCTTCATCACGGCGGCCGCCGCCATGGGCGGCTTCCTCTTCGGCTATGACAGCTCTGTGATCAACGGCGCGACCGTCGCCATCCAGCACCGCTTCGACGTCGACGCGAACATGCTCGGCTGGATCATCGCGACCGCACTGCTCGGCTGCGCCCTCGGCGCGGCGATCGCCGGGCGCATCGCCGACCGCATCGGCCGCATCCGCTGCATGCAGATCGCCGCCGTCCTCTTCGCGGCGAGCGCCGTCGGTTCCGCCCTGCCGTTCGCGGCGTGGGACCTGACGATGTGGCGCTTCATCGGCGGCATCGGCATCGGCATGGCCTCCGTCATCGGCCCTGCCTACATCGCCGAGGTCGCACCGCCCGCCTACCGAGGCCGGCTCGCCTCCTTCCAGCAGGCCGCGATCGTCATCGGCATCGCCGTATCCCAGCTGGTCAACTACGGCATCCTGAAGCTGGCGGACGACGACCAGCGCGGCAAGCTGATGGGCCTGGAGGCCTGGCAGCTGATGCTCGGCGTCATGGTCATCCCGGCCGTCCTGTACGGCGTGCTTTCCTTCGTCATCCCCGAGTCGCCGCGCTTCCTGATCTCCGTCGGCCGTGACGTCGAGGCGAAGAAGGTGCTCGGCGAGGTCGAGGGCACCAAGATCGACCTGGACGCGCGCGTCACCGAGATCGAGGAGGGCATGCGCCGCGAGCACAAGTCCTCGTTCAAGGACCTGCTCGGCAAGGTCGGCTTCCTGCCGATCGTCTGGATCGGCATCGGCCTCTCGGTGTTCCAGCAGCTCGTCGGCATCAACGTGATCTTCTACTACTCGAACCAGCTGTGGCAGTCGGTCGGCAAGGACCCGAGCAGCTCGTTCCTGTACTCGTTCGAGACGTCGATCGTGAACATCATCGGCACGGTCATCGCGATGATCTTCGTCGACCGCATCGGCCGCAAGCCGCTGGCCATCATCGGCTCCGCCGGCATGGCGCTCGCGCTCTTCACCTGCGCCTGGGCGTTCTCGTACCGCACCGGCTCCGGCGACAACGTCACGCTGCCGAACGCGCAGGGCCTGACGGCGATCATCGCCGCCAACTTCTTCGTGCTCTTCTTCGCCCTCTCCTGGGGCGTGGTGGTCTGGGTCCTGCTCGGCGAGATCTTCCCGAACCGGATCCGCGCCGCCGCACTGGGTGTGGCCGCGTCGGCGCAGTGGCTCGCCAACTTCGCGATCACCAAGACGTTCCCGAGCATGTCCGAGTGGAGCCTGACCGGCTCGTACATCATCTACGGCGCCTTCGCCGTGCTCTCGATCCCCTTCGTCATGAAGTTCGTCAAGGAGACGAAGGGCAAGACCCTGGAGGAGATGGGCTAATCCCCGCTGCCCCTCCTCTGAGGAAGCTGCCCCGGTTCAAGGACCTATTCCTTGAGCCGGGGCAGTACGTTTTCGCAGAAGTGGTGCAGGCTGCGCCATCCCTCGTCCACCGGCATCCCTCCCGAGAGCGGATGCAGTACGAGATTGGCGGCGCCGCCCTGCACATGGGCCACGCACTCGTCGGGCGTGAGGATGCGGTAGACGCCCTCGGCGCGCAGCTCGTCGACCGTCGTGGCGGTGGACTTCACCGCCGAGCGGATGTCCTTGGACTGCCAGGAGGCGTACGTGCGGGCCTCGTGCAGGAAGTGCTCGCCGTGCTCGGCCCAGGTGCGGTCCGGGTCGTCGGCGATGTGCAGGAGCGAGGTCTCGGCGGCGGGCATCATCGTCCAGCCCTCGGTGCCGTACTCCGCGAGGCGGTCGTTGTAGTACGCCTCAAGGTCCGGCAGATGGGCGCTGGGGAAGAACGGCAGGCCGAGCCGGGCCGCGCGCCGGGCCGCCGCCTGTGAGGAGCCGCCGACCAGGAGCATCGGGTGGGGCTGGGTGTACGGGCGCGGGGTGACGCGCACGGTCCGGCCGCGGAACTCGAAGGGCTCGCCGGTCCACGCCTGCAGCAGGGTCTCCAGGAGCTCGTCCTGGAGCTTGCCGCGCCGCTTCCAGTCGACGTCGAACGCCGCGTACTCCTCGGGCCGGTAGCCGATCCCCGCCACCGTCACCAGACGGCCGCCGCTGAGCAGGTCGAGCACGGCGATGTCCTCGGCGAGCCGCAGCGGATCGTGCAGCGGGCCGATGATCGCGGAGACCGTGACCGCGATGCGCCGGGTCGCGCCGAACACCGCGCCCGCGAAAGTGAAGGGCGAGGGCAGCCAGTTGTTGCCGACGCCGTGGTGCTCCTCGGTCTGCACGGTGGAGATGCCCCGGTCATCCGCGTACGTGGCCATCTCCAGGGCGGCCTTGTAACGCTCGCTCAGCGAGGCGGGTGTGGCGTCCGGATCGACGAGGTTGAAACGTACGACTGTGACGGGCATGGAAACGTCCCCCTTCACCGTGGGTGGGCGAAGAGGGACGTTAGATGACGCGGTGTCAGATGACCAGTGTGCGGGGGCAGTTGTTCCGCATCAGGCCGAGATCAGCTCGGTCTCGCCCTTGCCGTCGGGAGCCTCGGCGGCCGGGGTCCTCGGCAGCACCGCGTACAGCGCGGCCGCGATGAGGATCGTGGCCAGCCAGCCCAGGCCGTTGCGGCCGATCCAGGAGGTGGCGAGCGGGCCGCTGAACCAGTCGACCTTCGTGAAGAGCAGCCCCGCCACCAGGGCGATGGCCCACGCGGTCATGGCCTGCCAGGCGAAGCCCGCCTTGTACCAGTAGGCGCTGGTGCGCTTGGTGTCCATCAGCGCCTCGCCGTCGTACGTCTTCCTGCGCAGCATGTCGACGCCGAAGACGCCGATCCAGGCGGAGAACGCGACGGCGAGCAGGGTCAGGAAGGAGATGAACGAGCCGATGAAGCTGGTGGCCACGTTCATCAGGAGGTAGCCGAAGATCAGGCTGATGATGGCGTTGATGGACACCGCCCACGTGCGCGGGACCTTGATGCCCAGCGTCATCGCGGTGAAGCCCGCGGAGTACATCGACATGGAGTTGATCAGGAGCATGCCGATCAGGGCCATCACCAGGTACGGCACGGCGATCCACGTCGGAAGGAGCTGGCCGAGAAAGGAGACCGGGTCCGAGGCGTCCGACAGGCTCGGCGTGCTGACCGCCATGACCGCGCCCATCAGGACCATCGGTACGACGACGATGCCGGCGCCGCCGATGGCGTTGCCCACCAGGGCCTTGCTGGAGGCCTTGCGCGGGAGGTAGCGCGTGAAGTCCGGGCCCGTGGGGACCCAGCTGATGCCGCCCGCTGCGATCACGCCCACGCCCGCGACCATCGCCGCGGTGGAGCCCGCGGGGCGCGAGAAGACGTCCGACCAGGGCGTGTTGGCCACCAGGTAGACCAGGACGAGGACGCTGAACGCGCCGAAGAGGTACGTCGCCCAGGTGTTGCAGATGTGCAGGACCTTGCGGCCCAGGCCGCTGATCAGGAACGTACAGGCGACGAAGGCGACCAGTGTCACGACCGTCAGCCACGTGCTGGACTTCACGCCGAAGCAGATGTCCAGGACGGTGATGATCGCGTACGCGCCCGTGACCGCGTTGATCGTCTCCCAGCCCCAGCGGGCGACCCAGATGAGCGAGCCCGGGAAGAGGTTGCCGCGCTGGCCGAAGACCGCGCGCGAGAGCGTCATGCCGGGGGAGCCGCCGCGCTTGCCCGAGATGGAGATCAGACCGACCATGCCGTAACTCAGGACGGGTGAGACGAGGGCGACGACCAGGGCCTGCCAGAAGTTGAGGCCGTTGGTCACGATGAGGCCCGCGCCCATGGTGAGGAGCAGGACGCTGATGTTGGCCGCCACCCAGGTGGGGAACAGCTCGCGGGTCCGGCCCGTGCGCTCGGAGTCGGGGACGGGCTCGAGGCCGCGTGTCTCCAGGGCGCCTTCGGTTTCGGCGGTGGTGCTCATGGGGTGGGGTCCGTGCCTCTCGCTCGGATCGCAACGCCGCGATCCGTCCGTGGGGGTGATCGCGTTGGACTCTACGCGCGTTGATGCGGAGAGCTCCATCGTACTTTAGTCCGAGTAGTGCCCTCTATGAGCTTATGTTCTTTGGAGGAAGCTACAGCCTGGGCCCGTGTTGCCCCCATGGCTGATACTGGGTGGGTTATGGAAATCGTCATCCTTGCTGTAGTCATCGCCGTGGTCGTGATCGGCGCGCTCGGCGGGCTCGTGATCGGCAGCCGCAAGAAGAAGCAGCTGCCTCCGCAGGCCCCGTCGTCCACGCCCACCATCACCGCCCCTCCGGCCGAGCCGCATATCGGCGACGAGGCCGAGACGCCGCGCGACGAACCGCGCCGCACGATCGAGGAGGTGGAACTCCCGGGAGCCTCAGCCGAGGCGCCGGTCGTCACCGAAGAGGCCCCCGAGGCCGCCCCGGAGATCGAGACCCCGGAACCCACGGCAGGTCGCCTGGTCCGTCTGCGCACGCGGCTCTCCCGCTCGCAGAACGCACTCGGCAAGGGGCTGCTCACGCTCCTGTCCCGCGAGCACCTGGACGAGGACACGTGGGAGGAGATCGAGGACACGCTCCTCACCGCCGACGTCGGCGTCGCCCCCACCCAGGAACTGGTCGAGCGGCTCCGCGAGCGCGTCCGTGTGCTCGGCACCCGCACCCCGGACGACCTGCGCGCGCTGCTCCGTGAGGAACTCCTCGCGCTGCTCGGCACGCGCGAGGGCGCGGAGTTCGACCGCGCCGTGAAGACCGAGTCGGGCCTGGAGACGCCCGGCATCGTGATGGTCGTCGGCGTGAACGGCACCGGCAAGACCACCACCACCGGCAAGCTCGCCCGCGTCCTCGTGGCCGACGGCCGCTCCGTGGTCCTCGGCGCCGCGGACACCTTCCGCGCCGCCGCCGCCGACCAGCTGCAGACCTGGGGCGAGCGCGTCGGCGCGCGCACGGTGCGCGGCCCCGAGGGCGGCGACCCGGCGTCGATCGCCTTCGACGCGGTCAAGGAAGGCATCGCGGAGGGCGCCGACGTCGTCCTCATCGACACCGCGGGGCGCCTGCACACCAAGACCGGCCTCATGGACGAGCTCGGCAAGGTCAAGCGCGTCGTCGAGAAGCACGCGCCGCTGGACGAGGTGCTGCTCGTCCTGGACGCCACGACCGGGCAGAACGGCCTGGTGCAGGCGCGCGTCTTCGCTGAGGTCGTCGACATCACCGGCATCGTCCTGACGAAGCTGGACGGCACGGCCAAGGGCGGAATCGTGGTCGCCGTCCAGCGGGAGCTGGGCGTGCCGGTGAAGCTGGTCGGGCTCGGCGAGGGCGCGGACGATCTGGCTCCGTTCGAGCCGGAGGCGTTCGTCGACGCGCTCATCGGTGACCAGTAGGCCGCGTCCGGCGGATCAGTAGGAGACGTACGCCAGAGAAATGCCCCACCCCGGGGTGCAGCCGGGGTGGGGCATTTCCGTGTGCGGGCGTGTCTACGCCGGGGAGCGGTGCGCCACGTAGGCCAAGGTGCCGAGCACCAGCCGTGCCTGCGGGGGGTGCGTCGCCGAGTCCAGGTCGGGGGCGCGCAGCCAGCGGACCGGGCCGAGGCCCGCGCGGTCGGACGGCGGGGCCGTGATGTGCGTGCCGGGGCCCAGGCCGTGCAGGTCGATGCCGGCGTCGTCCCAGCCCATGCGGTAGAGCAGCTGGGGGAGTTCGGCGGCGGCGCCGGGGGCGACGAAGAAGTGCGCGCGGCCCTGAGGGGTGGCTGCCACCGGGCCGAGCGGCAGGCCCATGCGCTCCAGGCGGACCAGCGCCCTGCGTCCGGCGGCCTCGGCCACCTCGATCACGTCGAAGGCGCGCCCCACGGGCAGCAGCACGGCGGCGCCGGGGAACTGGGCCCAGGCTTCGGTCACTTCGTCCAGCGTGGCCCCCGCGGACACCTCGGGGGCGAACTCCAGGGGGTGGGCGCCGGGGGCGGCGCAGTCGGCCGCGCCGCAGGAGCAGCGGCCGTCCAGGGCACGTGCGCCGGGGACGGCGGCCCATCCCCACAGCCCGGTGTACTCGGCCACCGCGGTGCAGTCCGACGTGCGGCCGCGCCGCCGTGAACCGGTGCGGGGCTTGTCGGTTCCCCGGATGCCGCCGATCGTGAAGCCCATGCCCCCTCCAACGGGTCGAGCGCGGTGTGGTTACGTGACGGAATCGGATCGTGACCCTGTGCTTTTGTTCAGGTGCCCGGTGGCCTGAGGGGGGTGCGCTCGGTCATGCGCGCCCCTAAGTGCTCCCTTCCGCCCACCTTCGGTCGTCCACTGTCAAGTCAATCGCTTGTGGCGGGCCGGGAGTTCATTCGAAGGGGTGGCGAATGGTGGCGTTTCCGCGATCGCCCTCGCCGGAGGGGTGATCGTAGGATTACTTTCAGTGCACGGACCCTAAGTGCTGTGCACTCGTGGGTATGCCGGAGGCAAGTCGGTTTCCTGTTCGATGGGTGACGTTCTCCGGACGGAGAGCCGCAACGCGCGGCATTCTGGTAGGGCTTGGCGTGAGACCGCGCGTAAGTGTCTTGAGGGATGGGGGCGTTCCAGTGGGCGGCAACGGCGGAAGTGGTGCGAACACTGAGAAGCGCCCCAACGAACTGCTCAATTCCTGGTTCGTGCGCAGCGGCTGGTCCAAGGGCGAGCTCGCGCGCCAAGTGAACCGCAGGGCACGGCAGTTGGGCGCCCATCACATCTCCACCGACACCTCGCGCGTACGGCGCTGGCTGGACGGCGAGAATCCCCGCGAGCCCATTCCGCGCATCCTCTCCGAGCTGTTCTCCGAGCGGTTCGGCTGTGTCGTCGCGGTCGAGGACCTCGGCCTGCGCGCCGCGCACCAGTCACCCTCCGTCTCGGGCGTCGACCTGCCCTGGACCGGCCCGCAGACCGTCGCGCTCATCAGTGAGTTCTCGCGCAGCGACCTGATGCTGGCCCGGCGCGGTTTCCTCGGCACCTCGCTCGCGCTCTCCGCGGGCCCCGCCCTCATCGAGCCCATGCAGCGCTGGCTCGTCCCAGGACCGACGACCCCGGTCGGTGACCCCGAGCCGTCCACGCCGTCCCGCAGGCCCGGCAGGCTCTCCAAACCGGAGCTGGACCTCCTGGAGTCCACGACCGTGATGTTCCGGCAGTGGGACGCGCAGTGCGGGGGAGGGCTGCGGCGCAAGGCGGTCGTCGGTCAACTGCACGAGGTGACGGACCTGTTGCAGGAGCCCCAGCCGGAGGCCACGTCCAAGCGGCTCTTCAAGGTCGCGGGCGAACTGGCCGAGCTGGCCGGCTGGATGAGCTATGACGTAGGGCTCCAGCCCACCGCCCAGAAGTACTTCGTCCTGGCCCTGCACGCCGCGAAGGAAGCGGGCGAGAAGCCGCTCGGTTCGTATGTCCTGTCCAGCATGAGCCGCCAGATGATCCACCTCGGGCGGCCCGACGACGCGCTCGAACTCATCCACCTCGCGCAGTACGGAAGCCGTGACTGCGCGAGTCCCCGCACCCAGGCCATGCTGTATGCGATGGAGGCCCGCGCCTACGCCAGCATGGGCCAGCCCGGCAAGTGCAAGCGGGCCGTGCGCATGGCCGAGGACACCTTCGCCGACGCCGATGACTTCGACGAGCCCGAGCCCGACTGGATCCGCTTCTTCTCCGAGGCCGAGCTGAACGGCGAGAACGCCCACTCGTTCCGCGACCTGGCCTACGTGGCGGGCCGCAGCCCCACGTACGCCTCGCTCGCCGAGCCCGTCATGGAGCGCGCCGTCGACCTCTTCGGCAAGGACCCCGAGCACCAGCGTTCGTACGCACTGAACCTCATCGGGATGGCCACGGTCCACCTGCTCCAGCGCGAGCCCGAGCAGAGCACCGTGCTCGCCGGTGAGGCCCTCACCATCGCCAAGAAGGTCCGCTCCGAGCGGGTCAACACCCGCCTTCGCAAGACCGTGGACACCGCCGTGCGGGACTTCGGTGACATCGCCGAGGTCGTGCAGCTCACCGACCAGCTCGCCATCGACATGCCGGAGACCGCGGAAGCGGTCTGACGGCGCCCCACCAGAACTCCGGTCGCGGCCGGACCATCCCGAACTGCCCGACTCGGCTCCCCCACGCCAGGTCAATCGGATGGCCGCCGCGGCCGGTTTTTTGCCGTGTGCGCAGGGTATGAAACCGCGCCCCGCCTGACCCGGCAGTTCATGGACGCGTAACACGCACGACCTCTTCGTCACTGCGGCGAAACATCGAGGGGCACCCCCGGAAATGGCGCTGCGCCAATCTCCGCACAACGGCCCACCCCGCCCAGCCCGCCCGCACGGGCCGCATACGACGACGAGGAGACGCCGATGCCCCCAGGCATCACGATCGCCGCAGACGCCCCGCAGCTGTCTGCCGCCAACACCGGGTTCATGCTCATCTGTTCCGCCCTGGTGATGCTCATGACGCCGGGACTCGCCTTCTTCTACGGAGGCATGGTCCGCGTCAAGAGCACGCTGAACATGCTGATGATGAGCTTCATCAGTCTGGGGATCGTCACCATCCTCTGGGTGCTGTACGGCTTCTCCATCGCCTTCGGCACCGACCACGGCAGCCTCTTCGGCTGGTCCTCCGACTACGTCGGCCTGAGCGGCATAGGGCTCAACGAGCTGTGGGACGGCTACACCATCCCGGTGTACGTCTTCGCGGTCTTCCAGCTGATGTTCGCGATCATCACGCCCGCGCTGATCAGCGGTGCGCTCGCCGACCGCGTGAAGTTCACCGCCTGGGCGCTGTTCGTGGCGCTCTGGGCCACGGTCGTCTACTTCCCGGTCGCGCACTGGGTGTGGGGCGCGGGCGGCTGGGCCTTCGAGCTCGGCGTCATCGACTTCGCAGGCGGCACGGCCGTGCACATCAACGCGGGTGCCGCGGCGCTCGGCGTGATCCTGGTCATCGGCAAGCGCGTCGGCTTCAAGAAGGACCCGATGCGGCCGCACAGCCTGCCGCTTGTCATGCTCGGCGCCGCACTGCTCTGGTTCGGCTGGTTCGGCTTCAACGCCGGATCGTGGCTGGGCAACGACGACGGCGTCGGCGCGATGATGTTCCTGAACACGCAGGTCGCCACCGCCGCGGCCATGCTGGCCTGGCTCGCCTACGAGAAGATCCGGCACGGCGCGTTCACCACGCTCGGCGCCGCTTCGGGTGCCGTCGCCGGTCTCGTCGCGATCACCCCGTCCGGCGGCTCCGTCTCGCCGCTCGGTGCGATCGCCGTCGGAGCCATCGCTGGTCTGCTCTGCGCCATGGCCGTCGGCCTGAAGTTCAAGTTCGGCTACGACGACTCCCTCGACGTCGTCGGTGTCCACCTCGTCGGCGGTGTCGTGGGCTCGCTGCTCGTCGGCTTCTTCGCCACCGGCGGCGTCCAGTCCGACGCCAAGGGTCTCTTCTACGGCGGCGGCCTCGACCAGCTGGGCAAGCAGGCCGCCGGTGTCGGCGCCGTCCTCGCGTACTCCCTGATCGCCTCCGCGATCCTCGCCCTCCTGGTCGACAAGACCATCGGGATGCGGGTCAGCGAGGACGAGGAGGTCGGGGGCATCGACCAGGTGCAGCACGCCGAGACCGCGTACGACTTCAGTGGAGCGGGCGGTGGCACGGCTCCCCGTACCGCCTCCGTGCCCGGCCCGCCGGCCCAGGACGCCGGTAAGGCTGCGAACGAGAAGAACAAGAGGGTGGACGTATGAAGCTCATCACCGCGGTCGTCAAGCCGCACCGGCTCGACGAGATCAAGGAAGCCCTCCAGGCCTTCGGCGTCCAGGGCCTGACCGTCACCGAGGCCAGCGGCTACGGCCGCCAGCGCGGCCACACCGAGGTCTACCGTGGCGCGGAGTACACCGTCGACCTCGTGCCGAAGATCCGGATCGAGGTCCTGGTCGAGGACGACGACGCCGAACAGCTCGTGGATGTCGTGGTGAAGGCCGCCCGAACCGGCAAGATCGGGGACGGCAAGGTCTGGAGCGTCCCGGTCGAGACGGCGGTACGGGTGCGGACCGGCGAACGCGGACCGGATGCGCTGTGAGCTCGGCCGGCAAGGACCGAGCTGCCAGAGCTGAGCGGAACTGAGCGGGACTGACAGGAGCTGCTGGGTGACGAGTGTGGACGTACGTACTGAATCGGACTCGGAAGACTCCGGACCCAGCGGCTATGCGGCGGCCCGGCTGCGCCTCCTTCAAGGGGAGGCGCAGTCCGGGCCGCCGCGCCGTTCGGCCCTCGCCGACCTCACGGACGACTGGCTGACCGGGCTCTTCACGGCCGCGGGCGCGCCGCGTGGGGCCTCGCTGGTCGCGGTGGGTGGCTATGGGAGGGGCGAGCTGTCGCCGCGCAGCGACCTCGACCTGCTCCTGCTGCACGACGGCAGTGCGGACGCCGGTGAGGTGGCGGCCCTCGCGGACCGCATCTGGTACCCCATCTGGGACCTCGGGCTCGCGCTCGACCACTCCGTGCGGACCCCGGCGGAGGCGCGCAAGACCGCGGGCGAGGACCTCAAGGTGCAGCTGGGGCTGCTTGACGCGCGGCACGTCGTGGGCGACCTCGGTCTGACCGCCGGGCTGCGTACGGCGGTGCTCGCCGACTGGCGCAACCTCGCGCCGAAGCGGCTGCCGGAGCTGCGGGAGCTGTGCGAGGAACGGGCCGAGCGGCAGGGGGAGTTGAGCTATCTCCTGGAGCCGGACCTGAAGGAGGCCCGGGGCGGGCTTCGGGATGCGACCGCCTTGCGGGCCGTCGCTGCTTCGTGGCTGGCCGACGCGCCCCGGGAGGGGCTCTCCGACGCCCGGCGGCGACTCCTTGACGTGCGGGACGCGCTGCATCTGACGACGGGCAGGGCCACGGACCGGCTCGCGCTGCAGGAGCAGGATCAAGTCGCCGCGGAATTGGGTCTGCTGGACGCCGACACGCTGCTGCGGCAGGTGTACGAGGCGGCGCGCACGGTGTCGTACGCGAGTGACGTGACGTGGCGCGAGGTGGGCAGGGTGCTGCGGTCCCGGTCCGTGCGGCCTCGGCTGCGGGCGATGCTGGGGGGCGGCAAGGGGGCCGCTGCCGAGCGGTCGCCGCTGGCCGAGGGCGTGGTGGAGCAGGACGGGGAGGTGGTCCTCGCGCGGGCGGCCAGGCCCGAGCGTGATCCCGTGCTGCCGCTTCGGGCGGCTGCCGCCGCCGCCCAGGCCGGGCTGCCGCTCTCGCTGCACGCGGTGCGCAGGATGGCGGCGGCCGTGCGGCCGCTGCCGACTCCGTGGCCCGCGGAGGCCCGGGAGCAGTTGGTGACGCTCCTTGGGGCGGGGCGGCCGACGGTCGAGGTGTGGGAGGCGCTGGAGGCCGAGGGGCTCATCACCCGGCTGCTGCCCGACTGGGAGCGGGTGCGGTGCAGGCCGCAGCGCAACGCCGTGCACACGTGGACGGTGGACCGGCATCTGGTGGAGACCGCGGTGCAGGCCTCGGAGCTGACCCGGCGTGTGGGGCGGCCCGACCTGTTGCTGGTCGCCGGGCTGCTGCACGACATCGGGAAGGGGTGGCCGGGGGACCACTCCGTGGCCGGCGAGATCATCGCGCGGGACGTCGCCGCGCGGATCGGATTCGACCGGGGCGACGTGGCGGTTCTGGCGACGCTGGTGCGGCACCACTTGCTGCTGATCGAGACGGCCACGCGGCGGGACCTCGACGACCCGGCCACGGTACGGGCGGTCGCGGACGCGGTGGGGTCGGCGGGCACGCTGGAACTGCTGCACGCGCTGACGGAGGCGGACGCGCTGGCCACCGGTCCTGCGGCGTGGTCCGCCTGGCGGGGTTCGCTGGTCGCCGATCTGGTGAAGCGGGTGGGGGCGGTGCTGTCGGGGGAGGAGCCGGAGGCGGCCGAGGACGTCGCTCCGACCGCCGAGCAGGAGCGGCTCGCGGTGGAGGCGTTCCGTACGGGTGGGCCCGTGCTGGCGTTGCGGGCGCAGACGGAGGGGGCCGAAGACGCTGCCGGGAATCCCGAGCCACTGGGGGTTGAACTGATCATCGCGGTGCCGGACCAGCCTGGTGTGCTGTCCGCCGTCGCGGGGGTGCTCGCGATGCATCGCCTTGCGGTGCGGACGGCGGAGCTGCGGGGGGTCGGGCTGCCGTCCGGCCTCGAGGACTCGGTACTGCTCCTGAACTGGCGGGTCGCCGCGGAGTACGGCTCCCTGCCGCAGGCCGCGCGGCTGCGGTCGGATCTGGTGCGGGCCCTAGACGGGTCGCTGGACATCGCGGCGCGGCTGGCGGAACGGGACGCGGCGTACCCGCGACGCAGGGGGACGGTGGCACCGCCGCCGCGCGTGACGGTGGCGTCGGCGGGCTCGCGCCTGGCCACGGTGATCGAGGTGCGGGCGCAGGACGCCCCGGGCCTGCTGCACAGGATCGGGCGGGCTCTGGAGTCGGCGGGGGTGGTGGTGCGCAGTGCGCATGTGTCGACGCTGGGGGCGAATGCGGTGGACGCGTTCTATGTGACGGAGTCGGGTGCCGGGGCGGGTACGCCGTCGCCGCTCTCGGGGGAGCGGGCGGTGGGGGTGGCTCGGGCGGTGGAGGAGGGGTTGCGGGGGTAGGGGGCCGCCCCCGCAACGGGTAGGGGACCACCCCGCTCCGGGGCAGGGGGCCACCCCGCTCCGGGGCAGGAAAACCCGGCCCAGATGCTGCGCTCCCACGCGCCGAGTGGGACAGATACCCTGGAGGGCGACCTATCCGCCCTCCCCCTGGTTCTCGGCTCTGTTCGAGCAGGGGGCGCCCTTCGACCCGAGGATTCGCGACCGCCGTGTTCGACACTCTCTCCGACCGCCTCGCAGCGACATTCAAGAACCTCCGGGGCAAGGGCCGCCTGTCCGAGGCGGACATCGACGCCACGGCGCGCGAGATCCGCATCGCCCTGCTCGAGGCGGACGTCGCCCTCCCCGTCGTCCGGGCCTTCATCAAGCAGGTCAAGGAGCGCGCCGCCGGGGTCGAGGTCTCCCAGGCCCTGAACCCCGCCCAGCAGGTCATCAAGATCGTCAACGAGGAGCTCGTAGGCATCCTCGGCGGCGAGACCCGGCGCCTGCGGTTCGCCAAGAACCCGCCGACCGTCATCATGCTCGCCGGTCTGCAGGGTGCCGGTAAGACGACCCTCGCCGGAAAGCTCGGCCTCTGGCTGAAGGGGCAGGGCCACTCCCCGCTCCTGGTGGCCTGCGACCTCCAGCGGCCCAACGCCGTGAACCAGCTGTCCGTCGTCGCCGAGCGCGCCGGCGTCGGCGTCTACGCCCCGCAGCCGGGCAACGGCGTGGGCGACCCGGTCCAGGTGGCCAAGGACTCGATCGAGTTCGCCAAGACCAAGCAGTACGACGTCGTCATCGTCGACACCGCCGGCCGTCTCGGCATCGACCAGGAGCTGATGCAGCAGGCCGCGGACATCCGCGACGCCGTCAGCCCGGACGAGGTCCTCTTCGTCGTCGACGCCATGATCGGTCAGGACGCCGTCAACACGGCGGAGTCCTTCCGCGACGGCGTCGGCTTCGACGGCGTGGTGCTCTCGAAGCTCGACGGTGACGCCCGTGGTGGTGCCGCGCTCTCCATCGCGCAGGTCACCGGTCGCCAGATCATGTTCGCCTCGAACGGCGAGAAGCTGGACGACTTCGACGCGTTCCACCCGGACCGCATGGCGTCCCGCATCCTCGGCATGGGCGACATGCTCACGCTGATCGAGAAGGCCGAGCAGACCTTCTCCCAGCAAGAGGCCGAGAAGATGGCCGCCAAGCTGCAGAGCAGCAAGGGCGGCAAGGACTTCACGCTCGACGACTTCCTGGCCCAGATGGAGCAGGTCAGGAAGATGGGCAGCATCAGCAAGCTGCTCGGGATGATGCCCGGCATGGGGCAGATCAAGGACCAGATCAACAACCTGGACGAGCGGGACGTCGACCGCACCGCCGCCATCATCAAGTCGATGACGCCCGCCGAGCGCGCGGACGCGGCGATCATCAACGGCTCGCGCCGCGCCCGTATCGCCAAGGGCTCCGGCGTCGAGGTCAGCGCCGTCAAGAACCTGGTCGAGCGCTTCTTCGAGGCCCGCAAGATGATGTCGCGGATGGCCCAGGGTGGCGGAATGCCGGGTATGCCCGGGATGCCGGGCATGGGTGGCGGCGCCGGCAAGCAGAAGAAGAAGAAGCAGAAGCAGGCCAAGGGCAAGCGGAAGTCGGGCAACCCGATGAAGCGCAAGCAGGAGGAGCAGGAGGCCGCCGCCCGCCGCGAGCAGGCCGGTCAGGAAGGCGGCGCCTTCGGCCTTCCCGCCGGACAGCAGGGGCAGAACTTCGAGCTGCCGGACGAGTTCAAGAAGTTCATGGGCTGACGCCTCACCTCTCGTACGCCGCCTGGGGCGCCCCTCTGCCGAGAGGGGCGCCCCAGGCGTTTTCGGCGCAGGTGCCCAGCCCCTGTTTGTGTCGTAACGTCCTCATATGAGCAACCCTGTGCCGCCGCGCCAGGCGCCCGACCAGCCATGGCGCTCCGAGGGCGCGCCCCCGCCCGAGCCCAAGCCGCCGCCCAAGAAGAAGATGCCGGGCGGGTGGGGCGGGCTCATCCTCACCGCGCTCATCGTCTATCTCATCGCCAACCTCGTGCTCTCCTTCTTCAACGAGGGCGACGAGCCGACGATCTCGTACACGGAGTTCAGCAAGCAGGTCGACTCCGGCAACGTCACGAAGATCTACGCCAAGGGCGACGCGATCCAGGGCCAGCTCAAGAAGGAGCAGGAGAAGCCGGGGGACGAGAAGGGGAAGTACACCAAGTTCACCACCCAGCGGCCCGCCTTCGCCGACGACAAGCTCTGGGACGACCTCACCAAGCACGACGTCACCGTCACCGCCGAGCCCGTCGTGCAGGAACGCAGCTTCCTCTCCAACCTGCTCATCTCGCTCGCCCCGATGCTGCTCCTCGTCGTTCTGTGGATCTTCATCGCCCGGCGGATGAGCTCGGGCATGGGCGGCGGCGCCGGCGGCATGCTGGGCCGCAAGACACCGCCGAAGCCGGTGGAGCTCGAACCCGGTGACAAGCGCACCACCTTCGAGGACGTGGCGGGCATCGACGAGGTCGAGGGCGAGCTCAGCGATGTCGTCGACTTCCTGAAGAACCCCGCCGCCTACCGCGAGATGGGCGCCAAGATGCCGCGAGGCGTGCTGCTCGCGGGCCTGCCCGGCACCGGCAAGACGCTGCTCGCGCGGGCCGTCGCCGGTGAGGCGGGGGTGCCCTTCTTCTCGGCGTCCGCCTCCGAGTTCATCGAGATGATCGTGGGCGTCGGCGCCTCGCGCGTACGTGAACTCTTCGCCGAGGCAAGGAAAGTCGCGCCGTCGATCATCTTCATCGACGAGATCGACACCATCGGCCGGGCGCGCGGCGGCGGCAGCGGGATGGGCGGGCACGACGAGCGCGAGCAGACGCTGAACCAGATTCTCACCGAGATGGATGGTTTCTCGGGCTCCGAGGGCGTCATCGTCCTCGCGGCCACCAACCGCGCCGACATCCTCGACCCGGCCCTGACCCGCCCCGGACGCTTCGACCGGGTCGTCACCGTCAGCCCGCCCGACCGCGGCGGACGCGAGGCCATCCTCAAGATCCACACCCGTGAGATCCCGATGGCCGATGACGCCGACCTCGCCCAAGTCGCTCGTACGACACCGGGGATGACCGGCGCCGAACTCGCCAACCTCGCCAACGAAGCCGCCCTGCTGGCCGTCAAACGCAAGCAGAAGGAAGTCACGCAGTCCGACCTCTCCGAGGCCCTGGAGAAGGTCCAGCTCGGCGCCGAGCGGCCGCTGGTCATGCCCGACGAGGAGCGGCGGCGCACGGCGTACCACGAGAGCGGGCACGCCCTGCTCGGCATGCTGCAGCCCGGCGCCGACCCGGTCAGGAAGATCACCATCGTGCCCCGTGGGCGCGCCCTCGGCGTCACGCTGTCCACGCCGGACTCCGACAAGTACGCGTACACGGAGGAGTATCTGCGCGGCCGTATCGTCGGGGCCCTGGGTGGCATGGCGGCCGAACACGTCGTCTTCGACGCCATCACCACGGGCGCCGAGAGCGACCTCGAACAGGTCACCAACATCGCCCGCGGCATGGTCGGCCGCTGGGGCATGAGCGAGCGCGTGGGCCGCCTGTCCGCGCTGCCGAGCGACGCCCAGCAGGCCTACGGCCTTTCGGCCGCCCCGGTCACTCTCGACACCATCGACCACGAGATGCGACGGATCGTCGACGAGTGCTACGAGAGCGCGTGCCGCCAGTTGAGGGACCACCGGGACCAGCTGGACGCCCTGGCCGCCGCGCTCCTGGAGAACGAGACGCTTGAGGAGGAGGCGGCCTACCGCGTCGCCGGCATCACGCGGCTCACCAAGGACGCCGACTAGACCGCTCGACCGGACCGCTCGACCGGGCCCCTCGATTAGACCGCTCGACTAGACCGCTTCGGCGGCGAAGCGGCTCTGCGGCTTCCCCCGGAGGCGGCCCGGGGGGAGCTTCCTGCCGTACAGGACAAGGAGGAGGTCCTGTGCGGAGCCGGTCAGGGGAGTGCCGGTGCCGTAGCTCCAGTCGAGGTCGTCGGCGCGCAGCTCGACGCCGCCGACGTCCGCCCCGAAGAACCTCGTGCTCCTGGGCGTGACCTTCTTAAGAAGGACGCCTACACGGTCCAGGGGAACCCTGCGTCCGACCCCTAGGGCGACCGAGATGTCCAGGCCGTGCACCACGTCGTGGCCCAGCGCTCCCTCGATCCCGGTCAGGGGCGGCTGCCAGGGATGGTCCGCGTTGTCCCTGAGGAACGCGGCGAGCTGCTCGGTCGAGTGGGCGGCGGCGTCCCTGCGGGCGCAGCGGTCGGTCATCCGGTTCAGGCTCCCGCGCGCCTTGACGAGTTCGGCCAGCGTCTTCGGGAGCGAGGAGCGAAAACCCAGCGACATGTGGGCCGCCACGTCCCGGACCCGCCACCCCGCGCAGAGGGTGGGCGCCTCCCACTGGGCGGGCGACAAGGCGTCGAGCAGGTCGGCGAGGTCACGGCGTTCGGCGGCGACAGCGGTTCTGATGTCCACTCCTCCAGGGTGGAGAGCGCCTCGCCATAAGTCCAAGAGCTGGATGTTCTGGCAGCTAGCATGCCCAGTTATGGAACTCCGCCAGCTCCAGTACTTCGTCGCCGTCGCGGAGGAGGCCAACTTCACCCGCGCCGCCGAACGCCTGCACCTGGCCCAGCCGGGAGTGAGCGCCCAGGTCCGGCAGTTGGAGAAGGAGCTCGGGCAGCGGCTCCTGGACCGCTCGGGGCGGTCGGTGACGCTGACGGAGGTGGGCGAGGCCGTCCTGCCGCTGGCGCGGGCCGCGCTCGCCGCCGTCGAGGGAGTGCGGCACACCGCGGAGGAGTTCACCGGACTGCTCCGCGGCCAGATCGCGCTCGGTCTGGTCTCCGGCGCGGCCACCCATGAGTTCGACGTGGTCTCCGTCCTGGCCGACTTCCACGACGACCACCCCGACGTCGAGATCGCCCTCACCGAGGACAGCTCGGACCGGATGCTGGCCGCGGTGCGCGCCGGCGAACTCGACATCGCCTCCTCGGCCTCACCGACGAGGAGCCCCCGCCGGGCATCTCCCTGCGGATGGTGATCGACGAACCCCTGGTGGCCGTCGTGCTCCCGGGCGACGCACTCCTCGCGCCCGAGGGGCGTACGACCGTTCCGCTGGCCGCGCTGCGCGACCGCCCGCTGATCAGTCTGCCGCGCGGCACCGGCGTGCGCGGCGTGCTCGACCGCGCCTGCGCGCAGGCCGGCATCCGGCCCCGCATCGCCTTCGAGGCGGCCGCCCCGCAGGTCCTGGTGCAACTCGTCGTCCGCGGCCTGGGCGTGGCCGTCCTGCCGGCGCTCGAACCCCGCACGGCGGCCGCGTACGGGCTGCGGACGCTGGAGATCACGGATCCGAGGCCGCGGGGCAGGATCGCCCTGACCTGGCGCACGGACGGGCCCACGAGCCCGGCGGCCAGGGTGCTGCTCGACCGGCTTCAGACAGCTCTGGGCTGAGGCCGGCCCGCTACCGCGTGCGCGCGATCAAGTACCGGAAGACGTTGGGCATCCACACGGTCCCGTCCCGCCGCTTGTGCGGATGCAGGGCCTCCGTCAGCTCCTTGTCGACCTGCACCTGATCCGTCGCGCCCACCGCAGCGTCGAACAGCCCCGTCGAGAGCAGACCGCGGACCGCGCTGTCCGTGTCCGCGTACCCGAAGGGGCATGCGACGCGTCCCGAGCCGTCCGGCTTGAGGCCCGCCCGCTGGGCGACCTCCTCCAGGTCGTCGCGGAGCGCGGGGCGCCAACTTCCCGTACTGCGCAGCGGATCGGCGAGCTTGGTCGCCACCCTCAGTACAGAAGAGGTCGTGCAGCGCTCCGGAGGACCCCATCCGGCAAGGACCACGGGGGTGCCGCTCCCGGTCAGCGGGACGGTGGCCTCCAGGAGGCCGGAGAGGCCTTCGGAGTCACCCGCCGTGCAGCCGATCGGCTGGAACGCGGTCACCATGGTGAAGGCGGGCACGTCCGGCCCCGACACGTCCTCGGGGCCGCCCTCCACGAGCCGGGTGTCGCCGTGGGGCCGTCCCTCCGGGCTCGCCTCGGGTGAGAGGCGTTCGCGCGCCAGGGCGAGCCGTTCGGGTGCCGAGGGGTCGACGCCGGTGACCGACGCGCCCCGTGACGCCGCCATCAGGAGGGCGAGTCCGGAACCGCAGCCCAGACCGAGAAGCCGTGTTCCGCTGCCTACGTCGAGTCGTTCGTACACCGCTTCATAGAGCGGAACCAGCATCCGTTCCTGGATCTCCGCCCAGTCACGCGCGCGTGCGCACCGGTCCACACCGCGGGGAGTCGTGCCCGCGTGGGGGAGGTGCGGCTGCGCGAGTGTAGGTGTCATCGAAAGCGCCCCAATCCGCCGAGAGTTGCTGGAGTGTCGTATTCAAACGTTTCGTCCGCCCCCGTGCAGTGCGCTCGCACTCCCCCCGTATGCCAGAGAACTCCGCATCCGTCGCGGCGTCCAGAGGTTGTGGGGCAATGCTTGCGTGCCACCGTCGTGCGCCCCCTGGAGGAATTCAATTCACGCTCTCCGGAGGTCCGCCGTACCATGCGCGCCATGGCTAAGGCACCCGTTCTCACGCCCCGGGCGGAAGACTTCCCGCGCTGGTACCAAGACCTGATCAACAAGGCGGAGCTGGCCGACAACGGCCCGGTGCGCGGCACCATGGTCATCCGACCGTACGGCTACGGCCTGTGGGAACGGATGCAGCAGGACATGGACGCCCGCATCAAGGAGACGGGTACCCAGAACGCGTACTTCCCTCTCCTCATCCCCCAGTCGTATCTGACCCGGGAGGCCGAGCACGTCGAAGGCTTCGCCCCCGAACTGGCGGTCGTCACGCACGGCGGCGGCAAGGAGCTCGAAGAGCCGGTCGTCATCCGCCCCACCTCCGAGACGATCGTCAACGAGTACTTCTCCAAGTGGGTGCAGAGCTACCGCGACCTGCCGCTCCTGATCAACCAGTGGGCGAACGTGGTCCGTTGGGAGCTGCGGCCCCGGCTCTTCCTGCGGACGTCGGAGTTCCTCTGGCAGGAGGGCCACACGGCCCACGCGACGTACGAGGAAGCACGCGATTTCGCCGCCCGCATCCACCGGGACGTCTACGGAGCCTTCATGCGGGACGTCCTCGCGATGGACTTCGTCCTGGGCCGCAAGACCGCCCAGGAGCGCTTCGCGGGCGCCATCAACACCCTCACCCTCGAAGGCATGATGGGCGACGGCAAGGCCCTCCAGCTCGGCACGAGCCACGAGCTCGGCCAGAACTTCGCCAGGGCCTTCCACACGCAGTACCTCTCCAAGGAGGGCAAGCAGGAGCTCGTCTGGCAGACCTCCTGGGGCAGTACGACGCGGATGATCGGCGCCCTGGTGATGATGCACGGGGACGACAGCGGCCTGCGGGTCCCGCCGCGCCTCGCTCCGGTCCAGGCCGTCGTCCTGGCCATCAAGGGCGACGACGCGGTGCTCGCCAAGGTCCGCGAGATCGGCGAGCGCCTGAAGGCCGCGGGCGTGCGCGTCCAGGTCGACGACCGCACGGACACCCCCTTCGGGCGCCGCGCCGTCGACTGGGAGCTCAAGGGAGTGCCGGTCCGCGTCGAGGTCGGCCCGCGCGACCTGGAGAACGGCACCGCGATGCTGGCCCGCCGCATCAGGGGAGGCAAGGAGCCGGTCGCGATCGACTCTCTCGCGGCGCTGCTGCCCACCGTCCTCGAAGAGGACCAGAAGCTGCTCCTGGACCAGGCCCGCGAGCGCAGGGAGTCGCGCACCTCGGACGTCAGCACCGTCGACCAGGCGGTGGAGGCCACAGCCGCGGGCGGCTGGGCGCGCATCCCCTGGGCCACGCTCGGCCCGGAGGGCGAGGCGAAGCTGGCCGAGCACTCCGTGTCCGTACGGTGTCTGGTCGCGGAGGACGGGGCGGTGCCCGACGCCGATGAGACCCCCGGTAACGTCGCTGTGGTGGCCCGCGCCTACTGACGGGTGTGCCTCCGGTACCAGCGCGCCCGTTCCCGGCTCGTACGCCTGCCCAGGCAACACAAGCCCCGGCGTGCGGACTTCTTCTACGCGCCGGGGCGTACGCGCTACTACGTACCGGCTTGCCATGACCTGCGAGGCTTCTGGGCAGATCAGCGCACCCGCCCTCGTCTTGACGCATCAATGGCAACTGACGGGTACGTGCAAATTATTTGGGATGCCCCGGAATGGAACCCCTGGGCATTCCGGCTCGTTGTTACGACGTGAGCACGACACCACCTGTTCTCGCCGCAGAGCTGGCGCAGGCGTGGGCCGATATTCAGCGGCACCACCCCGAGCTGCCCGATCTTGCCGCGCCCGAATCCCTGATCGGAGAGTCGTCGTCCGCCTGCGGCGCCGAGCTCTCCTTCGAGCGACTGCTCCATGAGGCAGTCCATGGCATCGCCGCGTCACGCGGCGTACGCGACACCTCACGCGCGGGCCGCTATCACAACCGCAGATTCCTCGCGATCGCCGAGGAGCTGGGCCTTGACCATCCCGAGGAGCCGCATCCCAGCAGCGGCTTCTCGCTGGTCACGCTCAACCCCGAGGCGAGGAAGCGCTACCGCCCGACGATCGAGCGGCTCCAGCGCGCACTCAAGGCACACACCGCGGCGACCGCCGCCGACACGGCACGCAGCTTCCGGGGCCCGGCCGCCCGGCACGGCTCCTCCGGGGGCGGCGTCCGCGTCAAGGCGGTCTGCGACTGCGGGCGCAACGTCCGCGTGGTCCCGTCGGTGCTCGCCCAGGCGCCCATCGTCTGCGGCGGCTGCGGCAAGCCCTTCCGTATTCCGGAAGTCGTCGGCGCCGTCGCGGGCTGACGGGGCTGAGCTGGAGAGCTGTGCCGGTCGGGGCACCCGGACCCGTTTCGGGCGCCCCGCCGACGTATGGCACAATGGCTAGCTGTACTCGACAGCCGCATAGGAACCCTCTCGCCTCCGGCTGACGCGTCCATCGGGCACCCCGAGTACCGCAACCCCACGTGGCATCTCGTTGTGCCCAACCACGTCAAGACCAGGAGACACCACTCCAGTGGCAGTCAAGATCAAGCTGAAGCGTCTGGGAAAGATCCGCGCGCCTCACTACCGCATCGTCGTCGCCGACTCCCGTACCCGCCGTGATGGTCGGGCCATCGAGGAGATCGGTCTGTACCACCCGGTGCAGAACCCCTCGCGCATCGAGGTCAACTCGGAGCGCGCGCAGTACTGGCTCTCCGTCGGCGCTCAGCCGACCGAGCCGGTCATGGCGATCCTGAAGCTCACCGGTGACTGGCAGGCGCACAAGGGCCTTCCGGCCCCGGCGCCGCTGCTCGTCGCGGAGCCCAAGGACAAGCGCGCCGCGTTCGAGGCCTTCACCAAGGGCCTCGAGGGCGACGACGTCAAGGGTGAGGCCATCACCCAGAAGGCCAAGAAGGCTGACAAGAAGGCGGACGAGGCCAAGGCCGAGTCCACCGAGTCGACCGAGGCCTGAGCATGCTCGAGGAGGCTCTCGAGCACCTCGTGAAGGGCATTGTCGACAACCCCGACGACGTGCAGGTCGCCTCGCGCAACCTGCGCCGGGGGCGTGTGCTCGAGGTCCGGGTCCACCCGGATGACCTCGGCAAGGTGATCGGCCGCAACGGCCGTACCGCGCGCGCTCTGCGGACCGTCGTGGGCGCCATCGGCGGCCGTGGTGTCCGCGTCGACCTCGTCGACGTGGACCAGGTTCACTGAACCACAGGTAGCACCGGCACGGGCCGGGGAGGGCTTCTGGGCCTTCCCCGGCCCGTAGTCGTTTCCAGGCGTCTGCCGTCGTCAACGGTGACCCTTCCGTAGGCACACGACAGGAGAGAAAGCAGTGCAGCTGGTAGTCGCGCGGATCGGCCGCGCCCATGGCATCAAGGGTGAGGTCACCGTCGAGGTGCGCACCGACGAGCCGGAGCTGCGGCTCGGGCCCGGCGCCGTCCTCGCCACCGACCCCGCCTCCACGGGGCCGCTGACCATCGAGACCGGCCGGGTGCACAGCGGCCGCCTGCTGCTGCGCTTCGAGGGCGTGCGCGACCGCACGGGCGCCGAAGCGCTGCGCAACACGCTGCTGATCGCGGAGGTCGATCCGGAGGAGCTCCCGGAGGACGAGGACGAGTACTACGACCACCAGCTGATGGACCTCGACATCGTCACCAAGGACGGCATCGAGGTCGGCCGGATCACCGAGATCTCGCACCTGCCCTCGCAGGACCTGTTCATCGTGGAGCGGCCCGACGGCAGCGAGGTGATGATCCCCTTCGTGGAGGCGATCGTCACCGAGATCGACCTGGAGGAGCAGCGGGCGATCATCGACCCGCCGCCCGGCCTGATCGACGACCGCGCGGAGATCGTTTCCGCAAGGGATGACGAGGCGCTTTCTGGAGACGAAGCCTGATGCGTCTCGACGTCGTCACGATCTTCCCCGAGTACCTGGAACCCCTGAACGTCTCCCTCGTCGGCAAGGCACGCGCGCGTGGACAGCTCGACGTGAACGTGCACGACCTCAGGGAATGGACGTACGACCGGCACAACACGGTCGACGACACCCCGTACGGCGGCGGCCCCGGCATGGTCATGAAGACCGACCCCTGGGGCGCGGCGCTCGACGACGTGCTCGCCGAGGGGTACGAGGCCGGGGCCCACGGGCCCGTCCTGGTCGTCCCCACGCCCAGCGGACGCCCCTTCACCCAGGAGCTCGCCGTCGAGCTCTCCGAGCGGCCCTGGCTGGTCTTCACGCCCGCGCGCTACGAAGGCATCGACCGCCGCGTCATGGACGAGTACGCGACCCGGATGCCCGTCTACGAAGTGTCGATCGGCGACTACGTCCTCGCGGGCGGCGAGGCGGCCGTCCTGGTCGTCACCGAGGCCGTGGCCCGGCTCCTGCCCGGGGTCCTCGGCAACGCCGAGTCCCACCGCGACGACTCCTTCGCCCCCGGCGCCATGGCCAATCTCCTCGAAGGCCCCGTCTACACGAAGCCTCCCGAGTGGCGTGGCCACGGCATCCCGGACGTGCTGGTCAGCGGCCACCACGGCAAGATCGCGCGCTGGCGCAGGGACGAGGCGCTGCGGCGCACGGTCCGCAACAGGCCTGATCTGATCGAGCGTTGCGACCCCGCCGCCTTCGACAAGAAGGACCGCGAGATGCTCTCGATCCTGGGGTGGCGGCCGGGCCCCGACGGCCGATTTGGGCGAGACCCCGAGGCCGTGGAACAATAGGTCGCTGCTGTACGTCCAGCGTGCGCCCCTGCCACAGGGGGACAGACGCCCGCCCGATGTGAACAGCTATCGAATCCTCATCACGAACTTACCGCTGATGACCTGTGGCATCAGTGAAGAAAGCAGACGATCATGGCTAACCTGCTCGACTCCGTCGACAGCGCTTCGCTGCGCACCGACATCCCGGCCTTCCGCCCGGGTGACACCGTCAACGTCCACGTGCGCGTCATCGAGGGCAACCGCTCCCGTGTGCAGCAGTTCAAGGGCGTAGTCATCCGTCGCCAGGGTGCCGGCGTGCGCGAGACCTTCACGGTCCGCAAGGTCTCCTTCTCCGTCGGCGTGGAGCGCACCTTCCCGGTGCACACCCCGATCGTCGAGAAGATCGAGCTCGTCAGCCGCGGCGCCGTGCGTCGCGCGAAGCTGTACTACCTCCGTGAGCTGCGCGGCAAGGCCGCGAAGATCAAGGAGAAGCGCGACAACTGAGCTCGCGCACGGGTCCACAACGGAGCCGGATAGCATCTGGCCCCGATGGACACCGAAGCACAGCACACGGAGCGCGACCGCTCCTCCCCACCCACCGATTCCCCGAGCGCCGAGAGCGACGGGGAGTCCGCGGGGGCGGAGGACCGGTCGCGCTCCTCTTTTATGTCGTTCGTCTCCTGGGTGCCCGGCGGCCGGATCACCCTGACACTGCTGATCTGCATGGTGTCCTTGCTGCTCGTGAGCACCTTCGTGATGCAGCCGTTCCAGATCCCCAGCGGCTCCATGGAGCCCGCGTTCCGGGTCGGAGACCGGGTACTCGTCAACAAGTTGGCGTACCGTTTCGGTTCCGAGCCGCAGCGAGGTGACGCGGTCGTCTTCGACGGCAGCGGCTACTTCGGGGATGCCGACTACATCAAGCGGGTCGCAGGGGTGGGGGGAGACCGCGTGGTCTGCTGCGACGAGCGGGGGAGGATCAAGGTGAACGGCGAGCCGGTCGACGAGCCGTACCTGTACCCGGGGGATGCCCCCTCCAAGGTGCCCTTCGACGTCGTCGTACCGGAAGGCAGCCTGTTCCTCCTCGGCGACCACCGCAGCGACTCCCGTGACTCCCGCGACCACTTGGGCCAGCCCGGCGGCGGCATGATCCCCGTCGACTCCGTGATCGGCAGGGCCGACTGGATCGCCTGGCCCGTCGGGCACTGGACGTCCCTGGACCGCCCCGACAGCTACGCGCGCGTGCCGGCACCAGGCGGCGCGCATGGGTAACCGCGGGCGGACGCGAGCCGCCAGCCACCGGTCCGACACCAGGCTGCCCACCGGATCCCGGCCCACCACTGGTCCCGTACTGCCCGGAAGGGCCGAGCGGCGCAAGCTCGCGCGGAAGGTCAAGCGGCGCAGGCGGCGCTCGGCGATCAAGGAGATACCGCTGCTCATAGGCGTCGCGCTCCTGATAGCCCTGGTCCTGAAGACCTTCCTGGTGCAGGCCTTCGTGATCCCCTCGGGCTCGATGGAGCAGACGATCAAGATCGGCGACCGTGTCCTCGTCGACAAGCTCACCCCGTGGTTCGGTGCCAAGCCCGAGCGCGGCGACGTCGTCGTCTTCGAGGACCCCGGCAACTGGCTCGAGGACGAACAGACCAAGAAGAAGGACGACCCCGTAGGCGTCAAGCAGGTCAAGGAAGGCCTGTCCTTCATCGGGCTGCTGCCCTCCGACAACGAACGCGACCTGATCAAGCGCGTGGTCGGCGTCGGCGGCGACACCGTGAAGTGCTGTGACAAGAACAAGAAGCTCATGGTCAACGGAGTCCCGCTCACCGAGCCGTACATCAATCCGGGTGATGAGCCCTCGTCCTTCGAGTTCGAGGTGAAGGTCCCCGAAGGGCGCCTCTTCGTCATGGGAGACCACCGCTCCGACTCGGCCGACTCCCGCTTCCACCGCACCGAGAAGTTCAGCGGCACCGTCAGCGAGGACAGCGTCGTGGGGCGCGCGCTCGTCATCGCCTGGCCCTTCGACCACTGGCGCAAGCTGGAGGAGCCCGAAACGTACGCGTCCGTGCCCGACGCGGGTGCGGGGTCGGCCACTGCCCTCGGGCCGTCGCATAGGGTGGCACCCGGCGATCGATACGGATTGACCGGACTCCCGACCCCTGCGGAACTCCCGCTCGTTATGGGAGTGGTGGGCCTGCATCGCATCAGGAGCGGGCAGCGGCACGGACTGAGGAGTGGATGTGGGGGATGTGGCGGTCGGCGCACGGTCCGGACACGGTGGGCCCGAAGAGCAGCCAGGGCGATCGGACGAGCCGGAGGACGGGGCCGCGGCGGACGGCGTGAACCCCGGGAGTGACACCGCGGGCGCCGGTCCCGCAACCGGTGACCGGGACGGGAAGCAGGCCAAGGGGCCGAAGAAGCCCCGCTCCTTCTGGAAGGAGCTGCCGCTCCTCGTCGGCATCGCGCTGATCCTGGCACTGGTGATCAAGACCTTCCTGGTGCAGGCGTTCTCGATTCCCTCGGACTCGATGCAGAACACGCTCCAGAAGGGCGACCGCGTCCTGGTCGACAAGCTGACCCCGTGGTTCGGCTCGGAGCCGGAGCGCGGCGAGGTCGTCGTCTTCAGGGACCCCGGCCACTGGCTGGACGGTGAGCCGACGCCCGACCCGAACGCGATTCAGCGGGTCCTCGGCTGGGTCGGCCTGATGCCGTCCGCCGACGAGAAGGACCTCATCAAGCGCGTCATCGCGGTCGGTGGCGACACGGTGGAGTGCAAGGGCACCGGTCCGGTGAAGGTCAACGGCAAGGCGCTGAACGAGCCGTACGTCTTCGAGGGCAACACCCCGTGCAGCGTCGACGACCAGGGCGGCCAGTTCAAGGTCACCGTCCCCGCGGGCAAGATCTGGGTCATGGGTGACCACCGGCAGAACTCGCTGGACTCCCGCTACCACCAGAACCAGCCCGGCGGCGGCGCCGTCCCCGTGGACAACGTCGTGGGCCGCGCCATCGTGATCGCCTGGCCGCCCACCCGCTGGGCGACGCTGCCCAAGCCGGACACCTTCGACCAGCAGGGCATCAACGCCGCGATGAGCGCGGCACCGGCGGCCCTCGGGCTCGCGGGTGCGGTTCCGCTCGTGCTCTGGCGCAGGCGTCGGCTCACGGTCGCCGCTGCGCAGGACACGAGGGTTTCTGGCGGAGGTACCGCCGGGTAGGGTGCCGTCCCAGATCACCGATCTTCCGCGCTCCTGTTCGTAGGGGCGCGGGGTCGTCTCCGATATGGGGGAGCACTGGGATGAGCAGGACACAACGTACGGACGAGGGCCACGGACGGCTCGGCAGCGTGCTGTCGGGACTTGCCGTGGCCCTCGGCTGTGTGCTCTTCCTGGGAGGCTTCGTCTGGGGCGCCATCCTGTACCAGCCGTACACCGTGCCCACCGGCTCGATGACGCCGACGATCGGCGCGGGCGACCGGGTCCTGGCCGAGCGGATGGACGGCAGCGAGGTGCGCCGGGGCGACGTCGTCGTCTTCCGGCAGGCGAGCTGGGGCGATCTGCCGATGGTCAAGCGCGTGGTCGGCGTCGGCGGGGACCGGATCTCCTGCTGCACGGACGGCAAGCTGATGGTCAACGGCAAGCAGGTCGCAGAACCGTATCTTCCCGAGGGCAAGGGCGCCGCGGCCACCGGAATCCCGGCCACCACGGTCCCCAAGGGCAACCTCTTCCTGCTCGGTGACGAGCGCAGCGGCTCCCTGGACTCCAGCGTTCACCTGGGCGACTCCAACCACGGCTCCGTGCCGCGCAGTGCGGTGGAGGGGCGGGTCGACGCGGTGGCCTGGCCGCTGGACAAGTTCGGGACGCTGGAGCGCCCCGAGGGCTTCGCGGACATGCCGGGCGGCATCTCCGATCCGGGGCCCGTACGGCTCGTGGTGTGGGCGGTGGTGGCCGGTGCGGTCCTCGTCCTGGGCGGCGCCGCCTACGGTCCGGTGGCCAAGCGGCTCGGCCGCAGGCGTGAGCGCCCGCAGAGCCGTGACCGGTCGGGGGCGACCGCCCGTGTCGGCTGAGGCACAGCCGCTGCGCAGGGTCGCGCGGGTCGTGCTGCTCGACCCGCAGGACCGGATTCTGCTGCTCCACGGCCATGAGCCGGAGGACACGGCGGACGACTGGTGGTTCACACCGGGCGGCGGTCTGGAGGGCGACGAGACGCATGAACAGGCCGCACTGCGTGAACTGATGGAAGAGACGGGCATCACCGAGGTCGAGCTCGGCCCCGCCCTGTGGCAGCGGATCTGCTCCTTCCCCTTCGCCGGACGGCGCTGGGACCAGGACGAGCGGTACTTCCTGGCGCGTACGTCACAGACGTCCACGCAGGCCACAGGGCTGACGGAGCTGGAACAGCGGAGTGTCGCCGGAGCGCGTTGGTGGACGTGCCAGGAACTGACCGAGGCACATGAGACGGTGTATCCGACCAGGCTCGCCGAGCTGCTTCGCAGGCTGCTCGACGAGGGTCCTCCGAGCCGGCCCGAGACCCTCGACACGGAAATCGTGTAGAGGCTCCAGGGGCTGACGCACAATAGGGGGACGCACGGCTGAAGGGGAACATGCCATGAGCGCCGAGGACCTCGAGAAGTACGAGACCGAGATGGAGCTGAAGCTCTACCGGGAGTACCGCGATGTCGTCGGTCTGTTCAAATATGTGATCGAGACCGAACGGCGCTTTTACCTCACGAATGACTACGAGATGCAGGTGCACTCGGTCCAGGGTGAGGTTTTCTTCGAGGTGTCCATGGCGGACGCCTGGGTGTGGGACATGTACAGGCCCGCACGGTTCGTGAAGCAGGTACGCGTCCTGACGTTCAAGGACGTGAATATCGAGGAGCTCAACAAGAGCGATCTCGAGCTGCCGGGAGGCTGAGTCCACCGGGTTCGCCTGGTGCACCGGGTTTGTTTGGTGCACCGGCTTTGTGTGGTGCATCGGCTTCACCGGGTCGGGTGGGCGAGTTATCCACAACGCGTGAGTCGTCCACCAAGATCCACAACGCTCGGGGCTGAGTCCCAGTGTGGATGTCGGAGGTGGTGCCGACATGAACGCACGGGGGGCACTCGGGCGGTACGGCGAAGATCTGGCCGCGCGGCGGCTCGGAGAAGCCGGAATGACGGTTCTGGAGCGCAACTGGCGCGGTGGCAGAACCGGTGAGATCGACATCGTGGCCATGGACGGCGAAGCGCTGGTCGTCTGCGAGGTCAAGACGCGCAGAGCAGGTCTGGTCGGCTCGGGGATGTATCAGCATCCGATGGCGGCCGTGGGCCGGACCAAGGCGGAGCGGCTGAGGCGCCTCGCCGAGCGCTGGATCGAGGAACGCGGCGGCCCACCGCCGGGCGGGGTGCGGATCGACCTCGTCGGCGTGCTGATCCCACGCCGCGGCGCCCCTGTCGTGGAGCACGCGCGGGGGGTGGCCTGAGATGGGATTCGCGCGTACGTGTTCCGTGGCGCTGGTGGGCGTCGAAGGCGTGGTCGTCGAGGTGCAGGCCGATCTGGAGCCCGGCGTCGCGGCGTTCACGCTGGTCGGGCTCCCGGACAAGAGCCTGACGGAGAGCAAGGACCGGGTCAGGGCCGCGGTGGTCAACTCGGGCGGGGAATGGCCCCAGAAGAAACTCACGGTCGGCCTCAGCCCGGCTTCGGTGCCCAAGGGCGGCAGCGGCTTCGATCTCGCGGTGGCCTGCGCTGTGCTCGGTGCGGCGGAGCGGATCGATCCGCGGACCCTCACCGACATCGTGATGATCGGTGAGCTGGGTCTCGACGGGCGGGTGCGGCCGGTCAGGGGAGTGCTGCCCGCGGTCCTCGCGGCGGCGGACGCGGGCTATGAGCAGGTCGTCGTCCCGGAGTGCACGGCGGCCGAGGCCGCGCTGGTGCCGGGGGTCTCGGTGCTCGGGGTGCGCAGCCTGCGCCAGCTGATCGCCGTGCTGACCGATGAGCCGGTGCCGGAGGAGGAGCCGGACGAGCCCGGCCGGCCCGATCCGATGCTCGCCGGGCTCTGTGTGCCCGGAACCGGTGTGGGCACGGGGCTCAGCGGCGGTCTGGACGACGCCCTCGCGCTGGACCTCGCCGATGTCGTCGGACAGGCGTCGGCCCGCACCGCCGTGGAGGTGGCGGCGACGGGCGGACACCACCTCTTTCTGCAGGGCCCGCCGGGCGCCGGGAAGACGATGCTCGCGGAGCGGCTGCCGGCGATCCTGCCCCGGCTGAGTCGGGAGGAGTCCCTGGAGGTGACCGCCGTCCACTCCGTGGCGGGCATGCTGCCGCCGGGCAAGCCCCTGGTGGACACCGCGCCGTACTGCGCGCCGCACCACTCCGCGACCATGCAGTCGCTTGTGGGTGGCGGCAAGGGAATCGCGCGGCCGGGGGCGGTCTCGCTGGCGCACCGTGGGGTGCTTTTTCTCGACGAGGCGCCGGAATTCAGCAGCCAGACCCTGGACTCCTTGCGCCAGCCCCTGGAATCGGGACATGTGGTGATCGCCCGCAGTGCGGGAGTGGTGCGGCTGCCCGCGAAGTTCCTGATGGTGCTCGCGGCCAACCCCTGTCCCTGCGGTCGGCACACCCTCCTTGGCGACGGCTGCGAATGCCCGGCGTCCACCGTCCGCCGCTATCAGGCCCGGCTCTCGGGCCCGCTGCTCGACAGGGTCGACCTCAAGGTCGAGGTGGAGCCCGTCACACGGTCCGAGCTGGCCGGGTACGGCACGCGGGGCGACTCCACGCAGACCGTCGCCGACCGGGTGCGCGCCGCCAGGGAGCGAGCGGCGGCCAGGCTGACCGGCACCGGATGGCGGACGAACAGTGAAGTGCCGGGGCACGCCCTGCGCACCCGGTGGCCCGCCGAGCCGGGCGCCCTGGACGCGGCCGAACTGGACCTGGAGCGTGGCTTCCTGACCGCCCGGGGGCTCGACCGAGTCCTGCGGGTCGCCTGGACCGTCGCGGACCTCGCGGGACGCGACCGGCCTGCCGCGCAGGACGTGGCCCTGGCGCTGCAGTTGCGTACGGGGGTGTCGCGGGGCGTGCCGATGGCGATCGGGGCGCTGACATGACCTCGGCATCGGGATCGGCTTCGGGAGCGGCCTCGGCCTCGGGCCCCGGCCCGAAGGAGGAGCGGCTGGCGAGGGTCGCCCTGACCCGGATTCTCGAACCGGGGGACGAGGTGGGAGGGCGATGGTTGCGGGAGACCGGGGCCGTCGAAGTGGTGCGGCGGCTGACCGAGGGGGAGGAGCGCCTTGACGGGGTGACGCCGGCGCGTTGGGAAGGGCTGCGGGCGCGGGCAGGCAAGGCGCGGCCCGAGCGGGACCTGGCGGTGGCACGGGACGCGGGGGTGCGGTTCGTGTGCCCGGGGGAGGCGGAGTGGCCCGTCCAGCTGGACGACCTGGGGGACGCGCGGCCGGTGGGGCTGTGGGTGCGGGGGCGGCCCAGCCTGCGGATATGGGCGCTGCGGTCGGTGGCCGTGGTCGGCGCACGGGCCTGCACGGAGTACGGGGCGCACATGGCGGCCGACCTCGGCGCGGGGCTCGCCGAGCGGGGCTGGGTGGTCGTGTCGGGTGGTGCCTATGGGGTGGACGGGGCCGCCCACCGGGGAGCTCTGGGGGCCGGTGGGGCCACGGTCGCGGTGCTCGCGTGCGGGGTCGACCGGGCCTATCCGCGAGGACACGCCGAGTTGATCAAGAGAATCGCGGAACAAGGCCTGGTGGTGGGGGAGTTGCCGCCCGGCGACCACCCCACGCCCAGCAGATTCATCCTCCGGAACCGCGTGATCGCCGCCCTCACCCGGGGCAGCGTCGTCGTCGAGGCGGCCTACCGCAGCGGGGCGCTCGCCACGGCGCGCAGTGCGCAGGAGCTCGGCCGGTTCACGATGGGGGTGCCGGGCCCCGCCACCAGCGGCCTCTCGGCGGGGGTGCATGAGCTGCTGCGGGGTGACGGCGTTCTGGTCACCGACGCGGCGGAAGTCGTCGAGCTGGTCGGCGACATGGGCGAGCTGGCCCCGGAGCGGCGCGGTCCCGTCGTGCCGCGCGATCTGCTCGCCCCGGACGCGGCGCGTGTCCTGGCGGCGCTGCCCGCCCGGGGGAGCGCGTCGGTTCGGGAGGTCGCACTCGGCGCGGGCACGGTGGCGGACGAAGCGATCGGTCGGCTGTACGAGTTGCGCTCACTGGGGTTCGTCGAACGACACGGCGACGGCTGGCAGTTGACACGCCAGGCGATTGTGTCGGTCTTCCCGAAGGGAGGGGGTTCGTGACCGAGTGTGTTCGGCCGTCTGGATGAACCCCCGACGGCCTTGCAAAGACACGTAGTTGGCCCTCCGGAGTCGTCACAGAAGGCGACGAGGGGAACTCGGTGGGGCGCCCAGCGGAACGTATCTGCGTACGCGGGATCCCCTACTGTTCGCACACTGCGACACTCCAGTCACGCTACGCTCACAAGGATTCCGACGCGGACAGGCAACCACAGGCAAGCAGACGGCAGACGGACAACCTCATTCACTTCACGCAATCCCACCACCTCGCGGGCGCGGGCGAATCCATCGGCTCGCGCGACCTCACCAGTTCACGGCAGAACGGCTCAAGGCAACGAATGCCCCAGCACACCTCAGGGTCCGATCGGGCGGCAGCTCCCCCCGCCGCCCGTAGCGGCGAGCAGGAGCGGCCCCCCGCGCCCTCGTCGCTGGACGAGCTGTGGCGGTCGTACAAGGAGACGGGGGACGGGCGGCTGCGCGAGCAGTTGATCCTGCACTACTCGCCGCTGGTGAAGTACGTCGCGGGACGGGTCAGCGTGGGGCTGCCGCCCAATGTCGAGCAGGCGGACTTCGTCTCGTCCGGGGTGTTCGGTCTGATCGACGCGATCGAGAAGTTCGACATCGAACGGTCCATCAAGTTCGAGACGTACGCGATCACCCGCATCCGTGGCGCGATGATCGACGAACTCCGTGCGCTCGACTGGATTCCCCGGTCCGTGCGGCAGAAGGCGCGCAACGTCGAGCGGGCCTACGCCACGCTCGAGGCGCAGTTGCGGCGCACGCCGTCGGAGAGCGAGGTCGCCCACGAGATGGGGATCGCGCTGGAGGAACTGCACGCTGTTTTCAGCCAGTTGTCGCTGGCGAACGTAGTGGCTCTGGAGGAGCTCCTGCACGCCGGCGGCGAGGGCGGCAATCGGCTGAGCCTGATGGACACGCTCGAGGACACCGCGGCCGACAACCCCGTGGAGGTCGCCGAGGACCGCGAGCTGCGGCGGCTGCTCGCGCGCGCGATCAACACGTTGCCGGAGCGGGAGAAGACCGTCGTCACGCTCTACTACTACGAAGGTCTCACGCTCGCCGAGATCGGCAATGTGCTCGGGGTGACGGAGAGCCGGGTGAGCCAGATCCACACGAAATCGGTGCTCCAGCTGCGGGCGAAGCTGGCGAGTTTCGGCCGCTGAGCGCGCTGAATCGTCCCTGCCCCCGGCCTGTGCCGTGCGGTGGGGGTGTGGGGTTCTTCGAGGTGGATCGACTCCCGTCCCCGCGGTCACGTCCGTAGAGTGGAGGGCGTGCCAAGGATTCGAGCGGCCTCTGTGGCCGAGCACCGGTCGATGCAGCGGGGCGCCCTCCTGGACGCCGCGCGGTCCCTGCTGTCCGAGGGCGGTACGGAGGCATTGACCTTCCCCGCTCTCGCCGAGCGCACGGGGCTCGCGCGGTCATCCGTGTACGAGTACTTCCGGTCGCGTGCCGCGGTCGTGGAAGAGCTCTGCGAGGTTGACTTCCCCGTCTGGGCCGCGGAGGTCTCGGCGGCGATGGAGGGTGCGGACTCCGCCGAGGGCAAGGTCGAGGCGTACGTCAGGCGGCAGCTCGATCTGGTGGGGGACCGGCGGCACCGCGCCGTCGTCGCGATCTCCGCCGCCGAGCTGGACGCGGGGGCGCGGGAGAAGATCCGTGCCGCGCACGGTGGGCTCGTCGCCATGATCGGCGAGGCGCTGCGCGACCTGGGGCATGCAGAGCCCCGGCTCGCGGCGATGCTCCTGCAGGGTGTCGTGGACGCGGCTGTGCGGCGGATCGAGCTGGGCGCCGCCGAGGATCCGTCCGCCATCACCGAAGCGGCCGTCGCCATGGCGCTGCGGGGCGTGCGGGGCTGAGGCCTCGCTCGCGGACCTCCGGCATCGGGTCGCGGACCTCCGGCATCGGCACATCTACCTCGGGCATCGGCACGTCGACCCCCGGCATCGGAACGCGGACCTCCGGCACCTCGGCCTCCGGCACCTCGGCCTCCGGTACCTCGGCCTCCGGCACCTCGGCCTCCGGTACCGGCACGCCCTTCACCGGCAGCAGGCGGGACGCCCCGCGCCGCAGGAGCCACGGTGGCATCAGTGACAGGGGGTCCAGGTATGCGTCGGCCCGCAGCAGGCCCCAGTGCAGGCAGCTGCCCGGGCAGTGGGCCGTGGGGAGTTCCAGCACCCCAAGGGCCTCGCCCGCCGCCACCTCGGCGCCCTTCTTGACCGTGGCCCGCACCGGCTCGTACGTCGTGCGCAGCGGTGGATCCCCCGTGCCCGCCAGCTCCACCGCGATCACTCCCCGGCCGGCCACCCGGCCCGCGAAAGAGACCTTGCCCGGAGCCGCAGCCCGGACCACGGCACCCGGCGGCGCCGTGAGATCCACGCCCCGGTGCCCCCGGCCGTACTCCGTCGCAGGGGGCTCCCAGCCCCGTACGACAGGGGGCCGCACCCCCACGGGCCACGCACCGCCCACCTTCGGCACGGGCTCGCCGCCGGGCGCACCGCCCACCCTCGGCACGGACTCTCCGCCGGGCACGCCACCCGCCCCCGGCACCGGCTCTCCGCCGGGCACGCCACCCGCCCCCGGCACCGGCGCTCCACCCGCCCTCGGCGCCGGTCCACCCGCAGCGCCCGCGGGCAGGATCACCGCAGTGATCAGCACCACGGTCAACAGCGCCAGGCTCAGCTCTCGTCGCATGTGAGACATGCCAGAACCGTCCCGCGCCGGGCCCGTCCGCGGGGATCATGGCGTGGATCTGTGGATGACCAGCTGGTTGTGGACAGCGGCGTCACCCGCTGCCTCGCGGGTCCCGTACACTTCTTGTGGCGATCCGGGTCACCGGGTCGACTTCGCACGCCCCGACACCAGGCCCTGAAAAGCCAGGTGCCAGCGCCTCTCGGTCCTTTGTGGCACGGCGCATCGCGGGCGTCAGGCGCGACCGCCATCCGGCGGACGCGGCACAACCGAGAACACCTAGGAGTACGGCCATGGCCGTCGTCACGATGCGGGAGCTGCTGGAAAGCGGCGTCCACTTCGGTCACCAGACCCGTCGTTGGAACCCGAAGATGAAGCGCTTCATCTTCACGGAGCGCAACGGCATCTACATCATCGACCTGCTCCAGTCGCTGTCGTACATCGACCGCGCCTACGAGTTCGTCAAGGAGACCGTCGCCCACGGCGGCACGGTCATGTTCGTCGGCACGAAGAAGCAGGCGCAGGAGGCCATCGCCGAGCAGGCGACCCGCGTCGGCATGCCCTACGTGAACCAGCGCTGGCTGGGCGGCATGCTCACCAACTTCTCGACCGTCTACAAGCGCCTGCAGCGCCTGAAGGAGCTCGAGCAGATCGACTTCGAGGATGTGGCCGCGTCCGGCCTCACCAAGAAGGAGCTGCTCGTCCTCTCCCGCGAGAAGGCCAAGCTGGAGAAGACCCTCGGCGGTATCCGCGAGATGTCCAAGGTGCCCAGCGCCGTCTGGATCGTGGACACCAAGAAGGAGCACATCGCGGTCGGTGAGGCCCGGAAGCTCAACATTCCGGTCGTCGCCATCCTCGACACCAACTGCGACCCCGACGAGGTCGACTACAAGATCCCGGGCAACGACGACGCGATCCGCTCCGTCACCCTGCTCACCCGCGTGATCGCCGACGCCGTCGCCGAGGGACTCATCTCCCGTTCCGGCGTGGCCACGGGCGACCAGAAGCCGGGCGAGAAGGCCGCCGGCGAGCCGCTCGCCGAGTGGGAGCGCGACCTGCTCGAGGGCGAGAAGAAGGCCGACGAGCCCAAGGCTGAGGAGGCCAAGGCCGACGAGCCGAAGGCCGCCGAGGCCGAGGCCGAGGTTCAGAAGTCCGCCGAGACGGAGAAGGTCGCCGACGCCGAGCAGGCCGACGCCCCCGCCGCCGCGGCTGACGCCGAGGCCCCGGCCGCGGACGCCGAGCAGGCCTGACCTTCACAGGTTCGGTAGTTGACGGCGGGGGCCTGTGGGCCCCCGCCGTTCACCCGTAGATCTTTCCGACTGTCGAGAGAGAATTTCAGGATCATGGCGAACTACACCGCCGCTGACGTCAAGAAGCTTCGTGAGCTCACGGGCGCCGGCATGATGGACTGCAAGAAGGCGCTCGACGAGGCCGACGGCAGCGTCGACAAGGCCGTCGAAGCCCTGCGCATCAAGGGCCAGAAGGGCGTCGCCAAGCGTGAGGGCCGCTCCGCCGAGAACGGCGCCGTGGTCTCCCTCATCGCGGACGACAACACCTCCGGCGTGATCGTCGAGCTGAAGTGCGAGACGGACTTCGTCGCCAAGGGCGAGAAGTTCCAGGCTGTCGCGAACTCGCTCGCCGCGCACATCGCCAAGACGTCCCCGGCCGACCTCGCGGCGCTCCTCGCGTCCGAGATCGAGGCCGGCAAGACCGTCCAGGCGTACGTCGACGAGGCCAACGCCAACCTCGGCGAGAAGATCGTCCTGGACCGCTTCGCGCAGTTCTCGGGCGCCTTCGTCACCGCGTACATGCACCGCACCATGCCCGACCTGCCCCCGCAGATCGGTGTCCTGGTCGAGCTGGACAAGGCCGACGCCGACCTCGCCAAGGGCATCGCGCAGCACATCGCCGCCTTCGCGCCGAAGTACCTCTCCCGCGAGGACGTCCCGGCCGAGGTCGTCGAGTCCGAGCGTCGCGTCGCCGAGGAGACCACCCGCGCCGAGGGCAAGCCCGAGGCCGCGCTGCCCAAGATCGTCGAGGGTCGCGTCAACGGCTTCTTCAAGGAGGCCACCCTCCTCGGTCAGCCGTACGCGCTCGACAACAAGAAGTCCGTCCAGAAGGTCCTGGACGAGGCCGGTGTCACCCTGAAGCGCTTCTCGCGCATCAAGGTCGGCATCTGAGTCCGTACCGCGATCGACGGTAGACCCCGCTAGGGTCGACAGCGGTCGCCCGCGTACCCCACGCAGTACGCGACGTACGACCGCAGATCTGACGAGGAGGCCATTGCCGAGCATGGGATGCGAACAACACCCCACCGGCAGTGGCCTTCTTCGTATGTGCGCCGAGCAAAAAGAAGCGAGAACTCCATGACCACCAAGGCCGACACAAACAGTGGTGACGACAAAGTCGCCGGTCGTTTCCTGCTGAAGCTCTCCGGTGAGGCATTCGCCGGCGGGGGCGGCCTTGGCGTCGACCCCGATGTGGTGCACGCGATCGCCAAGGAGATCGCCGCGGTCGTCCGCGACGGCGCCCAGATCGCGGCCGTCATCGGCGGCGGCAACTTCTTCCGCGGCGCGGAGCTGCAGCAGCGCGGCATGGACCGTGCGCGCTCCGACTACATGGGCATGCTCGGCACGGTCATGAACTGCCTCGCCCTCCAGGACTTCCTGGAGAAGGAGGGCATCGAGTGCCGCGTGCAGACCGCCATCACGATGGGCCAGGTCGCGGAGCCGTACATCCCGCTGCGCGCCGTGCGGCACCTGGAGAAGGGCCGCGTGGTCATCTTCGGCGCCGGTATGGGCATGCCCTACTTCTCCACGGACACGACCGCCGCGCAGCGCGCCCTGGAGATCGACGCCGAGGCCCTGCTCATGGGCAAGAACGGCGTCGACGGGGTCTACGACTCCGACCCCAAGACCAACCCGGACGCGGTGAAGTACGACGCGCTCGGCTATGGCGAGGTCATCACCCGCGACCTGAAGGTCGCCGACATGACCGCGATCACCCTGTGCCGCGACAACAAGCTGCCCATCCTGGTCTTCGAGTTGCTGTCCACCGGCAATATCGCCCGTGCTGTCAAGGGTGAGAAGATCGGCACACTCGTGGGCGACGAGGGCACCCGCGCCTGATCCCGGCGACGCCCCCGAGGGATGGACAAAGCCCTGCCGGTCGGACACGGTGCAGGGAAAGAGACGCGACGCAGCCGACGCCCCATGGACTCCCCCTACTTCACCGTGTGGGGGCGCCCCCAGCCCACTCACAACACGCAGGAGCAAGTGGTGATCGAAGAGACCCTCCTCGAGGCCGAGGAGAAGATGGAGAAGGCCGTCGTGGTCGCCAAGGAGGACTTCGCCGCGATTCGCACAGGCCGTGCGCACCCGGCGATGTTCAACAAGATCGTGGCTGACTACTACGGCGCCCTTACGCCGATCAATCAGCTCGCCTCGTTCTCGGTGCCCGAGCCGCGGATGGCCGTGGTGACCCCGTTCGACAAGAGCGCGCTGCGCAACATCGAGCAGGCGATCCGCGACTCCGACCTCGGCGTCAACCCGAGCAATGACGGCAACATCATCCGGGTGACGTTCCCCGAGCTGACGCAGGACCGCCGCAAGGAGTACATCAAGGTCGCCAAGACCAAGGCCGAGGACTCCAAGATCTCGATCCGCTCCATCCGCCGCAAGGCCAAGGAAGCGATCGACAAGGCGATCAAGGACGGCGACATCGGCGAGGACGAGGGCCGTCGCGCGGAGAAGGAGCTCGACGACACCACCGCGAAGTACGTCGCCCAGGTGGACGAGCTGCTCAAGCACAAGGAAGCCGAGCTGCTCGAGGTCTGAGGGCTCGTGGTCTGAGGACTGAGGAATCCGATCCGTGAACGACTCTTCCTGGGGGGCGCCTCCCAGAGCCGGGTACTGGGGGCCGCCCGACCAGGGCCCTGCTCAAGGGGCTGCCCCGGCAGGTCCCGCGTACGATGCGCATGACGCCCTGTATCCAGCAGAGACGCAGCCCATGCCCATCGTGCCTGACATGCCTGAAGTACCCCAGGAGCCCATGCCCAGCGCATCACAGCCCGCCCCCGAGGCGCCTCGTACGCCTCAGGCGCCCCAGGCACCTCAAGCGCCCCAGGCACCTCAAGCGCCTCAAGCGCCGCAGAAGAAGAGCGCGGGCCGTGATCTCGGGGCGGCCATAGGAGTCGGCGTGGGGCTCGGCGCGGTGATCGTCGCGTCGCTCTTCATCGTGAAGGCCGTCTTCGTCGGCGTCATAGCAGTCGCCGTCGTGGTCGGTCTCTGGGAGCTCACCTCGCGGCTCGAGGAGCGCAAGGGCATCAAGGCTCCGCTGGTTCCGCTCGCTGTGGGCGGCGCCGCGATGGTCGTCGCCGGATACGTCCGGGGGCCCGAGGGCGCCTGGGTCGCCATGGCGCTCACCGCGCTCGCGGTGCTCGTCTGGCGGATGACCGAGCCGCCCGAGGGCTATCTGAAGGACGTCACGGCAGGCGTCTTCGCGGCGTTCTACGTCCCGTTCCTCGCGACGTTCGTGGCGATGATGCTCACCTCGGACGACGGTGCGATGCGGGTGCTCACGTTCCTGCTCCTCACCGTGGTCAGCGACACCGGTGCGTACGCGATCGGCTGGCGCTTCGGCAAGCACAAGCTGGCGCCGCGCATCAGCCCGGGCAAGACCCGTGAGGGCCTGGTCGGAGCGGTGACGTTCGCGATGGCGGGCGGCGCGCTGTGCATGGAGTTCTTGATCGACGGCGGCACGTGGTGGCAGGGGCTGCTCATCGGCCTCGCCGTCGCCGCGAGCGCGACGCTCGGTGACCTCGGCGAGTCGATGATCAAGCGTGACCTCGGCATCAAGGACATGGGCACGCTGCTCCCCGGTCACGGGGGCATCATGGACCGCCTCGACTCGCTGCTGCCGACCGCGCCGGTGGTGTGGCTGCTGCTCGTCATCTTCGTGGGGTCCGGCTGACCTGCTTCTGTCCGTACGTGAGGGGCCCGCTGTCCACCCGGACGGCGGGCTCTTTCCGTATGCCCCGGCGGTCGGGATCGCGTGAGGCGAGTGTCGGCAGGACGTGAAATGCGATGGACGCGGTGATCACAGCGGCCTTACTCTCGACCGGTCCCAGCCTTCCCTCGTCCGAAGAGGTGCATTTGATGACGGTCCAGGTACTCGCGGCCAACTCCCGTCGGCCGCTCTGCCCAGCCGTTCTCACTTCCACGGACCGAAGGAATCCCCCTAGTGGATCTACCACGTAGCTTCACCATCCGCGAGAGCAGTCATCGCGTCTGCAACCCGTTCACCAGCGAGAAGCTGGCCATCCTGGGTCAGGCCATCAGCCCGTCGCCAGGCGCCCGCATGCTCGACCTCGCCTGCGGCAAGGGCGAGATGCTGTGCACCTGGGCCCGTGACCACGGTGTGGCCGGCACGGGGGTGGACATCAGTACCGTCTTCCTCGAAGCCGCCCGCGCGCGGGCCGTCGAGTTGTCCGTTGCCGACCGGGTCGGCTTCGTGCACGCGGACGCCTCGGGCCATGTCGCCGACGATCCCGTCGACATCGCGGCGTGCGTCGGCGCCACCTGGATCGGCTCCGGCGTGGCAGGGACGGTAGAACTCCTGCGACGCAGTCTCGTTCCCGGCGGCATGATGCTGATCGGCGAGCCGTACTGGCGCCGCGAGCCTGAGGACCAAGCCACTGTCGAGGGCTGCCACTTGGCCCGCAAGGACGATCTGCTCCCGCTGCCGGAACTCCTTGAACAGTTCGGGGCGCTGGGCTGCGATGTCGTCGAGATGGTCCTTGCCGACCAGGACAGCTGGGACCGGTACGTAGCGGCACAGTGGCTCAACACCCGCCGCTGGCTGGACGCCAACCCCGACGACGAGCTGGCCGACGAACTGCGCGCGGAACTCGCCGCGGGACCTGCCCAGCACGCCAGGTATCAGCGCGAGTACCTCGGGTGGGGTGTGTTCGTCCTGATGGACCGGTGACACGGGACCGGTGACGCAGGACCGCTGATACACCACTCCGAGTGAGCCCCGGCACCACGTGCCGGGGCTTACTTGCGCGCTGCCATGGTCGGATTGGGTCGCGTGTTCGAATTTCCGTACGCCACGTGCCCGAGGTGCTTGCTCAGTGCCGGCGGCCCGCCCGCCACGAGGCTCACAAACGGGCGGGCCGCCCCGTCCCTTGCCATGGGCTGTCCGACGAGCCACGGCAAGGGGGGTTTACGACTGTGTGCGGCGGACGTACCCCGCCCGTTTCGCACACGTCGCGTGCCAGGTGATCGTGGCGCCGCCAGCCGAGATGGAGACCTTCAGGAAGGTCACGGTGGGCTGCCCCTGGGTGATCGGCTGATCGCAGCGTCCGCAGAACCGCGTTCCCTCGCTCATCGCCGAGCTTCCTTCAGCGTCTGCCGAAGCTCTTGACCGTCGGAACAGCGGGCGGGGTTGTCGTAGCAGCGGAGACACTTCAGGGAGTGCTCAAGGTGCGCCTTGTGTGCGGCGACGACGGCGCAGAGGCGGCAACTACGGGGGAACCAAGTGAAGCCACCTTGCGACCGAGAGCCGAGCTCGATGGCTGTCTCTGTGGAGAGCGTGACGGCGCACCACACGCAGGCCCGTCCGCAAGTCTGGGCCACGGACAACGTGGCAGGGTCTGGTACTTCGACCGGCTGCGTACGAAGTGTGCTCGTTCTGCTTCCCGCGCCGGATGCTGGGCCCGTACTCTCGCCCATGTCGACTCCATCTCAGTCGTCCATGCCTCGGGACCGTTCGCGCGGTCGCCGGGGCGCTGTACGACTCATGGAATCGGCTCGCTACACAGCGTGACAGGGATGTGGTGTCCTACTTTTGCGACGCTATTCGGCGATCCCCAGGAACTCGGCCAATGACCGTAGCCCTGCAGGGTGGTTGGGCATCGACCACAGGTCACGCACGATGGCTACGGCCAACGTGTGGTGCTGCATCCAGGTCGGAGCAACACGACGCAGCGACTCAAGAGACTTCACAGCCTCTCCCGCGCTCCCAAGGTCCGTATGGGCTCGGGCCACGTCCAGCAACAGCCACGTCCGCCAGGACGGCGGGGTGTCCTTGCTCAGCCGCATTCCCTTGGCCAGCTTCAGGGCCTCTTCGGGGTGCCCGTACTGGACGGCCAGGCGGACGCGCTCGATACGCACCGACGACGGGCTGAACACGCTGACCATGCGGCTGTCGCTGCCCTGCGGCAGCTTGGCCACGCGGGCGGCTTCCTTCTCGGCGTGCGCCATCAACGCAGCTGCCCGCTCGTAGTCGTTGCTGCGCGAGGCCGACGTGGCGGCGGACATGGTGAGCGCACCCCAGACCTTCAGCCCGTCAGCGGTCCCCGTGTGCCCGCTGTCCTTGGTGTCGTCGGCGGCGTGCAGGGCGATGCTCAGGGCGTCCCCGAGGCGCCCTTGCCGCTGGTAGGTCCACGCAACGGAGTTGACGATCATGGGGCGTAGCAGGGGGTCGGAGGATTGCCCCGCGGCGTCTATGGCGCGCTCCAAACTGATGAGCGCCAGGTCTGTTTTCCCCATGCGTACGGCGACGTGCCCGGCGAGCTGGAGGACCTTGCCCAGCGCTGCGAAACCGGCTCCCCGATCATCGTCGCTGCTCGACACCGTGGCCGTCTGCGCGTCCGAGATCATGTCCGGCAGCGCCTGCATCACCGTGTCGAACTCAGCGGAGTGGTACTGCGTCCAGCCATCCGCGATCCGCTCGCGCAGGGCGGTCAGCGAGAAGCCGGGCTCCGGTGGCTTCGGCTCCGGTCCCCAGAGCGCCGGCATGATGGCGCGGCGCACCGCCACGAAGCGCGGCCCGTCGTTCTCTCCCGTCGAGGAGACGGCAGGAGGATCCCCCAGAAGCGCCGTCAGCTCCACGCCGAGGCCGTTCGCCAAGGCGTGAAGCGTGGGCAAGCGTGCCGAGTGCTTGCGGCGCTGCTCAAGCTGACGGATTACATCAACGGACACGTCCGAGCGCTCGGCCAATTCCTCTTGCGTCAGGCCGGCTAGACGGCGCAAGCGGCGAAGAGTCCGCCCCAGATCTTCGTTTGCCACGCTGCCACCGTACGCGGTTCAACTCCCGGCCACGGAATGGATCGTCGAGCTGCATGGCATGACCTGCACCGCAGATGACACGGTGGAGTTCGCCATCGGCGTTCACGCGGCCACGCCCTACGCGTGGTCCAACGACTTCAAGGTGCCCGACTCGGCGCAGGAAGAAGGCGGCAAGGCGTGATCTCCGTACAGGCATGGGCCGATACTCAGGAACTCTGGGACTTCCAGCAGATGGGCCACGAACCCCGACGATGCTCGGTGGCGATCGGGCTCGGCAGTCACGATCTCGGCGTAGCTGACGTCACGGCTGACCTGTACCACCGTGGCCTGGCTCCGCTGATCGTCTTCACCGGAGCCACCAGCCGTACAACACGGGAGGTCATGCCGAAGGGGGAGGCTGATCACTACCGCGAGCGAGCCTTGGAGCTCGGAGTGCCAGCAGACGCGATCCTCGTTGAGCCGCGGGCCCGGAACACTGGCGAGAACATCACGCTGTCGCGGGCCTTGCTGGTAGAGCGCGGGGTGTCCGTTGAATCCGCGCTACTGGTCAGCAAGCCCTACGAAGAGCGTCGGTCGTACGCCACAGCGTGCAAGGTTTGGCCGGACGTGGCGTGGGTGAGTGCGTCTGCGGCCATGGCGTTCGCGGAGTACGTTGACTCGATCCAAGATGCGCGGCTCGTCATCGACATGCTTGTTGGGGCGCAACAGCGGCTCATGGTCTATCCCGAGCAGGGGTTCATGATCAGTCAAGAGATTCCATGGTCTGCCTACGAGGCGTTTGAGCGTCTGCGGGCAGAAGGGTTCACCAGCCGGTTGCTTCCCGATCACGTCGCGTGAATGAGGCCATTCTTGAGCATCAGCTTGGGAAACTGGGGTGCTTAAGCCGCTTCAGCGTTGACCTGCGACGCCGAGGTACCGGCGTATCCATGGCGGTCAGACGGGCAGGTCCCCTTGTTCCTCGCAGGATCTGGCACCAGTGATAGCAGCTTGCGAGCAGAAAGAGGCACCCTCGGCGTGCTCAAATCGAACGAGTGGCTCTCGACTAAAAGTGAGGCCTGGCAAAGAACCCGACTCAGCTGGAAGCCAGGCGTACAGTGCGCTCTATGACGGTTGTACGAGCGAAGCTCGGGGCTCACCTGCGCAGCATGACGGCCCCCTTTCTTTTTGTTGGATCCGGCCTGTCTCGCCGTTACATCGGCACAGAGGACTGGGAGGGTCTCCTGCGCAGGTTCGCCGCCTTGACCCCTCGGCCCTACGAGTTCTACCGCACTAGCGCGGAAGGATATCTACCGTCAGTCGCATCGAAGATTGCCGAAGTATTCCATGATATCTGGTGGGCTAGTGATGATTTTGAATCGAGCCGTCACGAATGGTCGAGCTCCATGGACGGCATCGAGTCCGCCCTGAAAGTAGAAATCGCGAAGCATCTCTCCGTCACTCCATCGTTGGCTAGCTTGGGCCAGCCTGAAATGGCTGAAATCGAGCTTCTTAGAAACGCTGTGGTCGACGGCGTTATCACGACGAACTATGACTCCCTGTTGGAGGAGCTATTTCCTGATTTTCGGACATTCGTGGGTCAGGATGAACTTCTGTTCGCCAACCCTCAAGGGGTTGGTGAGATCTACAAGATTCATGGAAGCTGTCGCACGCCCGATAGTCTGGTATTGACTGCAAAGGACTACGCTACCTTTGAGCGGCGAAACGCCTATCTTGCGGCCAAGCTTATGACGATCTTTGTGGAGCACCCCGTTGTTTTCCTCGGTTATTCACTCGGGGATGAGAATGTTATGTCAATTTTGCGATCTGTGGCGGGGTGCCTGAAGCAGGAGAACATTGACGAACTAAGAGATCGTCTAGTGTTTATTCAATGGCAACCAGAAGCTGAGTCGTCTGTTGAACCGCACACGATCATGATGGACGGTGGCTTCTCGCTGACAGTCTTGCGAGTAACCGTTCCTGATTTTGTGGAAGTATTCGAGGTTCTTTCCGGATTGAAAAGGGCATTCCCTGCGAAGATGCTTCGGCGACTCAAGGAGCAGGTCTATGATCTGGTCCTTTCGGACGATCCCCACAACCGGCTATTGGTCGCAGATATCGATGACGCCTCGAAAGACGATGACATCGAGGTAGTGTTTGGGGTAGGGGTCAGTGCACAGTTGGGGCAGACTGGGTATGTCGGGCTCGGGCGATGGAATATTATTGATGACGTAATCTCAGGGGATTCCTCTCTGGATGCCTCGGCAGTGCTGGGTCAGGTTCTCCCTCGCCTATTGGGGGATCTTCGAACATACCCGTCTTTAAGTACCTTCGAGAGGCTGAAGCGCTTGATGAGGCAGGCAATATTCTCGAATCAGCGAATGTGCATGCTCGAGTGCGTCGAATGGCTGAGAAGAGTAGGGGAGGTATCTCCACCAGTGACACGTATGGGAAAGCGGCCCCTAGGCATCTCGAGGGGGTGGAGTGTCTAGCCGACCTCCTGGAAAAGGAGGGTGTCAAGGGCGTCCTAAACTACACGGTCTATATGTCCCCCCAGGCGGTCTCTGTCGACGAGCTGCGGAGCTTCTTGGAGGCCGAGAAGAGCGGAAGAGAGATCGGCTGGAAGTCCACTCAGTATGTGAAACTTACGTGCTTTCTTGACTGGCTGGTATACGGGCGCCCAGAGTCGACCTGAAATACGGGACGTTTCTTGCTGGACAGGTGTCTCTAGGTCGGCTCTGATTCAGGTCGCCATTCCGGCTCACGTGGAGTCGTCGGCTAAGCCGAAGGGGCTCGGTGTAAGGCTGCAGCTCCAACTGCTCGCAGGTTCGATCCCCGCCAGGGTGCTTCGTGTGCGTCGTCCCGTGTTTGGGGCGTTCTCAGTCACTGTCCGCAGTGTGCGCATCGACCACTTGTCCGGCCGCGTGTCTCGACCTGTACGCCGCGCTCCCGCATACGGCGAAGGTGGTAGGCGACGGACGAGGTGCTGGATAGCCCAATCCGGTCGCCGATTTCCCGGACCGAGGGATTCTCGCCGTACTCGGCGACCCACTCCCGGATGCAGTGCAGGATGCGCTCTTGCTGCTCGGTGAGGTGCTCGTTCGTGACGTGTGCCCCTCTGAACGCGCGGAGGCGAGGTGGCGCAGCTCCAACGCGGGCTGCTGGCGACCTGCCTGCTTCTGTGGACCAGAACGGGTGCCACATCAGGCGAGTGGAGAGCTGCTGTAGAACACGGCGCAGCCTCGCGGGGTGGGCCGGTTGAGGATCGGCGAGCGCCTCCTACGTGCGGGTCCAAGCGGTCTGGAGCTGGATCAGGTCGTTGAGGAAGGGGGTCGACGCCATGACAGAGATTAGGTCATGTGTTCGAATACCTCTGCAAGTGGGCCGTCGTGGCGCTGAGCCGTGATGCGTCATCTAGCAGTGCCCTTCTGACCTGCGTTGAGACGCTTGAGTCGCGGCGCACAGCGATACGGGCCGTGCTCTCGACGCACGTCTGAGGGCCGTGGCGGTACGGGGGCCGGACAGGGCTCATGGGCTTCTTCTCGCACGTCAGCCGACGGAGCGCCGGGCCGTCTGTGGGCCGTCCAAGGGGGGCCCACAGCGACCAGCAGTGACCAACAACGACCACCACCGATGGGCGGTGACCTGGCCGGGCCCCAGCCGTCTGCGACACTGGAAGAACCATGCCTGTACCCGGAGAACTCACCTTCGTCGCGCCCCGCGGAGCCAAGAAGCCGCCGCGGCATCTCGCCGACCTCACGCCCGCCGAGCGCAAGGAAGCCGTCGCCGCTGTCGGCGAGAAACCGTTTCGCGCCAAGCAGCTCTCGCAGCACTACTTCGCGCGGTACGCGCACGACCCGGAGCAGTGGACCGACATTCCCGCCGGTTCGCGGGGCAAGCTCCAGGAGGCGCTGCTTCCTGAGCTGATGTCCGTGGTGCGGCACATCAGCTGCGACGACGACACCACGCGCAAGACGCTGTGGCGCCTCTTCGACGGGACGCTCGTCGAGTCCGTGCTCATGCGCTATCCGGACCGCGTGACGATGTGCATCTCGTCGCAGGCCGGGTGCGGGATGAACTGTCCGTTCTGTGCGACGGGGCAGGCCGGACTCGACCGGAATCTGTCGACCGCCGAGATCGTGCACCAGATCGTGGACGGCATGCGTGCGTTGCGGGACGGGGAGATTCCGGGCGGGCCCGCCCGGCTTTCCAACATCGTCTTCATGGGGATGGGCGAGCCGCTCGCCAACTACAACCGCGTGACCGGCGCCATCCGCCGGCTGACGGACCCCGAGCCCGACGGGGTCGGACTCTCGCAGCGTGGGATCACCGTGTCGACCGTCGGCCTGGTGCCGGCCATCCACCGGTTCGCCGACGAGGGCTTCAAGTGCCGCCTCGCCATCTCGCTGCACGCGCCCGACGACGAGCTCCGCGACACCCTCGTACCCGTCAATACGCGGTGGAACGTGCGGGAGGTGCTGGATGCGGGGTGGGAGTACGCCGCCAAGTCGGGGCGTCGCCTCTCCATCGAGTACGCGCTGATCCGCGACATCAACGACCACGCGTGGCGCGGTGACCGGCTCGGGCGGCTGCTCAAGAACAAGCCCGTGCACGTGAACCTGATCCCGCTGAACCCGACGCCGGGTTCGAAGTGGACGGCATCTCGGCCGGAGGACGAGAAGGCCTTCGTGGATGCCATCGCCGCTCATGGGGTGCCTGTCACCGTGCGTGACACCCGCGGCCAGGAGATCGACGGGGCGTGCGGTCAGCTCGCCGCATCCGAGCGCTAGGCTGGCCGAAACACAACTTCATAGCCGGAACACATCTTCATATTCCGACAGGGGAGCGCCACAGCGCTGAGAGTGCGGCAGCCAAGGACAGGTTGGCCGCAGACCCTCTGAACCTTGCCCGGGTCATTCCGGGTAGGAAGTTCGGTCATCACTCAAGCTGTTGCGCCCTGCCCGCGGACCGGTCCGGTCCGCGGGCAGGGCCGCGTCTCTTCCTGGTCACTCCAGGAGGAATGATTCAGTGAGCACCACCACCAAGAAGGTCACCGTCACCGCGGTCGCGGTCGGTCTCGGGCTTGTCGCGCTCTCCGCCTGCGGCAGCGAGTCGGCGGGCAGCGGCGGCAAGGACGACTCCAAGAGCGTCACGCTCGTCAGCCACGACTCCTTCAACGTCTCCAAGGACGTACTGAAGGAGTTCGAGAAGCAGTCCGGCTACAAGGTCAACGTCCTCAAGGACGGGGATGCCGGCGCCGCCGTGAACAAGGCGATCCTCTCCAAGGACAACCCGCAGGGCGACGTCTTCTTCGGCGTCGACAACACGCTGCTCTCCCGCGCGCTCGACAACGGACTCTTCCAGTCCTACGAGGCCAAGGGCTTGGACCAGGTCAACTCGCAGTTCCGCGTTGATCAGGGCAAGCACCGCGTGACGCCCGTCGACAGCGGCGACATCTGCGTCAACTACGACAAGAAGTACTTCGCCGACAAGAAGCTGGCGCCGCCGAAGTCGTTCGAGGATCTGACCAAGCCCGCCTACAGGGATCTGCTTGTCACCGAGAACGTCGCCACCTCGTCGCCCGGTCTCGGGTTCCTGCTCGGTACCGCCGCCCAGTACGGCGACGGCGGCTGGCAGGGCTACTGGAAGAAGCTCAAGGCCAACGGCGTCAAGGTCGTCGACGGCTGGGAGCAGGCCTACAACGAGGAGTTCTCCGGGTCTGCCGGGGGGAAGAAGGCCAAGGGTGATCGGCCCCTCGTCGTCTCGTACGCCTCGTCGCCGCCCGTCGAGGTGCTCTACGCCAAGCCGCAGCCCAAGGAGGCGCCGACCGGCGTCGCGACCGGCACCTGCTTCCGGCAGGTCGAGTACGCGGGTCTGCTCAGCAACGCCAAGAACGAGAAGGGCGGCAAGGCGCTCCTCGACTTCCTGATCAGCACCAAGTTCCAGGACGACATGCCGCTGAACATGTTCGTGAACCCGGTGCGCGAGAACGCCGAGCTGCCCGAGCTGTTCGTCAAGCACGGCGTGACGATCGACAAGCCGGAGACCATGGCTCCGAAGAAGATCGCCGACAACCGCGAGCAGTGGGTCAAGTCGTGGACCTCGCTCGTACTGAAGTAGGCAAGTCCCGCAAGGGGCGCAAGGGGCGCAAGGGGCTCTCGCGTGGGAGCGCGGCTCGGCTCGGCCTGATGGCCGTGCCCGTCGCGTTCTTCGCGGTCTTCTTCGCCTATCCGGTCGCCGCGATCGTCGCGCGCGGCCTGAAGGTGGGCGGGGAGTGGCAGTTCGGGCGGATCGCCGATGTGCTCGCGCAGTCCGACGTCCGGCACGTGCTGTGGTTCACCACCTGGCAGGCGCTCGCGTCGACCGCGCTCACGCTGCTCATCGCGCTCCCCGGCGCGTACGTCTTCGCGCGCTTCGAATTCAGGGGCAAGCAGATTCTGCGGGCGGTCGTCACGGTGCCGTTCGTGCTGCCGACGGTCGTTGTCGGGACGGCGTTCCTCGCGCTGCTCGGCCGCGGCGGGCTGCTCGACGAGATGTGGGGCGTGCGGCTCGACACGACCGTGTGGGCGATTCTGCTCGCGCACGTCTTCTTCAACTACGCCGTCGTCGTACGGACGGTCGGCGGGCTCTGGTCGCAGCTCGACCCGCGTCAGGAGGAGGCCGCGCGGATGCTCGGCGCCTCGCGGTGGACCGCCTGGCGGACGGTGACGCTGCCCGCGCTCGGTCCCGCGGTCGCCGCCGCCTCACTCATGGTCTTTCTCTTCACCTTCACCTCCTTCGGCGTCGTGCAGATCCTCGGCGGACCCGCGTACTCCACGCTCGAAGTCGAGATCTACCGGCAGACCGCCCAGCTCCTCGACCTGTCGACGGCCGCCGTCCTGACGATCGTGCAGTTCGCTGCGGTCGGCATGATCCTCGCCGTGCACGCGTGGACCGTGCGCAGGCGGGAGACCGCGCTGAAGCTGGTTGACGCGTCCGCGGTCGCGCGGCGTCCGCGCGGCGCCGGGCAGTGGACGCTGCTCGCCGGGGTCATGGTCACGATCGCCGTGCTGATACTGCTGCCGCTCGGCGTGCTGATCGAGCGGTCGCTGAGTGGTCCCGGCGGCTATGGCTTCACCTACTACAAGGAGCTGACCTCGGCGGACGGGGGCGCCTTCCTCGTCCCGCCGATCGACGCGGTCTGGAATTCGCTGCAGTACGCGCTCGCCGCCACCGCCATCGCCCTGGTGATCGGCGGGCTCGCGGCGGCGGCGCTCACCCGGAAGGCCGGCCGCCTGGTGCGCGGCTTCGACGCGCTGTTGATGCTGCCGCTCGGGGTGTCCGCGGTGACGGTCGGCTTCGGGTTCCTGATCACGCTGGACAAGCCTCCGCTCGACCTGCGGTCCACGTGGATCCTGGTGCCGCTCGCGCAGGCCCTGGTGGGCGTGCCCTTCGTCGTACGCACCATGCTTCCCGTCCTGCGCGCGGTGGACGGACGCCTGCGCGAGGCGGCGGCCGTGCTCGGGGCCTCGCCGCTGCGGGCCTGGCGGGAGGTCGACCTGCCGATGGTGCGGCGGGCGCTGCTGATCGCCGCCGGGTTCGCCTTCGCCGTGTCCCTGGGGGAGTTCGGCGCGACCGTGTTCATCGCGCGGCCGGACAACCCGACGCTTCCGGTCGCCGTGGCGCGGCTCCTTGGGCGGGCTGGGGAGCTCAACTACGGGCAGGCGATGGCACTTTCGACGATTTTGATGGTGGTGTGCGCGGTGTCGCTGCTGCTGCTCGAACGGCTCCGTACCGATCGCACGACTGGGGAGTTCTGATGGGTGTGGGTGTGGGTGTGGGTGTGGGTGCCGGGGGTGTGGGTGCCGGGGGTGTGGGGGCCGGTGGTGCTGGTGGTGCGGGTGCGGGGTTGCTGACCTTGGTCGATGCGACCGTGCGGTTCGCGGCGCGGGCCGTGCTCGATCGTGTCGGGCTCGCGGTCGACGAGCACGAGATCGTGTGCGTGCTCGGGCCGAGCGGCAGCGGCAAGTCCACGCTGCTGCGTGCGGTCGCCGGGCTTCAGGAACTCGACGCCGGGCAGGTCCTGTTGGGCGGCAGGGACCAGCGTGGTGTGCCCGCGCACAAGCGCGGGGTCGGCCTGATGTTCCAGGACCACCAGCTGTTCCCGCAGCGTGACGTGGCGGGCAATGTCGCCTTCGGGCTGCGGATGCACGGGGCGTCGCGCGGCGAACAGGCCGACCGGGTCGCCGAGTTGCTCGACCTGGTGGGGCTGCCGGGTGCCCAGCGGCGGGCCGTGGCCTCACTCTCCGGTGGAGAGCAGCAGCGGGTCGCCCTGGCGCGTGCGCTCGCGCCTAGGCCGCGCCTGCTCATGCTCGACGAACCGCTCGGCCAGCTCGACCGGTCGCTCCGGGAGCGGCTTGTCGTCGAACTCCGCGAGCTGTTCGACGAGTTGGGAACGACCGTGCTGGCGGTCACGCACGACCAGGGCGAGGCGTTCGCCCTTGCGGACCGGGTCGTGGTGATGCGGGAGGGGCGGATCGCCCAGTCCGGTACGCCTCTTGAGGTCTGGCAGCATCCGGCGGACGAGTTCGTGGCGCGCTTTCTCGGCTTCGACAACGTCGTCGACGCGACGGTTGCCGGTGAGGTGGCGGACACCGTCTGGGGCAAGGTTCCGGTGCCGGAGGACGCGGCGAGCGGGCGGTGCAGGCTCCTTGTGCGGCCTGCCGGGGTGCGGCTCGTGCCCGCCGATGAGGGGCTGCCGTGCGCGGTGACGGCGCGTACCTTCCGGGGCACCCATGTCGCCGTCCATCTGGAGCCCCGGGTGGGGCCGCGCCTTGAGGCGGCCTGTGCGTTGCGGGATGCGCCTGGGGTGGGGGAGACGGTGGGGGTCGCGTTTGATGCGGGGGATGTTGTGGTGCTGGGCTGAGGTGGGTCGTGGCGTTCGTGTCTGTGTGGGTGGGCCGCGGTGTTCGTGTCTGTGTGGGTGGCCCGGGGCTTTAATGCGGTGTGAGTAGACCGGGGATCTGCCTAGGGTTCGGGCCGTGACGACACCCATGACGGCAACGACGATGGAGTACGACCGCCACCGCGCCGAAGTCGCGGTCCAGCTGGGTCTCTTGAGGGACACGTTGGCCGGGGCGGATCTTTCGGTCACTGTGCCGACGTGTCCGGAGTGGACGCTGGGGCATCTCGCCCGCCATGTCGGCGGTGCCGTGCGCTGGGCGGAGCGGTTGGTCGCTACCCGGGCTACGGGGGACATCCCGGAGGAGGAGGTCCCGGGCATCCACGGTCCCGAGGGGGACGACCCCGCTGCTCTCGATGCCTGGCTGGCCGAGGGTGCGGAGCTGGTTGCGAAGACGCTGTCCGGCGCGCGCGCCGACACTGCGGTGTGGACCTGGGCCGAGTCGCAGAGTGCCGGGTTCTGGGCGCGGCGGATGACGCACGAGGTGGCGATTCACCGGGCGGATGCGGCGATTGCCGCGGGTGTCGCCTACGAGGTTGCGCCGGATGTCGCCGCCGATGCGATCGATGAGTGGCTGGAGATCGTGCGGTATGTGCAGCGGTCTGATCCGGGGGACAGTGCGGCTGAGTTGCGTGGGGTGGGGCGGAGTATCCATCTGCATGCGACTGATGCGCCGGTGGGGCTTGATGCGGAGTGGGTCATTGAGTTCGGGGAGGAGGGGTTTGTGTGGCGGCGGGGGCATGAGAGGGCGAGCGTTGCTTTGAGGGGGCCGTTGACAGAGGTGCTGCTTGCCTTCTACCGGCGGCGGTCGCTCGACAGCGGGGGTGTTGGGGGAGCGGGGGTTGCTGGAGTTCTGGCTGGAGCGGGCTTCGTTCGGGTGATTCATCCCCTAACCCGCCCCTTCCCGAAAACCCGCTGGCGCGGGGGCCCTGGTTTCCGTCATCACCGGCTCCGCCGAGTTCGTCCTCAATCGCCGGACGGGCTGAAGATCCCTTCTGGCGCGGGGGCCTTGGTTTCCGTCATCACCGGCTCCGCCGAGTTCGTCCTCAAACGCCGGACGGGCTGGATTCTCCACCGGGCGGGCTGAATCGGCCGCCGGACGGGAGAGACATCAGCACGTCCGGCGCCTCCTCCACCCTGTCCACCAAGGCGATCCTCGACTCCATCGACCGGCCCCGCGCCAGCGCCTGCAGCAGTGGCCATGCCGGGAGGCGGTTCGTCCAGTGGGTCTGGTTCACCAGGATCATGGGGGCCGGTTCGCCGCGGGACTCGTAGTAGTTCGGGGTTGCCGCGTCGAAGATTTCCTGGAGCGTGCCCGCCGCGCCGGGGAGGAAGATCACGCCCGCGTTCGAGCGGGCCAGGAGGCCGTCCTCGCGGGTGGCGTTGGCGAAGTACTTGGCCAGGTGGGTGGCGAAGGCGTTCGGCGGCTCGTGGCCGTAGAACCAGGTGGGGATGCCCACCGACGCGCCGCCCGACGGCCAGCGCTCGCGGACGTCGAAGGCCGCCCGCGCCCAATCGGTGATGGAAGGGGTGAAGGACGGGGCCTTGGCGAGGAGTTCGAGCGCCTCGTCCAGCATCTCGTCGCGGAAGACGGACGCGTACGCGCCCAGGTTCGCCGCCTCCATCGCGCCGGGACCGCCGCCCGTGGCGACCGTGAACCCGGCGCGGGCCAGCGAGCGGCCGAGCCTCGCGGCACCCTCGTACGCCTCCGTGCCACGGGCCATCGCGTGGCCGCCCATGACGCCCACCACCCGCGCGCTGACCAGCAGTTCGTCGAGGGCGTCCGAGACCGAGTCGTCGTGGATCGCGCGGAGCATCGAGGAGAAGACGTCGCCGTCGGCCTTGGTCTCCTGGAACCAGGCGTACGCGCGGGCGTCGGGGGTCGACTCGTACCCGCCCTCGGCGAGTCCGGAGAAGAGTTCGGTCGGCGTGTAGAGCAGGCCGCGGTACGGGTCGAACGGCAGGCCGGGGACGGGCGGGAACACCAGCGCCCCGGCGGTCCGCATCGCGTCCACGGCGTCCTGCTCCATCGGGCAGCCGAGGAACACCGCGCCCGTGGCGTCGCAGGCCCGCAACGCGGACGTACGCTCCGTCAGGTCTATGGCCTGGACGCGGCACCCGGCGAGCGAGCCGCGAGCGGCGATCTCGTCGAACTCCTCCAGCGACTCGATCTCGCGGTCGCCGCCCGGGAGTCGGGGCGAGGGGCCGGGGGCGGATGCGGGTTCGGGAGTCGGCTGCATCCGCCCATGCTAAGCAGGCCGCGCCGGGCGCCGGGCGCCGGGCGCCGGGCGCCGGGCGTCGGGCGTCAGCCCTGGACCTCGGACGGGTCCATCCACATGATTTCCCAGGTGTGGCCGTCCAGGTCGTCGAACGCGCGGCCGTACATCATGCCGTAGTCCTGCGTCTTGCCCTCCGTGCCACCGGCCGCCACGGCCTTGTCGACCAGCTCGTCGACCTTCTCGCGGCTCTCGGCGCTCAGACACAGCAGCGTCTCGCTGGTCGTCGTCGAGTCCGCGATCTCCTTCTTCGTGAAGTCGCGGTAGCGCGGCTTGCTCAGCAGCATCGCGACGATCGTGTCGCTGATCACGACGCAGGCGCAGTCGTCCGTCGAGAACTGCGGGTTGATCGTGTAGCCGAGCTCCGTGAAGAACTTCCTGGAGCTGTCGACGTCGTTCACGGCGAGGTTCACGAAGATCATCTGCTGGTACATGAGGTGTCTCCCGTTGTGGTGAGTTCTGCGTGGCGCGTGCGGTCCGTGTCTTACGGAGGGGTAGACGTACGTTCGACGCAGAACTCATCGCCCGTCGCGGAATTTCTCGAAATTTCTTCCCGGTCTCTTCCCGCGCAGTCGGCGGGGCCGCTCAGGCCGCGAGCGGCATCGCGGCCAGCTCCGCGACCACCCAGGTCAGCGGCCCGAGCACGGCCACGAGCGCGCCTGCCCGCAGCGCCGCGGTGCCGCGCAGCATCGAGGCGGGCGCCCCGAGCTGGAGCAGCGCGGACGTCGTGTCCGAGCGCGCGTGCTTGGCGTCGACCGCGGCCGTGGCCAGGGTGAGGACCGCGCAGCCCGCGACGAGCAGCGAGCCGAGCGTGGTCAGCGGGCCGACCTCGGGCCGCGCGCCGGAGTAGAGCGTGAGCGCCGCGTACGCCCCGGAGCCCACCGCGCAGAGCACGCCGAGGGGCCGCCCGATCCGCCGTGCCTCCTCCTGGAGCCCGCGCCCGGCCAGGAGCCGCATCGCGCCGGGCCTGACCGCCTGGAGGATCCGTCCGCACAGATACGTGAGGCCGGGGCCCGCGAGGGCGAGGCCGACCGCCGTGAGCGTCCACCCGGCGAGCACGCCTGCGGGGCTGCCGGTCAGACCGCCGGGCATCGTGAGGTCGGAGGCGCCGGGGGAGCGGCTCGCGTACGCCTCGACGGCGAGGCCCGCCGCGAGGAGCGCGATCCCCCAGGGCAGCCCGCTCGGCGGTGCGGCCGGTGCGGCCGGTCCGTCCTGGTGGGGCGGTTCGTCCTGCTCGTCGGCCGGCTTCGTGGTCCTGGGGCGCAGTACGGCCGCGCTGGCGGCGGAGGCGGTCAGCGGGACGAGGGCGAGGAGGGTGAGGGCCGCGCCGAGGGGCAACGGCTGGTCGGCGGCGAGCAGTTCGGCCGCGGCGCCGTCGAACGGCAGTCCCGTCAGGTCGCCGCGCAGGTGCAGGAAGAACAGGAGCGCCACCATCGAGCCGAGCGTGCACGCCACGGCCGTGGAGATCGCGGCGAGCACCGTGAGCTTGGCCGGGCCGAGCCCCACGGCGGAGAGCCCTGAGCGCGGACGGGTCGCCGGGTCGGTGCGCGCGACGGTGACGGCGAAGTAGACGGTGGCGGCGATCGGCGCGACACACCAGGCGAGCCGCAGCAGGGCCGCGCCGGACGCGTCCGGGTGTCCCATCGCGTACCCCAGTGTGCACAGCAGCAGGAAGCCGGTGCCGGCCGAAGCGGCGGCGACGAGCAGCCTGCGCAGCTGGACCAGGGGGTGGGCCCCGCGGGCTAGACGGAGAGCGAGCACGCGGCCCGGCCTTCCGCCTCGTCGGAGTCGCCGTCGGAGGCGCTCCCGGAGGAGGCCGCGGCCCCTGCGGCACCGGCCGCCGGCGCCGTCGGCTCGCCCGCCCCCGGCAGATGCACCGTGTTCACGCGCCTCCCGTCGAGCAGGGCGACCGTCCGGTCGGCGAGGGCGGCGACCTCGGCGTCGTGCGTGGCCAGGACCACCGTGATGCCGTGCGAGCGGGCCGCGGTCGTCAGCGTACGAAGGACGTGGGCGCGGTCGGCGCGGTGCAATGGGGCGGTCGGCTCGTCGGCGAAGATCACGGACGGCATCGTGACCAGGGCGCGGGCGATGGCGATGCGCTGGCGCTGGGCCTGGAGCAGCGCGTGCGGCCGCTTGCGGGCGCAGTCGCCGATGTCGAGGCGCTCCAGCCACTCCTGGGCCGTGGTCTTGGAGGCGCGGTGCGATGCGTCGCGCAGCATCAGCGGCAGCGCGACGTTCTCCCAGGCCGTGAGCTCGGGCACGAGGTGCGGCTCCGGGTCGATCCAGCCGAAGCGGTCGCGGCGCAGGCGCTCGCGGACCACGGGCCCCATGTTGTGCACCGGCGTGCTGTTGAACCAGACCTCGCCCTGCTCGGGCAGGAGCTGGCCGGAGAGACAGCGCAGGAGAGTCGTTTTGCCGCTGCCGCGCGGGCCGGTGACGGCGAGGATCTCTCCCTCGCGCACACCCAGCGATACGCCGGTGAGTGCGGGCGAGCCGTTGTGTGTGACGTGCAGGGCGCGTGCCCACAGCACGTCGTTGTCCGGCGGAGCCACCATCACGTACACCTCGGTTCAGATCAGTTTGCCTCCCCCGTACGGGGGAACGAAGGCGGGGCCGATCGGTCACTGGGCACGCTAGGGATCCAGGCCGCGATGCCTGGAAACGACGCGGCCCGGGGGCGCCCGTTCTCACTCGAACGGGCGCCCCCGGGGCCGGTGTTGATCACTCGATCACACTATGGATCCCGGGGGTCCCTGGGGTCCCACGGATCCTGTGGATCCCGTGGATCAGAGCTTCGTCCACGCCTCCGTGAGCACGTGGCGCAGCACGCCCTCGATCTCGTCGAAGGTCTCCTGGGTGGAGATCAGCGGCGGGGCGAGCTGGACGACCGGGTCGCCACGGTCGTCGGCGCGGCAGTACAGGCCGTTCTCGAAGAGCGCCTTGGAGAGGAAGCCGTACAGGACGCGCTCGGTCTCCTCGTCGTTGAACGTCTCCTTGGTGGCCTTGTCCTTCACGAGCTCGATGCCGTAGAAGAAGCCGTTGCCGCGGACGTCGCCGACGATCGGCAGGTCGTGCAGCTTGCGCAGGGTCTGGTAGAACGCGTCCTCGTTGTCGAGCACGTGCTGGTTGAGACCCTCCTTCTCGAAGATGTCGAGGTTGGCGTTGCCGACCGCGGCCGAGACGGGGTGGCCGCCGAAGGTGTAGCCGTGCAGGAAGGTGTTGTCACCCTTGTAGAACGGCTCGGCGAGCTTGTCCGAGATGATGCAGGCGCCGATCGGGGAGTAGCCCGACGTCATGCCCTTGGCGCAGGTGATCATGTCCGGGACGTAGTCGAACTTGTCGCAGGCGAACATCGTGCCGAGGCGGCCGAAGGCGCAGATGACCTCGTCCGAGACGAGCAGCACGTCGTACTTGTCGCAGATCTCGCGCACCCGCTGGAAGTACCCGGGCGGGGGCGGGAAGCAGCCACCGGCGTTCTGCACCGGCTCAAGGAACACGGCGGCGACCGTCTCGGGACCCTCGAAGAGGATCTCCTGCTCGATCTGGTCGGCGGCCCAGCGGCCGAAGGCCACCGGGTCCTCGCCGTGGATCGGCGCGCGGTAGATGTTCGTGTTCGGCACCTTGTGCGCGCCCGGGACGAGCGGCTCGAAGGGGGCCTTGAGCGCGGGCAGACCGGTGATGGACAGGGCGCCCTGCGGGGTGCCGTGGTAGGCGACCGCGCGGGAGATGACCTTGTACTTCTGGTGGTTGCCGGTGAGCTTGTGGTACTGCTTCGCCAGCTTCCACGCGGTCTCGACGGCCTCGCCGCCACCGGTGGTGAAGAAGACCTTGTTCAGGTCGCCCGGAGCGTGGTTCGCGAGGCGCTCGGCGAGCTTGACGGCCTGGGGGTGCGCGTAGCTCCAGATGGGGAAGAAGGCCAGTTCCTGCGCCTGCTTGTACGCCGTCTCGGCGAGCTCGTGACGACCGTGACCGGCGTTGACCACGAACAGGCCGGAGAGGCCGTCGAGGTACTTCTTGCCCTTGTCGTCGTAGATGTAGGTGCCTTCGCCACGCACGATGGTGGGCACGGGTGCGTTCTCGTAGTCCGACATGCGGGTGAAATGCATCCACAGGTGGTCGTACGCGGTTTGGCTGAGGTCCTTGCTCACGGCTATCGGGTTCCCCACATATAGGTCTGCTTCTTGAGCTTCAGATAGACGAAGCTCTCGGTGGAGCGCACGCCGGGGAGGGCGCGGATGCGCTTGTTGATCACTTCGAGAAGGTGGTCGTCGTCCTCACAGACGACCTCCACCATCAGGTCGAAGGAGCCCGCGGTCATCACCACGTACTCACACTCGGCCATGGCCGTCAGCGCCTCCGCGACGGGATCCAGATCGCCCTCGACGTTGATGCCGACCATCGCCTGGCGCCGGAAACCCACGGTGAGAGGGTCCGTGACGGCGACGATCTGCATCACGCCCTGGTCGAGCAGCTTCTGGACGCGTTGGCGCACGGCCGCTTCGGAAAGGCCCACGGCCTTGCCGATGGCGGCGTACGGACGGCGTCCGTCCTCCTGAAGCTGTTCGATGATCGCCAGGGAGACGGCGTCGATGGACGAAGAACCGTTCCCTTGTCGGGAACTGCTGGAATCTGCGCTGCGACTGGCCACGACCCCATGGTGCACAGGACTCGACAGTTCCGCAAGGTCAGATCGATGTAATTCGTTGTCTGGAGCTTCGATCGTCACGGATTTCGCAGTTCTGGGCCCCCGGGTATGTTGAAAGCGTCGGTACACCGACTAGGGTGGGTGTCTCATCCACTGGACATCTGACTGGAGGGCCGGAAGTGACCACCGAGCTGCGCCGTCTGCGTAACTACATCGACGGAGAATTCCGGGACGCCGCCGACGGGCGGACCACCGAGGTGGTCAACCCCGCCAACGGCGAGTCCTACGCCACCGCGCCCCTGTCGGGGCAGGCCGACGTCGACGCCGCCATGGAGGCGGCCGCCGCCGCGTTCCCCGCCTGGCGCGACCTGACGCCGGCCGAGCGTCAGAAGGCCCTGCTGAAGATCGCCGACGCCTTCGAGGAGCGCGCCGAGGAGCTCATCGCGGCCGAGGTCGAGAACACGGGCAAGCCCACCGGACTCACGCGGTCCGAGGAAATCCCGCCCATGGTCGACCAGATCCGCTTCTTCGCGGGCGCGGCCCGGATGCTCGAAGGCCGCGCGGCCGGCGAGTACATGGAGGGTCTGACCTCCATCATCCGCCGCGAGCCGATCGGCGTCTGCGCGCAGGTCGCGCCGTGGAACTACCCGATGATGATGGGCGTATGGAAGTTCGCCCCGGCGCTCGCCGCGGGCAACACCGTCGTCCTCAAGCCCTCGGACACGACCCCCGCCTCGACCGTCCTGATGGCCGAGATCATCGGCTCGATCGTCCCCAAGGGCGTCTTCAACGTCGTCTGCGGCGACCGTGACACCGGCCGCGCGATGGTCGAGCACCACACCCCGGCGATGGCCTCCATCACCGGCTCGGTGCGCGCCGGCATGCAGGTCGCCGAGTCCGCCTCCAAGGACCTCAAGCGGGTCCACCTGGAGCTGGGCGGCAAGGCGCCGGTCGTCGTCTTCGAGGACGCCGACATCGCCAAGGCCGTCGAGGACATCTCGGTGGCGGGCTTCTTCAACGCGGGCCAGGACTGTACGGCCGCCACGCGCGTGCTCGTCCACGAGTCCATCCACGACGACTTCGTGACCGCGCTCGCCAAGGCCGCGTCCGACACGAAGACCGGCCAGCCGGACGACGAGGACGTGCTCTTCGGCCCGCTCAACAACGCCAACCAGCTGAAGCAGGTCTCCGGCTTCATCGACCGCCTCCCGGCGCACGCCAAGGTCGAGGCGGGCGGTCAGCGGGTCGGCGAGAAGGGCTTCTTCTACGCCCCGACCGTCGTCTCCGGCCTCAAGCAGGACGACGAGATCATCCAGAACGAGGTCTTCGGCCCGGTCATCACCGTCCAGTCCTTCACGGACGAGGCGCAGGCCGTGTCGTACGCCAACGGCGTGGACTACGCCCTGGCCTCCTCGGTCTGGACGCAGAACCACGCGCGTGCGATGCGCATGGCCAAGGTCCTGGACTTCGGCTGCGTCTGGATCAACACGCACATCCCGCTGGTCGCGGAGATGCCGCACGGCGGCTTCAAGAAGTCCGGCTACGGCAAGGACCTTTCGGCTTACGGGTTCGACGACTACACGCGCATCAAGCACGTGATGACGTCGATCGAGGGCTAGTCGCCTCGGGCGGCGTGAACCGGGTGGGCGAGTCCGTCTGCCTGGTCGCTCGCCGTTGGCCTCCGCGGGGCCGTGGGGGCTTGTCGCGCAGTTCCCCGCGCCCCTACGGGGCTCTCGGCGGTTAATCATGTGACGCCTTATCCGCCCCCGCGTACCGTCAGGAACGCGGGGGCGGCTCCGTGGTGTGCTTCCTTCTTCCTCATCTCTGTAAAAGATCCGTAGCGCACCCACTCTCCGCCCCCGCCTTTCTGTACCTACGGGGGTGGGACCTGATGACGACGACGGCCGACGATCTCGCCGGGCTGCTGCTGCGCCGCCGCCAGGGTGTGTACGTTCCCTCCGGCGCCGGACGGACCGCCGTGACCGATGCCGCCGTGGTCGTCCTCGAAGCCGAACTCGCCGACCGCGGGCACCTGTTGACCGCCCCGCTGCGCCGCGCGCTGGCCGCGCTCTCCGTCGCCGACCTCGCCGAGACCGGCCGCAAGCTGATCGCCGACGTCGACGCGCTGATGGGCTCCGACCGCCACCACGCCCCGCTGTTCCAGCGCTTCCCCGACGACATCCCGTACCAGCACGCGTACGACCGCTACACCTCCCTCGTCGTCGCGCACCTCGCCGCCCAGCCGCACCAGCCCTGCATGAACTGCGCCGGCACCCAGTCCCGCGTCCGCGCGCTCGCGCCCTGCGCGCATCTGCTGTGCGACGACTGCCACCGCAAGGAGCTGGACACGGGCTGCTGCGACCTGTGCTGCGTCTGGTACGCCTGCCCCATCTGCGAGAACCGCTACGAGACGGACGGGCCCACCGACCCCTGGATCGACTCCGGCGCCGGACTCGGCGGCGACGGCGGCGAGATCCTGCGCGCGCTGTGCCTGGCCGCGCCGGGCGACGCCGCCGCCGAGCTCGCCGCCCTGCTCGCCCGCCGCACGCCTCTGAGCCCGCAGGACCACGACGACCTGGTCCTGCTGCTCGGGCACCTCGACCCGGCCGACGCGGCGCACTGGCTCCCGGCGGACATACCCCTGCGCGAGAGCAAGGCGCTCGCCCTCGCGCCGCTGCTCGACGTGCCGGACGTGCGCGCGCTCGTGGGGCGGTACGCGGACACCGCCACCGACGTGCTGCGCATGCTAGTCGTGCGTGCCGGTGGCGACCCCGACCTGCTCGAACTGCCGCGCCTGCGCGGGCTCCCGCGTGCCGTACGCCGTGAACTCCTCGCCCTGCTCGACGGGTTCGACCTCCGTCGCCTCGCCGAGGACATGGCCCGCAACCCGCGCGCCTGGAAGCGGGTCGGCGAAATCCTGCACCCCTTCGAGCAGGCGCACCGGCACGCGCGCGTGGCACTCGCCTTCGCCGTCCTGCGCGGGACCCGCATCGGGGACTCCGCGCTCGGTGAGGTGCTGCTCGCCGAGGCCGCCCGGCACGAGGACGTCCGCATCGAGGGCGACCGGCTGCGGATCGTCACCTGGCAGGGCCGCGTCGAGGAGGCCATCGGCCGCTGGGACACCACGGCCGCCGCCGGGCTGCTGCGCGAGCGCCCCGGTGAACTCCTGCGCCGCCTGGACCTGTTGCTGGCCCGGTCCGGCTCCGAGACCCTGCCGGACGCGGTGGGCGAGGCGCTCGCGGACGCCCTGCCCCGCTCCGGACCCGGGCCGCTCCTCGGGGCGTACGGCCGCATGAAGGTCCGTTCCGTGCCGGGGCACCGCCGCGTCTTCTTCCCGCGCGGGCGCGTCACCCGGGCCTACGCCGTCGAGGACCACCGGCCGCCGCTGCCGTCCCGGGTGGCGGGGCGTGCCGGGGAGCTGATCGAGGCGGAGGCGGTGCGGCGGCTCGCCGCGGGCTCGCGGGGCGAGCAGTACGAGGTGGCCGTCCTTGACGCCTCGCTCGACGACCTTCCGGTGCCGTTCGCCGAGCGCGCCTCGGCGGCCTCGCTGGTCGCCGTTCCGCGTGGCAGCTCGCTGCCCATGCCCGCGGACAGCGAGACCGTGCGGCTCTTCCTGCACTGGCTGCAGCCCAAGGGTGTGCGGGTCGACCTCGACCTGTCCGTCGCGCTCTACGACGACCTGTGGCGCTTCATCGGCCTGTGCGACTACACGCAGCTGACGTACGCGGGCGGCGCCGCCCGGCACTCCGGCGACCTGACATCGGCGCCCGCCCCGCACGGCGCCACCGAGTACCTGGACCTCGACCTGCCGCGGCTGGCCAACGTGGGGGTGCGCTTCGTGGTGCCCGCGGTCCTCTCGTACAACAACGTCCCCTTCGACGAACTCCCGGACGCCTTCGCGGGGTTCATGGCGGTGGAGGGCACGGGGCGCGCGGTCTACGACCCGCGGACCGTGCGGCAGCGCTTCGACCTCGCGGGCCACGCTGCGCTGCGTGTGCCGATGATCGTCGACCTGCGGTCGCGGCGCGCCTGGTGGACCGACGTCACTCTCGTCACGGGCGACGGCAACCACGACGTGTGGCGGTACAGCAAGCAGCTCGGCCGCATGGGCAACGACCTGCTCGACACCTTCCGGCCGGGCGGCCGGGCCACCCTGTGGGACCTCGCCTGCTGGACGGCGGCGGCCCGCACGGACGGCACCGTGTACGTGCGGGGCAAGGGCCACGTCCTGTGGGGTTACCGCCGCGCCGAGGACGAGCCGCGCGCCGACTTCGCGCTGCGTGTCCGCGACGGCTGGGAGCCGGACGAGCTGCGCGCGGAGCCGGGCCCTGAGCTGGCGGGCCGCCGCGCGCTACTCGCCCTCCTGCACGGCGAGTTGGAGGGGGCAAAGGGCATCGCGTCCGGCACGGTGTACCGGCTCTACCCGGGGCCGGTGGACGCGGCCGCGGCGGTGCGGATCACGGCGGGGGACCTCGCGGGGTGGCTGGAGCCCGCGTGACCGGCGGGAGGCGGATGGGCGCATCGGACTCACGTGGTCGACAAGTGATCGACAGGGTGTCGCTTCCCGACCGCTCGGCTCGACGCAGCGTCCATTGCCTGTACGTGACACGCAGGCGCATGCTGCCGGGGTGCGAGCGAACCCCAGAGCCTCCTCAGTCTCCCGTCGGTCCCTGCTGCGTGCCATCGGCGGTGGGGCGGCCGTCAGCACGCTCGCGGGCTGCGGCGTGCCCGCGGCGTACATCGGACCCGGCGAGCGCGCGGCCGGGGACCGTTCCCGGCGGGACAGGACGCTGACCTTCGCCAACTGGCCGCTGTACATCGACACCGATGACGACGACTCGACGAAGCGGCCCTCGCTCGACGCCTTCGAGAAGCGGACGGGCATCGACGTCCGCTACACGGAGGAGATCAACGACAACGACGAGTTCTTCGGCAAGATCAGCCCGTCCCTGATGAACCACCAGGAGACCGGCCGCGACCTCATCGTCATCAGCGACTGGATGTGCGCCCGCTTCGTGCGGCTCGGCTGGGTCCAGGAGATGGACCGCAGCAGGCAGCCGAACGTCACCAAGTACCTTGACCCGCTGCTGCGTTCGCCCAGTTTCGACCCCGGCCGCAAGAACACGGTGCCCTGGCAGTCCGGGATCACCGGCATCGCGTACAACAAGCGCAAGCTGGGCCGGGAGATCAAGCACGTATCGGACCTGTGGGACGACGACCTCAAGGGCCGGGTCACACTGCTCTCCGGGCTCGACGAGTCGTTCGCGCTGCTCATGCAGGGCGACGGGGTCGACATCACGAAGTGGAAGGCCGACGACTTCCACGCGGTGTGCGACCGGGTGGAGAAGCTGGTGGCCTCGAAACACATCCGCCGCTTCACCGGCAACGACTACATCAAGGACCTGTCGAGCGGCGACGTCCTGGCCTGCCAGGCCTACAGCGGCGACGTGATCCAGCTCCAGGCGGACGACCCGGACATCGAGTTCGTCGTCCCCGAGGAGGGCGCCGAACTCTGGGCGGAATCCCTGATGATCCCCAACCTGGCCCGCCACAAGCAGAACGCGGAAGCGCTCATCGACTACTACTACGAGCCGGAGGTGGCCGCGGACCTGGCCGCCTGGGTCAACTACGTCTGCCCCGTACCGGCCGCGCGCGACATCCTCGCCTCGTCCAAGGACAAGGAGCTGGCCGCGCTGGCGGAGGACCCGCTGATCTTCCCGGACGACGCCATGCGCAAGCGGCTCGCGATCGCTCGGGACATCACGTCGGAGGAGCGGACGGAGTTCGCGAAGCGGTGGAACGCGATCGCGGGGCTTTAGGGAGCGGTCCTCGCGGTCATGCCGTCGAGGAGAAGTCGCAGGATCTGCTGCAGCTCGTCGGCCAGGGATCCGGTGGTGTCCGACGGTTTCTGGGCCCATCGGTAGAGGGCTCCGAGGTAGACGTCGCGCAGCACGTTGCCTGCGCAGATCGGCGACATTCCCGGGCTCAGCTCTCCCTGCTGCACCCCGCTGTCGACGATCCTCGCGAACACCTCCGCGACGTACGGCTCCTCGAGGATCGGCCGGCCCGCCTTCACCCAGGCGGTGAGCATGGCGGTGGTGAGCCGCGGTTCCTCCTGGTTGATGCGGACGAGGACCGTCATGCACTGCTGGAGTTGCGCGACCGAACTGGGGTTGAACGCACTGTCCGCTTCGAGGCCCGTCACGAGCGCGGCACGCCTCCTGTCTCCCCAGGCGCCGATGATGTCTTCCTTGCGCTGGAAGTAGTTGAAGAAGGTTCCACGTGCCACATCGGCCCGCTCCGCGATCTCGTCGATGGAGGTGTGGTCGTACCCCTTCTCCACGAAGAGCTCGACCGCCGCCGAGTAGAGACGTTCCCTGACGCGCTGTTTGTTGCGTTCCCGGCGGCCGACTGGCGGCATCGTCGCACGCGAGTCCATTCCGTCCCTCCTGTTTGTGTCGAGCACATCAAGCCTGAGTGACACGGCCCGACGCTGCTGGAGGTTTTTTTATACCACAGTGCAAGTTTGGTTTCTGATCCTGCCAAAGCACCCTCTCCGTAACGCGGGGGTCATCCCAGGCTCTTGCGCAGGCTGGCGACGCTCTCCGTTCCCAGGAGTCGCCCTGCGGTGATCTCGACGCCGTGACGGTGATGCAGGCGCTGCCGGAGCCGGGAGGCCATCAGCGAGTCGAGACCGAGTTCGTGCAACGACCGCCGCTCGTCGATGTCCGACACCCGCATGCCCAACAGCGCTGCGGAGTGCGCGAGAAGGGTCTCCGCCGCGTCTGTGCCACGGGGGCGGGACGAGGTCTCGGGATCCGGGTCGGCCGGCGGCGATACGGCGGGGCGCAGGAGGCCGCCGAGGAAGCCGGCGCCGAAGGGCTCCGTGACCCTTCTGACCAGACCGGTCAGCGGCGCCGTGCACTGCTCGGCGAGCGCCGATACGAGCGCGGGCACGTCTGCCAGGGGCGTGCTCGGCCGCGACGTCCGTGCGAGCCGCCGCAAACGGATTCCGGAGAACCGGGCCAGGACGCGACTGTCCGGTGCGATCAGGAGTACGTCGGCCCGGAGCGAGGCTCCGCCGCTCTCGGGCCGCACCGTGCTCAGGCTCCAGAACTCCGGCTCCAGTTCCGCGTGGAACCGGACCGAATCGAAGGACACGGGCACGTGGGCGACGTCGTCGTTGCCGGACGCGGCTCCCGGCCGGGCCGCCAGGATTGACTGGAGCCCCGCCTCCCAGCCGGCTCGTGGCATGGGCCTCGTCAGCCGCACGCGAGCCACGGCCTCGCCGTCGCGCCGCCACAGATGCTCCACGGAACGGAACGCCTCTCCGATGTCGTACCCGTGGCGCCGCGCGAGTGCGTGGAAGTCCTGTGCCCCCACGTAGTCCCGGCACCGTGCCAGAGCATCGTCGAGGGCGCCCGAGGTCTCGGGTCCCGCGTCGTCGGTGTCCGCCCTGACGACCCGTCCCGAAGCGCAGAAGACGGAGTCGGGTGTGCCCGGGCGCGAGGCTCGCACCGTCATGGTGCGGGCTTGTCCGTCTCCTTCCCGGTGCCCGTCCAGGGCCACTTGGAGGGTGGTGTCGCCGGCCGCTTCGACGGGCACATGTGCGTCGCCCAGCTGCACGTCCCGCAGTTCGACGGATGCGCTGCGATCGGCCTCCTGCGCCGTTTCCAGCATCGCCGCGACGTACACGACGGGCGGGACGGGCGCGACTCCGTGGACCGCGACGCCGTCACCCCATGCGGCGGTCGCGCCCCATGACGCGAGGTCGATCCGCCGGACCTGGGAGGCGCCGGATCCGTGTCCGGCCACGGGGTCGGCCACCTCGCGCCGGAACTGCACCGTGTCCCAGGAGTAGGTGGGAAGTGACGGTACGTGCCGTGGGCCGCCGCCGTACCACCGCTGCCAGTCCACCCGCCCGCCTTGGGCGAAGAGCCGGCCGGCCGCCCGGGCCAGGTCGGTGGGCTCGTCGCACCCGCGGTGCAGCGAAGCCACCGCGGCGCCGTCGCCGTGGTCGGCGCCCAGTGTGTCGTCCATGGCGGCGACGAGAACCGGATGCGGGCTGACCTCGAGGAAGACGCTCTCCGTCGCGTGGGCCACTTCCCGTACGGTGTCGGCGAACTGGACGGGGCGGCGCAGGTTGTCCATCCAGTAGCCGGCCGTCAGCTCCGGTCCTTCGACGTCGGAGCGGTCAACGGTGGAGACCATGGCCGTCGCCCCGGGCCCGGGGGAGAGAACGGCGAGTTCGCGCAGCAGGTCGTCGCGCAGGGAGTCCATCTGCGGGGAGTGCGAGGCCACGTTCACCTGCACCCGGCGGCACAGGACGCCGCTCTTCTCCAGTTCGGCCCGCAGGGAGGCGAGGGAGGCGGCATCACCCGCGAGCACGGTGGTGGTGGGCGCGTTCTCGGCCGCCACGCACACCGACTCCCCGTGCGCCTCGGTGTACTGCCGCGCCTGGGCGGCCGACAGCTCGACGACGAGCATGGCGCCCTGTCCCGCCGTGCGCTGCATCAGTCGGCTGCGTCGGCAGATCACCGCGGCCGCGTCGTCGAGTGACAGGGCGCCGGAGACATGGGCGGCCGCGACCTCTCCCATGCTGTGGCCCATGCACAGGTCCGGCTCCACGCCGCGATCGCGCCAGGCAGCGGCGAGCGCCACCTGTACGGCCCACAGGGCGGGCTGGACGGTGCTCACGTCAGTGGGGAACTCGAGGTCGTCGGAGGCCAGTTGCTCCAGGACCGACCGGCCGAGCTCCTTGCGCACGGCCCGGTCGCACGCGTCCAATGCCGTGCGGAAGGCCGACGACGAACGGTACAGAGCCCGGCTCATGCCCACCCACTGCGACCCCTGCCCCGAGAAGACGAAGGCGATGCGCTTGTCACCCGACAGGCCCGCCTCCGCGATTCCGCCGTCGGGAAGGGTCTCGCCCGCGGCGAGGGCGCGCAGCCTCTGCGACAGGGAGTCGTGGTCGTCGCCCACGACCCACAGCCGGTGCGGATGAGCGTCGCGCCCGGTGGCCGCGGCGGAACAGATGTCGCCGAGCCGGTACGGGCGACCGGGCCCGGAGGGGCCCAGGTAGGCCGCGTAACTCTCGGCCAGGCGACGGAGCGAGCCGGACGTCCGCGCGCTGAGCACCAGCAGGTGGGGCCCGGCGTCCGTGGCTCTGCGACGCTCATCGGACGCGGACGCGGACGCGGGCCCGGGGACGTGGGCGCCGACGACCAGATGGGCGTTCGTCCCGGACAGGCCGAAGGAGCTGACACCGGCCAGGGCGCCGGAACCGGCCGTGTTCGCCGTGTTCAAGGGCCGGTTGCGGGTCACCACTTGCACGGGGAAACCGTCCTGCGCCAGCAGGGGATGCTCCTCGTCGAGGTGCAGCGACGCGGGAACGACACCGTGCCGGAGGATCAGCGCGGTCTTGATGAGTCCGGCGATGCCGGCCGCGGCCTCGGTGTGACCGAGGTTGGTCTTGACCGATCCGGTGAGCAACGGCCGGTCTGCCGGCCGACCCGGGCCGGCCGACTCGGCGAGCGCCCGGAGTTCCACCCCGTCCCCGACCTGAGTCCCGGTGCCGTGCGCTTCGACGTAGTCGAGTTCCGTGGGCTTGATACCGGCACTGAGACAGGCCTCGCGCATCATCTCGGTCTGCCCGTCCACAGAGGGGCGGATCAGCAGTCCGCTCGCCGCGCCGTCGTTGGTGACCGCGCTGCCGTGCAGTACCGCGCATATGGGGTCGCTGTCCCGGAGCGCGTCGTCCAGCCGCTTGAGCACCACCGCGCCCACGCCTTCGCTGCGGACGAACCCGTCGGCGCGGGCGTCGCCGAACCGGCAGCGGCCCCCGGGAGAGAGCATGTCTCCCTGGGCGTAGGCGATGGAGTCGTGCGGGGACAGGATGACGTTGACGCCCGCGGCGACGCACAGGTCGCTCTCACCGGTGAGCAGGCTCTGCCGTGCGGCGTGCACGGCGACCAGCGACGAGGAGCACGCGGTGTCAAGGACGACGCTTGGCCCGCGCAGGTCGAAGGCGTAGGAGATCCGGCCGGCCGTGACGGCGCGCAGTCGGCTGCCGACCATGCCGCGGACATCGGGCTCGTGGATCCGGGGGTCGGTCTCCGCGTGCTCGGACGTGGCCTGTCCGACGAACACGCCGCCCCGGCTGCCCGCGAGCCGGGAGGGACGTATCCCGGCCGACTCCAAGGCTTCCCACACGACGTGCAGCAGGAGTCGTTGCTGTGGATCCATGGCGCGTGCTTCCACGGGTGAGATGCCGAAGAAGGCCGCGTCGAAGCCGAAGGGGTCGGCCAGGAAACCGCCGTGCCGGGACACGGTCCGACCGGGGGTCATGGGGGTGGGGTCGTAGCAGTCGCCGACGTCGAAGCGCTCGTGGGGGACCGGGGTCACGGTGTCGGTGTTGGCCACGAGCACGTCCCACAGTTCATCGGGACTCTCGATGCCCGGAAACCGGCACCCCATGCCGACGATCGCGATGGGTGTCGTGCTCGACAGTTCTGTACGCATGGACGACTCCAGGCTTCATGGCATGAGCGAGTCAGAAGATCGTTAAGACGGGATCCAAAAATACACTCGCGACCATTATTCGCCTGGGATCCGGTACTGCTCTTCACGAAACCTTGGGCTCGGATTGACGTAGCCGGATATTTTGCCGCCCTTTGGGTCCTATGTGTCATCACAGAAACTTGGACTTGCGTCTATATATAGCTCAGTGTTTATTCTTAGGTCGCAGTTGTCGTAGTGGGCAAGGGGGAAGCTGTGGACATCGCCCAGATCGTTCCGCTGATGGGTGACGAGGAGTTGGTGGCCTATCGGTTTCTCGTCTCCACCGGCGGAGCCACCCTTGAGAGACTGGCGAGAAGTCTGGGGTGGGGCACGGGACAGACGGAGCGAGTGCTGTCCCGGCTCAGAAGGATGCGGCTTGCGCGATCCGAGGCGGAGGGCCACAGCGACTGGACCGCGGTGCACCCGGAAACGGCCAAGCTCCAGTACGCCAAACCTCTCTCGGGCGTCATCGACGCCTGGCAGGCTCAGCTGGACGGGATCCGCGAGCAGCTCGACACGCTCTCCGGCCTCGGCGTCGACAGCGCGCAGGGCGGCGGCCTTGTGGTCACGTTCGAGGGCGTTTCCGACATCCGCGACGTGCTCGAGGAGCGCGCGGCACGGTGCACCGAGGAGGTGTTCGCCGTGCAGCCACTCGGGCGGGGAGCTTCCGCCCTCGCCCGGAACGTGGTCTGCCGGGCTTCGGGGCTGATGTCGCCGGAGGTCGGCGTGCGGGTGTTACTCCCTCACCTGTCTCGTTACGACGCTCAGGTGCGCGACTGCGTCGAACGGATCTCGGCGACGGGGGGCGAGGTCCGGACCGCCGCCGCGTCCTTGCCCGCGCTGATCGTCTTCGACCGCTCCGTGGCGTTCCTGCTGGACGGCGAGGATCCGGGCAAGGCGCACATGGTGAAGCACGGAGCCTTGGTGGAGTTCATCGTTCACATGGTGGTGAGCTCCTGGGCGACCAGCGAGGTCTTTCAGCGGACGGGTGGCAGCAACAGAATCCCGGAGTGCCTGACCCAGGAGACGAAGACCGCGATCGTTCAACTGCTCGCCGCCGGCTACAAGGACGAAGTGGTGGCCAGACGCCTGGGCATCGGTGTGCGGACGTGCCGGAAGTACATTGCCGAGATCTTCGACGATTTGGGAGCGCAGAGCCGGTTCCAGGCCGGATGGATGGTCCGCGACCACATGCGTGTGGCCGGCCTCGAAGGACCGCGGCGGACCGCGGCGCTGGCAGAGGGGACCGGCTGACCCGCGGCCCGATGGTCCGTCCGGGCCGCTGTCACGCATGACGCCGGGCCGCCCGCCCCGTCGGTCCTGACGGGACGGGCGGCCCGGCGGCCCGTCAGGGCCTCTAGGAGTTCGCAGCGGCGACCGTCGCCGTCCTCACCCGCCGCGGCAGCAGTGCCGCCGCGCCCAGCGCATTGGCGAGCAGCAGGCAGGCGGCGAGCAGCAGGCTCTCCCGCATCCCCGGCGCGAAGTCCCCGGCGAGCAGCGCGCCGAAGACCGCGATGCTGAGTGCTCCGCCCGTCTGGCGGCTGGTGTTGAGCAGTGCCGCTGCCGTGCCGGCCCGCTCGGCGGCGACGCTGTCGAGCATCAGCGAGGTCAGTGCCGGCATGGCGAGGGAGCCGCCGATGCCCAGCGGGATCATCAGCAGGGCGGTCACCCACCACGGCGTGCCGGTGTCGACGGCTACCAGACCGCCGCAGCCCACAGCGCCGGTCAGCAGTCCTGCGACGACCACCGCCCGCGGGCCGTAGCGGGAGACCGCCCGCGGTGAGAGGTAGTTGAAGTTGGCGGTGATCACCGCCATCGGCACGAACATCAGCCCGGCCGAGAGCGCCGACTGCCCCCGCTCCTCCTGGAAGAAGAGGCTCAGCACGAACACCCCGCCGTAGAAGGCGGCGTTGAGGGCGAAGCCCGCGACGACGGGCACGCTGACGCCGCGTTGACGGAAGAGTCCCAGCGGCAGCATCGGCGCGCGTCGCCGGGCCTCGACGGCCACGAACGCGGCTGCTGACGCCACCGCGACCACGGCTGTGACCTGCACGGTGCCGGTGAGCCCGTCGTGCCCGCCCTCGATCACGGCGAAGGTCAGTGCGGCCAGTGCCAGTACGGCCGTCAGCTGCCCCGGCAGATCGAAGGCGGCAGCGTGCCGCGGGGAGCGCGCCGCCCGCAGCAGGACCAGGAAACCGGCGAGCCCGGCAGGCACGTTGAGGAGGAACACGGTGCGCCAGCTCCACTCCGTGGTGAGCAGTCCGCCCAGCACGGGCCCCGCGGCCACGGCCACCGCGCCGCCAACGGTCCACAGGGCGATGCCACGTGCCCGCGCGTCCGCATCGGGGAACGCCTGCCGGATCAACGCAAGCGAGGCGGGCACCATCACGGCCGCCGCGCTGCCCTGCACCACGCGGGCCGCCATCAGCGCCCCGAGCGTCGGTGCCGCCCCGCAGGCCAGCGAGGCGAGGGTGAAGACGCCGAGCCCCCAGCCGTACGCGCGCCGCGCGCCCACCGCGTCCGAGAAGGCGCCCGCGGAGAGCATCAGGGCCGCGAACATCAACGTATAGCTGTCGGCGACCCATTGGATCCCTGACATCGAGCCGCCGAGATCGTCCCGCACGGCGGGCAGGGCCACGTTGACGCCGGAGACGTCCAGCGTGATCACGAAGAAGCCGAGGACGGCGGCGACCAGAGCCGCGCGGGCGGAGCCTGGACGCCCCGGCTCACCCTGGGCACCCGTACTCGCCTCGACTCCCGCGCCTGTCCCGGATTGCGTCACCCTCATCGTGTACTGCTCCTCACTGCGTCTATCTGTCGGTACGGGTCGGTACGGGTCGGACATGGGTCGGATCTGGGTCGGACATGGGTCGGGTACGGAAAACAGCGTGCGTGCTCTGTGCGGCCCCCCGGGAGACCGAGCCGCGCGGGGGAGCGACGTTCCTGGTCCTGATACGGCCCCCCTGGAGCCCTCCCGCGGGCGTGCGCCTTTGCGACACTGAAGGGATGAGCGAAGGTACGGAACTGGGCCGCTTCCTCCGCGCCCGTCGCGGGCAGATCCGTCCGCAGGACGTGGGACTGCGCGTCGGTACGGGCATCCGCCGGACCCCGGGGCTGCGCCGCGAGGAGCTGGCGACGCTGGCCGGGGTCAGCGTCGACTACTACACGCGGCTCGAACGCGGCCGCGAGACCCGCCCGTCGCCCGCCGTCGTCACCGCGATCGGCGAGGCGCTCCAGCTCTCCGCCGACGCGCTGCAGCGGTTGCACGAGCTGGTGGCGCTCGCCGCGGGCCAGGCGCCTGCGCCGTCCCCGGGCCCGGCACGTGAGGTGCGGGAGTCGGTCCGCGGGCTGCTGGAGACGCTGCGCCCCGTCCCGGCGTACGTCGTCAACCGCGCCAACGACCTGCTGGCCGCCAACCGCCCCGGCCTGCGCCTCTTCCCCGGCATCACGGACTGGCCGCGGGAGCGCCGCAACATCACCCGTTACATGTTCCTGCACCCCATGGGCCGCAGTCTGTACCGCGACTGGGAGGAGATGGCCGGGCACAGCGCCGCCCATCTGCGGGCGATGGCGGGCGCCGACCCGGACATGCCGGAACTGGCCCAGCTCGTCGGTGAACTCGTGGTGAAGAGCCCGGAGTTCGCTCGCCTGTGGGCGCGGTACGACGTGCGGGCGCGCGGTGGCGGCCACAAGCACTTCCAGCACCCGGAGGTCGGCTCGATGTGCCTCAACTTCGAGGTGATGTCGATCTTCCGCACGGACGGCCAGCGCCTCGTCACCTATCAGGCGCCGCCCGGCACACCGGACCACGACGCGATGCTGCTCCTCGACATGGCCAGCCCCACGGAAGCAGCGCCCGAGGCGGCCGATGGGGAGCCGGGCGGTCGTCACGGGTGAGTCGACCCGCCGATCAGCGGGTGAGTATCGCGGTGAGCGCGGCCGTCAGCTCACCTTCTGGATCGTCCGCGGCCTTCTTGCCGCGCCAGGCCACGACCGCGTCGGGGCGGACCAGCGCGGCGCCGGTCGGTTCGACCCCGTAACGGCCGCACCAGTCGCCGCTGTCGAAGAAGCGGTCGCCCATCCGGTGCGCGGCCAGGGTGACCCCGAGACGGCGGGCGACCTTCTCGGCCGCGGAGACCCACTGGGGTGCTTCGTACCCCGCGAGCAGCACGAAACCGCGACCGAACAGGTCGTGCGTGGAGAACTCCCGCGGGCCCTCGGCGAGGACGACGTGCGGTGCTCGTCCCCCGGGGCGCCCGGTGGCGATCCAGGGATCCTCCTGGAGGCTGCCGTCGTCGTCGGCCTCGGTGCGGACCGCGGCGGAGTGGTAACGGAAGCCCAGGTACTCCTTGGGCATGGGGATGGGGGCATGGGGGTCGGACGGGTTGTAGCTGGCGGGCACCCGGCCCTCGGAGATCTTCGCCAGTTCGACCTCGCGCTCGAGAGTGAGGGTGACGATCGGGCGCCGCTCGCTCTCGTACGTGTCGAGCAGGTCGGCTCCGGCTTGCCCGGTGAGAACCAGCGCGAGCCGCCAGGACAGGTCGTAGGCGTCCTGAATGGCGAGGTTGCCGCCCTGCCCCCCATTGGGCGGGCAGGCGTGCGCGGAGTCGCCCGCGAGGAAGACGCGGCCCTCGCGGAACCTTTCGGCCAGCTTGTGATTGATGGCGAAGAAGCGGGCGTTGACGAAGGTGACGTCGATCTCGGGGTCGCCGATCGCGCGGCGGATCCGCTCCAGGCAGCGCGCCTCGCTGAAGTCCTGCGGCGTCTCGCCCCGCTCGGGGAAGTAGTCGACCCACAGCGTGTGCCGCTCGGAGCCGTCCAGGATGAAGCTGGATCCGCTGCCGGGCATTCCGACGACCTCGACCGCACCCTTCTCCACGTATCGCGTCAGATCGGCCTCGAACGTGAGGATGTACATGTGGCCGATGGTTCCGCTGCCCTCGACGGCAATGCCGAGGCTGTCCCGGATCGGGCTCGTGTTCCCGTCGGCCGCCACCATGTAATCCGCCTCGACCACGTACTCGCGGCCGTCGGCCACCTCACGCAGTGTCGCGGTGATCTTCTCGTCGTCCTGGGTGAAGGAGACCATCTCGGTGCCGAAGCGGACGTCCGCGCCGGCTTCCTCGGCGCTGGTACGGAGGATCTCCTCGACCTGGGCCTGGGATATCCAGGCCAGCGGGGGCACCGACGAGAGCTCCTGCGGGTCGGGCAGCCCGGCCAGCGGGTCGAGGTGGAGCCGCTCGGGATCGGCGAGGCAGGCGCCGTGGCTGATGCGGGGCCACTGGGTGTCCGCGAGGGCGGTGCGGAGCCGCTGCGCCACGCCGGGCAGTGTGTTGAGCAGTTCCTGGGAACGGGTGTTCAGTCCCCATGCCTTCGGCAGCGTGGAGGAATGCGGTCGTCGCTCCACCAGAAGGGGCCGCACACCACGTGCCGCAAGACTCAGAGCAGTGGTGATCCCGGTATAGGCGCCACCGACGACGAGTACAGGAACGCGCTGGGGTGACATGGCATCTGCCTCCGTTGTTGCTGATTTCAGAGTCGGGTCGGACGCGAAGGGCCTTGAAGCGGCGGCCGGGTCAGGTCGTGCCGAGCGTGGCGATATCGATGACATAGCGGTAGCGGACGCCGGACAGGTTCTCCCAGGCTTCGGCTGCTCGGTCGGCCGGGATCTTCTCGATCTCCGAGGCGATGTGGTGCCGCGCGCAGAAGTCGAGCATTTCCTGGGTCTCGCGTATTCCGCCGATGGAGGACCCCGCGATGCCGCGACGGGCACTCAACAGGGAGAACACGTTGTACGAGGCGATCGGGTCGGCCGGAGCGCCCACGTGGACGAGGGTGCCGCCGATGCCGAGCAGGCCCAGATAGGTGTCCACGTCGAGGAGGGCCGGCACGGTGTTGACGATCAGGTCGAAGTGACCGGCGAGCGCGGCGAGTTGCTCACTGTCGCGGGTGTCCACGAACCGTGCGGCACCGAAGCGCAGGGCGTCGTCCTTCTTGTCAGGGGACCGGCTCAGGAGCGTGACCTCGGCACCCATGGCCGCGGCGATCTTCACGCCGAGATGCCCGAGACCGCCCATGCCGAGCACGCCGATGTTCCTGCCCGGACCCGCCTGCCACCGGCGGAGAGGTGAGTACACCGTGGCGCCCGCGCACAGCAGCGGGGCCGCACGGTCGAGTTCGAGCCCATCGGGGACGCGCACGACGAAGTGCTCCGTGACGACGATGGACCGGCTGTAACCGCCCAGCGTCACCGTCCCGTCATGGTCACGGGCCGAGTACGTCTTGACGAAGCCTTCTGTGCAGTACTGCTCCTCGCCCGAGCGGCAAGGGGCGCATTTTCCACAGGAGTTGACCATGCAGCCCACGCCCACCCGGTCACCCGGCGTGAACTCCGTGACGGCGGAGCCGACTTCCGCGACCACCCCGGTTATCTCGTGTCCGGGAACGAGGGGGAAGAGGGTCCCACCCCAGTCGTCGTGGCCGAAGTGCAGGTCGGTGTGGCAGATGCCGGAGAACCTGATGTCGATGCGGACGTCGTTGTCGCGCAGCGGGCGCCGCTCGATGGTGGTCAGCGTGAACGGCGCCCCCTTGGCGGGCAGCGACAGCGCGAGGGTGTCGGACATCGCGGCCTACCTGTCCAACGTGATGCGGTAGGTCTCGTGCGGCGTCTGGATGTCCTTGGCCGCCAGCTCACCGGTGGCGCCGCGGTAGGCGCCCGTACCCCCGGTGATGGCCATCCGCACCGTGTCGCTGCCCTTCACCCACAGCGACTGGGCGGTCAGTTGCCCCTCCGGCAGGCGCACCGAAAGCACGCAGCTGGTGGTGGTGTCCGAGCCGTGCAGCTCGGTCACCTGACAGGAACTGCCGTCCTCACCGATCTGCTTGCCGCCCCGGGAAAGCTTGTCCGCGTATACGAACTCGTCCCCGACGCTCAGTCCGGGGGCGCCGACATCGGTGTGTACGACTCCGTTGTTGCCCACGTTCAGGTCGATGACCTTCTCGGACGTGGCCTGCGCGGGAACGGTGAGCACCGAGGATATTCCCAGTGCGAGCAGTCCACTCGCGGCAACGGTGAACAGGGCGAAAGTCTTCTTCGGCATGCGATGAATCTCCTTCTTGGGTGGGTCAGTACCGTTCGGCGAAGTCCTCGTCGCCGAGCCCCGCCGCGCGCCGCAGGGCTCCGGTCTCGATCAGGGCCGTCACCGCCTCGATGTCCTGGTCCAGACGGCGGTCGTGGGTGACGAAGGCGCTGTGCTCCCTGATGAGCCCGTGCACTGCCCGGACGGCCGGTGATGCCTTCTCCACGCCCCGCAGGTCGATGGCCTGGGCAAGGGCGAGCAGATGGATGGCCGCCACTTCGCGGACCAGGCCGTTGACGGTGCGCGCGTCACGGGCCGAGATGGTGCCCATGCTGACGATGTCCTGGTTGTGCGCCTCCGTGGAGCGGGAGAACACCGAAACCGGACCCGTCTGTTTGAGGGCTTCGGCGGTGACGGCCGAGGCGGCTATCTGCATCCCCTTGAATCCGTGGTGCAGCCCCGCCTCGGGCTCGTCCGGACGTCGTGCGACGACCAGATTGGGTGGCAGTCCCTCGTTGAACTTCTCGTCCACGACGAGCGCGAGCTGACGGTCGAGCAGATTGGCCAGGCCGGCCACCGTGGTCTTCAGGCTGTCCATGGCCTGCCCGACATGGCCGGCGTAGAAGTTCCCGCCGAGATGGAGTCCGGACCCGGCGACGTCGAACAGGGGGTTGTCGGTGGCGGAGTTGATCTCGGTGCCGAGCCAGCTCTCCGTCCAGTCGAGCGTGTCATGGACGATGCCGATGATCTGCGGGGCACAGCGCACCGAGTACTTGTCCTGGATCCTCTCGTTCAGCCGCAGGGAACTCTGCCCGGCCAGCCTTTCGCGGCGCACCAGAATGTCGTCGAAGGAAGTGGCGAGCCGCGACCCCGCCAGCAAGGCCCGAATGGACCCGGCGGCCTTGACCTGGCCCGGGTGCGGCTTGTTCGCGTGGACGAAGGGATGCAGTGCCGACGCGTTGCCGTGCAGCGCCTCCAGCGTCATGGCCGTCGCGATCTCGGCGACGAAGGCCAGTTCCCTCGCGTCCCAGGCGGCGAGGACCGCGTATGCGGCGGCGAAGGAGGTTCCGTTGATCAGCGCGATTCCCTCCTTGGGCGCGAGCCGCAGCGGCTCGATGCCCTCGTCGCGCAGGGCGTCGAGCGCCGGACGCACGGTGCCGCGGTGCAGGACCTGCCCTTCGCCGATCAGCGCCGCGGCCAAGTAGCACAGCGGCACCAGATCACCGCTCGCGCCGACCGACCCGCGTTCAGGGATCAACGGCAGAATGTCCCGGCTCAGACACTCAAGGAGGATCGACACCGCCTGCGGCCGGATCGCCGAGACCCCCTTGGCCAGCGCGTTGGCCCTGATGAGCATGGCTGCCCGGGCGACCTCCGGTACGGCTTTCGGTCCCACGCCGTTGAGGTGATAGAGCACCAGGTTGCGCTGGAGTTCGTGCGCCTTGTCCGGCGAGATCTGCCGGACGCAGCTGTCCCCGAAGCCCGTCGTCACGGCGTAGATGGGGATCTCCTGGGCCAGCAGCGTCTCCTTGAGGCCGACGGAGGCGTGCATCCGCTCGGTGGCCGCGGCACCGAGCGTCACCCGGGTCTCACCGCCGTCGCGGCGTGCGGCTGCGGCGACCGAGCGGGGCGAGAGGTCGGTTCCGTCGAGTTCCAGGTGCCGGGCCGTGGGCGTGGTCGGCATCAATAGACGCCTTCGATCATCTTCTGGCCGTCCATCTCGGCGACCGGATGAATGTTCCGCAGGGAGTCTCCGGCCCCTGTGGGGCTGGGTACCCGCGTGGCCAGGTCGCGTTCGAGGCTGTTGGGCACGAGGCCGTACTTGGTGAGGTAGTTCATGACCACGGCTCCTTGTGACCCGAACTCGACCGGCTGACCGGAGGAGGGGTCGACCACGCGGTAGAAGACGTAGGGGGCGTACGAGTCGAAGACCGTGTCGCCCGTGCCCTCCGGGTCGGGGCGCTGGACCGTGCCGCTGAGGACGGAGGTGCTGCCGTACGACCCCCGGAACCGCGTCTTGGGGAAGAGCTCCGTGGCCAGATGGTCCAGGGTGTCCAGGTCCATGTGCGCTCCTGTCCAGATCACGAGGCGCACCTTCTCCTGGATCAGCGCGCGGGCCGAGGCCCGCTGGGCCAGCCGGGCGAGGAGGGGAGGCGTCGTGATCAGGAAGGCGATGTCCTGTGACTGCAGGACCAGTTCGGCCTGGTCGACGAGGTGATCGACGTACGCGCCGGCACCGGCGGAGTCACCGGCCGCGATGAGGCGTTTCACCCAGCGCGGATCCAGGTCGATGGAGAACCGGATCCCGCCCCTGGCCTGCGCGATCCTCTTGGAGTACTCGCCGAGCATGTGGGGGCCGCTGGGCGCCACGGCCAGAGTGTGCCCCTCACCGTCATCGGGGTAGTGGGAGTTCTCCCACGCCATGTACTGGTCGAACCAGTTCTCGAACATCACGAAGCGCTTGGGGGCCCCTGTGGTGCCACCGCTCTCGTACACGGCGAACACCTTCTCCGTGGCGTCCAGGCCGCGGGGGATCAGGTCCTCGACCGGAACGTCGCGGAGTTCGTCCACCAGGTTGGGGAACTTCAGCAGGTCATCGACGCACCGCACGTCCTCGACCGGATCGAAACCCAGCCGGTCGCGGCGCTCGAGCCAGTACCGGGATCCCGTGGCCGGGTCGAAGTGCCAGCGCATCATGGCTCGGACGTGCGCGTCGGCCTGCTCGCGGGCGTTCATGGCATGTCACCGTGCTTTCTCGGTCGAAGGGCTGAAAGGTCGAAGAGAGGGGCGGCCGACAGGGGAGGGGGCGGCACCCCGCGCGTCCTCAAACGCCGTGGTACGAACCGCCGTTGATCTGGATGATCTGCGAGGTGACATAGCCGCCGGGGCCCGAGCACAGGTAGAGGGCGAGCTCCGCGACGTCCGCCGGATCCCCCGCGCGTCCAAGGGCGGTCTGCCGGACGAGCATGGTCTCCCGCGCGGCGGAGAGCCCGTCGCCGAAGAGGGCGGTGCCCGCGACATAGCCCGGCGCGAGGGCGTTGGCACTGATGCCGCGCGGCCCCAGGCGCGCCGAGAGGGTGTGGACGTACGAGTGGAGGGCCGCCTTCGCGGCGCCGTACCCACCTGTCCCGCCGGATCCCCGGTAGGCGGCGATGGAGCTGTAGAGCACGATGCTGCCACCGTCGGCCATGACGGGGATCAAGCCCTCCACGGCGATGACCGAGGTCATCACGTTCGACCGGTACGCCTCCTGCCATTCCGCCAGAACCGACGTCACGTCCTCACCTTCGGACGGCGGGACCGCACCCGCACAGCACGCGAGGCCGCTGACCGGCAGCCCGGTCGACCTGACGTGGTCCTGAAGGATCTCCGCCGATTCGGGATCGGACATGTCGAGGGCGAGCGGCTCGACGTCCGCTCCCGGCACGCACGACCGGATCTCCTCGACCGCCTGCGTGAGCCGGTTCTCCTGCCGTGCGATCAGGAGCACCTTGTCTTCGTTCTCGGCGAACCGCTTCGCCGTGGCCTTGCCGATGCCGGCGCTCGCACCGGTCACCACGATCAACCTGGACAGAATGGACTCCTAGACTCCTGGAAGGACTGTTGTTTCCGATCCGACTTCTCGAACGGCCGCGGACGGCGGTCGGAGCGCCGAGAGAAGGGCTGTTCGGTCCGGTTTCCCGGTGGAAGTTCTTGGTATTTCCGCCAGTTCCACGACCTTCGACGGGGCTGGGAAATCCCGGAGAGCCGCTCTGATGTCCGCGAGGCCCACTCCGTTGTCCCGGCCGGACCAGAGGACCGCGTAGCCCTCCCCGGCGAGCGAGTCGTCGGGCAGGGGCAGCGCGACGCATTCCGCCTGCGGCAGGCGGGCGTTCAGCCGCTCGTCGACCCTGGCGAGATGCACCTTGATTCCGTTCACCTTGATCAGGGAGCCGCTGCGCCCGAGGAGCCGGAAAGTACGGGGGCCTGTGAACCGCACCAGGTCGCCGGTGGCCCACCGGTCGGGCGGTCGCGTCCCGCTCTCCGGGCGGGCCAGGCGCGGGCTGCGCACCAGCAGCTCCGCCGTCCGTTCCGCCGGTGCGCCGACGTCACGGACGAACGAGACGTCGGGGAAGGCCTGCCAGGGGTCCGCGTCGCAACCCTCTGGGGCCAGCGGCCGGTGGGCGATGCCCCCGGTCTCGGTCGACCCCAGGATCTCGTGTGCCCGAAGCAGCGGAGCGGCTCGGCGGACGAGTGCGTGGGCCGTGTGCGGCGGGGCCGCAGAGCTGTGCAGGGCGACGACCGAGCCCGCGCGTTCCAGCGCCGGCCAGCCGCGGCGCAGCAGTTCCCAGGCCATCGGGACGCAGACGACCAGGACGCGTTCGCCGGGCGAGACCGACAGGGGCGCGAACGGGTCGGTCCACGCCTGGTGGACGCGAACGTCCGCCAGGCGCGGCAGCCACTGACCGAACAGGGCGCCGTACAGGTGCTGCGGCGGGGCGTAGTTGACCACGTGATCGACCGGGCCGACGAGATGCGTGCCGATCAGCTCCACCTCGCGCTCCATCTGGTGGGGGAGCCGGAACCAGCGCCGCGGGACTCCCGTGCTGCCGGACGTGTCAAAGCAGATCTCGTCGCGCCCCCGGGCCGGGGGCCGCTCCGTACGAGCCGTGGTCTCCGTCATGCCGCCTGGTCCTCGACGCACTCGTGTACGTACTGGGCGGTCCGCTCGAGCGTGCTGAACCAATAGCGCACGTCGTCGCCGACGAAGTCGACCTCGATGCCGAACTCTCCCTCGACCGCGGTGACGTACTCGAGAGCCGCCAGGCTGTCGAATCCCGGCAGTGCGTCGGTCAGGTCCGCGTCCGGGGCCAGCGAGCGGGCGGCGTCGCCGAAGCGCTTCTCGAGGACCGACAGGACACGGTTGCTGGTCTCGGTGTGGTCAGTGGTGCGCATATCGGGAACCTTTCTCTTGGCTGCGGCCGGCAGGTGGCGGTCCGCCGCTCGTCATCGACCCCGATTCCAGGTAGAACACCCGGTCGGGCTGGGTGGGTTCGAACCGGACCGTCAGGTGGGCGGTGTCCGCGTCGAGACCGAGCGCCTCCCTGACCTCTTCGGCCAGCTCCGCCCGGTACGCGTGGTCGCGGTCGGGATGCACGTGGCACACGACGGACGCCCACCGGGCCCGCCTGTCCTCGTCCATGCCGTCCCCGTAGGCCGTCAGCGGCATCCCTCCGGCGAAGTACGCCATCGGCTCCGCGGTACGGAAAGAGACCACGACGTGCGCGGCGGCAGAACCGTGCGCGGCCATCCACCGGGTGAGGCGTAGTGCGGCCCTCAGCCGCGCGGAGGGGGTCAGCGGGGTGCTGGACACGTCGACGGTCGGCAAGATTCCGTGCCTTTCACGAGAGGGCCAGTGGCGGCAGGGCGTGCTGTTCGGGCGAGAGGCGCAGCTCCAGACGCCGCCCCAGACAGTCGGCGAGCGGGCCGCCGCTCGTGGCCATCAGGGGAGTCCAGGCGAACCCGGCGTCCACCGTCCGCACGCTGTCCAGGAACTTCGTCAGATGGCCGGCGTCCCACTGGAGGCCGAACGCGTCCGCCGCGAGCACGGCTTCGTAGGTGCTCAGGAGGTCGGGGACCCGGTTGCCCTCGTTCGCGAATCCGCCGCCGCGGACCCGGTGCCGGGCGAGCGCGTCGCCGACGTGGGCGCCGTCGGCCCCGATGGCCCCGTGCAGCGCCCTGAGCGCCTGCAGGGTGGCCCGCAGCGTGGGTCGGCCACCGGGCACGTTGGCGTACTGGCCGGGTGCCGTCTCGCAGGTGGCCACGTACCCGGCGATGTCCCGCAGCCGGGCAGCGGCGGCGTTCCCGTCGGCCTTGCGGAGGATCTCCGCGGCCGCGGACGTCGAGACCATGTCCGACGCGCGGCCCTCCCAGTACCCGAACCCGCCGTCGGGGTTCTGGATGGCACCGGAGAGCCAGTCCGCGATCCTGGCTCGGGCCGGGGCGTCGTCCTCGAACGCCCCCGCCGACAGGGCCCAGAGGGTGCACCGCACCTCACTCCCCCGACCAGGCATGTACATGATGCCGTGCTCGTTCGGCATCATGCAGTTCTCCATCCACCGCAGGGCGTCGCGTTCCCCGGTGTCCGAGAAGCGGCGGGCCATCAGGTGGGCGGAGGTGGTGAGCACGTCCGAGGCGAGTTCGGGAGCACGATAGGTGAATCCCCCCTGCCCGGTCCGGAAGGTCAGCACGGTGTCGACCACCCGGTCGGCGATGTCCTCGATTCCGGCACCGAGTTCCCTCAGTGCTCCCACTCCGCAGAAAGCCGCCCACACATCCGGCACGGGATAACCGGGCCACCGGGTGAACGAACCGTCCGGCGTCAGGCGGGCCCGAATCCAGGCGGCACAGCCCTGGGGGTCCCGAGGGGTCTCCCCGAGTCGGCTCAGGGCACTGGTGGCCCGGAACGTCGCCCACAGACAGTCCGTCTCGTCGCCGTCCTGGAAGGTGAATCCGCCGGCCGCGCTCTGCCGGTCCATGAGCCAGTTCGTGAGCCGCTCGCGGTCCCACGGCAGCGGACCCCGTCCACCGGTGGCCGTGCTCCAGGCGGTGATGGCGTAGTAGCAGGCCCGCACGTCGGACGTGCCGTCCTTGGCGTGGGCGGGGCTCCAGGCAAGGCCACCGTCCTTGGCCTGAAGCGCCGCAAGCCAGTCGGACAGAGCTTCCGGCGGGCGCTCACCGTAGATCTCCACCAGGGTGCGTACGGCGTAGTAGGTGGCCCACACGTCCGACGCCTGACCGGGTGTCATCGCGAACCCGCCATCCGCGTGGGCGGCGCTCCGTACCCATGCGGAGCTCGCGCCGTCGACCGTGCCACGGCCGCCGGCTGGCAGATCGGCCAACGCCTGGGTGCAGTAGTAGGTGGCCCAGGCGTCGGAGCTCATGCCGGCCGACCACGCGAATCCACCGTCGGAGTTCCGTCGGGACGAGAGGAAACCGGCGACGGTCTCGGGGGCGGGCAGGTCGCCGATGCGGCCGAGCCACGTGAGGGTCCGCACCGCCGCGTAGGTGCACCACAGGTCGGACTCCCCGGAGACGACCCCGGACGACCTTTGCAGCATGTCGTACGTCATGCCGGCACCACCTCGCCGACGACGCGGAAGTTGGAGCGCTTCCAGCTCTTCTGGGAGCCGCCGCTCTTCGTCGTCACCGGCAACCGGTTGACGAAGCGGACCTCGTCCCAGCGGAAGCCGAGGTGTTCGTCCGTACGCCGCTGGATGAGGTCGTTCTTCGCGGACTCGGCCTCCCGGTCGGTGCCCGGGTCCCGTTCGAGCAGCAGCCTGGCCCAGGTGCCGCCCTCGTCGACCTCGATCAGATAGCCCATGACATCGCGGTTCGCGTAGACGACGCCTTCGAGGTCGCGGGTGCGAACGCGGCTGCCCTTGATCTCGGTCCCGTCGCTTCCCCGGCCGTGGACCGTCACCACCGGGGCGTCATCCCCGCAGGGACAGCCATGGGTCAGGGACACCTCGTCACCCATGTCGAGGCGGAGGAGGGGGCGGGCATCGTTGTTGAGCGGGGTGACGACGAGCCGGCCGTCGCGCCCCGCCTCGGCGGGCGCGATGCCGTCCTCGGTCGCGATCTCGAAGTAGTTGGCCCCGCGCAGCAGGTGCAGCCGGTCCCGCGCGCAGCACGCGGCCAGCGTTCCGCTCTCCGTGCTGCCGTAACTCGCGTCGTAGGCACGCGCGTTCCACCACTGCCCGGCCATGGCACGCAGCTCGGGCGTGCTCACCTCCCCGAGCAGCATGAGGAGTTCGACGGACTCACGCAGCTGGTCCAGCAAGCCGCGCTTCTTCATGACCTGGGAGAACTCAAGGAGCACGCCGGGCGCCACGAACACCACGGTCGGCCGGAAGACCTCCCACAGGCCGACGATGCGGTCCCAGTCGGAGATCCCGGTGGTGTACGGATAGGCCTTGGCGTGGGGAATCCCCAGGAACTCGCAGACGCCGACCATCAGGTCGGCCACCGGGACGATGTCCGAGGGCAGCAGAATCAGGGCGCGGTGACCGCTGTCCGCCAGCATCGTGCGCCAGGCCTCGGCGACGGACACGGTGTTGGCGATCATGTCCTGGGCCGTGCGAGGTGTGGGTGTGGGGGCCCCTGTCGTCCCCGTCGTCTGGTAGTACTTCAGACCCGCGTCGACCGGTACCCGCAGGTACTCCAGAGGCCGGGCCTTGAGGTCGTCCTTGGACGTCGCGTGCAGGTCCAGGAACGCCTGCATCGAGAACGTGCCGAGCGAGCCGTAGGCCGATGTCTGCTCCGCGCGGCGCCAGACCTCGGCCAGCTTCGACGCGTAGTAGCCGTCGTCGGAACGGGCTTCGCGGCGGTGAGCGGCCACCTCCTGCTGTATCCGCTCCATGAAGTCGAGGTCATTCCTGGAGTTGATCTTCATATGCCACTCCTTGATCGCGGCGGATGAACTTGGTCGGGCAGGCGACGATGGGCCAGCCCCTTGGCGCGCATCAGGAACTCTCCGAGGAACCCGTCGTGCGGTACGTCCGGGTGGGCCCAGGAGGTCGGCTCGCCCAGGTACACGTTGGAGACCTCCGTGAGCTCCGTGGCCTCGGCGACCAGTGCCATGTCCTCGGTGTGCAGCGACAGCACCAAGGAGCCGTCGAGGACGTCCGCGGCACCGCGCTCGAACGGGGCGACCCACACGCAGGGGAAGGGCACCTCGTACGACAGCAAGGGGTTCCTCGGGGACGCCAGTTCCACGACCGCGGGCGTCACGGTCGCCAGGGAGCCCTCGCCGCCGAGCCGTTCGACTCGCGGCGCCAGGTGCACCGTCGCGTCCTTCGCCCGCTGCAGGACCGCCGCCACCAGCCGTTCCGCATCGGCCTGTGGCATGCACGGCAGGAGGGCCGTGTCGTCCAGGTGCCGGGCGGGAGCCACCTCGCGCAGCGCCGCGGCCAGTTCACCGGCGAATCCCGCCGGATCCTCTTCGACCAGTACGCCCGTGGTCGCGGTGCACGCGGTGCCCGCGTGATGGAGCGCGCCCGTGCGGGCGAGGCCGACCCCGGCGCGCCGGTCCGCTTCGGCGGTCACGACCAGCTTCGAGCGGCCAGGACCCTGCAACCGGACGTCGCCGCGGTTGCGGTACTTGTCCACGACGTCCTGACCGCCGTACACCAGGGCACGATCCGAGCGCTCGATGATCAGATCTGCCGTCGCGTGGTCGCAGGGCGCCATGACCAGCTGGGTCGTCGGCACTCCTGCCTGCCACAGCGCGGTGACGAGGCGGACAGGAGTGAGCGGGTCCCGGTTGGAGGGGCGGACGACGACCCGATAGCCGAGCGCCAGCGCCTCCAGCCACATGGCGTGCACACCGGGGCTGTTGCCCGCCGCGTGCACGGCGAAGACGTCCCCGGTGCGGCACCAGGCAGCGCCTGCCGACGGTGCGTCGGGCCAGGCCGTGCCGACGGGGGCGCAGCCCGTGGGCCGTGCCGACGACGGCGCCCTTCCCACGTCGCGCAGGGTCGCCGTGATGAGCCTGTCGCACTCGCGTACGACCGTGACGGGTGTGCCCGTCAGCGCCGACACGCGTCGCTCGTGGGCCTCCAGATCGTCTCCCAGGATCTCCTGGGCCTCGAAGACGTCGGCTGCCTTCTTGAGTACGCCGGCCGTCTCCGCGACGGGCAGAGGCGTACTTCCTCGAAGCTGATCGATCCAGTGGGAGACCACCAGGCTTGGGACCGAAGCCAGTTCAAGGGCCGGTCTGCCCGAAGCGTCCGCCACGACGGTGCGGTTCCGCGTCCGGTAGGGCCCGGTCGGACCCAGCGCAGGGATGTCCAGCATGCTCGCTCTCCTGTTCCTTCCGGCGAGTCACGGGGCGTGAGGTGATGAGTGGGTCAGCCTGTGGCGGCCGTCAGGGCGCGGCGGCGGGTCGCGGCCGCGAGGTCCCGGAGCACGTCCACGGTGGCGTCCCAGCCCATGCAGGCATCGGTGATGCTCTGGCCGAACACGGGCTCACCGACTCCGAGTTCCTGGCGCCCGGGGATCAGGAAGCCCTCCAGCATGACGCCGCGGATGTCCGTGTCGCCGGCCGCGATCTGTGCCCCTATCTCCCGGGCGACCAGGGCCTGTTGGTCGTGGTCCTTGCCGCTGTTTCCGTGACTGGCGTCGATGACCAGGCCTGTCGGCAGCGAGGCCGCCGAAAGGAGTCGCGCCGCCGAACGCACGTTCTCGGTGCGGTAGTTGGGCTGACCCGACGCGCCCCGGAGCACCACATGACAGTCGGGATTCCCGCTCGTTCGCAGCGTGACGGGCCTGCCGTCCCGGTCGAGGCCGAGATAGGCGTGGGGGGCGGCCGCGGACCGGATGGCGTCGACGGCGACGCCCACCGAGCCGGTGCTGCCGTTCTTCATGCCCACGGGCATGGGCAGACCGCTGGCCAGTTGCCGGTGCACCTGGCTCTCCACGGTCCGCGCGCCGATGGCTCCCCAGGAGATCAGGTCCGCCAGGTACGCCGGAGCCGCCGGGCTCAGCCACTCCGTCGCGATGGGCAGCCCCAGTTCGGCGACCTCGAGCATGAGTGCCCGGGCGGTGCGAAGCCCTCGGTCGAGATCCGGATTGCCGTCAAGCGCCGGATCGGCGAGCAGCCCGGTCCAGCCGACCGTGGTGCGGGGCTTCTCGACGTACACCCGCATGACGACCGCCAAGTCGTCGGCGAGTTCGGCGGCCAGTTCACCCAGCGATCTCGCGTACGCCAGACCGGCGTTCACGTCATGGATCGAGCACGGGCCGACCACGACGAGCAGACGGTCGTCGTCACCGCTCAGTACACGGCGGGTCATGAGGCGTCCCGCACTCACCGAACCGGCGGCGGCCTCGGTCAGCGGCAGCTCGCCCAGCAGCTCGCCGGGGGTGCTCGCCAAGTGCGTACGGTACTGCCCGCCGACATCACCCGACGAGAACTGTTCGACCAGGGAATCGGGTCCTTCTCCGGCCAGCGTGTCAAGACTCTGCATCGTTCCTCAATTCGCTCTACTCAGCGCAACAGTTGTGCGTCGGCAACGAATCGTTCAGGGGGTATCCGACTGGTGTGGGGGAGGGGGATACCGCGGTGCATCCGTTCGGTATGCACGTGAATCACCGTGCCCCATCGCCGAAGTGGCCCGCCAGCCGCGCCGCGTGCAGCAAGTTGTTGTGCACTTAGCTGCACAACAACGCGGTCCGGCGCAGCGGATTCCTCGGGTCAGGACCGACGTCGGCGCAGGGCCTTGTGGGCGTCCTCGGCCGCGTACGTGACGTTCAGCCGCCAGGTCTCCAGCTTGTCCCGCACCTTCGACGCGACCGTCCGCCACTTGAACCACGGCGGCAGCTGCCAGAACGGCACGAACGTCAGCGTGTCGTCGACGGCGCTCTCGGCGAAGCCGCCGTGCCCCTCCGCGCGCAGAGCGGCGTACAGCTCCGGGGTCAGTTCGCCGTTGAGGCGGGCCGCGGTGCCCGCCGCGGTGAACGCGAAGCCGCGCTGGGCGGGGTCCGCCAACCGCATCGCCTTGATGATCCGGGGCGAGGCTTCCTCCAGCGTGCAGTTGAAGGCCAGCCCGATCGCACCCGTGCCGAGACCGTTCTCGCCGCGCTCGAACGCGGCATCCCAGTCGGCGGGGTCGTCGATGCCCAGCAGTCCTTCGCCGCTCTCCCAGTCCCACTCGGCCATCACGACCATGCCCTCCTTCCTGTACCGGCGCTCGATTTGAACACCCAGGAGTCTCGTTGCGTTTCATGGGTAACTGCATGGCTCGCGACGAGAAGCCGCTGCGCCCACTGGGCCAGTGCGTCAACTTCCTTGCAGTCATAGGCAGTTGATGTCGTGCGGCGGTCGGCGGATCGCTCGGGCATCGCCAGGAAGTCCGTACGACTTGCGGCCGTCCCGTCCGGGTGCCGCGGAAAAGGAACGAACGTGATGCCCAAGCGAACCGGCCTGCTCGCGGCGCTCGTCGCGCTGCCCGCCGCCCTCCTCACCGTGGCCGTCTCGTCCCCGGTGTTCGCCGCGGACACCCCGGCCTACCAGATCGACCTGGCGTCGCTGAACGACTCCGGCTCCACGGGAACGGCCCTCCTGAGCCTGCGCGGCAACGCGCTGACCGTGTGGATCAAGTCCGAGGGCATGGTGCCGGGACAGCCCTCGGCTCAGCATCTGCACGGGTCCACCGACGGCCATGACTTCCAGTGCCCGGACGACGGCGACGACACCAACGGCGACGGCATCCTCGACAACACCGAGGCCACCGTCCACTACGGCGACATCAACATCTCGCTGACCGAATCCGGGGGCACCGACGCGGGCAGCGGCCTCGCCGTGGACCGGATGCCGGTGGCCGACGCGCAGGGCAAGGTCTCCTACAAGCGGACCATCACCGTCGGGCAGGATGTGGTGGACCACATCAAGGACCTGCACATCGTGCAGCACGGCATCGACCGCAACGACAACGGCAAGTACGACTTCGAGGGCGCGGGCAAGAGCGAACTCGACCCCAAGCTTCCCCAGGAGGCCACCGCCCCGACCAACTGCGGTGTGGTCAAGGGCGCGGCGGTCGGGTCCGTACCCGTCGGCGGGGTCGAGACCGGCGGCGGAGCCGCCGAGGGCGGCGGCATGTCCTCCGGCGCCCTGACCGGTACCGCGGGGGCGGCGGCCCTGACGGCCGCGGGGCTGCTGGTCCTCGCGCGTCGGCGTCGGCGGACGGAGCCCGTCGCAGCGGTCGCCGTCGCCGCCGCGAAGACCGGGGACGCCGCGTGAGCCGCTCGGTCCGCAGGGTGTGGGCCGGGGCCCGGCATGCCTCCGCCGCCGTGGTCGCCGCCGTCGCCGCGGCCCTGCTGCTCACCGCGTGCGCGGGTCAGGACAGCCCGGCCGCCTCGCCTGCGGCCCCCCGCCAGAGCGCCGCGCAGGACGGCGCCGGCACACCGTCGGCGGAGTCGTCGGAGCAGTCGGAGCAGTCGGGGCGGCCGGGTAACGCCGTAGCGGCCCTGGAGCGGTCGGCGCCCCGGCGCGTGGCCATCCCCTCCCTGGGCGTGACGAGCGAGCTGGAGACGCTGGGGCAGAACAAGGACGGGGAGATGACCACGCCCAAGAACCCGGATCTGGCGGGCTGGTACGAACCGGGCCCCACCCCCGGCTCCCAGGGTCCGGCGGTGATCGCGGGACACGTGACCTGGGATGGCGCGGACGCCGTCTTCAAGGGGCTGAAGACGATGAAGGCGGGAGACGCCATCGAGGTGACCCGCGAGGACGGCAGAACGGCGACCTTCACGGTGGACCGCGTCGAGGAGTACCCGAAGAAGAAGTTCCCCACCCTGGAGGTGTACAAGAACATCGACCACGCGGGGCTGCGCCTGATCACCTGCGGCGGCGAGTTCGACGCGGACCGGAACTACTACCCCAACAACATCACGGTGTTCGCCAGCATGACGGGTGTCGCGTAGGTGCTCGCGCTCGGCCCTGAGAGCCGGTTCCGGTCAGCCCTGGCTGAGGGCGGCCAGTGCGATCCGCTCGGCGACCGGGTTCATGGCCGGGCCCTTGGCGTCGGTCGCGTTGACCGAATAGACGAGGGTGCGGGAGCCGTTCTCGGTGGAGGCGATCATGTTCGAGTAGCCGTAGCGGGAGCCGGTCTTGAGCCAGACCACCTTGTCGTCGTCGAGCTCCATCCGCTGGAGCCCCGCGCCGAAGGTGGCTTCGGGGACGCCCGGCGCCAGCTTCGGCAGGGTGAACATCTCCTTCAACTGGGGCCGGGGCACGACCTCTCCGCCGAACAGCGCCTGCGTGAAGACCTCCATGTCGGCGGTGGAGGAGATCATGTCGCCCGCCGCGAACCGGTCCGACTGGTTCCACTCCGTGACGTCGACCAGGCGGGTGGTGCCGTCCGGCTGCTTCATGCTCTGGTAGCCGCGGTTGTGCGGGCCGCGGATGCGGGGGTCGGCGCCGGGGAAGTAGGTGTCGTGCAGGTGCAGCGGCCGGAAGATCCGCTCGCTCGCCTGATCGGCGTACGAATCCCCGGTGACCCGCTCGATCAGCAGGCCGAGCACGGTGTAGCCGATGTTGCGGTAGTGCTGCTCGGCGCCGGGGTCGTGCTCGGGCCCCTTGGAGATGGCCGACGCGACGACCTTCTGCGGCTCCAACGTGTCGTAGCGGTGGGCGTATTCGTCGTCGAAGCCGTCGCCCGACTTGAGGCCGCTCGTGTAGTTGAGGAGGCTGCGGACGGGGATGGGCTCGAACTTCCGCTGCTGCTTCTGCGTCGGGAACAGCTCCGGCATGTAGTGCTGCACCGGTCTGTCGAGGTCCAGCTCGCCCTCGGCGGCCAGCTGCAGCGCCACGGCCGCGGTCACGATCTTGGTCGTCGACCCGGCGCGGAACCGCCCGTGCGGGTCGGCCTTCCGGCCCGTGACCAGGTCGTGTACGCCGGATCTTCCGCGCCAGGTGCCCTCCGGGCCGCCGACGCGGACGAGGGCGGCGGTCGCGTCGGCGTTCGGGAGCCCCTTGATCGCCTTGCGTAGGGCCTTGCCGTCGGGCGCGGAGTCCTGAGCGGGAGCCGTCGTGGCCGGGGCGTGGCTGTGGGCGTCCGCGAGGGCGGGGGCGGTCGCCGCGCCGGTGAGGCCAAGGACGAGGGCGGCGGCGATGGCGGTACGGACGGGTGGCTGCACGGTGTGACTCCAGGGTGGGCTGTGGTGTGGTGCTTCCCATCCTGGTGAGCGGCGTGGCGGGGTGGATCCTCACTGGGGAGGGCGGCGGCCCGGTGAACCCTGAGGGGGCAACACCCATGCGTGTCAGGGGTGTTGGCGGACTGTCCCCTAGGGGGTGTCGGTGAGTGCTCCAGGGCGGGGGCGTGCGTCAGTCCGCCATGAGCAGGATGACGAGGACGATGCCGACCAGGAGCGCGATGGTCAGCATGCGGCCGACGGGGTGCCGCGGATTGAGACGGTGGCCGCGGTAGCCCCGCTCGTCGCGCTCGTACACGAAGAGCGGCTCTTCCCGTTTGTCGTCGTCGCTGTTCCCCATGGACCACAAGCTAGTTGAGGGACCGTCCGGCTACGAGGGTGCGCCGTCGGACTGTGTCCGCAGGGCGTGCAGCGTGTCGACACGGTTGGTCGTGATCGAGTCCACGCCGATGTCGATGAGGCGGCGCATCGAGCGCTTCGTGTCCGGGGTCCAGGCCGAGACGAGCAGGCCCTGGCGCTGCACGTGGACGGTCAGTTCGCGGTTCAGGAGCGAGAAGCGGTAGTTGAGCCAGCGGGGCTTGATCGCGTCGAGCACGGCCGGGCGCGGCGGTGCGAGGCTCGTCCAGGTCAGGGCGATCTCGGCGGCGGGATCCGCCGCGCGCACCGCGAGCATCGTGCGGGCGCCCGCGCAGTAGTACGCCCGCTCCGCCGCCCCGCAGTCCGCGATGGCGCCGACGACCACGCGCACGGACTCCGGCGTCGCGCCCGGCAGATCCACCATCAGCCGGTGCCCATCGGTCGCCGCGACGGCTTCTTCCAGGGTGGGTACGCCGCGGTCGGTCAGGCCGCGCACTTCGTCCGCGGAGAGCGCGGACAGGGGGCGGTCGAGGTCCCACAGACGCTTCAGGGTCGCGTCGTGCAGCAGGACGGGTACGCCGTCACGGCTGAGGCGGACGTCGATCTCCACCGCGTCCGCGCCCCGGTCGAGCGCGGAGCGCAGGGACGGGAGGGTGTTCTCGCGGACGCGGTAGGGATCGCCTCGGTGGGCCACGGCTGTCACGGTGCGCATGGGCCCATTGTGGTGCCGGGCCTAGGGGGCGAGCCAGGTCTGCGTGTACGTGTCGATCTCCGCGGCCAGCTTCGCCTTGCCCGCCGGGTCGAGGAACGACGCGTCGACGGCGTTCTTCGCCAGGTCCGCGATGCCCCGCTCGTCGAGGTCGAGGAGGCGGGCGGCGACCGCGTACTCGTTGTTGAGGTCGGTGCCGAACATGGGCGGGTCGTCGGAATTGATGGTGACCGGGACGCCGGCGGCGACGAACTGCTTGATGGGGTGCTCGTCGAGGGTGGCGACGGCGCGGGTCGCGATGTTCGACGTCGGGCAGACCTCGAGCGGGATGCGGTGCTCGGCGAGGTGGGCGAGCAGCTTCGGGTCCTGGGCGGCGCTGGTGCCGTGGCCGATGCGCTCGGCGCGCAGGTCGGTCAGGGCGTCCCAGATGGTGCCGGGCCCGGTGGTCTCGCCCGCGTGCGGCACGGAGTGCAGGCCCGCCGCGATCGCGCGGTCGAAGTACGGCTTGAACTGCGGCCGCGGCACGCCGATCTCGGGCCCGCCGAGCCCGAAGGAGACCAGGCCCTCGGGGCGCAGCTTGTCGGTGGTCGCGAGCCGCACCGTCTCCTCGGCGGACTCGAGCCCCGCCTCGCCCGGGATGTCGAAGCACCAGCGCAGTACGACACCGAGCTCGTCCTCGGCGGCCTTGCGGGCGTCCTCTATGGCCTCCATGAAGGCGCGGTCGTCGATGCCGCGGCGCACGGAGCTGTAGGGGGTGACGGTCAGTTCGGCGTAGCGGATGTTCTGCCGTGCCATGTCGCGGGCGACTTCGTACGTGAGCAGGCGTACGTCGTCCGCGGTGCGGACCAGGTCCACCACCGAGAGGTACACCTGGACGAAGTGGGCGAAGTCCGTGAACGTGAAGAAGTCGGCGAGGGCCTCCACGTCCGTGGGGACCTTGGAGTCGGGGTGGCGGGCGGAGAGGGCCGAGACGATGCGGGGGGAAGCCGAGCCGACGTGGTGCACGTGCAGTTCCGCCTTGGGCAGTCCTGCGATGAAGGCATGCGGGTCGCGTGGCTCACGGGTGCTGCGTGGATCGGTCACGGTTTCCTCCCCAGGAACGGAATTGATCGGCTGATCGGTGGGTCGGGGATCATCGTAAGTGGCGCGCCTTCGGCCGGGGGTGGTGGCCGTAGCATGACGGAACGTATGAAAGAGGTGACGCGGGATGTCTGAGGGTTCGGCGGGCTCGGGTGGGGGCTCGGGTGCGCCCGAGGGGCGGGACCCGTGGGCTCCGCCGGAGGACGAAGGGGCGCGGGGGGCGGCTGGGGCGCCGGGGGCGGGGTCGGCTTCGGGGCCGGCTTCCGGGCCGGTGCCGCTGGAGAAGCGGGATCCGTGGGCGGCGCCGTCCGGGCCGCCTTCACGGCAGCCTCAGCCTCGGCCTCAGTCTCAGCCAGGGTCTCAGTCTCAGCCAGGGTCTCAGGGCGAGGAGCCGGTGCCGCCGCCTCCGGTCGGGCCTGAGGGGCCGGGGCAGGTGCCTTACGGGTACCCCGGGTTTCCGGGAGGCCACCAGGGCGCCGGTGCGCCAGGGCCGCAGGGCTACCCCGGGTATCCCGGTTATCCCGGCTACCCGGGCTACCAGGGGCAGGGCCCGCCCGGGTACGGCTGGCCCGCGATGCCGATGGCTCCCGCCAACGGGATGGGCGTGGCCGCGCTCGTCCTCGGGATCATCGCGGCCGTCGGTTTCTGCCTGTGGCCCCTGGCGATCGTGCTCGGCATCCTCGCGATCATCTTCGGGGCGATCGGGCGCGGCAGGGCGAAGCGGGGCGAGGCGACGAACTCCGGGCAGGCGCTGGCCGGGATCATCTGCGGGATCGCGGGCATCGTCCTGGGCGTGGCCCTGCTGGTGGTGTTGATCGTGACGCCGGACGACGTCTTCGAGGAGGACGGGGCTTCGGACGACGGCAGCAACTATTCGACGACCTTGACCGTCGGCTCCTAGGGCTGCGCCGCCGCTTCGCGGCGGATCTCTCCCACCCACCCACCCGATCGCCCTGCGGTGCAGGGGGTGGGTGAGGGGATCGACGCGGGGTAATCGGGTGGGTGGGCGGGAAGCATCCGCCGCGAAGCGGCGGTACAGAGAGCAGCCCCCCGCCTAGCGCACGCGTTCCCGCGCTCCCATCAGCGCGAAGCCCAGCAGATTCGGCCCCCGCCACTTCTCCGGGTCCTGGGCCCGCTCGTCGTCGGCCGCCAGGCCTATGCCCCAGATCCGGTCCACCGGGCTCGCCTCGACCAGGACCCGCGAGCCCGTGCCGAGCAGGAACGAGCGCAGCGGCTCGGTCGACGCGAACTTGTGGACGCTGCCCTCGACCACGATCCCGAACCGCTCCCGGTCCCACACCGCCTCGTCGAAGCCCCGCACCAGGCGCCCCGCTTTCTTCGCCTCCGCGGGCGTACGCGCGGCGAGGATCGTGGCCTCGGCCTCCGGGTCGGCGAAGAGGCGGGCCTTGGATGCCATCATCCAGTGCTCAGCCGTCCCGTACTCCACCCCGTCCACGGTGAACGGCGACTGCCACCACTGGCTCAGGCAGCTCGAACCGAGCGTTCCGTCCTGCCGCGGCCGGTGCCCCCAGAAGTGCAGATACTTGACCCGTTCCCCCGCCCGCACCGCGCGGACCAGCGTGTCCACCGAGTCGATCTTCGTCATGCACGCGAGTCTGGCACGCACCACTGACATTCCGTCCTGGGTTTTCCAGGAGGACTCGACACCTGGTCGACAGATTCCGTCGCGTAACCAAAAGGCAACAACGGAATCACTTGTTGGAGTACCACTGCTCTGTCAGGATCGGCACTCAAATCGATCTGGAGCTACGCCGACCCCCTGGGACGGGGGCGACGGCGGAGGAGAGCGTCATGCACAACTTCCAGGCGCAGGACCACTTCGCGGACGGCGCGCAGTACATCGCGGGACGGCTGACCAAGGGCACCTCAGGGCGCTCCCACGCCGTCGTCGACCCGGCCACGGGTGAGGGCGTCCACCGTTACGAACTCGCGGGCGAGAAGGACGTCGACGCCGCGGTGGCCGCCGCCGCGCACGCCTTCCCCGAGTGGGCGGGCGCGACCCCCGGCGAGCGCTCCGACGCCCTGCACCGCTTCGCCGGCGTACTCGCGGAGCGCGCCGAGGAGTTCGCGCAGGCCGAGTCGCTCCAGTGCGGCAAGCCCATCAAGCTCAGCCGGGAGTTCGACGTACCGGGCACCGTCGACAACGCCGCCTTCTTCGCGGGAGCGGCACGGCATCTGCAAGGGCAGTCGGCAGGGGAGTACAGCGGGGACCACACCTCGTACGTACGGCGTGAGCCCATCGGTGTCGTCGGCTCCATCGCGCCCTGGAACTACCCGCTCCAGATGGCCGCCTGGAAGGTGCTTCCCGCCATCGCCGCGGGCAACACGATCGTCCTCAAGCCCGCCGAGCTCACCCCCTTCACCTCGCTCCTCTTCGCGCAGGCCGCCACCGAGGCGGGCATCCCGGACGGTGTCGTCAACATCGTCAGCGGGGCGGGGCGCGATGCCGGAGAGCGGCTCGTCGGGCATCCCGACGTCGCCATGACCTCCTTCACCGGGTCCACCGGCGTCGGCAAGCGCGTCGCCGAGATCGCCACCTCCACCGTGAAGCGGCTGCACCTGGAGCTCGGCGGCAAGGCCCCCTTCGTCGTCTTCGACGACGCCGACCTGGAGGCCGCCGTGCACGGAGCGGTCGCCGGCGCGCTCATCAACACCGGGCAGGACTGCACGGCCGCCACGCGCGCGTACGTGCAACGCCCGCTGTACGACGCCTTCGTGGACGGTGTCGCCGCCCTCATGGAGACCGTCCGGCTCGGTGATCCCTTCGCCGAGGACACCGACCTCGGGCCGCTCATCTCGCACGTCCACCGGGACCGCGTCGCCGGTTTCGTCGACCGGGCACGCTCCTACGCGCGCGTGGTCACCGGCGGCGAGGCGCTCGACCACCCCGGCGCCTTCTACAAGCCCACCCTCATCGCCGACGCCGCGCAGGACAGCGAGATCGTGCAGTCCGAGATCTTCGGTCCCGTGCTCGTGGTGCTGCCCTTCGACTCCGACGAGGAAGGCATCCGGCTCGCGAACGACACGCCGTACGGACTCGCCGCCTCCGCCTGGAGCCGCGACGTGTTCCGCGCCAACCGCGCGACGCGCGAGATCAAGGCGGGCTGCGTGTGGGTCAACGACCACATCCCGATCCTCAGCGAGATGCCGCACGGCGGATACAAGGCATCCGGCTACGGAAAGGACATGTCCGCCTACTCCTTCGAGGAGTACACCCAGATCAAGCACGTCATGTTCGACAACACCGCGGTGGTCCGCAAGGACTGGCACCGCACCGTCTTCGGGGACCGATAGCCGATTGCTGGAAGGCCGCCCGACCAGCGGCCGCCCATCCTCCCGAAAGGGCAACCAAGCGCATGGAGCAGTACGAGCCCCACCGGATGTCTCCGGCCCAACTGGCCGCCATGCACCGCAGCTTCAGGAACGGCAGGGCCGCCCTGACCCGCCGTTCCCTGCTGCGCGCCTCCGCGAGCGGCGCGTTTGCCGTCGGCGGTCTCGGTGCGCTCAGTGCCTGCGGCATCCCGGCGGCGAGCAAGGGCCAGGGCGACGTCACGTCCGACGACCACTCGGCCGAGGAGAAGCGGATCACCTTCTCCAACTGGACCGAGTACATGGACGTCGACGACGACGAACGGCGCCCCACCCTGGACGCGTTCACGAAGCGCACCGGGATCACGGTCAAGTACACCGAGGACATCAACGACAACGTCGAGTTCTTCGGGAAGATCAAGCCGCAGCTCGCGGCGGGCCAGGACACCGGACGCGACCTCATCTGCGTCACGGACTGGCTGGCGGCCCGGCTCATCCGCTTCGGCTGGGTCCAGAAACTGGACCCGGCCAACCTGCCGCACGCGTACACGAACCTGGCCGCCCAGTTCCGCAACCCGGACTGGGACCCGGGACGGGCCTACTCGTACCCCTGGACCGGCATCTCCACGGTCATCGCGTACAACAAGAAGGCGACCGACGGCGAGGACATCACCTCGGTCTCGCAGCTCCTGGACAACCCCAAGCTCAAGGGCCGCGTCGGCTTTCTCTCCGAGATGCGCGACAGCGTCGGCATGACGCTCCTCGACATGGGCAAGGACCCGTCGAAGTTCACCGACGACGACTTCGACGCGGCCATCGCCCGCCTCCAGAAGGCCGTCGACAAGAAGCAGATCCGCCGCTTCACGGGCAACGACTACACGTCGGACCTCGACAAGGGCGACCTCGCCGCGTGCCTCGGCTGGGCGGGCGACATCGTCCAGCTCCAGGCCGACAACCCCGACATCGCCTTCCACATCCCCGACCAGGGCTACATCACGTCCACGGACAACCTGCTGGTCCCGAACAAGGCGCGGCACAAGAAGAACGCCGAACGGCTCATCGACTACTACTACGAGCCCGAGCCCGCCGCCCGCCTCGCCGCGTACATCAACTACGTCTGCCCCGTGGACGGTGTGCGCCCCGAACTCGCGAAGCTCGACAAGGACGCCGCGAACAACCCGCTGATCCTCCCGGACAAGGAGATGGCCGCGAAGTCCCGCGGGTTCCGCTCGCTGACGCCGAAGGAAGAGACGGCGTACGAGGAGAAGTTCGCCAAGCTGACCGGTGCCTAGACGGTGCGCCCACGCCCGTCCGTAGTTCCCGCGCCCTCCCTTTCCGTCCCCTCGACCCCCCTGGACGCACCATGACGACTGCTACAGAACACGGCGGCGACGTCCGCCTCACCGGGATCAGCAAGACGTACGGCTCCTTCACGGCCGTCCGGCCGCTCGACCTCACCGTGCCGCAGGGCTCCTTCTTCGCGCTGCTGGGCGCGTCCGGCTGTGGCAAGACCACCACGCTCCGCATGATCGCGGGTCTTGAGGAGCCCAGCTCGGGCACCGTGCACCTGGGCGAGCAGGACGTCACGGCGCTGCCGCCGTACAAGCGGCCCGTCAACACGGTCTTCCAGTCGTACGCCCTCTTCCCGCACCTCGACATCTTCGAGAACGTCGCCTTTGGCCTGCGCCGCCGCGGCATCAAGTCCGTGAAGGGCAAGGTCGGCGACATGCTCGACCTCGTCCAGCTCGGCGAGCAGGCCCGCAAGAAGCCGCACCAGCTCTCCGGCGGTCAGCAGCAGCGCGTCGCCGTCGCCCGCGCCCTGATCAACCACCCCAAGGTGCTGCTCCTCGACGAGCCGCTCGGCGCACTCGACCTCAAGCTGCGCCGCCAGATGCAGCTCGAACTCAAGCGCATCCAGACCGAGGTGGGCATCACGTTCATCCACGTCACGCACGACCAGGAGGAGGCCATGACGATGGCCGACCAGGTCGCGGTGATGAACGCGGGCCAGGTCGAACAGCTCGGCGCCCCCGCCGACCTCTACGAGAACCCCCGCACCACCTTCGTCGCCAACTTCCTCGGCACGTCGAACTTCATCGAGGCCGAGATCGCGGGCCGCAGCGGCGACGACCTCACCCTCAAGGCGGGCGACGGCAAGCTCGTCCTGCCCGCCGCACGATGTACGGCGCCGACCACCACGGGCGGCAAGGTCATCCTCGGCGTACGCCCCGAGAAGATCTCCCTCACGCACGCCGACGACGCGGGGCAGATCCCGGAGGGCCGCAACCGCATCACGGGCCGCATCGCCGACAGCAGCTTCATCGGCGTATCGACGCAGTACGTCATCGACAGCCCGCTCTGCGACGCCTTCGAGGTCTACGCCCAGAACATCGAGCGCGACACCCGCCTGGTCCCCGGCGTCGAGGTCGTCCTGCACTGGAACCCCGCGCACACCTTCGGCCTGGACGCCGCCCAGGACATCGAGGCGGGCGTCGAGAAGGTCGAGGAGGACGCCTCCGCATGACGACCACCCTCACCAAAGCGCCCCCGGCCGGGGAGCCGGACGAAGCGCCCCGCAAGACCCGCAAGGTCCGCAAGCGCGGACGGCTCGTCCCCTACTGGCTGCTGCTCCCCGGCATCCTCTGGCTCGTCGTCTTCTTCGCGCTGCCGCTCGTCTACCAGGCCTCCACGTCCGTCCAGACCGGCTCGCTCGAAGACGGCTTCAAGGTCACCTGGCACTTCGCCACCTACTGGGACGCCCTGAGCGACTACTGGCCGCAGTTCCTGCGCTCGGTGATGTACGCGGGCGCCGCCACGATCCTGTGCCTGCTGCTCGGCTATCCGCTCGCGTACCTCATCGCGTTCCGCGCGGGCCGCTGGCGCAACCTCATCCTGGTCCTGGTCATCGCGCCGTTCTTCACCAGCTTCCTCATCCGTACGCTGGCGTGGAAGACGATCCTCGCGGACGGCGGCCCCCTGGTGGGCGCCCTGAACTCGCTGCACGTCCTTGACGTCACCAGCTGGCTCGGCGTGACGGAGGGCGACCGGGTCCTTGCCACACCGCTCGCGGTGATCTGCGGACTCACGTACAACTTCCTGCCGTTCATGATCCTGCCGCTCTACACGTCGCTTGAGCGCATCGACGGCAGGCTGCACGAGGCGGCGGGCGACCTCTACGCCAAGCCGTCCACGACCTTCCGCAAGGTGACCTTCCCGCTCTCCATGCCGGGCGTCGTCTCCGGGACGCTGCTCACCTTCATCCCCGCGGCGGGCGACTACGTGAACGCGGATCTGCTCGGTTCCACCGACACCCGCATGGTCGGCAACGTCATCCAGACGCAGTTCCTGCGCATTCTGGACTACCCGACGGCCGCGGCCCTTTCCTTCATCCTCATGGCGGCGATCCTCGTCATCGTCACCGTGTACATCCGTAAGTCCGGGACGGAGGATCTCGTCTGATGGCTGCCTTCTTCCGCTGGCTCCGCGGCAAATTCGTCGTCATCGCGGGTCTGCTGACGCTCGCGTATCTGCTGCTCCCGAACGTCGTCGTGACGGTGTTCTCCTTCAACAAGCCGAAGGGGCGCTTCAATTACGCCTGGCAGGACTTCTCGCTCGACGCCTGGAAGGACCCCTGCGGCGTCGCCGACATGTGCGGCTCGCTCAGCCTGAGCCTGCAGATCGCGGCCTGGGCGACGATCGGCGCGACCCTGCTCGGCACGATGATCGCCTTCGCGCTCGTCCGCTACCGCTTCCGGGCGCGCGGCGCGGTCAGCTCGCTGATCTTCCTGCCGATGGCGATGCCCGAGGTCGTCATGGCCGCCTCGCTGCTCACGCTCTTCCTCAACATGGGTGCGCAGCTCGGCTTCTGGACGATCCTCATCGCCCACATCATGTTCTGCCTCAGCTTCGTGGTGACCGCCGTCAAGGCGCGCGTGATGTCCATGGACCCGCGTCTGGAACAGGCCGCGCAGGACCTCTACGCGGGCCCCGTGCAGACCTTCGTCCGGGTCACGCTGCCGATCGCCGCGCCAGGCATCGCGGCGGGCGCGCTGCTCGCCTTCGCGCTCTCCTTCGACGACTTCATCATCACGAATTTCAACGCGGGCTCGACCGTGACCTTCCCCATGTTCGTCTGGGGATCGGCACAGCGCGGTACGCCCGTCCAGATCAATGTCATCGGTACGGCGATGTTCCTTGTCGCCGTTCTCCTGGTGCTCGGCGGCATGATCATTTCCAAGCGCCGCAACAAGCAGGCGCGGTAACACCCGACAGTTCTGAAGGAGTGGAAATCATGGCCCCAAGCGCCATGACCCGTTTCACCAAGTCCCTCTCCGACGCCCAGCCGGTCTCGTACTGGCTGGACGACCCCGGCAAGCCACGCGCCGAACCCGCCCTCACCGGCGACGAGCAGTGCGACCTGCTCGTCGTCGGCGGCGGCTACAGCGGACTGTGGACCGCGCTCATCGCCAAGGAGCGCGACCCGCACCGCGAGGTGGTCCTGGTCGAGGGCCGAGAGGCGGGCTGGGCCGCCTCCGGCCGCAACGGCGGCTTCTGCGCCGCGTCCCTCACGCACGGCATCTCGAACGGCCTGTCCCGCTGGCCCGGCGAGATCGCGAAGCTGGAGGAGCTCGGCGCCCGCAACCTCGACGAGATCGAGGCGGCCGTCAAGCGCTACTCCATCGACTGCGACTTCGAGCGCACCGGCGAGATCGACGTGGCGACCCAGCCGCACCAGCTCGCCGAACTGCACGAGATGTACGAGGAGATGGCGGAGCACGGCCTCGCGGGCAGCTCCGAGCTGCTCGACGCGGACGCCGTGCGCGCGCACGTCGACTCGCCGACCTTCCTCGGCGGACTCTGGGACCGGGAGGGCGTCGCCATGCTCCACCCGGCGAAGCTCGCCTGGGGCCTGAAGCGCGCCTGCCTGGAGAAGGGCGTACGCGTCTACGAACACACGCCCGCGCTCCAACTCGCCTCGTCCGGCGCCGGGATGGCCGTACGCACCCCCTACGGCCGCGTCCGCGCCCGGCAGGTCGCGCTCGCCACGAACATCTTCCCTTCGCTGGTCAAGCGCGTGCGCGCGTACACGGTCCCGGTCTACGACTACGCCCTGATGACGGAGCCGCTGACCGAGGACCAGCTGGCGGCCATCGGCTGGAAGAACCGTCAGGGCCTTGGCGACAGCGCCAACCAGTTCCACTACTTCCGGCTCTCCGCCGACAACCGCATCCTGTGGGGCGGTTACGACGCGATCTATCCGTTCGGCGGCAAGCTGCGCGCCGAGCACGACGACCGCCCCGAGACGTACGCGAAGCTTGCGGGCCACTTCTTCACCTGCTTCCCGCAGTTGGAGGGGGTCCGGTTCACGCACGCGTGGGGCGGCGCGATCGACACGTGCTCGCGCTTCTCGGCGTTCTTCGGCACGGCCCACGCGGGGCGCGTCGCGTACGCGGCGGGCTACACCGGGCTCGGTGTCGGGGCCACCCGCTTCGGCGCCGACGTCATGCTGGACCTGCTCTCCGGCGAGCGCACGGAGCGCACGTCCCTGGAGATGGTGCGCACGAAGCCGCTGCCGTTCCCGCCCGAGCCGTTCGCGTGGACGGGCGTCGCGCTGACCAAGTGGTCCCTGGCGCGGGCGGACGAGAACGGCGGCCGGCGCAATCTGTGGCTGAAGACCATGGACAAGCTGGGCCTGGGCTTCGACAGCTGACCGCCTCCGGGCTCGGACGGCCGCTGTCTGTCGACGATTCGTCAACAAGTTCCCGGAACCCGCGTAATGCTGCCGCCCCAGCCCCCTCTCTCCTGTGACATGCACAGCTGCATCACAGGAAGAGGGAGGTCCCGCCATGACTGGCTCGGGCTCGGGAGCGAAGTCGGCGGTCGAATGGCTGGTGTCGGTGGCGCCGGATCCGGAGGCCTGCCGCTGGGAGTGGGAGCGCAATCCCCTGGGGGTCGCGCTCCTTCCCGCCGGCAGGCTCTGGGACGTACTCATCCTTCCCGGTGAACTCGGCTATCCGACGCTCGACGTACTGACCCGCTGCATCGACCGTCCCGGCCCGGTGCTCGCCGACTTCGGCGACTCCCGCATGGGGTTCTTCGTGCCGGCGGGCACGGTCGCCCGCTGGCTCGGCACGGGCGTACGCGGCGCGGGTCACGGCACCTGGATCGTGGTCCCCTACCCGGGGCGCGCCACGGGCGGCGTCCGCTGGCTCGTGCCGCCCGACGGCTCGGGCACGCTGACGGATCCGGCACTGCTCGAACTCGCGATGCACGAGGCGGCGGCGCAGCTGGCGCCGCGGGACGGAGAGCAGGCGGGGGAGTAGGCGGGGGGGGGAGGGTATGCGGGGGAGCCACTGAGACGGACCGCCATCCGGCGAAGGCTTGACGGGGCCTTGACAACTGCATTGGTCTGGACCAAATTGAGCGGCCCACCCTCCCCTTCCCCCCATGCCCGGAGGCAGTTGTGGACCGTTCCCTGTCGCGCCACCTCAGACGTCTCACCCTCGCCACGGCCACGGCCTGCGCGCTCGCCGCGTCCGGCCTGCTCGTCACCGAGGCCTCGGCGGGCCCCTCGACGGGGCCGGTGCCGAAGGCCGCCGCCGACCACGCCCTGGTCGGCTACCTGCACACGAGCTTCGCCAACGGCTCCGGCTACACGCGGCTCTCGGACGTCCCCGACAGCTGGGACATCATCGACCTCGCCTTCGGTGAACCCACCTCCGCCACGTCCGGCGACATCCGCTTCAGCCTCTGTCCGCGGACCGAGTGCCCCGGCGTCGAGTCCAAGGACGAGTTCAAGGCCGCGGTCAAGGCCAAGCAGGCAGCGGGCAAGAAGGTCCTGATCTCCATCGGCGGCCAGAACGGCCAGGTCCAGCTGACCACCACGCAGGCCCGCGACACCTTCGTCTCGTCGGTCTCCGCGATCATCGACGAGTACGGACTCGACGGCCTGGACATCGACTTCGAGGGCCACTCCCTCTCGCTGAACGCCGACGACACGGACTTCAAGAACCCGAAGACGCCGTCGATCGTGAACCTCATCTCGGCGGTCAAGACCCTCAAGTCCAAGTACGGCAGCGGCTTCACGCTCACGATGGCCCCCGAGACCTTCTTCGTGCAGCTCGGCTACCAGTTCTACGGGACCGGCAAATGGGGCGGCCAGGACCCCCGCGCCGGCGCCTACCTCCCGGTCATCCACGCCCTGCGCGACGACCTCACGCTGCTGCACGTCCAGGACTACAACTCGGGCCCGATCATGGGCCTGGACAACCAGTACCACTCCATGGGCGGCGCGGACTTCCACATCGCGATGACCGACATGCTGCTCACCGGCTTCCCCGTGGCGGGCGACACGAACAACGTCTTCCCCGCGCTGCCCCCGGAGAAAGTCGCCATAGGCATGCCCGCATCGACGAACGCGGGCAACGGCCACGTCCCCACGACCGAGGTCAACAAATCCCTGGACTGCCTGACGAAGGGCACCAACTGCGGCTCGTACAAGACGCACGGCACCTGGCCCGGCCTGCGCGGCCTGATGACCTGGTCGATCAACTGGGACCGTCACAACAGCTGGGAGTTCTCGAAGAACTTCGACGGCTACTTCGGCTGAGTCACGCCGGACCGGCCGCTTCCCCGTTCGCATCGGTGGCGCGGTGGCCGTACCGCGCCACCACGAGCGCCATCACCTGCAGCACCATCCCGAACAGGCACCAACTGGCCACCACGTCCAGCGGCCAGTGATACCCCCGGCGCATGAGCCCGAGCCCGACCCCGAAGTTCAACAGGGCGCAGGCGATGACCAGTTCACGCCGTGCGTAGGTGCCGCGCAGGTACGGCAGCAGGAGCAGCACCGCCCCTCCGTAGGCGACCATGGCGGTGGCGGTGTGGCCCGAGGGGTAGTAGCCGGTGCCGTCCATGCCGGGCGGCCCCGTGCGGCCGATGAGCTCCTTGAGCGGGATCACGAGGACCGGGACCGCGACCATGGCCACGGCGGCGACCGCCGGTCCGAGCCACCAGCGGAACGCGCCGGCGCGGTGGCCACGCCAGGCGGCGTAGGCGATGGCGGCGGCGAGGACCGGGGCGGCGACGGCGACCCCGCCCAGATCGGCGAGGAATTCGGCGGCGCCGTCCGGGAGGCGGCTGCCGGTGATCCAGGGGCCGAGCCGCTCGTCCGCGTCGCGGAGGGGACCGTCGGCGATCACTTGCCAGGTGATGAGCGCGAAGAACAGCGCGCAGAGGCAGAAGAGGAAAGTGGTCGGCCGCCCCGGAACAGGGGGCCTTCTACCTTGAGAGGTAGGCGCACACTGGGTGTGCGGGTCCGAGGGGGTAGCCATGGTCAACAGCCTGTCAGGAATGATCGGTCGCGAGTACTTGAGGGTCTCCGCGCGTGGCGAGCGCTCAATCACCGAGCAGCACGACGACAACAGTCGCGCGTCTGCCGGTGAGGGTGTCACGCTCGGGGTGCCGTACAGCGATCAAGGCAGCGCGTCGCCGTACGCGAAGCATGCGCGCGGCGACTTCGACAGGTTGATCGCGGACCTGCGCAGCGATCAGTTCAAGGCTCAGATCCTGTGGCTGTGGGAGTCGAGCCGGGGCTCTCGCCGCGTGGGTGAATGGGCCACCCTGCTGGATCTGTGCGAGGACTACGGAGTCCTGATCCACGTCACGAGCCACGAACGGACTTACGACCCGTCGAATTACCGCGACCGCGAGACGCTGCTGACTGACGGAGTGAGTTCCGAGATAGAGGTACGGCGCCTTTCCGCCCGCACGCGTCGGGGGATCGACGCCAACATCCGCGACGGCAAGCCGCACGGCATCTGCCCGCTTGGTTTCGAGCGAGAGTACGAGATCAGGAGGGGCAAGCGCGTCCCTGTCCGGCAGTATGCCCACCCGGTCGAGGCCCCGTGCATCGTGGAACTCTTCCAGCGCGTTCGGGCCCAAGACCCGTTCTGCGAGATCGAGCGTGATTGGGCTGCGCGCGGGATCGTCGGGCGACGCGGAAAGCCGCTATCGGCTCAGACTCTGCGGGACCTGGTCACGCACGTCTGCTACCTCGGTCTGCGGTGCACGAAGGGCGGCACGGTGCAGGCAGCGTGGCCCCGTCTCGTGAGCGACGCCCTGTTCTACGAGGTGCAGCAGATCATCTCTGACCCGTCCCGCATCAAGGGGAATCCCGGCGGGGCCCATTACGCGCTCACCGGGGCGATCACGTGCGATCGCTGCACAGGACCGATCACGGTCCGGTACCGAAGCAAAGAGATCAACTACGAGTGCAAGCGCGGGTGCTGGCGTGTCCCGAAGAGCGACGTAGACGAGATCTTCATAGGGGATGCCCAAGAGCCCGGCGTGATCTTGAGCTATCTGGGACGGCGCGATGTCTATCAGATCCTCGACGCTGAGGATTCCACGGGAGAGGCCGCAGAGATCCGTGACGTCCTCGCCAAGGCACGTGCCGACCTTCAGGAAACTGAGCAGGCCCAACCCGAGACGATGAGCGAGGAGCGCAGGTTCGCACGTCGTAGCGAGCGGCTTGAGGTGCGAATAGCTGAGTTGCAAGAGCGGCAGCAGAAGCTGATCCGGCCTGCGAGCCTCAGCGCTTTGTTCCAGCCTGGCCCCAATGTCGCTGGTCGCTGGGAGAGCACGCCGCTGGCGGCGCAGCGCGCCATAGCGGCCCTACTGTTGAGCCCTGACGTGATCGGGCAGCCCCGTATCCGCCCGATTGCGGCCGTGGCCAAGTCGGCGACGATGTCCGAGAGGATCAGGTGGGTGAGGGCGTGACCGTCAAAGTCGTGTGCACCGATCGCGGGCAGCACGCCCGGCGTCTGATCAATTACTGCGAGCCGGGCGTGGCCCACCTCGGCATCCCGGATGCAGCTCAGCACAACGTCCAGCGGCCTGACGGCGGCTACACGTATCGATTCGTCTGCACGAAGTGCGGCCGTGACGCGCAGCTCCGCGAAGAGAACATGCTCAAGGTCGCGCAGGCGGGATTCGAGACTTTGGACATCTCTCGGATTCCCTGACGTATTGCTACAGTTGCTAGCAGGCTGGACGCGAGCAGCCTTGAACCGCACTCGCGACAGGCGTCGTCACCGGGGCGCGTACTTCGTATGCCCCGGAGATACCAACAGTGCCTATCAGTTCTGAAGTTGCGCACCTGCGAGCCAGGAAGGCCGCAGAGAAGCGGCACCATCCCGACGCGGATACGACTGAGCTCGACCGCGAACTTGCCACGCTCACGCTCGCGGCGTACATAAAGCGCGTCGTCGAATCCGCGCCGCCGCTGAACGATGACCAGCGCGCCCGGCTTGCCATTCTCTTGAATCCGGGCGGGGGTGTCGGCCATGCCGCATAACGACGCAGCCCCCGAATCGAAGGACTCGGGGGCCGATATCAACAACCGGGGCACGGCGTCGACTTATGCCAGCGTACGGCGGAGCGCCTACAACGGCCATGGGGGCGACCAGTGAGCCGCCGTGGCGGCGTCGGTCGCAACCGCCGTCAGAAGCCCGTCACGGCCGCGCAGAAGCTCGCGAAGGTGTACCGGTGCGGGCATTGCCGCAGTGAGGTTCGCGGAATCCACCGTGACGCGGACGGTATCGAGCACCTTGACGTACGGCACGACGGCGGATGCCCCGTTCTTTCGGGCGCCGTTGCCGATACCGGCGACGTGTTCCGCGCCGCGACTCGCGCAGGTGTCGCGATGCTGGCCGTAAAGGTCGCGGACGGGGGCGCGGAATGAGCACCCCCTTTACCGACCTGTGCCCGACACACCAGATGCCCGACCCGTGCGAGCACCCCGAGCACAGGCCGCAGCCCGCCGAACCGGTGTCAACGGTGGTGAGTCAGGATCGTGCGCCGACCCTGTGCGCACTCGCGCGTGCCGTCGTTTACGGCGGGTTGAACCAGGAGGACCAGACCGCTCTTTGGGGGGCGGCGAAGTTGCTTGACCCTTCCCTTTCCGCCTTCACTGCCACGGTGGTCCAGATGGAAAAGGAGCGGGACGCCAACCCTGCCCCCGCATCCGTTACGGCCGCCGATGCCGAATCCGTCCCGGATCTCGTGTTCAGGAAGTTCGCGGACATCGCTGCCGACGTCGCGACCCGCGAACCGAGGCAGTTCCTCTTCGAGCCCGTCATGGTGCACGGGGACTACGGCGTGATGTCCGCCGAGAAGAAGGCGGGAAAGAGCTGGGGAGGTGTCGACGCGGCAGTTTCCTGTGCTGCGGGGCTTCCCTGGCTCGGGGAATTCCCGTGCCGCACCGCCGGCGCGGTGGTCTTCTTTTACGGAGAGGGTTCCGACGCGAAGCTGACGCGCCGTATCCACGCGGTCGCGGAGTCCAAGGGGCTCACCCGCGAGGCGGCTGACGCGCTCGACATCGTCATATGCTGCCGCGCGCCGAAGCTGAGCGACGCCCAGCACCTTCACCTCATAGCCAAGGCTCTTGCGGAGTTCACGCCGAAGCTGGTCATCCTGGACCCGCTGTACCTCTCTGTGGGAGGCGCCAAAGGGAGCGACCTGTTCGCCATGGGCGACCTGTTGGGAGGCATTCAGCGCGTCGTCCAGGACGCGGACGCGACGCTGCTGATCAGTCATCACTGGAACAAAGGTGGATCGGGCAGCGGCCACGACCGGTCAAGCGGTGTCGGCCCGCAGGAGTGGGGCCGCTTCCTTATCGCCGTGGCTGTCGTCAGCAAGCGCACCGACGACCAGACCAAGGAATCCACCGCCGTCCTCAAATGGCAGTTCGCCGGGGACGAGATTCCCGACTCGGAAGTGACGCTGATCCGCCGGGTACGGGCCGACGACTCCAAGGACCTGAACTCGCCCATGCATTACAGCGTGACGCGCGACGGCGCCCACGACGGCTACCAGCCGCGCGTCCCCGAGGTGACCGACAAGCAGCGCGCCGTACTGGTGGCTATGTCGGAGTTCGGGGAAGTGGGCGGGTCACCGACCGACCTGGCCCGTGAGTGCGGGTGGGACAAGGACGGGGACAAGGGCAAGGCCCGCAGTGCGGCGCAGAAGGCCATCAACGGATTGCTCAAAAAGAAGCTGGCCGAGAGGTCCCCCGGCACGAGCCGATACCGGGTGTCGGGCGGGGGCGCGGTCTGGCACCTCATCAACGAGTCTGCCCAGGAGTACGTACGGGAGCCGCTCAACTGAAGATCGCAGCCGTATCCCCGGCGAGGGATACGAAGGGTGTCCCGTATACCTCCGCGTATCCCTCGCTCATGCCCCTCGTACCCACGGCGTACCCAAATCCGTATCCCTTCCGACCAGCACGTATCCGTTTCGTATACCGCGAAGCCATGGCATTTCCCCAACGCGTACCCATCCCCCCAGGTCTCTGTAAGGACCTGGGGAGGGATACGAGGGGCGCTCAAGAGATCAAGGCGACGCAACGCAGCCAAGGCGCTGGACGCATAGCAACTCCGCTGCGGCGCCTTGCTGGTCGACCAGAGGAGTAGCCCCGCCCCCGCTGGACGGCTCCTCACGCGCCGCCCGCCCCCGCCCCGGCACCGGGCGGCGCCGCCCCCGCCATAGCGCCGCACAGAGGCGCCTGGCCAACATCACCAGGAAGGAACAGATCATGACCGGGACTCACGACGACGCGTTCGGCGTCGCGCTCTCCGTGCTCACCCCAGAGGAGCGCCACCGCTTCGGCGAGATCACCGATGCCCTTGTTGAAGCTGCCGACGCTGCGGCCGTGGCGCCGGGCTGGACGGTGCGCCGACCCGCCGACGCGTGGCACGCGCTGGCCGTGCACTACCGCGCTCAGCGTGATCCGCTGTGGCCCGCATTCAGCGCCGCCGCCGCACGCGCCGACGAGATCGGCGGACGGTGACATGGACGAGATCAACCCGTTGATCCGGGACGCCGCCGAACGCATCACCGTGGGCATGGCCGAAGCCTTCGACATCATCTGGTCACGCCCTGACGCCGCGCAGATCATCGAGAACTTCCTTGACGGCTCGGGGGCCTTTCTTGTCGAGCGCGACGGCATCACGGTGATGAGCACGGACGAATCCGAATGACGCCCCGTCAGTGCCGTATCGTGGGACTTGCTAGCTCGGCATCCAGTGGGCGCCGGACCTCACAGGGTGAGGTAATCCGGACACCTGGTCACCATGCGCAGCGGACTCCTTTCCGCATGCTCCCGCATAGGTGGACACCTTGAGTGCTATTCACTTCCGTCAGGCCCTGGTCCGTTCGGACGGCACCGGCCGCACCGTTTACGGCGTTGCCGTGCCTTATGGGCAGACCGTCGACATCGAGGAATTCGGCCAGGCCTACAAGGAGCAATTCGCGCCCGGCAGTTTCGCCCGGTCGATCCGTGAACGCGGCGACAAGGTGAAGCTCTGCGTCAATCACGAGTCGCGCAAGCTGCCCATCGGCAGGGCAACTGAACTCCGCGAGACGGCAGACGGCCTTCACGCGGCCTTCGCGGTGAGCGCGACCAGGGACGGTGACGAAGCCTTGCAACTCGTCAGAGACGGCGTTGTGGACAGCTTCTCAGTCGGTTTCCGGCCCGTCCGGGACCGCCGCGACGGCGATGTCGTCGTACGCGTCGAAGCGTCTCTGTGGGAAGTGTCCTTGGTGTCATGGCCCGCCTATGCGGGGGCGGGAGTCACAGGAGTCCGCACCGCACATCCGGCTCTTTCCGTCGACATCGCACGCCGACGGCTCGAACTCCTTCTGAGGACCTGGTGACCCATGCCTATCCAATTCCCTGCCCTTGAGGCAGTCCACGCCGAGCGCGACCAGCTGGCCACCGAAGCACGGACGCTGCTCACCCGCTCGTCCGAGACTCTTTCCGACGAAGACACCGCACGCTTCACCGAAATCGAGACGCGGCTCACCGAACTGAAGACCCAGGAAGACAAGCTGCTTCCGCTCGCCCGGCTCATCGAATCCGGGAACTACGCCACCGAGAACGGAACTCCCCGATCGGACGGCGGCGGCCGTGGCGGCAGTCTGAAGGACTCCGTCATGCGAGCCATGGACGCCGATATCAAGCGCCGGATTCTCCCCGAGTACGCAGCCGAACGCGTCGAGAAGCTGATGACCATCGGCACCGAGCAGAGCCAGACGCTTTCGCAGCGCTGGGCGGCTGCGGCCGGTGACCCGGAATACCTCAACGCCTTCGCCAAGCAGATGGCCGACCCCGTCAGGGGACACCTGCTCTGGACGGAGCGCGAGGCGCACGCTTACCGGAACGTCGCCGAAGTGCGGACGGCGCTCGGTCTCGGATCGGGGGGCGGGGCAACAATGGTCCCCCTCACGCTGGACCCGGCGATCATGCTCACCAACGACGGCTCGATCAATCCGCTGCGCCGTATCTCGCGCGTCGTCCAGACGGCGAGTAATACATGGCAGGGCGTGACCTCCGCAGGTGCCACGGCCGAATGGAAAGCCGAACACGCACAGGCTGCGGACGGTACTCCCGCGCTCTCCGGCCCGGAAATCCCGGTGCACTTGGGGGACGTGGATGTCATCTACTCCTACGAAGTGGGGGAGGATGCCCTGAATTTCACCCAGGAAATGCAGGGGGTCATGATGGACGCGGCGGACAATCTCGCCGTGGCGGCCTATACGACGGGCAGCGGTTCCGGGCAGCCCAGGGGTATTGTCACCGCCCTTGCTGGTACGGCCAGTGAGCTGAACAGTGGCGGCAGTGAGGCCCTGATAGCGGCTGACGCATTCACCGTGCAGAACGCCCTTCCTGCCCGGTTCTCAGCCAACGCACAGTGGTGCGCACACATCGCCACCATCAACACGTTGAGGCAGTTCGAGACCACCAATGGCTCACTCAAGTTCCCCGAGCTGGCAGGCAATCCGCCCTATCTGCTGACCAAGGCAATGAACGAGCTGAGCAATATGGATGGCTCGGTCAATGCGGCAGCAACAGCTAACAACTACCTGTTGCTTTATGGTGACTTCAATCAATTCGTTATCGTTGATCGCATCGGTGCGACCATCGAGACGCTTCCCGGTTACGGCGCCAATCAGCGCCCGACTGCCCAACGCCACGCCTTCCTGACCTTCAGGACCGGTTCGGACGTGGTGGTGCCGCAGGGCTTCCGCATGCTGGACGTGCCGACGACCGCATGATCCCCGGCGCTGCTGCTCCACGGCGCCGGACCGCCGCGTCCGTGGATCGGGCATGACCACGGGCGCGGCACTTTGCCTAGGTGAATGATCCGCGCGAGCGCTAACCGTCGCGCCCATGGTCCACTGACGGCGCGGCTGGTCGATCACCTTGCAGTCAGCGACGCGCCGATCAAGTGTTGACCTGCATCAATGTGGCATCGCGCTTGCAAACAAGGGGGGTGGATCATGCACGTGATCCACGACCACGGTGACCTCCCAATCCCCTGTGTCCGGCAGAACCCTCTACTGGGACTTGGTGCAAACGACTGCAAATCCGCAGGTCAGAGGCGTGATCGGCGCCCTGGAGGGGGTGTTGCCCCACCTTGATCGCATCGCCGCAGAGTGGTGATCGCCCAGGCGGGGCGGCATGGGGGAGATCGAGTTGCGATGTGCAAACGCTGGTCGGTGATTCGTAGCGCGCTGCTAGGCGATCACTCGGGAGGTCGATTGTACGAGTCGAGAGTGCTCTTGCTGGTCGACGCGTCCATGAGTCGCAGCTCCCACGGGCCGCTGTTGATCTCGTAGTCGCGGCCGAAGCCAACCCACTTGCCGGACATCCGGCGCCCCGTCGGGTCGACCAGCATCTGGAGCGCGCCGAAGTATCGTGCGCCCTGGTAGTAGCCGTCCCGAGCCGTCGACTCCGTCCAGGTGCCCGTAACCGCGCTGCCCTCGATCTGGAGATCAAGGGTCAGTGGGCTGTCCGGGTTAAGCGAGGCGTTCGGCAGGCTGCGCGCCGTGAGGCGGTTGCCGTGCTGAAGCAGCACGACGAAGTGCTTACCGCTGAAGACCTGGTTGTGACGGCCGGAGGAGACGAACTCGTACGTCGACAGCCACACCCCGGAGTAGTTGCCGCGAGGCGACGCCTGGGGAGTCGGCGCGCCGTTCGCCTCAGGGATGCCGACCGGGGAGCCCTCAAGGTCGTGCCCGCCCTGGCCGTCGTCGCTGACGCGTGCCATGGGGACTTGGGCGGCAAACCCCAGGCTCTCGATAGGCATGCCCGTGACGCTCTCTAGGGCCCTCGCGTAGACCGGGCGGGGTGCGGCCGTACTGCCGCTCTCCCACCTCTGAATGAGGCGCTTGCTGGCGTCATTGCGCTGGCCGACTCGCGCCCCGGCGTCACGGATGGCGCGAGCGAATTCGTCCTGACTGAGGAGCAGTCCCATACGGACCGCCCGAAGCGTGCTGTTCGGTGTGGTCATGCGATCACGGTAGACCCGTAACCACGGGAATGACACCGAAATGACGCCCTACGTGTCGCCCCTATAGCGCCTGCACTGTCGTCGCGCGATCCGCCGTGGCGCCGACAACGTGAACGGTGACGAAAGGACCTGGGCGGACGCGGTGAGGCGCCCCCCAGGCATGGCCACCTGAGGAAGCAGGCGACATGACGGACCATAGCCAGCGGCAAGCCACTGAGGGAACGGCGCACACGAGCGACGCGGAGGCCGTGGTCGACGACCTCGGCATCGGCGCGCTGGTCGTCGACGAGAGCAGGCAGCGTCTCGGACGGATCATGGGCTGCTACCTGTCGCGCGTCCACCTCCGTCCTCCGGGCGGCGGACTTGAGTGGCAGGCCAGCCCCGAGTACGTACGCGCGGCGCGGCCCTCAGAGATCGTGTCGGTTCCCGCGCAGGCTCGGGGGTGTACGTCATGACGACCAGGACCCTGCCCGACCCCACGACGCTGAGCAATCTTCAGCTCTCGGAACAGAGCTGCGCGCTGTGCGGCGCGCGCCTGTACCGGGACCGCCTGCTGGGCAAGGTCACCTACCGGGACCACTACGGCCGCAAGGTCAAAGCGGAGTTGTGGGCGTGCGCGCCCGAGTGCGAGGTACCCCGCCGATGACCAAGACCTGCCGCGAGTGCGGCGAGGACACGGACGAGCCCGTCGCGGTGGCGCTTGAGCACGTGGCGTCGCTGGGCGGGCACGTCGTCTACCTCTGCCCGGTGTGCCGCTTCGCGCTGGGCCTGCTTCCGCTGGACCAGCACCCCGAGGGCAGCCACGGCTTTCCCCGGTACGAGGTGAGCGCCCCCTAGACAGGGCGGCGGTGGGTCGGCCCCCGAGGTCCCCGCCGCCGCCCGTAGCAGCACCCCCGGTCCCTGGGGAGGGAACGGGGGCGCTGTGCTGCTCGGGTCAGTCGCGCGCGCAGAGAGGAACGGCCCGAAGCGCGCAAGCTGTGCCTCAGACATGCCGAAGGGCCAGCGCAAGGGGGGGTATGCGCTGGCCCTTCGGAGGCCGACCGATCCGGGCTATCCGCCGTGGCCTACTTGCGAAGGCACAACGGGGGTAGTTCCGAGGCGGCCGACCTGACCGGTGTGCCGCACGCCCCGGGGGGTTTGGGGCGGGCGGCCATCCGATCGGTGAGGAGTTCCGGAGCCAGAAGCTCCGGGTGTGTGCGCGAGGGCACGACCAGGACGGGGCTGGGGAGGCTCCGCCCGGGTGTCGCCCACAGTTCCCTGTGGGCGGGGTGTTTCTCTCATCTGCAGAAACCGTACGTCAGGTGGTGGCGGGCCGACAGGCGGAACGGCAACCTGTCATGGGGCTCGCACACGTTCTTCACATGCCCTGACGGTCACCCCAGGTCACGGGTCTGGCACGGCGCGCTGTACACACACGTCAGGGCATGTGCGGAAACATGCGGAGCCGGGATCTTCCCCCTTTGGGGTGATCCCGGCTCCGCCGAGTGCTTCCGGTCGTATGCGATCAGACGCGCGCGAACGCGGCCTCGATGATGTCCAGGCCCTCGGTCAGGAGGTCCTCGCCGATGACCAGCGGCGGCAGGAAGCGCAGGACGTTGCCGTACGTGCCGCAGGTGAGGACGAGCAGGCCCTCGGCGTGGCAGGCCTTGGCGAGCGCGGCCGTCGCCTCCGGGTTCGGCTCCTTCGTGGCGCGGTCCTTGACCAGCTCGATGGCGATCATCGCGCCACGGCCGCGGACGTCGCCGACGATGTCGTACTTCTCCGCGATGGCGCTCAGGCGGGCCTTCATCGTCGCCTCGATGGCCTTCGCCTTGCCGTTGAGGTCGAGCTCCTTCATGGTCTCGATGGCGCCGAGCGCACCGGCGCAGGCCACCGGGTTGCCGCCGTAGGTGCCGCCGAGGCCGCCGGAGTGGGCGGCGTCCATGATCTCGGCGCGGCCCGTGACAGCGGCGAGCGGCAGGCCGCCCGCGATGCCCTTGGCGGTCGTGATCAGGTCAGGGACGATGCCCTCGTCCTCACACGCGAACCACTGGCCGGTGCGGCAGAAGCCGGACTGGATCTCGTCCGCGACGAAGACGATGCCGTTGTCGTTGGCGAACTGCACGATCGCGGGCAGGAAGCCCTTCGCGGGCTCGATGAAGCCGCCCTCGCCGAGCACCGGCTCGATGATGATCGCGGCGACGTTCTCCGCGCCGACCTGCTTGCTGATCTGGTCGATGGCCTGCTTGGCGGCCTCGGGACCGGCGTTCTCCTCGCCCGTCGGCCAGCGGTAGCCGTAGGCCACCGGTACGCGGTAGACCTCGGGCGCGAACGGCCCGAAGCCGTTCTTGTACGGCATGTTCTTGCTGGTCAGCGCCATCGTGAGGTTCGTACGGCCGTGGTAGCCGTGGTCGAAGACGACGACGGCCTGGCGCTTGGTGTGCGCACGGGCGATCTTCACGGCGTTCTCGACGGCCTCGGCGCCGGAGTTGAAGAGCGCGGACTTCTTCGCGTGGTCGCCCGGCGTCAGCTCGGCGAGCTGCTCGGCGACGGCGACGTAACCCTCGTACGGCGTGACCATGAAACAGGTGTGGGTGAAGTCGGCGAGCTGCGCGGTCGCGCGGCGCACGACGGCCTCGGCGCTGGCACCGACCGACGTCACGGCGATGCCGGAGCCGAAGTCGATGAAGCGGTTGCCGTCGACGTCCTCGATGATGCCGCCACCCGCGCGCGCCGCGAAGACAGGCAGCACGGAACCCACGCCACCGGCGACCGTGGCGGTACGGCGGGCCTGCAGCTCCTGAGACTTCGGCCCGGGGATGGCGGTGACGACGCGGCGCTCCTGCGGAAGTGCGGTCATGGGGTGCTCCTGGGGGTGGGGCGAGGCGGACGCTCGGTGCTTGTCTGCTTGCTTTCGTTGCTGCTTTCTTTCGCAGGTTAGGGGCGGAGGGTGGGGGCGGGCATGCTCCACGGGGGAGTTGTTCGGCGTGGCGGTTGTCCGTGGTGGACATAGCGGCGGGTGGGCGGGGTGCGGCTTTCGTCCCCTTCGGCGGTGCGTGCGGGGCAGGGTGTCGCCGCAGGTCCCGGGCGCGTATGCGGTGAACTACCCCTGTGGGGGCACTAGATTGACGGCTGAACCGACAGACCGGCTGGTCAGGGGGCAAGGGCCATGGACTCCGAAGGCACGCACGACGCTCGCGGCACACACGCCACACCGGTGCCGCGCCCGGCGGGGCCTGCCGGTCCCGCGGCGCCGCCGATGCCTCGGCAGGCGCCCGGCGCCGGGAGTGCCTCATCCGTCGCCGAATGGCTCGCCGCGCCGCGCCCCGAGGCGGCCCCGGGCATCTGGCGCTACGCCTACCGGCCGCCCGCCCCCGAAGCCGAGACCGAGGGCGCCGACCGGCGCCTGATCGTGGGCATGGTGATCTCCACCGTGCTCGGCCTGCTGTTCTGGTCGCTGTGGCGGCAGGGCAGCATCCCCTACCAGTGGGCCCCGCTGAAGCTGTTCACGCCGGGCGACTGGTGGTGGGCAGGCAGCGCTCAGCCCAAGCAGCAGCAGGCCACGGACGCGCGGGTCGTCTACGACGGTCTTGTCTTCGGCGCCGTGGTGTACACCGTCGGGCGGCTCGGTGCCTGGCCCGACTCGATCCGGCACTTCGTGACGCGGCGCCCGCAGCCGTCCCGTGCCGTGCTCGCCTCCGTCGCGGCGGTCGGCGCCCTGGTCTTCGTCTGGCCCAGCGCCCTGGGGCTCGACACAAGGCCGCTGCCCGTGGCCGACCCCGTCTTCTCCCTGGTCGCGCTTGTCGCGGGTGGCTACGAAGTCTTCGAGTCGCGCGTGCTCACCGACGCCCTGTACGTCCTGATCACCGTCGCGGTGCTGTGGCCCTTCGCCCGGATCGGCGGCTGGTGGGAGGCGGTCCGCGACCGCAAGGCCGCACCGGCCCGGCCGCGGGTCGCCCCGCCCCGCCCCGCAAGCGCCCCCGCCCGCGCCCACTGGCCCGAACTGCGCGCGGCGGGACAGCACAAGGCCGCCGACCTGCTCTCCGTCGAGCTGGTCAGCGGACGCATGAACGACGTCGACTGCGCCCGCGTGGACCACGCCTGGCGGACGGCCGCCCCCGACCCCGGCGCGCTCGCCACCTTCGTGGACACGGTCGCCCGGCACGGCTGCGCCGCCTGGGCCCACCCCTCGGGCCAGCGCGACCTGCCCGCCCGCACCGCCGTCCACGACCTGCTCGTCGGGCAGGTCAGGATCGGCCGGTTCGCGAAGGACGAGCGCAATCCCTACGCCGTGCGCAACGCCGAGGCCGCGCTCGATCCCGCCGTGCTCGGCACCTCGCTGCTCGCGGTGGGCCCGTCCGGCGCGGGCAAGACAGGACGGCTCATGCGTCCGGTGGCCGAGTCGCTCGCCCTGGGCGCCCTCACCGGGCAGTGCGCCGTAGTCGCCGTGGCCGCGGCGGGCACGGCGCTCGGCGCGGACGAGGCGTACGACGTCGTGGTCAAGCCGGGCGATCCGGCATCCGTGCACGACATCGACCTGTACGCGGACTGCGCCGACGCGGACGAGGCCGCCGCCTTCCTGGCCGAAGGTCTGGTCGGCGACCTCGAAGCCGTCGACACGCGCCGCGCCGCCACCACCCTCGCCCAACTCCTGGGCCCCTACCGCCTCCTCCACGGACGCTTCCCCTCCGTCCCCGTGCTGCGCGAACTGCTCGAAGGGGACCCCGCGGCCCTCGCCGACCTCCAGGCAGGCCTCGCTGCGGGCGAGCACACCGCCATGCGCCGCGAACTCGACGCGCGCATCCGGCAGTCCGGCTCTCCCAACGACCCGGGTCCCGCCCTTGCCGACCGGCTCGGGCTGCTCGACCGGCCCGCCTTCGCCGACTTCTTCAACCCCGGCGGCGAGGGGCACCCCTTCTCGATGCGCGCCGTCGTCCACCACCCGCTGAGGGTCAGGGTGGATCTGCCGGAGCACGGACACGAAGAGGCCTCGCGGCTCCTCGCCCGGCTGCTGCTCGCCCAGTTCGCGTACGTCGTGCGCGGCCGTGCCCGGCGGCCGCACTTCGCCTGCCTGATCCTGGACGACGCCGCGCGCACCCTCACCACCGAGAGCGTGCGCGCCATCCAGCGCCTGCGGTCGCTGAACGCGGGCGTCGTGCTCGGGCTGCGCACCATCGGCGAGGTGCCGGAGCAGCTCCAGGGGCCGCTCTACGCGGCGGTCGGCTGCCGGATGGCCTTCTCCGGAGTGACGACCTGGGACGGGCGCCGCTTCACCGAGGCCTGGGGCACCGAGTGGATCGAGACCAAGGAAGTCGCCCAGCACACGGTCTTCGCCGATCAGCCGATGACGCGGGCGCTGCACTCGCTGCGCAAGCTCGTCACCGGCAAGGCGGTCACGACGGACGCCGTCACCGTGCGCAAGGTCGAGCGCGAGCGCTGGTCCGCGTCCGACCTGGCGCACTCCCTGCCCCCCGGCCACGCCGTCCTCTCCCTGACCGACGTGCGCGGCGAGCACGCGCCGCCCCTCCTGGTGGATCTTCGGGGTTAGCCGCTGGGGCGTACGTAGGGATGTACGTACGGGGTATTCGGTCCCGTACGTACCGTACGGTGAGGCAGAATCGACACAGGTCGTTCATACGTACCGGCCAAAAGATCCACATCTCGTCCGGGATTCAATGGCCGACCGGTACGCGTGCCTCGTCCGCCGCTGCCAGGCGTCAGCCCTGATGTGCCCTGACCCTACTGACCCGACCTGAAGGTCCCATGCCGCCCACGCTCGCCTCCCTCGTCCATCACTCCGCACTGAAGCTCACCGTGCGCGCGGGTGAGGAACATCTGGACGCGCCCGTGCGCTGGGCGCACGCCAGTGAGCTCACCGACCCCGTGCCCTACATGGAGGGCGGCGAGCTCCTCATGATCACCGCGCTCAAGCTGGACGCGGAGGATCCGGAGGCGATGCGCCGCTATGTGAAGCGGCTCGCGGCGGCGGGAGTCGTCGGGCTCGGGTTCGCGGTCGGCGTGCATTACAAGGACATCCCGGACGCCTTGGTCGCGGCAGCCGCGGACGAAGGGCTTCCGCTCCTCGAAGTGCCGCGGCGCACGCCCTTCCTCGCCATCAGCAAGGCCGTCTCCGCCGCCATCGCCGCCGACCAGTACCGCGCCGTCACGGCGGGCTTCGCCGCCCAGCGCGAGCTGACCAAGCAGGCGCTGAGCGACGGCCCCGAGGGACTCCTCGGCGCGCTCGCCGGTCAGGTCGACGGCTGGGCCGCGCTGTACGACGCGTCAGGCGCCGTCGTCGCCACGGCCCCCGAGTGGGCCACCCGCCGGGCCGCCAGGCTCACCTCCGACGTCGAGCGGCTGCGGGACCGCGCCGCACCGGCGAGCGCGGTCGTCGCGGGCGCCGAGGACCGGGTGGAGCTGCACTCGATCGGCACGGGACGGCGCCCCCGCGCCGCGCTCGCCGTCGGCACGGCATCCACCCTCGGCACCGCCGAGCGGTACGCACTGCACTCGGCCATAGCGCTGCTCACCCTCACCACCGAGCGCAACCGCTCCCTCCAGGCCGCCGAGGGCCGCGTCGGCTCCGCCGTGCTTCGGATGCTGCTCGCCGGGGAGCCGGACCACGCCCGCACGGTGGCGGGGGAGCTGTACGGAAGCCTGCTGGACGCGCCGTTCCGGCTGGTCGTCGCCGAGGTGCCCGCATCCGCCCCGGAGGACGGCGACCCGTTCGCCGGGCTCACGGACGCCGTCGAGTCGGCCGCCGCCCGCGCCGGCGAGGCACTCCTCGTCGTCCCCTACGGCGAGCGGCTCGTGCTGCTCGTCGTGGACGGCGGCGCGGGCGCCGCGGCCTGCGTGGCGTTCGCGCAGACGCTGGAGGCCGGGCGTACGGAGGCACCGGAGGGCGCCGCGGGCGACGGGGCCGCTCTCCTCCTCGGGCTCTCCGCGCCCGCGGGGCCCATCGCGGCGGCCACCGCGTACAAGCAGGCCGACCAGGCGCTGTCCATCGCCCGGCGCCGGGGCCGCGCGCTGGTCGAGCACGAGGACCTCGCGGCGGGCTCGGTCCTGCCGCTGCTCGCCGACGACGCGGTACGGGCGTTCGCCGACGGTCTGCTGCGCGCCCTGTTCGAACACGACGCCACCGGCCGCGGCGACCTGATCGCATCCCTGCGCGCCTGGCTCTCGCGCCACGGCCAGTGGGACGCGGCAGCCGCGGACCTGGGCGTCCACCGCCACACGCTGCGCTATCGCATGCGCAGGGTCGAGGAGATCCTGGGCCGCTCCCTGGACGACCCGGACGTCCGCATGGAGCTGTGGCTGTCGCTGAAGGCGACATCGAGCGGTACGGAGTAGCGGTACGGCGTAGCAGCGGGGGATTGGTCCGGATCCAGTCCCCTGCCAAAGAGGCGCGGGCCCGGAGGGTACTACTCCGAGTCGGACAAACGCCCTGCACCCATACCGCCCCTACGGTGGGGAACGTACCCCCCAAGACACACCTTCGCGGAAGGGCCGGGAATCGACATGACTTCCATCCACGCCTTCTGGCTCGCCGGTCGCCAGACCACCGGTGAGACCACTCTCGACGTCACCTCGCCCTGGGACGGGCGGGTCGTCGGCAAGGCGGCCGTCCCGACCGACGCCCAGGTCGAGGAGGCCGTCGCCGCCGCGTACGCGGTGCGCGACGAGTTCGCCGCGACCCCGGCGCACGTGCGGGCCGCCGCCCTCGACCACGTGAGCCGCAGGCTCGTCGAGCGGACGGAAGAGATCGCCCAGCTCATCTCCGCCGAGAACGGCAAGCCGATCAAGTGGGCCCGCGGCGAGGTCGGCCGTGCGGTCTCCGTCTTCCGCTTCGCCTCGGAGGAAGCACGCCGGTTCAACGGCGGCGAGGCCCAGCGCCTCGACACCGACGCCGGTGGCCAGGGGCGTCTCGCCTTCACGCGCCGCTTCTCCAAGGGTGTCGTCCTGGGCATCGCGCCGTTCAACTTCCCGCTGAACCTCTGCGCCCACAAGATCGCCCCGGCCATCGCGTCCGGCACGCCGATCATCCTCAAGCCCGCGCCCGCGACCCCCCTCTCCGGTCTCCTCATCGGCGAGCTGCTCGCCGAGACCGAGCTGCCCGCCGGGTCCTGGTCGGTCCTGCCGGTCGCGAACGAGAAGATGCCCGCCCTCGTGCAGGACGAGCGCCTTCCCGTCATCTCCTTCACGGGCTCCGAGAAGGTCGGCTACGCGATCCTGGACTCGGTGCCGCGCAAGCACTGCACCCTGGAGCTCGGCGGGAACGGCGCCGCCGTCGTCCTGCCCGACTTCTCCTCCGACGAGGACCTCGACTGGGCGGCCTCGCGCATCGCGACGTTCTCCAACTACCAGGGCGGCCAGTCCTGCATCTCGGTGCAGCGCGTCATCGCCGACGCCTCCGTGTACGACCGGCTCGTGCCGCGCGTCCTGGCGGCCATCGAGGCCCAGGTCACCGGTGACCCGTCCGACCCGAAGACCGACGTCGGCCCGCTCGTCAACGAGGACGCCGCCAAGCGCGTCGAGTCCTGGGTCGACGAGGCCGTCCAGGCGGGCGCCCAGCTGCTCGCGGGCGGCAAGCGGGACGGCGCCTCGTACGCGCCGACCGTGCTCGCCGACGTACCGGCCGATGTGACGATCGCCTGCGAGGAGGTCTTCGGACCGGTCCTCACGATCAAGAAGGTGGACGGCGAGGCGGAGGCGTTCGCCGCCGTCAACGACTCCAAGTACGGCCTCCAGGCGGGCGTCTTCACGCACGACCTGCAGACCGCCTTCCGCGCGCACCGCGACCTGGAGGTCGGCGGCGTGGTCATCGGCGACGCCCCCTCCTATCGCGCCGACCAGATGCCGTACGGCGGCGTCAAGCAGTCCGGCGTGGGCCGCGAGGGCGTCCGCTTCGCGATGGACGACTACACGTACGAGCGGGTCATGGTCCTGACGGGCCTCGCCCTGTAAGGCAGTACGCGCACCAAGGCGGTTCTCACGAACCGGACGGCCGGAGCCCACTGTGCGGGGGCTCCGGCCGTTCTCACGCGCCGGGCACGCACGCCGCACCGCGTCCGGACGTCGCCGACCACCGGACGCCCGCCCCCCGGCGCGCCCTCGCGACCGAGCGGACGCGGCTCGACCCGACGACCGCCACGGCCAGGCGGGCCATCGCCTCCGACAACAGGACGGTCGTGGTCAGCGGCCGCGGCTGCCTCGTCCTGGAGCTCGCCACCGGCCGCACGCTTCTCCTTCCTCGACCGCGAGATGTGGGCGGTCCAGCGCAAGCGCCGCAAGCAGGCCCGCAAGGGCGACGCCTGGCGGTGGAAGTCGACCGTGCCCCTGCCAGGCGGCCGCTTCAGGACGGCGTGGACGTACACGACGCCGGACGAGCCCGAGGGCGCACCCCGCTTCTCCACGCGAAAGAACCGCCTGTACGTCACCCGGGGGCGCACCCTGACGCTCCTTCCGCTGGAGGGCTCGGGGCCCGGCGACACGTGACTCCGGCGGGGCCGAACGCTGCGCGAGGACTGGTGGGCTCCGGACGAATCGGGTACATACGATCCATACGATCGAGTAGCACCAGTCAGTAACCGACCGGGTCAAGATCGGCTCAATCGGAACCGATCGGCCCCACTCCGCGGCGAGGTGAGCTCCTCAATGTCCGCACCAACCCCACCCCCTTCCGGGCCGTCCGTCACCGAACGCGAGGCCAGGCAGGTCGCCGAGGCCGCCCGCGAACAGGACTGGCGCAAGCCGAGCTTCGCCAAGGAACTCTTCCTCGGCCGCTTCCGGCTCGACCTGATCCATCCGCACCCCATGCCCCCGGACGAGGACGCGAGGCGCGGCGAGGAGTTCCTCGCCAAGCTCCGCGACTTCTGCGAGACGAAGATCGACTCGGCCCGCATCGAGCGCGAGGCGAAGATCCCCGACGAGGTCATCAACGGCCTCAAGGAGCTCGGCGCCCTCGGCATGAAGATCGACGTGAAGTACGGCGGGCTCGGCCTCACGCAGGTCTACTACAACAAGGCGCTGGCCCTCGTCGGCTCCGCGAACCCGTCGATCGGCGCGCTGCTCTCCGCCCACCAGTCGATCGGCGTACCGCAGCCGCTCAAGCAGTTCGGCACCCAGGAGCAGAAGGACGAGTTCCTGCCGCGCTGTGCCCGCACGGACATCAGCGCGTTCCTCCTGACCGAGCCGGACGTCGGCTCCGACCCGGCGCGCCTGGCCACCACCGCGGTGCCCGACGGGGACGACTACGTCCTGGACGGCGTGAAGCTGTGGACCACGAACGGCGTCGTCGCCGACCTCCTGGTCGTCATGGCGCGCGTACCGAAGTCCGAGGGCCACAAGGGCGGCATCACGGCCTTCGTGGTCGAGGCGGCGGCGCAGGGCATCACCGTCGAGAACCGCAACGCCTTCATGGGCCTGCGCGGCCTGGAGAACGGCGTGACCCGCTTCCACCAGGTCCGCGTCCCCGCCGCGCACCGCATCGGCCCGGAGGGCGCGGGCCTGAAGATCGCCCTGACGACCCTCAACACCGGCCGCCTCTCGCTGCCCGCGATGTGCGTCGGCGCGGGCAAGTGGTGCCTGAAGATCGCCCGTGAGTGGTCGGGCGCGCGGGAGCAGTGGGGCAAGCCGGTCGCGTTCCACGAGGCGGTCGGCGCGAAGATCTCGTTCATCGCGGCGACGACCTTCGCCCTGGAGGCCGTACTCGACCTCTCCTCCCAGATGGCCGACGAGGACCGCAACGACATCCGCATCGAGGCGGCGCTCGCCAAGCTGTACGGCTCCGAGATGGGCTGTCTGATGGCCGACGAGCTGGTGCAGATCCGCGGCGGCCGCGGCTTCGAGACCGCCGAGTCCCTCGCGGCCCGAGGCGAACGCGCGGTCCCGGCGGAACAGGTCCTGCGCGACCTGCGCATCAACCGCATCTTCGAGGGCTCGACGGAGATCATGCACCTCCTGATCGCCCGCGAGGCGGTGGACGCGCACCTGAAGGTGGCCGGGGACCTGATCGACCCGGACAAGTCCCTGACCGACAAGGCGAAGGCGGGCGCGAGGGCAGGCGGCTTCTACGCCCGCTGGCTCCCGAAGCTGGTCACGGGCCCGGGGCAGCTCCCCAGCTCGTACTCCGAGTTCCACCCCGACGGCCACGCGGACCTCTCCCCGCACCTGCGCTACGTGGAGCGAAACGCCCGCAAGCTGGCCCGCTCGACGTTCTACGCGATGTCGCGCTGGCAGGGAAAGATGGAGACCAAGCAGGGCTTTCTGGGCCGCGTCGTCGACATCGGCGCCGAACTCTTCGCGATGAGCGCGGCGTGCGTACGCGCGGAGCTCCTGCGGACGACCGAGGACTACGGCCGCGAGGCCTACCAACTGGCCGACACGTTCTGCCACCAGTCCCGCATCCGCGTCGACGAGCTCTTCGACCGCCTGTGGACCAACACGGACGACATCGACCGCAAGGTGGTCAAGGGCGTCCTGTCCGGCACCTACACCTGGCTGGAGGAGGGCGTCGTCGACCCCAGCGGCGAAGGCCCCTGGATCGCGGACGCCACACCGGGCGCGAGCACACGGGAGAACGTCCACCGGCCGATCCGCTGACGCGCTGCCCGGGGCGTTCCCCCTGCGGGAACGCCCCGGAACACGTTTTTGGCCGACCGGATCGGGGCGCAGTGTCTCCTCGCACCGTCACCCACGCAAGAATGGGGGGATGAGCGACAGTCCAGCCCCCCTCGCCGACCCGCATCTCGTCTTCGACCCCGTCGTCACGGACGGCCCGCGGGACATCGTCATCCTCGGCTCGACCGGGTCGATCGGCACCCAGGCCATCGATCTCGTCCTGCGCAACCCCCGTCGCTTCCGCGTCACCGCGCTCTCCGCCGCGGGCGGCCGCGTCGCGCTGCTCGCCGAGCAGGCCAGGCAGCTGCGGGTGCGGACCGTCGCGGTGGCCCGCGAGGACGTCGTACCGGCGCTGCGCGAGGCGCTCAAGGGGCAGTACGGCACCGAGCCGCTGCCCGAGATCCTCGCCGGGCCCGACGCGGCCGCGCAGCTCGCCGCGTCGGCGTGCCACACCGTCCTGAACGGCATCACCGGATCCATCGGGCTCGCGCCCACCCTCGCCGCCCTTGAGGCGGGCCGCACCCTCGCGCTCGCCAACAAGGAGTCGCTGATCGTCGGCGGCCCCCTGGTGAAGGCGCTCGCGAAGCCGGGGCAGATCATCCCGGTCGACTCCGAGCACGCCGCGCTCTTCCAGGCGCTCGCCTCGGGCACCCGCGCCGACGTGCGCAAACTGGTCGTCACGGCCTCCGGGGGCCCGTTCCGGGGACGTACGAAGGCCGATCTGGCGAACGTCACGCCCGAGGACGCGCTCGCGCACCCGACCTGGGCCATGGGCCCGGTCATCACCGTCAACTCCGCGACGCTCGTGAACAAGGGCCTGGAAGTCATCGAGGCGCACCTCCTCTACGACATCCCCTTCGAGCGCATCGAGGTCGTCGTCCACCCGCAGTCCTACGTGCACTCCATGGTCGAGTTCACCGACGGATCGACGCTGGCCCAGGCCACGCCGCCCGACATGGGCGGCCCGATCGCCATCGGCATCGGCTGGCCCGAGCGCGTGCCGGACGCCGCTCCCGCCTTCGACTGGACGAAGGCGTCGAGCTGGGAGTTCTTCCCCCTCGACAACGACGCTTTTCCGTCGGTCGGGCTCGCCCGGCACGTGGGGAAGCTCGCGGGCACGGCCCCGGCGGTGTTCAATGCGGCCAACGAGGAGTGCGTGGACGCGTTCTTGAACGGCGCCCTGCCCTTCAACGGGATCATGGAGACCGTGACGAAGGTCGTCGCCGAACACGGCACGCCGTCCGCGGGAACTTCCCTGACCGTCGCGGACGTCCTCGAAGCGGAGACCTGGGCGCGTGCCCGGGCCCGTGAACTGACGGCGAAGGCGACCGCGGAGGCCCGCGCATGACGACCTTGATGATGATCCTCGGCATAGTCGTCTTCGCGGTCGGGCTGCTGTTCTCGATCGCCTGGCACGAGCTGGGCCACCTGTCGACCGCCAAGCTGTTCGGCATCCGCGTGCCGCAGTACATGGTCGGCTTCGGCCCGACGATCTTCTCGCGCAAGAAGGGCGACACCGAGTACGGCATCAAGGCCATCCCCCTCGGCGGCTACATCCGCATGATCGGCATGTTCCCGCCGGGACCGGACGGCCGCATAGAGGCACGCTCCACGTCCCCCTGGCGCGGCATGATCGAGGACGCGCGGTCGGCCGCCTTCGAGGAGCTCGAACCCGGCGACGAAACCCGCCTCTTCTACACGCGCAAGCCGTGGAAGCGCGTGATCGTGATGTTCGCGGGTCCGTTCATGAACCTCATCCTCGCCGTGGCGATCTTCCTCGGCGTGATGATGACCTTCGGCATCAGCACGCAGACGACGACGGTCGGCAAGGTGTCCGACTGCGTCATCCAGCAGAGCGAGAACCGCTCCAAGTGCGAGAAGGGCGACACGGCCGCGCCCGCCAAGGCGGCAGGCCTGAAGCTCGGCGACAAGATCGTGGCCTTCCAGGGGCAGCCCGTCGACGACTGGTCCGCGCTCCAGGGCAAGATCCGCGAGACCATCGGCCCGGCCACCATCACGGTCGAGCGCGACGGCAAGCAGGTCGACCTGCACGCCAACCTCATCAAGAACCAGGTCAGCAAGACGGACGGAGAGGGTGGCTACGTAGAGGGCAAGTACGTCTACGCGGGCTTCCTCGGCTTCACCCCCGCCACCGGCGTCGTCCAGCAGGGCTTCGGCGACTCCGTGAACCGCATGGGCGACATGATGGAGAACGGCGTCGAGTCGCTCATCGCACTGCCGTCCAAGATCCCCGACCTGTGGGACGCGGCCTTCGGTGACGGCGACCGCAAGCAGGACTCCCCGATGGGCGTCGTCGGCGCGGCCCGCGTGGGCGGCGAGGTCTTCACCCTTGACATCCCGCCGGAGAACCAGATCGCGATGATGCTGTTCCTGGTCGCGGGCTTCAACCTCTCCCTCTTCCTGTTCAACATGCTGCCGCTGCTTCCGCTGGACGGCGGGCACATCGCGGGAGCGCTGTGGGAGTCGGTGCGGCGCAAGGCGGCCAAGCTCCTGAAGCGGCCCGACCCGGGCCCCTTCGACGTCGCGAAGCTGATGCCCGTCGCCTATGTGGTGGCCGGAATCTTCATCTGCTTCACGATCCTGGTCCTGATCGCGGACGTGGTTAACCCGGTGAGAATCTCCTGATTACGTGAAGTTTGCGGCGGCCGGGCACTCTCTGTGTCCGGCCGCCCACCTTTGGGTGGAGTTACGGACGTGATGTGCTCGGGCGCGGTGGGGTGCCGTAATCTCGAAGCCTGGAGCCCGCCGATCTCGGGACCTTGATCCACACCTTGGGGATGCTCGCCAGATGACTGCCGTTTCTCTCGGAATCCCGTCCGTACCGACCAAGCTCGCCGACCGCCGTGTCAGCCGCAAGATCCAGGTCGGTACGGTCGCCGTCGGCGGGGACGCACCGGTCTCGGTGCAGTCGATGACCACGACGCGTACGTCCGACATCGGGGCGACGCTGCAGCAGATCGCGGAGCTGACCGCGTCCGGCTGCCAGATCGTGCGGGTCGCCTGCCCGACGCAGGACGACGCGGACGCGCTGTCCACGATCGCGCGGAAGTCGCAGATCCCGGTCATCGCCGACATCCACTTCCAGCCGAAGTACGTCTTCGCCGCGATCGACGCCGGCTGCGCCGCGGTGCGCGTGAACCCCGGCAACATCAAGCAGTTCGACGACAAGGTCAAGGAGATCGCGCGGGCCGCGAACGACGCGGGCACCCCGATCCGCATCGGCGTCAACGCGGGCTCCCTGGACGCGCGCCTTCTCAAGAAGTACGGCAAGGCCACCCCGGAGGCCCTGGTCGAGTCGGCCCTGTGGGAGGCGTCGCTCTTCGAGGAGCACGGCTTCCGGGACATCAAGATCTCGGTCAAGCACAACGACCCGGTGGTCATGGTCAACGCCTACCGGCAACTGGCCGCCCAGAGCGACTACCCCCTGCACCTCGGCGTGACGGAGGCGGGCCCGGCCTTCCAGGGCACGATCAAGTCGGCGGTCGCCTTCGGCGCGCTGCTCTCCGAGGGCATCGGCGACACGATCCGCGTCTCCCTCTCGGCCCCGCCGGTGGAGGAGATCAAGGTCGGCATCCAGATCCTGGAGTCCCTCAACCTCAAGCCGCGCCGCCTGGAGATCGTCTCCTGCCCGTCCTGCGGCCGCGCCCAGGTCGACGTCTACAAGCTGGCCGAAGAGGTCACCGCGGGCCTCGACGGCATGGAGGTCCCCCTCCGCGTCGCCGTCATGGGCTGCGTCGTGAACGGCCCCGGCGAGGCCCGCGAGGCCGACCTCGGCGTCGCGTCCGGCAACGGCAAGGGGCAGATCTTCGTCAAGGGCGAGGTCATCAAGACCGTCCCCGAGTCGAAGATCGTGGAGACCCTCATCGAAGAGGCGATGAAGATCGCCGAGCAGATGGAGAAGGACGGGGTCCCCTCCGGGGAGCCGTCGGTGGCCGTAGCCGGCTGATTCTCGTCATGTGGGCCCCGCCACCGGGTCGGTGGCGGGGCCCACGTGTGTACCGCGGGGCAATCGGGCGGGTGGGCGGGAAAGACCGCCGCGAAGCGGCGAAGAAAACCCACCCGCCACCCGCAGGGAAGAGCAGACAAAGCCCCCTCCAAGCGACCCCACGGCACAAGGCGCCCCCGCCAGGTACAGTGCGGAGATCAGCAGACCGTATGGTGAGGCCCCCGCACGTGTTGACTCAGACCACCACCAGGGTCCTCGAACCGAGTGACCTGGACGCCGCGCTCGCAGTCCTCGACCGCGAGCCAGTGGCCAACGCTTTCGTGACCTCACGGGTCCGCGTCGCGGGCCTCGACCCGTGGCGGCTCGGCGGCGAGATGTGGGGCTGGTACCAGGACGGAATGCTGGAGTCCCTCTGCTACGCGGGCGCCAACCTCGTCCCGATCTGCGCGACCCCCCGAGCCGTACGCGCCTTCGCGGACCGCGCCCGCAGGGCAGGCCGCCGCTGCTCCTCCATCGTCGGCCCCGCCGAGCCCACCTCCCAGCTGTGGCGGCTGCTCGAACCCTCCTGGGGCCCCGCTCGCGAGGTCCGCGCCCAGCAGCCCCTGATGGTCACCGACCGGCTCCCGTACGACATCACCCCCGATCCGTACGTCCGTCGCGTCCGCAAGGACGAGATGGAGACGATCATGCCCGCGTGCGTGGCGATGTTCACCGAGGAGGTCGGCATCTCGCCGCTCGCCGGTGACGGCGGCCTGCTCTACCAGGCGCGGGTCGCCGAACTGGTCGGCGCGGGGCGGTCGTTCGCCCGCCTCGACCGCGACGGCAAGGTCATCTTCAAGGCCGAGATCGGCGCGGCCACGAACCAGGCCTGTCAGGTACAGGGCGTCTGGGTGGCCCCCGAGTACCGGGGCCAGGGCTACGCGGCGCCGGGCATGGCGGCCGTCCTGCGCTACGCCCTCGCGGACGTGGCCCCGGTCGTCAGCCTCTACGTCAACGACTTCAACACCGCGGCCAGGTCGGCGTACCGGCGGGTGGGGTTCCAGGAGGTCGGGGCGTTCATGAGCGTCCTGTTCTAGCTCTTCCGCGTCTCGCACCGCACTCCTCACGCACCCCCGGCAGCGAGTTAAAGTTCGGCGCATGACTGACGACGTCGTGATCGGGCCGCTGGACCTCGCCACGCACGTGGACGAAGCGCTGCGGGTGCAGGCCCACGCGTTCGGGCTCAGCGACGACGAGGTGGCCGTGCGGCGGCAGATCGTGCTGCGGCACATCACCTACCCCGGCGCCCGCGCGCTCGGCGCCACCACCCCCGAGGGGCGGCTCGTCGGCTTCGTCTACGGCATGCCCAACGACCGCGGCCACTGGTGGTCCACGGTCGTCGAGCCGTATCTGCGCGCCGGGGACATGGACGGCTGGCTCGACGACTCCTTCGTGATCACCGAGCTCCATGTGCAGCCGGGACACCAGAACCACGGCGTCGGCCGCACGCTCATCACCACCATCACGGACGCCGTCCGCCAGCCCCGCTCGATCCTCTCCGCGATCGACACGGAGAGCCCCGCACGCGGCCTCTACCGCTCCCTCGGGTACACGGACCTGGCCCGCAACGTCCAGTTCCCCAGCGCCCCGAAGCCGTACGCGGTGATGGGCGCACCGCTCCCGCTGAGGCGGGTCACCGCCTAACCGATTTCCGCACGCGCCCGCGCCCCGGCTAACCTCCTGCCCATCACCCTTTCCACGCAGGAGTTCACCATGGCCCAGGTCCAGCGCATGTCCCGATTGATGATCAAGACACTGCGCGACGACCCGGCGGACGCCGAGACGCTCAACCACAAGCTGCTCGTCCGGGCCGGATACGTCCGCCGCACCGCCGCAGGCATCTGGTCCTGGCTGCCCCTTGGCAAGAAGGTCCTGGAGAACATCACCCACGTCGTGCGCGAGGAGATGGACGCCATCGGCGCCCAGGAAGTCCTCCTGCCCGCGCTCCTGCCCAAGGAGTCGTACGACGCGACGGGCCGCTACGACGAGTACGGCGACCTGCTCTTCCGCCTCAAGGACCGCAAGGGCGCGGACTACCTCCTCGGTCCCACGCACGAGGAGATCTTCACCCAGATCGTCAAGGACCAGTGCTCGTCCTACAAGGACCTGCCCGTGATCCTCTACCAGATCCAGACGAAGTACCGCGACGAGGCCCGCCCCCGCGCCGGTGTGCTGCGCGGCCGCGAGTTCCAGATGAAGGACTCGTACTCCTTCGACACGACGGACGAGGGCCTCGCCGAGTCGTACGCCCTGCACCGGGCCGCGTACATCAAGATCTTCGAGCGCCTCGGCCTCGACCACCGCATCGTCTCCGCCGTCTCCGGCGCGATGGGCGGCTCGGCGTCCGAGGAGTTCCTGGCGCCCGCGCCGGCCGGTGAGGACACCTTCGTGGACTGCCCCGCGTGCGACTACGCGGCCAACACGGAGGCGGTGTCCTTCGTGGCCACCGAGGCGGACGGTTCCGTGCACGGCCCGGTCGAGGACCTGGACACCCCCGACACCCCGACGATCGAGACGCTCGCGGCCCACCTCGGTGTGCCCGCGTCCGCGACCCTGAAGAACCTCCTGGTCAAGGTCGACGGAGAGATCGTCGCCGTGGGCGTCCCCGGCGACCGCGAGGTCGACCTCGGCAAGCTCGGCGAGCACCTGTCGCCCGCCGTCGTGGAACTGGTGACGGCCGAGGACTTCGAGGGCCGCGACGATCTCGTACGCGGATACGTCGGCCCGCAGGGCCTGGAGAAGGTCCGCTACATCGCCGACCCGCGGGTGGCGGCCGGCACGGCCTGGATCACCGGCGCCAACAAGATCAACACGCACGCGAAGAACGTCGTCGCGGGCCGTGACTTCGAGGTCGACGACTACCTCGACGTCGTGGTCGTCGAGGCGGGCGACCCCTGCCCCAAGTGCGGCACCGGCCTGCAGCTGGACCGCGCCATCGAGATCGGCCACATCTTCCAGCTGGGCCGCAAGTTCGCCGACGCCTTCCAGCTCGACGTCCTCGGCCAGCAGGGCAAGCCGGTCCGCGTGACCATGGGTTCGTACGGCATCGGCGTCTCCCGCGCGGTGGCGGCGCTCGCCGAGCAGACGGCGGACGACAAGGGCCTGTGCTGGCCCAAGGAGATCGCCCCCGCCGACGTCCACGTGGTGGCCGCGGGCAAGGCGCTCCAGACGGAGCTCGCCCTTGACGTCTCCGAGCAGCTGAACGCCGCGGGAGTGCGGGTCCTTGTCGACGACCGCGCGGGCGTCTCGCCCGGCGTGAAGTTCACGGACGCGGAGCTGATCGGTGTCCCGCAGATCCTGGTGGCGGGCCGCCGCTCCGCCGAGGGCGTCGTAGAGCTGAAGGACCGCAGGACCGGGGAGCGCGAGGAGCTGACCGTGGCTGAGGCGATTGCGCGGCTGACGGCCTGAGTGGGTCGCTGCTCAAACTCCGGCCGGGCTGGAGATATCCAGCCCGGCCGGAGTCTTTCAGCCCGTCCGGCGTTTGAGGACGAACTCGGCGGAGCCGGTGATGGCGGCAACCAAGGCGCCCCCGCCCGCTACAACCACCCGGCGAACTCCAACAACAGCTCCGCATCCTGCTCCCGCCCCACGCGCCGTGCCCGCACACCCGACTCCACCGCACGGAACAGCGTCCACCCCCGCAACCGCTCCTGATCCACATCCAGCGACTCGGCCAGCTTCTTCACCCGGCGACGGGTGATCGACGCCCCGGAGGGCGAGGCGATGAGGTCCTCCACCCGGTCCCGCACCAGCCGGGCCAGGTCGAACGCACACTCACCCACCACCGGATCGGGCCCCACGGCCAGCCACGGCACCCGATCCCCCTGAAGCACCTTGCTCTGCCGGAACGTGCCGTGCAGCAACCGCACCTCCGCGTCCCCGGCGAGCAACTCCTCCCGCGCCGCCAGCGCGGCCTCGACCAGCGGTGCGACCTCCCCGTCGGCGGACGCCCGCATCGCATCGGCCTGCCGCCCCGTCCGCTCGGCGACCGTCTCGAAGCGGTGCCCCGCGGGCGGCTCCACCCACAGCCGCCGCAGCGTGCCCGCGGCCTCTAGCAGGGCCTTGGCCTCGGGCAGCGAACGGACCGACACATCGCGGTGCAGCCGTTCCAGCAGCAGCGCCCCGTCCGCGGCGGACGGTTCCAGGAGCCGTACGGCACCGAACCCGTCCCAGTGCGCGAGCGCGGCCCGCTCGCTCTGCGGGCGCGATCTCGGCGGCACCAGCTTCAGGACCGCGGGCGTGCTGTCGGCGAGGCGCACCAGGACGACGAGGCCGCTGCGCCCGCCGGGCACATGGACCCGCTCGACGGTCAACTCGCGTAGAGCAACGGCCTGTTCAGCTGCCTCGGGCAGCTTCTCCAGCCAGTCGTCGCCGTCCTGCGCCGTCTCACCGAGTGCGGTGACCAGACGCCGGGGCGGTTCGAGAGCCATACGTGAGTTGTTCCTTCCTGACTTCCCGGCCTGAACTGCCGGCCTGGGTTCCGGACTGCGTCAGCGCGCACTACGCCTTGGGCGCCGCCGGTGCGGAGGTGCCCGACCCGGCGGCCCGCTCGGCGAGACCAGGGAAGGTTACGCTCCCGCCGCGCCACCGCGCCGCACGGACCGCCGCCTCCCGCAGCGCCTCGGCGGCGTGTCCGCGCCGGGCGCCGGTGGAGGCGCGCACGAGATCCGAGTAGACCCCCGCGACCCGCTCCTCCAGCTCCGTCGCGAGCCGCACGGCCGCCGCCGAGTCCCGCACCGCGAACGGCAGCGCGTAGGCGGCCGCCGACGGCTCGGGCTCGCCGCCCAGGTCGCGCACGGCGCGCTGCAGCTCGTCGCGCCGGGCGCGATGCGTGTCGTACGCCGTGCGCGCCTCGGCCCTGCGGTCCTCGCCGATCCGGCCGCCGACGACCCCGAAGCCGTACACGGCGGCGTGCTCGGCGCCGAGTGCGGCCTGCACCGCCTTCAACTCGTCCTTGGAATCGCTCACTTGTCGCCCTCCGTCAGCAGATACGCGTGCGCGGCGCCCGCGGCCGCCACCGAGGCGAGCAGCCTGGCCAGCTCCGCGGGCGCGTCCAGCAGCGCACTCCCGCGCTGCTTGGCCAGCTCCCGCTCGGCCTGCGCGAGCTCGCGCACGGCGTCCTTCTCGTCCTTGGGGACGGCGGGCTTCCGCGCGGGCGACGCGGAGGGGGAGCCCGTGGGGGACGGGGGAGCGGACCCTTCGGCGAAGACCGCCTCGTGCCGCTTCACCTCCGCCCGCAACGGATCGAGCCGGCCGGCCAGCGAGGGATGCGCGGCGAGGACGGCGTCGTACCGCCCGAGCAGCTCACCGCTGTCCTTGGCGGCCTGCGCGCGCAGCCGCGCGGCTGCGGAAGGGCGCTCGTCGGCGTCCGTGGAGTCGGAGTCGGAGCAGCCGGAGAGCAGCACGGCCCCGGCCGCTCCGGCGGCCCCGGTCAGCAGACTCCTCCGGCGCGGCCCCGAGCGGGCGTGCGAGGGGGTGGGATACGACGGCACAGCAGACGTCCTCGGCAGGAAGGCCAGAAAGGCAGGCAGTCAGAAGATGGGCGGCCGGGCATCGGCCCGGTGATCACCGTACCTTCGGCCTGCCCTCGTACGCGTGAGCGGCTCGACGCCGGGCGGGCGGGGGCCGGACGGTGGCCGGACAGCGGGCGGCAACACCCCTCCGGACCGGATACCCTTTGAGCTGACACGCGACGATCCCACAACAGCACACGCGGCCGAGGAGTCACCCGGATGAGCACCACCCAGAGCGAGAGGCTGCGAGAACTGCTGGAACCGCTCGTCAGCTCGAAGGACCTGGATCTCGAAGAGATCGAAGTGGCCTCGGTCGGACGCAAGCGTGTGCTGAGAGTCGTCGTCGATTCGGACGACGGCGTGGACCTGGATCAGATCGCGGAGATCAGCCGCGAACTCTCCGAGAAGCTCGACGAGAGCGACGCGATGGGCGACGGGGAGTACACCCTCGAAGTCGGCTCCCCGGGCGCCGAGCGCCCGCTGACGGAGCACCGCCACTATCTGCGCGCCGTCGGCCGCCTGGTGAAGTTCCAGCTGACGGAGGGCGGCGACGATCTGATCGCCCGCATCCTCGAGGTGGACGACGAAGGCGTGGATCTGGAAGTACCGGGCGTGAAGGGGCGCAAGCCCACCGCCCGCAGGCTCGCCTTCGACGCGATCGCCAAGGCGCGCGTCGAGGTCGAGTTCAGCCGCAAGGACAAGAAGGAAGAGGAGGCGTAGCCGTGGACATCGACATGAGTGCCCTGCGGGGTCTGGTCCGCGAGAAGGAGATCTCCTTCGACCTGTTGGTCGAGGCGATCGAGTCTGCTCTCCTCATCGCCTACCACCGCACCGACGGCAGCTTCCGTCGCGCACGCGTGAAGCTGGACCGCGAGAGCGGCCATGTGACGGTGTGGGCGACGGAGGACCCGGCGGACCTCGAAGAGGGCCAGGAGGCCAAGGAGTTCGACGACACCCCGTCGGACTTCGGCCGCATCGCAGCGACGACCGCCAAGCAGGTCATCCTGCAGCGTCTGCGCGACGCTCAGGACGACGCGACCCTCGGCGAGTACGCGGGCCGTGAGGGCGACATCGTCACGGGCGTCGTCCAGCAGGGCCGCGACCCGAAGAACGTCCTGGTCGACATCGGCAAGCTCGAGGCCATCCTGCCGGTGCAGGAGCAGGTCCCGGGCGAGGAGTACGCCCACGGCCTGCGCCTTCGTTCGTACGTCGTCCGGGTGGCGAAGGGTGTCCGTGGCCCCTCGGTCACGCTCTCCCGCACGCACCCGAACCTCGTCAAGAAGCTCTTCGCGCTCGAGGTGCCGGAGATCGCCGACGGCTCTGTCGAGATCTCGGCCATCGCCCGCGAGGCCGGTCACCGGACCAAGATCGCGGTGCGCTCGACCCGCTCGGGGCTCAACGCCAAGGGCGCCTGCATCGGCCCGATGGGCCAGCGTGTGCGCAACGTCATGGCCGAGCTCAACGGCGAGAAGATCGACATCGTCGACTGGTCGGACGACCCGGGCGAGATGGTCGCCCACGCGCTCTCCCCGGCGCGGGTCAGCAAGGTGGAGATCGTCGACCTCGCGGCCCGTTCCGCGCGGGTGACGGTGCCCGATTACCAGCTGTCCCTTGCGATCGGCAAGGAGGGCCAGAACGCCCGCCTCGCCGCGCGGCTCACGGGCTGGCGCATCGACATCCGTCCGGACACCGAGCAGCCGCAGGACTCCCCGGAGTCCTGAGCAGCTCCAGATCAGCGCTTGATCAGGACGCCGATCGCGTCCTGATCGCGTACTGATCAAGACAACAACCGTTCGATTTTTGCCCCAAAGGGGTGAGGTCGGTGCGGGGAGGTAGACTTAATCGTGTCTGGCCGGACGCAAGCCCGCGCATGCCCTGAACGCACCTGTGTGGGGTGCCGGGAGCGAGCGGCCAAGAGCGATCTGCTGCGCATCGTGGCGAAAGAGGGCGCTTGCGCCCCCGATCCAAGCGGTACGCTGCCCGGCCGGGGTGCGTATATCCACCCCGTTCCGGTCTGTCTCGACCTGGCGGTCCGACGCAGAGCGTTCCCGAGGGCCTTCCGGGCCCCGGGCCCGCTCGACACGGCGGACTTGCGCCGAGCCGTCGAGACAGTTGCCCAGCAGGCAACACCGTAAGGAAGGTCGCGCGGAACCCCGCGCGGCCCTGGTATTCCGCGAGTTGGAAGTAGGTCGAGATTGCGATGAGCACTCGATGAGCACGCGATGAGTACGCCCATGAAGTAGCGACGGTCCGGCGTAACCCGGACCTAAAAGGAGCGAAGTGGCTAAGGTCCGGGTATACGAACTCGCCAAGGAGTTCGGCGTAGAGAGCAAGGTCGTCATGGCCAAGCTCCAAGAACTCGGTGAATTCGTACGTTCGGCGTCCTCGACGATCGAGGCGCCCGTTGTACGCAAATTGACTGACGCATTGAACACGGGCGGTGGCAACGGCAAGCCCGCCGCCGCCAAGCCCGGGGCGCCGCGCAAGCAGGCCGCCCCCAAGCCGCCGGCCCCCTCGGGCTCGGCGTCCCCCTCTCCCGCGCAGGCCGCCCGTCCGGGTCCGGCCGCGCCCAAGCCGCCGGCGGCCAAGCCCGCCGCCGCGGCCGACAAGCCCGCGGCCTCTCCGGCCACTCCCGGCCCGCGTCCGGGCCCGAAGCCGCCGACGCCCAAGCCGGCGCCCGCAGCTCCGGCCGCCCCCGCGGCTCCGGCTGCCCCGGCCGCGCCCGCCGCTCCGGCGAGCCCGGCTCCGTCCGCCCCGGAGTTCACCGCTCCGCCGGCGGCTCCGGCTGCTCCGGCCGCCTCCTCGGCGCCGGCAGGCCCCCGTCCGGGCGCTCGCCCGGGTGCCCCCAAGCCCGCGGGCCGTCCGGCCCCCGGCCAGGGTGGTCAGGGTCAGGGCGGTCAGGGTCGTGGCGACCGCGGCGACCGTCAGGGTGGCGCTCCGCGTCCCGGCGGCCAGGGTGGCGCTCCGCGCCCCGGTGGCCGTCCGGCAGGACCGCGCCCCGGCAACAACCCCTTCACCTCTGGTGGCTCCACCGGCATGGCGCGCCCGCAGGCGCCCCGTCCGGGCGGCGCCCCGCGTCCCGGCGGCCAGGGTGGCCCCGGCGGTCCCGGCGGCGCCCCGCGCCCGCAGGGCCAGGGCGGCCAGGGTGCTCCTCGTCCGCAGGGCCAGGGCGGCGCTCGCCCCAGCCCCGGCGGCATGCCTCGCCCGCAGGGTGGTGCCCCGCGTCCCGGCGGCGCCCCCGGTGGCGGCGGTAACCGTCCGAACCCGGGCATGATGCCGCAGCGTCCCGCTGCCGGTCCGCGTCCCGGTGGTGGCCCCGGCGGTGGCCGTGGTCCCGGTGGCGGCGGCGGTCGCCCGGGTGGCGGCGGCGGTCGTCCCGGTGGCGGCGGCTTCGCAGGCCGTCCGGCCGGTCCCGGTGGCGGCGGCGGTTTCGCCGGTCGTCCCGGTGGTGGCGGCGGCGGTGGCGGTTTCGCCGGTCGTCCCGGTGGTGGCGGCGGTTTCGCCGGTCGCCCCGGTGGCGGTCGTCCCGGCGGTCCCGGTGCCCGTGGTGGCACGCAGGGTGCGTTCGGCCGTCCCGGCGGGCCCGCCCGTCGTGGTCGCAAGTCGAAGCGGCAGAGGCGCCAGGAGTACGAGTCGATGCAGGCTCCGTCGGTCGGCGGCGTCATGCTGCCGAGGGGCAACGGCCAGGCGGTCCGCCTGTCCCGTGGTGCCTCGCTGACCGACTTCGCCGAGAAGATCAACGCCAACCCGGCGTCGCTCGTCGGCGTGATGATGAACCTCGGCGAGATGGTCACTGCCACGCAGTCCGTCCCGGACGAGACGCTGAAGCTCCTCGCGGACGAGATGAACTTCGTCCTGGAGATCGTCAGCCCGGAGGAGGAGGACCGCGAGCTGCTCGAGTCCTTCGACATCGAGTTCGGCGAGGACGAGGGTGGCGAGGAAGCACTCGTCGCGCGTCCGCCGGTCGTGACCGTCATGGGTCACGTCGACCACGGTAAGACCCGACTTCTGGACGCGATCCGCAAGACGAACGTCATTGCGGGCGAGGCCGGCGGTATTACGCAGCACATCGGTGCGTACCAGGTCGGTGCCGAGGTCAACGGCGAAGACCGCAAGATCACCTTCATCGACACCCCCGGTCACGAGGCGTTCACCGCCATGCGTGCCCGTGGTGCGAAGTCCACCGACATCGCGATCCTCGTGGTCGCGGCCAACGACGGTGTGATGCCGCAGACGATCGAGGCGCTGAACCACGCCAAGGCGGCCGACGTGCCGATCGTGGTCGCGGTCAACAAGATCGACGTCGAGGGTGCCGACCCGACCAAGGTGCGCGGTCAGCTCACCGAGTTCGGTCTGGTGGCCGAGGAGTACGGCGGCGACACGATGTTCGTCGACATCTCCGCCAAGCAGGGCGAGAACATCGAGGCCCTCCTGGAGGCCGTGGTCCTGACCGCGGACGCCTCGCTCGACCTGCGCGCGAACCCGGCGCAGGACGCGCAGGGTATTGCAATCGAGTCCCACCTGGACAAGGGCCGCGGCGCCGTCGCGACCGTCCTGGTCCAGCGCGGTACCCTCCGCGTCGGTGACACGATGGTGGTCGGCGACGCGTACGGCCGAGTCCGCGCGATGCTCGACGACAAGGGCGAGAACGTGGAAGAGGCGGGTCCGTCGACTCCGGTCCTCGTCCTCGGTCTCACCAACGTCCCGGGTGCCGGCGACAACTTCCTGGTCGTCGACGAGGACCGTACGGCCCGTCAGATCGCCGAGAAGCGTGCCGCCCGTGAGCGCAACGTCCGCTTCGCCCGCAAGGGTGTTCGGTTCTCCCTGGAGAACCTGGACGAGGCCCTCAAGGCCGGTCTGGTGCAGGAACTCAACCTCATCATCAAGGGCGACGCGTCCGGTTCGGTGGAGGCTCTCGAGTCCTCGCTGCTCCAGCTCGACGTCGGCGAAGAGGTCGACATCCGCGTCCTGCACCGCGGCGTGGGTGCCGTCACCGAGTCGGACATCGACCTGGCGACCGGCTCCGACGCGATCGTGATCGGCTTCAACGTCCGTGCGGCCGGTCGTGCCGCCCAGATGGCCGAGCGCGAAGGCGTGGACGTCCGGTACTACTCGGTCATCTACCAGGCGATCGAAGAGATCGAAGCGGCCCTCAAGGGCATGCTCAAGCCGGAGTACGAAGAGGTCGAGCTCGGCACGGCGGAGATCCGCGAGGTCTTCCGCTCGTCCAAGCTGGGCAACATCGCCGGTGTTCTCGTCCGGTCGGGCGAGGTCAAGCGCAACACCAAGGCGCGCCTCATCCGCGACGGCAAGGTCATCGCGGAGAGCCTCAACATCTCCGGTCTGCGCCGCTTCAAGGACGACGTCACGGAGCTCCGCGAAGGGTTCGAGGGCGGTATCAACCTCGGCAACTTCAACGACATCAAGATCGACGACGTCATCGCGACGTACGAGATGCGCGAGAAGCCTCGCGGCTGATCCACGCAGCTCGAACCGGGGCCGGTCGAGGGGAGTAAATCCCGTCGATCGGCCCCGGCCGTTCCGTGTACGGTTCTTGTGTCCCTGCCAAGTGGTTGGCGGGGCACGAACCCGAACCGGCGGGACATCCGGACACACATGTATGTGGGGACACTGTCCTTCGATCTGCTCCTCGGCGACGTTCGCTCGCTGAAGGAGAAACGCTCCGTGGTCCGCCCGATCGTCGCCGAACTCATCCGCAAGTACGCGGTGAGCGCGGCGGAGACCGGGAACCAGGACCTCCATCGCAGGGCCGAGATCGGCCTCGCGCTGGTCTCCGGGGAGACGGGGCACCTCACCGACGTACTGGACCGGTGCGAGCGTTTGGTCGCCGCCCGTCCTGAGGTGGAGCTGCTCTCCGTTCGACGCAGGCTCCACGGCGACGAAGACTGATTGCACAGCAAGGCGAAGAAGGAGACGGAGCAGTGGCCGACAACGCGCGGGCGAAAAGGCTGGCGGACCTCATCCGAGAGGTGGTTGCCAAGAAGCTGCAGCGCGGGATCAAGGACCCGCGGCTCGGTACGCATGTGACCATCACGGACACCCGGGTCACGGGTGATCTGCGGGAGGCGACCGTCTTCTACACGGTCTACGGGGACGACGAGGACCGCGCGGCGGCCGCCGCCGGTCTGGAGAGCGCCAAGGGCGTTCTGCGTTCCGCGGTCGGCGCGGCCGCGGGTGTGAAGTTCACCCCGAGCCTCACCTTCGTGGCGGACGCGCTGCCGGACAACGCCAAGGCCATCGAGGACCTCCTCGACAGGGCCAGGCTCTCGGACGAGAAGGTGCGCGAGGTGTCCGCGGGCGCCGAGTTCGCCGGCGGTGCCGACCCGTACCGCAAGCCCGAAGACGATGACGACGAGACGGATGGCGACGCCTCGGCATGAGCAACACCAGCAACAAGACGCCGGACGGCCTTGTCATCGTCGACAAGCCGTCCGGCTTCACTTCGCATGACGTGGTCGCCAAGATGCGCGGTATCGCCAAGACCCGCCGCGTCGGCCACGCCGGCACCCTCGACCCCATGGCGACGGGCGTTCTCGTCCTCGGGGTCGAGCGGGCGACCAAGCTCCTCGGCCACCTCGCGCTGACGGAGAAGGAGTACCTCGGCACGATCCGGCTCGGCCAGAACACGCTCACGGACGACGCCGAAGGCGAGCTCACCTCGTCGGCCGACGCCTCAATGATCAAGCGGGACGCCATCGACGCGGGCATCGCCAAGCTCTCCGGCGACATCATGCAGGTGCCGTCGAAGGTCAGCGCCATCAAGATCGACGGCAAGCGGTCGTACGCGCGAGCCCGCGAGGGCGAGGACTTCGAGATCCCCGCCCGCCCGGTGAAGATCTCCGCCTTCACCGTGTACGACGTCAGGGACGCCGTCGCCGAGGACGGCACCCCCGTCCTCGACCTGGTCGTCTCCGTCGTCTGCTCGTCGGGGACGTACATCCGCGCCCTCGCCCGCGACCTCGGCGCGGACCTCGGCGTCGGCGGTCATCTGACGGCGCTGCGGCGCACCCGGGTCGGGCCGTACAAGCTGGACGCGGCGAAGACCATCGACCAGCTCCAGGAGGAGCTGACGGTGATGCCGGTGGCGGACGCGGCCACCGCCGCGTTCCCGCGCTGGGACGTGGACGAGCGGCGGGCCAAGCTGCTGCTCAACGGCGTGCGGATCGAGATGCCGGGGGAGTACGCCGGAGTCGGCGCCGTCGCGGTCTTCGATCCGGAGGGCCGCTTCCTGGTCCTGGCCGAGGAGTTGAAGGGCAAGGCCAAGAGCCTGGCCGTCTTCGCCTGAGCCGTCGTCCCCTCCTCGCCTGCCTTCCCTTCCCGTACGCGGGTCTCCGTCGTGGAGCGGCGGACAGCTGTGCGCATGCCGCGCGCCGCTCCACGGCGAACCCCCCACCTCTAGATGTATCCACCGCGCCCTGCCGATTCACCCCATCGGGCAGGCGCTCGGAGTGAACCGAGGGAGCGGAAGGGGGCGCGTTCGCGACGCGTTCTGTCCCGCTGATCACTGCCGACCTACCGTCGGAAGAACAGGGCATGGCGGGGAGGTTCGGGCATGGCGGGACAGGGTGACCCGGCGGCGCTCGACGGGGCCCTGGTGCGGATCTGCGATCTGGCCGGGCGCCCACGGGGGATGGGGTTCGCCGCCGACGACCACGGCACGGTGATCACCAGCCATGAAGCGGTCGACGGCCTCGCGCGGCTCGTGCTGCACGCGGCGGGGGAGCGCGTCTGCGTGGTGACCGCCGATTCCGTGGTGGCACTCCCCGAGGCCGATCTGGCGCTCGTCCGCACCGAAGGGCTCGGCCTGCGGCCGCTGCCCGTCACGGTCCGCGAGACCGCTCCCGTGGGCGCCTACGTACGCATCGTCGCGCGCGGCCGGCGCGAGGCGCGGGTCCTTGGCCCGGCGCCGGTGACGTACACGGCGACGGACCGCTTCCATCTGGTCGAGGCGGCCATGGAGCTGGCGATCGGCACGGACGGCGCGGACGCGCTGCGGCTCGGCGGCGGGGCGGCGGGCGGCCCGGTCGTCGACACCTCGTCCGGAGCCGTGCTCGCCGTCCTCGGGACCGCGCTGCACGGCGAGCACCGCGCGGCGGGGTTCGCCGTGCCGCTGCGGGAGGCGGCGGCCGCCGATCCGGGCGGGCCGCTCGCCGAGCTCCTCGCACGCAACGCGGCGACGGTGCCCGCGTACGGCCGCGATCTGAACCTGGCGGGCGCGCTCCACCTCGCGGCGACGTCGGTAGGCTCCGACGGGCCGCGACCCGCCCTCCTCGAACCGGTCGAACGCCCGGACACGACACGGGAGTTGGCGGACTTCACGGCTGGTCCCGCACAGGTGCTCGGCCTGGTCGGCGATCCTGGTACGGGCCGGACCACGGAACTCGCGGCGCTCGCCGCGCTGCGCGCCCGGGGCGCCGAACCGGCCCCCACGCTGTGGCTGCGCGGCGCCGACCTCCAGGGCACGGACACGGGCGTCGGCGACGCGGTGGAGCGGGCGTTCCAGCGGGCGGGGCGGATCCTGGAGGCCTCGGAGGAGTCTTTCGCGGAGGCGGACGACGGGCTCGGGGACATCTCCGCGGGGCGGGTCGCGCGGCTCGTGCGGGACGAGGGGCGGGCGCTGCTGCTTCTGCTCGACGGGCCGGAGGAGATGCCGCCGGTCCTCGCGCACCGGCTCGCGGAGTGGAGCGAAGGGACGGCCGAGTGGCTGCGGGAGACGGGCGCGCGGCTCGTGGTGGCCTGCCGGGCGGAGTACTGGGAGCAGGCCGGAGAGCACTTTCCCGCTGCGCTCTCGGCGGCGTGCGTGGCGTTGGGGGACCTGCCCGAGCGGCAGGCGCGGATTGCGCGTGCGCGGTACGGCATCCCGGACGGCGCGCTCGCGGCGGCCGATGCGGGGCATCCCCTCGCCCTGCGGCTGCTCGCCGAGGTGCGGGCGGCCCTGCCGGAGGAGCCACCGCCGGGGCGCCCGGACCGCGAGGAGATCTTCGAGGCCTATCTGGACGTGCTGTGCCTGCGGGTCGCGGTGCGGCTCGCGGCGGCGAACGGACTTCGGGGCGCGGCTGTACGGCGCCTCGCGGCGAAGGTGTCCGGGCAGGTGCATGAGGCCGCGCGGCGGTGTCTGGGGCCGGGGCAGGGGGAGCTGGACCGGGCGTCGTTCGAGGAGGTGTTCCCGTGGGGGGCGGGGTGGGCCTCCGCGGTGCTCACGGAGGGGCTTCTTGTCCCTGCCGGGGATGGCTATCGCTTCGCGCACGAGGAGCTGGCGGACTGGATCCAGGGGATGCACCTGGATGTGGACGGGGCTCTGTGGTCGCTGGTGCACCGGCATCGTGGGCCGGTGCCGGAGGCTGCTCTGCCGGTACCCCGGCATCGGATCGGCCCCGTGATCCAGGCCCTGCTGCTTCTGGACCGCCAGCGGGGCCCGGCGGAACTGGAGCCTCGGCTACGGGACTTGGCGCGGTTCGGGGAGCCTTGCACAGCCCCTGCCGAAACGTCCCCCGGCATCCAGGACTGTGCCCACCCGTCCCGCCCTGCGGGACGATTGCCCACAGCGGCGCAGACGGCACCGGACAGCGAGGCCGCTCCCGTTGAGGGCGGTACGCCGCAGGGCGGGGTTGGTGACGCTCCCGTTGTGGGCAGGCGTTCCGCACGGCGATTGGGGCCTCCCCTGCTCGCGCGAAGCCGAGAGCTTGGGGAAGGGTGGGCACAACCCTCGATGCCGGGTGCTGATACGCAAGGGGACGCGTACTGGTGGGCCACGCACCTCGTGAGTGAGACGCTCTCCCGCGTAGGCGACGCGACGCCCTACCTCGGTCTGCTGAAAGACCTTGCCCAGCAGGCCCGGCACCCCGCCGGCTTCTGGCTGGGTCTTTCCCTCGCTGAAAGCGACCGCTTCGACCTCCTGCGGGAGGCCGTGATCGCGGACCCTCCGCCCGGCACCCCGCAGGGCCGCTGCCTGGACGCCGTGGCCGAGCTCCTGGCCACCGCGCCCGCAACCGCGCAGCCACAACTGACCCGCTGGTTCACCGACGAGCGCCCCCTCGAAGCCACCCCCCACGCCACCGTCGCATCAGCCGCCCAGGCCCTCCTCCACACCCACCGCCACCGCGCCATCGACGACCTCACCGAGGTCCTGGTCGACTGCGCACACCCCCGCGCGGACGAACTGCTCGCCGCACTCGCGGAAGAGGAGCCTTCGGCCATCTGCCGAGCCGTCGACCGCTGGATCCACGACGAGCGGCCCGCACGCCATGTCGCCGCCGTCGCCTACGGCCTGCGCGCCGCCCCGCACGCCGCCACGGACGCCGACCGCAGGCTCCTGCGGTACGCGGCCCTCGCCCTCCTCGCCCGCACCGCCGACGACACCCTGCACGGCGCCGCCCTCGCCCTCCTCGTGCGCGACCCGCAGACCCGCGCACGCCATCTGCCGCCCGCCCTGAAGCGCTTCACCGCCGGCGACCCGCAGCTGCCCGCGAGCGCGCTCGTCGCCGCCCTGGACACCCACCCGGAGCAGGTCATCGCCGCCTTCCGGACCAGGCTGCACGGGCCGGGCCCCGCGCCGGGCGACGTACTGCGCGGCCTCGCCGACGTGACGGCTCCGGGGCTCGCCCGGCGGGTGGCCGATCTCGTACGCGATGTGCTTGAGCTGCGCCCCGACCTTGCGGGGCACGTGGCCGACTACCTCGACCTGCGGTTCGAGCAAGGGCCAGGCGTCCGCGCCGTTCTCTTTCCGCTGGTCACGGGCCTTCTGCGGCATCGTCCGCCGGCGGTGCGCGCCGCGCTCGCCTCGGCCGTCGCCGCGCCCGGCACCGACGCATCGCGCGCCCTGCGCACCGAGCTCCTGGAAGTGCTGCTCGCCCAGGAGCGGGAGCCCGAAGTCCTGGACGCCGTGCTCTGCGCCGTGGCGGGCGGCGGTGACAAGGACCGGGTCCGTGACCTGGTGCACCGCACCGGCGTGCTGCTCGTCCGCACCCCGGAAGGCGCGACCTGCTTCGACCGGCGCCTGGTCGAGCTGGCCCGTTCCGTACCGGGCTTCTCCACCCAGGTCTCCCGGTGGATCTGCGCGGCCCCGCAGGACTGGTCCGCCCTCGTCGGCCCCAGCTCCCGCCGCATGATCGAGAACCTCGCCGGAGCACGTGTCCCGGCGTGACCCCCGCCACCCCCTCCGATGCGATCCCGATCGCGCGGGCATGGCAGTCTTAGACCTGCGCAATCGGCAATGGGACGTACACACACGTACACAGGTTCGGCGAGGAGCAAAGACAGTGCAGCGCTGGCGTGGCTTGGAGGACATCCCCCAGGACTGGGGGCGCAGCGTCGTCACCATCGGTTCCTACGACGGCGTACACCGCGGACACCAGCTGATCATCGGCCGCGCCGTGGAGCGCGCCCGTGAGCTCGGCGTTCCCGCCGTGGTCGTCACCTTCGACCCGCACCCCTCCGAGGTCGTGCGGCCCGGCAGCCACCCGCCGCTGCTCGCCCCGCACCACCGGCGCGCCGAACTCATGGCGGAGCTCGGCGTGGACGCGCTGCTCATCCTGCCGTTCACCACGGAGTTCTCGAAGCTGTCGCCCGCCGACTTCGTCGTCAAGGTCCTGGTCGACAAGCTGCACGCGCGCGTGGTCGTCGAGGGCCCCAACTTCCGCTTCGGCCACAAGGCCGCGGGCAACGTCGCCTTCCTGACCGAGCTCGGCGCCACGTACGACTACGAGGTCGACGTCATCGACCTGTTCGTGAGCGGCGAGGCCGGCGGCGGTGAGCCCTTCTCCTCCACCCTGACCCGGCGCCTGGTCGCCGAGGGCGACGTGGAGGGCGCCTCCGAGATCCTCGGCCGCCCGCACCGCGTCGAGGGTGTCGTCGTACGCGGCGCGCAGCGCGGGCGTGAACTGGGCTTCCCCACCGCCAACGTGGAGACGCTGCCGCACACGGCCATCCCCGCCGACGGCGTCTACGCGGGGTGGCTGCACGCCCAGGGCGAGGCGATGCCCGCGGCGATCTCCGTCGGCACGAATCCGCAGTTCGACGGGACGGAGCGGACGGTCGAGGCGTACGCGATCGACCGCGTCGGGCTCGATCTGTACGGCCTTCACGTGGCCGTGGACTTCCTCGCCTTCGTGCGCGGGCAGGCGAAGTTCGACTCGATCGACTCGCTTCTCGTCGCCATCGCGGACGACGTGAAGAAGGCGCGTGACCTGATCGAGGCCGCCGAGTAGGGCGCCCTTCGCGTCCTCCTCCGCCGTACCCACCGGTCCGGTCGCGGCTACAACAGGTGTGGCAGGCCGACGTTGTTGACCAACGGGCCTTCGACGGTGACCCCTTCGGTGATCAGTGACTCGATGTGGGGCACCGGAGGGGGGTTCGCCGCTGCGGCCGGAGGAGCGGTGATCGCGGTGACGGACAGGGCGAGGGCTGCGAGCAGGGTGTAGGTCCGGACGCGGCGGTGAGGCATGCGATCTCTGCTTTCTTACGGCAGGCGGGGAGAGGCCGGGTTAGCCCACACGGGCGACGCGTGAGCCCCGGCGTCCGACGACCCGTTCGTATGATCGTCGGTGACTTCTTGGTCGTGCGGGGGTTACGCACGGCGAGCGGGCCGCGATCGGCTGCCCGCAGGTGCACGGTCCAAGGAGGCTGCAGTGAACGGCAGTTGGGTGCGGGCGACGTCCCGCTGGGTGCTGGTCGCGGCGGTGACGGCAGTGCCGTCCGTCGTCTGCTCCGGCGCGGCGCACGCCGATGAGACGCATACGAACTCGCACAACGCGCCCAGGGTCGCGCTGATCAGCACCGGCCAGATCGATGACCCGTTGGAGGACGTGCTCGAGCACGTCCTCAACTTCGGGGACGGCTACAGGTGGGACTGACGGGCCGAGTCGCCCGTGGTCGTACCGTACTTGCGCGGGTCCCGGGCGGCCGCGCAAGTACGTCACGACGCAGGGGTGTTCAGGTCACGGGGCGAGGCATGCCGCGCCCGGAACCTCGGAGGGGACGCCGGGGCTTGCCGGATCGACGAGCGAGGTGACGTCGCCGGCCGACTGCGTCACGCAGTCGACGGTCCCGATGGGGTCCGGGATGGCACTGGCGGGCACGGCGAGGACCCCCAGCAGTGCGACGGCCCCGAGGACGACGGCGGCGGAACGACGCATGGAAATCTCCTTCATGTCAGTGGAGTTGCTCACGGTCCGTGGTTGAACCGTTCCGTTGAGTGACTCCCCAGCGCTCACGCCGATAGGCCCCGTATCACCCGAACGTGGAAGAGGTAACGATCCGCCGGTCAGACCCCGGTCAGACCCCCGACGGACCTCGGTCAGACCCCGGACGGGCTGACGTTGACCGCCGCCCAGTGGCACGCCACCTGCGTCTCGCCGCCGCCCGAAAGCACCGGCAGATCCTCCGTCCGGCAGCGGTCCGCCACCCCCGCCCGCTCCGCCTCGCCCGAGGCGAGCACCTGGCAGCGCGCGTGGAAGCGGCAGCCGCCCGGGATGCGCGAGGGGTCCGGCGGCTCGCCGGTGAGGACCACGGGGTCGCCCGGTGCCTCCGGGAGTACGGACAACAGCGCCTGGGTGTAAGGATGCTGAGGCGAGGTCAGGACCTCCTCCACCGTCCCCGTCTCGACGATCCGGCCCAGGTACATCACCGCCACGCGGTCGGCGATGTTCCACGCGAGACCCAGGTCGTGCGTCACCACCAGCGCGGACAGGCCGAGTTCCTCGCGGAGCTTGAGCAGCAGAGCGAGGATCTCGCCCCGTACGGACGCGTCGAGCGAGGCCACCGGCTCGTCGGCGACGATCAGTTCGGGCTCCAGGACCAGCGCGCCCGCGATGACGACACGCTGGCGCTGGCCGCCCGACAGCTCGTGCGGATAGCGCAGGAAGAACCGCTCGGGCGGCCTCAGGCCCGCCCGTGACAGGGCGTCAGCGACCGTGGCCTGCTCGTCGCCGCCGTACCCGTGGATGCGCAGGCCCTCCGCGACGGCCTCGTACACCGTGTGACGCGGGTTCAGGGAGCCGCTGGGGTCCTGGAGGACCAGCTGGACGCGCTTGCGGTACGCCTTCAGGGCGCGGCCCGCGTAGTCGAGCGGCTTGCCGCCGAAGGTCACCCTGCCGGAGGTGGGCGCCACCAGGCCGAGCAGGGAACGCGCCAGGGTCGTCTTGCCGCAGCCCGACTCGCCGACCAGGGCCACGATCTCGCCCGGCTTGATGTCGAGGTCGACGCCGTCCACCGCCCGCGCGGGCGGCGCGCCGCGGCGGCCGGGGAACGTGATGTGCAGGTCGCCCGCCGACAACAGCGGATCAGCCGACAGCAGGGGGTCATCGGTGGTCATGCGTCGCTGCTCCTGCTCCTCGGTGCGTGATCTGTCGGGGCTCGCGGGGCTCACGGCGCCCGCTCCGCCGTCGCCGGTGCCGAAGTCGGCTGGGCCGGAAGCTGCGCGCCCGCGTGCACGCACGCCGCGCGGTGCCGGGGGCCCGCGTCCCGCAGCGCCTGGTCCTCCGTGGTGCAGGAGTCGAGGGCGACCGTGCAGCGCGGGTGGAACGTACAGCCCGTGGGGAGCAGGGACGGGTCCGGCGGGTCGCCGGGCAGGCCGCGCGGCGCGAAGCGGGAGGCCGCGTCGCCGATGCGCGGGAAGGCCGCGGAGAGGGCCTTTCCGTACGGGTGCTGGGCGTTCTCGTAGACCTCGGAGGCCGGGCCCTCCTCGACGACGCGGCCCGCGTACATCACCGCGAGCCGGTCGCAGGTGTCGGAGAGCACCGCGAGGTCATGGCTGATCATGATCAGGCCCAGATCCTGCTCGGCCACCAACTGCTCGATCAGGCGCAGGATCTGAGCCTGGATCATCACGTCCAGGGCCGTCGTCGGCTCGTCGGCGATGATCAGGCGGGGATCGCAGGCGAGCGCCATCGCGATCATCACGCGCTGCCGCTGCCCGCCCGACAACTCGTGCGGATAGGCCTCCGCGCGGGCGGCAGGCAGCCCCACCTGTTCGAGCAGCTCACCGGCCTTCTTCCTCGCCCCGGCCTGCGTCGCCTTCTTGTGCAGCAGGATCGGCTCGGCGATCTGGTCGCCGATGCGGTGCACGGCGTTGAGCGAGTGCATCGCGCCCTGGAAGACGATCGACGCGCCCGCCCAGCGCACCGCGCGGACCTTGCCCCACTTCATCGTGAGGACGTCCTCGCCGTCGAGCAGCACCTCACCGGTCACCTTCGTGCCCGCGGGCAGCAGCCGAAGGAGCGCGAGCGCGAGCGTCGACTTGCCACACCCGGACTCGCCCGCGACACCGAGCTTCTGGCCCGCGTCGACCGAGAGGTTCACGCCGCGCACGGCGGCCGCCCCGGAGGCGTACGTCACTTCGAGATTTCTTACGTCGAGCAGGCGCTGTTCCGTCGTCACCTTGGTCTCCGTCACCTTGTTCGCGCTGTTCAACGGGAGACCCCCAGCCTGGGGTTGAGCACGGACTCCACGGCGCGTCCGCACAGCGTGAACGCGAGGGCCACGACGGCGATGGCGAGTCCGGGCGGAGCCAGGTACCACCAGTCGCCCGCGCTGACCGCGCCGGCCTCGCGCGCGTCCTGGAGCAGTCCGCCCCAGGAGACGCCCGTGGGGTCGCCGAGGCCGAGGAAGGCGAGCGTCGCCTCCGTGAGGATGGCGCTGGAGATGACCAGGGTGGTCTGTGCGAGGACGAGCGGCATGACGTTCGGCAGGACGTGCCGGGTCATGATGTGGCCGTGGCCGCCGCCGAGTGCCTGCGCGCGTTCGATGTAGGGGCGCGACTCCACGGCCAGGGTCTGGGCGCGGACGAGCCGCGCCGTCGTCGGCCAGGTCGTCACGCCGATCGCCAGGATGATCGTCCAGATCGAGCCGGAAAGCACCGCGGCGAGCGCGATGGCGAGCACCAGCGTCGGCATCACCAGGAACCAGTCGGTGATGCGCATGATGACGGTGGAGTACCAGCCCTTGAAGTGCCCGGCGGTGATCCCCACGAGGGTGCCGATGGTCACCGACAGGACGGCGGCGAGCAGCCCGACAGTCAGCGACATCCGCGCACCCCACACCAGTAGGCCGAGCAGATCGCGCCCGAACTGGTCGGTGCCCAGGGGGAATTCACCGCTCGGCGACTCCATGGGTTTACCTGGAGCTTCGGTCACGCTCTGCGCGTCCGAGCCGACGAGGAGGGGCGCGAAGATCGCCATGAGCGCGATCAGGACGAGCGCGGCCAGGCCGAAGAGCCCGGCCCGGTGGGTGCGGTACTCGCGCCAGAAGCGGGCGGCCGAGTGCCGCCTGCGGGCCCAGGCGAGGGATCGCGGGCTCTTCAGCGGGGCGGTCGGTGCGGATTCGGTCGTCATCGGCCCACCCGGGGATCGAGCAGCGGATAGATCACGTCGGCCAGGGTGTTCATGAGGATCACCGCAGCGGAGAAGACGAAGAACAGACCCTGTACGAGGGGCAGATCCGGCACGCTGAGCGCGGCGTAGAACAGCCCGCCGAGCCCCGGCCAGGAGAAGACCGTCTCGACGAGGATCGCGCCCGCCACCACCGTGCCGAGGTTCACGAACATCAGCGTGACGGTGGGCAGCATCGCGTTCGGGACGGCATGACGACGGCGTACGAGATCGTCCCGCAGCCCCTTGGCGCGCGCGGTGGTCAGATAGTCGCTCCCCATCTCATCCAGCAGGGACGACCGCATCACGAGGAGCGTCTGCGCGTATCCCACCGCCACCAGGGTGACGACGGGGAGCACCATGTGGTGCGCGACGTCGAGGACGTACGCGAAGCCCGTCTCGCCACCGGATTCGAGCCCGCCGGTCGGGAAGAGCCCGGGAATCGGACCGACCCCCACCGAGAAGGTGATGATGAGCAGAAGCCCGAGCCAGAAGGACGGCACGGAGTAGAGGGTGAGCGCAAGGCCCGTGTGGACGCGGTCCCCGAGCCCGCCGTTGCGCCAGGCCGTGCGGGTGCCGAGCCAGATGCCGATGAGGGTGTAGAGCACGAACGCGGTGCCGGTGAGCAGGAGCGTGGCGGGCAGCGCGTCGGTGATCTTGTCCATCACCGGCGTGTGGAACTGGTACGACGTGCCGAAGTCGCCGGTCAGTGCGTTGCCGCAGTAGTCGAAGAACTGCGTCATGACCGGCTGGTCGAGGCCGAACTCCTTGCGCATGGCGTCCAGCTGTTCGGCCGACACGCGCTTTCCGCCCGTCATCTGCTTCACCGGGTCACCCGGGATGAGACGGAACAGGAAGAAGCTGGTGACAAGGACGGCGAACAGCGAGACGGCGGCGCCGCCCAGCTTGCCCGCCACGTACTGGAGATAGGCACGGGTGTTACGGGCCCGGGGGCCGCGGGCCGACGGCCCGGCGAATACCGGATCGTCGGTCGCCGCGGCGCCCTCGGTGTCGAGCAGTGCGGGATTGCTGTCAGCGGTCATGCGTTACTCGCGGTCCTCTGCGGTCGAACGGCGGCGCAGGGCGAACAGGACTCCACCGCCGACGAGCACCACCGCGGCGGCGGCGATACCGATGATGACACCGGTCGAGCTTCCATCCTTGGAGGAACTCTTCCCATCCGCGGGCACCGCTGACCACCAGGACCAGTAGCCGTCCTGGCCGTAGATGTTGCCCGCGGCCGTCGGCATGGTGGTGATGGACTTGATCTGGTCGGTGCGGTAGGCCTCGACGGCGTTCGGGTACGCAAGGATGTTCATGTACCCGGAGTCGTAGAGCCAGGACTGCATCTCCTTGACAGTCTCCGCGCGCTTGGTCGGGTCGTACTCCGCCAGCTGCTTGTTGTAGAGCTCGTCGTACTTCTTGTCGCAGATGAAGTTGTCGGTCGCGGCGCTCTCCTTGGCCTTCACCGGGAGCGCGGCGCAGGAGTGGATGCCGAGGACGAAGTCCGGGTCGGGGTTGACCGACCAGCCGTCGAACGCGAGGTCGTACTCACCCGCGTACCAGGGCACGGACACGTCATCAAGACAATTGACCTTGAGCCCGATCCCGAGATCCCCCCACCACTCCTTCAGATACTTCCCGACGGCCTTGTCGTTCGGGTCGGTGGCGTGACACAGGATGCGGAAGTCGAGCGGCTTGCCGTCCTTGCCGACGCGCTTGCCGTCGCCGTTCTTCTTGTAGCCCGCGTCGTCGAGGAGTTGGGCCGCCTTCTTGGGGTCGTACGACAGCTTCTGGTCGGCCGAGGGCTTCCAGGCGTACTCGGAGAAGCGAGGCGGAATGTATCCCTCGCCCTCGACGGCCTGGCCCTGGAAGACCTTGTCGACCAGCGCCTCACGGTCCACGGAGAGGAAGAGCGCCTGACGGACCTTCTTGTCCAGGAGGGCCGGGTGACCGTCACCGAACTTCTTGCGGTCGCGGGTCTGGGCGCCGGGGTTGGTGGCGAGGGCGAAGAAGCGCCGGCCGGGCCCCTCGTTCACCTTCACGTTCTCCGTGCCCTTGAGCTCGGCGGCCTGCGCCGGGGTGAGGGCGGGCTGCCCGGCCACGAAGGAGACCTCGCCCTTCTTGAGCGCCGCGACGGCCGCGTCCTGGTCCTTGTACGTCTTGAAGACCAGCTCGTCGAACTTGGGCGCACCGCGCCAGAAGTTCTTGTTGGCCTTCAGCTTCACGTACTGGTCGGTCTTGTAGTCCTCCAGGACGAAGGGGCCGTTGCCGACGATGGGGAAGGACTTGTCGTTGTTGAACTTGGAGACGTCGTCGACCTTCTCCCACACGTGCTTCGGGACGATCGGCACGTCGAGCGCGGCCATGGTGGCCTGCGGCTTCTTGAGCTCGATGACGAGCTTGGTGGGGCTCGGGGCCGTCACCTTCTTGAAGTTGGCGACGAAGCCGGAGTTGGCGGTGGCGGTGCCTTCCTTCGACATCACCTTGTTGAACGTCCAGGCTGCGTCCTCGGCCGTCGCCGGCTTGCCGTCGGACCACTTGGAGTTGTCCCGGATGGTGTAGGTCCAGGTCAGCTTGTCGGCGGACGGCTTCCAGTCGGTGGCGAAGCCATCGATGGCGTGGTTGTCCTTGGCGTCGTAGTTCGTCAGGTACTCGTACGTCAGGCGGTGGATGCTGGTGCTGAGCAGCCGCTGAGCGAGGAAGGGACTGAGCGAGTCGACGCTCTGGGCCACCGCGACGGTGAGGGTCTTCTTGCCGTCCGCCTTGGCCTCGGCCTGGTCAGGGGCCGGGTTCAGGGGAGTGGCAAGGCCCGCGGTGAGGGCGAGGGCGCCGGCTCCGGCCGCCAGGAGGAGCGGGAGGCGGGTGCGGGTGCGGCCGCGGGGCCGTGGGGGTGCCTTCGTGGTGGGGTGAGACCGTGTTCTGCCGTGCTGATCTTGTGTATCCATGGGTCGGTGACCTCGCGTCATCGCTCGCGCAGAGATGGCTAGTTGATCAAGGAACGCCAGCTGGTTGATGTGTGTGTCTACCAGCGCCAGTCTGCGTCAGTCAACGGCAGGTGAACCCCATGTGGCCTGCGGAAATAACGAGTTGACCCGGATTTCATCCGCATTGGTCAAGACCTGTGAAGCGTGGCTGGTCGGGGGGTGATGGTGGAGGGAGGGGCAGGTGGGGGAGTTCTGGGGCGGGGGGCCTTCGTGCCGGTTCGCGGCTCGGCGGCTCGGACACCCGCCCTCCCCCTCCGTTGCTGGTTCGGTGCTGCGGGGCAATCGGGTGGGTGGGCGGGAAAGCTTGTTCGCCAGCGGAAACTGCGGGGCAACGAGAAACGCACTGGGCCCGCACCACGGGTTGGTGCGGGCCCAGTTGAATCGGCAGAGGCGAAGGCTACTGCTGAGGCGCTTCCGGCGCCGGAGGCTGCGGCTGATAGGGAGCCCCGGGCTGGAACGGCTGCCCAGGCTGAACGGGCGGCGGCGCCTGCCCACCCTGAGGCTGCCCCTGAGGAGCCTGGAACGGCTGCCCCGGAGCGGGGGCAGCAGGCGCGGCCCCCTGCGGAGGAGCGGCGTTCTGCCAACCCTGCGGAGCCCCCGGCTGCTGCGGATACGGCTGCCCACCCGGCTGAGGGTGAGGCTGCTGCTGCGGAGGTTGCTGCTGCGGCGGCGGCTGGGGAACGTACGGCTGCTGCGGCGCCTGCCCGGGCACCGGCCCCTGTCCCGGATACGGTGCCTGCCCAGGCGCAGGCGCCTGCCCCGGGTAAGGCTGCTGCCCAGGCGCGGGCGCCTGCTGACCGGGATAGGCCCCCTGGCCAGGCAGAGGCGGAGCCACGACCGGCGGCGGATTGCCGTCGGAGGTCCAGAGCCCCTGCTGCTGCTGAGCCCGCACGAAGTCCTCGGCAACCATTGCCGAAAGGTTGAAGTACGCCTCCCGCACCTTCGGCCGCATCATGTCGAGATCGACCTCGGCACCGGCGGCAAGATGCTCGTCGAAGGGAATGACGACAACGCCCCGGCACCGCGTCTCGAAGTGCGACACGATGTCGTCGACCTTGATCATCTTCCCGGTCTCGCGGACTCCCGAGATGACGGTGATGGAACGCGACACAAGGTCGGCGTACCCATGGGCGGACAGCCAGTCCAACGTCGTGGACGCACTGCTGGCGCCGTCCACGGAGGGCGTGGAAATGATGATCAGCTGATCGGCGAGGTCGAGAACGCCCCGCATGGCGCTGTAGAGCAGCCCCGTACCCGAGTCGGTGAGGATGATCGGGTACTGCTTCCCCAGTACGTCGATGGCGCGCCGGTAGTCCTCGTCGTTGAAGGTCGTCGAGACGGCCGGGTCGACGTCATTGGCGATGATCTCGAGCCCGGACGCGGCCTGCGAGGTGAAGCGCCGGATGTCCATGTACGAGTTGAGGTACGGGATCGCCTGGACGAGGTCACGGATGGTGGCCCCGGTCTCGCGCCGCACCCGTCGCCCGAGCGTGCCCGCGTCGGGGTTGGCGTCGATCGCGAGGATCTTGTCCTGCCGCTCGGTGGCGAGCGTCGACCCGAGCGCGGTAGTGGTGGTGGTCTTGCCCACCCCACCCTTGAGGCTGATGACAGCGATCCGATAGCAGGACAGAACCGGAGTCCGGATCAGCTCCAACTTCCGCTGCCGCTCGGCCTCTTCCTTCTTGCCGCCGAGCTTGAACCGCGACCCGCCGGCTGCGGGCCTGCTGCTCTTGGCCTTCGGCTTGGTGTTGCGAAGCAGCCGGTCGGAGGACAGCTCGACGGCGGCGGTGTAGCCGAGCGGGGCGCCGGGGTTGGTCCGCTCCCGCTGATCGTGCTGCACGGCCTGCGGCCAGGCGGCACCTGTGCGGGGATCGATGGGCGGCTGGGGCTGCGCCGGGGGCTGTGCCTGCGGCTGTGCCTGCGCCTGCTGCTGGGCCGGGAGCGGCTGCGGGGGCTGCTGCTGTTGATGCGGGGGCTGCGGCTGCGGCTGGGGCTGGACCTGGGGCGCCTGCTGCGGCTGAGGCTGCGCGACGGCGGGCGGAAGCGGCTGCTGGGCCTGAGGCGCAGGCGGCTGCGGGAACCCGTAACTGCCCTGAGCGGCAGGGGAGTTGGGTTTGTACGGGGCAGGAGCCCCCTGCTGCGGGAACCCATAACCACTCGGCGGGACGGGCGCTTGAGGGGCAGGCGCCACGGGAGCAGGAGCAGGAGCAGGCGTAGGTGCCGGAGCAGGCGCACCGGCCTGCGGGAACCCGTACCCAGCCGGAGGCGCCGGAGCATCGGCGACTGGCGTCGCGGGCGCGACCGGAGAGGGAGCCACAGGCCCGGTGGGCGAAGGCCAAGCGGGAGGCGCAGCCTGAACAGGCGCAGGCGCAGGCGCAGGCGAGGGCTCAGCCTGCTGGGGCACCTGGGGCACCTGGGGCACCTGGGGCGCTTGGGGCGCTTGCGGCACCGGCGGCTGCACGGGCTCGGCAACCGGCGTCGGCTCCGCGGGCGGCGGCGTCGAGGCCTGGACGGGCACGGGCCACTGCGGCGCCGACGTGGGCGCGGCGGGCTGGAAGGCGGGCGGCAGCGGCGGAAGCCCACCGTGGGGCGCTGGCGGCGGAGTCCAGGACGGCGGCACGGAGTCCTGGACTTCGTCGACGGGCGCGGCAGGCGCGGCGTCCTCGGGAGCGGCATCCTCCGGAACAGCGTCACGGATCTCATCGGCGACGTCGGCACCGTCGACATCACCGGAATCTGCGGAGTCCTCGACGCGATTATCCGAGAGGGAATCGCCGTCGTCCGAGTCGGCCTCTCCAACGGGCTCAGGCTCGGACTCACCAGAAGGCGACACATCGTCTACGTGGCGGTCATCGGCAGAGTCAAGACCAGGGTCGCCCTCGCCCAACTCATCCACGCCAGAGGACTCAGAGGACTCAGAGGACTCAGAGGAAGCAGTGACAACCTCGTCGGCATCCACATCCACATCGGAATCTGCACCCGCACCCGCAGCCGCACCCGCATCCGAATCCACATCGGCATCGTCCTGCGGAGCCTCAGCGGCGGCCCGCTCCTCGATCTCCCGCTTCAGGGCGGCAGAGGAGAACCGCATGGTGGCGCCACTCTCGAGATCGCCATTGCTCTCGGCAACAGGCTCGGCGACGGGCTCGACCGCAGCAGGAGACACGGAAGCAGGCTCGGCCTCGGCCTCGGCCTCGTGTTCCGGCTCAGGCTCCGGCTCCGGATCCGGCTCCGACGGAACCTCAGGCTTGGGAACAACACCGGTCACATGCACAGAGGAGGCGACACCAGCAACGGCACCACTCCAGTCAGCGGCACCCCCCGAAGGCGAACCGCCCTCCGACGCAGCCGAAGGAGCAGCAGGCTCCGGAGGTGAGTCCGGAGCAGGCGCGACAGGAGCAACCGGAGCAGGAGCAACCGGGGAAGGAGCAGTCGGCGCAGACCAGTCCGCCTGCGGCTGGAACCCGCTCCCCACAGGCAGCTTCGGCACGGCAGTCGGCCGCACCGGCGGAGCCGGCGGCTCAGGAACAACGGGAGGAGCGGCAGGCTCCGCAGAAGGCGAAACCGCTGGTGAAGAAACCGGCGGGGACGCAGCCGCGGAAGGCGCGGAAGGTGCGGAAGGCGAAGAAGGCGAAGAAGGCGACGCCGAAGGAGTCTCCCCCGCACTGCCGGACGCATTCTGCGTGTACCAGGCAGGCGGGGCGTAGTCGATGGTGAACTCGCCCGTCGTCTCGGCAGCGGACTCCGCGTCGGACTGATCATCGACGGGTGTGTCCCAGCCCCCGCGGATCTCGTCCCGATCGCTGTTCACAATGCCTCCTGGTGTGGTCGAGCACCCTCGTGCCGTGGTGGGGGGCGACCGTTCCTGTCGTCCGATCCGCCTTGGCTCTCCCCGTTGGGGACGCGAACCACCCACTCGCGGGTTCTGGCGTCGCGCCCTGTCCCAGCCTAATCACCAAAAGCACCAGCACGGCAGGGCAGCCCACCCCACGAATGCTGTCCTTTGCGTCACGCTCCCCACGGGAGTGATCCCTGTATCCGAAACAGTGACGGACAAATCCCCCAACAGGCGACAAGAGGCCGCTAATTCATGAGGCTGCCGGCGTCACCCCGTCGCTGAGCCGGCCCTCCGTGCCGTACTCAACGATCCGGTCTCGGCGTCCGCGACCTGCACCGACCGTGCCCGGGGCGCATGCCCTCAGGGGCGGAACGCGAAGGAACTCCCGCTCTGCGGCACGGCGTTGGTCGTCCTTGCGTCCCCGCAGTGGATCAACGGCCTGCGCATCCGCGTACGATCATTCGCTTCGCCCCGTGCCCCGGCGGATGCCCCATGCCCCATGCCTTGCCCCCCCACAGACGTAGACGTAGACAAGGACCTCACGACGTGAGCTTCGGCCCGCCTCCTTCTTCCTTCACCCAGTCCGCGCTCGCGGCGGACGGAGCCCGCAGGATTCGTCGGAGACGGCTGATCGGCGTCATGGCCGCCGTCCTCGTCGTGGTGCTGTGCGCCGGTGGCGGGTTCCTCTGGTTCGGGACCGGCGGCTCGACACCCGACGACGGCAAGGCGGATGCCGCACCTCAGGGCCGCCTCGACGTCAGGGAGACGGTCGAGGAGCGGCCCGCGACCACGAGGGGCCAGATGGCCTTCCGGTTCTCGGTCGACGACATGAGCCCCGGTGAGGAGTACGAGATGCCGGGCACCTGGGCGACGGACAAGATCCTTGCCAAGGGCATCAACAGAACGCTCGTGGGCTTCAAGATGGGCAAGGACGCGTCCACGGGTGACGAGACCTGGCGTACACCGCTCGCCGGCCCCATCTGCGGGCTCACGCGGCATGTGACCGTGGAAGGCCGCACCGCGGTGCTCCACAGGTCCAAGAACGACCCCGAAGCGCCCTGCGATCACGTGGCCTTCGTCGACATCGACACGGGCGAAAAGGTCTGGGAGAAGGAGTTCCCGACGTCAGAGACCGTGTTCGGACAGGACCCGACGAGTGTGTCGATCACGCATGGCACCGTTGCTGTGACGTGGGGCAACGGCTCTGCGGGGTACGACATGGACACGGGGGACCGGCTGTGGAAGAAGGCCCGTGTCTCCGGCTGTGAGCACGCCGGTCTGGCGGGTGGGCGCGGCCTGCTCATGTTGTTGGCCTGCGTCCACACCAAGGACACGACGTATCAGGTGCAGAAGCTGAATCCCAGGACCGGCCACGCGAAGTGGACGTACCTGGTGGCCGACGGAGTCAAGGGCGTCAATCTGCTGTCCGCCGAGCCGGCGGTCATCGCCCCTGCCGCGGGCGACGTCCAGGTGACGCACCTGATCTCGCTCGACGACCGCGGAAAGCGACGCGCGACCATCGGGCTCGAAGGTGGTCATTACGTCGTCAATTGCGACACCGCGACAGGCTTCGACGCGGTCGACAGCTGCCCCTCGACGGTGGTCAGCGGCGACCAGGTCTTCGTCATGAGCCGCGAGGACCCGCACGGCGACATGGTCAACAACGCGAATCGCATCGTGTCGTTCGACCTCGCGACGGGCAAGACGGTCAAGAAGTTCGAATCGGGGAACGGCCAGCTGCTCTATCCCCTGCGGATGAGCGGGGACCAGCTCCTTGCGTACCGGGAGAGCAGTGACCGCATCACGCCCATGGGGGTGGTGAGCCTGAACCCACGGACCGGCAAGGAGACCCCGTACTTCTTCTTCGGCCTGCCCCTTGAAGGCTGGACGCTCTCCGACCTCGAATTGAGTGACATCGTGGTCCAGGACGGGCGGATCTTTTTCGGCAGCAGGCGAGCGACAGGGCCCAGTGCCGAGAAGAAGAAGGAATGGACGTGGCTGGTCATCGGCATCGAGGGTGCGAAGCGGTAGCGCGGCCCCGGCCCCAGAGGGTCTCGGTCAGCCCGTGGCCCGGCTGTCGTCGCGCGGCGCCGACTCCAGATCGAATTCCCCGTCCCGAGCCCCGAGCACGAAGGCCCGCCATTCCGCCTCGGTGTACCGCAGCACCGTCTCGGGCTCGATCGACGACCGCATGGCCACGGCCCCGTCCGGCAGGTACGCGATCTCGACCCGCTCCTCGTGCGCCTCGGTGCCCGGCGCGCTGTGCCACTCCACGCCGGAGATGTCGAGAGCGTAGAGCTCGTTCTTCTCCCGCTCCTTGCGTGCTGCGACGTCCTCGTCCTGAGCCTGGGCGCTCTTGCCCTCTGTCTCGGCCATGGTGCGCGGACCCCTCCCGTGCGAACGAACTGTCGGCTCAGACTACTGGCGGGCCGCCGCGGGGGACCGAGTATCGGATCACGTGCACACTTGTGGGGGTGGATGCGGTAAAGGGCACCACCGGGCGGGCGGTCCTGGCCGCCCTGGTACCCTGTGTAACGGCCGTATGTGTACGCGCCCCCGGACCCCCTCAAGCGAGGGCCTGGAGGCAGCGCCCAGCGGACCTCGCCTCCCGAGTTATGGAAGCTCCCCTGCGATTTAGACCAGGGGCACTCGGTGGCCACGAAAAGACTACGAGGAGTAAGCGTGTCGCTCGACGCCGCTACGAAGAAGCAGATCATGACCGAGTTCGGCCAGAAGGAGGGCGACACCGGCTCCCCCGAGGTCCAGGTCGCCATGCTCTCCCGCCGGATCTCGGACCTGACCGAGCACCTCAAGACCCACAAGCACGACCACCACTCCCGTCGTGGTCTGCTGATCCTGGTCGGTCAGCGCCGCCGTCTGCTGCAGTACCTGGCCAAGAAGGACATCAAGCGCTTCCGTGCGCTGGTGGACCGTCTGGGCATCCGTCGCGGTGCGGCGGGCGCCAAGTAAGACATCGTGAAGGGGGCGGTTCCCACGCAAGAGGGGGCCGCTCCCTTTGCTGTACGTGCGCATTGTCACCGACGCTTTGTAGTCTGGTGACGGAAGCACGTCCCCGCGGGTAGGGATCACCATGGTCCAGCGCCCGGGGGACACCTAGTACGACCTCACGAAGGAGAGGCGCACCAGCCGCCGCCGATCTTCGGTAGTGGCCCCCGGGCGAAACCCCCGGGAGCTTCGATCGAAGACCGGCCCGCACACACGGCGCGCTTCTCCACACAGTCCCCGTCCACGAAGGACGCATGGGACGCCGCCCCCGGGCCACACGGGCCCAGGGGCGAGAAGACGAAACGTAGACACGTAGGAGAACAGTGGAGAACGAGACCCACTACGCCGAGGCTGTTATCGACAACGGCACTTTCGGCACCCGCACCATCCGCTTCGAGACGGGCCGCCTGGCCAAGCAGGCCGCAGGCTCCGCCGTCGCGTACCTGGACGACGACACCATGGTGCTGTCGGCCACCACCGCTTCCAAGCGGCCCAAGGACCAGCTCGACTTCTTCCCCCTCACGGTGGACGTCGAGGAGCGGCAGTACGCCGCCGGCAAGATCCCCGGTTCGTTCTTCCGTCGTGAGGGTCGCCCCTCCGAGGACGCGATCCTGACCTGCCGCCTGATCGACCGCCCGCTGCGTCCTTCCTTCAAGAAGGGCCTGCGCAACGAGATCCAGATCGTCGAGACGGTCATGGCGCTCAACCCCGACCACTTGTACGACGTGGTCGCGATCAACGCCGCCTCCTGCTCCACGCAGCTGGCCGGCCTGCCCTTCTCGGGCCCGATCGGCGGCACGCGCGTGGCGCTCATCAAGGGCCAGTGGGTCGCCTTCCCGACGCACACCGAGCTCGAGGACGCCGTCTTCGACATGGTCGTCGCCGGTCGCGTCCTCGAGGACGGCGACGTCGCGATCATGATGGTCGAGGCCGAGGCCACCGAGAAGACCATCCAGCTCGTCGCGGACGGCGCCGAGGCGCCGACCGAGGAGATCGTCGCCGCCGGTCTGGAAGCCGCGAAGCCCTTCATCAAGGCGCTCTGCAAGGCCCAGTCCGACCTCGCCGCCAAGGCCGCCAAGCCCACCGGCGAGTTCCCGGTCTTCCTGGACTACCAGGACGACGTCCTCGAGGCCCTGACCGCCGCCGTGAAGTCGGAGCTCTCCCAGGCCCTGACCATCGCCGGCAAGCAGGAGCGCGAGGCCGAGCTCGACCGCGTCAAGGAGATCGCCTCCGAGAAGCTGCTCCCGCAGTTCGAGGGCCGCGAGAAGGAGATCTCCGGTGCGTACCGCGCGCTGACCAAGAAGCTGGTCCGCGAGCGCGTCATCAAGGACAAGGTCCGCATCGACGGCCGTGGCGTCACGGACATCCGTACGCTCGCCGCCGAGGTCGAGGCCATCCCGCGCGTGCACGGTTCGGCGCTGTTCGAGCGTGGCGAGACCCAGATCCTGGGCGTCACCACCCTCAACATGCTCCGCATGGAGCAGCAGCTCGACACCCTTTCGCCGGTGACGCGCAAGCGCTACATGCACAACTACAACTTCCCGCCGTACTCGGTCGGCGAGACCGGCCGCGTCGGTTCGCCCAAGCGCCGCGAGATCGGCCACGGCGCGCTCGCCGAGCGCGCGATCGTGCCCGTGCTCCCCTCGCGCGAGGACTTCCCGTACGCGATCCGTCAGGTCTCCGAGGCCCTCGGTTCGAACGGCTCGACGTCCATGGGCTCGGTCTGTGCCTCGACGATGTCGCTGCTGAACGCCGGTGTGCCGCTGAAGGCCGCCGTCGCCGGTATCGCCATGGGTCTGATCTCGCAGGAGATCGACGGCCAGACGCACTACGTCGCCCTCACCGACATCCTCGGTGCGGAGGACGCGTTCGGTGACATGGACTTCAAGGTCGCCGGTACGAAGCAGTTCGTGACCGCGCTCCAGCTCGACACCAAGCTCGACGGCATCCCCGCCTCGGTCCTGGCCGCCGCGCTGAAGCAGGCCCGTGACGCGCGTCTGCACATCCTGGACGTCATGAACGAGGCGATCGACGTTCCGGACGAGATGTCCCCGAACGCGCCGCGCATCATCACGGTCAAGATCCCGGTGGACAAGATCGGTGAGGTCATCGGCCCGAAGGGCAAGATGATCAACCAGATCCAGGAGGACACCGGCGCCGACATCACGATCGAGGACGACGGCACCATCTACATCGGTGCTCAGCAGGGCTCGCAGGCCGAGGCCGCCCGCGCCACGATCAACGGCATCGCCAACCCGACCATGCCGGAGGTCGGCGAGCGCTACCTGGGCACGGTCGTCAAGACGACCACCTTCGGTGCGTTCGTGTCCCTGATGCCGGGCAAGGACGGTCTGCTGCACATCTCGCAGATCCGCAAGCTCGCCGGCGGCAAGCGCGTGGAGAACGTCGAGGACGTCGTCGGCGTGGGCCAGAAGGTCCAGGTCGAGATCGCCGAGATCGACTCCCGCGGCAAGCTCTCCCTCATCCCCGTCGTCGAGGGCGAAGAGGGCGACGAGACGAAGGACGACACCGACAAGTGACGTCGCGTAGCACCACGACGACGGCCCGCCCCTCCTCGGAGGGGCGGGCCGTCGCCCGTACCCAAACCCTCCTCAAGGGCAAGGACGGCATCGGCACGGTCCGCCGTACGACGCTGCCGGGCGGCCTCCGCGTCGTCACCGAGACCCTTCCCTCCGTACGCTCGGCGACCTTCGGGATCTGGGCGAACGTCGGCTCCCGCGACGAGACCCCGGCTCTGAACGGCGCCACGCACTACTTGGAGCACCTGCTCTTCAAGGGCACCAAGAAGCGCAGCGCCCTCGACATCTCCTCCGCGCTCGACGCGGTCGGCGGCGAGATGAACGCCTTCACGGCGAAGGAGTACACGTGCTACTACGCACGCGTGCTCGACACCGACCTGCCGCTCGCCATCGACGTCGTCTGCGACATGCTGACGGGCTCCCTGATCCTCCAGGAGGACGTCGACGCCGAGCGTGGCGTCATCCTCGAAGAGATCGCGATGACCGAGGACGACCCGGGCGACTGCGTGCACGACCTGTTCGCGCACACGATGCTCGGCGACACCCCGCTCGGCCGCCCCGTCCTGGGCACCGAGGAGACGGTCAACGCCCTCACCGCGGACCGGATCCGCCGCTTCTACAAGAAGCACTACGACCCGACCCACCTGGTGGTCGCGGCCGCGGGCAACGTCGACCACAACAAGGTCGTACGCCAGGTCCGTGCCGCCTTCGAGAAGGCCGGCGCCCTGAACCGCACCGACGCGACCCCGATGATCCCGCGCCAGGGCTCCCGCGCCCTGCGCACGGCGGGCCGCGTCGAGGTCGTCAACCGCAAGACCGAGCAGGCCCACGTCATCCTCGGCATGCCGGGCCTGGCCCGCACGGACGACCGCCGCTGGGCCATGGGCGTCCTGAACACCGCCCTGGGCGGCGGCATGTCGTCCCGGCTCTTCCAGGAGGTCCGCGAGAAGCGTGGCCTGGCCTACAGCGTGTACTCGTACACGTCGGGCTTCGCCGACACCGGCCTCTTCGGCGTGTACGCGGGCTGCCGCCCGAGCCAGGTGCACGACGTGCTGAAGATCTGCCGCGACGAACTCGACGACGTCGCGCAGAACGGCCTGAGCGACGACGAGATCGGCCGCGCGATCGGCCAGCTCGCGGGCTCCACCGTCCTCGGCCTCGAGGACACCGGCGCGCTGATGAACCGTATCGGCAAGAGCGAGCTGTGCTGGGGCGAGCAGATGTCGGTCGACGACATGCTGGCGAAGATCGCGGCGGTCACCCCGGACGACGTCCGTGAGGTCGCACGCGAGGTCCTCGGCCACCGCCCTTCGCTGTCGGCCATCGGTCCGCTCAAGGACAAGCAGGCCGCCCGCCTGCACGAAGCGGTCTCCTAAGCCCTTAGCGGTCTTCTAACTCCCTTAAGGAATCAGGCACATGAGCAAGCTGCGCGTGGCGGTCGTCGGAGCCAAGGGCCGGATCGGCTCCGAGGCCGTCCGGGCCGTCGAAGCCGCCGACGACCTGGAACTGGTCGCCGCCCTTGGCCGGGGCGACTCGCTGGACACGCTGGTGGAGACCGGCGCCCAGGTCGTGGTCGAACTGACCAACCCCGACGCGGTGATGGGCAATCTGGACTTCTGCGTCCGGCACGGCATCCACGCCGTCGTCGGTACGACGGGCTGGACCGACGAGCGGGTCGCGCAGCTGGAGGCCTCGCTGGCCGCATCGCCGAGGACGGGCGTCCTGATCGCCCCGAACTTCTCCATCGGCGCGGTCCTCACCATGAAGTTCGCGCAGATCGCGGCGCCGTACTTCGAGTCCGTCGAGGTCGTCGAGCTGCACCACCCGAACAAGGCCGACGCCCCCAGCGGCACCGCCCAGCGCACCGCCCAGCTCATCGCCGCGGCCCGCCGGGAAGCGGGCAGCGCCCCGCAGCCGGACGCCACGTCGACGGCCCTGGACGGCGCCCGCGGCGCGGACGTCGACGGAGTGCCGGTGCACTCCGTACGCCTTCGGGGTCTGCTGGCCCACCAGGAGGTGCTGCTCGGCGGCGAGGGCGAGACCCTCACCGTCCGGCACGACTCGCTGCACCACAGCAGCTTCATGCCGGGCATCCTGCTCAGCGTACGCCGCGTGGTGAGCACTCCGGGCCTGACGTTCGGCCTGGAACACTTCCTGGACCTGAACTGACGCGGGCCGAACCGAGCTGAACTGACCCTCATGCGAGCAAAGATCACTTACGCCGTCACGGCTGCCGTCCTGGTCGTCTACTTCGTCCTGGTCGGCAGCCGCGGCGTGCTCCTGATACAGCACGGCACCGCGCTCACCGTCACCTTCGGTGTCGCGGTGCTCATCCTGCCGTTCATCGGCATCTGGTTCCTCTGGAAGAACACCCAGTTCGTCCAGCGCGCCAACCGCCTCGCCGCCGAACTGGAGGCCGAAGGCGGCCTCCCCGTCGACGAGTTGAAGCGCACGCCGGGCGGTCGCATCGACCGCGACTCGGCCGACGAGGTCTTCGCCAGGCGCAAGGCCGAGACCGAGGACTCACCGGACGACTGGCGCTGCTGGTTCCGCCTCGCCGTCGCCTATCACGACGCCCGGGACACCCCGCGCGCGCGAAAGGCGATGCAGCGCGCGATCGCGCTGCACGCGGGCCGACCGATGAACGTCTAGCTCGGACGGTGCACGTCCGGCTCAGGCAGTGCGGCGGTACTCGTCCGCCCACACCTCGATGGAGTCGGCCGCCCGGTTGAACGCCTCGTACCGCGCCAGGAAGTCGGCATTGCGGTCGGTGAGCAACGGCGGCTGCCCCTCGGCCTGCTGATCCCGCCGTACGAGGACGAGTGCCTGCCCCTGAACCGTGCGGGGCAGACCCAGCCACCGCACGGGCTGCTGCGTCGTACGCACCGTCACGACCTGTGCCCACGGCACGGTCTGCGTCGTGAGGAAGGCGACACGACGCAGTCCGTGCGCGCTGACCCAGGTACCCATCCGCAGCAGCCGCAGCGCGCTCACGATGATGACCGCGGCGAGCCCCGCGCAGATCGCGGCACCCGCCAGTGAGTCCGCGAACGCGATGATCACGGCGGCGACGAGGACGTACGAGGCGAGCAGCAGAAGCAGCGCGGCCGCCCCCACCCGCCACGGACCCGGCCGGTAGGGCCGCCGCCAGTGGTCGCGGTCGTCGAACGGCAGCGCGGCGTCGTCCGCTGCCTCGTCAAAGGCGCGGTCCGCCGTCAGGAAGGGCAGGGGCACGACTGAATCCTCACTCAATCCACGCACGGGCTGTGCCCGGTGAGGCTACCGAGCCCTGCTCCCGCCTACCACCCATGGGGGGCCATGGGGGGCCATGGGGGTACCCCCATGCTTTTAGGGCAGTGGTGGAGAGTCAGAGGGCCGCGACGGTCGTCATCGACCGTCCGAGGCTTCGGACTGCTGGTGCTGTGCGGGTGCCTGATCGGGCGACAGGGCGGGCATGCCGACCAGCAGAGAACCTGCCAGTCCGGCGACCACGACCAGGCCGACCAGGGTGCGGCCCACGACCTGAGAGGCCGACGGGCGCTCTCGGGGTGGGGGAGTGACATTGCTGCGGAACTTGTCGGCTTCGGCGATGAAGGCGAACGGGACGGGCTCGCGCCGACGGAACATGGGGTGCGTTTCTCCTCACGCGACTCGAACGAAACTCTGTTGTCCAGTCAGACGCTCGAAACGCCCAAATGGTGCCCGGTTTCGCCAAATTCGCCGAAGAATGTCGTGGCGAGCCACCGAACGGCCGATTGTCAGTGCCGGGCCATAGAGTGGGCGCCGCCCGAGTGATGCACATGGAAGGACCCCGCCAGTGAGCGAGACCCCCACCGAAGACCTCAAGCCCAGCTTCCGCAGCGAGGTCACCGTCGAGTTGGTGAAGCATGCCGCGACCGACTCCGACGTCCTGTGGGCCGCCCGTGTCTCCACTGCCGGGGAGCAGTCCCTGGAAGAGCTCCAGAAGGACCCGGAGCGCTCCAAGGGCCTGATCAACTACCTGATGCGCGACCGCCACGGCAGCCCGTTCGAGCACAACTCGATGACGTTCTTCATCAGCGCCCCGATCTTCGTCTTCCGCGAGTTCATGCGGCACCGCGTGGGCTGGTCGTACAACGAGGAGTCGGGCCGCTACAGGGAGCTCCAGCCGACGTTCTACGTCCCCGACGAGTCCCGCAAGCTGGTCCAGGAGGGCCGCCCCGGGAAGTACGTCTTCGTGGAGGGCACCCAGGCCCAGCAGGAGCTCACGGGCCGCGTCATGGAGGACTCGTACCGCCAGGCGTACGAGGCGTATCAGGAGATGCTCGCCGCCGGCGTCGCCCGCGAGGTCGCCCGCGCGGTCCTGCCGGTCGGCCTCTTCTCGTCTATGTACGCCACGTGCAACGCCCGTTCGCTGATGCACTTCCTCGGTCTGCGCACGCAGCACGAGCTCGCCAAGGTCCCGTCCTTCCCGCAGCGGGAGATCGAGATGGTCGGCGAGAAGATGGAGGAGCACTGGGCCAAGCTCATGCCTCTCACGCACGCCGCCTTCAACGGCAACGGACGCGTGGCTCCGTAAGGCACTGATGTACGGGTGGGCTGAGTGAGGTGTCCGTATTGCGGCATTTCGAGAAGTTCATCTAGCCTGATCAAACGGACCCGGCACTGCTTGAACCCCCGAGCAGGCAGTGCCGGGCTCCTCACTTGTCAGGTCCGCATACATCCCCCGAGGGGGGACCACGCGCTGAGCAGCGAGTAGCGTGTTACCCATGGCTCCGACCTCCACTCCGCAGACCCCCTTCGGCAGGGTCCTCACCGCTATGGTCACGCCCTTCACGGCGGACGGCGCGCTCGACCTCGACGGCGCCCAGCGGCTCGCCGCCCATCTGGTGGACGCAGGCAACGACGGCCTCGTCATCAACGGCACCACTGGTGAGTCCCCGACCACCAGCAACGCGGAGAAAGCCGAGCTCGTACGAGCCGTAGTGGAAGCAGTCGGAGACCGCGCCCACGTCGTCGCGGGCGTCGGCACGAACGACACCCGCCACAGCATCGAGCTCGCGCGCGACGCGGAGCGTGTCGGCGCCACCGGCCTCCTGACGGTCACGCCGTACTACAACAAGCCCCCGCAGGAGGGCCTGCTCCGCCACTTCACCGCGATCGCCGACAGCACCGAGCTGCCGGTCATGCTCTACGACATCCCCGGCCGCAGTGGCGTACCGATCAACACCGAGACGATCGTCCGCCTCGCCCACCACCCCCGGATCGTCGCCAACAAGGACGCCAAGGGTGACCTCGGCCGCGCCAGCTGGGCCATCGCCCGCTCCGGCCTCGCCTGGTACTCCGGCGACGACATGCTGAACCTCCCGCTGCTCTCCGTCGGAGCCTGCGGCTTCGTCTCCGTCGTGAGCCACGTGGTCACCCCGGAACTGCGCGCGATGCTCGACGCGCACTCCACGGGTGACGTGCGCAAGGCCACCGAGATCCACCAGAAGCTGCTCCCGGTCTTCACTGGCATGTTCCGTACGCAGGGTGTGATCACCACCAAGGCGGCGCTCACCCTGCAGGGCCGCCCCGCGGGACCGCTGCGGCTGCCCCTCGTCGAGCTGTCACCCGACGAGACGGCCCAGCTCAAGATCGATCTCGCCGCCGGCGGGGTACAGCTCTAACCACAGACTTCACAACTGAATACGCACGACCCGCAGGACACGGTCCTGCACCCACACCAAACAACTGCTACTGCACGAACGTCATGCGCGCCACGTGCCCTGGAGGTACGTGGCGCGTGTGGTGAGGAGAGTCTTTTGAGTCATCCGCATCCTGAACTCGGCGCCCCGCCGAAGCTCCCGAAGGGCGGCCTGCGGGTCACCCCGCTCGGCGGCCTCGGTGAGATCGGCCGCAACATGACCGTCTTCGAGTACAACGGTCGCCTGCTGATCGTCGACTGCGGAGTGCTCTTCCCCGAGGAGGAGCAGCCCGGAATCGACCTGATCCTGCCGGACTTCACGTCCATCAGGGACCGCCTCGACGACATCGACGGCATCGTGCTCACGCACGGCCACGAGGACCACATCGGCGGTGTCCCGTATCTCCTGCGCGAGAAGCCGGACATCCCGCTGATCGGCTCCAAGCTGACCCTCGCGCTCATCGAGGCGAAGCTCCAGGAGCACCGCATCCGTCCGTACACGCTCGAGGTCGTCGAGGGCGACCGCGAGCGCCTCGGCCCGTTCGACTGTGAATTCATCGCGGTCAACCACTCCATTCCGGACGCCCTGGCCGTCGCCGTCCGCACCCCCGCGGGCATGGTGGTCGCCACCGGCGACTTCAAGATGGACCAGCTGCCGATGGACGGCCGCCTCACCGACCTGCACGCGTTCGCACGGCTGAGCGAGGAGGGCATCGATCTCCTTCTCTCCGACTCGACGAACGCCGAGGTCCCGGGCTTCGTCCCGCCGGAGCGCGACATCTCGAACGTGATCCGGGGCGTCTTCGCCGGCGCCCAGAAGCGGATCATCGTCGCGAGCTTCGCCAGCCACGTCCACCGCATCCAGCAGATCCTGGACGCGGCCCACGAGTACGGCCGCAGGGTCGCCTTCGTCGGCCGCTCGATGGTCCGCAACATGGGCATCGCGAGGGACCTCGGCTACCTGAAGGTCCCGCCGGGCCTGGTGGTGGACGTCAAGACGCTCGACGACCTCCCCGACAGCCAGGTCGTGCTCGTCTGCACGGGCTCGCAGGGCGAACCGATGGCCGCCCTCTCCCGGATGGCCAACCGCGACCACCAGATCCGCATCGTCCAGGGCGACACGGTGATCCTGGCTTCGTCGCTCATCCCCGGCAACGAGAACGCGGTCTACCGCGTGATCAACGGCCTGACCCGCTGGGGAGCGAACGTCGTCCACAAGGGCAACGCGAAGGTGCACGTCTCCGGCCACGCGTCGGCGGGCGAGCTCCTGTACTTCTACAACATCTGCAAGCCCAAGAACCTGATGCCGGTGCACGGCGAATGGCGCCACCTGCGCGCCAACGCCGAGCTGGGCGCCCTCACCGGCGTCCCGCACGACCGCATCGTGATCGCCGAGGACGGTGTTGTCGTCGACCTCGTCGAGGGCAAGGCGAAGATCGTCGGCAAGGTCCAGGCGGGATACGTCTATGTCGACGGCCTCTCGGTCGGCGACGTCACGGAGTCCTCTCTCAAGGACCGCAGGATCCTCGGCGACGAGGGCATCATCTCGGTCTTCGTGGTGGTGGACTCCAGCACCGGCAAGATCACCGGGGGCCCGCACATCCAGGCCCGCGGCTCGGGCATCGAGGACTCGGCCTTCTCCGCCGTCATGCCGAGGGTCCAGGAGGTCCTCGAGAAGTCGGCCCAGGACGGCGTCGTGGAGCCCCACCAGCTGCAGCAACTCATCCGCCGCACGCTGGGCAAGTGGGTCTCGGACAACTACCGCCGACGCCCGATGATCCTTCCCGTGGTCGTCGAGGTCTGACCTGACACTGCGTGAACTCCGGAGCGGGGCGCCTCGATTTGCATCGGGGCGCCCCGCTCCAGTACGTTTACGTCTCCGCCTGAACGGGAAGCACCCGGCACTCACGTGCTCGGAGGGACCCGAACAGGGCGGGGAATTCCGACTCAGAATCTCTGATAAAGTCGGAACCGCCGGAAAGGAAAACGCGAAAGTCGAAAGGCCGGAGCGGAAACCAGAAAGGCACCGAGGAAAATCGGACACGAAAGAGTCTGATAGAGTCGGAAACGCAAGAACGAAGAACAAAAAGAAACACCGAAGGGAAGCGCCCGGAGGAAAGCCCGAGAGGGTGAGTACAAAGGAAGCGTCCGTTCCTTGAGAACTCAACAGCGTGCCAAAAGTCAACGCCAGATATGTTGATACCCCGTCTCCGGCCGTCATGGTCGGGACGAGGTTCCTTTGAAGAAAACATCAGCGAGGACGCTGTGAACCGGAAGATTATTCCTCTTCCTGGTTCCGCTCAACGCGGATGTGCACCCGATTACGGGTAAACATTCACGGAGAGTTTGATCCTGGCTCAGGACGAACGCTGGCGGCGTGCTTAACACATGCAAGTCGAACGATGAAGCCCTTCGGGGTGGATTAGTGGCGAACGGGTGAGTAACACGTGGGCAATCTGCCCTGCACTCTGGGACAAGCCCTGGAAACGGGGTCTAATACCGGATGATATCCCCTCTCGCATGGGAGGGGTTGAAAGCTCCGGCGGTGCAGGATGAGCCCGCGGCCTATCAGCTAGTTGGTGAGGTAGAAGCTCACCAAGGCGACGACGGGTAGCCGGCCTGAGAGGGCGACCGGCCACACTGGGACTGAGACACGGCCCAGACTCCTACGGGAGGCAGCAGTGGGGAATATTGCACAATGGGCGAAAGCCTGATGCAGCGACGCCGCGTGAGGGATGACGGCCTTCGGGTTGTAAACCTCTTTCAGCAGGGAAGAAGCGAAAGTGACGGTACCTGCAGAAGAAGCGCCGGCTAACTACGTGCCAGCAGCCGCGGTAATACGTAGGGCGCAAGCGTTGTCCGGAATTATTGGGCGTAAAGAGCTCGTAGGCGGCTTGTCACGTCGGTTGTGAAAGCCCGGGGCTTAACCCCGGGTCTGCAGTCGATACGGGCAGGCTAGAGTGTGGTAGGGGAGATCGGAATTCCTGGTGTAGCGGTGAAATGCGCAGATATCAGGAGGAACACCGGTGGCGAAGGCGGATCTCTGGGCCATTACTGACGCTGAGGAGCGAAAGCGTGGGGAGCGAACAGGATTAGATACCCTGGTAGTCCACGCCGTAAACGGTGGGAACTAGGTGTTGGCGACATTCCACGTCGTCGGTGCCGCAGCTAACGCATTAAGTTCCCCGCCTGGGGAGTACGGCCGCAAGGCTAAAACTCAAAGGAATTGACGGGGGCCCGCACAAGCAGCGGAGCATGTGGCTTAATTCGACGCAACGCGAAGAACCTTACCAAGGCTTGACATATACCGGAAAGCATCAGAGATGGTGCCCCCCTTGTGGTCGGTATACAGGTGGTGCATGGCTGTCGTCAGCTCGTGTCGTGAGATGTTGGGTTAAGTCCCGCAACGAGCGCAACCCTTGTTCTGTGTTGCCAGCATGCCCTTCGGGGTGATGGGGACTCACAGGAGACTGCCGGGGTCAACTCGGAGGAAGGTGGGGACGACGTCAAGTCATCATGCCCCTTATGTCTTGGGCTGCACACGTGCTACAATGGCAGGTACAATGAGCTGCGAAGCCGCGAGGCGGAGCGAATCTCAAAAAGCCTGTCTCAGTTCGGATTGGGGTCTGCAACTCGACCCCATGAAGTCGGAGTTGCTAGTAATCGCAGATCAGCATTGCTGCGGTGAATACGTTCCCGGGCCTTGTACACACCGCCCGTCACGTCACGAAAGTCGGTAACACCCGAAGCCGGTGGCCCAACCCCTTGTGGGAGGGAGCTGTCGAAGGTGGGACTGGCGATTGGGACGAAGTCGTAACAAGGTAGCCGTACCGGAAGGTGCGGCTGGATCACCTCCTTTCTAAGGAGCATCTAGATTCCGCAAGGAATCCAGAGCCACTACGTCGGCAAATGTTCGACGGTGGTTAGCTCATGGGTGGAACGTTGACTATTCGGCACGATTGGTTAGGGACTGTAAGTACTGCTTCGGCGTGGAAAACAGATTCTTGATTGGTCGGGTCGGGCACGCTGTTGGGTATCTGAAGGTATGGCCGTAAGGCTGCCTTCGCTGCCGACCCCGGTGTACTCACTGGTTTCCAGTGGGGTGACGGGTGGTTGGTCGTTGTTTGAGAACTGCACAGTGGACGCGAGCATCTGTGGCCAAGTTTTTAAGGGCGCACGGTGGATGCCTTGGCACCAGGAACCGATGAAGGACGTGGGAGGCCACGATAGTCCCCGGGGAGTCGTCAACCAGGCTTTGATCCGGGGGTTTCCGAATGGGGAAACCCGGCAGTCGTCATGGGCTGTCACCCGCTGCTGAACACATAGGCAGTGTGGAGGGAACGCGGGGAAGTGAAACATCTCAGTACCCGCAGGAAGAGAAAACAACCGTGATTCCGGGAGTAGTGGCGAGCGAAACCGGATGAGGCCAAACCGTATACGTGTGAGACCCGGCAGGGGTTGCGTGTGCGGGGTTGTGGGATCTCTCTTTCACAGTCTGCCGGCTGTGAGACGAGTCAGAAACCGTTGGTGTAGGCGAAGGACATGCGAAAGGTCCGGCGTAGAGGGTAAGACCCCCGTAGTCGAAACATCAACGGCTCGTTTGAGAGACACCCAAGTAGCACGGGGCCCGAGAAATCCCGTGTGAATCTGGCGGGACCACCCGTTAAGCCTAAATATTCCCTGGTGACCGATAGCGGATAGTACCGTGAGGGAATGGTGAAAAGTACCGCGGGAGCGGAGTGAAATAGTACCTGAAACCGTGTGCCTACAAGCCGTGGGAGCGTCGCTATATGTGCTTGCACATGTAGTCGTGACTGCGTGCCTTTTGAAGAATGAGCCTGCGAGTTTGCGGTGCGTTGCGAGGTTAACCCGTGTGGGGAAGCCGTAGCGAAAGCGAGTCCGAATAGGGCGATTTAGTAGCGCGCTCAAGACCCGAAGCGGAGTGATCTAGCCATGGGCAGGTTGAAGCGGCTGTAAGAGGTCGTGGAGGACCGAACCCACCAGGGTTGAAAACCTGGGGGATGACCTGTGGTTAGGGGTGAAAGGCCAATCAAACTCCGTGATAGCTGGTTCTCCCCGAAATGCATTTAGGTGCAGCGTCGTGTGTTTCTTGCCGGAGGTAGAGCACTGGATAGGCGATGGGCCCTACCGGGTTACTGACCTTAGCCAAACTCCGAATGCCGGTAAGTGAGAGCGCGGCAGTGAGACTGTGGGGGATAAGCTCCATGGTCGAGAGGGAAACAGCCCAGAGCATCGACTAAGGCCCCTAAGCGTACGCTAAGTGGGAAAGGATGTGGAGTCGCAGAGACAACCAGGAGGTTGGCTTAGAAGCAGCCACCCTTGAAAGAGTGCGTAATAGCTCACTGGTCAAGTGATTCCGCGCCGACAATGTAGCGGGGCTCAAGCGTACCGCCGAAGTCGTGTCATTCCAGCATATAGGGCCAACGCCTGCTGGGATGGGTAGGGGAGCGTCGTGTGCCGGGTGAAGCTGCAGCGGAAGCTAGTGGTGGACGGTTCACGAGTGAGAATGCAGGCATGAGTAGCGATACATACGTGAGAAACGTGTGCGCCGATTGACTAAGGGTTCCTGGGTCAAGCTGATCTGCCCAGGGTAAGTCGGGACCTAAGGCGAGGCCGACAGGCGTAGTCGATGGATAACCGGTTGATATTCCGGTACCCGCTGTGAAGCGTCAAACATCGAGCCCATTAATGCTAAGGCCGTGAAGCCGTCCTGGAGCCTTCGGGCAAAGGGAAGTGGTGGAGCCGCCGACCCAAGGTGGTAGTAGGTGAGTGATGGGGTGACGCAGGAAGGTAGTCCAGCCCGGGCGGTGGTAGTCCCGGGGTAAGGGTGTAGCCCGTCATCTAGGTAAATCCGGATGACATGTGGGTGAGACCTGATGCCGAGCCGATTGTGGTGAAGTGGATGATCCTATGCTGTCGAGAAAAGCCTCTAGCGAGTTTCATGGCGGCCCGTACCCTAAACCGACTCAGGTGGTCAGGTAGAGAATACCGAGGCGTTCGGGTGAACTATGGTTAAGGAACTCGGCAAAATGCCCCCGTAACTTCGGGAGAAGGGGGGCCATCTTTGGTGATCGGATTTACTCCGTGAGCTGGGGGTGGCCGCAGAGACCAGCGAGAAGCGACTGTTTACTAAAAACACAGGTCCGTGCGAAGCCGTAAGGCGATGTATACGGACTGACGCCTGCCCGGTGCTGGAACGTTAAGGGGACCGGTTAGTGCACTTTCGGGTGTGCGAAGCTGAGAACTTAAGCGCCAGTAAACGGCGGTGGTAACTATAACCATCCTAAGGTAGCGAAATTCCTTGTCGGGTAAGTTCCGACCTGCACGAATGGCGTAACGACTTCTCGACTGTCTCAACCATAGGCCCGGTGAAATTGCACTACGAGTAAAGATGCTCGTTTCGCGCAGCAGGACGGAAAGACCCCGGGACCTTTACTACAGTTTGATATTGGTGTTCGGTTCGGCTTGTGTAGGATAGGTGGGAGACTTTGAAGCGGGCACGCCAGTGTTCGTGGAGTCAACGTTGAAATACCACTCTGGTCGTGCTGGATGTCTAACCTGGGTCCGTGATCCGGATCAGGGACAGTGTCTGATGGGTAGTTTAACTGGGGCGGTTGCCTCCTAAAGAGTAACGGAGGCGCCCAAAGGTTCCCTCAGCCTGGTTGGTAATCAGGTGTTGAGTGTAAGTGCACAAGGGAGCTTGACTGTGAGACCGACGGGTCGAGCAGGGACGAAAGTCGGGACTAGTGATCCGGCGGTGGCTTGTGGAAGCGCCGTCGCTCAACGGATAAAAGGTACCCCGGGGATAACAGGCTGATCTTCCCCAAGAGTCCATATCGACGGGATGGTTTGGCACCTCGATGTCGGCTCGTCGCATCCTGGGGCTGGAGTCGGTCCCAAGGGTTGGGCTGTTCGCCCATTAAAGCGGTACGCGAGCTGGGTTTAGAACGTCGTGAGACAGTTCGGTCCCTATCCGCTGTGCGCGTAGGAATATTGAGAAGGGCTGTCCCTAGTACGAGAGGACCGGGACGGACGAACCTCTGGTGTGCCAGTTGTCCTGCCAAGGGCATGGCTGGTTGGCTACGTTCGGAAAGGATAACCGCTGAAAGCATCTAAGCGGGAAGCCTGCTTCGAGATGAGTATTCCCACCCCTTGAGGGGTTAAGGCTCCCAGTAGACGACTGGGTTGATAGGCCAGATCTGGAAGCCCGGCAACGGGTGGAGGTGACTGGTACTAATAGGCCGAGGGCTTGTCCTCAGTTGCTCGCGTCCACTGTGTTGGTTCTGAAACCACGAACAACCCCGTATGTCGGGCCACGACTACGGTGCGGTTGACAGTTTCATAGTGTTTCGGTGGTCATAGCGTGAGGGAAACGCCCGGTTACATTCCGAACCCGGAAGCTAAGCCTCACAGCGCCGATGGTACTGCAGGGGGGACCCTGTGGGAGAGTAGGACGCCGCCGAACTATTATTAATAGAGCTGGTCCCTGAACTTCGGTTCAGGGACCAGCTCTTTTTTGTTTTGCGTCACTTGCCGTTCACGTTCCGCAGCCAACATCTTGAGGCATGGGGACAGTTGGCATGTTGCGAGCCGCAGGTGTCGGTGCGGGTGACGAGGTCATCGTGCCGGCGTTCGGAAACGTCGAGATCGCCGAGGCCGTGGTCCTGTCAGGGGCCGTGCCCGTGTTCGCGGACATAGATCGGGCGACGTACTGCCTTGATCCTGATGCGGTGAGCGCCGCCGTGAACTCCCGTACGGCCGCTGTGGCCGTCGTGCACCGCTTCGGGCACCCCGCCGACGTCAGGCGGCTGCGGGACGTCGGGCAGCGGCACGGCGTCCTCGTACTGGAGCAGGGCGAGTCGGACGCACCGTACGACGAGCTCGCGCAGCGGCGGGCGCACGCGGCCTACCTCAGCGGGCGGCTCGGCGGTGTGATCACCCCGGACGGCGTCGAGGGGCACGGCTACCAGCAGTACGTCGTGCGCGTGCCCGGGAACGGGCGGCCGGACCGGGACGCGTTCGCGCGTGCCGTGCGGGCCAAGGGAGTTGACTGCCGGGTGCCCGTGAAGACGCCCGCGCATCGCACACCGAAGTTCTGGCGGGACGTCTGTCTGCCGGAGACCGAGCGGGCCGCGGACGAGACGCTGGCGCTTCCGGTCGGCGCGTCGATGTCGCGGCGTGAACTGCAGCGTGTGGTGTCCGCCTGCAACGCGCTCGGCGGGCTTCTTCAGCCGGCATTCTGAGAGCCGCGTTCGCTAAGGCGCCTCCTTGGTGTGGGACTTGAAGAACGCCCACATCAGGTCTGTCGCGTCGACCCCCGCGGTGGGGTCGGACATGCTGCCGCCCGCGCCGCCCGGCCAGGAGTGGCCCATGTCGGGCAGCCGGTGGACGACCACTTCCGAGCCGTCGCGACACTTGGCTGTTGTCCTTTTGATTTTCTTCTTGAGTTTCTCGGGTTGGCTCGTCTTGCAGGAGAGGCGCTTCTGCCAGGCCGTGATGCCCTCGTCCATCCCGGTGTAGTGCTCGTCGAGGCCTCCGATGAAAGTGATCACCGAGACAGGGGTTCTCGGCATGTACGAGTCATCTGCCGAGTCGGGGCCGAGATAGCCACCGCTGACCGGGGCGATGGCCGCGAACGTGTCGGGGAGCTCGACCGCCAGCTTGTAGGCCATGTCGCCGCCGTTGGAGATGCCGGTCGCGTAGACGCGGTCCGGGTCGGCGTTCCAGGTGCTGGTAAGCCTCTTCGTCATCGTACGAATGAAGCCCACGTCGTCCTCCGTGCCGCAGCAGATCAACGCGTTGAAGGCCTGGTTGAGGCCATCGGGGTAGGCGACGAGGAAATTCTCCTTGTCCGCTTTGGCGCTGAGGCCGCTGATCGTGGCCGCGGCCGCGCCGTCGGCCGGGTATGGGTGCATGGCGATGACCAGCGGGAGCTTTGCCGAGCGGGTGTAGCCGGGTGGGGCGTGGACCGTGTAGACACGCTTCTTGCCTTTCCAGGTGAGCGTGACCTTCTGATCGCCCGGTCGCGGGGTCTCCGCTGCCGGCGGCTTCTTGGTGGGCTTCTGGTCCGCGTCGTCGTCGGACCCGCAGGCAGCGATCGGCAGGAGCAGGGCGGCCAGCGCCATGGGTAAGGAGTTCCGCATGGATGTACCACGTCGGGTCGGCATGGCCGCAGAGTGGCAGTGGCGGTGCGGGCGGTCCAGAGGAACGGCCGGTTCGAGGCACCTTCGATTTCAGGTATGATCTATTCCGTTGCCAAGCGGGAAACCGCGAAGCGCAACAGGCCCCTATAGCTCAGTCGGTAGAGCGTCTCCATGGTAAGGAGAAGGTCTGCGGTTCGATTCCGCATGGGGGCTCAGTGAGCAAGACGGGAAAGTCCCCGCCCAGTTGGGCGGGGACTTTTTTGTTTCCCGGGGGCCCACCGGCCCCCGGGTGAGGTTCTTCAGTCCTTCTGGAGGCCGGGGACCCGCATCGCGAGGATCGCCATGTCGTCCGACGGCGCGTCCGTCGCGAAGCGCTCCACCGCGCGCATGATGCGGGCCGCGACCGCGCCGGCCGTGAGGCCCGTGCACGTGGTGAGGACGTCCGCGAGGCCGTCGTCGCCGAGCATGCGGGTGCCCTCGCGGCGCTCGGTGACTCCGTCCGTCACGCAGAGCAGGACGTCGCCCGGATCGAGCGTCATCGTCTGTTCGTAGAGCTCCAGGTCGTCCATGACACCGAGGAGCGGCTGCGGCTCCGCGTACGGCTCGACCGTGCCGTCCTGGCGCAGGCGGAGCGGGAGCGGGTGGCCGGCGCAGACGATCTTCAGGACGGCCGAGCCGTCCTCCTGCGGCCACAACTCCCCGTAGAGGAGCGTGAGGAAGCGGCTGCGGGCGCCCTCGTCGAGGATCGCGGCGTTCAGGCGCTCCAGGACCGCGGGGCCGCCGAAGCCCTCGCGGGCCAGGAGGCGCAGGGCGTGGCGGGCCAGGCCGGTGACCGCGGCGGCCTCCGGGCCCGTGCCGCAGACGTCGCCGATCGCGAAGCCGTACGCGCCGTCGCGGATGGGGAAGAGGTCGTAGAAGTCGCCGCCGACTTCGTTGCCCTCGCCGGCCGCGCGGTAGATGACCTCTACCTCGACGCCCGGGATCTGCGGGAGCCCCGGAGGCAGCAGGCTGCGCTGGAGGGACTGGCTGATGGCCATGCGCTCCGAGTACAGGCGGGCGTTGTCCAGGGCGAGGGCCGCTCGGCGGGAGAGATCTTCGGCCAATTCCAGGATCTCTTGGCGGAAGTGTTCGTCGGACGGCTTGCCCAGCGTGAGCATGCCGATGACGCGGTTGCGGGCGACCAGGGGCAGGACGACCGTCTCGCCGCCCACCGCCGATGCCGTGGAGAGCGTCGTGCCGATTCCCGAGCCGAGGCTAATCGGTTCACCGAGGCCGAGGCTGCGCATGGAGGTGCGCAGGGCGGCTTGGTGGGCCGCTTCCGAGGGGGCGGCCCAGACGCGGGCGCCCGGGGTCGGCACGGGGTCAGGAGGGGCGATCTTGGAGAGGAGTGCTTTCAGGCCGTCGATGCGCTCCTCGTCCTCATGGAGGACGTACGAGAGATAGGGCTCGGAGGCCTGGTCGGCGATCGTGTAGACGGCGCACCAGGTGGCGAGCGTCGGGACCGTCATCTGGGCCATGAGCGCCAGGGTCTGGTCGCGGTCCAGGGTGCCCGCGAGGAGGTCCGAGGCCTCCACGAGGAAGGAGAGCGAGCCGCGGCGCAGGCGCTCCAGCTCGCCGAGACGCGCGGACTCGACGGCGAGGGCGATGCGGTCGGCGGCGAACTGGAGGCGCAGGGCTTCTTCGTTCGAGTACCGGTCGGGGGACTCGGCGGCGACGCCGAGCGAGCCCGTGAGGCGGCCCTCGACCTTCAGCGGGACCGTCACCACGGAGCGCATGCCCGTGCCGCTGAGGAGCGGTACGGCGCCGGGGACGACCGTGAGGTCCTCGTGGACGGCCGGCATGCGGGCGGAGCCGTACCGGCCGGGGCCGGCCTCCACGGGGACGCGGGCGAAGCGCTGGCGGGCGGAGGGCAGGCCTGTGGAGGCGCGGACCTCGAGCTCGGTCTCGTCGTCCGTGGCGAGGAGCAGGAAGGCGGCGTCGCCGTCGAGCATGTCGCGGGCGCGCTCGACCGTGCGCTGGAGCAGACCGTCGAGGTCGTCCGGCGCCGGGGAGCCGATGAAGACCTCGAAGGGGTCGGCGGTGTGCGACTCGGTGAGCGCCCCGGGCTCGGGGGCGGGGCCGCGCAGTGGGGTCTGCAGGACGGCGCGCTCGTCGTCGCGGACGAGCAGACAGACCGTGGAGGGTTCGCCGTCGGTGTCGCGGACGCGCAGGTGCGAGGCGTAGACGGGGGTCACGCGGCCGTCGGAGCCGCGGATGCCGTAGCTGCCCTCCCAGCGGGAGAGTTGGAGGGCCTCCACGATGCCGGTGCTGGTGCCCGGGGTGTGCGGCCAGGCGGCGAAGTCGGTGAGCGGTTTGCCGGTGACCTGTTCGGCTACGTACCCGAAGAGCTCTTCGGCGTCTTCGTTCCAGGCCGAGATCGCGCCCACGCGGTCGATCTGGACGACGGCGACGCGGACTCTGCCGTCGGTGAGCGGGAGCATCTCGGCGGGGAGCGCGGGTCCTGCGGCGCGGGTGCCCACCGAGCGGTCGGGGAGGTCGAGTTGGAACCAGACCTGCTTCTGCGTGGGGGTGTACTCGACGCCCCAGCGGGTGGCGAGCGCCGCGCACAGCTGGAGGCCGCGGCCGCCCTCGCGGTCGGGGTTGCCCATGTTCACGGCGGACTGCTGGAGCGGGATCTCCCGTTCCGGATAGTGGTCGGAGACCTCGATGCGTACGGCGTCCTCGGTGCGCAGACACAGGACGTCCGCGGCGGTTCCCGCGTGCACCACGGCGTTGGTGACCAGCTCGCTGGTGAGGACGACCGCGTCGTCGACGATGTCCGTGAACCCCCAGCCCTGGAGGGTGTCGCGGACAAAGGAGCGGGCCGTCGCGACGGAACGTCCGACGGGGTCGAAAGTCGCAGCCGCGCGCGCGGTGATCACAGAACTCCTCGTACGAGTATCGACGCCCAAGTCTCCCACCATGGTGCGGCCGCCCCTCCGATGCCCGCTTGTACGTGTGCCACCGCCCAGGCCGGGCAGGACCGGGGTGGTTGGACAGCCGGATGCCAGGTTACTTACCTTCGCCGTCCATGCTGATGCCGGTCGTCAGTGTTTCCGCCCGGAGGGTGTGCGGACGGTGTGCGAAGCTGCCGAACTGTTATGGCCTGGTTCAGCCATGGTGAAACACTGGGCAAGCTTCTTGGAGAGAGCCCAGGTAACCCGAGCAGTACGGTCGACCCTTGCGGGAGGGACACAGTGGAGTCTGGCGCAGCGACGCGGGGCACTAAAACGCGCGCGAAAGACGGACAGTCCCAGAGTAAACAGCGCAAACCGCGCCATGGGGCGACTACGTCAGTGGACACGGCGGCCCTGAACAGGCTGCTCGCGGCGCTCGCTGCCATGCGGGACGGAAACTTCCGCAAGCGGCTCACGGTCTCCGGCGACGACGTCATGTCCGAGATCGCCGCCGTCTTCAACGAGGTGGCCGACCGGAATCTGCATCTGACCGGTGAGCTCTCCCGGGTGCGGCGCATGGTCGGGCGTGAGGGAAAGCTCACGGAGCGGCTGGAGAGCGGCGCCAGTGAGGGCTCCTGGGCCGCGGCGATCGATGCGTCGAACGCCCTCGTCGACGATCTCGTACGTCCTGTCTCCGAGGTCGGACGGGTGCTCTCCGCGGTCGCCGAGGGCGACCTGGAGCAGCGGATGGAGCTGCGGGCGCAGGCGGACGAGGGGAACGGCCATCCGCTGCGCGGGGAGTTCCTGAAGGTCGGCCGGACGGTCAACAACCTGGTCGACCAGCTCTCGACGTTCACCGACGAGGTCACGCGGGTGGCCAGCGAGGTGGGCACCGAGGGCAAGCTGGGCGGCCAGGCGCGGGTGCGTGGAATGTCCGGTTCGTGGAAGGATCTCACGGATTCGGTGAACACCATGGCGTACCGGCTGACCGCGCAGGTACGTGACATTGCTCTCGTCACGACGGCGGTCGCCAAGGGCGACTTGTCCCGGAAGGTGACGGTTCACGTCGCCGGCGAGATGCTGGAGCTGAAGAACACCGTCAACACGATGGTGGACCAGCTCTCGTCGTTCTCCTCCGAGGTGACCCGTGTGGCGCGCGAGGTGGGCACGGAGGGTGAGCTCGGCGGCCAGGCGCAGGTGCCGGGTGTGGCGGGAGTGTGGAAGGACCTCACCGACTCGGTGAATCTTATGGCCGGCAATCTCACCGCCCAGGTGCGTGGGATCGCCCAGGTGACGACGGCCGTCGCGAACGGCGATCTGTCCCAGAAGGTGACGGTGAGCGCGCGCGGCGAGGTCGCCCAGCTCGCCGAGACGATCAACCAGATGACCGAGACGCTGCGTACGTTCGCGGACGAGGTCACCCGGGTCGCGAACGAGGTCGGCGCCGAGGGGCAGCTGGGCGGTCAGGCGAATGTGCCGGGCGCCGCGGGGACGTGGAAGGACCTCACCGACTCGGTGAACACGGTCTTCCGGAACCTCACCACGCAGGTGCGGGACATCGCGACGGTGACGACGGCGGTCGCCAACGGCGATCTGTCGCAGAAGGTCACCGTCGATGTCGCGGGCGAGATGCTCGAGTTGAAGAACACCGTGAACACGATGGTGGACCAGCTCTCCGCCTTCGGTGCCGAAGTGACGCGTGTGGCGCGGGAGATCGGTGTCGAGGGTGAGCTCGGCGGCCAGGCGCAGGTGCAGGGCGCGGCCGGCACGTGGAAGGACCTGACGGACTCGGTCAACACCGCCTTCCGCAACCTCACGGGCCAGGTCCGCAACATCGCGCAGGTGACGACGGCGGTCGCCAACGGCGATCTGTCGCAGAAGGTCACCGTCGACGTCTCCGGCGAGATGCTTCAGTTGAAGAACACCGTGAACACGATGGTGGACCAGCTGTCGTCGTTCGCCGATCAGGTCACGCGGATGGCGCGCGACGTGGGCACCGAAGGACGCCTCGGCGGCCAGGCCCGCGTGGACGGTGTCAGCGGCACCTGGAAGGAACTGACCGACTCCGTCAACTTCATGGCGGGGAACCTGACGTCGCAGGTGCGCCAGATCGCCCAGGTCACCACGGCGGTGGCCCGTGGTGACCTGTCGCAGAAGATCGACGTGGACGCGCGCGGCGAGATCCTGGAGCTGAAGAACACCATCAACACGATGGTGGATCAGCTCTCGGCCTTCGCGGACCAGGTGACGCGGGTGGCCCGCGAGGTGGGAACGGAAGGCCGTCTCGGCGGTCAGGCGCAGGTGCCCGGCGTGGCCGGTGTGTGGCGCGATCTGACCGACTCCGTGAACGGCATGGCCGGCAACCTCACCGCCCAGGTGCGCAACATCGCGCAGGTGGCGACCGCGGTGGCGCGAGGCGACCTGTCGCAGAAGATCGACGTGGACGCGCGCGGCGAGATCCTGGAGCTGAAGAACACCCTCAACACGATGGTGGATCAGCTCTCGGCCTTCGCCGAGCAGGTGACGCGGGTGGCCCGCGAGGTGGGCACCGACGGCATCCTGGGCGGCCAGGCGGAGGTGCAGGGTGTCTCCGGCACCTGGAAGGACCTCACGCAGTCCGTGAACGGCATGGCGAACAACCTGACCCTTCAGGTCCGCAACATCGCCGAGGTCACCACGGCCGTCGCCATGGGCGACCTCTCCAAGAAGATCACCGTCGACGCCAAGGGCGAGATCCTCGAACTCGTCACCACCGTGAACACGATGGTCGACCAGCTCTCGAACTTCGCCGAGCAGGTCAACCGCGTGGCCCGTGAGGTGGGCACCGAGGGCAACCTGGGCGGCCAGGCGAGGGTCCCGGGCGTCACCGGCACCTGGAAGGACCTCAGCGACAACGTCAACCTGATGGCGAACAACCTGACCGCGCAGGTGCGCGGGATCTCCCAGGTCGCCGCGGCGGTCGCCAACGGAGACCTCACCAAGAAGGTCACCGTCGAGGCGCGCGGCGAGGTCGCGCAGCTCGCCGACACCGTCAACACGATGGTGAAGACGCTGAGTTCGTTCGCGGACGAGGTGACCCGGGTGGCCCGCGAGGTGGGCACCGACGGCATCCTCGGCGGTCAGGCCCGTGTGCCCGGAGTCTCGGGTACGTGGAAGGACCTGACGGAGTCGGTGAACGGCATGGCCTCCAACCTCACCGGCCAGGTCCGCAACATCGCGATGGTCACCACCGCGATCGCCAAGGGCGATCTGACCAAGAAGATCGACATCGACGCCCGGGGCGAGATCCTCGAACTCAAGACCACCATCAACACGATGGTCGACCAGCTGTCGTCCTTCGCCGAGCAGGTCACGCGCGTGGCCCGCGAGGTGGGCACGGAAGGGCAGTTGGGCGGCCAGGCGCGAGTGCGGGACGTCGACGGTACGTGGCGTGACCTCACCGAATCCGTGAACGAGATGGCCGGGAACCTGACCCGTCAGGTACGCGCCATCGCCGAGGTCGCCACCGCGGTGACCCGCGGCGACCTGAACCTGAAGATCGACGTGGACGCGGCGGGCGAGATCCAGGTCCTCCAGGACAACATCAACTCGATGATCGCCAACCTCCGCGACACCACCCTGGCCAACAAGGAACAGGACTGGCTCAAGGGCAACCTGGCCCGCATCTCCGGTCTGATGCAGGGCCGCCGCGACCTGGCGGACGTCGCCTCGCTGATCATGAGCGAGCTGACGCCCGTGGTCTCCGCGCAGCACGGCGCCTTCTTCCTGGCGCTGCCCACGGAGGACGCCCCGGAGCCCGGCGCGGAGCAAGGAGACGCGTACGAGCTGCGCATGATGGGCAGTTACGGCTACTCCATGGGCTCCATGCCCACCTCCTTCCGGCCCGGCGAGACGCTGATCGGCACGGCGGCACAGGAGCGGCGCACGATCCTCGTGGAGAACGCGCCGTCCGGCTATCTGCGGATCGCCTCCGGTCTCGGCGAGGCGCCGCCCGCCCAGGTGATCGTGCTTCCGGTGCTCTTCGAGGGGACCGTCCTCGGCGTGATCGAGCTGGCCGCCTTCCAGGCGTTCACGCAGATCCAGAAGGACTTCCTCAGCCAGATCGCGGAGATGATCGCGACGAGCGTCAACACCATCAGCGTCAACACGAAGACCGAGGTGCTGCTCAGGCAGTCGCAGGAGCTCACCGAGCAACTGCGCGAACGGTCGGCGGAGTTGGAGAACCGGCAGAAGGCACTGCAGGACTCCAACGCCGAACTGGAGGAGAAGGCCGAGCTGCTTGCCCAGCAGAACCGCGACATCGAGGTCAAGAACACCGAGATCGAAGAGGCCAGGCAGGTCCTGGAGGAGCGTGCCGAGCAGCTCGCCGTCTCGATGCGGTACAAGTCCGAGTTCCTGGCGAACATGTCGCACGAGCTGCGTACGCCCCTCAACTCCCTGTTGATCCTGGCCAAGTTGCTGGCCGACAACGCCGACGCGAACCTCACCCCCAAGCAGGTGGAGTTCGCCGAGACGATCCACGGGGCGGGATCGGACCTGTTGCAGCTGATCAACGACATCCTCGACCTGTCGAAGGTCGAGGCGGGCAAGATGGACGTCTCCCCGACGCGCATCGCCCTGGTGCAACTCGTCGACTACGTAGAGGCCACTTTCCGGCCGCTGACCGCGGAGAAGGGGCTCGACTTCTCCGTACGCGTGTCTCCGGAGCTGCCCGCCACCCTGCACACGGACGAGCAGCGGCTCCTTCAGGTCCTTCGCAACCTCCTGTCCAACGCGGTGAAGTTCACCGACTCCGGAGCGGTCGAGCTGGTGATCCGGCACGCGAACGCCGATGTGCCCAACGCCATCCGCGAACAGCTCCTGGAGGCGGGTTCGCTGCGGGACGCGGACGCGGATCTGATCGCCTTCTCGGTGAGCGACACCGGCATCGGGATCGCGGGCAGCAAGATGCGGGTGATCTTCGAGGCGTTCAAGCAGGCCGACGGCACGACGAGCAGGAAGTACGGCGGCACGGGGCTCGGGCTCTCCATCAGCCGGGAGATCGCGCGGCTGCTCGGCGGAGAGATCCACGCGGCGAGCGAACCGGGCCGCGGTTCGACGTTCACGCTCTATTTGCCGCTGCACCCGAGCGAACTGCCGCCGCAGGGATACACACAGCTTTCCCCGCTGCCGGGAACGGTCGCGCGGCCCGCTCTGGAAGAGGGCCCCTCCACGGCCGAGCAGCAGCCGCAGAGCGAGGCGCCGCCGACGCCGCGGCTCGACGCGGTGCCCGACTCCGGCACGCTCTTCAGGCGCCGCCGGCGTGCCGCGCACGCCTCTTCGGAGCAGCCGCCGGTCCTGCCGGGGCAGGGGCCGACCGCGGAGCAGCGGTCCCAGGAGCAGTGGGCCGCGGCGGGGCAGGAGGCGCCCGAGGCGCGTCCCGGCTATCAGTTCGGCGGTGAGAAGGTGCTCATCGTCGACGACGACATCCGCAACGTCTTCGCGCTCACCAGCGTCCTGGAGCAGCACGGCCTCTCGGTGCTGTACGCCGAGAACGGCCGTGAGGGCATCGAAGTCCTGGAACAGCACGACGACGTGACGGTCGTCCTGATGGACATCATGATGCCGGAGATGGACGGGTACGCGACGACGACGGCGATCCGCAGGATGCCTCAGTTCGCCGGGCTCCCGATCATCGCGCTCACCGCGAAGGCCATGAAGGGCGACCGGGAGAAGGCGATCGACTCCGGAGCGTCCGATTACGTTACGAAGCCGGTCGACCCGGATCATCTGCTCTCGGTGATGGAGCAGTGGATGCGCGGGGAGTGACCGAGAAGAGGCGTCATTACGCGGAGTTGCTGACAGAGTGTGGCCGAAGCCGTGTAGAACCACGGTATTCGGGGAACCTTCTGGTCTCCCACTGCGTTTCTGCTACGTGCACAGTGACATCGCGGTGACAGGGTGTGGCGACAGGCGGGGTGCGGCTACCATGACCGGCACAAGGACGGACGGCGTAAGGGAGTCGTCCCCTGGGGCGGCGCCCGGTGTACCGCCGGGGCGAGGAGGGCGGGCCATGGTGCAGAAGGCCAAGATCCTCCTGGTCGATGACCGGCCGGAGAATCTGCTGGCGCTGGAGGCCATCCTCTCTGCGCTCGATCAGACCCTGGTACGGGCATCGTCCGGGGAGGAAGCGCTCAAAGCACTACTCACGGACGACTTCGCGGTCATTCTGCTGGATGTCCAGATGCCAGGCATGGACGGTTTCGAAACCGCCGCGCACATCAAGCGGCGAGAACGGACCCGGGACATCCCGATCATCTTCCTCACCGCCATCAACCACGGCCCGCACCACACGTTCCGGGGTTACGCGGCGGGTGCGGTGGACTACATCTCCAAGCCGTTCGATCCGTGGGTGCTGCGCGCGAAGGTCTCGGTGTTCGTCGAGCTGTACATGAAGAACTGCCAACTGCGGGAGCAGGCAGCCCTGCTGCGTCTCCAGCTGGAAGGTGGCGGGAAGTCCACGGCGGGCGAAGCCAAGGAGCCCGCGGGGCTCCTCGCCGAGCTCTCGGCGCGCCTCGCGGCCGTCGAGGAACAGGCGGAGGCGCTGTCGAAACAGCTGGACGACGACTCGGCGGATGCCGCCGCTGTCGCCACCGCGGCCCATCTCGAACGCAAACTCACCGGCCTGCGGCGGGCTCTTGACGCCCTGGAGCCGGGCACCGGCAGCGGTGCGCCTTCGGTGTCGTCGCAGAGCTGAGCCGACGCGGACACGGGGCACAAGCCGACGCGGAGGCGGTGAACATCCGTCAGTTCACCGCCCTCGCAAGGGCGACACAAACGGGTGAAGCGGTAGGCACACGTGTCCGCAGTGGCCTCCACCGGTAACCTCAGACGCATGGCCTCACGTCCGTCCGCAGCCAAGAAGACGCCCGCGAAGAAGGCGGCCGCGCCCACAAAGGCTCCGGCGAAGAAGGCCGCCGCCAAGAAGCCGCCGCCGAAGAAGGCTCCGGCCAAGAAGGCGCCCGCCAAGAAAGTCGCGGCGAAGAAGCCCGCGCCCAAGCCGGCGCCCAGTCCCACGGGCGGCGTGTACCGCCTCGCGCGCGCCCTCTGGCTCGGCCTCGCGCACAGCGTGGGCGCGCTGTTCCGCGGCATAGGGCGAGGCGCGAAGGGTCTCGATCCGGCGCACCGCAAGGACGGCCTCGCGCTGCTGCTGCTCGGCATCGCGCTGATCGTCGCCGCGGGCACGTGGTCGAACCTGCGCGGTCCCGTGGGCGACCTGGTCGAGATGCTGGTGACCGGCGCCTTCGGCCGCCTCGACCTGCTGCTTCCGATACTGCTCGCGGTCATCGGCGTACGCCTCATCAGGCACCCCGAGAAGCCCGATGCCAACGGCCGCATCGTGATCGGCCTGTCTGCGCTCGTCATCGGCGTGCTCGGCCAGGTGCACATCGCCTGCGGTTCGCCGGCCCGTGCGGACGGCATGGAGGCCATAAGGGACGCGGGCGGCCTCATCGGCTGGGCCACGTCCACTCCGCTGATCTTCACCATGGGCGAGGTCCTCGCCGTACCGCTGCTCGTCCTGCTGACCGTCTTCGGGCTGCTCGTGGTCACGGCGACGCCCGTCAACGCCATCCCGCAGCGGCTGCGGCTGCTCGGCGTCAAGCTCGGCGTCGTCCAGCCGGAGCCTGAAGCGGTGCAGGGTGACTACGCGGACGACGAGCGGTACGAGGAGCAGTGGCGCGAGGCGTTGCCGGCCCGCTCGCGCAGGCGCGCAGAGGCGCCTGAGGCGTACGCCCCGGAGCAGGCGGAGGAGGAGGCGCTCACCCGGCGGCGCAGGCCCCGCAGGGCGTCCGCACAGCCCTCTCTGGACCGGCCGATGGACGCGGTGGACGTGGCGGCCGCCGCTGCCGCCGCCCTGGACGGTGCGGTCCTGCACGGCATGCCGCCCTCGCCGCTGGTCGCCGACCTGACGCAGGGCGTCTCCGAGAAGCGCGACGAGCAGTCGGCGGAGAGTTCCACGCCGGCTCCGGCCGCGGAGAGCTCCGCCCCCGTACCGACCGCGCGCGCGGTCGACAGCCCGCCGCCCGGTGTGCTCCGCAAGAAGCCGGGGGAGTCGCGCGACGCGTCGGGCTCCGGCGTGAAGGACCTGACGAAGGCCGCTCCGGACGTGCCGCGGGACCTGCCGCCGCGCGCCGAGCAGCTGCAGCTCGCGGGGGACATCACGTACTCGCTGCCTTCGCTCGACCTGCTCGAGCGCGGCGGTCCGGGCAAGACCCGCAGTGCCGCGAACGACACGGTCGTCGCCTCGCTCAGCAATGTCTTCACCGAGTTCAAGGTCGACGCGGACGTCACCGGCTTCACTCGGGGTCCGACGGTCACGCGGTACGAGATCGAGCTCGGCCCGGCCGTGAAGGTCGAGAAGATCACGGCCCTCGCCAAGAACATCGCGTACGCGGTCGCCAGCCCCGACGTCCGCATCATCAGCCCCATCCCCGGCAAGTCCGCGGTCGGCATCGAGATCCCGAACACCGACCGCGAGATGGTCAACGTGGGCGACGTGTTGCGCCTGGCGGACGCGGCCGAGGACGACCACCCCATGCTGGTCGCGCTCGGCAAGGACGTCGAGGGCGGCTACGTCATGGCCAACATGGCGAAGATGCCGCACATCCTGGTCGCCGGAGCCACCGGCTCCGGCAAGTCGTCCTGCATCAACTGTCTGATCACGTCGATCATGATGCGGGCGACCCCCGAGGACGTACGGATGGTCCTGGTCGACCCCAAGCGCGTCGAGCTCACCGCGTACGAGGGCATCCCGCACCTGATCACGCCGATCATCACCAACCCCAAGCGGGCCGCCGAGGCGCTCCAGTGGGTCGTACGCGAGATGGATCTGCGCTACGACGACCTGGCGGCGTTCGGCTACCGCCACATCGACGACTTCAACCAGGCCGTCCGCGACGGCAAGCTCAAGACGCCCGAGGGAAGTGAGCGCGAGCTCACCCCCTACCCGTACCTCCTGGTGATCGTCGACGAGCTCGCCGACCTGATGATGGTCGCCCCGCGTGACGTCGAGGACTCGATCGTGCGCATCACGCAGCTCGCGCGCGCGGCGGGCATCCACCTGGTGCTCGCCACACAGCGGCCGTCCGTGGACGTCGTCACCGGTCTGATCAAGGCGAACGTGCCCTCGAGGCTCGCCTTCGCCACCTCGTCGCTCGCCGACAGCCGCGTCATCCTCGACCAGCCGGGCGCCGAGAAGCTGATCGGCAAGGGTGACGGGCTCTTCCTGCCGATGGGCGCGAACAAGCCCACCCGAATGCAGGGCGCCTTCGTCACCGAGGACGAGATCCACGCGGTCGTCCAGCACTGCAAGGACCAGATGGCACCCGTCTTCCGGGACGACGTCACGGTGGGGACCAAGCAGAAGAAGGAGATCGACGAGGACATCGGCGACGACCTCGATCTGCTGTGTCAAGCCGCTGAGCTGGTGGTTTCCACGCAGTTCGGGTCCACGTCGATGCTTCAGCGCAAGCTGCGGGTCGGCTTCGCGAAGGCCGGACGGCTCATGGACCTCATGGAATCGCGCGGCATCGTGGGCCCCAGCGAAGGCTCAAAGGCTCGTGACGTTCTTGTGAAGGGCGATGAGCTGGATGGCGTGCTTGCCGTGATCCGGGGGGAGGCTCACCCATAAGGGAGCGGCAGGCAACCGTTTCCCTTCGGCATACGTCAAGTTGAGGGGAGGGACAGCACCATGCTCCACCATCAGGATGTCCGGCCATTCCGATGGCGTACAAACTCCCTCGCCCAGTTGCCCCACCTTTTCCGAACCCCCCTAGACTGAACATCCGGCAGGTGGCTACACGCTCGAAAGGCGCCCCCGTGTCCATCGGCAACTCCCCTGAAGACGACCGCCCTTCAGACCACCGACCCACTGACGACCGGCCCGCTGAGAGCCGTCCGGCAGCTGAGAGCCCTGCTGACGACCGGCCCTCGATCGGGCGCACGCTGCAGCAGGCACGCATCGACGCGGGCCTGACCGTCGACGAGATCAGCACGTCCACCCGGGTGCGCATCCCGATCGTGCACGCGATCGAACAGGACGACTTCTCCCGGTGTGGCGGAGATGTGTACGCCCGTGGCCACATCCGGACCCTCGCACGCGCCGTGGGGGTCGATCCCGCTCTTCTGCTGGCCCAGTACGACGCGGCGCACGGCGGGCGCCCGCCCGCGCCCACCCCGGCGGCGCCGCTCTTCGAGGCCGAGCGGATCAGGTCCGATCCGCGCCGTCCCAACTGGACCGCGGCCATGGTCGCCGCGATCGTCGCCGTGATCGGCTTCGTCGGCTTCACCGCGTTCAGCGGAGGGGACGACAGCGACGGCTCGAAGTCGCAGGTCGCCGAGGGCGCCACGCCCGCCACCAGCAAGCCCGCCACGAAGCCGGCACCGAACAAGCCGGCCGACCCCAAGCCGGACCCGTCGGACAGCGCCATCGCGGGCGCCCCGCAGGACAAGGTCACGGTCAAGGTCAACGCGGCGGACGGCCGCAGCTGGATCTCCGCCAAGGACCACAACGGCCGGACGCTCTTCGACGGCGTCCTGGAGCAGGGCAAGTCGAAGACCTTCCAGGACAAGCGGAAGATCGACCTGGTCCTCGGTGACGCGGGCGCGATCAAGCTGTTCGTGAACGGCAAGGCAGTCGAGAACGAGTTCGACCCCGGTCAGGTCGAGCGGCTCACGTACACCAAGGGTGATCCCGAGGTCGGCTGAGCCGTGTGACGGGCGCCCGGACCCTCGCGGCGGGGGGCCGGGCAGGGACAAAGTAGTCTTGAGAACATGCCCGAACGCCGTACTGTCGCCCTTGTCACTCTTGGCTGCGCCCGTAACGAGGTGGACTCGGAGGAGCTGGCAGGCCGCCTGGAGGCGGACGGCTGGCAGCTCGTCGAGGCCGCCGAGGACGCGGATGTCGCCGTAGTCAACACCTGTGGATTCGTCGAAGCCGCCAAGAAGGACTCCGTCGACGCCCTCCTGGAAGCCAATGATCTCAAGGGTCATGGCAAGACCCAGGCCGTCGTGGCCGTCGGCTGCATGGCCGAGCGGTACGGCAAGGAGCTCGCCGAAGCCCTCCCCGAAGCCGACGGTGTCCTCGGCTTCGACGACTACTCCGACATCTCCACCCGCCTGAACACCATCCTGAGCGGCGGCAGTGTCGAGGCTCACACCCCGCGTGACCGGCGCAAGCTCCTGCCGATCAGCCCCGCGGAGCGGCAGGAGGCGGGCTCCGACGTCGCGCTGCCCGGGCACGCGCCCGTGGACCTGCCCGACGGCCTCGCGCCCGCGTCGGGGCCGCGCGCCCCGCTGCGGCGGCGCCTGGGCACCAACCCCGTCGCCTCGGTGAAGCTGGCGTCCGGCTGCGACCGGCGCTGCTCCTTCTGCGCCATTCCCTCCTTCCGCGGGTCCTTCATCTCGCGGCGTCCCTCGGACGTGCTCGGCGAGACGCGCTGGCTGGCCGAGCAGGGCGTCAAGGAGGTCATGCTCGTCTCCGAGAACAACACCTCGTACGGCAAGGACCTCGGCGACATCCGGCTCCTGGAGACGCTGCTGCCCGAGCTGGCCGCCGTCGACGGGATCGAGCGGGTGCGCGTCAGCTATCTGCAGCCCGCCGAGATGCGCCCCGGACTCATCGACGTACTGACCTCCACGGAGAAGGTCGCCCCCTACTTCGACCTGTCCTTCCAGCACTCCGCTCCCGGCGTGCTGCGGGCGATGCGGCGCTTCGGGGACACCGACCGGTTCCTCGAGCTCCTGGACACCATCCGGACCAAGGCGCCGCAGGCAGGTGTGCGGTCCAACTTCATCGTGGGCTTCCCCGGCGAGAGCGAGTCCGACGTGGACGAGCTGGAGCGGTTCCTCACGGGTGCGCGGCTGGACGCCATCGGCGTGTTCGGGTACTCCGACGAGGAGGGCACGGAAGCGGCGACGTACGACCAGAAGCTGGACCAGGACGTCGTCGACGAGCGGCTCGCGCGCATCTCGCGGCTCGCCGAGGAACTGACCTCGCAGCGCGCCGACGACCGTCTCGGTGAGACCGTCGAGGTGCTCGTGGAGTCCGTGGACGACGAGGACGGCGCGATCGGCCGGGCGGCTCACCAGGCGCCCGAGACGGACGGCCAGATCCGCTTCACGGGTGCCACGGGTGGGGACGACCTGCAGGTCGGTCGTATGGTCGTGGCAAAGGTGGTCGGCACGGAAGGCGTGGACCTGGTGGCTGAGTACAGCGAAATTCTGGGGGACTCGCCCCGGATCCCGGCCGAGGAGGCGCGCAGATGACCGGAGTCCCGGCATCCGCGGCGGGCGGCTCCGGCGCGCAGGGCGCCAAGCCGGTGCGCGGTGGAAAGTTGGGCGCTGCGGCCGTCAATCAGGCCAGCGTGTGGAACGTCGCCAACCTGCTGACGGTGATCCGGCTGCTGCTCGTGCCGGGTTTCGTGATGCTGCTGCTCGCCGACGGCGGGTACGACCCGGCCTGGCGCGCGTGGGCCTGGGCGGCCTTCGCCGTCGCCATGATCACCGACCTGTTCGACGGGCACCTGGCGCGTACGTACAACCTGGTCACGGACTTCGGGAAGATCGCCGACCCCATCGCCGACAAGGCGATCATGGGCGCCGCGCTGATCTGTCTGTCCTACCTCGGCGATCTGCCCTGGTGGGTGACGGGCGTCATTCTCGGACGTGAGCTCGCCATCACCCTGCTGCGGTTCTGGGTGATCCGCTTCGGTGTCATTCCGGCCAGTCGCGGCGGCAAGATGAAGACGCTCTGGCAGGGCACGGCGGCCGGGATGTACGTCCTGGCGCTGACCGGGCCGCTCGCCACGCTGCGGTTCTGGGTGATGGCGGTCGCCGTCGTCCTGACCGTGGTGACCGGCCTGGACTATGTGCGCCAGGCCGTCGTGCTGCGTCGGCTCGGCCTTGCGGAGGCGCGGGAAGCGGCCGCCGCTTCCGCCGCTGCCTCCGGCGAGGGGGCTCGGGAGTCGGCGACGTGACGTCCGTCGGCGGCCCGGCCGCGGAGGTGCTGCGGCTTCTTCAGGCGCGGGGCGAGACGCTCGCCGTCGCCGAGTCGCTCACCGGCGGTCTGGTGGCCGCCGAGCTGACGGCGGTGCCGGGGGCCTCACGGGTCTTCCGGGGGTCCGTGACGGCGTACGCGACCGAGCTGAAGCACGAGGTGCTCGGGGTCGACGGCACTCTGCTGGCCGAGCGCGGCGCCGTGGATGCCGAGGTGGCGCTGCAGATGGCGGCCGGTGTGCGCAAGGTCATGGGCGCGGACTGGGGGCTCGCCACCACGGGCGTCGCGGGGCCGGATCCGCAGGACGGACAGGCCGTAGGGACTGTCTTCGTGGCATTCGACGGGCCGGACACCGCGGCCGACTGGCCGATTTCCACGGGTGGCGGACCGGGTTCCGCTCTTCGCTCTGAGGGGAAAGTGGCCGCGCTGCGGTTGAACGGTGAGCGTTCGGACATCCGTATGGAGAGTGTACGGAGCGTGCTCACGCTGCTGCTCGAGCGGCTGTCCGGCGAACGTGCTGGGAATGGGCGGGCACAGGATACGGAACAGAACGGGGGGAATTGATGTTTGCAGCCCTGAGTGAACACGACATCGCTCCCCGCACGGCCGCCGCGCAAGGCGGTACGGTGGGGCGTGAAGGATGCGGCTACGCGGTCCGAGGAGGGAGCCACCGATGATTCTGCTCCGTCGCCTGCTGGGTGACGTGCTGCGTCGGCAGCGCCAGCGCCAGGGCCGTACTCTGCGCGAAGTCTCCTCGTCCGCCCGAGTCTCGCTCGGCTATCTTTCCGAGGTGGAGCGGGGGCAGAAGGAGGCATCCTCCGAGCTGCTTTCCGCGATCTGCGACGCGCTTGACGTACGGATGTCCGAGCTCATGCGCGAGGTGAGCGATGAGCTCTCCCTCGCCGAACTGGCTGCGTCGGCAGCGGCTACGGAACCGGTGCGCGCACCGGTTCGCCCGATGCTCAATTCCGTCTCGGTGAGCGGTGTGCCGCCGGAACGGGTGACGATCAAGGCGCCTGCGGAAGCGGTGGACGTCGTCGCGGCGTGATGGTGCGCTGACGCTGACTGCGCACGCTGTTTGAGCGCTCAGAAGTGTGGAAGCCCCGGCCGGGTCACCGGCCGGGGCTTTTTTCTGCCCGGGTGCCGCTCTGCCGTCCGTCCGGGGCTGCCTGTGGTCTGCCCGAAGATGCCCCGATTGGTGCACTTGTGCCATTGTTGGTGGGGATTTTCGATTACGGGGGTTTCATGAGCTTTGGAGGCTGGATGTACGTCGTGAAGAGCCCTCTGTCCGATGCGGATCTGAAGACGGTCTCGGACGCCTTGCAGGGCGCTCTGGTGGACCTGGTCGACCTCTCCCTGGTCGCCAAGCAGATCCACTGGAACGTGGTCGGGACGCGCTTCCGGTCCGTCCATCTGCAGCTCGACGAGGTCGTGGACACGGCGCGGCTGCACTCCGACACGGTGGCCGAGCGTGCCTCCACGCTCGGTGTCTCGCCGGACGGCCGTGCGGCGACCGTCGCGCGCAGCAGCGGCATCGGCGAGGTCGCCGACGGCTGGGTCAAGGACGCGGACGCGGTGGGGACGCTCGTGGACGCGCTCGGTGCGGTGATCACGCGGATGCGGGAGCGGGTCGAGGCGACCGGCGAGGCGGATCCGGTGAGCCAGGACATCTTCATCGGCATCACGGCCGATCTGGAGAAGCATCACTGGATGTTCCAGGCGGAGAACGGTTGATCCGGTGATGGAGGCCGTGCCTCATGTGCGCTGTGGTGCGCCCTCCCGCCCGGTGACGTCGGGCGTCTAGCGTCGACCCGCGTCGGTCCCAGTCGTCGGGCGTCGTACGGAGGTGGTGGCCGTGGCATGGAGAGTCGTGCGGTGGGCGCCGGCTCTGGCGTTCGGTGCGCTCTGGTGGTGGGGCGTGCTGCGGCTGGCCCTCGCGCCCGATGCGGGAGTCCTGGAGGGTGCCGTCGCGGCCGGCGGGTGGGGGCTGAGTCTGCTGCCGGTGCACTGTGTGCCGAAGTCCCGGGCGGTGGGCGCCGCGTACTGGTCCAAGGGGCGCGCCCGGCGGTCGGACGGTGCGCTGCGGTGGCCTGGGGAGCGTACGGCCACGTCCGCTGCTCAGGCCGCCGGTGGCGCTGTCACCAAGGCATGGCGACGCCGCCGTTCGGGCGGAGGATCTGGCCCGTCGTGAAGGCGGACGCGTCGGATGCCAGGTGCAGGACGGCGTGGGCGATGTCCTCCGGTTCGCCGACGCGGCCCAGGGGGGACATGCGGACCATGAGCCCCTCGGTGTGCGCCTGGGCGGCGGAGTCGTGGCGGTCGGTCATGGGGGTGCGGATCCAGCCCGGTGCCACGGCGTTCACGCGGATGCCGTGCGGGCCCACCTCGGTGGCGAGGGTCTTCGTGAGCTGGACGACGGCGGCTTTCGCCGCGCCGTAGCAGAGGAGGCCGGGACCGCCGGTGTCCACGGCGCCCGATGCCATGGTGATGATGCTGCCGGGGCGGCGGGAGCCGTCGTCGGTCGCGTCGGCGTTCGCTGCGATCATCGCGCGGGCCGCGGCCTGGCAGGCGTACAGGACGCCCTTGAAGTTGATGTTCAGGACCCGGTCGAGGTCCTCGTCGCGGGTCTCCAGGACCGGGCTGCTGTGCATGATCCCGGCGATGGCGGCCATGATGTCGAGGCGTCCGGTGGCCGCTGTGGCGCTCGCGACGGCCTGCTCGACCTGGGTCCTGTCGGCCACGTCCAGGGGGTGGGTGTGCGCGGTGCCGCCCGCGGTCTTGATGAGCGTGGCCGTCTCGTGGAGCCCCTGAGCGTCGCGGTCGGCGCAGTGGACGGTGGCGCCCGTTTCCGCGAGGAGCACGGCCGAGGCCCTGCCGATGCCGCTGGCCGCGCCGGTGACGAATGCGGTGCGTCCGCTGAGGTCGTACGCCGTGAGGGGCATGACGGGACGGTACGGCGGGATCTGACGGGGCGTCAACTGGTGGGCGGGGATGGGCTGTCGGGCGTGCGTGTGGAGGGGGGTGGGTCTGGCCTCCGTGGGTTCAGGGGGTCGGGCCCTGTTGGCAGGTGGGGCACCAGTACGTGGGGCGGCTGCGCGAGCCGTCGCCCTGCTCGGCCGTGCGGACGGGGGTGCCGCAGCGCAGGCAGGGGCGGGGTGCACGGCCGTAGACGTACAGGCGCCGGCCCGCTTGGTCGCGGCCCGTGGTGGTGCGCGCCGGGCGGTCGCGGTTGGCCTCCAGGAGCTTCTTGGCCAGGGCGGGGAGGCGGGATGCCGTCTCGGCGGGGAGCTCGCCGACGGGGAGCCAGGGGGTGATGCTCAGGAGGAAGCAGAGCTCGCTCTTGTAGACGTTCCCGATGCCCGCGAGATTGCGTTGGTCGAGCAGGGCCTCGCCCAGGGGGCGGTCGGGGGTCGCCAGGAGGTTGCCGATGGCCTGCTCGGGGTCCCAGTCGGGGCCCAGGAGGTCGGGTCCGAGGTGCCCCACGGCCTTGTGCTCGTCGGCAGTGCGGAGGAGTTCGAGTACGGGCAGGCGGTAGCCGACGGCGGTGCGGTCGGCCGTGCCGAGGATCGCCCTGATCTGGTGGCCGGGGCCGCCGCTCCAGCGCTCGCCGGGGGCGTACACCTTCCAGGAGCCGTCCATGCGGAGGTGGGAGTGCAGTGTGAGCCCGCCCTCGAAGCGGGTGAGGAGGTGCTTGCCGCGCGGGGTGACGTCCAGGACGGTGCGCCCGGTGAGGTCGACGGTCGCGAGCTTCGGGACGCGGAGGTCGGAGCGCGTGACGGTGTGCCCGGCGAGCGCGGTGTGCAGCCGCCGGGCTGCCTGGTGGACGGTGTCTCCTTCGGGCATGAGGTCCAGGGTGGCATGTCGGGGGCGAGGTGAGGGTGAGGGGATTCGGGCGTGGTTGGGCGGGATCGACGGTTGTGTGAGGTGGTGGTCGTGTGGGGTGGCGGTAGTGGGGGCGTTACGCGCGCAGGCGTAGGCCCCGGGGGGTGGCGTGGAAGCCTGCTCCTTCCAGGAGGGCGGCGAACGGGGAGGTGAGGGACGAGCTTCCGTTGATGCGCTCGACCGTGACCGTGCCGAGTGAACCCGCGCGGGCCGCTGCGGCGAGGGCTTCGGCGGCCGCGTGCAGGCGGGCGTCCTCGGTGACGGGGGTGTCGTCCTGCGGGGTCGCGGGCCAGGCCAGCAGGGTCTTGCCGCCACGCTCCATGTAGAGGGTCAGTTCGCCGTCGACGAGGACGACCAGGGAGCCTGCCTTGCGGCCCGGCTTGTGGCCCGCGTCGGTGGGCGGGTCGGGCCAGGGGAGCGCGGCTCCGTACGCGTTGGCCGGGTCGGCGGCGGCCAGGACGAGGGCCTGGGTGTCCGAGGAACGCGGGGAGTGCGGGGAGTGCGGGGCGTAGTTCATGGCGGACGGTGAACTGTCCGTGCGGTCACGGGCGTTCGCCGCCGCGCGCAGCCTGTCCACCGCTCCGTCCATGGCGAACTGGGCGGCGCCGAGCCCTTCGACGACATAGCCGCGCCGCGCCTGACCGCTGTCCTCGAAGGCCGACAGAACGCGGTACGTCGCCGAGAAGCCGCCCTCGACCCCCTCGGCCGCGACCGCCCCACGGGTCACGACGCCGTGCCGGTCCAGGAGGGTGCGGGCCAGGGCGTGGGCGCGCAGGGTGGGGTCGGGTTCGTGGGCGGGGAGCAGCGACCAGCGGCCCGCCACGGTCGGCGGGCCCGTACGCGATGCGGGGCGGGCGGCGGCCGTCAGTGTGCCGTAGCGTCCGCGCGGGGCGGAGCGCTTGGCGCGGTGGGCGGTGGAGCCCGCGGTGCGGCCCGATCCGAGGAGTGAGCGCATGGGGGCGAGCGTGTCGTTCGTCAGCCTTCCGGACCAGGCCAGATCCCAGATCACGTCGGCCAGTTGGGGATCGGAGGCATCGGGGTGCGTGGTGGCGCGGACCTGGTCGGCGATCTGCCGGAAGAACAGGCCATAGCCCCCGGAGAGGGTGTCGAGGACCGATTGGTGGAGCGCGGTGAGCTCCAGGGGGTGGGCCGGTGGCAGGAGCAGGGGCGCGGCGTCGGCCAGATACAGGGAGATCCACCCGTCCTTGCCCGGCAGGGATCCGGCCCCGGCCCACACCACCTCGCCGGAGGCGGTGAGTTCGTCGAGCATCGCCGGTGCGTACCCGGTGACGCGGGAGGGCAGGACGAGCTTCTCCAGCGCGGACGCCGGCACCGTCGCCCCCTGCAACTGCTCGATGGCGCGCACAAGGCCGTCCACGCCCCGCAGGCCGTGTCCGCTCAAGTGCTGCCACTGGGGCAGGAACTGGGCGAGCGCGGCGGGCGGCACCGGCTCCAGCTCGTGCCGCAGGGCGGCCAGGGAGCGGCGGCGCAGGCGGCGCAGGACGGCCGCGTCGCACCACTCCTGGCCGATGCCCGCCGGATGGAACTCTCCTTGTACGACGCGTTGGTTGGCGGCGAGGCGCTGCAGCGCGCCCTCGGTGACCGCGACGCCGAGTCCGAAGCGGGCCGCGGCTGTGGCCGAGGTGAACGGGCCGTGCGTGCGTGCGTACCGCGCGACGAGATCGCCGAGGGGGTCCTTGACGGGCTCGGTGAACGCCTCCGGGACACCGACCGGCAGCGCAGTGCCCAGCGCGTCGCGCAGGCGGCCCGCGTCCTCGATGGCCGCCCAGTGGTCGGCCCCGGCGATGCGGACACTGATCGCGCGGCGGGCCGAGGCCAGCTCCTGCGCCCACTCCGGCTCGGCGCCGCGCTCGGCCAACTCGGCGGAGGTGAGCGGCCCGAGGAGGCGCAGCAGGTCGGCGACGCCTTCGGCGTCCTTGACGCGGCGGTCCTCCGTGCGCCACTGGAGCTCCTGCTCAAGTTCCGTGAGGACGTCCGCGTCGAGCAGCTCGCGCAGCTCGGCCTGGCCGAGGAGCTCGGAGAGCAGCCGGGAGTCCAGGGAGAGGGCCGCCGCGCGCCGCTCGGCGAGGGGGGAGTCGCCCTCGTACAGGAACTGCGCCACGTACCCGAACAGCAGGGAGCGCGCGAACGGGGACGGCTCGGGTGTGGTGACCTCGACGAGCCGGACCTTGCGGGACTCGATGTCGCCCATCAGTTCCGTGAGGCCCGGGACGTCGAAGACGTCCTGGAGGCACTCCCTGACTGCTTCGAGGACGATGGGGAAGGACCCGAACTCGCTGGCCACCTGGAGCAGTTGCGCGGCGCGCTGGCGCTGCTGCCACAGGGGCGTGCGCTTTCCGGGGCTGCGGCGCGGCAGCAACAGCGCGCGGGCGGCGCACTCGCGGAAGCGCGAGGCGAACAGGGCCGAGCCGCCCACCTGGTCGGTGACGATCTGGTTGACCTCGCCCTTGTCGAAGGCGACGTCTCCCGCTCCTACGGGTGCCTGATCGCTGTCGTACTCCAGATGCTGGTCGGTGGGCTCCTGGTCGAGCAGGTCCAGGCTCATCAGGTCGGCGTCCGGCAGGCGCAGCACGATGCCGTCGTCGGCGTGCATGACCTGGGCGTCCATGCCATACCGCTCGGTCAGCCTGGAGGCGAGGGCGAGGGCCCAGGGGGCGTGCACCTGCGCGCCGAAGGGGGAGTGCACCACGACCCGCCAGTCGCCCAGCTCGTCGCGGAACCGCTCGACCACGATCGTGCGGTCGTCAGGGATGTGGCCGCAGGCCTCTCGCTGCTCGGCGAGGTACGTCAGGATGTTGTCCGCGGCCCAGTCGTCGAGGCCCGCGGCCAGCAGGCGCACGCGCGCGTCGTCGCGCGACAGGGAGCCGACCTCCCGGAGGAACGCGCCCACCGCACGGCCCAGTTCGAGCGGGCGGCCCAGCTGGTCGCCCTTCCAGAAGGGGAGCCGTCCCGGGACGCCGGGCGCGGGGGAGACGAGCACACGGTCGCGGGTGATGTCCTCGATGCGCCAGGAACTCGTGCCGAGCGTGAAGACGTCGCCCACCCGGGACTCGTAGACCATCTCCTCGTCGAGCTCTCCGACGCGGCCTCCGCCCTTCTTGGGGTCGGCGCCGGCGAGGAAGACCCCGAAGAGGCCACGGTCGGGGATCGTGCCCCCGGACGTGACCGCCAGACGCTGCGCGCCCGGCCGCCCGGTGACAGTGCCGGCGATGCGGTCCCAGACCACTCGGGGGCGCAACTCGGCGAAGGCGTCCGATGGATAGCGCCCGGCGAGCATGTCCAGGACGGCCGTGAACGCCGACTCCGGGAGCGAGGCGAAGGACGCGGCGCGGCGGACGAGGGCCAGCAGGTCGTCGACCTGCCAGGTGTCGAGGGAGACCGTCGCGACGAGCTGCTGCGCGAGGACGTCCAGGGGGTTGGCCGGGATGCGCAGCGACTCGATGGAGCCGGTCCGCATCCGCTCGGTGACCACGGCGGCCTGCACCAGGTCTCCTCGGTACTTCGGGAAGACGACGCCGGTGGACACCGCGCCCACCTGGTGTCCTGCCCGGCCGACCCGCTGCAGGCCGGAGGCCACCGACGGGGGTGACTCGACCTGGACCACCAGGTCGACCGCGCCCATGTCGATGCCCAGCTCCAGGCTTGAGGTGGCGACGACGGCCGGCAGGCGGCCCGCTTTCAGGTCCTCCTCGACGAGCGCGCGCTGCTCCTTGGAGACCGAGCCGTGGTGGGCACGGGCGAGGACCGGAGGGGCGCCCTTGGCCGCGCCCGACTCGGCCATCAGCTCGGCGGGGGAGTGGTCTTCGGGGAGGGGCTCGCCCGTCGCGCGTTCGTACGCGATTTCGTTCAGCCTGTTGCACAGGCGCTCCGCGAGACGGCGTGAGTTGGCGAACACGATCGTCGAGCGGTGTGCCTGGACGAGGTCGGTGATGCGCTCCTCGACGTGCGGCCAGATCGAGGGGCGCTCCGCCCCCTGGTCGGAGTCGGCGACCGGCGAACCGCCGAGCTCGGCGAGGTCCTCGACCGGCACGACCACGGACAGGTCGAACTCCTTGCCGGACGGCGGCTGGACGATCTCCACCCTGCGCTGCGGGGAGAGATAGCGCGCCACCTCGTCCACCGGGCGGACCGTCGCCGACAGGCCGATGCGGCGGGCGGGCCTGGGCAGCAGCTCGTCGAGCCGCTCCAGGGAGAGGGCGAGATGGGCGCCGCGCTTGGTGCCCGCGACGGCGTGCACCTCGTCCAGGATCACCGTCTCGATGCCCGTCAGCGCGTCCCGCGCGGCGGAGGTGAGCATCAGGAAGAGCGACTCGGGTGTGGTGATCAGGATGTCCGGCGGGCGCGTGGACAGGGAGCGGCGCTCGGCGGGCGGGGTGTCGCCCGAGCGGATGCCGACCCGCACTTCGGGCTCGGGGAGCCCGAGGCGCACGGACTCCTGGCGGATGCCGGTCAGCGGGCTGCGCAGATTGCGCTCCACGTCGACCGCGAGGGCCTTCAGCGGAGATACGTACAGCACCCGGCAGCGCTTCTTGGGGTCGGCGGGCGGCGGGGTCGAGGCCAGCTGGTCGAGGGCGGCGAGGAACGCCGCAAGGGTCTTGCCCGAGCCCGTGGGCGCGACGACCAGCACGTCCGAGCCCTCGCCGATGGCCTTCCACGCCCCTGCCTGCGCGGACGTGGGCGCGGAGAAGGCCCCCGTGAACCAGCTGCGGGTCGCGGGGGAGAACCCGTCAAGGGCGCTGCGGGCGCTGGGGGCACTGGATGCGGACCTGACCATGACCCCATCGTGCACCCCGCCACTGACAACGGCGCCGACCTGCGGAAAAGGGTTTGCTCGGCTGTCGCAGAATGGAGTCATGGCAGGTTCGGCGGAGCAGGCGCGGCACTGGCGGTACGCGGAGCTGCCCGGGGTCGACCTGCTGCGTGCCCACTACATCAACAAGACGTTCGTGCGGCACACCCACGAGCACTACGTGATCGCCGCGATCGCCGAGGGCGTCGACGTCTTCCACCATGGCGGCGCCGATCAGCACGCGGGGCCGGGCACGCTCGCCCTGATCAACCCCGACACCACCCACACGGGCCGGGCCGGTGCGCCCGAGGGCTGGCGGTACGCGGCGGTCTATCCCTCGCCGGATCTGGTCGCCGCCATCGCCGCCGAGGCCACCGGCATCCGCGGAACCCCCGGTTTCGTCCGCCCGGTGCTCGAGGACCCGTACGCGGTGACCCTCGTCCACCGGGTGCTGCGTGCCGCGGAGGAGGGCAACGCGCTAGCCGCCGACACCCTGCTGCGGGTGGCCGTGACCCGGCTGCTGCGGCTGAACGGCGGACCTGTTCCCCAGCGTGCCGTGCCCACCGCGGGTGCCAGGACCGCGGCACGCGCGCGTGCCGTCCTGGAGGAGCGGCTCGCCGACCCGCCGAGCCTGGAGCGGCTCGCCACCGAGCTCGGGGCCAGCCCGTTCGCCCTGCTGCGGGCCTTCCGCGACGCGTACGGGATGCCTCCGCACGCATGGCTCACCGACGCGCGCGTGCGGGCCGCACGGCGCCTCCTGGACGTGGGGACGGCTCCCGCGGAGGCGGCCGTCGCCGTGGGCTTCACCGACCAGCCACACCTGAACCGGCACTTCGCGCGGATCGTCGGGGTGCCGCCCGGGGCGTACCAGCGCGAGCGCAAGGACGTACGAGGCGAGCGCAAGAACGTACAAGACCGGGAATCGGCCCTGCTCGTACCGTCCGGGGTGTGGCAGAACAGACGACACCCGCGGATCCCGCAGACATAGCCCCAGGCGTGATCGAGCACGACGTCCCAGGGGCGACCGAGCACGACGACCAGGCGCCCCGGACACCGCAGAAACCCGACTCCGCCGTGGTCCGCGACGCCCTCGGCGTCGGGATCGCCGTCGGGCTCTCCGGCTTCGCCTTCGGGGTGACATCGGCAGGCAGTGGCCTCACCGTGCTGCAGACCTGCGCGCTCAGCCTGCTGGTCTTCACCGGCGCATCGCAGTTCGCGCTGGTCGGGGCGCTCGCGGGCGGCGGTAACCCGTTCACCGCCGCGGCGGGCGCCTTCTTCCTCGGCGTACGCAACGCGTTCTACGGGCTGCGCCTCTCGCAGTTGCTGGCCCTCCCGCGCGCGGTGCGCCCGTTCGCCGCCCACTGGGTCATCGACGAGACCACCGCCGTCTCGCTCGCCCAGCCGACACGGCGCGCCGCACGCATCGGCTTCACCGTCACCGGGCTGAGCCTCTACGTGCTGTGGAACCTCACCACGCTCCTCGGGGCGCTGGGCGCCGAGGCCATCGGTGACACCGACGCGTGGGGGCTCGACGCCGCGGGACCCGCGGTCTTCCTGGCGCTGCTCGCGCCGATGCTGCGGACGACCACGGAGCGGGCCGTGGCGGCGATCGCGGTCGTCCTGGGGCTCGGCCTGCTGCCCGTACTGCCCGCAGGGGTGCCGGTCCTGGTGGCCGCACTCGCCGCACCGGCGGTGCTCTACGTAGAGGGCCGCAAGGGAGATGCCAAGGCAGCAGCCAAGGGAGACGCCACGGAAGACGTACGCCCCGGGGACACCCGCAATGACCCCCGGAGCGACATCCAGCACGACACGCAGAGGGAAGACCGTTGAACATCTGGATCGCGATCGGCGCGACCTTCGTCGGTTGCTACCTCGTGAAGCTCGCGGGCCTGCTGGTGCCCGCGGGCGCCCTGGAGCGCCCGCTAGTCAAGCGCATGGCCGCCCTGCTTCCCGTGGCGCTGCTCGCCGCCCTCACGGCCCAGCAGGCCTTCGCCGACGGGCGGGTCCTGGAACTCGACGCCAAGGCCCTGGGGCTCACGGCGGCGGCTGTGGCGCTGCTGCTGCGCGCCCCGTTCCTGGTCGTCATCGGGGCGGCGGTGGTCGTCACCGCGGGGGTACGGGCTCTCGCCGGGTGAGCGCCGGCGCGGTGTCCGTCGTCTCGGGGACCCCGAGCCGTCGCGCCGCCTTCTCGGGACGGCAGAAGAGCGTCGCGAGAACGCCCGCGGTCACCAGAAGTACCGCTGTCAGCAGCCAGCCTTGCTCGTAGCCCGCGGACACCGTGGCGGCGCGGTCCACCATGGAGCCCAGGACGAGGGGGGAGAGGATCCCGCCGAGCGCGTAGACGAAGGTGAGCACCCCCAGAACGAGGCCCCGCCGCGAGGGCGGAGCGATCCGTGCGCAGGCGGTCGTGGCCACGGTGAGCATCACCATGGCCATGGCCATCGGGCCCATCATCAGCGGCACCTTGATCCACATGGAGTCCACCGCTCCGAACGTGGCGACGGCGCAGCCGGCCACCGTCATGAGCAGCCCGGCACCGGCGCCCACCGGCAGCCAGGGGGTGCCGCCCCGCCGCGCGGAGCGCTGCGCGATCAGCCCGTGCACGAGCAGCACCGCGCCGTTGGCGAGCGCGCCCACGCCCACCAGGGTGCCCGCCTGGTGGAGGTCCCAGCCGACGACGCTCTCCAAGTAGTCGGGCGTCCAGGTCAGCAGGGTGCTCATCAGCCAGTACGCCGCGAAGGCACCGAATGCCGCCGTCACGAACGAGCCCGACAGGAGGATCCGGCGCAGCGGAACGCTGTCGGCCTCGGCGGGGGCCTTCGCGGGGGCCTCTACGGAGAGTGTTCCCGGTGTTCCCGGTGTTCCCGCAACTGCCGCCGCCTCCTTGCCGACCGGTGGCGCCAGCGGACCCTCCGAGCCCCAGGCCCGCCAGGCCACCGCCCAGACCAGGCCGATCAGGCCCACCACGCCGAACGACCAGCGCCAGCCCCAGTGGGTGATCACCCAGGTCAGAACCGGAGAGGCGACAGCCACCCCGGCCGCCGCGCCGACCAGCAGGATCGCGGTCGGCAGGGCCCGCTCACGCTGCGCGAACCAGCCGTGCACGTGGTGCATGGCGACCGGTGACGCGGGCCCCTCGGCGGCGCCGAGCAGCACCCGCGTGGCCAGCAGGGTGCCGAACCCCGCCGCGCCCCACAGCATCGGCAGCTGGGCCGCCGACCACATCAGGGCGAGCACGAGGAGCAGCGGCGTCGTCCGCACCCGCCGGGTCAGAGCGGAGACCACGAGCGCCGCCACCGAGAACAGCGCGAAGAACGCCGACTGCGCGGTGCCGAACTCCTGGCGGGTGATGCCGAAGTCCGCCCGGATCTCCGGCCCCGCGAGCCCCAGGACGGCCTTGTCGGCGAAGTTCACGACCATGAAGGCCAGGAGCAGCCAGGTGGTCCGCCAGGCGCCGCTCATCCGCAGCAGCCGTCTTCGTCGTCGATCACACCTACGCTGATCGCCCCGGCGGCCCGGCGGCGTCCCTCGGGGGTGCGCGTCAACTCCGTCTCCAGGTCCGTTCCTTCGGCCACGGCGGCCGACTCCGCGGCCGCCCAGTTGAAGACTCCGCGCGCCATGGTCGACGTCTCCTGGAGGGCGCGCAGTGCGTACACCTCGGCACGCACGCGTGCCACCTCGACGTCGTCCGGTGCGGCCAGCGCGGCCGTCTCCGCCAGATGCGCGGCAAGACGCGGCTCGCCGTCGGTCAGCAGCCGCCCGGCCCGCCGGGCCAAGGCGAGGGCGCCTCCCGCGGCCTTCGCGAACTCGGCAGCGAGTGCCGCCTCCGGGGCGGGCTTGAGATGCGCGGGGTTCTGGTCGTACCAGCCGCCCCAGAGCCGCCAGAGGTTGCGTACGACGAACTCCGGCTCGTCGTAGGCGGGATGGAGGTACGGCTTCGCGAGGAGCTCCTCGGGGACCTGGACGCCGTGGATGACGGCGTCCAGGCGGTGGCCCGCGTTCATCAGCGCCCTGGTCTGCTCGCACAGCGACTCCAGGAGCCGAGCGGTGTCGTCCAGCGCCTGGTGCACGCGATCGGCGCCCACGACGGGGACGCCGTGCCCGGGGAGCAGCAGTTCGGCGCCGAGTTCCTGCATGGCGCGCAGGGCGTGTGCCCAGTCCTCCGGGTAGCGCTGCACCTTCTGGGGGTTGCCCGCATTCGGCGAGTTCCAGATGAACAGGTCGCCCGTGCAGAGCGTCTTGAGCTCCGGTATCCACACATAGGTGTGGTCGTCGGTCTCCCCGCGCGCGTGGAACAGCTCGAAGGTCAGCTCGCCGCGGCGCACGGTGTGGCGGTCCCGGTAGACGGTGTCCGGGTAGCGGTACGTGGTGGGCCACTCCAGGGAGGGCACTCCGAACTGCCTGCGGTTGATCCAGGAGTTGTAGCCGGCGGTGCGGATGTAGCGGTCGAAGCGCGCGGTGACGCCTTCGTGGGCGATCACCTCGGGCGGCCGGACGCCCGAAGCCTCCGCCTCGCGGTCGAAGGGAAACACTCCGAAGACGTGGTCCACATGGCCGTGCGTGAACACCACGGAGCGCACCGGACCGGCGCCGAACCCACCGACCGCGGTGTGCAGTTGCTGTGCCGTACGGAAGTCGCCCGAGTCGACGAGCACCACCCCGTCGCCCGTGTCGAACACCGCGACGTTCGCGAACGCCGGGAAGAAGCCCACCCGTTCACGCAGCCGCACCAGCTCGTCCCCGGTGTACGCGCCGGTGAGGTGGGACAGGAGCGTCTCCTCGCCCCGCCACACCCGGTCGACGTACTCGGCATAGTCCACTGCCTTGTGCTCGGTCATGTCCGCGGCTCCTCGTGTCCGGAGTGGTGGATGGCCACAGGTCACGAGTTTCGACCCCTGGCGTGCGGTCGAACATCCACTCCCGTCACACACAGGTCCCGTGGGTAATGTGACGCGTCACAAACCGTGACCCCCTGAAGAGGAGACACCGTGCCACTGTCCTCCGAGGCGAGGTCTCTCGCGGCGCGCTGCGAGCCGAGAGTCAATGAGCTGGCGCGCCGGATGGCTCGTGAGTCGTTCGAGGAACTGCCCGGATATGCGGAGCTCCCCGATGACGTGAAGGACCTGGAGATAGCCGCGACCGCACGCCACGGAGTGCGCCTCTTCCTGCGGCACGTCACCGATCAGCCCGGCAGCCACCGGCTCTTCCGCGAGCGGGCCGCGCAGCGGGCGGAAGAGGGCATGCCGCTGCACCTGCTGCTGCGTACGCACGCCCTGGGGGTCTACGTCCTGTGGCAGGCGCTGCGCGACGCGGCACGCCCCGGCGAGGAAGCGGCCCTGGTCGAACTCGTCGACGTGTTGCTGCAGTCGCACCCCGCGGTCGTCGGCGCCGTGGCCGAGACCTACCTGGACGAACGCTCCGCCCTGGAGGCCGAGCAGCGCGCCCAGCGCAGTTCCCTGGTCCGCGGCCTGCTCGACGGCATGGTGCCGCCCGGCCACGTGCTGCTCGACCAATTGCGCCTCGCGGGGCCCGTGCTCGTCCTCGCGATCGGCTTCGACGGGGCGCCGGCCGAAGGCCCTGTGGCCGTACGGCGGCGGCTGCGACGCGTGCAGACCGCCCTGGACCACGCCTTCGACCTGGAGGTGCTCGCCCTCCTCGAGGCCGACGGAGGCCGGGTCATCGTCCCCAAGGAATGCCTGCCCCCCGAGGATCTGCCGCGCCGCCTCGGCAAGGCCTGCGACCTTCCCGTACGCGTCGCCGCAGTGGACGCCGCCGGGCCCGAGGCCGTGACCGACGCGGCCCGTACCGCGACCGAGATACTGCGCATCACGCGCGCGTGCGGGATGCCTCCGGGACTGCACCGCATGGCCGACGTGCTCCTGGAGTACCACCTCTCCCGCCGCAACGAGAGCAGCCACCTCATCTCCGCGCTGCTCGACCCGGTCGCCGACCGGCCCGAACTCCTGGAGACGCTGCGCACCCACCTCGGCCATCAGCAGGAGCGCAGGGCGACCGCCGCCGCCCTCGGCCTGCACCCCAACACCGTCGACAACCGCCTCGCGAAGATCGGCGAACGCACCGGCATCGACCTGTCGGCGCCGCGCGGCACGGCACTGGCCATCGCGGCACTGCTGCTGAGGGAGGCCGAGGAGCCCCCGTCAGGCGATGGACCGTCCGTACGCCCGTAGCGTGCGCAGCGCCTCGATGGTGACCATCGGGCGCGCTTCGAGGGCGACGGCCGGGGCCCACTGACGCCAGCTGATCGGCCAGCCGCCGTCCTCCTGCTGGTCCTGCTCGAGGTGGTCCAGGGAGCGCGCCATCTCCTCGTCGGTGAACCACGCGCGTGCGAGCGACTCGGGTGCCTTCGCGTAGTCGTGCGCGAAGTGGTGCTCACCCGGTGCGTAGCCGGGCGCCACGGGATACGCGTCGAGCCGCTCGGGGTCGAGCGCCACGAGCTGCTGCTCCCGCGCGATCCTGCCAAGGCGGTCAGCGGCCGCCTCCGCGCGCGGGCGGTCGGGTGCCCCGTCGAGGAACGCGACAGCCGCCTGGATCTCGTACGGATGGGACTTCTCGAGCGACTCGACGGCGGCCCAGCAGAAGTCGGTGGCCCTGAACAGCCAGGCGTGCCACACCTCGTTGCGGTGCAACAGGCCCACCACGGGACCGGTGGCGAGGAGTTCGCTCGGTGGATCGTCCACCACGGGCATGAACGGCGCCGAGGGATAGCCGCGCTGGCTGGGATGGATCGCCGGAAGGGCGCCGTCGGGTGTCGACACCGAGGTCAGATAGCGGCACACACGCTCCACCCGCCGCCCGCCGCAGCGCCGGATCGAGTCCAGGACGCGCAGCGCGTGCCCGACGTGCAGGGGCTGGCTGACCGGGCCGCGCAGATCCGGTTCGAGCGCGTATCCGTACCCGCCGTCCTCGGTGTCGTAGGCGGCCAGGGCGGTCTCGACCGCGTCGGCCGACGGGCCGGCTCCGGAGCCGGTCGTGCCGCCGGTGCCGCTCAGGAAGTGGTACGCGAACCGCCGCTGCTCGAGGACGCGCGCGGTGAGCCAGACGAAGTGCTCTGCGCGTGCGACCGGCGAGGGCGCGGCGTGCGGGGATGCTCCGGTTTCGGCCATGCACAGACCGTAGGCCGGAACGCGTCCTCGGCAAGCCCCCTGGGTCCGGCTGCACTCTCCAGGGCGCGATACTGAAGGCATGCGGTTGACGATTTTCTGGGAGCGGATGGCGGACCACTTCGGACAGGGGTACGCCGACTCGTTCGCTCGCGATCACGTGATGGCGGAGCTCGGCGGGCGCACGGTGCATCAGGCACTGGACGCGGGCTGGGACGCCAAGGACATCTGGCGCGCCGTGTGCACGGCGATGGACGTACCGGCCGAAAGGCGCTGAGGGCGGACAGTTCGCCGCCCTCCGGCGCTCGTCGCGGGCCCCCTTCGGCGTGAAGATGCGGGGGCGGCGGCCGAATGTCGGTGGCGTGGGCGAGACTGGCTCCGTGTCATCGACAGACGAGACCGCGCAGGTCACCCAGGACGTAGCTCCGCTCGGCACCACGCCGCCCGCACAGCCCCCGGGCGGGGCCGGGACCGGGCGGGCCGCCAGCATGCCGCGCTGGCTGCCGCGTGCCATGGTGCTCGCCCTCGCGCTCATCGCCTGTTTCCAGCTGGGCAGTTGGGCCTTCCACCAGCTGACCGGCCTGCTGATCAACATTCTGATCGCGTTCTTCCTGGCGCTCGCGGTCGAGCCCGCGGTGAGCTGGATGGCCGCGCGCGGGCTGCGCAGGGGCTTCGCCACCTTCCTGGTCTTCCTCGGCGTCCTGATCGCGAGCGCGGGCTTCATCACGCTCATGGGTTCGATGCTGGCGGGCCAGATCGTGGACATGGTCGAGGACTTCCCGGAGTACCTGGACGACGTCATCAGCTGGATCAACCAGACGTTCCATACGGAGCTGTCCCGGGTCGAGATCCAGGACAGCCTGGTCCACTCGGACTGGCTGCAGAAGTACGTGCAGAACAGCGCGAGCGGCGTCCTGGACGTGTCGGCGCAGGTCCTCGGCGGCCTCTTCCAGCTCCTGACGGTCCTGCTGTTCTCGTTCTACTTCGCGGCCGACGGACCGCGGCTGCGGCGCGCGCTCTGCTCGGTCCTTCCGCCCGCGCGGCAGGCCGAGGTGCTCCGCGCCTGGGAGATCGCGGTCAACAAGACCGGCGGCTATCTCTACTCACGCGGCCTGATGGCGCTGATCTCCGGAGTCGCGCACTACATCCTGCTGCAGGCCCTCGGCGTGCCGTACGCGCCCGTGCTCGCGGTGTGGGTCGGCCTGGTCTCGCAGTTCATCCCCACCATCGGCACGTATCTGGCGGGCGCCCTGCCGATGCTGATCGCCTTCACGGTCGACCCCTGGTACGCGCTGTGGGTGCTGATCTTCGTGGTGGTCTACCAGCAGTTCGAGAACTACGTCCTGCAGCCCAAGCTCACCGCCAAGAGCGTGGACATCCACCCGGCGGTCGCCTTCGGGTCGGTCATCGCGGGCACGGCGCTCCTCGGCGCGGTAGGCGCCCTGATCTCCATCCCGGCGATCGCGACCCTGCAGGCCTTCCTGGGGGCGTACGTGAAGCGGTACGACGTCACGGACGACCCGCGCGTCCACGGGCACCGGCGCAAGGGCGGAGCGTCCCTCCTCACGCGCGTGCGGCGTGCTCTACGCGGGCCGAACCGGCCGGGAGGGGCGTCGGAGGCCGAGGTTGCGGCGGAGGAGGCCGCGGGTTCGGGGCCCGGCTCCGCACAGGGGACGGGCCGGGAGCCGGGCTCGGACGGCCGTCAGTAGGTGACCACGCCCCAGATGCCGGGGCCGAGAACAGCGACCGCGTAGCAGCCGACGGCCGCCGTCATCACCCGCTGCCGCGTCCGCTCGCCCCAGGAGGTGCGGGAGAGCAGCCAGGCGGGCGCGGGCAGCACCAGGACGGCGTGCAGGCTCACCCCGTGCGGCGGCTTGAGTGCCGCTGTGGAGCGGTAGGCCGACTCCTGGTGGCCGCTCCGGGGCAGGAACACACCGCGCGCGATCATCGCGGCACCCGACGCGAGGGCGACGAGCAGTATGGCGAAGCCGGACCGGAGGGCGAGCGGCATGCCGGTGGGTCCCGTGGGCCGGTGCCGGAACGAGGCGACCGCGAACGCCGACAGCAGGACGACGAGGATTCCGCCGCCCACCGCGAGGGACATGGACACCGCGGAGTCGACGCCGCTCTCCATGTTGAGATGCGAGGGCACCCGCCGCCACGCCTGAAGAGCGATCCCGCCGACCTCCAGGACGCAGTCCGCCGCGAAGGGGACCAGGAGCGCCGCCCGGGTGCGGGCCCCCATCCGCAGATACGACGTCACCCAGGCGACGGCGATCAGGGTCAGGCCGAAGGAGAGGCCGAACGTGACCGGCTTGCGCCAGGAGGCGGGACCCTCCCACGGTCCGCCGTCGACCGCGAAGACCAGCAGGTGCGCGAGGCCCGAGAGGATCAGGACGCGCCGGTCGCGCAGCTGAGGCGTTCGGCGGGGCGTGCCGAGCGCCACAGGGCGGTGGCGGAGGCGGTCGAGCGCGGACTTTCCATGAGGCCGAGCCTGGCGGGAGGACGCGGGCCGGTCGTCGTCCGGCCGAAGGCGATGCGCGTACGCCCGGGGGAGTAGCCCTGGGTGCGGGTGCGGGTGCGGGTGCGGGTGCGGGTGCGGGAGCGCGACGCGGCGGGTCGTGGGGGCGAGGTGCGCCCGGCGGACCGGACCCTTCCGTACCCTCGGTGGAGCCGCGTGGTGCGCTTGACACCAAAATCGAACATCCATTCTTATAGGTTGCCTGGCGGCGTTTTCCCGGGGTTTTCGCGGGGGGATCCCTGGGGCTCCGGCGGATTTCGGCGGGGCGATCGCCTCGAGTTATCCACAGGCCGGACGGGCGTCGGGGCGGATTGTCAGTGGCAGGCGCTAGCGTCATTGACGTGAAGCGATCGACACAAGCAAATCGGGTGGAACCCATGGCAGGAACCGACCGCGAGAAGGCGCTCGAAGCCGCGCTCGCACAGATTGAACGGCAATTCGGCAAGGGCGCAGTGATGCGCATGGGCGAGCGGCCGAACGACCCCATCGAGGTCATCCCCACGGGATCGACCGCGCTCGACGTCGCGCTCGGCGTCGGCGGCATCCCGCGTGGCCGTGTGGTGGAGGTGTACGGCCCGGAGTCCTCCGGTAAGACGACGCTGACGCTGCACGCGGTGGCGAACGCACAGCGCGCGGGCGGCGCCGTCGCCTTCGTGGACGCCGAGCACGCACTCGACCCCGAGTACGCGAAGAAGCTGGGTGTCGACATCGACAACCTGATCCTGTCCCAGCCGGACAACGGCGAGCAGGCTCTGGAGATCGTCGACATGCTGGTCCGCTCCGGCGCGCTCGACCTGATCGTCATCGACTCCGTCGCGGCCCTGGTGCCGCGCGCGGAAATCGAGGGCGAGATGGGCGACTCGCACGTGGGTCTGCAGGCCCGTCTGATGAGCCAGGCGCTCCGGAAGATCACCAGCGCGCTCAACCAGTCCAAGACCACCGCGATCTTCATCAACCAGCTGCGCGAGAAGATCGGCGTGATGTTCGGCTCCCCGGAGACCACGACCGGTGGCCGCGCGCTGAAGTTCTACGCCTCGGTGCGGCTCGACATCCGGCGCATCGAGACGCTGAAGGACGGCACGGACGCGGTGGGCAACCGCACCCGCGTCAAGGTCGTCAAGAACAAGGTCGCGCCGCCCTTCAAGCAGGCCGAGTTCGACATCCTGTACGGCCAGGGCATCAGCCGCGAGGGCGGCCTGATCGACATGGGCGTGGAGAACGGCTTCGTCCGCAAGGCGGGCGCCTGGTACACGTACGAGGGCGACCAGCTCGGCCAGGGCAAGGAGAACGCCCGCAACTTCCTGAAGGACAACCCCGATCTCGCCGACGAGATCGAGAAGAAGATCAAGGAGAAGCTGGGCGTCGGCGTGAAGCCGAAGACGGAGGAGTCCGCCGCCGAGCCGGCCAAGGACGCGGGGGACGCGGCAGAGGACGCCGCCAAGACCGTGCCCGCACCGGCGACCAAGGCCACCAAGCCCAAGGCCGCCGCGGCCAAGAGCTGATCCATGACGCGGCGCACGGACTGGGCGGACCAGATCACCCCCGAGCACCACACCGACCCCGCGGGCCGAGGCTTCGCGGACGGTGCGGATCAGGGCGGCGCCGACCAGGAGGGTGACGGCACCGGCTTCCGCGGGGGCGGCGGCCGGAGGGGTCGCCGACGGCGTGGCGGCTTCGGCGAAGGCCGGGGCGACGGCTCACAGGACAGCGGCCCCCCTTCCTCGTCGAGGGCCGAGAAGAAGGGGGAGCCGCCGACGGATCCAGGTGAGAAGGCGCGGGCGATCTGTCTGCGCCTGCTCACCGGGACCCCGCGCACGCGCAAACAGCTGGCGGACGCGCTGCGCAAGCGGGAGATCCCGGACGACGTGGCGGACGAAGTGCTGACCCGCTTCGAAGAGGTCGGTCTGATCAACGACGGCGCCTTCGCGGGCGCGTGGGTGGAGTCCCGGCACCACGGCCGGGGTCTGGCCCGACGGGCGCTCGCGCAGGAGCTGCGCACGAAGGGCGTGGACGCGACGCTGATCGAGGAGGCCGTCGGACAGCTCGACTCGGAGCAGGAGGAGGCGACCGCACGCGAGCTCGTCGCCCGAAAGCTCCGCGCGACGCGGGGCCTCGACCGCGACAAGCGACTGCGCCGCCTCGCGGGCATGCTCGCCCGCAAGGGCTACTCGGAAGGGTTGGCTCTGCGGATCGTCCGGCAGGCAATCGAGGAAGAGGGCGAGGACACGGGGGACTTGGGGTACGACGGGGGATGAGCTGACCAGGGCCCTCGCGGGGGTGGGGCCCAGGTCAGGGCCGGGCGGCGCGGTGCGAACCGCGGCCCGGCCCTTTCGCGTTCCGCGGGGTTGCTTCGAAGGGGCACAGCAGGGCGCATCAGGGGGGACCCAAGGGGCGCGCAACACAAGCGCAACTCCCCCTCTCCGCCCCAGGGGTGGGGTTAACCCCCCACTGAAGACGCCGGTCCACCGCACTGCACAGGAACCTGTGCACAGACGACTGTGTACGCATGGCAAAGGAACCCGGCACGACCGATGGCGCCCCCGAGGAGCTGAGCGACCTCCGCGTCCTCAAGGCGCTCGCACAGCCCCGGCGCCAGCAGATGCTGCAGCACCTCACCGTGCACGGCCCGGCCACCTCCGCGACGCTCGCCAGGGCGCTCGGCCTCAACACCGGGGCCACCAGCTACCACCTGCGCGAGCTCGCCCGCTACGGCTTCGTCGAGGAGACCGCGGGGACGGGCCACGGACGTGAACGCTGGTGGCGCGCGGTCCCCGGCGACCGGCGTTTCCCGCCCCGCAGCAAGCAGAACGCCGAGACGCGGCTCGTCATGGACGAGTTGAACTACCTCTCGTACGCCGCTGACCTGGAGCTCTTCGAGCAGCTACAGCGAGACGCAGGTGAAGCGGGCGACAGCGATGCCGGACCCGATGAGTGGGCCGACGCGTTTCCGTACTCGCGCGGCGCGATCCGGCTGACGCTCCCCGAACTCCGCGAGTTCTTCGAGGAGTACATCGCCCTGCTCAACCGCTACAAGCGCCCCGACGCCGAGACGTCGGCCGACGCCCGCACCGTGCTCACGCGCCTCCTGGCGTTCCCCGCGCCAGCGTCGACCGAAGCTCTTGCTCCGACCGAAGCTCCTGCGCCGACCGAAGCTCTTGCGCCGACCCAAGCGCCTGCGCCGCCCGCGTCGACCGAAGCCTCCACCCCTCCGCCCTCCCACTCCACCGAGCCCGAGGCGACATCATGATGCTGGGCTACGCACTGCAGACAGTCCGAGACCGCAAAGGCGGATTCCTCGGCGCCTTCCTGGCATTGATGTGTGCCGCCGCGCTCATCACGGCCTGCGGCACCCTCCTGGAGACCGGCCTGCGAGGCACCATCCAGACCGAGCGCTACGCCGCGGCCCCCGTCGTCGTCTCCGCCGACCAGAACGTCCACCAGACCACCGTCAAGCACAAGAAGGGCAAGACCAAGGTCAAGCACAAGGCCAAGCCGATCGCCGAGCGGGCCTGGCTGCCGGACGGCATCGCGCACAAGCTCAAGGACGTGCCCGGCGTCGGCAAGGTCGTGCCCGAATTCACCTTCCTCGCCGTGCCGTTGACCCCCGCCGCCGGTGACCTCACCGACAGACCCGCGTACGGCCACGCCTGGGAGTCGGCCGCGCTGACCCCCTTCCGGCTCGTCGAGGGCAAGGCCCCGCGCGCCGCCGGCGACCTCGTCATCGACCGCGACTTCGCCGGACGCGCCCACCTCAAGACCGGCGACCGTCTCACCGTCCAGTCGACCCAGGCCCCGCGCTCCTACCGCATCACCGGTGTCGCGTCCCCCGCCGAAGGCGCCCTCGCCCACCAGACGTCCCTCTTCTTCTCCGCGGGAGAGGCCGAGCGGCTCGCCGCCCACCCCGGACGGATCACCACCCTCGGCGTCATGCCGGCCAAGGGCACCGCGACGGATGACCTCAAGAAGGCGGTCACAGAGGCTCTCGCCGGTACGAAGGCGCAGGTCAGCACCGGCGACGACCGTGGCCCCGTGGAGTTCCTCGACGCGGCGGGCGCCCGCGTCAAGCTGGTCAGCATGGGAGGTGCCATGGGCGGCACCTCCCTCCTCGTCGCCATCCTCGTGGTCGTCGGCACCTTTGCCCTCTCCGTGCAGCAGCGCCACCGCGAACTCGCCCTGCTCCGCGCCATCGCCGCCACCCCGAAACAGATCCGGGGGCTCCTGGGCCGCGAGGCACTGATCGTCGGAGCGGCCGCGGGCGTCACCGGCTCGCTCGCCGGAATCCCGCTCGGCGGCTGGCTGCACGGCAAGTTCGTGGACATGGGCGCGGTCCCCGCCACCCTGGAGCGGACCGTGAGCGTCTTCCCGCTCTTCGCCGCCGTGGCCGCGACGCTGCTCGGAGCCTGGGCCGCGGCCCGTCTCTCGGCGCGCCGCATCGCCCGTATCCGCCCGGCCGAGGCCCTCGCCGAAGCACGTGTCGAGCGCGCCCGGCCGCCGTGGAGCCGCATCGTCGCGGGTCTCGTCGTGCTCGCCGGAGGCGCCGTACTGGTCGCCGTGCTCAGCGTGCTGCGCACCGAGCCCGCTTCGACTCCCGTGACCTTCTTGGCCGTTGTGGTCCTGTCCTCCGCCGTCGCGCTCCTCGGCCCGCTCGTGGTCAGGGCGGCGGCCGCCGCACTCCGCGGACCGCTGCGGCTCTCCGGCCCCGGCGGCCGTCTCGCGCACGCCAACCTCCGCGGCAACGCGGCCCGGATGGCGGCAGCCGTCACCCCGCTCGCCCTCCTCACCGGCATGACCTGCACCGTCCTGTTCGTCCAGCCCACCCTCGGCGACGCGGCCCGCGCGCAGGCCCGCGACGGCATCCGCGCCGACTGGGTCCTGGCGGCACAGGGGCCGGGCGTCCCGGCCCAGGCCGCGCAGAAGCTGCGTATGACCGAAGGCGTCGAGGCCGCCACCGAAGTCGTCCGCACCACCGTGCGCGTGGGACTCGACAAGTACCCGGCGCAGGGCGTCAGCACGGCCGGACTCACCCGCACCTGGGACCCGGACGTCACCGCCGGATCCCTGAAGGGCTTCGGCAAGGACAGCGTCGCCGTCAGCGAACTGGCCGCCGACCAGCTCGGTCTGAAGCCCGGCTCCACTCTGAAGCTCACGCTCGGCGACGGCACGAAGACCGCGCTGGAGGTCAGCGCCGTGTACGCGCGCGGGCTCGGGTTCGGAGATCTGACCATGGCGCACGACCTGGTCGCCCGCCACGTCGACAACCCGCTCGCCGCCACGGTCCTGATCAAGAGCGACCGTACACAGGAACAACTCGCGGCAGGCGTCGCGAAGTTCCCGGGCGTGCGGGTGCTCGCCCCGGCCGCCGCCGACAACCTCCAGGCCGAGCGCCAGCAGGCGAACGCCGAGGTGAACTACCTCGCCATGGGCCTCATCCTGGCCTTCACAGCGATCGCCGTCGTCAACACCCTCGCGATGTCCGTCTCCGAGCGCATCCGTGAGTTCGCGATGCTGCGCCTCGCGGGCGCGAGCCGCCGCCAGGTCCTGCGCATGCTGCGCACCGAAGCCCTGTCCGTCCTGCTCATCGGCACCGCCATCGGCAGCGGCATCGCGCTCGCCGTCCTGACCGCCTTCAGCGTCGGCATGACCGGCAGTGCCGCGCCCTCGATCACACCCCTGGTCTACGTATCCGTGGTGGCCGTCGCGGCTCTGCTCGCCCTCACCGCGACCGCGCTCCCGGGCCGGGTCGCGCTGAGGCCGCGCCCCGTCACGGTGGCGACAGCGAAGGAGTAAGAGGCAGTACGCAATGGTGGGCGCCCCTTACCGGATCCGGTAAGGGGCGCCCACGCGCGCGTGCTCACCCCGTGACAGGAAGTCCGGCGGCCTTCCACGCCTGGAAACCGCCGATGAGGTCGGTCGCGTGCCGCAGCCCCAACTGCCGCAGAGAGACGGCCGCGAGGCTCGACGCGTAGCCCTCGTTGCAGATCACGACGACCCGCAGGTCATGGCTGACGGCCTCCGCTGCACGGTGGCTGCCCTGCGGGTCGAGGCGCCACTCCAGCTCATTGCGCTCGACGACGAGGGCGCCGGGGATCAGTCCGTCGCGCTCGCGCAGGGCGGCGTACCGGATGTCGACCAGCAGTCCCCCCGCGGCGGCGGTGTCTCGCGCCTCCTCCGGAGTGACCCGGTCGAGGTCGAGCCTTACACGTTCGAGCAACTCGTCGATGCCCACGGGGCGTACGTCTGCGGGATGCTCACTCACTGCCAGTCCTCCGGGCGCTCCACGGACTCGAGGCGCAGGACCGGGCCCGTACGGCTGTAGCGGCGGATGCGCGGCAGCGGCGGATAGTAGGCGTGCACGGAGACGGCGTGCTCGCTCGTGGACTCGTTCAGAACCTCATGCACGTGGTTCTGGCCGAATGCCCTGCCCTTGCCGGACGTCAACTCCCGTTCCCGGTCGACCCCTTCGGACAGCTCAAGGGTCTTCCAGCCGTCGGTGGGCAGCCGGGCGGCGAGCGAGTTCTCCTTGAGGGTGCCGGCGGCCGTGAGGAAGGCGCCGACCGACTCCGCGTGGTCATGCCAGCCGGTGCCGCTGCCCGGCGGCCAGCCGATCAGCCAGGCCTCGCTGCCGCCGGGCCCTTCGAGGCGCACCCAGGTGCGCCCCTCGGGGTCGAGCGGAAGCGACGCGATGAGCTCGGGGTCAGCGGCACTGCGACGTACAAAATCGAGAAGCTCGGCGGCGGTGGGCGCGGACACCGCCGTGGAGGCATGCGTGGTGGAGACAGCGGAGACAGAAGGAGACGCGGAGGCAGACACAGGCACCGTCCTGGAAGTTCGCGGAAGCACGCGCCGCGTAAGGGAGAGCAGGGCGCGCGAGGGAGGAGGCGAATTCAGAAGGACGGGCGACACACGCAGCCCGCATAGCGGACGAGGTCCATATGGACCCTCCGCCACAGGCGCACATCGGTGTCGGTCACGTTTCGGAGTAGACCATGACGCTGCGTACCGGTCAACCCATGCTCACTGTGTGGTCGGCCTGCTCGCGGCGGCCGTGCTCTCCGCCTTCTCCGTGGTCTCCCGGCTGTCCGTGCGCCGCTTCGGTGCCGCCCCGCCGAGCGCCGCCTCGGCCGCCGTATACAGCTCGGCGGGCCGCACCCCGCCGAGCGCGGTGACCAGGTGGCCGTCGGGGCGGATGAGCAGCACCGAGTGCGCGGCGGCCCCGGGATAACTCTCCGCGACGAGCAGTTCCGCCGGGTGCGGCAGCGCCGTGACGGCGGCGGCGAGCCGGGGCATGATCCCGGCCGTCACCCAGTGCCGCCGCTCCCACACCACCGTGCCGGGCGCGACGAGGACGACGAGCAGCTGTCCCAGGCCGAGCCGGTCCCGCAGCTGCACGAGGGAGCCGTCGGGCGCCGTCACCGGGACATCGGCCACCGGGGCTCCCGGCTCCGTGGCGACCGCCACCTCGGACTCGGAGGGCGCGGGCGCCAGCGGCGACTCCGCGTACGATCCGGGCGCGCCCAGCGGCCCCCGGCCCACATGGCCGTCGGTGAGGAGCATGTCGTGCCCGCGCGCCGACCCCGGCACGTACGAGCGCAGGCCTCCGCCGCCCCGCAGTATCGGCAGCGACTGGTCGGCCGCGCGCAGGCGCGCCGCGACACCGGCCCTGCGCTCGGCCTGGTAGCTGTCGAGCAGGGCGTCCCGCGCGCCGTGGTGCCAGGCGAGCGCCAGCTTCCAGGCGAGGTTGTCCACGTCCCGCAGCCCTTCGTCGAGCCCCTGGGTGCCGAGCGCGCCGAGCAGATGCGCGGCGTCGCCCGCGAGGAAGGCACGGCCGACGCGCCAGCGGCGGGCCAGGCGGTGGTGGACGGTGTGCACGCCCGTGTCGAGCAGTTCGTACGGCGGTGTGGAGCCCCCGCACCAGCCCGCGAGGGTCTCGCGGATGCGCACCACGAGGGCGTCGGGCGTCACGAGCTCGCCGCGTGGCGGCAGCAGCCAGTCGAGCCGCCACACCCCGCCGGCGAGCGGACGGCCCGTCACCTCGGCGCCTCCGTGGCGCCACGGAGGCATCCGGTGCAACAACGCCTCACCGGGCCTGGGAAGTTCCGTGCGCAGCGCGGCCACGGCGTGTCGCTCGACGGCCGTACGACCCGGGAAGCGGATGTCCAGGAGCTTGCGCACCGTCGACCGCGGCCCGTCGCAGCCCACCAGATAACTGCCGCGCCACCAGGTGTCCTTGGGCCCGCGCGTGTGAGCGGTCAGCCCGCCCGCGTCCTGCTCCAGGGAGTCGAGCTTGCTCTCCACGGCGACCTTGACGAGGCGCTCATCGGCGATGGCCGCGCGCAGGGCACCGGTCAGGACGTGCTGGGCCACATGCAGCGGGGCCGGCACCTCATCACTGAACGTGAGCTCCCGCATCAGCTGCTTGCGCCGCAGGGACCGCCAGCCGCCCCACCGTGCGCCGGACTCCTGGTCGCCGAACGAGTGACCGGTGAGCCGCTCCATGAGGGCCGCGGTGTCATCCCGCAGGATGACGGTCCGCGCGGCCCGCTGCTCGTCCTTGCCTGGCCCTTCGTCGAGTACGACGGTGGGGACGGAGTGACGCGCGAGAGCCAGGGCGAGCGCGAGCCCCACGGGGCCCGCGCCGACGACGATCACCGGGTCCACAGTGCGTCCCCTCCTGCCGCGAGGGCCCGGGAGCGCTGGACGTACGTACGGAAACTGGCAGTTGGAGCCCGGTGCACGATCACAGAACGTATGCAACCCATTGCCGGTGCTTGCGTCAAGTGACGACGTCGGGAGGAGGCGCCACAAATGAAGGAGGCAGCGGCGTCATGGCCGCTGCCTCCGTCTTCTGTCCTGCCTGTCGATCCGATGGCCGCTGCTAGCCGCCGCCCCCGCCGCCCCCGGCGCCGCCCCCGGCGTTCTCACCGTGGTCCATACGGATCGTCTTGGGGCCGATCGTCTCCAGATTCTCCAGCGCCTCGGGGCCCACCACGGCACCCGTGCTCTTCTTGGACCGCCGCATGCGGCGTTCGAGCCAGGAAGCCAGGCTGGTGAGAATCAGGTTCAGCACGATGTAGACCACCGCGACCACGATGAAGCTGGGGATGACGCTCGCGTAGTACGACGCCGCCGTCTTCCGCGCGCTGAGCAGCTCGGCGAAGCTGAGCATCGCGCCACCGAGCGCGGTGTCCTTGACGATGACGACGAGCTGGCTGACGAGCGCCGGAAGCATCGCGGTCACGGACTGCGGCAGCAGCACGCTCGTCATCGTCTGGCCCTTGCGCAGGCCGATCGCCTTGGCCGCCTCTGTCTGACCCTTGGGCAGCGACAGGATGCCCGCTCGCACGATCTCGGCGAGCACCGAGGCGTTGTAGAGCACCAGGCCGGTGACGACCGCGTACATCGGGCGTGAGTCGACGCTGATGTCCGTGGACGCCGAGTAGAACTGGTTGGCGAAGACCATCAGGATCAGCACCGGGATCGCGCGGAAGAACTCGACGACCGCAGCGGCGGGAACCCTGACCCACCGGTGGTCGGAGAGCCGTGCGATACCGAAGAGCGCGCCCAGCGGAAGGGCGATCACCATGGCGAGGCCAGCGGCCTTCAGCGTGTTCGCCAGGCCTGGCAGCAGATAGGTCGTCCATGACTCGGAGTCGGCGAGCCAGGGCTCCCACTTGGCCCAGTCCAGCTGCCCCTTGTCGGACATCATGGTCCAGGCCCACCAGAGGCCCAGCAGCAGCAGGACGAGGAAGAGCAGGGAGAGAAGGACATTGCGCCGTTTGGCGCGTGGCCCGGGAGCGTCGTAGAGGACGGAGGTCATCGCTTCACCGCCATGCGCTTGCCGAGCCAGCCGAGTATGAGGCCCGTCGGCAGGGTCAGCACCACGAACCCGAAGGCGAATATCCCGGCGATGAGGAACAACTGCGCCTCATTCTCGATCATTTCCTTCATCAGCAGAGCCGCTTCCGCCACACCGATGGCCGCTGCGACCGTGGTGTTCTTGGTCAGGGCGATCAGTACGTTGGTGAGGGGGCCGATCACCGAGCGGAAGGCCTGCGGCAGCACGATGAGACCGAGGACCTGGCTGAAGCTCAGCCCGAGGGCGCGTGCTGCTTCCGCCTGGCCCACCGGCACCGTGTTGATGCCGGAGCGCACCGCTTCGCACACGAACGCCGCCGTGTAGGCGCCGAGTCCGAGCACCGCGAGACGGAAGCTCATGACGTCGACGTCGTCGGCCGCGCCCAGGGTGATGCCGAAGACGTCGGCGAGCCCGAGCGAGCTGAACACGATGATGACGGTCAGCGGGATGTTCCGCACGATGTTGACGTATGCGGTACCGAACCAGCGCATGACCGGAACCGGGCTGACCCGCATGGCGGCCAGCAGAGTGCCCCAGACCAAGGAACCGATGCCTGCGAAGACGGTGAGCTTCACCGTCATCCAGAAGGCCTCGAGCAAGTCGTAGTCTTCAAGAAAGTCGAACACGATCTCCCGCGCTCTCGCATGTGGTGATGGCGAGGTACGCCGCCGCGCTCGGGCGGCGGCGTACCGGCGTGTGCCCTGTCAGTGGACCGGCTTCAGGAGCCGCTCGCACGAGGTCACTTGACGATGTCGCCGATCTTCGGGGCGGGCTCGTTCTTGTAGTTGGCCGGGCCGAAGTTCTTCTTGACGGCCGCTTCCCAGGACTTGTCCTTGACCATCTTGGTCAGGGCGGCGTCGATCTTCTTCTGAAGGGCGGAGTCGCCCTTCTTGATGCCGATGCCGTAGTTCTCGTTGGTCAGCTTCAGGCCGGCGAGCTTGTACTTGCCCTTGTACTGCTCCTGCGCCGCGTAGCCCGCGAGGATCGAGTCGTCCGTGGTCAGCGCGTCGACGGCGCCGCTGCCCAGTCCGTCGATGCACTCGGAGTACGTGCCGTACTCGCGCAGCTGGGCCTTCGGGGCGATCTCCTTCTTGACGTTCTGCGCCGAGGTGGAGCCGGTGACCGAGCAGAGCTTCTTGCCGTTGAGGTCCGTGCCCTTGGTGATCTTGTCATCGGAGCGGACCAGAAGGTCCTGGTGGGCAAGGAGGTACGGGCCCGCGAAGTCGACCTTCTCCTTGCGCTCGTCGTTGATGGAGTACGACGCCGCGATGAACTTCACGTCACCGCGCTGCAGGGCGGTCTCGCGGTCCGCGCTGGGGGTTTCCTTCCACTCGATGTCCCCGGCCTTGTAGCCGAGCTCCTTGGCGACGTAGGTCGCGACATCGACGTCGAAGCCGGTGTAGCCGTCCGGCGTCTTCAGGCCGACACCCGGCTGGTCGAACTTGATGCCGATGGTGATCTTCTTGCCACCACCGGAACCCTTGTCGTCCTTGTCGTCCGAGCCGCAAGCCGTGGCGGAGACGGAGAGCGCGAGGACTGCGGCGGCCGCCGCGGTGACTTTGCGAGCCTTCATGGTGAACATCCTTTGTTTCGGCAGAAGAGGGTTGAGACGCAGGGGAGAGCGACGCGTCAGTGGTGAAGGATCTTCGAGAGGAAGTCCTTGGCCCGGTCGCTGCGCGGGTTGCTGAAGAACTGGTCCGGCACGGCCTCTTCGACGATCCGGCCGTCGGCCATGAAGACGACGCGGTTGGCCGCGGACCGGGCGAAGCCCATCTCGTGCGTGACCACGACCATGGTCATGCCGTCACGCGCGAGCTGCTGCATGACCTCCAGAACCTCGTTGATCATCTCCGGGTCGAGCGCCGAGGTGGGCTCGTCGAAGAGCATCACCTTCGGGTCCATGGCCAACGCGCGGGCGATCGCGACGCGTTGCTGCTGGCCGCCGGAGAGCTGCGCGGGGTACTTGTCGGCCTGCGAGGCGACACCCACGCGGTCCAGGAGACCGCGTGCCTTTGTCTCTGCTTCCGCCTTGGACGTCTTGCGCACCTTGATCTGGCCCAGCATCACGTTCTCGAGCACGGTCTTGTGCGCGAAAAGGTTGAAGGACTGGAAGACCATGCCCACGTCCGCACGGAGACGGGCGAGCTCTTTGCCCTCCTGGGGCAGCGGCTTGCCGTCGATCGAGATGTCTCCCGACTCGACCGTCTCCAGGCGGTTGATGGCGCGGCACAGTGTCGACTTGCCCGACCCGGAGGGGCCGATCACGACGACGACCTCACCGCGGGTGATGGTCAGGTCGATGTCCTGGAGGACGTGCAGAGCGCCGAAGTGCTTGTTGACGTTCTTCAGCACGACCAGGTCGTCCGCCCCGGGCGGTATGGCGTCCTTGGTCACCGATACTTCGGTCACGGCTTGTTGCTCCATCCTCCTCGGTTGGGAGGACAGTAATAACCCGGTGCGACCAGCGTCATTACATCTGAGGGGAAATTGAGCATAACGATCCGGCCGCAACCGGACACTCCGCGTGAAGGGGACGCCCCGCCGCGTACCGGCTGCATAACGGAACGTGCTCGTGACCCGAACCCTCTTGACGCGGTCCTTATCCATCGGCGTGGATGCCTTGGTGCCTGTGCACGCGCGCATACCGGCCATCGGCGAGCGCGAACGGAACGACCGATGAACCGGAGGGGGCCCGTATGAGACTGCTCCTCGTCGAGGACGACGATCACGTGGCCGCCGCCCTGTCCGCGGTCCTGGCCAGGCACGGCTTCGACGTCGTGCACGCCCGCAGCGGCGAGGAAGCGCTGCAGGCCCTGCTGCCCGGCGAAACGGCGCCCTTCGGAGTCGTGCTCCTCGATCTGGGGCTGCCGGATCAGGATGGCTACGAAGTGTGCGGAAAGATCCGCAAGCGCGGGTCGACGCCCGTGATCATGGTGACGGCGCGTGCCGATGTGCGCTCCCGGATCCACGGCCTGAATCTCGGGGCCGATGACTACGTAGTGAAGCCGTACGACACCGGTGAGCTCATCGCCCGCATCCACGCGGTCATCCGGCGGCCCCCGTCCGGCGCCGCCGAGGGGCCCGCGGACAGCGAGCTGCGCCTCGGCTCCGTACGCATCGAACTGCCCACCCGCCAGGTCAGCGTGGACGGTTCGACGGTCCAGCTGACCCGCAAGGAGTTCGACCTGCTCGCCCTCCTCGCGCAGCGGCCCGGCGTGGTGTTCCGCCGGGAGCAGATCATCAGCGAGGTGTGGCGCACCAGCTGGGAGGGGACGGGGCGCACCCTTGAGGTGCATGTCGCTTCCCTGCGCTCCAAGTTGCACATGCCGGCCCTGATCGAGACCGTGCGGGGCGTGGGCTACCGGCTCGTCGCCCCGGCCGCGTAGCGAGTAGCGAGGTCAGGTGCGCTCTCGCCTCCTCCCGCTGCTCATCGTCCTCATGGCGGGTGTGCTGCTCGCGCTGGGCTTCCCGCTCGCGGTGAGCGTGGCGGCGGCGCAGCAGCAGAAGGTGGTCGTCGACCGGATCGACGACACGGCGCGGTTCGCGTCGCTCGCGCAGTTCGTCACGAAACGCCCCACGGGATCACGGCTGCGGGACAAGGACGAACGGCGCGAAACCCTCCAGACCGAACTCGACTACTACCACGAGGTCTACGGGATCAAGGCGGGCGTCTTCTTCCGGGACCGTGAGCCCATGGCTCACGCGCCGGGGGACTGGTTCCTGCCCCCCAGGGGCGCCGAGGTGCGGGAGGCCTTCGAGGAGGCCCTCAGGTCCCGTGGAAGCCACGATCCGCGTCAGGTGTGGCCCTGGCAGCGCGGCCGGCTCGTCGTCGCCTCTCCGGTGATCAGGGACGGGGACGTCGTCGCCGTCGTCGTCACCGAGTCGCCTACAGGGCGCATGCGTTCGAAGACGCTGCAGGGATGGCTGCTCATCGGCGCCGGCGAGTCGGCCGCGATGCTGCTCGCCGTCGGTGCCGCGCTGCGCCTCACCGGCTGGGTGCTGCGCCCGGTACGGGTCCTGGACGCGACCACGCACGACATAGCGACCGGGCGCCTGAAGTCGCGGGTGGCGGCCGCGGGCGGACCGCCGGAACTCAGGCGTCTCGCCCGGTCGTTCAACGAGATGGCCGACAACGTCGAGGACGTGCTCGAGCAGCAGCGGGCCTTCGTCGCCGACGCCTCGCACCAGCTGCGCAACCCGCTCTCCGCCCTGCTGCTCCGCATCGAGCTGCTCGCCCTCGAACTGCCCGAGGGGAACGAGGAGATCGCCTCCGTGCGCACCGAGGGCAAGCGCCTGGCCCAGGTCCTCGACGACCTCCTCGGCCTCGCGCTGGCCGAGCACACGGCCGCCGATCTGCAACTCACCGACATCGGTGCGCTCATGGCCGAACGGGTCGGAGCCTGGCGGCCGCTCGCCGAGGAGCGCGGGGTGCGGCTGACGGACACCTGCCCCGCGACCACCGGCTGGGCCGACCCGGTCGCCCTGTCCAGCGCCCTGGACGCGGTGGTCGACAACGCCCTCAAGTTCACGCCCGAGGGCGAGGAGGTGCGCGTGGAGGTCTCCTGGAGCGGCGAGCGGACGACCATTGTGATCACGGACGGCGGCCCCGGCCTCACGGAGGACGAACTCGCCCGCATCGGCGACCGCTTCTGGCGCAGCAACCGCCATCAGAACGTGAAGGGCTCGGGCCTCGGCCTGTCCATCTCGCGGGCGCTGCTCGCCGCGGGCGGGGGCTCCATCACGTACGCGCAGCACGAGCCGCACGGACTGCGGGTGACCGTCAGCGTCCCGCGCGGGGAACCCGGGTCCACGGCCTGACAGGGCCCGAAGCGGGACGGCTGTGGGCCGACGGCTACGGCTTGACCGACTGGTAGTAGCGGCGCGCGCCCTTGTGCAGGGCGAGCGGATCGGTGTAGAGCGCCGTCCGCAGGTCCACCAGCTGGGCCGCGTGCACCTTGTCACCGATGTGGTCACGGCTGTCGATCACCGTGCGGGTCAGTCCCTCGGTCAGCTTCGGGTCCGCCCGGTCCGTGGTGACCAGGAGGTTCGCCACGGCCAGGGTCGGTACGGCGTCGTTCTGCTGGGCGGCGGGATAGGCGTCGGCGGGCATCACGGCAGCCCGGTAGTAGCGGGAGGCGCCGCCCTGCTTGTGCAGCGCGTCCACGAGAGTGCCGAGCGGCACGAGACGGATGTCGAACTCCTCGGAGAACGTCCGCACGGTGGTGGTCGGCAGCCCGCCCGACCAGAAGAACGCGTCGATGTCGCCCTTCTTGAGGAGATCGGGCGCCGTGTCGATACCGGAGTCCACCGGTGTCAGGTCCTTCCCCAGATCGAGGCCCGCGGCCTTGAGTACCCGGTCCGCTATCAGCCGCACGCCCGAGCGCGGCTGCCCGACGGCCACCTTCTTGCCCCGCAGGTCCTGCGGCTTGTCGATGTCAGAGGAGCGCCGGACGACGAGCTGAACGTAGTCGTCGTACAGCCGAGCACAGCCCCGCAGCCGGTCCGCGCCCGTGCGCCCCTCCAGTCGGTACTTCTCGACGGCGTCGGCGGCGGCGATGGTGAAATCGGCCTTCCCCGTGGCCACCCGCTCGACGTTCTGCTGCGACCCCTCGCTGTTGAGCAGCTCCATGTCGACGTCCGGCATGTCATGGGAGGCCGCGGTCCGCAGGAGCTTGCCGTACCGCTCGTAGACCGCGTTCTTCACGCCCGTACTGAACGTCATCCGGCCCTTCGGGGAGTCGTCGCCCACCGGGACGAGCCACCACATCAGGAGTCCGAAGACCACGAGGGCGGCCGCCGCACCCTGGAGTGCGCGGCGCCTGCTGAGGTGGGGGAGTGCCTGGAGCATGCGCGCGATCCTGCCAGGCCACTCGCCGTCATGGCCAGGGCCGAGCTCCCGGCGGGGACACTTCCCCGACCGCCTACCCTTGTCACATGAGCAGCGGAGACCGGGGACAGGCAGTGGGCGTCAAAGGAACGTACGAGGTGCGCACCTACGGGTGCCAGATGAACGTCCACGATTCGGAGCGCCTCTCCGGTCTCCTTGAAGGTGCCGGATACGAACGCGCGCCCGAGGGCTCGGACGGCGACGCCGACGTGGTGGTCTTCAACACGTGCGCCGTGCGGGAGAACGCCGACAACCGTCTGTACGGAAACCTCGGCCGCCTGGCGCCGATGAAGACCAAGCGGCCCGGCATGCAGATCGCCGTCGGCGGCTGCCTGGCGCAGAAGGACCGCGACACCATCGTCAAGAAGGCGCCCTGGGTGGACGTCGTCTTCGGCACGCACAACATCGGCAAGCTGCCGGTGCTCCTGGAGCGGGCCCGCGTCCAGGAAGAGGCGCAGGTCGAGATCGCCGAGTCCCTGGAGGCGTTCCCCTCGACGCTGCCCACACGCCGCGAGAGCGCGTACGCGGCGTGGGTCTCCATCTCCGTGGGCTGCAACAACACCTGCACGTTCTGCATCGTGCCCGCCCTGCGCGGCAAGGAGAAGGACCGCAGGACCGGCGACATCCTCGCCGAGATCGAGGCGCTCGTCGGCGAGGGAGTCTCCGAGATCACCCTGCTCGGCCAGAACGTGAACGCGTACGGCTCGGACATCGGTGACCGCGAGGCCTTCAGCAAGCTCCTGCGGGCCTGCGGGAAGATCGAGGGCCTGGAGCGCGTGCGCTTCACGTCCCCGCACCCGCGCGACTTCACGGACGACGTGATCGCCGCCATGGCCGAGACCCCGAACGTGATGCCGCAGCTGCACATGCCGCTCCAGTCGGGCTCGGACACGGTCCTGAAGGCGATGCGCCGCTCGTACCGCCAGGACCGTTTCCTGGGGATCATCGAGAAGGTCCGCGCCGCCATGCCCGAGGCCGCGATCACCACCGACATCATCGTCGGCTTCCCCGGGGAGACCGAGGAGGACTTCGAGCAGACGATGCACGTGGTCCGCGAGGCACGCTTCGCCAACGCCTTCACCTTCCAGTACTCCAAGCGTCCCGGTACGCCCGCGGCGACCATGGAGGGGCAGATCCCCAAGGAGGTCGTGCAGGCGCGTTACATGCGTCTGTCCGCTCTCCAGGAGGAGATCGCCTGGGACGAGAACAAGAAGCAGGTCGGCAGGACCCTCGACCTGATGGTCGCCGAGGGCGAGGGCCGCAAGGACGGCGCCACCCACCGCCTCTCCGGGCGCGCCCCCGACAACCGCCTGGTCCACTTCACCAAGCCGGACGCCGAGGTCCGCCCCGGTGACGTCGTGACGGTCGAGATCACGTACGCGGCGCCGCACCACCTGCTCGCCGAGGGCGCCGTCCTGAACGTCCGCCCCACGCGCGCGGGTGACGCCTGGGAGAAGCGCAACACCGAGGCGGCGGCCAAGCCCGCAGGCGTGATGCTCGGATTGCCGCAGGTGGGCGCCCCCGAGCCGCTTCCGGTGGCCACCACCGGCGGGTGCGCGCTCGGCTGACCGGGGCGACGGCGGACGACGGGCGATCGACGGACACACGGGGGACGGCACGCACGAGGAGGCGGTGGAGCGGTTCGCGGAGTTCGTTCGCCTGTACCGCCCCAAGCACCCGCGCTGTCCCGTACGTATGCGGCGCTATCGCACGTCCGACGGCTGGATGGTGATCGGCGACGGCTCGTCCGGGGGCTCGTTCCCGTACCGCTTCTCCATCTGCGAGCTGGAGTGGGACTCGGGCCCGATCACGTATGAGCGGGCGTTACGCTGCGGATCATGCTTGTCGCCGCAGCCGTCTGCCCCTGCCCGCCCCTGCTCGTCCCCGAGGTCGCAGCGGGCGCCGCCCCCGAACTGGACGCCGCGCGCGCCGCGTGCACGGACGCCATCGGGGTGCTCGCCGCCTCGCGCCCTGACCGGCTCGTCGTGGTCGGCCCGGCCGAGCAGAGCGGCCGCGGCCCGCATCCGCAGGGCACCGGTGGGTCCTTCCGCGGCTTCGGCGTGGACCTCGACGTACGCCTGGGGCGCTCCGGCGGAGCTGCGACGGAGGGCGGGCTTCCGACGTCGCTCGCCGTCGCCGCCTGGCTGCTCGACCGTACGGAGTGGGCGGCGGCCCCGCTGGAAGGACTCGGGGTGGGGGAACCTCTGGCGGCCGAGCGGTGTATTCAAGTCGGAGGGGAGATCGCGGCGCGGGCCGACCGGGTGGCCCTGCTGGTGATGGGCGACGCCAGCGCGTGCCGCACGCTGAAGGCGCCGGGGTATCTCGACGAGCGGGCCGCAGGGTTCGACGCGGACATCTCCCGTGCGCTGGGTGCCGCGGACGTGGCGGCGCTCAAGGAGGTGGACGAGGAGCTGGCGTACGAACTGAAGGCGGCGGGCCGGGCGCCGTGGCAGGTGCTCGCGGGCGCGGCCGAGGGCGCGGGCCTGAGCGGCGAGCTGCTCTACGAGGACGCTCCGTACGGCGTCGGGTATTTCGTGGCCGCCTGGTCCTAGCGGCCTGGCGGCCTAGCGGTCCTGGCCGGACCGCACCGCGCACGCGGCCGACGCACGGCGACGGCCGTGGAGCCGGTGGTGCTCCACGGCCGTCCGCCGGTGTCGTTCAGCCGGTGCTTCAGGGAGCCGGAGGGGGCGTCGGAGGGGCGGTGCCGCCGCCCTTGCCCGTGCCCTCGTCAGGCGTCCCGGCGAGGCGGTCCACGGCATCCTTCGCCTTGCCCGTCCCCGTCTGGATCTTGTCGCTGTACTTGCCCTTGGTCTTGTCGTCGACCACCTTGGCGGCCTTGTCGAGACCTTGGTCGATCTTGTCCCCGTGCTGCTGCGCGAGGCCCGCGACCTTGTCCTTCGCCGGGGCGAGCTTGTCTTTCAGGCTCTGCAGGAAGCCCATCGGTTACCTTCCCTCGCTGGGAGAGTCACTTGCGGGCGCCCTCGTCGGCCTCGTCGTTGTCGGCGGCCTTCTCCGCGGACTGCTGCTTCGGGATGTCCACGTTCTCCGCGGCAGCCTCTTCGGTGTTCTCCGTCGCGCCCTCGGTCTCGGCGTCAGCGTCAGCGTCGGCCTTGGCGTCACCGGCCTCGGCCTTGTCCTCGGCGGCAGCTTCGACCTTGGCCTCTTCCGTGCCGGCCCCGGCCTCGGGGGACTCCCCTGCCGCTGCCGGCTCGGCCGTCAGGGTGTCGGCTGCCGCCTCGGTCGTTGACGCTTCTTCCGTGTCCTTGGACTTCCGGCGGAACCGTGCAAAAACGCCCATATCTACTCCATACGGTACTCGTGTGGGCGAAATCCCGCGCCGCCCGGTGCGCCCTGTTGCGCCGCCCGGGTCGCCGATCCTCGAAACCGGCGGCCGGAACCTCGCAACAGGCAACGACCCCGGGCCTGTGGCGTCACGTAGCTCGTTCGGGAAGTGGTCGCAGGGTTTGCGAGACTGGGGCGGTGAGTAGAGCAGCTCCCGCACCGCGGGTCATCGCCGTCGTCGGGCCGACCGCGGCAGGAAAGTCCGATCTGGGCGTTTTCCTCGCCCAGCGTCTCGGCGGCGAAGTCGTCAACGCCGACTCCATGCAGCTCTACAGAGGGATGGACATCGGGACCGCCAAGCTGACGCTCGAAGAGCGCGACGGAGTGCCGCACCACCTCCTCGACATCTGGGACGTCACGGAGGCGGCGAGCGTCGCCGAGTACCAGAAGCTCGCGCGCGCCGAGATCGACCGCCTCCTCGCCGACGGGCGCTGGCCGATCCTGGTCGGCGGCTCCGGGCTCTACGTCAGGGGGGCCGTCGACCACCTGGAGTTCCCCGGCACGGATCCCGTGGTCCGGGCCCGCCTGGAGGAAGAGCTCGCGCTCCAGGGCCCCGGCGCGCTCCACGCCCGCCTGGCCGCCGCCGACCCCGGAGCGGCCCAGGCCATCCTGCCCAGCAACGGCCGCCGGATCGTCCGTGCCCTCGAGGTCATCGAGATCACCGGCAAGCCCTTCACCGCCAACCTCCCCGGCCACGACTCGGTCTACGACACCGTCCAGATCGGCGTGGACGTCGGCCGCCCCGAACTCGACGAACGCATCGCCACGCGCGTGGACCGCATGTGGGAGGCGGGCCTCGTCGACGAGGTGCGTGCGCTGGAGGCCGTGGGGCTCCGTGAGGGGCGTACGGCGTCGCGCGCGCTCGGGTACCAGCAGGTGCTCGCGGCGCTCGCGGGGGAGTGCACCGACGACGAGGCGCGCGCGGAGACCGTGCGCGCGACCAAGCGCTTCGCACGCCGTCAGGACTCGTGGTTCCGCCGCGATCCCCGGGTGCACTGGCTCAGTGGCGCCATGGCCGATCGAGGGGAACTCCCAGGGCGGGCACTGGCGTTGGTCGAACGACCGGTCACAGCCTGATCACGTGATGGCATCGGGACGCTCCGGCGGTCATCCCGGCCCCTGGCGCCGTGCCATCATCGGTCATCGATCGACCAGTGGAGTCCGAAGTGGGAGGGCGGATGGCGATGGAGGCCGGCCCTCGTGACACCGCGCATGACGGCGGCGAGCTGACTCCGGACGGCCCTGACGGGCCACCGGACGGCGTGACCGCCGACGGTCCCGGGGCGGACGACATGGCCGCCGCCGAGGTCGAGGTCGAACTGCGCCCGCAGCGCCGTCTGCGCATCTGGCAGCTCGCGCCGATCGTCATACTCGCCGCCGCCGGATCGCTGATGTTCGCCTTCCCGCTGGCCTTCGACTTCGGGGACGGCGGCGCCGTCGTCGCCATGCTCGGGCTCCTGATCAGCTCGTGCGCCGCGGGCTGGGGCATGATGGCAGCGCGCCGCGTGGGGCACACCTGGCCGGGGCTGCCGGAGCGCGGTTCCGGAGGCCGCCCGGACTGGCGGATCGTCTCCGCGTACGCCCTGGTCTTCCTGGCCGTCGCCTTCCTCGCCGTGTGGCGCGTCGCACGCCTTCGCTGACAGCGTCGTACGAGGTCAGAGCCCTGGTGGGTACCGTACGGACCGAGTGTCGTGGCTACCCCGTACGATCGAGGAATGAGCACGCGGATCGCCTTCCTCAAGGGGCATGGGACCGAGAACGACTTCGTGATCGTCCCGGACCCCGACAACGCCCTTGAGCTGTCCCCGGCCGCTGTGGCCGCCCTGTGCGACCGCCGCGCGGGCATCGGGGGCGACGGCCTGCTCCATGTCGTACGGTCCGCGGCGCACCCGGAGGTGCGCCATCTGGCCGCCGAGGCCGAGTGGTTCATGGACTACCGCAACGGCGACGGTTCGATCGCCGAGATGTGCGGCAACGGCGTGCGCGTCTTCGCCCGTTACCTCCAGCGCGCCGGACTGGTGGGCGAGGGCGACCTGGCCGTCGCCACCCGGGGTGGCGTGAAGACCGTGCACATCGCCAAGGCCGCGGCAGGCGGCGACATCACCGTCGGCATGGGCAAGGCGCTGCTCCCCGAAGGGGACGTCACCGTGTCCGTGGCCGACCGGCACTGGCCCGCACGCAACGTGAACATGGGAAACCCGCACGCGGTCGCCTTCGTGGACGACCTGGCCGACGCGGGCGACCTGTACGACCCGCCGCCCTTCAGCCCCGCTGCGGCCTACCCGGACGGCGTGAACGTCGAGTTCGTCGTCGACCGCGGCCCGCGCCACGTCGCCATGCGCGTGCATGAGCGCGGCTCGGGCGAGACCCGCTCGTGCGGCACGGGCGCGTGCGCTGTCGCCGTCGCGGCGGCCCGCAGGGACGGGGCGGACCCTGCTGCCACCGGTTCGCCGGTGACATACACCGTCGATCTGCCTGGTGGGAGCCTGGTGATCACCGAGCGGCCCGACGGAGAGATCGAGATGACGGGTCCCGCGGTGATCGTCGCCGAAGGCGAGATCGACGCGGAATGGCTCGAAACTGTAAACCCGTGAACTGTCGCTCGAATGGGTGATCCGTTTCACGCTCGGCGAGAGGCGGTCAGCGGCGCGTGATGGGCTCGGTAGCATCAAGCACCGGCCCGGACGGAGCACGCCGTCGTCCGCTCACCGCCGGTCGGAGCAGCCGGAGGTGCCCATGAGTGCGGAGGCCACAAACCCCGCGATGCCTGGACCCGTGACGCCCGGTGCGCAGCGCAGGCGCGGCCGTCCGCGGCTCGACCTGCGCAGGCTCGGCCGCGCGGCCCTGATGGGGCCCGCCACCCGGGACCGGCTGCCGGACGCGATCGGCCATGTGGCGGAAGCCCATCGTGCCCACTATCCCGACGCGGATCTGGAGCCGCTGCGGCGTGCGTGGGTCCTCGCGGAGTCCTCGCACCGCGGCCAGATGCGCAAGAGCGGTGAGCCGTACATCACACATCCGCTCGCGGTGACCCTGATCCTCGCCCAGCTGGGCGCCGAGACCACGACCCTGACCGCGTCCCTGCTCCACGACACCGTCGAGGACACGGATGTGACGCTCGATCAGGTGCGCACGGAGTTCGGCGACGACGTCTGCTATCTGGTCGACGGCGTCACGAAGCTGGAGAAGGTCGACTACGGAGCGGCCGCGGAGCCCGAGACCTTCCGCAAGATGCTGGTGGCCACCGGCAACGACGTACGCGTCATGTCGATCAAGCTGGCCGACCGCCTGCACAACATGCGCACGCTCGGCGTCATGCGCCCCGAGAAGCAGGCACGGATCGCCAAGGTGACGCGGGACGTACTCATTCCGCTCGCCGAACGCCTCGGCGTGCAGGCCCTCAAGACCGAGCTGGAGGACCTCGTCTTCGCGATCCTCCACCCGGAGGAGTACTCCCAAGTCCAAGAGCTGATCGCGGCCAACGCGGTCGGCGGCGGAGACCCGCTGGAAGGGACGGCGGACGACGTCCGCGCGGTGCTGCGCGAGGCGGGCATCGCCGCCGAAGTCCTCATCAGGCCACGGCACTTCGTGTCGGTCCACCGGGTGCACCGCAAACGCGGCGAGATGCGCGCGGCGGACTTCGGGCGCCTCCTGGTCCTGGTGAACGAGGACGCGGACTGTTACGGCGTCCTCGGCGAGCTGCACACCTGCTTCACGCCGGTGGTCTCGGAGTTCAAGGATTTCATCGCCGTACCGAAGTTCAACCTCTACCAGTCGCTGCACACGGCCGTGGCCCGGCCGGACGGAGAGGTCGCCGAAGTCCTCATCCGTACGCACCAGATGCACAAGGTCGCCGAGGCAGGCGTCGTCGCGCTGCGCAATCCGTACGCTCCTCCTTCGGAGGAGCAGTCCGACACCGGTCCGGACGCCCCTTCCGTGGACGCCTTCGAGGGCGAGCGCGCGGACCCGACCCGGCCCGGCTGGCTCTCCCGCCTGCTCGACTGGCAGGAAGCGGCCCCCGACCCGGACACGTTCTGGTCCACGCTGCGCGAAGACCTCGCCCAGGACCGCGAGATCGCGGTCTTCCGTCCCGACGGCGGCACGCTCGGCCTTCCCGCGGGCGCGAGCTGCGTCGACGCCGCCTACGCCCAGTACGGCGAGGACGCCCACGCCTGCATCGGTGCACGTGTCAACGGCCGCCTGGCGACGCTGAGCACGGTCCTGCGGGACGGCGACACGGTCCAACTCCTGATGGGACAGGACGCGGCGTCCGGGCCCTCCCGCGAGTGGCTCGACCACGCGCGCACCCCCGGCGCCCGCATCGCCATCCGACGCTGGCTCACGACCCACCCCACGCCCGCGTCGGCTCCCGCGGCATCGACCCCGGAGAAGCCCTCGCCCCCGCCGCAGACCTCCGACTTCCCGCGCCCCGCGGCGGCCAACGCCGTCGTGGACAGGGAAGGCGCGAGCGTCCGCCTCGCGGGCTGTTGTACGCCCGTGCCACCCGACGAGGTGACCGCCTTCGCCGTGCGCGGCGGCGTCGTCACCGTCCACCGCGTCGAGTGCCCCGCCGTCGGGCGCATGAAGGAAGTGGGGCGCGCCGAGGTGGGAGTGCGCTGGGGAGACAGCGCCGAGTGCCGGGTCACGCTGATCGCCGAGTCGTTCGGGCGGGCGCATCTCCTCGCCGACCTCACCGAAGCCATCGCCCTGGAGGGCGTCGAGATCATGTCGGCGACCGTCGAACCGCCGACCCAGCAGCGCGTGCGCCACACGTACACGCTGCAACTCCCGGACGCGGCCCACCTCCCGGGGCTGATGCGCGCGATGCGCGCGGTGCCCGGGGTGTACGACGTCAGCCGTGCCCAGCACCCGGCGGCGGCGACTTCGTAGCAGCGTGCCACGGGGCATCGCGTCGCCCTGGCCGCCTCCTGGCGACTCGTTCGAGTGGCATGGCGCGCGCCGACACCGGCGCGGAAGCTCCGCGCTGATAGCGGTAGTTCATGCTGCTCACCCCCCGGGTCAAGGCCTCGCGGCCGAAGACTCTTCGCATCGCGACCGCGCTCCTGGCCGCGGCCACCTCCGCCACCCTCCTCGCCGCGACCGCGCCGTCACCGGCCAGACCGCTCGGCATCGGCGACCGGCTCTTCCCGCACCTGGGCAATCCCGGGTACGACGTCATGGCGTACGACATCGACCTCACGTACCGCGGCGACAACAAGAAGCCGCTCGACGCCGTGACGGTGATCGACGCCCGTGCGACCGCACCGCTGAAGCGGGTCAACCTCGACTTCGCGCACGGCAAGGTCCGCTCCGTCGCCGTCAACGGCGCCCCCGCCCGCTTCGAATCCACCGGTGAGGACCTGGTCGTCACGCCGTCGCGGCCGGTGGACCGGGGCGAGCGGATGCGGATCACCGTCCGGCACACCAGCGACCCCAGGCCCACGAAGGACCAGGACGGCGGCTGGGTGCCCACGGCGGACGGGCTCGCCATGGCCAACCAGGCCGACGCCGGGCACCGCGTGTTCCCGTCCAACGACCACCCCGCCGACAAGGCACAGTTCACGTTCCGCATCACCACCCCGAAGGGGCTCACCGCCGTCGCCAACGGCCTGCCCGTCGCCACGGCGCACCGGGGGGCCACCACGACCCGGGCCTTCCGCACCCGCCACCCCATGGCGACGGAACTGGCGCAGGTCTCCATCGGACGCTCCACCGTGGTGCACCGCTCCGGGCCGAACGGCCTCCCCGTACGCGATGTGGTGCCCACCAAGGACCGCAAGGCGATGGAGCGGTGGCTGAAGAAGACGCCGGACCAGATCGACTGGATGGAGGGGAAGGTCGGCCGCTACCCCTTCGAGACGTACGGCCTGCTGATCGCCCAGGCGCAGACCGGCTTCGAGCTCGAGACGCAGACCCTCTCGCTCTTCGAGCGCGACCTGTTCAAGCGGCCCGAGTTCCCCGAGTGGTACGTGGACTCGATCATGGTCCATGAGCTGGCGCACCAGTGGTTCGGCGACAGCGTGAGCCCGAGCTCCTGGTCCGATCTCTGGCTCAACGAAGGGCACGCCACCTGGTACGAGGCACTCTTCGCCGAGGAGAAGTCGAAGAAGCCGCTCCAGAAGCGGATGCGTGAGGCCTACCGGCAGTCGGACGGCTGGCGTCAGGCGGGCGGACCGCCGGCCGCGCCGAAGGGGCCCGCGCCGGGCCAGAAGATCAGCATCTTCCGGCCGGTCGTGTACGACGGCAGCGCTCTGGTGCTCTACGCGCTGCGCCAGGAGATCGGGCAGCGGGACTTCGACCGCCTGGAGCGGGACTGGGTGCACACCTACCGTGACGGGAACGCGACGACCGCGGACTTCGTGCGGCTCGCCTCGTCGACCGCGGGCCGCGATCTGAGCGGCTTCTTCGACGCCTGGCTGTACGGCGCGAAGACGCCGCCGATGCCGGGGCACCCGGACTGGCGTAAGGCCGCTCCCGCCGGGAAATAATCCACGTGACGAGACGGGCCGTTCCGTGCAACCATCTTCAGGTCGGCGCCGCTGCGGGTCCGGGCGAACCCCTCGGGGTGATGTCAGGGCCCCTGCCGGCCGGCCCGGGAATCTCGGGGCGGCCCCGAGCGTTGAGCAGTATGACGAATCCCATCGACGTAAGGATCCAATGACCTCCTCTTCTTCCCCTTCCCAGGACGCGCAGAGCCTCGCGCAGAACTACCCCGAAGGTCTTCGGGCCGATGCCCTGATGGAAGAGGACGTCGCCTGGAGCCACGAGATCGACGGAGAGCGGGACGGCGAACAGTTCGACCGCTCCGAGCGCGCGGCCCTGCGCCGCGTCGCCGGCCTCTCCACCGAGCTCGAGGACGTCACCGAAGTCGAGTACCGCCAGCTCCGTCTGGAGCGAGTGGTCCTCGTCGGCGTGTGGACCTCGGGCACAGTGCAGGACGCGGAGAACTCGGTCGCCGAGCTGGCCGCCCTCGCCGAGACGGCGGGTGCGCTCGTGCTCGACGGCGTCATCCAGCGCCGCGACAAGCCCGACCCGGCGACGTACATCGGATCCGGCAAGGCACTTGAGCTGCGTGACATCGTCCTCGAGACCGGGGCCGACACCGTCGTCTGTGACGGTGAACTGAGCCCTGGCCAGCTGATTCACCTCGAAGACGTCGTCAAGGTCAAGGTGGTCGACAGGACCGCCCTGATCCTCGACATCTTCGCCCAGCACGCCAAGTCCCGAGAGGGCAAGGCGCAGGTCGCCCTTGCCCAGATGCAGTACATGCTCCCGCGCCTCCGTGGCTGGGGTCAGTCGCTCTCCCGTCAGATGGGCGGCGGCGGATCCAGCGGTGGCGGCGGCATGGCGACCCGTGGTCCCGGTGAGACCAAGATCGAGACGGACCGGCGTCGGATCCGCGAGAAGATGGCGAAGATGCGCCGGGAGATCGCGGAGATGAAGACCGGCCGCGAGATCAAGCGCCAGGAGCGCAAGCGCAACAAGGTGCCCTCGGTCGCGATCGCCGGTTACACGAACGCGGGCAAGTCCTCCCTGCTCAACCGCCTCACGGGCGCGGGTGTCCTGGTGGAGAACTCCCTGTTCGCCACCCTCGACCCGACCGTGCGCCGGGCCGAGACACCGAGCGGCCGGATCTACACCCTGGCCGACACCGTCGGGTTTGTGCGGCATCTGCCGCACCACCTCGTCGAGGCGTTCCGCTCCACGATGGAAGAGGTCGGCGAGTCCGACCTGATCCTGCACGTGGTGGACGGTTCGCACCCGGTGCCGGAGGAGCAGCTGGCCGCCGTGCGTGAGGTGATCCGTGACGTGGGCGCGACCGACGTGCCCGAGATCGTGATCGTGAACAAGGCGGACGCGGCCGATCCGCTGGTCCTCCAGCGGCTGCTGCGCAACGAGAAGCACGCAATCGCGGTCTCCGCGCGCACGGGCGCGGGCATCGAAGAGCTGCTCGCGCTGATCGACGTCGAACTGCCGCGGCCCGAGGTCGAGATCGAGGCCCTCGTGCCGTACACGCAGGGCCAGCTCATCTCGCGGGCGCACGCCGAGGGCGATGTGCTCTCCGAGGAGCACACGGCCGAGGGCACGCTGCTCAAGGCGAAGGTGCACGCGGAACTGGCGGCGGATCTCGCGCCGTACGTCCCGGTCGCCGGCTGAACGCAGGCCCGGACAGGCGCGGTTCGGTTCGCGCGGTTCGGTCCGCATGACGAAGGCCCGCCCCCTCTCGTGGGGGCGGGCCTTCGTCGCGTCATGTGCGAGGTGCGGGGGTCGCCCGCCGTGCGGCTACTTGGAGCCGTACTTCTCGCTCATCATGTCGTAGACCTGCTCGGCGCCCTTGCCCAGCTGCGGTCCTGCCAGCCAGGTGTTCTCGGCCGGGCCGATCGAGGTGTTCGAGACCAGGCGGGTCTTGTCGCCCACCATCCGGAACCAGCCGCCGCCGGACGAACCGCCGGTCATGGTGCAGCCGATGCGGTACATCGTCGGCTGGGTGGAGGTCAGTGAGAGACGGCCGGGCTTGTCGACGCACTTGTGCATGATCTGGCCGTCGAACGGGGGAGCGGCGGGGTAGCCCCAGGCGCCCATCGAGCTCACGCTCTGTGCCGACGGAGTCGAGAAGTCGACGTCCAGCGCGTTGCCGACCGTCTCCTCGAGGGACTTGGAGCCCTGCTCCGGCTTCACGTGCATCACGGCGTAGTCGTACGGCGCACCGGCACCGCCCGAAGCGGCGCCCTCGTCGATCCACTCGGCGGAGGTCGACACCCAGTCGGCCCAGTACTGGCCGTAGGGGGCGACCTCCTGCGGGGCGGCGTTGCTCAGCTCGGCCTCGGACTTACCGAGGTCGTTGTAGGCCGGCACGAAGGTGATATTGCGGTACCAGCCACCGGCGGAACCGGCGTGCACGCAGTGGCCCGCGGTCCACACCAGGTTGGACTTGCCCGGGTTGCGCGGGTCCTTCACGACCGTGCCGGAGCAGACCATCGAGCCCTCGGGGGAGTCGAAGAAGATCTTGCCGACCGGGGCGGCGTTCTCGTGGTACGGCGTCTTCTCGCGCTTGGCCTGGACCGGCGACGGCTCGGGGTCGGTCGCGCCCTGATCGGAGGGGGCGTCCTTCGCCGCGATCGTCTTGTTCGGGTCCTTGGCCTTCTTCATCCGCTCGGGCTTCCAGAGCCCTTCGATGACCGGGTTGACGAAGTCCTTGGACTCGCGCAGCCAGTCGTCCTTGTCCCAGTTCTTCCAGGCCCCGTCCTTCCACTTGTCCGGGTCGATGCCGTGGTCCTTGAGCTTGTCGGCGATGTCGCCGGGCAGCTCGGCATCGGAGCCGGTGTCAGTGCCGGTGTCGGAACCCTTGTCCGCGCCCTGGGAAGTGCCGGAATCAGCCTTGTCGCTCGCCTTGTCGTCGCTCGGACCGCAGGCCGTGGCGGTGAGTGCCAGGGTCGCGGCGAGCCCGGTGGCGGCGAGTGCGAGACGTCGCCCGCGACTGCGCGCGAAGGGCGCACGAGTGGAACGCATGGTGCTGTAACCCCCGAATTGAACGTGTGATTGCTGCATTTGCCATGTACTTGTCATGTGTCGGCATGGCAGCTCCACGAGCGCCCCGCCGAACGCAACACCCCACTATGCCTGTGTGATTGGGGACGAATGACGGCGGGGTCGTGAAGGTTTGCGGCGACCCCGCCGTCGTACATCAGACGCCTGCCGACCGCCTGCCGGTCGGCTACTTGTCGGCGAACTTCTTGCTGACCGCGCCGTAGATGCCCTTGGCCTCCTTGCCGAGCCGCGGACCGGCGAGCCAGCCGGCCGTCACCGGGCCGATGGAGGTGTTGGACACCAGGGCGGGCTTGCCGTCCGAGCCCTCGGCGACCCAGCCGCCGCCGGACGAACCACCGGTCATCGTGCAGCCGATGCGGTACATCGTCGGGTCGGGCTTGCTGATCGAGAGCCGGCCCGGCTTGTCGGCGCACTGGAACGCCTTCTGGCCGTCGAACGGCGGAGCGGCCGGGTAGCCGGTCGCCGTCATGTTCGCGATCTGGGGCACGGCCGGGGCGTTGAAGTCCACCGGGAGAGCCGAACCGACCTGCTCCTCAAGGGACTTGCCCTCGCTGCCCTTCTCGGGCGTCACGTGGATGGCCGCGAAGTCGTACGGCGCGCCCGTGCCGCCCGTGGGGCCGCCCTGCTCGATCCACTGGTCGGAGGTCTGTGCCCAGTCGCCCCACCAGACGCCGTGCGGAGCGACTTCTTCCTTGGGGGCGTTCTGCAGCTCGTCGGCCGACTTGCCGCTGTTGTTGTACGAGGGGACGAAGGCGATGTTGCGGTACCAGCCGCCCTTCGCGCCCGCGTGCACGCAGTGGCCCGCGGTCCACACCATGTTGGACTTGCCCGGGTGCGCCGGGTCCTCGACGACCGTGGCCGAGCAGACCATCGAGCCTTCGGGGCCGTCGAAGAACAGCTTGCCCGAGGCGGGAGCGCTGGCGTCGTACGGCGTCTTCAGGGCCGCCGCCTCCACCGGCTCGGGCGTCGGGTCGGTCACGCCCTGGTCACCGGAGATGTCGTTGTCGTCGACACCGCGGTCGGGGTTCTTGTCCGCGTCCCGCATGCGGTCCGAGTCCCACAGACCTTCGATGATCGGGTTGACGTAGTCACCGGCCTCGCGGAGCCAGTCGTCCTTGTCCCAGTTCTTCCAGGCCCCGTCCTTCCACTTGTCCAGGTCGATGCCGTGGTCCTTGAGCCGGTCCTGGAGGTCCTGCGGAATCTTGACCTTGCCGTCGTCGTTGCCGTTGCCGTCGTCGGCGGGCTGGGACGCGGACGGTTCGTCGCCCGCGTTGTCCTCGCTCGGGCCACAGGCCGTCGCGGTCAGAACGAGCGCCGCGCCGATCGCGACAGCGGCCGCCACAGGGGAGGTTCTGCCGCGCGCGCTCCTCCCACGACGGGCGGTCTTGAGCGGGCGTATGGGTCGCATAGAGAGATTCCCCCTGGGCTTCGAGATGGTTCACATGCCGGACACCGCCTGCCGCACGGTGTGTTGAGCGCCGAGTTCACGTGGCGCCGCACACCCTGCCGCGGTGGAACGGCACCTCACACTATGCCGGTGCCGTGGGGGACTGCCGACGGAACGGCAACGGTTTCGCTACGACCTTGCTGACCTGGCAATTGTCCGGAGAGCAGCCGATTTGACGTCCGTGCGGACGGCTCACGCTTTTGTGCGCGACTTTGTGAGCGACGGAGGTCCTCAGACAGTGGTCCAGCCACAGGGTGCTGGGCGAAGTCTTCATGTGGAACCCGTGGCCGACCGTGCATAGCTCCCCCACCAGGTCCTGGACCGGCAACGGTTCCGCCACGGCAAGGATCTTCCGATGACCCGTGTTCCTCCGCAGCCCTCGTCGTTGGTACGTACGGGGGACTGGCGGCCTGCGCTCATCTCCCCTGCCAACTCGAAGGCGCGCTGGCCCAGATCGAGGGGGAAGCGCCCGTTCCCAGCGGGAGGACCAACAGTCGTGGCCGTGACCGAGCCGGCGCCCGCGGCGATTTCCGCGGCGCACTCCGCAGCACACGAGGGGATCCTGCGACGCCAGTCGGCGCGCGAGTCGGCGGCGCGCACCTATGCGCGAGCCCTGCCGATCGTGCCCGTGCGGGCGCGCGGCCTGACGATCGAGGGCGCCGACGGACAGCGCTACCTCGACTGCCTCTCGGGTGCGGGGACCCTGGCCCTCGGGCACAACCATCCGGTCGTGCTCGAAGCGATCAGAAAGGTCCTCGAATCGGGGGCACCGCTGCACGTCCTCGACCTGGCCACACCGGTCAAGGACGCTTTCACCACCGAGCTGTTCCGCACACTGCCCCGCGCGCTCGCGGACCGCGCCCGGATCCAGTTCTGCGGCCCCGCAGGCACGGACGCGGTGGAGGCCGCGCTCAAACTCGTGCGTACGGCGACGGGGCGCGACGGCATGCTCGCCTTCACCGGCGCCTACCACGGGATGACGGCAGGGGCGCTCGACGTGTCCGGCGGCGCACAGGACGTACGCGTCGCGCGCCTGCCCTACCCGCAGGACTACCGCTGCCCGTTCGGCATCGGCGGTGCGGACGGTGCCGAACTCGCGGCCCGCTGGACCGAGAGCCTCCTCGACGATCCCAAGTCGGGTGTGCCGCTACCGGCCGGGATGATCCTCGAACCGGTGCAGGGCGAGGGCGGCGTGATCCCCGCCCCCGACGGCTGGCTGCGCCGGATGCGCGAGATCACCGCCGCCCGCACGATCCCGCTCATTGCGGACGAGGTCCAGACCGGCGTGGGGCGCACCGGCACCTTCTGGGCCGTCGAGCACAGTGGCGTCGTCCCGGACGTGATGGTGCTCTCCAAGGCCATCGGCGGCAGCCTGCCCCTGGCCGTCGTGGTCTACCGCGACGACCTCGACGTCTGGCCGCCCGGCGCCCACGCGGGCACCTTCCGCGGCAACCAGCTCGCCATGGCGGCGGGCGCGGCCACCCTTGAGTACGTCCGTGAGAACGGCCTCGCGGAACGCGCGGGAGTCCTTGGCACCCGCATGCTCACCCAGCTGCGCTCCCTGGCCGCCGAGCATCCCTGCATCGGCGACGTCCGCGGCAGAGGCCTGATGCTCGGCGTCGAACTCGTGGACCCGGCCGCCGCGGCCCCCGTACCGGGCCCGCGGTCGGTGAACCACGGGCCTGTTCCGCCGGCGGGCAGCGCAGGCAGTTCGGGCAGCGCAGGCGTATCGGGTGGCACTTCGGGTGGCACTTCGGCCGGTCACCCTCTGCCTGCCGGAGCTGCCGGAGCTGCCGGAGCCGCCCGCCCGCTGGCCCTCGACCGCTTCCCGCGGCCGCTACCCCCGGCACCCGAACTCGCTGCCGCGGTGCAACGGGAATGCCTGCACCGCGGACTCATCGTCGAGCTGGGCGGACGGCACTCCAGCGTCGTACGCCTCCTTCCTCCACTCACGATCACGGACGAGCAAGCGGCCGCCATCCTGGACCGCCTCGCCGACGCGATCTCCGCCGCAGCGCGTCCGCACCACGGATAGCCACGCCGGACCCGGGCCGTCCCGCGGACGGCCAAGAGACATCAGCACAGCTCCGGCCCGTCGCCCTGGAGCCCGAACGACCTCACAAGGAAGCCCTCTTGAACGCCACCCCCGCATCCGAAGGCCCACCCCACCCCCACGTCCCAGGCGCGTGTGGCAAGCAATCCTCGCTGGTGGCGGAGCCCGGTACGGTCCCCCGGCAGAAGGGAGGCGGCCGGGCCGAGCAGCTGCGCGGCGCGACCGCCGACCTTCTGGAGCACCCCGATCCGCACACCGCCGCCCAGGTGGCGGCCATCGAGAACCTCCTGCGCTGCTGGGTGCGCGAGAACGACTTCCCCGCCCCCGAGCACGGCGCCCTGCGCATCCCGCTCGACGCCAGCGGCACGGCTCTCCTCGTCCCCGTGTACTACTGGTCGGCCACCGGCTGGCACCGCTTCGGCCTCCCCTACCTGGAGGACGGCCCTCAGACCGCACCCCCGGCCGACGCCGTCACCGTCGCCGCCCTCCTCGGCCGAGAAACGGGCCGACCGAGCCAAGCCGCCGATCCGGGCGGCCGGGGGGAGAGCCAGGGGGATGGCCAAGGGGAGAGGCAGCCAGGGGAGGGGGCAGAAGGGCAGGGAGAAGCCGACGCTCAACGCGAGCCCGGCCGCACCGACGCCAGTAGCGACGCCAGTGCCGAGGCCAGTAGCGACGCCGGCAGCGACGGCGAGCGGGTCGAGGGAGGGGACCTCGTCGGCCGCGTCGCCGACTCGGTGCGGCGCACCGCCACCTTCATCGCCGACCGCAGGAACAACCCCGGCGACGAGCCCGACCTCTTCCTCGCCGCCGAACAATCCCTGCTCCTCGGCCACCCCCTGCACCCCACCCCGAAGAGCCGCGAGGGACTCTCCGACACCGAATCCCGCCTCTACTCCCCGGAGTTGCGCGGCGCCTTCGCGCTGCACTGGCTCGCCGTCGACCCCTCCGTGCTCGCCGCGGACTCGGCCTGGACCGAGCGGGGCCGCACCCTCCCGGCCCAGCAGCTCACCGCCCGCCTTGCAGGCCAGGACCTGCCGCTGCCGGAAGCCAGCGCCGCGCTGCCCCTGCACCCCTGGCAGATGCGTGAGCTCAGGCACCGCCCCGCGACCGCCGCGCTCCTGGAAGCCGGACTCCTCCAGGACCTCGGCCCCCACGGAGCACCGTGGTACCCGACCTCCTCCGTGCGCACCCTCTACCGCTCCGGCGCCCCAGCCATGCTGAAGCTCTCCCTCGGCCTGCGCATCACCAACTCCCGTCGTGAGAACCTCCGCAAGGAACTCCACCGCGGCGTCGAGGTCCACCGGCTGCTGCGCAGCGGTCTCGCCGAGCAGTGGCAGGCAGCTCACCCGGGCTTCGACGTGATCCGCGATCCGGCCTGGCTCGCCGTGACCGGCCCCGACGGCGCGCCCGTCACCGGACTCGACGTGATGATCCGGCACAACCCCTTCGGCCCCGGCGACGACGTCACCTGCATCGCCGGACTCGTCTCGCCCAGGCCGTCACCGCACTCCACCGGGCATGACCGCGCCCCGATGCGCTCCCGGCTCGGCGAGATCGTCACCCGCCTGGCCGGACGGACGGGCCGTCCCCGGGGAGCCGTCGCCACGGAGTGGTTCCTGCGCTACTTGGAGAACGTCGTACGCCCCGTGCTCTGGCTGGACAGCGAGGCAGGTGTCGCCCTGGAGGCCCATCAGCAGAACACCCTCCTGCTGATCGACTCCGACGGCTGGCCGGTGGGCGGCCGCTACCGCGACAACCAGGGCTACTACTTCCGGGAGTCCCGTCGCACCGAACTCGAGCGACGGCTCCCCGGAATCGGCGAGCACAGCGACACGTTCGTGTCCGACGAGGTGGCAGACGAGCGGTTCGCCTACTACCTCGGCATCAACAACGTCCTCGGCCTCATCGGAGCGCTCGGCGCCCAACGCCTGGCCGACGAGCAGCTGTTGCTCGCGGGGTTCCGCCGCTTCCTCGGCGACGTCGTCTCCGGCCCCGCTCCGCTGCGTTCGCCGCTCCCCGCCCTGCTTCTCGACTCACCGGTGCTGCGCTGCAAGGCCAACCTGCTGACCCGCCTTCGTGGACTCGACGAGCTCGTGGGCCCGGTCGACACCCAGTCCGTCTACGTCTCCATCGCCAACCCCCTTCATTCCTGAGGAACATGACCCACCTTTCTGACCCTTTCTGAGAGGAGAGACGCCGTGCCTCCGCCTCCCCCCGACGCGAGCGCCGACGCCGGAACCGAGACGACCCCCGAGTCCTCCAACGCCGCCAGAGCAGCCCACAAGGCAGCTGACAGGGCAGCTGACAAGGCAGACGTCCAAGACACCCTGGACCTGCGCCTCCCGGACGAGCTCATCGCCCTGTTCGGCACGAGCGGCACGGATGAGGCAGAGGCCGTGCAGGGCGTGGGCGCGCAGGGCGTGCAAGTCGCGCAGGGCGTGGGCGTGGGTGCGGGGGGTATCGATGCCGGCGCGCGCACGGCCGACCGTGCCCCGGCACCGTCGGCCGCCTCGTCAGCCGACGATCTGCTCGACAACGTCTCCGACTGGGGCCCCGCGACCACCTCTGCCGGTGTCTTCCAACTCGTACCCGTACGCGTCGAACGCGACCTCCCTCTCATTAGCCGGTGGATGAACGACCCCGCCGTGGCGGCGTTCTGGGAACTGGCCGGAGCCGATGACGTCACACAGACGCATCTGCGCGACCAGATCGACGGAGACGGACGCAGCGTCCCGTGCCTCGGCGTTCTGGACGGCACACCGATGAGCTACTGGGAGGTCTACCGCGCGGACCTCGACGCCCTGGCCCGCCACTACCCGGCCCGCCCGCACGACACCGGTCTTCACCTCCTCATCGGCGGTGTCGCCGATCGCGGCCGGGGGCTCGGCACCTCTCTGCTGAGAGCCGTCGCCGACCTTGTGCTCGATCACCGCGCCGCATGCGCACGCGTCATCGCAGAACCCGACCTGCGCAACACCCCCTCCGTCTCCGCGTTTCTCAGCGCCGGCTTCCGATTCGCCGCCGAGGTGGATCTGCCCGACAAACGTGCGGCGCTCATGGTCCGTGACCGGGCCCTGCGCGCAGTGCTCTGACCCGCTCACTCTTGGTACACCGCTCGACCTGATCCGGTTCCCTCCCTCAGGAGTCCCCGTGCCGAATCCGTCCGTCCCTCCGACGTCCCGCGAACCGTCCGCTCTCTACGACCCGCCCGAGCTGACCCCGGACAGGTGGGCGAGCGGCGGGCGCCGCCTCCTCGCCAAGATGGTCGGTGAGTTCGCCTATGAGGAGATCATCAAGCCCGCCCCCGCCGGACCGGGCGACACGGACAGCTACAGCCTCGACCTCGACGGCGGTGACCATGACGATTGCGAAGAAGGCGACAGCAGCGGACCCGGCGAGAGCAGCGGACCCGGCGAACCCGGGCGGCCGAGAGCGGCCCGCCTCCTTTTCCGTGCCCGCCGCGGCTCGTACGGAAGCTGGCACGTCGACCCGGCCAGCCTGGCCCTGGCCGAGGGCGAAGGGCCGCCGCTCCCCTTCAGCGACCCCCTCCGCTTCCTCACCCGGGCCCGCCGCACCCTGGGAATCGACGGCGCCACGCTCGGCCACCTCATCCGCGAGCTGACCGTCACGCTCGCCGCCGACGCCAGGCTCGACCAGACCGCCCTCAGCGCATCGCAGCTCGCCGACCTCGGCTACGCGGAACTCGAAGGCCATCAGACCGGCCACCCCTGGCTCGTCCTCAACAAGGGCCGCATCGGCTTCTCCGCGAGCGACGCCGCGCGCTGGGCGCCCGAGGCCCGCCTGACCGCGCGGCTTCCCTGGATCGCGGTCCACACCGGCCTCGCTGCCTACCGAGGCGTCGCCGGCCTGGACACGGCGGAGCGGCTGTACTCACGTGAGCTCACCCCCGCCACCCGGGAGTCCTTCGCGGACATACTCAGGGCACGCGGCCTCGACCCGCACGCCTATCTCTACTTGCCGGTCCACCCGTGGCAGTGGGACGACGTCGTCCTGCCCCTCTTCGCCCCTTCCGTCGCCGCGGGGAGGATCGTGCCCCTCACCACCGACGGCGATCTGCGGCTGCCCCAGCAGTCCATTCGTACGTTCCTGAACATGTCCCGTCCCGACCGGCACACCGTCAAGCTGCCGCTGTCGGTCCTCAACACCCTGGTGTGGCGCGGACTCCCGACCGAGCGCACCCTGGCCGCCCCCGCCGTCACCGCCTGGATGCACGCACTGCGCGAAGCGGACCCCTTCCTGCGTGACGAATGCCGGGTGATCCTGCTCGGCGAGGTCGCGTCGGTGACCGTCGCCCACCCGCTGTACGACGACCTTCCCGAGGTCCCTTACCAGTACAAGGAACTGCTCGGCGCGATCTGGCGCGAACCGATCACCCGGTATCTCGCGCCCGACGAGCGCGCCCGCACGCTTGCCTCCTTACTGCACACCGACCCGCAGGGCAAGGCCTTCGTCGCCGAGCTGGTCGAGCGCTCAGGCCTGGCCCCCGAGGTCTGGCTGCGGCACCTCTTCGCGGCGCTGCTGCCTCCGCTCCTGCAGTTCCTCTACCGGTACGGCACCGTGTTCTCCCCTCACGGGGAGAACGCCATCGTCGTCTTCGACGACAAGGACGTGCCCGTCCGGCTCGCGGTGAAGGACTTCGTCGACGACATCAACGTCAGCGCCGAGGCACTTCCGGAGCACGCGTCGATGCCGGACGACGTCCGCGACGTACTGCTCACCGAACGCCCCGACTTCCTCACGCAGTTCATCCACTCCGGGCTCTTCGTGGGCGTCTTCCGCTATCTCGCCCCGCTCTGCCACGAGCAGCTGGGTATCCCGGAGAGCGACTTCTGGTCCCTCGTCCGTGCCGAGATCCTCCGCCATCAGGCGCGCGCCCCGCAGCTCAAGGAGCGGTACGAGATGTTCGACCTGCTGACCCCGCGCATCGAGCGGCTCTGTCTGAACCGGAACCGGCTTCACCTCGACGGATACCGTGACCGCCCAGAGCGCCCGCACGCCGCCGTGCACGGGAGCGTGCCGAACCCCCTCCACCGGCCGTGATCGAGGGATTGTCAGTGGAGACCCGTAGGGTAGTCGCGCTATGACAAAGCCCTCCCTTCCCGAGCTCCTGCACGCCGCCGTCACCGCCGTCGGCGGCACAGAGCGCCCTGGCCAGGTGACCATGGCCGAGACCGTCGCCGAGGCGATCGACGACGGCTCCCACCTGCTGATCCAGGCCGGTACCGGCACGGGCAAGTCCCTCGGCTATCTGGTGCCCGCCCTCGCGCACGGCGAGCGCGTCGTGGTCGCGACGGCCACGCTGGCGCTGCAGCGCCAGCTCGTGGAGCGTGACCTGCCGCGCACGGTGGACGCCCTGCATCCGCTGCTGCGCCGCCGCCCTCAGTTCGCCATGCTCAAGGGCCGCTCGAACTACCTCTGCCTGCACCGCCTCCACGAGGGAGTGCCGCAGGAAGAGGAGGAGGGCCCAGGTCTCTTCGACCAGTTCGAGGCCGCCGCCCCCACCAGCAAGCTCGGCCAGGACCTGCTGCGGATGCGCGACTGGGCGGACGAGACCGAGACGGGCGACCGGGACGCCCTCACGCCCGGCGTCTCCGACCGCGCCTGGTCGCAGGTGTCCGTCTCCTCCAGGGAGTGCCTGGGGGCGACGAAGTGCGCGTACGGAGCGGAGTGCTTCGCCGAGGCGGCGCGTGAGCGGGCCAAGCTCTCCGAGGTCGTGGTCACCAACCACGCGCTCCTTGCGATCGATGCCATCGAGGGCGCCCCGGTCCTTCCCCAGCACGAGGTACTGATCGTGGACGAGGCCCATGAGCTGGTCTCCCGGGTCACCGGCGTCGCCACCGGAGAGCTCACCCCGGGCCAGGTCAACCGCGCTGTGCGCCGAGCCGCCAAGCTCGTCAACGAAAAGGCGGCCGATCAGCTCCAGACCGCGTCCGAGGGCTTCGAGCGGGTGATGGAGCTGGCACTGCCCGGCCGCATCGAGGAGATCCCCGAGGACCTCGGGTATGCGCTGATGGCCCTGCGCGACGCGGCCCGCACGGTCATCTCGGCGCTCGGCTCCACCCGCGACAAGTCGGTCCAGGACGAGGACGCCGTACGCAAACAGGCCCTCGCCTCCGTCGAGTCGATCCACGACGTGGCGGAGCGCATCGCGAACGGCTCCGAGTGGGACGTCGTCTGGTACGAGCGCCACGACCGCTTCGGAGCCTCGCTGCGCGTGGCGCCCATGTCCGTTTCGGGCCTGCTCCGCGAGAAGCTCTTCAGCGACCGTTCCGTCGTCCTCACATCGGCCACCCTCAAGCTCGGCGGCGACTTCAACGGAGTGGGGGCTTCCTTGGGGCTCGCTCCCGAGGGCACCGAGTCCGAAGACGCCCCGGTGTGGAAGGGCCTCGACGTCGGCTCACCCTTCGACTACCGCAAGCAGGGGATTCTGTACGTCGCCCAGCACCTGGCAAGGCCGGGCCGTGAGGGCACGCGCAGCGACATGATCGACGAGCTGGCGGAGCTGATCGAGGCGGCGGGTGGCCGCACGCTCGGCCTGTTCTCGTCCATGCGTGCCGCTCAGAACGCCGCCGAGGAGCTCCGGGGCCGGCTCGACGTGCCCATCCTGCTCCAAGGCGAGGAGACGCTGGGTGAGCTGATCAAGAACTTCGCGGCGGACGAGCAGACCTGTCTGTTCGGGACGCTTTCGCTGTGGCAGGGCGTCGATGTGCCGGGCGTCAGCTGCCAGTTGGTGGTCATGGACAAGATCCCGTTCCCGCGTCCCGACGACCCGCTGATGAGCGCCCGCCAGAAGGCGGTGGACGACAACGGAGGCAATGGCTTCATGGCCATCGCCGCGACGCACGCGGCGCTCCTGATGGCGCAGGGCGCGGGACGGCTCGTGCGGGCATCAGAGGACCGTGGAGTGGTCGCGGTCCTGGACCCACGGCTCGCGACCGCGCGCTACGGCAGCTATCTGCGGGCCTCGCTTCCCGACTTCTGGTACACGACGGACCGCAATCAGGTGCGCCGCTCCTTGTCCGCGATCGACGCGGCGGCCAAGGCCGGACCCATGGTTGCCGCCGAGGAGCAGGCCACCGAGGAGTAGGGCTTCGGCGCGGGCGAGCCCGACCGGCGTACCGCCCCCGGACGCAGCAGGGCCCCGGAACCGGCGCAGTTGGTTCCGGGGCCCGGTCAGGGGCGGAGGCTCACACCCGCCGCAGCACCGCCACCACCTTGCCGAGGATCGTCGCCTCGTCACCGGGGATGGGCTGATACGCGGAGTTGTGAGGCAGTAGCCACACGTGTCCGTCTTCGCGCTTGAACCGCTTGACCGTCGCTTCGCCGTCGAGCATGGCGGCGACGATGTCGCCGTTCTCCGCGACGGGCTGGCGGCGCACCGTCACCCAGTCGCCGTCGCAGATCGCGGCCTCGATCATCGAGTCACCGACGACCTTGAGGACGAACAGCTCACCGTCGCCGACCAGCTGCCTGGGGAGCGGGAAGACGTCCTCCACCGACTCCTCGGCGAGGATCGGGCCACCGGCCGCGATGCGGCCGACCAGCGGGACGTACGAAGCGGCGGGCTTGCCTGCCGTGTCCGTGGGCTGGCTGCTCGGCTGGTCCGAGCCGCGCACCTCGTACGCACGCGGGCGGTGCGGGTCGCGGCGCAGGAAGCCCTTGCGCTCCAGGGCCATCAGCTGGTGGGCCACCGACGAGGTGCTGGAGAGGCCAACCGCCTGCCCGATCTCCCGCATCGACGGCGGGTAGCCCCGCCGCTGCACCGAGTCCCTGATGACCTCGATGACCCGGCGCTGCCGGTCGGTGAGCCCCGAGCTGTCGGCGCGGATACCAGGAGGTCGGCCCGGTAGGGAGCGTGTGGGCTTGGGGCCCTCCTGGTTCGTGCTTGCGTCATTCATGGCATGCACCGGCTCGAGTCGGCTCTGGCGGTCCTGGGCAGTGATGGTGGCGCTGTCTGCGGTGGTGGTCACGTCTGTCGGCCCCTCTCGAGATGTTCTCCCTAGTTAGCCAACGGTAGTTGCTTTCGAAAGGTTGCGCCAAACACACGTTCGAGTGAAAAATCGCAGAATGCCTGCCGGGATCATGCGTCTGGGTGTATGGCTAACGTTCGAGCCGAATGGCATTTCGGTTCATTACGGTACGCTTCACCGCCGGGGTCGTGGCCCCCTCGGTGGGGCTCCCATACTGCCACTCATCGTCCGGTCAACCCGGCGCCGCCCCCTTCTCGTGCGGCGCGCGGGGCGGGCTCGTAACCTTCACGGCGGGCCGTGGGTGTGCGACACGCGATGGGGTCGAATTTACGGCCAAACCCCAGATCTAGTGGTTGGATTGCAACCACGGCCCAGAAGTTGTGGTCCCCGGTCTTTTCAGGCCTCGGGCATCGCCTATGCTTGGGGCTGCTTCGAGGGCCTCATGGGCCTGTTGAGGCCTATGAGTCGTGTCATGAAGGAGGGTTGGGAGTTCCATGCACTGCCCCTTCTGCAGGCACCCCGACAGTCGCGTAGTCGACAGTCGCACCACCGACGACGGCACGTCGATCCGCAGGCGCCGTCAGTGTCCCGACTGCTCCCGCCGTTTCACGACGGTGGAGACGTGTTCGCTGATGGTGGTCAAGCGCAGTGGCGTGACCGAGCCTTTCAGCCGTACGAAGGTGATCAACGGCGTACGCAAGGCGTGCCAGGGGCGGCCGGTGACCGAGGACGCTCTCGCCCAGCTCGGCCAGCGGGTCGAAGAGGCGGTGCGGGCCACCGGAAGCGCGGAACTGACCACGCACGACGTGGGTCTGGCCATACTCGGTCCGCTGCAGGAGCTGGACCTCGTGGCCTACCTGCGCTTCGCGTCCGTGTATCGGGCGTTCGACTCACTTGAGGACTTCGAGGCTGCCATCGGGGAGCTGAGGGACCAGCGGGAAAAGCGGCTCGACGATGAGCCGCAGGGCGCCGGCGGCGAGCACGGCGCGAAAGACTGCGGGCCCGGAGGGACTGTCGAAGTCCCGGTGCCTGCCACTGCCGCCGACTGACCGGCTGAACGGCCGACGGCGGCACACACAGACCTGTTGCGGTGACCTTCGCGGGTTCCGCGGCACCAGACAACACCGTGTCACGGGAAGAACGTGGCACTTCAGGGCGTTTTAGCCTGATACAGGGAGGCGGCATGACCGAGACGACGAGCGGCCCGGCACGAGGTTCCCGCGCCAAGGGATCCAAGGCCAGCAAGGGTCTGCGTATCGAGCGCATCCATACGACGCCCGGCGTGCATCCGTACGACGAGGTGGTCTGGGAGCGCCGAGACGTCGTCATGACCAACTGGCGCGACGGCTCGGTCAACTTCGAGCAGCGTGGCGTCGAGTTCCCCGACTTCTGGTCGGTGAACGCGGTCAACATCGTCACCAGCAAGTACTTCCGCGGGGCCGTTGGCACCCCGCAGCGCGAGACCGGCCTCAAGCAGCTGATCGACCGCATTGTGAAGACGTACCGGAAGGCAGGCGAGGACTACAGCTACTTCGCCTCGCCCGCCGACGCCGAGATCTTCGAGCACGAGCTGGCGTACGCCCTCCTGCACCAGATCTTCAGCTTCAACTCGCCGGTCTGGTTCAACGTCGGCACGCCCCAGCCGCAGCAGGTCTCCGCCTGCTTCATCCTGGCCGTGGACGACTCCATGGACTCGATCCTCGACTGGTACAAGGAAGAGGGGATGATCTTCAAGGGCGGCTCCGGCGCCGGCCTGAACCTCTCCCGCATCCGTTCCTCCAAGGAGCTCCTCTCCTCCGGCGGCAACGCCTCCGGTCCGGTCTCCTTCATGCGCGGTGCCGACGCGTCCGCAGGAACGATCAAGTCGGGTGGCGCCACGCGCCGCGCGGCCAAGATGGTCATCCTCGACGTCGACCACCCCGACATCGAGGGCTTCATCGAGACCAAGGTGAAGGAAGAGGAGAAGATCCGCGCCCTGCGTGACGCGGGCTTCGACATGGACCTGGGCGGCGACGACATCACGTCCGTCCAGTACCAGAACGCCAACAACTCGGTCCGCGTGAACGACACGTTCATGAAGGCGGTCGAGGAGGGCGGCAAGTTCGGCCTGACGTCCCGCATGACGGGCGACGTCATCGAGGAGGTCGACGCCAAGTCGCTCTTCCGCAAGATGGCCGAGGCCGCCTGGGCCTGCGCCGACCCCGGCATCCAGTACGACGACACCATCAACGCCTGGCACACCTGCCCGGAGTCCGGCCGGATCAACGGCTCGAACCCGTGCAGCGAGTACATGCACCTGGACAACACGTCCTGCAACCTCGCCTCGCTGAACCTGATGAAGTTCCTCAAGGACGACGGCCTGGGCTCCCAGTCCTTCGACGCCGAGCGCTTCTCCAAGGTCGTCGAGCTGGTCATCACCGCGATGGACATCTCGATCTGCTTCGCGGACTTCCCGACGCAGAAGATCGGCGAGAACACCCGCGCCTTCCGCCAGCTGGGCATCGGCTACGCCAACCTCGGCGCCCTGCTGATGGCCACCGGCCACGCGTACGACTCGGACGGCGGCCGCTCCCTGGCCGGCGCCATCACCTCGCTGATGACGGGCACGTCGTACAAGCGCTCGGCCGAGCTCGCCGCAGTCGTCGGCCCCTACGACGGCTACGCCAAGAACGCCACGCCGCACAAGCGCGTCATGAAGCAGCACTCCGACGCCAACGCCATGGCGCCCCGTGTGGACGACCTGGACACGCCGATCTGGGCCGCCGCCACGGAGGCCTGGCAGGACGTGCTCCGCCTCGGTGAGAAGAACGGTTTCCGTAACTCTCAGGCGTCCGTCATCGCCCCGACCGGCACCATCGGTCTCGCGATGTCCTGCGACACCACGGGCCTGGAGCCCGACCTCGCCCTGGTCAAGTTCAAGAAGCTCGTCGGCGGCGGCTCGATGCAGATCGTCAACGGCACCGTGCCGCAGGCCCTGCGTCGCCTGGGCTACCAGGAGGAGCAGATCGAGGCGATCGTCGCCCACATCGCCGAGAACGGCAATGTGATCGACGCCCCGGGTCTCAAGACCGAGCACTACGAGGTCTTCGACTGCGCGATGGGCGAGCGCTCCATCTCCGCGATGGGTCACGTCCGGATGATGGCGGCCATCCAGCCGTGGATCTCCGGCGCGCTCTCCAAGACGGTCAACCTCCCGGAGACGGCCACCGTCGAGGACGTCGAAGAGGTCTACTACGAGGCCTGGAAGATGGGCGTCAAGGCGCTCGCCATCTACCGCGACAACTGCAAGGTCGGCCAGCCCCTCTCCGCCAAGAAGAAGGGCGACGGGAACGCCGAGGTCACCGAGAAGGCCGAGGACACGATCCGTGCCGCGGTCGAGAAGGTGGTCGAGTACCGCCCCGTCCGCAAGCGCCTTCCCAAGGGCCGCCCGGGGATCACCACCTCCTTCACCGTGGGTGGCGCCGAGGGTTACATGACCGCCAACTCCTACCCGGACGACGGTCTCGGCGAGGTCTTCCTGAAGATGTCCAAGCAGGGTTCGACCCTCGCGGGCATGATGGACGCCTTCTCGATCGCCGTCTCCGTGGGCCTGCAGTACGGCGTTCCGCTGGAGACCTACGTCTCGAAGTTCACGAACATGCGCTTCGAGCCGGCCGGCATGACGGACGACCCGGACGTGCGGATGGCGCAGTCGATCGTCGACTACATCTTCCGCCGCCTGGCGCTGGACTTCCTGCCCTTCGAGACGCGCTCCGCGCTCGGCATCCACTCGGCCGAGGAGCGCCAGCGTCACCTGGAGACCGGTTCGTACGAGCCCTCCATGGACGAGTCCGAGGTCGACGTCGAGGGTCTGGCCCAGTCGGCCCCGCGGCAGCCCGAGGTCCTGAAGTCGGTCGCCGTGCCGAAGGTCGAGGCCGAGAAGCCGGCTCCGCAGCAGGCGCACACCAGCGCCGAGCTCGTGGAGATGCAGCTGGGCATCCAGGCCGACGCGCCGCTGTGCTTCTCCTGCGGGACGAAGATGCAGCGTGCCGGCTCCTGCTACATCTGCGAGGGCTGCGGCTCGACCAGCGGTTGCAGCTGATTGCCGCACCGGCCTGAGCTCCGGGCACTGACCAGGAGTGAAGCCTGAACGCCAAGGGCGGTGGCACCGAGAAATCGGTCCACCGTCCTTGGCGTTTCCCGTGAGCCGTCCTTCGCGCCGTACGTGACGGTGCGGCGGTGCTCAGATCTCGGTCCCCATCACGGCCGCGAAGGACGTCGGGTCGGCCTCGAACCCGTGGATGAACTCGCGGAAGGACCATGCGCCCGACTCGGCCCGGGTGAACTCGGCGATCGTCGCGGCCGTGTGCCCGGAGACCGCGGAGAGGTCGCTGTGTGCGAGGTCCCTGTGTCCTTCGCGGATGCGCACCGCGGTGTTCGGGATGTCGCCGAACACCTTGTGCCCCTCGTGAGGCTGTATGGCCACACCGACCACCACGCGCGCGTACGTCGCCGCGAGCCGGTCGAGCTCCAGGGTCATGACCTCGTCGAAGCCGAACCCCTGCCCTGTCTTGCTGTCCCTGTTGAGGGTGATCGTCCCGTCGGGGGCGCGGCTGTCGAAGTGCACCAGGTACACCGGGCTGTCGTACGGGGCGTCCGCGGTGTAGGTCGCGGCGATGATGTCGAGATCATGCGGCGGTGAGCCGACAGGACTCGGATCCCATTTGAGCCCCACCTCGACCTTCTTGATCCCCTTGCTGACACTGCTCACGGAGTTCCCCCTCCTGCTGGTCCCGGCTGACGCTCACGCACAAGACATGTCCACACGGCACGCCCTACAGACACGCTACGACGGATGACTGACATCGCTGAAGTTTCGTGGTCGGCAGGGCCGTTGGACCCGCCGCGGGCATTCCCGGTGGCGCACCTACGCGGGCGCGACGATCATTGGACCCATGACATGGAACGGGGAAGAACTGGACATCGAGGCCTACTTGGCCAGGATCGGTCACCAAGGAGAGACGAAGCCCGACTTCGACACACTCCGTGCGCTCCACCGGGCGCATGTGGCGGCGATCCCCTTCGAGAACCTGGAGATGATGCTCGGCCGGCCCGTGCCGCTGGACCTGACCGCACTGCAGGACAAGCTGGTGCGACAGTGCAGAGGTGGCTACTGCTACGAGCAGAACCTCCTGTTCGCGGCGGTTCTGGAACGGATCGGCTTCGCCGTCACGGGACTTGGCGCGCGGGTCAGGGCGGGTGCCTCGTCGCGTCGCGCGGTGACGCACATGCTCCTGAAGGTCGAGGCGGACGGGCGGCAGTGGCACTGTGACGTCGGTTTCGGCGCCGAAGGGCTGCTCGAACCGATCCCCATGGGGGGCGTGGGCGACGTACAAGAAGACGTACGGCAGGACGTGCGACAAGGAGAGTGGCGGTTCGGGATCGTCCAGGAAGCAAACGGTGCACGGGTGTTGCGGACCGAGCACGCGGACGGCTGGTTCGATCTCTATGAATACACCCTGGAAGAACGGCTTCCCGTCGACTACGTAGTGATGAACCACTACACATCGACCCACCCCAGGTCGTCGTTCATCCGCCGCCCGGTGATCCAGAGGGCCGCTCCGGAGGTGCGCCGCACCTTGGTCGGCGAGCACTTGACGGTGACGCGGCCGGACGGCACATCGGACGAACGCGACGTATCCGCCGCCGAGTTGGGGGAGGTCCTCGTCCGGGAGTTCGGGATTGAACTGAACGCCGATGATTGCGCCGAGTTGATCCGGGCGCACTACGCCGGAGCGTGACCCGGGCCACCCTCGGCGCCGTACGATGGCGCGGTGCTGGTCAAGTGGATTCGCTGCACCGTGGTGGACCGACGGGGGTTCGAGCGGGGACAGCGAAAGTGGGCGGGGCTTCTGGGGGAGCCGGGGTTCCGGGGACAGGGTGGAGGGTGGAGCCGTGAGCGGCCGGGCGTGGCGCACGTCTTCGGCTTCTGGGAGAGCCGGGCCTTCTACGACTCCTTCATGGCGCGCTCCCATGACCGGCTCGCCGCCACGCAGTCAGGCACCTTCAAGGACATCCAGATCAAGCTCTTCGACCACCGTTTCGACGTGAAGACGGGCTTCGAGCCGCGCTTCGCGGACGCCGACGTGGTGCGGGTGGCGCACTGCCGGGTCCGTGAGGCGCGGGTGGAGCACTTCGCGCTGATGCAGGAGAAGGTCTGGAACCCGGCGATGGCGGGCTCTCCGGGAATGGTGCGCGGGCTCTTCGGAGAGGCGCCCGGGCACGAGTTCCTGGTCCTCTCAATGTGGCTGTCGGCCGCCGAGCACGGCAAGTACCGCAGGGAGCGGGTGGAGCGCCTCTCGCTGCGCGCCCAGACCGAGGCCGATGTCGCTGCGCTGGCCGGTGACATCGTGGAACTGGAGCCGTCGTGGACGGTGTGACGTCGCGCTGGGTGACCTGCCGTGGCGCAGGCGTAGGTGGCGGCCGTATACGCCGGATGGAGCCCGGACGGCCGACCGGTTGAGCCGCCCGGGAAGGGCCGATCTAGGGTTTCCGTATGGCACGTCCGCGGCGCATCTTCCTTGTCCGGCACGGCGAGTCGGCCGGGAACGCCGACGACACCGTGTACGAACGCGAACCCGACCACGCGCTTGCGCTCACCGAGAAGGGGTGGCGGCAGGCGGACGAGACGGGCGGGCAGCTACGGGACGCCGTCGGCCAGGAGCGGGTGAGCGTGTACGTCTCGCCCTATCGCCGCACCCACGAGACCTTCCGGGCCCTCAGGCTCGACCCCGACCTCGTGCGCGTGCGTGAGGAGCCGCGGCTGCGGGAGCAGGACTGGGGGAACTGGCAGGACAGGGACGACGTCAAGCTGCAGAAGGCGTACCGCGACGCGTACGGACACTTCTTCTACCGCTTCGCCCAGGGCGAGTCGGGGGCCGACGTCTACGACAGGGTGGGGGCGTTCCTGGAGAGCCTGTACCGGAGCTTCGAGGCCCCGGACCATCCGCCGAACGTCCTCCTGGTCACCCACGGCCTGACCATGCGGCTCTTCTGCATGCGCTGGTTCCACTGGTCGGTGGCGGACTTCGAGTCGCTGTCCAACCCCGGGAACGGCGAGATGCGGACGCTGGTGCTCGGCGACGACGGCAAGTACACACTGGACCGGCCGTTCGAACGCTGGCGCGAACCCGAACCGTACGGCGTCACCGGATAGAGTGGCAGAGCGATGACCGCTGACTCCTCTCCCGACCGGCGCCTGGCCCGCGCTCTGGCCAGCCTGCGCGGACTGGCGGTGGGGGACGCGCTGGGCTCTCAATTCTTCGTGCCCGCGAACTACCCGCTGCTGAAGCGACGGGAAGCGCCCCCAGGCCCCTGGCAGTGGACCGACGACACCGAGATGGCCTGCTCCGTGTTCGCGGTCCTGGTCCGCCACGACCGGATCGACCAGGACGCGCTCGCCCTGTCCTTCGCCGAACACCACGACTTCGACCGTGGCTACGGCCCCGCCGTGAACCGGCTGCTCAGGCAGGTCCGGGAGGGCGGGGACTGGCGGGAGCTGGCCTCCGCGCTGTTCAAGGGGCAGGGCTCCTGGGGCAACGGAGCGGCCATGCGGATCGCGCCGCTGGGCGCCTGGTACGCGGACGATCCGGAGCAGGCGACGCACCAGGCGGAGATTTCCGCGTACCCCACGCATCAGCACCGTGAGGCGGTCGTGGGGGCCATGGCGGTGGCCGCCGCCTCGGCCCTGGCTGCCGACCCCGCGGGGCCACCCGCGCCGAAGGCGCTGCTCGACGGCGTCATCGACCTGGTGCCCCGCAGTGCCGTGGGGGCGGGGCTGCGCCGGGCCCGGGACATGCTCGACTACGGAGACGCCGCGACGGTCGCCGCGGTCCTCGGCTGTGGGCGTCGTACGACCGCTCATGACACGGTGCCGTTCGCGCTGTGGTCGGCCGCCCGTGGCCTCGGCGACTATGAGCGGGCCATCTGGTCCACCGCTCAGGTGGGCGGCGACATGGACACGACCTGCGCCATCGTGGGCGGAGTGGTCGGTTCCGGCGCGGGCGGTGCGCCCTGCGCGGAGTGGCTGGAGCGGACCGAGGTGTTGCCCGGCTGGGTGCCGGTCGCGGCGGGCTGACTCCGGGGTTCCGGTGTGACTGTCACGGTCATGCCACAGCATGGCCGATGCGGGGGCCGTCCGCGGTCTCGCGGCTACTCTTACCGCCAGGCCGCGAGTTGATCATGACTTGCGTGTCCTCAACGAGATGCCGGTCGCCCGGCGGCCCCGCCACGCCTGCGTGCCGTCCGCTGCACGTGCGGACCGGCCGGGAGGGGGTCCCGTGTCCGATACACCGTCCACGCCAGAGCCATCAGATGTGGCAGATCCACGAGCGGACAGCGACGCCGAGGCACCTGCGGGGCCTGAGGAGTCCGAGTTCGAGGAGTTCGACGAGCCCGAGGGGTTCGAAGAGCCCGAGGACGCAGTGCCCCGGCAGCGTGCCGCGGAGGCGAGCCCGCAGCCTCGCGTCGACTGGGCGTACCCGGCGGGCGCGTACAAGCACGAGCCGTTCCTGGCCGACCTGCGGGCCGATCCGCCCGCGCCGGTCCGGACAGGCACGCTCGTCGCGGTGCTCGCGACCGGCCTGCTGAGCATGCTGCTGCTCGGCGACGGGCTCGCACTCAACCTGCTGATCGTCGCCGTGCCCGCCGCGCTCGCCGCTTACTTCGCCGCACAACAGGCCGGTCGCAGGCCGCGGCCCTGGACCCTGGCCTGGGCGATCGGTGGCCTCGCGCTGCTGGCCGTGCCCGCGCTGCGGGACGCGGGCTGGCCCTCGTTCCTCGCCATCGTCTCCGCCGTCGCGCTCGGCTCGCTCGCCCTGCACGGCTGCCGCACCTGGCCCGGCGTCCTGCTCGGCCCGCTCGGTCTCTTCGACGCCGTGCTCTCCGGCCTTGGCTGGGGCTGGCGCGGGGTGCGGGGCCGCGCGAGCGGGTCCAGGAGCGGGCCCGTCCTGCGGGCGGTCGCCGTGACCGCCGTGCTGCTGCTGGTCTTCGGCGCGCTGTTCGCCGGGGCCGACGCCGCCTTCGCGGGGCTGCTGGGCGATCTGATGCCCGATGCTTCCGTCTCGGACGGGCCATGGCGCGTGCTGCTCTTCGCGGCAGGTGTCGTCGGGGCTCTCGCCGCCGCGCACACCGCTGCCGCGCCCGTGCGCTGGGACCGCCTCGTCGTGGGTCCTGGCCGGGAGCGGGGCCGCGTCGAGTGGGCGCTGCCGCTGATCGTCCTGAACCTGCTGTTCGCCGCGTTCAACGTGGTGCAGCTGGCCGTGCTCTTCGGTGGGTACGACGCGGTCCTGGAGAAGACCGATCTCTCGTACGCCGCGTATGCGCGCCAGGGCTTCTGGCAGCTGCTGCTCGCCACCCTGCTCACCCTGGTCGTCATCGTCCTCGCCCTGCGCTGGGCGCCGCGTGACGGGTCACGCGACCGCGGTCTGGTGCGGGCCGTGCTCGGCACGCTCTGCGCCCTCACGCTCGTCGTCGTGGCGTCGGCGGTGCGGCGCATGGACATGTACGTCGATGCCTACGGCCTGACCCGGCTCAGGGTGTCGGTCGTGGCCGTGGAGCTCTGGCTCGGCCTGGTCATCGTGCTGATCATGGCGGCGGGGGTGTGGGGCGCCCGGTGGCTGCCGCGCGCCGTCGCCGCGAGTGCCGCGGCCGGAGTGCTGGCCTTCGGGCTCCTCTCGCCCGACGGACTCATCGCCGAGCGCAATGTCCAGCGCTACGAGGACACCGGAAAGTTCGACCTGGAGTACGCGCGCGGCCTGTCCGCCGATGCCGCACCGGCCGTCGACGGGCTGCCGGAGCCTTTGCGCTCCTGCGCCCTTGAAGGCATCGCGAACGGCCTCGGGTCCGAGCGAGCCCCTTGGTACGCCACCAGCCTGGGGGAGGCGCGGGCCAGGGAGATCATCGAGGAACGGCCGTCCGAGGCAACCGTGATGGACTGCAACCGTGCCGGCCAGGAGGCCTCATACCGCTGAGGTGAGCTCTCGCGAGGCGGCCCGCAGCCGCCCACTGCGAGTGAGTGCCGGGCCGCCGCCTCGCCCGAGGTGGACGGCCCGGCACGTACGCTCCCCGTCGTCGCCCCGTCAGCCGCCCGCGGGACCGGCCGCGCTCGCCGTGCCGGACAGCGCGTCCAAGTCGCTCTTGCGCACCCGAATCACCACCACAGCGGTGACCAGGGCGAGCAGGGCCATCGCGACAGCTGGTATGAAGGCCGTCGAGATCCCCTGGGACAGCACTTCGTGTCCCCAGGGCGCCGGCAACTCTCCGGTCTTGGCGAATTCGGCCTTCTGCGCCGGCGATCCGTTCGCCATGAAGTCCGCCATCTGTTCCTTGCCTTCGTCCCGGCTCGCCGTGCCGAACACCGTGGTCAGGATGGAGAGGCCGAGTGAACCACCCACCTGCTGCGTCGCGTTGAGCAGGCCCGATGCCGCGCCCGCCTCGTGCGGGGCGACTCCGGAGACGGCCGTCAATGTAAGGGTCACGAAGTTCAGACCCATGCCGAAACCGAACAGCAGCATCGGGCCGAGCACTCCGCTCACGTACGTACTGTCCGGGCTGACAAAGGTCTGCCAGCTGAGTCCGACGGCGACGAGGGCCGAGCCGGTCACCATGAACGGCTTGGGGCCGAGGACCGGAAGCAGCCGTTGGGAGATGCCGGCGCCCGCCACGATGGCGACCGTGACCGGCAGGAAGGCGAGGCCCGCCTCGATCGGTGTGTAGCCCAGTACGTTCTGGACGAAGAGCACGATGAAGAAGAACATGCCGAACATCGCGGCGGCCAGGCTCAGCATGATCACATACGAGCCCGAGCGGTTGCGGTCCGCGAACATCCTCAGCGGAGTGATCGGTTCCTTCGCCCGGCTCTCGACCAGTGCGAATGCCAGAAGCAGCACGACGGCCGCGACGAACGACCCCAGGGTGATGCTGTCGCGCCAGCCCTCCTCAGCCGCCCGGATGAATCCGTAGACCAGCGAGGCCATGCCGAGGGTCGACGTGAGGGCGCCCGCGATGTCGAAGCGGCCCGGATGGCGCTCGGACTCGCTGATGTAGAGCGGGGCGAGGAAGGCGATCAGGATGCCGATGGGTACGTTCACGAACAGCACCCAGCGCCAGTCGAGCCACTCCGTGAGCATGCCGCCGGTCAGCAGGCCGATGGCGCCGCCGCCCGCTGAGACGGCGGCGAAGACACCGAACGCGCGGTTGCGCTCGGGGCCTTCGGGAAAGGTCGTGGTGATGAGTGCCAGGGAGGTGGGTGATGCGATCGCGCCACCTACGCCCTGAAGGGCGCGCGCCGCCAGCAACTGCCAGGGTTCCTGGGCGAATCCACCCAGGAGCGAGGCGAGGGTGAAGACCAGGATGCCGGTCATGAAGACCCGGCGGCGGCCGAGGATGTCACCGGCGCGGCCACCGAGAAGCAGCAGGCCACCGAAGGTGAGGGTGTACGCGCTGACGACCCAGGTGAGGTCGGTGGTGGAGAATTTGAGAGCGTCCTGAATGTGCGGGAGCGCGATGTTCACAATCGTCGCGTCGAGGACCACCATTAACTGGCAGGCCGCGATGACGGTCAGGGCGATACCGGGTCGGCCTTCTCGGCGGGCGGCACCGGGCCTCGGTCCTTGATCCTTGGTTAACTGAGAGGTTGTCACTATGGGTCCCCCACAAGTGCGTTAGTGAACACCCCCGTTCACTATCCACTCAACGGTAGCGACTCCCCATTAGTGAACGCAACCGTTCACTGAAGCTGCCTCGAACCCAACGGAGTGAATTTCATGGCTACTTCGCGCTGGAGCGCCGCTACCGCTCAGACGGCCTCCCTGCGTCGGCGGGGCCCCGTCCTCGAACGTGCGATCCTCGAGGCCACGCTCGAGCAGCTCAGCACCGTCGGCTGGAACGGCCTGACGATGGAAGGTGTGGCCGCGGGCGCGCAGACCGGCAAGGCCGCGGTCTATCGCCGCTGGCCGTCCAAAGAAGATCTCGTCGTGGACGCGCTGCAGGCTGCTCTGCCCAGGCTCGACTCCGCGCCGGACTGCGGCGGGGTCAGGGAGGATCTCCTTCAGCTGTGCCGGCAGATGCGTGAGGCGATGTTCTCGCGGCCCGGATTCGCTCTCCGCGCCGTGCTTCACGAGTGCGACACGGTGGCCGCCGAGCGATTTCACGGGGTGATCTTCGACGGGGTCATCGTGCCGAGCGTGGAGCTGATCAAAGAGGTCGTACGCCGTGGAGTCGAGCGCGGAGAGGTGCGCCCCGAGGCCATGGACCCCTACGTATGCGATGTCATCCCGGCGATGATGATGTACCGCTCCAAGGTGTGCGGGAGCGAATGGGGGGACGAGGAGTTCACCGAACTGATCGATCAGGTCATGGTTCCACTGCTCCGTCGGTAGGCCTGGGTGTCGCGGGTGGCATCGGGCGGCGTACGCTATGTGGCGCCATGCCGTACGAACCACCCACCCACACCGTCGAGCGCTCCCTTCGCGCTACCACCGGAGCGAAGATCGTTGCCGGAGTCGACGAAGTCGGGCGCGGAGCGTGGGCGGGACCGGTCACCGTCTGTGCGGCGGTCACGGGACTGCGCAGGCCGCCCGAAGGGCTCACCGATTCCAAGCTGATCACTCCCAAGCGGCGCACCACGCTTGCAGGGGAGCTGGAGAGCTGGGTCACGGCCTATGCCCTGGGGGATTCCTCGCCCGAGGAGATCGACAGCATGGGGATGACCGCCGCGCTGCGGCTCGCCGCGGTGCGCGCCCTGGAGGCGCTACCGGTGCGTCCGGAAGCCGTGATCCTCGACGGGAAGCACGACTACCTCGGGACTCCTTGGCAGGTTCGTACGGTGATCAAGGGCGATCAATCCTGTGTGGCCGTCGCCGCGGCGTCGGTGATCGCCAAGGTTCGGCGCGACAAAATGATGGCCGAACTGGGTATCGAACATGCAGACTTCGGTTTTGCGGCCAACGCCGGCTATCCGTCGCCGGTGCACAAGGCCGCGCTGGCGGAGCGGGGGCCCACCCCGTACCACCGGATGTCGTGGGCGTATCTTGATGCGCTGCCCCAGTGGCGGCATCTCAAGAAGGCCCGCAGCTGGGCGGATGGAAGCGTTCCGGAAATCGAGGGCCAGCTCGGCTTCGACTTCTGACGCTTTCGGCAGTTCCACTCGCACTCATGTGCCACCCGCTGATGCCACGCGCATCGGCATTTGATAGACAACAACGCATGCCTCTCAGTCCCGAGGAGCCTCAGATTCACGAGAGTGCCCAGGGTCCCCGCGTGACCCCGGCCAGTGGCCGCATCACGCCGACCCCCCGCCCCGTACCCGGCCCGCGTCCTGCGGCTGTGCCGCGTCCTGGCCGACCGGGCCCCGCCCGGCCGACGCCGCCGGCGCAGCGCACGCCGCATGAGCCGGCCGCCAAGCCCGGGGTGCCCGCCCCGGCTGCTTCCGGACCCTCCACCGCTCCTGCCGCACCCGCTGGTCCGCCTGCGGGTTCCGCCACGGATGCCGGTGCTTCGGTTCCGCAGATCCAGCTGATCCCGGCTTCCGCCGAGGGGGCGCTCGACGCCGCCGAGGAAGCCGTCGACCTGCTGCTCGACTCGGGCCGTGCTCCGGGTGAGGTCCTGGTGGTCACCACCGGCGACCCGCACCCGTGGGCCACGCACGAGCTGTCGTTCGGCGATGCCTCCTACTGGGCTCAGCACGACGCGGGCGACGACGTCTTCTACGCGGACGCCGCCGCCCTGGACCGTGCCGTGTCCCGCCCCGTGGTCGTCGTCGCCCTCAACGGCGGCAGCGAGGAGACCGCGGTCGGCGCGCTGCCGACGGCGCTCACCCGGGCCGGAGCCCTGCTGATCGTCTGCGGTGACCCGCAGCGGATCAACGCGATGCTGGGCGCGGGCGTCTGACGTTCGCCGTCTGACATCTGCGCTCCGGCTGCCGCTGTCCGACGTCCGTTGTCCGGCAGGCCCTGCTGAGGCCGGGTGTCGGGTGGTCGGCGTCGGGTGGCCGGTGTCCGTGGCATGGCCGGGTGAGCCTCGCGCCGCGTGCGTTGCGCACCGCGCGACGCGCAAGCGGCGACGCCCGTCGGCCCATGCCTGGGGCCCGCCTTGCGGCGGGGGACGGCGGACGCCTCAGCGTGCCGCCGCTCGGCGCAGTACGTCGGATGCGGCACCGCCGGTGCGCGGTGGCGGCGGATCGGTTTCGGCGAAGGCCTCGGGGCTCGAGCCGGAGCTGGGCCGACGGCCGCCGCGGTTCTCGCCGAGCACCTGCCAGCCGTCACGGGTCAGCGTGATGTAGGCGCCGCACCGCAGCCCGTGCAGCGTGCAGGCGTCCCGAAGGCCCCACATCCACGCCCCGTCCTCCTGCGTCCAACGCGCGTCACCGTCACGGCAGTAGAGCAGGACTGCGGTGCGCACCGGGGTGCGGCGCCGCAGGTCGTGCGGGATGACGCGGCGCAACTGCGCGAGCAGCGCGTTGCGGAAGACCCAGCCGTCCGCCGCGCTCGGCCGCCGGGTGAACGAAGCGCTCGCCCGAAGCCGTTCCTCCGGATCGAGAACCGCGACGACGGCTGTCGCGGGCGTCGGACGGTGCCGAGCATGCAGGCCGCTGACGACCTCACGCGGATTGCGCAGCAGGGGAATTCCCGCGGCTGACCACTCCGCGGGCTCGAGCATCCGGGCCAGTCCGTTGGCGGAATCGGCGGACATCTCAGCCGACGTCGAAGACTCCGACATCGATGCCGCAGCGGACAGAGGAAATCCGAAGGTCACGGTCCTCCCTTCGGCTACGCGCCCAGAGGGCGGGGTGGGCTGGGGAGCGCACCGCGGCACAGTCATGCCGGGCCACGGAAAGCCGCGCGGGAGCGGTACCAATTCTTCCCGTCGTACTGCCTTGCGGCAACGAGCAATTGGGACTGCCGACCGGTATCTGGCGATGCGCCGCCTATATCCCTGCCCAGGGCGCCCCGCATCGACGCCTCCGTCAGCCTTGCACGGCCAGGACCAGCGGCAACACCCCCTTGGCTCCGGCCCGGCGGAGCATGCGCGCGGCTACCGCCAGGGTCCAGCCACTGTCCGTCAGATCGTCGACGAGCAGAACGGGACCGCCCGCTTCCTGGAGCGCCGCGGCGAGCTCGGGGGGCACGGTCAGCGTTCCGTCGAGGGCGCGCAGGCGCTGGGCGCTGTTGCTCCTCGGCACATGTGCCGTATCGGCTCCGGCGGCGTACTCGATGGAGCCGAGGAGCGGAAGACGGCCGATCTCGGCGATCCTTGTGCCCAGCGACTGGATCAGCTGGGGCCGGGTGTGCGACGACATGGTCACGACGCCTGCCGGCCGCGTCTGGGCGTCGGCGCCGCCTGAGGCCCAACCGCCGGGTCCCTTCGCCCAGTCCGCGAGGACGCCGACAACGGCCTTGGCCACGTCGTCGGGCACCGGCCCGTCGGGGGCCTGCGGGGCGAGCATCGGCCGGAGCCGGTTGCCCCACCCGATGTCCGAGAGCCGCCCCAGGGCCCGGCCCTGGGCCGCTTGTTCCCCCACGGGGATACGTCCCTTGAGGTCGACGCCGACCGCGGCGAGCCCGGTCGGCCACATCCTCCGGGGTTCGACATCGACACCCGCGCGGACCAACTCGCCCTGGGCCGTGTCCAGTGCTCCGGAGGACACGGCGTCGGTGAAGCGCGCGCCCGCGCAGTTGTCGCAGCGCCCGCAGGGCGTCGCCGCCTCGTCGTCCAGCTGTCGTCGCAGGAACTCCATCCGGCAGCCGGTCGTCGTGGCGTAATCACGCATCGCCTGCTGTTCCGCCTGGCGCTGCTTGGCGACCCAGGCATAGCGCTCGGCGTCGTACGCCCAGGGCATCCCCGTGGAGATCCAGCCGCCCTTGACGCGCCGGACCGCGCCGTCCACGTCGAGGACCTTGAGCATCGTCTCGAGCCGTGACCTGCGCAGCTCGACCAGAGGCTCCAGGGCGGGCAGCGACAGCGGCCTTCCCGCCTGTGCGAGGACGTCCAGCGTGCGCCGGACCTGCTCCTCGGGCGGGAAGGCGAGCGAGGCGAAGTAGTTCCAGATCGCCTCGTCCTCCTTGCCCGGAAGAAGCAGCACCTCCGCGTGATCGACACCGCGGCCCGCGCGGCCGACCTGTTGGTAGTAAGCGATCGGGGAGGAGGGGGAGCCGAGATGCACCACGAAGCCGAGGTCGGGCTTGTCGAAGCCCATCCCCAGGGCGGAGGTGGCGACCAGGGCCTTCACGCGGTTGGCGAGCAGATCCTCCTCGGCCTGCTGGCGGTCCGCGTTCTCCGTCTTTCCTGTGTACGAGGTGACGGTGTGCCCGCACTGCCGCAAGAAGGTGGTGATCTCCTCGGCGGCTGCCACGGTGAGCGTATAGATGATCCCGGAGCCCGGCAGCTCCGCCAGGTGGTCGGCGAGCCAGGCCAACCGGTGTGCGGCGTTGGGAAGTTGGAGCACGCTCAGGCTCAGGCTCTCGCGGTCGAGGGGCCCGCGCAGCACGAGCGCGTCCGAGCTGCCGCCGGTGCCCAGCTGCTCGGCCACGTCGGCCGTCACGCGGGCGTTGGCCGTCGCGGTGGTGGCCAGGACGGGGACGCCCGGCGGCAGTTCGGCGAGCATGGTGCGCAGCCGTCGGTAGTCGGGCCGGAAGTCATGGCCCCAGTCCGAGATGCAGTGCGCCTCGTCGACCACGAGCAGGCCGGTCGCCGCGGCGAGCTTGGGCAAAACCTGGTCGCGGAAGTCCGGGTTGTTCAGCCGCTCCGGACTGACGAGGAGGACGTCCACGTCGCCGGAGGCCACCTCGGCCTGGATGGTCTCCCACTCCTCCGTGTTCGAGGAGTTGATCGTGCGGGCGCTGATTCCGGCCCGCGCCGCCGACTCCACCTGGTTGCGCATGAGCGCGAGCAGTGGGGAGACGATCACGGTGGGACCGCTGCCGCGCTCCCGCAGCAGCGCGGTGGCGACGAAGTACACGGCGGACTTTCCCCAGCCCGTGCGCTGCACGACCAGAGCCCGGCGTTTGTCGGCGACCAGAGCTTCGATCGCGCGCCACTGGTCCTCGCGCAGTCGTGGACCGTCCGACGGTGGCACTTCGCCGCTTGCGGGCGCGGGGCCGCCGACGAGGCGGGCGAGTACGGAATCGGCCGCCGTGCGCAGATCTTCGTTGCTCATGCCCCCATGCAACCCGATGGGTCTGACATTAGGCGAACGAGTCCGCCGAGCTGTGGACAACTCTTGGCATGCCCCTGACTGCAGTTATCCACAGGGGAAACCGGAACATTGTGATCCGCGGGAGAGTCGGCGCATGGCGAACCACAGCGAACAAAACGATCCGATCGACTCCACCGACTCCACCGATCCCATCGACTCCGTCAACTCCCTCGACTCCATCGACGAGACCCTGGTCACCTTGCGCACTCCGGCCGAACTCGCGGATGCCCTGCCGTACCTGCTCGGGTTCCGGCCCGAGGAAAGCGTCGTCCTCATCGCACTGCACGGCGAACGAGGGCGGTTCGGGGGGCGGGTGCGCCTCGGCATCCCCGGACGAGAGGAGGACTGGCCACCCATCGCGGAGCAGCTCGCGCAGTGTCTTGTGGGCGGCTGCGAGCGGCGGGGAGGCCGGCCCGACGGCATTGTCGCCTTCCTGTGCGCGGAGCCCGTCGGCGCCGAATCAGGGCAGCAGGTCATGGAGCGCCTGCGACCGCTGGCACAAGTGCTCCGCACCGCCTGTGGAAGCCTCGACGTCCCCGTGTTCGAGGTCGTGTGCATCTCTGCGGGACATTTCTGGACCTACTGCTGCCCGAACAAGCAGTGCTGCCCACCGGAAGGCGTCCCGCTGCCGCGGCCCGGCACGTCGGTCCTTGCCGCGGCCACGGCCTACGCCGGTGTCCAAGTGGGCGTCACCCCACGGGAGATGCGGGCGCGTCTCACCCCATGGGAATCCGCCGCCGTGACGGACCAGGAGGCGGCACTCGACGCCGCGGGACTGGCGATCGTGCACCGGATCCTGAAGGAGGACGGGCACTCCGAGGTCGCTGCTGACACGCTCGACCTGGCCCGCAGGATCATGGCGCGGATGACTGCCGCGCCGCCGGTCAGCGACAGGCTGGAGGCGGATCTCCAGGACGACGACCTCCTCGCGCACGACGAAGCCGCGGCGCTCATCCTCGGCCTGCAGGACCGCACGACGCGTGATCAGGCCGCGGAATGGATGGAGGGCGACGCCGCGCCACCGGCACTTCGCCTCTGGAGGGCCCTGGCACGCCGCTGCGTCGGTGCCTACGGAGAGCACGCCGCCGCGCCGCTGTCCCTCGCGGGCTGGGTCGCGTGGTCCCTCGGAGACACCACGGAGGGCCAGGAAGCCCTGGACATGGCGCTGTGCGCCGATCCCGGTTACACCTTCGCGCAACTCCTGCGCCATGCCTGCGCCGGAGGCCTGGACCCCGAGCCGATCCGCCGCTGCCTCCGCAGGGAGCGCACCGACCGTGGCGCGACGGCGGTCCAGCCCGAACTGCCGTTCCCGGCGGAGCCCGTGGACCCCGCGGCGGAGCCGCTGGATGTCGCCCCACGGCGCCGCCGCCCCGCGCGCCCGAAGGGCGGCACGGGGTCGCGGGCCGCCGACAGGCCGAGCACCGGGCCGCAGAACCGCCGCCGCACCATCCGGCGCGCAGCGAGGAACGACACATGAACGCGGGAGCCCCGCGCCGGAGGCATGGGGAGAGACGGGCGCTTGCCGGGACGCCGTACGCGCAAGACCGGGGCCGGCCGGGTGGCTTCCCGTCCCGTGGGCGTGACTTGGGGCGGGGCAGGTCCGTTCACCTGAGTGGCGGTACCCGTGCCTGGGTGGAGCCGCCGTATGCCCTCCCACTCCTCGCCGCGCGGACAGCGCAGAAGAAGCCGCCTCATGCCCCTGCCCGCCCCGTCTCCTGTCTCCGGCAGAGAGGGTCCCCAGCGGCCCACGCCGACTCCACCGCGGCTGCCCGGCGGGCAGGCCCCGGCTCCCGCGCCGCGGCGCCCCGCACAGCTGCCGCCCGCGCACGCCACGCTGATCTGTGTCGCCATGCCCGCACTGGCGATCTCCACGGACCAGGGGCAGTTGACCGGCCGCGGGCTCGAGGGGTTCTACCGCGCGGGGCGCAGGCTGCTGTCCCGTTGCGAACTGCGGGTGGCGGGGCGCGAGCCGGTCGCCGTGCAGGCGCGGATGCTCTCGGCCGACCGTGCCCGCTTCGTCGCGACGCTGCGTCCGTCCGCGGACGGCGGCCCGGACCCGGACGTGATCGTCGAGCGGACCCGGTACGCGGACGGCACGGAGCGGATCATCCTGCGCAGCGCCGCGGCACGCCCCCTCCGGCTGCCTGTGGAGGTGTCGCTCGGCACGGATCTGGCGGAGCTCGGTGCGGTCGCGTCCGGCACCACCGGCCCCGAACTGCCCGCCAGTGTCCACGACTCCGGCATGCGCTGGTCATCGCCCGCGGGCCACTGTGCGGTCACCGCGCATCCGGCACCCGCGGACGCGCTGGCCTCCGCGGGGCTGCTGCGCTGGGAGGTGGAGCTGCCGCCGGGCGGCACCTGGAGCCTGGAGCTGCGGGTGCGGCCGGAGGGGGCGGGCCCGGTGAGGGCGGTCGGGCGCGGGATGTCGCAGTCCCTCGCCACGGCGTCGGCCGCCGGCGACGACCCCAGGGCCCGGGCCCTGCTGGACCGGTCCGTGGAGGATCTGCAGGCGTTGCTGTTGCGGGACCCCGAGCACCCGACCGACGTCCACCTGGCCGCGGGGGCGCCATGGCGCTGTGGTCTCGCACCGGCCGAGGCGCTCGCGGCCGCCCGGATGGCCTTGCCGCTCGGTACGCGGATCGCCGCGGGGACGCTGCGCACGCTCGCCCGCCGTCAACTGGTGGGCAAGGGGCCGCGGGCGGGCATGATCCCCGGGCCGTTGCGGAACGCGGGGCCGCATCTGCCGCCCGGGTGCACGGGAGTCGAGGCCACGCTGCTCTTCCCGGCGCTGCTGGCGGAGGCGTGGCGTTGGGGGCTGTCGGCGCAGGAGACCGAGGAGTTGCTGCCGGCGGCCGAGCGCTGCCTGCGGTGGCTGCTCGCGGCGGCCGACGACGGAGGGAGCCTGCCGGACCCGTATCCAGGTGGCCCCGCGCGCTGCGAGACCCAGGCCCATGCCCACCGGGCCGCGCTGCTGGGCGCCGACCTGCTCGAGGCGCACGGCCGTTCGGGCGGCACCGACCTGCGGCAGTGGGCGGAGCGGCTGCGGGGCACGTTCCGGGAGGAATTCTGGGTGGAGGACCGGACGGGTGGCAGGCCCGCCGCGGCTTGCCTGGCCGACGGCCGCCCCGTGCCGCTGTTCACCGGCGGTGCCGCCCACCTCCTCGACACAGGTCTGCTCGGGTCGGGCGTGCTCGCGCCGGGGCTTCTCGACAAGGTGCAGACCGAGCAGCTCGCCCGGCTGCTTGGCGGGCCCGCCGTGGACTCGGGCTGGGGGCTGCGGAGCCTGGGCGTCAGGGAAGCCGCGTACAACCCTTTCGGACATCGTGCCGGGGCGGTCCGTGTCCATGAGACGGCGGTCGCCGTCGCGGGTCTGGCCGCCGCCGGGTACGAGAAGGAGGCGAGCGCACTGCTGCGCGGGGTGATGGCGGCGGCCGAGACGTTCGGTCACCGGCTGCCTGAGATGTACGCGGGGGAGCAGCGCACGGAGGGCGGTGCTCCGTTGCCGCACCCCGCTGCATGCCGCCCGGCGGCCACCGCCGCGGCCGCCGGGGTGCAGCTCCTCACGGCGCTCGCCGGGATCCGGCCCGATGCCCCCTCGGGCACGGTGACGCTGCGGCCGGTCAGCAGCGCACCCCTGGGGGAGCTGGGACTGACGGCGCTGCGCGTCGCGGGTGCCCCCTTCTCCGTACGTGTCAGCAGGCTCGGCCTCGCCATGGTCGAGGAGGCGGCCGACGGGCTGCAGCTGGGGGTGTGACCCACGGGAGGAGTGGCTGCGGCGGATGTGGCGTGAACCTGACCCCGATCCCGGTGAATCGAGCCGGGATCGGATGCCGGAGGAGCTGTTTATCGTCAGGCAGACGACTATGATCGCGGCATGTCGCCCTACGACCCGTCGGCCTTCCCGCCCTTTGCTGTCACCGTCGATCTGGTCGTGCTGACCGTGCGCCGCCACGCGCTCTGCGCGCTTGCGGTACGCCGGGGTGAGGCACCGTTCCAGGGCCGTTGGGCGCTCCCCGGCGGATTTGTGCGCGACGACGAGGACCTGTCGGCCGCCGCCGCGCGGGAGCTGGTCGAGGAGACGGGGCTGTGTGCCCATGCTCCGGACACCCCGGTCCAGGTGAACGGCGCGCACCTGGAGCAGCTCGCCACGTACGGCGACCCCAAGCGCGATCCACGGATGCGGGTCGTCAGCGTCGCCCATCTCGCGCTCGCTCCCGATCTGCCCGCACCGCGGGCCGGTGGTGATGCCCACAGCGCGCGCTGGGCGCCGGTCGAGGCGCTGCTCCACCAGAGCGGGTACGGCCGCGAGGACGAGCAGGCGGCGCCGCTCGCCTTCGATCACGCGCAGATCCTGGCGGACGGCGTGGAGCGCGCCCGTTCGAAGATCGAGTACTCCTCGCTGGCGACGGCCTTCTGCCCGCCCGAGTTCACCGTCGGCGAGCTGCGCCGGGTGTACGAGGCCGTGTGGGGCGTCGTGCTCGACCCGCGCAACTTCCACCGCAAGGTGACCGGCACGCCGGGCTTCCTCGTCCCCACCGGCGGTACCACCACCCGCCAGGGCGGCCGCCCCGCCCAGCTCTTCCGCGCGGGCGGCGCGACGCTGCTCAACCCGCCGATGCTGCGCCCCGAGGTCTGAGGCCCGCGCCACGGACCACGCGCTGGTCACCTGTCGGTCCGGCCGCGTGATGGACACCCGCGGCCCACACCCTGACCGAAATGACGGAAATATCGCGTTATCTTGCTGATGTACCCACGGGGTTCGTCCGTCCCCGACCCGGCGGACGAACCCTGGCCGCCGAGCGGTCGCACATCCTGCGAGAGAAGCGATGATCCAGGCCATCGGACTGACCAGCAATCCCCGCCAGGAGCTGCCGCCCGCCGTCGACGACGTGTCCTTCGAGGCGCGAACAGGCCGTGTCACGGCGCTGCTCGGCGCGCAGGGCGCCGGCAAGACGACGGCGCTGAGGCTCATGCTCGAAATCCAACAGGGCCGAGGAGTCACCTACTTCAGAGGGCGTCCGCTGCACCGCATCACCCATCCGTCGCGCGAGGTGGGCGTCCTGCTGGGCGAGGTTCCGGGACACCCCGGCCGCACGGTCCGCGGCCAGCTGCGCATGCTGTGCGCCGCCGCCGGTGTGCCCGTTCAGCGAGCCGACGACGTACTCGAAGTCGTCGGTCTCGTCAGCCTCCGCGATCAGCGGCTCGGCACGCTCTCGCGCGGCATGGACCGCCGTCTCGGCCTGGCCGGCGCGCTGCTCGCCGACCCGCACACACTGGTCCTCGACGATCCCGCCGACGGGCTCTCGGCCCGTGAGGGCGGGTGGCTGCGCGGCATTCTGCGCGCGCACGCCGCGCAGGGGGGAACCGTCCTGTTCTCCACGGCCGATGCCAAGGAGGCCGCGCGGACCGCGGACCGGGTCGTCACGCTGGAGGCGGGCCGCCTGGTCGCCGACCAGGAGGCCGGGGACTTCGCCCGCACCCGGCTGCGCCCCCGGGTCGCGGTGCGCAGTCCGCACGCCGCACGCCTCGGCGCGCTCCTGTCCAAAGAGGCTCGTGCCGGTCAGCGCTCCATCGAGGTGGTGAAGGAGGACGGCAACCGGCTTTCGGTGTACGGCAGCAACTGCGCCGACATCGGGGAGACGGCGTTCCGTCACGGAATCCTCGTCCATCAACTCGCCGACGAGATCGGGGATGCGGGGCCCGCTGCCGCGGCGCCGGAGCCGTCGCCGGAACCCGAGCCGACGCCCTCTCCCGTGCCCGGAATCGGAGCCTCTGGTGAGCAGCAGGCCGCGGCAGGGGACGTGCTGCCCGAGCCCGGGGCCGAGATCGGGACCGAGGCGGAGCCCGAGCCCGGGGCCATGTCCACGACGAAGAACCTCATCCCGCTCGCCACCACGGACCGGCCCGTCACCACGGACCGGCTCATCATCACGGACCCGCTCGCCACCGCCGACTCGGCCGCTGTCACCGCCCCGCGGCCTCCCGCGACCCCGTCCCCCTTGCCGCCCCCCATCTCGGTCCGGCCCGCCCGCAGCCCCCTTCGCCCCTTGCGCTACGAACTGCGCCGCGCCGCCGGTGTCGGCACCGGGTACCTCACCACGGCCGCCGTGCTCGCCGTATCCGCCGTCCTCTGCGTCTTCCTCGCCAGGAGCGGTCACACGCCGCAGCCGCTCCTGCTTGCGGCCTGGCCGCAGGAACTCCCCTTGCCGCCCGCGGCGCTCGGCGCCGGGCTGCTCGGCGCCCTCGCCTTCGGTGAGGAGTTCCGCCATCCCGCCCTTGCCGCCGACTGGGGCACCGTCCCCCGCCGCCTGGGGCTGCTCTGTGCCAAGTTGCTCGTGGCGGCGGTCACCGCGCTCCTGCTGAGCCTGCTCGTCCTGGCCTCCGACGCCGCGCTGCTCCACCTCGTATACGGAGAGGAGGTCGCGAAGGTTCCCGCTGACTGGCTTTCGCTGAGCGCGAGTTGGATCGCTCTGGTGGCGGGGTGCGCCTGGGCGGGGGTACTCGCCGGAGGCGTCTTCCGGTCCACGACCGCCGGCCTCGCCGCGGTTCTCGCGGTGCCGATCGTCGTCGTACCCCTCGTACAGAAGGCCTTGGAGGGACCATCTGTGCGATCGGCGGCGGGGCTGCCGGGGAGGCTGCGTGATCTCGCGCTGGTGCAGTGGCCGTTCGGTGTCGAGCGGTATCTGGCCGGCGGAGTCCGGATGGTGGCCCAACCTGTGGGCAGTGCACTGATGTTGTCCGTTACCGCTCTGCTCTGCGCATATCTGCTCACGGGGATGCGCGGCAGGGCCCGATAGCGACCGTCCGGCACTTCTGTTCGCGAGCTGCGCGCAACTCCCCGGAGAACGCCCATTTCTTTCCGATAAGGCGTCAATTGCGGCGGGGTAAGCGATCACCCTTTCGTGTGCTTTTCACCAAAGACCTCAAGGGAGTTGGGAGCCACGCCGACAAAGGATCCGTGAGTACCCTTGCGCACACCATGATGACCGCCGCCCGCTCCGCAGACTCCGGCCTCGCCGGCCCGGGCGAACTCGACCGCTACCCCTACGCCGAGGCCCCCGGTGCCGACCGCGTCGTCGCGCCCTCGTGGGACAGCGCCGACCACGATCTCGGCCGCGTGGGCCGGCGCACCGCAGGCAGCCGCGGCCGCGGCCTGCACGGCCAACTCGTCCAGCAGCTCGGCCAGATGATCGTCTCCGGCGATCTGGGTGCCGACCGCCCGCTGGTGCCCGAGGAGATCGGCCAGCGTTTCGAGGTCTCCCGCACCGTCGTCCGGGAATCGCTGCGTGTACTTGAAGCCAAGGGCCTGGTCAGCGCCAGGCCCAATGTCGGGACGCGCGTGCGGCCCGTCAGCGACTGGAACCTCCTTGACCCGGACATCATCGAGTGGCGTGCGTTCGGGCCGCAGCGTGACGACCAGCGCCGCGAACTCAGCGAGCTGCGCTGGACGATCGAGCCCCTCGCCGCCCGGCTCGCCGCGGGCCACGGCCGTGAGGAGGTGCAGCAGCGGCTCGCCGACATGGTCGAGATCATGGGCCACTCCCTGAGCCAGGGCGACGGGATCACCTTCTCCCGTGCCGACGCGGAGTTCCACTCGCTGCTCATCCAGCTCGCGAGCAACCGCATGCTGGAGCACCTGTCCGGCATCGTCTCGGCGGCGCTCCAGGTGTCGGGCGGCCCGGTCACCGGCTGCGACCGTCCCACCGAGGCGTCCCTGGTCCACCACTCGCGGATCGTCGACGCCCTCGCGGCGGGCGACGGCCCCGGTGCCGAGGCCGCCATGCGTCAGCTGCTCACCGTCCACCCTGAGGTGGAGCGCGTCGTGCCCGCCCCCCGCGAGCACTGACGGGCCTGGTCTGCGTCCGTACGGCCCGCTCATGCGCCTCGCGGCCCGACCTCATCACTCCGTTGGCGCGGTACCGTCGCCGGGCTTCTGCGGGTTCCTCGGGGATCCGGCAGGGACCCGGCGACGCGGCCGTTGCCGTCTGGAGGGCCATTACGGCCTAGGTCTGGACTGTTCTGACCGTATCTAGCTGCTTTTGAGCGCTTACGGGGTGTGACTCGGGCCACGTAGATTGGGCGTAACGCTCGTCGGGGCAGCGCGATGACCTAAGAGGTGATAGCCGAGGAGGGAATACAGCAGTCGTTCGCGGCGCTGTGTAGCTCCCCGGCCCCGCCTGCGCCGTCGGCCCATCCCCAGTCGTCGGTCGTCGGTCCTGGTCCACAATGGACGGGGCCGGAAGCCGTTTTCCAACGTTCCGAGAGGTTGTTCGTGTCGGCCAGCACATCCCGTACGCTCCCGCCGGAGATCGCCGAATCCGTCTCTGTCATGGCGCTCATCGAGCGGGGAAAGGCTGATGGGCAGATCGCCGGCGATGACGTGCGTCGTGCCTTCGAAGCTGACCAGATTCCGGCCACTCAGTGGAAGAACGTTCTGCGCAGCCTCAACCAGATCCTCGAGGAAGAGGGTGTGACGCTGATGGTCAGTGCCGCGGAGCCGAAACGCCCCCGCAAGAGCGTCGCAGCGAAGAGCCCGGCCAAGCGCACCGCGACCAAGACCGTCGCGGTCAAGACGGCCACGGCTAAGCAGGCCACCGCGACCGCCGCCCCCGAGGCGCCGGCCGCAGATGTCGCAGCTGAGGACGCGCCCGCGAAGAAGGTCGCAGCCAAGAAGACGACGGCAAAGAAGGCCGTCGCCAAGAAGACCGTCGCCAAGAAGGCGACGGCAAAGAAGTCGTCCAAGCAGGACGACGAGATGGTGGACGACGAGGCCACCGAGGAGACTCCCGCCAAGGGCAAGCCCGGTGAGGGCGAGTCCACGGAAGAGGGCCCTCAGGCAGGCTTCGTACTGTCCGACGAGGACGAGGACGACGCCCCGGCCCAGCAGGTTGCCGCGGCCGGTGCCACCGCCGACCCCGTCAAGGACTACCTGAAGCAGATCGGCAAGGTCCCGCTCCTCAACGCGGAGCAGGAGGTCGAGCTCGCCAAGCGCATCGAGGCCGGCCTGTTCGCCGAGGACAAGCTGGCGAACGCCGACAAGCTCGCGCCGAAGCTCAAGCGTGAGCTGGAGATCATCGCCGAGGACGGGCGCCGCGCCAAGAACCACCTCCTGGAGGCCAACCTCCGTCTGGTGGTCTCGCTGGCCAAGCGCTACACCGGCCGCGGCATGCTCTTCCTGGACCTCATCCAGGAGGGCAACCTCGGTCTGATCCGCGCGGTCGAGAAGTTCGACTACACCAAGGGCTACAAGTTCTCCACGTACGCCACCTGGTGGATCCGTCAGGCGATCACCCGCGCCATGGCCGACCAGGCCCGCACCATCCGTATCCCGGTGCACATGGTCGAGGTCATCAACAAGCTCGCGCGCGTGCAGCGCCAGATGCTCCAGGACCTGGGCCGTGAGCCCACCCCGGAGGAGCTGGCCAAGGAACTCGACATGACCCCGGAGAAGGTCATCGAGGTCCAGAAGTACGGCCGTGAGCCGATCTCCCTCCACACCCCCCTGGGTGAGGACGGCGACAGCGAGTTCGGTGACCTCATCGAGGACTCCGAAGCGGTCGTTCCGGCCGACGCGGTCAGCTTCACGCTTCTTCAGGAGCAGCTGCACTCCGTGCTCGACACCCTGTCCGAGCGTGAGGCGGGCGTGGTCTCCATGCGCTTCGGTCTCACCGACGGCCAGCCGAAGACCCTCGACGAGATCGGCAAGGTCTACGGAGTGACGCGTGAGCGCATCCGCCAGATCGAGTCGAAGACGATGTCGAAGCTGCGTCACCCGTCGCGTTCGCAGGTCCTGCGCGACTACCTCGACTAGTCACCAGCGCTCCACAAGGAAGACCCGAAGCCTCACGCGAGGCTTCGGGTCTTCTGTTTGTCCGATGTGTTCGCCCTGGCGCGGACGCGCGTGGCGCGGGTGCGGGGCGCGCCGCGCTGGATCACTGTGGGTGTGCCATGGCAACCCAGAGTGAGGAGATCGCATGCCTCGTCCTTTCGCCCGAACATTTACGGCGGCATTGGCCCTTGTCGCCCCGGTGGGGGTGCTGCCGCTGGCCTCTCCGACCCCCGCGGCTGCCGACAGCGTCGTCATCGGGGGCAGTCCCGTCCGGGTGGCCGACAGTCCCTGGGTGGTGGCGCTGTCCAGTCGTGACCGGTTCGGGGGTACGCGCTCGGGACAGTTCTGCGGAGGCGTGGTGGTCGGGCGCTCGACGGTCCTCACGGCGGCGCACTGCCTCGGTGAGGAAGTCCTGGGAGTGCCGCTGCGCGAGATGAGAGATCTGAAGGTGATCGTCGGCCGGGAAGATCTGGGTACGTCCAAGGGGCGTGAGATTCCGGTGCGCGAGGCGTCGGTCAATCCGGAGTACGACAGCTACTCGAACTCCGGTGACGTCGCGGTGCTGTCGCTGGCGAGCCCGCTTCCGAAGGGCTACGCGATCCCCATGGCCGGGGAGGGCGATCAGGCGTACGAACCCGGCACGCGCGCGGCTGTCTACGGGTGGGGTGACACAACGGGAGGGGGTGATTACGCGCGTTCGTTGCGCTCCGCACAGGTGCGAGTACTCCCTGATGCGACATGCGAGGAGGCCTATCCGGGAAATTCTGACGGAACGTATGCGGCCGCATCCATGCTGTGCGCGGGGGAACTTGAGGGCGGGCGGGACGCCTGCCAGGGGGACAGCGGCGGTCCGCTTGTCGCGCGCGGGCGGCTCATCGGCCTGGTGTCATGGGGGAGCGGCTGCGGGCGGGCCGGGAGTCCGGGGGTCTATACGCGGATCTCGGGCGTCGCGCGGGACATGCCTCTGCGCGGCTGAAAGTGCGGGAGTTGTCCGCGTGGCGAGTGTGCGGCGCCGCGGGGGACCGCCGAGGAGGCACCTGGGCGCCCGTCTAACGCGAGCGGGCGGCCGCCCCTGGGGTTGGCAGGGTCGGCCGCCCGGTCACCGGCCTGGCGTGCGCCGGATGGCTCGTCGTGGGTGCGAGGCGTCAGCGTTCCTCGTCGTTGGTCTCCGGGACGGCCGTCAGCCGCTCCGTCTCGTCCTGTATCTCAGCGGCGATCTTCTTGAGTTCCGGCTCGAACTTGCGGCCGTGGTGGGCGCAGAAGAGCAGTTCACCGCCGCTCAACAGGACGACGCGCAGGTATGCCTGGGCGCCGCAGCGGTCGCAGCGATCAGCGGCCGTCAGGGGGCTCGCGGGGGTCAGAACAGTAGTCACGTCGCCTCTTCTCTAGCTCGACGAGCTGTCGTACCAGGGTCAACATCCAACCAGGCCGAAAACGTTCCCGCTCGTGGCTTTTCCTCGAAGTTTTTTCCGAGGCGGCTGTCTGCTGCCGGTTGGCGGCGAATGTGCCGTATTACGTCTCTTACGTGTCTTACGGTTTCGCGCTGTCTGTCAGGTCGGTCGTCCGCCGGCTGGGTTGCCGGTTGTTCATGAGGACGTGCCCGGAGCCTAAATGGTTCATGCCTGGAAGGGAACGTGACGTGCGCTTCACTCCATCGAGGGATCGAACAAGCGTGCGACACTGGACTAGTGTGAGTTGAGACGAGGGTGGCGTGACAACGGCTCTACCAGGCCTCGGTACCCTCTGAGCGGCAACCGAAGCCGGGTCCTTACCCCAAAGGACCCCTTTTGAAATTCAGCGAGGAGCGAACCGCGTGACCGCCGAGACGTCCGTGCCGTCCACAGCATTGCTGACCGGAGCAGACCGGGACGGTTCCAACTACACCGCGCGGCACCTGCTCGTCCTGGAGGGGCTCGAAGCCGTTCGCAAGCGTCCGGGCATGTACATCGGGTCGACGGACAGCCGTGGCCTGCTGCACTGCCTCTGGGAGATCATCGACAACTCCGTCGATGAGGCCCTGGGAGGCTACTGCGACCACATCGAAGTCATCCTCCACGACGACGCCTCGGTAGAGGTCCGGGACAACGGCCGAGGCATCCCGGTGGATGTCGAGCCCAAGACCGGCCTCTCCGGAGTCGAGGTCGTCATGACGAAGCTCCACGCGGGCGGCAAGTTCGGCGGTGGCTCGTACGCCGCTTCCGGCGGCCTGCACGGCGTGGGTGCCTCCGTGGTGAACGCCCTGTCCGCGCGCCTCGACGTAGAGGTGGACCGCGCGGGGCACACCCACGCGATCAGCTTCCGTCGTGGTGTTCCCGGAGCCTTCGCCAAGCCCGGCCCCGACGCCGACTTCGACTCGTCGGCCAAGCTGCGCAAGGCCAAGAAGATCCCCAAGACGCGTACGGGTACGCGGGTGCGGTACTGGGCGGATCGCCAGATCTTCCTCAAGGATGCCAAGCTCAATTTGGAGACGCTGCATCAGCGTGCCCGGCAGACGGCGTTTTTGGTGCCGGGTCTGACGATTGTGGTGCGTGATGAGTACGGTCTGGGGGAGGGCGGTACCAAGGGGGAGGAGTCCTTCCGTTTCGACGGCGGGATCAGTGAGTTCTGTGAGTATCTGGCGCAGGACAAGGCGGTGTGTGATGTGCTGCGGCTGTCGGGGCAGGGCAGTTTCAAGGAGACCGTGCCGGTCCTGGATGATCACGGGCAGATGACGCCCACCGAGGTGACCCGTGATCTCGTGGTGGATGTGGCGATGCGCTGGGGCACGGGCTACGACACGACGCTGCGGTCCTTTGTGAACATCATTGCCACGCCCAAGGGCGGCACGCATGTGTCGGGCTTCGAGCGCTCGCTGACGAAGACGATGAATGAGGTGCTGCGCAGTCAGAAGGTGCTGCGGGTGGCCGAGGACGACATCGTCAAGGACGACGCCCTGGAGGGGCTGACCGCGGTGGTCACGGTGCGTCTGGCGGAGCCGCAGTTCGAGGGGCAGACCAAGGAGGTGCTGGGCACCTCGGCGGCCAACCGGATTGTCGCCCAGGTGATCGCCAAGGAGCTCAAGGCGTTTTTGACGTCGACCAGGCGTGATGCGAAGGCGCAGGCGCGGGCGGTGATGGACAAGGCGGTGGCCGCGGCCCGTACGCGGATCGCGGCGCGTCAGCACAAGGATGCCCAGCGCCGTAAGACGGCCCTGGAGTCCTCCTCGTTGCCCGCGAAGCTGGCGGATTGCCGCAGTGATGATGTGGAGCGCAGCGAGCTGTTCATCGTGGAGGGTGACTCGGCGCTGGGCACGGCGAAGCTGGCGCGGAACTCGGAGTTCCAGGCGTTGTTGCCGATCCGGGGGAAGATCCTCAACGTTCAGAAGGCGTCCGTGTCGGACATGCTGAAGAACGCCGAGTGCGGGGCGATCATCCAGGTCATAGGGGCGGGGTCGGGGCGGACCTTCGACATCGACGCGGCCCGCTACGGGAAGATCATTCTTCTGGTGGACGCCGATGTGGACGGCGCGCACATCCGGATCCTGCTGCTCACCCTCTTCCAGCGTTATATGCGTCCGATGGTGGAGGCGGGCCGGGTCTTCGCGGCGGTGCCGCCGTTGCACCGGATCGAGCTGGTGCAGCCGAAGAAGGGCCAGGACAAGTACGTCTACACGTACTCGGACAATGAGCTGCGCGAGACGCTCCTTGAGTATCAGCGCAAGGGGATCCGGTTCAAGGATTCCATTCAGCGTTACAAGGGTCTGGGTGAGATGGACGCGGACCAGCTCGCGGAGACGACGATGGATCCGCGTTATCGCACGCTGCGGCGGGTCAACATCGGTGACCTGGACGCCGCCGAGCAGGTCTTCGATCTCCTGATGGGCAACGACGTGGCACCCCGCAAGGAATTCATCACCAGCTCAGCCGCGACGCTGGACCGCTCGCGCATCGACGCGTAGCCCTCGCGTGACGCCGGTGCGTTCCGCTCGTACGGACGCGCCGGCTCGCGTGACGCCGTCCGTTCCGCCGATGCGGACCGGACTCCACCCGTGGGTGGAGCCCACTGCTCCACCCACGTTCCACCCCTGCTCCGATGTTCTGACCAGGTCTTTTCCGTAGCGTCGAAGGCGTCGATCCTCCTCGGATCGGCTCCGCACTTCCTCGTCCCACGGAGGCCGTCATGTCTGGGCTCGCCAATGTTCTGGTGGTCTGCGCCGTCGTCGCGCTGGTGATCGTGCGTCAGTTCAAGGTGCAGCAGATCACCTCGGACAGGCGCTGGTGGGTCATACCAGCTGTGCTGGTCTTCCTTGCCGTGCGTGAGCCCGACGTGCTGGATCCCCACCACCAGGCGGCGGCCGTCGTCCTGCTCGGTGCGGAGCTGCTGGTCGGTCTGGCCATCGGCTTCGGCTGGGCGCGGACCACGCATGTGTGGACAGCGCCGGACGGTTCCATGTGGGGCAAGGGGACCAAGGCCACCGCCATCGTCTGGGGCGTCGGGATTGCGTTGCGGCTCGGTCTGTTCGGTATCGGTGCGCTGATGGGGGTGCGGCAGGGCAGCGCCGCTCTGATGCTGGCTCTCGCGGCCACGCTCCTGGTGCGCAGCGGCATGCTGGCGCAGCGGGCCGGCCTGCTCCGCCCGGCGTACGGTGTTGCGGACGCGGCGTACGAGCCGATGCGGAAGGACCCCGTGTGATCTCGGACCGGTGGATGAGATGGCCCTCCCGGGAAGTGCTCACCAGGGAAGGGCAGAGCCTCGCGCGGCTGTGGTTCGTCAGGGTCCTACGGGTGGTGATCGCGGGCAGCCTGCTGTGGAACGCGTTCCATCACGACAGGGGCTGGCGCCTGGCGGCCGGGATCGGCCTGGTCGTGCTCTGCGCCGGGCTTGTCTGGGCGTTCCTGCGCACCTCGTTCGACCATCGGCTGTGGCTCTCCGTCACTCTGCTGGTCCTGCTGATGGGGTGCGGTTATGCCGCGCAGGTGGGCGACTGGAGGGTGCTGGCGCTCGTCCTCTGGTGCGGAACGGCAGTCCTGTCCCTGGAGCGGTTGCCGCTGCTGGCGGCTGCGGTCTGTGTGCCCTTGGCGATGGCGGCGTTCGCCGCGTACAACAACGACAACTGGCTCGTCACGGGCCTCGTCGTCGTCGGGCTCGCGCTGGCCGGGTACACCCTGCGGCTCGACGCCGACGCGCGGGGCAACGCCCAGCGGCTGCTCGCCCAGGAGCGGGCCGCCCGCACCGCGGAGGCCGAGACGGCCGCGCTGGCGGAGCGGGCCCGCATCGCCCGGGAGATCCACGACGTGCTCGCGCACAGCCTCTCAGCGCAGCTCGTCCACCTGGAGGCGGCGCGTCTGCTGATCGAGGGGGAGGCGACACGCGATCAGATTCTCGAGCGCGTGGTGGCGGCGCGGTCCATGGCCCGCGAAGGGCTCGAGGAGACCCGGCAGGCACTCTCCGCGCTGCGCGGCGAGATGACGCCGGTCGAGGACTTCCTGCGGGAACTGGTCGCCTCGGACAGGGCATCGGTGTCCGTGACGGGGGCGCGGCGCGCTCTGCCCGCCGAGGCGTCACAGGCGGTGCGCCGCGTCGCGCAGGAGGCCCTGACGAACGTCCGCAAGCACGCGCCCGGCGCCAAGGTGCTCGTGCGCCTCGCGTACGAAGAGAGGGAAGTGACGCTGGACATACGGGATTCGGGCGGGGCGCCGGGCGAACTCGCCGCCTCCGGGGCCGGGTACGGTCTGCTCGGAATGCGGGAGCGGGCCGAGCTGCTGGGCGGCTCCCTGACGGCCGGTCCTGGTGAGGAAGGCTTCATCGTGACGCTGAAGGTGCCCACATGACGACGGAGAGCGGCGCCAAGGTGCCGGCGCGGGTGATCGTGGTCGACGACCAGACCGTAGTGCGCGAGGGCATCGTGATGCTGCTGGGACTGCTGCCCGGTATCGAGGTCGTCGGTTCCGGGGGCGACGGCGAGGAGGCCGTTCGGCTCGTCGCCGAACTCGCCCCGGATGTCGTCCTGATGGACCTGCGCATGCCCCGGGTCGACGGCGCGGAGGCCACCCGTCGCATCCGTGCCGAGTACCCGGGAACGCAGGTTGTCGTGCTGACGACCTTCGCCGACGACGACTCCCTGTTCCCCGCGCTGAGGGCAGGCGCGCGCGGCTATCTGACCAAGGACGCCGGTGGGGAGGAGATCGTGCGGGCCGTGGAGGACGTGCTCTCGGGCGACGCGGGGCTCTCGCCGCAGATCCAACGGCGCTTGCTGGAGCGGCTTTCGGAGTCCGAGCTGCCCGCGCCCGCACCGGAGCCGCCCGACGGCCTGACCACGCGTGAGACCGAGGTGCTCGTCCTGATTGCCGAGGGGATGACGAACCAGGAGATCGCCCGCGCGATGCATGTCTCCACCGCGACGGTGAAGACGCACATCAACAACCTCTTCGCCAAGACGGGGCTCAAGGACCGCGCGCAGGCGGTCCGTTACGCCTATGGACACGGACTCTCCAAGCCCCCGACCGCCCGGCCCACCTGAGTGGGTTCTTCCACGAGGTCCTTCACCTGATGGGGTGAAGAGAAGGGAGAGAAGAGTCAGGGATCTTCCCGTTCTGTCCATCCTTGGGCACGCAGCCGAACAAGGCTGCGGACAAGGAGAGTTCGGTGGAGAAGCACGACGGGCGCGATGCCGGGCAGGCGCGGACCGGTGATCCGAGGGATCCCTGGTACGACGCGCTTGCGTCCGGCTGGGGCGAGTTGGACGGCACGGGTGCGCCGGCGCCCGTGGTGCCGCCCCGAGCCGCGCCGGAGCGGAGCGCGAGCGCGGCCGACATCTATCTGGAGGTCCAGCGCAGTGCTGCCTTCCAGGAGGTGCGCGGCCGCTATCGGCGGTTCGTCGTCCCTGGGGTGGCCGTCTTCTTCACCTGGTACGTCGCGTATGTAGTAGCCGCGACGACGGCGCCCGGTCTCATGGCGCGGCCCGTCGCCGGATCCGTGAACGTCGCGATGCTCGCGGGCCTCGGGCAGTTCCTCTCGACCTTCCTGCTGACCTGGGCTTACGCCCGGCATGCCCGGCTGAGGAGGGATCGCGCGGCGCTCGATCTGCGCTGGGCCGTGTTCGAGCAGAAGCGGGAGCAGGACCAGAAACGGATCCAGGAACAGCGGGAGCACGACCAGCGGAGCGAGCAGGAACTGGCCCGGGGGAGCGAGCGATGACCGGGGACCACCAGACGCTCGCGCTCCTGCTGTTCGGGGTGTTCGTGGCCGTCACGCTCGCCATCACGACGTGGGTGAGCCGCAACCGGCACGGCTCGGCGGAGGAGTTCTACGCGGGCGGGCGGCTCTTCTCGCCCATGGAGAACGGTTTCGCCATCGCAGGCGACTACATGTCGGCCGCCTCCTTCCTCGGCATCTCCGGACTGATCGCGCTCTTCGGGTACGACGGGCTGCTCTACTCGGTGGGCTTCCTCGTCGCCTGGCTGGTCGTGCTGTTCCTGGTGGCCGAACTGGTGCGCAACTGCGGCCGGTTCACGCTCGCCGACGTCGTCGCCGCCCGGATGAAGGAGCGGCCCGTGCGCATCGCGGCGGGAACTTCCTCCGTGACCGTGTCCGTTCTCTATCTGGTGGCGCAGATGGTGGGGGCGGGCTCACTGGTCGCGCTGCTGCTGGGCGGGACGAGCGGGGCGGCGCAGGCCTGGACGGTGATCGGCGTCGGCGCGCTCATGGTCATCTATGTGTCGTTGGGAGGGATGCGGGCCACCACCTGGATCCAGATCGTCAAGGCGGTCCTGCTGATGTGCGGCGCGATCGCGCTGACCGTGCTCGTTCTGGTGCGTTTCCACGGCGACTTCGACCAGTTGCTGCGGACCGCGGCCGACCGCAGCGGACACGGCAGCCAGTTCCTCGCGCCCGGGTTGAAGTACGGCGGGGACTGGACCTCGCGCCTGGACTTCATCAGCCTCGGGCTCGCACTCGTCCTCGGCACGGCCGGGCTGCCGCACATCCTCTCCCGCTTCTACACGGTGCCGACCGCGCGCGCCGCCCGTCGCTCCGTCGTCTGGTCCATCGGTCTCATCGGCAGCTTTTACCTGATGACGATCGTGCTCGGCTTCGGCGCCGCCGCGATCGTGGGCTCCGATGCCGTACGGGGATCGAATGCCGCGGGGAACACGGCAGTTCCGCTCCTCGCGCTCGATCTGGGCGGCGGCGCGGACTCCACAGGAGGAACGGTTCTGTTTGCCATCGTCGCCGCGATCGCCTTCGCCACGATCCTGGCCGTCGTCGCCGGGATTACGCTCGCCTCCTCTGCCTCCGTGGCCCACGACCTGTATGCCTCGCTGCGCCGCAAGCACGCGAAGCCGCGCAGTGAGGTGGCGGTGGCGCGGCTCGCCGCGGCCGGGATCGGCGTGGTCGCGATCGGCCTGGGGCTGCTGGCCCGGGACCTCAACGTGGCGTTCCTGGTGGGTCTCGCCTTCGCGGTCGCCGCGTCCGCGAATCTGCCCGTGCTGCTCTACTCGCTCTTCTGGCGGAACTTCACCACGCGGGGAGCGGTCTGGTCGGTCTACGGGGGCCTGGTGCCCTCCCTGGTGCTCGTCGTGCTGTCACCCGTGGTCTCCGGAGGGCCGAGCTCCCTCTTCCCCGGGATGGACTTCCAGTACTTCCCGCTGGAGAACCCGGGGCTCGTCTCCATCCCGCTGGGCTTCCTCGCCGGATGGCTGGGCACCGTGACCTCGCCGGAGTCCGCGGACGAGGCCAAGCACGCGGAGACCGAAGTGCGGTCGCTCACCGGGGCGGGAGCCGTCTGACCGCCCTCCAGGTCTGACCGCGCTCCAGGTCTGATCGCCCTCCAGGAGAGGAACGACGGGGCGAGGCTCGGTCAGGAGGCGCTGGACGCCCACTCGTAGCGGTGCTCCGGGCGGCCCGTGTCGCCGTACTTCAGGCTGAGTCGGACCCGCCCGGAGCGCTCCAGGAGCTTCAGATACCGCTGGGCGGTCTGGCGGCTCAGCCGGGTGCGGTCCGCCAACTCCTGGGCGGAAAGAGGCCCCTCAGCGCCCATCAGCGCCCTGCGGACCAGCTCGGCCGTGGTGGGGGAGTGCCCTTTGGGCAGCTCGGGCGCCGGAGTCGCCGAGAGGGCGCCGAAGATCCGGTCGACCTCGGCCTGCTCGGCCTCGCCCCCGCCGTCCAGGGTGCGGCGCAAGGTCGCGTACGCGTCGAGCTTGGCGCGAAGGCCCGCGTACGAGAACGGCTTGACCAGGTACTGCAGGGCGCCGTGGCGCATCGCGGCCTGGACGGTGGCGACGTCGCGCGCGGCGGTCACCATGATCACGTCGGTCTGGTGGCCGCGCTCACGCAACGTACGGACCACCGCGAGACCCGTCTCGTCCGGCAGATAGTGGTCGAGGAGCACCAGGTCGACGGGGAGTTCCTCGACGAGCCGCAGGGCCTCGGCGGCGCTGTGGGCCTTCGCGGCCACCCGGAAGCCGGGGACCTTCGCCACGTAGGCGGCGTTCACGTCCGCGACCCGGACGTCGTCGTCCACGACGAGCACCTCGATCATCGTGTCTCCTCCGTGGGGGCCAGTTCGGCCTGTGCGAGCGCTTCGGGCAGGACGACGGTGAACTCGGCGCCCCCGTCGGGCGACGCGTCGGCCCGCGCGCTGCCTCCCTGCCGCTCGGCGAGCCTGCGGACCAGGGCGAGCCCGATGCCGCGCTTGCCGTGCGCCGGGGGCTCCTTGGTGGACCAGCCCTCCGTGAAGATCGTCTCGCGTTGCTCGGGCGGTACGCCAGGGCCCGTGTCGCTCACCTGGAGGACGACGGCGCGCCCTTCGGTGCGCACATCGACCTCCACGCGCGCGTGGAGCGTTCCCGCCGCCGCGTCGAGCGCGTTGTCGACCAGGTTGCCGACGATGGTGACGAGGCCGCCGGGGTCGATCAGGCGGTCGGGCAGTGCGGTGTCGCGCGGCACGGCGAGGACGACGCCACGCTCCGCGGCGACCGTGGCCTTGCCCACCAGGAGCGCGGCGAGCAGCGGATCGCCGATCTTCTCCGTGATCTGCTCGGCGGTCACTCGGTGTGCTCCCGCCACCTCGCCGACGAACTCCGCGGCTTCCTCGTACATCTCCAGCTCCAGGAGGCCGAGCAGCGTGTGCATGCGGTTGGCGTGTTCGTGGTCCTGGGCGCGCAGGGCGTCGATGAGGCCCCGGGTGGAGTCCAGCTCGCGGCCCAGCTGTTCCAGTTCGGTGCGGTCGCGCAGGGTGGCGACGGCGCCCCCGTCGTCCGTGGGCATGCGGTTGGCGACCAGGACGCGCTGGCCGCGGACGGTCAGCAGGTCGGTGCCCGTGACCCGTCCGGCGAGCACGTCGGTCGTACGGCCCGGGCCGAGCGCGGTGTCGAGCGGTTGCCCGATCACCTCGGTCCCGAGGCTGAGGAGGCGCTGGGCCTCGTCGTTGAGGAGGCGGATGCGGCCCGCGCGATCCAGTGCGACGACACCCTCACGGATGCTGTGCAGCATGGCCTCGCGTTCCGCAAGGAGCGCCGAGATATCGGAGAAGGCCAGGTCACGCGTCTGCCGCTGCACCCTGCGCGAGATCAGATAGGCGGCGAGGGCGCCGACGGCGAGCGCCCCGCCCGCGTACGCGAAGAGCCCGGGGATCGCGTGGATCAGCCGAGCGCGGACGCTGTCGTACTCGATGCCCACGGAGACGGCGCCCACGATGTCCCCGTCGATGTCCCGCAGCGGCACCTTGCCGCGGGCCGAGCGGCCCAGAGTGCCGTCGTCGATCTCCATGACCTCGTCCCCGGCGAGCGCGTCGCTGGGGTCGGTCGAGACGACCCGGCCGATCTCGTCGTGGTCGGTGTGCGACCAGCGAACGCCGTCCTTGTTCATGATCACGACGTACTCGGCGCCGCTGGCACGCCGGATCCGTTCCGCTTCCGCCTGCACGGGCCCGTCGACCGTTGCCTTCGAGGAGCGCAGGTCGTCGGCGATGTGCGGCTGGGCGGCCGTGGTCTGCGCGATGGCGAGCGCGCGGCGCATCGCCTGGTCGTCCAGCTGATCGCTGAGCGGCGCGAGGAAGAGCCCCGTGGCGAGCACGGCGACTCCGGCGGCGATCGCCAGCTGCATGAGCAGCACCTGCGAGAAGACGCGCCGCGGCAGGCCGAGGCGGAGTCTTCGGGCAGGGGAGGTCGGGCTCATGTGTACGAACGGTACGGCGACCGGAGGGCTACTCCGAAGTCACTGTGGCGGGGATCTCCTGTCCGGCGTCGTACGTGATCCGCCGCACCGCCACGACATCCATGCGCGCCGGGGCCGCGAGTTCCGCGCCGCAGCTCTCGGGCCGTGGCGGCAGCGAAGCTCCCTGGGCGACCGTCACGCGCCAGTGCCGTCCGTCGGTATGGGCGACCGTCACGTCCCAGCGCGGGGCCGTGCCGTCCGTGTGGACGACGCTCAGGGCCCCCGCGGCGTCCTCGCCCGTCGCGGCGCGCACCGCGAGCTCGGCGGCCTGTCCCGGGCGGTCCCAGGCGGAACTGCCCCGGCAGCCTTCGGTGACGACACGGCCCGTGCGCACGCCCTCGAGGATCTCCTTGACGGCGACCTGTCCGGAGCGGCCGTACGCGTAGCCGTAGGGCAGGACGAGCAGTGTGGGGGAGAAGCGGTGACCACCCAGATGAGTGACTTCCCAGACGCCTTGTTCACCGGATGTGGCGAGCGAGGCGGCCAGCGGCCTGCCCAGGAGGGCGCAGCAGCGGTCGCGCTTGCCGTTCGTGCAGACCAGGGCGAGCGGGGCGCCCGTGTGCGGGGTGCCGAATCCGCCGTGGTCGCCCGCGCCGAGTGCCGCGAAGTCGAGGTCGAGCAGCTCTTCGGGCCTGTCCGTGACGTGGCCGCGCAGCCAGGTGTTGCCGGGCGCGGTGTGGCCCACGTAGACCCGGCGGCGCGCCGGGGCGTGGCTGTCGGCATGGCGGCCGGGGCGGCGGATGAGCGCGATGCGTACGCCCGTTCCCTCGATGGCGGCCTCAAGGGCGCGGCCGATCTCCGGATCCAGGTGGCTCGAAGTGAGCGCTTTGGCGCCCCACGGGCCCGGCTGTTCAAGCAGCAGCCAGGTCCTGGCTGTGGCCGCGGTCCCCGCGAGAGGCTCGTCCAGATCCCGCGAAGCGGTGGCGCACTTACTCACAGAGGTGAGCCTAACCCGCGCCGGGTCTGCGGTGATTCATCCGCCGTCGGGCGCGGGCATCGGCTGGGGCGGGCGCAGCCCTACGTACTGGCCGCTGGGACGCATGCGCAGCGGCCGTTCCCCGTACTCCTCCAGGGCGTGCGCGATCCAGCCGGCCGTGCGCGCCACGGCGAAGAGCGTCTCGCCCGCCTCGGCGGGCATCCCGGACGAGGCGGTCAGGACGGCCAGAGCCAGGTCGACGTTGGCGTGCAGGTCCGTGTGGCGGGCCGTGGTGGCCACCACGTCGCGGGCGGCGGCCAGGGCGGGGCCGGCCTGGGGGATGACCTCCAGGAGGGCGAACAGGGCCTGCGCGCGCGGGTCGTCGCCGGGGTAGAGCCGGTGGCCGAGGCCCGGGACGCGGCGGCCCGCGCGGAGCTCGTCGGCCACCACGGGGGCCGCGCTGCCGCGGTCGAGCACGTCCAGGAGCATGCGGTGCGCGAGGCCGCTGGCGGCGCCGTGCAGGGGGCCCTCCAGGACGCCGAGGCCGGCCGACACCGCCGCGTACGGGTGGGCGCGGGCGGAGGCGGCGACGCGGACGGCGAGCGTCGACGCGGCGAGGTCGTGGTCGACCAGCAGGGCGAGCGCGGTGTCCAGGGCGTGCAGGGAGGCGTCGTGGGGCCGCTGCCCGGACAGCCGTGCCCAGAGCTGGTGGGCCAGGGGGCCACCGTCCCGGTGGGCGCGGCTGACCGGTGGCAGCGCTGTGACGAGGGTGGGGATGAGGGTGCGCGCGGTGCCGATGACGGCTTCTTCGGAGAGGTCGAAGCGGAGCGGGTCGGCTGCGGCGGCGGAGATGGCGGCCACGCGCAGGCGGTCGGTCGGGCCGCTGTGCTCGGGCAGCGCGCTGACGGCGCGGCGTGCGGCGTCAGCGGTCTCCTTGGGGGCGGTGAAGCGGATTCCGGGGCGCATGACGCCGGTCCACAGCCACTCGGCGACCTCTTCGTAGGAGTGCGCCAGGGACAGGTCCGTCGCGTCCACGCCGCGGTAGTAGTAGCGGTCCTTGTCGATGAGTGTGATGCGGGTGCGGACGGAGAGCTCGCTGCTCGCGGAGGTGGCCGCGGGTTCCCGGCGGTTCTTGCGGGCGAGCGACTCGACCTCCTTGGCGTCGAAGGTGCTGCCCCGGGAGCCGGGGCCGCGGCGGCTGCTGAGCTGGCCGCGGCTCACGTAGGCGTACACGGTCTCCGGCTTCACGCCGAGCAGTTCGGCCGCTTCCCGGGTGCTCAGGCGCCGGCCTTCTTTGGGCGTGGCCTCTTGATCCGTCATGGGCATCACCGTATCCATTCCGTCCGATATTGATCCAATCAATATTGACAGGGGTTCAGTCAAGCATGGACAGTCGAATCAAGTCCAGGGAGGAAGGCTCGAGAGAGTCGAGAGAGTCGAGGAAGACCATGCCGATCAATGGCTCCACCACCGCCCCCACCGCCCCCGTGGAGGTCCCCCGCGGGCTCGCGGGCGTCGTCGTGACCGAGACCCGGCTCGGAGACGTCAGGGGATATGAGGGCTTCTACCACTACCGCCAGTACTCGGCCGTCGAGCTCGCGCAGACCCGCAGCTTCGAGGACGTCTGGCACCTGATGTTCCACGGCGCGCTGCCGGACGCCGAGCAGCGGTCCGCCTTCGCCGCGCGGACCGCGCCCCTGCGCAGGCTGCCCGACGAGGTGCGCGCCGCGCTGCCCGCCATAGCCCGCGCCAGCGCCCTGTCGGGGCCGCTGTCCGGACTGCGTACGGCGCTGTCGCTCTTCGGTGCGGCGAAGGGCTTCCGTCCGGTCTACGACATCGACGGCGACCAGCGTCGCGCCGATGCGCTCGCCGCGTCCGCCGTGGTGCCGACGCTGCTCACGGCGCTGTACCGCCTGGGGCAGGGGCTCGACCCCGTGGAGCCGCGCGACGACTTGTCGTACGCGGCCAACTACCTCTACATGCTGACGGGTTCGGAGCCGGAACCCGAGCGTGCGCGGGCGATCGAGCAGTACTTGATCTCAACCATTGATCACGGCTTCAACGCGTCGACGTTCACGGCTCGTGTGATCACCTCGACCGGTGCGGATGTCGCGGCCTGTCTGGTGGGTGCCGTGGGGGCGCTGTCGGGCCCGCTGCACGGCGGGGCGCCGAGCCGCGCGCTCGACACGCTCGATGCCATCGGTACGCCCGACCGCATCGACGGCTGGATCCGCGAGCGGGTCCTCGCGGGGGACCGCATCATGGGCTTCGGCCACCCCGTCTACCGCACGGAGGACCCGCGTTCGCGCATGCTGCGGGGCATCGCGCAGGAATTCGGCGGCCGGATGGTGGAGTTCGCGGTGGAGGTCGAACGCCAGGTCGAGACGATCCTCGCCGAACTGAAACCGGGCCGCGAGCTGCACACCAACGTGGAGTTCTACGCGGGAGTCGTCATGGAACTGTGCGGCCTGCCGCGCGAGATGTTCACGCCTACGTTTGCCGCGGCGCGGGTGGTGGGCTGGGGCGCGAACGTCCTTGAGCAGGCGGAGGACTCGAAGATCATTCGCCCTGCGGCGCGGTATGTGGGGGAGGCGGCGCCACAAGCGGTGCCGGCGGTCCTCTAGAGGGTGCGGCCGACGGTCCTCTAGAGGGGGCGGCATACGAAACGGGCTCGGCTCCTGGAGCGACCGAGCCCGTCCGGCGTACGCCAACTGACGTCAGGCGTCAGGGATGTCGCCCTTGGCGCGAACCAGCGTGTCGCGGCTCACGATCACGATGCGTTCGTAGTCCGCCCGCGAGGCGTCGGGCGGGAGTTCTTTCTCGAGCGCCGCTGTTGCTTCTGTCCCGATGACAGCGAAGTTTCCATCGCTGAGTTCGAATACATCGGGACATGACTGTCCTGAGGTGCTTCCCCGCTGCTGGGGAGAGGCACCGATGCGGCGCACGATCTTCAACGGTATTCCAGTCTTAGGAGCGGCGGAGAGGGGAAGCGCAGCCTGAGGCGTGGCAGAGGTTTGAGCAGTGCCGTTCTGGGGCATGTCGCGCGCGCCTACCTTAGGGACTGGTGCTGCCTGAGACAAACTTGGCCGACCGCCCGCGTGGCGCCCTCCCGTCACCCAACTGGGGCTATTCGCAAGGAGGTTCGCCGACGACCCACCATTCGTCGGTATCCGCTTCCTCGAGATCCTGGACGAGCTTGTCGACCATTCGCCCCAGACGGGCCTCGTCAGAAGCGTCCAGCAGGCTGGCCCGGTGCGGCCGTGTGGCTTTCCAGTAGTTACGGAAGGTCGGGTTCTGGCAGATCAGGCGCAGATGGCCGTGCGCCTCTTCCCAGCTGATGTTGCCGACGCGCCAGAACATCAGTGCGTTGGTGTACACCGCGTTGGCGAACAGGTACTGCCGGAGTGTTCTGGGGTCGAGCGTCACGTCGAAGGTGTCCAGGACAGACGCCAGGTCGGGGTCGTCCATCGCCTTGCTGAGCATGTCGAACTGCAGTCGCTGTTGCGCGATCAGGTTGGCGTTGTGCTGGTGGTCGGACTGTTCCGTGCGCGCGAGTCGCAGCCGCAGCGGCCCGTGCTTGCGTTGCTGAGCGGTCAGGACCGTCAGAGCCCCGACGGTGAAAGCAAGGCCCGCGACGGCTGCGGACCCCAACCCCCGTATCCCAAATTTCTGTGTGGCCATGTCAACCCCCGAATCGGCGACCGTCCGCCGGTCGTCGGATGCGGGTCGACAGGAAGAGGACCGGCGAGCGATGGGCGGCGCGCTTGCCGCCTTCCAGGATGCCGAGCGGCTCTGATCGGCAGGGAGGCGGAGAGGAGGCGCACGGAAGGCAGCTGCGGTCGCATGTCCCGGCGCCGTGCCCAATGTGTGCCCCGCCTGCGCCGCTAACAATCGTTCACTTCGCGGTGTTTCTACGCGCTCGTATCCTGGGGCAGCATTCATTCGTCGTACGAGAGCTGGCGCCCGCGCCGGTGCACGCGTCAGTGTGAAAGGGGTCGCACGTTGACTCAGCCGTGTGCCGGGCAAATCCCGGTCGTCGTCCTGACCGGCTTCCTGGGTTCCGGTAAGACGACCCTGCTCAATCATCTGCTCCACCGCAGCGGCGGCAGCCGGATCGGTGCCATCGTCAACGACTTCGGGTCCATCGAGATCGATGCCATGTCCGTCGCCGGGCAGCTCGGTGACTCGACCGTCTCGCTCGGCAACGGGTGTCTTTGCTGTGCCGTGGATGCCGGCGAACTCGACGAGTATCTGGAGCGACTCGCTCGGCCCTCCGCTCGCATCGACGTCATCGTCGTCGAGGCCAGTGGTCTCGCCGAGCCGCAGGAGCTCGTGAAGATGGTGCTCGCCAGCGAGAATCCGCACATCGTGTACGGAGGGCTCGTCGAGGTCGTCGATGCCGCTGAGTTCGACGCGACCCGCGAGCGGCATCCCGAAGTCGACCGGCATCTGGGGATCGCCGATCTCGTCGTCGTCAACAAGGTCGATCGCGTTCCCGACGCGGAGCGAGAGCGGATTCTCGGCGTCGTCCGGGGGTTCACCGACCGTGCGGCCGTCGTCGCCGCGTCGTACGGACGCGTCGACGTCGAGCTGCTTCTCGACCGCAAGCCCGTGGGGGAGCGGGTCGGGCAGCTGTCCTTCGACGACCTGCATCACCATGAGCCGGATGACGCGCACCACGACCACCTGCACTCCGCCTACGAGAGCCTCTCCTTCTCCTCCGAAGTGCCCATGAGCCCCCGCCCCTTGATGGCTCTCCTCGACAGTCGGCCCGAAGGGCTCTACCGCATCAAGGGGTACGTCGATTTCGGCGCCGCCGACCCGCGCAACAAGTACGCCGTGCACGCCGTGGGGCGGTTCCTGCGCTTCTACCCCGAGCCGTGGGCCCCGGGCGAGTCCCGGCTCACCCAGCTCGTGCTCATCGGGGCGGGCATCGACGTACCCGCCTTGGAGAAAGAGCTCGAGGCGTGCCGTGAGTACGCCCCACAGGCCGGTGCCGAAGACGAGCACAGCATGTGGGGCGTACTGAGGTACGTACAGGAGCCGGAGGGCGACTGATTACGCCGGGCCGGCCACCGCCGCCACCGGCTTCGCCAGGGAGACGCCCGAGCCGTCGCGGCGCGGGTCGATCTCCGGCAGCTCCGCGGGCAGGCCACTGCGCTGGGCCGCGAGCGGCGGCGTCGGGCCCGCCCACGCGAAGCTCAGGCAATCTTCTCCCTTGAGGAAACGCTGGACGCGAACTCCGCCCGTGGCCCGGCCCTTGCGGGGGTACTGGTCGAACGGCGTCACCTTGGCCGTCGTCTGCACCGAGTCGTCGAGCGTGCCGCGCGAGCCCGCCACCGTGAAGACCACGGCGTCCACGGCGGGATCCACCGCCACGAAGGAGATGACCTTGACGCCGTCCGCGAGCTTGATGCCCGTCATGCCGCCCGCCGGGCGGCCCTGCGGACGGACCTGCGAGGCCTGATAGCGGAGCAGCTGGGCGTCGTCCGTGATGAAGACCAGGTCCTCCTCGCCCGTGCGCAGCTCGGCCGCGCCGACGATCCGGTCACCGTCCTTGAGGGTGATGACCTCCAACTCGTCCTTGTTGGACGGGTAGTCCGGGACGACGCGCTTGACCACGCCCTGTTCGGTGCCGAGGGCGAGGCCCGGCGATGACTCGTCCAGGGTCATCAGGCAGATCAGGCTCTCGTCCGCCTCCAGGGAGAGCAGCTCCGAGACCGGCGCGCCTCCGGAGAGGTTCGGCGCCGCATGCGTCTCCGGAAGCTGCGGCAGGTCCACCACGGAGAGGCGAAGGAGACGTCCCTCGGACGTCACCGCGCCCACCTCGCCCCGCGCGGTCGCGGGGACGGCGGAGACGATCACGTCGTGCTTGACGCGCTTGGTGTCGCTCTCGGCGAACGGCTCGCCGTTGGCCGTCCGCGCGAGGAGGCCGGTCGAGGAGAGGAGCACGCGGCACGGGTCGTCCGCCACCTGCAGCGAGACCGTGGGCGCCGGGGTGCCCGCCGACTCCAGGAGGACCGTGCGCCGGTCCGTGCCGAACTTCTTGGCCACGGCGGCCAGTTCGGCGGAGACCAGCTTGCGCAGCTCCGCGTCCGACTCCAGGATCCGGGTCAGCTCGTCGATCTCGGCCTTGAGCTTGTCGCGCTCGGACTCCAGCTCGATGCGGTCGAACTTGGTGAGGCGGCGCAGCGGCGTGTCGAGGATGTACTGCGTCTGGATCTCGCTCAGCGAGAAGCGCTCCATCAGGCGATCCTTGGCCTGCGCGGAGTTGTCGCTGGAGCGGATGAGGCGGATGACCTCGTCGATGTCCAGGAGTGCGACCAGAAGCCCCTCGACCAGGTGCAGCCTGGCCTGCTTCTTGCCGCGGCGGAACTCGCTGCGGCGGCGCACGACGTTGAAGCGGTGGTCGAGATAGACCTCGAGGAGCTCCTTGAGGCCGAGCGTGAGGGGCTGGCCGTCCACCAGAGCGACGTTGTTGATGCCGAAGGACTCCTCCATCGGCGTCAGTTTGTAGAGCTGCTCCAGGACGGCCTCCGGGACGAAGCCGTTCTTGATCTCGATGACCAGGCGCAAGCCGTGCGAGCGGTCCGTGAGGTCCTTGACGTCGGCGATGCCCTGGAGCTTCTTCGAGCCGACCAGGTCCTTGATCTTCGAGATGACCTTCTCGGGGCCCACGGAGAAGGGCAGTTCGGTCACGACCAGGCCCTTGCGGCGCGCGGTCACGTTCTCGACGGCCACCGTCGCGCGGATCTTGAAGGTGCCGCGCCCTGATTCGTACGCGTCCTTGACCCCGGTCAGGCCGACGATGCGGCCCCCCGTGGGCAGGTCAGGGCCCGGCACGAAACGCATCAGCGTCTCCAGGTCGGCCCCGGGGTGCTTGATCAGGTGGCGGGCCGCGGCGATGACCTCGCCGAGGTTGTGCGGCGGCATGTTCGTCGCCATGCCGACGGCGATGCCCGACGCGCCGTTGACCAGGAGGTTCGGATAGGCCGCAGGCAGGGTGACCGGCTCCTGCTCCTGACCGTCGTAATTCGACTCGAAGTCGACTGTGTTCTCGTCGATCGACTCCGTCATCAGGGAGGTCGCGTCGGCCATCTTGCACTCGGTGTACCGCATGGCGGCCGGCGGGTCGTCGTTGCCGAGCGAGCCGAAGTTGCCGTGGCCGTCCACCAGCGGAAGCCGCATGGAGAAGGGCTGGGCCATGCGCACGAGGGCGTCGTAGATCGACGCGTCGCCGTGCGGGTGCAACTTACCCATGACCTCGCCGACGACGCGGGCGCACTTCACATAGCCGCGGTCGGGGCGCAGGCCCATCTCGCTCATCTGATAGACGATCCGGCGGTGCACCGGCTTCATGCCGTCGCGGGCGTCCGGCAGGGCGCGCGAGTAGATGACCGAATACGCGTACTCGAGGAAGGAGCCCTGCATCTCGTCGACGACGTCGATGTCGAGGATCTTCTCCTCGAACGACTCGTCGGGCGGCGGGGTCTTCGTGCTGCGGCGGGCCATCGCTGCTGCGGCTCCTTCACGGTGTCTGCCAGGGCATCAACGGGATCTGACGCCGACCATTGTGGACTGTCCCACTGACAACGCCGACCACGACCCGGACTTCGGCCGCGACTACGCCGAGCGCGGAGCGGGAACTTCACCGGTTGTCAGCACGCTTGCATACAGTGGCACGACTGGCAGAATTTCCAGCTTTTCGCGATCGAAGGGACGTACATGCCCATGGGTCACACGGCCACAGCCGAGGCCGGCTCCGGCGGCCTGACAGCGACCGAGCACCGGCTGGCCAACGGCCTGCGCGTGGTGCTCTCCGAGGACCACCTGACCCCGGTCGCCGCGGTGTGCCTCTGGTACGACGTCGGTTCGCGCCACGAGGTCAAGGGCCGTACGGGCCTCGCCCACCTCTTCGAGCACCTCATGTTCCAGGGCTCGAAGCAGGTGCACGGCAACGGCCACTTCGAGCTGGTGCAAGGCGCCGGCGGTTCGCTCAACGGCACCACGAGCTTCGAGCGCACCAACTATTTCGAGACGATGCCCACACACCAGCTGGAGCTGGCCCTGTGGCTCGAGGCCGACCGGATGGGCTCGCTGCTCTCCGCGCTCGACGAAGAATCCATGGAGAACCAGCGGGACGTCGTCAAGAACGAGCGCCGCCAGCGCTACGACAACGTTCCGTACGGCACGGCGTTCGAGAAGCTGACCGCCCTCTCGTACCCCGAGGGCCACCCCTACCACCACACCCCGATCGGCTCCATGGCCGACCTGGACGCGGCGACGCTGGAGGACGCGCGGAACTTCTTCCGTACGTACTACGCGCCCAACAACGCGGTCCTGTCGGTCGTCGGCGACATCGACCCGCAGGAGACCCTCGCCTGGGTCGAGAAGTACTTCGGGTCCATCCCCTCGCACGACGGCAAGCAGCCGCCGCGCGACGGCTCGCTGCCCGACACGATCGGCAAGGAGCTGCGCGAGGTCGTCGAGGAAGAGGTCCCGGCCCGCGCCCTGATGGCCGCCTACCGCCTCCCGGAGGACGGCACGCGCGCGTGCGACGCGGCCGACCTGGCGCTCACGGTCCTCGGCAGCGGCGAGTCCTCCCGGCTCTACAACCGCCTCGTGCGCCGCGACCGCACCGCGGTGGCGGCCGGGTTCGGCCTGCTGCGCCTGGCCGGAGCGCCCTCGCTCGGCTGGCTCGACGTGAAGACGTCCGGCGACGTCGAGGTCCCCGTCATCGAGGCGGCCGTCGACGAGGAGCTCGCCCGCTTCGCGGAAGAGGGCCCCACCGCCGAGGAGATGGAGCGCGCCCAGGCACAGCTGGAGCGCGAGTGGCTCGACCGGCTCTCCACGGTGGCGGGACGCGCGGACGAACTGTGCCGGTACGCCGTCCTGTTCGGCGACCCGCAGCTCGCCCTCACCGCCGTCGGGCGCGTGCTCGACGTCACCGCGGAAGAGGTCAAGGCGGCCGCGGCGGCCCGCCTGCGCCCCGACAACCGCGCGGTGCTCGTGTACGAGCCCATCGACGACTCAGCCGCCACAGCCGGTGCCGAAGCCACCGACGAGGACGAAGAGGAGGCGGCGAAGTGACCGAGGCCGCAACGATGCAGTTCCACCCGCAGCCCCAGGCGGGCACCGCACGGCCGTGGGCCTTCCCCGCGCCCGAGCGCGCCACCCTGGACAACGGCCTCACCGTGCTGCGCTGCCACCGCCCCGGCCAGCAGGTCGTCGCCGTGGAGATCCACCTGGAGGCGCCGCTCGACGCCGAGCCCGCCGGCCTCGACGGCGTCGCCACGATCATGGCGAGGGCCTTCAACGAAGGCACCGACAAGCACTCCGCCGAGGACTTCGCCGCCGAACTCGACCGCTGCGGCGCCAGCATGGACGCGCACGCCGACCACCCCGGCGTCCGCGTCTCCCTCGAAGTCCCGGTCTCCCGCCTCCCGAAGGCGCTCGGCCTGCTCTCCGACGCCCTGCGCGCCCCCGCCTTCGCGGACAGCGAGATCGAACGCCTCGTACGCAACCGCCTGGACGAGATCCCGCACGAGGCCGCCAACCCGGCGCGCCGCGCCGCCAAGGAACTCTCCCGGCAGCTGTTCCCGGCCACCTCGCGCATGTCGCGCCCCCGCCAGGGCACCGAGGAGACGGTCACGGCCATCGACTCGGCGGCGGTGCGCACCTTCTACGAGAAGCATGTGCGTCCCGCCACGGCGACCGCCGTCGTCGTGGGCGACCTGACCGGCGTCGACCTGGACGCCGTCCTGGCCGACACCGTCGGCGCCTGGACAGGTGGCACGGCCGAGCCGCGCCCGGTGCCCCCGGTGACCGCCGACGACACCGGGCGTGTCGTCATCGTGGACCGCCCCGGCGCCGTCCAGACGCAGCTGCTCATCGGCCGCGTGGGACCGGACCGGCACGACCGCGTCTGGCCCGCGCAGGTGCTCGGCACGTACTGCCTGGGTGGCACCCTCACCTCGCGCCTGGACCGCGTCCTGCGCGAGGAGAAGGGATACACCTACGGAGTGCGGTCTTTCGCCCAGGTCCTGCGGTCCGCCCCGGACGGCACGGGCGCCGCGATGCTCGCCATCAGCGGCTCCGTGGACACGGAGTCCACGGGCCCGGCCCTCGACGACCTGTGGAAGGTCCTGCGCACCCTCGCCGCCGACGGCCTCACGGACGCCGAGCGCGATGTCGCCGTGCAGAACCTGGTGGGCGTGGCCCCGCTCAAGTACGAGATGGCGGCGTCCGTCGCGGCCACGCTCGCCGACCAGGTCGAGCAGCACCTGCCGGACGACTTCCAGGCGCAGCTCTACCGCCAGTTGGCCGCGACCGGCACCGTGGAGGCCACCGCCGCCGTGGTGAGTGCCTTCCCCGTGGACCGGCTGGTGACGGTGCTCGTCGGTGACGCCGCGCAGATCGAGGAGCCCGTCAGGGCGCTCGGCATCGGTGAAGTGAGTGTGGTCACGGGCTGAGTGCGGCCTGAGTGACAGTCAGGACATATCGGGACCCCAGGGGCCGAAATCGGCCCCTGGGGTCCTCATATGTCCGAATTGGTATGGAGGTTACGTGTCTGACCTGTGGCGTGCGCTACAAAAGTGTTGATCCGTTTGTCGATTGAAAGATGCCCCGCTTAGCGTTCGGTCCGGCTGTTCGTCATGCAGTACGCCGCACCCGCGGCACCGGACAGTCATCGCCGAGTCCCCGTACGGCGCGAGCCAGGGGAGCCGGGGACCCACATGTCCCCTTGGGGTGAATCGGGCACCTTGCCGCAAGGCGAGGGACTCGTAGGAGACCTTCCTGCTCCGAACCCGTCAGCTAACCCGGTAGGCGAGAAGGAAGGAAAGGATCAGCCGCTTCATGGCGTTCACCCGTGCCACCGGGAAGCACCGTCGCCCGAGCCGCCTCACGCGTACCACCGCGAACGTGGCGGGCGTCGCAGCCCTCACCACCACCGGTGTCATCGGAGGCCTGGCCGCTCCGGCGCTCGCCGCCGACGACGCGGCCCTTGAGCACACCGGCCTCACCCAGGCGATCTCCGTCGGCGACACGCTCGCCCAGAGCATCGACGCGCAGGCCGCGGCCCAGCAGCAGGCCGCCGACGACGCCGCAGCCGCCAAGAAGGCCGAAGAGGCCGCCAAGAAGAAGGCCGAGGAGGCCAAGCGCAAGGCGGAGGCCGAGGCGAAGGCCAAGGCCAAGAAGGAGCGCGAGGCCAAGGAGCGCGCCGCTCGCGAGGCCGAGCGCAAGCGCCTCAACAGCTACGTCTCCCCGATCGCCGGCTCGTACGTCTCCACGGGCTACCAGACCGGCGGCGCCATGTGGTCCTCCGGCAGCCACACCGGCATCGACTTCCACGCCGCGTCCGGCACCTCGGTCCACGCGGTCGGCTCCGGCACCGTCGTCGAGGCCGGCTGGGGCGGCGCCTACGGCAACAACGTGGTCATCAAGATGAACGACGGCACGTACACCCAGTACGGCCACATGTCGTCCCTCGGTGTCACCGTCGGCCAGGCGGTCACTCCGGGCCAGCAGATAGGCCTCTCCGGCTCCACGGGCAACTCCAGCGGCCCGCACCTGCACTTCGAGGCCCGCACCGGCGAGGACTACGGCACGGACATCGACCCGATCGCCTACCTCCGCTCGCACGACGTCAACGTCTGATCCGGTCCGGACCCAGGCGGTCGCACGAAGCGCACCTGATTCACCGAAAGCCCCGGCTCGTCGAGAGCCGGGGCTTTCGCCGTTCCCGCCTCGCCTTTGGCCAAAAGTATCCATGGATTTCGGCCGACCGTCGGAAATTCAGCCGCTCTGCAATAGAGTCACTGAAAAGGCGTCGATCGACCGCGTTTCGCGGGGATTAAGGCGGAGGTCAGGTCATGCGCATTCCCGCGCACTCGGTGTGCACGGCCATCCGGGACGACATCGTCTCCGGTGTCTACGAACGGGGCGGCCGGCTCACCGAGGAACTGCTCGCCCGCCGCTACGGGGTCTCCCGCGTCCCCGTGCGCGAGGCACTGCGCACCCTGGAGGCCGAGGGCTTCGTCGTCACACGGCGGCACGCGGGCGCGTGCGTCGCCGAGCCGACCGAACAGGAGGCGGCCGACCTCCTGGAGATCCGCACGCTCCTGGAGCCGCTGGGCGCCGCCCGCGCCGCACAGCGCCGCACGGAGGCTCACCTGAAGGTCCTGCGCGGCCTCGTCAGGTTGGGCCAGGAGCGCTCCAGGCGCGGTCAGAGCGAGGATCTGCGCTCGCTGGGCGGCTGGTTCCACGAGACGCTCGCCCAGTCGTCCGGCAGCCCCGGCCTCACGGCGCTGCTCACCCAGCTCCGGCACAAGATCGCCTGGATGTACGTGGTCGAGACGTCGGCAGCCCCCGTTGAGGCCTGGGCGGAGCACGCCGCGATCGTCGACGCGGTGGCGCGCGGGGACGCGGAGCGGGCCAGGTCGCTCACCGCGGCCCACACGGAGCGGTCGACGGCCGTGCACCGGCTGCGCGCTCCTTCGCGAGCTGATCGGGGCCGCGATCGCGACCGTGATCGTGTGAGGGATTCGCAACATGCCGTAAACACGGTGGGCCTCCGGCATTAACAGAGGCGCCGTATACAAAGAAGTGTTATTCGGCGGGGGATTATTTCTGCTGCCCGAATGTGGCGGGAGTTCTGGATATTCGCTGAATGTGAGCAGAAACGCCGAAGGGCCCGCCCCTAATTCGGGCGGGCCCTTCGGCGTATGAGTGCCAGTCTTTACTAGACGGTCTCGGGGAGTTCCTCGAGGCCGTCCGCGACCAGCTTCGCCAGACGGTCGAGAGCGGCGTCCGCGCCCTCGGCGTCGGAGGCGAGGACGATCTCCTCGCCGCCCTGCGCGCCCAGGCCGAGCACGGCGAGCATGGAGCCGGCGTTCACGGGGTTGCCGTCAGCCTTGGCGATCGTCACGGGGACGCCGGCGGCGGTGGCCGCGCGGACGAAGATGGAGGCGGGTCGGGCGTGGAGGCCCTCGGCCCAGCCGACGTTGACGCGGCGCTCAGCCATGTGTTGCTGCCCTTCCAGGTGTTTCACACTTGTCTAGACCAGTGTCTCATGCCGTCGCGAGTGCTCCGCGGGACGTCGGTCCGCACCCGGTCGACGGTTGGTCCGTACTCCGTCGACCGTACGTCCTTGTGCCACGGGGCCCACGTCCCGGCCCTCGACGACTCCTAGCCTGCCCCGGCCGCGGCGCCCCCGCGACCCGTACCCTGGCCCCATGCAGACCCCGTCGGACCGGCACGCATACCCCTCCCACTGGGAAGCCGATGTCGTCCTGCGTGACGGAGGCACCGCCCGGATCAGGCCGATCACGGCCGAGGACGCGGACCGCCTGGTCAGCTTCTACGAGCAGGTCTCGGACGAGTCGAAGTACTACCGCTTCTTCGCGCCCTACCCCCGCCTGTCCGCCAAGGACGTGCACCGCTTCACCCATCACGACCAGGTGGACCGGGTCGGTCTGGCCGCCACCGTGGGCGGCGAGTTCATCGCCACCGTGCGCTTCGACCGCATCGACTCCCGCGGCATGTCCGCGAGCGCGCCCGCCGACGAGGCCGAGGTCGCCTTCCTCGTGCAGGACGCCCACCAGGGCAGGGGCGTCGCCTCCACGCTCCTCGAACACATCGCCGCCGTCGCCAGGGAGCGGGGCATCCGCCGCTTCGTCGCCGAGGTGCTGCCCGCCAACACCAAGATGATCAAGGTGTTCACGGACGCGGGCTACCAGCAGAAGCGCAGCTTCGAGGACGGCGTCGTCCGCCTCGAATTCGATCTGGAGCCGACCGACCGCTCGCTCGCCGTGCAGCGCGCCCGTGAGCAGCGCGCCGAGGCGCGGTCGGTGCAGCGGCTGCTCACACCGGCGTCGGTCGCCGTGATCGGCGTCGGGCGCACGCCGGGCGGCGTGGGCCGCAGCGTCCTGCGCAATCTGCGCGAGGCGGGCTTCACGGGGCGGCTGTACGCGGTGAACAGCGCGTTCGACGAGGGGGCCGAGGTCGACGGGGTGCCCGCGTACCGCTCCGTGCGGGACATCGACGAGACCGTCGAGCTCGCCGTCGTGACCGTGCCCGCCGAGCGGGTGCCGCAGGCCGTCGCCGAGTGCGGTGAGCGCGGGGTGCTCGGGCTCGTCGTGATCTCCGCCGGGTACGCGGAGAGCGGTCCCGAAGGGCGGGAGCGGCAGCGCGAACTGGTGCGCCAGGCGCGGTCGTACGGCACGCGCATCCTCGGCCCGAACGCCTTCGGGGTCATCAATACGTCGCCGGACGTGCGGCTCAACGCCTCGCTCGCCCCGCATCCCCCCGAGCGCGGGCGGATCGGCCTCTTCACCCAGTCCGGCGCGATCGGCATCGCGCTCCTCTCCGGGCTGCACCGGCGCGGTGCGGGCCTTTCGACCTTCGTGAGCGCGGGCAACCGCGCGGACGTGTCCGGCAACGACGTCCTCCAGTACTGGTACGAGGACCCGGACACCGATGTCGCCCTGATGTACCTCGAATCCATCGGCAACCCGCGCAAGTTCACCCGGCTCGCCCGGCGCGCGGCGACGGCGAAGCCGCTGGTCGTGGTGCAGGGCGCGCGGCACAGCGGGATCGCGCCCACGGGGCACACGGTGCAGGCCACGCGGCTTCCGTACGCCACGGTGTCGGCGCTGCTGCGCCAGGCGGGGGTCATCCGGGTGGACACCGTCACCGAGATGGTGGACGCGGGGCTGCTGCTCGCCGGGCAGCCGTTGCCCTCCGGGCCGCGGGTCGCCGTCCTCGGCAACTCCGAGTCGCTCGGGCTTCTCACGTACGACGCGTGCGTCGCCGACGGGCTCCGGCCGCTGCCGCCCCTGGACCTGACCACGGGGGCCACCCCGGACGACTTCCGGGCCGCGCTCGCCGATGCGCTGTCGGACGACGCCTGCGACGCCGTGATCGTCACGGCGATTCCCTGGGTGGGGGAGGACGGGGCCACGGGGTCGCCCGAGGGCGAGGAGCTCGCCGCCGCGCTGCGGGAGGCGGCTGCCGGCTGCCCCGCGAAGCCGGTGGCCGTGGTCCACGTGGAACTCGGCGGCCTCGCCGAAGCGTTGGCTGCCGCGACGCGTACTCGCCCTGACGCCGCCTCTGCTTCCGCAGGCCCCCATCGCCCCGCGGGACGCACGCTCACAGCAACGCCGACGGAGGGCGCGCACGCAGCACAGGCGCCCACAGAAACCGCGGCAGGAGAGGCCTACCGCATCCCCGCCTACCCCGCCGCAGAGCGTGCCGTCCGTGCCCTCGCCGAAGCCGTGAAGTACGCCCAGTGGCGGCGCGAGGCCAGGGAGCCCGGGAAGGTCCATGAGTACGAGGACATCGACGAGAGCGGTGCCGCCCGGCGGATCGGCGAGCTCCTCGTCGAGCAGGACGACCCGCGCGGCGCCACCCTCGCCCAGGACGACGCCCGCGAACTGCTCGGGCGGTACGGCATCGACGTACGGGACGCCCGGCCCGCGCCCGACCCCGACGCGGCCGTGGCGGCCGCCCACACCCTCGGCTACCCCGTGGCCCTCAAGACCACGGCCCCGCACCTGCGCCACCGCGCCGACCTCGGCGGCGTGCGGCTCGACCTGGCGGACGAGGAGCAACTGCGCCGCGCCTACGCCGAATTGACCGAAGCCTTCGGCAAGCCCGCCGAGCTGCGGCCCGTCGTGCAGGCGATGGCACCCCGCGGCGTCGACACCGTCGTCCGCGCGGTCATCGACCCGGCGGCCGGAGCGGTGCTCTCGTTCGGGCTCGCCGGCGCCGCGTCCGAGCTGCTCGGCGACACCGGGCACCGGCTGATCCCGGTCACCGAGCGCGACGCGGGCTCCCTGGTCAGATCCATCCGGACCGCCCCGCTCCTCTTCGGCTGGCGCGGCTCGGCGCCCGTGGACACCCCGGCCCTGGAGGAGCTGCTCCAGCGGGTCTCGCGCCTCGTGGACGATCACCCCGAGGTGGTCGCCGTGTCCCTGGAACCCGTGGTCGTCGCCCAGCGCGGCCTCTCCGTGCTCGGCGCCTCCGTGCGGCTCGCACCCCCGCCCGCCCGCAGCGACCTCGGCCCGCGGGCCCTGCCGGGGTACTGAGGCGGCCGGTGGGGCACCGTGGGGCCTCCGCCGGGTCGTAGGATGGACGGCATGGCAAAGACCGGTACGACGACCCAGGGGCTGCGCGCGGCGATCGAGCGCAGTGGCTACTACCCGGCCCTCGTGGCCGAGGCGGTGGAGGCCGCGATCGGCGGCGAGCCCATCGGGTCGTTCCTGGTCCACCAGGAGACCACGTTCGACGCGAACGAAGTGCGCAGGCACGTGACGGTCCTCGTCCTGACCGGCACCCGCTTCATCGTCAGCCACACGGACGAGCAGGCGGCGGACAGCACGTCGCCGACTCCGTACGCGACGACCTCCACGGAGTCCGTGAAGATCGGCCGAATCTCGTCCGTCGTCGTCAGCCGTGTCGTCGCCAACCCCGAGAAGTACGTCCCGGGCTCGATGCCCCGCGAGGTCGTCCTGACCATCGGCTGGGGCGCCGTGTCGCGCATCGACCTGGAGCCCGCGGCCTGCGGCGACCCCAACTGCGAGGCCGACCACGGCTACACCGGCAGCTCCACCGCCGACGACCTCAGCCTGCGGGTCAGCGAGGCGGGCGACGGCCCGGACACCGTGCGCCAGACCCTGGCCTTCGCGCAGGCGCTGTCCGAGGCGACCGCGGAGACCGCCCGCTGATGCCGCTGCCCGCCTGGGACGACGTGCAGCCGCTCTCCCTCGACTCCGCACCCCTGCCCGAGTACGGCGCGGGCTCCCTCGCCGACCTGCTGCCCACGCTCGTCTCCCACCAGGGCGTCGAGGGCTTCTCGCCCGTCATCCCGGAACTCGCCCCGGCCGACCGGAACTGCGTCTTCCTGATCGACGGCCTCGGCTGGGAGCAGCTCCGCGCCCACCCGGACGAAGCCCCTTTCCTGACCTCGCTGATCAGCTCCTCGCGGGGCGGTACGGGACGTCCGATCACCGCGGGCTTCCCCGCCACCACGGCGACCTCCCTGGCCTCGGTCGGCACGGGCCTGCCGCCCGCGTCGCACGGTCTGCCGGGCTACACCGTCCGCAACCCCGCCACAGGCGAGCTGATGAACCAGCTCCGCTGGAACCCGTGGACGGACCCGCGCAAGTGGCAGCCGTACCCCACCGTCTTCCAGCAGGCCCACGCCGCCGGCGTGCACACCGCCCAGGTGTCGTCGCCGACCTTCGAGAGGACCCCGCTCACCAAGATCGCGCTGAGCGGCGGCAGCTTCCGGGGCAAGCTCTCCGGCGAGGACCGCATGGACCTCGCGGCCGAGCAACTGGGCGCGGGCGACCGTTCGCTGGTCTACACGTACTACGCGGAGGTGGACGGCAAGGGGCACCGCTTCGGCGTGGACTCCGACGCCTGGCGCGGCCAGCTCATGTACGTGGACCGCCTGGTCCAGCGCCTGGCCGAGCAACTCCCGCCGCGCAGCGCCCTGTACGTCACCGCCGACCACGGCATGCTCGACATCCCCTTCGACGAGCAGTCCCGCATCGACTTCGACGAGGACTGGGAGCTGCGCGCGGGCGTCGCCCTCCTCGGCGGCGAGGGCCGTGCCCGCCATGTGTACGCGGTGCCGGGCGCCGAGAACGACGTCCTGACCGTCTGGCGCGAGGTGCTCGGCGAGCAGTTCTGGGTGGCGAGCCGGGACGAGGCGATCGCGGCGGGCTGGTTCGGCCCGCCCGGAGCCATGGACGAGCGGGTGTACGGACGCATCGGCGACGTCGTGGCGGCGGCCCACGACGACGTGGCGATCATCGCCACCGAGAAGGAACCGAAGGAGTCGGCCCTGGTCGGCATGCACGGTTCGATGACCGCCGTCGAGCAGCTCGTGCCGCTCCTCGAAGTACGCCCCTGACCGCGCCCCCGGGCGCACACTGTCCCCTCGTACGCCCCGAAATCCGTACGCCTCGAAAGGCCTCAACTCCCCATGCCCGAGCTGGTGTTCTTCTCCGGAACGATGGACTGCGGAAAGAGCACGCTGGCTCTGCAGATCGAGCACAACCGCTCGACCCGCGGCCTGAAGGGGATGATCTTCACCCGTGACGACCGGGCGGGCGAGGGCAAGCTCTCCTCGCGGCTCGGCCTCGTCACGGACGCGATCGAGGCCGCGGACGACTTCGACTTCTACGCCCATCTCGTCGACCACCTCTCGCAGGGCGGCCGCGCCGACTACGTGATCGCGGACGAGGCGCAGTTCCTCGCCCCCGGGCAGATCGACCAACTGGCCCGCGTCGTCGACGACCTGGGCCTGGACGTCTTCGCGTTCGGCATCACCACGGACTTCCGCTCCAAGCTCTTCCCCGGCTCGCAGCGCCTGGTCGAACTCGCCGACCGCGTCGAGGTGCTGCAGGTCGAGGCCCTGTGCTGGTGCGGTGCACGTGCCACCCACAACGCCCGCACGATAGGCGGTGCGATGGTCGTCGAAGGCGCCCAGGTCGTCGTCGGGGACGTCAACCACGCGGCGGACGAGGTGGGTTACGAAGTGCTGTGCCGCCGTCACCACAGGCGCAGGATGACGGCGGCGAGCTCCCACGCGGGCGCCCTGTCGCCCGACGTGCTGCCGGTCGACGCGGCCACCCGCGCCTGAGTCAGCTCTCCGAGCGCACGAGGGTGAAGACCGCGCCCTCCGGGTCGGCGACCGTGGCCACCCGCCCGTGGGTGCCGGCCCGCGCGGGCTTGACGACATGGCCGCCGAGTTCGACGACCCGGTCCACCGACTCGTCCACGTCGGCCACTTCGAAGTACGTCATCCAGTGCGCGCCCCGGTCCCGCGGCAGGGCCTGGCCCATGCCGTGCACCGAGGCCACGGGACGGCCCTCGACCTGGAGCGTCACATAGTCGAAGTCGGCCGAGACGACCGCCTCCTCGGTGTACCCGAAGACCGCTTGGTAGAACTTGACGACGCCCGCCGTCTCGTGGGTCACCAGTTCGTTCCAGGCGGGCGCGCCGGGCTCCCCGACGAGGGCACTGCCCAGATGCTCCGCCGCCTGCCAGATGCCGAACACCGCGCCCGCGGGGTCCACCGCGATGGCCATCCGCCCGGCCGGGCCCGCGTCCAGCGGGCCGACGCCGATCGTGCCGCAGCAGTGCCGCACGGCCTCGGCGGTCGCGTCCACGTCGTCCGACGCCATGTACGGCGTCCAGGCGATCGGCAGATGGTGATCGGGCGGCAGCTGACCGATCCCGGCGACCTCGTGGCCGTCGAGCAGCGCCCGTACGTAGGGCCCGAGCTGCTCGGGGCCGGGCTGGAACTCCCAGCCGAACAACGCTCCGTAGAACTCCTGGGTCGTGGCCAGGCCATGCGCCATCAGGCTCACCCAGGTGGGTGTGCCGGGCGTGCGGCGGACGGCCCCCAAGCCGTCACGCTGACCCGTCGACCCCCGTGCCTCCGTCATCGTCACTCTCTCCTCGGCCCGTCATGGTGGCCGCTCGGCTTCCGCTTTCGAACGCGCGTACCTATGTCGCGCGTTTGCCCGCCCGTGCAGATGCTCGCACCACCTGTGGCGCCGCGCGCTCCGGCCGCGCCGCTTGCCCCGGCTCCGCTCAGAGGATGCCCGGTTTGCCGTTTCTCATCCGTTAACGCGCGATTGCACAGTGGTGTCGTTCGGCAGTACACGGCGTGCCCGGTTCCGTACGCCGCGTGTTCGGCGGTCGTCCGGCGGAGCAGGGTAGCCGGACCTGACCGATGCGGCCACCCCGTACGCAAGGATGGGGCCCATGAATGCCATCATCTCCGCATCCGAACTCGCGAGCGACCTGGCGGGCGAGAACCCGCCAGTGCTCCTGGACATCCGCTGGCAGCTGAGCACCGCCAAGGCGGCGGGCGCCCCCGCTTTCGACGGGCGCGCCGAGTACGAGAAGGGCCATGTCCCCGGGGCGGTCTTCGTCGATCTGGACGCCGATCTCGCGGGCCCGGCGGGCTCGGCCGGACGGCACCCCCTGCCGGACGTGGAGCGCTTCGGATCGGTGATGCGGGCGGCCGGGGTCTCGGCGGACCGGGACGTGGTCGTGTACGACGGCGGGCAGGGCTGGGCCGCCGCACGCGCATGGTGGCTGCTGCGCTGGACGGGGCATCCCTCGGTGCGGGTGCTCGACGGCGGGCTCGCGGCGTGGAGCGGCCCGCTGGAGGCGGGGGACGAGCGTCCTGAGGCCGAGGGCTCGTTCGTCCCGGAGACGAACACCACGGACCTCCTCGACGCCGACGCCGCGGCGGCCCTGGCCCGCTCCGGGCTGCTCCTGGACGCCCGCGCGGCCGAGCGCTACCGCGGTGACGTCGAGCCGATCGACCGCGTCGGCGGCCACATCCCGGGCGCGGTCTCCGCGCCGACCACGGAGAACGTCACGGAGGACGGCACCTTCAGGCCGGCCGCCGATCTCGCGGAGCGCTTCAACTCCCTGGGCGCGTCCGGGACTTCCGAGGTCGGCGTCTACTGCGGCTCCGGCGTGTCCGGCGCCCATGAGGTGCTCGCGCTCGCGGTGGCGGGGATCCCGGCGTCGCTGTACGTCGGCTCGTGGTCGGAGTGGTCGTCCGACGAGTCCCGTCCGGTGGCCAAGGGGCCGGATCCGCAGTAGGGGGCTGTACGTGGTCGGGGCCCGCACCGTGCAGGTGCGGGCCCCGACCACGTACGACGACGTACTGCTCCGGCTACTCCGGCTACTCCTGCTTCTTGCGGCGCGTGCCGAAGACGATCTCGTCCCAGCTCGGCACCGCCGCGCGCCGCCCGGGGCGGACGCCGTCGGCCTCCGCCTGGCGGTCGGTGGTGCCGACGAGGCGGTCGCGGTGGCTGGCCACCGAGCGCGGCATCAGGACGTCCGCGTACGCGGAACCCGCCCCGGCCGACGCCGCGGGGGGCTCCTCGGCCTCCGGGTCCTGCTCGGGCTCCTCCGACGGCGGGAGATCCGTGGTCGGCAGCGCGGGGCGCTCCGGCACGATCATGTCGCCCCGGAAGCTCGGCACCGCCTCCAGGAGGCTGGTGAGCGAGTCCCGCTCCGACTCGGACACGGACGCGGTCGCGGCGGTGGCCGCACCCTCCTCCGGAGGCTCCGGGGGCATCGGTGCGCTCGGGCGCTCCAACTGCCGGTCCAGGGCGCGGTCGAGCGGCCGGTCGAGCGAGGGCCTGTCCCGGGGCAGCCGGGCGATGCGCGGCACGAACGGGAAGCTGGGCTCGGGCGCGGCGATGTCGTCCGTCTCGCCGATCAGCGAGCGCGCCTCGTCGTCCACGGCCTGCACGAGCCGCCGTGGCGGGTCGTACGTCCAGCTCGCGGAGTGCGGTTCGGTCGCGACGCGGTAGACGAGCAGGACCTCCCACGTGCCGTCGTCACGGCGCCAGGAGTCCCACTGGATCGTTTCCTTGTCGGCGCCGCGCAGGAGCAGTCGCTCCGAGACGGCCTCGCCGAGCTGGGGTCCGGTGTTCTCGCCGGGACGGCGCACGGGGGTCTTCCGGGCCCGCTCGGCCATGAAGGCGCGCTCGGCGAGCACGGGTCCTTCGAAGCGGCGGACGCGATCGACGGGGATTCCGGCGAGCGAGGCGACTTCCTCCGCGCTGGCACCGGCACGTATCCGTGCCTGGATGTCGCGGGGGCGGAGGTGGCTCTCCACCTCGATCTCGATCTGGCCGAGACGCGGACGGTCGCCGCGCACTGCTGCGCGCAGCCGCTCGTCGATCGGAAGCGTGTACTCCGTGCTGTCCGCAGCTTTGAGCACCAGCCGTGTGCCGTCGTTGCTGACGGCCACGACACGCAGTTCGGGCATGGGAACCTCCCGGGTGGTGCCTGCCGACGTCACGTGCGTCGCTGCTTCCGCTAGTCGAGTGTGGCCTGCCCGGGTGCAGCCTGCCACAACCTTGCCGAGTTGCCCGGCGTGTCGGGCATGGGCCCAAGGTCGCCGTTATGGCACGGTTACCTCTTCGCAACTCTCAGTGACCACTTTGGTCACCCTGTGCAGCGAGCCCCCTCCCGGCGGTCCTGGAAGGCCCCGGGCACCCAGGTGGGAGACCGGACCCAGGGCTCGCAACAGTACTCCATTCGGGCCACGCGGGTGGTCCGCCGCGCCGCCGAAGTTCTCGCGGGGGACGGGAGTTGGCGCCCCGGGATACCCGGGCAGGGTGGTGCATGAGTGGCACACTTCACGGAATCTCCAGAAACGGAACTATCCCCTTCACCCATACGTCCCTTTCTCGTGCAGTCAGTCGAGAAAGGCAGGCAAGGGTCGGAGATGCGTGAAAAGCCGGATTCCGGCGAGGAATCCAAGGGCCAGGAGGAGCCGACGGAGAAGCGGCGCCTTGATCTGAGTCTGCCGCAGGTCGCGGGCAGCGCCGTGGCCGCCGTCGTGGGGGCGAAGCTCGCCGCCAGCTTCGGCGTCTACGGCACGATCCTGGGCGCCGGCTTGGTGAGCGTGGTCGCGACCTGTGGCGGCACGATCTTCCAGCACTTCTTCCGGCGCACGGGCGAGCAGATACGTGACGTCGCGGTGCAGGCCAAGCCGCGGGCCCAGCAGGTCCCGCTGACCGACGGCTCGGGTGCGCCGGTGGCCCAGACGTTCCGGGCGGCGGCGTACACGGGAGCGACGGCGCACGCCGGGTCCGGGGGACCCGTGACGACGACATGGGGGCGGACGGTCGAGCCGGACGCCACCTCGGTGCTGCCTCCTGCCGTCGACGCGGATCGCACGAACGTGTTGCCGGTGGTGGATCCCGACGCGGACCGCACGACCCTGCTGCCAGTGGCCGATGCCGACGCCGACGCCGAGAAGACGCAGCTGCTGGGGTCGGTCGACGCCACGCAGTTGGTGCCCCGGGACGACGCGACGCGCGTGCTGCGCCAGGCGGCCCCGGTGGAGCCCGTGCAGCCGCCGCTCCCCTCGGAGGAGTTCACCGAGGGCATGACGCATCGCACGCAGATCCGAAGCTGGAAGCGGCCGTTGGTCGCGGCAGCGGTCGTCTTCGGTGTGGCCATGGCAGGCATCACGACGTACGAGATCGTCTCCGGCGAGGACTTCAGCGGGGGCAAGGGCACCACCATCAGCAACGGCGTCACGGGCAACAACGGCTCGCGGAATCAGCCCTCCACTCCCTCGACCGACCCCTCCGAGCAGCCGTCTGACGGCCCTTCCACGGGTACGGACGACGGTTCGCAGCAGGACGGCGGCGCGTCGCAGGAGCCGGACGGCACGGACGCGCAGACCCCGGACAACGGCAACGACTCGGGCGCCGGTTCGAAGGACGACCCGGACAAGGGCACGGGCTCCGGCTCGGACTCCGGTGACGACGACGGTTCGAAGACGGACCCGACTCCCACGCCGACCCCCACCCCGACCCCGACGCCCACCCCGTCCAGCGGCGACACCGGCAGCGGAAACGACGTACAGCGCGGAGAGACCGCCACCCCGTAGGCGGCGGTCCCCTTCACCCGGGCCGCCTCAGTAGCCCAGGACGCGGCGCAGGTAGTCGTTGCCGAACAGGCGGTCCGGGTCCAGGCGGTCGCGCAGGGCCGTGAACTCGGCGAAGCGCGGATAGGCCTGCGCGAAGTAGTCGGCGCCCCGCGTGTGGATCTTGCCCCAGTGGGGCCTGCCCTCGTGCGCGGTGAAGATCCGCTCGGCGGCGGTGAAGTACGCCTGGTAGGGCGTGCCCCGGTACATGTGGACGGCGATGTACGCACTGTCCCGGCCCGAGGCCGTGGAGAGCGTGATGTCGTCCGCGGGAGCCGTGCGGACCTCCACGGGGAAGCTGATCCGCAGATGCGAGCGCTCCACCATCGTCTTCAGCTCGCGCAGCGTCTCGACGAGGGCCGCCCGCGGAACGGCGTACTCCATCTCCACGAAGCGCACGCGGCGCGGGCTTGTGAAGACCTTGTAGGGGATGTCCGTGTAGGTGCGGGCGGAGAGCGCCTTGCTGGAGATCTTGGCGATGCCCGGGATGGTCGCGGGGACGGCCCTGCCGATGGTGTTGACCGCCTGGAAGAGGCCGTTGGAGAGAATTTCGTCCTCTACGAAGGCGCTCACCTTGCCGGGAGGGGCGGCGGGGCCCACGCTGCGGTTGTTGCGCTTGGTGGTGCAGTTGCCGGTGTGCGGGAACCAGTAGAACTCGAAGTGCTCGTTCTCGGCGTGGAGCGCGTCGAACTCGCTCGTGACCTTGTCGAAGGTCATCGGCTCCTCACGGGCGGTGAGGAAGAAGACGGGTTCCACGGCGAAGGTGATCGCGCTGATCACGCCGAGTGCGCCGATGCCGATCCGGGCCGCCGCGAAGACCTCGGGATTCTCCTTCTCCGAGCAGGTGAGGACCGTGCCGTCCGCCGTGACCAGCTCAAGTGCCGTGATCTGTGCGGAGATCGACGCCGAATCGCGGCCCGTGCCGTGCGTCCCGGTGCTGATCGCGCCGGAGACCGTCTGCTCCATGATGTCGCCCATGTTCGTGAGCGACAGACCTTCGCGGGCGAGCGCCGCGTTCAGGCGCTTGAGCGGAGTGCCCGCTTCCACCGTGACGGTGCCGGCCTCGCGGTCGATCCTGCGGATCCCGGTGAGGAGTTCGGGGCGTATCAGGAGGCCGTCGGTGGCCGCCGCCGCCGTGAAGGAGTGGCCGGTGCCGACCGGCTTCACCCTGAGGCCGTCGTCCTTGGCCTGACGCAGCGCGGCGCTCAGTTCGTCGACCGACGCGGGGGTGACCTCCCTGGCCGGGCGGGCGCTGACGTTGCCCGCCCAGTTACGCCACGCCGCTGTGCTCTTCCCGCTGCTGCCCGCTGCCGTGCTCATGGGTCCCTCCCCGTTGCGGAACCGGCTTCTTCAGCCGGCGATACCCCAGGAACCCGACCGCCACCGCGGCGGCCCCGGAGAGACCGGGGACCGCGTACCCGGCGTCCGATCCGGCCGCGTCGATGACCCAGCCGGCCGCGGAGGAGCCGAGCGCGACGCCGACCGCGAGTCCGGTGCTCACCCAGGTCATGCCCTCGGTCAGCTTCGCGCGTGGTACGTGCTGTTCGACGAGGGCCATCGTCGTGATCATGGTCGGCGCTATGGAGAGGCCCGCGATGAACAACGCCACGGCCAGAAACGGAAGGTTCCCGACCAACTGAAGCGGGATCATACTCACGGCCATCGCACAGACACCCAGCAGCCACCTCGGGGCGGGCGCCCCCTTGAAGTGCATGAGCCCGAAGGCGGCCCCGGCCACACAGGAGCCGAGCGCGTACACCGCGAGCACCAGGCTCGCCATCGCCTTGTGCCCCTGGTCCTCGGCGTACGCGACCGTCACCACGTCGATGGACCCGAAGATCGCCCCCGTCGCCACGAACGTCGCGACCAGGACCTGGAGCCCTCCGGAGCGCAACGCCGAACCCTTGGTGTGGTGTTCACGCCCGTGCGGCACGGGCTCGGTGGCCCGCTGGGACGTCAGCCAGAAGACGCCCACGGCGAGGAAGACCCCGGCGAGCAGCGGCCCGGCCTCGGGGAACCACACGGTGGAGAGCCCGATCGAGATGATCGGCCCGAAGATGAAGCAGATCTCGTCGACCACGGACTCGAAGGAGTACGCGGTGTGCAGCTGCGGGGTGTCCCGGTAGAGGACGGCCCAGCGCGCCCTGATCATCGAGCCCACGCTCGGCACGCAGCCCACCAGCGCGGCGAAGGCGAAGAGCGTCCAGTCCGGGGCCGCGTACTTGGCGCAGAGCAGGAGTCCGGCGACCGCCGCCAGGGAGGCCAGGGTCGCGGGCCGCAGGACCCGGCGCTGGCCGTGGCGGTCGACCAGGCGCGAGATCTGCGGGCCGATCGCGGCGGCGGAGAGCGCGACGGTCGCGGAGAGCGCGCCCGCGAGTCCGTACCGCCCCGTGAGCTGGGACACCATCGTCACGATGCCGATGCCCATCATCGACAACGGCATCCGGCCGAGGAGGCCTGCGGTGGAGAACCCCTTGGTGCCGGGGGCGGCGAAGATGGCGCGGTAGGGGCTTGGCACGTGGGACTCCGCTGAGGCGCCGGGGCGGCTCCGTGCGGACCACGGGCGGAGCTGCTCCGGTAAGGCGTAAAGATGGCCAATACAGCTTACGGCTCCGACAGGCCCGGCCGCACCGTGATTTTCGGCTGTCAGCGGCGGGTGGCAGGATCGGATGTATGTCCGATGCGCTTGATGCCTCTCCCTATGACGCCCTGCTGCTGCTCTCGTTCGGCGGCCCCGAAGGCCCGGACGACGTCGTCCCGTTCCTGGAGAACGTGACGCGGGGCCGCGGTATCCCCACGGAGCGGCTCAAGGAAGTGGGGCAGCACTACTTCCTCTTCGGCGGGGTCAGCCCGATCAACGACCAGAACCGCGCCCTCCTGGACGCCCTGCGCAAGGACTTCGCCGAGCACGGCCTCGACCTGCCGGTCTACTGGGGCAACCGCAACTGGGCGCCCTACCTGACCGACACCCTGCGCGAGCTCGTCCAGGACGGCCACCGCCGCGTGCTCGTCCTGGCGACCAGCGCGTACGCCTCGTACTCGGGCTGCCGTCAGTACCGCGAGAACCTGGCGGAGTCCCTCGCCGTGCTCGCCTCCGAGGGCCTCGACGTGCCGCGCGTCGACAAGCTGCGGCACTACTTCAACCACCCCGGCTTCGTCCGCCCCATGATCGACGGGGTCCTGAAGTCCCTGGCCGAGCTGCCGGACGACGTACGCGCAGGGGCGCACCTCGCCTTCACGACGCACTCGATCCCGACCGCGGCCGCCGACAGCTCGGGCCGCGCCGAGGACCACGGGGACGGCGGCGCGTACGTCGAGGAGCACCTGGACGTGGCCCGGCTCATCGCCGACGCGGTGCGCGAGGAGACGGGCGTCGAGCATCCCTGGCAGCTCGTCTACCAGTCGCGCAGCGGCGCCCCGCACATCCCGTGGCTGGAGCCGGACATCTGCGATCACCTGGAGGAGCGGCACGTCGCGGGCGCGCCCGCCGTGGTGATGGTCCCGATCGGCTTCGTCTCGGACCACATGGAGGTCCTGTACGACCTCGACACCGAGGCCGACGCGAAGGCCGCGGAGCTGGGTCTGCCGGTCCGCCGCTCGGCCACCGTCGGCGCCGATCCCCGGTTCGCCGCGGCGGTGCGTGACCTGGTCCTCGAGCGCGCCGCGACGGAGAACGGACGCAAGGTCGCGCCCTGCGCCCTGGGCGCGCTCGGTGCGAGCCACGACCTGTGCCCGGTGGGCTGCTGCCCCTCGCGCGCCCCGAAGCCCGCGGCCGCGGGCGCCGACAGCCCGTACGCGTAACTCACGAAGGCACCAGGAGCACCGTGACCGACCCCGCAGACCAGCAGCTGAAGGCCGAACTCCTCGGCGCCGCCCTGGAGGCCGCGCACCGCGCCGGCGCCTTCCTGCGCGACGGGCGCCCGGACGACCTGGGCGTGGCCGCCACGAAGACCAGCGCGGTCGACGTCGTCACCGAGATGGACATCGCCTCCGAGAAGCTGATCACCGACTTCTTCGCCGAGCGCAGGCCGGACGACGGCGTGCTCGGCGAGGAGGGCGCGAGCTCCGAGGGCAGCAGCGGCGTCCAGTGGGTGATCGACCCGATCGACGGCACCGTCAACTACCTCTACGGACGCCCCGACTGGTCCGTCTCCATCGCGGCCCGCAAGGACGGCGAGACGCTCGTCGGCGTGGTGCACGCCCCGATGCGCGGCGAGACCTACCGCGCGGTCCTCGGAGAGGGTGCCTTCGTCAACGACAGGCCCGCGCACGTCCGCCCCGCGCCCCCGTTCGAACAGGCCCTCGTCGGCACCGGCTTCGGGTACGTCGCCCAGCGCCGCGCCCACCAGGCCGAGGTGGCCAGGCAGCTGATCCCGCTGGTCCGGGACATCCGCCGCGGCGGCTCCGCGGCGATCGACCTGTGCGACGTCGCGCTCGGCCGCCTGGACGCGTACTACGAACGGGGCCTCAACCCGTGGGACTTCGCGGCCGGCGACCTCGTCGCACGGGAGGCGGGCGCGCTCACCGGCGGACGCCCCGGCCAGGCCCTCTCGGGCGAGCTGACCGTCGCGGCCCCGCCCGGCCTCTTCGAGGACCTGCAGGGCCGCCTGGAGGAGCTCGGCGCCTGGCACGACTGACCGGCAGACCGGCCGCGCCGGACATCCGCACACAGAAGGGCCCCGGCATCTCGTCCACAGATGCCGGGGCCCTTCGGTTTGCGGCTCGCGTAATGGGTCAGGCGTGCAGTGCGCCGACCTCCACACCGTGCTCGGCGGCCAGGCGGTGGAGATCTTCCAGCTCCGCCTGCTCGACCTCGGCAAGGAAGTCGTCGCCCGTCTCACGGGCCTTCGTGAGGTCGGACTCCGTGGCCTTTATGCGCTGCAGCAGTCCTGCGGTAAAAGCGTCCATGGTTGCGCCCCCTCGGCTGGGTCGTGGGTCGATGGCACGGGGGTGTGCCCTCAAGGAAGGGGCGATCACGTCTCAAGCCGCCCGCCCTGCGGAAAGCGGGTTGTGGCGCGCCACATACAAAGCGTGATCGCGGGTGTGAGGTCGTCCTCCCCGGGCTCCCTTCCACGGAAACCTCAACCGTCGGAGAAAATCCCGCATTCCCCTGCCAGGACTCCGCCTTACAGCCGGTTTATGGCCGAAAGGGGCAGGATGGAGGCCACACCCCACGAACAGACCTGCCCGCAGGGGCACAGAGGAAGGACAGCGCCGTGCGCGTACTCGTCGTCGAGGACGAGCAACTGCTCGCCGATGCGGTGGCCACCGGACTGCGCCGGGAGGCCATGGCCGTCGACGTCGTGTACGACGGAGCGGCCGCCCTGGAACGCATCGGGGTCAATGACTACGACGTCGTGGTGCTCGACCGGGACCTCCCGCTCGTGCACGGCGACGACGTCTGCCGCAAGATCGTCGAGCTCGGCATGCCGACCCGCGTCCTGATGCTCACCGCGTCGGGCGACGTCAGCGACCGCGTCGAGGGCCTGGAGATCGGCGCCGACGACTATCTCCCCAAGCCCTTCGCGTTCAGCGAGCTCACGGCACGCGTGCGTGCCCTCGGCCGGCGTACGAGCGTGCCGCTGCCGCCCGTCCTGGAGCGCGCCGGGATCAAGCTCGACCCGAACCGCCGCGAGATCTTCCGCGACGGCAAGGAGATCCAGCTCGCCCCCAAGGAGTTCGCCGTCCTCGAAGTGCTGCTGCGCAGCGAGGGTGCCGTGGTCTCCGCCGAGCAGCTGCTCGAGAAGGCCTGGGACGAGAACACCGACCCGTTCACGAACGTGGTCCGGGTGACCGTCATGACCCTGCGGCGGAAGCTCGGCGAGCCCGCCGTCATCGTGACGGTGCCCGGCTCCGGCTACCGGATCTGATCCCCGGTGGCCGCGACCCCGGCGCCACCAGCAGCGCCTCCGAAACCCACCTGGGACCCCAGGAAGGCCGAAGCGCCCTTCCCGTGGCTGCGTCCCACGATCCGTATACGCCTCACGCTGCTCTACGGCGGCATGTTCCTGATCGCGGGCATCCTGCTGCTCTCGATCATCTATCTGCTCGCCGCGCAGGCCCTGAACGTGGGCAGCGACCTGCCGTTCAAGATCGTCTCCGGCCAGGTGGCCAGCGACACGTGCAACTTCCCGAGCTCGCCGTCGGCCGGTGAGCTCAACAACGCCATGAACGCCTGCGTCAACGAACAGCGCCAGCACGCCCTGGACAACCTCCTGAGCCGCTCGCTGCTCGCCCTGCTCGGGCTCGCGGTGATCGCCTTCGCCTTCGGTTACGCGATGGCGGGCCGCGTCCTTTCGCCGCTCGGCCGCATCACGCGCACCGCGCGCAGGGTGGCCGGCACGGACCTGTCCCGTCGCATCGAACTGGACGGTCCCGACGACGAGTTGAAGGAGCTCTCGGACACCTTCGACGAGATGCTCGACCGTCTGGAGCGGGCCTTCACCGCCCAGCAGCGGTTCGTCGGGAACGCCTCGCACGAACTGCGCACCCCGCTCGCGATCAACCGCACGCTGCTCGAGGTGCACCTCTCCGACCCGGGGGCGCCCCCCGAGCTCCATCAGCTCGGCAAGACGCTCCTGGCCACGAACGAGCGCAGTGAGCAGCTCGTGGAGGGTCTGCTGCTGCTCGCCCGCAGCGACAACCAGATCGTGGAGCGCAAGCCGGTCGACCTCGCCGAGGTCGCCGACCGCGCCGTCGACCAGGTGCTGACCGAGGCGGACGCGAAGGGCGTGGAGATCCGCGGTGAGCGCGGCCCGGCCGTCGTGCAGGGCAACGGCGTCCTCCTGGAGCGGATCGCCCTGAACCTCGTCCAGAACGCCGTCAGGTACAACGTGCCGGACGAGGGCTGGGTCGAGGTCACCACGGAGGCCCAGCACGGCCAGGCGGTCCTGGTGGTGGCGAACACGGGCCCCGTGGTGCCCGCCTACGAGATCGACAACCTCTTCGAGCCGTTCCGGCGGCTGCGGACCGAGCGCACGGGCAGCGACAAGGGCGTCGGACTCGGCCTGTCGATCGCCCGGTCGGTGGCGAGGGCCCACGGGGGCCGTATCATCGCGGAGCCGCGCGAGGGGGGAGGGCTCGTGATGCGAGTCACCCTTCCTCTCTGAGATGCTGCCGCGGACGCGCCGACGTGTTCGCTTTGCGCGGAATTTTCGGGACCTGTTCCTGGAGGCTCCATGTGCGATCGATCACAGGGGCGAATTTTCGGCCATCTACTCTCCGTGATCGTGAAAGTCGTTGGAAAGCCGGGAAAATCCGGGTTTTCAGGGGTCTTGATCACGGGAAGTACACGGGGTGGCGCCTGTGAAGTGCGACATTCGGACCGTGTACGGTCCCGATCGCCATCCAAACCGATCACCTCTTCAGGGGTGCGGTTGGGTGTCGATTGAGTAACAGACCTTGATGTGAGGCAAAATCTCCGCCTCAGGTCGGGCACAAGTCCGGCCTCTCACGCGTTACGAGCGCTGAGACACCGCAGACACCCAGAGGGGGAGAGCGACATGGCAACGGACTACGACACCCCACGTAAGACCGACGATGACGTCAACGAGGACAGCATCGAGGAACTCAAGGCACGTCGGAACGACAAGTCGACGTCGGCCGTAGACGTCGACGAGTTCGAGGCCGCAGAGGGCCTTGAGCTGCCCGGCGCGGACCTTTCGAACGAGGAGCTCGCCGTTCGGGTGCTCCCGAAGCAGCAGGACGAGTTCACCTGCATGAGCTGCTTCCTGGTGCACCACCGCAGCCAGCTGGCCAGGGAGAAGAACGGCCAGCCGATCTGCCGCGACTGCGACTAGGGCAGGGTCGGCCGTGACAGGCTCGACCCCGCCGAGGAAGCGCCGCTTCCGCAAGCGCGGAGCGGACCAACCGAACGCTGCCGACGGCGGCGTACGTGACGACGAGCGGGGCTCTTCCCCCACAGGAACAGCCTCGCTCGGACCGGCGAACGCACCAGCGGTGGCACACGACGAGACGGCGGCCGACAAGGCGTCCAGGGCCAATGGGTCCAAGGGCCGCGTTGCCGCCGTCACGGACGGAGTCAAGGCGGGCGTACGCATGAGCGGACGCGGCGCCAAGGCCGGCATCGGCTATCTCGCCGACCGGATCATCGAGAACGCCCCGCGGGTCCCGATCCGCGACCTGGGCACCCTCCGCAAGCAGTTCCCGGGCCTCGACCCGGAGCAGCTCGCGGACAAACTCATCTCCGGCGCGGCCAACGGAACCTCGACGGTCGGGGCCGGAGTCGGCGCCGCGGCGATGATGCCCGTGCCGCCCGCGATGCCCGCGGAGATGGCCGCCGAGATCACCGGCGTAGCGGCCATCGAGCTGAAGCTGATCGCCGAACTCCACGAGGTCTACGGCCTGCGTCCGCCGGGCAATCTCAAGGAGCGCAGCACCGCCTACCTCACCGCGTGGACCGAGGAGCGGGGCATCGACGTGGTGAAGCCCGCGTCGATCAACGCCGCGCTCGGCGGCCAGATGAAGCGCGAGCTGCGCCAGCAGATCATGAAGCGCATGGTGCGGAACCTCCCGAACCTGATGCCCTTCATGGTGGGCGCCGCAGTGGGGGCGGTCATGAACCGCCGGGACACCAAGAAGCTCGCTGAGCGGGTCCGTGCGGACCTGCGGAGGGCGCAGGTGCCCTGGGACGCCCTGCCCGAGCTGCCGCCCCTTGAGCAGCCCGTGAGGCCTCTGGACCCGCTGCACCCCGGCGGCCTGCGCAAGGAGCTGGGGCGCTGACGCGGCAGGCCCCGCAGCAGGTCCCCGAGAAGCCTAAGAAGTCCGCACCGCCGTCAGCGCTGCCGCGAGCGCCTCGGGGTTCCGCGTCGACACGTACACGTACGGAGTCGGGTCCTGCGGGTCCGTGATCTCCACGCGCAGCGCCGTGGGGATGTAGGCGCGCAGCAGCATGAAGGCGCGCGGGTCGGCCTTCGGGCCGCGCCAGGCGCGCGCCTCCTCCGCGTCGAGCACCACCGGCTCGCCCAGGGCGGAGACCGGGATCTTCGCGTCACCCACGACGAGCGAGCCCGCCACCACGCGGATCCGGGGGGAGCCGTACGAACTGGTGACGACCGCGGCGACCGCCGTACCGGCGACCAGGCCGCCGAGCAGCGGCAGGGTCCCGAAGGGGAGCATGATCAGTGCCGTCGCGACGCCGACCAGGAGCGAGACAAGCCACCAGGAACGGGGCGCCGTCAGGCGTTCTTCGTAAGGCTGCATGCAGCCAAGCTTGGCACGATGAGCTGAGTCACTGGACTCGCGGGTAAGGTCTGCGGCTGTGAGTGGTACTTCTGCAGCTCTGACGCCCCCGGCCGACGCCATAGCGCCCGTCCGCCACCCCGACGCGCCCGCCCCCGGGGAGCTCATCGGAGCCCATTACGAGCACTGTTTCGGCTGTGGCGAAGGGCAGGCCCACGGGCTGCACCTCGCGGCGTACGCCGGTGAAGGCGTCGCCGTCACCGCCGAGTTCACCGTCCGCGAGGCCCACCAGGGCGCTCCCGGCCTCGCCCACGGCGGGGTGCTCGCCACGGCGCTCGACGAGACGCTCGGCTCGCTGAACTGGCTGCTGCGGGTGATCGCCGTGACCGGACGGCTCGAGACCGACTTCGCGCTGCCCGTGCCGCTCGGCACCGTGCTCTTCCTCGAGGCCGAGGTGACCGCCGTCGCGGGACGGAAGATCTACTCCCGGGCCACCGGGCGGATCGGCGGCCCCGAGGGGCCCGTCGCCGTCCGTGCCAAGGCCCTCTTCATCGAGGTCAAGGTCGACCACTTCGTCGAGAACGGCCGCCCGGAGGAGATCCGGGCCGCCATGGACGACCCGGACCAGCTCCGCCGCGCACGCGCTTTCGAGGTGAACCCGTGACCCCCGCACCCCGCCCGGAGCTCGACGTCCTGATCCGTCGCGTCGACCCCGAAGTGCCGCTGCCGTCGTACGCGCAGCCCGGCGACGCCGGAGCGGATCTGCGGACCACGCAAGCGCACGAACTCGCCCCGGGCGAGCGGGCGGTGCTGCCCACCGGTGTGTCTGTCGCGCTGCCCGAGGGGTACGCGGCCTTCGTGCACCCTCGTTCGGGTCTCGCCGCCCGCTGCGGTGTCGCCCTGGTGAATGCCCCAGGGACGGTGGATGCCGGGTACCGTGGAGAGATCAAGGTGATCGTGGTGAATCTCGACCCGCACGAACGCGTGCGGTTCGAGCGCTTCGACCGGATTGCCCAACTGGTCGTCCAGCAGGTCGAGAAGGTGCGCTTCCGGGAGGTGGCGGAGCTTCCCGACTCGGCGCGGGCCGAGGGGGGCTTCGGGTCCACCGGCGGCCATGCCGCCGTGGGCACAGGCCCGGGTGAACAAACGGGTGGGAATCGATACGCATCGGTCGTATCTGACCGGGAAGGACAGTGACGTGTTCGGACGTCGCAAGAAGGACAGTGCCGCCGAGGACGCGGCGGGCGAGGCCGAGCAGGTCGTCGGGGACCCTGACGGTGCTGACAGTGATGACACGGCCGCCGCGTCCTCGCGCGTGAGGCTCGAGCCCGAGCCCCGCCCCGACGGTCCCTGGGACGTCTCGGAGGTCCGGGAGCCCGGCGAGGGCCGCGTCGACCTGGGCGGACTCTTCGTACCGGGTGTCGAGGGCATGGAGCTGCGGGTGGAGGTCGCGGGTGACGCGATCGTCGCCGCGACCGTCGTGCTCCAGGACAGCGCCATCCAGCTCCAGGGCTTCGCCGCCCCCAAGAAGCAGGGCATCTGGGGCGAGGTCCGCGAGGAGATCGCCTCCGGCATCACCCAGCAGGGCGGTGTCATCGACGAGGTCGAGGGCCCCCTCGGCTGGGAGCTGCGCGCGCAGGTGCCGGTGCAGCTGCCGGACGGCACGGGTGGCGTGCAGGTCGTGCGCTTCATCGGTGTCGACGGCCCGCGGTGGTTCCTGCGCGGGGTCATCTCCGGCCAGGGCGCGGTGCAGCCGCAGGCCGCGGGTCTCCTGGAGCAGATCTTCCGGGACACCGTCATCGTGCGCGGGGACGGCCCGATGGCCCCCCGTGACCCGATCGTCCTGAAGCTGCCCGACGACGCCCAGATGGTCGCCGAGGGCGCTGTCCAGCAGGAGCAGCAGGAGGGCTCGCGCTTCTCCGGCGGCATGGGCCAGCTCCAGCGGGGCCCTGAGATCACCGAGGTGCGCTAGCGCTCCGCTGGAAGTGCGGTGATGAACCCTCGGGTCGGTGGGGGCTGGTCGCGCAGTTCCCCGCGCCCCTTACGGGGCGCTGATGCCTCACGAGTTGCAGGCCGATGGGCCGTACTCCCTGACGGGAGTGCGGCCCATCGGCGTTTTCGCAGGTGGGAGCCGGTTGATGGCAGGTGGGCGCAGGCAGCCGTAAGAGAGTCGTCAATGGGGCGCCAAGGGACGTAAGGGAGGCGTCAACGGCGGTCGATTTCGGCCACGGAGGGGGTTTGCTCAAGACGTCAGATCACTCGCATCTCATCTAGGAGCACACGATGGCCGACGTGGCCTTCGTCGTCACCACGATCGCGGTATTCGCGCTGGTGGCGTTCATCGCCAAGGGGGTGGCGAAGCTGTGACTGCCGAGAACATCGTCGGTCTCGTCGTGGCCGTCGCCCTGCTGGGCTATCTCGTCCTCGCTCTCGTGTTCCCGGAGAGGTTCTGAGTACGGATATGAGCCCTGTTCTTGCTGGTGTGCTCCAGTTCCTGGCGCTGATCGTGGCGCTGGCCCTGGCATACCGTCCGCTTGGTGACTACATGGCCAAGGTCTACTCCTCCGAGAAGCATCTGCGCGTGGAGAAGTGGATCTACAAGGGCATAGGCGCCAACCCGAACGCCGAGATGCGCTGGCCCGCCTATCTGCGCGGGGTGCTCGCCTTCTCCGCCGTGAGCGTGCTGTTCCTGTATCTGCTGCAGCGGCTCCAGGGCTCGCTGCCCGGGTCGCTCGGCTTCAAGGCCATCGATCCGGACCAGGCGTTCAACACCGCCGCGTCGTTCGTGGCGAACACCAACTGGCAGTCGTACTACGGCGAGCAGGCCATGGGCCACGTCGTGCAGACCGGCGGCCTCGCGGTCCAGAACTTCCTCTCCGCGGCCGTGGGCATCGCCGTCGCGGTGGCCCTGGTGCGGGGCTTCGCCCGCTCGCGCACGGGTGAGCTGGGGAACTTCTGGTCCGACCTGGTGCGCGGCACGGTCCGCATCCTGATCCCGATCTCGGTGATCGGCGCGCTCGTCCTCGTCGCCTGTGGCGCGATCCAGAACTTCTCCGGAATCCACGGGGTCGGCCAGTTCATGGGCGGCAGTCAGCAGTGGAACGGCGGTGCGGTGGCCTCGCAGGAGGTCATCAAGGAGCTGGGCACCAACGGAGGCGGCTACTTCAACGCCAACTCCGCCCACCCCTTCGAGAATCCGAACGGCCTCTCCAACCTCTTCGAGGTCTTCCTGATCCTGGTGATCCCCTTCGCCCTGACCCGCACCTTCGGCCGCATGGTCGGCAGCGTGCGGCAGGGGTACGCGATCCTCGCCACGATGGTGACGATCTGGGTCGGGTTCACCGCGCTGATGATGTGGACGGAGTTCCACCACGGCGGTCCCGCGTTCGATGTCGCGGGTGGCGCGATGGAGGGCAAGGAGACGCGGTTCGGGATCGGCGGTTCGGCGATCTTCTCGGTCGCCACGACGCTGACCTCGACGGGTGCGGTCAACTCCTTCCACTCCTCCAACACCGGTTTCGGCGGCGGGCTCAACCTGCTGGGCATGCAGTTGGGCGAGATCGCGCCGGGTGGTACGGGGTCGGGTCTGTACGGCATGTTGATCATGGCCATCATCGCGGTGTTCATCGCCGGTCTGATGGTGGGGCGTACGCCGGAGTACCTGGGCAAGAAGATCGGCACCCGCGAGATCAAGCTGGCGGCCTGCTACATCCTCATCACGCCCGCCCTGGTCCTCGGATTCACCGCGGTGTCGATGGCGCTGCCCACGCCCAAGGACTCGATGCTCAACTCCGGCGCGCACGGCTTCTCCGAGATCCTCTACGCCTACACCTCGGGCGCCAACAACAACGGTTCGGCGTTCGCGGGCCTGAGCGCGGACACGAACTGGTTCAACACCACGATCGGCCTCGCGATGCTGCTGGGCCGGTTCCTGCCGATGGTGTTCGTCCTCGCCCTTGCGGGTTCGCTCGCCGAGCAGAAGCCGATCCCGGCGACCGCGGGCACCCTGCGCACCGAGAAGCCGCTGTTCACCGGGTTGCTGGTCGGCACCATCATGATCATCACCGGTCTGACCTACTTCCCCGCACTGGCCCTCGGGCCGCTGGCCGAGGGGCTTGCGTCATGACCACCGACATAAAGAAGCCAGAGGAGCCCGGCTCCATGTCCACCGCCACTCCCACCCGTGCGCCGCACCAGGACGTGCCCGGCGGGCACAAGGACGCCAAGGGCGACAGCCGTGTCGGCGGGGGTCTGTTCGACCCCAAGCAGCTCCTGAAGTCCTTCCCGGACGCCGTGCGGAAGCTCGATCCGCGGGTGATGATCAAGTCGCCCGTCATGTTCGTGGTGCTCGTCGGCTCGGTGATCACCACGGTCCTCGCGGTCAAGGACCCGGGGGACTGGTTCGGCTGGGCGATCGCCGCCTGGCTGTGGCTCACCACGATCTTCGCGAACCTGGCGGAGGCGGTGGCCGAGGGCCGCGGCAAGGCGCAGGCGGACACCCTGCGCAAGGCCAAGACCGACACCGTCGCGCGCCGTCTGAGCGGCAGCACCGAAGAGTCGGTGCCGGGCACGGAGCTGCGCATCGGTGACCTGGTCGTCTGTGAGGCGGGCGACGTGATCCCCGGCGACGGCGACGTCGTCGAGGGTGTCGCGAGCGTCGACGAGTCGGCGATCACCGGTGAATCGGCCCCGGTCATCCGGGAGTCGGGCGGTGACAGGTCCGCCGTCACCGGCGGCACGAAGGTCCTCTCCGACCGGATCGTCATCAAGATCACGACGAAGCCCGGCGAGACGTTCATCGACCGCATGATCAACCTGGTCGAGGGCGCGGCACGGCAGAAGACGCCCAACGAGATCGCGCTCAACATCCTTCTCGCGTCCCTCACCATCGTCTTCCTGCTCGCGGTCGTCACGCTCCAGCCGTTCGCCGTGTACGCCGGTGCCGAGCAGTCCATGATCGTGCTTGCCGCGCTCCTGGTCTGCCTGATCCCGACGACCATCGGCGCGCTCCTCTCCGCGATCGGCATCGCGGGCATGGACCGTCTGGTCCAGCGCAACGTCCTTGCCATGTCCGGCCGTGCAGTCGAGGCCGCCGGTGACGTCTCGACGCTGCTGCTCGACAAGACGGGCACCATCACGCTCGGCAACCGTCAGGCCGCCGAGTTCGTGCCGGTGCGCGGGACGACCGAGGCCGAGCTCGCGGACGCCGCCCAGCTCTCGTCGCTGGCCGACGAGACGCCCGAGGGCCGCTCCATCGTCGTACTGGCGAAGGAGAAGTACGGGCTTCGCGAGCGTCACCAGGGTGAGCTGGAGGGGGCCGAGTGGGTCGCCTTCACCGCGCAGACGCGGATGTCGGGTGTCGACCTCGTCCAGGACGGGACCGGGCGCAAGGTCCGCAAGGGCGCGACCGGTTCGGTCGTCGCCTGGGTCACCGAGAACGGCGGCACCGTCTCCGACGACGCCCAGGCCCTGACCGACACCATCTCGCAGGCCGGTGGCACACCGCTCCTGGTCGCGGCGGAGGACGAGAAGGGGGCGCGCGTACTCGGCGTCATCCACCTGAAGGACGTCGTCAAGGAGGGCATGCGCGAGCGGTTCGACGAGCTGCGGCGCATGGGCATCAAGACGGTCATGATCACGGGTGACAACCCGCTGACCGCCAAGGCGATCGCGGACGAGGCGGGCGTGGACGACTTCCTCGCCGAGGCCACGCCCGAGGACAAGATGGCGCTGATCAAGCGCGAGCAGGCGGGCGGCAAGCTCGTCGCGATGACCGGTGACGGCACGAACGACGCGCCCGCGCTTGCCCAGGCGGATGTGGGCGTGGCGATGAACACCGGGACCTCGGCCGCCAAGGAGGCCGGGAACATGGTGGACCTGGACTCCAACCCCACCAAGCTCATCGAGATCGTCGAGATCGGCAAGCAACTCCTGATCACCCGGGGCGCGTTGACGACCTTCTCGATCGCCAACGACGTCGCGAAGTACTTCGCGATCATCCCCGCGATGTTCGCCGTGGTCTATCCCGGCCTCGACAAGCTCAACATCATGAACCTGTCGTCTCCGGAGTCGGCGATTCTGTCGGCCGTCATCTTCAACGCGCTGATCATCATCGCCCTGGTGCCGCTGGCCCTGAAGGGCGTGCGGTACCGGCCGATGAGCGCGGACAGGATGCTGCGGCGCAACCTCGGCATCTACGGACTCGGCGGTCTCGTCGCGCCGTTCATCGGCATCAAGATCATTGACCTTCTCATCTCCCTCATCCCCGGGCTGTAGTTCTCGAAAGCGTGCTGATCTCCATGAACAACTCCGTTGCAAGCACGGCGCGGTTGCTGGGGGCGGGTCTGCGTGCCCTGCTCGTGCTGACCGTGATCTGCGGTGTCATCTATCCGCTGGCCGTCACCGGGATCGCCCAGGGCCTGTTCAACAACAAGGCCAACGGCTCCGAGATCAAGAGCGAGGGCAAGGTCGTCGGCTCCGAACTCATCGGGCAGCGGTACGACCTGCCGCTCAAGAAGGGCCAGGAGACCGCTGAGCCCGACCTGAAGTGGTTCCAGCCCAGGCCGTCCAACGGCCTCGGCTCCAACCAGGACGCGGGGGTGAACACCCAGTACAACCTCATCCTGTCCGGCGCCACGAACCTGGCCGGTGACAACAAGGACCTGATCGCGAACGTCAAGGCCGCCAAGGCCGCCGTGGTCAAGGACAACTCCACGGCCGGTTTCAAGGTCAGGCCCTCGGACGTGCCGGCCGAGGCCGTCACCTCCTCCGGCTCGGGCCTGGACCCGCACATCTCCCCGGAGTACGCCGACCTCCAGGTGCACCGCATCGCGGACAAGAACCACTTGGGCGTCGCGCAAGTCCAGAAGCTGGTCGACGCGCACACCGACGGGCGGATCCTCGGCTTCGTGGGCGAGCCCCGCGTCAACGTCCTCCAGCTCAACATCGCACTGAAGGAGCTCGTCGCCGACAAGGGCTGACACCCTCGTCGTCGGTGACAGCTGACGCTGCATCAACTCGCTTGTGGCCCGCGGTGATTCGGTCCTGTCGACCGGAGCATTGCGGGCCACAATCGCGTACGTCCATACTGTGCCGGTCACGCGGGGGGAGACCGGTGCGGTGAGCGGACGGCGCGTGCCCGCCGTGGTGCGGAGCGGCCGGCATCACGGGATGGTGCTCGGGGCCGCCGGGCTCGCCGTCCTGCTGGCGGCCACGGTCCTCGCTGCCCTTGCCGCGCTGACCGAGAAGGCCGTCGAGGGCGGGGTGCGGCAGCGGCTCGCCGCGGACCGGGAAGCCGTCGTCGAGGTGGCCGGGCGCTACGGCGCCGCCAGCGTGCGGCGGTGGGACCCGGACGTACGGGCGGCGGTCGACCGCACCTATGGCGACGTGCCGCACCGCACGCGGCTCGCGCTGCGGACGCCCGCAGCGCGCAACGACGAGCTCGCCGTCACCGAGGCCGGGGGCCGTCGCCGCGAGGACGCCACCGTGTCCGTGGTCGCGCTCGAAGGGGCCCGCTCCCACGCCGATCTGGTGGCGGGCCGGTGGCCGCGGGGCGGCTCCTCGGGCAGCTCGTCCCGTGGAGTGACGGAGACCGTGCTGACCAGGGCGTTCGCCGCCGAGCTCGCGGTGCGGACCGGCGACGACGTGGTCGTGCGCGGCGCCGGTGAGCGCCTGGTGCGGATGCGGGTCGTCGGGCTCTACGCGACCGAGGGGCGCGCGCCCGCGGTCTGGGCGGGCCTGAGCAGTACGTTCGGGACGGCCGACTCCATCGCGCTCGTGCCGCGCGGCGCGTTCACGGCGCGGCAGGGGCTCACGAAGGACGCGGGCGCGCTGTGGCTCGGCGTGCCCGACGCGCGGGGTCTTGGGCTCGGCGACATCGGGCCGCTGGCGGAGCGGGCCCGGGCGTTCGGCGGCAGCGATGCCTCGCTCTCGGTGCTGCGGGGGAAGGGGGCCGCGGACGACCTGACCGTCTCGGCGGGGCTGCGCAGGGCCCTGGACCGGCTCACCACGCCCATCGCCGTGGCCCGCGCCGGGCTCTACGTCCCCGCCACGCTGCTCGCCGCCCTCGCGGTCGCGGCCCTGGTGCTCACCGGGCGCCAGCTCGCCGAACACCGGCGCCCTGAACTGGCGTTGCTGGCCGCCCGGGGCGCGGGGACGCGGCGGCTCGTCGTGTCGACCGCGGTGCAGTGGGCGGTGGTCGCGCTCCCCGTGGGGATCGCAGCGCCCTTCCTCGCGGGACCGCTGCTGCGGCTGCTCGAAGGGGCGGGGCTGCTCCACGGTGGGATGCCGGACGCTTCGGTGATCGGCGCCGCGTGGGTGGCCTCCGGCTTCGCCGTCGTGGTGCACGGGTGCGCGGTGCTGCTGCCCACGGTGCGGCTGGTGCGGGACCGGCGGGCGGTGAGCCGCCTTCGCCTGCGGGTGGGGCGGTTCGCGGGGGCGCAGCGGGTCGGGGCCGATGTGGCGCTGGGGGCGGTGGCGGTCCTGGGGTGGCTGCAACTGCGGCAGTACCGGTCGCCGGTGACCGGGGACGGCGTCGATCCGGTGCTCGTGTTCGCGCCCGTGGTGATGACCACGGCGGCCGCGCTGCTCGTGCTGCGCCTGCTGCCCTTCCTGACGCGGGCCATCGACCCGCTCGCCCGGCGGGGCAGGGGCCTCGTGCTGCCGCTCGGCGGCTGGCAGATCGGACGGCGCGCGGCGCGGCACGCCGGGCCCGCCCTGGTGGTGACCCTCGCGCTGGCCGTCGCGGCGCTGAGCAGCACCGCCCTCGCCATTCTCGACCGCGGTGACCGGGACCAGGCCGCGTTCCAGGTGGGCGCCGACCTGCGGATCGAACCGGGGGAGAGTGTGCCGCCCGGGGAGCGGCGGGCCGCGTACAGCGCGCTGCCGGGGGTCGATGCGGTCACTCCCGTGGTGACCACGGAGGGATACATCGGGCAGGACGCGGTGGCCGTCACCGGAGTCAACACCGGGCGGGGTCCGGTGCCTTCGCTGCGGGGGGATCTGGCGTCGCGGCCCATGCGGGAGCTTGTCGCGCCGCTGGGGGTGGGGGTTTTGGCACATGGGCTTGTGGTTGCTGGTGGGCGGTCAGGGGGCTCTCGCTCGGTCTCTGGGGCAGGGGGTGAACTCCCGCTCCGGGTGCGGCTGTCCGCGGAGGGGCCCGGCCGTCCGGTGCCGGTCCGGCTGACGGTCTTCTTCGAGGACGAAGACGGCCTCGTCCACTCAAGTGCCGTTCTTCTTAAAGAAGGTGGCTCTCGGGGAGGAAGTGGTTCTCGGGTGGTGCCCCTGAAGGTGCCGGTGCGCGGCGGTGACGTACGGATCCTGCAGATCGACCTGAGCATGGCGGGCGAGACGGTGCGGCGCACCTACCGGCTCCGTGTCGACCGGGTGCCGGGGCTCGCCCAGGAGGCCGACTGGCGTGACCTGCGCGAGGACGCGCCTGACCGGTACGGGGCGGGGTGCCCCGGGGTCGAGCCGCCGCGCGGGGTGGTGGGGGAGGCGCCCGGGCCTGTGCTGTGCGGGGACCGGCCGGGGCGTGGCGTGCTGCTCGACGCGGTGCTGCGGGGGCCCGACACGCGGCTCAAGTATCCGACGTGGAACGTCCGCCTCGGCACGGACAGCGCGAAGGGGCGCCCGCGCCCTGCGGCGCCGGCTCTCGCCGACCGCGCGCTGCTGGACTCCGGGGCGGTGCGGGTCGGGGACGTCGTGACGCTGCGGCGCAGTACGGGGGGCAGTGCCCGGCTGAAGATCGTCGGGCGGATCGCGGCGGTGCCGGGCATGGCACGGGACCGGCCCCGGTTACTCGCCGACTCGCGGGCGATGGCTGCCCAGTTGGTGCTGAGCGGGGCGCTGCCGGGGCCGGACGGCGTGTGGTGGGCGGGGGTGGCGGGGGGAGACGCGACCGCCGCGTGGGAGGCGGTGCGGGACAGGCCGCGGCTCGGCACCGCCGTGGACGTGCCGCACGCGCGCGTGGAGCTCGGTGAGGATCCGCTGCGGCGCGGGGCACGAGGCGGCCTCTGGCTCTGCCTCGCACTCGCACCGGCGTTCGCGGTCATCGCCTTCACGCTGCATACGGTGCTTTCGGCGCGGGCGAGGGGGGGAGTTCGCGCTGCTGAGGGCGCTGGGGGTGCGGAGGGGGCAGCTCGCGGCGTACTTGTGGACGGAACAGCTGGCGCTCGCGGGGGCGGCGGCGCTCCTGGGTACGGGGCTCGGGGCGGGGCTCGCTGCGGTGATCATGCCGGTGGTGACGGTGGACGCGGAGGGGGACCCGGTCTTTCCCGGGCTGCTCACGGAGGTGCCGTGGGGGTGGGTGTGGGTGGTGGCGGGTGGGGTGACGCTGGTGATCTGTGGGGTGGTGAGTGGGGTGGCGCGGGTTGTGGGGCGGGTGGATCTGGGGCGGGTGTTGCGGGCGGGGGAGGACGGGTGAGGGGCCCTGCGGGGCCCTGCGGGGCTGGGGCGGGGCTGGGTTTGGTGCGGCCTTGGCTTGGGTGTGGTCGCGGCTTGGGTGCGGCCTTGGCTTGGGTGCGGCCTTGGCTTGGGTGTGGTCGCGGCTTGGGTGTGGCCTTGGTTTGGGTGTGGTCGCGGCTTGGGTGTGGCCTTGGCTTGGGTGTGGCCCCGGCTTGGGTGTGTGGCCGGCTGCGGAGGCGGTGCTGCTGCGGGGCTGGTTCGTCTGTGGGGGCGGGGCCGCGCCGGTATGTCCGTCCTCGCTATCGTCCGGTGGCCGCTGGGTTGCTTCGCTGCTGGAGTGCCGCGAACCGTGCTCCGGGCGGACATACCGGCACGTCCCCTCGCGAGCGCTGCCGGCTGCGGGCGCGTGGGACCCGGGCTCCCGTGGGATCCCCCGCCGGCCTATACGTCTCCCTTTCACCTCCGCTGTTGTATCTGTTGCTCACCCGCCCGCTTTGTGTCGATCCCGCGCGCTGGGGATGTGGAGCTCGCGCCTCTACTCGTCTCCGCTGTTGTACGTGTTGCTCACCCACCCGGTTCGTGTCGATCCCGCGCGCTGGGGATGTGGAGCCGCTGCCTCTACTCGTCTCCGCTGTTGTACGTGTTGCTTGCCCACCCGGTTCGTGTCGATCCCGCGCGCCAGGGATGTGGAGCCCTCGCCTCTACCCGTCTCCGCTGCTGTACGCGCTGCCCACCCACCCAGTCCGTACCGCCCCGCCCACCGGCGACGCGAAGCCCCGCCCCCACTCACCCTTCGCACCCGCGGGGCAATCGGGACCGCCCCGCCCACCGGCGACGCGAAGCCCCGCCCCCACTCACCCTTCGCACCCGCGGGGCAATCGGGCGGGTGGGCGGGAAAGGCTTGTTCGTTCGGGGGATGCGGGGAGTGGGCGGGGCAGGGGGTGTCGGGTGAACGGGGGAGGTTGCTTGTGAAGCTGGGGTCGTGTTGGGGGGAGGGGGGCTTGTGAGGCGTGGGGAGTTGGGGCTCCTTGGGGCGCTTGCCGGGCTGGTGTTTGTGCTTTGTGGGCTGGCGGTGGGCGGGCCCGGAGTGCTTGAGCGGGCTGCCGGGGGTGCCTTGGAGTCGCGGCTTGAGCAGGTGCAGAGGGATGCTCCTGGAGTTACGCACCGGGTGCGGTTCGGGCCTGAGGTGGAGAGGGGCGGGGGCGGTGGCTCGCTGGGCGGTGAGCTGCGGCGGTTGTCCACCGTGGTCGAAAACGCCGCGCCCACCGCCCTGCGCGGCGACCTCCCGCGCGACTCCACCCGGATCGCCCTGCCCAACGTACGGACCGGCGACGGCACCACTCTGTCGCTGGTGTACGCATCCGACGCCCCGCCCCGTACCGCGTACGCCGCCGGACGGCCCCCCGCCGCGCGGGGACGCGTCGTGGAGATCGCCGTCTCCACCCGTACCCGCGACGCGCTGAAGCTGCGGCTCGGGCAGGAACTCCGGCTCGGGCCCGGCGCGTTGGAGAGGGTGGACGCACCGGCACGGGTGGTCGGGTTCTACGCCGCCGACGGCGAGCGGCGGCTCTGGCGTGAGCAGCCTCTGCTCGCCCGCACGGCACGGGATCCCCGTAGCGGCGCGGCCGTGTACGCCGGTGCTCTGCTCGCGCCGCGCGGCGTCGAAGTGCTGCAGCAGCAGTCGGGCGCCGATCTCACCGTGATCTGGGGCATGCGGCTCGACCTCGGCGATGACGCGGCCCGCTTCGTCGGCGACCAGGGGCAGCGCGACTTCGAGCGCCTCATGCTCCGTTACCCGGAGTCCGTGCGGGGCGTCACGTGTGGCGGAGGGGCTGGCGGCTTCGGGGGCGGGATGTACTGCGCCCTCGGCTCGCATCCCGCCACGGAGTCGGAGACCGCCACCGAACTGCCGGACGCCCTGCGCGAGTTCCAGCGGCAGTGGCGGCAGGGCAGTGTCGTGATCTCCTTCGCGCTCGCCTCGGTGACGGCGGTCGGCCTCGCTGCCGTGGTGGTCGGCGCCCTGCTGTCCGTACGGCGTGGGCTCGACGTCCATCGGCTGCAACGCGCGCGCGGGGCATCGGCTCCGGGGATCGCCCTGGGGCGTGCCGCGCGGACCGCGCCCGCGGTGGCGCTGGGGTTCGGCGGCGGCTGCGCGGTCGCATCGGTGCTTCCGGACGCCTCGTCCGCGTACGGGCGAGGGCTGCTCGTCGCCGTGGGCGCGTGGCTTGTGCTGCCCCTGCTGACCTGGTGGGCCGTGCGGGACCGGGCGCTGCTGCGGGACAGGGCGGCGGGCGGCGGGCGCCGAGTCGTCGCCGAGGCGGGCGTGGTGGCCGTCGCTCTGGCCGGTGTCCTCGCGCTGCGGGCCCGTGGGACGACGGGCGGCGCGGGAGGCGATCCGCTGCTCGCGGCCGTGCCCGTGCTGCTCGGGCTCGCCACGGTCGTGGTCCTCGTGCGCCTCTACCCCTTGCCGGTGCGCCTCCTCGCGCGCTGGGCCGCCCGTGGCCGCGGAGCCGTGGCCCTCATCGCGCTCTCCCGCGCCGCCAAGGAGGCCCCCGCCCGCGCGCTCGCGCTGCTCGTCCTGGTGGTGACCCTGGCGGGTGCCGTGTTCGGCGGTCTGGTCTCCGGGACGCTGGCGGAAGGGCGGCGGGATGCCGCCGCCTGGCGGGTGGGCGCCGATGCCTCCTTCCTGGGAGTGGGGCGCGACCCCGGCACCGCCGGGCGCCTGGCACGCGCGCGTGGCGTGCGGGAGACCGTGGCGGTGCGGCAGATGCGGGTCGATCCGGTGAGCGCCACGGACGGTGGGCGGTACGGGGTCGCGAGCCTGGTGGGCGTCGACGGCGCGAAGTTGCGTTCCGTGGAGGGGAGTTCGGCCGCCGGCCGCGCCCTGCGGGACGCCGGGCTCAGCGAGGGGACGGCACGGGGCGGTGACATCCGGGTGCTGGCCGACGCGGCCGACACGGGGGACGTGCTGACCATCACCGTGCACGGCAAGGAGCGGCGCCTGCGCGTCGTGGGCGCCCTCCCCGAAGACGTGCGGCGCGATCCCGCACTCGGCCCCGTGGGCACCGCCACCGAGGCCAGGGAGCACCTCCTGCTCGCCGACAACCGCGACCTCAAGGCCTTCGGCGCGAGTGAGTTCGAGGCGTCCGCCCTGCTTCTCTACGGCCCCCATCTGGACGTCAGGGAGCTGCGTTCCGTCGTCCCGCGCACCGCACCCGGCGCCGCCACGGGAGAGCTGCGCATCCGTGCCGAGGAGCAGGCCGAGGCCGACGAGGACGGTCTGACCGCTGCTGTGACCGCCGCGCACACCGCCTGCACCGCCCTGGCCGTGCTCCTCGCGCTGCTCGCCCTCGTGCTCGAACTCCTGCTGTCCGCCCCCGCACGTGGCACCACCACCGCCCGCCTGCGCACCCTGGGGCTCGGCGGCCGGGCCACCGCCGGGCTGCATCTGCTCCAGCTGCTGCCCCTGGTGCTCGCGGCCGTGGCCGGCGGCGTGGCGCTCGGCCTGACGCTGCCCGGACTGCTCGGACCCGCCCTCGACCTGCGGGAGTTCACCGGCGGGCCCACAGCGCCCGTCCTGCGCACGGACGCGCTGTTCACCGCGGCGCTGTCCGCGGGAACCCTCGCCCTGGTGGCCGCGGCCGTGGGCCTGGAGACCTGGCTGGGGCGGCGGCGGGGCCTTGGAGCCGTACTGCGACTGGGGAGGAACGATGACTGAGCTCGCCGATCTGGAGGCCCGCGCGAACGCCGCGCGCCGCCGCACGGGGGAGGAGGGTCTTGTCGTCTGCGACAACCTCGTACGCGTCTATCGCACCGACAAGGTGGAGGTGCAGGCCCTCCAGGGGCTCGACCTGGTGGTCGGCGAAGGGGAGTGCGTGGCGCTCGTGGGCGCGTCCGGGTCCGGCAAGTCCACCCTCCTGTCGATCCTTTCGGGGCTCGACCTGCCGACCGCGGGGCGGGCGAAGGTCGCCGGGCACGACCTGCTCTCCATGGGGCGCCGCGAGCGCCTCGGCTACCGCAGGAACACCGTCGGGTTCGTGTGGCAGCAGACCGGACGCAATCTGCTGCCGTACCTCACCGCCCTGGAGAACGTCGCGCTGCCGATGAAGTACGCGCGCGTGCCCCGTCGCGAGCGCGCGGCACGGGCCGCCGAACTGCTCGGCGTGCTCGGTGTCGCGTACTGCCGCGACCGGCGGCCCGCCGAGCTGTCCGGCGGCGAACAGCAGCGCATCGCCGTGGCGGTCGCCTCCGCCAACGCCCCGCGCGTGCTGCTCGCCGACGAGCCCACCGGGGAGCTGGACACGGCCAGCGGCGAGGAGGTGTTCGCGGCGCTTCGCCGCGCCAATGAGGAACTCGGCGCGACCGTCCTGGTCGTCACGCACGATCCGCTCGTCTCCGGGCAGGTCCGCCGCACGGTGCGCATCCGGGACGGACGTACGTCCACGGAGACGCTGCGCGAACAGGGCGGTGCGGGGGAGGAGTTCACGGTTCTGGACCGGGCCGGACGGTTGCAGCTGCCGCGCGACTACGTGGAGCGCTATGGGCTGCGCGGACGTGTGCGGCTCACGGAGGAGCCGGATCACATCGGCGTCTGGGGCGAGGGGCCGGATTCATCCCCGGCCGGTCCCTGAGCAGGAGCTCCGCCGTCCGGTGAATTCTCGTGCAGGGAACCTCTGACTTCACGCCTTGACGCAAGCATGGTCCGTACCTATGGTCTCGGGCCAACACGCATGTTCAGAAAGGCACTTGAAGTTCACATACGAGAATGGATGGCCCTTCGCATGGCTGACACCCCCACACCCGTGCGCCACCACCGCAGACCCCGCACGGCAGTCCTCGCGACCCTCGCCACCGTGGTGACCGCCCTGGTCGCCGCCCTCATCGCCTGGCCCGGCGCCGAGCGCGCCGACGCGGCACCCAGCACCTTCGCGCACCCCGGAGTCACCGTCTCCCGCGGCCAGTTGGACTTCACCAGGGAGAAGGTCAACGCAGGCGCTCAGCCCTGGAAGGGCGCGTACGACCAGATGATGGGGAGCAAGTACGCCTCCCTGTCCCGCACGCCCAAGCCCCGCGCGGTCGTCGAGTGCGGCTCCTATTCGGACCCCAACTACGGCTGCACCGACGAGCGCGAGGACGCGACAGCCGCGTACACCACGGCACTCGCCTGGTACTTCACCCGTGACGAGCGCTACGCAAAGAAGTCCATCGAGCTGATGGACGCCTGGTCCGGCACCATCAAGGACCACACCAACAGCAACGCCCCGCTGCAGACCGGCTGGGCGGGGTCGTCCTGGCCCAGGGCCGCCGAGATCATCAAGCACACGTACACCGGCGGCTGGGGCAACTCGGGCCGCTTCGCGACGATGCTGCGCAACGTCTACCTGCCCGAGATCATCAACGGCTCCCACTCCAACGGCAACTGGGAGCTGTCGATGATGGAGGCCGCCATCGGCATCTCCGTCTTCATCGAGGACAAGGGGTCCTACGACAAGGCGATGGCGAAGTTCCGCACGCGCACCGCCGCCTACGTCTACCTCGCCTCCGACGGCGATCTGCCCAAGACCGTGCCCAGCCAGAACCTGGACACCCGCGCCAAGATCGTCAAGTACTGGCAGGGACAGGGCACCTTCACCACCGGGCTCACCCAGGAGACGTGCCGCGACTTCACCCACACCGGATACGGGCTCTCCGCGATCTCCCACGTCGCCGAGACCAGCCGCATCCAGGGCGATGACCTCTACAAGACGGACGTCGGCGAGCGGCTGCGCCAAGGGCTCGGATTCCACGCCAAGTACGAACTGGGCGAGGCCCCGCCGAGCTCGCTCTGCGGCGGCTCGGTCCACCGGGGCCTCGGGCCCGTCACCGAGGTCGGCTACAACGCGCTCCACAACCGCCTCGGCCACGCCATGAGCAACACCCAGAAGCTCACCGAGCAGAAGCGCCCGGCAGGTTCCAACAACCTGTTCGTCGCCTGGGAGACCCTGACCCACGCGGACAATCCCGGCTGATGCGGACCTTGTTGGGCCGGGCGTGCCGTGACCATACTGGCGCCCGGCCCAACAGGGCCGTACGGGGGATCTGAGGGAGGGGCCATGGCACGGAGCGCGGTCGTCGTCGAGGACCTGCACCGGACGTACGGCAGCGGCGCGTCCGCCGTGCACGCCCTGCGCGGCGTCTCCTTCGCCGTCCCGCGCGGTGAGCTGGTCGCCCTGAAGGGGCGGTCGGGATCCGGCAAGACCACCCTGCTCAATCTCGTCGGCGGACTCGACACCCCGGACGCCGGGAAGATCACCGTCGAAGGGCTCGAACTCGCGGGCCTCGGCGAGAGCGGCCTCCTGGAGCTGCGCCGCGACCACGTCGGCTTCATCTTCCAGTCCTTCGGACTCATCCCGATCCTCACCGCCGCCGAGAACGTCGGCGTGCCCCTGCGGCTGCGCAAGACCGACCCCCGTGAGCGCGAGGAGCGCGTCGCGCTGCTGCTCGCCCTCGTCGGCCTCGCCGACCATGCCGAGCAGCGGCCCGGCGAGCTCTCCGGAGGCCAGCAGCAGCGGGTGGCGATCGCCCGCGCGCTCGCCAACAAGCCCTCCCTGCTCATCGCGGACGAGCCCACCGGGCAGCTGGACGCCGAGACCGGGCTCGCGGTCATGGAACTGCTGCGCGCCGTCGTCCGCGGCGAGGGCGTCACCGCCCTGGTCGCCACGCACGACGCGGCGCTGCTCGACCTCGCCGACCGGGTCCTGGAGCTGAGCGACGGCGAGATCGTGGAGCGCTGATCGCCCGCGCTTCCCGTGGCAGGGCTTCGGCCTGCCCCGTCGACCGGTCACATCAGGGTTGCGTCAAAGAGCGCCCTCCCACGCACCCTCGTCCGATTTGCGGAAATTGTTGGCCGTAAGGTCGACGCTGCGTACAGAGCAGTTTCGGGAAGACAATGGGGCCATGGCACGCGGCAAGCTTCGGATATACCTCGGTTCGGCACCGGGCGTCGGCAAGACGTACGCGATGCTGTCCGAGGCGCACCGCCGCATCGAGCGCGGCACCGACTGCGTCGTGGCCTTCGTGGAGCACCACGACAGGCCGCGCACCGAGGTGATGCTGCACGGCCTGGAGCAGGTGCCCCGCAAGGCCCTGGACTACCGAGGCACCCTGTTCACCGAGATGGACGTCGACGCCGTCCTGGAGCGGGCGCCCGCCGTCGCCCTGGTGGACGAACTGGCGCACACCAATGTCCCCGGCTCCCGCAACGCCAAGCGCTGGCAGGACGTCGAGGAACTCCTCGCCGCCGGCATCGACGTCGTGTCGACCGTGAACATCCAGCACCTGGAGTCCCTGGGCGACGTCGTCGAGTCGATCACCGGCGTGCGCCAGCGCGAGACCGTGCCGGACGAAGTGGTGCGGCGCGCGGACCAGATCGAGCTCGTCGACATGTCGCCCCAGGCGCTGCGCCGCCGCATGGCGCACGGCAACATCTACAAGTCCGACCGGGTGGACGCGGCCCTGTCCAACTACTTCCGGCCTGGCAACCTCACCGCCCTGCGCGAGCTCGCGCTGCTCTGGGTCGCCGACCGGGTCGACGAATACCTCCAGCAGTACCGCGGCGAGCACGACATCCGCTCCACCTGGCAGGCCCGCGAGCGCATCGCCGTCGGCCTCACCGGCGGCCCCGAGGGCCGTACGCTCATCCGCCGCGCGTCCCGGATGGCCGCCAAGGGCTCCGGCAGCGAGATCCTCGCCGTGTACATCGCCCGCAGCGACGGCCTGACCGCGGCATCCCCCAAGGAACTCGCCGTCCAGCGCACCCTCGTGGAAGACCTGGGCGGCACCTTCCACCACGTCATCGGCGACGACATACCGGCGGCCCTGCTCGACTTCGCCCGCGGCGTCAACGCCACCCAGATCGTCCTCGGCTCCTCGCGCCGCAAGACGTGGCAGTACATCTTCGGACCCGGAGTCGGCGCGACGGTCGCCCGTGAGTCGGGCCCCGACCTGGACGTCCACATCGTCACGCACGACGAGGTCGCCAAGGGCCGCGGCCTGCCCGTGGCGCGCGGGGCACGGCTCGGACGGTCCCGGAGCATCTGGGGCTGGCTGGTGGGCGTCGGCGGCCCGGCGCTCCTGACGCTGCTCCTGACCCACGTCGACGCGGACCTGGGTCTCGCCAACGACATGCTCCTGTTCCTGACGCTCACCGTCGCCGCCGCACTGCTGGGCGGGCTGCTGCCGGCCCTGGCGTCGGCGGCCTTCGGCTCGCTGCTCCTGAACTACTACTTCACGCCACCCCTGCACCTGTGGACGGTCTCCAACTCCAAGAACATCGTCGCGATCATCGTCTTCGTGGGCGTCGCGATCTCCGTCGCCTCCGTGGTGGACCTCGCCGCCCGCCGCACCCACCAGGCCGCCCGGCTGCGCGCGGAGTCGGAAATACTCTCCTTCCTCGCGGGCAGCGTGCTGCGCGGTGAGACGAGCCTGGACGCCCTCCTGGAACGCGTACGCGAGACCTTCAGCATGGACTCCGTGGCCCTCCTGGAGCGTGAGAGCGACGTCGCCCCCTGGACCTGCGCAGGGCGGGTCGGCGAGGGCCGTACCCTCCAACGCCCCGAGGACGCGGACGTGGACATGCCGGTCGGCGACCACATGGCGCTCGCCCTGTCCGGCCGGGTCCTGCCCGCCGAGGACCGCCGGGTGCTCGCCGCGTTCGCCGCGCAGGCCGCCGTGGTCCTGGACCGCCAGCGCCTCCAGGGCGAGGCGCAGCAGGCCCGCACCCTCGCCGAGGGCAACCGCATCCGCACCGCGCTGCTCGCCGCCGTCAGCCATGACCTGCGTACGCCTCTCGCGGGCATCAAGGCCGCCGTCTCGTCCCTGCGCTCCGACGACGTGTCCTGGTCCGAGGAGGACCAGGCCGAGCTCCTCGAAGGCATCGAGGACGGCGCCGACCGCCTGGACCATCTGGTCGGCAATCTCCTGGACATGTCCCGCCTGCAGACCGGCACCGTCAGCCCGCTGATCCGCGAGATCGACCTCGACGAGGTCGTCCCGATGGCGCTCGGCGGTGTCCCCGACGGCAGCGCGGACCTCGACATCCCCGAGACGCTGCCCATGGTCACCGTCGACAAGGGCCTCCTGGAGCGGGCCGTCGCCAACATCGTCGAGAACGCGGTCAAGTACAGCCCCGACGCCGAACCGGTCCTGGTCTCCGCGAGCACGCTCGGCGACCGCGTCGAACTGCGCGTCGTGGACCGCGGCCCGGGTGTCCCGGAAGCGGCCAAGGACCGCATCTTCGAGCCTTTCCAGCGCTACGGTGACGCTCCGCGCGGCGCCGGCGTGGGACTCGGCCTCGCGGTCGCACGCGGCTTCGTCGAGTCCATGGGCGGCACGCTCGAGGCGGAGGACACCCCCGGAGGCGGTCTCACCATGGTCCTCACCCTGCGGGCGGCGGCGGGCACACCGCCGACCGTGCCTGATCTCTCCGCCCAGGCCACCTCATGACCGCCACCAGCGACAAGACCCAGAAGCCCGAAAGGCAGGTACAGATGACCCGGGTGCTCGTGGTCGACGACGAGCCGCAGATCGTACGCGCCCTCGTGATCAACCTGAAGGCGCGCAAGTACGACGTGGACGCGGCCCCGGACGGAGCCACCGCGCTCCAGCTCGCCGCCGCCCGCCACCCCGACGTGATCGTGCTGGACCTCGGTCTGCCCGACATGGACGGGGTCGAGGTCATCAGGGGCCTGCGCGGCTGGACGCGCGTACCGATCCTGGTGCTCTCCGCGCGGCACAGCTCGGACGAGAAGGTCGAGGCGCTCGACGCGGGCGCCGACGACTACGTCACCAAGCCCTTCGGCATGGACGAGCTCCTGGCCCGGCTCCGTGCCTCCATCCGCAGGGCGGAGCCCACCGGAGCGGGCGAGGACGACGTGATGGTGGACACGGAGGACTTCACGGTCGACCTGGCCGCCAAGAAGGTCAACCGCGACGGACGCGACGTACGCCTGACGCCCACCGAGTGGCATCTGCTCGAAGTCCTGGTGCGCAACACAGGGCGCCTGGTCAGCCAGAAGCAGCTGCTCCAGGAGGTCTGGGGCCCTTCGTACGGTACGGAGACGAACTACCTGCGCGTCTACATGGCACAGCTGCGCCGCAAGCTGGAGGCGGACCCGGCGCATCCGCGGCACTTCATCACCGAGCCTGGAATGGGTTACAGGTTCGAGCGATGAGTCAAGGGTCGAGTGGGGGCTGAGCGGGCATAAGCACAGATGAGCGCACCCATTGCGGCGCTGTCGGCGACCCCCGGTACGCTTCCTGTATGAGTGCTGTTCCTGGTTCCGAGAAGCCGGCAGGCCGCTTCCGGCGCATGCTCGACCGGCTGTCCTCCTCCCAGGAGGATCTGGAGTCGGAAGAGCTGCGTGAGGACGCAGAAACGGCCGGGTGCACCCGCATCGGAGACTGCCACGACCGCCAGATAGTCACGGTTACTGGTACCTTGCGCACGGTCACCCTGCGGCCACGCGCCGGGGTCCCCGCCCTGGAGGCGGAGCTGTTCGACGGCTCCGCGGCACTGGACGTGGTGTGGCTCGGCAGGCGCTCCATCGTGGGCATAGAGCCGGGGCGCAGGCTGATCGCGTCCGGCAGGGTCTCGATGAGCAGGGGCCGCCGGGTGCTCTTCAACCCGAAATACGAACTCAGACCCCTCGGACGGGAGTAGCCGGTGACGTCCCTCGACAAGCCGACGGACCAGGGAACCACGGATCAGGACGACGATTCCAGGGCCGTGACCGAGGCCGCGCTCTTCGAGGCCTTCGGCGGCGTTCGGGGCATGGTGGAGACCGTCGTCCCCGGCCTCCTCTTCGTGACCATCTTCACGATCAACAAGGACCTGCACATGTCGGCCATCGCGGCCCTCGCGGTGTCCCTGGTGCTCGTGGTGGTCCGCCTGGTCATGAAGGGCACCGTCAAGCACGCCTTCAGCGGCGTCTTCGGTGTGGCCTTCGGTGTGGTCTTCGCGATGATGACCGGCAACGCCAAGGACTTCTATCTGCCGGGCATGCTCTACACCCTGGGCCTCGCCCTCGCCTACATCATCACGGCCATCGCCGGTGTCCCGCTGATCGGCCTGATCCTCGGCCCGGTCTTCAAGGAGAACCTCTCCTGGCGGACCCGCAACCCAGGCCGCAAGAAGGCGTACACGAAGGCCAGTTGGGCCTGGGGCCTGATCCTGCTCGCCAAGTGCGCGATCCTTTTCCCGCTCTACTGGTGGGGGGACACGACGCAGTTCGGCTGGGTCCTGATCGCCCTGAAGATCCCGCCGTTCCTGCTCGCCGTCTGGCTGACCTGGGTCTTCCTCGCGAAGGCGCCGCCGCCGATCGACGTGTTCGCCGAGATGGAGGCCGCAGAGAAGGCGGAGGAGGAGCGCAAGGCCGCGCCCCGATAGGGGCGCGGGGAACTGCGCGACCAGCCACGACGAACCCGCAGATGAGGGGGCGCCCGAACTTCCGGGTGCCCCCTCATCTGCGTACAAGCAGCGCTAGCTCGCCGCGTCCTCACGGCGCACGGAAAGCAGATCCTCCAGCTGTTCCTCCCGCGCTTGCGCCGCGACGAACAGCAACTCGTCCCCCGCCTCAAGGGAATCATCGGCGGTCGGCGCGAGGACGCGCGTGCCGCGGATGATCGTCACGAGCGAGGTGTCCTCGGGCCACTGGACGTCGCCGACCTGCGTGCCCGCGAGGGCCGACTCGGGCGGCAGGGTCAGCTCGACGAGGTTCGCGTCGCCGTGGCTGAAGCGGAGCAGCCGGACGAGATCGCCGACGCTCACCGCCTCCTCGACGAGCGCGGACATCAGACGCGGGGTCGAGACGGCGACGTCGACACCCCAGGACTCGTTGAAGAGCCACTCGTTCTTGGGGTTGTTCACGCGGGCGACGACCCGCGGGACGCCGTACTCGGTCTTCGCGAGCAGCGAGACGACGAGGTTGACCTTGTCGTCACCGGTCGCGGCGATCACCACGTTGCAGCGCTGGAGCGCCGCCTCGTCGAGCGAGGTGATCTCGCAGGCGTCGGCGAGCAGCCACTCGGCCTGCGGGACGCGCTCGACCGAGATGGCGGTCGGCGCCTTGTCGATGAGCAGAATCTCGTGCCCGTTCTCCAGGAGCTCACCGGCGATGGAACGACCCACCGCGCCTGCTCCGGCAATGGCGACCCTCATCAGTGACCGCCTTCCTCGGGGCCTTCGGCGAACGCCGCTTCGACCTTCTCGACCTCGTCCGTGCGCATCATCACGTGCACCAGGTCGCCCTCCTGGAGCACCGTCTGGGAGGTCGGCAGGACCGCCTCGCCCAGCCGGGTGAGGAAGGCCACGCGGACGCCGGTCTCCTCCTGGAGCTCACTGATCTTGTGGCCGATCCAGGACGCGGACGCGTGCACCTCGGCGAGCTGTACGCCGCCGGTGGGGTCGCGCCACAGCGGCTCGGCCCCGGAGGGCAGCAGCCTGCGCAGCATCTGGTCGGCGGTCCAGCGGACCGTGGCGACGGTGGGGATGCCCAGGCGCTGGTAGACCTCGGCGCGGCGCGGGTCGTAGATGCGGGCCGCGACGTTCTCGATGCCGAACATCTCGCGGGCCACCCGGGCGGCGATGATGTTCGAGTTGTCGCCGCTGCTCACCGCGGCGAAGGCGCCCGCCTCCTCGATGCCGGCCTCGCGCAGGGTGTCCTGGTCGAAGCCGATACCGGTGACACGGCGGCCGCCGAAGCCGGAGCCCAGGCGGCGGAAGGCGGTGGGGTCCTGGTCGATCACGGCGACCGTGTGCCCCTGTTGTTCCAGGGTCTGCGCGAGAGCGGATCCGACTCTCCCGCAGCCCATGATGACGATGTGCACGCCCGTCCTTCCGGCTGTGTCAATACTTTTTGCTCAGGCTGAACGGTAAAAGCGTCTCAGACCGACGCCCAAGCTACACACGCGCGGTCCGCGGAGGGCACCCCTGTGCACCTGCCGGTGCGCGTGCAGCCGGCACGCAACCGGCACGGGCTCAGTCCACGCTGCGCAGCAGGCCCTCGACGGTCTTGAGCCGGTGGCCCAGCTCGACGAGCTGCAACCGGGTCGACTCCTGCTCGGACCTGGCGCGCTCGACGACCTCGCGGTAGTGGTCCATCGCCTCGGCGTACTGGCGGTCGCGCTCGCGGTTGCGCTGCGACTGGAAGTAGGCCACCGACACGACCGCGCCGGCGAGTATCAGGAAGAAGGCGACCGGGATGATCACGTCGTCCATTAAGACCCCTCTGATGAGTGCTGTCCGACCTCGTCCGACGCGTCCTGCCGGACGGCCGCGAGGATCGTGTCCACGTTCAATCGCACGTCGAACGGCGCCAGTTCGAAGTACTTGAGCGCCTTGCCGTCGTCGGAGAGCTCCAGGCGGCCGACGACGAGACCGGCCTTCTCCAGACGTTCGAGGTGCATGTAGAGCAGGGGCCGGGAGACACCGAGCCGCCGCGCCAGTTCGCTGACGTACAGCTGCCCCGGGGCGAGCTCGGTGATGATCCGGATCCGCTGGGCGTGGCCCACCGCGGAGAGGAAGGCGAGCAGCTCTTCGCTGTCCATGGCCCGCCTTCTCGCTGGTCCCGAAACCTGTCAGCCAAGACTTACGCATGACGGGATCCACTGTCAATCCGCGCCCGCACAGCATCGAATGACAGTTGACGGCTTGTTCCTTCACCTGTCAGTCTCCACTTACACATGAAGGTCAGTGGTTGACGAAGGGGCGGGGATGGTCATGAGGAAGCGATCGGTCACGGTGCGCGTGGCCCGATGGAGCGCGCTGCACCCAGGGCGCGCGATCGTCGGGTGGCTGGTGTTCGTGGTGCTCTGCCTGGGGGGCGGCATCGCCGTCGGCATGAACAGCGCCACGTCGGAGGACTTCCGCGTCGGGGAGGCCGGCCGCGCCGAAGCCCTGGCGACCGAGGGCGGTGTCCAGCTGCGGTCCACGGAACAGGTGCTGATCCGCGCCGAGTCGGGGCCGCTCGACGAGAGGGCCGCCGACGCCGCCGTCAAGGACATCACCGCCCGGATGAAGTCGCTGCCCGAGGTCGCGTCGGTGGCGCCGCCGGTCGAATCGGCCGACGGACGGGTCCTGCGGGTCCAGGTGGAGCTGAACGGCTCCGAGCAGAAGGACCAGGAGACGGTGCCCCCGGTCCAGGCCCAGACCGAGGCGGCCGCGAAGGCCCACCCGGACCTGGTCATCGAGGAGACCGGTGACGCCTCCGTGAGCAAGGGCGTCGATGACCAGCGCGACAAGGACCTGCAGTTCTCCGAGGCGATCACGCTGCCCGTCACGCTGATCACGCTCGCGCTGGTCTTCGGCTCGGTGATCATGGTCGGCGTACCGCTGCTACTCGCCGTCACCTCGATCATGGCGACGATGGGCCTGGCGATGCTGGCCTCGCACCTGCTGCCCGACACCGGCGTCGGGATGAGCATGATCCTGCTCATCGGCATGGCCGTCGGAGTCGACTACACGCTCTTCTACCTCAAGCGCGAACGCGAGGAGCGGGCCCGCGCGGGCGGCCGCCTCACCTCCGAGGCCCTGGTCGAGGCCGCCGCCGCGACGGCGGGTCGCGCCATCGTGGTCTCCGGGCTCGCCGTGATCGTCTCCACCACCGCGCTCTTCCTGGCCCGTGACGTCATCTTCGACTCCCTCGCCACCGGCACCATCCTGGTCGTCGCCGTCGCCGTGGTCAGCTCGGTGACGGTGCTGCCCGCGCTCCTGGTCAAGCTCGGCCGCCGTACGGAGCGCCGCGCCGCCAAGCGGATCGCGCGGGGCAAGCCGGTCCGCGCGGCGTACGGCGAGAAGAAGCCGGGCCGCGCGTGGAACGCCCTGCTCGCGCCCGCCCGCAAGCGCCCCGCGCTCACCCTGTGCCTGTCGGTCCTCGTCATGCTGGGGCTCGCGCTGCCCGCACTGAACATGAACCTCAAGAACCCGGCGCGGGACAGCTTCTCGCGCGACATCGAGGCGATGAAGGGGTACGACAGGCTGCTCGAAGCCTTCCCGGAGCAGCGCGTCCGGCACCTCGTCGTGGTGCGGGCCGAGGCCTCGCAGGCCGGTGAGGTGCGCGAGGCCCTGACGGCTCTGGACCGCAGGGCGAAGGCCGACCCGCTCTTCTCGCACCCCTCCGGTGCTCCGCTCTTGCGCGCCTCGAAGGACCGGCGGACCACCGCCCTGGAGCTGAACGCCCCGCACCCGACGTACTCGAAGAAGGCCGAGGACTCGCTCGACCACCTGCGCCACGACCATCTCCCCGCGACCGTCGGCAAGCTGCCCGGCGTCGAGACGGCCGTCACCGGCGAGGTGCCGCGCGGCACCGACTACGTGGAGCACCAGAACCAGAAGCTGCCGCTCGTCCTCGGCTTCCTGCTCCTGATGACCTTCGCCATGACGGTCATCGCGTTCCGCTCCGTCGTCCTCGGACTGCTCGGCATCGTGCTCAACCTGCTCTCCGCCGCGTCCGCGCTCGGGCTGCTCGTCCTGGTCTTCCAGGGCAAGTGGGCCGAGGAACTGCTCTCGTTCATCTCGCTCGACGGGATCTCATCACGGGTGCCGCTCTTCCTCTTCGTGATCCTCTTCGGGCTCTCGATGGACTACCAGGTGTTCGTGGTCAGCCGGATCCGGGAGGCCGCGCTGAACGGCGTACCCACCCGACAGGCCGTCATCCAGGGCATCAGCTCGTCGGCCAAGGTCGTCACCAGCGCGGCGATCGTCATGGTCACCGTCTTCGCGAGCTTCGTGATGCTGCACATCCTGGAGATGAAGCAGATGGGCTTCGTCCTCGCGGCGGCCGTCCTGCTCGACGCGTTCGTGATCCGCATCATGATTCTGCCGGCGGCGCTGCTGCTGCTCGGGCGTGCCACCTGGTGGCCGTCCCGCGCGATCCTGCGTGCCGAGGAGCGGGCGGCCGAGCGGTACGGGCGGCATGGGGCGGGGGAGGTGCCAGAAGCACCGGAGGCCACCGATGAGCGTCCGCTTTCCGGGCATTGGGCGGAGCCCGGGGCGGCGCGTCGTGGCTAACCGGAGCAGTTAGGGGGTGGTGGGTGGGCGGGCACCCATTCGAACGCTTACGATCCTCTGCGTGTCCAAACTGACCGACGTGCCCAAACGGATCCTCATCGGGCGCGCACTGCGCAGCGACCGGCTCGGAGAAACCCTCCTGCCGAAGCGCATCGCTCTACCCGTGTTCGCGTCCGACCCGCTCTCCTCCGTGGCCTATGCGCCGGGCGAAGTGCTCCTCGTCCTCTCGATCGCGGGTGTGTCGGCGTACCACTTCAGCCCCTGGATCGCTGTCGCGGTCGTCGTGCTGATGTTCACCGTCGTCGCGTCGTACCGGCAGAACGTGCACGCCTACCCGAGTGGTGGTGGCGACTACGAGGTCGCCAACACCAACCTCGGCCCCAAGGCCGGACTCACCGTCGCGAGCGCCCTGCTCGTCGACTACGTCCTGACCGTGGCCGTGTCGATCTCCTCGGGCATCGAGAACCTCGGCTCGGCGATCCCGTTCGTCGTCGAGCACAAGGTGCTCTGCGCCGTCGCCGTCATCGTGCTTCTGACGGTGATGAACCTGCGCGGAGTGAAGGAGTCCGGGAAGCTCTTCGCCATCCCGACGTACGTCTTCGTCGCCGGCGTCTTCATCATGATCGCCTGGGGTGCCTTCCGCGGCATCGTCCTCGACGAGACGATGAAGGCGCCCACCGCGGACTACGAGATCAAGCCGGAGCACGGGGGCCTGGCGGGCTTCGCCCTTGTCTTCCTGCTCCTACGGGCCTTCTCCTCGGGATGTGCCGCGCTCACCGGCGTCGAGGCGATCAGCAACGGCGTCCCGGCCTTCCGCAAGCCCAAGAGCAAGAACGCGGCGAGCACCCTGGCCCTGATGGGCGCCCTGGCCGTCACCATGTTCTGCGGCATCATCGCGCTGGCCATGATGACCAAGGTCCGCATGGCCGAGTATCCGGGCAAGGACCTGTTCCACAACGGCGTCCCGGTCGGTTCCGACTACGTCCAGAACCCGGTGATCTCCCAGGTCGCCGAGGCCGTCTTCGGCAACGGCAGCTTCCTCTTCATCGTGCTCGCCGCGGCTACCGCGCTGGTCCTGTTCCTCGCGGCCAACACGGCGTACAACGGCTTCCCGCTGCTCGGCTCGATCCTCGCGCAGGACCGCTACCTGCCGCGCCAGCTGCACACCCGCGGCGACCGGCTCGCCTTCTCCAACGGCATCGTGCTGCTCGCGGGCGCCGCGGCCCTGCTCGTCGTCATCTACGGCGCGGACTCGACCCGTCTGATCCAGCTCTACATCGTCGGCGTCTTCGTCTCCTTCACGCTCAGCCAGATCGGCATGGTCCGGCACTGGAACCGCCATCTGCGCAAGGAGAAGGACCAGGCCAAGCGGCGCCACATGATCCGCTCGCGGGCGATCAACACCTTCGGCGCCTTCTTCACGGGCATGGTCCTGGTCGTCGTACTCGTCACGAAGTTCACGCACGGCGCCTGGGTCGCCCTGCTCGGCATGGTGATCTTCTACGCGACGATGTCCGCGATCCGCCGTCACTACGACCGCGTCGCCGAGGAGATCGCCGCCCCGGACACCCCGTCCGACGACAGCGTGCGCCCGTCGCGGGTGCACTCCATCGTCCTGGTCTCCAAGATCCACCGCCCGACGCTGCGCGCCCTCGCCTACGCCAAGCTGATGCGCTCGGACACGCTCGAAGCGCTGAGCATCAACGTCGACCCGGCGGAGACCAAGGCCCTGCGGGCCGAGTGGGAGCGGCGCGGCATCACCGTCCCGCTGAAGATCCTCGACTCGCCCTACCGCGAGATCACGCGGCCGATCATCGAGTACGTCAAGGGGCTCCGCAAGGAGAGCCCGCGGGACGTGGTCAGCGTGATCATCCCGGAGTACGTGGTGGGCCACTGGTACGAGCACCTGCTGCACAACCAGAGCGCGCTCAGGCTCAAGGGCCGTCTGCTCTTCACGCCGGGCGTGATGGTGACGTCGGTCCCCTACCAGCTGGACTCCTCCGAGGCCGCGAAGAAGCGGGCCCGGAAGCGGTCGGAGTGGAATGCGCCGGGTGCGGTGCGGCGGGGCCCGGTGGAGAAGCGCGCGAAGGAGCCGAGCAACGGCGGCGGCCACGGTGGCGGCAACGGCAAGAAGTCCTGACGCCTGCTGATTCCTGCTGATTCCTGCCGACCCGGCGGTTGGTGAACTGACCCGGAGGTTGGCGAGCGGCCGGACAACACCCACGTAGACTGGTGGGCTGTTGTCCGGCCGTTTCTTGCGGCCGATCCCCTTTTACGTTGTGGAGTCACCCCGCCATGCAGGCAGAACCGAAGAAATCGCAGGCGGGGAACTCGAAGGAGAGCTCGCAGGAGACCTCCCTCGTCGGGCAGGAGTACGAGGTCGAGGTCGGCCCCGTCGCACACGGCGGCCACTGCGTCGCCCGCACAGCGGAGGGCCGCGTCCTCTTCGTCCGCCACACGCTTCCCGGCGAGAAGGTCATCGCGCGCGTGACGGACGGCGACGAGGACAGCCGCTTCCTGCGCGCGGACGCGGTGACCGTCCTCGAACCGTCGAAGGACCGCGTCGACGCCCCGTGCCCCTACGCGGGCCCCGGCCGCTGCGGCGGCTGCGACTGGCAGCACGCGAAGCCGGGCGCGCAGCGCCGCCTCAAGGGCGAGGTCATCACCGAGCAGCTGGCGCGCCTCGCGGGCCTCACCCCCGAGGAGGCAGGCTGGGACGGCACGGTCGTCCCGGCGGAGGGCGACAAGCTCCCCTCGGGCGAGGTCCCTGCCTGGCGCACGCGCGTCCAGTACGCGGTGGACCCCGACGGCAACGCGGGCCTGCGCCGCCACCGCTCGCACGAGGTGGAGCCCGTCGAGCACTGCATGATCGCGGCTCCCGGCATCTCGGAGCTCGGCATCGAGAAGCACGACTGGTCCGGCATGGAGTCGGTCGAGGCGATCGCGGCATCGGGCTCCCAGGACCGCCAGGTCATCCTGGAGCCGAAGCCGGGCGCGCGCCTCCCGCTGGTGGAGCTGGACAAGCCGGTCTCGGTCCTGCGCATCGCCGAACAGGACGGCGGCGTCCACCGCGTGCACGGCCGCCCGTTCGTCCGCGAGCGCGCCGACGGCCGCACGTACCGCGTCGGCAACGGCGGCTTCTGGCAGGTCCACCCGAAGGCGGCCGAGACGCTCATGCTCGCCGTCATGCAGGGCCTGACACCCCGCAAGGGCGACACGGCGCTCGACCTCTACTGCGGCGTGGGCCTGTTCGCGGGCGCGATCGCCGACCGGGTCGGTGACAAGGGCGCGGTCCTCGGCATCGAGTCGGGCAAGCGAGCGGTCGAGGACGCCCGCCACAACCTCGCGGCCTTCGACCGCGTCCGCATCGAACAGGGCAAGGTCGAGGCCGCCCTGCCGCGCACCGGCATCACCGAGGTCGACCTGATCGTCCTCGACCCGCCGCGCGCGGGCGCGGGCAAGCAGACGGTGAAGCACTTGACGAAGCTGGGGGCGCGGAGGATCGCGTACGTGGCGTGCGATCCGGCAGCGCTGGCGCGGGACCTGGGGTACTTCCGGGATGGCGGTTACCGGGTGCGGTCGCTGCGGGCGTTCGATCTGTTTCCGATGACGCATCATGTGGAGTGCGTTGCGATTCTGGAGCCTGCCGCGAAGGTCCTCTGACCTGCTGTTTTGCATTTCAGGTGGTCAGCTCGACCTGTTTTCGCTCGCGGAATGCGTCGACTGAGGTTCGCTTGTGCAGAACGCTCTGAGCTGCAGGTTCAAGGGCCGGCGTGGGTCTCGCGGCGACGTGGCGATGCGCAATGCAGAATTTTTGACGCTCGGATGACGCTCGAATTTCGGAAGCCTCAACCTCGGACCTCTCCGGCCCTGGGCCGCAGACCGGAGCCGTCGGCGCGGGGCAAGGACTCCGGTTCGGGGGGGGGGGGCTGCACCTCGCCAGCGGCGGCGCGTGCTGCTACCTCGTCGCACGCACCTCGGAACCGAGACCGCGGCCCGACCGGGCCACGAAGGACGGCGTCGTGGTCCGAGGTCTTGAGTGGCTGGTATCACCTCACCACCCAGATACCAGTCCAGTATCATTCCTGTATGGCGATGACACTCCGACTCCCCGAAGACCTTGATGCGAAGCTCACCGAGCGGGCTCGTCGGGAGGGTCGCAGCAAGCAGGAACTTGCCATAGAGGCCATCCGTGACGCCCAGCACCGGGCCGAGCTGAAGGTCGATGACGTCCTGGCCGAGCTGATGGACAGCGATGCGGGGATCCTGGACTACCTGAAGTGACCCAAGTGCGCTACATCCATATCGACGAGATCCTGGCCATCGCTCGCACGGTCAACGATACCGAGCACAGCGTGCGTGACATGGGACTTTTGGTGTCAGCGATCGAACGGCCCCGGACGAACGTGTTCGGGGTCGAGCTGTATCCCACGCTGCACGAGAAGGCGGCGGCACTGCTGCACTCCGTCGCTCGCAATCACGCGCTGATCGACGGCAACAAGCGCACCGCCTGGCTTGCCATGCGTGTCTTCCTGCGGTTCAACGGCGTCAGCGCCAGTACCGCCCCGCCACCCGTCTCCGTGGCTGGCCCGTTCGTCGAGGAAGTTGCGCAGGACAACATCGATGTACCGGCCATTGCCAAGCGCCTGGCGGCCTGGTTCCCCGTTTCCTGACGTTCGACGTCGTGGGTACGGGACGGAATGAGGTTCCGGGAGCGGTGCCGGCTTCTGGTAGTCCGCCGGGGGACTGACCCGTTCGTTCAGCGGGTGGATTCGTATGCTTTCGCGAGATGGGGCAGCGGGTCCGCTCGGCGCGAAGATGGCGTCCCACGCGCCTTCCCGTTTGGGCGGCAGGCAAGGTCAACATTGGCTACGGCGGTCTCTTCCCAACCAACACCCGCCCCTGCTTTCCCAGCGGTCACGGAACGCGCTGTCCGTGCCCCTCGCGTGCCCCCGTGCGCACTGAGCCGGTCCTCTCGCCTCCAACAGGCTGTGTCTGCGGTATCCATCGTCAACGTCCACAGCTTGGAGGGGGGACAAGGTGCCGGAGGAATGGATACGGGCTCTCGTGGCGGACTTTGGATCCGAGTGCAGGGAGCGTCTGCGGGTCAGCGACACGGAGGCGTCCATCAGCCTGCCGGTGGCGAAGCTGGTGGAAACATTCGGGGCGCGCTGGAAGCTGAGTCCTTGCCTTCATCCTGAGTATCCCTTGCCCGAGGCCCGGGTGCGTCCGGACTACGCGGTGGAGACATCGGGGCGCATCACCGGCTTCCTGGAACTGAAGACGCCAGGGCACGACGTCACGCCCGACGGCTTCACGAAGCGGGACCAGGAGCAGTGGGAGCTGATGCGCGGACCGTAGTGGCCCGGTACCAGTCCGGTTCCTGCGGGCACAACTCGGGCGCGCAGGTGCGCCCGGACGAGGGCTCGTGCGGCGGTAACGCGGTCGGGGTTCTCGTCGGTGGCCTCGGCAGCGTCGAAGGCCGGGATGCCGCCCAGCCCGTGCTCCGCGTCGTCGAAGTTGTCTAACCTGGTCTTCGGAGCGGGAGACGCCGTGTAGGCGTCGCTTCCCCATTCCTGCCGGTCGGAGAAGATTGGGTGGGTGCCAGTCCTTCGTGCCCACGACGACGAGGACCTTCGGGGGGCATCCCCTCGAAGGCGGTCGTGGCGAGCGGTGCGTAGGGCTGGGCCGCCGGGCCGTTCAGGTCCGCGCCCTGGCCGGGCGCGGCGATCATGACGCGGGTGCTGAAGCGTGCGTCGACGGCTCACCGGCAGGTTCGGGGTTGACGGGCGTACTCGCCGTAGCTCGGGTCGGTGATCGTCGGCGGGTTCACGAACTGGCCGACGCGCGCGGGCTGTCGGCCGCCGAATAGCTCGGCGAAGAAGAAGGGCATCCCTTCGCCCTCCGATTGCCGAGCAGCCGTGGAGAACCGTGCGGCGCACGTCGGCGGCGAACGGCCCGTCGTAGGAGGCAGGGCCGTGCGGCTTCGTGGCCGATGCCACGGAGCCGCACGGTGGTTACCGTCAGAAGCCGACGCTCGGATCGTCCGTGTCCTCTTCCGGGTCCACGCTGTACAGCGGACGGTCCTCGATCCCCAGGGCGCGCATCAGCTCGTTGGTCGGAATCCTGTACCTACGTCCGATGCGGAGGACGGGGCAGGGGAATTCGTGCTCGCGGATCAGCCGGTACGCGGTCGTCGAGCCGATTCCGAGTGCTCGGGCCGCCGTGCGCAGGTCCACTGCGACGGGCAGGTCGAACATCTCCGTGAAACTGAGGCGGCCCTCTGCCGGGTCCTTCACCCTCGCCTCCCCGCAGGGCGGACCGGCCGGGTGTCCGCGCGGCGCCCGGGCCGTCGCCTCTTCCCGGGGCTGTGACCCGCCGAACGGTCCTGCGACCCGTCGTCGGTGTCGATGAAGATTCCCTGTCGGCGCAGATGCTCCGGGCGCACCCGGAAACGCAGCGGTGCGCACAGCCCGTCTGGGCCGTCCGGACGGTCGACCCGTACGTCCAGGCTCTCCGCCGCCGGAGCGTCCGCCTCCTCGCCGGACGCAGTGAGAGCGTGCTCCTCGGTGATGCGTTCGATCTGGGCGGAGGGAAGCTCCCGCAGCCCTTCCCGGGCGAGATGCCACGCCCTGGCGCGCGCCGCGTGCAGCAGGGAGGAGCCGGTGAGACAGCTCGCGCCGTCCCGATACGCCAGCTTCTCCAGGAGAGCCAGGACCATCTCGGCCTCCACGTCCGACCGGTCGGCCCGCAGGCGCGTGCAGACCCGGTGGACCGTCCCGGTCAACCGGGGCAGGGCCAGCCAGATCGCCAGGAGTTTCCCCGTGCTGTCTGGAGTCAGGTCGCTCTGTGCCGTGCGGATGACCTCCTCCCAGACCGCGGTGGCGAACTGCGGGTCGTAGCCGGGGCCGTACAAGGCCTCGTGCGTCTCGGCGGCGGTCAGCCGGACCGGATCAGCCTCGTCGGCGACCGTGGGGACGAGCACGAAGACCGCGTCACTGGTCCGGGGATCGTCGAAGTGCCGCCTCACCGAGGCGAACGCACTGCTGTGCGGTGGATACATCAGGAAATATCCTCTCTTCGGACTGCGGAAACCTGAGTCCGGAGGTGCTGGAGATACCGAGATGCTGGACGAGGTGGGTCCTGTGGTGGGGACGTACCGCCTCATATCTGCGTCAAGCGGAGACGAGTCCCCCAGTCTCACTTTGATGCGTGAGCATGCGGTAGTGGTCTTCTCGACCAGGTAACGCCGCCTTTGACCACGAGCGTGTGACAAGAGCGGTAGCAAGGCCGCGAGCCCGCCGGTGACGGAGTTCGCGAGGCGGGTGGGTGCCCGTACGGTACGGGCACCCAGGGACTGTTGCGCTCAGGCGGTCTCGGAGGACGAGGTGTCCGGCGCCTCGGTGGGCGGGGTCGCCGGGGTGGTGTCCTCGGTCCGGACGGCCGCCCGCCGACGGCGGCTCGGCGGCCAGTCGGGGGACTGGCGCAGACGGGCTGCCCGGCGGTTGCGCTGACGGCTGTTCATCGGGTTCGCGGTTCCTCTCTGATGGGTCGATGGATGGCTGAGCCGCCGTTTCGTGCTTCTGCGAGCGGCTGGTGCCATCGTGCCCGGGGGTGAAGCGGGACCGCAGAGCGAAAACTGAGGGATAACTGAGTCCCCGGGGGGCGTGAAGAAGCAAGCGTGTGTGAAGCGGCACAGCGCGGCGCACAGATGAAGGAGCGCCGGCGAGGGGCCGGATCACTGACTGCGGCGCGGTGAGGGGGAGGGCGATGGAGGGGTACGTGCTGGGCCCGGTGCGAGCCGAAGGGGACGGTGGCAGGAGGGTGGTCGAAGGGTCGAAGGTGGCGGCCCTATTCGCGCTCCTGGTGACCTCGCCAGACTGCCGATGTGAGAGGAAGGACATAGCTGAAGTCCTCTGGGAGGGCGTCGAGGACGTCGGCGATCTGGTTAACCGCGTCGTCGCCGACCTGCGGAAGCGGCTGGGCCAGGAGTCCGTGCCCCATAGCGGCAAGTCGGGTTACTGCACGCTCCGCGTGCCGGTGGGAGACGTCGATCTGCTCCGTTTTCGCGAAAAGGTGAAGCAGGCTGAGGGACTGACCTGCAAAGCGCAGTTCGAACTGCTCGGCGCGGCCTTGGAGGAGTGGGACGGCGAGGACGAACCGCTGCACGGACTGTCCGAGACCGGCTTCCACTTGCGTCGGGAGGAGCTACGGGCCGAGTTGATGGCCGCCGTGTACGCGCGGCTGGACGCAGCCTATAAGTCCAGGGAGGTCAAATGGCTGCGTGAGGAGACGGAGAAATGGTTCGAGCGTGCGCCGGAACTGCCCCAGATCTTCCGGTTCTACCTGCTCGCCCACGCAGACCTGCCGGAGTCCCGACGTGAGCGGCTCATCAAGAAGTGGGAGAAGCGCAACGGAAAAGCGGACGTCGATGTACAGAGCGCTATTTACCAAGTTCGGGGAGAGAGCCGCCGGCCGGGCGGGGTGCTCCTGCCCCCCGTTCCCGACCAGTTGCCCGGCGGCAGGCGCAAGCCGATCGGGCAGGACGAGCTAATCGGCGACCTCTTCGAGGCCGTGTGCGAGGAACAGGACGCCGGCAATCTGGCGCTGGTCCTGATCAGCGGCATGGCGGGCGTCGGGAAGACCACGGTGGCTGAGAACCTCGCCGGTCGGCTGCGGGAGCGGTTTCCCGGCGGGGTGCTGCGCGGCGAACTGAACGGATTCGCCGACGGAGACGTGCGGCCCGCCGAACCGGACGAGATCCTGGACGGCTTTCTGGCCGCGCTGCCGCCCTACACCACGGTGACCGGAACGGAGAGCAAGAGCAACGCGCTGCGGTCGGCGCTGGCCCACCGGTCGGTGCTCATCGTCCTCGACGACGCGCTCAGCGCCCAGCAGGTGCTGCCGCTGCTTCCCGGAGACGGTACCTGCGCCGTGATCGTCACCAGTCGTAACGACCTCTTGCGGCTGCAGTCCGAGAGAAAGGTGCTGTTCCGCAAGATGGAGCCGCTGCACGAGGCGGACGCGCTGGAGGTGCTCCAGGAGAAAGTGCCGGCCGAGGACCGGACCAAGCACGCCATGGCCTTCAGTGAACTTGTCGACCTCTGTGGCCGACTGCCGCTGGCCCTTGTGGTGGTGGCCCGGCTCCTGGAAGGTGGTGCGCGTCCGCTGCACACCCTCCCTCTCCTGGTGCAAGAGATGAAGGGGGAGCGGAAGCGGGCGATGTTGGACACCCTGGACCTGCCCGAGCACGAACTGTCGGTCCGCGCCGCGCTCAACTGCTCCGTGCGCGTGCTGAATGAGGCAGCCCGGCTGCTGCTGTGGCAGCTCGCCGTCCACCCCGGGCCCAGCGCTTCCTGGGAGGCGGTGATGGATCTGGGACGGGCAGTGGACGAAGGGACGCGTACCGACCGGGCCCTGGTGGACCTCGTGGCGGCGAACCTGGTGGAACATCACGGCGACCGCTACGGGCTGCACGACCTCGTGCGGGCCTTCGCCCTTCGGCACGTGCGGCCGGTGCCGGACGGAGAGAACGCGGAGATCGAGCGGGCGACCGTACGACAGGTGCTGGAACACCAGCTGCACAACGTCCGCGCCTGCGACCGGGTGCTCGACCGCGAACGCACCCTGCCCACCGACGAGCCCGGAGCGGTCAGGGTCACCGACCCTGCGGACCTCGCGGAGGCGATGGCGTTCCTGGACGAGGAGTACGCCACCGTCCAGCGAGGCATTCACTTGGCGATCAATCGGCGTATCGACCGGTACGTGTGGCTGCTTCCGATGGCCCTGGTCATCTACCAGTGGCGCCGCCGACTGCTCGATGATGCGCGGCAGAACCTCCGGTACGCCGCCGAGGCGGCGGAAACCGTCGCCGGTCCGGTCGATCGCGCCATGGTCCACCGGTCGCTGGCAGGGACCCACTGGCGGCTCGGTGAGTACGACTTGGCGGTGGGCGCCCTGCGCAGGGCCGTCCGGCTCAGCGAGGAGGACCGCAGCGCGGAAGGCCGGCTGAGTCTGGCCCGTACGCTGCACCGGCTCGGGCTCACCCTGCGCAAGCAGGACGACCTGAAGGGAGCGGACGAAGTGCTCCGCCGTGCACTGGAGTTGTGCCGGGAGGTGTCCGACCGGGTCGGGGAAGCGGCTGTTCTGAACGTACTCGGCGCGATCCACCTCGACCGGGGCGAGCACGAGCAGGCACTCCGTCGGTGCGCCGACGCCCTGGGCGTGGTGGAGCGCACGACGGAGCGCAGCGGCCTGGCCGATGTGCTGTTCACCCTGGCCAAGGTGCACCTGGCCCGTTCCGAACGGGACGAGGCCATCACCCTGTACCGGCAGGCCTCCGACATCTACCGCGAACAGGAGAACTGGCCCAACGAGGACAAGGTACGGGTGCTCTTCGCTGATGTCCTGGTGTCCGTCTGCTACACCGACGCGGCGGTGCGGGAGCTGGAGAGAGTCATCGTGCTGCGTGAACTGATGGGCGGTGAGGGGGTGCGGGAGGTCCGGGAGCGGCTGGAATGGCTGAGGTGACCCGCCCGGTCGGCGGCCGTCGGCTCACCGTCAAAGCCGGGGCGGATGAGTGCGGTAGTACTCGGTCGGGTCCGGGCGCAGGGGCTTCGATGGCCGTTGCGAGCCGAGCTGGGGTAGGTAGCAGCGGAGCCGATCGAACACTTCACGGACATCCGCGGGGCGCTCCTCCGCCTTCCACCGGACCATCCACAGCGCCAGGGAGGCGAACTCCGGGGGTAGTTTGGCGAGCCGGTCGGCCGGCAGCACCGGGGTGCCCTCTTCCGCCCGCTCGTCCTGTCCGCCGTAGGGCAGGCGCATCACGGTCATCTCCAGCAGGATGCAGCCGAGTGCGAAGATGTCCGCTTGCCGCGTCAGACCTGACGGGCACGCGTCGGACTGCTCGGGGGAGGCCCAGCCGCGCGTGCCGCGTGCGCATTCCGTCTCCTGATCCGCCACGACCGCGTGGCCCATGTCAATGAGCCGGAGACGGCCGTCCGGCTGCACGATGACGTTCTCGGGCTTGAGATCGCAGTGCACCAGATTCCGGTCGTGGACTTCTATCAGAATTTCGCACAGTTGGCCGATGACGGCCGCAACGGTCCCAGGATCCTTAACCGGCAGGGCCGCCGACAGGACCTTCTGCAGTTGGTGCCCTTCGACAAATTCCATGACCAGGCACCGGCGTCGCCGGTGTGTCCCCGTGGCGATGACTTCGGGAATCTCCTGGATTCCCGTCAGCATCATCATGCGTGATCCCTCTTTGAGGAGTTCATCGCCGGCCCAGTGGAAATCGCTCTCGGGTCCGAGGTCCCGGGCCTTCTGAAGCTTCAACGCCACCTTCTGCCCGCTGTTGCGGTCACGCCCGAGGAAAAGGTCGCCTTGGCCGCCGTCGCCGACCATGTCCAGCACTTCGTAGCGCCTTTCCACATCGCCGACCTCCTCGATTGCCCTCACGGCCATCCACCTTTCCTCCGTACGGAAATGGAGCATGAAATGTCACAGCCATGGCTGCCTCCCGACGGGGTGACCCGCACGTCCGACGTCATCACGGTATCCGCCGGAATGTTCAAGGGGGGAGAGTTCCGATGCCCCGCCGCTGACGCTCTCAAGACCCGCGGCTACCACACCACCGACCCCGTACCGCGCCGCCGTGAGAGGCTGGAGCACTTCGCTCTGGGCCCCTTCATGGCTGCCTGCGACATCCGTTCGGGGCCTGCCGGCAGCTCGCCTCGGACACGTACCGGGCCCCTGCACGACGGTCTGCGGACCTGGTCGGAGCACGGCGTGCAGATGTACGAGTCGGCCTTCCCTCTCGACCCGGAACGTCCCCTGCACGAGGTGCCCGAGCCGTGGACGTACCGTTACCGGCCGTCCGGTCCCGACCCGCGCGACGCCCAGGAGTACCGCCTCACCGTGTGGGGCCGCTGCCTGGCTTCCCCGGACGGTGCCTACCGCGAGCTTCGTCTGCCCGTGCACCGCCTGCGGGACTTGCCGCCCGACGGCTTCACCGCGGCCGTCGCCCTGGTGCTGGCCGAGGGCGCCCCCGGACCGCCGCCGGAGCACGTACGGATCGTGGAGTTCGCGCTCTTCGACGGCCGTACGCGGGAGCTCTTCGCGGGAAGCCGGGAAGAGGCGCGCGCCCGGTACCGCGAACACGGTCCCGCCGCCTTGGCCGGCGTACTGGACGGACGGGAATACCGCCCGGGGTCCGCCTGTGGCGGATGCCCCTACCTGTCGGTGTGCCCGGCCCTGCGCACAGCGCCCGGACTGCTGGGCATCGAGGCGCACGACCGGCCCCGCCGCACCTGGTCGGTCACCAGCGGGCGGGCCTACCGAGCCTGCCCGGCGCGTGACCACATGCGCCGGCTGCACCTGCCCACGGCGGACTCCGTCGAACGCGAGGTGACGGCCGAGCGCGGCCGGGCCTTGCATGCCTACCTCGCCGAACGGCACGCCCACGGATCGCCTCGGCCCTGCACGGTCGAGGTCCCCGAGGAGTGGGTCCCACAAGGATTCGACCTGCCCTCAGACGAACGCGCACTCGGCGCCCTGCTGTTGCGGCGGCACGCCGCGGTCTGCCCGCTGCGGTACGTCGGGGACGGCACGGATGTGCGGACCGAGCCCCGGGTGGTGCGGCACGACACCACCGCCGACGTGGTGGTCCTGGCCGCGCCCGACCTGCTCTACCGGGATGCCGGGTCATGGGTGTGGCGCGAGACTAAGACCTCCGTCACCGACCGGCGGTCCGACCGCCCCCTGCTGGAGCGTTATCCGCAGTTGGCCCTGGCCGTCGTGCTGATCGCCCGCGGTGACCTGGGCGGTGAACCGTTCCGCGCCCGGGTCGAGCTAGAGGTGCTGCGCCCCGGCGGCGCCGACCTGGAGATCATCGATCCCTTCGCCCCGGCGAATCGGGTCACTGCCGAGAAGGTACTGCGGGCGATGGTGGCCGACTGGCACGGTGACGACCAGTACGCGGCCCGGCCCGGACGCTCCTGCGAGCGGTGCGAAGTGGCCCGCTGGTGCACGGCGTCGTCCGTCAGCGAGGCCGCGGCATGAGGGCGGGGCCGGCCGGCCGGGCCGATCGGTCGGACGCCAGCGAGGTGCCCGAGGGCGTGGGCAGCGACCTCTTCGGCGAACTCGCCCGCATGGTGGTGGCTCTCTCCGAGGTCCAAGGGCTCCGCTCCTTCGCCCTGCCCTATCCCGCCCTCGCCCAGCGGGCGCTGGATCACACGGTGATGCGCTGCCTCGATGCGGGGGAGGTGCCGCCGAGGAGTCTTCCGGAACTGTGGGAGTGGTGCCGGACCAGGCCGTCCGACGACCCACTCCTCGCGGTCCCCTCCTCCCTGGTCTCGCCGGGCACCACGCTGGTGCACCGGGTCGGCCAGATGCCGACCCGGTCGTGTCTCGAGGTGGCCTCGCACGGACTGGACGGAGGCGTGGCGGCACACGCCCGCGCGCTCCTCGGGGACCTGCACGCGCGGAGTGGATCGGAGGAGCGCTACCGGCAGTGCCGGGCGTTCCTGGCGCGCTACCCGGTCGTCCACCAGCAGGACCGCTTCGCGCCGGGTTGGAACAGGGCGGTCTGGAGCCGGGTCAAGAGCCTCTACGGTCCGTTGCCCGAGTTCCTGCTCGTCGACGGAGACTTCCTGTACTGCCCCTCGTGCAGGCTCCCCGCGCTGCCCCGGAACAGTGCCGTGCCCGTACCCGGACCGTCCGGCTCCGGCGCGGAAGTCTGGTGCGAGGGGGAGGACTGCCCGCGCGACGCCCCTCCGCGGCTCATCCGTGAGCCGGACCAGGCGTGGATCCTGCAGCGCTCGCTGCGGTGGTACGTCGTACTGCCGCACCGCACCGACGAAGCCGCCCGGGAGGCACTGGAGCGCGCCGGAGTCGCGTACGAGACCCTGCCCGGTCTTCTGCCCGCCTACCGGCTCAGGGACACCGGCCCCCGCATCGTGGACATCCAGGTGTACGACCGCCTGCAGCCGGCGCTCCTCGCAGCCCATCTCACCGACCACACACCCCTCGCGGACCGCACCCTCGTCGTGGTCCCCGACGCGCTCGCCGGACGGGACGGTTACCGGCAGGCCTTCACCGACGCCCTTCCCGCGCTCCTGCGGGACCGGCTGGTGCTCACCGCCCCCATGGACCTCGTGCCCGACCTGGGACAGGCCCGGCGAGAGGAGAAGGACGATGCGTAGCATCACCCCGCCCTTGACCGACGTGTTCAACGCGCTCAAAGCATTTCTGGGGTCCTCCGTGCCCCAGCCCGCGCTGGAAGCCCTCTGCCAGGTCGAACTCGGCCTGTACCTCCAGCAGAAGATGATGCCGGGCAGCCCCGCGGGCAGCGCCTGGGTGCTGTTCAGCGGGTACGGGTTCGCCGAGGCGCACCGGGCACCGCTGCCATCCGATGCGGCGAAGACCCTGCGTATCGCCCGGTACTCGCTGTGGACGCTGCGCCGGAGCCGTACCTGGCTCGATGCGCTGGACACCTACCAGAGGTTCGACCCCAGGGTGCGCGCGTACGACGTACCGGACGCTGATGCACCCGCTGCCCGCCGCGACCTCTCCGTCGCCGGCGACCGCTTCTCCGTCTACGAACAACTGCTGCGTGCCGCACCGCCGCTGGCGGGCAAGCGGCTGCCGGTCGCGGGTCAGGGCCCGCACGCCTTCCCCGTCAGTCGCACCATGGCCGTCGTCGACCTGCCGCCCGTCCCCCGCATCCCCCTCGTCGCCCACGACATGGACCTGGAACCGGCGGGCGGCGGCGAGCCCCTGATCTTCACCAGGGAGAGCCTGGAGCGCACGGCGGCGGAGATGGACGCCCAGCACGCTCGCTCCGGCAAGGACCGGGCACCACGGTGGCTGGAGCGGCTACGGTCGTTCGACCTGTCCACCAAGTCGAACGGAACCTTCCACAAGGCGAGGAAGGACGAGGACTTCGCCTTCACGGTCGACGGCATCCAGCACCTGCTCGGCATCGTCGGCGCCGGCAAGAGCACACTGCGCGACATCATCGCCGTCCATCTCGCCAAGCTGGGCAAGCGCACCACCGTCGTCGTCACCGATGTCGCGGAGGTGCTGAAGCTCGTCCGGCTCTACGACCTCTACACCGACGGCGCCGCCGCGCCCGTGCTCGGCTCCTCCGGCCGTGAGCGGCACGCCCAGCGGCTGCACCGCCGGCTGGCGGGCCGGGGCGAGCACCGACTGCTCGCCCACGACGACCCTGCCTTCGCCTACCTCGGCACGTCCTGCCTGCTCAACGTCAGACGGCAGGGCGCTACATCGACGACCGAACCACTCGCCTACGGCGAGGCACCCTGCTCCCGGCTCCGGCCCCCGTCGGCCCTGCGCCGTGACCCGAGCGACGGACGGTACTCCGAGTGGCAGAAGAGGGCGACGAGCTGCCCGTACTGGTCCGTCTGCCCCCGTCACCACGGAGCCCGCACGCTCGTCGACGCCTCGATCTGGGTGGCCACGCCGGCCGGGCTGATCGACGCCTCGCCGCCCCACCCTCAGAACGGCGAGCGCATCCGCTTCCTCGAACTCGCCTGCCGCCGCAGTGACCTCGTGATCATCGACGAGGCCGACCGTGTCCAGATGCAGCTCGACCAGACCTTCGCACCTGCCGTGGTCCTCGCCAGCGACGAGGACAAGGGCCTCATCGACCAGCTGAGCCGGCACAAGATCCGGGAACTCGCGGCAGGCGGACGCACCCAGCTCTCCGAACGGGACGTCGAGACCTTCGCCGCCGCCCTCAACACCGCAGGCGCGGCCACCGACCGGCTGTACGCGATGCTCGTCGCCGAGTACGAGCTGCGCAAGTGGGTGCGGACGGGCTACTTCAGCGCCTGGACGCTCCAGCTGGGGCTCCTCGACGAACGCTACGAACTCCCCGACGACAGCGGTCGGGACCACCCTCATCACGCCCCCCGCGAGGCTCTCGGGAAACTGCTCGATGCGTTCCGGGACAACCCGTTCGGTGACCGTCACCGTAGGACGGAGGAGGACTTCAGCCGGCTGACCGCCCTCCTCAACGAGCTGCTCCATACCGGCAACCCGGAGAACACCCGGCGCCGCCTCACCGAGGTCATGGACGAGGTCTTCGCCATCGACCCGAAGTACATGGCTGACCGGCAGCGGAAGTACCAAGAGGCGTACGACGAGTGGCGGCGCGAGGAGGAGGAACAGGAGAAGAAGCGCGGACGCCGCAGGAAGCCCAAGCCTCCGCCCCAGACTCCCGAGGAATGGCGGAAGCAACTCGCGGAGCGCTTCGAGTTCACACTGTTGCTGAGCGCCCTGGAACCACGGCTCGCCATGATCAACGCCATGTGGCCCCGCGTCGAGGCGGCCCTCAGCCTGGGCTTCAACACGATGTACCGCCGGCCGCTCGACTACGGCCCGATGGTGCCCGAGGCGCCGATGGGCAATGTGCTCGGCTTCCAGTTCCGGGTCCCGGGTGAGGACAAGGGCGGAGTCCGCAGTGGCGAACTGACCTTCTTCCGGTGCAGCGGCATCGGACGTGAGCTGCTGCGCGCCATCCCCGATCTTACCTCCGTCGACGGCAGGCCCGGTGCCCACTTGCTGCTCATGTCGGGCAGCAGCTGGGCGGGCGCGTCCAGCCGCTACCACGTCTGCGTCCCGGTCGGTGTGGTCATCGAACCGCCGGCCGAGGTGACCGAACGCATCGCCAACGAGAGCTCCATGCGCTTCGAGTTCATCGACGACGGCGACGAGAAACTGCGCATGTCGGGAACTCATCCGGACGACCGCCCGGAGAAGTTGCGCCGCATCGCGTGCCATCTAGGTGAGGGCGGAGACGAGTACGAGGTCACTGAAGGTGGTCCGCTCCAGCAGGAGTTGCTCTCTCTTCCTCCAGGGCGCGACCAGATCCTTCTGTTGGTCGGCAGCTATGCCGAGGCACGTGTGGTGGCCGACACACTGCACAACCTCAACGTCCGCTGGCGCAACAAGGTGCTGTGCCTGGTGTCGGACGACGAGGAGATCACCGCGGAGGACGAGGCGCCGTCCGCCTACCACGCCCGATCACTGCGCCGGGGCGACGTCGAGCACCTGAAGGACCTCGAGGCGGACATCCTGGTGGCGCCCCTGCTCGCGCTGGAACGCGGCCACAACATCCTCAACGAGGACGACGAGGCGGCCATCGGCACGGTCTACTTCCTGGCACGGCCCCATCCGCACCCAGAGGACCTCCACCTGGCCGTCAATGCCGTCAACGACTGGGTCGTCCGCGCCGTTACCGGCGGTGACTTCGCCACCCTGGTACAGGGAAAACCCACCGTCGAGGAAGGAGCGGAGGAGTTCCGCCGCCTCGCCCGTTCGTACTGGTACCAGGTACTCGCCCGTTCGATGGCGTGGAGCCGTCTCGACGACGATGTACGGCAACAGGTCACCTGGGACATGCTGGTCCTGTTGTGGCAGGTGATCGGGCGACTGGTACGCGGTGGCGTACCGGCCCGAGTGGTCTTCGTCGACGCCGCCTTCGCCCCCAACCGCGGCGCCGTACCGGCGCGGCCCGACACCCCCGAATCCAGTCTGCTGCACAGCGTCCTCGCCGTCCTGGACCCGTATTTCGACGGCGGCACGACGACCGCGGAGGAGCAGTTCATCGTCCGCGCCCTGTACGCGCCACTGCGCAGCATGCTCACCCGCCTGCTCGCTGCCGTACCCGCCCACCCGTAAGCGCCGAACCCCTGTCCCAGGAGGTAATTCCGTGTACCACCACATTCGCGTCGCGGCCTACGAACCCGACCCGCTCCACGGACCCTGGCGGGAGGAGATGAAAGTGCTGCGGCTCGGCGAGGACCTGCACGCCGAGCTCACCGGGATGCATGCCGAGGCGGACAAGAACTCCGTCCACCCCCACTGGCTCCCCGTGAGCAGGCTCAACTCCCTGCTCCAGGCGATGGCGCCAGGCGTCATCGCGACCGGCCGCAACGCCGGGACGGATGGCCGTCTGCCGTGGCTCTACGCGCGGGAAGCCGTCCCGCCGGACGTGCTGGCCCCGGTGGTAGGAGCGTGGGCGGCGGGAATGCACCGGGAGGACGACGACTCGGAGGGCGCCGATCTCGAGGAGAGGCTCCGCTCCGGTGACCCGGCCGAGACGGTACGTCTGCCCCACTGGGAGACGGAACCGGTCGACCTCGCCGAGAGCGTGCTCTCGGCGGGCGGAACCGCCGAACCCGCCGCGCGGCTCTACAGCCTGCTGCCCGAGTGGATCGCCTTCCGGCTGGCCGCCCGGACGTTCCGCACGGGCGGCACCACACTCCACTTCCGCGTCGAGAGCTCGGGTGACGGCGCGCGACTTGTCTCCTGGCCGCCTCAGCGATACGAGCGCCGACGGCAGACCTGGTACTACTCGGCCTGCCTCACCATCACCGTCCACACCGTGCCGTTCGCCCCGCGGTTCCGCGTCCATGTGTCCACCCAGGTACGCCGGTGGGCCACCCGACTGGACGTACGCCCCCACCAGCTCGGCGGTACGACCGTCCTGCTCGACGCTCCACTGCCGTGGCCGGAAGGGCCGGACCGGGGCCACCGGCTGATGGTGAACACCCTGGGTTACGACCGGCGGTCGAAGGAACTGGCCTGGCGCCGGCACAGCCCCGCACCGCTCGTGCCCGAGCTGGACATCGTGCGCAACTATCCCCGGCCCGAAGCGCTCTTCTCCGACCCCGAACGCTGGATCAACGGTTCCGGGGACGTGGCCGCCGGCATCGTCTACCACCCGTCGATCGGCCCGCACGAGGTTGGACCCGGGCTGATGCCACGGGAGCGGGCGGATCTGGACGCCTGGGTCGAGGAAGGGCTGCGCCCCCTGCTGACCCGGGTCCCCGACCTTACGCGCGTCTCCCGGAGCAACACACCCTCCCTGCTGCCCCGTTCCGGCGCCGGACGCGTCCCGGGCGTCCGCGACGCCCAGCTGGCTCTGCAACGGCGGGCGGCGCTGACACGCGCACTGAACGGCCGCCCCCTGGAGATCGACGTCTTCTGGCAGTCCCCGGAAACCCGTGCGGCGCTGCTCGCCGAGCTGCCCAAGCTCATTGGTCTTCCCGCCGGGCAGCAAGTGCCGTCGGCCGACGGGGAGACCTGGCAGTGGCAGTGTGAGGGGGTCGACATCCGCGTCCGGGCCCGGCCCGCGGGACCCTTGGCCGACGCCCTGCCGACCACCCGAGCCCGCGGGCGCCTCAGGGCCGTCCGGCTGGCCGAGGCCATCGAAGGGCGCTGCGGGCTCGTGGCGGACCGGGCGGACCCGCTCCTCGGCGGGGCCGGAGTCGTGATCACGGAGATCGCCGGCAAGGAGCGCTTCGCCGCCGTCCCGGACTCCGACCCCAAGCACGCGCTGCGCATCGCCTGGGCACGGCAGGGACGGCTGACCCAGTTCGTGAACTCGCCCGACGACACCGACAGCGCTCTGGAACACCGGGCCAGGTGGACCTGGCTGGACGCCTTCCGGCAGCTGGGCGCGATCAGCCCGCCCGCCCATCGGGTGGGAGCCGGCATTCCGGGCGACCTTCAGTACGCGGCGCTCTGGCTCGTACGCCACACCAGGAAGGGGCCCACGCGATGCCCCGTCCACCGGCTGGTGGCGGTGCGGGTGCGCCCCGGGGACGGACCGGGCGTCATCGAGGGGTGGGACGCAGAACGAGCCGAATGGGTGCCGTATCCGAAGCTGTTGCTGCTGCTCGCCCAGGCACGGGAACCGGCGGCGAGCGACGGGAAGGAGACCGGCACGGGGAAGCTCGTCGATAACTCGGCAGCCCCGGGAGGATCCCGGCTGGCTGCCCGCCCGGGCGTGGAGCAGGACAGGCAGCGGGAGACCGAGCGGCAGATCCGGGCACTGCTCTTCCAGCTCCGCGACCGCCCGACGCTGCTGCTGGCGGACGCCGGCAATCTGCGCCAGTGCTGGCCTGGCCTGCGCAACGGTGCACTGGACCGCGACACGCTCGGCTTCGGGGCCGAACCCGCCCAGCGGCACACGCTCTACGGCCACGACCTGCGGGTGCTGCTCGTACGGGACGCCAACGCCCGGGGTGAAGTGGCGGAGTGGTACGCCCACGACACCGAGGACGGGGTCGGCTTCGCCGAGGGTGTGTGGGGGACGGCGGATACGGAGGGCCGTGTCTTCGCGAGTACGGCCTCGAAGCCGCACACGGTGGCGAAACTGCCGAAGGGGCTAATGAAGCTGGTGCCCACGGCACAGGGCCGGACAGCGCCCGGGAAGACCGCGTGGAACCCCGGGCAACTGGAGATCACCGTGCTCGGCTGTCTGTCGGAGAAGGCGCTGACGGACTCGGGGCGTGCGGGTGACCCGCCCGACCGGCCGGCGGAGTGGGCGACGCTCACGCACCAGCTGCGTTACCACGACGACTACCCGCCGCTCGCCCGGCCTCTCCCGCTGCACTGGGCGCGTCTCGCCGGTGAGTACGTGCTTCCGGTGGCCGGCACGAAGTCAGCGGGGAGTACGTCATCCGCTTCCTGAGCGAGGTGCCGCCTGAATGGGTGTCCCAAACGATCGACGTTGATAAGGATCAATGCTTCCCTCGTGTGAGCGCCGAAGCCTGAACCTGACCACGGGGACTGCGTCTGGTGCACTCCTTGCTGGGATCACTGGGCGTCCGCCGTGACGCTCGTTTGGCGCTCTTCGCACCTGGTGGCCCCAAGACGGAGACGAGGGACGGACCTGACCTGCGGCTTTCTCTGCGTTCACCCGGGTGACGTGCTTCCGATGACGCATCACGTGGAGTGCGTCGCGATCCTTGAGCCCGCCGAGAAAGGCGAGAAGGGCCGCTGACCGGCAGGGTCACGGCAGGAAGCCTTCCACCTCCACCCCGAGGTTCTGGGTCCGGGCCGCGTCGAGCACGGCGTCGGCCAGGGCGATGTCCAGTACGCCCAGTCCGAACGGCGCGTAGACGATCGTGCGGCCACGCTCGGGCGTGAAGGCGTGCTCGGAGCCCTCGTCCAGGAGCAGGCGGCCGATCGCCGGGGCGATGAAGTCCCGGTGCCCCGCGGCCTGCACCGCCAGGTCGAGGGAGGTGCGCTCGCGCACCGCGTGATCGACGTCGTCGACGATGTTGTGCGCGTCGAGCAGCGACTCGGGCAGCAGATCGCGCAGCGAGATGTGCAGCACCACCGTGCCCGGCAGGGCTGCCTTCAGATCCAGGTGCGGTTCGATGGCGGACGTGGCGACGGAGACCAGTCCGTGCGCGGCGAGCGCCCGCTCCGCGCTGTCGAGCGTGACCACCTCGGCGCCGGGTGCCACCGCGGCGGCCCGCGCGGCGAACTCGGCGGCCCGCTGCGGCGAACTGTCGTACAGCGAGAGCGTCTTCAGGCCGGGCAGGGCCGCCCGTACATGGCGCAGGATCTCCAGGTTGATGACCCCGCAGCCGATCAGGGCGAGGCCGTCCGGGCGGCGGTCGCGGGTGAGCAGCTCAGCCGCGAGCGCGGCGCTCGCGGCGGTGCGCGTAGCGGAGATCAACGAGCCCTCGATCAGGGCCTGTGGCCGCCCGGTCTCCAAGGAGTTGAGGATGATCGCCGCGCTGGCCCGCTCGATGCCTCTCTCGACGTTGGCCGGGAAGGAGGAGATCCACTTCATGCCCGCGGCCGGCTTTTCTCCGCCCCGGTAGGCCGGCAGGCCGATGATGCGGTTGCGCGGCTGCCCGGGGAAGCGCAGGAAGACGGAGTGCGGCACGGTGGTGTCGCCCTGTGCATGAAGGCGGTAGGCGTCGGCCACGGTGCGGATGTTGTCGAGTTCGTGGCCGTCGAGGATCTGCGCGACCTCGGAGTGCCGCAGGATGAGCATGACGGGATTCAGTCCTTCCACAGATACGCGACGGCCGGGAACACAGCCGGCGCCGACACGTCGGAACGGAACGTGTCGAGGTCGAGGGCGCGATCACTGCCGTGCCCCAGGAGGCGGAGCCGGCTGTGCGGGGGTCTCCCGCGAGCGATCCTGCGGGGAGTCACTATCAAGGGCCTATACCGCCGGTGTGCCGTCGCTCTCGGGCGCGGGTCGGCCGGGCGTCGCGTCAGGCCCGGCGGGCCAGCAGTACACGGTGCATGGGGGTGTCCAGCAGGGCGACGCGGCGCAGCTCGGAATCCGCCAGCCACTGGTCGTAGTCGTGCAGGGTGTAGGCGTCGCCGCCGCCGGTGGCGAGCATCGAGGCGGCGAACAGCCGGGAGAACTTGTTCTGGACGGACCCGGCGCCGTCGTCGTCGTCGACGATGTGGTCGGCGATGGCGACGAGGCCGCCCTGGGCGAGGCTCTTCGAGGACTTCAGGAGCAGCTCACGGGCGGACTCCGGGGTCTGCAGATGGAAGATGTTCACGAAGAGGGCCAGCTCGATGTCCGTGCCCCAGTCGTCGTTCCAGAAGTCCTTGACGACCACCTCGAACCGGTCGGCCACGTCCAGCTCCTGTGCCTGCCGCGACGCGATCGCGGTGATCCGCTCGGTGTCCAGGCCGCTCGCCGTCAGCGCCGGGAACTCGCGCAGCAGCAACTGGCTGTAGATGCCGGTGCCGCAGCCCACGTCCAGGACGCGCGCCGACTCCCCGGTGGTCCAGCCCAGTTCACGCAGCGCGTCGGCGAGCGTACGGACGATCGGCGGCGCCCAGAAGTTGATGCCGCGGACCAGCGATGTGTAGTCCTCCTCCGATATCTGGTTCACCCGCTCCCCGCCGGTGGCGTCGCGGGCGCCGGTACGCACGTTCTCGGCGAGGTTGCGCCAGGCGTTCCAGGCCAGCTTGCGGTCGTGGCTGATCTTCCCGACGAGGCTGTACAGACCGTGCGGCGAGAACACGTCGTGCAGCTCGGGCGGCAGGGTGTAGAGGGCCTGTCCGTCGGCGCTGTGGCTTCGCCGGACCACGTCGTAGGCGTGGAGACCGTCCATGAGCACCCGGGTCGCGCGCAGATCGGTGCCGAGGATCTCGGCGAGCCGCACGGCGGTGGCCGGACCGAGGGTCAGCGCGGAGAAGGCGCCCAGGTCCTGCGCGGCTTCGATGACGCCGGGTGCCCACAGGCCGATCAGGTGCTCATAGAGGTGGTGCGCGGCTTGCGACTCGGCTTCGACACCGGTCAGGCGGGCGGTGTCGACGAGCGGCGTGAAGCCGGCCGACGTGGTGGCGGTGGTCTCGCCCGGTGCAGTCACGGTGTGCTTCTCCTTGGGGTGGCCTTCTGGGGGGAGGCGGTGGGGGGACAGGCGACGACCTGGGCCGCGTACGAGAGGCCCGCGCCGAAGCCGAGGAGGAGCACGGGGGCTCCGCCGGGGACCTCCCCGCGCTCCACGAGCTTCGACAGGGCGAGGGGGATGCTGGCGGCAGAGGTGTTGCCGGAGTCGACGACGTCACGCGCGACGATCGCCTCGGTGGCGCCGAGCTGCTTGGTGACGGCCTCGATGATCCGCAGGTTGGCCTGGTGGGTGACCACGGCCGCCAGGTCCGAGACGGCGACATCGGCGCGCTCGCAGGCCTGGCGGGCGACCTGCGCGAGCGAGGTCAGCGCCCAGCGGTAGACCGTGTGTCCTTCCTGCCGGAACAGCGCGGGCGGTCCTGCCGGACCGGAGGTCTCCAGCGTGATGGCCGAGCCGTCCTGCGGGCGCGAGCCCCACACCACGGGACCGATGCCGTCGGGTTCGTCCCCCTCGGTGGCCGCGATCACCGCCGCGCCCGCGCCGTCGCCGAAGATGACGCAGGTGGAGCGGTCCTGCCAGTCGAGGAAGTCGCTCATCTTGTCCACGCCCACGACCAGCGCGATACGGCTGCTGCCGCCCTGTATGGCGAGCGCGGCCGTGGCGAGCGCGTAACTGAAGCCCGCGCAGGCGGCGTTGAGGTCGAATACGCCAGCGGCGGGGATCCCCAGACGCTGGGCGACCCGGGCGGCGATGCTGGGCATGCGGTCCACGGCGGTGCAGGTCGCGACGGTGACCAGGCCGATGTCGGCGGCGTCCACACCCGCCCGGGCGACCGCCTTGGCCGCCGCGTCGGCCGCCATGTCGGCGACGCTCTCGTCCGCGGCGGCCAGATGGCGGGTCGCGATGCCGACGCGGGATCTGATCCACGCGTCGGAGGTGTCGACCATGCCGGCGAGCTCGTCGTTGGTGAGTACCCGGCTCGGCTGGTAGTGGGAGATCGACAGGATCCGGCTGCCCGAGATGGTCGTGGTCATCGCATCACGCTCTTCCTGGGCGGCCATGGATTGCGCATGTGTGCTCCTCCTTCGGTCCACCGTGGTGCTCCACGGGCTCCGTCAGTGGCGGTCGGTCGTGCGGTCAGCCGAGCACGCGGCCGCCGCCCGGCCGGTCCGCGCGGCTGCGCCGGTTGTCCAGATGCGCGTACACCCGCTCCATCCAGCGATCGTTTCCGTCGTACCGCGGGGTGAAGGAGGTCCGTCCGTGCACCGTCACGCGGTTGTCCACCACCGCCAGGTCACCCACCTGAAGACGGTGCGCCGACATCGTCGCGACGAACGCGTCGCGCAGCGCGGCCATCGCGAACTTGGCCGCGTCGTCCTGCGGATGCGTGGCGGCGAAGTCGACCACGGCATTGGGGTCGGCCAGGTCCCCCTGAAGAATCGGGTGCATCGAGGGGGCGCCCTCCTGCGCGCCGAAGGACGGCGGAGGGTCGGTCCTGAACCGCGGCTCGGCGAGCACCTGGATCACGCTCGCATCGAGGAGCGGCAGCGCCTGGCGGATCGACGACGTGCACAGCCTCGCGTCGCCGGTCGGGTCCTCCCGCAGGGACAACAGGCCCACGTAGTCGGGGCGGTTGTCGTGAAAGGCGTTCTCGATGTGCAGTTCGAGCAGCACGGATCCGGCATTGCTCTGCGATATTTCATGACCCGGAACCGGCACCACGTTCTGTACGAGATGACCGTCCTTCTCGTTGCGGAACGCGATGACCTCGCCCAACTGCAGCATTACCGATGCGATGACGGCGGCGGCGGTCGTGGGCACCCGCTCCACCGAATTCGGAACTCCGGGAGTCGGCGGGAGCTGTTCGCCGTCCGTCACCGGCAGACCGCGGAGCAGCAGGGCGCCTTGGGGGCCCGGGTCGTGCCGGAACGCTCGCAGGGCGCGCAGCAGCGTACGGGGGAGCAGCGCGGAGGCGTCCATCGCGGCCGACGGCCATTCCGGGGTGTCGATGAGCGGGTGGCGGGTGCCGGTGAGTGTCCCGGCCAGTGCGGCGATCTCGGCCCGTTCCTCCGCGGTGATGTCATGAATCACCACCGATTCCAGGGCGGCGCTCGTGTCCGGCGCGGCAAATTCAGGCAGCTGGATCTGATGCATAAGGCGAAATTCCCCAAGTCCCAGGTCGGCGGCGAGTGTTAGGGAACTGTGGGAAGCCGTTCTATAACCGACCTATTCTCGCTGGACAGCGTCTATCGGACTGCTGCCGCATCAGCCCCGCGACTGTCCGCCGAGGTCGGTGCCAGACCCCGTACGTAGGGGTTCTCCCTCGGTCCCGGTGTTCCCGAGTAGCTCAGATATAGATGAAATATTGAATCTGTCTGAACACTTCAGCCGTCCGATCAAATGTGACGCCCGGCTGGACGCGGCGAGAGGGAGCCTGTGAAAGGGAAGGTTCACGCGGGGATTCTTGACGCAATCGGGGATACCCCACTCTTTGAATTCGAGAGAATCTTCTCAGATGCACCCTTCCGGGTCCTCGCGAAGATGGAGAGCTTCAACCCCGGTGGCAGCATCAAGGACAGAACCGCACTTAACATGCTGCTGCACAAAATCCGTAATGGAGAGCTCGACCCTGCGCGTTCGGTGGTCGTGGAATCGAGTTCGGGAAATCTGGGTGTGGGTCTTGCCCAGATCTGCCGGTACTTCGGACTGCGTTTCGTCTGTGTCGTCGACGGCCGCACCACGGCCCGCAACATCGCGGTGCTGCGCGCACTCCAGTGCGAGGTCGAGATCGTCGAGCAGCCCGATGCGGTCACCGGCGAGTACCTGCCGGCCCGCCTTGCGCGAGTCCGTGAGCTGCTCACGACCATCCCGGACGCCTACTGGCCCAACCAGTACGGCAACCTGCGCAATCCGGGCGCTCACCAGCAGACCATGCGGGAGATCGCCCAGGCCCTCGATGAGAAGGTCGACTATCTCTTCTGCGCCGTCGGGACGTTCGGCACCCTCCGTGGCTGTGCCGAGTACGTTCGTGAGCAGGGCCTGGGGACGACCATCGTGGGCGTGGACGCCGTCGGCAGCGTCATTTTCGGAGGTCCGCCCGCGCCGCGTCTCATACCCGGTCATGGCGCTTCGGTGCGTCCGGAACTCCTCGACACCGCATTGGTGGACGCGGTGGTCCATATCACCGACCTGGAATCCGTGGCGGCCTGTCGCCGGATCGTCGCCAAAGAGGCGGTTCTCGCCGGCGGCTCCTCCGGTGCCGTACTGGCGGCACTGGACAAGATGAGCGACTCCATCGAGCCCGGATCGAACTGTGTGCTGATTTTCCCGGACGGTGGCGACAGATATCTCGACACCGTCTACTCCGACGCCTGGGTCACGGCGAATTTCGGTGAAGTGACACACCTGTGGAAATAGCTCGAAACGGTAAGTGCAATAACAGACCCCTGTGACTGAAGGAGAAGTGTCCGATGCCCGAAGAGCAGACCGAAGGACCCGTTTACTGCGTTGTCCTGAACGACGAGGAGCAGTACTCGATCTGGTGGGCCGACCGAGAGCTGCCGGCCGGCTGGCGCACGGACGGTACCAAGGGATCCCGCGAGGAATGCCTGGGGCACATCGGCGAGATCTGGACCGACATGCGACCGCTCAGTCTGCGCAGACGCATGGAGCAAGAAGCGGCGAAGTAGCAGGAGGCCGCCGAGCAGTTGCCACCGAGACAATCCGGACGGGGAACAGACATGGGCGCTGAGGCCCGATCGACCGATACAGCCGACGCATACGTCTCCCTGCACGTACGAGTCGAGCGCCAGGCCGCGCTGACACCGTCGGCCGTGGCCGTGGTTGACGGGGCCGAGACATGCACCTACGCGGAACTCGATTCCCGCGCGGCGCTGTTGGCCCACCGGCTGCGCGAACTGGGAGCCGCGCCGGAGGCGGCGATCGGGGTCTGCCTGCCGCGAGGCATCGATCTCGTCGTGTCGCTGCTCGCCGTCTGGAAGTCCGGCGCGGCCTATGTGCCCCTCGACCCCGAGCACCCCTGGGAGCGGTCCGCGTGGGTGCTCAAGGACACCGGGGCGGACCTCGTCGTCGTGGACGACTCGCTGTCCGCCCAGGTGTCGGGCACCGGAGCGCGACCCGTCGCGCCCACCTGTGCGGCGGGCCCGGACTCCCCCGCCGGGCCCGCTTCGGACGTACCCGGCGAGCAGGCCGCGTACATCCTCTACACCTCGGGCTCCACGGGCCGTCCCAAGGGCGTGGTCGTCAGCCATGCCGGAATCGCCAACAGGGTCTCCTGGGTGGTGCGCCGGCACGGCCTCGGCGCGGCGGACCGGGTGCTGCAGAAGACGACGCTCACCTTCGACGCGGCCTGCTGGGAGGTGTTCGCCCCGCTGGTGTCCGGAGGAACGGTCGTCCTCGCGCCGCAGGGCGCGGAGGCCGACGCCGCCACGCTGCTGCGTGCGGTCGCCGCCCACGAGGTGACGGTGCTTCAGGTCGTGCCGTCCATGCTGCGCACCCTGGCGGACGAACCAGGCTGGGCGGACTGCACCGCACTGCGCCTCCTGTTCTCCGCCGGGGAACCCCTGCACGCGGAACTGGTCCAACGCGTCCTCGCCTGGCGGGACATGGAGGTCTGGAACACCTACGGCCCGACGGAGTGCTCGATCGACATCACGGCCCACCGGTTCGATCCCGCGCAACAGCACGGCTCCGTACCGATCGGCAGGCCCATCCCGGGCATGCGCGTACTCGTCGCGGACTCCGAGGGGCGCCCCGTCTCGGTCGGCACCCGAGGTGAGCTGTACGCGGGCGGTGTCGGGGTCGCCCGAGGCTATCTGGGGCAGCCGGAGCGCACGGCCGAGAGCTTCGTCCCCGATCCCTTCGCTGCCGACGGGTCCCGTCTCTACCGCACCGGCGACCTGGTCCGCTGGAGCGCCGAGGGAACCCTGGAGTATCTGGGCCGCGCCGACGGCCAGGCCAAGGTCAACGGGGTACGTGTCGAACCCGGCGAGGTGGAGGCCGCCCTGGTGGCGCACCCCGATGTGCGGGGAGCCGTCGTCAAGGCCTTCACCCGTGACGGCACCACCCGACTGGTGGGATACGTACAGCGCAGGGATGCCCGGGACGGACAGCGTGCCGACGCCGACCTGCGGGGCTTCCTGCGCACCCGACTGCCCGGCAGCCATGTGCCCGCCGTCGTCGTCGAGCTCGACGCGTTCCCGTTCACCCCTAACGGCAAGGTGGATCGCCTCGCCCTGCCCGAACCTGCTCCCGACGCCGGCCAGGACGTCACGGCCCCGCGCACCGAGGCCGAGCGTCTCGTGGCGAGCGTCTGGCAAGACCTGCTCGGCGACGACGACATCGGGGTGAACTCCGACTTCTTCCGGCAGGGCGGCACCTCGCTCCAGGTCACGCGGCTCGCCAATCGGCTGCGCTCGGCGTCCGGCAGGGAAGTCCGCTTCCGGGAACTGCTCAAGGCGACGACCGTCGAGGCCCAGGCCCTGCTCATCGAGGGGTATGCCGAGGACGCGGACGTGCTGCCCAAGGCCCCCCGCCCCACGGGCGGTTCGGGCGGGCTTCAGGTCTCCTTCGGACAGCGCCGCCTGTGGTTCCTCGACCGGATGAACCCCGGCAGCCCGGAATGGGTGTCCGTCCTGCCGCTGCGGGTCCCTGCCGAGGCGAGCGACGACGCGGTCCGACGCGCCCTGGACGCCCTGGTCGCCCGCCACGAGGCGCTGCGCACCCGGTTCGCCGTGGTGGACGGCGAGCCGATGCAGTTCGTGATGGAGCCCGCCGCACAGGAGCTGACGGTGGTCGAGACGGACCGGGACCAGCTCCCGCAGGTCCTCGCCGCCGCCGCCGAACGCGGCTTCGACCTGGAGACGGGACCCGTGCTGCGGGCCCTGCTGGCCAGGGTGCCCGCCCCGCAGGGTGAGTCCGTCCTCTCCCTGGCGATCCATCACATCGCCTGCGACGGCTGGTCGTCGGCGATCCTCGACCGCGAGTTCCATGAGCTCCTGGCCGCCGAAATGAGGGGCCGCCCCTGCCGCCTCGCACCGCCGCGGCGCCAGTACGCCGACTACGCCGCCTGGCAGCGGAACGCCGAGGACAACGCGGCCGCCGAACGCGAGATCCAGCACTGGGCGTCCGTCCTCGACGGCGTCGAACCCCTGCCGCTGCCCACCGACCGGCCCCGCCCGCCGGTGCGCGACGGGCGCGGCGGCATCGTCGCCTTCACCCTGCCCGCCCCCCTCACCGAGGCGCTCGAAGAGCTGGGCCGACAGCACGGCGCCACACCGTACGAGACCCTGCTGACCGCGTTCGCCACGCTGCTCGCCCGCTACACCGGCCAGTGGGACACCCCCATCGGCACACCGGTGGCCGGCCGGGACCGCGAGGAGACCGAGGAGATCGTCGGCTTCTTCCTGAACAGCCTCGTCATCCGCTGCCGCCCGCAGGCCGGCCTCGGCTTCGCCCAGGCCCTCGACCACGTACGAGACGTGTTCCGCGAGGCGCTCGCCCATCAGACGCTGCCCTTCGAACGCCTCGTCGCGGCACTCGACGCCGAGGGCGACCTCGCCCGCACACCGCTCTACCAGGTGGCCTTCGACCTGCACGACGAGGAGCACACCGGATCGGCGGCGCTCGACGACTTCCACTCCCTGGAAGGCGTCTGGAGCGTGGCCAAGACCGACCTCAGCCTCTTCATGCGGCGGGCCGCCGACGGAAGCATGATCGGCGGCCTCGAGTACGCCACCGCGCTGTTCGACCGTACGACCGTCGAACGGCTCGCCCAACACCTGGTCCGCGTCGTCGAAACCGTCACCGCCCGCCCCGAACTGCCCCTGGGGCAACTGCCCCTCCTCTCCCCGCAGGAGAGCGACCGACTCTCCGAATGGAGCCGCAACCCGGGCCCGCGGCCCCACGCGTGCTCCTACGAGGTGTTCGAGCGGAGGGCCGCCGCCACACCGGACGCGATCGCCGTGACCAGCGACGGCACCGACATCACGTACCGCGCACTCGACGAGCGCGCGAACGCCCTCGCGCACCGGCTGCGGGCACTCGGGGTGGGCCCCGAGGACGTCGTCGGCGTGCTCCTCGACCGCGGCCCCGAGCTGCTGGCGGCACTCCTCGCCGTGTGGAAGGCCGGCGGCGCCTACCTGCCGCTCGACCTGTCGTACCCCGCGGGACGCATGAAGGCCGTGCTCGCCGACGCGGGCGCCCGCGTCCTGGTGCTCGACTCGCGCGGCCGCGACCGGATCGGGCGACCGCCCGGCACGCGCCTGCTGCTCACCGACGCGGCCACCGAGCCCGCCGTGACCACCGCGCCCGACCGCACCCCCGACCTGGATCGCCTCGCCTACGTCATCTACACCTCCGGCTCCACAGGACGCCCCAAGGGGGTGCAGGTCACCCACGCCGGGCTGGCCAACCACCTCGACTGGGCCGCCGCGGAACTCGCGGGACGGGGCGAAGGCGGCGCGCCCGTCTTCTCGTCCATCGCCTTCGACCTGGTCGTACCGAACCTGTGGGCTCCCCTCATGGCCGGCCGGACCGTCACCATGCTGCCGCAGGACCTCGATCTCAGCACCTTGGGAAAGCAGTTGACGGAGGCCGGTCCCTTCGCCTTCGTCAAGATGACCCCGGCCCACCTGGAGATCCTCTCCGAGCAGCTCTCCGCCGAGCAGGTACGCGCCCTGGCGAGCGTGTACGTGGTGGCGGGCGAGGCCCTGCCCGGTCGGCTCGTCGACCGCTGGGCCGCACCGGTGATCAACGAGTACGGACCCACCGAGGCGTCCGTCGGCACCTGCGTCTTCCCGGCACCCGACCAGGGCAACCGGGAGATCGTGCCCATCGGACGCCCGCTGCCGAACATGACGATGCGGGTGCTCGACCAGCACCTTCAGCCGGTGCCCGTGGGCGTGACGGGGGAGCTGTACGTCGGCGGCGCCGGCGTGGCCCGCGGCTATGTGCGCCAGCCCGAACAGACCGCCGCAGCCTTCCTGCCCGACCCCTTCGGCGCGCCCGGCGACCGGATGTACCGCACCGGCGACCTCGTCCGGCTGCTGCCCGGCGGCGACGTCGACTTCCTCGGACGCATCGATCACCAGGTGAAGATCCGCGGTCACCGCATCGAGATCACGGAGATCCAGCTGGTCCTCGCCGACCACCCGCAGGTGCGCGAGGCGGTCGTCACGGTCCGGGAGACCGGTCCCGGTGACCGCGGCCTTGTCGCCCACTACGTGGCCGAGGGCGACACACCCCCCACCCACGACGACCTCGTCGACCACTGCGCGGACCGCCTGCCCCCCTACATGGTGCCGCCGGCGTTCATGGCACTGCAGGCCCTCCCGCTCAACGCCAACGGCAAGGTGGACCGGACCGCTCTCGCCGCGCTCGAACCCCAGGGAGAGCCGGACGTCGTGGCGCCGCACACCGTGGTGCAGGAGCGCATCGCCGAGATCTGGGCCGGCCTCCTGGGCCGGGACGTCGGAGTGCACGCCAACTTCTTCCACACGGGCGGCAATTCCATCCTCGCGATCCGTCTGGTCGCGGGCCTTCAGGACGCATTCGAGATCGAGCTGCCGATGAGGGCCGTCTTCGAGGGGCCGACCGTCGCCGAACTCGCCACGGTCGTCGAGGAATTGATCCGGGCCGAGGTCGAGGCGCTGTCGGACGACGAACTCATCGCTCAATCACAGCCGTCCGGGGAGTAGAACACACATGAGTACCGAGGACTCCATGCAGCACAGCTCTGACGCCGTCCGTGACGAGCTTCTCCGTCGGCGACTCAGCGGCCGCGGCGGCCGCCGGCGTTCCGGGATCGGGCGCGCCGACCGGACCGGGCCCCTGGTGCTCTCCCATGGGCAACAGCAGATGTGGTTCCTGAACCGCCTCGACCCGAACAGCACCGAGTACCTGGTCCCCCTCGCCTTCCGGCTGCGCGGCCGACTGGACACCGAAGCCCTCCAGCGGGCCTGGTGGGCCGTCCTCGCCCGCCACGAGATCCTGCGCACCCGCTATGCCATGGCCGACGGCCGGCCCGTGCAGGTCGTCGACGGGCCCGTGGACGTCCCCCTGGTGCCGCAGGACCTCACGGACCTGCCCGCCGACGAGCGGGAGGCGCACGCCGCCGCCCTCGTCGCGCGGTACCTGGACGAGCCCTTCCAGCTGGAGCACGACTGGCCGGTGCGCGCCCGGCTCCTGCGCCTCGCCTCGGACGATCACCTGCTCACCGTCGTCTTCCACCACATTGCCTGCGACGCGTGGTCCAACCGTCTGTTCGCCACCGAACTCAGCGCCCTCTACGCGGCCTTCACCGACGAAGCCGATGCCACGCTGCCGCCGCTCGCGGTGCAGTACGCCGACTACGCGCAATGGCAGCGCCAGGAGGTGTCGGGCGCGGCCCTGGAGCGCCAGCTGAGCTACTGGCGGGACCAGCTCGTGGGCATCCGCCCCCTCGATCTGCCGGCCGACAGGCCGCGGCCCGCAGTGCGCGAGCACGACGGCGCCGAGGTCACGTTCCCGCTGCCGGACGAGGTCGCGCCGCGCGTCCGGGACCTGGCGGCCCGGCACGACACCACGCCCTTCGTGGTGTTCCTGACGGCCCTTCAGGCGCTCGTCTCGCGCTACACCGGTGACAACGACGTCGTCGTGGGCACCGTCGCCAGCGGCCGCACCCGCCCCGAGCTCCAGAATGTCTTCGGCTACTGCATCAATACCCTCGCCATGCGTGCCACCTGGGACGACTCCACCTCCTTCGGTGAACTCGTCGACAAGGGCCGACAGTCCCTGATCGACGCCTACGACCATCAGGCGGTGCCGTTCGCCCAACTCGTGGCCGAACTGCAGCCGGAGCGCGACCTGTCCCGCACCCCCCTCTATCAGGTCGCCTTCACCTTCCACGAGTCCGACCGCGAGGGGGGCTTCACCCTGCCGGGGATGGACGTCACGCCTTACGGGGCGTCCGGCAGCGTCGCCAAGTGCGATCTCGAACTGCGGGTCGGCGAGAACGCCGACGGCTCGTACGAGACCCGGCTCACCTACGCCACCGCACTCTTCGACGAGACCACCGTGCGACGCATGGCCTCCCACTTCGTACGCCTCCTCGACCAGGCGACCCGCACCCCCGACGCCGCCGTCACCGCATTCGACCTCCTCGACACCGACGAGCTGGCCGTCGTGCTGGGTGCGGGCCCGGCTCCGGTGGTGGGTTCGTCGTGTCGGCCGTTGCACGAGGTGTTCGAGGAGCGGGTGCGGGAGACGCCGGAGGCCGTGGCGGTCGTCGCGGGTGACGTGGAGCTGTCGTACGGCGAAGTGAACGAGCGGGCGAACCGTCTCGCGCATGTGCTGCGGGATGCCGGGGTCGGCGCGGAGTCGCTGGTCGGTGTCTGCCTGGAGCGCGGAGCGGACCTGGTGCCGTCGCTGCTGGGTGTGCTGAAGGCCGGCGGTGGCTATGTGCCGTTGGATCCGGTGAACCCGGCGGAGCGGTTGCGGTTCGTGCTGGCGGACGCCGGGGCATCGGTCCTGGTGACGTCGGCCGAGCTCGACCGGACGGTGGAGTTCGCGGGCCGGGTGGTCGTGCTGGACGGCGCGGACGCCGAGGTGATCGCGCAGGCGCCGGCCGGGAATCCGGCGCCGGTGTCGGAGGCGTCGAACACGGCGTACGTGATCTACACGTCGGGATCGACCGGACGTCCGAAGGGCGTGGTGGTCCCGCACTCGAACGTGGTGCGTCTTGTGGAGACGGCACACGAACACTTCGCGTTCGACGCATCGGATGTCTTCTCGCTGTTCCATTCCTTCGCGTTCGACGTCTCGGTCTTCGAGATGTGGGGAGCGCTGCTCTTCGGCGGCAGCATCGTCGTGGTCGAGCGTGAGGTGACCCGTTCCCCGGAGGACTTCCTCGACCTGCTGGTGGAGCGCGGGGTGACGGTGCTGAGCCAGACACCGACCGCCTTCCGGTCGCTGGTGGTCGCCGCGGGTGCGGGGGACGAGCGGGTCGAGAGGCTTTCCCTGCGCGCGGTGGTGTTCGCCGGCGAGAAGCTGGAGATGCCCGAACTCACCCCGTGGGTCGAGCGGTTGGGTCTTGACCGGCCGGTCCTCGTGAACATGTACGGGATCACCGAGACGACCGTGCATACGACGTACCACCGGGTGGCGGAGGCTGACCTGGAGCCTGCCGGCGGCAACCCGGTGGGGCGGCCCTTGGATGATCTGAGGGTGTACCTCCTTGACCGGTCGGGCCGGTTGGTTCCGGTGGGTGTGCCGGGGGAGATCCACGTCGCGGGCCCGGGTGTGGCCCGGGGGTATCTGAACCGGCCCGAGCTGACGGCGGAGCGGTTCGTGCCCGATCCGTTCGGCGGGACCGGCGCCCGGTTGTACCGCAGCGGGGACCTCGCGGTGCGTCGTTCGGACGGGAGCCTGGACTTCCTGGGCCGGATCGACGACCAGGTGAAGATCCGGGGTTTCCGGATCGAGCTGGGCGAGATCGAGGTCGCGCTGGCCGGGCAGGACGGCGTACGCGAGGCGGTCGTCGTCACCCGCGAGAGCGCTTCGGGGGACCGGTCTCTGGTGGGGTACGTGGTGCCGCAGGCCGGTGTCACGGTAGATGTGGCGGCGGTGCGGGCCGGGTTGGGCCGTCTGCTGCCCGCGTACATGGTCCCGTCGGCGGTCGTGGTGCTGGACGCCCTGCCCTTGACGGTGAACGGGAAGCTCGACAAGCGGGAGCTGCCCGCGCCGGACGAGGACGCGTTCGCGCACGCGGAGTTCGTGGCGCCGCGCACACCGGCCGAGGAGCGGATCGCCGGGGTCTGGCGTGACGTCCTTGGCGTGGAGAAGGTCGGCGTGCAGGACTCGTTCTTCGACCTGGGCGGCGACTCCATCCGCGCGGTCGCCCTCGTCGGCGACCTGCGCGCCCAGGGCGTCGACGTCGCGGTGCGGGACGTGTTCGCACAGCGCACGGTCGCTGCCCTGGCCGAACTCGTGCGTGACCGCGGCGAGTTGGATGCGGCCGCACAGCGCTTCGTCGCGCCGTTCGAGCTGGTCGACGACGAGACGCGCGCCCTGCTGCCGGACGACGTCGTCGACGCCTACCCCCTCACCCAGATCCAGGCCGGGATGGTCGTGGAGATGCTGGCCGACACGGGCCAGAACAACTACCACAACGTCAGTTCCTTCCGGATCCGGGACACCAGGACCTTCCTCCCGGACGCCTTCCGCGCGGCGGTCGAGCGGGTCGTCGCCCGGCACGAGGTGCTGCGCACCTCCATCCACCTCACCGACCTTCCCGTACCGCTCCAGATGGTCCACGCCGACGCCGAGCTCCCGGTCGCCATGGGCGACTTGACGGACCTGGCGCCGGAGGGCCGGGAAGCGGCCCTGCGCGCCTACATCGCCGAGGAACGGTCGAAGCCCTTCGACCTCGGCACCCCCTCACTGATGCGCTTCGGCGTCCACCTCACCGGTGACGGCGGCTGGTGGCTCTCCGTCACCGAGTGCCACCCGATCCTGGAGGGCTGGAGCCACCACTCCCTCCTGATGGAGGTCCTGACCTGCTATCGGCAGTACGCCGACGGCACGGAACTCGACCCCTACGACCTCCCCGACGTGCGCTTCGCGGATACTGTCGCGGCCGAACTCGCCTCCCTGGCCTCCGAGGAGGACCCCGCCTACTGGCGGGGCGTGGTGGGCGGCGGCGAGAAGGTGTCCCTGCCGACCGGCTGGGGCGACGAGCCGACCGGGCCCCGGACGAAGCATCAGGTGGGCATCGGCTGGGGCGACCTAGAGGACGGCCTGCGCGCGCTCGCGTCCCGCGCCGGAGCGTCCCTGAAGAGCGTCATGATGTCGGCCCACGTGAAGGTCATGAGTCAGCTGACCGACGCGGAGACCTTCCACACCGGCCTGGTCTACGACGTCCGCCCCGAGGTCCTCGGCGCTGACCGGGTGCACGGCATGTACCTCAACACCCTGCCGTTCCCCGCGGACCGCACGGCAGGCACCTGGCTGGACCTGGTCCGCCAGGTCTTCGCCCGCGAGGTGGAGACGTGGTCGCACCGCCGGTACCCGCTGCCCGCCATCCAGCGTGACTCCGGTGGTACGCAGCGACTCATCGACATCTTCTTCAACTACCAGGACTTCCGTCAGGTCGACGTCGACCTGGTCGACGGCACCGTCGGATTCGACGACAGCCCCACCGAGTTCCCGCTGACCGTCTCCTCGCGCAACCAGCACGTGTACCTGACCGCCGACTCATGGACGCTCAGCCGGGCCAACGCCGAGCGCATCGCGGGCATGTACCGTGCCGTCCTCGCGGCGATGGCGCACGAGGCCGACGGCGACGCCCGAGCCACCTACCTGCCCGCGGGCGAGCGCCACGCGCTGACCGGCGCCTGGGCGACCAACCCCGGTCCGCTGCCCGGACGTACGGTCCGCGAGGCGTTCGAGACACAGGCCGACGCGACCCCCGACGCCACGGCCGTGTCCGTCGACGGCACCACCATCAGTTACGCGGAACTCGACGCGCGCGCCAACCGGTACGCACACCATCTGCGCTCGCTGGGCGTCGGCCCCGAGTCCGTCGTCGCCGTGCTCCTGGACCGCGGGCCCGAACTCCTCGCCGTACTGCTGGGTGTCTGGAAGGCCGGTGGCGCCTACCTGCCGCTCGACGCGGTCTTCCCGGACGAGCGGATCGGGCACATGCTCGCCGACGCGCGGGCCGTGGTGACCGTCACCCAGGAGACGCATGCCGAGCGCGTCTCCGCGGTGTCCGACCGGCCGACCGTGCTGGTGGACCGCGACCGGCACCTCGTCGACGCGTGCCCGGCGGAGCGGCCGGGGACACCGGCCGGTCCCGACATCCTGGACACCCTCGCCTACATGATCTACACGTCCGGTTCCACCGGTCTGTCCAAGGGCGTCCTGGTGACCCACGGCGGCCTGGCCAACCACGTCGAGTGGGCCGTGGGCGAACTCGCCGCCCGTGGCACCGGCGGCGCGCCGCTGTTCTCGTCGATCGCCTTCGACCTGGTCGTTCCCAACCTCTGGGTACCGCTCGTCGTCGGACAGACCGTGCACCTGCTCCCGCACGACCTGGACCTGGGCGAGCTCGGCCGGCACGTCGCCGCGGCCGGCCCCTACAGCTTCATCAAGCTCACCCCGGCCCACCTCGACATCCTGAACCAGCAGCTCACCGCCGAGCAGGCCGCCGGCCTCACGTCCGTCCTCGTCGTCGCCGGAGAGGCGCTCACCCGACGTGTGGTCCAGGGGTGGCGCGACCTGGCCCCCGACACCCCCCTGATCAACGAGTACGGCCCGACGGAAGCCTCCGTGGGCACCTGCGTCCACCCGGTCGAAGGCCCCCTGCACACCGACGTGGTGCCGATCGGCAGCCCGCTGCCGAACGTACGGATGCACGTGCTCGACCCGTACTGCGAGCCCGTCCCGGTCGGTGTCCCGGGCGAGCTGTACGTCGGAGGCACCGGCGTCGCCCGCGGCTACGCGGGCCGGCCCGAGCTGACCGCCGACAAGTTCGTGCCCGATCCCTTCGGGGAGCCCGGCGCCAGGCTCTACCGGACCGGCGACCTGGTACGGGTGCTGCCGGGCGGCGTCGTGGACTTCATCGGACGCACCGACGGCCAGGTGAAGATCCGCGGCTACCGAGTCGAACTCGGCGAGATCGAGGCCGCCCTCACCCAGCTCCCGGAGGTCGACGAGGCCCGCGTCCTGCTGCGCGAGGACACCCCCGGGGAGCGGCAGCTCGTCGCCTACCTCGTGCCCGCCGGCGACGGCACCCCCGAGCCCGGCACACTCCGTGCCGCCCTGTCCCGCACGCTTCCCGACTACATGGTGCCGTACGCCTTCGTGGACGTGGACACCATGCCGCTCAACGCCAACGGGAAGCTCGACGTCCCCGCCCTGCCCGCACCCGGCACGGACGCCTTCGCGCAGGTGCGCCACATCGCCCCGCGCACCCCCTTGGAGGAACGGGTGGCCGCGGTGTGGCGCGATGCCCTGCCGTCCGCCGCCGCCGGCGTCGAGGACGACTTCTTCGAGGTCGGCGGCGACTCGATCCGTGCCGTCGCCCTGGTCGGCAAGCTCCGTGCCGACGGCTTCGACATCGCCGTACGGGACGTCTTCGACCGGCGCACCATCGCAGGCGTCTGCGAACTCATCAGCGGACGCGGGGAGTTGGAAGCCGGCCGCACGGCCGGAGTGGCGCCCTTCGCGATGATCTCCGCCGAGGACAGGGCGCGCCTGCCGGAGAGCGTCGTCGACGCCTACCCGCTGTCCCAGAACCAGACCGGCATGCTCGTGGAGACCCTGGTCGACGGCGGCCAGAACAACTACCACAACGTCAACGTCTACCGGGTGCACGACGACCGGACCTTCGTCTTCTCCCTGTTCCGACAGGCGGTGCAGGCCGTCACCGCCCGCCACGACGTGCTGCGCACATCCGTCCACCTGAACGGCTTCTCCGAGCCGATGCAGCTCGTGCACGCCGACGCCGAAGTCAGCTGCGTCAGCAAGGACCTCAGGGACCTGGACGAGCAGGCGCGGGACGAGGCCCTGAAGGCGTACGTCACTGCGGAACGCATGGACCCCTTCGACCTCCGGGTCGCCTTCCCCCTGCTGCGGGTCGCCGCGCACGTCGTGGACGACGCCACCTGGTACTGCGCGTTCACCCAGAGCCACGCGATCCTGGACGGCTGGAGCAACCAGCTGCTCCTCAAGGACATCGTGCAGACCTATCGAGCCCTGCGGGACGGCACGGACCCCGTGCCGCAAGCTGCGCCGCTCGTCAGGCTCGCCGACTCCGTGGCCGCCGAGCGCGCGGCTCTCGCCTCCGACGAGGACCGCGCGTACTGGCGCGACGTCGTCGCGGACCACGCCAGGACTGCCGTACCGGCCACGTGGCACGGCGACCTGTCCGCGCCCGCCGAGGTCGTCCACGCGGTGGTCGACTACCGGGACCTGGACGGGGCGCTGCGCGAGGCCGCAGCCGCGGCGCGGGTCTCACTCAAGAGCGTGATCGTCGCCGCGCACGTGAAGGTGATGAGCCAGCTCACCGACGAACAGGCCTTCCACACCGGCCTGGTGACCCACAGCCGCCCCGAGGCCGCCGGAGCCGACCAGATCCTCGGCACGTTCCTCAACACACTGCCGTTCCCCGCCGAGCGGCCGACCGGAACCTGGCGCGAGCTGGTGCGCAAGGTCTCCGACCGGGAGATCGAGACCTGGTCCCACCGGCACTTTCCCATGCCTGCCATTCCCAGGGAGCTGGGCTCCGGGCGGCTGGTGGACATCTTCTTCAGCTACCTCGACTTCCACCGGCTCGACAGCGTCGACGCCGAGGAAGGCGCGGGCCTCAACGACAGCCCCACCGAGTTCGGCCTCAGCGTCAGCGCCCTGGGCGGACTGATCACCCTGCGCAGCAACACCCATGTCCTCAGTCGTGCCAATGGTGAGCGTCTGGTGGCGATGTACCGGGGTGTGCTCGCGGCGATGGCTGCTGACTTCGATGGGGATGCGGGGGCGGTGTTCCTGCCTGCGGGGGAGGGGGCGTGGCTGCTGGATGCGGGGCAGGGGGAATCGGCGCAGGTTCCGCTGCGTTCGGTTCTGGACCGTTTCGAGGAGCAGGTTGGTCGTACGCCTGATGCGGCGGCGGTTGTTCATGGTGGGGATGTCGTGTCGTATGCGGCTCTTGATGTCCGGGCGAACCGGATCGCGCATCGGCTGCGGGAGTTGGGGGTGGGTGCTGAGTCGGCTGTGGGTGTGCTGTTGGACCGTTGCACTGATTTGCCGGCCGTGTTGCTGGGTGTGTGGAAGGCGGGTGGCGCCTATGTGCCGGTGGATCCGAAGGCTCCCGATGAGCGGACCCGGTATGCGTTGAGTGATGCCGCGGTGAGTGTTCTGGTCACCGACAGTGCGCTCGTGGAGTCGGTTGCTGGTGCGGTTGCTGCGCCGTGTCTGCTGCTGGACCGTGAGTCGGAGGGGATCGACGCGTTGCCGGCCACGGCTCCGTCACGCGTCACCGACCTGGACCAGTTGGCGTATGTGATCTATACGTCCGGTTCCACAGGCCGCCCCAAGGGTGTGCAGACGACGCAGCGGGGTCTGGCCAACTATCTGGACTGGTCTGTGGCGGGTTATCTGTCGGAGGGGGGTGGTGGGGCGCCGCTGTTCTCGTCGGTTGCTTTTGATGTGGTGGTGACGACGCTGTATGCGCCGTTGATCACGGGGCGGCCGTTGCACATTCTGCCTGCGGATGCGGACCTCTCCGAGCTGGGTGAGCTCCTGAGGGCTCAGGGTCCGTATGACTTCATCAAGCTCACGCCGAGTCATCTGGACCTGCTGCTGCCCCAGTTGGCGGACGCGGGTGAGGGTGTTGTTCCGCTGGCCAGGACGTTGATTCCTGGTGGTGATGCGCTGTCGCGGGAGAGTGCGTCGCGGTGGAGTGGGTTGTTCGGTGGGGCACGGGTGATCAATGAGTACGGGCCGACGGAGATTACGGTCGGTAATAGTTTCTTCCCTGCGTCGGAGCCGTTCGAGGGGGAGATTTTGCCCATCGGTCGGCCGATTCCCGGGACGAGCATGTATGTGCTGGACGGGGAGATGCGGTTGGTGCCGGTGGGTGTCACCGGTGAGGTGTGTGTCGGTGGTGAGTGTCTGGCGCGGGGGTATGCGGGCCGGGCGGACCTGACAGCGGACAAGTTTGTGCCCGATCCCTTCGGGGAGCCCGGCGCCAGGCTGTACCGGACGGGGGATCTGGCGCGTGTGTTGCCGGATGGCAACCTTGAGTTCCGGGGCCGGGTCGACGATCAGGTGAAGATCCGCGGGTTCCGGGTCGAACTCGGCGACATCGAGGTCGCGCTGGCCGGACAGGACGGCGTACGCGAGGCAGTCATGGTCGCCCGCGAGAACCAGACCCTGGTGGGTTACGTCGTGCCGCAGGCCGGTGTCACGGTGGATGTGGCGGAAGTACGGGCCAGGCTGGGGCGGGTCCTGCCGGAGTACATGGTGCCGTCGGCCATCGTGGTCCTGGACGCGATGCCGCTGACCGTGAACGGGAAGCCGGACAAGCGGGCACTGCCCGCACCGGACGAAGACGCCTTCGCCCAAGCGGAGTTCGTGGCACCGCGTACATCCACGGAGGAGCGGATCGCGGAGGTCTGGCGTGACGTCCTGGGCGTGGAACGGGTCGGCGTGCAGGACTCCTTCTTCGACCTCGGCGGCGACTCCATCCGCGCGGTCTCCCTCGTCGGCGCCCTGCGCGCCCAAGGCATCGACGTCGCGGTGCGGGACGTATTCGCGCAGCGCACCGTGGAAGCGCTGGCAGAACTCGTGGCTCCACGCGGTGAGTTGAGCGAGGAAGCCCAGCGATCCGTCGCGCCGTTCGAGCTGATCGACGCCGAGACACGCGGTCAGTTGCCGGACGGCGTCGTCGACGCCTATCCGCTGTCCCAGATCCAGACCGGCATGGTCGTCGAGATGCTCACCGACAAGGGCCGCAACCGCTACCACAGTTGCGCCTTGCACCGGGTCCCCGACGACCGGCCCTTCGACGAGGCCGCCCTGCGCGAAGCCCTCCGCGTCGTCGCGAGCCGCCAGGACGTGCTGCGCACCTCCTTCGACCTGACCTCGTACTCCGTGCCGATACAGCTGGTCCACGCCGACGTGCGGATCCCGCTCGCGGTACGCGACCTGCGCGGGCTGAGCGACGAGGAGCACCGCCAAAGCCTGAACGACTTCTTCGAGACCGAACGCACCGACGTCTTCGACCTGGCCGTCGCCCCGCTCCTGCGGGTGACCGTCCTGCTGGAGGAGGACGGCTGGCGCCTCGCCTTCACCCAGTTCCACGCCATCACCGAAGGCTGGGGGCACCACGTCTTCCTGATGGAACTCCTCAACATCTACGGACAGTTGGCCGAGGGTACGTCCCCCGCCGCCCATGAGGCCCCGGCCGTGCGCTTCGCCGACACCGTCGCCGGGGAGCTCGCCTCCCTCGCCCTGCCGGAGGACCGGGCCTACTGGACCGCGCTCGTCGAGGACCGGACTCCCCTCACCCTGCCGGCCGGTTGGGGAGCGGACGACGAACTCGAACAGGACCTCACTCTCCGCGTCCCGCTCGACGACCTGGAGAAGCCGCTGCGCGCACTGGCCTCGCAGGCGAAGGCCTCCGTCAAGGCCGTGCTTCTCGCCGCTCATCTCAAGGTGATGAGCGGGCTCACCGAGGCACGGCACTTCCACGCGGGCCTGGTGTGCGACGTGCGGCCGGAGGCCCTGGGCGCGGACCGCGTCTACGGCATGTTCCTCAACACCGTGCCCTTCCCCGCCGATCGGCCGATCGGCGGTACGTGGCGTGAGCTGGTTGAACGCGTCCACGAGCAGGAAGTCGACCTGTGGGCGCACCGTCGGTTCCCGCTGCCGGAGATCACGCGTGCGGTGAGTTCGGGTCAACGGCTGGTCAACGTGGTGTTCAACTACCAGAACTACCACGTCGTCGACCGATCGTTGATCGACGTCGGCATGAGCGCCGGCGGCGGAGCCACCGAGTTCGACCTGAACGTCATCGCCATGGCCCACGGCATCAGCCTGAAGACCACGACGCGTGTCCTCAGTCGTGCCAATGGTGAGCGTCTGGTGGCGATGTACCGGGGTGTGCTTGCGGCGATGGCTGCTGACTTCGATGGGGATGCGGGGGCGGTGTTCCTGCCTGCGGGGGAGGGGGCGTGGCTGCTGGATGCGGGGCAGGGGGAATCGGCGCAGGTTCCGCTGCGTTCGGTTCTGGACCGTTTCGAGGAGCAGGTTGGTCGTACGCCTGATGCGGCGGCGGTTGTTCATGGTGGGGATGTCGTGTCGTATGCGGCTCTTGATGTCCGGGCGAACCGGATCGCGCATCGGTTGCGGGAGTTGGGGGTGGGTGCTGAGTCGGCTGTGGGTGTGCTGTTGGACCGTTGCACGGATTTGCCGGCCGTGTTGCTGGGTGTGTGGAAGGCGGGTGGGGCTTATGTGCCGGTGGATCCGAAGGCGCCCGATGAGCGGACTCGGTATGCGTTGAGTGATGCCGCGGTGAGTGTTCTGGTCACCGACAGTGCGCTCGTGGAGTCGGTTGCTGGTGCGGTTGCTGCGCCGTGTCTGCTGCTGGACCGTGAGTCGGAGGGGATCGATGCGTTGCCGGGGACGGTTCCGGCGCGGGTCACTGATCTGGATCAGTTGGCGTATGTGATCTATACGTCGGGTTCCACGGGGCGTCCCAAGGGTGTGCAGACGACGCAGCGGGGTCTGGCCAACTATCTGGACTGGTCTGTGGCGGGTTATCTGTCGGAGGGGGGTGGTGGGGCGCCGCTGTTCTCGTCGGTTGCTTTTGATGTGGTGGTGACGACGCTGTATGCGCCGTTGATCACGGGTCGGCCGTTGCACATTCTGCCTGCGGATGCGGACCTCTCCGAGCTGGGTGAGCTCCTGAGGGCTCAGGGGCCTTATGACTTCATCAAGCTCACGCCGAGTCATCTGGATCTGTTGCTGCCCCAGTTGGCGGACGCGGGGCAGGACGCGGGTGAGGGTGTGGTTCCGCTGGCCAGGACGTTGATTCCTGGTGGTGATGCGCTGTCGCGGGAGAGTGCGTCGCGGTGGAGTGGGTTGTTCGGTGGGGCGCGGGTGATCAATGAGTACGGGCCGACGGAGATTACGGTCGGTAATAGTTTCTTCCCTGCGTCGGAGCCGTTCGAGGGGGAGATTCTGCCCATCGGTCGGCCGATTCCCGGGACGAGCATGTATGTGCTGGACGGGGAGATGCGGTTGGTGCCGGTGGGTGTCACCGGTGAGGTGTGTGTCGGTGGTGAGTGTCTGGCGCGGGGTTATGCGGGCCGGGCGGACCTGACGGCGGACAAGTTCGTGCCGGACCCGTACGGGGCCCCGGGTGCGCGGCTCTACCGGACCGGCGACCTGGCTCGGGTTCTCCCGGACGGCAATCTCGAATTCCGGGGCCGGGTCGACGATCAGGTGAAGATCCGCGGGTTCCGGGTCGAACTCGGCGACATCGAGGTCGCGCTGGCCGGACAGGACGGCGTACGCGAGGCAGTCGTCGTCACTCGAGAGGCCGCTTCGGGTGACCGGTCCCTGGTGGGATATGTGGTGCCGGAGCCGGGTGGCACCGTGGACGTGGCGGCGGTGCGGGCCGGCCTTGGCCGACTGCTGCCGGAGTACATGGTGCCGTCCGCCGTGGTGGCGCTTGACGCGATGCCGCTGACCGTGAACGGGAAGCCGGACAAGCGGGCACTGCCCGCACCGGACGAAGACGCCTTCGCCCAAGCCGAGTTCGTGGCACCGCGGACACCCGCGGAGGAGCGGATCGCGGAGGTCTGGCGTGACGTCCTGGGCGTGGAACGGGTCGGCGTGCAGGACTCTTTCTTCGACCTCGGCGGCGACTCCATCCGCGCGGTCTCCCTCGTCGGCGCCCTGCGCGCCCAAGGCATCAACATCGGTGTCCAGGAGATCTTCCTGTGCCGCACAGTGGCAGCCCTGGCCGAACTGGTGGGAGACCGTGGTGAGTTGACCTCCTCCGAGCAGCGCTTCACCGCGCCGTTCGAGCTGGTCGACGCCGAGACACGCGCCCAGCTGCCCGACGACGTCGTCGACGCCTACCCCCTCACCCAGAACCAGACCGGCATGCTGGTCGAATCGTTGGCCGGTGACGGGCGCGGGAGTTACCACAATGTCGAGGCCTTCCACGTACGTGATGAGCGGCCCTTCGACTTCGGTGTCTTCGAAGAGGCTGTGCGTGTGGTCGTGGCGCGGCATGAGGTGCTGCGTTCGTCGGTGAGTCTGACGGACTTTGCGGTGCCGTTGCAGTTGGTGCGTGAGGGTGTCGAGGTTCCGTGCGGGTGGCGTGATGTCAGTGGTCTGGGTGAGGAGGCGGTGCGGGCGGAGGTGCTGTCGTTCGTCGAGGCCGAGCGGGCGAACGCATTCGATCTGGCGGGTGCCGGTTCGTTGTTGAGGGTGTTTGCCCATGCGGGGGCCGCGGACGGCTGGATCTGCACGTTGACGCAGCACCACGCGATTCTCGAAGGCTGGAGCTTCTACGCCCTGTCGATGGAGATCGTGGAGTGCTACCGGCGCTTGCGCGATGACACGGGTCCGGATGCGTATGAGGCTCCGCCGGTGCGCTTCGCGGATGCGGTGGCGGCGGAGTTGCAGGCACTTGAGTCGGCGGAGGACCGGGAGTTCTGGTCCGGTGTGGTCGCTGGGCGCGGGCGGTTCGTGGTGCCGTCCGGCTTCGGTGAGTCGGGCATGGCTGAACCGGCACGGCCGGTGGAGCCGGTGCGTGTGCGGGTGGAGCTGGAAGGCGTCCGGGAGGAACTGCTGGCGTTGGCGGCGGCCGAGGATGTGCCGGTCAAGAGCGTGTTGTTGGCGGCGCATGTGAAGGTGCTGGCGCAGTTGTCGCAGGAGGAGGAGTTCTTCACCGGGCTTGTGGGGCACTGCCGGCCGGAGGTGGTGGGGGCGGAGCGGGTGTACGGGATGTTCCTGAACACCATGCCGTTCCTGGTGGATCGCTCGGCGCGTACGTGGCGTGAGCTGGTGCGTCAGGTGTTCGCGCGGGAGGTGGAGGCGTGGCCGCACCGGCACTATCCGATGCCGCAGATCCAGCGTGATGCCGGTCGTGACGGTGCGCGTCTGATCGATGTCCTCTTCAATTACATCGACTTCCAGCAGGGCGCCGAACCCGGACCCGTGAGCACCGTCGTCAGCGAGGGGCCCAACGAGTTCGGCCTGGGTGTGCACGCCCGAGGTTCCGACCACCTGTCCCTCAGCACGAACACCCGGGTCATGACCCGGGCCAACGCCGAACGTCTGGCGGCGATGTACGGCGTGGTCCTTGAGGCCATGGCCACCGACCCCGACGGAGACGCACGCACCACCCGTCTACCTGCTGAGGAGCGCGAAACCATCATGGGAGGAAGTGTCGTGGGTTCCGGTGTGGCGGCTTCGGGTTCTGTGCACGGGCTGTTCGAAGAGCGCGTGCGGTCCTCGCCGGAGGCGGTGGCGGTGGTCGCAGGTGGGGTGGAGTTGTCGTACGGGCAGCTGAACGAGCGGGCGAACCGTCTTGCGCAGGTGCTGCGGAACGCGGGCGTGGGCGCGGAGTCGCTCGTGGGCGTCTGCCTGGAACGGGGGGCGGATCTGCTGCCGTCCCTGCTGGGCGTGATGAAGGCGGGCGGTGGCTATGTGCCGCTGGACCCGGCGAACCCCGTGGAGCGGCTGCGGTTCATGCTGGCGGACTCGGGTGCGTCGGTCCTGGTGACCACCGCCGAGCTCGCCGGGACGGTGGACTTCGCGGGCCGGGTCGTCGTCCTTGACGGCGCGGACGCGGACACGATCGCGCAGGCGCCGGCCGGGGACCTGGTCCCGGTGTCGGAGGCGTCGAATGCGGCGTACGTGATCTACACGTCGGGATCGACCGGGCGCCCCAAGGGCGTCGTCGTGCCGCACTCGAATGTGATGCGGTTGCTGGAGACGACGTACGAGCACTTCGCGTTCGACGAGTCGGACGTCTTCGCGCTGTTCCACTCCTTCGCGTTCGACGTCTCGGTCTTCGAGATGTGGGGAGCTCTGCTCTTCGGCGGCAGCGTGGTCGTGATCGAGCGCGAGGTGGCGCGTTCGCCGGAGGACTTCCTCGATCTGCTGGTGGAGCGTGAGGTGACGGTGCTGTGCCAGACGCCGTCCGCGTTCCGGTCCCTGACAGCGGCAGCGGCCGCGGGGGACAGACGGATACGGCAACTGTCCCTGCGGGCTGTGGTGTTCGCCGGGGAGAAGCTGGAGATACCTGAACTCGCCCCGTGGGTCGAGCGTTTGGGCCTCGGGCGCACGGCTCTGGTGAACATGTTCGGGCCGACGGAGACCACGGTCTATGTCACCTACCACCGCATCGTCAGGCGTGACCTCGAGCCCGGTTCGGGCAATCCGATCGGACGCCCGCTCAACGACCTCAGCATTCACCTCCTTGACCCGTCCGGAAATCTCGTTCCGATGGGTGTCCCGGGTGAGATGCATGTCGCGGGTCCGGCTGTGGCCCGGGGCTATCTGAACCGGCCGGAGCTGACAGCGGAACGGTTCGTGCCGGACCCGTTCGGCGGTCCGGGCGGACGGTTGTACCGCACCGGGGATCTGGCGGTACGACGTCCGGACGGGAGATTGGAGTTCCTGGGCCGGATCGACGACCAGGTGAAGATCCGGGGGTTCAGGGTCGAGCCGGGCGAGATCGAGGTCGCGCTGGCCCGGCAGGAAAGCGTGCGCGAGGCAGTCGTGGTCGCCCGGGAGAACCAGACCCTGGTGGGGTATGTCGTGCCGCAGGCCGGTGCCACGGTGGATGTGGCGGCGATCCGGGCCGGGGTGGGGAGTGTGCTGCCGGACTACATGGTCCCGTCGGCGCTGGTGGTCCTCGACGCTCTGCCGTTGACCCCGAACGGCAAGCTCGACAAGCGGGCGTTGCCGGCGCCGGACGAGGAGGCGTTCGCGCGGGCCGTGTTCATCGCCCCACGCACTCCCCTGGAAGAGCGGATCGCCGGGGTGTGGCGTGACGTCCTGGGCGTGGAGCGGGTCGGCGTGCAGGACTCGTTCTTCGACCTCGGCGGCGACTCGATCCGTGCCGTCACGCTGGTCGGTGCCCTGAGGTCGCACGGCGTCGACATCCGCGTACGCGATGTCCTGGCTCAACGCACAGTGGCGGGCCTTGCCGAACTTGCCGGCGACCGTGCCCCGCTCGCCGACCGCACCTACCGTTCCGTCGCGCCGTTCGAGTTGATCGACGAGAAGACCCGCGCCCAGCTGCCGAGCGATGTCGTGGACGCCTATCCCCTGACTCAGACTCAGACCGGCATGCTGGTCGAGTCGCTGGCCGGGGACGGGCGTGGCAGCTACCACAACGTGATGGCCTTTCATGTGCGTGATGAGCGGCCTTTCGACTTCGGTGTCTTCGATGAGGCTGTGCGTGTGGTCGTGGCGCGGCATGAGGTGCTGCGTTCGTCGGTGAGTCTGACGGATTTCGCGGTGCCGTTGCAGTTGGTGCGTGAGGGTGTCGAGGTTCCGTGTGGGTGGCGTGATGTCAGTGGTCTGGGTGAGGAGGCGGTGCGGGCGGAGGTGCTGTCGTTCGTCGAGGCCGAGCGGGCGAACGCCTTCGATCTGGCGGGCGCCGGTTCGTTGTTGAGGGTGTTTGCCCATGCGGGGGCCGCGGACGGCTGGATCTGCACGTTGACGCAGCACCACGCGATTCTCGAAGGCTGGAGTTACCACGCGCTCCTGATGGAGGTCGTGGGGTGCTATCGGCTTCTGCGTGATGGTGACGGGCTCGGGGAGTACGAGGCTCCGCCGGTGCGCTTCGCGGATGCGGTGGCGGCGGAGTTGCAGGCCCTTGAGTCGGCGGAGGACCGGGAGTTCTGGTCCGGTGTGGTCGCTGGGCGCGGGCGGTTCGTGGTGCCGTCCGGCTTCGGCGGATCGGGGCCGGTGGAGTCGCTGCGTGTGCCGGTGGACCTGGAGGACATCCGGGAGGAACTGCTGGCGTTGGCGGCGGCCGAGGATGTTCCGGTCAAGAGTGTGTTGTTGGCGGCGCATGTGAAGGTGCTGGCGCAGTTGTCGCAGGAGGAGGAGTTCTTCACCGGGCTTGTGGGGCACTGCCGGCCGGAGGTGGTGGGGGCGGAGCGTGTGTACGGGATGTTCCTGAACACCATGCCGTTCCCGGTGGATCGCTCGGCGCGTACGTGGCGTGAGCTGGTGCGTCAGGTGTTCGCGCGGGAGGTGGAGGCGTGGGAGCACCGGCACTATCCGATGCCGCAGGTCCAGCGAGATGCCGGCGGTGACGGCGAGCGGCTGATCGACGTCCTGTTCAGCTACACCGACTTCCACCAGGTCGACTCCGGAGTCATCACCCAGGCGGCGACCAGCGACCCGACAGAGTTCCGGCTGTCCGTACACGCCCTGGGATCAAGGCAGTTGGCGCTCACCACGAACACCCGGGTCATGACCCGAGCCGATGCCGAGCGGTTGGGTGCGATGTATCGCGGGGTGCTTGAGGCCATGGCCGCCGACCTCGACGGGGACACGGGAGCGGTCTTCCTGCCTCCGGGGGAGCGGTCGTGGCTGGTGGACACCGGTCAGGGGGAACCCGTCGAGGCCCCGCTCCGCCTGGTGCTGGATCGCTTCGAGGAGCAGGTTCGCCGTACTCCGCAGGCCACGGCCGTGGTCCACGGTGCGCAGCTCGTCTCTTATGCCGAGCTCGATGCGCGGGCGAACCGGATCGCGCATCGGCTGCGTGAGCTGGGTGTGGGCTGTGAGTCGGTCGTCGGTGTGCTGCTCGATCGGTGTGCTGATGTGCCGGCGGTGCTGCTGGGTGTCTGGAAGGCCGGTGGCGCCTATGTCCCGGTGGACCCGCAGGCTCCGGGTGAGCGCACCCGGTACGCGCTGGGCGATGCTCGGGTGAGTGTCTTGGTCACTGACAGTGCGCATGTGGGGTCGGTCTCCGATGCCGTGGACGGGCCGTGCCTGCTTCTTGACCAGGAGTCGGAGAGCATGGATGCGCTCCCGGCTGCTGCCCCGCCCCGCGTCACGGACCTCGATCTGCTTGCCTACGTGATGTACACCTCTGGTTCCACCGGTCGTCCCAAGGGGGTGCAGATCACTCACCGGGGGCTGGCCAACTACCTGGACTGGGCTGCGGCCGGCTACGTCGGTGACGCCAGTGGTGGGGCGCCGCTGTTCTCGTCGGTCGCCTTCGACCTGGTCGTCACGACGCTGTTCGTCCCCTTGCTCTCCGGCGGGCCCTTGCATGTGTTGCCCGCTGATGCCGATCTGGCGCAGCTGGGGGATCTCCTGAGGGCTCAGGGCCCGTACGACTTCATCAAGCTCACGCCCGCCCATCTGGACCTGCTCCAGCTCCAACTGGCGGACGCGGCGCAGGACACAGTTCCGCTGGCGTCGACCCTGATCCTCGGGGGTGACGCACTGTCCCGGGCCGGCGCGGAGCGGGGAAGCACGCTCTTCGGCGGAGCGCGGGTGATCAATGAGTACGGGCCCACCGAGATCACGGTCGGCAACAGCGTCTTCCATGCCTCCGAGCCGTTCGAGGGCGAGATTTTGCCCATCGGCCGGCCGATCCCGGGGACCAGCATGTATGTGCTCGACGCGGAGATGCGGCTGGTGCCGGTGGGTGTCACCGGTGAGGTGTGTGTCGGTGGTGAGTGTCTGGCGCGGGGTTATGCGGGCCGGGCGGACCTGACGGCGGATCGGTTCGTGCCGGACCCGTACGGGGCCCCGGGTGCGCGGCTCTACCGGACCGGTGACCTGGCGCGTGTGCTGCCGGACGGCAACCTCGAATTCCGCGGCCGGGTCGACGATCAGGTCAAGATCCGGTCGTTCCGGGTCGAACTCGGTGAGGTCGAGGTCGCGCTGGCCGGTCAGGACGGGGTGGGCGAGGCCGTCGTGGTCACATGCGAGGGCGCGTCCGGGGACCCGATTCTGGTGGGGTACGTGGTGCCCCGGGCCGGTGCCACCGTGGATGTGGCCGCGATCCGGGCCGAGTTGGGCCGAGAACTGCCTGAGTACATGATTCCGTCGGCCGTGGTGGCGCTGGAAGCAATGCCGTTGACTGCGAACGGAAAGCCGGACAAGCGGGCGCTTCCCGCGCCGGACGAGGAGGCCTTCGCGCGGGCGGTGTTCGTGGCGCCGCGCACGGCAGCGGAGGAGCGCATCGCCGGGGTGTGGCGTGAGGTGCTCGGCCGGGAGCGGGTCGGGGTGCTGGACTCGTTCTTCGACCTGGGCGGCGACTCCATCCGGGTGGTCGCCCTGGTCGGCGCCCTGCGCGCCCAGGGCATCGACGTGGGTGTGCAGGAGATCTTCCTGCATCGCACCGTGGCCGCACTGACCGAACTGGCCTACGACCGTGGCCCCCTCGGCGACCGGGCCTACCGTCCCGTCCAGCCGTTCGAGCTGGTGGACGACGAGATCCGGGCCGAGCTGCCCGACGACGTCGTCGACGCCTACCCCCTCACCCAGAACCAGACCGGCATGCTGGTCGAGTCGCTCGCCAGCGGCGGCCGGAACTACCACCTGGTCAACTCCGTGCGCATCCGGGACGGTCACCCGTTCTCGGCCGACGCCCTGGTACAAGCCGTCGGCGCCCTGGTCGCGCGGCACGAGGCTCTGCGCACCTCCGTCGACCTGGAAGGCCACCCGGTCCCGATCCAGCGGGTGCACGCGACAGCCGCTCTGCCCATCGGCGTGGTGGACCTGGGACCGCTGGACGCTCGGGAGGAGGAGCGGGCCCTGCAAGATTTCGTGCGGGCGGAGAGTGCCACGCCGTGCTCGCACGACAGCGCGCCGATGATGCGGATCGCGGTCCACCTCTGCCGCGACGGCAGCTGGCAGTTCACGATCAGCCAGTCGCACGTCATCCTGGAGGGCTGGAGCTCCCACGTGCTGATGGCCGAACTGATGACGCTCTACCGGGCGCACCGGGACAGCACGACACCAGAGCCGTACGAGCAGGCACCCACACGATTCGCGGACGTCGTGGCCGCCGAGCTGCGAGCCCTGGACTCCGAGGAGGACCGTGAGTTCTGGCGCGAGGTGGTCACCGGCCGCGCGAAGTACGAGCTCCCGCCCGGCTGGGGCAGCGCGAGCGACGTGCCGCACGAGTCGTACAGCGTTCGGGTTCCCCTGCGCGACCTCGACGCCCGGCTGCGCGCCTTCGCCTCCGGCGCCGAAGTGCCCCTGAAGAGCGTGATGCTGGCCGCGTTCCTCAAGGCCATGGGCGCCTTCAGCGGCGATTCGTCGTTCTTCGTCGGCCTCACCACCCATGTCCGTCCGGAGGTTGCCGGGGCGGAACGCGTACACGGCATGCACCTCAACACCCTGCCGTTCCCCGCTGACCTGAACGCGCCGACCTGGCGTGAACTGGTCCTGCGGGTCTTCGCCCGCGAGACGGCAGCCTGGCCGCACCGGCACTATCCGATGCCGGCCATCCAACGTGAACTGGGGGACGGGCGGCGGCTGATCGACGTCTACTTCAGCTATCAGGACTTCGACCGGTTCGACGGCAGCATGGCCGATCAGTCCGCGAGCTATGGATTCAGTACGAACGAGTTCCCGTTCTCGGTCGCCACCGGCGACGGCTTCCTCAGTCTGCGGACCAACACCCAGGCGGTCAGTCGCGAGAACATGGAACGGATGGCAGAGGTCTTCCGAGCCGTCCTCGTCTCGATGGCCGATGATCCGGACGGGGACGCCCTCGCGACCTTGCTGCCGGCCGCCGACCGTGTCCTGGTCGACAGAGCTCGCCGGCCGAGGGACGAACCGCTGCCCCCGCAAGACCTGTGCTCCCTGATCGAGGAGCAGGCCGCGCGCACTCCGCAGGCGACCGCCGTGATCGACGGTGCCCGCGTTCTGTCGTACGCCGAACTCGATGCCGGAGCGGAGCGGCTGGCCCGTCGGCTGCGTTCCCTCGGCATCGCGGAGCGCCCTGCCGAGGAATCGGTCGTCGGCGTCCTCCTCGAGCGGGGCACGCAACTCGTGGTCTCCCTGCTCGCGGTGTGGAAGGCCGGCGCCGCATACCTGCCCATCGACCCCTCGTCCCCCCGGCCGCGCGTCATCGACACACTGCGCGATGCGGGCGTCTCGGTCGTGGTCACGGACGACGCCCTGCGCGAGCGGCTGCCCGACGACTTCGGCGACGGCGTCGTCATCGCCGACGACGACGTCCGGGATCCGGCCCCCGCGCCGGCCGTCGTCAAGGACCGGGTCCGCGACCTGGACCGTACGGCGTACGTGATCTACACATCAGGTTCGACGGGCCGGCCCAAGGGCGTGCAGGTCACCCACCGCGGCCTGCTCAACCACGTCCGCTGGGCCGTGGACGAGCTGGCGGCCCGGGGCACCGGAGGCGCGCCGCTGTTCTCGTCGGTCGCCTTCGACCTGGTCGTTCCCAACCTGTGGGCCCCGCTGGTGGCCGGGCAGCCGGTGACGGTGTTCCCCGGCACGCTGCCCCTTGACGAGCTGGGGAGCCACCTCGCCGACGCGGCGCCCTTCAGCTTCGTGAAGCTCACCCCCGCCCATCTGGAGCTGCTCACCGCCCAGTTGACGGCGGAACAGGCGAACTCGCTCGCATCGGTCGTGGTCGTGGCAGGTGAGGCCCTGACCCGCCGGGTGGTCGACTCCTGGCGGAAGCTCGCCCCCCATGTGGAGCTGGTCAACGAGTACGGGCCGACGGAGACGACCGTCGGGGCCTGCACCTTCACCCTGGGCGACTGCGCGCCGGCGGAGGTGGTGCCCATCGGCCACGCCCTCCCGGACGTGCGCATGTACGTCCTGGACGCATGGGGCGAGCGCGTCCCGGTCGGCGTGCCGGGAGAGCTCTGCGTCGGCGGTGCCGGCGTCGCCCGTGGCTATGTGGACCGCCCCGGACTGACGGCCGAGCGATTCCTGCCCGATCCGTTCGGCGTGCCCGGGAGCCGCATGTATCGCACAGGCGACCGGGTGCGCATGCTGGCCGACGGCGCCATCGATTTCCTGGGGCGCATGGACGACCAGGTCAAGATCCGCGGCTACCGCGTCGAACCGGCGGAGGTCCGTGCCGCGCTCACCGCGCACGAGGCGGTCGGTGAGGCGTTCGTCCTCGTCGACGAACCCGCCCCCGGCGAACGCCGGTTGGTGGCCTACGTCGTACCGGAGCAGGCGGACGAGGCGGCGGCGCCGACCGAGACCGAACTGCGCGCGCACTGCACGGCGCACCTGCCCGAGTACATGGTGCCCTCGGCATTCGTCCCGCTGGAGCGGCTGCCGCTCAACCCCAACGGCAAGATCGACCGGACCGCCCTGCCGGACCCGGACCAGCAGCTCCAGGACATGGGGCGCGAGTACCTCGCCCCCGTGGAGCCCACCGCACGGGCCCTGGCCGACATCTGGTCCACGGTCCTTGGCCGGGAGCGCATCTCCCTCGACGACAACTTCTTCGAGCTGGGCGGCCACTCGATCCTGGTCATCCACGCCGTCGCCATGGCCCACCAGGCCGGGCTGCCGCTCTCGCTGTTCCTCCTCTACCAGCACCCGACGCTGGGGGAGCTGGCGGCGGCCTTGGACGCCTCGACCCCGCAGCCTGCGCACCCGCCCGTCGTGGCGCCGCCGAGCGAGCTGGTGCCCGGGGCGGCAGAGGCGCTGGCACGCGGCCATGTGCCCGGTGCCGCGGTCGCCGTGCTGCGCGGCGGGGAGCTGGTGGCCGTGGAGACCTTCGGCGCACTCACCGCAGAGGGCTCGGACGCCGTCAGGCCCGACACGCTCTTCCCGGTGGGTTCCATGAGTAAGCACGTCACCTCGTTCGCCGTGCTGCGTATGGCCGACGAAGGCGCGCTTGACCTCGACGCGGACGTCAACGAGTACCTGACGGGCTGGCGGGTCCCCGGCAGCTCCGGCGAACCCCCCGTGACCCTGCGGCACTTGCTGGGCCACCTGTCCGGGCTTTCCTTGCTCCAGAGCAAGGGCTTCCCACGCAGTCAGGAGCCCGCCGCCACCTTGCTCGACCTGCTGCAGGGACGGCCGCCGGCGACCAACCCGCCGGTCACCCGAGAACTGCCGCCGGGCAGCGTATTCCGCAAGGCCAACGCCAACTTCTCCGTCGTACAGCAAGTGCTCACCGACGTCACCGGGGAACCGTTCCCCGAACTCATGCGGACGCTCGTCCTGGACCCGCTGGGCATGCGCGACAGCAGCTTCGACCAGCGCCACCCGCAGACCTCCGGGCGGCCCGTGGCCCTCGGGCACACCGAGGAGGGGGCGCCGCTCGCGGACGGCTGGCTGCTGCGTCCCGACATGGCGGCCGCCGGCCTGTGGAGCACCGCCGTCGACATGGCACGACTGGCCCTCGCCGTACGCGGCTCCCGGCTGGGCAGGCCGCTCGCACCGCTCTCCGCCCACCGCGCCGAGGAGATGCTGACACCCCACCGGGCCAGCGCCTACGGACTCGGCACGGTGATCGACAGCACGGGCGGCGAGGTGTACTTCGGCCACGGCGGTGAAGCCGTCGGGTACCGCGGCCTGACGCTGTGCGGCCTGCACTCCGGAACCGGCTGGGTCGCCCTGACCAACGGTCCGGGCGGCCTCCACCTGATCAGAGCCCTGGAAATGACCGACCGGAGGAAATGACCCATGCACACCCCCGTGCGCAGCCTCATATCGATCGACGACCTGACGGACGACGAACTGCATGCGCTCGTCGGCCGCGGAGTCGAGTACAGCACCGGCCGGGCCGGACGCCCGTCGCCCCTGGACGGCCAGGTCGCCGGGATCTACTTCCGCATGACCTCCACCCGTACCCGTACCGCCTTCTCCTCGGGCGCCCTGCGCCTGGGCGGACGGCTGATCACCTACGGTCCCGACGATCTCCAGACCAACACGGGCGAGAGCAGCGAGGACACGGGCCGCGTCTTCTCACGGATGCTCGACGTCCTGGTGGCGAGGACCGGCGGCCCGTCGGCGGAGCTGCGGGCGTGGGCCGCCCAGGACCGGATGTCCGTGGTCAACGCGATGAGCGCCGAGGAGCACCCGACGCAGGCGCTCACCGATCTGACCACCCTGCACGCGCACTTCGGGCGGATCAAGGGCCTGCGGATCCTGTACCTCGGCGAGGGCAACAACACATCCGCCGCGCTCGCCCTGGCCCTGTCCCGCTACCCGGAGGTCGAGTTCGATCTGCGCACCCCGCCGGGATACGGCCTGACCGACGACATCCTGCGCTCCGCCAAGGCCCACTCCGCGCGCAGCGGCGCCCGCCTGACCGAGCGTCATGACATGGAAGGACCCCTGGGAACGTACGACGTCATCTACACCACGCGCTGGCGCACCACAGGAACCAGCAAGGCCGACGACGACTGGCAGCGGATCTTCGCGCCCTTCCAGGTGACGCAGGCGCTGTGGGAACACAGCCCGTCCGCGGTCTTCATGCACGACCTGCCCGCCCACCGGGGCGAGGAGGTCACGGCACAGGTGCTCGACGGCCCGGCGAGCATCGCCTTCGACCAGGCGGAGAACAAGATGCACAGCGCCATGGCCGTCCTGGAGTGGTGCAGGCAGGGCGGACGTCTCGATTCCGGGTCCCTTGAATGACCCTCTCCGAGGACACCGCGGCGCAGCAGGACCAGCCCAGCGGCCCGCTGCGCCGCAACCGGGACTTCCTGCTGCTGTGGACCGGGGCAGGACTGTCCATGCTCGGCTACCGGATGAGCACCGTCGCCTATCCCCTGCTGGCGATCTGGTACCTGGACTCGACGGTGGGCGCGGGCCTCATCGGCTTCGCTTCCCTGCTGCCCATGCTGCTCGTGCAGCTGCCGGCCGGGGTGCTGGTCGACCGGTACGACCGGCGCCGCGTGATGATCGGATGCGACATCGTCGGGTGCGTGGCCATGTCCACGCTCGTGGTGTCGCTTCTCGCGGGCCGTCTCTGGCTGGGACACCTCATGGCGGTGGCCTTCGTCGAGGGCAGCGCGGCCATCGTCTACCGGCTCGCGGAGCGGGCCGCCGTACGCAACGTGGTCCATCCGCAGCACCTGCCCGCGGCGCTGTCGCAGAACGAGGCCCGTGCGCAGGCCGCCGGGCTGATCGGGCAGCCCGCCGGGAGCTCCCTGTTCGCGTTCGCGCGCTGGACCCCCTTCCTCAGCACGGCGGTCGGCCACGTGCTGTCCCTGATCGGCCTCCTGTTCGTCAAGGCGGAGTTCCAGGCCGAGCGCCGTGCGGCGCCGGGCAAGCTGCGCAGCGAACTCCTGGAAGGCATCACCTGGTTGCGCGGTCAGCGCTTCCTGCGCGCGGCCGTCTGCCTGGTCGCCGGGAGCAATCTGCTGTTCCAGATCTCGGGCCTCGCCATCATCCTGGTGGTCAAGGAGAACGGCGGCTCACCGACCGCGATCGGGGTGATCGGAGCGGTGTCGGGCGTCGGGGGCGTCCTGGGGTCCCTGTTCGCCTCCCGGCTCCTCAAGCATCTGGCGCCCCGGACCATCCTGGTGGGCGCGTTCTCCGCGTGGGCGGCCGTCACCTCGTGCCTGGCCCTCACCACCGGTCTGTACGCGATCGGCGGGCTGATGGCGCTCGTCAGCTTCGTCGGGGCTTCGATGAACGTCTCGGCCGGCGTCTACCAGGTGCAGACGACCCCGGACGGCCTCCAGGGCCGGGTCACCAGCGTCGCCATGCTGGTGTCCTCCGGGTCCAACTCCCTCGGCGCGATCGCCGGGGGAGTGCTGCTGAGCACCTTCAGCACCACCCACACGATCGCCGGGGTCGCCGCGGTGATGTTTCTCCTCGCTGTCTCCACCGTGCTCAGCCCGGCCGTCCGAAGCGCCGGTGACAGCCCCTTGCTGTCCAAGGAGCAGGGCGGTGTGCCACCCGCACAGCGGACGGGCGAGGTCACGAGAGAGGGATGACGATGGGTGAGAGGGACATGACCACCTCGCAGGACGCAGCCCGGGCCGAATACCTCAGACTCAGACTGGCGGGCAGGAGGCACGGCCGCCGGGCCGCCCTGCCCCGTGCGGACCGCTCGGCCCCGCTGCCGCTTTCCTCGGGGCAGCAGCAGATGTGGTTCCTCAACCAGCTCGACCCAGAAAGCCCCGAGTACCTCGTGCCGATGGCGCTGCGGTTCACGGGGCCGCTCGACGGCGAGGCGCTGCTGCACGCCTGGGCGCGGGTGCTCGATCGGCACGAGATCCTGCGCACCCGTTACGCCATGGGCGACGAAGGACCCGTCCAGACCGTCCACCCGGACGGGCCGCGCGATCTCCCCCGCGTCGATCTGTCCACGCTCCGGGACGAGGCCCGGGAGGCGGAGGTCCTGCGGATCCTCACCGAGCAGTCGTCGGCGCCACTGGACCTCGCACACGACTGGCCGGTGCGCGGCAGGCTGATCCGCTGCGCGCCCGACGACCATGTGCTCGTGCTGGTGGCACACCACATCGCCTGCGACGCCTGGTCGACCCGGCTGTTCGCCCAGGAGATGGGAGCGCTCTACCGGGCCGCGGTGACCGGCACCTCGCCCGAACTCCCGCCCCTGGAGATCCAGTACGCGGACTACGCGGCCTGGGAGCAGCAGCACATCTCCGGCCCCGCCGGGCAGCGCCACCTGGCCTACTGGCGGACGCGCCTCGCCGACCTGCCCGTCCTCGACCTGCCCACCGACCGGCAGCGTCCCGCCCGTCGCGACCACACCGCCGACGCGGTCAGGTCCCACCTGCCGACGGCACTCACGGACGGCGTGCGGGCGCTGGCAGGACGGTACGACACCACGCCCTTCGTCGTCCTGCTCACCGCCTTCCAGGCGCTCCTCGCCCGCCACACCGGCAGCACGGACCTGGCCGTGGGCACCGTCGTGTCGGGACGCACCCGGCCCGAAGTCCAGCATCTGATCGGCTACGGCATCAACAGCCTTGTCCTGCGCGCCCGTTGGCAAGGCAACCCGTCCTTCGACGCGCTGCTGCGGCAGGCCAGGCAGACGGTGCTCGACGCCTTCGACCATCAGGAGGCGCCGTTCCCCATCCTGGCGCGCGAGCTGGCACCGGAGCGGGACATGTCCCGTACGCCCCTGTTCCAGAGCATGTTCATGATGCGCGAGACGGCGACGGAGGATTACGGGTTCCCGGGCGTCGGCACCGAGGTGCTGAACGCGTTCGCGCCCCGCGCCCGCTTCGATCTCGGCCTGACGGTCGAGGAGGGCCCCGACGGCACCCTGACCTCCCGGCTCGAGTACGCCACCGCGCTGTTCGACCGGGCCAGCGCCGAGCGGCTCCTGCGCCAGTACCACCGGCTGTTGCGGCACGCGGTCGACGAGCCCGGCACCCCGCTCTCCCACCTCGACGTGCTCGACATGCTCGACGTGCTCGACGAAGGCACCGTCGCACATGCACCCGGCCCGCAGGCCCGGGAAGCTCCCCGCTGTCTGCACTCCCTCTTCGAGGAGCAGGCGCGACGGACCCCTGACGCCGTCGCCGTCGTGGCCGCGGGCACCACCCTGACCTATGGGGAACTCGACGCCCGGGCCAACCGCGTGGCGCACCGCCTGCGGGGTCTGGGTGCCGGGCCCGAAAGCCTGGTGGGCGTCTGCCTCGACCGGGGCGCCGAACTCGTACCCGCCCTGCTCGGTGTGCTCAAGGCAGGCGCGGCCTACTTACCCCTCGATCCCTCGCACCCGGGCGAGCGGCTGCGGTTCGCGCTGGGGGACGCCGGAGCCTCGGTGGTGCTCGCCCAGTCCTCCACCACCGGCCTGCTGAACGGCACCCGCGCCGAGATCGTCGTCCTTGACGACGCCGAGGATCCGGTGCGCACGTCCCCGGCGAGCGCCCCCGTGACCGACTGCGTCCCCGACAACCTCGTCTACGCGATCTACACCTCCGGGTCCACGGGCCGCCCCAAGGGCGTAGCCCTCACCCACACCAACGTCCACCGCCTGCTGACCAACGCACGCCGGCACCTCGCCTTCGGGGAGGGTGACGTCTGGTCGATGACCCACTCCTACGCCTTCGACGTCGCCGTCTTCGAGATGTGGGGCGCCCTCCTGCACGGCGGCCGGCTCGTCGTCGTACCGCACGAGGTCAGTCGTACGCCGCAGGAGCTCATCGACCTGCTCGCCGCGGAAGGCGTCACCGTGCTCAGCCAGACCCCCTCGGCGTTCCGCGGCCTGGTGGCCGCGGCCGAGGCGGAAGATCCCCGGCTCGGCCGACTCGCCCTGCGGACGGTGATCTTCGCGGGCGAACGCCTCGACATCCCCGGTCTGCGGCCCTGGGCCGACCGGTTCGGCCTGGACGGTCCTGCTCTGGTCAACATGTACGGGATCACCGAGACGACCGTGCACACCACCTTCCACCGGATCACCCGCGACGACCTCGACCCCCTCGCCGCCAATGCAGTCGGGCTGCCGCTGGACGACCTCACCGTTCATCTCCTCGACGGCCAGGGCTGCCCCGTGCCGGACGGTGGGCGCGGCGAGATCCATGTCGGTGGTCCCGGTGTGGCCCGCGGTTACCTGGGCCGGCCGGAGCTCACCGCCGAGCGGTTCGTCCCTGATCCCTTCGGGCCGCCCGGTGCCCGCCTGTACCGCAGCGGCGACCTCGCCCGCCGGGGCCCCGAAGGAGAGCTCCAGTTCCTCGGCCGGACGGACGACCAGGTCAAGGTGCGCGGCTACCGGGTCGAGCCCGGCGAGATCGCGGCCGTCCTGCGGGAGCACCAGGCCGTCAGCCAGGCAGTCGTGGTCGTCGACGGCACGGCCACCGGCGACCACCGGCTGATCGGCTACGTGGTGCCCCAGGACGACGGCGCGGTCAAGGCCGAGGCACTTGCCGCACACTGCGCGGCACGGCTCCCTTCGTACATGGTCCCCGTGGCCTTCGTGCCGCTGGACGCGCTGCCGCTGACCGCCAACGGCAAGCTCGACCGCGACCGCCTGCCCCGGCCGGACCGCTCCACGCTCCTGCCCGAAGCCGTGTACGTGGGGCCGCGTTCGGGGTTGGAGGAGCGGGTGGCGGGTGTGTGGGGGGAGGTGTTGGGCGTGGAGCGGGTGGGGGTTTTCGACGGGTTCTTCGATCTGGGTGGGGATTCGATTCGGGCGGTGGCGTTGGTGGGGGCGTTGCGGGCCGGGGGTCTTTCGGTGTCGGTGCGGGATGTGTTCGACCGGCGGACGGTGGCGGGTCTGTGTGAGGTTTTGGCGGATCGTCCGGCGGCGCAGTCGCAGGAGTCGGTGGCGGCGTTCGCGTTGGTGGACGCACCGGATCGCGAGCTGGTGCCGGACGGAGTCGTCGACGCCTACCCGATGGCGTCGGCACAGATCGGCATGGTGGTGGACATGCTGACCCGCGACCGGTTCAGCAACTACCACAACGTCGCCACGACCCGGATGCGTGACGACCGGGATTTCTCCGTGTCGGCACTGCGCGATGCGGCACGGGTCGTCGTCGACCGGCACGAGGTACTGCGCACCTCCTTCGACCTGCACACCTTCTCCGTACCGATGCAGCTGGTGCATCCGACGGCGACGGTGCCCGTGGCGGTGCGCGACCGCCGGGGCTTTGACGCGACGGCGCTGCGCGCCGACTTCGACAGGTTCCACGACACGGAACGAGCCCACTTCTTCGACCTGGCCGAGCCGCCCATGATGCGGCTGACCGCCCATGTGAGCGACGACGGGTGGTGGCTGTCGATCACGGAGTTCCACGCCATCGTCGAAGGGTGGAGCTACCACTCCCTGATGCGTGAACTGATCGACTGCTACCTGCGGATCAGGGACGGCCGGGCCGTGGCACCGCGACCGCCCGTCGCGGTGCGCTACGCCGACTCGATCGCCGGTGAACTGCGGTCCCTCGCCTCGCCCGAGGACCGCGCCTACTGGACGAGGATCGTGGAGACGCACCCCAGGTTCAGCCTGCCGGCAGAGTGGGGTGACCCGCGGGAGCCGGTGCGGACGTACTGGGAGTCCGTGCCCTTCGACGACCTGGAGGACGGCCTGCGGGCCCTGGCCGCCTCGGCGAACGCCTCCCTGAAGAGCGTGCTGGTGGCCGCGTACGGCAAGGTCCTCGGCTCGCTCACCGATCAGCGGCGGTTCAGCGCGGGAGTCGTCGTCCACACCCGGCCGGAGGCGCTCGGCGCCGACCGTATCTACGGCATGCACCTCAATACCGTCCCGTTCGCATTCGACCGTGCGGGGGGTACGTGGCGGGAGTGGGTGCGGCAGGTCTTCGACCGGGAGGTGGAGCTGTGGCCGCACCGGCGTTTCCCGATGCCGGAGATCCAGCGCATGGCGGGCGAAGGGCGGCTCGTCAACGTCCTGATCAACCACGTGGACTTCGACCGCCTCGATGACGGAGTCGCCGATCTCGGCACCGCCATGGCGCCCGGCACGACCGAGTTCGACCTCGCCGTCACCACCCTCTCCCGACGCATCAGCCTCAAGAGCCACACGGGGGTGTTGAGCCGTGCGCATGCGGCGCGGGTGGCGGCGATGTTCCGTGCGGTGCTCGAGGCGATGGTGGCCGATGGTGACGGGGATGCCGGGGAGGAGCTTCTTCCGCCGGGGGAAAGGCAGTTGGTGGCGGGGCTGCGGGCTGCTGAGATGGGTGGGCCCGAGGTGCTGGTGCCTCAGTTGCTTGCCGAGCGGGTGCGTCGGACGCCGGGTGCGGTGGCGGTGTCCGCCGGTGGTGTGGAGTTGTCGTACGGGGAGGTGGACGAGCGGGCGAACCGCGTCGCGCATGTGTTGCGGGGTGCGGGAGTGGGCGCGGAGTCGCTGGTGGGGGTGTGCCTGGAGCGCGGGGTGGACCTGGTGGTGGCGCTGTGGGCCGTGTGGAAAGCCGGCGGCGCCTACGTCCCCATGGACCCGGCCTTCCCGCTGCCCCGGTTGCGCTCGGTGGTGCGGGACGCCGGCATCCGGACCGTGCTGACCGGCGGCTCCGTCGCCTCGGCTGTGGAGGAGGCGCTCGGGTCGGCGACCTGCGTCCGCGTGGACGGCGCGGAGGCGGCACGGACGAGTGCCTCGCAACCGCTGGGCGGCGTCCCGCTCGACCCGGAACCGCTGGACGCACCGCTCGATGCGGACCAGTTGGCCTACGTGATCCACACCTCGGGGTCGACGGGGCGGCCCAAGGGCGTCCAGGTCACCCATCGCGGCCTCGCCCACCATGTGCGCTGGGCCGCGCAGACCCTGACCTCCCACGGCGACGGCGGATCCGCGCTGTTCTCGTCGGTGGCCTTCGATCTCGTCGTGCCCAACCTCTGGGCACCGCTGGTCAGCGGACAGCGTCTGTGGATGTGGCCCGAGGACGGTGATCTGGCGGATCTGGCGGACGGCTTGTGCGCGGCCGGTCCTTTCAGCTTCCTGAAACTCACTCCCAGTCACTTGGAGCTACTGGCAGGGCAGTTGGACAGAAAGCGCGCCAGGGCGCTGGCAGGGACCGTGCTGTCGGCGGGGGAGACCCTGACCGGAACCGCGGCTGATCGCTGGCTGGAGTGGCTGGGCCCGGGGCGGCTGATCAACGAGTACGGCCCGACCGAGACGACCGTGGGCGCGTCCGTGATGCCGGTGAACATCTCGCCCGCCCCCGACCGGGTCCCGATCGGACGTCCCTTGCCGGGCGTCTCCCTGCACGTGGCCGATGAGAGTCTGCGGCCGGTGCCGGTGGGTGTGGTGGGGGAGTTGTATGTGGGTGGTGTCGGTGTGGCCCGTGGCTATCTGGGCCGGCCGGAGCTCACTGCCGAGCGGTTCGTGCCTGATCCCTTCGGGCGGCCCGGTGCGCGCCTGTACCGCACCGGTGACCTGGCGCGGGTTCTGTTCGACGGCACGGTGGAGTTCGTCGGCCGCGCCGACGACCAGGTGAAGATTCGCGGCCACCGCGTCGAGCCCGGCGAGGTCGAGGCCGCCCTCGTCATGCTCCCAGGGGTGGCGGAAGCCTGCGTCGTGGTCTCCGTGCTGGGCCGCGCGCCCGCCCTCGTCGCCTACGTGGTCCCCGCCGAAGGCGCTACCCCCGACGGCGCGGAGCTGCGCGCCGCCCTCGAACGGACCCTGCCCGCCCACCTCGTGCCCGCCGCCTTCGTGCCGCTGGACGCGCTGCCGCTGAACGCCAACGGCAAGCTCGACCGCGCCGCTCTGCCCGCTCCCGACGGCGAATCCCTGAACACCGCCCATGTGGGGCCGCGTTCGGGGTTGGAGGAGCGGGTGGCGGGTGTGTGGGGGGAGGTGTTGGGCGTGGAGCGGGTGGGGGTCTTCGACGGGTTCTTCGATCTGGGTGGGGATTCGATTCGGGCGGTGGCGTTGGTGGGGGCGTTGCGGGCCGGGGGTCTTTCGGTGTCGGTGCGGGATGTGTTCGACCGGCGGACGGTGGCGGGTCTGTGTGAGGTGATGGCGGATCGTCCCGCGGCACAGTCGCAGGAGTCGGTGGTGGCGTTCGCGTTGGTGGACGCACCGGATCGCGAGCTGGTGCCGGACGGCGTCGTCGACGCGTACCCCATGGCCCAGACGCAGATCGGCATGGTCGTGGAGATGCTCTCCGACGACTCCCTGCATCCGTACCACAGCGTCTCCTCCTTCCGGATACGCGACGAACACCCCGTCTCCCTCACGGCGTTGCGCCGTGCGGCGCAGACAGTGGTGGAACGGCACGAGGCCCTGCGCACCTCGTTCGACCTGCACACCTTCTCCGTACCGATGCAGCTGGTGCATCCCGCCGCCGAAGTCCCGGTACACCTGCGAGACCTGGGCGGATCGACCGCCGAGCAGATCAAGAACTCCCTCGACGCCTACCAGGCCCAGGAGCGGGACCGCCCCTTCGACCTGGCATCGCCGCCGCTGCTGCGGCTGTGCGCGCACCAGGAGGGCGACGGAGCCTGGTGGCTGACCGTCGTCCGCTGCCACGCGATCTCCGAGGGATGGAGCCACTACAACCTGTTGGTGGAACTCCTCGGCTGCTACGAGGAGATCAGGAACGGGACGACGCCCACGAGCCCGCCACCCGCGGCGGTGCGCTACGCGGACTTCGTCGCCGGTGAACTGCAGGCGCTCGCCTCGCCCGAGGACCGCGCCTACTGGAGCGGCGTGATCGAGAGGTATCCCCGGTTCACGCTGCCCGCGGACTGGGGCACTCCCGGAGCCGCCCGCGAACGCGTCCGGCTCCGCGTTCCCGTCGACGACCTTGCGGACGGACTGCGGGCCTTCGCGAGCCGGTCGGGCGTCTCGCTCAAGAGCGTGCTGCTCGCGGCCCATCTGAAGGTGCTCGGCTCGATCACCGAGGAGGAGACCTTCTGCACCGGTCTCGTCTGCGACGCCCGGCCGGAGGCGCTCGGCGCCGACCGCGTCTACGGCATGTACCTCAACACGGTCCCGTTCGCATGTGACCGTGCGGGGGGTACGTGGCGGGAGTGGGTGCGGCAGGTCTTCGACCGGGAGGTGGAGCTGTGGCCGCACCGGCGTTTCCCGATGCCGGAGATCCAGCGCATGGCGGGCGAAGGGCGGCTCGTCGAGGTCTCCTTCAACTACCTCGACTTCAGCAGTATCGACACCGGCCGGATCGATGTGGATCCCACGCTCACCGCCGGGGCGACGGAGTTCGACCTGGCCGTGACCGCACAGGCCGGCCACATCGGGATCAGCACGCACACGGGAGTGTTGAGCCGTGCGCATGCGGGGCGGGTGGCGGCGATGTTCCGTGCGGTGCTCGAGGCGATGGTGGCCGATGGTGAGGGGGATGCCGGGGAGGTGTTTCTTCCGCCGGGGGAAAGGGAGTTGGTGGCGGGGCTGCGGGCTGCTGAGTTGGGTGGGCCCGGGGTGCTGGTGCCTCAGTTGCTTGCCGAGCGGGTGCGTTTGACGCCGGGGGCGGTGGCGGTGTCCGCCGGTGGTGTGGAGTTGTCGTACGGGGAGGTGGACGAGCGGGCGAACCGCGTCGCGCATGTGTTGCGGGGTGCGGGAGTGGGCGCGGAGTCGCTGGTGGGGGTGTGCCTGGAGCGTGGGGTGGACCTGGTGGTGGCGCTGTGGGCCGTGTGGAAGGCCGGTGGCGCCTACGTCCCCATCGACCCCGGCAGTCCTCCGGCGCGCCTGCGCCACACGATGGCCGACTCGGGAGCCTCGGTGCTCGTGACGTCGGGCGCATGCGCGGGAGGCCTCGGCGCCGACTTCACCGGTCGTGTGATCCTGCTCGACGGCGCGGAAGCGGCCCGGGTCGCGACGGCGCCGGCGACGGAACCGGACCCCGTACCGGCGTCCTCCGGGGCACACCTCGCCTATGTGATGTACACCTCGGGATCGACAGGGCGGCCCAAGGGCGTCCAGGTCACCCATCGCGGCCTCGCCAACCGTGTCCGGTGGGCCGTCGAAACGATCGGGCTGCGCGCCGACGACCGTACGCTGCACAAGACTTCACCGAGCTTCGACGCCGCCGTGTGGGAGGTCTTCGCCCCCCTGGTGAGCGGCGGAACGCTGGTCCTCGCCCCGCCCGGCGCCGAACGCGACCCCGAGACGATGAACCGCGTACTGGCCGACGAGCGGGTGACCGTGCTCCAGGCGGTGCCCACCGTGCTGCGGGCGCTCGCGGAGTCCCCGCGATGGGCGGACGCTTCGGCCCTGCGACTCGTCTTCTCCGCCGGAGAGCCGCTCGACGCCGACCTGGCCCGGAGTGTCGTGGGCGGACGATCGCTCGCCCTGTGGAACACGTACGGCCCCACCGAGTGCACCATCGACGCCACGGCGCACCGTTACGACCCCGGGCAGGATACGGGCCCGGTACCCATCGGGCGTCCGCTGCCGGGCGTCTCCCTGCATGTGGTGGACGGGGGGCTGCGGCCGGTGCCGGTGGGTGTGGTGGGGGAGTTGTATGTGGGTGGTGTCGGTGTGGCCCGTGGTTATCTGGGCCGGCCGGAGCTCACTGCCGAGCGGTTCGTGCCTGATCCCTTCGGGCGGCCCGGTGCGCGCCTGTACCGCACCGGTGACCTGGTGCGGGTCTTGTTCGACGGCACGGTGGAGTTCATCGGCCGCGCCGACGACCAGGTGAAGGTCAACGGCGTCCGCGTGGAACCCGGCGAGGTGGCCGCCGCGCTGCGCGGGCTGCCCGGAGTCGCCGATGCCGCGGTCGTGCCGCGGGACGACGGACAGGGCAACCGGAGCCTGGTCGCGTACACCGTGCCGGCCGGACCCGACGCCCCGGACGGCACCGCTCTGCGCCGCGCCCTCGCCGAGTCGCTGCCGGCGGCTCTGGTGCCCGCGGTCTTCCTGGGCGTCGAGCGCATTCCGCTCACCGCGTCGGGCAAACCGGACCGCCGCGCCCTGTCCTCGCTGCCGGCCGGCCCGCAGAAAGACCACGTCAAGCCCCGGACAGCGACCGAGCGGGCGCTCGCCGACATCTGGTCCAGGGTGCTGCGCCTCGAACGGGTGGGCGCGCACGACCGGTTCTTCGAGAACGGCGGCGACTCCCTGCGCATCACCAGGGTGATCGCCGCGGCCCACCGGCAGGGCATGCCCCTGACCCTTCGGATGCTCTACGAACACGATGTCCTCAGCGATCTGGCCGCAGTGATCGACTCCCTTGTGGAAGGGCGAGACACGACCATGGTTTCCGACCTCACCCCCGCTACCGACACGCCCTCCGACCCCTCCCCGGGACCCCCCCGCCGCGACACCGCACCCTCGGTCCCCGAGGACGCCATGCTCGCCGCGATGGACCGCCACGCCGTACCGGGCGTGGGCCTCGCCCTGCTGCGCGGTGGCGAGGTGACCACCCTCACGGGGTACGGCGTCACCGCGGCGGACCGCCCCACACCCGTCACCGCGAGCACGCCGTTCCAGGTCGCCTCGATCAGCAAGCACGTCACCGTGCTCGGCGTCCTGCGGCTCGTCGCCGACAAGGTCCTCAACCTGGACGAGGACATCGACCGCTATCTGTCGTCCTGGCAGGTGCCGCAGAGCTCGGGCATCACCCTGCGGGAACTCCTCAGCCACCAGGCCGGACTGAGTCACGTGCCGCCCACCAACCATCTGCCCGACGCCACCATGCCGACGATCCTCGAGGTCCTGCGCGGAGCCCCGCCCGCGACCAATGAGCCCGTCCGCGCCGAGCACCGTGCCGGGCAGGTGTTCAAGAAGACCAACATCAACTTCTCCGTGCTCGAACAGCTCCTCGAAGACGTCACCGGTGAACGGTTCGGCCCGCTGATGCAGCGCCTCGTCCTGGACCCGTTGAAGATGACGGACAGCAGCTTCGACCAGGCCCACCCGGACACGTCGCCGGTGCCGGTGGCCATCGGTCACGACGCGAACGGTGCCCCGATCGCGGGCCGTTGGCGGGTGCGCAACGAAGTGGCCGCGGGCGGCCTGTGGGCCAGCGCCCGGGATCTCGCCAAGGTGGCCCTCGAAATCCGCCGGGCCCACAACGACGACGACGGCGTGCTGCTGACCCGCCCCCTGGCCCGTCAGATGGTGATGATCTGGCACCCCGGCAGCTACTACGGTCTCGGCTCCGTGGTCGACGACTCCGGCGGCGACCACGAATTCGGCCACGGCGGCCGCACGGTCGGCTACCGCAACGGCACCTTCACCCAACTCGGCACCGGCGACGGCCTCGTCATCCTCACGAACGGCGAGTCCGGCAAGCACATCCAGACCTTCGTGGCCGACCGCATCAGGGAGCCGAAGGCCGGTCTGGGCACCGGTCGGGGCAGTGACGGCTGGTCGAACGCCGTGGACGAACCGGTAGAGGGCCCCAGCCGTGCCGGAGCGGCGGTGCACGATGACGCATGATGCCGTGCACGACGTGATCGGGCAGCGCCCGGACGCGGAGGCGAGCGCCTTCCTGGTCAGGCTGACCGGACCCGACGGCACCAGCACCTTCGGCTCGGGAACCGCGGACCTCGACACCGGCGCCCCGCTCCACGCCGATCAGCACTTCCGCATCGGCGGGGTCACCAAGACGTTCCTCGCCGTGGCCGTGCTGAGCCTCGTCGCCGAGGGGCGGATCGAGCTCGACGAGCCGGTGGAACGACGGCTGCCCGGCCTGCTGCCCGGGACCGTCACCGTACGCAGCCTGCTGGATCACACCAGCGGCCTCGTGGACGAGAGCGACGTCCGCTACAACGACACCGCCTGGTTCCTGCGCCATCGCTTCGACACCTTCACCCCGGACCAGCTCATCGCCCGCGCCCGGAGCCGCCCACTCGCCTTCCCGACCGGCACCCGGCAGCAGATCACCCGGGCCAACTACGTCGCGCTCGGCATGCTCGTCGAACAGGTCACCGGGCACCCCTACGCCGAGGTGACCCGGGACCGGGTGCTGCGCCCACTGGGCCTCGACCACACCCACCTCCCCGGCGACGACCCCGAACTGGCCGCACCCTTCGTCCGCGGTTACGACGAGGGCGTGGACGTGACCCGGCACAGCCCTTCGCTGCACGGCGCGGCCGGCGAGATGGTGTCCACGGTGGCCGACCTCGACCGCTTCCTGCACGCCCTCACCGCGGGTGACCTGCTGCCGCCCGACATCGTGCGGGAGATGTACCGCGTCCCCGACGTGCCGTACGCGAAGGGCGGTCGCGCGTTCTGCGGAGCGGGCCTCGACAGCGTGACCCTGCCCGGAGACGTGACCGTGTGGGGGATGGTCGGCATCGTGCACGGCTATCTCGCCGGCATCGTGACCGGCGCGACCCCCGAGCGTCGGCTCGTCTACCTCATCTGCCCCACTCGCCGCGGTGAGTTGAGGGCCCCGCCGATCGTCGCCCGCCTGCTGCACTCCGCCTTCTGCGGTATCTCGAGTAGCCCCATTAGCTAAGAAATATAGGTCCGCGCCGAGAATTGTCTGCGGGCGATGAAAGGAGCAAGAGGGTGCACAACAACCCGATGTGGGCACCGTTCGAGGTCACTCCGGAGGAGACCGGTGCCACGGCCGATGCCCCCGGACTCGTGGCGTACCTCGAGGACAAGGAGCGGCTCGACGCGACGCTGGTCGAGCAGAAGGCCCTGACGTTCCGGGGGTTCGGGATCGAGACATCCGAACTCGACCCCGTCATGGACGCGTTGGTGCCGAACCGACTCGCCTATGTGCACGGCAACTCGCCGCGGACCAAGGTCGGCCAGAACGTCTACACGTCGACGGAGTACCCGCCTCAGTACACCATCTCCATGCACAACGAGATGTCGTACGCCCATCAGTGGCCGGCCCGGCTGCTCTTCTACTGCGAGAGGGCACCGCTGAGCGGCGGGGCGACGCCCGTGGTCGACGGTGTCCGCTGGCTCGCCGCGCTCGACCCGGAGGTCCGCGAGGCCTTCGCGGGAGGCGTGCGCTACACGCAGAACCTGCACGGCGGCATGGGACTCGGCCGGAGCTGGCAGCAGACCTTCGAGACGGAGGACCGCTCCGAGGTCGAGCGCTTCCTGGAGAAGGGGCAGTCCGAATGGGAGTGGCGCCCCGACGGCGGTCTGCGGGTGAGCCAGATCCGGCATTCCACCGCCCGCCATCCGGTCACCGGGGCCGAGGTCTGGTTCAACCAGGCCGACCAGTGGCATGCCTCGGGCCTGGGCGACCAGACCGCGGCGGCCCTCGCCCAGATCATGCCCGAGGAGGAGATGCCGCAGTCGGTCACCTTCGCGGACGGCACTCCCATCCCCGCCGAGTACATCGCGCAGATCCAGGAGCGCGGCCTGGCGTCCGCCGTGGACGTCGACTGGCGGGCCGGCGACCTCCTGCTCATCGACAACGTTCTCGTGGGACACGGCCGACGCCCCTTCGAAGGGCCCCGCCGCGTGCTCGTCGCCATGTCCGACTGAGCAGCCGCCCGACCGCCGCTTCACGATCCGTCCGTTCACACCGCTCGGAGGCACGTATTCATGACTGCGCACGGGGGCCGGGAACAAGCGTTGCCCCTCACCGTAGAAGGCGATCGGGACGCCCCGGACGTCAGCAGCTTCATACGTGACAACCGGGCCGTCCTGCGCTCGCAGTTGTCGGAACACGGCGCCGTGCTGTTACGGGGGTTCGGCATCGGAGGCGTACCGGGCTTCGAGCAGGCCGTGCGCACCATGTCGGGAGAGCCGCTCGCCTACGCCGAACGCTCCTCACCGCGAAGCTCCATCAAGGGCAACGTCTACACGTCCACGGACTACCCGCCGGACGAGGAGATCTTCCTCCACAACGAGAACTCCTACCAGGCGTCCTGGCCCCGCCTGCTGTTCTTCTACTGCGACCGGCCGCCCGCGACCCGCGGCGCCACTCCGCTCGCCGACACCCGGCGCCTCCACACGATGATCGACCCCGCGGTCCGCGAGGAGTTCGCCCGCCGCGGCTGGATGGTCGTCCGCAATTTCCACGAGGAGTTCGGGGCGTCATGGCGTTACATCTTCAACACCGACGACCCTGACGAGGCCGAGCGGTACTGCCGCACCAGAGACATCGCCTTCGAGTGGACGGGCGAGGACGTCCTGCGCACCCGGGCCGTGCGCCGCGCGATCCACGTCCACCCGGAGACCGCCGAGCCGGTGTGGTTCAACCACATCACCTTCTTCCACCACACGACCCTCCCCGAGGAGGTGAGCGAGGGCCTCCTGAGCCTCTTCGGCGAGGAGGGCCTGCCGAGCAACACGTACTACGGCGACGGCGCGCCCATCCCCGACGACGTGGTCGCCCACCTCAGGGACTGCTACCGCTCGTGCTCCACGCGGTTCGACTGGCAGCAGGACGATCTGCTCGTGGTGGACAACATGCTCGCCTCGCACGGGCGCGAGCCGTTCACCGGTGACCGGCGTATCGCGGTGGCCATGGCCGAGGCGTTCACCCCGCCCGCTGCCCCGGACGCCACCGCTTCCGCGGACCTCACGGGCCACTCCGCCCAGCGGGTGGGATGAGACATGGCCTCTTCCTGGAACACCTGGCTGCGTGTCTTCACACCACGCCCCCGCGCTCGCATCCGGCTCGTCTGCTTCCCGCACGCCGGAGGCGCCGCGAGCGCCTTCCGCGACTGGGGTGCTCTGCTGCCCGCCGCGATCGAGGTCGCCGTCGTGCAGTACCCCGGCCGGCAGGACCGCTTGGGCGACACCTTGCCGCGGGACGTCGCCGAACTCGCCGCGTGGACCGCGGCCGCCGTCGGGGAACGGCTCGACCGGCCGACGGCGTTCTTCGGCCACAGCATGGGCGCCACCGTGGCCTTCGAGGCGGCCCGGTTGCTCCAGCCCCGCTTCCCCACCCCGCTGGTGCGTCTCTTCGCCTCGGCCCGCAAAGCCCCCGCCCACTGCCGCCCCAACGGGCTGAGCCTGGACGACGCCACGGTCAAGGAGTTCGTACGCAGCCTGGGAGGCGAGGGCGCGGCCCTGCTGGAGAACGAGGAACTGTCCCGCCTCGTCCTGCCCGTCCTGCGCCACGACCTGGGCATGGTGGAGAGCTACCGGCCTGTCTCCGGCGCCCCCTTGACCTGCCCGATCACCGCGATCATCGGCAAGGACGACCCGTCCGTCACCCAGGCCGACGCCGAACGCTGGGGCGCCTGCACCATGGCCGCCTGCCGGGTGCGCCAACTGGACGGCGGCCACTTCTACTTCGAGAAGTCGCCGCTCGATGTCATGGGCCTGCTCGTGGAGGGCCTGCTGACGACGGAGGCGGCGCATGTCTGAGGCACAGACGCGGCGCTTCCCCCTGACCGCCGTTCAGGCGGGCGTCTGGTACGGCCACCAGGCCGACTCCTCGGGCCACCAGTACAACGTCAGCCAGTACGTGGACTTCCGCGGGCGCCTCGACGTGACCCTCCTGGCCGAGGCCTGGCGCCGACTGCGGCAGGAGACCGAGGTCATGCGGATCAGCGCCGTCATCGAGGACGACGGGCTGTACCAGGTCGTCGGCGAAGGCGACGCCGAACTGCCGCTGCTCGACCTCACCCGGGAGGCCGACCCCGAGGCGGCCGCCCTGGACTGGATGCGGACCCAGGCGCTGCGGCCCATCGACCTGACCGCGGAGCCCTCGGCCTACGCGCTGCTTCAGCTCGCCCCGGACCGGTTCTTCTACTACCACTGCTTCCACCACATCCTCATCGACGCCTACGGTGAGTCGCTGCTGCTGCGCAGGCTCGCGCAGCTCTACACCGCACTGGTCGCGAACACGCCCGCCCCCGCAGCGGAGTTCACGACACTGGACGAGCTGGCGCGGGAGGAAGCCGCCTATCACGCGTCCCAAGCCTTCGCCCGCGACCGCGCGTACTGGGTCGAGCGCTTCGCGGACCGGCCGACCCCCACCCGGTTGGTGGAGGACCGCGCGCAGGGCGCACGGAGCGGCGGCGCCGACGTGCCGACCCTCAACCGGGCCGGCGCCCTGAGCGAGGAGACCGAGCGGCGGCTCAGGGAGAGCGCCCGGTCCGGCGCAGCCGAATGGCCGGCGACGCTCATCGCCGCCATGGCCGCGTACACCGCCCGGACCACGAGGCAGCGCGAAGTCGTGCTGACGGTGCCGCTCACGGCCCGGATGACCCCCGCCATGATGCGGGCCCCGTTCCTGACCGCCAACGCGATGCCGCTGCGGCTGCCCGTGAGCGACGACGACTCGCTCTCCAGCCTGCTGCCGACCGTGGTGCGGGAGATCCGCGTCATGCTCAAGCACCAGCGCTACCTGCACGAGGACCTCCGCAGGGAGCTGGGCCTTGCGGCGGACGGCAAGGGCCTGCTCGGCGTGATGATCAACGTGATGTCCTTCGACCTGCGGCTCGACTTCGACGGCATCCCGGCCGCGCTCCGCAGCCTGCTGCCCGCGACGACCGGCGACCTGGCGCTCCACGTCTTCGACCGCCGCGACGGGCATGCGCCGCAGCTCGTGTTCGACGCCGACGCCACGCTGTGCGACGCCGTGACGCTCGACGGGCACCAGGCGCGTTTCCTGCGTTTCCTGGAAGCGGCGGTCGCCCGACCGGACACACCGGTCGGCGAGCTGCCCCTGCTGAGCGAGGCGGAGGAGCGGGAGCTCATCGAGGGCGCCGACGACCCGCGCACGCGTGTCCCGGACACGATCCTTCCGGAACTGTTCGAGGACCAGGTGCGCCGGACCCCGGACGCGGCGGCGCTCACCACGCTGGACGAGACCCTGACGTACGCCCGACTCAACGCCCGCGCCAATAGGTTCGCGCGCACACTCATCGCGCACGGCGCCGGGCCCGAGCGCTTCGTCGCACTCGCGCTGCCCCGCTCGACGGACTTCTTCGTCGCCCTGCTCGCAGTGGTCAAGGCGGGTGCGGCCTATGTGCCGATCGACGTCGCCTACCCGGCCGAGCGGGTGTCCCGCATGCTCGACGACTGCGCCCCGGTCTGTGTGGTGACCGCCCAGGACTCCGACCTCGTCGTGCCGGCCGGAGTGCCGCGCCTGACCGTCGACGCGCCGGGCCGGCGTGTGGAGGCCGATCACGATGTGACGCAGGAAGAGCGCGCCGGACGGCTCGGCGCGGCGAACGCCGCCTACATGATCTACACGTCCGGCTCGACGGGCCTGCCCAAGGGCGTGGTGATCAGCCAGGGCAGCGTCGTGAGTTTCGCGGGCGTCTACGCCCGTGTACTCCGCGTCGAACCCCACCACCGGGTGCTGCAGTTCCTCTCCCTGAGCTTCGACGCGTCCGGCGCGGACTTCTGGCCGGTCTGGAAGGTGGGGGCGCGGGTGGTCCTGACGCCGCCGCACGCGTCGCTGCCGGGCCCGGAGCTGACCGAGTTCATGCGCGAGCAGCGGATCACCCACGCCGGCTGGACGCCGACCATGGCGGAGACCATTCCCGACGAGGAACTCCCGGACCTCGTCAACCTCATGGTCGGCGGCTCGGCTCCCAGCCCTGGCGTCATCGGGCGCTGGTCGGCACGGTGCCGGGTGGTCAATGTGTACGGCCCGACCGAGAACACGGTCGCCGCCACCGCCAGCGTCCCGCTCGTCGGCGAGCAGCACGCGCCGATCGGCATCCCGCTGTCCAACACCCGCGCGTTCATCCTCGACGACGAGCTGCGCCCGGTCCCGCCGGGCACCATGGGCGAGCTGTTCGTGTCCGGAGCCGGACTGGCCCGCGGCTACTGGCGGCGGCCCGCCGTGACCGCCGAAGCGTTCCTGCCCTGCCCCTTCGGGCCGCCCGGCGCCCGGATGTACCGCACCGGCGATCTGGTGCGCCGCCGAGCGGACGGCCCGCTCGACTACATCGGACGCACCGACGGACAGGTGAAGATCCGCGGCTACCGGATCGAGACAGGTGAGGTGCAGTCCGTGCTCACCGACCATGCCGAGGTGGCTTCCGCGGAGGTCCTGGTCCGGGAGGACGAGCGGGGCGAGCGCAGGCTCGTAGGGTACGTCGCGCCCCTCGCCGGAACGCGTCCGCACGCCGCCGACATACGCGCCTGGGCCCGCACCAGGCTGCCGGACTTCATGGTGCCGGCCGCGGTGGTCGTGCTCGTGGAACAAGAGTGGCCGCTGACCGTCAACGGAAAGGTGGACACCGACCGACTGCCCGCACCCGACTTCTCCGCGCTCGCCTCAGGACGCGAGCCCCGTACCCAGCGCGAGAAGGTGCTGTGCGGGCTGATGGCGGAGGCCCTCGGCCTGGAACGGGTGGGCACGGACGACTCGTTCTTCGACCTGGGCGGCGACAGCATCATCGCCACCCGTCTGGCGTCGGCGGCATACCGCGAGGGCGTGGCGATCACCGTCCGCGACATCTTCCAGCACCGCACGGTCGAGACCCTCGCCGCCGCTTCCGGTCCCGGCGACCCGGGCGGCGAACGCGCGGAATCGGGCCCCGTGCTGCTGCCCGACGAGGACGAGGTGCTCGCCCGGCTGCGGCGGACGCGTCCCGGCGTCACGGAGGTGCTGCCGCTGTCCCCGCTGCAGGAGGGCTTCCTCTTCCACGAGTTGCTCCATGAAGGGGACGCCGACGTCTACGCGGCCCAGCTCCAGATGGACCTCCGCGGTGAGCTCGATGCGACGGCACTGCGCGCCGCGGCCCAACAGGTGATCGACCGGCACGGCAATCTGCGTGCCGCCTTCGTGCACGACGTGGGCGACCGGGCGGTCCAGGCGATCCATGCCTCGCTCTCCGTGCCCTGGGTCACGGCCGACCTGTCCGAGCTGACTCCCGGGCAGCGGGAGGAGCGGGCGACGCGGCTGGCCGCCGACGACCGTACCCGGCCCTTCGACCTCGCCCGTCCGCCGCTCCTGCGATTCAGGCTGCTCGCCCTCGCGCCGGGGCTGCACCGGCTGGTGATCACGGGACATCACATCCTGGTGGACGCCTGGTCGACGCCGGTTCTGCTGCGCGAGTTGTTCGCCCTCTACGAAGGTCCCGCACAGGCCGGCCCGCTGCCGGCGGTGACCCCCTACCGCGCCTACCTGTCCTGGGTCGCGGCCCAGGACGGCGCCGCGGCCGACCGTGCCTGGACCGTCGCACTGGCCGGTCTGGCAGGGCCCACCCTGGTGGCGCCCGGTGCGGCAGAGTCCTCGCGTCTCGAACAGCACACCCTGGCCACGCGGTTGACTCCCTCGGACACCACCCGTCTGGTCGCCTGGTGCCGTCATCACGGGGTCACGCTCAATACCGCGGTGCAAGGCGTCTGGGCCCTGCAACTGTCCCGGTGGACCGGTTCGGACGATGTCGTGTTCGGCACGTCCGTCTCCGGCAGGCCGCCGGAGGTGCCCGGGATGGAGCGGATGGTGGGCCTGTTCACCAACACCCTGCCGGTACGGGTCAGGCTGCGACCGGACGTGAAGCTGTGCGACCTGCTGGTGCAACTCCAGGACGAGCAAGCCCAGTTGATGGATCATCAGCACCTCGGTCTCTCCCGCATCCAGCAACTCACGGGCTTCAGCGCACTGTTCGACACCACCACGGTCTTCCTCGATGCCTCGATGAACGCCAAGGACCTGGACATCACGGCGGGCGAGCTGCGGGTGGCCACCCATGCGCTCGTCGAAGGAACTCCGTACCCGCTGCGACTGGCGGCCATCCGCGGCGAATTTCTGGAACTGGCCCTGAACCACCGGCCCGACGTCATATCCGCGAAGACGGCACGCGACTTGATCGACCGGTGCTCGGACCTCCTGGTCTCCCTGGCCGATGACCCCGAGCAGCTGGTCTCCGAAGCGGGAGCGCCGAGCGAGGCGGAACAGGCCCGCATGCTCGCCGAATGGGGTGGATACGGAGCATGAGCACCGACACCGTCGATCTCACTCGCCTCACCGACCCGCTGAACCGAGCCGATCCCTACCCCGTCCTGCGGGAGCTCGCGCTCGCGTCGCCGTCCCGGACCGCCGAAGGGCTCATGCTCATCGGCCGGCACGCGGACTGCTCCGCCGTACTGCGCCACCCGGCCATGAGCAGCGAACGCGAACGCGCGCGTCTCTCCCCGAACGCCAAGGGGCCAAGGACCCGGAACTTCCTGCACCTGGACCCGCCGGATCACACCAGGCTCCGCAGGCTGGTGGTCAAGGCGTTCACCCCGCGTGTGGTCGCCGCGCTGGAGCCGCGTATCCGGGGGGCCGCAGATGAGCTCTTCTCCGAAGCGGCCGCGAAAGGGCGGTTCGAGGTCGTCTCCGACCTCGCCTATCCACTGCCGCTGCGGATCATGTGCGAACTGCTCGGGGTGCCCTTCGCGGACCGGTACCTGATCCAGGACTGGTCGGCCAAGCTGTCCGAGGCCCTCGAACCGCCGCTGCCCGGCCTCGTCGCCCCGCGCGCCACGGCCCAGGCGGCGCAGGCACGCGCCGAGTTCATCCAGTACTTCCGCGATCTCATCGCCGAACGGCGCACCGACCCGCGTGACGACCTCGTCTCCCAGCTCGTGCGGGTGGAGGAGTCCGGCGACCGCCTCGACGAGCACGAACTGCTCGCCACCTGCATCCTTCTCATCAACGCGGGCCACGAGACGACGGTCAACCTGATCAGCAACGGCGTCCTGGCCCTGCTGCGCCACCCCGACCAGCTCGAACTCCTGCGCCGCCAACCCGAGTTGTCCGGGCAGACGGTGGAGGAGGTGCTGCGCTACGACGCCCCCGTACAGGTGACTTCACGCGTGGCACGCGAGCCGGTGGCCCTCTCCGGCTCACACGCCCAGGAGGGCGATTTCCTGGTGCTGCTCCTGGGCGCGGCGAACCGGGACCCCGACGTGTTCCCGGACCCGGACCGCTTCGACATCCTGCGCCCGACCGGCGCACCGCACCTGTCGTTCTCGGCAGGACCGCACTTCTGCCTCGGTGCGGGCCTCGCACGCCTCGAGGTGCGCATCGCCTTCGAACTCTTCGCCTCGCGCATGGTCAACCCGCGCCTCGCGGCAGCGGGCCTGTCGTACAAGCCCAACCTCAGCCTGCGCGGCCCGGACCGGCTCGAAGTGGCCTACGAGGGCATTCGACCGGCGGAAACGGAATGAGGAGTGGATTCGTGGATGAGCTGAACCCTGCGACGAGTGTTGCGGCGCTTCTGCGGCGGCGCGTCCGAGAGAACCGTGAGGAGCAGGCAGTCGCCCATGTGGCACACCTCGACGGTCCCGACGGCGTCAGTTCGTGGACGTACGGCAGGCTGGACGAGGAGGCTCGTGCGGTGGCTGCCCGGCTGCGACGCCGGACCAGCCCGGGTGACCGGGTCCTGTTGCTGTACCCGGTGGGGCTGCCGTTCGTGGCCGCCTTCATCGGTTGTCTGTACGCCGGTGTCATCGCCGTACCCGCACCGGAGCCCGGACAGTACAGCCAGCAGCGGCGCCGTCTCAGAGCCATCGCGACAGATGCCGACGTACGGACTGTGCTGACTGATTCGTCAGGCTACGAGACGGTACGGGCCTGGCGCGCCGAGGATGGCCTCGACCACCTCCACGTGATGGCGACGGACGTCGCGGACCAGGACTCCGGAGTCCTGGAAGCCGGTGACGCGGTGGAGACGGACCACGGCACGGTCGTGCTCCTTCAGTACACCTCGGGGTCCACCGGCGACGCCAAGGGCGTCATGATCACCAACGGCAACATGCTGCACAACGGCGCGGCCTACCTGCGAGGCATGGGACAGCAGTCCGGCTACCGTTCCGGCGGCTGGCTCCCCCTGTACCACGACATGGGACTGAGCGCGCAGTTGCTGCCTGCGCTCATGGCCGGTGGTACCTGCTATCTGATGCAACCGATGACGTTCGTACGGCGGCCCCACCTCTGGCTGCGCATGATCGACACCTTCGGCATCCAGGTGTCCCATGCCCCCAACTTCGCCTACGACCTGTGTCAGCGCAAGATCACCGACGAGCAGGTGGCGGGCCTGGACCTGTCGCGCTGGGAGTACGCGGGCAACGGCTCGGAGCCGGTGCAGGCGTCGGTCCTCACGGCCTTCGCGAAACGCTTCGCCGACCAAGGCTTCCAGGAGACGTCGTTCGGCCCGAGCTACGGCATGGCCGAGACCGTGGTCTATGTGAGCGGCGTCTCCAACCGGCGGCCCGTCGTCCGCAGTGTCGACGCGGAACTGCTCGAACAGGGCGAGTTCGCGCCGGCCCGGCTGGGACGTCCGGCCCGCAACCTGGTCGGGTGCGGTCCCGCGGAGGACTATGAGGTGCGCGTCGTCGACCCGGTCACCAGGCGGACGATGCCCCCGGACGGCCTCGGCGAGATCTGGTTGCGGGGCCCCAGCGTCTCGCCGGGGTACTGGCGGCGGAAGGAAGCGTCCCGGACGACGTTCGACGCCGCCCTCGCGGACGGCGACGGAGGGTGGCTGCGCACCGGTGACCTCGGGATCGTCGTGGACGGGGACATCTTTGTGAGCGGGCGCATCAAGGACCTGCTCATCGTGCGCGGCCGCAATCTCTACCCCCATGACATCGAGCACGAACTGCGCACCCAGCATCCTGAACTCGGCCAGGTCGGCGCGGCCTTCGGGGTGTCCCCCTCGGAAGCCGAACCGGGGGACGAGCACGTCGTCGTGGTGCACGAGGTGCGCGGGCGCGACGCCGACCTGCTCCAGGCGCTGGGGAAGGCGATGAAGCTGACCGTCGCCCGCGAGTTCGGCACGGACAGCACTGTCGTCCTGCTCAGACCCGGTTCCGTCCTCCGCACCACCAGCGGAAAGGTACGGCGCGGTGAGATGCGCCGCCGCTATCTGGCCGGTGAACTTGCACCGCTCTGGCAAGGCTGACTCCGCCGCCGAGCGGCAGCTGCGCCGCCCGTCCGACTAATCGAGGAGATGCGAAATGACCGCCCCCGCCGACCCCTTGGCACGAGAGACCCTGGCCGCCTGGTTGACCGAGTGTGTCGCCGCCCATGTGCGCATGGCACCCGAGGACATCAAGCCCGCCGAGCCGATGTCGTCGTACGGCCTTGATTCCATCGGGGCCACCTCTTTGCTCGTTCAAATCGAAGAACGAGTCGGACATGAGCTGGACGCCAATGTCCCCTGGGAATATCCGACCATCGATGCGCTCACTGATTTTGTGCTGCAACTGGAGTCGCCAGATTCCGCTTCGGGCCGCGTAGGGGCCGCCTGAGATGCCTACCGCTGTCGAATCCGTCGCCGCACAGGACGCCCCGTCTCTTGCCAAGATCATCTCGCATGTCGTCGATTTGTGGCCGGAGCACGAGAAATTCCTGACCGGCAGTCTGGCAGGCCTCGACTCGCGTGCGCTGCGCGGAACGGAGGAGATCGCCGGCCTCGTATGGAAGCTCGTGGAACCGGAGATGGCCGACGTAGTGGCCAGTTATCGCTGGGTGTGCCGAAGACTTCTCGACGAGGAGCTCTACTTTCGCAGACACGGTTGCTATCGCTACGCATCGGTCCGGGAAGTGGAGGAGTCGGGATTCTATGATTCCGAGGACATCCATCACTATCACCGGGGCCTATTGCTCTCCCAGGTCCTGTGGCGCAATCACGCCGACGTCTCCCAGGTGTACGTACGCGATTTCCTGTCCCGCTGTGCTGCGGGAAGCCGGCTCCTGGAGGTCGGACCGGGACATGGCCTGTTTCTGGCCCTTGCCGCCCGACATGCCACTCAGGCGCTCACCGGCTGGGACATCAGCCCCGGAAGTCTCCACTACACGCGGCGAAATCTGGCTGAAATGGGCGTGCACGGCGTCGATCTCGCGCTGCACAACATTCAGGACGGGGTGCTCGGCAACGACGGGTTCGACCGCGTCGTGGCCAGCGAATTGCTGGAGCACGTGGACGACCCGGGGGAGGTGCTGCGCTCGCTCACCGGCGTCATGCGGCCGGGGGCCGAGATCTTCATCAACGTTCCAGTGAATAGTCCGGCACCGGACCACATTCGCTTGTGGAACACCCCGGATGACTTCTTTGGATTTGTCTCCTCGAACGGGATTATTCCGACGAAGACGTATGCGTTCCCTATGTCCGGATATTCCGAGCAGCGTGCGCTCGACGCCCGCGTCACCATCTCATGCGTGGTCATCGGGGAGGTGAAATGAAAGTGCCGCATGGGTGGTTCGGTTTGCAATTGTTTTGTGTTGACGGTGTGGACTGTGCGCCGTTACACTTTGGATGTTCGGTGTTCGATTTGAAGCGAGAGTTTGAGCGGGTATCGTCGAACGTCTCGTAGGTTTTTGGCTAAGCCGGAAGCGCGGGGGAATCGTGCATACCGCTGGCGGAGCTTTTTGATGGTTCCTTGGCGGTCTGTTTTCAAGGCGCGCCGATCGTGTCGGCCGGCGTGCTGTCGGACGGTGGGACGGGCGAGTCGTGATGATGCCGACGCCCCTTTCATGCCTGCGACCCACGCCAAGCCCCGAGGCGCTCCATTGATCTCAGGGAGAGAAAGTGGAATTCAAGCTCCTCGGTCCAGTGCAGGCGAATGGCCGTGACTGCGAAGTGATCATTTCCGGATCGAAGATCTCCACCGTCCTCGCGTCGCTTCTCCTTGCCAGGGAGAGGCTTGTCGGGAGCGACCGCATGAGCTACTTACTTTGGGGCGCGCAGCCTCCGGCCACGCGAAGCGCCCAGATCTACACATATATTTCAAGGCTGCGTAAAGCGCTCGGCCATGATGTTCAAGTGGAACGGAAGGGTTCGGGGTACCTGCTCAGAATGAATGGGTCCCGGCTCGACGTCGTGGAGTTCGAGGAGCTCTGCCGGATCGGCCAGGGCGAACTGTCCCGTGGAAACTATGCTGCGGCTGCTGAGTCCCTGCGGCGCGCCCTCAACTTGTGGCGGGGGTCCGCACTCACCAATGTGACGAGCTACCTCGAGGATGCCGAGAGACCCAGGCTCGACGAGCTCAGAAACGCGGCTCACGAGAGCCGGATCGAGGCCGATCTCGGCCTGGGCCGCCATCGGAGCATCATCCCTGAACTGACGGCTCTCGTCTCGGAGTACCCGACGCGGGAGAAGCTCCGTTCCCAGCTCATGATCGCCCTCTACCGATGTGACCGGCAGAGCGAGGCGATCGACATGTTCCATGCGGCCCGCCGCTATCTCGCCGACGAACTGGGCGTAGCCCCCGGGGACACACTCAACAACACCTACCTTGCTGTGCTCAGAGGAAATGTCGACCTCCTGATGCCCGCACCATCTGTGCCTTGACGGCCCCGGTGGTCCGGGGCAGGGCGGCGAACTCGCACACATCGTGCCGCTTGACGCGTCGCCGTACGATCCGGTGGATGGCCGCGCCGCCGATCGCCACCACCGGAACCAGCAGCGTGACGAGCGGCATCCAGGGTGCCGCACGCTCGGAGGAGGCCCGGGCCGCGGCACCCAGCCCGGTGTAGAGAGTGGACCAGAGCAGCGAGCTCACCACCGACCAACTGAGGAACCACCGGAACGACTTGCCGGATGCGCCGGCCGCCAGCGGTGCCAGCGTGTGTACCACCGGGACGAACCTGATCCACACCAGCGCCTGCCACCGCTGCCCTTCGCCGAGGAACGCCTTGGCCCGCTGCCAGTGCCGAGGCTTCGAGACCCGGCTGCAGAGGGAGTCCGAGACGCGACGCCCCAGCCGGCGACCGATTCCGTAGCCGACCATCTCGCCGATGACCGACCCGAGGGTGGCCGCCGCCACGACGTACAGGAAACTGCCTGGATTCGTCGAAAGGGTGCCGGACAGCACGGTGAGCGAGTCGCCCGGCACCATGAGCCCTACGAAGATCAACGTCTCCCCGACCATGGCGGCGCACAGCAGCAGAGCCAGAAGCGCTACCGGCTGCGCGGCCAGGTGGTCGTGGAGGGTCGCGACGGAAAAGCCCATCATTGCCTCCCCGCTGCTCGGCCGTGTCGGCCGAGAGGCGTCGTAGAGGGCGGGAACTGACTCGTACGAGGCTCCTGACCCGGCGGTCCGGACGAGCGGTGGGCTCGTCCGGATGCCGGTTCGTCCTCGGCAGGTGGCGCACTCGTGGATGCGTTCTAGCTGCGCTGCACCGCGATCGCGGGCTCCGTGGGTTCGGCAGCGGGCGTCCGCTCCGAGGCCGCCGCTTCTGCCTTGCCCCCCGGAAGCCATTGCAGCCACTGCGGGAGGGCCCAGGTGTTCTTGCCCAGCAGAGCCATGACCGCGGGAAGCAGCACACCCCGGACCAGGGTGGCGTCGATGATGATCGCCAGCGACATCCCGACGCCGAGCATCTTGTACTCGATGGCCGACAGCGTGACGAAGATGCTGAAGACGGCGACCATGATGACGGCCGCGCTGCTCACCACTCCGGCGCTGGTGGAGATGCCGCTGATGACGGCGGAGTTCGGATCCTCGCCCGCCAGCCGCCGTTCACGGATCCGGCTCAGAATGAAGATGTGGTAGTCCATGCTCAGGCCGAAGAGCAGCACGAACATGAACAGCGGCAGCCAGCTGGTCACGCCGCCGTATGCGGTGAAGTCGAGCAGCGAGCTGAGGTTGCCGTCCTGGAAGACCCAGGTGACGGCGCCGTAAGCGGCAGTGATCGACAGCAGGTTGAGGACGATCGAGATGATCGGCACGGCCAGCGAGCGGAAGGAGACGAGCAGGAGGATGAAGGCCACGGCGAGCACGAATGTGAAGACGATGGGCGTGGTGTCCCGGAGCGTCTTGGTGAAGTCGTACGGCTGGGCCGTCTGACCGTTCACCGCGAACTCGATGCCGTCGACCTTGCCCAGGGTGTCGGGCAGGAGATCCTCGCGGAGGGTTTCCAGAGCGGCGTTCGACGTGTCGTCGGTCCCCGAGCCGGCCAGCGGTACCTTCACCACGACCACGTCGCCGACCTTGTCGCTCGTGATCTTGGTGCCGATCTGGCCGTCGGTCTCGGCGGCCCGCTCGCGCAGTGACTCGACGGCCTGGCCCACGGCCGGGTCGTCCGCTTTGTCACCCCAGACGACGAGTCGCGCCGGCGACGGGTCACCGGGGAAGGCCTTGTCCATACGGGCCACTGTCTCGACGGTGGCATTGGCGTTCGGCAGGCTGTCCGTGACGGACGGGTCCTGGAGGCGCATGTCCAGCGCCGGGAACGCGACCACGAGCAGCGCGAGCAGTGCGGCGCCGCCCCACACCAGCGGACGGTGCACCACGGCCCGGGCGATCCTGGCCCACACCTTGGACTCCGCCGCAGCGGTCCGACGGCGGCCCAGCCAGGGGATCCGGCCCTTGTCCACGCGGTGGCCCAGTACGGAGAGGAGGGCCGGGAGCACGGTCACGGAGCCGATCACGGTCAGGCCGACGACGATGGTGGTGCCGATGGCGAGCCCGCGGAAGACGTCCATCCCGGTCAGGTACAGGCCGGACAGGCAGAGCATCACGGTGATGCCCGAGATGACGACGGCGTGCCCGGAGGTCCTTGCGGTCACCTGCAGGGCTTCCTTGAAGTCGCGGCCCCGTTGCCGTTCCTCACGTTCGCGGCGCAGATAGAACAGCGAGTAGTCGATGCCGACGGCCATGCCGATCAGGAGCACCACGGAGGAGACGGTGCTGTTGATGGGGATCACATGGCCGAGCGCCTGGAGGAAGCCGAGTGCGGCGAGCACGGCCGTGACCGAGAGCAGCAGCGGCACGCTCGCCGCGATCAACGCGCCGAACACGATGATGAGGATGACCAGCGTCAGCGGGAGCGAGATGATCTCGGAACGCTGGAAGTCGTCGTCGTAGGCGTTGTCGACCGCGGCCTGCGTGCTCATGTCGCCGGCCTCGCCCACCCAGACGTCCTCATGGCGATCCTGGACGTCGAGGATGGCGTTGTACGCCGTCTCCGAGTGCAGGCCCAACTCCTCGTCAGGGCCGTTGAGCTTGAAGGTGACAAGACCGGAGCGGCCGTCCTCGGAGAGGAGGTTCTCGTTGCCCTTGTCCAGCGGCGAGCTGATGTCGCTGACCGACTCGGACTCGCCCTTCAGCGTCTTCAACAGGTCGTTGACCGCGGCCTGGACCTCCGGCGAGGAGAACCGGCTCTTGCTGTCGGCCTCGTGCGGCTGGATCAGCACGTTCTCCTGGACGGGCTCGTCGGTCTGCTGCGATCGCAGCACATCCTGGGCCCGTCCGGACTCCCCGGGGTCGGTCGTCAGGGCCTCGTCGCCCTTTACCAGGCCGCTGACCACGATGGCGACAACGATCAGGGCGAACCATCCTGCGATGGCCACCTTGCGATGTCGTACCGACCAGGCGGTAATGCGTTGGACGAGGGTGCCGCGATGGCCGTCCACCGTCTCGTCGGGACTCGACTTGCCAATGCCCGGCATGACGTGTAGTCCTTCCTCAAGGAGTGTGTACCTGCGAAAACTCGCCATCGGCGAGATGGAGCGCTCTTCTGTGCCTGGGTCGACGAGTTGCCGCTCGTCGGCCCAGGGTTGTTCTGTGGTGGTGCTTCGAGATGCCTATTCGGTCTCTTTGAGGATCCGTTCAACCCCGTCCAAGCGGTTCTGCACGTCCTCAAGCCGTGAGTTGACGGTCTCCAGCTGGCGTAGCAGCGTCTGCTGCGTCTTCGCGCCTGCTTCGGACAGATCGCGGTAGTCCGCCTCGCGGGACAGGACCGCCTTGGCGCGAGTGGTCGTGGTACGCGTCCAGATGAGGACCACGATCACGGACGTGACCAGAATGAAGACGCCGATGATCGCGGCTACGGCCTGCCACTGGTACTCGTCATCCATCGGATGACTCCTTTCGTCCGGACTGTGATCCATCACTAGGCAGCGTGAGGGTCTTGGCGGCGTCCGCGATGGTCTCCGGGGTGAGGAGGACCGCGAACTGGGTCACCTCGTAGTACTTCATTGCTTTCCCGTCCTCCGAGAGCTGTAGCTCAGCCGTCACCAGCTCCGCCGCCTCCAACTTGCGTAGATGCACCTGCAGCAGGGCGCGGCTGATACCGAGCTCGCGGGCCAACTCGCTCACGTAGCTGCGCTTGCCTGAGAGTGCCGCGACGACACGCATCCGGTGCGGATTGGCAATCGCCAGCGCAGCCCGCAGCATGTGGTCGCCATTCATCCTCCGCATACCAGCTCCTTGCTCGTGCCAAGAAATACTTGCAGGTGCCTAGAGATAGTGCAACCCCTGCGTTCGCACGGCCCGAGCGGGGCGCGGCCGCCGCGCGCGTCGGGGCTGCACTGCCCCAGCCACAGGACGGACCAGCGTCCTGGGGGGCCTCGGCCGGCGGGCACCTCAGAGGTCGCTAGGCCGGTCGTCGTTGCACGGCGTCGGCGATGACCGCTGTCACGAGCTTGTTGACGACCGTCGTCGTCGGCGGGCCGGAGTCGCGGTCCGTGAACAGGAGATGTCCTCCGCCGACCAGGGAGAGGGTGAGGGAGTCGATGTCGGCGTCGGCCGCGATGCGGCCCCGTTCGCGCTCGTCCGTCAGATAGGTGGAGATCGCGGTCGTGGCCTGGGCGAGGATCGCGATGCCGCCGCCGGGCCTGGCTTGCCGGAGCCGTGCGCGCAGCTCGTCCCGGAAGGTGATGAGCGGGATGATCGCCACCGGTATCGGCTCGAACAGGGTGGTCAGCGCGCCGGTGAGGTTGGCGGCCACGGTGCCGGTGCCCGCGGACTCGCGCAGTGCGTCCGCCTGCGTATCGAGCTGCGCGGCCCGGTCGAGCACGAGGTCGGTGAGGAAGGCGTCGAAGTCGGCGAAGTGCCGGTGCAGGACGCCTTTGGCGCATCCCGCCTCGTCGGTGACGGCCCGGCTGGTCAGCCCGTTCGGACCGTCCCGCAGGAGCAGGCGCTCGGCGGCGTCGAACAATTGCTGCCGCGCGTCGCGAAGGTGCACCCCGGTCGGCACTGGCAGATCCTCTCGTTGGTCAACCGCTGTCACCCGTTGTTGAGTGGGCGCGTGCCCACTAAGGTGGGCGCATGCCCACATTACCGCGAGAGCAGCCGGAACCGCCCCCGGCGCAGCCGCACGGAGCCCGGCGGATGGCCGAGTCGTTCGGCGTGGACGCGCGACGCTACGACCGGGCCAGGCCCGGCTACCCAGATGAGTTGGTGACGCGGATCGTCACCGGGAGCCCAGGGACCGACGTGCTCGACGTCGGCTGCGGCACCGGCATCGCGGCCCGCCAGTTCCAGGCGGTCGGCTGCGCCGTGCTCGGCGTGGAGCCCGACGCGCGGATGGCCGACTTCGCGCGCGCCCGCGGCTCGCAGGTCGAGGTGGCGACCTTCGAGGCCTGGCAGCCGGCGGGCCGGACGTTCGACGCGGTCATCGCCGCCCAGTCGTGGCACTGGGTGGATCCGCTCGCCGGTGCCGTGAAGGCGGCGCGTGTGCTGCGCCCAAGGGGGCGCCTTGCGATCTTCGGGCACGCGTACGAGCCGCCCGCCGAGGTGGCCGAGCCGTTCGCCGCCGCCTTCCGGCGGGTGGCGCCCGACTCGCCGCTCAACAGCGGGCCGGCCCGCCGTCCCGTCGACCTCTACCGGGCGGCGTACGCGAAGATCGCCGACACGATCCGGGAGACCGGACGGTTCGAGGATCCCGAGCAGTGGCGATGCGACTGGGAGCGGTCCTACACGCGCGACCAGTGGCTGGAGCTGCTGCCCACCACCGGCGGTCTCACCCAACTCCGCCCCGATCAGCTGGCGGAGGTTCTTGATGCCGTCGGGGGCGCCATCGACTCCCTGGGGGGACGCTTCACGATGCACTACACCACCCTGGCCGCGACCGCCGTACGCGTCGGCGCCTCCTGAGCGCCTCCCGTCAGCGGCCCATCGCGGTCTCGCGTTCGACGCGTGACAACTTCTCGGGGTTGCGGACGGCGTAGAGCCCGGTGATGAGGCCGCCCTCGATGCGTACCGCAAGGACGGAGTCGATCTCGCCGCCGGTACGCAGGATCAAGGCGGGGTGGCCGTTGACCTGCGCCGGCTGCATGGTCGCGGAGGTGAGCCTGCTGAGCACGGCCGTCACCGTCCCGGCACCGACGACGGGCTCAAGGGCGGCGCGTACGACTCCACCGCCGTCGGTCAGGAGCACGACGTCCGGGGCGATCATGTCGAGCAGGCGCTGCAAGTCCCCCGTTTCGACCGCCTGTTGGAAAGCCGCGAGCGCACCGCGTGACTCGGCGGGCGATACGACCTCGCGCGGTCGGCGCGCCGCGACGTGGGCCCGTGCGCGGTGGGCGATCTGCCGGACAGCCGCGGGGGTCTTCTCGACGGCCTGCGCGATCTCGTCGTACCCGAGATCGAAGACGTCCCGCAGCACGAACACGGCCCGCTCGGTCGGCGCGAGCGTCTCCAGGACGAGCAGCATCGCCATGGAGACGCTGTCGGCCAACTCGACGTCCTCGGCGACATCGGGCGCGGTGAGCAGGGGTTCGGGCAGCCAGGGGCCGACGTAGGACTCCTTGCGCCGGCGCAGCGTACGCAGCCGGGTCAGTGCCTGGCGCGTGGTGATGCGCACCAGGAAGGCACGCGGGTCCCTGACCGTGTCCTGGTCGACGTCCGCCCAGCGCAGCCAGGTCTCCTGAAGGACGTCCTCGGCGTCGGACGCGGAGCCGAGCATTTCGTAGGCAACGGTGAACAGCAGGTTGCGATGGGCGACGAACGCCTCGGTGGCGGAGTCCGTGCCGCCGGTGCGTGGGCCGTGCCCGGTCGCGCCGGTCGCTCGCTGGGTGGGCTCGTCCATCGTCGGCTCCTGACTGTGGCCTCACTGCGGCGTCACTGAGGTGTCGCTCGTCTGTTCCGTGTCACGCACAAGACGCCGCCACCCGCTGCCTTGTGACACGGAAGCCCGGTGGCCTGCATCACATCGTCGGGCTGTCACGGGGCCGGGCCGGCCGGCGACTTATGAGCATCAAGACGCTTGAGCATCAAGACGCTGCGACACCGCACGGACCAGCCGCGCGGCACACGATTCCACGAGTGAGGACGTTGTGATGGAACCCCGTATGAACCTGTTCGCGAACGAGACCGGCGCCAAGATCGGCAAGCGGATCTTCGCTGTCAGCCAGGTGATCCACGAGTCATCGCTGCCCAAGCCCACCCAGGAGCTGGTGCAGTTGCGCGCCAGCCAGATCAACGGCTGCGGCTTCTGCGTCGACATCCACGGCAAGGACGCCGCGGCCGCCGGCGAGACCGCGGCCCGGCTGAACCTCGTCGCCGCCTGGCGTCACTCCACCGTGTTCTCCGAGGCCGAGCGGGCCGCCCTGGCCCTCACCGAGGAGGGCACCCGCATCATCGACGGCTACGAGGGCGTCTCCGACGAGACCTGGGCCCAGGTCCGCAAGCACTACGACGACGACCAGACCATCGCCCTTGTCTCGCTGATCGCCATGATCAACGCGACCAATCGGCTCGGCGTGATCCTCAACAACCAGGGCGGCTCCTACGAGCCGGGCGATCTCGCCACCATCGCCAGTTGATCACCGTCGACGGCTGATCACCACCGACGCCGCCCGGTCCCCACTGCGGCCGGAGCGGCCTCGGGTGCGCCTCGGCCATCCGCCTTGCGCAGGTTGCGGATCGCCGGCACGGACAGCAGCGCCACCGCCACCACCATCGCCATCACCGCGTTGAACCCGAGGACTTCGCGCACCCCGAAGATCTCCGACGCGGGACCGGCGAGGGCCTGCCCCACGGGCATCATCGCCACCGATCCGGCCACGTCGTAGGCATGCACCCGGCTCCGCACCCCGGTCGGCACCTGGGTCAGGATGCTGGTCGTCCACATCACGCCCCAGAAGGCGTTGGCCGCACCTGCGGCCGCGAGCCCCGCGGCGATCAGCGGCACCGGAAGCCCGAGCGCCACCGACGCCGGCTGCAACCAGTACAGCAGCAGCGCGACGGAACCGGCCCGCAGCGGCCGCACCGGCCGCACCCGCATGGCGACGAGGGCACCGACCACCATGCCCGCGCCCATGGCCGAGTTGACCAGACCGAGCGTGCCGGGGCCGTGCTCGGAGACGACCTCGGTCGCGATCAGCGGGACCATCGGCCCCCACGACGAGATCATGAGGACCATCCAGATCACGATGACGCCCCAGAGCCAGGTACGGGACCTGAACTCCTGCCACCCCTGCACCAGATCGGACCGGAAGGAACTCTCCTTCGCCACCACGGACCGGTCTGCCGCCGGCAGCCGCAGCAGCGCCAGGCAGATGGCACTCGCCAGATACGTGAAGGCGTACGCGACGAAGACTCCGCCCGGCTCGGTGAGCCCCACCAGCGCACCGGCCACCGCGGGCCCCGCCATGGTCATCAGGGACTCGATGGTGCGGATGGCCCCGTTCGCGCCCTGCACGTCCGCGGCGATCCGCGGGATGAGGGTGGGCAGGCCGGGCTGGAAGAGCGCGGCGCAGATGCCGTTGACGGCCGAAAGCAGACAGATCTGCCAGACGACGATGTGACCGGTGTAGAAGAGCCCGGCCATGACGGCTTGCACGACGACGCGTACGAGGTCCGCCCCGATCATCAGCACCCGGTTGTTCACCCGGTCGGCGATCACCCCGCCGAAGATCACGAACCCGGCGAAGCAGGCCGTCATGCTGGCCAGCACGGCCCCCACCACCCCGGCCCCGTATCCGCTCAGGACCAGCCCGGTGGCCAGTGCCACCGGGGCCATCATGTCGCCGAGCCTGGCGACACCACGGGCGGCGAAGAAGAGCGAGAAGTCACGGGACCACAGGCCCCCTGACGCGACGGATATGTCCCCGGGGTCCCTGGTCATGATGGGGCGCAGTGTCGCGGACGCCACATGCTCCGGGCAACCGAATTACCTCTGCGCCCAGAGCAGTTGGCCCTGAGCGGGCGGGGCGTCCCACAGGGCGGTGCTGTGGGCCTCGACGAGTGCGCCGATGCGGGCGAGCAGGGCATCGGCCTGCTGCGGGTCGAGGCGGCGGCCGTCGCGCAGGCGCAGGGCGACATGGTCGTCGGCGGCCTCCTTGGCGCCGATGACGGCCTGGTAGGGCACCAGGCGGGCCTCTCTGACGCGGGCGCCCAGGGTGCCGCGCTCGGGCCCGGCGATCTCGGCCCGCAGGCCGAGCTCCCCGCAGCGCCGTGCGAGCGCCTCGGCGTTCGCCAGCTCGGCCTCGGAGATGGGCAGGACGGCCAGCTGGGTGGGGGCAAGCCAGGCGGGGAAGGCGCCGCCGTGCTGCTCGACGAGGTGGGCGACGGCTCGCTCCACGCTGCCGATGACGCTGCGGTGGATCATCACCGGGCGGTGTTTCGCGCCGTCCGCGCCGATGTAGTGCAGGTTGAAGCGGTCCGGTTGATGGAAGTCGATCTGCACGGTGGACAGGGTGGATTCCCGGCCCGCGGCGTCGGTGAACTGGACGTCGATCTTGGGGCCGTAGAACGCGGCCTCTCCTTCGGCCGCTTCGTAGGGAAGGCCGGAGCTGTCCAGAACCTCGGTCAGCAGGGCGGTGGAGCGCCGCCACATCTCCGGAGCGGCGACGTACTTCCCGCCGGGGCCCGGCAGGGAGAGCCGGTAGCGGGCCGGGGTGATGCCGAGCGCCGCGTACGCCCGGCGGATCATCTCCAGGGCGGACCGCGCCTCGTCGGCGACCTGGTCCGGGGCGCAGAAGATGTGCGCGTCGTTCAGCTGGATGGCCCGGACGCGGGTGAGGCCGCCGAGCACACCCGAGAGCTCGGAGCGGTACATGCCGCCCAACTCGGCCATGCGGAGAGGCAGTTCGCGGTAGCTGTGGGAGCGGGAGCGGTAGATCACCGCGTGGTGGGGGCACAGGCTCGGCCGCAGGACGACCTGCTCGCCGCCGAGGTCCATCGGCGGGTACATGTCCTCGCTGTAGTGCGACCAGTGCCCCGAGATCTCGTACAGCTCCCGCTTGCCGAGCACCGGTGAGTACACGTGCCGGTATCCCGCCCTCCGCTCGGCGGTGCGGATGTACTCCTCCAGGGCGTGCCGCACGGCCGCGCCGTCGGGCAGCCAGTACGGAAGGCCCGCGCCGATCAGCGGGTCGGTGTCGAACAGGTCGAGCTCGCGGCCGAGTTTGCGGTGGTCGTGCATGGCGGTCTCCTCGCGTACGTCGATACATCGATACGTCGGGCGAGTGACCGCACGGCGAAGCCCCGGGGCACTCGCCCCGGGGCTTCGACTAGGACATCGGTCAGCGCGCCGGGACACTCTCCGGCGTCGTCGTCATCGCAGCGCGCTTCATGCCGGGCACGCTAGCAGGGGAGCGGTGACGTCCGCCCGGCAATTTCCGCCCGGCCAGAACCGCCGGGCTCTGGTTTCGTCCGACGCCGGGTGCCACCCGCGGGACGGACCTCCCGATGACCGCCGGACATGAAGGAAGAACGCCGCTGGGCCCCGTACCCCGCGCCCGCCATGGCCTGCGGACGCAGCACCGGTAGCCGTCCTACCCCTTTCCACGCGGCGCCGAGTGGACCCTCCCTGCGGGCCAGCAGGAGCCGCATCACCGACGAAGCGGCTCCTGCCAGAGCCCTTCGTGGTGGGAAATCCCGCATCTCACCCATGGAGGGCACCGCGCGAGGAAGCGACGAGGGGGAGCCTCGTTCCTCGCGCCCCGGGCGGCCGTCGCCACCCAGTGCGCGGCGGCCGCCTTCAATCAGCCGCTCCAATCGCACAGGCGTGACGTTACTCCGACTTCTCTTCACCGTCCGCACACAAGTGCGGAGTTGGTACGAACCGTTTCACCCTGTGGGTCCTCGCTGACCGGGCAGCGGAGCGCGAGACGCCCGCGGGGGAGGGGTCAGCCCTTCTGTTCCGCCCGCACCCAGTCGATCTCCGCCTTGACCCCGCCTGCCGCGATCCTGTCGACGCTGGACTGCGGCAGGCCCCAGTACGGCTGGGTGACCTTGTTCCAGCCCGCCGGGTACGCGCCGCCCAGGGCGAGGTTGAGGATGACGTACTGGTCGTGGTCGAAGACCCACTCGCCGCGGGTGGACTCCAGCTTGTTGCGCGTCGTCTCCTGGACGACGCGGTCGTCGACGGAGAAGCGCATCGTCGTCGGCGTCCACTCCACCGCGTACGTGTGCCACTGGTCGGCTCTGCCGCCGTTCGGATAGGTCTGGCGGGCGCCGATGTTGCCGTCCGCCGAGTAGCCGGGGCCGTGCAGCGCGGAGCTCGTCCAGTCCGCGTAGCCGATGTTCTCCATGATGTCGGTCTCGCCGGAGGCGGGCCACGAGACGTTCGGGTCGTCCACGTCGCTGCCCAGCATCCAGAAGGCGGGCCAGAACCCGTCGCCGACCGGCAGCTTCATGCGGGCGCTGACCTTGCCGTACGTGAAGTCGAACTTGGTGTTGGTGTCGACGCGGCCCGAGGTGAAGTCATAGGTGCCGCCGCCCGCGCTGGTGCAGTTGTCGCAGTAGTCGGCCTCAAGGACCAGACTGCCGTTCTCCGTGCGGATGTTGTTCGTGGAGTCGACGTACGCCTGCGACTCGCCGTTGACCGATCCCATCTCCTGCCCGGTCCTGACGACGCGCCACTTGGAGCGGTCCAGGCTCGCGCCGGTGAAGTCGTCGAAGAACATCGTCCTGTACGCCCCCGACTGCTCACCCGGCAGCGCGGGATACGCGGCGGACGCGCTGCCGCCCGTGCCCCACACCTGGAACTCGTAGAGCGAATAGCCGAATTGGGCGGTGGCCGGAGCCGGGTTGTAGAACGACCGGCGTTCCTTGCCGAGCATCCGCACGTAGCGGCCGGTCGCGGGCTGCGAGAGCCGCACGCTGTCGTGCCAGCCCACCGCTTCGGCGGGGGACTTGACGTCGGCCCGGCGCTCGGCGACCTCCGCGGCGGAGGGCTTGTGGACCGTGCGCCAGGTCTGGTCGTCGTCGGAGACCTGGAGTTCGTAGTCGACCGCGTAGGCCGCCTCCCAGTACAGGTCCACGGTGTCGATGGTGGAGCGCGCGCCCAGGTCGACCGAGACCCAGCGGTTGACGTTCCAGTCGCTCGACCAGCGGGTCTGATCGGCCTTGAGGCCGGCGGGCCAGCCGCCGTCGGTCACGAAGGCCGGTGAATTGCCCGCGTGCTGATAGCGGTTGGAGCGGGCAGGGTGGTTCAGGGCGAGGTTCGAGCGGGTCGTCGACGCCGGTGCGGGTTCACCGCCGTAGACCTTGAAGGCGTGCAGTGAGTAGCCGTACGGCGTGGCGCGTTCGACGCCGCGCATCCTGACGTAGCGGCCCGTCACTTCCTGGGGGTACGTGTGGGCGGTGACGGAGCCGCCCGTGCCCGTGGTCTCCGTGTAGAAGGGGGTCCAGTCGGTGCCGTTCCTCGACGCCTCCAGGACGTACTTCTTGCCGTAGGCGGCTTCCCAGTCCAGTACGACGCGGTCGACGCGCAGGGTGGCGCCGAGGTCCACGCGTATCCACGCGTCGTCGGCGAACTGGCTCGACCAGCGGGTCGATGCGTTGCCGTCGAAGGCGGCGCCGGGGCCGGGGGTGCCTGCCTCGTTGCCGGAGGCGGTCGCCGATGCCGGGTCCGTGGTGTACGCCTCTGCGGCGCGGTCGGTGTCCCAGGCCGCGGCGGCGACCGCGCCGGGCGGGTCGGCCGGGGCGGCGACCGCGACACCGGCCAGCAGGGTCAGGGTGCAGGCCGCCGCGAGCGCGACGAGCGGGGTGAGTCTCTTTCTCCGGGAGGTGCCGGAGCTTCTTCGTGAGGTGCCGGAGCGCATGGTGCTCTCCTTGCGGGTGGCGGGGAACTGGTGGGGGGCGTCCGGTGGTTCAGGGGAAGGAGACCACCGTGGACGGCACCGTGCCGGAGCCCGAAGTGGGAGCGCCGATCCCGTTGATGACGTGCGCGTACTGGCCCTTGCCGCCGAGCGAGACGACGAGCAGGTGGTGGAACTTCACGCCCGGCTTGTTCGGGGCGGCAAAGCCGTGCTCCTGCACGATGCTCGGGTCGACGTTGTAGTAGCAGTAGCTGCCGAGGCCCCAGCCCTCGTGGGTGGTGACGGAGTCGGCGACCTTGTACGCGGCGAAGCCCTTGATGCTGCCGTTCTGGATCGCGGCCTGGTTGGGGGCGTCGTACGCCTTCTCGTTCTGGTAGAAGATCGTGCGCCCGCGCTCGCCGTTCCACTGCACGTCGTACTTGTTGAAGTGCTCCACGAACAGACCGGTGGCCAGCACGTCGGCGCCGTTGACGACCACTCCGTAGTCGGCCCGGTTGGTCTCCCAGCCGACGCCCTCGCCGTGGTCGGCGCGCCAGACCCAGGTGTGGTCGACGATGGTGTGGCGGCTGTTGACCACCAGGCTGGTGGTGGCCTTGCCCGCGCCCGCCCCGCCGATGCGGACGAACACGTCCTGGACGGTGGTCGGGTTGCCGACGTGCGAGGCGCTCGCGCCCTTCGGGCCAACCTCGACGAGCGTCGCGGAGTTCTGCGGTCCGGCGTCGACCAGGAAGCCCGCCAGGCGCACCCCGTCCACGTCGGCGGTCTTCACGGCAGTGACCCCGCCGTCCGGGATGAGGGTGGCGTAACCGATGCCGAGGACCACGGTGTTGGCCTTCTTGACCTCGATCGGCCGGTCGAGGTGGTAGATGCCGGGCGTGAGCAGGAGGTGGAGCCCCTGGTCGAGGGCGGCGTTGAGGGTGGCCGCGCTGTCCCCCGCCTTGGCGACGTAGAAGGCGGAGAGGGAGAGGGACTGCCCCTGCGGGGTTCCGCTGCCCCAGCTGGTGCCGCGGGCGTTGGTGCGCAGGGCGGGCAGGAAGACCTTGTACTCCCCGCCGTCGAGGTAGAGGAAGGGCTTCTCGCGGGAGTACGGGGTGTTGTTCAGGGTGGTGTAGGGCGGGTTCGGGAACGAGTCGCCGGGGGCGCCCTCCACGCCGGAGAAGACCATGTTCCACACCGCGTTGAGCCAGCCGCCGATCGAGCTGTCACGGGTGTACCACTGCTGCTGGGAGTACGGCTGGACGGTGCCGTCGATCCGGCTGTCGGCGATGTAGCCGCCGCTGGCCCAGCCGTAGCCGTTGGGCGCGAGGTTCAGGTCGCCGCGCACGTGCATGCGGCGGAACGGGGCGGCCTGGGAGACCGCCCAGCGGTTGGCGCCGCTGACGGGTGAGAGGGAGAGGTTCTCCGCCGAACGCCAGAAGTTCTGCGTGGCGTTGCCGTTGAACCAGCCCGCGTCGACGGTGACGTCGCCGTTGATGTGCGTGTTGTCGGGGGTCAGACCCAGGCCCATGATCGAGGTGTAGAAGCCGATCTGGGCGTTGAGGCCGCTGTACGTGCCGGGCTTGAACAGCAGGGCGTAGCGGGCCGAGCCGAACTGCGCCGACTCCTGCTTCTTGAAGATCTCGTCCAGTTTCGCCTGGATGCCCCCGGTGGACGGGTCGAAGACGATGACGTTCGGGCCGAAGTCGGGAGCGGCGGCGTTCGCGGGCTGCGGGCGGCGGGCTGCGGGCGCCTGCGACGAGGGCGCGTCGGGGGCGGCGACCGCCTGGGACGCGAGCAGACCGGTGGCCGGGACCGCCAGGGCGGCGGCCAGGGCGGTGCGGCGGGAGAGGGTGGATCTCGCGGCGGGCGTAGGCAGGTGCTCAGACATGGCAAGTCTCTCTGGTAGCAGGGAGGTTGGTTCGCCGAGGTGCTGGTGGTGGGGGCGGGACCGCTCCGGAGTGAGTTGGGGCAGAGCGGTGCCGCTGGCGTTCGGTCTGAGTTCAGAACATGAACGGTGATCGCTGAGAGAGCGCTCTCTCGCGTTGGATAGTTGTGTCTGCGGCAAGGCGCGTCAAGGGGGTGCGCACGATGTCGCGCTGACTCGGTGGAGAGAAGTCAACTAGGTGACTCTGTGGGAGAGTTGGCGACAATCGCTCGTACGTGGGCGATATGTCCCCAGGGTGCGTGCGGGGGTGTGTCCAGGGTGACAACGGCCTGGTCTGCGAAGACAGTTGACGCGCCATCAGGGACGGAGGCCCGAACGCCCGGGCCACGCGGTTGCTATAAAGACCCGGTGACTGCCGACGCCCTGCGCCCCGCCCGCCCGGTGACCCTGGAGGACGTGGCCCGCACCGCGGGGGTGTCGCGCGCCACCGTCTCCCGGGTCGTGAACAGCGCGCCCACCGTCGACCCGGTGCTGCGCCGCAAGGTGCAGGAGGCCGTCGAGGCCACCGGCTACGTCCCCAACCAGGCCGCCCGCTCCCTGGTGACCCAGCGGACCGACTCCATCGCCCTGGTGGTGTCCGAGCGCGAGCGGCGGCCGGTCGAGGCCCCCTTCGTCGGCCGGATGTTCACCGACCCCCACTTCGGGCGGGTCGTCGGCGGGCTCCTGGACGTGCTGCGCCCGGCCGGGGTCCAGATGGTCCTGATGCTGGTGGACGACGACACCTCGCGCCGGCAGTTCCTGTCGTATCTGCGGCAGGGGCACGTGGACGGCACGGTGCTCGTCTCCTCGCACGCCTCCGATCCGCTGCCCCGGCTGCTCGCGGAGACCGGTCTGCCCGCCGTGCTTGCCGGGCGTCCGGCCGGGACGGTCCCGCTGCCGTACGTGGAGGTGGACCAGCGGGCCGGGGCGCGCATGGCCGTCGACCGGCTGGTCTCCGAGGGGCGCCGCAGGATCGGCACCATCGCGGGACCGCAGGACATGCCGGCCGCCCAGGAGCGCCTGGAGGGCTTCCGCGACGCGCTGGCCGCGCACGGCATCACCGGCGCGCCCTGGGCGGAGGCGGACTTCACGCGGGTGGGCGGCGCCGAAGCGACCCGGCGGCTCCTGTCCCAACACCCGGACCTGGACGGCGTGTTCGTCGCGTCGGACCTGATGGCGCAGGGCGCGCTGCAGACCCTCCTGCGGGCGGGCCGACGGCTGCCGCAGGACGTGGCGGTGGTCGGCTTCGACGACAGCGAGGCCGCCCGCGCCTGCGAGCCCGCGCTCACCACGGTCCGGCAGCCGGTGGAGGAGATGGCCGCCGAGATGGCCCGGCTGCTGCTGGGCAGGATCAAGCAGCCGGGGGACTCGCCGCTCTCGACGGTGTTCCGCCCGACGCTGGTCGAGCGGGCTTCGGCGTGAGCCGTGGCGGTGGCGGTCGCGGTGGCCTTCGGGCCCTGCCGCTCAGGAGAGCAGCGCCACCAGGGTGACCCTGGTCCCGGCCGCGCAGGCCGTGACGTCGAAGTGGTCCGTGAGGGCCTGGGCCAGCCACAGGCCCCGGCCGTTCTCGGCCTCGTCCGCCTCGGGCAGCGTGGCGGACTCGCACGGCTTGGGTCGGGTCGGTCCGAGGCCGCTGTCCGTGATGACGCACCGCAACCCCTCGTCCGTGTGCGCGAGATGGATGCGGCCCTTGCCGCCGCCGTGCACGACGGCGTTGCTCGCGACCTCGTGCACGGCGAGCACGAAATCGCTGAGCCGGGGTTCGCAGAGGCCCGCGTCCTCCGCGCGCCGGGTGACCTGGAGCCGCAGGCGTGCCAAGTCAGCCATGGTGAAGGGGAGTTCGAGGAGTGTGTTCCTGCCCGGTGCGGGGGCGAGGGTGCTGTGGAGGTGTTCCCGGTGTGGGGCCGGGTCACCGCCGTTGTCGTCGTTGCCGATGCCGCGGTTGAGGATCACTGCGCGGATCACCCTTCGCCCAGGACGAGTTGTGGCACTACGGCGGCTCCGCAGAGCCGTATCAATTTGTCCTGCTCGGGTCGGCAGCGCACCGCGAGGAGGTGGCCGAGGGGGAGCCTGCCCGCGAGCCGCACCAGCGTCGACGCGCCGTGTACGTCCATGAAGCACAGCTCCGTCAGGTCGAGCACGCCGGGGCGGTCGGGGCCCGCCAAGGCGTGTGCGAGCGCCGTGTCGAAGTCCTCGCGCGTGGCGAGGTCGACGTCACCGGCGACCCGCAGCTCGGTGCCGGTCCGTGCGACGTCCAGGGCGCCGAGGCGCCGCAGGACCCGCTTGGGGTGCGCGTCGCGGATCCGGCCCAGGAGGCTCTTGCCGAACCTGCGCCGGTCGTACTCGCAGATGGCCGTGAACCCGATCTCCGCGAAGAGCGGCGAGAGCCCGGCTTCGTAGTCGACCAGGAGGTCCTGGTCGACGCCCGGTTCGGCGGCCCAGCCCATGTCGCCGACCACGCGGATCCCGGAGAAACCGTCGTGGCGGGCCTTGTCGGTCAGCTCCACCCAGGTCTGGGCCCGTTCGGCCGGGTCGAAACCGTTGGCCGGGTCGTAGCCGGGGACTTCGTTGACCACGGCGAGACGTCCGTCCATGAGTGCGGGGCCCAGCGGGAAGCCGCTGGAACTCAGCTGCTCCGCCGCGAGGGCGGGAGTGGTCGCCCGATCGGTGAAGAAGATCACCTGCTCGCCGCGCGAGAGGCCGATGTCGGCGTACGCGGCGCGGAGTTCCCAGCGGGTTTCGTCGTCGTCGAATCCGAGGCAGGCGTGGTCCCCGGAGTTCATACGGGTGACGGAGACCGTCCTGGTCACAGAACTGGAATCCATGGGGCAGACCTTAGGGTCCGCGCGAGGCGCCACGGCGGCGGTGATCACTGTTGACTGAAGTCGTTCCAATCGCTCGACAACTCGATAATTCGTTGCGCGGCGCGATCGTCGGAGGCGATGATCCCCGCATGGTTCCGACACCTCCCGACGGGCGCGCCGGTATCGACGCCGCCCTGGTGAAATGTCTGGTCGCCGCGCAGTTCCCGCAGTGGAGCGACCTGCCCGTCAGACCGGTGGAGGTCGACGGCTGGGACAACCGGACGTATCGAATCGGCGACACCCTGACGGCCCGGCTGCCCACCGCCGCCGGCTATGTCCCCGCGGTCGCCAAGGAGAACGAATGGCTGCCCCGGCTCGCGCCGTCCCTGCCGTACGCCGTCCCGCCGATCCTGGGCGAGGGCGTTCCGGGCGAGGGGTATCCCCACCCGTGGTCCGTCCGCGGCTGGCTCGACGGCGAGACGGCGGCTCCTGAACGCATCGGCGACATGGCGCAGTTCGCGGACTCCGTGGCCGGGTTCATCCTCGCCCTCCAGCGCTGCGACACCACCGGGGGCCCGCTCGCCGGCGAGCACAGCTGGTACCGCGGCGCGTCCCCGGCGTACTACGACGAGGAGACCCGGCGGTGCCTCGCCGCCCTCGATGGCCGCGTCGACACGGACAGGGCGGCGGTCGTGTGGGACGCCGCGCTCGCCGCCGAGTGGCGCGGGACGCCGGTGTGGTTCCACGGCGACATCGCCCCCGGCAACCTCCTGGTCGATGACGGCAAGCTGACCGCCGTCATCGACTTCGGCACGTCGGGCGTCGGCGACCCGGCGTGCGACCTGGTGGCCGCGTGGGGGATGTTCTCGGGTGAGAGCCGGGAGGTGTTCCGGCGTGCGGTGGGCCAGGACGAGGGCACCTGGGCGCGCGCCCGCGGCTGGCTCCTGTGGAAGTGCCTGCTGACCCTGAGCGGGTACATCGACACCGATCCGGAGCGTGCGGCCGTCGACCGGCGCCTGATCGCCGAGGTCCTGGCCGACCACGATCTCTTCAGCTGACACCGAGCACCAGGCCCGCGCACCACGCCCGCGTCCTACGTAGGCACGACCGTCGCCTCCGTCGCCTTCACGCTGGTCCACACCGGCGTCCCGTCGGCGAGGCCGAGTTCGGCGGCGGCCTGCGGGGTGATCTCGGCGACGAGGTCGGGGGCCTGCGGGGAGGTGATCAGGAGGCGCAGGCGGCTGCCGCTCGTGGTGATCTCGCGGATGGTGCCGGGCCATACGTTGCGGGGGCTGCCGCTGGGCCTGTCGCGGTGCACGGAGACCGCCTCCGGGGCGATGATCGCCAGGGCCTCGGTGCCCGGCGGCAGCGGATCCGCGATCACGAGCGTTCCCCCGCCGGGCAGGGCAAGTCCCTCGGGGCCCGCGGTGCCGGGCCAGGCGTTGCGGCCCAGCATCCTGGCCACCCACGGGGAGCGCGGGTGCCGGGTCACCTCGGCGGGCGCCTCGTCCTGGAGGGCGAGCCCCTGGTCGAGTACGAGAACCCGGTCGGCAAGGGACACCGCCTCGACGGGGTCGTGCGTGACGATCAGGCAGACACCGCCGAAGGTGTCGAGGTGCGTACGCAGGGTGTGGCGCACGTGGGCCCGGGTCGTCTGGTCGAGCGCGGCGAGCGGTTCGTCGAGCAGGAGCAGCCGGGGGCGGGCCGCCAATGCCCTTGCCAGCGCCACCCGTTGGGCTTGACCGCCGGAGACCTGGGCCGGCTTGCGGTGCGCGAGGTGGCCGACGCCGAGCCGGTCGAGCCACTCCTGCGCGCGGCGCCGGGCCTCGGCGCGCGGGACACCAAGGGCGCGCGGCCCGTACGCCGTGTTGGCCAGCGCGCTCATGTGCGGGAACAGGGCGCCGTCCTGCGGGACCCAGGCGACGTGTCTGCGGTGCGGCGGAAGGCCCGTGACGTCGGTGTCCCCGAGGCGGAGCTCGGCGTGGGCGCGCGGGGTCAGGCCGAGCAGGGCGCGCAGCAGCGTGGTCTTGCCCGCGCCGTTGGGCCCGACGACGGCGATGGTGGTGCCCGGCTCGGCGTCCAGGGTCAGGCGGTTGAAGCCGCTGACCTCGGCGTGCAGGGACCAGCGCTCCTGGGGCTCCGCCGAGGGCCCGGCCGCGGCGGACTCGGCCGCGGCGGACTCCGGCGGCGCGGGCGCGGGCGCGTCGTCCGGCAGCCGCCCGGACCGGCCGCCCCTGCGGTCGCCCGGAGTGCTCATCCACCGCCCGCGCAGCGCGACGAGCACCGCCATGGCGATGGCGAGCAGCAGCAGCGACACGGACGTCGCGGCCTCGGGGGAGTCCTGGAGCAGCAGGTACACCTGAAGGGGCAGGGTCTGCGTGGTGCCGGGCAGGTTGCCCGCGAAGGTGATGGTCGCGCCGAACTCGCCGAGGGCCCGCGCCCAGGTCAGGGCGGCTCCGGCGATGAGCCCGGGGGCGACCATGGGCAGCGTGACGGTGCAGAACACCCGTACCGGCGATGCGCCCAGGGACGCCGCCGTCTCCTCGTAGCGGGGGCGGAGTCCGCCGAGCGCGCCTTCGAGGCTGATGACGAGGAACGGCATCGCGACGAAGGTCGCGGCGATCACCGCGCCGGACGTGTGGAACGGCAGGGTGATCCCGAACGTGCCTTCGAGCCACGGGCCGAGCAGTCCGCGCCGCCCGAAGGCGAGGAGCAGGGCGACGCCGCCCACGGTGGGCGGAAGCACCATCGGGAGCAGGACGAGGGAACGTACGACCGCCTTGCCGGGAAAGTCGACACGGGCGAGCAGCCAGGCGAGCGGTACCCCGAGCAGCAGCGAAAGCCCCAGCGCCCAGAAGGAGACGACCAGGGAAAGGCGCAGCGCCTGCGTGGTTCCTTCCGTGGTCAGGTGGGCGCCCAGCTCACCCCACTCCGTACGGACGAGGATCCCGAGCAGCGGCAGCATCAGGAACGCGATGGCCAGCAGCGCGGGGATCGCCAGAGCGATCGGGGTGCGGGGGCCAGGGGTGCGGCCGCGCAGGCGTTTCATCGTGGTCCCTGGGGTGCGCTCGGGGTGGTGTCGCGAGGTGAGGGAGCGTACGGGGTGTTCCGGGGGACGGCCCGGAACACCCCGACCGGGGAGGCGGTCGGCTCCCTCACCTCGGCTTGGGTGAAGCGACGGACGGTGGACGAGGGACCGTGGCTACGGCTTCTCGAAGCCCGCGTCCTGAAGGATCTTCTGCGCGGCGGGCGTGGACAGCCACTTCACGAACGCCGTCGCGGCCTCCTCGTGCTCCGACGTCTTCAGCGTGGCTGCGGGGTACTCGGCGATCGCGTTCTCGCCGTCGGGGATCTTGACCGCGTCGACCTTCTTGGGGGCGGTCGCGGCGTCGGTCTTGTAGACGAGCCCGGCATCCGCCTCGCCCAGCTCGACCTTGCTCAGGACCGCGCGGACGTTGGGCTCCTGCGAGACCGGCTTCACGTCGAGCTTCTGGTCGTCCAGGATCTGCTCGCTGTAGCGGCCGACCGGCACCTCGGACGCGGCGAGGACGACCTTCAGCTTGCTGTCGGAGAGGTCCTTCAGGGCGGCGACCTTCTTCGGGTTGCCCTCGCCGACCGCGATGACCAGGCGGTTCTTGGCGATGACGGACGGGGTGCCGGTGTCGGCCTTCAGGCCGTCCATGGTCTTGGTGTCCGCGGTGACCAGGGCGTCGGCCGGGGCGCCCTGCTTGACCTGGGCGGCCAGTTCCTGGGAACCGGCGAAGGAGAAGTTGACCTTCGTCCCCGGGTTCTCCTTCTCGTACGCGGCGCCCGCGGTCTCGAAGACGTCGGTGAGCGAGGAGGCGGCGAGCACCGTCAGGTCGGCCTTGGGCGCGGCGGCGCCGGCGGGCTTCTTGCCGCTGTCGCTCTTGTCGTCGTCGTTGCCGCAGGCGGCGAGCGGGACGAGCAGGGCGGCCGTCAGGACGGCGGCGGCGGTGCGGCGCCGGGCGGGGGTGAGAGCGAGGGACATGGGCGTGGAACTCCTTGGAGGCGAGGCCGGCGGCGCGGTCCGGCCCGTGGTTGCGGACCCTGGGGTGCGGACCAGGGGTCAGGTGCGGTCGATGTGCACGCTGGTGGACTTCACGCGGGCGGTCGCCTGCATGCCGACCTCAAGTCCCAGCTCCTCCACGGCCTCCCGGGTCAGGAGCGAGACGAGCCGGTGCGGACCTGCCTGGATCTCGACCTGGGCCGCGACGTCGCCGAGCTTCACGGCGGTGACGATGCCCGGGAAGGCGTTGCGGGCGGAGGTGTAGGGGACGTCGTCCTCGCCGGTGCCCCCTTGTGCCTGCCCCTGCGCGACCTCGACGGAGAACACGGCGAGATCGCGGCCGTCGATGAGCCGACGGCCGCCCTCGTCGCGATGGGTCGTGACCCGTCCGGCGTCCGCCCACCGACGAGCGGTGTCGGGGCTGACGCCGAGCAGACGCGCCGCCTGTCCGATCGTGTAGGACTGCATGCGCGACACGATAAGCCGCCTGACCTGGCATCTACAACACGTATGGGCGAATGTCCATGGCAGATGCCACCCTCCTTGGAGGAAAGGTCAAGAGGCTGCATGACCTCCGGGGGAGACGATCTCCTTCACGTGCGGCACCTGCTTCAGCGCGATGCCGAAGTGCGTGGCGTACGCGTCGAGCACGTCGGCGTCCGTGGCCAGCTCGACGGTGTGCCGCTCGCCGCCCGTCGTCGTGGTGAGGGTGCGGCCGCTGAGGGTGATCCGGCCGGTCCCGGTGAGCAGCGAGCAGACCAGTGACCGCGTGAAGTGGGACCGGGGCGAGGTGCGGTGCCACCAGGCGCCGGACGTGAAGTCGCCCAGGGCGCGCGGGCGTTGGTCGACCACGTACTGCGCCTTGCCGTCCCTGCTGACGTCCAGATCGCCTTCGGGGGTCTCGGTGACGCGGAAGGTGCCGCCGGGGTCCGGCTGGTCGCCGCGCTCGCCGTAGGCCAGCGGGAAGTGGCTGTGGGTGCCGAAGCCGACGTCCGTGAGCCAGTCGCCCCCGTCGGAGGTGCGCACGCGCAACGCCAGGTGGTCGTAGGGGATCCCGGGCTTCCCGGAGTCGTCGTACACACGGGCCTGCAAGAGGGTGACCTCGAAGCCGAGTGCGGTGAGCAGCGCGGCGAACGCGCCGTTGAGTTCGTAGCAGAAGCCGCCGCGGCGGGCGCCGACGACCTTCGCGACCAAGGAGTCATCGGTGAGTTCGATGTCCTCGTCGAGGTGGATGGAGAGATTCTCGAAGGGCACGGCACGCAGGTGCGCGAGCTGCAGGTCGTGCAGCGCGCGCGTGGTGGGCGCTGAGGGGCGCTCGGCGCCGATGCGCCGGAGGTAGGCATCCGTCTGATCGAAATCCATGGGCAGATTCTTGCGCGTCGCCCATCATGGGCCCTGCCCGCCGCATCGACGCCGACCCGGCGCCCCCTGTCTCCCGCACCGAAGGAACCATGACCGCAGAGCCCGCTCCTTTCCGGACCTCCGTGTCCGACGACGTGCTGAACGACCTGCGTACGCGCCTCAAGCGCACCCTCTTCACCCAGCCGTCCGACTCCGTGTACTGGGCGGCGGGCGTGGACCCCGGCTATCTGCGCGAGCTGGTCGCCTACTGGGCCGAAGACTTCGACTGGCGCGCCGCCGAGACCGCGCTCAACGCCTTCCCTCAGTACGTCGCCGAAGTCGCCGGACGGCGCGTGCACTTCGTCCATCTGCGGGGCCGGCGCCCCGAGGGCGTGCCCGCGCCGCTGCCGCTGGTCCTGAGCCATGGCTGGCCGAGCAGTTTCGTGGAGATGCTGCGGGTCGCGGGGCGCCTCGCCGACCCTGCCGCGCACGGCGGCGACCCGGCGGACGCCTTCGACGTGGTGATCCCCTCGCTGCCCGGCTTCGTCCACTCCGAGCTGCCACGCGAGCCGTTCACGCGCAGGGGCGTCGCCGAGATCTGGCACGAGCTGATGACCCGGACCCTGGGATACGAGCGCTTCGGCGCCTTCGGCGGGGACATCGGCGGCGGTGTGACGCAGTGGCTCGGAGCCCTCTATCCGCAGGACGTGGCCGGCGTGCACGTCACCTCCGCGGTGATCACGGAACAGTTCGACGACGTGCCGCCGACCGCCGATGAGCAGACGTTCCTCGACGCGCTGGCCGCGTACGACGTGGGCGACCAGGGCTACAGCGAGATCATGTGCAGCCGCCCGGACACGATCGCGGCCGCCCTGATGGACTCCCCGGCCGGGCTCGTCGCCTGGGTCGCCGACAAGTACCGCGACTGGAGCGACTGCGGCGGCGATCTGGAGACCCGTTGGGACAAGGACACCCTGCTCACCGTCGCGACCCTGTACTGGGCCACCGGCAGCATCGGCTCGTCCTTCCGGCAGTACTACGACTACCCCCGGAACAAGCCGGTGCCGCCGATCACCGTCCCCGGCGCCGTCACCCTGAGCCATGAACCGGCGTTCGCGGACTTCCCCAGGAGCATGGCCGAGCGGACCTTCACCGACCTGCGCCACTGGAGTACCCCGAAGAGGGGCGGCCACTTCATGGCGCACGAGGAGCCGGAGCAGGTGGCTCAGGAGCTGCGGGCGTTCTTCCGGCCGCTGAGGGGCTGATCCGGCGGCGCGCCGCGCAGGGGCCTCCCCGCGATCCGTATTGACTTAGGTTAGGCTAAGCTAAGTTGATATTGTCGTGTGCTGGACCAGAAAGGCGGGGAACGATGCGGGTCCTCTTCGTGTGCGGGTGAGTGTGACCACGGGGGTGCTCGCGGCCGACGCGGCGCCCCGCAGGCTCCCGGGCGCCGCGCCCTGCGTCGGACGCGTCGCGGCCCGCGTCGCCGGCGCCGCCGAACCTGAACGGGCCGCCGTCCTGGAGGATTTCTGGGCGGACGCCGCGCGCCGCGGCACCCCCCTGATCGAGGCCGTCGACGGCGACCCGGACCACTGCACCGCGACGTTCCTGTGGCGCGGCCACCGCGCCACGCGGCAGGTCCTGCTGCTCGCCGAGGGCATCGCGGACCGCGCCGACCTCGCCGCGTCCAGGCTGAGCCCGCTGCCCGGCACGGACATCTGGCACCTCACCTACCGGCTGCGCGCCGACCACCGCGGCTCGTACCGCATGGCCGCCGACATCTCACCCGGCGAACCGCCCGCCTCCGCCGCGCTCCTCCAGCAGCGCCTCCTCTCCCTGTCCGCCCACGCCGCGCCCGACCCGCTCAACCACCGCCGGATGCCCGGCCGTTGGCTGGACCGCGCCACCTCCGTCTTCGAGCTCCCGCAGGCGCCCGCGCGGGCGTGGACCGAGCGGCGGGCCGGGGTGCCCCGGGGGAGGGTCGAGCGGCACCGGCTGCCCGCGGGGGTGCTCGGCGCCGAGCGGGACGTGTGGGCGTATCTCCCGCCGGGCGGCCGGGTGGGCGAACTGCCGGTGCTCGTCCTGTGCGACGGCGACATGTGGTTCGGGCGGCTCGCCTTCCAGGACACGCTGGACGCCCTCGTCGCCGACGGCGCCCTGCCGCCGCTCGCCGTCCTCGCCCCGGACGCCGTCGACCGGGACACGCGCCGCCGGGAGATGGACGCCCACGAGCGCCATGTGGGCTTCCTCGCCGACGAACTGCTGCCCTGGGCCGCGGGCCGCTGGCCGCTTGCCACCGACCCCGCGCGCACGCTCGTCGCGGGCCAGGGCCTTGCCGGACTGACCTCCCTGTACGCGGGTTTCCTGCGGCCGGAGCGGTTCGGCAGCGTCTTGGCCCAGTCCGCGCCCGTCCCGCGCCTCCAGGTAGGCCCGTCCCTGCCCGTCACCGTGCGCCTGGACGTCGGACTGCGCGAGGACACAATTCTTGATCACCACCGCGATCTGTACGAGACCCTGCGCTCGCGCGGCTGTCCGGTGACCCTGGGCGAGTACAACGGCGGTCATGACTGGGCCTGTTGGCGCGGCAGCCTGACCGAAGGGCTTGTGGGACTCCTGGGACACTGACCCGCCGGCCCTGGCACACTGGTCCGCCCGCCCCGTGTCGCTGTTGGGCCGAACGGGTGAGGTCGCGTAAGAATGAGCCAGTGCAGATATCGAGTGCGAGCCAGGACGGGGTGGAGCGTTGAACAGCCACGACGTCACCGATGAACAGTGGGAAGGGCTCGCCCAGGTCGTACCACTGCGCAGCCGCAACGAATGGCCGTCGTGGCCGGGACACCGCGCGATGCCCGACGCGGAGACCGAGGCGCGGCGGCGTTTTGTGGTGATGCGGGTGAACATCTTCGCGGACGCCCGCGAGGTCGCCGAGACCGTGATGGCGCAGATTCCGGTCCTGCTCGACCTGACCGGGGCCGAGACGGAAGTCGCCAAGCGCGTCCTGGACTTCAGCAGCGGCGTGGTCCTCGGCCTCGGCTGCGGGATGCACCGGGTCGACAAGAACGTCTTCCTGCTCGCACCGCCCGGCACCGAGGTGCAGGGGCTCGTGGAGGCGGCGCAGTCGTAGGCGAGTCTGCGCGCGGAATCCCTCATTCGTAGGAAGGTCACTCGGGCAAAACGGTTCACCAGATCCGTGACGCCTACCGTCCCGGGCATGACTGTGCACCTCCCGGAGGCGGTCGCCGAGCCGCCGTCGGGCCCGGACCGGAGCCGCGTCACCGAACTGCGGCTCTCGGCCTATGCCTCACACCGGGGCTCCGTGTTCCCGCTCGGTCCGCTGACCCTCCTCACGGGGCCGAGCGGAAGCGGCAAGTCCACCGCGCTCGCCGCGTACGAGGCGCTGGCGCGGCTCGGGTCCGGCGAGGAACTCGTCGACGTCTTCGCCGACCCCGTGGCCTGCGTGCCCGAGCTCGCACGGGGCGACGGCCAGCAGCGGCGCGGCTTCCGGATCGGCTGCACGGTGGACGGTCCCGTCGGGACGGTGCGGCTCGACGTCGCCGTACAGGCCGAGCCCGAACTGCGCGTCGTGGGTGAGCGGCTGACCCGGGGCGGGCTCACCCTGCTGGAGACGGCGCTGCGCGATCCGGGGCGGCGCGCGGTGCAGGCGGCCTGGCACACGGCGGGCCTGACGCCGGTGACGCGCGGCCCCCTGCCGGACGACCGGCTCGGCACGGCGCTGCTCCCGCTGCGCGTCGCGGGCAAGACCGAGGGGCAGCGTCTGGTGCTCGCGGCGGCCGAGCAGGTGGTGGTCGCGCTGCGCTCGGTGTTCCCGTGCGCGCCACGCCCCGGACTCATGCGGCTGCCCGTACCCCCTGGACTGATCGGCTCGGGCCGCCTGTTGAGCGGCTGCGACAACCTCGCCGAGGTCCTTCTCCGTACGAGGGCGGAATGCGGCAAGCGCCATGAGCGGCTGGTGGCCGCGGTGCGCGCCGGGTGCGCGGGGCCGGTCGCCGACGTGCTCGCGGAGGTGGCCGACGACGGGTCGGTCCAGGCGGTCATCGAGCGGGGCGGTGGGATCAGGTCACCCGTCGGGCGGCTCGGGGACGGCGAGCTGAGGTATCTGGCGCTCGCCCTGGTGCTGCTCACCGGTCCCGGCGTCCTTGAGGTGGACCCGGTGGCCGAGGTGCCGTCGGCCTACCAGAACCTCACCGTGCTCGCCGACGGCCTCGACGACTTCCTGGACCCGCGGCAGAAGCGCGCGATCGCCGAACTGGCGGCGCGCACCTGCGAGCGCGGGCACATCCGCATCGTCGGGACGGTGAGTGACGCGTCGTGGGCCGCTGAAGTGGGCGGGGCCGCGGTGGTAGACCTGGGGCCGTGACTGAACTTGATGTGGCGGGACTTCAGCGGCGACTGGCCGACTTCGCGGCGAAGCGGGACTGGGAGCAGTACCACACGCCCAAGAACCTGGCCGCCGCGCTCAGTGTGGAGGCCTCCGAACTGGTCGAGATCTTCCAGTGGTTGACGCCCGACCAGTCGGCACGGGTGATGGACGACCCGGAATCGGCGCACCGCGTGACGGACGAGGTCGCCGACGTGCTCGCCTATCTGCTCCAGTTCTGCGAGGTGCTCGGCATCGACGCGCTCGCGGCGCTCGCCGCGAAGATCGACCGGAACGAGCGGCGCTTTCCGCCGAAGTAGTCATCGCTGATCCGTAGTTGGCGGTCCTCCCCGCAGCTGACGGCCCTCCGCTCATAGATCCGTCACTCTCCGGAGTGGACGCGTTGTCCACAGTCGATAACTTGTCCACAGATTTCCGGGTTGCTCTGGCTTTTCGTCCGACTGGCACTCACTCTGGGTAGTGGGACAGGGAGTTCGGGCGAACGTGCGGCGGATGCGCGCGGGATGGGTGGGGGTGCGTATGGAGGCCTTGCGGCTCATCGAAGCGAGCAGACACGCTCTGGCGCGGAGCCAGGAACCGTCACACATCGTGGCCGAGGTGTGGCAGTCCCAGGCCCTCGCGCAGGCGATCGGCAGTCGGCTCGCGATCGCGGGGCCGCCGGAGTTGCGGGGCGAGGCGCTCGGCCTGAGCGAGGTCGGCGGCAGGGGGTGCGGGGTCGTGGGCGCCACCCCTGGCCTGGGGACGGAGGGCATCCGGGCGGCGCGGCTGACGGGCATCGGCCAGGCGCGCGAGGTGCTGCGGGGGCTCGATGAGCTGCTCGGCGAGGTGGGCATCGCGCTCGTCGGCGTGGCCATGGGCGCGGACGACGAGGGGGTGTACTGGCAGTGCATGGAAGGGATCGACGCCGCCGACGAGTCGAGAGACCGGGTGCTCGAGATGCTGCGCAGACTCGCGGTGCGCGAACAGAGCCTGCCCGAGCCCGACTCGGCGGCGGGGTCGCCATGATCCGGCGTCGTGCCCGGGGCCGCGGACGACCAGGTGGCACAGGTGCCTGGGGAGTGCTGGTGCCGTCAGAAGCGGGTGGGCTCGTCGCCTGCGGGGGGACGAGGGGCGGGCGGCGTGGTGTCGCCGGCCGACGTGGACTGGGTCAGATCCGCGTCGAGCTGGGTCAGATCCGCGTTCAGCGCGGCCATCAGCTCCTCCATCTGCTGGAGCAGGCCTGGTGGGCCCTGCTCGGGCACGGACGTTTCGCGCGCGGCCTCCTGCTCGGGTACGGCTTCCTGGGACATGACGGCCTCCTCGGCCCTCGCCCTCCCGGTGGTGGAGGGCAGCTGATGCAAGCGACGCACCAGCAGGGGCCGCCGGTGCGGGTGCCGGGCGGTCCGGCTCCGCCCGAGCCAACGATCACTCGCGGTGGCGGGTCACTGGGGCGGAGCCGTGCCGGGTGCCGGGTTGACGGAAGTTCACCCGGCCGGGGCCGCGCGGGAGAGGCGGGACCGGTGGAGTTGACGGGAGTGCGCTCGGGGTCGACTCCACCGGCGGCGGTCGCGTTGCCGTCAGGTCAGCTGCGGCATGACCTGCGAGGAGATCAGCTCCAGGTGGTCCAGGTCGTCCAGGTCGAGGATCTGGAGGTACATGCGCTGCGAGCCGACGGCCTGGTAGGCGGCGATCCGCTCGACGACCTCCGCGGGGGAGCCGGCGAGCCCGTTCGCCTTCAGGTCCTCCACCTCGCGCCCGATCGCGTCGGCGCGGCGCTTCACCTCCGCGTCCGTCTTGCCGACGCAGGCCACCAGGGCGTTGGAGTAAGTGAGGTCGTCCGCCTTGCGGCCGTGCTCGTCGGCGGCGGCGCGCACCCGCTTGAACTGCTGCTCGGTATCGGAAAGAGAGGCAAAGGGAATGTTGAACTCGCTGGCGTAGCGGGCCGCGAGGGCGGGCGTCCGCTTGGCGCCGTGGCCGCCGATGAGGACGGGCACCTTGGACTGCGCGGGCTTGGGAAGGGCGGGGGACTCGGAGAGTTGGTAGTAGGTGCCGTCGAAAGTGAAGTGTTCCCCGACCGGGGTCTCCCACAGGCCCGTGACAATGGCGAGCTGCTCCTCCAGGCGTCCGAACTTCTCCTTCGGGAAGGGAATTCCGTACGCGGAGTGCTCCGCCTCGTACCACCCGGAGCCGAGTCCGAGCTCGATGCGGCCGCCCGACATCTGGTCGACCTGCGCGACCTGGATCGCGAGGACGCCGGGCAGCCGGAACGTGCCCGCGGTCATCAGGGTGCCGAGCCGGATCCGCCGGGTCTCACGGGCCAGTCCCGCGAGGGTGATCCAGGCGTCCGTGGGTCCGGGGAGACCGTCGGAGGAGCCCATCACGAGATAGTGGTCGGAGCGGAAGAAGGCGCTGTAGCCGAGATCCTCGGTGGCCTTGGCGACGCGCAGGAGCGTCTCGTAGGTCGCGCCCTGCTGCGGTTCGGTGAAGATTCGAAGGTCCATGCAGCCATCTTGCCCGGATGCCGCATCCACGTTCAGTCCCGCACCGGCCGTGTTGCCGGTGCCCGCCCGCGGGATGCGATCAGCGGCTCACCCCCACGACGCCCGGGTCCGGAGGTTAGGCTTCGGCACTGGCTGTCCGGGCGAGGGGCCCGGAGACGGTGTTGGGGTTGGGGTCGAGATGGTCGCTGGCAGGGTTGTGCGGTTCGACGGCGCGCGGGGTTATGGATTCATCGCCCCGGAGACCGGTGGGGAAGACGTGTTCCTGCACGCCAACGATCTGCTGATCCCGGAGCCCTTGGTGCACACGGGCGCGCGGGTCGAGTTCGAGATCGAGGAGGGCGAGCGCGGACCCAAGGCGTCGTCCGTCCGTCTTCCCCAGGGGGCGCAGGCGCCGACGGCATCGCCGTTCGCGGGACGGGCCCAGATGCCGCCGTCGATCCAGGCGTCCGCCGCCGGGTTCGACGACGGCGAGGAGCCCACCTGCGATGTGCTCAGCGTCGCGGAGTACTCGTTCGAGGTGACCGAGCTGCTGCTCGCCGCGGCCGGGTGGATGACCGGTGAGCAGATCACGCAGCTCCGCGAACACCTGGTGCAGCACGGCAGGAGCCACGGCTGGGTGGAGGGCTGAGGGAGGGCACGAGGGGCCTCGGGGGAGCGGAAAAATCCCTGAGTGCGTCCGTGATGTTCGCTGTACGGTCTAGAGGCGCGCTGGAGCCGCAACCGTAAGTTTCCGCAGTTCAGATTGCGTTTCGAGGCATACCCGTGTTCCTGACGATCAGTACCTCCGGTACCCCTGAGAACCCCGCGACCGACCTCGGGTTCCTGCTGCACAAGCATCCCGAGAAGGCGCAGGCGTTCTCCACCTCCTACGGCACCGCGCACGTCCTCTACCCCGAGGCGTCCGTGGAGCGCTGCACCGCCGCGCTGCTGCTCGAGGTGGATCCCGTGGCGCTGGTGAAGCGGGGCAAGGGCAAGGGGCGGGGCGGTGCGCCCGACGCGGCCCTCGCGCAGTACGTGAACGACCGGCCCTACGCGGCGTCGTCACTGCTCGCCGTGGCGCTGAGCGCGGTGTTCTCCAGCGCGATGCGCGGGGTGTGCAACGCGCGGCCCGAGCGGGCCGGGCAGCCGCTGCCGCTGCGGATCGAGGTGCCCGCGCTGCCCGCGCGCGGCGGCGCCGATCTGGTGCGCCAGCTGTTCGAGCCGCTGGGCTGGACGGCCACGGTGACACGGATCCCGCTGGACGAGCGGTTCCCGGAATGGGGTGACTCGCGGTACGTCCATCTCGTACTCGACGTGCCGGACGGGAAGTTGACCCTGGGCGAGGCGCTCCGGCACCTCTATGTCCTGCTCCCCGTGCTCGACGACGCCAAGCACTACTGGGTCTCGCCGGACGAGGTCGACAAGCTGCTGCGCGCCGGTGAGGGCTGGCTCGCGGACCACCCGGAGCAGAAGCTCATCACCAGCCGCTATCTCGCGCGGCGCTGGTCGCTGACCCAGGAGGCCATGCAGCGGCTCGAACTGGTGCGGCTCGCCGACGCGGACGACACGGATGTCGACGCCATCGACAACGCGGTCGGCGAGGAGAGCGATGACGCCGAATCCGAGGAGGGCCCGGACAGGCCCGTGCCGCTCGCCGTGCTGCGGCGTGAGGCGATCCTCGCGGCGCTGACCGGGGCCGGGGCCGGGCGCGTGCTCGATCTCGGGTGCGGCCAGGGCCAGTTGGTGCAGGCGCTGCTCAAGGACACGCGGTTCACCGAGATAGCCGGTGTCGACGTGTCGATGCGGGCGCTGACCATCGCCTCGCGGCGGCTGAAGCTCGACCGCATGGGCGAGCGGCAGGCCGACCGCGTCAAGCTCTTCCAGGGCTCGCTCGCGTACACCGACAAGCGGCTCAAGGGGTACGACGCCGCCGTGCTCAGCGAGGTCATCGAGCACCTCGACGAGGAGCGGCTGCCCGCCCTGGAGTACGCGGTGTTCGGCTCGGCGCGGCCGCGCACCGTGCTCGTGACGACGCCGAACGTCGAGTACAACGTCCGCTGGGAGACGCTCCCCGCCGGGCACGTCCGGCACGGCGACCACCGGTTCGAGTGGACGCGCGAGGAGTTTCGCGGCTGGGCCCGCCAGGTGGCCGAACGGCACGGCTATGACGTGGAGTTCGTGCCCGTCGGGGAGGACGACCCCGAGGTGGGGCCGCCGACCCAGATGGCCGTGTTCACGCAGAACGGCAACGACGAGAAGACGAAGGGAGTGAAGGCGGCATGACGAAGAACGACCCGAACACCGAGCACACCGAGCGCACCGAGCCCACCGAGTACGACCGCGCGAGCGGGCCGGAGGGTGACGTGCGCCCCCGCGGACGCGTGCTGCCCGTCACCGACCTCTCCCTCGTCGTCCTCGTCGGCGCCACCGGCTCCGGCAAGTCCACCTTCGGCCGCAGGCACTTCAAGCCCACCGAGGTGCTCTCCAGCGACTTCTGCCGCGGCCTCGTCGCCGACGACGAGAACGACCAGGGCGCGAGCGGTGACGCCTTCGACGTGCTGCACTACATCGCGGGCAAGCGCCTCGCCGCGGGCCGCCGCACCGTCGTCGACGCGACCAACGTGCAGAGCGAGAGCCGCAAGCAGCTGATCGAGTTGGCCAGGCAGCATGACGTGCTGCCCATCGCCATCGTCCTCGACGTGCCCGAGGAGGTCTGCGCCGCACGCAACGCCGAGCGCGCCGACCGGGCCGGCCTGCCCCGCCGCGTCATCCAGCGCCACCAGCGGGAACTGCGCCGCTCGCTCAAGCACCTGGAGCGCGAGGGGTTCAGGAAGGTCCACGTCCTCAAGGGCGTGGAGGAGATCGACGGCGCCACCATCGTCACCGAGAAGCGCTACAACGACCTCTCGCACCTCACGGGCCCCTTCGACATCATCGGCGACATCCACGGCTGCGCCGCCGAGCTGGACACCCTGCTCGGCAAGCTCGGTTACGTCGACGGCGTGCACCCCGAAGGGCGTACGGCCGTCTTCGTGGGCGACCTCGTCGACCGCGGCCCGGACTCCCCGGGCGTGCTGCGCCGCGTGATGTCGATGGTCGGCGACGGCAACGCCCTGTGCGTACCGGGCAATCACGAGAACAAGCTCGGCCGCTACCTCAAGGGCCGCAACGTCCAGCACACCCACGGGCTCGCCGAGACGATCGAGCAGCTGGAGGCGGAGAGCGAGGAATTCCGCGCCACCGTGCGGGAGTTCGTGGACGGTCTCGTCTCGCACTATGTGCTCGACGGCGGCAGGCTCGTCGTCTGCCACGCGGGTCTGCCCGAGAAGTACCACGGGCGTACGTCGGGCCGCGTCCGCTCGCACGCGCTGTACGGCGACACGACCGGTGAGACCGACGAGTTCGGCCTGCCCGTTCGCTACCCCTGGGCGGAGGACTACCGCGGCAGCGCCGCCGTGGTCTACGGCCACACGCCCGTGCCCACCGCGAGCTGGCTGAACAACACCATCTGCCTGGACACCGGCGCCGTCTTCGGCGGCAGGCTCACCGCGCTGCGCTGGCCGGAGCGCGAGCTCGTCGACGTACCGGCGGAGCAGGTCTGGTACGAACCGGCCAGGCCGCTGCGCACGGAGGCGCCCGGCGGTCACGACGGGCGGCCGCTCGACCTGAACGACGTGCACGGCCGCCGCGCCGTGGAGACCGGGCACGCGGGACGCGTCGCCGTGCGCGAGGAGAACGCGGCCGCGGCCCTTGAGGTCATGAGCCGCTTCGCCGTCGACCCGCGGCTCCTTCCGTACCTCCCGCCGACGATGGCGCCGACCGCGACCTCGCAGCGCGAGGGGTACTTGGAGCACCCGGCCGAGGCCTTCGCGTCGTACGCCCAGGACGGTGTCGCCCGGGTCGTGTGCGAGGAGAAGCACATGGGCTCGCGCGCGGTGGCCCTGGTGTGCCGCGACGCGGACGTGGCCCGCGAGCGCTTCGGCGTGGACGGGCCGACCGGCTCGCTCTGCACCCGTACGGGGCGCCCTTTCTTCGACGACCCCGAGGTCACCGAGGAGATACTCGACCGCGTGCGCACCGCCGTCACCGAGGCGGGCCTGTGGCAGGAGCTCGACACGGACTGGCTGTTGCTGGACGCGGAGTTGATGCCCTGGTCGCTGAAGGCGTCCGGCCTGCTCCGTACGCAGTACGCGGCCGTGGGCGCCGCCTCCCGAGCCGTCTTCCCCGGCGCGATCGCCGCCCTGGAAGCGGCGACGGCACGCGGCGTGGACACCGGAGGGCTCCTGGCCAAGCAGCGCGAACGCGCCGTGGACGCGGCGGCGTTCACGGATGCCTACCGCCGCTACTGCTGGCCGACCGAAGGCCTTGAGGGCGTGCGCCTCGCGCCGTTCCAGATCCTGGCCGTCCAGGGCCGCAGCCTCGCCGCGCTCCCGCACGACGAACAGCTCGCCCTGATCGACCGCATGGTGGAGCACGACGGCACCGGCCTGTTGCAGACCACCCGCAGGCTGTATGTCGAGACCGGTGACGAGGCCTCGGTCCAGGCAGGCGTCGACTGGTGGCTCGAGATGACCAACCGGGGCGGCGAGGGCATGGTCGTCAAGCCGGTCGAGGCGCTGGTCCGCGACACGAAGGGCCGGATCGTGCAGCCCGGCATCAAGTGCCGCGGACGGGAGTACCTCCGGATCATCTACGGCCCGGAGTACACCCGCCCCGACCACCTCGACAAGCTGCGCGGCCGCTTCCTGGGCCACAAGCGCTCGCTCGCGATCCGTGAGTACGCGCTCGGCCTCGAGGCCCTGGACCGTCTCGCGGCGGGCGAGCCGCTGTGGCGGGTCCACGAGGCGGTGTTCGCGGTCCTGGCCCTGGAGTCGGAGCCGGTGGACCCGCGGCTCTAGGCAGGGCCCACTGCTTTGGGCAACAGCGGGCGTCGGCCGCCCGGCAGGGGAAAGATGGACTCCATGGGATTCCATGTCGACTCCGAGGCCGGGCGGCTGCGCCGCGTGATCCTGCACCGCCCTGATCTGGAGCTCAAGCGGCTCACGCCGACCAACAAGGACGCGCTGCTCTTCGACGACGTCCTGTGGGTCCGCCGGGCCCGCCAGGAACACGACGGATTCGCCGATGTGCTGCGCGACCGCGGGGTGGCCGTCCACCTCTTCGGCGACCTGCTCACCGAGGCCATGGACGTGCCGGGCGCGCGCCTCCTCGTCCTGGACCGCGTCTTCGACGAGAAGGAGTACGGGCCGCTGGCGACGGACCATCTGCGGGCCGCGTTCGAGACGATGCCGTCCGCCGAGCTCGCCGACGCGCTGATCGGCGGGATGACGAAGCGCGAGTTCCTGGAGCACCACCCCGAGCCGACGTCCGTGCGCTTCCACTGCATGGACCTGGACGACTTCCTGCTCGGCCCGCTGCCCAACCACCTCTTCACGCGCGACACCTCGGCGTGGATATACGACGGTGTCTCCATCAACGCGATGCGCTGGCCCGCGCGGCAGCGCGAGACCGTGCACTTCGAGGCGATCTACCGGCACCACCCGCTCTTCCGGGCCGAGGAATTCCACGTCTGGTCCCAGGGTCAGTCGGACTACCCCTCGACCATCGAGGGCGGCGACGTCCTGGTGATCGGCCGGGGCGCGGTCCTCATCGGCATGAGCGAGCGCACCACGCCGCAGGCCGTCGAGATGCTCGCGCACAAGCTCTTCGCGGCGGGTTCCGCGCAGACGATCGTGGCCCTGGACATGCCGAAGAGACGCGCGTTCATGCATCTCGACACGGTCATGACGATGGTCGACGCCGACACCTTCACGCAGTACGCGGGCCTCGGCATGCTCCGTTCGTACACGATCGAGCCGGGCGTGGACGGGCGGGAGCTGAAGGTCACCGACCATCCGCCCGAGCACATGCACCGGGCGATCGCGGCGGCCCTCGGCCTGAACGGGATCAGGGTCCTCACCGCCACGCAGGACGTGCACGCCGCCGAGCGCGAGCAGTGGGACGACGGCTGCAACGTGCTGGCGGTCGAGCCGGGCGTCGTCGTGGCGTACGAAAGGAACTCGACCACGAACACGCATCTGCGCAAGGAGGGCATCGAGGTGATCGAGATCCGCGGGAGCGAGCTGGGGCGCGGCCGGGGCGGTCCGCGGTGCATGAGCTGTCCGGTGCAGCGGGATGCCGTCGACTGAATAGAAATGTGGAGCGTCGTATAGACTTCCAGTATTCCTAGTCCCCGTACACGCCTCTGGAGCGCCATCATGGCCATCGATCTCACCGGCCGCCACTTCCTCAAGGAGCTGGACTTCACCGCCGAGGAGTTCCGCGGCCTGATCGAGCTCGCCGCCGAGCTGAAGGCGGCCAAGAAGGCGGGCACCGAGACGCAGTCGCTGCGGGGCAAGAACATCGTGCTGATCTTCGAGAAGTCCTCCACGCGCACGCGCTGCTCCTTCGAGGTCGCGGCGGCGGACCAGGGTGCGTCGACGACGTACATCGACCCGGCCGGATCCCACATCGGCTCCAAGGAGTCCCCGAAGGACACCGCCCGGGTGCTCGGCCGGATGTTCGACGCCATCGAGTTCCGGGGCGACGCCCAGGCGACGGTCGAGGAGCTCGCCGCCCACGCGGGCGTGCCCGTCTACAACGGCCTGACCGACGACTGGCACCCCACCCAGATGCTCGCCGACGTGCTCACGATGACCGAGCACAGCACCAAGCCCCTCACCGAGATGGCCTTCGCCTACCTCGGCGACGCCCGGTTCAACATGGGCAACTCGTACCTGATCACCGCCGCGCTGCTCGGCATGGACGTACGCATCGTCGCGCCGAAGGCCTACTGGCCCGCCGACGCGATCGTCGCCCGGGCCCGCGAGCTCGCCGAGACCAGCGGTGCGCGGATCACGCTCAGCGAGGACGTGGCCGAGGGCGTGGCGGGCGCCGACTTCGTCGTGACCGACGTCTGGGTCTCCATGGGCGAGCCCAAGGAGGTCTGGGACGAGCGCATAGCGGCGCTCGCGCCGTATGCCGTGACCATGGACGTCCTGCGCGCGACGGGCAACGCCGACGTGAAGTTCCTGCACTGCCTCCCGGCCTTCCACGACCTGGGCACGAAGGTCGGGCGTGAGATCCACGCGCGGCACGGTCTAAGCTCTCTCGAGGTCACCGACGAGGTCTTCGAGTCGGCGCACTCCGTCGTCTTCGACGAGGCGGAGAACCGGCTCCACACGATCAAGGCGATCCTCGTCGCCACGCTCGCCTGACCCCTGACCCCTGACCCCTGAACGCTTTACAGCACGCTCACACCGGTAGGGCCGGGGAACACCATCCCCCGGCCCCGCTTTTTTGCGGCACACCCCCGCCGCGCCCCAGCACCACCGAAATGAGAACCACCGCATGCGCTCGACCGGTCCGGCAGGACTCCGCATCAAGTCCCCCGAACTCCTCGTCGCCGAATCGGGCGCCGACCTCGAAGGCCACGGCCTGAAGCGCACCATGGGCCTGTTCCAGCTGGTCTGCTTCGGCGTCGGCGCGATCGTCGGCACCGGCATCTTCGTCGGCCTCTCCGACAGCGTCGCCGAGGCGGGCCCCGCGGTCGCCGTCTCGTACTTCCTGGCCGCCGTCACCTGCATCTTCACCGCCTTCTCGTTCGCCGAGCTGGGCGGGGCGATCCCGGTCTCCGGCAGCTCGTACTCCTTCGCGTACGCCTCGCTCGGCGAGCGCACCGCGTTCCTCGTCGGGTGGTGCCTGCTCCTGGAGTACGGCGTCTCCGTCTCCGCCGTGGCGGTCGGCTGGAGCCAGTACCTGAACGAGCTGCTCGAAAGCCTCACCGGCTGGCACCTGCCCGACGCGCTCTCCGCGGGGCCCGGCGAGGGCGGCGTGGTGAACCTGCCCGCCGTCGTCGTGATCCTCCTTGCCGCGGTGCTGCTCGTGCGCGGCATCCGCGAGAGCGCGCGGGCGACGGCCGCCATGGCCGTCCTCAAGATCGGCATCCTGCTGCTCTTCCTGGCCATCGCGTTCACCGCGTTCAAGGCCGGCAACCTCACCCCCTTCGCGGGCGCCGGAGCCTCCGGGATCACCGCGGGCGCCTCGCTCGCCTTCTTCTCCTTCATCGGCTTCGACGCGATCACCACGGCGGGCGAAGAGGTCAAGAACCCCCGCCGGAACATCCCGATCGCCATCCTGATCTGCATCGGCGTCGCCACGCTCCTGTACGTCGCCGTCGCCCTCGGAGCGATCGGCGCACTGGGCGCGGACGCGGTCGCCGACAAGCCCGCCGCGCTCTCGCTGGTCGTCAACCAGGTCACCGACTCGACCGTCGGCGGCGGCATCATCGCCTTCGGCGCGGTCGTGGCCATCGCCTCCGTCGTGCTCGCCGTGATGTACGGGCAGACCCGCATCCTGATGTCGATGTCCCGCGACGGGCTCATCCCGCGCGTCTTCGAGCGCGTCTCGCCGAAGACCTCGACGCCGGTCGCCAACACCTGGATCGTCGCCGCGGTCTTCGCCGTCCCCGCCGCCTTCTCGTCGCTCGACGTGGTGGTCAACCTGACGACGATCGGCACGCTGGCGATCATGGTCGCTGTGAACGTCGCGGTGCTCGCACTGCGCCGCTCGGCCCCGGAGCTGAAGCGCAGTTTCCGGGTGCCGCTCTACCCCGTGACCCCGGTCCTGGGCGTGGGTTTCTGCCTCTACCTGATCTGGGGAACGGGCTGGACGACGTGGGTGCAGTTCGCGGTGTTCCTGGTCGTGGGCACGCTCGTCTACACGTTCTACGGCCGCAGCCGGTCCCGGATGAACTCCGCATCCTGACCTGTCGATTGCCCGCTCATCGCCCGGACTTGCCCAGTACGCTTGACCGACAGGGCTCGGGGGCGAGGGGGCGGCCGTGATTGAACTCTCCGAAGTAGTGGGCGAGTTGAGGCGTGAGCTGGACGAGGCGATGAGGGCGGGCGCCGGAGAGCGCCTGCGCTTCGAGCTGGGCCCGGTCGAGGTGGAGGCGTCCTTCACCGTGGAGCGGTCGGGCGGCGCGGGCGCCAAGGTCCGCTTCTGGGTGGTCGACGCGAACGCCGAGGGGAAAGTGGCCCGGAGCGACACGCACCGCATCACTCTGACCCTGCACCCGAAGATCGACGGACAGCCCGGGCGGCCCGAGATATCGGGCCGGGAAGCGGACGGCGAGCGCTGACCGGGGCGGGGGAGCCGTGCGCACGCGGGGCCTGGACATCGGGCGGGCCGCCGAGATCATCGTGACGCCGGGCCGCGGCGAGAAGCGCCGCGGCTCCGGCTACCTCGTACGCGACGGCCTCGTGCTCACGGCCGAGCACGTCGTGCACGACGCCGCGCGCGTGGAGGTGCGCTTCGACGCCGACCGTCCCGGCGAGCGGACCCACCGGGCAGACGTCGTCTGGTCGCACGCGGAGGTCGACGGGGCGCTCCTGTCCGTGCCGCAGGAGAAGGTGGACGGGCCGGTCCTCCTCGGGCGCGTGGGCGAGCGTGACGCCGTCCTGCGGTGCACGACTCTGGGCTTCCCCCGGTTCAAGCTGCGCGCCGACACGGGCGGCGGCGCCCTGGCCTACCGCGACACCCGGCACGCGGAGGGCTCCGTGCCCGTGCTCTCCAATCGGCGCGAGGGCACGCTCGAACTGCACGTGCCGCCGCCCGAGTACGACCCCGACCCGCTGCGCTCGCCCTGGGAGGGCATGTCCGGAGCGCCCGTCCTCAGCGGCGGCCGGCTGATCGGCATCGTCGGCAGGCACCACCGCTCGGACGGCCTCGGCACCCTCGCCGTGCTGCGGATCGACCGCTGGCACGCGCGCTTGTCCAAGGCCGAACTCGATGCGGTCCAGAGCGTGTTGGACCTCTGGATAGGTCCCGGCGACCTGCCCGACGTCATCCCTCCCGGCCGGGGCGAGGTGGCCCAGGTGGCCCAACTGCGGCAGGTGCGGGACATCGCGCCGCCCGAACTGGTCGGCCGTGAGGGTGAGATCGAGGAACTCGTCACCTTCTGCGCGGGCGACGAGCGCTACCAGTGGTGGCAGGCGCTGCCCTGGAGCGGCAAGACGGCACTCGCCTCGACGTTCGTCCTGAACCCGCCGGCCGGGGTCCGCCCCGTGTCCTTCTTCGTCACGGCGCGCTGGGCCGAGCAGGCCGACAGCGACGCTTTCACCGACGGCCTGATCGCCCAACTGGCCCCCCTCGCGGGCATCGAGGCCGCCGCGGTCGGCCGCGACGCCCTGCGCAGGCTCCTGTTCGACCGGGCCGCCGAGCGCCTCGCGGAGCAGGGGGAGACGCTGCTCCTCGTCGTCGACGGCCTGGACGAGGACCGCGCCGCCGGGCCCGACAGCGCACGGCCGAGCATCGCCGCCCTGCTGCCGCCCCGCCCGCCCGCCAACGTCCGCGTCCTGGTCACCAGCCGCCCGCACCCCGGTGTGCCGCTGGACGTGCCGGCCGACCACCCCCTGCGTCACTGCCCCCGGCGGCAGCTGGAAAGGAACGACTTCGCGCGGCACATCCAGGACGAGGCCAGGCGCGAACTGTACGAGGCGCTCCGCGGCGACCAGGCACAGGTGGATCTGCTCGGACTGCTCACGGCGGCCCAGGGCGGACTCACAGCCCGGGATCTCGTGGAGCTGACGGGCATGATGCCTTTCCAGCTGAACACGCGGCTCACCAGCGTGCTCGGCCGCAGTCTGGAGACCCGCACCCGCTGGGACCTGACCGAGGAGCAGGGCTATCTGTTCGCGCACGAGACGCTGCGCGAACAGGCCGGGCAGGCGCTGGGGCAGAGCGTCGCGGAGTACCGCGCCCGCATCCACGCCTGGGCCGACGGCTACCGCGATCAGGGCTGGCCCGAGAACACCCCCGGCTACCTGCTGCACACGTACGGGCGGTTGCTCGCGGGCGCGGGCGACCCGGACAGATATCTGGCCACCATCACCGACGGGCGCCGCCAGGCAAGGCTGCTCGCCGTCACCGGGAGCGACGCCGTCGCCCAGGCGGAGATCGCGGCGGCCCGCAGACAGCTGGCCAGGTCGCCCCAGGGTGACCTGGGGATCGTCGGTGAACTGTCGCTCGTCGCCGATGAGTTGGTGCACAGGAACGCCGGTCTTCCCGTCGGGCTGCCCGCCGTCTGGGCGGCGCTCGGGCTGAGCGCGCAGGCGGAGGGGATCGCCAGGACGCTGCTCGATCCGTGGGACCGGGCGCGAGCGATGGCACGGATGGCGGCGGGCGTCGCCGCGGCGGACCCACGGCTCGCCCGGCGCGTGGCCGCCGAGACCGACGCCTGGGTGCCCTCCGGCTTCGCCGACGGGGAGGACTCCGTGGCGGCGTATCACCACGCCGAGTTCTGTGCGGACCGGGTGATCGCGCTGGTGCGGGTGGGGGAGGTGCGGGGCGCGCTCGCGGAGGCGCTGCGTGCTCCGTACGCCTGGGAGCGGGCCACGATCCTGCGGAAGCTGGCGGAGCGGTCGGTCGCCGGTGGGGCGGGCGCCCCGGGTGAACTGGCCGACGCGGCAGAGGAGTTGGCGGCCACCACGCCCCGACAACCGGCCCGGACCATGCTGCTCGCCTGCGCGAGCCTGCTCGTCCGCGACGATGACCCGGAGCGTGCCGAGCGGCTGGCACGCCTCGCCGAGCGGATTCCGCCACGGCGCTCCGCACTGACCCTGGCCTGCCTGGCGGTGCTGACGGGGCGCGTGGAACCGGAGCGTGCAGCACGCCTAGCGGACCGCGGGAAGCTGCGCGCCGAGCGCCGCCGCATCTGGGGAGAGCGCGCCAAGGGCTGGCTGCGTGCGACGGTCCGCGGCTTCGAGATCTCGGACGACACGGATTCCCTCCCCGTGGACACGCGGGAAGCCCTGCTTCACGCACGGCTGGCCACAGGGGAGGCGGACGAGGGAGTGTTCGCGTTCTGTGCGGCGGCCGAGCGCGGTGAGGAGATCACCCTGCCGGCGTTCGGGATGCCCGGGAGCGCTGAGGTCCGGGTCTGCGTGGCGGAGCGGCTCGTGGCGGTCGGCAGGCACGACGAGGCACGCGAAATCACCGCCGAGTCTCCCGCGCGCGACAGGGCGGAGGTGGCCGCGGCCTTCGCCCTGAGCCGCGCCGCCGAGGCGCCCTCGGACGCCGCGACCGTGGCGCGGCTCCTCGCGGACGAGTCCCGCAAGAGCCCCGAGGGCGGCCGCTCGGCGCTGACGCCCGTGCTCGGTGTGCTGTCCGAGGCCCTGGTGGCAGCGGGGTCGGCGGACCGGGCCGGGCAGTTGGCCCGGCACGCGCCGGAGCTTTCGGACGGCTGGGCCCGGACCGCGCTGTACCGGGCGGAGGGCCGTGCGGAGGCGACGCGCGTCTTCCATGAGGTGAAGCCACAGTTCGAACGGGCGGGGAGTCCGGGGCTGTTGGCCGACGACCTGGAGGTCGTCGCCCTGGTCGATGGAATCGACCGTGCGATCGAGGTCGCCAGGGACGATCCGATCCGGGAGGCCGCGGCTGGATTCGCCGCGCTGACGAGGCTCCTGCCGGGCGGGGATCCACGCCGGGCGGAGTGCGCTGCGCTGGCACGGGCGAAGGCACACGACGAGGACGGCTACCAGGACCCCGCGACCCCCGACATGTCCGACGCGTGGTGGGCGGCGCTCGCGGCCACGCTCTGGGGCCAGCCGGATGCGGTGCGTGCCTGGATCACCGGCCGGGTGCGGGGTCTGGCCGGGCGCCGGGCCGGCGCCAATTTCCTCCAGCCGCGCCTGAGCTGGCTGCGTGACCCGTTCGAGAGAGCGTCGGCCGTACTCGCGCTCTCCAGGGTCGACGCCGACGAGGCCGCCGCGCGCCTCCGGGAATGGCGGTGGCAGGACACCATGATCGGAGACTCGCCCGACCGGCGGGCGGATGCCCTCTGGTCGACGACCGCCCTGCTGATGGGCATCCCGGCCGGTGGCGGCACGCTGCCCGAGCCCTACCGGGGAATGCACATCGGCGTCGCCGCTCTGGCGGCCCTGGACGGCGGTCGCGAGTGGTGCTCCCTGCCCCGTCCACGGCGCCGGAGCACCGAGTCCGACCTGCGGCGGCTGCTGCTCCTCGACGCCCATGCGGGCCCTTGCCGGGTCAGGGATCGCGCGGAGGGCGAACGCCTGATCCGTGCGCTGCTCGTCCGGGACGACTGGTGGCGGGCCCTGCCCGCGCTGGCCCTCCTCGACCCGGCGGCCGTGCGGCGCGTCGGCGATGTGGTGGCCGTCCGGCTCAGGCGCAGCCCGAGTCCGGACCGAGGTGCGCAGGGAGCGTGAACCACACGGCCTTCCCTGACTCGGTGGGGCGGTGACCGCAGGACGAGCTGAGGGTGCGGATCAGGAGCAGGCCGCGCCCGTGCTCCTGCCAGGGGTCCGGCTCACCGAGCGGTGACGGGTCGGTGAGGTCGCCGGGCGGCAGCGGGTTCGAGTCGTGGACCTCGACCTGGCAGCCGGTCGGCAGGAGCTCGATGACGAGCTCTATCGGGTCGAGCCCCGAGGTGTGCTCCACCGCGTTCGCCACCAGCTCGGCCGTAAGCAGCTCAGCGGTGTCGCTGTCGGCGGGCGACTCGATCTCCGTGAGCGCGGTACGCACCAGCGCACGGGCGATCGGTACGGCCGCAGCGGTGTGCGGCAGCGCGATGCGCCACGAGGCGGGGGCAGGAGGTTCGTGCAAGGCGGGTCCGTTCAGGGCAGCAGGAGGTCCTGCTTTCAACCGTACGAATCTTAAGCGCTATGTCGACAGGGTCGACGGTCGGGCATGTCCGGGACGTCCGGCCCTTGGGTGCTCCAGGTGAAAAGACGTGCATTTCGGGATTTCAGTTCCCCCAAGGGGTCTGTGGGGTCTACGGGGCCTGTGGTGCTTGTGGTGCCCCTGGGGTCTGTGGGGCCCGTGGGGCCCGTGGGGATCTGCGGGAGAGACCACCTCGTATCGCGCACTCGTGACGACAGTCACGGACAGGTGATAACTTCGAGAGGTAGACCGCCGCCGCCCCGACCGAGGAGGCCGCACGTCGTCATGAGTCCCTTCACCGGCTCCGCCCCCCGCACCCCCGACTGGCAGCACCTGCGCTTCGAGGTGGACGACGGGGTCGCCACGGTCACCCTGGACCGCCCCGACAAACTGAACGCGCTCACCTTCGGCGCCTACGCCGACCTGCGCGATCTCCTGGCCGAGCTGTCCCGCGACAAGTCCGTGCGCGCCCTGGTGCTCGGCGGCGAGGGGCGCGGCTTCTGCTCGGGCGGTGACGTCGACGAGATCATCGGCGCGACCCTCGGCATGGACACCGCGCAGCTGCTCGACTTCAACCGCATGACGGGACAGGTCGTACGGGCCGTCCGCGAGTGCCCCTTCCCGGTGGTCGCCGCCGTGCACGGGGTGGCCGCGGGCGCCGGAGCCGTGCTCGCCCTCGCCGCCGACTTCCGGGTGGCCGACCCGTCGGCGCGGTTCTCCTTCCTCTTCACTCGGGTCGGCCTGTCGGGCGGTGACATGGGGGCTGCGTACCTCCTGCCCCGCGTCGTCGGCCTCGGCCACGCCACCCGGATCCTCATGCTGGGCGACCCGGTGCGCGCCCCCGAGGCCGAACGGATCGGCCTGATCAGCGAGTTGACCGACGAGGGCAAGGCGGCAGAGGCCGCACAGACCCTGGCGCGCCGCCTCGCCGACGGACCCGCCCTCGCGTACGCGCAGACCAAGGCCCTGCTGACCTCCGAACTCGACATGCCCCTGGCCGCAGCCGTGGAGATGGACGCCGCGACGCAGGCGCTCCTCATGACCGGCGAGGACTACAAGGAATTCCACGCGGCGTTCACGGAGAAGCGCCCGCCCAAGTGGCAGGGGCGATGAGCATGGGTGCGGCGGAGCGGAGCGGTCGGCCGATGCGGAGCGGGACACCGGAACGCGGCGAGCGACTCGCGCCCGCCGCTCGGTCCGCGACTGTCGGGCGGTCCGCGACTGTCGGGCGGTCCGCGACTGTCGGGCGGTCCGCGCCCGGCGGTCCGGGCAGCTCCGCCGAGGTGGCCGGGGCCGCCCGGACGACCACACCGTCCACGCCGCCCGAGGCGCACCGCATCGCCGTCATCGGAGGCGGCCCCGGCGGGCTCTACGCCGCGGCCCTCCTCAAGCGGCTCGACCCGCGGCGCGAGATCACCGTCTGGGAGCGCAACGCACCGGACGACACGTTCGGCTTCGGCGTCGTCCTCTCGGACGAGACGCTCGGCGGCATCGAGCACGCCGACCCCGTCGTCTACGCCGCGCTCCAGGCGGAGTTCGTGCGCTGGGACGACATCGACATCGTGCACCGGGGCAGCCGCCACACCTCGGGCGGCCACGGCTTCGCCGCGCTCGGGCGGCGCAGGCTGCTCGGCATCCTGCACGAGCGGTGCCAGGAACTCGGCGTCGACCTGCGCTTCCGTGCCGAGGCGCCCCCCGCCGCCGAGCTCTCCGCCGCGTACGACCTGGTGATCGCGGCGGACGGCGTGCACAGCCTCACGCGCGAGGCGCACGCCGAAGCCTTCGGGCCGAGCGTCGAGACGCACCGCTGCCGGTACATCTGGCTCGCGGCCGACTTCGCCTTCGACGCCTTCCGCTTCGAGATCGCCGAGACCGAGCACGGCGTGATGCAGCTGCACGGCTATCCGTTCTCGACCAAGGGGACCGGCGAGTCCACGGTCATCGTCGAGATGCGCGAAGAGGTGTGGGAGGCGGCCGGGTTCGCGGAGCTCGACGAGCGCGACGCGACCGAGCGCTGCGCCAAGATCTTCGCCGACGCCCTCGGCGGCCGGCCCCTGCGCGGCAACAAGTCCGCCTGGATCAACTTCCGCACGGTCGTCAACAAGCGCTGGTCGCACGGCAACACGGTGCTTCTCGGCGACGCGGCCCACACCGCGCACTTCTCCATCGGCTCCGGGACGAAGCTCGCGGTCGAGGACGCGCTCGCGCTCGCCGCCTGCCTTCAGGAGCGGCCCGCCATCCCCGATGCCCTTGCCGCGTACGAGACGGAGCGCCGCCCCGTCGTCGAGTCCACGCAGCGCGCGGCCCGCGCGAGCCTGGAGTGGTTCGAGCGGCTCCCGGACTATCTCGGCCAGCCGCCGCGCCAGTTCGCCTTCAACCTGCTCACCCGCAGCCGCCGCGTCACCCACGACAACCTCCGCCTGCGCGACGCCCACTTCACCGAGTCCGTCGAGCGCGACTTCGGCTGCCCGGAGGGCACACCGCCGATGTTCACGCCCTTCACCCTGCGCGACCTCACCCTGCGCAACCGCGTGGTCGTGTCCCCCATGGACATGTACTCCGCGGTGGACGGCGTCCCCGGCGACTTCCACCTCGTCCACCTGGGCGCGCGGGCGCTCGGCGGCGCGAGCCTGGTCATGACCGAGATGGTGTGCGTCAGTGAGCGGGGCCGCATCACGCCGGGCTGCGCCGGGCTCTACACCGAAGGACAGGCCGAGGCCTGGCGCCGGATCACCGACTTCGCGCACGCGCAGGCGCCGGGCACCGCGATCGGCGTCCAGCTCGGGCACTCGGGCCGCAAGGGCTCGACGAAGCTGATGTGGGAGGGCATCGACGAACCCCTGGACGAGGGGAACTGGCCGCTCGTGGCCCCCTCGCCCCTCCCGTACAAGGCGAACAGTCAGCGCCCGCACGAGCTGGACCGGGCCGGACTCGACGCGATCCGCGAGCAGTTCGCCGCGGCGGCCGGGCGGGCCGAGAGCAGCGGATTCGACCTCCTCGAACTGCACTGCGCGCACGGCTATCTGCTGTCCGGGTTCCTCTCGCCGCTGACCAACCACCGGACGGACGAGTACGGCGGCTCGCCGGAGAACCGGCTGCGCTTCCCCCTCGAAGTCTTCGACGCCATCCGGGAGTTGTGGCCGGACGGTAAACCCATGACCGTCCGCATCTCGGCCACCGACTGGGCCGAAGGCGGCACCACCGCGGACGAAGCCGTCGGGATCGCCCGCGCCTTCGCCGCGCACGGAGCCGACGCGATCGACGTCTCGACGGGCCAGGTCGTCTCCGACGAACGCCCCGCCTACGGCCGCTCCTACCAGACCCCGTTCGCCGACCGCATCCGCAACGAAACCGGCATCCCCGTCCTCACGGTCGGCGCCATCTCCTCCTGGGACGACGTCAACTCGCTGATCCTGGCGGGCCGTACGGACCTGTGCGCGCTCGCGCGCCCGCATCTGTACGACCCGCACTGGACGCTGCACGCGGCGGCCGAGCAGGGCTACGCGGGACCTGGGGTCAGCTGGCCGCAGCAGTACGGAGCGGGCAGCCGCCGACCGCAGACGGGACGGACGGATGCGCCCAAGCCCCGCCTGAAGCTGGGGAGTTGACGCTCTAGGAGTCGCCCGGCGTCACGAAGCGCGCCCCCGCGTCGCGCAGCCGCCCGTCGAGCGCCGCGAACACCTCGGCCGACCTGTCCCCGGGCCACCCGTCCGGGAGGAGTTCCCCGGGCAGCCCCGGATCCGCGTACGGCAGCCGGCGCCAGGAGTCCAGGGCCAGGAGATAGTCGCGGTACGCCTCTTCCGGCGGGGTGTCCGTCCGGGCCTGCCAGGCCCTGAGTACCGGCTCGTGCCGGTCCAGGAACGCCTCGTGCTCCTTGGCGATCGAGGAGAGGTCCCACCAGCGGGCCACCGCGTCGGCCGTCGCCGCGAAGCCCAGGTGCTCGCCCCGGAACAGGTCGACGTACGAGGCGAGTTGGAGGCGCTCCAGGGTGTGCCGGGTCTCTTCGTAGAGGTGCGCCGGGGCGATCCACACCCCGGGAGCGGCCGTTCCGAAGCCGAGTCCGGCCAGGCGGGAGCGGAGCACGTGCCGCTTCTGGCGTTCGGACTCCGGCACGGAGAAGACGGCGAGCACCCAGCCGCCGTCCTGGCGCGCGGACGGGGGCGACGCGTAGATGCGCCGGTCGCCGTCCTCCAGGAGCTGCCGCGCGTCCGGCGACAGCGCGTACCCCGCCGCGCCCGCCGCCGTCCGCCCCGGGACGAGCAGCTCGCGCCGCTTGAGCCGGGAGACGGACGAGCGCACGGAGGGGGCGTCCACGCCGACCGGGGCGAGGAGCCTGACAAGATCGGCCACCGGCACCGGGCCGGGGGCCGCGCGCCCATAGGCGCCGTAGAAAGTGACGATCAGGGACCGTGGAGTGTGCTGCTCGGACACGTGATCACTCTACGGGGCCCGGCTCCCGCAGCCGGAACCGTTGCAGCTTGCCTGTCGCGGTGCGCGGCAGCGCGTCCAGGAAGACGATCTCGCGCGGGCACTTGTACGGCACCAGCTCGCCCTTCATGAACTCGCGCAGCCGGTCCGGGTCCCGCTCCGTGCCGGGGCGCGGGACGACATACGCGACGACCGTCTGCCCGCGCAGCTCGTCGGGGCGCCCCACCACGGCCGTCTCCAGGACGTCGGGGTGGCGCAGGAGCGCCTCCTCGACCTCCGGGCCCGCGATGTTGTACCCGGCCGAGATGATCATGTCGTCCGCGCGGGCCACGTAGGTGAAGTAGCCGTCGGCATCCCGGACATAGGTGTCGCCGGTGACGTTCCAGCCGTGGCGTACGTACTGAAGCTGGCGGTCGTCGCCCAGATAGCGGCAGCCGACCGGACCGCGCACGGCGAGCAGGCCCGGCTCCCCGTCCGGCACCGGGGCCCCCGAGTCGTCGACCACGCGCGCGTGCCAGCCGGGGACGGGGCGGCCCGTCGTGCCGGGCCGGATCGCCTCGTCCGCCGCGGAGATGAAGATGTGCAGGAGCTCGGTCGCGCCGATGCCGTTGATGATGCGAAGAGCGGTGCGCTCGTGCCAGGCCTGCCAGGTGGCGGCGGGCAGGTTCTCGCCCGCGGAGACGCACCGCCGCAGCGTGGAGACGTCGGGCGCGCCCGGCTCGCGCAGTTCGTCGAGCATGACGCGATAGGCGGTCGGCGCCGTGAAGAGCACCGTCACTCCGTGCTCGGCGATCGCGGGCAACAGCTGCTTGGGGCCCGCCTGTTCGAGCAGGAGCGACGAGGCGCCGAACCGCAGCGGGAAGATGACGAGCCCGCCGAGCCCGAAGGTGAAGCCGAGCGGAGGGCTGCCCGCGAAGACGTCGTCGGGCCCCGGCTTCAGGACGTGGCGCGCGAAGGTGTCGGCGATGGCGAGCACATCGCTGTGGAAGTGCATGCAGCCCTTGGGGCGCCCGGTGGTGCCGGACGTGAAGGCGATGAGGGCCACGTCGTCCGCGGCGGTGTCGACGGCCTCGTACACATCCGGCTGACGGGCGGCGCGGGCCAGCAGGTCGTCGTCCCCGTCCCCGCCGAAGGTGGTGACGGCGAGCCCCGGAATCCCGGCCTTGACCAGGTCGTCCACCACGCGGGCGTCGCACAGCGCGTGACGGACCTCCGCGATCTCGCACATGGTGGCCAGCTCGTGCGAGCGCTGTTGGGCCAGGACGGTGACCGCGACCGCGCCCGCCTTCATCACCGCGAGCCAGCAGGCCGCGAGCCAGGGCGTGGTCGGGCCGCGCAGCAGGACGCGCTGGCCGGGCAGGACGTCGAGTTCGCCGGTCAGGACGTGCGCGATCCGGTCGACGTGCCGCTGGAGCTCGCCGTACGTCCACACGTCGCCGGAGCCCGCACGGAAGGCGGGCCTGTCGGCGCCGAGCCGCTCCACCGTCCGGTCGAGGAGCTCGGCGCCGCAGTTGAGGCGGTCGGCGTAGTGCAGTTCGGGCCGGTCGCGGACCAGCGCCGGCCACTGCTCCGGCGGCGGGAGATGCTCCCGGGCGAAGGTGTCGACGTGAGCTGACGGGTGGAGTCGCAGTGCACTCTTGGCGTCCACAGCGGGTCGCCCCCTTGCCGTTCGGGCTTGTGGTGAGCTCGCACAACGAGCGTATCGTGATGGTGACGACAGTCAACGGTGCGCGATAGAGGAGGGGCCCGGCATGACGGCATTCTCGCTCAATCCGGAACAAACCGCCTGGTGTGCGGAGCTACGCACCCTCGCCGGCGAGCGGCTGCGCCCGCTGGCGGAGAAGGGCGAGCCGGGCCGGGTGAACCGCCCACTGGTGGAGGCGCTGGGTGAACTGGGCCTCCTTGACCGCCTGTTCGCGGGGGAGGGGGAGGGCGCATCCGGCCCGCCCTCCGCCTCGCGGGCCCCGCACGCCACATCGGGCGCCCTCGGCCTCTGCCTCCTGCGCGAGTCCCTCGCCTACGCCTGCACGGAGGCCGAGACCGCGCTGGCCCTCCAGGGGCTCGGGGCGCACCCCGTCGCCGCGTTCGGCTCCACGCGCCAGCGCGAGCAGTGGCTGGCCCCCGCCCGCGCGGGGCACGCCGTCGCCGCCTTCGCCCTCTCCGAGCCCGGCGCGGGCTCGGACGCCGCCGCCCTGGCCCTGAACGCCGCACCGGACGGCCCCTCCTCCTGGCGGCTCACCGGCGAGAAGTGCTGGATCTCGAACGCCCCCGAGGCCGACTTCTACACCGTCTTCGCCCGGACGACCCCCGGCGCGGGCGCCCGCGGCGTCACCGCCTTCCTCGTCCCCGCCGACCGCGCGGGCCTCACCGGCACCCCCCTGGACATGCTCTCCCCGCACCCGATCGGCGCCCTCGCCTTCGACGGCGTGACCGTCACGGGCGACGACGTGCTCGGCGAGGTCGACCGCGGCTTCCGCGTCGCCATGACCACCCTCAACCGCTTCCGGCCCAGCGTCGGCGCCTTCGCGGTCGGCATGGCGGCCGCGGCGCTCGACGCGACGCTCGCGCACACCGCCGAACGGGACGCGTTCGGCGGCAAGTTGAAGGATCTGCAGGCCGTGGCCCACCAGGTCGCGGAGATGGCCACGCGCACCGAGGCGGCCCGCCTCATGGTGCACGCGGCAGCGGCGGCGTACGACCGCGGCGAACCGGACATCGCCCGGCGCGCCGCCATGGCCAAGCTGCTGGCCACGGAGACGGCGCAGTACGTCGTGGACGCCGCGGTCCAGCTGCACGGCGCGCGCGCCCTTCAGCGCGGACACCTGCTGGAACATCTCTACCGCGAGGTGCGGGCGCCCCGCATCTACGAAGGCGCGAGCGAGGTCCAACGCACCATCATCGCCAAGGAGTTGTACGCCGAACAGTCGGCGCCGCCGTCCGCCCCGCGGTCCACCTCCGCCCCGCGGTCCACCTCCGCCCCGCAGTCCGCCACCCGTGAGGAGCCCTCCGTATGAGCCTCGAACGCGTCAACCCCGTCGAACTCTCCCCGCCCACCGGCTTCTCGCACGCCGTCACCGCGACCGGCGGCCGTCTCGTCTTCCTCGCGGGCCAGACCGCGCTCGACGCCGAAGGAAAGGTCAACGGCACCACTCTGCCCGAGCAGTTCGAACTGGCACTGACCAATCTCCTCACCGCCCTGCGCCACGCGGGCGGCACCCCCGCCGACCTCGCGCGCGTCACCGTCTACGCCACGGACGTCGCCGACTACCGCACCCAGGCGCACCAACTCGGCAGGATCTGGAAGAAGTTGGCGGGGCGCGACTACCCCGCCATGGCGGTGATCGGCGCGGTCCGCCTCTGGGACGAGGAGTGCCTCGTGGAGCTGGACGGGGTGGCGGTACTCGACTGAGCCGCATAGCGTCGGGGCGAGGATCACCGATGGAACGGGGCGGGCATGGCGCAGGTCGAACTCACCGTGGGACCCATCGAGTACGAGGACTCCGGAGGCACCGGCACCCCGCTCGTCCTCCTGCACGGCCTCGTCCAGGACGGCAGCGTATGGCGTCATGTCGTCGAGGAGCTGGGCGAGGAGTTCCGCTGCCTGGTGCCGACTCTCCCGTACGGCAGCCATCGCGTGCCGCTGAAACCGGGCGCGGAGCTGACGCCGCCGGTCATGGCCCGGCTGATCGGCGAGTTCGCCGACGCGCTGGAGCTCGGCGACGACGCGGTCTTCGTCGAGAACGACGCCGGACGGCTCCAGCAACTGGCGGCCGAGCGCCCCGACCGCGTCGGCCGGATGGTCATCGCGGGCTGCGAGGCCTTCGACAACTACCCGCCGCGCGCGGGCGGCAAGATGATGGACGCCGCCGCACGCGTCCCCGGCGGCATCGCGCTCCTGGTCCGCATCCTCTCCGTACGCGCCCTGCGCCGCGTCCCGGGCACGGGGTTCGCGGTCATGGCGCACCGCCCGGTCCCGCACGACCTGATCGACCGCTGGCTCGAACCCCTGCTCACCGAACCCGGCGCCCGCGCGGTCCTGGTCCGCTATCTGCGCTCCGCGCGCAAGGCGGAGATGGCCGAAGCGGCGGAGGGCCTGCGCACGTACGACAGGCCCGCCCTCGTCGTCTGGGGCAGGCAGGACAAGATGATGCCCCCGGAACACGGCCGCAGACTCGCCGAGTTGCTCCCCAAGAGCCGCCTGGTGGAACTGGACGACTGCCGCACTTTGATCCCGCTGGACCGCCCGGACGGCCTGGCGGCGGCGATCCGGGAGTTCGTGGCGAGCACCTGAGCGGCAGAGCGCCCCGGCGCCTCAGCCCCGCCCCGCGAACGACGTCGTGGCGAACGCCGTCTTGTCCCGTGACGACGTGCCGTCCGCGAGCCACCAGTGCGTGGGGTTCTCGCCGTACAGGCCGAAGATCGTGCCCGCGCCCCAGTTCAGGATCAGCTCCTCCTTGCCGTCGGCGTCGAAGTCGGTGGCGGCGTACGGGCGCGCGTGGCGCCATGGGGCCGGGGTCTTCTTGCCCTTCGCGCGGGCGGGCCCCTCCCGAAGGACCTTCGTCCGCTTCTCGCCCTCGATCAGGAGCGCGCCCTCGTTCGTCGAGACGACGAGGGCGTCCTTGCCGTCGCCGTCCGGGTCCGCGGACGTGTAACCGCCGGGCCCGTAGTCGGAGTTGCGGCTCTCCGGGATCTTGTACGTGACCGGGGCACCGCCCTTGCCGGGGTAGACCGCGAGCGAGGAGACCGTCTCCGGATCCTCCTCCGTGTCCGGTTCGTCGTTGCGGCTGCCGTTGTCGCCGATGGCCAGATCCCGGGCGCCGTCACCGTCGTAGTCGCCGAACGCCACAGCGTTGCCCTCGCGCAGCTCGACGGAGGTGCGGGAGAGGCCGCTTCCGTCGCGCGCCGGATGATAGAGGATCCCGTCCGTCTGCTCGCCGTCGTCGCCCTCGTGGACGAGGAGACCGGTCGCGCGCGGCTTTCCCGACGGGACGATGTCGTCGGCGGCCAGCCAGCTGCCACCGCCCGGCCGGGTGTCGGTGCGGGCCGGAGCCCCCGAGCGGGCGAAGGGACCGTACAGCAGGACCACGGACCCGTCCTGCCGGAGCGCCGCGATGTCGTGGTGCCCGTCCCCGTCGAAGTCGCCCCGCACCGGCCCGGACAGACCCTCGCCCGGCACCTGGATCCGGGTTGCCTCCGCACCGGCCTTCGGTCCACCCGGGCTTCCCCAGTCCACGGTCGGCGACTCCTGCTCCATGGAGCCTTCGGTGGTGACGAAGTCGGGATAGCCGTCGCCGTCCAGGTCGGCGGTGGTGACGGTGCCGGGCGCGTAGTCGTACACGGCGTGCGTCGAGGGATCGAGCCCCTTGGCGGAGCCGAAGACGACGCCGGTCGCGCCGTCTCCGTTCTCGCTGCGCGGGGCCAAGGGCAGGAGCAGATCGCGGTGTCCGTCGCCGTTGATGTCGTCCGGGTCCTTGGAGCCCTTTCCGCCGGAGGGCACCGGACGGGACGCGGTCGGGGTCGACACGGGGTTGCCGCCCCCCTTGGACGCCGACTTCCCGGTGTCGCCCTTCTCGCCGCACCCCGCCGCGAGCAGGGCCAGCGAGGCACAGAACACGACGAGGGCGCGTGTGCCGGGGACGGGGGTGCGATCTGTCATGCACCCACCCCAACACCGCGCCCTCGTACACCTCCAGGGACGACCGGTGATCGTTGCCCAGTCGTAGCGGGAGAGCCGCGCAGCGGGACCTGCCCTAGATGTCCCGGAACGTCTCGATCTGCGCACCCACGGAGTTGAGGCGCTCGGCCAGCTCCTCGTACCCGCGATTGATCACGTACACATTGCGCAGGACGGACGTGCCCTCGGCGGCCATCATCGCGAGCAGCACGACCACGGCAGGCCGCAGCGCGGGCGGGCACATCATCTCGGCGGCGCGCCAGCGGGTCGGGCCCTCCACCAACACCCGGTGCGGGTCGAGGAGTTGGAGCCGCCCGCCGAGGCGGTTCAGATCCGTCAGGTAGATCGCGCGGTTGTCGTAGACCCAGTCGTGGATCAGCGTTTTGCCCTGCGCCGCCGCCGCGATGGCCGCGAAGAAGGGGACGTTGTCGATGTTCAGGCCGGGGAACGGCATCGGGTGGATCTTGTCGATCGGCGCCTCCAGCTTGGAGGGCCGGACGGTGAGGTCGATCAGGCGCGTACGGCCGTTGTCCGCGAAGTACTCCGGCGTGCGGTCGTGGTCGAGTCCCATCTCCTCCAGGACCGCGAGCTCGATCTCCAGGAACTCGATCGGGACGCGCTTGACCGTCAGCTCGGACTCCGTGACGACCGCCGCGGCGAGCAGGCTCATCGCCTCGACCGGGTCCTCGGAGGGGGAGTAGTCCACGTCGACGTCGATGGTCGGGACGCCGTGCACGGTGAGGGTGGTCGTGCCGATGCCCTCGACCTTCACGCCGAGCGCCTCCAGGAAGAAGCACAGGTCCTGGACCATGTAGTTCGACGAGGCGTTGCGGATGACGGTCGTGCAGTCGCTGCGCGCCGCGGCGAGCAGGGCGTTCTCGGTCACGGTGTCGCCGCGCTCGGTCAGCACGATCGGGCGGTCCGGTACGACGTCGCGCGCGACCTCGGCGTGATAGAGCCCCTCGGTCGCGGCGATGTCGAGCCCGAAGCGGCGCAGCGCGATCATGTGCGGCTCGATCGTGCGGGTGCCGAGGTCGCAACCGCCCGCGTACGGCAGCTTGAAGCGGTCCATGCGGTGAAGGAGCGGACCCAGGAACATGATGATCGAGCGGGTCCGGATGGCGGCCTCCGCGTCGATCGCCTCCATGTCGAGCTTGGCGGGCGGCACGATCTCCAGGTCGACCCCGTCGTTGATCCAACGGGTGCGGACGCCGATGGAGCCGAGCACTTCGAGGAGGCGGTAGACCTCCTCGATGCGCGCCACGCGGCGCAGCACCGTGCGTCCCTTGTTGAGCAGGGAGGCGCAGAGCAGCGCCACGCAGGCGTTCTTGCTCGTCTTGACGTCGATGGAGCCGGAGAGCCGGCGATTGCCGACCACTCGCAGATGCATGGGACCCGCGTACCCGAGCGAGACGATTTCACTGTCGAGAGCCTCGCCAATACGGGCGATCATCTCAAGGCTGATGTTCTGGTTGCCGCGCTCGATGCGGTTCACGGCGCTCTGACTTGTGCTGAGCGCCTCGGCAAGCTGCGACTGCGTCCAGCCCCTGTGCTGACGGGCGTCGCGGATGAGCTTGCCGATACGTACGAGGTAATCGTCTGCCATGTTCCGCAGGTTATCTCAGATATGAGATGACGCACGAGTCGGGGTAGGCCATACGTGAAACGTCCGATTCAGTACGGAAGTTCCCGTACGTCGTTTCCGTACGCCACTTGCCCGTACCGGGTCAGCCGCATCCGCACGAGGCGTGCCGCCCACCGTGCACCGCGGCCTGCGCCGTGGGCCGGGGCCCGGCCGCCGCGCGCGTCACCCGGGCGGCTGCCGCGCGCCCGGCCGACGACTCGGCGTCATGCACCACTGTGCCTCCGGTCAACGTCAGACGCACTTCGGCAGAGCTGATATCGGCCACCGGACACCGCGTCACATCGCGGTCGAGCAGCACCAGATCGGCCGACTTGCCCCGTTCGACGGTTCCGGTGAGATGGTCCATACGGAGTTGACGCGCCGTGCCGAGGGTGTGCATGAGCAGGGCGGACGAACGGCTGAGCCCTTCCTGCTCGCGGTACAGGTCACCTTCCGCCTCTTCTCCCTCGGCTCCGAACCGGTCGACGGCGGTACGCACCTGGTTCCACACCTGGAGCGGATCGACGGGCCAGTCCGAGCCACCGGAGAGCCGCGCCCCGTGCCGCTGAAGGCTGCGCGCCGGGTACTGCCAACGGTGGCGCCCGGCACCGATGTAGGGCAGCAGGGCGTCCATGGTCCAGGTGTTGCGGGTGGCCCACTGGAGCTGCATGCAGGGGATGACGCCGAGCTGCGCGAAGCGGGGGAGGTCGGCGGGGTCGACGAGTTGGAGGTGGGCGGTGGTGTTGCGCAGGCCGCGCGCTCCGGTGGTGCGCAGGGCGTACGCGTACCCGTCGAGGGAGGTGCGGACCGCGCGGTCGCCGATGGCGTGCGCGTGCATCTGCCAGCCGTCCTTGTTGAAGGCGGCCGTGAGCCTGCCGTAGTCCGCGGCGGACACGTACAGCTCGCCGCGGTGGTCGGTCGGCTTCCCGTCCTCGTCCAGATAGGGCTTGAGCAGCGCGGCGGTCTGGGCGGGGTACTCGATGACCCCGTCGAGGAAGACCTTCACCGTGCCGAACCGGAGCCCGCGCACGCCGCCGAACGTGTCACGCAGTCCGCGCGCGAAGGCGAGGGCCGCGGAGGGGTCCTTGGTCTTGTCGGTGTCGATGCGCAGGGCGGGCACGATGCGCTGCGGCAGCTTCCCGCTCTCGGAGAGCGCCTTGTAGAGGGCCAACTCGCCCTTGCCGACGACGGCTTCCATGAAGGTCGTGATCCCCGACGCGGCGGCCTCGGCGAGGGTCTTCGCGGCGGCGGCGACGAGCTGCTCCTGGTCGGGCTCGGGGATGTGCCGGGTGACGAGCGGCTGGGCGTCGTCCTTGAGCACGCCGGTCGGCTTGCCGTCCGAGCCCTTGACGATCTTGCCGCCGACCGGGTCGGGCGTCGAGGCGGTGATGCCCGCGATGTCGAGGGCGCGCTGATTGACCCAGATGTTGTGCCCGTCGCCGCCGCGCAGGGCGATGGGGCGTCGGGTCGGCAGGGTGTCGAGCATGGAGTGGTGCGGGGCGGTCCCGTGCGGCAGCAGCCCCACGGGGTTCCAGTCCTCCACGACCAGCCACCCGTCGGGCTCCTGATCGGCGGAGTCCTTCAGAAATCCCGTCAGGGTCTTCTGTAGCTCGGCGACGGTCTGTTCGGCACCGGCGAGGGACGGCTTCAGCGAGCGGCTCGCGGCGTCCATCGGGTGGGCGTGCCCGTCGTGGATCCCGCTCATGAGGGTCCCGCCACGCGCGTCGACGACTTCGGTGTCGCGCCCGATGAACCGCTTGAGCGCGCCGTCGCTCCCGACGGCGAGAATCCGCCCGTCCCGCCCCACGGCGACGGCTTCCGCACGGGCGTGCCCCCGAGTACCGGTGAAGACACGGGCGTTGTGCACGACGAGGGAGGCGGAGCGGCGGGGCGAGGCGGTGGCGCTGGGCGCACCCACGGCGGTGAGCAGCCCGGCCGCCCCGGCGGAGGCGAGCAGTCCGCGCCGGGAGAGGGGAGTGAGGTGCGGGGAAGGCATGAGGGACTCCTGAGGACAGCCCGGCCCCGGACGTACGCGATGTGTCGCGGGGTAAACGGGTGGGTGGGCGGGAAAGATCCGCCGCGAAGCGGCGGCACAAAGACTCGCCGCGTAACCCGTTAACCAGAACCCACCCGCCACGACGGAATCCGTACGATGTCCCCCGTGCCAAGGCCAACCCTCGCCGACATAGCCCGCGCAGCGGAGGTATCGACCGCGACGGTCTCCCACGCCCTGAACGGCACGGGCCGCGTGGGCAAGTCCACCCGCCGCCGGGTACGCGAGGCAGCCACCGCCCTGGGCTACGGCGCACCCCAAGCCCCGCGCACGCGGATACTCGGGGTAGCCGTCACCACGTACCCCCGAGCCTGGGACTACACGGAAGTCGCCTACTTCTCCCGGGCCATCACCGCCGCCACCGCCACGGCCCACGCCCGCGGCTACGCCCTCACCATCCTCCCCGCGGACCGCGTGACGGAGGACACCTGGCACAGCATCGCCGTGGACGGAATGCTCGTCATGGACAGCCCGCGGGGCGACCCCATGGTCCGCGCCCTGCGCGCCCGCGGCATCCCGCTCGTCTTCGACGGCGTCCCCGGCGACGTACGCCCCGGGGACCACTGGGTGGACAACGACCACGTGGCGACCACCCGCGAGGTCCTCGACCACCTCACGGCATCCGGCGCGACCCGCATCGCGCTCCAGTCAGGCGACGGCGACGAGCACTACGCGCGCGTAGTGACCGAGACGTACATCGCCTGGTGCGCCGAGCACGCGGTGTCCCCGCTGGTGGTCCCCTTCATTGCGTACGACGATGAAGGTCACGCCTTCGACGAGGTGCTCGGAGGGGAGGTGCCCGGAGGGAAGGTGCACGGACGGATCGACGCCGTCCACGCCGTCTACGACCCCGGCGGCCGTCAGCTCCTCGCCGCGGCGGCCCGGCACGGCCTGCGTGTCCCGGACGATCTGCTGCTCGTCTGTGCGAGCGAGGATCCGGGGTACGCGGAGACCGAGCCGCCCGTCACCACGGTGACGCTCGACCCGGAGCGCACGGCCCGCACGGCGGTGGCGCTCCTGGTCGACCTGATCGAAAAAGGGCAGCCCGATACGCCCCGTCCGGTCATGGTCCCGGCGGGCGTGAGGCAGCGCACCTCGTCGCGACGCCGGGTGATGTACTAGAGTTATCTCGACATCGAGATATCTGCCGAGGCGCACCAGTAGCCGCCACCCGGTAAGGGTTACCTAACTAAGCCTTACCTTAGCGGATCGACGAGGAGTCGTGGCGGCAGGATGTGACGGAAACGCGCACATATATGAAGGAGACTGTCGTGTCGGCGAACAGCTTCGACGCCCGCAGCACGCTGCGCGTGGGCGACGAGTCGTACGAGATCTTCAAGCTGGACAAGGTCGAGGGCTCCGCGCGCCTCCCTTACAGCTTGAAGGTGCTGCTGGAGAACCTGCTCCGCACCGAGGACGGCGCGAACATCACCGCCGACCACATCCGTGCGATCGGTGGCTGGGACTCCCAGGCCCAGCCCTCGCAGGAGATCCAGTTCACGCCGGCCCGCGTGATCATGCAGGACTTCACCGGCGTGCCCTGCGTCGTCGACCTCGCCACCATGCGTGAGGCCGTCAAGGAGCTCGGCGGCGACGCGGACAAGGTCAACCCGCTCTCCCCGGCCGAGCTGGTCATCGACCACTCCGTCATCGCCGACAAGTTCGGCACGGCGGACGCCTTCGGCCAGAACGTGGAGCTGGAGTACGGCCGCAACAAGGAGCGCTACCAGTTCCTGCGCTGGGGCCAGACCGCCTTCGACGACTTCAAGGTCGTCCCCCCGGGCACCGGCATCGTCCACCAGGTGAACATCGAGAAGCTGGCCCGTACGGTCATGACCCGTAACGGTCAGGCCTACCCCGACACCCTGGTCGGCACCGACTCGCACACCACGATGGTCAACGGCCTCGGTGTGCTCGGCTGGGGCGTCGGCGGCATCGAGGCCGAGGCCGCGATGCTCGGCCAGCCGGTCTCCATGCTCATCCCGCGCGTCGTCGGCTTCAAGCTGACCGGTGAGCTGCCCGCCGGCACCACCGCGACGGACCTCGTCCTCACGATCACCGAGATGCTGCGCAAGCACGGCGTCGTCGGCAAGTTCGTCGAGTTCTACGGCGAGGGTGTGGCGGCCACGAGCCTCGCCAACCGCGCCACCATCGGCAACATGTCGCCGGAGTTCGGCTCGACCGCCGCGATCTTCCCGATCGACGACGAGACGCTGAAGTACCTCCGTCTGACCGGCCGTGACGCGCAGCAGGTCGCGCTCGTCGAGGCGTACGCCAAGGAGCAGGGCCTCTGGCTCGACCCGGCCGCCGAGCCCGACTTCTCCGAGAAGCTGGAGCTCGACCTCTCCACGGTCGTCCCCTCCATCGCCGGTCCCAAGCGCCCGCAGGACCGCATCGTCCTCGCCAACGCCTCGCAGCAGTTCGCGCTCGACGTGCGCAACTACGTCGAGGACGACGACGAGGCGGGCAAGGAGTCCTTCCCGGCCTCCGACGCCCCGGCCTCCTCGAACGGCGTTCCCTCGCGTCCGACCACCGTCACGGCCCCCGACGGCTCGACGTACGAGATCGACCACGGCGCCGTCACCGTCGCCGCGATCACCTCCTGCACCAACACCTCGAACCCGTACGTGATGGTCGCCGCCGCGCTCGTCGCGAAGAAGGCCGTGGAGAAGGGCCTGACCCGCAAGCCGTGGGTCAAGACCACCCTCGCCCCGGGTTCCAAGGTCGTCACCGACTACTTCGACAAGGCGGGGCTCACCCCCTACCTCGACAAGGTCGGCTTCAACCTCGTCGGCTACGGCTGCACCACCTGCATCGGCAACTCGGGCCCGCTGCCCGAGGAGGTCTCCAAGGCGGTCAACGAGCACGACCTGGCCGTGACGTCCGTCCTCTCCGGCAACCGGAACTTCGAGGGCCGCATCAACCCCGACGTCAAGATGAACTACCTGGCGTCCCCGCCGCTGGTCGTCGCGTACGCCCTCGCGGGTTCGATGAAGGTGGACATCACCAAGGACGCGCTCGGTGTCGACCAGGAAGGCAAGCCCGTCTTCCTCGCGGACATCTGGCCGACCGAGGCCGAGGTGAACGACGTCGTCGCCAACTCCATCGGCGAGGACATGTTCAACAAGTCCTACCAGGACGTCTTCGCGGGCGACGCCCAGTGGCAGGCGCTCTCGATCCCGACCGGCAACACCTTCGAGTGGGACCCGCAGTCGACCTACGTCCGTAAGCCCCCTTACTTCGAGGGCATGACGATGGAGACCACCCCGGTCTCCGACATCACGGGCGCCCGCGTCCTGGCCAAGCTGGGCGACTCGGTCACCACCGACCACATCTCACCGGCCGGTGCGATCAAGGCCGACACCCCGGCCGGCAAGTACCTCACGGAGCACGGCGTCGAGCGTCGCGACTTCAACTCCTACGGCTCGCGCCGAGGCAACCACGAGGTCATGATCCGCGGCACGTTCGCCAACATCCGCCTGCGCAACCAGCTCGCGCCGGGCACCGAGGGCGGCTTCACGCGCGACTTCACCCAGGCTGACGGCCCGGTGTCGTTCATCTACGACGCCTCGCGCAACTACATCGAGCAGGGCACCCCGCTCGTCATCCTGGGCGGCAAGGAGTACGGCTCCGGCTCGTCCCGCGACTGGGCCGCCAAGGGCACCGCGCTGCTCGGCGTCAAGGCCGTCATCACCGAGTCGTACGAGCGCATCCACCGCTCGAACCTCATCGGCATGGGCGTCCTGCCGCTCCAGTTCCCCGAGGGCCAGTCCGCCGACTCCCTCGGCCTGACCGGCGAGGAGACCTTCTCCTTCACCGGTGTCACGGAGCTGAACGAGGGCCGTACGCCGCGGACCGTGAAGGTCACCACCGACACCGGTGTGGAGTTCGACGCGGTCGTCCGCATCGACACCCCGGGTGAGGCGGACTACTACCGCAACGGCGGCATCATGCAGTACGTGCTGCGTTCGCTGATCCGCAAGTAGGCCTCAGCAGCCAGCAGTTGAGGGCCGCACCCCCGTTTTGGCGGGGGTGCGGCCCTCGTGCTTTGTCCGCGGCCTCGTGGGGGCTTGTCGCGCAGTTCCCCGCGCCCCTTAAGGGGCGCTTCTAGCCGCCGTACGGCACCGTGATCAGTTCCATGGCGTGGTCCGCCGGGTCCAGGAAGTAGACCCCTCGGCCGCCGTCATTGGTGTTGAACTCGCCCGGCAGCTTCTGATGCGGGTCCGCCCAGTGCTCGATGCCGCGTTCTGAGATCTTCGCGTACGCCGCTTCGAACTCCTCCTCGGAGACGAGGAAGGCGTAGTGCTGCGGGGTGATCTTGTCCGCGGGGACGGTGGCGAAGTCCAGGGTGACGGAGTTGCTCAGTTGCACCGCGATGAACGGGCCCCACTCCGAGGCGATTTCGAGCCCCAGAAGATCCGAGAAGAACTCGGCGGACTCCCGGTTGTCCCGGGCGTGGATGATCGTGTGGTTCAGCTCGACTGACAAGGAATGCCTCCAGAAGGCATCTCCTGACACCTCCATGCCTCACCCAGCCGGTGACCGACACGCGATGTCGCCGTCGATCTTAGGCACGGCGACATCGCGCTGTCACCCTTCTTCCCAGCCGACACTGCCGACACCCGTGCCGGCGATGCAGCGGGCACTCGACACGTCGGACGCGCCCGGCTTCAGCGTCTTCCAGTCCCCGGCGGTGTCCGGCCATTCCCCGCAGACCACCGTGACACGGAAGGCCGTCACGACACCGGTGTTGTTGGTGCAGTGCGCGTGACCCCAGTAGCCGTCGGTGTCCGTGGTGCAGTTGAGGACATTGGCCGCCGCGGCCGGCGCCTGCTGTGCCGCCGCCGCGCCCGGCGCGACGGCGAACACCGGCAGCACGGCGGCCGCCACCGCCGCGAGCTTGAGGGCGAGCCCGGTGAGGCGGCGAGGCTTGTTGTTGTTCATGGGTGGGTCTCCTTCGGGATTTCCGTGGCGGTGCACCGGACGCGCACCGCTTCTTCCACTGCTGCGATGTTTCCGAGGAGCTCTCTCGCGCCGGTCACTCGATGGTCACTCGACACTCACCCCTCGTGCTGGAATGATGACTCTGGGTTACGGGGGTGAGGATCACGGAGTTCGAGTACAGGCTTCTGGGGCCGCTTGAAGTGCTGTTCAGTGGCAGGCCCGTGGAGATGCGGGCAGCCAAGCAGCGGGCCCTTCTGGCGTCGCTCCTGGTGGACGCCAACAAGGTCGTTCCCACCGACACCCTGATCGCCAGACTGTGGGACGAACCGCCGGACGGCGCCCGCAACGCCCTGCAGAATTACGTGCTCCGGCTGCGTCGCACCCTCAGTGGTCCGTCCGGCGGGCCGATCCGCACCTGCGCGGACGGCTATCTCATCGAGGTGCCCGACGAGGCCCTGGACCTGCACCGGTTCGACGCCCTGGTCACCCGCGCCCGGTCCGCCGCTGCGGCGCAGGCGGCGGAGAGGGCTTCGGCGCTGCTAGGCGAGGCGCTTGCGCTGTGGCGGGGAGAGCCTTTCTCGGACGTTCCGTCGGAGCGGCTGCGCCTCGACGTCGCCCCCGCGCTGAACGAACGCCGCCTCGGCGCCCTGGAGTTGCGCACCGACGCCGATTTCCAGCTCGGGCGCCACACGGACGTACTGCCGCGCCTGCGCGAACTCACCGACGCCCACCCGCTCCAGGAGCGCTTCTGGGCGCAGCGCATGCTGGCCCTCTACCGCTCGGGCCGACAGGGCGAGGCCCTGGACTGCTACCGGACCGTCAGTGGGCTCCTGAGGGAGGAGCTGGGCGTCAACCCGGGCCCTGAGCTGTGGCATCTCCATCAGCGGGTGCTCACCGCTGACCCCTCCCTGACCACACCCACGTCGCCGGGGGGCGCGCGGTCCGAGGGGAACCTTCCCGCCGAGACGACGACGTTCATCGGCCGGGAGAGCATGCTCCGCAGGACGCGGAAGCTCCTGGAGAACGCCCGCCTCGTCACGCTCACCGGGCCCGGCGGAGTCGGCAAGACGCGACTCGCGCTGCGCGCGGCGGCCGAGGCCTCCTGGGCCTTCCCGCACGGGGCATGGCTCGCCGACCTCGCACCACTGACCGAACCGAAGCTCCTGGACCGCGCGGTCGCCGATGCGCTCGGCATCCCCGACCAATCACTGCGCCCCGGCACGGAGGTGCTCGTCGAGCACCTGCGGGAACGGCAGTTGCTGCTCGTCCTCGACAACTGCGAGCACGTCGCCGAGGCGGCCGGCCAGCTCCTGAGTACGCTCCTGGCGGCGGCCCCAGGCCTGCGCGTGCTGGCCACCAGCCGCCAGGGGCTGCGCGTCCCCGGCGAGTATCTGCTGCCCGTACCGCCGCTGGTCGTCCCCCACGACCGGGGCGCACCAGCGGCGCCCGCGCGCTGCGAAGCCGTGCGGCTGCTCGCCGACCGTGCCGAGGCCTGCGCCCCGCACTTCCGGATCACCGGACGCAACGAAGAAGCCGTGGGCCGCCTGTGCCGCCGCCTGGACGGCATTCCGCTGGCGATCGAGCTGGCCGCCGTGCGCCTCGGCGCGCTCTCGGCCGAGGAGATCCTGGAGCGCCTCGACGACCGGTTCCGGCTCCTCTCCGACACCGGGAAGTCCACGGGACCCCGGCACCAGCGCACCCTGCGCGGCGTCGTCGACTGGAGCCACGACCTCTGCGACGAACGCGAGAAGAGGCTGTGGGCAGGGGTGTCGGTGTTCTCCGGCGGCTTCGACCTCGCGGCGGCCGAGGCGGTGTGCCCCGGCGAGGACGCCACCCGCGAGGACATCGTGGACGTACTCGCCGCCCTGGCGCACAAGTCGGTGCTCACCGTCGACACGACCGGCCCCCGAGCCAGGTACCGCATGCTGGAGACCCTGCGCCAGTACGGGCAGTGCAGGCTCCAGGAGCTCGGCGGGGACATTCTGCTGCGACGGCGCCACTGCGCGTACTACGCGGACATGACCGCGCGGGCGGCGGAGCGGTGGTGCGGGCCCGACGAGGTCGCCTGGCTGTCCCGGCTGCGCCTGGAGTCGCCGAACCTGCGGGCGGCCCTGGACTTCTGCGTCACGGGGGAGGGCGACGCCACGGTCGGCCTCGGGATCGCCGCGAACCTCACCCGCACCCGGTACTGGTTCTTCAGCAGCTCGCTCGGGGAAGGCCGCCACTGGCTGACCCGCGCCCTCGACCTCGCCCCGACGGCGCCCGCCCCGCTGCGCGTCGGCTGTCTGGCACTGGCCGCCTGGATCGCGCTGTGCCAGGGGGACCAGTCCGCCGCCGAACGCTTCCTGGCCGATGCCGTGCGGCTCGGTCAGGACAGCGGGGACGGCGAAGCGCTGGCCGTGCTCACGTACATGGAGGGCGCCTTCGCCTTCCTCGTCCACGCGGACGCGGGGTCCATCGCGCTCCTGCGCCGGGCCAGGGAGTGCTTCCAGGCGGGCGGTCAGGTGGGCGACGCCCACATGGCGACCATGCTCTGGGCCATGGCGGCGGCCTTCCTCGGCGAGCGGGAGCTCGCGCTGGCGGTCGGGCGGGAGTACATGACCGAGGCCGAAACCCACGGCGCGGGCTGGGCGCACTCCTGGGGGCTGTGGGGCATGGGACTCGCGGAGCTCCGGCACGGCGACCCGCACCGGGCGGTGGCCCTGTTCCGTGACTCCCTGCGTCGGCAGCGGGCCTTCGGTGACCGCTGGGGGATCGTGTGGGGCATGGAAGCCATGGCCTGGGCCGTCGCCGCGACAGGGGACCACGGCCGCGCCGCCCGGCTGATAGGGGCGGCATGCCGACTCCTGCGGACGACCGGCGTCGCGCTGACGGGCCTGCGGCCGCTCCACGAGGCCCATACCGAAGTCGAGCACCTCGTGCGCCGAGCCCTCGGCGAGCGGGCCTTCGCGGCGGCCTTCGCGGAGGGAGCGGCGACGCGGGACGCCATACGGCTCGCGCTGGGCGGGACCGGATGAGCGGTCAGGCAGGGCCCCGGCGAGGGCGGCTGCGGGCGGTGATCGCCACGCCCGCCGCCGCGACGAGCACGCCGACCGCCGCCCACGCGAACGCGGCCCGATAGGCGGCCACTTGAGTACTTCCGCCGCCGACCACGGCTCCCACGAGCACCGCGAGACCGAGTGAGCCGCCGAGCTGGTCCACGGAGCGCTGCACAACTGCCGGGTCCGCCGGAGTGACCTGGTTATGCGGGAAGGGCCAGGAAGGCGGCCCAGGCTTCCGGGGCCACGGTGAGGTGGGGGCCGTCTTCCGAGTTCTTGGAGTCGCGGATGTGTACGGCGGTGGGGTGGGCGGCGACTTCGAGGCAGTTGCCGCCTTCGCTACCGCTGTAGCTCGACTTCCGCCAGGCGTAGGCGACTTCGAGGCATTCGCCGCCCTCGCTGCCGCTGTAGGTCGACTTGAACCACATAAGCGCGGTGCCGCTCATTGCTCTCCTAGCAGACGGTCCAACAGGTCCCTGGTGTCCTCCGGGCTTAGGGCCTGCGATCGCAGCATCGCACATTTCTGCGTCAGGATCGCCACCTCGTCAGGATCGGCGATCAGTTGGCTTCCGCGCTGGGTCTCGGTGTAGGCGAGCCGTTGGTGTTCGGGTGTTTCAAGCAGCACGAACGGGCCGTCGAGGGCGGCGTGCGTGGTGCGTCCAAACGGCAGGATCTGCAAAGCGAGGCCTGGGAGTTCGGCGTACGCGCGGAGGCGGTGAAGCTGCTCGATGTACACCTTCTGGCTGCCAAGGCGGTCGTGCAGTACTGCTTCCCAGATCACGAAGCTCGTGGTCGGCGGGACCTTGCGATGCAGAATTCCCTGACGCTCGATACGCGTCGCGACGAACTGCTCGATCTCGTCCTCGTCGAAGACTGGGACGCGGCTGCGGAACACCGCCCGTGCGTACGCCTCAGTCTGCAACTGCCCAGGAAGCACTTGATTCGCGTACAAGGAAATCGCAATAGCCTCCCGCTCGCAGTCCAGATACTCCTCGGCCCACCGAGGAACCAGATCCACCTCCGGCATATTGTCGACGGCGGTCTCCAGCGTCCGGTTGGTGCCCAGGAGTTCATCCAGCTGCACCGCCAGATCCATCTTCAGCGGACGCCGACCCTGCTCAATAGAGGCGATGGCCTCCTCGCCGACCACGAACCGCTCGGCCAGCGATTTCTGTGTGTACCCGGCCGCCTCGCGGTGGACGGCGAGCAGCGCGCCCACCATCCGCATCGCCGACGCATTCCTCCGTGACCGTCGTTTTGGGCTGTTCATACAGTCCAACTCCCCATCAAGCGCCGTACGTTCACGCAGCGAACCCGTACAGCCCGGCTGTACGGGTTCACGCACTGCTTCATGATGGCGACGGAGTGTGACTCTCGTCACGTGAATGACGAAACTCCACTCCCGTTCCGACGGGACCCCCGCGAGCGCTTCTACCGGCGCGAACGTCAGTCCGTACCCGCCGCCCGCGCCTTCGCGCGCGCCGCGCTCGTCGGCTGGGGAATCCGCGACCGCGCGGACGGCATCACGCTCTGCGTAAGCGAGTTGGCGACGAACGCCTTGCTGCACGGCGTTCCGCCCGGACGCGGCTTCCGGCTCCACCTCCACTGCGAGGGCGACGTACTCCGTGTAGAAGTGCACGACAGCGGCGACGGATGGCCCCGGCTCGGTATCAGTGGTGAAGGTGACGCCGAGTCGGGGCGCGGGCTGCTGCTCGTGGCGGCCCTCGCCGACAAGTGGGGGGTCGTGGAGCGCGATCCCGGGAAGGTCGTCTGGTGCGAGTTCGTTCCGGCCGACGCCGGGAGCCTCACCTAGCGGTCAAGTCCCTTTCGGCGTGGCTGCCTTGGTCCTCGCTGGTCACGGTGACGGAGTCCGCGCCCTCGTCACCGTCCCACCAGTCGGCGAAGGCCTCGCTGAGGGTGTCGACCTTCTTCTGGGTCTGCTTGTCCTTGTGCGTGACGTAGTCGGTCGAGACCGTGACGGCTCCGGAGCCCTTCGCCCCGTATCCGATGGTGAGTGCGGTGATGTGCGGGGTGAGGTTCTCGGCGTTCGGGGCGCTCGGGGCGTTCTTGGCGGTCCAGGAGCGGAAATCCTTGAGGAGGTTCGACGGGGCGTCACCCTCGTACAGCGTGGTCTTCTTCGCCGTCTTTCCGCCCTGCCCGAGGAAGTGCGCGCTCCCGGCCGACGGGTCCTCGTCCCACCATTCCGTGAATGCCTGTGCCAGCGGGGTGACTTGGTCCTCCGCCTCGCCCCAGGGACCGTAGTCGGTGAGGACCTCGACCACCCCGTGGCGGTCGCCGGACCGGTAGCCGAGGCTGACGTTCAGGGCGTGGCCCGCCAAGTCGTCGTCGCGCTCCGAGTCGTTCGTCTTCAGCCACGTATGGAACCCGAGCAGCAGGTTGGGGTTGTCCGGGTGCTCCTCCGCGTCGGCGTCGCTCCCGGAACACCCCACCGTCAGGAGCAGTGCCCCCGCCGCGAACACCCCCGCACGCGTCCTGGTTCGAGTGAATCGCCCCGCCTTCCCCACTGCCTTCTCCGATCAACCAGCTGGTGCAATACAACAATTACGGGGCAAGTCGCAAGTTCCGCCCCAATCGACACATCGTTCGATGTGTGCGTAACGTACCTTCTCGATTGATCTGTACCAATCGGGCCCCGGGTGACCGGGGTCCGTTTTTGTGGGGGAACACAACAGTGAGAATGAAACGCAGCCTGACTGCGATGGCCGCCGCGGCAGCGATCCTTGCCGCAGCGGGACCGGCCTGGTCCGCCCCGGACCCGACGCCTACGCCGAGCGCGGCCACACCGACGCCGACCTCGCAGCCGACCTCGAAGTCGCCCTCCCAGGCCCCGGCCCCGGACCAGGACCCTGACCAGGCCCTGGCCCGCGAGCTTGAGAAGTTCTGGACGCCCGATCGCATGGCCGAGGCCAAGCCGGTCGAGGAGCAGCAGGTCCGCGAGGCCGCGGCGGCCGAGGACGCCAAGAGGGACTCCCGGGGGGACTCCCAGAGGGAAGAGGAGGAGGCAGCGCCGCGCGAAGGGGGCGACGGCATGCTCCGCTCGCCCTCGCACACCTTCAAGGGCATCAAGGAAGTCGGCACCTTCTACTGGGCGCAGAAGGCGGGCAACGACTACCCGGACCGCTACGACTACCGCTTCTGCGGCGGCACCGTCGTGCCGTCCCCGGGCAAGAACCTGGTCGCGTCCGCAGCGCACTGCTTCGACAGCAACGACCAGAAGTCGAACCTGGTCTTCGTGCCGCAGCACAGCGCGAAGAGCCCGATGCCGCACGGCATGTACCCCATCAAGAAGGGCCACATCTTCAAGGACCCCGGCTACACCGGGTCCAAGAAGAGCGAGGAAGACTTCACGGACGTCGACGTCGCGTTCCTCGCCACCGAGCCGCGCAGCGACGGCAAGGAGGTCGAGAGCGTCGTCGGGGCCATCCCGATGGGCTTCAACACCGGATTCAGCCACACCGCGCACGCCATCGGCTACCCGTACCTGTACGGAGGCGGCAACTACAAGCCGAAGCAGGACCCGCTCAGCTGCACCACGCCGACGAAGAAGTACACCTCCGGCAACGCCAAGGACAGCGGCGGCAGGCTCTGGCGCGGCGGCACCTTCACCGAGATCCACTGCGACGGCTACGTCGGCGGCACCTCCGGCGGCCCCTTCATCACCGCGGGCGGCGAGTCGGCCAAGCTGATCGGCGTCACCGGCGGCTGGCTGACCGGCGGCCACAGCGCCAACACCTCGTACTCCTCGTACTTCGACGACGACGTCAAGCGGATCTACGACGCCGCGAAGGCGGGCAAGCAGCCGGCGAGCATCAACCCGCCGCCGATGGCCGATCCGGTCCTGCCCGGCGCCGGTACGTGGAAGCACGCCAATGCCATAGCCAACGGCTACTTCGCTCTCGACGGGCCGGTCTCCGACGACCGTATGGACATGTTCGTCATGTGGTCGGACGGCGAGCTGAGCATCTACCGCGGCGCGGGCAAGGCCAAGAACCACTTCGACAAGGAGTTCAAGGTCCAGGGCCCGAACGCCCTGTGGCGCGACCACGCCAAGCAGGTCGTCGCGGGCGACTTCACCGGTGACAACGGCTCCGACCTCATCGTCCGCTGGTCGGACGGTGAGGTGACGCTCTACCCGTCGGTCGACGAGGCGGGCTTCCACGGCGAGTACCAGCTGGCCGCCGCGAACGGCACCTGGAAGCACGCCGAGGCGATCACCTCGGGCCGCTTCGGCGGCAACAAGTGGCAGGACGACCTCGTCGTGCGCTGGTCGGACGGCGAAGTCACGCTCTACCAGAACACCGGCGACAACAAGAAGCTCGGCAAGGAGATCAAGGTCGTCTCGCCGGGCACGTCGGAGGCCGGTACGTGGAAGCACGCCACCCAGATCACCGCGGGCGACTACTCGGGCGACGACACCTGGGACCTGGTCGTGCGCTGGTCCGACGGTGAGCTGACCCAGTACCAGGACTTCACCGGCACAGGATCCTCCTGGGGCGAGCACAAGTGGCAGGCCCCGAACGGCCTGTGGAAGCACGCCCTGCTCGTCAGCGGCGGCGACTTCACCGACAACCCCTGGGCCGACGACACCATCGTGCGCTGGTCGGACGGCGAACTGACCCTCTACGCCGACGGCAACGCCTCCGGCATCGGCTCGGAGAACCAGCTCGTGGCGCCCGCGTAACCGCAGGTAGAGCCCTTCTGGGTGAGGGGCGGCGGCAACCTCCGGGTGCCTCCGCCCCTCTTCCCCTGAGGACTTCCCTTGCGGACTTCCCTTGCGGACTTCCCCTGCGGACGACCGGATGGAGACCCCACCATGAACCGCCCCGCCGCACTCGTGTGCGCGGCAGCCGTCTGCCTCGCCCTGTCGGCGTGCGACGCCAAGCCCCCGGGCGACGCGGACACCGCCGTACGGGAGTCCCACCACCGCCTCCTGGAGCAGTTCCGCTCCTGGGCCCGTGACACCGGCGAGTCCCGCACCGCACGCCACGCGCAGGCCGTGTACACGGTCGATCTCACCGATTCGGACTCCGATTCTGAGGGCGCGTACGACGTCGAGGTGCAGACCGACCTCTCCGCGAAGTCGGCCGAGGCCAAGGCGCTCGCCAAGCTCTTCCGCACCTGGTGGGACGGCGACGACGGCGACGGCACCGTGCGCGACCTCGTCATGCTCGACGCCCGCGGGAACCGCGTCGACGACCATCTGTTCCCGGCACTCGGCAACGGCGGCTACGACGTCACGCACTACGCCCTCACCCTCGACTACACCCCGGACGGCAACCACCTGACGGGCACCGCCGTGATCACCGCACGGGCCACCCAGGACCTGTCCCGCTTCACCCTGGACTTCGCGGGCCTGCGCGTGCGCCATGCCGACATCGACGGCTCGGACGCCCGCTTCAGCAGGAAGAAGAACAAGCTGACGCTCACTCCCGACCGGTCCATCGGCAAGGGGAAGACCTTCAAGACCACCGTCCGGTACGGCGGGACGCCCAAGATGCTCACGGCGGAGGACGGCGGCGACGAGGGCTGGATCGAGACGGACGACGGCGTGGCGGCGCTCGGCGAGCCCACCGGATCCATGACCTGGTTCCCCGGCAACCACCACCCGTCCGACAAGGCGACGTACGACATCGACGTCACCGTGCCGTCCGAGTACACCGCGGTCAGCAACGGAACCCTGCGCGAGACCCGGCAGCGGGGAAAGCGCACCACCTTCCACTGGCGCAACCCCGAGCCCATGGCGAGCCATGCCGCGACCGTCGTCACCGGCGTCTTCGACATCTCCACCGGCACGACGGACGACGGCCTGCCCGTCTACACGGCCGTCGACCCCGACGAGGCGGACGGGCCCGTCGACGTCCACGACCTGGTGCCCGAGGTCGTCGACTGGGCAACCGACCGCTTCGGCCCCTACCCCTTCTCCTCGACCGGCGCCGTCGTCGACCACCTCCCCGATCTCGGCTACGCCCTGGAGACGCAGACCAAGCCGTACTTCGAAGAGGCACCGGACACCCGCCTGGTCGTCCACGAACTGGCCCACCAGTGGTTCGGGAACTCCGTCACACCCCGCGCCTGGCAGGACATGTGGCTGAACGAGGGCTTCGCCACCTACGCCGAGTGGCTGTGGGACGAGGAGCACGGACACCGCACCGCCCAGGAGACCTTCGACTCCTTCTACGACGGCTCGCACCCGGAGAGCGAGGGCATCTGGGACTTCCCGGCAGCCGACCCGCCGAGCGCGACGCGGGTCTCCGACTCACCGGTGTACGGCAGGGGCGCCATGACGCTGCATCAGCTGCGCAAGGCCGTGGGGGACCGCACCTTCTTCGCCATCCTGCGCACCTGGACGCGCGAGCACCGGCACGGGAACGCCGACACCGAGCAGTTCATCGCGCTGTGCGAGAAGAAGTCGGGGAAGGATCTGTCGGCCCTGTTCGAGACGTGGCTCTTCTCGGCGGACAAGCCCTAGGGACCGCGGGTAAACCCTAGGGACGGTCGAGGTCCCGGCATGTGTGCTCGTCGGGGAGCAGGGGCCTGAACGCGACCGCATAGAGCGTTCCTCCGCTGCTCCAGCGGGTGTTCTGCCTTGTCCCCAGGGCGAGTTGACGGGCGCGTACGAGATCCTCGCCCGTCACCACCTCGCACCGGCCGGCAATCGGCCGCAGTGGCCACGGTCGCGCCGTGGCGTCGTCGGCGCCGACCCCGCCGGTGGCGAGAATCGCCAGGGCGGCCGGGCGGTAGGCGGTGGCCCCCGGCGGGGGAGTGTCCGAAGGCGCGGGCGGGACCCGGGTGCGTACGAAGTCCAGGACGCGGCCCCGGTCGCCGTCGCCCCCTGCTTCGGGCGCGATGACGCGCGTGCTGCGCAAGCCGTGCGGGGTGCGGTAGGTGACCGTCAGGAGGGAGGCGTCCGTGGACGTCGTGTCCTCGTGGCGGCGGGCGTGAGCGAGGCCCGCCGCGTGGGCCGCGTCGGTGAGTTCGCGGTAACGGGCTGGCGTCAGGCGGTACTTGACGGCCGTACGCAGCGCGCCCGAGGTCCGGGCGGGGGCGATCACGTGGCCGCCGCCGTAGAGGGAGAAGCGGGGCAGGTCGCCGCGTTCCCAGGGGCGTGGCGAGCTGTGGAGCTCCTGGACGCGCAGGACGAGCGTCCGGGGGTCCGAGGGTGGGGCGGGCGCCGGTGGGTCCCCGGGCTCGGAGCCGCAGGCGGTCACGGCCACGAGCAGGAGCAGCGGGAGCAGGGAGCCGCGCATGCGGGTGGGACGGTCGGGTGTCCCCGCCGGTTCCAGCCGCATGCACGGCTCCCTGTCGATCACGGTGCTAGGACTCGGTCACGGTGTACGTGCCGGACCCGGCCTTGTTGACGAGGACGACTCCGTAACAGCCGCCCTGCGACGTGAACTTGAACGACTCGGCCTGGCCGGGACCGTTCGCGGTCCCCGACGCGGTCGCCGCGTAGCGGCCGCGGACCGCCGTGTTGGGGCTTGCCGGGTCGGAGTCCATCAGGAACAGCTCCGCGTCCTGGCTCGCGTCGGACGGCGTCGCCGTGATGGTGACCTCGGTGCCTGCGGCCGGGCACGTGTCCCAGACGGCCGTCACGTCGTCGGCGCCGTTCATCACCTTGGTGTCGGACCCGATGAGCAGCTTGCCGCTGTCGGCGACCTCGATCCGATAGTCACCTGTACCTGTGCCGCCGAGCGGACGCTTGACGACCGGGTAATAGTCGCCGGGCCCCCGCGCGTTGGAGTCCACGGCGATGAAGTCGACGGTGTCCCCGGTGGCCAGGCTGACGTCCAGCCGCTGCTGGAGCGCCTGGTCGTCGTACAGGTCGAGGTCGTAGTCGACGCCCGCCGGAGGCCGCAGCGCCACGACCGACCAGAAGCGGAAGGTGGTGTCGTAGCGGTAGTTGTGCTGCGGGTCCGGTGCGGGCAGCGTCTTGGACTGTCCGTCGGTGAGCTGGTTGCGGAAGCCGTAGTCGATGCCGTTCTGGTAGAGCGCGCCGCCGGGGCCCGAGCCCACGTCGTGGCCCTCCTGGCCGCGGTGGGTCCAGAACTCCTGGAAGGTGTTCGACCGGCGGTCGAGCAGGGTGTCCCAGATGGCGTTCTTCGCGGACTCCTGGTGGTAGTCCCAGTAGCGCTCGCCGGACGGGTCCATGAGGTCCCACAGGGAACCGGTCACCCGGCCCTCGGTGTCGTCACCGGTGTTGTAGCCGGCGGTGTCCTCCACGTGCCAGCCCCGGTAGTTGTCATTGTTGAAGATCGCCATCGGATAGAAGTTGGCGAAGCCCTCGACCCAGGCGCACCCCTTCGAGCTGCGGGTGTCCATCGCGTGCGGACTGCAGTTGTCGATGGCGGGGGGCCTGTTGTCCTCGTACACGTCGGCCATCACCGCGTGGCCGTACTCGTGCACGGTGTCGGTACGGTCGTCCGGCGACGCGGCCTCCAGCCAGACGCTCTTGTCGCCCCACTGGTAGCGGCTGCCGTCGCCCGCGTCGTCGTCGGGGTAGACGATCTCCATGCGGCGGCAGTCGCCGGTGTCGCGGGCGTCCCAGCACTCGCCGGGCGTCCAGTTCTTGGCCTGGTTCGCCTGGTCGTACGCGTGGAAGACCCGGTTCATCGTCTGGTCGCCGGGGGCGATGCGGCCGAAGTCCACCGTGCGGCCGTCGCCGATGTCGTCGCGCTGGCCGGAGCGGAACTCGTAGACGTCGCGGCCGAAGAAGTTGTCCTCGACGATCCGCCACAGACCGCTCTCGGTGCGGACCTTGACGTACACGTCCTGACCGCCGGAGGTGTCGTTGTTGTCGAAGCACATCCGGAAGCCGCCGCTGCCGTCGGTCAGCGCGGAGTCCAGGAGGTCGTCGGCGCCGAAGGAGTCGTCGTCCCAGGCCTCGACCTGGATGTTCGGCGAGGGGTGCGCGCCGCCCGGCTCGGTGTAGCCGACCGTGCCGGTGACACAGGAGAGCGCCTTCACGGACGGTTCGGTGGAGGGGGCGTCGTCGCTGTGCGGCTTGGGGAGCTTCGTCCGCCCGGCCACCGGCTCGAACGGCCGGTCCGGCTTGGCGGGGGTCAGCTCGACGTCGTCGGGGAGCTGGCGCAGCGCGGTGGAGTTGCGGCGCTGGTCGAAGCCGAGGTGCGAGGCGGCGGGCGTGGCGCCGACCGTGAGGAGCTGGAGGTGCTCGTCGCGGTCGGTGGGCTCGGCGGCGGGGCCGTCGACGCGGGCGCGCACGGAGGTGGCGGCGGCCTTGACGCCCTTGACCGGGAGCGAGAAGCGCAGGGTCTTCCCGGCCGCCAGGTCGATGGTGCGCTGGGCGCGGTGCACCGCGCCGCCGTCCTCGGGCAGGAGCTGGCCGAGTTCCTTGAACTGCCATCCGGCGGGCGCGGACGCCCAGTCGACGGCGGCGGGGAGGTCGGCCTGGACGCGGGCTCCGGAGAGGTCGACCCGGGTGTCGACGGTGATGTCGAGGCGGGCCTGCTGTCCCACGGAGGGAGCCCGGTCGAGACGCGTGGTCACGTGCACACAGCTCGACCAGTCCTTGGGCGCCGCGCAGCTGCCTTTGGGCGCCTTGTCGGCCGCCGCGGGGTCGGCGGCGGACGCGGGGCCGAGGACGGTGAGGGGTGCGCCGATGGCGAGGGCGCCGATGACGGCGACGGCCTTGGAGCGGGCACCCGGTCTTCTTCGCCGTGAGGCCGGGGGTCTGGCTGATCTTCGTAACACGAAATGATCTCCCATCGATGGCGTGATCATGACAAAAGGTGTGTTACGAGGTGAGTCTGTATCCCTGAGGGGAGTGAGGACAGGTGTGTTCCGGCCAACGGTCCCGGCGGCCTCAGTGGGCGCATGCGAACGGGGGCGGGAGTGAACTCGCCACTCCCGCCCCCGCGTTGTGCGGTTCCTTCTGGTGGATCAGCTCAGGAGCTCGACCTCCGCGAGCGTCGAGGACCCGTCCGGCACGAGCCGGTAGTGCGCGTACGTCCCCGGCTTGTCGACCGTGAACACCCGGGTCTGCTTGTCCCAGGCGAAGGACTCGCCGGACCGCTTGTCCAGCTCCTTCCACTTCTGGCCGTCGGCGGAGCCTTCGAGCACCCAGCCGCGCGGCGCCTTCGCCTTGTCGGCGGACGACGTCAGCGTGTACTGAACGGCCTTGGTCTCCTTGGCGACCGGAAGGTCGACGGCGGAGTCCGAAGTGGCGTCCGTGGCCGAGGTGTTGTCGAAGAGCGCGCCGTCACCCTTGATGGCGTCACCGCGCGGCGACGGCACCTTGTCGTCCTGCGTGATGGACGCGGGCTGGGCGTTCTTGCCCGTGCCCCACGCCGACGGCTTCGGGCCCATGTCGAACTCCAGGACACCGCCCTTCGCGATCTCCTTGTGGGGCAGGGCGGTTGAGGTCCACTTCTTGCCGTTGACCTTCAGGCCCTGGACGTAGACGTTCTTCGCGCTGTTCTTCGGCGCCTTGACGACCAGGTCGCGCCCGCCGTCCAGGTGCACGGTCATCTTGGTGAACTGCGGTGAGCCGATGGCGTATTCGCCGCTGCCCATGACCAGCGGATAGAAGCCGAGCGAGGAGAAGAGGAACCAGGCCGACTGCTCGCCGTTGTCCTCGTCGCCGTGGTAGCCCTGCCCGATCTCGCTGCCGGTGTAGAGACGGGAGAGGACCTCGCGGACCTTCTCCTGCGTCTTGGACGGCTCACCGGCCGCGTCGTACATGTAGGCGGCGTGGTGGGCGACCTGGTTGGAGTGCCCGTACATGCCCATGCGTACGTCGCGTGCCTCGGTCATCTCGTGGATGACGCCCCCGTACGAGCCCGCGAACTCGGCGGACCCGGTCTCCGGAGTGGCGAAGTACGTGTCCAGCTTGTCGCCGAGGCCCTTGCGGCCGCCGTAGAGGTTGGCGAGGCCGCGCGAGTCCTGCGGGGCGGTGAAGGCATAGCCCCAGGCGTTCGTCTCCGTGTAGTCGTGACCCCACACGCGCGGGTCGAACTTCTCCGACGGGACGCGCCAGTCGCCCTTCTTGTCCTTGCCCTGGAAGAAGCCCGGCGCGGTGCCGCCTCCCGCCGCCTTGTCGTCGAAGAGCTTCACGTAGTCACGGGCGCGGTTGAGGAAGTACTCCGACTCCTCCTTGTAGTGCTTCTCGCCCGTCTTCTTGTACAGGGCCTGGCCCATGCGCGAGATGCCGTAGTCGTTGAGGTAGCCCTCAAGCGCCCAGGACAGGCCCTCGTGCGTCTCGCTCGGGGTGTAGCCGAGGAACGGGGAGGTCTCCATGCCCTTGCGGCCGACGCCCGAACTCGGCGGCACGACCGTCGCGTTCTTGAGTGCGGCGTCGTACGCGTCCTTGGCGTCGAAGTCCACGCCCTTGACGTACGCGTCGGCGAACGCCACGTCCGAGGAGGTGCCCGTCATCAGGTCCGCGTAGCCGGGCGAGGACCAACGCGACGTCCAGCCGCCGTCCTTGTACTGCTGGACGAAGCCGTCGACCAGCTCACCCGCCTTCTTCGGCGTGAGGAGCGAGTATGCGGGCCAGGTCGTCCGATACGTGTCCCAGAAGCCGTTGTTGACGTACGGCTTCCCGTCGACGATCTTCGCGCCCGTGTGGGTGGGGGTGTCGGGACCCGTCTGCGGAGAGAACGGCGACGCGTACTGGTACTTGGACTTGCCGTCCGCCGAAGTGACCTTCTCGAAGCCCGAGTTGGGGTAGAGGTAGAGGCGGTACAGACTGGAGTAGAGCGAGGTCTTCTGGCCCTCGCTCGCGCCCTCCACTTCGACCTTGCCGAGGATGTCGTCCCAGCTCTTCTGCGCGCCGTTCTTCACGCGGTCGAAGGAGGTGCCGGACGGGATCTCGCGGTCGAGGTTGGCCTTGGCCTGGTCGAGGCTGATGAGCGAGGTGGCCAGGCGCAGGTTGACCGTGCGGTCCTTGCCCGCCTTGAAGCGCAGATAGCCGGTGACATCACCGCCGCCACCGCCTTCGAGCTTGCCGCCCGCCGTGACGGGCGAGTCGAAGGTGCCGTACACGAAGAGGCGTGTGGCGCCGGTGGAGAGCCCGGACTTGACGTCCGAGAATCCGCTGACGATCCCCCTCTCCTCGTCGAGGGTGAGGCCGCCCTTCTCCGAGACGTTGTCGAAGATGACGCTCGCGTCGTCACCGGGATAGGTGAACTTCATCATCGCCGCGTGATCGGTCGGGGCCATCTCGGCCTTCAGACCGTTCTCGAACGTCACGCCGTAGTAGTGCGGGCGTGCCGTCTCCTTCTCGTGCTTGAAGGGAAGGGCGCGCTTGGTGCGGGACGCCGACGGGGTGTCCTTGTCGACCGACGGCATCATCTGGAAGGTCTGCCGGTCGCCCATCCACGGGCTCGGCTCGTGGCTCGCGCTGAACGCCTGGATCGTCGGCAGGTTGTCCGAGTTGTTGCCGCGCGCGTAGTCGTAGAGCCAGCTCAGGGAGCCCGCGTTGGTCACCGGAGTCCAGAAGTTGAAGCCGTGCGGCACGGCCGTCGCCGGGAAGGTGTTGCCGCGCGAGAAGCCGCCGCTGGAGTTGGTGCCACGGGTGGTGTCCGCGTAGTCCGAAGGGTGGGCCTTCGGCTTCGCCGGGGCCTTCTCCTTCAGGGACACGTCGTCCACCCAGCCACGGAACTTCGCCGGGCCCTTGGGGGAGTCGTACGCGAGGAGCACCCGGTCCACGGTCCTGCCGCGCGCGACCTGCCCGATCCGGGAGGCCACGTTGTTCCACTGGTTGACGTAGAGGCCCTTCGCGGCGCCCTGGCCCTGCGGATTCAGCGGGAAGCCGTGCTGGTCCATGGCCTTGAGGTCACTCAGATAGGTGCCGTCGGTGAAGGCCAGGTCCATGGACACGTTCGTGGCGTCGTAATCGAGGTCGCCCTCCGCCATGGACGGGAAGACCCGGTACGACAGCTCGGTGTCACGCCGCACCGCGACGTTCACGTCGAAGACCTTGTTGTACGAGTAGCCGCGGGCGTCCGCCTTGTGGGTGCCCGCGTAACGCATCGCGTGCTTGCCGGTGAACCCGGCGCCCGCCTTCGCGGTCGGGGAGCCGCTGGGGCCGCGGTCCACGAGGGAGAGCATGTCCTCGGGGACCGGCGCCTCGCTGCCGCCGACGGAGAGCTGGACGTCGGCGAGCTGGAGGGCGTCGGACGCGCCGTTGTTGGCGGTGATGTCCAGGCGGAAGTGCGCGTACGCCGTGTCGTTCTGGAAGTCGTACTTCTTCGTCTGGTGGCGCTTGTCGAACGCCTCACCCTTGCGGGTGTCGAGGACCTTCCAGTCCTTGCCGTCCGTGGAGCCCTGAAGGGTCCAGTCCTTGGGGTCGCGCTCGTCGTGGTCGTTGGCCGACGTGAGCGCGTATGTCACGACCTTGGCGGGTTCGTCCAGGTCGAACTCCGCCCACCCGGTGGGCTCGAAGGAGAGCCACTTGCTGGTGGGCTCACCGTCGACGAGGTTCTCCTTGACCTCGCCGCCGCCCGCGTTCTCGTCGCTGGCGCGGACCTCGGTCACGTGGTCGTTCACACTGCCGGGGATCCCCGAACTGAACGCGCCGTTGACGCCGGCGGTCCGCTTCTTGCCGTCGGGGCCGGTCTCGACGGTGTTCAGCCAGTCGGGCTGGGCTTCGCCCTCCTCGAACGAGGAGACGAACTCCTTGGCCGCTCTGGGCGGTTCCTCCGGCTTGGCGACGGCGGCGCCCTGCGCTGTCGCGACGAGCGTGAACGCGGCCGCTCCCAGGATCGCGGCCGAACGGTGGTGTCTGAAGCGAGGTCTGCGTGATCTGTGCGGCATCCCCGAGCCCCTCCCTGCGAGTTGGACAACGTTGTCACATCGCTGCGCAAGGTCCAGTAGTGCGTCAAGTTGCCGGTGGTGTCAAGGCTGTTGGAAGGGTCGGCGGGAGCCGGAGGGGAACGGATCGGGCCGCGGGACCAGGGGGAAAGTCCAAGGGGAGTGAGGGGAAAGTCCAACGAGGTGCGTGGCGGGGGGAGGCAAGATCGTGGGCGAGGCGGCGGGGTCCAAACACCCGCAAACCTCAAGGAAACGCCGTCGATACCTCGGGTCGAATTTGCTCACGCCGTGAACGAACCGGTCCACATCTCCGCGAGGTCTCAACTAGGGAAAGACTGCTGGCCGAAGCTGCATTCGATCTTGCTCTGCTGCCGATGAGTGGACTATACCTATCGGCACCCTGAGTGGCGGGTGCGAGCCCTTGCCATGTAGTTGTCGCACGTATCGCACCACCAAAGCTTCAACTGACCCGCGGTGTCGGGCCCTTCGCCTTCGGCGAGCTGTCGGGAGCCCCGTACGCCGCCTGAGTCCTGGAAGGCGAGGACTTGAGCATGGGATCCACCAGCATCAACCGTCGTGACGTGATGAAGAGGGCGGCGGCCACCAGCCTTCTCGCAGTACCGGCCGTGGGCGCCCTGAGCTCCTGCGCGAGCGGTGGCGGCGAAGAGAACAAGGCGGAGAAGGGCGAGAAGTCCAAGAAGAATCCGCTCGGCGTGAAGGCGGACGCCGGGCTCGCCGTGGTCGTCTTCAACGGCGGTTATGGCGACAAGTACGCCCAGTTCGTGACCGACATGTACAAGAAGCGGTACCCGGACTCGGACGCCGGCCAGAAGTCGACGACGAAGATCGCCACTCAGGTGCAGCCGAAGATCGTCCGTGGCAAGCCGACGGCCGACGTCATCAACAACTCCGGCGCCGACCAGATGAACCCCGGCAAGCTGGTCTCCAACAAGCAGGTGGCGGACCTCACCGAGCTGCTCGACGCGCCGTCGTGGGACGACCCGAGCGTCAAGGTGCGCGACATCCTCGAACCGGCGGTCGAGGCGAGCGGCAACTTCGGTGGCTCGGGGACGTTCCAGGCCGGCATCTCGCTGACGGTCTACGGCACCTTCTACTCCAAGAAGCTCCTTGAGGAGGGCCTGGACTCCGCGTACCCGAAGACGTGGGACGAGATGCTGGCCGTCTGCAAGAAGGCCAAGGCCAAGGGCATCCACGGCTGGAGCTACCCGGGCGGCCACCCCCGGTACATGTTCTTCAGCATCTACACGATGTTCGCGCAGCGCGGCGGGCGCGAGATCACCACGGCCATGGACCACCTGGAGCCGGGCGCCTGGAAGAACGACGCGGTCAAGGACGTCTTCGAGGCCTGGGAGGAACTGGTCGCCAAGAAGTACGTGCTTACCGGCTTCGACGGCACCGAGGCGCACACCGAGATGCAGACCGCCTGGACCAAGGGCGGCAAGTGCGTCTTCGTGCCCAACGGTTCCTGGGTGGAGAACGAGGCCAAGGACACCACCCCGAAGGACTTCGGGATGTCGTTCGGCCCGAGCCCGTCTCTGGATTCGGGCGACAAGATGCCGTTCGGCACGATCAACGCGCCGGCCGGTGAGTTCTACGTCGTCCCCGAGAAGGCGCAGAACCGGCAGGGCGGCCTGGAGTGGCTGCGGGCGATGTACAGCAAGGAGGCCGCCCTGAACAACTTCAAGGAGCTCTCCGCCCTCCCGGTGGTCAAGGGGGCCATCGACGGTCAGAAGATGCCGCACGGTGTGGCGAGCGTGCAGGCGGCGATCAAGACCGCCGGCGAGAACGTCGTCATCGCAAAGCACATGGACTGGTACAACGAGCTGTTCCGCGAGGACTTCAACAACATGATCGCCAAGTTCATGCTGGGCCAGATCGGTACCAAGCAGGCCATGGACATCATGGAGAAGGCCGGGGCCCGGATCCTCAAGGACCCTGACGTCGTCAAGGTCAAGAAGTCCTGATCAGCGGCGGATCGACCGAGAACGCGGGCACGTGAACGAGGCGGGGCGGAGTGGCGTGAAGACTGACACCCGGGTGGACGATTCCCCACCCTCGAAGAAGGCACCGGACCCGACAGGCCGGCCCAAGTCGCCGAACGGGCTGCTGTTCCTCCTGGCAGTACTGCTGCCGCCCCGCTTCACCCCGCAGAGCGTGCGCTACGACCGGCGCTACCGGACGCTCGACAAGTACCGCTTCATCGCGGGCTTCCTGGCGCTGCCGCTCGCGTTCTACGCCCTGTTCGTGATCTCGCCCTTCATCCAGGCGATCTACTACTCGTTCACGGACTGGTCCGGTGGGCCGGTGGCGAACTTCATCGGCTTCGACAACTTCACGAAGATGTGGAACGACGAGCGCTTCTGGGACTCCCTGGAAGTGAGCGTCATCCTGGCGGTCGTCGCCCCGCTGATCACGCTTGTGCTCGGCATGTTCTTCGCGTACATGATCACGTCGGGCGGCCGGCACCGTAAGGGCCAGGCCATCGCCGGTGTCGCGGGCTCGTCGTTCTACAAGGTCGTCTACTTCTTCCCCCAGGTCCTGTCCGTCGCGATCATCGCCGTGGTCTGGGGCCGCGTCTTCAACACCAACAGCGGCCTGATCAACGGCGGGCTCGACAAGGTGGGGTTCGACGGCCCCGCCTGGCTGGGCGGCGACCGCTCACTCGCGCTCATCGCGGTGATGATCGTGCTCTCCTGGAGCTTCGTCGGCTTCTATGTGGTGCTGTTCTCCGCCGCGATGGGCGCGATCCCCAGGGACATCTACGAGGCGGCGCTGCTCGACGGCGCGGGCCGGGGACGGACCTTCTTCAGCGTGACGCTCCCGCTGATCTGGGACACCGTGCGGACCGGCTGGATCTACATGGGCATCCAGGCGCTCGACTCGTTCGCGATCGTCCTGGTCATGGTTCCCGAACACGTCCTGAAGGTCACCCCGGTCTTCCTCTACGAACGGTTCCGTGACGGTCAGTACGGCTATGCCACGTCCATCGGCGTCGTCCTCCTCGTCCTCAGCATGGCGTTCTCGCTGATCGTCATGAGGATCGGGAACCGCGACCGGATCGAATACTAAAGACCGCGGGAGCACTGCATCATGACCACGACCACCGCGCCCCGCGCCGAGTCCGCCGACACATCCCGCCGAGAGGGCGATTCGGCGAGCGGCGCGACCCTGAACGTCTTCTCGCACGCCTTCCTCGTCCTGTGGGTGGTCCTCGCGGCGGGCCCCCTGATCTGGGTCGCCCTCACCGCGCTGCGCCCCTCGGTCGAGATCCTCAGCGATCCGATGGGCTGGCCGACCTCCTTCCACTGGGAGAACTTCACCAACGCGTGGACCGAGGCGAGCATCGGCCAGTACGCCATCAACTCGGTGATCATCCTGGCGGGTTCGCTGACCGGCACCATGCTGCTCGGCTCGATGGCGGCCTATGTGATCGCCCGCTTCACCTTCCCGGGCAACCGGTTCATCTTCATGCTCTTCGCGGGCGGCATGATGTTCCCCGTCATCCTCGCCCTCGTCCCGCTCTTCGCGGTCATGGAGAACTTCGGCCTCCTGGACACCAGGCCGGGCCTGATGATCGCGTACATCGCGTACTCGCTGCCCTTCACCGTCTTCTTCCTGACGTCCTTCTTCCGTACGCTGCCGACCGGCGTCCAGGAGGCGGCGATGGTCGACGGGGCCTCGCACACGCGGACGTTCTTCCAGATCATGCTGCCGATGGCCAAGCCGGGCCTGGTCAGCATCGGCATCTTCAACTTCCTCGGCCAGTGGAACCAGTACCTGCTCCCGCTGCTGCTCAACAACGAGGAGGAGAGCAGGTACGTGCTGCCGCAGGGACTGGCCACGCTGGCGGTCTCGCAGGGGTACCGGGGCGACTGGGGAGCGCTCTTCGCGGGCCTGACGATCGCGATGCTTCCGGTGCTCGTCGTCTATGCCGTGTTCCAGCGTCAGGTGCAGGCCGGGCTCACCGCGGGGGCTCTCAAGTGACCCTGACCGCCGGTGATTTCAGCTTGGCCACGAAAGTGGTCTAGGCCTGTCGCGTCAATTCCGGCCGTGAGTAATGTCGGCCCCACGGCGCCGCGGGGGGAACCTTTTGCCCGCGTTCAAGTCGACACCGATGTCGAAGGGTTGAACAGCATGAGGAATCGAGTAATCGCCACCGGTGCGGCAACGCTCGCGATGGCACTGGGACTTACCGCGTGCGGCGGTGACAGCGACAGCGGCGACGGCAAGACCATCAAGCTCGTCGCCGCCGACTACGGCGACAAGGCCTCCAACGCCTCCAAGAAGTACTGGGACGGCGTGAAGAAGGACTTCGAGGCGGAGAACAAGGGCTACAAGGTCGACGTCCAGGTCATCAACTGGAACGAGATCGACAAGTCCGTCAAGAACATGATCCAGGCGGGCAACCAGCCCGACCTGCTCCAGACCGGCGGCTACGCCGACAAGGTCGCCGACGACCTGCTCTACAAGGCGGACGAGGTCCTTTCGCCCAAGACGCGGGAGAACCTCATCCCCACCTTCGCCAAGGCCGGCGAGGTCGACGGCACCCAGTACGGCATCCCATGGGTGTCCTCGAGCCGCGTGATGTTCTACAACAAGGCCGTCCTGAAGAAGGCGGGCGTGAAGACGCCGCCCAAGACCTGGGACGAACTCGCCGCCGCCGCAAAGAAGATCAAGTCCTCCAAGGCCGCCGACACCCCGTACGCCCTGCCGCTCGGCCCCGAGGAGACCCAGGGCGAGACGATGATGTGGGAGCTCGGCAACGGCGGTGGCTACACCGACGCGAGCGGCAAGTACACGCTCGACAGCGCCAAGAACGTCGAGACCTTCGACTGGCTCCAGAAGAACCTGGTCAAGCCCGGCCTCACGTACTCCAACCCGGCCTCCACCGACCGCAAGACGGCCTTCGCGGACTTCGCGGCCGGCAAGGTCGGCATGCTGAATGGCCACCCGAGCCTGATCCAGATGGCCAAGGACGGCAAGGTCGACTACGGCGTCGCGCCGATCCCCGGCAAGACGGGCCCGCTGGAGTCCACCCTCGGTGTCGCCGACTGGATGATGGCGTTCAAGGACGGCGGCGCGGAGAAGGAAGGCGTCAAGAAGTTCCTGGACTTCACGTACTCCAAGAAGATGCTGGAGTTCGACGAGATGTACAACCTGATGCCCGTCACCCAGGACACGCTCAAGGAGATGCAGACCAACGGCAAGCACAAGGACCTGGAGCCGTTCTTCGAGGTCCTGCCGAACGCCAAGTTCTACCCGCTGGGCGACACCTCGTGGGACGTCATCTCCGCGGAGATGAAGAAGACCGGTGGCAAGGCCGCGAGCGACGACCCGAAGTCGGTCCTCGGTGACCTCCAGAAGAAGGCGGAAGACGCCGCGGCCGCGGCCAAGTAGCCCGCAGGCAGCGCCTCTTCGTCCCGTACATCTCGTACGTCCCGTTCGCTAGGAGACCTTGTGTCACTGAAGGCCCCTCCGCCCCCGGCCGACACCGGCCGGGGACGGAGCGGGCGCGCACCCAGGCCGGTGAGCCGTCGCAGCGGCATCGCCCGACTCGGCCCGCTGCCCTGGATAGCGCCCGTCATCCTGCTGATCCTCGCCGTGGTCATCTGGCCGGTCGTCGAGCTGATCCGCACCTCGTTCCTCAACATCTCCATCGCCGGGATCGTGCGCGGCAGCGCGGGGACCGACAAGTACAAGAAGCTCTTCGACGAGACCGACTTCGGGGCGGTCCTGCTCTGGACGGTCGTGTGGACCGTCGTCGTCGTGACCGTGACGATGCTGCTCTCGCTGGCCCTCGCCCAGCTGTTCAACCAGAAGTTCCCCGGCCGCACCGTCACCCGCTGGGCGCTCATCGCGCCCTGGGCGGCATCCGTCCTGATGACCGCCATCGGCTTCAAGTGGATGCTCAACCAGACCGCGGGCGTGCTCAACACGCTGATGCTGGACCTCGGCCTGATCGACAACTCCAAGGACTGGCTCGGCAAGCCGGAGACGGCCTGGCCGTGGATGATGGCCGTCGCGATCTTCGTGTCGCTGCCCTTCACCACGTACACGCTGCTCGCCGGGCTCCAGACCATCCCTGGTGAGGTCTACGAGGCGTCGCGGATCGACGGGGCGGGCGGCTGGCAGACGTACCGGCACATCACGCTGCCGATGCTGCGGCCCGCGTTCCTCGTCGGCGTGGTCATCAACCTCATCAACGTCTTCAACTCCTTCCCGATCATCTGGGCCATGACGCAGGGCGGTCCCGGCTATGACACCTCCACGACCATGGTGTTCATGTACAAGCTGAAGGAGACCGACATCGGCGAATCCGCCGCCATGTCCGTGGTCAACTTCGCGATGGTCGTCGTGCTCGTGCTGATCTTCCTGAAGGTCAGCCGGTGGAACGAGGAGGACTGATGGCCACCGCGACGGCTCCCCGGGCGGGGTCCCCGAAGGGCCCCGCGCCCCAGCACAAGCCCAGGCCCAAGCGCACGTTCCGGCCGCGCACCCTGGTCATCACGGTGGTCGCCTGGGCGCTCGCGGCGATCTTCCTCGCTCCGTACCTGGAGATGGTGATCACCGCGCTCCGCCCCAAGAGCGAGCTGCGCGACCGGACCTACCTGCCGCAGGACCTGGAGTGGTCGAACTTCATCGAGGTCTGGAAGGAGTCGGAGCTCGGCCAGAACCTCCAGGTGACCCTCCTTGTCGCGGGCGGGGCGACGCTCCTCGTCCTCCTGGTCTCGCTGCCCGCCGCGTACTACACGGCGCGCATGCGCTACCGCGGACGCAAGGCCTTCCTGCTCCTCGTCCTGATCACCCAGATGTTCCAGCCCACCGCCCTCCTGGTCGGTCTCTACCGCGAGTTCCACCAGCTGGACATGCTCAACTCGGTCTGGACGCTGATCATCACCAACGCGGCGTTCAACCTCGCGTTCGCGGTGTGGATCCTGACGGCCTACATCAGCTCCATCCCACCGGAGCTGGAGGAGGCGGCCATGGTGGACGGCACGAGCCGCTTCGGCGCGATGGTGAAGGTGACCCTGCCGCTCGCGCTGCCGGGCGTGGTCACCGCGGTGATCTTCACTTTCATCACCTCGTGGAACGAGTTCGTGATGGGCCTCACGCTCACCACCGAGCCCGACAAGCAGCCGCTGACCGTCGGCATCAACAACTTCATCGGCGCCTACACCGTGGAGTGGAACTACCTCTTCGCGGCCTCCGTGGTGGCGATCGTGCCGGTCATCGTGCTGTTCGCCTTCATCGAGCGGCACGTGGTCTCGGGTCTCACCGCGGGATCGGTCAAGTAACGGATCGGCCCTCGCAGGCCGGGTCTGGGTGGTTTGGGGTGCATCCTCGCCGCTTGGACCCGGCCTGTCCGCTGTTCAGGAGCGCCGATTTACGTCAAGGACTTGACTGCGCCAACCCGTTCAGCAGAGCTTGGAGTTCACAACTTGTACGGGCGGCGACGTAGCTGCCACTTCATTAACGTCATACGGAATAAGGGTGGCTGAGTCAATGGAGACTCCGGGGTCGCAGTCGTCGCTGCACCGGGCCAATCTCGAGCGGGTCGTACGTGCCGTACGGCTCGCCGGGTCGCTCACTCAGGCGGAGATCGCCAGGACGACGGGCCTGTCCGCGGCCACGGTCTCCAACATCGTCCGGGAGCTCAAGGACGGCGGAACGGTCGAGGTCACGCCCACCTCGGCAGGCGGCCGCAGGGCCCGCAGCGTCTCGCTCAGCGGCGACGCGGGCATCGTCATCGGCGTCGACTTCGGCCACACGCACCTGCGCGTGGCCGTGGGGAACCTCGCCCACCAGGTGCTCGCCGAGGAGGCCGAGCCGCTGGACGTGGACGCGTCGGCCGCGCAGGGCTTCGACCGCGCCGAGCAGCTGGTCAGCAGGCTGATCGCGGTGACCGGCGTGGACCGCACGAAGATCGCGGGCATCGGCCTCGGCGTGCCGGGCCCCATCGACGTGGAGTCGGGCACGCTCGGCTCGACCTCGATCCTGCCGGGCTGGACCGGCACCAAGCCCGCCGAGGAGCTCAAGGACCGCCTCGGCGTCCCCGTGCACGTCGACAACGACGCCAACCTCGGTGCGCTCGGCGAGCTGGTCTGGGGGAGCGGTCGCGGGGTCAAGGACCTCGCGTACATCAAGGTCGCGAGCGGTGTCGGCGCCGGTCTGGTGATCAGCGGGCGGATCTACCGCGGCCCCGGCGGCACCGCGGGGGAGATCGGGCACATCACCCTGGACGAGTCGGGCCCGGTCTGCCGCTGCGGCAACCGCGGCTGCCTGGAGACCTTCACCGCGGCCCGCTACGTGCTGCCCCTGCTCCAGTCCAGCCACGGCACCGAGCTGACCATGGAGCGCGTGGTCGCCCTCGCGCGTGAGGGCGACCCGGGCTGCCGCCGGGTGATCGCGGACGTCGGCCGGCACATCGGCAGCGGCGTGGCGAACCTCTGCAACCTCCTGAACCCCAGCCGTGTCGTCCTCGGCGGCGACCTGGCGGAGGCCGGTGAGCTGGTCCTGGGGCCCATCAGGGAGTCCGTGGGGCGCTATGCCATCCCCAGCGCGGCGCGCCAGCTCTCCGTCCTTCCAGGGGCCCTGGGGGGCCGCGCCGAAGTCCTCGGCGCCCTGGCTCTCGCACTCAGCGAAATGGGCGATTCAACCCTTTTGGACGGCTCGCTGCCCGCGACCGCACCTGCCTTCACTTAGATAACGCATGGCACCGTTGTCATCTCGTTAAGGATTTACTCCTTGACGCTGGTGTGGCGGCCGAGTTGACTTCGAGCCACCTCGGCCGCAACGACGCGGCCACGTCAGGGAGGTTGGACAGTGAACACCCATCTGCGTCGTGCCGCGATAGCCATGACCGCTACCGCGATGGCCGTTTCCCTTGCCGCTTGTGGCGAGGCTGGTGGCGGTGACAAGGGAGACGGGGACAACAAGACCATCGGTCTGTTGCTGCCCGAGAGCAAGACCACGCGTTACGAGTCCTTCGACTACCCGCTGATCAAGGCGAAGGTCCAGGAGCTCTGCTCCGACTGCAAGATCAATTACAAGAACGCCTCCGAGAACGTCTCGACCCAGAAGCAGCAGTTCGACGACCTCGTCGACTCCGGCGTCAAGGTCATCATTCTGGACGCGGTCGACTCCGGTGCCACCAAGGCGTGGGTGCAGGAGGCGAAGAAGAAGGACATCAAGGTCGTGGCGTACGACCGCCTCGCCGAGGGTCCGGTCTCCGCGTACGTCTCCTTCGACAACGAGAAGATCGGCAAGCTCCAGGGCCAGGGCATCATCAACGCCCTGGGGGACAAGGCCAAGGACTCCAATGTCGTCATGATCAACGGCAAGGAGTCCGACCCGAACGCCGCCCTCTTCAAGAAGGGCGCGCACTCGGTCCTCGACGGCAAGGTCAAGAAGGTCGTCTACGAGCAGACCGGTGAGTGGGACCCGAAGATCGCGGGCGAGAAGATGGGCACCGCCATCACCTCCCTGGGCAAGGACGGCTTCGACGCCGTCTACTCCGCCAACGACGGCATGGCGGGCGGCATCGTCGCGGCGCTCCAGTCGGCCAAGGTCAAGGGGATCCCGGTCGGCGGCCAGGACGCCGAACTCGCGGGCATCCAGCGGATCCTGAAGGGCACGCAGGCCTTCACGATCTACAAGCCCTACAAGCCCGAGGCCGAGAAGACCGCCGAGGTCGCGGTCAAGCTCCTCAAGGGCGAGAAGATCGACTCGCTGGTGACGGCCAAGCTCGACAGCCCCAGCGACAAGGCGATCCCGTCGGCCCTCGTCCAGGCCTTCGTCGTCACCAAGGACGACATCAAGGACACCGTGGTCAAGGACAAGTTCTACAAGACGAGCGAGATCTGCACCCCGGACTTCGCCAAGGCCTGCGCGGACGCCGGCATCAAGTAGCCGCGTTGCAGGCAACGGACTCGTACGGCGTCTCGGTCCCCTTCACGCTTGCCCCGCTGTCGGGGGCCAGGACGCCGTACGTCTGCTCGCCTTCCTGCCTCACCCCCCTTAGCCCACACATCAACATCCCGCCGTACGCCATGTCCGTACGGCCTCCGCCGCACCCCTCGGCGGACGAAGGAGATGGTTTGCATGTCCGCTCCGCCCGTGCTGGCGTTGCGCGGAGTCTCCAAGCGCTTCGGTGCCGTTCAGGCGCTCACCGATGTCGAACTGGAAGTACACGCAGGTCAAGTGGTCGCCCTGGTCGGCGACAACGGAGCCGGTAAGTCGACCCTGGTCAAGACGATCGCCGGGGTCCACCCGATCGACGAGGGCACCATCGAGTGGGACGGCAAGCCCGTCTCCATCTCGCGCCCGCACGACGCCCAGGGACTCGGTGTCGCGACCGTCTACCAGGACCTCGCACTCTGCGACAACCTGGACGTCGTGGCCAACCTGTTCCTCGGTCGTGAGCTCGGCCGCGCCAAGGTCCTCGACGAGGTGGCGATGGAGAAGCGTGCCAAGGAGCTCCTTGACACCCTCTCCATCCGCATCCCGAGCGTGCGCATCCCGATCGCCTCGCTCTCCGGCGGTCAGCGCCAGGTCGTCGCGATCGCGCGCGCCCTGGTCGGCAACCCCAAGCTGGTGATCCTCGACGAGCCCACCGCGGCGCTCGGCGTCGAGCAGACCGCACAGGTCCTCGACCTGGTCGAGCGGCTGCGCGAGCGCGGCCTCGCGGTGCTCCTCATCAGCCACAACATGGCCGACGTCAAGGCCGTCGCCGACGACGTGGCCGTCCTGCGCCTCGGTCGCAACAACGGTGTCTTCGACGTCAAGGACACCAGCAACGAAGAGATCATCGCCGCGATCACCGGAGCCACGGAGAACGCCGTGACCCGGCGCAAGGCGCGCAACGCGGAGGCCGCGAAGTGAGTGAGACCGTGAACACCCCACCGCAGAAGGTGGACGCTCAGGCCCCGGCCGCCGCCGCCATCCCGGTCGTCGACCCGCGCCTGCTCGTCCGTGAGCAGGGCTTCGCCGGCTACCTCACCGAGTTCAAGCGCAAGATCAAGGGCGGCGAGCTCGGCTCCATACCGGTCGTCACCGGCCTGATCGTGATCTGGGCGATCTTCGAGATAACGACCGGTCGATTCCTCGACCCGTCCAACCTCAGCAACATCGCGCAGTACATCGTCGGCCCCGGTCTCATCGCGACCGGCATCGTCTTCGTCCTGCTGCTCGGCGAGATCGACCTGTCGGTCGGCTCGGTCGCCGGTCTCACCGCCGCGGTCAGCTCGGTCCTCGCGATCAAGCAGGACGTGAACGAAGGCCTCGCCGTCATCGTCGGCCTGGCGGCCGCCGCCGCGATCGGCGCCCTGCACGGCTTCTTCTTCGCCAAGATCGGGGTCCCGGCCTTCGTCGTGACACTGGCGGGCTTCCTGGGGTGGAGCGGCCTTCAGCTGTACGTCCTCGGCAACACCCTGAGCCTGAACAACCTCTCCGACGGCATCATCTACAACCTGAACAACTACTACTTCAGCGATGTCGCCGCCGCCTACGGCCTCGCGACCGTCGCGGTCCTCGCGTACGGCTACTCCCAGTGGAGCCAGCGTCTGCGCCGCAAGGCCGCCGACCTGCCGCACCGCCCGGTCAGCGAGCTGGCCCTGCGCACCGGGGTCGTCGCGGTCCTCGCCTACGTCGTGGCCTTCGTCCTGAACCAGGAGGACGGCCTGCCCCTCGGCCTGACCGTCTTCGTCGCCGTGGTGGTCCTCGCCAGCTTCGTGCTGCGCCGCACCAACTACGGGCGCCAGGTCTTCGCGGTCGGCGGTGGCGTCGAGGCGGCCCGCAGGGCCGGCATCAACGTCGTATGGATCCGGATCTCCGTGTTCACGATCTCCGGCTTCCTCGGCGGCCTGGGCGGCCTCTTCATCGCCTCCCAGTCCGGCGTCGCCGACTCGAACCTCGGCGGCGGTGACACCCTGATGCTGGCGATCGCCGCGGCGGTCATCGGCGGCACCAGCCTCTTCGGCGGCCGGGGCACCCCCTGGTCGGCCCTGCTCGGCATCCTGGTCATCCAGTCGATCATGACGGGCCTGTACATGTCGGGCAGCTCCAGCAAGGCGGTGCAGTCGATGATCACGGGTGCCGTACTCCTTGCCGCTGTCGTGCTCGACTCCGTCTCCCGCAGGAGCCAGAAGGCGGCAGGACGCGCCTGACCTGGAAGAACCCAGAGCAGAGCTGCCCGGCACCGCAATGGAGCGGTGCCGGGCAGCTCTCTGTCCGCCGCCGATGTACGCCCGTTCGCGTGACACGGAACATCCGGCCCGGACGCCGTCCTCAGCTACGGAACATTAGACTCAACAGGCCCGGCAACAATCCGGTCAACGCTTGAACAGCTCTACTGCAAGGAGGCACGGGTGCCGCTGCTGACCCGCATCAGGGGACCGCGCGATCTGGACCGGCTCAGCCCGGAGGAGCTGAACCAGCTGGCCGGCGAGATCCGCGCCTTCCTCGTCGACGCAGTGTCCAAGACAGGCGGCCACCTCGGCCCCAACCTCGGCGTGGTCGAGCTCACGATCGCCATGCACCGCGTCTTCGAGTCCCCGCAGGACAAGGTGCTCTTCGACACCGGCCACCAGAGCTACGTGCACAAGCTGCTCACCGGCCGCCAGGACTTCGGCAAGCTGCGCACCAAGGGCGGCCTCTCCGGCTACCCCGCGCGCGCCGAGTCCGAGCACGACGTGATCGAGAACTCGCACGCCTCCACGGTCCTCGGCTGGGCCGACGGCCTCGCCAAGGCCAACGAGGTGCAGGGCAAGGACGACCACGTCGTCGCCGTCATCGGCGACGGCGCGCTCACCGGCGGCATGGCCTGGGAGGCGCTGAACAACATCGCCGCCGCCAAGGACCGCCCCCTGGTGATCGTCGTCAACGACAACGAGCGTTCGTACGCCCCGACCATCGGCGGCCTCGCGAACCACCTGGCGACCCTGCGCACCACGGACGGCTACGAGCGCTTCCTGGCCCGCGGCAAGGACCTCCTGGAGCGCACCCCGGTCGTCGGCAAGCCCCTCTACGAGACGCTGCACGGCGCGAAGAAGGGCCTGAAGGACTTCATCGCCCCGCAGGGCATGTTCGAGGACCTCGGCCTGAAGTACGTCGGCCCGATCGACGGCCACGACATCGAGGCCCTGGAGTCCGCCCTGGTGCGCGCCAAGCGCTTCGGCGGCCCGGTCATCGTGCACTGCATCACCGAGAAGGGCCGCGGCTACAAGCCGGCCGAGCAGGACGAGGCGGACCACTTCCACGGCATCGGCCCGATCCACCCCGACACGGGCCTGCCCATCGCCGCCTCCGGCATGGACTGGACGTCCGTCTTCGGCGAGGAGATGGTCAAGCTCGGCAGGGAGCGCGAGGACATCGTCGCGATCACCGCCGCCATGCTCCAGCCGGTGGGCCTGAAGAAGTTCGCCGAGGAGTTCCCCGACCGGGTCTACGACGTGGGCATCGCCGAGCAGCACGCGGCCGTGTCGGCGGCGGGCCTGGCCACCGGCGGCCTGCACCCCGTCTTCGCGGTGTACGCGACGTTCCTCAACCGCGCCTTCGACCAGCTCCTGATGGACGTGGCCCTGCACAAGTGCGGCGTCACCTTCGTCCTGGACCGCGCGGGCGTCACCGGCACGGACGGCGCCTCGCACAACGGCATGTGGGACATGTCGATCCTGCAGTGCGTGCCGACCCTGCGGATCGCCGCCCCGCGCGACGCCGACCAGGTCCGCCTCCAGCTGCGCGAGGCCGTCGAGGTCGACGACGCCCCGACCGTCGTTCGCTACTCGAAGGGCGCGGTCGGCCCGGCGGTCAAGGCCGTCGGCAAGGTCGGCGGCATGGACGTCCTGCGCAAGGCGGGCACGAACCGCCCCGACGTGCTCCTGGTCTCCGTGGGCGCCCTCGCGCCCATGTGCCTGGAGATCGCGGACCTCCTGAACAAGCAGGGCATCACGACCACGGTCGTCGACCCCCGCTGGGTCAAGCCCGTCGACGAGGCACTCGCCCCGCTCGCCGAGCAGCACCGCGTGGTCGTCACCGTCGAGGACAACTCCCGCGCGGGCGGCGTCGGTTCCGCCGTCGCCCAGGCCCTGCGCGACGCGGGCGTCGACGTACCGCTGCGCGACTTCGGCATCCCGCCGCGCTTCCTCGACCACGCGTCGCGCAAGGAGATCATGGCCGAGATCGGCCTGACCGCCCCGGACATCGCCCGCCAGGTCACCGGCCTGGTCGCCAAGCTGGACGGCCGGTTCGAGCGCACGGCGGCCGTGGACTCCGTCGAGGCGGGGGAGCCCGCGCGCGACTGAGTCAACATGCACCGCCGATGGGCCGGTTTCAGCACCCTGTACGGGTGGTGGAACCGGCCCATTCGCGTGAATAGGCTCGCGCCGGGGCCTACGGGGTACTCGCCCTCTCGATCATGTCGGGGACGACAAGCGTGGAGGTAGGTCCGTGGCAAGCAGTCTTTTCAGAACGAAGAGCATCGAGCAGTCCATCCAGGACACCGAGGAGCCCGAGCACGCGCTCAAGAAGTCGCTGTCCGCCCTCGATCTCACGGTCTTCGGCGTCGGCGTCGTCATCGGCACCGGCATCTTCGTGCTGACCGGAGCGGTGGCCAAGGAGACCGCGGGGCCCGCCACCGCGATCGCCTTCGCCGTCGCCGGCGTCGTCTGCGCCCTCGCGGCGCTCTGCTACGCGGAGTTCGCCTCCACCGTGCCGGTGGCCGGATCGGCGTACACCTTCTCGTACGCCTCGCTCGGCGAGCTGCCCGCCTGGACCATCGGCTGGGACCTGGTCCTGGAATTCGCCCTCGGCACGGCGGTGGTCGCCGTCGGCTGGTCCGGCTACGTCCGCTCGCTGATGGACAACGCGGGCTGGCATCTGCCCGAATCGCTCTCCGGGCCCGATGCCGCCGAGGGCTTCAGCTTCGACATCCTCGCCACGGGCCTGGTGCTGCTCCTCACGGTCGTCCTCGTCCTCGGCATGAAGCTGTCCGCGCGTGTCACCACGGTGATCGTCGCCATCAAGGTGGCCGTCGTCCTCATCGTCATCATCGCGGGCTCCTTCTTCATCGACACCGACAACTACAAGCCGTTCATCCCGAAGGCAGAGGAGGTGACGGCGGGCAACAGCATCGATTCCCCGCTCATCCAGCTGATGTTCGGGTACGCGCCCACCAACTTCGGCGTCCTCGGCATCTTCACCGCCGCCTCCATCGTCTTCTTCGCCTTCATCGGCTTCGACATCGTGGCCACCGCCGCCGAGGAGACCAAGATGCCGCAGCGGGACATGCCGCGCGGCATCCTCGGCTCGCTCCTCATCTGCACGGTCCTGTACGTCGCCGTGTCGATCGTGGTCACGGGCATGCAGCACTACAGCGAGCTGTCCGTGGACGCCCCGCTGGCCGACGCCTTCAAGGCCACCGGGCATCCCTTCTACGGGGGCGTGATCAGCTTCGGCGCCGCCGTCGGTCTCACCACCGTCTGCATGATCCTGCTGCTCGGCCAGACCCGCGTCTTCTTCGCGATGAGCCGCGACGGACTGCTGCCCCGGTTCTTCTCCCACGTCCACCCGAAGTACCGGACGCCGCACCGGCCGACCATCCTGCTCGGTGTCCTCATCGCGATCCTGGCGGGCTTCACCAGCCTCGACGAACTCGCCGAGCTGGTGAACATCGGCACGCTCTTCGCCTTCGTCGTGGTCGCCCTGAGCGTCATCATCCTGCGCCGCACCCGCCCGGACCTGCCCCGCGCCTTCCGCACCCCGCTGGTGCCGCTGGTGCCGATCCTGTCGGTGGCGGCCTCGGTGTGGCTGATGCTGAACCTGCCGGCCGAGACGTGGTTGCGGTTCGGCGTCTGGATGGCGCTCGGCTTCGTCGTCTACTTCGTCTACGGGCGTTCGCACAGCCTGCTGGGCCGGCGAGGGAAGCAGGAGACCCAGGCCGGTGACGCCCAGTAGTCAACTCGGTCACTTCCGGCCAATCATCCGGCCCCGTATGTCCCGATCGATGGGGGACTGCGGGGCCGGATAGCGTGCTCCACATGCTCGCCGAGCCCTCCGCATCACTACGCTCCGTACGCACGCTCGGGCCGCCACGCCCGCGTACGGAACAGGCCCCGGCGCCTTCCGCGCGGTACTGGCCGCGCCTGCTCCCCCTCCTCGCGGCCCTGGCCTGCGTCACCCGGATTCCCTCCTTCCGGTGGCCGCTGTGGAGCCCGGACGAGGGCTATCTCGCCGTCCAGGCACGGATGCTGGCGGACGGGGGAGAGCTCTACGAAACGGTCGTCGACCGCAAGCCCCCGCTCGTCCCCTGGCTGTACGAGGGGGCGTTCGCGCTCTTCGGCGATGCGACGCTGCTCCCGCTGAAGGTGCTCGCGGTGGCGGCCCAGTTCCTGACCGCCGTCCTCCTCGTGTGCGTGGCCCGGCGCCGCTGGGGCGACGGCGCGGGCCGCACGGCGGGCGTGCTCTACCTCCTCGTCTCGGTCGGCCTGAACCCCGAGGACGCCCAGGCGGCCACCTTCGAGGTCTTCATGCTGCCCTGCACGGCGGCCGCCATATGGTGCGCGGACCGCCGCCGCTGGAGGGCGGCGGGCGCCGCGGTGGCCTGCGCCTTCCTGGCCAAGCAGACCGGGGGAGCGGTCCTGGTGCCGGTGGCGTGGCTGCTGTGGCAGGCGGGTGGCGCCCGAAGGGACGTACTGCGCCTGGGAGTTGGCCTGTGCGGGCCGGTCCTCGCGGTGGCCGCGGTCACGAATCCGGCGGGGTTCCTGTTCTGGACGGTGACGGGATCGGGCGCGTACGCCTCCTTCACCGGGTCCGAACTCCACGTGCTGTCGCGGTGGTTGACCAACGCGGCGATCCTCGCGGCGGCCTGCGCGGGGATCATCCCGCCGGTCGTACGGGTCCTGCGCATCGCCCGCACCGGTGCGACGGAGCTGTGGCTCTGGCTCGCCTCGTCGGCGGGCGCGGTCCTCGTCGGCTTCCACTTCTTCGGGCACTACTACCTCCAACTGACGCCGCCCCTCGCGCTGTTGGGCGCCGCAGCGCTCCAGATCCTGCCCCGGGAGCGCACCCTGACGGCGGTGTCGGTCTCGGCCGGGGCGTGCGCGCTGTTCCTGGCCTGGGGGATGCTCGCGCCGCGCCCCGAGCTCGCGCACGCGGAGCGGATCGCGGGGGAGGTCCGGGCACGCACGTCACCCGGGGACCGCGTGCTGGTGTGGGGCATGCACCCCGAGACGTACTGGCTCGCCGACCGTGCTCCCGCGAGCCGCTACCTCACGGCGGGGCTCCTGACCAACTACAGCGGGGGCCGCGACGGGCCTCAGGTGGGGGAGAAGTACGCGGTGGACGGAGCCTGGCCGGTCTTCCGCGGCGAGCTCGCGGCCGGTCCGCCCGCGCTGATCGTGGACGACTCACGGGGCAAGCCGTACGGCCCCGACCGGGTGCCGTCGCTGCGGCGGATTCTCGCGGTGAGCTACCGGCCGGTGCTGCGGGTCGAGGGAGCGGTGGTGTACGAGCAGGTGGGCCGGGCGCGGTGAGGGGGGCGATGGGGGGCGGTGAGGGGCGACGGCGGGCTAGTCGGGGCGCCGCCAGGTGCGCGTGACGTCCGCGAGCGCCTCGACCACTTCCCGCGAGCGGTCGCGGTCCTCGCGGATGCGGGCGTCGAACTCGACGTGCAGGAACGGCACATCGCGCGCCGCCGCCGTCCGCCCCTGCACATTGGAGCGGCCCGCGAGCGGACAGGACCGGGCCCAGGCCCGGCAGACGTCGTATCCCCGCTCCCGCAACGCGTCCGCGAGGTCGCGGCCCTCGGCGATGGCGTCCCTGCCCCGGCCCGTGGAGGCGACGACATCGTGCTTCGGCGCGGAGGCGTCGTCCATCCCGTGCAGCTGCACGCCGGGGAGCCCGCGGCGTACGAGTTCGGCGCAGATCGCGTGAAAGACGCTGTCCCTGCGGTGCGCCACATCCGCCTCGTCACCGCGCCCGGCTTTGCGATGTGCTCCCGCGACGACAAGGACGCCGCCCTCGGCGTGGCTCAGGAGCTGTGCGCCGAGCCGTTCCGTGTACCGGTCGGCGACGGGGTGGGGAACCTGGACCGACCAGCGGACGGGGGAGTCGAGGTCGATGTAGACGCGGCCCCAGCCGCGCGGTGCCGCGCCGCCTTCGGAGCGGTCGGCGACCTCGGCGAACCGGCGGCCGCCGACCGGGTCGGTGACCGTGCGCACCGCGAAGTCCACGTCGGTCAGGCGGCGTTCGGCCTCCGTGCGCCGGTGGTCCAGGAGCAGCGCGATGCCCGCGGCCATCGTGCGCCGGTCCTCGCGGGTGGGGTGGCGGTATCCGCTGTCCTTGTCGAAGCCGGAGGTGTAGTCGGTGATCAGCCGTTCCGGGCCGCCGCCGGGGCTGCCGTCCGGGCTCGGGCCGGAAGGGCTCCGGTCCGCCCTTGAGGGCTTGTGGTCCTTGTCCGAGGGGGTCGCGTCGCACTGTACGAGGCTGAGGGCGACGGCCGTCACGGCGGCGAAGATCCCGAGCCTCTTCGCGATCGTGACCAGTCGGGTACGGGAGTGCTTCATGGTTGTATAAAGATATCCCTGTGATGACACGTCCCTTGCGCAGGCATTTCGTGACCTGTGTGGCCTCCGCGTCCCTGCTCGCCGGCACCGCCACGGCCTGCGGCCCCTTCGGCAGCGATGACAAGCCCGCCGCCGACGGCGGTCCCTCGTTCACCGTCGCCGCGGCGGGCGACATCCTGATCCACCCGCAACTGACCGATCAGGCCCGCAAGGACGCCAAGGCCTCGGGCAAGGGCGAGAAGGGCATCGACTTCCGGCCGATGATGGCCGGGATCAAACCCGTCATCAGCAAGGCCGACCTCGGCATCTGCCACTTCGAGCCGGTGGTGGGCAGGCCGGGCGGCCCCTTCCAGAGCTACCCCGACTTCCTCGTGCCGCCGCAGATCGCCACGGCGGTCAAGGACGTCGGCTACGACCAGTGCTCGACCGCGTCCAACCACACCCTCGACCACGGCCCCGCCGGAGTCACCCGCACCCTGGACACGCTCGACAAGGCGGGCCTGGAGCACACCGGTTCGGCGCGCAGCGCGGCGGAAGGGAACAAACCGCTCATCACCGAGGTGAAGGGCGTCAAGGTCGCGCAGATAGCCTTCGCCTTCGGCTTCAACGGCCGCGAGGTCCCCAAGGACAAGCCGTGGATCGTGAACCAGAACAAGTTCGACGCGATCGCCGCCGCCGAGAAGAAGGCGCGCGCCGCGGGCGCCGACGTCGTGATCCTCAGCATCCACTGGGGGCGTGAGAACCAGCCCAACGCCAGCTCCTCGCAGCTCAGGCTCGCCCGCAGGATCGCGCGCGAGACCGGGATCAACCTCGTCATCGGCCACCACGCGCACGTCGTCCAGCCGATGGAGAAGGTCGACGGCACCTGGATCGCGTACGGACTCGGCAACCAGATCGCCCGGCACGACGTGCCGAGCGGGCTGACCGAGGAGGGCGCCATCGGCTGGTTCGAGTTCGTCCAGCGCGGCGGGAAGTGGGACGTCGACGCCAAGTACGTGCCGACGTTCGTGGACATCCCGCCCGACCCGGACGAGACGGGAGCCCTGCCCAAGGACGCCGTCCATGACCACCGACTGCTGGACGTGGCCGCCACGCTGCGCGACGGCGACGGCCTCAGCGAGGAGCAGCGCTCCCGCTACCGCCTCGCCTTCGAGCGCACCCAGGGCACGCTCCTGAACCGGGGCGCGAGCAAGGACGGCCTCTCGCCGCTGGAAGCGCTGCCCGGCTCCTGACGCCTGCCGTTTCCCCTGTGTGCACCCGTCGTACACCGCCCGGGATCCGCCTGCGTCGGCCGGCGGATGAGTCGTGCGTCTCCTGACGTACCGGGCGTCGGGCGATCAGCGCGAGCTAGCTCACATTTCCCATATCTCGTACATCCTCTTGGGTGCCTCGGAGGTCCAAGCTCTCCGGAACGCATCACCCTGCGCTCGTGCGTCCCCGCTGTCGCCCCACGTCCCCGCGTCACTCCAGGAGAGGAGCACCCCTTGGCCGCTTCGCGTTCGAAGCGGCGGCACAAGGTCCGCCGAAGAACCGACATGTCCCTGCTGGGTGGCATACGTCCCCCCATCGCCGTGCTTTCGGTTCTGCTCCTCGCCCTCGCGGGCATCACCGCCCTGACCCTCGGCCGCGCCGGTCAGGAAGCCGTACCCCAAGCGATCAAGTCGTCCCAGCAGCACTTCGCCGAGGACGGCGCCATCGCACTGCGCGCCTCCATCGACGAGTCCGTCACCGACCTGACCCGGACCGCCGGGCTGTTCAGCGCCGGTGAGCCGGTCCCCGCCGACGCCGTCCTCGACAAGATCGGCAGCGTCTACCAGAAGTGGATGGGCACCGCGGTCGTCGAGATCTCCTCGGGCAAGCTCCTCGCCGCCCGCGGCGAGAACCTGCCGCTGACCGCCATCGACCGCGGCGCGCTCGCGGACGAGGACGGCCTCGCCCCGCGCATGGTGCGCCTGGAGAACGGCGAGACGCGCCTGCTCTCCTTCGCCCTGCTCACCTGGAAGGGACAGCCGCAGCAACTCCTCGTCGCCTCCGGCAGCCTGCGCTTCCCCGGCATCAGCCTCGGCAAGTTCCGCTCCATCGCCGTCGTCGGCCAGGACGGCAAGGTGCTGAGCACCGACGGCATCCCCGAGCCCGAGCAGGTCCTCACCGATCTGCAGCGCGACGAGGTCAAGCAGTCCAACAAGCAGCTCAGGTCCTTCGCCACGACCGCCGCCAAGAAGGCCCGCGCGCACCCGCTCAAGTCCAAGGAGCCCGGTTCGGGCGGCTTCCTCGGCGTCAGCGGCCACCTCACCGGCGAGCGCTACCTCGGTGAGCGCGCCGTCGCCGGTTACGCGAGCCTCGCCGGACCCGAGGCGGGCAAGGCCACCGTCGCCACCCGGCTCGGTCTCGCCGTCGTCGCGATGGTCCCGGTCGCCGAGGACCCGACGGCCACCAGCAGCTCGGCCTTCGGCATCCTCGCCGCGGCCGCCCTGCTGCTCATCGGCGGCGTCACCGTCTTCCTGCTCCTTCGGACCGTGCAGCGCCCGCTGATCCAGCTGTTCCTGGAGGGCCGCAGGCTGACCCGCGGCGACCTCGAACGGCCGGTCTCCGTGCCGCGCCGCGGCGAGGCGGCCCGCATCGGCGCCGCCCTCGAACGGCTGCGCCGCCAACTGCTCGGCGCGCCCGCCGATACGCAGCGGGAGCCCGGCCGCCGCCGCAGGTTCGGCAGCCGCACGCTGCTCGCGGTCTGCGCGGTGCTCCTGCTCGCGTGGTCCGCGCCGCTCATGCTGCTGCTCAACCGCGCGGGCGACACCGTCGTCGTACCCCAGCAGCTGGTCAACGACCAGCGCGAACGCACCGACACCCTCACCGACCGGGTCCGCCGCGCCCTCAACGAAGGCCACGCCGACCTCACGTCGGTCGCCTCCCTCATGGGCGACCGCACCGAGGCGTCGGACATGACCACGGTCCTCGAGAGCACCCTGAACCAGCACGCCCGCTACCAGTCGCTCTACGTGCTCGACGCGCAGGGCAAGGTCCTGGCCGAGGCGGGCGGCGACCCGCGCAGCCCGTCCGGCAAGGGACCGTCCGACGAGGCCATCCGGGTCGTCGACGAGGGCGGCAAGGAACCCGTCATCTTCGGTACGGCCGAGGTGCCGGGCCGTGAAGGGGCCGCCGTGGTCGGCGAGTTCCGTATCGAGTTCCTCAACTCGCTGCTCAAGCGCCCCGGCCTCGGTGCGGTCCGCGTGGTCGACGAGAAGCGCCGGGTGATCGGTGCCAACACCGGCTACCGCGAGTTCGAGGGCCTGCCGAACGGGCGGCTCAAGGCGCTCGCGGAAGGCACCGGCCAGAAGGTGGGCCTCAGCCCGCGCCCCAGCGGCGTCCTCTACCGCGGTGGCGGCGACGGGATCGAGATCGCGGCCGCCGCACCCTTCGTCGGCGGCGGCGCCGCGGGGTCGCTGCGCTGGACCGTGCTCAGCTGGCAGCCCGCGTCGAACCTCGCCATCCCCGAGTACAGCCTGCAGAACCGCACCGTCCTCGCCGGTCTGCTCGGCATCACCGCCGCGGCCGCCTGTCTCGGCTGGCTGCACATCGTCGTCGTACGGCCGCTGCGGCACCTCGCCGACCAGGCCGAGGCACTCGCCGACGGTGACCGTCGCACGGTCCTCTACCCGCGCCACCACGACGAGGTCGGCGCCGTCACCCGCAGCCTGGAACTCCTGCGGCAGCAGCTGCCGACGGGCACACAGCGCAAGCGGGACGGCGTCACGGCCGGCCTCGCCGGAAGGAACTGAACCCCCGTGCTCTTCCTCTACACCGTGCTCGTGGTGTGCGGCGCCATCCTGTTGGTGGCCGGAGTCGTCGAACAGCGGCGGCACTTCACCAACCTGGAGCACATCCCCTCGCGGGTCCTGGTCAACGGCATCCGCGGCAAGTCCTCCATCACCCGCCTGTGCGCGGGCGCCCTGCGGGGCGGCGGGCTCACCACGGTCGCCAAGACCACCGGTACCGCGGCCCGGTTCATCCACCCGGACGCCACCGAGGAGCCCGTCTACCGCAAGTTCGGCATCGCCAACGTCGTCGAGCAGATCGGCATCGTGCGGCGGGCCGCCGCGTACAACCCGGACGCCCTGGTCATCGAGTGCATGGCGGTCATGCCGGCGCTCCAGGAGATCAACCAGTCCAAGCTGATCCGCTCCACGATCGGCGTGCTCTGCAACGTCCGTGAGGACCACCTCGCCGAGATGGGCCCGACCCTCGACGACGTGGCGCGCTCCCTCTCGCGTTCCATGCCGGAGGGCGGGATCTGCGTCACCGCCGAGCAGGACCGCTTCGACATCCTCAAGGAAGAGGCGGACGCGCGGAACTGCGAGCTGATCTACGCCGACCCCGAGACGGTGAGCGACGAGGAGCTGCGCGGCTTCAGCTGGTTCACCTTCAAGGAGAACGTGGCGATCGCGCTGAAGGTCGCCGAACTGCTCGGCGTCGGCCGCGAGGTCGCCCTCCAGGGCATGTACGACGCCCCGCCGGACCCCGGTGTCCTCTCGGTCGAGCGGTACGCGACCGAGGACGGCAAGAAGGTGCGCTTCGCCAACGTCTTCGCGGCCAACGACCCCGAGTCGACGCTGATGAACATCAACCAGCTGCTCGACCTCGGCGCCGTCCACCGCCCGCTGCACGTCGTCATCAACTGCCGTCCCGACCGCGTCGAGCGCAACGGCCAGATGGGCGAGATCATCCCCGACCTCCGGCCGGAGAAGGTCTTCGTCATCGGCCACCCCGCCAAGTCGGCGATCGACGCGATCCCCGCCGAGTGGCGCGGGCGCGCCGTGGACCTCGGCGGCGACCGGCGCGACCCCGAGGAGTTCATGCACCAGATCCTCGGGCAGCTCGGCCCCGACTCCTCGCTGGTGGCGATCGGCAACATCCACGGCCAGGGCGAGCTGCTCCTCGAACACCTCGCGGAACTGCCGCCGGACGAGAGCGAGGAGCAGGCCCCCGAGGAGCCCGCCCCGTTCTACGAGCCGCACGTCGACCCCTACCAGCACTACCCGGAGGCGTACGAGTCGCGGTACTCCACGGCCCAGCTCCAGCAGGTCCAGATTCCGCAGGTGCACGTCCCCGTACAGCGCACACCGGACCAGCAGTACGAGACCTACGCGCCGCACGAGCAGTTCGCGCCGCACGAGCAGTACGCACCGCACGAGCAGTTCGCGCCCCACCAGGCCCACCCGCCCCAGGAACCACACCCCCAGCCACCCGCGCCCCGCGGCATGTTCGAGCCGAGGATCGCGCCCGTACCGCCCGCCCAAGACGACGACCAGCAGTGGTACAGCCCAGGAGAGCCCCGTTGATTCCCTCCGTCCTCACCCCCGAGATCGCCGCGGTCGGTATCGCGCTCGGGTTGCTGTTCTCCCTGGTCTGCTATCTGACGACCAACCTCTCGCCCGGCGGCATGATCACCCCGGGCTGGCTCGCCCTGACCCTCGTCGAGGATCTGCAGCGCGCGGCCATGGTGCTCGGCGTGACCGTGCTGACCTACGTCGGCACCCTGCTGATGCAGAAGTTCGTGATCCTGTACGGCAAGCGCCTCTTCGCCGCGGTCGTGCTGCTCGGCGTCACCCTCCAGGCGACCGTGATGATCGTGCTGTCCATCGAGTTCCCGCTCATGTACGCGAACCAGACCCTCGGCTTCATCGTCCCCGGCCTGATCGCCTACCAGCTGGTGCGCCAGCCCAAGGGCCCCACCCTGCTCGCCACCGGCTCGGTGACGCTCATGGCCTACGTCGTCCTCACTGCCGGGATTCTCCTCGGCTTCATGCCGTCCGCCTGATTCCCAGGAGTCATTCATGCCGCCCAAGAAGAAGCGTCCCGTCCTGCACGCGGCGACCGTTCTCGCCCTCCTCGCGGGCAGCGCGTACCTGACCGTGGAACTGCGCAAGGACGAAGAGGCCAAGGCCCCCAAGGTGCAGGCCGTCACCGACACCCCCGGGGGCCTGCAGAACAGCAACGGTCAGCCGGGGAGCGGGAAGCAGAAGTGGGAGCGCCTGAAGAACCCCGACCGCTCCGTCCTGCGCACCGAGAGCGGCAAGGTCGTCGCGACCTTCACGGACGGCGCCCGCAGCGCGACGCTGACAGGACCGAGCCGTACGTTCACCGAGCCCGCGAACACCAAGTCCCGCGTCGTGACGAACGACTGGGTACGGCTCATGCCCGAGACGTGGCGCGAGGGCGCCGAGAAGGAGAAGTGGTTCAAGGACTGGTACAAGGAGTTCTCCGGCAGCGAAGAGGACGACATCTTCGCGATGGCGTTCCAGTACGTGGAGGGGGCGCCGGTCAAGAAGGACGACGAGGGCATCTCCTACGCGGGCGACGCCGACTTCGGCCCGATCAACCCCGACGGCAGCGCGGGCAACGACCTGCGCCTCGAACAGTCGGACTTCTTCGACTACCTCGGCATCCCGTACACGTTCCGCAACGGCACCACCATCCAGCCGGAGACGAAGCGGGCCCGCTCCATGGACTGCTCCGGATTCATCCGCACGGTCTTCGGCTACCGCGCCCGCTACCCCCTGATGGCCAACGACCAGTCGGGCGACGGCCTGCCCCGCACCGCCAACGGCATGGCGCGCGGCAAGGCCGGCACGGACGTCATCAAGCTCAAGGGCGTCGGCTCGGCGGACCGCCCCAAGTCCATCGACGTCGTCCAACCCGGCGACCTGGTCTTCTTCAAGCTGGACGCCCGCACCAAGCAGCGCATGGACCACGTGGGGATCTTCCTCGGCCACGACGCCGACGGACACAAGCTCTTCATCTCGAGCCGAGAAGAGGTCAACGGTCCGACGATCGGCGACAAGGGCGGCACGTCGCGCCTCGACGGCAACGGCTACTACGCCTCCACCCTGCGCAGCGCGAAGCGGCTCTAGGACGGCCCCAGAGGCAGACCTGGCCGTCCTAGGGGCGAACCGTACGGGGGCCCGCGCACCGGGCCCCCGACTCGCCCACCCTGTGCCGCAGTTCACGGTCGGCCGTGACGACCAGGCAGGGGCGGCCCGCGGCCTGCGCGGCCAGCTCCGCGATGAGGTCGTCGCCGCTGCCGGGCGCGCTCTCGACGCGTACGCCGGGCACCGATTCCACGCCGCGCGCCGCGCCCTCGACGACGAGGACGATCTCCAGCGGCCCCGGGTGCTCCGGCAGGCCGTCTTCCGCGTACGCGACGAGAGAGTCCCGCAGGCGCTCCGCGGCCCCGCGGCGATCGCGCCACCAGCCGTCGGGGACGGAGCCGACGACGTTCGCGGCGTCCACGACGACGAGAGTTCTCATCCGGCAAACGTAAACTAATCGGCGAACGTTGTGCGTATGTGGACGTGGAAGGGTGCCACCGAGTCATGTCGTCGAGGTCGAGAACCGTGAGCACCGGTGCCCTTCAGAGCGCCCGCTGGCTGCTGCGCGGCCAAGACGGCCGGCTCACCGCGTACACCCGGACCGAAGGCGGACTGCTGCGCTGGACGGAGAGCGCGCCCGGCGGCCCCAGCTGGTCGGGACCGGAGTTCTTCGAGGCGCCCGATCTGACCTGCCTCACCCTGGCGCAGGGCGCCGACGGGTACGTGCACTTCCTGGGCCGCAGGGAGGTGCGCGACGGCGAGGGGAAGACCGCCGTCGACATCGTGCACTCGATCCAGTACCAGTCGGGCCGGCCCCTCATGGACTGGCGCTCGCTCGGCAACCCGCACACCAAGCTCGTCGAGCGCGCACCGCACCTGGGCGACCCGACCGCAGCGGTGGACGCGGCGGGCACGGTCCACGTCTTCGTGCGGGACGCCGTGAACAGCGTGCGGCTGCGGCGCGAGGGCAAGGGCGGCAAGTGGGAGGGGTGGAAGGACCTCAAGGTCCGCGAGGTCCTGGACGGCATCACGGCGGTCGCCACCTCCACGGGCCGCATCGAGGTCTTCGGCCCGGCGGAGAACAAGACGCTGCACTGGACCCAGGACAAGCAGGGCGCCGAGTTCCAGCGCACCGACGACATCCCGCTGCCCCCGGCCACCGGCTCGGGCACGGCCCTGGAGACCGCCCCCGACCGCCTCACGTACTACGCCGCCGACGCCCGCGGCAAGGGAGTCGTCGCCCACCGCGGCGACGACGAGGACCTGCGGCCCCTCGGCGGAACCCCCGGCACGGGCCCCATGGCGGCCCTGCGCGCGACGATAGAGGGCCACGACTGCACGGTCCTCGCCCACCGGGGCCAGGACGGGCGCCCGGTGATAGCGGCGTACCCGACGCAGGACGAGAAGGCGGGCGTCTGGTGGGCAGGGACGGGTGAACCCTGCCTGGGCTCCCCGGCGTTGGCCCTCGACGCGCACGACCGCGTGGTCATGGCGGCCATCGGCCTCGACGGCACGCTGCGGGTCGCGCGCCAGAAGGCGGAGTCGGGGCTCGCCCTCGACGCGTGGACGCGGGTGTAGCAGGCCTGGACGGCAAGCGTGCGAAACGGGCGATGCCCGGCAGGCCCTGAGGCCGGCCGGGCATCGCCCGTACGCGGAGGTGCTACGCGGGAACGCTGGCCACGCCCGGCGCCAGGAACCGCTTGCCGTTGACGCGCTCGCTGACACCGGCACGGTCCAGGTACGGCGTGACGCCGCCCAGGTGGAAGGGCCAGCCGGCGCCCGTGATCAGGCACAGGTCGATGTCCTGCGCCTCGGCGACGACGCCCTCGTCGAGCATCAGGCCGATCTCCTGCGCCACCGCGTCCAGGACGCGGTCGCGGGTCTGCTCCTCGGTCAGGACGACGTCGCCCTGCTTGAGGAGAGCGGCGACCTCGGGGTCCAGCTCCGGCTTGCCGGAGTCGTAGACGTAGAAGCCGCGCTTGCCGGCCTTGACGACGGCGGCGAGGTTCGGCGACACCGTGAAGCGCTCCGGGAAGGCGCGGTTCAGGGTCTCCGAGACGTGCAGACCGATGGCCGGACCGACCAGCTCAAGGAGGACCAGCGGCGACATCGGCAGACCGAGCGGCTCGACGGCCTTCTCGGCGACGGCGACCGGGGTGCCCTCGTCGATGACGTTCTGGATCTCGCCCATGAAGCGGGTGAGGATGCGGTTCACGACGAACGCCGGGGCGTCCTTCACCAGAACCGCGGTCTTCTTCAGCTTCTTGGCGACACCGAAGGCCGTGGCCAGCGAGGCGTCGTCCGTCTGCTCGCCGCGCACGATCTCAAGGAGCGGCAGGATCGCGACGGGGTTGAAGAAGTGGAAGCCGACGACCCGCTCGGGGTGCTTCAGCTTCGACGCCATCTCGGAGACCGAGAGCGAGGAGGTGTTGGTGGCGAAGATCGCGTGCGCCGGAGCGACGGCCTCCACCTCGGCGAACACCTGCTGCTTGACGCCGATCTCCTCGAAGACGGCCTCGATGACGAAGTCGGCGTCGGAGAAGCCCTCGGCCTTGTCGAGCACGCCGGAGACGAGCCCCTTCAGACGGTTCGCCTTGTCCTGGTTGACGCGGCCCTTGAGGAGGAGCTTGTCGATCTCCTCGTGGACGTAACCGACGCCCTTGTCGACACGAGCCTGGTCGATGTCGGTCAGCACGACCGGCACCTCAAGGCGGCGCAGGAACAGGAGCGCGAGCTGCGAGGCCATCAGACCGGCGCCGACGACGCCGACCTTGGTGACCGGGCGCGCCAGGTTCTTGTCCGGGGCACCCGCCGGGCGCTTGGCGCGCTTCTGGACGAGGTTGAACGCGTAGATGCCGCTGCGCAGTTCGCCGCCCATGATGAGGTCGGCGAGCGCCGTGTCCTCGGCGTCGAAGCCCTTCTGCAGGTCGCCGTCCTTGGCGGCCTCGATGATCTCCAGGGCGCGGTAGGCGGCCGGGGCGGCGCCGTGCACCTTGGAGTCCGCGATGCCGCGGCCACGCGCCACAGCGGCGTCCCAGGCCTCGCCGCGGTCGATCTCGGGGCGCTCCACCGTGAGCGAGCCGTTCAGGACGGAGGCCGTCCAGATCAGCGACTGCTCCAGGAAGTCGGCACCTTCGAAGAGCGCGTCGGCGATGCCGAGCTCGAAGACCTGCTTGCCCTTGAGCTGGCGGTTCTGGTTGAGCGAGTTCTCGATGATGACCGAGACGGCCTTGTCGGCGCCGATCAGGTTCGGAAGCAGCGCGCAGCCGCCCCAGCCCGGTACGAGACCGAGGAAGACCTCGGGCAGCGAGAAGGCCGGGAGCGCCTTGGAGACGGTGCGGTACGAGCAGTGCAGACCGACCTCGACACCGCCACCCATCGCGGCACCGTTGTAGTACGCGAAGGAGGGAACGGCGAGGGTGGAGAGCCGCTTGAAGACCTCGTGCCCGCCCTTGCCGATGGCGAGGGCATCCTCGTGGCGCTTCAGGATCTCGACGCCCTTGAGGTCGGCGCCGACGGCGAAGATGAACGGCTTGCCGGTGACACCGACACCGACGATCGTGCCCTCGGCCGCCTCCTTCTCGACCTGGTCGATCGCGGCGTTCAGGTTCGCGAGCGAACCAGGGCCGAAGGTGGTCGGCTTGGTGTGGTCGAAGCCGTTGTCGAGCGTGATGAGCGCGAAGCGCCCGGCGCCCGCGGGCAGGTCGAGGTGGCGTACGTGCGCCTGCGTGACGACCTCGTCGGGAAACAGCTCGGCTGCACCCTTCAGAAGCTCGGTGGTGGAGCTGGTGGAGCTGCTCACTTGTCGCCTCCGGCGTCCTTGTGGTTCGGGTTCTCCCAGATGACGGTGGCGCCCATGCCGAAGCCGACGCACATCGTCGTCAGGCCGTAGCGGACGTCCGGCTGCTCCTCGAACTGCCGCGCCAGCTGCGTCATCAGACGCACGCCGGAGGAGGCGAGGGGGTGGCCGTAGGCGATGGCGCCGCCGTACTGGTTCACGCGGGTGTCGTCGTCCGCGATGCCGTAGTGCTCCAGGAAGGCGAGCACCTGCACGGCGAAGGCCTCATTGATCTCGAAGAGACCGATGTCGGAGATGGAGAGCCCCGCCTGGGCGAGCGCCTTCTCGGTGGCCGGGATCGGGCCGTAGCCCATGACCTCGGGCTCGACACCAGCGAACGAGTACGAGACGAGCCGCATCTTGACCGGCAGGTTGTGCTCGCGGGCGAAGTCCTCGGAGGCGATGATCGACGCCGTGGCGCCGTCGTTGAGACCCGCGGCGTTGCCCGCGGTGACGCGGCCGTGCGTACGGAACGGCGTCTTCAGCCCGGCGAGGCTCTCCAGGGTGGTCCCCGGACGCATCGGCTCGTCGGCGGTGGCGAGGCCCCAGCCGGTCTCACCGGCCTCCTCGTTCGTCCGTCGTACGGAGACGGGCACGAGGTCCTGCTGGATCTTGCCGTTGGCGTAGGCCTTGGCGGCCTTCTCCTGCGAGCGCACGGCGTACGCGTCGGCACGCTGCTTGGTGATCGTGGGATACCGGTCGTGCAGGTTCTCGGCGGTCATGCCCATGAAGAGGGCGGACTCGTCGACGAGCTTCTCGCTCACGAACCGCGGGTTCGGGTCGACGCCCTCGCCCATGGGGTGGCGGCCCATGTGCTCGACGCCACCGGCGATGACGGCGTCGTACGCGCCGAACGCGATGGAGCCCGCGGTCGCCGTCACGGCGGTCAGGGCGCCCGCACACATGCGGTCGATGGAGTACCCGGGCACGGACTGGGGCAGGCCCGCCAGGATGCCGGCGGTGCGGCCCAGCGTCAGACCCTGGTCGCCGATCTGCGTGGTCGCGGCGATGGCGACCTCGTCGATCTTGGCGGGGTCGAGGGCCGGGTTGCGGCGGAGCAGCTCCCGGATGGCCTTCACGATGAGGTCATCCGCACGGGTCTCGTGGTAGATGCCCTTCGGGCCCGCCTTGCCGAACGGGGTGCGGACGCCATCAACGAAGACGACGTCCCTGACGGTACGAGGCACGATGGCTCTCCTCCAGGGTGCGGGTGCGCCTGCCGGCGCGCTTCCGGGTTCCATGCTACTTGCCGGTAACTATGCGGCCAAGGGCTGCCCAGCCCCGGCTCGGGGAGGCGAAGGTCACACTTGCGGGTGGGGGCGGGGGCGGCTGGGGCGGGGGCGTTGCTGGGCCGGTGGCTTTGACTTGTTGCCGGGGCCGCCCGGTTGTCCTGAGGTTGGCGGTTCCGGGCCGGGTGTAAAGGGCGCTCCTGCGTCGCGTCGGCTGCGCCGATTCCGCTGCGCTCCACCCTTGACACCCGTCCCTCCACCGCGCGAAGCGATATGACCGGGCGGCCACGGGGGAGGACTCTCGACCACTCCCGCCGGGCCATCACCCTTTCGCTGCCGGGTGCGGCCCGGCCCATTGCGGGTGACCCCCACGGGAAGAAGGGCGGGCGCCCGGTCCGCGATCGCTCCGGTGGGGGGTGCCGATCTCGTCAAGCGGCTGCCGACCGGATCTTCCGGCGTGACCGTCACGCGGAGAAGGGGCGGACGCCCGGTCCGCAGCCGCTCCGGGGCGGGGTGCCGGTTTGGTCAAGCGGCCGTCGGCCGGATCTTCCGGCGTGACCGTCACGCGGAGAATCGGCGGGCGCCCGGTCCGCAGCCGCTCCGGGGAGAGTTGCTGTCTCGTCAAGCGACTGCGGCCTGGTTCTTCCGGCGTGACCGTCACGCGGAGAAGGGGCGGGCCCCCGGTCGGCGATCGCTCCAGGGAGGGGTGCCGGTCTCGTCAGGCGGCCATCGGTCGGATCTCCTGGGGCGGCCGTCAGCGGTACGGGTGGGTGCCTGGGCCGCAGCCGCTTCCGGGGAGGGGGGCCGGTCTCGTCAGGCGACAGCCGACCGGGTCTTCCGCCCGTGGCCGTCACGGGGTGAGGCGCGCGGGCGGTCGGGGGGTGGGGCCGTTCTTGCCGAGCGGGCTGCCGGGCACTGCGAGGGGGTTGCATAGGCGGGGCGCAGAGCCGATTGCAGGAAAGTGCCACGCCAGCCCGTGTGTTGGAGGCACATGGGTGGGAATTTTCTGCAATCCGCTCGCTCGGGGCGTGCCCTGCCCCCCTTCGGGGTCGGCTCCCCGCGAAACCATGCGTGATGCCCTCACCGCTCGCCACCGATACCTCGGTGCAGAGGTTCATCAAGGCGATCCGGATGGTGTGGCGCACCTACTTTCGCAAAGTTGTGTTCTGGCAGAAGGGGGGCGCGCGCGTTGCGTAACGCGCCTTCTCGAAATTAGGTGCCGGACCCCCACCCCCTCGGAGCCGACCGACCCACGTCAGCCGCGACCTGCACACCCCCACCGCCACCGGTCGGCACGCGCGCGACGAAACCCGCACCCACCAGCAGGCCCTCGCCCGCCCCGCCCCCTGACGGCCACTCCGGAAGATCCGGTCGGCAGTCGCTTGACGAGACCGGCACCCACCCCCGGAGCGGCTACGGACCAGGCGCCCGCCCGTCCCCCTGGCGGCCACGCCGGAAGAACCAGGCCGCAGCCGCTTGACGAGACCGGGCCCCTCCCCGAAGCGGACGCGGACCAGGCGCCCGCCCCTTTCTCCCCGTGACGGTCACGCCGGAAGATCCGGTCGGCAGCCGCTTGACGAGACCGGCACCCTTCCCTGAAGCGACGGCGGACCGGGCGCCCGCCCTTCTCCCCCTAGGGGCCACCCGCAATGAGTCGGGCCGCACCCGGCAGCGAGACCCCCTGATTTGACGGGAGTGGTCGAGAGTCCCACCCCGTGGCCGCCCGGTCATATCGCTTCGCGCGGTGGAGGGACGGGTGTCAAGGGTGGAGCGCAGCGGAATCGGCGCAGCCGACGCGACGCAGGAGCGCCCTTTACACCCGGCCCGGAACCGCCAACCTCGGGACAACCGGGCGGCCCCGGCAACAAGTCAAAGCCACCGGCCCAGCAATGCCCCCCGCCCCTACGGCGCCGGGCGGCTCAGCGCGGTCACCAAGGCCGGGGTGACCTGGGTGATCTGCCAGCGGCGCGCACCGTGAGCGGCCAGCGCGGTGGAGACGGACTCGGCGGAAACCTCCGTCGGCGGCTCCCAGCACACCCTTCGTACCGTGTCCGGAGTGATCAGGTTCTCCTGAGGCATGTTCAGTTCCTCGGCCAGCGCCGAGACAGCCGCCCGCGCCGCGGAGAGGCGCGCCGCGGCGGCCGGGTCGCGGTCCGCCCAGGAGCGGGGCGGCGGGGGCCCCGACACGGCCGCCCCCGGCTGCGGAAGCTCGGAGTCGGGCAGGGCCTTGGCCCGGTCCACCGCGGCCTGCCACTGCTCCAGCTGACGGCGGCCCATGCGATGCCCGAAGCCGGTGAGCCCGGCGAGCGCGTGCACGTTGGGGGGCAGCCCCAGCGCCGCCTCCACGATCGCGCCGTCACTGAGGACCTTGCCCGGCGACACGTCACGCCGCTGGGCCACCTTGTCGCGGGCGGTCCACAGCTCACGTACGACCGCCATCTGACGACGGCGCCGCACCTTGTGCATGCCGGACGTACGCCGCCAGGGGTCCACGCGAGGCGGAGGCGGCGGAGCGGAGGAGATCGCGTCGAACTCCTCGCGGGCCCACTCCAGCTTGCCCTGCCGGTCGAGCTCCTTCTCCAGGGCGTCCCGCAGGTCCACGAGCAGCTCGACGTCGAGCGCCGCGTAGCGAAGCCAGGGGTCGGGCAGTGGGCGCGTCGACCAGTCGACCGCCGAGTGGCCCTTCTCCAGGACGAAGCCGAGCACGCCCTCGACCATCGCGCCGAGGCCGACCCGGGGGAAACCGGCGAGGCGCCCGGCGAGTTCGGTGTCGAAGATGCTGGTGGGGATCATGCCTATTTCGCGGAGGCAGGGCAGGTCCTGCGTGGCGGCGTGCAGCACCCACTCCGCACCGGCGATCGCCTCGCCGAGCCCCGACAGGTCGGGGCAGGCCACGGGGTCGATCAAGGTGCTGCCCGCGCCTTCACGGCGCAACTGCACGAGATAGGCACGCTGGCCGTACCGATAGCCGGACGCACGTTCGGCGTCCACGGCCACGGGGCCACTGCCAGCCGCGAAAGCGGCGATCACCTCTGCGAGGGCGGTCTCGTCGGCGACCACCGGAGGAATGCCATCACGCGGCTCGTCCAAAGGGATCGGCGCCGTTTCGACGTCGTCCGGAGGGCCGCCTCCGGTGGTTCGCAGTGAGCTGTCTGCTGCGGTCTCTTGGGCGTCGGTCACCTGTCAAGGGTATCTGTGTATGCACAGCGCCCGTCGACGGAACGTTCCGTCGACGGGCGCACGAGGGGTGTAAATGAGTCAGTGGATGATTCCGGTGCGCAGGGCCACCGCTACCATCCCGGCTCGGTCACCCGTGCCGAGCTTGCGTGCGATCCGGGCGAGGTGGCTCTTCACGGTCAGTGCCGAGAGCCCCATCGAGACGCCGATGGCCTTGTTCGACTGGCCTTCCGCGACCAGGCGGAGAACCTCCACCTCACGGCCGGACAGCTCGCGGTAGCCACCGGGGTGGCTCGGGGCGCCGGGCGGGCGGCGGTGCATTCGGGCGGCGGCCGAGCCGATGGGCGCGGCGCCGGGACGGGTGGGGAGACCGACATTGTTGCGGGTGCCGGTGACGACGTAGCCCTTGACGCCGCCCGCGAGGGCGTTGCGTACGGCACCGATGTCATCGGCGGCGGAGAGGGCGAGGCCGTTCGGCCAGCCCGCCGCGCGGGTTTCTGAGAGGAGCGTCAGGCCGGAGCCGTCGGGGAGGTGGACGTCTGCGACGCAGATGTCACGGGGGTTGCCGATGCGGGGACGAGCCTCCGCGATCGACGAGGCCTCGATCACGTCGCGTACACCGAGGGCCCACAGGTGGCGGGTGACGGTGGAGCGTACGCGAGGGTCGGCCACGACGACCATGGCGGTCGGCTTGTTCGGGCGGTAGGCGACCAGGCTTGCGGGCTGCTCGAGGAGAACGGACACCTAGGCCTCCTGGGGTGCGGGACTGAACCGGCTCGGGGATGAAGCCGGGACGAACCGTGCTTTCAAGGTCACCAACCTCTTCGGCACCAAACCCGCCCGCCTTTAGAGAATGATCACGATTTGGTGAGTAACAATTCGGACCATTCGGACATGTGATCGATCATCCGAAGATCGACCCGAATCGGAGTCGTTCAGAATCGCTCATCCGCATGACCGTTCGGTCCCGTCAGCGCTCCGTCAGCGCCCCGTCCGGTCTCGTCCGGTCCCATCCGCTCCCGTCCGGTCCCGTCCGGTCCCGCCGTCGGTCACGGCGTCTGCGGCCCCCGTCGCTGTGGCAGCGACACCACGGACCCGGACCCGGACCCGGCCCCTGGCCCGTCGCCGTGCCCCTGGTTCACCGGCGGCAACCCCGCCACCTGGCAGAGCAGATCGCACCACGCCGCGAGATGCGCCGCCGTGTCCGGCACCCCGCCGCGCCCCTCGCGCGGCGTCCACGACGCCCGGATCTCGATCTGCGACGCGGGCGGCCGCTCGGAGAGCCCGCCGAAGTAGTGCGAACCCGCGCGCGTGACGGTGCCGCTCGGCTCCCCGCAGGCCAGGCCGCGCGCCTGAAGGGCGCCCGTCAGCCAGGACCAGCAGACCTCCGGAAGCAGCGGGTCCGCAGCCATCTCCGGCTCCAGTTCCGCGCGGACGAGCGTGACGAGGCGGAAGGTGCCCTGCCACGCGTCGTGCCCGTCCGGATCGTGCAGCAGGACCAGGCGCCCGTCCGCGAGGTCCTCGTCGCCCTCGACCACCGCCGCTTCCAGCGCGTACGCATAAGGGGCAAGACGCTGCGGAGCCCGCGTCGGGTCGATCTCGATCTCGGGCCGAAGCCGTGCCCCGCGCAGCGCGTCGACCGCCGCGCGAAAGGGCAACGGAGTCGATTCCGCCACCTTCCCCTCCGTACTTTCCATCTCGCCAGCGCCGTCCGACCGTTGTCCTTGAGCCGCAGCCATGCGGGGAAGATTAAGGGGAACGGCGGCTTCGCGCAGGGAGAGACACCCGTGAGAGGGGCCCCGGTCAAGGCAGGGTGTCCCTCAGGACAGGGGGCGCACCGGCCCGTGCGAGACTTTCCGCGTGAGTGCCAACAACAGCCCTGCGGGCCAGAACCCAGCGACGTACGACTCCGCTTTCATGAAGGCCTGCAGGCGCGAGCCCGTGCCGCACACGCCGGTCTGGTTCATGCGGCAGGCGGGGCGCTCACTGCCCGAGTACCGCAAGGTGCGCGAGGGCACGGCCATGCTGGAGTCCTGCATGATGCCTGAGCTGGTCACGGAGATCACGCTGCAGCCCGTGCGCCGCCACAAGGTCGACGCCGCGATCTACTTCAGCGACATCGTCGTGCCCCTCAAGGCCATCGGCATCGACCTCGACATCAAGCCGGGTATCGGCCCGGTCGTCGCCAACCCCATCCGCTCGCGCGCCGACCTCGCCCAGCTGCGGGACCTGACGCCGGACGACGTGAGCTACGTGACGCAGGCGATCGGCATGCTGACGGCCGAGCTGGGGTCGACCCCGCTCATCGGATTCGCCGGTGCGCCTTTCACTCTCGCGAGTTACCTGGTCGAGGGCGGTCCGAGCCGTAATCACGAGCACACCAAGGCGCTCATGTACGGCGACCCGCAGCTGTGGGCGGATCTGCTCGACCGGCTCGCGGAGATCACCGGCGCCTTCCTGAAGGTGCAGATCGAGGCGGGCGCAAGCGCCGTGCAGCTCTTCGACTCGTGGGTGGGCGCGCTGGCCCCCGCCGACTACCGGCGCTCCGTGATGCCCGCGTCGCAGAAGGTCTTCGACGCCGTGGCCTCGTACGGCGTGCCGCGCATCCACTTCGGAGTCGGCACGGGCGAACTGCTCGGTCTGATGGGCGAGGCGGGCGCCGACGTGATGGGCGTCGACTGGCGCGTCCCGATGGACGAGGCAGTCCGCCGTGTCGGTCCCGGCAAGGCGCTCCAGGGCAATCTCGACCCGGCGGTCCTCTTCTCCACGCGGGAGGCGATCGAGGCCAAGACGGACGAGGTCCTGGACGCCGCGGCCGGGCTCGAAGGGCACATCTTCAACCTCGGCCACGGTGTCCTGCCCTCCACGGACCCCGAGGCGCTGACGCGTCTCGTGGAGCACGTCCACACGCGGACCGCGCGCTGACGGAAGCGGTTCGCAACCGGTTCGCAACCGGTTCGTAGTTGGCTGAAAATCTCGCCTGAATGTGACGGGTGAGGCGGGGGAGAGGAGCCGGTCTCGCGAGGGTCCCGCCCCGTAAGGGGCGCGGGGAGCTGCGCGACCGGCCCCCACCGGCCCGCAGATCCATCACCGCGATGCCTACCGAGTGCTCCGCACCGCCGCGACCGCCTTGCGCGCCGCCACCAGAACCGGGTCCCACACCGGTGAGAACGGCGGTGCGTAGCCGAGGTCGAGCGCGGTCATCTGGTCCACCGTCATCCGGGCCGTCAGGGCCACGGCCGCGATGTCGACGCGCTTGGCCGCTCCCTCGCGGCCGACGATCTGCACGCCGAGCAGCCGCCCCGTGAGGCGCTCGGCGAGCATCTTCACGGTCATCACGGCCGCGCCGGGGTAATAGCCGGCGCGGCTCGTCGACTCGATGGTCACCGTCGCGTACTGAAGGCCCGCCGCCCGTGCCTCCTTCTCGCGCAGGCCCGTACGGGCGATCTCCAGGTCGCAGACCTTGCTGACGGCCGTGCCGACGACACCGGGAAACGTCGCGTAACTCCCGCCCACGTTCGAGCCGATGACCTGGCCGTGCTTGTTGGCGTGGGTGCCGAGCGCGATGTGGCGCTCGCGGCCCGAGACCAGGTCGAGGACCTCGACGCAGTCACCGCCCGCCCAGATGTTCTCGTGCCCGCGCACCCGCATCGCGAGATCCGTGAGCAGCCCGCCGTGCTTGCCGAGCGGCAGCCCCGCCGCGCCGGCGAGCTCCGTCTCGGGGCGCACGCCGATGCCGAGCACCACCACGTCCGCCGGATACTCCGCGTCCTCGGTGGCCACTGCCCTGACCCGGCCGTCGTCACCGGTGAGGATCTTGGTGACCTCCGCGCCGTTGACCATCTCGATGCCCATGCCGGACATCGCGTCATGGACGAGGCGGCCCATGTCCGGGTCGAGCGTCGACATCGGCTCCGTGCCGCGGTTGACCACCGTGACCTCGTAGCGGCGCTGGATCAGCGCCTCGGCCATCTCGACGCCGATGTAGCCCGCGCCGATGACGACCGCCCTGCGGCCCGGCGTGCGGGCCAGCGTGTCCAGGAGCGCCTGGCCGTCGTCCAGGGTCTGTACGCCGTGCACGCCGGGGGCGTCGATGCCGGGCAGGGCGGGGCGGATGGGGCGGGCGCCCGTACCGATCACGAGCTTGTCGTACGACGTCCAGGCCTCGGACCCCGACTCCAGGTCCCGGGTGCGGACCCGGCCGCCCTCGACGTCGATCTCCTCGACCTCCGTACGCATCCGCAGGTCGATGTCGCGCTCCCGGTGCTCCTCGGGCGTACGCGCGATCAGCTCGTCCCGCGAAGGGACGTCGCCGCCGACCCAGTAGGGGATGCCGCAGGCCGAGTACGAGGTGAAGTGGCCGCGCTCGAACGCGACGATCTCCAGCTCGTCGGGGCCCTTGAGCCTGCGTGCCTGCGACGCGGCGGACATCCCCGCCGCGTCGCCCCCGATGATCACCAGTCGTTCTTTCGCGCTCCTCATACGGACACGCTACGACTCGGCGGCAGTTGACGGGCCGCTAGTCGTCGTCGCCCTCGCGCGCCGGTGCCTGCGGAACCGCCGGTGCCTGCGGAACCGTCGGAGCCGCAGGCACCGCGGGGGCCGTCGCCACCGAGGGCCTGCGCGGCAGCCGGGTCCGCACCAGACGCCGCCACAGCAGGAACAGCAGCACCGCCACCGCCGCGAACGGCAGGATCGCGCCGAGGGCGACCGCAAGCCACCGCAGCATCGTCACGAAGGCGTTCCAGCCGCCGGACAGAGCGTCCACGAACGTCGGGTCGTCGTCGTCCGCGGCCGCCTTCTTCACGGCCGTCTCGCTGAGCGAGAGCGTGATCGTCGACATGCTCGTACGGTCCTTGAGCGAGGACTGCTGCGCGAGCAGCGCCTCCAGTTCGGACTGACGGCTGCTCAACTCCCCTTCCAGGGTGACGACATCGCTCAGTTTCGTCGCCTTGTCCATCAGCTCCCGCACGCGCGCCACGCTCGCCCGCTGCGACTTGACGCGGCTCTCGACGTCGACGACCTGGTCGGTGACGTCCTGTGCCTTGGCCTTGCGCTCGATCAGTTTGCCCGTGCCCTCCAGGGACGTGAGGACCTCGTCGTACTGGTCCTGCGGGACGCGCAGCACGATGCGGGAGCGCTCGTGGCCCCGTCCGTCGCGGTCCGTGGTCTCGTCGCCGACGACGCCGCCCGCGTCGGTGGCCGCCGCGCGCGCCTCGTCCAGGGCCTTCGGCACGTCCTTGACGCGGACAGTCAGGGTGGCGGTGCGGATGATGTGCGTGCCGGTGAGCTCGGGTGGCTTCTTCTTGCCGCCGGACTGATCCGCCCGGCCGCCGCCCATCCCCTTGTCGTCCTTGCTGCCGGCCGCGGCCTTGTCGCTGTCACCGCCGCTGTCGCCGCCCGCGCTGCACCCGGTGAGCGCGAGGGCGACCGCGAGCAGGACGGCCGAGAGTGCCTGGACGGTGCGGTGCCTTGACGTACTGGACGCGAGCATCTCGACGTACCCCCCGAGGATCGTGGTGACTGGTGCTCCGTTGTCTGCTCCTTTGACGCCGGGGAGAGGCGAAACGGTGGTTGCCGACCGGTCCCGATGGGGTCACGGTCGGGACTCGCCCGGCTCGAAGTAGCCGCCTCGTAGAGTGGAGGCATGCGCGAAACGGACACACGTACGGGTCATGTCGTTGTCATCGGTGGCGGGATCGCCGGACTGGCCGCCGCACACCGATTGCTCGACACCGGGTCCCGCGTGACCGTCCTGGAAGCCTCCGACCGGCTCGGCGGCAAGCTGCTCCCCGGCGAGATCGAGGGCGTCCGCGTCGACCTCGGCGCCGAGTCGATGCTGGCCCGCCGCCCGGAGGCCGTCGCCCTCGCCCGCGAGGTGGGCCTCGCCGACCGGATGCAGGCGCCCGCCACCGCGACCGCCGCGATCTGGACCCGCGGGGCCCTGCGGCCGATGCCCAAGGGCCACGTCATGGGCGTACCCGGCGACGCGTCGGCCCTCTCCGGAGTGCTCTCCGACGAAGGGCTCCACCGCATCGAGCAGGACCGTGAACTGCCGCCCACCAAGGTCGGGGACGACGTCGCGGTCGGTGAGTACGTCGCCGCGCGCCTGGGCCGCGAGGTCGTCGACCGGCTCGTGGAGCCACTGCTGGGCGGGGTGTACGCGGGGGACGCCTACCGCATCTCCATGCGCTCGGCCGTCCCGCAGCTCTTCGAGGCCGCCCGTACGCACGCCTCGCTCACGGAGGGCGTGCGTGACATCCAGGCGCGTGCCGCGCAGAACCAGCAGACCGGCCCCGTCTTCATGGGCATCGAGGGCGGCGTCGGCCAACTGCCGCTCGCCGTCGCCGATTCGGTACGCGCGCGTGGCGGTGAGATCCGCACCGGGGTGCCCGTCACCGAGCTGCGGCGCACCCCGGAGGGCTGGCAGGTGAGCACCGCCGAGCAGACCATCGACGCCGATGCCGTGGTCGTCGCCGTGCCCGCGTACGCCGCTGCCGCGCTGCTCGGCGTCGAGGCGCCCGCCGCCGCGGCCGAGCTCGCCACCGTGGAGTACGCCTCCATGGCCCTGATGACCCTCGCCTACCGCCGCAGCGAGATCGACCTCCCCGAAGGCAGCGGTTTTCTCGTGCCGCCGATCGACGGGCACACCATCAAGGCGTCCACCTTCGCCTCGCGCAAGTGGGGCTGGATCGCCGAGGAGAACCCTGACCTGCTGGTTCTGCGCACTTCGGTGGGGCGGTACGGCGAAACAGCGATTCTGGAGCGCGACGACGCCGACCTCGTCGCCCTCTCCCGGCGCGACCTGCGCGCGGCCACCGGCCTCGACGCCGAGCCCGTCGCCACCCGCGTCACCCGCTGGCACGACGGCCTGCCGCAGTACCCCGTCGGCCACTACGCGCGCGTGGCCCGCGTCCGCGAGCACGTGAGCAAGCTGCCCGGCCTCGCCGTGTGCGGAGCCGCGTACGACGGCGTGGGCATCCCCGCGTGCATCGCGAGCGCCTATGCCGCCGTCGACCAGCTGGGCGGCGACCTGGCCAGTGTGCAGGAGCTCACCGCCAACCCGGTGCAGAGCCTGCACGGCGGCGGAGGAGAATAGGGCCATGAGTGACGACGCCCCCGCCAAGAGCCCGAACGCGGGCAAGAAGGCCAAGGACCTCAACGAGGTCATCCGCTACACGCTGTGGTCCGTCTTCAAGCTGAAGGACCTGCTCCCTGAGGACCGCGCCGGCTATGCCGACGAGGTCCAGGAGCTGTTCGACCAGCTCGCCGCCAAGGACATCACCGTCCGCGGCACGTACGACGTGTCGGGCCTGCGCGCCGACGCCGACGTCATGATCTGGTGGCACGCCGAGACCTCCGACGAGCTGCAGGAGGCCTACAACCTCTTCCGCCGCACCAAGCTCGGCCGCGCCCTGGAGCCGGTCTGGTCGAACATGGCGCTGCACCGCCCCGCCGAGTTCAACAAGTCGCACATCCCGGCCTTCCTGGCCGACGAGACGCCGCGCAACTACATCAGCGTCTACCCCTTCGTGCGCTCCTACGACTGGTACCTGCTGCCCGACGAGGACCGTCGCCGCATGCTCAAGGACCACGGCATGATGGCCCGCGGCTACCCCGACGTGCGCGCCAACACGGTCGCCTCGTTCTCGCTCGGCGACTACGAGTGGCTGCTCGCCTTCGAGGCCGACGAGCTCTACCGCATCGTCGACCTCATGCGGCACCTGCGCGCCTCCGAGGCCCGCATGCACGTCCGCGAAGAGGTGCCGTTCTACACCGGCCGCCGCAAGTCGGTGGCCGACCTCGTGGCGGGCCTCGCCTAGTTAATTCGGTTGCCGCGTCCGTCCGGTGCGGGTTTCATCGAGAGGTCGAAGCCAAGGACAGAGAGACGGTGAATGTATGCCCAGGGCCCTGCGGAACAGCTCGGAGTCATCCCCTTCCGCAACGCTCAGGAGTCATCCTCACCATGTCCCGCAACACCTCTCGGCGGGCCCGCACTGAAGCGCGCGCCCAGTCCTTCCGCTGCCTCCAGTGCGGTCTCGACGTCTCGATGACCGCCCCCGGCACCGACCACCGCAATCACTGTCCCAACTGCCTGTGGAGCCGTCACCTCGACGACACCCCGGGCGACCGGGACGCGGACTGCGGCGCCAGGATGGAACCCCTCGCCATCTCCGTACGAGGAGACGGCGAGTGGGTCCTCGTCCACCGCTGCACCCACTGCGGCGTCCTGCACGCCAACCGCACGGCGGGCGACGACAACGCCCTGCCGCTGACCAGGCTCGCGGTGCGACCGCTGGCCCAGCCGCCGTTCCCGCTGGAGCGGCTCAGCGCCCTGTAACGGCTAGTGCTCCTTGGGCAGAGCCGCCGCCCGCTCGCCGGACAGCGGCTCGGGCTCCTTGTGCGGTGCGCACGCCGCGCGCCGCACGGGGAGCCTGCCCTCCAGGAGGTACGCCTCCATGTGGCCGTTGACGCACTTGTTGGGGCCGCCGCCGATGCCGTGCGTGCCCGCGTCCCGCTCGGTCACCAGGACCGAGTCGCCCAGCCTCCGGTGCAGCTCCTTGGCGCCCGTGTACGGGGTCGCCGCGTCACGCTCGGCGGCCAGGATCAGCGTCGGGGGCAGCTCGCCCTTGTCGGTGCCGACGTCGACGGGACGCTGCCGGGGCGCGGGCCAGTAGGCGCACGGCAGGTTCATCCAGGCGTTGTCCCAGGTCTCGAAGGGAGCGCTGCGGGCCAGGCGCGAGTTGTCGCGGTTCCAGGTCGCGAAGTCCGTCGGCCAGGGCGCGTCGTTGCACTCCACCGCGGTGTAGACCGCGTTGCCGTTCTCCTGCTCCTTGGCCGCCTTCGGCTCGGGCGCGGCCTGCTCGATGAGCGGCTTCGGGTTGCCCTTCAGATACGCCGAGAGCGCCGAGGCACGCGTCGGCCAGTAGTCGTCGTAGTACCCGGCCTGGAGGTACGCCGACTGGAGCTGGCCGGGGCCGACCTTGCCGCCCGCGGGCTTGGCCGCCAGCTTGTCGCGCACCTTCTCGTAGCTGCGCAGGACCGCTTCGGGCGTCTTGCCCAGGCGGTACGTCTTGTCGTGCTTGGCCACCCACGTGCGGAAGTCGCCCCAGCGGTGCTCGAAGGCCGCGGACTGGTCGAGGTTGTTGCGGTACCAGATCTGCGCGGGGTCGGGGTTGACCGCCGAGTCGAACACCATGCGGCGCACGTGGGAGGGGAAGAGCGAGGCGTACACGGCGCCGAAGTAGGTGCCGTACGAGGCGCCCATGAAGGTCAGCTTCTTCTCGCCGAGCGCCGCCCGCAGCACATCCAGGTCACGGGCGTTGTTCAAGGTCGAGTAGTGCTGCACGGCCTTCCCGGAGCGCTCGACGCAGCCCTCCGCGTACGCCTTCGCCTGCTTGATGCGCTTCAGCTTGTACGCGGCGTCGGGGTGGGTCGGCGACTGCGTGGGCGCCTTGGCGAACTTCTTCGGGTCCTGGCAGGAGATCGGGGCCGAGCGGCCGACACCGCGCGGGGCATAGCCCACGAGGTCGTACGCCGCCGCGATGCGCTTCCACTCGGGGAGCATGCCGACCATCGGGAAGTACATGCCGGACCCGCCGGGACCTCCCGGGTTGAACACGAGGGCGCCTTGGCGCTTGACGGCCTTGCCCCGCCGCGGTTCGGCCCTCTTCGTGGCCTTGGTGCGGCTGACGGTCAGCTTGATCTGCTTGCCGTCCGGGCGGGCGTAGTCGAGCGGCACCGTGACGGTGCCGCACCTGATCGAGGGGGGAAGGTTCTCCGCGGCGGGGCAGGCACCGAAGCGGACACCGGCCGCCGTGGCGCGCTGGGCGGCGACGAGGGTGCCGTGCGCCTCCGGGTAGGGGGAGGTGTCGGCCGCGGACGCGCTTCCCGTGGGGGCGGCGACGAGTGCGGTCAGGACCAGGGATCCGGCGGTTCCGTAGAGGGCGGCTGCTGCTCTCATCGCTGTTCATCCTTCATTCGGCCGTGCATTGCTCGAATAAAGGGATGATTCGTTCGGTAAATGGCGAAGTAAAGCACCGCCCTGCCGGTGTCGGGCGTGTCGGGCTCAATGACCCCGATGCGCCGCGTCCCGGTGTGCGAACGCCGCACGCAGCTCCGGGTCGGCGAGCGCGCGCGTGCCGCGTACGGCCACGGCGGTGAGGTCGGAGCCGCCGCGCGCCGGGAGCGCGCTCAGGAGGAGCTGGCCCGCGGGCGACGCCCAGCGGGGGTAGGGGTGGATCTCGAAGCGGGCGACGGCGAGGCAGCTCGCGTTCAGGACCAGGGGCAGTGCGAACCAGAGCGCCACGGGCACCTCTCCCGGCGGCTCCTGGACGGGCATCAGCAGGGCGACGGCCCCCAGCGCGACCACCGCCACGGTGGCCGCCCGCACCTGCCGGACCGCTCCCGCGACCCCCGACCAGACGCCGTCCGGCTGGGCCAGGCCCGCGGCGACCAGGCGGTCCGCGAGGGCGCGCATCGCGTCGGTGCCCGCCGCGGCCCGGCGCACCGGCGCTATCGGCGACTGTCCGGCAGGGCCTATCGCGCCGAGCACGGAGCGCTCCATGTCGTCGCCGCCCACCGGGTCGACGACGGTCGCCCAGCCGGTGTGCGCGAGCAGCAGCCGCCGGGTGCGGGCCATCGACACCAGGGTGAGGTCGGTGACGCGCCCGGGGCCGCCGGAGAGGAACGCGGCTTCGTAGAGCGTCAGTTCACGGCGGTGCCCCGGGGCCGCGCCGTGCGGGGCGGTGCGGTACGCCGTGAGGCACAGCCGCGCGCAGGAAAGGCCCGTCGCGACCCAGGCCACGAGAAGGAGCGGAAGCCAGAACATGCCGGTGTTGTATGCGAGGGGGCGGGGGCCGCGCCATGGGTTATTCAGCATGCGGACGGGGGATCGCGGGTACGTAACGTTCCGCTTTGCTGCGGGGCTCGCCCTTCTCCTTGCCCTCCTCCTTGTCCTTCTCCTTTTCCTTCCTCTTGTCCTCCTTGTCTGCCTCGGACTCCGCCGACTCCGTGGGCTTGGGGCGGGACGCAGGCGGGGGCAGCGGGAACGTGGGGGAGGGGGAGACCGGGGTCGCCGGATCCGGGGACGCGGCCGGGCCCGGCGGTGCGGGGGAGCGGGTCACCGGGGCGGGGGCCCCCGACGCCGCGTCGCGCGCCAGGTCGTCGAAGTCGACGAGGCCCGTGCCCTCCAGGACCGTGATGTGGTCGAGGACCGTCGTGTTGGCGTCGTCGGCGAGCGTGCGCACCAGCGAGTTGCGGGTGGTCGCGCGGACCTCCGCGACCACCGAGAAGACCTTGCCGTGGGCGGCGCGCAGGATGTTGGCGAACTTCTCGTCGTACGCGTCGCCGTGCGCGTCGCTCATCTCGTCGAGCCAGCCCCGCTGCTGCGAGGTCGGCTGATTGGGCAGCTCAAGATTGAGCTGCGTCGCCACCTCGCGCACCCGCGCGTCCAGGAACGTATGGCCCTCGACGAGATGCTCGCCCGCGGTCTGGACGGCCTTGGTGGTGCCGCGCACCTCGGCCTGCTGTCCGGCGGGGAGCTCCCAGAGGCCCGCGAGCCGCACCTTGGTGATGAAGTCGCGGTCGAGCGCGGAGAGCGGGCCGAACTCCGTCGACACGGTCTCCGCGTCGAGTCTGTCCAGGGCGGTGCCCGACCTGTCCTCGTACGACCAGAGCGGGAAGAGCAGCGCGGCCAGCGTCGCGACGAGCCCCGCGACGATCAGGCCGGTGCCGTTGATGGATCGCATGACGCCTCCTGTTGCACCGCCGCACGTTAGTGCGCGGCGGGGAGGCGCTCGCGGATTACCGCCCGGAGTACGTCAACTTCCGTACGGGTGAGGGGTATTGCGTGCGGGTGGGCCCGTGCCCATGGCAGAGCGGTCAGGAACCGCCGCCTCCGCCTCCGCCGCCACCCCCGCAGCCGCCCCCGCCTCCGCCGCTGGAACTTCCGCAGGATGACCCGCCTCCGCCGCCGGAACTTCCGCAGGATGACCCGCCTCCGCCGCCGGAATTTCCGCAGCCGCCGCCCCCGCAGGCCGAGCCGCCACCCCCGCCGCACCACGAGGGGCTGCTCGACGAGCACACGTACCCCGAGCCGCTCGAATGCGACAGCAGATGGGGGGCCGCCGGACGCCTGGGCCGGATCCCGTACGCGGCGGTCAGCTGTGCCCGCAGCTCGGGGTCGAGCACGCCGTTCAGGCCGCCGATGGCCACTCGGTTCATCGCGTCGTACGCATGGGCGTTGGCGGCGCGGTACTGGTCGAGCGCGGTCCGTCCCGCGGTGCTGACCCGGCTGTCGGCGGACTTGGCGCAGAGCGAGCCCGTGAGGCCCCCGATGAAGACCCCGACGAACAGCAGGACCATCGGGCCGGTCACGGAGCCGCCCGACGGCCCGTCGCCGGCGCCCGCGAAGCCGAGGACGCAGACGACGAAGAACCCCGCGAAGGTCACGACGTTGTGCAGCCTCGACTTGACCCGCCAGCGGGCCAGGGCCTCGGGTCGTACCATCAGGCCGCGCCAGGCCAGCGCGTCGCCCAGTGCCTGCACGGCGGGGCTGCGCATCACGCCGATCCGCAGCCAGTGCAGGGCGCCGCTCGGCGCGGCGGCGTGCACCTGGAGCAGGGCGCCCTCCACCGGGTTGCGGGCCTCGGACCGCTGGATGCCGACGATGCCGGGTCCGGCGACGGCCAGTCGGCCGTCCTCGTGCATGGCCGTGATCACGGCATCGGTGACCCTGCCGGGCCCGCCCGCGAGGAACGCGGCCTCCAGGGGGTCGAACACGGCTTGGTGCTGGGCATCGGGCTGCCGGACATCGGCGTGCAGCGCCGTGGACAGGCCGACGGCGAGCACCGTCGACGAGGCCATGACCAGCACGAAGTAACAGATCGTCAGAACTTCCACGGTATTTCCCTATCCCCCGTATACAGCTGTCTATCCCCGTCGCAGCGCGAAGCGCGCCGCCCGCAGCCACCGCGTGACCGGCCGCGCGTCCAGCGGCGCGGGCCCGGACCGCTCCAGCCACCACTGGGTCAGCTCGCCGCGCGTCTTCGCGTCCTCGGGCTGCCCGGCGAGCAGCAGCCGCTCGGCGAAGTCCAGCGCGTCACGGCGGTATCCGCCGGACATCGGCCGTGCCTGGGCGTAGGCGGAGAACTCGGCGCGATAGGCCTTGCCGAGAATCTCCGGCAGCTCGGGCGCCACCTTCGCCACGACATCCGCCCGCTTGCCGGTCAGCGCCCGGCTCTGCACGGCAAGCCGGGCCCGGTCGAACCCTTCGGGCGCGGGCGTCCCCGCGACGAGCGCGGAGAGAAGCGCGGTCTGGGCGAGGGCGAGACGCTGGCGGGTGGGGGCCGGGACGTCGGCGGGACGCGCGGCCGGTGCCGTGCCGGTCGCGCACTCACCTGAGGCCGGTGCCCGGGTCCGCACGGTCGCCCGTATCGCGTCCAGCTCCCGTTCGAGCTCCTGCGGCGCGGGGAAGTTCTCGTCCCGCTCCAGGAGGACGCCCGGCGGGGTCACCCGTGACGCCAGGTCCGCCAGGATCGCGAGGACCGGCTCGGGGACCGGGTGGGCGTGGCTGTCGTGCCAGACGCCGTCCCGCTCGAAGCCGCCCGCGACATGGACGTACGCGATGGCCTCGACGGGCAGCTCGTCCAGGGCCTTGGCAGGGTCCTCGCCGCGGTTGACGTGGTTCGTGTGGAGGTTGGCGACATCGATGAGGAGACGTACGCCCGTGCGTTCGACGAGCTCGTACAGGAACTGCCCCTCCGTCATCTCCTCGCCGGGCCAGGAGATCAGCGCCGCGATGTTCTCCACCGCGAGCGGCACCGGCAGGGCGTCCTGCGCGATGCGTACGTTCTCGCAGAGCACGTCGAGGGCGTCGCGGGTGCGCGGCACCGGGAGCAGGTGGCCCGCCTCCAGCGGCTGCGAAGCGGTCAGCGTGCCCCCGGCGCGTACGAACGCGATGTGCTCCGTGACGAGCGGGGAGCCGAGGACCTGAGCGCGCTCGGCGAGCGCCGCCAGGCGGGTCTCGTCGGGGCGGTCGGCGCCGCCGAGACCGAGCGAGACGCCGTGCGGCACCACCGTGACGCCGCGCTCGCGCAGCCGCAGGAGGGAGTCGGGGAGGTGTCCCGGGCACAGGTTCTCCGCGACGGCCTCGACCCAGTCGATGCCGGGCATCTTCTCCACGGCGTCCGCGATCTCCGGACGCCACCCGATTCCGGTCCCCAGATGTTTCATGTTCCCCCTCCTCCGCCAAGACCCCGCGTCGTGCCCGTGTCTTGTGAACGTGTGCAGGGGTCATGGCCCCCGCACACGCCGCCGAACCCCTGAGGAGGGACGTTCAGAGCTACATTTGAGGTTCCGGCCGGTCCGTGTTGACCTCTCCGGGCGGGGCCGGCGAAGGCCGTGACGTCGTGGACACATCGCCCGTCGGCCCGGCGGGAGGCGGCTCCGGGGGAGCGACGCCGGAGGGTGGCGGAGGACCGGTGGGGCTGGTCGTGGCGGTGGCGGCGCCACCGTTCGCGATGTCGTCGAAGTCGACGAGTCCGGTGGCCTCCAGCATCGTGATGTGGTCGAGGACGGTCTGGTTGGAGTCGCTGGCGAGCTGCCGTATCAGCGTGTTGCGGGTGCTGTCCCGCACCTGCGCGATCACCGCGAACACCTTGCCGTGTGCGACCCGCAGCAGATTCGCGAACTTCCGCTGGTACTCCATGCCTTCGGCCTCGGTCAACTCCTGGAGCCAGCCCTGCTGTTGGGCGGTGGGCTGGTTCGGCAGCTCCACGCCAAGCTGCGCCGCGACCGCACGGGCCCGCTTGTCGAGGTCCGTGTGGCCGACGATCAGGTGGTCACCCGCCTCCTTGATCGCCTCGGTCGGCGCGCGTTCGACGGCCTGCTGGCCCGCGGGCAGCTCCCACAGTCCCGCGAGCCGCACCTTCACCAGCAGATCGCGGTCGGCCGCCGAGAGCGGACCCCACTGTGTGGCCACGGATCCGGCGGCCAGGTTGGCGGGCCCCGTGCCCGAGCGGTCGGCGTAGGACCACATGGGGAACGCGAGTGCGCCCAGTGTGACCACGAGTGCCGCGATGATCAGAGCCGTGCCGTTGATGCGCCGCAATGTGCCGTGCCTCCCTGCCCGTGAACCTGCCGTGGAGGCAAGCTACTTCCTGGTACCGGGAGATACGGAAGAGGCGTGCGTGATGTTCAACGCTTCGCCTCACCGGTGCGAGGACGCGGGCTCCCGTCCCAGGAGAGCCAGCATCTCCTCCAGCGGGGACGCGTCCTCCGGCGTGGGCAGGACCGGTGCGAACGCGGCGCCGGGGCCCCGGCGTTCGGGGTCCTTCGGCACCCGGCGGGCGATGTCGAGTGCGGCCTCGACGACCGGCAGGGGGAGGTCGATGGTGACGTCCAGGGTCGTCGCCACGTCCCAGGAGTGCACCACGTAGTCCAGGAAATGGAAGCCGATGGCGATCCGCCCCGTGAACGTCCCGCCGATCTCGGGAAGGGTGAACCCCCGCTCCAGTACGCCCTCTTCGGCGAACGCGGCAAGGACGTGGCGCACCGACTCGTCGTAGATCTTGAACGGGTCGCGGCCGAGATCCTGCTCGATCCAGTACGTACGGTCGGCGCCCGAGCCGCGTGCCGCCGCCGCGAATCCGTGGTGCTGCGCGGTCATGTGCGCCACCAGGTCACGCAGCGTCCAGCCGGCGCAGGGCGAGGGCCGTTCCCAGGCGTCGTCGCGAGCGGCGCGCAGGACGCGGAGCGATTCCTGGACGGCGGTGCGGTCGAGTGCGATGAGGTCGGTCATGGGGTCCTCACGGTCCTTCCGAGGTGTGAACGGCCTTGTCCGGCCAGGGGGTCGGGTCGCAGATCAGGGCGTGCGCGGCGGCCCAGGAGGCATTGGGGTCGAGCTGGTCCGCCGTCCAGGTGGTGGCGCGTGCCGTGCCCCGGTGCCGGTACGCGCGGACGATCCGCAGGTGGTCGGGGCGCCCGACGAACCCGTACAGCGATCGCTCGTCGGCCCAGACCGAGACGGAACCCGAGCGTTTGTGCCACGGGTCGAGCCAGAGCCACATGCCGACCGCGCCGGGCGTCGTCGGCCAGCTCCGGCGCAGCCGCAGCCCCGACAGGGCGATCGGGAGGGTCCGGCCGTGACGGTCGGCGGTGAACTCCGTGACGCTCACCAGGACCGGGCCCGGCGTGGACGCCTCGGGGCCCGCTTGCCATGGCGCACGCAGAATCGATGGAAGCATGCGATGAGCGTAAATCTAAACGAACGGTCGTGCTACTTGTTTACCGAAGCCGGTTCCACCGCCGAACCGGCCGGACGGTCAGGGGAGTCGAGGCACCAGCGACGGGTCCGTCGCCGCAGCGCGCAGCCGGGCCGTGATGGCGATGGCCGCCCTGCGGTAGGCGTCCGGTTCGTCGTGCAGGACCGAGTGCGCGTTCGCCGTCTCCATGAGGGCGATGAACTCGAAGGCGAGCTGGGGGACATCGGCGTCCGGGCGCAGTTCGCCGGTGTCGCGCGCCTCGGTGAGGCAGCGCTCCACCTGGCCGGTCCAGTCGTGGTTGGCGCGGACCAGCGCGTCGTGCACCGCCCCCTCGCGGGCGTCGAACTCGGCGATCACCCCGTAGAAGAAGCAGCCGCCGGGGAAGATCCGCTGCTCCGAGTAGTCGAGCCAGCGCGCGCACAGCTGCCACACGCGGCCGAGGCCGGGCGGTGACTGGTGGGCCGGTTCCACCACGTTGCCCAGGAAGATGCGTCCCGCCGCGCGGACGGTCGCGAGCTGCAGCTCCTCCTTGGAGCCGAAGAGCGCGAAGACCCCGCTCTTGCTGAGCTTCAGCTCGGTGGCGATCCGGCCGACCGACAGCGCGTCCAGGCCCTCGACCGAGGCGATGTCGACCGTGCGGCGCAGGACCAGGCGCCGGGTCTGGTTGCCGCGCTCGACGCGGCCGTCGAGTTTGGTGTCGACCGTGCCGTCGGCTCTGGTGCCCATCTCGGTCTCCTCGGCGCGGGGGCGGGGTGGTCGGCGACCACGGTGCGGGAACCGGGCGCGACTCCATGCGACCACAGAATATGCGGTGCTCGGGGGAGTCGAGCAGAGGTGGTCGGGCGGCAGGGGTGGTCTGGCGGCAGGGGTGGTCAGGAGGCCGGGCCTCCGGGTGCGCGAAGTGTCCGGCGGACGGCGTCGCGGAGCCAGTGGTGTCCCGCGTCGGCCGCGTGGCGTGGGTGCCATGCCATGCCGATGGTCAGGAGCGGCAGGGGCACGGGGATGTCGAGGACGCGCAGGCCGAGGGTGGTGGCGGGGTCGGTCAGGGGAGAGGGGGTGGCGCCGGGGAGCGCGGTGGGGACGAGGCAGACGACATCGCTGCGGGCCGCGAGGGTCATCGCGGCCAGGTGGCTGGGCAGGACGACGGCGACCCGCCGCCGAAGGTTCCGCTCGGCCAGTGCGGCGTCCAGGGGGCCGGTGAACCGGCCGCGGCGGCTCACCACGACGTGCTCGGCTGCCGCGAGTCGGTCCGGGGTCAGGGGCCCGTCGGTGAGGGGGTGGCCGGGCCGGACGGCCGCCGCCATGCGGAGGGTGACCAGCTCCTCGACCCGGGTCTCGGGGTCGATGTGGTCGATGGATCCGACCTCCAGGTCGATCCGGCCGTCGCGCAGGGCGGGACCGGCTTCCAGCTCCTCGGCCCGGACCCGCAGGGAGACCCCCGGCGCCTCCTGCCCGGCCAGCTCGAGCAGCCCGGGAGCCAGTGCCGCGCCGACCAGGTCGGCCGCCTGAAGGGTGAAGGTCCGTCGCAGGTCGGCGGGGTCGACGCCGGCGCCGGGAGCGAGCAGCGCCCCGAGGCGGTGCACCACCGCGGCGACCTCCTCGCGCAGGGCCTCGGCGCGCGGGGTGGGGACCATGGTCTGGCCGGCCCGGACAAGCAGCGGGTCCTGGAGGACGCGGCGGAGGCGGGCGAGCGTGCGGCTCATGGCGGCGGGGGACGTGCGCAGGCGTGCGGCGGCGCGGGTGACGCTCTGCTCGGTGAGCAGGGCGTCCAGCGCGACGGCGAGATTGGCGTCGACAACAGGCTCTGGACCGCAGGTCATGGGAGTAATTCCATTTCAGGCAATGATTGCGTGCTGAAGTTCCCATTGTGGCAATATCCCCGGCCTCCGCAGGATGAGGGACGTACCGATCCGGCACGGCCCACGAGGTTTTTCATGATCGTCATCACTGCTCCCACCGGGAACATCGGCCGCCACCTGCTGCCCCTGCTCCTGGAGTCCGCCCCCGCCCGCGGCGAGGAACTGCGCGTGATCGTGCGCGACCCCGCACGGCTTCCCGACGCGGTGCGCGAACGCACCGAGGTGATCACCGGCTCGCACGGCGACGCCGAGGTCGTCGACCGGGCCTTCGAGGGCGCGGACGCCGTGTTCTGGCTCGTCCCGCCGGACGCCTCCCTGACCCCCGAGGACGCCTACTCCGGCTTCACGGGCCCCGCCGCGAAGGCCCTCGTCGCTCATGGCGTCGGCCACGTCGTCGGCGTCTCGGCGCTCGGCCGCGGCACCCCGGTCGCAGGCAGCGCGGGACTGGTCACCGCTTCGCTCGCCCTGGACGACCTCATCGCGGGCACCGGCGTCGCGTACCGCGCCCTGGCCAACCCGTCCTTCTTCGAGAACCTCCTGGAGGAGGCCGATTCGATCCGCGAGAAGGGCGTCTTCACCGACGCCGTCGACGCCGACCGCAGGGCTCCCCTCGTCTCCGTCGCCGACATCGCGGCCGTCGCCGCGGGCCTGCTCCTCGACCGCTCGTGGACCGGCAGCGACAGCGTCCCGGTGCTCGGCCCGCAGGACCTGTCCCCCGACGACCTGGCCCGCATCATGACCGAGCAGCTCGGCCGACCCGTCCGCTACGCATGCCAGCCGCTCGACGAGCTGCGCGCCACTCTCCTCGGCTACGGCCTCAACGAGGCGTTCGTCCAGGGCATCGTCGACATGAAGCGGGCCAAGAACGAGGGCCTCGACGCGGGCGTCGCTCGCACTCCGGGCGCCACCTCCCTGACCACGTTCGAGGAGTGGTGCGCCAAGACCCTCAGGCCCGCCGTCATCTCCTGAACGCGCGGAACCGAACACCCGGAACTGAACACACTACGGAGGCACCCGTCATGACCACTGAGACAACCGCACCGCCGGTCACCGCGTTCATGCTCATCAAGACCCAGCCCGAGTGGCTCGCCATGACCCCGCAGGAACGGGTGAACGCCTTCACCACCCAGGTGATCCCCGCGATCAAGGCCAAGACCACCGGAGTCCGGTCACGCTTCTACGACACGGAGTTCTACTCCACCCGCGTCACCGACGTCTGGGTCTGGGAGGCCGACGACCACGAGGCCTACCAGCTCCTCATCGACGCCCTGCGCGAAACCCCGTTCTGGGACCGCTACTTCGAGGTCGTCGACCTCCTCGTCGGCGCCGAGAACGGCTACGCCCGTACGTACGGCCTCGAACCGGTGGCTACGATCAGTACCTGAGCGTGGGGTGCGGCGGGGTGTCGGCTCAGCGCAAGGCCGGGTGGTCGGCGACCACCGTGCAGGAACCCGGCGCGATCTCCGTGAAGCCCGCGTCCCGCACCACCGGCAGGCCGCTCGCCACGAGTTCGCGCCAGAGCGCGGCGTCCGGGGTGCGGACCGAGAGCGCGAATCCGGCGTCGCGCCAGGCCGCGCGCTCCTCGTCCGACAGCTCCCACCAGGCCAGTTGGGCGCCGTGCCCCGCCTGCGCCATCGCCTTGCCGGCCGACATGTCGACATCGGGGTTCATCCACAGGACCGGCGCGGTCGCGTCCGCCGGCGGTACCGGCTCCGGGTCGTCCAGGTCCGTGCCGGACACCTGGAGCCGCGCCAGGTCCTTGGGCCAGCCGTCCAGCGGCACCGGCGGGAAGACGCGGACCTCCGCCGACTTGCCTGTGACGGTGATGCCGGGGAGCGCCTCGGCCCGCCGCCACTCGGCGCCGCGGGCCCGCCGCACCACCTTGCGGATCCGGGCGTCCTGCCAGTCCCGCATGGCCTGCGCCCACTCTCCCTCGCCCAGGGACCGCTCGTCGTCGAGCATGACGAGCACCGCGCGGGCCGCGGTCTCCAGGGCGTCCGTACGGTGCGGAGGCTCGGCGCGCTCGATGCGCGCCACCAGCGGCAGCACGAACTGCGGTGCCTCGTCGCGTGTCGTCTGCGCCACGCGGAACGGGCTGTCCTGGGGGTCTTGGATGTCCTGCGGCTGGGGGTTCCCGGCGGACTGGTCGCTGCTCACGCGTCCAGTCTGCCAGGCGGAAGATCGGGCCCGTCAGGGGCTTTGCCTCTTGCCCCGCCACCGGACCCCTGCGCGAGGATGGCCGCATGGACAGCGATCTTGCGGGGGCCGCGCTGCGGCTCGACGGGGTGGGGCGGCGCTATGCCATGGGCGGGCCGTGGATCCTGCGGGGTGTCGGCTTCGGCGTACGCGCGGGCACGCTGGTGCGGATCGAGGGCGCGAACGGCACCGGCAAGTCGACCCTGCTGAGGCTGCTCGCCGGGATCGACGCCCCGACCGAGGGCCGTGTCGTCGGACGGCCGCGCACGGCGTACGTTCCCGAACGCTTCCCGGCGGCGCTGCCGTTCACGGCCGCCGGGTACCTCACGCACCTGGGCCGCATCCACGGCCTGGCGAAGGGGGTGGCCGCGCGGGCGGCGGAGGAGTGGCTGGAGCGCTTCGGGGCCGGGAGTTACGCGCGTACGCCCCTGTCGGAACTGTCCAAGGGCAGCAGCCAGAAGGTCGCGGTGGCCCAGGCGCTCCTCGCAGGACCCGAGCTTCTCGTCCTCGACGAGGCGTGGACGGGCCTGGACACCGCGGCCCGCGACGAACTCGACCGGGCCGTGGCCGAACGGGTCGCGGACGGCGGCGCCGTGGTCTTCGTGGACCACGACCCGCGGCGGCTCGCGGGGACGGTCGACGCGGCGTACGCGGTGGTCGGCTCGGCGGTGAACCGCCGTACGCCGGAAGGCACTTCACCGGAGGGCGGCGCTTCGGATGCTCCTACGGTCGTGATCGTGACGCAGGGGCCTCCGGGCGCCGAGCCGCCCTCCGTGCCGGGTGCCGTCACGGGGCACTCGCCTGAGGGGGCGCTGCGGCTGACGGTGGCGGCGACGCATTCGGATGTCGCGCTGCGGGCGCTGCTGACGGCGCGTCCGCCGTGGCACGTGGTGTCGGTGTCGGTGACGGGTCCGGGTCCGGGTCTGGGTCTGGGTCTTGAGCCGGGTTCGGTGTCGGGGGCCGCCTCAAGGGCCGTCCCGGAGGCCGTAGTGGGAGCCGACTCGGGGTCAGGCCCGGAGGGTGTCCCGGGCCCTGCCTCCGCCGGGCCCGCAGCACCCGCCCCGCTCGCCGTTCCCGCCCCGCCCGCGGCAAACGCCGTGCCCGCGGGGCCCGCTGCGGGATCCGCCGCCTCGGCGGGGCCCCAGCCCGCGGGGCCCGCGCCTGCAGGGCCCGCGCCGACGACGAGCACGAGTACGAGCGCGAGCGCGAGCACGAGCACGAGCACGAGCACGAGCGAGGTGCGCGACCGGTGAACGCCCTGCTCCACTACCAGTCCGCTCTCCTCCTGCGCTCCCAGCGCTGGCTGGCCCCCGTCATCCTGTACGCCGCGTTCCTCGCCGTCGGCGTACAGAGCGGACAGCCGATCCTCGACTCCCTCGCTTACGCGGCCGCCGCGCTGCTGCCCGTCGCCGCCTGGCTCGTGCGGATCTGCGCCACCAACGAGCCGCCCGCGGCCCGCAGTTGTGCGGCCGCTGCTGCCGGTCCCTGGCGGGCGCAACTGGCCTGTCTGCTCTCCGCGTTCCTCGCGACCGCCCTGCTCGGCGCTGTCGCCACCGTCGTCGTGGCCGTGATCAGCGACCCGGCGAGCACCGATCACCGGACGGCCGTGAACCGGCTCGCGGCGAGCGGTGCGGGGCTGCTCGCGATGCTGGTGAGCGCGCTGACGGGCACCGCCGTGGGCGCCGTCACCAGCCGGCCGCTGATGCGCTCGCCGGGGCGGGCGATCCCGGTGATGCTGCTCGCCTCGCTGCTCGCCCTGGTGACCACGGGTTCCCCCGCGAAGTCGATCATGACCGCACTCGTCACGGGGTCGCGTGACGGGGTGGTGCCGGTGCCGCTGCTGCCGGTCGCGGGGGCGGCGGTGCTCGCGCTGGCGGCGGTGGGGGTGGCCTGCGGGATGGCTTCGCGCAGGGGGTGAGCGCCTGACGGGGCGGGTTCGGCTCAGCCCGAGCAGGCCGTGCGCTGCGCCTCGTGCCACTCGCACACGGGGCACAGCGTCACGCCCTTGTGCGTCTCCGGGTACTCGGTGGGCTCGCGGCACAGCACGCACTCGGCGAACGGGCCCTCGGCGGTGTCGTCCATGCGGCCCAGACTATCCGCGCGTACCGGCCGCCTTTCCTGCCTCGGTCGCCCTACCTGCTTCGGCTGCCCTACCCTCCCCGGCCGCCCGGATCTGCTCCGACACCCGGACGAACCGGAAGCCGCGCTCGCGCAGCTTCGGGACGATCGTCCGCAGGGCATGCTCCGTCCTGGGAGCCGCGCTGCGCGTGCAGTGCATGACGACGACGGAGCCGGGCCGCACCCCGTCGAGCACCTGCCGGGCCACCGCGTCGGCGTCCGTCGCGAAGGCGTCGCCGCTGACCACGTCCCACTGCACGGCCGTGACACCGCCCGGAGCCAGCGCGCGCAGCGCCCGCTTGTCGTAACAGCCGCCGGGGAAGCGGAAGTACGGAACCTGACGCTCGACGCCCGCCTTGCGGAAGGCGGCGAAGGCGCGCTCCATGTCGGCGCGCATGCGGGAGGCGGGGACGGTCGGCAGGCCGTAGCAGCGGCCGGTGAAGGCGTAATGGCTGTACGAGTGGTTGGCGACCTCGAAGAGCGGGTCCCGCCCGATGTCCTTGGCCTGCGCCGGGTACTCCTCGGCCCACCGCCCGGTCATGAAGAACGTCGCCGGAACCTTCAGCCTGCGCAGCGTCGCCACCAGCGCCGGATTGTCGAACCGCTCACCGGCCGCGGCGCGGGGCCCCTGGTCGGCGGTCATGTCGGCGTCGAAGGTGAGGGCGACGGTGGGGGCGGCGGACGCCGGGGTGCGGGGGGCGTTCTTGAAGACGGGGGTGAGGCCGGCGGGGCCCGGGGCGAGGGTCGCCGGGCGGGGCGGAGCACTTGCCGAGTGGCGTGCGGCCTGGTCGCGGCTGCCCGGTGCGGGGCCTGTGCCGCAGGCGGAGAGGGAGGCGAGCGCGGTGAGGGTGAGGGCGGTCAGGGCGGAGGCGGTGGTGAGTCTTCGCGTGGGGGTGATCATCCGGCGAACATAACGTCACATAAAGGACGAAAGGATGAAGAGCGGGCTGCGCCGCCTCGGACGGCCGAACCATCAGAACCACGGTGCTCGCCGCGATGTGCTCCGCAGGGTCGTCGATGCGCTCACTCCACGGGACGGTCTGCGCGCTCCCCGGCCGCCACTCTGCGCCGGCCCTGCCGCGCGCTCACGGTGGACAGGGCGGATCGTCCGTGCCAACGCAAGCAGAAGAGCTCGCCGTCCAGGCGCCAGCCTGCGTCAGCCTGCAAGAAGGACGACCGGCGCCGGTCCGGGAAGACGTGGAAGTCCCGCCGGACGGCGGCCATCGTTTCGGCGCGAGCGATGAATGGCGTGACCGAAGCGGCGGCTGGCCACCGGGCTTCGACGAGCACGCACTACTGCGCGTCGAGGATTCCAGGGGTGTCGTGCAGGACGACACTCTGTTCGAGCGGGATGCGTCCCATGTGGAAGCTGTTCGCCGGTGCGGCCAGGTCGGCGGTACCGAAGGAGATGCCGAACAGCAGCTTGAGATCCTCGGGAACGCCCAGGAACTCGCGGACGGTGTCGGCGTACATCCCGAGCATGGTCTGCGGAATGCCGCCGAGTCCCCGGGCGGTCAGTGAGAGCAGGAAGTTCTGGGCGTACATGCCGATGTCACCGGCCACCCGCACGCCGTCGCCGAACGCGGGCATGAAGAGAAACGCGGCGTGGGGGGCTCCGTGGAAGTCCAGGTTCTCCCGGGCATGGGCGTTCCTTGCTGCCCGGTCCGAGCGGGGTATCCCCAGAGCCCCGTACACGGTCGCGGCGTGGTCGTGCGCCCGGTCGAGATAGGCACCCTCGCCGAAGTCGGCGTAGCTGAAGGAGAAGTCCGAGGAGAACCGCTCCTCCTCATCGGCCTTGAGCAGTTCCTTGCTCAGGGCGTCGCGCGCCGCGCCCGAGACGACATGCACCGTCCAGGGCTGGGTGTTGCAGTTCGAAGGGGCGGCTTGAGCGTCTTCCAGCACGCCGCGGATGTCCGACGGGGGCAGCGGTGTGGGGTGGAACTTCCGGACGGAGTACCGGGAGCGCACGATGTCGGTAATGGGCGAAGCTGTGCCGGGCACAACGATTCCTTTCGTGGGGGCCGGTCCGGTGACCGCGGTTGTGTCTGAGGGGGTTGTCGCAGGCTTGGCGGCGGCGCCAGGCGCGTCAGCGGTGGAGGGAGCGGTTGAGCTCGACGGTCTCGTCCAGCGTGGGCATGGAGGTGAGGGCGGCGAAGCGCTCCATCTGGCGGTCCCGGTTGCGCGGGGCCTCGGCCTTGTCAGCCCGTTCCAAGGCCAACTCCAGGTCCGTCAGGCCCAGTTCGGTGCAGTAGGCGGGCGTCATCGGCTGCTGGCGCCAGGAGTCGGCCAGCACGCCGGCGTCGTACGGGTCGAAGCCGCTGTCGTCCACCAGGCGCATGGCCACGCGCCGCGCCTCCTCGGAGTCGGCGGCTACGGGGAGCGCGATGCGGCCGGGGGTTCCGGCCGGTACGCCCTTGGTCTGCAAGGTGCCGGCCAGGGCGGCGTTCCACGCCTTGACGACGGGCCGTCCCAGTTGCTCGGCGACCCACAGGCTCTCCACCTGGCCCTGCTCCACCGCGTCGATGGGGCCGCTCAGGTGGGGGAAGTAGTTCGAGGTGTCGATGACGACGGTCTCGCCGGGTACGGCGGCGAAGAGATCCGTCAGGGACGGGATCCGCCCGAAGGGGACGGAGAGGATGACCACGTCCTTGTCCCGAACTGCGTCGGCCGCGCTCACCGCCTCCGCGCCGTATTCCAGCGCGGAGGCGTCGATCGTCTCGGGGCCCCGGGAGTTCGCCACCTGGACCTCGTGTCCGGCCGCGCTGAACTTGCGCGTCAGCGTGGCCCCGATCGCGCCTGTGCCGATAACGCCAATTCTCATGATTTGTTCCTCTCGATGTCGCACCACCCCCAGAGAGGGGACGGCAGGGTGTGATGGATGACCGCGCGGGGAGAACGCCGCCGGGACTCCCGACGGCACCGGCGGCCGACAGCGAGGAAAGCGGCCGGTGGCCTACCCCTAGTCGTTCTGTTCGCGGTATCCGCTCTCGATGAGCGTGCGCAGGCGGCCGAGCGATTCTTCATCGGTGGCGCCCGTGCCGCTGATCCAGGCGGTGGAGACGGCCGCGAGGTACAGGTCGTACCCCTTCACCGAGGGCCGCGCGCGCCCTGCGGCCTGCGCGGCGCGCAGATACTCGTCGGTGGTGGCGATGAGGTCGTCACAGGGGAGGGTGAGCGGGTTGTCCGGCTCCCGCTCCCTGGCCGCGGTCATGAGCGGTTCCGGCAGCCCGCTGAAGGCGCTGAAGTACTCCTCCATCGCGCGCAGCCACTGCCGCAGCCTCTCGGAGGCGTCACCGAGCCGCGCGATCTCCGCCCGGCGGGCCACCAGCTCCTCGGAGCGCATCTGGAGCACGGCCGCCAGCAGCGCCTCCCGGGTCGGGAAGTGCCTGTACAGCGTGGCGGGCCCGACACCCGCCTCCTTGGCGACCCCCTCCAGGGAGGCACCGACGCCGTCCTTCAGGAAGTGACGCTGCGCCGCTTCCAGGAGGGCCGCACGGTTGCGCTGGACGTCCGCACGGGGCTTGCGCTCTCGCTGTTCCTTGACGCCCATGTGCCCTCCGACCTCGTGCGTTCCCGCGCTCACAACAAAACGGAGGCTGACTCCGTACAGATCGAGAGTAAAACGGAGGCAGCATCCGGTCAACTCGTGACTGCTGCTCCGTCCACGCCGGGACGGCATGAGGACCGACACGCCTGGTCACACGACACTGAAGAAGTCCACGACAACCGGCCTGCCCCCGGCGGGCACGGCGAGCGCTCGGTCGCCGTCGGCGCACGGCGGAACCCCCTTCCGGACGCCGCGGTTGGCGATCGCGCAGGAACGGAGGATCGTTGCCGGGAGAGGTGTGACTCGGGAGGCGCTTTTGACCCGAGGAGGACAGATGCGTCAGATGCGTCGCGTGTCCGCGGTGTTGCTGAGCGCGTGCGCCGTACTGGTGGTCGGGGCTGCGGGACCCCAGACGATGGCCACTTCGGCAGGTGCGACGGTTGCCGCATCGAGCACGGGCCGTCAGTCGGTCGACGGGCCGTCCCCTCGGGAGCCCGGGGTCGGAACAACGCTGTCCCTGACGGGGATCGGCAGTGGCGAGCGGCTCGACGTCACCGTGGTGAAGGTGGTGGACCCGGCGCGCACCGCGAACGAGTTCCTGGTCCCTGATGCGGGCAACCGGTACGTCGCCGTGCAGTTCCGTCTGAAGAACACGGGCGATGATCCGTACAAGGACAGCCCGTCCAACGGCGCCGCGCTGGTCGACGCGGACGGCCAGCATTTCGACGCTGCGCTGATCGCTGAGACCACGGCCGGTCCGTCGTTCCCCGGCGCTCTCTCCATCTCGCCCGGTGACACCGCGCTCGGATTCATCACCTTCGAGCTGCCGACGTCCGCCCGCCCCGTGCAACTGCAGTTCTCCATGAACAGCGGGTTCTCCGATGACGTCGGCGAGTGGTCCTTGGTGTCGCCGCCGAAGTAGCGCACGGGGCTCCCTAGACCCAACCGTCCAGCGACCCCATGAACGCATCGAAGTCGTCGCGGTGAATCGTGTGTCCGGCGCCCTTGACCGTCCGTACCTCGAATCCGCGGCGCTCCAACTCCCCCTTCAGCTCATCGGAGATGAGGAAACTGGGGTCCGCGACCTGCACCAGGGACGGGACCGTCGGCGTTGCGGGTGTGCGGTCGAGGGCGTTCGGGCCGGAGAGGCCGAGTGCGGTGTCCGGGTCCCAGGCGGCCAGTGTGGCGACCTCGATGTCGATGTCGGCCTCCTCCCAGCGCGGGTTCAAGGTCGCGATCGTCGCCCGGGTCGCGTTCCGGAACTCGACGAACACCGCAGGGTCCACCGGCCCGGCCGCGCCGAGCGCCCACGCCGGGTCGGAGTAGACGGCGCGTGCCGGGGCCAGCCGCTCCGCCGCGAGGGCGAGCGTCAGGCCGCCCAGCGAGTGCCCGACCGCGAGCTCGGCCCCGCTCGGCAGCGTCTCGACCAGGTCGTCCGCGAAGAGCTCAGGGCTGTACGCGCCGCGCCCGCTCGCGCCGTGCCCTCGCAGGTCGACGCCGATCACCCGGTAGCCCTTGTCGGCGAGGGCCGGACCCACGCGGCGCCAGGTGCGGTGGTCCGACATGATGCCGTGGACCAGGAGGGCGACGCGGTCGCCGCTGCCCCATTCGCGGGTGTGCAGCTTCATCGTGGTGGCCTGCTTTCTTGTTTCTCGTACGTGAACTTGTGTGTGCCCGCGCGCAGTTGTGCGTGGACTGGTGTGTGTGCACGCCGTGCGCGGTCGGTTGTGCATGGACTGCTGTACGTCGACTGCTGTACGTCGACTGCTGTACGTGGACTGCTGTACGTGAACCACCTCGCCCCTGCCGCCGATTCCTCAGCGCACTCCGCGGATCGGGCGGACCGCGAGCGCGCCGAGGACGGACAGGGCGGCGCCCGTGACGAACAGGGCCGTGTAGCCGCCGCCGTCACTGCCCCCGCAGAGCGAGACGATGACGGACGCGACGAACGGGGCCAGGATCTGCGGGCCCGCCTGCGCCATGTTCAGGACGCCCAGATCGCGGGCGGCGTCGTCGGCGCTCGGCAGGATCATGGAGACCAGCGCGTTGTCGACGGCCATGAAGCAGCCGAAGCCCAGGCCGTTGAGGGCGGCGAAGACGATCATCGCGGTCCAGGTCGGCGAGACCGCCGGGATGACGAGGGCGACCGCGGAGATCGCGGCGGATGCGGCGACGAACAGCTTGCGCCGGTCCATCCGGTCGGAGAGTACGCCGCCGACGACGGTGGACACGGCCATCGCGACCGCGTTCACGGGGGCGATGATGGCGACGGCGTCCTCGGGCTCGATGCCGGACGGCAGGTCTATGTGGTCCTGGAGGATGTAGAGCTGGTAGCCGAAGACGCAGAAGTAGCCCAGCACCAGCAGCGCGCGCCCGATGAACGCCCAGCGGAAGTCGTGGTGGCGCAGGGCGCCGAGGAACGCGGCGAGCTGCCCCTTGACGGGGGCCGGGGCCGGGGCCGGGGCCGGGGCTGGAACCGGGACCGGCCCGCGCGTGTGCGCCGCCGGCTTCGGCTTCTCGCGCGCGAAGGCGGTGAACAGGACCGCCGAGAGCGCGACGAACAGGCCGAGCACCAGATATCCGGTCCTGAGGTGGTCGGCGAACGCCGAGCCGATCAGCGCGCCCAGGGTCGCCCCGATCGGCAGTCCGATGCCGACGGCGGCGGACGCCTTGCCGCGGGCGGCGAGCGGTACGCGGTCGGGGACGACCGAGGTGAGCGCGGCCTGGAAGACGTTCATCACGGCCTGGCCCAGACACCAGGCGATCGTCACGAGCAGCACCGTCCGGACCCCACCGAGCAGCGCCATCGCGCCGACGGCCGCGACGCCGCCGCCGAGTATCCAGGGATTGCGGCGGCCGCTGCGGTCGGAGAGAGCGCCCGCTATGGGGTTGAAGACGGTGGCGAAGACCGCGCTGACGCCGCTGACGAGGCCGAGCATGGCGACCTTGTCCGCCTTGTCGATGTGCTCGATCTGGAGCGGCAGCAGCACGCTGCCCACGCCGACGTAGAGCGTGTACATCGCGGTGTTGGCCAAGGCCAGGAGGGGCATGAGGCCGCGCGGGGCCCGGGTGGCGGCATCCGGCGGAGTCCGGTCCTCCGGGGGCGTGTGGTCCTGGTGAGCGGAAAGGGCCACGTTGCCCTCCTCCTCAGAAGGTCGGTCGCGATGACCGAACGGTTCGTGACACGTGTAACTTGACACGTGTAAGTGCACTTTCTAGCACTCGCCTCATGCCCGCACCAGAGCCGCGGCGGGAAAGGATGCGCAGCAGGATGAACGACAGCTCAGGGCGCGAGGGCGCCGGACCAGAACGCGGAGGCGCCGGACCAGAACGCGGAGGCGCCGGACCAGAACGCGGAGGCGCCGGACCAGAACGCGGAGGCGCCGGACTCGTGCCCCCGACCAGCACGTCCGTCGCCCGGTACGCCGGAGTCTCGCGTGCGACCGTCAGCTACGTCCTGAACGGCCTGGCCGCGGGCCGCGTCAGCCCCGCCACGCAGGAGAAGGTCCGCGAGGCCGCCGAGGAGCTCGGATACGTTCCGCACGCCGCCGCGCGGTCCCTGCGGTCCGGCAGCAGCGGGCTCGTCCTGATCGCCGTGCCCGCCGATGTGGTGCCCGCCTTCGGGCCCCTGTTCACGGGCTTCATCGCCGCGTTCCAGGCGGAGTTGCAGGCGTACGGACACACCGGAGTCCTGCACGGCGCGAGCGCCGGGGACACGCCGCAGGCCGCTGTCCGCGCCTGGGCGGAGCTGAGGCCCGCCGCCGTCATCGCCATGATCGGCGCACCGCTCGACGAGGCCTCCGTGGAGATCCTGAAGCGCTCGGGCACCTTCGCCGTCGTCTCCTACGGGCCGCCCCCGGCGCCCGGCGCGCACGGCATCGCCATGGATCAGGAGGAGGTCGGCGCCGTGGCCGCCGCGCATCTCCTCGCGGGCGGGCGGCGCGACATCGGCGTCGTCGTCCCGGTCGAGCACGGCCTCGGCCTGTTCAGCCAGCCGCGCCTCAAGGGTGTCCGGGCCGTGGCGGCCACGTGCCCCGGCGCGCGGGTGGTGCCGGTCGAGCTGGCCTATACCGAGGAGTCGGCGGCCGAACTTGCCGACCGGTGGCGCGACTTGGGCCTGGACGCGGTGTTCGCCTACAACGACGAGTACGCGATGCTCCTGATGCGGGCCCTCCAGGACGCCGGGGTCGACGTCCCCGGAGATGTCGCCGTGGTCGGCGCCGACGACCTGCTGCTCGGCAGGCTGCTGCGGCCGACGCTGACCAGCGTACGCATCGAACTCCCCCCGCCCGCCGAGGTGGCCGCTCTGGTCGACCGCCTCATCCGCGAGCCGGAGACACCGCCCGCGGTGCACCGGCGCTCGACGGCACACATCGAGGTTAGGGAGTCCAGCCGCCGCCCTGCGGGATGAGGTCCGCCCGCAGGGTCACCCCGCGCCGACCATCGCCCCGGCCCCCGGCAGTGCGAGCGACGCCGCATCGGCGAACCGCTGCCGCAGCAGTTCGTACTCCGCATGGCGGCGCGGCAGCCGCCCCGGCGGTCGTTCCACGGCGCGCGGGGCCGTGACCTGCTGGCCCAGCAGGAACTGCTCCCGGGTCAGGTCCAGTTCGACCCCGCTCGGGAGGCGGTTCCACCAGTGATGCCCCTGCTGCTCGCCATCGGCCGACCAGACCTCACCGACGACCAACTGGCCGCCGAACAGGTCGTGCACGACGAGCGCGGTGATGTCGCAGTGCCCCCAGGCGGGGTTGTCGGCGGTCCACGGGGCGCGGGCGACGTCGTCGGGGGAGCAGGTGTCGGCGGACCACGCGGCGCGCAGTGCCGCGTGGAGGCCGGGCAGGGTCAAGGGCTTCTCGGAGGCCTGGGCAAGCGGGTTCATGGCGTTCACCATGACACCCACCACTGACAACGCCCCGGCCACGGACGACGCCTGCGCGGCAGGCGGCACCGGACCTCGCGACCGGCGTCAAGACCTCCGGCCGTTCCGCCGTAGCCGCGCGACTATTCGCCAGGGTTCGCCAGGGCCCGCCAAATGGTGTGCCACTGGATCGGGATGGTTGGTATGGGGACACCAGCGTTCAGGAGGACCGGTGTCCGACCGCAGCGAAGATCAACCCAGCACGCCACCACCCCAGATCGAACTACGCCTGGGTGGTGTGCACTTGACGGTCAAGCGCATACCCGCATGGCTGATCTCACTCGCGACCAGTGCTGTTGCCGCCGGGATCACTTGGTGGACGAGCCGCTGAGCGGGGCGGCGGACGCGGACTGTATCGCCCCAAGCGCCTTCGCCCCAAGCTCCTGCACCCCAAGCTCCTGCACCCCAAGCTCCTGCACCCCAAGCGCCTGCGACCCAAGTGCCTGCGGCGTCGCTCGGCCTCCCGCTCACCAGTCGTGCACGGACCCGTCCCGCAGCCGGTTCACCGGCAGGTACCTGCGTTCGTACGGGAAGCGTGCCGCCGCCTTCTCGTCGAACTCGACGCCGATTCCCGGCTGTTCACCGGGGTGCATCAAGCCGTCCTCGAAGCGCCAGGACGTCGTGAAGACCTCCTCGTACCCCGGCAGGTGCTCCATGTACTCCTGCATGCCGAAGTTGGGCACGGACAGGTCGACGTGGAGCGCGGCGGCGAAGGACGCGGGGGAGAGGTCGCCCGCGCCGTGCGAGCCCGTGCGCACCCCGTACAGCTCGGCCAGCGAGAAGATCTTGCGCAGATGGCTGATGCCGCCCGCGTGCGAGACCGACGTACGGATGTAGTCGATGAGCCGGTTGGTGATCAGATACTGGCAGTCCCAGATGGAGTTGAAGATCTCGCCGACGGCCAGGGGCGTCGTGGTGTGCTGCCGGATCAGGCGGAAGGTCTCCTGGTCCTCCGCCGGGGTGGGGTCCTCGATCCAGAACATGCGGTACGGCTCGAGGGACTTGCCGAGCCGGCCCGCCTCGATCGGGGAAAGACGGTGGTGCGCGTCGTGCAGGAGCTGGAAGCCGTACCCGAACCGCTCGCGTACCGCCGCCATGTAGGTGGGGACGAAGTCCAGGTAGGCGCCGGTGTCCCAGTCCTCCTCGGAGGGCAGCGCGCCGTCGGCGGGCTCGTAGGTGACGCCGTCGCCCTTGCGCATGCCGTAGACCCGCTCCAGGCCCGGCACAGCGGCCTGCGCGCGCACCGCGCGGAAGCCGCGGTCGAGGAACCGCTGTACGTCGTCCAGGAGTTGGGGGACGGTGTCGCCGCTCGCGTGGCCGTAGACGGTGACGCCGTCGCGTGCCGCGCCGCCCAGAAGCTGGTAGACGGGGAGCCCGGCCACCTTGCCCTTGATGTCCCACAGCGCGACGTCGACGGCGGCGATCGCGGTCATCGTGACCGGACCGCGCCGCCAGTAGGCGCCCTTGTACAGGTACTGCCAGATGTGCTCGATGCGGTCCGCGTCCTGCCCTATGAGGACGGGGCACACGTGGTCGCTCAGGTAGGAGGCCACGGACAGTTCACGGCCGTTGAGGGTGGCGTCGCCGATGCCGGTCACACCGTCGGACGTGGTGAGTTTCAGGGTGACGTAGTTGCGGCCGGGGCAGGTGACGAAGACCTCGGCGGCGACGATGGTGGCCATGCCTGGGCTCCCTTTCGATAGGGGGAAGTGAAGGACGTGCGGGAGAGGGAGGGGGAGGGGGTGGAGAGGGTCAGCGGGCGGTACGCGGCACTTCTCTCAGTGCCGCCTCGATACCGCTCGGCGTCCCCAGCGCCGTCGCGTACTCGGCGACGAGCGAGGTGAACTCCGCGTTCCCGGCGACCTGTTCGGGCAGGAGGCCACCCGACTCGATCAGGATCCGCGCCGCCTCCGCCGGGCCACCCGCACGCGCCGCGAGCTTTCGCAGCCGCGCGGCCGCCGGGTCGGCCACCACGCCGAGTGCCGCCTCGTCGTACGCGTCGGGGCCTCCGGTCACCACCTTGATGTACGCCGCGACCCCGAGCGCGAGGACCGTTGGGACGCGCCCGGCCGCGAGGTTCTCCTCGATGGCGCCCGCCCAGCGCACCGGGATCTTCAACGAGCCGTCGGAGCCGACCTGCGCGGTGCGGTGCCCCAGGGCGGGATTCGCGAAGCGCCGCAGCAACTCCGCCACGTACGCAGGGCCGTTGACGCCTTCCGGCAGGGTCAGGGTCGGCAGGATCTCGTCGGTCATCGCGGCGCGCACGGCAGCGCCCACCGACGCGTCGGCCACCGCCTGGTCCATCCGCGCCAGACCGCGCAGCAGCCCGAAGTAGGCGAGGAGCGAATGGGCGCCGTTGAGCAGGCGCAGCTTCATCAGCTCGTACGGGGCCACGTCTGATGTGAAGACGGCACCGGCCTCCTCCCACGCGGGACGCGACGCACGGAAGTCGTCCTCCAGGACCCATAGGCGGTACGGCTCCGCGACCACCGGCACGGTGTCGCGCACACCGAAGCAGCGGGCCGCCAGCGCGCGGTGCTCGTCCGTTGTCGCGGGCACGATGCGGTCCACCATGGTGCTCGGTGTGGACACCGATGCGGCCAAGTAGGCCTGGAGATCGGTGCGTTCGGGGGCGGGCAGAGCCCCGATGAACGCGTCGAGCAGCGCCCGCAGACGCCCGCCGTTGTCCATGAGGTTGTCGCAGCTCAGCAGGGTGACGGGTGCTGCCTGGCCGCGCATCCGGTGCTGAAGGCCGCGGACGAGGAGCCCGATCGCGGTCATCGGGTCGCCCCGGCCTGCGAGGTCCGCGCGGACCGCCGGATCGTCGAGGTCGAGCGAACTGCCGTCAGCAGTAAGGGAGTAGCCCTTCTCTGTGACGGTCAGCGAGACGATGCGCGTGATGTCGGAGGCGATGGCCTCGATCACTTCGGGCGTCTGGTGCGCGGCGACAAGGCCGCGGTGATGGACGCCCGGCACCTGGGCGGCTGGACCGCTGCCCTGACTTAGCGTCAGTACCGTGTAGAGCTCGTCCTGTTGGGACATACCCTCGATCACGGGATGCGGCCCGCTGCGGCCCCGGCCGGTGGCCACACCCCGGATTCCCCACGGGCCCTCGGCGTGCCGCAGTGCGTCGGCGGTGTACACGGCCTGGTGCGCGCGGTGGAAGTTGCCGAGCCCGAGGTGGACGATGCCTGCCTCGGGGGCACGCGGCGGACGCTTGATCCCGGGCACGGGCAGGCGGCTGCGGGCCAGGCGGGGCAGGGCGTTGCCGGGAGCGGGGAGGTCAGCCACGGGCCCGTCCCTCCTGCCAGGTTCCGGAAAGCCCTCCGGAGGCCGTCGCGAGCCCCGGTTCGACGAGCACCTTCAGCTGCGAGCGGTCGGTGAGCGCGGCCGTCAGCGCCGCGTCCGCCCGGTCGAGCGGGAACGACGCCGTCACCAGCGGTTCGAGCCGGATCCGCCCCGTCCCCGCGAGCGCGATCGCCGCCGGGAAGTCACCCGCGTACCGGAAGGCGGTGACGAGGGACATCTCCTGGCGCTGCATCCACGCGAGCGGCAGCTCGGTGACCGGCGCCGACGGATTGCCGACGACGACCGCGGTGCCGCCGGGGCGAAGGGCCCGGATCGCACCGACGAGGGCGCCGCCGTTGCCGGAGCAGTCGAGCGCGACGTCGAAGCCGCCCGGGTCGGCGAGGGCGGTGGCCCTGGCCGGGTCGGGGGTCAGCTCCGCAGCGCCGACGGTCTCGGCGCCCAGTTCGGCGGCGTGCCGCAGCCTGGCACCGGCCACGTCGGAGACCGTCACCGAAGCGGCGCCCGAGGCCAGGGCCACCTGGAGGACGAGCAGCCCGATGGGCCCCGCGCCGGTGACGAGGACCCGGTCGCCGGGTGCGATCCCCGACCGGCGTACGGCGTGCACGGCGACGGCCAGCGGCTCGATCAGCGCGCCGTGGCGTACGTCCATGGAGGCGGGCAGCGGGTGGACGAAGCCCTCCGGGACGACGAGGTACTCGGTCAGGGCGCCGTCGGTGGGCGGTGAGCCGAAGCACGTGCCGCGCGGGCAGAGGTTGTAGCGCCCGGCCCGGCACAGCGCGCACCGGCCGCAGGGGTGGGCGGGTTCGACGGCGACGGGCGTGCCGGGCTCGGGGTGTCCGGCGCCGGGCCCCGCGGCCACGACGACACCGCTCGGCTCGTGGCCGAGGACGGTCGGGGCGCGGAGCACGTTCGGGCCGTTCTCGCCGTGCGCGTAGTAGTGCAGATCCGATCCGCACAGGCCGACGGCGGCGATGCGGACGAGGACCTCGCCGGGCCCTGGCGCGGGCACCGGGCGTTCCTCGACGCGCAGGTCCTTCGGCCCGTGCAGGACCGCTGCGCGCTGCGTCTCGGGCCCGTGCGGCACCGCTGCTCGCAGGCTCTTCGTCTCCTCGGTCACGAGGCGTCCATTTCTCTCGCGGGTTGTCTTGCGGGGCGGTCGAGCGGGAGGGGCGTCAGCGGATCGGCAGCGGCTCCACCCGCTGGATCACGAACGCGTACGTCAGCGCGCCGACCACGGAGAGCGCACCGGACACGAGCAGCGGCACCACGTACGAGCCGCCGGAGGCGGCCAGCAGGAATCCCGTGACGATCGGCCCGAGCGCACCCGCGACGTTCGACGCGAAGTTCTGGATGCCGGCCAGCGAGGCGACGTGCCCCGGTGTCGGCGCCACATCGGCGGGCAGCGAGGCGACGCTCGCCGTGGCGAACGTCAGCGAGGCGTAACTGACCGAGAGCAGGGCGAGGGCGCCCGCCGCCGTCGGCACCACGACCGTGAGGGCGATGACCGAGGAGCAGAGCGTGCCGGAGATGAGGCAGGTCTTGCGGACCTTGGTGGTGGACCAGCCCTTGCGGAGCAGCCGGTCGGCCGTCCAGCCGCCGGTCAGGCTGCCGACGATGGCGACGAGGCCGGGGATGGTGCCGAAGAAGCCGAGGCTCAGGAGGTCGAAGCCGCGCTCGTCCACGAGGTAGCTGGGGAACCAGGTGATGAAGAAGTAGATGACGTAGTTGAGGCAGAAGAAGCCCAGCATCATGCCCCAGACGGTGCGGTAGCGGAACAGGTCCCGCCAGCGCAGCAACTTGGCCCCGCCGTCCGTCCGCTCCGCCGCGTCGCCCGCTTCCTCCGGCTCGAAGCGCGCGCCCCCGCCCTCGATGTAGGCGCGCTCCTCCGTCGTCAGCTTCGGGTGGTCCTCCGGCTCGTGGTACCAGCGCAGCCAGGCGACGATCCAGACGAAGCCGAGCAGACCGCAGACGATGAACGCGGCCCGCCAGTGGAAGGCGGAGACGATCGCCGTGACCAGCGGCAGCGCGATGGCCGTGCCCACGCGCGCACCGTTGTCCCAGACGCTGTTGGCCAGCGTGCGCTCACGCCGCGGGAACCAGCGGGACACCGCCTTGGCGGGCGCCGGATACCCGGCGGCCTCACCGGCCCCGAGCAGCATCCGCGCACCGATCAGGGTGCCGACCCCGCGTACGAGACCCATGGCGACGGTGGCGAGCGACCACCAGATCGCCCCGATGGCGAAGACCCGCTTGACGCCGAACTTGTCCAGGGCGGCGCCCGCGGGCAGCTGGCAGATCGCGTACGTGATGAAGAAGGCGCTGAGGACGAAGCCCTGGATCTCCGGGCCTATGTCCAGGTCCTTGGACATGGCGGGCAGCGCCACGCTCAGCGTCGAGCGGTCCAGGTAGTTGACCGCGAGGCCTCCGAAGCAGAGCGCCACGATGCCCCAGCGGACGTTCTTCCCCCGGCCGCGCGGGCGGGGCGGCGCGGTGTCCTCGCCGGGCCCGTCCGTCGGTCCCTGGGGTGTTCCGGCTGCGGATTTCTTCTGGAGGCCCGGGGTGGCCGGCGTCGTCGTCATCGGACTCCTTTGTACGAGGGACGGGCAGTTGCGGCTCGGGCGGCTCCCGGAGCAGCACCCTTTCTACCTGCGACAGAGCTACCATACAAGGCTTGTATGGTAGTGAATTCCAGACGCGGGTGAGAAGCTGACCCCATGGATCGCCGACCGTCACAGCCCCGCAGCGCCGCCTCGCCCACGCCCGAAAGCGCCGCACCGCGGGTCCGGGAAGGCGCCGCACCGCGGGTCCGGGAAGGCGCCGCACCGCGGGTCCGGGAAAGCGCCGCATCGCCGTCCCGGGAAGGTGCCGCATCGCCCGTCCGTGAATCGGTCCGCACGCGCGTGCACGGGATCCTGCGCGGCCAGATCACCTCGCTCGAACTGCCCCCGGGCAGCCCGCTGTCGGAGAACGAACTGGCCAACGAGCTCCAGGTGAGCCGCACTCCGGTGCGCGAGGCGCTGATCCTGCTCGGCGAGGAGGCGCTGGTCGAGGTCTTCCCGAAGCTGGGCACGTTCGTCTCTCGTATCAGCGTCCCCGCGGTGATGGAGGCTCAGTTCGTGCGCGAGGCCATCGAGTTGGCCGCGCTGCACGAGGCGGTCAAGCGCTCCGACGCGCAGGACATCGCCGACCTGCGCGCGATCCTCGATCTCCAGCGCGAGGCCTGTGAGGCGGGCGACGCGGATACGTTCTTCGGGCAGGACGAGGCGTTCCACCGCCGCCTGATGGAGGCCAGCGGGCATCGCACGCTCTGGCGCACGGTGACCACGGCCAAGGCCCACCTCGACCGAGCCCGCCGGCTCAGCCTGCCGCTGCCGCACCGGGTCGAGACGCTCATCGAGGAGCACGCCTCGGTGGTCGACGCGCTGGAGAGCCGGGACGACGCGGCGGCCGTGGCGGCGCTGCGCGGCCACCTCCAGGGCGTGTTCGACGACATCGGCACGATCCAGGCCCGCCACCCCGAGCTGTTCGTGGCCGACGGCGATGGCGCCGTGCCGGTGCGGCGGCGGGTGCATCCGGGAGTGCGCGGCCAGGTCTGATTCCTGACTGGTTCAAGGGGGATGGTTCACCCCCACAGTTCACCCCCACCCACTTCTGAAGCGATCGATTCAGAATGTGCTAGCGTCCTGACCGTCAGTTTTGGAGCGGGTGCTCCAAAAGGTGGGTCGCGATCATGAGGGGCATCAATGCCACCTGCGGTGTACATAGTTGGGCTCGGCATCTTCACCCAAGGAACCTCGGAGTTCATGCTGTCCGGCCTCCTGCCGGGCATGGCAGCCGACCTGGGTGTGTCGATCCCGGACGCGGGGCTGCTGATCTCGGCCTTCGCGATCGGCATGGTCGTCGGCGCCCCGCTGCTCGCGGTGGCCACCCTGAGCTGGCCCCGGCGGACCGCCCTCGTCTGGCTCCAGGCGGCCTTCGTCGCCGCCCACGTGATCGGCGCGCTCGCCCCCGGCTACGGGGTCCTCTTCGTCACGCGCGTGGTCAGCGCCCTCGCCTACGCGGGGTACTGGGGCGTGGCCGTGGCCACCGTGGTCGCCCTCGTGCCGCCGGCGGCCAAGGGGAAGGCGGTCGCCGTCGTGGCGGGCGGGCTCACGCTGGCCACGGTCGTCGGCGTACCGGCGGGGACCGTCCTGAGCCAGTACTCCAGCTGGCGTGCCGCGTTCTGGGCGGTGGCCGCGGCCACCTTGGTGAGCCTCGTGTGCACGCTGCTCGTCGTCCCCGGCGGCCGGGCCGAAGCCGGGCGTACGTCGGTGAAGGCCGAGCTGCGCGGCATGGCGCGTCCCCAGCTCTGGCTCTCGTACGCCGTCACGGCCTTCACCTTCGGCGCGGTCATCGTCACCTTCAGCTATCTCGCGCCCCTGCTGACCGAGGTGAGCGGAGTGTCCGAGGGGTGGGTGCCCGCGGTCCTCGCCCTGTTCGGCGTCGGCGGGATGGTGGGTCTGGTCATCGGCGGACGCACGGCCGAAGCGCACCCTCTGCGGACCCTCGGCCTGGGGCTCGGCGCGCTCGCCCTCTTCTCCGCGCTGCTCGCGCTTACGGCGCGCTCCACCGTCGTCGTGATCGCGCTGGTCTTCCTGCTCGGCCTGGTCGGATACGTGACCAATCCGGCGCTCCAGTCACGCGTGTTCACCCTCGCCCCGGAGGCCCCGACGCTGGTCGGCGCCACCAATACGGCCGCGTTCAACGTCGGCAACACCCTGGCCCCGCTCCTCGGGGGCCTGACGATCGACGCCGGACTCGGCTACGCCTCGGTCGCCTGGGTCGGCGCCGCGCTCGCCACGGCCGGAGCGGTGGCCGTCCTCTGGGCGGCGCGCCTCCAGCGGGCGGGGCGGGACGCCGTGACGGAGCCCCGGGAACGTACGCGAGTGACCGCATGACCCAAGCCGCACGACGCGTCCACATGACAACGACCCGATGAGCAGGACGAGAGACAAGAGATACGACATGTCGCAGATCCCCGCACCAGGCACCTCCGCAGGCACCGCCGCACGCACCCGCGTCACCGCCGACCCCGACTGGTACGCCTCCGCCGGAATCTCGCTCGGCATCCGCGTCGGAGACCTTGTCTTCGCCTCGGGGCAGGCCCCGGTCGACGAGCGCGGCGTCACGGTGGGCGCCGGGGACTTCGAGGCGCAGGCCCGCCGGGCGCTGGCCAATCTGTCCATCGTCCTGACGAACGCCGGATCCCGACTGGACAAGGCCGTGAAGCTCACGGTCTTCGTCACCGACATGGCCCATCAGGACGTCTTCGCCGCTCTCCGTCAGGAGTTCTACGTACCGCCCTTCCCGGCGGAGTCGTTCGTCCAGGTCGCCGCGCTCGCCGATCCCGAGTGGATGATCGAGATCGAGGGCATCGGCGCTCTCGCGTAGCCAGCCACGGGCGATATTTTGTACGCATGTTCCAAAACCCGTACTGTGGGGGCCATGGCCAGGCCACGAGAGTTCGACGAGGACCGCGTCGTCACCGCGGCCATGGAGACGTTCTGGCGTCATGGCTACGAGGGCACGTCCACGCGCGCGCTGTGCGACAGCACCGGGCTCGGCCCCTCCAGCCTCTACAACACCTTCGGCGGCAAGCGTCAGCTCTATCTGCGCGCCCTGCAGCGTTACTACGAGACCAGCACCGCCGAGCAGATCGAGATCCTGCGAGGCGAAGGAACGGCGAAGCAGCGGCTGCGGGACATGATGGTCCACGCCGTGGACGCCGATCTCGACGAGGCGGACGGGCGCGGCTGCTTCGCGATCAACGCGGCCGTCGAGATCGGCGGGCTCGACCCGGAGGTCAAGGACGCGGTCCGGCGCACCTTCGACCGGGTGGAGGAGGAGCTGCGCACGGTCGTGGCGACCGGTCGGCGCACGGGCGAGCTCCGCTCCACGGCCGACGCGGCGGCCGTAGCGCGCCGCGTGCAGAGCACGTACTACGGCCTTCGCGTCATCGCCCGCGTCCAGGACGACCGGCAGGCGCTGCTCGACACGGTGGAGAGCACGCTCGCCGATCTCTGATCCCCGGGGCCGGCGGGACCCCTCCCCGCCGCCACCGGGGTCGCGCGTTTCAGTCTTGGCGGGACACACAAAAACGTCACGCTCCCGCCGCGACTTCTTTGTTCACGTGAAGTATCCCCAGAAGTAATCACGGCTGATTGGATTGCGGCGCCACATCAGTCACATCCCCATCCGTCACATCACGTGCATCCGCACAACAACCCCCCACTCCCAGGAGATTCAGTGCCGCACCCAGCGCTGCGCAGGACTCACGCCGCCGCGATCACCACCGTGCTCGCCGCGGCCACGCTCGCCGCCGTCGCCCCGTCCGCGACCGCCGACGCGCCTGCCGCCTCTGTCGACACTCCCGCACTCAAGGTGCTCTCGTACAACGCGTTCCTCTTCAGCAAGAACCTCTACCCGAACTGGGGCCAGGACCACCGCGCCAAGGCCATACCGGCCGCGGACTTCTTCCAGGGCAAGGACGTGGTCGTCCTCCAGGAGGCCTTCGACAACTCCTCGTCCGCCGCGCTGATGGCCAACGCCGCGGACCGCTACCCGCACCAGACCCCGGTCATGGGCCGGAGCAAGGACGGCTGGGACGCCACCGGCGGCGCGTACTCCTCGGTGTCCCCGGAGGACGGCGGCGTCACGGTCCTGAGCAAGTGGCCGATTGTGCGCAAGGAGCAGTACGTCTACAAGGAGGCCTGCGGCTCCGACTCCTACTCCAACAAGGGCTTCGTCTATGCCCAGTTGGACGTCAACGGCACGAAGGTGCACGTCGTCGGCACCCACACCCAGTCCACCGACCCGGGCTGCGGCTCCGGCGAGGCGGCCGCGACCCGTGCCACGCAGTTCAAGGAGATGGACGCCTTCCTGGACGCCAAGAACATCCCGGCGGGCGAACAGGTCGTCGTGGCGGGCGACTTCAACGTCGACTCGCACAGCGACGAGTACGCCTCCATGCTCGCCGACGGCGGCTTCGCGCCCGCCGACGGCCGCACGGGCCACCCGTACTCCTTCGACACCCAGGACAACTCCATCGCCGCCGAGCGCTACCCGGACGACCCGCGCGAGGACCTGGACTACGTCCTGCACCGCAAGGGCCACGCCCGCCCCGCGAGCTGGCACAACGAGGTGGTCAAGGAGCAGAGCGCGCCCTGGACGGTCTCCAGCTGGGGCAAGCAGTACACGTACACCAACCTGTCCGACCACCACCCGCTGATCGGTTCCTAGCGGTCGCGGACCGACCCACGGGGTGCGTGGCGGCCTACCGCCACGCACCCCGCGTCAGGTCAGGTCAGGTCCTGTGCCACGGCCCCGTCACGGCGAACGTCGTGCCGGGGTTGTAGCAGTTGACGTACATCGTGTCGTGGTCCGGCGAGAACGAGACGCCCGCGAACTCGCCCCACTCGGGCTTCTCCGGAGTGCCGATGTTCTGCCGGCCGCGGGCCATCGTGTAGACCTCTCCGCGGCGCGTCAGGCCGTACACGTGCTGCGCGCCGTCACCGTCCTCGGCCACCATCAGACCTCCGCTGGGGGCGAGGCAGATGTTGTCCGGGGACTCGCCGGGCAGCTGGATGTCGGTGCTCGGGCCGAAGACGATCACGAGGGTGAGGCGGCGCTCGGAGGGGTCGTAGCGCCAGATCTGGCCGAAGTGGTCGCCCGCCGAGCCCTCCGCGCTGTGCGCGAACGACGACACGAAGTAGACGGACTTCCCGCCCCAGTAGCAGCCCTCCAGCTTCTGCGCGTGCGTGATGCCCTTGGGGCCGAAGTCCTGGTTCCTGATGGGTGTTTGAGCGGCCAGCGGGTCAGGTACGTCGACCCACTCGATGCCCTCGAAGCACGCCCCCGTCTCCTGGATCGCGGACAGGTCGGGCACGCCCGGCACCCGCATGGCCTGGAGCTTGCCGCCCGCGCGGAGTGAACCGCGGCCTCCCTCGGGCTTCTTGGGCAGGAAGCGGTAGAAGAGGCCGAAGGGCTTGAGGAAGGCGTCCTCGGTCTCGTAGACGACACCGCGCCTGGGGTCGACGGCGATCGCCTCGTGCTGGAAGCGGCCCATCGCGGTGAGCGGCACGGCTCCGGTGCGGTGCGGGTCGACGGGGTCGACCTCGAAGATGAAGCCGTGGTCCTTGGTGTAGCCGTTCGTGCCGGCCTTGTCCTCGGTCTCCTCGCAGGTGAGCCAGGTGCCCCAAGGGGTGGGCCCGCCGGCGCAGTTGACCGCGGTCCCGGCGATCGCCACGCGCTCGCTCAGGACGTTGTTGTGGCGGTCGAGCGAGAGCGCCGTACAGCCGCCCTTGCCCATCGGGTCGTAGGTGAGGCCCTTGACCGTGGGCACGGGGGTTCTGCCGTTGTGGCGGTTCTCGTGGTTGCGGACGAGGTGGACGCCGCCGTGCTTGCCGCGGAAGGCGTCCATGCCGTCGAAGTTGCTCGGCACCTTTCCCTCACCGGACGGCAGGTCGCCGCCCTCGCGCGAGAGGACCTTGTAGCGGAAACCTTTCGGCAGATCGAGCAGACCGGCGGGGTCGGGCACAAGCGGCCCGTACCCAGCCTTGCCCTGAGCGGCCGCGCTCCCGGCGAAGAGCTCCGAGAGCGCGCCGGTGAAGGCGATACCCGCACCCACCGCACCGGTACGAGCTAGTACTTGACGTCGTGTCGTGGACATTACGGTCGACCTCCTGCTGGCGGACAGGAACATGACCGGATGTGTGTACCACGCGCCCAGGCGTGCGGGAACCACGCGCGTAGAGGCGAGTCGCTACGGCCGCACGAGTCCCTTCGCGTCCCGCGCGAGCGCCGTGAGCCGCGAGATCGCCCGGAAGTACTTCTTCCGGTAGCCGCCGTTCAGCATCTCCTCGCTGAACAGCTGGTCGAAGGGGACACCCGAGGCGAGCACAGGGACCTCGCGGTCGTACAGCCGGTCGGCGAGCACCACGAGACGCAGCGCGGTCGACTGGTCGGGGACCGGCGTCACATCGGTGAGGCAGACGGCGTGGAGCCCGTCGGTGAGCGCTCCGTACCGGCTGGGGTGGACGCGCGCGAGGTGGTCGAGCAGCAGCGGGAAGTCGTCGAGGCTCGCGCCCTCGGTCGCGTACGCGGCCTTGGTGACCTGCTCGTCCGAGTACGGAGCCGGAGCCTCCGGAAGACCCCGGTGGCGGTAGTCCTCGCCGTCGATGCGCAGCGACCGGAAGTGGGTGGACAGGCCCTGGATCTCGCGCAGGAAGTCGGCGGAGGCGAACCGGCCCTCGCCGAGCTTGCCCGGCAGCGTGTTCGAGGTCGCGGCGAGCGCGACGCCCTCCTCGACGAGCCGCGCGAGCAGCGAGGACACGAGCACCGTGTCGCCCGGGTCGTCGAGCTCGAACTCGTCGATGCAGAGCAGCCGGTGCCCGCTGAGCGTGCGCACGGTCTGCTGGAAGCCGAGCGCCCCGACCAGGTTCGTCAGCTCGACGAAGGTGCCGAACGCCTTCTGCTCGGGCGCGGCGGGCGTCGCGTGCCAGAGGGAGGCGAGGAGGTGGGTCTTGCCCACGCCGTAGCCGCCGTCGAGGTAGACGCCACGAGGGCCCGTGGGGGCGGCCGCCTTCTTCTGGAACCAGCGGCGCTTGCCCGCGCCGGACGCGTGCGCCCCGCCGAGCCCGGCCGCGAAGCCGCTCAGGACCCGCACGGCCTCGGTCTGGCTCGGCTGGTTCGGGTCCGGGATGTACGTATCGAAGCGGACGGAGTCGAAGCGCGGGGGCGGCACCATCTCGGCGACCAGACGGTCGGCGGGGACATGGGGCGCACGGGCGCACAGCGACAGGGGAGCCGCTTCGGCTATGGGGCTCTGCCCGGGGGCGGCGGTGGAGGACGACACGGTTCCTAACTCTAAGCGCCGTGCAAGACTGCTGGACATGCGACGCCTGTTCCCTGTGACCGACCAGACAGACGAAACATCAGTACGAGAGTGGGGGCTGGGGGAGCTGGCCGACGCGTATGCCTATCCCTCGGGCGGCGGCGCCTGGCTGCGCGCCAACATGGTGTCCACGCTCGACGGGGCGGCCCAGCACGACGGCCGGTCGCAGCCCATCTCGAACGCCACGGACATGCGGATCTTCGGCACCCTGCGCGGGATCGCCGACGCCGTGGTCGTGGGTGCGGAAACGGTCCGCCAGGAGGGTTACCGCCCGGCACGCGCGCGTGAGGCCTTCGCCGAGCGCAGGGCGGCCGCCGGGCAGACGGTGGCGCCCGCGATCGCCGTGGTCAGCGCGAGCCTCGACCTGGATTTCACTCTTCCGCTCTTCACCGCGCCGCCGGTGCCCACGCTCGTGGTGACCGGTGCGGCGGCGCCCGCCGAGCGGGTCGCCGCGGCCGAGAAGGCGGGCGCCGTGGTGGTGATCGCGGGGGAGGGGGCAGCGGTCGAGCCCGAGCGGGTCGCACCCGCCCTGGCCGAGCGCGGCCTGACCCGGCTGCTCACGGAGGGCGGGCCCCGGCTGCTCGGCCAGTTCGTGGCGGCGGGCGCCCTGGACGAGCTCTGCTGGACGGTGTCCCCGATGCTCACCGCGGGGGACGCGCAGCGGATCGCCTGGGGGTCCGCGGTGGCGGTGCCGGAACGATTCGCTCTGGCTTCCGTACTGGAGGAGGCCGGGTTCCTCTTCACCCGATACCGTCGAACCTGACAATCAGCGGAATCGACCGTTCCGTTTCGCTTCCGCTGGGCACACTAAAAGTCGCAGACCCCGTGCGGCCACGGGGCAGGATGGTTTCCGCAGGGGCCTGTCGAGACAGACTCTCGGCAGCCCACGGATGAGAAGGGCGCCTGTCGTGTTCACAAGCGTATTGATGATCGAGAAGGCCCTGACCTCCGCCGACGTGGAGTTCGTCACCACCTTGCACGGCGACGAGACGGTCACCTTCCGGGTGCTGCTCCAGCCCCGTGGCGATCAGGCTGACCGCCTGCTGCGGGCCATCGACGACGTGGCTCTGGGGGAGCTCGACGAGGCGGCGAGGGAAGGGGACGTCCCGGAGGGGCAGGACGCGACGGCCCCCGCGCAGAAGGCGCTGGAGGTCTCTCTGATGGCGCTGCACGCGGCGGGCTGCGAGGCGACGGGACAGCTGATCGAGGACCACCCCCTCGACGCGCTCAAGCAGCTGGTCGACGAGGCAGACGCGGACGAGGTCATCGTCCTGACGGACCCGCACTACGTGGAAGAGTTCTTCCACCGTGACTGGGCGTCTCGTGCCCGGCACAAGGTGGGCGTTCCCGTCCTGAAGCTGTTCTCGCACACGGAGGACTGAGCGCTTCGCTGGAATTGCGGTGACGGCTCTGCGGGCCGGTGGGGGCTGGTCGCGCAGTTCCCCGCGCCCCTTACGGGGCGCAGATGTGCCCGCTGTCCGCCCGAGGCAATAGTCTGGGCCCTGCTCAGCAGCTCAGCTGCCGTAACTCTTGGATCTTGGGGAGACACACGTATGGCACCCGGCCTGCCCACCGCCATGGACCGACCGCACTTCATCGGCATCGGCGGCGCCGGAATGTCGGGCATCGCCAAGATCCTCGCCCAGCGCGGCGCCAAGGTCGCGGGCAGTGACGCGCGGGAGTCGGCCACGGCCGAGGCCCTGCGGACCCTGGGCGCCACGGTCCACATCGGCCACGACGCCGCGCACCTCGCCTCCGACGCGACCTGCGTGGTCGTCTCCTCCGCGATCCGCGCCGACAACCCCGAGCTGGCCCGCGCCACCGAGCTCGGCATCCCGGTCGTGCACCGCTCGGACGCCCTGGCCTCCCTGATGGAGGGCCTGCGCCCGATCGCGGTGGCCGGCACGCACGGCAAGACCACGACGACGTCGATGCTCGCGGTCACCCTCTCCACCCTCGGCCTCGACCCCTCGTACGCGATCGGCGGCGACCTGGACGCCCCGGGCTCGAACGCGCTGCACGGCGTGGGCGACATCTTCGTGGCCGAGGCGGACGAGAGCGACCGCAGCTTCCACAAGTACGCGCCCGAGGTCGCCATCGTCCTGAACGTGGAGCTCGACCACCACGCCAACTACGCGTCGATGGACGAGATCTACGAGTCCTTCGAGACCTTCGCGGGCAAGATCGTCCCCGGCGGCACCCTGGTGATCGCGGCGGACCAGTCCGGCGCGGCCGAGCTGACGCGGCGCGTGCGCGACCTGGGCGAGCTGAAGGTCGTCACGTACGGCGAGTCCGAGGGCTCCGACCTCCGGATCCACAAGGTCACCCCGCGCGGCCTGACCAGCGAGGTCACGGTCATCCTCAACGGCAAGTTCCTGACCTTCACGGTCTCGGTCCCCGGCCGCCACTACGCCCACAACGCGGTGGCCGCCCTGGCCGCGGGCATCGCGCTCGGCATCCCGGCGCACAACCTCGCGTCCGCCCTCGGCTCGTACACCGGCGTCAAGCGCCGCCTCCAGCTCAAGGGCGAGGCGAAGGGCGTCCAGGTCATCGACTCGTACGCGCACCACCCCACGGAGATGACCGCGGACCTGGAGGCGATGCGCTCCTCCGCGGGCGACTCGCGCCTCCTGGTCCTCTTCCAGCCGCACCTCTTCTCCCGCACGCAGGAGCTGGGCAAGGAGATGGGCCAGGCCCTGGCCCTCGCGGACGCCTCCGTGGTCCTCGACATCTACCCCGCCCGCGAGGACCCGATCCCCGGCATCACCAGCGCCCTGATCATCGACGCGGCCGTGGCGGCGGGCGCCGACGTACGGGCCGTGCACGACAAGACGGAGGCAGCGGCGGTCGTCGCGGGAATGACGAGGCCCGGCGATCTCGTTCTCACCATGGGAGCGGGCGACGTCACGGACCTCGGCCCGCAGATCCTGGCAGAGCTGTCGAAGTAGCAAGTCGAAGCATTAAGGGGTTCAGTCTCATGTCGTACGACGTCGAGAAGCCGGACGAGCAGTGGCGCGCGGAGCTCAGCCCCTCGGAGTACGCGGTCCTGCGCCAGGCCGGGACGGAACCGGCCTTCGTGGGTGAGTACACCGACACGAAGACGAAGGGTGTCTACTCCTGTCGTGCGTGCGGGGCGGAGCTGTTCACCTCGGAGGAGAAGTTCGAGTCGCACTGCGGCTGGCCGAGCTTCTTCGACCCCAAGGACACGGACGCGGTCGAGCTGCTCCAGGACTCCTCGCACGGCATGGTGCGCACGGAGGTCCGCTGCGCGCGGTGCGGGTCGCACCTCGGTCACGTCTTCGAGGGCGAGGGGTATGCCACGCCTACGGACCAGCGGTACTGCATCAACTCGATCTCGTTGACGCTGGCGCCCGAGGAGGGCTGAGCCACCGGGTCGTCGCCCGCTCGGGAGCCGAGAACCGCGGCGACTGCTCCGCTTCCGCCGAACCCGGTACGCCGTCGTCGCTGATCGGCACAATGTGAAGGTGCCCAACTTCACTGAGCTCGAACTCGCCGACGGGACCGCCATCCGTTTCGAGGTGTTCCCCGCCCAGGGACAGCCGCCCGTGCCGGAACCGGAGTCGGACGGGGACCTGCCCGACGGCATGGGCCACAGCGTTCCGGTGTCACGGGGCGGCGACGCGGTGGCCGCGTTCGCCGTCGAGGCGCTGCGCACCACCCTGCGCCCGCTGGGTCCCCTCATCCGCGAGGTCCATGACGCGGTGATGGAGTCCGAACGGCCCCCGCAGGAGGCGAGCGTGACGTTCGGGGTGCAGGTCGGGCAGGATCTCAAGCTCGGCATCGTCGGCGGCAGCGCGCAGGCCCACCTCACCGTCTCGGCGACGTGGCAGCGCCCTGCGTCGGCCGGCTGACATGGGCTGGTTCCTGACCGAGGCCGGGTCCCCCTCGGCCGACCCGCGGCACTGCGTCGTCTCGGTGCTGCGCACCCGCGACGTCAAGACCGCGGGAGCCGGGGTGTTGTTGACCCCGACCCGGCTGCTGACCTGTGCTCATGTCGTCAACGACGCCCTGGGGCGCAGGCCGTTCGAGACCCGGCACCCCGGTCGCGAGACGGTGCACGTGACCCTGCGCGGGCCGTCCGCCTCCGTCAACCACGAGACCAGGGTGGTCCATTGGGTGCCGCCACGCCGTCTCGACGGCGCGGCGGAGGTGCAGGAGAAGAGCGATCACGAATGGCTCGGCGACCTCGCGGTGCTGCGCCTCGACTCGATGCCCCACGAGGCTGTCCCCTCGCCGTTGTGGCAGCCCATGGTGCAGGGGCAGTCGCTGCGGGCCTGGCACGGCAGCGGCATGAGCAGTTCCTTCGCCGACGTACGGGTCAAGACCTGTGACGACCTGCTCGGTTACGTGGACGGAGAGCCCACCGGGATGGCCATCGGCCCCGCCTTCAGCGGCGGCCCGCTCTGGTCGGTCACCGACAATGCCGCCGTGGGCCTGGTGGTCGCCCACATCATGCCGCCCGCCGACCCCGTCACCGGGGCGGCCAGGCCCTTCAGCTCCCAGCACCTCTCGCGCCGCAGCTGGGGCATCCCCTGGCAGCGCATCGAGGCCGAACTGCGGGCCGTCGGCGCCGATGACCTCCTCGACGTCGCCGTGGCCGACCCGGACGATCCCGCGTTACCGGTGCTCACCGAACTCCTCGAGGGCATCATGCCCTCACCCGAGCTGCGCGGGGACCACGCGCGGGCCGTCGCGCGCCGGTGCGGATATGGCCACCCGGGCGGCGAATCCGCCCCCACTCCCGCGGAGTTCGCCCAGCTCCTGGTCACCGAACCCCGCGCGCTCGCGGCGCTCGCCGAAGTGCTGCGGCGCCCCGAACCCGCCGCCGTCCGCCCGCTGTTGGACGCCGGACAGTTCTCCCCGGTGCCCCGGCTGCTCTCGCCCGACGAGCACCGCAGACTCCACCAGGCGCTGAAGGGGGTCCCCGCGGCCACCCTGGCCCGGCTGCCGGAAGCGGTGCGCGCCGCACTGCCCCTGGCGGCCGCCTTCCCCGGGGCGGACTCCACCGACGCCTATCTCGATCACCTGGAATGCCTGCCGGGCGACAGCCGCACGGACGGGGAGGGGTTCCGGGTTCCGGCCCTGCTGCGGGTGATGGAGTACATGGCGGCCCTGTGCCTGCCCGCGCAGTGCGCACGGCTGCGGATGTGGTCGGACGGCGTCGCCAAACGGCTCGGCATCCCCCGCTCGGCCCTCGCCGAACGCCGTTCCGACGCGGTGGACTGGTCCAGGACACAGGGTCAACGGGACGTGCCACTGCGGGTGTTGGTGCAGGTGAGCCGCAGCGGTGAGGACCGCTACCGGCTGCGCGTCTGGTGCGACGAGGGCGCCGGGCCCCGGCAGGTGTCGACGGAGGGCGATGTCACGTTCAGCGCGGCGCTGGCCGCGCGGGAGCTGCTGCGGGTCCTGGAGTCGCTGCACCAGGCCTCGCCGAGCGACCGAAGACCCCTCGTGGAGGCGCTGGTCGACCGGGCGGGTCTGAACCTGCCGATAGACGAGTGGGAGAGCTTCGGGCCCGACGATCTGGTGCCGGGGGTCATCGGCGCGGAGTACCCACTGGTCGTCAACTGTCCGGAACTCCTGCGCCGCAACGAACGTTTTCTCCCTGACTGGCGCCGCCGCTGGCGCCAGCTCGACACGGGCGTCTCCCTGTTGTTCGCCGACGAGTCGCTGGGACGGCGCGAGATCTACGGCGCGTTGATGGACCACGCGGACGCCGTGCGCGTCGCGGTGGACGTCCCGCCGCGGCTGCGCGACGAGGTCGTGCAGGCATGCCTGGTGGTCGGGATCCCGGTGGTCGTGTGGGACCGGGGCCTCGGGCGCGAGTCCCACGCCGTGGAGCGGATGAGCGGCGTGACCACCCGTGAACTCCCCGAAGGCGTGCGGTCGTACCGCGCCAAGACGGTGCACCAGCCCCGCGCCTTTCCCGGACGACCGGTCCTCGCCTGGGCCGACCCGGACCGCACGGTTCCGCAACTGCATCTGTCCGAGCCCCAGGAGGGAACATGAGCACGGACTCCAACGGCAGCTGGCGGATCTTCCGCGGCGACGGCATGCCGCGCCCCGTCACCATGCCGCCCGCCCCGCCCTGGCGCCGGTTCAGCCCGCCGGACGGATCGGCGGCGCCGCTGCCCTATCTGATCGCCCGGGAGCACGCGGACGTGGTCAACGCGGCACTGCATCTGCGCAGGCCGCTCCTGGTGACAGGTCCCGCGGGCACCGGCAAGTCCTCGCTCGCGCGGGCCGTCGCGCACGAACTCAGCCTCGGCGAGCTGTTGCGCTGGCCGGTCAACAGCCGCTCCAGCGTGCAGGACGCCCTCTACCAGTACGACGCCATCGGACGCCTGAGGGAGACCACCCTCAGCCGTGACCGCGGAGACCGCGAGCCCTCCATCGGCAACTTCATCCGGCTCGGTGCTCTGGGCACGGCCCTCGCCCCGACCGGCACACCTCGGGCGCTGCTCGTCGACGAGATGGACAAGGGCGACGTCGACCTGCCGAACGATCTGCTGACCGTCTTCGAGGAGGGCGTCTTCGAGATACCCGAACTGGCCCGGCTGCCCGAGGAGATGGCGACCGTCGACGTCCTGACGGCGGACCACCACGGCTCGGTCGCCGTCGAGCAGGGCCGGGTGCAGTGCGTCGAGTTCCCCGTCGTCGTCATCACCAGCAACGGCGAGCGCGACTTCCCGCCCGCCTTCCTGCGCCGCTGCATCCGGCTCGACCTTCCGGTCCCGGACGAGGACCGGCTGCGCGCCATCGTCTCGGCGCACCTGGGGGACGGAGCGCTCCTGGAGGTCGACGACCTGCTACAGGCGTTCCTGCGCCGCCGGGCACCCGGCGAACTCGCCACCGACCAGCTGCTCAACGCGGTGTTCCTGCGGGCAGGGGGAGTGGACCTGGACGCCGAAGGGCTGCTGGACGCGGTGCTCCACCAGCTGACGGGAACCCTCTGACCGTGGACCGCAGGGACGACACCCTGGCCACCGCCCTGCGGGTCCTCAAGGCGGCTGGGCAGAGCCTCGACGCGCAAGAAGTCCTGGACGTGCTGTGGCTGGCCCACCGCCTGACCGACGGCCCCGGAGAGCTGCCGCTGGAACGTGCGAGCCGCCGCGCGCACAGCCGCCCGGAGCCGTCCCCGCACGGCGAGGCGTCCGAACCGGCCGAGGACGACGGCGAACCCCCCGAACCGGCCACGCCCGACGACGACCTGCCCGACCTCACCACGCCCGAGCTGCACGCCGCGTCCCTGCCCCCTCTTGTTCCCGACCGCCCCGCGCCCCTGCCGGCGGACGAGGAACAGCCCGCCCTTCCCCTGCGTGTCCCCGAGGACAAGGCGCTGCGGCAGGAGCTGCTCATCGGACGCGCGCTGCGCCCGCTGAAGCGCAAGCGGCCCAGCAGGTGGCGTCAGGAACTGGACGAGGCAGCCACCGCGGCGGCGCTGGCCGAGACGCGGCTGCCCGATGTGGTCATGCGTCCGGCGCGTGAACGCTGGCTGCATCTGGCCCTTGTCGTCGACGGCGGCCTCTCGATGCTCCTGTGGCACCGGCTCGCCGCCGATCTGCGCACCGCGCTGCAACGCCTGGCCGCCTTCCGCTCCATCCGGGTCCTCGGTCTCGACACCCGTGGCGCCGACACCCCGGTCCTGCACGGCAGGCCCTTCGACAGCGGCGGCTCCACCATGTCGCCGAGCACCCTGCTCGACCCGACCGGACAGACACTGGTCCTCGTCGTCAGCGACGGCCTCGGCAGCGCCTGGCGGCGCGGCACCATGCACGACACTCTGCTGGAGTGGGCCACCAGAGGTCCGGTGGCGGTGCTCCACACCCTGCCGCCCGCGCTGTGGGACGGCTCCGGCATCCAGGCCGACCGCTGGCAGGCCACCACCCGCAGGACCGGCGGCGCCAACACGTCGTGGGAGATCACCGACCGGGTGCTGCCCGTGGGCGTCGCCGACTTCTCCGGCGTGCCCATCCCCGTCCTCGAACCGGTGGCGGAGTCGCTGCGGGACTGGTCGCTGCTGCTCACCTCGCCGGGCACCACCGTCGAACTGCCCCTCCTGGCCCGCCCGCAGCGGCTCGCGCCGATCACCCCGGGGCGCGAGGTCCGCGGCATCCAGCACTTCCGTGACGCGGCATCCCCGGAGGCGTACCGGCTGGCCGCGCATCTGGCCGCCGTCTCCCCGCTGTCCGTGCCCGTCATGCGGCTCGTGCAGTCCGCCGTGCCCTGGCGGGCCCCGGCCGCGCAGCTGGCCGAGGTCTTCCTGGGGGGTCTGATGCACCCGTACCCGGCTCCCGTGCCGGGGCCGCTGCCCGCGAAGCACCGCATCTTCGACTTCACGGAGGAGAGCAAGACCGCGCTCCTCGACGCCGTGCCCAGCTCCGAACTGCTCCGCACCGGGCGGGCCATCGGCCGGCGCCTGGAACAACTGGCCGGCCGCTCACCGGACTTCCCCGCCTGGCTCACCCACCCCGAAGGAGCGGACACGGTGCCCGCCGCCTTCCATTCCTTCACCGCGGTCGAACGCCGGCTCCTCGCACGGTTCGGCGTGGCGGCGCAGCCCCGTGTCCCGGCCTTCGACGCGCCGGACGGGCCCCGTGCGGAGCCGTGGGCACCCTTGACCCCGCAGGATCCCAAGCGCCTCGGCCGCTTTCAGCTGCTCGGCCGCAGGGCAGGCACCCGCACCTTGGTCTACCGAGGCCGGGACGACAGCGGCGGCGAGGCGGCCCTGCGGGTGGCACGTCCCGATCTGCCCGTGGCCACCGAGCAGTTGCTGATCACCGAGGCCGAGGCGCTGCGCCGGATGAACGGGCGCTACGCCCCCGAGCTCCTGGCCTCCGGACTCGACGACCGCCCCGCCTGGCTCGCCATGCGGCTGGTCGCGGCCCCCGGGAACACGGATCTGCAGCCGCCCCGGCTCAATGAACTCCTCGCGTACGAAACGCCGGAAGGCACCTCCGCGTTCGACATCCTCACCAGCCTGCTGCTCGCCTGGCACCTGGCGAGCGCGCTGAGCATCTGCCATCTCAACGGGCTGGTTCCGGCCGGTCTCACCCCGGACTCGGTGATGGTCCTGGAACGGTCCGTGGTGCTCGTCGGCCTCTCGGACTGCGTCGTGGACGGTGAGTTCTCCGGTGCGGGAGCCGCGCCGACGCGAGAGGACAACGTCAAGTCCCTCGGCGAACTGCTGCGGTTGATCAGCAGCAAGCGGCAGACCTCCCTGCCCGGCCTGCCCGACGGCATGCAGCTCTGGCAGGGCACCACCTGGCAGCCCCTTCGCGACATGGTCAAGCAGTGCCTGGACGCGGACCCGGGCAGGCGGCCCACCGCAGCCTCGGTCGCCGACAGGCTGGCCCGGTACGTCGCGATCGCGCAGGCCATGCGCGGCGACGGGAAGCCCTCCGGACAGCCGGCGGCCTCCTCCGGCCGCGTGCCTCCGCGCCCGCCCCTGCAGACCACGGCGAGCGAGCAGAGCGCTCCGGCCGCTTCCCGGATCGGCCGTCGCAGCCTCCGCGTGGACCTGGGGATCGGAGGCGCCCGCGCCGCGCACGAGAACCGCCTGTCCCTGGCCCGCCGCCCCCTCACGTACAGCAGACGCGTCATCGTGGTCGGCGCCCACCCGAGCTGCGGCCGGTCCACCACCACGTTCATGCTGGGCTCGCTGTTCGTGGCGGTGCGCGGCGAGCCGGTCCTCGCCATGGACGGCGCCCCGGTCAGCGGTGACCTGAACGGCTACCTGGTCCGGCAGAACACCGCGACACCCCGCGATCTCACCAGGCTGCCGATGGACGCGGGCCACGCCGACATCCGCCGCCTGACCAGCCTCGCCCCCTCGGGCCTTGAAATCCTCGCGCACCGGGCCAGCTACGCCGTCCGCAGCCCGGCCTACGCCGAGGAGTACCGCCGCATCCTCACGATGACGGCCCGCCACTACCCCGTGATGCTGACCGACTGGGCGGCGCCGCCGCGGGACCCGGCGCTCGACGTGGCCCTGGACATGGCCGACCGTCTGATCGTCTGCTGCACGACCTCGACCTACTCCGTGACGGCCGCCGCCGAGCTCCTCGACGACCTGCGCGAGCGGGGTCGCGAGGAACTGGCCGGCCAGGCCCTGATCGTCGCGTCCCGCCTCGGCGGCATCGACAAGCCCCTGCGGGACACGGAGGTCGAGGAGCGCTTCACCGACGCGTGCGCCGGCACCGTCCTCATCCCCTTCGACCTCCACCTCTCCGAACACCGCGCCAAGGAACTCGCCCGCCTCAGAGGACGCACGGCGGAGGCGTTCCTGGATCTGGCGGCGCGGGTCGTGTCGGGTCCGCGGGAGGCGGGAGCTCCCGACGCCGGGTAGACGCGGGAGCCACCGCCGGACGGAGCGGGGTCAGAACGTCAGCTTCCAGCTGTTGATGTAGCCGGTGTCCTGCGCCGCCACGTCCTGCACCCGCAGCTTCCAGGCGCCGTTCGCCGCCTCGCTCGACGCGTTGACCGTGTACGTCGCGATGACGTTGTCGGCCGAGTCGTTGCTGCTGGAGTTCTTCAGGCGGTAGGCCGTGCCGTCCGGGGCGAGCAGGTCGACGACCACGTCGCCGCGCCAGGTGTGCCGGATGTCGACGTCCGCCTTGAGGGTGGCCGGGGCGTTGCCCGTGCGGCCGGTGACGTTCACCGTCGAGGTCACGGCCGCGCCGTTGTCCGGGATGGCGACGTCCGTGGTGTTCTCGTACGAGTCACCGGGCGGGACGGGAGTCTCCGTGCCCAGGGTCCAGACGGCGTGGGCGATGGCGTCGCTGTTGCGGTCCAGGGCGGTGTCGTTGATGTTCGCCGTGGTGTCGCAGGACGAGTGGTAGCAGCGGTCGAAGGCCTGGCCCGCCGTGCCGCCCCACTTCTGGGCCTGGGCGCTGGACTTCGTACGGCTCGCGCCGGTGAAGAGGCCGCCGACCGGGATGCCCACGTTCTTGAAGCTGGCGTGGTCGGAGCGGCCGTCGCCCTCGGTCTCTATCTCCGTGGGGACGTTCAGACCCGCGTAGAAGTCCTTGAAGGTCTTCTCGATGGTGGGGTCGTCGTCGTAGACGAAGTAGCCCGGGTTCGGGGAGCCGATCATGTCGAAGTTGAGATAGCCGGAGACCTTCGAACGCTCGGTGGCGGGAAGGTTGTTGACGTAGTACTTCGACCCGATCAGGCCCAGCTCCTCCGCGCCCCACCAGGCGAACCGCAGGTGCTTGGTCGGCTGCAGCTGCGCGCGCGAGACGGCGAGCGCGGTCTCCAGGACACCGGCCGAGCCCGAGCCGTTGTCGTTGATGCCGGGGCCAGAGGTGACGCTGTCGAGGTGGGCGCCCGCCATCAGGACCTTGTTCGGGTCGCCGCCCGGCCAGTCCGCGATGAGGTTGTAGCCGGTGGCGCCGCTGGAGGTGAACTGCTGCACGGTGGTGGTGAAACCGGCCGCGTCCAGCTTGGCCTTCGCGTAGTCGATCGATGCCTTGTAGCCGGGGCGTCCGTGGGCGCGGTTGCCGCCGTTGGCCGTGGCGATGGACTGGAACTGCGTCAGGTGCGCCTTGACGTTGGCGAGCGGGATGTCGGGGGCCGCGAGCGTCGGGGACGGGGCCGCGAGGGCGGTCGGCGCGGTGACGGCGATCAGCCCTGCCGCGGCGAGGGTGGCGACGCCTGCGGTGGCCCGTCTTATGGCGCGGGGCATGGCGGGTCTGGAGATTCTCATGTGGGGCTCCGAATTCCGAACAGCGAGGGGGACGGAACGTACTGACGCCCTGCGACGCGGATGCCGCAGGGCGCTGGAGCTGCGCTGAGCGTGAGGTGAGGTGTGTGGCGCGATGTGCGTTGCCTGATATTGAAGGTGGGACGACCCACCGTCAAGGGAGGAAACCGGTCAGATGCCGGTCAGCCATATTCGGATACCGGACACGCTCCGGACCCCGCTCAGGGAGCCCGGCGGGGCTCAGTCCTCGTCCGGCGTCTCGGGACGCAGCAGCGGGTGCTTCACGCCCGGGAAGACCGTGGCGCGGATCACCGGCTCGGCGGACGCGCCCTGGATCACCGTCTCGGCGACGCCCCACGGGCGGCCGGGCAGGACGACGGTGATCGTGTACGAGGACGAGCAGCCCATGCAGTCGTAGCAGTCGACCCAGGTCTCGACCTCGGTGCGGCTGCCGGGGTAGCGGGCCACGTGGCGGTGGCGGGCGTGGCAGTGGTCGCACTTCTCGCCGGGCTCGCAGGTGCCGCCGCAGGGGCACGGCACGTCCAGGGTCTCGGCGGGCTGCCAGCGCTGCGTGACGACGGCCTCGCGGGTGGCGCCCATGTCCTTCATGGCCTTGAGGTTGCGGGCGGCGACGTTGTACGACTCGCCGGTCGACGTCATCCGGTTCCGGATCACGTCCTTGCGTCCGCGGTTCGTCGTCATGCTGGGCCTCCTGGGGTTCACGCAGCCCACCAGGAGGCCCATGAGATCGGTACCTCTACGGTACCCGCCGTCCGGCCCTCTCTTGTTCGATCCCTACTCGATGACGAGCTCGACCTCGATGTTGCCGCGCGTGGCCTTGGAGTACGGGCAGTACGCGTGCGTCGCCTCGACCAGCTGCTGACCGGTCTCGCCCGCCAGGGAGTCCGGCAGCTCCACGCGCATCACGACCGCGAGGCCGAAGCCCGCGCCGTCCTTGCCGATGGAGACCTCGGCGGTCACCGAGACGTCCTTGGTGTCGACCTTCATCTCACGGGCGACCGCGCCCATCGCGCTGGCGAAGCAGGCCGCGTACCCGGCGGCGAAGAGCTGCTCGGGGTTGGTGCCCTGGCCGTTGCCGCCGAGGGCGGGCGGCATGGCGAGCGCGAGGTCGATCTGGCCGTCGGAGCTGACGGCGCGGCCCTCGCGGCCATTGGCGGTGGCGACGGCGGTGTACAGCGCGTTCATGGGGGTGTCCTCTTCCCTCGGTCGACGAACGAGATGAACGGGGTTCGTTCGCTCGGTCACGTCAGTAATGGTTGCACACGATTTAGTTGTGCACAACTGAATGGCGTGTGGCAGGTACCCTGGATCCATGACGCCATCGCCGACCACGGAACCGGGACTGCCCGACGCCGAGCTCCTCCGCCTCGACCACCAGGTCTGCTTCTCGCTGCACGCCGCCTCGCGCGCCTTCGGCGGCGTCTACCGCGATGCCCTCAAGGACCTGGGCCTCACCTATCCCCAGTACCTGGTGATGCTGGTGCTCTGGGAGAGCGGCCCGCAGCCCGTCAAGGCGATCGGCGAGCGGCTGCGCCTGGACTCCGGGACGCTCTCACCGCTCCTGAAGCGGCTGGAGACCGCGGGGCTCGTACGGCGTGAGCGCAGTGCCGCCGATGAGCGCTCCGTCACCGTCCAGCTGACCGAGGGCGGAGTGGAGCTGCGTGAGCGTGCCCTGCCCGTGCCGCGCCGGATCCTCGCCTCGACCGGCATGACGGTCGAGGAGGTCCTTGTCCTGCAGGGCCTCCTCGGCCGCCTGACGGGCGCCCTCGACGAGGCTCAGTGAGGCGCGACTCGGTGAGACGAGGCTCAGTGAGTCGCGGCCGGCTTCACCGCTTCAGTTCCCGCACGTACTTCCCGAACTTCTCCAGGCCGTCGATGTTGCGCGGCCCGCTGATGCCCTCGTTGTAGTCGAGCACGAAGAAGTTGTTCTTCTTCACGGCGGGCAGTTCCTTGGTGTGCGGGGACTTCTTCAGGAAGTCGATCTTCTTCTTGGCGGGCATGTCGCCGTAGTCGAAGATGATGACGACCTCGGGCTCGGCCTTGGCGACGGCCTCCCAGTTCACCTGGGTCCACCGCTCGTCCAGGCCGTCGAAGATGTTCTTGCCGCCCGCGGACTTGATGATGTCGTTGGGCGGGACCTGGCTGCCCGCCGTGAAGGGCTGGTCCGTGCCGGAGTCGTAGAGGAAGACCGGGACCGGGGCGCCGCCCTTGGGGGCCTTGGACTCTACGGCCGTCACGCGCTTCTTGAGGTCGCCCACGACCTCGTCCGCCTTCTTCTCGACGTGGAAGATCCTGCCCAGACGGTCCAGGTCCGAGTACAGGGCCTTGAACGGGGTGACCTTCTGCGGGTACTTGGGGTAGTTGAAGCAGCTCTCCGTGTGCATGAAGCTCTGGATGCCGAGCTTGTCCAGGATCTGCGGGGTGATGCCCCGCTGGTCGCTGAAGCCCGAGTTCCAGCCGGCGACCACGAAGTCCGACTTGGCCTCCACGACGAGCTCCTTGTTGAGCAGGTCGTCGCTGAGCATCTTCACCTTGGCGTACTCCGACGCCCAAGGGGACTCGCTCACCGGCGGGTTGGCCGGTGGCATCACATAACCCTGGACGTGCTCGGTCAGGCCGAGGCTGAACATCTTGTCCGCGCTGCCGCCCTCGTAGACCACCGCGCGCTGCGGGGTCTTGTACGTGACCGGCTCGCCGCAGCGCTTGACGGTGGTCTTCTCGGAGGGGCCCGCGGACTTGGGGTCCGCGTCGACCTCGGCGCCGCAGCCGCCGAGCAGCAGGGCGGCCGCGAGCGCGGATCCGACGGCGGTGCGTGTACGTGTGCGTGTATGTGTGCGTGTACGGGTTCTGGGCATGGCCTGGTGGTGCCTTTCGGTGTTCAGAGGGGGGGCGAGGGGCTCAGTGCGTAGAGGAGCTGGGGGTCGCCGGTCAGGGGGTGGCTGATCACGCTGGCCTTGACGCCGAACACCTCGTCGACGAGCCCCGTGGTCAGCACCTCTTCCGGCGTTCCGGCGGCCACCAGCGCACCCTGGGACAGCACCCCGATGCGGTCGCACGCGGCCGCCGCGAGGTTCAGGTCGTGCAGCACCACGAGGACGGTGAGGCCCGAGCCCTTCAGGAGCGAGAGGAGCTCGATCTGGTGGCGCACGTCGAGGTGGTTGGTCGGTTCGTCGAGGACCAGGATCCGCGGCTCCTGCACCAACGCCCTTGCAAGGAGAACGCGTTGGCGTTCACCGCCCGACAGGGTGAGTACGCCGCGGTCGGCGAGGCGGGTCAGGTCGAGACGGGCCATCGTCCGCGCGCACAGGTCCCGTTCGCGCGCGCCGAGTGCCTGGTTCCCGCGCAGATGGGGCGCGCGGCCCAGGGCCACGACCTCCGCCACCGTGAAGTCGAGGTCCACCGCGCCGTCCTGGGCCATCGCGGCGACGACCTGCGCGCTGCGGCGTGGGGTCAGCCGTGAGAGGTCGTCGTCGCCCACCCTGACCACGCCGGAGCTGGGGCGGAGCGCGCGGTAGACGCATTTGAGGGCGGTGGACTTCCCGCTGCCGTTCGGGCCGACCAGGCCCACGATCTGGCCGTCGCCCACCGCGAGGGACAGGTCGCGGACGAGGAGTTTGCCGTCGATCGTCACGGACAGCCCGTCGAGTGCGAGTTCCATCTCAACGACCCCCGAACATATAGCCCTTGCGCCGCATCAGCGCGATGAACACCGGCACCCCGACCAGCGCCGTGATGACCCCGAGCGGCAGCTCGCGCGGCGCCACGAGCGTCCGCGACACGAGGTCGACCCAGACCATGAACACCGCTCCGACCAGCGGTGCGACGGCAAGGACCCGCGCATGCGTGGCGCCGACCACCATGCGTACGAGATGGGGCATGACCAGGCCGACGAAGCTGATCGCCCCGCTCACGGCGACCATCACCCCGGTGATGAGGGAGGCGAGCAGGAGCAGGCCCTTGCGGTGCCGGTCGGGGCTGATGCCCAGGCTCGTCGCGGTCTCGTCGCCGAGCGCCAGGACGTCGAGCGCCCGGCTGTACCGGTACAGCACGGCGAGGCCGAGCAGCACGCAGGCGGCCACGACGGGTAGGGCGCCCCAACTGGCGGCGCCGAAGCTGCCCATCGTCCAGTACAGGACCATGCTGGTCGCCTCGCTGTCCGGCGCGAAGTAGATGATCACGCTCATCACGGCCTGGAAGCCGAGCGCCATGGCCACGCCCGTCAGGACGAGCCGCAGCGGCGAGAGCCCGCCGCCGCGGCTCGCGGAGGCGACGTACACGAGAACGGAGGCGACGAGCGCGCCGATGAACGCCCCCGCCGACACCGCGTAGATGCCGAGCGCCGCGAGCCCGCCCGTGACCGTGACGCCGACCGCGCCGACCGACGCCCCGGAGGAGACGCCCAGGACGAAGGGATCGGCGAGGGCATTGCGCACCAACGCCTGGATGGCGACGCCGACCGCGCTGAGGCCCGCGCCCACAAGTGCCGCCAGGAGCACGCGAGGTGTGCGGATCTGCCAGATGATCTGATACGTCGTCACCTCATCGGCATCGATGCTCCCGCCGCTCATCGCGGCCCACAGCAGCCGGGCGGTGTCGCCCGGCGTGACGACGGCGGAGCCGAGGCCGATGGCCACGACGACGGAGACGAGGAGGGCGACGAGCAGTACGGCGCACGCTGTTGCCAGGCCCGCCCGCGAGGCGAGCCGGGTCCGCACGCCCTTGGCCGGGGGATCCGGAGGGGGCGTTTCGGGCGCCAGGGCAACGGCGGCCGTAGAGGAGATCGCGGGCGGCGGGGTCATGGTGGTCGCGCCTTTCGAGTCGGGCGGGATCAATGGGCGGCGCTATGGGGTGGACCCAGGGGGTGGGTGAGCCGGGTGGGACGGGCGAGACGGGTGAGACGGGTCGGTTCGAAGCGGCTCGGTGAGGTGGCCGGAGCGAGGTGGCCGGAGCGCGGCAGTCTTGGACGAGGCCGTTCGCCCGCTGCCAGGACAGGGGGTGGACGGCCGCCCGCGAGGGTCAAGCGGTGGCCCCGGCTCCCTTCGCCGGAGCCTCGTCAGCCGAATTCCCGTCCGCCGGGGCCTCGTCAGGTGAACTTCCGTCCGCCGGGGCCTCGTCAGCCGAATTCCCGTCCGCCGGGGCCTCGTCAGCCGAATTCCCGTCCGCCGGGGCCTCGTCAGGTGAACTTCCGTCCGCCGGGGCCCCGTCCGCCGAACTTCCGTCCGCCGGGGCCTCGTCCGCTGAACCTCCGTCGGCCGGAGCCTCGTCAGCCGAATTCCCGTCGGCCGGAGCCTCGTCAGCCGAACTTCCGTCGGCCGGAGCCTCGTCAGCCGAATTCCCGTCGGCCGGAGCCTCGTCAGCCGAACTTCCGTCCGCCAGGGTCCCGTCCGCCGAACTCCCGTCAGCCGGAGCCCCGTCCGCCAGAGCCCCGTCCGCTGAACCTCAGTCCGGCGGGGCCCCGTCCGCCGAACTTCCGTCCGCCGGGTCCCCATCCACCGGCCCTGCCCTCAGCACGAGTCCCGCCGCCACCAGCGCCGCGACCACCAGCGCCCCGAAGGCCGCTGCGATCCCCGGATAGCCGGCGAGGCCGAGGCCGAGTCCGCCCAGGCCCGCGCCCACGAAGACCCCGAGGCTCATCCCCGCGGCGTTCACGCTCAGGGCCGCGCCCCGCTGGGTTCCGCAGCGCCGGACGAGCAGGCTGACCACGCACGCGGCCACCACGGCGTGGCTGGCCGCGTGCAGGGACGTCATGGCGAGCGCGAGCGGCAGCCAGTGCGTGAAGTAGAAGCCCACGACCGAGACGAGCGCGGCGACCAGGCCGATGGCCAGCATCCGTTCGGTGCCGATCCGCGGCTCGGCGGAGTTCGTGATCCGTCCCGTGAGGAGATTGCTCACGAAGAACGAGGCTCCGCTGAGCGTCCACACGAACGCGAAGAGCCCGGGGTCGAGTGCGAACCGGTCGTCGTAGTAGGCCGCGAGGTAGGAGAGGTAGCCCATGAACACGGCCGTGCGCAGCAGGGCGATGAGCAGCAGCGGCACGACTCCGGGGAGCGCCCCGAGCGCCTTGAACGAGGCTATGTAGCCCAGGCGTTGACCCGCGTCCTGCTCCTCGACCGGCTTGTCCTTGCCGCGTACGAAGAAGACGGCGGCCAGGAGCAGCGACACCGCGGTCACGGCGAACAGGTCGCCCTGCCAGCCCCAGAACAGGGCGGGCAGCGCGATGACAGGCGCCGCCAGCATCGCCGTCATCGACTGGGTCGCCGTGACGAGCGTCGCCGCGCGGCCTGCGGCCTTCCCGGAGCCGAAGCGGTCGGCGGCGGCCGCCGTCAGCGCCGGGTTCAGGACCGACGTACTCGCGCCGACGAGCAGGCAGAACACGGCCAGCAGGATGAAGTCCCCGCTCGCGCCGAGGGCGGCGGACACGCCCAGCGCGGCGAGTCCGCCCGCGGCGGCCCACTCCTTGCGCACCCGGTCGATCAGCGGGGCGAGCGCGGTGCCCACCAACAGGGCGGCGAGACCGCCGAGTCCGCGCAGGCCGCCCAGCGTGGCGACGCTGCTGTCGGCGTCCTTGGCCATGGGGACGAGGTAGGTGCTGAAAACGGTGAACGGCAGCAGACCGACCGCGGACGCGACCAGGACCGGCCACAGCGCGCGGGCCATCCGCAGGTCGCCCGGTATCGCCTCGTCGTCGGCAGGGGCCCGGGAAGCCACGTCGGAGCCCTTGGAGTCGACGCTCACGCCGCCTCCCGGTAGCGGTAGAGGGGCGTCTCGTCGGCGCTGAACTGGGAGAACGCGAAGGGCTCGGCGGACAGGCCGGTGACCCCCGCGGGCAGGAACGCGCGGGCCACGGCGCTGCCGCTCTGCGCGTACACCACCAGCGGCACCTCGTGCTCGCGGCAGTGCGCGAGGATCAGGTCGAAGGTGCCGTTGCTCAGTGTCATGCCGGTGGCGACCACGGCGTCGGCTTCCTTCAAGACCTCGGTCATGTCGTCGGTGATCTGGTCGCCCCACTGGGTCGTGCGGAGATTGAGGTCGCAGGGCAGACAGACGCCGCCCCGCTCACGTATCGCCGCGACGAGCGGGTTGACCACGCCGATGAGGGCCACCTTCGCGCCCGGCTCGATGTCGAGCAGCCCGGCGATGGCGGCGTCGCGGGCCATGGCCCGGACCTCGGGGGTGCCGGTGGGCAGCGTGACGCGCTCGGCTCCCGCGGCGTCACGGTGCGGGCTCACCTGCGCGAGATAGGCGTCGAGCGCGGCGATGCGTACGGGGGTGGACTCGGCGCGCAGGAGCTTGTCGAGGGTGTGGCCCGAGGCGTTCTCGCAGAAGTCCGGGGCGAGTTCACCGGCCTCGAAGGAGCAGGCACCGAACGCCGTGCCGACCCGGAGCAGCAAGTAGTGGTTGTGGTACGTCACTTGGCTGCCCGCGAGGCGGGTGGTGTTGTACAGCCAGAACGCGCTGGTGACGGAGAGGTCCTTGGGGTCGGGTCCGTAATCGCCCGCCAGGACGGCGTCGATGAGCTCCGCGACGTTGTGGGGCGTACGCGGCTCGGGGTGTGACATGTGGAGTGCTTTCAGAGTGGTGGTGGACGCGGTACGCGGTGGTGAGGCCGTACGCGGTGGTGAGGCGGCATGCGGTGGTGACGCGGTCAGGGAAGGTCGGGCCAGGAAGTGGTCGACCAGGGGTGCCTCAGCTCGTCGAGCGAGGTGATCTCGTGCGGCTTCAAGGTGTCGATGTCCGGTGCCTTGGCGTGTTGCGCGTAAGCGCTCTCGACATAGCGGTGGCCCGTGTCCGCCGCGATGAAGACGTACGTACGGGAGTCGTCGCGGCGCTTTTCCCACAAAGTGGTCAGATAGGCGGCCCCGGTGGAAAGCCCGGCGAAGATGCCGCTGGTCCTGAGAAGCGAGACCGCGCCGGACACCGCGCAGTCGAAATTCACCCAGTGCACGCGGTCGTAGGCCTTGTGCCTGACATTCCTGAATTCGATGGCGCTGCCGATCCCGGCGATGATCATGTCGGGGTCGGCCACGTGCTCCGAGCCGAAGGTGACGCTGCCGAAGGGCTGCACGCCGACGAGCGACACGTCGCGGCCCGCGTCCCGCAGATATCCGGCGATGGCGCCGGTCGACGCCCCGGAGCCGACCCCGCCCACCAGGGCGAGCGGCCCTTCGGGGACCTCGGCCTCGATGGTCTGGGCCACATCGCGGTATCCGAGGTAATGAATGCTGTCGTGGTACTGCCGCATCCAGTGGTACGACGGATTCGCCTCGAGTATCTCGGCGATGCGCCGCACTCTCAGCTCCTGGTCGAGCCGGAGATTCTTGGACGGCCGCACCTGTTCCAGCGTGGCGCCGAGTATCTCCAGCTGGATGCGCAGGGTGCGGTCCACGGTCGTGGAACCCACGATGTGGCATTTCATTCCGTAGCGGTGACAGGCGAGAGCCAGGGCCTGTGCGTAGATGCCGCTGGAACTGTCGATGAGGGTGTCGCCGGGTTTCACGGCACCTGAATCCAGCAGGTGACGGACTGCTCCCAGAGCCGAATAGATCTTCATCGTCTCGAATCGGAGACAGACCAAGTCCGGCTCCAGGGATATGAGATCGGGTTTCTTCACCGCTTCGGCTATGTGGTCGTGCATGTCTGCCCTCTGCCCCCTGTGTTCGGTCGCCGAGCCGAGAGCATCACACTAGATGAAAATGATTGTCAAGACGGTTAGGGCTGTGGCAGCCTGTGGGTCCGCAGGGGATGCCGGACGACGAGAGGAGACCCGTGAAGCTGTCCCAGGAGGTCGGACCGCGGCCCCGCCCGGCGGGCGGGAGGCCGGGTGCGGGGCCGGACGCGGGAGTGGCCGGAACCGGAGTGGGCACCGCCTTCGGGACCTTCGGCGAGCTGCTTCAGGGCGTGCTGCCGGAGGAGGACGGGGACTTCCTGGTGACGTTGCCCGTCGCGCGGTGGACGATGGCCACCTATCGGCGGGAGCCCGGCCTCGAAGACGTAGTGGTGCGTCCCGCCGGGAAGACCAAGGCGCTCAGACTCGCCCGTACGATCGGTGAGTTGGCCGAGCGTCAGACCGGAGTTCCGGCCGTGGGAGGAACCCTCCACGTCAACAGCGTCATCCCCGAGGGCAAGGGCCTGGCGAGCTCGTCGGCCGACCTGGTCGCGACCGCGCGGGCGGTCGGGCAGGCGCTGCGGGTCGAGATGCCGCCGTCCCGGATCGAGCGGCTGCTCGCGGACATCGAGCCCACGGACGGGGTGCTCTACCCCGCGATCGTCGCCTTCCACCACCGCACCGTGCGCCTGCGCGGGGTCCTTGGATCACTCCCGGTCATGGCCGTGGTGGGGATCGACGAGGGCGGTTCGGTCGACACGGTCGACTTCAACCGCATCCCCAAGCCATTCACCCTGGCCGACCGTCACGAGTACGCGCGCCTGCTCGACCGCCTCGCCTGCGCCGTCCGCCGCCGCGACCTGGCGGAGGTCGGCAGGGTCGCGACCCGCAGTGCCCAGATGAACCAACTCCTGCGCGACAAATGGTCGTTGGAGCCGATGCGGGAGATCTGCCGGGAGGTCGGCGGCCTGGGCGTCGCCGTCGCGCACAGCGGCACGACGCTCGGCATCCTCCTCGACACCGGCGACCCCTCGTACACGCAGCGCGTCAGTGCGGCGGCGCAGGCGTGCGGGGAGCTCGCGGGCGGGGTGACGGTGTACCGGACGCTGAGTTTCCCCGGGGGTGGGGGAAGGGCCCGTGGCTAGAACGGCCCGGGGCTAGAAGAACACGGAGCTAGAAGAACACCCCGCACCGCAGCAGCACGTTCGCGTACGGAGTGGCCTCGCCGGTGCGCACCACCAGGCGGGCCTTCGCCGTGCGCAGCTTGAGCTCCTCGTGCGGGATCAGAGTGAGAGGCGTGACGCGGGAGGCCAGGAGCGCGGCCGTCGCCGGGTTCGAATCGCGGACCTCGGCCGCCGCCGTGCCGCCCTCCGTCACCAGCTCGGCGAGCAGCCCGTCAAGGACCTCGGCGAAGGACGGGACGCCCGCGCGGAACGCCAGGTCGACGACGCGCGGCCCCGGCGGTATGGGCATGCCCGCGTCGCAGATCAGGACCGTGTCCCCGTGGCCCAACTCGGCCAGGGCGCCGGAGAGATGGCGGTTGAGGATGCCGGTCTTCTTCATGCGGACGGCACCTCGGTCTCGGCCTCGGGCTCGGCCTCGACCTCGTCGGACGTGGGGTACGACTCCTGCGCGCCCCGCCGGGTGACCGACGCCGCCCCGACGCGCGCCGCGTACGCCGCCGCCGTGGGGAGGTCGTCGCCCAGGCCGAGGCGCCAAGCCAGGGCCGCCGTGAACGCGTCGCCCGCGCCGGTCGTGTCCACGGCGTCCACCTTCGGGCTGGGGACGGCGACGGGGGAGCTGTCGCCGTCCGCCGTCAGCGCTCCCTCGGCGCCCAGGGTGATCACCACCGAGCGGGGGCCGAGGGCCAGCAACGCGCGCGCCCAGTCGGCGGGGGAGTCCGTGGCGGACGCGTCGTCGCCCAGGATGTAGCGCGCCTCGTGTTCGTTCACCACCAACGGGTCGCAGGCGGCGAGGACTTCGGAGGGCACGGGCGCCGGAGGCGACGGGTTGAGGACGAAGCGGGTGGCCGCCGGCAGGGTGCGTACCACCTCCGTGACCGTCTCGATCGGGATCTCCAGCTGGGTCGAGATCACCCGGGACGCGGCGAGCAGGCTGCCCGCCGCGCGGATGTCCTCGGGGGTCAGCCGGGCGTTGGCGCCCGGCGAGACCACGATGCTGTTGTCGCCCGACGGGTCGACGGTGATCAGCGCGACGCCCGTGGGCGCCCCGCCGACCAGGACGCCGACCGTGTCCGCGCCCGCCGCGCGCTGCGATGCGAGCAGGAGCCGGCCGTGGGCGTCGTCGCCGACCCGCGCGAGCAGGGCGGTGCGGGCGCCCAGGCGGGCCGCCGCGACCGACTGGTTGGCGCCCTTGCCACCGGGATGCGTGGCGAGGTCGGAGCCGAGGACCGTCTCGCCGGGGGCGGGGCGGCGCTCGACGCCGATCACCAGGTCGGCGTTGGCCGACCCGACGACCAGGAGGTCGTACGTGGCGTCGTCGTGGTCGCGGTCGTGGTCGTGCATCTGTGGATCCAGCTCCTGCTCGTACGGGGTGACGGCGACGGCGGGGCTGCGTGCCCCGGGGGTGGGCTTCAGGAGAAGTCGGCCACGTTCTTCTTCGTGACCACCTTCACCGGGACCTTCACCATCGACTCGACGTCCTTGCCGCGCACCGCCTTCACCGCGTTCCGCACGGCGATCCTGCCCAGCTCCTTCGGCTGCTGCGCCACGGACGCGTACAGCGTGCCCGCCTCAACTGCCTTGAGACCGTCGGGAGTTCCGTCGAAGCCGACCACCGAGACCGACTTGCCCGCCTTGCCGCCGAGCGCCTTGGCTGCGCCGAGGGCCATCTCGTCGTTCTCGGCGAAGACGCCGTCGATGCCGGGGTTGGACTGGATCAGGTTCGTCATGACGTCAAGGCCCTTGGTGCGGTCGAAGTCCGCGGGCTGGGAGGCGACGACCTTGATGCCGGGGTACTCCTTGATGCCCTCGGCGAAGCCCTTGCCGCGCTCACGGCTCGCCGAGGTGCCGGCGACGCCCTGGAGCGTGACGATCTTGCCCTTGCCGCCCAGCTTCTCCGCGAGGGTCTTCGCTGCCAGCTTGCCGCCCGCGACGTTGTCGGAGGCGACGAGGGTCGCCGCCTTCGCCTTGTTCACGCCGCGGTCGGCGGCGATCACCGGGATGTCGGACTTGTTGGCGCCGCGCACCGCCGGGCCCACCGCGTCCGAGTCGACCGGGTTGACGATGATCGACTTCATGCCTTCGCCGGTGAAGTTCTGCAACTGGTTGGTCTGCTGCGACGCGTCGTTCTGCGCGTCCGTGACCGTCAGGTCGATCCCGGCCTTCTTGGCCTCCGCCTGCGCGCCCTCCTTCATCTGGACGAAGAAGGGGTTGTTGAGAGTGGAGAGCGACATGCCGATCTTCGTCGACGTACCGGACGAACCGTTGTTGAAGAAGGAGACGGCGCCGATCACGGCCGCCACGAGCACGGCGGCGATCCCGAGCTTCAGGACCTGCGGCCCCTTCTTGCCGCCCCCGGCCGCTGCGCCGGTGGAGGCTCCAGGAGTCGCCCCCGCCTTCCTGCGCAACGTATCGAGCAGGACCGCGAGCGCGATGACGACGCCGATCACGACCTGCTGCCAGAAGGCGGACACGGAGAGCAGGTTGAGGCCGTTGCGCAGGACCGCGAGGATCAGTGCGCCGATCAGGGTGCCCGACGCCTTGCCGACACCGCCCGCGAGGCTCGCGCCGCCGATGACGACCGCGGCGATCGCGTCCAGCTCGTAACCCTGCGCGGCCTGCGGCTGCGCGGAGACCAGACGGGACGCCAGGACGATGCCCGCGACGGCGGCGAAGAGGCCGGACAGGCCGTAGATGACGAGCTTCTGCCGCTTGACGCGCAGGCCGGAGAGGCGGGCGGCCTCTTCGTTGCCGCCGATCGCGTACATGGAGCGGCCGATGTACGTACGGGCCAGGATCAGCGCGGTGACGAGCCCCATCACGATCATCACGATGACCGGGACCGGCAGCCAGCCGCCGATCGTGTCACCGAGGTTGGAGACCGAGTCGGGGAACGGGATCGGGCTGCCCTGCGAGATGACCAGGGAGAGGCCGCGGGCCACCGAGAGCATCGCCAACGTCGCGATGAACGGCGGGAGTTTGCCGTACGAGACGAGCAGGCCGTTGACGAAACCGCACGCTATGCCGGTGCCGACGGCGAAGATGATCGCCAGCCAGACCGGAAGGCCCTGCGAAGTCGCCGTCCAGGCAAGGACGGTGGCCGAGAGCGCGGCCACCGAACCGACCGACAGGTCGATGCCCGCCGAGACGATGACGAAGGTGACGCCGAACGCCAGGATCGCCGTGACGGCGGCCTGCACGCCCACGTTGAGCAGGTTTTGGGTGGTGAGGAAGTCGCCCGAGAGCAGCGACATCGCCACCAGGAGGACGACCAGGGCGCTCAGGGCGCCGTTGTCGAGCAGCACGCGGCGCAGACCGGTGGCGCCACCCGCGTTGCTCTTCAGCGTTTCAGTGGCCACGGGAGGCCTCCCCTTCGGTTGTTCCGTTCTCGACTGCTGCCTGAACTGCCGGACTGCTGACGGCGAGTGCCATCACCGCGTCCTGTGTCGCGTCGTCCGCCGCGAGTTCGCCCGCGATGCGGCCCTGCGCCATGACGAGCACGCGGTCGCTCATGCCGAGGACCTCGGGCAGATCGCTGGAGATCATCAGGACCGCGTGGCCCGAGGCCGTCAGTTCGTTGATGAGTTGGTAGATCTCGACCTTCGCGCCCACGTCGATGCCGCGCGTCGGCTCGTCGAGGATCAGGACCTTGGTGTCGGCGAGCAGCCACTTGCCGATGACGACCTTCTGCTGGTTGCCGCCGGACAGCGTGCGCACGTGCTGGCCGATCCCGGCCATCCGCACGCCCAGCTGCTCGGCGATCCGGGCCGCCGCCACGCGCTGCCCCTTGAGGTCCACGAGCCCGGACCGGGTCGCCGAACGCAGCGTCACCAGACCGAGGTTCTCCTGCACGGAGGCGTCGAGCAGGAGCCCCTGCCCCTTGCGGTCCTCCGGTACGAGGCCGATGCCCGCGCCCATCGCGGCGATCACGTCATGCCGGGGCAGCCGCTCACCGCGTACGTCGACGGAGCCCGCGTCGTACGGATCGGCGCCGAAGACGGCGCGCGCCACCTCGGTCCGTCCCGCGCCGACGAGCCCCGCGAGGCCGACGACCTCACCGGCCCGCACCTCGAAGCTGACGTCGCGGAAGACGCCCTCGCGGGTCAGGCCCTGCACGGTGAGCAACGCGCCCCCGGTGTCCGGGCGTTCGCGCGGGTACTGCTGCTCGATGCTCCGGCCCACCATCAGGCGGACGAGCTCGTCCTCCGGGGTCGACGCGGGCACCTGGTCGACGCTGCGGCCGTCGCGCAGGACGGTGACGCGGTCGCCGAGCGCCGCGATCTCCTCCAGGTGGTGGGTGATGAAGACGACGCCGACGCCGTCCGCGCGCAACTGCCGCACGATCGCGAAGAGTTTGTCGACCTCCTCGCTCGTCAGGACGGCCGTCGGCTCGTCCATGATCAGGACGCGGGCCTGAAGGCTGAGCGCCTTGGCGATCTCCACCATCTGGAGCCGGGCGATGCCCAGTTCGCGCACCTTGGCGCGCGGCGACACCTGGACGCCGACGCGCTTCAGGAGCTTCTCGGCGGCCTCCTCCATCGCCTTCCGGTCGATCATCCCGAAGCGGCGGGGCTGGCGGCCCAGGAAGATGTTCTCGGCGACGGTGAGGTCGGGTACGAGGTTGAACTCCTGGTAGATCGTGGCGATGCCGAGCCGCTCGGCGTCCTGAGCCCCGTGGATGCGGGTCTCCTTCCCGTCCACGAGGATGCGGCCGCTGTCGGGGCGGTAGGCGCCGGAGAGCATCTTGATGAGCGTGCTCTTGCCCGCGCCGTTCTCGCCGAGCAGGACGTGCACCTCGCCGCGGCGGAGGTCGAAGTCCACGGAGTCGAGCGCGACGACGCCGGGGAAGGTCTTGCGTATGCCTTCGATCCGCAGCAGTTCGGCCGCGTCGTGCTCTGTGGCGCGCGGCAACTCGTCCTGGTTGCTCACGTGGTGCTCCTCTGGTCGGTGGGGGACTCGCCGCAGGAGCGGCGTACGACGAGACGTGCGGGCAGGGTGACGGACCGCGGGCTTCTGCCCTCGATCAGGTCGACCAGGGCCTGCACGGCGGCCCGGCCCAGATCGCCGGTCGGCTGGGCGATGGCGGTGATCGGCGGATCGGTGTGCACGAACCACGGGATGTCGTCGAAGGCGGCGAGCCCGATGTCGTGCGGGACGCTCAGGCCGCGCGCGCGGATCGCGTCGAGCGCGCCGAGCGCCATCAGGTTGTCCGCGGCGAAGATGACGTGGGGCGGCTCGGGCAGCGCGAGGAACCGCTCGGTGGCCCGGCGCCCGCTGTCGGCCTGGAAGTCGCCCTGCCCGATGTGGTCGTCGGGCAGGGGCAGCCCGTACGCCCCGAGCGCCTCACGGAAGGCCTCGACGCGCTCACTGCCCGTGGTGGTGGCCGCGGGCCCGGCGATGATCGCGAGCCTGCGGTGGCCGATGCCGTGCAGGTGGGCGACCAGGTCACGGACGGCCGCGCGGCCGTCGGCGCGGACGACGGGGACGTCCACGCCCGGGATCCAGCGGTCCACGAAGACCATCGGGGTGCTGGAGCGCGCGGTGTCGAGCATCAGCGGGGAGCCGCCGTCGGTGGGGGAGACCAGGAGCCCGTCGATCCGGCGGTCGAGGAGCGTGCGGACGTGGTGGTCCTGGAGCTCGGGCCGCTCGTCGGCGTTGCCGATGATCACGCTGTAGCCGAGTGTGCGGGCCGCCTCCTCGACGGAGCGGGCCAGGGCCGTGAAGTACGGGTTCAGCACGTCGCTGATGACCAGGCCGAGAGTGCGGGTCCGGTCGGTGCGCAGCGAGCGGGCGACGGCGTTGGGGCGGTAGCCGAGGCTCTCCGTCGCGGCGAGCACGCGGGCCCGCGCGGCCGGGCTGACCGAGGGGTGATCGTTCAGGACGCGCGAGACCGTGGCGACGGATACGCCTGCCTCGGCCGCGACGTCCTTGATGCTCGCCATCGCCGGTCCACCTCCTTGTGGAATCGATTACACGGAGGATTGGAATCGATTACACGGGTGGGTGGCAAGACCCTGGAGGGGCAGTGAGACCAGATTGTGATGCGGGGTGCTCAGGTGAGCGGAGTGGTCACGCTCGGCGGCGGAGGGTCACCGGGTCAGAGGGTCACCGGATCATGCGAACGGCACCGTCAGCCACGGGCTGTCCGGATCCGAGACCAGCTCGCGATGGGCCTGGAGCACCGTCGTGTACCAGTCGCCGAACTGCTCCTCGTCGAAGTGGAGGCAGCGGCCGAGTACGTAACCCGCGGAGAACTCCTCCCACGACGTGTACGACGACCGTGCCTCGCGGCTCGCGCGCTCGATCGCCCTCTCCAGCTCCGCGTGGGACGCGTACCGCGCGCCCCGGCCCCAGCGGGCCATCTTCGACGCGCGGCCGATGTCCCAGGCCGCGACGGTGCGGACATGGCCGTCGGGCGGCAGGAGATCGTCGGCGCGGAACCGGGACTCGTAGCGGATGACCTTCCCGACGAGACCGCGCAGCGCCGCGACGAAGTCGTCCAGCTCGGGGTCGTCGCCCGGCTTGTGCGCCGATTCGGGCCCGCCGCTCTCGGCCATGCGGTTGCGGATCGTCACCTCCACGCACTGGCGCCACAGCTCGGCGTCGACGCGCGGGCCGAACTGCTCGATCAGCGACGTACGGGCGCCGAGCACGAAGTCCCAGTACCACGGGCTGACTTCACGGCTCAGGAGCCGCTCCTGCGTGCCTAGCCAGTCCTCGCGGCTGTGCACGCCCCACCACTCCGCAAGGCGCTCGACCTCGGAGTTGTGGCCCGCGCCGTGCCAGTCGAGGGTGTTCCAGGCGTCGCCGTTGGCGAAGCAGAGATGGGCGCCACAGGCCAGGCCGTGCAGGAGGACCGGGGATTCGGGGGCGCCGGTGCGGCGCGTGTCGATGCGGTCGTGCAGGCGGCCGTCGACGTAGTGGTCCGCGTGCAGGTCCGCCCAGACGTCCCGCTCCTCCTCGGTCGTCAGGTAGAACTGCTGGCAGGGCGTGGCCGCGTTGACCACCAAGATGTCTATGTCGTCCGGCAGTTCGGCCGCGAGCGTGCCGAGCGTGACGAACTCGTACACCACCTCGGGGTGCGGGCGGGGGAGCAGTCCGACGGTGTACATCTGTGCGATGCGGCGGCCGTCGGGGAGTTCGACGGTGAGGACCGGGCGGTCGGTCGCGCCCGGCTCGATGTCGGCCACCGACACCGGGCGGTACAGGCCGGTAATGGCTATCGCCCGCAGATATGTGTACCCGTCGTCGGCCTCGCACAGTTCGTACAGGTGCTCTTCGAGGTCGGCGGGCGCCTGCCAGGGGGTGCCGTCGTCGGGGGCGTCGACGTTCGGGAAGACGTCGTCGTGGTACTCGTCCTCGGCTTCGGGGGCGACTGCGCCGTGCATGCGGGGTCTCCGTCGGGGGTGGCGCGCGCGGGTGCGCGGGGAGGACATCGGGGCGGATCTTGAACCGTATCCGATGTCTCCGAGCGGCCGTTCGCGTGCCCGCACCCGCGTCTACATCTGTACCGGCACCGACTTCAGACCGTTGATGAAATTGGAGACCAGGCGCCTGGGCGGGCCCGCCAGTTGGGGAGGTGTGGGCCGTGTGGCGCGGAACTCCTCGTACAGGATGGAGAGTTGGAGACGGGCGAAGTGTGCGCCCAGACAGACGTGCGGTCCGTCGCCGAACGAGACATGGGGGTTGGGGGAGCGGGACAGGTCCAGGCGGTGGGGGTCCGTGAAGACGCGTTCGTCGTGGTTGGCGGAGGCGTGGAAGACGACCACCTTGTCCCCGGCGCCAATCGCCCGGCCCGCCAGGGTGGTGTCCCGGGTGGCCGTGCGGCGGAACGTGAGGACGGGCGGGTGATGGCGCAGGAGTTCGTCCACGGTCGTGGCGGTCGTGGCGTCGCCCGCGTGGAAGCGGCGGTACGCGTCCGGGTGCTCGGCGAACGCGAGCAGCCCGCCGGGCGCCGCGCCGCGCACGGTGTCGTTGCCCGCGACGGTGAGCAGGAAGAAGAACATCTCCAGCTCCGGGTCCGTCAGTTCGGGGTCCGTCGCGAGGGTGGTCATGATGTCGGCGGGCGCGCGGCGCTTGTGTGCCGCCAGGTCCTGCGCGTAGGCGAACATGTCACGCAGCATCGCGGGTGAGCGCGGATCGACCGGCCTGCCGTCCGGGCCGCGGACCGCCTCGCCCGCCTCGTCGGGGTCCTGGTAGCCGATGACGCGCTGCGTCCAGTGCAGGAGCAGGCCGCGGTCGCTCTCGGGAACGCCGAGGAGATCGGCGAGATTGAGCAGGGCGTAGTCGTCGGTGACGGCGGTGACGAGATCGCAGGTGCCGTCGGCGTCACGGGCCCGGTCCGCCGCCGTCGCGAGCAGGGTCCGGGCCCGGTCGCGGACCAGGGACTCGAAGCGCTCCACGCGCCTCGGCGTGAAGGCCCGGCTGACCAGGCGCCGCAGCCTGCCGTGGTCCGGGCGGTCCTGGTTGAGCATCATGCGGCGGATGAACGGCAGGTCGTCCGGGGCGGGATCGCGGATCTGCGTGGCGCCCAGGTGCGAGGAGAACGTGGTGGAGTCCCGCAGGACACGGACGACGTCCGCGTGCCGTGTGACCGCCCAGAAGCCGGGTCCGGACGGCCAGTCGAGCACCCGTGGCTCCTCCTGCCAGGCGACGGGGTGCAGATCCCGGAGCAGGCGGTAGCGGTCGTGCGGGACCCCGGCCGCGTACTGCCGCGGGTCGAACACGTCGGGGACCGCGGCGATTTCACCGCCTCGGGACGAGGTGCCCGCGTTCATGACGCGCCGCTGCCCCCGCCGTCCGCCCGCAAGAAGTCCTCCACCGCGCGGATGAGGGCGAGCGGCGTCTCGTCCATCGCGTAGTGGCCCGACGCGGGGAGTTCGGTGAGTTCGGCGCGCGCGTACCAGCGCAGCCACGTCCGGCGCATCAGATCCGCACCGAGCGCGGGGTCGAGGGCCCCGACCACCGCGAGCGCCGGCACGGTCGAGCCCTCGATCCGGTCGTGGAAGTCCTCCCGCGCCCAGGAGTCGAGCCAGGTGCGGAAGGCCTTGGCGTCGCTGACCTCCAGCGAGCGCGCCACCATGCGGTCGAGCCAGGCCGCGGGCCGCACCCCGCCGGTGGTGATGTCGATGATCGCGCGGCGGTTCTCCGGAAGCCGGTCCGCCTCGGAGAACAGCTCCCACTGCTCGGGCGGGAGGTCGAGTCCGGACGCGGGCACGGGCGAGACGCCGACCAGCCTGCGGATCCGGTGCGGGGCGATCGCGAGGACCCGCTGGGCGACGCTCGCGCCCATCGAGTGGCCGATCAGCGAGAACCGGTCCCAGCCGAGGCGATCGGCCAGGGCGACGACATCGGCCGCCCCCTCGGAGGCCGTGTACGCGCCGACCGCGTCCTTCGCCTCCCCGTACCCGCGCAGGTCGGGCACCGCGTACCGGAACGAGGCGAGGTCGAGGTCCGCGAGCACCGGCGCGTACGCCGAGCGGTCGGCCAGCCAGCCGTGCACGGCGATCACCTTGTGCGGGCCGTCGCCCAGCAGGACATGGGGGAGTGCGAAGGAGGCCACGTCGACTCCGATCAGGGTCAGCGTCAGGAGACGGGCCGTTCGGTGGCGGCCCGCGCACCACCGTGGCCTCAACTCCCCCGTACCGCAAGAGCGCACGGCGTCAACCGGATGCGGGGCACGGGGGAGCCGGGTGAATCCCCGTGAAGAGGGGAAACTTGGCGGACGGCCTGCGATCGGGGCATGCGGTTGGTCAGAATGTGGCATGGCCATCCGCCGACTCAGCTACCGGCTCGACGAGGAGCCGGACACCGGAGCCGTCCGTCTGATCCCCGCACCGGCGGGACCGCAGGAGCAGGAGAAGGAACACACCCTCGAATCCCCGGAGTTGGCGGCGTTCGCGCTGGCCGTCGGACAGCGTCAAGGTCTCAGCCGCAGCAGGCTTCCGGACGGCGCGGGGCTCCTGTGCCACACCGTGGCCGGGCCACCCGGAAGCACGCCCGCCGAGCACCGCGTCGACGTGGCGTACGCGGACGGCACCGATGAACTGCCCCTGTCCCTGACCCTGGGTGACGTCGCCCCCGAGGGGCTGGTCGTCTTCGCCCGCGCGCACGCTCCCCGCGTCGCACCCTTCCTCGCCGACGTGCGCCGTCTGTTCGACGAGCGGGCCGGGCGGCAGATCGTCGTCGCCGAGTCCGCCCCCGAGACCGTGGCCTGCTGGATCGCCCTCGCCTGCGCCTCGCTGCCCGACGCGTACGCCGCATCGCTGACGTTCAGCACCTGGACCGCGCAGCCGCGCAGAGCGCCGCAGCAGATCCTCGGCATCGGGCCCGACGCGGACTTCGACCGGTTCGACGGGCCCACGCTCGACCACTTCTACCGCGTGCACGACGGGCTCGGCGGCCAGGGAAGCACCCCGATCCCCGACCCATGGGCCGAGGTGACCGCCCGGCAGTGGATCGAGGGGACACCGCCCGAGCCGCCGTGCGAGGGCGACGACCCGTTCGCCTTGACCCACCCGCCCCTCGACATGCGGCAGTTGGCGGCCCTTTCGGGCGACACCCGCCGGGACGTCGTGCGCGCCCATGCGGCGTCCGTGGCGCAGGAGGATGCGGGCAGCCCTCTCGTCGACGAGCTGTACGGACTCTGCCGCGCGCTCGGGGCCGAGGACCCCGCGGCGGCCGAACCGCTGGCCCTCGCCCTGGTCCGGCACTACGTGGCGGTGGCCGAGCAGCAGGGCACGCTGCCCGACCTCGCCGCGTGCCGGCGGCTCCCGCTGGACGCCGACGCCTGGCAGCGGCTGTGCGGGGACTTCGGCAGCCGCGCGGACGACACCCTGCGGCGCAGCCTCCATGAACCCATCGGCGCCTGGACCGAACGGCTGCGGCTGGTGCTCGACCTGGGTGCGGGCGCCGGGCGCGGCCTGGAGAAGGCGACGGAACGGCTCGCCAACGCGCTGCTCAACCCCGGGCGGCGGGCGTGCGCGGAGGCCGTCGAGGTCCTGGAGGCGCTCGGCCACACGGGGCTGAACCGGCAGGTCCTGAGTCTGCTCGGCGGGGGACTCACCGAGGGCAAGCTGGGCAAGCTCCGCGACTTCGCCAACTCGCCCCAGGGGGAGTGGCTCCGGCGGCGCGTCGAGGCCGGCGAGGCGCCGCTCGTGCTCCATCTCGCCGAGGCCGGTGCCCGCTTCCAGCGGCAGCCGCACTGCCTGCGGGGCGCCCGGCTCTTCGCCGCGCTCGTGGAGCTGGTGCCGGGCCGGAAGGTGACCGACCCCGTGACGCTGAAGTGGCTGTGGCGGATCGTGTGGGGCGGCAAGCAGCCCGACCCCGCCGACCTGGCGGAGCTCGCCCGCACCTGCCCGACGCGGCTGTTCGTCGAGGCGGGATACGCCGTCCCGCTCGCCGTCCTGCTCAGGTCGCCGGAGCGGGTCGACCGCGACCTGGTCGAGTTCGCGAGGGACCTGCGGGCGACGGGTCAGCTGACCGCGCTCCAGCGCGCCACGGCCGAACTCCTCATGACGTCGTACGAGTTCGCCGACGGGCACCTCTCCCTGCGCACCGCCGTCGAGCGCCTGCGCGTCCAGTCCGAGCAGGCCGCGCGGCTCGGTGCCGTCCTGCGGGAAGGGACCGGTGCCTGGGTCGGCCGGGGGTTCGCCCTGGCGGCTCCCGTCGAGTTGTGCCACCGTCCCGCCCTGGACTTCCTGATGAGCACGGGCGAAGACGTACTGCGGCCCTATCGCGAGATGTTCCTCGACGAAGGCGCATGGGAGCGGCGGTTCCGCGAACTGCCGGGCCGACCGGCCGATGTCGCCGCGTTCTACAACATCTGGCGCCCCCGCCACGGGCAACCGATCACGAAGGAGTGGCAGCGGGTCGCCGACGAGCTGCTCACCCGCGTCCTCGCTCCCGTGGTGCCGTACCTGGACTCCTGGACGCTCGGCCAGGTCGCCACGGAGATCGCCCGGCAGCCGCACGGGCGGGGGTCGCAGCGGGTCCAGGAATGGAACGCCTGGCGCAGCAGGCAGGCGGGGGCGCAAGGGCCACCAAGACCCGGCTCCGGTCCTGGGCACGGCCCTGGCCACATCCCTGGCCACGGTCCTGACCGCGGCCGCTGACCCGGCAGCCCGGACCGGCCGCACACCTGGGCCACCGCCCCGAGCCACCGCCCCCGAGCCATCGACCTCCTGAGCCACCGACCTCCTGAGCCACCGACCTCCCGATCCACCGATCCACAGACGCGCGAGAGGACCAGCGTGAGGAACACCAGCGACACCAGCGACACCAGTGTGACCGTCAAGGCCCATGCCGCCGCCGACAATTTCCCCGGCGGCAGCATGGCCAACCGCCCCGTCCACTTCATCTGGATGCTCGACTGTTCGGGCTCCATGGGCGTGAACGGCAAGATCGGCGAACTGAACTTCGCCATCCGCGAGGCCATCCCCGAGATGCAGCAGGCCGCCGAGTCCAACCCGGCCGCCTCCCTGCTCGTACGCGCCATCTCCTTTGCCAGCGGCGCCAGTTGGCATGTGAGTGAGCCCACCCCGGTGGACCGCTTCGCCTGGGAGGACGTGCACACGTACGGCGGCACCGACATGGGCGCGGCGTTCAAGCTCGCCGCGGGTGCGCTCCAGACCCCGCCGATGCCGCAGCGCGCGCTGCCCCCGGTGCTCGCGCTCGCCTCCGACGGTCAGCCCACCGACGACTGGCGCGCGGGCCTGCGGGAGATCGACGCGACGCCGTGGGGCAAGCGTGCCGTGCGGGTCGCCGTGGCCATCGGGGACGACGCGGACAAGAGCATGCTCAAGGAGTTCCTCGCCAACCCGGAGCTCGAGCCCCTTCAGGCCAAGAACCCCCGCCAGCTCGCCGCGGCCATCCGCTGGATGTCGACGGCCGTCGTGAAGGACGCGTCGACGCCGAAGGTCGAGGACGCCAGGCCCGCGTCCCCGCTCGGACCGGCGCCGCTGACCAAGGACGACGAAGACGACATCTGGTGAGCGGGCCATCGACACCGGCACGGACACGGGCCACGACCGGCGGCTTTGCCATCCTCGGCGCCACCGTCAAGGGAGTCGGCAAGAAGTACAGCCAGGACAGCTGCGGCACCCTCTCCGTGGCCCAGGGGCGCGCCGCGGTGCTCACGGTGGCCGACGGGCACGGTTCCGCCGCGCACTTCCGCAGCGACCTCGGATCCTGGTGGGCCGTCGAGGAGTTCACCGCGTGCGCGGAGGGCTTCGCGCGGGAAGCGGTGCGCGTCGGCGACGACGCGAAGGGCTGGACCGGCCTGCGCGCCGAGGCCCGCAGGCTGCCGCAGCAGGTGGCGCACCGCTGGCGCGAGCGCGCGCTGCTGCACGACTGGAACTCCCCTGCGCACGGTGGACTCCGGCTGCCGGGCGCGGTCGGCGGTGCGCCCGACCTCGCCGTGTACGGCAGCACCCTCATCGGTGCCGTGCTCACCGAACACATGCTCTTCTGCTGGCAGTTGGGCGACGGGGACATCGTCCTCGTCGACGCGGACGGCACCCCGCGCACACCGCTCTCGACGGGGCCCGACATGGGGGACGAGACGGACTCGCTGTGCGAGCCGGAGCCATGGCGCAAGATGCGGTCGCACTGGGAGCCCTTCACCACGGGCCCGCCGCCGGCCGTGCTCATCTCCACCGACGGGCTCTCCAAGAGCTTCGCCGACCACCAGGGGTTCCTGGACTTCGCCACCGGCGTCACCGAGCGCGCCGCGGGGCAGGGCGTGCCCGCGGTGCAGGCACAGCTCGCGGACTGGCTGGAGCGCGCCGCCAAGTACTCCGGTGACGACACGACGTTCGTGGGCGCTCTCGCGGCCACGGCACCCGCTGAGCCCAAAAGCGCAGTCGATGGCTCAGCCGATGGCTCAGCCGAACAGGAAGCCGAGAAAGGAACCGCATGGTGAACGGCATGCTCGCCGCCGGAAAGACCCTGGTGGCCGAGTCGGGGGAGAAGGTCACGGTCGCCGAGCTCTTCGGCTCCGGCGGCCAGGGCGAGGTCTACCGCGTGACGACGCCGCAGGGCGATCGCGCGCTGAAGTGGTACTACCCGCAGCTGGCCGACGCCCGCCAGCGCCAGATCCTCGAAGGGCTCATCGCGCGGGGCTGGAGCGACGACCGCTTCCTGTGGCCCACCGCCATAGTCCTCGATCCGGAGGGCCCCAAGAGCGGTGCGCCGGGCTTCGGCTATCTGATGGACGTACGCCCCGGACGCTTCCAGGACCTGCCCGCGCTGTTCCGCCGCGACCCCTCGGTGTCCGCCGCGACGATGCGCACGCTGGTCACCGTGGCGCTGCACACCGTCGAGGCGTACCGGTCGCTGCACTCCAGGGGCATCGCCTACCGCGACATCAACTGGGGCAACATCTTCTTCGACCCGCGCACCGGGGACGTCCTGGTGTGCGACAACGACAACGCGGTGGTGGAGGGCGAGTCCGCCGCCGTCGCCGGGACCATGGACTTCATGGCGCCAGAACTGGTCCGCCGCGACAAGGGGGCCCAGCCCGGCACGCAGACCGACCTGCACTCGCTCGCGGTGCTGCTCTTCCTGCTCCTCATGAACGACCACCCGTTCAACGGCGCGCAGGCCCTGCAGATCCGCTGCATGGACGAGGCGGCCAAGCGGCGTCTGTACGGCACCGACCCGGTCTTCATCTACGACCCTTCCGACGCCCGCAACCGCCCCGTGCCCGGCGAGCAGCCGACCGTGGTGGCCACCTGGGGCGCGCTGCCGCAGATCCTGCGCGACCTGTTCGTCCGTACCTTCACGGAGGGGGTACGGACGCCGGTCAAGCGGGTGCGCGAGTCGCAGTGGTGCGACGCCCTGAGCCAGGTCCTCGACGCCATCACCCAGTGCGGCTCGTGCGGCAAGCAGAACCTCACGCAGCCGGACGGCGCGGCCCCCGACTGCTGGAAGTGCGGCCGTACGCTGGTGCTTCCGCCGCGGCTCGAACTGGTCACCGGCACCGGGACGTCGCGCACCCGGCGCGGCATCAGGCTCGCCCCGAGCGCGCGGGTCTACGCCCATCACCTGGTCGAGTACCCCGACCGGCACGACTTCCGGGCCGTCGTGGGCGAGGTGACCGAACACCCCCAGAACCGGGGCAGGTTCGGACTCACCAACCACACCAAGGACGTGTGGACCGCGCGGAAGGACGACGGGACGGTGCGGGACGTGGAGCCGGGCCGGACGATCGCGCTGCGGGCGGGTCTGCTCCTGGAGTTCGGGGGTGGGGCGGAGGCGGAGGTGCGGGACTAGAAGCGCAGGTGCTGGGCTAGAAGGGGGCGGGCGTTCGCTTCGAACGCCACCGCTGCCACCACGTCCGCCACCAGGGGGCGGCCACCGGCGGGAGTGTCGGCGCCGGTGGCGGCTCGGCGGGCAGCACGGCCCGCGCCGACGGCGCCCCGATGGCCACGGCATCAGGGCGTGGCAGCGCGGTCACGGTGAACCGGCACTCCGCCGGGGAGACCTGGAGCGCCACGGCCTGCCCCGCGACATGCTGGCTGCGCGCCACGCGCCGCTCACTGCCCCGCGCGCCGTCCTCCCAGGAGATCAGCGTGAGCACGGCGGGCTCGGGCCACGCGAACCGAAGCTCCGCGCGGTCGGCGGCCACCCGCCGCACCTCCAGGTCCCGTACCTCCCCCTGGTGTTCGACGACTACGTTCGGCCCCGAGACGGCGCGGTCGCCGAGCACGCTCACCGCCGTCATCCGCAGCCGCTCACGGGGCGGCGGCAGCACGTCGACGGAGGTCGGCGGGGCGCCGGCGGGCGGTGCCAGCCTGCCGAGGTGCTCGGACACGTCCGCGCCCGGCGGCACGGGATGCGCGAACCACGGCACCAGGTGGCCCTCACCGCGCGACGGCGGCCGCCACGCGATGCGGACGCGGCCGTCGTCGAGGCGCCGCACACTGAGCTCCTCCACCGGTGAGGGCCAGCGCTCGACGCGGGCGGTGATGGTGCGCCCCGGCGACTTGACCAGGCGGCCGGCGGGCCCCGAGTAGCAGCAGCGGACCTCGTAGACGTACGGGCCGACGGCGAGCGGCGCGTCCAGGAGCTGGTCGTGCTCGCAGAACACCCGCTGCCCGGGGCCGTCGTCGCCGTCGGCCTTCCGCACGACATGGACTTCCAGGGCCGAGGGGTCGGGCCGCCACCGCAGCCGCACGCCGTCCGGCACCGCTTCGACGCGCAGCTCCGAGACGTCAGGGGTGAGCAGTACCTGCCGGGTGACGCGCGGCACCCCGGCGATGCGGCCTCGGCGCACCGGGAACACGGCGTAGCGCAGGGGGCGTCCGGTGGGGGCGTCGAGGTCGACCGCCGTGCGGGCGGCGTTGCCCTCCGTCACCTCGACGGCGAGCTCGGGAGCGTCTTCGAGGTACCGCAGCACGCGGTACGTCACCGCGTCCCGGCCGTGGCCCGGGGCGTGCCAGGACAGCCGTACGGTCCGGTCCTCGACGGCGGCCGTCACCTCCGACTCCTCGGCGGCCAGGGGGTCGTCGGCCAGGAGCGCGGCCACGCGCAGGAGGCCCGCCTGCGCGTCCACGTCGTCGCGGGCCTGCCGCAGCGCGCCGAGCCAGGCGGCCGCCGCGGCACGGAGGTCGCCCCGGTCCGCCAACTGCTCTGCGGTGAGCGTCAGTTGACGGACCGCATCGGACCGGGCGTGGAGCGTGCCGAGCGCCGCGGCCAGTACGTGATCCGTGGGCGCCGGAGGGATCAGCTGCGCGAGCCGCTCGGCCTCGCGCAGCCGGGTGCCCGGCCAGATGTCGTGGAGGGTCTCGGCGGCGTGCCGTGCGGCACCGGCCGCGGGGAAACGGACGGCGGTGATGGCGGCCACGAGCAGGTCGGCCTCGCTGCGGTGGACGCCGAGGGCCACGGCGTGCGCGGCGGATGGCGGCGGGTAGGCGGCCTTGGCCCCTCGCCCGTCCTTGGCGCCTTTCCCGGTCGTGGCCCCTCGCCCGTCCTTGGCCCCCCGCTCAGCGGCGCCGTCGCTCAGGCGGCAGCACAGTTCCCACAGCACGATGCGGCGCAGGCCCATCGGGTCTTCGAGCAGGACGGATTCCAGGACGTTCACGACGGCGGCCGCGTCCATGGCGCGCGGATGGCTGGAGGCGATCCACCGGGCGCCGCAGTCCTGGACGTACGCCCGGTCGACCCGCTGCCACAGGCCGCCGCGGGCGGGGAGCCACAGGCCGTCGAGGACGCGGAACCCGTCGTCGGCCGCCGCCTTCGGCAGGGTCCCGAACAGGGCCTGCGTCGACTGCTGGGGCGCTGGGGCACGGAGGGCGTCGGCCGCGTGACGGAAGCTCAGCTTCTGCAGGACGTCGCGCAGCGCCTGATAGCCGCTCATCGCCGGGGTGGCGGGCAGCACGGGCAGGGGCAGGCCCGCCGCGTCGTCCGGCGGGCGCTCGCCAGGGTGCCAGTTCGTCATGGTTCAGCCGCCCGGCGTCGTGTAGAAGTACACCCGGACCTTCGCCGTCGACGCGGGGTCGCCCAGGTTGTGGAAGTCGTCCGTCGCCGTCTTCTTGGTGAACATGTCCGGACGGCCCTTGCCGAGCAGCGAGTTGACGCGGTGCGCGTACGCCTCGCCGTTGCGGGAACCGCCGAACGTCAGCACCAGCGCCGCCTCACGGCCCGCCCACTTCCCTGTGTTCTTGTGGATCTGCCGGGTGAGATCACCCTTGTCCGCGCCTTTGACCCGGAACTCCTCCGGTTTCAGCTCGACCGAGCGCGGGCCCGTGGGGGGCTTGGACGGCGGCGGCTTCGACTCCCTCTCGGACGCCTTGGGGCGGTCGGCCAGGGGGTCGGGGCGGTCGGCCATCGACACCAGGGCGAGGACGAGGAGCAGATCGGCGAAGAGCCACCCCGCGAGGACCACCACGCTGATCCGCCCCCGGCGCCGCGGTCGGCTCACGCGTCGCTCCCGCCGGGCGGCTGGTGCCGGGGTTGCGGCGGCGCGTCGACAGGGCCCGCTGGGGAGGGGATGTGACGTCCGCGGGCGGGCAGCACGCGGGTCGCCTCGCTCCGGAGATCGTCGTCCGGGCCGTCCGGGCCGTCGGTGTTGCGGGGGTCAGCGGCGGTCCGTCCGTCGCCGCCGCCGTGCCCGTTGGCCGGGTAGCCGTGGCCACCGGTCGGATCGCCATGGCCACCGGCCGGATCGCCGTTCGAGCCGCCCCACGCATGTCCGTTCCCGTCGGCCCCGGCCGACGCGGGCACGGTCCGCGTCCCCAGTGAGGCCGACGCGGGCACGGTGGCAGAGCCCGGCAGGCCCGACGCCCCCACCAGCGCCCCGATCCGTGCGTCGAGCCGCGCCGCCGCGTCCTGCCAGTGCGCCGCCGCCGCGTCCCACCGCTCCGTCGCCTCGCGCATCCCCTCCACCGCGTCGCCCGTGCGCCCCGTGCTGGCGACCAGCGCCTGCGACGCCCGGTCGGTGGCCGCCGCCACCGACTCCGACTTGGTGACAAGTGACTGCTGGGCCGCGATCAGGGACTTCAGGGAGGCCTCGACCGTGTCGCCCGCCGCCTTGACGCGATCGGCGATGCCGCGCGCCGCGTCCGTGCCTGCCACGCTCGCCTTGTCCGCCGCCGTCCTGCCGTCGCGCAAGGTCTGCTCGATGCGGGACGCCGCGACGCCCAGCTTCGGCACTTCGACGGTGAGTGCGTCCGCCGCGGCCTTCAGCGCGTCGATGGACCTGCTCACCGCCGTCGTCGTGCCGGTGAGCGCCTTGTGGCTGGTCTCCGCCTTCGACGCGAGCAACTGCATCTGGGTGGCCGCCTTGGTCAGCTCGGAGGTGAACTGCTGGGGCGACGCGCTGCGGTGCGGGGCGAGCACCATCTGCGTACGCGTGAGGACGGACGCCAGCTCGGCGAGCAGGCGCTCGCGCTCGCTCTGCTGCTCCACCTCCTCCCGCTCCGTGCGCGCCCGTACCCGCGCGTGCCACACCGAGAGCAGCACGAGGAGGGCGATCAGGAGCACCGCCATCAGCGCGACGTTCTCGAAGCGGCCGAGGGCCGACAGATGCCCGCCGAAGCCGGACTGCCACAGCTGGAGGAAGGGCCGCGTCGACTCCTTGGGGTCTTCCTTGCTCAGCTCCCCGTACGCGCGCACCGCCTCCCGCAGTCCGAACCACGTCACCAGGAGCGGGATGAAGACGAGGATCCCCAGCGCGGCTTCGAGGCGGCCGTCGTGCCGCCCCGCCTGCCCGACGGGCGGGGTGACCACGCTCTCTGGGCGTACGTAGGCGTCCACGAGGTCCACCTCGGCCCACCGGTCGAGCTGGTGGGCCGGTTTCAAGTCCTGTGCAAGTACCGCAAGTTCGGCCGAGCGGGGTGCGAGTGATGGATGGGCTGCCAGACGCTGCAACTCGTCGACGAGTTTCTGCTTGTCCAGCAGTTCTGCGGGCGTCAAACGCTTCCCCCTGCTCTCGGGCCTCGCCGGCTCCTTCCGTCGCGGTTCAACCGCCGCAACAAGGCCTCGGCATCGGCGTGTTCAGGATCCCATGTGAGGCACTTCCCCAGGGCCTCAATCGCCTCATCGCGTCCCCCGAGGCGCTGCACTTCGACCGCGTGCCGGTAGGTGCGCTCGGCGAGGAGCCCGCGCACGCGTTCGCTGGTCGGGTCATGGCTGTACGCGCACCGCAGCCACCGCTCGGCGTCGGGGAAGTGACCGGGCGCGGAGTCGGCCATCGCGGCCGCGCAGTGCACGTCGATCATCGCGTCGAGCACGTCGGCGCCCGCGGCCTTGGTGGCCGCCCCGAGCCACGCCGCGTGCGAGGCCTGCACGGCATCGTCGTACCGCCCGAGTTCCAACAGGCTCTCGGCTCGGGCGAGTTGCCGCATCGCGATCCGGTCGGCGGGAGGCGGGGTGTCGGACTCGGCGGCCACCGGTGGCGGAACCGGCAGCGCGTTCGGCGGTGCGTCCAGCGATGCCTGCGGTGCCTGCGATGCCTGCGGTGCCTGCGGTGCTTGCGATGCCTGCGCGGCCCGCGCCGCCTTCGACGTGAGCGTGTCGAGCAGCGCCCCCGCCTCCGCGACGATCCCCCGCAGCAGCGCCACCGCCTCATCCGTGCGCCCCTGCCCCGCGAGTACCCGCGCCCGCTCCACGTCCCTGCTGGGCGGCGCGCCCCGCACCGGCTCCGCGCCCCCGCTCCCGCCCGCGCCCCCGACCAGCGTGGCCGTCAGGGCAGGCGGGTCCGAGAGCGTGTCCTCGGCGGGGTCGGCGGGCTGAAGTGGGCCCTCCTCCAGGGCGGCGGACCCGGCCGCCGCACCGCCCGCGAGCCGCACCGCGTGCTTCAGCGCCCCCAGGGCGAGCAGCTCGGGCGGTGCCTGCACCCGGTGGCCGCCGAGCTCCGCCACCCCCGAACTCACCTGCTCCATCAGGGTGTTGCCGCCGGTCAGAAGCAGCGTATCCACGTCCGCCGGTGTCATCCCCGACTGGTCCAGGAGCGACCGTGCCCGGTCCACCGTGCGCCGCACATGCAGGGCGAGGAAGGCGTCCAGATGGGGCCGGGTGATCCGTACTTCCAGCGGCGGCCCCGTGCCCACGTCCAGGGACAGCTCGGCGGCCCCCGCGCTCCCCGGCGTGCTCAGCGCCTCCCGCGCCTCCTGCGCCCGCGCCCGCAGCGCGAGCCACACCTCCGGGGCGACCCCCGACACCGATCCGGGGCCGCGGTGCCTGCGCAGCAGCCGTACCGCCGACGAGAGCACCTCCCCGTCGAAGGCGCGCCCGCCCGAGGTGACCGCCCCCTCGTGGCCGAGCGCGCGGTAGTGGCCCCGCACACCGCGGACCAGGCCGATCTCGAACCCCTCGTACCCCATCCCGTACACGAGGAAGGTGCCGCTCTCCCGCTCCGACGCGTGCCCGACGACCGCGGCCATCGCGTCGCTGATCAGCCGCGCGGGCGCGAGCCCCGCCTCCCGCGCCGCGTCCCGCAGCGCCGAACGCTGCGCCGACCGGTAGGCCGCGGGCACGCTGATCACGGTCTGCGCGACCGTCCCCGACGTCCGGGCCTCGACACGCTCCCGCAGCACCCGCAGCATCGGGACCACCAGATGCTCCGGCGGGAGCGACGCCCCGCGCACCAGGACGGGCCGCCCGCTGCCGAGCCGGCTCTTCACGCTGGGGAAGGTGACGGGCAGTACGCCCGCAGGGGCGGGCTCGCACAGCGGCCACGGCCAGTCGCCGGCCGCGTCGTCGAGCCGTCGCGCTGCCTCTCCGGGCAGCGCGAACAGCGCGCGCACGCCCGTGCTGCCGAAGTCGAGCCCGAGGCACACAGGGGTGCGCCCCACCGCCGCGGTCATCCGTCGACCGTGTCTTCCCCGACCTGGAGGATGCCGCCGTAGTCGGGCCGGTCGGGCAGCGACTGCACCCGGCGCTCCGACTGGGCCACCGCCACCAGACTGCGGAGGTTGCGGGCCTGCTGCGCCGTCTGCACCCGGTTGCCCTGCCGGTGGGCCTGCTTGACGTAGTCGACCGCCTCGTTGATCTGCCGCACCGTGTCCGGCGGCGCGCCCTCCGACGCCAGCTCCGCCTGCCGGAACTGGCTGGCCAGACCGCACTGGTGGAACACGTCGTCGAGCAGCAGCTCGGTGAGCCGCTTGTACTCGCCGCTGTCGCCCATCGCCGCCGCCCGCTGGGCCTGCTCGATGTCGCGGCGCACCTTCATCGCCTGCACCGGCTCGATGTACGTGCCGTACCGCTTCAGGAAGTGATCGGCCTCCCGCTCGGCGTACCCCAGCTCCTCGCGCAGTACATGGCTGTCGACCTCCGCGCCCGTCTCCGGCGGCGGGGTCCTCGGCCGTTCGCGGTTCGGGGTCGCCTCAAGCGTCATGTCCGTGCCGCGCACACTGATGCGTACGGTGATGATGCGGTCGGCGGAGTAGTTGAACGACACGTCCACGTGCCGGTTGACCTCGATCTCCTGCGGGAGGTCGAACTCGACGACGCCCTGCTCGTGGTTCTCGCTCGCCACCTGGCTGTCGCCCTCGTAGACCGGGACGCGGATGCGGCGGCTGTCGGTCGCGTGGAAGGTGCGCCGGCGCGGTTCGGGCAGCGGATACGGCGAACCCGCCGGAATGATCTCGACGAACACATCACGCTGATCGCCCTTGACCGCGGCGATCCCCATCGCCATGGGCGTCGACTCGTAGAGACCGGTCGAGCCGACGGGGCGGGCGTTGACCAGGCTCTCCGCGCAGTCCTCACAGGTCTGCGCCGCGTCGTCGTTGACCTTCGCGCACTGCGGGTCGGGGCACTCCACGCCGTCCAGGGTCTCGGCGAGCACACCCGCCCCGAACGCGACGCACTCCATGGGGTTGATGTTCCTGCGGACCTTGTCCTTGCCGAAGTACGCCTCGACCGCCTCGTAGACGGGCCGCGTGAGCGTGCCGCCGCCCACCAGGAGGACGTCGGAGATATCCGTGGGCGCCAGTTCGTAGCGGCCGAGGGTCTCCGTCACCAGGCCCATCGTCCGGGACACAAGGGGTGCGATCATCGCGTTGAACTCGCCCTGGGAGAGCGTCATCTCGACGTCGACGAGGACACCCTTGTGGCTGCGGTGGGCCGCCGGGATCACGATGTACGTCTCGTCGAGGTCGTTCAGCTCCCGCTTGGCGCGCTCGGCCGCCTTCTTCGCCTGGAAGAGGAACGCCTTGTCGCCCGACGGGTCGACCTGGTGCTCGTCCTTCATCCACTGGATGATCCGCTCGACGATCGCGAGATCGAAGTCGTCGCCGCCGAGCCAGATGTCGCCGGCCGAACGCAGCACCTGGAACTGGCTGTTGCCATCGCGGTCCTTGACCGCGTTCAGGACCGAGATGTCGAAGGTGCCGCCGCCCAGGTCGTAGACCAGGACGCGGCTGCGCTCGCCGCCCGGCTTGTGCAGGCCGAAGGCGACCGCGGCGGCCGTCGGCTCGTCCACGATCTTCTTCACCACCAGGCCCGCACGCTCGGCCGCCTCACGGGTCGCGGCCCGCTGGGCGTCGCGGAAGTACGCGGGCACGGTGATCACGGCGTGCGTCACCTGCTCGCCCAGGGTCCGCGTCGCGTCCTGGACGAGTTTCTCCAGGATCATCCGCGAGACGTCGGCGGGCGTCAGCGTCCTCTCGCCGAGCACCACGTGCGCGCGCGGGTCGTCGTCGGGGCCCGCGACGATCTCGTAGCTCAGCCTGCCGCGCGCCTCGGCCACCGAGGTGTCCGCGAAGTCGCGGCCCATCAGGCGCTTCACGGACACCACGGTGTCCTTGGGCTGCCTGATCGCCCAGTTCAGCGCGTCCTCGCCGACCAGCGGCTGGTGCGGGCGGTCCTGCCGGGCCAGGCCCACCACGGACGGGGTGAGCCGCTCGCCCTTGCTGTTGGTGAGCACCGCGATGTCCGCGCGGTGCGGGTCGTGGGCCGCCACCGCGCTGTTCGTGGTGCCGAGATCGATGCCGATGGCCTTCATGAACGCTCCGTTCCCTGCTCGGCGCCGCCGGTCACGGCGACAACTACCCGGGCGGCGCGCAGGACGTGCCCCCGGTATCGATATCCGCGCTGCACAATCTCCAGGACCTCGTCGTCGGCCGCTCCGGGGGCGGTGCGGACCTCGGTGACGTGATGGGTCGCGGGATCGGCGCGCTCGCCGACCCGGCCCACGGGCTCGACCCCCTGTCCCGTCAGGGCCGTCTCCAGCTGCCGGGCGATCAGTTCCAGGCTTCTGCGGTACGAATTCGGGTCGACGTCCGCCCCTTCGGCGAGCAGCCGGTCGAAGGAGTCCAGGGTGTCGGCGAGCACGAGGAGCAGCTGTTCGGTCAGCGCCCGGTGGGCGGCGTCCCGCGCGGTCAGGGCCAGGGAGTTCTCGTAGGCGAGGCGTGCGGCGGTGGCCGTCGTCGCGGGGTGCGGGTGCGGGTCCTGCGTGCTCATCGAAGGCGGGCTCCTCGGTGTCGCGGGGGCGTCACGTGTCGAAGGTGATGAGGTCGTCGAGGAGGCGGGCGGTTTCCTCCGGGAGCGGGATGGCGGTCGGTTCGGGGTGCTCGGCGGCGGCGAGTGCGCGGTCGAGCGCGGCCTCTGCTGCGGGGACGGCCGACTCCAAGTCCACGTCGTGCAGAAGGAGTTCCACCACCATCCGGCGGCGTACGACGCGCAGTTCGTCCCATGCCTGCTGGGTGACCGGGGTCATCAGGCGCCGGGCGAGCAGCTCGAAGGAGGCGTCCTGGAGGTCGGCGTGCGACGTCCTGGGGGTGACGCCCACCTCGGCGAGCGCGTCGTAGGGGAACGGGCCGCCGTCCCAGCCTGTCGACGGGTCCTTGATCACGGAGCCTCCTCCTGTGTGTCCTGCTGCCCGTCCGTGTCCTGCTGCCCGTCCGTGTCCTGCGGCCCGTCGCCGTCCGTCAGCGCGTCGAGCCTGCGCTGGACGGCGTCGAGCAGTGCGCGCCGGATGCGGCTGTTCGTCGGGTCGGCGCGGGTGGCGCGGATCAGATGGTGCAGGGTGCGCTGGATGTCGCCCGCGCCGAGGGAGTCCTCGGCGCGGTCCGTCAACAGACGTGCCCAGGCGGCCAGTTCGCTCTCGTCGGGCGGCGTCTCCTCGCTGTCGCTGCGCATCAGGTCGCGCAGTCCGTCCACCCCGAGATCCCGGGCGAGCAGCCGCTCCAGCTCGTCGAGGGCCTCGCCGAGCGTCTCGCGGTAGCCGTGCGTCAGGGCCTGCCCGAGGCCCACGTCGAGGAGGCCGAGCGCCTCGTGGAGGATCTTCAGGCGGCCCGGGATCGTGTGCGTGTGCGCGTCGAGGGTGAAGACCAGGGCGCGCGCCAGGTTGTCGCGGGCGTGGCTGGACGCCGGGTTGAGCTTCAGGGCGCGGCGCAGGTCGGCCTCCGCCCCATAGGCGTCGGAGCGCATGCCGTACTTGGTGCGGGTGTAGCCGCGCCACACGCCGCGCATCGACAGCAACGCCGAGAGTTTGGTGTTCAGTTGGTCCACCAGGTCGCGGTCGAGCGGATGCAGGACCGGCGGCACCGCCTCGACGAGCGTGACGGCCTCGTCCAGGCAGTCGCCGCGCTGGGCGCCGCCCCGGTCGACCAGAGCCTCGACGCGGCCGAGCACGGCGGTGACCACCGCCTTCTTGCTGCGGGCCTGCATCCCGGCCCGCCGGGACACCTTGACGAGCTCGGACCACTCCTCCAGAGCGCGCGCGAGGCCGCCCGCGCCGTCGGTGAGGGCGGTGCGGGCGAGGGAGAGCCGCACGCGCACGGCGAGCTCGACGCCGTCCTGGAGCAACTTGGTCCGTCGATCGGGCAGTTGGACGTACGCGGGATTGCGGCGCAGGAAGTCCTCGCAGTGCGCGCAGGCCTCGATGTGCGCGGACGGCGTGGGTCCCGCCGTCGGGCCCGCGCAGTCGGCGGGCAGCGTGGTCAGGGTGGCGAAGGCGGGCAGTGCGCGCAGGGCGGGCCCGAACTTGTGGACTTCGGAGAGGACGAAGCTCTGCGCCAACTCCGAGAAGGCCCAGCGCAGTTCGCGTACCGCGTAGACGCCGGGGTCCTTGCCCTGCTCGGCCGCCGCGTCCAGAGCGGCGGCGAGCGCGCCGAGCGGTGCCTCCAGGTGGAGCAGGCGCAAATAGCGGGGGCCGCAGGCGAGCGGTGCGGCGCCCGCGCCCGGCACGTCACGCAGGCCGCCCATGTCCTTCAGGACGCGGGCCGCGCCCAGCTCGGCCTCCAGGAGGGCGGCCAACTCCTGGTAAGCGGCGGCCTGTTCGGGGCGATCCTGCTCGGTGTGGCGCTGTTCGCAGACGGACAGCTGCCCGAAGAGGTGCTGGCTCAGTTCGAGGCGCAGCTGGGCCATGTCCTCGCCCGGCAGGTCCCGTGCGTAGCAGGCGGCGCGCTCGGCGCGCCAGCCGTCCCAGTACTCGTCGTCGCTCAGCAGTGTCGCCCAGTAGGCGAGCGCCGACTCCCAGGCGGTGACGGCGTGCTCCCAGGCCCCGCTCTGCTCCAGCTCCTGGGCCTGCCAGAACCGGGCGGCGGCCAGTCCGTGCACGACGGCCATGTCCCCCGGAGCCGCCGCGAGCCGCCGCTCCCACTCGGCGGCGGCCGCTTCCCGGTCCCGGGCGAGCAGCAGCAGGAGGGGCGCGTCCTGCGGAAACCGCTCGCACAGGTCGCCGATGAGCCCCGCCCCCGCCCCCTCGTCCGGCGAGAGCCCGGCCATCGCGTCGCGCAGCGCGGCGGGGGAGTGCCACCGGTACAGGAGGGCGTCCAGCTGGAGCCGCCGCCCCGGAAGGCGCAGCCGGTCCCAGGCGACGCGCTCGGACCAGGTCATGCCGCCGCGTTCGAGGAGCGTGTACGAGGCGTCGTTGACGACGTCCATGGTGGCGCCGGGGTCGACGCCCGCGTCACGCAGCGCGAAGTACGGGTACGTGCGGTCGCTCGACGCGAAGGGGTCGGCCACCAGCGGGGCACTGGTCAACCCGTCGGCCCACGGCAGCAGTTCGAGGAGCCGTCGAAGCCTGCGGCACCGGGCGTCGGCTCGGTCGAGTCCGCCACCGGCCCGCTCGTACGCGGCGACGGCATCGCTCCATCGCCCGTCCGTCTCCAGCAACCGCCCCTGCGCATAGGCAAGATGGGCCTCCGCGTCCCGATGTCGCAGGCACGCACGGAAGGCGTCGACGGCCTGCCGCCACTCCTGGTGGGCGTCGGCCAGGCGCCCGCGGGCGTAGGAGCCGAGCGCCGCGGCATCCCGGTGATCCCCGAGCGAGGCGGCCTCCTCCTGGACGCGGCCCCAGTCCCCCTCGGCCTCGGCGAGCCGCACCAGGGCGTACTTCCGGCGGGCGGCGGCGTCCTCGAAAGCCCCGGGTTCCACGGCACTGAAGGCGGCCACGACGGCACGCCACTCCACGGCACTCACGGCGCCACCCTCGGCGATCCGCGCCCGCGCGTACCGCCGCCGCACCACGACATCGGCCCAGCTGTCGGGCAGCGCCTCGTAGGCACGACAGACGTCCTCCCACGCACCGGCGAGCTCGTGGGTGCGGGCGAGGGCGTAGCGGTGGAGGTGGTGGAGCTCTTGGTGGGGGGCGTCGTGGGGGCCGGTTGGGCAGGGGTCGGGGTTGCTGTCTCGCGTGGTGGGGGAGTGCGGGGTGCTGTCCTGTGCGTTGGCGTCCTGCGTGTCGGGGGCGTGCATGTCGGGGGGGTGCGTGAGGCGGTCCGGCGTGCCGCGATCGTGTGTACCGCTGTCTCGCGCGTCAGCGGCCCGCGTGTCGCCGTCCGGCGTGCTGTCGTCCTTCGCTTCGGTGTCCTGCGCGCGGACCCCCGGCGTGCCACTGGCCCGGTTGCCGTCGCGCTGCGTGCCGCCGCCGTCCTCTGCTTCGGCGTCCGTCGTGTCGGTGTGCTGTGCGTGGCTGTCCTGCGCGTCAGTGGCCGTCGTGGCGGCGTCCGCCGTGCTGCTGTCCTCGGCTTCGGTGCCCGTCGTGTCGGTGTACTGCGCATCGGCCGTGTGACCGCCGCTGCCCTGCGCGTCAGCGGTCGCCGCGTCGGCGTACGTCGCGTGGGCGCTCTCCGCGTCGCCGTACGCCGTTGGGGAGTCCTCCGTGTGCGTCCCCTCCGCGCGGACATCCCCCGCGCAATCGCCGCCCCCTTCCGCGTCTGCGGCAAGCGCCCCTGCATAGATCTCGCACGCTCCGGCCCAGTCGCCCGCCGCCTCCGCGAGGCGGCCCTCCGCCTTGCGGCGCAGGGCGCCGACCGCGCCGGCGCGGCCCGTGTCCGGTACGTCCGTGAGCAGGCTCAGGACCGCTCCCCAGTCGCCGCGCAGTTCGGCGGCGACGCGGGCGCGGGCGTAGCGGCGGCGGTCGCGGACCTCGCCATGGGCGTAGGTGTCGGGCAGTCGGCCGAAGCCGTCGATCACGCCGGCCCACTCGGCGCGGGCGTCGGCTGCCCGGCCGCGTGCGTACAGGAGGCGGTCGGGCACGTCGAGGAGGTCCGACGACAGCCGGGTGAAGCAGGCGAGCGCGTCCTGCCAGCGCGACTCGTCCTGGCAGCGGCGCCCCTCGGCGTACGTCCGCAGCGCGTCGGCGTCGTCGAATCCGCAGCCCGCATCGGCCGGGCCCGCCGCGACACACTCACCGAACGCGTCCGCCGCCTTCGGCCAGTCGCCGCCGGAGGCCGCGACCTGGCCCTGGACGTAGCACTTGCGTGGCCCCACATCGCGGTAGCCAGGGGGCAACAGGTCGAGGTTCGCCAGCGCGTCCGCCCAGTTCCCGACCGCCGCCGCGTCCAGAGCCCCTCGGTAGGTCCGCTCCCGCAGCCCGCTCAACCACGGCTCCGTGTCCCACCCTTGAGCGGCGGCGGCCTCCAGGTCGACAAGCGCCTCGGGCCAGGCTTCCCGGTCCGCGGCACCCCGGCCCCGCGCGTACAGCAGCCGTACGCCCGCGTCCAGGAAGCCGTCGGCGCCGGCGAACCCCTCGACGGCTTCGGCCCAGGCACGCTCACCCTCGGCGACTCGCCCGGAGGCGTAGGCGTGCCAGGAGGGGAGGTCGGGGCCGGGGCTCTCCTCAGGGGCCTCTTGGGGGTCTTCTCCGGGGCTCTCTCCGGCGTTCTCTCCGGGGTTCTCGACGGTCGGCCGCAGGTCGCCACCCTCCGCCCTCAGTGCCTCCGCCCTCAGCGCCTCCGCCTCAGCGAACCCCTCGTACGCTGCCCCCCAATCCCCCGCCTCGGCCGCCCCCCGCCCCCGGACGTACGCCACCCGCGCCACGGAATCCGCGAGCCCCGCGCACGCCACGTACCCCGCCTCAGCCGTGCCCCACTCCCCGGCGTCCTGCGCGACCCGGCCGCCCACGTACTCGGCGCCCGCCCTGGCACCCTCATGGCCGGAGCGCCGGGCGACGACATCGGCGTACGCGGCTGCGGCGGTCGCCCAGTCGGTGCGGTGGCGGGCCCGCTCGGCGGCTGCGAAGGCCTCGGCCACGTGGAGTTCGTCGCGGGCCGCGGCGAGGCGGGCCGCCGTGCCCCTGATGCCCGCCGGGTGAGCGGTGAGCAGCTCCTCGTAGCGCGCGATCGCCTCGCCCCAGTCACCGGCCTCCTCGGCGGCGCGCGCCCGCTCCGCGAGCCCCGTGAGGTGCCGGAGCCGCTCCACCTCCGCCGTGAGGCAGGCCGGCGGCGGGCCGGGCAGCGCGTCGCGCAGGGACGCGAACTGGTCGACGACGGCGTCCGCGTCCCGCTCGGCCGCCAGCAGGGCGCAGAGCTTCTCCAGCTCGTCCCAGGCGAGTTCGAACGCCGCCTCCGCCCGCAGCCGCCGCTGCTCGTCCTCGAACTGACGGGTCTCGGCCCGCAGTATCCGCTGCACCTGCGCCCACTGCCCCAGATCGCGCTGGTACCGCGCCGCACCGATCAGGACCGTCGAGTCGACGTGCCCGACCGGGCTCTGGAAGGCCCGCAGCGCGTCCGCGCCCTCGCGCAGCGGATCGGCGACGGCGCCGCCGTCGTCCCGTACCTCCCGCGCCTTGAACAGCCAGCCCTGCCGACAGGACTCGTGCAGGAACAGCGTGGGCGTCGCCCACTCCACCGCCGTGTGCCCCGGCAGATGCGAGATGCGGCGGCGCGCGGCGCCCATGGCCTCGTCGATGGTGCGGTTCGCCGCGAGCCCCTTGAACAGCTCCGGGCTGAACTGCCCCGCCGACACGTCACTCACCCGCCCCCGCATCGCCACCACGGCGGGCACACCCCCGCCGATCAGTGCCTGGGCGAGCCCGGAGAACGGCTCAGCGAGCGAACTGTCCGCCCCGGAACAGAGGTTGAGCGTCACGAGGCGCAGCCCCGGCGCCTTCAGGAGGATCCCGCTGAGCAGATCGGCTGGCACGCGGTCGACGCCGCCGTCCTCGGTCTCCAGGGCCACCACGCCTTTGCCGAGTTCGTGGTCGTACGTTCCGTGCGCGATGAGCAGCAGTGCGGTCGGCAAGGGGGAGTGGGCGCCGATGGCCGCCTCCAGGCTCTTGCGCGTCGCCCGTCCGAGCACCGTGGTCTGCACGGCGACCTCGGGCAACTCAAGGCGCAGAGCGGCTACTTCGGCGTCGGGACGCAGCGGCGGCAGGCCCGCGCCGACGGGTGACGCACAGGCCACGAGCAGCCGGATCAGGCTCGGCTCGTCCGCGGGCTCGGGAAGGCGCTGGCCCAGCGGGCCACCGGGCAGCGAACGCACCAGCGAATAACCGTGGTTGAGGGCGAGCGACTGCTGCGGCTGCCCCGGCGGCGCGCACAGCGCCTCCAGCGGCAGGTCGCGCAGCTCCTCCGGCACGTCGAACCGGATCCGCAGCCCGCGCGCGGGCCGCATCCGCTGCGCCCGCTCCAACGCCAGGCCGACGCACGCACCGACACCTTCCGGGTGCCGCTCGCCTTCGCCCGCTCCGAAGAGCAGGCGGAAGACGCCGCGGCCAAGGCCCCTGAGCTGCGCCACCGTGTGCTGCTCGCCCATGGGGGACAGGCCGAGCTCGGCCGAGATCAGCTGGTCCCACTGGGCACGGAACGCGGCAGGCTCGCCGTTCACCGCGATCACTTCGGCGGCGGTCGCGGGGCCGTTGGCGGTGACGAGATAGCGGGACATGCCGATGGGGCGGATGCGGATGCGGAGTTCTTCATAGGCGAGCATCGGCCGCCGTCACCTCCCGCTCTCTTGCTGTTCTGCCGTGACGTGATCCAGGTCGGCGACGGCCGCGTCGCGCTGCTCGGTCAGCTCGGGATCGCCGGGGAAGTGGACGAGCGCCGCGGTGAGTTGGTCCAGTGCTTCTTGCAGGGTCGCCCTGGCCCCGGACACGCTCCCCGAACGCCAGCGCCGCGCCGCGAGCCCGCGCAGTACGACACCGAGGCTGACCTGTGCGCGCAGCAGATGCGGGTTGAAGGCGACGGAGCGCCGCAGATCCTCGGCGGGCGCGTCGAGCGAGGTGCCGTCCCGGTTGACCGCCGAGATGCCTCGGTCGGCGAGCAGCCGCGCCAACTGCCCCTCCAGGCGGCCTCTTTCATTGGCTCCGGTAATGGCACGCACCGCGTCGAGCGTGTCCACGGCCCGCGTCGGATCCCCCGCGCGATGCGCCGCGCGCGCCGCGCCGAGCGCCAGGTCGACGACGGCTGCCTGGGTCTCGCGGTAGCGCTCCAGCTCCCTGCTGTGCACGAGGGCGCGCCGCCAGGATGCCGCCGCAGCTCCGAAGTCGGGGCGATCAGCGGTGAGTTGACTGCGCCCCAGATCGAGCCGGGCCCGCAGCGCGAGGGTGCGGGCGTCGCGCGCGAGGCGGCGGTGCTTGTCGGGGTGCCCGGCGTAGGAGGGGTTCAGCTCGTCGAAGCGGCCGCAGCCCGGTTCGCAGATGGCGGCGGCCACGGGGGGCGGACTCGCCGCGTCTTTACGCCGAGTTGTGCTCGCCTGAGTTGTGCTCGCCTGGTTCGTGGTCGTCCGCTCGCGGCACCTGCGGCAGCGCAACTCGGTGAGGGCGGCGAGAGCTTCGGCGGGCTTGCCCTGCTTCAGCAGGAGCTGGGCGAAGCCGAGTTCGGAGAAGGCGTAGGTCAGTTGAGCCCGGCCGTCGGTACCGGTACCGGCACCCGCATCGGCGTCCGCGCCCGCACCTGAACCCGCACCCGCGCCCACGTCCGCACCCGCACCGGAATCAGCATCGGTGCCGACGCCGGTCGCGGCGAACGCCCCGAAGTCGTCGACCAGGCCAAGCCCCGCGACACGCAACGGCCCGCACACCAGGGTCTCACCACCGAGCCCGGCCGCGAACCCGCCCACCCCGGCCACGATCTTCGCGGCATCCGCCTCCCGCTGAAGCAGCGCCCCCGGCGGCACGCGGCCCCCTGCGTCGCCCTCCGGCATCCGCCGCTCAAGTAGCTCCCGCAGATCGGCCCGGAGCCCCGCGTCGAGCGCCTCCTCCACGGGCACGCCGAACCTGGCCTCGGCAGATGCGCGCCGGTGTTCCCAGAAGGCGTCGTCGTGCAGCAGCGCGCCCCAGGCGGCGACGCACCGCTCCCAGCGTTGCGCGGCGTCATCGTCCGTACGGCCTTGTGTGTCAGCCGAGTTGAGCAGTGCGAGGGCCAGCGTGTGGGTGATCCGGTGGTCGGCGGGGTGGCGTCGGGCGGCGTCCTCCAGGAGTTCGACGGCGGCTTCGCGGCGCCCGCCGAGTACGAGGGCGACCGCGTACAGCGGCACGAACTCACCCTCCACCGGACCGGGCAGCCGCCGGGAGGCATCGATCAGGAGGGCGACCCGATCCCGGTCCCAAGCCCGACCCCCAGCCCCAGCCCGACCCCCAGCCCGACCCGTCCCGGACTCGCCGCACCCTCCTGAACCACCCGGCATCCCGGCCAGCGCCGCCTTCCGCAGCAGCAGGGCGAGCTCACCCGACGCGCCGCCACCGGACAGCGCCTCCATCACCCAGCGTGCGTCGGCGTCCAGCACGTCCTTGTCGCTCGCCGCGCGCAGATCGTCCAGCGCATCCGCGTACCGCCCCAACCGCGCGCGTGCGTAAGCGCGTTGGACCAGCGATCGGCGGTGGGGTCCCGCACACCTGAGTGCCGAGGTGAAGTACGCGTCCGCGGCCTGGTACGCCGCCCGGTGTGCCGCCGCGCACCCCAGCCAGTGCAGGGGCCCGGCATCGTCGGGCCGCAACTCGTGCGCCCGCTCGAACTCGACGGCACCCTGCTCGGCGTCCCCCGCCGCGAGGCGGACCCGCCCGAGCCCGACATGGACGCGGCCCAGGATGGCCTCGCGGCCTCCCCCGTCGTCGTCCACCCTGTCCCGGCCCTCCCCGTCCCGGCCCTCCCCGTCCCGGCCCTCTCTGTCCCGCTCCCCGACCAGGGCGAGCGCATCCAGGAAGTCCCGCTCGGCGGCGTCCCCGTCGCGGCGCGCCAGGCTCGACTCACCCCTGGAGCAAGCCTCTTCCGCCCCGGAACACGCCTCTTCCGCACGGCCCAGGTCAGCATGCGGCCCCACGTCACACCACCCCCGTTCCCCGTTCTCCGTTCCCCGGCGGGTCAGCCGGCCGCTTCGTCCAGTTCGGAGCGCCAGCGGCCCTGCGCGCTGTCGTAGTGCAGCGGCCCCTCGCTGAACCGTGCCAGGTCGAGGCCCAGGAGCTGCTCGTACGCCTCGCCCGGCAGACCCGGCTCCAGGACCACGCGCAGTCCCGTACGCCGGTCCTGGAGCACCAGCGGCCGAGGAGCGGGACCGGCGGGGTCAGTGCCATGAGCGGGATCCGCCGCGCGCGACGACCGGCGTACGACATCCTTGAACGCCGTGTACGAGTCCTTGACCGCCTCCGCGCCGAGCCCGCTCAGGAACGCCTGTAGGGGCAGGGACGCCAGCATGATCCAGGGGATGTCCGCAGCGCCCCGGTGGTCGACCGCGCGGCGCACCCGCGCCGTGTGGACGCCGAGGCCCTCCAGCGCGGAGACCAGCTCCCGCCGCAGGTCGTCGGAGACGTCCCGGTCGAGGAGCAGCTCCGCGGGCAGCGGTGCGTCGGTCATGTGGGCGGTCCTTCCCGGAGGTGATCTCGATCCCCCGCCCGGAGCCGATGCCGTACTCCCGCTCCTGCCGAGCTGATCTCCGTCCCGCAGCCTAGAGGCGGCGGCCGCACCGGTGCGGGAAAATCTACGATTCCGCCGCTGCCGCTTCCACGGCCCTGCGCTCCAGCTCGGCGAGGCGCGCGTCGGCCGCCGCGCGGCCCTCGTCGGTGTCCTGGAGCGAGCGGTGCAGGCGCTGCGCCCGTATCGCCTGGGTGTAGTCGCCGATCAGTGCCAACTCGTCGCGTAGGACGGCCAGTTGTGCCGTGTCGGGACCCGTGTCGTCCAGCTCGCGGATCAGATAGGTGCGGGCGGCCTCCACCATCCCCTGGTCCCGCGCGAGTTCGAGCCAGGTGGATTCCGGTTCGTCGTCGGGGTCCATCCCATAGTTGGAATCGTCGAACGAGCGAGCCCACTCCTGGACTTGACCGGCCTCGTCCGGGAGCCCGGCGAGACCGCACCAGGTGTCGTACGTCGTCTCGTGGACCTCGCGCAGCAGCGGCAGGTCCTCGGCAAGGCCATGGAGCCCCACCAGGACGACGGCGAGCCGCAGTTCGTCGGACATGGAGGCGTCCGCCTCGTGCTTGAGGAGGTGGCGCAGGAGTGCGCGGTCGGTGTTCCGCCGGTCGTACTGCGCGGCGCGCAGCGCAGCCACCCGGCGCGGCCGGTCCCCGGCGACGCCGTCCCAGACCGTGCGGTCGCCCGTCCGCAGCAGGGCCAGGTCGGTGCGGCCCTTGGCGAGCACCTGTTCCCACAAGGGCGGGCGCGGGTGGGGGTCGAGGCGCTGGTACGCCAGGTGCTCGACCGCGTTGAGGAGGAGGTGGTCCGGTTCGGTGCGCAGGAGCGCGGTGTGCAGGCGCGCGACAAGCTGTGCGGGGGAGCGCTCGGGGAGCCCGAGCGCGGCTCTCAGCTCGGTGCGGCGCGCGTCGAGATCGGGAACGCAGTCCTCGCGGAAGTCACCCTCCGTGTCGGCGATCTCGGCGAGTATCCGCGCCTCGCCGTCGGTGGGCGACAGGCCTACGTAGTCGTGCCAGCCGGGCAGGCCGACGAGGATCTCCAGGGCCTCGTCCACGCTGTCCCCGATGGTCCCCGCGGACCCCTCGGAGTCGGCGTACAGCACGGATCCGTCCCCGCAGACGAAATACGTGCCCCCGGAATCGTCCCCCGCGATCGGTTCGAGCGGCCCACCCGACGCGAGGCGGACCTCTTCGACGTGGTCCGCGCGGGACAGGTCGAATGCGAAAGGGAACGCGGCCAGCTCGGCCAGACGTGGGTCCTGTCGCAGCAGACGGAGTGCACGTTCGGTCATGCTCCGAAAGTAACAGCGGTCACTGACGCCAGACCCTCAACAGGACTACCCGATTCCATATGGGGTTTCCGATACTTTTCTTGCGGAATGAGGGATTCGCGGAACTTGGCCGAGGCGTCGCGAGTCTTTTGATGTAAGGGGGCGGCCACTGACCGGGCCGTTCAACCGGCCGCACACCAGCGGCCATTGCACTGCTTTGCATCGCGTTCTTGCTTTGCATTGATCAACACGGGGGTGTTCATCTTGACCGACATCATCGAGCGCATCACCGACCGCCTGACGGGGCCCGCCGACGCGGACGCGACCCCGGCACCGGCACCGGGGGAGCTGACTCCGTACGTCACACCGCTGCCGGTGCCGCCGGTCCTGCGGCCGGACTCCGTCGACATGCGCGACGAGACCGACGTGCCCGCGGAGACCGAGATCGCGCTGCGGCCGGCCTGGATCCGGCTGCATCCGCAGCTGCCGCCGACCCTGATGTGGGGGTATGGCGGCTGCGTGCCGGGCCCGACGATCGAGGTGCGGCGTGGCCGTCGCATCCGGATCGCCTGGACCAACCGCATCCCGAAGGGCAGCGAGTATCCCGTCACCTCCGTGGAGGTGCCGCGGGCCGACCCGAGCCCCGCCACGCTGCCGGGCCGGGCGGGCGTCGCACCGAACAAGGACGTGGCCGCGCTGCCGCCCTGGTCGGTCACGCACCTGCACGGCGCGCAGACCGGCGGGGGCAACGACGGGTGGGCGGACAACGCGGTGGGGACCGGCGACGCGCAGCTCTCCGAGTACGCGAACGACCACCAGGCGGTTCAGTGGTGGTATCACGACCACGCCATGAACATCACGCGCTGGAACGTCCAGGCGGGGCTCTACGGCACGTATCTGGTGAGGGACGACGAGGAGGACGCGCTCCATCTCCCCTCCGGGGAGCGGGAGATCCCGCTCCTGCTCGCCGACCGGAACCTGGACACGGACGAGGACGGACGTCTGAACGGCCGCCTGCTGCACAAGACCGTGATCGTCCAGCCCAAGAACCCGGAGACGGGCAAGCCGGTGTCGCTGCCCTTCACGGGCCCGTTCAGCACGGTCAACGGCCGCATCTGGCCGTACGCGGACGTCGACGCGGCCTGGCACCGCCTCCGCCTGGTGAACGCGTCGAACGCCCGGATCTACGACCTCGTCCTGGTCGACGAGGACAACAACCCGGTGCGGGGCGCCCTGCACCAGATCGGCAGCGACGGCGGCCTGCTGCCGCGCCCCGTGCCGGTCGACTTCGACGAGGCGCTGCCCACGCTCACCGTCGCCCCGGCCGAGCGGATGGACCTGCTGATCGACTTCCGCGCGCTCGCGGGCAAGCGGGTGCGTCTGGTGAACAAGGGCAGGGGGCAGGCCCCCGGGGTGCCGGACCCGGCGAACGACGTTCGCTACCCGCAGGTCATGGAGTTCCGCGTGCGGGAAGCCGAGTGCGACGACCCCTTCTCGCTCCCGGAGATCCTCTCGGGCTCGTTCCGCCCGCTGAGCCACGACATGGAGCACGGCCACCGCCTGGTCGTCCTGACGCCGCCCGCCACGAAGGGCGGCGGGGGCCACCCGGAGATCTGGGAGATGACCGAGATCAAGGACGCGGGCGACATCCGCGTCCCGACCGAGGGGATCATCCAGGTCCGGGGTGCGGACGGCAAGACCAAGACCTATCGCCGTACGGCCCGCACCTTCAACGACGGCCTGGGCTTCACCATCGCCGAGGGCAGCCACGAACAGTGGAGCTTCCTGAACCTCGCGGTGGACCCGCCGGTGACCCACCCCATGCACATCCACCTGGCTGACTTCCAGCTCCTGGGCCGCGACGCGTACGACGCGTCAGGCTTCGACGTCACCGTGGGCGGCACCCGGGCCCCGATCTCCTTCGACCCGAAGACGGAGATCCCCCTCGCCCCGAACGAGCGGGGCTGGAAGGACGTCTTCCTGGTCCCGGGCGGTCAAATGCTGCGCGTGATGGGCAAGTTCGACGGTGCCTACGGCCGCTTCATGTACCACTGCCACCTCCTGGAGCACGAGGACATGGGCATGATGCGCCCCTTCGTGGTCATGCCGAAGGAGGCCCTGAAGTTCGACCACGGGGCGGGGCACGGCGGTCATGACGGGGGCCACGGCGGGAGCGGGCACGAGGGAGGTCACGCGGGCTGACGGAGACCGCGGGCTGTCGGAGACCGCGGGCTGTCGGAGACCGCGGGCGGCCGGCGTCCGCGTCGGCCGCACACGTGGACGTCACTCTTTCGTGAATCGTCGCGCCGGGTCACGCCGGGTAGGGCTGTGGCCGGAGGCGAGCCATGGAACAGACTGCGTTGCGTCCCAAGCCGATGCCCGGACAGGATTCCGGCGGAGGCGGCAAGTTCGGCATAGGCCGGAAGCTCGGCATCGGCCGGAAGTCCGGCAGAGGCGGCGGGCTCGGCATGGCCCGGAGGCTGGGCATGGGCCGGAAGGCCGGTGCCCGGCGGACATCCGGCACGGGCCACCGATCCGGTCCCGGCCACCGCCCGCACGCCGCGCGGCGGCGCGGACGGCGGCTGATCACCCTGCTCCTCGGGCTGCTCTTCTCGGCCGTCCTCGTGCTGTCGGGGGTGGGGCTCGGCACCGTCAGCGCCACTGTCATCGGCATGAGCAAGCTCGCCGACATGCAGAAGCAGGCACAGAAGCAGGCCCAGGCACAGGGTGGCGCCAAGGGGCAGGGCGGGCAGACGGGACCGGAAGCACCCGGAGGACCGGCGGGGCCCGGCGCGCCGGCCGCTCCGGGTACCGCGTCCAAGCCCGCCGCCCCGCCGAAGCCGTCGAAGCCGCCGGGGAAGGAGCCGGACAAGGCCGGGGAGCGGGCCGCCGCGCGCCCCGCCATCGGCGTGGAGGCCGTCGACGCCCCCACGGGGCCAGGGGCCCTGCTCGTCGGCGTGCACAGTCCGGGTCCCGGCCACACCGCGGGTCTCGTACGCGGCGACGTGGTGCTCGCCTTCGGCGGGACCCGCACCGCTTCGGCCAAGGCCCTTGCGGCCGCGGTCGCCGCCGCGGCCCCGGGAAGGAACGTCACGGTGAGCGTCCGCCACGAGAGCGGAGGGCGGCAGTCCCTGTCGGTGACGCCGGGCTTCGTGACGTGAAGCGACGTGAACGTGCGTGAACGTGAAGGGACGTGGCGGGGGCCGCCGTAACCCGGTCGCGCACGCGCGGCGGTGCGGGCAGGATCGGCTTCATTGGCAGCGCGCCGTACGAGCAGCAGGCCGTACGCGCACCAGTGAGCAGCCCTGGAGGCCCCCATGACCGGCACCCCCGCGCCCTTCACCGCCGACGACTACAAGGCCCGCATGGACCGTGCCGCGGCCACCGCGGCGGACGCGGGGCTCGCGGGACTGCTCGTCGCACCCGGCCCCGACATGGTCTGGCTCACCGGCTACCGGCCGACCGCCGACACCGAGCGCCTCACCGTCCTGGTGCTCGCGGCGGGCCAGGAGCCGGTGCTCGTGGTGCCCACCCTGGAGGCCCCGGACGCAGGGCGGGCGGCGGGCGCGAGCGCGCTCTCGCTGCGCGACTGGACCGACGGGAAGGACCCCTACGCCGCGACCGCGCCGCTCCTGGATGTCGACGGGCGCTTCGGGATCAGCGACAACTCCTGGGCCATGCATCTGCTCGGCTTCCAGAAGGAGCTGCCGAACACCTCCTACGTGTCCCTCACCGAAGCGCTCCCCATGCTGCGCGCCGTCAAGGACGCCGCGGAGCTCGAACGCATCGCGGCGGCCGGTGCCGCCGCGGACTCGACGTACGAAGAGATCAAGAAGGTTTCGTTCGCGGGCCGCAAGGAGACCGATGTCGCCGCCGATCTCGCCGATCTGCTGCGGCAGTTCGGGCACTCCCAGGTCGACTTCACCGTCGTGGGATCCGGCCCGAACGGCGCCAATCCGCACCACGAGGCGGGACACCGCGTCATCGAACGCGGCGACATGGTCGTCCTGGACTTCGGCGGCCTGCTGCACGGCTACGGCTCGGACACCTCGCGCACGGTGCACGTGGGCGAGCCCGACGCCGAGGAGCAGCGGGTCCACGACATAGTCCGCGAGGCGCAGGAGGCCGGCTGCCGCGCGGTGCGGCCCGGCGCCGCCTGCCAGGACGTCGACAGGGCGGCGCGGGCGGTGATCACCGAAGCCGGGTACGGCGAGCACTTCATCCACCGCACCGGGCACGGCATCGGCGTCACCACCCACGAGCCGCCCTACATGATCGAGGGCGAGGAGCTGCCGCTCGTGCCCGGGATGTGCTTCTCCGTGGAGCCCGGCATCTATCTGCCGGGCCGCTTCGGAGTGCGCATCGAGGACATCGTGACGGTCACCGATGACGGCGTACGCCGCCTCAACTCCACCCCGCGCGAGCTGGCGATCGTCAACTGACCCCTGCCGTCGGCCTCATGGCGTCGCGAGCACCGCACACGACTCGGCGGGCAGCCGCAGCAGCCCGTCCGCGCCCGGCGCGGTGACCGGCTCCCACGCCGCGAGCACTCGCGCTCCCCGGCCGCCCAACGGGATGTCGACCGCCTCCTTGCCGATATTCACGGCGATCCGCAGATCACCGCGCCGGACCGCGAACCAGCGCGCGCTCTCGTCGTACGCGACCCGCAGCGCCGCCAGATCGGGGTCGAGGAGGTCGCCGAGGGCGCGGCGCAGGGCGATCAGCTCGCGGTACCAGGCCAGCACGCGCGCGTGCGGGTCGGTCAGGGGCTCGGCCCAGTCGAGACAGGAGCGGGTCCTGGTGGCCGGGTCCTGCGGATCCGGGATGTCGTCCTCGGCCCACCCATGCGCGGCGAACTCCCGCCGCCTGCCCCGGCGCACGGCATCCGCGAGCTCGGGATCGGTGTGGTCCGTGAAGAACTGCCAGGGTGTGGCGGCGCCCCACTCCTCGCCCATGAACAGCATCGGCGTGAACGGTCCTGTGAGGGTGAGTACGGCGGCGCAGGCGAGCAGGCCGGGGGAGAGGGAGGCGGAGAGCCGGTCTCCTTGTGCGCGATTGCCGATCTGGTCGTGGGTCTGCGTATAGCCGAGGAAGCGGTACGCGGGCGTCCGGGCGCGGTCCACGGGACGGCCGTGCCTGCGCCCCCGGAAGGTCGAGTACGTTCCGTCGTGGAAGAAGCCGCCCGTGAACGTCTTGGCGAGCGCGGCGAAGGGGGCGTGGGCGAAGTCTTCGTAGTAGCCGTGCGATTCGCCGGTGAGCGCGGTGTGCAGCGCGTGGTGGAAGTCATCGTTCCACTGCGCGTGCAGGCCCAGACCGCCCTGCGCGCGCGGGGTGACGACCCGCGGATCGCCCTGGTCGGACTCGGCGATCAGCGAGAGCGGCCTGCCGAGTTCCCCGGCCAGCTCGTCCACGGCCGCCGAAAGGTCCTCCAGGAAGTGGCACGCGCGCGTGTCCCGCAGCGCGTGCACCGCGTCCAGACGCAGGCCGTCCAGACGGTAGTCGCGCAGCCACGCGAGCGCGCTTGTGATCAGATACGCGCGCACCTCGTCCGAACCGGGGGCGTCCAGGTTGACCGCGGCGCCCCACGGCGTGTGGTGGGTGTCCGTGAAGTAGGGGCCGAACGCGGGCAGATGGTTGCCGGACGGCCCGAGGTGGTTGTGGACCACGTCGAGCACGACACCCATGCCGTGCGCGTGCGCCGCGTCGACGAAGCGTTTCAGTGCCTCGGGGCCGCCGTACGGCTCGTGCACGGCCCACAGGGACACGCCCTCGTAGCCCCAGCCGTGCTGCCCCGGGAACGGGCAGACCGGCATCAGCTCCACATGTGTGACGCCCAGTTCGGCCAGATGGCCGAGCCGCCCCGCGGCCGAGTCGAGCGTGCCGTCCGGTGTGTACGTCCCCACATGCAGCTCGTACAGGACCGCGTCCCGCACCCCGCGCCCCGCCCAGGGCGCGCGCCACGCGTACCGGTCGTGGTCGACGAGGGCGCTGAGCCCGTCGGGGCCGTCCGGCTGGCGCCGCGAGCGGGGATCGGGCAGCACGGGGCCGCCGTCGAGCGAGAAGCCGTAGCGCGCCCCGTCGGCGGCCTCCGCCTCCGCCGTCCACCAGCCGGCCCGGCCGTCGGCGCGCTCCATCGCGCGCGTGGTGCCCTCGCACAGCAGCGCCACGCGCTCCGCTCCCGGTGCCCACACCTCGAACTCCACTGACAGTTCCCCCTTGTCTGTCATCCGCTGCCGGTCATCCGTGTCGATCTGTCTTCATCCGTACGTCATCAGTGGTGACGCCCGTCCATCGTGCTGCAGAAGTGATCGGTCCGGGGTCGTTCCGCGTTTTCTGGACACCCCGGCCGAGCTGACCGACAATCAGCAGGGTGACGTCGTCCTTTGAGATCCACACGTACCCCGCGCGGCTGACCGACGCCGAGCGCGACAGGGCACTTGAGGTGCTCAGGGAGGGCGCTGCCCTCGGCAAGCTGTCGCACGACACGTTCGTGCGGCGCATGGAGCTGGCGCTCGCCGCTCGCCAGCCCGACGAACTCGCCGCGCTCACCGCCGACCTGCGGACCGAGGGGCGCTTCTCGCGGGCGGTGTTCGGCACCGTCGGCGCGGTCTCCGGGTTCACGGTCAGGCTGCGCAGGGCCTGGCAGGCCGAGAAGCTGCCGAAGCTGCTCCTGCCGGTGCCGACGAACCCGCATCCGCTGCGGATCGGCCGCGACCCCGCGAACGGGCTCAGGCTCAGCCACGAGACCGTCTCCCGGGTGCACGCCGAGCTGAGCAGGCAGGGCGGCATGTGGGTGCTGCGCGACCTCGGGTCGACCAACGGCACGTCGGTGAACGGCCGCAGGGTGATCGGTGCGGCCGTCGTCCAGGACGGCGATCAGATCAGCTTCGGGAAGATGGGCTTCCGGCTCTCCGGTTCGTGAAGCCCCTTCGGGGACGGCGCGCGTTGTGCGTGCGGTCAGTTGTGCGTGCCGTCAATCGCCCCGCACGCGCGCGTGGCGCACGGCCGCGACCGTTGTCCGTGACTGGTGCTCGACCTGGTCCGCCAGCGGCACCCAGCGCGCCCCGAACCGCTCGGCGAACGCGTCGCTCCAGTGCAGGACGAGCCGTTCGAGGCGGGGCGCGGCCCGGTCGCCCGCCGCGTCAAGGACCCGCAGCAGCATCGCGGCGGCCCGCAGCGGAAGACGGCGTCCGAAGGCGTCGACGCTGCCGATGTACGCCATCGACGTCCCGGCGGGCGGCAGCCCCGCCCAGTCGTCGGCCAGGCCGGGCACCAGGTCGAGTGCCCAGCGCGCCGCGCGCAGCAGTGGCCCCTGCGCCTCGGGGAGCCGCGGCAGCGCCTCCCGGAGGATGTCCTCGACCAGGCGCGCGTCATGGCGCAGCCGCTGCGAGAAGCCGCGCAGCGCGAGCACCGGGGAGGGATGGAGGGTCAGGTCGTCCACCAGGTCGCTGGCCCACATCGGGACCTCGACGATGGCGGTCAGGCCGCCGTACCGGTGGGCGTGGTGCCAGGTGGTGTGCCGGGCGTCCTCGGGGAGGCTCGGATAGGCGGCCGCGGACCCGGGGCCCGGCAGCACATGCACCCCCGGCCCCGAGACCGGCCAGCCCGCGGCGTCCGAAGCCCCCGTCTCCACCGGGATGTGCAGCTCCGCCGCGGACTTGGCGAACGGCTCGGCGAGCCCCGGTATGTCCCGCGTCAACTGCACCCAGCTGCCGCCGAGATCGGTTCCGTGCAGGGACACCTGGAGGTAGGGGCGCAGCTCGTCGATGACGCCCGTCAGGGTGCGGGTCTCGGGCGGCAGCCGGTCGGGCGGAAGCACCGAGGGCGACCACTCCGGCTGCTCGGGGCCCGCGGGGCGGAAGAAGTGCCGGTGGTAGTCGAACAGGGTGCGCGGGGCGGGCGTGCGGTGCAGGTTCGCGCCGTCCGGGTCGGCGCACAGGAGGAAGTGCCAGGAGGTGTCCGAGCGCAGGTCCTCGTCCCGCAGGGCCCACTCGGCGAGGTTGAGCAGCGTCGAACCGCCGGTCGGTTCGTTCGAGTGCGCGCCGGCGACGATCAGGACGGCGCGGCGGGAGCGGCCGACGGACAGCAGGTGCAGTGGCCTTCCTGCGCGCGACGAGCCCACCTGGCGCAGGGAGCTGAGCTCGGGGCGGTGGGCCGCCAACTCCCGGGCGGACATCACGAGTTCGGCCACATTGGGATACCTCTGCTCCGCCAGTTGACTCACCCCCGTCTTGTCCGCTGACGCAATCCGCAGTACGCCACGCAGTAGGGCGGGTGTCAAGCGCCCGACCCAAGGGATGTCATCCCGCGGCGGCCTTGCCCCACAGCGTCACCCGAATGGGCGTATGGAACTGCGCACGGCGCCCTCCGATGGTGCCCTGAAACCGTGTCAACGAGCTCGGCCCCCAGCGGGCACCGCCTGTCACCGGCTCCGCCGAGCTCGTCCCCGAACGCCGGACGGGCCGGGGCCGCCTCGCGCGCCGTGCTGCCCAGTCTCCTGGCCCCTGGCGTGGAGCGTGACCCCTATCCGGTCTATCGCGCCCTCCGTGAGGACTTCCCCCTCGTCCACGACGAGCTCCTCGGAGCCTGGCTGCTCAGCCGGTACGCGGATGTGCGGGCCGCGCTCGGTGACGTGCGGTTCGGGCCTGCGGCCGACGGGCCGGGCCCGGCCTATCGGAGGCTCATCGAGCCCTTGCTGCGGGCCGCCGCCGAGCGCACCGCCCACGTCCTCGCCCGGCGCCTGGCCGGACGGCGCGAGGTCGATCTCGTCGCCGAGTTCAGTGCCTGGCTGCCCGCCGCGGCCGCCGTCGCCGCGCTCGGGCTGCCCTGGGAGGACGCAGCCCGGGTACGGGAGTGGTGCCGTACGGGAGGGCTCGCGCGTCCCGGCGGCCTCCACCCGGAGCTGAACGGCCTCCTGCGGCCCCACGTCACGCGGCGGCGCGCCCACCCCGGCGCGGACCTGCTCTCCGTGCTGTGCGGCGCCCGGGTGGACGGGCAGGCCCTCTCCAACGAGGCCGTCACCGGCCTTGCCGGGACGCTCCTCACCGGCGGCGGCGAGGCCACCGCCCTCGCGCTGGCCTCCTTCCTGGCCAACCTCCTCGACCACCCCGCCCAGTTGGACCTCGTACGCACCCGTCCGGGGCTGATACCCGCCGCCTGGGCCGAGTCCCTGCGCCGGGATCCGCCCACCCCCGTCGTGCTGCGCCGCGCGAGCGTGCCGGTGTCCCTGGGCGGCACCACACTGCCCGCGGGAGCCGTCGTCGCCTGCCTCATAGGCTCCGCGGGACGCGACCCGTTCCGCTTCGCCGACCCCGACCGCTACGACATCTTCCGCACGGACCCGGCCCACCTCGCGTTCGGCGCCGGACGGCACTTCTGCCCGGCCGCCACCCTGGCGGGGCTCGCCGCCGAGTGCGGCCTGCGGGCCCTGCTCGACGTCATGCCGGGCCTGCGCTGGGCGCCCGGCTTCAGGCCCGCGCCCCAGGGGCTCATGGCGCGGGCCCCGCGCCTGCTACTCGTCCGCCCCTGAGGCAGCGGGGTCAGTGGACACGCGCTCCAGAAGCACCACCGGCAGTTCCCCGAAGAGCTCCTCCACGCGCGCGTGCCCCGTGAACTCCCGCTCCCGGGTGAGCAGATCTACCCACCGCCCTTCCGGAAGCGCGAGTTCCGTCGTCCGCCAGCCGCCCGCATCGGCCAGGCGCAAGGAGAGCCGGGTCACCGCCGCGATCACCTCTCCGGAGCGAGCGAAAGCCACGCAGTGCGCCGCGCCGGGGCCCCGCGCCGCCAGCGGCTCGTACGTCGCCGCGCCGCCGAACAGCTCCGGGCGGCGCCTGCGCAGCCGCAGCGCGGTCGCCGTGAGGGCCAGCTTCTCCTCGGAGAGGTCCCAGCGGTCACGGTGCTGCTCCAGGTACTCCAGGACATGCGCCTGGAACCGCACGGGCCGCCGGTTGTCCGGATCCACCAGGGCCCGGTACTCGCCCTCGGTGCCCTGGTAGAGGTCGGGCACCCCCGGCATCGCCAGCTGGAGCAGCGTGGCCCCCAGGACGTTGGCCCGCACATGGGGCCGCAGGCCGCCCGCGAACTCCGCGACCGTGTAGAGCGGCGGCCCGCAGGGACCGGCCTCCACGAACGCCGTCACCGCCTTCTCGTACGCCTCGTTCGGCTCGGTCCAGCTCGTGTGCAGGCCCGCCTCGCGCACGTGCTTGAGCAGGGCCTTCTGGAGCCGTTCGTCGTAGGGGAAGCCGAAACCGACGGCCGTCTGCCAGGCCGCCCAGGCCAGTTGGGGATCCGGCGCGCTGGTGCCGCCCACGCGCGCGGTCTGCTCGGTCACGTCGACCAGGAGGTCGGCCCACCGCTCCGGGACTTGCGTGAGCACGGCGATGCCCGCCCGTACGTCCGCGCTGCGCTTCGTGTCGTGCGTGCTGAGCACCGTCCCCGCGTACGGCCAGTCGCGCTGCACGCGCGCGCAGTAGGCGTGAAAGGCCTCCGGGGTCACCGCGGGCCGCTCGGGAGAGCCCCCCACCTCGGCTGCCGAGAGGAGCGGCGCGTGCCGGTAGAACGCCGTGTCCTCGACCGCCTTGGCCCGCAGCGCCGACGAGGTCTGCGCGAACCGCGCGCGGAAGCCGTCGAGCGCGGGCCCGGACCCCAGACGCCCGAGGACCAGGTCGCGTACGACATCGACCGCCTCGGCCTCCTCCCGCACGGCGAAGGCGGCCTTGGCCTCGTCGGCGGCCCTCACCGTGAGCACCGAAGCCGGTTCGGCGCCCCCGGAGACGTAGGGCCGGTAGACGGGAAGACGCACGAGCAGTTCCACGAGCGCGGTGCGCAGCGCCCACGGCGCGTGGTCGCGCAGCGCGGGGTCCGGGGCGCAGAGCGCGGTCGCCTCGCGCGTGAGGCGGTCGGTCTCGGCGGCCAGCTCATGGGTGAGCACCTTGTACGCGGCGCGCCGCACCGTCGCCCCCCAGTCGCCGCCCCGGTCCACCGCGGGCGCCGTGAACCTCCGGTACTGGCCCAGGAGCTCACCCGCCCCCGCCGGGTCCGTGAACAGGCCGTCGAGGTGGCGCAGCGCGTCGTACCCGGTGGTGCCCGCGACGGGCCACGCGGCGGGCAGCTGCTCCCCGTCGGCGAGGATCTTCTCCACGACCGTCCAGCGCCCGCGCGTGGCCTCCTGGAGCCGCTGGAGGTACGCCCCCGGGTCCGCGAGCCCGTCGGGGTGATCGACCCGCAGCCCCTCCACGACCCCTTCCCGGAGCAGTTCGAGGATCTTCGCGTGGGTCGCGTCGAACACCTCGGGGTCCTCGACGCGCACCCCGATGAGGTCCGAGATGGTGAAGAAGCGCCGGTAGTTGAGCTCGGTGCGGGCAAGGCGCCACCACGCGAGCCGGTACCACTGGGCGTCCAGGAGCTGAGGAAGCGGCAGCTCCCCGGTGCCTTCACGGAGAGGGAACGCGTGCTCGTGGTAGCGCAGCTCGTTCCCGTCGACCCGCAGGCGCTCCAGCTCGTCCCCGACCCCGCGTCCGAGCACGGGAAGCAGCACCTGCCCGCCGCCCGCGTCCCAGTCGATGTCGAACCACCGGGCGTAGGGCGAACGGGGGCCCTCCCGCAGCACCTCCCACAGGGCGTGGTTGTGGCGCGGAACCGCTGCCATGTGGTTCGGCACGATGTCCACGACGAGACCCAGACCGTGTGCCCGCGCGGTGCTCGAAAGGGCCCGCAGCCCTTCCTCGCCGCCCAGCTCGTCGCGCACGCGCGCGTGGTCCACGACGTCGTAGCCGTGCGCGGACCCCGGAACGGCCTCGAGCACCGGGGACAGATGCAGATGCGAGACTCCCAGCGAGGCCAGGTACGGGACGGCCGCTTCGGCGGCCTCGAACGGGAACTCCGGCTGGAGCTGCAACCGGTAGGTGGCGGTGGGCGGTGGTGGCACCGCGGGCTCTGGGCGCTCAGGCGTCATGGGAACGTACGTACCCGCCTGGCGGGCTTTCGTGTCATCGGCTCATGCGTGTGCCCGGCCGGACGTCGTTAGCGTCGGACGATGGCGACGAAGGAACAGACCGGACGGCACGAACCCGGCGCACGGGGACTCCTGGACACCTACCGGGAAGTGATCGGGCACACCGGAGCGCTCCTTCCGGTGATCTCGTTCCTCGGCAGGCTCCCCGTGGCCATGATCCAGTTCGGCAGCGTCCTGCTGGTCACGGAGACCAGCGGATCGCTCGCCACGGGCGGCGTGGTCGCCTGCGCGCTCGCGCTCGGCCAGGTGACCATGGGCCCGGTCGTCGGCCGCCTCGCCGACCGCAGCGGCCAGCGCGCCGTCGTCCTCGGCTTCTCGCTGCTCAACGCCGTCGCCATCGCCGCGTACACGCTCGGCGCCCTCATCGAGCTGCCCACACCCGCGCTGATCGTCCTCGCCGTGCTCGCCGGTGCCAGCATCCCCGGGATCGGCCCGCTGGCTCGCGCACGCGCCGTCCCGCTGGTCCGCGGGGCGGGCGGCGACGGCCGTCTGGTCAACACCGTGCTGTCCCTGGAGAGCACCATGGACGAGCTGTCCTTCGTGCTCGGCCCCGCCCTGGTGGGCCTCGCAGCCGTGGCGGGCCACCCGGCGTACGCCTTCGGGGCGGCCGCGCTCCTTGTCGCCGTCTGCGGCTCCGGCTTCGCGCTGCACCCCACGGGCCGGACGGCCCACACGGCGGAGCGAGCGCCACGCGCGCGTGGCGGCCGGGAACGGCTCCCGCGCCAGGTCGTCGTCGTCCGCGTGGGGCTCGTCTTCGTCGGTGTCCTGCTCGGCGCCTGTGGAGCGGGCATCACGGCCCTCACCGAGGAGTTGGGACAGCCGGGCCAGGCGGGCCTCGTCTACGCGGCCATGGGCGTCATGAGCGCCGTCGTGGGGCTCTCCATGGCTGCGCTGCCCGAGCGCTTCGGCCTGTACGCGCGCTGGCGCGTGGCGACGGCGGCCGCGGCGCTGCTCTCGCTGCCGCTGGTGTGGACGGACAGCATGACGGGCCTGTACCTCGTGGTGACCGTGTTCGGCGCCATCTTCGCCCCGAACCTGATCACCGGCTTCGCGCTCACCGAGCGCTCCTGCCCGCCGCGGCGGCTCGCCGAGGGGATGACGTGGGCCGCGAGCGCCTTCGTCGGCGGCCAGGCGGTCACGCTCGCCGTGGCGGGGCGCCTGGCCGAGTCCTACGGCCCCGGAGCGGCGTTCGCGCTCGGCAGCGCGGCCGCCGCCGTCGCGTTCCTCGTCGCGCTCGCCGCCCGCCCCGCGGCGGACGACAGCGCGCACACCACCTCCTTGGTCAGGCAGGGCGCTGCAGGACGGTGAGGCTCCGGTCGGCGAGCGTCAGGCGCTCGCCGGCCCCCGCCTTCGGCCCCGTGTCCGGCGGCACACCCTCCGCCCGAGCGGTGTCCACGACCACCTGCCACTGGCGGCCGTGATTGACCGGAATCACGAACTCCAGCGGCTCGGCCGACGCGTTGAACATCAGCAGGAACGAGTCGTCGGCGATCCGCTCGCCGCGCGTGCCCGGCTCGGAGATCGCGTTGCCGTTCAGGAACACCGTCAGCGCCCGCGCCTGCGAGGCGTCCCAGTCCTCCTGCGTCATCTCCTCGCCCTCGGGCGTGAACCACGCGATGTCCGAGAGCTCGTCGTGCGTGCCCTCGACCGGGCGGCCGTGGAAGAACCGCCTCCTGCGGAAGACGGGGTGGTCGCGCCGCAGCCACGCCATCGCGCGCGTGAACTCCAGTTGCGTGCTCCCGCCCTCGGGCCAGCGCACCCAGGCGATTTCGTTGTCCTGGCAGTAGGCGTTGTTGTTGCCCCCTTGCGTCCGGGCGAACTCGTCGCCGTGGCTGAGCATCGGGACGCCCTGGGAGAGCATCAGCGTCGCGATGAAGTTGCGCATCTGCCGCGCGCGCAGCTCCAGGACGTCCGGGTCGTCGGTCTCGCCCTCGGCGCCGCAGTTCCAGGAGCGGTTGTGGCTCTCGCCGTCCTGGTTGTCCTCGCCGTTGGCGTCGTTGCGCTTGTCGTTGTACGAGACGAGGTCGTGCAGCGTGAAACCGTCGTGGCAGGTCGTGAAGTTGATCGACGCCAGCGGGCGCCGGCCGTCGTCCTGGTAGAGGTCCGACGAACCGGTGAGCCGTGAGGCGAACTCGGCGAGCGTGCGCGGCTCGCCCCGCCACATGTCGCGCACCGTGTCGCGGTACATGCCGTTCCACTCGGTCCACAGCGGCGGGAAGTTGCCGACCTGATAGCCGCCCTCGCCGACGTCCCACGGCTCGGCGATCAGCTTCACCTGGCTCACCACCGGATCCTGCTGCACGAGGTCGAAGAACGACGACAGTCGGTCCACCTCGTGGAACTGCCGGGCGAGCGTGGCCGCGAGGTCGAAGCGGAAGCCGTCCACGTGCATGTCCGTGACCCAGTGCCGCAGCGAGTCCATGATCATCTGGAGGACGTGCGGCGACCGCATCAGGAGCGAGTTGCCGGTCCCCGTGGTGTCCATGTAGTAGCGGGGATCGTCCGTCAGGCGGTAGTACGAGGCGTTGTCCAGGCCCTTGTAGGAGAGCGTCGGGCCCAAGTGGTTGCCCTCGGCCGTGTGGTTGTAGACGACGTCGAGGATCACCTCGATGCCCGCCTCGTGCAGCGCCTTGACCGCCTGCTTGAACTCCAGGACCTGCTCGCCCCGGTCGCCCCAGGAGGCGTACGCGTTGTGGGGCGCGAAGAAACCGATGGTGTTGTAGCCCCAGTAGTTGTTCAGGCCCATGTCGACCAGACGGTGGTCGTTCACGAACTGGTGCACCGGCATCAGCTCAAGAGCCGTCACCCCCAGTTGGGAGAGGTGATCGATGACCGCCGGGTGCGCGAGCGCCGCGTACGTGCCGCGCAACTCCTCGGGAAGATCGGGGTGCTGCATGGTCAGGCCCTTCACATGGGCCTCGTAGAGCACGGTTTCGTTGTACGGGGTGCGCGGCGGACGGTCGTCGCCCCAGTCGAAGTACGGATTGACCACCACGGAGGTCATCATGTGCGGCGCCGAATCCAGGTCGTTGCGCTTGTCCGGGGCGCCGAAGCGGTAGCCGTACACCTCCTCGCCCCAGTCGATCCGGCCGCTGACCGCGCGGGCGTACGGATCGAGCAGGAGCTTCGCCGAGTTGCAGCGGTGCCCCTGCGCGGGGTCGTACGGACCGTGCACACGGAAGCCGTACCGCTGGCCCGGCATCACGCCGGGCAGGTACGCGTGCAGCACGAACGCGTCGGACTCCCGCAGCTCGACGGCTGTCTCCGAGCCGTCGTCGTGCAACAAACAGAGCTCTATGCGGTCGGCGGTCTCGGAGAAGACCGCGAAGTTCGTTCCGGCGCCGTCGTACGTGGCACCGAGTGGATACGCCTGCCCTGGCCACACCTGCATGCATACGACTCTTCCACTACCGCCCCCTCGGCCCGGGGTCACTTTGGTCAGAGTCTCCCCGAAAGTGGGGCAACCACGCGGGAGTTGAAGCCGTCTAACCGACCGACCACAAACTCGGTATGCCCCTTCTTGGGGCTCGTGGGGGAAAAGGGGAGTAAGTGCGAGAGCTAGTCAGACGCAACCTGGGCAAGGTGATGGCGGGCGCGGCAGTCGCGGTGGCCGCCACCGCGGTGCTCGTGGGCGTCACACTGCCGGGGGCGGGCGAGTCGGGGGACCGCCAGGCCAACGCGGCGGACGCGAAGCAGAACGCCATCGCGAAGGACGGCGTCGTCGAGGCGGCGCCCGACGAGGGCGAGAAGGGCATAGGCAGCGACCCGCTGACCGACGCCGAGATCGAGCGCGCCGAGAAGGCATCGGTGTCGGGCGCCATGCGCTCCAGCGCCAGGGACGTCGAGGGCGACCGCGGCCCGCAGCTCCTTTCGACGAACCTCAGCGAGCCGGACCCCAGTGACGCGGGTGCCGCGGGCGCCGCGGCTCCGCGCCGCGCCGAAGTCGTCTACTACGACTACAAGAAGGACGCGGTCATCACCAAGACGGTCAACGTGGAGACCGGCAAGGTGGAGGACTCGAACACCACGCAGAACGTCCAGCCGCCGCCCAGCCAGGAAGAGCTCGCCGAGGGCGCCCAGCTGCTGATCGCGGACCCGCTCGGCAAGGGCCTGAAGCAGGACTTCAAGCACGCCACGGGCAAGGCGCTGACCGGCCCGGGACAGCTTCAGCTGAGCGGCATGGTCTTCCGCAAGGAGACCGTCGAGCGCGTCCCGTCCGACCTGACCGAGTGCGGAAAGCACCGGTGCCTCCAGGTCGTCACCAAGGTCAAGAACGGCCCGTGGATCGACACCCGGTCCCTCGTCGTCGACCTGAGCACCCGCTCCGTGGGCCGCCTCGGCTGATTCCGGCCGCTCGCGCACGACACCACACTTCTGCTTCTCCTCGTACGAGGGAGTTCACACCGCAATGCACGTCAACAGACTTTCGCGCGCCCGCACCAGGGTCACCAGGGCCCTAGCGGTCTCCGCGCTGATCGGCGGCGTCGTCACCGTCGCCTCGCCCGCAACGGCCGCCCCCCAGGCGCCGAGCGCCCCCGCGGCGCCGGCCGCCGACTGCAGCGACGCCTACAAGATCGAGCAGACCGTCGACGGCGGCACGACCTGGCGCATGTGCTGGCACTACAACACGCTCTCCGGACTGATCCTCGACAAGATCAGCTACCAGCCCAAGGGTGAGGCGAAGCCGATACCCGTCCTGACCAGCGCCCGGCTCGCGCAGGTCCACGTCCCCTACGACGACGGCGAGGCCGAGTACGACGACGTCACCGGCACCGACTTCGGCCAGGCCCTGCAGAACCTGAACCCCGGCGAGTGTCCCGGCGGCACCATCAAGACCGTGAAGGTCCCCCAGCGGGGCAACGTGAAGGGTCTGTGCACCACCACGCGCGCGCGTGGGCACGCGTACCGCCTCAACGACGACGAGAGCACCGGCGGCACCGGCAAGGTCTACACCGGCCAGGGCAAGGACCTGCTCGTCTACACCGTGAACAAGGCCTCCTGGTACGAGTACATCACCGAGTGGCGCTTCTCGTCGGACGGCACCATCACCTCCCAGGTCGGCGCGACCGGCAGCCTCTCGCCGTTCGACTACGACGGCGGTGACAGCCGCGGCTGGCCCATCGGCAAGGGCGACCAGGCCAAGGCTGAGAGCCACGCCCACAACGTCTTCTGGCGGCTCAACTTCGGCCTGGACGGCTCCCCGAAGGCCAAGGTCGAGCAGTACGACTCCAAGGTCACCCCGCCCACCGGCCAGGGCAGCCCCAAGACGAAGACCACCCGCACCAAGGTCACCAAGGAACTCGCCGGTGACCGCAAGGACATGCGCTGGTGGCGCGTGGTCAGCGGGGCGGGCAAGAACGCGGACGGCCACCCCCGTTCGTACGAGATCGTGCCGGGGCCCAGCACCAAGCACGCCGGACGCCCCTTCACCAAGCACGACGTGTACTTCACCGAGTACAAGAAGTGCGAGCAGTACGCGAGCAACAACCCGGGGTGCGCCAACGGAGCACCGACGAGCGTCGACAAGTGGGTGAACGGTCAGTCCCTGACGCATCCGGTCACCTGGGTCCACGTAGGCTTCCACCACATCGCCCGTGACGAGGACCAGCAGCCGATGCCGGTCCACTGGCAGGGCTTCTCGCTGGCCGCGCGCGACGTGACCGCTATGAGTCCGCTCACTCCGCAGGACCTCGCCGGCCAGAACGGGCAGCCGCCGCTGGGCGGTTGAGAATCCACCCTTGCCATCCGGCTGCACCGCCCGCCGCTCCCGGAGTACCCTTCCTTGATCGTTGAACGGGGGAGTGCTCGGGGGAGCGGAAGGGGTGCGCTGGGTGAGCTCGGGAGGGCGGGAACTGCCCCCTGGTGACGAGGGTCACGAGGGGGGTTCCGCGGACGGCCCGCCCGGAGCGGTGTCCCTGGCGCGGCCGATGGAGATGGGATCTCAGATCGGACCCGAACTGGACTGGGGCGCCGACGCCTGGCGCGAGGTGCGCACGCGCGCGCAGCGCGCCGGGCGGGCCTACATCTGGCTGAATCTCGTGGAGCAGCGGCTGCGCGCGGTCGTGGCCGCTGTTCTGCGACCCATCTACGAACCCGTCCACGCCGACGACTGGGTGGTCGCCGCCGCAGGACCCGCGGGGCAGGAGTGGGTGCAGCGGGCCGTCGCCGTACGCGAAGTCAGCCGGCGCAAGGGCTACTTGCTCGACCCGGCCGACGACAACGTCCTCAGCTTCCTCACGCTGCCCCAGCTGCGCGAGCTGATGGTGCAGCACTGGCCGTGCTTCGAGCCGTACTTCGACGACCGCAGGGACGTCGAGCTCGCTCTGGACGAGCTGGAAGTGACCCGGAACGTCGTGTCGCGCAACCGCGCCCTGTCCACCGCCGTGCTCGCCCAGGCGGAGCGCGCATCGGCGAAGCTCCTGGACATACTCGGCACGGGCACCGACACGCCTTCCGTGCGCCGGTTGCCCATCGACGCCGTCGAGTCCCTGGTCGGCGACCGGTACGCCGACGTGGTGGGCGTCCACTCGGACCGCGTGCGGCTGCTTCGGCAGTTCCCGGCCGAGGACATCTTCGGCGGGGCCCGCCGCCTCGACGCGATCGGGATAGGCCTGAACCTCCTGGTCCAGAACTTCTCCGGACGCCGTCTGGTGCGCCTGGCGGAGTCCGGCTGCCGGGTGCGGCTGCTCTTCCTCAACCCGGCGAGCAGCGCGGTCAAGCGCAGGGAGCGCGAACTGGGCCTGAAGCGGGGCGAGCTGAGCCGCAGCGTCGAGATGAACATCCTGCACATGCGCCGGGTGCGGGCCCGCCTGCGTGATCCGGGCGCCTTCGAGATCCACGTCTTCGACGAGACGCCGCGCTTCACCGCGTATCTGGTCGACGGGGACGGCGCGGACGGCATCGCGGTCGTCCAGTCGTACCTGCGCAGGACGCGCGGGATGGAGGCGCCGGTGCTCGTCCTGCGCGGTGGCCGCCGGGTGGTCAAGGCGGACGAGCCGGAAGAGAGCGGACTCTTCGAGACGTACCGGGAGGAGTTCGAGCTGGCCTGGGCGGACTCGCGGCCGGTCTCCTGAGCCGTCCGGGGCGCCCGCCGGGGCGGCAAGCGGAATGCGCGCCTCGGATTGTCAGTGGTGCGTGGGATCGTGGTGGTCAATGGGGGAAAGCACCACAGAGAAGGGGGCGGCCATGGGCTGGCACCGGGAGCTGCTGATCGGGTTCGACCTGGAGACGACAGGGACGGACCCGCGCGAGGCGCGCATCGTCACGGCGGCCGTGATCGAGGTCAGAGCGGGCGAGACGCTGGGCCGCAGGGAGTGGCTCGCCGACCCGGGGGTCGAGATCCCTGCGGAGGCGGTGGCGGTGCACGGCATCTCGAACGAACGGGCCGCGGCGGACGGCAGGCCGGCCGACGAGGTCGCCGACGCGATAGCGGCGGTGCTCGTGTCGTACTGGCAGTCGGGCGTTCCGGTCGTGGCCTACAACGCGACCTTCGACCTGACCCTGCTCTCCGCCGAGTTGCGCAGGCACGGCCTGCCGTCCCTGCGCGAGCGCCTGGGCGGCGCGCAACCGGCCCCGGTCATCGACCCGTACACCATCGACCGCTCCGTCGAGCGCTACCGCAAGGGCAAGCGGAACCTGGAAGCGGTCTGCACGGAGTACGGAGTGCTTCTGGAGTCGGCCCACGACGCCACGTCGGACGCCCTGGCCGCGGCCCGCCTGGCCACGGCCATAGCCGACCGCCACCCCAAGCTGGCCGCGTTCGGCCCGGCCGAGCTGCACCGGCGCCAGATCGACTGGTATGCGGAATGGGCGGCGGACTTCCAGAAGTTCCTGCGGAAGAAGGGCGAGACGGACGCGGTGATCGACGGCACGTGGCCGCTGCGCGAGGAGTTCAGCGCGTCCGGCGTCTGAGGGCGGCAGGCCGCGGCTCGGCGGCGCTCAGAAGGGGTACCACCGCACGGCCGGATCCCCGTCCCGCAGCGAGGCCACCCGACGACGGAACTCGGCCAGGGCCTTCGGATTGCTGGGGGCGTGCTGGGCGACCCACGCACAGCTCGCCGTCTCCCGGGCGCCCCGGAGCACCGCGCACCCCTCCCACTCCCGCACGTCCCAGCCGTACTCCGCGACGAACCCGTCGTACGCGTCGGCGGGCAGTCCGTAGCGGTCCCGCGAGAGCGCCATCACCACGAGGTCGTGCTCCCGCAGATCGGCGGAGAAGGTCTCCAGGTCCACCAGGACCGGGCCGTCCGCGCCCACCAGGACATTCCGGGGGAGAGCGTCGCCATGAATGGGGCCGGGAGCGAGGCGGGGGGCGAGCGCCGACGCCGCCGCCTCGAACCCGTCCCTGCGCTCCCGCAGATAGTCCGCGTCCTCGACGTCGATCGCGTCGCCGGCGAGCCGCAGCCACCGCTCGACCCCGCCCAGGAGCTCACGCCGGGGCAGCTCGAACCCGGGCGCGGGAAGCGCGTGCACGAGCCGAAGCAGCGCGGCGAGGTCACGCGGCTCGGCAGGGCGCACGGCCTGCGGCAGCCGGTGCCACACCGTCACCGGATGCCCGTCCACCAAGCGGGGCTCCTCCTCGGCCGCCCGCACCGCGGGCACGCCCGACTCCTCCAGCCACCGCGCGACCCGCAACTCCCGCCGCGCGCGGTCCAGGAGCTCCGGCGCCGCACGCCCGACCTTGACCACCGACCCACCGCTGCCGAACACGGCGTTCTCGCCCAGCGCGAGCAGCGCCGCGTCCCGCTCAAGACCCGCAGCGCCCAGTACGTCCCGTGCCCGCGCCTCGTCCATCCCTTGCCTCCCGCACCGCTCGCTGCATCCGCCACGTTCGCCGGCACAGTCTCCCATTCGCACAGGCCAAGCGGCTGCGGGGCCTGCGCAGCTGCTTGACGTATCAAGATCCCATCAGCACGATGACGGGGGCCGCCTGGGCGGCCAAACCCCGATGAGCCGCCCAAAGGAGCCGATTCCGTGACATTGGCGACCGCAACGAAGCGGTCAGCGAACGGCGCGTCCGCCCGTAGAGGCGCGGACCACGGCGCCTGGTTCCTGGTGCTTCCCGCGCTGATCCCGATCCTGGTCCTGAGCGTGGGCCCGCTCCTCTACGGCATCACGCTCGCGTTCACCGACTCGCAGTCGGGCCGCACCGAACCGACCCAGTGGGTCGGCGCCCTCAACTTCCAGGACCTGCTGCACGACACGCTGTTCTGGGACTCGTTCCGCATCGGCCTGATCTGGGCGTTCGGCGTCACCGTGCCGCAGTTCTTCCTCGCGCTCGGCCTCGCGCTCCTGCTCAACCAGCCGTTGCGGATGCGCTGGCTGGCGCGGGCGCTCGCGATCATCCCCTGGGCGATGCCCGAAGTGGTCGTCGGCATCATGTGGCGGCTCGTCTACCACCCGGACGCGGGCGTGCTCAACGAGACGCTCTCCAACCTGGGCCTCGGGGAGGGCAAGGACTGGCTGACCGGGACGGCCACGGCGCTCTTCGCCGTCATCGTCGTCGGCGTCTGGGCCGGCATGCCGCAGACCACCGTCGCGCTGCTCGCCGGGCTGCAGAACACCCCGCGCGAGCTGCACGAGGCCGCCGCGATGGACGGCGCGGGCGCATGGCGCCGCTTCCGCACCGTCACCTGGCCCGCGATCAAGCCGATCGCCCTCGCCATCACGGCGCTCAACTTCATCTGGAACTTCAACTCCTTCGCCCTGGTCTACGTCCTGACCCAGGGCGGCCCCGGCGGCCGCACCCGCCTGCCCATGCTCTTCGCCTACGAAGAGGCCTTCCGCTACGGCCAGTTCGGCTATGCCGCGGCCATGGGCTGCGTGATGGTCGCGGTGATCTCGGTGATCCTCGCCTTCTACCTCGTCGGCCGCCTGAAAGGAGGCGACGAGTCATGATGCGTACGAAGAAGTCGACGCGCGCCGCGCAGTACACGGCTCTCGCCGCCTATCTCGTCTTCCTCGCCTTCCCGTTCCTCTGGCTGATCTCCACGGCCTTCAAGCCCGCACGGGAACTTGGCAGCCTGCACCCCACCTGGATCCCTAAGGATCCGACCCTGGAGAACTTCCGGCAGGCCTTCGACGAGCAGCCGCTGCTCCAGGCCGCGGGCAACTCCCTGATCGCGGCGCTCAGCGCGTCCCTGATCGCGGTCGTCATCGCGACCCCCATGGCGTACGTCATGGCGCGGCACCGCAATCGCGTCTCGAAGGCGGCGACGGGCTGGGTGGTGATCAGCCAGGCGTTCCCCTTCGTCCTGATCATCATCCCGCTGTTCCTGATCCTGAAGAACCTGCACCTGATCAACTCGCTGCTCGGCCTGATCATGGTCTATGTGGTGTGGTCGCTGCCCTTCGCGCTGTGGATGCTCGTCGGGTACGTCCGTGCCGTGCCCACCGAACTGGAGGAGGCGGCGGCGGTCGACGGCGCGAGCAAGGTGCGTACGTTCGTCTCGGTCGTCGCGCCACTGCTCGCCCCCGGCATCGTCGCCACGGCGATGTTCGCCTTCATCACCGCATGGAACGAGTTCTTCTTCGCGCTCGTCCTGCTCAAGACCCCGGAGAAGCAGACCTTGCCGGTCATCCTCAACCGCTTCATCGGCTCCGAGGGCGTCGCGGACCTCGGGCCGCTCGCCGCCGCGGCGTTCCTCGCGACCATCCCCTCGCTCGTCATCTTCGCGATCATCCAGAAGCGGATCACGGGCGGCATGCTGGCAGGGGCGGTGAAGGCCTGATGCGCACGGCACCACGCCTCGGCCCACGCCTGGTGACCGCGGCCGCCACCGCCCTCGCGCTGCTGCTCACCGGCTGCAGCGGTGACTCCGGGGACGACGACGGGAAGATCACCCTTCAGTTCCAGTCCCTTGCCTGGCAGAAGGAGTCCGTCGACGCCAACAAGGCGCTCGTCAAGGAGTGGAACGCCACCCACCCCGATGTCAAGGTCGAGTACGTCCAGGGCAGTTGGGACAGCGTCCACGACCAGCTGCTCACCTCCTTCGAGGGCGGAGAGGCGCCGGACATCATCCATGACGCCTCGGACGACCTCGCCGACTTCGCGTACGGCGGCTATCTCGCGGACATCGGCGACCTGCTCCCCGAGCGGCTCAAGTCCGATATCCCGAAGCGCAGTTGGGAGACGACGACCTTCGGGGGCAAGGTCTACGGAGTGCCTTTCCTCCAGGAGCCGCGCGTCCTGATCGCCAACGCGAAGTGGCTGAAGAAGTCCGGCGTGCGGATTCCCACGCCCGAAAAGCCGTGGAGCTGGGCGGAGTTCCGGTCGGTCAGCAAGGAACTCGGCGACGGCACGGACGGGAAGTACGGGGTGGCCTGGCCGCTCAAGGAGCCGGTGTCCGCGACGCTCAACCTCTCGCTCTCGACCGGCGGAAAGATGTTCCACCGGGGCGCGGACGGCAAGGTCGACGTCCGCTTCGACGCGGCCGACGAGATCATGCCGCGCACGGTCCACGACCAGGTCAACACCGACAAGAGCGCGTCCGGTACGACCCTGGGCATGGGCGGCTCCGACACGCTGCCGGGTTTCTTCGGCGGCAAGTACGCGATGGTCCCGCTCGGCTTCTCCTACCGCCAGCAGATCGTCCAGCAGGCGCCCAAGGGCTTCGACTGGCAGGTGCTTCCCGCCCCGGCGGGAGCGGAGGGGCTCGCGCAGGGCGTCAGCCCGCAGACGCTGTCCGTCTCCGAGGACAGCCCGCACAAGAAGGAGGCGGCCGAGTTCATCGACTTCTTCCTCCAGCCGGACAACATGGTGAAACTCGCGCGCGGCGACTGGATGCTGCCGACTGGCGCGGAGGCCCTGAGGGATCCTGCCCTGCGGACGAAGAAGGACGACTGGGCGGCGGGCACGGCGCTCGCGGAGCACTTGCGCCCGGCGCCCGCACAGTCGGTGCGGGGGTATCCGGAGTGGAAGGACAAGGTGGCGACCCCGGCGCTCCAGGAGTACTACAGCGGGGCGATCGGCCTGGACGAGTTGCGCAAACGGCTCGTGAAAGACGGGAATCTGGTGCTCAAGAGGTACCAGCGGTAGGCCGTGGCCGGGAGTTCAGGGACGGGCCCCGTTGCCCTGCCCCGCCCGCACGAGCCCCGACTCGTACGCGGCGATGACCGCCTGCGCGCGGTCACGGACGCCCAGCTTGGCGAAGACGCCGGTGGCGTGGTTCTTCACGGTCTGGACGCCGATCTCCATCCGCTGCGCGATCTCGGTGTTGTCGAGGCCCGCGGCGATCAGGCGGAGCACGTCGACCTCGCGCGGGGTGAGCCCGGCGAGGTCCGTGGCCGGCGGATGCGACGCCGGAGCCGGGGTCACGAAGGTGGCGAGCAGCCGGGTGAGCAGCCGCGGGGCGACCACGGACTCACCGCGGTGGACGGTGCGCAGCGCGGCCACCAGCTCCTCGGGGGAGACGTCCTTGGGCAGGAACCCCGAGGCCCCCGCCCGCAGGGCACCGACCACGTGCTCGTCCATGTCGAAGGTGCTGAGCGCGAGGACCCGGCACCCGGGCAGCTCGGCGGTCAGCCGCTCGGTGGCCCTTACGCCGTCGAGGACGGGCATGCGGATGTCCATCAGGACCACGTCGGGGCGGAGTTCGAGGGCCGAAGCGACGGCCTGCTCGCCGTCGCCCACCTCGCCGACGACCCGGATGGCGGGGTCGGAGCGCAGGATCAGGGACAGGCCCCGGCGCACCAGCGGCTGGTCGTCCGCGATGAGGACGGTGAGGCCGTCGGGCTCGGCCCCGGTCCCAGCCACGGGCGCGGGTTCGGGCGCGGGTTCGGCGGAGGATGTCATCGGATCCTGTCCTTCTCGTAGGTGTCGGCGGGCAGCGGCACGCTCGCGACCACCTCGAACCCGCCTTCCGCGCGGCTTCCGACACGCAGTGAACCGTCGTGCAGAGCGATGCGTTCCCGCATCCCCAGCAGACCGTATCCGCCGCCCGCGACGCTCCCGCCGGGTGCCTTGCCCTCACCGGTGCCGTCGTCGGCCACTTCGACGGTGACCCGGTCCGGGAGGTACGCGAGCCGCACCGTGGCGCGGGCCGCGGGGCCCGCGTGCTTGCGGGCGTTGGTCAGCGCCTCCTGCACGATGCGGTAGAGGGTGAGGCCGACCGTCATCGGCAGGGCCACGGGCCGCCCGGTGACGTGGAGTTCGGCCGGCAGACCCGCGGCGGTCGAATCGGCGACGAGCCGCTCGATGCCGTCCACCCCTGGCTGGGGTTCCGACGGCGTCTCCTCCAGCGTGTCGGTGCTGCGCAGGACCCCGAGGAGCTGGCGCATCTCGTGCAGCGCGGTGCGGCCGGACTCCTCCAGGGTCACCAGGGCCTCGCGTGCCGTCTCGGGATCGCGGTCCAGGGTCGACCTGGCCCCGCCGGACATCAGGTACATGGTGGTGATGTGGTGGGCCACGATGTCGTGGAGCTCCCGCGCGATGCGGCGCCGTTCCTCGGTCACCGCGCGGTCGGCCAGGAGCGTGCGGTTGATGTCCAGCTGCCGCTTCCACTGCCGCACGGCCAGGCCCACGGCGACGATGAGGCAGGGCGTGAGCAGCACATCGGTGATGCCCATGCCCAGGAACGGTATGTCGTTGTGCAGATAGCGCACGAGCTGCACGGGCGCTGTCGCCACGACACCCAGCGCCACGGCGCGCGGCCCGCTGTACCTGGCCACGGTGTAGAGCGCGACCGCGACGGCGCCTCCGTAGCTGTTCGACATCGGGGCGCCCGGGTCGACGGCGAGACCCAGATTGACGGCGAGCTGCACGACGAGGACCGCGCCGAGCACCGGCACGGGGTGATGGCGCCGGAAGAGCAGCGGGAGCACGGAGGAAGCGACCAGCAGGACACCGAGCACGGTGACCGGCGCCCCCGGGCCCTCCTCGCCCGGGGCGAGGTAGGCCAGTACGTCGAGCCCCACCGCGACGACGGCGACCGCCACGTCACCCGGCGTCGGCCGCGCCCTGCCCGTGGGCGGTACGGGTGGGAAGAAATCGCGGCCCATCCGGGCGCCTCCAAGAAAGCCGGTTCGGCGGGCCCTGTCGTCCCGCCTTTACGCCCCATTACATCCCGGCGCACGGGCACATGAATGGCCGCAGGGGCGGTTCTTCCACCCAGTACCGGAGTACTGCCCGCCACGAAGTACCGGACCAGGGTCAGGGGTGCGTCCCCTTCCGGCGGCCGACGCTCTCAAGGGGCCCCGCGTGATGACCTGTTGGCATGATTCGCAAGCTGACCTCGTTCTCCACCCGACACCGATGGCTGACCATCGTCGTCTGGACCATCCTCGGAGCGGCACTGTCGTTCGTGGGGCAAACGATGATGTACGACGTCACCGACTCCCAGGCCGGGGACTTCCTGCCCAAGAAATACGACTCGGCCGTCGCATTGCGCATCGCGGAGGACGAATTCGGCACCAAGCCCGACCCCAACGCCCTGACCGTGCTGGTCGCCAGGGACGACGGCGGCAAGCTCACGGCGGGCGACCAGCGGCACATCGCGGCCACCGCGGCCGACCTGGGCCGGGAGCGGATCGTCGCACCGAAGCCCGAAGAGCTCATGAAGGACCATTCCCAGACCCCGCGCGTCTCGCCGGGTGCCGTGGCCCCGGACAAGAGTTTCCGGCTCCTCACGGTCTCTCTCGACGGAAATCCCAATGACCCGGGTCTGCAGGACGTCTACAAGGAATTCCGTGACGGCGCGAAGGACGAATTCGCCGCCGACGGCCTACGCGTGGGATTCACCGGCGGATTGGCCTCCACGGTGGACAACACGGACGCGGAGGAATCCACGGGGAAAGTCGTCGGCATGCTGACGATGGGCCTCATCGTCCTTCTGAACGTGCTGGTGTTCCGCAGCCTGGCGGCCGCGTTCGTGCCGCTGATCGCGGTGGCGCTGATCGGCGGTGTCGCATCGGGAGCGGTGGTCGGCGCGGCGAAGCTCTTCGGTATCGTCCTCGACCCTTCCACGCCCTCGCTGATCGGTGTCGTGCTCCTGGGAATCGGCATCGACTACTTCCTCTTCCTGATGTTCCGCTTCAGGGAGCAGTTGCGTAACCACCCCGAGCAGAACGCCCGGACGGCCGCGGCCGAGACGACCGGGCGTGTGGGCAACGCGATCACGTCCGCCGCCCTGACCATCGTGGCGGCCTTCGCGACCCTCGGCCTCGCGAGCTTCGGACAGTTCCGGGTCCTCGGCCCCGCGATCGCGATCTCCGTACTCGTGATGCTCCTCGCCAGCCTCACGCTGATGCCCGCGCTTCTCGCCCTGCTCGGGCGCGGCATGTTCTGGCCCGCACGTGCCTGGAAGAAGGAGCGCACCGGCGGCGTCAGCGCACGCCTGGGGCACGCGGTGAGCGCCAGGCCGGTGCGGTACGCCCTCGGCAGCCTGGTGCTCCTGTGCGCCCTCGGCGCGGGCGCGGTCGGCATGAAGATGAGTTACGACCAGCAGGGCCTGCCCGAGACCGCGTCGGTCAGGACGGCGGAGCAGATCGCGCGCAGCCTGCCCGCGGGCGTGTCCGACCCGCACAGCGTGTACGTACGGAGCACGAACGGCTCCGACATCAAGGAGAGTTCGCTCACCGGGATGACCCGTGCCCTCGGCAAGGCGCAGGGCGTCGGGGAGGTCGGCGAACCGGTGCTCAGCAAGGACCGCACGGCCGCGCGGGTCGATCTCTTCCTGAGCGTCGAGTCCGATACGCAGAAGGCGCGCGACCTGGTCTCGGGGCCGGTCAGGGACACGGTGGCGCGGACCGCTCCGGAGGGCACCGAGGCGTACGTCACGGGAACGGCCGCGCTCTTCGCCGACATCTCGACGGCCGTGGAGAAGGACCTGCGTCTGGTGTTCCCGGTCGCGGCCCTGCTGATCGCGGTGATCCTCTTCCTGCTGCTGCGCTCCTTGCTGGCACCGGTCGTGCTGCTGATCGCCGTGGGGCTCGGGTTCGTGGCCACCCTCGGCGCGAGCACGCTGGTCTTCCAGCACGGCCTCGACAGGACCGGGGTCTCGTTCACGCTGCCCCTGGTGCTCTTCCTGTTCGTCGTCGCCCTCGGCACCGACTACAACATCCTGATCACCGACCGGATCAGGGAGGAGATGGAGAAGCCGGTCCCGGCAAGGCACGCCGTGGCCGAGGCGGTGCGGCACACCGCACCCGCCGTCGCCACGGCCGGAATCGTGCTCGCCGGTTCCTTCGCAAGCCTGGCCGCGAGCCCCGCGACCCAGGAGATCGGCTTCGCGACCGGCCTGGGGATTCTCCTGTCCTCGCTGGTGCTCTCCCTCGTCCTGGTGCCCGCGCTCGCCGCGATCCTGGGCCGCGGGCTGTGGTGGCCGCGCAGGTCGAACAAGACCCGGGGCCGCCACCACACGCCGGACGGGCCGCCACCCGCTCCCGAGGAGTACTGGCCGCAGGCCTCTGCCCGGGCGTACTCCGAACGGCACTAGGCGGCACGGCCGTCACGGAGTCGGTGGCCGTCACACGGCCACCGACTCCTCCATCTCCTCCTCCTGCTCCCGCTGTTCGTGCCCGGCCTCGTGGCCGGGCACGGGCGCGTCCACCGCTGCCCGCGCACGCCGCTCCCAGAGCGCCGCGATGCCGGTGATCACCAGGCCGAGCAGCAGCCACGCGGCCAGGGTCCACACGTGCTGGGCGAGGCCGTGGACGCCGAAGTACAGGTGGCTGCGGATGCCCTCGACGAATCCGGCACCGTTCCAGAAGGCGTGCAGGGAGCCGAAGAAGCCGTTCTGGAGCTCCGGCCTGAACAGACCGCCGGACGAGGTGAAGTTGAGCATGACGAAGAGGACCATCATCGTCAGCGTCGTCCAGCGCTTCAGGAACGTGTGCAGTCCGATGCCGATGAAGAGGATGCCGGCCGCGTAGAGCCATGCCATGGCCCACACGCCCCACAGGCCCTGGTGCACCAGGTGGAAGACGGGCCCGGCGAGCGCCGCGCCGATCAGGCTCACGGCGAACGAGACGCCGAGGGCGAGCGCCGCCCGGGCCCGCATCCGCATTCCGGCCCCGGCGGCCCCCAGCGCCGCCACCGACGCGTACGAGCCGATGCTCACCGCGACGAGCAGGAAGAACAGGCCCTGCCCCGTGGGGTCGTCGTCGACGGTCGGCGCCACATCGGAGACCTTCAGCGGCACGCCCCGCTCCGCCGCGACCGGCGTGAAGATCTTCTCGACCGCCATGGCGCTCATGTCGGAGCCCGCGGTGGCCACGATCACCTCGGGGGTCTTGGCGTCGGGGACGTAGGCCCCCGATATATCCATCGACTTGAGCGCGTCGACCGCCTGGGCGCGTGAGCCGACGGTCCGTACGTCGAGGGCGTCGCCCGCCTTGTCCTTGACGGTCTGCGCGAGGGCCTGCGTCTGCTCGCCCGAACCGACGACGGCGATCGGCAGCTCGTGGGGCTGCGGCGTGACGAACGCGCCCATGTAGGCGAGGCCCATGCCGAGGCACATCAGCAGGGGTGTGACGAGGTGCAGCAAGACGTGACGGAGTGGTCCGGAGGCTGTTGCCGGGCCGGCTGATGCCTTGTGGGCGGGCGCCGAGGTGGCGGTCATCGGAAGACCTCTCGCGATAGTTGGCGTATACACTCATTCTCGGTGTTGTACTGTACAACCATTCGTGGAGAGGGAGAAATCGTGGCCGACCGGGACGCGTCCATCGAGATCATTCAGCGGGAGATGACGGCGTTCGCGCGGCGGGCCCGCGCCACCGCCGCGCGGATGCACCCCGAGCTCTCGCTCGTGTCGTACACACTCCTGAGTCACCTCGAGTACCAGGGCGGATGCCGGGCCACCGATCTCGCGGCGCACTACACGCTGGACAAGTCGACGATCAGCAGGCAGGTGGGGGCCCTGGAGAAGGCCGGTCTGGTGGAGCGGCGGCTCGATCCGACCGACCACCGGGTGCACGTGCTGCACCTCACCGACCGGGGTATCGAGGTGCTCGCGCAGGTCACCGATGCGCGCCGGGTCGCGTTCCAGGAGCGGCTCACGGAGTGGAGCGGGCCCGACCTGGAGAAGTTCGCCGAGTGTCTGCTGCGCTACAACGACGCCGCGTCGCGGAGCGGCCTTGACGTCGAGTAGGCCGGGCGGATCCGGAGGTATCGAGTAGGCCGGGCGGATCCGGAATGGGGTTGCACGAGACGTCTCGTCTCGTTTAAGGTCCGGGCATGACCACACGCCAGCGTGCCCATATCGCCATGTTCTCCATCGCCGCGCACGGGCACGTCAACCCGAGCCTCGAAGTGATCCGCGAGCTCGTCGCCCGCGGCCACCGCGTCACGTACGCGATCCCGCACCTCTTCGAGGAGAAGGTCGCCGAGACCGGCGCCGAGCCCGTCCTCTTCACGACGACACTGCCCGGCCCGGACGACGACCCGGAGGCGTGGGGCACCGAACTGATCGACAACATCGAGCCGTTCCTCACCGAGGCGATCGAGACGCTGCCGCAGCTGGCGGCGGCGTACGAAGGAGACGAGCCGGACCTCGTGCTGCACGACATCACCTCCTATCCCGCGCGCGTGCTCGCCCGCCGCTGGGGTGTGCCCGAGATCTCGCTCTCGCCGAACCTGGTGGCCTGGGACGGGTACGAGGAAGAGGTCGCGGAGCCGATGTACGCCGACCTGAAGGAGACCGAGCGCGGCAAGGCCTATTACGCGCGCTTCCACGCCTGGCTGGAGGAGAACGGGATCAGCCAGCACCCCGATCCCTTCGTCGGCCGCCCGCCGCGCTCCCTCGTCCTGATCCCCAAGGCGTTCCAGCCGAACGCCGACCGGGTCGACGAGACGGTGCACACGTTCGTCGGCGCCTGTCAGGGCGACCGGTCGGCGCAGGGCGACTGGGAGCGTCCCGCCGGCGCGCAGAAGGTACTGCTCGTCTCACTCGGCTCGTCCTTCACCAAGCAGCCCGCCTTCTACCGTGAGTGCGTCAAGGCGTTCGGGGGTCTGCCCGGTTGGCATGTCGTGCTTCAGGTCGGCAAACATGTCGAGGCGAGTGAACTGGGGGACGTCCCGGGGAATGTGGAAGTCCGTCAGTGGGTGCCGCAGCTCGCGGTCCTCAAGCAGGCCGACGCCTTCATCACGCACGCAGGCGCGGGCGGCAGTCAGGAAGGTCTCGCCACCGCGACGCCGATGGTCGCCGTGCCGCAGGCCGTCGACCAGTTCGGCAACGCGGACATGCTCCAGGGGCTCGGGGTGGCCCGGCACGTACCGGTGGAGGAGGCCACCGCCGAGACGCTGCGGGCGGCCGTGCTCGGCCTGGTCGACGATCCGGAGGTGGCGCGTCGACTCGCCGATGTGCAGGCCGGGATGGCGGGGGAGGGCGGCACGAAGAGGGCGGCCGACCTGATCGAGGAGGAGCTCGCGAAGGCGGCCGGGCGGGCCGGGGCGTAACACTCCGTGAAGCGTTTCTGTTACGAACTGGTCATTTTTGTTACGACCCGGTCATTCGGTAACGCTCAGGTAACGCAGGGTGGTTCTGGCATAGGTATTGACTCGTCCTGAAAGGTTGACCGTTACCCCCCACCAAAGGTTGCACACCCAGGTTCTTGTTCCTTGAACCAATGTCTTCTTAGCGTGAGGTGAACGTTCCGCGAACGCCAGGAAGTTGACCCCCATGCGACGAGACATACCGCCCCTCGACGAGGTGCGCCGCATCACCCAGAAGAAGCGCGATGCCTGGTGGACCGTGATTCTGGTCGACCCGGTCGCCACGCCGCTCGTGCGGTGGACGGCGATGCGGACCAGAATCACGCCCAACCAGATCACCTGGGGCGCGTTCTTGCTGGGGCTCGTCTCCGCGGCGTTCTTCGCGCTGGGCGACTGGCAGTGGCTGGTCGCCGGTGCCGTCGTCTACCACTTCAGCTTCATCCTCGACTGCATGGACGGCAAGGTCGCCCGCCTCACCGGCACCGGCTCGGTGTTCGGGGCGTGGCTCGACTTCGTCTTCGACCGCATCCGTGTGATGGCGTGCGCGGTGGCCCTGATGGGCGGCCAGTTCCACCGCACCGGGGACGCGTTCTACATCTGGGCCGCGGTCGCCGTGGTCGCCCTCGACACGCTGCGTTACATCAACGGGCTCGAGATCTTCAAGATCCGTCACACCATGCGTAAGCAGATCAAGGTCCGCATGAGGGCGGCCCGCCGGGCCGAGAACGAAGCCGAGCTGGCCTTCATGGAGGACCTGCTCCGGGACAACCCCGAGGCCGACATCGAGCAGGACATGCAGAAGGCGCAGTCGGAGCAGGGGGTTCCGGAAACCCCGGAGGCCCCTGAGCCCGTGTCCAAGCGCCAGGTCATCGACCTGCACCAGGAGTTCCGCCACAAGTTCCCCGCGTACCTGCGGGCGCGGTCCTTCCTGCTGCGGCACCGGATCCGTACGCACCTGGTGAGCGGCATCGAGTTCCAGATGGGTGTCTTCATGATCGGCCCGCTGTTCGACGTGGTGCTCCCGGCGACGATCGTCTCCGGTGCGCTGCTCCTCGTCTTCGAGCTGGCCATCATCTACAAGCTGCTGCTTTCGACGCGGGACTTCACGCGGACGATCGATTCCTTCGAGGAGCGCAAGCTGATCGCGGCAGCGTAGGCGGGCCGGGGGCCTGGGGCGCCGTTCATCACCGGCTTCGCCGAGTTCGTCCTCAAACGCCGGACGGGCTGAAGCTTCCCGGCCGGGCTGGATGTCTCCAGCCCGGCCGGGAAGTTCTAGCCCGTCACTCGGACCCGCTCCCCGGGCCGGGACACCGGCACCTCCTCCGCGGAGGACTCGTCATGCGTGAAGTCCGGTAGCCACCTCAGCCACCGCGGTAGGTACCAGTTCCGCTCCCCGAGCAGCGCCATCACCGCCGGGAGCAGTACGCCCCGGATCACCGTCGCGTCGATCAGGACCGCCGCCGCGAGGCCTACGCCCATCTGTTTCATGGACTGCATGGACAGCGTCCCGAAGATCGCGAAGACGGCGACCATGATCACGGCCGCGCTCGTCACGACGCCCGCCGTGGTCACCACGCCGTGGCTGATCGCATCCCTCGTCGTACGCCCCTGAAGCCGCGCCTCCCGGATCCGGGACACGACGAACACGTGGTAGTCCATCGAGAGGCCGAACAGGATCACGAACAGGAACAGCGGCAGCCACGCGATGATCGCGCCCACTCCCTCGGCGCCCACCAGCGACGCGCCCCAGCCGTGCTGGAAGACCATCACGAGGATTCCGTAGGCCGCCCCCACCGACAGCAGGTTGAGGACGGTCGACGTGACCGCGATCGTCAGCGAGCGGAACGACAGCAGCATCAGCACGAACGCGAAGACCACCACGAATGCGAAGACCGGCGGCACGGACGACGAGAGCTGGTCGTTGAAGTCCTTCGACCCGGCCACCTGGCCCGTCACCGGGGCCTCGACCCCGTCGACCTCGCCCAGCGTCGCGGGCCGCACGTCATCCCGTAGCAGGTCGAGACTCTTCTCGGCCTTTTCCTGGTCGGAGCCGCCGACCAGCGGCACGGTCAGGAACGCGACGTTCTCGCCCTTGTGCACCTTCATGTCGACCGGTCCCTTGGAGGCCCCCGAACTCACCGCCCGCTCGCGGAAGTCGGCGATCGCCGCCCGCACCGGAGCCGCATCGATGTCGTCGGCCTTGACCACCACCTCGGCGGGTTCCGAGCCGCCGGGGAACGCCTCGTTCACCCGCTCGTACGTCGCCACGATCGGCAGCGAGTCGCCGAACTCCTGGTCCAGCGTGAGCTGTTGGGTCTTCATGCCGAGCGCAGGCAGCGCGATCGCCGCCAGGACGCCCGCCGCGATCACCACCGAGACGACCGGACGCTTCAGGACCCGGCCGACGACCGCGCGCCACAGCCTGCTCTCGCTGGGTACGCCGCCCGCCCGCTCCTTGCGCCGCAGGAACGGCACGCGGCCCTTCTCCACCCGCTCGCCCAGGAGGGAGAGCAGCGCGGGCAGGACCGTCACCGAACCCACCATGGCGACCGCGACCACCATCAGCGAGGCGACGCCCATCGCCTCGAACTCGCCGATGCCGGTGAACAGCATGCCCGCCATCGCCACGCACACCGTGATGCCCGAGACGACCACGGCCCGGCCACTGGTGGCCGCCGCGATGCGCAGCGCGGTCTGCGCGTCGTGGCCCTTGGCGCGCTCCTCGCGTTCGCGCCGCAGATAGAAGAGGCAGTAGTCGACGCCGACCGCGAGGCCGACCAGGAGCATCACCGAGTTCGCGGTCTCGCTCATCGGCTGGACCTGGCTGACCAAGGCCATCAGGCCCATCGTCGCCATGATCGCGGTGACGGCCAGGGCCACCGGGAGCAGCGCGGCGACCAGCGCGCCGAAGGCGATGAGCAGGATGCCGAAGGCCACCGGCACCGCGGAGTACTCGGCCTGCTGGAAGTCCTTGCCGAAGGCGTCGTCGAACGTCTTCTGCATGCTGGCGCCGCCGAGCTCCTCGATCCGCAGCCCCTCGCGCTCGTGCGCGTCCGCCACCTTGTCGACCGCGTCGAGGACCGGCCCCACCCGGTCGCCCGCGGTCTCGTCGTCACCGCGCATGTCGAACCGCACCAGGGCACTGCGGCCGTCCTTGGAGACCGAGTCGCTCTTGTACGGCGACGTCACCGCCGTCACCTCACCGGTGGCCCCGACCGCCTTCATGACGTCGTCGACGGCCTGGCGGAAGCGTGGATCGGTCGCCTTGAGGGCGTTGCCGCCCCGCTCCTTCGTCTGGATCAGGACGCTCTCGCCGACCGGTTCCTTGATTCCGGCGTCGTCCACGATCCCTGTCGCCTGGTTGATCTCGCCCTTGAGATCGTTCTGGTCGACGTCGGTACGGCCCACGGCCGAGCCGATCCCCATGGACACGACGACGAAGAGCACCCAGATGCCCACGGCCGCCCATCGGTGCCTGGCGCTCCATCCGCCGGCACGGGCGGCTATCCCCCGTACTCGCCTGTTCTGATTCCCCATGGCTCGAAGCTAGGGCGGGGCCGGGAATCGCTCGTCGTGCTGGCCGGTGAACCGGGCGGGCGCGCTCTCCTCCCTGCGGACCGCAGGCCCTCCTCGTCAAGAAGGAGCAAGGCCGTCACAAGCCCCTTACATCTATGACGACTTGAGGGGAGGGGCCGCGCGGTGTCCGATCTGCCGACGGGGGCCCGTTTTGTTATTACAGAACCTTGTTGAACAAGTCACAGGTGCATGTAGGTATTGATCTGCGCGCGTCAATCAGACATGGTTTCGTCCCAACGCCCGGAGATCTTCCGGATCTCGGGGGCCGTTGCAGTGAAGTTTTGAAACCCCCCACATCCCCCCACATCACCACGAGGAGATCCCTCTTCATGGCAACACACAAGCGTGCACGCTCGGTGAAGCTCGTCTCGGCGATAGCCGCGACCGCCACCGCAGTCGGCGTCACCGTCTTCGCCACCTCGTTCGCCGGTGCGGCAACCCCCGCCGAGGGCAAGGTCTACGGAGCCGACGCCAAGGGTGCCGTCTCCGGCAGCTACATCGTCATGCTCGACGAGAAGGCCGACAAGGGCGCCAAGTCCGACCTCGCCGAGGAGTACGGCGGCGAGCTGAAGCGGAACTACTCGTCCGCGATCAACGGCTTCTCGGCCAAGAGCCTCACCGAGACCGAGGCCAAGCGCCTGGCCGCCGACCCGGCCGTCGGCAAGGTCGTCCAGTCCAAGAAGTTCAGCATCGACGCCACCCAGGACAACCCGCCGTCGTGGGGCCTGGACCGCGTCGACCAGGCGGACACCGCGGGCGACAAGAAGTACACGTACCCCGACGCGGCCGGTGAGGGCGCCACGGCGTACGTCATCGACACCGGCGTCCGCGTCAGCCACAAGGACTTCGGCGGTCGCGCCACGTCCGGCTTCGACGCCATCGACAACGACGACAACGCGGACGACGGCAACGGCCACGGCACGCACGTCGCCGGCACCATCGCAGGTGAGGCGCACGGCGTCGCCAAGAAGGCGAAGATCGTCGCGGTCCGCGTCCTGGACGACCAGGGCTCCGGCACCACCGAGCAGGTCGTCGCGGGCATCGACTGGGTCACCAAGAACCACCAGGGCCCCTCGGTCGCCAACATGAGCCTCGGCGGCGGCGCCGACGAGGCGCTCGACGCGGCGGTCCAGAAGGCGATCGCCTCCGGCGTCACCTTCGCGGTCGCGGCCGGCAACGAGTCCTCGGACGCAGGTCAGGGCTCTCCGTCCCGCGTGAAGGAAGCCATCACGGTCGCCTCCTCCACCAAGGACGACGAGCAGTCGGACTTCTCCAACTTCGGTTCGGTCGTGGACATCTACGCCCCGGGCTCGGACATCACGTCCGCCTGGAACACGGACGACGACGCCACCAACACGATCTCCGGTACGTCGATGGCGACCCCGCACGTCGTGGGCGCCGCAGCCATCTACGTCGCGGCCCACCCGGACGCCAAGCCGGACGCCGTCGCCAAGGCGCTGACCGACGGTGCGACCGCGGACAAGATCTCGAACCCGAGCGAGGGCACGCCGAACAAGCTGCTCAAGGTCGTCGAGTAACACCCGGTCGGGCAACACCCATAGGACCGACGGCCGTCGCGCCCACCCCCACGGGGTGCGACGGCCGTCTTATGGTGTGCGGATGACGGTCAAGGCATACGCGGCGCTTCTTCGCGGCATCAATGTGGGCGGCAAGAGGAAAGTGCCGATGGGGGAGTTGCGCCCGCTCCTCTCCGGTCTCGGATTCGGCGACGTACGCACCCATCTGCAGAGCGGCAACGCGGTCTTCACCTGCGAGGCCGCCGACGAGGACGCCCTGGCCGCGCGGATCGGCGAGGCCATCGAGCGGCACTTCGGCTTCGACGTGGACGTCCTGGTGCGCGACGGCGCGTATCTGAAGGCGGTCGCCGACGCCTGCCCCTTCCCCGCGGCCACGCTCGAAGGAAAGCAGCTGCACGTCACGTACTTCTCCGAGCCGGTGGACGCCTCCCGGTTCGACGCGCTCGACCGGGCGGCCTTCCTGCCCGAGGAGTTCCGACTCGGTGACCGCGCCCTCTACCTCTACGCCCCGGACGGCCTCGGCCGCTCCAAACTGGGCGAGGTCCTGTCGCGTCCGGCCCTGTTCAAGGGCGTCGTCGCCACCTCCCGCAACTGGAACACGGTCTCCAAGCTGGTCGAGCTGACGCAGGAGCCGAGCCGTGGCTGACCGCACGCCCGCCGTCGACGCGGCCATCGAGGCCGAACTGCGCCTGCTCGCCCCCGAGGTCCGTGCGTCGCCCGAGCTGCTCGGGGAGCTGCTGCACCCGGAGTTCACCGAATTCGGCACCTCGGGCACCCACTGGGACCGCGCGTCGATCATCAAGGCCCTGACCGAGAGCGCGAACAGGACCGGCCGCCCGATCATGACCTCGCGGATGCGGGGCGTCCAGCTCGCCGACGGCGTCGTGCACCTCACCTTCGACACCGAGAGCAACGGCCGCCTCGCGCACCGCAGTTCGCTGTGGCGGCTGTACGAGGGCGAGTGGCTGCTCTGGTTCCACCAGGGGACGCCGTTCAGCGTGGAAGCGCCGCCGGAAGCCTGATCTTCGCGCCGTGATGTGCGAGGCTCGGCCCCATGCGCTACATCATCATCGGAGCAGGGGCGATCGGCGGCACCGTGGGCGGACGCCTCGCCGAGAGCGGACATGACGTGGTCCTCGTCGCGCGGGGTGCGCACTACGAGGCGGTACGGGAGAGCGGGCTGCGGGTCAGGACGCCCGACGGGGCGGTGACCCACCGTCTGCCCGTCGTCCAAACACCCGCCGAACTGGGCGAGTTGAGAGCGGACGACGTGCTGTTCCTCGCCGTGAAGACACAGGACGGCGCGGCCGCTCTCGACGCCTGGAGCGGGCGTCCGGTGGCGGGCGGCGGCACGGCGGGCGAGGTTCTTCCGCTGGTCTGCGCGCAGAACGGCGTGGAGAGCGAGCGCATCGCGCTGCGCCGCTTCCGCAGGGTGTACGGCATGTGTGTCTGGCTGCCCGCGACCCATGTCGAACCGGGCTCGGTCTCCGCGGCGGGTGCCCCTTACACCGGCATCCTGCACCTCGGCCGCTACCCGCAGGGCACGGACGACACCGCCCGCCTCATCTCCGCCGACCTGGAGAAGTCGAAGCTGCTCTCGCCCGTCGTGGCGGACGTGATGCGCTGGAAGTACGGCAAGCTCCTCGCCAACCTGGCCAACTCCATCGAGGCGGTCACGGGCGTGCTCAGCGGCAACGAGGCCATCGCGCTCTACCGGCGGGCGCGGGCCGAGGGCGAGGCGGTGCTCGCCGCCGCCGGCATCGAGGCGGTGAGCGAGCAGGAGCAGAAGGAGGCCCGCGGCGACCGCATCCGCTTCGAGCCCTTCGACGGCGCGGAGCGCGGCGCAGGCTCGTCCTGGCAGAGCCTGAGCCGGGGCACGGGCACCATCGAGGCGGACTACCTCAACGGCGAGATCGCGCTGCTCGGCCGCCTGCACGGAGTGCCGACGCCGGTGAACGACACCTTGCAGGGCGTGGCGAACGCGTTCGCGCGCGAGCGGCGCGACGCGGGGTCGATGCCGGTGACCGAACTGCTGGGACTCGTGGCGAAGGCAGAGGAGAGGGCGGCAGGGGAGAGGTCCTCGTAAGGCCCGTCGGCAGGGGCGGCGCATGGCCCGGAGGCCTCGACTTCAGCTGCGTACCTTCAGCCGAGCACCGACGTCATCAGGAGCGTGGTGCGGCCGTTGTCCTCAGGGACCGCTCGGCCCTGCGTGAAGCCGAGGCGCTTGAGGATGGTGAGGGACGCGATGTTCTGGGCGTCCACGGTCGCGTGCACCTCGCTCAGGCCCAAGGTCTCATGGCCGTACGTGGTGAGGAGCCGGGCCAGCTCCGTGCCGAGGCCCTTGCCCCAGCTGCCCCGGAAGAGGCCGTAGACGATCTCGTGGCCGTCGAGCCACTTCTCGGGGGACGGCTTGATCTCGGCGTGGCCGACATAGTGCCCCTCGTGCCGCACCGCCCAGACCGGGAACTGGTTCTCGGCGTACACGAGGCCGAATATCCGGCGGAACAGGGCATGGGTCTGCTCCACGCTCTGCATCCCGTCGCCGAACCAGCGGCCCACGGCCTCGTCCTGAAGGAGCGAGACGAACTGCTCCTCGTCGGCGGCGACATAGGGGGTCAGGCTCAGACGCTCGGAACGGAGTACGGGGGTCATCGGCGTGACGGTAGGGGCAGGAACCGTACTTCGGCAACCGGATTGACTAACCCGTGGGCTGCGGAAGGCCGATGGGATTGGGGAAGGGGACGACGTTCGCCGCCAGGATGTGCCGCACCGGACGTTCCAGCGACGCCAGGAGCGTGTCCGCGTCCCGCGCGGCGAGCGGGCGCAGCAGGCGCGCCGACAGGCGGTCCGTGTCGTCCTCGATCAACTCCCGCTCCGTGCGGCCGCGCTCGGTGATGTGCCCGTCACCGTCCACCAGGCCACGCCCGCGCAGCCGGTCCACCGCGTGCGCCCAGTCCTGCTCGCTCCACCCGCGGTCGTGCCGGATGGTGTCCGGGTCCACGCGGCCCGTGGCGGCGGCGAGCACCAGCGCCTCGCAGGCGTCGAGGCCGTGGTCGGCGAGTGCGGCGACATGCGCGTCGCCCCTGAACTCCCTTACGCAGGTCACCAGTTGCCACAGCCGCTGCACAGGGTCGGTCCGCTCGCTCACGTCGCGGTTCGCCGTGAACAGTGGGCGGGCGAGCGAGGGGGCGTCGTCGACCATCGCGGTGAGGGGCGGACAGAGGGCGATGGCCTGGTCGTCGATGCCCGGCACCAGTGCGCGCAGGGCCCGCGCCGTGTAGGCCGCGCGCTCCTCCACGATCCGGCCCGGCGACACGTACTGCCAGGCGGAGGGGAGGGCCCGCTCCACCATGCCGGGGGCGAAGACGCCGAGCGCGGCCGTCGCGGGGCCCGACTCGACCGGGCCCATGGGGGCGGTGCGGGCCGCGAAGTAGCCCATCCAGAATCCCTTGAGGCCCAGCGCCCTGCCCAGATCGCGGCAGTGCTCCTCGAAGTAGATCACTGCGTGCAGGGGCTCGGTCCGCAGCCAGAGCGTGCGGGATCTGGTAAGGGTCATGAACCCACAAACTAGGCCAGCACGGGAACCCGCGCCACCCGCCCGACCGCACCGGACTCGGCGCGTGCCTCGTCGTAGCGCTGCACGAGCAGCCGCGCCAACCCGTCCGAAGGGCCAAGGACTTGGGCCGTGACGTCCGCTTCGGCCGCGCCCCGCGCGATGCGGTCCGGCAGGAAACCGGGCGCGATGACGTACGGCGCCACCGCCACCCGTCGCACACCCAGGTCACGTAGCTCCCGCACGGCGTCCTCCGTACGGGGCAGAGATGCGGAGGCGAACGCAGGCCGCACGGCGCACCAACCGGTGTGCCGCCACTCCCGCGCGATTTCAGCGATCACTGCGATCGCCTCCGGGTCCGATGACCCCGCCGAGGCCAGTACGACCCCGGTCGAGGACTTGTCGGCGGGCGTGAGGCCCGCCTCGTACAGCCGCTGGTCCAGAGCGGTCAGGAGCAGCGGCGAGGGGCCGAGCACCGCCGCCTGCCGGATGCGCAGGCGGGGCGGGGCCTGGCTCAGGACCGCGGGGATGTCCGACTTCGCGTGGAACGCCCGCGTGAGGAGCAGGGGGAGCGCGATGACGTCGCGCACTCCCTCGGCGTCCAGGGACTCCAGGAGCTCGGGGACCGAGGGCGAGTCGAAGTCGAGGAATCCCGTCTCCACCCGCAGCCCCGGCCGCTGCTCCCGGACCCGTCGCACCAGGGCGCGCACCGTCGCGGCATGCCGCGGATCGCGGCTGCCGTGGGCGATGACGAACAGGACGGGACGGCCGTGCATGGTGGGTCAGCTCCTCACGAGGAGTCCGCGGCTGCGCAGGACGCGCCGCTCAAGGGGGCTGAAGATCAGCAGGTCGATGGCGATGCCGACGATCAGGATGAGCAGGATCGCGAAGAACACCTGCGACATGCTGCTGTTCGTGCGGCCCGCCTCCAGGAGCTGGCCGAGCCCCATGCCCAGGTCGGGCGACTGCGCGATGATCTCCGCGGCCATGAGCGAGCGCCACGAGAACGCCCAGCCCTGCTTGAGCCCCGCCAGGTAACCGGGAAGCGCCGCCGGCATGACGATGTGCCAGGTGTGGCGCAGGCCCGTCGCCCCCAGGGTGCGGCCCGCCCGCAGGAAGAGCGGCGGCACCTGGTCGACGCCCGCGACCAGGCCGTTGGCGATCGAGGGGACCGCGCCGAGCAGGATCACCGCGTACATCATCTGGTCGTTGAGCCCCAGCCAGATCACGGCGGGCGGCACCCACGCGACCGAGGGCAGCGACTGCAGACCGGACAGGATGGGCCCGATCGCGGCCCTGACGAACCGCACCCGGGCCACGATCAGACCGAGCGGCGTGCCGATCACGAGCGCCATCAGGAAGCCGAGCAGACCGCGCGAGACGGACGTCCAGATGTACTCCAGGAGCGTGCCCTGAAGCCAGGCCTCCTCCACCTCGTCCCAGACGGCGGAGGGCGCGGGCAGCTTGTAGGAGTCGGTGACCTTCGCCCACACCAGGACCTGCCACACCACGAGGACCAGCACGATGGCGGTCACCGGGGGCAGGATCTTCTGGACGAGGGTCTGGCGGAAGGGCGTACGCCGGGTCTGGACCGCGTCCAGGGCGTCGAGGCCCGCCTCCAGACCGGCCAGGTCCTGGCTGCTGTCCCTCGCGGCGCCGCTGTCCCTCTCGGCCTTGTCGACCGGAGTGTCAGTGCTGGCCATGTCGGCGGATCTCCCCACGCAGTTGTTCGGTGATCTCGACGGACAGTTCCGCCACGGCGGAGTCCTCGATGCGGCGCGGGTGGGGGATGTCCACCCGCCACTCGTGCGCCACCCGGCCCGGACGCGACGAGAGGAGCACGACGCGCTCGGCGAGGCGGACCGCCTCGCGCACGTTGTGCGTGACGAACAGGACGGAGACGTTGGTCTCGCGCCAGATGCGGGTCAGCTCGTCGTGCAGGACGTCACGCGTGATCGCGTCGAGCGCCGCGAACGGCTCGTCCATCAGCAGGATCTTGCTGTCCTGCGCGAGTGCGCGGGCCAAGGCAACGCGCTGGCGCATGCCGCCGGACAGCTCGTGCACCCGCTTGCCGTACGCCCCTTGGAGCCGTACGAGGCCGAGGAGCTCCTCGGCGCGCTCGCGCCGCTCGGCCTTCGCGACACCGCGCAGCTTCAGGGCGAGCTCGATGTTCTTGCCCGCGGTCAGCCACGGGAACAGCGCGTGCTCCTGGAACATCAGGGCAGGGCGGCCGTCGGTGGCGATGTCGCCCGCCGACGGCTTGTCGAGCCCGGCCACCAGGTTGAGCAGCGTCGACTTGCCGCAGCCCGAGGCTCCCAGGAGGGTGACGAACTCGCCAGGAGCGACATCGAGCGTGATGTCGTCCAGGACGAGCTGCTGCCCGGCGGGCGTGGCGAAGGACTTCGAGACATGCTCGATCCGGGCAGCGTGCGGGGCGGCCGTGATGTCTTCCGCCGCCTTGGCGAGGGTGGTCGTCGCCATGGTCGTCACCTCCTGGGAACTGGTCGTATTCCGGGGTTACTTGACGCCGAGACCGGCGTCGTCGACAGCGGGCCTGCCCTCGGCCTTGAGGACCTTGTTCAGCGGCTTCAGGTCGTAGATGCCCTTGAGGTTCGGCTTCTCCAGGAGGCCCGCCTTCACGGCGTGCTTGGCCTCGGAGTCGAGGGTGCGGGCCAGCGGGTCGTCCGTGGTCTGGATGGACTTCCATGCCGGGTCGATGACCTCGGCGGGCAGCGCCTTGCCCGACGCCTCCTTGAGGGCGGCGTTGGCGGAGGCCTTCGCCTTGTCGGGGTTGTCCTTGATCCACTGGTTGGTCTTCACCGAACCGCGCAGGACCGCCTCGACGACCTTCGGGTGCTCCTTGAGGAACGACTGCGACACGATGATGTTCGTGATCACGAACTTCTTGTCCGGCCACAGGTCGGCCTCGTCGAGGATCACCTTGCCGCCGTCGGCGACCAGCTTCGACGCGGTCGGCTCCGGCACCCAGGCGCCGTCGATGGAGCCGGACTTGTAGGCGTCCGGGGTGATCTTGTTGTCGGAGCGGACCACCGAGACGTCGCCCTTGCCGCTCTCCGCGTCGACCTTCCAGCCCTTCTCGGCGACCCAGTTGAGGAAGGCCACGTCCTGGGTGTTGCCGAGCTGCGGCGTCGCGATCTTCTTGCCCTTGACGTCGTCGAGGGACTTGATCTTCTTCGGGTTGACCACCAGCTTCACGCCACCGGACGCCGAGCCGCCGATGATGCGCAGGTTCTTGCCCTGGGACTTGGTGTAGCCGTTGATCGCGGGCGACGGGCCGATCCAGCCGATGTCGATGGACTTCGAGTTCAGCGCCTCGATCTCCGAAGGACCGGCGTTGAACTGCGTGTACTTGGCCTTCGTCGCGCCCAGTTCCTTCTGGAACAGGCCCTCCTGGTCACCGACCAGGGCGGTGGCGTGCGTGAGGTTCGGGAAGTACCCGATCTTCACCTCGTCCAGGCCCTCGATCTTCTTCGCACCGGCGGCCACCTTGGCCTTGTCGTCCTCCTTGTCCGCGGAGGATCCGTAGCCGCAGGAGGTGAGCACCACGGCGAACAGCGGCAGGGCGGCCACGGCGGCAAGAGCGCGGCGGCGGCCGGTGGTGCGTGGAGTGCGGAAGCTGGCAGGCACGGGAGGTGGTCCTCTCGTTGGCCCGGCTCTCACGCCCTCAGGGCGTGGCCGGGAGATCGGCAGGTTTTCGTCTTCGCAGGTCGAACTCGCGGGGGGTGTGGGCGCGCAAGCGGTGCGCGTACGTCATCACGCACATCGCCCCACCCCGCCCTGACCGCTGCCGAGGGCGCCGCTGCCGACGCGGCCGCCCTCCTTCGCGAAGGTCGAGAAGTAGTCGATCGAGGTCATGGTCAGAAGTCCCAGCCCTCTTCGTCCGCGACCGGCGCGGCCTCTTCGGCCGGCTCGGAGACGGTGGCGAACGCGTCGCCCGCCATGCCCGCGGCGAGCGTCGTGCCGTCCGCCGGGTCGATCAGGAGGAACGAACCCGTGCGGCGCGACGCGGCGTACGAGTCGACCGCGATCGGCTCCGCGGTGCGGATGACGACGCGGCCGATGTCGTTGGCGACCAGCTGTCCGGGGTCCGGGTGCTGGGAGAGGTCGTCCAGGGTGAGCCGCGAGGGGATCTCCTTGACGATCGCCTTGACCGTGCGCGTGGTGTGCTTGAGCAGCACCCGCTGGCCGACGGCCAGGGCGGTGTCCGCGACATGGCAGACCGTCGCCGTGAGGTCCTGCGAGATCGGCGGCTGGTCACCGCTCGGCACGATCAGGTCGCCGCGCGCGATGTCGATGTCGCTCTCCAGGAGCAGCGTCACGGACTGCGGCGTCCAGGCGACGTCCACCGGCTCGCCCAGGAGGTCGATCCCGGCGATCTTCGACGTCTTGCCCGAGGGAAGCACGGTCACGGTCTCGCCGACCCGGAAGGTGCCCGCCGCGATCTGTCCCGCGTAGCCCCGGTAGTCGGGGTGCTCGGCGGTCTGCGGGCGGATCACGTACTGGACGGGAAGGCGCGCGTGGCAGGAGGTCAGGTCGTGGCTGACCGGGACCGTCTCCAGGTGCTCAAGGACCGTGGGGCCGCCGTACCAGTCCATGTTGGAGGACGGCTCCACCACGTTGTCGCCGGCGAGCGCGGAGATCGGGATCGCGGTGATCTCCGGGACGCCCAACTCACTGGCGTACGCGGTGAATTCCTCGGCGATCTTCGCGAAGACGGTCTCCTCGTACGCGACGAGGTCCATCTTGTTCACGGCCAGCACCACGTGCGGGACGCGCAGGAGCGCGGCGACGGCGGCGTGCCTGCGGGTCTGCTCGATGACGCCGTTGCGGGCGTCGACGAGAACCACGGCGAGGTCGGCCGTCGAGGCGCCGGTGACCATGTTCCGGGTGTACTGCACATGGCCCGGGGTGTCGGCGAGGATGAACCGGCGCGCGGGGGTGGCGAAGTAGCGGTAGGCCACGTCGATGGTGATGCCCTGCTCGCGCTCGGCCCGCAGACCGTCGGTGAGCAGCGCCAGGTCGGGCGCCTCCTGGCCACGGCCCAGCGAGACGCGCTCCACGGCCTCCAACTGGTCGGTGAGGACCGACTTGGAGTCGTGCAGGAGCCGCCCCACCAGGGTGGACTTGCCGTCGTCGACGGACCCCGCGGTGGCGAACCGCAGCAGGGTGGTGGCCGACAGCTGCTCGGTGGAGAGCGGCTGCGCCTTGTCGGGTTCGGTGGTGCTGGTCATGTTTAGAAGTACCCCTCGCGCTTGCGGTCTTCCATCGCGGCCTCGGACATCTTGTCGTCGGCGCGGGTGGCGCCGCGCTCGGTGAGACGGGACGCGGCGATCTCGGCGATGACGGCGTCCAGCGTGGTGGCGTCGGAGTCGACGGCGCCGGTGCAGGACATGTCGCCCACCGTGCGGTAGCGGACCAGCCGCTTCTCCACCGTCTCCTCGTCCTTGGGGCCGCCCCACTCACCGGCGGTCAGCCACATGCCGGAGCGGGCGAACACGTCCCGCTCGTGCGCGAAGTAGATCTCGGGGAGCTCGATGCCCTCGCGGGCGATGTACTGCCAGACGTCCAGCTCGGTCCAGTTGGAGATCGGGAAGACGCGGACGTGCTCGCCGGGAGCGTGGCGGCCGTTGTACAGCTGCCACAGCTCGGGGCGCTGGCGGCGCGGATCCCACTGCGAGAACTCGTCCCGCAGGGAGAAGACGCGCTCCTTGGCGCGGGCCTTCTCCTCGTCCCGGCGTCCGCCGCCGAACACGGCGTCGAACTTCTCGCTCTGGATCTTCTCGGTGAGCGGCACGGTCTGGAGCGGGTTGCGCGTCCCGTCGGGGCGCTCGCGCAGCTTGCCCGCGTCGATGTAGTCCTGCACGGAGGCGACGTGCAGGCGAAGGCCGTGCTCGGCGACCACGCGGTCGCGGTACTCGAGGACCTCGGGGAAGTTGTGCCCGGTGTCCACGTGCAGGAGGGAGAAGGGAATCGCCGCGGGGGCGAAGGCCTTCAGCGCCAGGTGCAGCATGAGGATCGAGTCCTTGCCGCCGGAGAAGAGAATCACCGGCCGCTCGAACTCGCCCGCCACCTCGCGGAAGATGTGCACCGCCTCGGACTCAAGGGCGTCCAGGTGGGACAGTGCGTACGGGCTGTCCGTCCCCTCGGTCACGGTGGCCACGGTGGTCGTCATGCCAGACCCCTTTCGATGAGCAGCGCACGCACGGCCGCCGCGGACTCCTGCACGGTCTGGTCCTGGGACTCGATGCGCAGATCGGGTGACTCGGGTGCCTCGTAGGGGTCGTCGACGCCCGTGAGTCCGGAGATCTCGCCGGCCGCCTGCTTGGCGTACAGACCCTTCACGTCGCGTACGGAGCAGACCTCCACCGGCGTGGCCACGTGGACCTCCAGGTAGGGCGTGCCGCCCGTCTGGTGGCGCTTGCGCACCGCCTCGCGGCTGTCCGCGAACGGCGCGATCACCGGCACCAGGACCTTCACGCCGTTGCGCGCGAGCAGTTCGGCGACGAAGCCGATGCGCTGCACGTTCGTGTGCCGGTCCTCGCGGCTGAAGCCGAGGCCCGCCGAGAGGAACTCGCGGATCTCGTCGCCGTCGAGCACCTCGACGCGGTGGCCGTCCTCGCCGAGCTTGCCCGCGAGTTCGTAGGCGATGGTGGTCTTGCCCGCGCTGGGTAGACCCGTGAGCCAGATGGTGGCTCCGGTGGTCACGTGCTTCTCCGATACGTGTCGGGGCTCGGTCGCCGTCTGAGGACCTGTCAGCTCTGTCATCAATGGATCCCGCACTCGGTCTTGGCGTTGCCCGACCAGCGTCCGGCGCGTGCGTCCTCGCCCTCCAGGAGGCGGCGGGTGCAGGGCGCGCAGCCCACGGAGCCGTAACCGTCCATGAGAAGGGGGTTGGTGAGGACGCCGTGCTCCAGGACATAGGCATCCACGTCGTCCTGCGTCCAGCGCGCGATCGGGGAGACCTTGACCTTCCGGCGCTTCTCGTCCCAGCCGACGACCGGGGTGTTGGCCCGGGTCGGGGACTCGTCGCGGCGCAGGCCCGTCGCCCACGCGGCGTACGAAGTCAGGCCCTCCTCAAGGGGCTTGACCTTCCGCATGGCGCAGCACAGGTCGGGGTTCCGGTCGTGCAGCTTCGCGCCGAACTCGGCGTCCTGCTCGGCGACCGTCTGCCGAGGGGTGAGCGTGATGACGTTGACGTCCATCACGGCGGCGACGGCGTCACGGGTGCCGATGGTCTCGGGGAAGTGGTAGCCGGTGTCGAGGAACACGACGTCCACGCCGGGGCGGGCCCGCGAGGCGAGGTGGGCGACGACGGCGTCCTCCATGGAGGAGGTCACGCAGAAGCGCTCGCCGAACGTGTCGACGGCCCACTGGAGGATCTCCAGCGCGGACGCGTCCTCCAGGTCCCGCCCGGCCTGCTCGGCGAGAGCCTTCAACTCGTCGTTCGTACGCTGCTCTTGGGTCTGAACGGCTCTCATATCTCTTCCCCTCCACCACTGCTGCGCTGAACTCCCTGGGCGAGGAGCCCGAGGAACTTCAACTGGAAGGCTCGATTGCACGCGGCGCATTCCCATGCGCCGTGACCGGTCTCGTTCGGGCGCAGGTCCTCGTCACCGCAGTAGGGGCAGTAGAAAGGGGCGGCACGTTCGCTCACTTCAGTGCCTCCTCGCTCGCACGGGCCACCCAGGTGGCGAAGCGCTCGTCGTCGGCGCGCTCCTCCTGGAAGCGCGTGAGGACCCGCTCGACGTAGTCGGGCAGCTCGGCCGAAGTGACCTTCAGGCCGCGGACCTTGCGGCCGAACCCGGCCTCAAGTCCGAGCGCGCCGCCCAGGTGCACCTGGAAGCCCTCGACCTGGTTGCCTTCGTCGTCCAGGACGAGCTGGCCCTTGAGGCCGATGTCGGCGACCTGGATGCGGGCGCAGGCGTTCGGGCAGCCGTTGATGTTGATGGTGATCGGGTGGTCGAACTCCGGGATGCGGCGCTCCAGTTCGTCGATGAGCGAGGCGCCGCGCGCCTTCGTCTCGACGATCGCCAGCTTGCAGAACTCGATGCCGGTGCAGGCCATGGTGCCGCGCCGGAAGGGGGAGGGAGTGACCCGCAGATCGAGGGCTTCGAGCCCGGCGACGAGGGACTCGACCTGCGCCTCTTCGACGTCGAGCACGATCATCTTCTGCTCGGCGGTGGTGCGGAGGCGGCCCGAGCCGTGGGCGGCGGCGACGTCGGCGATCTTTGTGAGCGTCGTGCCGTCCACGCGGCCGACGCGGGGGGCGAAGCCGACGTAGAAGCGGCCGTCCTTCTGCTTGTGCACGCCGAGGTGGTCGCGCCAGGTGCCGGTGGGCTGCTCGGGCGCGGGTCCGTCGATGAGCTCGCGCTTGAGGTACTCGTCCTGAAGGATCTGCCGGAACTTCTCCGGGCCCCAGTCGGCGACGAGGAACTTCAAGCGGGCGCGGGTGCGAAGGCGACGGTAGCCGTAGTCGCGGAAGATGCCGATGACACCGCCGTACACGTCCGGGACCTCGTCGAGCGGCACCCAGGCACCGAGCCGTACGCCCAGCTTCGGGTTGGTGGAGAGGCCGCCGCCGACCCAGAGGTCGAAGCCGGGGCCGTGCTCGGGGTGGTTGACGCCGACGAACGCGATGTCGTTGATCTCGTGCGCGACGTCGAGCTGGGGCGACCCGGAGATCGCCGTCTTGAACTTGCGGGGCAGGTTCGAGAACTCGGGGTTGCCGATGAAGCGGCGCTGGATCTCGTCGATGGCGGGGGAGCCGTCGATGATCTCGTTCTCGGCGACACCGGCGACGGGCGAACCGAGGATGACGCGGGGCGTGTCACCGCAGGCCTCGGTCGTGGAGAGCCCCACGGCTTCGAGCCGCTCCCAGATCTCGGGAACGTCCTCGATGCGGATCCAGTGGTACTGCACGTTCTGCCGGTCGGTGAGGTCGGCGGTCCCGCGCGCGAACTCCTGCGAGATCTCGCCGATGACGCGCAGCTGCTCGGTGGTGAGGCGTCCGCCGTCGATCCGCACCCGCAGCATGAAGTACTCGTCGTCCAGCTCTTCCGGCTCAAGGATCGCGGTCTTGCCGCCGTCGATGCCCTGCCGACGCTGGGTGTAGAGCCCCCACCAGCGCATACGCCCACGAAGATCGTTCGGGTCGATGGAGTCGAACCCGCGCTTGGAGTAGATCGTCTCAATGCGTGTCCGCACATTGAGACCGTCGTCGTCCTTCTTGAACTGTTCGTTCCCATTGAGCGGCGTGAAGTGGCCAACGGCCCACTGGCCCTCACCACGGTGACGGCTCGCCTTGCGCCGGGGCGCGGCAGTCGTGGGTTTTTCAGGGGTGGCAGCCATGGCTATACGTCCTTCAAGGCGGGCTGAGGGCGGCTCTGACCTGCACACTTCGCGCTAGGGGCGCGGCGGTGCGCAGATAAGGGGTCAAGCAGAGAGAGTCGTCGGCGCTGGTGCTGTCAGCTCGCCGGACACATGGCGCTGGACATGCGGCAGAGATCGACGTGACGCCGACTCACCAAGGCAATTCCAGTGCGATCCATGACGGAAGCGTGTCACGGGACTTTCGGCCCAGTCCACCATTATCCAGAATGTGGACGGAGTGGTCTCGCAATGCGAGACGTGTGGTGTCGGTCACTCGCCATCGCCCCGGCGATGGCGCCCCAAAGGGGCGCGGGGAACTGCGCGCCCAGCCACAACGAACCCGCAGTCGAATCCCGCACGGCCGCCCGCACGGCCGCCCGCACGGCCGCCCGCAGGGCTACGCGCCGGGCCAGGGGCCAGGCGTAGCTACGTCCCGCTCCTGCGAGACCTCCGTGTCGAACAGCTTGAAGCCCCGCCGCAGGTAATTGTCCATGGCGTGCTCGCCGTCCTTGGAGCAGGTGTGCAGCCACACCCGCTTGGTCGGCGTGAGCTCGGGCCAGCGCTCGGCCAGGTCCCAGGCCCGCCGCACCCCGTACGAGAGCAGATGCCCGCCGATCCGCCGCCCCCGGAAGGCGGGGATGAGCCCGAAGTACACGATCTCGACGACACCGCCCTCCTGCGCCGCCAGCTCCACATACCCGGCGGGAGTCCCCTTGTCGTACGCGACCCAGGTCTCGACGCCCGGCTTCCCGAGCTCCTCCTGCCACTGGGCGTAAGAGAGGGAGAGCCGGTCCGTCCATCGGATGTCGCCGCCGACGGAGGCGTAGAGGAAGCGGCTGAACTCGGGGGAGGGGACCTCGGCCCGGACGATCCGTACGTCATCGCCTTCGGGGGCGGCGGCAGGCAGCAGATCGGTGGGAGCGGTCTGCTCCAGGGACCAGGTGGTGACAGTGAGGCTCATGCAGGTCAGAGAACCATGGGGCGGGGGTGAGGGCCAAGGCGGGCCCGCCTCGACGCCGTCCCCGGGCGGCGGTACGACTGCCGGCGGTCAGACGCACTCAAGGCTCCGGCACCCTCCGTGCCTCGCGCACCGCGGGCGCCGTCGAATGCGGCAGGAGGTTCGCGGGGTGCTCGGGCAGGATCACGTCCACGTCCACGTCCTCGGGGAAGCGATAGGGGCGGTGGGCCAGGAGTCCGCCCAGATAGCGGCGGACCCGGGAGATCTCGGCGCGGACCGTCACCGTGCGCGCCGGGTCGCCGAACATGTCCTCGGCGAGGCCCGAGGCGCTGCGGCCCTTGCGGTGGGTGGACAGGAGATAGAGCAACTCGGCGTGCCGCGGGCTCAGTTCATGCGTCCAGCCGCCCGCGCCACCGCCCTCGACGGTGACCGACCAGCGGCGCGGCCCGCTCACGTCAAGCACCACGCGGGTCGGGGCCAGCGGCTGCGGCTCCTCCTCGACGCGCAGCAGCCAGCCGCAGGGCAGCGGCTCCACCGCGCAGGTGCCGAGCGAGGGCAGCCACATGTGCCCCGCGGCCAGCTGCTTGGGCAGGGCGAGCCGGTCGGTGTGCGGGATTCCGGTGACCGCCGCCGTCCAGCCGTGCGAGTCCACCGCGACCGCGCGGCCCTCCAGGCGGGCGAGGACCGGCGCCGCCACCGAGCGCAGCCGGTCAAGCGCCGTCAGATGGCTCTCGCGCAGCCGGGCCTCGGCGAGCTTCGCCACCGTGTCGACCAGGGCGAGCATCGCCGGATGCATCGTGTTCAGCGGACCGCTGATGTCGACCACGCCGAGCAGGCGGCCGTCACGGGGATCGGTGATGGGCGCGCCCGTGCACGTCCACGCGTGATGCGTCTCCACGAAGTGCTCGGCGGAGAACACCTGCACGGGCCGGCGCACGACGAGCGGTGTCCCTATGCCGTTCGTGCCGACGATGCTCTCGGCCCAGTCCGCGCCCAGCTCGAAGCCGAGCGAGTCCGCCTTGCGCAGCACCGTGGAGTTGCCCTCGCGCCACAGCACCCGGCCCTCCGCGTCGCAGACGACCATGATGTGGTGCGCCGTGTCCGCCACCGAGACGAGCGCGTCCCGCAGCACCGGCATGATGTCCGTCAGAGGCGAGGCGCGGCGCCGCTCCTCCAACTCTTCGTAGCTGAGCAGCCGGGAGCGGAAGTCGCGGTCCGGATCCACCCCGTCGAGCAGCATGCGCCCCCAGGACTCCTCGATCACCGGACGCGGAAGCACGGGCGGCTGCTGTCCGGCGAGCGCCGCGTGGCGGACACCCGCGAGCAGTCGCGCGGCCCGCGCGGAGTCCATGGTGGAGATCTTCGCGAGGTTGATCGTCGAAGTCGCGTTCATCACCGGGTCCTTCCCGAGCGGGGCCAGTGCGCCGGGGCATCCACCCATCGTGCCCCCTCGGCGCACGCAAGGGTATTGGTTCAGTAATGAACCGATGTAGTCCGGTGATGAACCGATGGCGGCTTGCAACGGTCTGCAACTCTCGCGAACAGCAGTGCGGCGGTCGAAGCTGATGACAACGCCGCTCAGGCGGTGTTCATGCTCCGCAACGGGGCTTGAGAGCGGGGGTGGTGCCGTGTCGGCGCAGCACCACCCCCGCGCTCCCGCTACTCGCCGCCGGGAGCGGCCCGCTCCACCACGGAGGCCAGATCGAGGGTGTGCGGCAGCGTCCCGAACGCCGAGCCCCAGTCCCCGCCGAGCCGCGAGGCACAGAACGCGTCGGGCACCTCCGGGGGCGCGTACCGCACGAGCAGCGAACCCTGGAGCACCAGCGCCATCCGCTCCACCAGCCGCCGCGCCCGCGCCTCGATGCCGTCCAGATCGGCCAGTTCGGTGAGCAGCCCCTTGATCGCGCCGTCCAGACGGTGATCGGCGCCGCGCGCGCGGCCGACCTCCTGGAGGAAGGCGTTCAGGGCCAGCGGCTCGCGTTGCAGCGCACGCAGCACGTCCAGGGCCTGTACGTTCCCCGAGCCCTCCCAGATCGAGTTGAGCGGCGACTCGCGAAGCAGCCGCGGCATCCCCGACTCCTCGACGTAGCCGTTGCCGCCGAGCACCTCGAGGGCCTCCACCACGAGCGGCGTGCAGCGCTTGGTCACCCAGTACTTCGCGGCGGGCACCGCGATCCGCAGGAACGCCCGCTCCTGCTCGCCCCCGTCGTCGTACGCCGCCGCGAGCCGCAGCGCGAGCGTCGTGGCCGCCTCCGACTCCAGGGCCAGATCCGCGAGGACGTTGCGCATCAGCGGCTTGTCGACGAGCTTGCCGCCGAACGCCTCCCGGTACGTGGCGTGGTGCACGGCCTGTGCGACGGCCTGCCGCATGATCGCCGCCGAGCCCACCACGCAGTCGAGCCGGGTGGCCGCCACCATCTCGATGATGGTGCGCACCCCGCGCCCTTCGTCGCCGACCTGGCGCGCCCACGTCCCGTCGAACTCGACCTCGCTCGACGCGTTCGACTTGTTGCCCAGTTTGTCCTTCAGGCGCTGAATGGCGAAGGCGTTCCGGGTGCCGTCCTCAAGAACACGCGGCACGAGAAAGCACGTAAGTCCCGCGTCGGTCTGCCCGAGCACGAGAAAGCCGTCGGACATGGGTGCGGAACAGAACCACTTGTGCCCCGTGAGTTCATAGGTGCCGTCCTCCGCGAGGGCGCGCGCACGCGTCGTATTCGTGCGCACATCGCTGCCGCCCTGTTTCTCCGTCATGCCCATCCCGAAGAGCACTCCGGCCTTCTGGGAAGCGGGCCGAAGACCTTCGTCGTAGACAAGAGAAGTGAGCCCCGGCTCCCACTCGGCGGCGAGCGCGGGATCGGTCCGCAGCGCGGGCACCGCCGCGTGCGTCATCGACAGGGGGCAGCCGTGCCCCGCCTCGACCTGCGTCCACACCAGGAATCCGGCAGCGCGCCGCAGATGACCGCCCGGCCGCGACCAGGCGGTCGTCAAGCCGTGCGAAACGGCCTTGCCGAGCAGCCGGTGCCACGAGGGATGGAAGGCGACTTCGTCGATGCGATTCCCATAGCGGTCATGGGTGTGCAGAACGGGCGGATTCTCATTGGCGAGCACTCCCCATTCCTGCGCCTGGGCCGATCCCGCCGTGCGCCCGAGTTCGGAGAGTTGCTCACGAGCGGTACCGAGAAGGGCGGGATCGAGATGCCGTTCGACTCCCTCTGCGAGAGCGCGGTCTGACGTAAAGACGTCATATCCCACCAGGGGCGGAGCCTGGTTGGTCACTGTGTGGGTGGTGGCTGCCATGCCGCTACGGTAAGGAGGTGCACCAGGCAAATGAAACACCCGGGAGGCCGTCCGGCCGCTGGCACCGGGCCCGCGCTCTCTACAGCAACGTCTCCAAGCGCAGGACTGCCTGGCTGCTGCTCAAGGACACGGTCAACTCGTGCGTGGAATACCGCATCCTCGGTCTCGCGGCCGAGGCGGCGTTCTTCACGCTCCTGTCCGTGCCGCCGCTGCTCCTGAGCCTGATCGGCCTTCTCGCGTACGTGGACCGCTGGACGGGCGCGAACACGATCGCCAGCGTCGAGAACAACATCCTTGAGGCGTCCCGCACGGTCCTCTCCGACAAGGGCGTCAGCCAGATCGCGCAGCCGATACTGGAGGACGTGATGCGGGTCGGCAGGCCCGACGTCATCTCGATCGGTTTCCTCTTCGCCCTGTGGTCGGGCTCGCGCGCCGTGAACGTCTTCATCGACACGATCACGGTCATGTACGGCCTGGACGGCGCACGCGGCATCGTCAAGACCCGGCTGCTGGCGTTCGGCCTGTTCATCGTGGCGCTGCTGATCGGTTCGGTGGCGCTGCCGCTGATGGTGGCGGGGCCCGACGCGGTGGTGAAGCTGGTGCCCGGTTCCACGACGGTGGTGCAGGTCCTGTACTGGCCGGTGGTGACGCTGCTGTCCGTGGTGTTCCTGACCACGCTGTACCACGTGTCAGTGCCGGTGCGCTCGCCCTGGGTGGAGGACATGCCCGGTGCGCTGATCGCCCTGGGGATGTGGGTCCTGGGGAGCTTCCTGCTCCGGATCTACCTGACGAGCACGGTCGAAGGGCCCACGATCTACGGCTCGTTGGCGGCGCCCGTCGCCGTGCTCCTGTGGATAGGCGTGTCGGCGTTCGCGGTCCTGGTGGGGGCCGCGGTGAACGCGGCGATCGACCGGGTGTGGCCCTCCGTCGCCACGGCGGCCGCGCGAGCGGCCAACGACCGGATCAGGGAGGCGCGTGCGGTGGAGGTGGTGGCCCGCGCGGCCGCCGCGCGGGAGGCTTCCGCGGACCCCGACGACCAGGACATGCCGTCCGAGTTCCCGGAGCGGTGGTCGCGTTTCCTTCCGCCGGACGATGTCTCCTCGCGCCTGCGGACGCATGTGAAGAAGAACGGGGGGGACGGGGAAGCACCGCCGGAGTAGGGCCTTTTCCGCCCCGCTCCGCAAACGCCGGAGGGCTGAATTTTCAGCCCTCCGGCGTTTGAGGAGGCCCCCGCGCAGCGGGTTTTCGGGAAAGGGTGGGGTTGGGGAAAATTCACGCCTTCCAGACGCCCGCCTCCGCATGCTCCCTGGCGAATTCGGCGAAGTCACGAGGCGCCCGCCCCAGTACCTCCCGCACCCCCTCGGAGAGATGCGCGTTGCGCCCGTCCAGATTCGTCTCGAACAGCTCGATCAGGAACTCCGTCTCCTCCTCCGGCACCCCGTACCCGGCGAGAGCACCCCCGTACTCCCTCGCCGATACGGGGACGTACCGGATCTCCCTCCCCGCGGCCGCCGCAATCTCGGCCACCGCGTCGCGGAACGACAACAGGCGCGGCCCCGACACCTCCACCACCCGTCCCGCGTAACCCGAGTCGGGACGGAGCACCGCCACCACCACGTCCGCGATGTCCCGCGTGTCGATGAACGGTTCGAGCACCTCCCCGCCGGGGAACACCAGTTCCCCTTCGCGCATGCTGTCGAGGAGATGGCCCTCGCTGAGGTTCTGGGCGAACCAACTCGCCCGTACGACGGTCCACTCCGCTCCGGACTCCCGCACCGCCCGCTCCGTGGGCTCCGCCTGGTCCTCGCCCCGTGCGGACAGGAGCACGATCCGCCGCACACCGAGCTCCACCGCCTGCCGGGCCAGCGCACCCACCGCATCGCCCGCGCCGGGCGCGCCGACGTCCGGCTGGTAGGCGAGGTACGCGGCGTCCGCGCCCCGCAGCGCGTCCTCCCACGTCGAGGGGTCGTACCAGTCGAACCGCACCGCGCCCGACCGCGAAGCGGCCCGCACCGTGTGGCCCGCCGCCTCGGCGGCCTCCGCGACCCGGCGTCCCGTCTTGCCGGAAGCGCCCGTGACCAACACCGTCATGCTCTGCGTGTTTACCGCGTTTTCTGTCATGCCTTCAGTGAACTGGCCCGCGCCACAAGGAGCCATCCGTCAGGGACTCACCCCCATACGCGTGCGTCTACGCTTCCGGTATGGACGTACTCGCAGGCTTGCTGGAGGGCCCCCGCGCGCGAGGAGCCTTCATGATCCGTGCGTGCTTCGACCCGGCCTGGTCCGTCCGCATCGCGGACGAGGCACCGCTCTCGGTCATGATCATGGTGCGGGGCACCGCCTGGATCGTGCCCGACCACGGCGAACCCCAGCTGATCCGCCCCGGAGACGTCGCCGTCGCGCGCGGCCCCGACCACTACACCGTCGCCGACGACCGGACGAGGAAGCCGCACGTCGAGATCCGGCCCGGCGAGCGCTGCGTCCCCCTCGGCGACACCCCGGCCGAGCAGTACCGCGACCTCGGCCGGCGGACCTGGGGCCAATCGCCCGACGCTGCCGCGGAGATGCTGATCGGCACCTACCAGGCGCGCGGCGAGATCACCGGACGGCTCCTCGACGCGCTGCCCCCGCTCCTGATCCTGCCCACCGAGGTGTGGGACTGCCCGCTCACCCCGCTGCTCGCCGACGAGATCGACAAGGACGAGCCGGGGCAGGACGTCGTGCTCGACCGGCTGCTCGACCTGCTGATGATCGCCACACTGCGCGCCTGGTTCTCCCGGCCCGAGGCGGAGGCCCCCGCCTGGTACCGGGCGATGGGCGACCCGGTCGTCGGGCAGGCGATCCGGCTGCTCCAGGACGACCCCGCGCACCCTTGGACCATCGCGGTGCTCGCCGCGAAGGCGGGGGTCTCGCGGGCCGCGCTCGCCCGGCGGTTCACCGAGCTCGTGGGCGAGCCGCCGATGGCGTACCTGACGGGCTGGCGGCTCGCGCTCGCCGCCGACCTGCTGCGGGACACCGAGCAGACGATCGCCGCGATCGCCCGCCGGGTCGGGTACGGCAGCGCGTTCGCGCTGTCCAGCGCCTTCAAGCGGGTGTACGGGGTCAGCCCGCAGGAGCACCGCTCACCGGCCGCGTAGCCCCCGGGCGGCGTAGCCTGGAAGGCGTGTCGCACGAGACCGTCGAGTACGCGGAGTGGCCGTCCCGGGTCCCGGGCGCGGTCCTGTGGACGCGTGCCGGCGGCAGCGCGGACCGCGCCGTGTACCCCGTGCTTCCCGACGGCTGCATGGACCTGCTGTGGACCGGCGGCAGGCTCCTGGTCGCGGGACCCGACACCCGCGCGTACCGTCCCGAGGCCAACCCCACCGCCCGGTACGTGGGCATCCGCTTCTATCCCGGCACCGCCCCCGCCTTCCTCGGCGTGCCCGCGCACGAGCTGCGCGACCGGCGCGTCGACCTCGCGGACCTGTGGCCGTCAGCCGACGCGCGCCGCCTGACCGAGCGCATGGACGCGGCCCGCGATCCGGCTGCCGTCCTGGAGTCCCTCGCCGTGGCGCGCGCGGGCGAGAACGAGCCGCCCGACCCGCTGCTCGCGCACGTCGTCAAGGCCCTGGAAGCGGGGCGGTCCATCGCGGCGACCGCCGACGAGGCGGGCATCAACGCCCGCCTCCTGCACCGGCGTTCCCTGGCCGCGTTCGGCTACGGACCCAAGACGCTGGCCCGCGTCCTGCGCCTGCAACGCGCCCTCGCCCTGGCCGGGGGAGGCCTGGCCTACGCGGAGACCGCGGTCGTCGCCGGCTTCGCCGACCAGGCCCATCTGGCGCGTGACGTCAAGGAGTTGGCGGGCATGCCGCTGAGCGAACTGCTCAGCCGGCGTCCGGACTAGGCAGCCGTACTAGGCAGGCGGGCCGGGCAGCGGCGCGAACAGGTCGACGCCGTTGCCGTCCGGGTCGAGGACCGAGGCGTACCGCTGGCCCCAGAAGGCGTCCCACGGCTCCAGCTCACCGTGATACCCGGCGCCGACCAGCTCCTCGTACGCCGCGTCGACACCCTCGGGGATCTCGCAGTGGAAGGCGAGCCCGATGCGGCCCGCGCTCTGCGGCGGCTCCCAGTTCTTGTCGAAGGAGCGGATGGTCTCCTCCGTGTCGAACGCGATGCGCAGACCGCCGGGGAGCGCCGCCTCGACGTGCGGCTGGCCCTCGGAGCCCTCGGGGAACTCCAGGCCGAGTCGGCGGTAGAAGGCGAGCGTGGCGGCCATGTCGGAGACGACGATGCCGACGAGATCGAAGCGGGGTGTGATGTTCGTGTTCATGCTCCGCAGCCTAGGCAGCCGCCGTCGGCCCGTCTTGAAGAAAACGGACCGCGCGCAGGGGCGCCGCACAAACGGACGCCGCGCCACTCCTTGCCGCCGCCCGCGCACGGTCGTACATGTGCAGGAGGTCCACAGCACGGGGGCGAGGGGAGCTGACCGCCATGTCCGCCACGTCCGCCGCCGTGCCCGCGTCGACCACGCTCGACAAGCACCCGGCAAGTCCGGTCCGTCTGGAGGTGCGGGACGACGACGAGGTGCTGTCCCGCTGGCTCTGGCTGGTGAAGTGGCTGCTCGTGATCCCGCACCACGTCGTCCTGTTGTTCCTCTGGATCGCCTTCCTGCTCGTCACCGTGGTCGCCTTCTTCGCGATCCTGATCACCGGCGGCTATCCGCGGGCGCTGTTCGACTTCAACGTCGGTGTGATGCGCTGGACTTGGCGCGTCGAGTACTACTCGTACGGATCACTCGGCACCGACCGCTATCCGCCCTTCGCGCTGCGGGACGTCGCCGACTACCCGGCCCACCTGGACATCGCCTACCCCGAGCACCTCTCCCGGGGACTCGTCCTCGTCAAGAGCTGGCTCCTGATCCTGCCGCAGCTCCTGGTGGTCGGTCTGTTCACGGGCGGCATGCGCGTCAACTTCGGCCTCGCCGGGATCATCGCCTTCTTCGCGGGCGTGTCCCTGCTCTTCACGGGCCGCTACCCCCGCGGCATGCACGAACTCAACGTCGGTCTGCACCGATGGGCCGCGCGCGTCCTGGCCTATGGCCTGCTGCTCACGGACGTGTACCCGCCGTTCCGCCTCGATCAGGGAGACCGGGAGCCCCTCGGCTGACTGTCCCGGTCCCCGAATCCTCGCTACGGTGGGTGCCATGGACTTGCCGAGCGACAACCGACTGGCGGCTGCCGTCGTGGCGCACCGCGGGCGTGTGCTGCTCGTGCGGCGCAGTGAGACAGAGCGGTTCCTGCCACGGGTGTGGGGCGTCCCCTGCGGGAAGCTGGAGCCCGGCGAGAGTCCGCTGGACGGCGTGCTGCGGGAGCTGAAGGAAGAGACCGGACTGCGCGGCGAGGTGCTGCGCAAGGTCGGCGAGTCGTCCTTCGTCAGCCGGTATCGCGGGCACGAGGTCAAGAACTGGCAGGACAACTTCCTGGTGCGGCCGTTGAGCCTGGACGTGTCGCTGCCGCACCCCGACCAGGACCACCGCTGGCTCGCCCCTGCCGACCTCGGAACGGTCGAGATCGACGACTACAACCTGGGCATCGTGCGGCAGGCGTTCAGCGGCTGAGCAGTTCCGCGAGCGACTCCAGCTCCGCCAGGTAGTCCTTCACGTCCATCGGCCGCTTGACGACCGCCTCCGCGCGGCCGCCCGAGCCGGTCGCGTCGGTCGCGTCGGCGAACACGTCCGTGTACCGCCGCCGCCCCGCACCCGTCTCCAGGAACAGGGTCACCGCCGTCCCCGCCGAGGCGCACCACGCGCGGTGCAGGGCGTACGACGGCAGTCCGTAGCCGCTGCCCGTGCCGTACTCCGCGGTCTGCGTGAGCCGCAGCCGCGCCGGGCCCGCCGGTTCCAGGAGCCAGTGGCCCTCCACGTCCGACAGGGACTCCCGGAACCAGGAGGCCGCGACGCCGCTCTCGCCCGGGTTCGCGGTGCTGCGCAGCGGCTCGTACAGCTCCATGCCGAGCCTGCCCCGCACCACGTAAGAGGCAAGCGGCGAGCGGTGGTTGTGGATGTCCTCGCGGCCCGCCGAGCGCGTGCCGGGGTGCCAGACGTGGGCGCGCAGCATGTGTCCAGGGCCGCCGTCGATCAGGAGCAGCTTGTCGAAGCCGAGTACATGGCGGTACGAGAGGAGCGCGCAGGCCGAGGGGGCGCCGACGCCCGTCGCGAGTTCGCGCACGAGGTCGAAGAGCCTCTCGGGGGAGCCGAGTTCGGCGACGACCGCACGCGCCGCCCGCACCAGCTGCTCCTCGGGCAGCGCCGCGTCCAGGGTCCCTTCGAGAAGATGCCGGGCCCTGTGGACGTGCCGACCACCCATGCGGTCACCCCTCCCCCTCGGTCGCGCGCGCCGCCGGGGATCATCCGCCCGGCTGATACATCCATACGGCATGGGCCCGCAGCGCCGAAAGCCCTTGATAGGTCATCCACATCGGGCGGCCGAGATCGTACCCGTCCCAGTTCCAGATCCCGTCGTCCTGCTGACGCCACACCGCGCCGACCGCGCCGGCCACCAGCGCGTGCCACGCGTCCTCGCGGCCCTCCTCCGACGCGATCTCCCAGGCGGCCGGCGTGAGCAGCGCCCGCATCATCCACGCCGCGGTGAAGTGCCGTACGGAGAGCACCTCTTGGCGCCAGGAGTCGACCGGATGCGGGCGGCGCACCTCCTCCTGGGTGTTGCGCAGGTCGGCGCAGTCCTCGTGGGCGGGGGCAGGGCAGGCGAGCAGCCAGCGGATGCCGTCCTCGCGTGCGGCGCGGGTGTTGCTGTCCTCGCCGAGCACGCGGGCCGCGCGATCGAGGGCGACCACCGCCTGCGCGGTGTGCACCGCCGACGGGCGCGTGACCGGGGCGCGCAGGGCGGGGCCCCAGCAGCGCCGGTGCTCCCGCAGGGGATCGGTGACCGTCCGGTCGACCAGCTCGGCCCGCAGCCGCGTGAGGTCGGGGGAGTCCGGGGCCGCGCGCAGCAGACCGCGCAGCATGGTGGTCACGACATGGGTCCTGCCGAGCCCGGACGGTTCGAGCTCCTCGGTGAAGTGCGCCGCGCACCGCGCCGCCTCCTCCGCGAGGCGCCCCGGATCCGCGCCCGCCCGCGCGAGCGCGCCGAGCACCAGGGCGGTCACCTCGGGGCGGGCCGTCGACCCCTGCGAGCGTGCGGCCCAGCCGCCGTCCGCGAGGCGGAGGCGCCACAGGGTCTCCACCAGTTCCGACGCCCTCAACCTGCCGTCGTGCACGCCGAGTTCGAGCACGATGTGCAGTCCGTACGCGGTGCCGGTCGGGGTTGGCCGCACCGGCAGCGTCGGCTCGTCGAGGGCGTGTGCCCAGCCGGTGAGGCGGCCGCTCCCGGGGGCGTCGACGGTGGCGAGTTCCGCGGTGAGCGTGGCATACGTGGCGGCGGCGAGCCGCGGGAAAGGGCCGGGGGCGGGCGCGGCCCGCGGCCCCGGAAGGGCGGGCCGCAGGGCGCTGTCGTCCGCGTCGGCCCTGGCCCGGATCAGCGCGGCGGCCAGCCAGGCGGCGACGCCCGTGCCGATGCCGCTGACCGCCGCGATCGCATAGCGGGCGGTGTCGCCGGAGATCGCGTCCGGCAACACGCCCACCAGGGACTGGAACACCGCGTACCCCGCGGCGGCGCAGCCGAAGCCGCCGAGCCAGCCCACGAACCGACCGGGGCGCGAGTCGCCCGGCGGGGGAGGAGGGGTGGACGGTGGCCTCAACGGACTGCGGCCCAGCCGCGGTTGTGACAAGGGGTGCTCCCTCCCCCCAAGGCGGCACGTGGTTCGACGGTGGCTTCCAGTCTAGTGCTGAGTCACCGGAAAACCCCGGTCAGGGCGAGGTTCGCCCCGGCGGAGGTCCTACCGGCGGCGGCACCTGGGGTGCGGCATCGCGGCGCGCGAAGGTGAACGCGAACTCGGCAGGCGCTGCGTGGAGTTGGTGCTGCGGCAGCACCCCTGGCCCACAGGACTGCGAGCCGATGCCGTGCTGCCCGTGGTCGAGATGGACCCAGACCGTGTCGCCGGGCACGAGATCCGTGCGGTGCGTGGCCGCGTCCAGCTGCTCGGTGGTCCAGCGGCGCGCCGTGAACCAGAAGGCCGGCTCCCCGGCCACGCGCACCCCTTCGCCGTCGAAGCCCGCCCGCAGCTCGGCCCAGCGGACGTCCGCTCGCGCTCCGTTCTCCTGCGGGCGCACGTAGGGGGTCTGCATCCGGTCGACCTGCATGAACCAGGTGCCGATGTCGGAAGCCGCCGCCGTGTCCGGATACGCCTCGCAGGGACCGCCGCCGAACCACTGCGCGACCCCGTACTCCGCCGGAAGGCCGAGCCGGATGCCGAGCCGGGGCAGCGGCACGGTCCACTCGCCCTCGGGCATCACGGACACGGCGAGGCGCAGCCGGGTGGCGTCGGAGGTCCAGCGGTAGACGGTGCGCAGGCCGATGTCGCGCGCGGCGGGCGCCACGCGGGTGCGGACGGTGAGCAATTCGTCCGTCAACTCGACGGCGTCCAGGCGGTGTTGCATGCGATGCAGGCCGAGCTCGCGCCAGACGAGCCCGTTGCGCTGCCCGCCCTGCCAGGAGGCTCCGTTGTCGTTGTCGGTGGGGGCGCGCCAGATGTCCAGGCGCGGCGCGCTGGTCAGGGGGATGTCGTTCAGGGTGTGCAGCTCGCCGGTGCGGGCGTCGAAGGTGCCGGGGCCGAGGGTGATGAAGTCCCCTTCGCGCTGAGGGCGTTCACCGGTCGCGGGTGGGATGGCGGGCCGTGGCGAGACGCGGAACTCGGCCCGCGCGACGCCGTGGTCCAGCTTCGTCCAGTTCGTCGTCGTGACGCCCACCATCGCCGCCAGATGCAGGAAGGTCTCGGCGTCGCGGCTGGCCAAGGGCGGGTCGGGCAGCTTCAGTTCGACGGATTCTCCGGGGCCGAGCTCCGGCGGCACGGCCAGCTCCCCGCCTTCGGAGGCCTCGTCGTCGCTGATGTACGTCCACTCGAAGGACAGATGGGAGAGGTCCGCGAAGTCGTGCAGATTGGTGACCCGGACCGTCCCCGCTCCCGCGTCGTACGCGAAGCCCACCGGCTGGATGACCCGCTTGTACGCCTCCAGCCCCGGCGACGGCATCCGGTCGGGGAAGACGAGGCCGTCGCAGACGAAGTTCCCGTCGTGCAGCTCCTCGCCGAAGTCGCCGCCGTAGGCGTAGCCGAACTCCGGGTGCGCGAGGCCGTGGTCGATCCACTCCCAGATGAAGCCGCCCTGATTGCGCTCATGGGCGTCGAACAGTGCCTGGTACTCGCTCAGGCCGCCGGGGCCGTTGCCCATCGCATGCCCGTACTCGCAGAGGATGAAGGGGAGGTGACGACGTGAGCGCGGGCCGTCCGTGTCCTCGCGTCGGCCGATGCGCTCGACCTCGGCGTGGTCGGCGTACATGCGCGAGTACATGTCGGTGTCCGCGCAGGTCGCGTCGCCCTCGTAGTGGATGAGGCGGTCGGCGTCGCGTGCGCGGATCCAGCGCGCCATGGCGGTCAGGCCGCGGCCGGTCCCGCACTCGTTGCCGAGGGACCAGATGATCACCGAAGCGTGGTTCTTGTCGCGCTCGACCATGCGGGCGGCGCGGTCGAGGAGGGCGGGTGTCCAGCGGTCGTCGTCGACGGGGTTGCCGCGCCACCCCTGCTCGGTGAAGCCGTGGGTCTCCAGGTCGCACTCGTCGATGACCCACAGGCCCAGCTCGTCGCAGAGGTCGAGGAAGGCGGGGTGCGGCGGATAGTGGCTGGTGCGCACGGCGTTGATGTTGTGCTGCTTCATCAGCAGGACGTCGGTGCGCATCGTGGCGAGGTCGAGCGCGCGGCCCGTCTGCGGGTGGAACTCGTGCCGGTTCACGCCGCGGAACAGGATCCGGCGGCCGTTGACCTTGATGACCCCGTCCTCGACGGCGACCGTACGGAAACCGATCCGCAGGGGGACGCGCTCGCCCGGCGTGGCGAGGACCCCGTCGTACAGGCGGGGTGTCTCGGCCGTCCAGGGCTCGACGTCCACCGTCACCGACTCACCCGTGGCGACATCGACGCCCAGCTCGGGCACGGTGACCCGGCCGTCCACGTCCGAGTCCACCCGCAGCGTCCCCGTCCCCGCGCGATGGTCGTACGAGGCGTGCGTGAAGAAGTCGAGCGCGCAGCCCTCGGGGCGGTGCAGCAGGGTCACGTCCCGGAAGATGCCGGGCAGCCACCACTGGTCCTGGTCCTCCAGATACGAACCGGAGGACCACTGGTGGACGCGGACCGCGAGGACATTGCCCGAGGGCTTCAGGAGGTGGCCGACCGTGAACTCGTGCGGAAGCCGGGAGCCCTTGAACTCGCCGAGCTCCGTGCCGTTCAGCCAGACGCGGGCGCAGGACTCGACGCCGTCGAAGCGCAGCGTCGCGCCGCCGATGGTCGTCGTGGGCCAGTCGTCCGGCAGGTCGAAGGTGCGCAGGTGGTCGCCGGTCGGGTTCTCGGTGGGGACGCGGGGCGGGTCGACCGGGAAGGGATAGACCATGTTGGTGTAGATGGGCGCGCCGTGCCCCTGCAACACCCAGTGTCCTGGCACCGCCACGGTGTCCCAGGCCCCGGCGTCGTAGCCGTCCGAGGCGAAGGAGTCGTCGGCGGTGTCGGCGGCCGGGGAGAGCCGGAAGCGCCAACTGCCGTTCAGGGAGAGGGAAGTGGCGTCCGACCGTGCGTACCACGCGCGGGGCGGGAGGCTGCCGGTGCCGGGGGATACGTCCTCAAGGTAGGGGAGCTCCATGGCTTCCATCAGACAGCGGGGAGGTGGGACGTCACAACCGTCACGCGGCGGGGGTTGTTGGATTCTCGGCGGCGGAGTTGGACGAAAGGTGCAGGGGCTGCGGATTTCGTCGTACGTCGTCGATGTGGCGGTTGTAATTCGTTGAGGTGTGGCATTTCGGGCGCGATATCGGTAGCTTGCGGAGGCGTGACCACCAGCAAGCAGCAGACCACGCTCCCGGAGACCGACCGCACCCGCCACAGGCGCCTGCGCGAACAGGGCAGCCTGAACCGCGCCGACCTCGAAGCGATCCTCGACGCCGGGTTCATCTGCCATCTGGGCGTCGTCGTCGACGGCCACCCCATGGTGGTGCCCACCGTCTACGGCCGCGACGACACCCAGCTGTATCTGCACGGCTCGGTCGCCAGCCGCAGCCTGGCCGCCGACCCCGAAGCGACGATATGCGTCACCGTCACCCACGTGGACGGCCTGATCCTGGCCCGCTCCGTCTTCGAGCACGGCGTCAACTACCGCAGCGCGATGATCTACGGCGTCCCGCGCAAGGTAACCGACCCGGACGAGAAGCTGACCGGCCTGCGCCTGCTCACCGAGCACGCGACCCCCGGCCAGTGGGACTACGCCCGGAGCCCCAGCCGCAAGGAACTCGCGGCGACGACCGTGCTCGCCCTCTCCCTGGAGGAGGCATCGGTCAAGACGAGCGTGGGCCCTCCGGACGACGGCGACGGGCCGGACGCCGAGCTCGGCATCTGGGCCGGGAACCTTCCCCTGACGGCCAGTTGGGGCACCCCGGTCGCCGACCCGCTGCTCCCGCCGGGCATCGCGGTCCCGCCGCACATCGCCGAGCGCGGCGGCACGCGGCACGGCTGATCAGGTCAAGGCTTGACGGAATCAGGCGTCCCGCAGCCGTGCGCCTTGGCCGAGCCTTCCGCGAAGGCCTTGAGCGCGGCGCGCTGATAGGCCCGGTCGGCGGGCGTGGGCTTGTCCTTCTGGTCCTGTTGGTACGAGGGGGAGTCGGACCCCGGCGGCTCGACGGTGAACAGGGCCCGCTCGCCGTCCTTCTCGCACGCCGCGCTCACCCAGTAGCCGCCCTCCGGGAGGCGGCCGGAGGGCGCCGCGCCGGGGATGCGGTCCTGCGCCAGGTAGTCGTAGCGGTCCTGATAGCGATACCGCTCGTCCTGCGCGTACGGGCCGTAGGAGGCGCTCAGCCGATAGTGCCCTCCCACGTCGTCGGTCGACCTCGCCACCGGAAGGCCGTCCCCCGTCACGGTCCCGGGCCCAAGGACACACACCTCGACCGGCGTCCCGCCGCGTGCGCCCTCCCACACCCGCGCGACCTCGGAGCCACGCCCCGGAACGCCCCGGCAGGACGCGGTGGCATCGGCAGGCGGCACCGCCTCGTCCGAGTTCACGGGCAGGGCCACCGTGCGCGGGGGCTTGCCCAGGCCGGCGTCGCAGCCCCAGTGGCCGGAGGCGTTCGCCGCCGTGGCGGTGGCGATCCGGGCGAAGGCGGTGCGCTGCCGGGGGTCGTCGAGGGGCACGCCCTCGTCCTCGGCGTCGACCGTGACCAGGAGCCCGCCACGGCCGCGCGCGCAGTCGAGCAGGACGGCGGTGGTGGCCGACGCCTTGCCGCCGCTCGACTCGTCCGCGGAGAAGACGCCGTTCCAGCCGGGGCCGACCGCGACCGGTGGCAGGGAGGAGTACACGTCCGGGTACACCCCGTCGTACTCGCCGGTGAAGTCCTCGCGCCGCCGCTCCCGTGCCGCAGAGCCGGTGTCGTCCTTCGCGACCCGCTCCGGCACCGCCCGCACGTTCACCTTCACCGCGCCGTGGCGCGTGGGCGCGCCCGTGTGGTGCTCGGTGTCGCGGGCGATCGTGCAGTCCACGCGCAGCGAGGCATCGCTCAGCGCGCCTTCCGCCCGGTCGCGCGTGTCGTCCTTGAACGGCCCCGCGCCCAGTACGTCACGTACTTCGGCGGCCGGGAGCACTCCGTCGCAGGCCCCGGCCACCAGGCGCTGCGCCACCCACCGGTCGTAGCCCCCGCTGAACCAGAAGTACCCGCCCGCCACCAGCGCGAGGGCGAGCAGCGCCCCGGCCGCCGTGGTGAGCTTCCTTCCCGCCCCGGACCGCCAGGTCAGCCCTGCCACTGCTCCACCTCTCCCATGATCTGCGTGTCACGGCAGTGCGAGCGCCGGGGCCAGCCGTCGTCCGCGGCCAGATAGCGGTCGAGCACGGCCCGCGCGTCCGCCGGGATCCGCCGCCATTCCTTCTTGTCCACGACGACCTCGTCCTGGTGTCGGAAGTCGAGGGCGGGCGTGACCGTGACCCGGTGGAACGTCGGCCCGCCGTCGCACACCGACCGCGCCCAGAGCGCGAGCAGCGGATCGTCGCCCGGCATGCCGAAGGTCAACTGGCCCTCGGGGCCCCGCTCATGGCGGCTCTGCTCGGTCCCGGGGACGTGACCGCTGCCGCTGAATCTCTCGTACGCGCCCGCCGCGAGGACACCGGACCAGCTCTCGGCGCCCGCCGCCTTGACCTTCAGATCGTCGGCCCAGCCCGCCGCGTCGTCCCACTGCCCGCCGCACGCACCGGCGCGCTCGCTGTACGCCGTGTCGTTCTCGTCGAACCGCCATGTGCCCCGCGCGAACTTCAGCGGCTTGGGGGAGAGCCAGTCGCACAGGGCGTCGGCGCTCCTCGGCTTCTCGGCATCGGCCAACGGCTCTGTTCCGCAGCCCTGTTCGCGGCTCACCCAGTCGGCGACCCGGACCGCGGTGCGGGACGCCAGGAGCCGGTCGGACTTGGGGATGTCGTACTCGCTGTCGGCGTGTGAGGGCAGGTCCACGGAGACGAGCAGATCCTTCGACGGCCGGACCCGACCGCTCAGCCCCTTCGGGCACTCGGTGAGCAGGGTGGCCGACACCTGGCTGCCGTCGAGCCGGTCCTCGCTGGAGCCCGTGCCGCCCAACGTGCCGCTCGGCAGGGGCAGTTCGAAGTCCCCGGCCGGTGCCTGGGCCTTGCCGAGCACGGCCTCGGCCCGGACCCGCACCTGCGCGTCGGGCTCAAGGCCGCCGGCGTCACCACCCCACGACAGCGTGCAGTCCAGCAGCGCCCTGCTCTGCTGCCGTGACGTCAGGAGCGTGCCGTACTCGTCCAGTACGCCCTCCGAGTCGTCCGGCACGAAGGAGCTCAGCTCCTCGGGGAGCAGGCCCGCGCAGGCCCGGTCCAGCTGGTCCCGGTTGGCGGCGATGCGTTCGTCACGCCCCTGCGACTGCGAGACGGCGATCCCGGTCCCGGTGGCCGCGAGCGCGAGGACCGCCACTCCGGCGACCACCAGCCACGTACGCCTCCGGACGGCACGCACCCTGGGCATGGCGCTCCCCTTCCCCCGCGAGCCACGTCAGACGACACGTTCAGATGACATGTCAAGATCAGAAGAGCGACGCTATCAACCGGGGGCGGGCCTCCCGGACGAGGGTCAGGCGAGCTTCAGTTCCCCGGAGATGACCCGCCGGGCCACTGAATCGAGGGACTCGCCCACGGCGTACGCCCGTGCCTGGATGAGGGCCAGGGCGTCATCGACCGATCTGCCCGTCTGCTGGGACAGCACGCCCGATGCCTGGTGGACCACGGCACGCAGATCCGTGCCGCCGTACAGGCCGGGGTCCGCGTCCGGGCCGAGCAGGACGGACCCGGTCAGCGCGTCGGCGACGGCGTCGAAAGCCCCGGCCCGGACGAGTTCGGGCAGGGGATCGAAGACGGTGAGTGCCCCGAGACAGCCACCGGGCACCCGCAGCGGCAGCGCGGCGACCGAGCTCAGGCCGAGGGCCGCGAGGCCGGAGCCATAGCCGGGCCAGCGCCTCTCCAGGTCCGCCCCCGACGCGTGGACCGCATGGCAGCTGCGGGTCGCGTCACGCCCGGGGCCCGAGGTCATGACGTACTCCAGATCCTGGGCGCCGCGCGAACGCCGGTCCGAGGCGGCGACCGCGAGCTGGTTCAGGTCCACCCCGACGAGCGTGAGTGCGGCGCTGAGGGTCCCGCAGGCCTCCGCGACCCCGGCCATGAACAAGGGGCCGCGATCGTCCTCGCCTCCTGCGCGCGGCGGATCCGCGCGGCCCGCCGACCATGCCCTGACGCGGCGGGCGTACGTCTCCTGCAGTCTGGCCGCCGTGCGATGCCGTTCCTCGACCGCGCGGTGCCGCTCCGCCATCTTCGCGTGGAACTCGCGTCCGGACTGCCGGTAGAGCCTCTCGTGCCGCTCGGCGGTCATCGATGCCAGCGCCGCGCGTTCGCCCGCCGTTACAGCACGCTGCCAGGCGGCGTCCGCCCGGCCGTCACCTGCGCGTGAACTGCCCTCCATGGCGCTCATGTTCACAGAATACGACTGGGGCCGTCAGCTGCCGTCCCCGTTGGCGAGGTCTTCCATCAGCAGGACGACGCCGCCGTTGTGGCCGTCGAACGGAGAACAGATGATCGAACAGTTGATTCTCCGCCCGATGCGGTTCACAGCGGGGATCGTCACCGGGCCCGCGCGCTTGCCGGATGCGACGCACTCCTGGATGATCCCGCGCAGGTCGTCGGTGGGGAGCCCGAAGTCCAGGGCGAAGAAGTGCTCGCCGAGCACCTCGTCGGGCCGAAGCCCCCACAGGTCGACCGCACCGCGGTTCCAGCTCTTGGCCCGCATGTCGGCGGAGAGCACCACCACCCCTGCCGCGATGCTGCTCACCACGCCCTCCAGGAAGGCGCGGGCCTCGTCCAGGTCAGTGGTGCGCAGGCGCATCTCGTCGTTCATGGTCTCGAGCTCTTCGTTGCCGGACTGGAGCTCTTCGTTCGTCGTCTCCAGCTCCTCGTTCGTGGACTGGAGCTCTTCGTTGGTGGTCTCCAGCTCCTCGATGCTCGACTGGAGTTCCTCGTTCGTCGTCTCCAGCTCCTCGTTCGTGGACTGGAGTTCCTCGTACGCGGTCTCCAGGTCTTCGCGTACGCGCTTGACCTCGGCCTTGAGCTGCATGGCCAGGGTGACGTCCGTGAAGGTGATGTTGGTGGCGACCGGCAGGCCGGGGCCGCTCGCGATCGGCTGGATGACGATGTCGAAGTACTGGATCTCGGTGCCGATGCGCCGCTCGGCACCGTTCACCCGCAGGGTCCGGCGCTCATGGACGGCCTGGTCGATCAGGGAGCGGAGCTCGGTGGGCCGGTAGGAGAGCTCCAGGTCCTGGAAGGGGCGTCCCACGTCATGGGTCGTGAGCCCGAACTGGGACCGGGCCTCGTTGTTGATCATCACCAGAATGCCGTCGCCGTCCAGGGCGACAGCGGCACCCGGAGCCGCGTCGAGGATCAGGTCGCGCAGCTGGCGGGTGCGGGTGGCCGCCTGCATCTCGATGCCCACACCGGGCCTGATCTTCACGGGAATCGAGGGGTAGGGAGCGGCGCTGCCGCCCGGCCGGCGCCGGAAGACGCGCTGGCGGATGCTGACCGCCTCGAACCGCTCACCGTCATTCAGGAGCATCTCGGCCTTGCCGAGGAAGAGGTAGCGGCCCTCGCGCAGGGCGAAGTGGAAGCGGTCGACGATCTGGGCCTGCGCCTCGACGTTGAAGTACATCAGGGCGTTGCGGCAGACGAGGAGGTCAAGGCGGGAGATCGGGGCGTCGCGGGTGATGTCATGGCGTCCGAAGATCACCCGGCGCCGCAGGTCGGGGCGGAAGACGTAGTGGTTGTCATGCTGCTCGAAGTACTTGTCACGCAGCTCGACCGCGAGCGATTCGAGGCTCTTTTCCGGGTACTGCCCGGCGCGTGCGTCGCGCAGAGCCTCCTCGTCGACGTCCGTGGCGTAGATCTTGACGCGGTTCAGGCTCTCCTCGATGCCGAGCGCCTCCGCGAAGATGATGGCCAGGGAGTACGCCTCCTCGCCGCTGGAACAGCCCGCGCTCCACACCCGGATCTCGTCGTCGGCACCCAGGTCCGCGATCAGCTCCGGCACCACCTCACGCTGGAGAAGCTCCCAGGCCTCCGGGTCGCGGAACATCGAGGTGACGTTGATCAGGATGGTGTTGAAGAGGGTGCGGAACTCCACCGCGTCGGTCTCGAGCACATCGCGGTAGTCGGCGTAGTCACGCGTGCCGACGTCGTCCATCCGCTTGCGGATGCGGCGGCCGAGGGTGGACCGCTTGTAGCCGGTGAAGTCGAATCCGCGCGAGTCGCGAATGAAGCCGAGCAGGTCCTCAAGACCCTGGTCGACAGCCGGGTCGGGCGCGCGCTCGGATTGTCCGGCTCGCGGCTCGGCGCCTTCATCGGTACCGGCGCCGGACGACTCACTCATCACTGCCTCTTGTCCTCGACAAGTCCGCGGACCGCCGCGGCGATTTTCTCAAGACGGAGCACGAAGTCCGCTGCTCCCGTGGCGACCGCCGCCTGGGGCATCCCCGCGAACTGCGCGGTCTCCGGATCCTCGACGATCACGGTGCCGCCCCGGTGCTTGACCGCGGCCACGCCCGTAGCGCCGTCCACGCCCGTGCCGGTCAGGACGCAGACGATGGCCCTCGACCCGTACGATTCGGCCACCGACTCGAAGAGCAGGTCGCCGGAGGGGCGCACGAAGTGCACGGGGTCCGTGCTCGTCAGGGCGAGAACCCCGTCGGGCCCCACGAGGAGGTGCAGGCCGGGCGGCGCGATGTACACCGTCCCCGGCTCTATGCGCTCCTGGTCCTCCGCCAGCTTCACCGCCAGCTCCGTGCGGCGCGAGAGCACTTCGGGGAGGAGGGTCCTGTGGCGCGGATCGAGGTGCTGGACCACGAGCACGGGCACGGGAAGGTCGGGTCCCAGGCGGCTCAGGAGGGCTACCAGGCCTTGGATGCCACCGGCTGATGACGCGACAGCCACGACGGCGTACGGCCTTGAAGTGTGCTGTTCCGACATCACGTGACGAGCCTAGCCGCTGGCGGTCCGGCAAGCTGCACATGGATGGCCGGGCCCTGACCCTTGTCGGCGGTCCGGGCATCTGCTTGACTCCGCCCGCCCAGCACGCCAGAAGATCAGAAGACCAGAAGGTCCAGTACGTCAGTAGATCCAGAACACCAGAACGCCACATCGCCAACGCACCGGCGGAGGACGCCATGGAGATCACCCGCAGACGCCTGTTGTCCGCTCTCTCGGCCGCCGGTCTCCTGGCGGTGCTCCCCACGCTGCCGGTGAGCGCCGCGGAGGCCGCCGCCGACAGCGCGCGGCTCCTGGCCAACACCGTGGGGATCTTCGCGGGGACCGCCGAGTCCAACGCGCGCCCCGAGACGGCCGCCAAGCTGGCCGCCGTCGCCAAGACCGCCCGGACGAACCTGAAGGCGATGGACGACGCGGGCGACGGCGAGCTCTTCGACGGCCTGGTGCTCGGCACGGACGACGCCAACCTCAACACGGCCTACAGACGCCTGTACGAGATCGCCCTCGCCACCCGCACCCCGGGCACCCCCTCCGACCTCCACGACAACACCGCCGTGCAGCGCCGCGTCATCGACGGTCTGGTCTGGCTGCACGAGCGCCACTACGGCGACCAGTCCAAGGGCTATTACGGCAACTGGTTCAACTGGGAGATCGGCATCTCCCAGTCCGTCAGCAAGACCCTCGTACTCCTCGTCGACGAAGTGCGGACCTACAAGCCCGGCCTCATCGCCACCTACGTCGCCTCGATGGACGCCTATCTGCGCAACGGCACCGACGGGGACGTGAACCTCGACTCGCGCTTCCACACCGGCGCCAACCTCGCCGACATCACCACCAACCGGATCCTTCAGGGCGCGCTCATCGGCGAGGGCGGCGAGGCCCGCATCCGCAAGGCGCTCACCGACCAGCTGACGGTCTTCGTCACCATCGACCCCTACCACCTCGACCACGGTGTGACGGACGGCTATTACGCGGACGGCTCCTTCATCCAGCACGCCTCCGTCGCATACACGGGCTCGTACGGAAAAGGCCTGCTCACCCGCGTGGTGCAGACCCTCAAGATCCTTGACGGCACAGGCTTCGCACACGGCGAGGAGCTGGTGCCGACCGTCCGGAGATGGGTGCGCGACGGCTTCGCGCCGGTCATCTTCGAGGGCTGGATGATGGAGATCGTCAAGGGGCGCGCGGTGTCGCGGCCGGACGGCGGCTACACCGACGTCGCGGTCGTCGTCGAGGCCGTCGTCGACCTCTCCTCGCTGGCGAGCGGCGCCGACGCCACCGCGCTCAAGAGCTACGTCAAGCACATCCGCTCGACCTCGCGCGCCGCCCTCAACCCCACCGGCTTCGTCTCACCCATCAGCATCGTGCGCTACACCGACATCATCGGCGACGCCTCGGTGCCGCCCGCGGACCTGAACCCGGCCTCGCGCAGCGTCGCCTTCAACGCCATGGACAAGACCGTCCACCGCAGACCGGGCTACGCCTTCGCCCTCGCGCGCAGCTCCGACCGGATCAGCAAGTACGAGTACATGAACGGCGAGAACCTCATGCCGTGGTTCCAGGGAGACGGTGCGTACTACCTCTATCTCTCCGGCCAGGACCAGACGCAGGCATACGGGGTCGACTACTTCACCACGGTCTCTCCGTACGGCCTCGCGGGCGTGACGGCGCCGGTCGAGCAGCGCAGGACGGTCCCCGACCTGTACGGGAAGCCGTACTACGACAACCCGGGCCATCCGCTGAACTTCACTTCCTCCTCCGAGTCGCAGAACAAGTACGTCTACTTCCCGCGCGGCACCAACCAGTACTCCGGGGGCGCGGTCCTCGGGACGTACGGCGCGGCCGGGGCCGTGCAGTCCAGCGATGTCGCCTTCCGCGACCGGGAGTTGCTGCCGGACGACTTCGTGGTCCACCGGGGCGCGACGGCCACGAAGTCGTGGTTCCTGCTCGACGAGGAGATCGTGGTGCTCGCCGCGGGGGTGGGCGACGGTGCGGGGCGGGCCGTGACGACGACGGTCGACGCGCGGACCGCGGCGCCGGGCGACCAGGTCTCCGTGACGGGGGAGCTGCGTGACGGCACCCCGTGGAAGGGCGCGGGCACGGGTGACCTGCGGTGGCTGCGCCACGCCAACGCCACGCAGCGCACCTCCGTCGGCTACGTCTTCCTGGACACCCCGAAGGTGCGGGTCACCCTGGACGAGGTCACTCGCAGCCGCCGGGTCGTGCGCACCGCGAACCCGGACACCCCGGTGACGCGCAGGGTCCTTGGCGTGACGGTGGACCGGGTGGCCGGGGCGAAGCCTGTCTCCCTCGCCTACGCACTGGTGCCGAACGCGGGCGAGGCGGGGCTGAGGGCCTACCGGAGCGGGCGGCCGCTGAAGGTCCTCTCGAACACGGTGCGGCTACAGGCGGTCAGCCACGCGGGCCTCGGTCTGACCGCGGCGAACAGCTTCACCTCAGGCCGCCATGAGGCCGCGGGGCTGCGGATCGAGGGCCCCGCATCGGTCCTCGTACGGCGCGAGCGGCGCGGCCCGACCACCGTGGCGGTGTCCGATCCGACGATGGACCGCGACAGGGTGAGCGTGCTGCTCCGCGGCCGTGCGCTGCGGAAGGTCACGGCCGACGAGGGGGTGCGCGTGCGCCGGGTCCGGGGCGGGACCCGGATCGACGTCGACACCCGGCACGCCTACGGACGCAGCTTCACGGTGACGCTGCGCGAATAGGGCACCCGGCGGGGCGACCTCGCCGGTGCGGCATGATGCCGGGATGCCTGATCCACGGGGGCAGTCCAGTGCGTCCTGACGCTGCTGCTGCGCGGCAGCGTCAGGACGCTGCTGCTCGGCGTCTGCGTGATGCGCGCCGCCGACGCGGGCCGCCCCGGCCCGGTCCGCGTCCTGCACCGCTGGCTCGCCGGTCTGTGCTGGCTGCCGCTCCAGCCCTGGTAGGGGCTCCGGGAGAACTTCGGCGGCAGCACGGAGAACTCGGTGCGCAAGAGCTGGACGGGCGAGCTCTACGACACCGCCATCGCCGGGCTCCGCTCCGTGCTGAGCCCGAGGAGCGTTCAGGAGTCGTCGACGCTGACGGTCACGGCCTGCACCGGGCAGGCCCGCACGGCCTCACGCACCAGGGGGTCGCCGCCCCCGTCCTCGCGGCCGGGGAGCACCTCGCTGAAGCCGTCGTCGTCCTGGGTGAAGACGCTCGGTGCGGTGAGTGCGCACATGCCCGCCCCCACGCACCGCTCGGATTCGACATGGACCCGCACGCTCATGTCCTGCCCTCTCTCGCCGCTGTCTCGTCCATCTCCTACCAAATGACGGGGAGTTCGAGCATCCCCTGGATCGTGTCGCCCGGCTTGAACGGAATCTCCCGCGCGGGCACGGCCAGGCGGAGCTCCGGCAGCCGGTCGAAGAGCGTCCGCAGGGCGATCTCGATCTCGGCGCGGGCGAGGTTCTGGCCGAGGCACTGGTGAATGCCGAACCCGAAGGCCAGGTGGTGGCGGTTTTCGCGGTGGAAGTCCAGTTCCTCCGGCGTCTCGTAGGCCGAGCCGTCACGGTTGATGAGGGAGGTGGAGAAGATGACGCCGTCGTCCGCGCGAATGGTGCTGCCCGCGACGTCGATGTCCTCCTTCGCCACCCGCAGCATTCCGTCCGCGATGGACAGGAAGCGCAGCAGCTCCTCGACCACCGCGGGCATCAACGACCGCTCGGTACGCAGTTCGGCGAGCTGCTGCGGGTGCTGAAGGAGGGTGAACGTACCCAGGGAGATCATGTTCGCCGTGGTCTCGTGCCCCGCGACCAGCAGGATCGTGGCCAGGCTGACCAGCTCCTCGCGGTCGAGCGCGCCCTCGGCGAGCTGTCGGTGGATGAGCTCGTCGAGGAGCCCGTCCCCGGGCTCCCGGCGCTTGCTCTCGATCAACGCGTGGAAATACGCGTCCAGTTCGTCCCGCGCCCGCTCGGTGTCCTCGGCGCGGGGGCCGCGCAGCAGCCGGCGTGACTGCTCCTCGAAGAACTCGTGATCGGCGTAGGGCACGCCGAGCAGGGCGCAGATCACCATGGACGGAACCGGCAGCGCGAACGCGCCGACCAGCTCGGCCGGAGCCCCCTTCGTGATCATGGTGTTGATGAGCCGGTCGACCGTCTCCTGGATGCGCGGCCGCAGCGCGGCGATCCGCTTGACCGAGAAACTGGGGATGAGCATGCGGCGCTGCGCGTTGTGCTCGGGGTCGTCGACGCCGAGCAGGGCGATACGGCGGTTGCGTACGTTCGCGAAGCGCTCGGTGGGCGCCGGGAACGCCTCGTTCTCGCGGTCGGTGGAAAGGCGCGGGTCGACGAGCAGGTCACGGGCCGTCCCCTGCCCGGTGACCACCCACACGGAACGCCCGTCGAACAGCCGGACCCGGGAGAGCGGCCGGGCCTCGCGGAGCGGTTCGTACGCCTTTGGCGGGCGGTAGGGGCAGGTGCGGTCCTGCGGGAAGGCGACTGATTCGGACGCGACTGATTCCGTCATGGACTTACCTCACAAGCGGAGGGGCTCCCTTTACCTGTTCCAGTAGATGCCTGGGGCATCTACTTGGTCCACGGCAAACCAAGCCAGAAAGCGAGCGGTCCAGCGGTCGAATCTGGCCGGAATCACCCCCTCCGCTCAACCTTTCTGCGTCGGCGGCCTCCGGCCGGCCCCGGTCGGCTCCGGAGCACGCGGGGCGTACGGTCGCGCCGTGGGGGCGTGCGGTTCGTGGGTACGCTTGTCCGGCGTGTGCCGAGGGCAGGTGTTCGGTGTGCGACCCCTTGGGGGATTCGAAGGGATCCCCGCCCCAGGTGTCGCTAAAGTCCCCCCATGCTCATCCCCGCCTTCGTCGATATGCGGCCCATCGGAAGGTGCAATCTCAGCTGCCCCTTCTGCTTCGGCCCGAGGCATGAAGTCCCCTCCATGCCCCGGGAGACCGCACTCCGGGTCGCATCCGCGCTCAAGGACGGGGGAGTGCGTGGCGTCGTCATCTCCGGGGGTGAGCCGACCTTGCTCTCCTATCTCGCGGAGCTCGCCGCGGCGCTGCACCGCCCCCTTGGCGACCGCCCCTCGCCGCAGGTCGTCCTGAGCACGAACGGCCTGGCACCGCTGCGCACGATGGAGCGCGTACTGCCGAGCCTCTCCTGGATCGCGCTGCCCCTGGAGTCCGCGGACGCTGCGGAGCACAGTGCCCTGCGCACCGGAGTCGCCCCGCACCGGGAGAAGATGCTGACCCTGCTCGGCGAGGTCCGCAAGAACCACCCGTACGTCCAGGTGAAGCTCGGCACGGTCGTCACCCGACTGAACGTCGGGGGCGCGCCCGACGTACTGAGCCTCATTGACGACGCCTGCCTGCCCGACGTATGGAAGGTCTACCAGATGTCCGAGACCAACTACGGTTCGGACAACCGGGATTGGCTCGCCCTCGGCGACGAGGAGTTCGAGGACGTGGTCCACCGCTGCGAGGCGGCGGCGCGCGAGCGCGGAGTGAAGCTGAGGGTCTATCGCAACAGGACCCGCACGGGCAGCTACTTCTTCATCGACCCGGACTGCGAGGTCGTCGTCATCGACGAGGACGGGGAGCGCAGGATCGGGAACTTCTTCGCACGGCTCGCGGACGCGGACCCACCGCTGTCGCACCAGGTCACGGGGGACAGGAACGTCGAGAATTTCACCGGCACTTACCCGATGACACGGGACACGCACCCGGATGCATGAGGAGTCCGCGATGACGACACAGGTACGTGTAGGGGTCCAGGCGATCGTCCGTGCGGGCGGCCGCGTACTGCTCGGCCTGCGGGCCAACACCTTCGGCGACGGCACCTGGGGACTGCCCGGCGGGCATCTCGAAGTGGGGGAGTCCCTCGTCGGCGCCGCCTGCCGCGAGCTGGCGGAGGAGACGGGCCTGCGCGCGATCGGTACGCGCGTCGCGTGCGTCACCGACCCCGACCCGGCGGCCAATCACCACATGCAGGTCGGCGTGGAGATCCTGGACTTCGCCGGTGAACCCCGGGTCCTTGAGCCCGAGCGGTGTCTGCGCTGGGAGTTCTGGCACCTGGACGAGTTGCCTGACCCGCTGTTCGTCGGCTCGGCGGGGGTGCTGCGCAGCATCAGGGACGGTGCTCTGCATCTGCCTTGAACCGGTCGTCCGACTGCGCGCGCACGGCGTCCCGCAACGCGGTCTTGTGCTGTTCCTCGCTCGCCTCGAACTGGTCCAGGGTGCTGGCCAGTTCCCACTGGATGTCGAACTCGGCCCGGCTGTCGGAGTAATACCTGCTGTCCTTGTGAAACTCCACCTCAAGGACGTTGAGTTTGCGCCGGGTCCTGCGCTCCGGATTGGAGGTGATGTAAGGCTCGAAGAATCCGCGGTCCGTGGTGAGCAGGGTCGACCCGGGGATGTCGATGTGCGTGAGGCGTAACTCGATCCGGTCGTGATACGTATCCCGGAGCGTGCGGTAGGCGTCTATGACATGCAGAAAAGTCTTTGAGTAGTAGTCGCTCGCCGCGATGATGTCCACGATGTTGTGGGAGTTGGGGCGCTCCGCCGTCGCGTCGTGCTTGGTGAAAATGGCGAGGTTGTTCCAAGGGCTGCTGATGATGACGTAGAAGTAACTGCCTTGATTCAGGGCGTGGATGACCTGCGGATGGAAGAGCTTCAGGTCTTTCAGGAAGAAGGACGCGCCCGCGTGCGCGACCAGCCTGATCACATTGCGCTCCTGCCGAAGGGCCTGGCCCTTGGCCTTGTTGCGGGCGCTGTTCTCCTGGGGTGTGTAGACATGCTCGATGAGATAAGGGAGTTCGTCCGACGGCGTGGTGGCATCGCGCATGTCCGCGAGCGCCGCGCGCAGCGCGAGCGTCTGGGAGTGGTCACGGCCCAAGGTCCTGGCGGCCGTGACGGCCGCCGAGTCGAGCAGGGACACGGCCTGCTGCCTGCGTGACGCGCAGAACGCGGTGCCGTCGGCCGCGTCGAACTCGGCCGTGGCGAGCGCCGCCTGGGCGACCAGCGTCTCCTGGTGATCGGCCCCGAGGAGCGTGGCGGCGCGGAGATGGGAGATCTCGAGCTCGGCGAGTTCCGCCTCGATCCGCTCCTCGTCCTGCACCGCCTTGGCCGCCTGGAACCTCGCCTGGGCCAGCGCCGAACGGGCCGCGACGGCCTTCGGGTCGTCGTCGTTCGTGAAGCTCGTGTACCAGTCGACCGAGGAGGCGAAGTCGCCCAGGGTGCGGGTGAGTTCGGCGGTGTCCCGGCGGATCGACGCCACCTCGACCCGCACCCAGTCGGCGGTCAGCCGCGCCTCCGGGTCGCCGCCGTAGTACTTCCCCAGTACGGTGACCGCCTTCTGCGCCCAGACCCTGGCGTCCTCCAGATGCCCGGCCCGCAGGCTCACGGCGCTCAAGTTGGCCAAGATCCTGGCGAGTTCGGGGGCCGCCGCGCGCTGCGCGCGGTTCAGGGCGTAGTTCAGGACCATGCGGGCCCGGTCGAGATCGTCGTGCTCCGCGAGCAGCGAACCGAGTTCGTTCCAGGTGTCGGCCGCGAACAGCTCCTGGTCCGCCTCGGCAAGCTCCATGTGGCGCAGGGTCACGGCGGCCAGGGCGTGCGAGCGTTCCCTCATGTCGAGCGCGAGGAGCAGCTGCGCGAGATTGATGTGCTGGCGGGCGTGGGGCCGAAGGAGTGCGTAGGGCGCTTCGGGGCTGGTGAGGCGCTCCACATAGCCCGCGAGTGATTCCTTGAGCTCGGACCGGGCCTTGCCGTCCGCCTCCAGGGCGTCCTCCGCTGCCGCCAGCCCCTCGCTGACGTTCGCGATCTTGGTCATGTCCCCTCCGGGAGACGGGCCGCCGTGGTGGGCGGCATGCTCTTCACGGCCGGGGCCGGTGCCAGCGCAGGTTCACATAGCTGGTCACGGCGGCCAGGCCGGCGGGCACCGTGCGGTCCTTGCGGGCCAGTGCTTCCGCTTCGTGGTCCTGGCGCACCTCGTAGATGCGTTCGGAGCCGGACAGTGTCTGTTGTGGTGCGGGGCGGAACTTGAAGGTGTCGAATCGCCGCACCGCCTCGTCGATCGTGCCGGCGAACAGCGTGTCCTGAGGCGCGTCCGTGGTGGCGGGCCGTGCGACGAGGAGCCCGAGGACGACCGAAGGCAGGTCGGGGTCGGGCTCACCCCGGCCGACGGGGCTGCCGGCGAACTTCCGCACGTCGTCGTGTGCACCGTCGTGCCGCAGCCGGTGGCAGTTGACGGCCTGCTCGCCCGTGCTCTGATAGATGACCGATACGTCGCTCACGGTTCCGCGCAGCATGCCGTCGTCCGGCCGGGGGTGGACCGCCGTCCATGATTCGCCTTCGCGCGCGACATCGAAGTGGATGCCGGGAAGCGGCACACTTTCGCCTTTCTGGAACACGATCTTCAAGAGGGCCATGTCGGCGAGGAGATCGAATTGCTGCACCTCGCCGTCCAGGTGCCTGCCGTCCGGAAGGCGGAGGAGGACCGGGCGCATGCGATTCTCTCTGTCATCTCCCAGGCAGTGTGCGGCAGTCAGGGCGAAATACCTGGTGAGGCGCACACCCGAACCGATGTGATCGTTGTTCCGGAATACCTGGATCAAGTGCTTCTGGTGCGGCTCGTGATGCGACATGGGTTCGTCCCCCCGTCCGATCCCAGGAGCGAGCAACTGCCCCGTGCAGTGGACTGCCCCGTGCAGTGGGTGGCTGCTCGTGCGCTGTGAATATGCAATGGTAGCCACGAACGGATCCAGGGCGGGAGCTACCGGACAAGAAACGTTCTCAGGCCCCGAGTTGAGGAGATCCATCCGGATCCGCACGCCGGAAAGGGCGCCACTTCCACCACGATCTTCTTGGTTTCCTCTTTCCGTGCACCTCATCGCGCAGGATGCCCAGGAGCTTGTGGTCGGAATCCTCCGATTCCTCGACGAGCTCGGTGAATCTTTTCCACAGCGGGTCGGTCTGGCTCACCCGGGGATTGGTCCCCTCCTGGTTGTCCCAGTCGTGCCACGCGCCGATCCAGGCACGCATCGCCTGGAACGCCGTCCAGTGCGCTTCGAGCACCTGATCCGTGGCGTAGATCTCCAGCCGGGCGGCGAGCACATGGACGTCGCTCACCGCGGCGCCGGTGTCGTCCGGCCACTCTCCCGTGCTCGACAACTGCGCGCGCAGGTTGCCGACGCGGTGGACGGCGACCATGGCTTCTTCGTAGACGTCCATGCACCGCGACCACACGCGGTTCTCGCGCTCGCGCCTGTCCGTCGCGTGCTGGGTGAGCCAGGCCCCGGAGAAGGAGGCGATGGCGCCCAGGGTCATGCCGGTGATCGCCGCTTCGGCCGGATTGAGTCCCACCCCGTCAGCATGAGGGGTCGGCCGTGACGGCGTGGCACGGTTGCGGCTGGATTTCCTACTGCGGGGTAGGCCCGCATGGCGCCCTTGTTGTACGTTCCGTCCAGCATGCCTCGGCCGCGAGGGCCGTACGCGGCAACTCCGGGAGGCGGCAGTCGAGTTGGAGGACGTTGATCCGTGGCTGACCACGACCTGACGGGATTCACGCGGAGCCTGTTCACGCACGAGGGCACCACCCGCAAGGTCCTGCGGCGCGGGGAAGGGCCCGCCGTCATCGTGATGGCGGAGGTCCCCGGGATCACGCCCAAGGTCCTTTCCTTCGCCGAGAAGGTGGCCGCCATCGGATGCACGGCCGTGCTCCCCGTCCTCTTCGGCACGCCGGGGCGCGACGCCAACCCCAAGGCCCACGGTGCGCTGAAGTCGAATCTCTACATCGCCTCGACCATGCTGAAGGTGTGTGTGAGCCGGGAGTTCACCGCATTCGCCACCGGTCGCAGCTCGCGCGTGGTGACCTGGCTGCGGGCCCTCGCCGCGCACGAGCACAAGCGGTGCGGCGGCCCCGGGGTCGGCGCCGTCGGCATGTGCTTCACCGGTGGCTTCGCCCTGGCGATGGCCACCGACGACCGGCTGCTCGCCCCCGTGCTCTCCCAGCCCTCGCTCCCGCTGCCCGTCAACGGCCGCCGCGCGTGCACCATCGACATCTCGGACGACGAACTCGCCGTGGTGAAGGGCCGTTGCGAGCGGGACGGGCTGCGGGTCCTGGGGACGCGGTTCAAGGGCGACCGGCTGGTTCCCGACGACCGGTTCGCCTTCCTGCGCCGTGAGCTCGGCGACGCGTTCACCGCCGTCGAACTGGACGACAGCGACGCGAACCCCGAGGGCGTCCTGGCGCCGCACTCCGTCCTGACCGAGCACCTCATCGACGAACCGGGGCAGCCGACGCGGGCCGCCCTTGACGAGGTGCTCGACCTCTTCCGTACGCGACTGCTTCAGGAGACCGGCGGCCCGGCCGCCCCATAGCCGCGCGCCCGCACCGCCCGCGGTGTCGCACCCCACCAGCGCCGGCAGCAGCGGTTCAGGGCCGACTGCTCGGAGAGGCCGAGCAGCAGGGCGACCTGGCCCAGGGGCAGGTCGGTGCCGATGAGATAGCGGCGGGCCGCGCTGCGCCGCTCCTCGTCGATGATCTCGGCGAAGGTCGTCCCGGCTGCGCGCAGTCGGCGCTGCAGCGTTCGCGCGTGGACGTTCAGGAGCCGGGCGACGGTATCGATCTCGGGCGGCGACGTGCCGAGCGACCGCCCCACGACGGCACGGACACCGCTGACGATGTCCGCGCGCTCACTGGGCAGTTGCTCGTCGAGGTAGGCGAGCGCGAGGCGGCGCAGATGCGCGTTGCCGCCGCCGAGCGGCCGGTCGGCCAGGCTGAGCGGGACACGCAGCAGGGCCGCGGGGCGGTCCGCCTTCACGGGTACGCCGAAGAAGTCCTCGTACACCGACAGCGGGGCGAGCAGCGGATGCGGGAGCTCGACCGAGCCCAGGCCGTAGGGGCCGACCAGATAGACGATGGCCCGGTGCATGAACCCCAGGGAGAGGTCGATGCCCTGGGGCGGTGCCTCGACCCCCTCGCGCACGCCGTAGCGCAGGGCGGCGACCCCCGGCGTGCCGTACGGATCGGGCTCCAGGCTGAGGCTCAGTGAGCGCGCGTGGACGAAGAGGTAGCGGGTGGTGCACTCCAGGGCGTCCCCGAGGGTGGCGGAGTTCTGGATGGCGAGCGCCAGGGCGCCGAGCATGCCCAGGTCCTGCCGGGCCGCGATGCGCAGACCGAGATCCGGGCAGCCGAGATCCTCGGCGGCCAGCTCGAGTACCGTGGCCATCGCCTCCTCGGGCACCAGGAGGTCGTCCCCGTCGAGTGCGGCCGTGGGGCAGCCCGCCTGCCGGGCGTAGGTCTCGGCGTCACCGCCGAGCTCCGCCACCGTGGCGCGGAACCCGCGCAGACCCGCCGATCTGATCACGGACATGTCGTCCAGGGTCAAAGATCTGTCGTCCCGGGTCAATTCCTGCCGGGTGTGCTTCCGGACACTGAGAAGCATGACGCACACCGCAGACTCCAGCACCGAGGGCACCGACGACACTGCAAGCACCGACGGCACCGCGGGTACCGGCACTCCGGTCGAGCACATCGACGTCGTGATCGTGGGCGCCGGTCTGTCCGGCGTCGGCGCCGCCTACCGGCTGCAGACCGAGTGCCCCGAGCGCTCGTACGCGATCATCGAGGCGCGGCAGTCCATGGGCGGGACGTGGGACCTGTTCCGCTACCCGGGTGTGCGCTCGGACTCCGACATGTTCACGCTCGGCTATGCCTTCAAGCCCTGGCGCGAGTCGAAGGTGCTCGCCGACGGCCGGTCCATCCTCGACTACATCAAGGAGACCGCCGCCCAGTTCGGCATCGACCGCCGGATCCGCTACGGGACCAAGGTCGTCGGCGCCGACTGGTCCACGGCGACGGCCCGTTGGACGGTGACGCTGGAGCGCACCGAGGAGGACGGCAGCCGCATCCTGACCACCGTCACCTGCGACTTCCTGTACTCCTGCGCGGGCTACTACAACTACGACCAGGGACACGCCCCCGAGTTCGCGGGCGCCGACTCCTTCACCGGCACGATCGTGCACCCGCAGTTCTGGCCCGAGGACCTGGACCACACCGGCAAGCGCGTCGTCGTCATCGGCAGCGGCGCCACCGCCGTCACGCTGGTGCCCGCGATGGCGGGGAGCGCCGCGCACGTCACCATGTTGCAGCGCAGCCCGACCTGGATCGGCTCGCTGCCCTCGCGGGACAGGCTGGCCGACGGCATCCGCGCCGTACTGCCCGCGAACGCGGCCCACCGGGTCGTACGGACGAAGAACATCCTCTTCGCCATCGGCCTCTACCAGTTCTGTCGGCGCAGCCCGAAGGCCGCGCGGAAGCTGCTGACCGGGCTCAACAAGCGCATCGTCAAGGACGACCGGCTCGTCGCCGACCACCTCACGCCGTCGTACGACCCGTGGGACCAGCGGCTGTGCGCGGTGCCCGACGCCGACCTGTTCGAGGTTCTGAAGACGGGCGAAGCCGAGATCGTCACCGACCACGTCGAGCGCTTCGTCCCCGAGGGCATCCGGCTGAAGTCCGGCCGCGTCCTGGAGGCCGACGTGGTCGTGACCGCCACCGGACTCCAACTCCTCGCCTTCGGCGGCATCGAGCCGCGCGTCGACGGTCAACCCGTGGAGCTGAACCGGCAGTTCGTGTGGCGCGGCGCGATGATGACGGGCGTACCGAACTTCGCGGTCTGCATCGGCTACACCAACGCGTCCTGGACGCTGCGCGCCGACCTCACGTCACGCCTCGTGTGCAAGGTGCTCAACCACATGCGCGCGCACGACTACGCGGCCGTGGAACCCAGGCCGACCAGCACGCTCGACGAACGCCCGCTGCTCGACCTGGCCTCCGGATACGTCCAGCGCTCCATCGACGCCTTCCCCCGGCAGGGCGACCGCGGCCCCTGGAAGGTCCGGCAGAACTACGTGCTCGACGCCGCGTCGACGATGCGCACCAACCTGCGCAAGACGCTGGCGCCCACCCCGCTCTCCGCCGTGCGCGGGGCCCGCGCCGCGTCCGAGAAGTCGGCCGCGGCCGAGCAGCCCACCGCGCCCGGGCAGCCCACCGCGCCCGAGCAGCCCGTCGCCGCCGGGCCGGAAAAGAGGTGGCGCTCCGCCTGAGCCCGAAGCTAGGGTTCCTTCTGTTCGTCGGTGGCCGCTCGGCCGCCGGTGCCGGTTGAGTGTGATCCAGGAGGTGTGACCGATGGCTGTCGTTGAGATGGGCGCTGCCCGCATCGAGAAGTCCGTTCATTCCACCTCCGTGGTCACCGGCTGACCTTCCTCTTTTCCACGCGCCACAGTGCGCGTGCGCCGGGGCCACCCCTGTGAAGGGTCCCCCCTTGTCTTCCTCTGCATCTCCGCAGCCTTCTTCTTCTCCCTCTTCCAAGTCTTCTTCGGATGCTCTCGCGCCCTACGGCTGGGACGAGGACCGGGAAGCCGACTTCACCCCGTACGCGGCGCAGGGTCTGCTGCCCGGCCGCGTCCTGCGCGTCGACCGCGGCCAGTGCGACGTCGTCACCCCGGTCGGCACGGTGCGCGCCGACACCGAGTTCGTCGTGCCCCGCGACCCGATGAAGGTCGTGTGCACGGGGGACTGGGTCGCCGTCGACCCCGAGGGTGGTGACCCGCGGTACGTCAGGACACTGCTGCCGCGCCGCACCGCCTTCGTGCGCTCCACCTCCTCCAAGCGGTCCGAGGGGCAGATCCTCGCGGCCAACGTCGACCACGCGATCATCGCCATCTCGCTCGCCGTCGAGCTCGACCTCGGCAGGATCGAACGGTTCCTCGCCCTGGCCTGGGAGTCCGGCGCCCAGCCGCTGGTCGTCCTCACCAAGGCCGACCTGGTCCCGGACGCCACGGGACTGTCCTACCTCGTCGAGGACGTGGAGACATCGGCCCCCGGCGTCCAGGTGCTCCCGGTCAGCGCCACCACCGGGGAAGGCGTCGACATCCTGTGCGCCGTCGTCTCCGGCGGTACGTCCGTCCTGCTCGGCCAGTCAGGAGCGGGCAAGTCGACCCTGGCCAACGCGCTGGTCGGCGAGGACGTCATGCAGGTCAACGCAGCCCGTGACGTGGACGGCAAGGGCCGCCACACCACGACGACCCGCAACCTCCTCGTGCTCCCCGCGGGAGGTGTCCTCATCGACACACCGGGCCTGCGGGGCGTCGGCCTCTTCGACGCCGGGAACGGCGTCGGCCAGGTCTTCTCCGAGATCGAGGAGCTCGCGGCCGACTGCCGCTTCCACGACTGCGCCCACACCGCCGAGCCCGGCTGTGCGGTACTCGCGGCCGTGGAGGACGGCACGCTCCAAGGCCGCCGCCTCGACAGCTACCGCAAGTTGATCCGCGAGAACCAGCGCATCGTCGCCAAGACGGACGCGAAGCTCCGGGCGGACATGCGGCGTATGTGGAAGCTGAGGGGCGCGGAGGGCAAGGCGGCCCTGGAGGCCAAGCGGGGCCGGATCCGCTAGCGAGCGGCAGCGTTGCGGGGGCGCTCGGGCGCCCCCGCAACGTGGTGTCCGATTTCCGCCAGCCGAAGCGCCGGCCAAGCCGCACACTGGAAGACGTGATCGATGAAGAGACCAGGTACGAGGCGGTTCGCAGCCGCGACGCGCGCTTCGACGGGGAGTTCTTCTTCGCCGTCGAGACCACCGGGATCTACTGCCGGCCAAGCTGCCCCGCCGTCACCCCCAAGCGCAAGAACGTCCGCTACTACACCACTGCGGCAGCCGCCCAGGGCTCCGGATTCCGGGCCTGCCGACGCTGCCGCCCGGACGCGGTGCCGGGGTCAGCGGAGTGGAACGTACGCGCGGACGTCGTAGGCCGTGCCATGCGCATGATCGGTGACGGCGTCGTCGACCGCGAGGGCGTCCCCGGTCTCGCCGTGCGGCTCGGCTACAGCTCCCGGCAGGTGCAGCGGCAGCTCACCGCCGAGCTGGGGGCGGGGCCCGTCGCCCTCGCCAGGGCCCAACGGGCGCACACCGCGCGGGTGTTGCTGCAGACCACGGGACTGCCGATCACGGAGATCGCGTTCGCGGCGGGGTTCGCCAGCGTGCGGCAGTTCAACGACACCATCCGGGCGGTGTACGCCCTGACGCCCACCGCACTGCGGGCCGCCGCGCCGCGTGGCGGGGGCGCGGGGCGGGCCACCCCGTCCGCCGGGGTTCCGCTGCGGCTCGCCTACCGGGGGGCCTATGAGGCGGGCGCCGTCTTCGACCTGCTCTCCGACGAGGCCGTCGACGGGGTGGAGCAGGTGTCCGGGGAGCGGGGCGGGCGTACCTACCGGCGTACGTTGCGGCTGCCGTACGGCACGGGGATCGTGGCCGTCGAGGAGAGCGATCACGGGGTCGGGGGGTGGCTGGACGCCCGCCTCCACCTGACCGATCTGCGGGACCTCACGACCGCCGTGCAGCGGTTGCGGCGGCTCTTCGACCTGGACGCGGATCCGTACGCCGTGGACGAGCGGCTCGGCGCCGACGCGCGGCTCGCTCCGCTGGTCGCGGCGCGGCCCGGCCTGCGCTCGCCGGGGGCGGCGGATCCCGAGGAGTTCGCGGTGCGGGCGCTTGTGGGGCGCGGGGAGGCCGCGCTGCTCGTGGAGCGGTACGGGAAGGCGCTGGACGCGCCGTGCGGATCCCTCACCCACGTCTTCCCCGAGCCGGGAGCACTGGCCGGGGAGCCGGGCCCCTTGGGGGAGCTGGCTGCTGCGCTTGCCGATGGGCGGGTGCGGCTTGATGCGGGGGCGGATCGGGAGGATGCGGAGGCGGGCCTCCTGGCCTTGGAGGGGGTGGGTGCGGGGGTTGTCGCTTCGATTCGGATGCGGGCGCTCGGGGACCCCGATGTGGGGTTGCCGGGTGAGACGGTGCCTGATGCGTGGCGGCCTTGGCGGTCGTACGGGGTGCGGCATGTGCTGACCGCGGGCGGTGCGGGGTAGCCGCCTTTTCTTTTCCCCAACCCCGCCCCTTCCCGGCTGCATCTATTGGCGGCTCCGCCGCGCAGGGGGCTCCGCCCCCAGACCCCCGCTCCTCAAACGCCGGAGAGGCTGGCACATCTATCCCGTCCGGCGTTTGAGGACGAACTCGGCGAAGCCGGTGATGACGGCAACGAAGGCCCCCGCGCCAGCGGCCCGCGGCGGAGCCGCTAATTGATGCAGCCGGGAAGGGGCGGGGTTGGGGACTACTTACTGCTCCAGCCCCCAGCTATGGATCCGCCGAGGATGAATCCGGATCAGCTCCTCACTGAAGTGAGGGCCCAAGTCATGTGGCCCCGTGAGGAGTTCCGCATCCCCACGGATGTCGACCCCCCGCACCTTCCACGGCCGCTCACTCACCATGTCGTCCACGACCAGCGACACCTTCGGATTCCCCTGCAGATTGCGCCACTTCTTCGTGCTCCCCAAGGCATACCCCCCGATCAGGATCGTCCCGTCGTCCTGCGGGAAGAACCCCACAGGGTTGGCCTGCGGCTGTCCCGTCGCGTCGACGCTCGCCATCCGCCCCAGACGCTGGGACTTGAGGTACGCCCGCTCGGCCTCGCTGAATTCGGTCATGACGCGAGCCTAAGCCGCGGGCAGGCCCCAGCGCGGCGCCGCCTCGTTCGGTTCGACCGGGGTGATCCGCAGATCCGGACGGTCACCCTCCGCGGTGATCAGCGCCGACTCGCCCCGCCCGAGAGCGATCCTCACAGCACCCCCGTCCCCGTCCCCGCCCACATCCTCGTACGACAGATGACGCCCCCGCCCGTCCCGCACCTCGACCGCCCCCGCGATCCCGTGCCGCACCACGCACGGCGCCCCCGCCTCGCTCACGAGCCGCACCCACCGGGTCGCCCCGCCCTGCCGCACCGCGCTGAGCAGAAACGCCCCCTGCGTACGGAAGTTGTGCACCGTGAGGTCCGCCCACGCCGACGGCAGCGCGGGGAAGACGCGGATGACATCGCCCCAGGACTGGCAGACCATGTCGTGCAGGGACTGCGCTGCGGAGAGCGGGGTCTCGATGACCGGGCCCGACTCCTTGTACATGGTGTTGGGCTGGATGAATCGCGTCATCAGCTCACCCAGGTACTTCAGTGCGTCCTCTCCCTTGCCGAGCAGCGCCGACATCGACGCGGCGCCCGTGAACGTGTAGCCCTGAAGGGCTCCCTCGAAGCCGACCCAGTGGGCCAAGGACCGCTCGATCAGGGCGCGTTCGTCCGCCGTGCGGCCCGTCACCTCGTACAGCGGGTACACCGCGAGCATGTGGGAGTAGTGACGGTGCGACTTCGCGAAGGGGATGTCCGCACCGATCATGTAGCCGTTCGCGTCGGTCGGGTACGCGGCCAGTCTGCTGCCGACCTCCCTCCAGCGCGGCGCCAACTTGTCCTCCACGCCCAGGAGTTCAGCGACTTCCAGCAGCGTGCGGCAGCCCCACTTCACCAGCATCAAGTCGTAGTTGCAGTCCCGTGAGTTGCCGCCGTACTCGGGTGAGTAGGTCGCCGGCAGGTGCAACTTGCCGTCCGTGCCCGGCTCCAGGAAGTGCAGGTAGTAATTGATCGCCTTCCGCAGCAGCGGGAAGAGGACGTCTCGCAGGATCGACTCGTCCATCGTGTGCCGGTAGCTCAGCCAGACGTTGTGCAGCGCCCAGGTGAGGTTGCCGACCTCGGGGGTCGGCGGGTCCTGGCCGGGGATGCCGACGCCGTAGCCGCCGTCCGTCACCGATGCGCCATTGACGAGCGACGGGTCCGTGGTGCGGGGGATGCCGAGCGAGTCGGCGCGGTAGGGCGCCGCCATCTCCTTGGTGAGGTTGGACCGGAATTCGCTCAACGCGCGCGTGACCGCGTCCAGTTCGAGGTGGTTGGAGCCGTGGATCAGCCAGTACTCCAGCTGCACGTTCAGGTTCCACCAGGTGTTGGGCCACGGCGTCGGCTCCAGCCACGGGCCGCAGGTCGCCATCACCGGGGCGTCCCGGCGGGCGGCGGCCGCCGTCTTGTAGAGCTGGATCCAGTAGAACCGCTGCATCCGGGCGTCGGGCAGCGACAGGAAACTCTTGCGGTAGTACGCGTGCCACCAGGCCCGGTGCGACGCCGCGAGCCCGTCGTACGAGAGGCCCGCCGCACCCCGCACCGCGCGCACCGCCCGGTCGCGGGCCGTGGTGCCCGGATGCGAGTGCGCCACGTTCACGTACAGCGTCCTGGCCCCGCCCCGCGTCCGCTCCCGCCACGCGGTGACGTGCTGCCCGCCCGCGAGCAGCGGCTGTACGGCGGCCGTGACGCCGTCGTACTCCTTCACCTCGGCGGGCGGGTTGCCCCCGTAGCCCTCCGGCAGCGGCTTGAACGCGGCGCGCGGGCTGATCGCCTCCGCCGGGTGGAACACCCAGCGGAAGCCGCGCTCGCCCGCGCTCGCGGTCACCTCGACGGCCAGGACGGAGCGCGTGTTGTGCACCTGCGCGCGGAGCTTCAGGGTGCCCTTGTCCGTGGTGAGGGTGCCGGTCAGTTCGGCGTCGCGCAGCCGCAGGCGCCAGTCGATGCCGGTGATCCTTCCGACGGGTTCGAGGGTGAAGTGGCCGATCGGCAGGCGGGCGAGGCCGAAGAGGGAGCCGAACTCGGGGCGGTGGTCCTGCACCTCGGAGTGCTGGATGTTGAAGCGCAGTGCCGTGGTCGCGCCGTCCGGCCGCGCGCTCGGCTCGGCGTAGATCCCCGAGCCGAGGAAGCCGTTGCCGAGGTAAGGGCCCTCGTACCAGGTCTTCGGCAGCTTCTGCCAGACCAGGTCGGCGTCGTCGAGGACGGTGCGCCAGGGGTCGCCCGGCGCGCTCACCTCCGTCGTCTCCTGGGTCGCGGTGGTGGCCTGGGCGGGCAGGCCGCCGGACAGGAGTGCGCCGCCGACCGCGGTTCCGGTGGTGGCGAGCACGGTTCTTCTGGACGGGCTTGGCATCGCTTCTCCCGGAGTCATCGGAGTCATCAGAGTCATCGGAGCTTTACCTCGCTGAAAGCTAGAGAGGGTGCGGCATCCAGTCAATGAGTCGGGAGAGATCCGATGGGAGTATGTGTACGTGAACGCGTGCTGTGTATGCGTAGCGCCACGGATGGTCCAGCCGGGGGCTCGGTCGGCTCGGCCCGCTCACCCCCAGATCACGGCCCCCAGCCACGCCCCCGCGATCAGCAGGCACGCGAACAGCTCGGTCAGCACGCTCCAGCCGCCCGCCCGCATGGCCGTCCGCGTCGCCGTCACCGCTTCCCCGTGTCTGCCGAGCCGCAGCCGTTCGCCCAGGTAGATCCCGCCGATGAACCCCGGGATCGACCCGATCACCGGCACCACGCAGAACCCGACAAGCGCCCCGGCCCCCGCGTACACGGCCGTGCGGCGCGTGGCACCGCTCTCCCGGAAGCGCCGGGGCGGCAGCAGCCATCGGATGCCCTGCGCCACGAGGAGTACGACGGACGCGCCCACCAGGACCCACCAGGCGACCGGCTCGGGGTCCTGCAGCGCCCACCACAGAACCGCGGCCCACACCAGCCACGGCCCCGGCACACCGGGCACAAGTACCCCGCCGATCCCGAGCAGCAGCACCACCGCGACCAGCAGGAGTTCCCACGCTCCCATCTGCCAAGCGTGCAGGAAACGAGGCAAACCCGCAGGTCGCGCAAGTCCCCGCAGGCCTCAGGGCGGGACCTAGCGCGCCACCCAGCCCCGCTCGTACGCGTGCCAGCCCAGCTGGAGGCGCGTCGTGACGCCCGTCAGCTCCATCAGGCGCTTGACCCGGCGCTGCACCGTCCGAAGCCCCAGGTCGAGCTGTTTGGCGACGCTCGCGTCCGTCAGGCCCGCGAGCAGCAGCGAAAGGATCTCCAGGTCCGCGCCGTCAGGGCCGTCGGGGGCGTCCTCGGTGACCGAGCGGCCGCCCTCGCCGAGCCGCAGCGGCAGCGCGTCGCGCCACACCGCCTCGAAGAGCCCCGTCAGGGATTCGAGCAGGCCGCTCGCGTGCACCACGAGCGCGGCGGGCTCCGCCGTGCGCGAGGTGAGCGGCACCATCGCGAGCGAGCCGTCGGCGATCACCAGCTTCGTCGGGACGCGGTCCACGACCCGCACCTGTTCGTCGCGGCCGATCGCCGTCGACAGTTCGATGAGGCCGGTGGGGAGCGCGAGCACGGAGCGTTCGACCACCACGCGGTAGGTGACGCCACGGCCCGCGGCCTGCGCCTCCGCGTCGTTCTCCATGCCGGTGATCGCCACGGGGTTGCCGGTCACCAGGGCGCACACCTCGTCGCTCGCCCCCAGCTGGAGCTGGAGGAACCGCTGCGAGACCGCGCCCGCGCCGGTGACCACCTCGACCAGGTCGTGCACCGCGGGCTCGGCGGCCTGTGCGCGGTACTCCTCGGCGAGCAGCTTCGCCGCCAGCTCGGCCTTCTCCAGTTCGTGCCGCTGCTGGGTCAGGAGCGCGCCGAGCGCGACACCGGGCGGGGCCGCCACCCACCGCCCCGCCTTGCCCGACGCCTGGGCCGCGAGGCCGTGCAGCTCCAGGTGGCGCAGCGCGCGCACGGTGTCCGGTTCGCCCAGCGAGAGCCGCCGCGCGAGATCGGGCACGTCGGCGGCGCCCACCGCCACCAGGGCGCGGTACGCCGATTCGTGCGTCTCGTCCAGGCCTATCGAAGCCAGCATGCGGCGACGTCCCTCCCCAGGATCCGTTCCGACGGAGCCCTGGCGGAAAGAAGCCACGGCGTAAACCCGCCTCGGGACATCATCCCCGCACCCCCCGCCCCTCTGCCAAGGTGACGCCACCGCAGCACCAACGGCAGCCGCTAATACGGCCTTTGGTCCGATATCGGCTGTGGTTCCGCATGCCCGACAACCTTGGGGAGAGCGATGCGCCCGATATCGCGTACGGCCTTGGGGGCGGCGTCCGCCGCCGTCCTCGCCGTCACCGCGGCCGTCCCGTCCGTGGCCGAGCCACGCGCTGCCGTGGCGGAGACGAGTCCGCTGGTGGGGGGTGCCCCGCGGGGCGAGGGAAGCTCCGTCGTCACCCTCGTCACCGGTGACCGCGTCCTGGTGACGTCCGACGGCAAGGACCGCGCGGGCGCGAGCGCGCTGCCCGGCGCCGACGGCACGGTGCCCCTCATTCAGACCAGGCAGTCCGGCAAGGACCTGTACGTCTACCCCGAGGGCGCCGTCCACGCGATCGCCGAGGGCAAGGTCGACGAGGAACTCTTCAACGTCACCGGGCTCGTCCGCCAGGGCTACGACGACGCGCACGCCAAGAAGCTGCCGCTGATCGCCGTGTACGACACGTCCGTCGACGTCACGCGTTCGGTGCCCGCGACGCCGCGCGGCGCGGAGCGCGGGCTCGTCCTCGAACCCGTCGACGGTGTCGCGCTGAAGGCCGACAAGAAGAAGACCGCGGACTTCTGGGCGGACATCACGTCGCCCACGTCCCGTTCCGCGTCCGACCTGAAGAAGCTGTGGCTGGACGCCAAGGTCAAGGCCACTCTCGACCGGTCGACCAAGCAGGTGCACGCCCCCGAGGCCTGGGCCGCGGGCTACGACGGCAAGGGCACCAAGGTCGCCGTGCTCGACACCGGCGCCGACGCCGAGCACCCCGACCTCAAGGGCCGGATCGGCGCGACCAAGAACTTCACCGACTCGCCGGACGCCGAGGACCGCCAGGGCCACGGCACCCACACCACCTCCACCGTCGGCGGCACCGGCGCGGCGAGCGGCGGCAAGAAGAAGGGCGTGGCGCCCGGCACCGAGCTGCTGCACGGCAAGGTCCTCAACGACAGTGGTTCCGGGGCCACTTCGTGGATCATCGCGGGCATGCAGTGGGCCGTCGACGAGAAGGCCGACGTCGTCTCCATGAGCCTGGGCAACCCGGCGCGCACCGACTGCACGGACCCGATGAGCACGGCCACGGAGGAGCTCGCGCAGTCGAGCACGGACACCCTCTTCGTCCTCGCCGCGGGCAACACGGGACCGAGCCTCAACTCCGTCTCCTCGCCCGGCTGCGCCCCGAGCGTCCTGACCGTCGGCGCCGTCGACCGCGACGACTCGACGGCCTCCTTCTCCAGCCGGGGTCCCGCGTTCGGCTCGCACACCCTCAAGCCGGAGATCGCCGCGCCGGGCGTCGACATCTCCGCCGCGGCAGCGGGCGGCAGGGGCGTCTACGCCTACCAGTCCATGAGCGGTACGTCGATGGCGACCCCGCACGTCGCGGGCGCCGCCGCCCTGGTCAAGCAGCGCCACCCGGACTGGAGCGCGCAGCAGATCAAGGCGGCCCTCGTCTCGTCGGCGGACAGCGCCATCCCCGGCGACGTCACCGAGACGGGCGGCGGGCGCCTCGACGTGAAGGCGGCCGTCGACCAGAAGGTGCTCGGCTCGCCCGCCGTGCAGGGCGGCACCTTCGGCTGGCCCCAGGACAACTCGGACCGCACAGCGGTCGACATCCCGTACACCAACACCACGGACAAGGCAGTGGAGTTGAAGCTGTCCGTGCAGGGCGTCACCGGCAACGACGGCTCGGCCGTGCGCTCAAGCATCGCCAGGCTCGGCGAACGCTCCGTGAAGGTCGCCGCCGGGGCCACGGTCAACGTCCCGCTGAAGCTGGACCCCGCCGCGGACCTCAAGAAGGCGCAGTACGGCGACGTGACCGGCCGCGTCCTGGCGAAGGCCGCCGGGGGCGTCGCGGTCTCCACGCCCTTCTCCCTCTACGTGCAGCCGGAGACCGTCAGCCTCCGCGTCAAGCTCGTCGACCGCGCGGGCAAGCCCGCGGACGGCCCGTCGTCCGTCGACCTCATCGGCACCGATGACGCCAGCGGTGAGCGCCGCTTCAACGAGGGCGCGAACGACCAGACGTACCAAGTCCGCCCCGGCGCCTACTTCCTGACCGGTTTCGTCGCGACCCCGGACGCGGACGGCGGCACGCTGACCGACTCGCTCACGCACATGGCCCGGCCCCAGGTCGAGGTCAAGAAGGACATGACCGTCACGCTCGACGCCCGCAAGGCGCACCGCCTGACCGTCAAGACGGACAAGGAGTCCGAAGTGCGCGGCGCCACCCTCGGGTTCGCCCGCACCTGGGGCGCTGACAACTGGCTGCACGCGGGCACCGCGTCGGGGCCGCGCTCCATCCGCGGCTTCTACCAGTCCGTCGAGGGCAGGGCGACCGACGGCACCTTCGAGTCCGGCAGCTACTGGCGCGCGGCGGCGCCCCTGCTCTCCGAACTCGCCGTCGTGGGGGGCAAGTCGCTCCATCCGGTGACCGCGTCCACCGGCTCCGCCAACCTCGACGGCACGGGCAGGGCGGCACTCGTGGACGCCAAGTCCGGTACGCCGCAGGAGCTTGAGGCCGCCGGGGTCAAGGGCAAGATCGCCCTCGTCAAGGTCCCGGACAGCGGCAGCGCGAACGCCGTCGCGACGAACGCGAAGGCGGCGGGCGCACTCGCCGTCATCGCCCACCGCGCGGCCCCCGGCCGCTGGTACCCCTCGACCGGCTTCACCGGATCCCCGCTCCCGGTCCTCGGCGTCCAGACGGCCGATGCGGCTTTCCTCCTGACCCAACTGGCCGATGGGGCAGTTGAATTGAAGTGGAAGGGAACGGCGAAGAGTCCCTACGTCTACAACCTCGCCTTCCCCGAGACCGGCCAGATCCGCGACGACCGCACCTACCGGGTGCGGGACAAGGACCTCGCCGCGAACGAGGCGACGTACCGCGCGATGGGCACGGCCACGGACTACGTGGACCTGCCGTCCGCCGTCCGCCCCTCGGGCCTGGAGGTGTACTTCGCCGACATCGAGTCGGTCCCGGCCCCCGGCAAGCGCACCGAGTACTACTCGGCGGGCACGACCGGCTGGGGCCACCAGGTGTCCAGCAGCTTCCCGTTCGGGGAGTTCATGATCGACCCAGTGCGGACGTACGAGAAGGGGGAGCGGCGCAGCGAGAAGTGGTACGAGGGTGTGCTGACGCCCGCCGCGCCGCGTGACGCCCAGGGCAAGCAGGCGCTCGCGGCCGAACGTCAGGGCAACCTGATCGGCGTCGCCCCCGGATTCTGGGACGACGGCCAACACGCCGGAATCCAGGGCAGTTTCGGCGACATCGGCGGCCTGGAGCTGAAGCGGGACGGCGAGGTCGTGGGCGATTCGGGCTGGCCGTCCGGGGTGTTCTCGGTCCCGGCCGACGACGCGGCGTACGAACTCACCCTCCACACCAACAAGATCGGCTCGAAGGTCTGGCAGCGGTCCCTGAGCACGCAGACCACCTGGGCGTTCCGCTCGCACCTCGACGAGGAGGTCTACTCGCAGGGGATCCCGATGCTCTTCCCGCGCTATCAGCTGCCGGAGGACGGCATGAAGACGCTGGCGGCGAAGGACGGTCAGAAGATTGGGATCACGGCGACAGGGCACTCGGGCTACAAGCCCGGCGCGCTCAAGTCGGCGGCCCTGTCCTACTCGTACGACGAGGGCAAGACCTGGACCGAGGCCAAGACGTCCGCCTCCAAGGACTCCAAGGACTCCAATGCCTCCAAGGGGGAGTGGACCGCCACCGTCAACCACGCGGGCGCCTCGGGGAAGCAGGTCTGGCTCAGGACCGAACTGACGGATGCGAACGGAAGTTCCGTCACTCAGACGGTGGCTCGCGCCTACGACGTGCGCTAAACACACAGACACCGCCGGGCGGTCCTCCCGTGGGGGGTGGGTCCGCCCGGCGGCCCTCATCACTCTTCCGGTGGCCGGAATTTCCGGATGAACCGTTTTCGTACGGCCTCCGCGGTGGACAATAAGGGGCATGAGCCAGCAGGGGGAGAGGCACGACGGAGCCTCCGGCCAGGAGGACGACTGGTGGGGTCAGCTGTACGACGACTCCGCTCATGACACGGGTCCGGCCGAGGTGGCCGACACCCTCGACGACAGGTTCGCCTCGGCGGTTTCCGCGGCGGCGGGCGAGAGCGTGGCCGATCCCGCCCCCGGGGACGGGGGCGCGGAGGGAACACTCCCGGGCCCCAGCCGTTTCCCCGATCCGGAGCCTTCGCCCCCGGATCTCAAGGACCGGCGGGGCGTGCAGGGCCCCACCCCGGGCCCCACCCCGGACCTCGCTCCCCGGATGCCGGGCTCCGGACCTCCGGGGGAGCCGTCCGTCCGAGGCGCTGGACCCGCAGCAGGCGAACCGCCCGCTCCACGCGAGCCGCTGGCTCCACCCGAGCCGCTGGCTCCACCCGAGCCGCAGGCTCCACCCCAGCCGGTAGCGCCCCCCGAGCCCCCGCCCGCCGCCCGCACCCGCCCGGGCGCCGCCCCCTGGGAGCCCCCCGCCGCACCCTCGGGCCCTGTGACCTTCCCGGCGGGGCCACCGAAGCCTCCCGGCGACCCGAGCCGCACCACCGCCGTCCCCGCGCCCCGCGCGCCCGAGGAGTCCGCGGCTCCGGACCAGCCGGCGCCCGCCCCGGTGGCAGCGCGGCAGACCCTGGCGGCAGCGACGGCGGACGCCGTCTCGTACGTCGGTGACGGACCGCCCACCTACGACGCCGAGCCCACCGTCCTGCCCGCCGCCGACCCCGACGACCTCGGCGATCTGGTCGCGGACACCGTCCTGGACGGCGCCCGCTACGGCACCTCCACCCTGCGGGCCGTCTCCGTGCGCGGGGACTCCGCGCGCTATCGGGGCGAGCCGCGGCGCGACTCGCTGCTCACCGCGCGGTTCGGGACCGGGGAGGGCGCCCTCGTCCTGGTGGCCATGGCCACCGGCGCGCGGGCCACGCCCGGCGCCCATCGCGCCGCCGCCGAGGCCTGCGCGTGGATCGGCCGTGCCGTGGGGCGCAGCCATCAGCGGCTGTCCGAGGACATCAGGGCCGCCCGGCGCGGGGACCTCAAGAGCGGTCTGCACCGCCTCACGGACCGCAGCCTCGGCAAGCTCCGCGCGCACGCCGTCGACCTCGGCATCGAGCCCGAGGAGTACGCGGCGTCCCTGCGCTGCCTCCTCCTGCCCGCCGACCCCGAGTGCCGCACCCGCGTCTTCTTCGGCGTCGGCGGCGGCGGTCTCTTCCGGCTCAGGGACGGCGCATGGCAGGACATCGAGCCCCAGGTCAGCGACTCCGCGGTTGAGGCGGGGCTTCCTGTCGTCGGCTTCGGTTCCGTGCCCCCGGAAACCCCGGAGGGCGATCGGCTCACCATGGACATGGGGATCATCACGCCCCCGAGTCCGTACGAGCCCGCCCCCGAGCCCCCGGCCCGCGAACCCTTCCGCTTCCGTGCCTCCGTAGCCCGCCCGGGTGACGCCCTGATGCTCTGCAGCGGCGGCCTCGCCGAGCCCCTGCGCGGCGAGCCCGAGTTCGCCGCGCACCTCACGCAGCGGTGGGCCAAGAGCGGCCCGCCGGGCCTCGCGACCTTCCTCGCGGACGTCCAGGTCAGGGTCAAGGGGTACGCGGACGACCGAACGGCGGCCGCCGTTTGGGAGGCGTGAGCGCCCTCACTGTGAATTCATGGACCCCAAGAGAATCAAGGGGACTGAAGGGTTCGTGAAGCCATGGCCAAGCAGAACGTCGCCGAACAGTTCGTCGACATCCTCCACCGCGCCGGTGTGCGCCGCATGTACGGAGTCGTGGGCGACAGCCTGAACCCGGTCGTGGACGCGATCAGGCGCACCAAGGGCATCGACTGGGTGCAGGTCAGGCACGAGGAGACGGCCGCCTTCGCGGCGGGCGCCGAGGCCCAGATCACCGGCAGCCTCGCCGTCTGCGCCGGTTCCTGCGGCCCCGGCAACCTCCACCTGATCAACGGCCTCTACGACGCCCACCGCTCCATGGCGCCCGTCCTCGCCCTGGCCTCGCACATCCCGTCGAGCGAGATCGGCCTCGGGTTCTTCCAGGAGACCCACCCCGACCGGCTCTTCCAGGACTGCAGTCACTACAGCGAAATGATCTCCAACCCGAAGCAGATGCCGCGGCTCCTCCAGACCGCCATCCAGCACGCGATCGGGCAGTCCGGCGTCAGCGTCGTCACCCTGCCCGGAGACATCGCCGACCAGCCCGCCCCGGACAAGTCCCCCGAGAGCGCCCTCGTCACCTCGCGGCCCACCGTGCGCCCCGGCGACACGGAGATCGACAAGCTCGCCGCGATGATCGACGAGGCCGACAGGGTCACCCTCTTCTGCGGCAGCGGCACGGCAGGCGCGCACGCCGAGGTCATGGAGTTCGCCGAGAAGATCAAGTCCCCGGTGGGCCACGCCCTGCGCGGCAAGGAATGGATTCAGTACGACAACCCGTACGACGTCGGAATGAGCGGGCTCCTCGGCTACGGCGCCGCGTACGAGGCCACGCACGAGTGCGACCTGCTCATCCTGCTCGGCACCGACTTCCCGTACAACGCCTTCCTGCCCGACGACGTCAAGATCGCCCAGGTCGACGTGCGGCCCGAACGCCTCGGCCGCCGCTCCAAGCTGGACCTCGCCGTCTGGGGCGACGTACGCGAGACCCTGCGCTGTCTCACCCCGCGCGTCACGCCCAAGACCAACCGCAAGTTCCTCGACAAGATGCTCAAGAAGCACGCGGACGCGCTCGAAGGCGTCATCAAGGCCTACACGCGCAAGGTCGAGAAGCACATCCCGATCCACCCCGAGTACGTGGCGTCCGTGGTCGACGAACTCGCCGCCGACGACGCCGTGTTCACCGTCGACACGGGCATGTGCAACGTCTGGGCCGCCCGCTATCTCTCGCCGAACGGCAAGCGCCGCATCATCGGCTCCTTCAGCCACGGCTCGATGGCCAACGCCCTGCCGCAGGCGATCGGCGCCCAGTTCACCGACCGGGGGCGCCAGGTCGTCTCCATGTCGGGCGACGGCGGGTTCTCCATGCTGATGGGCGACTTCCTCACTCTCGTCCAGTACGACCTGCCGGTGAAGGTCGTCCTCTTCAACAACTCCTCCCTGGGCATGGTCGAGTTGGAGATGCTGGTCGCCGGGCTCCCTTCGTTCGGCACGGCCAACCACAACCCCGACTTCGCCGCCGTGGCCCGCGCCGCCGGTGCCTACGGCGTGCGGGTCGAGAAGCCCAAGCAGCTCGTGGGCGCCCTCAAGGACGCCTTCGCGCACAAGGGGCCCGCCCTCGTCGACATCGTGACGGACCCCAACGCCCTCTCCATCCCGCCCAAGATCAGCTCCGACATGGTGACGGGTTTCGCGCTCTCCGCCAGCAAGATCGTCCTGGACGGCGGAGTCGGCCGGATGGTCCAGATGGCACGCTCCAACCTGCGGAACTTGCCTCGCCCCTGACGCCCGGTCAGGCGGGCCGCAGACGCAGCGTCAGGATCTGGAACGGGCGCAGCGCGAGCACGAGCCCCGCGTCGTCGGTGTGGGCCGGTTCGAGCGGACGCTCCAGGAGGTCGGTCACCTCGGCCGCGCTCACCGCGAACGACGTGGTGAGCGCGGCCGCCGCACGCCCGCCCCGGGACTCGTAGAGACGCACCACGACATCGCCGCTCCCGTCGTCCGCGAGCTGCACCGACTCCACGGTCACCGCCGGGTTGTCGACGCTCACCAGGGAGGGCAGGACGGGCGCGGCGGCGATCCGCAGCGGCAGGTTCAGCGCGAGACCTTCCGCGACCGCGTCGCCCGTCGTGGCGCCGGGCAGCAGCGCGTACGTGAACCGGTGCACGCCCAGGTCCGTCTCCGGGTCCGGGCTGTGCGGGGCGCGAAGCAGCGTGAGCCGCACGGTGGTGCCGAGGCCGTCGCCGTGCGGGGCGCGCGTCACGTCATGGCCGTACGTCGAGTCGTTGAGCACCGCCACGCCGTACGCCTCCTCGGCGACCCGCAGCCAGCGGTGCGCGCAGATCTCGAAACGGGCCGCGTCCCAGCCGGTGTTGGCGTGCGTGGAGCGGTGCACATACCCGAACTGGATCTCGGCCGCGGACCGTTCGGCGTGCACATCCAGCGGGAAGGCGGCCTTGAGCACCTTCTCCGACTCCTGCCAGTCCACCTCCGTGACGACGTCGATGCGACGGCTGCCCGCCGCGAGGCGGATCTCCTGGGTGATCCGCGATTCCCCGAAGGCCCGCACCACCCGGACGGCGACCCGCAGCGGACCGTCCTCGACCAGCTCCACGGACTCGGCGTCCGTGAGGTCGGTGTGCGTGTTGCGGTAGTGCTTGTCGAGGTCCCACGCGTCGTAGTGCGTGGGGTGGTCGGGGTGCAGCTGGAGCAGGTTGCCGCGCGCGCCGGGGGACAGGACCTCCCGCTGTGCGTCGACGTCGTGCACGGAGGTCAGCAGACCGTCCGCGTCGATGGCGACACGCAGGTGCTCGTTCAGGAGCTGGATCTCGCCGTCGGCGAGCAGGGCGGTCGCCCCGGTCTCCCGCGTGTACGAGGCTGCCTCTTCGAGGCTCTTGCTCCCCAGGGCCGGGACATCGACGTGCACCAGGGTGCCGTCGTCGGCCGTGACGACCTCACTGCGCGCGTACGGTGACGCGTTGAGCGCGGCGGGTCCACCCGGGCCGAGGGAACGGACCGCCGCCGCGGTGATCTCATCGAGCTCGGCGAGCACGCGCTCGTACGTGTCGCGGGCCTCGCGGTGCACCCAGGCGATCGACGACCCCGGCAGGATGTCGTGGAACTGGTGCAGGAGAACGGTCTTCCAGAGCCGGTCGAGGGTCGAGTACGGGTAGACGTACGCGGGGTCGCGCACCGCGGCGGCCGTGCACCACAACTCGGCTTCGCGCAGGGCGTGTTCGGTGCGGCGGTTGCCGCGCTTGGTGGCCGCCTGCGTCGTGTACGTCGCGCGGTGCAGCTCCAGATAGAGCTCGCCGGACCAGACGGGCGCCCGCGCCCCGTACTCCTCCTCGGCGGCGGCGAAGAACGCCGAAGGACGCTCGATCTCGACGCGCGGCGAACCCTCCAGGGAGCGCAACCGCCGTGCCTTCTCCAGCATTTCGCGGGTCGGACCGCCGCCTCCGTCGCCCCAGCCGAACGGCACGAGGGAGCGGGACGCGCGGCCCTTCTCGGTGAAGTTCTTCTCCGCGTGCGCGAGTTCGGCGCCATGGATCTGGGAGTTGTAGGTGTCCACCGGGGGGAAGTGCGTGAAGACGCGCGTGCCGTCGATGCCCTCCCACCAGAACGTGTGGTGCGGCATCTTGTTGGACTGGTTCCAGCTCAGCTTCTGCGTGAGGAACCAGCGGACGCCTGCGAGCTTCGCCAGCTGCGGGAAGGCGGCGGTGTAGCCGAAGGAGTCCGGCAGCCAGATCTCCTCGGTCTCCACCCCCAGCTCCTCGCGGAAGAAGCGCATCCCGTGCGTGATCTGCCGAGCCAGGGCCTCGCCGCCCGGCATGTTGGCGTCCGACTCGACCCACATGGAGCCCACCGGTGACCAGTTCCCGTCCGCGACGGCCTTCTTGATGCGCTCCCAGATGTGCGGCTGGTGCTCCTTGACCCAGGCGTACTGCTGGGCCTGTGAGCAGGCGAAGACCAGCTCGGGATAGTCCTGGGCGAGGGCCGTCACATTGGCAAAGGTGCGGGAAGCCTTGCGCACCGTCTCGCGCAAGGGCCACAGCCAGGCCGAGTCGATGTGGGCGTGCCCGGTGGCCGATACGCGGTGCGCGCTGGCGTGGGCGGGGCTCGCGAGGACCTCCGTCAGCTCGGCGCGGGCCGCCGCCGCGGTACCCGACACGTCGTGCAGATCGAGCGCGTCGAGCGCCCTCTCCAGGGCGCGCAGGATCTCGTGACGCCGCGGACGGGCGGCGTCCAGTTCGTACATCAGCTCCGAAAGGACCTCGATGTCCAGTGTCAACTGCCATACGTCCTCGTCCAGTACGGCGAGATCGGCAGACGCGAATCGGTAGATGGGGCGATCGCCCGCGGTCAGTACGTCGCCCAGGGGCGTGGGTTCGAAATCGTGCAGAACGGCCGGGTTGGCGGCCGCCTCCAGGAGGAGGTGCACCGGCTCGCCGCCCTGTGCGCAGGACGCCACGGTGATGTGGCGGTTGCGGGGGTGAATGCCCTTGATGGGCACGCCCGCGGCGTCGTACACGAGCCCCTCCGCCTGGAAGCCGGGCCCTTCACCGGTGAAGCCGGGGTCGACGACCACCTCGACATGGCGCCCGCGCCAGGATTCGGGCACCTGACCGCGCAGCCGGAACCAACTGGTTGACCAGGGCTTTCCCCACTCGGTGCCCGTCTCGAAGGGGTCGTACGAGGCGTCGATGGCCTCGGCGACGGGGACGGGTTCGCCCGGCGCGTGCCAGACGGAGAGGGCGAGCGGCACACGGTCCGCGTACTGGGCGGGGCGGATGAACTGCCGCAGGGCGCGCTCCAGGCGTCCCTCCACCAGCAGTCGGTCGTCGTGCACGGCGGCTCCTCGGAAAGCTCGGGCGGGCCCGGTGCGGCGCGGTCGGGCCCGGTCGGGATCATGCGGAAACGGTCCACCGCTTCACTTCCCCGCCGGGCCGGGGCGCACCCACTCCAAACGTTGATGAATGGACATGAGTGCCGCCAACCGGGTGGGGCATGCATCCCGTGAGCGTGTTCGAGCAGGAAGGAACTGACTCGTTTTGTGGGCGGGGGTCATGACAAGGCAGGTAAGAGGGGGCGGTCCCATTCATCTCGGGACTTCTTCGCCGAAAGCAAGGGACGAGCCGACCGACAAGAAGCCGGACGAGCTCCATCGGGCTCAACTCCGGCGCCGATTAGGGCGATCCGACCTGCGGGCGGTGCCTGAAGTGAGAGGTGCGCTGCGCGAACTGCTCCGGTCCTGGGGGAGGCCCGGAAGATCCGAGATAGCCGAGTTGCTGACCAGCGAACTGGTCACGAACGCACTGGTGCACACCGACCGGGATGCCGTCCTGACGGCGACCCTGCGGCCCGGCAGGCTGCGGGTCGAGGTCAGGGACTTCGTGGGGCGCCGCCCGAAGCTGTGCGTGCCGAACGCCGACTTCAGCACGCACGGCCGCGGCCTGATGCTCGTGCAGTCCCTCGCCGACGCGTGGGGTGTGCGGGCGCACGGGGTCGGGAAGGTGGTGTGGTTCGAACTGGACGGCGGCCCGGCCTGAACCGAGCCGCCGTCCAACTCCCGTCCTGCGCTGCTGACATCAGCCGAACTGTTGCTCCAGATCCTTGAGCTTCTGCTCCAGGGAGTCGAGCCGTGGCAGCGTCTGGGTGTCGTCCTCGGCGGTGAGGTCGACGGTGACGGGTTCAGAGCCGTTCTTCACGGCCTGGAGGGAGGGACGGGAGCGCAGCGGCAGTTGTTCCTGCGGCTGCGCCGCTATGGCAGGGTCCGCGCCGACCTGCGCGGACCCGGTGGCCGGCGCGACCGCCGGCAGGTCGACCTGGCGGCCCTGGCCACGGCCGGGGATGCTGCGGTGGCCGCGGCTGATCGCCTTGAGCTGCGCACGCTCCAGCTTCTCCCGGTCCCGCCTGGTGGTCCGGGTGCGCTCCTTCTCGCGCCGGTCCTCGCGGACCTCCTCGACCGCCTCGTCCAGGGTGCGTACGCCTTCGAGGAGCATCAGCGACCAGGCGCCGAAGGTCTCCCGGGGCGCGCGCAGCCACCGCACGATCCGGATCTGCGGCAACGGCCTGGGCACCAGGCCCTGTTCGCGCAGTGCCGCGCGGCGGGTCTGCTTCAGCGCGCGGTCGAAGAGCACCGCGGCCGACAGCGACATCCCGGCGAAGAACTGCGGGGCACCCGCATGGCCGAGGCCCCTGGGCGCGTGCACCCAGTTGAACCACGCCGCCGCGCCCGCGAACGTCCACACCAGGAGCCGCGAGCCGAGGGCCGCGTCGCCGTGGCTCGCCTCGCGCACGGCGAGTACGGAGCAGAACATCGCCGCGCCGTCGAGCCCGAACGGGACCAGGTACTCCCAGCCGCCGGTGAGGTTGAGGTTCTGGCGACCGAAGCCGACCAGGCCGTGGAAGGAGAGTGCGGCGGCGACCGCCGCACAGCAGAACAGCAGAACGTACGAGGCCGTTCCATAGACGGCTTCCTTGCGCCTGCGGCGCTCCTCGCTGCGTTCCCAGGTGTCGTCGCTGGAGGCACTGGCGGCCGCCTTCTGGCCGGCGCGCTTGCCGCGTGCGAGTACCGCCACCGCCACCAGCATGCCCAGGAGCAGGACGCCACCCGGAAGCAGCCAGTCCAGCGATATGTCGGTCAGTCTCATCTGGGGTCCCTTGCGTCGCGGTAGGGCGTTCGGGCGCAATAGTGGCCCAATCCCGATGGCCCCCAGAGGGGTTTCGGGGCAAGAGAACGCCAAGGGGGGTGCAAAGGGGTGCGGCGCGCGCCGTTTTGCTCGAACTCAAGGCCCGGAAGGGGGAGTTGAGTTCGATTAAACGAACACGAAAGGGTGGTTCAAGGGGGAGGGGTTGCGCTTTCGGCGGGGAGAGGGGCTCCGGTCAGGCCGCCGCGGCGGCACTGAGGCGCTCGACGCGCTCCGCGTCACAGGTGCGCGGGCAGGTCACACAGGTGTCCTCGGGGCGCAGCGTGTAGAACATGCAGCAGCTCGCGCGGTCACGCGTCGGCAGGGACTCGCCGTTCGGCCCCCGCAGCTCACGGAAGCCCGCCGTCCCCACGTACGGCTTGGTGGCGCCCGGAAGCAGCCGTTCGAGCTCGGCCGTGGCGCGCTGCTCCTCGCCGAGGAGATGGGCGATGTACCAGAGCCCCTCGACGATCTCGTCCGTCGCGACGCTCCACAGGGCGCGCGAACGGCGCCGCATCCGGGGCCCGAAGGCGTCCAGGAGCGGTCCCAGATGCTCGGCGACGGCGGCCCGCACCTCCCCGCGCAGCGCCTCCTCGTCCGGCACGACGCGGGCGCCGGGCAGCGAGGCGGCCGGATCATCGGGCAGACAGGCGAAGCCCGTGCTGCGGACGGCCAGGCGGCCGAGGGTGCGCTGGAAGGAGACGTTCTGTACGGGATAGCGGGGCACGCGGCGGTGCAGGAACCACGGCATGGTGATCAGGAGGGTGGCCGGCCAGGCGTAGCGGTGCAGCGCGAAGCTGGCGATGACGTCCGGACGCCCCGCCTGTCCGTAGTCCTTCAGTACCTGTGACTCGTCCCACGCCATGAAGGCGTCGAGGTCGGCCCCGCCCTCCGCGAGCCGGGAGGCGGTGACCCAGCCGCCGCCCTGTGGGGCCTGTGCGTACTCGCCGAGGTCGTCGAGCTCAGTCACGCGCAGTCCGGGGAACACCTCGGTGAGGCGTGCGTAGGCGTCCGCGAGGGCGCTCGGGGCGCGCTTGGCCAGGGTGGGAACGGACATAGGGGGACCACCGAATCGCGATCGATTGCAGGTAAGCCTAACCTTACCCGGAATGATCGAGGTTTCAACTGCGGGGCTGTCCGCCTATGGTGCCTCTCGTACCTTTCGGACCGAGCGGACTTTGGGGTGGACCTCGTGGAGCAGGCCAGAGCGCATGACGCGTACCGCCTCGCCGTCCGTGTACCGGAGCAGGTGCGGGCCTCATCGGCCCCGGCCCCGGCCCCGCCCCCGGCCCGTGGTGAGCACACCCACGGGGAAGCGGCGGGAGCGGCGGTGCCCGCGCCCCGTAAGACGGTGCGGCGGAACTCGGTCCGCGGACAGATCCTGGACGCCCTGCGCGCCGCGCTCGTCGGGGGCGACCTCGCGCCGGGCGAGGTGTACTCGGCGCCCGTGCTCGGCGAGCGCTTCGGGGTCTCGGCGACTCCGGTGCGCGAGGCGATGCAGCAGCTGGCGATCGAGGGGGCGGTGGAGGTCGTACCGAACCGCGGCTTCCGTGTCACCGAGCGGAGCGCGCGCGAGCTGGGGGAACTCGCGGAGGTGCGGGCGCTGATCGAGGTGCCGGTGATGCTCCGCCTGGCCCGTACGGTGCCCGCGGCGCGGTGGTGCGAGCTGCGGCCGCTGGCCGAGGCGAGTGCGGTGGCGGCGGCGGGCGGGGACCTGGCCCGGTACGCGGAGGCGGACCGGGCGTTTCACGGGGCGGTGCTCGGCCTTTCGGGGAATCAGCAGCTGGTGCAGGTGGCGGATGACTTGCACCGCCGGTCGCAGTGGCCCCTCGTGAGCGGTCCCGTCCATGCCCGCCGCGCGGACCTCGTCGCTGACGCGGCGGAGCACATGGCTCTGCTCGAGGCGTTGGCGGTGCAGGACCTCGGGGTCGTCCAGACCTTGGTGCGGGAGCACTTTGCGGGGGCGGGGGGCTAGGTTCGGGCGGTTCCCTGCGGGGCTTCCCCAATCCCGCCCCTTCCCGAAACCAAGGGGCTCCGCCCCCTGGACCCCCGACAAGATGTCCTCAATCGCCGGACGGGCTATCTCTAGCCCGTCCGGCGATTGAGGACGAACGCGGCGAAGCCGGTGATGACGGTACGCAAGGCCCCCGCGCCGAGCGGGTTTTCGGGAAGGGGTGGGGTTGGGGAAAAGTAACCGCTCCTACCTCACGCCGCCGGCGCCGGCGGACTCAACTGCTGCGCCAGCCACGCCGGCACCCCACCCATCAACCGGAACAGCCGCGCCGCCTCGGCCCGAAGTCGACCCGCCTCGGGCTCCGGCTCCGCGTCGGCCAACGCGGCCAGCGCAGGCGCCGTACCCACCAGATACCCCAGCTCCTCCCTGATCCGCAGCGACTCCGCGAACCCGTGCCGCGCCTCCGCCAACTCGCCCTCCCGCAGGGCCAGTCCGGCCAAGTGACGCCAGGTGAAGGAGAGCAGCAAGGGATCCGCGTGCGCCGTCGCCCCCGCATGCGCCCGCCGGTAGGCGGCCCGCGCCGCCTGGGGCGAGTCCGCGATGTGCTCCGCGATCAGACCCCGGCGGAAGTCGAGGAGAGGCCGCCCCGAAGCGTTCGGGGCAAGCAGTGCCGCGGCCCGCCCCAGCGCCGTACGCGCCTCGTCCGCCCGGTCCCGCACGGCGAGCACCGTGGACGCGTACGCCAGCTGACCGCGCTCGCACGCCGCGGCCCCGCGGTCGTCGTCCTCCACGGCCTGCGCCTCCGCCGTACGCAGTCCGTCCTCCGCCTCGGCCCAGCCCTCTCCCGTGAACAGGCACCGCTCCACCAGGAGTGAGGTTCTCTGGAGCGCTGCCGCGGGCCCCTCTCGTGAGGCCAGCAGCGCGGCCGCGTCGGTCCAACAGCCGCGCGAGCGCAGCCGCCATACCGCGGTCTGGAGTGGATCGTCCCCTGCAGTCGTTCCGGAACCAGACATGGCGGTATGCGCCACGTTGCCCTCCCCGAGCACGCCATTGAGCTGTTGAGTCGTGGGCGCATCTCAGCATGGATCGGCGCACCCGGCCAAGGGGCTGGGTGAAAGAATTCACAAAGGGCGGGCCATGAAAGGGGTTTGACCGAGGTCGCCCGTGTCAGCTCATCCGCAGTGCCAGGAAGAAATCGAGCTTGTCCTCGAGCCGCGAAAGGTCACGACCCGTCAACTGCTCGATACGGCCCACCCGGTAGCGCAGCGTGTTGACGTGCAGGTGGAGACGGGCCGCGCACCGCGTCCACGAACCGTCGCAGTCGAGGAACGCCTCAAGGGTGGGAATGAGCTCCGCCCGGTGGCGCCGGTCGTAGTCCCGCAGCGGGTCAAGGAGCCGGGCCGTGAACGCCCGGCGCACGTCGTCCGGGACGAAGGGCAACAGCAGGACGTGCGAGGCCAGCTCCTGGTGGCCCGCCGCGCAGACCCGCCCCGGACGCGCCGCCGCGACCCGGCGGGCGTGCCGGGCCTCCTCCAGGGCGCCGCGAAGGCCCTCCGCCGAGTGCACGGACGCGCTGACGCCGAGCGTGAGGCGTCCGTCGCCGTCGAGGCCCGCGGAGAGCGGGTCGCGGACGGACTCCAGGAGCGAGTCGGCAAGGAGGCCCGTCTCCGAGCCGTCGTGCTCCGCGGAGACCGCGGGCAGCGGGACGAGCGCGATCGCCTCGTCACCCGTATGGGCCACCGCGATGCGGTCGGACGGTTCGGGGCCCGACGAGAGGGGGTCGACGAGGATCTCTTCCAGGAGGGACTGGGCCACGGGGCCGCCCTCGATCTCGCCGCCGTCCCACTCGACGCGGGCCACCACGACCTGCCAGTGCGGTGCCGCGCCCAGGCCCGGAAGGAGCACGGGGGCGGCGACCCGCAGGCGCGCCGCGATCTCCGCAGGGGCCGCGCCCGTCTGGACCAGTTCGAGGACCTCCTGGGCCAGCCTGCGCCGCACCGTGCGGGCGGCGTCGCGCCGGTCGCGCTCCACCGCGATCAGCTGGGTGACGCCCTGGAGCAGGTCGAGCCGCTCCTCGGGCCAGTCGCCCGCGTCCGCCTCGACCGCCAGGAGCCAGTCCGAGAGGACCGTCTCGCGCACGTCACGCAGGGCCGCCGTGCTCGCCGCGGTCGCTGCGGAAGCCGAACCGCGCCCACTGCTCCGGATGGGGAACAGGGAGTACGCCGTGCCGTCCACCTGGACCCGGTGCGGGCCACGGCGCCCCGTGCGGGCGGCGGCCAGGTGCTCGGCCGCCAGGCGCGCGCACACCGCCGTGGAGAGGGCGGGGCCCGCCGCGCTCGACCCCGCGATGGCGCGGCCCGCGGGGGACAGGACCCAGGCCCGCAGGTCCAGGTCGGTGCCGAGCAGGTCGAGGACGACGTCGGGGCCGCCGCCCGTCGGGCCCGAGGTCATCAGGCGGCGGTGCCGGTCGACGACGGCCGCCAGATCACCGGCCCGCTCGCCGGAGACCTGCCGGACGACGTGCTCGGTGATCGTCGCGAAGGCGACCCGCTCGTTCACGGCGAACAGGGGCAGGCGGTGCCGCGCGCAGGCCTCGACGATGTCGTCGGGGATGTCGCCCAACTCGGCCTCGCCCGCCGCGAGGGCCGCCACCCCGGCGCTCGCGAGGAGGCGTACGAAGGGTTCCGTGTCCGATGCGTCGCGGCGCCAGGCGAGGCCCGTCAGGACCAGCTCGCCGCCCGCGAGGTAGCGGCTGGGGTCGCGCAGGTCGGTGGTCATCACACCGCGCACGGTGCGGTCGAGCTCTTCCTCACCGCCGAGCAGCCGCAGGCCCAGCGCGTCGGTGTCAAGGAGTGCGCGCAGCCGCATGGTGGTCGCCGCCGATCTTGTCTCGAATGGGATGTACAGACAGTCCAGGTCTGTCGACTCTGTGTCGCCAAGAGTCGACCCGGGCCCCTCGTGTCCTGGGGTGCCTCCGGTTTCCAGGGGGATTCCGCGAGGTTGCTGAGGCCCGTTCTTCATACGAATCTACAAGACGCGCGCCTTGGCCAGCCAACTCCTTCATGGTTTCGGTGACTGACCGCAGTGGACGGCGGGGCGGTGTACTTGCCCCACTCCGCGTTAACAGCACATGAACGAGCAGTCGAGGGACGAATGGCCCGAGTGGCCGGAACGAAGTCCCCCGAAGCGAATGACCCACGAAGAAGAAGAGAGCCTCATGGACTTCCTTCGCCCCGCCAGCTGGGAGGAGGCGCTCGCCGCAAAGGCCGAGCACCCCACCGCTGTGCCGATTGCGGGTGGCACCGATGTGATGGTCGAGATCAACTTCGACCACCGTCGTCCCGAGTACCTGCTTGACCTCAACCGCGTCGCCGAGCTGAGCGAGTGGTCGGTGGGCGAGGAGACGGTCCAGCTGGGCGCCTCGGTTCCGTACACCCAGATCATGGAGGAGCTGCGCACGGAGCTCCCCGGTCTCGCGCTGGCCTCGCACACGGTGGCCTCCCCGCAGATCCGCAACCGCGGCGGCGTCGGCGGCAACCTCGGCACGGCGTCCCCGGCCGGTGACGCCCACCCGGCGCTGCTCGCCGCCGACTGCGAGGTCGAGGTGGAGTCCGTACGCGGCTCGCGCCTCATCCCGATCGACGACTTCTACACTGGTGTCAAGCGCAACGCGCTCGCCGCCGACGAGCTGATCAAGTCCGTCCACATCAAGAAGGCGGACGGCCCGCAGCAGTACTCGAAGGTCGGCACCCGCAACGCGATGGTCATCGCCGTGTGCGCCTTCGGCATCGCCCTGCACCCCGAGACCCGGACCGTACGGACCGGCATCGGTTCCGCCGCCCCGACCCCGATCCGGGCGAAGGCAGCCGAGGAGTTCCTGAACGCGGCGCTCGAAGAAGGCGGCTTCTGGGACAGCAAAAAGATCATCACCCCCTCGATCGCCAAGCAGTTCGCGGAGCTCGCCTCCGGTGCCGCCAACCCGATCGACGACGTCCGCGGCACGGCGAACTACCGCCGGCACGCCGTAGGCATCATGGCCCGCCGCACGCTCGGCTGGACCTGGGAGTCGTACCGCGGCAACGGCCGCAGCACTGAGGGAGTCGCATAATGCGCGTGAACTTCACGGTCAACGGCCGTCAGCAGGAAGCCGACGACGTCTGGGAGGGCGAGTCCCTTCTCTACGTCCTGCGTGAGCGCATGGGCCTTCCGGGCTCCAAGAACGCCTGTGAGCAGGGCGAGTGCGGTTCGTGCACCGTCCGCCTGGACGGCGTACCGGTGTGCTCGTGCCTGGTCGCCGCCGGTCAGGTCCAGGGCCGAGAGGTCGTCACCGTCGAGGGCCTGGCGGACTACGCCAAGCACCGCGAGGACTCCCACCCGGGCGGCGCCTGCGGCTCCGTCTGCGGCGGCACCAGCCTCCAGGAGGCCCGCCAGTGGCAGGCCAAGGGCACCGACGGCCAGACCGGTGAGGGCGGCGAACTCTCCCCGATCCAGCAGGCGTTCATCGACGCCGGCGCCGTCCAGTGCGGTTTCTGCACCCCCGGTCTCCTCGTCGCGGCCGACGAACTGCTCGAGCGCAACGACTCGCCGTCGGACGCCGACATCCGTGAGGCGCTCTCCGGCAACCTCTGCCGCTGCACCGGTTACGAGAAGATCCTGGACGCGGTCCGCCTGGCGGCCGCCCGTCAGGAAGAGACGGTCTGATCATGGCTGGAACCAAGACCACCACGGGCGCGCCCACCGAAGTCACCCAGAAGCACAACAAGGGCGGCATCGGCGAGTCCACGCTCCGCCCGGACGGCACCCTGAAGGTCACCGGCGAGTTCGCCTACTCCTCGGACATGTGGCACGAGGACATGCTCTGGGGCCAGACGCTCCGCAGCACCGTCGCGCACGCCGAGATCGTCTCGATCGACACCGTCGAGGCGCTCAAGACGCCCGGCGTCTACGCCGTCCTGACGTACGACGACCTGCCGGCCGAGATGAAGAACTACGGCCTGGAGATCCAGGACACCCCGGTGCTCGCGCACGGCAAGGTCCGTCACCACGGTGAGCCGGTCGCCCTCGTGGCCGCCGACCACCCGGAGACCGCACGCCGTGCCGCCGCGAAGATCGTGGTCGAGTACAGGGAACTGCCCGTCATCACCGACGAGGCCTCGGCGACCGCTCCGGACGCCGTCCTCGTGCACGAGGGCCGCAGCGACGAGTACATCGAGCACGTCCCGCACCCCAACATCGTGCACAACCAGCCGATCATCCGGGGCAACGCCGAAGAGGCCGCCAAGAAGGCCGACTTCATCGTCAAGGGCGAGTACACCTTCGGCATGCAGGACCAGGCCTTCCTCGGCCCGGAGTCCGGCCTCGCCGTACCGTCCGAGGACGGCGGCGTCGACCTGTACGTCGCCACCCAGTGGCTGCACTCGGACCTCGAACAGATCGCCCCCGTCCTCGGCCTGCCCGAGGAGAAGGTGCGCATGACGCTCTCCGGCGTCGGCGGCGCGTTCGGCGGTCGCGAGGACATCTCGATGCAGATCCACGCCTGCCTCCTCGCACTGCGCACCGGCAAGCCGGTCAAGATCGTCTACAACCGCTTCGAGTCCTTCTTCGGCCACGTGCACCGCCACCCGGCGAAGCTCTACTACGAGCACGGCGCCACCAAGGACGGCAAGCTCACGCACATGAAGTGCAAGATCGTCCTGGACGGCGGCGCCTACGCGTCGGCATCCCCGGCGGTCGTGGGCAACGCCTCGTCCCTGTCGGTCGGTCCGTACGCGATCGAGGACGTCGACATCGAGGCGATCGCCCTCTACTCCAACAACCCTCCGTGCGGCGCGATGCGCGGCTTCGGCGCCGTCCAGGCCTGCTTCGCCTACGAGGCCCAGATGGACAAGCTCGCCGACAAGGTGGGCATGGACCGGGTCGAGTTCCGCCAGCTCAACGCCATGTCGCAGGGCACGCTCCTGCCGACCGGACAGCCGGTCGACTCGCCGGCCCCGGTCGCCGAGATCCTGCGCCGCGTCAAGGCACGCCCGATGCCGCCCGAGCGCCAGTGGGAGTCCAGCGAGGGCGCGGACGTCCGCGCGCTGCCCGGCGGACTGTCCAACACCACGCACGGCGAAGGCGTCGTCCGCGGTGTCGGCTACGCGGTCGGCATCAAGAACGTCGGCTTCTCCGAGGGCTTCGACGACTACTCCACCGCCAAGGTGCGCATGGAGGTCATCAACGGCGAGCCGGTCGCGACCGTGCACACCGCGATGGCGGAGGTCGGCCAGGGCGGCATCACCGTCCACGCGCAGATCGCCCGCACCGAACTCGGCGTCCAGCAGGTGACCATCCACCCCGCCGACACCCAGGTGGGCAGCGCCGGTTCGACGTCCGCGTCCCGTCAGACGTACGTCACCGGTGGCGCGGTCAAGAACTCCTGCGAGCTCGTCCGCGAGAAGGTCCTGGAGATCGGCCGCCGCAAGTACGGCTCGTACCACCCCGCGTGGGCCACCGCCGAACTCCTCCTGGAGGGCGGCAAGGTCGTCACCGACGGCGGCGAGGCCCTCGCGGACCTGGCCGAGCTGCTCGAAGGCGAGAGCGTCGAGGTCGAGGCCGAGTGGCGGCACCGTCCGACCGTGGCCTTCGACAAGAAGACCGGTCAGGGCAACGGCCACGTCCAGTACTCGTTCGCCGCGCACCGCGCGGTCGTCGAGGTGGACACCGAGCTCGGCCTGGTCAAGGTCATCGAACTGGCCACCGCCCAGGACGTCGGCAAGGCGCTCAACCCGCTCTCCGTGGTCGGCCAGATCCAGGGTGGCACCACCCAGGGCCTGGGCGTCGCGGTGATGGAGGAGATCATCGTCGACCCGAAGACCGCGAAGGTGCGCAACCCCTCCTTCACGGACTACCTCATCCCGACCATCCTCGACACGCCGACCATCCCGGTCGACGTGCTCGAACTGGCCGACCCGAACGCGCCCTACGGCCTTCGCGGCATGGGCGAGGCCCCGACCCTCTCCTCGACCCCGGCCGTCCTCGCGGCGATCCGGAACGCGACGGGTCTGGAGCTGAACAGGACGCCGGTACGTCCGGAACACCTCACGGGTACCTGACCGGCACCTGATCCCACGATCTCTCCGGGCGGCGCGTGCCTCCCGCGGAACGTCACACTTCCTGTCGCCCGCGCCGCCCGGAGAACGCCAGTACCGCTACCGCACCGCTCGCGGTCAGCGCAGTACCGAAGCAGTACCGACGCAGCACCCACGCTCTTCGGAGCCCCAGTTCGTCTCGGGCCGTCCCCCGGGTCGTGCAGCCAAACGCACCATCCCAAATCCCGCAGTCTCCACAGGCCAACCCTTTATGAAACAGCCTGTTGCGGGTGCCCCTTTGAACCTTGGGAGTTAGGCACCATGACCCAGCAGTCAACGGAGCCGAAGACCACGGCAGAGGACGCGGGCAACGGCTCACGCGTCCCGGCCGGCAGGTCCTGGCTCGACCGGTATTTCCACATAACCCACAGAGGATCGACGGTCGGCCGGGAGGTGCGTGGCGGCATCACCACCTTCATGGCGATGGCCTACATCATCCTTCTGAACCCCGTGATCCTCTCGGTGCCCGATGCCACCGGACACCGGCTCGACGGTGATCAGCTGACCACCGCCACCGTCTTCGCGGCGGCCGCCACCACCATCGTCATGGGGCTCCTCGGCAATGTGCCACTGGCCCTCGCGGCGGGGCTCAGCGTCTCCGCCGTCATGGCCTTCCAGGTCGCCCCGGAGATGACCTGGGGCAACGCGATGGCGATGTGCATCATCTACGGCGCCATCATCATCCTGCTGGTCCTCACCGGCCTGCGGACCCTGATCATGGACGCGATCCCCCTGGCGCTGAAGCACGCCATCACCATGGGCATCGGCATGTTCGTCACGCTGATCGGCTTGGTCCAGGCGGGCTTCGTCACCTCCATGCCGTCCAAGCACGGCGACATGTACTCGAAGCCGATCCAGCTGGGCGTCGACGACAAGCTCATGGGCTGGCCCGTCCTCTGCTTCGCCGTCACCGTCCTGCTGATCTTCCTGCTCCAGGTCCGCAAGGTCCCGGGCGCGATCCTCATCGGCATCGTCGGCGGCACCGTGTTCGCCGCGATCGTCAACCAGGTCGCGGGCATGAGCCAGAAGGACTGGGGCCTCAACGCCCCGGAGCTGAGCGGCTCCGTCGTCTCGTCGCCCGACTTCGGCCTCTTCGGTGAGGTGTCCTTCAGCGGTATCGGCGACATCGGCGCCATCACCGTGGGCGTCATCGTCTTCACCCTGGTCCTCGCCGGGTTCTTCGACGCCATGGGCACCATCATCGGTATCGGCCAGCAGGCCAACCTCGCCGACAAGGACGGCAAGATGCCGGGTCTGAACAAGGCCCTGGCGATCGACGGTGCCGGTGGCGTCGTCGGCGGTTTCGCCGGGGCCTCCGGCCAGACGGTCTTCGTCGAGTCCACCGCGGGCGTCGGCGACGGCGCGCGCACCGGCTTCGCGAGCGTGGTCACCGGCCTCGCCTTCGCGCTGTGCCTCTTCTTCACCCCGCTCGCCCAGCTCATCCCGACCCAGGTCGCGTCGGCCGCCCTCGTCGTCATCGGCGCGATGATGCTGAGCAACGCCCGGCACATCGACTGGACCGACCAGGCAACCGCCATTCCGGTGTTCCTGACCACCGTCCTGATGCCGTTCACGTACTCCATCACGGTGGGTATCGCGGCCGGTGTCATCGCCCACGTCCTGATCAAGGCCGCCCAGGGCAAGGTCCGTGAGATCGGCTGGCTGATGTGGGTGCTCGCGCTCGTGTTCCTGGCCTTCTTCGCGCTCCATCCGATCGAGAACTGGATGGGCGTCAAGTAGCCGCCCATCCTGTAACCACACACCCGTAAGGAGACGGACATGCTGGACATCGCCGAAGAGTTGAACCGGTGGGTCGAGCAGGGACGCGACTTCGCCGTCGCCACCGTGGTGGCGGTCGGCGGCAGCGCGCCCCGGCAGCCCGGTGCGGCCCTGGCCGTCGACTCCGACGGCACGGCGATCGGCTCCGTCTCCGGCGGGTGTGTGGAAGGCGCCGTCTACGACCTGTGCCAGCAGGCACTCGAAGACGGCGAGAGCGTTCTGGAACGCTTCGGCTACAGCGACGAGGACGCCTTCGCCGTGGGTCTGACCTGCGGCGGCATCATCGACATCCTCGTCACCCCGGTCCGCGCGGACTGTGCCGCGCGGCCGGTTCTCGCCGCCGCGCTCGCCGCGGCCGCGTCGGGCGAGGCCGCGGCTGTCGCCCGCATCACCGCCGGACCCGCGGAACTCGTGGGCCGTGCTCTTCTCGTACGTTCGGACGCCGACGCCGCTCATGAGGGCGGGCTCGGCGGACATCCCGAGCTCGACCGCACCGTGGCGGGCGAGGCGCGCGCCATGCTGGACGCGGGCCGTACCGGCACGGTGGAGATCGGGGAGGACGGCTCGCGCTGCGGGCAGCCGCTCACGATCCTCGTCGAGTCGAGCGTCCCGCCGCCCCGCATGATCGTGTTCGGCGCGATCGACTTCGCGTCGGCGCTCGTCAAGGTCGGCACGTTCCTCGGCTACCGCGTGACCGTCTGCGACGCGCGGCCCGTGTTCGCGACGGCGGCGCGCTTCCCCGACGCCGACGAGATCGTCGTCGAGTGGCCGCACAAGTATCTGGAGCGGACGGAGGTCGACGGGCGCACCGTCCTCTGCGTGCTCACCCACGACGCCAAGTTCGACGTGCCGCTGCTCGAACTGGCCCTGCGTCTGCCGGTCGCCTACGTGGGCGCGATGGGATCGCGCCGCACGCATCTGGAGCGCAACGACCGGCTCCGTGAAGTCGGCGTCAGCGAACTGGAGTTGACCCGCCTCCGCTCGCCCATCGGCCTCGATCTGGGTGCGCGCACCCCGGAGGAGACGGCCCTTTCGATCGCCGCGGAGATCGTCGCGAACCGCCGGGGCGGCAGCGGCGTATCGCTGACCGGCGCGCACACGCCGATCCACCACGACGGCTCGCGGCGTCCCGCGGGGCGTATCGGGTCCGTGGCCTGACGTCCCTCCGCGTCTCCGGGATCCGCCGCCCGAGGTCCACGGGCTCGCCCCTCATTCCTGCTACGTTGCGTCACAAAATGACCACTTTGTGACGCAATGGGAGCATGTGTGAAGGTCGCCTGCGTCGGCGGCGGTCCCGCCGCCCTGTATCTCTCGATCCTGCTCAAGCGGCAGGACCCGTCCCACGACATCACCGTCCACGAGCGGAACCCGGCCGGGTCGACGTACGGCTGGGGGGTCACCTACTGGGGCGGCCTCCTGGAGAAGCTCCGCGCAGGCGACCCCGAGTCCGCGCGCGCCATCAGCGAGCACTCGGTCCGCTGGAGCGACGGCATCGCGTACGTCGGCGACCGCACGACCGTCAATCACGGCGACGAGGGCCACGGCATCGGGCGCCACCGGCTGCTCGACATCCTCGCCACGCGGGCCCGGTCCCTGGGCGTACGCGTCGAGTTCGAGAGCGAGATCACGGACGCGGCCCAGCTGCCCGATGCCGATCTGGTCGTCGCGGGCGACGGCGTCAGGAGCGTGCTGCGCGAGCGTCACGCGGACCACTACGGCGCGGAGGTCGCACTCGGCCGGAACAAGTACATCTGGCTCGGCACCACCAAGGTCTTCGACTCCTTCACCTTCGCCTTCGTGGAGAGTGCGCACGGCTGGATCTGGTGCTACGGCTACCGCTTCAGCGACGAGCGGAGCACCTGCGTCTTCGAGTGCTCCCCGGAGACCTGGACGGGCCTCGGCCTGCACGAGGCGAGCGAGGCCGAAGGCCTCGCCCTCCTGGAGCGGCTCTTCGCGGGACCGCTCGACGGGCACCGCCTGATCGGCCGCGCGCAGTCCGACGGCAGCGCGCAGTGGCTCAACTTCCGTACGCTGACCAACCGGACGTGGCACCGGGGCAACGTGGTCCTGCTCGGCGACGCCGCGCACACCACGCACTACTCCATCGGCGCGGGCACGACGCTCGCCCTGGAGGACGCGATGGCCCTCGCGGGCGCGCTGCGGGGGAACCCGGAGCTCGCCCCCGCCCTCGCGAGCTACGAGCGGGAGCGCAGGTCCGCCCTCCTGTCCGTCCAGAGCGCGGCCCGCTACAGCGCCCAGTGGTACGAGAACCTGCCGCGCTACATCGGCCTCGACCCGGCCCAGATGTTCGCGCTCCTCGGCCAGCGCCACTCGCCGCTGCTCCCGCACATCCCGCCGCAGCTGTACTACCGAATCGACCGCGCGGCAGAGCAGTTGGAGCCGCTGCGCAGGATGAAGCGGTGGCTGGGGCCGCGGGTCGCGCGGACGCTGCACGGACGGGCGCAGGCTTCGCGGGACTGAGCCGCGGGACTGACATCGTGGGATTCAGGTGCGGGACTCAGGTGCGCGCTCCGCGGGGCGGCGCGAACTCCCCGACGGCATAAGGGCCTGGGCGACATCAAGCGCCTCGAACTCGAAGACCCCGCCGACCCCGCCGACCCCGCCGACACCGGCAGCGAGGCCGACCTGCCCCGCCCCGTCTGACCACGGGCCGGGGCGTGCGCCCCCGTTCGTGAGCCCCCCGTCACACGAAGGGGCGGGGCGGGGGAGAGGAGAGCAGCCCGTCCACCGCCCGCCCGAACATCCACCGGGCGGCGGCCACGAGCACCCCGTCGAAGATCCGCGGCAGCCACCGCACGCGCAGGTCCTCCCGCCAGGCGACCGCCGAACCGGCCTCCGCCCGGGGTGACACCTCGATCTCGGCCCACCCGGTGACGAACGACCCCCGCTTCTCGAGCCGGCACAGGCCCCCGCCATCGGTGGCCGGGCGCCATGTCACGACCTCCATCACGTCGTCGAAGCCGACGGGACCGAGCGCGCTGCGGGCGACGAACACCGTCCCCTCGCCGCTGGGCGGCGGCGTCCGGACGGTCACCCGCGTCAGCGGGACCACGTCGGCGTGCCGCTCCCACGCGGTGAGCCGGCGCCAGACCTCGCCGGCGGGCAGGGACGATTCCCGGTCGATACGGAAGAGAGCCATACGGCGATCCTGGCAGGCCGCGGCACAGAAGCCCGTAGGCCGGCTACGGCCGGTAGATCTTCCCGGGCTCGGCCTTGCCCGGCGCGAGCAGCTGGGGCACCGTCACGAAGACGTAGCCGCGCTTCTTCAGCTCGTCGATGATGCCCGGCACCGCGGGCACCGTCCCCTTGTAGATGTCGTGCAGCAGGATGATGCCGTCCCGCTGGGTCTGATCGATGACGCGCTTTTGGATCAGGGCGGAGTCGTTGGTCGTGTAGTCCTTGGCGGTCACGCTCCACAGGACCTCCGAGAGGCCCTCCTTCCGCGAGATCTCGTTCACGTCGGGGTTGGTGCGTCCCTGCGGCGGGCGCATCAGCGTCGGCTTGTGGCCGATCAGCTTCTCTATCGCCTCGTTGGGCTTGCGCAGTTCCTCGCGGGCCTCGTCCGGCGTGATGTCGGTGAGGATCTTGTGCGACCAGGTGTGGCTCGCCACCTCGTGGCCCTCGGCCGCCATGCGCTTCACGAGCTCGGGGTGCTTGGCTATGTGGTTCTTGCCGAGCAGGAAGAAGGTGGCGGGCACCTTCTCCTCCTTGAGGATGTCGAGCAGCCGCGGCGAGTTCTCGCTCGGCCCCGCGTCGAACGTCAGGGCCACGCACTTCGCCTTGCGGCAGTCGACCGTGCCGAGCCGCGCCTGGCTCTTGAGGCTCGCGGCCGCCGCGTCCTTGCGGGCGGAACTGGGCGATGTGGTGTCCACCTTGGTGCATCCCGTCAGGGCGACGGTCATGACCGCGGAGGTCATGACCGTCATCACAGAGGCGTGACGGAACCCTTGGGCGGATCGCTTCATCTTGCTTTTCACAGCGAGCATGGTGTTTTTCGCAGCAGGCATGCCCGCACTATACATAGCGTGTATACGCGGTGTGTATAGAGGGGTCCCCGAGACGCGCCCCGGGCCCGTGGTCAGGAGGTATGTGCCCTCTAGCGGCCGCCCGCCAGGCCGCCCGCCAGGCCGCTCATCCAGGCCTCGACCGCCGTGGCACCGCGCGGCAGACCTGCCGAGAGGTTCTCGTTGCCGTCGGCCGTGACGAGGATGTCGTCCTCGATGCGGACCCCGATGCCCCGGTACTCCTCGGGCACGGTGAGGTCGTCCGGCTGGAAGTACAGGCCGGGCTCGACGGTGAGCACCATGCCCTCCTCGAGTACGCCGCCGACGTACTCCTCGGTGCGGGCCTGGGCGCAGTCGTGGACGTCGAGGCCGAGCATGTGGCCCGTGCCCGCCATGGTGAAGCGCCGTTGCAGGGCGAGCTCGAAGACCCGCTCCGGGTCGCCTTCGAGGAGGCCCCATTCGACGAGCTTGTGCGCGAGGTACCGCTGCGCGGCGTCGTGGAAGTCGCGGTACGCGGCGCCCGGCTTCACCGCGGCGATGCCCGCCTCCTGCGCCTCGAACACCGCGTCGTAGATCTTGCGCTGGAGCGGCGTGAAGGTGCCGTCGATGGGGAGGGTGCGGGTGACGTCGGCGGTGTAGAGGGTGTGGGTCTCCACGCCCGCGTCCAGGAGGAGGAGTTCGCCGGGGCGCACGGGCCCGTCGTTCTGCTCCCAGTGCATGATCGTGGCGTGCTCGCCCGCCGCGCAGATCGAGCCGTAGCCGATGTGGTTGCCCTCCAGGCGGGCGCGGCGGAAGAAGGTGCCCTCGATCCAGCGCTCCGACGTGGCGACGGCGGTGGCCAACTCCCTTACGACATCGGTGAATCCGCGGACCGTGGAGTCGACCGCCTTGCGCAGCTCGCCGATCTCCCAGTCGTCCTTGACCAGGCGCAGGCCGGAGAGCGCCTCCTCCAGTTCGGCGTCGCGCTCCTCGTCGGTCGACACGGCCGCTTCGAGCGCCGCGTCGTGGCCGCGCACGATGCGGGTCGGCACGTCGGGCGAGGCGGCGAGCTCGGCGGGGGCGTCGCGGACGTCACGGCAGGGCAGGCCGAGGAGCAGCTCGGACTCGGCGAGGCTGCGCCTGCGGCCCATCCACAGCTCGGCCGTCATGCCGATCCAGAACTCGTTGCTGTCCCGGCTGTCACGGGGGAGTTGATAGAGGTGCGCGTCGTGGCCGCCGTCCTCTCCGGTGCGCGGTTCGAGGACCAGGGCGCAGTCCCTCGCCTGGTCGCCGGTCATATGGACGTACGCGGAGTACGGGCGGAAGGGGTAATGGCTGTCGTTCGAGCGGGTCTTGAGCTTCCCCGAGGGGATCACCAGGCGCTCGCCCGGGAACAGCGCGGACAGGGCGGCGCGGCGGCGGGCCGCGTGCGGGGCCTGTTCGGCCGGGCGCAGGTCGCGCTGCTCGGTGTCGGCCCAGCCGGTCCTCATCAGGGCGGAGAGCTCGTCGGAGATCTCGGGGTAGAGGCCGTTCTTGCGCACCTTGGACTTGGCCATGGGGTTCACCTTTTCCTCCCCGTTCGGGGCTCGTGGCGGAGTGCTCGATGGCGGTTCCGTCAGCGTTCGGTGGCGGTTCCGCCAGCGTAGAGACCCTTGGCCCGTAAGGGAACATGTGACATAGTACTGGCGTGACAAAGCGGCTGACCTGCGATGTTGTGGTAGTCGGCGCCGGGATGGTGGGCGCCGCCTGTGCCCTGTACGCGGCGCGGGCCGGGCTGTCCGTCGTCCTGGTGGACCGCGGTCCCGTGGCCGGCGGCACGACGGGATCCGGCGAGGGGAACATCCTCGTCTCCGACAAGGAACCGGGCCCCGAGCTCGAACTGGCCCTGCTCTCCGCCCGGTTGTGGACAGAGCTGGCGGCCGATGAAGACGTGGGCGCGAGCATCGAGTTCGAGGCCAAGGGCGGCGTCGTCGTGGCGTCATCCGGTGAAGGGCTCGCCGCGCTGGGGGAGTTCGCCTCCGGGCAGCGCGAAGCCGGGGTCGACGCGCGGGCCGTCGGGGCGGACGAACTGTACGAACTGGAGCCGCACCTCGCCCCCGGCACTGCGGGCGGCGTCCACTACCCGCAGGACTGCCAGGTGATGCCGTCCCTGGCAGCGGCCCAACTGGTGCGCATGGCGCGGGCGTTGGGGGCAGGGCTCCGTACGCGCTGCACCGTCACGGCCGTGCTGCGGACCGCGGGCGGCGAGGTGCGCGGGGTCCGCACGGACCAGGGGGAGATCCACGCCCCGTACGTCGTGAACGCCGCGGGCACCTGGGGCGGCGATCTCGCCGCCCTCGCCGGAGCCGACCTGCCCGTGCTGCCGAGGCGCGGCTTCGTCCTCGTCACGGAACCGCTGCCGCGCATGGTCCGGCACAAGGTGTACGCCGCCGACTACGTGGCCGACGTGGCCAGCGGATCCGCCGCGCTCCAGACGTCGCCGGTGGTCGAGGGCACGGCCGCGGGGCCGATCCTGATCGGCGCGAGCCGCGAACGGGTCGGCTTCGACCGCTCCTTCTCGCTGCCGGTCATGCGGGCCCTCGCGGCGGGGGCGACCCGGCTCTTCCCGTTCCTGGAGGGCGTCAGCGCGATGCGCGCGTACGTGGGCTTCCGCCCCTACATGCCGGACCACCTGCCCGCCGTCGGCCCCGACGCCCGGGTGCCGGGGCTCATCCACGCCTGCGGGCACGAGGGGGCGGGGATCGGCCTTGCCGCGGGGACGGGCCACCTGATCGCCCAGGTCCTGAGCGGTGCGACCCCGGACCTCGACCTCACCCCGTTCCGCCCCGACCGCTTCGCCGACCGCCCGCCCCAGGAGGCGTCATGAGCAAACGCACCCCGCTGAACCTGGTCCGCGCCCACCCGGAACCACCGCACACCGTCACGTTCGACGGCCGCGAGATCCCGGCCCTGCCGGGCCAGACGGTGGCCGCAGCGCTCTGGTCGTCGGGCATCACCGCCTGGCGCACCACGCGACGCGAGGGCGAGCCGAGGGGAGTCTTCTGCGGGATCGGCGTCTGCTTCGACTGTCTGGTGGAGGTCAACGGGCGGCCGAACCAACGGGCTTGCCTGCTCCCGGCCACGCCCGGCGACGAGATCCGGACGCAGCACGGAAGAGGTCACGGCGGGGAGGCGGGGGAGTGGCGATGAGTGCTTCTCGGGTGCTCGCCGTGGCCGGAGCGGGGCCCGTCGGGCCGCCGCACGCCGGTCCGGCCCGCGGCGAGTGGGGCGGCAGGCACGGCAGCCTGCCCTGCGGTGAGCGGCCGACGGGAGGTGGCCGGTGACGGCGGCGGCAGATGTGTCCGCAGGCACGGCCCGTACGGGCGCGCTCGCCGTGATCGGAGCAGGCCCCGCGGGCCTCGCGGCGGCGCTCGCCGCGGCTCGGCGTGGTGTGCGGGTGACGGTGCTCGACTCGGCCGCGCAGGCGGGCGGCCAGTTCTACCGTCAGCCCGCCGGGGCGCTCGGGGCGCGGCGCCCGAAGGCGTTGCATCACCAGTGGCGGACGTGGGAACGGCTGCGGGACGGGCTCGCGGAAGAGATCGCGGCGGGCCGCATCATGCACCTGACGGAGCATCATGTCTGGTTCGTAGAGCGTCACTTCGGCGGAGCGCAGCCGCAGCGGCCGGAGACATCTGGGTCCTGCGAGCGGGTCGAAGGGGCGTCTGGCGTACAGGCCTCTGGTGCGGCGGGCGGTGATAGGGCGTGTGCGTCCGAGGGACAGCGGCTTGGCGGGAGCGCGAACGAGGGGGTCGGGGAGGCGACTTCCACCCTGGCTGCGTCCGCGGCGTCCGCCGTGCCGGGTGGTGCTGCGGCGCACCCGTCCGGCCCGCGGCCGTCCGTAGCGGCGCCCGGTCAGGCCGAGGCCGCAGCCCCCGCCCCGGATTCGTACGCCGTGCCCGACCCCAGTGGTCCTCGCTTCACGGTGCATGCCCTCCTCGGGCCCGGCCAGGAGCAGTCCGTGGCCGTGCGCGCCGACGCCGTGCTGCTTGCGACCGGGGGGTACGAGAAGGTTCTGCCCTTCCCCGGCTGGACCCTGCCCGGTGTGGTCACCGCCGGGGGTGCGCAGGCCATGCTCAAGGGAGGTCTCGTGCTTCCGGGGCGCATCGCCGTCGTGGCCGGGAGCGGGCCGCTGCTCATGCCCGTGGCCGCCGGGCTCGCGGCTGCCGGGGCCGAAGTGGCCGCCCTGGTCGAGTCCGCCGACCCGAAGGCCTTCGCGCGGCAGGCGGTCACCCTCGCCGCCCATCCGGACAAGCTCGTCGAGGGGGCGCGGTATGCCGGTCAACTGCTGCGCCACCGTGTTCCGTTGGTCTCGCGGTACGCCGTCGTCGAAGCGCACGGCAAGGACGCGCTCGAAGCGGTGACCATCGCCGCGCTCGACTCGGCGGGGCGCGTCAGGCCCGGCACCGAGCGGCACATCCCCTGCGACACCCTCGCCGTCGGGCACGGCATGCTGCCGCACACCGATCTCGCCGAGGGGCTCGGCTGCCGCGTCGAGGGCCTGAACGTCGCCGTCGACGCCGAGCAGCGCACCGACGTCCCGGGCGTCTGGGCCGCGGGGGAGACCACCGGCATCGGCGGAGCCGCACTCTCGCTCGCCGAGGGACACATCGCCGGACGCTCGGCCGCCGCCCGGCTCCGGGGCCGCACGCCCGACCCGCGCGCATGGGCCGCCGCCGCCAAGTCACGTACAAAGATGCGGGAGTTCGGGGCCGCGCTCGCCGCCGTGTACGTGCCGCCCGCGCACTGGGCCGAGCAGCTCCGCGACGACACCCTCGTCTGCCGCTGCGAGGAGGTCCCGGCCTCGGCGGTCCGCGAGGCCGTCGACGAGCTCGGGGCCACGGACGCGCGGTCCGTGAAACTCCTGACCCGGGCCGGCATGGGCTGGTGCCAGGGTCGGATGTGCTCGGCCGCCGTCGCCGGGCTCGCCGGCTGCCAAGAGGGCTCCGCGCGGCGGCCCTTCGCCCGTCCGGTACCCCTCGGCGTGCTCGCACGGACCGCCGACGATGCCGCCCAAGCCGATGTCGACGCCGATGCCGATGTCGATGCCGACGCCGAGGGTCCCTCCTAGCCACACCTCCGTACCGCACGCGCACTGCACCGCACCGCACCGCACTGCACCGCACCGCAACGAAGGGACCCGCCCATGACCACCCCCGCCGACCGTCCCCGCCCCTGGCACGGCGTCCTCGTCGCCACCGCGCTCCCGCTGAACGGCGATCTCTCCGTCAATTACGGCAAGTTCGCCGAGCACTGCACCTGGCTCGTCGAGAACGGCTGCGACGGCGTCGTGCCCAACGGATCACTCGGCGAGTATCAGGTGCTGACTCCCGAGGAGCGCGCCAAGGTCGTCGAGACCGCCGTCTCGGCCGTCGGCGGGCAGCGCGTCATGCCCGGCGTCGCCGCGTACGGCTCCGCCGAGGCCCGGCGCTGGGCCGAGCAGGCCAAGGACGCGGGCTGCGCCTCCGTGATGCTCCTGCCGCCGAACGCCTACCGCGCCGACGAGCGCTCCGTCCTCGCGCACTACGAGGAAGTGGCCAAGGCGGGCGTCCCCGTCGTGGCGTACAACAACCCCATCGACACCAAGGTCGACCTGGTGCCCGAACTCCTCGCCAAGCTGCACGCCGAGGGATACGTGCACGCCGTCAAGGAGTTCTCCGGAGACGTACGACGCGCCTACCGTATCGCCGAACTCGCCCCGGAACTGGACCTGTTGATCGGAGCCGACGACGTCCTGCTCGAACTCGCCGTCGCGGGCGCCAAGGGCTGGATCGCCGGCTACCCGAACATGCTGCCCGCCGCGTCCGTCGCGCTCTACCGCGCCGCCGTGGCCGGTGACCTGGGCACGGCGGGCCAGCTCTACCGGCAGCTCCACCCGCTGCTCCGCTGGGACTCCAAGCCCGAGTTCGTCCAGGCCATCAAGCTGTCCATGGACATCGCCGGGCGGCACGGCGGCCCCTGCCGCCCGCCCCGCGTGCCGCTGCTCCCCGAGCAGGAGAAGGCGGTGCGCACCGCCACCGAACGGGCCATCGCCGCCGGACTCGCCTGAACCTCCCCCGCGTAGGACTCGTACGAAAGGCACCGCACATGCGCAGCAGACTCGTCCTGCACGCGGTCGACTCGCACACCGAAGGCATGCCGACGCGCGTGATCACCGGCGGCATCGGCACCGTCCCCGGCGCGACGATGAACGAGCGCAGGCTCCACTTCCGTGAGCACCGCGACGACATCAAGCAGCTCCTGATGAACGAACCGCGCGGCCACGCGGCGATGAGCGGCGCGATCCTCCAGCCGCCCACCAGGCCCGACTGCGACTACGGCGTGATCTACATCGAGGTCTCCGGCTATCTGCCGATGTGCGGGCACGGCACGATCGGGGTCGCCACCGTCCTCGTCGAGACCGGCATGGTCGAGGTCGTCGAGCCGGTCACCACGATCCGCCTCGACACCCCGGCGGGCCTCGTCGTCGCCGAGGTCGCCGTCGAGGACGGCGCGGCGAAGTCCGTCACGCTGAAGAACGTGCCGTCCTTCGCCGTCGCCCTGGACCGCAAGATCACCCTGCCGGACGGCCGTTCGGTGACGTACGACCTGGCCTACGGCGGCAACTTCTACGCGATCCTGCCCCTGGACCAGTTCGGCCTGCCCTTCGAGCGTGGACGCAAGGACGACATCCTCGCGGCGGGTCTCTCGCTCATGGAGGCGATCGACGCCGAGGACGAACCCGTGCACCCCGAGGACCCGTCCATCCGAGGCTGCCACCACGTCCACCTCTACGCGCCCGGCGCCACCGCCCGCTACTCCCGGCACGCGATGGCCATCCACCCCGGCTGGTTCGACCGCTCGCCGTGCGGCACCGGGACGAGCGCGCGCATGGCCCAGCTGCACGCGCGCGGCGAGCTGCCGCTGAACACCGAGTTCGTCAACGAGTCCTTCATCGGCACACAGTTCAGCGGGCGGCTCCTGGCCACCACCGAGGTCGCGGGCACCCCCGCCGTGCTGCCCAGCTTCACCGGGCGCGCCTGGGTGACCGGCACCGCGCAGTACCTCCTCGACCCCGACGACCCCTTCCCGGCGGGGTTCGTCCTCTAGAGCCTGGGATACTCATGGCACGTGACATTGCACCCAGGAGGAACCGCCCCCATGGCCGCCAAGGGCAACCGCGCTCCGTCCGCAGCCCCCGCCGCGCTGCCCAGCCTCGGCGGGACGCGCAGCAGCTACCGCGAGCGGGTCGCGGACGCGCTCCGCGCCGCGCTCATCGCGGGCGAGCTGCGCGCGGGCGAGGTCTACTCGGCGCCCACCCTCGCCGTGCGCTTCGGCGTCTCCGCCACCCCGGTGCGCGAGGCCATGCTCGACCTCGCCAAGGAAGGGCTCGTCGACACGGTCCCGAACAAGGGCTTCCGGGTCACCGCGGTCTCCGAGAAGCAGCTCGACGAGTACAAGCACATCCGTGCGCTGATCGAGATCCCGACCACGGCGGAGCTCGCCACGTCGGCGGACCCCGCCGCACTCGAAGCGCTGCGGCCCGCCGCGCAGGCGATCGTCACCGCGGCGTCGGACGGCGACCTCATCGCGTATGTCGAGGCCGACATCCGCTTCCACCTCGGTCTGCTCGCGCTCTGCGGCAACGACCACCTGGTCGAGGTGGTCGGCGACCTGCGCAAGCGCTCTCGGCTCTACGGGCTCCAGGCACTGGTCGACGCGGGCCGTCTGGAGGCGTCGGCCGAGGAGCACCTGGAGATCCTCGACGCACTGTTGGCCCGCGACGAGGAGGCGGTACGCGCGGTGATGACCCGCCACCTCGGTCACGTGCGCGGCCTGTGGGCCGCCGAGTAGGTCAGTGGCCGGTGTAGGTCAGTGGTTGTTGCCCGGGATCAGGAACAGGTGGATCGACTGGTCCTTCTCGCGGAACCGCTCGTTCTCCGCGCCCTTCTTCGCCCGGTCGGACACGATGACCACGTAGTCGGCCGAGACCCAGGACACGCCCTCGGGGTTGCCGTAGAGCGTGCGGCCCTTGTTGTCGGTGGGGAGGCGATAGACCGTGCCCTCGTCGACCTCCCACTTCTTGGTGGAGATGCGGCCCACCCAGAGCGCGGACGACGCCTGCGACAGGACGGCGATCCGTCCGTCGCGCACGGAGACGCTCGCGTAGTCCTCGAAGGGCAGCGACTTGGGCAGCCGGATCGTGGCCGTGTTGATCCAACGCTTGCCGCCGCGCCGGAAGACCTGGATGCGGCCGCCGCCCGGCGTCCTGCCCTTCTTGCCGCCCTCGCACCGGTTTCCCTCGCACAGGGCGAGGAGGTGGCCCGTGCCCGAGCGCTCGACCCACTCCAGGCCCTCCATGCCCTTGTTGGCGTCCGCCAGATCGAATTCCAGCTGCGCAGAGCCGACAGGGCGCAGCTTCCCGTCGTACTCCTGGACGCGCGCGCGGAAGCCCTTGGACTTGACCGGCTCGGCCTCGCTCAGCGTGTAGTAGTGGTCGCGCCGCTCGTCGTGGGCGAGATCCTCGTACCCCTCGTTCGCCTTCGCGCCGCCGGACTTCTTGCCCTTGGCACGGGTCAGGACGCCGTTCTCCGGAGCCTTGGGCGACAGCTCGCTGCTGACCCGGATGAGGGAGGGCAGGTTGTCGCAGACGATCAGGAAGGCGCCGTCGCGGTAGATGACGCCGCTCGCCTCCAGACGGGTGCCCGCGCCGTCGCCGATCAGGTCCTGGATCTTCGCTTCCTTGACCAGGCGGAGCTCGCGCGCCGCCGACTTCTTCGTCGATGTCATGAGGGCAGTACCTCCATCGCGCCCGGGAACGTCGCCCCACTGGCTCCGTTCGGGTAGGTCTTGCGCAGCTCGGCGAGCTGCTGGCGTGCGTGGTCGTAGCGCATGCGCGTGTAGTGGAAGATCCCGTACGTGAACTGCGAGCCCCGGCTCATCTCCCACTGCCGGTACGCGGCGCGGTACACCTCGTCGTTGGTGAACTGCCGCCCGGTGAAGGGCTGTCCGTGCGGGCTCGTGGACTCGCCGTACGCGGCGGACGAGATGAGCTGCCACAGGCCGTCGGTCCGCCCCGAGCCCTCCGTGCCGAGCAGCGCGGCGACCCGCTCAGGGCCGAACTCCGTGTCCAGAAGGAATTCGAGGTGGTCGAGGTAGTACTGGCAGAAGTCGTGGTGCCGCAGCAGGTTGGTGAACAGCGGCAGGTGTGACACCTCGTGCGGCGCGCGCGTGATCCGGCAGTAGTTGCGGCTCATCGCGGGCCAGTCGAGCAGGTCCGTGTACTGCCACTGCGTCGAGAAGAAGTCGATGCCCGAGCTGTTGTCGTAGTCCCACGGGATGAACGTGAAGTACGGGCGCGCCATGAAGCCCGTCGGGTCGCCGAGCCGCCCCGAGTTGTAGAGGTAGTAGTTCGACGGTGTCGCGAAGTAGTTGTCCCAGCTGCCCAGGAGGACGTTGGCGCCCGCCCAGCGCAGGAAGGCCGGGACGTTCAGGACCTGCTCGACCGCGTCGCGGAAGGCGTCGGACGCGAACCGGTCCTCGCCGCCTTCCAGTTGGACTCCGTTGACGGTCCTCACGAGCGCGGCGAGGTCGTCGTAGGTGTTGGCGGACGGGTTGTCCTCGTTCGTCTTCAGGCGGTACGTGCGGTCGTCCTCCAGGCTGCCCGCCGTGAAGTACTGCCGTCCGCTGTCGGCGCCGTCCGTGCCGGTGCGGTGCTCCAGGGTCGCGCAGCCGACGTCGCCGCAGTAGGCCTTGTAGAGGTTGCCCTCGGAGTTCTTGCCGAAGTGGTCCTTCAGGAACTTCTTGTCGACCTGCTCGATGACCGAGAAGAGCCCCATGTAGCGGTCGTTGATCGAGAACGTCGCGTACGTGTGCTGCGCCGCCGGGATGCCCGCGCGCTCCAGGAGCCGCCAGGCGACGGCCTCCCGCATCTGCGACGGGTCGTTGTACATCGCCTTGAGGTTGATCCGCTCCATGCCGTAGAGCCGGTCCTCGCTCTCGCCGACCTCGAAGTCGACCTTCCAGGAGCGCTTGGGCGCGTGGGCCGTCATGTTGCCGCTGTTGACCATCGAGAACGACGGTGTCGCGAGCATCGTGTCGTCCGGGCTGCTGCTCCTGGCCAGGGTCAGCCGGGCGCCCTGCGGAGCCTCCATGACCTCGTCGGCCGTCAGGACGCCGGGTGGCCAGCCGGTGACCTTGACCTGATACATGTCCTGAGCGAAGAACTCCGCTTTGTTCTCGGCCGAGTTGAGGAAGTCGTCGACGATCCGCCCGATCGCGGTGAGCTGTCCGTCCGTGTCGAGAAGGACCAGGCTGCCGTCCGCCGACGTGTCACCCTGCTCGGCGAGCAGCAGGTCGTACAACGTGCTGAACTCGGCCTTCGTCCGCAGTGCGGCATCGGCCGGACCCGCTGTCGCGTTGGCCCGCTCGGCGAGCCGCCGTCCCGTGCCCGGCGCCAGCGCGGAGAGTGCGATGACCTGGTTCTTGAACGCGTCCCGGAACGTTCCCTTGCCGATGGTCCTGTCCACTGGGCCTCCCTGGGCGTGCCTGGGGTGCTGGGGTGAACCTTCCTCTCTACGCCCGACGCCACATGACCGCCAGACCGATATCCGGCCTGGCGGTCACGTGGTCCGTCAGACCCCGAGGATCCTGATCGAGGGGTGAATCGCCGTGTTCAGGTACAGCTTTTCCTTCTTGTGTTCCTGCTCCAGCTCCATGACGAGCCGGTACCTGTGCACGCCCGGCTTGGCGGTGCTCAGGACCGTGCCGGCCCAGTAGTAGTAGACCGGCGTGAACTTGTCCCGCATGCGGTCGGGCATCCCGTAGATCTTCAGCTCGGTGAAGATCTTCCGCTCGGCCACGTCCTCCTCGTCACCCAGTTCGGTGTCGAGGAAGGTGATGTTGTTGATCTTCGGCATGGGGGGCCAGGTGCCGTCCCTGCGCTTCTCCATGTCGAGCGGGCGCACGATCCAGTTCAGGACCTGGCCCTGCTTGCAGACCGTCTCCAGGGACGACGTGCCCTGTCCCTTGCCGCCGATGCTGTTGTCCATCATGTAGATCGAGTCGCTCAGGGAGCCCGTCTCCACCGCTCGCTCCATGTTGATGAGCGTCACGATGTTCAGCTGGACCGAGTTCAGCTGTCCGGGATTCTGCTTGTGGTGCGCGCCGCTTGCCGACTTCTCCTGCACGCTGCTGCTCAACGCTCCTCCTTCGCGTACGCCGTCATGCCCGGACCTAGCCGATGAGGGACGACGACAGGGTGGTGGCGATCGGTTCGTCCCTCGTGCCCAGCTTGAACTTGATCTGGTACGTGACGTTGGGCGCGTCCTTCTTCACCGTGCCGATCCAGTAGGCGACGTCGGTGCCCGGATAGACCTTCCGCTCCGGTACGCAGATCGAGCTGTCGATCACGATGCCGTCGATGGCGACATACGCCTCGCACTCCAACGCCAGCGCGTTCCACAGGAGTTGGTCGCCCTTGCGGGCGCGCGTCTGCAGCTCCTCGGTGCCGAAGCCGGTGGATCCCGCTGACTTGTTCGTGTCGTACATGTACAGGTGGCCCTGCATGTTGCCGGCTGCCAGGGCACCCACACAGTCCACTACGGCGGTGATGGAGATGGGCCGCTTCGCGGCGCCGGTCTCCCGCCGCCTCGGCGTGGTGGTCATCTGCTCCTCCTTCTGGCTGAAGTCCTTGCGGGATCAGTGGCTGCCGGGACGCGCTCCCGCGTCCGGGGGGATGGGCAGCAGGCCCATGCCTGCCTTGGTGAAGGCGTTGCGCCGGGGCTCCGAGGTGATCTTGAGAGTGGAGGGACAGATCAGGTTGACCGCCTCCCACCGCAGCTCGCCGTTGAGGCCCACCAGCTTGTGCAGCTGGATCCGCATCACGTACGAGTAGGTGCCCGGCCGCGAGGTGTCGACGGTCGCCGACCAGTACCAGCCGTCGGTGACCAGGTCCGGGGAGCCGTACTCCGCCGGATACATGATCTTCGAGTCGACTGCCTCGCCGTAGATGTCGGTGATCACCGGGGCGGGGTAGGTGTACGCCGCCGTGTTGTCCTCGGTGACCACCTTGCCGGTCACGTCCAGGATCTTCTGCCCGGACATGCGGCCGCGCGTGCGCCGCGTGGTCTTGACGCGGGCTCCGACGGTCTTGCGGATCTGGCTCAGCTGCTCGGCCTGGTCGACGCCGGCGACCGAGGACTTGGTCGCCAGGTCCTGGAGGTCTTCGAGCGCCTTCTCGTCGCTCCGCCGCGCCCGCTCGAACTCATAGCCGCGGGGCACGGTCGGCGGGATGGAACCCAGGCTGTACGGAAGCCAGTTGAGCACCTGCTCGCTGGCCTGGGACCCGTCACTCCAGTAGGAGCCGTTGATCGCCGTCACGAGGTCGCCGGTTCCCTGGTTCGTGGAGCCTTGCAGCTTCATGTTGTCGAACAGGTAGGTGTTGCCTTCGAGTGACTCGGACTCCAGCGCACTGCCGACGTCCACGAGCACGATGATCGCCAATTGTTGGGGCATGATTCCGCCTTTGTCGCCGCTACTTGATTCCCGGCCCTTGCCGCCCTGCTCCGGCTGCTACTCGCACATCAACGCGGGGGTGTCGATGTGCATGACGCTGTTCTCGCCCTCGTACATCTGGAGTTCCAGGCGGTACTGGTAAGCGACCCCGGGCGTCAGCCAGTTGGGGACCACGCCCGTCCAGACGTCGAGGTCGAGCTTGTCGCCCTCGGCGTGATTGCCGCCCTGGGCGCCCTGCGCGTGGCTCTGGGACTGGCCGTGGGACTGGCCGTATGGCTGACCTTGGGGCTGGCCGTAGGGCTGGCCCGGCATCTGGCCTTGTGTCTGCCCCTGCCCCTGGCCTTGCGTCTGGCTTTGCGCCTGGCCCGAGGTCTGCCCAGACGTGTGGCCGTTCTGGTCCGCGGGCACGAACGAGATGTTCTTGATCTCCACCGGCGTCTGCAGGTCCACGGCCAGGGCGGACCACGAGACGACCTGTCCCGGCTTGACCACGGTGCACAGGTTCGGCGTCCCCTGGTGGGCGCTGTTGTGACCGCCGTCGTCCATCATGCAGAGGTTGCCGTCGAGCAGCGTGCTGCCCGACAGCGCTCCGATGACGTCGACGACAGCGATGATGTTGACTTGGTGCTTCATCCTCACTCCTCCTGTAGGCGCTCTGTCGGCGCTAGCCCCGGTCCCGCACCAGCGGGACCTTGCCGACGGCCGTCCGCTCGATCTCGGCCGAGAGCCGGGGCACGAACTTGAGCCGGAAGCTGTAGCCGGTCTTCTCGATCGACGCGGGGTTCGCTTCCCCGTGGTTGAACAGCGAGAGGGAACGCGGCAGGGCGTTCACGAACACCTGCTGGACCCCGTAGGGGCCAAGGGTCGTGTCCGTCCGGTACGTCATGCCGAGCACGTCGTCCACCGAGACGAACAGGGTGATGGTCCTGCCCTCGCGGTGGTTCACGAACTGGACGTCGTGCGCCACCGCGTCCAGGTCCACCGCCTCGGTGGCCTTCAGCTCGTCGCGCAGCGCGGTGTAGGCGCGGGCGGCGGAGTACTGGCTGTCGTTGATGTGGAGCACATCGCCGGTGCGGCCCGCGAACTCGAACTGCTGGGTCTTCAGGCCAGGGCCTTCGGTCCGTGGCCGCCGGATCATCCGGTCGCCCAGCTTGAGCCGCAGGAGCGGTGTCTCGTGGGCGTGCAGGCGGGTGACGACGAGTTCGCCCTCCTCGCCCTCGGGAACCCACTGCCCGTTCTCGTCGACGATCTCGATGAGGTGCAGGCCGGGCACCGCCGACAGGTTGGGTGACGCGGGGTCCAGTTGCAGGCCGATGGTCTCCGCCTGGGTGGCGGCGAAGTAGCTGAGGATCGCCAGGTTCGGGTACAGCGCCTGCAGCTCCACCCGCTTGCGCTGCGAGAGCACCCCGCTGCCGTACAGGGCGACGCGGAAGCTCTCCCGCGACTCCCTGCGCATGCCCGCGCCGAGCTCGCTGAGGATCCCGATGCCCGCGGAGATCCCCATCAGGGCTTTGGGGCCCTTGTACGAGAACATGTGCTCCAGGACGGGGGCCGTGACGGGGCCCGCGCCGACGTAGTTGACGCCGGGCACGTGCTGCAGCACGCCGCCCACCATCGTGCCGCTGCTCCACATCTGGTAGTCGGCCAGCGTGGTGAACAGCCACTTGGGGTCGGCGCCCGTGAGGTACCTCGCGAGCTGGTAGGCACCCATGAAGCGCCCTGCGATCTCGTACGTGTCCTTCAACTCCCGCAGGGAGTACACGACTTCGAGCGGGCGGCCGCCGCTGGTGCCGCCGCTGGCCACGATCTCGAACTCGCCGCGGGTGAGGGGCACCACCATGCCGGGCCGCGAATCCATGAAGAAGTCGCGCTGGATGTCCTTGTCCGACAGCGGAATCCGCTGCCAGGCCTCGTAGGTCTCGGGGGCCTGCACGGTCCCCGCGTTGCGCAGGCGGTCGCGCCACAGGGGATTGAGCATCGCCGTGTTCACCATTTGCTGGAGGCGACGCAGGACGACGGCTTCCTGAACGTCGTGCGACACCTCGCTGTACGGCGTCTGACAGACCCGTTCGCATTCACGTAACTTCTCGGCGAACGAAGGAAGTGCGGTTACGGCTTCAACTGATTCCGGCAGCAACTCACCGTCCGGGATGAGCCAGTCGGCCAGTTCACGGGCGCCGCCAGGCGTCAGTGCGGTCGGCGGAACGTGGGTGGCCTGTGGAACATGAGATGTACTCAACATCCGTCCCCTCTAAGCTGTTTCTGTTCCCGCTTCGCTGCTGAGCAGGTCTTGACCTGTCCTTCTGATCTCGGAGATCAGCATCCGGAAGTGTTCGCCGGTGATCTGGTGGTTCATCATGACCACGCGCAGTGCGGCCACACCGTCGACGTTCACTTTCGAGATGAAGAAATTTCCCCGGAGCTTCACGCTGTTGCGGATGGCGATCTGGAGGCGATGGACATCCTCTTTCCTGACCCCGGCCGGGTGATATCGGAAGCACAGGATGTTCGCCTCCGGACGGTGCAGTGCCTCGAAGTCGGGCTCGGCCCGTACGATGCCGTGGGCCTCTTCCGTCAATTGGCAGAGGTACTCGATCTTCTCCGCGAACAGGGCGGGACCGTACATGGCCCAGAGCGACCACAGGGTCATGATCATGGGCCGTTTCGTGCACTCGAAGTTCTTGCCCCCGCTGTCGTACGCTGTGTAAATGTCCGGCTCCTCGTCGAACACATAACTGGCCTTCTGCCGGAAGGCGGTGAGGCTCGACTCCTTGTCCCGGTAGAAGAGCATCGTGCACGGCGCGGGCACGAACATCATTTTGTGCGCGTCCCAGGTCAGGGAATCCGCCTTGTCGATTCCGCGCAGCTTCTCGCGGAGCGTGTCCGACACCAGGAGACTCGCTCCGTGGGCGCCGTCGACGTGCAGCCAGAGATCCTTCTCCCGTGCCAGGTCGGCCAGTTCGTCGATGGGGTCGAAGGCGCCCACCGATGTGCTGCCGGCCGAGGCGACGAGGCAGAACACCTTCAGGTTCTGCCGCTCGGCCGCCTCCAGGGCGGGCCGTGCGTCCGCCACGGAGATCTGCCCCCGGCTGTTCAGCGGAAGGCGCACGAGCTGTGCGTCGCCGATGCCCATCACACCGGCCGCCCGCGCGACGCTGTAGTGCACGTCCGAGCCCACCGCGATGGCGGGCCGCGGCTGGCCCCGGAAGGAGGAGCCGCCCTCCGACCAGTAGCCCGGCAGCTTCTGGTTGCGGGCCGCCAGGAGCGCGGTGAGGTTGGCCAGGGACCCGCCTGAGGTGGTCACCATGGTGAACCGCGCCGGATCCCAGCCGATGAAGCGGTTCAGCTCATCGGCCATGATCCGTTCGACCGCGTTGGGCAGCTGGGCCGCCTCGTAGAACGAGGCCGGCTGGTTGACCACCGAGCTGACGAAGTCGATGACGCCGGCGAGTGGTACGACGCCAGAGAACTGGCGGCCCATGTATCCGGGCGAGTGCACCTGGATCCCGGTCCTGATGTACAGGTCGATGATCCCTGCCAGCTTCTCCTCGTCGAACGTCGCCACCCTCTCGCGCTCCGTCGTCATCAGGGCTTTCGCCGCATCCGACAACGTCGCGGGATCGATCAGCTCGAGACCCCTGATGGAGAGATCGGAAAGGTGCTTCTCCAGCTTCGCAAGAGCGGTTTCGGAAGTTTCCCGGAACAGTTGAGCATCGAACGCCTCGAGCAGTAATCCGCTCCCGTCGGAAGTGGGATTGTGCGGCCGAGATTCCGTCACGGGGGTCTCCTTCGGAAAGTCCCTGTGTTGCCCGACATGTAGGTGTGGGGCGGACGCGGACTGCGCAGAGTCCAGCGCTTTGAGCATGCCGATGGGCAGAAGGACTTCGAATGCCGATTCGATTTCGATGGGACGGCCCGGCTGGTCAAGCCGGACAGCACCATCTGCTCCGGCGGCACCCGGTCAGTGGCAGCCGCACAGAGCCCCCTAGAAAGAACAGCCTTTGGTGTTACAGGGCGGCGCGGACCCCCCGGTTCTCGCGCCACACCCACACGATCGGCGTTTCCCCCCTCGTGCCCCTCGTGTTTCCCCCCACTTGAAGCAACCGTAGAGCCATATGTTTCGAAGAGGTCGACTCTTTCAATGGTCTGTCCAAAAAGAAGCGCGAGCCGCCTGACGGGCCGTCAATGACTCTTGGCCTCATCTGTATTCACAGGCACCTCGGCTTTCGGGCGGCGTCCTCGACTTTCGGACAGCGGCCGGCCGTTCCGGCTCCAGGTGGCGTAAGGAGTCAAGGGGGGATTCATCGACGAAATCCGGTCATGGGTAAAAGTCGCTTGCCGTTGTCATGTGCCCGACTAGACTGTCGTGTTCCGGCGAAGGGAGCGTCTCATTCTGGGCGGGTGAAATTCTGGCCATGGTCGGCAGCGGCGATAGATCACCATTTCGCTTGAATAAGAAAAGAAAAAGGGTGGCGGCCCGTGGGGCCGCCACCCGATGTGGTGTCAGTCGTCGACGGCGTCGAGTACGTCGCCCAGGTCCACGAACTTGAAGTTGGTGGAGGGCCGTTCGGGATCGCCCGGTACGTCGTGACCGTCCTGCACGACGAGCAGACCGTGCGGATACCTGGCGCCGAGCGGCTTGTTGAGGACCGCGGCACCGTCGCATTCCTCGGAGCCGTCGAGCGCGGAGGAGGCCGCGGTGACGCGGAAACCGCCCTCGTACTCGTTGTGGTCGGACGGCTCGCGGTCGTAGGCGGCGAAGGTGTTGTCGCCCTGGCTGGAGGCCAGCAGCTGTCCGTCGCCGCTGCCGTCGCCGTCGTCCAGCAGCGTCAGGCCCTCGACGTCGGCCTTGAGGTGCTTGCCGCCGTAGCCGGGGTCGGCTCCCGCCTCGCACTCCTCGGTCGAAGGGTCGTACGTCCCGGGGACACCGAACTCCCGTACCTTGTCGACGAGTTGGGGCTTGCCGGTCAGATCGGCACGGAGTCGCCAAATACCGACGTCCTCCTGTCCCGCGTAGAGCGTGCCGTTGGCCGGATCCACGACCATGCCCTCCACCTGGGGCAGCTCGCCCGGCTCGCCGCACGGCGACCACGAAGTGCCGTTCGGCAGGCGGAAGTCGGCAGGCAGGTCGAGTGTGCGGACCTTGCGGTAGCCGACCGTGCCGTCGCTCTTCGGGGTCAGTTCGAGGAGCGCGATGCGGGTCCGCTCCCGTCGGCTGACCAGGGCGTAGGACCGGCCCGTCGACGGGTCCGTCCAGGTCGCGAGGCCGTACGCGGTGCGCTGCTCGTTGATCTCCTCCTGCGAGGACGAGAAGACGGGTGCCGCGGACGGGTCGGTGACGTCGGTGAGCGGGCCGCCCGCGCGGTCGCGGTCGATGCGGTAGACCCGCAGCCGGTCGCTGCCGCGGTCGCTCGTCACGGCCAGGTCGGTGCGGCCCGACGGCAGGCGAAGGCCGTGCACCAGGTCGACGTTGTTGAAGCGGCCGGGTGCGTCGTCAGGTCCGGGCGCGGCAGGTGCGGGAACCGACTGCACCTCGCGCGCGGCGAGGTCGTACACGCGAAGACCGCCCTGCTTGGCGGTGGCGACGACCAGGCTGCGGTCCGGGTCGGCGGTGTTGCGCCAGATCGCCGGGTCGTCGGCGTCGGCGTCGCCGCCCGCTTCGTCGTCGTGCAGGGCGGGGGTCTCGGCGCGCGGCTCGACGGCGGGCAGTGCCGTGGCCGCGAGCGCGCCGGAGTTCAGGGGCACGGCGGCGGCGACCGCCGCGAGGGCCGTGACGAGGGCCAGTCGGCCGTAAGTGGTCCGGTGTCTGCGGGAGTTGGCCATGGAAGAGATCCTCTCTGTCATGGGCATTCCATGACAGAGAGCACTCTGTGATCTTGCCGTGAAGCCTGTCCGGCAGGTACGGCGTCGGGCGGAGGGCCACGGGGTGAACGGATGGTGCCGCCTCCGGCTGCCCATTGATACCTTTCGCTTGTCGAGTGAAAGCAAACGATTTCACTCGCGATGAGCAGGAGCAGCGAGCAGTGAGAGGGGCATGCGGGTGCTGACAGAAGAGCGGCGTGAAGCGATCCTGCGCATGGTGGAGCGCCGGGGGACCATCAAGGTCAAGGAGGCGGCCGCCGAGATGGGTGTCTCCGCCGTCACCTTGCGCCAGGACGTGCGGGACCTGGCCGGCCGCGGGCTCCTCGTCCGCGTGCACGGTGGCGCGATGTCCCCGGCCGCGGCCCAGCAGGCCACTTCCTCCGGCCCCGCGGCGCCGAGGCCCGCGGTGCGTCAGGGACACGTACTGGGCCTCGTCGTGCCCCCGGGGAGCTACTACTACCCCGAGATCATCCGAGGGGTGCAGGACGCGGCGCGTACGCACGGCGTCCGGGTCGTGCTCACGGTCTCCGGCGAGACGCTCGCGGACAACAAGGAGCAGGTGCGGCGGCTCGTCGCGTCGGGCGCCGACGGTCTGCTGCTGATGCCGCGCGCGGGCCTCGAACCCGCCGAGGAGGCCGAGGAGTGGCTGAGCGGCCTCGACGTGCCGGTCGTCCTCGTGGACCGGCGGGCCGGCGCGCAGGCCGGACGGCTTGAGCAGGTCGCGTCCGACCACGCTTTCGGCGCGGGCCTCGCGGTGCGCCATCTCGCCGCGCTGGGGCACGAGCGGATCGCGCTGGTGGCCAGGGTCGAGAGCCCGAACACGCCCCTGATCCGAGAGGGTTACGCCGCGGCGTGCGCCGCCCTGGGGCTGCCGACGGGCCCGGAGCACCACATCGGTTCCGCCGACGAGCCCGCCCCGTTCGAGGAGCAGTTGGCGGAGCTCGTACGGGCCGTCGAGGCGGGCGAGGTCCGGGCGGCGCTGGTCCACAACGATCTCGACGCCGTCACCCTCGTCGGTCTCCTGCAGGCGCGCGGCCTCGGCGTCCCGGATGACCTGGCCATCGTCACCTACGACGACGAGGTCGCCGAGCTGAGCGACGTCCCACTCACGGCCGTGGCGCCGCCCAAGCGGGCGGTGGGGGAGTGGGCGGTCGACCTGATGATGCGCAGGCTCGCCGACGCGACACCCCCGCTCGCCGAGCTGCTGCTCCGTCCGGAGCTGCGGGTCAGGGCGTCCAGCGGGGCGCCCTTGGAGGCCGCCGAGCGCAAGTAGGGCGCGACTCGCGCGCATCGTTTGCTTTCGTTTGGCGTTGAATGAAACCAAAAGCATTGACGAAGCCTTGGTGCTGGCTAATGATTTCGTTCGACATCCCAGCGAACGATCGGCGAACATCATGCTTCGCAGAACCACGGCCGCCCTGGCCGGCCCTGTCGCGGCCCTCGCCCTGCTTGCCACGGCGTGCGGAGGAGCAGGCCAGGGGTCCGCCCCCGCGGCCGAGAAGACCGGAAAGGTCACCTTCTGGTCCTTCGTCAAGGGCTCCGACGAGGTGGCCGCGGCTTTCAACCGAAGCCACCCGGACATCGAGGTGACCTTCGAGACGGTCCCGTCGGGGCAGGAGTACTACTCCAAGCTCACCAACGCGGTGAAGGCCGGCACCGCCCCGGACGTCGCGGTCGTCGAGTACCCGAACCTGCCGGAGTTCGCGGCCCAGGGGAAGATCGAAGACCTGAGCGAAACGCTCGGCCCCGTGGTCAAGGACCAATTCCCCCAAGCCGTACGCCAGTTGGTCGACCTCGGCGGCAGGACCTGGGCGGTCCCCCGTGACGCGGCGCCCCTGATGATGATGTACCGCAAGGACTTCTTCGACCGGCACAAGATCGGCGTACCCAAGACGTGGGACGCCTACCGGACCATGACCGAGAAGGTGAAGAAGGCCGATCCCGACGCCCGCGGCGGGGTCCTCTACACCGACAACCCCGGCCTCCTCAGTGCGCTCACCTGGCAGGCGGGCGGCAAGTGGTTCACCGCCGGGAAGGACTCCTGGAAGGTGACGGTCGACGACGCCCCCTCCAAGAAGACCGCGGGCTACTGGGGCGACCTCGCCCGCAAGGACCTCGTCCGCTCGCTGAGTTCACTGGACCCGTTCTGGACGAGCGTCCAGAAGAACCAGACCGTCGCCTATGTCTGCGCCAGCTGGTGCGCCGGGGCGCACCAGGCGACCGTCCCCGACCAGAAGGGCAAATGGGCCGTGGCCCCCGTGCCCACCTGGGACGGCAAGCCGGCCTCGGGCATGTACGGAGGCTCGTCCTTCGTGATCCCGAAGGGGGCCGACAACAGCGGTGCCGCAGCCGAGTTCATCAAGTGGATCACCACGGACCCCGAGGGCATGAAGGCATGGGTGTCCTCCGGCACCAGCAGCATGTTCCCCGCCGACCCGAAGCTCGTGCCGGTCACCAAGAAGGCGTTCGGCACGCAGTACTTCGGCGGACAGGACGTCTATGCCATCGGTGCGTCGTCGTACCGGGCGATCCGGCGCGGCTGGACCTGGGGCCCCGCCATGGGCACCACCAACACCGCCATCGTGGACGAGCTTCCCAAGGTCGCCGAGGGCAAGGCAGACCTGCCCGAGGTGCTCTCGGACGCCGAGAAGACCACCGTCAAGCACATGAGGCAGCGCGGCATGAAGGTCACCGCTCCGTAAGCGTGCCGGTCAACCGCTCGACCCGTCCCACCGAGAAAGGCCGGCATGGCATCCCCATCCACCCGTGGACAGCGCCGAACCGCCACCCTGCTCCTGTCCCCGTTCTTCGTCCTGTTCACGGTCGTCACGCTTGCCCCGCTGGCGTACGCGGCCTGGCTGAGCCTGTTCACCACTCGCACATCCGGCCTCGGGTTCGGCGGTACGGAGAACGTCTTCTCCGGCCTGGACAACTACGCGGAGGCATTGACCGACCCGCAGTTCCTGGACGGCTTCCTCGTCGTCGCCGCGTACTGCGCCCTCTACATTCCGGTGATGATCGGCGGCGCACTGGTACTCGCCCTGCTGCTCGACAGCGGCCTGGCCAAGGCCCGGTCCTTCTTCCAGCTGGCGCTGTTCCTGCCGCACGCCGTGCCGGGTCTCATCGCCGCGCTGATCTGGGTGTACCTCTACACGCCGGGCCTGAGCCCGGTGATCGACTTCCTGAAGTCCGGCGGCATCGACATCAGCTTCCTGTCGGCCGACGTCGCGGTGTTCTCCGCGGCCAACATCGCCGTGTGGGAGTGGATGGGCTACAACATGGTCATCTTCTACGCCGCCCTGCAGGCCGTGCCCCGCGAGACACTGGACGCGGCGAAGGTCGACGGCGCGGGTGCCATCCGCACGGCGCTGGCCATCAAGGTCCCGATGATCCGCCCGTCGATCGCGCTGGCCGTCCTGTTCACCGTCATCGGGTCGATCCAGCTCTTCACCGAGCCGAAGGTCATCTACAGCGCCTCCAGCGCGATCGGCAGCACCTGGACACCCAATATGTACGTCCAGACGGCCGCCTTCCAGAACAACGACTTCGGCCTCGCGGCGGCCGCTTCGCTGCTGATCGCCGTGTTCGCCGCCGTGCTTTCGTTCATCGTCACCCGTATCTCACGCCGCGGGAGCAAGCCGTGACCAAGCCACCGTCCGTCCTGCTGTCCAAGGCAGGGGTCACCGCGATGCTGGGCCTCGCCACCCTCTACACCCTGCTGCCCCTCACCTGGCTGATGCTGTCCTCCACCAAGAGCCGCGAGGACCTGTTCGGGACGAACGGCTTCTCCCTGGGCAACGAGATCCACCTCGCCGAGAACCTGGAGCAGCTGTTCGCCGCCGACGACGGCGTCTACCTGCGCTGGGTGCTCAACACCGTGGGGTACGCCGGTGTCGGCGCCCTGCTGGCATCGCTGTTCGGCGTCGCCGCCGGGTACGCCTTCGACAAGCTCGTGTTCCCCGGCAAGGAGCGGCTGTTCTCGCTGGTCCTGCTCGGCGTGATGGTGCCCGGCACGGCGATGGCGATCCCGCTCTACCTGCTCGCCGCCGAAGCCGGTGTGGTGAACACGTTCTGGAGCGTGTTCGTGCCAGGCCTCGTCTTCCCGTTCGGCGTGTATCTGGCCCGCGTCTTCAGCGCCGCCTATGTGCCGGACGAGGTCCTGGAAGCGGCGCGGATGGACGGGGCGGGGGAGTTCAGGTCCTTCTGCCGCGTCGCCTTCCCGATGATGGCACCCGGCTTCGTGACCATCTTCCTCTTCCAGTTCACGCAGATCTGGAACAGCTTCTTCCTGCCCCTGGTGATGCTCTCCGACCAGGACCTCTACCCGGTCAACCTCGGTCTTTACGTGTGGTACTCCTCCGCGCTCTCCCAAGGGCACCCCGAGGACTACCTGCTGGCCGTCGTCGGTTCGCTGGTGTCCGTCGTACCGCTGATCATCGTCTTCCTGATGCTCCAGCGGTTCTGGAAGTCCGGCATGACCGCCGGCGCCGTCAAGTAGGCCACGAGCAAGCCACCACCGTGAGGAATCCCCGTATGCACTCGACCGCGGCCTCCCGGCCCCGCGCCCTGTTCGCCATGGGCCGCCGGCACCGGGACGCGATGTTCCCGCCTGCCGAGAGGCAGCGTCTGACGGCGTACGTCGACATCGATCCGGACCATGTGGCCGAGGACTTCGACGACGAACCGGCCCTGAAGGACGTGGAAATCCTGATCACCTCATGGGGCTGCCCGGTCCTCGACGAGGACCTGCTGGCCCGCGCACCGGCCCTGAAGGCGATCGTGCACGCGGCAGGGAGCGTCAAGCACCATGTGACGCAGGCCTGTTGGGACCGCGGGATCGCGGTCTCCTCGGCCGCCGCGGCCAACGCCGTGCCCGTGGCCGAGTACACCGTCGCCGCGATCCTCTTCGCCAACAAGCGGGTCCTTGAGATCGGCGGCATCTACCGCGAGCACCGTGACGTGTCCGACTGGTCGCAGCGCTTCCCGGGGTTCGGCAACTACCGCAGGACCGTGGGCGTGGTCGGTGCCTCGCTCATCGGCCGCAAGGTGCTCGAACTGCTGCGGCCCTACGAACTGGATCTCCTGCTCGCCGACCCGTACATCGACGCGGAACAGGCGGCGGCACTCGACGCCCGGCACGTCGAACTCGACGAACTCGTCGCGGACTCGGACGTCGTCACACTGCACGCCCCCGCCCTGCCGGAGACCCACCACATCCTGGACGCCCGCAGGCTGGCGTCGATGCGGGACGGCGCCACTCTCATCAACACGGCCCGCGGCTCCCTCGTCGACACCGCCGCGCTCACCGCCGAAGCCGCGAGCGGGCGCATCCACGCGGTCATCGACGTCACCGAGCCGGAGGTGCTGCCCGCGGCATCACCGCTCTACTCCCTTCCCAACGTCCTGCTCACCCCGCACATCGCGGGCTCGCTCGGCGGCGAGCTCCGGCGCATCACCAGCAGTGCCATCGACGAAGTCGTGCGCTACTGCTCACAAAGACCGTTCGCCCACGCCGTCCACCGGGCGGCCTTGGCGACGTCGGCCTGACGGGCGGGGGCGGCGTCCCCCACGCACCGCCCTCACCACAGGCCACCAGCGCTCTCCCGTGAGCTCCGCTCACCCACTTGTGCGCTGTCCCCCCCCCACATATCCCGCACTGACAAAGGAGTTCACGTGCGACACCACACATCGATGAGCAGGCGCAGACTGCTCCGGGCAGGCGGAGGCATCGGGCTCGCCGCGGCAGCGGCACCGCTGCTCAGCGCGACGGCCCAAGCCGCGCCGGAAGGATTCCGTACCAGGGTCACCGATCTCGGCCCCGGCATCGTCCAGTTCGCGCTGATGAGCGGGATCCAGGTCGGCGACACCGTCTACATCGGATCACGCAATCTCACTCCCACCCGGGTGATCGGGTTCCATCTGCCGACCCGCAAGGTGGTGTCGCAGACCGAAATCGGCTACGGGCACTCGATCCAGGCGCTCGCCGCCGACAAGGACGGCAAGTACCTGTACGCCGGCATCCTGACCAAGGGCGATGAAGGCAAGCCCAACCTCTTCCGGTGGGACCTGAGCACCCCGGACAAGCCCGCCGTGGGCGTCGGCCGGACCGAGGACCGTGACATCCGCGAGCTGGCCGTCGCCCCGGACGGCACCGTGTACGCCGTGGGCGGCATACCCGGCAAGGCCCCCGCGCTGTGGATGTACGACCCGGCCGACGACAAGATGACCAACCTCGGCATCCCGGACCCGAAGGCCACTCTGGCCAGGGCCGTCGCGGCCACGGACAAGACCGTCTTCTTCGGAGCGGGCAGCGTCCTGTCCGGCGGCGGCGAGGCCAGCAAGGCGTCGCTGTACGCGTACGACCGGGCGAAGGGCACGTTCAGCAACGTCACACCGCCGGAGCTGCAGAAGGACCCAAGCCTGCGTGAGCTCGCCGTCGTCGGCGACCGCCTCGTCGTCGGCACATCGGGGTCGACCCAACCCGCCAAGCTGGCCGTGCTTGACCTGGCCGACCTCTCCTCGTACAAGGTGAAGACCACCGAGGGCAAGGTGGTCAAGAACCTGACCGCCAAGGGCGACGTGATCTACTTCGCCTCCGACGCCGGTCTGTACTCCTACTCGGCGGCCACCCAAGCGCTCGCCCCCGTCGAGTTCGACGGTCCCGACCTCGGTGAGATCTGGGGCCTCGACCACGCCGACGGCAAACTGACCGTCGTCTCGGGGTACGGCTTCGTCGGCGAGATCGACACGGCCGCCGGTACGTCCGTCATCACTGAACTCGGCAAGGCGGGCGCACCCCTCAGCCCGCAGACCGCGATGGGCATCGCCGCCGACGACAAGTACGTCTTCGTCGGTGGCAACAACGTCATCACACGCCATGAGTTGGGCACCGACACGGTGGTCAACCTCCGGGCGCCCGGCGAGGCGAAGGACGCCGAACTGCTGGCCGGCGTGCTCTACACCGGCCAGTACAGCTCGCAGGGCATATGGGCGTACGACCCGTCGGACGACAAGCAGCCCCACCAGATCGCCTCGTTCCCGAGCGAGCAGAACCGGCCGCTCGACATCTGCCACGACCCGGTCAACCGGCTGATGCTCGTCGGTGTGCAGTCCGACACCGAGGGCGGTGGCTCGCTGTGGACCTACTCGCCGAAGACGGGCAAGAAGCGCGCGTTCATCAACCCGGTCGACGACATCCAGCTGGTGCGCGCGGTCGCCACCCGGGAGGGCATCGCGTACCTCGGCGGTGACAACCCCACCACGAAGGGGCCGCGCGGCACGGTCGTCGCCTTCGACCCGGTCGTCGGGAAGGAGCTGTGGCGCATCGACCTCCCCGATTCCCTGACCACGGGAGTGGCCGCACTGGCGGTTCAGGGCGGCAACCTGTACGGACTCACCAGAAAGGGCGGCTTCTTCGTCATCGGCCTACGGGCCCGCACCGTGGTCCACACCGCCGACCACGGTGACATCTGTCCCGGATTCGCGGCCATGGTCACCAGCCGGGGAAGGGTCTACGGCGTCTCCGACACGACCCTCTTCCGCTTCGACCCGAAGACCTTCGCCGTCAGCAAGGTCGTACCCGAGATCAACGGTGCGTGGTACAGCGGTCCCCACGTCAACGCCGACAGCGACGGCAGGCTCTACACGCTGCGAGGCCACGACCTCGTCCGGATCGACGACAAGAAGGCGAGCTGAGCATGGTGAACGAGCAGCGCAGGACGACGCACCGGTCGACGCGGAAGGCAAGGACGAGGGTGCGGACCGCTGCCGCCGCAGGGCTGGCAGGGACGCTGACGATCGTTGGCCTGGCCACCGCCCAGGCGGGTCAGGAGGACAAGCCCCGGCCTGCGAAGAGCGAGCCCAAGGGCGCATCGCCCCTGCTGAACGTCGACTACAAGGACGGCAGCCTGAACTCCGGCATCCCCGGCCTGACGACGACCCACGCCAAGGCGAAGGACGCGTCATCCGTCGTCAAGTCCGGGGACGACCACGCCATCGCGCACAAGGTGACACTCGGCGACCCCGACTACGTCTCCGACGGAGCCCCGCGCAGTGAGAGCGCCACGAACGATGTCCCCGAGGGGAAGATCGAAGTGGGCGACGAGCACCGGTACGAGTTCGACGTCCTGCTGAAGGACTGGAAGACGTACGAATCGGGCGACTCGGACAGCGGCGACATCATCTTCCAGGGGAAGCACGCCGGTGGAAACAAGCCGTCCTTCTACCTGATGACGAAGCGGAACAGCATCGCTTTCCGGTCGCCGCTCCTCAACCTGCAGGCCACGGTGGTCGACGACTTCACGTCGCACGTCAACCAGTGGATGTCCTTCCGGGTGGACGTGAGTTGGACGAAGGACAAGACCGGCTATTACAAGATCTCCACCAAGATGCCGGGCGAATCGGACTTCACGCTGCGCAAGACGTACGACGACGTGCAGACCTTCCACCCCGAGAACCCGACCGAGTTCGGCTACCTCAAGTGGGGTCTCTACCGCCCCGACGAGTCGATCGAGAACGGAGACGTTCCGACGCGGGTCATCTATCACGACAACATCCGCATCGAGGACCTCTCGTGACGTAGCGCCCACCCAGGGCCGCGGCTTCCCGGGCCTCCGCACCAGCCGCTGCTGCGGAGGCAGGGGAGCGGACCCCCCGTCTGCACTCCCGTTCCGCACCGTCATCACGTCATCCACACACCGCCCCGTGTTGAGTCCGTGCTGCCGGGAAAGGCGCATGGGGTCCCTCGTGATCCCAGACCGACGAATCGGAGTGCTCGACCCTTGGCAACCATCGACCCCACGACGCCCCAGGTCCTCGGCGTCGGCCGTCCGCCGGCGCTCGCGGCCCCGGAGTTCCTGACCGACCACATCGGCACCGTGATCGGCATTCCGCTGCGCATCGCGATCATCGTCGTCGGGGCCATGATCTTCCGGGCAGTCGCCAAGAAGGCCATCACCCGTGTCGTGCAGCGCATCCTGGAGCCGGCCGAGTCGGCTGAGTCGGCCGGATCATCCGGATCATCGGGATCGGCAGGGGAAGCGGACGAGCCGCGCCGCAGCAACCGAGGCCCTGCCGTGCTGCACCGTGACCGCGCGCGGGCGAACGAACGGCGTCAGCAGCGAGCCCGCACTATCGGTTCGGTGCTCAGCAGCATCGTCACCATCGTGATCGCCGTCGTCACCACGGCCATGATCCTCGATCAGGTCGGCATAGCCCTCGGCCCGCTGCTCGCCAGTGCGGGCGTGGTCGGCCTCGCCATCGGCTTCGGCGCCCAGAGCCTCGTCGCCGACTACCTGGCCGGAATGCTGATCATGCTCGAGGACCAGTACGGCGTCGGCGACTCCGTCGACCTCGGAGAGGCCATCGGCGAGGTCGAGCACGTCGGCCTGCGGCTCACCCAGATCCGCGACCTCAACGGCGGTCTCTGGCACATCCGCAACGGAGAGATCTTGCGCGTCCGCAACGACAGCCAGGAATGGGCGCGCGCCGTCCTGGACATCTCCGTCGCGTACGAGTCCCACCTCGACACCGTGTACGAAGTCCTGGAGCGGACCGGTCACGACATGCGCCAGGACCCGCAGTTCAAGGGGGTCTTCCTCGAAGACCCGTCGGTCTGGGGGGTGCAGTCCCTCGACGCGGACGGAGTGGTCGTCCGCATGGCCGTCAAGACCGTCCCCCTCCAGCAGTGGAGCGTGACCCGAGAACTGCGCCGCCGCGCCAAGGAGGCGCTCGACGCCGCGGGCATCGACATCCCCTACCCGCAGCGCACCGTGTGGCTCCGCACCGAGGGCGACGCGAAGGCTCCCGCACCGCGCTGACCGGGAGTCCCAGCTCACCCCTGTCCGGGGGTGCCCGACACCGTCCTCCCTAGTAGGGTCGGGGGCCGCGTGATGCCTGACGGCCGCCCCTGGCCTCCCGGCCCTTGAGAGGGCCGTGCGTACGTGGCCTTCCCGGCCCCACCCGGGAAGGGCGCACCGCACGCGTGCGTACGGGAACTCCGTGCGCGCCGGGTACCGGGATGCGGCTCCTGACATCGCGCGGGCAGTGCAGCGGACCCCCGGGTCCGTACCCCCCACACAAAGAGTCGCGCGTGCGCGGCCGCAGATCAGGAGCACCAGTGCAGGGCATCCCCCACATAGCCAGCACACCCCATGACGGGCGATGGTCGTCCGTACCCCCTGCCCACGGGGCGCAGCAGTACACGGCGCCGCACATGGCGCAGTACACGGGACGGGACATGCCGCAGCGCATGCCCCACCGCACGCCGCAGGGCATGCCGCACCGGGCGGCGGAGCCTCGCGTGCCCCCGGTGGCGCGGCTTCCCCAGGCCGTCGACCCCCAACCCCCCATCTTCATCGACCAGTCGGGCTGGCGCAGGTGGACGCTGCAAGGCCTGGCGCTGGTCGTGGGTTGCACCTGCCTCGGGTATCTGGCGTTCGTCGGCACGGTGGTCAGCGACCTCTGGCAGCCCGTCGGCACGCAGCCGCCAAGCACGAACGGACCGGTCTCCACCCGCGGGGACGGGGACGGGGACGCGGACGCGGGCCGTGAGGATCACCGTCCCCCGGCGGCCGACAGAGCCGCCCCGCCGGCCGGAGGCCTCAAGCAGTGACCCGGCGCACCGCTGTCCGCCGCCCGCCGCGCGGACACTGGTTCGTCCTCCTGCTCGTCCTCCTGGTGGTAGCCGTCGCCCTCCTCTTCGAGGGCTGGACGACCCACCAGGTCGACGCCGCGCGCACCAAGCCGCCGTGCACGCGGCCGATCCCGCGCGAGGCGGACGACGGGAAGCCGCTGCTGCGGTTCGGCCCGAAGGGGGTCACCACCGCGGCCATGCCGCCGGGGACCGTCGCCCTCACCTTCGACGGCGGGCCCGACCCGGAGTGGACGCCGCGCCTGCTCGACCTGCTGCGCAGACACCACGCGCACGCGACGTTCTTCGTCTACGGGAAGGACGCGGCCCGGCACCCGGAGCTGATGCGGCGGATGCTGCGCGAGGGCCACGAGATCGGCTCGTACACCTACAGCGGCGGCGACCTCGGTGTCGCATCTCCGCTGCGCGCGCGCCTCGAACTGTCCCTCACCCAGAGCGCTCTCGCGGGTGCGTCCGGCATCAGTACCACCCTGCTGCGGCTGCCGCACACCACGGCCGCGGACACCCTCTGCGGACCGCAGTGGCCGGCCGCGCAGCGCGCGGCGGACCAGGGGTATCTGGTGGTCGCATCGGACCACAAGGACCGCAAGCCGTGGCGCGGCGTCGTGACGCAGCACAGCCAGACCGACCTCGGCTACCGCGAGGCAGAGGAGTTGCTGCAGGACCGCCGCGTGAAGTCATTCACCACCGTCAGCGGTGGCCTCGGACGCCCCTCCTTCGTCGAAAAGGTCCCGGTCGCCCAGGAGATCAAGGGCGAGGGCCTGATCTGGTCGCAGCGGCTCGGGCACGCGTTCCTCACCCTGATGGTGTGGACGCTGACCCTCACGGGCGTGCTCGGCGTCCTGCGGATGCTCCTGTTCATGGTGTTCGCCCGGCTCCACGTGCGCAGGCTGCACCGGTACCAGCCGGGTGCGCCACGCCTTCGCGAGGTGCGGGACCCGGTGACGGTCCTGGTGCCCGCGTACAACGAAGAGGCCGGCATCGCCTCCACCGTGTACTCGCTGCTCGCCTCCACCCACCCGCACCTGCAGATCATCGTCATCGACGACGGCTCGACCGACGCGACGGCCGACATCGCCGAGGACATCGACGACCCGCGGGTGGCGGTCATCCGCCAGCCCAACGGCGGCAAACCGAGCGCCCTCAACACCGGCCTTGCGCATGCCCGTCACGACATCGTCGTGATGGTCGACGCGGACACCATCTTCGAGCCCGAGGCCCTCGCCCGGCTGATCCAGCCGCTCGCCCACCCGGCGGTCGGCGCGGTCAGCGGCAACACCAAGGTCGGCAACCGGCGCCGCCTGCTGGGCAAATGGCAGCACCTGGAGTACGTACTCGGCTTCAACCTCGACCGGCGGATGTTCGAGGTCCTGGAGTGCATGCCGACGGTGCCGGGGGCGATCGGCGCCTTCCGCAGGGACGCGCTGATGGGCGTCGGCGGTGTGAGCGACGAGACGCTGGCCGAGGACACCGACCTCACGATGGCGCTCTGGCGGGCGGGCTGGCGCGTCGTGTACGAGGAGTCGGCGGTCGCCTGGACCGAAGTGCCCAGCACGGTGCGGCAGTTGTGGCGCCAGCGCTACCGCTGGTGCTACGGCACCCTCCAGTCGATGTGGAAGCACCGTCAGGCGGTGGTCGGGGTCGGCCCCGCCGGACGCTTCGGCCGCCGTGTGCTGCTCTACGTCACGCTGTTCCAGATCGTGCTGCCGCTGTGCGCACCGGTCGTGGACATGTTCGCCCTGTTCGGGGCGTTGTTCCGCGACCCGGTGGAGGCCGCCCTCGTCTGGTTCGGTTTCCTCGCCGTCCAGTTGGTCACCGCCGCGTACGCGCTGCGGCTCGACCGCGAACGGCTGCGCGTGCTGTGGGTGCTTCCGCTCCAGCAGTTCGTCTACCGGCAGTTGATGTACTTGGTGGTCATCCACTCGGTGATCACGGCGCTGCTCGGCACCCGCCTGAAGTGGCACAGCATGAAGCGCACCGGAACCGCCGACCCGTACCTGCTCGAAGCGCCGACGGGAGAGATGTCTGTCGGGGCTCCCGGCGGGGCTTCGGGAGATCCGCTCGACGAGCTGCCGCGCCCGCGCGAGCTGGACCCGGCACGTGACCAAGGGAGCCGACCATGACAGACCCGGTGCGGGTGACGGGCGAGCCGTGGCGCCCGGAGCCGGACGCGGTCCAAGGCGCGTACGGGGACCAGGGCGCGTACGGGGACCAGGGCCCGGAACCGGCCGCCGATCAGGGCGCATACGTGGCGACCCCGGAAGGCTCGGGCTCCACCACCCGTGAGCGGTTCGCCGAACGCCCCAGCTCCCGCTACGGGCCCCGGCGCGCCCACGCCCGGCAGTCGAAGAAGCGCAGGAGGCTGCGGCGGGTGGTGCTCGTCCTGCTGGGCGCCGTGATCGTCGCGGCGGGCGGCACGTACGGCTACGCCGAGACGCGGCTCCAGCGGGAGGTCGACCTCGGCGCGTACGGGGACCGCCCGCCGCCCGGCGAGGGCACCAACTACCTGATCGTGGGCTCGGACAGCCGCGACGGACTCTCCCAGGACGACGTGCAGGACCTGCGGGCCGGCGGGGGCGGCGGGCGGCGCACCGACTCGATGATGCTGCTGCACACCGGGGCCAACGGAACCAGCATGGTCAGCCTGCCGCGCGACTCCTGGATCACCGTGCCCGGCCGCCTGGACACACTGACGGGCAAGACCAAGCGCCCCGAGGGCGACAAACTCAACGCCGCCTTCGCCTACGGCGGCCCCGAACTGCTCGTGCACACCGTCGAGAAGAACACCGGACTGCGCATCGACCACTATGCGGAGATCGGCTTCGCGGGGTTCGTGAACATCGTCGACGCCATCGGCGGCGTACGGATGTGCCTCGACCGGGACATCAAGGACAAGAAGTCGGGCGCGGACCTGCGCAAGGGCTGCCACACCCTGAACGGCAAGCAGGCGCTCGCCTTCGTCCGCCAGCGGCACCAGGAGAGGGAGGGCGACCTGGGCCGCTCCAAGAACCAGCAGAAGTTCCTGTCGACCCTCGCCCACCAGGCCGCACGCCCCGACACGCTCTTCGACCCACGGGAGATAGGCCCGGCCATGCAGGCCGGGCTCGACACGCTCATCGTCGACAAGGGCATGAGCCTGCGCGACCTCAGCGCGATGTTCCGCGCGGTACAGAGCGTCGCGGGCGGCAAGGGCAAGCAGATCAACGTGCCCGTGTCCGGCATCGGCGTCCCCACATCGAAGGGCAACGTACTGAAGTGGGACGCCAAGAGGTCGGCCCGCCTCTTCGACGACTTGCGGCACGATCGGCGGGTGACGGAGACGGGGGAGACGGGCCGGTAGCGCGGCCGCTCTCAGGTAACGATCACTCCGCTGATCCGGGGTTCTTGCGCTGGTTGGCGTTGAAGCGCGCCTTCTTCTCCCGGTTCCCGCACGTGTTCATGTCGCACCATCTGCGGGTGCGGCTTCGGCTGGTGTCGAAGAAGGCGGCTCGGCAGGTCGGCGAAGCGCACAAGGCCAGTTTTCCGTCGCGCTCGCCTGAGATGACGCTGATCGCGTCGGCGGCGATCACGCCGAGGGCATCTTCCACCCCGGAAGCCGAGCCGAGCCGCCATCGCCGCTCGCCCTCGGGCGTCAGGATGGCCGCGGCCCGGCCCTGAGCGCTGCGGTCATTGATGACTTGGACCGCGGACGCGGGGAGGGCGTCCTGGGTCGCGGCCGCTGTCGCGGCGGCGTGGATCGCCTCCCTCAGTTCCCGAGCGAGGTCGAGCTGGGCGGTGGTGCAGGAGTCCACGTCGAGGCCGTTCACCGCCAGCCAGTCGACGAGGCGCTGCGGCACAGGAATGCGCTCCACGGTGTCGCCGTGACGCTCCGACAGAGTCCCCGTGAAGCTCGTCGCCAGCACGCTGCCGAGGCGGAAGTCAGGGAACCCAGTGCGCATGGAACCACCATAGCTGGTTGCACCGAGACGGGGCGGCGTAGTAGAACCGTCTTAGCCGGTTCTCGAAAGCTCACGGCCGGTTCCGCGATGGCCAGGAGGTCTCATGCCCCGTCCAACCAGCGACGTCCAAGCATTCGAAGCCCACGCGACTGACGCCGAGCTCGACGATCTGCGCGCGCGACTGGCCGCGGCGCGACTGCCGGAGGCCGAGACGGTCCATCGCGCCGCGCCCGGCCCCCGCCGGTGGGGCCAGGGCGTTCCTCTTGCCGACCTCGTCGACGTCGTGAACTACTGGCGCACGGGGTACAACTGGCGGTCGTTCGAAGAGCGCCTTGACCGGATCGGCCAGTTCCGTACGACCATTGATGATCTGGGAATCCACTTCCTGCACCGCCGATCCGCGCGCGCGGATGCCACGCCTCTGCTCCTGACGCACGGCTGGCCGGGCAGCATTGCCGAGTTCATCGACGTAGTGGACGAGCTGGCAGATCCGGAAGACGCAGACGCGCCCGCGTTCCACGTCGTGGTCCCGTCGCTGCCGGGCTTTGGCTACAGCGACAAGCCGGCCACCACCGGGTGGGGAACCGAAAAGATCGCGGCCGCATGGGTGGAGCTGATGGGAAGGCTCGGCTACAGCAAGTTCGCAGCCCACGGCGGCGACTGGGGAGGCAATATCACCACGGTTCTCGGCGGCAGGTTCCCGGCGCACGTTCTCGGCATCCACACCTTGTTCGCGGAGGCACCGCCCGGATTGACGACGGACGGGCTGACGGCGGTCGAGCGCAAATGGACCGAGGAAACCCACGATTTCTGGCACCACCGCGCGGCGTACGCGAAGCAGCAGGCGACCCGGCCGCAGACCATCGGCTACTCGCTCGTCGACTCACCGGTCGGGCTTCTCGCCTGGATCCTCGACAAGTTCGCCGAGTGGTCGGACACCGAGGACAGCCCGTTCGAGACGATTTCCATGGACAGAATCCTCGACGACGTCACCCTGTACTGGCTGACGCGGACCGGCGCATCGGCGGCCCGCATCTACTACGAGAGCCACAACTCCCTGGACCCCGAACTTCGGGTCGACGTCCCGTCGGCCATCACCATGTACCCCCGCGACATCGAGAAGTGTCCGCGCCCCTGGGCACAGGAGCGGTACCGCCGGATCGTCCGATGGAGGTCGCCCGAGAACGGGGGCCATTTCCCGTCGCTGGAGGTTCCCGAGTATTTCGTCAAGGATCTGCAAGAGGGCCTCGCGGCCGTACTGGCGTGCCGCTGAGGCTTGAAGATGAAGTACAGGCTCACGCAGACCACCGCCATCAGCAGGATCGCGAAGGGATAGCTGAACGCCCAGTTCAACTCCGGCATCGCGTCGAAGTTCATTCCGTAGACCGTGCCGACGAGGGTCGGCGCGAAGAGGATGGCGGCCCACGAGGAGATCTTCTTGAAGTCGTCGTCCGTGTGGGGCTGACCTGCAGCGATTGACCGAAACCCTGCTTTGGCCTGGGGTGCCGCTGGGCTACAAAGCACAAGGTCGAGCTGCGCTGCACCCCGACCTAGACCTCTTGGGCCAACTCCATCGAGGCCCACTTCGGACCGCTGAGGCAGTTCACCATCGCCAACTCCAACCACCCCAACCACCCCATGCAGAGATGAGCCCTGCACACAGCCACAGCGCATCATCGGTCCGCTCGTGGCCAAGCGCGGACGACCGAAGCGTTGTGAAGATGATCTCGGCTGGGCAGACCCGGAGCCCCGAACGGGGCCGGTTCAGGAGAAGGACGGCGCCAGAGGAGAGTGACTCAGGGGGCGGACGGCTCGATCTCCCCCGCGAAGACGATGACCTGGTCGATGAGGCTCCGCCGCAGATGGACGACGTCCGTTCCCGCCAGGCGGGGGCCTCCATCCGGCGTCGTGAAGACCCACTGGTACCGGGCCCACTCGTCCGGCATGTCCACCGCCGAACAGCGCACCATCGTGCCGGTCCCCGCGGGGTGGCGCCGAATGTCCAGCACGAACCGCTCGACCGCCTCGATCCCCTCACTGCGGCCCAACGGCCCCCAGAAGACCACGTCCGAGGTGAGGGCCTGGGAGAGCAGCCCAGTCACATAGCTGTCGTCCGAGGCGTTGAACGCGGAGATGAACGTGTCGATCGCGGATCGCGCGGTCTCTTCCTGCATGCACCAGTAATACCAGTTGCCTCGCGGACCGCGCTCGTCCCGTGAGCCGTCTCCCGACCACGGTGAACCATCCCGGTCACAGCACTAGCAGCGATCGCCACTGCCCGCTGTCCGAGGGGGCTGGCCACTGCGGCGGTAGAGCGTGCCCGTCTACGTGTCTCATCGGGGCAGCGGTCGGGCCGGACGGCACATGTGGGTGGGAGCGGACGACTGCGAGATTTGGCGGGAGTTGGACGGGGAGAAGGAGCCGCTTCCCGTCGCGCCGGAGCAGGAGGAGGACGACAGGATCAGTGAAGCCCGGCCCATCCGAGATCTGGGACAGCCCACGGGTGGTTTGACCCTGCCACGGATGCCGCTGCAGCGGTCTGTGAAGCCGATGCTGATCACGTCCGTCGAGCGGGCTGCTGCCTCGGCCGCGGTGTGCCGTGCCGAACCTAACGGCCGATAGCTGAGGAGGCTTCGGCTGAGAGGGGCTTGATCGAGGGTCTGGACCCAGCCCGATGGGTTGTGGATGAAGATCGTCGGGTCGGAGGTGTTCTCGTAGCCGCTGCCGGGCGAGCTGCAGGACGGCTCATGTGGATGCCACACGCCCGCCCCGACAGAGAAGGGCCGGAACCGCGTGAAACCCCGCGAAATGTAAAACTATCCCTAATCAGCGGGGGGGGGGTGCCCCCAATGGGCCCATCGCCATAACGCGGGCCTGGGCGGTCGGGCGGCTGCGGTGCACGAGCCGGTGGCGGCAGCGGCGGCCTGGGCACCGGCAGATCGATCAGGTCTCCTACCTCGGCCACCTGTTGGAGCGTCCGTGCCAGTGAATGCAGTGCCTGACGGGTGGCGTCCAGCTGGCTCCGCAGCTCGTCGGCCTCGGGCCAGGCCCGCTCGTAACTCACTGGATCCGTGCCCTCCGGCCGCAACGCCTCGTACGCCGAGAGGCGTGGATGCCACACCGTCAGCAGGGGCCGCAGCACGCGGTTGAGCGTCACCATCGCAAGGACCCCGAACGTGAGTCGGCCCGGTGGCACCGGCGGGGCAACGGCCGGGCCGTGCTCGTGGAGGATGCCGCGGGTGACGTCATAGAGCGAGTACAGCGATGTGAGCGCCTCGCGCAGTACACCCTCGTCCCGCTCCAGCGGAACTACCGCGACCCGGCTGGCCAGTTGGAAGTACAGCTCCCAGGCGGCCGTGCGCTCGGCGTCCGCCGGCTCCCACAGGCCCGTCACCTCGCCGACGAACGGAATCGTCAGTTTCGCCGTGACCTGTGAAGGTCCCGTACGCCCCCGCCGCGGCGCCTCGCCGGACTGCGTCATGATCGCCTCCCCGGTTCCCCACAGTAGGGTATGACACCGTGTGGGACGTCTTCCTCAGTTACAGCCGCCAAGACGCCGGGCACGTCCGTCGGCTCCACGAGGAGCTCATCGCGGCCGGGCTGACGGTGTTCACGGACGAGTCCGCGGTCGCCGGGTTCGCCGGCATCAGCGACACCATCCGCCGCGCCCTCGCCGACTCCCGCGTCCTCCTTGCGTACTACTCCACCGGTTACCCCGAGCGCCCGGCCTGCCAGTGGGAGCTGACCGCCGCATTCCTTGCGGGGCTCAGCGAAGGCGATCCGCGCCGCAGAGTCCTGGTGGTCAACCCCGAGCCGGACACCGCACACATCCACCCTGTGGAGCTGCGCGACACCCGGCACGGCGTACCGGAGACCCTCGTCGCGGACGTTCTCGCTCACCTGCGGCAGGTGCCCGATCCCATGCTGCTGGGCTCCGCGCCCCCGCGCGTGCACGGCCAGCTGCCCGCTGCCATCGGGGAGTTCACCGGCAGGCTGCCCGAACTGTGGCGCCTGCACAGCGCCCTGCATGTCCAGGAGGCGCCCCTCGTCACGGGCCGCACCTCGGCCCGACCTGTGCAGCTGCGCGGCATGCCGGGCATCGGTAAAACTCGGCTCGCGCGGGAGTACGCGCTGAGGTTCGGCGCCGCGTTCCCCGGCGGCGTGCACTGGGCACGCGCCGACACGCCCCAGCCGCCGCAGACGCCCGACGGCCCCTGTCTGTACGTCGTGGACGACGTGCCCCATGGCCTGTCACCCCGCGCCGTCACGGAGCTCACCTCCCCGCACCCCCTGGTTCGTACCCTGCTGATCACCCGTAGTCGCGCCTACGGAGGACATGGCGAACATCTCGACCTGGAACCGCTCCCCGAACTGGCCGCCGCCGTCCTCGCAGGCGCACCCGAGATCGCCGAGGCTGCGGCTGGGCACCCCGGGGCACTCGGACTCCTAGGCCGTGCGGTGGGCGCCGGCCAGGATGCCGCAGCCCTGGCCAGTCGGTTGTACGAACCGGGCCGTTCACTGCTCGACCTCCTCGCCGGCGACGAGCTCACGGCGGATCATGTGCGCGACGCACTGGCCGCACCCGCCGAGGCCCAGGACGTGCTGCGCTGCGCCCTGGCCCTGTCCCCCCTGCCGGTTACCGCCGAAACCGCGGCCACCGTCCTCGCCGTGGCCGATCGGCTGCCGCGGGCCGTAGCCCAGCGCCGCGCGAGCGCCGGCCTGGCCGAGCTGACCGCCCGCGGACTGCTCACGCCCTTGCCGCACCACCTGCATCCGGTCACGGCCCATTCCTGGCTCCACCACGAAGGCGACTCGGCCCGCGCCGAGACACTGCGCCGTGCGGTCCTCTCCAGCCTCGGAGCCACGGCCGCTACGCTGGATGGTCCCGGACTCCCGGTTCCCGGTGTACGGAAGGAGAGCATGCCGATGACGGTCAGCGAGGCCGAGCGGATGGCCGCCTTCGACCTGCAGGTCGAGCTGGTGAGCCGCATCGGCGTACAGCAACTCCCCGACGGCAGCGGCAGCCTGCGTGAGGCGCTCACCTCCCTGAACAGCCTGTTTCCGTTCACTCGCGACACGTTGCACCGCTATAACATCGGCCTGGAACCGAGTACGGCCCCCTCCGTCCAGTCGGTGGCGGACCATCTTCTGAACGAGATCCTCCGCCCTTTCATGACCCGCTGGCACCCCCTCCTCAAGGCTTGGGAGGCCCACCGTCTGCCCCAAACCAGCCCGCTGGACCACGAGGGCGCTTGGGATCACGCTGACACGTTCCGCACGGACCTGAACGCCTTGCGGGAGCCGCTCCGAGTGGCGACGGCTTCGCTGGCCGGGATCTCAGGGGCGGAGTTCGGGATCTCAGCCGAGGTCTGACGCTGTTCCGCAGGGGCAGTTGGGTAACGAGGGCCCGGCTGCCGCCTGGGAATTGATGCCTCCGGCATACCGGTGCTCTGTCGGCGCCCCCCAGGGGGCTCCGCAGCGCTCTCGATTTCATTCGCTTACGTGAAATCGATCAAGCGTCGCGGGTTTCCGCTACAGCCAGTCCCGCCGCTTGAAGATGAAGTACAGGCTTACGCACACCACGGCCATCAGCAGGATCGCGAAGGGATACCCCGCCGCCCATTTCAGCTCGGGCATCGTCTCGAAGTTCATGCCGTAGATCGTTCCCACCAGCGTGGGGGCGAAGAGGATGGCTGCCCACGACGAGATCTTCTTGATCTCCTCGTTCTGCTCGAATCCCGCCTCCGCCAACGCCCGCATCTCCGCGTTCTGCTGCTGCGTGACGAGGGTGGAGTTGACCGTGAGGATGTCGGTGAGGGCCTGGCGGAAGCCGTCGACGCGTTCGCTGGTGTGCGTGACGTGGTCGGCCACGTCGCGTAGGTAGCGCTGGAGTTCCTCGTCGGTGCGGTACTTCGCGAAGCCCGCCATCAAGGAGTGCAGCATGGCCACCAGGGGGCGGGTCGCACGTTGGAACTCGACCATTTCGCGGGAGAGTTCGTAGATGCGGCGTGAGGCCTCCGGGTCGCCGCTGAAGACCTCGGTCTCGATCTCGTCGATGTCGTTCTGGACGCCGGCCACGACCGGGGCGTACCCGTCGACCACCGCGTCCAGGATCGCGTACAGGACCGCTTCCGGGCCCAGCTTGAGGAGTTCGGGGCTCTCCTCCATGCGGCGGCGTACGCCGGTCAGGTCCGGGGCGGCGCCGTGGCGCACCGTGATGACGAAGTCGGGGCCCACGAACACGTGCAGCTCGCCGAAGTCGACCTCCTCGGAGGCGTCCAGGTAGCGGGCCGCGCGCAGGACGACGAAGAGGGTCTCCCCGTACCGCTCCAGCTTCGGCCGCTGGTGGGCCTCCATCGCGTCCTCGACGGCGAGCTCGTGCAGGTCGAACTCGGCGGCCAGGGAAAGGAGTTCGGACTCCGTCGGCCGGGCGAGGCCGATCCACGCCATGCCGTCGTGCTGCTCGCGCAGCTCCCGGAAGGTTTCGGCGAGGGTGGCGGGCGTCGCGACGCGGACCCCGTCGCGGTAGAGCGCGGCCTGGACGACGCTCGCGGCTTCCACCGGTGCGGGGGAGGGGGGAGCCGGCGCCGCCTCGGGGCTTCCGGAGTCGCCGTTCCCTGAGGTCGAAGCGGGCTTGGCCGGGGCGGTGCGCCGCCAGCCGTGCCTCTTCGCGCTCGGTACGGGCCGGGCCCGACGCTCCGCCATGCTGGCTGCCTCCGATGTCTGATGGTGCCGGGTGGTGTCCGGTGGTGCCTGGTTGTGTCTGGTGGGTCCTGGCGCTGTCGAACGTGCGTCTTGGTTGCTGATGGCTTCGAAGCAGGATATACGTCCCAAAAGTCGCGGGCGTGGCGACATCTCGGCGCGCTTGCGGACAGCAGATGTCCGCAACCCCCGCTAGCGTGCGGAGCATGACGAAGACGACCGGTGCGGCGGAAACGACTGGCGCCGCGGAGACGGCTGGTGCGGCCAAGGCGATGGGCGCGCGGCCGAAGGCGGCTCGGGCGCAGGCCCAGCCGCAACCCGCCCCCGTACTCAGCACCCGCGCCCTCAACCGCGCCACCCTCGACCGTCAACTCCTCCTGCGCCGCTCGGCCGACCTCTCCGTCGATGGCGCCGTCGCCCACCTCCTCGGCCTCCAGGCGCAGAACGTGAAACCGCCCTACTTCGCGCTCGCCGCCCGGCTCGAAGGGTTCGACCCGGAGGACCTGTCGGGGCCGCTGGCCGCACGCGACCTCGTACGCATCGTCACCATGCGCTCCACCATCCACCTGCACACCGCCGACGACGCCCTCACCCTGCGCCCGCTGGTGCAGGCCGCGCGCGACCGCGAGCTGCACGCCTTCCGCAAAGGGCTCACCGGAGTCGACCTGAAGGAGCTCGCCTCGCTCGCCCGCGCCGCCGTCGAGGAGGAGCCCCGGACCATGAAGCAGCTGCGCGAGGTCCTGCTGCCCCGCTGGCCCGACGCCGACCCGCAGTCGCTCGCCGTCGCCGCCCGCTGCTCGCTGCCGCTGGTCCAGGTCACCCCGCGTGGCCTGTGGCGGCGCAGCGGGCAGGTCGCGCTCACCACCGCAGAGCACTGGATCGGCCGCCCGAGCGAGCCGGTGCCCGCGCCCGACGCCACCGTCCTGCGCTACCTCGCCGCCTTCGGACCCGCGTCCGTCAAGGACATGCAGACCTGGGCGGGCCTGACGCGGCTGCGGGAGGTCTTCGAGCGGCTGCGGCCTCAACTGCGTACGTTCCGCGACGAGAACGGCGTCGAGCTCTACGACCTCCCCGACGCGCCCCGCCCCGACGCGGACACCCCGGCTCCGGCGCGCCTCCTGCCCGAGTTCGACAACCTCCTCCTGTCGCACGCCGACCGCAGCCGGGTCGTAGCGCCCGAGTACAAGGGCCGCACCTGGAAGGGGAACCTCGCCCACAGCGTCTTCCTGATCGACGGCTTCCTGGAGGGGGTGTGGCGCATGGAGGAGGGCGCGGGGGAGCGCAAGGACTCCGCCGTCCTCACCATCGAACCCTTCGGCACCCTGACCAAGGCGCAGCGCCGTGAACTGACCGATGAGGCGGAGCGGTTGCTGCGCGGCCCGCTGTGCGCGGCCACCACGTACGACGTGCGCTTCGGCACGGTCATCGAGCGCTGAGCACTGACCGGCGAAGGCCCCGGGGCCGGTCGGCCGTTGCCGAGGACTCAGGCCGCCCGCCCATCACCGAGGCCTCAGTCCGCCCGCCCCGTAGCCGCGACCGTCACGCCGAGCCCGATCATCGTGACGCCCCCAGCCCCGCCGATCAGCGAGAGCCGCCGGTCCGAGCGCGCGAACCAGGAGCGGGCCGCGGAGGCCGTCAGGCCCCACAGCGTGTCCGTGACCAGGCCGATGCTGATCGGGACGAGTCCGAGCAGCAGCATCTGCGCGGGCAGATGACCGGCCGCGTGGTCGACGAACTGGGGCAGCACCGCCGCGAAGAACACGATGCCCTTCGGGTTCGTCACGCCGACGAGCGCCCCGTCCATGACCGTGCGCAGGTCGGTGCGCGCCTCGCCGGGGGACTCCACCCCCATGGACTGCGCCCGCATCTCCTTGCGGTGCCGGAACGCCTGCACGCCGAGGAAGACCAGATACGCGGCCCCCGCCAGCTTCACCGCCATGAACACCGCGGCCGACCGCTCGACGAGCGATCCGACGCCGAACGCGACCGCGACGACCAGGGCGTACGACCCGACGACGTTGCCGAGTGCCGTCGCCACGGCAGTGCGCCGGCCATGGGCCAGGGCCCGGCCGATCACGAACAGGACGCTCGGCCCCGGGATCACGATCACCAGCAGTGACATCGCCGCGAAAGCGAGAATGCGGTCGGTGGACACCATGTCCTTCACCCCCTCCGCGGCCCATTCAATCCGCTGCCACCGCCGCCGCGTAAGTGCCCCCACCATCGCTACCGCTACCGCCACCGCGCAGGGTGCTCACGGCAGCAGCCCCGCCCGCCGCGCCGCCACCACCGCCTCAAGGCGCGTATGCGCCCCCAACTTCCGCATGGCCGCCCGCAGATACCCCTTCACCGTCTCGGGCCGCAGTCCGAGCCGCTCCGCCGCCACCGCGTTCGTCACGCCCCCGGCCACGCACGCGAGGACGTCCACCTCGCGCGGCGCGAGGGAAACCGACCGCTCGCGACCCGGCGGCAGCGTGGCCGCCGACGCCAACCGGCCGCACACCAACAGTATTTCCGCCCGCAACGCCGGGTCGGTGATCCGCGGGGCAAGACCCCGGAGCGCACCGTGCGCCTCGCGGACCTGTTCCCAGGCCTGACCGGCGCCCGTCTGCGGTTCCGGTTCCCGCGCCGCCACGAGCAGCGCGCGCACCTCGTCACGTACGACAAGGGCCTGCTCCACGTCCCGCGCCGCCGCGACGGCGGCCGACAGCGTCCGGTCGCCCAGCGGCTGGGCCGAGCGCAGGGCCCCGTACAGAACGCCTCGCACCCTGCGTCGTACCACCACCGGCACCGCGAGCACCGAGCGCAGACCCTCGGCGGCCACGGCACTGTCGTACTCATGGCTGATGTGGCGTGAGTCGTGATAATCCGTGACCGCGCACGGACGCGAGAGCGCGACCGCCTTGCCGCCGAGGCCGTTCCCGGACGACACCGCGAGCCCGCTCAGCGCACGCGTCCCGGTGCCCGTCAGCTCGCCGATCCGCACATGCCGCTGCCCCTCGACGAGGCCCCCGAAGGCCACCGGCAGCCCTGTGCCGCGCCGCAGCCGCAGCAGCGCGGCCCGCATCTCGACCGCCTCGCCTCCGTCAGCCGTCACGCGTATGACCTTTCACCTCGGGACACCCCCGTCCGGGGGTGGTGACACCCGCATCACGAATTACACGATGCTAAGTAGCGTCCGGCAATGACTCCGGCAATGACTCCGGCGAAGAGCCCGGCAAGGTGCCGGGTACCGCACCGGCGACGAGGAGAGCGCAATGACGACCACGGGCACCAGCGCCACGGAACAGTTCCGCACGGCGCGGGACTTCCTGCTGCGGCATCGGGAGGACTACGAGGCCGCGTACGAGGGTTTCAGCTGGCCCCGGTTCGAGCGGTTCAACTGGGCGCTCGACTGGTTCGACGCGATCGCGGCGGGCAATGACCGCACGGCGCTCCACATCGCCGAGGAGGGCGGTGACGAACAGCGTTTCAGCTACGCCGAGTTGTCGGCACGCTCGAACCAGGTGGCCAACTGGCTGCGGGAGCAGGGCGTGGCGGCCGGTGACCGGATCCTGGTGATGCTCGGCAACCAGGTGGAGCTGTGGGAGACGGCGCTCGCGGCGATGAAGCTGCGCGCGGTGATGATCCCGGCGACGCCGCTGCTCGGGACGGTTGATCTGCGGGACCGGATCGAGCGGGGCAGGGCGCGGCATGTGATCACTCGCGGCGAGGACGTGGAGAAGTTCGACGGTGTGCCGGGGACGTACACAAGGATCGTGGTCGGGGACGGCTCCCCGGGCGAGGGCTCCCGGGGCGAGGGCTCCCCGGGCAAGGGCTGGCTGGCGTACGCGGACACGGCATCGGCCGCGCGGGACTTCGAGCCGGACGGCCCCACGGAGGCCGGCGACCCGCTGATGCTGTACTTCACCTCGGGCACGACCTCGCAGCCGAAGCTGGTGGAGCACACCCATGTGTCGTACCCGGTCGGCCACTTGGCGACGATGTACTGGATCGGGCTGAAGCCGGGCGACGTCCATCTCAACATCTCCTCGCCGGGCTGGGCCAAGCACGCCTGGTCGAACCTCTTCGCCCCGTGGAACGCCGAGGCGACGGTCTTCATCTACAACTACACGCGCTTCGACGCGGGCGGTCTGATGGCGGTGATGGACCGCGTGGGCGTCACCAGCTTCTGCGCACCTCCCACGGTGTGGCGGATGCTGATCCAGGCGGATCTGGGGCAGTTGGGCACTCCGCCGCGCGAGATCGTGGCGGCAGGCGAGCCGTTGAACCCCGAGGTGATCGATGCGGTCAAGCGCGCCTGGGGCGTGACGATCCGGGACGGCTTCGGCCAGACGGAGACCGCGGTACAGGTGTCCAACTCCCCGGGCCAGCGCCTGATCCCCGGCTCGATGGGCCGCCCGAGCCCCGGCTACCGGGTCACGCTCCTGGACCCGGTCACCGGCGAGCCGGGAGCGGCGGAGGGGGAGATCTCCCTGGACCTGTCGGCGCGCCCGGTCGGCCTGATGACCGGCTACCACGGGGACGCGGAGCGCACCGCGGAGGCGATGGCGGGCGGCTACTACCGCACGGGCGACATCGGATCGCTCGACGTCGACGGGTACCTCACGTATGTGGGCCGGAGCGATGACGTCTTCAAGTCCTCCGACTACAAGGTTTCTCCCTTCGAGCTGGAGAGCGCGCTCCTGGAGCACGAGGCGGTGGTGGAGGCCGCGGTCGTGCCCGCGCCCGACGCGGTGCGGCTCGCTGTCCCCAAGGCGTACGTCGTACTGGCGAAGGGCTGGAAGCCGGGCGAGGAGACAGCGGAGGCGATCTTCGAGTACACCCGATCGGTGCTGGCTCCCTACAAGCGCCTCCGGCGCATCGAGTTCACGGAGGAGCTGCCCAAGACGATCTCCGGCAAGATCCGGCGGGTTGATCTGCGGGAGCGGACGGCGCAGGGGTCACTGGAGGAGTGGCTGGAGCGCGGCAGGCGGCAGTGAGGAAGTGACCTGACGAGCCACCGCACGGCGCCCCATCCCGGATCCCCCGGTCCGGGGCGCCGTCGCGTCTCGCGGCTCGACCGAACCACCCACGGGTTCACGGCGCATTCCTGGGACCTCGCCCATGCCGGTGTTCGTCGCTCTCATGCGGAGCCCGCTGGCTCCCGTGTCCGGCGCGTGCGCGTGCCGTCGGAGCGTGATCGTCCGAACGTTCGTTGGCGTGGGGTCGGGCGGGTGAACCGAGTGGCCTCGTAGCCGGTGGCAGGCTCACCGGGGGCGGTGCCGACCGCCGCCGAGTTCGGAAGGCCACAGTTCGGAAGGCCAGAGTTCGGAAGGGCCGGGTTCGGAAGGGGGGAGCCGGCGGAGGGAGCCGCCCGGGTCAGGAGGAACACCCCCGCACCCGTGACCGCCACCGCGGCCGTCGCCCCCATCGCGCTGTGCAGGCCGGCCGCGTGGTGCTGGTCGAGCAAGGTGAGCCCAACAGCCCCCGCGTAAAGGGGATTTACGAGGGTCAACGTCGCCAGCGGGGCGCCGAGGCCGAAGCGGTAGGCGTTGTGGGACAGGAGCGCTCCGGCGAGCGAGAGAACCGCCACGGCCAGTCCGGCCAGGGCGATGGCCGGCTGACGGAAACCGGACAGGCCCCGGTGCGACAGAGCCATGACCACCGTTTGCGTGAGCACGGACGCTGCCCCGAAGGACGCCCCCGCTCCCACCGCGAACCACAGGCTTGCCGCACTCCGACGTCGGCTCAGCACGGCTGCGCTGAACGACGCGGCGAGGACCAGCGCGGTGATGCCCCCGACGACGAGCAACTCCGCGAACGAGGCTTCGTCGCCAGGTCCCGTGGCCCGGGCGAACAGCAGGACCCCGATCAGCCCCGAGACGGTCAGCGCGGTCCCTGACCACTGGCGGGCGGCGACTCGTCGGCGGTGGGTCGCGGCCGACATGGGCACGGCGGCAACCAGGGTCAGGGCACCGAGGGACTGGACCATGGTGAGGGAGCCGTAGCGAAGGGCGCCCACATGGAGGGCCCCGCCGACGAGGTTGAGCGCGGCGGCCAACCACCAGGTCGACCGCCGCAACATGCTCAGGTCTCCCGGACGCGTGGTGCCGGAGGCCGCCAGCTCCTGCACGACAGCGGCCCCCGCGTACACGACAGAGGAGATGCACGCCAGGGACACCGCCAGCAGGACGCTACTCATGGTGGATCCGGCGCCGGGACTGGTGGAGAGCCCGGACTCCCGGCCGGGACCCCGACGGGGCGCCGGTGGAGGGCAGTTGGCCCTCCTCGCGGACCGCTTTCCCTCGCGGTACGGATATGAAGTCCGTCACTCCGTGGTCCCGGGGCGCAGCAGCAGCGAGACCAGGCTGTCCACGTGCTCTTCTACGGGAGGCCAGGGGAAGTAGCTCAGGCTGTGCAGCGTGACGGCGCCGTGGAGTGCCGTCCACAGGTGGATCGCGACCCGCTCGCCGTCCGCCTGGCCCACCGCGTCGGCCACCGCGTCGCACAGCAGGGCGAATGCGCCCTCGCCGATGGCCCTGCGCTCCTGCCGGCTGGAGTCCGGCTGCGAGAGCGGGGTGAACATGACCCGGTAGTTGCCTTCGTGCGACAGGCCGTACGCGACATAGGCGCGGCTCATGGCCTTGACGCGCTCGAGCGGGTCGTCCCCCGCTGCGGTCGCCGCACTGGAGAGGGCTTCGGTGAACTGCTGGAAGCGGCGCTGCTTGACCGCCGCGATCAGCTCACCGATGTCACTGAAGTGCAGATAGATCGACGTGGCCGCCACTCCCACGGTCCTGGCCACGGAACGCAGGGACAGTGAATTCACGTCGCCGGTCTCGGCGAGCATCTGGCTCGCGGCCTCGATGATCTCGCTGCGGAGCTGGCCGCCTTGGCCGCGCCGGGCCGGCTTGCGGCGATGGGGGGACTGCTCGGCCGTGTGCGACGCGTCGGACTCGAGCCTTGTCCCCACCTCCGCCTCTTCCTCTGCCGTGGCGGTCTCCTGAGCCGTTGTGGGCTGCCCGGATGTCATGGCGCGTCCTCCTCGTGTCGTCCTGCGTCCAGTTTAGGTGAACGGGCTTAGCTTGACACCTGTAGCGCTATGGGCGTACACCTATGACGCATAGGCTACACCCGTTGTGTAAAAGAGAGGAGCCAGTCGTGGCTACGACTGTCGCCGTCGGCAGGTCCCACCGGGGTTGGACATTGGCCCTGGTGTGCACCGCCGTTTTCGTGCTGCTCATGAACGTCACGATCGTGGCGGTGGCGCTGACGAGCATTCAGGACGCCATGGACGCGAACCTGTCCGACCTGACGTGGGTCGTGAACGCGTACACGCTCCCGCTCGCGGGGCTGGTGCTGACCGCAGCGACGCTGGGAGACCGCATCGGCCGCCGCAAGGTGTTCCAGGCGGGCATGGCGATCTTCACGCTCGGTTCGCTCGCCTGCGCCCTGGCGAACAACACCCTCACGCTGGACATCGCGCGGGCGGTGCAGGGCATCGGCGGAACGCTGCTGTTCGCCATGACGCTGCCGCTGATCGGCGCCGCATTCCCTGAGCCGCGGGCCAGGGCGGGGGCGATCGGGGCGTACGGAGCCTCCATCGCCGCCGCCACCGCCATCGGTCCGCTGCTCGGTGGTGTTCTGGTCGACGGGCCCGGATGGCGCTGGATCTTCCTGGTCACGGTGCCGGTGACCGCGGTCGCCTTCGTGCTCGGCTTCCGCTACCTGGACGAGTCGCGCGCCGAGAATCCCCGCGCCTCCGACTGGATCGGCACCGTTCTGCTCGTCGGTGGTCTGGTGCTCGCCCTGTTCGGTCTCATCCAGGGCAACAGCGATGGCTGGGGCTCCACCCGCATCCTGGCCTGCTTCACCGTCGGCGGTGCGCTCCTTGCCGGGTTCGTCGTCCGGCAGGCGACCGCGGCCAGCCCGATGCTGGAGCTGCGTCTGTTCAAGAACCGTCACTTCGTCGGCGTGATCCTCGCTTCCTTCGGCGTGGAGGCCGCCCTCGTCTCGAGCCTCAACTACCTGGCCGTCTATGTGCAGAACGGGCTCGGATACGACGCGGTGGAGGCGGGCCTCCGCTTCCTGCCGCTCACCCTGGCCGCGTTCGTCGCCGCACCGCTGGCGGCCCGCGTCGCCCACAAGCTTCCCGACCGGTGGCTGATCGCGATCGCCATGGTCCTTGTCGCCATCGGTGCTTGGACGATGACGGGCATCGACGGCAGCAGCAGCTGGACCCACCTGGTGCCCGGATTCATCATCGGTGGCATCGGCCTCGGTGTGATCAGCTCCTCGGCCTCCTCCGCCTCCCTCAACGCGGTCGCTCCCAGCGACGCGGGCATGGCGACGGGTGCGGTCAACACCTTCCGGCGCCTGGGCACGGCCGTGGGCGTCGCGGTACTGGGAGCCGTCTTCGAGCACCGCGTGGTCAGCGACGCAGGCGACCGGCTCGCGGCCAACCCGGACATGAAGGCGCACAGCCACGAGATCACGGAGGCGCTGCGGGCCGGCGCCGGCACCAAGGTCGCCGAGGCCGCACCCCCGCAGGGGCGCGGGGCGCTCCACGACCTGGCCCAGGCCGCCACCGCGGCGGGAGTCGACCTGATGCTGGTCGCCGGGGGAGTGCTGGCCGCAGGACTTGCTGTGGTGGTCCTCGTGCTGATGGCCGGCAAGGGGAAGGGGCGTGCGCCGCAGGCCGCCACCGCGACATCCGTGCCCGCGGGGCTCGCGCCGACCGCGCTGCAAGAAGTGGGGGCCCCGGCTCCCGCACATGAGAGTGGAACGGCTGTCTCACCTCGCTGACGCTGGGGAGACAGCCCCTGACCGGCACACAAGGGTCGACGAAGCGCTGACACCCGGGTCACACTTGGCCCGTGCTTCACAAGGCCCGCGTGGGAGGACTTCCGGTGAGTGAACAGAGTGAGCTGGGCGGACCGGGCGGACTGGGCGGACCGGGCGGGTCCGGCGAACTGTCGTACGCCCACGGTGTCAGTACGACGCCGCTGCTCGGCGACACCATCGGGCGCAACCTCGACCGGGCGATCGAGGCCTGGCCTCAGCGCGACGCGCTGGTGGACGTGGCGGCGGGGACACGCTGGACGTACGCAGAATTCGGCGCCGCCGTCGAGCAGTTGGCCCGGGGGTTCATGGGGGTCGGAGTCGCCAAGGGTGATCGCGTCGGCATCTGGGCGGTGAACTGCGCCGAGTGGGTGCTCGTGCAGTACGCCACCGCGCGGATCGGCGCGATCATGGTGAACATCAACCCGGCTTATCGTGCGCACGAGTTGGAGTACGTGCTCAAGCAGGCCGGGGTGACGGTTCTCGTCGCCTCGCAGTCGCACAAGTCGAGCGACTACCGCGCGCTGGTGGAGCAGGTGCGGCCCGGCTGCCCCGAGTTGAGGTCCGTCCACTACATCGGGGACGGCTCGTGGGACGAGCTGCTGGACGCGGCGGGGGTCGTGGGTGCGGGCGAACTCGCCGTACGCGAGGGGGAGTTGAGCTGTGACGACCCGGTCAACATCCAGTACACCTCGGGCACCACCGGCTTCCCCAAGGGGGCGACCCTCTCCCACCACAACATCCTCAACAACGGCTACTGGGTGGGCCGTACGGTCGGCTACACGGAGCAGGACCGGGTGTGCCTGCCCGTCCCCTTCTATCACTGCTTCGGCATGGTCATGGGAAACCTGGGCGCTACGTCCCACGGCGCCTGCATCGTCATCCCGGCACCGTCCTTCGACCCCGTCGCCACGCTGCACGCGGTGGAGCGCGAGCGCTGCACGTCTCTGTACGGGGTGCCGACGATGTTCATCGCGGAGCTGAACCTCTCCGACTTCCCGACGTACGACCTGAGTTCGCTGCGCACCGGCATCATGGCGGGCTCGCCCTGCCCGGTCGAGGTGATGAAGCGGGTGGTCGCCGAGATGCACATGGAGGAGGTCTCCATCTGTTACGGCATGACGGAGACGTCGCCTGTCTCGACGCAGACCCGCCGCACGGACGACCTGGAGCGGCGGACCGGCACGGTGGGGCGCGTCCTGCCGCACATCGAGGTGAAGGTCGTCGACCCGGTCAGCGGCGTGACGCTGCCGCGGGGCGCCTCCGGCGAGCTGTGCACGCGGGGCTACAGCGTGATGCTCGGCTACTGGAACGAGCCTTCGCGGACGTCGGAGGTGATCGACGCCGGGCGGTGGATGCACACGGGTGACCTGGCGGTCATGCGCGATGACGGCTACGTCCAGATCGTCGGCCGCATCAAGGACATGATCATCCGGGGCGGCGAGAACATCTACCCGCGCGAGATCGAGGAGTTCCTGTACGGCCACCCGAAGATCGCGGACGTCCAGGTGGTGGGCGTCCCCGACGAGCGCTACGGGGAGGTGCCGCTGGCCTGCGTGATCCTTCGGGACGCGGAGGATCCGCTGACCGTGGAGGAGCTGCGGGCCTTCTGCGAGGGGCAGTTGGCGCACTACAAGATCCCGGCGGGGCTGCGGATCCTGGAGAGCTTCCCCATGACGGTGTCCGGGAAGGTGCGGAAGATCGAGCTCAGGGAGCGGTACGGGGCGTAGTGCCGCCGGGGGTGAGCTCGCGGCGCATGGCCACGCGCGGCCAGCGGTCGAGGCCGAGCTCGGCCTCGTGGGCGCGGATCTTTCGGAGCCCCGGGGTGAGTTCGGCCTCGGCGAGCACGTGGAAGCCGATGCGGGCGTAGTAGGGGGCGTTCCAGGGGACGTCCGCGAAGGTGGTGAGGGTGAGGGCTTCTCGCCCCTGTTCGCGGGCGCGCTCCGCTGTGTGCTCGATCAGGGCCTGGCCGATGCGGTGGCGCGCCGCTCGGGGGTGGACGGTGACTTGCTCGATGTGCGTTGCCGTGTCCACTGGGGTGCTGAGGAGGTACGCGACGGGGGTGCCGTCGCTCTCGCTCTCGCTCTCGCCCTCGCCCTCGCCCTCGCCTGTGGCCACCCAGGCTCTGCCTGCGTGGCGGAATTCTTCCAGGAGGGCGAGGGTGGGGGGCTCGTCGTCGGCGATGGCCGCCATGCCCAGGGCGCGGAAGGGGGCGCCTGCGGCGCGTTCGATGTCCTGGAGCGTGGGGAGCTCGGCTCTCGTGGCTGGGCGGATGCGCATCTGCTGAGTATGGCCGTCTCTTGCCTGGCGGCTCCCGGTTTTTCTGTCCCGCCGCTTCGCGGCGGATGTTTCCCACCCACCCACCCGATTACCCCGTGGTGGTTCCTTGCTTGCTGACTGGGGTGGTGCGATTGCCCGGCGGTGGCTTTTTGCTCGCCGACCGGGGTGGCGATTGCCCCGTGGTGGTTTCTTGCTCGCCCACCGGGGTGGTGCGATTGCCCGGCGGTGGTTTCTTGCTCGCTGACTGGGGTGGCGATTGCCCCGTGGTGGTTTCTTGCTCGCCCACCGGGGTGGTGCGATTGCCCGGCGGTGGCTTTTTGCTCGCTGACCGGGGTGGCGATTGCCCCGTGGTGGTTCCTTGCTCGCCCACCGGGAGGGCGCGATTGCCGCACGGTGGACTCTTGCCCGGTGGCACGGGTGGGGCGGTTACCGCGCGCTGGTCTCTTGCCCGGCGGCACGGGTGGGGGCGTTTGCCGCGCAGCGGTCTTTCGTCCGGGGGCCGGGTGGGGTGGTTACCCCGTAGAGGCCGTTCGTCCGGTGGCCCGGATAGGCGGTGTGCCCGCAGCGCGGCCTCGTCCGTCGTCCCGCGAGGCGTCTAGCCCGCGGCCATCAGCTCGTCCGCCGCGTTGTTCACCGGCTGTGGCGTTCCCGTGAGGTCTATGACGAACAAGGGGATCGACAGCGCGTCCGCCCGCGCGCGGGCCGGTTCCTCGTAGCCCGCGAGGGAGAAGCAGACGCAGCTCACGGACTCGGTCATCGCGCTGAGCCATACGCACTCCACGTCACGGAGCGACGTCGGCTGCACGGACGGCTCGATCAGCGCGATCATGCCCCGCGCCGCGACCCGCACCCCGGAAGGCGCCCGCTTGACCGCTCCCCGGATCTCCCCGTACCCGAGCCACCGCAGGTACAGCGCCGCCACCGTCACCGCGTCCCGCGCCGTGCGGACCGGCACCGGCTGGAAGGCGGGCCGAGGTGTCGGAGCCGTCCGGGGCAGGGAGATGTGCGCCGGGGCTTCCGGTGCGGTCGGGACTTCGGGTGCGGTCGGAGCCTCCGGTGGTGCCGGAGGCGTCGGGTCGGCCGGTTGCGCCTCCGCCGCGGGGGCGGTCGGCTGAGCCTCCACCCCGGGGTCGGTCGGCTGCGCCTCCACCCCGGGGTCGGTCGGCTGCGCCTCCGCCGCGGAGTCGCTCGGCGGGTCCTGCGCCCCGGAGTCGTTCGGCGGGGCCTGCACCGCGGGGTCGGTCGACGGGGCCTGTACCGCCCGCACCGGAATCCGCAGCACCGCCCCGCACCCGCACCCCAGCTCGGGCTGGGGCCACTGATCGCGGCGGCCGCACATCCGGCACCGCACGGTCACCCACTCCTCCGCCCACGTCCTGTCCGTCACCGGAGTCACCGTCGCGCCGCGTGCCACCGGCGGCACCACGGGGGCGCCGCACACGCAGGGGTAGGACGGAGGGGCGTACACATGCTCGCGCCGGCAGACCGGGCACCGTACCGGGACGCCGCTGTCCGTCATCACCCTCACCCGTCACCGTAACCGTCACCGCTCGCCGGTTCGTGACCTCCATCGTCCACCAAGTGGGCCTGCCTCGGCAGCCAGTTGAGCCAAGAACAGCGTGCCCGCCAGGGTCAGGGCGCGGCGGCGGCTGCCCGGCAGGGGAAGGCCCGCCATGCGGGCGACGGTGCGTGGGGCCGGTCTGGCCGTGGGGTGCCCGGCGAGGCAGGCGGTGACGAGGGGGAGCAGCTCCCTCGGTACGCCGAGCAGCGCCGGGCCTTCAGGGGCGAAGCCGCCTTGCCCCGTCGCCGCGAAGGCGAGTACCGCGCCGAGCGAGAAGACGTCCGCGGGCGGCTTGGCCACCCCGCCCCGTGCCGCCAGGACCTCGGGCGCCGTGTACGCCGTCCACCCTCCCCGCGTCCCTCCCTGTTCTCCCGTGCCGAAGTCGACGACGCGGGGCCCGTCAGCGGCCAGGATCACCTTCGACGGCCGCAGGCCACCGTGCACGAGCCCCGCCCGGTGGATGTCGTTCAGCGCCCCGGCGAGCGCGCTCGCCAAGGCGCGCAGTTCCGGCGTACCGAGCGGCCCGCCGAGCTCCCGTACCCGCGTGGCGAGCGTCGGGCCGGGGACGTACTCCGTGGCGAGCCAGGGCACCGCACCCTGCGGGTCCGCGTCGACGAGCGCGGCGATCCGGCGCCCCCGCACCGCGCCGATCGCGTGGACCTCGCGGGCAAAGCGCGTACGGAACTCCTGGTCGCCGGCGAGAGAGGCGTGCACGACCCGGAGGGCGGCGGCGCGCCCCGCTCCGTCGTGCGCGAGGAAGACCCGCCCGAGGCTGCCCTGCCCGAGCAGCGGGCCCACCGCCCAGCGGCCGTACCTATGTCGGGTGAATGACGCCGCGTCCGGTGAACTGGCCACGCTCGACCCCCCGATGGTGTGGCCGAATTCCATGCGAATTCAACGACTGGGACGCGCCCCTCGGGCTGGCCGGTTCCCGGACGTCTCTTGACGGTCTCCACTGGACCCGCCTACATTGCTTCCATATAGCAGAACATCTTTTCCACAATGCGGAAACAGAAGCTCACCGCGGGGCGCGACGGGAGCCGGATCCGCCAGCCGTATCCGTCAGCCGAAAAGCTGATCAAGCTGTCGAAGCTGTTGTCGAAGCAGGAGAACCCCATGGCCCGTATGACCGCTGTCCGCGCGGCAGTTGAGATCCTCAAGCGCGAGGGCGTCACCAACGCGTTCGGTGTGCCCGGCGCGGCGATCAACCCGTTCTACAAGGCGCTACAGGAGGGCGGTGGCATCGACCACACGCTCGCCCGGCACGTCGAGGGCGCCTCGCACATGGCCGAGGGGTACACCCGCGCCAACCCCGGCAACATCGGCGTCTGCATCGGTACGTCGGGCCCGGCGGGCACCGACATGATCACCGGTCTGTACTCCGCGACCGGCGACTCGATCCCGATCCTCTGCATCACCGGTCAGGCGCCCACGCACCTGCTCCACAAGGAGGACTTCCAGGCCGTCGACATCGCGTCGATCGCCACGCCGGTCACGAAGATGGCCGTCACGGTCCTGGAGGCCGCGCAGGTCCCCGGCATCTTCCAGCAGGCGTTCCACCTGATGCGCTCGGGCCGCCCGGGTCCGGTCCTCATCGACCTGCCGATCGACGTCCAGCAGACCGAGATCGAGTTCGACATCGACACGTACGAGCCGCTGCCGGTCTACAAGCCGTCCGCGACCCGCGCGCAGATCGAGAAGGCGATCACGTACCTGGTCGAGTCCGAGCGCCCGCTGATCGTCGCCGGTGGCGGCATCATCAACGCCGACGCCTCCGACCTCCTGGTCGAGTTCGCCGAGATCACCAACACCCCTGTCGTGCCGACCCTGATGGGCTGGGGCACGATCCCCGACGACCACGACCTGAACGCGGGCATGGTCGGCCAGCAGACCGGCCACCGGTACGGCAACGCGACGTTCCTGGAGTCGGACTTCGTCCTCGGCATCGGCAACCGCTGGGCCAACCGTCACACCGGCTACAAGCTGGACGTGTACACCCAGGGCCGCAAGTTCGTGCACGTCGACATCGAGCCGACCCAGATCGGCAAGATCTTCGCGCCGGACTACGGGATCGCCTCCGACGCCAAGGTCGCCCTCGAACTCTTCGTCGAGGTCGCCAAGGAGCTCAAGGCCGCGGGCAAGCTCCCCGACCGTTCCGAGTGGGTCGCATCGCACCTGGAGCGCAAGGAAACCCTCCAGCGCCGCACGCACTTCGACAACATCCCCATGAAGCCGCAGCGCGTCTACGAGGAGATGAACAAGGCCTTCGGCCCGGAGACGCGGTACGTCACCACCATCGGCCTCTCGCAGATCGCGGGCGCCCAGATGCTGCACGTCTACAAGCCGCGCCACTGGATCAACTGCGGCCAGGCGGGCCCGCTCGGCTGGACGATCCCGGCCGCGCTGGGTGTCGCCACCGCGGACCCGGAGACCCCGGTCGTCGCCCTGTCCGGCGACTACGACTTCCAGTTCATGATCGAGGAGCTGGCGGTCGGCGCGCAGCACCGCATCCCGTACGTCCACGTCCTGGTGAACAACGCCTACCTCGGCCTGATCCGCCAGGCCCAGATCGGCCTGGACATCAACTTCCAGGTCAACCTGGAATTCGAGAACCAGAACAGCCCCGAGCTGGGCGTCTACGGCGTCGACCACGTCAAGGTCGCCGAGGGCCTGGGCTGCAAGGCCATCCGCGTCACCGACCCGAACGAACTGGGTACGGCCTTCGAGCAGGCCAAGAAGCTGGCCCAGGAGCACCAGGTCCCGGTCGTCGTCGAGGCGATCCTGGAGCGCATCACGAACATCTCCATGAGCCCCACGGCCGACATCAGCGCGGTCAAGGAGTTCGAGGAGATCGCCACGGAGCCGGGCCACGCGCCCACCGCCATCAGGCCGCTGAAGGTCTGACGGCAGCGCCGCACGGCGCTCTGAGGGGCGGTCCACCCGAGCGGGGTGGACCGCCCCTTTGGTGTGTGCGGACTTAGTGTGTGCGGATGGAATCGCTTGAGGGTCTGCAGGTCATCACCTGCAAGGACCGGGCGGAGCTCGACGCCTGGCTCGACGCGCACCACGTCACCGCACCTGGCCTGTGGCTGATGGTCGCCAAGAAGGCCTCGGGCGTGCCGTCGGTGACGGCGGGGGAGATCATCGACGTGGCGCTCTGCCACGGCTGGATCGACGGCCAGCGCAGGTCGTACGACGACGTGTACTACCTGCAGAAGATCACCCGGCGCCGGCCGCGCGGCCTCTGGTCGAAGGTGAACGTGCAGAAGGTGGAGGCCCTGACGGCCGCAGGGCGCATGCGCGAGGCGGGCCTGGCGGAAGTGGCGGCGGCCAAGGCGGACGGCCGCTGGGAGGCGGCCTACGAGTCCCAGCGCAACGCCACGGTCCCTGACGACCTGACGGCGGCGCTCGCGGCGAGCCCGGCGGCCCGCAAGACCTTCGAGGCCCTGGGCAAGTCGGACCAGTACGTGGTGCTGCATCGCCTGATGACGGCGAGAACCCCCGCCACACGGGCTGCCAGGCTGGAACGGATGGTGGCCAAGCTGGCGACGGGGCGCCCCGAAGGGGCGCGGGGAACTGCGCGACCAGCCACGACGGACCCGCAGACGCAAAAAGGAGCGCCGGGTAGGGGACCGTCCCTACCCGGCGCTCTGCCTGAGGAGTTGTAGCCGTCCGACCGCGCGCGACTGGCGGAACATGCATACGCGCTGCCGGACGGAGTCATATGGGTGGGCCCAAGGCCCAGGGGCCCGAAAGCGGCTGGGACCGCGGCGGCTGCGAATGGACCGGCGGTGTTCCCCTCCCTCAGGTCGAGAAGGGAGCCGCCTGACCTTTACCACCGCACTGGCTCGCAGAGCCGCCGCGGTCCTCGTCCGGCCCGTTCACCACGGGACCACCCCTCATCCGGGTCCGTGATGGTGCGGGCGCAGCACCAGTGAACTGACCTCCCGTCAATTCACCGGTGCAGTCCGGGAGTTCTTAGTCCTCGCGCAGGGCGCGGACGGCCTCCTCCACGCGCTTGCCGTACTCGGCGTCGGCGGCGTGGAAGTGGGCGAGGTTCTTCTCGATGACGTCGTCACGGGTGACCTGCGAGAGGCCGCCCGCGATGTTCGCCACCAGGCGGGCCTGCTCCTCGGCCGACATCAGGCGGTAGAGCTCACCCGCCTGGAAGAAGTGGTCGTCCTTGGTGTGCAGCGGCGCCTCGTGCGTGCCCGTGTGGCCGTTGACAGCCAGCGGGGCGGAGAGCGGCTGACCGGTCTCGGCGGGGCCGTCGTACGAGTTGGGCTCGTAGTTCTTGCGGTCACGGCCGTACGCGTTGGACGCCATCAGGCCGTCACGGCCGTAGTTGTCGGCGGTGGTCGCCTTCGGCGCGTTCACCGCGAGCAGCGTGTGGTTGACGCCCAGGCGGTAGCGGTGCGCGTCCGCGTAGGCGAACAGGCGGCCCTGGAGCATCTTGTCGGGGGACGGACCGATGCCCGGAACGAAGTTGTTCGGGGAGAAGGCGGCCTGCTCGACCTCGGCGAAGACGTTGTCGGGGTTGCGGTCGAGGACCAGACGGCCCACGCGCTGCAGCGGGTAGTCGCTGTGCGGCCACACCTTCGTCAGGTCGAAGGGGTTGAAGCGGTAGTCGGCCGCGTCGGCCGCCGGCATGATCTGCACGTGCAGCGTCCAGGACGGGTTCACGCCGCGCTCGATGGCCTGGAGGAGGTCCGTCTGGTGCGAGTTGGCGTCCTTGCCCGCGAGCTCGGCGGCCTGGTCCGACGACAGGCTGCGTACGCCCTGGTTCGTCTTGAAGTGGTACTTCACGAAGAAGGCCTCGCCCGCCGCGTTCGTCCACTGGTAGGTGTGCGAGCCGTAGCCGTTCATGTGGCGGTACGACGCGGGGATGCCGCGGTCGCCCATCAGCCACGTCACCTGGTGCGTCGCCTCGGGGGCGTGCGCCCAGAAGTCCCAGACGTTGTCCGGCTCCTGCTTGCCCGTGAAGGGGTCGCGCTTCTGGGAGTGGATGAAGTCGGGGAACTTGATCGGGTCCTTGATGAAGAACACCGGGGTGTTGTTGCCGACGAGGTCGTAGTTGCCCTCTTCGGTGTAGAACTTCAGCGCGAAGCCGCGCGGGTCACGGACCGCGTCCGCGCCGCCGAGGCTGTCCGCCACCGTGGAGAAGCGCAGGAACGTCTCGGTGCGCTTGCCGACGGTGTTCAGGAAGTCGGCCGAGGTGTACGCGGTGACGTCGTCGGTCACCTCGAAGTAGCCGTACGCGCCGGAACCGCGCGCGTGCACCACACGCTCCGGGATGCGCTCGCGGTTGAAGCGGGCGAGCTTCTCGAGGAGGTGCTGGTCCTGGAGGAGAAGCGGGCCACCGACGCCGGCGGTGGCTGAGTTCTGATTGTCGGCGACGGGGGCGCCGGACTCGGTCGTGAGCACACGCTTCGACATGGTGGCGGGGTTGACCTTCCGTACGGACTGCTGAAACTGCTGAGGTGACGTGAGCGTAAGTACGCCTGAACAGCTACGTCAACAGTTTGTTGAAGTTTTGGGTGGGGCTTGTTCGCTTGTTCGTCATGAGGCTGATCGTGCTGAGGCTTGAGTTCCGGACCGCGGCGACGCCTGGGCGCGACAGGACAGGTGTCAGCGCCGCCGCGGCCCGGAAGTTGAGGGAGCTCCTGGAGCCTTTGGAGGGCTTCTTAGAGCTCGGCGCCCGAGAGGCGCTCCACGCCGCGCAGGAGCGCGGAGTGGTCGAGGCCGCCGTCACCCTGCGTGCGCAGCGAGGCGACGAGCTGGGCCACCACGGCACCCACCGGGAGCGAGGCACCGACATTGCGGGCGGCGTCGGTGACGATGCCCATGTCCTTGTGGTGCAGGTCGATCCGGAATCCGGGCTTGAAGTCGCGGTTGAGGAAGTTGTCCTTCTTGCGGGTCAGGACGGTCGAGCCCGCAAGCCCGCCGTTCAGGACGTCGAGGGCGGCGGTCAGGTCCACCCCGGACTTCTCCAGGAAGACGACGGCCTCGGCGCACGCCTGGATGTTCACGGCGACGATGAGCTGGTTGGCGGCCTTCACGGTCTGACCCGAGCCGTGCGGACCGCACAGCACGATGGTCTTGCCGAGGGCGTCGAGGAGCGGCTTGGCCTCGTCGAAGTCGGCCTGCTCGCCGCCGACCATGATGGAGAGCACGGCCTCGATGGCGCCGGCCTCGCCGCCCGACACGGGGGCGTCCAGGACGCGGATGCCCTTGTCCTTGGCTGCCTTGGCCAGGTCCACGGAGGTCTGCGGGGTGATCGACGACATGTCGACGATCAGCGCGCCGGACCGCGCGTTCTCCAGGATGCCGTTCTCGCCGTACGCGATGGCCTCGACCTGCGGCGACGCGGGCACCATCGTGACGATGACGTCGGCGTCCTTGACGGCCTCGGCGATCGACTTGGCGGCGACGCCGCCGGCCGCGGTGAGGCGGTCCAGCTTGTCCTGCTCAAGGGTGAAGCCGGTGACGGAGTAACCAGCCTTGATCAGGTTCTCGGACATGGGGGAGCCCATGATGCCGAGTCCGATCCACGCGATCTTGGGAAGGTTGCTCATGGTGGAGCCTTTCTAGCTACGGGGTGATGCGGGGCAATCGGGTGGGTGGGCGGGAAGAATCCGCCGCGAAGCGGCGGCCTAGTCCGCAGCCGGCAGCCAGCCGAAGGCCTCGGAGCTGGGCCGGTCCCCGGCCTTGTACTCCAGGCCGACGTACCCCTCGTAACCGGCCTTCTGGAGCTGATCCAGCAGCTCCTCCAGCGGAAGCGACCCCGTGCCCGGGGCCCCCCGGCCAGGATTGTCGGCGATCTGCACGTGCGCGGTCTGAGCCACGTACCGATCGATGACGGCCGGCAGGTCCTCGCCGTTCATGGACAGGTGGTAGAGGTCCATGAGGAACTTCGCGTTGCCGAGCCCGGTGGCGGAGTTCACCTTGTCCACCACGGCGATCGCCGCGTCAGCGCTGACGATCGGGCAGCGCGGCGACTCCGGCTTGTTCAGGGCCTCGATCAGCAGCACCGCACCCACGCGGTCGGCCTCGCGGGCCGCGAGCACCAGGTTCTCCAGGGCGAGTTCGTCCTGGACGGCGGGGGTGACCCCCTCCACCCGGTTGCCGTACAGCGCGTTGAGCGCCTTGCAGTCGAGGGACTGTGCGAAGTCCGCCGCCACCGAGAGGTTCGCGCGGAACTTGTCGCTCTCCTCGCCCGGAATCGACAGGGCGCCGCGGTCCGGTCCCGGCAGCTGACCGGCGTAGAAGTTCAAGCCCACCAGCTGTACGCCGGCGTCCGTGATCGCGGCCCGGAGGGCGTCGAGCTCGGACTGCTCGGGGGTGGGGGCGTCGACCCAGGGCCACCACAGCTCGACCGCCGTGAAGCCCGCCGCGGCGGCAGCCGCGGGGCGCTCCAGGAGCGGGAGTTCCGTGAAGAGGATCGACAGGTTCACATTGAAGCGCTGGTCGGAGTATCCCATGGGGCTTCCGCGCTCCTTCCGTATTGCGGAAGTTAATTTCTGTCTGATGGAAGATTGCCGTCGAGGATCCGCCCTTGTCAAGAGGGGGCTGCCGGAAAATCACCACGCGGCAGTAGGTTGTGCGCGTGCGATTGAGAGTGGAGTTCACGACCGAACCCTTCGACCTGGACGAGGCGCCCGCCCATGCGGTGGTGGCCCGTGACGTCATCCAGGGGGCCGAGCTCGACGCCGTGGACGTCGGCCCCTTCGGCAATACCGCGGAAGGTGGCGCCGACGAGGTCCTGACCGCCGTCGACGCCCTGCTGCGCAAGGCCCTGGAGGCGGGCGCCACGCGCGTCTCGCTCCAGGTGAACGTGCTCGGAGAGTCGGGGGAGGCCATCGAATGACCGGCCCCAGAGACGACCGCGGCTCCTTTGTGGCCGCCGTCAAGCCGCTCGTGGACGCCATGGGCGGCGAGATCGTGCCGCCCGACGAGGCGGGCACCGACGACGTCGTCCTCGCCTGGCAGGGCGAGGACGTGCTCGCCGTACGCCTGCCGCAGCTCGCGGACTCCCTCGACCACATCCTGCTCGCGCTCGAGCGCAAGCGCGGGGTGCCCCTGTCCGATCTTGACCGCAAGGCCAAGCAGGAGGTCGTACGGATACTCGAGGCGCGAGGCGCCTTCGCCGTGCGGCACGGAGTGGAGACGGTGGCCGGCGCGCTGGGCGTCTCGCGCTTCACTGTCTACAACTATCTCAACCGGTCCACCTGACGTCCCAGGTCAGAGCACCCCTGAAGGCCGTCGTCCGTTAACCGGACGGCGGCCTTTGTTACCCGAAGTTTTCAACAAAGTGTTGACGTGGTGTTTCGGCTGGCGTTAGCTATCCGCAGCCCGTCCAGCACAAGGCCGTATGGCCACGGAGGCACCCGTGACTTCGAGCTCGACGCCGGGCCCAGCCCGGTTCAACGCCTTGACGGAGAGTGCGGCCACCGCCGCCCTCCACGAGGCCTGCGCCTCATCGGCCTGGGGAAGCAAACTGCTCTCCCAGCGCCCGTTCCCCACTGTCGAAGCCCTCTTCGCCGCAAGCGACGCCGCCATGGCCGAGCTGACCGACGAGGATCTGGCCGAGGCGATGGCAGGGCACCCGCCGATCGGCCGCCCGAAGCCCGGGGACCCCACGTCGTCCCGCGAACAGCGCGGCATGGCGGGGGCCTCCGAGGAGCTCAAGGCCGAGATGCTCGAACTGAACCTGGCCTACCAGGAGAAGTTCGGTCATGTCTTTCTGATCTGCGCCACCGGCGCGACCGGTGAGCAGATGCGCGATGCGGTGAAGACCCGGATCGGCAACACCGCCGAGCAGGAGCGCGAGATCGTGCGCACCGAACTCGGGAAGATCAACCGAATCCGGCTGACCCGTCTCGTAGAAGAGGACAACGACTGATGAGCACTGACACCACCGCCTCGGTGTCCACGCACATCCTGGACACCAGCGTCGGACGCCCCGCCGAGGGCGTCGCCATCTCGCTCACCGCCCGCAGTGGCCGTGACGCCGAGTGGGTGGCACTCGGCGGCTCCGCGACCGACGCGGACGGGCGCTGCAAGGACCTGCCGGCGCTGCCGGAAGGCACCACCCACGTACGACTCGACTTCGAGGTCGAGGAGTACTTCACGAAGAAGCAAGCCGAGGCGCAGCAGGACGCCCCCCGCGTAAGGGACAGCGGTGCGTTCTTCCCGGAGGTGGCGATCACGTTCGCCGTCAACCCGGGCGAGCACTATCACGTACCGCTGCTGCTCAACCCGTTCGGCTACTCCGTTTACCGAGGGAGCTAGCAGACATGCCCACGATTCTCGGCCAGAACCAGTACGGCAAAGCAGAGAACCGCGTCGTCAAGATCACGCGGGACGGCGACACCCACCACATCAAGGACCTGAACGTCTCGGTCGCCCTCTCCGGCGACATGGACGACGTGCACTACTCCGGCTCGAACGCCAACGTCCTGCCGACGGACACCACCAAGAACACGGTGTACGCGTTCGCCAAGGAGTTCGGCATCGAGTCCGCCGAGCAGTTCGGCATCCACCTCGCCCGGCACTTCGTCACCACGCAGGAGCCGATCAAGGTCGCGCGGATCCGCATCCAGGAGTACACCTGGGAGCGCATCGCGACCTCGGACAACAACTCCAGGTTCATCGGCTCGGACGAGGTCAACCACTCCTTCGCCCGCAAGGGCCAGGAACTGCGCACCACGCAGATCACCTTCGACGGCGAGAACTGGGAGATCATCTCCGGGCTCAAGGACCTCACGGTCATGAACTCCACCAACTCGGAGTTCTGGGGCTACGTCAAGGACAAGTACACGACGCTGAAGGAGGCGTACGACCGCATCCTGTGCACCGACGTCGCCGCCGCCTGGCGTTACAACTGGACCAGCGACGCCGACCGGATGCCCAACTGGGAGAAGTCGTACGACCAGGCCAAGAAGCACATCCTCCAGGCCTTCGCCGAGACGTACTCCCTCTCGCTGCAGCAGACCCTCTACCAAATGGGTTCGCGCGTCATCAACAGCCGGAGCGAGATCGACGAGATCCGCTTCTCGCTGCCGAACAACCACCACTTCCTGGTGGACCTCGAGCCCTTCGGGCTGAAGAACGACAACGAGGTCTACTTCGCGGCGGACCGCCCCTACGGCCTCATCGAGGCCACGGTTCTCAGGGACGGGGTCCAGCCGAAGATCCCGGTCGACATGACCAACCTCTGACGCGGGACGCGCGCCCCCGCCCGTCCGCAGCGGACGGGGGCGCGCCACACCGGAGGGAACAGCAGCAATGGCACAGCCTGCAAAAGGGTCTGAGAAGGGCCCGTGTTCCACCCCATCGGACATAGCCGACGGCGAGTCAACTCCCGCCTGTCATCCGGTGGATGAGAAGCTTCACCCCTCGCGGCTGGTCCCCGCCGCGCTCCAGCACATCGCCGCCATGTACGCGGGTGTCGTCACTCCGCCGCTGATCATCGGCCAGGCCGTCGGCCTGGACACGGTCGCGCAGACACGCCTCATCGCCGCGAGCCTGCTGATCGCCGGACTCGCCACGATCCTCCAGACGCTCGGCGTCAAGGGCTTCGTCGGCAACCGGCTCCCCTTCGTGAACGCCGCGTCATCCGCGGGCATCGCACCCATCCTCGCCATCGCCGAGAACAGCGCCACAGGTCATCAACTCCCGGCCATCTACGGCGCGGTGATGGTCGCGGGCGTCTTCTGCCTCGCGGTCGGCCCGTTCTTCGGGCGCCTCCTGCGCTTCTTCCCGCCGCTCGTCACCGGCGTCGTCATCACCCTCATCGGCGTGACGCTGATGCCCGTGCCCGTCACCTGGGCGCAGGGCGGCGACAAGACCGCCGCCGACTTCGGCGCCATGAAGTACCTCGCGCTCGCCGCCTTCACGCTCGTCGTGATCCTCTTCTTCCAGCGGTTCGGACGCGGCTTCCTCAAGCAAGTCGCCCTGCTCCTGGGCATGTTGATCGGCACGCTCGCCGCGATCCCGTTCGGGATGGCAGACTTCGGCGCCCTCAAGTCCGCGCCGGTCGCAGCCCTCCCCACGCCCTTCGCCTTCGGCGCCCCGGAGTTCCAGCCCGCCGCGATCCTCTCGCTCTGCATCGTGATGCTGGTCCTGATGACCGAGTCGTCGGCCGGCATGCTCGCCCTCGGCGAGATCTGCGACCGCAAGAGCGACGGAAGGACCATCACCCGCGGCCTGCGCACCGACGGCATCGCGACCCTGGTGGGCCCGGTCTTCGGCGGCTTCCCCACCTCGGCCTTCGCGCAGAACGTCGGTGTCGTCTCCTTGACACGTGTCCGCAGCCGCTATGTAGTGGCCGTCGCGGGCGGCGCCCTCATCGTGCTCGGCGCCTTCCCGATGCTCGGCGCGGTCGTCAGCCTCGTACCGATGCCGGTCCTCGGCGGCGCGGGCATCGTCCTCTTCGGCTCCATCGCCGTGAGCGGCATCCGTACGCTCTCCGAGGCGGGCCTGGACGACAGCTCCAACATCATCCTGGTGGCCGTCGCGCTCGGAGCGGGCATCATCCCGCTCGCCGCGCCCACCTTCTACGCCGAATTCCCGGCCTGGGCGCAGACCGTCCTGGGCTCCGGAATCAGTGCGGGAGCGCTGACCGCGGTCCTGCTCAACCTGTTCTTCAACCATCTCGGCACCCGCAGCCCCGCGGCCGCGGCACTCAAATCTTCCTAGGGTCATGCCGTGCCCACTTCAGCACCCGTAACAGAAGGAAGAAGCACCATGGCAGCACCGGCAGACCTGCAGCGCATCGTCATCGAGAACTGCGCGATCGCGACCGTCGACGCCGACGACACCGAGTACGCATCGGGACACGTCGTCGTCGCGGGCAACAAGATCGAGTCCATCGGCGCGGGAAAGGCCCCCGAGGGCCTTCAGAACGTCGTACGCCGCGTGGACGGGACCGGTCACCTCGTGACCCCCGGCCTGGTCAACACGCACCACCACTTCTACCAGTGGATCACCCGCGGCCTCGCCACCGACCACAACCTCTTCAACTGGCTCGTCGCGCTCTACCCGACCTGGGCGCGCATCGACGAGCAGATGGTGAAGGCGGCGGCCCAGGGTTCGCTCGGCATGATGGCCCGCGGCGGTGTCACCACCGCGATGGACCACCACTACGTCTTCCCCAAGAACTCCGGTGACCTGTCCGGTGCCATCATCGGCGCCGCGAGCGACATGGGTGTCCGCTTCACCCTCGCCCGCGGTTCGATGGACCGGAGCGAGAAGGACGGCGGCCTGCCGCCGGACTTCGCCGTCGAGACCCTCGAAGGCGCGCTCGCCGCGACCGCCGAGACCGTCGACAAGCACCACGACGCCTCCTTCGACGCGATGACCCAGGTCGCCGTCGCCCCCTGCTCCCCGTTCTCGGTCTCCACCGAACTCATGAAGCAGGGCGCCGAGTTGGCGCGCGCCAAGGGCGTACGCCTGCACACCCACGGCAGCGAGACGGTCGAGGAGGAGAAGTTCTGCCACGAGCTCTTCGGCATGGGCCCCACCGACTACTTCGAGTCGACCGGCTGGCTCGGTGACGACGTGTGGATGGCGCACTGCGTCCACATGAACGACTCCGACATCGCCGCGTTCGCCCGCACCGGAACGGGCGTCGCGCACTGCCCGTCCTCCAACGCGCGTCTGGCGGCAGGCATCGCCCGCGTCCCCGACATGCTCAAGGCGGGCGTCCCGGTCGGCCTCGGTGTCGACGGCACCGCGTCCAACGAGTCCGGCGAACTCCACACCGAGCTGCGCAACGCACTGCTCATCAACCGCCTCGGCGCACACCGCGAAGCCGCCCTGAACGCACGCCAGGCGCTGCGCCTCGGCACCTTCGGCGGCGCGCAAGTCCTGGGCCGCGCCACGCAGATCGGGTCGCTCGAGCCGGGCAAGCTCGCCGACCTGGTCCTCTGGAAGATCGACGGCATCGGGCACTCCTCGATCGCCGACCCGGTGACCGCCATCGTCTTCGGCGCGGCGGCCCCGGTCACGCTCTCCCTCGTCAACGGCAAGCCGGTCGTCGAGAACAGCCGACTGCTGAACGTCGACGAGGACGCCATCGCCCGCTCCGCGCGGGACGAGGCGCAGCGCCTCGCGCGGATCGCCGCGGAGGCCTGACCCAAGAACTCCGGTCAGGGGGGACGGCCCTTGACCGGACTTGAGCAGCCGAGCGGGTTGCTCAAGTGCCGCCCCGGAACGTGGCCCAAAGCTTCACGTTCCCGGGGCGGTCAGTACTACCTGGGCGCACCACCCACAACTTCATACCGAGCAAGTCCTTGCACCACGCACCACCTCCCAGAAGCGAAAAGTGCCGGCAATGCGGCCCGTACTGGAAAACAACCGGAGGAGCCACAGTGGCCACTCAGCCCAGGTTCACCAAGCAAGGCACCACCCCAGACCCATCAGAGGCCGACGGCGAAAGCGCCATAGCCATGCAAGAGATCCACCCCGTCGACCAGAAGCTCCCCCCGCTCAAGATGGCGACGACCGGCCTCCAGCACGTGGCGGCCATGTACGCGGGCGTCGTCGCCCCGCCGCTCATCGTGGGCGCGGCCATCGGCCTCTCCGCGAAGGAACTCACCTTCCTGACCGGCGCCTGTCTGTTCACCGCGGGCCTCGCCACGTTCCTCCAGACGCTCGGCATCTGGAAGATCGGCGCCCGACTGCCCTTCGTCAACGGCGTCACCTTCGCCGGTGTCGCCCCCATGCTCGCGGTCGTCGACTCGACCAAGGACAAGGACGACGCTCTCCCGATCATCTTCGGGGCGGTGATCGTCGCGGGTGTCCTCGGCTTCATCGCGGCCCCCTTCTTCTCCAAGCTGGTGCGCTTCTTCCCGCCGGTGGTGACCGGCACGGTCATCACGCTCATCGGCATCTCGCTCATGCCGGTCGCCTTCGGCTGGGCGCAAGGGCCCGTGCCGGGCGCCGACGACTACGGCTCGATGAAGAACCTCGGCCTTGCGGGCATCACCCTGGTGATCGTCCTGCTCCTGCGCCGCTTCACCACGGGCTTCGTCAAGCAGATCGCGGTGCTCCTCGGTCTCGTCGTCGGCACGGTCATCGCGATCCCGTTCGGCGTCACGGACTTCAGCCCGGTGGGCGACGCGGACATCGTCGGCTTCCCGACGCCGTTCCACTTCGGTGCCCCGCAGTTCGCGGCGGCGGCGATCGTCTCCCTCTGTGTCGTCATGGTCGTCTCGATGACGGAGTCGACGGCCGACATGCTCGCTCTCGGCGAGATCGTGGAGCGCCCCGCCGACGAGAAGACCATCGCGGCCGGTCTGCGCGCCGACTGCCTCGGCTCGGCGGTCAGCCCGCTCTTCAACGGCTTCATGTGCAGCGCGTTCGCGCAGAACATCGGCCTGGTCGCGATGACGAAGATCCGCAGCCGGTACGTCGTCGCCGCGGGCGGCGGTTTCCTGGTCCTGATGGGCCTGTGCCCGATGGCCGCCTCGCTCATCGCCGTCGTACCGCGTCCGGTGCTCGGCGGCGCGGGTGTCGTCCTCTTCGGCTCGGTCGCGGCGAGCGGCATCCAGACGCTGGTCAAGGCGAACCTGGAGCGGGACAACAACGTCCTGATCGTGGCCGTCTCACTGGCCGTCGGCCTCATCCCGATCGCGGCGCCGAAGTTCTACCACGCGTTCCCGGAGACCGCGAACATCATCCTCGACTCGGGCATCTCCACGGGCTGTGTCGCGGCGGTCCTCCTGAACCTCGTCTTCAACCACATCGGCAAGCGGGGTGAGGACGACGAAGTGACCAACCCGATGGAGCCCGGGGGAGAAATCGCTGAACAGAGGGTGCACGAAGGGTCTGCCGCAGCGGGGGCCCACTGACTTGAATCGTCCCCTCCCATGGGGGGATTGCTGGCTCAGGCCGCCTCCTGGAGCGCTGCTCCAGGAGGCGGCCTTCTCGCCGGTGGCCTCGTTCCACACCAAGCCGGTCGGTGTACCGGGCATGCCCCGCCTCCGCAGCCGACCTCACCTGCGTCATGGCGCCCCCTCACGGTTCCCGGCCGGACGCCATCGCATCCCCAACCCTCCGAAGGGCCATACGCACGACGGCCGCACGCACGTACTAAGGCGGTGGGGGGCGGTGGGGAGGCTTGCCTCTCGTGCGGAACATTGGCGTCGGATTCGTGCCAGACCGGGGCCGGGTGGCGCTGCTGAACTCGGACGCATGCCCGTACCTCTCACGTCCCCCTCGTCCGCCGGCGCCTCCGCCTTTGCCCGCTCGCGGTTCAGCGGCTGGCCGGCCGTCATCGCCGTGACGTTGGGGATCTTCTCCATCGTCACCACCGAGATCCTGCCGATCGGCCTTCTCACTCCCATCGGCGACACCTTCGCCATCTCGGACGGCACAGCCGGCCTGATGATGACCCTGCCCGGCATCCTCGCGGCCGTCGCCGCACCGACCGTGACGGTCACGACCGGCCGCGTCGACCGGCGCCGCATGCTCTGCGCCCTGATCCTGGTGCTCGCCCTCGCGAACTTCCTCGCGGCGCTCGCGCCCGGCTACTGGCTGATGCTCGTCTCCCGCATCCTCGTCGGACTCGTCATCGGCGCCTTCTGGTCCATCGGGTCGGGTCTCGCGGCCCGCCTGGTCCCCGAGGCGCAGGCAGGGCGGGCGACCGCCGTGATCTTCTCCGCGGTCCCGCTGGGTTCGGTACTCGGCGTACCGGCAGGCACTCTGCTGGGTCAACTCGCGGGCTGGCGCGTGGTGTTCGCGGTGATGGGCGTCCTGACGCTGGCCGTACTCGCCGCGCTGGTGGTGTCCGTGCCGTCGCTGCCGCCGAAGAGTGTCACCCGGCTGACTGTTCTCCGCGACTTGCTCGGCATGCCCCGCGTCAGGGTTGGCCTGGTCGTGACGTTCCTCATCGTGACGGCGCACTTCGGTACGTACACGTACGTCACCCCCTTCCTGGCGGACGTGACGCATGCGGGCCCGCAGCTCATCACCGTATTCCTCCTGGCATACGGCGCTGCGGGCATCGCCGGCAACTTCATCGCTGGCGCGTGGGTGAGGCGCGAGCCGCGCGTCACGTTCATGGTGGCCGCGTGCCTGCTCGCCGCCGCGACGCTGCTGATGCCCGTTCTCGGCACGGGCAAGTCCGGCGCGCTCGCGCTGCTCCTGGTCTGGGGTGTCGCGTACGGGGCCGTGCCGGTCTGCTCGCAGACGTGGTTCGTGACGGCGGCGCCGGGTGCGCCCGAGGCCGCGTCCGTGGTGTTCACGTCGTCGTTCCAGGCGACGTTCGCGTTCGGTGCGCTGGCGGGAGGCGTGGTGGTGGACGCGGTGTCCACGTCCGTGGTGATGGCCCTTGGGGGGATTGCGGCGGTGCTGGCTGCGGTGACGGTTGCTGTGCCTTTGCCTGTGCTTCGTCGGCGGCGTAGGTGGTGAAGTCCTGCCAGGCGGCGGGGGGGCGAGGGCGAGTTGGGGCCCTCGGGGTTCTTACTTCTAGGCAGTCGCCGTCGCCGCCACTGCTGTAGCTGCTCTTGAATCAGGACAGTTCGGGGGTGCTCATCATGCTCCTCGAATCCGGTGCAGCAGGCTCACTGAGTCTTCCAGCGTAAGTTCGGTGCCTCCTGTTCGAGATCTGCCCAGCGGCGGAACCACGACGCGAGGCCCCGTTGCGTTGCCTGACCTCGGCCCGGTCGACGAAGCGAGGTGGCGGAAATCGCCGGCCCTGCTCGCCCGAGGCGCCCGCCTGGCAAGGCGTCTGGTGCGATATCAACTCGACGAGTGGGGCGTGCTCTACGGCTGCGAACTCTCCGATACGGCGGCACAGATCGTCGCCGAGCTCGCGGCGAACGCGGAGACACATGGCCGGGTGTCAGGCCGGGCGGAGAGCGGCCCGCCGCTTGCCCCTCAACTGTACGACTCTGAGGGGGAGTTGGGCTCCGGTAGTGCGTGGATACGGGCGGGTGGCTTTGCTGGGCCGGTGGCTTTGACTTGTTGCCGGGGCCGCCCGGTTGTCCCGAGGTTGGCGGTTCCGGGCCGGGTGTCAAGGGCGCTCCTTCGTCGCGTCGGCTGCGCCGATTGCGCTGCGCTCCACCCTTGACACCCGTCCCTCCACCGCGCGAAGCGATATGACCGGGCGGCCACGGGGTGGGACTCTCGACCACTCCCGTCGGGCCATCACCCTTTCACTGCCGGGTGCGGACCGTCTCATTGCGGGTGCCCCTCACGCGGACAGGGGCGGGCGCCCGGTCCGCAGCCGCTCCGGTGGGGGGTGCCGATCTCGTCAAGCGGCTGCCGACCGGATCTTCCGGGGCGGCCGTCACGGGGAGAAAGGGGAGCCGCCCGGTCCGCGTCCGCTTCGGGGAGGGGCCCGGTCTCGTCAAGCGGCTGCGGCCTGGTTCTTCCGGCGTGGCCGCCAGGGGGACGGGCGGGCGCCTGGTCCGCGTCCGCTCCGGGGGTGGGTGCCGGTCTCGTCAGGCGACTGTCGACCGGATCTTCCGGGGTGGTCGTCAGGGGTGGGGTGGGCGAGGGCCTGCTGGTGGGTGCGGGGTGGTCGAGCGCCTGGCGACTGGTGGCGGTGGGGGTGTGCAGGTCGCGGCTGACGTGGGTCGGTCGGCTCCGAGGGGGTGGGGGTCCGGCACCTAATTTCGAGAAGGCGCGTTGCGCAATGCGTGCGCCCCCCTTCTGCCAGAACACAACTTTGCGAAAGTAGGTGCGCCACACCATCCGGATCGCCTTGATGAGCCTCTGCACCGAGGTATCGGTGGCGAGTGGTGAGGGCATCACGCATGGTTCCGCGGGGAGCCGACCCCGAAGGGGGGCAGGGGACGCCCCGAGCGAGCGGATTGCAGAAAATTCCCACCCATGTGCCTCCAATACACGGGCTGGCGTGGCACTTTCCTGCAATCGGCTCCCCGCCCCGCCTACAGAACCCCTTCCCAGCGCCCGGCGGCAGCCCGCTCGGCAAGAACGGCCTCACCCCCGACCGCCCGCGCGCCTCACCCCGTGACGGCCACGGGCGGAAGACCCGGTCGGCTGTCGTCTGACGAGACCGGCCCCCCTCCCCGGAAGCGGCTGCGGCCCAGGCACCCACCCGTACCGCTGACGGCCGCCCCAGGAGATCCGACCGATGGCCGCTTGACGAGCCGGTGCCGCTTCCCGGAGCGGACGCGGACCGGGCGCCCGCCCCTTCTCCGCGTGACGGCCACACCGGAGGAACCAGCCCGCAGTCGCTTGACGAGACCGGCACCCATTCCCGAAGTGGTCGCGGACCGGGCGCCGCCCTTCTCGGTGTGGCGGTCACGCCGGAAGATCCGGTCGACGGTCGCTTGACGAGCCGGTGCCGCTTCCCGGAGCGGCTGCGGACCGGGCGCCCGGCCTCTGTCCGCGTGAGGGTCACCCGCAATGAGCCGGGCCGCACCCGGCAGCGAGAGGGTGATGGCCCGACGGGAGTGGTCGAGAGTCCCGCCCCCCGGGCCGTCCGGTCGTCTTCCCTCGCGCGGTGGAGGGTTGGGTGTCAAGGGTGGAGCGAAGCGGAATCGGCGCAGCCGACGCGACGCAGGAGCGCCCTTTACTCCCGGCCCGGAACCGCCAACCTCGGGACAACCGGGCGGCCCCGGCAACAAGTCAAAGCCACCGGCCCAGCAAAGCCACCCCCCTGTTCCTCACGCCGCCGCGGCCGGCGCCCGGTCCGTGGCCAGTTTGACCGCCAGGGCGCCGAGCACCGTACCCATCACATACCGCTGCACCCGCAGCCAGGTCGGCCTGCGTGCCAGGAACACCGCGATGGTGCCCGCCGCCATGACGATGGCGAGGTTCACCCCCAGGCTGACGGAGATCTGGATGCTGCCGAGCACGAAGCCCTGCATGAGGGTGTTGCCGGACGCCGGGTCGATGAACTGCGGTATCAGCGAGACGTACATGATGGCGACCTTCGGGTTCAGGAGGTTCGTCAGGACCCCCATGGTGAAGAGACGCCGGGGCGAGTCCGGGGCCAGCTCCTGGTGGGCGAAGACCGATGTGCCGCCCGGCTTGAGCGCCTTCCAGGCCAGCCACGCCAAGTAGGCCGCACCCGCCAGCTTCACGGCCGTGTACAGCTGGGGGACCGCGAGAAAGACCAGGGACAGGCCCAGGTTGGCCGCCGTCAGATAGACGATGAAACCGACGGCGACCCCGGCCAGGGAGATCGCTCCGGCGCGCCTGCCCTGGGTGATGGTCCGCGAGACGAGGTACATCATGTTCGGTCCCGGCGTGAGCACCATGCCGAGGGAGACCACCGTGACGCCGAGTGCCGCGTTCATTCCGATCATTGACCAAGGATCGGACGGCCATACCCTTCAGCACCAGCAAAGAATTCTTCATGCATCGCGTAAGCGTTGCTACATCGGCGCGGGGTGTGGGGCCCCGCGCCGACGCGGACGGCTCAGCCGATGCGGTACGGGTCCCCGTACACCTTCCACTCCAGCGGCGTGTTCAGGTTCAGGTTGCCCTTCCGCAGGAACACCCGCTGAGCCGTGTCGACGCGGCTGGTGTCCTCGTGCGCCTCCTCCTGCTTCATCGCCCAGACGCGCGCGTCGAGGAAGGCGTTGAGGTACGTCACCTCGTCACCGCCCTGGGCCGGCGGCTTGGCCGAACGCAGCGCGCGCTTACGGATGTTGCGGAAGCTGGTGCTGTCGCCGCCGTCGCCGTGCATGACGATCGCGTCGTAGTACGCGAACTGCCCGAGGACACCGATGCCATCCGCCTTGCCCTGCTTGACGGCCGGGTTGAAGTAGACACGGTCGCGCTCGTCGTTCTGCGCCTTCTGGAACTCGGGGTCCTCGGCGGCCTTCTCCCAGTCACGCTTGTAGTTGGGGTCGAGACCCTCGTGGGAGTCGGTTCCGTCCACCTCGCGCAGTGCGGGGAGGTACTTGGCGAGGACGTTGCTCGGCTTGCGCTGGGTGTAGAGCTCGACGAGGTCCAGCATGTCGCCGGTGCCGGAGCAGAAGCCGATGATCCCGGCGGTGTAGCCGCGGCCGTCGCCTATGTCCTCGCAGTAGCGGTAGTAGTCCTTCCAGTTGAGGTCGGAGTTCTCGGCGCTGCAGACGATCTTCATGGCGATCTCCTTCTTCGCCGGATCGTCGAGCCCGCCCGCCCTGGGGGTGGGGGCGGCGCCTGCCGTCTGGGACGCGATGACCGGGCCCGCCACGAGTGAGGCGCCGATGAAGGCGAGCAGGGTGCGGCGTGAGGTGTGGATGCGGGGCGTGGGGGCGCGATGGGGGGTGGGCACGGGGCCTCCAAGGTGGGGGAGTTCGTCGATCCGGGCCGATCCGGGTCGATCCGATGACGCTTGGGTTCTTCCTCGTACTGTTAGGAAGGTTTCCTACCAGAGATTGAGGGTGACGTATACCCGTCGAGGGAGGGCGAGTTGGCGATCTTGGAGGCCCCGCGCCCGCCGACTACCGCGCCCCGGTCAGCCGTTCGCGCACCTGAACAGCGATTTTGTACGTGTCTCCGCTCGGCCGGGTCGCCAGGCGCCCCGGGTCACGAATCCACCCGTCCTCGATCTCGAACCAGTCGATGGCCTTCGGGCCGCGCCCTTCGTCGAGCGCTGCCCGCAGCTCCTTGAAGTACGTCTCCCAGCGCAGCCGGTAGAGCCCGCCGACGAGCCCGGCCCACTCCCGGTTGGCGTAGTCGCGCAGCCCCGCTTCCGCCCCGGACCGCGTGCCCCACACGGTCAGCAGCGACAGCTGGTCGTACGCGAGCCGCTCCCGTTCCGTCGCGTCGGCGCCCCACGAGCGGGCGTCGGCGACCCAACGCCCCAGGAGATGGCGGGAGTCGGTGGCCACCAGCTTGTCGAGCAGGTCCATGAGGCCGAGCCAGGTCCGTGTCAGCTCGTCGAAGCGGGCGGTGTCCCGGTCGTCGTACGCCTGCTTGATCCGCGGCAGGAGCACCCGGCTGCGGTTGGACAGGGCCTGGCGCGCCACGTCCAGTACGTCGCGGCGGTAGGCGGAGGAGCCTCGCAACTCACTTCGTACGTCGAGGAGTTCGGCGAGGGCGGGCTCGAAGTCCGACGGCTCGTACCGCATCGCCTTCGGTGACCAGGCCGCCGCCGACTTCGCCGACAGGTCGGGCCGTGCGCCGAACAGGCCGTCCGCGCCCTCGGCCCACTCGTCGGCGCGGGTCGTGCCGTACGCGGTGCGGCGCAGGATGTCCCAGGCGGCGGCCGCGTGTGGGTCGGCCGTGCCGTAGCGGGCCACGGACCAGTCGGTGAACCAGACGTCGAGGTCCAAGTCGCCGGTGCGCCAGGCCAGTTCGGAGAAGAGCTCGAAGGCGGCGGGGTTGTTGTCGGCCGCCTCCGGCATCAGGGAGATGCCGCGCTGCGTGCTGCCTTCCTTGGTGCGCCACTTCTCGTAGAGAGCCGCCCAGTCGGGGGTGTTGGCGCCGAGGGTGGTGTGCCCGCCGAAGTTCCAGATCGAGCCGAAGGTGTACGGGGTCGCGTTCCAGTCGGACTCGCGGTCGGTGACCTTCGGGAAGCGGTCGGAGAGGCCGTCGACCACCAGCATCCTCGACTTGTCGACGGCGTCGACGATGGCCTTGGGCGGATTGCTCTGCCAGCCGAGGATCACCCAGGTGGCGCCGGGGTGCGCGGCCTGGAGGGCCTTCTCCACGGCCTTCGCCGCGTCCGGCACCGGGACGTCGCCCGGCTTCCCGCCCTCGTGGAGGAGGTCCATCTTGTACATCGTCGACGCGCCGAACAGCTCGTCCTGGGCGCGGTAGAAGGCGGCGGCCACCCGGCCGAAGTGCTCGGTGCGCGGGTCGAGCCAGTCGGGCCGCGTGAAGCCGACCCAGTCGCCCTGCGGCACGGTCCTCGCGCCGGGATTCTTCGCGGTGAAGCCGGGTGGCACCGTCCCGAAGTAGCCGGGGAGGACGGGCGTCATGCCCAGATCGCGCAGCCGGTCCGCGATGCGGCGCCCCAACGCGGCCCGTCTGTCGATGAGTTGCCGCGAGACGGGGTACGGGAAGGCGGACATGTTCTGGAGCAGCCACCACGGCTGGTGGGCCGGGGCCGGTATCCACGCGCGCAACTCCCGGTCGGAGTAGCCGAACTCCTGGAACACGCGGTGGTAGAGCGCGTCGGCGCCGACGTACACCAGGACTTCGTTGTAGCCGTGCAGCGCGAGCACGTCGATCTCGCGCTCCCAGTAGGACCAGTCGTGGTACGCCCCCGTGTAGCCGTCGTTCGTGTCGTTCAGGACGAAGCGGTGCGGGGCGTTGGCGCGCCCGGTCACCGGCTTGTCGAGGCCGGGGAGCCGGTCGGGCAGGTCGAGCTGGTCACCCGCCCAGGTGATGTTCGCGTGCGCGGTGTGCTTCAAGTAGTGGCGCAGGGCGGTGAGTTGGACGGCCGGGGTCGGCCCGGCGATGGTGATGTGCCCGCGCCGCCCGGAGATCCGGAAGGTGTCGGCGGGGCCCTCGGTGGCGAACGTCAGCTGCTTCCAGTGTCCGGGCAGCAGCCGCCGGGCGGCCTTGGCCGCGGGCGATGCGGAGGTCGGGGCGCCGTCGGCGGTGGAGCCGGAGCAGGCGACGGCGGCGCCGGTCGTTCCGGCGAGAGCGGTGAGGAAGGTGCGGCGGGGCAGGGGCATGACGTAGGGATACCCTCCCGGTTCGGCGGCGCTCGGGCGGGCGCCCGAGCGGTGCTGGACGGCGCACCACGATGAACCGCCCGCGAACCATGGTCAAGAAGGCCTTCCGGGACGGACCCCGCCCGCCGTGCACGGCCCCGATGGGCGAAGCCCCGGTGTTAGCGTCGGCGGATGACCGCACCCCTGCCCGGCAAGCCGACCCGCGCCTCCACCACGGGACGCCCTCTGATGGCCGCCCTCGACCTGTTCGGGCGGCGCTGGAGCCTGCGGATCGTCTGGGAGCTGCGGGCCGAGCCGCTGGGGTTCCGCGCGCTCCAGGAGCGGTGCGACGCGATGTCGTCCAGTGTGCTGCGCCAGCGCCTGACCGAACTGCTCGAAGCCCGACTGGTGCGGCAACTGCCCGACAGCTCCTACGTCCTGACCGCGCTCGGCGGCGAGGCCCACCAGGCCCTGCGCCCGCTGGACGCCTGGGCCGAGCGCTGGGCCGCCGAGGTCAGCGCCGACTCGGCAGAGGGTCGGCGCTGAGCGCGTCGCGCATCCGGGAGACGGCGGCCGTCAGTGTGTGGAGCGGCCGGAGCAGCAGGGTCGCCTCCGTCAACTGACCGTTGGCGTCCACCTGTTGCACGAAGGTGCCGTACACGGACTCCTCGCCGACGTCGGCGGTGAAGGTCGTCACGGTCTGCCGCTCCGCCCCGTCCTTCCCGCTGCCCGTCCCGGGGTCGGTGAACTCCCGCAGCGGTTCGATCCCGGTCAGGCACTCCCCGATCTTCGGGAACAGGTGCGCCACGTCGTCCCGCCCGCTGTAGTCGGCGACAGGGCTGTGGAAGACGACGTCCCGCGCGAGCAGGAGCCGGGTCCGGTCGGGTGCGCCGGGCGCCAGTACGTCACGTACATCGAGGCTCATCGGTATCGCTCCTCCTGACTGCTTCGGTTTCCGAAGCGCTTCCCCGAGCGTAGCCCCGCCGCCGGGACTTTGTCCCGTCCTCGTGGGCCGACATCCCGTACGAGCCCGGCTCCAGATCCCGGATCCGGCGGCGGTCCATGCCCATAGCTGCGCTCGGCACGCCTGACTACTTTCGATTTCAGGAATCCGCACCTTTCCGAAATCCGCACCTTTCCGAGAAGGGCAGCACATGAAGCGCGTGCACAGGACCGCGGTCAAGGCCGAAATAGTCCGCGAACCGGGAGCCAAGGAGACCACCCACCGGAAACTCATCGACACGCCGGACGGAGCCGACCGCTTCGTCCTCACCGAATTCGAGGTGTCGCCGAACGGCTCGACCCCACCGCATTACCACGAGTGGGAGCACGAGATCTATGTGCTCGAAGGCTCGATGGGGCTCGTCATGCCCGAACTCGGCAAGACCGAGGAAGTCGGCCCCGGTGACGCCATCTTCATCCCCCGCAATGAACCCCACGGCTTCGTCACAGGCCCGGACCAGACCTGCCGGTTCCTGGTCGTCGCGCCCTGCGAGCGGCCCCCGGTACGGAACGTCTTCCTCTCCGAGGACCCGTACGAGTACACGCAGAACCCCGAGTACGTGAGCCTCCTGGAGGCCGGCAAGTGAGCGCACCGACGGACGCGGCGAGCAGCCGCGCCCTCGCTCCGTACGAGGACGCACCGGATCCCGGCCCCCTCCTCGCCCTGAACTTCGGCTTCGCCCGCGCCAGGGTGCTCGGCACGGCCCTGGACCTCGGCGTGTTCACCGGCCTCGCACGGGGCCCGCGTGACGCGCGGGGACTCGCCGCCGAGCTGGGCTGCGACCCCGTAGGGCTGCGCGCACTGCTCGCGGCCCTTGAAGAGCTGGGCCTGGTCGCGGGCGGTGACGGCGGCGGCGAGGAGAGCTGGACGCTCACCGACGCGTCCCGCGCCCATCTCGTCGAGGGCGGCCGGGGCTACCTCGGCGGTCACTTCGCCGACGTACTGGCGGAGTGGGACCAGTGGAGCGGCCTGACCGAACTGGTGCGGGCCGGCGGGCACGGCGGCGGTGAGCTGGGCGCGCCCGAGAACCGGGGGCTCTACTCGGGGATGTTCGCGGGGATCTTCCCGGTGGGGGTGCGCACCGCCTTCCGTGTGGTGCGCGAGCTCACCCGGCACGACCCCTCCCTGCCGGACGCGGGCCGCGTCCTGGACTTCGCGTCGGGCGCGGGCGAGTGGGGCATCGCCCTGGCCGCCGCCGACCCGGAGGCACGCGTGGTGGCCCACGACGCCCCGGCGCTGCTCGGCGCCGCGCGTGAGCGGGCGGCGGAGTTCGGCGTGGCGGAACGGTTCCGCTTCGTGCCCGCCGACTTCACCAGGGGCAACGCCGGTGACTTCCCCAGGGCGCCCTTCCCCGACGGCTGTTTCGACACCGTCGTCCTGGCCCACCTGAGCCGCTTCGCGGGCCCTGACGCCACGGAGCGGCTCGTCCAGGAGTGCGCACGGCTGCTGCGCCCCGGCGGCACCCTGCTGCTCGTCGACGTCATGCGCCAGGCGCCGGGGCGGCCCGCCCTGCACCGCCCGATGATCGCGCTCAGCCTCCTGGTGAACACCGAGGCGGGCGGCGTCCAGGCGGAATCCGCGTACCGCACGGTCATGGAGAAATACGGGGTGACGGCAAAGGAGTCCGTCACGCCCGGCCTCATCACCGTCCTGACAGGAGAAAGGCGTTAGTGGTTCACGTGCGAGAAGTGGTGGTCACCGGTCTGGGAGTGGTCAGCCCGGCCGGAACAGGAACAGAAGCGTTATGGGAAACCATCTCCGCGGGAAAGAGCGTGACGAAGCCCCTTTCCGACATCACGAGTTCGGCGCTCTTCAAAGACTTCGACTTCGTGTCGGACTCGATCGCCGAGGTCTCCGGATTCGAGGAGCAGATACCGGCTCTTCCGCCCGAGGTGCAACGGCTCGACCGGTACACACAGTTCGCCGTCGCGGCCGCGTACCAGGCCGTACGGGACGCCGGACTCGCCCAGGGAACGTACGACCCGGAGCGCGCCGGACTCTCGCTGTCCACGGCGGTCTGCGGCACCCCGAAGATGGAGGAGGAGTTCCTGCGGGTCACCGACGGGGGCCGGGGACCCATCGACCCGGCCAAGGCGGGCCGCGACCTCTACCTCGCGTCCATGTCGAACACCCCGGGCACCATCCTCTCGGCGCTGCTCGGCATGCAGGGCCCCTGCGTGACCCTGTCGACGGGCTGCATCGGGGGCGTCGACGCGGTCGGCCACGCCTACGAGGCGATCCGCCACGGGGACGCGGACGTGATGATCGCGGGAGCCACGGAGGCGCCCATCACCCCGGTGACGGTCGCGTCCTTCGAGATCATCAACTGCCTTTCGCGCGCCCACGCCGACCGGCCCGACGCCGCGTCCCGGCCGTACGACGCGGGCCGCGACGGCTTCGTGCTCGGCGAGGGCTGCGGCATCGTCGTCCTGGAGTCGCGCGAGCACGCCGAACGCCGGGGCGCCGCCCCCTACTTGACGATCGACGGCTTCTCGCACACCTCGAATGCCGCGCACATGACCGACCTGCTCTCCGACGGCGAGGACCTGACCCGCGCCATGACACAGGCCGTCGCGGAGGCCGGCCTGCGTCCGCGGGACATCGACCACGTCAGCTCGCACGGCAGTTCGACCCCGCAGAACGACACCTGCGAGACCAGCGCCCTCAAGCTCGCCCTCGGCGAGCGCGCCCGCGAGATCCCGGTGAACTCGGCGAAGTCGATGGTCGGCCACGCGCTGGCCGCCGCGAGCGCCATGGAGATCGTGCTCTGCGCCCTCGCGGCCAAGCACTCCTTCGTCCACCCGACCGCCAACTACGAGAACCCCGACCCGACGTGCGACCTCGACTACGTCCCGGGCGAAGGCCGCCCGTGGCACGGCGAGGCGATCCTCAAGGGCGCCAGCGGATTCGCGGGGCTGCACGCCGCGCTCGTCACGCGGGCCGTGCGGGAAGGGGCGCACCGATGAGCGTCGTCATCACCGGAATCGGCGCGGTCACACCCGCGGGCACCGGCATCGACCCCCTCTGGGACAGCGCACGCGCGGGCATCCCGCAGGTCGCCGCCATCGACCGCTTCGACGCATCGGGATACGCCACCTCGGCGGCGGGACAGGCGGACTTCGACGCGGGCGCCGAACTGCCGTCCCGCTTCGTCAAGCGCACCGACCGCTTCACGCACCTGTCCGTGCACGCCGTGCGCCAGGCACTCGCGGACGCCCGCGTCACCGTGGGCGAAGAGGTGCCCGCCGAGCGCACCGGCGTCATGGTCGGAAACATCCTGGGCGGCTGGGAGTTCGCCGAGCGCGAGCTGCGCCACCTGTGGACCGAAGGACCGCGCGCGGTCAGCCCCTACCAGGCGACCGCCTGGTTCCCCGCGGCGCCGCAGGGCAACATCTGCATCGAGCAGGGGATCAAGGGCCCGGCGCGTACGTTCGTCGCCGAGCGGGCCAGCGGTGCGTACGCCCTGATCGGCGGGGCCGAGGCGCTCCTGCGCGACCGCGCGGACGTCGTGATCGCGGGCGGCGTGGAGGCGCCCCTCTCGCCCTACGGCTGGCTCTGCATGGAGACCTCCGGCCTCGGCGCGAAGTCCCGCGGCTCGCTCGGCCCGCACGAGCTGTACCGCCCGTTCGACGCGGGCCACGGCGGCAGCGTCTTCGGCGAGGGCGCGGTGTTCCTGGTCATGGAGCGGCGCGAGCACGCCGAGAGGCGCGGGGCGCGGATCCTGGGCGAGCTCGCCGGCTGGGGCGTGAGCACCGACGGCTACATGCCGTACTACACGGTCGAGCCGACCGGACAGGTCCTGGGCCGCGCGATGCGGACCGCCACCGAACGCGCCGGGATCCGGGGCGGCGACATCGGAGCGGTCTTCGCGCACGGCTCGGGCGTCCCGTTCGAGGACGTGACGGAGGGATACGCGCTGCACGAGGCGTTCGGATCCGCCACCGCGCGCCAACTCCCCGTCACCGCGCCCAAGTCGGGCTTCGGCCACCTCCTGGGAGCGGCAGCGCCCGCCGACGCGGCACTGGCGCTGCGGGCGATGCGCGACGGGGTCCTTCCACCGACCGTGAACCTGGACCACCGGGCTCCCGGCATCGACCTCGACCTGGTCGCGGGGCAGGCGCGTCCCGCGGCCGGCTGCGAGCACACGCTGGTGGTCTCACGCGGTCTGGGAGGTGTCAACGCATGTCTGTTGCTGAGGCGTTGACCGTGCGAGGGGCCCTGCCCCAGTCGGTCGGGATCCGCGCGGTGGGCATCGACATCGTCGACGTCGAGCGCCTGCGCACCATGGTCGAGCGGCGTGGGCAGCGGCTCGTCGAGCGGCTCTTCACGGTCAATGAACGGGCCCTGTGCGAGGGCACGTCGCCGCGCCACCGGGCGTACTGCATGGCCGGCCGCATCGCCGCCAAGGAGGCCGTGCGCAAGGCGTTCGGCGGCTACGGCGAAGGCCTCGGCTGGCGGGACGTCGAGATCGGCCGCGACGCGTCGGGCGCACCCGTGCCGCGGCTGACCGGCCGGGCCGACGAGGCCTTCCGGCGCGCCGCGTACAGCGGGCTGCACGTGAGCATCTCGCACGAGGCGGGCGTGGCCGTGGCGATCGCGGTCGCCGACTGACGGCGGGCCGGAAGCCGTCTCCCTCACCAGCCGGAAACCATCTCAACCACCAGAAGGAGTACGTGAGTCACATGGACATCCGCGAGAACGTGGTCGCCGTCATGCGCGGCGCCGGATTCGAGAGCGAGGAGCTGACCGAGGACCGGCGCCTCGCCGAGGACCTCGACATCGACTCGACCGAGCTGGTCGAGGTCGTCGTCGCCCTGGAGCAGCACTTCGGCGTCAGCATCGACGCCGACGCCGAGGGCGGCTTCCGTACCTTCGGCGACCTCGTCGACTGTGTGCGGCGCCTGTTGTCGGCCGGTGTCACAGCGGTGGGGAGCTGAGACGATGCCCAGGATCGAGAACAGCGTCGTCATCGAGGCCGACGCCCGCAGTGTCTTCGCCATCACCAATGACATCGGCCGCTGGCCCCACCTCTTCGACGAGTACAGCCACGCCAAGGTGGTCTCGGAGGAGCGGGACGGCCGCTGGACCGAGATTCTCTTCGAGCTGACCAACCCCGAGGGCTCCACCTGGAGTTCCTGGCGGCTCCTTGACCACCGCGAGCTCACGGCGGTCGCGGAGCGCCGCGATCCGCTCTTCCCGTTCCGCTACATGCACCTCAGGTGGAGCTATCAGCAGGTGCCCGAGGGGACCCTGATGACCTGGGTCCAGGACTTCGAGGTCGACGACGCCTTCGATGTCCCGCTGCCGACGGTCGTGGAGCGCATGCAGCTGCACACCCGGCAGAACCAGGCGGGCATCAAACGGAAGATCGAGTCCGGGGTCTGAGTTCTCCGTGCCCATCGCCGTCACGGGGGTCATCGCGATGGACCACCTCATGACCTTCCCGGGTCGCTTCCCGAAGAGTCCGGCGCCGGACCGGCCGCACGTCGCATCCCTGGCCTTCCTCGCGGAGCGGCTGGAGATACGCCGGGGCGGCGGTGGCGCCAACGTCGCCTTCGGCCTCGGCCGGCTCGGCCTCGATCCGGTCCTGGTCGGCGCGGTCGGACCCGACTTCGCCGACTACCAGGTGTGGCTCAAGCAGCACGGGGTCGACACCGAGTCCGTGCTCGTCGTGCCGGGCGAGCACACCGCGCGGTACATGTGCACGACCGACATGGAGGGGGAGCGGGTCAGCGCGTTCCGGCCGGGCGCCCTGCGGGCCTCCTCCACCCTCTCGCTGCGTTCCGTCGCGGAGCGCACGGGCGGTCTCGGCCTCGTGGTGGTCGAGCCGGGCGATCCGGCCGCGATGCTCCGGCACACCGAGGAGTGCCGCGCGCTGGGGCTGCCGTTCGTGGTCCACCCTTCGTGGCAGATCGGAGGGCTGGGCCGCGCTGACCTCAAGTACCTGCTCAATGGGGCAAGTTGTCTCTTCACGGACGAGGTCGACGCGGAGCGGCTGAGGGAGTCCACCGGTTGGAGCGGTCCGCGGATCCTCGAACGGGTCGGGGCGTGGGTCACCACGCTCGGCGCCGCGGGGGCGCGGATCGAGCGCCACGGCCACGAGCCGTCCCTCGTCCCCGCGCTCGGGTCGGTCACCGTGGCCGAGCCGAGCGGGGCGGGGGGCGCGTTCCGGGCGGGCCTGGTCGCCGGGGCCGCCCAGGGAGCGCCGCTCGAACGGGCGGCCCAACTCGGTTGCGTGCTCGCCTCGTTCGCCCTGGAGACGACCGGCACACAGGAGTACGCGGTGGACGTGCGCCGCCTCCTGAACCGGGTCAGGGAGACCTACGGCCACACGGCGGCGGCCGCGATCCGCCGCCTGCTCACCTACGCCGCATGAGCCTGCCGGCGGAACCGGCAGAGCGTACAGAGAGAGTGAGGAGCACCCGATCCATGTACCTAGACCTGAGCATCCCCATCAGTCGCCGCGCACCCGGCGTGGAGTTCGAGCAGTGGCTCCACCGGGACGGCATCCGCCATCTGTCGCGCAGGATCAGGGCGTTGCCGGGGGACAGCCGAAAGGACCGGCGGCGCAACTACTGGCGCTGGCTGACCGGAGCGCGTCGGCTGCGCGCACGCGACCTGCCCGACGGCTGTTTCCTCTCCAACGAGTTCTACCGGATGTCCGTGCACCAGGGCACGCACGTGGACGCGCCCTTCCACTACGGCCCCGAGTGCGCGGGGGAGCCCGCCAAGAAGGTCCTCGACCTGCCGCTGGAGTGGTTCCACGGGCCCGGAGTCGTCCTCGACGTACGGAAGTGCGGGGGACGCGTCACGGCAGCCGATGTCAAGGAGGCACTCCACGCGGCCGGTGCGCGGGTGGGGCCGGGGACGGTGGTGCTCTTCCGCACCGACTCGGATCTGCGCCTGGGCACGCCCGCGTACTACACGGAGTCCACCGCCATCACGCCTGGGGCCGTCGACCATCTGCTGGATCTCGGCGTGAAGGTTCTCGGTACGGACTGCTGGAGTTTCGACGGACCAGCGCGCGCGATGGTGGAGTCGTTCTACGGAACGCGCGACCCGGCGGCTCTCTGGCCCACGCATCTCCACGGCAGGAAACGGGAGTTCATCCAGATCGAGGGACTGGCCCGGTTGCGTGACCTCCCGCAAGGCGGTGCCTTCACCTTCACGGCTTTCCCCGTCGCCTTGGCCGATGCGGGCGCCGCGTGGTGCAGGGCGGTGGCCGACGTACAAGAACGCGTGCCGCAATGATTGGGTCAATTGCACGGGCAATTGAGGCTTTTCCCCGTGCGGTGTCAGGGAGATGGCCGTCCTGTGCGTCACGGGTCCGTGGCGAGCCCTCCTTGGCGGCCCAAGGAGCGTTTCGCGTACAGGACGGTCTGGACACGGTTGGGGGTGCCCAATTTGGCGTAGATACGGCTCAGATAGTTGCGCACGGTCTTCGGGCGAATGCCCAGGGCGGTGGCGATGCAGTCGGTCTCGTGGTCGTCGGCGACCAGCGAGAGGATCTGCCGCTCGCGCTCGGTCAGCGTCGAGAGGGCCGCGTCGTCGCCGCGGTGGCGGCCCGCCACGAGTTGCAGGATCGGCCCCGCGGTGGCCGCGGTGAACGCGGCGCCGTCGCGGTGCACGGCGAGGAGCGTCCCGCGCAGTTCGTCCGCGTCGATGCTGCGGGAGAGGTACGCGTTGGCACCGGCCACGAAGGCCTCGCGCATGTAGACCGGCTGCTGGTTGGAGGAGAGGATGACGATGCGTACGTGGCCGGACTCCCGGCGAATGGCCCGGATCGCGTCGACGCCGCCCGTTCCGGGCACGCCGAGTCCCATCACGACGATCTGCGGGCGGCGCCCCCGTAAGTGCTCCAACGCCGCTGCGGCATCATGGGCGATGGACACCACGGAGAATTCCGTAAACCCGTCGAGAAGCTTACGGAAACCTTCGAGCACCAGTTGTTCGCTGTCGACGAGCAGGACCTTTATCGATGACATTGATGTGTCCCCCTGGGTTCTGCATTCACGGCGGTGAAAGATCAGAACATGGGGACGCCAAGTGTTGTGCTCCTTGCCCCCGTTGGCTGATTTTCATCGTCGACGAATTATCTGCCTGATTCGATGCTACACCACTCTCACAAAGGCTCTTCGGGTGAATAGTCAATGGTGAGGTCGACGTCACGCGGCGGTCTGTCGGAGTCACAGATTCCTTTCGCGCATTGATCGGAATTCGATTGGAATGATTGAAATCCATAGGGAGGCGCGGTGCGGTGCGGGGATGGCGAGGCGGTGGGGCGGCATGACGGGCAGTCATCGGAGCGATGTCACGAGATCATGCCAACATCCGTCCGATCGGGGTCAGTTGGGCGCATTGACATCCGATGTATTCAACCCTACGTTCCCGAGCGACCCGTCAACTTCAGGGAGCCGCCCCCATGCGCACACAGCTCAGCCGTACCCGGCGAAGAGTCGCCGGGATCGCCCTGCTCCTCGCCTCGGCCCTCGCCGCGACCGCCGTCCCCGCGGCCGTCGCGGCGCCTACGGAACCCCCGGCCGCCGCGGCCCCGAAGGCCGAGCGGCCCGCGCCCACCGGCCCGGGAACCGACCACGCCACCGACGACCCCTTCACCGCCGACCGCACCAACTGGTTCCGGCAGGACCGCTTCGGCATGTTCATCCACTTCGGCGCCTACTCCAACCTGGAGGGCGAGTACAAGAAGGCCGACGGCTCGCTCTGCCGTGACGCCGAGTGGATCCAGCGCCAGTGCGACATCCCGAAGGCCGAGTACGAGAAGCAGGCCGCGACGTTCAACCCGGCCGACTTCGACGCCAAGGCCGTGGTCAAGGCGGCCAAGGACGCCGGAATGCGTTACATCGTCATCACCTCGAAGCACCACGACGGATACGCGATGTGGCCCACGAAGGTCAACGACTGGAACCTGCGCGACCACTCCTCCTTCGACAAGAAGCGCGACATCCTCGCCGAGTTGAAGAAGGCATCCGACGACGCGGGCATCAAGCTCGGCTTCTACTACTCGATCTGGGACTGGCACGACCCGGACTTCCCGGACCCGGCGACCTTCCCCCAGTACGAGAAGCGGATGCGCGCCCAGCTCAAGGAGCTGGTCGACAACTACGACCCGGCGCTGCTCTGGTTCGACGGCGAGTGGGACACCGACAAGCCCAACAACCCCTGGACGGCGAAGGACGGCGAGAAGCTGGAGGCCTACCTCCGCGACCTCGACCCGGACCTGATCATCAACAACCGCGTCGGCAAGCGCCGCGTGGTCGACGGCGACTACGGCACCCCCGAGCAGGAGATCCCCGGCGCACCGGTCGACGGCCAGCTCTGGGAGTCCTGCATGACCCTCAACGGACACTGGGGCTTCGCGCGCTACGACACCGACTGGAAGTCGTCGTCCACCCTGGTCAAGAACCTCCTCTCCACGACGTCCCGCAGCGGCAACTACCTCCTGAACGTCGGCCCCGACGCCCGTGGCCGCGTCCCGCAGCCGTCCGTCGACCGTCTGAAGCAGATGGGCGACTGGCTGCGTACGTCGGGCCAGGGCGACGCGGTGTTCGGCGCCCGCTACGGCGGACTCGTCGATGAGCCGTCCTGGGGCTCGGTCAGCCGCAAGGGCGACAAGCTGTACGCGGCGGTCACCCAGTGGCCGGCGTCCGGCGCCGCCCTGCACCTGAAGGCGCGTACGGACTTCAAGGTCACCTCGGCACGCGTGCTCGGCAGCGACCAGAAGGTGACGGTCACCAAGTCGGGCGACGGATTCGACGTGAAGCCGTCCGGCGCGGCGACCAACGACACGGCCACGGTCGTCGAGCTGAAGGTGGACCCGGGCCCGACGGCCCGCCCCGGCAAGGGCAAGGGCCTGAAGCAGGAGATCTTCGACAACGCTGACCTGAGCGGCACGCCGAAGATCACCCGTACCGACGCCACCCTCAACCACGCCTGGAAGTACGAGGGTTCACCGGCGGCGAGCATCCCCTCCGACAAGTTCAGCGTCCGCTGGACCGGCACGCTTGAGCCGCGCCGCTCGGAGACGTACACGCTGACGACCGTCTCCGACGACATGGCGCGGGTGTGGATCGACGGCAAGCTGGTCATCGACTCCTGGACGCCGCACGAGCCGAAGATCGACAAGAGCCAGGTCGCCCTCACCGCGGGCAAGCGGCACTCGATCAAGGTCGAGTACGCGGAACAGACGGGCGAGGCCCACATGAAGCTGCTCTGGTCCAGCCCGGGACAGGAACAGCAGATCGTGCCTGCCGCCCAGCTGTACGCGCGCTGAGCGGTCCGCGGGTCTCCCGCTGACCGAATCGGGCCCCAAGTCCCTCGGAGTCAGGACTTGGGGCCCTCGCCGTGAGGACCAATGGCGGGCACTTTCCGTTCTCCGGAATTGGCAGTGTTGATCGACGCCCAGCAGGGCAGACGACCGAATGTCGATCTCCGGCCACCCAGGTCAGGGCATCGACGCACGCCCATCGCCGACCGAGAGAGTGACTGCCCCGTGAGCGCCCCCGAAGCACCCGAAGCCCCAGCACCCGCTCCGGAGGCGATAGCCAGGCACCGTGCGCTCTTCCGCGCGATCCACCGCCGGAAGAACCCGCGCCTGCGCCAGTCGGACATCACCGTCACCGAAGAGGCCCAGGTCAAGCGCGCGGTGAAGGCGACCGCCCTCGGCAATGCCATGGAGTGGTACGACTTCGGTGTCTACGCCTATCTCGCGGTGATCATCGGCAAGGAGTTCTTCCCCTCCGGCAACGACACCGCGCAGACGCTCTCCTCGCTCGCCACCTTCGCCGCCGCCTTCCTGGTCCGCCCCATCGGCGGCATGTTCTTCGGGCCGCTTGGTGACCGGGTCGGCCGCAAGAAGATCCTCGCGCTGACCATGATCATGATGTCGACGGCGACCCTGGCGATCGGCCTGATCCCCAGCTACGCCACCATCGGCTTCTGGGCCCCCGTCCTCCTCGTCCTCTGCCGCATGGTGCAGGGCTTCTCGACGGGCGGCGAGTACGGCGGGGCGGCGACCTTCATCGCCGAGTACGCGCCGGACAAGCGCCGCGGATTCTGGGGCTCCTTCCTGGAGTTCGGCACCCTGATCGGCTACACCGTCGCCGCGGTCCTCGTCACCTCCCTCACCCTGTGGCTCAGCGACGACGCCATGCAGTCCTGGGGCTGGCGCATCCCGTTCCTGGTGGCGGCGCCGCTCGGCCTCATCGGCCTCTACCTGCGGATGAAGCTCGACGAGTCGCCCGCCTTCCAGAAGATGGCGGAGGCGGAGAGCGGCCCGGCCGCCGAACGCCAGAAGAAGTCCTTCAAGGACTCCTTCTTCGGCCAGTGGCGCGCGATGCTGCTCTGCATCGCCCTGGTGGCCGCGTTCAACATCACCGACTACATGCTGCTGTCCTACATGCCGACGTACCTGACCCAGCTCGGCTTCGGCGAGACCGGCGGCCTGATGTCCATCGTGCTCGTCATGCTGATCCTGATGGCGCTCATCAACTCGGTCGGCCGCCTCTCCGACCGCATCGGCCGCAAGCCGGTCCTGATGGCGGGCTCGGTCGGCTTCTTCGTGCTCGCACTGCCGGCCTTCCTCCTCATCAAGCAGGGCGGCACGGTGGCGGTCTTCACCGGTCTGCTCATCCTCGGCCTCGCGCTCGTCTGCTACCTGGGCGCGATGTCCTCGTCGCTGCCGGCCCTCTTCCCCACGGACGTCCGCTACGGCTCGCTGTCCATCGGCTTCAACGTCTCGGTCTCGCTCTTCGGCGGTACGACGCCGCTGGTGGTCGCGGGTCTGATCGGCGTGACCGGCAACGACCTGATGCCCGCGTTCTACACGATGCTCGCGGGCCTGATCGGCATCATCGCGGTGGCCGCGATGAAGGAGACGGCCCGCAAGCCCCTCGAAGGCTCCCCGCCGTCGGTCGCGACGGACGAGGAGGCGCGCGAACTGGTGGCGGCGCAGCGGCTCTGACCCCTCAGTCGCGCCCGGCCTCCAGGACGCCGATGGCCTCGGTCAGCCACTTCTTCTCCTCCGTGCCGGTGGCGCGGGCGATCCGGAGCATGCCCTGCCGGAAGAGGTCGGGCGCCTCCTCCGCGCTCACCGGCTTCCCGTCGCGGTAGAAGAAGCTGGCCGGGGTGTCCAGGAAGGCCTTGCGGCGGCGCAGGACCGCGGCCTGCTCGGCCGGGTCGGGGAGGTGGCGCAGGAACGCGAGCAGGGTGAAGAAGCGCTGCCCGTCGGTGATTTCGGCATCCTTGGGCTCCCGCAGGCGGGCGAGCAGGTCGTCGCGTCCCGCCTCGGTGAGGGAGAGGATCCGGCGGGGCGCGGCGCTCTTGCCGGGCTCGGTGCGCTGCTCGACGAGGCCCGCTTTCACCAGGCGGGTGATCGCCGGGTACAGCGCGCCGTCGCTCACCGGGCGGATGTGGCCGCTGAGGCCCTGGATGCGGGTCTTGAGGTCGTAGCCGTGCAGGGGCTCCTCGCGGAGGAAGCCCAGAATCGACAGCTCCAGCATGTGAGTTGAACTCCCTCTCCGCTTCTCAGCTTCTCCGCTTCCGGGCCTTTTCCGCGCGCCCGTCATGGGCGGCGCACCCTTGTCCACCGCGTGCGGTTGATGCTATCTCTTTCCGCTGTACCTCGAATCGAGGTACAGCGGAAAGAGGGGGGCGGATGGAGAGTCCGCAGGAACACCGGCGCCGACTCGTGTCGCTCGCGTACCCGGTCTACTTCGAGCTGCTCGCCGGGGTCACGGCCGGGATCATCAACATGGTCTGGGTGGCCCGGCTCGGCGGGGACGCGGTCGCCGCGGTGGCCGTCGCCACGAATGTGGAGAACCTGCTGCTCGGCGTCATCCTCATGGCCGGGTCCGGTACGACGGTCTTGGTCGCGCGGGCCAGGGGAGCGCGGGACCGGGCGGCACTGCGATCGGCGGTGCGCGGCGGCTGGGCACTGTGGGCGCTGATCACGCCCGTCGTGGCCGTCGGCGGCTACCTGTGCCGGGAGCCGCTGGCCCGGCTGGTCCTCGGCGGCGGGGAGGGCGACGCGCTCGCGCTCACGACCGGCTACTTCGCCATCGCGCTGCCGGGAACGGCGGTCTACTTCGCCACGAACGTCGTCGACGGAATCCTCAAGGGCGCGGGCGACACCCGCACCCCGATGCGGCTCGCGCTCCTGGCCAACGGCCTGATCCTCGTCCTGGATCCGCTCTTCATCCTGGGCCTCGACCTCGGTGTACGCGGGGCGGCGATCGCCACCGTCATCGGCCGGACGGTCGCGCTGCTCTGGGGCCTCCTCGCGCTGCGCCGCAACGCGTTGCTGCGGGCCGCGCCCCGCGAGGGGAGCGGGAAGAGTCTGTGCGCCGACGCCCGCAGGACAGCGGCCACGGGGCTGCCGATGTCGGCCGACTTCGTCGTACGGATGGCGGGCGCGCTCGCGTTGGTCGCGGTCGTCGCCAGGATCGGCGTCGGCGAGGTCGCCGCGTACGGCATCGCGACCAAGGCGATGTATCTGGCGACCATGGCCTTCTACTCCGTGCGCCAGGCCGCCGCCATCCACACCGCCCATCTTCTGGGCACCGGACGCGACGAGCGGCCGGCCGTCGGGCGCCAGGCGCTGCTCATCGCCGGGGCGCTGGGTCTGGCGGCGGCGCTGCTGCTGCTCGCCGCCGGGCCGTGGATCATGCGGGGCTTCGGCGCCGAGGGCGAGGTAGCCGCGGCGGGGGCGCTCTATCTGCGGTGCCTGGGGCCCTACTTGGTACTGCTGGCCTGCTTCATCGCGCTGGGCGGGGTGTTCGAGGGCAGCGGCGGGAGCCCGGCTCTCGCCCGCATCACGGCGTGCGGGGTGGTGGTCCAACTGGGTCTCGACTACGCCCTGTTGGGGCTCGGTCTGCCGGGCATCTGCCTGGCCATGGCGGGGTCCATGGCCCTGCAGTGCGCGGCGGTCGCCCGCCTCTACCGGCGGGCGGGGCGTGTAGGGCGTGTGGGGTGCACCGGGCGTGTGGGGCGCACCGGGGTCAGTCGCAGAGATGGCGCGTGCTGAGGGAGCCGCCCGCGTTCTCGTCATCCGTACCGAGGGCCGCGAGGCCGGATCCGGGGACGCAGTGCACGGCCTCGATCTTGTGGCCCTCGAACTTCTCCAGGACCTCGGGCGACCTGTCGACGGACAGCCGGACCTTCCCCGAGGGGGCGACGGACAGCCTGCCCGCGTCGCTCACGGCGGAGTCGAACGGCCCGTCGTCCCCGGCGTCGGAGGCCGAACTGACCAGCAGGCGGCCCGACTTGGTCACCTCGATGTCCGAGGCATGGCGGACGTCCCCCCGCGGGTACGGCGCTCGCAACGTCGCCTTCTTCACCGCGCCGAACTTCGACTCACCGTAGGAGTTGATCGAGAACGGCGCCGCGTACAGCGTCGCCGGGCGGTCCGCGCCCGCGCCCCGGTCCGCCCAGACCGCGGCCGTCTTCCCGTGCCGCGAGGTGAGGGTGAAGCTCTCGAAGTCGTCGCCCGCGCCGATCTCGGGCAGCGGTGCGACGTCAAGGACCCGCACGGCCTCACCGGCGTCGATCAGCTTGAGGTGGTAGGCGAGCCCGCGGCTTGCCACGGCCACGTACTCGTCGGACGTGCCAGGCACCGCGTCGAGCGCCTCCAGGTCGATGGGTTCGGCGCCGCCCTGCCAGGTGATCGGCGTGACGGTGGCCGCCTGGCCGGGGCGGTAGACGACGTCGGCGATGCGGTTGTCGCCGGGCCGCTTGTTGTCGCGTACGACGAGGGCGTGGAGAGTGTCACCCGAACGCGAGGCGACGGCGAGACCGCTGATGCCGGACTTCACGTCGGCCCCGACCTGCTGCCATGAGCCGGCTTCCGGCTGCGCCGAGGACAGGCCGGTGCTGAGCACCACGGCAACTCCCGCGCCCAGGGCGGCAATTGCGGTCAGGACGGTCTTACGCATGGTCAGGGGCCTCTCGCTCGGTGCGTGACGCGCGTAGATTCGCGGCTGGCCGGACCGTAGTGGTCCGGCCGCCGGGAGGCAAGGGGGGTACCTGGACTGGCCTAAGGGGCGATTCGCGCCGGCTCCTGTTTCTTCTCCGGCTCCTGTTCCTGGGTGGGGGTGGCGGTGCCGGTCGTCCCGCGCTCCGGCCGGAGCAGCGTCGCCGCCAAGGCGATGCCCGCCGCCGCGACGCCCGCGGCCACCCAGAAGGCGAGGCGGTAGCCGTCGGCCGTCGCCGCCAGGGTCTCTTCGCCGTCCGCGAGCAGACCCTCCGTACGGCTCGCCGCCAGCGTGGTCAGGACAGCCAGACCCAGTGAACCGCCCACTACCTGCGTGGTGTTGAAGAGTCCGGAGGCGAGGCCCGCGTCCTCCTCGCGCGCCCCGGCCATCGCGAGCCCCGTCACGGCGGGCATCGCCGCGGCGAACCCGGCGCCGAGCAGCAGCATCGCGGGGAGCACGTCGACGGCGTACGAACCGTCGGCGGGCAGGCGGCCGAGGAGCGCGAGGCCCGCCGTGATGAGGACGAGGCCCCCGAGCACCGAACGGTACGGTCCGAAGCGCCCGATCACCCGGGCGGACAGGCCGAGCATCAGGACGCCGATGGCGACGGGGGCGGGCAGGAACGCGAACCCGGTCTTCAATTCGCCGTAGCCCAGGACCCGTTGGAAGTAGAGGGCGCCGATGTACTGGAAGCCGAACATGCCCGCGATCATCAGGATCTGCACGGCGTTGGCGCCGGTCAGCGTGCGGGAGCGGAAGACGCGCAGGCGCAGCAGGGGCCGGTCCGTGCGGGTCTGGCGGACGGCGAAGGCGGCGTACAGGGCGAGGGAGAGGGCGGCGAGCGCGAGCGTGGCGGGCGTCCCGCGCTCGCCGGAGCCGACGATCGTGTAGACGGTGAGCATCAGGGCGCCGGTGATGAGTACGGCGCCCGGGTAGTCGGCGCCCCCGGCGAGGCCCGTGCCGCGGTCGTTCGCCAGGACGCGTACCGCGGCGACGAGCGCGACGGCCCCGATCGGCAGGTTGATCAGGAAGATCCAGTGCCAGTTGAGGGTCTCGGTGAGCGCGCCGCCCAGGAACGTGCCGAGCGCACCGCCCGCTGCGCCGACCGCGCTGAACACCGCGATGGCCTTGGCCTGTTCGCGCGGTTCGGGGAAGAGGGCCACCAGCATGCCGAGTACGACCGCCGATGTCATCGCCCCGCCGACGCCCTGCACGGCGCGTGCCGCGATCAGCAGGCCCTGGTCGGTGGCGACTCCGCACAGCACGGACGCCGCGGTGAACACGGCGAGGCCCGAGACGAACATCCGCTTGCGGCCGATGAGATCGCCGAGGCGTCCGGCGAGGAGCAGCAGTCCGCCGAAGGCGATGAGGTAGGCGTTCACGACCCAGGCGAGGCCCGGCGCCGAGAAGCCGAGGTCGTTCTGGATGGCGGGCATCGCGACGGTCACGATGTTGCCGTCGATGATCGTCATCAGGAGACCCGACGACAGCACGGCGAGCGACGCCCGGCGGGAACGTGGTGAAGCGGACGGGGCCTGAGCCTTGGCATCGGACACGACGAAAACCTCCATGAACTGCATAGGTGCACGACTTGTAACGGGGCTCATCGTGCGTGACCATGGAGGCCGCGAGAAGGAGGAACTTCGATGTCCCAAGGGAACACCGGTGTTACGGCGCAGGTGGTGAACGCGCAGGCGTGCCCGCTGCGCGAAGTTCTTGACAGGGTGGTGGGGAAATGGAGCATCCCGATCCTGGTCGCGGCGGCCCACGGGCCCATCCGCTTCACCGAACTGGAGCGCAGCATCGAGGGCATCAGCCGCCGCATGCTGACCCTGACCCTGCGGAACCTGGAGCGCGACGGCCTGCTCACGCGCACGGTGTTTCCGACGGTGCCGCCGAAGGTCGAGTATGAACTGACGCCGGTCGCACAGGAACTGCACGGCACGCTGCTGACCCTGACGGGGTGGGCGGAGCGGCACCGGGTGACGATCGCGCAGTCGCGGGCGGACTACGACGAGCAGCGGGGGCTTGTGGACGCGTGAGCGCCCCGTAAGGGGCGCGGGGAGCTGCGCGACAAGCCCCCACCGGCCCGCGGATCGATCACCGGGTCTCCAGCGGAAGCCCAGCGGAAGCCCAGCGGAAGCTAGGGCTTGCGGGCCACCGCTCCGTACGCGTCGACGGGCGTCGCGTCCTCGGAATCGGGGCGCCAGCGGGTGACTTGGGCGACGCCGGGATCGACAAGATCCAGGCCGTCGAAGAAGCCGGTGATCTCCTCGACGCTGCGCACGTGGTAGGGGATCGCGCCGCTCTTGTTGTACGCGTTCGACGCCGCGATCATGCCGTCGCTGGTGGCGGTGCTGTCGCTGATCACCAGATAGCTGCCGGACGGCAGACCCGCCATGAGCCGGGACACGAGGTCGCGCCCCTGCGCGTAATCACCCACGTGGCCAAGGGTGTTGAGGATCATCAGGGCGACCGGCCGGGAGAGGTCCAGGGTCGCGCTCGCGGCCCGCAGGATCGCCTCGGGGTCGTAGAGATCGGCGTCGATGTACGCGGTCTCGCCCTCGGGCGTGCTGGTGAGCAGCGCGCGGGCGTGGGCCAGGACGAGCGGGTCGTTGTCGACGTACACGATCCGGGAGTCAGGGGCCGCGCGCTGGGCGACCTCGTGCGTGTTGTCGGCGGTCGGCAGGCCCGTGCCGATGTCCAGGAACTGGCGGATGCCCTGCTCCGTCACCAGGTGCCGGACCGCGCGGCCGAGGAAGTTGCGGCTCAGGCGCGCCACGTCGACCAGGCCGGGGTGGATCTCCTTGATGTGGTCGCCGAGTTCGCGGTCCTTCTCGTAATTGTCCTTGCCGCCCACGAAGTAGTTCCAGAAGCGCGCGGAGTGCGGCGTCGTGGTGTCGATGCGCGCGCGTATGTCCTCGGCGGCGTCGGCTTGGGGGTCACGGTCCGACACGGGGGCCTCCTGTGGGTGAGCGGTCCTGCTCCTGCTGGGTACTTGAAAGAACGATCACCCGCCAATCTAGTTCCCGATCCCCGGAAACGGGGCCCAACGGTGAGAGGTGGCTCAGAGACCGATCACCGCCGGGTCGTCGGCCAGCGCCCTGAAGTACTCGCGCGGATCCGCCACCATCTGCCGTTCGCCCAGGTCCAGAAGGCCGCCGACGGAGCGCAGCTCGGCGGCCTTGGTGCCGTCCGTCTTGGTGATCGACTGCTCGATGCGGAACGTCTTGCGCTCGCCCCACACGAAGACGCAGGTCACCTCCACCTCGTCACCGGCGCGCAGCTCGCTGAAGTAGCGGATGGTGTTCTCCAGGGCGACCGGGCCCACCCCCTTGGCGAGCAGGTCGGCCTGCTCGATGCCTGCCGCGCGCAGCACCGACCAGCGGGCGTGCTCGGCGTACTGCAGATAGACGGCCTGGTTGAGATGGCCCTGCGAGTCCGTCTCGTACCCACGGACGCTGATGCTCACGGAAAACGGGTCTGTCACGGCATTCCCTTCAACGGTTCAACTCGGTCACTTCTGCGGCGCTCAGTGTCTCTGGCCCCTCCGGGGCGAGGCGAGGAGATAGCGCGCGCCGGGGGGCCGCTCGGCGTGTTCGCTGACCTGCCAGCCCGCGGCCTCCAGCGCGCTCGCGCACGCCCGCAGCCCCTCCGGTGCCGCCACGCGCACGGCGACGGCCTCGGGCTGCGGGGTCTCGCCCACCCGATAGCCGTCGGGCCCCGGCGGGCAGCCCGCCGCCTCCAGGGCAAGCGCGGCGGCCTGCACCAGATGCGTCCGCTCCCAGGCACAGGGGCGGTCGCGCGCGCCGTCCGGATTGGTCATGCGGCGCATCTCCAGGAGCCCTTCCCAGGCGCTGCGTACGTCGCGGGCGCGGGCCGGGCCTTCGGCTCCCGACAGTGGTATCGGTTCGGTGCCGGTGCGGGCGGCGAAGAGGCCGGAGGGAGCGGGGGCCGCGGCCGGGGGAGGGCCGGGGGCCTCGGCAGCGGGTCCGCTCTCCGTGCCCTCCCGCACGCGATGGCCCGTGGGCGTCAGGAAATAGGCGTGCGGCGGACGGGGGTGCCGGAAGGCGAGGCGGTGGCGCACGAGCCCCGCCAGCTGTGCCTCGCTCCCGGTGAGACGGCCCGTCGCCGGGTCCGCGGCCTCGATGATCCGCCGCTGAGCGGCCGTCGGAGGCTTCGTCATGAGCCCACCTCTTCCCCAGGTCCTCTTCCGCCTGGTTCCGATAGTGCCTCGTGCCACTGACAACGGCCGCGGGACCTCAGCTGTCCGCCGTCTGCCGGCTCAGCGAACTGTTCCCGTGGCGAGGTCGACGACCTTCTCGGCCACGAGGTCGAGCGTGCGCCGGTCGTCGTCGGCGGAGCCGCGCTCGTCGGGCGTACCGGGGTAGGTGTCGAGCAGGACGTCCGTGGCCCCCAGCTCGGCCAGCGCCTCCAGGTCGGCGCGGAGCTGGTCGACGCTGCCGTGCCCGAGGGGACGCTCCGCGGTGTCCGGCTGCGGGGTGAGCCGGAGCTGGAGGCGGGGCACGAGGTCCGGCACGGGGCGCCCGGCGGCCTCGGCCTCGGCGGCGATCCGGGGCAGCGCCGTCCGCACGGCTTCGAGCGTCGGCATGAACGGGTGCCAGCCCTCGCCGAGGCGGGCCGCGCGGCGCTGGGCGGCGGGGGAGTTGCCGCCGACCCAGACGGGCAGGGGGGTCGCCGGGGCGGGGGCGTTGCGGATGTCTTCGTAGGAGACGTACCGGCCCTGGAAGGAGGTCGTCTCCTCGGCCCATGCGGCGCGGATCGCGGTGAGGTACTCGTCCGTGATGGCGCCGCGCTCCTCGAAGGGGACGCCGAGCGCCTCGTACTCGGCACGGGACCAGCCGACACCGGCGCCGAGGATGAAGCCGGCTTCGTTGAGCTGGTCGATGTTGGCGGCAAGCCGGGCGGTCTGGAGCGGGTGGCGGTAGGGGATCACGGTGATCGTCGTGCCGAGCCGCAGCCCCGGTACGCGGCCCGCGAGATGCGCGGCGAGCACGAACTGGTCGTAGAACGGGGCCGGATAGACCGCGTGCACGTCGGGGGTGACCGTTATGTGGTCGGAGATCATCGCAAAGCCGAACCCGATGTCGCGGGCGTCGGTCGCCTGGCGGACGAGGGAGTCGGGGGTGGTGCCGGAGCCGAAGTTGAGGAGATTCACGCCGTATCGCATGGCCGCAAGTCTTGATGATCTTCGGGGTGCGTGTCGAACCGGGCCCTGACGTCGACCGCGCAGACCCTGACATCGACCGCGCAGACCCTGACATCGACCGGGCCGGCCGGGGAGACCGGCCGGCCCGGACGTCCGCTACTTGCTCATGGCGAAGCGCATCAGGGCCTGCTCGTCGCCCTGCTTGATCTTCCCGGTCTCGTTGATGACCTCGAGCTTCCAGGTCGCACCGTCCCGGATCGCCTTGGCCACGGCGCAGCCGTTGTCGTTGGTGAGCAGGCTCGGCCAGATGTCGGCGACCTGCTGGGTGCTGCCGCCCGTGGCGTCGTACACCTTGAAGCTGATGTTGCGCGCGTTCTGGAAGGCGCTGCGCTTCTTGTACGCGGCGGCGACGAACACGATCGACGTGATGTTGTCCGGCACGCGCTCGAACTCGACGGTCACCGTCTCGTCGTCGCCGTCACCCTTGCCGGTCTGGTTGTCGCCGCTGTGCACCAGCGAGCCGTTGCCCAGCGGGTCGAGCGAGTCGAGACCGGCGAGGCGCACCGGGTCGGCCCCGGACATCGCGATGGCGATCAGGTCGAGGTCGGTGCCGGCCTTCTGGCGGAGCTTCCCCATGAGTCCACCGCTGCTGCCGACGGTGGGGTCCCAGGACACACCTATGGACAGACGGGTCACTCCGCCGAGATCAGCCGGTCCGTCTTCCTTCTTGAGCGTGATCATTCGTGATCCTTCTTGGTGGTGAGAGAGCTATATGGGACAGAGTGTGCCTGGTTTTACGGGCGAATGTTCCAGCTCGCCACCACCGGGCGCCCATGCTCCGTGCTGAGGCGGCAGACCGTCCCCGTCGCCAACTGGAACAACGCCCCGCCCGAGACCGGCAGTCCGAGGCGCCGGGCCGTGAGCACCCGCAGGAAATGGGAGTGGGCGAAGAGGACCACGCTGGCCTCGTAGTTGGCCAGAGCCGCGTCGACCTTGGCGAGCATCCGGTCGGCCCGCTCGCCGATCTGCTCCGGGGTCTCACCCGGGTGCTCGGCGGGGCCGGGAGCCACTCCGTCCGTGAACAGAAACCAGTCGGGGCGGGTGCGGTGGATCTCCACCGTCGTGACCCCTTCGTACGCCCCGTAGTCCCACTCGCTCAGATCGGGATCCACCCGGGCGTCCGGGAACCCCGCCAACGCCGCGGTGTCCCGTGCCCGCTCCCGGGGGCTCACGAACGCAGCGCCGATCCGGAACCTCCCGACCAGCGGCGCGAGCCCCCGCGCCTGCTCCCTGCCGTTGTCGGTGAGCGGGATGTCCGTCCAGCTGGTGTGCTGCCCGGACATGGACCACTCGGTCTCGCCGTGCCGGACGAGGAGCAGGTCACCCATGGTGCGCAACTTCCTGTTCTGTCTCGGTGGTGGCCGGACCGGAAGGCCCGGTCCGGCCACCACCGAGACTAGATCCCCGCTACATCCCCGCAGGTACGCGCGCCGGGCGGCCCGAGCCGCGCGTCAGGCAGTAGCCTCCGATGCCCGCGAGGGCGCCGAGTACGCCACCGGCCGCCGTCCACAGCCAGCGGGACGACCACCAGCCGGAGGCCCAGCCGTCCTCCGGCTCGCTGGACGCCGCCTCCATCTTCGTGCCGACGCCCGGCACCAAGGGCTTCGCCAGCGCGCCGTCCACCGCCTGGGCGCCGCCCGCGTCGGTCGTCGTGACCTTGGTCGAGGCCTGCATGGGCAGGCCGAGGTCGTCCGCCTTGAGGTCGGTGACCGTCAGGCGTGCGTAGTACGTGCCGGGCAGTGGGTCGTTGGACCAGGGCTCGGCCCAGCCGCGCACCGTGCGCAGCGTGCAGGACAGTTCGACCGTGGCGGCGTCCTGCGCCGCCGTCCTGGTCTGCGCGCCGAACCGGCACGCCTGGTGGCGCCGCAGTCCGTCGTACACATCGACCTGCCAGGTGGAGTCGCCGTGCCGGGCGGCGCTCTCCGGCAGCTTCACCGTCGCGTGCACCGTGGCGCGCTGTCCGACGTCCGCCGGGAACGACCAGTACAGGTAGTCGCCGGTGGATGCCTCCGCCGTCGCCTCCTGGTCCGGCTGGATCGCCGTCGCCGTGCGGAAGGACGTACCTGCCTCCGTCGGCTTGTTGTCATCGGCAGAGCTGTCGGAGCTGTCGGCGAAGGCCGCGCCCGCCGTCCCGGCCAGGGTCAGCAGTGCCGCGCCGGTCAGCACAGCGGCTCTGCTCAACACACGTGTCCTACGCATCAGTTGGTCCTCCAGACCGCGAAGCGCCAGCGCGAGACCCAGCCCCAGACCAGACCGGCCAGGAAGCCGGTGAGGATCAGCGCGCCGAGCAGCCACCAGCCGTTGCCCAGGCCGAAGGACGCCACGTCCGACGCCTCGTCGGGCGCGTCCACCAGGTCGACGGCCAGCTCGACGGGCAGGCCCGGGGTCGTCTTGACGGAGGCGGGCGCCGAGAAGGAGTTGCTGACCTGGAGACACACGGTCTCGGGGGCGGGCTCGCCCTCGTCCGTCCCCTCGTCGTCGTCACCCTCCGGCTTCGGATAGCGCAGGCCGGTCGAGATCACGTCCGTACGTCCGTCACCCGCCTCTGAGCCGCGCACGATCTCGCGGCCGTGCGTGGTCGAGGCCCGCAGAAGCACGCCGTAGTCCTGGTTCACCGCGCGGTCGGCGCCGACGCTGACGGAGGCGCGCAGCTCCTGGCCGGGCTTGACGTCGACGCGGTACCAGCGGTGCTCGCCGAACTTCTCCCGGTCGGTGTAGACGCCCGCGTTCAACTTCGGGGCGTCGGAGCACTGGGCGGCGCCCTCGGCGGCCACCGGAGTGGCGACGGGGTCCGCGGCGCGGTCGACCAACTGCTTGACGCGGCCGGAGAGTTCATCGGTGTGCCGCACCGACGTGTACGTCCCGCCGGTGGCCTCCGCGATGCAGCTCAGCTGGTCGCGGGTCTTGGCGTCCGGCACCAGGCCGAGTGTGTCGACCGTGAGGTGGATGCCCTCGGCGGCGATCTTGCGGGCCACCTCGCAGGGGTCGAGCGGCTGGCAGGTGTCCTCGCCGTCGGAGATGAGGACGATGCGGCGGCTGCGCTCGGCGTTGTCGTCCTTGAGGTCGTCGGCGGCCTTGAGGAGAGTCGGGCCGATCGGCGTCCAGCCGGTGGGCGCGAGCGTTGCCACCGCGGTCTTCGCCTCGGTGCGGCCTGCGCGGTCGAGCTCCGCGACCGGGTAGAGGAGCTCGGTGTCCTTGCAGCCCGTCTTGCGGTCGTCGCCCCGGTAGTTGGCGCCCAACGTGCGTATGCCGAGCTGGACTTCGTCCGGTGTGGCGTCGAGGACCTCGTTGAACGCCTGCTTCGCCGCCGCCATCCGGGACTTGCCGTCGATGTCGCGGGCCCGCATCGAACCGCTGACGTCGAGGACGAGCTCGACCTTGGGGGAGGGCTGTGCCGGTTCATCCGCGTCGGCGGCGGCGGAACCCGCCGTGCCGAGTCCGGCGGTCAAGGCGGCGAGCAGGGTGAAGGCCCCGGCCGCCAGCCGTTGTCTTGTGATCATCGCCGGATCTTATTGATCTTGCCGTGCATACCCAAACCGGTAGGTGGGTATCAGCCTTCACCCGCCGAGGCCGCCACTGGTCACCACTGGTCACCACTGGTCACCGATGGCCGCCGCTGGTCACCACTGGTCACCGCCTCAGCGCACGTCCCCCGAACGTCCCGCCCCCGTCAGCCTGCTTCCACCACGTCTCCAGCGCCGTCTGGTCCATCGACCGCCACGGCGGCGTCTCCTCGACGAGCGAGTGACCGAGGCGCCGCCCGAGGTCGACCATCGCGGCACCGGCGACCGTGCGGTCGGTGTCGTACGTGTCGAGGGCGTCCGGCCAGGTCGTGGCCGTGGCGAAGGCGGACTCCAGGACCGTCGCGTCCTGCAGCGCCTTGACCGCGCCCGCCCCGGTGTGCGGCCGGGCGACGGTGGCGGCGTCGCCCATCAGGAGCACCCGGCCCGTGGTGTAGCGGGGGGCCGTGTAGTCGTACATCGGCTGGAGGAAGAGTTCGTCGGGGGTGGTCGTACGGACCAGGTCGCCCCAGTAGGGCGGCAGCAACTCGTCGCACACATACGTGAGATGAGAGGAGAGGGCCTCCGTGAGACCGCCGGGCGGCAGGCTGGTGGGGGCGGTGAGCCGCAGGTCCAGGCCGAGCCCCAGGTCGAGGTCCGGCGGCGGTGCCGTGTACAGGACCCAGTTGACGCGGTGGCCGCCGACGCCGTCCGGGATGCGGTAGACGATGGCGTGGCCGCCCGGGAAGACGACGTACACGCAGTCCTCCTCCGCCCACAGCTCCGGGTCCGTGAGCCGGTCCGCGGGGAAGGCGCCGCGCCAGGCGAGATATCCGGCGTACGCGGGACGCACGCCGGCGAAGGCCGCCGCGCGGACCACCGAGCGGTAGCCGTCGGCGCCGATCACGAGGTCGACGCGCTCGGTGCCTTCGGCGGTGTCCACCTCGGCCTCCTCGCCGGCCGTGCGCACCTGCTCCACCGCCACGCCCGACCGGAAGACCACGGAATCGGGCACGCGACCGCGCAACTCACGCCACAGAGGGCCCCAGTTGTACGTACGGAAAGGGAACGCCATCGCCCCGATCTCGTGACCGAGGGGCCCGGCCGCCGACCCGTCCCGCACATACCAGCGGCGCCGCTCCAGCTGTACCCACGGCATGTCCGCGTCCAGATACCCGGCGGAGTCCAGCTCCGCGTAACGGGAGTTGTGCACCGCGAGCCCGACACCGCGGTCGGCGAGGTGGCCCGCGGCCCGTTCGTACACCGTGATCTCATCGGCGCCACCGCGGTACGCGGCGAGTGCGGCGGCGCATCCGGCGATGCTCCCACCCACGATGGCGACCCTGCCTCCACGCATCATCGCGCCATCCTGGCAGGAAGGATGACCCTCTGTCAGCGCAGGGACACTCCGCGTCCGGCGAAGAACGGTTCGAAGTCCGAAAGCGACATGTCCGCCATCCGCGTCCCCGCGTCGATCCCTGACGGGTTGTGCAGGTGCAGACCCCCGTCCGCGGAACGCCCGGTGACCAGCACCAGGTGGCCGCCCCGGCCGGGAGAGGGCCGGTTCGGACGGCGGATCTCGTAGTGCACCGAGACCATCACCGAGCGGCCCTCGTCGAGCAGCGCGGTGATCTCCGCCACCGTCAGGTGCCGGTGCACCGTGGCGTTGACGCCGTGCACGTCGCGCACGTACTCGGCGAACGGGGCGTAGACGAGTCCGTGGATCGTGCCGTCGGCGTCCTCCGTGTACGCGCCGTACTTCAGCGCGCCGTCCCGCAGCTCGAAGAGCGAGGGCGCGGACGGGCCGAGCGCCATCCGCAGGCACGTCAGGCCGCACAGGTGGCCGCACCAGCGCGCGTAGTCGTCGAGGGTGACGGCGCCCGACTCGGCCCAGGCCGGGTCGGCCGCGCGGTCGAGCTCCCCGTACACGATGCGCTCGACGAGGTCGGGCGAGGCGAACTGGGTGTGGGAGGGGACCTGGCAGGCGGAACAGAGCGACACACGGCCCCCGGCATCTCGTGCCATCACTGGCGGTATCCGCTGAGGAAGCGGCCGATGCGGCTGATCGCCGCGTCGAGGTCGTCAGCGTAAGGGAGGGTCAGGATGCGGAAGTGGTCGGGGCGCGGCCAGTTGAAGCCGGTGCCCTGGACGACCTGGATCTTCTCCTGGAGGAGCAGGTCGAGGACGAACTTCTCGTCGTCGTGGATGGGGTGGACCTTGGGGTCCAGGCGGGCGAAGGCGTAGAGGGCGCCCTTCGGCTTCACGCACGAGACGCCGGGGATCTCGTTCAGCTTCCGCCACGCCATGTCGCGCTGCTCGTGCAGCCTGCCGCCCGGAGCGGTCAGCTCACGGATGGACTGCCGGCCGCCGAGCGCGGCCTGGATGGCGTACTGGGCGGGGGCGTTCGGGCACAGGCGCATGGAGGCGAGCATGGTCAGCCCCTCCAGATAGCTCTTCGCGTGCTGCTGCGGGCCCGTGACGACCAGCCAGCCGGAGCGGAATCCCGCGACGCGGTACGTCTTCGACAGGCCGCAGAAGGTCAGGACGACGAGGTCGGGGGCGAGGGCGGCGACGCTGTGGTGCACGGCGTCGTCGTACAGGATCTGGTCGTAGATCTCGTCGGCGAAGACCATCAGGCCGTGGCGGCGCGCGAGGTCGAGGATGCCTTCGATGACCTCCTTCGGATACACGGCGCCCGTGGGGTTGTTCGGGTTGATGATCACGACGGCCTTGGTCCGGTCGGTGATCTTCGACGCCATGTCGTCCAGGTCCGGGTACCAGTCCGCGGACTCGTCGCACACGTAGTGGACGGCCTTGCCCCCGGAGAGGGTCGTCACGGCGGTCCACAGCGGGAAGTCCGGCGCGGGGATGAGGACTTCGTCGCCGTCCTCCAGGAGGGCCTGGACGGCCATGGTGACCAGCTCGGAGACGCCGTTGCCGAGGAAGACGTCGTCCACGGAGACCTCGTCGAGGCCGAGTGCCTGGTAGCGCTGGGCGACGGCGCGGCGGGCCGAGAGGATGCCGCGCGAGTCCGTGTAGCCGTGCGCCTGGGGGAGCATCCGGATCATGTCCTGGACGATCTCCTCGGGCGCCTCGAAGCCGAAGAGCGCGGGGTTGCCGGTGTTCAGGCGCAGGACGCTGTGGCCCGCCTCCTCCAGGGCGTTGGCGTGCTCGATGACCGGACCCCGGATCTCGTAACAGACCTCGCTGAGCTTGCTGGACTGCCGGAACTCCATGCGCTGTGCCTCCCGTGACGTGAGTTACTTGGTTTTACCAAGCTGGAGCTTGGAAAGTCCAACAACTTGCATAGACTGAGTCGCATGCCACCTGCACCCAGGTCCCGCCGAAGCTATGACCAGTACTGCGCCGCCGCCCGCGCCCTCGACGCCGTGGGTGACCGCTGGACCCTGCTGATCGTCCGGGAACTCCTGGTCGGCCCGCGCCGCTACACCGACCTGCACGCCGATCTGCCGGGCGTGAGCACGGACGTCCTGGCGTCCCGGCTCAAGGACATGGAGCGCGATGGCCTGACGACGCGCCGCCGGCTGCCCCCGCCGTCGGCGGTGTACGTCTATGAACTGACCGAGCGGGGACGCGAGTTGCTCCCGGTCCTCCAGGCGCTGGCCACCTGGGGCGCGCCCGCCCTCCAGGAGCGCGCGCCGACGGACGCGGTCCGCGCCCACTGGTTCGCGCTGCCGCTGCTGCGCGGCCTGGCGGGGCTCGGGGCCGAGGGTGTGCTTGAAGTGCGCCTGGACGAGGGGGAGTTCCATGTACGGGTCGGGGGCGCGGGCGAGTCCTGCGGCGACGGCCCGGCGCCCGCGGAGCCGGACGCCCGCATCGTCATGGACGCCGAGACGTGCGTGGCGGTGAGCGGGGGAGTCCTCACGGTGGGGGAAGGGGTGCGGGCGGGCCGCATCGAGCTGACGGGCGACGGAGTCCTCGCGAAGGCGCTGCGCGCGTCCTGAGCCCGCCGTGACCGGGATCACCCCCGTAACCGGGTTCCGGCCAAACGGGGTTGGCCCCGTGCGTCTCCTCCGAACGTCCTAACGCGTGTGCCGCAGTGTTCATGATCGGCCAGTCGAACATCCCGGGCGCGCAGCACTAGGGTCGTAAGGGTCCATGTCGTCTTTTGGCGTGGGCGGTGGCGTCAGCCAGGGCGCCCCAACAGGGGAACGGGGAACATGGCCAAGAACGGTAGTCAAGGAAGCAATCACGCCGTCCGGGTCTTCCGGGTCCAGAGTGCCTTCACCGAGCTCGAAGGGCAGGTGCACGGCCCCGGGGAATTGGCCGAGGCGACCGGCCTCGACGACTCGACGGTTCATCGCATTCTGCAGTCCGGTATTCGCGACGGCATCTTCGTCCGTGAGGGGCGCGGCCTGTACCGGCTCGGCCCCGGTGCCGCGCGGCTGGGTCTGAAAGCACTCACGCACGCACCCAACACCGATGTGACGCACGAGGTACTGGAGAGCCTGCGCAAGGCCACCGACGGTGGCCTCGTGTTCCTCTTCGGCCTCGCCCCGTTCGGCGGGGCCAGGAAACAGTGCCTGGACATGGCCGTCGGCGACTCCGACCTGGCGGAGCTCGGCATCAGCCGGCGTGCCCTCCTGACGGTCTTTCAGTCGTTGCGTACGGGCGCCTGCGGGCGGGCGATCCTCGCCCACCTGCCGGAGGTCATCCAGGAGGGCGTCCTTGCCGAGCCGCCTCCCGTGGAGGCGGGCCCGGGGGTGTTCCGGGACGAGGGCGCCCTGCTCGCCTCCCTCAAGGCCGTGCGAGAGCAGGGCGTGGCCACCGACTCGGAGGAGTGCGCCGCCGGCTGGAACGGACTTGCCGCGCCGGTCCGCTGGGACGGGCTCATCATGGGCTCCGTTTCGGTGCTCAAGCCCAAGGACGCCATGCCGCAGTGGCCGGTCGGCGTTCTGATGGCCATGAAGGAGGCCGCCGACGTGTTCACCGAGACAGGGGGCGGCGCCTGGTCGGCGCAGACTCCCAGCTCCTTCTGATTGCGGCGCTCCTTCTGATATCCGAAACTCCCGCGTCATCCCGCCGAAACAAATAGCCGGGCGGTTATCCCGCGGGTGGCGCGGCGTTCACGAAATATTCGTATCTCGGCACGTGAGAAACGGCCGCCGTTTCTCACGTGCCGGGATTCACCTCGCTCGCATTCTCACCCTGCGGGAGAGGGACGGCCTTTCTTGACAAACCGAGGTGCCGGTGGCCAATACTCGGGAAGTGGAAAGCCGGAGTACTCGTGTTCCGGATTCGCCGTCAGGGGGGTTGCCTTGGTCCGCGCAGTCGCTGTCCGTCCGCACGCGTCGCAAGACGGGGCGGGAGGTGCTGGTCCCGTCCGCGAGGACCGTGGTGAACAGTCATCGGGTGAACAGGCCAGGGGTGAACAGAACGTGTGGCAAGCCGAGTTGAGGCGAGTCCCGCTGCTCTCCGCGCGTGAGGCAGAAGTGTTCCAGCTGCTTGGCGAGGGCTATTCCAACCGCAGCATCGCGCGGCGACTCGACATCGCCGAGCGCACGGTCAAGTTTCATGTGGCGCAGGTGCTGAGTAAATTGGACGTTGAATCCAGATTACAAGCAGGGCTTGTAGCCTTCTCCGGTCGGCGCCTGTACCAAAGTGCAGTTCCCCGCCGAAAGAAAGCCGGATAGTTTTTCTCTGGAAGGAAAAGCGCGAGGCCATGGGCCCGGCTTTTCTCCAGACTCTCCGGAGACGCGCCCCGCGTAAACCCCGGTTTTTCGTGGAATCGCTGCTCTCCCCCCTTCGTGGTGACGGAGAAAGGACACGCCCATGCCGACCAAGACCGCCACCCTGCGCGCCATCCGCCTCGCCGCCGAAGAGGGGCCCGGCGCACACGCCACCGAGCAGCAGCACGCCCGGGGCAAACTGACCGTCCGTGAACGTCTGGAACTCCTCTTCGACGAGGGGTCGTTCACCGAGGTCGAGCAGTTGCGCCGACACCGAGCCACCGGCTTCGGTCTGGAGAACCGCAGGCCCCACACCGACGGAGTCGTCACCGGCTGGGGAACGGTCCACGGACGCACCGTCTTCGCCTACGCCCACGACTTCCGCATCTTCGGCGGCTCCCTCGGTGAGGCGCACGCCACGAAGATCCACAAGATCATGGACATGGCCGTCAAGGCGGGTGCCCCGCTGGTGTCGCTCAACGACGGCGCGGGGGCCCGTATCCAGGAGGGCGTCTCCGCGCTCGCCGGGTACGGCGGCATCTTCCGGCGCAACACCAGGGCCTCCGGTGTCATCCCGCAGATCTCGGTGATGCTCGGCCCCTGCGCGGGCGGCGCCGCCTACTCGCCGGCCCTGACCGACTTCGTCTTCATGGTCCGCGAGACCTCCCAGATGTTCATCACAGGACCCGACGTGGTCCAGGCGGTGACGGGGGAGGAGATCACACAGAACGGCCTGGGCGGCGCCGACGTCCACGGCACGGTCTCCGGCGTCGCCGCGTTCGTCTACGACGACGAGGCCGAATGCCTGGAGGAAGTGCGCTACCTGCTGTCGCTGTTGCCCTCCAACAACCGGGAGATGCCGCCTTCGCACCCGACGGACGACCCCGCCGACCGCCGGACCGAAGCGCTCGCCGACCTGGTCCCCGCCGAGGGGAACCGGCCCTACGACATGCGCGCGGTGATCCAGGAGATCGTCGACGACGGTGAACTCCTGGAGGCGCACGCGGGCTGGGCGGGCAACATCGTCTGCGCCCTCGCCCGGATGGACGGGCGGCCCGTCGGCGTGATCGCCAACCAGCCGTCGCAACTGGCGGGCGCCCTGGACATCCACGCCTCGGAGAAGGCCGCCCGGTTCATCACCACCTGCGACGCGTTCAACATTCCGCTGGTCACCCTCGTCGACGTGCCGGGGTTCCTGCCCGGCGTGGACCAGGAGCACAACGGCATCATCCGGCACGGCGCGAAGCTCCTCTACGCGTACTGCAACGCCACCGTGCCGCGCGTCTCCCTCGTGCTGCGCAAGGCCTACGGCGGGGCGTACATCGTCATGGACTCCCAGTCCATCGGCGCCGACCTGACGTACGCCTGGCCGACGAACGAGATCGCGGTGATGGGCGCCGAGGGCGCCGCGAACGTCGTCTTCCGCCGGGAGATCGCCGCCTCCGAGGACCCGGAGGCGACCCGGACCCAGCTGGTCAAGGAGTACAGGACAGAGCTGATGCACCCTTACTACGCCGCCGAACGCGGACTCGTCGACGACGTCATAGACCCCGCGCTGACCCGCTCGTCCCTCATCGGGGCGCTGCGTGTCCTGGGCGCCAAGGACGTCGACCTGCCGTCGCGCAAGCACGGCAACCCGCCCGCATGACGGGCACACGGAACACCGCACTCACGGTGGTACGAGGACGCCCCGACGACCTCGAACTCGCCGCCGTCACCGCCGTCCTGAGGGCTGTGGCCCGACAGACAGCCCACCAGGCGTACGTCCCCGCGCCGCCCGCGCCGGACCCCGCGCACGCCCGCTGGGAGGGCAGCAGCCGTACGCGTCCCGCCGGCTCCTGGCGCTCCGCCGGCAGACACCGGCCGGGCCCCGCAGGCCGCGCCCGCGCCACGGCATGAGCTTCCGAGTCACGGCGTGAGCCGCCGTACCGACGCCGATTTCCCCCACACACTCGACTGGGAGCGGATAGTGAAACATCCACTCAACCCGATCGACGAGGTCTTCCTGGACATGGACCAGGACATCGGCCTGGTCCAAGGGCAGTTCCTGCGGTTCCGTGGACAGGCCCCCTCGCTTGAGCAGCTCCACGGCCATCTGGCGGAGCGGCTGCCCGGCCTGCCCCGGCTCACCCACCGGGCGGTGACGGGCGGCCGTGGCGGGTTCCGTGCCCCCAGCTCCCGCTTCGACCTGCGTGACCACGTACAGCAGATGAGGCTCCCGGCCGGCACCCCACTGGACGAGGTGCTCACGGCCATGGTGCGTCGGCCGCTCTGCGAGAGCGGCCCCCTGTGGACGATCCACCTCGTGCACGGCTACTCCGACGACGAGTACGCCGTCTGCTACCGGGTCCACCACGGCCTCGAGGACGGGATGGGGGCGGCCCACGTCGCCGCCGTCCTGTTCGGCACCCCGCACCCGGACCGCACCCCGGGGAACGGGGAGGGGGACGGGCGCACCGGACCGCTGTTCACCGCCGGACCCCGTGAGCTGCTGCAGGGTGCGCTCAGCGTGGGCGCCGGAATGACGCGCGGTCTCGTGCCCGGCAGGCTCTGGCCCCGGGCCCAGTCACCCGCCCCGGAGCACCTGGCCATGTGCAGCACGAGCGCGACCCGGCGTGAACTGAGCGAGCTGGGCAGGGGGTTCGGCGGCACGGTCAACGACGCCTTCCTCATGGCGCTGTGGGGTGCGCTGTCCGCCTGGAGCGCGACGGGCGACGGGCACCACGACCTGCGCTCGGTGTTCCGCACGTCGCCCGTACCGGTCCGCATGCCGCTGAGCACCCGGCACGAGGGCGAGGAGGACGCCGTCGGCAACCACCTCACGACGACCGTGGTCACTCTGCCCTGCCAGAGCGTGCCGCCCGCCGAGGCGTTCGCGCAGCTCGTCGGCAGCACCCAGCGGATGCGGTCCAACGGTCTGCGTCCCGCCAGCAGGGCCCTGGTCGCCCTGCTGCCCAAGGCCCTGATCCGCTGGACGGTCAGGCGTCTGCTCAGCCCTCGCTCGTCACCGCTGTACGCCTCCAACTACGCGCTGCCCGCCTGTCTTTCCTTCCGCGACGACCCGGTCGTGGACGCCGTGCCGCTCGGTGTGCTCCTGCCGGGCAACGCCCTGTCGGTGACGCTGCTGTCCTGCGGATCCCGGGTGCAGGTGAGTTTCCTCTACGACCGCAGGCTGCCGGGCGCCCAGCGGCTGGCGGCGCTCTGGCGCGAGGCACTCGACGCGCTCGACTCGATGGACGCAGTTCCGGCCGCCTGAACGGCCGTTCCCCCACCAGCCACCCACTCTTCGGAGGGATTTGTATGTCGAGTCGGTCCAGTTCACGCGGTCATGCCGTGTGGACCCTGATCGTGACCGGCCTCGCCGTCTTCATGGCGGCGCTGGACAACCTGGTCGTCATCACCGCCCTGCCCGCCATCCAGGAGTCCCTCGACACGAGCCTCCAGGACCTGGAATGGACGGTGAACGCCTACACCCTGTCCTTCGCGGTCTTCCTGATGGCCGGTGCGGCGGCCGGTGACCGATTCGGCCGCCGCCGGATGTTCGTGGTGGGGCTCGTCATCTTCACCGCGGCGTCGGCGGGATGCGCCCTCGCCGACAGCTCCCAGCAGCTGATCATCGCCCGAGCCGTGCAGGGCCTCGGCGCCGCCATCGTCATGCCGCTGACGCTGACCCTGCTCACCGTCGCCGTGCCGCCGAAGCGGCGAGCCATCGCGCTGGGCATCTGGGGCGCCCTGAGCGGCCTCGCCGTCGCGCTCGGACCGCTCATCGGCGGCGCCGTCGTCGAGAAGATCTCCTGGGAGTGGATCTTCTGGGTCAATGTGCCGATCGGCGTGGTGGTCCTCGCCCTCAGCCTGTGGAAGCTCGCCGAGAGCAAGCACCCGCAGAGCACGCTCGACCCGGTGGGCACCGTCCTGGTGAGCCTCGGCATGTTCGGCGTGGTGTTCGCCCTCGTACGGACCACCGAGTACGGCTGGGGCGGCAGCGAGGTGCTGCCCTACCTGATCGGCGGAGTGGTGATCCTCGCGGCCTTCGTCACCTGGGAGCTGCGCACCCGCCATCCGATGCTGCCGATGCGGCTCTTCCGCAACCGTTCGTTCAGCGCCGTCAACTCCGCCAGCCTGCTGATGTTCGCCGCCATGTTCGGCCTGGTGTTCCTGCTGACCCAGTTCATGCAGAACATCCAGGGCTTCTCGCCGCTCGAAGCGGGCGTACGGATGCTGCCCTGGACCGCGATGCCGGTCCTTGTCGCCCCGCTCACCGCCCTGCTGTCCGGGCGTCTGGGCAACCGGCTCGTGGTCGCCGCGGGTCTGCTGTTCGAAGCCGTCGGTCTCGGCTGGCTCGCCATGGTGACCGAGGTGCACACCGAATACGCCGACCAGGTCCCCGGCCTCGTGCTCGGCGGCATCGGGCTCGGTCTCTTCTTCGCGCCCGTCGCCGAGATGGCCATGAACATCGTCGCCCCGCGCGACCAGGGCATCGCCTCCGGAGCCAACAACACCTTCCGGGAGCTCGGCGGTGTGCTCGGCGTGGCCGTACTGACGTCGGTGTTCACCGCGCAGGGCGGATACGCCTCGCCGCAGAACTTCGTGGACGGACTCGTCCCCGCGACCTGGATCGGCGCCGGCATCGCCGCCCTCGGCTGCGTCGCCATCCTCACCGCACCGCGCCGGTCCAAGGAGAACAACTCCGCGTGGCAGGAAGAGGAGCGCCCGGACACCGGCAGGACGGACCCGGCGGACCTCCTTGAGCCCTCGCGGCGCTGACGGCCCCGGACCCCGGCACGCAATCGCCCGCAGTCGACCAGCCAGTGGCAGGGAGTCGAGATGTACGACGCAATAGTTGTCGGCGCACGGATCAGTGGCGCCTCCACGGCCATGCTGCTCTCCCGGGCGGGCCACAAGGTCCTGCTGCTCGACCGGGCCGTGTTCCCGGGCGGCAAGGCAGCCGCGACCAACCTCGTCCACCCACCGGGCATCCTGCGCCTCAAACGCTGGGGCCTGCTCGACGAGTTGACGGCCACCGGCTGCCCGCCCATCACCGAGTACGGGCTGCGCAGCGGACCGGTGGAGCTGATGGCCCGGCTGCCCGCCGTGGACGGAGTGGGCGAGGCGTACTCGCCCGAGCGCAGCAGGCTCGACCAGATCCTCCTCGACGCCGCGGTCAAGGCCGGTGCGGAACTGCGGTCCGGCGTCTCGGTCCGGGAGCTGATCACCGACGACGCCGGAACAGTCACCGGTGTGCGGGGTGAGACGTCGGACCGTACCCCCGTCGTCGAACACGCCCGCGTCGTGGTCGGCGCCGACGGCTCCAACTCGACCGTGGCCCGACTCCTCGACGCACCGAAGTACGAGGCCCACCCGGTGCTCAACAAGAGCCACTGGTCGTACTGGGAGGGCCTGCCGCACGACGGGCGGGTCCGCACCTATCGCCACGCCGGCAAGCACGCGTTCACCTGGCCCACCCACGACGGGCTCACCATCGTCGGCGTGGCCCTGCCGGTGGCCGACTTCAAGGCCACCAGCGACGAGGACCGCGACCGTACGGTCATCTCCGCGTTCGACGAGGTGGACCCCGAGCGGGCCGAGCTGCTGCGCGCGACCAAGCGGGTCGACCGCTGGATGACCGGGTCCGTGCCCAACTTCCTGCGCCGCTCGCACGGCCCCGGCTGGGCCCTGGCCGGGGACGCCGGCTACACCCGGGACCCGATCACCGCCGCCGGGATCACCGACGGGCTCCGCGGCGCCGAACTCCTCGCCGCCGCCGTCGAGTCGGGCCTGTCCGGCCGCGAACCGCTGGAGGCCGCACTCGCCGGGTACGCCCGCGACCGCGACGCCCTGGTCACCGGCCACTACCGCTACACCCGCGACCACGCGACGATCGCGGACCACTCCCGGGAGGAACTGGCGTTCATCCAGGCCATGAACCGCAGCCCCACGCACGGCCGCGACATGGTCGGCATGTTCGCCACGATGGTTCACCCGGCGGAGTTCTACTCACCGGCCAGCATCCACGCCCTGCTCGACCACCTGGAGCCCGGCGCCGGTCCCGGCTGGAAGCTGCGCATGGTGCGCTGGCTGGCGCGCGGGGTGCCCCGGCACCTGCCCGGCGCGACCCGCACGGCCGACCGCCTCGTGGCGAAGAACCTCGGGCCCATGGGGCAGTACCTCGCCTGAGCCGGCCCCTCCCCGTATCGCGATCCCGCGCGTACCCGACCCTCTCCACCTCACCACCAGCATGGAGGCACGATCATGACCGTCCACACCTCTACGGACCTGCGCACCACCTTCCTCTTCCCCGGGCAGGGCGGCTTCGACGGCGCGGCCCTGCGTCTGGCCAAGGAGAAGTACCCGCAGGTCAGGCAGGTCTTCGAGCGTATCGATGCGGAGACCATGAACCTGTTCTCGCGCCGAATAACCGACGTGCTCTTCGGGGACCACGACACCGATCTGCGAGAACTCCTCAACGACGACGCATGGGCCTCCCAGGTGGCCATCTACGCCGCCGGCCTGGCCTCGTACGAGATCCTGGAAGCGCAGGGGGTGCGTCCGGACGTCCTCGCGGGTCACAGCCTCGGCGAGATCACCGCGCTTGTCGCCGCCGGGGCCTTCTCCGTCGAGGACGGTGTGCGGATCGTCGCCCAGCGGGTGGCGGTCATCCAGCGGCAGAACGGCATCGAGGGCCGCATGGTGGCCCTTTCGGCGGGCGCAGAGCGGGCCGGCCGCCTCCTTGACCTCCTCGACGACCCGATGCTGGCCGTCGCCACCGAGAACCACGACGAGCAGACCGTGGTGAGCGGTCCCGGCGAAGCGCTCGACCGAGTGATCGCGATCGCCGGACAGCTGGGCATCGGCGCCATCGAGATCGACACCCCCTTCCCCTTCCACACCCCGGCGCTCGCCCCTGCCGTACCCGAATTCGCCACCTACGTCGGCAAGTTGGACCAGCACCCCCTTCGGCACCTGGTGTACTCGCCGATCCTCCAGCGGTACTACGAGCCCGACGACGCGCTGGCCGACCGCCTCGCCGAGCACTTCGTCACCCCGGTGCGGTTCGCGGCGGCCGTGCGCCATCTCCAGGCCGCGGGTGTCACGACGTTCGTGGAAGCGGGCGGACGGGCCGCCCTGTCCAAGCTCGTCGTCCGGCTGACCAAGGGATCGGACGTACGCGCCCTGCCCTCGTTCTCGATCGACGCCGACGGCGGCCTCGCGCTCGACGCCACCCTGCGGATCCTGCGGGACGCGGGCCTCGCCGATGCGACCGGGGCCCCGGGCCTCGCCGAGCTGCTCGCCCCCACGGTGCCCACCGACGTGTTCGATGCGTACTGGAGCGAGCACGGCGACGAGGTGCTCCGGCGCATCGCCGACGACCTGGGCTCCTTCACCCCGCGGCCCGCGGCTGCTCCCGCCGCACCCTCGACTCCGGCTCCGTCCGCCGGGGCGCCGGACCGTGCCGAGATCCACGCCGAGCTGCGGACCCTGTACGCCGAGGCCCTCGAGTACCCCGAGGAGGTCTTCGAGGACGGCGTCCAGCTGGAGGCCGAACTGGGAGTCGACTCGGTCAAGCAGGTCGAGCTGCTCGCCCGCGCCTCCAAGCAGTACGGCCTGCCCACGCGGGAGGCCGGATTCCGCCTGGAGAACTACAACACCATGGACAAGATCGTCGACTTCGTGGTCTCGGAGCTGTCCGGCCGGGAGGCGGTCGCGGCGGGCTGACGGGTCCCGCGTCCCGCTGCTTCCGCTCGTCCTCCCGGCTCCAGAAGGGCACGTGTTCCATGAACGACCTCACAGGCAAGGTGGCCCTGGTCACCGGCGGATCGAAGGGGATAGGCAAGGCGATCGCGCGTGAACTCGCCACGCGCGGCGCCGCGATCGTCCTCAACTACTTCCACTCCCACGACCAGGCCAAGGCCACCCGCGACGAACTGACCGCGCAGGGCCACCGGGTCGACCTGATCCGCGCTTCGGTGGCCAGGCAGGAGCAGGTCGACCGGATGTTCGCGGAGATCGACCGGCTGCACGGCCGGCTCGACATCCTCGTCAACAGCGCCGCCGACGGCGCGTTGCTGCCGGCGGACTCGGTCACCGACGAGCACCTCGACAAGGCCATCGAGATCAACTACAAGGGCGGGCTGCGCTGTGCGCGCGCCGCCGCACCGCTGATGGCCAGGGGCGGTGGCGGCTCGATCGTCACGGTCTCCGCACTCGGCGGCTCCCAGATGGTGATGGCCAACTACCTTGCCTGCGCACCGGCGAAGGCCGCTGCCGAGGCCGCGTCCCGGTATCTGGCCGTGGAGCTGGCGCCGCTGGGGATCCGGGTCAACACGGCGTCCGCGGCCATGCTGAGCAGCGAGGTGGCGGACAAGTTCCCCGACGCGGCCCGGATGCAGGACGTCATCGCCCGGGCCACGCCATGGGGGCGGCTCGGCACGCCGGAGGAGTTCGCCACCGTGGTGGCCTTCCTCGCCTCCGACGACGCCCGCTGGATCACCGGCCAGGTCGTCCTCGCCGACGGCGGCCTCACGCTCGGCGCGGCCCTGCTCTCGCCTCCCACGGAGGCGCCGTCGGTCACGGCCGGTGCGCCGGAGCCGGCAGCTGAAGCACCGCTCTCGGAGGCGGAGTTCTCGGAGGCGGAGTTCGGGGACGACTCGATCGCCGTCGTCGGCATGGGTCTCGCCGTCGCCGGGGCGAACAGCCCCGAGGAGTTCTGGCAGCTCCGCATGACGGGGGACGAGCTGTTCGTCAAGGTCCCCGAGGACCGCTGGCAGCACGAGAGCTTCCACTCGGCGGACACCGACGCCGAGGACAAGGCGTACGCCGACCGCTGCGTGTTCATCACCGGCTTCGAGCCCGTCGAGGGCGCCCTCGACGGCATGGAGGGGAGCGCCGACGACCAGGAGCTCACCACCCAGTGGCTGCGCCACAGCCTGGTCCAGGCACTCGACGGGGTCCGCCGCACCGACAACGACAACTGCTCCTTCGTCGTCGGCTACACCCCGGACGGCAGCCAGCACCTGGAGGAGGCCGGGGTCCTCGACAGCGTCAGCAGGATGACGCACGACATCATCGACGACCTGGCGCTCTCCGACGAGGAGCGGCAAGAGCTGCGCGGGGGCATCGACACATCCCTCGCCGGCCGCTACCGGCGCGGCGGCCAGAACCCCTCCCGGTTCCTGCCGCACCGGGTCGGAGAGCTGGCCATGCAGGGCATCCTGCCGTCGTCCACGGAGCTCCACATGGTCGACACCGCGTGCTCCTCGTCCCTGTACGCCATCGACATCGCGGCCAAGGGCCTGCTGATGGGCAAGCAGGACATCGCGGTGTGCGGCGGGGCCTTCGCCCTGGCGCCACGCGGCACCGTGCTCTTCTCCAAGCTCCAGGGACTGTCCAAGAGCGGTGAGGTGCACGCCCTGGACGAGGCGGCCGACGGTGTGATCTTCGCCGACGGCGCCGCCCTGGTCGTACTCAAGCGGCTGAGCAAGGCCCAGCAGGACGGCGACCAAGTGCTCGGCGTACTGCGGGCGTTCGGTTCGTCGTCGGACGGCAAGGGCAAGGCGATCTACGCGCCGAACTCGGCCGGCCAGAGCCTCGCCGTGCGGCGCGCGCTGGAGAACGGCGACGTCGACGGCGACGACGTGGACTGGATCAACGCGCACGCGACCGGTACCCCCGCCGGTGACCTCGCGGAGTTCTCCACCCTGCGGGAACACTTCGGCACGGCACGGGCGACCGCGGTCACCTCCAACAAGTCCCTCATCGGGCACACCGGTTGGGCGGCCGGTGTCGTCTCGCTCATCGAGAACCTCAAGGGCCTGGAGAAGCAGACCATCCCCGGCCAGTTCCGCTTCACCAACCCCCGCGCGGACTTCCGCCTCGCCGAGACACAGCTGGACATCCCTTTCAAGGCCGAGCAGTGGTCCGGGCGCAGTGACCGGCCCCGGCTCGCCGCCGTCTCCGGGTTCGGTTTCGGCGGGACCAACGCGCACCTGATCGTCGCCGAGAACCAGCCCCGCGTAGAGGCCCCCCAGGCGGAAGCCCGTCAGGTGGATGCCCGTCAGGTGGAGGCGCCGGAGGCGCTGGAGGCTCCCGCCGGGACGATCCCCGCGACCAAGAAGCCGGATCCCGACAGCCGGGTGGTGATCGTCGGCTGGTCCTCGCACCTGCCCGGCCTGACGGACCGCGAGGAGGTGTCGGGCTGGCTGACCGGCGGGAAGCCGCCGCTCGACAGCTTCGGCGCCGCCTATCCGTCGCCGCCGTTCAACGAGGTCAGGCTGCCGCCCAAGACCATCAGGGCCCTGGACCGGTGCCAGCTGATGATCCTTCAGTGCGCCCACCGCCTCCGTGACCAGATGCCCGAGTTCTGGGGCAAGCAGGCCGACAACACCGGTGTGTTCGTCGGGCACATGGGCCCGACCCGGGCCGCCATGCTGTACGCGAACCGCTGCTACCTGGACGACATCGGGCAGGCCGTCGCCGACTCGCCGCTCGCCGGATCACCGGCCGCCGGGCAGGTCCTCGAGCAGTTGCGCGAGCAGGTCAGGGCGATGATCCCGGAGTCCAACGAGGACGCGTTCCCCGGGCAGATGCCCAACATCATCTCCGCCCGGGTGGCGAACTACTTCGACCTCCACGGCCCGAACATGACGATGGACTCGGGATTCGCCTCCGCGCTGTCGTCGATCACGTCGGCCGGACGCTATCTGCGCACCGGCGAGCTGGACTTCGCGCTGGCCGGCGGCATCAACGGCAACAGCCTGCCCGAGTACCGCTCCCTGATCGGCGGCCTGCTCCCGGAGCAGCAGCGGGAACTCGCCGAGGGCGCCTTCCTGTTCGCCCTCACCACCGAGGAGCGGGCCGAGCGCGAGGGCCTGCCGATCCTCGCGTACGTCGACGAGCCGCTCGGCAGCGCCGCCGCGCAGACCGGCACCGCGTCCGCGAGTGGCTCCGTCCGGTGCACGGAGCCCGAGCACGCGCGCTACCTGGGCGCCGCCGGGGGTCTTGCCGTACTGAAGGCCCTGCACGGGCCCGCGGGCACGGTGGAGGTCTCCTGCGACCAGACAGGCGGCGCACCGGGCGCCCGGCTGCGGCTCACCGTCCCCGGCCCCGCCGACCCCGGCCCGGAACAGGGCGAGGAACGTGGGGCAGGCGTCACCGGCACCCTGCCGACGAGCTTCGTGTCGGACACCCACACCGGGGAAGGCGCCCCTCTGCGGGTGCGCCGCCAGATTCCGGTGCTCGACGAGACACCGGCCCGGCAGGTGCGGGAGCCCATCGCGTTCCTGCCGGACGGCGCCCTCGTCGTCACCGACACACCCGGCCCGCTGGCCGAAGCGGTGGACCCCGACACGGCGCTGACCGTGCTGTCCACCACCCCGCTCGCGGCCCCCAGGCCCGGCTGGCACCACCTGCCCGAGGTCACCCCCGACGCCGTCCGTGCGGCCCTCGCGGACTCCGGGCGACCGGTCACGCACCTGCGGGTCCTGTCAGGCCTCGGCCGCTCCGCGCCCGCCGGGCAGCCGCTCACCGAGGGCTCGGCGCCCGTGCTCGCCCTGCACGACGCGACGTACCTGGCACTCCAGCAGACCCACGCCGGTCTCTCCACCGCCGAGTCCACCGTCGTCATGCTGTTCCTCGACGCGGTACCCGGCGACACCCCGCATCCCTACTCCGGCCTGTTCACCGGTCTGCTCAAGAGCGCGGGACGCGAACTGACCGACAGCACCAGCTTCGCGCTCCTCACCTCGGCCACCGAAGTGGCCGACGGGGTAAGGCTCGTGGAGGAGGAGAGCCGGGCGCACCGGGACTTCCCCGTCGTCGTCGACGCCGAGGGGGTGCGCCGCACTCCGCGGCTGCACGACGAGCCGGTCGTCCTGGACGCCTCCACCCCGGCAGCGCTCGACCGGGACTCCGTGGTCGTCGTCGCGGGCGGCGCCCGGGGCATCACCGCCGAGGTGCTCAAGGCGGTGGCCGCCGAGTTCGGCCCCCGTATCCATGTGTTCGGCAGCAACGACCTGGACAGCTACCCGCCGTCGGTCTTCGAAGGCAGCGACGAGGAGTTCGCGGCGGGCCGGGCGGCCTACATCAAGGCGGAACTCGCCAAGGCCAAGGGCAAGGGCGGGGGCAAGGGCAAGACGAAGGGCAAGGGCAGGAGCGCGGGCAGGCCCCCGTCGGTCGCGGACCTCAACAAGTCCTTCGACCGGATGCTCAACGCCAGGGACGCCCGCCACAACCTCGACGCGATGGCGGAGCACAGCGGCGCGGGCCGGGTCAGCTACGTGCAGTGCGACATGCGCGACGGAGCCCAGGTGGAGAAGGCCATCGGTGCGGTGCTCCAGGAGCACGGGCGGATCGACCTGTTGGTGAACGCCGCCGGGCTGCAGCGCTCGGCGCTCATCAAGGACAAGGACTTCGCGGAGTTCACCTCCATCCGTGACCTGAAGGTCGAGTCGTATCTCAACCTCAAGTACGCGCTGCGCGACGCCCCGCCCCGCAGCTGGTGCAACTTCGGTTCCCTGCTCGGGTACTTCGGGCAGCTCGGCGAGTCCGACTACGCGTCGGCCAACGACTTCCTGGGCAGCGCGGCCACTTATGCGGCGGGCGCGTCGGAGCTCGACGAGTTCACCATCGGCTGGACGCTGTGGGCCGGTGTCGGCATGGGCGCCAACGAACTGACCAAGGCGTACTACGAGCGGGCCGGTTCCTACAGCAGCATGGCCGTCGCCGAGGGCGTCCACCATTTCGTGCAGGAACTGCACGCGCCCGTCCGGCGGGCATCCCTCGTGCACCTGGGGGACGCCGAACGCGCGACCGTCGAGGAGTTCTACCCCGGCTACCTCACGCAGGACCCGGCCGCCGCCGATGCGGCTCCCGCCGTGCCGGAGCCCGGCTTCTTCCTGCGCCGGGTCGTCGGGTCGACGGAGACGTCCGCCGAGTTCGAGTGCCGCTTCGACCTGGACACCGACGGCTATCTCGAACACCACACGGTGCGCGGCGAGCCGACCCTGCCGGGTACGTTCGTCACGGAAATGGCCGCGGAGGCCGCCCGGTACCTGGTCCCGGACCAGCGTGTCGTCGCCTTCGAGGACCTGCGGTTCGAGCACTTCCTGCGCGTCTACCGCGATCTGCCGACGGCCCCCAAGCGGCTGTACGCGCACATCGCCGCGTCCGACGGCTCCACGACCGCCGTCGAGGTGCGGATCACCGAGGACGTGGTCTCACCGACCGGCGTCGTACTCGTCAAGGACCGGGTGCACTTCACGGCCCGGGTCCTGCTCGCCGACGCACTCCCCGCCGCCCCGCACTGGGAGGCGTGGGACACCGCGGACGACACCCCCGTACCCGATCCCTACCACCAGCCCGGCTCGCCGGTGCGGCTCACCGGGGCGTTCGTGTCGACCACGGACACCCGTATCCACCCCAAGGGCAAGCGGGGCCGCTACGCCCTGGCGCTGCCCGCCGACGACCCGACGTGGCAGCGGTTCACCGTCCCCAGCATCCTGCTGGACGGCCTGGCCCGGGTCGGGGTCCTGGACCTCGTCGACGGCCATCTGATCCCCGTCGCGGCACCGCTGTCGATCCGCCGCATCGACCTGTACGAGGACACGAACGACCTGTCCCTGTCCGGATCCGACGAGGCCATCGAGCTGTACGCCACGCCGCCGGGCTTCGACCTGTCGGCGGACCTGGTCGACAACCGGTTCGTCGCGTCCCGTCCCGACGGCCGGATGGTCCTGCAGATGAAGGACATGCAGGCGACGCTGATCGGCTATGTCGACGCCCGGACCGGCGAGGCCGTCGCGGCCGACCGTGACTGACGCGACCGGGCCACCCATGACCGACGAGACGCGGCAGTCCACGACCGACGAGGAAGGAGTCGCAACATGACGTCCCTACGCGAACATTCGCCCCCGCCGGTGTCCGCCGACGATGCGGGCAACGCCCCGGTGCAGGCGGTGAGCCGGATGGAATGGCAGCTCACCGCCCTGCCGGCGCCCACCGCCGACCCCGAGCGGCTCAGAGGGATGCGGGTCCTGCTGTTCGGTGGCGACCGGGAGACCGCCGCAGCCGTGGAGCGCGAACTGACCGGGCACGGAGCCCTGGTCCGCCGTCACCCGGCGGCCTCAGGGGGCGAGGGCGGTGCCGTCGACGCGATCGTCGACCTGACCGTGGGCTCCGCGTCCGCCTACCCCGGCGAAGCCTGGCGCGAGCCGCTCTTGGAGACGGTGGCCGCGCTGCGCGAGCACTACGAGGACTGGTCCGCCGAGACATCGGCGCGACGCCTGTACTACCTGGCCGTGACCTATCTGGGCGGCGGGATGGGCCACCACCCGCAGGACGACCTGGCGCAGCCGCTCGGTGGCATCTGGGCGGGTCTCGCGAAGACGCTGCACCGCGAACTGCCGAACTGCAACGCACGCGTCGTCGACACGAGCCTGAGCGCCGTGCGGGACCTGCCGGGCATCGTCGCCGCCGAACTGGGCAGGCCCGGCGAGCTGGAGGTCGGTCACCGCGACGGACAGCGGCTGACCCTCACCCCCGTCGCCAAGGACGCCGGGGAGCCCGCCGTCCCGCTGGGCCCCGACGACTGTGTACTGATCTCGGGCGGCGGCCGGGGCATCGGCTGGGAACTGGCCCGCTCGCTGGCCGCCACCTACGGCCTGCGGGTCGTGGTGACGGGCCGGGAGGACTTCCCCACCGGAGACGAACCGTGGTTCGGCGTCGGCGAGAGCGAACGCAAGGCGTACGAGAAGGAGTTGTGGGCCGGGCTGCGGCAGGGGGCGACACCGACCGACATCCGGCGGGACATCGCCCGGGTCCGCCGCCTGTGGGAACTCGCCACCAACATCACCGAAGCCAGGGCCGACGGGCTGCGCGTCGACTACGCCCGGTGCGACTTCACCGACCAGGAGCAGGTGCGCGCGCTCCTGGCGCGTGAGGGCCACGCGCTGACCGGGGTCGTGCACAACGCGGGCGTGGACACCGCGGCGAGGCTGCCCAAGAAGACCGACGACGAGATCCTGCGGACCGTCCGCACCAAGATCGGGGGCTTCCTCAACCTCTTCGAGGAAGTGCGGGAACTGGGCGACCACCGGCTCAAGTTCTTCTGCAGCGTCGGCTCCCTCACCGGGCGGCTCGGCGGGATGGTCGGCCAGCTCGAGTACGCGGCGGCCAACGAGGGTCTTGCCCGGCTCGGCCGGTGGGCGGGACGCCGCGCGGACTTCCCCGTGATGACGCTCGCCTGGCCGACCTGGGACCGCATCGGTCTGATCTCCAACTTCTCGGCGACGCTGCGCTACATGGCGGCCATCGACATCACCGAAGGACTCGCCAAGTGGCAGGCCGAGCTGCGGGCGGGATCCGAGGGGGAGGTCACCTTCGTGGGGCCGCTCGGCAGGGCGATGAGCCCCGGCCAGGCGACCGACTACCCCGTCGTGCCCGACCTGCCCGGCTTCACCGGCACCTATCCGCGGATCTTCCACCTAGGAGAGGTGACCACGTACGAACCGCACGTCCGCATGGTGTCGCAGGTGACGTTCGACCCCGACCGGGCGCCGGTCCTCGGCGACTTCCTGGTGGACGGCACGGCGGCCGTCCCCGTGAGCGTTCTCCTGGAGAGTGCGCTGCGCGGCGCGGAGTGGATCGTCCCCGAGGACTACCGGGTGCTGCGGGCCGGCTCCATCGAGGAGGTCGTCGTACCGCTGGACCTGCTGCGGCTCGACGCGGGACCGACCGTGTGGGAGCGGGAGGTGAGCGGCTCCTTCGAGGGGGACACCTGGGTGGTCACGGTGAGGTTCCGGCGGGCGTCGGACGCCGGGGAGGGGCCCGGGGCCGGCGAGGCGAGCCTGCGTGTCGTCCACGACTCCGCCGACACCCGCTCACCCACTCCGCCGCGGCGCGACGTGAAGCCGACGACCGTATGGCGCTCCGGCCCGCCGCTGCTGAGCTGGCGTGCGTCGGTGGTGCCCGCCGCCGTCTGGTCCGAGGGCTCGGACGGCCGCCTGACCGCCGTGGTGCGGCCATGCGTCCCCAACGATCTGTGGGCGACGCTCCACGCGCCGCGCACGGCGCTCTCCGTCTCCGCCCTGGAGAACGTGGTCCGGGCCTGCGCCAGCCAGGGCGAGGGTGTCTCGGTCGCGAAGAACCCCTTGGTCATCGGCCGTATCGCACTCCATTCCGATGAGCGCGGAGATTCCCTCATCGAAGGGGATCCGGCCCTCGGTGTGTGGCGAGTGAAGAATTCGGAATCCGGGGCTCCTGTCATGACCGTTTCCGGCCTGCGTGGGCCGGTCGGTAACGGTTGACCGCTCTTTCGGAACCGGAATGCAGCACCGATCAAAATAATGCAGGAAATTGAACCGCACGGAAATCAGGGAAGGTGCACATGTCGAATCTGCTGGAGAACAAGGCCGTACTTGAGCGCTACTACGAGGAGTGCCTCAACAAGGGCAACCTCGACGTGATCTACGAGGGCGCCGGTGACGAGCACATCAGCCATGGAACGGCTCCGAACGGCAAGGAGGGCGTCGAGCACCTCAAGGAGTGGGTGCGGCTCCAGCGCGCGTCCTTCCCCGACCTCCACGTGACGGTCGACGACTGGATCCTGGAGGACGAGAAGGTCGTCAGCCGGTTCACCGCGCGCGGCACCCACACCGGGGAGCCCTACGAGGGCGTGCCGGCCATCGGGCGGGAGTTCGCCGTCAGCGGCATCGTGATCGACGCCTTCGAGGGCGGCAAGATCGTCGAGAGCTGGTTCTCCCTCGACGGACTCGACCTCGCCAAGCAGCTGGGCGCCCTGGGGTGAAGCCACCGGCCCCGGCACCCGAGGGTGCCGGGGCCCGCGCGCGACGTCAGCCCTGGCGGACGGAGCGCGCGTACGCGTCGGTGATCGGTTCGGCGTGTGCCTCCGCGTTGCCGGAGGCGGCGATGGAGTCCAGCGCCCGCTGGAGGACGACGGTGTCCTCCAGGGTGTGGATCTCGGTGATCCTGCCCCACTTCAGATACATGAACTGGGTCATCACGTTGTCGTAGCGCGTGCCGTCGGGCAGCGGCCCGCCGATGCGTACGCGGGTCGCGACCTTGGTCTTCCAGGGGCCGCCGGAAATGATGATCTCCAGCGGCTCGAAACCGGCGTCGGGAATCAGCCTGAACACCCGCTGCCACCACAGGCTCATCGCCTCGACCGTGTGCCGCTCGCCGGAGAGAGCGTGCTCGCCGTAGAACACGTAAGTGAAATCCGGTGCCAGCGTGTCCACCATGGACTGCCAGTTCCCGGCATTGATATCGGCAAAAGCACCGCGGAGCTTGGCGGCGACGATTCGGTGATACATGAACTGCCTCCCGAACATGCGGGCCGTTTTTTCACAGCCCCTCAGAATTATTTTCCGCTGACGCTTCAATTGATACCACGGCGCCCCGTACGGAGATATACCGCGATGATCGGGGCGGAGAATAGGAGAGTGGGATGACGACACCCCTGCCCGTGCTCATCACCGGCTGTTCCTCCGGGATCGGCCGCGCCTGCGCCCTGCGGATGCACCGGTCCGGTCTGACCGTGTACGCCACGGCGCGCAGGCCGGAAACCCTTGCCCCGCTGGCGGCCGAAGGGATCCGGACACTGCGCCTTGACGTCACCGACGAAGCGAGCATGCGCGAGGTCGTCGACCTCATCGAGGCCGAACACGGCTCGGTCGGCGCCCTGGTCAACAGCGCCGGATACGCGATGTCGGGCGTCGTGGAGGAGGCCGGACTCGACGACATGCGGCGGCAGTTCGAGACCAATGTGTTCGGGCTCGCCCGCCTCAGCCAGCTCGTGCTGCCCGCGATGCGGGCCGCGCGGCGCGGAACCATCGTCAACATCTCGTCGATCTTCGGCCGTTACGCGGTCCCCGGCGGTGGCTTCTACCAGGCGTCCAAGCACGCGGTCGAGGCACTGAGCGACGCCCTGCGCCTGGAGGTGGCGGACTTCGGCGTCAAGGTCGTCCTCATCGAGCCGGGACCGGTGCGCACGACCGATTTCGGCGCCACCTACGTGGCCAACTTCAAGTCCGCGGGCAAGGACTACGACGCGTTCCGCCGGCAGACGGCCGAGTACTTCGACGCCATCTACACGGGCAGCCGCCGCAGCCTGGCAGGAACGTTCGCCATCCAGGCCGACGACGTCGCCCGGGTGGTGGAGCGGACGGTCCGCAGCGCCCGCCCGAGCGCCCGCAGGCCCGTCGGATTCCTCGCCCGCAGCACCCTCCTCCTGCGCCGCCTCGCTCCGGACGTCGTCTTCGACAACCTCTTCGTGCGGCGGGTGTTCCCGGTGCCCCGCGACGAGGCCCGCCGCGGCGCCCGTGCGGCCACCCCGATCGGCGAAGCCCGCCGGACCACGCCGCCGTCCCCGCAGCCCCGTCACGAAGGAGAACGCCGATGACCGCCACCACAGCCCCCGCCACCACGCCCCGCGACGCCGCCCGCGCTCCCGGCCCCAAGGGAGTCCCGCTGCTCGGCAGCCTCGGCTCCTGGCGCCGCAACACCGCCGAGTTCCTTCTCGGCCTGCAGCGCGACTACGGTGAGACCGTACGCATGAGGCTCGGCCCGATGACGGTCCATCAGGTCACGGGGCCCGACGCGGTGCAGCAGGTCCTGGTGAAGAACAACGGGAACTACGTGCGCGGCCCGCTGTACGAGCAGTTCAGCGTCGTCATGGGCAAGGGTCTTCTCACCTCGGACGGAGACTACTGGCGCAGCCACCGCAGGGCGGTCCAGCCCGCGTTCCAGAAGAACACCATCCTCGACATCGTCCCGAACATCGTCACCGCCACGAACGAGATGCTCGACGAGTGGGAGGCCAAGGCCGCGCGCGACGAGCCCGTCGACCTGATGACCGAGATGCTCAGGCTCACCCTGATCACGCTCAGCCGCTCGCTGTTCGCCTACGACATCAAGCCCTCGTCCAAGGTGCTCAAGCACATCGTCGACGACGTGGTCGAGGTGATGTTCCGGCGCGGTACGCCGTCCGAGATGCTGCCGTCCTGGCTGCCGACCGACCGCAAGCACAAGATCGCCCGCATCCACCGCGTCTTCGACAAGATCGTCGCCGATGTACGGGAGAACTACGGGCGCACCGGCGAGGGTTCGCTGATCTCCCTGATGGAGCAGGCCGAGGACCCCGTCACCGGTGAGCCCTGGACGGATCAGGAGCTGCGCGACGAGCTCCTGACCATCTACCTGGCGGGGCACGAGACGACCGCGGTGTCGCTGTGCTGGACCCTGCTGTCGATCGCCAACCACCCGCCCGTGCAGGAGGAGTTGGACGCGGAGATCGCTCAGGTCCTGGGCGGCGGCCTGCCGGACCGGCAGAACACGGACGCGCTGACGTACACCAGGATGGTGGTGGACGAGAGCCTGCGGATGCACCCGCCGATCTGGATCTTCCCCCGGGCCGCCGTCGAGGCGGACAGCCTGGGCGGTTACGACATCGAAGCCGGCTCGTCGATCCTCCTGTCACCGCTCGTGTCCCACCACAACCCGCTGCACTGGGACAATCCGCTGGCCTTCGACCCGAACCGCTTCACCGAGCAGGCCGTGAAGGAACGCCCGCGCATGGCCTACTTCCCGTTCGGCGCGGGGCCGCGCCAGTGCATCGGCAACACCATGGCGCTGCTCGAACTGCGGACCATCGTCACGATGATCAACCAACGGTTCAAGCTGAGCATGATCCCGGGCCACTCCCTGCAGTACGGCTCACCTGTGATCTCGCTGCGGCCTCTGCAGGACGTCATGGTGCGCCTGACGGCACGCGAAGGCAGGGGAGCGGGGAGCCGCACCGCGCCCGCGCCCGCACCCACGGTCACGGCCACGGTCGGGCACGACACCGCCGAGGCCGCGCAGAAGTGCCCGGTCACCGGCGGCTCGGGCGGCTGATGACGAGGTGGTGACGCCCTATAGCCTGGGGAAGTGCTCAGACCTGGGGAAGTGCTCAGAGAAGTCACTGCGGTCCGGTATGTGAACCCGTTGCGGACCGGGGGCTCCGTGCCCGGCGTCGTCGAGGCCGACGACCTGGGTACGTACGTCGTGAAGTTCACCGGTTCCGCGCAGGGCCGCAAGGCGCTGGTCGCCGAGATCATCGTCGGCGAACTGGCCCGCCGCCTCGGCCTGCGCTTCCCCGAGCTCGTCCTGGTCCACTTCGACCCGACGGTCGCGGCGGACGAGCCGCACCAGGAGGTCCAGGACCTGCTGCACGCCAGCGCCGGGCTCAACCTCGGCATGGACCTCCTGCCGGGTGCGGTGGACTTCACGCCCGAGGCGCTGGACGTGGACCCGCTGGAGGCGGGCAAGGTGGTGTGGCTCGACGCCCTCACCGCCAACGTCGACCGCACGGTGCACAGTTCGAACCTGATGGTCTGGCCCACGTTCGGCATTCAGCCGCCGAGGCTGTGGCTCATCGACCACGGCGCGGCTCTGGTCTTCCACCACCGCTGGGGCGCGTCCGCGCCGGACAAGGTGTACGACTTCCGCCATCACGCCCTGGGGGGCTATGGGCCGGACACGGTTGCCGCGGATGCGGAGCTGGCTCCGCTCGTCACGGAGGCCGCTCTCCGCGAGATCGTCGCCCTGGTGCCGGACGCGTGGCTGGCATCCGAGCCGGGGTTCTCGTCCCCCGCGGCGGTGCGGGAGGCGTACGTGGCCTTCTTGCTGGCCCGTGTCCGCTCCTCCGCTGCGTGGCTGCCCAGGGACTTCCCCAGCCGGGGTGAGCTTGCGGCTGCCGATGCCCGGCGTGCTGCCGTTACCGAGAAGGGGCGTCCGGCCTGGTTGAAGCGGGTGCCCGATCTGCATGGGAAGCCTGCGGCCGAACAGGACTGGTCGCGGCACATCGGCTAGCTGCGGGCCGTTTGTGGCTGGTCGCGCAGTTCCCCGCGCCCCTTCGGGGCGCGCCCATGACTGGGCCCCCGGCGCTGTGCGGTGCCGGGGGCCTCGTCATGAACTCCGCAGGGAAATCAGCGCAGCTGCTCGTACGCCGGGAGCGTCAGGAAGTCCGCGTAGTCCGCGTCCAGGGAGACCTGGAGGAGGAGGTCGTGGGCCTGCTGCCACTTGCCGGCCGCGAAGGCCTCGTCGCCGATCTCGGCGCGGATGGCGGCCAGTTCCTCGGCGGCGACCGTGCGGGCCAGGTCCGCGGTGGCGGTCTCGCCGTTCTCGAAGACGACGCCCGCGTTGATCCACTGCCAGATCTGCGAGCGCGAGATCTCGGCGGTGGCCGCGTCCTCCATGAGGTTGAAGATGGCGACGGCGCCGAGGCCGCGCAGCCAGGCCTCGATGTAGCGGATGCCGACCTGGACGGCGTTGACCAGGCCGTCGTACGTGGGCTTCGCGTCGAGGGAGTCGATGGCGATCAGGTCGCCCGCGGCCACGGAGACGTCCTCGCGCAGGCGGTCCTTCTGGTTGGGCTTCTCGCCGAGGACCGCGTCGAACGACTTCATCGCGATCGGGACCAGGTCCGGGTGCGCGACCCAGGAGCCGTCGAAGCCGTCGCCCGCCTCGCGGTCCTTGTCGTTCTTGACCTTCTCGAACGCGACCTTGTTGACCTCCGCGTCCTTGCGGGACGGGATGAACGCCGCCATGCCGCCGATCGCGTGCGCGCCGCGCTTGTGGCAGGTGCGGACGAGGAGTTCGGTGTACGCCCGCATGAAGGGGGCCGTCATCGTCACGAGGTTGCGGTCCGGCAGGACGAACTTCGAGCCGCCGTCACGGAAGTTCTTGACGATGGAGAAGAGGTAGTCCCAGCGCCCCGCGTTCAGGCCCGACGCGTGGTCGCGGAGCTCGTAGAGGATCTCCTCCATCTCGTACGCGGCCGTGATCGTCTCGATGAGGACCGTGGCGCGGACGGTGCCCTGCGGGATGCCGACGTAGTCCTGCGCGAAGACGAAGATGTCGTTCCAGAGGCGGGCCTCCAGGTACGACTCCGTCTTCGGGAGGTAGAAGTACGGGCCCTTGCCGAGCTCGATGAGGCGCTTGGCGTTGTGGAAGAAGTACAGGCCGAAGTCGACGAGCGCGCCGGGGACCGGCTGGCCCTCGAACTGGAGGTGGCGCTCGTCCAGGTGCCAGCCGCGCGGGCGCATGACGACGGTGGCGAGCTCGTCGGCGTCCTTGAGGGCGTACGACTTGCCGGTGCGGTCGTCCGTGAAGTCCACCCGGCGCTCGTAGGCGTCGGTGAGGTTCAGCTGGCCCAGGACCACGTTCTCCCAGGTGGGCGCCGATGCGTCCTCGAAGTCCGCGAGCCAGACCTTGGCGCCCGAGTTCAGGGCGTTGATGGTCATCTTGCGGTCGGTCGGCCCGGTGATCTCGACACGGCGGTCGTTCAGGGCCGCCGGGGCCGGCGCCACCTTCCAGGAGTCGTCCGCGCGGATCGCCGCGGTCTCGGGAAGGAAGTCGAGCGTGGAGGTGCTTGCGATCTCGGCGCGGCGCTCGGCGCGGCGGCTGAGGAGCTCGTCACGGCGGGGCGTGAAGAGCCGGTGCAGCTCGGCCACAAAGGCGAGGGCCGCGTCGGTGAGGACCTCCTCCTGCCGCGGCAGAGGCTCCGCGTCGACGATGGCCAGCGGGGACTGCGCTGGTGCGGACATGAGCTGTCACTTCCTTCAGCGAGCTTCACAGGTGGTGCCTTGGCGACCGCCGGGCATTCGCAGTGACACTCAGTGCCACCGGAGCCGAGATACGGCCGTGGGCCCCACTTGAGGGAACGGGTGCTTCTGAACAGTGGATACTAGTTTCCTCATAGTGGAAGTTCAATCGTCTGTTGATGTCGAGATTCTCTTCATCGACAGAACGTGTCGCTGAGTGCCATGCCGGTCACTCAAGGTGGATCAGGTCGGCGGGTGTGTCGATGTCGTACGCCTGGGCCACGTCCCCGCACTCGACCAGTGCGATGTGCGCGGCGTGTTCCTTCAGATAGGCGCGCGCCCCGCGGTCACCCACCGCGCTCGCCGCGATGCCCGCCCAGTGGTCCGAGCCGAAGAGCACGGGGTGCCCGCGCTCCCCGTCGTACGCGGCCGCCGCGAGAGTGGCGGGCGAGCGGTAGGCGGCGTGGACGCGGGCCACCGCGGCCGGGCCGATGCCCGGCTGGTCGACCAGCGAGACGAGCGCGGCGTCGGCGTCGGCGGCATCCTCGCGCAGGGATGCGAGGCCCGCCCGCAGCGACGAACCCATCCCCTCCGCCCACTCGGGGTTGTCGATCAGTACGCAGCCGGGGAGCGAGGCCTTCTCGCGTACGGCATCGGCGTCCGCGCCGAGCACCACGTGCACGCGCGTGCACCCGCCCTCGCGCAGTACGCGGACCGCGTGCTCCACGAGGGGGCGCCCCTGGTGGTCGAGGAGCGCCTTCGGGCGGCCGCCGAGGCGCCGCCCGCCGCCCGCCGCGAGGAGAAGCCCGGCGATCATCGGATTCGTCATGGCTCCTGCATACCGCACCCTGCGCGCCCCGTCGCGAAAGGCGGAGGAGCCTTCCCCGACCGGGGCGGTGTCTTCCGGTCAGAAAGTGGCGCGTCCTGCTTCCCGTGGCGTTTACTGGCCCGCGGCCCCCAGGCGTCTGACCAACGCCGTCGTGGGGTCGGCAAGATCTGCACGAGAACATGCGCACGACGTCGTGCGAGGGGGAGAGCTGTGTTGCGGAGCGTGGGGCAGAGGCAAGTGACCGGCAGTGATGAGGATCCGCGCGTCGCGGAGCTGGGCACCGCGGTGTCGCGGCTGCGCCGTGAGCTCGCCGCGCATCCGGTCGAGTTCCCGGACCGGGGCATCGCCGAGGACGAGCTCGCGGCCCTGGCCGCGATGGCGCTGAGCGGCGCCCCGGAGGTGCCGAGGCTGCGGCGGTCGCTGCTCCTTGTCGCGGGAGCGATCGGCTCCGTCAGCGCGCTGGCCACGGGCCTCGCGGCGGTGCGGTGTGCGGTGGAGCTCTTCGGGGAGCCCGGGGCCAGGTAAGAAGGCCGTCCCGTCGATGCGGGGCGCCGTGAGCCGCGCGTCAGGCGACGCGTCAGGCGACCCAGTGCCGGGGACTGCCGGTGGCTTCGTGGCCCATGTCCCCGCCGAGCGCGGCGGCAAGGCGCCGGACGGCCTCCTCGCCCGATGCCGCGGGCAGTGTGTAGGGAATCCGCAGCCGGTGCTCGTGCGTGCCGGGGTCCGCGCCGAAGCGGGCGCCGCCCTCGATGCGTACGCCGTGGGCGAGCACCGCACGGGCCAGGGCCGACGCGACCGGGCGGCCCAGGTCCACCCAGAACGACAGGCCGCCCGGCGGCGTCCGCCAGCGCCACTCGGGGAGATGGTGGGCGAGCGAGGCGCCGAGCGCGTCCCGCTGGGCGCGCAGGCGCGGCAGCCGGTCGCGCAGTACGTCGTCCATGCTGCCCATCAGATGCAGCGCGACGAGCTGCTCGATCACCGGGGTCGACATGTCGGAGGGGACGCGCGCGGTCGCCAGCTCCGTGATGAGCCGTGAGCCCGCCCGTACCCAGCCGATGCGCAGCCCGCCCCAGTGCGTCTTGCTCAACGACCCGACGGTGACGACCTGCTCGCCCACGCCGTGCGGGGCCAGCGAGGCGAAGGGCGCGGGGGCGGGCCCGTCCAGGGCGATGTCGGCGATCGTCTCGTCGATCACGAGCCAGGTGCCGGTGGCGCGGGCGGTCTCCAGGATGCGTACGCGCTGCTCCCTGGGCATCAGGCGGCCCGTCGGGTTCTGGAAGTCGGGCACCAAGTAGGCCATGCGGGGCGCGGCCTGACGGAGCGTCGACTCGACGAGGTCGGTGTCCCAGCCGGTGTCCGTGACCGGCACGGGAGTGGGGCGCAGCCCTGCGCGGCGGATCGCGTCGAGAGCGTTCGGGTACGAGGGGTTCTCGACCAGGATGCGGTCGCCGGGCCTGCCGAGCAGGGAGAGGGTGAGGGACAGCGCGTGCTGGGCGCCGGTGGTGATCAGAATCTGGTCGGGGAGAGTGGGCAGACCTCGCCGCGTGAAGCGCTCGGCGACGGCCTCTCTCAACTCCGGTAGCCCGTAAGGGTGGTAGCCCGGTGTCGAGGCGTGCCGGGGGAGTGCGGCGGCCGCGGCGGCGAGCGCGTCGGTCAGCTCCGCCTCGGGTGCGCCGGGGGCGGCCACCGCCAGGTCGAGCATCCCGTCGCCTGCCGGGAACGCGGCCACGCTGGAGGGGCGGCGCCCGTCGGGCAGCTCGGTCCAGGTGCCCGCGCCGCGCCTGCTGCGGGCGTAGCCGCCCTCGCGCAGGAGGTCGTACGCGGCGGTGACGGTGGCCCGGCTGACACCGAGTGCCGTGGCGAGCTCGCGCTCCGCGGGGAGCCGGGTGTGCAGGGGGATGCGGCCGTCCAGGAGGAGGGTGCGGATGTCGTGGGCGAGGGCGCGGTAGCCGGGGTGGTCGCCGGCGGTACCGGTCACCAGCTGGGACAGCTGCCTGCTGCCGAGCCGCCGGTCCACTTCATGGACCACGCGTACGTCTGCCATGCCACCTCCCGCTGATTGGCCCTCCTGGCCAGGCCAATCAGCGTACAGACTCCGGGGGAGCGGGCCGGATTGGCCTGGTGGAACGAGGTCCGTGAGGGCCACGAGGGAGAGGGGCCGACCGTGGGAGCGCGGGTCGTCGTGGGGGTGAGCGGGTCGCCGGCGAGTCTGGCGGCGTTGCGGGTGGGCGTGGAGGAGGCGCGGAGGGCCGGTCGTGTGCTGGTCGCGATGATCGCGTGGGAGCCGCCGGAGGGGGAGGGGCTGTACGCGCGGCGCCCGGACCGGGCGTGGGCCCGGCACTGGGAGGCGGAGGCCCGGGGGCGGCTCGACCGGGCGTTTGAGGAGGTGTTCGGCGGGGCGCCGGAGGGGGTCGTGGTGGAGCGGTGGGTGGTACGGGGCGCTGCGGGGCGGGCGGTGTGCGACTTCGCCGGGGCGGCGGAGGATCTTGTCGTCCTGGGTGCGCGAAAAGGGTGGGGGTGGGGGCGGGGAAGGGTGCGTCGATACGTGCAGGGGCGTGCGGGGTGCCGGGTCATGGTGGTGCCGGGGCCTGTTGTGCCGCGGGGCATGCGAAGGGCACTGCGAAAGGCCAGACCGGAGGATTTCTCCCCGGGCCCACCCTTTCGCGAACTCCCGGCTTCGGGGGTTTGTGGCTGGCGTTGATGATTGGCTGTGCTGGGTTTGTTCTCAGGTGCTGGGCGGGGTGAGGTATTTGCTCCGGGGGTTTGTGGTTGGCGTTGATGATTGGCTGTGCTGGGTTTGTTCTCAGGTGCTGGGCGGGGTGAGGTATTTGCTCCGGGGGTTCGTGGCTGGCGTTGACCACTGGCTGCGCCGGGTTCGTCCTGAGGTGCGGGACGGGCTGAGGTCTCTGCTCCGGGGGCCTGTGGTTGGGGTTGATGACCGGCTGCGCCGGGTTCGTCCTCAAACGCCGGACGGGCTGAAATCCCCACTCCGCCTGCACGGTCGGCGGCTGGTCGCCTGCTGCGGTGAGTTCGTTGTGGTGTGCCGGGCGGGCTGGCGTCCCTGCTCCACCTGACGGCCGGCGGCTGGTCGCCCGCTCTGCCGCGTTCGCCGTCATGCGCCCGGCGGGCTGCCCCACCGCCCCCGTCCGTCCGGTCCTCCCCGTTCGGTCCGGTCCTCCCCGTTCGGTCCCGTCCTCCCCGTCCGGTCCCGTCCTCCCCGTCCGTCCTCAACCGTCGGACGGACGGGCTAGGAGACGCTCGCGACCCCCACCCTCCCGTCCACCAACTCCACCACCCGGTCGGCGAAAGACAAGCGTTCCCGGTCGTGCGTGACCAGGACCGTTGCCGTCCCCCACTCCCGCGTGAGCCGCCCGAGGAGCTCGAGGACCGCCGCGCCCCGCTCGTGATCCAGCGCGCTGGTCGGCTCATCGACCAGGAGCACCGCCGGTTCGTTCATCAACGCCCGTGCGATGCCGACCCGTTGGCGCTGGCCGCCCGACAGCTGATGCGGGCGCCTGTGTGCGAGCCCCGCAAGGCCCACGGTGTCCAGGAGCTCCCGCGCCCGCTCCCGTACCTCGCCGGAGCGTCCGCGTCCGCGTCCCCGTCCGCGCCCGTCGATGCGCGCCATCAGTTCCACCTGTTCAAGCGCGGTCAGCGACGCCAGCAGATTCGGCTGCTGGAAGACGATCCCCATCCTCCGCCGCCGCAGCTCCGCCCGCTCGGCCGCCGACAGCGCACCCGTCTCCGTACCTCCGACCACCACCCGGCCCCGGTCCGGGGTGACCAGCGTCGCCGCCACCGCCAGCAGGCTGGACTTCCCGGAGCCGGACGGGCCGACGACCGCCGTCAGGGTCCCGGCGGGGACGTCGAGCCCGACCCCGTCGAGCGCCGTGAGCCGCCCCTCGCCGTCCGCGTACGTCAGCGTGATGTCTTCGAGGGTCAGACTCATCGGGCACTCCCCAGCGCGGTCAGCGGATCTACGGCGGTGATCCGCCGGACGGACAGGCCCGCGCCCAACGCCCCGAGGGCGATCATCACGGCGGCGGGCCACAGCACGGTCGGCGGATCGAGGACGAAGGGGACGTCGCCGCCGCTGATCGCGGAACCGACGAGCGCGGCGATCCCCGTCCCCAGGGCGGTCCCGGCGGCGAGCATCAGCACCGCCTGACCGAGTGCGTCCCTGAGCAGGTAAGGAGTGGACGCGCCCAGCGCCTTCAACACCGCGATGTCACCGGCGCGTTGAATCGTCCACACCGTGAAGAACGCTCCTATGACGAGCGCGGAGATGACGAAGAGGAAGCCGCGCATGAGCTGCAGCGAACCGTTCTCCGCCTGGTAGGAGCCGATGGCCGTCAGCGCGCCGTCGAGGGACTTCGTCTCCGTGCCCGCCGCCTCGTCCCCGGCGGCGAGATCGAACCCGCTGCCGGTCCGCAGCGCGATGACCGTGGCCTGCTCGTCCATCGACGTACCCCGGTGGCCGAGCCCCTGCCAGTCGTCGAGCGCGGTCCACACGACAGGGGTATGGCTGTACGAGGCGTCCGACGCGACCCGCGCGACCCGCTCCTCGACCCCGCTGCCGCCGAGCCGCACCGTGTCCCCGGGGCCGACGCCCAGGTCCGCAGCGGCCTTCTCGGAGAGCACGGCCTCACCCGGTGCGAGGCCTTTCGGCGCGATACCGGAGTCCGGTTCGACCCCGAAGGCGGATACCGCGGCCGAGCGGTCGCCCGCGGTGGCGTTGAGGGTGCTGATGCCGATGGGCTCGGCGGACCGTACGCCAGGCTGTCGCGTCCAGGACTCCCAGGCGCGCTGTTCCACCTGGGAGCTGGTGAAGGAGGCGGACTGGCCGGGCGGCGGCGCGGCGAAGGCGAGGTGGTCGGCGGGGAGGCCGGTGATCGCTGAGGTGTTCTCCCTCGCGAGCCCGGCCGTGAGCCCGGAAAGCAGCCCCACGAGCAGAGTGATGAGCACGACGACGGCTCCCATCAGGGCGAACCGCCCCTTGGCGAACCGAAGGTCTCTCCATGCGACGAACATGACCCCACCCTCCTTCCGGGCACGCCGCCAGGGCATCGCGCCACAGCACGCTTCACCCGAATCGAAGGGGGGAGCCCGCGATCAACCTTTCGGTTGACGGAAGGTGGGGCGGCTGCGCCTACGCTGGAGGGTCCGATGAACACCTCCACCGGTCCTCCGCCCCGCACCGGGTCGGGCTCCCGCTCCCGTACCGGGTCGGGCTCCCGTTCCCGTACCGGGTCGGGCTCCCGCTCCCGTACTGGGTTGGGCTCCGGCCTCCCGTACTGGGTTGGGCTCCGGCCTCCGTACTGGGTTGGCTCCGGCCTCCGTACCGGGTTGGGCTCCGGCTTGGCACGGGGTCGGGCTTCCGTCCACCCACCGGGTCGGGCTTCCGTCCACCCACGGGGTCGGTCCTCAGTCCCCGTGTCGGGCCGCGCTCCGACCTGTGCCGCAGGCCGAGTCCCGGCCGACGGCGCGGTCCGAGGCCCAGCCCGGGGGCGGGGTCGGGGTCGGGGTCGGCGTCGCGGTGCGGCCCCGGTCGGAGCCGCGGGACGGCCCGCGGGACGCGTCGGGCCCGCGACTCCGCTCCTGACCTCGCCCCGCCCCGCCCCCGCTCCTGACCTCGCCCAGTCCCACTCCCAGTCCCAGCCCCCGCTCCCGCCCCCGACCGAGGCCCCGATGCTCTCCGCCGACTCCCTGCCCTCCTCCATGGCCCCCTCCCGACTCCCTTCCCGGACCACCCCCGTGGCTCTGGCCCTGCGCCTCTGTCTGCACGGGCTGTTCGCCGGGCTGCTTGCGCTTGCCCTGGTGCGGGCCGTGGCCGACGGGGTGTCCCAGGGCGGCGGTGCCGTCGTGGGAGTGGTGGTTGCCATGGGAGGCGTCTACGCGGCGGGCACGCTCAGCCCGGCCGTGGCGCGGTCGCAGCGCGCGGCGGCCGGGTGGCTCGCGGCGCTCGGCGTGTGCTGGGCGGCGCTGCTCGTGCTGTCGCCGGACGGGCTGTGGACGGCCTTCCCCCTCTACTTCCTGCAGCTGCATCTGCTGCCCTTGCGCTGGGCCCTGCCCGCGGTCGGGCTGACCGCCGCTGCCGCCATCGCCAGCTTCGTGCTGCACGGCTCTCCGATGTCCCCCGGCAGCTTCATCGGGCCGCTGCTCGGCGCGGCCATGGCGATCGCCACGGTCCTCGGGTACGAGGCGCTGTACCGGGAGAGCGAGCGGCGCCGGCAGCTGATCGACGAGCTCATGGCCACCCGGGCCGAACTCGCCGCCGCCGAGCGGACCGCGGGCACCCTCGCCGAGCGCGAGCGCCTCGCCCGCGAGATCCACGACACGCTCGCGCAGGGGCTCTCCTCCATCCAGCTCCTGCTGCGCGCCGCGCAACGCGCGCTGCCCGCGGGAGCGCCCGCCGCGCCGCACATCGAGCAGGCCCGTGCCGCCGCACAGGACAACCTCGCGGAGGCACGGCGCTTCGTGCGGGCCCTCAGCCCGCCGGACCTGGAGCACGGCTCGCTGGCCGGAGCGCTGGAACGGCTCTCCGCGTCCGCGTCCGCCGCATCCGGCTCGCCCGGCTCGGACGTCCACGTCCAGTTCACGGTGAGCGGCACACCCACCGAGCTGCCGACCCCGTACGAAGTCGCGCTGCTCCGCACCGCTCAGTCCGCCCTCGCGAATACGGTCCGGCACGCGGGCGCGGGGCGCGCCGAGATCACGCTCAGCTTCATGGAGACGTCGGTGTCCCTGGACGTGGTCGACGACGGGCGGGGCTTCGATCCGGCGTCCGCGCCGCGCGGGAGCGGGGAGGGCCGCGACGACGGGGGCTTCGGGCTGCCCGCGATGCGGGCGCGGGCCCGGTCGCTCGGCGGGACGCTGAGCGTGGAGTCGGCGCCGGGGCAGGGGACGGCCGTCGCGGTCACGCTGCCGCTTCCGACCGCAGCAGTTCCGAAGGCAGGAGCTCCGAAGGCAGGAGTTCCGAGGGCAGCCGTAACGACCGCAGCCGTTGCCACGGGGACCGTTCCGGCGGGAGCCGGTCCGACGGAGGCCGTGCTGTGAGCGCCGAAGTGCCGGAGCCCATCCGGCTGCTCCTCGCCGACGACCACCCGGTCGTGCGCGCCGGGCTGCGTGCGGTGCTCGACACCGAGCCCGACTTCGCCGTGGTGGCCGAGGCGGCGACGGCGGAGGTCGCGGTGTCGCTCGCCGCGACCGGCGGCTTCGACGTCGTCCTGATGGATCTTCAGTTCGGGGCAGGGATGCACGGGGCGCAGGCCACGGCAGCGATCACCGCCGTGGCGGGGGCGCCGCGGGTGCTCGTCCTGACGACGTACGACACGGACGCCGACATCCTCGCCGCGGTCGAGGCGGGCGCGGCGGGCTATCTCCTGAAGGACGCGCCGCCGGAGGAGCTCGCCGCGGCGGTGCGGACCGCGGCCGCGGGGCAGTCCGCGCTCGCGCCGGCGATCGCGCATCGGCTGATGGACCGGATGCGGGCGCCCGGGGAGGCCTTGACCGGGCGGGAGTTGGAGGTGCTGCGGCTGGTGCGGGAGGGGCTTTCCAACCAGGAGGTCAGCAAGCGGCTCTTCCTGAGCCAGGCCACCGTGAAGTCCCATCTGGTGCACATCTACGCGAAGCTGGGGGTCGATTCGCGTACGGCGGCGGTGGCCGTGGCCACGGCGCGTGGGCTGATCCGGGGCGGCGCGCACCGTTGATCACCGGCTTCACCCGCTTCAACTGCTTCACCCGCTTCACCGGCGTCGCCGAGACCGTCCTCGAACGCCGGACGGGCTGAAGATCCACCCGACCGGGGAGATCTTCAGCCCGTCCGTGGCTGAGAGGGGGAGCCCGGGGGAGCCCCTACGCCGCAGGCCCCGAACTGGCCAGCGCGGCCGACAGCTCCACCGCCACCTCCTGCAGCACCGGCACGATCTTCTCCACCGCGGCCTCGGTCACGCGGCCCGCCGGGCCCGAGATCGAAATGGCCGCCGCCGTGGGGGAGTTCGGGACCGAGACCGCCAGGCAGCGCACCCCGATCTCCTGTTCGTTGTCGTCGACCGCGAAGCCCGCCTTGCGGACCTCCTCCAGCGCGTCGAGGAAACCCTCGGGCGTGGTGATCGTCTTCTCCGTGGCCGCGGGCATGCCGGTGCGGGCGAGCAGGGCCCGTACCTCCTCCGGCGGGGTGTGGGCGAGGAGTGCCTTGCCGACGCCCGTGGAGTGGGGCAGGACCCGGCGGCCCACCTCGGTGAACATCCGCATGGAGTGCTTGGACGGCACCTGCGCGACGTACACGATCTCGTCGCCGTCGAGCAGCGCCATGTTCGCCGTCTCGCCGGTCTCCTCGACCAGGCGCGCGAGGTAGGGGCGCGCCCAGGTGCCGAGGAGGCGCGAGGCCGATTCGCCGAGGCGGATCAGGCGCGGGCCGAGGGAGTAGCGGCGGTTGGGCTGCTGGCGTACGTAGCCGCAGGCGACCAGGGTGCGCATCAGGCGGTGGATCGTGGGGAGCGGAAGGCCGCTGCTGGCGGAGAGCTCGCTCAGGCCGACCTCGCCTCCGGCGTCCGCCATCCGTTCGAGGAGGTCGAAGGCGCGCTCAAGGGACTGGACACCACCGCTGGCAGCGGGCGGCTTGGAGGCGGCGACTTCGGTGGAGGCGTCGCTGGCGCTTGACGTCGGCACGGCGCAGTCCTTTCGGGGCTGACGGGCAAGGCAGCAGCCTACCGGGCGGTTCCTCGCAGGGGCCCTGACCGGCCCTGGCGTCTTTGCCGGTCAGGGGTGGTCGGGGACCGGTCGGGGAGCCTTTGTCCGCTTCTCCGCCGTCACGTCTGGTGATCGTTTGACGGCCCGGTTGTGCGTAGCTACGTTCTGGCCTGCGGAATTCTAATTCCACTTTGTGGAAACGTCCAGAGTGCGTCAGGTGGCCTCTTGACGGTTCGAGGTCGGCCGTGAAGACTCATTCAACAGAACGTTGAATTCCGTTTAGCGGAACCGAATGGTCTGTGTAGCGGAAAAGAACGAATCAAGAAGGCAACAGCGAAGAGAGGGCGTTGAGGACGTGGACGTAGAACTGGTGCTGCGCTCGACCCGCGTGATCACCCCGCAGGGAACCCGCGCCGCGTCGGTCACGGTCTCCGGGGGGAAGATCGCGGCCGTGCTCGCGCACGACGCCGACGTACCGGCCGGGGCCAGGATCGAGGACCTCGGCGACGACGTCCTGCTGCCCGGGATCGTCGACACGCACGTCCATGTGAACGACCCGGGCCGCACGGAGTGGGAGGGCTTCTGGACCGCCACCCGTGCCGCCGCCGCCGGTGGCATCACCACCCTCGTCGACATGCCGCTCAACTCCCTGCCGCCGACCACCACGGTCGACAACCTGCGGACGAAGCAGGACGTCGCCCGCACCAAGGCGCACATCGACGTCGGCTTCTGGGGCGGCGCCCTGCCCGACAACGTCGGCGACCTCAAGCCCCTGCACGACGCCGGCGTCTACGGCTTCAAGTGCTTCCTCTCGCCGTCGGGCGTCGACGAGTTCCCGCACCTCGACCAGGACCGGCTCGCCACCTCCATGGCGGAGATCGCGGGCTTCGGCGGACTGCTCATCGTGCACGCCGAGGACCCGCACGAGCTGGACGCCGCCCCGCACAAGAGCGGCCCCAAGTACACGGACTACCTGGACACCCGGCCGCGTGTCTCCGAGGACGTCGCGATCGAGGGCCTCATCGGGCTCGCCAAGCGGCTCGGCGCCCGTGTCCACGTACTGCACCTGTCGTCGTCGAACGCGCTGCCCCTGATCGCCGCCGCCAAGCGCGAGGGCGTCAAGCTCACCGTCGAGACCTGCCCGCACTACCTCACGCTCACCGCCGAGGAAGTCCCGGACGGCGCGAGCGAGTTCAAGTGCTGCCCGCCCATCCGCGAGGCCGCCAACCAGGACCTGCTCTGGGACGCGCTGGACGACGGCACCATCGACTGCATCGTGACGGACCACTCGCCGTCCACCGCAGACCTCAAGACCGACGACTTCGCGACCGCGTGGGGCGGCATCTCCGGGCTCCAGCTCAGCCTCCCCGCGATCTGGACCGAGGCCCGCAAGCGCGGCCACAGCCTCGAGGACGTGGTGCGCTGGATGTCGACGCGCACCTCCGAACTGGTCGGACTCGACCAGAAGGGCGCCATCGAGGCCGGCCGCGACGCCGACTTCGCGGTCCTCGCGCCCGACGAGACCTTCACCGTGGACCCCGCGGAGCTGCAGCACCGGAACCGAGTCACGGCGTACGCGGGCAAGACCCTCAGCGGCGTCGTGAAGTCCACCTGGCTGCGCGGCGAACGCATCCTGCACGGCGGCGAGTTCAGCGAACCCGCAGGCCGACTTCTGGAAAGGAAGAACTGATCACTGTGACGGCGATACCCAGCTTCACCGGCGACGCGAGCCCCTACGGCGGCGGCGACCCGTACGCGGACTACCGCACCGCCGACTTCCCCTTCACCCAGTACGCGAACCTCGCGGACCGGCAGCTCGGCGCGGGCGTGATCGCCGCCAACGACGAGTTCTTCGCTATGCGCGAGAACCTGCTCCTGGCGCACGACGCCGTCTTCGACCCGGAGCACTTCGGGCACAAGGGCAAGGTCATGGACGGCTGGGAGACCCGCCGCCGCCGTGGCGTCTCCGGTGAGCACCCGTGGCCCACCGCTGACGACCACGACTGGGCGCTCGTACGCCTCGGCGCCCCCGGCGTCGTCCGCGGCATCGTCATCGACACCGCCCACTTCCGCGGCAACTACCCGCAGGCCGTCTCGGTCCAGGGCGCCAACGTCGAGGGCTCGCCGACCCCCGATGAGCTCCTCGCGGACGACGTGAAGTGGACGACTCTCGTGCCCCGCACGGCAGTCGGCGGCCACGCGGCCAACGGCTTCGCCGTCGACGTCGAGCAGCGCTTCACGCACCTGCGCGTCAACCAGCACCCGGACGGCGGCATCGCGCGCCTGCGGGTGTACGGCGAGGTCGTCGCCGACCCCAAGTGGCTCGCCACGCTCGGCACGTTCGACGTGCTCGCCCTGGAGAACGGCGGCCAGGTCGAGGACGCGTCCGACCGCTTCTACTCCCCGGCCACCAACACCATCCAGCCGGGCCGCTCCCGCAAGATGGACGACGGCTGGGAGACCCGCCGCCGCCGCGACAACGGCAACGACTGGATCCGCTACCAGCTCGTCGCCCAGTCCGAGATCCGCGCCGTCGAGATCGACACGGCGTACCTCAAGGGCAACTCGGCGGGCTGGGCCGCCCTTTCGGTCCGTGACGGCGAGAGCGGCGAGTGGGTCGAGGCGCTGCCCCGCACCCGTCTGCAGCCCGACACCAACCACCGCTTCGTCCTTGACGCCCCGGTCGTCGGCACGCACGTGCGCATCGACATCTTCCCGGACGGCGGCATCTCCCGGCTGCACCTCTTCGGTTCGCTCACCGAGGCGGGCGCGAGCCGTCTGACGGCACGTCACCAGGAGCTCGGCGGCTGATCGAAGCCCGCTGAAGCCCGCTGAAACGTGGGGCGCACCGGGTGGAAAGCCCCGGTGCGCCCCATCACCATGCCCGCGGTGCCGCGCGACCATGCGCGCGGTGTCGCGCCCCGTAAGCGGAGCGGTCAGGCTCCGTAGCCGCCGTCCACCACCAGCTCCGCGCCCGTGATGAACGCCGCGTCGTCTCCCGCGAGATAGGCGACGAGCGAGGCCACCTCGTCCGCCGAGCCGAATCGGGCGAGCGCCGTCGCCGCCTTCTGGGGCTCGGCGTAGGGCCCGTCGGCCGGGTTCATGTCCGTGTCGATCGAGCCCGGGTGCACGACGTTCACGGTGATGCCCCGCCCCGCGAGCTCACGGGCCAGCGGCTTGGTCATGCCGACGAGCGCCGCCTTGCTCAGCGCGTACAGCGTCGCGCCAGGGCCACCCGCGAAGCGCGCGAGCCCGGATCCGGTGGAGATGATGCGGCCCCCGTCGGCCAGCCTCCCGGCCGCCGCCTGCGAGGCCAGGAAGACCGAACGTACGTTGACGGCGAGCACCCGGTCGACGTCCGAGAGCGCCAAGTCCCCTATGGGGCCGAGGACTCCGATGCCCGCGTTGTTCACCAGGATGTCGAGGCGGCCCAGGTCGTCCGCCGCGCGCTCCACCGCGCCCGCCGCGTCCCCGGGGTCGGCCGCGTCGGCCCTGATGGCGAAACCGCGGCGGCCCGCCGACTCGATCTTGGCGACGACCTCATGAGCGGCGGCCTCGCCGTTGACGTACGTGATGGCCACATCGGCGCCGTCCTGTGCGAGCCGCAGCGCGATCGCCGCGCCGATGCCGCGGCTGCCGCCGGTCACCAGAGCCGTCTTGCCGGTCAGAGAAGACATGTTCGTGAACCTCATTCGCGTGGTTATGTTCCGCAATGCGGTGAGAAGTGCTTGTGGGTTCAATGAAAGCGGGCGGCACGTGCCGTGGCTGGCGGGAAATGGACACCGAAGCCGCCACGGCCTCCGCCCGGACCGCACGCGGACAGCACGGACCGCTCAGTGAGACGGCCGCCGCCGTCCCTTCCCGGCGTGATCTCCGCCGGATACGGTGATCGACCCACGTGAGAGCCGCCGAAGTCTCCACATCGCCGCATCCGTTGGAGACCGCGCCCCGTGTCGACGCTCGCCGCCCCCGCCGCGCCCGCAGTGCGCCGCGCCTGGCTCACCGATCTGCCCGTCCTGCTCGTCGCCGTGGTCTGGGGCGCCAGTTACCTGGCGGCGAAGGGCATCACGACGACCCACACGGTCGTCGCCGTCCTGGTGCTTCGGTTCGCTGTCGTGCTGCCCGCGCTCGTGATCGCAGGATGGCGCGGCCTGCGCGCGCTGACGGCACCGCAGTGGCGCGGGGCGGGAGTGCTCGGGCTGATCCTGAGCGGGATCTTCCTCCTGGAGACGTACGGCGTCGTCCACACCTCGGCGACCAACGCGGGCCTCATCATCAGCCTCACCATGATCTTCACGCCGCTCGCCGAGGCCGCGGTGACGCGGAAGAGGCCGCCGCGCGCCTTCCTGGCGGCGGCCGGGCTCTCCGTGCTCGGCGTGGTCCTGCTGACCCAGGGCGGCGGCTTCACGCAGCCTTCGCCGGGCGACGGTCTGATCCTCCTTGCGGCGCTCGCGCGCACCGTGCACGTCCTGGCGATGTCGCGGATCAAGGCTGTCCGGGCCGCCGGGGAAGCTGACGCGCTCTCGCTCACCACCGTCCAACTGGGCTCCGCCGTCGTCGTGTTCGCGGTGCTCGCCGCCGCGGGCACGGGGGCGTCGCCCTGGTCCGTCGCCGCGGACTTCGGCGCGCGCGAGTGGGCCGGACTGCTCTTCCTCTCCGTGTTCTGCACGCTCTTCGCCTTCTTCGTGCAGATGTGGGCGGTGCGCAGGACGTCTCCCTCGCGGGTGAGCCTGCTGCTCGGCACGGAGCCGTTGTGGGCGGCCGCGGTGGGGATCGCGCTGGGCGGGGAACGGCTGGGTGTGGTGGGTCTGGTGGGAGGTGCGCTGGTTCTGGTGGGGACCAGCTGGGGGCGCAGGGTGCGGTGATAGCTTCCGTGGTCGATCAAGCAGTCTGTGGTCGATCATGCGGTCCGTGGTCGATCAAGCAGGGGGAGACCATGAACGAGTACTTCGAGCAGGAATTCGCCGCGGGCGCGCAGAAGCGCCGCGTCTGGGGCGGCGCGCTGCTCCTCGCGGCGTGCGTCATCTGGATCGCGCTCGCGTACCAGCTGATGGCACCGTTCAGCGACGGGGACGACTCGTACGCCAACAGCCGCAAGTGCCAGTCGATGCTGTTCTACGAGGGCGACGACCCGACCTGGGCCGAGGCCACGTGGGACGACTGCCGTGCGGAGCGCAGGTGGCCCGAGATGCTGGGCTGGCTGGGGCTCTCGGTGCCGCTGTCGGTGGGCGGCGCGGTGCTCTACACCAGTGGGTCCACCAGTCTGCGGATGCGCGAGTACATGGCGGAGCACCGCATCGCCGCCGCGAAGGCCGCGGCCGACAAGGACTGACGGCAGCAGACAAGGACTGACGGCGACCGACAAGGACTGACGGCGGCCAACCGGTGGCGCTTGGTTAACTCCCGGAAAATTCACTGCACTTGACGTTGACACGACAACCTCTACGCGCGTCACACTGGTCGCATGCGAATCCCCCCACGAATCGTGAGCGTCACAGCCCTCGCCGCCGCCCTGCTCATCGGCGGCCCCGTCGCCGCCTCCGCGAGCGCGTCGCCGGACAACCATTCCCCCGTGTCGACGGCGTACGCCATCACCGCCGTCGGCGACATCTGCTACTCCGCGCTGCCCTCCCAGGCGCACGACACCCTGGACCTGATCGAGGCGGGCGGCCCCTACCCGTATCCGCAGGACGACACCGTCTTCCAGAACAGGGAAGGCATCCTGCCCTCGCAGGGCTCCGGCTACTACCACGAGTACACCGTGGTGACGCCGGGCTCACCCGACCGCGGTGCGCGCCGCATCGTGACCGGTGAGAAGAACCAGGAGGACTACTACACCGCAGACCACTACGAGTCCTTCGACCTGGTCGACTACGCCTGCTGACACACGGTCCCGGCGGGCCGGCGGGCCGGCGGGCTGGCGGGCTGGCGGGCTAGCGGGTCTTCCGGCTCTTCCGGCTCTCCGCGACGGCGAACAGTGCGAGCGCGAGCACGATCAGCGTGACGCCCGCGTAGATCTCGTAGCCGTCGAGGAACCCGATCCGCTGCACGATGCCCCAGCCGCGCAGCCGGCCGGTCAGCTCGTGCACCAGGGCGGCCACGCCCTGGATCAGGAGAAGGACGCCGAAGACCTCAAGTACCTGCTTCATACCGAAGAGCCTCGCCCCGTGGACCCCCCACGCACATCGGCCACGGGGTGAGGCCTCTTCCTCCTGGCCCCCTCCGAAAGTCTGCGTGTGCGCGACTTTGGTAGACGATCACGTCCGGACGGCGCCCGATGCCCCTGACAGTGCGTAGATTTGTCGACCATGAGCGGCAGTGAGCCCCCGGCGGTCCCTTCGGCGCACTCGGCCCCCTTGGCCAGGCGTCCCTGGGCGCTGCCCTCGGCCGTCGCCGCGGAGTTCGACCCGGACCGCGCGACGACGAAGGGCAAGGGCAAGGGCAAGGGCAGGCGCAGGCCCCGGCGGACCGTGCGCGACTGGCTGGTCGACTTCGCCTGCTTCGCCGTGGCCGTCGGCATCGGCATGGTGGGCGCGGAGGCGGTCGGCAACAACCCGCACGTCTCGCCCGGTATCGCGGAGGCCGACCAGGTCATCGGCGCGCTCGCCTGCGCCGCCGTCTGGCTCCGCAGGCGTTGGCCGGTCGGTCTCGCCGTGGCCATGGTGCCGGTCAGCGTGCTCTCCGACACCGCGGGCGGCGCGGCGGCGGTGGCCCTGTTCACCCTCGCGGTGCACCGGCCCTTCCGGTACGTCGGCTGGGTCGGCGGGGTCTCGATCGCGCTGGTGCCGGTCATCTACCGGCTGCGGCCCGACGCCGACCTGCCGTACCTGGTCGCCATCCTGTTCGGAACGCTGCTCAGCGCCTCCGTCATCGGCTGGGGCATGTTCGTGCGCTCCCGCCGCCAGCTCCTGCTGAGCCTGCGCGACCGCGCGATCCGCGCCGAGAACGAGGCGGCGCTCCGTGCCGAACAGGCCCAGCGCCTGGCCCGCGAGTCCATCGCCCGCGAGATGCACGACGTGCTCGCCCACCGCCTCACCCTGCTCAGCGTGCACGCGGGCGCCCTGGAGTTCCGCCCGGACGCGCCCCGCGAGGAGGTCGTCCGCGCGGCCGGGGTCATCCGGGAGAGCGCGCACGAAGCGTTGCAGGACCTGCGCGAGGTGATCGGCGTCCTGCGCGGCAGCGGCAGCGGCAGCGGCAGCGGCAGCAGCGGCGACGGCGAGGCGTCCGGCCGCCCGCAGCCGACCCTCGCCGCCCTGGAGACCCTGGTCGCCGAGTCCCGTGACGCGGGCATGAAGGTCGCACTCGACCACCGCGTCACCGACCCCGAGGCCGTGCCCGCCGCCGTCGGCCGCACCGCCTACCGCATCGCCCAGGAGGGCCTGACCAACGCCCGCAAGCACGCCCCGGGCGCCGAGGTGACCGTCCTGGTCTCCGGGGCGCCCGGTGAAGGCCTCACCCTGTCGGTACGGAACCCGCCGCCGCCCGGCGACGTGCCGAACGTCCCCGGTTCCGGCCAGGGGCTGATCGGCCTCACGGAGCGGGCCACGCTGGCGGGCGGCCGCATCGAGCACGGGGCCGCGGGTGACGGCGGCTTCCGGGTCGACGCGTGGCTGCCGTGGGACTCGTCCGCCGGCCGTGGCGATCAGCTGTGACCGCCGGGGAACCCTTTCAGTGCGGTCGTGTGCCGGGCGAACGGGACGTCGTGGCCACGGAGTTCTCGACCGCGGGCACCCTGGCCGCACGCCGAATCGGCAGACGTGACGCGGACGTGACGCAGACACGATCGGCAGCCGATGATCTCGTTAATGTGGAGCCCATGAACCCCATCCGCGTGCTTCTCGTCGACGACGACCCGCTGGTCCGCGCAGGCCTGTCCTTCATGATGGGCGGCGCGGACGACATCGAGATCGTCGGCGAGGCTGCGGACGGCTCCCACGTCGCCCCGCTGATCGCCGAGCTGCGCCCCCACGTCGTCCTGATGGACATCCGCATGCCCACGATGGACGGCCTCGCGGCGACGGAGGCCCTGCGCAAGCGCCCGGACGCCCCCGAGGTCATCGTCCTCACCACCTTCCACGCCGACGAGCAGGTCCTGCGGGCCCTGCGGGCCGGAGCGGCCGGGTTCGTCCTCAAGGACACCCCGCCCGCCGAGATCGTCGCGGCGGTACGCGCGGTCGCCGCGGGGGAGCCGGTGCTGTCCCCCACGGTGACACAGCAGTTGATCACCCAGGTGACCGGGGTGGACCCCCAACAGGGCCGCCGCGAGCGGGCGTTGGAGCGGCTCACGCTGCTGGGGGAGCGGGAGAGGGAAGTGGCGGTCGCGGTCGGCAGGGGCGCCTCGAACGCGGACATCGCGGCGGAGCTCTACCTGAGCGTGGCCACCGTCAAGGCCCACGTCTCCCGCGTCCTGACGAAGCTGGACCTCAACAACCGCGTGCAGATCGCGTTGCTGGCACATGACGCGGGGCTGCTCGACGGCGTGGAGTAGCCCCCGGGGCAGGCCCGGGGGGGCGGGGGATCAGCGCCCGGCGATCTCCTCGAGCCGCACCAACCGCCGTTCCCGCCGCGACAGTTCGCACGCCTCCGCGATCCGCAGCGCCTGAAGCGCCTCCCGGCCGTCGCAGGGGTTCGGCCGTTCTCCCCGTACGACATCCACGAACGCCGCGAGCTCCGCCTCGTACGCGGGTGTGAACCGTTCGAGGAAGCCGGGCCACGGCTTGTCGGGCGGCGGCGGTCCCGAGGGTTCCACGGACGACAGGGGCATGCGGTCGTCGAAGCCGACCGCGATCTGGTCGTTCTCCCCTGCCAGTTCCATCCGTACGTCGTAGCCCGCGCCGTTGCGCCGCGTGGCCGTCGCCGTGGCGAGTGTGCCGTCGTCGAGGGTGAGGACCGCCGCGGCCGTGTCGACGTCGTCCGCCTCGCGGAACATCGCGGGCCCGGCGTCCGACCCGGTCGCGTACACCTCGGTCACCTCACGGCCCGTCACCCACCGCAGCATGTCGAAGTCGTGGACCAGGCAGTCGCGGTAGAGGCCGCCGGAGAGCGGGAGATAGGCGGCCGGCGGCGGCGCCGGGTCCGAGGTCATCGCGCGGACCGTGTGCAGCCGCCCGAGCCGCCCCGACCGCACGGCCTCGCGTGCCGCCTCGTACCCCGCGTCGAACCGCCGCTGGAAGCCCAGCTGGAGCACCGTGCCCGCGGACTCGACCTCCTGGAGCGCGGCGAGCGTGCCGGGCAGGTCGAGGGCGATGGGCTTCTCGCAGAAGACCGGAAGTCCGGCCCGCGCCGCCTTGCCGATCAGCTCGGCGTGCGCGGAGGTCGCCGCGGTGATCACCACCGCGTCCACGGCACCCGACCGGCCGAGCCCCGTGAAGACGTCGTCCACCGAGGCCGCGGAGGCCGCGCCGATCCGCGCCGCGAGCCCGGCCGCACGGCCGGTGTCCGCGTCGGCGACGACCAGGGCCTCCACCTCGGGATGCCGCTGAAGAGCCGCAGAGTGAAATGTGCCGATACGGCCCGTTCCGATCAGTCCGATGCGCATGGACCCACCCTCGCGATGCCCCGCGATCCTGTCAATCCTTTGTCCGGACAACAGAACTTCCGAACTTCCCGTCATCATTCCCTGCGACTACGCTCACAGCGTGTCCAAATCAGCCGCCAAACCAGCCGTGGACCCCACCGTCTCCCTCCAGCTCGGCGTCGACCGCAGCAGCCCGGTCCCGCTGTACTTCCAGCTGTCCCAGCAGCTGGAGGCGGCGATCGAGCGCGGCGCCCTGACCCCGGGCACCCTGCTCGGCAACGAGATCGAGCTGGCAGGGCGCCTCGGCCTGTCCCGGCCGACCGTCCGCCAGGCCATCCAGTCGCTCGTCGACAAGGGGCTGCTCGTGCGCCGCAGGGGTATCGGCACCCAGGTCGTGCACAGCCAGGTCAAGCGCCCCCTCGAACTCAGCAGTCTCTACGACGACCTGGAGGCGGCGGGCCAGCGCCCCGAGACCCGCGTCCTGCGCAACACCGTCGAGCCCGCGTCCGCCGAGGTGGCCGCAGCCCTCGGCGTGGCGGAGGGCGACGAGGTCCACCTGGTCGAGCGGCTCCGTCTGGCCCACGGCGAGCCCATGGCGTACCTGCGCAACCACATCCCGTCCGGGCTCCTCGACCTCGACACCCCGCGCCTGGAGGCCACCGGCCTCTACCGCCTGATGCGCGCCGCGGGCATCACCCTGCACAGCGCGCGCCAGTCCGTGGGTGCCCGCGCCGCCACCGCCGGCGAGGGCGAGCGGCTCGGCGAGCCCGCGGGGGCGCCGCTGCTCACGATGCAGCGCACGACGTTCGACGACACGGGCCGCGCGGTCGAGTTCGGCTCGCACATCTACCGGGCCTCGCGCTACTCCTTCGAGTTCCAGCTCCTCGTACGGCCGTAGGTCCCAAGTCGCTCACGGTCGTCAGAATGTTCTGACAAAGCCATTGACGCTGCCGCGCGCCCGCCGCTAGAACTCCCCCAGCCGCACTCGGGCGGCCGGGAGAAGAGGTGGTCCCCATGCGTACCCCCAGTCGTACCCCCAGGCGTAGCCCCATGCGTACGGCCCGCGCAGCCCGCACGGCAGCGGCTCTCACCGCGGTGATCGCGCTCGCGGCCGGGTGCAGCGGCTCCGGCGGCAAGGACGACGAGGACAAGTCCGGCGACGGCGGGGGAGGCGGCAAGGGCGTGAACACGCCCCGCCTCAAGATCGCGATGGTCACGCACTCCGGCGAGGGCGACACCTTCTGGGACATCGTCCAGAGCGGCGCCAAGCAGGCGGCCCGCAAGGACAACGTCGATTTCCTCTACTCCAACGACAAAGAAGCCAAGGGACAGGCCGAGCTCGTCCAGTCGGCGATCGACAAGAGGGTCGACGGCATCGTCGTGACCCTGGCCAAGCCCGAGGCGATGAAGGCGGTCCTCGGCAAGGCTCAGGCCGCGGGGATACCGGTCGTCACGATCAACTCCGGCGGCGAGTTCTCCGCCGACTTCGGCGCCCTGAGCCACATCGGCCAGGACGAGTCCGTGGCGGGCGAGGCGGTCGGCGACGAGCTCACGCAGCGCGGCAAGAAGAAGGTGCTCTGCGTCATCCACGAACAGGGCAACGTCTCCCTGGAGCAGCGCTGCGCGGGCGTCAAGAAGACCCTCAAGGGCTCGGTCGAGAACCTGAACGTCGAGGGCACCAACGCGCCGAACGCCCAGTCCTCCATCAGCGCGAAACTCCAGGCGGCCAAGGACATCGACGCGGTGGTCACCCTCGGCGCGCCCATCGCCGCCCTCTCGGTGAAGGCCAAGGAGGACTCCGGCAGCAAGGCCGAGGTCGCCACGTTCGACCTGAACGCCGAGGTCGTCAAGCGCCTCAAGGCCAAGGAGGTGGGCTTCGCCGTCGACCAGCAGCCCTACCTCCAGGGCTATCTCGCCATCGACGAACTGTGGCTCTACAAGACCAACGCGAACGTCCTGGGCGGCGGCAAGCCCGTCCTGACCGGACCCGCCATCGTCACCGAGAAGGACGTGCCGAAGCTGGAGAAGTACACCGCCCGCGGTACCCGATGAACACATGCGTGATCCGCGTGGTCGATACTTGGGCCGCTGGGGCCGGGGATCCGGACCGGCCTCACCGAGGAGCAGAGCTAGAAGGGCACGGCGTCGTGGCAAGGGTTCAGACAGGGGTACGTGCGGTGGGTGCCGTGCTGGTCGCGGTGCTCGGGGTATCCCTCGCGGGGTGCAGCAGCACCGGTGGCAAGCGCGCCGAGGACGCACGCAAGGCGGCAACGGCACAGGGCAAGGCCGCGGTGAACACGCCGAACTGGACGTTCGGCATGGTGACCCACTCGGGTGACGGCGACACGTTCTGGGACATCGTCCAGGAAGGCGCCGAGCAGGCGGCCCGCAAGGACAACATCAAGTTCCTCTACTCCCACAATGCCGAGGCCCAGCAGCAGGCCCAGCTCGTGGACTCGTACATCGACAAGAAGGTCGACGGCATCATCGTCAGTCTCGCCAAGCCCGCCGCGATGAAGGGCGCCCTGGCCCGCGCCAAGAAGGCCGGCATCCCGGTGATCACGGTGAACTCCGGCTCCGCCGAGTCCAAGGCGTTCGGCGCGCTCACCCACATCGGTCAGGACGAGACGATCGCGGGCGAGGCCGTCGGCGACGAGCTCAACAAGCGCGGCAAGAAGAAGGCGCTCTGCATCCTGCACGAGCAGGGCAACGTCGGCCACGAGCAGCGCTGCGAAGGCGCCAAGAAGACCTTCGACGGCAAGATGCAGAACCTGTACGTGACCGGCACGAACATGCCCGACGTGCAGTCCTCCATCGAGGCCAGGCTCCAGTCCGACAAGTCCATCGACTCGGTCGTCACGCTCGGCGCGCCCTTCGCGGACACCGCGGTGAAGGCCGCGGACAGCGCGGGCAGCAAGGCCGAGGTCGACACCTTCGACCTGAACGAGAAGGTCGCGGCAGGACTGAAGGACGGCACGCTCGGCTTCGCCGTCGACCAGCAGCCCTACCTCCAGGGCTACGAGGCCGTGGACCTGCTCTGGCTGTACAAGTACAACGACGACGTGCTCGGCGGCGGCAAGCCGGTGCTCACCGGACCGCAGATCATCACCAAGGACCAGGCCGCCAAGCTGGAGGAATACGCGAAGCGAGGGACGCGATGACAGCGACCGCACCCGCACCCGCACCGGCGCCTTCGCCGGACACGAAGACGGACGAGCGCCTCCTGAAGGCGTCGCCGCTGAAGAAGCTGATGGGCCGCCCCGAGCTCGGCTCCGTCGTCGGCGCCGTGGCCGTCTTCGTCTTCTTCTCGATCGCGGCGGACAGCTTCCTGCAGACCAACAGCCTGGCCACGGTGCTCTACGCGGCGTCGACGCTCGGCATCATGGCCGTGCCGGTGGCGCTGCTCATGATCGGCGGCGAGTTCGACCTGTCGGCGGGCGTCATGGTGACGACCTCCGCGCTGATCTCGTCGATGTTCAGCTACCAGATGACGGCCAACGTCTGGGTCGGCGTCCTCGTCTCGCTCGTCGCCACCCTCGGGGTCGGCGTCTTCAACGGCGTGATGCTGACGCGCACCGACCCGCCGAGCTTCATCATCACGCTCGGTACGTTCCTCATGCTGACCGGCATGAACCTCGGCTTCACCAAGCTGATCAGCGGCACGGTCTCCACGAAGTCGATCTCCGACATGGAGGGCTTCGCCTCCGCCAAGGACGTCTTCGCCTCGACGATCACCATCGGCGGCGTCGACTTCAAGATCACGATCCTGTGGTGGCTCGGCCTGATCGCGGTCGCCACCTGGATCCTGCTCCGCACCCGCGTCGGCAACTGGATCTTCGCGGTCGGCGGCGGCGAGGACGCGGCCCGCGCGGTCGGCGTCCCGGTGGCGGCGACCAAGATCGGCCTCTACATGGGCGTCGCCTTCGGCGCCTGGATCTCGGGCCAGCACCTGCTGTTCTCGTACGACGTCGTCCAGTCGGGCGAGGGCGTCGGCAACGAACTGATCTACATTATCGCGGCCGTCATCGGCGGCTGTCTGATCACCGGCGGATACGGCTCGGCGGTCGGCGCGGCCGTGGGTGCCCTCATCTTCGGCATGGTCAGCAAGGGCATCGTGTTCGCCGAGTGGAACCCGGACTGGTTCAAGTTCTTCCTCGGAGTGATGCTGCTCCTGGCGACCCTGCTCAACCACTGGGTCCGCAAGCGCGCGGAGGCGACGAAGTGACCACCGACACGACCGACGTCAACGACGCGGTGCCGGAGCCGGAGCCGGGAAGCACCCCGCTCGTCGAGCTCGACGACGTCAGTAAGTACTACGGCAACATCCGCGCCCTGGAAGGCGTCTCCCTGGAGGTCCACGCGGGCGAGATCTCCTGTGTCCTCGGCGACAACGGCGCGGGCAAGTCGACCCTCATCAAGATCATCGCGGGTCTGCACCGGCACGACGCGGGAGAGTTCCGCATCGAGGGCGAGGACGCGAAGCTCGGCTCGCCGCGCGAGGCCCTGGACCGCGGCATCGCCACGGTCTACCAGGACCTCGCGGTGGTCCCGCTGATGCCGGTCTGGCGCAACTTCTTCCTCGGCTCCGAGCCGACGAAGGGCGTCGGGCCCTTCAAGCGCCTCGACGTCGACCTCATGCGCGAGACGACCCGCGCGGAGCTGCTCCGCATGGGCATCGACCTGCGCGACGTCGACCAGCCCATCGGCACCCTGTCGGGCGGCGAACGCCAGTGCGTGGCGATCGCGCGCGCCGTCTACTTCGGCGCCAAGGTCCTGGTCCTGGACGAGCCGACGGCGGCACTCGGCGTCAAGCAGTCCGGTGTCGTCCTGAAGTACGTGGCCGCCGCGCGGGACGCGGGCCTCGGAGTGGTCTTGATCACCCACAACCCGCACCACGCGTACCTGGTCGGCAATCGCTTCGTCCTCCTGAAGCGCGGCACGATGTTCGGCAGCTACGCGCGTGACGAGATCACCCTGGACGAGCTCACTCGCCAGATGGCGGGCGGCAGCGAACTCGACGACCTGCGTCACGAGCTGGAGGACAAGGGGGCCCCGTAGCTGGGGCGGGCCCCGAAGGGGCGCGGGGAACTGCGCGCTCAGCCCAGGAAGAGCCGCAGTCGCGTCTGCTCGCTGGCCCAGCAGTCGCGACTGCGGCTTTTCCGTGGTTGCTCGCGCAGTTCCCCGCGCCCCTACGGGGCACACCCCGGGTGACGGGGCGCACCCCGGGCCCCGTCACCCCGGGGTCCGTTGTGCGCGCCCCCGCGAGTGTGAGGCAGAATCGCCGCAATGAGCACCTACCGCGACCTCGCGCACCGCGGCTCCGCCCGAGCCACCGTTCTGCGGACCGTGGGCACGCGTGAGCGCCGATCGCATCTGACGGCGCCCCGCGTCCCCACCGTCGGCATCGACATCGGCGGCACGAAGGTGATGGCGGGAGTCGTCGACGCCGACGGCAACATCCTGGAGACGCTCCGCACGGAGACCCCGGACAAGTCCAAGAGCCCCAAGGTCGTCGAGGACACCATCGTCGAGCTGGTCCTCGACCTCTCCGACCGGCACGACGTGCACGCGGTGGGCATCGGCGCCGCAGGCTGGGTCGACGCGGACCGCAACCGCGTCCTGTTCGCCCCGCACCTGTCCTGGCGCAACGAACCCCTCCGCGACCGCATCTCCGGCCGCCTCGCGGTCCCCGTGCTCGTCGACAACGACGCGAACACCGCCGCGTGGGCGGAGTGGCGCTTCGGCGCGGCCCGCGGCGAGGACCACCTGGTCATGATCACGCTCGGCACCGGCATCGGCGGTGCGATCCTGGAGGACGGCCAGGTCAAGCGCGGCAAGTTCGGCGTGGCCGGGGAGTTCGGCCACATGCAGGTGGTCCCTGGCGGCCACCGCTGCCCGTGCGGCAACCGCGGCTGCTGGGAGCAGTACAGCTCCGGCAACGCGCTTGTCAGGGAGGCCCGCGAGCTCGCCGCCGCCGACTCCCCGGTCGCGTACGGGATCATCGAGCGGGTCAAGGGAAACATCCCCGACATCACGGGCCCCCTGATCACGGAGCTGGCCCGCGACGGCGACGCGATGTGCGTCGAGCTCCTCCAGGACATCGGCCAGTGGCTGGGCGTCGGCATCGCGAACCTCGCCGCGGCCCTCGACCCGTCCTGCTTCGTGATCGGCGGCGGTGTCTCGGCCGCCGACGACCTCCTGATCGGCCCGGCCCGCGACGCCTTCCGCCGCCAGCTGACCGGCCGCGGCTACCGCCCCGAGGCCCGTATCGCCCGCGCCCAGCTCGGCCCCGAGGCGGGCATGGTGGGCGCCGCCGACCTGGCGCGCCTGGTGGCACGCCGCTTCCGCCGGGCGAACCGCCGCCGGGTGGAGCGCCACGAACGCTACGAGCGCTACGCGGAAGCGCGCCGCACCAACGACCGCACCTCTCAGGGAACCCAGTAAACAGATGACCGTGCCCCGCCAACCCTCGTCCCCGGACTCTCCGGACTCCCCGGATCCCGCCGACGGGGGAGGCGGCCCCCGCGAGGGCCGCCGCCACATGATCCGCCGCCGCTGGCTGACGGCCACGATCATCGTGCTCCTGATCGGCGTACCGGCCGGCTATCTGGTGATCTCCGCGAACCAGAGCCGCAACAGCGGCCGCGACAAGGAGGCCAAGTACTCCGCGACCGGCCTCACCGCGGGCTGGCCCTCCAAGGTGCAGCGCCGTCTCTACGACGTGCCGATCCCGCGCTACTCCAGGGAAGTCGCCTACTACGAGACGAACAACTGGCGCACCAGCCGCCTGTACGCCCAGTTCCTGACGAGCAACGAGGGCCTGGACAAGTTCCTCAAGCAGATCGGTTCGAGCACCAAGACGCTGAAGAAGAACGACATCACGATCAGCAAGCGCGACCGCAAGGTCGTCGGCTGGGAGTTCACGGACCCGGGCCCCTGGCTCGGCCTCACCCACGTGAAGAAGGACCCGGCGCCGACCCTGGACGTGGTGGTGAACCGCGGCAATCCGAAGCACCCCATGGTGTATGTAGTGTCTACGACAACTCCGTAACTGGCGTGTTTCATCAGTGAGTTGTCCGAGGGGCGGCTCATACGATGGCGCCCATGACGCCCATGATCTCCAAAGAGACGTCCGACGGGTCATCCGAAGAGGAGTACGACAGACGCCGCCGCGCCCAGTGGCTCGCGGGGGAGGCACGGGCGGACGGGGTGGCACGCAGGGACATGCTGCGGCTGCTCGCGGCGGCGGGGGTAGCGGCGGGTGCGGCGACCGCCCTGCCGATGACGCTGGCAGCCCCCCGAGCGCAGGCGGCAGCGGCCGGAACCGGCACCGCCACCCCTGGAATTGTGAAGCCGCTCCCCGAGGACCGCTTCACGATCCGCGGCACGAACGCGGAGACGAAGTTCGACGCGCTGGCGCAGACGGGCCACCTCACCCCCGCATCCCATTTCTTCGTCCGCAACCACACGGCGACGCCACGCATCGACGCGAAGACCTGGACGCTGAGGATCTGGGGCGACGGACTGCGGGGCGGGGAGCGGGAGTTCACGCTCGCGGACCTCAAACGCCTCCCGGCGACCTCACGCACCGCCTTCGTCGAATGCGCGGGCAACGGCAGAAGCTTCTTCACGACCCAGCAGGGCCAACCGGCCTCGGGCACGGCCTGGACCCTCGGAGCGATCGGCAACGCCCGCTGGCGCGGCGTACGCCTCTCCGAAGTCCTGCGCCGGGCAGGCGTGTCGCGCCACGCGGTGGACGTGATGCCGAGCGGTCTCGACGCGGACTACGTCACGGACGACGGCACGAACCTGGGCAGGGTCCGCCGCCCGCTCCCGCTCTCCAAGGCGCTGGACGACGTCATCCTCGCGTACGAGATGAACGGCGCCCCACTCCCCGCGGACCACGGCTACCCGGTGAGGGTCCTGGTCCCGGCGTGGGTGGGCATCGCGTCGATCAAATGGGTGGGTGACATCGAGGTCTCTTCGAAGCCCCTCTTCTCCCCCTGGAACACGCAGTTCTACCGCCTGTTCGGCGAGACGTACCCGCCGGAGGGCAGCGCCCCACTCACCCGCCAAACCCTGAAGTCAGCCTTCGAACTCCCCTGGAACGCAAGCGTCGACGCGGCCACGACCCACCACCTGACCGGCCGCTCATGGTCGGCGACGGGCGCGATCACCCGAGTGGACATCAGCACGGACGAGGGCGCGACATGGCACCGCGCCCGCCTCAAGGACACACCCCACCGCGCCACTTGGACCCGCTGGACCACCCCCTGGCACCCCAGAACCCCGGGCCCGACGACACTCCTGGCCCGCGCCACGGACACCACGGGCCGCACCCAGCCGGAGACGACGGTGCACAACACCCAGGGGTATCTGTTCGATGCGGTGGTGCGGCATGCGGTGACGGTGGTCTGAGGAAGGGGCGGCCTCGGGCGGGGGAGGGGCGAGGTCAGCCGAGGCCCGCCCACCGCTCGTACGCGGCCGCTCCCACGCCCAGGTCCTCCCAGGCCATCCCCGCCGACTTGAACAACCGGGGCCGGTCCTCGGTCAACTCCACCTCGCCCCGCACCAGTTCACCCAGAGTCCGCAGCAGGCCCATGTCGAAGGCCCCCGCGTCCACCGCGAGCACGATGTCCCCGCACTCCCGCAGTGCCACTTCGTGGGACTCCGCCACCACCAGACCGCGCCTCAGGAGCCCCTCGTCCACCTCGCGCGCGTCCGGTTCGTGCGAGCCCACCGCCGCCACCGTCGCGTGGGGCGGGAGCAGCGCGCTGTCGAAGAGCGGTTCGCGGGCCGTCGTGCAGCAGCAGACCACGTCGGCGGTCGCCACGTCCGCCGGGGTCGCGGGCGCCGCCGAAAGGCCCGCATCGCGGCAGCGGTCGACGAAGGCCGTCACCCGCTCGGGGTTGCGCGCCACCACGTCCACGTGTTCCAGCGCCGGGCGCACCGCGCGCACCGCCTCCACGTGGCCCCAGGCCTGCGGGCCGGAGCCGAAGACCAGGAGGCGGCGGGCCTCCGGGACCGCGAGGTGCTTGATCGCGGCTCCGGAGACCGCCGGGGTGCGCAGCGAGGTCAGGGCGATTCCGTCGAGCAGGGCGAGCGGCGTGTGCGTCTCGCCGTCCAGGAGGAGGTACACGCCCTGCACGCGGGGGAGGTCGCGGGCCGCGTTGCCGGGCGTGACCGTGGCGATCTTCACCCCGGTGTACGACGCCGTGGAGGACGGCATCAGCAGGAGCTGACCGCCCGGTACGCCCACGACCCCCCGCGGGGGCTCCGCCTCCGGGTCCAGGCCTGCCTTGAGGACGGCCTCCACCGCCTCGATCGCCGTGGCCATCGGGACGAGCCGGGCCATCGCGTCGGCGTCGATGTAGGGCGGGGCCTCGCTCATGCGGGGTTCCTTTCGTGGCTGGCTGCTCGACCTGCTGCTCGACCTGCTGCTCGGCCGGCTGTTCAGGGGCCGTCCCGCTCGCAGCACGGCCCCTTCATGATCACCCTATGGAACAGCCGGGCGGGGGCTCGTGTCACTTTCGCCAGAACAGATGGTGCGTCACCGCCCCGCCCGGACTCGGCACGACGTCGAGGTGGAACCGGTCGAGCAGTTCGTCGGGCGACTCCCACAGCCGTGACCCGGATCCGAGCTTCACCGAGGAGACCGCCACGTGCAGCGTGTCGATGAGGTCGGCGTCGAGGAACTCCCGGATGGTGGCGGCCCCGCCGCCGAGCCGGACGTCCTTGCCCTGCGCGGCCTCCCGTGCCCGCTCGAGCACCGTCGCCGGGTCGTCGTCGACGAAGTGGAACGTGGTGTCGGAGAGCGTGAACGAAGGGCGCTTGTGGTGGGTCATGACGAACACCGGCGTGCGGAACGGGGGCTCGTCGCCCCACCAGCCCTGCCACTCGTGGTCTTCCCACGGACCGCGCTGCGGACCGAACTTGTTGCGGCCCATGATCTCGGCGCCGATGTTGCGGGCGTAGTCCCGCGTGAGGTAGTCGTCGAGGCCCCGGCTGCCGCCGGGGTCGGTGCGCATGGGCCAGCTCGCCGTGGCTCCCGCCCAGGAGAACATGTCCCCGGGATCGGCGTCGCCGAACGGTCTCTCCAGGCTCTGGTTCTCACCGGCACCGAAGCCGTCCTGCGAGACGTTGAAGTTCTGCACTCTCAGCAACTGGGGCACGTGTCTTCTCCCATGTCGGAGGACCCATGTCGGAGGTCCTGTGTTGGCGGCAACGGTAGGACTGTCCGGGCCGGGAAATCTCATCGGCGCGGCCCGTTCCGCTCCCCGGCCCGCCGGCCGGACCCCGGAGATCTCCGTCGGCTCCCATGGCACTGGGATGGGCCCGCACTTTGACGACCGATGGCCACGCGACGCCGGACGCCTCAGTCATGGGCATGGACCTGATTCGCGTTGACCCCGCGACTGATGCGGTTGTACCTGGCGGTCGAGGAAGCAGGCGGCATGGTCGCGGCCGACGTACGACTGGCGGGTGCCGTGACGGCTCTGTTGGCTGCGTTGCCCTCGTGCTGCAGGTCTTCAGAATCGGAATGGGGAATCATGGGTGCGGGGGCGGACTCGAAGTCCGCCCCCGCCGCCCCCGCCGCGCCCTGCGCGGGTCGCTTAGCCAAGGCTGCGCGTTCGGTCGGCAGTGCGCTGTGCCGGGACGCTCCGCAAGCGTCGTGCCCGTGCCTTGCTCGCACTCCCCTCCTGTGGCCCCGTGGTCAGTAGCTCTTCGAGGAGCAGGCGGCCGGCCACCATGGCCTGGCGCATCTTCTCGGGTTCAGCCTCTCCGGCGGCGGCCTGTTGCGCCGCCGCATGCAGTTGGCGGATGCCATCCACACGGCGCGGGTGGTGGACGGACAGTGCTTCGACCTGCCGGGCGTGCGAATCGGCCGGGTAGCCGCGGGCGACGGCCAGTTGCCACAGCAGACGATTGGCCTTGGCGATGGCGGCTCCGGGGCAGTCGACGAACTGGCCTTGCAGGTCCACCCACTGGGCTGCGTACTCCTCCCGAGCCGAAGCTGTCAGGCTGAGGAGACGCAGGTTGCCGAACCGGCGTACCCGTGCCTTCAGTTCACGCTCCGCCGCTTTTGTATCTCCGTGGTGCCGTGCGGCGACGCGGTCAAGTTCTGGCCCGAACCGGTCTCTCAGACTACCGAAGCGGACTTGTGCCACTGGTGGGGCGAGCACGAGTGCGGTGATGATCACTACCACTACGCCGAAGACGATTCCGAGACCCACGGACATGTGTTCCGCCCTTCTCTGAGGTTCCTTCTGGCGTTTCCGCTACACAGCGTTTCCGCAAATTCGCTCCGAAAACACGGGCGGTAATCGAAGGGACACATCCGGACCGTCAAGCACTGCTCCGAGCTGGGGTTTCGCAGCCAATGCGTCCCCGAGCCTTCAGTCGCCCGAGTGGCCCAAGGGGCAGTCGAGGGCGGTCGGCGGCTCGGTCGTCGCCCCGCGACTGCCACTCCAGTTCCGTGGCTGACAAGCCCGCTTTCTAGTGAGAGAGTGTTTGGATGCCCCGAAGCCTTCCCCTCCATAGCCGCGAGACGGTGGCGCACGCCGCGTGCAGTGTGTCGGATCTGCTGGAGGTGCTGTGGGGGCGTGGCCATGAAGCCGCCCCTTCCGGGCCCCTCCCGCCTTCGCAGTTTCGGGCGCTGACGGTGATCAAAGAACAGCGGAAGGTCAACCAGCGGACCCTTGGTGAAGTGCTTGGATCGCGACCATCGGCCGTGAGCCGATTGTGCGACCGCTTGGAGGCCGCTGGTCTCATCGAGCGGCTTCCCAGCACCACCAGTCGCCGTGAGGTCCAACTGCGGCTGAGCCGACGTGGATCTTCCGTACTCGAAGAGTTCCGTACGTTGCGGGTGCGTGAGGTCGAAGCCGTACTGGAAACGATGTCACCGGCTCATTTGGCGACACTGTCCGAGGGGCTGAATCTGTTCCAAGAAGCCGCTGCGGAGCACATCGGTTTGCCGAGCGATGCGAAGTCAAATGATGGGCCGTCTGCAGTCATCGCCTAGGCGCTAGCCCGGGCCGCCGCTCAGGTCGATTCGCCGCCCTGGAGAACTCTTGCAAACCTGCCAAGAACCCACGCCTTGAGGCAGTCGGCATACGACTCAGTACGTCGCCGAGCAGCTGGGTGCGCTGGGCGAGCAAGGCATCGACAACGTCCGTTCCTTGTTGTGTCAGTGCCAGCCCGATCTCTCTCCGGCTCGCGGGTACCGGTTCGCGACACAGAAGCCCAGCGGCTTCCAGCCGGTCACACAGCCTGCTGACGGCGGGCAGTGCGGCGCCGACCTCCGCGGCCAAACCAGTGAGATTGATGCCGGGATTGCGGCGCGTGATGAGCAATGCTTGCAGTTGCAGGGCCGAAAGCCGGGGGGAGACAGTCTGGGACGCCCGCGCCCACAGAGACACCAGTGTTTCCATGGCGGTGGATGCCTCTTCGGTCAGCTCGGTCAGCTCGGTCAGCTCGGTCAGCTCGTGCAGGGGGTCGCCAAGTTCCTCGTGGTCCATGCGGCCGTCACTCTCCATGAACAGATGTGCACCCCTCGCGATCTACGGATGTCGTGCCATGCATCGTTCGGCCTCGCACCTGGTCTTCTGCCCGTTCGATTCGAAATATCCCGGGCTCGCCGGTGAATGAGGCAACAGGGGCTGGGACTGTCGGGGGACCGGGGTGAAACGGGCGCCGTTCTGGTTCCGCCGGGCGGTAGGATTAACAGTTGCCGCGTAGCAATATTCGCGGTTCTTGAAGTTCGCTCGGTCTCAGCAGACCGCGCTGTGCGGGGCACCGCGGTCAAGGTCAGGTCGGTAATGGGCGGGCATCCCAGGAGCGTTCTGGGCAGTGAGCGCCCCGTTGGCCGAGGCCCCCGGTCCCATCAGTTACTCAGCAACACCCGACCCACTGATGAAGAAGGCCTCACCGTGACGAATTTCCTGGCTGTGGAACGCGCCGTACGTACGGCGGCACCGCACAACCTCCTCGGTACGGTGCGAGCCGCTCTGGTCGAGCACTATGGGGCCACCGATGTCGAGCTGCTCATGGCCGATTACAGCCTCACAGTCCTCCAGCCTGTTACAGAGCTGCCTCATACAGCGGAGCCCCTGTCCGTGTACACCAGCCCCGAGGGCCGTGCGTTCGGTAGCCAGGAGCCCTACGGGCAGCTCGCGAGCAGTGAGGGCGTCGTCGACCTGCACCTGCCCGTCACGGTCCGTGGCGACAGGCTGGGCATCCTCTCCGTGCGGATCCCGAAGGACAGGTGCACGCCCGACGCCGTGGAGGAGCTGACCGTAGTTGCCGCGCTCCTCGGGCACGAGATCGTCGTCGCTGAGCGGGACACCGATCTGTACCTGCAGGCCCGCCGGGCCAGCCGCCTCACCTTGGCCGCCGAGATGCAGTGGCAGCTGCTGCCGGGGCGGGCCTGCACCCGCAACGAATACGCCATCGGTGCACAACTGGAGCCCGCGTACGCCATCCACGGCGACAACTTCGACTGGGCCACGACATCCGAGACGCTCACTCTCAGCGTCACCAACGGCATGGGGGAGGGGATCCAGGCTTCCCTCCTGACCAACCTTGCGGTCAACGCCCTGCGCAATGCGCGAAGAGCCGGCATCGGTATCGCGGACCAGGCGGCTCTGGCCGATCAGGCGCTGTACGCGCAGCATCGGGGGCAGGAGTACGTATCGACCTTGCTGCTCTCCTTCGAGCTGGCTACAGGGCGGGTGCAGGTGGTGGACGCCGGCTCACCCCAGCTGTGGCGTCAGCGCGACAAGACCGTGGAGCGTGTGAACTTCGAGGCGCAGTTCCCCTTGGGCATGTTCGAGGAGACCGAGTATGTCGCGCAGGGGTTCGTGGCCCTGCCGGGCGACCGGTTGATTTTCGTCAGTGATGGCGTCTACGCCGCCGCCACCGAGGTGGGGGAGGCGTATGGCGAGCGGACACTGGCGCGCGCGATCCAGGCTGCGGGCCTCCTGCCGGCTGCTGCTGTTCCCCGGGCGATCCTGCAGGAACTCGCGTCCTACCTCGACGCCGATGCTGACGACGACGCCTTGGTCGTGTGCCTCGACTGGTTCGGTCGCGATTCCCGCCCCGTGGGCGGTTCCCCGCAGCACGGTCGTGTCAGTGTCAGCCAACTGCCGCAGTAGGTGTGGAGCGGCGTATGGCAAGGGCCAGGGTGTCGTCGGGGTGAAGCATGACGGTATGCATCTCTGCGGCGATGGCGCTGGGGAGTTCGGCGAGAGCACCGCCTGCGTGTCGCCGGGCTGCTGCGATGAGCCGGAGTTCGCCCTCGCACGGGTCTCTGCGGCTTTCGGTGAGGCCGTCCGTGTAGAGGATGAGGACGTCGCCCGGGTGGATCTCGGTGTGGAGTAGTTCTTCGCTGCCGGGCAGCGGGAAGCCGATGCCCCGGCCGCGCACTTCGAGGTACTCGGCAGTGCCGTCGGCTCGGAGCATGAGAGCGGGGGGATGGCTTCCGTTGGCCAGTTGCAGTTTCCCGGTGGCAGGGTCGAGTCGTGCCAGGAGTACGGTCGCCATGAGTTCGGGTGCGAGCGGCATGAGGATTTCGTGCGTGCGCTCCAGGATCGACTGCAGAGGGTGGCCTTCGAGGGCCAGCGTACGAACGGCATGGGTCACGTTGAGGGCGCTGCGGGTGCTGCCTACTCCGTGGCCGAGTGCGTCAACGACGGTGATGTGCAGGTTGCCGTCGGGCAGGGCGAACCAGTCGTAGAGGTCGCCGCCGGTGGGGGCGTTGGCCTCTGCGGGGGCATAGTGGACCGCCAGCTCCAGGCCGTCGATCTCCATCGGCTGGGGGCGCAGCGCGTCCTCGAGGTCGCGCAGCATTTTCCCGTGCGCTTTGCGGAGCTGTTCGTCGCGCTCTTCGAGTTGGACGTAGAGGGCGAGCACGCCGCCGTTGGTCTCGGCAAGCTCGTGCTTGAGGCGGCGGTACTCGGCCGTGAGCGCATCGGTACGGGCGATGATGGCGCGCAGTTCCTCGTTGATGGCTTGAGATTCCGCCCGTGACGACCGCTCGGCGGTGGGGTCGATACCGGCGCTCGGGCTGGGCACCGACGAGCCTGCCGTCTGAGGAACGGGCACGCGCCAGACGACCGAGTCAGTGCCGTTCGTCAGAGCGGGCAGTGGCAAGTCTCCGACACGCAGCGGCCGACGGGCCTGTGGGGCGCTGAGGGCAATGGCCAGGACGGGCGAGTCGTCGTGTGAGCCGTCCTCGTGGGCCGTGCTGAGCTCGACGGGCCGACCCGAGCCGAGCTCATCGGCAGCCGCGTCGGCGACAGACAGCACCAAGCGTGCCCGGACATCTACCGGCAGCCGATGAGCGTCGGCCACGCGGCGCACGGCGTCGCGCAGCTGGGGCAGGGCGTGAAAGTAGCTTCTGTTCATGAGTGCCTTGGGTGGGGCAGGGCGGCGAGCACAGCGGCGTCGTCGCGGGTGGAGCGGTGATGGTGGGCGACCGCGCCGGCGAGCAGCGAAGGAGGCAGGCGCAACAAGAAGTGCGGGGGAACATGCGTCCATCTGCTGTCGATGCCGTCGCTGTGGAGCACGGCTGTCGTACCCGGGGCAAGGGGGAAGCGGTGGCTCTGCGGAGCGGGGATGTTCCAGCCGACGACGCCGGGTTGTCCGGTCAGCCGGTGGTGGACCTGATGGGGGGAGATCGCTACGGCGCGTACGTTCCCGATTCCGCAGTACTCGGCCTTCTCCGCCCCAAGTCGCAAGATGCCCACGGCTGCGCCGCGGGTACGGCGCAGGGACCGGTGGAGGGCTGTCAGAATATGTGTCAAGGGGCGGTCCACCACCGCGTGGAAGGACCGCAGGGCGGTCTGTGCGGCTTCGGCGGCATGCGGACCGTGACCGAGCCCGTCAATGACGATCATGGTGCGCGTCCTGTCCGCGTCGATGATCGCGCAGGCATCTCCGCAATGCTGCTCTCTGTCGGCGGGTACGCAGATGAGACCGGCTGGTTGCCGCGCTGCTTGTGGCTGCTCGGGCAGTGCGAGTCTTGCGCAAGCAAGGGTGCCCATTTCGGCATCTGTCCGGATGGTGAAGTGCGTTGCGATGCGGGTCACCGCACCAAGGCCGGCGCCCATGGTGCCGGTCGTGGTGTAGCCGTCCGTGAGGCATCGCTCGATCTCGGGCATGCCCGGGCCCCGGTCAGCTGCCAGGATCTCCAGACCACCGCCCAGCGGCAGAGGGCGGATGTAGAGCGTGCCGCCGCGCGCGTGTTTGTCGAGGTTGCTGGCCAGTTCCGAGGCGAGCACTGCCGCCTGGTCCGGCATCGCACCCGGCAGGCGGCACTGCTCGGCGAGTGAGCGGGCGGTCGAGGCGGCGACGTGGACGGCACTGTAGTGATCGATGGGCACGCATGCGGTCGCCAGCGCCGACAGGGGCGTCACTGGCGCTCCCATCGCGTGGCGACCACAGTCGTGCCTCTGTCCGGTGCGCAATGCACGTCGAAGTCGTCCATGAGACGGCGTGCCCCGCCCAGGCCGTGGCCCAGACCGGCGCCGGTGGTGAAGCCGTCGGTGAGGGCGGCGTCCAAGTCCGGGATGCCGGGGCCCTTGTCACTTATGGTCAACCGCAACCCGCGCGTGCCCCCTTGGTGGAGGTATTCGATGGCGAGAGTCCCGCCCCCGCCGTGGATGTACGCGTTGCGGGCCAGTTCGCTGGCCGCGGTCACCACTCGGGTCTGGTCGACGATGCCGAAACCGATCCTGAGCGTCGCGGCGCGCACTGCATGACGGACCGCCAGCAGATCCTCTTCGGTATGCAGTCCGATGTGTGTGGCGGACTGGATGGCAGAGGGGCCAGTGGGGGAGCCGGCCTCGACACGGCCTGCCTTGTCGGCGCTGTCAGCGAGTCGCGTCATGTCGCGCCCCTTCAGGGGGCTGCGGAACCTGGCGCCAACCGAGGGCGGTCATACCACGCTCCGCATCCAGCGCGGTCTCCACGCCGACCAGTTCGATACCCAGCTCGACCAGGGTGATGGCCACCGGAGGACGCATGCCGGCCACGATCACGCGCGCACCCAGCAGCCGTGCCATGGTCGTCAGTTCCATCAGCGTGCGTGCCACAAAGGAGTCGATGATCTCAAGACGCGACACATCGATGAGAACCCCTCGGGTGCTCTCTGCCGCAATGCGCTCGGTGAGCTCATCGGTAAAGGCAAGGGCAGCCTTGTCGTCGATCTCGTTGAGCATCCCGGTGACCAGCACGTCGCCCAGTCGCAGAATGGGAACACCGGTGCTCGGGCGGCCCTCCATCAACGTGACGCCCCAAAAGGCTCAGGCGCGGCACTGCCGGTGAGCTTGATGGCCTCGGACAGGGCGTCGGCGAGGGTGGCCCGCGTAAGGATCTTCGACAGGTCGATGCCCAGTTGGGCGATGGTCTGCGCGATCGGCGGTCGGATGCCGCTGATGACGCAGTCCGCCCCCATCAGCCGCACGGCGTTGACGGTTTGCATCAGATGCTGCGCGACTGCCGTGTCCACGGTGGGGACCCCGGTGATGTCGATGATGGCGACGAGCGCTTCGTGGTCCTGGATCGCCTGGAGCAGGTTCTCCATGACGACCTGTGTCCGGGCGGTGTCGAGCGTGCCGATCAGCGGGACGGCGAGCACCTGCTGCCACAGACGTACGACCGGTGTCGACAGTTCGAGCAACTGCCGGCTCTGCCTGCGGATGATCTCCTCCCGCCCCTCGACATACGTGTCGAAGGACAGAGCGCCCGCGGCATCGAGCAACTGGTTGATCAGCAAAGCGGCGGAGAACAGTTCATCGGCTCTGTCGGTGCTCTGCTGCACAGCCTCAAGCACCGCCTCCTTGAGGGAGAGGACCGCGAGGGAGGTGGCGGTGGGCGTCGTGCCCACGCGAGCCCGGCGCAGCGAGAACTCACTGACTGCCCGCTTCAGTTCGTCGTGGGAGTTCACGATCCTGTCGACCGGGAGCGCACTGTCCATCCCGGCGACCAGGGCGGCGACCAAGGCATCCGCCTCTTCCCGCAGCTCGCGCTCGGCGATGCCGACCCCGAGCTCCGGCTGACTCTGCTGGAGCTGCACCCAACGATCGGCAACGTCGTCGGCACGTCCGTGCAGCGCCGTCGTCACGCGCTGCCGAATGACGGCCTCACTGCTGCTCACTCGTAAATCCCCTCGACGAAGCTGTCCCTGCACGGAAGCTGTCCCTGCACGGCACATACCGCGGTGGACCACCTGCGCTGGAAGTCAGGGCACTCCTGATCATCCAACTGTTTCCATGTGGCAAATATAAGCATGCCGTCCGTGACGCGGGGAAGCCCTGGGCTTCTGGGCCGACTCCGGCGACGGCTGTCGTGCGACGCCGCGAGGCCAGCCCCGTCCTTTCTCTGTGCCGGTCGAAAATGTTGCCAGGGGGCAACTGTCTCCCTAAGGTGATGAGTGCACGGGTCCAGGCCGGCCAAGGGAGTATGCCCAACACGGTCTGTTGAGGCCCTGCGTGAACCCGAGAGTGATGTGGTGGAGGTTCCTGCTGGGCAGCGTGCGGCCATCGCGGAGATCGTGCAGGCGGTTCGCGAGGATCAGCACTGGCGGGTCGGTGTCCTACTGGATCAGTTCGTGGTGGATGCGGACTTGGCGGCGCTCTTCGCTCTGCGGGAGGCGCTGGCCGACGCAGTGTTCCGGCGGAAAGAACCCTGAAGCCCTCCGTGGCCGTGCTCGACTCCTGCGGGAGGGAGCCGAGAACGGCCCTGCCCAGATGACCGACGCAGGACGCGTGCGGTAGACGACGCAAGAGGCGTACGTCGGTCCATGCCTTCAGCGCAGCTGTTCACGGTGCCTGGCTGGTGTGTCCGCATACCCAGGCCAGGGCATCATGCACTCCTCGGCTGTAGTCTCGCGGGCCGGGTGACCTGGTGAGGTCCTCCGTCCGTACGACCGCCGCATCCGCCTCGGCGGTGAGCGCCTGCAGATCCGGGACACCACCTGCGTTGTCCGCCCCCGTGACGGGTGAACGGTCCGCGCGTCCCAGCGCCCACCGGTAGGCCGATGACGCGCCACCGGAGAACTGAGGAGACGAGCCTCGCTCCACCGGCCCGACGCCCAATTGCTTCAGTGCCAGCTCGACATCGGTGTAAGCCCTGGTACCCACCAGCGGCTCCTCGTCTTGCCCGCTTCTCTCATGAGTGGTCATACCTGCACGTCTACCCTGCGCGCCTTGCGAGATGTCGCCTGCGGATGATCCGGGTGCCGGTGTCATTGATCCGGGGATGCGTGTGGTTTTCTCCTTCACGCCTTCGGCCGTGCTCCGGCCGGGCAGGGGGTGGGCGCCGGGCCCAGTACGGAGAAGGTCAGCTCGCTGGTGAATCGTAACGGCGCAGCAGCCCAGGAAGACGACGGGATTCCCTGTCCTGTTGCTCACGTAGGGAGTTCAGCTCGTCCGCGTGCTCGGCCATGGCCGAGTGCTGGAGCTCCGACTCGACGGCGATCCGGGCCTGAGCCACCTCACTGTCCACGCCATCGCCACTCGGTGGAGATTCCCGCGGCCCGCCGACTTCACCCGCGCCTTCCGTGGCGCTATGGGGGTGCCACCCACCCACTACCGGGCGCGGTACGCGCCGCGCCCCGGCGTCGCACCCATGCGACCGCGTCCCCCGATACCGCACGGAACTCCGTGAGGTGCTCGACGACTTGTAGGCGGACTCAGGTGTTCAGCGCTGCCGCGAGGATGCGTACGCCGTGACGGATCCTGGACTCGTTGACGTTGCCGAAGCCGAGTACCAGGGCAGGGCTGAACGCGGTCGGTTTGGTCGCGCCGGCGGTGCGGTAGCGATCGAGGCCGTAGACCTGGACGCCCTGGGCGGCGATGCGGTCCACCACGTCGTTCTCGGTCAGTTTCGGGGGGAGCCGCAGGAGGGCGTGGCAGCCCGCGTCCAAGCCGTCTAGCCGGATGCCGGGGGCGTGCTCCGCGAGTTCGGTGACCAGGGTCTGGCGGCGGGCGTGGTAGATGTCCCGCACCCTGCGCAGATGCCGGTCGAAGCGTCCGGACTCGATCAGCAGCGCCAGTGCGGTCTGGTCGAGTGCGGGTACTCCGCGGCTGGTCAGGTGCTTCTCCCGCACCAACGGCTCCAGGAGTCGTGGTGGGACCAGCAGCCAGCCGATCCGGACGCCCGGAGCCAGCGTCTTGCTGACCGAACCGAGCGCGATGACCCGGTCCGGTGCGAGGCCCTGCAGCGAGCCGACCGGCTGACGGTCGTAGCGGAACTCGGCGTCGTAGTCGTCTTCGAGAACGAGTCCGTCGACCTCCTCGGCCCAGGCGATCAGGTCGCGGCGGCGCCGTGCGCTCAGGACGACTCCGGCCGGGCATTGATGAGCCGGTGTGACCAGGACGGCACGGGCTCCGGAGGCGGCCAGCGCCTCCACGTCCACGCCCTCCTCGTCGACGGGTACCGCAATCGGCGAAAGGCCGGCCCGGGCAGCGAGTTCGTCGTGCTCGCGAGGTCCAGGGTCTTCCAGCGCGACCGTGTGATGGCCGGCGCGCGCGAGCGTACCGAAGACCAGGTTGAGGCCGTGCCGGAAGCCGTTCACGATGATCGCGTCCTCGGCTTCGGCGGTACCGGCTCGGACGCGCCGGTGGTACCCCGCGAGGACACCGCGGAGCTGTCCGGAGCCCGAGTCCGTCTCGTCGCCCATGGCGGCGGATCCCGCCCCTCGTGCTGCCTGGGTGAGCGCCCACAGCCAGTCCTGCATAGGGAACGACGGGAGGTCGGGGATTCCGTACTCGAAGTCGACCTCGATCGGCGCCGGTGGCGTGCGGTCGTCCCGTTTCGGTCGCCGCGGCGCATCGCGTGCGGCCGTGCTCGGAGCGACCCGCGTACCGGATCCGATTGCGGTGATCAGGTAGCCCTCCGCGGCCAGTTGGTCGTAGGACTCCACAACCAGCCCCCGGGACACCTGAAGTTGCTCGGCGAGGGACCGGCTGGACGGCAACCGCTCGCCCGCGGAAAGCCGGCCGGCGCGGATCGCGCCGCGCAGCTCGCGCTGGAGCTGCTGCCCGATCGGTTCGAGACTCGACCGGTCCAGGCCGATGAGCAGCTCCGGTCCGACCCCGACCCAGCGCACCGCCATCAACGCCACCCCAAGTGGTCCACTCCGCAGCCTTCCAATTGGCTCTGCAGGCAAGACCAATCTTCGTCGAGGATCGAGGTACTGGCAACGACACCAGCAGGAGGACCCGATGATCACCTCGACATTCAGCGCTCACGACGGCGGTGGGCCGCGATGACCATCGGGATTCTGCTGGCGTTGCTGGCCGCTGTCGGGTACGGCACCTCCGACTTCATCGGAGGCTTCGGCTCCGGTCGGGTCTCGGCCTGGGCGGTCGCCTTCACAGGGCAGCTGGCCGGTGCGGCGGCGATCGTCGGCGTCAGCTTGGCGATGCCCGGCGCCCCGTCGCTGCGGGACTTCGGCTGGGCGGCGCTGGCCGGTGTCGGGGGTGCGATCGGGTCGGCCTTCCTCTATCGCGGTCTCGCCTCCGGCAGCATGGGGACCGCAGCACCGATCTCGGCCGTCGGCGCCGCGATCCTGCCCGTCCTGGTCGGCTCCGCCCTCGGCGAGCGGCCGACCTCGCTCGTCTGGCTCGGCGTCCTCGTCGCGTTGCCGGGGATCTGGCTGGTGGCTCGCGAGAGTGGCGCAGACCCGGCGGCCAGTCGCCGGCCGGCGATGATCGACGGCGGAATCGCGGGGCTGGGTTTCGGCTGCCTGTTCGTCGCCACTGCCCAGATTCCGTCCTCCGCCGGGGTGCTGCCACTGGCCGCGAGCCAGCTCATCGGTGCTGTCGTGATCGCCGCGATCGCCACCGCGCTCCGTCAGCCCTGGCGTTGTGGTGTCAGGCACCTGCACTGGGGCGTCGTCGCCGGCGCGCTCGGCGCCGTCGGCACCTGCCTCTATCTCGCCGCCACCCAGGCCACCGACCTCGGCGTCGCCGCGGTCCTCACCTCACTCTTCCCGGCGATCACGGTTCTGCTGGCCGTCGTGATCCTGAAGGAACGTATCCGTCCCACCCAGCGCCTCGGCCTCGCCGCCTGCGGAGCCGCCGTCGTCCTCGTCGCCATCGGATGAGAACCCACCAAGGAGAGACTGACATGACGTACGCACTGCCCGACACCGCACCGCAGACCGCCGCAGGCAAGGTCCTCTGGCACTTCACGATGTCGCTCGACGGCTTCATCGCCGGCCCGAACCACTCCATGGACTGGATGAACGGGATCGTCAACCCCCGGGCCGACATCACCCAGGAGTACATGAAGACCACCGGCGCCATCCTCGGCGGCCGGGACGGCTTCGACGCCTTCCCCGACGCCGACTCCACCTACGACGGCACGTGGCAAGCACCCGTGTTCATCCTCACCCACCACCCCGAGGACGCCCCGCCCACCCCCAACACGACGTTCCTGAACTGCGGCGTGGCCGAAGCGATCCGGATCGGCCTCGAATCCGCCGACGGCAAGAACCTGGAGATCCTCTCCGCCTCCATCGGCCGGCAGGCCCTCGAACTCGGTCTGATCGACGACATCGACCTGCACATCGCCCCCGTCCTGCTCGGTGACGGAATCCGCCTTTTCGACAACCCCGGCGGCGCCCCCGTCACGCTCCAACTGCTCAACGGCGACATCCCCACAGCCGAGATCAACGTCAGGTACCGGCCAGGCGCCAACCAGCAGCCTTAGGCACAGCCAGACCGCTCCCAACAGCCGCAGCCGCTTGCCGCAGTGGGGCCGGGACCGTCCAGCGCAACAAGGGTCGGTCCCGACCCCAGCGGGGCGCTCTGGGGAGGAACACAGGTCTGCCGCAACGCGCACGTCCCTGCGACGTCTCTCCTGCGCGCGGTTCCTCCCATCATCGACCGCCAGTCGCCACGTAGCCGCCGGCTGACGGTCGAGTTGGAACACGCGGGGCCAGGAAGTGGGAAGCCGTGAGGCGGCCGGAGACTTCTTCCACCTGGTCAAACAGCTACAGTCAGGACCCCGCTCATAGGGGCTGTGTGGAGTGCAGCGCGCGGTCGTGGTGGTCGGCCCGTACGCGGACAGTACGAGGGCCGTCCCGGCGCGGCCCCCTCGTGGCCGCGGACCGGAACGGCCCTCGGGTGGTTCGACCGGCGTGAGCGGGACTGCGCCCGTCCGGGCCCCGCTTGCGGACTGCGCGTGCTTCCGGCGGTGATGGTCACTCGCTCACCGACGTCACACCACGGACCGGTCGTCCGTCCCCCGTGGTGATCAGTCTGGATCTGGCCACGGCCGGGAAAGGCGCATCCTTACGCCGCCCTGATGCCGCGTCAGCCGGTTTTGACGGCACCTTGGCGGTACCGCGCTCAAGCCCGTATGGGATGCGCAAGTACCGGGTCTTACGGGCCTTCCCGGCTCATCTGGAGCATTAGATTCGCCTCCGGCCGCCGGAGGCTGGCGGCCGGGCACGTGGCGGCGTCTCCCCGTCGTACCGCCGCGTCCCCGGGCAGCGGCAACCCCGGCGGCCGCCGCGTCCCCTGCCGTGCCGCGGCCCTTGCCGCTCCGCCCGTCCCTATCAGAAGGTCATCCTCGATGCATCCCGCCGCTGCCCCTCAGGCGCCTCCCGTCCCCAGGACCCCGCCGCTCGGTCCCGCGCCGCCGACATCCCGGCGGCGCGGCGGCAGTGGCGGTCCTGGCGGCCGTGGCACCAAGGGCGGACTGCTGGATCCCGTACAGCTGCTGAAGTCCTTTCCCGACGCACTGCGCAAACTGCACCCGCGGGCCCTGGTCAAAAAGCCCGTGCTCTTCGTCGTCGCCGTCGGGTCGGTGCTCACCACTCTCTCCGCCCTGGCCCACCCCTCGGTCTTCGCCTGGGTGATCAGCGTCTGGCTCTGGCTGACCGTGATCTTCGCCAACCTCGCCGAGGCGGTCGCGGAGGGCCGCGGCAAGGCGCAGGCCGAGTCGCTGCGCAAGGCGCGCAAGGACACGGTGGCGCTGCGCCTGCGACACTGGCGGTACGGCACCGACCTGGACCGGGCGGAGACGGAGGCCGTCGCTGCCACCGATCTGCGGATGTTCGACTTCGTGCTCGTCGAGGCGGGTGAGCTCATCCCCGCCGACGGCGACGTCGTCGACGGCGTCGCGGCGGTCGACGAATCCGCGGTCACCGGCGAATCCGCGCCGGTCATCAGGGAGTCGGGCGGCGACAGGACCGGTGTCACCGGCGGGACCACGGTGCTCTCCGACCGGCTCGTCGTGCGGTCACCTCGCGCCCCGGGCACTCCTTCATGGACCGGATGATCGCGCTGGTCGAGGGCGCCGCACGGCACAAGACGCCCAACGAGATAGCGCTGAACATCCTGCTGGCCGCACTCACGATCGTCTTCGTGCTGGTCGTCGTCGCCGTGACACCGATGGCCGGTTACGCGGGGGCCGCTCCCTCGACGACGGTGCTCGTCGCACTCCTGGTGACGCTCATTCCGACGACCATCGGGGCGCTGCTCTCCGCGATCGGCATCGCCGGCATGGACCGGCTCGTGCAGCGCAATGTCCTCGCCATGTCGGGGCGCGCGGTGGAGGCGGCGGGCGACATCAACACCCTGCTCCTGGACAAGACCGGCACCATCACCCTCGGCAACCGCGAGGCTGTCGGCTTCGTGCCGCTGCCAGGGGTCACCGAAACATCCCTCGCGGACGCCGCCCAGTTCTCCTCACTGGCCGACGAGACGCCCGAGGGGCGCTCGGTGGTCGTGCTGGCCAAGGAGCGGTACGGGCTCCGGGAGCCCGCGGACGGGGAGTTGGGGCAGGTGCGGTTCGTGGAGTTCAGCGCGCAGACCCGGATGAGCGGCCTGGACATGCATGGGCCGCACGGAACCAACTGCTCGATCAGGAAAGGAGCGTCCGCGCAGGTCATCGAGTGGGTGCGGATGTACGGGGGTACGGTGCCCGCGGAGGCCGGGCAATGGAGCGAGGCCATCGCGGGAAGCGGGGGTACACCGCTGCTCGTCGCCGTCCACGACGCGAATGGCCCCCGGGTGCTCGGGATCATCCATCTCAAGGATGTCGTCAAGGACGGGATCCGGGAGCGGTTCGCCGAGCTGCGCCGGATGGGAATCCGTACCGTCATGATCACCGGTGACAATCCGCGGACAGCCCGCGCCATCGCCACCGAGGCGGGCGTCGACGACTATCTGGCGGAGGCCACGCCCGAGGAGAAGCTCGCCCTGATCAAGCGTGAGCAGGAGGGCGGCAAACTCGTCGCGATGACGGGTGACGGCACGAACGACGCCCCGGCGCTGGCGCAGGCGGACGTGGGCGTGGCGATGAACACCGGGACCTCGGCCGCCAAGGAGGCCGGGAACATGGTGGACCTGGACTCCAACCCCACCAAGCTCATCGAGATCGTCGAGATCGGCAAGCAACTCCTGATCACCCGAGGAGCGTTGACGACCTTCTCCATCACCAACGACGTGGCGAAATACTTCGCGATCATCCCAGCGATGTTCAGCGCGACGTACCCGGGACTCGACGCGTTGAACATCATGGAGCTGCACAGCCCCACCTCGGCGATCGCCTCAGCGATCATCTTCAACGCCCTGATCATCGTGGCCCTGATCCCGCTCGCCCTGCGCGGGGTGCACTACAAGCCGGCGTCGGCCCATGACCTGCTGCGGCGCAACCTCACGGTCTACGGCCTTGGGGGACTTGTGCTGCCCTTCATCGGGATCAAGGCCATTGACGCGCTGGTGTCGACGATCCCGGGCCTGGGCTGACCCACATCAGGGGTGTGTCAGGGAACGCCCGTTGCCCTGGCCCTCACCGCCCGGCCCGGGTTTGATGGAGAGCGTGAACAGCGAGTGGCTCCTTCTCGACCGGCCGCCTCATCAGGCGCACCGTCGTGAGCCCCGCTGTCCGGAGCCGTCCGCCCACCGCTGACGCGCACTCCGCAGCCCTGGGCGCCGCGACCTCGTCCGGCGCCCCTTTTTCCATACCTGCGCACACGCCTGCGAACGGCGTGCCCTCAACCTTGGATGGACCATGTCCGCATCCGACCTCTCCTCCCGCACCGTCCTGGTGACCGGAGCCACCTCCGGCATCGGCTACGAAACCGCCAAGCAGCTCGCCGAACGCGGCGCCACCGTCCTCGTACACGGGCGCACCCCCCAGGAGGCACAGGCCGCAACCGACGCGCTGGTCGCCATCGGGGGCCTTCCCGCCGCCCGCCTGTGCGCCTTCTCCGCCGACTTCGCCCGCTTCGAAGAAGTCGAGCAGATGGCAGCGCGGATCATCGCCGAACACCCACACCTGGACGTGCTCGTGAACAACGCGGGCATCGCGGCCCCCGAGCGGCACACCGTCACCGCCGACGGCAACGAAATCGCCTTCCAGGTCAACTTCCTCTCCCACTACCTGCTCACCCACCTGCTGGAACAGACGCTCACCAGCGAGCCCGGCGGCCGCGTGGTCAACGTGTCCTCAACCCTCCACCGAACCGCCTCCATCGCCTGGAACGACCCCAACCGCGCCCGCAGTTACTCCCGGCTCGCCGCCTACGCCCAGTCGCAGCTCGCCCTCACCGTCTTCGCCGCAGACCCCCGCGTCACCGCGGTCTCCCTCCACCCCGGCATCTGCGACACGGCTCTCCTGCCGCTGTACGCACTCGAGGGAACCACGGCCACCGAGGGCGCCACGCACGTCGTGCGTCTCTGCGACCCGGCCACGGAGATCGTCAACGGCGCCTACTACGACCGCGACCAGCGCGTCGACCCGGCACCCATCGCCACCGAGTACCGCAACGTCAAGCGCCTCAACAAGCTCGCCTCACTGCTCGTCGGCCAGCACGCCTGAAAGGGAACACCACCATGTCCAAGCGCGCCCGCAAGAAGCGAGACCGCCGCAAGAAGAAGGCCAACCACGGCAGCAAAGCCAACAGCTGATCCTTCCGGGAGCGGCGGCCCATGCCCCGGGCCGCCGCGCTCGCCCCCAACCCCAGGTGACGTCACCATGAGTCACCTCACGCAGCTCCAAGCCTCCCTCATCCCTCACCCCTCATGGCTCACGCTGATGGCCTGGGCGGCGACCTCAAGTGATCTCGGCGACTGTGTCCGGCGCGTGGTCGGAGGTGAGGATCAGGCGCGGGCGGCTGCCGGCGACGGTGACCTCCCGGATGGTGCCCTGCCAGATGTTGCGAGCGCTGCCGGTGGGCCGCTCGTGGTGGAGGGAGATGGCCTCCGGCGGTACGACGACCAGGGTCGGCGTGTCCTCGTCCAGGGGCTCGGCGGCGGTGAGATCCAGTCCGCCGGGCAGTCGGGCGCCATCGGCGGTGGCCGAGCGTCCGGGCCACCCACGGCGAGCGCGGGCGACGGGTCACCTCGGCGAGGGAGGCGTCCTGGAGGGTGCGTCCGTCGGTGAGGACGAGGACGAGGACGCGGTCGGAGAGAGACGGCTTCACCGGGGTCGTGGGTGACCAGGAGGCAGACGCTCCGCCCGGCGGCGGGTGGTGTCCGGACTGACACCCAGCAGGCGCGCAGCCTGACCGGTGGAGTAAAGCCGCACATGCAAGAGATTGAGGGCGAATTGGGTGTATCTACGCCATCGGGCGATCACCCACATAGCAGGCGCAGGTGCGGAAGGAGTGCCCGAAGGGCACGGATCGGGGTGTACGGAGGGCTTCGAAGAATGGTGCCTTTGGTCCCTGCGTGATCTGCCAGCCCAGTGCCGCGTTCCCCCTGGTGGATGCGATGGCCTCGCAACAGGATGTTTCGGGACGTATTAGCTTCAGGGCATGACAGCGCCACGGCGCTCCAGTCCTCTTCTCTTCCGACTCTGTGAGGCAGCACCCCATGAGCCTGAGCATCCGCAACCAGATCCCCGGCACCGTCGCGTCCGTCACCGCCGGCGAGGCCATGGCGACCGTGAAGGTCCGCCTCGCGGGAGGTCAGGACGTTACCGCCGCGATCACCACCGAGTCCGTCAAGGAGCTCGGTCTGGCCGAGGGCTCCGAGGTGAAGATCCTGGTGAAGTCCACCGAGGTCTCCCTCGCCACCGGCCCGGTCGCCGGCGTCTCGATCCGCAACCAGATCGCCGGCACGGTCACCGACGTGGCGACCGGCGGCGCCATGGCCTCCGTCAAGGTCGATGTCGAGGGCGGCGCGCTCACCGCCGCGATCACCAAGGACGCCGTCGCCGACCTGAACCTGGCCGCCGGCTCCGCGGTCGTCGCGCTGATCAAGTCGACCGAGGTCTCCCTGGCCACCGCCTGATCTGCGCGCACGCGCAACAGCGTGAGGGCCTCACGCTCCGGCGGTGTGAGGCCCCCGGCACGCACGCCCTATCCGTGGGCGGCCCTCCGCGTGCGCAGGGATTACTGCGTCGGGCATCGGCCGGGGCAGGTGGCCAGCCAACTCGGCGGCGGGCACCAGGTGCACGCCGAGGCTGGAGATCTCCGCCAGCCCCACCTCGGTCGTGCGGGACACGGCATCGGGGACGAGTGCGAGCGGCGAGGTCCACCCCGCTCTCCGGCAGTCGGCGGCGGGACAGTTCGGCGCGGCAGCGGGTGACGTCGTGGCACTGCTCGGGCCGAACGGAGCCGGCAAGACCACGGCCCTGCGCGCGCTGGCCGGACTCGCTCCGCTCTCCAGTGGCGGCCATCTGCACCTGGACGGAGCTTCCCTGGACCGTATGCCGCCCGAGTCCCGCCCGGTCGGCGTCGTCCAGGACTATCTGCTCTTCCCGCACCTGTCCGCCCTGGACAACGTGGCGTTCGGGCCGCGCTGCCACGGCGTGTCCAAGGCGGAGGCTCGCGCCCAGGACGCCGCGTGGCTCGACCGCATGGGTCTGGCCGAGCATGCCGGTGCGAAACCCCGCCGCCTCTCCGGGGCCAGTCCCAACGTGTCGCCCTCGCCCGTGCGCTGGCCACCCACCCGCGGCTCAGCTCCTGGACGAGCCGCTCGCCGCGCTCGACGCCCGCACGCGCCTGGGGGTACGGGCCCAACTCCGAAGGCACCTGACCGGCTTCCGTCGCCATACTGGTCACCCACGATCCGCTGGATGCCATGGTGCTCGCCGAATGCCTGGTCGTCATCGAGCACGGCCGCCTGGTCCAGGAGGGTGCGCCCTCCGACTTCGCTCGGCATCCGCGCACCGACTACATCGCCCAGCTGGTCGGCCTCAACCTCTACCGAGGCCAGGCCGACGGGCACACCGTCCGCCTCGACGCCGGTCCCGCCCTCACGAGCGGGTCCAGCGCACGCAACCTGTGGAAGTGCGAGGTGGCCGGCCTGGAGACGCACGGCGACCAGATCCGGGTGGACCTCACCTGCGAACTGCCCCTTGCCGCCGATCTGACCACCGTCGCGGCCGCGGAGCTGGAGCTCCACCCGGGAGCGCCGGTCTGGGCCACGGTCAAAGCGACGCAGAAACATGCCTACCCGGTTTGAACGGAGTATCCAGGATTCCGTCCGGCCGGACGTAGACGAGGGGGAGCACCTGTGGGAAGTGACCGTGCCGGCCCGCAAAGCTATGCGCGCGGCACTCCCCGCCCCGTGCCCCGGGGCAGCGACGCGTGCTGGGCTGGCCCGTATCGCACTACGGCCCCGTCCCCCGCTTTCGCCCCGAGCGCTGGGACCTGCGCGTCTTCGGAGCAACCGCCGACGGCGACGAACACACATGGAAATGCGACGAGTTCACCGCGCGCCCACGGATCACGGTGGTCGCCGACCTGCACTGCGCGACCGGCCCCACCTCGACGGACCACGAGTGGTTCGGAATCGCCGCCACGACGGTCCTGGAGCTGGTCCCGCCCGCACTGGGCGTCACGCACGTCATGGCCTGGGCGGAGTACGGCTACGCCGCCAACCTCCGCCTCAGTGACTTCGCCACTCCCGAAACGGTTCTGGCCACCCACCACAACGGCGAACCCCTCACGGCCGAACACGGCTTCCCGCTACGTCTCGTCGTCCCCCACCCCTACGGATACAAGAGCCCCAAGTGGCTGCGCAGCATCGAGTACCTCACCGAGGACCGGCGCGGCTTCTGGGAGGAGCGCGGTTACCACAACATCGGTGATCCCTGGACGGAGTAGCGCTACTCCCACCAGGAGTTGGAGGGCGACGGACCGCCCTTGTAGAGGCATGCCATCGTTCGGATCAGGCCCGCCCCCTTCGCGCCGCCTCCTGGTCCATCGCCAGCCAGACTCGGTCGCGGGTCACCGGCATCTCGGTGAAGCGGATCCCGGTGGCATCGCGCAGTGCGTTGGCGAAGTCGGGGGCCACCGGGTTGAAGGGGCTTTCGCTCATCGACTTGGCTCCCAGGGGGCCGATCGCGTCGGTGGTTTCCATGAAGTGGACCTCGGTGCGTGGCACGTCGGCGTACTGCGGGAGGCGGTAGCGCCGGAAGGCCGCCGTCGTCACCTCGCCCCGCTCGTCGAGGCGTACGGTCTCGAAGAGCGTGGCGCCCAGTGCCTGGGCAACTCCGCCCTCGATCTGGCCGCGGCACTGCAGAGGGTTCATGACCTTGCCCGCGTCGGCGGCGTGGACGCTGCGCAGGATCTTCATCTCGCCCGTGTCCGGGTCGACGGCGATCCTGAACCACTGGGCGTTGAAGGCCACCGAGCGCGGGGTGCCGCCCCAGTGGCCCTCCGCCGTGATCTCGTCGAGCGCCCCCTGCGCATGCGCCGCCTCGTGGATCTCCTTGAGGGTGACCGTCCGTCCTGCGCAGTCGAACCCCTCCGCGCCGAGCGTGCACAAGTGGCGCGCCACGCCCGTGTGCCGTGCCGCGAAGGTCTTCAAGCGGCCCGCCAGAGATTCCGTGGCGAGCAGGACCGCCTTGCCCGCCACGACCGTGCCGGCCGAGCCGAAGGCGCCGGTGTCGTGGCGGACGACGTCGGTGTCGGACTGACGGATGGCGATCCGGTCCATGGTGGTGTTGAGCGCTCCCGCGGTGATCTGCTTGTGGACGGTGGTGGTGCCGTTGCCGAACTCGGCCGTGCCGACCGCGATGTCGTACGTCCCGTCGGCGAGGAGGCTGACGGCCGCGTCGGCGTAGTGGCCGCCGGGCGGGCCCGTGGCGATCATCGCCATGGCCGTGCCCTGGCCGGTCAGCCAGCCCTTCGGCACGTCGTCGGCGCTCCGGTCCTCCGCGATGGCCTTGCGGACGATGCCCAGGCACTGGGCGAGGCCGTACGAGGCGATGTGCAGGTCTTCCTCCTCGCCGATCGGGCTGAGCATGTGGTCGCCGGGGCCGATGATGTTCTGCTTCCGGAAGGCGAGCGGGTCCATGTCCAGGCGGCGGGCCATCTCGTCCATGGCGGACTCGACGGCGAAGGTGACCTGGCCCAGGCCGTAGCCCCGGAAGGCGCCGGCGGGAACGCCGTTGGTGTAGACGGAATAGGCGTCCACCTTCTTGTGCGGGGCCCGGTAGACGGCGAAGGACTCGCCGACGCTGTGGAACATCACGGCCGGGCCGTGGTTGCCGTACGCGCCCGTGTTGGACACCACCCGCATCTGGATCGCGGTCAGTGTGCCGTCGGCCCGGGCGCCCAGTTTGATGCGAATGGTGAACGGGTGGCGGGTGGTGGCGCCGTAGAACTGCTCGGCGCGGGTGTACTCGAGCTTGACGGGGCGCCGCAGTTTGAGCGCGGCGAGGGTGACGATGTCCTCGGTCAGCATTTCCTGCTTGCCGCCGAAGCCGCCGCCCACCCGGCCTGCGACAACGCGGACTTCGTCCTCCGGTAGTCCGTAGAGAGCGCACAGTGCGCGGCGGGTGAGGAAGGGTGTCTGGGTGCCGGACCGCACCGTGAGCCGCTCGCCCGTGCCGTCCTCCTTCGGCTCGAAGTAGGCGACACAGCCGTGGGTTTCGAGGCTGGCGTGCTGGACCCGCTGGGTGCGGAACGTCTCCTCGTACACAACCGCGGCTTCGGCGAATCCGTCGTCGGCGGAGCCGATCTCGCCGTGCACCTCGCCGGCCACGTTGTTCTCGACGCGGGCGATCCGCACCTCCGGCCCCTTGCCGGCGTGAATGACGGGCGCGCCCTCGCGCATGGCCTCCTCGGGATCGGTGACGAACGGCAGTTCCTCGTACGTCACGTCAATCCGTCGGCAGCCCTCCTCGGCTGCCTGCTCGCTTGTCGCGACGACGGCGGCGACGCGTTGGCCGACGTAGCGGACGGTGTCGTCGAGAACGCGGGTGTCGTCCGGGTCCTCGGTGGGGTGTTCGTGCCGGGCGCTGGAGTACAGCGTGGGCGGTGCGTCCTCGTGAGTGAGGACGGCGTGGACTCCGGGGACCCGCAGGGCTGCGGAGGTGTCGATGGCGAGGATGCGGGCGTGCGGGTACGGGGAGCGCAGCAGCTTCATGTGCAGCAGCCCTGGGACCTCGACGTCGAAGGTGTAGCGGGCGGTGCCCGTCACGACCTGGGGTCCTGCCGGGGCGCCGAGACTCTTGCCCACCGCCTTGCCCGCGCAGGGGCGTTCGGTGTGCTTGACGCCGCGCACTGCGTCCTCGATGGCGCGATATCCCGTGCAGCGGCAGAGGTTGCCCTTGAAGGCCCGAGGGAGGTCGTCCATTTTTCCGTCGTCGTGGGCGCTGCCCTCCTCGTGTTCGAGGGCGGCCGTGGTCATCAAGAACCCCGCCGGGCGCCCGGAGTCCGCCCACCGCCGGACCGTCTCCGAACTCACTCCCAGCAGCCGCGCTGCCTGCCCGATGCTGTACGACGACACACGCCGCACTCTAGGGCCCCTGCCGTCCGGTCTGCTGACCTTGCCAGGCTCGTGACGCGGCGGCCCTTGCCCGTTCAGGGCGACTCTGGCTGTTTTGTCATCCGGTCCCACGGCGGGCTGATCAGCTACTACGATCCGGGCCCGGTCGCCCTCTCCGGTCGCCTCCGGGGCACTCCCACGCCCACTGCCGATCCGCACCCAGAGGCCGTACGCACATGCCCTCCGCCGCAGCCGCGTGGGCTTGCAGCACCAGGATGCCACCGAGGGTGTAGCCGATGGACTTGTAGAAGCCGTAACTGCTGAACGCACGCCCGCGCTTGGCCGCCGGGTTGAGGCGGGCCACCAGCGCGGAAGCGGACGGGGAAAGGGCGGAGGCTGCGGCGAACGAGCTCAGGCCGCCGAGCAGGACCGGCTTGCCGCCGATCCGGTTGGGGAGCGAGCCGAACGCCGGCTTCAGCAGCACTTCGGCGCCGTCGTCCAGGGCGGGCAGACCGTCCAGGACCAGCAGCGAGGCGACGGCGTCCTCGGAGAAGCCGCCGAGGTTGGCGGCGATGCCGTGCGCGCCGAAGGCGGCGGTGAACCCCGCCGCGTACAGCGGGCACATGGCCCGCATCGGGGCAGCAGGGGGCGACAGGCGGATGGCTCACAAGGCGTCCTCGTCACGCGCGTGCAGCGCGCCGAAGAGCGCTCGGCGTAGTCCTCGCAGATGGCTGTGCACTGCTTGAGGCGCGTCCCGGCCTCGGCGGCCTCCGGGGCACCGAAGACGTCACGGGCGGTCAGGTCCCGGTGCCAGCGACGCAGCCGCTCCAGGCTCTGCTTCTCTTCTTCCAGCTCGGCCAGGGTGAACTTGGCGATGCGGACCTCCTCGTCGATCTCGGCCTCGAACTTGCCGCAGTCCGCGAGGAACTCCGCCCAGTCCGCCGATCGGGCGGCGGTGAACATCTCCCGGAAGCGGGACGCGTCCTCGGGCGAGCGCCCGGATGCCCGGAGCGTCACGCCCTGCCCGCCCGCGCTGTCGATGAGGTCGAGAGCACGCTGCACGCCGTCGGCGAAGACCGGCGCCTCCGGCACGGCCCAGATGCCCTGGCCCAGCGAGAGGGCTCCGATCTTGCGCGGTTCCCGCCACACCGCCACCCGGTGCCGGGACGGATCCGCAGGCAGCTTGATCACCAGGAGCAGCCACCGTATGCGCTGTTCAGCATTCGTCACGCTCGGGAATGCAGCAGGCGTTACATTCTCATCTAGAGTCCACGGTTTCCTGGATTCAGGATTCTATGTACTGTCGTGCCGTGCTGACTGTTGCCTCCGACATCGAGGTGCTGGCCCGCTTCGGCCGCGCACTCGCCGACCCGATCCGCTGCCGCATCCTGCTCGCCCTGCGGGATGCCCCGGCCTACCCGGCCGATCTTGCCGACGCGCTCGGCGTCTCCCGTACCCGGCTGTCGAACCACCTTGCCTGCCTGCGCGACTGCGGCCTGGCCGTCACAGTGCCCGACGGACGGCGCACCCGCTACGAACTGGCCGACGAACGGCTCGGGCACGCGCTGGACGACCTGCGCACCGCCGTGGTCGCCGTAGAGACCGACCGCACCTGCGTCGATGCCGAGACGAAGGGGTGCTGCTGATGGCCTCCATATCCATCGGCCCCAGCCTTGCCCGGCAGGATGTTCTCGCGAAGCGGATACGCCTGCTGGTCGCTGCGACGATCACCTACAACGTCATCGAGGCCGTCGTCGCGATCACCGCAGGGACGATCGCCTCCTCCACCGCGCTGATCGGCTTCGGTCTGGACTCGGTCATCGAGGTCTCCTCGGCCGCCGCGGTCGCCTGGCAGTTCTCCGCCCGCGACCACGCCCTGCGCGAGGCCCGGGAGAAGACCACCCTGCGGATCATCGCGGTCTCCTTCCTCGCCCTCGCCGCCTACGTCGGCGTCGACGCCGTACGCGCCCTGACCGGCACCGGCGAGGCCGAGCGCTCCATACCCGGCATCGTCATCGCCGCCCTGTCCCTGGCGGTCATGCCGTTCCTGTCCGCCGCCCAACGCCGCGCCGGGCGCGAACTCGGCTCCGCCTCCGCCGTCGCCGACTCCAAGCAGACCCTCCTGTGCACCTACCTCTCCGCCGTCCTCCTGGTCGGCCTCGTCCTCAACGCCACCCTCGGCTGGTCCTGGGCCGACCCCATCGCCGGCCTTGTCATCGCCGCCATCGCCGTCAAGGAAGGCCGCGACGCCTGGCAGGGCAAGGGATGCTGCGCGCCCCCGGCCGCCGCTGCGGCGCCCATCGCCAACGCCGAAGAGGATGCATGTGGCTGCCACCCCGGATGCGACTGCTGCACCTGACCGCCCCAGACGCAGCAAGGCCCGTCGCGACCACCGGCTGCCCGCCGTTGAATTCCCGTGTCATCGGCTGTACCCGCCCGACGAACTCTCCGGCGCCTGTTGGCCCAGCTCGAATGCAGCGGGAGATCCCGTGGCCGTGCGGGGTGAACTGCGACCCTGGAGGCATGCGCACCTTGCGAGTCAGCGGCCCGCAGGTCTCTCACCTGTGCGGTTGCCAGGAGGTTTGGGGACGAGTGCGGGGTCGCATCGGCGTTGCGGGCACGCGTCGACGCCGCCAGCGAGGGCTTGGACGCGGGCTGCCGGAGCGGAGCTCGCACGGACAAGCCTCCGGGTGTGTGACCCGCGCGATCGCGTCGTGCGGCCGATGAGCTCTCCTGGGGCCCCGGGGCCCCAGGCCCTGGCCGGCCGGGCGGGTGCAGCGGATTAGCAGGTCCGGGGCCCGTGGACATTCGATCACCTCGTGTCGCAGCAGCGCTTGGGCCTCGTCCAGGGTGGCTCCGGCCTCCATCACGCTGCTACCTCGGTGCGAGCGGTTTCGCGATGCAGTTCGGTGAGCGTGTTGCATTCCAGCCCCACTTGGCGTGACGGGCATCACGCCTCATCGCCGGGGGTTCCGAGTCATGCGTCGACAACGGCCCCGCGGGATAGATGATCTGAGACGAGGTGGGGAGCATGTGAGTCTGAGCGCAGGGGGAGCCGTGGCTGACAAGACCGACGTACTTTTAGCGTTCTGGCAGGAACAGCGTGAATCTGACCGCCAGGTCGAGAACCAGCGGGCGACGTTGACGAACATCATCGTCGTCATCGTCTCGGCCGGACTGGGGTTTCTCGCGCAAAAGGGCCTCCACCCGCCCATGCTCACGGTGACCGTGACCATGGTGGCTCTGGGGATCTATGGAGCCATGGCGTCGCTGAAGTCCCATGAGCGATGCGCGTTTCACATGCGGCAAGCCAGATGGCTGCGTCAGAAGATCGGTGTACTTCACCCGGAACTGGAATTTGAAGATGGGCTGGCGGCCGTGCGAAGCACCCACCGCCTTCGTTTCCCGTTGCTGGTGAGGACCAGGATGTATGCCCTTTGGGTTGCACTGCACTCCGCCATCGCCTTGAGCGGGGCCATTCTTTCTGTATGGATCCTCGCCGTGTGACTAGTAGTGATCTCGGGCAAGCTCGGGTCCGACTCAACTGCACGTCCCGATCACGGTGGTTCGTGGCGCCGGGAGGCGGCTGACGCGACTTGTCCCGGCGGGTTCGCGGAGTCGGACGATCTCCTTCGTGCTGGGCGGCGAGCCGGGCCAGGGCGGCCACGGAAGTCCGCGAGCTCGTCGATCATCTGCTCCGACCTGGTCAGCCGCTCTTTGAGCTTGGTGTTCTCTGTCTTGAGCCGGGTGATCTGGGCCTCGCGAGGGTCGGTGATCTCCCCGGTGTCTTGAAGTGCCTGGAGCCGTCGTTCGAACTCGGCGCGGAGGCGAGCGTAGGGGCGGGTGCCGTAGAACGCGGTGCGGTCGACGGCGGCCTCGTTGGCGAGGGTCTTGATGTACCCGCGCACGCAGGACTATGCGGGCTAGGTAGTGCTCGGTTTGTCGCTTTCGGCTCTATGAGGGGGGAGGCAGGCGGCGGCGACACGAGTGTTACGGCCGATGGGATCACCTCGGCATCCTTGCCTCGCTGGGCCAAGCGGCAGTTGTGCGTCGAGGGCAGGGCGCTGTCCAGTCGTGCGGTGATCGACCAGGCGCGCGGCATGATCAGGGTCCCGGGGCTCGTGCTCCAGTGAACGGGCCTGGGGCCTGCCGGTGGACGAGCCGTTCCCAGAGCAGATGCAACGCGAGCTGCGCCGAGCGCTGAGGTGCTTCCGCGATGGGCGGTGACGGCGTGCGCGTGCTGCGGGCGGCACCAGGAGCTGTGTCCCCAACTCTCCGGTGCCTTCGCCCGGGTCGACCGTTGGACGCCTCGCTCGGGTAGCCCGCCGTGCGGATCCCAAACAGGGGCCCTGCGGTATCCCTGCATGCTCCGCGGGCTGCCGGATGCGGGGCTACTCGGGCCGCTGGGTCCGGGCGTTGTGAGCCAGACCGTCAGGGTGCTCTGTCGTGCGCGCTCCGAGCCGAAGGACCAGTACGCGCAGGGTTGTCGGGGCAGGTGGCTGCCGGTGGATCTGTCCGATCTCCTGCCAGCCCCAGGCTTCGAAGGCGGCGAGCGCGGGGTGATCGGCCTGGTCGGCCAGGGTGACGCCGAGGGATGCCTGGTGGTCGGCGAGCAGGCGTTCCTGCAGGCGGCGGGCGAGTCCGCGGGCGTGCTCGTGCGGATGGACGAGGGTTTCGGTGATCGCGAAGACGTGTCCGGACGCGGTGAGTTGCTCGAGGTTCTGGGGCAGAGGACCGTCAAACCCCTGCCACCAGGAGCCGTCGCGCGCCACGGGAAGTCCGTACGCGCAGCCGGTCAGTGCTTTCGCCTCGGCGACCAGCATGTCGAATCCCGGCTGTTGTACGTCGTGTGCCAGGCGATGCAGGAACTCCTGTCGGCCGTGGAACTCCTCACCGGAGTCAACCGCGGAGGATTCCACGTACAGGTCCGCGAGGTCCTCTCGCAGTTCCTCGGCCTGCCAGCGGTTCAGCCGGCGCAGACGCACGGCGTCCATGGCGGACGGCTCTGAGCTGTCGGGTTCGTGTGAGTGCTGCGGAGTGTGCATGGGGCGCCTCGGTTCAGAAGACCGGAAGACACGCGGGACGGCATCGTGCCCAATGGGCGGTGCGCGGCCGGGGTCTGGGGGCGCCTGCTTCGCAGCATAGCCCCGGGATCGGTCCGGCGTTGCTGTCCCCTGATGGCACGGAATCACTGGGGAGCAGGCAGATAGACGGTGAGGGCGTGGCCCCTCTTGTCGAGGACGAGGATGTCGGCGGCGGGGCTCACTTCACCGTCACGGCTGTAGTCGCCCCCCGTGCCCGCGCCCTCGATGTGCAGGCGGGTGGCGGTGGTCTCCTGGTAGACGCGGGAGCGGGCGAGAGTTCCGGTGAGGAAGGCCGCCACGAGGCGGGTGCGGGCGAAGGGGTGCTTCCCGTCGACGATGCGCAGGTCGAGGAGGCCGTCGTCCAGAGTGCGGCGGTAGGAGGGGGCGAAGCCAGGCGGGTCGTAGCGGCTGTTACCGGCGAAGAGCAGCCACAACCGCCGGGGCTGTCCGTCAACGGTGACGTCGATGGGGGCGCCGTCTGCGAGGACGCGGAGCAGGCCGATGGCGAGGGCGGGCCATTTGCCGAGGGCCCTCTCGCGGGCTTCGCGGGCCCGGACGAGTTCGGGGTAGACGCCGATGCTGAAGGTGTTGAGGAAGTAGGTACAGGTGCCGTTGCCGGTGATCCGGCCGAGGTCGACGGCGCCGCCGCGGCCCGCCTCTACCGCGTCGGCGGCCTCTTTCAAGGTCGGCAGTCCGAGGTCGGCGGCGAAGTGGTTGAGGGTGCCGCCGGGGAACACCGCGAGCGGCAGCCGGTTGTCGACGGCCAGCACGGCTGCCGCGTTGACCGTGCCGTCGCCCCCGACCACGCCCAGTGCGCCGCCACGCGCCTGTACCTGCGTGGCGGCCTGCCGAAGCACGGTGTGCAGGTCCTCGCCTGCTTCGCAGAGCCGCAGGTCCGCTTTCGGCAGCAGAGTGCGCAGTTCGACGTCGGCCGGGACTTCGCCACCGGCGTCGCTGTTGACGACCACGACAAGACCCTCGCCGGACGGAAGAGCGGGAACCGGGAGCTTCGGCCGGGCGCTGTCGGCGGGCTCGTCGCGGTGCAGCGGCCACCAGCGGCAGGTCGCCACGGCGATCCCCACGCCGAGCGCGGCGTCCGCGAGAACGCGGCCGGGCGTGTGTGCTCCGGAACGGAGGCGGGAGACGGCGATGCCCGCGGCTATGGGAATGAGGGCGGCCCCCAGCCGTGGCGTCTCCAGGGTGACAGCAGTTGCGAGGGCGGCGGCTCCGGCCGTGCGGTGAGAGGTCGCCACCCCGCTCGGCGGATGCCGGAGCGGTCGGAGCTGGTCGACCGCCTTGGCAGTGGCCTGGACGGCGGCGGAGACAAGGGCCAGCGAGCCGGTACCGCGCAGGGCGGCCCGGCGTGCGCTGCGGTTGCCGGCCAGGCCCTTCGTGGCCGAGGAAGCGAGGTTTGTGTGTTCGCCGGGACGCGGTTCGAGGGTTCGCATGCCGGCCGGGTACCCCGGCCGGTGGGAGACAGGCTGCTGCCTTCGCCGGTGAAGGCAGCACCGGCCCGGGAGACAGATCCATCCATGCTCGGAACCGGCAGCCAGGATCAGCCCGCCGCGGCACATTCGGGAGGGCCGGACCCAGATCCCGCGCTCCCGGCGCAAAGACCCCGCTCGCCCCCGGAGCAACCACGCTGGACGGTCTGGCCGAAGACGCGTCAACCACACCGGCCTTCCGAGGGCGCCGGCGATGTCCCGGGGGCACCACCCGTCACTTCTGGTGGCCTGGGTCAGGACACCAGATCAGCGAGGGGTTCGGTGTCGTCGATGAAGGCGCGGGCCACGTCGGAGAGACGGCGGTTGTGGGCGCGGGCATAGCTGCGCAGGGCGGTGAACGCCTGCTCCATGTCGATGCCCTGGCGTTCGGCGAGTTTCCCCTTGGCCTGTTCGATCAGTACCCGGCTGTTCAGCGCGGTCTGCAACTGTTCATTGAGGACCGTGGTGCGTTGGGCGGTGCGCTGTTGCAGGAGGCTGATGGTGGCGACGTCGGCCAGAGCCTGGGCGATGGGCGTGCCTAGCGGATCGAAGGGGCCGGGGGCGGTACGGAAGAGGTTCAGTGCGCCGACGACCTCGTCCCGCAACCGCATGGGCAGGGCCTGGACCGCGCTGAAACCGTGAAGCTGGGCCCGGGCGGCGAAGCGGGGCCAGCGGGCGGTCTCCGTACGCAGGTCCGGGACGGCTACGGGCGTTCCGGTGCGGTAGCAGTCCAGGCAGGGGCCCTCGTCGTTCTGGAGCTGGAAGAGCTCCAGCAGGCGCACCTGTTCGTCGGAGGCGGCCATCACTCGCAGTTCGCCGTCGCGGTCGGCGAGCAGGACGCCGGCGGCGCTCGCGCCGAGCATTCCCACGCAGCGGTCGGTCAGCAGGCGCAGGAAGTCGATCAGGTCGAAGTCGGCGACCAAGGTGTCCGCCAACTCGACGAAGGTCTTGGCCAGTAGTCGCTCGTCCATCATTTACACCTCTATGAAGAAGGACTGGCCCTGCCCGAATGGGGAGGGAAGCGCGGCGCATCGTGCGTTCACCGGACCGCGCGAGGGCGTCATGTGTCCTCGTCGTTCCTGGTCGGCTCCGCGTCGGGGGAGAAGCGGAGACGGCGGGCCACCACGTCGGCGGACACGACGGTGAGCCGATGCCCGTGGGCATAGGCATGGGCGCGCAGACGCACGAAGGCTTCCTCGATACCGACCCCGAGCTGGACGGTGAGCATGCCGGTGGCCTGGGAGATCTCCGCGCGGTACCCGCCCAGGTCCTCGGTATGGCCCTTCCCTGATGCGCCCGTTTCATCGATCCGGGCGTCGAGCAGGACCAGCGTCGCGAGATCGGCGAACGCCAGTGCGTCGGCCAGCTCCTCCGTGTCCAACCGGACCGGGACCTGGGCGTACAGATCCAGAACCCCCGGGCTGATCGCTCCTATCTGCAGAGGGAGCGCGAAGACCGCGCGTGCCCCGGCTTCCAGGGCCGCGTCGGAGAATACGGGCCAGCAGTCCTGTAGTTCACCGGTCCTCAGGTCGGACGTCAGGACGGCCGCACCGCGCGTGAAGGCATCCACACACGGCCCCTCGCCCAGCGTGAGCTGCAGCTCTTCCAACTGCTCACTGATGTCATCGGTGCTGCACAGGGGATGACTCGCCCCGGTCCGGAACATCGCCGACACCCCGGCCCCGCCGACCGGCAGTGAGGCCACCGCCGCGATGCAGACGTCTACCACCCCGACCCGGGCACCACGCCGGGCCGCCTGCTCGGCGACCAGCACGCGGATTCGGGACGACCGGCTGGTGGGTTTCATGCGGGCCACCGCGTCCAGGCGTGTCGGGCCAGTCCCTCCAGCCTCGCCATGGTCCGCTCTCCGAGGGGGAGGACCAGCACACGGAACACTATGGCGCCGGGCGGACTCCAGTTCTCTCCGATGTCCTGCCACCCCCAGGCCCGGAAGGCACACAGGGCCAGATGATCGGCCTGATCCACCAAGGTGGTGCCCAGTGACGCCTGGTGGTCGCCCAACAGCCGCTCCTGCAGACGGCGGGCCAGGGCCTGGTCCTGAGAGTGCGGGCGGACCAAGATGTTGGTGATCGCGAAGGCCCGGTCGGACTCGGTGAGTTGCTCAATGCTGCGCGGCAACTCACCGTCGAAGCCCGACCACCAAAAGCCGTCGCTGCGCACCGGGAAGCCGAAGGCACATCCCACCAAGCCATCAGTCTCCGCGATCACCATGGCGAACCCCGGCCGACGGATGTCACCGGCCAGACGGTTCAGGAAGTCCTGCCGACTGCGACTGCGGTACTCCTCGCGGGGCTCTGTCTCTCGGGACTCCACGTACAGATCCGCCAGATCCTCGAGCAGGTCCTCCACCAGCCAGCGGTTCACCCGGCGCAGCCGGGACCAGGCCGTCACAGCACACCGCCCGAGACAGCAGGAGCGAGCTGATGCACTGCCTCGAAACCCGCCACGGGGAGTGGAATCGGGGCAGCGGAGAGAGGGCCCTGGAGGGGCGTTGGTCTTGGAACGACAGGCAGCCCCATGAGTACGAAGCCGCAACCGGTCAGGGCGATCATCCGCGCCAGCATGGGAGGCGGGTAATGCAGTCGTAGCGTCCCCCCAGCCGCGCTGGAGTGCAGGAACGCCTCGACAAAGGTGTTGAGGCCGCTGCAGTCGCAGAAGGTGACAGGGGTGAGATCGACGTCGATGATGCGCACGCCGTCCCGGAGGCACCGCTCAAACGTCGCGCGCATCAGCGGCACCGTCTCCAGATCGATCTCACCGGCCAGGGTGATCAGCGCCCGGTTCCTTTTGCCGTGCCGGTAGATGTTCAACTGCGGTAAAGGCATGACGCCTCAGCTCCAAAGATCCGCCGGGCAGAGCCACACAGAGGAATCGGACTCCCGGTTCCTCTCGGGATGCGCCCGGCAGAGGCATACATTCGGCGGAGGCAGGCGAACAGGCGGTCCCAAAAACTGCCCACCAGGACAAGGGAACCGCTCAGTTGCCTCCAAGGGATGCACCGGGCGACCGGACGACGTGGTCCGCTCCCCGCAGCCATCTGTGTCGAGCAACAACAGGTCCGCCGGGGTCCAGGACGTCCGTACTTCAGGATAGTCCCCATCCCGCCCGAGGAGGTGGCTTCGCGTGACGGAGCCGATCAGCCAGACCCAGCACCCGGGGTAAGACGACCATCGCGGACGGGGTTGTGGAAAAGATCGCCGGAATCGCCGCACGCGACGTGCCCGGAATCCACGCACGGGGAGGCGGATTCAGCCGCGCCGTGGGTGCGATGCGCGATCGCGTGCCCGGCGGACGCTCCAGCGCGGGACGCGGCGTCAGGGCCGAGGTCGGCGAGAAGCAGACCGCCATCGACCTGGAAGTGGTCGTGGAGTAAGGAGTGAACATCACCGAGGTCGCCGCGGACGTACGCGAGAACGTGATCGGGGCGGTGGAACGAATGGCTGGTCTCGAAGTCGTCGAAGTGGATATTTCCGTAGCCGACGTGCACCTGCCCGAAGGGAACGCATCAGAGACTGTCGAGGGTCGGGTGCGGTAACACCACGCTCAAGGCGACACGTGCGGCGGCGGCCCGGAAGCACCGGGGCGCGCCGCGCGTGTGCCGGACGGCGACGTGCGTGCCACGCGTTCGACAGTCCAGTCGGAGAGCGAGAGCACTCAGCGCCGGCGACCGCGGCTGCGAGGGGACCATCCGGACCCCAGGCCGCCCGAGTGGAGGGCGAGGAGGGCGAGCCCGACGAGCATGAGGCTCGTCGGGCTGAAGACCGCCTCGGTTGACGTCTCGGTTGCGTGGATGATGAAGGCGATGACGAAGAGCACGGCCGCCGCGAATGCCAGCATCTGTCTCCTCCTGCCGATGAGCGGCGAACCACAGGCGATTCCGGTGGCTACGCCGACACACGAGTGCCCCACGCAGCTCTGATCACGCGTGCGCAGTGACCGACACAGCGTGGAAGCGGATCAAGGGCCTGCTCCCACGCCAGCCTGCACGGGGCGGCCGGTGGCACAGCCACCGCACAGTGATCGAGGCCGTAGCGCGGAAGTACCGCACCCGTGCCGACGCCCCGCATTGACTGTGCAACCTCGAAGACCGCATAGCACCCATCCCGCCAGGGTGAGTCGAGTTACCCGCTCCGGTGTAGTTGTGGCGCGGGCGTGGCCGTGTGAGGCTGCCAGCGGTCGGGCGCAGGTTTGGTGGAGGCAGGGGGTTCGATGGTCGTGCTGGTTGGCACCGTGACGCTGGAGTCGGATGCGGGCTTGGTGCTGGGGACCGTCGATGTCGGTGGCGGTGTTGCCGCGCTGCTCGTGCCTGCCCGCGGACCACGTGAGCGGTGGAGCGTGGATGTCCTGGGGGCCGGAGTCCAGTTGAAAAACGCGGCGACCGGCAGGCTGTTGGGGGTGCCGGCCGCAGAGTTCGGCGCAGTCGTGACGACGCTGTCGAGCGGTATGGGGCATACGACCTGGACCGCTGTGCCGAACGGCGATGGTGTCGCACTGCAGCTGGCGGGCCACGATCTTTGGATCGAGGCGGAGGATCCGTTGACGAACCCTCCGCAGTTCCTCATCGCGGCCGCCGGTCAGGCAGGTACCTCCTGCGGTACCTGCTGGACCGTGCGGCCGGTGGACGAAGGGCCGTGACACACGCGCAGCCCGCGCCGGGCCTGCAGGAAAAGGATTGCCACTGGCCCCGTCCTGGATCAGATGCGCAGCAGCCGCTCGGTGGTCTCTTGGTACTGGCGCAGTGCGAGGCGTAGTTCCTCGGTCTGTGTTTCGGTGCCCGGGCCCTGCCAGCTTGCGCGCAGGGTGTGGCGTCGTTCGGTGAGGACATCGGTCAGGTGGGTGGCGGCTTCCTCGAAGACGCTGTCAGCCTCTTGGACCGCCTGGTGCGGGTTCTCGACGAAAGTGCTCAGGGCCTGCTGAAGGCGCATGGTCATCTTGTCCCGGTCGCCCTGCGTGATCAGCATCTCCGTCGGGGTCTGACCAGAATTGACGGCGCTGATGCCGGACTGGTGCGGTGCGCGGGCCGGTTCGGCCCCAGGTGTCTGTGGGGCGCGCTGCTTCGCGGATTCCGCGCTCGTGGTCACAGGCTCCTGGGCGCGTTCTTGGTCGTACCTCATGATGTGCCGCTTCCCTTGGCGTGCCGCCTCCTGGGTGTCCACGACGGGTGGCCGTGGTCTTCGGCGGACTGCGTATGGTGCCGGTCGTTGTGGGCGGGTGGTGCGGTGGCCAGTGCATCGAAGAGGCCGCGGGCCTCGACCATGGCCTCTCGCATCTCCTCGGTCCCGCTCTGACCGTGAGCCGCGGTGTGCATGCTGCGATAGCCCTGCACGTAGGGGGCATGGTGGACGGAGAGGGCGGCGATCCGCTCCTCGAACTGCTCCCCGACGGGGTATCCCCGGTCGCCGGCCAGCCGCGCCAACAGCGTGTCGGCCTCAGCGACTGCCTTCTGCGGCGATGTGACGAACTGTTCCTGAACGTCGGCCCATTGGGCCACGTAGTACTCGCGCTCCTCGGGTGACAGCGGCTGCTCCTGGAGCGATCCGTGCCGCTTCACGCGTTCGCCGAGTTCCCGTTCGGCTGCTTTGACGTCACCGTCGTGGTCAGTGATCGCGCGCTGATACTCGGGTCCGAAGCGGCTCTGCAGTCCGTGCTTGCCGCCGCCGGGAGTCCGCGTGCGTTTGATGAAGAAGAGGGCGGTCGCCGCGATGACGGCCACGGCGATGATCACGATGATGAACATGGCTGCCTTCTCCGCCTCATGCTCTGTTCGGTGCTCTGCTTCATTTCCATCAACCTCTATTGAGTTGTTCTCTGTTGATGCCGGCCGGGTGGCGCCCACGTGGCGTGAGTGCCACCCGGGGCGGTTTGGGGGTCAGCGTCGGAAGGCGTTCCTTGCCTTGTCGCCGGCCTGCTTCAGGTTTCCGGACATCCGGTCGGTCCTGCCTTCGCGCTCAAGTCGCCTGTTGCGGGTGCCTCGACCGATGCGCTGAGTGATCCGGCCCTTGAGCGCCTGCACTTTGTTCCCAAACCTGCGTTCAGTACTCACAGTTGTCCTCTCTCCGACCTTGGTTGAGGGGTGGGTGCCGGGCTATCCGTGGCTGCGGCTGAACCGGCCGCGGCCACCGCCGCGGTTCCGACTGCCACCGCTGCGGCCGCGCATGACGAATCCGATGAGCCAGACGGCGAGCAGTACCGCTGCGACGTACCAGAGGACCTGCATGGTGAAGCCGAACCCGAAGATCACCAGGATCAGCAGAAGGAGGAGAATCCAGAACAGCATCGCCGGGCCTCCAGAGCACGCGGAGAGGTTCTTGACATCCGCGGGGTCCGGGCGAAGCGGGAAGGTGGAATGCCGCACCCGATGGGTCCGGAGTGGCACGGTCCTACGCCGTGCCGCCAGTCAACGCCTGCTCCTGACGCCTGTCAACGGCCGTTGAGCGGCGTGGGGTCAGGTGTGAGATGCGGGCCCACTGGGGTTGCCGGAGCCGCGCGGGAAGCGTCGGTCGGGTCGGCCTGCGCCGGGAGGATGCGGTCCTCCCACCAGGACAGGCTCATCACGGTGGCGAGCAGGATGAAGGGGACGAGAGCGACCAGCGCGTACATGAATACCGCCTGCTTGGGGGCATGTGCGGTGAGGCGGGCAGGGGCGGGGATGCCCGCGTGGAGCGCATCGAGCCGTTGCCGTGGTCGCTGTGGGGGAGGCAAGGGCGAAGGCGGCAACGTGCGTGATGCGGCGGGCCGTCTGCGGTGCGCGAGTGGCGCCTGTGAGGGGCGCGGCAACCAGTCGACGCTGCCGGGGGCCGGGGCGGCACCGCAGACGTTAATCGCCGCCTCATTTCCTGACAAGCTGTCAAGTAGCCATGTGCGTAAGGCGAAATGCGCTGGCGTCGAAACGTATCCGCGACCTCTTGACAGGGCTAGGCTGCGAAGTGAGGCCCCAGTCCCCGGCGCGATGATCTGTTCCGCCCCGGGAGGCGCGCCGTGATCGTCTTGTTCGTCATCCTTGTCGTGGCTCTGCTCGGCCTCGGATTCCTGCATGCCATGTGGTGGGTGGCCGCAGCCGTGCTGATCTTCGGTGCTTTCCACTACGGCCGGGGTGGCAGGGGCGGCCGGGATCAGAGCGGGAATTTCGAGTACCGCGACTATCGGGACCGCAGGGATCGTCAAGACCGCTGGGATCGCCGCTACCGACGCCAGCGCCAGGGGCGCTGGAACAGCCAGGACCGCCGGGACCAACAACATCACCGGTGACGGTTACCGGCCTCCGATACCCGAGCGTCTCAGGGTGAGGCAGGTTTCATGGCCAGCCAGTCCGGGCCCAGGAAAACGAGAGGACGACGTGCTCTCGGCCGACCAGGAGGCGGCGGTCTTCCAGCACTACGACCTGACCCATGAGCCGGGCACCCACGGCGAGCGACAACTCGCCTGCCGCTGATCACACCAAGGGGCCACTCGGCGGGCCGAGATGCTCACCGTCGGCCATGCTGCAAGGAGAGACATTGTGACGTCGTCCCAAGTATCCGGTCAGAAGCGGACCGGCGGTGCCGCGATCCGGCGCTCGGCGGAGAACCAGACGCTGTCCGCCGCGGGGCGGGCGGGCTTTTCCGCGCGGGGAGTCGTGTACGTCCTCATCGGCGCCCTGGCCATCCAGATGGCGCTCGGCAGCGGCGGGAAGTCGGCGGACCGGCAGGGTGCGCTGGCGAAGATCGCGGAACAGCCCTTCGGGAAGATCATGTTGTGGGTGCTGGTCGTGGGATTTGGCTGCATGGCCCTGTGGCGTTCCTCCCGTGCGGTGCTGACCCGTGGCCCCGACCGCAAGACTCCCTCCCGACTGCTCGATGGCGGCCGGGCGCTGTTCTACGGCTTCATCTGCTGGGCCACCGCCACCTACGCCGCCGGCGGCGGCCAGGGATCCAGCGGCAACGCGCAGTCCAAGGACTGGACGGCATCCGTACTGAAACTGCCCTACGGGCAAATCCTCGTGGCCGCCGGAGGATGCCTCCTGATCGGGATCGGCACGGTGCTCGCGCTCCGGGCGGCCATGCGCAAGTTCCTGCGCCAGCTGGACACCGCTGCCATGAGCCCCCGCACGAAACAGATCGTCACCGGCCTCGGCGTCAGCGGTGGCGTGGCACGCGGAATGGTGTTCGCCGCGGCCGGGATCTTCGTCCTGACAGCGGCCATCCAATTCGACGCGGACGAAGCCAAAGGCGTGGACGGCACACTCCGCAGCTTCACCGACACCCCCATGGGGCCGTGGCTGCTGGTCGCCGTCGCCATCGGGCTGATCCTCTTCGGCGTCTTCTCCTTCGCCTCCGCACGCTGGCGCCGACTGTGAACGCTGGCTGGCACCCACAACGATGGTGTTGTTGACCGTAGTCCGACGAGAGAGCACCGTCACCGCGTCGGGCGAGGTCGATCGCGAGGGTCTGCGGGGCGGGTGACTTTGGCGTTGAAGGTGTGCCGCCAGTGAACTCCGGGCCCCGCCAGCGGTCGGCATGGCGTGCGAAGGATCGACGGGCCATCCGCGAGGCCCTGCCCTGCAACCCACCGTTTCTCACGCTCGCACTCACCGGCGAGCTGGACGTCATCAACATCGGCAAGCTCAGTGACACCATCATCCGCGAGTTCGAGGCAGGCCGACGGCATCTACTGCTCGAGTTCACCGGGGTCACATGGCGCGATGCGTACCAGGGGAGAGCCGCTCAGGCGAGGTCTGGCGCGAGAAGCCACCGGACGGGCTATTTGTTGTCGAGCGCGCCGCCGGTGAACTCCGAGCCGCGCAGGTCGATGCAATAGCGGGTGAGGCTGTCACCCGCCTGTGCCCGCAGGGGAGCAGAGGGGCTGTGCCTGCCAGCGGGCGCGCACCTGCTATCGGACCACGGCGGAAGCTGAATCCTGTCTGCGGCTGCAAGGCATAGGAAGGGCCATGAACGACCCCTTCGTCCGTGAACCGCTGGATGTTCGGTGCCAGCGACGAGAACGGGGCAGTCGAGAAGCTGTGCCACACGACCGCTGATGAGGACTAGTCCGCGGATACGGAAGCAGCCGTCCACCCTGTGCTGCACAGCAGAGTGACGTGAGTCGGGCGAAGGCGCCGCGGGGCAGGGTGGCGAATGGTCAGTTGACACGATGGGAGCTGTTGCTCCCGCAGAGCATCAGGCCCGGTCGTGCTGCAACGCGAACGAGGTGTTCTGCCTGCCGAATCCGGAGAAGTTGCTCAGGGCGAGCCGATCCGGTGGGTCTGGGGATCCCCCTGGATCAGGTCCACGGGGGCCCTATGACTTTGGTCAAGGGGTGAGTGGGGTTTGCGGTTGGTAGATGTGCCGGGCGCTGGCGGTCGTCACGCGTTGGCGCTGCGGGGGTGGGTGGAGTCCGTACTCAGGGTGAATGTCTGGGGCGGCAGCGGCTCCAGCCACGGGTCGCTGGTCTTCTCCTGGATCTCCAGGCCGAAGATGAGATCGGTGAAGTCGGCATGTCCCGTGCCGTCGCTGCAGCTGAAGCGGTAGGAGGCGCCGGGGTTGAGGTCGACGAGCAGGCCGGCGTTGCCCCTCCACATCTGGGGTTCCCCGTCCCCGCCTCGCCAGCAGTTCCAGACCTGCAGCGTCGACGTGGCGGTGGGCTTGATCAGCGGCTCCAGGTATACCACCGGCGGCGCCGAGTCGGCCCACAGGCAGACGCCCGGCGACCGGGAGCCGTTGACGAGCAGATCGCCTTCCGACAGTTCCAGACACACGCCCTGGGGCGGTTTGCTTACGGAAGAGGTGAAGGCGATCGCCAGCCTGGACGTCGCCCACTTCATGGAAATACCGAAGGCAAGGTGCACTGTCTTACCCTCGAACTCCACCGGTTGACCGTCCGAAACGCGGAACGCCTGGTCGATCTTCGGCTTACGGGCATGGTCCTCAGGCATGCGAACCTCCTGTGGTTCAAGTCCCTGCTCCAACGGCGGGTGCGGCCTCTGCGCGGCGGCGTCCGTCCGGCGCAGGGGCGTGGTGTCTGGTCCGTGTCGTGCATCTTCGGCCGGGGGGCAGGAGCGCGCGGCCGGAAGGAGGAGCGGCTGACCCGCTCAGGCCGGAGCGCCGTCCTTGAGGCGCACCACCGCGCTGCCGAGCTCGCGCTGCATCTTCGCCGTGAGTGGACGGCCCTCCAAGGCGCCGACGAGGGCCCGGGCGACGTCGCGCACCGTGAGGCCGCAGTGATCGGCCAGATCAGCGAGAAAGTCCTTGGCGTGTGCGCTGGAACAGGGCACGAGGGCCATGACCACGCCCTGAGCCCGAATGGTGACCGCACGCCTGCGCAGCCGTCGGCGCAGTTCCACGTTCTCCGAGCGAAGAGTCTCGACCTCGCCGGAAGGATTGCTCTCATGCCAGACGAGCGACTCTTTTCGAGACCAGCGCTCCTCGTACGTCCTCAATGTGCGCTGCATGACACACCTTGCTCGGTCATTTTCGCGGAGCCGGGGGCTGGGGCCAGTCCTCCCACCGTAGTCCTGTCGTCACACAGCGGCTACCTTCGGGCAGAGATCCCGACCAGGGAACCACCGAACGAACCCTCAGTGCCTCCAATGAGGATCGAAGTGGGTGTGACTGGGCCACGCCAGGGCCGTAGACAGAGCGAGCTGAGCGTCAGCCAACGTATGCCTGTCGGTTCCGTACGCGCAGCGCGCGCTCTCGTTCAGCGTCCAGGGGTGAGAGCTTGATGCCGTCGACGTGAAGTGCGCGTGTGTAGCAACGACACGACTGTGCCCGTCGCCGAGTTGAGGTCGGCCGATCCCCAGTCGCCCCAGAGCTGCGGGTCGACATCTTGCCGGCCAGTGCGGGACCACCGGGCCGGGGGCTTGGGACGGGACCTTGTCGTAGACCAGGAGGCAGTCGTCCGTCGTGCGCCGAGGCGCGGGCCGGGCGGTATGCGCTGGTCATCGCCGTACTGTAACCGCGCGGGGCCGCCGTTCGTTCAGCGGATTTCGTTGACTTCAGGTGCCGTCACTTCAGTTCGATCTCGATGAAGGTCAGCGGGGCAGTGCCGGTGTTGACGACTTCGTGTTCGCCGCCGGCGGGGCGCGCGTAGGAGCGGCCGGCCCGCAGTTGCGAGGTGGTGACGGTGCCGTCGGGAGTGATGACGTCGGTTTGCCCGTCGGTGACGGGTACGACGACATAGTCGTGCTCGTGCAGGTGATGGCCGGTGCTCTCCTGGGGTTCGAAGTCCCAGCGGATGACCCGAACCCGCTCGTCTTCGTTCTGCAAAGTGGCGCGGGCGGTGGTCGGCATGGAGCGCGCTCTGGTGGCACGTGGGCTCGAGGGTCTGCGGCTGCGCGATGTCGCGGAGGAGGCGGGGGTCACGCCCGCCGCGGTGCTCTACTACGGCGACCTGGACGCGCTGGTTCACGTGACCTATCAGCAGGCCATCGAGCGCTACAGCCGGCAACGCGAAGAGGCCGCGCACCACTTCGCCGACGCCCGCGATCAACTCGGAGCCTGTATCGACAAGGGGGTCGCCAGTGGGCCCGACGACGCGCTGACGCGGCTGCTCTTCGAGTACTGGCCGCGCTGCCTGCGCGACGCCAAGGCTGCGGCCCTCGACAGTGCTCTGACGGAACGTCAGATCGCTGTCTACTCAGGGATCCTGGTGCTGGGCCAGGCTCAGGGGCACTTCGCGTTGCAGGATCCGCCGCGCCTGCTCGCCGCCAGCTTCGTCGCCATGGAGGACGGCTACCAGATGGAAGTCCTCGCGGGCCGCCGCGCCCGCGCCGAAGTGATCACCGTCCTGCACGCCTATGCCTGCGCGGTCATGGGTCACGACGTGGCGGGCCACGCCTAAGGCGCTACGTATCGCGTGATGCGGCGGGGCCCGGTGGGCCGGGCGCCGCCACGAGCATGCACCAGACGCGGCGGACCTGGTCTGCCATGTCGATGTCGGGGTCGCTCAGCCACTGGAGTTGGATGCCGTCGGACGCCGCGACGAGGGCGGAGGCGGTGAAGTCCGGGTCAAGGTCGGGGTCCCCCCGGCCCGCCCGCTGCTCGGCCGCGAGATGCTCGGCGATGGTCGCTCGAAGCAGGGCGAAGCGTTCCTTGAAGTATGCGTGCGCCGGGTGCGCCGGGTTGGTGGAGGCCGCGGCGAGGGTGATGTAGAGGCGTACGCGGGCGGAGTTGGCGGCGTTCGCCGTCAAGGCCCGGGCCAGGAACTCGCCGGGATCACGCACGGCGTCCGGGCCGTGGAAACGGGCCTCGGCCGCTCGGTCGCTGGCGCGCAGGACCTCGGTCAGCAGGTGGTCCTTGGACGCGAAGTAGTGCATGAGCCCGGTCAGGCTGATGCCGCTCTCCTTGGCGACCGTCCGCAGCGTGGTGTTCCGCTCGCCCTCGCGGCCGAAGATCTCAAGGGTGACCTTGAGGATCTCCTCGCGCTTGGCGACCCCCTTGGGGTAGGAGCTTCTGGATTTCACGCGACCACCCTATTCCGCCGACATTTCACCTGCGCAAAGCCTTGCCCGCAAAAACAGTACGCCGTACTGTTTCTCGCCAGTCGCAGGTGCGGCCCACCGAAAGAAGGTCCCGATGGCGAGACCCCCTAGGGAGCTCCGTGCTCCCTCCGTGCTGCCCGCCGATCCGGCGGGAGCGGCCCCGCTGGTCGACGGTCGGGCGCTGCGGCGCCTCATGGCATGCATCGGCCCCGCCAACCTCGGCATCGCCCTCGTGTGGGGAGCCGTCCCCGGCACCCTCCTCGCCCTCCAGATCCAGCGCACGGTCGGCGAGGAAGCGAAGGTCGGCACGCTCGCGATCGTCACCACGGTGGGCGCGCTCGCCGCGATGGTCGCCCAGCCCGTCGCGGGAGCCCTCTCGGACCGGACCCGCAGCCGCTTCGGGAGACGCGGGCCCTGGATCGTGGCCGGCACGGCCACCGGCGGCCTGGCCCTGATCGGCATGGCGTTCACACACTCCATACCGGCGACGCTGGCCCTCTGGTGCCTGGTACAGATCGGCTACAACTTCGCGATGGGCCCGCTCTCGGCCGTCATGCCCGACCGGGTGCCGCCACAGAAGCGGGGCCTGTTCTCCACCGTCTTCGGCCTCGGAGCCATGTGCGGCTCGCTGCTCGGCCAGGTCTTCGCCGCCGCCCTCGACGACCGGATCACCACGGCGTACGGAGTGCTCGCCGCGCTCGCGACGACCCTGGCGGTCGTCCTCGTGACCCTCAACCCGGACCGCCCGAGCCAGAGCGAGCCCCAAGAGCCCTTCCGGGTGCGTGAGTTCCTGGGCGGGCTGTTGCCGAACCCGCGGGGGCACCCCGACTTCTTCTGGGTGTTCATCGGCAGGCTGTGCACCAACCTGTCGTACTTCCTGGTCATCGGCTACAAGCTCTACATCCTCCAGGACTACATCGGCCTGCACGACGAGGCCATCGACCACGTCCCCGCTCTCGCGCTGAGCGCCGTGGCGGGGCTGCTTCCGGCCGCTGTCATCAGCGGACCCCTCTCGGACCGGCTCGGCCGGCGCAAGGTGTTCGTGGTGGCTTCGGCTTCCCTCATCGGATGCGCCATGCTCATCCCCTTCGCCGTCCCCACCATGACCGGAATGACCGCAATGGCCTTCCTGGTGGGCATCGGCTTCGGCTGCTTCCAGGGCGTGGACACCGCGCTCATCTCTCAAGTGCTGCCGTCCGAGCGGTCCTTCGCTCGCGACCTCGGCGTCGTGAACGTCGCGGCCACCCTGCCGCAGGTCCTTGCCCCCGCCATTGCCGGAGCAGTCGTCCTGTGGCTCGGCGGGTACCGGACGCTCTTCCCCCTGGCCATGGCCTTCGCGCTGCTCGGTGCTGTGGCGGTCTTGCGCGTGAAGAGCGTCCGATGACCGCAGCCGACCACGGCAACCTCCGCACCGCGCATCAACCCGCACCACGCTCCAAGGAGAAAGCATGAACAACCCGAATCAGCCGGCGCAGACGCCCGGCGAGACGGTCGCCCGGCTGAGCCTCGCCGAGAAGGCCGCCCTGACCACCGGCGCAGGCTGGTGGCACACCACCGCACTCCCCGACGCGGGGATCCCGGCGTTCCGCCTCTCGGACGGCCCCCACGGACTGCGGCTGCAGAACGACACCCAGGCCGACCACCTGGGCATCAACGCCAGCGCCCCGGCCACCTGCTTCCCGCCGGCCGTCACCCTGGCCTGCACCTGGGACACCGACCTCGCGGGGCGGGTCGGCGGCGCACTGGCCCGCGAGTGCCTCGCACACGGCGTGCACGTGCTGCTCGGACCGGGCGTCAACATCAAGCGCAGCCCGCTGTGCGGGCGCAATTTCGAGTACTTCTCCGAAGACCCATTGCTCAGTGGCGTGTTGGGAGCGGCGTGGGTCAACGGACTGCAGGCGCATGGTGTCGGGGCCTCGGTCAAGCATTTCGCCGCGAACAACCAGGAGACCGGCCGCATGTCGGTCAGCGCGGACATCGACGTACGGGCCCTGCGCGAGATCTATCTCCCGGCCTTCCGCCGCGTGGTGACCGAAGCCCGGCCCTGGACCGTCATGTGCGCGTACAACCGGGTCAACGGCGTGCACGCGTCACAGAATCCGTGGCTGCTGACGGACGTCCTGCGGGATGAATGGGGATTCGACGGCGTGGTCGTCTCCGACTGGGGAGCCGTCGTCGACCGGGCGCGGGCCCTCGCCGCCGGGCTCGACCTGGAGATGCCGTCCTCGTCCGGCGCCGGCCCCGCCCGCGCCGTCGCGGCCGTGGAATCCGGTGAACTCTCCGAGGAAGCACTGGACCGCAGCGCCGCCCGGATCGTGGCAGTTGCCCGCAAGGCGGCCGCGCACGCGCGCCCCGACGCCTGCTTCGACCCGGCCGCCCACCACGATCTGGCCCGCGAGGTCGCCACGCGCGGGGCGGTCCTGCTCAAGAACGATGGCGCGCTGCTCCCCCTGGACCCCGCCGCGCCACAACGCATCGCGGTCATCGGTGAGTTCGCACGCACACCGCGCTATCAGGGTGAGGGCAGCTCGCGCGTGACCCCGACCCGGCTCGACGACGCATTGACCTCGGTCCGTGAGGCCGCGCCCGCGGCGCACATCTCCTTTGCTCCCGGCTTCCCCGTCGATGCTCCGGACGCCGACGCGGCCGCGCTGCACGAGGAGGCCGTCCGCGCGGCCGAGAGCGCGGACGTGGCCGTGCTCTTCCTCGGTCTTCCGCCGAGCCTGGAGTCCGAGGGCTATGACCGCGAGCACATCGAACTCCCGGAAGAGCAAACCCGGTTGCTCGCCGCCGTCAGTGCGGTGAACCCGAACATCGTCGTGGTCCTCGCCAACGGCGGCGTGGTCCGCCTGGCCGGGTGGATCGACGACGTACCGGCTGTTCTGGAGGGCTGGCTGCTCGGTCAGGCCGGAGGATCGGCCACCGCGGATCTGCTGTTCGGTCGGGCGAACCCGTCGGGGCGTCTCGCGGAGACGATCCCGCAGCGGCTCGCCGACACCCCGGCCTACCTGGCCTGGCCTGGCGAGAACGGTCATGTCGCGTACCGCGAGGGCCTGTTCGTCGGCTATCGCCACTACGACGCTCGCGACATGGCGGTCTCCTTCCCCTTCGGGCACGGCCTCTCGTACACCACCTTCGACTACGCGGACCTGCGGGTCACCTCGGACGCAGGCGGGCTCGACGTCACGGTGGCGGTCACCAACACGGGGGAGCGGACCGGGCACGAGGTCGTCCAGGTGTACGTGGCCGCGCCGGGGGAGCGGGTCCGACGCCCAGTGAGGGAGTTGAAGGGTTTCGCCACCGTGTGGCTCACGCCTGGCGAGACCCAGAACGTCACCGTCCGCGTCGCCCGCGCCGACCTCGCCTATTTCGACACCGCAGCCGACACCTGGCTCGTCGAAAACGCCGACCACCGCATCGACGTCGGGGCCTCCAGCCGCGACATCCGGCTGAGCGCGACGGTCCCGGTCACAGGCGACGCCTACGCCGAGCAGCCGGACGCCGACTCGACCGTCGAAGTATGGCTCGCCCACCCCGCGGGCGGCCCGGCCATCGAGGCACTGCTGTGCCGCGTCCGGCAGTCCATGGGCGACACCTACCCCAAGGAGGGAAGCCCCCGCCACCGGATGGTGGCCAACATGCGCCTCAGCCAGCTCGCGGGGCTCCCGATCGTCCCCCTGAGCTTCGACGACGTACAGGAACTGGTCGAGACGGTGCGGTCAGCCGCGGTCACCGGGAGCAAGGAGTCCTCCTGACCCCCGGGGTGACCCCTCGCGCGGCGACCGTCCGGAACCCGCAGTTTCCGCTGCTGGAGGCGGGCGTGTTGGCCGAGCGGGCGGCCACGCGGTAGCGGTGGCAGTAGGTGTGATGGCACAGGTAGGAGCCGCCGCGCATGACACGGCGCTCGCCGCTCCGCGGCCCCTTGGGGTCGGCGGCGGGGGAGTGGGCGTAGTAGTCGGTGGCGAACCAGTCCGCGCACCACTCCCAGACGTTCCCGGCGACTTCGTACAGGCCGTGGCCGTTGGGCGGGTACGTGCGGACCGGTGCGGTCGCCAGCCAGCCGTCCGCACCGGTGTTGGCGTACGGGAACGCGCCCTGCCAGATGTTGCACAACCACCGCCCGTCGGGGGTGAGTTCGTCTCCCCATGCGAAGCGGCGGCCTGCGAGTCCGCCGCGGGCCGCGTACTCCCACTCGGCCTCGGTCGGCAGGCGGCGCCCCGCCCACGCGCAGTACGCCATGGCGTCGTCCCAGGCCACGTGCACCGCTGGGTGGTCCGGTTCCGCGGTGGACAGCGGGCCAAGGGGGTGGCGCCAGTCGGCTCCCCGTACGTCCAGCCACCAGGGGGCGGCCGGGCTGTTCCCGATGATGTCGGCCCGCTCGGCGGCGACGGCCAGGTGGAACACGGCGGAACTGCCCTCCCGTTCGGCGGCGGTCAGGTACGCGGTGTCGTCGACGAAGGCCCGGAACATCGCCACGGTCACCGTCGTGACGTCGATGGCGAACGGGGTGACGCGTACGGCGTGCACCGGCTGTTCACCGTCTGTCGGATAGCCCTCGCCGAAGGAGTCACCCATCAAGAACTCGCCGCCGGGGAGCCTGACTTGGGGGTGCGCGGGCGGCACGCGGGCCGGCGTGGGCAGCGGGCCGGTGGAGCAGATTCGGGTTTCCGGTACGCAACATCCCATTGACGTCTCCATGACGCGAGTATATGAATTCTCACCTAGGTGAGACTGCACATAGCAAGATCGCACACCGCTTCCGCACAAGGGAGTCCACGTCCGTGAAGTTCGAGTACGTCCTGCTCGGCCTGCTGGCCCGTCGCCCCTACAGCGGGTACGACCTGCGCAAGTGGCTCGAGGTCGAGGGGCAGTTCCTGTGGGCGCGAGCCCACCACAGCCAGATCTACCGCAAGCTCGGGCAGATGGAGGTCGACGGCTGGGTGCGCCACGAGGTCGACGCGCGCGAAGGCCGCCCGGACGCCAAGGTGTACCGGCTCACGCCCGGCGGGCGCGAGGTCCTCCTGGAATGGGTGCGCTCGCCCTACGAGCCGCCCAGCCGCTTCCAGGAGATCGACTTCCTCGCGCGGTTCAGCGTCGCGGCGCCGCTCGACAAGGACGCCGCGATCCGGATCGTCGGGACCGAGCTCGACCACCGCCGCGCGCAGATCGCCGAGAACCGGGACCGCGACCGCACCTTGATCTACGAGGACCCGGCGCCCGGCCTCGACCAGGACCTCGACCTACAGGTCCACGATGCCCTCCACGCGCTCGGCGCGGCCGCCATGGACCGCTGGGTCGCCTGGCTGGAGCGGACTTTGCGCAACCTGACAGAAGGGAAACCCGTCCGATGAGGGCGATCATGGTGATGTTCGACAGTCTCAACCGGCACATGCTGCCGCCGTACGGAGGCGACTGGACCCACGCACCGAACTTCGCCCGCCTCGCGGATCGGGCGGTCACCTTCGACAACGCGTACGCCGGATCGATGCCCTGTATGCCGGCCCGCCGCGAGATCCACACCGGGCGGCACAACTTCCTGCACCGCAGCTGGGGGCCGCTTGAGCCGTTCGACGACTCGATGCCCGAACTCCTCAAGCAGAACGGCGTCTACACCCACCTCGTCAGCGACCACCCGCACTACTGGGAGGACGGCGGCGCCACCTATCACGGCCGCTACAACACCTGGGAGTTCTTCCGCGGCCAGGAGGGCGACCCCTGGAAGGGCCAGGTGTCCGACCCGGAGATACCCGACGACCTGAAGCGGATGCGGTTCGGCTCCTACCGCCAGGACTGGGTGAACCGGCCCCACATGGCGACGGAGGACCGGCACCCGCAGACCCTCACCTTCGACGCGGGCCTGGAGTTCGTTCGGACGAACCAGGACGCCGACCGGTGGTTCGTGCAGATCGAGACCTTCGACCCGCACGAGCCGTTCTTCAGCCACCAGCCCTACAAGGACCTCTACCCCCACGACTACGACGGCCCGCACTTCGACTGGCCCGACTACAAGCGCGTGGTCGAATCCGACGGCCAGGTGGAGCACGCCCGCTTCGAGTACGGGGCGCTCCTGTCGATGTGCGACCACTCGCTCGGCCGGGTCCTGGACACCATGGACGAGCTGGACCTGTGGGACGACACTCTGCTGATCGTCAACACCGACCACGGGCTGCTGCTGGGGGAGAAGGGCTGGTGGGGCAAGAGCGTCCAGCCATGGTTCAACGAACTGGTCCACCTGCCGCTGTTCGCCTGGGACCCGCGCAACCGCGCCGCGGGCCAGCGGCGTTCGGCGCTGGTGCAGACCGTGGACGTGGCGCCGACCTTGCTGGAGTTCTTCGGCGTCGACCGGCCCACCGACATGCAGGGCGCGCCGCTCCCGGTCGCCGACGACACTCCGGTGCGGGAGGCGGGCCTGTTCGGTATCCACGGCGGACACGTCAACGTCACGGACGGCCGCCACGTCTACATGCGGGCGCCCGCCTCGCCCGACAACGCGCCCCTGTACGAACACACCCTGATGCCGACCCACATGCGGGGCCGCTTCTCACCCGCCGAACTCGTGGACCTGGAACTGGCCGAGCCGTTCGGCTTCACCAAGAACGTGCGCACCCTGCGTGTGCCGGGCCGCACCCTCGTCAACCCTTACCACCACGGCACGCTCTTGTTCGACCTGGAGACCGACCCCGACCAGAGCACTCCGCTGATCGACGACGACGCCGAACTGCGCATGGCCACCCTGCTGGTGGAGCTCATGCGGGCCAACGACGCGCCGCCCAGCCAGTACGAACGCCTCGGTCTGCCCGGCCTTGGGCCGGTCACGGAGCAGCACCTGCTGGTCCGCTCCCAGCGTGAGCAGGCGGAGCGTGCCGCGCAGCCGCTGCCGCGGGCCGAGGACTATCCACAGGGCCGCCTCTCGCTGCGCACCCCTCTCAAGGCACTGATCTCCGATCCGGTCGCCGTCGAGGTGCTGCGCACACACCTGCCCGGTGTCGCCGACTCGGAGCTGCTGCAGATGATCGGCGCGACACCGCTCATCGACGTCGCCGCCATGGCGGGTGCGCTGTTCCCGCCCCCGAGTCTCCACCGGGTCGCCGAGGAACTCGCCCAACTCTGAGACCACTGCGGCCACTTGAGCCGGTGACGGGGTTGCAGCCCCGTCACCGGCGTACGACCTCCCCTTCCCGCAGACCTCCCGCGAAGAAAGTCACAGAGAAAAGAGACGGCCCGATGCCCGAGCTTAGCCAGAGCCCCGTCATGCCCAAACCCGAGGTGCAGGTGAAAGGGCGCTGGCGGCAGTTGTCCCTGCTCGGCGGCACCATGCTGGTCGACAGCACCGAGGCGAGCCTGGTCAGCAGCCTCTTTCCGCTGATCCGGCAGTCCCTCGGGGTCTCGCTGGGCGCGCTGGGCATACTGACCGCCGCCGGGAAGATAGCGGGTGCCTTCACCGGGCCCCTGTGGGTGTGGGTGGCGGAGCGCTGGTCGCGCAAGAGCGTCCTCGTTGTGGCCACCGGGCTCTGGGGTGTGTGGGGCGTGGCCGCGGGCTTCGCACAGAACTTCACCCAACTCGTCATCCTCTACACCATCCTGGCCGCGGGCTACGCGGCCGCGCACCCCATCATCACCGAACTCATCGGCGACCTCTTCGGGGGATCGACCCGCGGCCGCGCGATCGGCGTGGTCTACGGCGCCGTCTCACTGGTGAGCGCGGTGATCGGCCCGCTCAAGGGCCAGCTGGCGGGCATCGAAGAGGGCTGGCGCTGGGGCCTGTGGGGCATCGGCACCTTCAACATCCTGCTCGGCCTCGCCATGTGGATGTGGTTCCGCGACCCGGGACGGGGTGCGTCCGAGGAACAGCTCGCCGACCTCGACCGCGCCACCCGCAACGCTCACTCGAAGCTCACCTGGACCAAGGCACTCTCGCTCCTCAAGATCCGCAGCCTGGTCGTCCTCCTGGTCTCCCGCCTCCTGTCGGGACATCTCCTGGTGGGCACCTTCGGCGTCGTATACCTGGTGGATGTGTACGGCTTCAGCACGCAGAAGGCGTCTATCGTGCTGCTTCCCTTCGGTGTCGGCTACTTCCTGGGCACACTCCTGGGCGGCTTCGGGGCGGACTGGGCCACCCGGCGCAGCCCTCGCCACGGCCTGGTCACCGTCCTTCAGACGGCCCAGTTCGCCTTTGCGGGCTTCGCCTACTTCGGGACCCAGTTCGACTACGGGAGCATTGCCCTGTTCGGTGTCTTCTTCGCCCTCATGGGCGCGGCCCAGGGCGTCAACCCGAGTGTCAATCGCCCCATGGTCATGGCCATCACCCCGCCCGAGCTGCGCGGCGCCGCCTTCGCCATCTACGTCTCCGTCTTCGAGGCGATCGCCTGGGCCTCCTTCAGCCTCGGCGCCGGCTTCCTCGGCGACGCGATCGGGCTCCGCACCGTCTTCCTGTGGGCGCTCGTCATCCTCATGCTGGTCAACGGCATCTTCCTGACGCTGCTTCACCGCTCATACGCCGAGGACGTGGCCCGAGTCCAGAGGGAACTGCACGCGCGCCGCGAACAGGCCCTCGACCCCACCACCTGACCCCTCAGGCCCACGCAGGCGCCGCCCGAAGCGGGATCGGGCCAGCCTCCAGCAGCCCACGGGAGGCGCTGCCTTCGGTATCCGCGCGTGCCTGCCGCCTGTCCCCCCCAACCGCCGGTTCTGCCGACTTGCCGCGACTGGTCACGCACGTGGCCACACACAAGAGAGAAGCAACTCATGACGCATGCACGACGTCTGCCCGATGGATTCCTGTGGGGCACCTCCACCGCCGCCCACCAGATCGAGGGCGGCAACACCAACAGCGACTGGTGGGAGTTCGAGCACGGCAACATCCCCTACGTCAAAGAGCCCAGCGGTGACGCCTGCGACAGCTACCACCGCTGGCGCGAGGACATGGACCTGCTGGCCGAACTCGGCTTCACCGACTACCGGTTCAGCATTGAATGGGCCCGCATCGAACCGGCCCCGGGTGAGTTCTCCCGCGCCGCGATCGCCCACTACCGGCGCATGGTCGAGGGCGCCCGTGAACGCGGTCTACGGCCCATGGTGACCTTGCACCACTTCACGACACCCCTGTGGTTCGCCCGGCGCGGCGGCTGGGCCGCCACCGGATCGGACGAACTGTTCGCCCGCTACCTCACCGCGGCCGCACCCATCTTCGCCACGGACGTGGCGCACGTCTGCACCATCAACGAACCCAACATCGTCGCCGTCATGGCTGCCGCACAGGCCGCGCTTGCCTCCGGACAGGCCGTGAATTTCGCCGAGGGCCCGCCGGCTCCGGACGAGGCCACCACCGACGCTCTGGTACGGGCGCACACCCGAGCCGTCGAAACGGTCAAGTCCCTTGCCCCACACGTAAGCACCGGCTGGTCCGTCGCCAACCTGGTGTGCAAGGCCCTGCCCGGATCAGAGGAGGTCGCCGCGGTATTCCGGCACCCACGTGTGGACGTGTTCCTCGAAGCTGCCCGCGGCGACGACTGGCTCGGGGTGCAGGCGTACACCCGCACGCTCATCGGCCCGAACGGCCGACTGCCCGTGCCCGAGGACGCGGAACGCACCCTCATGGGATGGGAGTACTACCCCCAGGCACTGGGCGATGCCGTGCGCCACAGCGCTTCCGTCACCGGCGGCACCCCGCTGATCGTCACCGAGAACGGCATCGCGACAGCCGACGACTCCCGCCGCATCCAGTACACCACCGGCGCCCTGGAGTCCCTTGCCGACGCCATGAACGACGGCATCGACGTCCGTGGCTACTTCCATTGGAGCGCCCTGGACAACTACGAATGGGGCCGCTACGAGCCGACCTTCGGCCTGATCGCCGTAGACCGCGAGACCTTCGTCCGTACCCCCAAGCCCTCGGCCGCCTGGCTCGGCGCCATCGGCCGGACCCACGTGCTGCCCAGCGTGGCGTGAGGGCATCGCGCAGGCGCGGCGTAATTGCGGGACGGTGTTGGCCTGCCGACTTGCCGGATCGGCCAGGTCTCCGGGCGGATCCGGGATATGGACGCTCGTCTGGCCCGGCTACGGCTAGTGGAAGCTCCTGCCCGCAGCTGCTGGCCGTGGTGGGGATGGGTCCGGACACGGCCGTCGCTCAGCGGATCACGGTGGGGACAACGCGGAACGCCTGGACAGTGAGTCGTCCTTCGCCGCCTTGCGCGGGGTCAGCCCCGTAAGACCCGCCGAGAAATCGTCCGTCGCCTTAAGCGCTATGCGGCCCGAGAGGTCTCCCACCTGGTCATACAGTTACAGCCAGTACCCCGCTCGTAGGGGCGTGGTGTGACAGCGCATGTGATTTGAGGGGATCCGTTTGATGGTGCCGACGGGGGCCTGCGTGAAAGGGGGGACCCGGCGCGCGACTGTCCAGGAGCAGTGTGCTCGACCTTTCGGGTGGCGGCTGGGCGTACCCGTGCTGGCTGCCGCATGCCCCGCCTCCTTCTGCTTCAAGTGACGCGAGGCTCAGGGGCACCACGCGAGGGCTGGAAGATCGAGCCGGACAACCTGGCCCAGGTCTCCCCAGTGATTACGGAGAACCTCAAGCGGTTCGGCGAGTACTTCACCCACGAACTCAGCATTTTGCCCGCGGCCTTGGTCCGTCCGTGTCTCGGCAGGAGTAGCTGCGCGGTGGTGAGTGCGCCAGTAGGCAAAGGGCCGACACGCCCTCAACCGGGTGATTAGTCAGTCCTTGCTCATAGCCACTCGTTCTGACGGGCAACCCTGATGTGACCAGCGTCTTGCCCAGGAGGAACGTTGAGAAGAACTATCGCCGCCGCCGCGGCTCTCGCCGCTCTCGGCTTTGCCGCTAGATCGGTGTGATCACCGCCTACTGCAGAGGGGTGCAGAAGTGCCCGTCATGGGTCAACCGCTAGCCACCGTCTCCCCAGACGTGCTGTTCCGTACGCAGTGCGCCGTCGCGGATGCGCTGTGGCACTACACCACCACCCCGGTCGCCAAGCCGTACTACGTGCGCGGGTGCATCCCAGACCTGGACGAGCCTCGGGTGACCGTTGCGCTGTGGACCGGTCCCGCGGCGCGCGAGAAGAAGAACCTCTTCCTGTCCATCCCACTGGTGTCCGACGGTGTGCCCCTCTCGGCGACGCACGTCACCTTGGGGCTGCTGCGGCTGGGCCGGGGAACCCATATGTTCGGCTTCACCGGCCACCGGTTCGACGGCAAGCGCGTCCTCAACGGCAGCGCGCTGGTCAAGGGTGTCGCGACTGCTGGACCACCTGGGGAGAGTGGTGAACTGCAGGGGCCCAGAGGCTTCTACTTCGAGCGGCCCGGACGGTTGACGAAGTACTGAGTACTGAGCTGACCCAGAGCCCGCTTTCGCCGTGCGGCGCTGCTCGGTTGTGCTCGCCACGCGAAGGACCGCCGCGTTGGAGGCCGACGCCGGCAGGGGACCGCTGGACGCTGTCGTACAACGTGAACAGTTTCGACAATAGATGGACGTCGGAAGGTGCACTATTCCGCGCCACAAGCATCTACAAACCGCGGCTCGTGTCATTCCGGCTGAACCTGTCAGCCACTCCCGGATTCACGCCCCGCAGCTGCTCGCACCGGTGAGTATCGGCCCGGACAGCGCCGTAACGCTCCTGATCACCATGGGGGACAATCCCGAGCGCGTGCACACCGAGGCATCGTTCGCCGCCCTGGGGTTCACTAGGCTGCGCCACGACCCGCGCATGCAGGCGTACTACGAACGCCGCACCTGGGAGGGCAAGACCCGTCGTGAGATCATCAGGTGCCTCAAGCGATATGCCGCCCGCGAGGTATCCAACCTGGTCAAAACGGTATCCAGCGACCCCCTGTTATAGGGGCTGTCGTGACAGATGAGAGGCTCAGGCGAGTGAGTGAGACACCGAAGAGCACCCTGCAATACCGCTTTGACGGGCCAGAAGACGCCCCTGTCCTGATCTTGGGTCCCTCACTGGGTACCACATGGCACATGTGGGACCGGCAGGTGCCCGAGCTGGTCAAGCAGTGGCGGGTGTTCCGCTTCGACATGCCCGGGCACGGCGGCGCCCCCGCACACCCCTGCGGCTCCGTCGGCGAGCTCGCCCAGCGGCTCCTCGCCACCCTCGACGAGGTCGGCGTGCAGCGCTTCGGCTACGCGGGCTGCGCGTTCGGCGGCGCGATCGGCGCCGAGCTCGCTCTGCGGCACCCGCAGCGCGTCGCGTCCCTGGCGCTGATATCCGCGTCGCCGCGCTTCGGCAGCGCGGACGAGTTCCGCCAGCGCGGCGTCATCGTGCGGAGCAACGGACTCGACCCCATCGCGCGTACGTCCCCCGAGCGCTGGTTCACGCCCGGCTTCGCCGCCGCGCAGCCCGCGATCACCGACTGGGCCGTACAGATGGTGCGTACGACCGACCCCGGCTGCTACATCGCCGCCTGCGAGGCCCTCGCCGCCTTCGACGTGCGCGCCGAGCTGAACCGGATCAGCGTGCCTGCCCTCGTCCTGGTCGGGTCGGAGGACCAGGTCACCGGGCAGGGCGAGGCCCGCACCCTCGTCGCGGGGATACCGGACGCCCGCCTGGCCGTCGTGCCGGGGGCCTCCCACCTCGCCCCCGTCGAGCAGCCCGCCGCCGTCACCGACCTTCTCGTACGCCACTTCTCCACCGCCTGGCAGCTCGCGACCGACGCCACCGGGACGCACGCGGCGATCAGCGCACCGCCCGTCAAGCCGATCCTCGCCCCGCCGCCGCCCGTCTTCCCCGTCGCCGAGATCGGGCCCATGGAGCAGCCCGAGGCCGTGGGCGGCGGACGCCCCGACCCGTACGACGCGGGGATCAAGGTCCGCCGCGAGGTGCTCGGCGACGCGCACGTCGACCGCGCGCTGGCCGCCGCCGACGACTTCTCCACGGACTTCCAGGAGCTCATCACGCGCTACGCGTGGGGCGAGGTCTGGAACAGACCCGGCCTCGACCGCCGCTCCCGCAGCTGCGTCACCCTCACCGCCCTCGTCGCGGGCGGCCACCTCGACGAGCTGGCCTTCCACACCCGCGCCGCCCTGCGCAACGGCCTCACCCCGCAGGAGATCAAGGAAGTGCTGCTCCAGGCGGCCGTCTACTGCGGCGTCCCCGCGGCGAACTCCGCCTTCAAGGTCGCCCAGGCCGTGATCCGCGAGGAAACCACGCCCCAGGAGTGACGCGTAGCAGGATGGGGGCATGACGACTGCCGCGAAGCGCATCAAGCTCACCAAGAAGACACACGCCTGTGTCCGCCTGGAGCGGGACGGACGGAGTCTCGTCATCGACCCCGGCACCTTCAGCGAACAGGACGCGGCCCTCGGCGCCGACGCGATCCTCGTGACGCACGAGCACCCGGACCACTTCGACGAGGACCGGCTGCGCGTCGGCCTGGAGGCCAACCCGGCCGCCGAGATCTGGACCCTGCGCTCCGTCGCACAGAAGATCTCGGCCGCCTTCCCCGGGCGGGTGCACACCGTCGGGCACGGCGACACCTTCACGGCCGCCGGGTTCGACGTGCAGGTGCACGGCGAGCTGCACGCCGTGATCCACCCGGACATCCCGCGGATCACCAACGTCGGCTATCTCGTGGACGGTTCGGTCTTCCACCCGGGTGACGCCCTGACCGTGCCCGAGCAGCCGGTGGACACGCTGATGCTGCCGGTCATGGCTCCCTGGAACAAGATCTCCGAGGTCATCGACTACGTCCGCGAGATCAAGCCGCAGCGCGCCTACGACATCCACGACGCGCTGCTCACGGATCTGGCCCGGCCGATCTACGACTCGCAGATCGGGTCCCTGGGCGGAGCCGAGCACCTGCGGCTCACGCCGGGGGAGTCCGCCGAGCTGTGACCGGCGGCAGGACCGACGGCCACCGGCCGACCTGAGACTGTCAGTGGCGCCCGGTAGGTTGTGAGGCATGCGCATTGCCACCTGGAACGTGAACTCGATCACCGCTCGGCTGCCGAGGCTGCTCGCCTGGCTGGAGAGCAGCGGTACGGATGTGCTGTGCATCCAGGAGACCAAGACCACCGCCGAGCAGTTCCCCGCCGACGAGCTGCGCGAGCTCGGGTACGAGTCGGCGGTGAACGCGACGGGCCGGTGGAACGGCGTGGCGCTGGTCTCCCGGGTCGGCCTGGACGACGTGACGGTCGGCCTGCCCGGCGGGCCTGACTACGAAGGGGTGCAGGAGCCGCGCGCGATCTCCGCGACCTGCGGCCCGGCGCGCGTCTGGTCGGTCTATGTGCCGAACGGCCGCGAGGTGGACCACGCGCACTACGCGTACAAGCTCCAGTGGTTCGAGGCCCTGAAGGCCTCCGTCGCCGCCGATGCGGCGGGCGCGCGGCCGTTCGCGGTCCTCGGGGACTTCAACGTGGCGCCGACCGACGCGGACGTGTGGGACCCCGCCCTGTTCGAGGGCGCCACGCACGTGACCCCCGCCGAGCGAGCGGCGCTCGCCGCGCTGCGGGAAGCGGGGCTCTCGGACGTGGTGCCGCGCCCCCTGAAGTACGACCACCCGTTCACGTACTGGGACTATCGCCAGCTCGGCTTCCCCAAGAACAGGGGCATGCGCATCGACCTGGTGTACGGGAACGAGGCGTTCTCGAAGGCCGTGACGGATTCGTACGTCGACCGCGAGGAGCGCAAGGGCAAGGGCGCGTCCGACCACGCGCCGGTCGTGGTGGACCTGGACGTCTAGGCAGGAGCAGGGGCCGGATCTTCCGGCCCCTGCGCGCGCCCGGCCCCTGCGCCGCCCGGCGGCTGCGGCTAGTCCGGGACCAGCACCCCCAGATCCACCGACTCCGCGATCGCCGCGAGCCCGGCGTCCCCCGGATGCAGATGGTCCCCGCTGTCGTACGCGGCCAGCATCCGCGCCGGATTCGCCGGATCCCGCAGCACCGCGTCGAAGTCCAGGACGGCGTCGAAGTCGCCGCCGCCCCGCAGGTAGTCGTTGACCTCTCTCCGCTCGGTGTCCGCCGCCGCCGTGCACAGCGACTCCCCCTGGCAGGGCGCGATCGTCGCCGCCACCACGCGCAGGCCGCGCGCGTGCGCCCGCTCGGAGATCTCCCGCATACCGGCGGTCACTTGATCCGCCGACGCGCCCCAGCGGACGTCGTTGATGCCTTCGAAGACGACCACCGTGCGGGCCGACGTCTGGGCGAACACATCACGGTCGAGGCGGTGCAGCGCGCTCACGCCGCCGGTGTCCGTGGAGACACCGTCGCCGGGGTAGCGGTCCGCGACCACGCGGTTCGCCGAGATCCCCTGGTTCAGGACCCCGAAACGCGGGACCTCGTCCTGCTGGAGGAGCCGCGTCGCCAGGACGTTGGGCCAGCGGTGGTTCGCGTCCTGCGTCGACTTCACGCCGTCCGTGATGGAGTCGCCCAGCAGCACCACGGACCCGGGACCACCACCCACGTCGACCCCCGTGAGCAGCGGCCACGTAGAGATCATCGACGTGTACGCCGCCGGGGAGCCGTCGGCCGCGTGGTCGCCGGGGCCGCTCACGTACGAGCGCTGGATGGCCTGGCTGTGGACGGGCGCGGTCGTCACCGTCTGAGGGAGGTGGAAGCTCACCAGGAGATTGGTGTCCTCGGGCACATCGAAGTCGAGCGGATCGCTGAACGCCTGTGCCCCCGCGGGGATTTGGGTGCCCGCCTCGCCCCGGAACGAAAGCCGCCGCGGCTCGCCCCGCGCCCCCGCGCCGGACTCCTGCACCGCCACCGTCGCGCTCCCGATCCGAACGGGCGCGGAGGCAAAGGTGTTGTCGAGCCGGATCCGCACCCGTGGCCCGCCCGTGCTCGTGTGGACGACCAGCCGCACGGTCCGGTCGGCCCACGGGCCCACCGCCGTGTACCCGGCCGTCGACGCCGACCAGCTGCCGGTCCACCCCTTCGCGGGCTGCCGCACGGAGAGCGAGAAGACGTGCAGGTCGGGGGCGCCGGGGTCCTTCGGCAGGGTCACCGAGGCGATCTCGCGCCCGCGCGCCACCGGCACGGTCACGACGTACAGCCGTGTCTTCTGGGCGAGTTGGCCGCCCGGAGTGTTCAGATGCGGCAGCGCGACCGCCTTCGTGGCGAGCGGGCCCGAGCGCCAGTCCGGCGCCGTCAGGCGGTACGTCCCCTTCGACCCGTCCCGGTAGCGCACCGTCCCCGTGCCGCTCGCCTCGCCGCCCGTGCCCGCGACCAGGAACGCGAGCGCGTCCCCGCGCCCGCGCACCCGCACGGACTGCCCGTCCGCGCGGACGTTGTCCGCCTCGCCCGCGTCGGTCCGCGGCAGGGTGAGCCGCGCCCCGTCCACGGCGATCGAGCGGCCCGGGGTCCAGCCCGCCGCCGTCAGGTCCTGGGCCGAGAACGAGCCGCCCGAGCCGTCGAAGTCCGCGTCGCCGGGCCGCGCGTCGTCACTGATGGCCCTGTTGTCGAAGAGCCGCTCCAGGGGGAGCGGCTCGGGTCTGTGCGGGGCGGCCTGCGCCGCCACGGGGGCGAGGCCGGTGGTGAGTACCGCGAGTACGGCGGCCGATCCCCAGATACGTGAGATACGCGAGGTACGCGAGCTGCGTGGGTTGCGTAGGCGCACACCAGACCCCTCCCCTTGGCTGAAGCTGACGTGACGACAGGTGCGCCATGAAGCTAAGGAGGTCAGGGAGACGCGTCAATGAGGTGCGCGTGAACACGACCCGAACTCGCCGGGATGCCGGATCAAGGGAGTGGCGCGGTGCCCGCCGCCGCGAGCCGCGCGCTACTCGTCGCCCCGTACCGGCAGTTCGCCGACGCGTCGGGGCCACTCGCATGATTCCGTGATCAACTGACGCAAGTTACATTCGTTGGACCGGGGAGCAGAGGCACCCTCACGGAGAGGCCGATCATGAACATCTCCTTCTTCGGCAAGTGGCGCAAGCAGCACGCCGCCGACCGAAGCCCAGGACTCGCCTCGGCGTTCGACGAGGACCCGGCCGGTGTGGCCGAACTCCTCTCCGAATGCGAGCTGCTGCGCTCCCAGGCGGCCACCGCGGGCCTCGAACTCGACGACTCCCCGGCCTCGTTGACCGCGCTCGACCAGCTCCTGCCGCGCTGGCGCGACGACCCCGAGCTGCTTCCATGGCTCGGCAACGACGCGGGCCTGTACCTCGGTTCGGTCATCGTCCGTACGGTGCCCGGCGCCACCTGGCACGTCTGGCCCGGCGGCGGCCCCGCCGTACGACTCGCATCGGGGCGTGAGATCCAGGTGGTCGAGGCGGGGCTCGACTGGGCGGTGCAGGGTGCTCCCGAGCTGTCCCAGGTCTACGCGGAGGCGTCGGAGGCGTAGCCGCGGGATGCGTCCGTGATGACGTAACTGCAAATACGGTTAATGCCCATAAGTGCGTGTCGTCCAGTAAGTCCCGTTTTCGCGTGGATAGTTTGCGACGACCGACACCGCTGAGAGTGGGCAGGGCAGGGCATGGCCGTCGATCCGCTGATCGAGCTGCGTGATGTGAACAAGTACTACGGGGAGCTGCATGTCCTTCAGGACATCAACCTCACCGTCGGCAAGGGGGAGGTGGTCGTGGTCATCGGCCCGTCAGGGTCGGGGAAATCAACGCTCTGCAGGACGATCAACCGTCTTGAGACGATCCAGTCGGGAGCCATCGCACTGGACGGGCAGCCACTTCCGGAGGAGGGCAAGGCACTCGCCACACTCCGTGCGGACGTGGGCATGGTGTTCCAGTCCTTCAACCTCTTCGCACACAAGACAGTGCTGCAGAACGTCGCCCTCGCGCCGGTCAAGGTGCGGGGCCGCAAGAAGGACGAGGCCACGCGGCGCTCCCGCGAGCTCCTGGAACGGGTGGGCCTCGCGACACAGGCCGACAAGTACCCGGCACAGCTCTCGGGCGGCCAGCAGCAGCGCGTGGCCATCGCACGCGCGCTCGCCATGGAGCCCAAGGTGATGCTCTTCGACGAGCCGACGTCGGCCCTCGACCCCGAGATGATCAATGAGGTGCTCGAGGTCATGCAGGGCCTCGCCCGCGACGGCATGACCATGGTCGTCGTCACCCACGAGATGGGCTTCGCCCGTTCGGCCGCCAACCGTGTCGTCTTCATGGACGCAGGACGCATCGTCGAGGACCGGGCCCCCGAGGACTTCTTCAGCAACCCGGAGAGCGACCGCGCCAAGGACTTCCTCTCCAAGATCCTCAAGCACTGACGGGGGCCAGCCATGATGCGTACGACACGTCTGCTCGCGGCGCTCGTCATCGCCGCCTGCGCCGCCAGTGCCTGCGGCAAGGAGGGCAGCCCCCCGGTGAAGGGGCCGCAGCCCGACGAACTGCCCAAGTACCAGGTGGCGAAGGGATTCACGCTGCCGGGCTCCGGCACCTGGAAGAAGGCGAAGCGGCGCGGCCACCTCGTCGTCGGGGCCAAGGAGGACCAGCCGTTCCTCGGCGAGAAGAACCCCGCCACCGGGCAGTACTCCGGCTTCGACATCGAGATCGCCAAGATGATCTCGGCCTCGCTCGGCTTCGAACCGAAGTCGATCCGGTTCAAGACGATCGCGTCGGCGAACCGCGAGACCGCCCTGCAGAACGGGCAGATCGACTACTACGTCGGCACCTACACCATCAACGACCTCCGCAAGAAGCTCGTCGGCTTCGGCGGCCCCTACTACATGGCGGGACAGGGCCTCCTCGTGCGCTCCGACGAGGACGACATCAAGGGGCCGCAGGACCTGAACGGCAAGAAGGTCTGCTCGGCGGCCGGTTCGACCCCCTACCAGCGCATCCAGAAGGACTACCCGAAGGCGACGCTCGTCGCGTACGACACGTACTCGGTCTGCGTCGACAACCTGCTGACCTATCAGGTCGACGCCGTCACCACCGACGACGCCATCCTGATCGGCTACGCGGCCAAGGTGCCCGACGAGCTCAAGGTGGTCGGCAAGCCGTTCTCCGAGGAGCCCTACGGCATCGGTGTCCCCAAGGGCGACAACACCCTGCGGTTCGCCGTCGACGACGCGCTCGCCGCCCGGGAGAAGAACGGCGACTGGAAGAAGGCCTACGACGCCACCCTCGGCCTCTCCGGGGTCCCGGCGCCCAAGCCGCCCGCCATCGACCGCTACCCGGCGAGCTGAGGAGGCGTCGTGGACGTACTGACAGACAACTTCTCCACCTTCGGCAAGGGGTTCCTCGGCACCGTCGAACTCACCGTCTACGCCTCCATCCTCGCCCTCGTGCTCGGCTTCATCATGGCGTCGTTCCGGGTGGCACCCGTCGGCTCCTTCCGGGCGTTCGGCACCGCCTGGGTGACGGTCCTGCGCAACACCCCGCTCACGCTGCTCTTCTTCGCGGTGCTGCTCGGGCTCCCGCGCTTCGGACTCGTGCTCCCCTTCAAGGTGTTCGCCGTCCTCGCGCTCGGCTGCTACACCTCCGCCTTCATCTGCGAGGCACTGCGCTCGGGCATCAACACCGTCCCCAAGGGCCAGGGCGAGGCCGCCCGCAGCCTGGGGATGACCTTCGGGCAGACGCTGTCCATGGTCGTGCTCCCGCAGGCCTTCCGGTCCGTCATCCCGCCGGTCGGCTCCACCCTCATCGCCCTCGCCAAGAACTCGGCCATCGCCGGCGCGTTCAGCGTCACCGAACTGCTCGGCACGTACAAGACGCTCAGTGAGCTCGGCTACAACATCATCTGGACGTTCGTCTGGATCGCCGTCGGCTACCTGATCATCACCCTCGCCATCAGCGCCGTCTTCAATGTCCTCGAGAAGCGCTGGGGAGTCGCCCGATGAAAGCCCTCTCCCACGAATCAACCGCCCTCTACGACGTACCTGGCCCCAAGACCGAGCGCAGACACAAGCTCTACGGGCTGCTCTCCACCCTGGTCCTGCTCGCGCTGGTCGGCTGGATCATCTATCTGCTCTTCGACACCGACCAGTTCACCGCGACGAAGTGGACGCCCTTCGAGTACAAGGGCATCCAGGAACTCCTCCTGAAGGGCCTGGGGAACACGCTCAAGGCCTTCGCCATCTCCGCGGTCCTCGCGCTCGCCCTCGGCGGCCTGCTCGCCATGGGGCGGCTCTCCGACCACCGTCCCGTGCGCTGGATCGCCACGCTCCTGGTGGAGTTCTTCCGCGCGATGCCGGTCCTGGTGATGATCTTCTTCGTCTTCGTGGCGCTGAAGGTCCAGCCGCTGCCGGCCCTGGTCGCCGGGCTCACGCTCTACAACGGCTCGGTGCTCGCCGAGGTCTTCCGCTCGGGCGTGAACTCCGTGGAGCGCGGGCAGCGGGAGGCGGCGTACGCGCTCGGGATGCGCAAGACACAGGTGATGACGCACGTCCTCGTTCCGCAGGCCGTGCGCGCCATGCTGCCCGCCATCATCAGCCAGTTGGTGGTCGCGCTCAAGGACACCTCGCTCGGCTATCTGATCACCTATGAGGAGTTCCTCCACGCCGGGAAGCTGATCGCGTCGAACCTCGACTACGATCTACCTTTCATCCCCGTGGTTCTGGTGATCTCGCCGATCTACATCGGGATGTGCATGCTGCTCTCGTGGTTCGCCCAGTGGGTGTCCAGACGACAGCGGCGCAATCCCAAGACCGAGGCCGCGGACGTGGCCCCGGCCGAACCAGGGACGCTGCTGCCGGGTGTGCAGTAGCTACAGGGGCCAGGGCCCGACCCGGCAGCAGCCGGTGATCACTTCTCGCGCAGCGGGACCGACACGTACGACGGGTCGGACGCCGGCGAGGAGAAGGTCAGCTGCGCGCCGGACGGGTTGTGCTCGATGTAGAGCGGGTCGACCGTGTCGACCACCAGGGCGAGCCTGTGGCCTGCCGGAACGTCGTAGGCCGTGGAGAACAACTCCAGGTCCACGCCGAACGGCCGGCCGGGGGTCTTGCCGTGGAAGGTGTACGGCGCGTTGCTGACCAGCTTGCCGAGGCCGAGCGGGCCCACGTCGTAGAGGTACGCGACGAGGGTGCCGCTCTCCTTGGTGCTGGTGAGCGTGGTGTGCAGCTTCGCCGTCCCGCGCACGCGCTGGTCCGTGGCGTACTTCTCGGACTGCCAGACGCCCGCGTAGCGCCGCGGGAGCAGCGGCATCGAGGCCACCGGCGGGATCTTGAGGAACTGGTCCAGGGCATTCGAGAGCAGCACGGTGCCGCCGTTGGCGCCCGAGTCGACGTTCGCGCGGATCGTGGTGGACCCGGCCAGGTCGATCTTCTTCTTCGTCGCGCCGACGGACTTCCAGTCGGGGTAGCCCTCGTAGCCGCCTGTGGAGCGGGACTTGAGCTGGACGGGCTGCTCGGTGTCGACGCCGTTCTTCTCGCCCTTGAGGTAGCGGTCGAACCAGCGCTGGGTGGAGGTCCAGGTGTCGTTGGGCAGCCCGAGCAGGCCGGTCAACTCGGATGTCGCATGGTCGCCGGGCCGGAATTCCAGCCGCTTGGGGCCCGTCAACTGCTCGTAGAACTCGGCGTATTGGTTGGGCGGGAAGATCGTGTCGCCCCAGGCGTTGCCCATCATGACGGCCGCGCCGTTCTTGTTGATCTGGTCGATGTAGGTCGCGGGGGAGCGCTTGGCGCCCCACGCGATCATCTCGTCCTCCTTGTCCAGGTTGGACCCGAGGAAGTCCTTGAGGGTCTGCTGGAGTTCGGGGCTCGGGCGGCCCGTGAGGACACCGGCGCCGCCGAGGAGTCCGGCGGCCTGCTGGTGTTGGGTGCGGCCGCTGTAGATTGAGTCGATCAGATCGCCCCAGCCGCTGAGCGCGGCGACGGCCTTGATCCGCTTGTCGTGCCCTGCGGCGAGCAGGCTGATCCCCGCGCCGTACGAGACGCCGCCCATGCCGATCCTGTCGGGGTCGGCCGCGGTGTTCTCCAGGGTCCAGTCGATGACCTTGGAGGCGTCCGCGATGTCCTCGGGGCCGCCGGTCTCGATCTCGCCGCCGGACTGCCAGAAGCCGCGCGAGTTGTAACTGACCACCACGTAGCCGGAGTTCGCGAGCTTCTGGGCCTGCGCGACGTACTCGATCTGCGGCATGGCCCAGCTGGTGGGCAGCACGATCGCCGGGTATTTGGCGCCCGCCTTCGCGCCCTTGGGGGTGAAGACGTTGGCCTTGAGGATCGTGCCGCCGTCGCCTGGGATGTCGACGAAGCGCACGTCCGAGGAGCTCGCCGCCCGTGGAGCGGCCGCCGGAGCGGCTTGGGCGGCCGGGGCGATGCCGAAGGCGGCGCCGGCGACGAGAGTCGCCGACACGGCGCCCACGGTGGTCGTACGCAGAGCCTTGCGCGGTTGTCCCACGGGTCACTCCTTACTCGTGCAAGCAAAGTGACCCGACGGTAACCTCGTGTTCTTACCGGGGGTAACCCGTCGGTAAGTTACGCCCCGGTAACGATTGTTGAGCGCTTGATCAGCTCAGTGCGCTCTTCGTCTGCCAGTCGGTCCAGGAGATGTTCCACTCGCCGTAGCCGTTGCCCGGGTCGGGGACGCCCTTCGAGCCGCTGCCGGAGACCTCGAAGGGGTCGCCGACCTGGACCTGGCCGTAGAGCCAGGACGCGTCGCCGTCGCTCATGCCGATGCAGCCCGAGCTGTGGTTGGTGTTGCCGAAGTACGAGGCGTTCCAGGGAGCCGCGTGCGCGTACATGCCCGACCAGGTCAGACGCATCGAGTTGTCGACCATCTTGTCGTAGGCGTCGCCCAGGCCGACCGTCTCGGAGCGCATGTTGATCGTGCCCTCCTTGGCCATCAGGACGGACGTGCCGCCCCAGGACGCCTTGTCGCCGCCAGGAGTGCCCGCCGACATCGGGACGGTCTTGACGCTCTGCCCGTCACGCACGAGCGTCGCCTGCTTGCTGTCGAGGTCGACCTTGACCTTCTGGCTCTTGCCGACCGTGAAGCCGGTGACGTAGTCGCGGACGAACCAGCCGCCGCCCGTGCCTGAGTCGACGCCGCCCAGCTGGGCGGCGAGCTTCACCTTCGTGCCGGACTTCCAGTAGTCCTTGGGCCGCCAGTCGATGCGGTCCTTGCCGTCGTAGTTCTTGATCCAGCCCCAGGATCCGGTGGTGTCGTTCGAGGTCGTCACCTTCAGGTGCTTCTCGATGTCGGCCTTGTTCTTCACCGGGTGGTCGAAGACGACCGACAGGGGCTGCGCGATGCCGACCGTGGTGTCCTTGCCGGGCGTCAGGCTCAGCTTGTTCACCTGCTCCGGGGCGGCCGTCCTGAAGGAGGTCCGCGCGCTGCCGCCCTCGTCCGTCGTCGCCTGGACCTTGTACGAGGTGCCGGGCACCGCCTTGCGGTCCGAGGTCCAGGTCTTGCCGTTCGCGGCGACCTTGCCGGTGAGCTTCGTGCCCTTGGAGTCGGCGACCGTGACCTGCTTCAGCTTGCCGTCGGCCAGCTTCACCTCGACCGGGGAGCCCGCCTTGGCCTGCTTGCCCTGCAGATTGACTGATATGTCCGGCTTGTTCGCGGCCGTGTCGGCGGACGCCGGGGTGCTGCCCGAACAGGCGGTCAGCGCGGCGGCCAGTGCCGCAAGGCCGGCGGCCGTGACCGCGGCCCCGGTGTGGCGGGTGCGTAGGGGGCGTCGGCGACTCGGCGAGCTCAGGGGCCTCAAGGGAACGTACCTCCGTGCGAATGTGGAACTGCACGGTGAGATGGCCAAAGGTCCCGTTGGGTTGTCTCTTGCCCCGAATTGCCGAATACGTCACAGAGGCGGGGTATCGGCCGGGTGCGGGTGCGGGTGCGGGTGCGGGTGCGGGTTCGTGGTCGGCGCTCGGTGGCCCGCCGCCTACTTGGCGCGATGGGACGTGCGCGCCGGTGCGATGGCGGGAGCCGGGGCCTGGGCGGCACGGGTGACGTCACCGACGAGTTCGACGACGTCGGGACCGTACGCCTGGGAGTTGACGACCTTCAGGAGCAGCACGAAGGTGTTCGCGCCGTGCTTGCGGGCGAGGCGCTCGTGGTGCCGGGCGAGATAGCGGGTCGCCGCCTGGTTGGTGATCGCGCGCTGGCCGCAGAAGAGGAAGACGGGTCTCGCCTCCTGGCCCTGCCCCGCGGTGAGCCGCGCGAGGATCACGTACTCCGTGATGCCGCCCTCCATGCGGTACCGCTCGCTGCCGATCTGGAAGGCCCCGCGGTCGGGACCCGGCTCCGGCTCGGTGTTGATGCGGACCCCGGGCAGCAGGGAGTGCATGTGCGCGGCCATGCGGCGGTTGGCCGTGGGGGAGCCGACGCAGAACTCGGTGCGTTCGCCGAAGCTCTGCTGGACGGCGTCGTGCGCGACGAGCTGGGCGTGCGCCCCGCAGTCCTTGATCAGCGCGGCGAGTTCGAGCAGCGCGAACACGTCGTGGCGTACGACGGTGAGCTCGGGGCCGCCCGCCTCGCGGTTCACCACGAGCAGCGACTCGGAGTTGTCGGGCAGCCCGAAGAAGGCCTGCTTGCGGCGGAGCCCCCGCCGCCAGAGGTAGGTACGGGCGAGCCAGCCCAGCACGGCACCGAGGCCGGCCGCGATCAGGCCGAGGACGATATTGCGCACGTCTTCAGTCATGGGGGCGCATGCTAGCGGGCTCTAGGACCCGTGTTCGAGGGGGTCCTGACGTGGCGGGTGTACCGAAGTTACGCTGCGCAGACGGTTGTTGACTGGAGGTACGAATGCGTCGTGCTGTCGTACGGAATCTGACGCTATTGGCGGTCGGAGGGGTGTTGGTGTCGGTCGGAGCGGCCGTGCCCCCTTCGTCTCCGCGCTCAGCTGAACCGGCCTCGCGGTCCCCGGAGAAGGCGCCGGTGGCCGTCGGCTACGGCGGCGCGGTCTCCAGCGTCGACGCGGACGCGTCGGCCGCCGGGATCGAGGTCCTGAAGAAGGGCGGCAACGCGGTGGACGCGGCGGTCGCCACCGCGGCGGCCCTCGGCGTGACCGAGCCCTACTCGGCGGGCGTCGGGGGCGGCGGCTACTTCGTCCACTACGACGCCAAGAGCCGCAAGGTGAGCACGATCGACGGCCGTGAGACGGCCCCGCGGACCGCCGACTCCGGCCTCTTCCTGGAGAACGGCAAGCCGATCCCGTTCGCGGACGCCGTCACCAGTGGCCTTGGCGTGGGCACGCCCGGCACGCCCGCGACCTGGGAGTCCGCGCTCGACCGGTGGGGGAGCAAGCGGCTCGGCACGCTCCTGAAGCCCGCCGAGCGGCTCGCGCGCGACGGGTTCACGGTGGACGGCACCTTCCGCTCGCAGACCGAGTCGAACCAGAAGCGGTTCGCCGACTTCCCGGACTCGGCCGAGCTGTTCCTGCCCGGCGGCGCGCTGCCCGTAGTCGGCTCGACCTTCAAGAACCCCGATCTCGCGCGGACCTACGAGGAGCTGGGGCGCAAGGGCGTCGGGGCGCTCTACCGCGGTGACATCGGCAAGGACGTCGTACGCACCGTGAACAAACCGCCCGTGGACCCGGCGTCCGGGCGGGTGGCCCGGCCCGGCGATCTGTCCGCGAAGGACCTCAAGGCCTACGCGGTGAAACGGCAGGCACCGACGAAGACCTCCTACCGTGGGCTCGACGTCTACTCGATGGCCCCCTCGTCGTCCGGCGGCACCACCGTCGGTGAGGCGCTCAACATCCTTGAGCGGACCGACCTTTCGAAGGCGTCGAAGAAGAAGTACCTGCACCGCTACATCGAGGCGAGCCGCGTCGCCTTCGCCGACCGCGGGCGCTGGGTGGGGGACCCCGCCTTCGAGGACGTACCGACGAAGGAGCTGCTCTCGCAGCAGTTCGCCGACTCGCGGGAGTGCCTGATCCGCGACGACGCGGTCCTCAAGAGCCCGCTCGCGCCGGGGAACCCACGGAACCCGGCCGCCTGCACGTCCGGCGACAAGGCCGCCCCGACCACGTACGAAGGGGAGAACACGACGCACCTCACGGCCGCCGACAAGTGGGGCAACGTCGTCGCCTACACCCTGACCATCGAGTCGACGGGCGGCAGCGGGATCACCGTGCCCGGACGCGGATTCCTGCTCAACAACGAACTGACCGACTTCTCCTTCGCACCGGCCGACCCGGCCGTGCACGACCCGAACCTGCCGGGTCCGGGGAAGCGGCCCCGGTCCTCGATCGCGCCGACGATCGTCCTGGAGAAGGGCAAGCCGGTGGTCGCCCTCGGCTCGCCGGGCGGCGCCACGATCATCACGACCGTCCTGCAGACCCTCACGGGATTCGTCGACCGGGGTCTTCCGCTCGTCGACGCGATCGCAGCGCCGCGCGCGAGCCAACGCAACGCCGCGCAGACCGAGTTGGAGCCGGGCCTGTGGGAGAGCCCGGTGCGGGCCGACCTGGAGGCGATCGGGCACTCGTTCAAGCAGAACCCGGAGATCGGTGCGGCGACGGGGGTGCAGCGGCTGCCGGGCGGCAAGTGGCTGGCCGCGGCGGAGAAGGTGCGGCGCGGTGGCGGGTCGGCGATGGTGGTGCGGCCCGGCTGAGGAACAGGCCGGGCGGGCCCGCGGGGGCCCGCCCGGTGGGCTCAGCGGGCCGCGTCGCAGTTCTGCTCCAGCTCGTTGGCCGTGCTGTGCCGAGTCGTGTGATGTGTCCGTCGTGAGCTCGGCCCTGCCAATTACTATACCGGTATGAGAATGGTTTTCCGCGCGCGGTGGGACTAGGATGGGCGCATGGTACGGACTCCCCTGACCCCAGAAGAGCGCGAGCGCGGTGAGCGTCTTGGCCGCCTGCTGCGGTCGGCGCGTGGCGAGCGGAGCATGGTGGAGGTCGCCGCGTGCGCCGGACTCTCCGCGGAGACGCTCCGCAAGATCGAGACGGGGCGGGCCCCGACGCCCGCCTTCTTCACCGTGTCGGCCCTTGCGCTGGCGCTCGGCCTCTCGCTGGACGAGGTGGCTCAGGCGTGCGCGCTGGTGCCGCTCGCCCCTGTGTGAGGGCCGGTGCGGGCCGCCGGGATCATGGGGTCATGGACCCGGGGTCCACTCGGCGGCGTGCTCGGCGGCGAAGTCCGCGAAGTCGCGGGCCTGCCTGCCGGTGATCCGCTCGACGGCGGGGTCCACGCGGTCCTCGGACCCGTGCGCGATGGAGTCGTCCATGGCGGCGAGTACGCGGGCGAACGCCTCGGGCATTCCGGTGGCGACGAGCCGCTCGCGGAAGCCCGCCACGGGGACGGAGCGATGGCTGATCCCGCGCCCCGTGACCTTGGAGACCGCCTCCGCGACGTCCGCGTAGCTGAGTGCCTGTGGCCCGGTGATCAGATGCGCCGCGTTGTGCGGCCGCTCGTCCGTCAGGGCCCGTACGGCGACGGCGGCGATGTCGCCCGCGTCGACGAATGCCACCCGGCCCTGCCCGGTGGCCGTCACGATCTCGTCCGCGGCGCGGATGCTCCCGACGTGGAGATGCCCCGGGCTGACGAAGTTCTGCATGAACCAGGAGGGACGCAATACCGCCCACTCCGGGGCCAGTTGGCGCAGCGCCCGGTGTACCTCCCCGGCCCCGGGGCCGCCCTCCTCGATGGCGGAGGAGCTCAGGAGCACGAAGCGGCGCACCCCCGCGGCCAGGGCCTGTTCCAGGAACGGCACCATCAGCCGGGCGGGCTCCGCGTCCCCGATGGGCGGCACCAGATAGACGCCGTCCGTGCCGCTGAGGGCGGGACCGTGGGTGGTGGGATCGGCCCAGTCGAAGCGGACCCGGCGGGTGCCCGGCGCCGGGGCGCGGCTCGCGACGCGTACGGACATGCCCTGGTCGTCCAGTGCCTTCGCCACACGGCTGCCGGTGGTGCCGGTGCCGCCGGTGATGAGGAATCGCATGGTCATCGGGCCTCTCCGGAGTGCGTGGCGCCGACGGGGATCGGGCCGTCGAAGGCGTCGGCGGCCAGCGCGCCGTTCCAGTAGTCGCGGAACCGCGTGATCCGCCCCTCGTGGACGGTGACGACCTGGATGTACGGCATGTCGAAGGGGCGCCCCGTGGCGACCGCCCGGCCGATGCCGCGCAGCTCCGCGACGATCGTCCCGGGGTCCTCGGTGCGGTGGACGGATAGGTCCTCGAAGCTCCGCAGGTCGATGTGGTCGGGGTAGTCGGCGATGTAGGCGCGCACGGCGTCGCGGCCGACGAGCCGGTGCGGGGCCCCGGGGAGTGCGAACGGGAACTCGAAGACTCCGTCGGGTGCCCAGAGGGCGACCCAGCCGTCGATGTCCTTGGCGAGGAGGAGGTCGAGGGAGCGGGAGAAGACTTCGGTGGGTGAAGCGTGCGTTGCGGGGTGTGGCGTCATGGGGGCGACGTTAACCTGACCCCGGGTCCGTTTACAAGTACCGGACCCTGGGTCGACTTATGCTGGTGGTCGTACCGCCGTTCCGTTCGCCCGCCACCGAGTCGCCCGTCACCGAGTAGCCCGCCACCAAGGAGGAATCATCACCGCCCGCAAGGAGAGAGCCGACTCCGTCCGCAACAGGGCCGCGCTGCTGGCAGCCGCCGCCCGGCTGTTCAAGGAAGCGGCCGACCCCGACACCGTCAAGATGGCCGACATCGCCCAGGCCGCCGGGGCCGGCAAAGGCACGGTCTTCCGGCACTTCTCCGACCGCATCGGCCTGGTCAGGGCGCTGGTCGTCGAGGAGACGCAGCAGCTGCGCGAGCAAGTCGTCGACGGGCCGCCGCCGTTGGGGCCCGGCGCGCCGGTCGCCGAACGGGTGCCCGCGCTCATGGCCGCGCTCCTCGACCTCAAGCTGAACCAGCGCGCGCTGATGCTGGCCCTGGACCGGGCGGGGACCGGCAGCCCTTACCTCAACCCCGCCTACGACCTGTGGCACTCCGAAGTCGCCGGGATGCTGACCGGCGTACACGGACGCGAGGACGCCGACTACCTCGCGCACGCCCTGCTCGCCGCCGTCCGCAGCGACCTCGTCGAGCATCTGACCAGCCAGGGCGCGAGCCCCGGCCAGCTGCACGCGGGGCTGCGCAGGCTGTGCGCCTCCGTGCTCGCTCACGGTGCGGACGACGGCGTGTGAGGAGCTGTGGGGCGGCCGGAAAACCACGTGTAGTCGTCCCGTAACACGACTGGTGTTATCTTCCGGACCGGAACACTCCAGGCTCCATGGGGCGGTGCTGGCTCGGATGGCAGTAGGACAACTCCCGGATCAGGTGCGGGAGTTCGCGAGGTACCTCAGAGATCTCCTGGCGCGGCTCGATCCGGGCGCCGGGTGGTGCGGCGTGTTCTGGTCCCGTGACCCCGAGGGGATGCGGGCCTGCCTGGATGGCTCGGAAGTGCCCCCCTGGGACGTGATGGAGGCCCTGCTGCACGATCTGGCCACCCGGTACGGGGCGCAGGCCGCCGAGCGGGAGACGGAGCGGGCGCGGGCGCTGCACGGTGCCTCGCTCGCCGCGTACGACGCGCGGCCCGGTGGCCGCGGGCTGCTCGGCGAGCGCCTCGACATGATGCTCACCGAGCAGCGGTTCGCCGTGGAGCGGCAGGCGGACCTGGGCCGGGCGCTCGCGGCCGCGGCCACGGCGCACGAGGTGGAGCGGCTCAACCGCGATCTGGCCTGGGTCCGCGACGACCACGAGCGGGCGACCGCGCGGTGCGCGGAGCTCCGGGAGCGCATCGAGCTGCTCGACCGGGCGGACCGCCCTCAGTGGGTCGACTTCGGGACTCCGGTGTCGGACGACTTCGCGGCCGAGGACTTCGACGCCTTTGACGGGCAGGCGCCGACGGCTCTCGGGGCTCGGAGGGTGGGCGGCTTCGGCGGTGCCGGTGATGGCCTCGACACCGGATCCTCCGAACTCGGCGGCCGGACACGGGAGTTCGGCGAGTCCCCGGGGGGTCGGGGCGCCCCGGCTCCGGATTCCCGCACCGTCTCCGTCGACGTCGATCCGGCTGACTCCGGCTCCGGCTCGGGCCCCGAGGCCTCGCCCCCCGACGCCCCCGACGTTCCCGTCGTCCCGAAGCAGGGCCGCAAGTCGCGCGACACCTCCCGCCGCCCGCGCCGCCCCCGAGGCGCCCGCTTCGCGGGGTTCACGGGCCTCGACGAGGGCGCGGACGCGGCCGATCCCGTCGGCGCACCGGAGGCGGCCGGGCAGCCGCCCGCCGTGGGCACCCCGCGCGGCGCGCGGTTCGCGCACGCCTCCGAGGGCGGCGGCGAAGAAGCCGAGGGCCGCGACACCGAGGGGCCGGACCGCGACGCCGAGCGGGTCACCGCCGAGGCGGTCGCCGCCCTCGTCCGGCTCCGGGGCGAGGGCCGCAGCGGCGAGGCGCACGGCGTCCTGGTCGAGGCGGCGGGCTGGCCCGCGGCGCGCATCCCCGTGCTCGCCGGTGAGCTGCACCGCGCGGGCCTCGGCGCCGACTGGTCGACGCTGCTCTGGGAGGCCGCATCGCTGCCGCCCGACCGGCTCGTGGCGCTTGCCGACGCCCTCGCGGGGTCAGGCCGCGCCGACGACTGCCGCAAGCTCCTTCGGCAGGGCGTCTCGCGGCCCGCCCCGGAGATCGCCGAGGCGGTGCTCGCGCTGATCGACGCGGGCCGCGAGCGCGAGGCGCGCGCCCTGCTCGACGCCTATCTCCGTGTCCGTACGCCCGAGGACGCGGCCGGCTGCGCGCACACCGATCCCTACCGGCTCATCCCGCTGCTCCTCCAGGCGGCCCAAGGGGTGTCGGACGAGCGCCACTGGGATCTCGTGCACGCGCTGCGCGTCGCCGGATTCAGCGCCTGAGGCGCCTGACGCGCCCGTTTCGGCTGCGCGTTCTCGTCCGCTTCTCGCCCGGTTGGGTGCGAAACATGATCGACTCCGCCGGTTAACGGCGATGGTCTTGCCCAGCCCGGCGACGAGGCTTACGTTTTCCTGTCTACGCACCAAGTCTACGGGCGTAGAAGCTCTCTGACGTCCCGTCGAAGGAGCAGCTCATGGCCAACGTCGTACGCGCCGCACTGGTTCAGGCAACCTGGACCGGCGACACCGAATCCATGATTGCCAAGCACGAGGAGCACGCCCGCGAGGCGGCCCGCCAGGGTGCGAAGATCATCGGCTTCCAGGAAGTGTTCAACGCCCCCTATTTCTGCCAGGTGCAGGAGGCCGAGCACTACCGCTGGGCCGAACCCGTGCCGGACGGACCCACCGTCACGCGGATGCGGGAACTCGCCCGCGAGACCGGCATGGTCGTCGTCGTCCCGGTCTTCGAGGTCGAGCAGTCCGGGTTCTACTTCAACACCGCCGCCGTGATCGACTCCGACGGTTCGTATCTCGGGAAGTACCGCAAGCACCACATCCCCCAGGTCAAGGGCTTCTGGGAGAAGTACTACTTCAAGCCGGGGAACGCGGGCTGGCCCGTCTTCGACACGGCCGTCGGCAAGGTCGGCGTCTACATCTGCTACGACCGCCACTTCCCCGAGGGCTGGCGGCAGCTCGGCCTGAACGGCGCCCAGATCGTCTACAACCCCTCAGCCACCTCGCGCGGCCTCTCCGCCTACCTCTGGCAGCTGGAACAGCCCGCTGCGGCCGTCGCCAACGAGTACTTCATCGCGGCCATCAACCGCGTGGGTGTCGAGGAGTACGGCGACAACGACTTCTACGGAACGTCGTACTTCGTCGACCCGCGCGGCCAGTTCGTCGGTGAGACCGCGAGCGACAAGGCCGAGGAACTCGTCGTCAGGGACCTGGACTTGGGGCTGATCGAGGAAGTACGCCAGCAGTGGGCGTTCTACCGGGACCGCCGACCCGACGCGTACGAAGGACTGGTACAGCCGTGAGTGATCTGCACACCCGCCACAAAGCCGTCCTGCCCGAGTGGCTCGCGCTCTACTACGCAGACCCGCTGGAGATCACCCACGGCGAGGGCCGCCACGTCTGGGACGCGGACGGCAAGCAGTACCTCGACTTCTTCGGCGGCATCCTCACCACCATGACCGCCCACGCACTGCCCGAGGTCACCAAGGCGGTCAGCGAGCAGGCCGGGCGGATCATCCACTCGTCCACGCTCTACCTCAACCGGCCGATGATCGACCTCGCCGAGCGGGTCGCGGGCCTCTCCGGCATCCCGGACGCCCGCGTCTTCTTCACCACGTCGGGCACCGAGGCCAACGACACCGCCCTGCTCCTCGCCACCGCGCACCGCCGCTCGAACCAGATCCTGGCCATGCGCAACAGCTACCACGGCCGCTCGTTCACGGCCGTCGGCATCACCGGCAACAACGCCTGGTCGCCGACCAGCCTCTCACCGCTCCAGACGCTGTACGTCCACGGGGGCGTCCGCAGCCGAGGACCGTACGCCGCGCTGAGCGACGCCGAGTTCATCGAGGCCTGCGTGGCCGATCTGAAGGACATGCTCGGTCAGGCGCGCGGGGGAGTGGCCGCGCTGATCGCCGAGCCCATCCAGGGAGTCGGCGGCTTCACCTCGCCTCCGGACGGTCTCTACGCCGCCTTCCGCGAAGTCCTGTGGGAGCACGGCGTCCTGTGGATCTCGGACGAGGTGCAGACCGGCTGGGGCCGGACCGGCGACCACTTCTGGGGCTGGCAGGCGCACGGCGCGAGCGGCCCGCCGGACATCCTCACCTTCGCCAAGGGCATCGGCAACGGCATGTCCATCGGCGGCGTCGTCGCGAGCGCCGAGGTCATGAACTCCCTCGACTCCAACTCCATCTCGACCTTCGGCGGCTCACCGGTCACCATGGCGGCCGGCCTCGCCAACCTCACGTACCTCCTGGAACACGACCTCCAGGGCAACGCGCGGCGCGTCGGCGGTCTGCTCATCGAGCGGGTGCGCGCCATCTGCGCCCAGCTGCCCGTCGTACGCGAAGTGCGCGGCAGGGGCCTGATGATCGGCATCGAACTGGTCGACCCCGGTACGGGCGAGGCCAATCCGCGGGCGGCCGCCGCCGTGCTCGAAGCGGCCCGCGAAGGCGGACTCCTGATCGGCAAGGGCGGCGGCCACGACACCAGCGTCCTGCGCATCGCCCCGCCGCTCTCGCTGACCGTCGCCGAGGCGGAAGAAGGGGCGGCGATCCTCGAACAGGCCCTGCGGAGCGTCTAGTTCACGTGCCTGCCGGTATGAACGTACGAGCATGAGAGGGAGCGCCCCATCATGAGTACCCGCACCCTGATCCGCGGTGGACTCGTCATCACCGCCGCCGAAGAGACCCACGCCGATGTGCTGATCGAGGACGGCCGGATCGCCGCGCTCGCCGCACACGGCTCGGGCGCCGCCGAGGCGTGGACGGCGGACCGCGTCATCGACGCCTCCCACAAGTACGTGATTCCGGGCGGAGTCGACGCGCACACGCACATGGACTTCCCGTTCGGCGGCACGTTCTCCTCCGACGACTTCGAGACGGGCACCCGGGCCGCGGCCTGGGGCGGCACCACCACCATCGTGGACTTCGCGGTGCAGAGCCGGGGGCACGCGCTGCGGGCCGGGCTCGACGCCTGGTACGCGAAGGCGGACGGCAAATGCGCGATCGACTACGGCTTCCACATGATCCTCTCGGACGTGAACGAGAAGTCCCTGCGGGAGATGGACCTGCTGATCGAGGAAGGAGTCACCTCGTTCAAGCTCTTCACCGCCTACCCCGGCGTCTTCTTCAGCGACGACGGCCAGATCCTGCGGGCGATGCAGAAGGCCGCGGGCAACGGCGGGCTGATCATGACGCACGCGGAGAACGGCCTGGCCATCGATGTCCTGGTGGAGCAGGCCCTCGCGCGGGGCGAGACGGATCCGCGCTACCACGGCGAGGTGCGCAAGGCGCTCCTGGAGGCGGAGGCGACGCACCGGGTGATCAAGCTCGCCCAGGTGGCGGGCGCGCCGGTGTACGTGGTGCACGTGTCGGCGCAGGAGGCGGTGGCCGAGCTGGCCAGGGCGCGCGACGAGGGCCTGCCGGTGTTCGGCGAGACCTGTCCGCAGTACCTGTTCCTGTCCACGGACAACCTCGCTGAGCCGGGCTTCGAGGGTTCCAAGTACGTCTGCTCGACCCCGCTGCGGCCGCGCGAGCACCAGGCGGCGCTGTGGCGCGGCCTGCGCACGAACGACCTCCAGGTGGTGTCGACCGACCACTGCCCCTTCTGCTTCGTCGGACAGAAGGAGCTGGGCCGCGGGGACTTCTCCAAGATCCCGAACGGCCTGCCCGGCGTGGAGAACCGCATGGACCTCCTCCACCAGGCCGTCGTGGACGGGCACATCAGCCGCCGCCGCTGGATCGAGATCGCCTGCGCCAGCCCGGCCAGGATGTTCGGCCTGTACGGCAAGAAGGGCACGATCGCGCCGGGCGCGGACGCCGACGTCGTCATCTACGACCCGGCCGCCGAGCAGGTCATGTCGGCGGACACGCACCACATGAACGTGGACTACTCCGCGTACGAGGGAAAGCACGTCACCGGCCAGGTGGAGACCGTCCTGTCCCGCGGTGAAGTGGTCATCGACCAGCGCAAGTTCACCGGCCACGCAGGACACGGCGCGTACGTGCCGCGCGGCACCACCCAGTACCTCGGCTAGGAGAGGCGACGCACCATGGACTTCGGACTCGTCCTGCAGACCGATCCGCCGGCATCCCAGGTCATCAGCCTCATGAAGCGCGCCGAACGCAACGGCTTCCGCTACGGCTGGACCTTCGACTCTGCGGTGCTCTGGCAGGAGCCCTTCGTCATCTACAGCCAGATCCTGGCCCAGACCGACCGGTTGATCGTCGGCCCGATGGTCACCAACCCGGGCACCCGCACCTGGGAGGTGACGGCCTCCACCTTCGCGACCCTGAACGACATGTACGGCAACCGCACGGTGTGCGGCATCGGCCGCGGCGACAGCGCGATGCGGGTGGCGGGCCGCGCCCCGAACACCCTCGCCCGGATCAGCGAGGCGATGAAGGTCATCCGGTCGCTGGCCTCGGGCGGGGACGCGGACCTGGGCGGCACCACGATCCGCTTCCCGTGGATCAAGCCGGACGCCCAACTCCCGGTGTGGATGGCCGCGTACGGCCCCAAGGCGCTGAAGATGGCCGGCGAGGAGGCCGACGGCTTCATCCTCCAGCTGGCCGACCCGTATCTCACGGAGTCGATGGTGAAGGCGGTCAGGGACGCGGCCACGGCGGCGGGACGCGACCCGGCGTCGGTGAAGATCTGCGTCGCCGCCCCCGCGTACCTGACGCAGGACGACTCACCGGCGGCCCTCGCGCACGCCCGTGAACAGTGCCGCTGGTTCGGCGGGATGGTCGGCAACCACGTCGCCGACCTGGTGAAGAAGTACGGCGAACACTCGGACCTGGTCCCCGAGGCCCTCACCGAGTACATCAAGGCCCGCGAGGGCTACGACTACTCCCACCACGGCCGCGCCGACAACCCCGACACGGCCTTCGTCCCCGACGACATCGTGGACCGCTTCTGCGTGATCGGGACTGCGGCCCAACACATCGCGAAACTGGGGGAGTTGAAGCAGTTGGGGGTGGATCAGTTCGCGCTGTACGCGATGTATGACGACCGTGAAGGCGTCATCGACGGGTACGGCGACACGGTCATCCCCGCCCTGTCGTGAGCAGCCCCACCCTCCAGGTCGGCGACCACACCACAAGTCCCACGCGTCGTGAAAGTGGGTGCTGCGCCCGGAGAGTGACTGCCGACCGGTCAGGGCTTGGTCCGTCCGGTGTCCGGTCAGGGCTGCCGGACCGCTCAGGGCTGCCGGACGGCGATGACGTCGAACTCCAGGGTCACCTTCGGGCTCACGAGAAGTGAGGTCGCGGTGTTCCAGTTCACGCCCCAGTCGTTGCGGTTGATCGTGACGCCGCCCTGGAGGCCGACCCGGAAGTCGCCCTGTGCGTCGCTCTCGGCGGCGGTCAGCTGGACGTCCAGGGTGACCGGATTGGTCACGCCGCGCATGGTCAGGTCGCCGGTGACTTTGTAGGTGGTCTCGCCCGTCGGCGTCACATCGGTCGAGGCGAAGGTGATGGCCGGGTGGTTGTCCGTGTCCAGGAACGTGCTGCGCAGTTGGTCGTCGCGCTGCCGGTTGTGGGTCTGGAGGCTGCTCGCCCGGATCGTGAGGCGTGCGCCGGATGTCGACGGGTGGTCGCCGTGCAGGAGTACGTCGCCTTCGTACGCCTCGAACCGGCCGCGCACCCTGGTGGACATGGTGTGCCGGGCGACGAAGCCGATCCGGCTCTGGGTGGTGTCGAGGGCGTAGGCGCCGGTCAGTTCGGCGAGATCGATCGGGGTCAATGACATGGGTGGTGCCTCCTGGAGGTTGGAGCTTGGGGGTGGGATGGGCCGGCTCCCGAGGACCGGGAGCCGGCCGCCGGTCAGCCGAACTGGCCGACCTGGTACTCGCCCGCGGGCCGCACGGTGAGGACGTTCAGACGGTTGAAGGCGTTGATGACGGCGATGATCGACACCAGGGCGGCGAGCTGGTCCTCGTCGTAGTGCTTGGCGGCGTTCGCCCACACCTCGTCGCTGACACCTCCGGCCGCGTCCGCGATGCGGGTGCCCTCCTCCGCGAGCTCCAGCGCGGCCCGCTCGGCGTCGGTGAACACCGAGGCCTCGCGCCAGGCCGCGACCAGGTGGAGGCGGACCTGGGTCTCCCCGGCGTGCGCCGCTTCCTTGGTGTGGATGTCGACGCAGAAACCGCACCCGTTGATCTGACTGGCGCGGAGCGCGACCAGCTCGTGCGTCGCGGCCGGCAGCGTCGAGTCCGCGAGTGCCTTGCCCGCGGCGGCGATGTGCTTGACGACCTTGGCCGAGACCGGATTGGTGAGGAAGTCGAGACGGGTGTCCACAGTGATCTCCTTTGCCTGCCTGACCGGCTCGCCCCCTGGGCGGAACGGCCGTTCGCGGGACCTTGGCGTCCCAGCACCACCGACGAGACAGCCCGCCGGAATGTGAGGCGAAGCCCCGGCGGCGCAGGCGGGCATCACATTCCGGGAGGCTGTCTCGTCGTACTGGTGACGGCACATGCGGCAAGGGGGAGCGGCGACACCATGAGGATCCAGTTCACGACCGGCGACGCCCGGCGCGACCCGGGCCTGGGCGCGATCATGAGCGAGCGGCGGCAGCTGATCAATCTCGCGTACCGGCTCCTCGGCTCACTTGCCGATGCCGAGGACGTCGTGCAGGAGGCCTACGTCCGCTGGTACGCCATGACCGCGCGACAGCGGGAGGCCATCGAGAACCCCGGCGGCTGGCTGACGAAGGTCGCCGGTCGCATCTGCCTCGACCAGCTCCGCTCGGCACGGGCCCGGCGCGAGAGCTACGTGGGCGCATGGATCCCGGAGCCGCTGCCCGATCGCACGGAGTGGACCGAGGGGCGGCCGGGCGGCACGGCATCCGATCCGGCCGACCGGGTCACCCTCGACGAGTCGGTCAACATGGCGTTCCTCGTCGTGCTCGAATCCATGACCCCGGCCGAGCGCGTCGCGTTCATCCTGCACGACGTCTTCCGCTACTCCTTCGCCGAAGTGGCCGAGATCGTCGGCCGCAGCCCGGCGGCCTGCCGCCAGCTGGCGTCCTCGGCCCGCCGCCGCATGCGCGCCTCGCACGCTCCCGCGGCTCCGGCGGCCCGCAGCGCCGACGTCGTCAGGGACTTCAAGCGGGCATGGGAGGCCAAGGACATCGCGGCGCTCATCGGCCTCCTCGACCCCGACGCCACGGCACTCGCCGACGGCGGCGGCCTGGTCAACGCCGCGCCCCACCCCGTCGCGGGAGCCGAGGAGATCGCGCGCTACTTGATCGCCGTCGCGGGCAGGCTGTCCGGCCAGACGATCCTGGAGCGCACGGTCAACGGCCGCCCCGGCCTGGTGGTCCAGCACGAGGGCATCACCACGTCGGTGATCGCCCTCGACGTCGCAGGCGACCGGATCACACGCTTCTGGGCCGTACGGAACCCCGAGAAGCTGCGGACCTGGACGGCCTGAGATGCCTCCCGGTCGAGCTGCCGGGCGCCGGTGTCTGTCCGCTTGGTGCCCTTGGTTTCCCATTTACGATCTTTGTCGTACGGTAAACTAACGAACTGAGCCAAGGCGCTCCATTGAGCCAGAGGTTGCTCAATATTCAAGCGGCGGCGACGATCGCCGACGGTCGGAGGGGCGGGGGCAAGAGATGGGTCCCAGAGTCGTACGCATCGACAACTCCGCCCGTGACAGCGTGCCCGATATCGACGGCGCCACGACGAGCAGCCCGCGCCGCTGATGCCTTCGGGGTTCTGACTCCGCTGTGCCCGCGCCCAGTTGCCGTCGCCCTTCTTTTCCGACGGCACGGAGCGCCGTGCGCCCGTGTCGCACCGCCGTGTCTGTCCTCTGGAGACCAGATGACCGCCCAGGAGATTCCCGAGCGGCTGCTCGACGGCTACGCCGACATCCTCACTCGGGCCGCCGCGACCGGCCGCCGCCTCACCCGTGAGGAGCTGACGTCACGCCGTGCGCTCGGTGCGCAGGCCGCCCACGCCGGATACGCGTGGCGCGTCCTGATACGCGAGCACCTCGCCGCCACCCGCGCCCACCGGCCCGCGGCCGGCGATCCCGACCATCTGCTCGCGACCGCGGAGCAGGCCATCGACGCTTTCGCCGAGGGGTACGAACACGCGCAGCGGCTCGTCGTACGCCAAGAGGAGGCCGCGCAGCGTGAGTTGATCGACGACCTGCTGTACGGCCGAGGGGACCTGGGGCGTCTCGCCGCGCGCGCCGAGCGATTCGGCCTGCGGCTCTCCCACGCGCACACCGTGGCCGTGGCCGAGGGCCCTGACGCCTATGACGAGACCGACCCCGTGTCGCGGGACGTGGAGAGCGATCTCGTCGGCCGCTTCGGCGACCGCCACATCCTGCTCACCACCAAGGACGGGCGGCTCGTGTGCATCGCCCCCGCCCATCAGGACGAGGTCCTCGACCACTTCGCCAAGCGGGCCTACGCCGCCACCGACGGCGGCCGCATCGCCATCGGCCGGCCCCAGCCCGGCGCGGCAGGCATCGCCCACAGCTACGAAGAAGCCGTCAGCACGCTGGAGCTCGCGACGCGCATGGGCTTCGACGAGCCCGTGCTGCGCGCCGCCGACCTCCTGGTCTTCCCCGTCCTCGCCCGTGATCGGCAGGCTCTGGTGGACCTGGTGCTCACCACGCTCGGACCCCTGGAAGAGGCGCGGGGCGGCGCCGTGCCGCTGCTGGAGACCCTGTTCGCCTACTTCGACACCGGGTGCGTGGCGGCCCAGGCGGCGCGGGAATTGTCGCTGAGCGTACGAGCCCTGACGTACCGCCTGGAGCGCGTCCGCACCCTCACCGGGTCCGACCCCGCCGACCCGCTGGACCGCTACACCCTCCAGACAGCGGTGATCGGCGCCCGACTGCTGGGCTGGCCGACCACCTCGCTGTGACCTGTGACTTGTGGCCTGTGAGCCGTGACCTGTGACCCGTGAGGTCAGTCGGTGACGTCGATCTTGCCGTTGAGCTTGGTGGGAGCCGCGCCCGCCAGGGGCTTGCCGCCCGTGATGCCCTTGAGGAGTTCGGCGACGTCGACTCCCGTGGTGGAGCTGAGGAGTTCGACGCCCTGGGCGACGTTGTCGGCGACCGTGCGCGACAGCTGGCTCGCACCGTCCGTGGAGATCACGGTCATCTTGTCGATCGCGCTGAGCGGCTCGGCCGCCTTGGCCACCACGCTGGGCAGCACCTCGACGAGCATCTGCAACACCGCCGCGTCGCCGTACTGAGCGAACGCGTCGGCCTTCTTGCGCATGGCCTCCGCCTCCGCGGCTCCCTTGGCGCCGATCGCGGCGGCCTCGGCCTCGCCCTCCAGGCGTACGGCATCGGCGAGCGCGGCACGCTGCGCCTTCTCGCCCTCACCGGTCAGACGGGCCCGGTCGGCGTCGGCCTCGGCCTGCTTGACCAGGGAGACACGGCGGGCCTCCGCCTCCTGCTCGGCCTGGTAGCGGGCGGCGTCCGCGGGCTTGCGGATCTTGGTGTCCAGCTCCCGGTCGGTCAGGGCGGCCTGCCGCTGGGCGACCTTCTCCTGCTCGGTGAGGACCTCCTGCTGGCGGGCGGCCTCGGCGAGCGGTCCCGCGGCCCCGGCGCGCGCGGACGCCTCGTCGGTCTCGGCCTTGATCTCCGCCTGCTTGAGGGCGAACGTCCGCTGGGCGACGGCGATCTCCTCCTCGGCCTTCAGCCTGGCCTGCTCGGCGGCGCGGCGGGCCACGGCCTCGGCGATGTCCGCCTCCTGCTTCGCTCGGGCGGCCTCGGGACGGCCGAGGTCCTCCAGGTAGGAACCCTCGGTGGTGATGTCCTGGATCTGGAAGGCGTCGAGCACCAGGCCCTGCCCGGACAGGCTGGCCTCGGCCTCCTCGGCGACCTGCCCGGCGAAGGCGGCACGGTCGCGGATGATGTCCTCCACCGACATCCGGCCCACGATGGAGCGCAGTGCGCCGGAGAGCACTTCCTGGGTGAAGCCGACGATGCCGCCCTGCTGGGCGAGGAACCGCTGGGCCGCGGCGCGTATGGAGTCCTCGGTGCCGCCGACCTTGACGATCGCGACGCCCTCCAGGTTGGCCTTCACGCCGCGCAGCGTGACCGCGCCGCGCACCGCGATCGGGATGTGCCGCGAGGAGAGGTCGAGCGTGAACTTCTGCTGGACGAACGGCACGACGAACACGCCGCCGCCCACCACGACCTTCTGGCCGCTGTTGTCGGTGAAGATCCGGCCCGTGTCGGGGTCGGTGGACTTCTTGCCGCGCCGCCCGGTCACGATGAAGGCCTCGCTGGGCCCGGCGACCTTGTAGCGGGTCACGACGACGAGGGCGAGCAGTACGAGGAGTACGACGACTCCGATGACGGCGGCCAGGACTGGACTCATGGTGAATTCCCCCCTGCCTCCCCGAGGGCGGCAGATCGGTGATGTTGTACGCAGGCGTGGTTGTACGCGGGCGTGGTTGTCGCGGGCGTGGTTGTACGTGGGCGTGAAGGAGGCCGGTGCGGTGGTCAGCGCCGCACGGGGCGGACCGCGACCGAGGTCGGCGACAGTGCCGCCTCCACCCAGATCTCCGTGCCGCGGGTGATGGCCACGGCGCTCTTGGCGGCGAACTTCACCGGCTGACCGGCCAGTTGGAGCAGCACCTCGCCGTAGCCGCCGACCGGGATCGCGGTGACCACGGCCCCCGCGGTGCCCACGAGATCGTCGCCCCGTGGCGTGGCCGCGGTCTGATCCCGCATCAGGGCGCGGCTGAACTTCCACGTCAGCCAGCCCGCTCCCGCGCCGGCGGCCGCTCCGACGGCGGTGGCGCCGCCGGCGCCGAGCCCGGTCGTGCCGAGCACGATCGCGCCGCCGAAGCCGAGCATGGACGCGAATCCGGCGACCACGGGAAGGGACAGCACCCCTTCGAAGAGCCCGTCGAACACTCCCACGCCGTCGAAGAGCCCTTCAAGCACCCCGTCGAAGACGAGGCAGAGGACCAGCAGCGCGATTCCCGCGATGCCAAGACCCAGAAAGACAGTCACCGGAGCACCTCCCCAACTTGCCGGATGTCTCGGTGCGGTGGGGATCGTCGCATGCCGGGCAGATGGGGCACATTGCCGTGATCCGGCAATCATTGGAGCTCTTTCATGCCGGTCTGCTGTTCCGCCCCTCTGTTCCTCTGTCCCTATGCCCCTCTACCTCTATGCCCCTCTGCCCTTCTGCTCTTCTGCCGGTCTACGCGTCGGCAGGGCCCGTCCGGGCCTGGGTGCGTCGGCCGAGGAGTTCCGCCAGGCCCTGGCGGGTCGCGGCCAGGACGACGCGGTCCTGGGGGCGCAGGACGTACCCCGGGTGGAGGTCCCAGACGAGGCCCGTCGGCTGGTCGCTGCCGTCGTCCGACCGGGAGGCCGTCAGATCCGGCAGCCGCTCGTCCGGCGCGGCGGAATCCAGGGCGATGACCCGCCAGACCCCGGGCCGGAACGACTCGGCGATCGTCCGCCCCTCCAGCTGGCGGTGCCCGGCGACGTCGAGGGCGGCGAACAGCAGGACCCGGCGCTCGACGGGGATCGCGCCCAGGATCTGCCGCCCCATCATGGCTCCCGCGAACGCGGGGGCGGCGAGGGTGGAGACGCTGCGGCTGCGCGTGAGGGCCTGCGGGTGGGCGGCGCGCAGGGTGCGGTAGACGGCGGTGGCGAACGTGTCGTCGTAGAGGCGGAGGGCCACGCGCACGTTGGGCTTGACCGAGCGGGCGTACAGGGCCGCTTCGAGGTTCGTGGTGTCGACGCTGGTGAGGGCGAGCAGTGCGTGCGCGCGGTGGATCTTGGCGGCTTCCAGCACGCCCTCGTCCGTGACGTCGCCGACGACCGTGGGGACGCGCAGCCGGCGGGCGAGCGGGATGCCGCGCGCCTCGGGATCCTCCTCCACGCACACGACGGGGATGCCGAGTTCGCGGAGGCGGGCCAGGACGCGGGTGCCGATCTTGCCGAGGCCGAGCAGGACCACGTGGCCGGAGAGACCGCGTGGCGGACGGCGCAGGGAGGAGGCGGTGCGGAACGTGCCCAGCGCCTCGAGGACGGCGGCGAGCAGCACCGGCAGGAGGAGCAACCCGGCGAGTCCGGACAGGAGTTGAAGGATCTGACGTGCGGTGGACTCGCCGAGCGCGGGGTCGTCGATGGCGAACAGGTCGAGCAGGGTCAGATACGCGGCGTGCAGGGGGTGGGCGTCGCTGGTCAGCCAGTTCGCCACCGCGAGGCCGAGGACACAGGCCATGAGCCCGGCCACCGACCAGCGCAGCCGGGGCGAGAAGAGTGAGCCGAGCGGAAGCCCGCGGCCGGTGAGGCGGCCGGGTGGCCGGTCGGGCCCGGCGTGCGAGACGGCTTTGAGGACCACGGTGCCCCTGCCGGTGGCGGACGTGACGGTGCGGTCGTCGGGCAGCAGCAGCGGTCCGTCCTGGCCGCCGTCGTCCGAACCCTCCGCGCCCGCGGGGTCGTTGGTGGTCGACGAGAGCAGGGCGAGCGTGCAGAGGCCGGGGTCGGCGACCTGCCCGCGGCCCGGCGGGTCCCGCTCCACGGCGCGCAGGAGGAGGCCGTCGGCCTGGACCACCTTGCTGGTACCGGCGACCGCGGTGGCGGCCAGGGCGGGAGCCGCGGTGTCGGCGTCGGACAGGACAGTGGTGGAGGCGATCACCTCCGCCGGATCAAGGCCGGGGGACGCGACCGCGGCGGCCTGGTCGAGCAGCTCCTCCAAGTGCTGGCCCAGCTTGCGGTTGTAGAGGCGGATCACGATCCGCAGGCGGGGGTTGAGACGGCGGGCGACGAGCGCCGCGTGGATGTTGGTCTCGTCGTCGTCGTACACCAGCGCAAGCGCGGCAGCCTCGTGGACGCACGCCTCGACGAGGGCCGCCTCGTCGGGCTCCGGTGCCTCCAGGACGCGAGGCACCTCGGGCCGCGGCACCCCGTCCCCGTTGCCGCCCGGCGTACCGGCCGCGCGCGCCATGACGGCCTGCATCCGGCCCAGGAAGGCGACGGCCCGCGCCCGCCGGGCCGGTCCTGACCGCGGGCCGTCGACCGGCGGCGCGGAGGGGACGACGACCGTCACTTGCTCGCGGTACACCGAGCGCAGCTCGGCGGCGAGGCGTTCGGCGAGTGCGTCGTCACCGCACACGACCATGTGGCCGCCGCCCTGCGGCGGTTGCCGCGTCTGGCGAGGAAGCGCGGCCTCGTCGTCCGTGTCCGTGTCCGTGTCCGCGGAGTGGCGGACGGGCTGCGGATTCCCGTGGCTCACGACTCGTCCTCCCCGATGCCGTCATCGGCGCCGACGCCGATGACGAGGGTGGTACCGACGGCGACTCCCGACGGCGGCGCCCAACCACGATTGATCATGAGGGACAAGGTAGTTGGGGTACGCGGCTGGCGCGATATGGCTCACCCGGAGCAGGATTGCCGTCGCCGCCGGTCGGGGAAACTGGCGGAGGACGGGCTCTGAACGACTCTCCAGCACTCGCCGGCATCAGCCCTCACACCAGCCCCCACGCCAGCCCCCACACCAGTACCTGACCTGAGTTGACCCGCGATGACCCGCGTTGACCCGAGTAAGGAGCCTGGGCATGGATTTCGGACGTGTGCCGCAGACAGATCCGACCGCCTCGTGAGCGGCACCGTCCCCACGGGGCCGGCCGCCGCGGAGCCCGGCGCGACATCCCAGACCGTCGCCGACGACGGCCGCGTCGAACTGCTCCCCGGCGCCTTTCCGGAGCACAGCCGCTTCGCCAACGACGACCTCAAGCCCATCCCCCTCGCCGAACGCCACTGGGGCACCTACAACTTCGCCGCGCTGTGGGTCGGCATGGCCCACAACATCCCGTCCTGGACGCTCGCTTCGGGCCTGGTCGCGCTCGGCATGGACTGGCGCCAGGCCGTCTTCACCATCGCGGCGGCCAACGTGATCGTGCTCCTCCCCATGCTCCTGACGGGACACGCGGGCCCGAAGTACGGCATCCCGTTCCCCGTCCTGGCCCGCGCGTCCTTCGGCCTGCGCGGCGCGAACCTGCCCGCCCTGATCCGGGCCGCCGTGGCCTGCGGCTGGTTCGGCATCCAGACCTGGATCGGCGGCCAGGGGATCTACGTCCTGCTCAATCAGGTCTTCGACGGCGCATGGAGCGACGAGTCACGCATCGGCGGCCACCCATGGCCGCTGTGGCTCTGCTTCGTGCTCTTCTGGATCCTCCAACTGGCCATCATCCACCGGGGGATGGAGGCGCTGCGCCGCTTCGAGAACTGGGCGGCGCCCTTCGTGCTCGTCGGGGCCGTCGTGCTGCTCGTGTGGATCGCCGACAAGGCGGGCGGCTTCGGCCCGCTGCTCGACCAGCCTTCCACGCTGGGCTGGGGCGCCGACTTCTGGCCGGTGTTCTTCCCCGCGCTGATGGGCATGATCGGCTTCTGGTCCACGCTGTCCCTGAACATCCCCGACTTCACCCGGTTCGGGAAGGGGCAGCGGGCGCAGGTGTGGGGGCAGACGCTCGGCCTGCCGACCACCATGACCGCGTTCGCGCTCCTGTCCGTCCTCGTGACCTCCGGCTCGCAGGCGGTGTACGGCGAGCCGATCTGGGAGCCCGTCGACCTGGCCGCCAAGGCCGACAACGTCTTCGGGCTCCTCTACGCCCTGGTGACGGTCCTGGTCGCCACGGTCTCCGTGAACATCGCGGCGAACGTCGTCTCACCCGCGTACGACCTCGCGAACCTCGCCCCGAAGTTCATCAACTTCCGTACGGGCGCGCTGATCACCGGTGTCGTGGGCGTGGTCATCTTCCCGTGGAAGCTGATCGAGACGCCCGAGCTCTACATCTTCGTCTGGCTCGGCGTCGTGGGCGGACTGCTCGGGACGGTCGCCGGAATCCTGATCGCCGACTACTGGGTGGTGCGGCGGACGGTCCTCGACCTCGCCGATCTGTACCGCCCCGAAGGACGCTATTGGTACACCGGCGGATGGAACCTGCGCGCCGTCGCGGCCTTCGCGGTCGGCGGCGTGCTCGCCGTGGGCGGTTCGCACTCGGCGCCCGGGAAGGGGCCGTTCCCCGAGGACGGCCTGATCCCGGTCCTGAAACCGCTCGCCGACTACGGATGGGCGATCGGGCTCGCATCGGCGCTGGTCGTCTACGTCGGGCTGATGGCGGTGGGCAGGCGCGCGGGCTCCGGGGGAGACCGGCCGGCGGCCTAGACTGGGCCTTCGCGACCCTTGCGTACGAGACGTTCGTGCGCGCGAGTCCGGGCGCGGAGGGCGGAGGAGGACGACCGTGGCGACAGGCGGCACCGGCTTCGACGATCCGCCGGCCGAGGTTCTCGCCGAGGCGGCCGCGGCCTTCGGCCTGCTCGCCTCCTCCGCGCGGCTGCACATCGTGTGGGCGCTCGCGCAGGGCGAGAGCGACGTGACGGGCCTCGCCGAGCGGGTCGGCGGTGCGCTGCCCGCGGTCAGCCAGCATCTGACGAAGCTGAAGCTTGCCGGACTCGTGCGGGCCCGGCGCGAGGGCCGACGCCAGGTCTACTTCGTCGACGACGCGGACGTGGTGACCGTGGTGCGGCTGATGGTCGGACAGCTGTCCGACCGAGCCGACCGCTCCGACCGAGCCGACCGTGCCGTTCGCTCCGACCGCGCTGCGGAGGCTCCCGGGCGACGGCTCCGCGGCCTCGGCGCCTGAGACCTTGGTTCCTGAGATCTCCGCGCCTGAATCCTCCGCGCCTGAATCCTTCGGTCCGGAAACCTTCGGGCCGGACCCCTTCGGGCCAGAGGCCGCAGCCAGTGGGCTCACCTCGCTCGAAGTGCTGCGCCGTGTGGACAGTGGCCCGCGCGGCCTGACGGACGAGGAGGCCGAGCGGCGCGTCGCCCGGTTCGGCGAGAACACCCTTCCCGACCGGCGTGCGGTGTCTTGGGCTCGGCTCTTCGGCCGCAGCCTGCGGGATCCGTTCACGGCGGTGCTGCTCTGCCTCGGCCTGGTGTCGGCCACCGTCGCGTCGTGGGGCACAGCCTGCGTGATCCTGTGCCTGGTCGTCGTCAGCGGGGTGCTGCGGACGTCCGGTGAGCACCGGGCCGACCGGTCCATGGCCGCGCTCCGGGCACTGGTGGCCACCACCGCGACCGTGCTGCGCCGCGCGGAACGGGACGGGGACCCCCAGGAGCGGGAGATCCCGGTCGAGGAGCTGGTGCCTGGCGACGTGGTGCGGCTCGGCCCTGGTGACCTCGTCCCCGCCGACGTACGGCTGCTGTGCGCGAGCGGACTCGGTGTGCGCCAGGCCGCACTGACGGGGGAGTCGGCGCCGGTGCCCAAGGCTGCCGCCGATGTGCCGGACCCGCGACGCCCCGAAGGCGCCTTCGAGCAGCCTCATCTCTGCTTCCAGGGCAGCAGCGTCGCCTCGGGCAGTGGCACCGCGGTGGTCGTCGCGACGGGGGAGCGGACCCGGTTCGCCGCGGCGCACGGCCTCGGCTTCGCGGAGAGGCGGGGGCTGGCGGGGCAGCGCGGGCTGGCGGGGCAGCGCGGGCTGGTGGGGAGGCGCGGGCAGTCGGAGCAGCGCGGGCCGGCGGGGCGCGGGCTGGTGGGGAGGCGCGGGCAGTCGGAGCAGCGCGGGCCGGCGGGGCAGCGCGGGCTTCCGGGGTGGCGCGGGCCGAGTGCCTTCGATCGCTCCGTGCACGGCATCTCATGGGTCCTCATCCGGTTCATGCTGCTGACCCCGCCGCTCGTCCTGATGGCCAACGCCGCCCTGCGCGGGCGCGGCCTCGAGACCCTGCCGTTCGCGGTCGCCGTGGCGGTCGGCCTGACGCCGGAGATGCTGCCGGTCATCGTCACCACCTGCCTGGCGCGCGGGGCCTCGCTCCTGGCCCGTACGCACGGGGTGATCGTCAAACGGCTGCCCGCGCTGCACGACCTAGGCGCCGTCGACGTGCTGTGCCTGGACAAGACCGGCACGCTCACCGAGGACCGGCCGGTGCTCGACCGCGCCCTGGGCGCCGACGGGGGCGCGGCGCCCGAAGCGCTGCACTGGGCCGCGGTCAACTCCTGGTGGACGCTCCAGCTCGCCGAGCTGCCCGCCCCCGACCCGCTCGACGACGCGGTCCTCGACGCCGTGGACGAGGACGAAGCCCTGCGGTACGACGGGGTGGCGGCGCTGCCCTTCGATTCCGTACGCCGCATCGCCACCGCCGTCGTACGCCGCCCCGGCAGCCTCGGCACCCACACGCTCGTGGTCAAGGGCGCCGCCGAGGACGTACTGCAACGCTGTGCGCTGGGGGACGGCGAACGCGCGAGGCTGCTGGCCGTCGCCGCCGACGAGGCGGACAGCGGCCTGCGGGTCCTCGCCGTCGCCACCGCGGAGCGGCCCGCCCGCACCCGCGCCTACACCCCGGCCGACGAACGCGGTCTGACCTTCCGCGGCTTCCTCACCCTGCGGGACGCGCTCGCCCCGACCGCGGCCACCGCCCTGCGCGACCTCGCGGCGAGCGGCATCACGGTCAAGATCCTCACCGGCGACCATCCGGGGACGGCGGCGCGGGCTTGCCGGGAGCTGGGGATCGGCTCCGGCCAGGTCCTGACCGCCAACCGCCTCGACACCCTCACCGACGCCGAACTCGCCGAGACCGCACGGCGCACCACCGTCTTCGCCCGCTGCACCCCCGAGCACAAGGCCCGCATCACCGCGGCGCTGCGGTCCTGCGGGCACACCACCGGATTTCTCGGCGACGGGGTCAACGACCTGCCCGCGCTGCGGGCCGCCGACGTGGGGATCGCCCCGCGGGCCGCCGTGGACGTCGTACGCGAGAGCGCCGACGTGGTGCTCGCCGACAAGGACCTCACCGCGATCGACCAGGCCGTCCTCGCGGGACGCCACAGCAGCGGCAACATCGCCACGTATCTGCGCGTCACACTCTCCTCGAACCTCGGCAACGTCATCGCGATGCTCTCCGCGGGGCTCCTGCTGCCGTTCCTGCCGATGCTCCCGGCGCAGGTCCTCGTGCAGAACCTGTGCTTCGACGCCGCGCAGCTCGCCTTCGCCTACGAGCGGCCGCATCCGGCGGTGCTCCGCCGCCCCACCGTGCTGCGGCCCCGCGCCTTCCTGCGTTTCATCACCGGCTTCGGCGCCCTCAACGCCCTCGCCGACCTCGCCACCTTCCTCGTCCTCGCGCTCGCCCTGCACGGCCCTGGTGCCGTGGACGACCAGGCGGTGTTCCACTCCGGGTGGTTCACCGAGAACCTGCTGACCCAGGCCCTGGTGATGCTGCTCCTGCGGACTGGCCGCCGCAGGGCCGAGGGCAGGACGCCCGGCCCGGTGGGCTGGTCGGTGGCCGCGCTGGCCGCCGTCGGACTGCTCCTTCCGTTCTCCCCGCTGGGGCCGCTCCTGGGGATGACGGCTCTGCCGGGCCTGTACTACCTGCTGCTCGCGGTGGTGCTCGGTCTCTACGCGGTGGCGCTGGGCGTGCTCCGGCGGCGGTGGGACGTTCAGCCGTAGGAGAGGTCGGAGCAGGGGTTGTCGTCGGCCGAGCGGGCGTCGTCGGCGACCTTGGGCGGGACCCTGGTGGGGACCTTGCTGGGGACGGGTTCCGGCTCGTCGGACGGCGTGGCCGAGGGGGCGTTCGCGTACGACTGGCCGAGGGTGACGGTGATGCCGGGCGTGGCCGCCGCCTTGAGTTCCGCGCCCGGGAACAGGCGGGCGAGGGACTTCGCGCGGCTCCGTTCGCCGGGGCCGTGGGCGATCACCGTGGTGGCGTGGTCCTGGGCTGCGGCGGTCGCGGTGCCGGTGACCGTGAAGTCGTGCTCGGTGAGGGTCTTCGCCGCGCGGGCGGCGAGGCCGGTGAGGGTCGTGCCGTTCTCGACGGCCACGGCGGCGCCGCCTCCGGAGACGGGCGCGGCGGACTTCGCACCGCCGGCCTCCCGCTTGCCCTTCTCACCCTCCTCACCCTTCTCTCCCTTCTCGACCCTCTCGCCGTTCTTGCCGCCGGCGTCCGCCCCGTCCAGCGTGCGGTCGTCCTTGAGCGATGCCCAGAGCGCGTCGGCGTCCGGCTGGACGACGGCGACGCGCGAACCCTCGTACCGCCAGGGGATGGTGACGAACTTGGTGTTGCTCAGGTCGATGTCCTTCAGGGACATCGCGAACGAGATCAGCTTGTCGGCGGAGCCGAGTCCTGGGTCGACGGTCATGGACTTCGTCGCGGCGTCCGCGAGCGGCAGCAACTTGGTGGGGGTCAGGCCGTCGCTCTTGACCTTCTTCAACAGGCTTGCGACGAACGCCTGTTGGCGTTTGATGCGGCCTATGTCGGAGCCGTCGCCGATGCCGTGCCGGATGCGTACGTAATCCAGGGCCTTCTGGCCCGCCACCTCCTGCTCGCCCTTGGCGAAGAGACGCGTACCCCGGGTGGTGCGGTGGGGGTTGAGGTCGCGTTGGTAGACGTCCTGCGGCAGGCACACCCGCACTCCGCCCACCACGTCCGTCAGCTCCGCGAACCCCTTGAAGTCGACGACGACGGTGTGATCGACGCGCAGGCCGGTGAGGTGCTCGACGGTGTTCTGGGTGCAGGCGGGGTTGCCCTTGGCGGTCTGGCCCACGGAGTACGCGGCGTTGAACATGGTGTGCTGCCGGGTCCTGGTCCAGCTGCCGTCCGGCAGCTTGCAGGGCGGGAGGTCCACGAGGGTGTCGCGGGGGATGGAGACGGCGACGGCGTGCCGGTGGTCGGCGTACACGTGCAGCAGGAAGGCGGTGTCGGAGCGGCCTATGTCGCTCTTGTCGCCGCCGCCGAGCGTGCTGTTCCCCGCTGTGCGTGCGTCCGAGCCGATCACCAGGACGTTCTCGCCCTTGGATGCGTCGGCGTCGGGCCGGTCTCCGGAGACGCCGTCCGCCGCGAAGGTGTCGATGTTGCCGTTCAGGCGGAAGTACGCCCACCCGGCGCTGGCCGTCACGAGGGCCAGGAGTGACAGGACGACGCCGAGCGTGAGCCGCACACGGCCGCGCTTGCGCCGACGGCCGCGTACAGCTGCACGGTGGCTGGTTGTCATGGGTGCCGCCCTATCCGTCCGAGTCGTTCCGCCTCATGGAGAGGGACCTTCCGGCCCGCCCAATGGTTGTACAGTTGCGCAATGTAGCAATCTTTTCTGAGGCAACCGACGGCTGAGTGACAGCCGAGACATCTGTGGAGAAGGGCGGGCGACGATGCTCCGAAACGGACTGGAACCCTGGCATCTGCTCATCGTGGCGATCGTGGTCATCGTGCTGTTCGGCTCGAAGAAGCTGCCGGACACGGCGCGCGCGGTGGGCAAGTCCCTGCGGATCCTGAAGAGCGAGACCAGGGCGATGCAGGAGGACGGGGAGCGGGGGAAGGGCTAGGCCGGACGCACCGCCGTCACCAGCCACACCCCCGCCCGCATCCGTATGCCGAACTCGGTCGCGTACGGACGGAAGGCCTCCTCCAGCGCTGCCCGCGTCGCGGCGGTCACCGTCCGGCCCGGTGTGCGCGACAGGATGAAGTCGACGGCGTCCGCCGAGGTCTGGCCCCATACCGTCTCCACCGGCACGGGCGTCACCGTCACGTCCTCATAGGCGGTGAGCGCCTCATGGATGCGGGCCGGTTCCGAGAACGAGGCCATTGCGGTGCGGGCGGCGGTGGCGTCGGCCGCGGCCTCGGGCGATATGTGCCCCGGGCTCTCCTCGGGGCCGTCCTCCCGCGCGAGGAGTTCGGCGAAGAGGCCGAGCGTGCGGGACTCCTCGGTGTCCTGGTCGACGGGCTGCGGACAGACGAACACCAGCCGCCCGCCGGGGCGCAGCGCACGGGCGATGTTCGTGAACGCGGCGGTGTGGTCGGCGAAGAACATCACCCCGCCACGGCTGATCGCGACGTCGTACCCAGCTGTGGGGAACGCGTGGGTCTGGGCATCCGCCTGTTCGTACGCCGCGTTCGTGATGCCCTCGGATGCCGTGCTCGCACGGGCGCGGTCGAGGAGCGGCGCCGAGATGTCGACGCCCACCGCATGGCCGTGCGCGGCGCGGCGGGCCGCGATGCGCGTGGTGATGCCCGCACCGCAGCCGATGTCCAGGACGCGGTCGCCGGCGCCGATGGCCGCGGCTTCGAAGAGGGCGTCGTTCACGCCGGACAGCATCGTGTCGTACCGGTCGTGGTGCGTGGCCCAGTGCGTGCCCACCGAGCCGTTCCACGCTTGCGCCTGGCGGGAGTTGGGGGTCGGTGTCGTCGCTGTGGTCATGACGTCTCCTTGGTGAAGCGGGCCGAGTGGTGTGCCGCGAGGGCGCTCTCGATGCGGTCGACCGCCGTGAACGCGCCGTACGCGAGCAGGTGCACGAGGCAGTGGTCGCTGAACGGGGGCTTCTTCCAGGCCGCCACGTCCTCGTCGGTGATGCGGTACGGCGCGAGCGCGGCGAGCAGCGCGAGGCGTGCTCCCGGGCGGGACGCACGGTCGGGCAGGGCGTCCCAGGACAGCGGCGGATGCGCGCCGTCCCACGCCGCCACCGCCGCCTGCACGAGGTCCTGGTCCGCTTCGTCGAGCAGGCCCGCGCCCATCGTCGCCGCGGCGCGGAGCGCAGCGTACGCGGAACCGATGGGCGTGCCTGCGGCCCAGGTGGGGCCGGGCTGAGGGTCGTCGAGCAGGGCCAGGGAGTCGCCGGGGGCGAAGGTGCGGCGCACCGTCTTCTGGAGAGTGCGGCCGCCGAGCGAGCGCACCGCCCGGAAGCGCTGCGCGTTGCACGGCAGCATGGCCTCGGTGATCAGCGACGACGCGACGCGGTTGATGAAGTGGAAGGAGAGCGCGGTGCCGATGTGGGCCGGGGCGTGCGCCTGCGGGAACGGCGGCGAGACGAGCTCAGGCGCCTGCGGCGTCCGGGTCGCCTGAGCCCAGGCGAGCAGCCGCGCCTGCGCCGGGTCCTCGGGCTGCTCGCCGCGCAGCACCCGCTCGGCGACGCGGTGGTCGCCGGTGGCGTGCAGCATGACCGTGTGCGCGCTCACGCAGAACGGGCAGCGGTTGGCGAGCGAGACGCCCAGTGCGACCAGCTCCCGGCCGGTGCGCGTGGTGCCCCCGCTGCCGAAGGCGTCGTCGCCGCCGACCAGCAGCGACTCGCGGAGCAACGCCCAGGTGGCGGTGAACAGTTCGGGCGCGGGCGAGAGCGCGACGAGCGGCGCCGGCTCCGCGATGCCGAAGTCCTCGGCCATCTGCGCGTACGCCTCGGCGGTCCTGCCGGTCGCGGATTTCGGGAGTACGGGATCGGTGTATCGAAAGGTTGCCATGCCCCGATGGTCGGGGCGCCGGGTGCCTCGGGTCGTCGTCCGGCGGAAGGCAGTTGGGGGTACATCGCCGGGGCCGGACGGGGCTGGGGCTACTACACGGGGAGTAGTGCGGGAGCGGTCTGCTGGGGTGACGCGATTGTCAGCGGCGGGCTCTATCGTTCTGAACACGGCGGGGGATGCGCCGGTGCGAGGGACACGGGGATGCGAGGACGCGGGGGCGGAGATGGCGGCGGACAGGGTGGCAGGCGCGGCGGCGCAGGTGAACGTGCGCGACCGGGTGCGGAATCAGGTGCGGCAGGCGTGGGTCGGTGACGCCGTGCTCGCGGTCGTGGTGGGGGTGATGGTCGCGGTCGCGGCGGGACTGGGGGACGGCGGCGCGGGGCTCCTCGACTACGCCCTGATCGGCATCGGTTCGCTCGCCCTCTCCGCGCATCGGGCGGCGCCGCGCGGAGTGCTCGCGCTCACCACGGCGTGTCTGCTCGGCGAGGTGTTGTACGCGGGCGCGAGCAGTGTCGCGGCGATCCCGGTGGTGGCGGCCGTGCACACGGCAGCGCGCGCGTCTCACAGAGGCCTCGCCGCCGTCGCCGCCGGGGTGTTCCTCGCGGGCTTCGCGGTCGCGGGGGAGGCGTCGGACGACGTCGTGCAGCGGACGCTGCTGCTGGCCGGCTGGTTCCTGTGCGCCCTGGTCACGGGCCTCGCCGACAAGAACTGGCAGGCGTATCTGCGTCAGACCGAGCAGCGGGCCCTGGAGGCCGAGCGGACCCGCGAGGAGGCGGCGCTGCGCAGGGCGGGCGAGGAGCGGCTGCGGATCGCGCGCGAACTGCACGACTCGCTGACGCACAGCATCTCGATCGTCAAGCTCCAGGCGGGGGTGGCCGTCCACCTCGCCCGCAAGCGGGGCGAGGACATACCGCCCGCGCTGCTCGCCATCCAGGAGGCGAGCGGTGAGGCGATGCGTGAACTGCGCTCCACGCTCACGGTGTTGCGCACGGACGAGCCGACGGGGAGCCCGGCGCTGCTCGTCGAGCGCGCGCGGGCGGCGGGGCTCGCCGTGGAGCTGACGGTGCTGGGCCGGGAGCGGACCCTGGCCGGCGACCTGGAGCGGGCCGCGTACCGGATCGTGCAGGAAGGCCTCACCAACGCGGCCCGCCATGCGGGCGGCTTGGCCAAGGTGACGGTCGGACTCGACTACGGGGAGCGGGTGCTGGGGGTGCGAGTGGAGGACGACGGGGTCGCCGACGCGGGGCGGCCACCGGTGGAGGGGACCGGGCTCACGGGGATGCGGGAGCGGGTCGCTTCCCTGGGCGGGACGTTGCGGGCGGGGCCGCGGGTCGAGGGGGGATTCCTGGTGCGGGCGGAACTGCCGCTGGGGGACGGGGTATTGGTATCCGGTGTGACCGCCGGGCGGCAGGAAGGATCGTCCGCGGAGGTCAGGGTGGCCGCCGGGCGACCGGGGGAGGGGATGTGATCCGGGTGGTGCTGATCGACGACCAGGCATTGATGCGGGCCGGGTTCCGTGCGCTGCTCGAAGCCGAGGACGGCATCGAGGTGGTGGGGGAGGCCGCCGACGGGGAGCGCGGGGTCGCTCTCGTGCGGGAGTGCCTGCCGGACGTCGCGCTCATAGACGTACAGATGCCGGTGATGACCGGGATCGAGGCGACACGTCGGATCGCCGCCGACCCCCGCCTCGGAGGCGTACGCGTCGTGATCCTCACCAATTACGGCCTCGACGAGTACGTCTTCGACGCACTGAGGGCCGGTGCCAGTGGGTTTCTGCTCAAGGACACGGAGCCCGCCGACCTGCTGCACGGCATCGAGATCGTCGCGCGCGGGGACTCCCTGCTCTCGCCCTCCGTGACCAGCAGGCTGATCGGCGAGTTCGTCTCGCGGCCACCGGACCGGGCCACCGCGCCGGGCCTGGAGACCCTCACGCGCCGGGAGCGGGAGGTCACCGCGCTGGCAGCGCGCGGGCTGACGAACGAGGAGATCGCCGAGCACATGGTGATCAGCCCGTTCACGGCGAAGACGCATGTGAGCCGGGCGATGACGAAGCTCGGTGCGCGCGACCGGGCCCAACTGGTCGTGTTCGCCTATGAGTCGGGGCTCGTCGCGGCACGGAACGCAACTCCCTAGGCGCCCATGGACTCGGGGCGTCGTCGGGGCGTCGATATGAAGGGGAAGGTAGATGGGGGGAAACTGTGGCCATGGCATGATCTCCGCGTGACCGTCATAGCGTTCAGACATGTCGCTGTCCTCTCGGCCGTGTTCCTGCTCGCCACCGGGTGCGGGCTCTCGGAGGAGTTGGAGCGGGAGGCGGATCCCGGGCGTACGGGGTCGGCTCAGGACGGTCGGACCAGCGCGGGGGACGGATTGTCGGCCTCGGCCGGTCCTGACTCGCCGACCGGGATTCCCGTCGAGACGGGGCCGCCGCAGGTGCCCGACGGGGCGTCGCCCTCCTGTCCCGCGTCCGGTGTCCGCATCGAGGCGGGCATGGTCAACCCCGCCATGGGCCTGCGCGCGATGAGCGTGACCGTGACCAACTGCGGCAAGGACACCTACCGCCTGAAGGGCTATCCGAAGCTGCGGGTCCTCGACGAGCACCGCGAGCCCCTCGACGTACAGATCCTCGAAGGTACCGACCCCATCATGACGAGGGACGACGACCCCGGCCCGGACCACCTCGTCTCGCTCAAACGGGGCGAGGAGGCCTACACCGTCCTCGTCTGGCGCAACACCGTCACCGACACGACCACGACCGCCGTCAGCGGCACCTATCTCAAGGTCACCCCGGCGCCTGGCACCCGCCCCGGGACCGTGACGCCGGAGGGCCGGATCGACCTCGGCAACACCGGCCGCATCGGCACGACCGCCTGGCAGAGGGAGCCCGCCGACGACGCGAGCCCGTCAAGGCCTACGGCACCCGTGCCGTCCACTCCGGTGAGCTGAACTTCGTCCGGGCCAGTTCCCGCGCCCTGGCCATCTCCTCGTCCGTGGCCTTGCCGACCGTCAGGCCGTACCGCCCGCGGAAGGAGTCGAGCATCCGCTCGATCACGGTCTCGCGCGGGAGGCCCGTCTGGCGGCGCAGCGGGTCCACGCGCTTCTTCGCGCTCCGCGTGCCCTTGTCCGAGAGCTTCTCGCGGCCGATGCGGAGCACCTCGACCATCTTCTCCGCGTCGATGTCGTACGACATGGTCACGTGGTGCAGTACGGCGCCGTGCCCGCCGGCGACGCGCTTCTGGGCGGCGCCCGCGACCTTGCCGGCGTCGGTGGCGATGTCGTTGAGGGGTTGGTACCACGCCTTGATGCCCATGTCGCCGAGGGCGTCGAGCACCCAGTCGTCCAGATAGGCGTAGCTGTCGGCGAAGGACAGGCCCTGCACGAGGGAGTCCGGGACCGAGAGCGAGTACGTGATGGCGTTGCCCGGCTCGCAGAACATGGCGCCGCCGCCACTGATCCGGCGCACCACCTGGACTCCGTGGCGCGCGGCGCCCTCCTGGTCCACTTCGTTGCGCAGCGACTGGAAGCTGCCGATGACGACCGCCGGGGACTCCCACTCCCACACGCGCAGCGTCGGCGGGCGGCGCCCGGCGGCGACCTCCTCGGTGAGCACCTCGTCCAGCGCCATCAGGAGGGCGGGGGACTGCGGGGCCTCGTGGATCAGCTGCCAGTCGTAGTCGGTCCAGTCCGTGGCGTGCGCGAGGGCGCGGCGCACCGCGACGCCCACGCCCTCCGACGTGAGTCCGTACATCACCGTGCCCTCGGGGAGCGCGGCGTCGACGCGGGCGGCGAGACCCGCCGTGTCGGTGTCGGCGGGTGCGCCCTCCAGCGCGCGGCTCAGGGCGTCGAACGCCTCGTCAGGTTCGAGGAAGAAGTCCCCCGCCACCCGCACCTGCCGCAGGGCGCCGTCCTCGACCTCCAGGTCCACGACGACGAGCTTGCCGCCGGGGACCTTGTACTCACCGTGCACTGTGCTTCCTCCGGGCCTGGCCGAATCGCGGACACCGGCAGCCTGCGATTTCATATCAGGACAACTCGACCCACTAGGGATAGATTCCCGCACAGGGTGGTCAGTCGTCCCCTCGGCGCCGACCCTGACGGGAGCTGACGAGGAGTCCATGAGCCACGCCGAGACCAGTGACCAAGCCGCCGCCGGTGCGTCGCCGGCCGTCAAACTGACGCTCGCCACGCTGACGATGATGGTCGTCGGCTCCATGGTCGGCGCGGGCGTGTTCTCGCTGCCGCGGCGGTTCGCCCAGGAGACCGGGGTCGCGGGCGCGTTGATCGCCTGGGCCATCGCCGGTGCGGGCATGCTGATGCTCGCCTTCGTCTTCCAGACCCTCGCCGTGCGCAGACCGGATCTGGACGCCGGTGTCTACGCCTACGCGAAGGCAGGGTTCGGCGAGTACCTCGGCTTCTTCTCCGCCTTCGGGTACTGGGCCAGCGCGTGCGTCGGCAACGTCACCTACTGGGTGCTCATCATGTCGACCATCGGCGCCATCTGGCCGAGCCTCGGCGACGGCGACACCCTGCTCGCCGTCGTCCTCTCCTCGTTCGGCCTGTGGGCGTTCTTCCTGCTCATCCGCCGAGGGGTCAAGGAAGCGGCGGCGATCAACAGGATCGTCACCGTCGCCAAGATCGTGCCCATCCTCGTCTTCGTGATCCTGGCCCTCTTCTTCTTCAAGCCGTCCGTCTTCGCGGACAACTTCGGCGGCGCGGACTACGCGGGATCGCTGTTCAACCAGGTGCGCGGCACCATGCTGGCCACCGTCTTCGTCTTCCTCGGGGTCGAGGGCGCGAGCGTCTACTCCCGGCACGCCAAGCGCCGCGAGGACGTCGGCCGGGCCACGATCCTGGGCTTCCTCAGCGTCTTCGCCGTCTTCGCCTCGGTCACCATCGTGTCGTACGGGATCATGCCGATGGCCGAGATCGCCGAGCTGCGCCAGCCCTCCATGGCGGGGGTCCTGGAGGAGGCGGTCGGCACCTGGGGCAAGGTCTTCGTCAGCGTCGGACTCATCATCTCCGTGCTCGGCGCCTACCTCGCCTGGACGCTGATGGCCGCGGAAGTGCTCTTCGTCGCCGCGAAGGACGACGACATGCCCCGCTTCCTGCGCAAGGCCACGTCGGAGGACGTGCCGGTCCCCGCGCTCCTGATGACCACCGCGCTGAGCCAGGTGGTCCTGGTCGTCACGATGTTCTCCGACGACGCGTTCAACTTCGCGCTCGACCTGACCAGCGCGCTGAGCCTCATCCCGTTCCTGCTCGCGGCCGGTTTCGCCGTCAAGATCGCCACCGGGCCCGGCCGCGAGGGCGTCGCCGGGCAGAGCACGCGCAAGGAACTCGTGATCGCGGTGATCGCCACGCTGTACATGGCGTTCCTGCTGTACGCGGCCGGGCTCAAGTTCGTCCTCGTCTCCTTCATCATCTACGCCCCCGCGACGCTCCTGTTCATCAAGGCCCGGCGGGAGCAGAACCAGCGCCTGTTCTCCCCCCGCGAGGCCGTCATCTGCGCCGTCTCGATCGCGGGCGCCGTCGTGGGCGTGATCGCGCTCGCGGCGGGCTGGATCGACCTCTGACCGGACCGGCCGGGCCCGCCCCCGAACCTGTCGCCACCGACCGAAAGGCGCACCGTGACCAGCCACGACACCCCCGCCGCACCGACGTTCGGCGTCCACTCCGAGGTCGGCAGGCTGCGCAAGGTACTGGTCTGCGCGCCGGGACTGGCACACCGCAGGCTGACCCCCACCAACGCCGACGACCTGCTCTTCGACGACGTCATGTGGGTGGAGAACGCCCAGCGCGACCACGCGGACTTCGTCATCAAGCTCCAGCAGCGCGGCGTCGAGGTCGTCGAGCTGCACGACCTCCTCGCGCAGACCATGGCGATTCCCGAGGCAAGGACCTGGCTCCTCGACCGGAAGATCACCGCGAACGAGGTCGGCCTCGGGCTCATCGACGGCACCCGTGCCTTCCTGGAGACACTGGAGCCGCGGCAGCTCGCCGAGTACCTCATCGGGGGCCTTGCCACCGCGGATCTGCCGGACGAGTTCCGCTCCGGCTATGTCGCGCTCGTGCGCGAATCCACCGGCGTACGCGAATACCTGATGCCGCCCCTGCCGAACACGCTCTACACGCGCGACACGACGTGCTGGCTGTACGGGGGCGTCACGCTCAACCCGCTGTACTGGCCGGCCCGGCACGACGAGACGCTCCTGATGAAGGCCGTCTACCGGTTCCACCCCGACTTCACCGGCGCCACGGTGTGGTGGGGCGACCCCGAACTCGACTGGGGCCAGGCGACGTTCGAGGGCGGCGACATCATGCCCGTCGGCAACGGCGTCGTCCTGATGGGCATGAGCGAGCGCACCTCGCGGCAGGCCATCACCCAGGTCGCCTCCGCGCTGTTCGAGAACGGCGCGGCCGAGCAGGTCATCGTCGCCGGCATGCCCAAGCTGCGGGCCGCCATGCACCTCGACACCGTCTTCACCTTCGCCGACCGCGACATCGTCACGCTCTACCCGAAGATCATGGACGCCGTGCACTCCTTCACGCTGCGTCCCGGTGACAAGGCGTCGGGCGTCGAGATCACGGACGAGGGCTCGCGCGCGTTCGTCGACGTGGTCGCCAAGTCGCTCCGCCTGCCCGAACTGCGCGTGATCGAGACGGGCGGGGACGTCTACGCCTCCGAGCGGCAGCAGTGGGACAGCGGCAACAACGCCGTCGCCCTGGAGCCGGGCGTGGTCTTCACCTACGACCGCAACACCCAGACCAACACGCTGCTGCGCAAGGCGGGCGTCGAGGTCATCACCATCGTCGGCGCCGAACTCGGCCGGGGCCGCGGCGGCGGACACTGCATGACGTGCCCGCTCGTCCGCGACGCCGTGGACTTCTGAAGCTCCCCAGCGGTACGGGGGCTCAGTACCGCTGGGCCTTGACCAGCTTCGCGGAGAGCTTCGGCTCCGGGGGCTCGTGGCTGATCGCGTACCGCTGGGCGCGCTTGCCCGGTTCGAGGTTCTCCGTGCCGACGTAGCGGGTCTCCGCGGTCTTGCCCGATGAGTCCACGAAGTCGACCTGCACGGCGAAGTCGGCCGTCTTGTCGGTCCTGTTGGTGAAGGTCACCACGGAGGCGAGCACACCGCCGGTCTCGGAGCGCGGCTTGCCCGTCATGGAGACGTCGGACATCGCGTTGCCCCGCCCGTCGACGTCCTTCAGGGCGTCCTTGGCGGCCTGGTTGGCCCGTTCCGTGTCGGCGGACACGGACGCCTCGAACTCGTCCGCGCGCTCCGAGGCGGAGGCCTCGGCCGCTGAGGCCGAGGCACGGGCGGACTCGGCGGCCTCCGAGGCCTGCGACTTCAACGGAGAGGCGGTCTTCTCCGAGAACGACGACGAGTCGGGCGCGGTCGGCCGTTCGCTCACCGTCCGGCTGCCCTCGGCCGACGGGGCGTCGCTGTCGGTGCTGCACGACACCAGGGCGGCGGCGGCCGTCACCGTGGCGGCGAGCGTGAGGGCGGCGGACACCGCGGGCCTGCGGCGTGCGGGGCGCCGCTTCCCGCGGGGCGGCATCGGGTTCATTCGGTGCGGTCCTTTCCCTGCTGCTGTTGCTTGTTACCTGTTACCTGTTGCTGGTCGTGAGGGGTGTCAGTAGCGCAGGGCGCAGGCGATCCGGCCCCGGTCGGCGAGCGCGCCTTCGGGTACGAAGTGGACCTGTGCGCCGGTGTCCAGGGCCCGCTCGACGATGTCGTCGACGACGTCGTCCACCGCGTCGAGGTCGTCCGCGTCGGCCGGCACCAGATGTCCGCCGTCGTCGCGCACGGTCGCCTGGTAGGTGTCCTCCACGGCGAGGAGGCGTACCCGGTCCGTCGTCACGTTCTGCCAGACCTCGTCGAGACCGGCGGCGTACTGGCGTCGGCCCTGCGCCGCGTCCAACTCATGCAGTACGGAGTCGAGTTCGCTGTTGTCCTGGGCGGCGAGGAAGGGGCGTACCGCCTGCCGCACCGCGTCCGCCGGGCCGTGCGCGAGGCCGCCGTGCGACACCCGGCCGGCCTCCTTGATGACCGTGCCCGCGCCGTCGAGGAGGGACAGCGCCGCGGCCTCCCCTGCCACGAACAGGGGGCGCGGATGGGCGCGGAGCACACTGGCCGTGGACAGGTCCGCCTCGCGCAGGAACTTGCGGGTCTGCTCGTCGCGGTAGGTGCTCGGCAGGTCGCCGATCCGCTCCTTGCGCTCGGCGTCCGGGTCCTCCAGGCTCCTGGTCAGCGGGAACCCGTCCGCCTTGTGTTCGGTGACCCGCTCGGCGGTGCCGCTCCACAGCGAGACGCGGTCGGCCGAGATGGTGAGGACCCAGTACGGGCGCTCGGCGGCCTGGGCCGCGACGACGTTGCGCGTCAGGAAGGTGTCCGAGAGCACCACGCGCGACGGCACCGTCCTGGCGAGCGACCACACCTGGTGCTCCCCGGGGGCGGCGAAGAGGGCGAGTCCGTCCTCGGCGTGCACGAGGTCGATCTCCGCCACCGCCTGGTCCAACTGCGCGGCCACCTCGATCCGCTGCTCCCTGGCCACGGCCGGGTCGGACTTCAGGCGCTCCTTGGCCTCGGCGACGAGGTTGCGCAGCCGCACGGGATCCTGCGCGTTGTCCGGCTCCCTGCGGTGGGTCGGCAGCAGGACCGTGACGGCGGGATAGGGGCGCGGCCGACGCAGCCCGGCCAGGGTGGCCGGGTTGAGGGAGGGGTGCATGGGGGTGACCCTTTCGGGGCGGGGCGGCGGATGAGGTGCCTCCGGAGGCGGATGAGGAGCCACCAGAGGCGGATGAGATGCCTCCAGAGACGGAATTACGCCATGAAATGCACCCTATGTCGGTTCCCTGGCCGTGGCATTTCACCCGGGGCGGCTCACCTCAGCAGGAAGCCGAAGACGTACCCGAGGGCATTCGTGGCCCAGTGCAGCCCCATGGGGGCGAGCAGGCTTCCGCTGCGGCGGCGCAGTTCGCAGAAGAGACAGCCCGCCAGTGCCGTGAAGAGGACCGCTCCGGCGTCGACGACGATCACACCGAGGACCGAGTGCCCGAAGGCGCCGCCGAGCGCGGGCTTGGCGTCGGCGAGCCCGAGCGACGGCAGGATGTGCCAGAGACCGAAGAGCCCCGACGAGACCAGGGTCGCGGCGAGCGGCCCGCGCGAGCGCAGGAGCAGCCCGAACAGGACGCCCCGGAAGGCCACCTCCTCCAGCAGGACCGTCCCGAACGGAACCGTCACCAGCACACGCAGCGCGACCTCGCCCCCGCTCAGACCGCTCTGCCGCTGATCCTCGAACAGGCCGCGGGTGAGCGGCAGCGCGGCGGCGACGGCGTACCCCGCGGCGACGACTCCGATCAGGGCGAGCGCCCAGCACAGACCGCGCACGAGGGTGCCGCGCGCGAGGCCCACGTCGGCCCACCGCCCGCCCGACCAGTACACGATCGCGAGCAGCACCGCCGTGGCCAGCAGGGAGAGGGGGAGGCTCAGGGACTGCGCCCACCGGTTGTTCGCGAGGTTGCTGAGCACGAGGACGGCGACGGTGGCGGCGACGGCGGTGGCCGTCGCGACCGGACGCCGCAAGAGCCGCAAGAGCCGCGGACGCCGCAAGAGCCGCAAGAGCCGCGGACGCCGCAACAGCCGCGGGTGCCGCGAGGAGGGGCGTCGGGCGTGCACGGGTCCATCGTGCGGGCGTCCCGCGCACGCGGCGACCGGAGGTCGGAGCCGCGTACCGAGTCGCCGCGTGTACGCAGGGGACTCAACCTGAAGACATGGAAGAGCGCGCGTCAGGCCAGCGGAGCCGGCGCCTGCGCCGGCTCCGGCCCGTCGCCTGGGTCGTGGCGGTGCTGTGCGTGGCGGTCCTCGCCACGACGGCCACGGCGCGCGGCACAGTCCTCAGCCCCGGCTTCCACCAAGGCGTGCTGAAGGACCAGCACGCCTACGACCGCCTCTACAACGAAGTCCTGGTCGACCCGCAGAGCCTCCCGGTCGCCCGTGACCTGCTGGGGCGGCTGCCGGTCCCGGAGGCGGCCGTGACGTCCAACCTGAAGATCGTGCTTCCCCCGGAGACCTTGCGCGCCATGGCCGACCGGCAGATCGAGGAGGTGACCGGCTATCTGCGGGGCGAGCACGACACGCTGCGCCTCACGGCGGACCTGCGGCCGGTGCTCACCAATGTCGGCGACCTGGCCCAGACGTACTTCGGCGATCTCGTCGCCTCCGTGCAGCGGCAGCCCGAGCCCGACTTCCCCGCGTTCCTGACGGACCTGAACAGCGCGGCGCGGAGCGTGACCACCGGAGAGCCGCCCACCGGCCTTCCCGCCTTGGAACTGTCCAGGGAGCAGGCCGTCACCGCGGCCCGCGCGCTGCTCCAGGTGGTGCCCGAGGATCGCCGTGACGCTCTGCGTCCCGAGGTCGAGGTGGCCATGGAGAGCGGTGACGTGGCGTCGGCGCTCGCCGCCGTAGGCCCCGAGGCCGTCTCCGACCGCACGCGCCTGGCCACCGAGCAGCTGCGGACGACCGTGGGCGGCGACACCTGGGACATCACCGCGGATCTCGACACGTCGCAGGACGCGCTCGCCCCGCTGCACCGGGCGCGCTCCGTCACGCACCTCGCCCAGGAGGTGGTCGAACCGATCGCAGCCCTGCTGGGCGTCGCCGCCCTGGCGTTCCTGTGGTTCTCCGGGCCGCGGGCCCCCGCACGGCGCCTGATGGGGCTCGGCTGGGCGCTCGCCGCGGGCGGACTCCTGACCGGCCTTGCCGCCCTGTTCGCCCGCGCGGCCACGGACGACGGGGTGATCACTGCGCCCGCGTCCTGGCCGCAGTCCCTGGCGCGGCTCGTCGACGACGTGGGGAACGCCGCCCTGGACGGCATCATCGGCACGGCCACCGCGACCGCGTACATCCTGCTCGCGGCGGGCGCCCTGCTCGTCACCGTCAGCTGGGTGTGGCAGGCGGGACCGGCCCTCACGGTCAGCCCTCGGCGGGTCCAGGTGCTCGCCGTCGGAGTGGCCGGGGCCGCGCTCGGGGGCGTCGTCCTGGCCCCGCTCGCGGTCGGCCGCTCCGAACCGCGGGCCTGTCAGGGCAGCGCCCGGCTCTGCGACCGCCCGTACGACGAGATCGCCCAGCTCACCTCGCACAACGCGATGTCCACCACGGCCGACCAGTTCATCGGGCCGCTCCAGGACCCCGGCATCACGGCCCAGCTCAACGACGGCGTACGCGCCCTGCAGATCGACACCTACACCTGGGAGGGGCCCGAGCAGATCGCCGAGCGCCTGAAGGGCTCGGACTTCTCGCCCCGCCTCCAAGGGCAGATCAAGGCCGCGATCAACAAGTTCAACCCGCCCCGTGACGGCCTGTGGCTCTGCCACTCGGTGTGCCGTGCCGGGGCGATCGGCCTCGTGCCCACGCTGCGCGAGACGGGCGACTGGCTGCGCGCCCACCCCACCGACGTGGTCACGCTGATCGTGCAGGACGCCGTCGGCGCCGACGACACCGCGGCCGCCTTCGAGGAGGCCGGGCTCACGGACCTGCTGTTCACACCCGACCCCGACCCGGACGAGCCGTGGCCCGAGCTCGGCGACATGATCGACAGCGGTCGGCGCCTCGTGGTGTTCGCCGAGCGCGAGGACGGGCCCCAGCCTTGGTACCGCAACTTCTACCGGTACGGCATGGAGACCCCGTTCGCCTTCCGCAGCCCCGCGGACATGACCTGCGCCCCGCACCGGGGCGGCGAGGACAAGCGGCTCTTCCTGCTCAACCACTTCATCACCATCGACGGCGGCAGCCGCCTCGACGCGGGCACGGTCAACCGGCGCGAGGCGGTGCTCGACCGCGTGCACGACTGCGAGCGGCAGCGCGGCAGGCCGGTGAACTTCGTCGCCGTCGACTACCTGAACATCGGCGATGCGAGGGGAGCGGTGGATGCGCTGAATGCGGAGCGGTAGTGGGGTGGATGTGTGTTTTGGGTTGAATTGCGAGGTATGGGGGGGCTGGGTGAGCATGGGGTCGCGCGCCCTTTGCCGGGGACATCCGTCACCGGACGGCCGCGCCGGACCTCGGAGCTGAGGCGGTTGACGAAGGATTCGCCCTTGGCGGACGCTCGGCGGTGGATCGTGCGGCGCGGCGGCGCCATCGTCAGGAAGCCGTACTGGGAACGGCCCGACTCCACCTACCTGGTCAGACGCTGGCCTGACCTCACGGCAGCCTGCGTCGGCACCGTCTTCTTCTGGCTCTCCCTCACGCCGTCCCTCGTGCCCCGGCCCTGGTTGCTGCAGGGCGTCGTCGGAGGGATCACGGCGGCCATCGGATACGGCCTCGGGTCGATCGTCGCCACCGTGTGCCGTGTGCTGTTCCGGTGGCGGCCGAGCGAGAAGGCGCGGGCGCGTCTCTGGCAGGCGTACTGGCTCATCGGGCTCGTCCTCACGGTGTGGCTGATCGCCGAGAGCGACCACGCGCAGCGCCGCCTGCGCGAGCTCCAGGGGCTGCCGCCGTCGATGGCCTGGCACACGCCGGTCATCATGCTGATCGCCGTCCTGCTCTGGGCCCTGTTCCTGTTCGTGGCCCGTGGCATCCGCCTCGGGGCACGCAGGCTGATCCGCGCCCTGCACCGGTTCGTGCCGCTGCCCGTCGCCATCGGCCTCGGCGTCGCGCTCAGCGCGCTGATCGTCACGATCGGGCTGCGCGACGTCGTCTTCCAGCGCGGCGTCATCGACCTCGCCGATCGCATCGCCTACGCGACGAACGGCGGCACCAAGGAGGGCATCCGCCGGCCGACCTCGCCGCTGGTCTCCGGAGGGCCCGGCTCGCTCCTGCGCTGGCAGGACCTCGGATTCCAGGGCCGCAACTTCGCGGGGTCCACACCTACGGGGGAGCAGATCACCCAGTACACGGGCAGGCCCGCGAAGGACCCCGTGCGGGTCTACGTCAGCGCGTCGGCACCGGAGGCCTTCAGCAGCCGGGACCCGTTCGAGGCCAAGGCCCGGCTCGCGGTGGAGGAGCTGGAGCGGACCGGCGCGTTCGACCGGGACGTCCTGGCCATCGCCGGGACCACGGGGACCGGCTGGGTCAACGCCGACATCAGTGAACCCCTGGAGTACATGCACGACGGCGACACGGCCATCGTCGCCGTCCAGTACTCCTACCTGCCGAGCTGGGTCTCCTTCCTCGTCGACAAGGAGCGCGCCGCGCAGGCCACGAGCCGGCTCGTCGACGCGGTCCTCGCGAAGTGGTCCGCCCTTCCGGAGGACGACCGGCCCCGGCTCGTGGTCACCGGGGAGAGCCTGGGCGGGTTCGCGATCGAGTCGTCGTTCGACGGGGTGGACGATCTGCTGGCCCGGACGGACGGGGCGCTGATCGTCGGCACGCCCAACTTCGCGCCGATGTCGCAGGAGATCCGCGACCACCGGGACGCGGGGAGTCCGGTGTGGCGACCGCTGTACGACGAGGGCAGGAACGTGCGGTTCGCGCAGTTCCCCGAGCGGGATCTGAAGCGGCCGGACGGGGCGTGGGGCCACCCGCGGGTGGTGTACCTGCAGAACGCGTCCGACCCGGTCGTCTGGTGGTCCTCCGCCCTGCTCCTGCACCGCCCGCAGTGGCTCGACGACCCGCTGGGCCCGGACATCACCCCGGCCATCAGGTGGTTCCCCGTCGTCACCTTCTGGCAGACGTCGGTGGACATGGCGGTGTCGTACGGCGTCGAGGCACCGCACGGTCACCGGTACGGGGCGGGGCCGGTGGACGGGTGGGCGGCGATTGTTCCCCGGGAGGGGTGGGGCGAGAAGGACACGGAGCGGCTACGCCGGCACATGGAAGAGCGGGAGGCGCCGTACTGAGGTGGTGCCGCGGGGGCTGCTTCGGCTGGTGAGCGCGGGGAGCCCCGCCCCCACCCATCCTGGGCACCGCGGGGCAATCGGGCGGGTGGGCGGGAAGGCTTGTTCGTCCAGGGGCGGATGCGGGGTGAACGGGCGGGTGGGTGGGAAGGGCCTGTTCGTGCAGCTAGGGACGCGGGGAACGAGGTACAGACAGGGCCCAGGGGCCAGGCCACGTGGGATTCATCTCGAATCCATGTCCCGTACCTCCGAGCCGTACGGATTGTCAGTCCGGCGTGCTCTCATGGATGCATGATCGAAGTGATCGAAGACTTTCTTGTACGTGGCGTTCCCGACGTCGAAGAAGCCCTCCGCAAGGCCGCCGCAGCCGAGGTCATGCCGAGATTCCGGCAGCTCGCCGAGGGCGAAGTCGTCCAGAAGAGCGGACCGCACGACCTCGTGACGGTGGCCGACCGGCTCGCCGAGGAGCAGCTGACGGAGGCACTCACCACCCTGCTCCCGGGCTCCCTCGTCGTGGGCGAGGAAGCCGTGCACGCGGACCCCTCGACGTACGAGGCGATAGGCACCGACGCACCGGTGTGGATCGTCGACCCGGTCGACGGCACCCGGCAGTTCGTGCACGGCGACCCCGGATTCTGCATGCTGATCGCCCTGGCGTGGCGCGGAGAGGTGCTCGCCTCCTGGACGTACGCCCCGGCGCTTGACGAGATGGCCGTCGCGGTGCGCGGCAAGGGCGCCTGGCTTGACGGGGAGCGCCTGGTGGCCGGTTCTCCGGGCGAAGTGCTCGAAGTGGCGACCTCGCACCCGGACTTCACCACCCCCGAGCAGAAGCGCGCGCTGCTCGGCCTCCGCGTGGAGGGCGTCGCGCCGCGGCCCTGCGGTTCGGCGGGGCTCGAGTATTTGGCCATAGCCAAGGGGGAGTTGGACGCGGTCGCGTTCTCCTGGGAGCTCGCCTGGGACCACGCGGCGGGGCTGCTGCTGGTCGCCGAGGCCGGGGGCGGCAATCTGACCGTCGCCGGGGAGCCCTTCCGGATCGAGGGCGGTAACGCGCTGCCGTTCACGGCCGCCCGGGACGCCGCCACGGCTGACCGGGTGGTGGAGTTGCTGTCGGCCGCAGTCTGATCTGCGGCGCACTGCGCGGCGGCTCGAGGCTGAAGCGCACGGTGGTGACCTCGAACTCGATGACGGTGCCGACGCCCGGCCAGTCCCCGGGATCGAGCGGAAGCTGCGCCACGTCCACGAAGCCGACGAGCGGCAGCCCCAGCTCGACGAAGAGCCCGACCCGCCCCGGGCCCCACGGCAGGACGTCGACCGTGCCGGTCAGGCGGGTGCCTTGGGGGAGCGGGCCGCCCGATTCCGCCGCCGTGGTGTTCCGGCTGTGGCGGGCGCGCTCCCACGCGGCTTCGAACTCCGCCTCGGAGACCGGTTCCCCACCGCTGACGGGGCCGTTCACGAGTGCGCCGTACCGAACCTCGTAGAGCTGCGCCCCCAGCGGCTCGAACTTGTCGAGCACCCAGGCCAGTTCGTCGCGCGAGGCCGCCACGGACGCCGGGCCGTGCGGGTCGGTGAAGGACGCCTGACGTACGACGATCGCGTCGTCGCCTGTCTCGAACCACTCGTCGGAGCCCACGTCAGCATGGCGGAACCAGTACGTCACCCGTCAGAGGCTACCCGCACCCACGGCGCTGTCGGTGGCCCGGCCTATCCTGGGCGGCAGAGGCCATCGGCTGACAAAGGAGTCCGAAGGTGCCGTCGATGTTTGATGCCGTCGTCGTGGGGGCGGGACCGAACGGTCTGACCGCTGCCGTCGAGCTGGCCCGCCGTGGGTTCTCGGTGGCCGTGTTCGAGGCCAAGGACACCGTCGGTGGCGGGGCGAGGACCGAGGAGCTGACGCTTCCCGGGTTCCGGCACGACCCCTGTTCCGCCGCACACCCGCTGGGCATCAACTCACCCGTGTTCCGCACCATGCCCCTCGACCGGTACGGCCTTCGGTGGCTCCAGCCGCAGCTGCCCATGGCCCACCCCTTCACGGACGGCAGCGCCGCCGTGCTGTCCCGTTCCGTCGCCGAGACCGCCGCCTCGTTCGGGCCGCGCGACGCGGGGGCGTACAGAAGGCTCATCGAGCCCTTCGTCGGCAAGTGGGACACCCTCCTGCAGGACTTCATGGCGCTGCCGTCGACGGCGCTGCCGCGTGACCCCGTGACCCTCGCCCGCTTCGGCCTCGCGGGCCTGCCGCCCTCCACCTGGCTGATGCGGCGCTTCCGCGACGAGCGGGCCCGCGCCCTGTTCTCCGGGCTCGTCGCCCATGTCATCGCGCCGCTCGGCGGAATCGCCACCGGCGCCGTCGGCATGGTCTTCGCGCTGGCCGCGCACGCCCGCGGCTGGCCGGTGGCCCGGGGCGGTTCGCAGTCGATCTCGGACGCGCTCACCGCGTATCTGAAGGATCTGGGCGGCGCGGTCCACACGGACTACGAGGTCAAGCGGCTCGACGACCTGCCGCCGGCGCGCGCGTACATCTTCGACACCTCACCCACCGCACTCGCCCGGATCGCGGGTCTGGGGCGGAGCTATGAGGGCTATCGGTACGGCGCGAGCGTCTTCAAGATCGACTACGCCCTGGACGGACCCGTCCCGTGGACGGCGAAGGAGGCCAGGGAGGCGGGCACCGTGCAGGTGGGCGGCAGCAGCGCCGAGATCGGCGCCGCGCTGCACGCCGCCTCGCGCGAGAACCGCGCGCCCGATCCGCCGTTCCTGATCACCGTGCAGCCCAGCCTCGTCGACCCGTCCCGCGCGCCCGCGGGCAAGCAGGTCTTCTGGGCGTACGGCCATGTGCCGAACGGCTGGGACGGCGATCTCACCGACGCGATCGAGCGGCAGCTGGAGCGCTTCGCCCCCGGCTTCCGTGACCGCGTCCTCGCCCGCGCCACCGCGGGCCCACCCGAGATGGCCGCGCGCAACGCCAACTACGTGGGCGGCGACATCGCCTGCGGCGCGGCCAGCGGACTCCAGCTGCTGCTGCGCCCCAAGCCCTCCCTCTTCCCGTACGGCACCGCGCACCCGGCCGTGTTCCTCTGTTCGTCCGCGACGCCGCCCGGCCCCGGCGTGCACGGCATGTCGGGACACAACGCCGCGAAGGCGGTCTGGCGCAGGCTTCGCATGGCGTAGGGGCCTCGGGACGGCCTCCGCGGTCCCGCAGCACCCCCGAACCTCCATGTCGGATTTTCGCCAGCCACCCCACCCGCCATGCCCGATCCTTGAACCATGCCCACCGCCCCGGCCACAACCACCGCCACCCCACCGCCCCCCTCCATGCACACCGACGCCGAGCGCTGCGTACGTGCCGTGCAGTCGAAGGACGCGCGTTTCGACGGATGGTTCTACACCGCCGTTCTGACCACCCGCATCTACTGCCGCCCCAGCTGCCCCGTAGTCCCCCCGAAGCCCGAGAACATGAGCTTCTACCCGAGCGCGGCAGCCTGCCAGCAGGAAGGGTTCCGGGCGTGCAAGCGGTGCCGGCCGGACAGCAGTCCTGGCTCGCCCGAGTGGAATCAGCGCGCCGACCTCGTGGCCCGCGCCATGCGTCTCATCGGGGACGGCGTGGTGGACCGCGACGGAGTCCCCGGCCTCTCCACCCGCCTCGGCTACAGCACCCGCCAGGTGGAACGCCAGCTCCTCGCGGAACTCGGCGCAGGCCCCCTCGCCCTGGCCAGGGCCCAGCGTGCCCAGACCGCACGCCTGCTCATCGAGACCACCCCGCTGCCCATGGCGGAGATCGCCTTCGCCGCCGGCTTCTCCTCGATCCGCACCTTCAACGACACCGTCCGCGAAGTCTTCGCCCTGGCCCCCAGCGAACTACGGGACCGCGCCCCGAAGGCAGCCAGGCAAGCAGCCCCGAACGCGCCCGCCCCCGGCACCCTCTCGCTCCGCCTCCCCTTCCGCGCCCCGCTCAACCCCGACAACCTCTTCGGCCACCTCATCGCCACCGCCGTACCCGGCGTCGAGGAGTGGCGCGACGGCGCCTACCGCCGCACGCTCCGCCTCCCCTACGGCCACGGCGTCGTCGCCCTCACCCCCGCCCCGGACCACATCGCCTGCCGCCTCAGCCTCACCGACATGCGCGACCTCACGATCGCCATCAGCCGCTGCCGCCGCATGCTCGACCTGGACGCGGACCCGGTCGCGGTGGACGCCCAGCTGAGCGCCGACCCGCTGCTCGCACCCCTCGTGGCCAAGGCGCCGGGCCGTCGGGTGCCGCGCACGGTCGACGAGGCGGAGTTCGCCGTACGCGCAGTGCTCGGCCAGCAGGTCTCCACGGCCGCCGCCCGCACCCACGCCGCACGCCTGGTCACCGCGCACGGCGAGCCCATCGACGACCCCGAGGGCGGCCTCACCCACCTCTTCCCCGCCCCGGAAGCCCTCGCCGCACTCGACCCGGAGGCGCTCGCCCTGCCGCGCAGCCGCCGCACCACCCTGACCACGCTCGTACGCCACCTCGCCGACGGATCGCTGAGGCTCGGCGTGGAGAGCGGCTGGGAAGAAGCCCGCGCCCGGCTCACCGAACTGCCCGGCTTCGGCCCCTGGACGGTCGAGGTCATCGCGATGCGGGCGCTCGGCGACCCCGACGCCTTCCTCCCCACCGACCTCGGGATCCGGCGCGCGGCACAGGAGCTCGGCCTCCCGCACACCCCGGCGGCCCTGACCGAACGGGCCGCGGCCTGGCGCCCCTGGCGGGCGTACGCGGTGCAGTACCTGTGGGCGATCGACGACCACCCCATTAACAGCATCCCGGCGTAGTCCACCCCACTCGCCTCGTACGACACACGACCGGCCCCGCGACAGAGGACAGACAGACCATGCATCGCCAACACGCCCTCATCGACAGCCCTTACGGCCCCCTGACCCTCGTGGCCACCGACGGCACCCTCAGCGGCCTTTACATGACAGAGCAGCGTCACCGCCCACCCGAGGAGACCTTCGGCGACCGCGACACGGAACCGTTCGGCGAGACGATCAGCCAGCTGGAGGCGTACTTCGCGGGCGAGTTGAGGGAGTTCGCCCTGCCCATGCGCCTCGACGGCACGCCGTTCCAGCGCACCGTCTGGCAGCAGCTCCAGCAGATCCCGTACGGAGAGACCCGTACGTACGGACAGCTGGCGGACTTGCTGGGCAAGCCCAATGCCTCGCGCGCCGTCGGCCTGGCCAACGGCAAGAACCCGATCGGTGTCATCGTGCCCTGCCACCGGGTGATCGGCGCGGGCGGCTCCCTGACCGGCTACGGCGGCGGACTCGACCGCAAGCAGCGGTTGCTGGCCTTCGAGGGCGCGACGCAGGGGAGCGAGGACGCCCTCTTCTGACTGCTGAGCACTGCACTCCGGGCGGCCGGGGCCGACTCAGCCGACCCGCAGCCCGTTCTCCAGCTCCACGGCCCCCGCGCCCGCCCCCGCATCAAGCACCTCAAGCCCGGCCCGCACCCGCAGCCCCAGCTCGCCCGGCAGGAACTCCGGAAGGTCCTCGCGGGCCACGAGCCGCCAGGAGAGCAACTCGTCGTCCTGAAGCTTGATCGACTTCAGCTGGTCGTCGCCGAGCACCCCGCCGTCGTACAGATAGGCCACCAGCGGCGGCCGCGCCGCACCCGGCACCCAGTCCACCGCGAGCAGCGCGCCCAGCTCGACGTCCAGGCCGATCTCCTCGGCGGTCTCACGGCGTGCCCCCTGCCGAGGTGTCTCGCCTTCGTCCGACTCGACGGTGCCGCCGGGCAGCGCCCACCCGTCCCGGTAGTTGGGCTCGACGAGCAGGATCCGTCCCTCGGAGTCCCGGAACAGAGCGGCGGCCCCGGCGATGATGCGGGGGAGGCCCGCGATGTACGTGGCGTAGTCCTGAGCGGTCATGTGGAAAGGGTAGACAATTCCACCGTCCGTGCCGCCAGCTCGCTGATCCGCGCGCCGTCGAAGCCGAACACCGCACTGCGCACCCGGTCTTCGAGCGGATCCCGCCACTGTGCGGGGATCGCCTTGGCCCCGCACAGAACGCCCGCGACGGACCCCGCAGTCGCGCCGTTCGAGTCGGTGTCGAGGCCGCCGCGCACCGTCAGGGCGATGGTGCGGGTGAAGTCGCCGTCCCCGTACAGGAGTCCGGCGGTCAGGACGGCCGAGTTCGGCACCACATGGACCCACCCGAGCCCGGAGGTCTCCGCCTCGGCGGTGGCCAGCGTCTCCTCCCAGCTGAGCCCGGCCTCGTGGAGGGTGACGACCCGGCGCACCGTACGGGCGAGCCGGCAGCTCGACGGGATGACGCCGAACGCCACGTCCAGGGCGGCGCGCGGCGTCACCGCGGTGAACGCGGCCGAGACGAGCGCTGCCGCCCACATCGCCCCGTAGACGCCGTTGCCGGTGTGCGAGAGCACCGCGTCCCGGCGGGCGAGCGAGGCGGCGCGGCGCGGTGCGCCGGGGTTCGTCCAGCCGAAGACGTCGGCACGGATGAGGGCGCCGATCCACTCCTGGCAGGAGTTCTCGTACGTCGCGGTGAGCGGCGGCTTGAGACCGTTCGCGAGATTCCGGTACGCGGCGCGCTCCGCGGTGAACGTCTGCAGATAGGGAAGGCGCAGCAGCCACAGCTCGCCGACCTGCTCGGTGCTGAACGTGAACCCGTGCGTCTCCAGGAGGTGCAGTCCGAGGATCGCGTAGTCGACGTCGTCGTCACGGCAGCTGCCGTGCACCCCGCCGCGCACGCAGCTCTGCCACTCGGGCCGGAGCTGGAACTCCTCGACCCAGGAGGGAGGTTCGGGCAGATAGTCGGTGAGCGGCAGCGCGTCGGCCTGGCGCAGATAGCGCTCGATGCGCTCGCGCGTCCAGTAGTCGCCCCGCTCGATGGGTTTGCCGAGCATGTTGCCCGCGATCCGCCCGATCCAGCCGCCGAGGACGCGGTCGGCGAGTTCCGTGTGCACTGGGGTCATGCTTCCGGTTTACCGAATTCGGGGGGCTTGTGCGCGGTCAACGCGACCGGTTCGGCGCGGAGCATGAGACGTTTGTCTGGTTTTCGATCAGATGCACATTCTTGAGAGTGCCGATGAAGCCCATGAAGCGTCGTACGATCGATCATTTCTGCGATCAGAGTGCACTGGTATAGCCCAATTTAGACTGATTTAAGGGAGCGGCCCGAAGCTCCGAAATGCGGGCGGCCATGGGCAGGCGGCCCCTCCTCCGGTTATGGTCGCAGCGGCGCGACTGCCTTGACGCGAGCAAGGCCCGGAAAGCAAGGGGATGCAAGGTGGCGGACGCTGCTGGGACGGCGGGGCATGTGCTCATCGCCGCGGACAAGTTCAAGGGCTCACTCACGGCCGTGCAGGTCGCGGAGCGGGTGACGGCCGGGCTTCGCCGCGTCGCCCCGCACGTGGAGGTCGAGGCCCTGCCGGTGGCCGACGGCGGCGACGGCACGGTGGCCGCGGCGGTCGCCGCCGGTTTCGAACGCCGTGAGGTACGGGTCACGGGACCGCTCGGCGACGAGGTCACCGCGGCGTACGCGCTGCGGGACGGGACCGCGGTGGTGGAGATGGCGGAGGCGTCGGGCCTCCAGCTGCTGCCCGAGGGAGTCTTCGCGCCGCTCACGTCCACGACGTACGGCTCCGGGGAACTGCTGCGCGCGGCGCTCGACGCGGGCGCGCGGACGATCGTCTTCGGCGTCGGAGGCAGCGCGACGACGGACGGCGGCGCCGGAATGCTGGCCGCGCTCGGTGCGGTGTTCCTGGACGCGGAGGGCGCGCCGGTGGCGCCGGGCGGCGGACCGCTGGCCTCGCTGGCCACGGCCGACCTGTCCGGCATCGACAAGCGGTTCGCCTCGGTGGACCTGGTCCTTGCCAGCGACGTGGACAACCCGCTGACCGGCCCGAAGGGCGCTCCCGCGGTGTACGGGCCGCAGAAGGGGGCGAGCCCTCAGGACGTGGCCGAGCTGGACGCGGCCCTCGCGCACTTCGCGCGGGTGCTCTCCGATGCGGTGGGCTCCTCCGCCTTGGAGTACGCACAGTCCCCGGGAGCCGGAGCGGCAGGCGGCATCGGCTACGGCGCTCTCGTCGGGCTCGACGCGAGCTTCCGGCCCGGCATCGAGGTCATGCTGGACGTCCTCGGCTTCGCGCCCGCGCTTGCGCGGGCGTCCCTTGTGATCACGGGGGAGGGCTCGCTGGACGAGCAGACCCTCCACGGCAAGGCTCCCGCGGGCGTCGCGGCGGCGGCCCGCGCGGCGGGCGTCGAGGTCGTGGCGGTCTGCGGCCGCCTGGCCCTTCCGGCGGAGGCCCTGGGCAAGGCGGGGATCCGCCGCGCGTACGCCCTCACTGACGTGGAGCCGGATGTCGCCCGGTGCATTGCCGAGGCGGGGCCCATCCTGGAAACGGTGGCTGAGGGCATCGCGAGGGACTTCCTGAGCTAGGGCGCTGAAGTGCCGTGACGGAGCTGCGGGCCGGTGGGGGCTGGTCGCGCAGTTCCCCGCGCCCCTTACGGGGCCCGGACGGGCTGGATCTCCAGCCCGTCCGGCGTCTGAGGACGAACTCGGCGGAGCCGGTGATCTACGGCGCGCAACGCCACCGGAGGCCGGATCCCCGCCTCAGCCCGGCGCCAGCCGATACGCGTCGAGAGCCAACGTCATCTCCATCAGATCCCGAGGCCGCGCAAGCGACCGCGAGGTCAGCTGCTCAAGCCGCCGCAAGCGGTTGAACACCGTGTTCCGGTGGCAGTAGAGCCGCCCCGCGGCCCGCCCAGCCGACCCCTCGCACGCGAGCCAGGCGTCCAGCGTCTCCAGGAGCACCGCCCGGTCGGCCGGCTCCAGGGCGAGGACCTCCCCGAAGACGTCCGACACCAGACGCCCCGCCAGCTCCGGCTGGCTCACCACCAGGGCCGTCGGCATCCGCTGGTCGAGCCGCACGATCCCGGTCGCGTCCGGCGGACACGTACGCAGTGCCAGCTCGGCCAGGCGCCGCGCGTGGCCCAGCTCGGAGAGCCCCGCCACCACAGGGCTGATGCCGCCGGGTCCCGGGCACCGCCCGTCGAGCGCGGCCGTCAGCTCGTCAAGGCCCTCCTCCGCCCCGAGCGCCACCACCCCCACCTCACGGTCGGTCCGCATCCGCCAGACGAAACGGAACCCGGCCCGCTGGATCTGCCGGTGGAACGCGGCACGCCCGTCACGCCGCTCGGCCCGCAGGACCACCACCGCGTACGGCCCGCGCTCCGGCAGATCGAGCCCCGCGGCCACCTGCGAGGCGAGCCCGGGGGCCGACTGGCCCTCCAGGAGCGCGTCGAGCAGCGCCTGAAGCTGCTCGTCGGTGCGGCGCCGCAGCTCCATCTCCGTCGCCCGGTACGCGTCGGACGCCGCCGCGGCCTGGGCGTCGACCGCCGACCACACCATCGTCGCCGACCGCATCAGGACCGCGAGCTTCTCCGGGTCCTGCCCCACGGTGCCTTCGAGCAGCGAGTCCCAGACCAGATAGCCCGCGTTGCGGTACGAGTGCACCACCAGGTCGAGCGGCAGACCCTGCTGGGCCCTGCGCCGTCCCGCCTCCTCCGCGTACTCCAGATCGCGGCGCGGCGACGCGCGGGGAGCCGAGATGGTCTCGATGCCGATCCGCATCGCGTCCTCCGCCTCCCGCCACTGCTGGTCGTACGGCAGCACCCGCGCGTACACCGGCGAGTGCTCGAAGAGCTGCCGCAGATGTTCGTCCACCAGCTCGGGAACGCGGGGGAGCAGCGCCACGCACGCCTCCTCGAGCACCTTCCAGTCGTGGCCCGTCCGAGGCCTGCGTCCGCTCATGGTTCTCTCCCCCGTCGCCGCCGCCCGCCGTGCCTCTCTGCTGCGGAGGATGCCACCGCCCGGCCACCCCTGGCAGGCCCCTGACACGGGGTGTTGTGCCCGTGCACAACGGGCGGCCGGTCCCGCTGGTCACCCGCAGCGATTCGGACACAGGCCGTGGACGGGCGGGCGCGGCGGTGCTGTTGTGAGCGCCACGTGAAGGGCCGTGCGGCACGGGCGGCCGAGCGCCATGGGCAGGGCAGGCGGAGGACAGGGGGTCCCAGGTGGGTGGTTCCGGACTGGTCGTACAGGACGCGTCGGTCGGATACGGACCGGTGCGCGCACTGCGCCAGGTGTCGATCGAGGTACCGGACGGCGCCGTCGTCGCGGTGCTCGGCGGCAACGGCGCGGGCAAGTCGACGCTCCTGCGCGCCATTTCACGCACCCTCGCCTTCCACCGGGGTGCGCTCACCACCGGCTCCATCCACTTCGGCGGGCGGCGCATCGACGGACTCCACGCGGACCGGGTGGTCGCCGCCGGAGTCTCCCAAGTCCCCGAAGGAAGAAGGGTGTTCGCCCGGATGACCGTCGCCGACAACCTGCGGGCGGGTGCGCTCGGCTCCGCGGGAAGCCGGGCCGCGAAGGCCAGAGCCCTGGAGCGCGTCCATGAACTCTTCCCGGTGCTCGCCGAGCGCGCGGGCCAGCGGGCCGGGCTCCTCTCGGGCGGCGAGCAGCAGATGCTCGCGGTGGCCAGGGCGCTGATGGGCTCGCCGAAGCTGCTGCTCCTGGACGAACCCTCCCTGGGACTCGCCCCGTTGATGGCGGCACGCATCGCCGACACCATCCAGGAGATCAACGCCCAGGGCACCTCGGTGCTCCTCGTCGAACAGAACGCGGCACTTGCGCTGCGCCTCGCGTCGCGTGCGTACGTCCTGGACGTGGGCGAAGTGGCACTGGCGGGACCGGCGGACGAGCTGTCCGCGTCCGACGAGGTACGCCGCCGCTACCTCGGCGTGGTCGACGAGACCGCGGCGGCCGACGCCTCGCGCGGGGTCAGCGCACTGCCGGTGCTGCGGCGATGGGCGGGACGACGATGACCGAGGACCACACGGCGGCCGATGTGCCACCGCAGGAGGAGGTCGACGTACCCGCCCTGGAGGTGCGGGAGTTGACCGTCCGCTTCGCCGGTCTCACCGCGCTCGACGCCGTCAGCTTCACCGTCGGGCCCGGCACCGTGCACGCGGTCATCGGGCCCAACGGCGCGGGGAAGTCCACCTGCTTCAACGTCCTGTCCGGCGTGTACCGCGCCACCGGCGGCAGCGTCCGCTTCGGTGAGCACGAGCTGACGGCGATGCCTCCGCACCGCATCGCCGACCTGGGCGTCGCACGGATCTTCCAGAACCTCGCCCTGCCGCCGCGCGCGACGGTCGCCGACAGCCTGATGCTCGGCCGTCACCGGTTGACCCGCACTGGATTCCTCGCCGCGGGCCTTCGCCTGCCGTCGGCCGCCCGCGAGGAGCGCGTACACCGCGAACGCGTCCGGGAGATAGCGGCGTTCGTGGGCATCGAACATCAACTGCACGCACCGGCGGGCTCCTTGCCGTACGGGCAGCAGAAACTCGCCGAACTGGCCCGCGCCTTGTGCATGGAGCCACGGCTGCTCCTGCTCGACGAGCCCGTCGCGGGCATGACCGCGGACGAGCGCCGCCGCACGGCGGCCGTCATCGCGGGCGTCCGCGACAGCCTCGGAATCTCGATCGTCCTGGTGGAACACGACATGGGGGTGGTGATGCGGCTCGCGGACGCGGTGACCGTACTGGACTTCGGCCGGCGCATAGCGGACGGCGCCCCGGCGGCCGTGCAGAACGACCCGGCGGTCGTGCGGGCCTACCTGGGAGAGGAGGCCACGTCATGACCACCTTCGTCGAGCTGCTTCTCAACGGTCTCGCGATGGGCTCCGTCTACGCCCTCATCGCTCTCGGCTTCGTCGTCATCTTCCGGGCCACCGAAGTCGTGAACTTCGCGCACGCCTCGCTGCTCCTGGCCGGCGGCTACATCACCGCGATCCTCCACGACGACATCGGCTTCTGGCCGGCGCTGCTCGTCGGCATCGCGGGCGCCGCCGTCGTCGGCGCCGCCATCGAGTTCCTCGTCATGCGGCGCTACCGGGGCTCGGACCACAGCGTCCTCGCCATCGTCACCATCGGCGTCGACATCCTGCTCACCACCGAACTCACCCGCCGCCTGGGCACCGACGTTCTCTCCCTCGGCGACCCCTGGGGCGACTCCGTGCTCACCATCGGGTCGGTCTCCATCGCCCACACGCGGATCGCCGCGTTCGTCTCCGCCGCGCTCCTGATCACCGTCTTCCTGCTCGCCTTCCGCTACACCTCCTGGGGTGTGGCGATGCGCGCCGCGGCGGAGAGCCCGGAGACGGCGGCCCTGATGGGCGTGCGCCTGGGCAGGGTCTCGCTCGGCGCCTGGGCGGTGGCGGGCGGCCTGGCCGCCGTGGCGGCGCTCTTCCTCACCGTCTTCCCGACCCCGGGGCTCGAACGGGCCACCTCGCTGGCCGCGCTGAAGGCGTTCCCCGCCGCGATCCTCGGCGGGCTCGACTCCACCACGGGCGCTCTCGTCGGCGGGCTCGTGGTCGGGGTCACCGAGTCGCTCGCCACCGGGTACCAGAGCGAACTGACCTTCCTGGGAAGGGGTCTCGGCGACCTCGCGCCCTACCTCGTGATGACCATCATTCTCCTCATCCGGCCCGCCGGACTCTTCGGCACGAAGGAGCTCACCCGTGTCTGAAGTCCTGGCCCGTGGGCGGGAGTTGCGCTCCCGAGGCCGTACGCGGCTGACGCGCCCGCGGACGTACGTCTGGATCGCGGGTGCCGTCCTCCTGCTCGCCCTGCCCTTCTACCTCGACCGGTTCTGGCTCCAGGCGGGCCTCTTCGCCATGGCGGCCGCGATCGGCGCCATCGGCCTCAACCTCCTCACCGGCGCGACCGGCCAGCTCTCCATGGGGCACGCCTTCTTCCTCGCGATCGGCGCGTACGGATACTGCGTCTTCGCGGGGGACGGGGAGGACGGCCTGACCGGACTCGGGCTCCCCACCTGGATCGCGGCCACCCTCGCCGTGATCGTCGCGGGGATCGCGGGCGGGCTCTTCAGCCCCATCGCGGGGCGTCTGCGCGGCGCGTACCTCGGCATCGCGACCCTCGCCCTGATCTTCATCGGGCAGCACGTGCTCTTCAACGCCCACGACCTGACCGGCGGCTCCAACGGACGCGACGTGCCGCCCCTGAGCCTCTTCGGCATCACCTTCGACGACAGCGAGCTCGTCGTGGCCGCCGTGCCGTTCGGGTCGTCGGAGAAGCTCTGGTACGCAGGGCTCTTCCTCCTCTTCGGCTGCGGACTCTTCGCCCGCGGCGTGCTGCGCGGGCGGCCGGGGCGCGCCATGAACGCCATCCGCGACCACCGCATCGCCGCAGGCGTCATCGGGGTGCCCGTCGCCCGCTACCGTGCGGGCGTCTTCGTCCTGTCGTCGATGTACGCGGGCCTCGCCGGGGTCCTGCTGGCCCTCGTCTTCCAGCGCACGGTGCCGGACTACTTCGGCATCACGCTGTCCCTCGAATACCTCGCCATGATCGTCATCGGCGGCCTCGGCTCGGTGGCGGGCGCGGTGGCCGGTGCGGCCGTCGTGTCCCTCCTTCCGCAGCTCCTGACCCGGTACAGCGACGCGCTGCCCCTGGTCTCGGCCCCCGGCAGTGGCGGGATCACACCGGGTGAGGCGTCCCGATATCTGTACGGTGCCGCCGTCGTGGCGGTGGTGCTGTTCCTGCCCGGCGGCCTGGCCAGCTTCGCCGCCCGGCGCTCCAGGCCGACGTCCGGCCCAACTCCAGGGGAGGAACGATGAGTTCACGCACATTGAAAAGGGCCACCGCGACGGCTACGGCACTTGCCGCGCTGCTTGCGGTGGCGGGTTGCAGCTCCAAGGCGGAGGACGACAAGGGCGACAAGAAGAGCGCGGGCGGGATCAAGACCGGCGTCGGCGTCTCGTCCGACGCGATCACGCTCGGCGTGCTCACCGACATGACCGGTGTCTACGCGACCCTCGGCAAGAGCGTCACCCAGGCCCAGCAGCTCTACGTCAAGCAGACCAACGCCGACGGCGGCATCTGCGGCCGCAAGCTGAAGCTGACCGTCCGCGACCACGGCTACGACCCCCAGAAGGCGGTCGCCGGGTACACCGAGCTGGAGCCGGACGTCCTTGGCTTCGCCCAGTTCATCGGCTCCCCGTTCGTCGCCGCGGTCAAGCAGCGGGTCGACGCGGACAAGGCGCTCGTACTGCCGCAGGCCTGGTCCGCGAACCTCCTGGGCAGCCCGTACGTCCGGGTGATCGGCTCGACGTACGACCTGGAGACGATCAACGCGATCGACTTCCTGATGAAGGAGAAGGGCCTCAAGAAGGGCGACAAGCTCGGCCATGTCTACTTCGAGGGCGACTACGGCGAGAACGCCCTGAAGGGCTCGCAGTACATGGCGAAGAAGTCGGGCCTCACCGTCGTCGAGCAGAAGATCAAGGCGACCGACAACGACATGACGGCGCAGGTCGCCGCCCTGAAGAAGGCCGGGGTGAAGGGCGTGGTGATCAGTGCGGGTCCGCGTCAGGCGGCCTCACTGGTGGGTGTCGCGGCGGCGGGCAAGTTCGACGTCCCGATCATCGGCAACAACTCGGCGTTCGCGCCCCAGCTCCTGGGCACGCAGGCGGGCCCGGCCCTCGCGAAGAACTACTACGTGGCCTCGCCGACCCTCCCGATCGGCGCGGACACCCCCGTGGCGAAGAAGCTGGTCACCGACTACAAGGCGGCGTACCCCAAGGACGCCCTGGACAACGGCGTGTCGGCCGGCTGGACCGCGGCGTCCATCTTCGGCGAGGCACTGAAGAAGGCGTGCAAGAGCAAGGACCTCACCCGTGAGGGCGTCGACAAGGCGCTCCTGACGATCAACGCCTACGACACGGGCCTCGGCGTCGACCAGAACTTCACCGACCCCAAGGCGCCCTCCTCGAAGGAGAGCGTGATCCTGCGGCCCGACAAGAACGTGACGGGCGGCATGAAGGTGGCCAGGGAGCCGGGCGCCTCGGCGGCGGCCGAGGGATATACACCGGGCGCCTGAGGTTTTCAGCCCGTCCGGCGTTTGAGGACGAGCCCGGAGGGCGACAGACGGCACGCGAAGGGGGGCCTGAACCATTCCGGTTCAGGCCCCCCTTCAAACCGCTCAAGCGCCGCTACGGCAGTTGCGCCGCCCGCGCCTCACGCCGGTTGTCCCGGAAGTTGTTCACCCGGCGGGCCGTGGCGAACAGCGGGATCACCGCGCCGAGCACCAGCTGCAGCGCGCAGCCGGTCTGGAGCAGCAGCTGGCCACCGGGAGCCTCGAAGGCCCAGGCCGCCAGCAGCCCCATGGCCGCGACGATCCACGCGAGCATCGCCACCGCGAGGGGACCCCGCGGCTTGGGGTACTCGACCCGGCTGACCATGAGCCACGCCGTACCGATGATCGCCAGGAGCGTCGCCACAAAGGGCAGCTCCAGGAGCACGATCGAGACGACCGTGAGCGCGCCGAAGGGCGAGGGCATGCCCTGGAAGGTGCCGTCCTTCACGGTCACGCAACTGAACCGCGCAAGCCGCAGCACCACCGCCAACAGCACGACGATCGCTCCGACCGCGGCCACTCTCTGGTGCGCGTCGTCGGCGACCATGCCGTAGACGAGCACGAAGTACGCGGGGGCCAGACCGAAGCTGATCAGGTCCGACAGGTTGTCGAGCTCGGCGCCCATCGGCGAGGACCGCAGCTTGCGTGCCACGAGCCCGTCGAAGAGGTCGAAGACGGCCGCGCAGAGCATCAGGATCACGGCGGTCGCGGCGGAGTGCCGCGCCATGCCGCTTTCGTTGCTGCCCTGGAGGTGCGGGATGAGGATGCCCGTGGTGGTGAAGTACACCGCCATGAAGCCGCACGTTGCGTTACCGAGCGTGAGGGTGTCCGCTATTGAGAGGCGGAGTGAGAGAGGCATCTCCTCGTCGGCCTCGTCCTCGGCCGCCTCGGGCACCCAGCCCGCTTGTGTCTCAGGATCAACCACGGTCAATTCGAGTCACCCCAGCCACGGTCTTCTGACCGACCTCGACGTCCACGTCGACACCCTCCGGGAGGTAGATGTCCACGCGGGAGCCGAAGCGGATCAGGCCGATCCGTTCGCCTTGCTCCACCTTCGTGCCCTGGGGCACGTAAGGAACGATGCGCCGCGCGACGGCGCCCGCGATCTGGATCATCTCGATGTCACCGAGCTCGGTGTCGAAGTGCCAGACAACGCGTTCGTTGTTCTCGCTCTCCTTGTTGAACGCCGGGACGAACCCGCCGGGGATGTGCTCCACGGACGTCACCGTGCCCGCGAGGGGCGCGCGGTTGACGTGGACGTTCAACGGGCTCATGAAGATCGCGACGCGGGTACGCCCGTCCTTCCACGGCATGATGCTCTGCACCACGCCGTCGGCCGGGGAGATGACCCGGCCCTGGGCGATGTCGCGCTCGGGGTCGCGGAAGAACCACAGCATGCCCGCCGCCAGAGCGGTGGCAGGCACGGCGATGGCCGCGGCAACCCCCGGCTTGGGGGCGCGACGCGCACGCACGAGGCTGAGTGCCGCGGTGGCGACAGTCGGCAGGAGCCACGGCGATGCTCCGCGCGCAAGGCGTACGCCAGCGAGGCTGTCGCGTGGTGCAGAGGTTTGGCTGTGGGGCATGGATGACCTTCGTAGCGGATGATGCCGCGCATGAACGGGGGACGGCGGCTTTTTCCGGATGGTATCGGTTGCGAGCCACAACTGGGCAAGCCAGGAAGCGGAGTCGACGGCCGAAGAGTGTTGACAGGGTGTGACCTTGTTCTCGATGAAAACACCCCAAATCGGGCATCTAGCCCTGGAATCGATACTCTTCGAGCAGTCGCCGTCCAATGATCATTTTCTGGATCTCGGCGGTACCTTCGCCGATCAGCAGCATCGGAGCCTCACGGTACAGGCGCTCGATCTCGTACTCCTTCGAGAAGCCATAACCGCCATGAATCCGGAACGCGTCCTCTACGACTTCTTTGCAGTATTCGGAGGCGAGGTACTTCGCCATCCCTGCTTCGAGGTCGTTTCGTTCCCCGGAGTCCTTTTTGCGTGCTGCATTCACCATCATCGCATGGGCGGCCTCGACCTTGGTAGCCATCTCGGCCAGCTTGAACTGGATCGCCTGGTGCTGGGCGATCGCCTTGCCGAAAGTGTGGCGTTGCTGGGCATACGAGACACCGAGCTCAAATGCACGCTGCGCGACACCGCAGCCACGCGCCGCGACATTTACCCGACCGACTTCGACGCCGTCCATCATTTGGTAAAAACCGCGTCCGGTCGTCCCGCCGAGCACGCGATTGGCCGGAATTCGCAGTCCGTCCATGATGAGTTCGGTCGTGTCGACGCCCTTGTAACCCATCTTGTCGATCTTGCCGGGGATGGTGAGGCCGGGCCGGACCTCTCCGAAGCCGGGCTCCTTCTCGACGAGGAAGGTCGTCATCGACTTGTGGGGCGCCGTGCCCTCGGGGTGTCCTTCGTCACTTCGGCACAGAACGGCCACCAGAGTCGACGTTCCGCCGTTGGTCAGCCACATCTTCTGACCGTTGAGGACGTACTCGTCGCCGTCCTTGACGCCCTTGGACGTGATCGCCGACACGTCGGAGCCGAGTGCGGGCTCCGACATGGAGAACGCGCCGCGCACCTCGCCGGCCGCCATGCGCGGCAGGAAGGTGTCCTTCTGCTCCTGCGTCCCGTGCTGCTTGAGCATGTAGGCGACGATGAAGTGGGTGTTGATGATGCCGGAGACCGACATCCAGCCACGCGCTATCTCCTCGACGCACAGGGCGTACGTGAGCAGCGACTCGCCCAGACCGCCGTACTCCTCAGGGATCATGAGCCCGAAGAGGCCCAACTCCTTGAGACCGTCCACGATCTGCTGCGGGTACTCGTCACGGTGCTCCAGCTCCGTGGCGACCGGGATGATCTCCTTGTCGACGAAGTCCCGGACCGTGGCCAGGATCTCCTGCTGGATGTCGGTGAGACCTGCGGTCTGCGCGAGTCGGCTCATGGCTACTTCTCCTGGCTCTTCTTGGGGTCGAGCAGCTCCGGGCGGCCGGGCTGCTCGCCTCCGCGCTCCTTGATGTACGTCTCGGTGGGGACCATCACCTTGCGGCGGAACACGCAGACCAGCGTGCCGTCCTGCTTGTAGCCCTTGGTCTCCACGTGGACGATCCCGCGGTCCGACTTGGACTTCGACGGAGTCTTGTCCAGGACCGTGGTCTCGCCGTAGATCGTGTCGCCGTGGAAGGTCGGCGCCACGTGCTTGAGCGACTCGACCTCCAGGTTGGCGATCGCCTTGCCCGAGACGTCCGGCACGGACATGCCCAGAAGCAGCGAGTAGATGTAGTTTCCCACGACGACGTTCTTCCCGAAGTCGGTCGTCTTCTCCGCATAGTTGCTGTCCATGTGGAGGGGGTGGTGGTTCATCGTGAGGAGGCAGAAGAGGTGGTCGTCGTACTCGGTGACCGTCTTTCCGGGCCAGTGCTTGTAGACGTCCCCGACGGTGAACTCTTCGTAGGTGCGGCCGAACTGCATGGTCAGGCCTCCGGGATCTCGAACTTGGAGGTGCGCGTCATGCCCGCGGCGCGCCCCTTGCCGGAGATGACGAGCGCCATCTTGCGGCTCGCCTCGTCGATCATCTCGTCGCCGAGCATCGCGGAGCCCTTCTTGCCGCCGGCCTCGGAGGTGCAGTAGTCGTAGGCGTCCAGGATCAGCTCGGCGTGGTCGTAGTCCTCCTGGGAGGGCGAGAAGACCTCGTTGGCCGCCTCGACCTGGCCGGGGTGCAGGACCCACTTGCCGTCGAAGCCGAGGGCCGCGGCGCGGTTCGCGACCTCGCGGTAGCCGTCGACGTTCTTGATCTGGAGGTAAGGGCCGTCGATCGCCTGGAGGTTGTTGGCGCGGGCCGCCATCAGGATCTTCATCAGGATGAAGTGGTAGGCGTCCGCGGGGTAGCCGGGCGGCTGCTCGCCGACGACCAGGGACTTCATGTTGATCGACGCCATGAAGTCGGCCGGGCCGAAGATGATCGTCTCGACGCGCGGGGACGCCTGCGCGATCGCGTTGACGTTGTTGAGGCCCTGCGCGTTCTCGATCTGCGCCTCGATGCCGATCTTGCCGACCTCGAAGCCCATCGTCTTCTCGATCTGCGTGAGCAGGAAGTCGAGCGCGACGACCTGGTCGGCGGTCTGCACCTTCGGCAGCATGATGCAGTCGAGGTTCTGGCCCGCGCCCTCGACGACCGTGACCACGTCGCGGTACGTCCACTCGGTCGTCCAGTCGTTGACGCGCACGACCCGCGTCTTGCCCGTCCAGTCGCCCTCGTTGAGGAACTTGACGATGGTGTGCCGTGCCTCCGGCTTGGCGAGCGGCGCGCAGGCGTCCTCCAGGTCCAGGAAGACCTGGTCGGCGGGGAGGCCCTGGGCCTTCTCCAGGAAGCGCGGGTTCGAACCCGGTACCGCCAGACACGAGCGGCGGGGGCGAAGGCGGTTGATGGGCGCGGTCATGCGGGGACCTCCAGAGGGTCGAGCTTGTTCGCTTTCCGGATCTCGTCGACGATACGGCCGATGATCTCGGTGATGCCGAAGTCCTTGGGGGTGAAGACGGCGGCCACACCTGCCGCCTTCAGGTCCTCGGCGTCGCTGTTGGGGATGATGCCGCCCGCGATGACGGGGATGTCGGGTGCGCCCGCCTCGCGCAGGCGCACCAGGACGTCCGGCACGAGCTGCGCGTGCGAGCCGGAGAGGATCGAGAGACCCACGGCGTGCACGTCCTCGGCGAGCGCCGCGGCGACGATCTCCTCGGGCGTGAGCCTGATGCCCTGGTAGACCACCTCGAAGCCGGCGTCACGGGCGCGCACCGCGATCTGCTCGGCCCCGTTGGAGTGCCCGTCCAGGCCCGGCTTGCCGACCAGGAAGCGGAGCTTGCCGGTGCCGAGGTCGGCGGCGGTCTTGGCGACCTTGTCGCGGACGAGGGCGAGCGGCGTGCCCGCCTCCGCGGTGACGGCCACCGGAGCGCTGGAGACGCCCGTGGGCGCCCGGAACTCCCCGAAGACCTCCCGCAGGGCGCCGGACCACTCCCCGGTCGTCACACCGGCGCGTGCGCACTCCAGGGTGGCCTCCATGAGGTTGCCCGTGCCCGCGGCGACCTCCTTGAGCTTCTCCAGGGCCTTGCAGGGGCGCGGGTGGTTGAACGGCGGCTGGTAGCGGGTGCCGCGCCAGTGCTCAAGCGCCTTCACGACGCGGTTCTCGACCGCCGGGTCGACCGTCATGATCGCCGTGTCCAGGTCCGCGGTGAGCGGGTTCGGCTCGGTCGACTCGTAGGCGTTGACGCCGACGATCTTCTCCTCGCCCGACTCGATGCGCGCCCTGCGCTCGGCGTGCGAGGAGACCAGCTGCGACTTCAGGTAGCCGGACTCGACGGCGGCCATCGCGCCGCCCATCTGCTCGATGCGGTCCATCTCGGCGAGCGACTCCTCGACGAGGGACTCCACCTTGGCCTCGATGACATGCGAGCCCTCGAAGATGTCCTCGTACTCCAGGAGATCGCTCTCCAGGGCGAGCACCTGCTGGATGCGCAGCGACCACTGCTGGTCCCACGGCCGCGGCAGGCCGAGGGCCTCGTTCCAGGCGGGCAGCTGCACGGCACGCGCGCGTGCGTCCTTGGAGAGCGTGACGGCCAGCATCTCCAGGACGATGCGCTGGACGTTGTTCTCGGGCTGGGCCTCGGTCAGGCCGAGCGAGTTGACCTGCACGCCGTAGCGGAAACGGCGCTGCTTGGGATTGGTGATGCCGTACCGCTCGCGCGTGATGCGGTCCCAGATGCGGCCGAACGCCCGCATCTTGCACATCTCCTCGACGAAGCGGACGCCCGCGTTCACGAAGAAGGAGATACGGGCGACGACGTCACCGAACTTTTCGTCCGGCACCTGCCCGGAGTCGCGTACGGCGTCGAGGACGGCGACGGCGGTGGACATCGCGTACGCGATCTCCTGCACCGGAGTGGCCCCGGCCTCCTGCAGGTGGTAGCTGCAGATGTTGATCGGGTTCCACTTGGGGATGTGCGCCACCGTGTACGTGATCATGTCGGTGGTGAGGCGGAGGGAGGGTACCGGCGGGAAGACGTGCGTCCCGCGCGAGAGGTACTCCTTGACGATGTCGTTCTGCGTCGTCCCCTGGAGCTGCGTGATGTCCACGCCCTGCTCCTCCGCGACCACCTGATAGAGCGCCAGGAGCCACATGGCCGTGGCGTTGATCGTCATCGAGGTGTTCATCTGGTCCAGGGGGATGTCCTGGAAAAGACGCCGCATGTCGCCGACGTGCGAGACGGGGACACCGACCCGGCCGACCTCACCGCGGGCGAGGATGTGGTCCGGGTCGTAGCCGGTCTGCGTGGGCAGGTCGAACGCGACCGAGAGGCCCGTCTGACCCTTGGCGAGGTTGCGCCGGTACAGCTCGTTGGACGCCTCGGCCGTGGAGTGACCGGCATAGGTCCGCATGAGCCACGGCCGGTCCTTCTGACGCTCTGTCATGTGCGAACCCTCAGCCCTCAGACGTTCCGGAAGCGGTTGATCGCGTCGATGTGCTTGGCCCGCATCTCGGGGTCGCGCACGCCGAGGCCTTCTTGGGGTGCGAGGGCGAGGACGCCGACCTTGCCCTGGTGGAGGTTGCGGTGGACGTCGTAGGCGGCCTGGCCGGTCTCTTCGAGGGAGTAGACGCGGGAGAGGGTGGGGTGGATCTTGCCCTTGGAGATGAGGCGGTTGGCTTCCCAGGCCTCGCGGTAGTTCGCGAAGTGCGAGCCGATGATCCGCTTCAGGGACATCCACAGGTAGCGGTTGTCGTACTCGTGCATGTAGCCCGAGGTGGAGGCGCAGGTGGTGATCGTGCCGCCCTTGCGGGTGACGTAGACGGAGGCGCCGAAGGTCTCGCGGCCGGGGTGTTCGAAGACGATGTCGATGTCCTCGCCGCCGGTGAGTTCGCGGATGCGCTTGCCGAAGCGCTTCCACTCCTTGGGGTCCTGGGTGCGCTCGTCCTTCCAGAACTTGTAGCCCTCGGCGTTGCGGTCGATGACCGCCTCGGCGCCCATGGCGCGGCAGATGTCGGCCTTCTCCGGGCTGGACACGACGCAGATGGGGTTGGCGCCTCCGGCGAGGGCGAACTGGGTGGCGTAGGAGCCGAGGCCGCCGCTGGCGCCCCAGATCAGGACGTTGTCGCCCTGCTTCATGCCGGCGCCGTTGCGCGAGACGAGCTGGCGGTAGGCGGTGGAGTTGACCAGGCCGGGGGATGCGGCTTCTTCCCAGCTGAGGTGGTCGGGCTTGGGCATGAGCTGGTTGGACTTGACCAGGGCGATCTCCGCCAGGCCGCCGAAGTTGGTCTCGAAGCCCCAGATGCGCTGCTCGGGGTCGAGCATCGTGTCGTTGTGCCCGTCGGAGGACTCCAGCTCGACGCTCAGACAGTGCGCGACGACCTCGTCGCCGGGGTTCCAGGCGTTCACGCCGGGTCCGGTGCGCAGCACCACGCCCGCCAGGTCGGAACCGATGACGTGGTAGGGCAGGTCATGGCGCTTGGTGAGCTCGCTCAGCCGGCCGTACCGCTCCAGGAAGCTGAAGGTGGACACGGGCTCGAAGATCGAGGTCCACACCGAGTTGTAGTTGACCGAGGAGGCCATGACGGCCACCAGGGCCTCACCCGGGCCGAGTTCGGGCACCGGAACGTTGTCCAGGTGCAGCGACTTGCGGGGGTCCTTGTCGCGGGTCTCGAGCCCGGCGAACATCTCCGCCTCGTCCTTGTGCACGGTGATCGCGCGGTACGAGTCGGGCAGGGGGAGAGCGGCGAAGTCGGCGGACGTGGTGTCCGGCGACTGGATCGCGTCCAGGATTTCCTTCACGGTGATGCCTCCGGCGAAGTGCGGCCCCCCCCTCTGAGGGGAGCACGCTCTTGAGGGTTACGTCGGGTGCTGCTGGTGCAGGTGGTGGAGGGTGTGCCGTCGGTTCGGCGAAGGGTGATGCTCGGCAGCGCTTGGTGTGGCGCGGGAGGTTGCCTGTGACGCAGGCGTCCGGGCGCACGAGCCGTGGCTTGTGGGGACAGCCGGCGTACGGATGTTCTCTGCACGCCGGCCGCCCGGACAACATCAACGTATGACACCGCGTGCCAGTGGGCAAGACACTGAGTGCCATCAATTTTTGATGGATGATCGATCAGTGCAGGTCAGAGGGTGTGGCGGCATGACAGAGGGGGCGCTACCGGTGGGTAGCGCCCCCTCGAAAGCCCAGGACGAAACGGTACGGAGTAGGACCTTACGACTCCCGCAGTGCCTTCTCGATCGTCCGCATGATCTCGTCGAGCGGTGCGTCCGTCCGTGCCACGGTGACCAGGACGTCGCCGCCGGTGCTCACCGAGGCCGCCGGAGCGGTGGTCGTGTCACGCCCCGCCCCGATGCCCGAACCGAAGGTCCTGCGGACGATGGCGAAGGCGTGGTCCAGCTGGGTCTCCACGTCGCCCTGGCCGCCCGCACGCAGCCACCGGCGCAGGACGTGGTTGTGCGCGGTCACCACCGCGGAGGCCGCGACCTCCGCGAGCAGCGGATCGTCGTTGCCGTCGTGGTGCGCCTGCTCGTCGAAGTGGCCCAGGAGATAGCGCGTGAAGAGCCGTTCGTAGCGGGCCACCGAGGCGATCTCGCGCTCGCGCAGCGTGGGGACCTCGCGCGTCAGGCGGTACCGCTCGACGGACACCGCGGGCGACGCGGCGTACATCTTCATGACTTCCTTGATGCCCCGGCACACGGTGTCCAGCGGGTGCTCGTGCGGCGGCGCCGCGTTCAGGACCGCCTCCGCCCGGATCAACGTGTCGTCGTGGTCCGGGAAGATCGCCTCTTCCTTGGAGCGGAAGTGCCGGAAGAAGGTCCGGCGCGCGACCCCGGCCTGCGCGGCGATCTCGTCGACCGTCGTCGCCTCGTACCCCTTGGACGCGAAGAGCTCCATCGCCGCGGCCGCCAGCTCCCGGCGCATCTTGAGCCGTTGGGCGGCGGCGCGGCTGCCGGCCGCGCTCTCCGGAGCGTCGGGCGTAGCGGGCGTACGTGAGGACTTGGCGGCCTTGGGCATGACCCGAACGTACTGCATATGCGCAGCCGAGTGCGCCTGTGGGACGGGGCTGAGCGGCGGCGGGACGGGGCCGCCCGACGGTTCGAGCAGCCCGCCCCAGTCCGTGCGCGGTCTGCCGTCGGGCGCGCTCCCGTCCGCTTCCGGCCTACCGTCGGGCATATTCGCGGAAGCCGCGGCCGGTCTTGCGGCCGAGGCAGCCCGCGGCCACCAGGTGTTCGAGCAGGGGAGCGGGGGCCAGGCCCGGGTCGCGGAACTCGCGGTGCAGGACCTTCTCGATGGCCAGCGAGACGTCCAGGCCGACGACGTCCAGGAGCTCGAAGGGGCCCATGGGGTAGCCGCCGCCGAGCTTCATCGCGGCGTCGATGTCGTCGAGCGTCGCGTAGTGCTCCTGGACCATCTTGATCGCGTTGTTGAGGTAGGGGAACAGGAGCGCGTTCACGATGAAGCCCGCGCGGTCGCCGCAGTCCACCGGGTGCTTCTTGATGGTCGCGCAGACCTGCCGGACCGTCGCGTGCACGTCGTCGTCCGTGAGGACCGTGCGGACCACCTCGACCAGCTTCATCGCCGGGGCCGGGTTGAAGAAGTGCATCCCGATCACGTCGCCGGGACGCGAGGTGGCGCGGGCACAGGCGACCACGGGCAGGGACGAGGTGGTGGTCGCCAGGATCGCGCCCGGCTTGCAGACCTTGTCGAGCGCCGCGAACAACTGCTGCTTGATCTCCAGGTCCTCGGCGACCGCCTCAAGGGCCAGGTCGACATCGGCGAACGCGTCGTACGTACCGGCCGGAGTGATCCGGTCCAGGGTCTTGGCCGCGGTCTCCGCCGTCATGCGGCCCTTGTCGACGGACCGCGAAAGCGACTTGCCGATACGGGACTTGGCCTTCTCGGCCTTCTCCTCGCTGCGCGCGGCGAGCACCACGTCGTAACCGGCCTTGGCGAAGACCTCGGCGATGCCGGACGCCATGGTCCCGGACCCGGCGACGCCGACCGAGCGGATGGTGCGCCCGCCGCCCTGCCTGCCGTCCTCCGGCGGGGTCAGCGCGTCGCGCACCACGACCGAACTGCCGGGTGCCTCGTACGAGTAGAAGCCACGCCCCGACTTGCGGCCGGTCAGGCCCGCCTCGCTGAGCTGCTTGAGGATCGGCGCGGGCGCGTGCAGCCGGTCGTGCGACTCGGAGTACATCGCGTCAAGGACCGTGCGGGCCGTGTCGACGCCGATCAGGTCGAGCAGCGCCAGCGGGCCCATCGGCAGGCCGCAGCCAAGCCGCATCGCGGCGTCGATGTCCTCACGGGACGCGTACTTCGCCTCGTACATCGCCGCTGCCTGGTTGAGGTAGCCGAAGAGCAGGCCGTCGGCGACGAATCCGGGCCGGTCGCCGACCGCGACGGGCTCCTTGCCGAGCGCGTACGCCAGGTCGGTGACGGAGGCGACGGCCGCGGGCGCGGTAAGCACGGACGAGACCACCTCGACCAGCTTCATCGCCGGGGCCGGGTTGAAGAAGTGCAGGCCGAGCACCCGCTCGGGGCGCGCCGATTCGGCGGCCAGGCGGGTCACGGACAGCGCGTTCGTGCCGGTCGCGATGATCGTCTCGGGGCGCACGACGCCGTCGAGTTCGCGGATGAGCTGCTGCTTGATCTCGTACGACTCCGGGGCGACCTCGATCACCAGGTCGGCTTCGGACGCGGCCTGCAGGTCGGTGAAGGTGCGGATGCGGGCGAGCGCGTCACGCCGCTCGTCCTCGGTGAGCTGCTCACGGCGCACGGCACGCGCGGTCGACGACTCGATGGCGGCGACGGCCTGGGCGCCCGCGGCCTCGCTGATGTCGATGCCGATGACCTCGCGTCCGGCGCGGGCCAGGACCTCGGCGATGCCGGTGCCCATGGTGCCGAGACCGATCACGGCGACGGTGTTCAAGGGAGTGTCCATGCGTGGACTCCAGGAAGTGAGTGACGACTGAGGGGCGCACGCGGCGCGCGGCAACGGCGGCGCGGCGTACGGAAGGTGAGCTGCTGCGTGTCGTGACCGGGCGGCGAGAACGCACACGCCCGTGAGAGTCGACCGGCTCTGTCCCGGAGCCGCGTCGTACTGGGGTGGAGCTGAGGTGCTCGAAGCACCGAACCGACAAGCACTCGCAGTGGCTGCGTCACCAGGCCGCTGCGAGGTAAGGAACTGCTGACGGGGAGTGTGCCCCGCTCACATGAGATTAACCGGCGAGTAACGAGCGCGCCAGTCCCCGGGGTTTGTGATCTACATCGCGGATAGGCTCCCCGTCATGGACGTGGAGTTGCGGACGGTGACGGAACGCTTACGGCGCGAGGCGGGAGTCTCGGAGAGTTACGAGAGGCTGGTCGCGACCGGCGATGTGGAGGAACTGGCGGAGGTGCTCGCCGCGGCGGGTCAGCCACTGTGGGCACGGGAGCTCGCGGCGGTCCGGCTCGGCGCCGCCGGGGACAGCAGGGCCTTCGAGTCCCTGGTGCTGCTCCTGAACCACCGGGACCCCTCGCGGTGCGCGGCCGCGGCGTACGCCCTGGCCCGCCTCGGCGACCCGCGTACGGCCAGGGCGGCAGCCGCCCTGGCCACCAATGAGCTCCGCGTCGCGTACGCCCTGTACCCGGTGCGTCTGCTCACCGAGCTGCGCGCGCCCGAGTCGGCGCCCGCCCTGATCACCACGCTGGGGCGCAGGCTCGCCCCGCACGATCCGTACGGGAAGATCGCGCTCGCGTGCGTGGAGGGCCTGGGGGCGCTGGGGGACCCGCGAGCCAGGCCCGTCCTGACGCAGGCGTGCGGGTTCCCGCGCCTGGCGGCCGCGGCGTCCGCGGCCCTGGCCCGATTGCCCGGCTAGCTTGGGCCGATCGGATCCGCCGACCGGTCTGCCGTGCTGGTCTACAGGACGGCGTAGGCCTCTATCTCCATCAGGAACTGCGGCGCGACCAGTGCCGAGACCTGGACCGCGGATGCGGCGGGGAGGCGCTCCGGATCCATGTACGTGTCCCGCGCCGCCCGGATGTCGGGCATGTACGCCATGTCCGTGACGTAGTACGTCAGCTTCACGACGTCCCGGAAGCTGCCGCCCGCGGCCACGAGGCAGTGCCACAGATTGTCGAACACCTGCCGGGCCTGGGCGGCCGGGTCGCCCTCGCCGACGAGCTTCCCGTCCTTGTCCAGGGCGAGTTGACCGGCGATCGCCACGAAGCGGCCCGTCCCCATGACCACGTGCGTGTACTGGGTGGCGGGGAAGACACCGCTGGGGGCGTTGATGTGGGTCAGTCGGCTCATGGGTCCATCCTGGACCACCGCTGTCCCAACGCCCCCGACGGGCCGCGTCGTTGCTCAGCCGCGGAAGCCGAGCAGTCCGTGCAGCGCGGCCCCGCGTCCCGCACCGCTCTTGGTGCTCATCGGCTTCGGGTCGGGCAGCGCCTCGCACACCGCGTCGACCTCGCCGCCGCTCCGCGGCACCTTGCCCTTCCCCAGATAGGCCGCCAAGTGCCCGTCCAGGCAGGTGCTTCCGGAGAGGGTGATGCCGTGGTTGCCGCCACCCTGTTCCACGACGAGGCTCGATCCGTGCAGCTTGCGGCGCATCGTGACGCCGCCCTCGTAGGGGGTGGCCGCGTCGTCCGTCGCCTGGAAGAGCAGCACCGGCGGCAGGTCGGAGTTGGCCACGTTCGTCGGCTCCAGGGAGCCCGTCGGCCAGTACGCGCATGGCGCGTTGTACCAGGCATTGCTCCAGGTCATGAACGGCGCCTTCTCGTGGACCTTCCCGTTGTCGTCGCGCCAGGTGCTCCAGTCGCGCGGCCAGCCCGCGTCACGGCACTGCACGGCCGTGTAGACGCTGTAGCCGTTGTCGCCCGCCGCGTCGACGGCGCCGAAGTTCTCGTACGCCTCCACGAGCGGATCCGCGTCCTTGTCGTTCACGTACGAGGCGAACGCCTCGGCGAGGAAAGGCCAGTAGCCGTTGAAGTAGCCGCCCGGCAGGTAGGTGTCCTCCAGTTCACCGGCGCCGACCTTCTTGCCCGCGGGCTTCTTGGCGACGGCCGCCCGCATCGCGTACCACTTGGCCTCGACCTTTGCCGGGTCCTTGCCGAGCCCGTACGTCTTGTGGTGTTTGGCGACCCAGGCCGCGAAGGCCTTGTGACGGGTGTCGAAGGCGTAGTCCTGCTGGAGGTTGTCGTCGTACCAGACCCCCGTGGGGTCGACGACCGAGTCGAGGACCATGCGGCGCACGCGGTCCGGGAAGAGCTTTCCGTAGACGGCGCCCAGGTACGTGCCGTACGAGTAGCCGAAGTAGTTGATCTTCTTGGCGCCGAGCGCGCCGCGGATCGCGTCCATGTCCTTGACCGCGCTCACCGTGTCGATGAACGGCAGGACGTCCGCGTACTTCTCGGCACACGCCGTCACGAAGGCCTGCGTCCGATCGAGGTTGGCCTTCTCGATCGCGGGCGTGGCGGGCACGGTGTCCGGGCGCACCGGGTCGAAGTGGCCGGGGCGGCAGTCCAGGGCAGGCTTGCTCTTGCCGACGCCGCGCGGGTCGAAGCCGATGACGTCGTACTGCGCCGACACCTTCGCGGGCAGCGTCTTCGCGACGAACCCCGCGAGGGACAGACCGCTGCCGCCGGGGCCACCGGGGTTGACCAGGAGCGGGCCCTGGGACTTCTTGGCGGTGTGCGGGACCCGGGACAGGGCGAGGGTGATCTGCCGGCCGTCCGGCAGGTCGTGGTCGAGCGGGACGTCGAGCGAGGAGCACTGAAGCGTGGGGTGGTCCTTGGTCGCGCACTTCTCCCAGGTGAGGGGGGCGGTGCGCGGGGTGCTCGCGGTGTCGGCGCTCGCGGCGGGTACCGCGGCCGTGACCATCGAGGCCACCACCGCGGCGACGCCGCACAGGGCGACGGCGCGTCTGTTCATCCGGCCTCCAAGGATGGGGAGTACGGGCCGCGGGTGCCGCGGTCCCGGCGGCATCGTCCCGGAAACTCCACCCAGAAGGTGCGTTTTTGACGATAAATGACCTGAAAGGCGCAGTATGAAGATCAGAGCAGGGTGAGCTGAGTGCCTCCGGGCCGGGGCTCGGGCTCGGTCTCTGGCTGCTCCGGTACGCGGATGCGGCGGGCGGCGCCCCCGCGCGCGGGCCCGATGCCGAATTCCTGGGCCAGCTCGTGCACGTGCCGGGTGATCCGGCGCTGGTACCACTTGGGCGCGTAGGCACCCTCCGCGTACAGCCGCTCGTAGCGCCGTACGAGGTAGGGGTGGTGCTGCTCCAGCCACGCCATGAACCACTCGCGCGCTCCGGGCCGCAGATGCAGCACGAGCGGCGTCACGGAGGTCGCCCCCGATGCGGCGATGGCCCGCACGGTCGCCCGCAGTTGCTCGGGCCGGTCCCCGAGGAAGGGGATCACGGGCGCCATGAGCACCCCGCAGCCGATCCCGTGCTCGGTCAGCGTCCGTACGACGTCGAGCCGCCGTTCCGGAGCGGGCGTCCCCGGCTCGACGGTGCGCCACAGCTCCTGGTCGACGAAGCCGACGGACACGGAGATGCCGACGTCGGTGACGGCGGCGGCCTGGCGCAGCAGTTCGAGGTCGCGCAGGATCAGCGTGCCCTTCGTGAGGATGGAGAAGGGGTTCGCGTGATCGCGCAGGGCGGCGATGATCCCGGGCATGAGCGCGTACCGCCCCTCGGCCCGCTGATAGCAGTCGACGTTCGTGCCCATGGCGATGTGCTCACCGTGCCAGCGCGGCGAGGCGAGCTGGCGGCGCAGCAGATCGGGGGCGTTGACCTTGACCACGATCTGGCTGTCGAAGCCGAGGCCCGTGTCCAGGTCCAGATAGCTGTGCGTCTTGCGTGCGAAGCAGTAGACGCACGCGTGCGAGCAGCCGCGGTACGGATTGACCGTCCACTCGAAGGGCATGCGGGATGCTCCCGGCACCCGGTTCACGATCGTTCTGGCCCGGATCTCGTGGAAGGTGATTCCAGAGAACTCGGGTGTGTTGAAGGTCCTGGTCGTGACCGCGTCCGCGCCGAACAGCGCGGCATTCGCGACACCCCGTGACGGCCCGTCGGCGAGGTTCTCCCAGCGCATGACGCCTCCTCGGTAGCACTGACCACACAATAGAACACATGTTCCCTTGATCGTGCGGGGGAGTGGGCCGGGCCCTCTCTGCGGCTAGCGTGTGGCCTTCGGCTGACCCGCCACTCGACCGGGAGGTCATGACGTGACCAGCAAGTTCACCGAGCTTTCGATCGACTGTGCCGATCCCGGCGCTCTCGCCCGGTTCTGGTGCTCGGTCCTCGCCTACGAGGTGCAGGAGGAGGACCCGGACGAGGGGGTCGTCATCATCGGCTCCCCTCTGGTGCCCGAGGGCAAGAAGCGTCCCGGGCCGGTGCCTCCGGCGCTCACCTTCGCGCGCGTGCCCGAGGGCAAGACCGTCAAGAACCGGCTCCACATCGACGTCAACCCCACCGACAGGGAGCAGGACGAGGAAGTCCGCCGCCTGCTCGGCCTGGGTGCCCGGCATGCCGACGTCGGCCAGACCGGCGACGAGGACTGGGTCACGCTCGTCGACCCGGAGGGGAACGAGTTCTGCGTCCTCGCGGGCCGTCGCCCCTGAGCGGGGCCGCACGCCGTTGCCGGGACCCCGATTTGGGACGCCGGTACGCAGGGTGGTTGGCTTTCCGCGAACCACCCCCGAGTAACAACCGAGTGCTGGAGGAAGTGCCATGGCGCAGGTCGAGGCGACCACGGAGCGGATCATCACGGCGCAGCCGGAGGACGTCTTCGACGCGCTTGCCGACTACGAAGGCACGCGCCCGAAGATCCTGTCGGAGCACTTCAGTGAGTTCGAGGTGCGTGAGGGCGGCGACGGCGAGGGAACGCTCGTCCACTGGAAGCTCCAGGCGACCAGCAAGCGGATCCGGGACTGCCTCCTCGAGGTCACCGAGCCGACCGACGGACAGCTCGTCGAGAAGGACCGCAACTCCTCCATGGTCACCACCTGGACCGTGACCCCGGCGGGGGAGGGCAAGGCGCGCGTGGTCGTCTCCACCGTGTGGAACGGCGCGGGCGGCATCGGCGGCTTCTTCGAGAAGACCTTCGCCCCCAAGGGGCTCGGGCGGATCTACGACGAGGTGCTCGGCAAGCTCGCCGCCCAGGTCGAGAAGTAGGTCGAGAAGTAGACCGACACCTGACCGGTCCTCAACTCCGGTAGCCCATAAGGGTTGTTGTCACGCTCACCGTTTCGAGTGGTTTTCAGTTCGGGCCAGTTGTACGGCGTAGGGCTCCCACCGGCGCATACGTGTGCCGGACACCATGTAGGTGCGACTCGTCGCGCTTGCTCGCAGTTGTCGCGTAATGCGAGAAATGTGCGGCGCAGGCGCGACGAGGGGAGCAGGACGTGGGCGGGACGACGCTGGTGAAGGGCGCCGAGCGGGAGGGGGCCGAGGGTGCCGTGGTGGCCCCGGCGCCCCCGGACGCCCAGGAGGCGCCACCACCCCAGGAGCACGTGTCGGCGACGGCGGGGCTCAGCCCCGCCCGCGTCCGGATGGTCTTCGTCGGGCTCATGCTCGCCCTGCTGCTCGCCGCGCTCGAGCAGATGATCGTCGCCACCGCGCTCCCGAAGATCGTCGGTGAGCTGCACGGCCTCGACAAGATGTCCTGGGCGATCACCGCCTACCTGCTGACGTCCACGATCGGGCTGCCCATCTACGGCAAGCTCGGGGATCTCTTCGGGCGCAAGGGCGTCTTCCAGTTCGCGATTCTCATCTTCATCATCGGCTCCGCGCTTGCCGGTTGGTCGCGGACGATGGATCAGCTCATCGCCTTCCGTGCCATCCAGGGCATCGGCGCGGGCGGCCTCATGATCGGCGTACAGGCGATCATCGCGGACATCGTGCCGCCCCGGGAGCGCGGGCGCTACATGGGCCTCATCGGCGCCGCGTTCGGCCTCGCATCGGTCGCAGGGCCGCTGCTCGGCGGGTTCTTCACCGACCACGTCACCTGGCGCTGGTGCTTCTACTTCAACGTGCCCTTCGGGCTCGTCACCTTCGCCGTCGTCAGCTTCGGCCTCAAGCTGCCCAAGCCCACCGCCAAGGCCCGACTCGACGTGCTGGGCGCGCTGTTGCTCGCGTCGGCCTCCACCTGCCTTGTGCTCCTGACCAGTTGGGGCGGCACCGAGCACGCGTGGGGCTCGCGCGTCATCCTGGGGCTCGGAGCAGGGGCCGTCGCCTCGGTCGTCCTCTTCGTCGTCGCCGAGCACTTCGCCGCAGAACCGATCATCCCGCTGCGCCTGTTCCGCGACTCGGTCTTCAACATCACCGGTCTCGTGGGCGTGGTCGTCGGCATCGCCCTCTTCGGAGCCGTCAGTTATCTGCCGACCTTCCTTCAGATGGTCGACGGCGCGAGCGCCACCGAGTCCGGCCTTCTCATGCTGCCGATGATGGGCGGCATCGTCGGGGCCTCGATCCTCTCCGGACAGCTCATCAGCCACACCGGGCGCTACAAGGCCTATCCGGTCGTCGGCGGCATCCTGTCCGTCATCGGCATGTGGCTGCTCTCCCGGCTCGAGGCCGACACGCCCCGGCTGCACTACAGCATCTGGATGGCCGTGCTCGGCGCGGGCGTCGGCCTCGTCATGCCCGTGCTCATCCTCGCCGTGCAGAACGTGGTACGCCCCGCCGACCTCGGCACGGCCACCAGCGCCAACAACTACTTCCGGCAGATCGGCGGCAGCGTCGGCGCCGCGATCTTCGGGACCCTCTTCGCCGACCGGCTCGCGGACTCGCTCGCCGAGCGCATCCCGGCCGGGGCCGGCCTCCCCGACCCCGAGGCCATCACCCCGCAACTCGTCCACGCGATGCCCGCCCCGCTGCGCGACGGCTACATCCAGGCCTACGCCGACGCGATGCCCCGCATCTTCCTCTACCTGGTGCCGGTGCTCGCCCTCGGCATGCTCATCACCTTCTTCCTCAAGGAGACCCCCCTGTTGTCCAGCGCCGCGTCCCAGGACGCCCCCACGGCCGCGCCCACGCCCATTCCCCAGGCCCGTACCTCGTACGCCGCCGGGGTGCCCGTCTGCGGCACCGTGCAGCACCCGGACGGCACCGTGGTGCCCCGCGCCGCCCTGACCCTCATCGACGTCGCGGGGCAGCAGATCGGCCGCGGCGCGAGCGGCGACGACGGGCGGTACGCGCTCTCCACGCCGGGCTCGGGATCGTTCGTCCTGATCGCGGCCGCGGGCGGCCACCAGCCGCAGGCGGTCACCGTCACCGTCGGGGAGCGCCCCGTGGAGCTCGACGTGGTGCTCGGCGGCGCCGGGCGCCTGGCGGGCAGCGTGGTCACCGCCGACGGGACCCCGGTCAGGGACGCCGCGGTGACCCTCACCGACGTACGCGGAGAGGTCGTCGCCACCACCCGCAGCGGGCGCGAAGGCGGCTACGTCATCACGGAGCTGGTCGCCGGCGAGTACACCCTCGCCGCCAGCGCGCCCGCCTTCCGCCCGGCCGCGCTGCCCGTCAGCGTGCAGGCATCGCGCGAGACCCGCCAGGACGTCGAGCTCGCGGGCGGCGCCGTCCTGCGCGGGACCGTGCGGGCCGGCGGCGGGCGCCCCGTCGAGGACGCGCGCGTGACGCTGCTCGACGCCGCGGGCAACGTCGTGGACACCCTCACGACCCGTCAGGACGGCACCTTCCGGTTCATCGATCTGTCGTCCGGCGAGTACACGGTCATCGCCGCGGGCTATCCGCCGGTGGCCACCGTGCTCCAGGTCGCGGGCGGCGGACGCACGGAGCGCGATCTCCAGCTGGGGCACGAGGACTAGGTCTCGTCCGCACGACCACCGGTTCTGTCCGGGCCCGTCCGACGGACCGGCGGAAAATACCCGCCGGAGGCGCCCCCGCACGTCCCAATTCCCGTATTGCACCGCACGGCAACCTGTGCCGGTCGTACGGTGGTTGGGGCGGCGCAGGCCTTCGCGGTGCCGCCGGAAGGAGCGAGGCCATGGAATACGGCACCCCGGACGGGCCGGTGGCGCAGCCTGCCATGGCCGGCCGGATCCCACTCGCCGTGGTGGTCGTCGACGGCGCGGGTCTCGTCTCGCACTGGAGCACCGGCGCACGGAGGCTGTTCGGCTACTCCAGGGAGGAAGCCGTCGGAAGCCCGGCGGTCGACCTGCTTCCGGTGGCCGGCGCGATCCCGGAGGAACGCGCGAACTACTCCGAGTACGACGGCCTGGGCCCCGACCTGGGAACCTCCCTCGACGGACGCATCTCGTACCCCGCCGCCGGGCGCGCGCGACTCTCCGTGCCCGGCGGCGAGCAGGACCGCGTGGACGTCCTGTGGTGGGCGTATCCGCTCGTCGGCCCCGGACCCGAGCGGCTCCTCGTGCTCGCCGCCGACGCCGACCGGCTCGCCGACGACGAAGGCCACGAGCCGGGGCAGGTGGAGCGGATAGCACCGGCCTTCGCCTTGCACACGGACTTCCCCGGAGGGGAGGAACTGGCGCGCGGGCTGCCCGAGATCCTGCCCAGCATGAGCGTGGGCGAGAGCTCCCGCATCGTGGCGCAGGTCCTCGAACTGGGCTATCCCGTCCTGGAGTTCAGCAAGCACGACCGGGTGCCCGTCACCCCGGACTGGGGCGTGCCGCGCCGCGCCGAGCGCAAGGCGCGCCGGCTGCGCACGCAGCGGGCCGCCGCGGAGGGCATCGCGCCGGAGCCCGGCACACCGGACGAGCCCGAGGATCTCGAGTACGTGGCGGTGCGCGAGCGCCTGGAGTTCCTGAACGAGGTCAGCGGGCGCATCGGCACCTCGCTCGACCTCTCGCGGACGATCATCGAGGTCAGCCGGGCCGTCGTGCCGCGGTTCACGGACGTCGCGGGCACGTACCTGCGCGAACAGGTCGTCGCGGGCGAGGGCTTCCCCGAGGGGCCGCCGGACGAGACGACCCTGTGGCACCGGGTCGCCGTGGAGCACACGGACGAGCCCGGCCGCTGGGACGACGTCGTGCCCGTCGGCGAGTCCATGCCGTTCCCGTCGCACACGCCGTTCTTCCAGTGCATGACCTCCGGCGATCCGGTCCTCGTGCCGCGCATCACCGAGCAGATGGGCAACGCGATCGCCTCGCAGTTCGAGAAGCGCGACATCCGGCCGCTCATCAACCACCGCTCGATGCTCGTCGTACCGCTGAAGGCCCGCAACGTGGTGCTCGGATTCATGATCCTGCTGCGCCACCGGGAGAGGCCCGTCTTCAACGACATGGACCGCGTCACCGGCGCCGAACTCGCCGCCCGCGCGGGCCTCGTGCTCGACAACGCCCGCATGTACACGTACCAGGAGAGTGTCGCCGACACCCTCCAGGACAGCATGCTGCCGCACATCGAGCCGCGCATGACGGGCTGCGACATCGCCACGCGCTATCTGCCGGGCACGCTCCTCGGCCGCGTCGGCGGCGACTGGTTCGACTCCGTGAAGCTGCCCGGATCGCGCACCGCGCTCGTCGTCGGCGACGTGATGGGGCACGGCCTCAACTCGGCGGCGATGATGGGCCAGCTGCGCACGGCCGTGCAGACCATGGCCGCTCTCGACCTGCCGCCCGCCCAGCTCCTGCGCAACCTCGACGACCTGGCACAGCGGCTCGGCGAGCACTATCTCGCGACCTGTCTGTACGCGGTCTACGACCCCATCGCGAGCGAGCTGCACCTTGCCAACGCGGGACACATCCCGCCCGTCCTGGTCCGCGCCGACGACGGCCGCAGCGAACTCCTCGACCTGCCGACGGGAGCGCCCATCGGCGTCGGAGGCGTGCCCTTCGAGGCGGTCACGGTGCGCGTGGCGCCCGGCGACCGGCTCCTGATGTGCACCGACGGCCTCGTCGAGGTGCGCGGCGAGGACATCGGTGTCGGCCTGGCCACGCTCACCGAGTCCGCGGCCCACCCCGCGGCCTCCATGGACGACGCCTGCGACACGATCATCCGGGCGCTCAACACCCGCGGCGGACGCAAGGACGACGTCGCCCTCCTGATGGCGCGCCTGAACGGCATCGCGGACGAGGACGTCGCGGCGTGGCGGCTCGCGCTCGACCCGAGCGAGGTGAGCAGGGCGCGCGAACTGGTCCGCGCCCAGCTGCGCATCTGGTCCCGTGCCGCCCTGTCCGAGACCGCCGAGCTCCTGGTCGGCGAGCTCGTCACGAACGCCGTACGCCACTCGCACGGCCGCGGCGTCGGACTCCGCCTGGTCCGCGCGGGCGCCACGCTGATCTGCGAGGTCGAGGACGACGACCACACCCTGCCCACGCTCCTGAGCGCGGGCCCCGGCGACGAGTTCGGGCGCGGACTGCGGCTCGTGAGCGTGCTCGCCAAGGAGTGGGGCACCAGCCGTACGGCCTCCGGCAAGACTGTGTGGTTCGAGCTGGTGCCGCCGCGTAGGTGAGAGCCCTCAGCGCACCCCAGGGGCGTGCGCTCGGTGAGAACACGGGGAAGGCGCGGCGAATGATTGCGCCGGTCACTTGTCCGCGCACCCCAGGCGCGGTAGACCGATCTTGCCGTCGGCTTCGGCGGTCGTCGTCGCATCCTGGGGAGCAGGGCATGAGCGTCACGAGTCGGTACAAGGAGGCCTGGGAGGGGTTCTGGCGGGATGCCCCCGAGGAACCGGGGGCCGTCTTCTGGGACGCCGAACCCGCGCTCACCGTCGGCATCCATCTCGCCCTCTTCGAACCGCACATGGCGGCCGCGGGACTGCCCGTCGTGGACCTCGGCTGCGGCAACGGCACCCAGAGCCGCTTCCTCGCCGACCGCTACCCGCGCGTCATCGGCGCCGACCTGTCCGCCGCCGCCCTCGACCACGCGCGGCGCGCCGACCCGGCGGGACAGGTCGAGTTCCGTCAGGTCGACGCCGTGGAGAAGGCCGAGGCCGAGCAGCTGCACGCGGAACTCGGCGACGTGAACGTCTATATGCGCGGGGTGCTCCACCAGTGCGAGCCCGCCGACCGCCAGCCGCTGGTCGACGGCATCGCGGCGCTGCTCGGCGAGCGCGGCAGAGCGTTCGTCGTCGAGCTCGCCGAGGCCGCGGGGACGATCCTGAAGGGCCTCGCCCAGAGCCCCGATGGCCCGCCGCCGAAGCTGGCTCCGGTGTTCTCGCACGGCATCGCGCCGGGCGAGGTCGAGGACACCGCGGTGCCGGAGTACGTCGCGGCGGCGGGCCTCACGGTGCTCGCGAAGGGTGAACTGCCGCTCACCACGACGGAGTTCACCGCGGACGGCACGCGGATCGAGCTGCCGTCGAAGTGGCTGGTGGTGGGGCGGGCGGAGTGACGTCGGCAGGCATTTGCAGGTTCGCGTCAACCGTCCATAGGTTGACCCGATGGGTCTCTTCGACAAACTGACCGGCACCAGGCACCCCACCAGCGGTGTCACCCCGCGTTCGGCCGATGAGGTCCGGGCCGCGCTGCTCGGGCTCGACGGGCCGGACGTGCCGTATCGCGTGCGGCGCGCCACCCCGGCCGAGAACGCCGACCTCGTGGCGGAGTGGCGGATCCTGGAGCCCGCCTGGCACACGTTCTTCGTCCGCACCCAGCTGGACCGGACCATCAAGACCCGGATGCGGCTGGTGCCGGACAGCCACGAGGTGCGCACCGTCGACGAGCAGTGGCAGGTCTCGTGGGTCGGGGACACTCCCCGGCTCGCGCAGTCGCGCGAGTACTCGCGCGGGCAGGTGACCATGAAGACCCGGCAGTGGACGTACGAGCGCGGGGCCGACGGCAAGCTGCACAAGAAGGAGACGTTCAGTTTTGACCCCGCGGAGATGAAGGAACCCCTGCGGGAAGCGGTCCTTGGCGCGGGGTGGGTGTGGCGGGGAGTGGTGTTCAAGCTGTGAGCGCGGCTCGCGGCGTGCGGGACGCGGCGCGCAGGACGCGGGCCCGGTGAAGGCCGCGCGTCCCGCCGAGATGTGACGGAGAGTCAGGGCCGCCTGCCTCAGGGCACCTTCGGCGGCCTGATCCGCCGCGCCGCGACCACCCCCGCGGCCGCCAGCGCGCCCGTCAGCGCGAACGTTGCCGTCAGGGCGACGGATGTCGACGCCCCGTGCACATCGGCGAGGGAGACCGCCGCGCCGCCCAGGCCGCTGAGCACCGCGACCGCCAGGGTCTGGGCCAGCTGCATCGCGCCGTGCGGGACGCGGGCCCGGTGAAGGCCGCGCGTCCCGCCGGGATGTGACGGAGAGTCAGGGTCACCTGCCTCAGGGCACCTTCGGCGGCCTGATCCGCCGCGCCGCGACCACCCCCGCGGCCGCCAGCGCGCCCGTCAGCGCGAACGTGGCCGTCAGGGCGACGGATGTCGACGCCCCGTGCACATCGGCGAGGGAGACCGCCGCGCCGCCCAGGCCGCTGAGCACCGCGACCGCCAGGGTCTGGGCCAGCTGCATCGCGCCGCTCGCCTCGCCCTGCCGGTCGGCCGGTGCCTGCTCCATGGCGTCCGTGGTCGCGGCGTTGAAGGCCACGCCCATGCCCGCGCCGCCGATCGCCCAGCCGGCCACGGCGGTCAGTGCGGGCAGGGTGTCGACGAGGATGCCGAGCGCCATCACCACGATCCCCACGAGGAGCACGGCGAAGCCCGCCGCGATCGGCACGGCACGGGAACGCCCGCCCCAGCGCGCGTCCTCCCTGCCCTGCCAGGCCGCCCCGAGCACCCAGGTGATCGCCCCCGCCGAGAGCCCGAGCCCCGCCTCCGTGGCGCTGAGGTCGCGCAGTTTCACCAGGCCGAGCGGCAGGAACGCCTCGCTGCCGAAGTAGGCCCCGCAGAGCAGGAACCGCAGCACCACGCCGGTCGGCACCCCGGGCCGCACGGTGAGCGTGCCGGGAGGTGTCACCGAGCGCAGCGCGTAGATCCCCGCGGCGGCGCCGACGAGGGCCAGGGGGACGAGCAACGCCGGTTCGTGCAGCTGGAGTCCGGCCAGGAGCACGCCGGTGCCCGCGGCGAGCAGGATGCTGCGGGCCACCGGAGTCGCCCACCACCGGCCGTCCTCGACGCGCCCCGCGCCGCCGCTGCCCAGGTGGCGCAGGCGCGGCAGGACCAGGGCTGCGGCCACGGCGATCAGCGGCAGGAGGAGCACGAACACGCCGCGCCAGGAGATCTGTTCGGCGATCACGGCGGCGACCGTCGGCCCGACGAGGGAGGGGACGGTCCAGGCACCCGAGACGAGCGCGAACATCCGCGCCCTCAACCGCTGTGGATACGCCAGGGAGATGACCATGTACGCCAGCGCCATGACGGCACCGACGCCGAGGCCCTGGAGGAAGCGCCCGGCCAGGAAGGCGGGCCAGTTCGGTGCGGACCCGGCCACCGCGCAGCCGACGGCGAAGACGGCGAGTCCGAGGGCCAACGGCCGCGCGGGGCCCCGGAGATCGGCGGCCCGCCCGGCGGCGACCGTGCCGATCAGGTTCGCCAGCATCAGCGCGGACAGGCCCCAGCCGTAGGCGCCCAGGCCGCCGAGCTTCCCCGCGATCTCCGGCAGCACGGTGGCCACGCCCATCGACTCGAAGGCCACCAGGCCGACCGAGAGGACGATGCCCCAGGTCAGCGCCGTGTAGGGCGCACGAAGCACGCTCTCGTCCCCGGCGGCACGCACGCTCTCGTCCCCGGCGGCACACACGGGCTCGGGCGTGGTGAGTGCCCGGTCGGTAGGTGATTCCTGCTCAGGCAAGGTCGCCCCCTCATTTGTATTTCGATCCGGAACGGAACGAAATCACATGCTACCTATACTGCCTCCCATGGCAACCCTCGACTCCGTCGGCCGCACCGAACGTCCCGCGGGACGGCCCCGCGACACCCGGCTCGACGGGGCCATCCTGACCGCGACGGCGGAGCTCCTGGAGGAGTCCGGCTACGCACACCTGACGATGGAGGCGGTGGCGCGCCGCGCGGGCACGACCAAACCCGCCATCCGCCGCCGCTGGGCGTCCCGGCAGCGTCTCGTCGTCGCGGCGCTCGCCGAGACCATGGGCACCGCCCCCACCCCGGACACCGGCTGCACGCACTGCGACCTGATCGAGGGCATCGAGACCATCGGCCGCGCCTTCGGCGGCAATCTCGGCCGCCGCACCCTGCCCGCCCTGGTGGCCGACCTCGCCGACGACCCGGAGCTCGACCGCACCTTCGCCGACACGATCTTCCACCCCAGAAGGGCCACCACCGAGGCGGCCCTGCGCCGCGGCATCGAACGCGGCGACATCCGCCCCGACGCGGACATCGACCTGCTCTTGGACGTGCTCGCCGCCACCACCTACCACCGGGTGCTCTTCGGCCACGCCCCCGTGAGCGACTCCCTCGCCCATGACGTCGTGATGACGGTGATGGGCGGCGCCGCGACGCCCCGCTGGCGCGGGCACTACCAGCGGCGCCACTCCGACTGACGTGCCGGGTCCTGACGGCCGTGTCAGGATCACGGGCGGGGGGCTCGTACACCTTCGTACGTCCTCGTACGCCCAGGGAGTCGCCCCGTGCCGAACGACGCAGCCGCCCGCCGGAGCCCCCGCCGGGCGGCCTCGACGGCCTTGACGGACTGGGCCGACGGTCTGCCGCCCGCGTCGGGCGCCGTGGTCATGGCCACCGCCGTGCTCTCCGTCGGGCTGTACCTGCTCGGCGTGGAGTGGGCGTCGCTGGTCCTGCTCGGCGTCGCACTGGTGGTCTGGCTCTTCCTCGCCACCGTCTTCGTCAGGCACCTGCTGACCGAACGGGACCGCTGGCGCCACGAGATCGACACCCCGCCCGCACTGACCGCCGTCGCCGCGACGGCGGTCCTGGGCACCCGCATCTCCCTGCTCGGACACCAGCCCGTGTCGGTGGCACTGCTCTGCCTCAGCGTGCTGCTCTGGCCGTTGCTGATGTCCCACGTCGTCCGCCACTGGCAGAGCAGGGTGCCGGGCGCCGCCTATCTGGTGTGCGTGGCCACCCAGGCCATCGTCGTCCTCGCCGCCACGGTGGCCACCGCCGACCGGCAGACATGGCTGATGTGGCCCGCCCTCGCCCTCTTCGCCATCGGCCTCGTCCTGTACGCCGTGGTGCTGCTCCGCTTCGACTTCCGCCAACTCGCCACCGGCCAGGGCGACCACTGGATCATCGCCGGAGCCATGGCCATCTCCGCCCTCGCCGGATCGAAGCTGGTCGCCGCAGCGGCGCCGCACGGCCCACTGCGGTGGGCGACACCGGCGCACGACGCCCTGCGGGTCGTCACCCTCGTCGCTCTTGGCCTCGCCCTCGCCTGGTACGCGGTGCTCGTCGTCTGCGAACTGCGGTGGCCGCGCCTGCACCACGACGTACGCCGCTGGGCCACCGTCTTCCCCCTCGGCATGACCGCCGTCGCCGCCCTGTCCACCTCCACGGCCGCCGACGTCCCGGCGCTGTGGACCTGCGGGAAGGTGCTGTTCTGGCCCGCGCTCGCGGTCTGGGCCGTGGTCGGGGCGGGCGCGTTCCGTGCGGCGCGCGAGGGCACCGCGCCCCGGACCCCCGCCGGACTCAGCCCGCCCGGGTGACCGCGGCCCCCGGCACCACGCTCCGGGGATCCCCCTGCGCCACGTCACGCGCCACGTCGCGGGCGGTCCGCGCGAAGGTCTCGATCGCCCCCGTGCCGTGGCCTGCCCGCCACACCAGGCCGTACCCGACCGGCTCGGCGTCGGCGAAGGGGACGTACGCGACACCCGGCCGCGTGAAGTACGTCCCGGTGTGCGCGGGAGCGAGGAACGCTCCCTTGCCGCCCGCGACCATCATCAGCGCCTCCTGCATGTTGGTCACGCCGGGACCGCGGCCGATCGGTCTGCCGGACGGGGTGCGCGAAGGGACGTGGTGCTCCAGCCAGTAGTCGGGCAGCTCGCCCTCGATCGTCAGGAGCGGCACGTCCGCCAGGTCCTCCAGCGACACCGAGTCCCGCGCGGACAGCGGATGCGCCGACGCGACCGCGAGGACCCGCTCCTCCGCGAGCAGCGCGGGCCCGCCGCCCAGGTCCTCCTCGCGCACCGGGAACCCCGTGAGCTGCACGTCGAACTCGCCCTTGCGCAGCTGCCCGTACGGATCGCCGAGCGGCACCTCGCAGATCTCCACCGCGAGCCCCGGATGGCTCACGCGCAGCGCCTCCGTCGCCCGCATCACGATCTCGCCCGCCAGCGGATTGGCGAAGCCCACGTGCAGCACGCTGTCGATGCCGCGCGCGGTGGCCGCGGCCCGCTCGACGGCGGCGTCGATGGCCCGGTGGTGCGGCTCCAGGTCGGCCTGGAGCTGACGGCCGAGCGCCGTGAGGCCGACGCGGCGGCTGGTGCGGATGAACAGCGGGGCGCCGACGCGGCGTTCGGTGCGCTGGATCAGCTGGCTCACCCGGGCGCGGGACAGCCGCATGCGCTCGGCCGTCCTGCCGAAGTGCAGCTCCTCGGCCAGGAGCAGAAAGCACTCCAGTTCATCGCGTTCCATCGACGTCCCCCCAGGCGGATCGGATCGGTAAGCCTGGTTGAACGAACGTTGCGATCTTCGCCGTTGTTCCGTCCGTACGCCCTGATCGAAGGTGAGTGAGCCGGGAAATCCCGTGCACCACCGATGAATTGGCGGAGAAACGACGTGAGTACGCAGCCAGAGTCATCAGCCGGGGCGCCGAGCGCAGCCCCGGCCGCCCCGTCCGGCTTCAAGCCCCGTGAGTGGGGCGTCCTGCTCGTCCTGTGCGGCGCGATCTTCCTCGAAGGCATCGACGTGGCCATGCTCAACGTGGCCCTGCCGTCCATCCGCGCCGACCTGGGCCTGTCCACCGGGTCCCTCCAGTGGGTCATGAGCGCCTACGTCCTCGGATACGGCGGCTTCATGCTGCTCGGCGGCCGCGCGGCCGACCTCTTCGGACGCCGCCAGATGTTCGTCTTCTGGCTCTCCGTCTTCCTGGTCTTCTCCGGCCTCGGCGGCTTCGCCACCGAGGGCTGGACGCTGATCGTCGCCCGCTTCGTCACCGGCGTCGCCGCGGCCTTCATGACCCCCGCGGGCCTCTCCATCATCACCACGGGCTTCGAGGAGGGCCCGCGGCGCAACAAGGCGCTGCTCTTCTACTCCGGCACCGCCGCGGGCGGCTTCTCGATCGGCCTGGTCGTCGGCGGTCTGCTCACCGCGATCGGCTGGCGCTGGGTCTTCTTCGTGCCCGTGGTGCTCTCCGCCCTGATCCTGGCCGCCGCGCTCGCCTTCGTCCCCAAGTCCCCGCGCCCCGACCGCACCGGGCAGAGCGTCGACCTGTTGGGCGCCTTCACGGTCACCGCCGCGATCGTGCTGCTCGTCCTGGGCGTCGAGCGCGCCTCCCACGCCAGCGCCGCCGCCACGGCCGGCACCCTCGCCGCGGGGCTCGCCCTCCTCGCCGTCTTCGTCGCCGCCGAGCGCCGCTCGGCATCGCCGCTCGTCCGCCTGGGCATCTTCCGCAGCGGCGCCCTGGTCCGCGCCAACCTCGCGGGTCTCTTCTTCGCGGGCGGCTTCTTCGGATTCCAGTTCCTCGTCGTCCTCTACCTCCAGGAGCTGCGGGACTGGTCCACGCTCCAGACCAGCTTCGCGATGATCGTCGTCGGCATCGACGCGGTCCTGTCGCCCACCGTCACGCCCAAGCTGGTCGAGCGCTTCGGCAACGCCAGGGTGATCTTCGGCGGTCTACTCCTCGCCGCGCTCTCCTATGCCCTGTTCCTGCCGGTCGGCGCCGACTGGACGTACCTGGCGATGTTCCCCAGCCTGATCATCCTCGGCCTCGGCTTCGCCCTCACCTACGGACCGCTCACCATCGTCGCCACCGAGGGCGTCAAGGAGGAGGAGCAGGGCCTGGCCGGCGGACTGCTCTACACCGCCTTCCAGTTCGGTGCCGCGCTCGGCCTCTCCACGGTCACCGCCGTCAACGTCTGGGCCACCACGTCCAGTTCACCCTCCGCGCTGCTCGACGGCTACCGCGCCGCCCTGTGGGTCCCGCTCGCCGCGGCCCTCCTCGCCGCGCTGATCAGCGCCTTCGGGCTCCGCTCGCGGCCGGGCACGGTGACGGCGTCCGGCACACCCGCGGACGAGCGCACCCCCGAGATCCCCGCGACGAACTGACCGCCCCCGAAAAAGACCCAGCAAGGAGACCCCGCCATGCCCACCACCAAAGTCAGCGACTTCTCCGACCTCCAGGACACGTTCTTCTCGTACGTACGCGACATCAAGTACGCCACGATGATCACCGTCGACCGCAGGAACCGCCCACGGGCCCGCGTCCTGCTCCCCGTCTGGGAGATCGTCGAAGGACGCCCGGTCGGCTGGCTCGCCGCCTACAAGACCCCCGTCAAGACGGCCCACCTGGCCGACAACCCGCACACCACCTACTCCTACTGGAACCCACGCCAGAACACCGTCCACGTCGACGCCCTCTCCGCCTGGGCCGACGACGAGGCCTCCAGACGCCACGCCTGGGACCTCTACACGAGAGGCGGGCCGCCGGGCGTGGGCTACGACCCCGTCCACTACTGGAGCGGCGGCCCGGAGGACCCCGAGTACCACGTGATCCGCATCGACCCCTGGCGGATCCAGCTGGTCCGCGGATCGGATCTGCGCAGCACGATCTGGCAGCCCACGCCGGTCACGGCGAATTGATCACCGAGAACGCGCGGGCACGCGACGCGGTCGCCGACGGACCTGGTCCATGAGTTGACGACCGCGTAGCGTGAGGCGGCATGAAGATCCTGATCAGCGCCGACATGGAGGGCGCCACCGGCGTGACCTGGCCGGCCGACGTGCTGCCCGGTACGCCGCAGTGGGAGCGCTGCCGTTCGATGTTCACATCGGACGTCAATGCCGCCGTGCTCGGCTTCCTCGACGGGGGCGCCGACGAGGTGCTCGTCAACGAGGCGCACTGGACCATGCGCAACCTCCTCCTGGAGAACCTCGACGAGCGGGCCCAGATGCTCACCGGGCGGCACAAGTCCCTCTCCATGGTCGAGGGCGTCCAGCACGACGACGTGGACGGCATCGCGTTCGTCGGCTATCACGCGGGCGCCGGCATGGAGGGCGTCCTCGCCCACACCTACCTCGCCAACTCGATCACCGGGGTCTGGGTCAACGGCGTACGGGCGAGCGAGGGACTGCTCAACTCCCACGTCGTCGCCGAGTACGGAGTGCCCGTCGTCCTCGTCACCGGCGACGACCTGGCCTGCGAGGACGCGCTCGGCTACGCGCCAGGGGCCCTGAAGGTCGCCGTCAAGGACCATGTCTCGCGGTACGCGGCGGTCTGCCGCACCCCGAGGCGGACCGCGTCCGACATCCGGGCCGCGGCGAAGGAGGCGGCGAGCCTCGCCGTGCGGCACGACCCGGTCCAGGGCGGCCCGTTCACCGTCGAGCTCGAATTCGACGCCGAGCACCTGTCCATGGCGTCCACCGTCGTGCCGGGCGTGCGACGCACCGGCGAGCGGAAGATCGCTTACACCAGCGAGACCATGTACGAGGGCATTCGTACGTTCAAGGCGGTCACGACGATCGCATCGGCGGCAGTGGAGGAGCAGTATGGCTGAGGAGCAGCCGGGGCATCAGGTCGCCGGACACGTCGACGGGCAGGCGCTCGACGAGGTGGTCCGGTTCACCTCGGAGCTCATCCGCATCGACACCACGAACCGGGGCGGCGGCGACTGCCGCGAGCGGCCCGCCGCCGAGTACGCCGCCGAGCGCCTCGCCGAAGCCGGGCTCCAGCCGACCCTCCTGGAGCGCACACCAGGGCGTACGAACGTCGTCGCGCGCATCGAGGGCACGGACCCCTCGGCCGACGCGCTGCTCGTGCACGGCCACTTGGACGTCGTGCCGGCCGAGGCCGCCGACTGGACCGTGGACCCGTTCTCCGGGGAGGTCCGCGACGGCGTCGTCTGGGGCCGCGGCGCCATCGACATGAAGAACATGGACGCGATGATCCTCTCCGTGGTGCGCGGCTGGGCGCGCGCGGGAGTGCGGCCCCGGCGGGACATCGTGATCGCGTTCACCGCCGACGAGGAGGCGAGCGCCGAGGACGGTTCCGGGTTCCTCGCCGATCAGCACGCGTCGCTCTTCGAGGGATGCACGGAGGGCATCAGCGAGTCCGGTGCCTTCACCTTCCACGACGGGCGCGGCAATCAGCTCTACGCCATCGCCGCGGGGGAGCGCGGCACCGGCTGGCTGAAGCTGACCGCGCGCGGCAAGGCGGGCCACGGCTCGAAGGTGAACCCCGACAACGCCGTGGGCAAGCTCGCGGCCGCCATCTCGCGCATCGGGGACCACCGCTGGCCGGTGCGGATCACGCCAACGGTGCGGGCCGCACTGACCGAACTGGCCGCGCTGTACGGGGAACAGGCCGACCTGGACGCGCCGGGGTTCGACGTGGACGCGCTCCTGGAGAAGCTCGGCCCGGCCGCCGACCTCGTGGCGCCGACCGTACGCAACAGCGCCAACCCGACGATGCTGCAGGCCGGTTACAAGGTGAACGTGATCCCCGGCGAGGCCGTCGCCTATGTGGACGGCCGCTTTCTGCCAGGCGGGGAGGAAGAGTTCGCCGTCACTCTTGACCGGCTCACCGGAGCGGACGTCGACTGGGAGTTCCACCACCGTGAGGTGGCGCTCCAGGCGCCGGTCCACTCGTCGACGTACGCGAAGATGCGCGCGGCCGTCGAGGAGTTCGCACCCGAGGGACACGTCGTGCCGTACTGCATGTCCGGCGGCACGGACGCCAAGCAGTTCTCACGACTGGGCATCACCGGCTACGGCTTCTCGCCGCTGAAGACACCGGAGGGTTTCGACTATCAGGCGCTCTTCCACGGAGTCGACGAACGCGTCCCGGTCGACGCGCTGCACTTCGGCGTCCGCGTTCTCGACCGCTATCTGAGAACGGCCTAGGGAACACAACCGATCATGGGGGAAGAAAAGGACATGATGCAGACCCAGGCTTACGGATCATGGCCGTCACCCATCGACGCGGCGCTCGCCGCGGCCCACGACGGCTCACCGGCCCATGTGGGCTTCGTCGGGGACGAGGCGTGGTGGACCGAGCCGAGGCCCGCCGAAGGCGGCAGGCGCGCCCTGATCCGGCGGCGTCCGGGCGGCGCGGAGGAGTCCGTGCTGCCCGAGCCGTGGAACGTGCGCAGCCGGGTCATGGAGTACGGGGGGCGTTCCTGGGCCGGGGCCGAGGGGCCTGAGGGTCCGCTGGTGGTGTTCGCCAATTTCGCGGACCAGCGCCTGTACGCGTACGAGCCCGACACCCCCGCAGCCGCGCCGCGCCCGCTGACTCCGCTCTCCGGCGTGGGCGGCGGACTGCGGTACGTCGACCTGTGCGTGCACCTGGACCGGGGCGAGGTCTGGTGCGTCCTGGAGGAGTTCACCGGCCAGGGGCCGACCGATGTGCGGCGGGTCGCCGTCGCCGTGCCGCTCGACGGAACGGCCGCCGACGACCGCGCGGCGGTGCGGGAACTCTCCGACGACCGGCACCGGTTCATCACGGGACCCCGCCTCTCGCCGGACGGCGCCCGAGTGGCGTGGATCGCCTGGGACCACCCCCGGATGCCGTGGGACGGGACGGAACTCCTCGTCGCCGAGATCAGGGCGGACGGCACCTTCGGTGCGCCGCGGGTGTACGCGGGCGGCCCGGAGGAGTCCATCGCGCAGGTGGAGTGGGCGCCGGACGGGCGGCTCCTGTTCGCGAGCGACCGGACCGGGTGGTGGAACCTCTACCGCACGGACCCGGTGAACGGCGGGCACGAAGCCCCGGTCTGTCCGCGCCAGGAGGAGTTCGCGGGCCCCCTGTGGCAGGTCGGCTCCGGCTGGTTCGCGCCCCTGGACAGCGGCCTGGTCGCCGTCGTGCACGGAAAGGGCGCCACCGCGCTCGGCGTGCTCGACCCGGAGACCGGCGAGGTCGTCGACGCGGCGGGCCCCTGGACGGAATGGTCGGCGACCGTCGCGGTGAACGGCACCCGGGCCGTCGGCGTCGCGGCGAGCCCCCGCAGCGCGTACGAGGTCGTGGAGCTGGACACGAGCACCGGCCGCGCCCGGGTGATCGGCGCCGCGCACGACGACCCGGTGGACACCGCGTACTACCCCGAGCCGCGCATCCGCACCTTCAGCGGCCCGGCGGGCCGCGAGATCCACGCGCACGTCTACCCTCCGCACCACCCGACCCGCGTCGCCCCCGACGACGAGCTCCCGCCGTACGTGGTGTGGGTGCACGGCGGCCCCACCGGCCGCTCCCCGCTCGTACTCGACCTGGAGATCGCCTACTTCACCTCGCGCGGCATCGGCGTCGCGGAGGTCAACTACGGCGGCTCGACCGGCTACGGACGCGCGTACCGCAACCGCCTGCGCGAGCAGTGGGGCATCGTCGACGTCGAGGACTGCGCGGCCGTCGCGCTCGCGCTCGCCGACGAGGGCACCGCCGACCGCGAACGCCTCGCGATCCGGGGCGGCAGCGCGGGCGGCTGGACCACGGCGGCCTCGCTGACCACGACGGACGTGTACGCCTGCGGCACGATCATTTACCCCGTCCTCGACCTCACGGAGTGGGCCGCGGGCGGTACCCATGACTTCGAGTCGCGGTATCTGGACTCGATGATCGGGCCGTTCGACGAGGTGCCGACGCGGTACGTGGAGCGTTCCCCCGCGGAGCACGCCGACCGGGTCAGCGTGCCCTTCCTGCTGCTCCAGGGGCTCGACGACGTGATCTGCCCGCCCGAGCAGGCGGAGAGGTTCGTCTCCGAACTGGAGGGGCGGGGCGTGCCGTACGCCTACATCGCCTTCGAGGGCGAGGGGCACGGATTCCGCCGCGCGGACACGCTGATCCGCGCCCTGGAGGCGGAACTCTCCCTCTACGCCCAGGTGTTCCGCCTGAACCTGTCCGGCGGCGCCCCCACCTTGGAGCTCGCCAAGTGAACCCCCTGACGCGTCCCGCGCGGCTGACCCCGGGCGCGCGGGTCGCCGTCGTGGCGCCCAGCGGGCCCATTCCCGATGAGCGGCTCCAGGCGGGCCTGGACATCCTGCGCGGCTGGGGCCTGGAGGCGGTCGTCGCCCCGCATGTCCGCGACCAGCACCCGCAGTTCGACTACCTCGCGGGCACGGACGCCGGTCGCGCACGCGACCTCCAGGAGGCGTGGTGCGACCCCTCCGTCGCCGCGGTGCTCTGCGCGCGCGGTGGCTACGGCGCCTTGCGCATGGTGGAGTCGATGGACTGGGCGGCGATGCGGGCCGCGGGTCCCAAGATCTTCGTCGGCTACAGCGACATCACCACGCTGCACGAGGCGTTCGCGGCGCGGATGGGCCTTGCGACACTGCACGGCCCGATGGTCGCGGCCCTCGACTTTCTCAAGAACCCCCGCGCCCAGGAGCACTTGAGGGCCACGCTCTTCGAGCCGGAGCGGGTCCAGGTGATCGCTTCGGACGGTTCGGCGCTCGTGCCGGGCCGGGCGCGGGGCGTCACGCTCGGCGGCTGCCTCTGCCTGCTCGCCTCCGACCTCGGCGCCCCCGGGGCGCGCACATCGGCGCGGGGCGGTCTGCTCTTCCTGGAGGACACCGGTGAGGAGAACTACCGCCTCGACCGCTATCTCACTCAACTCGCCCGCGCGGGCTGGCTGGAGGGGGTGAGCGGGGTCGCGCTCGGCTCGTGGGTGGACTGCGAGGCGTACGACACGGTGCGGGCGCTGCTGCTCGACCGGCTCGGTGGGCTCGGGGTGCCGATCGTGGAGGAGTTCGGGTTCGGGCACTGCGCGGGGGCGTTGACCGTGCCGTTCGGCGTGGCGGGCGAACTGGACGCCGACAGCGGGACGTTGACGTTGGACGTGCCTGCGCTGGCGTGAGGCGGGTCCCGACTGAGCGGCATCCCGTCTCGCTGAATCTCCGTCAACTCCCGGCGAGAAACTCCTGTCACGAGCGTTGACCCACGCCTGACACGTGTCACAACATGACCCCTGGCCGGTTACTTACCGGTCGGTAGTCGGCTGTCCTCAGCGTGGAGGTCTCGTGTCCCGTCGTACCGCATCCCGTCGTGCCGTCTCCCGCTCCCGCGCGCCGCTCGCCCTGGCCGTCGGCGCCGCCCTTGCCGCGCCCCTGGCGCTCGCGGCGCCCGCGCCCGCGAGCGCCACCGGCCAATTCACGGTCACCCCGCTGAAGTTCACGGTCGATGCGGGCGGCAGGAGCTGCACCGTCGACGCCGACCTCTACCGCCCCGCAGGTGTGGACGCCGCGCACCCCGCGCCGGCCGTCCTCACCACGAACGGCTTCGGCGGCAGCAAGTCGGACGGTTCGACGGCGGCCACCGGCAAGGCCTTCGCCGAGCGCGGCTATGTCGGGCTCGTCTACTCGGGGCTCGGCTTCGGCAAGTCCGGCTGCCTGATCTCCCTCGACGACCCGAAGACCGACGGCAAGGCGGCCTCCGGGCTCGTCGACTTCCTCGCCGGGAAGCGCGCGGCCGACGACGGTACGACGATCGACTACGTCACCAAGGACGGCAGGGCCGATCCCCGCGTCGGCATGATCGGCGGTTCGTACGGCGGGGCGATCCAGATGGCGACGGCCGCAGTGGACCACCGGGTCGACGCCCTCGTACCGATGATCACCTGGAACGACCTGAGCTACTCCCTGGACCCGAACAACGCCTCCGACCGAAGCGTCCCCGGCGCCTCCAAATGGCAGTGGATGAACGGCTTCTACCTCATCGGCGAGGGCCAGCCGCTCCTGGAGCCGAGCCTCGACCCGTCCCGCATCAACTCCCTGACCTGCCTGCACTTCGTCACCAAGGCCTGCGAGACGATCCGCACGCTCAACTCGGGCCGCTACCCCGCCGACAAGACCGAGGCCCTCCAGGAGTACGCGCGCAGCGTCTCGCCCGTCTCGTACCTGCCGCAGGTCAAAGCGCCCACCCTGCTGATCCAGGGCCAGGCCGACAGCCTCTTCAACCTGAACGAGGCGCAGGCGACGTACGAGACGCTCAAGGCGCAGGGCACCACGACGAAGATGATCTGGCAGTCCTGGGGCCACAGCGGAGGCCTCACCGACGCCGCGTCCGGTGAACTCAACCTCTCCGAGGGGAACTTGGAGACGAGCTACGTGGGCAAGCGCGTCCTGTCGTGGTTCGACCGCTACCTCCGGCAGGACAAGGGCGCCGACACCGGACCCGCCTTCGCCTACCACCAGGACTGGGTCCCCGCCGACAGCGGACCGAACGGCACCTACGCGACCGCGTCGAAGGTGCCCGCCCTGAACCAGAAGCTGTACCTGTCCGGCGACGGCAAGCTCGTCGACAACCGGAAGAAGGTCGCGCGCGGCAGCCGCGAGTACCGGAACTGGCTGATCCCCACCAGCCACGCCGAGAGCTCACTCGCCGGCATGATCGGCCTGCCCGACCCCGCCCCGCGCGACACCAAGGGCACCTACCTCGACTGGACGACCGAGCCGCTGACCACGGCCGTGGACGTCGTCGGCTCCGCGAAGGCCACCCTGAAGGTCGTCTCGCCCAGGACCGAGCGGGTGCAGAACTCCGGCGACGCGGCCGACAAGCTGGTCCTCTTCGCCAAGCTCTACGACATCGCGCCCGACGGCAAGAAGACCCTCGTGCACCGGCTCGTGGCGCCCGTGCGCGTGCCGGACGTGACGAAGCCGTTCACCGTGTCGCTGCCGGGGATCGTGCACCGGTACGAAGCGGGGCACAAGCTGCGGTTCGTGGTGGCGGCCAGTGACGACGCGTATGCCGGGAACAGGGGAGTGAAGCCGGTGACCGTCACCAGCGCGCCCGATGACACCGGGGTGATCCAGCTGCCCGTCGTCCGCTGAGCCTCCTGGAGCTCACCCGGGCTCACCCGGACGGCCCACACCCCCACCCCGGAGGGGCACCCACCGCGCGCGAACCCGGCCCAGCTGCCCATGCTGGTCACCGGGGGAGGCCGGTCGATTTGCTCCGACGGAAGGGTTCACGATGAGTCCAAGCACCTCCTCGGGCGGCTCCAAGGGCAGCTCGGGCGGCGGCGGTGGCGCAGTGACGCCCGGCAGGATCGTCGTCGCCCTGCTCGCCGTCCTCACCTTGGTCTTCATCTTCGAGAACACCCGCAGCACCAAGATCAGGCTGCTGATCCCCGAAGTGACCGTGCCGCTGTGGATGGCCCTGTTCGGCACGGCGGTGATCGGTGCGCTGTGCGGGGCGTACTACATGCGGAGGCGCAAGTGAGGATGCTCATCAGGCGTGCGGGAGTCGTCGCGGGCGCCACGCTCGCCGCGGGCGTCATGACCGTGACGACCGCGGCGGCGGCAGGACCGCCCATGCCGGACTTCCGGGGGCAGGGCCTCGCGCGGGTCTTCTCCGGCGTCGACTACCGCACCCGCGTCGAGGTGCGCGACGTCAGCGGCCGGCAGCGCAACGTCCTGTGGCCGCTCAGCTGGAAGGTGTGCACGCAGTCTCCGGCTCCCGGCAAGGAACTGACCGGGCAGACGGTCACCATCGGCGTCGTGAAGAAGGCCGAGCGCTGCCCCGTATAGGGAGCGGCTAGCGTGTCCGGATGTCCGACGACACCGTTCATCTCGCCGAGGGGCCCCGCGTGGGCATACGCCCCTTCACCCATGCCGACGGCCCTGAGTTCACCGCACGCGCGCGGGAGAGCCGGGAGCTGCACCGCCCCTGGCTCTTCCCGCCCGCCACGGACGAGGCCTACGCCGCGTACGCGGGCACCCTCATCGAGGGCCGGGGCAAGGTGGGGTTCCTGGTCTGCGACCGGGAGGCGGGCGGCGCCATCGCCGGGTTCATCAACATCAACAACATCGTCGCGGGTGCCTTCCGGTGCGGGGCGCTGGGGTACGGCGCCTTCGCGCACGCGGCGGGCCGCGGCCTGATGGGGGAGGGGCTCGGGCTCGTCGTGCGGTACGCCTTCACGGTGCTCGACCTGCACCGCCTGGAGATCAACGTCCAGCCCGGCAACACCGCGTCGATCGCCCTCGCCCGCCGCTGCGGCTTCCGGCTCGAGGGCTTCTCGCCGGACTTCCTCTTCGTCGACGGGGCGTGGCGCGATCACCAGCGGTGGGCGCTGACCGCCGGGACGACCCGCTAGCGGCGCGACGACTTCTGGTTGATCTTCATGGTGTCCATGTCGGTCGCCGAGCACTTCAGGTCGCGGAAGCCGAGGCCGCGCGCCTTTGCATAATCCTGACCGGGATAGCCCCTGGTCGGGACGGCGGCGACCGTGTTCCATGGTGATCGTGACGACCACCGTGCGACGTGACGTACTGACGCTGCCCGCCGCCCCGTTGGGCCCCGAGAACCCCCTGCCGCCACTGCGGCCGCTCCGTGAGGTGCACACCCTGGACGAGCGCGGCAGACAGGGCCTGCCGCGCGACATGGCGCGGCAGCTGGGGTACGAGCCGCTGCGCGGCATCCTGCCGACGCGGGTGCTCGACGGGTACGGACGCGAGCGGACCGAGACCACGCTCGACACCCTGGTCGTCGAGAACGACCGGCTGCGCGCCACCGTCCTGCCCGGTTTCGGCGGCCGTGTCCACTCCCTCTTCCACAAGCCGACCGGGCGTGAACTCCTCTACCGCAACCCGGTGTTGCAGCCCGCGGCCTTCGCGCTCAACGGCGCCTGGTTCTCCGGCGGCATCGAGTGGAACATCGGCGCCACCGGCCATACGACCCTGTCCTGCGCGCCGCTGCACGCCGCGCGCGTGACGGCGCCCGACGGCGGCGAGATGCTGCGGCTCTGGGAGTGGGAGCGGCTGCGGGACGTGCCGTTCCAGGTGGACCTGTGGCTGCCCGAGGGGTCCGACTTCCTCCATGTCGGCGTGCGCATCCGCAATCCGCACGAGAAGGCGGTGCCGGTCTACTGGTGGTCCAACATCGCGGTGCCGCAGGAGCGCCGGGTCCTCGCCCCGGCGGACGAGGCATGGCACTTCGGGTACGCGGGCGGGCTGCGCCGGGTCCCGGTGCCCGAGACCGACGGGGTCGACCGGACGTACCCGCCCCGCAGCGAGTACGCCGCCGACTACTTCTACGACGTACCGGACCGGGCGCGCCGCTGGATAGCCGCTCTCGACGACGACGGGCACGGCCTCGTCCAGACGTCGACCGACCTGCTGCGCGGCCGCAAGCTCTTCGTGTGGGGGTCCGGCACGGGCGGGCAGCGCTGGCAGGAGTGGCTGACGGAGCCGGGCACCGGCGGGTACGCGGAGATCCAGGCGGGCCTCGCGCGCACGCAGCTGGAGCACGTGCGCCTGGACGCCGAGAGCGAGTTCACGTGGCTGGAGTCGTACGGACCGCTGTCGGCGGACCCGGGCCTGGTGCACGGCGGTGACTGGCCCGCCGCGCGCGAGGAGGCGCGGGCGCGGCTCGCCGACGCGCTGCCCCGGGCCGCGGTGGAGGAGGCGTACGACGCCTGGCGGCCGTGTGCGGACACCGAGCCGGGCGAGGTGCTCGCCACCGGGTCGGGGTGGGGCGCGCTCGAAGTCCTGCGCGCGGACCACAAGTTGCCGGGCACGCCGTTCGCCGAGGACACGCTGGGCCCCGAACAGGAGCCGTGGCTGGAGTTGTTGCGCTCCGGCGCCGTCCCCGAGCCGCGCCGGGTGGCGCCGCCGGGGCCGACCCTGGTCGCCCCGCACTGGCGGGACATGCTGGAGACGGCGCCCGCGCGGCCGGTCGCCGAGTACCACCTGGGCGTGGCACAGTGGCACGCGGGCGACCGTGCGCAGGCGGTGCGCAGCTGGGAGCGGGGCCTCGAACTCGCCCCGTCGCGCTGGCCGTTGCTGCGGTGCCTCGCGGTCGCCGACCAGGATGCGGGCCACATCGAGCGCGCCGCGGACCGGTACGCGGAAGCCTTCGACGACCTGTGCCAGGAGCGGCGCGACGACGGCACCCTGTGGACGTCCGCGAGTGCGGCCCTCGGCAGGGAGGCGATAGGCGTCCTGCTCGCCGCCGGACGGCAGGCGGCGGCGCGCGGCGTATGGGAACGGCTGCCCGCGTCCACACGGGCGGAGGGCCGCTTCCGCCTCGTCGAGGTCCAACTGCTCCTGGCCGAGGGGGAGAGGGACGCGGCGCGGGCGATATTCGACGAGGGCTTCGAGGTGGCCGACCTGCGCGAGGGCGCGGAGGTCCTGGGCGAGCTGTGGCACGCGGCGACCGACGAAGAGCTGCCCGCTCGGTACGACTACCGGATGCGGGCCGCCTCGGAGGAGTGAAGGCCCTGGGAGGGGCGGGGCAGCCGCCCCTCCCAGGGAGTCGGCGGGGCGCGGGGCTTCGGGGTGGTGGATGTCCCTGGGGGGGTGTCGGCCGCCCCCCAGGGCACCGGCTACGCCAGCTCGCCGTTCCTGGCCACGATGTCGCCGTGGTGGTCACCATGCCCGGCTGCGGCGGATCGGCCCTGGCCTGTGGCGGGTTGCTCCTCGCGTATGAGGAGGAGTCGGCGGGGCGCGGGGCTTCGGGGCGGTGGGTGTCCCTGGGGGTGGGTGTCGGTCGCCCTCAGGGGGTCGGGCTACGCCAACTCGCCGTTCCTGGCCACGACCTGGCCGCCGTGGACCACCATGTCCCGCTGCGGCATGTCCACCAGGACCTGCGGCAGGCACTCGCCGCGTACGAGGATGAAGTCGGCGGGGGCGCCGGGCTTCAGGTCCGCGTGGTCCAGGCCCATCACGTCGGCGCCGCCGTGTGCGCCCACGCCGTAGCAGTCGGCGAGTTCGTCGTCGAGGCGGACGTCGGTGACCCAGCCGAGTATGTGCGCGCGGTGCAGCATGTCGGCGTTGCCGAACGGGCTCCACGAGTCGCGCACCCCGTCCGAGCCGAGCCCGACCCGCACGCCGTGCTCGCGCAGCTTCGCGATCGGCAGGACGAGCGACTCGTTCGGCGCGACCGTCGTCAGGGAGATGTCCTGCTCGCCCAGGTCGGCCGCCATCTTGTCCAGTTCGGTGTCGGACAGGTTCGGCAGGCAGAAGACGTGGCTGACCGTGACCTTGCCGCGCAGGGAGAGGGCGCGGGTGCGGTCGATGATGGCCCGCAGGACCTTGGTGCCCTTCTCGTCGCGGTCGTGCAGGTGGATGTCCACGCCGACCCCGTGCCGGTCCGCGAGGCCGAAGACCAGGTCGAGCTGCTCGTCCATCGCGTTGTCGAAGCTGATCGGGTCGATGCCGCCGACCAGATCGATCGCGCCGGAACGGGCCGCTTCCTCCAGGAGCTCAGCCGTGCCGGGAGTCCGGATCACGCCGTGCTGCGGGAAGGCCACGACCTGCACGTCCAGGGCGTGCCCGAGCCGCTTGCGGGCCGCGTTCACGCCCTCGACGCCGGCCAGGTCGTACGCGGGCGCCACGTCCACGTGGGCGCGCATCGCGCGGGTGCCCCGGGTCACGGCGTGCGCCATCAGGCCGTACGCCCGCTCGCCGACGGGCCGGGGCTGGCTCTTGAACACCTCCACGTCCTGGGCGCAGTAGTCGGCGATGCCGCTCGCCGGCTTCCGCGTGATCCAGGAGCTGCCCCACGTCGTCTTGTCCGGGTGGATGTGGGCGTCCACGAGCGAGGGCAGGGCGACCCGGCCGCCGCCGTCGATCACCTTGGCGCCCTTGGGGGCCCGGCCGTCCGTGATCCGGCCGTCGACCACCGTGAGGTCGACGGGCTTCTTCGCGCCGAAGGGGCGGACGTCGCGGAACACCACGGCCTTGGGGCGGTGGCCGTCGCCACGGGACGAGGCGGTGGCCGGGGAGCCGGCGGCCACGGCGGCTCCGGTACCGGCGAACGCGGCGGCGGCGCCGAGCACGCCGCGGCGGGAGAGAGGCGTCATAGGGGTCTCCTTCGGGGATGGGGTGCGCAGATGACTGCCGAAAAGGGGACGGTGGGGTTCAGAGAGCGATGCCCGAACGGACCACGCGCAGGGGCTTCTTGAGGACCGTCACGTCGGACAGCGGGTCGCCGTCCAGGAGGATCACGTCACCGGCGAAGCCACGCGCGAGGCTGCCCGCCGTGCGCTCGAGGCCGAGCAGCTTCGCGGCCCCGGTGGTGGCCGTGCGGATCGCGTCGAGCGCGGAGAGCCCGGCCTCGCGCATCAGCTCCACCTCGCGGCCGATGGGCTTGATCTTCCCGCCGGAGGAGTCCGTGCCCGCCGCGAGCGGTACGCCCATCTCGTGCGCGGCGAGCACGGCCCGCTTCAGGACCGGCAGGTACTGGCGGCCGCGCTCGGCGAGCACCGGGTCCGGGGAGTCGGCGAGACCGGCGATCGCGGTGAGGGTCGGCGTGAAGTACGTGCCCCTGCGCCGCATCTCGTGCAGCGTGCGCTCGCCGACGAACGCGCCGTGCTCCAGCGAGCGGATGCCCGCCATGACGGCGTCGTGGCAGCCCTTCTCGCTGTAGCTGTGGCAGAGCACGCCCTTGCCGCCGCGCCGGGCCGCCGCGACCACGGCGGACAGCTGCTCGCGGTCGTACACCTGGGCCAGCGGGTCCTGCTCGGGCAGCCCTGCCCGCTCGTTGACCCGGGTCTTGATGACGTCGGCGCCACGGGCGAGGTTGACCTCGACGACGCGGCGCAGCGCCTCGGGCGAGCGCACGCCGTCCCGCAGCCTGGCCAGCGGGGTCAGCTCCGGGTCGGCGAGGATCGTGTCGCCCAGGTCGGGCGTGACGAAGACACCGGCGGCGCGCAGCCGGGGCGCCTGCTCCGGGGCCTGGCGGGCCAGTTCCCGCACGGCGATGTCCTGGAAGAAGTTGGTCGAGCCGCTGCGGGCACTGGTCGCGCCGAGCAGCACCGCGTCGCGGGCCTCGGCGGCGGTGTTGAGGTGGATGTGCCCCTCGACGAGGCCCGGCAGGATCCACTGCCCGTGCGCGTCGATCACCTCGGCCCCGTCCGGCACCTCGGTCCGCCCGCGCCTGCCCGCCGAGCGGACGACGCCGTCCACGATGACGACCACCGCGTCCTCGGTCACCTCGCCGGTCGCGGGGTCCAGGAGGGTGCCGCCCTCGATGACCAGATCGCCGCCGGTCTGCCGCCCCTCGCGAGCGGCGGCGCCCGCCTGGGGAGCGGAGGCGGCCAGCACGGCCGTGGTCCCGGCGAGCGCCGCCGCACCCGCGAGGACGCCGCGGCGGGTGAGCCGGGAGGAGGGCGGAGGAATGGACTCGACGCACATGGGACTGCTCCAGGGCGTGTTGCGGAGGGAACGCGTCCGCAGTTTGTATACCAAGCTGGAGCCGCCCGCAAGGAAGGGCGAGGCAGGATAGGGGTCCTGTAGTCGAATGTCCTGGAATGGTGGCGAGGGATTACCTCGCTGGTATACGAAAGGTGGGGCGGGGTCTTGCCTCGGTCACGCCTCCTCGGTCACGCCTCCTCGGTCACGCCTCGAAGAGCGACCGCAGCGCCACCGCCTGGCTGTCCCGCACATGCAGCAGCGTGCTCGCCGCCGCGGTCTCCTCGTCGCCCGCCGCGATCTGCCGGTAGATCAGGCCGTGCTGGGCCCGCATGTGGTCCGGCTCCGCGCGCATGCCGAACAGGAGCTGGAGCTGCCAGCTCAGCTGCTCCATCGTGCGGGCAAGCAGAGGATTGCCGGAGAGGGTCACGATGCCCTCGTGGAACGCCGTGTGCGCGGCGACCTCACGCGGCCCGTCGTCCACGTCCGACGCCTGCTCGGCCTGGCCGAGCGTGGCCCGCAGCGCGGCGAGTCCCGGCGGCTCGTCCGGCGCGCTTTCCGCCACCCGGCGCGCGGAGAGCCGGGACGCCTGGACGGCGAGCGGCTCCCACACCTCGTACAGATGCCGCACGTCGGAACGTTCCAGGCGGCGCACCCGCACCCCGCTGTGCGGCAGGAGCTCCAGGAGGCCCTCGGCGACCAGCGCGCGCATCGCCTCCCGCACGGGGACCCGCGACATCCGCAGCTCCTCGGCGACCTCGCGCTCCACCAGGCGCGCGCCCAGCGGATAGCGGCGGTCCACGATGCGCTGCCGGACGGCCTCGCGCGCCTGGGCGCTCAACGACACCCGTTCCGTACCGCTCGCACTGCCCGCCACGTGCACCGTCCTCCGTTCGGCCTGCCTGCCGTGGAGGATACGGGGCGGCCGGGCAGGGGCGGTCAGGTCGCGGCGCGCCGGTCCACGTACTCGAAGACCGCGCCGTCCGGATGCATCGCGATGAGGTTGCGGCCCGCCGGGGTCGGGACGGGGCCCGCGATGACATGGGCGCCGGACGCGTTCAGGACGGCGTACGCCTCGTCGACGTTCTCCACCGCGATCGTCGCCGAGACCTTCCGGAGGATCTCGATCTCCTTCTCGGGACCGCTCATCAACAGAAAGCACCCGACCGCCGCGACCGACACGCCCCCACGCTCGAAACGCTGCGCGGGACCGCCCGCGAGGCGTTCGTAGAAGGCGACCGAGGACTCCAGGTCCTCGACGCAGATACGCAGCGTGGCTCCCAGGATCTCCATACGGGCGAGCCTAGTTGGCCGGGCCCGGACGCGAGATCGTTTCCGGCGACTTCCGGGACATCCACCCCGTGGCGGCCACCACATCGGCCGCGATGTCCGTGACCCGCCGCCCGTCCGTCGCCACGCGCAGCGTGCCGTCGGCCGCGTGCTCCTCCAGGTGGCGGGCCATGAACGTGCTGCGGCGCAGCTGCTGTTCGAGCTCCGAGCCCTGCTCGCGGCGCGTGAGTCGCTCCTCGACGGTGGCATCCGTCGCCGTGAGGAGCACGCGGACGATGCGCGGGCCGCGCAGCGCGCTGACGAACATCCACTCCTCGCTGCCGAGCACGCTCGCCGTGTTCGTGTAGACGAGGCGCCGGCAGCCGAGATCGCGGTAATTCCCCCACATCGCCGCGAGGTTGCGCTCGGTGATCCGCGCGCGGTGCGGGTCGCCCTCCGGTGCCGGGTGGACCGTGTCCAGGGTGTCGCCCTCGATGTACGCGTGCCCCACGTCCGCCGCCCGCAGCAGCGCCGCGACCTCCCAGCCGACCGAGGACTTGCCGACCCCGGAACGGCCTCCGACGAGCAGTGCTTCCGTCGTGTGCATGGAGGGGAGCGTGGCAGGCCGGTGCGGTCTCACGCGACCCGGTATTCCTCGACCTCCTCGGTGCGCCGCAGCTCCAGGCCGTGGCCGATGCCGCCGTCGGGCCGGACGACGCCGCCCGTCGGGTCGAGGGCGCCGTCGAAGAACATCGACTCGACCCGCACATGGTCGTGGAGCCACTCGATGTGCCGCAGATTCGGTACGCACGCGGCGACCGCGGCATGCGCGTGCGGGGCGCAGCGGGCCGAGACCTCGATGCCGTGCGCCTGCGCGAGGGCCGCGGCGCGCAGCCACTCGGTCAGACCGCCGCAGCGCGTCGCGTCCAGCTGGAGGCAGTCCACGGCGGGCACCATCCGCGCGAAGTACGAGAGGTCGTAGCCGTACGCGCCGGCCGTCACGTCGCAGACCAGCGCGTCCCGCACCAGCGCGAGCCCCCGCAGGTCGTCCGAGGGCACCGGCTCCTCGAACCAGCCCACCCCGTGCTCGGCAAGCACCCGGCCCACCCGGACCGCCTGCTTGCGGGTGTAGCCGCCGCTCGCGTCGACATACAACTCGGCCTGCGAGCCGATGACGTCGCGCGCCGTGCGTACCCGCAGCACGTCGCGGGCCGCGGCCCGCCCCCAGTCCTCGCCGACCTTTATCTTGACGCGGGGTATGCCCTGGCCGTGCACCCAGCCGTTCAGCTGGGCCGCCAGATGCGTGTCGTGGTACGTCGTGAAGCCTCCGCTGCCGTAGACGGGGACCTCGTCGCGGGCCGCGCCCAGGAGACGTACGAGCGGGATCTCCAGGAGGCGTGCCTTCAGGTCCCACAGGGCGATGTCGATCGCCGACACGGCGCACGAGGCGGCGCCCGGGCGGCCGGTGTTGCGGATCGTCTTCGTCATCGCCGCGTGCGCCGCGGGGATGTCGAGCGCGTCGAGACCCGTGACCGTGGGGACCAACTGCTCGGCGATCAGGGCCACGGTGGACGCGGGAGCGTAGGTCCAGCCCGTGCCCGTCGCGTCGCCCGCCGTGACCTCGACGAACACGATCGTCGTGCTCTCCCACGCGAAGGTGCCGTCCGCCTCGGGGGCGTCCGCGGGCACCAGGTACGCGGACATGGCGGGGCTTTCGATGGGCACTGCGTCCTTCATCGGGACCGTCCTGGATCACATGCGGGGGTGGGGGCCGTGGGGCGGCGCGGCGTCGGCTCTCGCCCGCACCTGCTGCGGCGTCCACGGACGGGTATCCCGAAGCGCGCCGGGCAAACGGCGTGCGCACCCGGAGCGGGGCCCGGAGCCCGGCGGAGTTTGGCGGCGGTCCGCCGGGGCAACCGGGAGTCCCGCGTGCCCGTGCCGTCGGGAGGTCCCGCGCGGCGGGAGCCGGCGGCCCGACGCGACCGGCGGACCGCCGCGACCGAACGCCCCCAGCCAAGGAGGACCCGCCATGACCACCAGTGAACTCGCCCCGCTCGCACGGCAGTTGCGGGTCGACTCCGTCCGGGCTGCGGATGCCGCGGGATCCGGCCACCCCACCTCGTCGATGTCCGCCGCCGACCTGATGGCGGTGCTCCTGGGGCGCCACCTGCACTACGACTTCGACCGGCCCGACCATCCGGGCAACGACCGCTTCATCCTCTCCAAAGGACATGCGTCGCCCCTCCTGTACGCGGCGTACAAAGCGGCGGGCGTGGTCACCGACAGCGAGTTGCTGACCTTCCGCACCGAGGGCAGCCGTCTGGAGGGGCATCCGACGCCGCGCCGCATCCCGTGGGTGGAGACCGCCACCGGATCCCTCGGCCAGGGGCTGCCCGTCGGCGTCGGCATGGCGCTCTCGGGCAAGCGGCTCGACCGGATCCCCTACCGGGTCTGGGTGCTGTGCGGCGACAGCGAGCTGGCGGAGGGCTCGGTGTGGGAGGCGGTCGAGCACGCCGGGTACGAGCACCTGGACAATCTGACCGCCCTCGTCGACGTCAACCGCCTGGGGCAGCGCGGCCCCACCCGCCACGCGTGGGATCTCGGCGCCTACGCCCGCCGGTTCGCCGCCTTCGGCTGGCACGTCGTCGAGGTCGACGGCCACGACCTGGACGCGGTCGACCTCGCCTTCCAGGAGGCCCGCTCCACCACCCGGCAGCCCACGGCCATCCTTGCCCGCACCGTCAAGGGCAAGGGTGTCGCCGCCGTCGAGGACCGCGAGGGCATGCACGGCAAGCCCCTGCCGGAGGCACAGGCGGCGATCGAGGAGCTGGGCGGCGCGCACGATATCCGGGTCGAGGTGCGCAAGCCCGCCGCCGCGCGGGCGCTGCACGCGACGCGCACCGGTCATCTGGAGCTGCCGCGCCACGAGGTGGGCGACTCGGTCGCCACCCGCACCGCCTTCGGCCAGGCGCTCGCCGCGCTCGGCACCGCGCGCGGCGACATCGTGGCCCTCGACGGGGAGGTCGGCGACTCCACGCGGGCGGAGTACTTCGCCAAGGAGCACCCCGACCGCTACTTCGAGTGCTACATCGCCGAGCAGCAACTCGTCGCCGCCGCCGTGGGGTTGGCGGCCCGCGGCTGGGTTCCGTACGCCTCCACGTTCGCGGCCTTCTTCACCCGGGCCCACGACTTCATCCGCATGGCGGCGATCAGCGGCTCCGGCATCAACCTCGTCGGCTCCCACGCGGGCGTCGCCATCGGCCAGGACGGTCCTTCCCAGATGGGGCTCGAAGACCTGGCGATGTTCCGCGCCGTGCACGACTCGACGGTCCTGTATCCGTGCGACGCCCACCAGACGGGGCGGCTCGTCGCGCAGATGGCGGGCCTGGACGGCGTGCGCTACCTGCGCACGTCGCGCGGGGACACGCCCGTCATCTACGGGCCCGGAGAGGAGTTCCCCGTCGGCGGCTCCAAGGTCCTGCGCTCGTCCGACGCCGACCGGCTCACACTGGTGGCGGCGGGCGTGACCGTCCACGAGGCGCTGACGGCCGCCGAGTTCCTGGACCGCGAGGGCATCCAGGTGCGCGTCATCGACCTGTACTCGGTCAAGCCCGTCGACCGCGCCACCCTGCGCGAGGCCGCCGACCGCACCGGCTGTCTGCTCACCGTCGAGGACCACCGGCCGGAGGGCGGCATCGGTGACGCCGTCTGCGAGGCCTTCGGCGACGGGAGCCCGGTGCCGCGCCTGGTGCGGCTCGCGGTGCGGACGATGCCGGGTTCGGCGTCCCCCGCCGAGCAGTTGCGCGCCGCCGGAATCGACGCCGAGTCCATCGCGGCGGCGGCGCGGCTGCTCGTGGAGCAGGCGGTGGTGCGGTGAGGCCGGTCAGTGCTGCGTGGCCCCGCCGGACCGCCAGCGCTGCGTGGGCTCGCTGGACCACTAGTGCTTCCCGCGCTCCCCGGGCTTCCCGGGCTTCCCGGTCTGCGCCCTGAACCAGGCGTTGGCCGTGGGCCCGAACATAAGGACCAGCGCCGCGAGCACCGCGCTCAGATGCAGCACGCGGCTCGCGCCGAACAGGACGTCCACCACGCCCAGGTCCCGGAAGGCGTCGCCCAGCGGATGGTCGGCCAGCCACCGGACGGGCTCGACCACCAGGGACAGCGTGCCGAGGACACCGAGCCCCACGGCGAGCGTCAGGCGGGCCCAGTTCCTGCCGCGGCGCAGTTGGACGGCGACCAGGACGGCGGCCGAGAACACGGTCATCCGCACCAGCAGGCCGCCCGCGATCTCCCCGGCGGACGTGTCGCCGTCGGAGATCAGCCGGCCGACCATGAGCACCGTCTCGAAGAATCCCGCCACGACCGCGGTGATCCAGAGCGCGAACGCGGCGCGTACGGCAGGGGGAGGGGCGGGTTCGCCGCCGCCGGACCGGGGAGTGGGGAGAGGGCGCCGGACCCCCGGCCGCGCCGAGCTCTCGGCGGGCCCGTCAGGGCGCCCCTGCCCCGGATGTCTCTGCGTTCCGTTCGCCATGGTCTGCCTCGCTCACTCCGGTCCGACCTGAACCGTCCCTCTGAATCCTTCCGGCGCACGCGGCCCGGGGCACGCCCGTCAGCCCCCGTCCTCAGGTGTCGTCAGCACCCCTACGCAGCATGAAAGGAACCCCACATGACCAGCGCACGAACCCTGCGGGCGGGAGGCCACACCATCGAGCTGCACCGGCCCGACAAGGTCCTCTTCCCGGCCGACGGCACGGCGGACCGCACGACCGACGGATCGGCGGGCTCCGCGAAAGCGGGCTACACGAAAGGGGACCTCGCCGACTACTACCGGGCCGTCGCCCCGTTCATGCTGCCCCACCTGCGCGGCCGCCCCCTGATGCTGGAGCGGCACCCGGACGGCGTCGACGGGCCCCGCTTCATGCAGAAGGACACCCCCGGCCACTACCCGGACTGGATCACCCGCGCCGAGGTCGCCAAGGAGGGCGGCACCGTCACGCACACCGTCTGCGACGACACCGCCACGCTCCTCTACCTCGCCGACCAGGCCTGCCTCACGCTGCACCGCTGGACGTCCCGCGTCGGCGGCACCGGCGGCGTCACCCATCCCGACCGGCTCGTCTTCGACCTCGACCCGGCCAAGGACGACTTCGGCCCCGTGCGCGACGCCGCGCGTCTCCTGGGCGAACTGCTCGACCACGTCGGGCTGCCCTCCGCCCTGATGACCACGGGCTCGCGCGGACTGCACGTCATCGTGCCCCTCAACGGCCGCCACGACTTCGACGACGTACGCGCCTTCGCCAAGGACGTCGCCGAGACGCTCGCCCAGGCCCACCCCGAGCAGCTCACCACGGCCGCCCGCAAGAAGGACCGCGGCGACCGTCTCTACCTGGACGTGCAGCGCAACGCGTACGCGCAGACCGTCGTCGCCCCCTTCTCGGTCCGCGCACGGCCCGGCGCGCCGGTGGCCGTGCCCGTCGCCTGGGAGGCCGTCGACGACCCCGCGCTCGGCGCCCGCAGCTGGACCATCGAAGGCGCCGTCGAGCAGGCCCGCACCGACCCCTGGGCGGGACTCCTGCGCTCGGGACGCGCCCTGGGCCCGGCCCGCCGCAAGCTGCGCGCGCTGCGCGGCTGAGGTTTGGCCATGGCGCACGGGGTCACTCGGACTCGGCGCGCGGTGTGAGAGGTGAGGAGAGGGAGCAGTGAGCACGTACATCTACGGCATCGTCGGAAGCAGGCATCCGAACCTGCCGGACGACGTGAGGGAAACGAACGCCGGGGACGCCGGGGACGCCGGGAGCGGCGCGAACCGCGCGAACCGCGCGAACCGCGCGAACGGCATGGACGGCATGAACGGCATCGGTGAACCGCCCCTCCCCGTCCGGGTCGTGCGGCGCGGCGAGCTCGCCGCGCTCGTCAGCGACGCTCCCGGAGACCTGAAGCCCAAGCAGCGGGACCTGCTCGCGCACCAGAACGTCCTGTCCGAGGCCGGCCTGTGCGGCGCCGTGCTCCCGATGCGCTTCGGCAGCCTCGCGCCCGACGACGACGCGGTCCGCACGGTCCTGGCAGAACGGGCCGAGCACTACGCGGAGCGGCTGCGCGCCCTGGACAGCAGGGTCGAGTACAACGTGAAGGCCTCCCACAACGAACGCGCCGTCCTGCACCAGGTCCTCGCGGAGAATCCGGAACTGCGGGCCATGGTCGAGGCCAACCAGCTGGCAGGGGGCGGCAGCCACGAGCAGAAGCTGCGCCTCGGCGAGAAGGTCGCCGCTACCGTGCGCGCGCGGGAGTCGAGCGACGCCGATCATGTGCGGCGCGCCCTTGAGGCGACCACCGAAGCGGTCTACGCGGGGCCCGAGGGGACGGGCTGGCTGGCCGACCTCTCCTTCCTCGTGCACCGCGACGCGGCCGTGGGCTTCCTGTCCGCGGTCGCCGAACTGCGCGCGGACCAGCCCCACTTGGACCTTCGGGTGCGCGGCCCTTTGCCGCCGTACAGCTTCGTCGAGTCCGCCGGCCCCAGCCCGGCCGAGGGCCCGACCGAGCCCGCGGGCTGAGACCCGCGGGCTCGTGGACATGCTGGACATTCGGGGTTCCGAGTACGGCTACCACCGGTGGGCGGCTACCAGCGGTACCAGCGGGAGCGCGACCCGGTGGCCGTGGTGCTGCGCATCAGGAAGCCGACCAGCCAGATGACGAGCACGGCGATGGCGACCCACCAGAGAATCTTCACGGCGAACCCCGCGCCGAAGAGAAGCAGGGCAAGCAGAAGGACGAGCAGAATAGGAACCATAGTGTCTTACCTCCTGCTGCCCCGGGTATCCCCAACGGACCGATCCACGCGCGGAATCAAGAACCCGTGTGCGACTGTGCGCCACGCCACTTCACTCCGCTCCGCACGTCACTTCCGGCAGAGCACCTCTCCGTGCAGCACGGCGAACCACCCGTCGTCCCGCGTCCCCCACTCGCGCCACGCTTCGGCGAAGGACCTCAGTTCACCGGCGTCGGCGTGCCCGCCCTCGACGGCGCGTCCCGCGTAGTCGGAGGCGACCGTGCGGTCCGCCCAGAGCCCGCTCCACCAGGCGCGCTCCTCCTCCGAGCTGTAGCACCAGGTGCTCGCGCTCGCGGTGACGTCGTCGAAACCGGCCTCCAGGGCCCAGGATTTGAGGCGGCGCCCCGCGTCCGGCTCACCGCCGTTGGCGCGGGCCACCCGCCGGTACAGGTCAAGCCAGCCGTCCATGGCGGGGGAGTTGGGGTACCAGGTCATCGCCGCGTAGTCGGCGTCGCGGGCGGCGACGATGCCGCCCGGCGCGCAGACGCGCCGCATCTCGCTCAGGGCGCGCACCGGATCGCCGACGTGCTGGAGCACCTGATGCGCGTGGACGACGCAGAAGGAGTCGTCCGGGTAGTCCAGGGCGTGCACGTCGGCGACGGCGAACTCCACGTTCTCCAGGCCCCGTTCGGCCGCCGTCGCGCGGGCGCGGTCCAGGATGCCGGGCGCGTGGTCGACGCCCGTGACATGGCCGTCGGGGACGAGCTCGGCCAGATCGGCGGTGATGGTGCCGGGGCCGCAGCCGATGTCCAGGATCCGCATGTGCGGCTTCACCGAACCGACGAGATAGGCGGCCGAGTTGGCGGCGGTCCGCCAGGTGTGGGAGCGCAGCACGGACTCGTGGTGTCCATGCGTGTAGACGGCGGTCTCCTCCGGCATGACGGGAACTCCTTCGCGTTCGCTTCCGCTCGCTGCGGTGGATCGAACGGTACGCCGCCATGTCGAATAATGAGACCCGCGTATCACTATGTGGTCACCCGGTGGAGGGCAGCGGCCGGTACACGGTCAGCGCCCCGGGCAGCTTGTCGATGAGCAACCCGTCGTGGACGACGGCCACTTCACCGTCGTACGCCACCACGGTCCCGGGCTCGAGGCCGTCCACCCACAGCCTGGGAATCCGCACGGCGGCCTGCGCCCGGCCAGTGCCGGGTCGCGACGGCGTCGAAGGTGCGGTGGTTCAGGGCGATGAGGCGGGCTCGCGGAGGCATGGGGCGCGGGTGCCCCGGCGGGCGGTTTCCTTTCCCCGGCCGCCGGGCGGGTCGGAAAACCGACCCCTGCGGCAGCCGGGGGCGGCGGGCGGGACGAAACGCATTTGCAGCAACCCGTGCCACCCACAGACAATCCCCGCATGGGACATCTGGAAGCCGCGCACATCGAGTACTACCTGCCGGACGGGCGAGCTCTGCTCGGTGATGTCTCCTTCCGTGTCGGTGAGGGCGCCATCGTCGCCCTCGTCGGGGCGAACGGCGCGGGCAAGACCACCCTGCTCCGCCTGATCTCGGGCGAGATCCAGCCGCACGGCGGCACCGTCACCGTCAGCGGCGGTCTCGGCGTCATGCCGCAGTTCGTGGGATCGGTGCGCGACGAGACGACCGTGCGCGACCTGCTCGTCTCCGTGTCGAACGCCCGCATCCGCGAGACCGCGAAGGCCGTGGACGTCGCCGAGCACCTGATCATGACCGTCGACGACGAGGCCGCCCAGCTCCAGTACGCCCAGGCCCTCTCCGACTGGGCCGAGGCCCACGGCTACGAGGCCGAGACGCTCTGGGACATGTGCACCACCGCCGCGCTCGGCATCCCGTACGACAAGGCGCAGTTCCGCGAGGTCCGCACCCTCTCCGGCGGCGAGCAGAAGCGCCTGGTGCTCGAAGCCCTGCTGCGCGGCGGCGACGAGGTGCTGCTCCTGGACGAGCCGGACAACTACCTCGACGTCCCCGGAAAGCGCTGGCTCGAGGAGAAGCTCAAGGAGACGCGCAAGACCGTCCTGTTCGTCTCGCACGACCGCGAGCTCCTGGCCCGCGCCGCCGAGAAGATCGTCAGCGTCGAGCCGGGGCCCGCGGGCGCCGACGCCTGGGTGCACGGCGGCGGCTTCTCCACCTTCCACGAGGCGCGGAAGGAGCGGTTCGCGCGCTTCGAGGAGCTGCGCAGGCGCTGGGACGAGAAGCACGCCCAGCTGAAGAAGCTCGTGCTCAGCCTGCGGCAGGCCGCCTCGATCAGCCATGAGCTCGCCTCGCGGTACGCCGCGGCGCAGACCCGCCTGCGGAAGTTCGAGGAGGCCGGGCCGCCGCCCGAGCCGCCGCGCGAGCAGGACATCACCATGCGCCTTCAGGGCGGGCGGACCGGCATCCGCGCCATCACCTGCAAGAACCTTGAGCTGACCGGCCTGATGAAGCCCTTCGACATCGAGGTCTTCTACGGCGAGCGCGTCGCCGTCCTCGGCTCGAACGGCTCCGGCAAGTCGCACTTCCTGCGCCTCCTGGCCGGCGGCGACGTCGCGCACACCGGCGACTGGAAGCTCGGCGCGCGCGTCGTGGCGGGCCACTTCGCGCAGACCCACGCCCACCCCGAGCTCTTCGGCCGCACGCTCCTGGACATCCTGTGGCGCGAGCACGCCCAGGCCAAGGGGCCCGCCATGTCGCGCCTTCGCCGCTACGAGCTCACAGGACAGGCCGAGCAGCGCTTCGAGCGGCTCTCGGGCGGCCAGCAGGCGCGCTTCCAGATCCTGCTCCTGGAGCTTGAGGGCTCCACCGCCCTGCTGCTCGACGAGCCCACCGACAACCTCGACCTGGAGTCGGCCGAGGCGCTCCAGGAGGGCCTTGAGGCGTACGAAGGGACGGTGCTCGCGGTGACGCACGACCGCTGGTTCGCCCGCTCCTTCGACCGCTATCTCGTCTTCGGCAGCGACGGCCTCGTGCGCGAGACGCCGGAGCCGGTCTGGGACGAGCGCCGGGTGGAGCGGAAGCGGTAGCGCCGCCTGCCGCCAGGAGGACAATGGCGGGCATGGCAGACACGACTGGCACAGCGGGCCCGTCCGACGGGGCGGGCGACCCGCTCCTCGCCCGGCATTCGGCCGCACTCGAACTGTTCACCGACCGGGTGCACGCGGTCGGCGCCGATCAGTGGGACGCGCCGACGCCGTGCGCGGACTGGTCCGTGCGCGACCTCGTCAACCACCTCGCCGCCGAGCAGCTCTGGGTGCCCTCGCTCGTCCGTGACGGCGCCACCATCGACTCCGTCGGCGACGCCTTCGACGGCGACGTACTCGGCCCCGACCCCGTCACCTCCTGGGACACGGCCGCGGCCGCGTCCCAGGAGGCGTTCCGCGAGCCGGGCGCCCTCGACCGCACGGTTCAGCTCTCCTTCGGTGAAACCGCGGCGGACTTCTACTGCGGGCAGATGATCAGCGACCTGGTCGTGCACGCCTGGGACCTGTCCCGGGCGATCGGAGCGGACGAAAGGCTTCCGGAGGACCTCGTCGCCTTTTCCGTACGGGAAATCAAGCCGTACGCTGCGGACCTGGCGAAGACGGGGCTCTTCGCCCCCGCGGTGGAACCGCCGCAGGACGCCGACGCGCAGACGGAGCTGCTGAGTCTGCTGGGGCGCCAGGTGTAGCCGCGGGGGAGCGCGAGTGATGGCGGGGGAGCAGGTGATCACGCGTGAGTGCTGAGACGCTGAGGACGTCCTTCAGGACCGCGGACGTGGACGAGGCACGGCAGATGATCGGTGCCACGTTCTACAGCAATTTCATGGATGTCATCGACGGGCGGCGCGCCTTCCGGGCCGAGTTCGACATCGGGCAGCTCGGTGCGCTCACCCTGGGCGAGCTCAGCTGCGGCGCCGATGTGCGCATGCGGCTCGGCGAACTGGGCGCGTACCACGTGAACATACTGCTCGGCGGGCACATGAGCTTCCGGCAGGGCGGCGGCGCGGGCACCGTCGCGACGGCCGAGCGGGCCGGGGTGTTCCAGCCCGTCGGCGACACGGTGGTGGAGCGGTGGACCGGCGACTGCCGGGTCCTGGCGGTGAAGATGGACCGCGAGGCGCTCGACCGGCGCCTCGAACAGCTCCTCGGCCGGCCCGTGCGCACCCCGCTGGCGCTGGCCCCCGAGCTCGACACCACCCGCGGCCCCGGCCGCAGTTGGGCCCGGCTCGTCACGACGGTCATCGAGGACCTGCGCGAGCAGGAGCCAGGAGCGTCGCGGGCCCCGGCCTCGCTCTACACGTCGCCGCTGGTCGCGGCGCCCCTCCAGGAGGCGATCCTGAACGGGCTGCTGCTCTGCGCGGAGCATCCCTTCCGTGACGAACTCGCCGCTCCGGTGCAGAAGTTGCGCCCGGCGCCGGTGAAGCGCGCGATGGACGCCGTCCAGGAGCGGCCCGAGCATCCCTTCACTCCGGCCGGGCTCGCCGCCGAGGCGCGGGTCGGGGTGCGCTGGCTCCAGGAGGCGTTCCGCCGCTATGTGGGGATGTCCCCCATGGCGTACGTACGCGACGTGCGGCTGACCCGGGTGCGCGACGAACTGCGGGCCGCCGAGCCCGGCTCGCTCAGCGTGAGCGAGGTGGCGCACCGGTGGGGTTTCAGCCATCTGGGCAGATTCGCCGAGCAGTACCACGCCCGGTTCGGGGAGCTGCCGTCCAAGACGCTGCGGGGCTGAAGTGCCGGTGGTGAGCGGGCAGGACCGCCCGTCGCCCGGACCGTGCGTTATCCGGACAGTGGCCGCGCTCAGCGGATCGTGACCTCGGGACGACTGATTTATCGTTTCAGCTGTCACCGGTTGGGCCGGTCGCTGCCCACGGGTCCATAACCCGCCCCAGGGGCACGGCCGTGACGGACCGCCGGGGATGATCCGGCCCGGCCCCAGGCCGGGCCGGGCCCGTGCCGCGGGTCCGGTCGCTCCCCCCGCACCACCGTGCAACCGGACCCGCTCCCTCAAGGCCGGGCCGGGCCCCCGCCCGGCCGAGGGCCGGGGCAGCGGCCCGCCCGGCTTCAGGCCGATGCGGCGAGATCCCTGAGGGTCACCATGCCCACCAACTGTCCGTTCTCGACGACGGGCAGCCTGCGCACGGCGTTCTCCAGCATCAGGCTGACCGCGGACGACACCGCGTCGTCCGGTGCGACCATCACGGGGTTCGGGGTGCAGACGGCCTGCGCGCTGACGGTGAGGGGGTCGGCGCCGTCGGCGACGGCCCGCAGCGTGATGTCCCGGTCGGTGAGCACGCCGACCACGCGACCGGCCGTGGCCACCAGGACATGGCCGATGTCCTGCGCGCGCATCAGTTGTGCCGCTTCCACCAGTGAGGCATCGGGGCCCACCGCTATGACGCCCGGAGTCATGACGTCCCGTACGACAACAGCCATGGTTGCGGCCCTTCCTGCGGGGGTGAGTGCGTCCAGCCGCAGTACCCCTGTGCGGCCGGTCCATGCGGGTTTGCCCGGAAGAAGTGGGGGGACCCGGCCGATGCCCCCGCCACGGCACACCTGTGTTTGTGCCCAGGACCTCGGGGCAGGCGAAGTAGACAGTGCTTCGGACCGGAGGCACGTCCGTGGGAGCGATCTGCGCTCGCCCCGGGTGTGCCCGCCGCGACTGTGCGCGCCTCCCACGGTGACCCCTCAACCCAAGGCACCCCACAAGGGAGTTGCGACGCATCATGCGATCCGACGCGCGACAGACGAAGCGCCATCCGCACGACGACGCCCCCGACACCGCCGCCGCCTTCCGCAGGCTCACCGAGATGCCTCAGGGTCCCGAACGCGACGCTCTGCGCCAGGAGTTGGTCAAGGCCTGGCTGCCGATGGCCGAACGGCTCGCGGGCCGGTTCCGAAACCGCGGCGAAGCCCTTGATGACCTGCGTCAGGTCGCGGCCCTCGGCCTGGTCAAGGCCGTCGACCGGTACGACCCGGAGCGGGGCAGCGCCTTCGAGAGCTATGCCGTGCCGACCGTCACCGGCGAGATCAAACGCCACTTCCGCGACCACATGTGGACCCTCCATGTGCCGCGCCGTGTACAGGACTTGCGCAACCGGGTGCGGTTCGCCCGGCAGGACCTGGCCCAGACCGTGCCCGGACGCGCGCCGACCCTCGCCGAGATCGCCGAGAAGGCGCAGCTGTCCATGGAGGACGCGGCCGCGGGCCTCGAGGCGCTCGACAGCTTCACCGCGCTCTCCCTGGACGCCGAACTGCCGGGCAGCGAGGACGGATACGCGCTGCGGGACGTCCTGGGCTCGCCCGACCCCGCGCTCGACGTCGTCATCGACCGCGAGGCCGTCAAGCCCCGCATCGCCGAACTGCCCGAGCGGGAGCGCGACATCCTCTACATGCGGTTCTTCGGCGACATGACGCAGAGCCGCATCGCCGAGCAGCTCGGCATCTCGCAGATGCACGTCTCGCGTCTGATCAGCCGCTGCTGCGACCGCCTGCGCGACCAGGTCATGCAGGACGCCGCCTAATCGCTCGCGATGGCCCGGCGGCCCGGCTGTCGGGCCATCGCCAGCGCGATGTGGCGCGCCATCACGTCGACCGCCTGCGCCTCGGCCATCGAGAAGGCGAGCCGCGCCCCGCTCCTGAACAGCGTGAGCACACCCTCCACCGGGCCGTCCTGACGTCCCCGCAGCGGCACGCACAGCAGGGACGTCACCTGCGCGCGTACGAGGACGGGGGCGCCGGACGGGTCCCGGCCGAAGGAGTCCGGGTCCTCCGGGCGGACCTGGAGCATGGGTGCCCCGCCGCGTGCCGCCTCGACGACGAGGGGGCACGCGGCGGGGTCCTGTGCCAGGACGTCGCCGACCGGCGCGTCCTTCGGCCCCAGAACGGTCGTACGCCGGGCCCGTGCGGCCCCCTCGTCGGCGATCACCCAGTCCGCGAACCGCGGGTGCAGCACGCCTGCCGCCCGTTCGAGCACGGCCGCCCGGTCCCCGGCGGGAGCGGTGAGCAGCGCGCTGGTCATGGCGTCCGCGAGGTCCATCCGGGCCGTGTGCCGGGTCGCCTCGCCGAGGTCGGGGGCGTGTGTGCGGACGTTCTCCCGCGGAGCCGCGCCCGAGCCGGTGGGCGGCGTGCCCGGCTGCAGCACCACCAGGACCGCCGTCCGCGGTTCGGCGCCGGGCCGCAGTGCGGTGAGCGTCGCGCGGACCGGCAGGTGCGGATTGCGCTGGAGGTGGACGGTGAGGCTGCGGTCGCCCTCGCCGCGTGCGACCGCCGCGGTCTGCGAGCGGAACGCGACCCGGTCCGCGTGCAGCAGGAATCCGGTCAGCGGCCTGCCGGTGGCGTAGCCCGCGCGGACGCCCGTGAAGCCGGTCGCGGCGAAGTTCATCCGCCGGACCACCGCCTCCCGGTCGACCAGGGCGACGGGCAGGGGGAGCCGCTGGAAGAGGGCCCGCAGGAGCCGCTCCTCGTCCCGGCCGGAGGCGCCGCCGCCCAAGTGCCCTTCGGCGGCGAGACGTTCGTAGAGAGGCCTCAACTGGTCGGCGACATGGTCGAGTTCGAAGATGGCCGCGTCGAGAACGGTGCCGAGGTCGTCCGTCGGCACGGAGCGCGCCGACTTCAACTCGGCGACGCGGCGCACGAAATCCGCAATCTCTTCACCGAACTCCTCCGTTTTCGCCATGTGCAGAACGTATCCGCTGCGGCTGTTTTCCGGGGGGACTCACGGGAAGGCGGAGAGAAGGCGGAGGAGGAAGACCACGATGCCATTCATACCGGAACCGGACCTGGCAGGACCGGAATCAGCTCTGCCGGGACGCAGGCTCTCGGAGCTCGCCGAACAGGCCGTGCGCTGCACCACCGCGTGCTGCGGCGCGGGCACGACCGTATCGGAAGGCGGCAGCGAACACCCCGCTTCGGTGACCCACCCCGACCTGGCCCCTCTGGTCTCCGTCCAGCTGCGCTCGGGCGACGGGCCCATCCCGGACGCGCAGGAGCGGGGCGCGCCGGTGGAGACAGGTGACCTTCTGCGGGACGAGCGCTGGCCCCAGTACCGCGCGATGGCGCTCGACTCCGGCGTACGCTCCAGCATCACGCTCCCCTTCCAGCGCGCGGGGCTCACGGTCACGCTGACCCTGTTCAGCTTCCGCCCCGGCGCCCTGGACGACGTCCCGCACGGCCCTGCTCAGGCGCTCGGCGACCTCGCCACGACGGGCCTGGTGCGCGACCGCCGCTACCGCGCGGCCCTCGCCGAGCTGGACCACCTCGGCACGGCCCTGCGCACCCGCCCCGTGGTCGACCAGGCCTGCGGCATCATCATGCACGTCCTGAGCTGCGACGTGGACAAGGCCTTCACGATGCTGCGCCGCATCTCGCAGACCACGAACCGCAAGCTCTCCGATGTCGCGTCGGGGGTGGTGGAGACGCGCGGGAAGGGCCTTGAGCGAGAGCTGGCGGGACTGGCCGCGAAGGAAGGCTGACCGCTCGCTTCCCGGGGCGGGCGCCAGGACCGGGGCGGGCCCGGGCCGGAGAAACCACTCGGCCGGAGGCCCCCGCGCGCGCGGAGCGGCCCGTCACGTTTCGATGGGTTCATGCGGACGGAACCCGAAGGCCGTGGCCCTGTCCGGTACGGACCTCCCCTGCCGGAGCCAGGCCTCCCGGTCCTGCCCGAGCTGGCCGCCGTGCTCGCCGGCGCCGCGGGCCGCGCCCACGCCGAACCGCCCGGCGGCAGCCCCGCCCTCCTGGACGCCGCGAGCGGCTACTGGGCCCGGCGTGGCCTCCCGGGGGAGCGGGACCAGGTCGCCGCCGGGCCCGGGGCCGCGCCGCTGCTGCTCGCGCTGACCGCCGCGCTCGGCGGCGGCGACGTGCTGCTCCCGCGTCCCTGCCCCGCCTGGTGGGCGCCGCAGGTGCGGCTGCTCGGCCGGTCGGTGTACCACGTGCCGACGCCCGCCGAGTGCGGCGGCGTCCCCGATCCGTACGCCCTCCTGGAGACCGTCCGCCGTATCCGCGCCGAGGGCGGCACTCCCCGCCTGCTCGTGCTCTCCGTCGCCGACGACCCGACCGCCACCGTGCCGCCGCCGGAAGTCCTGCACGAAGCCGTGGAGGCGGCGGCGGACGAGGGGCTGCACATCGTCAGTGACGAGACCTGGCGTGACACCCTGCACCGCCCGCACGACACCCTGCTCATCGGCCCCGCCGAGATGGCCCCCGACCGGGTGACGGTCCTGACCGACCTCTCCGGAGCCTTCCTGCCCCCGGGCTGGCCCGCCGCGGTCGCCCGCTTCCCGGCCGGTGCGCGCGGCGCGGCGCTGCGGGCGCGCACCCTGGACGTCCTCACCGCGCTCGGGGCGTGCGTCGCGGCGCCGGTCGGGGCGGCGGCGTCGTACGCCCTGGGAGAGCCGGACGAGGTGACCGACCGGCTCGACCGCGCGACCCGCCTGCACGCGCGGGTGGCCGCCGCCGCGCAGCGCGAGGTGCTCGCCGCGGGCGCGCTCGCCCTGCCCCCGCGGGCGGGCCGCCACTTCTACGTGGACCTCGGCCCGCTCCGCCCGGCCCTGGCCGCACGCGGCGTGGGCGACTCGCAGGACCTGGAGGACTTCCTCGGCGAACGCCTGGCGATGCCCGCACCCGGCGGCCACCGCTTCGGCGACGACCTGGGCGCGCTGCGCGTGCGCCTGTCGACGGGGCCGCTGCTCGGCTCAACCCGACAGGAGCGGATGACGTCTCTCACCGCACCGGACGCGCTGGAATTGCCGCACGTGGAACGGGCGTTGAGCATGCTTGGATCGGCCTTCGACGATCTCCGCGCAGCAGCACAGCGAATGGAGCCTCCTCGGTGAAGCAACAGACGCAGACGGACCAGACGCAACAGGACGACCACGCGATCCACCCCCGGCAAGCGGGCCGCACGGAGCAGACAGAACAGGCACAGCCGACGGCGCGGGCAGCGGATACCGGGCGCGCGGACGCGGGATCCGTGGCCGCCGGGCGGGCGGGCGTCGGACGTGAGGGCTCCCGGCATGCGGATGCCGGGTCGGTGGATGCCGGGCGGGCGGGCACATGGCCTGCGGAGGTCGAGGAGGCGGATGAGCGGCACGCGGGCGCTGTGTGCGTGGGCGCGGGGCGGGCGGGCGTCGGACGTGAGGGCTGCCGGGATGTGGATGCCGGGTCGGTGGGTGCCGGGCGGGCGGGCACATGGCCTGCGGAGGTCGAGCAGGTGGACGAGCGGCACGCGGGCGCTGTGTGCGTGGGCGCGGGGCGTGCGGGCGTCGGACGTGAGGGCTGCCGGGATGTGGATGCCGGGTCGGTGGATGCCGGGTCCGTGGGTGCCGGGCGTGCGGGCGCACGGTCTGCGGAGGTCGAGCAGGCGGACGACCGGCACGCGGGCGCCGTGCGCGTGGCCGCCGGGCGTGCGGGCGTCGGACGTGAGGGCTCCCGGCATGTGGATGCCGGGTCGGTGGATGCCGGGTCCGTGGGTGCCGGGCGTGCGGGCACACGGCCTGCGGAGGTCGAGCAGGCGGACGAGCAGCACGCGGGCGCCGTGCGCGTGGGCGTTCGGCCTGCGGACGCCACCCGCCGCGCGGATGCCCGGCCCACAGACCCCCGCCCCACAGACCCCCGCCCCGCCGACGCCAGGTCTGCCGACGCCGGGCCCGGCGCTCTCTCCACCGTTCTCCTCGACCGCCCGCCCGCAGCGCCCGCAGCGCCCGCAGCGCCCGCAGCGCCCGCAGCGCCCGCAATGCCCCCCGCGCCCCCGACACCCCTCGCCCCGCCCCGCACCCCCGGCGCTCCCCGCCTGTGGCCGAAGTCGTTCGCCGATCGGCTCACCGCGCCGTTGCCGGGGCTGCGGGCCTTTGCGCGGTTTGCTCGGGAGGGGGCTCTGCGGCCCGGTCCCGAAGGTCTTGCCGACATTCAGCGGTTGCCCTTCGAGCCGGGGCCCCTGCCGCGCGTGGATTCCCGCACCGTCGCCGTCACCTGGGTCGGGCACGCCAGTTGGGTGGTGCGGGTCGGTGGGCTCACCGTTCTCACCGATCCCGTCTGGTCGCGCAAGATCCTCGGCACCCCGGCCCGCGTCACGCCCGCGGGCGTCGCCTGGAGTGCGCTGCCGCGGGTCGACGCGGTCGTCATCAGCCACAACCACTACGACCACCTGGACGCCCCGACCCTCGCCCGACTCCCCAGACAGACACCGGTGTTCGTGCCCGCCGGGCTCGGCCGGTGGTTCACGCGCCGCCGGTTCAGCAGGGTCACCGAGCTTGACTGGTGGGAGGCCGCCGAACTGGGCGGCGTGCGCCTCGACTTCGTGCCCGCCCACCACTGGTCCAAGCGGAGTCTCATGGACACCTGCCGGACGCTGTGGGGCGGCTGGGTCCTCACCGACGGCGACGGGCAGCGCGTCTACTTCGCGGGCGACACCGGATACGGCCACTGGTTCGAGCGGATCGGCGCCCGCTACCCGGGCATCGACCTCGCACTCCTGCCGATCGGCGCCTACCACCCGAGATGGTGGCTCAGCGACGTCCACTGCGATCCGGAGGAAGCGGTACGGGCCGCGGCCGACGTCGGGGCGCGCCGCCTCGCCCCGATGCACTGGGGGACGTTCCTGCTGTCGGGCGAGCCGGTCCTGGAACCGCTGACCCGGGTGCGCAGCGCCTGGGAGGCGGCGGGGATGGCTCGGGAGGATCTGTGGGATCTGCCGGTTGGTTCGTCCCGCGTACTCGCCAGGGACCCGCACTCCTAGGCCATGATCCGTCGGGCAGGGCTTTGCTCCCTGCACGCTTCTGAACACGCTTCTGACGTGCTTGTCCGCGGGCGCGTCGTGGCTTGTCGCGCAGTTCCCCGCGCCCCTTACGGGGTCCTGCCGCGCCGCAGCGGACTTCGGCGAGGCCGCTCAGGACGCCGTACGCCTGACCCTGCGCCACACCGTCGGCGCCACGCTGATCAGCACCGTCAGACCGACCGCCACCGCCACGCCCTCCCACGGCTCCGCGAAGAGGGAGCCGCCGAGAATGCCGATCAACTGGTACGTCACGGCCCAGGCGAGGCACGCGGGCACGTCCCCGCGCGCGAACTCGCGCAGCGGCATCTTCGCCATGAGGCACGCCAGCATCACCGGAATGCGCCCGGCGGGGACGAGACGGGAGAGCACGAGGACCAGGACGCCGTGGTCAGCGAGCTTCTCCTGCGCCTGCGCGAGACGGTCCTCGGGCGCCCGGTCACGAATCGCCGCGAGCCACCGCGAACCGTTCTTCGACCGCATCCCGCGCCGCCCGAGCCAGTACAGCGCCATGTCCCCGAGGAACGCGGCGAGCGCCGAGACCCCGAACACCACGAGCAGCGCGAAGGGCGCCGACTGGTGCACCGCCACCACGGCGGCGGAACTGACCAGGGCGCCCGTGGGCACCACCGGCACCAGCGCGCCGAGCACGATGAGCAGGAAGAGCGAGGGATAGCCGACCGCCTGCTGCGTCGACTCCGGCGGCACCTGGGCCGCCGCGGCGAGGATCACTGAGGCTCTCCCTTGGTGACCTCGGGCCGCACACTCTCCCCGTGCCCCAGCCGGTGCACCGCCACCTCGGGCGCGAGCCGCGCCGCCTGACGCACGAACTCCTCGCCCGGAGTGTGGAATTCATGCGGCCGTACGGCGTCCATGCCGATCGGCCAGTACGTCCCGTAATGCACCGGAACCGCGCTGCGCGGCGCGAGCCGCGCCAGCGCCACGGCCGCGCGCGCCGCGTCGAGGTGACCATGGCCGAGATACGGCCCCCAGCCGCCGACCGGAAGCAGCGCCACGTCGACATCCCCGACCTCGTCGGCCATCGAGTCGAAGAGCCCGGTGTCCCCGGCGAAGTACGTCCGCGCCTCACCCCGCACGACGAAGCCGAGAGCGGGCGTGCCGTGCGGCCCCACGGGCAGCCGCCGCCCGTCGTGCCGCGCCGTCACCACGCGGACGACGAGGTCGCCGACCCGCACCTCGTCCCCCGGCACGACCTCGATGAGATGCAGATGGGAGAGCCTGCGCGCCAGCCCCGGCACCTGCCGGCGGGCGCCGCGCGGGAGCAGCACGCGCGTGCCGGGGACGATCCGCGCGAGGGACGGCAGATGCAGATGGTCGGCGTGCAGATGGGACAGGAGCACGGCGTCGGCGACGGCCGCCTCGGGGGGCGGGAGCGCGCCCCTGCGCCGGCGCAGATGGGCGAGGCGAGGGGCGAACAGCGGGTCGGTGAGCACCCGGAGCCCCGAGTCCTCGACCGTGCAGGTGGCGTGACCCCACCAGGTGATCTCCACCGGCACTCCGGTTCCTCCTTCGCGCGACTGTTTACGAGCCTACGGCCAGGAGTAGGGTCTTCGGCTGACGCCAGTGGTGAGGACGCCAGAGGTGAGGGGAACGCGATGGGAGATGCCGCGAGCGTGACAGTGCTGCGGGTCGCGGCGATCGCCAGCCTGACACCGCTGGAGGAGCTGGACGCCGACCCCTTCCTGGTGGACTCCCGCAGCCAGCACGAGATGTGCGCGCAGTGGGCCACCGCCCGGGGGTACGTCATCACCCGGGAGCTCGTCGTCCGGGGTCTTCCCGCCGACCACGCCGTGCTCTGGACGGACGTCGACGAAGGCCTGGTGGACCTCTTCGTCGTGCCGAGCCGCCGGGTCCTGGACCGCGCGCTGCGCTCGCCGGACGAGTTCACCGCGGAGTGCGGGCGGCGCGGTGTGCGGATCGAGACGGCGGGCCTCGCGGAACCGTCGTACGACGCGGTGATGAAGGCCCACGTCCACCGGCGGCTCTCCATGCCGACCGCGGGATACGACGGCCGCTGATCCGTCCCCGCCCACCGACCCGTTCACCCTGTGACACGCTGGTGTCCGGATCTGTCATGAAACGTGAGGCGGCGGGCGTGGGGCGAGGGCGATGGCGGGCGGTCGGCAGCGCACTGTGGCGCTCCGTCGCGGTGTGGCTGGTCAGTACGCTCACCATGCTCGCGCTCGCCGGGATCCTGCCGGACTTCCAGTTGCAGTCCGACGACGGCGACAGCGCCACCCGCATCGCCGTCACCGCCGCCCTGGGCGCAGGCGCCTTCGGCCTGCTCTCCTCGCTGGTGTGGCCCCTGCTCGTGCGGGCGCTGCTGCTCGTGCCCGCGCTCGTGCTCGGTCTTCTCGCCTTCTTCCTCAACGGGTCGCTGCTCCTGCTCGCCCTGAGGCTGATCCCCGACGGCCGCGGTGACGCCAACCCGGAGACCGCCGTCGTGGTCGCCGCCGTCATGTCCGCCGTCGCCTCCGCCACCGGCGGCGCCCTCGCCGTCCGCGACGACGACGCCTACCGCCGCCGCCTCTACCGCCTCGCCGACCGCAGGCGCCGCCGCCGTGCCGAAGGGCACGTCGGCCCCGTCCCGCCCGGCACCGTCTTCATCCAGCTCGACGGCGTCGGCCACGACGTCCTGCGCACCGCCGCGGACAAGGGCCTGATGCCGACCGTCGCGGGCTGGCTGGGACAGGACGGTGCGCCCAGCCATCGCCTCACGCCCTGGCGCACCGACTGGTCGAGCCAGACAGGGGCCAGCCAGCTCGGCATCCTGCACGGCTCGAACCACGACGTCCCCGCCTTCCGCTGGTACGAGAAGGACACCGGCGAGGTCATGGTCTCCAACCGGCCCGCGTCCGCCGTCGAACTCCAGCGCCGCGCCATCGAGCGCACCGGCGACGGCGGCCTGCTCACCTTCGACGGAGCCAGCCGCGGCAACCTCTTCAGCGGCGGCGCCGAGCAGCTCGCCCTCGTGCTCTCCATGGCCGCACGCCGCGGCAGGAAGAACCGCTCGCGCGCCGGGTACTTCGCCTACTTCTCCGACCCCGCCAACGCCGTCCGCACCGCCCTGTCCTTCGTCGCCGAAGTCGGCCGGGAGATCGGCGAGTCGACCCGCGCCCGGATCAAAAAGCGCCGCCCGCGCATCGGCCGTGGCGGGCTCTACCCCTTCATCCGCGCCTTCGCGACCGTCGTCGAACGCGATGTCGTCGTCGCCGCCGTCATAGGGGACATGCTCGCCGGGCGCAGCGCGGTCTACGCCGACCTCGTCGCGTACGACGAAGTGGCCCACCACTCGGGGCCCGTCGGCAGCGACGTGGACAAGGTGCTCCAGCGGCTCGACCGGTCCCTCGCGCTGATCGCGAAGGTCGCCGAACACGCCCCCCGCGCCTACCGCATCGTGGTCCTCTCCGACCACGGCCAGAGCCCGGGCGAGACCTTCCGCGCCCGCTACGGCCTCACCCTCGGCGACCTCGTCAGGGCCGGCTGCGGCCTTCCCGTGCCGCGCAGGGCCCAGCGCACGCACAGCGGTGCCGAGGCCCGCTCGACGGTCCGCACCGCCCTGCGCCGCCCCGTCGAGGAGGGCGCGGGAGAGCACCGCCCCGCCCGCCGCGCGGAGCCCATCGTCCTCGCGTCCGGCAACCTCGGCCTCGTCTCCTTCCCCGACGTCCCACGCCGCATGACCCGCGAGGAGATCGACCTGCGCCACCCGGCGCTCCTGCCCACCCTCGCCAACCACCCGGGCATCGGCTTCCTCCTCGTACGCAGTCAGGAGCGCGGCCCGGTCGTCCTCGGCGCACGCGGCTCCGAGGTGTATCTCGACGAGGACACGGGCGACCTCGGGCCGCTCGCCGACTTCGGGCCCGGCGCCGCCGACGCCGTGCGCCGCACCGACGGCTTCCCGCACGTCGCCGACGTCATGGTCAACTCCTGGTACGACCCCCAGGACGGCGAAGTCCTCGCCTTCGAGGAGCAGATCGGCTCGCACGGCGGACTCGGCGGCGCCCAGGCCCACCCCTTCCTCCTCTCGCCCCTCGTACTCTCCGCGCCGCTCGACGAGGGGCACGAACTCGTCGGCGCCGAGCGGGTGCACGACGTGCTCCGGCGCTGGCTCGGCGAGTACCAAGGACCCGAGATTCCGCTGGTGGGAGGGGTTGCCGGGGCTGCGGACGATTCCCGGTCGGGTGACCTCGGCGGCACAGCTTTTGCGGCCGTCGACCCTGCCGCGCAGGACAAAACGCGCTGATTTTGCGCGGTTCCCGCCGTGTCCGACCATGTCTGACGCCCCGGCGATCCCGGGCGTCCGGCACGATGAGAGGCACCACCCCATGCACGACACCGGAACCGCGATCAAGACGGCTCCGGCCCCCGACCAGGAAGAACAGCGGACAGAGCGGCCCGAGGAGCAGCCCAGCAAGCACGCTCGCCGCTTCGGACTCCCCATCGCCACCTGCCTCGTCATGGGCAACATCATCGGCGGCGGCATCTTCCTGCTCCCGGCCTCCGTCGCCCCCTTCGGGACCATCAGCCTCGTCGCGTTCGGCGTCCTGACCCTGGGCGCGATCGCCCTCGCCCTGGTCTTCGGGCGGCTCGCGCAGCGCGATCCGCGCACCGGCGGACCGTACGTCTACGCGCGCGAGGCCTTCGGTGACTTCGCGGGATTCCTCGCGGCCTGGTCCTACTGGGCCACCGCCTGGGTGTCGAACGCCGCGCTCGCCGTGGCGGCCGTCGGCTATCTCGACGTCCTGATACCGGTGGGCGACCACAAGTGGACCGCCTGCCTGGCCGCTCTCGTGCTGCAACTCCTGCCCGCGCTCGCGAACTTCGCGGGCACGCGGTACGTCGGCGCGGTCCAGGTCGTCGCCACCGTCTTGAAGTTCCTGCCGCTGATCCTCGTCGCGGTCGGCGGGCTCTTCTTCTTCGACAGCGCCAACCTCGGGCCTTTCCAGGCGAGCGACGACAGCCCGGTCGGTGCGATCTCCGCCTCCGCCGCGATCCTGCTCTTCTCCTACCTGGGAGTGGAGTCGGCCGCCGTCAGCGCCGGTGAAGTGCGCGACCCGCGGCGCAACGTCGGGCGCGCCACCATCCTCGGCACCCTCGGCGCCGCCCTCGTCTACCTGCTCGGCACCATCGCCGTCTTCGGCACCGTCGCCCACGACAAGCTCGTCGGCTCCACCGCGCCGTTCTCGGACGCCGTCAACGTCATGTTCGGCGGCTCCTGGGGCGGTACGGCGGTGGCGTGCGCCGCGGTCGTGTCGATCCTCGGCGCCCTGAACGGCTGGACCCTGCTGAGCGCCCAGACGCCGTACGCGGCCGCCAAGGACGGCCTCTTCCCGCCGGCCTTCGCGAGGAAGCGGCGCGGCGTGCCGACCATGGGCGTCCTGGTCACCGTCGTCCTCGCCTCGCTGCTCACCGTCTACAACTACACGGCCGGATCGAGCGGCGTCTTCGAGTCCCTCGTCCTGATCACCACGTTCACCGCGACCGTGCCCTACCTCCTGGCCACCGCCGCGCAGATCTACTTCCTCGTCTCCGGACAGGGCGAGCGCGTCAACCGGGCCCGCCTGGTGCGGGACGGCGTCCTCGCGGGCATCGCGTGCGGGTTCTCCATGTGGCTGGTCGCCGGGTCCGGATACGCGGCCGTCTACCAGGGCGTCCTGTTCCTCTTCGCGGGCGTGCTCGTCCACGCGTGGATGGCGGCCCGCAAGGAGCGGACCGCCACCCACTGACTGCTAGCCCACGACCACTACCTGGCGAGCGGCGCGACCACCCAGCGGCGGGTGGTGAACATGCCGTCGGGCGGGCCGATCTCGATCAGCTTGCGGGCGGCCGGGTAGGCCTCGTTGCCCTCGATCTCATAGCCGACGTCGAACGTGCCCGGCACGTCCCTGACCTGCGGCTCCTGCTGCGCCCTCGCGCCCTTGCCGCCCTGCTCGGCGTCGGCCGTGACGGTGGCGAGCTCGGCGAGCAGCTTCCGCTGCGCCGCCGCGAGCGCCTCGTGCGGGTCGCGGGCCCGCGGCGTGGCAGCCGCCGCCTTGCCGCCTGCGGGGGGCGGCGCGATGTCGGTGCTCGGCTCGCGCGTCGTGCCGGTGGTCTCGCGCGTGGAGATCTGCGCCTGGACGACGGTCCCGTCGTTGTCGAGCGCCACGCGGATGAGACCGCGGTCGGGCGTGATGACCGGTACGCCGTCGAAGACCTGCCGGAACGTCACATGCGTCTCGAGGGACACCGGCTGCCCGAGCTCGGAGCCGTCCTTCGCCCCGGAGTTCTGCATCAGGTCGTGCACGCTGTCGACGACCAGTTCGGCGCCGTCGGCGTGCTGCTCGGCGAAGGTGCGCGCCGTCTCGACGGCCTGGTCGGTGGGCAGCTGCCGCAGGTTGCGCTGGTTGGTCTCGGCGAGCTTGACCCACCGGATGGCGTGCGGAGCCGTGGAGATCGTCCGGTCGCCCGAGGTGGCGCTGAGCACGCCCTGCCGCTCGACCTGCACCTCTTGCAGCGCCGCCGACGGGAAGTCGGCGATGCGGCCCATCCTGGTGAGCTCCTCGCCCGGGTCGCGCGGCGCGAGCTGGACGATCTGCGGGCTGCTCGGCACCTGCGCCAGCGGCTGCCTGAGGCTGTCGCGCGCGTTGAACCAGCGCCACGCGTACCAGTTGTCCGGCACGTGCTCGCGGTAGAGGGTCCGCTCGCCGTTGAGGCGGGCGGTGGCGTCGGCCTGGTTGGTGCCGACCGCGCAGACCGAGGGCGCCTGACCCTTGTAGATGTCCCAGCTCGCGTTCAGCCACGCGTCGGTGAACGTCTGCCCGGCCCGCCACTTCTCCCAGAACTTCTTGCCGTAGTCCGGGCTGTCGATGCTGACGGTCTCGAACCCGAAGATCATGCGGAAGCCGATGTTGGGCCCCGCCCAGGTGCGGATCGGGGAGTGCCCGCCGAGGACCCGCAGCGAGGTGCAGGTCGACCAGAAGACGTAGTTCGCCTTCTCGTTGCCCAGTGCCATCCGGTTCGAGACCGCGTCGCTGCGGCCGTCCCAGACCGCGCCAAGCGGCGCGAAGAAGACGCCGTTGTTGTCCATGCCGCCGTGGCCCGAGTGGTAGACGGCGACCACCGAGTCCATCCCGTAGCGGTCCTGCCAGTTGTCGTACGTCTCCTCGTACGCCCAGACCTGTGCCCCGCCGTCCGCGAACCAGAAGTTGCGGTCGTAGAACTGCTGGAGGTACGCGAGCCACCCGGTGGCATCGGCGTGCGTGTGGAAGAGAGACGACTGGTTGACGAACTTCTGGATGCTGAAGGCGCCCCACCAGCCGAACGTCGAGTCGCGGGTACCTGCGGCTCCGGGCTTCGCTCCTTCGAGCGGGGACGGACCGCGGTCCGTGTAATTCATGCGCATGGCCAAACCCCCTGAGTGATCTCCTCGTGGGTGCGAGGGGGCCTCAAAGTGTCACCGCAGGCGCGCCTTGCACAGTTGCGATTTCGGCCATAGCGACCGCGCACCGGGACTGCCGTGGAGCCTCAGGAACCCCGGTTCTCCCTGCTGAGGAGCCTGCCGCGGATCTTCTGCAGCCGGGCGCGAGCCAGGAGTGGAAGAGCAGCCCCAGGACGGTGAGGGTCGGGAAGACCGAGAGCCAGCACGCGGCCGGAACCATCTCCAAACAACTGGTTGGGTATCCATGCGCCATGGCCTGGGACACCGCACGCACCCGGCAGGCGCTGCTCTACCAGTACTTCGGCAACAAGGAGAAGCTCTTCGGGCACGTCCTGGAGGCCGAGCTCGACCGCATCGCCACCACCATCCCCATCACCGTCGAACAGGCCGCCGACCTCGGCGACTACGCGGGCCGGCTGTACGACTACCACCGCTCCCGCCCCCAGTTCATCCGGCTCCTGCACTGGGAGGGCCTGCGCGACAAGGGTGCCCCCGCCCTCAAGGAGCCCGAGCGCACCGTGACCTACGGGGCCAGGGTCGAGGCCCACGCTCAGGCCCAGAGCGACGGCACCCTGGGCCCGACCCTCGATCCCCGGGCGCTGTTCTATGCCGTACTGGCCCTCGGGGCCTGGTGGTTCAGCGTTCCCCAGGCGGTTCGGATGATCTTCGGCGGGGAGCAGCGGCCGGAGACGGAACGGGACGCGCTGATCGCACTCGTGCGGCGGCTGGCCGGCCAGGGCGACCGCTGAGGCGGAACCTCCCGTCGCCCGCGCCCGCTTGGGCCGCCCGGTGGCCGCCTGCCGTTCACCGTCCGAGGGCCGGTCTTCCGCGTGCGCCGAGTCAGGGTGTGATCGGATGGGTGCACGGACGTTCCGGAACGCATCTCGGAACCGCACTGAAGGGATCAACATCGTGGCTACCACGCGCTCCGCGCACACGGTCTGGGAAGGCAACCTGACGGAGGGCTCGGGCACCGTCACCTTCGACTCCTCCGGGATCGGGGAGCAGGCCGTGTCCTGGCCGTCCCGCGCCGAGCAGGCCAACGGCAAGACCAGCCCGGAAGAGCTGATCGCCGCCGCGCACTCCAGCTGCTTCTCCATGGCCTTCTCGAACGGTCTGAACAGCGCGGGCACCCCGCCCACCCGCCTGGTCACGTCGGCCGACGTGACGTTCCAGCCGGGCACCGGCATCACCGGCATCCACCTCACCGTCGAGGGCACGGTGCCGGGCATCGAAGAGGCCGCGTTCGTCGCCGCCGCCGAGGACGCCAAGAAGAACTGCCCCGTGAGCCAGGCGCTGACGGGCACGACCATCACGCTGACGGCCAAGCTCGCCTGACGCACGGCTTTCCGCCATTCTCCGACGGTGCCGCCGTCCCTCAGGGGCGGCGGCACCGTCATAGGCGGCATTGACAACGGGCCGCTCAAGTTTTGTGATGGAGGTCGAAGTACGCCGGGAAACGGGCTCGCGGTGGAAGGGGACTGGACATGGCACGTGCAGTCGGGATCGACCTCGGTACGACGAACTCGGTGGTGGCCGTCCTGGAGGGCGGTGATCCCACGGTCGTCGCCAACGCGGAGGGAGCGCGCACCACACCCTCGGTCATCGCCTTCGCGAAGAACGGCGACGTACTCGTCGGAGAAGTGGCCAAGCGGCAGGCCGTGACGAATGTGGAGCGCACCGCACGCTCCGTCAAACGCCATATGGGTGACGGGAGTTGGCGCTTCCCGGAGGACGGCTCCGTGGACGGCACGCGGTTCACCGCGCAGGAGCTCTCCGCCCGTGTCCTGCAGAAGCTCAAGCGTGACGCCGAGTCCTATCTGGGCGAGGACGTCACGGACGCGGTCGTCACCGTCCCCGCGTACTTCGACGACACGCAGCGCCAGGCCACCAAGGAGGCCGGCGAGATCGCGGGCCTGAAGGTGCTCCGCATCATCAACGAACCGACGGCCGCGGCGCTCGCGTACGGCCTCGACAAGGGCGACGACCAGACCGTCCTCGTCTTCGACCTCGGCGGCGGCACCTTCGACGTCTCGCTCCTGGAGATGGGCGACGGCGTCATCGAGGTGAAAGCCACCAACGGCGACACCCAACTGGGCGGCGACGACTGGGACCAGCGCATCGTCGAGTACCTGGTGCGGCAGTTCAAGAACGCGCACGGAGTGGACCTCGGCAAGGACAAGATGGCGCTGCAACGGCTGCGGGAGGGCGCCGAGAAGGCGAAGATCGAGCTGTCCTCGTCGAGCGAGACGGACATCAACCTTCCGTACGTCACGGCGTCGGCGGACGGCCCCCTGCACCTGGCGGAGAAGCTGACCCGCGCTCAGTTCCAGGAGCTGACGGCGGACTTGCTTGAGCGCTGCCGCACGCCCTTCCACCAGGCGGTGAAGGACGCGGGCGTGCAGCTGTCGGCCGTCGACCACGTGATTCTGGTGGGCGGCTCGACGCGGATGCCCGCGGTGACGGAACTGGTCAAGGAACTCACCGGGAGCGAGCCGCACAAGGGCGTCAACCCGGACGAGGTGGTCGCGCTCGGCGCGGCGCTCCAGGCCGGTGTGATCAGGGGTGACGTGAAGGACGTCCTGCTCCTCGACGTGACGCCGCTGTCCCTCGGGATCGAGACCAAGGGCGGCATCATGACCAAGCTCATCGAACGCAACACGACCATTCCCACCCGGCGTTCGGAGACCTTCTCGACCGCCGAGGACAACCAGCCGTCGGTCGGCATCCAGGTCTTCCAGGGGGAGCGGGAGATCGCCGCGTACAACAAGAAGCTGGGCGTATTCGACCTGACGGGACTGCCCCCGGCGCCGCGCGGCGTGCCCAAGATCGAGGTCACCTTCGACATCGACGCCAACGGAATCATGCACGTCTCCGCCAAGGACGAGGCGACGGGGCGCGAGCAGCGCATGACGGTCACGGGCGGCTCCGCACTGCCCAAGGACGACATCAACCGCATGGTGCGCGAGGCGGAGGAGCACGCGGCGGAGGACCGCAAGCGGCGCGACGCGGCGGAGACCCGCAACCAGGCGGAGCAGCTCGTCTACCAGACGGAGCGGTTCCTGCGCGAGAACGAGGAGAAGATCCCCGCCGCCACCAGGACCGAGGTCGAGGCCGCCGCCACGGAGTTGAAGGGCCTCCTGAAGGACAGGCCCGACGACACGGCGGCGCTGCGCACCGGCGCCGAGAAGCTGGCCTCCGTCAGTCAGCGGATGGGTCAGGCCATGTACGAGTCCGCCGGCGAGGCCGCCCAGGAGCAGACGCCCCCGGAGCCCTCCGGTGCCGAGGAGGGCGTGGTCGACGCGGAGATCGTGGACGACGAGAAGCCGGAGAAGAAGGCGGGGGAGTAGCCCGCCCCGGCCCCGGCAGCGGCGGGGAGGGGAGGGGATCAGGAAGGGATCAGGACCCCGTCTTCTCCCACCCCCGCCGCTCCGGACGCGGCCCCACCCTGCGCGGGTCCTTGCTCCGGTACACGACGTACGGCCGGAACAGGTACTGCACCGGCGCGCTGAACATGTGCACCAGCCGTGTGAACGGAATCAGCGCGAACAGCGCGAGGCCGACCAGCGCATGGATCTGGTACAGGACGGGAACCCCCGCCATCAGCTCCGTGTCGGGCCGCAGGGTGAACAGGCTCCGCGCCCAAGGGGCAATGGATTCGCGGTAGTTGTAGCCGTCGCCCGACGCGTGCGTCAGCTTGGCGACCATGCCGAGCACGATCGCCGCGAAGAGCACGAGATACATCAGCTTGTCGTTGGCGGTCGTCGCCCGGAACACCGGCGCGTTCGTGCGCCGCCGGTAGAGCAGCAGCAGGATGCCGAGCACCAGCAGGATGCCCGCCGCGGTGCCGCCGTACAGCGAGAACAGGTGGTACGTGTGCTCCTTCACGCCCACCTTCTCCGTCCACGACTCCGGGACGAAGAGCCCCACCAGATGCCCGACGAGGACGAAGAGGATGCCGTAGTGGAACATCGGCGACGCGATGTTCAGGAGCTTCGACTCGTACACCTGGGAGGAGCGCGTCGTCCAGCCGAACTTGTCGTAGCGGTAGCGCCACAGGAGGCCCGCCACCAGGAGGACCACGGCCACGTACGGGATGACACCCCACAGCAGTGTTCTCATCAGTGCTCCCCGATCAGTGCGAAGGGTTCAAGGCCGACGTCCTCCCGCGGGGGCCCCGACCGGGCGAGCGCCTGCGCCTCGGCCCGGTCCTTCGGCGAAGGTCCCGGCAGCGTCGCGCACACCGCGTCGAGGACGGGCGCGTACGGGGTGCCGAAATCAGTGAGGGCGAGGCGCAGCAGCTCCAGGCCCGGCCTGTGCTCCTCCAGGAGGACGGGGCCCGCGTGCGCGGAGAACTCCAGGACCGCGGGCAGGAAGTCCGGCAGTTCCTCGCCGGTGAACTCCATGCCGTGCTCGCGGTAGACCTCCTTGAACCGGACCAGGGCCATTCCGCGCCGCCGTGTGTCGCCGTCGCGCCACCAGCTCAGGTAGAGGCTGTGGCGGTTCTTGAAGTCGAAGACCTGGACGTAGTGCGCGGCGAGTTCGGACGGGTCCGCCGCGGCGGCGTGCGCCAGGAAGCTCTCCAACTGGGGTGCGGCAGCTGTCAGTTGGGGCAGCAGCTCGCGGAACTCCGCGTCCGGGTAGGACAGGCAGTGCGCGGCTGCCTGATAGAGCACGGCATGGTCGCTCACAGTGTGTCCTTCTCGGTGGCGGACGGCTGCTCGTCGGCGGTCTGCCGGTCCCGCAGGGCGTGGAAGTTCTCGATGGTCACCAGCGGGAGCTGCTTGCGGCCCGAGTCCTGCCCGAAGGGACCGTCGCCGCCCATCCCCGGACCGTCCTCGTAGTCGAGGCTGCACGAGTCCGGCAGCGCGGACTCCTCAAGGCGCTGCGCGTCACCGACCGCGGCGGTCGGGATGACGTAGCGGTCCTCGTACTTGGCGATGGCGAGCAGCCGGTACATCTCCTCGATCTCCTGCCCCGACATGCCCACGGCGTCGGCGACCGAACGGTCGGGCCGGTCACCGAGGTTGATGGCCCGCATGTGCGCCCGCATCGCCGCCAGCTTCTCCAGGGAGGCCCGCACCGGGCCCACGTCACCGGCCGTGAAGATCTCCGCCAGGTATTCGAGCGGGATGCGCAGGGTGTCGATCGCCCCGAAGAGGTTGTCCAGGTCCTCGCCGTCGTGCCCGGTCTCGCTGAGCGCGTCCACGACCGGGGAGAGCGGCGGGATGTACCAGACCATCGGCATCGTCCGGTACTCCGGATGCAGCGGAAGAGCCACCTGGTACTTGCTGATCAGCGCGTGCACGGGGGAGCGGCGTGCCGCCTCCACCCAGTCGTGGCCGATCCCGGCCTTCTCGGCCTCGCGCCGCACCTCGGGGTCGTCCGGGTCGAGGAAGACCCCCAACTGCGCCTCGTACAACGCCTTGTCGTCCTTGACCGACGCGGCCTCGGTCACCTTGTCGGCGTCGTAGAGGATCACCCCGAGGTAGCGGAGGCGGCCCACGCAGGTCTCCGAGCAGACGGTGGGCAGACCCACCTCCAGGCGCGGGTAGCACATCGTGCACTTCTCGGCCTTGCCGGTGCGGTGGTTGAAGTACACCTTCTTGTACGGGCAGCCCGTCACGCACTTGCGCCAGCCCCGGCAGCTGTCCTGGTCGACGAGGACGATGCCGTCCTCCTCGCGCTTGTACATCGCGCCGGACGGGCAGGACGCCACGCACGCCGGGTTCAGGCAGTGCTCGCAGATCCGCGGCAGATAGAACATGAAGGTCTGCTCGAAGGCGAACTTCACCTTCTCCGCGGCCTTTTCGCGGGTCTTGGCCACCATCGGGTCGAGGTCGCCGTACTCGGTGGCGCCGCCCAGGTTGTCGTCCCAGTTCGAGGACCACTCGATCTTCATGGGCTTGCCGCTGATCAGTGAGCGCGGTTCGGCGACGGGGTAGTCGTCGCCGAGGGGGGCGTCGGTGAGGTTCTTGTACTCGTACGTCCAGGGCTCGTAGTAGTCCTTGATCTCCGGCAGCTTCGGGTTGGAGAAGATCTCCAGGAGGGCCTTGATCCGCCCGCCGTTCTTGAGCTTCAGGGCGCCCCGTTTGTTCAGCTCCCAGCCGCCGCGCCACTTCTCCTGGTCCTCGTAGCGGCGCGGGTAGCCCTGGCCGGGGCGGGTCTCGACGTTGTTGAACCAGACGTACTCCATGCCGTCGCGATTGGTCCACGCCTGCTTGCAGGTGACGGAGCAGGTGTGGCAGCCGATGCACTTGTCGAGGTTCATGACCATCGCGATCTGTGCCATCACTCGTCTATTGGTGACTGCGTCACGGGGCATCAGTACTGAACCTCCTGGCTGCGGCGGCGGATGACCGTCACCTCGTCGCGCTGGTTGCCCGTCGGACCCAGGTAGTTGAAGGCCCACGACAACTGGGCGTAGCCGCCGATGAGATGGGACGGCTTGAGGATCAGACGGGTCAGGGAGTTGTGGATGCCGCCGCGCTTGCCGGTGGTCTCCGCCTTGGGGACGTTCACCGTGCGCTCCTGCGCGTGGTGCATGTAGACCGTGCCGGCCGGCATCCGGTGCGAGACCACCGCGCGCGCGACCACCACGCCGTTGCGGTTGACCGCCTCGATCCAGTCGTTGTCCTTCACGCCGATCGCGTCCGCGTCCTGCGGTGCCATCCAGATGCACTGGCCGCCCCGCGAGAGGGACAGCATGAAGAGGTTGTCCTGGTACTCGGAGTGGATGGACCACTTGTTGTGCGGGGTGAGATAACGGACCGTCACCTCCTTCTCGCCGTCCGGGCCAAGGCGTGGCTCCCCGAAGAGACGGTTCATGTCCAGGGGCGGCCGGTAGACCGGCATCGCCTCGCCCAGCTCGTGGATCCAGTCGTGGTCGAGGAAGAAGTGCTGGCGTCCGGTGAGCGTGTGCCAGGGCTTGAGGTGCTCGGTGTTGAGCGTGAACGCCGTGTAGCGCCGCCCGCCCGACTCGCTGCCGGACCACTCGGGTGAGGTGATCACGGGGACGGGGGCCGCCTGCGTGTCGGCGTACGTGATGCGCTTGCCCTCGTGCTCGGCGGCCAGGTGCGCCATCTCCTGGCCGGTGCGCGCCTCCAGGGTGTGGAAGCCCTGCGTGGCGAGGCGGCCGTTGGTCGTGCCGGACAGGGCGAGGATGGTGTTCGCCGCCTTCACCGCCGTGTCCAGGGCGGGGCGTCCGTCGGCGGGGCCGCCGCGTACGACGCCGTTGCGCTCGCGCAGTTCGTCGACCTCCTGGTCGGGCCGCAGGGCGATGCCCTTCGCGGGCAGGCCGAGCTTCTCCGCCAGCGGGCCGAGCGCCGCGAACTTCGCGCCGATCGCCGTGTAGTCCCGCTCGACGACCGTCAGGCCCGGCATGGTCTTGCCCGGGATCGCCTCGCACTCGCCCTTGCGCCAGTCCAGGACGACACCGCCGGGCTGCGCCGTCTCGCCGGGGGTGTCGTGCTGGAGCGCGGTGGCGACGACGTCCTTGCGCGTGCCGAGATGGTCCACGGACAGCTCGCTGAGCCGGTCCGCGATCGCCTTGAACGTGTCGAAGTCGGTGCGGGCCTGCCAGGGCGGGTCGACGGCCGGGGTGAAGGAGTGGACGTAGGGGTGCATGTCCGTCGAGGACAGGTCGTGCTTCTCGTACCAGGTCGCCGCGGGAAGCACCACGTCCGAGAGGAGCGTCGACGACGTCTGCCGGAAGTCCAGCGAGACGAGCAGGTCGAGCTTGCCCTCGGGGGCCTCCTCACGCCACTTCACCGTCGAGGGCCGCTCGTCTGGCGCCGCCTCCTCGGCCCGCAGCGAGGAGTGCGTGCCGAGCAGATGCTTGGTGAAGTACTCCGCGCCCTTGGCCGACGAGCCGAGCAGATTGGCGCGCCACAGGGTCAGGACGCGCGGCCAGTTCTCCGGGGCGTCCGGGTCCTCGCAGGCGAAGTTGAGGGTGCCCGCCTTGAGTTCGTCGACGACATTGGCGACGGGATCACCCGAAGCCCCCGAAGTCTCGCCCAGATCAAGGGAGTTGCGGTCGAAGGTCGGGTACGAGGGCATCCAGCCGGTGCGCGCCGAGAGCGCGAGGCAGTCCGCGCCCGTCATCCCCGCGAACCGGCCCTCGCCCAGCGGCGAGGCGAGCACGTCCGCCGCGAACTTGTCGTAGCGCCACTGGTCGGTGTTGAGGAACCAGTACGCGGCGCCGATCATCTGCCGCGGCGGCCTGCTCCAGTCGTTGGCGCTCGCCAGTGTCGCCCAGCCGGTCGCGGGGCGGCACTTCTCCTGACCCACGTAGTGCGCCCAGCCGCCGCCGTTGCGGCCCTGGCAGCCGGTCAGCTGGAGCAGCGCGAGGAAGGCGCGGTAGATCGTCTCGGAGTGGAACCAGTGGTTGGTCCCCGCCCCCATGAGGATCATGCAGCGGCCGCGCGACTGCTCGGCGGTCTTCGCGAACTCCCGCGCGATCTTCACGGCCTTCGCGGCCGGGACCGAGGTGTGCGCCTCCTGCCAGGCCGGGGTGCCGGGTGCGTCGGCGTCCTCGTACGAAGCGGGCCACTCGCCCGGCAGCCCCTCGCGCCCGACACCGTACTGCGCGAGCAGCAGGTCGAAGACCGTCGTGACAAGCGGCCCGTCCTGCCCGCCGAGCCGCGTGGCGGGCACCCCGCGGCGCACGATCTCACCGCGGCCCTGGCCGTGCGTGCCGCCCTCGGTGTCGAAGCGGGGGAGGAGCACCTCGACGCCCGTGGAGATGTCGGAGTCGTGCAGGGTGAGCTGCGGCTTGATGTTGCCGAGCTCCAGATTCCACTTGCCCTTGCCGGAGTCGGTCCAGCGGAAGCCAAGGGAGCCGTTCGGGACGGCGGGATGCCCGGTGTTCTCGTCCAGGACGGCCGTCTTCCATTCGCCGCCCTCGCCGCTCTGACCCAGGTCGGTGGCGCGCAGGAACTTCGAAGGGACGAACGCGCCGTCGCGCTCGGTCAGCGTCACCAGGAAGGGCAGGTCGGTGAACTTGCGGACGTAGTCGGTGAAGAAGTCCGTCTGCCGGTCGACGAAGAACTCCTTGAGGATGACGTGGCCCATCGCGATGGCGAGGGCGCCGTCCGTGCCGGGGTGCGGGTGCAGCCACTCGTCGGCGAACTTGGCGTTGTCGGCGTAGTCGGGCGCGACGACCACGACCTTCTGGCCGCGGTAGCGCGCCTCCGCCATCCAGTGTGCGTCCGGCGTCCGCGTCACCGGGACGTTCGAGCCCCACATCATCAGATACGCGGCGTCCCACCAGTCACCCGACTCCGGTACGTCGGTCTGGTCGCCGAACACCTGCGGGGACGCGACCGGCAGGTCCGCGTACCAGTCGTAGAAGGAGAGCATCGGGGCGCCGATCAGCGACATGAAGCGGGCGCCCGCCGCGTGCGACACCATCGACATCGCGGGGATGGGGGAGAAGCCCGCGACCCGGTCGGGGCCGTGCGTCTTGATCGTGTGGACGTGCGCCGCCGCGATGATCTCGACGGCCTCGTCCCAGGTCGCCCGTACCAACCCGCCCTTGCCGCGCGCCTGTTGGTATGTCCTGCGCCGCTCCGGGTCGCCCTGGATGTCCGCCCAGGCAAGGACCGGGTCCTTCAGGCGGGACTTCGCCTCGCGGTACATCTCCAGGAGCACGCCGCGCAGGTACGGATAGCGCACGCGGGTCGGCGAGTACGTGTACCAGGAGAACGCGGCGCCGCGCGGGCAGCCGCGCGGCTCGTACTCGGGGCGGTCGGGGCCGACGGAGGGATAGTCGGTCTGCTGGGTCTCCCAGGTGATGATGCCGTCCTTGACGTACACCTTCCAGCGGCAGGAGCCCGTGCAGTTCACGCCGTGCGTCGAGTTCACGACCTTGTCGTGGCTCCACCGGTCGCGGTAGAAGGCGTCCGCGTCCCGGCCGCCGACGAGTCCGATGCTGTGCAGGTCGGGGGCGGCGGTGCCGCGGCGGAAGAACTTGCCCGCACGCAGCAGTGCGGCGCCGGGCTCGGTCGTCTCTGTCACCCTTGAGCTCCCTAAGTCTGCCTTTCAACGAACCTAGGTGCGGGGCGGCAGGGGCACACGGCGGCGACCGCCGTACGGGTTGCGGGCGCGCTCGTGGCGTCGGCGCTTACCCCTGAGGTAATCGACCCCCGCGCGGGGGCCCGGCAGGGTGGTCGTACCGGATCCGGTCCGGCGCACTCCGGCCCGGATCCGCCCCCTCTCCCTATTCACTGCTTGGAGGCTGGTTCCGCATGTCCACGCCCACGTACTCTGCGCACCCGCTCACCGTGCTGGCCCGCACGAGCGACCCCAGGACGATGCTGCGCCGCTTCCTCGCCCTTGACGCGGTCGTGACCGCCGGGAACGGGCTTGCGTACGCCGCCGCCCCCGGCCCGCTCGGGCGCTTCCTCGGCGTCGACTCGGGGCTCCTGCTCGGCCTCGGCGTCTTCCTCGTGCTCTACGGCGCGGGAGTCGGCTACCTCGCCTCACGCAAGAGCCCGCCCGCACTCGCCGTCCGGGGGGTGATCGAGGCGAACGCGGTCTGGGCCGTGCTCAGCGTCGTCGCCCTGGTCGCCTGGCTCTCGCCCAGCACGGCGGGCGTGGTGTGGATCCCGCTCCAGGCCGTGACCGTCGGCGGCTTCGCGGCCGTGCAGTACGCGGCGCTGCGGGCCCTTCGGGACCAGGGCCCCGCGCGCGGCTAGGACCGCGCGTCGAAGCGGCTGCGGGCGGCCTCGATCTCGGCGAGGTACCGGTGCGTCCAGGCGCACATGCCGTCGACCGTGGCGAGCAGCCCCTCGCCCGCCTCGGTCAGGCGGTACTCGACGCGTGGCGGCACGGTGGCGTACACCGTGCGGTGCACGACGCCGTCGCGCTCCAGGCCGCGCAGGGTCTGGGTGAGCATCTTGTGGCTGATGCCGTCCACCGCGGCCCGCACCTCGGTGAAGCGCAGCGTCCGGTCGGCCAGGGCGTTGATGATCAGGAGCGCCCACTTGTTGGCCACACCCGAGAAGATCTCGCGGGCCAGGGAGTCGGCGCGCGTGAGGTCCGCTTCGTCGGGATGGCCGCTGAACTGCTTGGTCCCCATGGGGTCCCCTTTCACGAGATGTCACCAGATTCCACGAGAGGCGGTCAGGACACCGAGGACTGGAGGTACTTGACCGTCGCCGGGTCGGCCGGGAGGAGCGTCTCGATGGCCAGCTCGGCGACCGTCACGTCCATGGGGGTGTTGAAGGTCGAGATCGACGAGACGAAGGAGAGCAGGTGCCCGTCGTGCTCGATGCGCAGCGGCAGCGCGAAGTACGGCATGGCGCTTCGCGGTCCGTCCTCCTCGAAGACGTCGACCCCGGGATCCACCACCGGGTACGCCGCCACCTCCTCGTACACCGCGCGCAGCGCGTCGGACCGCTGCAGCGCGATCTGCCGCTCCATCTGGTGCAGCAGGTGCCCCCGCCACTCGCGCAGGTTGCGGATCTTGGGGGCGAGCCCCTCCGGGTGGAGCGTGAGCCGCATGGCGTTCAGGGGTGGCCGCAGAAGGTGCTCGGGGACGCCGTCCAGGATCATCGCGATGCCTCGGTTCGCGGCGACCACGTCGTACGTCGCGTCGACGACCAGGGCGGGATAGGGCTCGTAGCCGCGCAGGAGCTGCTCGATGCCCTCGCGCAGGGCGCCCATCGAGGGGTCGTCCAGCGGGGTCTCGCGGAACCGGGGGGCGTAACCGGCCGCCAGGAGCAGCGAGTTGCGCTCCCGCACGGGTACGTCGAGGTGCTCGGCGAGGCGTAGGACGATCTCCTCGCTCGGGCGTGACCTGCCGGTCTCGATGAAGCTGATGTGGCGTGCCGAGGAGTCCGCGCGCAGGGCCAGGTCGAGCTGGCTCACCTTGCGCCGCTCGCGCCAGCCGCGCAGGAGCGGGCCGACACCGGTGCTTTCCTTGGCGGACGCGGCAGTTGTCATACCCAGACAGTAATCGAAGGCGTTCGCGGTCCGCCGGGGTCCGCGGCTCGCGCTTCCCCGGCGGGTGGCCTGATCAGGGCCTCGCGGGAGGCGATGTGGCAGGCTGAGAGATATACGTACACGCGTACGCCATGCGCACGTCATACGCACGGAAAGGGGCGCGGCCATGTCAGTCGAACCGCTGTCACAGAAGGACGTCGAGGAGCGCCTGGCGGAGCTGCCCGGCTGGTCGCTCGAAGGCGACAGGATCACCCGCTCCTTCCAGCTCGCCTCGCACTTCGCGGCGACCGCGATGGTCGTCCACATCGCGCAGATCCAGGAAGAGCTCGGCCACCACTCCGACCTGAAGCTCGGCTACAACACCGTCGCGCTGTCCGTGAACACGCACAGCGCCGGCGGCGCGCTCACCGCCCTCGACTTCGAACTCGCGGGCAGGGTCGAGGAGTTGGCGGTCGGGCACGGGGCGGTCTGAGCGCCGATGCTGGACTACGGCAAGGAAGCCGACCGCTATGACGCCTCGCGCGGCGGCGAGCCGCGCGCCGACGCCGCTGCCGCCGCGGTCCTCGGCCTGCTGGCGCCGGGCACCGGCACCCTCCTGGACGTGGCCTGCGGCACGGGCCTGGTCACCCGGCGCCTCGCCGGGGCGGGCCTGCGGGTGACCGGGGTCGACGCGGCGTACAACATGGCGCGCATGGCGTCGGGGCGGCTGCCGGGCGCCATTGTCCTGGGCGACAGCCGCCGGCTTCCCTTCCCCGACGCCTCGTTCGACGCGGTGTCCGCGGTGTGGCTGCTGCATCTGCTCTCCGGCCCCGACGAGGCGGCGGCGGTCGCCGCCGAGTGCGCCCGGGTGCTGCGGCCCGGCGGCGTGTTCGTCACGACCGTCGACAAGGCCGCCGCGCACGACGTGGGCAGCGACATCGACGCCGTGCTCGCCCCGCGCCCGGTCCGCAAGGCGGTCGACCGCGCCCAGGCGGTCGAGGCGTACGCGACCGCGCAGGGTCTGACACCGGCGGGCGGAGCCCGGTTCCGCGGCCACGGCCAGGGCCGCACGCCCCGCTCCACGGTCGACGACATCCACCGGGGGTGGTTCACCCAGATCCCGCCCGACGGCCCGCAGGCCGCACGGCTCGCGGCGGGGCTCGCGGCCCTGCCCGACCAGGAGGTGCCGCGCCCCGACCCGCGGTTCACGCTGAGGTCGTTCCGGAGGCCGCCCGCCGGGTGAACCGTGCTCGAACCCCCTTGACTCCGGGCGGAGTTGGCCTCCACGGCGGCCGAGACGCATGCCAGGCATCGCAGCACGAACCCTCGATTTGCCGAAACCGCAAGTCGGCTGGCCAAGGCAAGGGCGGCGGCGCAAGCTGGGAACCGGTCCGAGGGCCCGCTCGGCGGCCCACCCACCAGCGCACCGAAGGCGGCGGCAGAGACGATGGCTCACGACCACGACCACGACCACGACCACGACCACGACCACGAGCACGAGCACGGTCACACCCACGGCCACCAGCACGGCCATCACCACGACGACATCGACTGGGCCACCATGGGCCCGATGCTGGAGCGCCAAGCGGAGCTCGCCGCCCCGCAGAACCGCGAGATCGCCGCGTGGCTGCGTACCTGGCAGCCGGAGCCGGCCCTGATCGCCGACGTGGGCGGCGGCTCGGGCAGCATCTCCTTCCTCCTCGCCGAGATCTTCCCCAAGGCCGAGGTGATCGCGGTGGACCCGGCGGAGCCGCTCCTGGAGCGCGCACGGGCGAGGGCCACCCGGGAGGGCCTGACGGACCGGGTCAGCACGCTGCACGCACAACTCCCCGAGGGAATCGGTGAGTTGCCGCACGCCGACCTCCTCTGGATCGGCAGGGCCCTGCACCACGTGGGCGACCAGGAGGCCGCGCTCGCCGCGCTCGCCGACCGCCTGGCGCCGGGCGGTGCGATCGCGCTCCTGGAGGGCGGCCTGAACTCCCGCAGCCTGCCCCGCGACATCGGCTTCGGCCGCCCTGGCCTCCAGACGCGCTTCGACCTGGCGGACGACAAGTGGTTCACGCAGATGCGCGCGGAGCTGCCGGGCGCGAAGTCGGTCACGGAGGACTGGCCCGGACTCGTCGCCGCGGCGGGCCTGCGCCACGCGGGCACCCGCTCGTTCCTCCTCGACCTGCCGGCGCCCCTGTCCGACTCGGCCCGCGCCCACCTCGTCACGGAGCTCTCCCGCCGCCGCGAGATGCACGCGGACACTCTCGACGCCGACGACCTGACCACCGTCGACCGCCTCCTGGACGCGAACGACGAGCAGAGCCTGCACCACCGGTCCGATGTGTTCCTGCTGTCGGTGCAGACGGTGCACGTGGGGGTCAAGGGCTAGGCGGGCAGTGGCCGGGGCGGGCGTACAGGGTGAGGTGTGCCCTTCGGCGGCCTGCGGGCCGGGCAGCTCGGAGCGGCTCTGCGGTGACCGCAGCCGCGCGGCTGCGGGGATCAGCGTGCGCGCGTGCCCGAGGCGGTCTCGCCAGGTCACAGTGGCATACGTATCTGCCAACTACCCGGTAAGGGAAGTTCTGTTGGCGATACGTTTGACGCATCGACCGAAGGAGCGAGTCACCCCGTGAACGAACTGATGCGCTGGGAGTCCAACGAGGGGCCAGTCGTCGTCGAGGTGGATTCCAAGGATCCCGGCTTCAGGTCGGTGGCGCGCGGGGACCGCGGGGAAGTCATCGACGTCCAGGGCCGGTTGGAGTCGGCGCTGGACAATGTGCGCGGCGCGGCGATGTCCGCCCTGCACACGTTCCGCTCCACTGCCCTCGACCCCGACCAGATCGAGCTGGAGTTCGGCGTCAAGCTCAGTGCCGTCGCGGGTGCCGTCATCGCCAAGACCGCGGCCGAGGGACACCTGACCGTCAAACTGACCTGGTCCCGCGGGGACGCACGGAACGGATAGGCGTGGGCATGCACTGGCGTGCCCGCATCGGCACCGCCGAAGGATCCCCGCGAGGGGCGGGCGTACTGGTCGACAGCACCCGGCTGATCACTTGTGCCCACGTGGTCCACGGTCTGGCCGAGGTCTCGGTCACCCTGCCCGGCGTCACCGGCGCACTGCCCGCGACCGTGGCGTGGTCCGGCGACTGGAAGCGGCTGGGTGACCTCGGTGATGTGGCGGTCGTCGAGCTCCAGGAGCCGCTGCCCGTCCCCGCGTGCGCCTTCGCGCCGTTCGACACGCTGCTGCCGCGCATGGGGAAGGCCGCACACGAACTGCGCGCCCTGGGATTCCCGCGGGGGCACGAGGAGGACGGCATCCATGTCACGCTGCGCACCAGCGCGGACCGGCTGCTGCGCCAGGAGTGGCTGGAGATCGACGTCGAGCAGGCCCATCTGGCCCGCCTGGACGAGGGGTTCAGCGGTTCCGCGGTGTACGACCCGGCGACCGGGATGGTCGTCGGCATGGTCACCGACGCCGTGCTCGACGGCGACCACGAGGGCTACCTCGGACGGATGCTGCCGCTCGACACGATCCGCCGCTACTGGGAAGGCCTCGACGACCTGCTGCCGCTGGACTGGCTGCCGGACGAACCGCGCCGCGAACTGCGCGAGCTCCTTGAGGGGGTCAGGCCGGGCGTGGCACCGGAGCTGATCGTCCAGCGGGCCTTCCCCACCTTCCGGCGCCCCCTTCCGGCCTTCACGTCGCTGTGGTCGGCGGTGCGTTACGTCGGCGAGGACATGGCGGGCGGGGACCGGCTGCTCCGGCTCCTGACCGAGCTCATGACGCACGTACCGGGCGCGGACCGGCACCGCATCGACGCCTGGATGCGGCGCAGGCTGCCGCAGTACGCGGCGCGGGCGGCACACGCACCGCCCGCCGCCCCGGCGCCGGTGGGCTCGGTCATGGTCAGGCTCGAACCGCTCACGCGCGGTGCGAGCCTCGAGATGAGCGTGAGCACGGTGATCGACGGAGTGCAGGTCGCCCGTGCGGGGCCCGTCCGGGTCCGCCGCGACCAGGTGCGGGCCAAGGTCGAGGGCTGTCTCGCCGAACAGGTCGCCAGGGTCCACGACTTCGACTGGATGCTGGAGTTCGTGGTGCCGGAAGGGCTCATGAGCGAGCCCTTCGAGGAGTGGGACATCCGCGAGCCCGGCGCCCCGCGCCCCCGCCCCATGCGCACCGTGCCCGTGGTGGTCAGGCACATGGACCGCCTCAAGCCACTGACCGTCTCACGGCTGACCCGCAATCGCTGGCAGACCGTGCGGGCCCGGGGCGAGACCCGTCCCGAGCCCGTCGAATGCGCACTGCCGTACGGCTACGAGGAGTTCCGCGACTGGCTCGACGCGGACGACGAGGTGTGCGCGCTGGCCTACGCCGCAACTCCCGTGCCGGACTGGCTCTCCGCGGCCCTCGACACCGGCGTACCGATCATGCTGTGGCGGCGGCACGAATGCGGCGGCGGGCACGCGACGTGCGCGCCCGAGAAATTCCTGGCCCAGCTGGCTGAGGCGGTCGGCGCCCTGGATCCGGACCGGCTGCCGTTCGAGGTCATGAAGCTGCGCAAGGAAGCACGTTCCCCGAACAAGGGGGGCGCCGATCACTGCGGACATCGGCTGACGCTGTTCTGGGACGACCCGGAACGCAGGCCCGATCCTCCGCTTGCCATGGGGAGTGCGTGAGATGTCCGAAGCCCACCACCCGGCCGGATCGCCGAACTGGCAGATCTACCAAGGGATTCGACGACCGCACGACGGCGTCGGACGCCTGCCCGAGCCGCCGCCGTGGCGCACCTTCACCGGCGGTCCGCCCTTGCGCACCCCGCCCGGCGACTCCGGCAACCCGCACGCGGCGGCCAGCTATCGCCCCGGTGCGGAGGCGATCCGTCAGGTCAACGCGGCCCTCTATCTGCGCAGGCCGCTGCTGGTCACCGGCGCCCCCGGCACCGGGAAGTCGTCCCTCGCCTACGCCGTCGCCCACGAACTGGGTCTCGGCAAGGTCCTGCACTGGCCGATCACCAGCCGGGTGGCCTTGCGGGACGGGCTGTACGAGTACGACCCCCTGACCCGCCTGTACGGGGCCGAACGGGCGCGGGACGGCGGCAAACCGAGTACGGACGACATCGGCGACTACCTCCGTCTCGGCCCCCTCGGCACCGCGCTGCTGCCCTTCGAAAAGCCACGGGTCCTCCTTGTCGACGAGATCGACAAGAGCGACTTCGACCTGCCCAACGACCTCCTGACCATCTTCGAGAAGGGCTCGTACGAACTCGTCGAGCTGGCCCGGCGCGCGGCACCCACCGCCAGGGTGATGACGGCCGACAGCACCACCGACCGCGTGGAGATCCGCGAGGGCACGGTCACCTGCCGGGCCTTCCCGCTGGTCGTCATGACGAGCAACGGCGAACGCGAGTTCCCGCCCGCCTTCCTGCGCCGGTGCGTCACGGTCAACCTGAAGCAGCCCGCGACCGTCGAGGAGCTGACCGCGATTGTCAGGGAACACCTGGTCGGCGTGGTCGGCCAGGACGGCGAACTCCCGGACGGTGCGCGGAAGATCATCCAGCGCTTCTTCGAGCGTCGCAGCAGCGGCCTGCTCGCCAACGACCAACTCCTGAACGCGATCTACATGTGCCATCACGCTTCGTTCAGCGAGCAGCCGGAGAGCGTCCTCGAACTGGCGGACCAGGTGATGCCGTTCCTCAGCGGTGACGTGCCGCAGAACCATGACGATTGACCGCCTGCGGGACGCGCTGGAGGCGCTGGGGCCGCCGGTCACCCCGCTGCAGCTCGCGGAGATGGTGTGGCTCGCGGAGCGGCTGCCTCCGGAAGCGGGGGAGGGCGCGAACGCCGGGGCCGGGCTCGTCGGCGCCGGGACCCACTCCGGCGGCGGCCTCCCGGCGGGGCGGCCCGCCGCCGGCATCACGGGTGCGACGGAAGGCGCGGCTCGCGCGCAGGCCCCGGGCCCGGCCGAGCCCGGAGCGGACGCAGAGGTGGCCGTCGACGGGGAACACCGGGCGGCCCTGCACCTCGCACGGGGCCTCGCCGAGCGCGGCACGGACGCGGACGAGGTGCTCGTCCCCGCACCACAGGCCCTGCGTCACGAACTGGCGATCCAGCGCGCCCTGCGCCCGCTCAAGCAGTCCGTCCCCGACCGGCGCCACCCCGCCCTGGACGAGGAGGCCACCGCCGCCCGCGCGGCACGCCGCCCGGACGTGCGCCCCTGGGCGCCCGTCATGGTCCCCGGCACCGACCGCCTCCTGAGCCTCGCGCTTGTCGTCGACACGGGTCCCTCGATGACGGTCTGGCGGCCGCTGGTGCGCGAGCTGCGCGAGGCGATGCAGCGGACGGGTGCGTTCAGAGACGTACGCCTGTGGCATCTGAAGGACCTGGGCACGCGCCTGGGAATTCAGCCGGCGCCGGACGGCCCGGCCGTCGACCCGGCGGCGCTGATCGACCCGACGGGCCGTCAGGTCGTCCTCGTGCTCAGCGACTGCTCCGGTCCGCACTGGTGGGAAGGGCGCGCCGGACCGGCGATCCACCGGTGGGCGAGGCGTGGACCCACCGCCATCCTGCAGCCGCTCCCGGAGCGGCTGTGGCGGCGCACGGCGGCCCCCGCCGTCCCCGGCAGGGCGATCGCGTCCCGCGCGAGCGCCCCGAACACGGGGCTGCGCTTCACCCCGCACGACGGCCGCACCAGACGCCCCGCCGGCGCGGTCCCCGTCCCGGTCCTCGAGCTGGCCCCCGACTGGCTCGCCGACTGGGCCGGGCTCCTGACGGCCTCGGGCGACCGGCACCGGGACACGGCCGTCACCTACGTGAGCGCGCGCCCGGCCGCGCACCCCGAACCCCGCTCGAGCGAGGGGGACTTGACCATCGCCGAGCGCATCATGCGCTTCCAGTCGGCGGCCTCGCCCACGGCAGCCGATCTCGCGGCGCACATCGCGCTGTCCGTGCCCGCGCTGCCGGTGATGCGGCTGATCCAGCAGCGCGTCACACCGGGGTCGCGCCCGAGCGACCTGGCGGAGGTGCTCCTGAGCGGCCTGCTGGAGCCGGTCGACGCGGGAGCGGGCCTGTACGACTTCGTGCCGGGTGCGCGCGGTGCGCTGATCGAGACCCTGCCGCGCCCGGAGTCGCTCGCCGTCGCCGAGCTGCTGGAGCGGCTCGGCGAGGAGATCGAGGTCAGGGCGGGCTCGGCGCCGCGGGCCTTCCGCGCGCTCGTGGCGGTGGCGGAGGGGGCGGGCAGCCGGAGGCTCGGGGACGCGGGGCAGCCCTTCGCGCTGGTGAGCGAGGAGGCGTTGGGGCTGTTGCGGAGTACGGCGATCCCGGTGGTGGAGACGTCCATGACGGTCGACATCACGCTGCCGCCCGACTTCGGACAGGAACTGCGCCGAGCCCGCACCGCGGCCGGCCTCTCCCTCACGGAGCTGGCCGACATGGTCCACTACAGCAAGAGTCACCTCAGCAAGATCGAGAGAGGCATCAAGCGGCCTACGCAGGAGCTGGCCGGGATGTGCGAGCTGGTGCTGGGGTCCGAGGTGGCGCTGATGTCCCTCGTACCGCCTAATTCGCCGACGCGAGGCGAGGAGCTCACCGACGGGTCGGCAGCACTGACGGGACCGGCCGCCTCGGTGCCGTGTCCGCGACGGCTCACGAACCTTCCGGCCAGGGAGCCCTTCGTCGGCAGGCAGGACGAGATCGCTCAACTGGACGCGCGATTCCGCAGGTTCCTCTCGCCCCCCGAGAACTTCACCACCGTCCTGCACGGCATGGGAGGGGTGGGGAAGACCGCGCTGGCCTGGGAGTGGGCGAGACGGGGACTCGAGGATGACGCGTTCACGATGGTGTGGTGGATCAACGCGGAATCGCAGGTCCGCATCGACGAAGGTCTGGCGGATCTCACGGCTGCCCTGGCGCCGTCGCTCGGCGGTCTGCTGGAACGGGAGCGGCAGAAGGAATGGGCCCTGCAGTGGTTGAGCGCCCATGAGGACTGGCTGCTCGTGCTGGACGGCGCGGTGGACCCGGCAGATGTGGGGTCGTTCGTGTGGCGTACGGGTCCGGGTGGCCGCTTTCTGATCACCAGCCGGGATGCCGAGGGCTGGCACGCGCTTCCGGCCGCGATGTTGCCTCTCGACGTGCTGGAACTCCCGGAAGCGGTCGAGCTGTTGACGAGGTATCTGGATGGCGGGGCCGCTGGGCCTGCCGAGCGCCTCTGTGAGGAGCTCGGCAGGCTCCCCCTCGCGCTGGTCCAGGCGGGGGCGTGGCTGGCCGAGACCCGGATGCCCGTCGACGAGTACCTGAGGCTCTTCGAGACGCAGAGGCAGGAGTTGCTCGAGGCGCCCGTCCCCGGCTCGGCGACCGGCATCGCCGAGGCATGGAAGGTGAGCCTGCGTGCCGTCGAGGATCCCCTGGCGGTGCGGATCATGACGACGTTGTCCTGGTACGCACCCGAGCCCGTGCCCACGGAGATCCTGCCGGGCCTGGCAATCCCCGAGCCTCAACTCGCCCGTGCGTTGGGCCTCTTGGACAGTCTCAGCCTGATCAGGCTCGACCCCGATTCGATCACCGTGCACCGGCTCATCAGGGCCGCGGTGCGGATACCGGACGAGCAGGCCCCGTACCGCACCGCTGAGGCCCTCGAAGGAGCCCGCGCCACGGCAGTGAGCCTTCTCGCGAGCTCGGTTCCTGACCGCACGGAGGATCCCGTGACCTGGCCCCGATGGCGGGAGCTGCTTCCGCACATTGAGGCTCTCGCGGAGCGCTCCCGGCCGGATGACGCCGGGCTTCTGCCCGCACTCGAAGGGCTCGCGGACTTCTGCATCGGCCAGGGGCAGCCGGACAAGGCCGTCGCCGCACTGCACCACGTGGTCGAGACCTCGCAAAGGGTTTTCGGTCCTGCGGCTGCGGCGACCCACTCGGCCCGAGCGAGGCTCGCAGGGGCATACCGGGCGGCGGGGGCCTCGGAGCGGGCCGTCGCGCTCTACGAAGAGTCCATCGCCGCGCTGGTCGGGGCACTGGGGGAAGGCCACCCCGATGTGCAGCCTTTCCGGGCCGAACTCGCGGACCTGTATCAGGAGTCGGGAAACGTGGAACGGGCCATCACACTGTATGACGATGCCGAGGCGCACACGGCTGCGGTCTGGGGGTACGAGCACCACCGCACCTTGTGGGTGCGGGCGAGACGCGCCGGGGCGTACGCGGGTTCCGTGGACGCCTCCAGGATCGCGGAGGCAATGGCGCTGTGCGAGGGGGCGCTCGTCGCGTGCGTCCGGGTGCTGGGAGACGACCACCCGGACACCATCGCCGTACGGAGCAAGCTGTCGACCATTTGCCGCGTTGCGGGATACGTGGGCCGGGCGAGGCGCGAGGCCGTGCAGGTGCTGCTCGACTGCCGCCGGGTCCTGGGCGCGGACCATCCGCGTACTCTCGCGGCACAAGTCGACCTGGCCCATGCGCACGAGCACGCGGGCGAGATGCCGGAAGCGCTCCGGGTGTACGAGGACGCGCTGGTCGCCGGCCTCCGTGTCCGCGGGGCCTCTCACCCGGACACGATGCGTCTGTGCGAACACCTCGCGGAGGTGTGTGCGGCACAGGGCAAGCAGGGCAGGGCGATCCAACTGTACGAGAGGGCACTGACGGAGCGCATCGCGTCGCGGGGGACGGACCACCCCGGCACTCTCCTGGTCGCCCAGCATCTTGCCGACGCCTACCGGCTGGACGGGGCCTTGGAGAAGGCGACGTCTCTGCACGAACGCACGCTGGAAGCCCGGATCAGAGTCCTGGGTGAGGGCCATCCCGACACCCGGTGGTCCTACGAGAGTCTCATCGGGGCCCTGCGCGAGGCCGGCTACGCCGAGCGCGCCGACGCCGTGGAACGACAGAGGGACGCCCCCACCCGGCCCAAGCCGGACGGGGACGCCCCGGACTGATCTCAGGCCACGTCGAACGAAGCCGGGTCAGGACCCAGTCGCCGGTCCTCGTTCAGTGCGCTGATCGCCGCCATGTCCTCGGGGTCCAGCTCGAAGCCGAAGACGTCGATGTTCTCCTTGATCCGCGACGGCGTCACGGACTTGGGGATCACCACGTTGCCCAGCTGGATGTGCCAGCGCAGGACGACCTGGGCCGGCGTGCGGCCGTGCTTCTGGGCGATCGCCACGATCGCCGGGACCTCCAGGAGGCCCTTGCCCTGGCCGAGCGGGGACCAGGCCTCCGTGGCGATGCCCTGCTCCGCGTGGATCTCGCGGGACGCGCGCTGCTGGAGGTGCGGGTGGAGTTCGATCTGGTTGACGGCGGGGATGACCGACGTCTCGGAGATCAGCTTCTCCAGGTGCTCGGGCAGGAAGTTCGAGACGCCGATGGACTTCGCGCGGCCGTCGGCCTGGATCTTCTCGAAGGCCTTGTACGTCTCCACGGCCAGGCCCTTGGAGGGCAGCGGCCAGTGGATCAGGTACAGGTCCACATGGTCGAGGCCGAGCTTCTCCAGGGACGTGTCGAAGGCGCGGAGCGTCGAGTCGTAGCCCTGGTCGGTGTTCCAGAGCTTCGTCGTGACGAAGAGCTCCTCGCGGGCGATGCCGGAAGCGGCGATGGCCTTGCCGGTGCCCTCTTCGTTGCCGTAAACGGCAGCGGTGTCGATGCTGCGGTACCCGGCCTCCAGCGCCGTCGCGACGGCGGACTCGGCCTCGTCGTCCGGTACCTGCCAGACGCCGAAGCCGAGCTGCGGCATCTCGACGCCATTGTTCAGGATGATCGGGGGGACCTTGCTCACGAGCTCTCGATCCTTAAGTCGTCGGTTGGTACTCCCATGGTCAACGATCAGATGCGGTGCTGCATTCCTTGACCACTCCCGGGTGAAGTCCGGGCGTTTTTTGGTCCGCACCATTGACCGCGTTCCGTCATGCCGCGACTCTATTGCACGTCGCTGAACGCAGGACACTCATGTGAACGGTGAACGGCGACTCCTGAACCCCCACTCTTCAGGAAGGCAGCCCCACACCCATGAACGAAGACCAGAACCCCACCACGCCGGAAGTGACGGAAGCCGTCACCGCATGGCAGACCCCCGAGTACGAGGTCGTGGAGACCGCGCTCGAAGTGACCGCGTACCGCAGCGCCGACCGGTAGCCCCGCCGCCATGCTGCTGCAGGTGCTCGGCACCGCGGCGGGCGGCGGTCTTCCCCAGTGGAACTGCGCGTGTCCCGGGTGCACCGGGGCACGCGCCCACCCGGAGCGCCGCCGCCGGCACGCCTCGCTCGCCGTTCGCGTGGCGGACGGACGCTGGTACGTCGTCAACGCCACCCCCGACATCGGTGAACAGATCGAGGCGACCCCGGAACTCCACCCCGGGCCCGGAGCCCGGCAGACCCCCCTCGCCGGCGTCGTCCTGACCGACGCCGAACTCGACCACACCCTCGGCATCGCCCGCCTCCGCGAGGCCCACGAAGGCGTCGACGTGCTGGCCACCCCGCCCGTCCTCGACGCCGTGCGGGAGGGGCTGCGGCTCGATGCCGTCCTCGGTCCGTACACGCCGGTACGGTGGCGCGAGCTGTCCGGTGGCGTCGGGTCCCCGCTGGACGGACGGTCCAGCGGCGCCGCGGGTGTCAGCGTCAGCGCCGTCCCCCTTGCGGCCAAGAAGCCTCGGTATGCCGCCAACCACGAGGATTCCAGCGACAGTTGGTCCATCGCCCTGCGCCTGCACGAACCCGCCACCGGTCGCACCCTCCTCTACGCCCCCGCCCTCGCCGTCTGGTCCGACGCCTTCGACGAAGCAGCGCGCGACGCCGACTGCGTCTTCGTCGACGGCACCTTCTGGGACGACGAGGAACCCCTGCGCTCCGGCTTCTCCACCCGCACCGCCACCGGCATGGGGCATCTGCCGGTCAACGGCCCCGGCGGCACCGCGCGGCGGCTCGCGCGGCTGCCGGGGCGCTGCCTCTACACCCACCTCAACAACACCAACCCGCTCGGGAACCCGCACGCCGAACAGCACAAGCTCCTCGCGGAGTGGGGAATCGAAGTCGCGGCGGAACGGATGGTGATCGAGCTGTGACGGCTCCCTGGACACCCGGCGAGTTCACCGAGCGGCTGCGCGCCGTCTCGGCCGAGCGCTATCACGACCGGCATCCCTTCAACGTACGCATGCATGAAGGCACCCTCACCCGCGAGGAGTTGCGCCGCTGGATCGCGAACCGGTTCCACTACCAGCGCCACATCCCCGTCAAGGACGCGCTGATCCTCGCCAAGTTCGACGACCCGTCGCTGCGCCGCGGCTGGGTGCGCAGGATCCAGGACCACGACGGGGAGAAGGACGGGGACGGCGGCATCGAGCGGTGGCTGCGCCTCGGCGAGGCCGCCGGGATCGAGCGCGGCGAACTCCTCGACGCCTCGCGGGTGCTGCCCGGTGTGCGGCTCGCGGTCGAGGGATACGTCAACTTCTGCCGCCTGCGGCCCGCGCTCGACGCCGTCGCCGCCTCGCTCACCGAGCTGTCGGCGCCGGATCTCATGCGGACCAGGATCGACGCGTTCGAGCGGCACTATCCGTGGATCGACGGGGAGGGCCTCGCGTACTTCCGCACCCGTGTGGAGCAGGGCAGCCGCGACGGGCAGGAAGCGCTCGGACTCGTCCTGGAGTGGGCGCGCACCCGGGAGGCGCAGGAGCGGGCCGTCGCGGCGCTCGGCTTCAAGTGCGACGTGCTGTGGACGCTGCTCGACGCGGTCGACCGGGGGCCGGTGTGCGGCTGATGACCGATGCCGTACGCGCGACGGAAGACGAAGGCGTACGTCCCGACTGGCGGCCCGCGTTGGCGCGCCCGGTGATCCTGCGGCACGACCGGGTACGCGGCGTCGACCTGCTGGTGCTCCCCGAGCGCGTGGTCGTGCTGCGCGGATCCGCTGGGAGCATCGTGGAGCTGTGCGACGGTGAGCGTGAAGTCGCCGAAATCGTCCGTGAGTTGGAGAGGCGGCATCCCGGTGCATCCGTGGCCGATGACGTGCTGCGGTTCCTCGCCGACCTGCGGGGGCAGGGGTGGCTTCGGTGACGGAGTCCCCTCGCAGGGTCGAGCCGCCCTGGGCTCTGCTCGCCGAGCTCACGCACGGGTGCCCGCTGCGGTGCGCCTACTGCTCCAACCCCGTTGAACTCAGCTCCCGGACAGGTGAGTTGACCACCGCGCAGTGGAGCGATGTCATGCGCCAGGCCGCCGAGATCGGCGTCGTGCAGACGCATCTCTCCGGCGGTGAGCCCCTCCTGCGCCGCGACCTCGCAGAGATCGTCACGGCCGCCGACTCCGCCGGGATCCACACGCAGCTCGTGACCAGCGGAGTCGGCCTGCACGAAGCGCGTCTCGCCGCCCTCGTCGGCGCGGGCCTGCGGAGCGTCCAGCTGTCCGTGCAGCACGCCGATCCCGAGCAGGCCCAACTCATCGCGGGGGCACGGGCGTTCAGGGCCAAGGAGCGAGCTGCCGGGCTCGTGCGGGCGGCGGACCTTCCGCTCGGACTCAACGCCGTGCTGCACCGCGCCAATCTCGACGCCCTCGACGGGATCGTGGAGCTGGGGCTCGCGTGGGGCGCGGACCGGATCGAGCTGGCCAACACGCAGTTCTACGGCTGGGCGCTGCGCAACCGGGACGCGCTGCTGCCGGACCGCGCCCAGGTCGCGCGGGCCCGCGAGCGCGTCGAGCGGTGGCGGGAGCGGCTCGCGGGGCGCATGGAGCTGGTGTGGGTCGCGCCCGACTACGTGGACGGCATCGCGAAGCCCTGCATGGGCGGCTGGGGCGCGCTCTCGCTGACCGTCGCCCCGGACGGCACGGTGCTGCCGTGCCCGGCCGCCGGTGAACTCGTCGGCTCCGACGCGCCGAACGTCAAGGACCGCCAACTGGGCTGGATCTGGCGGGAGTCGGCGGCCTTCAACCGCTACCGCGGCGAGAGCTGGATGCGCGAGCCCTGCCGCAGCTGCGACCTGCGGACCGTGGACTTCGGCGGCTGCCGCTGCCAGGCGTACGCCCTGACCGGTGACGCCGCCCGCACGGACCCCGCCTGCCACCGCTCCCCGGACCACGGGGCGGTCCGCGCCCTCGTCGACGGAGTGGGAGGCGGCACGGGAAGCGGCGCAGGAAGCGGCGCAGGACGCGGGGCGGGCGACTTCGCCTACCGGGCCTCCCAGAAGACGTAAGGACTGCCCTTGACGCGGGACATCACCGCACTCCCGCGCCCTCAGATCGTTAGGAACCCTTCCTGACAGCTCCTCACCCCGCAACAACCATACGAAGGAGAACACACCCCCCATGTCTCACACCCCCCGCAGAACGGCCACCGCGCTCGCCGCGGCCGGCGTCCTCGCGACGACGGCGTCCCTCACCCTGGCCGCACAGTCCTCGGCCGCACCCCCGGAGGACAGCGCCAAGGACGTGACGGCCAAGGCGGCCGGCACCATCCACGCCGCCCCGTACGAGTACCTCGGCTGGGGCAGCCCGCAGAAGCCCACCGACGTGATGGCCGCGACCGGCGTCAAGTGGTTCACGCTCGCCTTCATCCTGTCCGACGGCGGCTGCAACCCTGCCTGGGACGGCAGCCGCCCACTGAAGGGCGGCTCCGACGAGTCCGCCATCAAGTCCATACGCGGCGCCGGCGGAGACATCGTCGTCTCCGTCGGCGGCTGGAGCGGCGCCAAGCTCGGCGAGAAGTGCACCAGTGCCACCGCGCTCGCCGGGGCGTACCAGAAGGTCATCGACGCCTACAGGCTCAAGGCGTTCGACATCGACATCGAGGACACCGAGTTCAGCAACGCGACCGTGCGCCAGCGCGTCGTCGACGCCTTGAAGATCGTGAAGCAGAAGAACCCGGGGATCGTCACCTACATCACCATGGGGACGACCCCGAGCGGTCCCGACGCCACCGGCAAGGACCTCATCAAGCGCGGCGCCGCCGCCGGTCTCGACAACGACGCCTGGGTGATCATGCCGTTCGACTTCGGCAGCCACAGCGGCTCCATGGGTGATGCCTCGGTCAGCGCGCTCGAAGGCCTGAAGAGCGCGGTCAAGAGCGCCTACGGCTACAGCGACGCCGACGCGTACAAGCGCATCGGCGTCTCCTCGATGAACGGCAAGACGGACGTGGCGGGCGAGACCGTCACGACGAACGACTTCAAGAAGATCCTCGCCTACGCGCAGCAGCACCACATCGCGCGGTTCTCCTTCTGGGCCGTCAACCGCGACCGCGACTGCTCGTCCGGCGGGAGCGCCGGGGACTCGTGCAGCGGCGTGTCGCAGGCTCCGTACGACTTCACCAAAATCGTCGCGCAGTACGGGGGTTGAGACATGGACAGCAGCAAGAAGAGGGCGGCCGTGCTCGGCGCAGCGGCCCTGGTCGTCGGGCTCACCCAGTACGTCACGTCGGCGTCCGCGGCTCCGGACCGGCCGGGAGCGGCGGACCTGCCGGGAGCCGCGGACCGGCCGAGGGCGGCGGTCGGCGAACCGACCGACATTGCGACGATATCCACCGGCTGGACGATCCCCTGGGGCACGTCCTGGACGCCCGACGGCAAGTCCGCCCTGGTCACCGAGCGCGACGACTTCCGCGTCCGGCTGGTCTCGGCGGACGGCAAGGACAAGAAGCAGATCGGCACGGTGCCCGAGTCGCAGACCACCGGCGGAGAAGGCGGCCTGATGGGGGTGGCCGTCGACCCGGACTGGGCCACGAACCACCACGTGTACGTCATGCACACCTCGTCCGAGGGCAATCGCATCGCGCGCATGACGTACGACGGGACGGAGCTGACCGACTACAAGGTGCTGCTCAAGGGGATCAAGAAGAACAAGTACCACAACGGGGGCCGCCTGGCCTTCGGCCCCGACGGCTACCTCTACGCCACCACCGGCGACGCCCAGGACGGCGCGCTCGCGCAGGACAAGAACTCCCTGAACGGCAAGATCCTGCGCCTCACCAAGGACGGTGGAGCGGCACCCGGCAACCCCTTCGGCAACTACGCCTACAGCATGGGGCACCGCAACCCGCAGGGCATCGCCTTCGATACCCAAGGAAGGCTGTGGGAAGCGGAGTTGGGCCAGAGCGCGAAGGACGAGCTGAACCTCATCAAACCCGGGAAGAACTACGGCTGGCCCACCTGCGAAGGCACCTGTGACGTCTCCGGCATGACCAACCCCAAGAAGACCTGGGGCGTCGCCGAGGCCTCGCCGAGCGGCGTCGCCGTCGTCGACGGCGCCGTCTACATGGCGGCGTTGAAGGGCGAGCGGCTCTGGCGCATACCGATCAACGCCGACAACGAGGACGTCGGGACGGCGAAGGCGTACTTCGTCGGCGAGTACGGGCGGCTGCGCGCGGTCACGGCCGTGCCGGGCGCCGACCAGCTGTGGCTCTCGACCACCAACGCCGACAACAACGGCGGGCAGCCCGACGGTTCGGACCAGATATTCCGCGTGACGATCAGCTAGCGACGCGGTCCTAGGCCGCGGTGGTCCCGAGGTACGCGTCCCGCACCTTCGGGTCCGCCCGTACCTCGGCCGCCGTGCCCTCGGCCAGGACATGGCCGAGGTCGAGGACCACCACGCGGGCGCAGAGCTCCATCACGAAGGCGACGTTGTGCTCCACGAGGAGCACGGCGCAGTCCTCCTCGTCCGCGAGGTGCCGGACGACGGCCGACAGCTGGCCTCGCTCGTCGGCCGTCATCCCGGAGGCGGGCTCGTCCAGGAGCAGCACCCTGGGCGGGTCCGCCACCGCGCGTGCCAGTTCCACCATGCGGGCCCGGCCGATAGGCAGCGCGCCCGCGTAGTCGTCGGCGAGTTCCTCAAGTCCGCACTCCCGCAAGACGGTTGACGCGCGGGACCTTCTGTCCCGTTCGTGCGTACGCCGGGTGGGCGAGGCGAGCAGATCGGCGCCGAACCCGCCACCGCCGCCACGCCACTCCTGCGCGACGAGCAGATTGTCGGTCACCGTGAGCTGCCCGAAGAGCTGCTGGCGCTGGAAGGTGCGGCGCATGCCGTGGCGGGCGCGCCAGACGGGGGAGCGGCGTGTGACGTCGACGCCGTCGAGCAGGACGCGGCCCTGGTCGGGGCGGCGGATGCCGGAGACGACGTCGAACAGGGTTGTCTTTCCTGCCCCGTTGGGGCCGATGAGGCCGCAGACCTCGCCGGGGCGCAGGCTCAGGTCCACGTCCGTGAGGGCGTGAATGCCGCCGAAGCGGACGCCGATGCCGGAGGCGTCGAGGATGCGCTCGCTCATGGCCGTGCCACTCCTTCGGTGTGCCCCTGCGCGGCTATGCCCAGATAGGCCTCGGTCAGCTGGTCCGCCCGGACCTCGGAGCGCGGGCCGCACCAGGAGATCCGGCCCTGGGCGAGGTAGGCGACGGTGTCGGCGATGCCCAGGATCTCGGCGGCCTTCTCCTCCACCAGGAGCAACCCCGTTCCGGCGTCGCGCAGTTCGGCGAGGAGACGGAACACCTCCTCGACCACGCGCGGTGCGAGACCGAGGGACGGCTCGTCCGCGATCAGCACCTTCGGCGGGCGCTGGAGGAGGGGCGCGAGGGCGAGCATCTGCTGTTCCCCTCCGGAGAGGGAGCCGGCGGTGACCTTGCGCCGTGCTGCGAGGCCGGGGAAGCGTTCGTAGACGGCGTCGCGGGCGTCCCCCTCCGGGAGGTGCAGGGTGAGGTTCTCCTCGATGGTGAGGGAGGGGAAGATTCCGCGGCCCTCGGGGGCGAGGACGATGCCCGCTCGGGAGCGGTGGACGGGGCCGCGGTGTGTGGCGTCGGCCCCCGCGACGTGGATCCGCCCCCGGGTGGGGGCGAGGAGCCCGGCCGCGGCCTTGCAGGTCGTGGACTTGCCCGCGCCGTTCGGTCCGAGCAGGGCGACTATCTCGCCGGGGTGGACGGTGAGGGTCACTCCGTGGAGGACGGGGGCGCCGTCGTACCCGGCGTGGACGTCACGCAGGGCGAGGGAGGGCGGGTTCTCTTCCCCAAGCCCGCCCCTTCCCGAAAACCCGCTCGGCGCGGGGGCCTTGGATGCCGTCATCACCGGCTTCGCCGAGTTCGTCCTCAAACGCCGGACGGGCTGAGTAGCCCCCGCCCGCCTGCGATGCATCCGCACCGAAACCGCCGCACAGTACCCGTCCGGATCATTGGCCAGCGCAAGCCCCGCCAACCCGAACAGGATCACCGGCAGCTGCACGGACTCCGTCACGTAGTCGGCGACCAGGTGCGGCACGATGGCGAAGACCAGCCCCGCCACCACCGCGAACTGCGGCCTGCGCACCCCCGCGGCCACCACGACCGCCAGCCACACGAGCCCCGTCATCGCGGTGAAGTCCGTGGCGGTGATCCGCGTGTTGAACGACGCGTACATCACGCCGCCGAACCCCGCGAGCCCCGCCGACAACGTGAAAAGCAGCAGCTTCGTCCGCACCACCGACACCCCGGAGGCCATCGCCGCCGCAGGAGCGGACCGCACCGCCAGCATCGCCCGCCCCGTCGCCGACCCCCGCAGCGCGCTGAGCGCGGCCACGGCCACCGTCACCAGGACGACCATCGCCACACCCATCGCGCGGTCGTCGCTCAGATCGACGGGGCCGAAGACGGCGCGCGGGATCTCCCACCCGGTGTCGCCGTTCCTCAACCACCCCATCTGGAAGAGGACTTGATCGGCGAGGAAGGCCAGGGCGAGCGTGGCGAGGGCCAGTGACCGGCCGCCGAGACGCAGCGCAGGCAGCGCGACGAGGGCGCCGAGCACCGCGGCCCCGCAGGTCCCGACCAGGGCCGCCGCGATGAACGGCCACCCGTGGCTCATCAGCAGGCCCGCCACGAGCGCCGCGCCCGTCACGAACGTGGCCTGCGCCAAGGACACCATCGCGCCGAGGCCCGTCACCACGGTGAAGGAGATGAAGACCAGCGAGATCGCGAGGCCCTGCGCGAGGATCCCGCTCCAGAAGGGCGTGGTGACCGTGTAGAAGGACAGCGCGAGCAGGACGCCCCCCGAGGCCCACGGCCCCCACCTGCGCATCCACGACTTCCCCGCGAGATAGTCGATCGGCGGCGCGTCCACCGCCGCCGTGCCCGCCGTCCGCTGCCGCCGCGTCATGAGGAGCAGCCCGGCGAAGAGGATCAGGAACGGAACCGCCGTACGGAACCCGGTGATCTTCTCCGCGAAATCGGCGTACCCGGCGACCAGGTTCTGCAGCACGCCGAGACCGAGCCCGCCCGCGAACGCCAGCGGAATGGACATGAAGCGTCCGAGCACCGCGGCCGTGGCCGACACGAACAGGAACAGCGTGAAGTCGTGCGAGGACAGGCCCAGCAAGGGAGTCGCCAGCACACCGGCCAACCCCGCGAGGCCCGACGACAGCATCCACGCCACCGACGAGAGCCGGTCCGCGCTCATGCCCCGCAGCTCCACCAGCGAGCGGTTGTCCACCGCGGCCCGCAGCCGCAGCCCCAGCGGCGTGTGCCGCATCAGGATCCACAGGCCGACGGCGACCACGGCTGTCGCGACCCATGTGATCAGCTGGTCGGAGTCGATGCCGACGCCGTCCATCAGCTGCCAGGACGTCGCCGGGCTCGGCCCGACGCCCGGCAGTCCGAACTGGTTCTCGGCCGGTTTGACGGACGCTCCCGCGTCCGCCAAGAGCTCCACCACCCACAGACCCAGCGCGGGCAGCGCGACGAGCAGCCCGATCGTCGCCACGATCTGCGCGGTCTCGCCCACCCTCGCCAGCTTGCGGAACATCAGCCGGTCAAGGCCCCAGCCGAGCGCGGGCGCCACGACACAGACGAGAAGGAGGGCCGTCGGCACGGCGGGCCAGCCGAAGCCGGAGTGGAGTTCGTAGAAGGCGAGCGCGCAGAGGTAGGCGGTCGCGCCGTGCGCGAAGTTGAAGAGACCGGAGGCGGAGTAGGACAGGACGAGGCCCGTCGCGAGCAGCGCGTACAGGGCGCCGGAGACGAGACCGCTCAGCACGAATCCCAGCAGGTCGGACATGGATGCCCCGCCCTTCTACTTGAAGGGGATGGGGTCGTAGCAGGTGAAGGGCGAGGACACCGAGTACTTTCCGTCCTTCAGCTGCACCAGCGCGCCGCAGCCGAACGACTCCTTCTGCCCCTTGGGCAGGCTGCGGTCGCCGACCATCGTGTCCTTGTCGGAGAAGCCGTTCGCCGCCTGCTGGAAGGAGTCGACGGTCAAGTTCTTGCCCGCCTTGTCGGCGATCGAGAGGAAGAGGTCGGCCGACATGTAGCCGGTCATCATGTGCATGTTGAGCGGGACGTCCTTGCCCGCCGCCTTCCTGATGTCCGCCTTGAACTGCTTCATCGCCGCGGTGTTCTGCTCGAACGGCTGGAAGGCGAGCAGGATGTGCACGCCGTCGAGCGCCTTCTTCGTCGCGCTCTTGGCGAGGAGACCCGGGTCGTAGTCGGTCGGGTCCGTGATCACGCCCTTGAAGCCGGAGCGCTTGACGGCCGTGAACAGGCCGATGTTGTACGGGGTCTGCATCACGGAGACGACCACGTCCGGCGCCTTGCCGCCGTCCGAGCGCAGGATCTCCTTGGTGTACGCCGACCAGTCGCTCGGCACGGAGGTCGCGGGCACGGTCGACTTGGCGTACGTCACCTTGTAACCGGCCGCCGCGAAGCTCTGCTTGTAGGTGCGGATGGCGAAGGTGCCCGCGTCGTTGTCGTTGGCGAGGATGGCCACGGACTTGCCCTTCGAGCCGCCCGTCACCTTCTTCAGGCCCTCTGGCCAGCTCTGCGTGATGGTGCCGCCCGGCATCGGGACCATGCAGCCGCCGTAGCCGTACATGTAACTCGGGCCGCAGAAGGGCGGGATGGTGCCCCAGCCGAAGGTCGGGACCTTCTGCTTCTGCAGGAAGTCGGCGCCGGAGAAGGTGACCGAGCTCATCGGCGAGATGGCGAACACCTTGTCCTGCTGGACGAGTTTGCGCGCCGCGGCGAGGTTCTTGCCCGGGTCCTGGCCGTCGTCCTCCGCGCCCAGGTAGTCGATCTTCCGTCCGTGTACGCCGCCTTCGGCGTTCACGCGGTCGAAGCGGGCCTTGGCGCCGAGGTCGGTGTCCTTCTTGCTGTAGCCGCTCGCGGTCGTCATGGAGACGATGCCGCCGACCTTGATGGAGTCGGCGCTCACGCCGCGTACGGAGCCGCCTGCCTTGTCGTCGCCGCCGCTCGAACCACTGCTGTTGGAGGCGGAGTTGCAGGCGGTGGCGAGCAGCAGTGCGGCCACGGTGACGGTGATGGTGCGGATCGATCGCGACACGGGTCGAGCCCCCTGAAGTCGAAGTGGGGCTGATTCTGTGCGTGACCTGATGAACCGTCAAGAACTGACGCATCGGGAATTGATGAACCGTCAGAAACTCTGGAGGGTCCGTTACGCCCGGTAAAGGGCCTCCACCTCGGCCGAGTAGGCCGTCTCGATCGCCTTGCGCTTGAGTTTCAGCGAGGGAGTCAGGAGCCCGTGCTCCTCGGAGAACTGGTGAGCCAGTATCCGGAACGTACGGATCGACTCGGCCTGCGAGACAAGGGTGTTGGCGGCCACCACGGCCCGCCGCACCTCGGTCTCCAGATCAGGGTCGCGCACCAGGTCGGTGGGGGACATCGGAGGCTTGCGGCGCATGTTCAGCCAGTGCTCGACGGCCTCGCCGTCCAGCGTGACGAGCGCCGCGATGTAGGGCCGGTCGTTGCCCACGACGATGCACTGCGCGACCAGCGGATGGTCGCGCACCCGCTCCTCCAGTTGCCCCGGCGAGACGCTCTTGCCGCCGGACGTCACCAGGATCTCCTTCTTGCGCCCGGTGATCGTGAGGTAGCCGTCCTCGTCGAGCGCCCCCAGGTCGCCGGTGGCGAGCCAGCCCTCGTGCAGGGTCGCGTCGGTGGCCTTGGGGTCGTTGAGGTAGCCCTGGAAGACGTTGCCACCGTTCAGCCACACCTCGCCGTCCTCCGCGATGTACACGGTGGTGCCGGGGATGGCCTGGCCGACCGTGCCGTAGCGGGTGCGCTCGGGCGGGTTGGCGGTGGCGGCCGCGGTCGACTCCGTCAGGCCGTACCCCTCGTAGATCTCGACGCCCGCGCCCGAGAAGAACAGGCCGAGGCGCCGGTCCATCCCGGAGCCGCCGGACATCGCGTGCCGGACACGGCCGCCCATCGCGTCGCGCACCTTGGCGTAGACGAGCTTCTCGAAGAGCGAGTGCTGCATGCGCAGGGCCGCCGAAGGTCCGGGTCCGGTGCCGAAGGCCTTGGCCTCCATCGCGTCGGCGTACCGCACGGCGCACTCCACGGCCTTGTCGAACGGACCGGTCTTGCCGTCCTTCTCGGCCTTGCGCCGCGCGGCGTTGAAGACCTTCTCGAAGATGTACGGCACGGCCAGGATGAAGGAGGGCCGGAACGCCGCGAGGTCCGGGATGAGCGCCGCCGCGTTCAGGCTCGGCTGGTGGCCCAGCTTGACCCGGCCACGGACCGCGGCGACCTGCACCATCCGCCCGAAGACGTGCGCGAGGGGCAGGAAGAGCAAGGTGGTCGCCTCGTCGCCGCGCCGTGAGTGGAACACCGGCTCCCAGCGCCGGATGACCGTCTCCGCCTCGAACATGAAGTTCGCGTGGGAGATCAGGCAGCCCTTGGGGCGTCCTGTGGTGCCCGAGGTGTAGATGATCGTGGCGATCGAGTCCGGGGTGACGGCGCGGCGGTGGCGGTTGACCACCTCGTCGTCGACGTCCTGGCCCGCGCGGTTCAGCTCGTCCACGGCGTCGGCGTCCAGCTGCCACAGCCTGCGCAGCTGTGGCAGCCGGTCGATCACCGAGCCGATCGTCATCGCGTGGTCCTCGTGCTCGACCATGGCGGCCGACACCTGCGCGTCGTGCAGCATCCAGAAGACCTGCTCGGCCGACGACGTGGGGTAGACGGGCACCACCTGGGCGCCGACCGTCCAGAGCGCGTAGTCGAAGAGCGTCCACTCGTAGCGCGTGCGGCACATGATGGCGACGCGGTCGCCGAAGCGGACACCCTGCGCGAGCAACCCCTTGGCGAGCGACATCACCTGGTCGCGGAACTCCGCCGATGTGACGTCGCGCCACACGTCATCGGTCTTGCGCCCGAAGGCGATGTGGAGCGGATCCTCAAGGGCATGGTCGAACACGACGTCGGCAAGGCCGCCCACCAGCGGCGCCGACGCCATCGGAGGGTTCGTGAACTCGCGCAATGATGCTCCTTGTGGCGCTCCGCACAGCGCCGGTGACGGTACCCCACCGCAGTGCCCTGCGGGAGAGGGGTGACCGACCCCTCGGTACGTACCGTCCACGCTGGTCAGCCGGTTAAATCCGGCCACAAGGGGAGGGGTGGGACAGATTACTTACGGTTGAGTAAGTTTCGGTGGCGTAATCTCCACCGAATCTGTACGCAGCGGTTACGGCTGTGACTGTCCTTCGAGGACGCGTTCGGCGGGTGCCGGAACCTTCGCTTCCGGTGCCGTGCGGGCGGACCGGACCATGGCGAGAACCGCCACTCCCGCCACCAGACCCACCACGCCCGCGACGACCGCCGCCGCGTTCAGGCCGGAGGCGAACGCCGTCCGCACAGCATGATCGGAAAGCGTGCCACGCAGGGCCGCCGCACCGCCGCCCGCGACGGTGTGAGCCGCGTCATGGCCGAGCGTGTCCTGCATGCGCGAGGTCAGCACCGTGCCGAAGACGGCGACCCCGAGCGCGTACCCGAGCTGCCGGAACGTGTTGACCGCGCCGCCCGCCATCCCCGAGTTCGCCGGCGGCACCGCCGCGAGGGCCGCGCCCCCCAGGGCCGGCGAGACCAGCCCCGTGCCGATGCCCGCGAGCGTGAGCCCGGGGACGAGCGCACCCCAGGACGACCCGGCGTCGAGCACGGTGAGCGCGATCCCGCCGCCACCGATCAGGAGCAGACCCACGCCGATGGTCAGCCGCGCGGGCACCCCGTGCAGCAGCCGCCCGCCGATCGCGGCCACGACGAACGAGGTCGCCGCGAGCGGCAGCATGACGAGGCTGCCGGTCACCGGGCTCATGCCGAGCACGGTCTGCAGCCAGATCGAGAGGTAGGGCATCAGGCCGAACGCGGCCGCGTTGTAGCCGATCGCGCCGACCAGTACGCCCGTGAAGGCGGGCATGCGCAGGAGCCTCAGGTCCAGGAGCGGGTGGGCGACGCGGCGTTCGACGGCCACGAAGGCGGCGAGCGAGAGCGCCGCGACCGTAAGGGTCACCACGGTGGGCGCCGACGCCCAGCCCTCCGAACCCGCCCGCACCACTCCGTAGGTCAGCGCGCCCGCGAAGAGCGCGAACGTCACCGTGCCCGCCCAGTCGACCCGCCGGCCCGCCTGGCCCTTCGACTCCGGCACCACGCGCAGCGTCAGCCACATCGACGCGACGCTCACCGGAAGGTTCACGAAGAAGATCCACCGCCAGCCGGGCCCTTCGGTGAGCAGCCCGCCGACGATCGGTCCCATCGCCGCGGCGGCCCCGCTGACCGCGCCCCAGACGCCGAGCGCCACCGACCGGTCCCGCCCCTGGTAGGCGGCGCCGAGCAGCGGCAGGGTTGTCGCGAACATCGCGGCGGCGCCGAGCCCTTGCAGGGCGCGGGCGGCCACCAGGACCTCCGCGTTCGTGGCGAGCCCGCAGCCCAGCGAGGCGAGCGCGAAGAGCGCGGTGCCCGCCACGTTGAGCCGCCGCCGGCCGAGCACGTCCGCCGCGGCCCCGACCCCGAGCAGCAGCGCGGCCAGCGCGAGCGCGTAGCCGTCGATCACCCATTGCAGATCGCTCAGCGAGGCGTCCAGCGCCGTCGCCATGTCGGGCAGTGCCACGACCACGATGGTCACGTCCAGCAGCAGCATGAACGTCCCCAGGCATACCGCTGTGAGCGGCCCCCATGTACGCATTGTCAACTCTCCTCGTGCGATGTGTACGACGTGTACGCCGTGTGTGCGTGCCTCGTACGATGGAGTCCGCCCGGACGATCCAGGTCACCAGTCACGAAAGATCGAAGGAATCCGACAGCAATGGGCAGTGCGGCAACGGAATCCCCCACCACGGCCATGCAGAACTCGCTCGACGTCCAGCTCCTCCAGGCCCTGGAGATCGACGGGCGTGCGCCCTTCAGCAAGATCGCCGCCGTCCTCGGCGTCTCCGACCAGACCGTCGCCCGCCGCTACCGCAGGCTGGTCGCCGACGGCAGCCTGCGGATCGTCGCCGTCCGGGACCACGAGAAGCTCGGCCAGGACCAGTGGATGCTGCGGCTTCGCTGCGCCCCCGAAGGCGCCGACGCCATCGCCACCGCCCTGGCGCGCCGCCCCGACACCTCGTGGATCGGCCTCACGTCCGGCGGCACCGAAGTCGTCTGCTGCACCCGGCCGCGCACCCGCACCGACCAGGACGAGCTGCTGCTCGCCAAGCTCCCGCGCACCCCGCACATCGTCGACATCCGCGCCCAGCAGATGCTGCACCGCTTCTTCGGCGGCCCGGACGGCTGGCTGATGAAGCACGGGCCGCTCGACGACGAGCAGATCGCGGCCCTGCGCCCCGCACGGCCCGCGCCCGCCGTCCGCACCGACGTGCCCCAGCGCATCGAGCCGGAGGACGAGCCGCTCGTCGCCGCCCTCGAACAGGACGGCCGCGCGACCTACCCCGAGCTCCAGCAGGCCACCGGGCGTTCGGAGTCGGCCGTCAAGCGCCGCTTCGGCGCGCTGCTCGCCTCCGGGGCCATCTACATCGACATCGAGTACGCCAACGCCCTCATCGACATGCACGTGGGCGCGATGCTCTGGATCACCACCGCTCCCTGGGCCATGGAGTCGGTGGGCAACGCGCTCGCGTCGCATGCCGAGATCGCCCACGCCACCGCCGTGGCGGGCCCCTCCAACATCATGGCGACGGCCGTGGCCCGCGACATTCCGGCGCTCTACGCCTACCTCAGCGGAAAGCTGGGTCAGCTCGACGGCGTCCAGCACGTCGAGACCGCGCCGTTCATGCGCCGCGTCAAGCAGCTCACGTACCGGCCCTATCCCCGCTGACCGGACCTATCCCCTCTGACGCCGCCGGTGCAGGCGGTCGCCGCCCGCCAGGATCGAGGCGGCGAGCGCGTCTGCCGCGCCCTGCGCCGAGGCCCGCCGCTCGCCGTGCAGGAGCACGAAGTCGACCGCGCCGAGCTCCGGAAGGCCCGCACGCTCCGGGACGCGGACCAGGCCCGGCGGGATCAGGCCGTGGGAGTGCGCCATCACGCCGAGTCCCGCGCGGGCGGCGGCGACCAGGCCGTTCAGGCTGCCGCTCGTGCAGGCGATCCGCCAGGCGCGGCCGCGCCGCTCCAGGGCCTCAAGGGCCAGCGCGCGGCTGATGCCCGGCGGCGGGAACACGACCAGCGGCACCGGCTCATCGGGGTCGAGCCGCAGCCGCTCGGCGCCGATCCAGACCAGCTCGTCGTGCCAGACCAGCTCGCCGCGCGGGTCCTCGGGGCGCCGCTTGGCCAGGACCAGATCGAGCTTGCCCGCGTCCAGGCTCTCGTGCAGCGTGCCGGACAGCTCGACCGTCAGCTCCAGGTCGACGTCCGGGTGGTCGTGCCGGAACGACTCGAGGATGTCGGTGAGCCGGGTCAGGACGAAGTCCTCCGAGGCCCCGAACCGCAGCCGCCCGCCGAGCCGCGTCCCGGTGAAGAACGCTGACGCCTGCTCGTGCACCTCCAGGATCCGCCGCGCGAAGCCGAGCATTGCCTCGCCGTTCTCCGTCAGCTCCACGGAGTGCGTGTCGCGCGCGAAGAGCTGGCGTCCGGTGGCGTCCTCCAGGCGGCGCACGTGCTGGCTCACCGTGGACTGGCGAAGACCCAGGCGCCGGGCGGCCTGCGTGAAGCTCAACGTCTGGGCCACCGCGAGGAACGTACGGAGCTGGGCGGGGTCGTACATGGACACCACGTTATCGCGAAACGTGATGACAGTCAGAGCGGTATCCGGGATTCCCGATCGCGGTGATCAGGAGGATCATCAAGAGGGCACGATGCGAACCGAAACCGATGGAGCGAAGTGAAACGCCCGAGCTGGCCCACCTGGATGCCGATCGACCCCTACATCCTGGCGTTGCTCGGCACGGTGGGCCTCGCCGCGCTGCTGCCCGCGCGCGGCGTCGGCGCCGACATCGCGGGCGGGGCCTCCACCGGGGCCGTCGCATTCCTCTTCTTCCTCTACGGGGCGCGGCTCTCCACCCGGGAGGCGCTCGACGGGCTCAAGCACTGGCGGCTCCATCTCACCGTCCTCGCCTGTACGTTCCTCGTCTTCCCGCTGCTCGGGCTCGCGGCCAAGGGACTCGTCCCGTACGTCCTGACGCCCGCCCTCTACAGCGGGTTCCTCTTCCTGACGCTCGTGCCCTCCACGATCCAGTCGTCGATCGCCTTCACCTCCATGGCGCGCGGCAACGTCCCCGCGGCGATCTGCGCGGGCTCCTTCTCCTCGCTCGCCGGCATCGTCCTGACGCCGCTCCTCGCGGCCGCCCTGCTCGGCAACAGCGGGGGCGGCTTCTCCGCGGACTCGGTCATGAAGATCGTGCTGCAGCTTCTCGTGCCGTTCCTGGCCGGACAGTTCCTGCGCCGCTGGATCGGCGGCTTCATCGCACGGAACAAGAAGGTGCTCGGCTTCGTCGACCGCGGCTCGATCCTGCTCGTCGTCTACACCGCGTTCAGCGAGGGCATGGTGCAGGGCATCTGGCACCAGGTGACGCCGCTGCGCCTCGGCGCGCTGCTCGGTGTGGAGGCGGTGCTCCTTGCCGCGATGCTCGCCTTGACCTGGTACGGGGCCAAGAAGATGGGCTTCGACCGCGGGGACCGCATCGCCATCCAGTTCGCCGGGTCGAAGAAGTCCCTCGCGGCCGGACTGCCCATGGCGAGCGTCCTGTTCGGGGCCCAGGCCTCGCTCGCCGTCCTGCCGCTGATGCTCTTCCACCAGATGCAGCTGATGGTCTGTGCGGTGATCGCGAAGCGCCGCTCCCGCGACGTCGAGGACTTCGTCAGCGAGCCGTCGCGATCCGAAGAGACACGAACCGCGGTCGGTACAGGGACACGTTCCGGCTGACGTTCGCCTGCGCGCTCGCGGGCGCCGCGTCCAGCCAGTTGACGTCGTAGCTGAGCAGCAGCCGTCCGTTCCCGCTGAGCGCGGGATGGGCCTGGGGGTTGTACGCGGCCATGTCCTGCTCGGCCGAGCCGTCCTTCGGCAGCGGCGGCGCGAAGCCCTTGGCGGGGCCGTGCCAGGGGCCGGTGGGCGAGCACGCCCAGTAGGAGGTCACGGTGGTCAGGCCCTCGGTGCCCGCGGCCATCGTGAACAGGACGTACGTCCCCTTCACGCGCACCACCGTGAACGCGCTGCCCACCCCCTTGCGTTCGCCGTCGCCGAGGACGGCCCGCGGCTTGCCGGACTCCGTCCAGTCCTCGCCGTCCCAGTACCGCCACGCGCCGGACTCGGCGAGCCTGCCCTTGGGGACGCGTGCCACGTAGGCGTGCGAGGCGGGGCGGGCGGCGGCCTGCGCGTCGTTGCCGCCGAAGACGTACGTCCAGTCGCCGTCGTCGACCGTCGTCGTGCCGTACAGGACACGCTTCTCGGGGTCCGGCACACCGCTCTGGTCGGAGACCTTGACGATGCTTTCGACGCGCAGATCGGGCAGGGAGAGCGTGGCGACCTCGGTGGCGTTCGGGACGCCGTAGATCCAGGGGCCCGTCCCGGTGGCGCGGGACCACAGCAGGACGCGTACGACTTTGTCGGACGAGCCGGGGGAGCGCGGCTCCACCTTCGCCGCGACCGGCCAGCGCCACTGCTGGGCCGCCGGGTCGGGGAAGAGCGGGGCGGGCAGGGTGCGCTGCAAGGTGCCCGAACGCGACATCACCACACCCGAGTTGCGGACCATGGGCGCGGTCGCGTCCCGCCAGGTGTGGGGCTGGCCTGCCGGGTTGGGCGGCGCGTGCACCTGGCCGAGGAACGTGTCGGAGAACAGCCAGAGGAGCCGCCCGTCCGGGAGGCGCACCGAATGCGTGCCGTCCCCGCCGGTCCAGTCGTCGGCCCGCGCGGTGTCGTCGCCGTAGCGGGCGAACGCGCCGGTGACCTTGTCGTCGGCGGCCCAGGACGAGACGGTGCGCGCCTCGCATGCGTCACCGCCCTCCCGGTCCTCCGGGAGGGCGATGAGCAGCACGGCCGCGCAGGCCAGGGCGAGCAGCAGGACGATCCAGGTCCTGCGCGCGCTCCGTCCCCCGCGTGGACCTTGGTCGGCGGGCACGTGCGGGACGTTAGTTGCTCGCGCGGATGTGGTCCATGGGGAGCCACGCGACGGTGTCCCGCGTCACAGGCGCCTCGGCTCCGCCGTCCCGTCCGAGCTCGGTCAGCTCGGCGTCGCTCAAGGCGCGGTCGTAGACGCGCACTTCGTCGATGGACCCCGTGAAGTGGGCGCGGCTGTCGACCCGTTGGCCGACGTGGAAGCCGTACCCCGAGGTGCGGGTGACGGTGCCAGGGACGTCGGCGGTGGTGATCCGGGTGCCGTCGACGGAGAGGGTGAGCTGTCCTTGGCCCCTGCGCAGCGCGATGTGGTGCCACTGGCCGTCGTTGTAGGCGCCGGTGGTGCGCACGGAAGCGGACTTCGGGGCGCTGGAGCCGTCGCGAGTGGTGATCAGGCCTGTGACGCGGTTGCTCGCCGGCTCGCCGCGCAGCCACACCTGCGGCTGGTTGGTGCCGATGCCGCCCATCCACAGGAGGGGCTGTTCACCGCTGGTCGCGGAGTAGCGGAACCACAGGGATGCCGTGAAGTCCTTTCTTCCTAGCGGGAGTTGACTGCGGTACGGCAGCCGTACGGCGTCGTCCGTGCCGTCGAAGGCGATGGCCCTGCCGAAGCGCCCCTCGGTCGTGGACGCCCCGCCGAGCACGGCCGCCGCCTTGGCCCGCGGCGCGCGGTCGCCGGTCGTCGGGTCCGGGCCGCGGCGCGGCTTCAGCCAGTCCTCGGTGAAGCGCGCGAAGCGGATCTCGTCGCGGGCGTCGACCGCCCCGCCCTCGTACATCAGGCCCACGTGCTCGCCGTCGGCCCGCACCATGTCCGAGTAGCCGGACCAGTCCGTGGTCACCGTCGTGCCGCGGTCCACGCTGTCCCAGGTGCGCCCGCCGTCGTAGGAGGAGCGGATCTGCATCGTGCGGCGGCGGTCGGGGTCACCGGGGCAGGCGAGCAGCATCCGCTTGCCGAACTGGAGCGTGGATCCCTGCACTTGGGGCGTGTAGAGATCGGGAATGGCCTTGAACGGCGCGACGAAGGAATCACCCCCGTCGCGGCTGACCGTGTGGGTGCGGTGCCCCAGGTCGGTGCCGTCCTGCTCGCGCCCGCTGACGTAGAGGGCGCCGTCCGGGCGCTCCGTGATGGTCATCTCCGACGGCTTCTGCCGGAACGTGCCGTCGTCCGCTATCGGGTACGAGTCCTTGGCGCCGATCCTCCAGTTGTCGCCGCCGTCGTCGCTGACGATCAGCGCCGCGTGGTTCGCGGTGACCCGACTGCCGTTCCAGGTCTCGGTGTTGACGGTGAAGACGAGCCGCCCCGCGTGCCGGCCGCGGGTCAGCTGGAGGCCGTGCACGGGTCCTGTCGCGTACCAGGAGTTCCAGTCGTCCGGCAGGATCTGGTCGCTCAGGTCGCGCGGCGCCGACCAACTGCGGCCGTCGTCGTCGCTGTACTGGAGGTGCGGGGTGCGGTCGCAGGGGACGGCGCAGTTCCCGCCGTCCGTGCGGCCCGTGTTGTACGTCTCCGCGAGGAGGATGCGGCCCGTCCTGCGGTCCACGATCGGGGCGGGATTGCCGTGCGTGTCGCCCGCGCCTTCGTTGACGACCTGGAGCGGACTCCAGGTGCGCCCGCCGTCGTGCGAGCGCTTGACCACGATGTCTATGTCGCCCGCGTCGCTGCAGTCGTTCACGCGTCCCTCGGCGAAGGCGAGGAGCGTGCCCTTGACCGTCTTCACCACGGCGGGGATGCGGTAGCAGGCGTACCCGGGATCCTGCGAGGCCTTGAAGAGCACCTGCTGCTCGAACCCCGTCGCGCGCGTGTCCGGCGCCGCCTGGGCCGTGGGCCCGGGGAGCAGCGCCCCGACGGCTACGACGGTCAGTGCGGCCGTGGCGGTGCGCAGCGATCTGAGGCGTACACGGAGAGCTGATGGCATGGCGCGGCCCACCCTTCCAGGTGACTGGACATCCTGACATCCCACGTCCAACGTTCGCGCCACAGACGCTACTTGGGCGGCGCGACACCCCACAAGAAGCGTGCGTGCCACGAATGGACGCGCCCTGGTCAGGGGACCGGACCCGGCGGCGGACCCGGCGGGCCGTGCGGTCAGGGCATCAGGACGACCTTCCCGAGGCTGCTCCGCTCCTCGATCACCGCATGCGCCTTCGCCGCGTCCTTCAGCGCGAACTCCGCGTGCACGGCGGGGCGCAGCGCGCCCGCCGCGAAGAGCCGCCACAGCTCGCGCCGCCACGTCTCGTACACCTCGGGCCTTTCGCGTGCGACGAGCCCCATCTGGAAGCCGATGACCGACTTGGCGCCCACCAGCAGGTCGTACGCCTGGACGGTGCCGCCGCCCGAGCTGTACGCGACGAGCCGCCCGTGCGGCGCCAGTGCCCGCACGGCGGGCGTGAGCAGCTCGCCGCCGACCGCGTCGAGGGCGTAGTCGACGGGCTCGCCCCACGTCTCTTCGTCGTACGTGACGACCTCGTCGGCGCCGAGCGAGCGCAGGAACTCCGCCTTGGTGGACCCTGCCCGGTTTCCCGACACGGCCCCCACGACCCGCGACGCACCCCTCAACTTGGCCAGTTGCAGGGCGAGATGTCCGACTCCACTGGCCGCCGCGGTGACCAGCGCCGCCTCGCCCTGCGCGGGCCGGGCGGCATCGAGCGCGCCGTACGCGACGAGTCCGCTGCGGACGAGGGCGACCGCGTCGACGGCGCTCGCCCCGTCCGGGACGGGTGAGGCCAGCCGCCGAGCGGCGGCAGTTCCTGGACCTGCTCACCCGGATCTCGGGCACCGAGGCATAGCGCGAGCGGCGGGTGGGACCCCGCCGGCGCAGGGGGCGCTCCCCGCCGGCCGGGGTCCCGCCGCCGTGCAGCGGGGAGCGGCCGGTCAGCCCTGGGAGGCCGTGGCCCGCATGGCGACCCGGTGCTCGCCCGCGTACACGTTCATGGAGGAGCCGCGCAGGAAGCCGACCAGGGTCAGGCCCGTCTCGGCGGCCAGATCGACGGCGAGGGACGACGGCGCGGAGACGGCCGCGAGCACCGGAATGCCCGCCATCACCGCCTTCTGCGCCAGCTCGAAGGAGGCACGCCCCGACACGAGAAGGACGGCACGTGACAGCGGCAGACGGCCGTCCTGGAGCGCACGCCCGACGAGCTTGTCGACCGCGTTGTGCCGGCCCACGTCCTCCCTTATGTCGAGGAGTTCGCCGTCCTCCGAGAAGAGCGCGGCCCCGTGCAGGCCCCCGGTCCGGTCGAAGACCCGCTGCGCCGCACGCAGCCGGTCGGGAAGGCACGCGAGCAGCTCGGTCCCGAGCCGGACCGGGGGAGTACTGCCGCCGTCCGTGTCGTCGATCGCCCAGCGGGCCGTCGTACGGACGGCGTCCAGGCTCGCCTTGCCGCACAGGCCGCAGGACGAGGTGGTGTAGACGTTGCGTTCGAGATTGATGTCGGGCAGGACGAGCCCAGGGGCGGTCTTCACGTCGACCACGTTGTACGTGTTCGAGCCGTCCGCCGTGGCCCCTGCGCAGTAGACGATGGACTGGAGCTCGTCCGCCGAGCCGAGCACCCCCTCGCTCACGAGGAACCCCGCGGCGAGCGCGAAGTCGTCGCCCGGCGTGCGCATGGTGATCGCGAGCGGCTTTCCGTTGAGCCGGATCTCCAGCGGCTCCTCCGCGACCAGCGTGTCCGGCCGCTCGGTGACGGCCCCGTCCCTGATGCGGATGACGCGGCGGCGCTCCGTGACTCGTCCCATGTCGATCAGTCCCGGTTCTGTACGTGCTGGTAGCCGAAGCGGCCCTTGATGCAGAGGTTGCCGTGGGTCACCGGATTGTCGTGCGGTGAGGTGACCTTCACGATGTCATTGTCCTGCACGTGCAGGGTCAGATTGCAGCCGACTCCGCAGTACGCGCACACCGTCGTCGTCTCGGTCTGCCGCTCCTCGTCCCAGGTTCCCGCGGCCCGCATGTCGAACTCGGACTTGAAGCTGAGGGCCCCGGTCGGGCAGACCTCGATGCAGTTCCCGCAGTACACGCACGCGGAGTCGGTCAGCGGCCCGTCGTGCTCGACGGCGATCCGGGCGTCGAAGCCGCGGCCCACCACGGAGATGGCGAACGTGTTCTGCCACTGGTCACCGCAGGCGTCGACGCACTTGTAGCAGAGGATGCACTTGTCGTAGTCGCGCACGTAGAGGTCGTTGTCGACCCTGGGCTCCTCGTTCAGGCGGGCGGCATCCGGGCCGAACCGGTCGGGCTTGGCGTCGTACTCCTTGAGCCAGCCCGCGACCTTCGGCGTGGTCGACATGTCGACGGACGAGGCGAGCAGTTCGAGCACCACCTTCCGGCTGTGCCGGGTGCGCTCGGTGTCGGTGAGGACGGTCATGCCCGGCTCGGCCCTGCGCGAGCAGGCGGGGGCGAGGGTCCGGGCGCCCTCGACCTCGACGACACACACCCGGCAGGCGTTCTTGGGGGTGAGCGTGTCGCCCTCGCAGAGGGTCGGTACGTCCTTGCCCGCGGCCCGGCAGGCGTCCAGGATGGTCGACCCTTCGGGCACTCTGGCGTCCTGCCCGTCCAGGGTGAACTCGACGAGACGGCGCGGGATTCCCAGCGGTACGGCGGTCACTTGTACGCCCCCAGGCGGTCGATGGCGGATTCCACGGCGTTCCACGCGGTCTGGCCGAGCCCGCAGATGGAGGCGTCCCGCATGGTCCGCCCCACCTCGCGCAGGAGGTCGATGTCTGCGGCGGCATCCGCCCCCGTCCGCTCGACGATGCGGTGCAGGGCCTCCTCCTGCCGGACGGTGCCGACCCGGCAGGGCACGCACTGCCCGCAGGACTCGTCGCGGAAGAACTCGGCGATACGGAGCAGGACGCGGGGGAGTGGCACGGTGTCGTCCAGGGCTAGGACCACCCCGGAGCCGAGGGTGGTGCCCGCGTCCCTCGTCCCCTCGAAGGTGAGCGGGATGTCGAGCTCGTCGGGCCGTACGAAGCCTCCGGCGGCGCCGCCCAGGAGGACCGCGCGGAGGTTGTCCGGCATCCCGGAGAGGGTGAGGAGCTCGCCGAGGGTGGCGCCGAAGGGGAGCTCGTAGATGCCGGGGCGCTCGACGCTGCCGGAGACGCAGAAGAGCTTGGGCCCAGTGGATTTGTCGGTCCCGATGGCGGCGTACGCCTCCGCGCCCATGGTGAGGATGGGCAGCACATTGACGAGGGTCTCGACGTTGTTCTCGGCCGTGGGCTTCCCGAAGAGCCCCTTCTCGACCGGGAAGGGCGGCTTGGAGCGCGGCTCTCCTCGATACCCCTCGATGGAATTGAAGAGGGCGGTCTCCTCTCCGCAGATGTAGGCGCCCGCGCCGCGCCGGATCTCGATGTCGAAGGCGTACCCCTGCCCGAGGACGTCGTCCCCGAGGAGTCCACGCGCGCGTGCCTGGGCGATGGCGTGGTCCAGGCGCTCCAGGGCTCGGGGGTACTCGCCGCGGAGATAGAGGTAGCCGAGGTGGGCGCCGGTCGCGTACCCCGCGATGGTCATCGACTCGATGAGCGAGTACGGGTCGCCCTCCATGATCACCCGGTCCTTGAAGGTGCCGGGCTCGGACTCGTCGGCGTTGCAGACGAGGTAGTGGGGGTGGTCCGGCTGCGAGGCGGTGGCCTGCCACTTCCTTCCCGTGGGGAAGGCGGCGCCTCCTCGGCCGAGGAGGCCGGAGTCGGTGACTTCGCGGATGACGGCGGCGGGGCCGATGTCGAAGGCGGTGCGGAGGGCGGTGTAGCCGCCGTGCGCGCGGTAGTCGTCCAGGGAGGAGGGGTCCACCTTGCCGATCCTGCTGAGCAGCAGGAGGCCTTCTTGGCCTGCTTGGGGGACGGCGAGTTCCGCCGGGGGCTCGGCGGGGGCGGTCTCCGGGGCGAGGGCGGCTTGGGTGAGGGTGTCCGGTGCGGCGGGGGCGAGGGTTGCGGTGACGTAGGTTTTCTCCCCGCTCCCGCCCCTACCCGAATCCCCCGGCTCTGCCGCCTGGGGTTGCCGTCGATCACCGGCTCCGCCGAGTTCGTCCTCAAACGCCGGACGGGCTGAAACCCCCTCGCCCGGCCGTGATCTTTCAGCCTGTCCGGCGTTTGAGGACGAGCCGTCAAGGCGATGGGCGGTAACACCAGGCCCCCGCGCCAGCGGGTTTTCGGGAAGGGGCGGGGTTGGGGAAAGAAGCGCCGCAGGCGCACCGGCCCGGACCACCAGCGCAGCCGGAGCGCGCTCGCACAAGCCCAGGCATGGGCTGGCCTCGACAGCAACACCCGACTCCGGACCCAGCCGTGCCCCCACGGCCCCGCACAGCTCCGCCCCACCCCCACACGCAAGGTCCGTGCAGACCCGCACCACCGTCGCCGGCCGCGGCCGCACCGAGAACATCGAGTAGAACGTGGCCACCCCGTACCCCTCCGCCGGCGGCACCATCAGCCGCCGGCAGAGGTAGTCCAGACCCCCCTCGCTCACCCACCCCACGCGGTCGTTGAGCGCGTGCAACCCCGGCAACAGCTCATCCCGCCGCTCCCGCGCCGCACGGCCTCCCCTGGCCCACCGCAGATCCGCGTCGCTGCGGTCGTCGGCCCCCTCCCAGGCGGACTCCGGCGGTCCGAGCACCGCGTCGACGGCCGCCCGCTCCTCGTCCGTCGGCTTGCTGTCACCGAAGTGCAGATCCATACGTCACCTCACGTCGCCGACATGGTCAGCTTGTCGATTCGTACAGCCGATGCCTTGAACTCCGCCGTGCCCGCGATCGGGCAATTGGCCTCGATCGTGAGCTGGTTGGTGTCGACCTCGTCGGGAAAGTGCATGGTCATGAAGGCCAGACCGGGGCGGAGTCCGGGGTCCACCCAGACAGGGGCCGTCACCGTCCCGCGCCGCGACGACACACGGACCTCCTCGCCCACCACGACCCCGTACCGCTCGGCGTCCTCCGGGCACAGCTCGACGTACTCACCGCGCCGCAGCGGCGAGGCGAAGCTCCCGCTCTGCACACCGGTGTTGTAGGAGTCGAGCCGCCGCCCCGTCGTCAGCCGGATCGGATAGGAGTCGTCCGTGAGGTCGACCGGCGGGTCGTGCGCCACGAGCCCGAAGGGCGCGAGCGTGCCGCGCCGCGCGGGGTCCGCGTCCCACAACCTGCCGTGCAGGTACGTCGGTTCGACCCGGTCCTCCGAAGGGCAGGGCCACTGGATGCCCTGCAAGGACTCAAGACGGTCGTACGTCATGCCCCAGTGGTCCGGTGACACCGAGCGCAACTCGTCCCAGACGGCCTGCGCATCCGCGTACTTCCAGTCGTGGCCCATCCGTTCGGCCAGATCGCAGAGGATGTCGATGTCCTCGCGCGCCTCGCCGGGCGGCCGCAGCGCCTTGCGCACCCGCTGCACGCGCCGCTCGCTGTTGGTCGTCGTGCCGTCGGTCTCCGCCCAGGCGGCGGTCGCCGGGAGCACCACATCGGCCAGCTCGGCGGTCTTCGTGAGGAAGATGTCCTGGACGACGAAGAAGTCCAGGGCCCGCATCCGCCGCATCGCCTGCTCGCTGTCCGCCTCCGACTGCGCGGGGTTCTCGCCGATGCAGTAGACGGCCTTGAGCTCGCCCTCCTCCATCGCCTCGAACATCTCCGTCAGATTCAGCCCGTAGCGCGGCTCGATGACTGTGTCCCACGCCGTCTCGAACTTCAGCCGCGACTGCGGATCGAGGATGTCCTGGAAGCCGGGCAGGCGGTTGGGGATCGCGCCCATGTCGCCGCCGCCCTGCACGTTGTTCTGGCCGCGCAGCGGCTGGAGGCCCGAGCCGTAGCGCCCCACGTGCCCGGTCAGGAGCGAGAGGTTGATCAGCGCGCGGACGTTGTCCGTACCGTTGTGGTGCTCGGTGATGCCGAGCGTCCAGCACAGCTGGGCCCGTTCGGCCCGGGCGTAGGCGTGCGCCAACTCCTTGATGGCGGCGGCCGGTACGCCCGTCACCTTCTCGGCGAGCGAGAGCGTCCAGGGCTCGACCAGGGCCGCGTACTCCGCGAAGCCTGACGTGGCCCGCTCGATGAACGCGCGGTTGGCCAGGCCCGCGTGGATGATCTCGCGGCCGATCGCGTGCGCCATCGGGATGTCCGTGCCGACGTTCAGGCCGAGCCAGCTCTCCGCCCATTCGGCGGTCTTGGTGCGGCGCGGGTCGACCGCGTACATGCGGGCGCCGTTCCTGATCCCCTTCAGGACGTGCTGGAAGAAGATCGGGTGCGCGAAGCGGGCGTTGGAGCCCCACATCACGATCAGGTCGGTGTGCTCGACCTCCTCGTAGGACGAGGTGCCGCCGCCCGAGCCGAAGGCGGCGGAGAGGCCCGCGACGCTCGGGGCGTGGCAGGTGCGGTTGCAGGAGTCGACGTTGTTCGTGCCCATCACCACGCGGGCGAACTTCTGCGCCACGTAGTTCATTTCGTTGGTCGCGCGGGCGCAGGAGAACATCCCGAACGCGCCGCGTGCGGCTTGGAGGCCCGCCGCCGTCCGGGTCAGGGCTTCCTCCCAGGTGGCCCGGCGCAGCGGCTCGTCGCGCGAGTCGCGAACGAGGGGGTGGGTGAGCCGGGCGTACGTCTTGGGCACCCGGTCCCGTTTCCTGCTCATGCCGCGCTCCTCATGTTCTCGTTCATGCCGCGCTCCTCATGCGGTCGGCCAGCAGATCCGAGATGGCGTGGACCGTACGGAGCGTCGGCACCGGGACCCCGGTGATCTCCGCGAGTTCCACGACGGCCGCGAGCAGCACGTCGAGTTCCAGCGGTTTGCCGCGCTCCAGGTCCTGGAGTGTGGAGGTGCGGTGGTCGCCCACCCGCTCGGCGCCCGCGAGGCGTCGCTCGACGGAGATGTCGGGGCGGCAGCCGAGGGCCGCGGCGACGGCGAGCGTCTCGGTCATCATGATCTCGATGACGCGGCGCGTGCCGCCGTGCAGGCACATCTCGCGCATCGTGGCGCGGGCGAGCGCGCTGATCGGGTTGAAGGAGATGTTGCCGAGCAGCTTGATCCAGATGTCGCCGCGCAGTTCGGGCTCGACCGGGCACTTCAGGCCGCCCGCCTGCATCGCCTCACTGAAGGCGAGACAGCGCTCGGAGCGCGAGCGGTCGGGCTCCCCGATGGAGAACCGGGTGCCTTCCAGGTGCCGGACGACTCCCGGCCCCTCCAGTTCGGTTGCCGCGTAGACGACGCAGCCGATGGCCCGTACGGGCGCGATCACCGCACTGACCGCGCCTTCGGGGTCCACGCTCGTGACGCGGTGGCCGTCGTGCGGGCCGCCGTGCCGGTGGAAGTACCACCAGGGGATGCCGTTCTGGGCGGCGACCACCGCTGTCTTGTCATGCAGGAGCGGCTCGATCAGCGGCCCGCACGCCGCGTACGAGTTGGCCTTCAGGCCCAGGAAGACGAAGTCGACGGGGCCGATGTCGGCCGGGTCGTCGGTGGCGTGGGCCCGTGCGGTGAAGTCGCCGCGTGGGCTGAGGACACGTACTCCGTGCTGCCTCATGGCCGCCAAATGCGGTCCACGGGCTACGAGATGGACGTCGGCACCGGCGCGGTGCAGCGCGGCTCCGACGTAGGCGCCGATCGCACCGGCGCCGAGGACTGCGACTTTCACGGTGGCGCGCTCCGTTCGGTTGAGGGATCCGAAGAAGGCTCAGGGTCGACGTCGCATGCCGTGACCGTGGCCATCGCATGCCATGACTGTCGATGGAATATTGTCTACAGTATGGAAGTTGGCCCAGCAAGGGGTTGCGCGGCAGATTGCATACCGTCGACGGAATCGCGTCCGCCTCTTCCCAACTCCCCTCCTGTCTTCCTACTGTTCGGGATCATGAGGCCCCCCGTCGCACCTCCGGGATGGAGCCGCTGGCTCGTACCGCCCGCCGCCCTGTCCGTCCACCTCTCCATCGGCCAGGCCTACGCCTGGAGCGTCTTCAAGCCCCCGCTGGAATCAGCGCTCCACCTCAGCGGCACGCAGAGCGCGCTCCCCTTCCAGCTCGGCATCGTGATGCTCGGCCTCTCGGCGGCCTTCGGCGGCACGCTCGTGGAGCGCAACGGACCGCGCTGGGCGATGACGGTCGCGCTCGTCTGCTTCTCGTCCGGCTTCCTGATCGCGGCACTCGGCGCCGCGATCAGCCAGTACTGGCTGATCGTCTTCGGGTACGGCTTCGTCGGCGGCATAGGCCTCGGCATCGGCTACATCTCGCCCGTGTCGACACTGATCAAGTGGTTCCCCGACCGGCCCGGCATGGCGACCGGCATCGCGATCATGGGATTCGGCGGCGGCGCGCTCATCGCGTCGCCCTGGTCGGCGCAGATGCTGGACTCCTTCGGCTCGGACTCCGACGGCATCGCGCTCGCCTTCCTCGTGCACGGCCTCACGTACGCCGTCTTCATGGCGCTCGGCGTGCTGCTCGTGCGGGTGCCGCGTACGGAAGGGGCGCGGGCGCCCGGTGCTCCCGGTGTGCTCGACGGGCCGCAGGTGTCCGCGCGGGCCGCCGTGCGCACGCCCCAGTTCTGGTTCCTGTGGATCGTGCTCTGCATGAACGTGACCGCGGGCATCGGGATCCTGGAGAAGGCGGCGCCGATGATCACCGACTTCTTCTCGGACACCTCGACGCCGGTCTCGGCGGCCGCCGCCGCGGGCTTCGTGGCCCTGCTCTCCGCCGCGAACATGGCCGGACGCATCGGCTGGTCGTCGACGTCCGACCTGATCGGCCGCAAGAACGTCTACCGCGTCTACCTGGGCGTCGGCGCGCTGATGTATCTGCTGATCGTCCTGTTCGGAGACAGCTCGAAACCGCTCTTCATCGTCTGCGCCCTGGTGATCCTCTCCTTCTACGGAGGCGGCTTCGCGACGATCCCCGCGTACCTGAAGGATCTCTTCGGCACCTACCAGGTCGGAGCGATCCACGGCCGGCTCCTCACCGCCTGGTCCACGGCCGGTGTCCTCGGGCCGCTGATCGTGAACTGGGTCGCCGACCGCCAGGAAGAGGCGGGCAAGCACGGGGCGGGGCTCTACGGCCTCTCCCTCACGATCATGATCGGACTCCTGGTCGTCGGCTTCGTGGCGAACGAATTCGTCCGGCCCGTCCACGCCCGCCACCACATCCCCGCCCCGAGGGAGGCCGCCCATGACGGCACCGACCAGCACGCCGCCAAGTAGCCCGCCGCGCCGTCGCGCCCTGATCGTCGGCGCGTGGCTCTGGGTGGGGCTTCCGCTCGCATATGGGCTGTATGAACTCGTACACAAGGCCACTCAGCTCTTCACCGGGTGACCCGATGATGAGAAGTGTCCAAAGCCCACGCCCGATTCCTGTCGCTTTACGCGTCCTGTTACTGGTGAGTCGCTGACCAGACTGGACGGTCCCGCATCTCCGGCAACAAGGGGGACCCGTTCATGCACGGCTCACGCATCGCCGCCGTCGGCCACTACCAGCCCGCCAAGATCCTCACCAACGAGGATCTGGCGGGCATGGTCGACACCAGCGACGAGTGGATCCGCTCCCGCGTGGGCATCCGCACCCGCCACATCGCGGGACCCGAGGAGCCGGTCGACGAGCTCGCCGCGCACGCCGGGGCCAAGGCCGTCGCCGCCGCGGGCCTCGCGCCCGACGCCATCGACCTGGTCCTGGTCGCCACCTCCACCGCGATCGACCGCTCGCCGAACATGGCGGCACGGGTGGCGGCGCGCCTCGGCATCCCCTCCCCGGCCGCCATGGACGTGAACGTGGTCTGCGCGGGCTTCACGCACGCACTCGCCACCGCCGACCACGCCGTGCGGGCCGGAGCCGCCACGCGTGCGCTCGTGATCGGCGCGGACAAGATGTCCGAGGTGGCCGACTGGACGGACCGCACCACGTGCGTCCTGGTCGGGGACGGCGCGGGTGCTGCCGTCGTCGAGGCGTGCGCTCCCGGCGACGAGCCCGGCATCGGTCCCGTGCTCTGGGGCTCGGTGCCCGAGATGGGCAACGCCGTCCGGATCGAGGGCACGCCTCCGCGGTTCGCGCAGGAGGGCCAGAGCGTCTACCGCTGGGCGACGACGCAGCTGCCGCCGCTCGCCCGCAAGGCCTGCGAGAAGGTCGGTCTCACGCCGGCGGATCTGGCGGCGGTCGTCCTGCACCAGGCCAACCTGCGCATCATCGAGCCCCTCGCGGAGCGGATCGGCGCGGTCAACGCGGTCGTCGCGCGCGATGTCGTGAACTCGGGCAACACCTCGGCGGGCAGCATCCCGCTCGCCCTGTCCAAGCTGGTGGAGCGCGGCGAGATCGTCCACGGCGATCCGGTGCTGCTCTTCGGCTTCGGTGGGAACCTGTCGTACGCGGGCCAGGTCATCCGCTGCCCCTAGCGCGACGGATCGCCGCTGTCGAGCCGTGTGACCGGGTCAACTCCCCCTGGTGCTGGTCATTGTGCTCAGTAGACTGTAGACAAAAGGCAATCGTCGAGGAGGGGACCGCGATGTTGTCCACAGGACTGCCGCAGGGGGCGGTGCCCAAGCTGGAACGCCCCGGTCCGCTCCGGGAGCGGGTCTACGAGGCACTGCTCGAACTCATCACGACCCGTGCGCTCCAGCCGGGCCAGCACCTGGTGGAGAGCGAACTGGCCGGGCATCTGGGGGTGTCACGACAGCCGGTGCGCGAGGCGCTCCAGCGGCTCAACACCGAAGGGTGGGTCGATCTGCGTCCCGCGCAGGGCGCGTTCGTGCACGAGCCCACCGAGGAGGAGGCGGACCAGCTGCTCACGGTCCGTACGCTCCTGGAGGCGGAGGCCGCCCGGCTCGCCGCGGCCAACACGGGCACGGCGGGGATCACCGCCCTGGAAGAGCTGTGCGCCAAGGGGGAGCAGGCCGTCGCGGACGGCGAGGTGGATCTGGTGGTGGCCACGAACGCGGCCTTCCACGCCAAGGTGATGGAGCTGGCGGGCAATGTCGTCCTCGCCGAACTCGCCGGGCAGGTCGACCGCCGGGTGCGCTGGTACTACACGCCGGTGGCCCGCCAGCGCGGCAAGCAGTCCTGGATCGAGCACCGCCGGCTGATCGCGGCGATCGCCGAGCGCGACGAGCGCGGGGCGACGGAGATCATGCGCGCGCACACGGAGCACACGCGGGAGACGTACCACCGCCGAGAGCGCGACGCCTGACGCGTCTGCCCCTCTCCGGTCGAGGACCGCCCACGGCTGCGTGATCCGCGCGTGGGCGGTTCGACCACTTCTCAGGTCATGCGTGGGACACGTCTGTCCGCCTCTTTGTCCTGTGACTGGAGAAAGTCATGGGTAATTCGTGCGCAACTTCTTCCCACTCCCGGCAGGCGCTGCTACGTTCCCCTCGAAAGCCCGACGCGACGGCGAAAATCCGCCGCGGCGGACCGAGTTGGACGACATGAGTTGCCCACTGAGGCGGGGAGGGGCGCGTGAGACGTATGACGGCTCGACCCGCCAATGCGCACCAGGCGCGACTGCTGCGGCTGCTGCGAGACGGAGGGCCCAACTCCCGTGCCCAGCTGGGCGATCAGGTCGACCTCTCGCGGTCGAAGCTGGCCGTCGAGGTGGACCGGCTCCTGGAGACCGGACTCGTGGTCGCCGACGGACTCGCCGCCTCGCGCGGCGGCCGCCGCTCCCACAACATCCGCCTGGCCCCCGCCCTCCGCTTCCTCGGTGTGGACATCGGCGCGACCTCGGTCGACGTAGCGGTGACCAATGCCGAGCTGGAGGTCCTCGGCCACATCAACCAGCCCATGGACGTACGCGAAGGCCCCGTCGCGGTCTTCGAGCAAGTCCTCGCCATGGCAGCCAAGTTGAAGGCCTCCGGACTCGCGGAAGGGTTCGACGGCGCCGGGATCGGCGTCCCGGGCCCCGTCCGCTTCCCCGAAGGCGTCCCGGTCGCCCCGCCGATCATGCCGGGGTGGGACGGCTTCCCCGTGCGGGAGGCCATCAGCCAGGATCTGGGCTGCCCCGTCATGGTCGACAACGACGTGAACCTGATGGCGATGGGGGAGCAGCACGCGGGCGTCGCACGCTCCGTGGGCGACTTCCTCTGCGTCAAGATCGGTACGGGCATCGGCTGCGGGATCGTCGTCGGCGGTGAGGTCTACCGAGGGGTGACCGGCAGCGCGGGCGACATCGGCCACATTCAGGTCGAACCGGACGGACGGCCCTGCGCCTGCGGCAACAAGGGCTGCCTGGAGGCGTACTTCAGCGGCGCGGCACTGGCCCGCGACGCGGAGGACGCCGTCGGTCAGGGGCTCTCCCAGGAGCTCGCGACCCGTCTGGAAGCCGCCGGGAAGCTCAGCGCCGTCGATGTCTCCGCGGCAGCCGCCGCCGGTGACGCCACCGCACTCGACCTCATCCGCGCGGGCGGCAACCGCACAGGACAGGTCATCGCGGGCCTCGTCAGCTTCTTCAATCCGGGCCTCGTGGTGATCGGCGGCGGTGTGACGGGCCTCGGCCACACGCTGCTCGCCGCCATCCGCACCCAGGTCTACCGCCAGTCGCTGCCCCTGGCGACGGGCAACCTCCCCATCGTCCTGGGCGAGTTGGGGCCCACCGCCGGAGTCATCGGCGGCGCCCGGCTCATCAGCGACCACCTGTTCTCACCGGCCTGATCCGTACGCACCACCCGTACCACCTGTACGACCCGTACGACGCCCGGCACCACACCTCACCCAGTACAGCGCGCTGCCTCGCCCTGCTCCGAAACAGGCTTCGCCCCCACGAAGGGGCCACCGCCCTACCCCGCCCTGCCCTGTAACCGGCCGCACCCGCCCGAGGGACCCGCCATGGCACCAGAACCACCCCTGCTCACCATGTCCGGCATCACCAAGTCGTTCCCCGGCGTCCGCGCCCTCGACGGCGTCGACCTCCAGGTCCAGGCCGGCGAAGTGCACTGCCTCCTCGGCCAGAACGGCGCCGGGAAGTCCACGCTCATCAAGGTCCTCGCCGGGGCGCACCAGCCCGACGGCGGCGAGATCACCTGGCGCGGCGAGCGCACCACGCTCAAGTCGCCCATCGCCGCCATGCGCCTCGGCATCGCCACCATCTACCAGGAGCTCGACCTGGTGGAGGGCCTGTCCGTGGCCGAGAACGTCCACCTCGGACATGAGCCGACCGCGGCCGGTTTCGTCGTGAAGGGCCGCGAGGCGAAGGTCTCGACCTCCGCACTCCTCAAGCGACTTGGGCACGCCGAGATCGACCCAGGAACGCTCGTGGGTGACCTCTCCGCCGCCCATCAGCAGATCGTGTCGATGGCCCGCGCGCTCTCCCACGAAGTGCGCCTCATCGTCATGGACGAGCCGTCGGCCGCCCTCGACCCGGACGAGGTCGACAACCTCTTCCGCATCGTCGGCGATCTCACGGCGGACGGCGTCGCCGTCGTCTACATCTCCCACCGCCTCGAAGAGATCCGCCGCATCGGCGACCGCGTCACCGTCCTCAAGGACGGCCGGGCGGTCGCGGGCGGACTCCCCGCGAAGGAGACCCCGACCCGCGAGGTCGTCGCCCTGATGACGGGCCGCAACGTCGAGTACGTCTTCCCGGACCGACCCGTCGAACCACCCACCGCTGAACCGGTGTTGAAGGTGGCGGGCCTCTCCCGCGCCGGTGAGTTCGAACCCCTCGACCTCGAACTGCGCCCCGGCGAGATCGTCGGCCTTGCCGGACTCGTCGGCTCCGGGCGCTCCGAGATCCTGGAGACCATCTACGGCGCACGCAAGGCGACCACCGGCCACGTCACCCTCGGCGGCCAGGTGTTGAAGCCCGGCAGCGTGCGGGCCGCCGTGCGCGCCGGAGTCGGTCTGGCCCCCGAGGAGCGCAAGGCGCAGGCCCTGCTGATGCTGGAGTCCGTCACCAACAACGTGTCGGTCTCCTCCATGTCCCGCTTCTCGCGCGGCGGTTGGCTCGACCGGGGCGCCGAGCGGAAGGCCGCGCAGACCGCGACCCGCGAGCTCTCCCTGCGCCCCGACAATCCCTCGGCGCCCGTGCGCACGCTCTCCGGCGGCAATCAGCAAAAGGCCGTCCTGGCCCGCTGGCTGCTCCGCGGCTGCCGCGTCCTGCTGCTCGACGAGCCGACCCGCGGCGTGGACGTCGGCGCCCGCGCCGAGCTGTACGCCGTGATCCGCCGGCTCGCCGACGACGGCCTCGCCGTCCTCCTCGTCTCCAGTGAAGTGCCCGAAGTCCTCGGCCTCGCCGACCGTGTCCTGGTCCTGCGCGAGGGGCGCGTCGTCCATACGGCGCCCGCCCGTGACCTCGACGAACACCGCGTACTCGACCTCGTACTCGAAGGGAGCCCGGCGTCATGACGCAGCCCGCATCGCCGCCACGGCCCGCCACATCGAAGAGTGGCCCCGCGGACGGCGCAAGCCCGTTGCGGACGCTCTCCGCACGTGCCGACCTGCGGACGCTGTCCCTGCTCGGTGTGCTCGCCGTCCTGGTCCTGATCGGCGGCATCACCCAGCCCGACTCGTTCCTCGACACCGACAACGTCCAGCTGATCCTGACCCAGGCGTCCGTCATCGGCGTCGTCACGGTCGGCATGACCTTCGTGATCATCTCCGGCGGCATCGACCTGTCCGTCGGCGCCATCGTCGCGCTCGCCTCGGTGTGGGCGACGACGGTCGCCACCCAGGAGTACGGCGTCGCGGGCATCCTGTTCACCGCGGTGATCGTCGGCATGGCCTGCGGCCTCGTCAACGGAATGCTCATCGCGTACGGCGGGATGGTGCCGTTCATCGCGACGCTCGCGATGCTCGCATCGGGCCGGGGTCTCGCACTTGAGATCACCGACGGCAAGACGCAAATGGTCACCGTGGACGGGGTGTTGAAGCTCGGCGAGCGCGACTCCTACATCCTCGGCATCCCGCCGCTCGTGCTCGTCTTCGCGGCCGTCACCGCCGTCGGCTGGCTGCTCCTGAACCGCACCACCTTCGGGCGGCGCTCGGTCGCGGTCGGCGGCAACGCGGAAGCGGCACGGCTCGCCGGCATCGACGTACGCAGGCAGCGGCTCTACCTCTACCTGCTCTCCGGGCTCTGCTGCGGCATCGCGGCCTTCATGCTGATCGTCCTGTCCGGGTCGGGCCAGAACACCAACGGCAACCTCTACGAGCTGGACGCCATCGCCGCCGCGATCATCGGCGGCACCCTGCTCAGCGGCGGCCGGGGCACCATCACCGGCTCCGTGCTCGGCGTACTGATCTTCATCACGATCCAGAACATCTTCGCGCTCAACAACCTGGAGACCGCCGTCCAGCAGATCGCCAAGGGGGCGATCATCGTCGCCGCGGTGCTCGTCCAGCGACGTACGTCCTCCCATACATGACCCGCAGACCCGAAGGGTTCACCGCCATGCCAGAGACATCCCCATTCGCGAGCCGCAGAGGACTGCTCTTCGGAGCCGCCGCCCTGTCGACCGGTGCCCTCATCACGGGGTGCACCAGCAACGAGCCCAAAGACTCCGACGGTGCTGCCTCGGACGACAAGAGCCAGCAGGTCGCCGACGACAAGCCCGGCAAGCAGGTCACCATCGGCTTCGCGGGTCCGCAGGCCGACCACGGCTGGCTCAACGCGATCAACGACAACGCCAAGGAGCGGGCGAAGAAGTACTCGGACGTCACGCTGGAGTCCACCGAGGGCTCGAACGACACCGCCGCCCAGATCGGCCAGGTCGAGACGCTGATCAACAAGAAGGTCGACGTCCTGGTGATCCTGCCGGCCGACGGCAAGGCGCTCACCCAGGTCGGCCTGAAGGCCATGAAGGCGGGCATCCCCGTCGTCAACCTCGACCGGGTCTTCGCGTCGCCGCAGGCCTACCGCTGCTGGATCGGCGGTGACAACTACGGCATGGGCCTGAGCGCCGGCCACTACATCGGCGAGAAGCTCAAGGGCAAGAAGAACGCCAAGGTCGTGGAGTTGGCGGGCCTGGACAACCTGGAGCTCACCAAGCAGCGCTCGAAGGGCTTCGACGACGCCCTGAAGAACTACTCGAACATCGAGAAGGTCGCCCGGCAGGCCGCCGAGTTCACCGTCGAGTCGGGACAGCAGAAGATGTCCCAGCTCCTCCAGGCGCAGAAGAACTTCGACGCGCTGTGGAATCACGACGACGACCAGGGCGTGGGCGCCCTGCGCGCCATCAAGCAGGCGGGCCGCGACGACTTCCTGATGGTCGGCGGCGCGGGCGCGCTCTCCGCCATGCAGGCCATCGAGTCCGACGACAGCGTGCTCAAGGCCACCGTGCTCTACCCGCCGTCGATGGCCGCCTCGGCGATCGACCTGGCCCGTGCGCTCGGCCAGAGCAAGGGTGTCAGCGGCATGGCCGAGTTCGAGATCCCGGCCTTCATCACGCTCTACTCGGCCGTGGTCGACAAGGAAAACATCAGCAAGTACATGTCCACCGGCTTCAAGTGATGCGCGCGTCCGCACCCCCCACCGAGCGTTTACGAGGAGGAGTACCGCATGCGTGAGACGGAACACGAGGCTGAGACCGGTAAGCGGCCGTTGGGGGTGGGCATGGTCGGATACTCCTTCATGGGCGCCGCCCACTCCCAGGGCTGGCGCACCGTCGGACGCGTCTTCGATCTGCCGCTGCGGCCGGTCCTCTCGGCGGTCTGCGGACGCGACGGCGCCGCCGTGCGCGCCGCGGCGGACCGCCTTGGATGGGCCGCGGCGGAGACCGACTGGCGTGCACTCGTGGCCCGTGACGACGTCGACATCATCGACATCTGCACCCCCGGTGACAGCCACGCGGAGATCGCGATCGCCGCGCTCGACGCGGGCAAGCACGTGCTGTGCGAGAAGCCGCTCGCCAACACCGTCGAGGAGGCCGAGGCGATGGCCGAGGCAGCCGAACGGGCACGGGCGCGGGGGCAGGTGGCGATGGTCGGCTTCAACTACCGCCGCGTTCCCGCTCTCGCGCTCGCCCGGCAGATGATCGCCGACGGCCGGCTCGGCACGCTGCGGCACGTCCGCCTCACCTACCTCCAGGACTGGCTGGTCGACCCCGGCTTCCCGCTGACGTGGCGGCTGCGCAAGGACCGTGCGGGTTCGGGCGCGCTCGGCGACCTGGGGGCGCACATCGTGGACCTCGCGCAGTTCCTTGCGGGGGAGCCGGTGGCGGGCGTCTCGGCGCTGACCGAGACGTTCGTGCGGGAGCGGCCGCTGCTCGACGGGGTGTCGAGCGGGCTCACGGGGGAGGGGAGCACCGCGACCGGCCAGGTGACGGTGGACGACGCCGCGGTCTTCACCGGCCGCTTCCCGTCGGGCGCCCTCGCCTCGTTCGAGGCGACCCGTTTCGCCGCGGGCCGCAAGAACGCCCTGCGGCTCGAACTCAACGGCTCGAACGGCTCGTTGGCCTTCGACCTGGAGCGCCTGAACGAGCTCTCCTTCCACGACCACACGGAGCCCGCCACGTCATCGGGCTTCCGCCGCATCCTGGTGACCGAGCCGGGCCATCCGTATCTGGAGGCCTGGTGGCCGCCGGGTCACGGCCTCGGCTACGAGCACACGTTCGTGCACCAGGCCCACGACCTGCTGCACGCCATCGCCACCGGCGAGCAGCCCGAACCGTCCTTCGCCGCGGGCCTCTCGGTGCAGCGGGTGCTCGCCGCGGTGGAGGAGAGCGCGGCGAAGAACTCGGTCTACACCCTCGTAGCTGCCACCCCCGTCACGGTCTGAGGAGGACTGTTCATGCCCCGCGACTTCACGCTCTTCACCGGCCAGTGGGCCGACCTGCCGCTTGAGGAGGTCTGCCGCCTCGCCCGCGACTTCGGCTACGACGGTCTCGAACTCGCCTGCTGGGGCGACCACTTCGAGGTCGACAAGGCGCTGAACGACCGTTCCTACCTGGACTCGCGCCGCCAGCTCCTCGACAAGTACGGCCTCAAGTGCTGGGCCATCTCCAACCACCTGGTCGGACAGGCCGTCTGTGACGCGATCATCGACGAGCGGCATCAGGCGATTCTGCCCGCCCGCATCTGGGGCGACGGCGACGCGGAGGGCGTACGGCAGCGGGCCGCCCGCGAGATCGAGGACACGGCACGCGCGGCGGCGGCCTTCGGTGTCGACACGGTCGTCGGCTTCACGGGCTCGGCGATCTGGCATCTGGTGGCGATGTTCCCGCCCGTGCCGGAGTCGATGATCGAGCGCGGCTACGACGACTTCGCCGAGCGCTGGAACCCGATCCTTGACGTCTTCGACGTACAGGGCGTGCGCTTCGCGCACGAGGTGCACCCCTCCGAGATCGCGTACGACTACTGGACGACGCACCGCGCCCTTGAGGCGGTCGGCCACCGCCCGGCCTTCGGCCTGAACTTCGACCCCTCGCACTTCGTGTGGCAGGACCTGGACCCGGTCGGCTTCCTCTACGACTTCCGGGACCGGATCTACCACGTCGACTGCAAGGAGGCCAGGCGCCGCCTCGACGGCCGCAACGGCCGCCTCGGCTCGCATCTCCCGTGGGGCGATCCGCGCCGCGGCTGGGACTTCGTGTCGGCGGGTCACGGCGACGTCCCCTGGGAGGACGTGTTCCGGATGCTGAGCTCGATCTCGTATGCGGGGCCGATCTCGGTGGAGTGGGAGGACGCGGGGATGGACCGCCTCCAGGGGGCTCCTGAGGCGCTCAAGCGCCTGAAGGCGTTCGACTTCGAGCCGCCGACGGCGTCGTTCGACGCGGCGTTCGGCGGGAACTGACCTCTGTCCACGGGTCCTTGGCCGGGAGGCCCTTGCCCGGAGTCACTTTGTCCTGCCCAAGGAAAAAGCTGAACTCTGTTGCTGTGCAAGGGCTTTCCGTCCAAGACAAACGTGGCTACCGTCCCTGATGTGTACAGGACATGAATCTCCCCGGGGTGACGGCGCACCCCGGCGCCCGGCGCCACCGCACCACACCCGCGTACGACCGTCCCCCTTCCGGAGGAACCCCCGTGCACAGGAAACGCCTCAGACTCCGTAAGACCCGCAGACTCCGCAAGACCCTCGCGCTCTTCACCGGCACCCTGCTGGCCGGTGCCACGCTCACCCTCGCCGTCCCCGCCGCGAACGCCGCCGACCCGGAGGCCGTCCGAGCCGCCCAGGCTCAGGCGGACGAGGCGGCAGGCGGCAAGGCCGCCGCGGCCGAGGACTTCCAGCAAGTGACGCTCGCCAAGGGCGAGACCGAGACGGGCGAGCCGATGACACTCGCCGTCCTGCCCGACCGCTCGGTCCTGCACACCTCCCGCGACGGCACGCTCCGGCTCACGGACGCCGCGGGCAACACCAAGATCGCGGGCAAGATACCGGTCTACACGCACGACGAAGAGGGCCTCCAAGGCGTCGGCCTCGACCCCAAGTTCAGCGAGAACCGCGCGATCTACCTCTACTACGCGCCCCCGCTCGACACCCCCGCGGGCGACGCCCCGGAGACCGGCACGGCCGACGACTTCAAGAAGTTCGACGGCGTCAACCGCCTCTCCCGCTTCGTCCTGAAGACCGACGGCACCCTCGACAACGCCAGCGAGAAGAAGGTCCTCGACGTCCCCGCGACCCGCGGCATCTGCTGCCACGTAGGCGGCGACATCGACTTCGACAAGGACGGCAACCTCTACCTCTCGACGGGCGACGACTCCAACCCCTTCGCCTCGGACGGCTTCTCGCCGCTCGACGAGCGCGCGGACCGCAACCCCGCCTTCGACGCCCGCCGCAGCGCCGGCAACAGCAACGACCTGCGCGGCAAGATCCTGCGCATCAAGGTCGCCGACGACGGCACGTACACCGTCCCGGACGGCAACCTCTTCGCGCCGGGCACCGAGAAGACCAAGCCCGAGATCTACGCGATGGGCTTCCGCAACCCCTTCCGCATGAGCGTCGACAAGCCCACCGGCACGGTGTACGTCGGCGACTACGGACCCGACGCGGGCGCGGCCGACCCCAAGCGCGGCCCCGCAGGACAGGTCGAGTTCGCCCGCGTGACCAAGCCGGGCAACTTCGGCTGGCCGTACTGCACCGGCAAGAACGACGCCTACATCGACTACGACTTCGCGACCCAGACCTCCGGCGCCGCCTTCGACTGCGCCGCACCGAAGAACGATTCCGTGCACAACACCGGCCTGACCGATCTGCCGGCCGCACAGGAAGCCTGGATTCCCTACGACGGCGGATCCGTCCCCGAGTTCGGCTCGGGCTCGGAGTCCCCGATGGGCGGCCCCGTCTACCGCTATGACGCGGCCAACACCTCCCCGGTGAAGTTCCCGGAGGCGTACGACGGCGACTTCTTCGCGGGTGAGTTCGGACGGCGCTGGATCAAGCGCATCGAGCAGAGCGCGGACGGCACGGTCTCCAAGATCAACCCGTTCCCCTGGACGGGCACGCAGATCATGGACATGGAGTTCGGCCCCGACGGCGCGCTGTACGTCCTGGACTACGGCACCGCCTGGTTCGGCGGCGACGAGAACTCCGGTCTCTTCCGCATCGAGAACGCCACCGACGGCCACTCCCCGGTCGTCGAGGCGAGCGCCTCCGTGACCAGCGGCCAGGCCCCGCTCAGGACCAACTTCACCGCGAAGGCCACGGACGCCGACGGCGGCACGCTGACCTACGCGTGGGACTTCGGCGACGGCGGCAAGTCGACCCAGCAGAACCCCTCGTACACGTATAAGAAGAACGGCGTGTACACCGCGACCGTGACCGTCAAGGACTCCACCGGGCGCACCGGATCGGCCAGCGCGCACGTCACCGTCGGCAACACCGCGCCCAAGGTCACGCTGGATCTCCCGGGCGACGGGCAGCTGTTCACCTTCGGCGACAAGGTGCCCTTCAAGGTGAAGGTGACCGACAGGGAAGACGGCCCGATCGACTGCACCAAGGTCAAGGTCACCCACATCCTCGGCCATGACAGCCACGGCCACCCGGTGACCACGGCCAACGGCTGCGAGGGAACCCTCCAGACGTCGGCGGACGGCGAGCATGACCCGAACGCCAACATCTTCGGGGTCTTCGACGCCGAGTACACCGACAAGGGTGCCAATGGCCAGCCCGCGCTGACCACGCACGACCAGAACGTCGTCCAGCCCAAGCACCGCCAGGCCGAGCACTACGACGGCTCCAAGGGCGTCTCCATCACCAACCACACCCCGGCGCACGGCGGCAAGACGGTCGGCGACATCAACAACGGCGACTGGATCTCCTTCAAGCCCTACATCCTCGGCAACGCCACCAAGCTGACCGCGCGCGTCGCGTCGGCCGGAGCGGGCGGCACGCTCGAGGTCCGCAGCGGCTCGGCCACCGGCAGGCTCCTGGGCAAGGCCAAGGTCGCACCGACCGGTGGGTGGGAGACCTACACCGACGTGAGCACCGCCATCAGCAAGGCACCGAGGTCGACGACGACGCTCTTCCTGGTCTTCAAGGGCACGGGCACCGGAGCCCTGTACGACGTCGACGACCTCACCTTCACCACGAGCTGAGGAAGGGGTCACCATGCGCGCATCCGCACGGATCGCCACCGCGAGCGCCGCCGCCGCTCTGCTCATCGGCTGTGTGTCGGGCCCCGCGGCATCGAAGCCGGAGGGCAAGCAGGAGGGTGAGAAGGTCCTGGTCTTCTCGAAGACCGCGGGCTTCCGCCACGACTCCATCCCTGAGGGCATCGCGGCCATCAAGGAGCTCGGCACGGCGAACGGCTTCGCCGTCGACGCGACCGAGGACGCCGGGGCCTTCACGGCCAAGAACCTCGCGCGCTACGACGCCGTGGTCTGGCTCTCGACGACGGGCGACGTCCTCAACGCCGCCCAGCAGAGGGCCTTCGAGGGCTACATCAAGAAGGGCGGCGGGTACGTGGGCGTGCACGCCGCCGCCGACACCGAGTACGACTGGCCCTTCTACGGCGGGCTCGCGGGCGCGTACTTCCAGTCGCACCCCGCGATCCAGCCCGCGAAGGTGCGGGTCGAGGACCACGGGCACCCGTCCACGGCGCATCTGCCGGGGATCTGGGACCGGACCGACGAGTGGTACAACTACCGCTCCAATCCCCGGGACCGCGCCCATGTCCTGGCCTCGCTCGACGAGTCGTCCTACTCGGGCGGCTCGATGTCCGGCGACCATCCCATCGCCTGGTGCCAGGACTATCAGGGCGGCCGCTCCTTCTACACGGGCAGCGGCCACACCAAGGAGTCGTTCGCCGATGCCGCGTACCGCACGCATCTGCTCGGCGGGATCCGCTGGGCGACGGGCGCGGCGCAAGCCGACTGCCGTCCGGAGAAGGGGTACACCCCCGTCTTCGACGGCACGACCAAGTCGCTTGAGGCCTGGAAGCAGGCGGGCCCCGGTTCGTTCGAACTGAACGAGCAGGACGGGACCCTGAAGACCGTCGGCGGCATGGGCATGCTCTGGTACGGGGCGAAGGAGCTCGGCTCCTACTCCCTCAAGCTGGACTGGCGCATGGACGGCGACGACAACTCGGGGATCTTCGTGGGCTTCCCGGCCTCCGACGACCCCTGGTCGGCTGTGAACAACGGCTATGAGATCCAGATCGACGCCACGGACGTTCCGGAGAAGACCACCGGTTCCGTCTACGGCTTCAAGTCCGCCGACCTGAAGCAGCGCGACAAGGCGCTGAATCCGCCGGGGGAGTGGAACACCTACGAGCTCCGGGTCGAGGGCGAACGCCTTCGGATCTTTCTCAACGGAGTGAAGATCAACGACTTCACCAACACGGATCCCGCGAGGAGCCTGAAGGACGGTCACATCGGCATCCAGAACCACGGTGCCGACGACCAGGTCTCCTTCCGTGACATCCGGGTGAAGGACCTGCCGGCCGACGCCGCGTCCGGCGTGGGCCGCTAGACGGCGGCGGGCGGAGGACGCCGGACCTCCGCCCGCCGTCTTTACTTCCGTCAGCCGTCTCTCTTCCCCGTCCTTCCCCGTCTTTCTTCCCCAGCGCGATCGCCGCGTGTACGACAGGAGGCAGCCGTGTCCCATTCCCCTTCTTCTGGTTCTTCTGGCTCATCTGGTTCTTCGGGTGGCGGGCCGACCGGGGTGTGGTTGATCGGAGCGCGTGGTTCGGTCGCCACGACGGCGGTCGCGGGGTGCGCGGCCGTGACGGCCGGCCTGCACCCGCCGACCGGCATGGTCACGGAGACCGGGCCGTTCGCCGACAGCGGTCTGCCAACGTTGTCTTCGCTGGTCTTCGGCGGCCACGACGTGATGGAGTGCCCGCTGCCCAAGCGGGCGGAGCAGCTGGCCGCCGGGGGTGTGCTCCCGCACGGCGTGCCGTCCGCGGTGGCCGCCGAACTGGCCGCCGCGGACGCGGAGATCCGCGCGGGCGGGCCGCGCCGCGGGGACTCCGACGGCAGGACGGACGAGGAACTGATCGCGTCCTTCGCCGCAGACCTCCGCGATTTCGTACGTCGCCGGGGACTTGCCCGTGCGGTGGTCGTGAACGTGGCGTCGACGGAACCGCTGCCGGAGGAGGGCGCGGGGAGGCTGCCCGCAAGCTCGCTCTACGCGGCAGCGGCGCTGCGGGCGGGCTGCCCGTACGTGAACTTCACCCCGTCGACGGGCCTGCACCACCCGGACCTTGCCTCGGCGGCCGCCTCATCCGGGCTTCCCTACGCGGGCCGGGACGGCAAGACGGGCCAGACGCTCCTGCGGTCGGTCATCGGCCCGATGTTCGCCCAGCGCGCGCTCGCGGTCCGCGCCTGGTCGGGCACGAACCTCCTGGGCGGCGGAGACGGCGCGGCCCTCGCGGACCCGGCCGCGGCGGCGGCGAAGAACGCCGGCAAGGAGCGGGTCCTCGCGGACACGCTGGGCTCCGCCCCCGAGGGCGAGGTCCACATCGACGACGTCCCCTCGCTCGGCGACTGGAAGACCGCCTGGGACCACATCGCGTTCGACGGCTTCCTCGGCGCGCGGATGGTCCTGCAGACGACCTGGCAGGGCTGCGACTCGGCCCTCGCGGCACCGCTGATCCTGGACCTGGCCCGCTTGCTGGCCCGCGCCCACGAGAGGGGTCTTTCCGGGCCCTTGGGGGAGCTGGGCTTCTACTTCAAGGACCCGGACGACGGCTCGTCGTCGGCCCTCGCCGAGCAGTACGAGGCGCTCGTCGGGTTCGCTTCTCGGCTGCGGGGGGTGGGTGCGTGAGGGGCGGGAGCGCGAGTGCTTCGGCTGAGGGCTCGGATTCCCGTGAGGGCTCAGGTTCCGTTTCCGAACCGGGGAGCCGGGGAGGTGTCCCTCTGGGCACCGGCCGTGACTGGGCCGAACTGCTGCGTGTCTCCGCCCTGTTCACCGTCCCCGGCGACGCTCTTGCCGGGGCGGCGGCGACGGGGCTGCGACCCAACCGCCGCACTCTCCTCGCCGTCGCCGCCTCTCTCTCCCTCTACGAGGCGGGCATGGCCCTCAACGACTGGGCGGACCGGGCGGAGGACGCGATCGAGCGCCCGCACCGCCCGTTGCCGTCCGGCCGCATAGCCCCGGCTGCCGCACTGGGCGCGGCGGCGGCTCTGACGGCAGGAGGCCTTGCCCTGGCCGCGGGCGCGGGACGCCCCGCTCTGACGGTGGCGAGCGGCTTGGCGGCCACGGTGTGGGCGTACGACCTGGGCCTGAAGCACACTCCGGCGGGCCCGGCCGCGATGGCGGCGGCCCGTGCGCTCGACCTGCTCCTGGGGGCGGCGGCCACGTCGGCACCGACCTCGGCGGGCGTGCGGGCGGTGAGTCCGGGGGCGGGCCGGAGGGTGGGCCGGAGGGGGAGCGCGAAGCTCTCGGGAAGGCCCGCACTCGCTCGTCCCGTCGCCGGGGGAGGCCTCCGCGCGGCGGTTCCCACGGCCCTCGTCCTGGGCGCCCACACCCTCGCGGTGACGGCGGTCTCGCGCCGCGAAGCCCAGGGCGGCTCCACGGCGGCACCCTTGTGCGCGCTCGCGGCGACGGCGGCGCTTGCACAACTGCTGGCCCGGAGCGGCAGGGGCGGCAGGGGCGGTGCCTGTCGCGGGGCGGGTGCCGACGCCGGAACAGGCACTGGTGCCGGGGCTTCGGTCAGCCCCGGCTTCGGCGACAGCTTGAGCAGTGAAGCCGGCGCCGGGGCAGGCTCCGGTTCTGGCACTGGCACCGGCACCGGCACCGGCACCGGCTTCGGGGCAGGTACCGGTTCCGGCTTCGGGGCAGTCGCTGGTTCCGGTTCTGGAACAGGCTCCGGCGCAGCAGGCGGTGGCCTCGGTACCGGCTACGACACCGGCAGCGCAGTCCGCCCCGGCGCCCCTCAACTCCCGGTAGGCCGCGGCGCAGCAGCCACCCGCGGCCTACCGGGCTCCACCAGTGGGCAGCCATCGCCGGGCGCCCCGGCCGCCGCCTCCGAGGTTGCCTCGGTGCTGGCCGCCGCGGGCCGATGGGCGGGTCGTCCAGCGAGCCGGGCGTGGCCCCCCGGCGGCGTGCCGGGCTTGGCCACGGGGCGTCCCGTGGGCTCGGGCGGCCCCGGCAGCGACTGGCGGACCGGCGCTCGCGGTGCCGTCCAGGCCGCGCTCGCCGCCACCTACGCGGTCACCGCCGCCCGGCCCCTCTTCCACGCCGCGCTCAACCCGTCCCCGCAGCTCACCCAGCGGGCCGTGGGCGGCGGCATCCGAGCCATGATCCCGCTCCAGGCCGCACTCTCCGCCCGGACGGGCGCCCTGGGCTCCGCGCTGCTGACCGCCGCGCTGGCCCCGGCTGCCCGCAAGTTCGGCCGGAAGGTGAGCGTCACATGACGGGTACTGCTCACGCGACGGGGGCCCCGCCCCCCTTCCGCTTCGGCTACGGCACCAACGGGCTGACCGACCTCCGCCTCGACGACGCCCTCGGCCTCCTCGCCGACCTCGGCTACGCGGGCGTCGGCCTCACCCTCGACCACATGCACCTCGACCCCCTCGCCCCCGACCTCGCCGCCCGCACCCGCCACGTGGCCCGCAGCCTGGAGCGGCTCGGTCTGACGGCGACGATCGAGACCGGCGCCCGCTACGTGCTCGACCCGCGCCGCAAGCACGGCCCCTCGCTCCTGGACCCCGACCCGGACGCGCGCGCCGCCCGTGTCCGCCTGCTGATCCGTGCCGTCCAGGTCGCCGCCGACCTCGGTGCCCACGCCGTGCACTGCTTCAGCGGCATCACCCCCGAAGGCACCTGTGAGGACACCGCCTGGCAGCGGCTCGCCGAAGCCATCGGTCCCGTCCTTGACGCCGCGTCCGGCGCCGGTGTGCCCCTGGCCATCGAACCCGAACCCGGCCACCTCCTCTCCACGCTCGCCGACTTCCACCGGCTCCGTCACGAACTGGGAGATCCCCAGCTCCTCGGCCTCACCCTCGACATCGGCCACTGCCAGTGCCTGGAACCGCAGTCGCCCGCCGACTGCGTGCGCGCCGCCGCCCCTTGGCTCCGGCACGTCCAGATCGAGGACATGCGCCGGGGCGTCCACGAACACCTCCCGTTCGGGGACGGAGAGATCGACTTCCCGCCCGTCCTCGAAGCCCTCGCTGCCACCGGCTACCAGGGCCTCACCGTCGTCGAACTGCCCCGCCACTCCCACGCGGGCCCCCAACTCGCCTCCCGGTCGATCGAGTTCCTGAACAAGGCGGCCACCGAAGCGATGAGTACGGCCCCGGCCAGAGGAAGAACCCCGTGACCGAGACCGCCGTCATCGACGACCTCCGTACCCGCCTCGAAGCCGCCCTCGACGGGGCAGCCCGCGCCTGGCTCGACCAGGCCACGGCGGAGGCCGCCGCCCACCGCGGACGGCCGGAGCAACGCCCGGCCCCCCTCTGGGAGCTGCGCTTCGCCGAGGCCGGGCGGCGCTGCGGCCAGGACCACGCCGACGCCGCCCGCGTGCTGCTCCTGCACACGGCCGAAGCGGACCCGGCCACCCTCACCCGCGTCTACGAACAAGGCACCGCGGCCGAGCGTCGAGCCGTCCTGCTCGCCCTGCCCCACCTGGTCGAGGGGCCTGGGACGCTGCCCCTGGTCGAGGACGCCCTGCGCACCAACGACACCCGGCTCGTCGCCGCCGCCGTCGGTCCGTACGCAGCCCGGCACCTCGCCCCGCACGACTGGCGCCACGCGGTGCTCAAGTGCCTGTTCACCGGTGTCCCCGTGGCAGCCGTCGCCGACCTCGACCGCCGCGCCCGCGCCGACGCCGAGCTCGCCCGCATGCTCGGCGACTACGCAGGCGAACGCACCGCTGCCGGTCGCACCGTCCCCGGCGATCTGCACCGCGTCCTGGCCCTGGCCGCCCCTACGGCCCCCTCGGCCGCAGCGGCGCCATCGGCCCCCGCGACCCCTTCCACCGGCGAGGATCAGGAGTCCTGATGCGCATCTTCGACCCCCACATCCACATGACGTCCCGCACCACCGACGACTACCAGGCCATGTACGCCGCAGGCGTCCGCGCCGTCGTCGAGCCCGCGTTCTGGCTGGGCCAGCCCCGCACCTCCCCGGCCTCCTTCTTCGACTACTTCGACTCCCTGCTCGGCTGGGAGCCCTTCCGCGCGGCCCAGTACGGCATCGCCCACCACTGCACCATCGCCCTCAACCCCAAAGAGGCGAACGACCCCCGCTGCACCCCGGTCATCGACGAGCTGCCCCGCTATCTCGTCAAGGACAACGTCGTGGCCGTCGGCGAGATCGGCTACGACTCCATGACCCCCGCCGAGGACGCCGCCTTCGCCGCCCAGCTCCAGCTCGCCGCCGACCACGAGCTGCCGGCCCTCGTCCACACCCCGCACCGCGACAAGCTCGCGGGCATGCGCCGCACCCTCGACGTCGTCCGGGAGTCCGCGCTGCCCCTGGAGCGGGTCCTCGTCGACCATCTCAACGAGACCACGGTCAAGGAGGCCAAGGACAGCGGATGCTGGCTCGGCTTCTCCGTCTATCCCGAGACCAAGATGGACGAGGACCGGATGGTCGCCATCCTGCGCGACCACGGCACCGAGCGGGTCCTGGTCAACTCGGCGGCCGACTGGGGCAAGAGCGACCCGCTCAAGACCCGCAAGGTCGCCGACGCCATGCTGGAGTCCGGGTTCACCGAGGACGACGTCGACCTGGTGCTGTGGCGCAACCCGGTCTCCTTCTACGGACTCAGCGGCCGCCTCGCGCTCGATGTGACGGACACCGAAGCCACCCACGAGGGCAACTCCATCCTCCGCGGCGGGGCGTGAGCCATGCGCTTCCGGCACCCCGACGGCAGCGTCGTCCACCTCGCGTACTGCACCAACGTCCACCCCGCCGAGACCCTCGACGGCGTCCTCGCTCAACTCCGCGACCACTGCGAACCCGTGCGCAAACGGCTCGGCAGGGACCGTCTCGGCATCGGCCTGTGGCTCGCCAAGGACGCCGCGCACGCCCTGGTCACCGACCCGGCGGCCCTGCGCGGCCTGCGCACCGAACTCGACCGGCGGGGCCTGGAGGTCGTCACCCTCAACGGCTTCCCGTACGAGGGCTTCGGCGCCGAAGAGGTCAAGTACCGCGTCTACAAGCCGGACTGGACCGACCCCGAGCGCCTCTCCCACACGACCGACCTGGCCCGCCTGCTCGCCGCGCTCCTGCCGGACGACGCCACCGAAGGCACCATCTCCACCCTTCCTCTCGCCTGGCGCACCCCCTTCGACACCACCCACGCCGAAGCCGCCCGCGCCGCCCTCACCGCGCTCGCCCAACGCCTGGACGCGCTCGCGGAGCTGACCGGCAAATCGATCCGCATCGGCCTCGAACCGGAACCGGGCTGCACCGTGGAGACCACGGGCGACGCGATCGCCCCGCTCACCGCGATCGGCCACGACCGCATCGGTGTCTGCGTCGACACCTGTCACCTCGCCACCTCCTTCGAGGACCCGCGGACCGCGCTCGACGCGCTCGCGGTCGCGGGCATCCCCGTCGTCAAGTCCCAGCTCTCCGCCGCCCTGCACGCCGAACACCCCCATCTCCCTTCTGTCCGTGAGGCCCTCGCCGCCTTCGACGAGCCCCGCTTCCTGCACCAGACCCGCACCCGCACCGCGGCCGGACTGCGCGGCACCGACGACCTCGGCGAATCCCTCGCCGGTGACGCCCTGCCCGAGACGGCGCCCTGGCGCGCCCACTTCCACGTCCCCCTGCACGCGCCTCCCGCGCCGCCCCTCACCTCCACGCTCCCCGTACTCAAGGACACCCTCGCCCACCTGGTCGGCGGTCCCGAGCCCCGCACCCGTCACCTCGAGGTCGAGACCTACACCTGGCAGGCGCTGCCGCCCGAACTGCGCCCCCGCTCCCGCCCCCAGCTCGCCGACGGGATCGCCGCCGAGCTCACCCTCGCCCGCGATCTCCTGACGGACCTCGGCCTGAAGGAACTCCCATGAGCCCAACCCCTCTCCTCGTCCTTGACGTCGTCGGCCTCACCCCCCGTCTCCTCGACCACATGCCGCACCTCAAGTCCCTTGGCCAGTCCGGCTCCCAGGCCCCGCTGGGCACGGTCCTGCCCGCCGTCACCTGCGCCGCCCAGTCCACCTTCCTCACCGGCACCACACCCGCCGAGCACGGCATCGTCGGCAACGGCTGGTACTTCCGTGAGCTCGGCGACGTACTCCTGTGGCGGCAGCACAACGGCCTCGTCTCGGGCGACAAACTGTGGGACGCCGCCCGACGCGCGCATCCCGGCTACACCGTCGCCAACATCTGCTGGTGGTACGCCATGGGCGCCGACACCGACATCACCATCACCCCCCGTCCCGTCTACTACGCCGACGGCCGCAAGGAACCCGACTGCTACACCCGGCCCCCGGCCCTGCACGACGAACTCACCGAGAAAATCGGCACGTTCCCCCTCTTCCACTTCTGGGGCCCCGGCGCCGACATCGTCTCCAGCCGCTGGATCACGGACGCCACGCGCCACATCATCGGCACCCGCCACCCCGACCTGGCCCTGTGCTACCTCCCTCACCTCGACTACGACCTCCAGCGCTTCGGCCCCGACGACCCGCGCTCCCACCGGGCCGCCGCCGAACTCGACGCGACCATCGCCCCCCTCCTCGACGAGGCGAAGGCCGAGGGCCGCACCGTCGTCGCCCTGTCCGAGTACGGCATCACCCGCGTGGACCGCCCCGTCGACATCAACCGCGCCCTGCGCCGCGCAGGACTGCTCGAAGTGCACACCCAGGACGGCATGGAGTACCTCGACCCCATGACGTCCCGCGCCTTCGCCGTCGCGGACCACCAGATCGCCCACATCTACGTGCGCAGGCCCGAGGACATGGAAGCCACCCGTCAGGCACTGGCCGACCTGCCCGGCATCGAGCAACTCCTCGACGACGAGGGCAAGAAGGCCCACGGCCTGGACCACCCGCGCTCCGGCGAGCTCGTCGCCGTCGCCGAGCCGGACGCCTGGTTCACGTACTACTACTGGCTCGACGACGCCCGCGCGCCCGACTTCGCGCAGCTCGTCGAGATCCACCGCAAACCCGGCTACGACCCCGTCGAGCTCTTCATGGACCCCCTCGACCCCTATGTGAAGGTCAAGGCCGCGGGCGCGCTGGCCCGCAAGAAGCTCGGCATGCGCTACCGCATGGCGGTCGTGCCCCTCGACCCCTCACCTATTCGCGGCAGCCACGGCCGCCTTCCCACGAGCGACGACGACGGTCCGCTCATCATCAGCTCCACCCCCCATGCGCTTCCCGACAGGATCGCGGCCACCGCCGTGAAATCCCTCCTCCTCGACCTGGCCGGCCTGGGCTGAGACATACCTCGCCCCATCCCCCGCCCGACCAGGAGCAGTTACAGAAAGTGAAGCACGCGTCACTGACAACGCACCAGTGGCGTCCGCCCGCACGTCCAAGAGCCAGGAGAGGCACCCGTGACCGACTTCCACGACACTCCCGCCGACGAGGCCCTCAGACAGCGCCTCGGCATCAACCGCCGCCGCTTCCTCAGCACGTGCACCGCCGTCGGCGCGGGCGCGATCGCCGCGCCCGTGTTCGGCGCGGCACCGTCCTTCGCCCAGTCGCGGACACAGGGCCACGGCCATCACCACGGTCACGGCCGCGAGCTGGTGCCCGCGAACAAGCGCGGCATCATCCTCTACACGGTGCGTGACGCGACCGGCCGCGACCCGCTCACCTCCGACCTGCCCTCCGGCTTCCGCGAGGTGTTCAAGGAGCTGGCCCGCTACGGCTACAAGCAGGTCGAGTTCGCGGGCTACGGCCAGCACGCCAACGCCCCCGGCGGCGCCAGCCTGGAGTCCGTGGCGGGCGCCAAGCTGCTGCGCTCCTGGCTCGACGAGTACGGCCTGCGCGCCCAGGGAAACCACGGCTTCATACCGGGGTCATGGCCGCTCTCGCAGCCCGACCTCGACACGTTCAAGAAGCACCTGGAGATCGCCAACATCCTGGGCATGGACCACATGGGCACCGGCGGCGACCCCACCAACAGCTCGTACAAGGCCGATTGGGATGTCGCCGCCGACAAGTGGAACGCCATGGGCACCATCGCGCGCAAGGCCGGCATCAAGCTCTACACGCACAACCACGACGCGGCGTACGGCTTCCTGCTCGACGGCGGCCCGCTCGACGCACAGGGCCGCCCGACCCGCAGCTCCGGCATCCGCAGGCTGGAGTACTTCCTCAAGGCCACCGACCCGCGGACGGTCTGGCTGGAGATGGACATCTACTGGGCGCACGTCGCGCAGTACAAGTTCCACACGTACACCGCGCACGACGGCTCCCAGCGCAAGAAGGTCTTCGACCCGGCGGCGCTCGTCAGCCGCAACAACAAGCGCTACCCGCTGTTCCACGCCAAGGACGGCACCCGCAACGACACCAGCGGCCAGGGCTACGACATGGTGGCCTTCGGCGAGGGCGTCATCGACTACCGCACCTTCTTCAGCCGTGTCGGCGAGAAGAACTACCACAACCCCATGGTCGAGCAGGACAACGCGCCGAGCGGCACCGATCCGGGCCAGTCCCTGAAGCTTGCGAAGATCGGCTACGACAACCTGGCGGCTCTCCGCAAGAAGCGCTGAGCGCCTGACGGCACGTACGAACAGCTCTCGCCGCGCGGCTTCCGCGCGGCGAGAGCTGTTTCTGTGCGTCTCGTGGATCAGGCGTGCACCGGCGCCCTCTCCCGCCCCGGCTGGCGCAGCAGCAGCGCGACGGCCGCCGCCAGCATGGAGATGCCGCCCGCGAGGGCGTACGCGCCGTTGTAGCCCCACGCGGCCACCACCATCGAGCCCATCCCGCCGCCGAACAGGCCGCTGATCAGCTTGCCGCTGTAGACGAGCCCGTAGTTGGTGGCGTTGTAGTTCTCCCCGAAGTAGTCCGGGGTCAGCGCCGCGAACATCGGGTAGAACGCACCGCCACCGAATCCCGAGAGGAACGCGAAGACCAGGAAGAGCCACTCGCTGTGGATGTCGCCCGCCCAGATCACCCCGAACTGCGAGAGCCCGAGGACCAGGATCACGAACACCAGGGTCGCCTTGCGGCCCCAGATGTCGGAGAGCCAGCCGACCACTCCGCGTCCGATGCCGTTGATGACGGCCATGAGCCCCATCGAGGTCGCGGCGACCAGGGGGCCGAAGCCCACCTCCTTGGCGAAGTCCACCTGGAAGGAGATCCCGAAGATGGACACACCCGCGGTCATGACGAGGGTGAACCACATGAGGGGCAGCATGCCCGTCCTGATGGCTTCCTTCGGTGTGAACTGACGTACCGCGGGCGGGTTCTTGGCGAGGCTCGCGGCGTCCTTCGAGGCGCCCGACTTCTCCAGCGGGTCCACGTCGGAGGGCCACCAGTTCTTCGGCGGGTCCTTGAAGAAGAAGGCACAGGCCAGGACGACGACGAGGATGTACGCGCCGATCAGGTCGAGCACCCGGTGGTAATTGCCGGTGTCGAAGGCGTAGTTGAATATGAAGATGAACGGCAGGGACCCGTAGGCGAATCCTCCGTTGACGAACCCCGTCTTCGCGCCACGGCGTTCGGGAAACCACTTGGCAACCATGTTGATGCAGGTCGCGTAGACGAAGCCGGAGCCCACGCCGCCGATGACGCCGAACCCGATGATCGCGAGCCATACGTTGTTCAGGTGTGACAGGGCGAGGAATCCGATCAGGCACATGAACGACCCGGTGTACATGGCGTTCCGCGCCGTCAGGATGCCCTTCTCGCGCATCCATCCCGCCGGGAACGCGATGCCTGCCTGGAAGAAGACCCAGACACTCAGAATCCAGAAGGTGTTGGACTGCGTCCAGCCGTGGGCGTGGGACAGGGTGTCCTCCGCCGAGCCGAACGCATACTCGAAGACACTGATGGCCATCATCGCGATCCACGGCAGGTACACCATGATCTTGCGGGAATGGCCGAGGATGTCCCGGTCCGTCTCGCCCACGCGATAGACGCGGCCGTGCTCGTCGGTGATCTCGCGATACGGGGTGCCGCTTCCAGGCGCCTTGTTTCCTGTGGCGATGGGCTCCGCCGTCATATCAGGCCATCTCCTCACCGAGGGGTTGCGGATTGGGTTTGATGCCTTTGTCCTTGGGCCTTCCCGGCTGGGAAAGGAAGAGCGCGATGAATCCGGCGAACAGGGAAATGGAGCCGGCCAGGGTGAAGGCCCCCGTGTGGCCCCAGTTGCTCACCACGACGGCTCCCATTCCGGAGCCGAGCAGCCCGGAGACCAGCTTGGAGCTGTAGACCAGGCCGTAGTTGGACGCGTTGTTGTTCTCGCCGAAGTAGTCCGCCGTCATCGCCGCGAACATCGGGAAGATGGCGCCGCCCCCGAACCCGGAGATGCTGGAGAAGACCAGGAACAGGGGGAGGTTCTTGATCTCCGCGGACCACAGGATTCCGTACTGCGAGAGGCCGAGGACGATGCAGACGAATATCAGGCAGCGCTTGCGTCCGTAGAGATCCGAGAGCCAGCCGATGACGCCTCGGCCGGTGCCGTTGACGATCGCCTTCAAGGACATGGCCGTGGCGACGATCCCGCCGGCGAATCCTGCCTCGTCCCCGATGTCCACCTGGAAGGCGATGCCGAAGATGTTCACGCCGGACGTGCACAGCAGGCAGAACCACATCAGTGCGACCCGGCCGGTCTGCCACGCCTCCTTGGGCGTGTACTGCCGGACGGCGGGCGGGTTCATCGCCATCGCGCGCCTGGCCCGCGGGTCGTCCGGCGGACGCAGCGGGTCCACGTCGGCAGGCCACCAGTTCTTCGGCGGGTCCTGGAAGAAGTAACCGGCCACGGCGACCATCGCCGCCAGGAAGAGGCCGACGCTCACGAGCACCCAGCGGAAGTTCGTCAGGTCCATGAAGCCGGTGAAGATGAAAACGAACGGCACCGAACCGTAGGCGAATCCGCCGTTGACGAATCCGGTCTTTCCTCCCTTTCGTTCGGGATACCACTTGCCGACCATGTTCACGCAGGTCGCGTAGACCATGCCGGCGCCCATACCGCTGAACATGCCGAAGCCGACATAGGCGACGACGACGTGCGGCGCGAACGCCAGGGACAGATAGCCCAGCAGTGTTCCGACGGCGCCGCACATCATCGCCCAGCGCGCCGGAAGCCTTCCGCTCTCGCGCAGCTTGCCCGCCGGGAAGGCCACCGCGGCCTGGAAGAAGACCCAGACCCCCAGCATCCAGAAGATGTGGGTGTCGCCCCAGGAATGCGCGGTGTGCAGGGTGTCCTCGGCCGACGCGAACGCGTACTCGGCCGAGCTGATGCCCATCATGCCGATCCACGGCAGGATGACCATCCATTTGCGCCTGCGGCCCATGATGTCGATGTCGGTCTCACCGACCCGGTACATCCGGCCGTTGGCGTCCGTCACCTCCCGGTACGGGACGGCTGTGGGTATGTCGGTAGTCGTCATGTTGATTCAGCACCCCTTGCGTCGAAAAGATCCTGGCCAGCGCCCCCTGTCCAATTCCTTTCGTGTGCGCACGGGTCCCGGGGCCGACCGACGCGCACCGCCGGCCGGCCCCAACACCGGTCACCTCATCGACCGCCCCCCAACAGACCGGCCGCCCGGGCCCACCGGTACTTCGCGCCGAGCGCTTCGACCGGCTTCTCCGTCGTGTACGGGTACGCCACGACGCCCCGCTCGAAGAGGTACTGGCAGGCCTCCTCCACCTCGACGTCGCCCGCCAGGGATGCCACGACGGGCTTCTCGATGCCGCGCTCGCGGAACTCCGCGACCACCCGTGCCGTCAGCTCGGCGAAGACCATGGGAGGGGTGACGATGGTGTGCCAGTAGCCCAGGACGAGCGCGTGGATGCGCGGGTCCTCCATGCCGAGCCTGATCGTCGCCTCGTACGTCGACGGGGGCTCGCCCCCGGTGATGTCGACCGGGTTGCCCGCCGCCCCGAAGGGCGGGATGAACGCCTTGAAGGACGCGTCCAGGTCGTCGGGGATCTCCATCAGGCGCAGTCCGTTGTCGGTCACCGCGTCGGACAGCAGGACGCCCGAGCCGCCCGCACCCGTGATGATCACGATGTTGTCGCCCTGCGGGGTGGGAAGCACCGGCAACGCGCGCGCGTACTCCAGCATTTCGTTGAGCCCCGGCGCCCTGATGACGCCGGCCTGCCGGAGGATGTCGTCGTACACGGCGTCATCGCCCGCAAGGGCGCCCGTGTGCGATCCCGCGGCCTTCGCCCCCGCTGCCGTACGTCCGGCCTTCAGGACCACGACCGGCTTCTTCGGGACGGTCGCCCGCGCGGCCTCCACGAAGGCGCGGCCGTCCTTGAGGTCCTCCAGGTGCATCGCGATGCACTGGGTGTTGGGGTCCTCGCCGAACCACGTCAGGAGGTCGTCCTCGTCCAGGTCGGACTTGTTGCCGAGCCCGACGATCGCCGAAACGCCCGTCTTCGTAGTGCGCGCGAAGCCGAGGATGGCCATCCCGATGCCACCGGACTGGCTCGTCAGGGCGACCCCGCCCTTGACGTCGTACGGCGTGCAGAACGTGGCACACAGGTCCTGCCACGTCGAGTAGTAGCCGTAGATGTTCGGGCCGAGCAGCCGCACTCCGAGCCGCTCGCCGATCTCCACGATCTCGTCCTGGAGGGCCTGTTCACCGGTCTCGGCGAACCCGGAGGGGATCAGGACCGCATTGGGGATGCCCTTGCGACCCACCTCCTCCAAGGCTGACGCCACGAACTTGGCGGGGATCGCGAAGACCGCCACATCCACCTCACCGGGAACGTCCGTGACACTCTTGTACGCCTTGCGGCCCAGGATGTCATCGGCCTTGGGGTTCACCGGATGGATCTCGCCGGAGAAGCCGCCGTCGATGAGATTGCGCATCACCGAATTGCCGATCTTGCCCTGCTCGTTGGAGGCTCCGATCACGGCGACCGAGCGGGGCTCCATCAGCCGCCGCATCGACGTGAGCATCTCCTCGCGCGTGTAGGTACGGCGCTTCTTCGGAGCCCCTTCCGCGAGGATGACGCGGATGTCCGCCGCGATCGCGCCCTCCGGAGTGGCGATCACCGGGTTGAGGTCCACCTCGGCGATCTCCGGGACGTCGGTGACCAGTTGGGACACCCGGCGTATCTGCTCGGCGACGGCCCACCGGTCCACCGCCGGAGCGCCGCGCACCCCGCGCAGGATCTCGGCCGCGCGGATCGAGTCGAGCATCGATGCGGCCTCGTCGGCGTCGACCGGCGCGAGGCGGAAGGTGACGTCCTTGAGGACCTCGACCAGTACGCCGCCGAGCCCGAAGGCGACGACCTTCCCGAACGTCGGATCGGTCACCGCCCCGACGATCACCTCCTGGCCGGAGGGCAGCAGCTCCTGCACCTGCACGCCCTCGATGCGTGCCCCAGGCGCGTACTCCCGTGCGTTCTTGACGATCTCGCAGAAGGCGGCCCGTACGTCGGTGGCGCCCTCCACCCCGACGATGACGCCACCCGCGTCGGTCTTGTGCAGGATGTCGGGGGAGACGATCTTCATGACGACGGGCCCTTCGAAGCGGGCCGCGTGCGCCACCGCCTCGTCCACGTCCGTCGCAAGCTCCTCGCCCGGCACGGCGATCCCGTACGCGTCCGCGAGGATCTTGCCCTCGGGCGCGGTCAGGGAGGTCCGCCCCTCGGCGCGCACCGAGTCGAGGAGCGCCCGCACCGTCAGTGCGCGGTCTTCGGCCATCACTCAGATCACTCCGTTCGACTTGAGCAGGCGCAGTTCCTCGTCGCCGAGGCCGAGCTCACCGACGAAGACCTCCGCGTTGTGCTCGCCGAGGAGCGGCGAACTGACCACGTTCACGGGGGAGTCCGACAGCTTCAGCGGGGAGCCGACCGTGGTGAAGGAGCCGCGCTGCGGGTGCGCGACCTCGACGACCATCTCGTTGGCGGCCAGCGAGGCGTCCTCGATGATCTCCTTGGTGGAGAGGATCGGGCCGCACGGGATGTTGTGGGCGTTGAGCCGCTCCAGGACCTCCCACTTGGGGAGCGTGGAGGACCACTCCTCGATCAGCTGGAACATCTTGCCGAGCTTGGGGAGCCGCGACTCCGGAGAGGCCCACTCGGGGTCCTGCGCGAGTTCGGGACGCCCGATCAGCTCGGTGAGCGGCTGCCAGCCCACGGGCTGCACGATGACGTACACGTAGTCGTTCGGTCCGCCCGGCGCGCACTTGACCGCCCAGCCGGGCTGACCGCCGCCGGACGCGTTGCCCGAGCGCGGCACCTCGTCCCCGAAGTCCTCGTTCGGGTACTCGGCGAGCGGCCCGTGCGCCAGGCGCTGCTGGTCGCGCAGTTTGACCCGGCACAGGTTGAGCACGGCGTGCTGCATGGCCACGTTCACGCGCTGCCCGCGACCGGTGTTCTCCCTCTGGAAGAGGGCGGCGAGAATCCCGGCCACGGCGTGGATGCCGGTCCCGGAGTCACCGATCTGGGCGCCCGTGGCGAGCGGCGGACCGTCCTCGAAGCCCGTGGTCGACATGGAGCCGCCCATGGCCTGCGCCACCACTTCGTAGGCCTTGAAGTTGGTGTAGGGGCCGTCTCCGAAGCCCTTGATCGAGGCGTAGACGATCCGCGGGTTGATCTCCTGGATGCGCTCCCAGGTGAAGCCCATCCGGTCCACGGCGCCGGGGCCGAAGTTCTCGACCATCACGTCGGAGCGGCGGATCAGCTCGGTGAGGAGCTCCTTGCCGCGCTCGGTCTTGGTGTTGAGGGTGATGCTCCGCTTGTTGCAGTTGAGCATCGTGAAGTAGAGCGAGTCGACGTCCGGGAGATCACGCAACTGCTTGCGCGTGATGTCCCCGGAGGGCGCCTCCAGCTTCACCACGTCCGCACCGAGCCAGGCGAGCAGCTGGGTGGCGGAGGGCCCGGACTGGACGTGTGTCATGTCGAGGACGCGTACGCCCTCAAGAGCCTTGGTCGTCATCGCGCGGGCTCCTCACTTGTACATGGTCTGGTTCATGGTTCCGGGGGCGTACGCGTCCGGATCGACCCATACGTTGATGAGCGAGGGCTTGCCGGACTCGCGGGCCCGCTGGAGCGCGGGGCCGATGTCGGCGGGGTCGCGGACCTCTTCGCCATAACCGCCCAGCATCTGGGCGAACTTGTCGTAGTGGACGTCACCGAGGGTGTTGCCGATCCGCTGGCGCTCCTCGCCGTACTTGGCCTTCTGGCCGTAACGGATCTGGTTCATCGAGGAGTTGTTGCCGACGATCCCGACGAAGGGCAGGTTGTAGCGGACGAGCGTCTCGAAGTCCCACCCGGTCAGCGAGAAGGCGCCGTCTCCGAAGAGGGCCACCACCTCCTTGTCGGGCCGCGCCTGCTTGGCGGCGAGCACGAAGGGGATGCCGACGCCGAGCGTGCCGAGCGGGCCCGGGTCCATCCAGTGGCCGGGCGACTTGGGCTGTACGACCTGACCGGAGAAGGTGACGATGTCGCCGCCGTCGCCGATGTAGATCGAGTCTTCGGTAAGGAAGTCGTTGATTTCGCTGACGAGGCGGTACGGGTGGATGGGCGAGGCGTCGGACTTGAGGTTCGGCAGCCGCTTCTCGATGGCCGTCTGCTCGGCGGCGCGCAGCTCGTCGATCCACTCCTTGCGCTTGGACGCGCCTCCGTTGAGCCGTCCTGACGCCGCCTCGGTGACCGACTTCAGGATCAGTCCCGCGTCACCGACGATGCCCAGGTCGATGTCCCTGTTCTTGCCGACGGTGCGGTAGTCGAGGTCGATCTGTACGACGGTGGCGTCCGGGGAGAGCCGCTTGCCGTAGCCCATGCGGAAGTCGAAGGGCGTCCCCACGATGACGATGAGGTCGGCGTTGGAGAAGGCGTACCGCCGTGAGAGCTGGAAGTGGTGCGGGTCCCCGGGCGGCAGGGTGCCGCGGCCCGCGCCGTTCATGTAGGCGGGCACGTTCAGGGTCCGCACGAGCTCGATGGCGGACGCGGTGCCGCGCGTCGTCCACACCTGGCTGCCGAGCAGGATCGCGGGCTTCTCCGCGTGCACGAGCAGGTCGGCGAGCTTCTCGATGGCTTCTGGATCGCCGGCCGAGCGCGTGGAGGCGCGATACTGCCCTGCCTGCGGCACCCGGGCCTTGTCCACCGGCACCTTGGCGTCGAGCACATCGCGCGGTATCTCCAGGAAGGAGGGTCCTGGAGCGCCGTGGTAGCACTCGCGGAACGCCATCGACACCATGTCCGCGGCGCGCGCCGTGTCCGGCACGGTCGCGGCGAACTTGGTGATCGGCGTCATCATGTCGACGTGCGGAAGGTCTTGAAGTGACCCCATCTTGTGCTGGGTGTGGGCTCCCTGGCCGCCGATCAGCAGCATGGGGGACTCCGCGCGGAAGGCGTTCGCGACGCCCGTGACGGCGTCGGTGGTTCCCGGCCCCGCCGTCACCACGGCGCATCCCGGCTTTCCGGTGAGGCGCGCGTAGCCGTCGGCCGCGTGGGCGGCGACCTGCTCGTGGCGTACGTCGACGACATCGATCCCCTCGTCGACGCAGCCGTCGTAGATGTCGATGATGTGGCCGCCGCACAGGGTGTAGATGACCTCCACACCCTCTGCTTTGAGTGCCTTGGCGACCAGGTGCCCACCGGAGATGTGGGTCTGGTTCGTGTCGCTGCTGCCGTCGGGCATGGCGAAGTCCTGTCCCTTCGTAGGGGAGTTGGAGCGCTCACACACGCTCACACGCTGCTCGGAGGTGCTCTCGCGGTAGATTGCATACAGTCGACGAATACTGTATGAAGCTTGTTATCCCGCATCCGGTGGGTGGTGTCCAGGGGGCGTGCGGCACTTTTCGGGGGTCCGGGGGTCGCTCCCCGGATCGACACAGCGGTCAGGAGCCGGAATGGACCTGTTCGAGCACCAGGCAAGGGAACTCTTCGAGGAATACGGCATCTTGGTGCCGCAAGCAGAGGTCGCCGACACGGCGAAGGAGGCACGCGCGGGCGCCGGACGCCTGGGCGGCCGCGTCGTCGTCAAGGCCCAGGTGAAGACCGGCGGACGCGGCAAGGCGGGCGGCGTCAAGGTCGCCGCCGACCCGGCCGCCGCCGAGATCACGGCACGCCAGATCCTCGGCATGGACATCAAGGGCCACACCGTGCACAAGGTGATGCTGGCCCAACCCGTCGAGATCGACAGCGAGTTCTACGTCTCGTACGTACTGGACCGCGCGGCGGGCCGCTTCCTCGCCATCGCGTCGGCCGAGGGCGGTATGGAGATCGAGGAGGTGGCGGCGAGACGCCCGGAGGCCGTCGCGCGCGTGGAGATCGACCCGGCGGCAGGAGTGGACCAGACGAAGGCGGCCGAGATCGCCGCAGCGGCGGGACTTCCCGAAGCGACCGCGGACGTCCTGGTCAAGCTGTGGCAGGTGCTGATCCGCGAGGACGCGCTCCTCGTCGAGGTGAACCCCCTCGTCCGTACCGCCCAGGGAGAGATCCTCGCCCTCGACGGCAAGGTCACCCTGGACGACAACGCCCGATTCCGCCAGGCGCGCTGGGGCGCCGACGACTCCGCGCACGACGACCCGCTGGAGTCGGCGGCCGCGTCCAAGGGCCTCAACTACGTGAAGCTCGACGGCGAGGTCGGCATCATCGGCAACGGCGCGGGCCTCGTCATGTCCACCCTCGACGTGGTCGCGGGCTGCGGCGCGCGCCCCGCGAACTTCCTCGACATCGGAGGCGGCGCCTCCGCCCAGATCATGGCCGACGGCCTCTCCGTCATCCTCTCCGACCCCGCCGTCACATCCGTCTTCGTCAACGTCTTCGGCGGCATCACGGCATGCGACGCCGTCGCCGACGGCATCGTCCAGGCCCTGGAATCGGTCCAGTTGACCAAGCCGCTCGTCGTCCGACTCGACGGCAACAACGCCGTCCGCGGCCGCGCCATCCTCGACGAGCGCGCCCACCCCCTCGTCCAGCAGGCCACCACCATGGACGGCGCCGCGCGCCGCGCCGCCGAACTCGCCGGTCACACCAACGCAGCCTAAGGAGCCGGGACATGGCGATCTATCTCACCAAGGAGAGCAAGGTCCTCGTCCAGGGCATGACCGGGGCCGAGGGCATGAAGCACACCCGCCGCATGCTCGCGGCGGGCACGGACGTCGTGGGCGGCGTCAACCCCCGCAAGGCCGGCCGCATCGTCGACTTCGACGACCGCGCCGTCCCCGTCTTCGGGTCCGTACGCGACGGGATCAAGGCCACGGGTGCCGACGTCACCGTGGTCTTCGTGCCACCCGCCTTCTGCAAGGCGGCGGTCACCGAGGCCGCCGACGCCGGGATCGGCCTCGCGGTGGTCATCACGGAGGGCATCCCCGTGCACGACTCCGTCGCCTTCCACGCGTACGCCAAGGAGCGCGGCACCCGCGTCATCGGCCCCAACTGCCCCGGCCTCATCACCCCGGGACAGGCCAACGCGGGCATCATCCCCGCCGACATCACCAAGTCCGGGCGCATCGGCCTGGTCTCGAAGTCCGGCACCCTCACCTACCAACTCATGTACGAGCTGCGCGACATCGGCTTCTCCACCTGCGTCGGCATCGGCGGCGACCCCGTCGTCGGCACCACGCACATCGACTGCCTCGCCGCCTTCGAGGACGACCCCGACACCGAACTGATCGTCCTCATCGGTGAGATCGGCGGCGACGCGGAGGAACGCGCGGCCGCCTACATCCAACGGTCCGTCACCAAACCCGTCGTCGCCTACATCGCCGGCTTCACCGCCCCCGAAGGCAAGACCATGGGGCACGCGGGAGCCATCGTCTCGGGCTCCTCCGGCACCGCGCGCGCCAAGCAGGAGGCGCTGGAGGCCGCGGGGGTGCGAGTCGGCGCCACCCCGACGGAGACGGCCCGCCTCGTTCTGAACCGGATGGGGGAGTGATGTCACTCATAGGTGACGGGCCCTGACTGCACTAGCGTCCCCCAGCACACACGCGGACCGCGAACCGAGCGGCGCCGCGCGAGCCATGCACCCCCGCCCCGACTGTGCACCGTGAGCGGAGACACCGAATGGCACCCACCCTCACCAACCCCCTTGTCCTCAAAGCCGGTACGGCCTGGGCCGACGCCTGGCGGCGCTGCCTCGCCGTCGCGCCCGAGGCCTTCCGCGACGACCGCGTCCTCAACCTCTGGAACGGGACCTGGCAGGCGGACGGCCGGACCCTGCCCGCCACGTCCCCCGTCGACGGCAGCCCCATCGCGGGCCCGCCGCGCCTCGACGCCGCCACCGCCCACCAGGCCGTACGCGCCTCGCTCGACCAGCACCGGGCCTGGCGCCACGTCGCGCTGGAGGAGCGGCGCGCACGCGTCGCCGCCACCCTCGACGCCCTCACCGAACACCGCGAACTGCTCGCCCTGCTCCTGGTCTGGGAGATCGGCAAGCCCTGGCGGCTCGCCCAGGCCGATGTCGACCGGGCCATCGACGGCGTGCGCTGGTACGTGGAGGGCATCGAGCCGATGGTGGAGGGCCGGACCCCGCTGGACGGTCCGGTGTCCAACATCGCCAGCTGGAACTACCCGATGAGCGTGCTCGTTCACGCGGTGTTGGTACAGGCACTCGCGGGCAACGCGGTCATCGCCAAGACCCCGACCGACGGCGGCGTCGCCTGTCTGACCCTGGCGTGCGCCCTGGCCGCCCGCGAAGGGATCCCCGTCACCCTCGTGAGCGGCAGCGGGGGAGAGCTGTCCGAAGCGCTGGTCCGCGCACCGGAGATCGGCTGCGTCTCCTTCGTCGGCGGACGTGACACGGGCGCGGCCGTCGCCACCGCCGTCGCCGACCTCGGCAAGCGGCACATCCTGGAACAGGAAGGACTCAACACCTGGGGCATCTGGAACTACAGCGACTGGGACGCGCTCAGCGCCGTCATCCCCAAGCTCTTCGACTACGGCAAGCAGCGCTGCACGGCGTACCCGCGCTTCGTCGTCCAGCGGGGCCTCTTCGACGAGTTCCTCGCCGCCTACCTCCCCGCCGTGCGCACCCTCCGTGTCGGCCACCCCCTGGCGGTCGAGCACGCCGAAGACCCGTTCCCGCAACTGGACTTCGGGCCACTGATCAACGCGGCCAAGGCCAAGGAGCTCGGCGACCAGGTGACGGAGGCGATCGACCGCGGCGCCGTGCCGCTTTACCGCGGCGCTCCCGCGGCGGACCGCTTCCTGCCGGGCCAGGACACGGACGCGTACGTCCACCCCGTGACGCTCCTCAATCCGCCCCCGTCGTCGCCGCTGCACCACGCGGAGCCGTTCGGCCCGGTCGACACCATCGTCCTGGTCGACACGGAGGCAGAGCTGCTCGCCGCCATGAACGCGTCGAACGGAGCACTGGTCGCCACGCTGTCGACCGACGACACCGCGACGTACGACCGACTCGCCCCGCAGATCCGCGCCTTCAAGGTGGGCCACGGGAAACCGCGCTCGCGCGGTGACAGGGACGAGCTGTTCGGCGGCTTCGGCGCGTCCTGGCGCGGCGCGTTCGTCGGCGGTGAACTGCTGGTGCGGGCGGTCACGCACGGCCCGGCGATGGAGCGGCCGCCGGGGAACTTCCCGAGCTATCACCTGATGGCGTGAGCCCGGTTGCGGCAGGGGATCGGGTGCCTAGCCGATGCCCTGCCGGTCGGGCAGCAGCGCGAAGGCACGGTCCGCGGCCTCCGGAACCGTACGCTCCACCGCCTGCGCGAGCAGCTCGCGGTGGCGCAGGAGCGGCTCCCTGCGCTTCTCGGGCGCGAGCCGTAGCAGATCGTCGAGGCCGGCCAGCATGCGCCGGATGACCTGCGGATTGCCGACCGCGCACCCCCGGATCTCGGCGAACCCGAGATCCACCAGGGCCGTCCAGTCCGGCACGGGCTGCACCATCCGCACCACCCCGCGCCGGTCGCGGTGGCGCAGGGCGCCCAGTGGATACCCGGCCACCGACGCCAGGATCTGGATGATGCGGTCCAGGGCCTGCACGGCGGTGGTCGGGTCGTTCACCGCGGGGGACAGGGCCCGCAGGGCGATGTCGGCGAGCTGGCGAAGACCGAAGCCGAGGTCTTGGTGGAAGGTGCGCTCCACACCCACGGAGAACGTGTACCGCAGCGCGCTCCGTGACGGCGCCGCCCCGCCGTGCACGGTGAACACCGGGGTCCCCGGCACCACGAAGTCCCCGATGCGCGGCAGCAGCCGCAGCACCACGCCGTGCCGCCTCGCGGCCCGCACCACCCGGGCGATGTGCACGTCCCGCAGCACTCCGGCGCGTCCCTGGTGGGTGATCCGTGCGGTCGCGGGTCCGAGGCGCTCGTCGTCCACCGCGCCTTCGGGCGGGTGCTTCACGGCCACGCGGAACGACTCCCGGGCGATCCGGTCGATGACGAAGCTGATCCGCATCATGCGCAGGGTGCCGTTCACGTACGCGACGAACAGGAGCAGGCTCAGGAAGACCATCGCCATGGCCAGGATCGACTCGATCAGCGGCACATTCGTCAGCAGGCGCGGATCGCTCTCGCTGTCGAACGACGTCAGCGTCATCAGGGAGAAGAGGAACGTCGCGAGGAACACGGTGAGCGTGATCTTGGTGATCCGCGATCGGACGTACAGCCGCACCACCCGCGGGCTGAACTGCCCGCTGGCCATCTGCACGGCCACCAGCGAGATGCTGAAGACGACGCCGATGAAGGTCATCATCGCCGAGCCGATGGTGCTGATCACCACCTTGGTGTCCTCGGCGATCTGCATCAGGCTCTTGATGGTGTCGTAGTCCCCGTCCTCCTGCGCCGCCGCCACGATCTGGCTGTCCAGCTCCGCAGCGGCCACCCACAACACCATGGCCCCCACGAGCCCCGCGGTCGGCGCGAACCACATGGTGTCCCGCAGATGCTCGCGCAACGGGGACAGCAGCCGAGGCCGCCGCACCTTCGCGTCACCGAGCACTCCAGTAATCAGCCCGTCACTCATGGTGAGACTGTAGATGCGGCGGTGCGGGCCGCCGGGCATCGCCCCGGCGGCGTGCGGATATGCAGGTGAAAGGCACTCCGAAAGCTTGGTATTGTTGTCCATGTCGCCGCGGGGAACACCCCGCGAACGGCAGACACCTAGTCCGGGTGGCGGAATGGCAGACGCGCTAGCTTGAGGTGCTAGTGCCCTTTATCGGGCGTGGGGGTTCAAGTCCCCCCTCGGACACAAGATGAAGTACGTGGACGGTGCTGACCGAGTCTCGGTCAGCACCGTCCACGTTTTCGTGGTCGCTCTTCAGCCCCACGCGGCCAGGAGGCGTCAGGCCGGCTGTGCGGAGGCGTGCGACGCCGGGATCTCGGCGGTGTGGGGGTAGGCGGCCGCCCGGTGCTGGAACGAGAGGATCTTCGGGTTCAGGATCACGCCGTCCTGGATCTCGATGGCGTTCTTGATCGTGGCGTCGGTCTCCCACGACGCGGGGCCGGCCATGACCTTGCGCAGGTAGGGGAGGAGCGCGTCGCTGTTCTCCCACGTGGCGGAGTTCCACAGATGCGACGGGCTGTGATCCACCCCGTAGTAGTGGCAGCCCGGTCCCACCAGGTGCATCGGCTCGCCGAAGGTCGTCGGACGGGCCCATTCGAAGCCCATGCCCTCGTCGCAGGAGACGTCGATGAAGAAGGTCCCCGGCCGGAACAGGGCGAGTTCCTGGTCGGTGACGAACATCAGCGGCGCGTCGGTGTCCTGCCGTATGCAGTTGACGATGATGTCGAACCCGGCGAGGTACTCCGCGAGCGGCATGGCACGGGGTTCGGTGAGGGCCTGGAGGCGGGAAGGATCGCCCTCCTGCTCCGCGAAATGGCCCATCACGACCGACGGCATCGGTGAGGCCACCGCCGCGGCGGCGCGCTGGGTGAGCACCGTGACGTCGGAGACCCCCATCGCGCCCAGGCCGGTGACCGCTCCGCGCGCCGTGGCGCCGAAGCTGATGACCACCGCACGCAGGCGTCGCCCGTAGCTTCCCGTCAGGCCCCCGAGCTGCAGGGCGTGCAACACCGAGCAGTAGCCGGCGAGTTCGTTGTTCTTGTGGAACACGTGGACGCTGAAGGCGCCCGTGGACGTCCAGTGATTCATGGCCTCCCAGGCGATGAGGGTCAGCCGTCGGTCGATGGCGATCTGCGTCATCTTCTCGTCCTGGACGCAGTGCGGCCATCCCCACAGGACCTGTCCCTCGCGCAGCCCGGCGACGTCCTCGTGCATCGGCTTGGGCAGCGTCACGATGTCGCACTCGGCGAGAAGCCGCTCGCGGGGGTGCAGCCCGGCGACAAGAGGGCGCAGCGCCTCGTCGTCGATGCCGAACCGCCTGCCGTAGCCCTCTTCGAGGAAGATCTTCTCGCGTACGTCCGAGGGGATCCGGTGGAGGTGGCCGGGGTGCAGCGGCAGCCGGAACTCGTTCTCCTTGTGCGAGGAGGCGAGCACTCCCAGACTCTTCAGGCCCATGAACTTCCTGTCATTGAGTTGTTGTTGTTCGTGTTGTTCTAGTTGTTCTTGTTGTCGCCGCCGCGTCCTACGGGGGCGGGGGCACGTGCCTGCGCATGCGCTCGGCCAGGGGAAGGGGAGGCTCGTCCAGGCCGGTGACCGACCCGGTGGCCATCCGTGCGCACGTCCCGTGGCAGGCGAGCAGTTGCTTGTCGTCGCGGTGGGAGACCACCGCCTCCTCACCGTCGTGCGCCTGGCGGAAGTCGGCGCCGCACACGGAGCAGGCAAGGCCGGAGAGCATCTCGGCGGTCGGTTCGGAGCGACCGCGTCGGCGCCCGGAGATCGAGTCCTGTGAATACATGCGTCCCGCATCCTCTTGATCGGTCGAGGGCGTGTGAGGTGCCGGAGTTCCTCGAGAAGCCCCGGGAACGAGGAGTGCGGCTACTGCGGGGCGCGCGACGGAATACGTACGGTGGCGCGACAGTTCGAGCAGGGCAGCATGGGGCGGCTCATTTCTGGCCGGACAAGAGTGCTCCGGCATTGCCGTTCCCCGAGGGCGACGCCGAAACGGATGACGGCGTGCGAGGTGCGCTCGGTGCTGTAACCGTACCCCGCCCGGGCCCGCCCAAGAGCCGCCCAAGAGGTGAGGGCACGCGCCCCTGTCTGTCGGCAGGCGCGTGCCCGTGGTGGGTCAGGCCGTGGCCTCGGACGCCGGGCGCGGTTCGATGTCCGTCTCGGGGTCCGTCTCGGGCGCTTGGGAACCGGCCTCCGCCTCCCGTACGGGAATGAACGCCGCGACCACCGCCGCCGCGAGGCCCACCCCGCAGCCCATCAGCATGGCGGCCCGGAAGCCGTTCTCCGACGGCAGGAAGTGGCCGCCGAAGTCCGTCGTCATCTGGGCCAGGACCACGCCGATCACGGCCGCCGCCGCGGAGCTGCCGATCGAGCGCATCAGGGTGTTGAAGCTGTTGGCCGACGCGGTCGCCGACTGCGGCACCGCGCCCATGATCAGGGCGGGCATGGCTCCGTACGCGAGGCCGACGCCCGTGTTGCAGATGAGCGTCACGACCAGCAGGCCCCAGGTCGAACCCATCAGGAGCAGGGAGGAGCCGTAGCCGAGAGAGATGACCAGGGCTCCGACCGACAGCGTCACCTTGGGGCCGCGGGCCGCCGAGAGCTTGGCGCCGAGCGGTGCGAGGGCCATCATCATCAGGCCCGCGGGTGCCATCCACAGGCCCATGGCCATCATCGACTGGCCCAGGCCGTAGCCGGTGGCCTCGGGCAGCTGGAGCAGCTGCGGGACGACCAGCGACTGGGCGTACATCGCGAAGCCGACGAGCACCGAGGCCGCGTTGGTCATCAGGACCTGCGGGCGGGCGGTGACGCGCAGGTCGACCAGCGGCTCGCTGCTGCGCAGCTCCCACCGGCCCCAGGCCAGCAGGACGACGACGGCGGCGGCGAAAAGGCCGAGCGTGGTGCCGCTCGTCCAGCCCCAGTCGGAGCCCTTGGACACGGCGAGCAGCAGGCAGATGAGACCGCTGCCCAGGCCGATCGCGCCCAGTACGTCGAAGCGGACCGAGCCGGTGCCTACCCGTCCCGCGGGCACGAACAGCCAGGCGAGGAGGGCGACCAGGAGGCTCAGGGCGGCGGCGACCCAGAACAGCACGCGCCAGCTCGCGTTCTCGGCGACGGCCGCGGAGAAGGGCAGGCCGAGCGCGCCGCCCACACCCATGGACGCGCTCATCAGGGCGATGGAGGAGCCGAGCTTCTCCGGCGGCAGCACGTCGCGCAGGAGGCTGACGCCGAGCGGCACCACGCCCATGCCCAGGCCCTGGAGGCCGCGGCCGACGATCATCGGCACCACGGATGAGGCAAGCGCGCAGACCACCGAACCCGCGACGAGCGGGAGCACGGAGACGAGCAGCATGCGCCGCTTGCCGTACATGTCGCCGAGCCGCCCGGCCACGGGCGTCGCCACCGCCGCCGAGAGCAGCGTGGCCGTGACCACCCAGGAGGCGTTCGACGGGCTGGTGTCGAGCATGACGGGCAGGTCGCCGATTAGGGGCACCACCAGCGTCTGCATGATCGCGGCCACGATGCCCGCGAGAGCGAGTACCCCGACGACGCGCCCAGGGCGTACATCGGGCTTCGAGCTGACCACTGGCTTCTCCCTTGGTTCTGCCGGACGGCCCCCGGACGACTTCCGGGCGGCTGCCGGATGATCGCGTGACCTGACGGCCATCGCGATTTGCACTATACATAGAGCATGCATGATGCACATGCCTAGTACGATGGCTCCATGGACACATCCGGTCGTCGCATCGACAAGCCTGTTGGAAGCAAGGACAAGCCCGTCGGGCAGGTCGAGTTCGAGACGATGCTGCTAGGACGTCACTCGCACCTGTTCAACCCCCGCACACGCTCCTCCGGCGGGCGCCTCGACCGCAGCGCGTACATCCTGCTCAGCCGCATCCAGATGGACGGCCCGATGTCCATCGGCCAGCTCACCGACGCCTTCGGCCTCGACGCCTCCACCCTCAACCGGCAGACCGCGGCGATGCTGCGCGGCGGGCTCGTCGAGCGCATCCCCGACCCCGACGGCGGCATGGCCCGCAAGTTCCGCATCTCCGCCGAGGGGGCGCGGCAACTCGACGCCGACCGCTCCGAGTACACCCAGGGCCTGGAGAAGGTACTGGACAGCTGGTCGGCGCAGGACGTGGCGACGTTCGCCGGCTTCCTGCAGCGCTTCAACAGCGACATCGAGCGCCTGGAAGGACACCCCTGGCCGCGCCCCTGAACCGCTCCGGTGCGCGCCGTTCCGATCCACGCCGCTCCGGTCCGCGCCGCTCCGGTCCGTAGGGGCGGACGTACTCCCCGCGGATGAGGTCGCGAGGGCGTGTACTGCCAGGTCAGTACGCCGGATTGTCATCAGGCGCACGACGACCGGACCCCCGTTTCCCGAGAGCCTGTGGAGGTACCCGAGACCAGATCTGGAGACCTCTGCCCGTGGCTACTCTTCTCTATCGCCTTGGCCGTCTGGCCTTCCGGCGGCGTTGGTACGTCGCCCTGCTGTGGGCGGCGGTCCTCGGTGCCGTCGGCCTCGGCGCTGTCACGGCGCCCGCCGCCCCCGACGAGGGCAACTCCATGCCGGGCATAGAGTCCCAGGAGGCGTTCGACCTGATGGAACAGCGCTTCCCCGGGGCCGCGGCCGACGGTGCGAGCGCGCGGATCGTCTTCACCGCCCCGGACGGACAGAAGGTCACGGCGACCGAGAACCGCGCGGCCGTCGAGAAGTTCGTGGACGAGGCGGCCGACGGTCCCCAAGTCGCCCGCGCCGCCGACCCGTTCACGTCGCGTGCGGTGAGCAAGGACGCCTCGACGGCGTACGCGACGATCACGTACGGAGTGAAGGCCGACGACCTCACGGACCAGAGCAAGACGACGCTCGGGAACGCCATGGACGAGGCCCGGGACGCGGGCCTGACCGTCGAGGCGGGCGGAAACGCCCTCGCGAGTCAGCCCGCGGCGGGCGGTGCCGCCGAGGGCATCGGTGTCGCCATCGCGGCCGTCGTCCTGCTGATCACCTTCGGCTCGCTGGCCGCGGCCGGGCTTCCGCTGCTCACCGCGATCATCGGCGTCGGCGTCAGCATGGCCTCGATCCTGGCCCTGGGCAGCGCCCTCGGTCTCTCCGCGACGACCGGCACCCTCGCCACGATGCTCGGCCTCGCGTGCGGCATCGACTACGCCCTGTTCATCGTCTCCCGCTACCGGGAGGAGCGGGCCAAGGGGCACGCGCCCCAGGAGGCGGCGGGCCTGGCCGCGGGCACGGCCGGTTCCGCCGTCGTCTTCGCGGGGCTCACGGTCGTCATCGCGCTGGCGGGCCTCTCGGTGGTCGGCATCCCGATGCTGACCAAGATGGGACTTGCCGCAGCCGGGGCGGTCGTCATCTCCGTCGTCATCGCGCTCACCCTCGTCCCCGCCCTGCTCGGCCTCTGGCCGAACGCCGTCCTCTCCCGCTCCATCCGCAGGCGCGGCAGGGAGAAGGGGAACGGCGAGCGCAACGGCGGCAGCCGCTGGGCCCGGTTCGTCCTGCGCCGCCCCGTCCCCGTGCTCCTCGCCTCGGTCGCGGGCCTGGGCGCGCTCGCCCTGCCCGTGCTCGACCTCCAGCTCGGCATGCCGGGAGACGAGGCCAAACCCACCTCGACCACGGAACGCCGCGCCTATGACGCGCTGGCCGACGGCTTCGGCCCCGGCTTCAACGGACCGCTGACCATCGTCGTCGACGCCGAGCGCGCGGCCGATCCGAAGGCGGCGGTGGCCAAGGTCGAGCAGCGGATCGGTGCCACGAAGGGGGTCGTCTCGGTGTCGGCGGCGCAGTTCAACCCCGCCGGAGACACCGCGATGTTCACCGCCGTCCCGGCCGACGCCCCCACCGACCAGAAGACCAAGGACCTCGTCCACACCATCCGCGACGACCGCCCCGCGGTCGAATCCACCACCCAGGGAGCCACCTTCGAGGTCACCGGCTCCACCGCCATGAACATCGACATGGCGCAGAAGGTCCAGGACGCCCTCCTCCCGTACCTCGCCGTCGTGGTGGGCCTTGCCGTGCTGCTCCTGATGGTGGTCTTCCGCTCCGTCCTCGTGCCCGTCAAGGCGGCACTCGGCTTCCTTCTGTCGGTCGGCGCCGCCCTCGGCTCGGTCGTCGCGGTCTTCCAGTGGGGCTGGGGCGCCGAACTCCTCGGCGTCGAGCAGACCGGGCCGATCATGAGCATGATGCCGATCTTCCTGGTGGGCATCGTCTTCGGACTCGCCATGGACTACGAGGTGTTCCTCGTCGCGCGGATGCGCGAGGCGTACGTCCATGGCGACCGGCCGGGTCAGGCCGTCGTCAGCGGCTTCAGGTACAGCGCCCGCGTCGTGGTGGCCGCCGCGCTGATCATGATGGCCGTGTTCTCCGGGTTCATCGGTGCCGGTGAATCAATGATCAAGACGATCGGCTTCGGCCTCGCGGTGGCCGTCCTGTTCGACGCGTTCGTCGTCCGCATGGCGCTCGTCCCCGCCGTCCTCGCCCTGCTCGGCAAGGCGGCGTGGTGGCTGCCGCGCCCACTGGACCGGCTGCTGCCCCGCGTCGACGTGGAGGGCGAGGCGCTCGGCCGGCGGGCCGCGGGCCTTCCTGTCCAGGACGACACGGCCGACCGCGAGTCGATACGCGTCTGACAGGCGGTCGCGTCGCGGACCATGGCTCAAGCACCCTGATCGGAGAACTCGATGCTCACCAGATGGCAGCGCCACGCGGAGGCCCACCCCCGCGCCGCCGACGCGGCCGTGGCGCTGCTGCTGTTCGGCGTCTCGTTCTCCGGCAGCATGCTCAGCACCACCGAGCCGTCCGACCGGCCCACGTGGTGGACCGGCGTGCTGATCTCGGCCGTCTCCTGCACATCCCTGCTGTGGCAGCGCGGTCGCCCCCGCACCGTCGTCGCGGTGACCACGGTCTGCGCCATGGGCACGAGCGCGATGGGTTTCCTGCTCACGCCCCTGCTCCTCGGCCCGGTCATGTCGGCGCTCTACTGGCTGGCCGCCGGCGCCGACCGGAAGACCACCCGCCGGTACACGCTCGGCGTCGCCGTACTGGTGGGGGCCACTGCTCTGTTCGCGGACCCCGTCAACCACTCGCTCCTCCTGAAGACGCTCAACCCCATCGCCTGGGTCCTCCTGTCGGCCATGTTCGGCAGCGGAGTCCAGCTGCGCCGCGCCTATCTGGAGGCCCTGCAGGCCCGTGCCGCGCACGCCGAACGCCTGCGCATCGCCCGCGAGTTGCACGACGTCGTCGCCCACCACCTGACCCTGGCCAACGCCCAGGCCGGAACGGCGGCGCACCTCGCGCGCACCCACCCCGACCAGGCGCAGCGGATCCTCACCGACCTCACGGGCACCACCGCGTCGGCGCTGCGCGAACTGAAGGCCACGGTCGGCCTGCTGCGCCAGGCGAACGACACCGAAACGCCCCTGGAACCCTCACCCGGACTCGCGCGGCTCGACGACCTCACCGCCTCCTTCGCGTCCACCGGGCTCACGGTCACCGTCACCACGCAGGGCGAGCCGCGGGAGCTCTCGGCGGCCGTCGACCTGACAGCATTCCGGATCGTGCAGGAAGCACTCACCAACGTCAGCAAACACGCCGCCACGAAGACGGCGTACGTCCATCTCGCCCACGCCCCCGACGGACTGACCCTCAAGATCACCGACGACGGACGCCCCACGGCGCCCACCGTGCCCGCCGCCGGTCACGGCTTCGGCCTCATCGGCATGCGGGAACGGGCGCACTCCGTCGGCGGTCACCTGCACGCGGGCCACCGTCCCGAAGGCGGCTTCGAAGTCGTCGCCGAACTGCCGTCGCATCCCCGGAACCCGGAAGAGAACAGCGCCCCATGACCATCCGCGTCCTCCTCGCCGACGACCAGGCCCTCCTCCGGGCCACCTTCCGCATCCTGATCGACTCCTGCGACGACATGGAGGTGGTCGCCGAGGCCACCGACGGAGAGGAAGCCGTCGAACTGACCCGGACCCACCGCCCCGACCTCGTCCTCATGGACATCCGCATGCCCGGCACGGACGGCCTCGCCGCGACCGCCAGGCTCTGCGCCGACCCGGACCTGGCCGCCACCCGCGTCCTCATCCTCACGACCTTCGAGACCGACGAGTACGTCGCCCAGGCCCTGCGCGCCGGAGCGAGCGGATTCCTCGGCAAGGACGTGGGCGTCGACGAACTCCTCGGCGGGATCCGCACCGTGGTCGCGGGCGAGTCCCTGCTCTCCCCGTCGGCCACCCGCGCCCTCATCACCCGCTTCCTCGCCGCCCCCGACCCCGGCGGCCACCTGGCGCCGCCCGAACGCCTCGCCGCGCTCACCGCCCGCGAGCGGGAGGTGATGGCCCTGGCCGCCGAGGGGATGTCCAACGCCGAGATTGCCGACGTCCTCTTCGTCAGCCCGCTGACCGTGCGCACCCACGTCCAGCGCGCCATGACCAAGCTCGACGCCCGCGACCGCGCCCAACTGGTCGTCATCGCCTACCAGTCGGGCCTCGTCCGCCCCGCTCCACCCACCCGCTGAGTCAGGACCCCTCGACGGGCCCCTCGACGGGCCCCTCGACCCCGTCCCTCACTTCTTGAGCCCGTCCATCGCCGCGCGGGTGTCGGACGTGAGCATCTCCTCGACCTCCGAGGCGGTCGGCGGCTCGGACTTGTCGTCCGTGCCCGCGTACGAGCTCCAGTGCATCTGGTACGTGAACCAGCCCTCGCGCACGGCGAGCGTCATGCCGTTGAGGTCGTCGTCGCCCGTGCCGCTCGTCTCGGTCACCAGGAACGCCTCGTCCCCGATGCCGCTCACGGCCTTGGTCTTGTAGCTGTACGTCTTCTGCGACTGGTCCTCGTACGCCTTCTGCTCCGAGGCGAAGTCGCCCGCCGGGTCGGTCTTCTTGTGCCACCGGGCGGTGGAGTAGACGAAGATGCTCGAATAGGAATCCGCGGACGCGTCCGGGTCCTTGAGCTTGCGGCTGCAGTAGCTCTGGTCGAATGCCTTCTGCCGTGAGGTGTAGTCCGTGAGCGTCGCGGCGTCCGGGTCGATCTCGTACTTCTTCTTGAAGGCGTCCAGCGGGGAGACGTCGCAGAGATCCTTCGTGTACTGGTAGCCGGCGAGGTCCGCATCGGCGTCGCCGCCACCGCCCCCGCTGTCGGAGCCGAGGTTGCCGGTGGCGAAGAGCGCCCCCGCCCACAGGGCCGACGCGACCACGACGCCGCCGATTCCCCACACCCAGCCCGGCGTGGGCTTGCGCGGTCCCGCCGGGGGCGCGGGCGGGGCGGGCGGCTGGCCGTAGGGGCCGGGCTGCTGTCCGTACGGGCCCGGCGGCTGACCGTACGCCTGTGGGGGCACGGCGCCCGGAGGCTGCTGATAGGGATTCGGGGGCTGCTGGTACGGATTGGGCTGATTCGGCTGGTTGGGCTGGGGGTTCGGTATCGACATAAGCGGCAATGTACCGGTGGCCCCGGCACGGGCGGGCGCGGCCCGGCCCTGGTCGACGCGGGGGTGACCAGCTCAAGTAAGGTCACCCTTAGCTATGCGTTCGCAGTGACCCCCAGGAGGCCTCCCCATGCCGCTCACCGCTCCTCCCGTCGGGGCGACCCGTCGGCCGCCCCGCATCCCGCGGCCGCTGCCCGTCGAGCGCGCGGACAGTACGTGGGTGGCGCGGGCCGTGGAGCGGGGCGACTTCTGGGGTGACGTGCGGGCGTGTGGCGGCACGCCCGTCGTCGAACCCGATCCGCTGGGGGACGAGGGCCGTCGCGTGGTCACCTTCCTGTGGCGCGGCACGGACGCGACCCGCGCCGTCCTCGTGCTGCCGAACAAGATCGTCGACCCCCGTGATCTGTCCGGCAACCTGATGGAGCGGGTGCCGGGCACGGACATCTGGCACTGGTCGGTCCGGATGCGCGCGGACTGGCGCGCGACCTACAGCCTCTGCGTGGACGAGGGGGACGGCCCGCAGGCGGACGGCGCGTACTGGCCCTGGCTGCGGCGGCAGCAGCGGACCGACCCGCTCAACTCGCGTGTCCTTGCCCGGCGTTGGGGCGGCGATCCGGTCTCGTACGTCGAGCTGCCGCAGGCGCCTGCCGGTGACGACTGGCAGCGTCGCGAGGGCGTCGCGCGCGGCACCGTCAGCACGCACACGGTCCGCAGCGAACTGCTCGGCAACGAACGGCCGGTCCATGTGTACGAGCCGCCCGGCGGCGGGCGCGACCTGCCCGTCCTGGTGCTCATGGACGGCGAGATGTGGCAGCCCGGCCTGGACGTCGCGGCCCTGCTCGACAATCTCATCGCCGACGGCCGCATCCCGCCCCTGGCAGCCCTGCTGCCCGAATCCCTCAGCGCCGACCAGCGCTGGGCCGAACTCGCCTGCAACGAACGGTTCGTCGGATTCCTGGAGACCGAGCTGCTGCCCTGGGCGGGCGAGCGGCTCTCCCTGACCGGCGATCCGGCGCGGACCGTCGTCGCGGGCCAGAGCCTCGGTGGCCTCACCGCCGCGTACGCAGGTGTCCTCGCGCCGGGGCGGTTCGGCCGCGTCCTCGCGCAGTCGGGTTCCTTCTGGTGGCCCGACGGGCCCGACCTGGAACGCTCCGAGTGGCTGACCGGCCGCATCGCCGCGAGCGAGAGGCTGCCGGTGCGGTTCTGGCTCTCGGCCGGTGAGCAGGAGTGGGTCGCGCTGCCCGCCATGCGCAGGCTGCGCGCCACCTTGCGGGAGAAGGGGTACGAGGACGCCGTGTACCGCGAGTTCAACGGCGGCCACGACTACCTGTGCTGGCGCACCGAACTCGCGGACGGACTCGTCGGGCTGCTCGGCGCCCGGTCCGCGACGGCCACCGCCGCCGCGTAACCCTCGGGGACGGCCACGTCCCGCACCGTCCAGCCCTGGACGGCGAGAGGCGCGGCGCCCGTCCCCACGAGCAGCGACGCCATCCCGCCACCGGCCAGCCCCTCGCCCGTCCCCTTGAGGCACGCCTCCTTGCGCGTCCAGCAGCGGGCGAAGGCCAACGGGCCCTCGGAGGCCGGGAGTTCTGCCAGTTCGGCCTGCTCCCTGGGGTGCAGGGACGCCGCCACGTCGGCCAGCACACCCGCGGACGGCAGTTTCTCGACGTCGGCGCCGACCGGGCGGTCCGCGAAGGCCAGCAGGGCGAGACCGTCCGTGTGCGAGAGCGAGAAGTGCGGGCCCGCCCCGCCCGCCACGGCAGGACGTCCGTGCGGGCCGCCGCACAGCGGGCACGGCAGCCGCACCAGCTCCACCGCCGCCGGGTCGACGCGGAGGTACGCGCCGAGCCGCCGACGCAGCGCCGAGTGCGCCGCCGCGTACAGCTCCTGGTCCGCAGGGCGCCGCAACGCCGCCGCCCGGCGCCGCTCATCGGCGTCGAGGAGCGACACGTCGAGCGGGGCCGGGCGGACGAGCTGGATCTCCGTCACGCGGGCGGATCCTGGAGGCGGGCCACGCAACGGCCGTACGTCTCCGGGCCGTACACCGCGGTCCAGCCCTCCGGCGCGGCGCGGAAGACCGGCCACAGGGAGTGCTCGCCGAGCGCGTTCTCCAGGACGAGATGAGTCGGCTCGGTGTCGGTGTCGGTGACGGTGCCGGTTCCGGTGTCGGCGTCGACCGGGTCGAAGGGGCCGGGTGTGGTCGTCATGCGTGGTCCAGCTCCTTGAGGCGGGTGGCGAGGACGGCGCACACCTCGTCGAGGCGGCGCGGCTGGGTCAGCTCCGGATGCAGGCAGTCCACGTCGTGGTTGCTGATCGTGCCGCTGACGTACGGCGCCCAGGCCTCCCTCGTCAGCCAGTCCTCGGCGCGCGGCGCGGCGGCCGTGAAGAACAGGGCGTTGCCGTCGAAGGCGCGGTGCTCGTGCTCGCGCATCAGGCGGGCGTTGTTGACCACGATGTCGAGCACCGCGGACAGCGTCCGGTCGGGCAGCCCGGCAAGGGCGCTGCCCTCGCGTTGCAGCGTGGCCAGGACGTCCTCGCGGGTCAGCTCGTCCGTCAGGTCGTAACCGGCCATCCGCAGGAGCGCCTTGAGGGCGTCCGCCTCCGCGGGGACCGCGGAGTCCCGCCACTGGTCGGACGGATAGGCGTCGAGCAGGGCGAGCAACTCGACCTCTTCGCCCGCCTCTTGGAGCAGTACGCCGACCGTGTGGGCGAGGACGCCGCCCACCGACCAGCCGAGCAGCCGGTAGGGGCCGTGCGACCGCACCGCGCGCAGGGCGTCGACGTACTCGGCCGCCATCTCCTCCATGGTGGAAGGGAGTTCACCCTCGCCGTGCAGTCCGCGCGCCTGGAGGCCGTACACCGGCTGCCCGGGGTCCAGCCGCGAGAGCAGCCCCGAGTAGCACCAGCTCATGCCGCCCGCCGGGTGGAACGCGAACAGCGGGGTGCGGTCGCCGCCGGCGCGCAGCGGAAGCAGCACGTCCAGGGCGTGGTCGGCCTCGCTGTGGTCCGCGTCCAGGTGGGCGGCGAGCGCCGCCGGGGTCTGCGCCTGGAAGAGCGTGCCGATGGTGAGCTTGGCGCCCAGCGTGTCGCGGACCCGGGAGACCAGGCGGGCCGCCAGGAGCGAGGTGCCGCCGAGGTCGAAGAAGGCGTCGTCCACGCCGAGTTGGGGCACGCCCAGGATCTCCGCGAAGAGCCGGGTGAGGGTCTCCTCACGGTGGCCGCTGGGCACCCGGCCGCCGTCGGCCGACCCCTCGAAGGCGGGGGCGGGCAGGGCACGTCGGTCCAGCTTGCCGTTCGGGCTGAGCGGGAAGTCGTCCAGGACGAGGATCGCGCCCGGCACCATGTAGTCGGGCAGCGTGCGGGCGAGCCGGGCGCGCAGCTCATCGGGGTCGGCGACGGCTCCTGTGTCGGAGGGCGTCACGTACCCCACCAGGCGCTGGTCGCCAGGGCGGTCCTCGCGGACCAGGACGCTGGCCGCGCCCACCGCCGGATCGGCGGCCAACTCGGCCTCGATCTCGCCCAGTTCGATGCGCAGGCCGCGCAGCTTCACCTGGTGGTCGGTGCGGCCCAGGTACTCGATCTCGCCGTGCTCGGTCCAGCGCGCCAGGTCGCCCGTGCGGTACATGCGGGTGCCGGGAGCGCCGTAGGGGTCGGCGACGAAGCGGGAAGCGGTCAGTTCGGGCCGCCCCAGGTACTCGGCCGCCAGCTGCGCCCCCGCCAGGTACAGCTCGCCCTGGATGCCGGGCGGGCACGGCTGGAGCGCCGCGTCGAGGACGTACAGACGGGTGTTCCAGACGGGCTTGCCGATCGGTACCGGGCCCGCGGCGTCGGTCGCGCACGGGTGGTAGGTGACATCGACGGCGGCCTCGGTCGGGCCGTACAGATTGTGCAGCGGCACGCCGTCAAGGACGCGCCCGAACTCCCGGACCGTCTCGCGCGGCAGCGCCTCGCCGCTGCAGAAGACGTGCCGCAGGCCACCGCAGTCCGCCGCGGCCGGCTCGGACAGGAACACCTGGAGCATCGACGGCACGAAGTGGCAGACGGTGATGCCCTGTTCGCGGATCACACGTGCCAGGTACGCCGGGTCCTTGTGGCCGCCGGGCTCCGCGACGACCAGCGTCGCACCCACGCGCAGCGCCCAGAAGAACTCCCACACCGACACGTCGAACCCGGACGGGGTCTTCTGCAACACCCGGTCGCCCGGGGCGAGTTCGTACTGGCCCTGCATCCAGCGCAGCCGGTTGTCGATCGCGGAGTGCGGCACGACGACGCCCTTGGGGCGGCCGGTCGAACCGGACGTGTAGATGACGTAGGCGGGGTGGTGCGGGGTGAGCGCGCGCGGCGGGTCGTACGAGCCGTACGGCGTCGTGTCCAGGCGGTCCAGGGCGACGAGCGGTACGCCCGAGGCGGGCACCCGGTCGGCGCGGTCCGCGATCACGCAGGCCGGGCGCGCGTCGTCCAGCATGTACGCGAGGCGGTCCGCCGGATAGTCCGGATCCAGGGGGAGATAGGCGCCGCCCGCCTTGAGCACGGCCAGGAGCGTGATCACCAGGTCCAGGGAGCGGGGCACGGCGACCGCAGCGAGCGCTCCCGGACGTACGCCGACCTCGATGAGGTGGTGGGCGAGCCGGTTGGCGCGGGCGTTCAGCTCGGCGTAGGTCAGCTCCTGGTCGCCGAAGACCAGAGCAGTGGCGTCCGGGGTGCGGACCGCCTGGCCCTCGATCGGGCCGATCAGCGTGGTGGGCGGCACCGGGTGCGCGGTGGCATTGAACTCGTCGACGACCAGGGTGAGTTCGGCGCGGCGGGCGATCGTGTGCTCGGCCAGCGGAGTGTGCGGCCCTGCCTCCGCGATGCGCTCCAGGAGCTCCATGAACCGAGCCTGGTGGGCGCCGAGTTCCTCCGGCTCGTAGAGGGCGGGGTTGCCGTCGTAGTCGATGCGCAGGCCGCTGCCGTCGGCGCGGTCGTAGACGTTGACCGTGAGGTCCTCGACCGGGCCCGCCGACAGGTTGTGGGCGTCCGTGCGCGCGCCCGCGAAGGTCAGGCCGTAGTCGAACGGCATGACGTTCACCAGCGGGCCGACCAGGGAGCGGCCCTCGCCGAGCAGGCCCAGGTCCCGGCGGATGTCCTCGTAGCGGTAGCGCTGGTGGCGGCGTGCGGCGCGGATGCCGAGCACCACCTGCCGGGTCAGCTCGGCGAAGGTGGCCTGCGGGGTCACGGTGAGCCTCAGCGGCAGCACGTTCATCACCATGCCGGGCACGCGAAGGGCCACCGAACCCATGCGGCCCATCATGGGCAGGCCGAGCACCACCTCGGCGGAGCCGGTGGCCCGCGACACGTACAGCGCCTGCGCGGCGACGAGCACCTCCGGCCAGGTCGCCCGCATCGAGGACGCCGACTCGCGCAGCCGCGCGGTCGCCTCGGGGGAGAGGTGGGCGCTGCGGCGGTGGAAGGTGCGGGACGGCAGTGCGGTGCGCCCCGCCAGGCTGGGAGCGTCGGGCCGGTCGGCGAAGGCGCCGTCCCAGTACCGGCGGTCGGTCTCGAACGTCTCCGACGCGCGGTACGCGGTGTCCTCGGCGACCAGGTCGTCGAGCCGCCCGAAGGGGCTCTGGGCCGGGGTCTCGCCCGCGGCGAGCGCGGTGTAGATCTCGGCGGTGCGCCGCGCGAGCAGCGAGTAGCCGAAGCCGTCCATCACGATGTGGTGCACCCGCTGGTACCAGAGCCACCGCTCGTCGTCGACGCGGAACAGCGCGTGCGCGAACAGCGGTCCTGCCGCCAGGTCGAACGGCGTGGCCAGGTCCTCGCGCATCCACGCCCGCGCGTCGGCGTCCGGGTCGGCCGCGGCGCGCAGATCGCGCACCTTCAGCGGAAGCGTCGGGTCGACGACCTCCAACTGGCTCGGCCCGTCGGCCCCTTCGATGATCCGTACGCGCAGGGCATCGGCCTCCGACACCACCTGGCGCAGGGTCCGCGCGAACAGGGACGGGTCGATGGGACCGTGGATCTCCAGGCACTCGGCCGTGTTCTGGGCCGGGCTGCCGGGGTCGAGCGCCTGCGCGAACCACATGCCCGACTGGGCAGCGGTGAGCCTCATGCGGAGGCTCCCAGAATCGGTGCCCAGGCCTCGATGGCGGGCTGCTCGGCCAGGTCCACGAAGGTGGCGGTGATGCCGTGGTCGCGGCGCCAGCGCTCGATGAGCGACATGATGCGCACCGAGTCGAGGCCGTAGTCGACGAGGTTCTCGTCGACGGGGATGTCGGCCGGGTCCTCGCCCAGGACATCGGCGACGTCGGCCCGGATGAGTTCCACGCTGAGTGCCATGTCAGATCCCCTTCAGAACCGTGTCGGTGGTGGTGACGACCGCGCACCGGCCTGCCGCGTAGCGCAGCGCCATGTCGTGGTCCTCGCGGGAGAAGTCGGCCACGGCGTCGGCGACGACGAAGGCCTGCACGTCACGCATCCACGCGTCGGCGGCCGTCATCAGGACGCCGATGTGGGCGTACACCCCCACGATGACGATCTGGTCCCGGCCCGCCTCGCGCATGCGCTCCTCGAGGTCGGTGCGGACGTACGCGCTGTACTTCCACTTCGTGAGCACGGTGTCGCCGGGCTCCGGTGCCACCGGGCCCGCGATGGCCTTGGCGTGCTCGTCGTCGGGTAGCCCGGGACCCCAGAAGTCCTGCTGGAGACCGCGCTCGGCCGGCGACTGGCCGCCCGGCTGCGCGGAGTACAGGACGGGAATCCCGGACGCGCGGGCCGCCTTCGCCAACTCGCCGACATTGGCGAGCAGTTCGGTGGTCGGCGAGGTGTCGGGGGTGTAGGCGGTCAGGAAGTGGTTCTGCAGGTCATGGACGAGCAGCACCGCCCGCTGCGGGTCGATGGTCCACGCAACCCGGTTGTCGGGCAGCTCGTCGGACGAGGGCATCGGGTACGGCGTGACGGCGGGGAGCGCCATGTCTGGAGGCCTTTCGGGAACTCAGGAAAGCTGGGTGCATCGGGGGGCTGCCGGGCAGTGGTCGGCTGCCCGGAGCGGGCAGAGGTCAGGCGCCCGGAGCAGCGGCGGTCGTCCGCTGGTCCTTCTTGCTGATCTTGCCGATGCCGGTCTGCGGGAAGGCGGTCACGAACTCGACCCGGTCAGGCACCTTGTACGCGGCGAGCCCGCGCTCCCGTACGAACTTCTTGATGACGACGGGCTTCAGCGGTTCGGCGTCCGCGCGCAGGATCACGTACGCGAGGGTCCGCTCGCCGAGGTACTCGTCGGGGACGGCGACGACCGACACGTCGTGCACGTGGGGGTGGGCGAGGATGATGTTCTCGACCTCCTCCGGTGCGATCTTCTCGCCGCCGCGGTTGATCTGGTCCTTCGCCCGGCCCTCCACCACCAGATGCCCGGTGGGGGTGCGGCGCACGATGTCGCCGGTGCGGTAGAAGCCGTCGGCGGTGAAGGAGCGCGCGTTGTGCTCGGGGGCGCGCCAGTAGCCGCGGATGGTGTACGGGCCGCGGGTCAGCAGGTGGCCCGCCTCGCCGTCCGGCACGTCCTGGTCGAGGTCGTCGACGATGCGGATCTCGTCGTCCGGGGAGATCGGACGGCCCTGCGTGGTGACGATGGTCTCCGCCGGGTCGTCCAGGCGCGTGTAGTTGACCAGGCCCTCGGCCATCCCGAAGACCTGCTGAAGGGTGCAGCCGAGCGCGGGTGCGACGCGGCGCGCCGCCGACTCGCTGAACTTCGCGCCGCCCACGAGGAGTACGTCGAGGCTGGAGATGTCGTACGGAGTGGTGCGTCCCGCGTCCGTCCAGACCAGGGCGAGCGGCGGGACGAGACCGGTGATCGTCACGCGTTCGCGCTCGATGAGCGGGAACGCGGTGTCCGGGTCGGGCTGCGGGCACATCACGACACGGCCGCCCGCGTAGAAGAGCCCCAGTGAACCGGGCGACGACAGCGGGAAGTTGTGGGCCGCGGGCAGTGCCACGAGGAAGACCGAGTCCTCCGTCACGCCACAGATCTGGTTCGAGCCCCACAGCGAGTACATGTAGTCGTCGTGGGTGCGGGGGATCAGCTTGGGCACGCCGGTGCTGCCGCCCGAGAGCTGGAGGAACGCGAGGTCGGACGGCGCGGGTCCGTCGATCTCGACCGGCTCGCTCGGCAAGTCCGCCAGCGCCGTGTGCTCGCCGGGGTCGCCGCCCACCACGAACACGTCGCGCAGCGTGGGCACTTCGGCGCGAATCTTCGATGCGAGGTCGCGGTGGTCGAAGCCGCCGACCCGGTCCGGGATGACGTAGGCGACGGCCTCGGTGAACTCGCAGAAGTAGTGGATCTCCGTCTCGCGGTGCGCGGGCAGCGCGAAGACCGGCAGGGCGCCGATCCGGAAGAGCGCGAAGATCACCTCGAAGAACTCGGCGACGTTCGGCAGCTGGACGACGACCCGGTCACCCTTGGTGATGCCGCGGGCGATGAAACCGGCGGCCAACTGGTCCGCGCGTACGTCGAGTTCGCCGTACGTCCAGTTCCGGTCCCCGTCGGTGATCGCGACCCGGGCGGGGTGCGCGTCGGCCCGCTCGCGGAGCATGCCGCCGAATGTCTCACCGCGCCAGTAGCCCGCAGCGCGGTAGCGCTCGGCGAAGACCTCCGGGATGGGCGGCGCGTCCCTGCGGCTGTCCGCCCCAAAGCTGTCCGCCCTCAGGCTGTCCGTCTTCGTCATCGGTCGACCCCCACCGCATCCAGGAACGTACGGAACTTGGCGCCCGTCTCGGCCCGCTCGGCCTCGGGCGAGGAGTCGGCCACGACGCCCGCGCCCGCGAAGAGCCGCAGCTGTCCGCCGCCGCCCTGTGTCTCCTCGGCCTCCGCGCAGCGGATGGTGACGACCCACTCGCCGTCGCCGCGCGCGTCACTCCATCCCACCATGCCGGTGTAGTGCCCGCGGTCGAAGGGCTCCAGCTCGCCGATCACGTCACGGGCGTGCCCGGTAGGGGTACCGCAGACCGCCGGAGTCGGGTGCAGGGCGGTCGCCAACTCCAGTGCGGAGGTGGTCGGTTCGGCAAGGTCGCCGGTGACGGTCGTCGACAGGTGCCACATGGTGGCGGTGCGGACAAGGGTGGGCCGCTCCGGCACGTCGAGGTCGGTGCAGAACGGGGCGAGTGCCTTGTGCACGGCGTCCACGACGACGGCGTGCTCGTGCAGGTCCTTCGCCGATTCGAGCAGCGCGGCGGCCCGGCGCACGTCCTCGGCGAGGTCCGCCGAGCGGGGCGTCGAACCGGCCAGCGGGTTGGCGGTCAGGCGGTTGCCGTGCCGGGAGACGAGCAGCTCCGGGCTCGCGCCGAGCAGGGTGCGGCCCGCGCCCGTGGGCACGGCGAAGGAGTAACCGCGCGGGTCGCGCCGTGCCAGGCGCTGGAGCATCGCGGGCAGGTCCAGGGGGCCGTCCGTGGACAGCTCCAGGGTGCGGGCGAGGACGACCTTGTCGAACTCCCCGCTCTTCATGCGCGCCACGGCGGCCTCGACCGAAGCGGCGTACTCGGCGCCCGACGGGACCTCGCGCAGCTGCCAGCCGCCGGCCGTGGCGGGCGGGGGAGTGGGCAGCGCGACGAGCGGGTCGGTGCGCAGCGCGGGCGCCCAGCGGGCCGCTTCGGGCACGGCGAGCACGGCGGGCGCGGTGGGGTCGAAGGGGATGGAGCCCACCACGATCGGGGCGTGGTTGCCCGCGCGTCGCTGCGCTTCGAGCGTGGCGGTGACCCGCTCCGTCAACGGCCGCTCGTCGTGCGGTACTTCGGCGGCCGTGCCGTGGGCGAGGAGGGTGCGGGTGGGCGACGCGAAGAACCGGGTGTCGCCGGGTCGGTAGGCGTCGAGCAGCGCGGTCGCCGCGCCGACGGCCCCGGGGGTGGTGGGGGCGGCGACTGCGACCACGTCGTTGGGGGGTGTCACGGATGACTCCTCGTCAAGTAGGGGAGGGCGGCGCGGCTTTCAGGCGCGCAGGGTGGCGCCGCCGTCCACGTACAGGTCGTGCAGGGTGATGTGCCGGGCCCGGTCGGAGACCAGGAAGGTGACCGCGTCGGCGATGTCGGCGGGATCGGCGATCCGGCCGAGCGGGATGCCGACCCGGTACGAGGACGGGTCGCCGTCGATGACCCGGGCGGCGGCCTGCTCGTGGTCGTCCGTCCACAGCTGCCGCTGCATGTCGGTGTGCGTGGAGCCCGGCGAGACGACGTTGCAGCGCACGCCGTCGCGGGCGACCTCGAGGCCGAGACATTTGGTGAACATCGTGGCGGCGGCCTTGGACGCGGCGTACGCGGCCATCTGGGTACGGGGCACCCCGGCGGCGTTCGAACCGACCGTCACGATGGACCCCTTGCCCCGCGCCGTCATGCGGCGGGCCGCGGCGCGCGAGGTGTGGAAGACGCCGTTCGTGTTGACGGCGAAGGTGTCCGCCCAGTCGGTGTCGGTGAGTTCGACGACCGGGGCGGGCCTGAGGATGCCCGCCACATTGACCAGAATCTCCAACGGCCCCACGGTGCGCTCGACTTCGTCGAACGCCGCGTCCACGGCGGCCGCGTCGGTGACGTCGAGGACCATGCCGGTGATGCGGCCGCCCTCCGTCTCCTGCGTCTGCTCCTTGACGTCGGGCGACCGGTCGGCGGCCACGACCCGCGCGCCGCGCTCGGCGAGCGCGCGGGCCACTGCCTGTCCGATGCCCCGGTTCGCGCCGGTGACCAGGGCCACCCGCCCCGCGAGCTCCAGGTCGGCTATGCCGGAGGTCACTTGCCCATCGCCTTCTCGACGTCCTCAAGGACGGAGACGGCGGCCTGCGCGCCGCCCAGGCTGGTCCACTTCGAGCCGTCGATCTCGGTGGTGTGGTCCTTCTTGACCGCGTCGAGCTGCTTGTACGCGGCCTTGCCCTTCAGCTCCTTGAAGAGGTCGGCGTCCGGGCCCGCGGAGGCGAGCGTGCCGATGAACAGCCAGTCGGCGTCGATCTGCTTCAGGTCCTCGTCGCTGAGCGGCGTCGAGTGGCCCTCGCCCTTCTTGTTCTGGATGCCGGGGCGCTTGAAGCCGAGGTCCTTGAGGACGTCGGAGATGAACACGCCCTGCTGCATGACGGCGGTGCCCTTGGCGGAGTAGCGCGCCACGGAGACGCTCGCGCCCGCGTTGTCGCCGAGGCTCTTCTTCACGGCGGCGGCCTTGGTGTCGTAGTCCTTGAGGAACGCGCTCGCCTCGTTGGACTTGCCGAGCACCTCGCCGGTGATCTCCAGGGACTTCTTCCAGTCCTTGGTTCTGTCGATCGTGACGACCGTCGGGGCTATCGCCTTGAGCTGCTTGAGCACCTGCTGGTCGGCGAGCTGGCCCGCGAGGATGACGTCCGGCTTGGCCTGCAGGACCTTCTCGATGTCGGGTCCGGTGACCGCGCCCACGACGGGGATGTCCTTGGCCTGGTCGGCCAGGTACTCGGGAGCGCCCTTCTGGCCGCGGCCCGCGGAGAGGCCGACGGGCTTGACCTTCAGGGCGAGGGCGGAGTCCAGGTCCATCTCGCTCAGGGCGATGACCTTCTTGGGATTGGCCGGAACCTTTACCTCCGCACCGGAGGCGTCGGTGACGGTGACGTCCTTCGCGGCGTTTTTGCCCTTGGTGCTGGAGCCGGAGTCGTCGGACGAGTCCGAACCGCAGGCGGAAAGGGCGAGCGCGGAGGCCAGAGTGAGGGCCGCAACCGCGGTCAGCCGGGTGCGCGGGGAGTGGTTCGAGGACATGTCCGTGATCTCCATGCTTCTGTAGTCCGGGGGTCAGGCCGGACATAAGGGTCATCCCTGGCCGTGTCGGGGCATGACGAATTGGCCCTGAGGAATCAGGGAGTTCGGCCACACCCCGAACCGGGGCTCCAGGTCAAGGTTAGGTTAGGCTAACTTCATGTTGGTTGCGCAAGAGGGGCGGGTCCCAACGTCCGGATCCAGACCTCCGATACCGGGCTTGGCGAAGATGCATCGCCCCACGCTGTGGGCGGCTGCCGCCCTCGTTGTCCTGCTTCTGCTGCTCGGCCTCCTTTCGCTCCTGGTCGGGTCGGGGTCGACGCCGATGGGCCGCGCCTGGGACTTCCTCACCGGGGATCCTTCGGCACGGGCCGACGCCCAGATCCGGCTCGCCGTGATGGACGTACGCCTTCCGCGTACGCTCGCCGGCGCCCTGGTCGGCGTCGCCCTCGGCGCGGCGGGCTGCCTCCTGCAGGCCGTCACCCGCAACCCGCTCGCCGAGACGGGCCTCCTCGGGGTCAACTCGGGCGCCGCCCTTGGTGTCGTGATCGGCCTCACCTACTTCGAAGTCACCTCGGCGTACGGCGTGTTGGTGTGGGCCCTGGTCGGCGGCATGGCCGCGAGCGCCGTGGTCCTGCTGCTCGCCGCGTCCGGGCGGGCCGCGGGCTCGCCGCTGCGGCTCGTCCTCGCCGGGTCGGCGCTCGGCGCGACCTTCCACGGCATGACGTCGTACGTCCTGCTGGGGGAGCAGGCCACCTTCGACACCTACCGCTACTGGACCATCGGTTCACTGGCCGGCATCAAGACCTCCGAGACGTACCCCTTGATCCCGCTGATCGCGGTCGGACTCCTCATCGCCTTCTGCTGCGTACGCCCGCTGTCCGCACTCGCACTCGGCGACGACAGCGCACGCTCGCTCGGCCACCACCCGGGCCGGATACGCCTGATCGTCGCGGCGGCCGTGACGCTCCTCGCGGGCTCGGCGGTCGCACTCGCGGGACCCATCGCCTTCCTCGGCCTGCTCGCTCCGTACGCCGCGCGCGCGGTCACCGGCCCCCGGATGGCGGGCCAGTTGGTGCTCTCCGCGCTGGTCGCGGCGAACGTGATGATCGCCGCCGACCTGCTCGCCAGGGTCGTGATCCGCCCCTGGGAGACTCCCGTGAGCGTGCTTCTCGCCTTCATCGGCGGCCCGTTGCTGATCTGGATCGCACGGTCGCAGCGGATGTCGACGGCGGGGGTGGGCGCATGAGTGCCGAGCGCCTTCCGGAGGGGGCGGCGGGCTCGGCGCCCGACGACGTGTCGGATTCCGCGCCGGGTTCCGCGCCGGACCGTGCTGCGGACGCCACGCCAGGGCGCGTGTCGTACCGCGCGTCGGGCGCGGCGTCGGGCGGTACGCAGGGCTCCGCACCCGGTGCCGAAACCGGCGGCCCGGATTCCGTTCACGGCCGTGCGCAGCACCCCGCCGACATCACCCCGCCCGACTCCACCGCCGTACGCGTCGGCGCCTTCTCCTGGCTCTTCCCCTACCGCAGCGCCCTCGCCGCCGTCGGACTCACGCTGGTCATCGCGGCCGTCGTCTCGCTCGCCACCTTCGCGAGCTCCACCGGAATGAGCTTCTCCGACAGCCTCTCCGGGCTGCTCGGAACCGGCGACTCCGCCACCGTCATGCTCGTGCAGGACTTCCGCCTTCCGCGCATCGCCGTGGGGCTCATGGTCGGCGCGGCGCTCGGCATCGCCGGGTGCCTGACCCAGACGCTCGCCGGGAACCGCCTCGCCACCCCCGACATCATCGGCGTCAACGAAGGCGCCACCGCGGCCGTCGTCGCCTCCGTCGTCGGCTCGTCCACCGGGATGATCGGCGACTGGTGGCTCGGGCCGCTCGGCGCCGCCGCCGCGGCCATGGTGGTCGTCGCCTGCGCGGGCGGCGCGGGCAGCGGGGGATACCGGATCCTCGTCGTCGGCATCGGCGTCTCCACCGTCATCGGCGCCGTCACCGACCTCGTCATGTCCCGCGAGAACGACAACACCGCGGGCGGTGTCTTCCTCTGGACCGTCGGCTCGCTCAGCGGCCGGGACTGGAGCGTCGGCACGCCCCTGTCGCTCGTCCTGCTCGTCCTGGTCCCGCTCTCCCTCGTGGCGGGCAGCCGCCTCCAACTCCTGCGCTTCGACGACGACATGGCGGCCACCCTCGGCGTCAACGTCCGCCGCGTCCGCGCCGTGACCCTCGCGCTCGCCGTCGCCCTGTCCGGCGTGGCCGTCGGCATCGGAGGACCGATCGCCTTCGTCGCGCTCGCCGCGCCCGTCGTGGCCTCCCGGCTCAGCGGACCGACCCGTGTCCCCGTCATCGGCTCGGCCCTGGTCGGCGCGGCCCTCGTGGGCGCCGCCGACGCGCTCGGCCGCGTCGTCGCCCCCGTGGAGATCCCCGTCGGCGTCATCACCAGCGTCCTTGGCGGACCCTTCCTCCTGTGGGTCCTCTTCGGCAAGAACTCCGAGCAGACCGGAAAGGCCTGACCCCGTGCAACTGACCGTCGAGGCGCTCACCTCCGGCTACCCCGGCCACCCGGCCGCCGTGGACGGCGTCGACCTGACCATCCCCAGCGGACAGGTCGCCGCCATCGTCGGCCCCAACGGCTGCGGCAAGTCGACGCTGCTGCGTTCCATCTCCCGCCTCCACAAGCCGAGTTCGGGCACGGTGCACGCCGGGGACGAGGACGTGTGGCGGCTCACCCAGCGCCGCGCGGCCCACCGCATCGCGCTGCTCGCCCAGTCGCCGCAGGCCCCCGAGGCCGTCACCGTCGCCGGACTCGTCCGCTACGGCCGCCACCCCCACCAGGGGCTGTTCCGCCAGTGGTCGCGCGAGGACGAGGCCGCCGTGCGCGAGGCGCTCGAAGCCACCGGCACCACGGAGCTCGCCACGCGCCGCCTGGACCACCTCTCCGGAGGTCAGCGCCAGCGGTGCTGGCTGGCGATGGTCCTCGCCCAGCAGACGCCGATCGTGCTCCTCGACGAGCCGACCAGCGCTCTGGACCTCGGGCACGCCGTCGAAGTCCTCTCCCTGGTACGGGAGGTGGCCGCGGCGGGCCGCACCGTCGTCATGGTCCTGCACGACCTGGCGAGCGCGGCCCGATACGCCGACACCATCATCGCCATGAACGCGGGCAAGATCGTCGCGAACGGCCCGGCGCGCGAGGTGGTGACCGCCGAGCTGGTCAAGGAGCTGTACGGGATCGACGCGGACATCCTTCAGGCACCGGGTGACGGCTCCCCGGTGGTCGTACCGACGATGACGGCGATGACGGCGAAGGCGCCCGGAAGGGTGCCGGAGAAAGTGGACGAGAAGTCGCTCGGGGCGCCTGCGGACGCCGCCACAATTCCCGAGCAGGCACCCGAAGCGGCCTCCACCAAGGCCCCCGCGAAGGCCCCCGCGAAGGCGCGGGAGCCGGGCTGACAGACGTCCGTGCAGGGGCTCGGGGAGGGGCCTGTGCGGCGTGGGCGGGGAGGCCCGGGCAGGTTGCGCGGAAAGGGCGCCGCGACGTCGCCCCCGCCCGGGTCCGCGGCTACGCCCGGCCGACCGCGAAATCAGCCGCCGTCCACGCGAGTCCCACCGCCCCGTCGATCATGGCCTGTTCGGCGGCCGGCGTGGCGGCCGCGGCGGCGAACTCCGGCTGGTGCGGGCCACAGCCGCCCCCGCTGATGTCGAGCACGGGGTGGATCGAGGGCACGACATGCGAGACGTTGCCCATGTCCGTGGACGCGAAGGGCCCGCGCCGCTGCGGCTCGGGCCGCCCCAGGGCGCGCGCGTTCGCCTCCCACAGCGCGACGAGACCGGCGTCGGACCGGAAGTCGAGATAGTCGGGCGCGGGCTGCTCCAGCTCCACCGTGCACCCGGCCGCCAGCGCCCCCGCCCGGAAGCAGTCCGCCACCCGCTCCCGCAGCTCACGCAGCTCTTCGACGGACGGCGTCCGCAACGCGTAGGCGGCACTGGCCCGTTCGGGAATGGCGTTGAGCGCGGTCCCGGCCTCGGTGGTGATCCCGTGCACCTTCCACTCCCCGGGCAGCTGCTGCCGCAGCAGCCCGATCGCCACCTGCGCCACGGTCAGCGCGTCGGCCGCGTTCCGCCCGTCCTGCGGGTTGAGCGTGGCGTGCGCGGACTTGCCCGTGTACGTCGCCGACAGCGCCCCCATCGCGTACGAATGGAAGTCGGCCACCTCGAACGGGCACGGATGCACCATCATCGCCGCGTCGACCCCCTCGAAGGCCCCGGCATCGAGCAGCAGCGCCTTCCCGGCGCCGCTCTCCTCGGCAGGAGTCCCCAACACGCGTACAGTGAGCCCGAGTTGATCGACGACGGGAGCAAGACCAAGAGCGGCCCCCACGCCCGCCGCCGCGATCAGATTGTGCCCGCAGGCATGCCCCATGCCGGGCAGCGCGTCGTACTCGCAGGCAAGCGCGACGGTCACGGGCCCGGACCCGATGGTCGCCTCGAAGGCGGTCTCGAGCCCATAGGCAGGCGCGGTCACCGAGAATCCGTGCGCGCGCAGCACATCGGCACACCACCCGGCGGCCTGCCGCTCCTCGAACGCGATCTCCGGATGGGCGTGGATCAGCCGACTGAGCCCGACGAGCTCGCCCCGTACCTCGCCGATCCGAGCCCGGATCTCCTCCTTGAGCCCGTCGCCTGCCACGCGTCCTCCTCGCCCCTGCCGCCGACATCCTGTCCGGACAGCCTACGGTCGGCAGCCCACCCGCTCAGACCGGCAGCAGCCGCCCGATCAGCGCGCTGAGCTGCCGCGCGTTGCGGCACTCGTGCATCTCCACGTACTCGGCGTAGGTGGAGGCCGCCGAGTCGCCCGTCTGCCACTGGGCCCGGCGCTCGGGGTTGAGCCAGTACACCTTGCGGGCGCGCGAGGCGATGGTGCGCAGGGCGGGGACGTTCGGGTCGCTCATGTTCGTGCGGGCGTCGCCGAGGACGAAGACCGTGGAGCGCGCGGTGACCGCCTCGGCGTAGCGCTCGGCGAACTCGCCCAGGGACGAGCCGTAGTCGCTGCTGCCGTGGTAGCCGGTGACCGCCGCTCCCGAGATGATCCGGCTGCCCAGGCCCTCGGGGTCGGCCGTGCCCCGCGCGATGAGGTCGGTCACCTCGTCGACGCGGTTGACGAAGGCGAAGACGCGCACCTTGCTGAACTGGTCGTGCAGCGCCTGGACAAGCAGCATCGTGAAGTTGGCGAAGCCCGCCACCGAGCCGGACACGTCGCACAGGAGGACCAGTTCGGGCCGCGCGGGGCGGCGGCGCCGCAGAACCGGCCGCATGGGGATGCCGCCCGTGGACAGCGAGCCGCGCAGCGTCCTGCGCAGGTCGATCCGCCCGCGGGCCGCACGGCGCCGGCGCGCGGCGAGGCGCGTCGCGAGTTTGCGGGCCAGTGGCTGGACCGTTCTGCGCAGTTCGTCGAGCTGGGCGCGGCCCGCGATCAGGAAATCGACCCGGTCGGCGGTCGGGGCGACGGCCCGCCGCGCGATCACCTCCGCGCCGCGCCGCTCGGCGACCCGGCGGCGCGCCTCGTCGCGTACCGCGTCGCGGAAGGTCTCGATGCGGCGGCGGATCTCGTCGGCGGTGAGGCGGTCGGTGAAATCGCCTTCCGCGGTGCCTTGGCGGATACCGGCCAGGACGCGGGCCAGCAGGGTCTCGGGACGGAGCCGGGACAGCGTCTGGTGCGACGACCACCCGTCCGAACCGCCCGAGCCGCCACCTTCACCTCCCGCCCCGGGCCGCGTCCCGTATCCGCCCATGCCGTCCACCGCCTCGGCCGCCAATTGGACGAGCAGCGCCTGGTCGTTGGCGGCGAGCGCGGCGGCCAAGCGGTCGCGCAGGTCGTCCCGGTCGATGTCCTTGCCGGAGCCGCCAAGGACCTCCGGAGCGCCGACCCCGCGCGGAAAGTACAGGTCGAAGACCGGATCGAACACCGGCCGCTGTCCCTCGCTGTGCAGCAGCGCGGAGGCGAGGCCCTCCCGAAGCCGCTCCCGGTCGGCCAGGCCGAGGGCCTCCACCGCCGCCCCGGCGTCCACCGTCTCGCCCGTGCCGATCCGGATGCCGTGCGAGCGCAGGGCCTGCACCAGCGCGGTGAGCCGCTCTGTGATCCCGGCCGAGACCGCGGTCACACCGCGTCCAGATCCAGCTTGGCCGCCGCCTTCAGCACGTCGTCCTGGTGCTTGAGCACGACGCCGAGACTGCTCCGTACGACGTCCTCGTCGAGACAGTCGGCGCCGAGGGCGAGCAGCGTACGGGCCCAGTCGATGGTCTCGGCGACCGACGGCACCTTGCGCAGGTCCATCGCGCGCAGCGCGCCGACCACGCGGACGACGGACCGGGCGAGCGCCTCGTCGAGTCCCGGCACCTTCAGTCGCACGATCCGGCGCTCCAACTCCTCGTCGGGGAAGCCGATGTGGAGGAAGAGGCAGCGGCGGCGCAGCGCCTCGGAGAGCTCACGGCTCGCGTTCGACGTGAGCACGGTGAAGGGGCGGCGCGTGGCGGTGATCGTGCCCAGCTCGGGGACCGTGACCTGGAAGTCGCTCAGGACCTCCAGGAGCAGCCCTTCCACCTCGACGTCCGCCTTGTCGGTCTCGTCGATCAGGAGCACCTTCGGCTCGCTGCCGCGGATCGCGGTGAGCAGCGGGCGCGGCAGCAGGAACTCCTCGCTGAAGATGTCCGTGCGCGTCTCGTCCCACGACTCGTCGCGGCCCGCGGTGATGCGCAGGAGCTGCTTGGCGTGGTTCCACTCGTACAGCGCGCGGGACTCGTCCACGCCCTCGTAGCACTGGAGACGGACCAGGCGCGCGTCCGCGACCTCGGCGACGGCCTTGGCCAGCTCGGTCTTGCCGACGCCCGCCGGGCCCTCCACGAGCAGCGGCTTGCCCAGGCGGTCGGCGAGGAAGACGGTGGTGGCCACGGCCGTCGAGGCCAGATAGCCCGTTTCGGCGAGCCGCGTGGCGACATCGTCCACGGATGTGAAGAGCAACGGAGCCTCCGGGCTGATACGGAACGACGTGACGGCTCCCGCCACTTGATCAGCAGCACGGACCGTTCCACAACGGCGGCGCCGCGTTTGCGTCGAACGTCACGTGAGCACGCCCGCACCCACCCCGGTCTGCTGAGTCCAGTCCCGAGACCCACCGGGATCCATGGCCCCTTCTCGTATCCTTGCGGCATGAGGCGGACCTCCTTTGCCAACTGGCCCTGCTCCATCGCCCGCACCATGGACCTGCTGGGCGACTGGTGGACCCCGCTCGTGCTGCGTGAGGCGTTCTACGGGATCAAGCGGTTCGACGCCTTCCAGCAGGAGCTGGGCATCGCGCGCAACACCCTGACCGACCGGCTGCGCCGCCTGGTCGACGAGGGCCTGCTGGAGAAGCGCGCCTACCAGAGCGAACCGGTCCGCTACGACTACGTGCTCACGGAGAAGGGCCGCGACTTCTTCGGCGTGCTCGCCGTGATGAACAGCTGGGGCAACCGCTGGCTGAGCGGTGACGAGGGGGCGCCGGTCGTCTTCGAGCACGACCGCTGCGGGCACGAGGCCCGGGCCGAGGTGGTCTGCGGCCACTGCAAGGAGCCGATGTCGGCCGCGGACACGCACCCGCGCCTGGGCCCCGGCTACCCGGCGCGCCTGGCCGAACGGCCGGACATCCGGGACCGTTTCAACCGCTGAACTCCCCGGCTCCTCGCGTCCGGCCGTCCACCTCCGCACTCTTGACGAGTGAGTCTATCTACGCAACTCTCGTGGTCAGCGACTACAGAGAGGCGACCCACGATGGAGTGGACAGGCGCGCGCTACGCGGACACGCCGACGACCGAGGTGCGCACACGGATCGCCGCGTCACCGGAGCACGTGTGGGAACTGGTCTCCGACATCGGCCTGATGCCCACCCTGAGCACCGAGCTGCGGTCGGTCGAGTGGCTGGACGGGACGACCTGGCCCGTGCTCGGCGCCCGCTTCATCGGCCGCAGCGAGCACGCGTCGTTCGGCGCGTGGGAGACCACGTCGTACGTCGTGGAGTGCGAGGCCCCGCGCGTGTTCGCCTGGGCGGTCGAGGATCCCGAACAGCCCAGCGCCGTCTGGCGGTTCAGCCTCCGGGCGGCGGACGACGGCGGCACCGAGCTGACCCAGTGGATGCAGATGGGTCCCGGCCGCTCGGGCCTGTCGTACGCGATCGACCGGATGCCGGAGAAGGAGCAGAAGATCGTGTACGTACGGATGCGGGAGTTCGAGCAGAACATGGCGGCCACGCTGGACGCGATCAAGAAACTGGCCGAGGGCGCCGCCTCCGGAGAGGCGGACGCGTGATGCGCACGTCGACGACCATCGAGGCGTCCGGGGCGAACTGGCGGGAGACCGTCGACTTCGTCACCGAGGCCGAGAAGCTGGGGATGGACATCTGCTGGGTCGCCGAGGCATGGGGCTCCGAAGCGCCGTCCCCGCTCGGCTACTTGGCCGCGCGCACGGAACGGATGCTGCTCGGCTCCGGCATCATCCAGCTCGCGACGCGGACACCGGCGGCCATCGCCCGAGCGGCGATCACCCTGTCGAACATCTCCGACGGGCGCTTCGTCCTCGGGCTCGGCCCGTCGGGGCCGCAGGTGATCGAGGGCCTGCACGGAGTGCCGTTCGCCCGGCCGCTCACCCGGATGCGGGAGACCGTGGAGATCGTCCGCCAGGCGGCCGCGGGGGAGAAGATCTCGTACGCGGGACGGGAGTTCACCATCCCGCTGCCCGGCGGCGAGGCCAGGCCCATGCGCCTTTCGATGCGCGCCGAGCACGAACTGCCCATCTACCTGGCCACCCTCTCGCCCAAGATGCTGCGCCTGACCGGCGAGGTCGCCGACGGCTGGCTCGGCACCAGCTTCGTCCCCGAGGGCGCCAAGGAGGCCTACTTCGACCACCTCGACGCCGGTCTCGCCGCCTCCGGCCGCACCCGCGGCGACCTGAACATCTGCCAGGGCGCCGAAGTGGCCTTCGCCGACGACGAGGACGCGCTGCGCACGATGGTCGCGAGCCGCAAGGCGGAACTCGCCTTCAGCCTGGGCGGCATGGGCTCGGCCACCACCAACTACTACAACAACGCCTACAGCAGGCAGGGTTGGGCCGACATCGCGGCACAGGTCCGCACCCGCTGGCAGTCCGGCGACCGCGCCGGTGCCGCGGCCCTGATCACCGACGACATGGTCCTCGCCACCACCCTCATCGGCACCGAGGACATGGTCCGCGAGCGGCTGAGGGTGTGGCGCGACGCGGGCGTGGACACGGTCCGCTTCTACCCTGCGGGCGAGAGCCTGGAGTCGCGGCTCACGACCCTGGGCCGGGCGATCGACCTGGTCCGTGAGGTGGACGGGCAGGGGAGTGCTCCGGCCGCTGGGCCGTCAGGCGCCACAGCGACGTGACCTCGGCGGCGCGTGCCGCGTGCAGGGGGTCCGCGGGGTCGGATGCCCGGGGGTGGCGTGGCCGGGTGTCGAGGCGGTCGGCGACCCGCAGGCCCGCGTCGGCGATGGCCGAAGGGAGTTCGCCGGGTGCGCGCAGGCCCAGGTGCTCGGCCAGGTCCGACATGATCAGCCAGCCTTCGCCGCCGGGCAGCAGATGAGCGGCCAGGCCCGTCAGGAAGGCGTGGAGCATGGCGCCCTTGGGGTCGTAGACGCCTTGCTCCAAGGCCGAGTTGGGCTTCGCGGGGAGCCAGGGCGGGTTGCACACGACGACGGCGGCGCGGCCGGGCGGGAAGAGTGCCCCGCCACCTGCGATCTCCACCTGGCCGGTCAGGCCGAGGCGGCTCATGTTGGCGCGGGCGCAGGCCAGCGCGCGGGGGCTGTTGTCGGTGGCCACGACGCGCCGCACGCCCCGGTGGGCGAGGACCGCGGCCAGGACGCCGGTGCCCGTGCCGAGGTCGAAGGCCGGTGCTCCGAGTGAGGCGGCGCGCGGCAGCGGCGCCTGCGCCACCAGGTCGACGTACTCGCCCCTGACCGGCGAGAACACCCCGTAGTGCGGATGGATCCGGGCGCCGATCGCGGGAACGTCCACCCCCTTGGCCCGCCACTGGTGCGCGCCGAGCACACCGAGCAGCTCCCGCAGCGAGACCACCGACGGGGTCGGCAGGGGCGGGCCGTACGCCTCCTCGCAGGCGGCCCGGACATCCGGGGCCCTGCGCAGGGCGAGCGTGTGGTCCGCGCCGAGCGGCACGACGAGCCTGCCGAGCACACGGGCCCGGTGGCCACTGGCGCGGCGCTGGAGGTGGAAGGCCGCCTGCGCGGAGGCGGCCACGGGGGCCTTGCGGTCGATCCGGCGGCCCATCGCGCGCAGCAACTGGCGCGCCTGGTGGTAGTCCCCCTGCCAGAGCAGGGCGGTGCCCTCGCAGGCGAGGCGGTGGGCGGTGGACGCGTTCATGCGGTCGTCGGCCGGGACGACATGGCGGGGCGCGGGCATTCCGGTCTCGGAGTGCCAGCGGGCGGTGTGCTCGGTGTCGCCGTCGATCCAGTGGATCTCGGACACAGATACTCCTCGGAGAGTGAACGTGCGGGGGCACGAACAGCACTCGACAAGGAGCGGGAGCGGTCGGCTCAGGAAAGGCGGTGCGGCTCCCGCGTCGAAGTGCGGGGGGCGTCGCCGAGCACCAGGCCGGGCACCGTGCCGAGCGTCATGACGGGCTCCTTGAGGAGATGGCCGCGGAGATGGCCGCGGAGATGGCCGCGGAGACGGCCGTGGAGATGGCCGCGGAGACGGCTGTGGGGTGGCCGTGGAGACGGGCCGTGAGGAGGAGCGAATGTCTCACACGGGACGGCGGCCGGGCAATCGACTTCTCGGTCCCTTGGATCCGGCGACCCTGCCGGGCCTGACCAGTGCGTCCGATGATCCTCAACTACCGGTCGGGCAGGGCCTGTTGGCGCGGGGAACCCCTTGATCTAGCCTGGTAGCCGCCGGAGGGGGAGACGAATGAGCGGAAGCGTCGAGCACACCCGGGACAGCAAACGTCCGGCTCCGGCCGGCAAAGGGGAGCGGGTCGCCGACTGGGCGGACGGCCGCCTCGGCACCAACACCCTGGCCAAGAGCCAGATGCGCAAGATCTTCCCCGACCACTGGTCCTTCATGTTCGGGGAGATCTGCCTCTACAGCTTCCTGATCCTGATCCTCACCGGCATCTACCTGACGCTGTTCTTCGAGCCGAGCGGATCCGAGGTCATCTACGACGGCGTCTACACGCCGCTCAAGGGCATCCAGATGACCCGGGCGTTCGAGTCCACGGTCGAGATCAGCATGGAAGTGCGCGGCGGGCTGCTGATTCGGCAGATCCACCACTGGGCCGCCATCGTCTTCGTCGCCGCCATGCTCGTGCACATGATGCGGGTGTTCTTCACCGGCGCCTTCCGCAAGCCGCGTGAGGTCAACTGGCTGTTCGGCTGGACGCTGCTGTTCCTCGGGATCATCACCGGCCTCACCGGCTACTCGCTCCCGGACGACCTGCTCTCGGGCACCGGCATCCGCTTCGCACAGGGGGCGATCCTGTCCGTCCCGGTCGTGGGGACGTACCTCTCCTTCTTCCTCTTCGGCGGAGAGTTCCCGGGCGACGCCATCATTCCGCGGCTCTTCAGCGTCCATGTCCTGCTGCTGCCGGGGATCATGCTGGGGCTCGTCGTCGCCCACCTGATCCTGGTCTTCTACCACAAGCACACCCAGTTCGCCGGGCCGGGCAAGACCGAGAAGAACGTGGTCGGGGCGCCCTTCCTGCCCATCTACATCGCCAAGGCGGGCGGCTTCTTCTTCCTGGTCTTCGGCATCCTGGCGATCATGGGTGCGGTCGCCACCATCAACCCCGTGTGGGTGATCGGGCCCTACCGCCCGGACCTGGTCTCCACGGGCGCTCAACCCGACTGGTATCTGGGCTTCTCCGAAGGTCTGATCCGGGTGATGCCCAGCTGGGAGATCAACGCCTGGGGGCACACGCTCGAACTGGGTGTCTTCATCCCGTTCTCGCTCTTCCCGCTGATCCTGATGGCCATCGCCGTCTATCCGTTCATCGAGGCCTGGGTCACCGGCGACAAGCGTGAGCACCACATAGCGGACCGGCCGCGCAACGCCCCGGTGCGTACCGGGCTCGGCGTGGCGTGGCTGACGCTGTTCGCCGTACTGATGGTCGGCGGCGGCAACGACATCTGGGCCACGCATTTCCATCTCTCCATCAACGGGATCACGTGGTTCGTGCGGATCGCGTGCTTCGTCGGTCCGGTGCTCGCCTTCTTCGTGACCCATCGATGGTGCATGGGGCTGCAGCTCCGCGACCGCGAGAAGGCGCTGCACGGCCGGGAGAGCGGCACGATCAAGCGCCTGCCCCATGGTGAGTACGTGGAGGTGCATGTCCCGCTCTCGCAGGGCGAGCTGTACACCCTGACCGCGCACGAGCAGCCCAAGCCGTACGAGATCGGCCCCGAGGTCGACGCGCAGGGCGTGGCGCGCAAGGTCACCCGGGGCGAACGGATGCGGGCGCGCCTCGGGCGGGCCATGTACGGACCGTCGGCGCAGGTGCCCAAGGCGACCCCCGAGGAGTATCTGGAGATCCAGCAGGGCGGCGGGGACGGGCACCACTGACGGGCACCACTGACGGGTGCCAGTGGCGGGGTGGCGAGGCGTCACCCCGTCACTTCGTCAGGAGCCACCACACCCGGTCGTAGGCGAGGACGTGGTAGACGACGAGGGCGATGAGGAACCAGCGGGCGACCCGGCGGATCTCCAGCTGGTAGAGGGCCGCTACCGCCCCGAAGAACACGGCGAGTTCGAGGAGCAGGCGGATCGGACCCGGGGTCTCGTAGTCGGTCTCGCCCGAGCGTGACTCGTCGCCGGAGACGGCGAAGGCGCCCCAGGCCCAGCCGACGAGGACGGGTAACGCGACGACGGTGAGCCAGCGCCACGGCGACGGTGTCCTGCGCCAGGCCCACAGACCGAGACAGCCCAGCGCGAAGAGTTCGAAGAGGAAGCGGATCAGCAGCATGGCCGGGTTGTAGGCCAGGGCGACGGTGGTCAACGTGCCTCCAAAGTAGGCGACTTGGGTGCATCATAATTACGCTACGGCAGTTTCGTAAGTAAGGGGCCGGTTAAACTCACGGCCATGACCACCACCGCCCGACGCGGCCGCCCCCGGGGTGAAGGAACCGACGCCCGCATCCTTGAGGCGGCGCACGAACTGCTCCTGGAGCGCGGGTACGACGGCTACTCGATCGACGAGGTCGCCCAGCGGGCCGGGGTCGCCAAGACCACGCTCTACCGGCGCTGGCCCACCAAGGACCACCTCATCGTCGCCGTCGTCGCCAAGATCCAGGACGACGTCCCGGTGACGGACACCGGAAACATCCGGCACGACCTGGTGACGTACCTCGAAGCCATCGTGGCGGGCCTTGACCGCATGCGCCGGGTCGGCAGGGGCAGGGAGCCGGGCGACCGCTCGGCCGGCCTGGTCGCGGAGATCGTCGCGGCCGCCGCCCGCCATCCGGACGTGGGCCAGGCGGTACGGGCGGTCTTCGCCCGCCGCAACGCCCTGCCGCTCGCGCTCCTGGAGAGCGCACGGGCACGCGGTGACCTGAACCCCGACGCCCGGCCGGACGTGATCTTCGACGAGCTGGCGGGCGCGGTCTACTACCGACTGCTGATCACCGGCGAGCCCTTCGGCGGCGACTACGCCTCCCGCCTCGTCGACCAGGTCCTGGCCGGAGCCCGTACCCCGTCCCCGCGCGCCGAACGAAGCTGATCGAGCCACGCCGCGTCAGCACTGCGGTTAGCCTCACAGAGTGACACAAGTACCTGAGAAGACGCCGAAGTTATACGCCATCAGCGATCTGCACGTCGCGTACGACGACAACCGGAAGTTCCTCGATTCCCTGCGCCCGGAGACCGACGAGGACTGGCTGATCGTCGCAGGGGACACCGCCGAGCGCATGGCCGACGTCGAATGGGCGATGCGCACCCTCACCGACCGCTTCGCCAAAGTGGTGTGGACCCCGGGCAACCACGAACTGTGGACGCCCCACGACGACCCGAACCAGTTGCGCGGCGAGGCCCGCTACCGCCACCTCGTGGACCTGTGCCGCTCCTTGGGTGCCGCGACCCCGGAGGACCCCTACCCGGTATGGCGCGGCGCGGGCGGCCCGGTCACCGTGGCCCCGCTGTTCCTGCTCTACGACTACACGTTCCGCCCCGAAGGCACGTACGCGAAGCGGGACGCGCTGGAGGCCGCGCACGAGGCGGGCGTCGTCTGCACCGACGAGATGCTGCTGCACCCCGACCCCTACCCAAGCCGTGACGACTGGTGCCGCGCCCGCGTGGCGTTCACCGAGAAGATGCTCGCCCGGCGGACGCCCGGCCTGCCCACGGTGCTCATCAACCACTGGCCACTGGTGCGCGACCCCACGCGGATCCTGCACTACCCGGAGTTCGCCCTGTGGTGCGGCACCGAGCTCACCGCCGACTGGCACGTGAAGTACGAGGCGGCGGCCGTCGTCTACGGCCATCTGCACATCCCCCGCACCACCTGGCACGACGGAGTCCGCTTCCAGGAGGTCTCGGTCGGCTACCCGCGCGAGTGGCGCCGCGACTTTCACCCCGACCCGCGGCTACGCCAGATCCTGCCGGAGCCGCGCGAGGGCGGATAGTCAGCCGGTCCGGGCCGTCCGGGGCGCGTCGAGGCGGTGGGCGAGATCGACCAGGTCGGCGAGGCGCAGCGTCCGGCCCGGCCTGGCGGAGCCCGGGAGCGGGACGTGCAGGGGAGCCGTCCAGCGGGCGGGGATCGCGGCGAGGCCGTAACGGGCACCGGCAAGGGCGCCGGTGACCGCGGCCACCGTGTCCGTGTCGCCGCCGAGATCGACCGCCGCGCGGACCGCGTCCTCGTACGTGGACGTGGCGCGCAGCGCCCAGACCGCCGAGCCCAGACAGGGCCAGACGGCGCCGTTGAACTCGGTGGCGTCGTCCGGGTGCCAGTAGGGGGCCAGCGCGAGCGCGTACCGGTCGCGGTGGTCCGGGTGGACCAGGGCCAGCGTCTGCGGAAGGCGGTCCAGGGGATCGGCGCCCTCCAGCGTCAGGCGCAGCAGCTCGTGGAAGATCGCCGTGCCTTCCCAGGCCGCACGGTCGCCGTGCGTGAGGGCGGCGATGCTGCGGGCCGCGTCCATCGTGGCCTCGCGTCCGTCCAGGGCGAAGTAGAGGGCCGCCGTCGTGGCGCGCATCAGCGAACCGTTGCCCGCGGCCCGCGTGTTGACCTGGAAGTGGACCTGGGCGGCGAGGTCCCACGGCAGTCCGTTCGTCAGGACGTCCTCCGTCTGGAGGCCGATGTCCTTGGGCTCGGCCGCCGCCCACCGCTGGAACCGGCCGAAGATGTCCGGCAGATCGAGCCCCGCGTGCGCGAGCAGCGAGTCGGCGACGTGCACCGCCATCTGCGTGTCGTCCGTCGCCTCCCCGGCGTCCCAGCCGCCGCCACCGCACATCTCCCCGCCCCGGCCGGGCCCGGGGAAACGCGCGGAGAAGTCACCCGCGAGCCCGAACTCGAAGGGCGCCCCCAGCGCGTCGCCCACGGCGGATCCGACGAGGGCGCCCGCGGCGCGCTGGGCGCGGTCAGGGAGGAGACTCATGAGGGCAGGCTACTCATCAGGGCAGGCTGACCGTCCCTTCCATCTGACGGTCGACGGCGAGACCGAACTCCCGCAGCCAGTCCGGACGTACGGCCGCCATGCCGAACCCCGACGGCGTCCGCAGCGGGCCGTGCGACAGATCCTCCTCGCGGTAGCGGCGGCAGTCGCGGTGCCAGGTGTAGATGCCCGCCATCCAGTTCTCGAGATCGCGCACATAGCCGTCGAGGATGTCCCGCGTCTCCTGCGGCAGGTCGAAGTCGTCGTACAGGACGGGCAGTTCGTGGGCCGCGACGTGCTGGAACTGGCTCAGCCGCGACCTCATCAGGTCGTCGATGATGCCGAGCGCCGCCGGATAGTCGCAGCCGAAGAAGTTCTGGACGACGAGGATGCCGTTGTGGACCTCGCCCTCGTACTCGATCTCCTTCTGGTACGAGAAGACGTCGTTCATCAGGGCCGAGTAGTCGCTCGCCGCGTTCTCCAGGGCCTGCATCGGGCCCGTGCGGTAGATCTCCTGGGGGACCTGCGGGCCGTTGCCGAGGCGGCACAGGCTCATCGTGAGCGGGGCGCCGAAGGTGAGGCGGCGCATTTCGATGTAGTCGACGGGGTCGGGGATACGGTTCTGCGCCTGGTTGTCCAGCTCCCAGAGCCAGCTGGCCGTCATGACCTCGATGGCGGTCCGCAGCGTGCGGCGCGCCTCCTCGTCCATCGGGGCCGCGGTGCGCACCCACAGGTCGGCAAGGCCCCGCTCCAGCGCGCTCGTCGGCGCCGGCATGCCGGTGAGGTCCAGCGGCATGAAGAGCGAGAGCCGGTCGTTGCAGAGCTTGGCTCCCGCGAGGTCGCGGGGCCTGCCGAAGACCACGGGGAAGTAGTCGTCCCCGTACGTTCCCCAGGTCAGCCAGTGCGCGCTCAGGTCGAGGGCGTCGAGTGTCGCGTCCGGGTCGAGGCCCGCCGAGCAGAGCGGGAAGTCGTAGCCCTCCAGCTTGCGTGCGTCCCAGATGTCCGAACTCGGCACCCCTGCCTGCGGTTCGAGCATGCCCATCCGCTCCGCCCACTGCACGGTGCGCGGACGCGAAGCCTCCAGGTGCGGCGAGAGCCGGGTCTCGAACGGCAGGTCGAAGTCGGGGAGCCGGGACGGCCCGACCCGCTGGAAGGGGACATGGGTGTAGCCGCGCAGCCGCTCCGCACCCGTGGTCGCGATGAGCGCCTTGATCCCGGCGGCTGACGTGCCGGGGCCCGTGGGCCCCGCGAGCGGCGAAGGTGCGGCGCCGCCCTTGTTCATGTAGCGGCTGGACACCATGTGCCACTCGTGCCCGCCGGACTGCCAGTCCTGAAGACCCTTGGTGTACGCGAGCACGTCCGCGCACTGCTTCGCGGGCAGCCCGGTCTGGGCGAAGAGCGGGGCGAGTTCGGTCAGCGCCGTGTGCTCGAACTGCTGCATCCGCGAGGTCAGGAGGTCGTTGACGGCCTCGGCCGCCTCCTGTGTGGTGCAGTCGAGGAACTTCTCAAGGACCAGGACGCCGTTGGAGAGTTCGCCCTCGTCCTCGATCTCCCGCTGGTACGAGAAGAGGTCGTTGCGCAGGTGCACGGCGTCGGAGAACGTCTCCTTGAGCACGCGCAGCGGCCTGGAACCGGCGACGGCCGGGGGGACCTCGGCGCCCGTCGCGTACTCGACGAGCCCCGCCGACCAGGGCGCGCCGCCCACCTTGCGGCGCATCTCGATGTACTCGACGGGGTTGGCGACCCGGCCCTCGTTGATGTTCGAGAGCTCCCACAGGGATTCGTTGAGCAGATTCTCCGTGCTCTCCGCGAACCGCGCCCGCCAGTCCTTGGACATGAACGGCACCGTGCGCGCCCACAGGTCCGCGAGACCCGCCTCCACGGGATTCGTAGGCTCCGGCACGGGCGCGGTCATGTCCATCGGCATGAAGGCGGGCAGCCGGTCGAGATAGGCCTTGCCGCCCTCGCGGTCCTGGGTCCGCTTGAACAGTTCGAGGAAGTGGTCGTCGAAGAAGAACACCCACACATACCAGTCGGTGATCAGGGACAGGGCGGGACTGCCGCAGTCGGGGTGGGTGTACGCGCACAGCAGCGCGTAGTCGTGGGCGTCCAGATCGCTCTGCTCCCAGACGCCCGACCCCTCCAGCATCCCCATGTCGCGCGCCCACTTCCTGGAGTGCTCCCTGGCCTCTTCCACATGGGGGTTGAGTCCGGCGGGATGCGCCATGTAGAAGCTGGGCAGTTCGAAGGGCTGCGACATTCGGCGTTCTCCTCGCGCGGTGGCTTACGGGCAGCGGAGCACTACCCGCGAGGGGGTGACCGATGCGGTGATCGCACGAGCGTCACACCAACGCGTGACGCACGGAGTTCAAACACATGGCCCGTGCGTGGAGTTCGGCCGGGCGCGAGGGTGAAGCAGAAACAAGGCCTCGTCAATACCCGTCACCTCATGGGAATGTGACGGCCCACGCCCCCTTGTACACGGCATCTTTCTCGATCTAGCCTGCTGGCGCTCAAGCGCTTCAGCTCAGCGGTCACCAGCAGTTCGACAACCCTCCTCGCCCGTGGACAACGTTGCCAACGGGACGTGCCCCACCGCACCCGCACCCCCATCCCGAAGCCCGGAGGTTCCATGACACGCCCCACCCGCGCGCTCAGACCGCGTACGGCGCTCCTCGCGCTGGCCGTCCTCGCCGTTCCGCTGGCGCCGGCGGCGTTCGCCGCACCCGCGTCGGCCCAAGGGGATACCGCGCAGGGGGAATCCGCGGCCCACCGGCTCCCCGTCGTCTCCCCGACCCCGCAGCACATGGCCCGCGCCGGCGACGACGTGCCGCTCGCGCGGCGCGCCGAACTCGTCGTCGGTGACGAAACGGACGAGGCGGCGCGGAGCCGCGTCACCCAGACGCTGCGTGCCCACGGGGTGCGCGACATCGACGTACGCGCGAAGGCGTCGGGCCGTGCCCCGCTGACCGTCCTGCTCGGCACGGCGGCCCGGCCCGACATCGCGAAGGCGCTCGGCGCGACGAAGGTGCCGGAACAGGCCGAGGGATACGCGCTGCGGGCGAAGCACCGCACCGTCGCACTCGGCGGCAAGGACGCGACGGGCCAGTTCTACGCGGCGCAGACCCTCGGCCAGCTGATCTCCAAGGGGCGGATAGCGGGGGCGGAGATCTCCGACTTCCCCGCCATGCCGCTGCGCGGCAGCATCGAGGGGTTCTACGGACCGCCCTGGACCGAGGCCGAACGCCTCGACCAGATGGACTTCCTGGGCGACACCAAGGCCAATACGTACGTCTACGCGCCCAAGGACGACCCCTACCACCGCGAGAAGTGGCGCGACCCCTACCCCGCGGACAAGCTCACCGAGCTGGGCAAGCTGATCGACCGCGCGACCGCCAACCACGTGCGCTTCACCTTCGCGGTCTCCCCGGGCGGCTCCATCTGCTACTCGGACCCGGCGGACGTCAAGGCGCTGACGGCGAAGCTCCAGGCGATGTACGACCTGGGGGTGCGGTCCTTCTCCGTTCCGCTGGACGACATCAGCTACACCAAGTGGAACTGCGACGCCGACAAGGCGAAGTTCGGCGAGCCCGGCCGTGGCCCCGCGGCCAAGGCGCAGGTGGGGCTCCTCAACACCATCCAGCGGGACTTCATCGCGCAGCACGAGGGGGCCAATCCGCTGCAGATGGTGCCCACGGAGTACGGCGACCTCACGGACACCGCGTACAAGCAGACGATGCGGGCCGAGCTCGACGGCGCCGTGGAGGTGATGTGGACCGGCACGGACGTGGTGCCGCCGGAGATCACCAACTCCCAGGCGGAGAAGGCCGCCGAGCTGTTCGGGCGGAAGGTGTTCGTCTGGGACAACTACCCGGTGAACGACTTCGCGCGCACGGCGGGGCGGCTGCTGCTCGCGCCCTACGACAAGCGTGAGCCCGGCCTGTCCGGTCACCTGAGCGGCATCGTGTCCAACCCGATGAACCAGGAAGGAGCCAGCAAGCTCGCCGTCTTCACCATGAACGACTTCTCGTGGAACGACCGCGGGTACGAGCGGGAGCGGTCGGGGCGGCAGGCCGCGCTGTATCTCGCCGGGGGCGACAAGCGGGTCGCCGACGCGGTGCGGACGTTCGTGGACCTCAACCACGCGGCGCCCACGTTCGGCGAGTCGAACTGGCAGCCGCAGTCGCCCGTGCTCGGGCCGAAGCTGGATGCCTTCTGGAAGCGGTACGAGAGTGATCCCGCCGGGGCCCTGCGGGCGTTGCGGCCCACCGCTCGGGAGATCGAGAAGGTCCCCGCGGTGCTGCGCTCCGGGGTGCCGGACGCGCAGTTCCTCCATGACGCGAAGCAGTGGCTGGACGCGACGGAGCTGTGGGGTGCCGCGCTGGGGCATGGGCTCGCGGCGCTGTCCGCTGCCGAGGAGGGGGACGGTGCGGAGGTCGCGCGGGAGCGTGCGGCGATGGAGTCCCTCGCGGGACAGGCGCGTGCGATATCCGTGGACCCGGCGGAGCATCACCAACTGGGCGCGGTGAAGATCGCTGACCCGTTCCTGGATCAGTTCGTCCAGGGGGTCCAGGACAGGACCTAGCCCCTGGGCTTCTTGGCGGATTTCTCTCCCACCCGCCCACCCGTTTACCCCGCAGTGCAGGGGGGAGCGGGTGGGTGGCGTCTATGGTCCCGTCGCCCTCGTTGTGCCCCCTGGGCAGAGGCACCCCGATTGCGATGACTGAGGCGTCAGTCAGCATCGCAATCTGCTGGTTCAGCTGCCAAAAGGAGCACCCTGCGGATTGCGATCAGCGCAACGTCCAGGTAGCGTGACCGCCCATGCAGCAAGACCCCGAGGTCGCGGACCGAGTCCGCAAGGTCATCGCCGACGCCGGCGCGACCCAGCGCGAATTCGCCCGCCGCATCGTGATGGACCCCTCCAAGCTCTCCCGCTCCCTCGGCGGCACCCGCCGCTTCACCGCGGCGGAGCTGGCCCGCATCGCGGACACCGGCGGCGTGGACGCGGGCTGGCTCCTGGGCACCCAGCACGTGGCACCCCCGGCCCGCCGGGAACGCACCGCCGCCGCCCCGGAAGGCGGCCGCCCCCTCCAGATCGTCCGCGAAACCGTGCGCCTCGTGGCCGAGCGCGGCTTCCACGCCGTACGCGTCGCGGACATCGCCGAAGCCTGCGCCACCAGCACCGCCGCCATCCATTACCACTTCCCGGGGCGCGACGACCTCCTGGAGGCCGCCGTCCGCTGGTGCATGGACGAGGACACCGCACGCCGCGCTGCCCGCATCGCCGACGCGGCCGACGCCGCCGACGAGCTGCGTCAGCTGATCGAGCTCCAGACGCCGCGCAGCCCGCAGCAGCGCTGGCAGTGGAGCGTCTGGCTCGACCTGTGGGCGGAGGCCGCCCGCTCCACCGCCGTCGGACGGCTGCACGCCGACTACTACCGCCAGTGGCGCGCGACCGTCGCCGACGTCATCCGGCGCGGTGTCGACCAGGGCGTGTTCCGCCTCGTCGATCCGCAGTCCGCCGCGCTCCGGCTCACCGCGCTGATCGACGGCCTCGCCACCCAGGTGCTCGCCTCCACGCCAGGCACCGACGGCACGACCCCCGACGACATGCACGAGGCGCTGCTCGTGTACGTGGACGCGACGCTCGCCGCGCCGCGCGGCGCGTAGCCGCCCCGCGACGCCTCTCACACCCCGGCACCCCAACACCCCACCTCTGAGGGAGAGTTCACCATGCCCGTGAATCAAGACGTCATCATCACCGCCGCCCTCACCGGCGCGGGCGACACCGTACGCAAGAGTCCCCACGTCCCGGTCACCCCCGAGCAGATAGCCACCTCCGCCGTGGAGGCCGCCGAGGCCGGCGCCGCCGTCGTGCACATCCACGTGCGCGACCCCGAGACCGGCGACCCCTCGCGCGACCCGCGCCTCTACCGCGAGGTCGTCGAGCGCATCAAGGAGACCGGCACCGACGTCGTCATCAATCTCACCGCGGGCATGGGCGGCGACCTCGTCATCGACCCCGTCCAGCCGCTGAAGGGCCTCGGTGAGCTGCCCGGCACCGACCTCGTGGGCGGCCTGGAGCGCCTCCCGCACGTCGAGGACCTGCTGCCCGACATCTGCACCCTGGACTGCGGCTCGCTCAACTTCGGCGACAACCTCTACATCTCCACCCCCGACATGCTCCGTCAGGGCGCCAAGCGCATCCAGGAGCTCGGCGTACGGCCCGAGTTGGAGATCTTCGACACCGGTCAGCTCTGGTTCGCCAAGCAGCTCCTCGCGGAAGGGCTGCTCGACAACCCCACCGTCTTCCAGCTCTGCATGGGCATCCCGTGGGGCGCCCCCGCCGACCCGGGTGTCCTCCAGGCCATGGTCAACATGCTCCCCGAAGGGGCCCAGTGGGCCAGCTTCGCGCTCGGCCGTATGCAGATGCCGTGGGTCGCCCAGTCCATCCTGCTCGGCGGCCAGGTCCGCGTCGGCCTTGAGGACAACCTCTACCTCGGCAAGGGCAACAAGGTCTCCAACGCCCAACTCGTCGAGCGTGCCGTGCAGATCACCGAGAACCTCGGCTCGCGCGTCGCGACGCCGGACGAGGCCCGCCAGAAGCTCGGCCTCAAGTCCCGCGCCTGACCTCCCCCACGACGAGTAGGACCCTCTCCATGAACGACATCACCACGCCTCCCGCCCCCTGCGCCCCCGAAGACGTACGCCGTATCGCCTGCGTAGGCGCCGGAGTGATCGGCGGCGGCTGGGTCGCCCACTACCTCGCCCGTGGCTACGACGTCACCGCCTGGGACCCGGCCCCCGACGCCGAGCACAAGCTCCGCCGCCTGGTCGACGCCGCCTGGCCCGCGCTGACGCAGCTCGGCCTCGCCGAAGGGGCCTCCCCGGACCGGCTCACCGTCACCGCCACCCTCCAAGAGGCCGTCGCCGACGCCCAGTTCGTGCAGGAGAGCGCCCCCGAGAAGCTGGAGCTCAAGCGGGATCTGCTGGCACAGCTCGACGCCGCCGCGCCCGCCGGAGTCGTCATCGCCTCCTCCACCTCCGGCTACCCGATGACCGACATGCAGACCGAGGCCACCGACCCCGGCCGCCTCGTCGTCGGACACCCCTTCAACCCGCCCTACCTGATCCCGCTCGTCGAGGTGGTGGGCGGCGACAGGACGGCACCGCACGCGGTCACTTGGACCTCCCGCTTCTACGAGGTCGCGGGCAAGTCCGTGATCACCATGGCGAGCGAGGTGCCCGGCTTCATAGCCAACCGCCTCCAGGAGGCGCTCTGGCGCGAGGCGCTGCACATGGTCGCCAACGGCGAGGCCACGGTGAAGGAGATCGACGACTCCATCACCGAGGGCCCCGGTCTGCGCTGGGCGTTCATGGGCCCCATGCTCACCTTCGCGCTCGCGGGCGGCGAGGGCGGCATGGCCCACATGCTCGACCACTTCGGCCCGTCCCTGAAGTCGCCGTGGACGCGCCTCGAAGCACCCGAGCTGGACAAGGAGTTGTACGACGCCGTGGTCGCCGGATGTGACGACGCGGCGGACGGCAGGACCATCGCCGACCTGGTCGCCGAGCGTGACCAGGGAGTCATCGACGTACTGCGGGCGACGGGACGCCTGCCCCAGCAGCGCACGGCACAGGAGGACACCAAGTGAGCGAGTCCACGCCCCACGAGCCGCTGCCCCTCCTCCACCGGACCGTACGGCCCGAGTGGATCGACTACAACGGCCACATGAGCGAGGCGTTCTACGTCCTCGTCTTCGGCTACGCCACCGACGCCATGATGATCGAGACCGGCCTGCACGCGGGATATCGCGAGTCCACCGGCTGTTCCCTCTACACGGTCGAGGCGCACATCCGCTACCTCGACGACGTCGCGGAGGGCGCCCACCTCGCGGTCCGCACCCGCATCCTGGGCGCGGACGCCAAGAAGGCACGCTTCACCCACGAGCTGTACGTCGTGGAGGAAGCCGACGCGGAGATACCCCCGGACGCGGCTCCGGCGGCGACCACCGAAATCCTGGCCCTCCACGTCGACCAGAACGCGGGCCGGACGACCCCGTTCCCGGACACGATCCGCGACCACCTGACGACCCTCGCGGAACCGGCCCCGGAGTGGGCGGGCCGCTCCATCGGGGCAGTTCCCAAGGCCCCGTAAGGGGCGCGGGGAACTGCGCGACCGGCCACATCCGGGCCGCAGTTCAAAAGAATCCTCACCGTTCGAGCTCTTTGTGCGCCGTTTCCGGCAGGCGCACGTAAACGGCCGACGACGCCAGGCACAGCACGGCCACGTACCAGGGGAAGAGCCCGGGAGAGCCGATCTCCTTGAACAGGGTTCCCATGTACGGGGCCGTGCCGCCGAACAGTGCCACGGTGAGTGAGTACGGAAACCCGATCCCGGCCGCCCGAACCCTCGCGGGGAAGATCTCCGCGTTCACGGCGGCCGAGATCGACGTGAATCCGGTGAGCAGCACCATGCCCGCGCACTGCACCATGAGCAGCGAACCGAACGAGCCGTTCAGGGACCGGAGCAGCGGCACGCTCAGGACGGCGAAGCCGAGCCCGAAGAAGAGCAGGAGCGGCCTGCGGCCGACGCGGTCGGAGAGCAGTCCGCCGACCGGCTGGAGCAGCGCGAAGAACGCGAGCGAGAGCGTGCCGGACAGGAGTGCCTGGCTCTTGCTGATGCCGGTGTTGAGCTCGGCGTACGTCGGCAGGTACGACGTCCAGGTGTAGTACGCGATCGTGCCACCGGCGGTGATGCCGCAGATGAGCAGGGACTGGCGTGGGTGCTTGCGCAACGCGTCGAACAGGCCGGGGCGTTCCGAAGCGTCCTGGGGTGCCTGGTGGGTCTCGTACGCGCCCTGCCTGATCCAGAAGCCGACCAGACTGAGCACGGCCCCGATCACGAACGGCAGCCGCCAGCCCCAGCCGTCCATCTGCCCGTCGGAGAGCGTGCTGACGAGCAGGGCCGCGACGCCGGACGCGGCGAGCTGACCCGCGCTCGTCGACACGTACTGGAAGCTGGAGAAGAGCCCGCGCCGTCCGGGCCCCGCGGACTCGACGAGGAAGGTCGTCGACGCCGCGAACTCACCGCCCACGGACAGGCCTTGGAGCAGTCGCGCCAGGACGAGGACCACCGGCGCGAGCACCCCCACGGACGCGTACGTCGGCGTCAGGCCGACCAGCAGGCTGCTGCCGCCCATCAGCAGGATCGTGACGGTCAGCGCGGCGCGCCTGCCGCGCCGGTCGGCGACCGCGCCCATGAGCAGGCCGCCGACCGGCCGCATGAAGAAGCCGACCGCGAAGACGGCGAACGTGGAGAGCAGCGGTACGAGGGAGTTCCCCGAGCTCTTGGGGAAGACCTGGTCCGCGATGTACGTCGCGAGGAACGTGTACGCGTACCAGTCGTACCACTCGACGGCGTTGCCCACCGACGCGGCGAGCAGCTGCCGTATCGGGCGGCGGGGCGTGGCGGGGAGTGTGTCGGTCACGGGTTCGTGCCGGTGTTGCTGTGTCATGATCGCGACCATCCCCCGCCGGTCCCGTCGGCACACGTCAGGTGTGTTCAGAGTGTGTGCGGGTCAGCTCGTGCGGGTGGTCGGCGGTCAGCCCGTGGTCGGCTTGTACGAGTAGACCGACGTCGTCACCAGGCACGGCGCGGGCGGCACGACCTCGGCGCGCAGAGTGCGCCGTTCGGAGTCGTAGTCGACGCCCTCCGTCTCGAACGTGCCGCTGCAGAGGCTCCGTTGCGGGGCGGCGAACAGGCTGGAGACCTTCCCCGTGACGGGCTTCCCGTCGAGTGCGTGCTCCAGGTCCACCTGGAGGACGGGACGGTCCTCGGGCCACAGCTCCTTCGACGCGTCGTTGGACGCGCAGACGAGGCGGGTGGCGGAGACGAAGTCGCAGCCCTGGATGTCGCGCACCGGCTTGTCGAGCGTGATCTGCCCGGCCTGCGGGAGCGCGCCGCCGGTGGGCGGGGTCGAGGAGTTGAGGAGCGGGGCGGGGAAGACCTGGAGGCGGTTCTGGTCGCCCCATTCGCCCGACACCAGCCACTGGTTGCCGGGCGAGAGTGCCGCGAAGGAGTTGTTGAGTTTCTCTCCGGCGTCGAGCTGGTGCTCGTAGAGGTAGCGCTTCCCGCCGGGTGTCGTGACGGCGAACATCTTCGACTTCGCGTCGTCGCCGCCCTGGTAGGCGTCGACGGTGTGGCCGGCGGCTATGTCCGGGTCGCCGACATGGCTCCAGCCCTTGATCCGCAGGTCGAGCGGGATCGAGGCGAGGCCACGGTAGAGGAGGCTGCCGTCTGCGCGGCTCGCGAGACCTTGGCTGCCGGTGAGGGAGTTGACGGACGAGACGCCGGACTCCTGCCAGCCGCCGGGGGATCTCGGGGCGGTGTCGGCGGAAGCGGAAGCGGAGGCGCTGGTGCCGGTTGCCAGGGCCAGGGTGAGGGCGCCCAGTAGTGCGGCGGATGCCTTCGCGGACGTCTTGAGGGGTGTCATCGGTGCGCTACCTCCGTGGGGGGTCGATCGCTGCCGGGCAATCGTACGTAACGTGACCTCTGTCGACGGTTGGGTTCTGACAGGTCGACAGATCGACAGATGTGCGTGAGCTGTACCGACAGAAGGTGGTCGAGACGTGAAGCTGGTCATTCTCGGTGGCGGCGGATTCCGCGTTCCGCTCGTGTACGGCGCGCTGCTCGGTGACCATGCCGAAGGCCGGGTCACGGAGGTCGTGCTGCACGACCTGGACGCGGGCCGGCTCGGCGCGGTCGCCCGGGTCCTCGCCGAACAGGCGGCCGGGGTGCCGGACGCGCCCGCCGTCACGGCCACCACCGACCTCGACGCGGCCTTGCGCGGGGCGGACTTCGTCTTCTCCGCGATCCGGGTGGGGGGTCTTGAGGGGCGTGCGGCCGACGAGCGGGTCGCTCTCGCGGAGGGGGTCCTCGGCCAGGAGACCGTGGGGGCGGGCGGTATCGCGTACGGCCTGCGGACCGTGCCCGTGGCCGTCGACATCGCGCGCCGCGTGCGGCGGCTCGCCCCGGACGCGTGGGTCATCAACTTCACCAACCCCGCGGGCCTGGTCACCGAAGCGATGTCCCGGCACATCGGCGACCGCGTCATCGGCATCTGCGACTCGCCGGTGGGCCTGGGGCGCCGCGTGGCACGCATGCTGGGCGGCAACCCCGACGAGGCGTTCATCGACTACGTCGGACTCAACCACCTCGGCTGGCTGCGGGGCCTGCGGATCGCGGGACGCGACGAGCTGCCGCGGTTGTTGGGTGACGCGGAGATGCTGGGCTCGTTCGAGGAGGGGCGGCTCTTCGGCGCGGAGTGGCTCCAGTCCCTGGGGGCCATCCCCAACGAGTACTTGCACTACTACTACTTCAACCGCGAGGCGGTCCGCGCCTATCAGGAGGCCGAGCAGACGCGGGGGGCGTTCCTGCGGGATCAACAGGCGCGGTTCTACGAGACGTTGGGGCGGGCTGAGTCCTCCACCTCGGCACTCAAGGCCTGGGACACGACGCGTGCGGAGCGTGAGGCCACGTACATGGCCGAGAACCGGGAGGCCGCGGGGGTGGGGGAGCGTGCGGCGGAGGATCTTGAATCCGGGGGGTACGAGAAGGTCGCCCTCGCCCTGATGCGGGCGATCGCGCGGGACGAGCGGACGACGCTGATCCTCAACGTCCGCAACCGCACGACGCTTTCGGCGCTGGACGCCGACGCGGTGATCGAGGTGCCGTGCTCCGTCGACGCCAACGGCGCGCATCCCATGGCGGTCGATCCGCTGCCGGGGCATGCGACGGGGCTCGTGTGCGCGGTGAAGGCGGTGGAGCGGGAGGTGCTCTCCGCTGCGGAGAGCGGCTCTCGCGCCACGGCCGTGAAGGCGTTCGCGCTGCATCCGCTGGTGGATTCCGTGGCGGTGGCGCGGCGGTTGGTGGAGGGGTATCGGGCGGTACATCCGGGGTTGGGGTACTTGGGGTGATCCTGGCTCGGGGGCGGGCTCGGGCTCGGGCTCGGGCGCCTTGGGCGGGGCGGTGCGGGTGCGTTTTGGGGGCGGGGCCGCGCCGGTATGTCCGTCCTCGCTATCGTCCGGTGGCCGCGGGGCTACTTCGGCGGGGGAGTCCTGCGAACCGTGCTCCGGGCGGACATACCGGCACGTCCCCTCGCGTGCGTCGCCGACCGCGCGTGCTTGTGGGCTGGTCTCCGCCCAGGTGCCTCCCCCGGCGGAAAAGGGGAGGACGGCTCGGCGGTTGCGTTGATAAATTCCGGATCATGGAACCTATCGGCGAGAAAGAGATTCGCGCGGCCTTCGTCAACTGCTCCAAGGGCGAAGCCCGCAGACTCACTCTCCCTGCGGGCTTCCCGGAGACTCCCTGGTCCGACCTGGATTTCCTCGGGTGGCGTGACCCCAAGGCCCCGGACCGCGGATACATCGTGACGGAGCGGGACGGCGAGTACGTGGGCATCGCGCTGCGCGCCTCGACCGGCGCACGCAGGAGCCTGCTCAAGTCCAGCATCTGCTCGGTCTGCGTGACCCCGCAGTCCGGCTCGGGCATCACCCTGCTCGTGGCGCCCCTGTCCGGCCCCGCGGGCCGGCAGGGCAACTCGGTCGGCATCTACATCTGCGCGGACCTGGCCTGCTCCCTCTACGTACGAGGCAAGAAGACGACGGCTCTGGCCCGCCGCTTCGAGGAGAGCCTCACGCTGGAGGAGCAGAACGCGCGCACCGTGGCGAACCTGCACGGCTTCGTCGACAAGGTTCTGGAAGGCTCGAAAACGGCGACGGCCTGAACCTCAGGCCTTCCGGGGATCGACCACCTGCAGCGTGAGCGCTGCCGACGGTGCCGCGATCCCCGGGCCGCCGGCCTCGGCCCACGCGACTATCTCGTCGATCGACTCGTCGTCCATGGCGAAGCCGATCCAGACGGCTCGGCCGCCTCTGCGACGCCCTTCTCGTGAGGGCTGTACGACGATGATGTTCGCCTGCCCGCAGGGCCCGAGGCACTCACTCGTACGCACCGCGAACCGCCCCGCCGACTCCGCGGCGGCGGCCCGCATCCGCGCCAGATGCCAGTCGTGGTCCGTGCCGGGGTGCTTGCGTGCGTCGCCGCAGCAGCAGCCCCGGCACACGACGAGTGTGCAGGGGCGGGCGGCGGCGGATCCGATGGAGATGACGGGGCTCATCCGGTGATCATCTCAGCCCTGTTGTCCGTACCTCCCGGCACGCCCGGTCCGAACCATGAGAGACCAGCCCCGCACGCACTCGCAGGCGGCGACGCTCGCGAGGGGACGTGCCGGTATGTCCGCCCGGAGCACGGTTCGCGGCACTCCGGTGCCGAAGTACCAGGCGGCCACCGGACGATAGCGAGGACGGACATACCGGTGCGGCCCCGCACCCACAGACGGACAAGCACCGTCCCTCAGCCCCCACCCCCCACCGGCACCCGAGCCGTAAGAAACCGCGTCCTGCGCCGCAGCCGGAAGCCCAGTGACTCGTACAGGCGGATGGCCTCGGTGTTCCGAGCCGACGTATGCAGGAACGGCGTCTCCCCGCGTGAGCGGATGCCATCGGCCACCGCCAGGACCAGCCGCGACGCGAGCCCCTCTCCCCGGTGGCCCGGATCCGTGCAGACCGCGCTGATCTCCGTCCACCCCGGCGGCCGCAACCGCTCCCCGGCCATCGCGACGAGCGCACCCCCGCGGCGAATGCCCAGATACGTGCCGAGCTCGACCGTGCGCGGCAGGAAGGGGCCGGGCTGCGTGCGCTGGACCAGGTCAAGCATCTCCGGCACGTCGTCCGCCCCGAGCCGCACAGCCTCCGGATCGGGCGCGGCAGCCACGCCGTCGTCCACCAACTGCACGCCCTCCATGTCGAACGTCACCTCCCACCCCTCCGGCAGCGCCACCCGCACCCCCGGCAGCGGCACTTCCGCGCCGGGTCCCGCGAGCGCGGCGAGATCCGCCCAGTCGGCCGCCTCCGGAGCATCGGGCAGACCGAGCCACGGCGACACGTCCAGCTGATACCGCACCACGCGCCCCCGCCGCTCGGCGAACCGTGCGTGGGGCCCGTTCAAGGCGGCGTAGGCGGGGTTGTCCAAGGGGTGCGACCCCTGCTGAAGGGGAACCGCACGGCTCGGGGCATCGAGGCCCGTCCCGCTCACCGCACTCACACCCCCACCTCGATCACAACCTTGCCGCGCGCATGCCCGTCCTCCACCGCTCGGAGCGCCTCACCGGCCCGCTCCAGCGGATACGTCGCCGTCACCTGAGGCCGCAGCACCCCGTCCTCGGCAAGCCGCGCCACCGCTTCCAGGACCTCACTGGTCCGCGCCCGCGCGACCGCGGCCCCGCCAAGGTCGGCGACCGTCTCCTTGGCCGCGGCCGTGGTCAGCTTCCCCGGGCGTTCCGCGTCGGGGAGCAGGGACGCCACCGCCACGAGATCCTCGCCGCCCACCAGGTCGAAGACCGCGTCGACGCGGCCGCCCGGCGCGGCCGCCCGCACCCGGTCCGCCAGGTCCGGCCCCGGCGGCACATGCACCGCACCCAGGGACTCGACGAAGCCCTTCTTGCCCGCGCTCGCCGTGCCCACGACACGGATGCCGAAGTGCCGCGCCAACTGCGCCGCGGCCACGCCCACCCCACCGCCGACCCCGGTGATCAGCAGCGTCGCCCCGGCGGGCAGATCCAGCTGACGCACCCCGTCGTACGCCGTGGCCACCGCGACCGGCAGCGCGGCGGCCTCCGGGAAGGTCAGCCCCGCCGGCTTGTGCGCGGCAAGAGAGGCGGGAAGGAGGGTGTGCTCGGCGTAACCGCCGGTGACCGGGTTGCCGAACACCGCGTCGCCCACCGCGAAGCCCTCGACGCCCGCGCCGACCGCCTCGACCACACCGGCGACCTCACTGCCCAGCACCTCGGGGAACTCGGCGGGCGGCGACCCCGGCCTCCGCTTGCCGGCCCGCAGCTTCCAGTCGACCGGGTTGACCCCGGCCGCACGCACCGCGACCAGGAGCTGCCCCGGACCGGGCTCCGGTGGCTGCTGGTCGACGAAGGCCTCCACTTCAGGGCCACCGAACCGGGTGAATATGTACGCCTTGGACATGTGCTCCCTCGCTTCGAACCGTGATCCGCATCCGTATCCGCGTCACTCTGAACGACCGCCATGATCGCCCCGCTATTCCCCGTGCGGCACAGCGTTCACGAGGTCGCAATGACTCGCACCGACGCGGCTGCCCGCCCCTGATCTCCACCCGTCACCGCAAAACTGAACGACCCACAAAGTTTTGCTGGCACGAGCCTTGACCTTCACCGTTCAACCAATCAAGACTCAGGCCCCGTAACACCGCACTGGCGCGGATGACGCATTCAGCTCTTGGCGTCGTCGACCCAGTTCGGCATGCCCAGAGCCGCGTTCGGAGGCCATTTCGCCATGCCTGCCACCACACGTCGTGAACTTATGAAGCAACTGGGCGGCACCGCAGCCGCCTTCGCCTTCGTGGCCGCCGCCGGCCCGATCGCCGCGGCCACGCCCGCCGCGGCAGCCACCGGAGCCGCCGGAGGCGCAGTCACCGGCGGGACCGGAGGCGCCGCCTCCCCGGGCGCGGCCGCCGCCACGCGCCGCGTCCGGGGGCTCATCGCCCGCCTCACCCTCGACGAGAAGATCAGCCTCGTCCACGGCGCCACCGACCCGCGAAGACTCGGACAGGCCGGGTACCTGCCGGGCGTCAAGCGCCTCGGCATACCGGAGCTGCGCCTGAGTGACGGCCCCGCTGGCGTGAACGTCACCAAGTCGGCGACCGGCCTCCCGCCGGTCGCGACGCTCGGCTCCTCCTTCAACCTCGAACTCGCCCGCGAGTACGGCGAGGTGATGGGCCGCGAGGGCCGCACCCTCGACATGGACGTGCTGCTCGCCCCGCAGATCGAGCTCTCCCGCACGCCCTTCTTCAGCCGCAACAAGGACCAGTCCGGCGAGGACCCCTACCTCAACGGTCTGATCGGCGCCGCCCAGGTCGAGGGCGTCCAGGCGCAGGGCATGCTCGCCCAGGCCAAGCACTTCCTCGCCAACAACCAGCGCCTGCACGAGTTCGACCGCGAGAAGCCGGAGAACTCCTACGACTTCGTGGTCGACGACCGCACCCTGCACGAGCTGTACCTGCCGGCCTTCGAGGCCGTGGTCCGCGCCGGCGTCGCCTCCGTCATGTCGGCGTACAACCACCTCAACGGCGTGTGGAACTCCGAGCAGAGCACGACCCTCACCGGCATCCTCCGCGGCGAACTCGGCTTCAAGGGCTTCGTCACGTCCGACTGGGGCGCCACCCACTCCACGGCCGCGCTCGAAGCGGGCCAGGACATGCAGATGTGGGACGGCTCGTTCTACGGGGAGCCGCTGAAGAAAGCCATCCAGGACGGCTCGATCCCCGAGGCCGCCCTGGACACCGCGGTCTCCCGCATCCTCGGCCGGTACGACGCCTTCGGCATGCTCGACGGCAGCCGCGTCCCCGCCCGCAAGAGGATCGACGTCAGGGCCGGAGCCCGCGTCGCCCGCGAAGTCGCCACGCAGGGCGCGGTGTTGCTCGCCAACGACGGCGGCCTGCCGCTGTCGCACGCCGCACTGCGTGACCTCGCGCTCATCGGCCCGACCGCGGGCCAGGTCGCCACATCGGTCTCGGGCGAGCGGGCGTACGGCTTCGAGGAGCGCCTGGTCAGCCCGCTCGACGCGCTGCGCCGCTCCACCAAGCGGAAGATCGCGTACGAGGTCGGCGTCGACCTCACGGGCACGGCCGTCCCCGCCTCCGCGTTCCCCAAGGGCCTGACGCGCAAGGGCGCCGGAACGGACAGGAACGTCGACTTCGTCGGCGACGAGGCGCTCCCCGTCGGTACGACGGCCGAGTGGACCGGCACCTTCGTGCCGCCCACCACGGGCGAGTACGCGCTCAAGATTCAGGGCTGGGGCGCGGCGGTCTCGCTGAGTCTGGACGGCAAGGAGCTGACGACCGCGGCGGGCGCCCGTGACAGCTTCGCGCGCAAATGGTCCTCCATCGTCCCGACCACCGACGGCCTCGACAACGGCCAGGCCGAACCCGTCGAGCTCACCGGCGGCACGTCCTACCAGGTCGTCGTCAAGGCCACCGGCTGGGCCGCGACCATCGCCGAACGCGGCCCGGTCCAGGTGCGGTTCGCCTGGGTGACCCCCGAGCGGCGCACCGCCTCCATCGCCGCCGCCGCGAAGCTGGCCCGGCGCGTCCACACCCCGGTCGTCTTCGCCTTCAACGGCTCGGGCGGCTCGGTGGGCGGTGGCGGCGACTTCACCACGCTGACGCTCCCCGCCCACCAGGACGAGCTGATCGCGGCGGTCGCGAAGGCCAACCCGCGTACGGTCGTCGTCCTCACCACCGGCTGCCCGGCGACGATGCCCTGGCGCCGCGACGTCGGCACGATCCTGCACACCGGCTACGTCGGCCAGGAGGGCGGCTGGTCCACCGCCGACCTCCTCACCGGCCGCGCGAACCCGGGCGGCAAGGCCACGGTGACCTGGCCGAAGAAGGACACGGACCACCCCACGCTGGACCCGGCCCACCCCGAGCGCTACTACGGCGTCGACGGAGTGGTCACGTACAGCGAGGGCATCTTCACCGGCTACCGAGGCTTCGACAAGGCGGACATCGAGCCCCTCTTCCCCTTCGGACACGGCCTGTCCTACACGGAGTTCGGCTACCGCGACCTGTCCGTGCGCCGGGAGGGCACGGGCTACGAGGTGTCGTTCACGGTGACCAACCGGGGGCGGCGCACGGGCACGGAAGTCCCGCAGGTGTACGTGGGCGCGCCGCGCGGCGCCGATGTCGAGATGGCCGTGAAGACGCTGGCCGCCTTCGAGCGCGTCGAACTGCGCGCGGGGCAGTCGCGCCGGGTCACGGTGCGCGTCGCCGAGCGGCAGCTGTCGTACTGGGACACGGACCGCGGTCGCTGGGTGCGCCCCGAGGGGCGGCGCGCGGTGTACGTCGGGTCGTCGTCGCGCGACATCCGGCTGACGGGGGTGGCGCGTTGAGCGGCAGGGACCCAGATCGCCGCCAGTACCACTGAGGTGACGGCCTAGGGGAGCCGCTCCGCCCCGGTCGGCTCGCCCAGGCCCTGCCCGTCCAGGGTGAGGGCCTGGGCGAGCCGGTCCAGGTGGGCGCGGTACAACCCGACGAAGTCCAGGCGCCCTTCGGCGACGGCCCACTGCACCTGGAGCCCGTCGGAGACCGCGAGGATCTCGCGGGCGATGCTCTCCGGGTCGGTCTCCGGCCTCAACTGCCCTGCCTCGACCGAGCGTTGCAGCGCGGCGGCGAGGGAGTGCGCGACGCGCTCGTACCGCTCGGCGAAGTAGCCGTGTGCCGGGTGCGAGGGGTCTCCTGCCTCCGCCGAAAGCCTGGTGTAGAGCTGGATGAGCCCCGGCTGGGTGAGGTTGTACGCGGCAAGCGCGAGCACCTCCCTGAACAGCGCCCGCACGTCGTCGCCGCCGGAGCCGGGGCCCAGCCGCCCGAACGTACGCACCGTGCGCTCCTCGCGGGCTTCGAGGACCGCCATCAGAAGGCGCTGCTTCGACCCGAAGTGGTGGGTGATGACCGTGGCGGAGGTGCCCGCCTCCGCGGCGATCTTCGCCAGGGACGAGTTCAGATAGCCCGCCTTGGCGAAGAGCGCGAGAGCCGCGTCGATGATGGCCGCTCTGCGGGGGTCGGCGGCGGCGTACTGCCCTGTCGGGCGGTGGCGGGGGGTGTGCTGCTCCATGGGGGCAGATTACGTTCCCCGAGCCCCTCACCTCAGGCTTCGGTACAGCGCCCCCACCAGATGCACGCTCCGCAGATCCTCCCCCGAGGTGCCGCCGCCCATCCGGTTCATCACGTACGCGTACGAGACCCGGTTCTCGGGATCGGCGAACGCGTAGGACCCGCCCGCGCCGCCGTGCCCGAAGGCCCGCGGATTGGGCCCGGCCTGCCCGTACAGGTTCAGCATGTAGCCGAGACCCCAGTCCCACTTCTCGCCCCACGCCGTGCCCGCCGCGAGCACCAGGTCCGGCTCGTCGGGCTCCCCCTGTCGCGTCCTGAGCCGCTCAAGCGATGCCGGACTCACCAGCTCCCCGCCGCCCAGGGCCGCGTACACCGTCGCGAGACCCCGCGCGGACGCGTGCCCGTTGGCCGCGGGGATCTCTGCGGACCGATACGCCGCACTGTTCACGTTGCCGACCGGCAAATACTGCAGGGCGAGCGTGACGACGGCCATCGGGTGGTCGTCGATCGAGCGCACCGGCGGGGCAGGCGGGGGAGCGGAGCCGAGCGCGCTGCGCGGGCCGTCCGAAGCGAGCGGCTTCGCCATGTTCGCGCACCGGCCGTGCTCGCTCCGAGGCGTGCCCACGAAGACATCGGCTCCCAGCGGCCCGGTGACCTCGCTGCGCAGGAACGTACCGAGCGAGACGCCCGTGATCCGCCGGACGACCTCGCCGACCAGATAGCCGTAGCTCAGTGCGTGATACCCCTGCGCCGAACCCGGCTTCCACCACGGCGGCGTCGCGGCAAGCGCCGCGCAGACCTTCTCCCAGTCGTAGAGGTCGTCCGACGTCATGGGCTCGCGCGGCGCGATCACCCCGGAGCGATGGCTCAGGAGCCAGCGCACGGGGATGTCCGCCTTGCCCTCCTGGGCGAACTCGGGCCAGTAGCGTGCGACCGGCGCGTCCAGGTCGAGCTCGCCCCGGTCCACGAGCAGATGCGCGCACAGCGCGGTCATCCCCTTGGTCGTGGAGTACACGTTCACCAGCGAATCGCGCTCCCACGCGCGCGTGCCCGTCTTGTCGGCGTCACCGCCCCACAGATCGACGACGAATTGGCCGTCCACGGTGGCCGCGACGGCCGCACCGAGGTCGCCGCGCTCGGTGAAGTTCCGCTCGAACTCCTCGCGTACGCCCTCGAATCCGGGGGCACAGGTGCCATGGATGCGTGCGGTCATGACTCTCCTCGATCGCTGGAAGCGCCGGCCCGCCACATCCTCGCGCATGGTTGCCCACGGCACCTAGAGTGCGGCGGCAGGAGAGAAAAAGGCGGCGGGCAGGAGAGAAAAAAGAAAGGCAAGGAGGTGTTCCCACTCCTTGCCACTCTTAATTTATAGCGCAGTGGGGGGCTTGCGGCAAGGCCCCGGTGATGCCGCACAATCGCAGGCCAAAGCCAGGACCTGCGGAAACGGGAGATTCACTAAGTGCCTGCCTTGCTGTCTGCGTTCGACCTTCCTGCCCATCTCGCCCCCAAGGCCGACCCCACGCTGATCGCCGGCGACGAGAAGCACTTCGCTGCCCTCGCGCAGAGCCTCGAGCAGACCATCGCCGACGTGTCCGCCCGCCTCGACGTCCAGCGCAAGGCGCCCGGCGGCATCGGCCGGGAAGCGATGGACCGGGACCTGGAGATCCACCGGCTGACCGCCCGCCTGCGCACCCTGAGCCGCTTCGGGCTCGACCTGTGCCTCGGGCACATCGTCGGCGCGGACGACTCCGAGCCCGTGTACATCGGGCGGCTCGGCCTCACCGACAGCGAGGGCCGTCGGCTGCTGCTCGACTGGCGCGCCCCCGCGGCCGAGCCGTTCTTCGCGGCCACGCACGCCGACCCGATGGGTCTGGCCAGCCGCCGCAGGTACCGCTGGACCGACGGCCGGATCAGCGACTACTGGGACGAGGTGTTCACCGCCGACGGCCTTGAGGGCCACGCGGCGCTCGACGACCAGTCCGCCTTCATCGCCAGCCTGGGCAGCAACCGGTCGGCGCGGATGCGGGACGTGCTCTCCACCATCCAGTCCGACCAGGACGCCATCATCCGCGCGGGCTCCCGCGGCGCCCTCGTCGTCGACGGCGGCCCCGGCACGGGCAAGACCGTCGTCGCCCTGCACCGCTCCGCCTATCTCCTCTACTCCGACCCCCGCCTCGGCCACAACCGGGGCGGCGTGCTGTTCGTCGGCCCGCACCGGCCCTACCTGAACTACGTCTCCGACGTCCTGCCCAGCCTCGGCGAGGAGGGCGTGCAGACCTGCATCCTGGAGGACCTCGTCGCCGAGGGTGCCGGGGCGGCGGTCGAGGCCGACCCGGAGGTGGCTCGCCTGAAGTCGTCCGCGGACATGGTGAAGGCGATCGAGAAGGCCGTCAGGTTCTACGAGGAGCCGCCCACCAAGGGGATGACGGTCTCGACCGACTGGGCCGACGTCCGGCTGAGCGCCGACGACTGGGCCGAGGCCTTCGACGCGGCGAGAGGCGGCACTCCGCACAACGAGGCGCGCGAGCAGGTGTGGGAGGAACTCGTCGCGATCCTGCTCGACAAACTCGACGGCGACGTTCCCGGTGAGCTCTTCGAGCGGTCGCTGCGGCACGACGAGGAACTGGTCACGACCCTGCACCGCGCATGGCCGCTGCTCGAAGCGGCGGACCTCGTCGCAGACCTGTGGTCGAACTCCGCCTATCTGCGGATGTGCGCGCCCTGGCTCGACCGGAACGAGGTGCGCACCCTGCTCCGCAAGGAGGCGCCCCAGGCCTGGACGGTGTCCGATCTGCCGCTCCTGGACGCGGCACGCCAGCGGCTCGGCGACCCGGCAGCGGCCCGGCACAGGCGCAGGCAGGAGGCCGTCCTCGCCGCGCAGCGCGAGCAGATGGCCCAGGTCGTCGACAACCTGATCGACGCGGCGGCCGCCTCCGGCGCCGACGGTGACGACGGCGAAGGCCTGGTGACGATGTTGCGCGGCCAGGACGCCCAGGTCAGCCTCGTCGACGAGTCCGAGCTGCCGCCCGCCGCCCCGGACCGGCTCGCGGGACCGTTCGCCCACATCGTCGTGGACGAGGCCCAGGAGCTGACCGACGCCCAGTGGCAGATGCTGCTGCTCCGCTGCCCGTCCCGGAGCTTCACCATCGTCGGTGACCGGGCGCAGGCCAGGCACGGCTTCACGGAGTCGTGGCAGGAACGCCTGGAGCGGATCGGGCTCGACCGCGTCAATGTGGAGTCCCTGAGCGTCAACTACCGGACGCCGGAAGAGGTCATGACTCAGGCCGAGCCGGTCATCCGGGCCGCGCTCCCGGACGCCAACGTGCCGACCTCCGTCCGCAGCAGCGGTGTCCCCGTCGCCCACGGATCCGTCGCGGACCTGGAATCGGTCCTCGACACCTGGCTCGCCGCCCACGCCGACGGGATCGCCTGTGTGATCGGCGATCCCGCCTTCGGGGAGATGTCCCGCGTCCAGTCACTGACCCCGGAGCTCGCGAAGGGGCTCGAGTTCGACCTGGTCGTCCTCATCGACCCCGAGAACTTCGGTGAGGGGATCGAAGGAGCGGTCGACCGCTATGTGGCGATGACCCGGGCGACCCAGCAACTCGTCGTCCTCACGAGCTGACGGCGTCATGCACGGCAGCCTCAGAGCCAGCTGCCGTAGCGCCGGATGTACCAGACCTTCACCACCTGGGTGAGCGCGCAGTAGGCGAGCAGCGTCCCGATCAGCCACGGGAAGTAGCTCATCGGCAGCGGCTCCATCGACAGGGCCGACGCCAGCGGCGAGAACGGCAGCCAGAGGCCGAAGGCCATCACCGCGCCCGTCATCAGGAGCACCGGCAGTGACGCGCGGGACTGGATGAACGGGATCCTGCGGGTACGGATCATGTGCACGATCAGCGTCTGCGACAGCAGACCCTCCACGAACCAGCCCGTCTGGAAGAGGGTCTGCTGCGCGGGCGAGTTCGCCTGGAAGACGTACCACATCACCAGGAACGTGGTGATGTCGAAGACCGAGCTGATCGGACCGATCCGGATCATGAACCGGCCGATGCCCTTCGCGTCCCACGCGCGCGGCTTGCGCAGGTACTCCTTGTCCATCCGGTCCCAGGGGATCGACAGCTGGCTGATGTCGTAGCAGAGGTTCTGCACCAGGAGGTGGATGGCGAGCATCGGCTGGAAGGGGAGGAACGCCGATGCCACCAGGACCGAGAAGACGTTCCCGAAGTTCGACGACGCCGTCATCTTGATGTACTTGATGGTGTTGCCGAAGGTCTGACGGCCCATCAACACGCCCTGTTCCAGGACCATCAGGTCCTTCTCCAGGAGGATGATGTCGGCGGACTCCTTGGCGATGTCGACGGCCGTGTCCACGGAGACGCCCACATCGGCCTCGCGCAGCGCCGCGGCGTCGTTGATGCCGTCCCCGAGGAACCCGACGGTGTGTCCGTCGGCCTTGAGGGCCCGTACGATCCGTGCCTTCTGGACCGGGTTGACCTTCGCGAACACCGTGGTCGTACGGGCGAGTTCGATCAGCTCCGCGTCGTCGACCAGGTCGATCGTGGCGCCCGTGATCAGCTCGCTGACGTCGAGGCCGACGTCCGCGCAGACGCGCGCGGCGACCAGTTCGTTGTCGCCGGTGACGACCTTGACCGCGATGCCGTTCTCGGCGAGCGCGCGCAGCGCGTCCGCGGCGTCCTGCTTCGGCGGGTCGAGGAAGGCCAGGAACCCGACGAGGGTCAGGTCCGACTCGTCCGCCGCCGTGTAGGTGTCGCGGTCGGCGGGCACGCTGCGCGTCGCGACGGCGAGGACCCGCAGGCCCTCGCGGTTGTGGCGCTCACTGATGTGCGTGACGTGGGCGCGCAGTTGACCGGTGAGTTCGACGCGCTCGCCGCGGTCCATGACGTGGCCGCACCGCTCGATGACCTCCTCCACCGCTCCTTTCGTGACGATCGTGTGCTCGGCGGCGGGCCCGGACAGTTCCTCGCGGCGCAGCACGACGGACATCCGCCGCCGGGCGAAGTCGAAGGGGATCTCGTCGACCATCGTGAAGAGCCGGTCGACGACAACCTCCTCGGCCTCGTCGATGCGGTCGATGACCGCCTGGTCCATCAGATTGCGCAGGCCCGTCTGGAAGTGCGCGTTGAGGTAGGCGTATTCGAGCACCTCGCGGTCCTCGTGGCCGTGCGCGTCGAGGTAGCGGTCGAGGACGATGCGGTCCTCGGTGAGAGTCCCCGTCTTGTCGGTGCACAGCACGTCCATCGCGCCCAGGTTCTGGATCGCGTTGAGCTGCTTGACGACGACCTTGTGCTTGGACATGGCGACCGCGCCGCGCGCCAGGTTCGCCGAGACCACCATCGGCAGCATCTCGGGGGTGAGCCCGACCGCCACGGAGATGGAGAACAGCAGCGCCTGGTCCCAGTCGCCCTTGGTGAAGCCGTTGATCGCGAAGACGATCGGGACCATCACCAGCATGAACCGGATGAGCAGGAAGCTGACCCGCCGCACGCCGAGGTCGAAGGCGGTCTGCGGGCGGTCGCCGACCAGGGCGCCCGCCATCGAGCCGAAGTAGGTGTCCGAGCCGGTGGCGACGACCACACCGGTCGCCGTGCCCGAGGTCACCGACGTACCCATCAGGCAGAGGTTGTCGGCCTCGACGGGGTCGGCGGTCGCGCTCTGGCCGAGGTCGGGAGCGCGCGTGTCCGCCTTGGCGGCCGGCAGCGACTCGCCCGACAGGGCGGCCTGGCTGACCATCAGGTCCTTGGCGGTGAGCAGCCGCAGATCGGCCGGGACCATGTCGCCCGCGGCGAGCTTCACGAGGTCGCCGGGGACGACCTGCTCCATGGGGATCTCTTCGGTGCCGGGGCGCTCGCTCCACCGGCGCTGGACCGCGCAGGAGGTGGTGACCAGGGCTTTCAGCGCCTCGGCCGACCTGGTCGAGCGGAACTCCTGCCAGAACCGCAGCAGTCCGCTGATTAGCACCATCGAGGTGAGGATCCAGACGCCGGGGTCGGCCGGGTCCTGCCAGTACATGACCGCGGCGAGCACGATGAGGACGCCGATGAAGGGGTTGCAAAAGGACTTGGCGAGCTGCGTCGTCCAGTGCGGCGCGCGCTCCTGGGCGACGACGTTCTCGCCGTGCCGCTCCAGGCGCTCCAGGACCTGGTCCTGGCGCAGTCCGCGGGTGTCCGTGCCGAGGTCCCGCAGGACGTCGCGGGCGGGCTTCGCGCTCAACTCGGCCAGACGGGCGCCGACTTCGCGGGTGCGGGCGTCCAGCTCGGCGGCCTTGCGCTCGCGCTTGTTCACGGGGTTCTCGCCCGGCGTCGCCGGGCGTACCTGGGGAATCAGCTTGTTCATGGCAGACCTCCCTCCGTGCGGGGGCATGGCGAAGCACGCCCGTGCACAGGGACGTAGAAGTGATGGGTGGCCGCCTGCGGGCATGACGGACTACCGCGCAGGCATGACTGCGCGAGCATTCACCGCAGGACGGAAAAGAGGGGCGAGGCAGGGTGGCGCCTCAGCCGGGGAAGCGGAGCCGCTTCAGTGAGACGTGACGCTGACGCAAGGACTTCCTTCGGGACTCATCCCGAACACCTCCTTGCGATCGCGGGACACGGAAGAACGCACCATCGAGCGGTGCAGGGCCAAGTCAGGCATGTCAGTTCGTATATGTCAAATACGGGACTTTGGGCCTCATGAAGTCGGGACTTGTGTCCCCACCACCAAGGGTTGGACTTCTCTTCACATCCAGGTCACGGCCCCTTCCCTGATCCTTGCTCCCCTTGAAACACTTCACCCGCTCACGTCCCCCACACCCCACAACACGAGGTCGAATCCACTCATGCCAGAACTCAATCGGCGCCGGTTCATGCAACTCGCCGGCGGCACCGCAGCATTCGCGACGCTCTCGCAGAGCATCGCCCGCGCAGCCGCCCTGCCCGCCCAGCGCCGCTCCGGCTCCATCGAGGACGTCGAGCACGTCGTCGTCCTGATGCAGGAGAACCGTTCCTTCGACCACTATTTCGGCACGATGAAGGGCGTACGCGGCTTCGGCGACCCGCGCCCGGTGACCCTGCCCAGCGGGAAACCCGTCTGGAACCAGTCGGGCGGCGGCAAAGAGGTGCTGCCCTTCCACCCGGACGCCGAGGACCTCGGCATGCAGTTCATCGCGGGTCTCGACCACGACTGGGCGGGCGGCCACAGCGCCTTCGCCAACGGCAAGTACGACAACTGGATCGCCGCCAAGTCCGAGCGGACGATGGCGTACCTGACGCGCGACGACATTCCGTTCCACTACGCCCTCGCCGACGCGTTCACCGTCTGCGACGACTACCACTGTTCGTTCATGGGGGCCACCGACCCCAACCGCTACTACATGCTCACCGGCCACGTCGGCAACGACGGCAAGGGCGGCGGCCCGGTCCTCGGCAACCAGGAGGCGGGCTACGACTGGACGACGTACGCCGAGCGCCTGGAGCAGGCCGGGGTCTCCTGGAAGGTCTACCAGGACATCGGCGACGGCCTCGACGCCGCAGGGCACTGGGGCTGGATCGACGACGCCTACCGCGGGAACTACGGCGACAACTCGCTGCTCTACTTCAACAAGTACCGCAACGCCAAGCCCGGCGACCCCCTCTACGACAAGGCGCGCACCGGCACCAACGCGAAGGCGGGCGACGGCTACTTCGACCTCCTGACGGCCGACGTCAAGGCCGACAAGCTCCCGCAGGTCTCCTACATCGCCGCGCCCGAGGCCTTCTGCGAGCACCCGAACTGGCCCGTGAACTACGGCGCCTGGTACATCGCGCAGGTCCTGGACGCGCTCACCTCCAACCCCGACGTGTGGGCCAAGACGGCGCTGTTCATCACGTACGACGAGAACGACGGCTACTTCGACCACGTCGTCCCGCCGTACACCCCGAAGGACGCGAACCAGGGCAAGTCGACCGTCGACACGACGCTCGACTACTTCCCGGGCAACGCGCAGTACGCCGCCGGACACTACGGCCTGGGCCAGCGCGTCCCGATGGTCGTCGTCTCGCCGTGGAGCACCGGCGGATACGTGAACTCCGAGGTCTTCGACCACACGTCGATCATCCGGTTCATGGAGACGCGCTTCGGCGTCAAGGAGCCGAACATCTCGCCGTGGCGGCGCGCCATCTGCGGTGACCTCACCTCCGCCTTCGACTTCGGCGGCAAGGACACCGACCCCGCGCAGCTGCCCGACACCGGCGCCTACGAGCCGCCGGACAACGAGCGCCACCCCGACTACGTGCCCAAGGCGCCCGCGAAGGCGAACCTGCCCAAGCAGGAGTCCGGCTCCCGGCCCGCGCGCCCGCTGCCGTACGCCCCGCTGGTGGACGGTGCGGCAGCGCCCGCCGACGGCAAGTTCACGCTGACCTTCAGCGGCGGCGACACGGCGGGTGTCTGCTTCCACGTTCGCTCCGGCAACCGCACGGACGGCCCCTGGACCTACACCACGGAGGCCGGCAAGACGATCTCCGACACCTGGAACTCGGCGTACTCGAAGGACGCGTACGACCTGTCGGTGTTCGGCCCGAACGGCTTCCTGCGCGTCTTCAAGGGACCCGGCAAGACCGCGGGCCCCGAGGTCACCGCCCGCCACGACAAGGCGACCGGCAACCTCAAGCTCACCCTGAAGAACGCGGGCGGCGCCGACGTGAACCTCAGCGTCTCCAACGCCTACGGCGGCGCGGCCCAGACGTTCAAGGTGAAGGCGGGAGGCACCGTCGAGCACACCGTCGACCTGCGGTCGAGCAAGCGCTGGTACGACGTGACGGTGAAGTCCGACGCGGACGGCACCTTCCTGCGGCGCCTGGCAGGGCACGTGGAGAACGGCCAGGCCGGGGTCAGCGACCCGGCGATCATTTCCGCCTGACTCCCCGAAGGGGCCGCCGCCGGACCACAGTTCCGGCGGCGGCCCTTTCGCGCCCCTGCCGTCGAAAACAGGAGGCCGTCAGATCCTGCCCGCGCCTAGCATGCGGATGCATGACCTTCCCCCATCGCACGAGCGCGGACGGCGTCCCCGACAAGCCTGTTCTCGACGGGCTCGAAGAGAAATGGTCGCGGCGATGGGACGAGACGGGCGTATACGCCTTCGACCGCTCCAGGACGCGTGAGGAGATCTTCTCCGTCGACACCCCGCCGCCCACGGTCAGCGGCTCCTTGCACGTCGGACACGTCTTCTCGTACACGCACACCGACACCGTCGCCCGCTATCAGCGCATGCGCGGCAAGGAAGTCTTCTATCCGATGGGCTGGGACGACAACGGCCTGCCGACCGAACGCCGCGTCCAGATGCACTTCGGGGTGCGGTGCGATCCGGCGCTGCCGTACGACCCGTCGTTCGAGCCGCCCGCGAAGCCGGGTAAGCAGCAACTCCCCGTCTCCCGGCGGAACTTCATCGAGCTGTGCGAGCGCCTCACCGTCGAGGACGAGAAGGCCTTCGAGGAACTGTGGCGGCTGCTCGGTCTCTCCGTCGACTGGTCGCGTACGTACCGCACGATCGGCACCGAGGCGCGCGCCACCGCGCAGCTCGCGTTCCTCAACAACCTGGCGCGCGGCGAGGCCTACATCGCCGAGGCGCCCACCCTGTGGGACATCACCTACCGCACGGCCGTCGCACAGGCCGAACTGGAGGACAGGGAGCGCCCCGGCGCCTACCACCGGCTGACCTTCCACGGCCCGGAAGGGCGGCCGGTCGCGATCGACACGACCCGGCCCGAACTGCTCCCGGCCTGCGTCGCCCTGGTCGTGCACCCCGACGACGAGCGCCATCGGCACCTGGTCGGAGCGACGGTCCGCACCCCGCTCTTCGGCGTCGACGTGCCCGTCGTGGCACACCGCGCCGCGGTCCCGGAGAAGGGCACGGGCATCGCGATGATCTGCACGTTCGGCGACACGGCCGACGTCACCTGGTGGCGCGAGCTGCGGCTCGCCACGCGCCCGGTGATCGGCTGGGACGGCCGCTTCCTCGCGCAGCCGCCGAGCGGTGTCGCATCGGCGGCGGCCGTCGCGGCGTACGCGAAGCTGGCGGGTGCCACGGCGCACACCGCGCGGGAGCGGGTCGTGGAGCTGCTGCGGGCGAGCGGTGAACTTCAGGGCGAGCCACGGTCCCTCACGCACGCCGTGAAGTTCTACGAGAAGGGCGACCGGCCCCTGGAGATCGTCACCACCCGGCAGTGGTACCTGCGCAACGGCGGCCGTGACGAGCCCCTGCGGGACGAACTCATGGCGCGTGGCGGTGAGTTGACGTGGCATCCGCCGCACATGCGGGTGCGCTACGAGAACTGGGTCGGCGGTCTCAACGGCGACTGGCTGGTCAGCCGCCAGCGCTTCTTCGGCGTGCCGATCCCGGTCTGGTACCCGCTGGACGGCCACGGCGAGCCCGACCACGGCCACCCGATCGTCCCGGACGCGGCCGCCCTGCCCGTCGACCCGAGCGCGGAGGCGCCGCCCGGATACGAGGAGGCCCTGCGCGGCGCGCCGCACGGTTTCACCGGCGACCCGGACGTCATGGACACCTGGGCCACCTCCTCGCTCACCCCGCAGATCGCGGGCGGGTGGCGCTCGGACCCCGATCTGTTCGCGCGGGTCTTCCCGATGGACGTCCGGCCGCAGGCGCACGAGATCATCCGTACCTGGCTGTTCTCGACGGTGGTGCGCGCGCACGCCGAGCAGGGGGAACTGCCGTGGCGTCATGCCGCGATCTCCGGCTGGATCCTCGACCCCGACCGCAAGAAGATGTCGAAGACCAAGTCGAACACGGTCACGCCCGGGGACCTGCTCGTGAAGCACGGCTCGGACGCGGTCCGCTACTGGGCGGCGAGCGGGCGGCCCGGCACGGACACGGCGTTCGACGTCGGCCAGATGAAGGTCGGCCGCCGCCTCGCGACGAAGATCCTGAACGTCGGCAAGTTCGTGCTGAGCCTCGGTGCGGCGGACGGATCGGACCTGGCTCCGGTCACCGAGCCGCTGGACCGCGCGCTGCTCGCCGAACTCGCCGCGACGGTCGAGGAGGCCACCGCGGCCTTCGACGACTTCGACTACGCGCGGGCGTTGGAGCGTACGGAGCGGTTCTTCTGGCGGTTCTGCGACGACTACGTGGAGCTGGTCAAGGCACGGGCGTACGGCGACCAGGGGGAAGGTGCCGGGACGGAGTCGGCGCGGGTGACGCTGCGGGCCGCCCTTGACGCGCTGCTGAGGCTCTTCGCGCCGGTCCTTCCCTTCGTGACGGAGGAGGTGTGGTCCTGGTGCGCCACCGGCTCGGTCCACCGCGCGGCGTGGCCCACCCCAAAGGTCCCTGCCGGAGCGGACGCCTCGGTCCTGTCGACCGCATCGGAGGTCATCGCGGCGATCCGCAGGGCGAAGTCGGAGGCGCGGCTCTCCATGCGGGCGGAGGTCACGGGAGTGGTGGTTTTTGGCCCGCGGGCGAGCCTGGACCGCTTCGCGCTCGCGCAGGCGGACGTCCGGGCCGCGGGGCGGGCCGGGGCGGTTGAACTGCGGGAGGACGAGGCGCCGCTGAGGGTCGAGGTCGACGTCGAGAACGCGCCACGGTGAGGCCGACGTCACAGGGGCCGCGCAGGGCTGGCGGACCGCCCCTGCCTGCGGGGTAGTGTGCCCGGGTGACGACGCATTCGAACACTCCTGCAGGCTGGTATTCGGACCCCCAGGGCGCGGCCCAGCTGCTGCGCTGGTGGGACGGTTCCCAGTGGACCCAGCACACCAGCCCCAACCAGCAGGCCGGCGGTCAGCCCGCGCAGGCGCAGCAGGTGCCGCAGCAGGCCCAGCAGCAGCCGGCTCAGCAGCAGGCGCAGGCCGTGCACGGCCAGCAGCAGGCTCAATACGGCCAGCAGCAAGGGCAGTTCGGCGGTCAGCAGGCGCATCAGCAGCCTCCGCAGCAGGCCCAGTACGGTCACCCCCAGCAGGCGGTCCCGCAGGCCGACCCCGCCAAGGTGCAGCGTCAGGTGCAGCAGCAGGCGGGCGTCGCGCCCTCGTCGCAGGGCGGCGGCACGCTCTTCACCGAGCCGGTCCTCGTGGTGAACCAGAAGGCCAAGCTCATCGAGCTGACGAACGAGTACAGCGTCATGGACCAGTCGGGCAACGTGCTCGGCTCGGTCGTCCAGGTCGGTCAGAGCACGCTGAAGAAGGTCGCGCGCTTTGTCTCCAGCATCGACCAGTTCATGACCCACAAGCTCGAGATCCGTGACGCGTACGGCCAGCCGGTGATGCAGCTGACGCGGCCCCGCAAGTTCATGAAGTCGCGGGTCGTCGTCGAGCGCGCCGACGGCCAGCCGATCGGCGAGATCGTCCAGCAGAACATGATCGGGAAGATCAACTTCGCGATCATGGTCAACGGCCAGCAGGCCGGTGCGATCAAGGCCGAGAACTGGCGCGCCTGGAACTTCTCGATCGTCGACCACGCGGACAACGAGGTCGCCCGGATCACGAAGACCTGGGAAGGACTCGCCAAGACGATGTTCACGACCGCGGACAACTACGTCCTGCAGATCCACTACCAGCTGCCCGAGCCGCTCCTGAGCCTCGTCGTGGCGACGGCCCTGACGGTCGACACGGCCCTGAAGCAGGACTCGCGCGGCTTCGGGTGAGGTTGTTCCTCTCGGAAACGGTATCGGCGGCGCCCTGGATCCGGGGCGCCGCCGATGCCGTTTCTTTCTGTGAGTCCGCGGGTGCGTCGTGGCTTGTCGCGCAGTTCCCCGCGCCCCTTACGGGGCGCCCCCGTTCAGGGGCTCGAGAGGTGTAGGGCGGCGGGTTCCGGTTGGCCGGGGATGGCGGGCATGAAGTCCTCCGAAGACAGCTCCGAAGACAGCTCCGAAGGTGCCTTCGCGTGCACCTCGTCCCGCGGTGACCGTGTCAGTACGACCACGCCGTACGCCGCGATCGCCGCACCCCCGGCCGCCAGGAAAAGACCGGCCACGCCGCCCTGGAGCCGCTCCCCGAGCAGCAGCAGGCCGATGGCGGCGGCGGCCACGGGATTGGCCAGGGTGACGACGGCGAGCGGTGCCCCGAGGCCCCCGCGGTAGGCGGTCTGGGACAGGAAGAGGCCGCCCACGGCGAACGCGGCGACGAGCAGCGCCACGACGATCACCTGCGGACTCAGGAGCGGACCCGAGCGGTCCGTCGCGGCGACCGTCACGGTCTGGGTGAGCGCGGACGCGACGCCCGAAGCGAACCCGGAAGCCGTCGCGTGACGCAGCCCCGGCCGCGCACCCGGACGGGAGAGGACGCCGATCACGGCCATCGTGAGGCCCGCGACGGCCAGCGCCTCCGTCAGGGTCAGCGTGTCGTCGGGCGCGGGCCCCGATGCGGTCAGGAGCAGGGCGCCGAGGCCGATCAGCGTGAGCCCCGTGCCACGCCACTCCAGCGGGGTGACCCGCCGGCCCGCGATCCGCGCGCCCAGCGGCACGGCGACGACCAGCGTGAGCGCGCCCAGCGGCTGGACCAGGGTGAGCGGACCGTACTTCAGGGCCGCCACGTGCAGCAGCGCCGCGCACGCGTTGAGCCCGACGGACGACCACCAGGCCCCGCTGCCGAGCAGCCGCAGGAAGCCGTCGCCGGTGCCCGTGATGCGGGCGGCGAGGCGTTCCTGGGCCACGGCGGCACTGGCGTACGCGGCGGCCGACACGAGCGAGAGCGCGACGGCGAGGAGGGTGGCGTTCACCGTCGGACCCCCGGGGCCGCGAGCTCGGGCGCGGGCGTGTGCCGCCGCACGACGCGCGAGCGCGCGGGATCCGGCAGCTTGATCACGGCGAGCGCGATGCCGAGCAGCGCGGTCACCACGATGGCGTCGAGCCAGTAGTGATTGGCGGTCCCGACCACCACGAGCAGGGTGATCAGCGGATGCAGCAGCCACAGCCAGCGCCAGCGCGAAGAGGTCGCTGCGATGAGCCCGACGGCGAGCATCAGCGCCCACCCGAAGTGCAGGGACGGCATCGCGGCGAACTGGTTGGCCATCGAGTCCGTCTGCGGGGACGCGCCGTAGACCGTCGGCCCGTACACCTGCCCGGTGTCCACGAGCCCCGCCGCCTCCAGCATCCGGGGCGGCGCCAGCGGGAACGTCAGGTGCAGCACGAGGGCCGCGGCGGTGAGCACGGCGAGCACCCGGCGGCTCCATACGTAGTGCCGGGGCCGGCGCAGATAGAGCCAGATCAGGAACAGCGCGGTGGCCGGGAAGTGCACGGTCGCGTAGTAGGTGTTCGCGATGTGCACCAGGGTGTCGCTGCTGAGCAGCGCGTCCTGCACGGCGCCCTCGCCCGGAAGGCGCAGGGTGCGTTCGGCGTCCCACACGTGGTGGGCGTTGCGGAAGGCCTCACCGGTGTGGCCGTTGGCCAGCTGCCTGCCGAATTTGTAGACGAGAAAGAGTCCTACGACGAGGAGGAGCTCGCGGACGAGGGGCGGTCGGGCAGATGTGTCCGGCTCCCGGACGGATATGTCCGGTTCCCTTTCGGCAGGCTCGGTTCGGGATTCCATCCCCCGGCCCCTTTACGTGATGACTGGGTGGTGCGGGTAGTGAGTGGGGGGTGCCCGCTCATCGATACGTCAGTGTACCGATACGCCAGTGTACCGATACGGAGGCGTACCGGTACACTGACGTATCGATAGGGTCGGTCGAAGCCGCCGCATCGAGGAGAAGAGACATGACGTCGCCGGATCAGGCAGCAGACGCAGGCGCAGTGGACCCCGTGGGCTCGTCGCGCCGCTCCAAGATCACGCCCGAGCGTGAGCAGGAGTTCTACGACGCCGTCCTCGACCAGCTCCGCGAGTGCGGGTACGACGCCGTGACCATGGAGGGCGTGGCCTCGACCACCCGGTGCAGCAAGTCCACGCTCTACCGCCAGTGGAAGACGAAGCCCCAGTTCGTCGCCGCCGCGCTGCGCGCCAACCGCTGCGTGCGTTTCGCGGGCATCGACACCGGCACGCTCGCCGGGGATCTGCGCGAGGCGGCGCGGGCCGCGGGGGAGTGGTCGACCCAGGACAGCATGCTGGTCCAGGCGCTCAGTCACGCGGTCCTACAGGACGAGGATCTGCGCAGCGCGCTGCGCGAGGCGCTGGTGGAGCCGGAGACCCGGGCGCTCGACGAGCTGGTCGCGCGGGGGGTGGCACGGGGTGAGATCGCCGCGGACCATCCGGCGACGAGGTTCATCACGGCTCAGCTCATGGGCGTGGTCCGGGCCCGCCCGGTCCTGGAGGGCAAGCACGCGGACGAGGAGTATCTGTCCGCCTTCGTGGAGGCGTGCCTGCTGCCCGCACTGGGTCTGACCAGACCCACCTGATCGTGGACCGGGGCCCGATGGATGACGGGCCCCGATCTGCCTGAGCCGCGCCGCACCGTGGGGACGGGGGTGGCGTGGCCGCCCTTGGCCGGGCGGGCCGGAACCCCCGTGGTTCCGGCCCGCCCGGCTCTGACGTTCCCGGGGCCCGTCCGTTCCTGGCCCCGTCAGACTTCCTGGCCGTTCCCGCCCCCGCCGCCCGCCGCGGCCTTGATCCCCTTGGTGATCTCGTCCATGACGGACAGCTTCGGGGACTTGTCGTTGACGTCGATGCCGAAGCGGACGATGACGAGCTCGGACTTCACGGTGGGAGAGGGGAAGGCGAGCGACTGGACATAGCCGTCGTCGCTCTTCTCCGTGACGGCCTTCCAGCGCACGAGGTAGCCCTTCTGGCCCGCGACGGTGACCGCCTTGGACTCCAGCTCCTTGTGCGAGGTGATCTTGCCGTAGGTCTTGCCGCCGTAGGACTCCTTGGCGTTGACGGCGATGTCGGCCTTGGCGGCCGCCTCCGCCGTCTTGGCGTCGACCTCGAATCGTTCGGCGGGCCCCGAGTACACGCCGCCGCGGGAGCATGTCTTGGATGCTTCCCTGGGGCAGGGGTAGGGCCCGGTCGTCACCGAGGCACCGCCGCCGGCGGCCTGGCCGGTCCAGCCGTCGGGCACGGGGAGACTGATCCCGCTGAAGATGTCGGTGGCGTAACCCTCCTCGCTGGGCGGGGCGGAGGGGGCGCCGGGAGGCTGGGACTGCTCGGGGTCCTGCGGGTTCTGCGGGTCCTGAGGGTTCTGGGGCGCGCCGGGCTTCGACGGGGCGGAGGACGAGGGGGCTTTGGCGGCGCTGTCGCCGTCCCCGTCGTCGTCGGCGGTCAGGAAGTAGACGCCGCCGCCTATCCCGGCGAGCACCACGAGGGCCACGCCCACGGCTATGCCCGTGCGCAGGCCGCGCCGCGGGGCGGTGGGCTGTCCCGGGTAGGAGGGATAGGCCGGGTACGCGCCCGGTGCGGAGACGGTCGGGGCGCCTGCCGGGGGCGCGGGCGGATGGGCCGGGGGAGCCGCAGGGGCGGAACCACCCCACCCGGCGGCGGAACCCACCGCGCGGACCTGGTCCGTCCATACGTTCCCGTCCCACCAGCGCTCGGTGCGGGGACCGTCAGTTGTCTGGCCGGGGTCGGGATACCAGCCGGGAGGGGTTACCTGGGTCATGGCGTCAGCGTATGAGCATTCGGTGAAAACGGGATGAGAGGGGGGCCGGTACGGAGGTCACCGTTCGGCAGCTCTCTTCGCCCCGGGGAGAGGCGAGTTCGCCCTTCCGGCCGGGGGCGAGGGTTCGTCTCTCCGGCCTGGGGTGTGTGCGTTGGCTTCTCCTGCCCGGAGGATGCGAGCTCGTCTTTCCGGCTTGGGGGGTGTGAGCTCGGCTCTCCGGTTCGCGGAGGTGGGTTCGCGTTTCCGGTCCGGGGGTGCGAGCTTGTTCTCCGGCTCGGGATGTGTGTTTTCGTCTTTCTGGCTTGGGGGTGTGAGCTCGGCTCTTCGGTTCGTGGGGGTGGGTTCGTCTTTGCGGTCGGGGGGTGCGAGTTTGTTCTCCGGCTTGGGGTGTGTGTTTTCGTCTTTCTGGCTGCGGGGGTGTGTGCTCGTCTTTGCGGCTTGGGGGGGGTGAGCTCGGCTCTTCGGTTCGTGGGGGTGGGTTCGTCTTTGCGGTCGGGGTGCGAGTTCGTTTTCCGGCTTGGGGTGTGTGTTTTCGTCTCTCCGGCCGCGGGGGTGCGTGCTCGGCCTTCCGGCCTGGGGGTGTGCGTTTGCTTCTCCGGCCTGGGGGCTTGCCTTTGCGGCCCTGGGTGCGAGCTCGCCCCTCCCGCCCGGGGAGATGTGTTCGACCCTCCCGCCCAGGGGACGCGAGCTCACCTCTCCCGTCCGTCCACCACAAGCCTCACCGGTCCGCCGCCCTCCGGCGCCGGCACCCGCACCCCGGCCCGCCCCGGAGTGATCGACCCCAGCACGCTCGCATGCCGCGCCCCCGTGCTCTCCGGCACCGTCCCCGGCAGCCCGTGTGCCGTCAGGAAGCCGAGCACCGCGAAGGCGTACGCCTCCTTCGCGGCGGACGGCAGGCCGAGCTCGTCGGAGGTGCGCACCGGGACCTTGCCGCCCAACTCAGCCCGCAGGAACGCCATCAGCGTCGGATTGCGCGTGCCGCCGCCCGAGGCGATGACCTCGGAGGCGTGGACCGACCTGACGGCGTCGGCGACCGTGCGTGCGGTCAACCGGGTGAGGGTGGCCACGACGTCCTGCGGGGCCAGGTCCTCGTACCCGGTGAGGGCCGCCCGCAGATAGGGCAGGTGGAAGAGCTCCTTGCCGGTGGTCTTCGGCGCGGGCCGCGCGTAGTACGGCTCGCCGAGCAGGACGGCGAGCAGCCCCTCGTCGACCGTGCCGCGCGCGGCCATCTCGCCGTCGATGTCGTACGTGAGCCGCTCCCGCGTCAGTTCGCGCACGGCGGCGTCGACGAGGGCGTTGGCGGGGCCCGTGTCGAAGGCGGTGCCGTCCGGGGCGGTGATGTTGGCGATCCCGCCGAGGTTCAGCGCGGCGGGGGCGCCGGGCCTGCCGCGCAGCCACATCCGGTCGACGATGCTGACCAGGGGCGCGCCCTGGCCACCCGCGGCGATGTCACGGGGGCGGAAGTCGGCGACCACCGGAAGCCCCGTCCGCTCGGCGATCCACGCGGGCTGCCCGATCTGCAGCGTGCCGTGCACCTGACCGTCCGCCACCCAGTGGTAGACGGTCTGCCCGTGCGAGGCGACCAACTCCGCGCGCCCGTCGCACAGTTCACGGTCCGCCTCGGCCGCCGCCGCGGCGAAGGCCTGGCCGATGCGGGTGTCGAGGCGGCAGACCTCCGCAAGGGTGGTGGCGGCGGGCGGCAGCGCGGCGCCCAGTGCCGTCCGCAGCGCCTCGTCGTACCCGCGGGTGATGAGACCCAGCGGCGAGAGCAGCAGACGGTCGCCGTCGATCGTCAGGTCGGCCGCCGCGGCGTCGATGGCGTCGTACGAAGTCCCCGACATCAGCCCGATTACGCGCACGTGCTGCCCCTCTCGCTCTCCTCACCTGGTGTTTGATCATCGCAGCGATGACGGCGCGCGCGCACTCGCACGTACGATCCAGTTCAAGTCGTCGACGCAAGGGGAGGGGGCGACTTGACCATGTCCGCCACGGGGTTCACCACGGGACCACTCGCTCCACGCGCCGAGACGCGGCGCACGAACCTCACCCGAACCGACGGAACCTGGAGCGGCCTGCTCCTGGAGGTGCGCGCACGGCCACGGCCCGGACTGTGCCTGCGGACCGCCGAGAACCGCCTGCTCCTGGCGCAGGGAGCGGCCGCCGACCCGCTGCTGCTGGCCCTGGTGGACCCGCGCCACGGCGGGGTCGACTTCTGCCGGACCGGCCGCCACCGCTCCCTCGTCCCACCCTTGCGCGCACACATGGCCCGCGCCCACGGAGGTTCCCCACAGCGCTGGGCGCACCACTTCGCGACCCTGCTCGCCGCGTCACCCGACAGCCCTCTTCACGACGGGCGTTGGGTGCTGAACCCGGACCCGCCGCTGCGCCGGTGGAAGCCTGTGGGCGAGCGAGCCGGGGAGTACTGGCGCTCGCTGCTCATCGAGGGCGATCCCGACGGTACATCGACTGGTGGGTCCACAACGGCTCGTGGGAGATCTTTCCGCTGCGGGCGATGCCGGACGCCGACGACCCCCGCGTCAAGGCGTACCGCAAGCAGGCGAGGGACGGCACGCTGCCGCCCGTCCTGCTCTGGTGGGTGAGCGGACTCGACAGCCATCTCGTCCTGGACGGCCATGCCCGCCTCGCCGCGGCGATCGCCGAGTCCGTGGAACCGGCCGTCCTGGAACTCCAGCGGACCGCTTCCCAGGACGAGGTGGACACCGGCACGGAGCGTGCCGTGGCGACGTACGAGGCGGAGCTGGCGCGGTTCACCGAGCTGCGCGCCGCGCAGGGCGAGCGCGTGCCCGACGGCGCCGAGTTCGCGGGCCCGGTCCTTGCCCGCCGCCTCGGCGAGCTGCGCACCGGACACCGCCCCACGTGGGCCTGGCCGCTCCCGGGCGGTGTCCAGGAGTGGCACCGGATCGCCCGCGAGCAGGTGGGCGAGGGGGGATGGGAGTACGCATGAGGCAGGCGGCGCATGAAAGGAACCAAAGGAACCAAGAAAATCAAGGCAACCAGGGGGCCTTCGCTTGCGCCCCGCGTCAGCCGACCCCGCGCCCTCCGGACAGCACCAGCCGCCGGCACTCCCCGGGGCTGCCCCACGCACTGCGCAGCGCTCGCGCCTTGGTCAGCCACAGCGAAAGGTCGTACTCCGCGGTGTAGCCGATCGCCCCGTGGAGTTGCAGTGCCGCCCGCGCGGCGCCGTACGCCGCTTCGCCCGCCGCCGCTTTCGCCGCGGCCACATCTGGCGTCTTCAGGGTCAGTGCTGCTCCGTAGAGCAGGGGCCGGGCGAATTCGAGGCCTATCAGGACGTCCGCAAGCCGGTGCTTGACCGCCTGGAAGCCGCCGATCGGCGTGCCGAACTGGGTGCGCTGCTTCACGTACGCGACCGTCCTGTCCAGGAGGGCGAGTCCGACCCCCAGCGCCTGCGCCGCCGTCGCGAGCGAGGCCCAGTCCGCCGCGTACCGGGAAGCCTCCGTCACCGAGGGGCCCGAGGCGAGGAGTTCGCCGTCCGGCCGCAGGCGCGCCAGGCGCCGTACGGGGTCCAGGGACCGCTCTACGCGCGCGTGCCCGGAGGCCAGGCGCAGCTCACCGCCCGTGGCGGTCAGCCGCAGGGTCGCCGCGTCCGCGTCCAGCGCGAACGGACCCCCCTCGGGAAGAGCGAGCGTCGTGACGGCGTCCCCGGAGGCCAGGGACGGAAGAAGCCGCTTGGCCGGGGCCGCGTCGCCCAGCCCGGCGAGCCGGGAGAGCAGCGCGCCCGCCGCCACCGTCTCGACCACCGGTCCCGGCACCGCATGTCGCCCCAACTCGACAAAGGCGACGGCTGTTTCGACCGGGAGCAGCCCCATCCCCTCGTGCTCCTCCGGGACGGCGAGGGCGAACACGCCGGCATCAGCGAGGCGCCCCCACACGGCACGCCCCGGCGCGAAGTCCCCGGCGGCCCAGGCCCTCGCGGCCGCCGGGGTGTCGGCTGCCGTCAGCATCGCGTCGAGCGAGCGCGCGAACTCCCGCTGCTCGTCGTCGAGGAGGAACCTCATCAGCGGCGTCCTTTCGGCAGTCCGAGCAGCCGCTCGGCGATGATGTCGCGCTGGATTTCGTTGGTGCCCGCGTAGATCGGCCCGGCGAGCGAGAAGACGTACCCCTCCGCCCAGTCGCCGCCGTCCGCCAACTCGCCCTCCGCGCCCAGGAGATCGAGCGCGGTCTCGTGCAGCGCGATGTCGTACTCGGACCAGAAGACCTTGTTCAGGCTCGACTCCGCGCCGATCGTCTCGCCCGCCGCGAAGCGCGAGGCGTTGGCCCAGGTGAACAGTTGATAGGCGCGGGCCCCGATCACGGCGTCGGCCACCCGGTCGCGCAGCGCGGTGTCCCCGGGGCCGCCGTGCGCGCGCCACTGCCGCACCAGGCGGTCGGCCGTGGCGACGAAGCGGCCGGGGGAGCGCAGCGTCAGACCGCGTTCGTTGCCCGTCGTCGACATGGCGATCCGCCAGCCCTGGCCCGGCTCGCCGATCACGTCGTCGTCCGGCACGAAGACGTCGTCGAGGAAGAGTTCGGCGAACGCGGGCTTGCCGTCCAGACGCCCGATGGGGCGGACGGTCACGCCGTCCGCGTCGAGCGGGAACATCAGGTACGTCAGGCCCCGGTGCGGCTTGGCGGCGTCGACGGCGGGGTCGCTGCGGAACAGGCCGAACGCGCGGTCGGCGAACGCGGCCCGCGACGACCAGGTCTTCTGCCCGCTGATCAGCCAACCGCCCTCCGTGCGGCGGGCGGTGGAGCGCAGCGACGCCAGGTCCGAGCCGGACTCAGGCTCGGACCAGGCCTGCGCCCAGATCACCTCGCCGCTCGCCATCGGGGGCAGGATCCGCGCGCGCTGCTCGTCGGTGCCGAAGTCGAAGAGGGTCGGCGCGAGGAGGTTGATGCCGTTCTGCGAGACGCGGCCGGGGCCGCCCGCCGCGAAGTACTCCTCCTCGAACACCAGCCACTTGACGATGTCGACGCCCTGCCCGCCGTACTCCTCGGGCCAGGACACCACCGACCAGCGGTCGGCCGCGAGCTCGCCCTCCCAGGCGCGGTGGGCCGCGAATCCCTCCCGGGTCTCCAGCGACGGCAGTGGCTGGCCCGGCACGTGCCCGGCCAGCCATGCGCGCGCCCGCTGCCTGAACTCCCCTTCCCCGGCGGTGAAGTCGAGGTCCATCAGTAGCCCACCTCTTCGGTCGGTGCTTCTCCAGCGGTCTGCTGCCGTCTGCTGCGGTCTGCTACGGTCTGCTACGGTCTTCCCTAACAAGTGTTTGGTAGATTACCCTGAGGTCGAGTCAGTCGTCGAGAGCGAGTCGACAGTCAAGGGGGTCGATCGAGCATGGACGCACCCACGTACGTGCCGGGGCACGGTCTGCTCGCGGGCCGCACCGCCGTCATCACCGCGGCGGCCGGAGCGGGCATCGGCGGCGCCACGGCCCGCCGCTTCCTGGAGGAGGGCGCCCGCATCGTCATCGGCGACGCCCACCCGCGCCGCACGAAGGAGACGGTGGAGGCGCTGGCGGGGGAGTTCGGCGCCGACCGGGTCGACGGGACGTCGTGCGACGTCACGGACGAAGCCCAGGTGCAGGCTCTGTACGACCTGGCGGAGCAGCGCCACGGCGGCCTGGACGTCGTCGTGAACAACGCGGGACTCGGCGGCACCGCCGAGCTCACCGAGATGACCGACGAGCAGTGGGACAGAGTCATCGACGTGACACTGAACGGCACGTTCCGCTCCACCAGGGCCGCCCTGCGCCGCATGCGGGCCGCCGACCGGGGCGGCGTGATCGTGAACAACGCCTCGGTGCTCGGTTGGCGCGCCCAGGCAGGCCAGGCGCACTACGCCGCGGCGAAGGCCGGCGTCATGGCCCTCACGCGCTGCGCCGCCCTCGAAGCCGCGCCCCACGGCATACGGATCAACGCGGTGTCGCCCAGCCTCGCCATGCACCCGCACCTCGCGAAGGTCACATCGCCCGAGCTGCTCGAGGAGCTCACCGCCCGAGAGGCGTTCGGGCGGCACGCCGAGCCCTGGGAGATAGCCAACGTCATCGTCTTCCTGGCCAGCGAGTACTCCTCGTACATGACAGGGGAGACGGTCTCGGTCAGCAACCAGCACGCCTAGGCGGAGAATGACCGTGTGTCGAAACCGAAGCAGAGCAGCACCACAAAGAAGAAGCCCGCGGTGAGTCCCTCGCCCGAGCGCCGCAGCGAACTCCTCGCCATCGCGGCCGACGTCTTCGCCGAACAGGGGTACAACGCGACCACGGTCCGCAAGATCGCGGACGCCGCCGGCATGCTCGCCGGCAGCCTCTACTACCACTTCGACTCCAAGGAGTCGATGCTCGAAGAGATCCTCTCCACCTTCCTCACCGAGCTGTGGGACGGGTACGACACCGTGCTCCAGTCGCAGCTCGGCCCCCGCGAGACCCTCGAGGCGCTCGTCACCGAGTCCTTCCGGGAGATCGACCGGCACCGCTCCGCCGTCGCCATCTACCAGAAGGAGTCAAGGCACCTGGTCGCGCAGGCCCGCTTCCAGTACCTGACCGACTCGCAGCAGCGCTTCGAGAAGACCTGGCTGACGACGCTGGAGCGCGGAGTCGAGGAGCGCGTCTTCCGCGACGACCTGGACATCCGGCTCGCCTACCGCTTCGTGCGCGACACCGTCTGGGTCGCCGCGTCCTGGTACCGCCCCGGGGGAGGCCACAGCCCCGAGGAGATCGCCCGCCAGTACCTCTCGATGGTCCTGGACGGCATCGCCGTACGCACGTAGAGAGCGCGTCGTCACCCCGGCGACCGCGCACCGCCCGAGGAGCACGAGGAGTACGCAGTCATGGCCGAGGCCTACATCGTCGAAGCGGTCCGCACCCCCGTCGGCAGGCGCAAGGGCGGCCTCTCGGCCGTCCACCCCGCCGACCTGGGAGCCCATGTCCTGAAGGCGCTCGTCGAGCGCACCGGCATCGACCCCTCCGCCGTCGAGGACGTCGTCTTCGGCTGCCTGGACACGGTCGGCCCACAGGCCGGGGACATCGCCCGCACCTCCTGGCTGGCGGCTGGGCTGCCCGAAGAGGTGCCCGGCGTGACGATCGACCGGCAGTGCGGATCCTCGCAGCAGGCCGTGCACTTCGCGGCCCAGGGCGTCCTGTCCGGCACCCAGGACCTCGTCGTCGCGGGCGGCACACAGAACATGTCGATGATCCCCATCGCCTTCGCCTCCCGGCAGGCCGCCGAACCGCTCGGCCTCACCGAAGGCCCGTACGCGGGCAGCGAGGGCTGGCGCGCCCGCTATGGGGACCGGCCCGTCAACCAGTTCCACGGCGCACAGCTGATCGCCGAGAAGTGGGGCATCACCCGCCGTGACATGGAGGAGTTCGCGCTCCGCTCGCACCAGCGGGCCGTCCGCGCGATCGACGAGGGCCGCTTCGACCGCGAACTCACCGCGTACGCGGACGTGACCACCGACGAGGGCCCGCGCCGCGACACGACCCTGGAGAAGATGGCGGGCCTGGGGCCCGTCCTGGACGAGGGCACCATCACCGCCGCGTGCTCGTCGCAGGTCTCGGACGGCGCCGCCGCGCTGCTCGTCGCGAGCGAACGGGCCGTGCGGGAGCACGGGTTGACGCCCCGCGCCCGCATCCACCACCTCTCGGTGCGCGGCGAGGACCCGATCCGGATGCTGTCCGCGCCGATCCCCGCCACCGCGTACGCCCTCAAGAAGACCGGAATGAGCATCGGAGACATCGACCTCGTCGAGATCAACGAAGCCTTCGCGCCGGTCGTCCTCGCCTGGTTGAAGGAGACCGGTGCGGACCCGGAGAAGGTCAATGTCAACGGCGGTGCGATAGCCCTCGGCCATCCCCTCGGCGCGACCGGCGTCAAGCTGATGACGACGCTCCTGCACGAACTGGAGCGCACAGGCGGCCGGTTCGGCCTCCAGACCATGTGCGAAGGTGGCGGTCAGGCGAACGTGACCATCATCGAGCGCCTCTGAACGCGTCCAGTTCCCGGCGCCTGCCTCACTCCTTGCGGGAGTTGCTGGCCGGACCCCGCACCGCGAGGCCCTCTCCCCAGCTAGTCTCGATGTCTGTACGTCGATTGAGCGACCTCGGGAGGTAGCGCGATGACGCAGGGACGGCCCGGAGGTGCCATCTGGGCCCCGCTGTGGGAGCGCGATGCGGAACTCGCCGCGGCCGCGCGGGCCGTTGACGAGCTGTGCTCCGACTCGACGACGGCGGGCGGGCTGCTCGTCTTCCAGGGCGAGGCGGGGATCGGCAAGACGGCGCTGCTGTCGGAGGTGCGCCGCATCGCACAAGGGCGGGCCATGGTGTGGTCCGCGCGAGGCGGCGAGACCGTCACCTCCGTCCCCTTCAACGTCGTACGCCAGCTGCTGCAGCCGGCTCTCGTCGCGCTCTCTCCCGAGGAGGCACGGGAGTATCTCGGCGACTGGTACGAGATCGCGGGCCCCGCGCTCGGCATAGCCGAGCCCACGGGAGTCCAGGCCGACCCCCAGGGCGTGTGCGACGGTCTGGTCGAGGCGGTGGCGCGGCTTTCGGGGCTGCACTGGCCGCTCGTCCTTCTCATCGACGACGCGCACTGGGCCGACCAGGAGACCCTGCACTGGCTCGCCGCGTTCGCCCAGCGCCTCGACGAACTGCCCGTCCTCGTGGTGGTAGCCCACCGGCCGGACGACGCCGTCGGCGAGAGCGCGCGCCACCTCGCGGCCGTCGGAGCGGCGGCCCGCCCCACGCCCCCGCTGCGCGCGCTCACCCCGGACGCGGCGGCCGGACTCACCCGCGCCACGCTCGGCGAGCACGCGGACGCCCCGTTCTGCCGCGAGGTGTGGGCGGTCACCGGCGGCAATCCGTACGAATCCGTGGAACTGCTCGCCAAGGTGCAGGACAGCGAGCTCGATCCGGTGGAGAGTTCCGCCGCCGAACTGCGCGCCCTGAACCGCTCGGCGCGCGGCCGCGGTCTCGTCGCCCGTCTCGAAGGGCTCGGCACGGACGTCACGCGGTTCGCGTGGGCGGCGGCGATCCTGGGCACCTCCATTCCGCTCGACCTCGCCGCCTCGCTCGCCGGGATGACCCGTGAGGCGGCCGAGCGGTGCGCGGAGCGGCTGCGCACCGCGCGCATCCTGCTCGGCGCCGACCAGGGCCTGGAATTCGTCCATCCACTGATCGCCAGCACCGTCTACCGCTCGATCCCGCCCGCCACCCGCACCGCGATGCATGGCCAGGCCGCGTGGGCAGTCACGTTGTCGGGCCGTGGTGCGGCAGCCGCGTCGCGGCATCTCCTCGAGGTCCATCCGGACGACGACCCCGAGCTGGTCAAGCAGTTGCGCGAGGCGGCGGCCGAGCATCTTGCGGTCGGTGCGCCGGACGCGGCCCGCCGCTGCCTCGAACGTGCCCTGCGGGAACCACCGCTGCCCGAGACCCACGCGCGCGTGCTCTACGAACTGGGCTGCGCCACGCTCCTCACCTCGCCCGCCACGACCATCGGCCACCTGCGCGAGGCGCTCCACACGCCGGGGCTCGACCGCGGGCTGCGCGTGGACGCCGTCTGCCGACTCTCCCAAGCCCTGGTGCACAACGACCAGTTGGAGGAGGCCCTGCGTGTCGTGGACGCGGAGGCCGACCGTCTCGAGAGCGGACCCGACCGGATGCGGTTGGAGGGGGTCCACTACATGTGGGAGGGCATCCACGCGCGCGAGGACGACGCGACGGGACGTTCGCGCCGCCTTGCCGCGCTCGCCGGACCACTGCCGGGACGCGACAACTCCGAGCGCGCCCTGCTGATCCTGCGCGCCTTCGACGCCATGACCCGCGGGGAGAACGCGGAGGAGATCGTCGAGCTCTGCGACCGCACCCTCGTCAACGGCCGTCTCGCGCCGGGCCTCGGCTGGACCGACACGGAGTGGGGCTTCGAGCTCCTGACGATGCTGGGCGGCGCCTACATCTTCACCGACCGCCTCGACCGTGCCGAGAGCGTCTTCGCCGAGGGGGTCCGTGCCTACGAGGCCGCGGGCTGGAGCGGCGGCCATCTGGCCGTGGCCAAGGCCTGGTTGGGTCTGGTGTACCGCAGGCGCGGACGTCTCGCCGAGGCGTAGGCCTCGCTGCGGGAGAGCCTGCGTCTCACCGACCGCGTCGGCAGCGGCCTCCCGATGCACTGGGACGCCGCGTGCAAGCTCATCGACACGCTGCTCGCCCGCGGGAAGATCGACGAGGCCCAGGAGGCCGCCGAGCGCTACGGCATCGCGCCGCCCTTCCCCTCCACGATTCTCCTGCCCGACATCCACTCCGTGCGGGGCCGCCTGCTGATCACCACGGGACAACGGCCTGAGGGCATCAGCGAACTGGAGGTGGCGGCGAAGACGGCGAACGAACGCGGCTGCTACAACCCGGTGGTCAACCCCTGGGCGTACGACCTCGCCCGCGCAATCGCCGTGGACGACCCAGGGCGCGCCGCCCAGCTGGTCGCGGACGCACGGGTCCAGGCGGAGCTCTTCGGCACGGACACGGCGATCGGCGAGGCGCTGCGGTGCGCGGCGTCCCTGGAGAGCGGGCAGCGCGCGGTCGCGCTGTACGCACGGGCGGTGGCCTGCCTGGAGGCGTCGCCGTGCGCCTATGAACACGCGGTCGCACGAGTCGAGTACGGCATCGCGGCAGGCTCCGCGAGCGAACTGGCACGGGGCCTGGCCCTGGCCGAATCCTGCGGAGCAGACGGGATGGCCGCACGGGCGCGGGCGTCTTTGGAGGTGGCGGGGGTCTGAGACAGGGGGCTGGGCAGGATCCCGGCCCCCCGTCCGACCTGAAGCGAACTTGGCGGACGTGCGTGGCTCGGTGGGCAAGGCGGAGCCGTGGCAGAGGGCGCGCAAGAGCCTGACCGGCGGAGCGGGCTTCCGGTACGGGGCGGGCCTCCAGTACGGGGCGGCGCGGCGGGACAGCGCAGCGGCCGCAGGTGGCCCCGGGGCCCGCCGGAGGCCGCCGCCCAGCTCTGCCGCCCCCGCCCACCAGTTCAGCGGCCGCCCTGCCATCTCAGCCGCCTACATCCCTCGGAGCCGAGCCGCATCAGGGCGCGGGGCGGGACGGAGGAGAGCCCACCGGAGGCCTCCGCTCAGGTCAGCCGTAGGCGTCCCACCACCTCAGTCGCCCCCGTCCCTCGGAGCCGATCTGTATCCCGCCGCAGGGGGGGCGGAGTCGGGGCGAGCCCGGCCGGAGGCCTTCGTTCAGGTCAGTCGTAGGCGTCCCACCGCCTCAGTCGCCCTCATCTCTCGGGGCCGATCTGTATCCGGCCGCAGGGGGCGGGGCGGAGTCGGGGTGAACCCGGCCGGAGGCCTTCGTTCAGGTCAGTCGTAGGCGTCCCACCGCCTCAGTCGCCCCCATCCCTCGGAGCCGATCTGTATCCCGCCGCAGGGGGCGGGGCGGAGTCGAGGTGAACCCGGCCGGAGGCCTTCGTTCAGGTCAGTCGTAGGCGTCCCACCACCTCAGTCGCCTCCAGCATCACCCGCGTGATCAGCTCCTCGCACGAGGGCAGGTCCTCTATTACTCCCGCTACCTGACCGGAAGCCATGACCCCCGCTTCCGGTACCCCGTCCACCATCGCCGACTTCAGCATCATGGGCGTATTCGCGGCCAGCAGGACCTGGCTCCACGTCATCCCCTTTCCGTGCCGCATCGCGAGTCCGTCCCGGATCATTTCGCCCCAAGCCATCCCGGACATCTTCCGGAACGCCGCCGCGTGCCGCACGGCCCGTGCGAGGGACGTCGCTCGTCCTGACTTCTCCAGCGAGGCGACGAGATCCGTCCGCAGCATCCGGTGGGGGAGACCATCCACCCGGGTGGTCACCGTGACGTCCTTGACCGACGCGGACAGATAGCGGGCCTTGACCGCGTCCGGCACCGTCGAGTCCGACGTCAGCAGGAAGCGTGTGCCCATCGCGACCCCCGCCGCGCCATAGGCGAGCGCGGCGACGAGCCCCCGGCCGTCGAAGAAGCCGCCCGCCGCGATCACCGGGATGTCCACCGCGTCCACGACCTGCGGCAACAGCACGGTCGTCGCGACCTCGCCGGTGTGTCCGCCGCCCTCGCCGCCCTGCACGACGACCGCGTCCGCGCCCCACGCCGCGACCTTCTCGGCATGCCGTCGCGCCCCGATGGACGGGATGACGACCACCCCGGCGCCCTTCAGCTCCGCGATCAGCTCCTTCGAGGGGGCGAGCGCGAAGGACGCGACCCGCACTCCCTCGTCGACGATGACCCGCACCCGGTCCCGCGCGTCACCCGCGTCGGCGCGCAGGTTGACCCCGAAGGGCTCGTCCGTACGGGACTTGACCTCCCGGACGGCCGAGCGCAGCTGGTCGACGGTCATCGTCGCGGAGGCGAGGATGCCGAGGGCGCCCGCGTTCGCCGTCGCGGAGACCAGCCGGGGGCCCGCCACCCAGCCCATGCCGGTCTGCACGACGGGGTACCGCACACCGACCAGTTTGGTCAGCGCCGTCTCCATGCCCGGCGGAGCCGACGTCACGGGCGCACCTCGCGCTCGCGCAGACCGCGCGGGTCCACCACGTCCCGGATCAGCCGCAGTTCCTCCGCGGTCGGCTCGCGGGTGCACGGAACCTCATCCGCCTCCGCGAGCCTGAAGCCGGTCGACTCACGCACCTGCTCGACCGTCACGCCCGGATGCAGGGACACCAGGCGCATCGCGTGGTCCGCCGCCCCGAAGTCGAAGACGCCGAGGTCCGACACGACCCGGCGCAGGTCGTGGAAGCGGGTGGCGGAAGGACCGGCGGCCGCCGCGCTGTCGTAACCGACGCCGCTGATCATGTCGACCTTCTCGACGAAGACGCGCTTCGAGTGCCGGGGGATCCAGTAACTCACGGGGTTGTTGAGGGTGTTGACCGGAGCACCGCGCACCCCGAGCAGCTGGCGCCTGGGCCGCTCCCAGTCGCCGATGCAGGAGATGTTCTGGTTTCCGAAACGGTCGATCTGGCTCGCGCCCATCATCACGTGGCGCCTGCCGCCCATGGCCATCGTCAGATGCCTGCGGTACGGCAGCCAGCCCTCCGTCACCGCCGACGGCGCCCCCACGGCGGGCACATCGCCGATCAGCAGCGCCTCCCCGTCCGTGAGCAGCAGGTCCGGCGAGAACGTCAGCTTGGCCAGGCGTGCGGCGATCGCCGGGACCGTGCCCATCGGCGATGCGAGGATCTCCCCTGCGCCCCGCCAGGCCTCCGCGCAGGCGATCACGCAGTACTCGGCGCGGGTGACCGAGGAAGCGGCCGCCTCAGGTGCGCCGGCCGCCGCGGTCGGGTCGGTCTGCGTCATCGCTGCTCCTTGTGCCAGGCCTGGACGGCCGCTTGGTAGTCCTGCTCGGTGCCGGTCAGGAAGCGGTCCTCGAATTCCTTCCAGGCGTCCGGGTCACCCGCGGCGGTCGCGTACGCCTTCTGGAAGGGCTCGTCCCGGCCGTAGTCCGGCACGCACGACGTGAAGTGCGCGCCCCCGGGTGTCTCCGTCACGCCCGTCACCGCGTGCCGGGAGATCAGCATCGTCTGCGGTGCCGCCTGCTCGGTGAGCTCGCTCGATGCGACGATCCGCTCGCACGACACGTACGCCGTGTCGGACGCCTCGCAGAACAGGTCGTCGAAGTACGGATCCGGGCCCAGATACTGGGCGTTGCCCAGGCGGTCGGCGCGGTTGAGATGGACCAGCGCGGCGTCCATCCGCAGGGCGGGCACGGCGACCAGCTCCTCCCCGTCCTCGTACGGCGAAGTGACCGTACGCAGCTGGGGGTTGACCCGCAGGACGTCCGAACCGAGGCCCGCGCGGATCGGCAGGAACGGCAGCCGCTGGGCGCCGGCCGTCAGGCCCTGCATGAACATCGCCTCGTCCAGCTCGACCAGTTCGAAGGCGCCGCGCTCGCGCGCCGCGCGGAAGTGCGGCTCCAGGGGGATCGAGTCGAGGGTAGTGAACGCAGTGACCAGCTTGCGGATCTTCCCCGCCGCGGCGAGCAGGCCGATGTCCGGGCCGCCGTACGCCACGACGGTGAGGTCCGTGATCCCGGACCGCAGCAGGGCCCGCACCAGCGCCATGGGCTTGCGGCGCGAACCCCAGCCGCCGATGCCGAGCGTCATCCCGCTCCGCAGCCGCCCCACGATCGCGTCGGGCGTCATGGTCTTGTCCGTCATGCCCTGCCCTCCTCCTTCTTCCTTCCGGAGCCTGTGCCGAAGTCCTCGCGGACGCGGTCCGCCAGGCCGCTCAAGTTCGCCTCGAAGGTGAAGCCCTGCTCGAAGCGGTAGCTGCGGTGCACGTCGACGGGGTCGATGCCGTTGATCGCGGCCTTGGCGAACCGCAGCAGCGTGCCGTCCTTCTGCGCGATCTCGCGCGCCAACTCCAGTGCCGCATCGCGCAGTTCATCGCGCGGCACGACCCGCCACACGGAGCCGTGCGCGTGCAGTTCGGCCGCGGTGGCCGTGCGCGAGGTGTAGTAAAGGGCGCGCATCAGGTGCTGCGGGACCAGGCGGGCGAGATGCGTCGCGGCGCCGAGCGCGCCCCGGTCCAGCTCGGGCAGGCCGAACGTCGCGTCCTCGCTCGCCACGATCGCGTCCGCGTTGCCCACGAGGCCGATGCCGCCGCCCAGACAGAAGCCGTTCACCGCGGCCACGACCGGCACCTCGCATTCATAGACCGCCGAAAACGCTTCATAGCAACCGCGGTTGGCGCCTATCAGTGCGCTGTGGCCGCTGTCGCGCTGCATCTCCTTGATGTCCACGCCCGCGTTGAAACCGCGGCCCTCGGCGGCGAGGACGACGCAGCGCGTCCCGGGATCGCGACCGGCCGCGCGCACCGCGGACGCCAGGTCGAACCACCCCTGCACGGGCAGGGCGTTGACGGGAGGGAAGTCGACCGTGACGACGGCGACGCCCTTGTCCGGGGTGGAGGTGGAGACAGACATCAGAGGATCCGCTACCTTTCATCCAGGCCCTTCAACCAAACATTTGTTAGTTAGGAAGGTAGCAGCGATGACTGACACCCGACAGGTGGTGGTCGTCACCGGCGGCACCCGAGGCGTCGGCGCCGGTATCGCCCGCAGCTTCCTCGCCGCCGGTGCGCGGGTCGTCGTCTGCGCCCGCAGACCGCCGGAGCGCCCGGTCGAAGCGGCGGGCTCCGCGGCCGAGTTCAGGCCGCTCGACCTGCGCGACGCGGGGGCGGCACACACGTTCTTCGCCGATGTGGCCGCCGATCACGGCCGGTTGGACGCCCTGGTGAACAACGCGGGCGGCACACCCTTCGGGCTGCTCGCCGAGTCGGCCCCCGTCCGCCAGGCCAAGATCGTCGAACTCAACCTGCTGGCCCCGCTGTACGCGTCCCTGGCGGCGTACGAGGTGATGCGCGGCCAGGAGCCCGGCGGGGGCAGCATCACGATGATCGGGAGTGTCAGCGGCTCCCGTCCCTCACCCGGCAGCGGCGCCTATGGCGCGGCCAAGGCGGGCCTGGAGAACCTCGCGCGCACGATGGCCGTCGAGTGGGCCCCGAAGGTGCGCGTGAACACCGTCGTGCTCGGCCTCGCCCGCACCGAGAGCGCCCATCTGCACTACGGCGACGAGGAAGGCATCGCGCAGGTCGCCCGCACCGTCCCGCTCGGGCGGCTCGCCGATCCGTCGGACGTCGGGGACGCGTGCGTCTTCCTCGCCTCCGACAGCGCGTGCTACATCAGCGGCGCCGCACTGCACCTGCACGGCGGCGGCGAACGCCCCGCGTTCCTGGACGCCGCGTCCGTCAATCACTGAACGTACGTCAACCACCGAACGTATCCGAGGAGTTCCGCATGACCGAGGAGTTCCCCATGACCGCAGCCGACGAGCCGGGCCCCGGCATCTGCGCGGGCCGCGTCGTGATCGTCACCGGCGCGGGCCGCGGCCTCGGCAGAGCGCACGCGCGCGCGTACGCCGCCGAGGGCGCCAAGGTCGTCGTGAACGACCTGGGTGTGGGGCCCGACGGCTCCGGGGCGTCCGGCGGGCCCGCGCACGACGTCGTCGCGGAGATCCGCGCGGCGGGCGGCGACGCCGTCGCACACGGCGGTGACATCGCCACGTCCGAGGGCGCAGCGTCCCTGGTGCGAGCGGCACTCGACACGTACGGACAGCTCGACACCCTCGTCAACAACGCGGGTTTCCTGCGGGACCGGATGCTGGTCAACCTCGACGAGGACGACTGGGACGCGGTGATGCGGGTGCATCTGAAGGGGCACTTCCTGCCGCTCAAGCACGCGGCCGCGTACTGGCGCGGCGAGGCGAAGGCGGGGCGCGCGCGGCACGCGTGCGTGGTCAACACCAGCTCGGGGGCCGGGCTGTTGGGGAGCGTCGGGCAGGGCAACTACAGCGCGGCCAAGGCCGGGATCCTCGGGCTCACGATGGTCGCATCGGCCGAATTCGCCTCCTACGGAGTGCGGGTCAACGCGATCGCGCCCGCCGCGCGGACGCGGATGACGGAGCAGACCTTCGCACAGACCATGGCCGCACCCGAAGGAGATGGCTTCGACGCGATGGCTCCGGAGAACGTGTCGCCCGTCGTGGTGTGGCTCGGCTCGGAGGCGTCCGCCCCAGTCACCGGCCGCGTCTTCGAGGCCGAGGCGGGGCGCATCACCGTCATGGAGGGCTGGCGGCCGGGACCGACGGCCGACAAGGGGGCCCGTTGGACCCCGGCGGAGGCGGGCGACGCGACGCTGAAGCTGCTCGCCGGGGCACAGGCGCCCCAACCGGTGTACGGGGCGAGGTGAGCAGGGCGGAATGCCGCCGGACGGGCTCTGCCCGAGCCCGTCCGGCGCAGGATGGTGACACCCTCAGGCCCCGGACGCCACCCGCACCGGATCAGTCCCCTCCGCACTGTGCCGCTCCGCCCAGCTCTCCAGCGACGTACGGCACGCGTGGTCCAGATGCCGCAGGTCCGAGAGGTCGAGATCGATCGGGCGGTCCTGGGGCAGCGCCTCCAGCGCGTCGAGGAGCTTGGGGAGGCGCAGGAACGTGGCATTGCCCGTCAGGTGGACGCGGATCGGTCCCGCGCCCTTGTCGACGACCTCCACGTGCACGTGCGACGTCTCCCACGCGGTCTTCATGACGGCGAGGGCGAGACCGATGAGGACGCCCTCGAACATGTTCACCGTGACGATCGCCGCGGCCGTCACGGCCAGGACGACCGCCTCACCGCGGTGTTCGCGCCACAGCTCCGCCAACTGCCGTACGGGGATCAGCTTGCAGCCCGCGTGCACGAGGACGCCCGCGAGCGCCGCGACCGGGATGAGGGCGAGCGCGGCGGGCAGCAGCGCCGCGAACAGGAGCAGCCAGACGCCGTGCAGGACGCGGGACGCCTTCGTCCGCGCGCCCGCCCGCACGTTGGCCGAGCTGCGGACGATGACGGCGGTCATCGGCAGTGCGCCGAGCAGCCCGCACACGGTGTTGCCCGCGCCCTGCGCGATCAGTTCCTTGTCGTACGACGTACGCGGGCCGTCGTGCAGACGGTCCACCGCGGCCGCGCTGAACAGACTCTCGGCCGACGCGATCAGGGCGAACGCGAGGACGGTGCCGATGGCGCCGAGACTCAGCAGACCCCCGAAGGCGGCGGCGTCCGGCATCCGCACCGCCTCGACGAGCCCCTGCACCTCGACCGTGGCCACCGGCAGGGAGAAGAGCAGCGTGGCACCCGTGGCGAGCGCCACGGCGGCGAGCTGTGCGGGCACCACGCGGAGCTTCGCGGGGAGCCGGTGCCAGGACACGAGCACCGCGATGGTGCCGAGGCCGAGTCCGAAGGCGGTCAGGGCGCGCTCCGAGCCGATGATCCCGGTGAGCATCCCCGGCAGCCCGGTGATCTTGTCGAGGCCGCTCGCGGGAGCCTCGCGGTCGGCCATGGCGTACAACTGCCCGGCGATCAGAACGAGTCCGATGCCGGCGAGCATGCCCTCGACGACGGCCACGGAGATGGCGCGGAAGAAGCGGCCGAGCCGGAGGGCGCCCATGGCCAGCTGGAGGATCCCGGCGACGAGCACGAGGGCGCCGAGCGCCGCGAGACCGTACTCCCGCACGGCCTCGTAGACGAGGACGGTGAGTCCCGCGGCGGGACCGCTGACCTGGAGGCTGCTGCCGGGCAGTAGGCCGGTGACCAGACCGCCGACGATGCCGGTGATCAGGCCGAGTTCGGCGGGTGCTCCGGAGGCGACGGCCACGCCCACGCACAGGGGCAGGGCGACGAGGAAGACGACCACGGAGGCGGCGACGTCGTGCCGTGCGCTGTCGGGTGCCCTGAGCAGGGAGCGGGCGCGGTCGAGTACGGAGGCGGGGGAAGGCTGCATGTCGGTTGACTCCTGAGCGCCGTGGGGGGCGCATCGGTGTGACGTGGACCGGTGTTCGGGTCCGGCCGGCGGACGCGTCGGACGCGTGTGCCTGGCGGCACGGCCGTGCCGGAGGAACCGATCAGCAGCGGAAGACCTGGAGCAGGGCCGGGAGCTCGCGGCCCGCTGGTCTCGTCTCGTGGTGGGCGGCGGCCACGGGGCGCCGCGCGGGCGTGCCGTCGTCCGCGGGAGTGACCGCGTGGGCCTGGAGATGCGGGGTCGTGTCGGGGGTGAGGTCGCGGCAGAGAGGCCGGCCGCGCGCCCGGAAGCGCTCGGAGGTCTCCTCCGGGTGCGTGTCGTCGCCGCAGTGCGCGTACGGTGCCGTGGCCGGTGGGATGCGGGATTCCGCGCCGTGCGTGGGTTCGTTGACCCCGTGCGCGAAGAACTGGACGGTCACCAGGAGCACGGCGAGCAGCACCGCGGGCAGCACCCGCCTGCGCACTCCGGCTCCCGTCACAGTGGCAAATCCCTCACGTGGCCGCGTAACTCGCATGGTCACCAAGTAACTTAACCCGTCAGATGTGTCACCTGGGTGACCGGCGGTGACATGGCGCGACAGCCACCCTTCGATCAGGCGTACGTGACGTGTTTGCGCGGGCAGAGCGTGCGGGCACTGGGGTGCTACGCCGCCACGTGGCTTCCGCGGACGGATCGGCGCCCCTATTGCGCCACCCGAAACCCCGCCGAAACCACCCCAACGCACCGCACACCTACACTCCGGCCCATGGCGCGGATCCTGCCCTTCCAGCCCAGGCGGCTTCCCACCGGCGACGAGAGCGGGGCCCTGCTGCAGTTCCGAACCGTGCACGGCTACCGGCGCGCGTACCGCGTCGCCGGTGAGGGACCGGCGATTCTGCTGATCCACGGCATCGGCGACTCATCGGCGACGTGGTCCCCGCTGATCCCCCAACTGGCCCGCAGTCACACGGTCATCGCCCCCGATCTGCTCGGCCACGGCGCCTCCGAGAAGCCACGGGCCGACTACTCGGTGGCCGCGTACGCCAACGGAGTGCGGGACCTGCTCGGCGTGCTCGGTGTCGAGCGGGTCACCCTCGTCGGGCACTCGTTCGGCGGCGGTGTCGCGATGCAGTTCGCCTACCAGTTCCCCGAGCGCGTGGACCGGCTCGTCCTGGTGAGCACGGGAGGCGTCGGCCCGCAGGTCACCCCCGTGCTGCGGGGCGTCTCGCTGCCGGGCGCCGCGCTGCTGCTCTCCCTGCTCGGCCTGCCCGGCGCCGATGTGCCGGTGCGGGCGGTGGTGGCGCTGCTCCGGCTGCTCGACACCGGTCTCGGGCGGGACGCCCCCGAGCTGATGGGCCTGGTCGACGCGCTGCCGGACGTGTGGGCGCGGGCCGCGTTCATCCGCACCCTGCGGTCCGTCGTCGACTGGCGCGGCCAGGTGGTCACCATGCTGGACCGCTGCTACCTCGCCCAGGGCATGCCCACGCTCCTCGTCTGGGGCGACCGGGACGGCGTCCTGCCGGTCGACCACGCGTTCACCGCGCACGAGGCGATGCCCGGCAGCCGCCTCGAAATCTTCCCGGACGCCGGGCACTTCCCCTTTCACGCCGACCCCGCGCGCTTCCTCTCGCTCGTCGAGGAGTTCATCGGGGCGACGGAACCGGCCAATTGGAGCATCGATCAGTGGTGGCGCCTGCTGCGGGCGGGGCGGCCGGGCGACGACACGTACATCGACGAGATGGAGCGGCGCTACCGCGAGGCGAGCGAGCGGAGCGCCACCTAGCCGCTCCCGTCGGTCCTACGAAGCCCGATCCCGCCAGACCGTCATGTCCGCGCTCAAGAAGCTGAACCCGCCGTTCGGCAGCGCGGTCGACTTCACCTGGACCACGAGCAGGGCGATGTCTCCGGCAGGGTTCCTCACGCAGATCTCGCTGCCGGCCGCCACCGCGGCCAGCGGGAGGTCGTGGCTGTCGGCGCCCGTGAGAGCGGTACGGCACGAGTCGAGGGTGGCCCCCGGCTTGCTGTACAGCAAGGTGATCACGCTCTTGTCGCTCTCCAGCGCGCAGCTGTTCTCCCCGCAGACGAAGCGGATGTCGCCCTTGCGGTCCTTGCGGTCCACCGGCTCCCTGAGGCTCACGGAGTTCTTCTCGTCGAACCACTCCTGGGGGTACGCGACGGCTTGCGGAGGAGTGTTCGCGGTCGACGAAGAGCCTGAGGAGGGGCGCGAGGCGCCTGCCGCTCCGTCGCTCTTGTCGCCGGTGCCCGAGTCCTCGCCGGTCGCTGCCCTCTCGCCGTCTCCCGAAGACCCACCGGCTGCCGACCCGGACGCCGCGCCGGATCCCGACGACCGCTCGGACGCCGACGAACCGGACTTCGCGGAGGTGTCCCGGTGGCGCAGCAGATCCGTCGCGTCCATCACCATCCACGTCAGGCCGAGCACCAGCAGCGCGCTGCCCGTCACGATGCCCGTGATGAGCGCGTTGCGTCTTCGGCGGGCCCGCCGCTCGTCCTGCCCCGTGGGCACGGTCGGCCGCGGCGGCGCGAACAACGGCTGCGTGTGCATCCGCGTGGGGTGCGGGACCGGCGCCGGGACCGACACCTCAGGACCGGTGACCTCCCGCCAGACGGCAGGCCCCGCGCCCGCGTCGGCACCCGGGCCGAGCCGCTGCCTGCACCAGTCGACGATCTCCGCCAGGGTGGCCCGCTCCGCCGGATCGGCGGCCAGGCACCGGGCGAACAGCGGACGCAGCTGCGCGGGCAGCAGGGAGAGATCGGGCTCCGAGTGCACGATCCGGTACAGCACGCTGACCGAGGGCCCGTCCCCGTACAGCGGCTCGCCCAGTGCCGCGAAGGCCGCTGTCTGGCCGAGCGCGAAGACGTCGGTGGCGGCGGTGACCTCGCCCACGGACGCCTGCTCGGGAGCCATGAACTGGGGCGTGCCGACGACGCTGCCCGTGGCGGTGTGCGGGGATGTGGCGCCGGAGGCCAGCGAGATGCCGAAGTCGATCACGCGCGGCCCGTCGGCGGCGAGGAGCACGTTCGAGGGCTTCAGGTCCCGGTGCACGATCCCCGCGCCGTGGATGGCCTGCAGCGCCTCGGCGACCCCCGCCATCAGCCACAGCACCGCGGGCACCGGCAGCGGTCCGCTCCGGGCGACCGCATCCGACAGCGAGGGACCCGGCACGTACAGCGTGGCCAGCCAGGGCGGCACGCCGTCCGCGTCGGCGTCGATCAACTCGGCCGTGTAGGCGCCCCGGACCCGCTGGGCCGCCTTGATCTCCCGGCTGAACCGCCGCCGGAAGGCCGGGTCGTCGGCCAGCTCGGGCCGTACCACCTTGATCGCCAGCGGTCGGCCGCCCTGCGTGTGCGACAGGTAGACCCGGCCCATGCCGCCCGCGCCGATCCGGGCGGCGAGACGGTAGCCGGCCACCACGGGCGGATCGTCCGCCTGCAACGGCTGGAACACCTCAGTCGCATCGTTCATCGCCACGTGCCCCCCTGCTCTCCCCTGACCCCCTGATCAGCAGCAGCCTAAAGGGTGCCCATGACCGCTACTCCTCCGCCAGCACCCGCTGCGCCACCGCGAACGCCGAATTGGCCGCGGGGACGCCGCAGTAGACGGCCGTCTGCAGCAGTACCGCTCCGATCTCCTCGGGGGTGAGCCCATTGCGGCGGGCCGCACGGACATGCATGGCCAGCTCGTCGTAGTGCCCGTGCGCGACCAGGGCGGTCATGGTGATCATGCTGCGCTCGCGGTGCGCGAGGGTGGGGTCGGTCCAGATCTCGCCCCAGGCGTAGCGCGAGATGAAGTCCTGGAAGCGGGCCGTGAAGGGCGTGGTGTTCCCCTGCGCGCGGTCCACGTGCGCGTCACCCAGGACCGCTCGCCGCACGGCCGTCCCGCTCGCGGCCGCTCCCGTCAAGTGCGTGCGCAGCGCGGCGACCACGGCCTCCGGCCGCTCGGCCGGCGCCAGATGCGAGGCGCCCGCAAGCTCGGTGAGGGAGGCGCCCGGCACCGCGTCGGCGATCTCGCGCGCGTGGGCGGGCGGCGTCGCCGGGTCCTCGCGGCCCGCGATGACGAGTGTGGGCGCGGTGATCGCCGCCAGCGACTCCCTGATGTCGTACGCCGCCAGGGCGTCGCAGCACGCGGCGTACGCGTCGGGGTCGGTGCCGCGGTGGTCGTCCACCAGGCGGGGGACCGTGAACCCGGGCGTGAACCAGCGGTCCGGCGCGCTCCGGGCGAGGTCGGCGAGGCCTTCGCGGCGTACAAGTGCCGCGCGCTCCTCCCAGCGGGCGCTGCCGCCGAAGTGCGCCGAGGAGCAGATGACGGCGAGGCTCTCCACCCGCTCCGGATGGTGCGCGGCCAGGTGCAGGCCGACGGCGCCGCCGAGGGAGACGCCCGCGTACGCGAAGCGGTCGATGCCGAGGGAGTCGGCGAGCGCGAGGACGAGTGCGGCCAGGTCGGCGACGGTGGCTCCCGGGCCGATCAGGTCGGCGGGGGACTTGCCGTGGCCGGGCAGGTCCCAGCGTACGACCCGGTGGGTGGTGGAGAGTTCGGGTGCCACGGCGTCCCACAGGGCGGTGGACGTGCCGACGGAGGAGCCGAGGAGGAGAGGGGGCGCGGCAGGGGCGCCCTCGATGGTGTGGTGCGGCAGCTTCGCGGGGGTCATCGTCGCTCCAGGGCTCGGTCCGTGAGGGCTCCGGCGGAGCCGGTGTAACGGGTGGGGTCGGTGAGTTCGGTGAGGTCGACGGCCGAGAGAGCGGGCTCTTCGGCGAGGACGTCCGCGAGGGACCTGCCCTCGTCCCGGGTGCGGCGGGCCGCCGACGTGAGGAGCTCCTTCGCGCGGGCCCTGCCCAGGAGCGGGGTCAGCTCCGCCGTGAGGCGTTCGGAGACGATCAACCCGTGGGTGAGGCCGAGGTGTTCGCGCATCGCGTCCGGGTGGACCCGGAGGTTCTCGGTGAGCTCCGCCGCGTGGCGGCTCGCGCCGCCGACCGTGCGCAGGAGGTCGCGCAGGGGTTCCCACTCCGCGTGCCAGGCGCCCGCCGGGCGTTCGTCCTCGGCGGCCATCGACGCGTGGAGCGCCGCCGCCAGGCCGGGGGAGCGTTGGGCGGCGGCCGCTATGAGGGTGGAACGGACGGGGTTCGCCTTGTGCGGCATGGCGGATGAACCACCCCCCGCCCCCTCGGAGAGCTCGGCGAGCTCCGTGCGGCTGAGGGTGAGGATGTCCGTGGCCGCCTTGCCCAGGGCTCCGGCGGTGAAGGCGAGAGCCGCGCCGAGATCGGCGACCGGGGTGCGGAGCGTGTGCCAGGGAAGGGTGGGTTCGGCCAGCGGGAGATGGCGGGCATAGGCCGCGACAAGGCTCTCCCCGAGCCCGCCCGTGTTCGGGGTCGTCTCCGATGGTGAGTGGCCTGTGTTCGGGGTCGTCTCCGATGGTGAGTGGCCTGTGTTCGGGGTCGTCTCCGATGGTGAGTGGCCTGTGTTCGGGGTCGTCTCCGATGGTGAGTGGCCTGTGTTCGGGGTCGTCTCCGATGGTGAGTGGCCCGTGTCCGGGATCGCTTCCGATGGTGAGTGGCCCGTGTCCGGGATCGCTTCCGATGGTGAGTGGCCCGTGTCCGGGATCGCTTCCGATGGTGAGTGGCCCGCGTTCGGGAACGCCTCCGATGGTGAGTGGCCCGCGTTCGGGAACGCCTCCGATGGTGAGTGGCCCGCGTCCGGGAACGCTTCCGATGGTGAGTCGCCCGCACTCGGGAACGCCCCCGGTCGCGAGTCGCCCGCGTACGCCCCGAAGGCGGCCAACGTGCCTGCCGCACCGCCCAGTTGAGCCGGAAGGGCGTCGCGCACCGACCGTGCCCTGTCCCGTGCGTCGAGCACCAGCGCGCGCCAGCCCGCGGCCTTGAGGCCGAACGTCGTAGGGACCGCGTGCTGCGTCAGGGTGCGGCCTGCCATCACCGTGTCCCGGTGCTCCGCGGCGAGGAGGGCGAGGGCTGCCTCCGTGCGGGTCAGGTCCGCCAGGATCAGGTCCAGCGTGCGCCGCGCGACCAGCATCATCGCCGTGTCCATGATGTCCTGGCTGGTCGCACCCCGGTGGACGTACGGCGCCGCATCCGAGGGCACCGCCGCCGTCAGGTCCGCGACCAGCGGGATCACGGGATTGCCGCCGTCCCGCGCGCGCAGCGCGATGTCGCGTACGTCGAAGCGGTCGGCGCGGGCGGCTTCGGCGACGGCCGTGGCCGCCTGTGCCGGGGCCAGGCCCACCGTAGCCTGGGCCCGCGTCAGCGCGGCCTCCGCGTCCAGCATCGCCTGTAGAAAGGCGGTGTCGCCCGTCGCCGCCTCGGCCGGGGAGCCCGCTCGCCCGGGGGCGAGCAGGCCGACATCGGTACCTTCAAGACTCACTGGAACTCCAGGAACACCGTTTCGCCCTCGCCCTGAAGGCGGATGTCGAAACGGTACGTGTGGCTCGCCTCGGGGCGGGCGATCAGCGTTGTGCGCCGCGCCGGGTCGAGGGAGCCGAGGAGCGTGTCGCCCGGCTCGTCGACCAGGTAGGCGCGCGTGTACAGGTGGTGGAGCAGACCGCGTGCGAAGACCGCGACCGCGATGTACGAGACGCCGCCCGGCGGGAGCGTACGGACCGTGAAGTGGCCGTCCGCGTCGGTCGGGACGCGGCCGAACCCGGTGAACGCGAGCCCGTCACGGCCGATGACCTCGCCCGTGACCGGGTCGTGCCGCAGCGATCCCGGCGCGCCCGTGCGGGAGCCGTCGGGCGCGGGCTGCCAGGTCTCGACGAGGGCGTCGGGCACGGGGTTTCCCGCGCCGTCGTACACGTACCCGTGCAGGGTGATCGTGTCCGGGTGGCCGGTCGGCGCGACCTCGCCGCCCCGCGGGAAGGGCAGCGCGTAGCCGTAGAAGGGGCCGACCGTCTGGGAGGGAGTCGGAGCGTACGACATCAGTGGTGGTCGCCTTCCTCGAAGAGCGTCGCGGAGGGGCCGTCGAGGACGATGTCCCAGCGGTAGCCGAGCGACCACTCGGGGGTGGACAGGTCGTGGTCGTAGGCGGAGACGAGGCGCGCTCGCGCCGACTCGTCGGTGACCGAGCGCAGGACCGGGTCGTAGGCGAACAGCGGGTCGCCGGGGAAGTACATCTGCGTCACCAGGCGCTGCGTGAACGCCGTGCCGAAGAGCGAGAAGTGGATGTGCGCGGGGCGCCACGCGTTGACGTGGTTGCGCCACGGGTAGGCGCCCGGCTTGATCGTCGTGAAGGAGTACGTTCCTTCGTCGTCGGTCAGGCAGCGGCCGAAGCCCGTGAAGTTCGGGTCGAGCGGCGCCGGGTGCTGGTCGAGCTGGTGGGCGTAGCGGCCGGACGCGTTGGCCTGCCACAGCTCGACCAACTGGCCGCGCACCGGCCGTCCTTGGCAGTCAAGGACGCGGCCGGACACGGTGATCCGCTCGCCGAGCGGTTCGCCCAGGTGCTGGCGGGTCAGGTCACGGTCGAGCGCCGTGATGTCCGTGGCGCCGAAAGCGGGGCCGCTCAGTTCCACCGCCTCCGGGTCGCGCAGCGGGATCAGCGGCTGCTTGGGGTGGCGGAAGTGGCTGCTGCGGTACGGGGGATAGTCGCGCGGCGGGTGATCGGCGGGCGCAGCGGCGGCTTGCGCCTTGGCGACCTCCGTGTCTATCTCCTGCTGGCTGAGCCCGTCGGGCAGGGGTTCGGTGAGGGTCATGTCTCTCGGCTCCGTGAGGTACGGCGTGGTGGCGACGGTGGGAGTGGGCGACGGCTCAGCGTTCGAGGACCAGGGCAAGGCCCTGGCCGACGCCGATGCAGAGGGTGGCGACACCCGTGCCCGCGCCGCGCCGGGCGAGCTGATGGGCGACGGTTCCGGCCAGCCGCGCGCCGGACGCGCCGAGCGGGTGGCCGAGCGCGATGGCGCCGCCCTGCGGGTTCAGGACGTCCGGGTCGAGGTCGGGCCACTCGGCCACGCACCCCAACACCTGTGCCGCGAACGCTTCGTTGAGCTCCAGCCTGCTCAGATCCCCGAAGGACCTGCCCGCCTTCGCCAGGGCCCGGTTGACGGCCTCTACGGGCGCGAGCCCGAAATAATGCGGCTCGATCGCGGAGACGGCGGACGCCGATACACGGGCCAGCGGCTCGCGGCCCGTCGCCTTGAGACCCTCCTCGTCGACCAGGAGCAGCGCGGCGGCGCCGTCGTTGAGCGGCGACGCGTTGCCGGGCGTGACCGTGCCGTCGGGGGTGCGGAAGGACGGCTTGAGCCGGGCCATCGCCTCCAGGGACGCGTCGGCGCGTACGCACTCGTCGCGCTCGAAGAGGACGGGATCGCCCTTGCGCTGCGGCAGGGCGACCGGTGCGATCTCGGCGTCGAACAGGCCGTCCTTCTGAGCCTGGGCCGCCTTGCGGTGCGAGGCGAGTGCGTACGCGTCCTGCTGTTCGCGGGTGATCCGGTGCTTGTCCGCGACGAGTTCGGCGCTCTCGCCCAGCGGGACCGTCCACTGCGGCTCCATCCTCGGGTTGACCATGCGCCAGCCCAGCGTGGTGGAGTACAGCTCCGTGTGCCCGGCGGGGAACGGCCGGTCGTTCTTCGGCAGGACGTAGGGCGCGCGGGTCATCGACTCGACCCCGCCGGCCAGGGCGATGGAGATGTCGCCGAGCGCGATGGCCCGCGCGGCCTGGATGACGGCTTCGAGCCCGGAGGCGCAGAGCCGGTTGACGGTCACGCCGGGCACCGTCACGGGCAGGCCCGCGAGCAGGGCGGCCATGCGGCCGACGTTGCGGTTCTCCTCGCCCGCGCCGTTGGCGTTGCCGAAGTAGACGTCGCCGATCCGGGCGGGGTCCAAGTCCGGTGTGCGGGCGAGGAGTTCGCGGATGGCGTGGGCGCCGAGGTCGTCGGGGCGGACGCCCGCCAGCGCGCCGTTGTACTTGCCGACGGGGGTGCGTACGGCGTCGACGATGTAGACGTCACGCAGGCTCATGACGGGGTTCCTTCGGGGACGGCGGCAGAGGCGGCTTCGGGGACGTGGACCTTGGCTGCGGTCTTGGCGATGACCTCGTCCGTGGTGACTCCAGGGGCCAACTCGACGAGTTCCAGGCCGGTTTCGGTGATGTCGAGGACGCCGAGGTCGGTGATGATCCGGTTCACGCAGGCCCGGCCGGTCAGCGGCAGCGCGCACTCCTGAAGGATCTTGGGCGAGCCGTCCTTGGCGGTGTGCGTCATCGCCACGATCACCGTGCGCGCCCCGTGCACCAGGTCCATCGCCCCGCCGATCCCCGTGATCATCTTGCCGGGGATCGCCCAGTTGGCCAGGTCCCCGCGCGCGGAGACCTGCATGGCTCCGAGCACGGCGACGTCGATGTGGCCGCCGCGGATCATCCCGAAGGACAGCGCGGAGTCGAAGTAGGAGGCTCCGGGCCGGACGGTGACCGTCTCCTTGCCCGCGTTGATCAGGTCCGGGTCGACCTCGGCGTCCGTGGGGTAGGGGCCCACGCCGAGGATGCCGTTCTCGGACTCCAGGACCACCTCGACGCCCTCGGGGAGATAGTTGGGGATCAGGGTGGGCAGTCCGATGCCCAGGTTCACGTACTGACCGTCGCGCAGCTCGCGTGCGGCGCGTGCGGCCATCTGCTCACGGGTCCAGGCCATCAGTTGCCCACCGTCCCTCGTGCCTCGGGCGCGGAGACCGTGCGCCGCTCGATGCCCTTGTCCGCTGCCTGCTCCGGGGTCAGCTCGACGACCCGCTGTACGTAGATCCCCGGCAGGTGCACCGCGTCGGGGTCGATCTCGCCCGGGTCCACCAGCTCCTCGACCTCGGCGATCGTGACCCGCCCGGCCATCGCGGCGAGGGGGTTGAAGTTGCGGGTGGACTTGTTGAACACGAGGTTCCCGTGCCGGTCGCCCCTGGCGGCCCGCACCAGCGCGAAGTCGGTCCTGATGCCGCGCTCCAGGACGTACTCCTGGCCGTCGAACTCCCGCACCTCCTTGGCCGGAGAGGCGAGCGCCACCCCGCCCGAGCCGTCGTAGCGCCACGGCAGCCCGCCGTCGGCGACCTGCGTGCCCACCCCGGCCGGCGTGAAGAACGCGGGGATCCCGCACCCTCCGGCGCGAAGCCGCTCGGCGAGCGTGCCCTGCGGGATCATCTCGACCTCCAGCTCACCGCCCAGGTACTGGCGGGCGAACTCCTTGTTGGCGCCGATGTACGACCCGGTCACCCGCGCGATCCGGCCCGCCGAGAGCAGCACAGCGAGCCCCGACTCCATCGCCCCGCAGTTGTTGGACACCACCCGCAGGCCCGAAACCCCGGCCTCGTACAGCGCCCCGATCAGTACGCCCGGCACACCGCTGAGACCGAATCCGCCCACCGCGAGCGACGCGCCGTCCGGCACGTCCGCCACCGCGTCGGCGGCGGAGGCCACCACCTTGTCCATCCGTCGAGCCCCATCTCTTCCAGGCCTTCGATGCCCATCCATGCCTCGCACATTAATCAGGGCACTGACTATTTCGGCGAGGTTGAACTTACGCTGCCACTCGTTCCCTAGGTCGTCAAGGGCGAGTACTGTTCAGTGCACCTACGGAAAATCCCGTGCACAAGGCAGTGGAGGAACTCATGGCCGCGGTGGACCTGACCACCCACCCCGGGCACCTGGCCCGGCGTCTCCAGCAGGCGCACTATCTCCTGTGGAACACGATGGTCTCCGAGGAGATCACCTCGCCGCAGTTCGCCGTCCTGAACGCGCTCGTCGCCGAGCCGGGCCTCGATCAGCGCACCGTCGGCGAGCGGGTCGGCCTCGACCGGTCCACGATCGCGGAGGTCATCAGCCGCCTGATGCGCCGCGAGCTGCTCGACAAGGTGCGCGACCCGCAGGACGGCCGCCGCTATCTGCTGCACCTCACGGACGAGGGCAAGCGCACGCACCGCAAGCTGACCGTGCGCACGGCCCGGATGAACCAGGTCTTCCTCGGGCCGCTCTCCGCGGACGAGCAGACCCTGTTCTTCGACCTGATCCAGCGGGTCTCGGACGCGGCGGAGAACCTGCGCAACCCCGCGGAGCCCCTCACCGCGGGCAGCACCTGAGTCACGCCTTCGCGTACACCACCCACACCTTGCCCCTCGCGAACGGCAGGTCCTCGCCGCCGTCCGCCGTCGTGAACTCCGTGCCGTCCTGCGGGGACGGCCGCTCCCAGCGCGCTTCGTAGGCGCGGCCGTCCCGCAGGACCCGTGCCTTGCCCGAGCCGACGGTCTCGGTGAACGGCGTGTTGTTGCCGGAGCGGTCGTGGAAACGGGACTCGCGCACGTTCACGTACTGCACGACGACCGTCGACGCGTCCAGGGGCTTTCCGTCGACCGTGCGGGCCTGCGCGCCGTCCATGGAGACCAGCCAGTGCTCCTGCCCGGCCGACCAGGTGAAGGTGAACCGCGCCGCCGGGAAGCGGACCGTGTGCTCGTGTTCCGGGGTGCCGCCCTCGGGACGCGGGCCGAACAGGAAGCCCGTGCTCTCCAGGCCTCCCTCGCCCAGGTCGGCGTCGAGCCTTTCCGGGCGTACGAAGAGGTTGTGCGGGGCCGGCTTGGCACCGCTCCGGTAGTAGGCGTCCTCCGGTGCCTTGCCGGGAGACAGTGGTCGCAGGGAAGCCTCCGAGATCAGCGGCAGGAGCTTCGACTGCGCCCCCGAGAACGCGAGAGCCGGATCGTCGAACTGCCGCAGCAGCTCCAGATCCGTCTCCCGTGCGCTGCGCACCGGCCCGATGATGGACGGCAGCCGGCCCGTGGCGTACACCGCCATCAGGCGGCTGAGACCCGCCTCGACCTGTTCCGCGTACACGACGTCGGCGGCCTCCAGGCCCGTCTGCGGGCGTGCCGGGCCCACGTTGTCGATCTTCACGGCGAGTACGCGCCCGCCGTCGGCGGACTTGCCGTCGCGTCCGTCGGTGTCGGTCGGGGTGCAGCCGGGCGCTAGGCCCAAGGCGGCGACGGCCGCCACCGCCGCCACCGTCATGCGTCGTTTCCGCGTTCCCGCTCCCGTTCCCATACTGGCTTCTTACCCCGTTCGCCCCTGCTCTCCCGTTCCTGGGCCCCTCAGCCCAGATCGAGGGCGTTGCGCAGGCCGAGCCGGTAGCGGGTGCGGTCATGGCGCTTGAGGAGCTCGATCGCGGGGGCGCGGAACAAGGAGGCGACCGTGCACGGTGCGGCATCCGAGCCGACCCTCTCCAGGAGAGCGTTCACCGCCTGGCGTGCCGACGTGTTGGCGCCCTCCATGGTCGCGAGGTCGATCGGCACGGCCACGTAGTCGCCCGCCAGGTAGAGGTTGGGGATCTTCGTGGCGGCCGACGGGCGGTTGTGGAGCGTGCCGACCGGGTGGATGAGCAGCTCGTCCTCGTTGGTCGGGTTCGGCGTCCCGATGCCGTCGACGCCCGGGTCCAGGAACCACGAGTGCAGCTTGCCGTCGCTCAGGACCACCTTGCCGGTGTCGTTGAGCGCGGCCTTGAGCTGCGCCCACACCTCCTTGGCGACCTCGTCGCGCGTGCACTGCTTGGCCGTCTTGCCGTAGAGGATCCCCGGCTTGTCCCACTCGGAGATGTCCACGGAGAGGCACTCGACCGCGACACCGTCCCCGTACTCCGCGGGGAAGTCACGGTCCGGCCAGTGCCCCGCCTGCGCGATGCCGGTGAGCGACCAGGGGGAGTCGATGCAGTTGAAGTGGCCCTTCACCACGGGCGGGCGCTCCGTCAGATAGAACTGGATGCCCGTCATCCAGTCCGTCTCCAGTTTGTCGCAGCGCGCCAACTGCGGGTCGGACGCCTTCAGTTCCGCGCTCCACGTCCTGCGCGCGTGCTCCACCGGCATGGCCTGGATGTAGTGGTCGGCGGTGACGTCGCGGCGTACGCCGTCGGGATCCTCGACGACGGCCTTCGTGATCCGGCCACCGGCGAAGCCCAGCTGCCGCACGTTCCAGCCCATGCGGAACTCCACGCCGAGCGACTTCAGATGGGTCACCCAGGGATCGATCCACGCCTCGTTCGTCGGCGCGTTCAGTACGCGGTCCGGCGGGCCGTCCGCGCCCTGGCCGAGCGCGTTGAAGACGAAGGCCTCGCCGAGCGTGCCGACGGTGCGGGTGCTCGCCTCCTCGGCCTTGGTGGCGACGATGTTGCGGGTGACGCCGATCGCGAGGATGCGCTGGTAGTCCTTCGACATCTTCGCGGCGCGCACGAACTCCCACCAGGGCATCGCCTCCCAGGTGTCGTCGCGGCGCTCGTCACAGCTGGTGAGGAAGATCAGGGCGCGGTTCACGAAGTACGCGACCTCGTGCGCGGGGAGGTTGAAGGCGGTGTCCAGGAGCGCGGTGAGCGCCCGCGCGAGGTCGTCGAGGGTGAGCTTCTCCGGCTCGCTGCCCGGCCACGGGATCGGCATCCGGATGTCCTCGCGCCCGGTGCGCGCGAACGACATCTCGCGCGGCGCCACGAGGTTGTCCCAGACGCCGTTCGCGTTCCCCGGGAAGGGGATGCGGCGCATCGTGTCCGGGAGGTTGTGGTAGATCCCCGGGATGAAGCGGAACCCGTGCTCACCGGGCAGCGGCCTGCGGTTGCCCTTCGCGCTGTTCGGTACGTCCATGCTGCGGGCCTTGCCGCCGAGCGCCCTGCGCTCGTAGACCGTGACGGCGAAGCCGCGCTCGGCCAGTTCATGGGCCGCGGTGAGACCGGCGACGCCGCCGCCGAGCACGGCCACGGACTGCTGCGCCTGATCCGCCCGCGGGGCGCGGTCGTCGGCCCCCGCCGGCAGCGCCCCCACTCCGAGGGCCGCCACGCCGCCCGCCGCGGCCGCCCCCGCGACGAACGTCCGCCTCGTACTGCCCGCAGCTCCCGAGTACCCCATGAACCGGCCCCCTTACCGTTAGTAACTCCCGTATCAGGCGAGGGAGCTTACGGTCGGCGCCCGTGACGGGGAAGCGGCGCGAGGTCGCGGGGCCGAACATTGGCGTGAATGCGTTCCCGGCAGCGGTGCCGGGCGGTGGTGTGACGTGCGTATGGCCGGAGTACGAAGGCTGCGTTTCCGGAAAGCCGGGGCGCGTGAGATGACTTGACCCTCTCTTGGCGCCGTGGCTAGTTTCGACGCCATGCGAATATCCCGGCGGTTCAAGCAGCGGCGCGCTGTTGATCTGATGCGCGTCGCCACCGCTCTGTGTAGCTGACGCTCGGAACGTTTCTCGTAGGAAGCCTCGGGAATTCCAGGCTTCTCCCTCTTCCGTGCACGTCCGCACTCCCGGGAAAGAGCCCATGCCCACACATGCACGGGCGGCGCTCGGCGCTGCCCTCGTCGCCCCGCTGCTCCTTGCGGGATGCGCCGACACCACCTCGTCGACCACGACGGTCGACGCCAAGCAGGTCTCCGCCAAGATCCCGGAGAAAGTGGATCCGGGCACCACCATCACCGTCGGCGCGCCGGACGCCCAGGTCGCCCTGAAACTCTCAGGACAGCTCGACAAGCTGCCCTTCAAGGTGAAATGGGCCAACATCAGCGGTGGCCCCCAGTGCTCCGAGGCATTCAGGGCGCATTCTCTCGACGTGTGCTCGGCCGCTGAAATTCCGTCCATTCACGCGCATTGGACGGGACTCGACACAAAACTGGTGGCCGCCAAATTCCGCAAGGACCCGCTGAAGCACCCCACGTACGAAATCGGTATCGCGCCCGGCGCCGACATCGACACCCTGAAGGACCTGCGCGGCAAGAAGATCGCCTACAGCCCGGGGCAGGCGCAGGGCGCACTCGTCCTGCGGATCCTCGCCAAGGCAGGACTCGCCAAGGGCGACGTGGAACTCGTAGAACTGCCGAGCACCGGCGACGTGTACCCGTCCGCGCTCGGCAACGGCCAGGTCGACGCGGCGCCGCTCGGCGGGGTCAACATCAAGCGCTATCCCGCGAAGTACGGCAAGGACGGCGCGAAGACGATCCAGCACGGCCTCCGGGACGACCCGGGCCACCTGTGGGTGCCGACCGAGTCGGTGGAGGATCCCCAGAAGGCGGCAGCCATCAGGGAGTTCGTGAAGTACTGGGCGCGGGCCGCCGAATGGGCCGATCAGCACCCCGACGAGTGGATCGACGGGTACTACGTCAAGGACCAGGGCCTGACCCGCGCGGACGGCGAGTACCTCGTCAAGGGAGTAGGCCACCCCGACATACCCGCCGACTGGACCGCCGCCATCGCGCGGCAGCAGAAGACCGTCGATCTGCTGGCGAAGGAGACCGGCAAGGAGTCCTTCGACGCGGAGGTTCTCTTCGACCGGCGGTACGAGTCGGTCGCCGCGGATGCCGTCAACTCCGGTGAGGGGGAGGGCACATGAGCGCCGAAGCTCCCGCTCTGACCAAGGCCGTCACCCGGACCGAGCCCGAGGTCCAGGCGCGCCGCCGGCCCCGGCCCCGGCCCGGGCGCCGCAGGCTCGGCCCCGGCCGCCCCGTCCCGTACGGCTGGGCGATCGGCCCCCTGCTGCTCCTCGCGTTCTGGTCGGCGGGGTCGGCCGCCGGGTTCATCGACGCCCGCAATCTCTCCGCGCCCTGGACCGTGGTGAGCACCGCGGGCGACCTGATCGCGGAAGGGCGACTCCAGTCCAACCTCGCCACCTCCGCCGAACGCGCCCTGCTCGGGCTGCTCTTCGGCACCGCGGCAGGGCTCGCCCTCGCGATCGCCGCGGGGCTGAGCAGGATCGGTGAGGGCATCATCGACGGACCCGTGCAGATCAAGCGGGCCATCCCGTCGCTCGCGCTGATCCCGCTGCTCATCCTCTGGTTCGGCATCGGCGAGTCGATGAAGGTCATCACCATCGCGCTCGGCGTCTGCGTGCCCGTCTACATCCACACCCACAACGGCCTTCGGACCATCGACGGCCGATACGCCGAACTCGCCGAAACCGTAGGGCTTTCGCGCACCGGGTTCGTGCTGCACGTCGTCCTGCCGGGGGCGCTGCCGGGCTTCCTGCTCGGCATGCGGTTCGCGGTCACCGCGGCGTGGCTCTCGCTCGTCGTGGTCGAGCAGGTCAACGCCACGAGTGGCATCGGCTACATGATGGAGCTCGCCCGCACCTACGGGCAGACCGACATCATCATCGTCGGCCTCGTGGTGTACGGCCTCCTCGGTCTCATCTCGGACGCACTCGTCCGGCTCGTGGAGAGGAAGGCGCTGTCATGGCGACGCACGCTGGCGGGCTGAGGGAGGCGGGCGCGGCCGTCCGCGCCGGCGCAGCCGTCCACATCGAGGGGCTTATCCGCTCCTTCGGCGACCGGAAGATCCTGGACGGTCTCGAACTCTCCATCGGGGAAGGCGAGTTCGTGGCCCTCCTGGGCCGAAGTGGCTCGGGGAAGTCCACGCTCCTGCGGGCCCTGGCGGGGCTCGACCACGAGGTCGAGGGCAGCGGCGAGCTGTCCGCGCCCGGCGATGTCTCGGTGGTCTTCCAGGACGCGAGGCTGCTGCCCTGGAAGCGGGTCCTGGACAACGTCGTCCTCGGCCTGACGGGCACCGGGGCCCGTGAGCGCGGCCACGCGGCGCTCGCCGAGGTGGGCCTCGCGGGCCGCGAGGACGCCTGGCCCGCGGACCTGTCCGGCGGTGAACAGCAGCGGGTCTCGCTCGCCCGCTCCCTGGTCCGCGAGCCTCAACTCCTGCTCGCGGACGAGCCGTTCGGCGCGCTTGACGCGCTCACGCGCATCCGCATGCACGCCCTGCTGCGACGCCTCTGCGAGGCGCACCGCCCCGCCGTGCTCCTGGTCACCCATGACGTCGACGAGGCGATCGCACTCGCCGACCGGGTGGTCGTCCTGGACGCGGGGCGGATCGCGGCCGACGTACGGGTGGAGCTTCCCGCTCCACGAGGCCAGGGGAGCCCCGCGTACGCGGCGCTGCGGGGGAGGCTGCTGCGGCAGCTGGGGGTGGAGCTGGACGGCATCGAGTCGGACGGTATCGAGCCGGTCGGGCGTGGCGCTGCCCATGCGCAGGGTCACGGCCCGGCGGAAGATGCCGCCGTTGGAGCGGGGGCAGCCCCGAATGCGGTGGGCGGCCCGAAAGGCGCGGTGGCCGTCGATCCGGCGGGTGAGGGTGCTGCCGCGGTCGGTCTTGCGGGCGGCGGTTCTGAGGGTGGCGGTTCTGAGGGCGCCGCCCGTGCGTCCACCGTCCCGGCGGACGGCGCACCCGCCGGTGCTGCCTCTGCCGGTGCCGGTGCTGGTGCTGCCTCTGCCGGTGCTGGTGCTGCTGCCGCTGGTGCTGTCTCTGTCGGTGACGCTGCCGCTGGTGTTGCCTCTGCTGGTGACGCTGCCGCTGGTGTTGCCTCTGCTGGTGCTGCCGCCGCTGGTGACGCTGCCGCCGGTGTTGCCTCTGCCGGTGCTGGTGCTGCCTCTGTCGGTGTTGCCTCTGCCGGTGACGCTGCCGCCGGTGTTGCCTCTGTCGGTGACGCCGCCGCTGGCGTTGCCTCTGCTGGTGCTGCTGCCGCCGGTGTTGCCTCTGCCGGTGACGCCGCCGCTGGTGCTGCCTCTGTCGGTGACGCCCCCGCCGGTTACGCCCCCGCCGGTGCTGCCGCCGCCGGTGCTGCCCCCGCCGGTGACGCCCCCGCCGGTGACGCCCCCGCCGGTGACGCCCCGGCCATCGGCGTGCGAGCCGCGGAGGTGAGCCGCGCGTGAGCCGCCGCGAGCTGCACCTCAATCTCTTCGTCTACCCCGGCGGGCACCACGAGGCCGCCTGGCGCCACCACGGCTCCGATCCCGCGCGGATCCTGGACGTCGAGTTCTACCAGGACCTCGCACGGCGCGCGGAGGCCGCCACCTTCGACGGGATCTTCTTCGCCGACGGCCCGGCCCTCGCCGACAACGTCCGCTACGCCAGCCGCTTCCGCCTGGAGCCCTTCACCTGGCTCTCGGCCATCGCCGCCGTCACGCGGCGCATCGGCCTCATCGCGACCGCGTCCACCACCTACAGCGAGCCCTACAACCTGGCCCGCCTCTTCGCCTCGCTCGACCACCTCAGCCGCGGCCGTGCGGGCTGGAACATCGTCACCACCGGAGCACCGCAGGCCGCCCTGAACTTCGGCCTCGACGCGCACCCCGTGCACGCCGAACGGTACGACCGGGCACGGGAGTTCCTCGACGTCGTCACCAAGCTCTGGGACAGCTGGGAGGACGATGCGCTCGTCGCCGACCAGGAGACCGGGCTCTTCGCCGACACCGACCGCATCCACGCCATCGACCACGAAGGGCCGCACCTGAAGGTGCGCGGCCCGCTCAACACCCCGCGCACACCGCAGGGCCGCCCCGTCTACGTACAGGCGGGCTCGTCGGAGGACGGCCGTGCCTTCGCCGCGCGGTACGCGGAGGCGGTGTTCACCGCGCACCAGACGCTCGGCAACGGCCAGGACTTCTACGCCGACCTCAAGAAGCGGGCCGCGGGGCTCGGGCGTGACCCCGAGAAGGTGCTCGTCCTGCCCGGCATCAGCCCCTTCATCGGCTCCACGGAGGCCGAGGTGCGCGCCCTGCACGACGAGTACAACGAACTCACCCAGCCCGAGTACTCCTTGCAGCTCCTGCACCGCATGCTCGGCCTGCGTCTCACCGCCGAGCAGCTGGACGGTCCCGTGCCCCGCGAGCTCATCGAGACCGGTGGCGAGCGCGGCAACGGCAGCCGTTTCCAGGTGATCCTCGACATCATCGACCGCGAACAGCCCACCGTGCGCGGCCTGTTGCACCGTCTGGCCGGGGCGCGCGGGCACCGGGTCATCGCGGGCACGCCCGAACAGGTCGCCGACCAGATCCAGGAGTGGTTCGAGCAGGGGGCCGCCGACGGATTCAACGTCATGCCGCCGGGACTGCCCGGGGGCTTCGACCTCTTCGCCGACCAGGTCGTGCCGATCCTGCGCGCCCGCGGCCTGTTCCGCACCGCGTACACGGGCACGACCCTGCGCGACCACTACGGTCTCGCACGCCCGGACAGCCAGTACGCCGCGTGACCCGCTGACGCCCGCTAGCGCAGCACATCCGCCAGGTCGTACCGGACCGGCTCCTCCAGCTGGGCGAACGTACAGCTGTCAGGAGTGCGGTCCGGTCGCCAGGTGCGGAACCGCGCCGTGTGCCGGAAGCGCTGCCCGTTCTCCATGTGGTCGTACGCCACCTCGCACACGCGATCGGGGCGCAGCGGCACCCAGGACAGGTCCTTCTTGCCCGACCAGCGGCTCGGCGCACCCGGCATCCGGGATGTCTCGTGCGCCGACTCGTCCGCCCAGGCCGCCCAGGGGTGGCCATCGGCCGACTCCATGCGCAGTGGCTCGAGCTCTTCCACCAGCTCAGCGCGCCGCTGCATGGAGAAGGCGGCGCAGACGCCGACGTGCTGCAGGGTGCCCCCGACGTCGTACAGGCCGAGGAGGAGCGAGCCGACGATGGGGCCGCTCTTGTGGAAGCGGTAGCCCGCGACCACGCAGTCCGCCGTGCGCTCGTGCTTGATCTTGAACATGAGGCGTTCGTTCTGGCGGTAGCGCAGATCGAGCGGTTTGGCGATGACGCCGTCCAGGCCCGCGCCCTCGAACTGCTCGAACCACGTCCGGGCCACCTCCGGGTCCATGGTGGCGGGCGCGAGATGCACGGGGGCGCTCACGCCCTCCAGGGCCTCGGTCAGCCGTGCGCGCCGGTCGGTGAGGGGCGTGTCGACGAGGGCCTCGTCGTCCAGGGCGAGCAGGTCGAAGGCCACGAACGACGCCGGGGTCCGCTCGGCGAGCGTCCGCACCCGGGACGCGGCGGGGTGGATGCGCTCCGTGAGCGCGTCGAAGTCGAGCCGCCCGTCCCTGGCGATCACGATCTCGCCGTCCAGGACGCAGCGGGCGGGAAGACGCTCCAGCAGCGCCTCCGCCAGCTCGGGGAAGTACCGGGTCAGCGGCTTGCCCGTACGGCTGCCGATCTCCAGATCGGCGCCGTCCCGGAAGACGATCGCACGGAAGCCGTCCCACTTGGCCTCGTACTGCATGCCCGGCGGGATCTTCGCCACGGGCTTGGCGAGCATGGGCTTGACGGGGGGCATGACCGGCAGATCCATGGCTCAAATCTATGGGGCGTCCAGGTAGTCCGCCTGTTCAGCCAGCGTCCATAAAGACCAGGTCAGCCGCACTGCGGCCACCGTCTCACACCAGATCTGTGAAAAATGTGTGAGACGGGCGGGCCGCACAGCGCAGGTTGCGAGGCGACGCCGAGTGGCTGCGTAGGAGACCGAAGAGGACCATGGAATGTGTACTCGGGGAGCAAGTCCGAGGTGCGCCATGGATAGCAGTCTTGCAATCACGGCTCTGGCGATCTCTGTAGTCGCACTGCTCGCGCCCCTCGTCCACGGCGGGCTCGAAGGCAGGCGCCAGCACATCCGCGAGATCGAGCAGTTCTACCTCACCCGGTACTGGGAGCTGCAAGATCAGGCTCCGGTGGAGGCGCTGCGTGGAACGGACCCGGCGAACCCAGCGAGTCATCCGCAGATCGACACACATCCCGTACAGATCGTCGACGACCAGCAAGGCGGCGAAATCAACGTCAGTCGGCTGGCACTGCTATACCAGCGCATGTGCGACGACGAGGTGCGCACCCGCCACCGGGGCATGATCTCTGATGCGACGTGGCAGGAATGGCTAGCAGCCATGCAGACTCAGACAGCCCGTTGGCCTGTCGCTGACGAGTGGGAAGCCATCAACGCCCGCAGCTCAGAAGAAGGCTTTGCCTACCTGCGCCGAGCTCTGCAAAGGAACGGGTCCGCCTACGAGCAGACGGACCTGTGCAAGCTGAGCGGCTGGGTGCGTTACTGGCGAGGTCTCAGGCTCAACCCGTCGCGCGCCCCATTCGATGCACCCCCGGCGTACAAAGCCGGGCAGTGGCCGGACGACTAGCTGCCGTACTGCCAGCTGCTCCCGGTCCCGCGGTACTCCGAGACCGGGATCGGCTCGATGCCCGCCCGCATCCGGGCTCGGTACAGCTGGCCGTGGTATCGGTACTGCTCGCGAGGTGCTCGGCACTGCTCGACCGCAGGTCACAGCCGCTCAAGCTGCTGCTCAAGCAGGTGCTCGCGGAACTTTGAGCGGCGACTTGAGCAGTTGGCCAGACGTGGCTGACCTGCGGTCGAGCACCCTTGAGCAGTTGCTGAGCACCTTACTGAGCACCCGACTGGCCCTGCTTGCGCCCCCTTCTCCTGATGGTTCGTCAGGGTGGGGGTTTGGAACGACTGACACCTTGCTGACACCCATCTGACCTGCGGTGCCACCCACTGACTAGGCGCTGACAGCTGATCAAGGTGTCAGCGAGGGTGTCAGAACCGCTGACACCCCTTCCCGCCTTAGGTCAATGCGCGTGCGCGCGCGAGCTGACACCTTGATCCACTGCCAGCGCATTAAGTGGCTACAGGCGTTGCTCGGCGCCGTGGCGCAGAGCGTCCGGCTCTAGTGAGAAGAACAGGACAAAGGCCTCTTGGGCGTTTGCCTGTCGCACGGTTCGGTCGTATAGGAAATCGAACATCTCCTGACGGGTCTTGCCCGGCAGCGGGGCAACGGTCCCCGTGGCGGTCACCGTCTCCACGTCACGGACACCCCAGGTGATGGTGATGATCCAGTGCCAGCGCGGGCGGTCGCTGCTGGAGGGCTTAGAGGTACGAGGCACTCCGTGAGTCTTTCCGGAGCGCTGCGCTCCAAGACCACCCCATGGAGGGGTTACGGCGAGGGTGGGCGTCGGGCGGAACCGCGGGGCAGCGGCGGCCGCCGTGGCTCCGGCGGCCGCATTTCCGGGTTCGGCTCCGGACTCCTCGCTGCTTGATACAACGCCTCGATGTAGGCGTCGAGGTCCGCGACGCGATAGGTCGCCCTGCGGCCGACGGTGAACGACATCGTCCCTTTCCCTGTCTGCCGGCATTTGTAGAGCGTGGTCTTGGTGAGGCCGACGCGATCAGCCGCTTCATCGATCCACACGCATCCAGGTGGGGGCGGCGGAATCTTCTGTGGGTGCCTAGGCACGAGGCTGCTTTCTCACCTTCTACTCAGTTCTTGCGGAACGGCTCGACGGCGCTACGCAGGATGTTCTCCGCGGTGAGCGTGCTTTTCCGCCCTTGTTTTCACTCGTGTCCCCTCTGCCACCGTCCGTGCCAGCGACTCGGACGGTGGCAGTACGCTCCAGCTATGAATAGTGCAAACCAGGGTGATTCACCCGAAGTTCAGGCAAGGCCAGCTATACCCTGCCGCGCGTGCGGTACTCCGAGGAATCAGATCAAGGTCGTGGCGCCGCCAACTGCGGGCCCCGGCCGTAGCGTGGCCTGGGACGTTGAACCGTGCTGCAAGAGGGGATGCAGGCTGGAAGGTAAGTAAGCGCCCGCAGTGAAAGCCCCCGTCCGGAGATCGGGCGGGGACCTCGGCGTTCAGGGCTTGAGCTGTAGATTCATCGCGTCGTAAAGCGGCGAGTCGGCGAACGGCAGCACCTCGCCAAACCACTCGTACCCCCACGCCTCGTACAGGTCGCGCACCTTGGGGTGCTCCCGCTCGACGAGGAGCGTCACCCGCTGCTCGGGTCGGCCGCGGAGCAGCTCGTCATGAATCGCTTTCGCCGCCGCGGTACCGCGGACCTTGCCGACGACCATCAACTCGGACAGGGCGAACGTGCGGCCCCCGTCCTCGACGATTGCGCCGTCCGGCACCGGAGTTCGTAGCCCGTTCCACCACCGTGTGCCAGCCTGCAGCGCGCACCCGTAGGCGTAACCGACCGGCTGCCCGTCGAGGTAGCCCACGACCGCGGCGAAGCCGGGCACTTCGGTGTTCCACTCGAGCCGCTCGTCGAAGCGTTCGACGCTGTGGAACTCTTCGCCGAGCCGGTCGGCGAAGATCTCCGCGTACACGTCGAGGAGTCGGGGACGGATCTCGCTGAGCCCTGCCGCGTCCCGTCGTTCCAGCCGCATGCCGTCCACGCTCACGCCCCCGTCCGTCGTGTCTGCTCGAGGAAGTCCGCCGCCGCGGGCACGTGGGCGTGGCGGCGCATCTGCTGGCGTAGCCCGTCGAGCTTGCCCTGCACCCGCTCGCTCTGCACACGCTCACCTATGGCCGTAGCACGCCCGGCCTCGGCTACGGCCTGCTCGACCTCCCCGCCGTCGAGAAGGGCCTGTGCGCTCTGCACGGTGTAGTAGACCCGGTTGCGTTCGAAGCGCGGCTCGAGCATGTCCAGCGCGGAAGCGGTGAGTTCCTGCGCCTGCCCGTACCGGCCGAGGGCCTGATGCGTGGCCCCGGCGAGCCCGGTGAGCTCCGCGGGGGTGAGGAACGAAAGCCAGGCCGCAGGCTCGCCGTTCGTGCGGTCGTAGGCACTCTCAGCCCGTGCGAGGGATCGCTCGGCGCGGGCGCGCTCACCGACGCGGGCGTGACCTACGGCCTGGCGGCAGTGCAGCAGCGACATCAGCCACGGATCCGCCTTTGCCTGACGCGTCTCGACCGCGGCCCGGCCGATCCGCAGCGCCTCCTGATCGCGGTCCAACAGGCGGGCCTGCATGGCGAGGTTGGACCAGACACGGGCCTGTAACATGCCGTCCCCGGCGAGCATGCCCGCCTGCAACGCCTCGCTGTACAGGCTCGTCGCGTCCTCCTGCAGCCCGGCGTCGTAGGCGAACCAGCCGGCCGACGCCGCCAGGTCCCCGGTCGCGGCGTACAGGGCGCGCTCGACGCGAGAGCCGTAGGTGCAGTGGTTGAGCGCGTAGTGGACGAACCGCAGCGCCTGCTCGGCGACCGTATGCAGGGCGCCCCCGCCGAGCGCGTGGTCGTGGTTGTACAGGGCCGGGACGATCGCCCGGATCCGCTCGACGTCCGCGGTCCCGAGGCGGCCCGCGGAGGGGATGGCGTCGAGGCCGAGGGCGGCAGCCAGGCCGGCCGCGATGAACTCCCGGCGTCTCACGGGGCGTTCCTCCTTCACGGGCGCCGACCGCCGTGGCGGGGCCGGTACGCGTGAGGAGTTGCGCGGGATGAAGCCCATGGCCTCCGGGCTGCGGCCGAAGATCTGTTGCAGGGGCAGAAGGTAGCGGGACCATGGCCACTGCACGTTGCCCGCGATCCAGCGGCGTACATGACGGTCGGTGCACTGCGTAGGCTTGCCGAACACGTCCTGCGCGGTCTGGTTCACCTCGTCGGCCAGCTGCTGATGGGTGTAGCCGAACTCCACAAGCAGGGCCTCAAGCTTGGTGTTCCGCTGCTTGGGCATGACCGTCCCCCACCGTGCGCCCGCGTCTCTCGACGGTAGACCTACCGTCGTCCGCCGCTGGTTAAAACTGTCCGGTCGGCTGCGAGTAACTGCCCCGGATCCGTCCTGATGCGGAACAGGACACTTCGGACAACCTTGACGTCATGAGCAGAGACGTGGGCCCACCGGGCAATGGCACCGTTGAACGGGCAGTTCTGTCGGTACCGCCCGTCGAGAGGCTGTCCGTGGCGCAGACGTGCGGCCGTGCGTGCGTGTGGTGTGCGGTCGTCCTCACCACCGAGACGGCCGTCGAGCTCGGCGTCCGGTCTGAAGGTGGCTTCACCTGGTTCCCCCGCGGCTGTCGGCTCTGTGCGTCCCGGCCTGCGTACCTGGCGCTCCTCGCCCACATACAGAGCTGTGAGCAGTGCGCCGACGACCCGGCCCGCTGCGCGGTAGGCCACGCGTTGCGGCAGACGCTGAAGGAGGCGCGGCGATGAGCGAAGGCGCCCGGTTCTGTGGACGCTGCGATCAGCCAATCGCCCAGGGGCAGCCCGCTGTGACCTTCCTGAAGGTGTCCATCTCGGCCGGCGGCGCCACCATCACCTGGCACGAGACGTGCGCGAAACGGGCGGGGTACGTGCGCCGCACGCAGTCCTGAGGCCCCCGCGCCGTGGCTACGTCGAACAGCCCGCGGCACGGGAAGGGGCGGCCCGCCCGTTTGTGAGCCTCGTGGCAGGCGGGCCGCTCATCACGCTCCGTCCGCCTCATGCACTGCGGGGGGCTGCAGGGCGTCCGGGCGATGGGACCCTGACAGCGACCGAAAGGAGGCGCCATGGGGTGAGTCGACCGCAAGCACCTTCCTGCCCTCGAAGGCGACTGGCGGTACGCGCTCACCAACCTGACCCGGCGGCTCCTTGAGGCCAAGTTGCCAGCCTGCGGGAAACTACGTCGGCGGGACGGGGGGCGGGACGCTGCAGGACAACGAGGACGACGGTAAGGCAAGCGGGTGGTGGAGCCGAGCGGCTCCCTCCGGAAACGGACGAGCGCAGGCGCTACGCCGAGGTCAATGAGACGCAGCCCGTTTTCATTGCGAACGCCCCCTTGCCGCCGTCACCTGCCGCTTGCACTCTTTGAAACGGGGACATTGCGATCCGTGACCGGGGGAGGGGCGGATGACGGAACAGCCCGGCGACCACTTACGCCGAACACAGCCCGCATGGCAACTACTTCAAGACGCGATCCTCGTACACACCAGGGCCAGCAGCAGAGACGGCACGAACCACGTGCGCGCCACCAGTGAACACGACGGGATCATCCTCTGCGGCACCGACGCCATACCGACCGTCGGCACCGGACACCGTCATGGAAACAGCCATCGGCTCCAACTCGTCGACCCCGACAGCTACGACGACTACGCCACTGCAGACGAGCCCTTCCAACTGCCCTACCGCAGCCGCAGCGACCAGCCGTCACTCTTCGACGAGACCGAAGCAGACGAACTCCGCAACGACCAGCAAGGGCAGCTCCACAACGGCACCACGGCCGGCCTCACGCCTACCCGATACATCAAGGGCGGCGACCGCCAGGCTGTCGCCGCTGCCGTCCAGGCCGTCCGTGACCTCGACCCGCAGCAGACCATCCTCACCCTGCCACTCGACCAACAGTGGCTGCGCGAACCTGACGACCGCGACTACCTCGTCACCCAGCTCGCCGACCTTCCCCACATCAAGGCCCTCGCCCTCGGCGCCGCCAGGAACCCGCTCGCCGCCAAAGGCGCAGTCGCCGGTCTGCGCCAACTGGTCGGCAGTCTTCAGCGGGTCGCCGTCATCCGCACCGACCTCGCCGGGCTCGACGCCTACGCCTATGGCGCCCTGTTCACCGCGCTCGGCATGCAGACCGCGATGCGGCACGTCCGAAAGCCAGGCAGCGGAGGACCAACGGGCCCAAGGAGATACAGGTATACGACGATGGTGCTGCACCCGCAGCTCATGGACTACTTTCGGGCCGACACGCTGCGAGAGCTCTACGGCAAGCTGCCGGAACCGCTCTGTCACTGCACGGTCTGCGCGGGCCGCAGTCTGATCCGCTTCGACCACAACCTTCGAGATCAAGAGGAGGCCAACCGGCATAACATCGCAACCTGGCTGCCCTGGGCCGAAGACCTGCAACAGACCGCTGCGGGTTCCGACCGGCGCTCCGTGTGGCAGCAGCTCTGCCACGACGCCCGCAACGCCCACCAGGACCTCCGCGAAGAGATCTCGAATCCGGGGGCCCTGGAAACGCCGCGCTGGCTCAGGGTGTGGGCAGGAGATCCTGACTAGCGCCGAGTAGCTGCTCGTACACCTGCTCGTGGAATAGCCAGCCCGCAGCTGTATGCCCGAACCGCAACGACGACCGAGGCGCCACCAGCAGCTCCGGCGACTCCCCGTCGACAGTACGCACCACCCCGAGACCATAGACACCAGCCTCAATCACCATCAGCTCCGAACCGGCAGCCGGACCGTCTAGCCACACCGTCGACGCCGCATACGCACCGAAACGCCCCGCCCGCATCAATGCAGTCCGGCCCGCCCGCCGTGTCCGAGTCGCCGCCACATCGACCTCTAGCGGCGACACCAGACGGCGTACCAGCTGCCCGTCGCCCTGCTCGATGGCACCATGCGGGCAACGGCGCAGCCGCAGCCGCTCCCGAGGCGTCAACGACAACTCCGGCACCGGAAGACCAGCCGGTAACTGCAACAACGCATCTAGCGCCGACATGTCCAGCAGCGGCGCCACACCCTCCGCGGCCCTGCGCTCCACCTCCCCGGCGTTCATTCGAACCGCCAGCACCGCCGAAACACCCCGCACCTCGACCTCGACCACTGTCGAACCCGGCAGCAGGGCACCACCGGCCGCCACCTCGCACACGCGACGGGCAGCATCCAGACACAACCCAGCAGACATCACACACGTCCCTCAAGAACGAAAGCCACACGGCACGCAATCACAGGAGCGCCCGGCTGCCAACGAGAATCGGCGAACAACCCACCCAAGCAACGGAAATGGTGCACGGCACGGGGGCTCCAGGACGGCGGACGTCCCGCACGGACCGGGCAGGGCGTCAGTGGGCTACAGCTCAGTCAGGCGGTACGGCTCCGGAAACGGCGGCATCGGCACCCGCAGCGCATCACCGAGCGCCAGCGGGTCAGCGTGCAGGAGCGCCTCGAGCCCGACGTCGACGGCTTCGGCGAGTGCGTCCGCCAGGTCGACGGGCACGGGCACACGGCCCTGTTCAGTGCGGTAGATCGTCCACTGGGGCCGGCCGACAGCTGCGGCGAGTTCGGGGACGGTGAGGCCCGCGGAACGGCGGGCGGTACGCAGGGCGGGACAGGAGAAGGTGCGCGGCACGATCATCCCAAGACGTGGGCAGTGAGCGGGGGGCGAGGGCTCCGTCTGGCTTCGCATCACGCTTCGGCTACGGCATCATGCCGCTTGGCCTACCGGCGCCGACTGGCCTCCGTCCCCGCGGAGCATCACGCTCGAGTCCGTCTCACGGCAGCTGGGACCTTGGCTGTACGGCTAACGCATCCTCACTGGCAGGGGATACGCCAACGATCACGCCTGCACCATAGATTCAAAGGTAGATCATGAGTTACACCTTAGAGCTTGAGGTGGTGGCTATGGAGATACGGCAGCGACGTACCCCTCCAGCCGATCTCGGGCCCATGCTGCGCGCTGCGCGCGCGAGCGGGCCAGCCTCGGGCAGCGGGAGGCCGCATGGCTAGTCGGCGTGAGCCAGGGATATCTGTGGCTGCTCGAAGCTGGGCAGCGGGCCCCGTCTGTGTGCGTCGCCGAGGATCTCGCCGCCGCCCTGACCTTCAGGTCAGAGGATTACGCGCGGCTGAGTGCGGCTGCTGTCGTCGACCCTGGGCGCAGCGATCCTGCCGCACGACTGCGTGACCTCCGGCCAGGCCTCGCCAGCACGCCTCAAGCGCAGGACACTGCAGACTATGGGGGGGCGAGACGCTGTGGGTTGCAGTCCTGACCGCCAGTACGGCAATCCTGGCTAGCTGGGTAGCGAGCCGAGGGCAGATGCGGGCAGCCCGTGAGTTAGCTGAACTCACGGCTGCTGCTCAACGCCGTGACCGACTACGCGATATCAGGCGTACTGCCTACTTGGAGCTCATCCAGCACGCGCAATCGTTGGGGCCAATGCAATTGAAGGTCTCTGATTTGCTTCGGCTAGTGCAGCCGGACCAGCGCATCGCTGCGCAGCGGGACCTATTGGAAATGGTCCGATTTGGGCAGGATCGGTACCTGCGCCTCCTGCGGGTAGTTGCAGTCGAAGGGCCGCCAAACGTTTTCGCGGGCGCGGAGTTGGTCGGGGAGTCCATCGCCGCAATTCGCAGAGACATTGAGAAGATCGTCGAGGGGCACCTTGAGGCGGCGGAACAGTTTGAGGTTCACTTCGACGAGGGAGCGACCAGGCTCCTGGACTTGATTGACGAAGTGCGTACTGCCCTCGATGGCATGTAGGCAGCGTGGCTCAGAGCTTCACCCGCGGTCGCCGTCCATGTCGCCGAGGCGCTCCGCAAGGCGGGCGGCGATGCCGTAGCCGGGGCTGCTGTCGAGGCGGCCCTTCTTCTGGTCGTACAACCGTGTCGTGCGCGGGTCCCTGTGGTCGGCGAAGTCCTGCACCTGGTGCAGCTTGACGTCCGGCGCGGCGAGCGCGTGTGTCACCGCGTCGTGCTTGAGGGCGTGCGGATGGAAGGTGGCTGCGTTCTTGATGCCCGCCTTGTCGGCGAGCCGACGGACCAGGGTCCACGCGTACTTGGGGTCGAGCGGCCGGCCGGTGCTGGTCTGGAAGAGCGGGCCCTCGGTGCGGCCGTCGAGGTACAGGTCGATGGCGTGCCCGGTAGCGGGCGGAACGGCCTTGCGCTTGCGCCTGCCGCCCTTGAGGCGGACGTTCAGCGTGCGGTGCCCCTCGTCGCATCCGAGGTCTTCCACGCGGGCGCTCAGCGCCGAGTCGAGGCGCAGAGCCATCGAGTACATCGCAAGCAGCAGGGCGTACGCCCGCGATGAGTCGGCCCGCGCAGCAGCGAGCAGCAGCGCCGACTCCTCCTCGGTGGATCCGCGGGTGGTCGAGTCCGCCTGCTCGAGGTCGGGGCGATGCACCAGCTCGAACGGATCGGAACCCTTTCGGCGGGCCCGCACCGCGTAGGCGTGGAAGGACGAGCAGGCCGACAACAGGGTCGCGCGGGCCCGGTCGGAGTGGGGCGGCCCGACCGGCTCCTTCTGTCCGCGCTTGCCGCCCTTGACCGACTTCATGGTCGGCGCCGCCTCGAGGTAGCGGGAGAAGGCCTCGGCGAGCGGAAAGTCCGCCTCGAGCGGGTGGGCACCCCGACTGCGCGCGTACTGCTCCCAGACGCGGAACTGACGGATGTAGGTGCTGCGAGTGTTGGGAGTCTTCTGCCGGGCGATCCAGGCGCCGGCGAGCGCGGGCAGCGGGTCGCCCTGCGGGTAGTGCGCGGCGAGCTCGCTGGCGAAGTCGAGGGCTTCACGGGGCCAGTCGTCGGCCGCGCTGCGGACCGCGGTGTCGAGAGCGGCGTCGGGGCGGATGGCTATCTCGCTCATGGTCAACTCCCGGTGGCGGAGGGAGTATTGAACCCCGCCATTCATAAATACCACATAACAGTGATTATGTGGTGGCGAGTTGACTGCCAAGGAGGTCGTCACGGAGGCGTCGTTGTCGGTGGTGCGGCGTAGCGTTGAGCCGTCAACTATTCGTGCCTCATGGCTGCCTGCGCGGATACACCGATGCCCCGCCCGATGGACAGCGCCAAGGGCGGGGCATCGCGTTGCCGGGTGTGCCCGAGCGGGCTTCAGCTGAACTGGATGTCGCCATCCGTGCTGTGCAGAGCGATCTGTCGCGTTCTGGCGGCGTTCTGCTCCTCGAAAGGCAGCGTTTCCCACCATGTGCGAGCGCCGGCCAGTACGTCCTGCGCGAACGTGTCGACCATGAGATTGAGCGCCCTGTCGGACTTGTTCATGTGGACGCTGATACCTCGCTCGCCGGGAGTGCAGAAGTGAAAGCCGTCGAGCGCTTCGCGCACCTCGTGGGCGGTGGTGTTGTCGCTGCCTTCATGCAGCAACGCGCAGCGTAGGGCGTAGCAGTCTTTGCCGGAGAGGAACTTGACCTCTTCCCCGTCCGATGGCGTCCCCACATAGAGGGTGTACGCCGGTGCGACGTACTCCTCGAACCATGCGGCGTATCGGGACCTTGAAGTCTTGCGGTCCGGGTCGCTTGCCTTCACGCAGATATCCGGCAGCGTCAGCGCCAACACCAGCGCCGCATGCCAGTTCCGTTCCCGCACAGCCTGATCCAGCCCATCGAAGAAACCTTCCATGCGCACCTCTCCTTGACGGCCTTGATCGCACGAAGGGTACGCAAGGCGTCTGGCCAGCGGAGGTGTATTTACAGCTCCCCGAGGACTTCCTTGCGGGCAGCCTCGGCCTTGCGGTTAAGAGCGTTCGTCATCCGCACCGCGGCGATTGTGGCCAGGATCCCGAGAAAGACGAGCAGCACCTGCGTGACGACGCTGACGATCGCGATGTCCTGCGTGGCGACAGCGATCACCAGCATGATGGCACTCCCCGACACCCACGCGAACCAGATCCTGAACTTCTCGACCCTCACGGCCTTCTGAACATCGCTGTAGCTGCTCGCCACGGCTGCCCCCTGGGGTGGTTTGTGAAGGGCATCATGCGCCGAACGTGGCCCCTGCGGGAACGGGACAGCCGTTGTTGTGACTGCGCACCCGACGACGCCCCGGCAGCCCTGTGCCCGGCCGCCGTGGAGTACGGCTGGGTACTTGCGCGATTCGAGCCGACCTCAGCAAGGGCGGCAAAAGTGTTCGGAGCGGGTCTCGGCTCGCTTTGCAGCGATTGCGGTAGAGCGCGAGCGCGCATCTGATGGCGCCTGCAAGATCGCTCAGCGACACCGTTGAGCACGCCGGCGACAATCTCACGGGCGAAAGAGCACTTCGACGAGGAGATGGGCGGAGCTGCGCGGGTGCGACGGTTCTTCTACAACAAAGGGCTGACCAGGTCGTACAGGTCCTGCCGGTTGGGAAGCGGTGCCGGGCGCCCGGCTAGGCATGCAGGGCACGCGGTTGCGCGGGCAGGGGTACGCGGCGGGAAACTGCCCAATCTCTCTAGACTTCGGGGCCAACGATTCGTAAAGACCAGATGCTACGGATGGCCTCAATGAGGATGTGTATCGGTGCTTCTGAAAACCTTCGGCCGGTCGTTCCGTACCGCGCCGGAGGTCGGTCTGAGCGAGACGTCGACATGAGGAAGGCCACCCGCTGCGCCTAGGTAACGACGCGGATGACCTTCCTGCCCGCCGACCCTCGGTAAGGAAGGGAGCTCGCACCAGTATGCTCAAGTCCTCAGAGGCGCCCCAAGGCATCACCGGGATCAGCGCGCTTATGTACTGCGCTGCGCTCTTCGCCGGCGTCGCCCTCGTCATCAGCGGCCACTCGACCCCCGTCGAAGCGTCAGGCTTCGTCTCCCCGTTCCTCGTCATCTTCGAGGGGGTGAAGGCCCGCCGCTAGCGGCACAACAGTGCCCCCGTTCATGCCGAGCGGGGGCACTGTCGTCGCTCACGCGGCTGGCGGCGGCTGGTCGCCTTCCATCTGCCGCCATCCTTCGCGGGCGCGCAGCCGATCGTGGTGCTGCTCGGCCGCGGTACGCGTCGGCAGCTCGATCACATCGGGCTCCGGCTGCCCAAGGGCGCGGGCGGCGAGGCGCTTCGCGGTCGTCGCCTTCCTGGTCCTCTTCCTGGTCCGCTTCTCAGGCATCGTCGTCTCCTTCACCTTGCATCCACTCGGCGAGCGTGGCGACGGTGAGCGGCACCCGCACCGTGCCGACGACGACGTCCGCGCTGTCGACTTTCCAGGGCGGCGGCTGGGTGCCCTTGCCCGCCCACACGGCCAGCGACCGCTGAGCCGTCAGCGCGTCGGCTATCAGCCGGTGCGCCTCAGCCTGCACAGCTTCCGGCTCCATGCCGGTCGCCGGGTCCTCGAGTGCCTGCCAGGCCCGGCTGAGCTCGGCGCCACTTTCGCCTCGATCGCTGCGAGGACGGCCTCCGGTTGCAGCAGCTGACCGAGGACGATGTCGTGAACTTCGTTCAGTGGCTGCTCACCGAGGGGCGGCAACGGCCCACCTACGTCCTCACTGGAAACCCGACCAGCCGGTCGTGCAACAGGCGGGGCTACGGCCCTCGAGCGCCGACACCGTCATCGCCCGACTGAAAGACATGATCGGCAGGGCGTTCGTCAGGAAGATGATCCGGGCGAACGTTGCCGAGTACGTCCACGTACCTCGCCAGGCGAGGAAGCAGGACAGACGGAGCAGCCCAAAGGTTAAGCCGTGAAACACCGCGGAGGTGCAGACGTTCGTCGCCGGCATCCGTGACGAGCGGCTGTGCGCACCGCTGATGGAGTCCCTCATGGGCCTGCGCCCGGCGGAAGTTGCCGGGCAGCGGTGGGCGGAAGACGTCGACCTCGAGGCCGGGACGCTCGCGATCCTCAACACCAGGACCATGGTCCGCAACCACTACACCGTGGAGAAGGACACCAAGACCACCAGCGGCGAACGCACCCTGCCGCTCCCTGCCCTGGTCTGGGACGCGCTCAGGAGGTTCAAGGCGACACAGGCCCGCGAGCGGCTTGCCGCAGGTGAGGCGTACACCAACTCCGGCTACGTGTTCGTGGACGAGCTCGGGTGCCGCTGACGACGCGCGATCTGCGGCAGCACGCCTACCGGTTGATGGAGCAGCTGGGGCTGCGGCGGGTGCGTCTAGGCGGGTGCGTCTATACGACGCGCGGCATGCGGTGCTGAAGTACCTGGCGGTCAACGGGGTGTCGGACGTGATCCTTGCGGTGGGCGGGTCACACGAACGCGGCTTTCACGAAGGCCAGGTATGTCGCCCCGGATGCGGAGAATCTCCGCTCGGCCGCAGATGCGCTTGACGGTCTCCATGGTGCGTGTGAAAAATTGTGAGAGATGATCTCTTAATCGACTGCCTGTAAGGCATCTGACCTGGGTGTTTCTCTAGGGTTTGCAGATCCATGCCTGATTCTGTGCCCATGCGTCACTTTGTGCCCGGTATGCGACTCTCGTCCGTTGGGCCTAGCGTGGCCGCATGGGTGGAAAAGCGGTCGAGCTCGACGCGGGTGGGCGGACGGTGCGGCTCTCCAGTCCGGACAAGGTCGTCTTTCCGGAGCCGGGCTTCACCAAGCTGGACGTCGCCCGCTACTTCCTCGCCGTCGGCGACGGGATCGTCCGCGCCCTGCGCGACCGCCCCACGACGCTCCAGCGCTTCCCGGACGGGGTCACCGGCGACTTTTTCTACCAGAAGCGCATCCCCAAGACCCACCCCGACTGGATCCCCACGGCCACCATCGCCTTCCCCAGCGGCCGCACGGCCGAGGAGATGTGCCCCACGGAGGTCGCGGCGGTCATCTGGGCCGCGCAGTTCAACACCCTCACCTTCCACCCCTGGCCGGTACGGCGCGAGGACACCGACCACCCCGACGAGCTCCGCATCGACCTGGACCCGCAGCCCGGCACGGACTACGGCGACGCGGTGCGCGCCGCGCACGAACTCCGCGCGGTCCTTGACGAGTTCGGCCTCCAGGGCTGGCCCAAGACGTCCGGCGGACGCGGCATCCACGTCTTCGTGCCGATCGAACCGCGCTGGGACTTCACCGGAGTACGACGGGCCGCGATCGCCTGCGGACGAGAGCTGGAGCGCCGCATGCCGGACGCCGTCACGACCGCGTGGTGGAAGGAGGAACGCGGCGAGCGGATCTTCGTCGACTACAACCAGACCGCCCGCGATCGCACCATCGCCTCCGCCTACTCGGTACGGCCCCGCCCGAACGCCCCGGTCTCCGCGCCCTTGCGCTGGGACGAGGTCGACGACGCGGTGCCCGAGGATTTCGACATCGGCACCATGCCGGAGCGGTTCGCCCAGGTCGGTGACGTACACGCGGACATGGAGCAGCACGCCTTCTCCCTGGAGGGGCTCCTCGATCTCGCCGCCCGCGACGAACGGGACCACGACCTCGGCGACCTGCCCTACCCGCCCGAGTACCCGAAGATGCCGGGCGAGCCGAAGCGGGTGCAGCCGAGCCGGGCCAAACACGAGGAGTGAAGGGCCGGGGGAGACGCCGCGGGACATCCGGTGACCGCACCGGCTCGTAGGCTCCCGGTGTGAGCGATGACCAGGCGGCCCTGCCCGACCCCGCGGAGCTGAAGAGTCTTGCCGCATCCCGTCCGGATCAACTGCGCGGAATCGCCGCTGCGTTGGCCAAGGGGCGGCGGCTCCCGGAGCTCGAGCCGCTCTTCGCCGAGCCGCCTCGGAGTGTCGATGACCCGGAGGCCGAGCTGCGGGCCTGCGTGCTGGGCGAACTGGCGCTGATGGGAGTCTCCTGGCGCGGGCGGCCGGGGCCGGAGGCGTACGCGGAGCGGCTGCGGGAGCTGGGGCACCCGCTGTCCTGGCGGCCGGCGGCGCGGCTCGACCTGGAGCACCGCCTCGGGGTGCGGGTCCGGGGCGCAGGGCCGGTGAAGTCGGCCGGGCAGTTGCGGGCGCGTTTCCCCGAGATCCCGGCCACGGAGGGCGGCGCGGCAGCCGGGCGCACGGCGCGGGAGGTGCGGGACGCGGAGCGTGCCCGGGAGGCCGCGGGAGCGTTCACCGCAGGGGGCTGGGCACGCGAACCCGAAGCGCGGTTCTTCACGCTGCCCGAGCCGCTGGGCGACGACGACTTTGGCATGGCCTTTCTCCAGGGGCTGCCGCTGGACTGCCTGGCCGGGGAGATGGGGCCGGGCGGGGCCCTGGCCTGTCTGACGGCGGCCGATGACGTGGCGAACGAGTTGTACTCGGCTTCGTTCAACGGAGGCGTCGACGGGCGCCCCCAATACGGGGCCTACGCACGGCTCCACGCCTGGCGAGGGCTGTACGCGCTGCTCGGCCTGCCCGCGGGTACGCCGTTCCTCGACGCCGTGCGGTACGCGGCCGACTGCCGGTGGCTGCGCTTCATGGCGTTCACGCGGTGGTTCCACCACGACACGGCCGACGTGGGCTTCGCGGTGCTCGATCCGTCCCGCACGCGGGTGGCGGTGCTCGCGGCCACCGATACCGCCGGCTGAACCGTCTCCCTCGCCACGGACAACGGCCCCCGCTCCCCAGAACGGGGTGCGGGGGCCGAAGAAGGGCCGATCGAAGAAGGACCGGTCAGGGGGTGACTACAGCTCCTTGACCCTGATGTCCCGGTACGAGATCACGTCCGTGACCCCGTGCACCTGGAGCCCGACATAGCCGGACGAGTACCGCCGTCCGTCCGTGCCCGGGTCGTCGCCACGCGGCGGCGTGAACACCTGGCCGCCCGTGTTGTCGAACTCGTTGATCAGGACGCCGTTGCGGTAGATCGAGTAGTGCTGGTCCACCACCTTGATCTCGTAGTCGTTCCACGTGCCCTTCGGGGTGACCCCGGCGCCGCCGAGACCCACCCGGTCGAAGCCGTAGATCGACCCCGTCTTGTACATGTCGCCGTCAGGACGGTCCAGCATCTGCACCTCGTGCCCGTACTTGATGGCGACCCACTCCGGACGAGGCTCCTCCGGGTGGTCGTGGACCTGCGGGAAGCGCACGAAGGCGCCTCCGTTGGCGTTGCCGTTGCCCGGTGCGTCGTCCCGCCACTGGAGCTTCAACGAGAAGTCGCCGTACTTGCGCTGCGGGAACCACAGCATGCCCATGCCTTCGACGGTGGTGCTGCTGGTGATCGAACCGTCCGCGTTCAGGCCGAACTTGCCGCCGCCCACCTGCTCCCACTTGTTCAGCGAGTCCTGGGTGCCGTCGAAGATCTTGCGGTAGCCCTCCGTCTGGCCGGGCTTGCCGATGCCGGACTGCTTGGCGGCCTTGTTGATCTTGTTGTACTCGCGCTGGTCGATCTCACCGGCCTTCAGGAGCTTGTCCGTCACGCTCTTGACGTGCTTCAGGAAGAGCGCGTGCGAGGTCCACTCCTTCTCGTCCTCGATCATCTCGTTGATGCGGCACCGGTTGTTGGTGACGCGGTTCGGGATGCCCGTGTCGATCGTGCCGACGATGACCGTCAACCGCTCGTCGAACTCCGGGCAGTTGGGGGCCGGGACCCCGCCGCCCTCCGCGATCGTGAACGAGACGTCCTTGGCCGCCGAGGTGTTGCCCGCCTTGTCGCTCGCGCGGTACGCCACCGTGTGCCGGCCCACGCGGTCGACGACGACCGGGGTGGAGTACGTGAGGTACGGGCCGCCGTCCAGGGAGTACTCGACCTTGTCGACACCGGAGTCGGCGTCGGTCGCGGTGACGCTCACCTTCGCCTTGCCGACGTACGCGCCGTCCGAGTTCTTGTCGCCCTCGACCTTCGCGGTGGTCTCCGGCGGCGTCTTGTCCTCGACCGGCGGCGTGACCACGGTGAACTCGACGGCCTTCTCCGCAGCCTGGTTCCCCGCCTTGTCGGACGCGCGGTAGCGGATCTTGTGCGCGCCCGCAGCGTGGACCATGACCGGCGCGGTGTACGCCGTCCATGCGCCGCCGTCACCGACCGCGTACTCGATCTTGTTGACACCGGAACCGGTGTCGGACGCCGTCACGGTGACGGTCGCCATCCCGATGTACTCGCCCTTGTCGTTCTTCTCGCCGGTCACCGTGGCCGAGGTCTCCGGGGGCGTCTTGTCGTCGGTGTCCGGCGCGACCACCGTGAAGTCGACGGCCTTCTCCGCCGCCACGTTGCCCGCCTTGTCGCTCGCGCGATAGCGGATCTTGTGGGTGCCGACCTGGTCGACGACCACGGGCGCGGTGTACGGCTGCCAGGCGCCGTCCGCCCCGACCGCGTACTCCGTCTTGTCGACGCCCGAACCCGCGTCGGTCGCCGTCACCGAGACGGTGGCGGAACCGACGTACGCGCCATCGGAGTTGGTCTGTCCCTCGACCTTCGCGGCGGTCTCGGGAGCGGTGGTGTCCTCGCCGCCGCCCTCGGTCACCACGAGGATGCCCTGCATCGAGCCGTGGCCGGGGATCGTGCAGTGGTAGCGGTAACGGCCCGGCGAGAGGGTGACCTCCGCCGTGTGCTTGCCGCCCTGGTCGTCGTTCGGGTTGGCCAGGATGTTCAGCGGTACGTCGTTGTTGTACTCGGGGTCGGAGACGTCGAACGTCAGCGTGTGCGGCATGCCGGTGTCGTTGCCGGTGGCCTCACTGTTCTCGAAGACGATCGTCGTGGCGCCCGCGACCGCCGTGGCGGGCGCGGATGCGTACTTGTCGATCGCGTTGTTCGCCGTCCAGGTCAGCGTCTGGGCCGCCGCCCGGCCCGGGTTGTCGGGCTGGCTCGCCGCCGTCGACGTCAGGCCGAGCACCATCAGGAGCGACGCGAAGAGCGCCGTCCAGAGTCTTCGCTTGCGCACCGCGGGTATCGTCATCCCGCCCTCCTTGCCAGGTCCTTGGCGGCCGGTGTGGCCTCGCCGCCGGAGTAAGTGACGCGCCACAGCGCCGACTTGGAGTCCGAGGTGAAGAACCCGCGGCCGTAGTCGAGCACGTACAGCGAGCCGTCGGGGGCGAACTTCCAGTCCATGAGGTTCTTGATGCCGTCGTTGCCGATCGGGATGATCTTCTTCAGGGACTCGGCGTGCGTGGGCAGACCGCCGCTGCCGACCGTCTTCGGGTCCATGATCACCGCGTGCCGCGGCTGGTCGGCGTCGTAGAAGTCACCGACGAACCACTTGCCGTCCCAGTACGAAGGCCACTTGTCCGCGCTGGTGTTGGCCGCGTCGAAGCGGTAGACCGGGCCGTTCATCGTGGCCTGGCCGCCGCCCTTGAGCCACGGCAGGAGCGTCTTCTGCTCAGCCGTCTTGTAGCTCGGGACGCCGTTCGCGTCGCGCGGGTAGTCGACGCCGCCGCCCTGCGGCGAGTACCAGATGTTGTTCGGCTCGGCCGGCGGGATGTTCACCAGGCCGTCGTTGTTGGGCGACTCGTTCTTGAGGTTCTTGCAGTCGTACCAGCCCAGCGGCTTCGTCGGGTCCGGCAGATTGCGGTCGCGGTAGGGCTGGTTGTTGCCCATGCAGTACGGCCAGCCGCGGTTGGAGGCGTGGGTGATCGCGGCGAACGTGTCGTACTTCGCCGGGCCCCACGTCGTCGACGGCTCACCGGCGTCCGGGCCGACCCAGCCCGCGTAGAGGGTGTCGGTCTTCTTGTCGACGGAGATGCGCGCAGGGTTCCTGACGCCCATCACATAGATCTCACCGCGCGTCTTGCCGCCGCCCTCGTCCGGCTCCTTGCCGGTGAAGAGGTTGCCATCGGGGAGCGTGTACGTCCCGTCGGCCTCCGGGTGGATGCGCAGGATCTTGCCGTTGAGGTTGTTGGTGTTGCCCGCGGTGCGGCGCGCGTCCGCGAAGGAGACGCCCTTGAAGTTGGGCTGCGGGTTGTTGCCCGAGTAACCGTTGCTGAAGCCCGAGGAGTTGTTGTCACCGGTCGCGATGTAGAGATTGCCCCTGGAGTCCCAGGCCATCCCGCCGCCCGCGTGGCAGCAACTGTGGATCTGGACAGGCCACTTGAGCAGGACCTTCTCGCTCGCGAGGTCCAGCTTGTTCGTGGTCTGGTCGAGCGTGAAGCGCGAGACGTAGCGCTCGGCCATGTGTGTCTCGCGGTTGATCTTCGAGTGGGGTGTGTAGTGCAGGTACACCCACCCGTTCTCCTCGAACTTCGGGTCGAGCTCGATGCCGAGCAGCCCCTCTTCGACCTTGATCAGCTCATCGCCGCCACCCTTGTTGCCGAAGATGGTGAGCGCTCCGGCGAGCGTCGACTTCTTCGTCTTGGGGTCGTAGACGTGGATCTCGCCCTTGCCCTTGCCGATGTCCGGGTTGTTCCAGTCGGTGATGACCGGCTGCGAGGAGTCGGCGCCGCCGCGGCCGATGTAGAAGATCCGTCCGTCGGGCGCGGTGACCAGGCCGTGCGGCTCGCCGATCTGGTCGTTCTGGCCCGGCTGGTTGGCCTGGGTCAGGCGCTGCGCCTTGTAGTTGGCGGTGATCGTCGACTTGCAGTCGGCGCGCGAGATGCGGGTCGTCCAGTTCAGGGCGCCGCGCAGGTGCTGGCGGAAGTCGGTCTCGTCGTACGAGGCCGCCGTGCCGCCCATCCCGGTGTAGAAGGCGCGTCCGCCGTCGTAGTCACGGCACCACGAGATCGGGTGGTCCGCGCCGTTCTTGCTCTCGCCCGGCTGGTACGTCGACTCGCGCACGCGGGCCACGGTGTGGACCTCGCCGGACGGGTTCTTGGTCCAGTTCAGCCACTGGTCGGGGCGCTTCCACTGGAGGGGAAGGTCCTTGGTGGCCGGATTCTCCCGGTCGCCGACCTCGACGGTGGCGCGCTGCACGTTCGTCGGGCTTGAGTCGGCGGGGCGAGCGCCGATCAGACCGGTGAACCAGGTCGAGTACGGCTCGGCGCGGGCCGCGTCATGGATGCCGAGGAAGCCGCCGCCCGCCTCCATGTAGGCCTCCAGGCCCGCTTCCTGCTCGGGGTCGAGGACGTCGCCGCCGCCGGTCAGGAAGGCCACGGCGTTGAACTTGCCGAGCTTGGCCTCGTTCGTGAAGACCGCGGGGTCGTCGGTCGCCTCGATCCTGAACCGCTGGGCGGCCGGTCCTGATTGGCCGATCTTCTCGATGGCCTCGATGCCGGCGTTCACGACCGGTGACTCGTCACCGCCCGCGGCCGACCCATGGAAGACAAGGACGCGCACGTTCGCCTGGCCGGGCGGCGACGGCAGGGACATCGTTGTCAACGGTGGCGTGGGATAGGGCCGCGCGGTGGCGGCCTGTGTGGAGAGCGCGCCGGTCACCATGGCTCCGGAGAGCAGGGCGGCGGCCCAGGCGCGGCGCGAGCCGACCCGGTTGCGGTTCCGGTTCTGGTTCTTGTCCTGGCGGTTCGGTCTGCGTCTGACTCTGCTCAACCCTCGTACAGCCAAGGGCTCTTGATGCGGTGTGAGCCGCATGAGTACACCCACCCCTCGTCGGTCACAGCAACAGGCGCGGATGAAGCTAGACCTCTTTTCGCCACTCGCCAATAGGTAACACCGGAATACCGCGAACTTTGTCCTGCGTGTGGATAAACGAAGATCCCCCCAGTACCGTGTGGCCGTCTCGGGGGCCACCTGTGCCCCGTCAGTCTCCGTACCGCAGTGGGGAGTTCGGCATGGACCGACGCAGCTTCAACCGGCGGATGCTCGTGGGCGGGGCCGTCGCGACGGCCGGGGTGACATCGTTGTCGCTAGCCGCCGCGCCCGAGGCGAGCACGGCCGAAGGGCCGAAGACAGCGCCGGCCGGCGGCGAGGTGCGCCGCATCAAGATGTACGCCGAGAAGCTGGCGGACGGGCAGATGGGCTACGGCCTGGAGAAGGGCAAGGCGTCCATCCCCGGCCCGCTCATCGAGCTGAACGAGGGCGACACCCTGCACATCGAGTTCGAGAACACCATGGACGTCGACGCCAGCCTGCACGTCCACGGCATGGACTACGAGATATCCAGCGACGGCACCCGACACACCAAGAGCCACGTCGAGCCGGGCGGCAAGCGGACCTACACCTGGCGCACGCACGCGCCGGGCCGCCGCAAGGACGGCACCTGGCGGCCGGGCACGGCGGGCTACTGGCACTACCACGACCACGTCGTCGGCACCGATCACGGGACGGGCGGCGTGCGCAAGGGGCTCTACGGCGCGCTGATCGTGCGCCGCAAGGGCGATCTGCTGCCGGACAAGACCTTCACGATCGTCTTCAACGACATGACGATCAACAACAAGGCGGGTCACGACAGCCCCAACTTCGAGGCCACGGTGGGTGATCGGGTCGAGTTCGTCTCGATCACGCACGGCGAGTACTACCACACGTTCCACGTCCACGGTCACCGCTGGGCGGACAACCGCACGGGCCTCCTGACCGGCCCCGAGGACCCGAGCCAGATCCTCGACGACAAGATCACCGGACCCGGCGACTCGTTCGGCTTCCAGGTCATCGCGGGGGAGGGGGTGGGCGCGGGCGCCTGGATGTACCACTGCCATGTGCAGAGCCACTCCGACATGGGGATGGCGGGGTACTTCCTGGTGAAGAAGGCGGACGGGACGATCCCGGACTACGAGCCGCATCATGCTTCCGGTGCCGCGAAGAAGTCCGCGGACTCAGGTGCGTCGAAGGAGTCCAAGGAGTCGGGAGCCGACGGGGAGTCCGAGGCGTCCGGTCACGAGGGCCACGAGGGGCACGGCTAGAGGTCGTTCAGGGTCTCCAGGAGGGCGGCGAGCAGCTCCGCCCGGTCGTCCGCATTCGGGAACTCGACGGCCACGTCCCGCTCGGCCCAGCCCGTGGCGCGCAGTGCTTCGAGGCGTTCGATGAGCGCCTTGCGCACGGAGCGTGAGGGCAGGACGAATCCGGAGCCGAGGGGGACGTTCAGGAGACCCGACAGCAACTGCCAGTGTGCGTCCGGGGATTCGAGCGCGGACAGCAGCCGGTCGTACGCGTCCGGGGCGCCCCGTCGAAGGGCGTCGGCGATGCTGTGCGCGCGGATCTCCGGGTCGGGCGAGTCCGCCTGGCGGGCCAGCGCGTCGGCGGCGATGCCCGCGTGGTGTTCCTCGCCGCACTTGAGCCACCTCAGCGCGATGGCGGCGTGCCGGCGGACGTCGGTCTCGGGGTCGTGCTCGAGGAGGCCGACGAGACCTTCGACGGCACGGCCCTCCACGGGGGAGCCCGTCACGATCGGGTCGAGACTCTCGGCGGCACCGGCGCGGACCATGGGGTCGGGGTGACGCAGCCCGTCCAGGAAGAGGCCGAGCGGCGGGTCGTCCAGGGGGAACGGCACGTGAAGGTGGCTGTAGCAGGCCAGGATCTGACTCAGGAGGAAGGAGTCCTGGGTGCCGTGTGGCCCGTGCTCCCCCTGCTCTCCTTGTTCCTCCTGCTCGCCCTGGGCGACGAGGCGGTCGAGTGTCTCGCGCACCCGGTCACGCCGGACGACCTCGCGGAAGAGGATCTTGGCCAGGGTCTCCGTGCCCAGCGTCGCCAGGTCACGCTCCCCGCTCGTGCACAGGGCCAGTGCCTCGTCGGCGCGCAGGCCCGCACGTGCGCGGTCCGTCCATTCCTCCACCGCCGGTATCCGCGTCAACGGGACCAGGATCTCGGTCCGTTCGTCGCTTCCCGGGGCGTGGGGCAGGGCCTTCTTGAGCGCCGCGCGCATCTCGGCGCGGACCTGGTCCGCCTCGTCGTCCGGTACCGGTGTGTTCCTGCGCATCGCGAGGGAGGTCACGATGACCGCGACGTCGAAGGCCAGCTCGCGCGCGAAGCTGTCCGGCCGGCCGACGCCGGCGATTCCCTCCGCCGTCCAGCCCCTGTCGCGCAGGTCGGGGAGGCGCGCTCGCAACTCGTCGCGCAGGTCGCCGTCGACGTCCCGCACGGCAGGGCCGCCGCCGAGCTCCTCCGTCAGCTCGGTCCAGGCGCGCACGAGGCCTTCGGGGTCGTCCAGGTGCAGCGCGAAGACGCGCTCCGTGCGCTCGCGCACCGTCGGGTCGCGGCGGAGCACGGCGGCGAGGCTCTCCGCCACGGTCGAGGAGAACTCCTCGGTCCACGGCTCGCGCTCCACGGCCCGCGTCAGCTCGCGCAGCGCCCAGTCGAGGTCGCCGGTCGTGGCGGCGGAGACCGCCGCCTTCCGCCGGACCTCCGCGTCGGGATCCCGCAGCTCGGCGGCCAGCTTCTCCTGAAGTTCCGCCTGCTTGCGCGCTCTCCGCTTCTCGAACATCCCGACAGCCTAGGTGCCGTGCTCCGAGGGCCGGATGCGGGTCGGGCCACCAGGGATGACCTGGGGCTTCCCCGCCGTCGCGTCGCACATCGCGTCACACGCCGGGCACGCTGATGTCCAGGACCGTCCAGGCGGTGTACGGCTCCTCCTGTACGTAGATGCGCGGGCCGCGGCTGACCGTCCTGCGGGCCCGAAGCGGACCGCCGTCGGCCCCGACGAGCCGTCCGGAGGCGTAGGGCCGGACGTCCTGGTGCCCGACCTCGGCGTCCACGAGCCGGTCACGGTCGTCTCCGTACCCGCCGAGGAAGGTGACCCGCCCCTCGTGCACGGCAAGGGCCGTCGCTCCCTCCAGGTCGTTGGCGCGCCGGCGCACCGCCCGGCCGGGGCGGACCTCCAGGAGGGTGAAGTCGCTGTAGGCGCAGACCCAGACGGATTCGTCGGTCACGTTGAGCGCGTAGCAGTCGTAGATCTGACTCGCGCCCTCCTCCGCCTCGTACGTCCACAGCGGATCACCCTCGGCGCTCCAGCACCGCAGGCCCGGATGGCTGAGCTCGTCGTCGCCGAAGACCCCTTCGTCGAAGTGGCCGACCCACAACCGGCCCGCCTGATCGGCCAGAAGGTCCTCTATGGCGTCCCCGACACGGAAGGACCACGACTCGCGCCCGAGCGCGTCGAAGACCTGCACATGCTGCTCGGACCTGCGGCTGCGGGCGTCCGCCACGACGAAGCCCCCGTCGGGCAGCGCGTCGATCCGTGGATACCGTGCCCGCACGGCGTTCAGCTCCGTCGCATGGTCCCTGCCGTCGGCGTCGACGGTGACGACCACCGCGTCGTACGGCTTCATCGCGCCACGTCCGGGGAGCGGCTCGCGCGCGGCGAGAAGCCAGTGGGCCTGTCCGAAGGCGTCGACGGTGCTGTGCGCGATGTGGCGGTCGTGGTGGCGGCGCGGCAGACGTGCGTACGGGGTGAGCGGTGTGTTCCGCGTCCCCGGTTGCGTGTGGGGCGGCGCGGTCGGCTGCGTTCCGTGCTCGGCATCGGCCTTTCTGGTCGTCATGTGGAGATCTTGTAGGACACGCCGTTCCAGGCGCCATCCCTTTACCCAGAGGTCCACGTTGGGTGTACTCCTTGTACGGATCATCCATGCGTTTCATCCGCGCGCCACACCCGTACGTCCCCTGTGAGCACCTCCGCGAACTGCCATTCAAGGGAGCAGAGTTGAGCAAGGACAGCGTGTACGACTACGTCATCGTCGGTGCCGGTTCCGCGGGATGCGTCCTCGCCGCCCGGCTCTCCGAGGATCCCGCGACACGGGTGGCGCTCGTCGAGTCGGGGCCACGCGACCGGAAGCCCGAGATCCGCATCCCGGCGGCCTTCCCGAAGCTGTTCAAGACGCCTTACGACTGGAACTACTCCACCGTGAAGCAGGCCGCGCTCGACGGCCGCGAACTGTACTGGCCGCGCGGTCACACGCTGGGCGGATCGTCCTCGATCAACGCCATGATGTGGGTGCGCGGCCACCGCGACGACTACGACGCCTGGGGCGAGGCCGCGGGGCCCGAGTGGTCCTACGACGCCTTCGAGCGCTACTTCCGGCGCGCGGAGCGGTGGACGGGCGGTGCGGCCGGGGCGGGCGCGGCAGGCACGGACAGCGTCTACGGCAGCGACGGGCCGCTCTGGATCTCCCCGCCCCGCGCCCTCAACCCGACCACCACCGCGTTCCTCGACGCCTGCCGCGACGCGGGCCTGCGCGAGCTGACCGAACTGAACGAGCCCGACCACGGCGGCTTCGCGCTCACCCCGGTCAACCAGCGCCGCGGCCGCCGCTGGAGCGCCGCGGACGGCTATCTGAAACCCGCGAGGCGCCGCCGCAACCTGCACGTCCTCACCGAAGCCCGCGTCCGCAGGCTGGAGTTCGACGGGACGCGCGTGGCGGGCGTCATCGCCGACGGCGTGCCCGGGAAGCTGATAGCCCGCCGCGAGGTGATCCTCAGCGCGGGTGCCATCGGCTCCCCGCAGCTCCTTCAGGCCTCCGGCGTCGGCGACCCGGACGACCTGTCGAAGGCGGGCATCGAGACACGCGTCGAGTCGCCGGGCGTGGGCCGCCACCTCCAGGACCATCTCGCCTACGCGATCACCATGACCTGCCCGCGGCCCATCACGCTGACCGGCGCGGACTCCCTCGCCAACATCGGCCGCTTCCTGCTCGGCGGGCGCGGACCGCTCACGTCGAACGTCGCCGAGGCCGTCGCCTTCATCAAGACCCGGCCCGAACTCACCGCTCCCGACATCGAGTTGATCTACGCACCTGTCCCCTTCGTCAACCACGGCCTCACCCCGCCCACCGAACACGGCATCACCATCGGCGTGGTGCTGCTCCAGCCGGAGAGCGAGGGCCGGATCACGCCGAGGGGCCCGGGGGTGGGCTCCGCGCCCCTCATCGACCCCGGCTATCTGACGGCGGAGGCCGACATCCGCACCCTGGTCGCCGGGGTGCGCCGTGCCGAGGAACTCCTGGCTGGCCCCGCTCTCGCCCCGTACGCGGCGGACCCGCTGGCGCCGCATCCGGGCACGGTCGACGACGCGAGCCTGGCCCGGACGGTCCGCGGGGCGTCCGAGACGCTCTACCACCCGGTCGGCACCTGCCGGATGGGCAGCGACGAGGCCTCGGTCACCGATCCGGCGCTGCGGGTGCGCGGCGTGACCGCGCTGCGGGTCGTGGACGCCTCGGTCATGCCGCGGATCACGCGGGGCCACACGCACGCGCCCACGGTGGCCCTCGCGGAGAAGGCGGCCGAGCTGATCAGGGCGGACGCGCGCAGGTGAAGCGGGCGGGGAATCTCCCCGCCCTGCCCGCCGGTCGTATCCTGACCGGCGCACACTCGCAAGCTGCCCCGAGGAGCCCCACGTGACCGAGCCGCCGAGCGCCGCCCCACGCCCCACCCTGGAGGCCGTGGCCGCGCGGGCCGGAGTCTCCCGGGCCACGGTCTCCCGCGTCGTCAACGGCGACGCGGGCGTACGCGAGGTGCTCGCCGAGAAGGTCAGGCAGGCGGTCGACGAGCTCGGCTACGTGCCGAACCGCGCCGCCCGCAGTCTGGTGACCCGCCGCCACGACGCGGTCGCCGTGGTGATCGCCGAACCGGAGACGCGGGTGTTCGCCGACCCGTTCTTCGCCCGGCAACTCCGGGGCATCAGCAAGGAGTTGACGTCGCGTGACGTTCAGCTGGTGCTGCTCCTGACGGAGGGGCGTGACGACCACGAGCGGGTCGGCCGCTATCTGGCGGGTGGCCATGTGGACGGCGCCCTCGTCTTCTCGCTGCACCTGGACGATCCGCTGCCCGGCATCATTCAGGGCGCGGGCGTGCCGACGGTGTTCGGCGGCCGCCCTGGGTGGCCGGAGGGGACGGTGACGTCTCCGTACGTCGACTGCGACAACCGCGGCGGTGCGCGGGACGCGGTGCGCCACCTGGTCTCGCTGGGCCGCACCCGCATCGCGCACATCACCGGCGCGCTCGACCAGACGTCGGCGGTGGACCGCCTCGACGGCTTCCGCGACGTCCTGCCGGAGGCGGGGGAGAGGTTCGTCGCGCAGGGCGACTTCACCCCGGCGGGCGGCGAGCGCGCGATGCGCGAGCTCCTGGACCGCGTCCCTGAGGTGGACGCGGTCTTCGCCGGCAACGACCTGTCGGCGCTGGGGGCCCTCCGGGTGCTCCGCGAGCGGGGGAAGCGGGTGCCGGACGACGTCGCGGTGGTGGGCTTCGACGACATGCTGCCGGTCGCCGAGCAGGTGGACCCGCCACTGACGACGGTGCGTCAGGACATCGAGGAGATGGGCCGGCTGATGGCGAGGATGCTGCTGGCGCGGGGCGAGCTGCCGACACAGAGCGTGGTCCTGCCGACGGAGCTGGTGCGGAGGGAGTCGGCGTAGGGGGCCGTGCCTTCCCGGTCCCGATCCCTGCCCGGCGGCCACGAGGCCACGAGGCCACGAGGCCAGGGACGCGGGGCTCCAGGGGGCTCCAGAGGGCCGACATCCCACGAACGGGTGCCCTCGTTACCCCGCACGGTCCACCGGCGTTTTTGCCGCGTCGCGCCCGGGTGAGGCTCGCTTCAGCACTTCCCCTCATCCGGAGGTAACACCATGCGCAAGTGCGCGATCCTGGCAGCAGCGGCCTTCGCCGCGGTCACCGTCATCGGCGGGGCCGGTTCCGCCGTCGCCGACCCCGGCCCCGGCGCCTACGCCGAGGGCACGGCCCAGAACTCGCCGGGCGTCCTCAGCGGCAACCTCCTGCAGGTTCCCGTCGACGTTCCCATCAACGCCTGCGGCAACAGCCTGAACGTCGTCGGCCTCCTCAACCCGGCCGCGGGCAACAACTGCCAGTAGGCACGCCACAACGCCACAACGCCACAACGCCACACCGCCCCGTCGCGACCAGCGCGCGACGGGGCGGTATGCGTGGTGGAAACGTGCGGGAGGCCCCCGCCGGGGCCGCTAGGCCCCGACACTCACCGTGAACCGCCGCGGATTCCCGTCGTGCGCGGCCCCGGACACATCGGGCTCACCGTCCGGCCGGACGTCGTCGTACGGGAAGGCGTATCCGATGGGCGAGTTCGCGTGCACGACCCGGGCCCAGTGGTTGGTCACGTCACCCTTGTAGTAGTCACCGGCACCCGCCCCGTTCGGCTGCTCCGCGTGCGTCAGCATGATGCTCCGGTTGAAGCCCGCCGCGAGCCGCGCCAGCAGGCCCTTCTTGTCGTCGGCGTCGCCGGGGTTGTTCGTGAAGGGGCCGTGGTTGCAGGTGAAGATGTCCTTCGAGGTCGGTTTCGAGAACGTGTGCCCGCCGTTGAACGTCAGCGTGTCGCCGCTGACCCGGCCCGTGAACACGCCACGGCCGCCCTGCAGGTCGATCTTCAGGTCGGTGCTCCGGTACTTCTCCCACGCCTGGTCGATGTAGCTGTTCCACACGTCCCGGAACGGCATCTCGTTCGGGCGGTCGAAGTACGGGGCCATGAGGTTCTGCGGCGAGATGACGCGGAGTACGTCGCCGCCGTCGCCGCGGATCACCAGATCACCCCAGGGCTGCCCGTCCTTCTCCCCCTGGGCTGCGAGGTCGGAGGCGATCTTGTCGACGGCGCCGTCCGGCAGCGGTGCCACCGTGTGCGTGGCGTCCCCCTCCAGGGTCAGGCCGATGGGGAGGGCCGTGACGAGGTCCACGTAGCTGATGTTGGCGTACAACTGCGAGCTGTTGAAGGTGAATTCGCAGAACGACCACGTGCGCCCGTAGTTGGCGTCCTCCTTGGTCGCGAACGCGGGCTCGACCAGCGACGGGCCCGGGTTGAGGAAGAAGTCCAGCTTGTCGTCCCGTACGAAGTAGACGCGTGCGCCGAACATTTGAGGGAGCGTCAGTACTTTCGGTGCGGAGCCCGCCGCGCCGAGCGGGATCGCGCAGTCGACGGGCAGCGGGGTCTGCGGGGCCGACGGCGAATCGGGGCGGTAGACGCCGCCGTCCGGCTTCAGCAGGACCCAGCGGTCGGTGCCCTGCTCGTGTCCGGTGACGTAGGCGTGCACCTGGCCGGGCAACGACTTGTTCTGGAGGGCGAGTTCACAGGTCGCGGGTGCTGCCTTGGCGCCGGGGCTGAGGGCGCTTCCCCAGACGGGGTAGGTGAGGGCTCCGGCGGCTCCGGCGGCAGTGGACAGGAACACTCGACGCGATATCACGGAAGGTCTCCCGGGATGTGTGTGGGGGGATGTCGTGCGGCCGTGGGTGGCTGTGGGGGTGGCCGGCCTTGTGGTGCGACCACTGTCGCTTCGGCCCATTCGACCGTCAAGAGTTGTGACTGAGAGCGCTCTCAGAATCTTGTTTCCTTCACAAGGTGGCAGCATGCGCGCACTGTCAGTGCCGGGTGTCAGACTCGGAGAAAGGGAAGAGAGATGCGACAAAGGAGTCGATCATGCTCAAAACCCGTTATGCCGTGGGTGCCCCGACGTGGGTGGACCTCGGCACTCCGGATCTTGAAGGCGCCCATGCCTTCTACGGCGATCTCTTCGGGTGGCGGTTCCTGCCGGGTGGCGCGGAATTCGGTGGCTATGGCATGTATCAGGCGGACGGCAAGACCGTGGCGGGAGCGATGACGGTCACCGCCGATCAGTCCCCTCCGTCCTGGACGCTCTACTTCAAGACACCGGACGCCGACGCGACGGCCAAGGCGGTCGAGCAGGCCGGCGGCAGCACGGTGTACGAGGCCATGGACGTCGGTGACCTCGGTCGCATGGCGGTCTTCAATGATGCCCAGGGGGTCGGCTTCGCCGTCTGGCAGCCGGGCACGAACAAGGGCCTCGACCTGGTCGACGCCCCGAACAGCATGTGCTGGACCGAGCTCTACACCCCGGACATCAAGGCGGCCCAGGAGTTCTATGGAGCGGTGTTCGACTGGGGGACCTCCACCCAGGCCTTCGAGGGCGGTTCCTACACGATGGTGCACCCCGCGGGCGGCACCGAGGACGACATGTTCGGCGGCCTGTGGCCGCTGTCCGACGCCCAGGAGGAAGCCAAGGCCGGGCCGTACTGGACTCCGTACTTCCAGGTGACGGACATGGACGCCGTGCTCGCCAAGGTCGAGCCTGCCGGGGGCACGGTCCGGGTGCCGCGCATGGACCTCGCGGGCGTCGGCAGCTTCGCCAAGCTCGCCGATCCCTCCGGGGCGCGGTTCGCGCTCATGCAGCCGGAGGCACCGGGCGGAAGCTGAGGGCGGAAGGTGCCGGACGGGACGGAGGCGCGCGTCCCGTTCGGCACGGGAACCCGCCCGTGAGCGTTTCGCCGCGTTCCCCCGCGGGCAAGCAGGAGGAGGCCGAAACAGGAGGCGAAACAGCCCATGTCATGGCGTTGATCGTTCGTTGATCCCTTGTTTCGCACCCCCTGCCAGCATCGACGGCATGCAGATCCACATGACAGCCGAGCCGGAAGTCGCCTGGGAGCAGGCCCTGTGCGCCCAGACGGGATCCGAGTTCTTCTTCCCCGAACCGGGCAGCTCGGTGCGCGAGGCCAAGTACATCTGCCAGCTCTGCGAGATGCGCCCGGCGTGCCTCGAGTACGCCCTGGCCCATGACGAGCGGTTCGGCGTCTGGGGCGGGCTCTCGGAGAAGGAACGGCTCAGCCTCAGGCGTACGTGACCGTGAACCTCCTCGTCCCCGCCGGTATGTGCACGTCGTCCCCCGTCACCGTCAGATCGCGGCCGTCCGCCATGACCGCGCGCACCGGGCCGAACCGGCACGGATAGACGTACCGCACGCGCTCCGGCGCCCGCGTGATGTCCACGGTGACCTTCCGCCGGCCCGCGTCATGGGTGAGGCGGTAGCCGAAGGGCGCCCCGAACAGGTTCGGTGCGTCGTCCACGGCCACCGACGCACCGTCCGGCACCCAGTGGGGGCGTATGCCCGGAGCGATGTAGAGGTGCGGGTCCCTGTCCTCGTCCGCCTCGAAGAAGAGGATGTCGCGGATCAGGAGCAGATACTCGGCCGCCGCCCAGCCGTGCGGGATGTCCCCCATGTACCAGTGGCGGGAGGGGACTTCGCGGTAGTCGGACGCGATGGGGAAGGCGTGCTGCTCGTTCCACGCGCCGAGCGCCACCGCCCGCTCCTCGGTCCGGGGCATCGACGCGCCCACGATCCAGCCGAGCAGCGTGTCCATCCGTGCGGCGTCGCCCGCCAGGAGATACGCGTGCGCCAACTGCGTCGTGAGGTAGGGGCCGTAGGTGTTCCAGGCCGCCTCGTGCCGGTAGCCGCCGGTCACGAAGTGCGCGTACATCGTGTCGAGCGTCCAGCGGGCCGCCCGGTCGATGTCCTCGCCCAGCTTGCTGCCCATGTGCAGCCGCAGCGGGTGGAAGAACGCCGCCGTGCCGATCATCGTCGAGTCGAGCCGGCCGACGTCACCGGGCCCGGTCGGGATGTACGTCTCCCAGGCGCCGCGCCTCTGCTGCTCCGCAAGGACCCAGCGCACCGATGCCGCCGTGGCCCGCTTCAAGTCGTCGAAGGAGCCCCAGAGTTCGGGCACGTCGGGGGAGCCGATCCGCTCCGCGAGCCGCGCGGCCTCGTACAGACCGGCCAGGCCCCACAGGTCGTCCCAGTAGTGCGGCTTGTCGCGCTCGCCGAGGTGCTCGGCGCTCCAGCCGCTGTGCAGCAGGCCGTACTGGTCGCGGTTGTCGCGCAGCCACCGGGCGCCGTCGATGACGTACGGCGTGTAGAGCTTGGCCCCGAACGCGGTGGACCGGCCGTGTGTCCGGTCGAAGCGGCCGATCGCCCACAGCGCCTGGCCGTTGCTGTCCCACTCGCGGTCGTTTTTCTCGTGCGGCCCGCCGTAGAAGCCGTACTCGGCACACGGCCCGATCCGGCCCGAGCCGCGGTTGAACTTCAGCGGATAGTGCGTGCCCAACTGCCGTTCGGCCAGGGCCGCGTCGCCGACCAGCGAGCACGCCGTGGCCTCGACGGACGAGTCACGGATCCAGAAGGAGTCGTACACCGTCGGGCCCGGATGGATCTCGCCGTGGTCGGAGAGGATCAGGAGCTGCGAGCGGCACTGCCGGAACCGGTCCGCCAAGTGCGCCACGGGCTGCGGCAGTTCGGGCTGCACGCCCTGCGCGATCAGCTTGCCCGTCCAGAACAGGCGGTTGGCCTCCTCCAGAGCCGCGGCCGGAGTGGCCTTGATCTCCGCGAGGTCGGCGGCGCCGCTGTAGAGGTCGACCGGCAGGCGGACGTCGAGCTCGAACAGCTCGTCGTCCGCGACCCGGTAGGGCCAGGCGAACGCCGCGCTGCACAGACCCGCGATCTGGTCCTGGGCCTGCGTCGCGCCGTTCAGCTTGCCGCCCATGACCAGGTCGTGGAACGGGTTGCGGCTCAGATAGGAATCCGGTTCGTCACTGAAGTCCGGGTTGCCGTACACGCCGTACTGCTCGGGAGGCGTGTCGAACACCGGCCCCCACCCGCTGTTGGTCTCCACCCGGCCCTCGTCGGGCAGATGGCGCAGGAACGTCAGGCGCCGGTCCGTGATCTGGCGGCCGTTGCGGTCGTGCCGCTGGAAGCCGCTCGGCCCCGCGGGCATGACGGCCGCGCACAGCCAGCCCTCGCGCGGCTGCCCGGTCGCGCTGCCCACCGTCAGACGGGTCAGGACGAGGTCCCGCTGCCGGGGGCCGACGGCCGTACCGAAGGTCCGCTGCACGAACTCGGTGCCGTCAGCGGTGCGGAACGTCGTCAGGACCACCGGCAGATGGGGCGCCTCCATGCGCTGGCCGAGGGTCCCGGCGTCCGTCAGCTGCGGCAGCCGCAGGGCGCCGGTCGACGGTGAGTAGAGGAAGAAGGACAGGCAGTACTTGTCGTAGACGGGCTCGATCTCGCCCGCCTGCCCGATCAGGGACTCCTGCCGGTGGTCCTTGACGCCCACCATGTGCCAGTAGCGGTACAGGGCGTTGGAGGCGAAGGCGGCCTCCTTGGATTCGTACGTTCCCGAGTCGAAGTCGTCGCTCCAGCGCCGGAAGGCGGCCTGCGCCCACCACGGAACGGGATAGGGCACGCGGGCCCGCCCCGCCCAGCCGCGCCACATGACCTCGTAGAACATCCATTCATGGGTCTGTGCCATGGGTTCCACCCCCGCTGCCCACCGTTGCACCGGGGCGGGCGGTCGTAAATCGATTCGGCACGGCGGCAGTGGCGCGGCTACGATCCGGGGGCGCGCGCGGACCGAACACTCCTGGTCGGCGCGGGTGCGGGGTCCTGTAGAGCAGAGGCAGACTCGCCGCCATGACATGGCGGATACGCCGGTTCGAATCCGGCCGGGACCACGAGCGGACGGCACGGGCGGGGCGGGACGGATGAGTGAGAGCGGCGGGATCAGCGAGGCGGACCTCGCGGCCTTCCACGACGTGATCGGCAGGCTCCGCGAGCTGCCGGTCGACGACCCGGTGCGGCTCCGTGCCGAGCAGGTCGCCGCTTCCTTCGCCCGGGACGGACGGCTGCGCAGACGCAAGGCGCGCGGGGCCGAACTCTCCGCCGCCGACGCCGCCGTGATGGCCGCCACCGCCACCGGGGCCGGCGACCGCCGTGAGGACGCGCCGCTGGTCGCCGACGGGGCTGGTGCAGCCGGTAGCGCCGGGGTCTTCCGGCGGGCCAGGCCCTGCTATGTCTGCAAGGCGTCGTATCGACAGGTCGACTCCTTCTACCACCGGCTCTGTCCCGGCTGCGCAGCCGACAACCGCACCCGGCGCGAGCTGGGGACCGATCTGAGCGGGCGCCGTGCGCTGCTCACCGGGGGCCGCGTGAAGATCGGCTTCCAGCTGGCCCTGATGATGCTGCGCGACGGCGCCGAACTCCTGGTCACCAGCCGCTTCCCGCACGACACGGAGCGGCGCTTCCGTGCGGTGCGGGGCAGCGAGAAGTGGCTCGACCGGCTCACGGTGCTCGCTGTCGACCTGCGTGACCCGCGCCAAGTGCTAGGCCTGTGCGAGGAGTTGCGCCGGGAGGCCGAGCCGCTGGACATCCTGGTCAACAACGCGGCGCAGACGGTCCGCAGGCCGCCCGAGTCGTACGCGGCTCTCGCGGCGGGGGAGCGGGCGGAACTGCCCGCCGGGGCCCGCGGCGCGCCCGGCTTCCGGCCGATGCGGACGCCGGACGGCTCCACGGTGACGCGGGGCGCGCTCGCCATGGTCCTGCCCGACATCGATGCCGATGCCGATATCGATACCGAGCCCGATGCCCTGCCCACGGCCGATGAGGCGGGCCTGCTGCGCGACGCGTCGCCGGAGAACTCCTGGTCCGCCCGGCTCGGCGGCCTCGACCCGGCCGAGGTCCTGGAGACCCAGCTGGTCAACTCGCTGGCACCGGCCCTGCTCTGCGACCGGCTGCTGCCGCTGCTGCTCGCCTCGCCTCGCCCCCGCACGTACATCGTGAACGTCACGGCGGTCGAAGGCCGGTTCGCCGTGCGCAACAAGACGGCCGGGCATCCGCACACGAACATGGCCAAGGCCGCCCTGAACATGCTCACGCGCACGAGCGCGGCCGAACTCGCCGAGCAGGGCGTGCACATGTGCGCCGTCGACACCGGCTGGATCACCGACGAGAACCCCGCCCCCAAGAAGGACCGCATCGCGGGCGCGGGCTTCCGCACGCCCCTCGACGTGGTGGACGGCGCGGCCCGGATCTACGACCCGATCGTGCGGGGCGAGGCGGGCGCGCCGGTCTCGGGGGTCTTCCTCAAGGACTACCGGGAGGCGGAGTGGTGAACGGCCCTGCGGACGGCGGGCCGTTCCAGGGCGTGCCCCGGGGGCGTGCCGTGCCCCGCTGCCGGGGCGGTGTGGCCCCGGGGACGTGAGCGACCGCGGGCGCCGGTGGGGGCGGGTCGCGCAGTTCACCGCGCCCCTTGCGCGGCGTGGTGCCCATCCGGGCCGCCCGTGGCTCCCGGCCCGAAGCCGGAGGATAGGATCCGGCCCAAGGGCGGGGTCGTAGCGCAGAGGCTGTCGCGTCGGTCTCCAAAACCGGAACACGCTGGTTCGAATCCAGCCGCCCCGCCCCCTCGGTGATCCTCTTCTCGGCAGCTCGGTAATCCGCTGTCCCCGAGCCGGTACCGCCGGGCAGAATCCGCGCATGGCTCTGCCCGAGAAGACCGCCGCCCGCTATCTGCTCTCCGATCTCGACCCCCTGCCGTATCCCCGGCGGATGCGGGAGATCGCCGAGAGTGCCCGGGACTTCGCGGGGCGCGGCGCGCTGCGCACCGTCCTGGAGGAGCTGGAGAGCGGCGGCCCGTACGAGCGCGGGGTGGCCGTCGTGCTGGCCTGCGCCGGCGGGGACACCGAGTGGACCGCGGCCCGGCTCGCCGACCCCGACCCCTTCGTGCGCGGCCACGCCCTGCGGGCCGCGCGGAGCCACGGGGTGCCGGACGCCGCGTTCGAGGCCGCGCTCCACGACGCTCCCGAGGCGGTGCGGCGGCAGTTGCTGCGTGCGATCGTCGCCGGGCGCCGCACCGCACTCGCCGACCGCGTCATCGGCCCGCTGCGGCGCGAGTGGGGCGACGTGGAGGCGGCCAGGCTGCTGCCTGGCTGCTCCGAGCCGGTCGTGCGGCGGCTGCTGCCGGAGCTCTTCCATTCCGTGCGCGGGTGGCGGCCGTTGGCGAGGCGGCACGCGGACGCGCTGCTCGACGTGGCGGCGCGCGAGCTCGGCGCGCTGCCCGATGCGCTGCGGGACGGGTGGTGGCAGCGGTACGCGGCGGGCGTCGCGGCGGCCACGGAGTCGGAGCCGGTCCGGGTGCTCGACCTGCTCGACCGGTTCGCGCCCAGCGTGTTTCCCCATCAACTCCGTTTTCGTCTAGGTGTGTTGGCCGACGCGGCACCGGGGCGGGTCCTGACGATCCTGTGCGGGACCTGGGGGTGGCCGCTGCGGCGCAGCGGTGCGCTCACCCCGTCCGTGCTGTACAAGCTCGCCCGCTCGGGCGCTCCCGAACTCCCGTCGCCGACGACTCCGCCGAACTCGCCCGGCTGATGCTCGCGCACGCGCCCGCTGAGCGTGCCGCCGTGCACGCGCGGGCCGTCGAGGGGCGCGGCGCGGGGTTCGGCACCGTCGACGGGGCCGTCCTGGACGCGCTGCCCCGCAGCGCCGTGGCCGACGAGGCGCGGCGGACGGCCGAGCGGGTCAAGGAGCGTGGCGGGCAGTGGAGTTCCGTGCTGCTCGCCGAGTCCTTCCTGCCGTGCGCGCAGGTGCGCGACCGTCTGGTGGCGGCGACCCGGCGGCCCGCCGCCGACGACCGCGCCGAGGCGTGGCCGCTGCTCGTCCGCAACGCCGCACGCTCCGGCGAACCGGCCCAAGTCACCGCTGTCCTCGAAGAGATGACCCGGCTCGCGAACGAGCAGGACCCGGTGCGGGCCGCCGCCCTGTCCGCGCTCGCCGAGACCCGGCCCGCCCTCTTCGGTGCCGACGCCGAACCGTTCCTGGACCGGATCTCGGTGGACGCCGTCGCGGCCCGCGACTCCTCGCACGGCACCCGCGGCAGCCTCAGCCGCCTGGCCGTCGCCGTACTGCGCGAGCACGCGGCAGGCGGACAGCGGGAGTTGGTGAACTGGGCGCTGCGCACGCTCGTCCGGATCTCCGGCAACACCGGCGGCGCCGACCTCGGGCGCCTGGACCACACCCTGCGCCGCGGCCAGGAACACGACGTGTTCGACGCGCTGCGCCCCTGGATCGAGGCGGGAGCCGAGAAGTCCGACTACAGCCTCGCCTTCGCGCTGGCCCGCGCGGTCGGCCGCCGGGCCGCCGGCATGGCGGAGCTGCAGGAACTCCTGTGGCAGGCCATCCGGTTCGGCAGCAACGCGACCGTGTCCAGGGCGATCGACCTGTGGCTCGAGCCGCCCGCGACCCGCGACGAACGCGTCGCCCGTGTCCTGGCACAGGAGCCGTCGGCGGGCGCGCTCGTCCCGGTCCGCTCCCTGCTGTGCGCACGCCGCACGGACCTGCTCGATCAACTCCTGTCCGGCACACCTCCGTACGGGCGGTTCCTGACCAAGGGCGCGCCGTGGACGGTGGACGCCTACGCCTGGCAGATCAGCCGCTGGCTTCCTCGCCAACAGGAGGCACTGGCACGGCAGTTGGAGCAGGCCGCCGGTGACGCGGGTCTTCCGCTGTGGAACCGCGCCGCGGCGATCGCGCGCGGTGCGGCCGTGCCCGGCGCGGGGGAGGAGCTCGTCCGCCGCTGGACCGGATCGCCCGACACCGTGCTCGCCGAGGCGGCCCTCGGCGCGCTCGCCCACATCGCGCGGCCCGGGGACGCGCTGCCCGAGCTGCTCGCGCACGCGGGAGGCGAGCGGGCGCGGGTCGCGGTGTACGCGGCGACGCAGGCGTCACGGCATGTCCCGCCGTCCCGGCTCGCGGTGCTGCTGCGGGAGGTCCTGTGCGGCCCCGGCAAGAAGGTGACGAGCCGCAAGGAGGCCGCGCGGCTCGCAGCTGTGCGGCTGCCCGCGTCCGAGGCGGCGGCGCTGCTCGGCGACGCCTACGAGTCGCCGGACGCCCACCGCGACGTACGGGCGGCGTGTGTCGCCTTCGCGGGCGGGCTGCTCGGCGAGGAGCGGGTGTGGGGGCTGCTGCGGGACGCGGCCGGGGGCGATGCGGTGCTGCGGACGGCTGTGCTGCGGGTGCGGCCGCTGGATCTGGCGCAGGGGCATCGGGAGCGGTACGCGCGTCTCGTGCGCGAGGCGGTGGGCACGGAGGACGACGAGGCCGCGGCCCTCGCGCTCGCCGCCCTCGCGCGGTGGGCCCCTTGGTCGCCGGACGCGGCCTCGGTGCTCGCGGACGCGGTGGCGGATCTCGTCCGCCGGTCGACGTGGCAGGTGGCGGCGCGGGGGCTCGTGACGGCCGCGGCGAACGCGCCGCGCGGGGACGAGGCGTTGTGCGGGGCCCTCGCGGCGCTTGCGGGGGCCGATGGGGTCACGTCACCGGACCGGGATCTGCCCGCGCGGCGGCGGATCGAGTATCTGGCGCAGACGCTGGCCGATGCGGGCGAGGTGTACCGGGGCGCTGCCCTGCGGGCAGGCGGGCTGCTCGCCGGGTACGGGGATTTCGTGCCGCAGGCCGCCGAGGTGCTGGCCGGGGCGGTGGCGCTGGACGCCGGGCCCGCCGCGGTGGGGGAGGCGCTGTTGCGGCTCGCCGGGCTGCACGAGGGGCGCCCCGCGCTCGCGGTGCGGACCGCGGCGACGCTGGGGGCGCGCCTGGCTGACGCGGAGGGGGAGACGGCCCCGCTGCTGCCGGTGGCGCGCCGCCTCGCCGAGGAGGGCGGCCACGCGTCCGGTCTCTTCGCCGTGGCGGCGGTGGAATCCCTCGGGGAGCGGATGGACTGGCCGGCTCCGTGGCGGGACCTGCTGGCCCGCCTACGGGCCCACCGCGTCCCGGACGTCCGGGACGCGGCGCTGGGTGTGTGCACGTCGTACGAGTAGTGCTCCGCCGCTTCGCGGCGGATGCTTCCCACCCGCCCGACTACCTCGGAGGGGCTACTTGCCCCGAGCCGCCATCCGCGCCTTGCGAGCGGCCAGCTTCTCGTCGAACTTGCTGGCCTCGCTGTCGAGTCCGTTCATGTACAGACCGAGCTCTTCCTGGGCCTTCAGACCCTCGGGGCCGAGCCCACCGATCTCCATGACCTTGAGGTAGCGAAGGACGGGCTGGATCACGTCGTCGTGGTGGATGCGCATGTTGTAGATCTCGCCGATCGCCATCTGCGCGGCGGCCCGCTCGAAGCCGGGCATGCCGTGTCCGGGCATCCGGAAGTTGACGACGACATCGCGCACGGACTGCATCGTGAGGTCCGGGGCGAGTTCGAAGGCCGCGCCCAGGAGGTTGCGGTAGAAGACCATGTGCAGGTTCTCGTCGGTCGCGATGCGCGCCAGCATGCGGTCGCAGACGGGGTCGCCCGACTGGTGGCCGGTGTTGCGGTGCGAGACGCGGGTCGCGAGCTCCTGGAAGGCCACGTACGCGACCGAGTGCAGCATCGAGTGCCGGTTGTCCGACTCGAAGCCCTCGGCCATGTGCGCCATGCGGAACTGCTCGAGCTTGTCCGGGTCCACGGCGCGCGAGGCCAGGAGGTAGTCGCGCATCACGATGCCGTGGCGGCCCTCCTCGGCGGTCCAGCGGTGCACCCAGGTGCCCCAGGCGCCGTCGCGGCCGAAGAGGGACGCGATCTCGTGGTGGTAGCTGGGGAGGTTGTCCTCGGTCAGCAGGTTGACGACAAGGGCGATCTTGCCGATGTCGGTGACCTTGGACTGCTCGGGCTGCCAGGCCTCGCCGTCCTCGAAGTAGCCGGGGAAGTTCCGGGCGTCGGAGAACGGGACGTACTCGTGCGGCATCCAGTCCTTGGCCACCTTCAGATGGCGGTTGAGCTCCTTCTCGACCACTTCTTCCAGGGCGAACAGCAACCGGGCATCGGTCCAGTCGTCCGTGCTGCCGAGATGAGGAGAGGTGATCGTCACGGGGGCTCCAGGGGGACGGGAGTTTTTTTACGGACTACGTGCGTAGGGGTTACGTGGTAGCACGAGCGGGTGCTACCTACCTACGGTGTCGTAGGTTACGTTGCCGTAGGTTAAGCCCTCCGTAAAGTGCTTGCGGCGGCGGGGCTCATGTGCCCCTCGCGCCCCACCCGCTCCAGGACTGGTCACGCGTACAGCTCCCTCAGCCGCACTGAGAGGCATGTCACACAGCCTTCGAGCTTCTCGAACTCGCTGATGTCCACCATCACGGGGTCGAAACCGAGGTCCGCGAGCAGCTCCGCGCTCTTCGGCGCGCTCGCCGCCATCAGCAGCTTCGCGCCGCCGAGCAGCACCACGTGGGCCCCGGACTCCTCGGGCACCGGCAGGAAGCGCGGGAAGAGCGAGGGCGTGTCCACCAGCGGCGGGTAGCCGATGACCGTGCCGTCCGGCAGCGCCGTCACCGCCGACTTCAGATGCAGGACCTTGGCCACGGGTACGGCCACGACCCGCGCCCCGAGCGGTTCGAAGGCGGCCCGCAGCTGTCGTACCCCGGCGGCGTTCGTTCGCCCGCCCCGGCCCACGTAGATCGTGTCACCGACCTTGAGGATGTCGCCGCCGTCCAGCGTCCCCGGCTCCCACACCCAGTTCACGGAGGCGCCGAGCCGCGCCACCGCCTCCTCCACGCCCTCCGTCTCCGGCCGCCGGGACTCGGCGCCGGGACGGGCGATCAGTGCCACATTGCGGAAGACGACGACCGCGTCCTCGACGAAGACCGCGTCCGGGCAGTCGTCGGCGGGTTCCACCTCGACCGTCTCCCAGCCGTGCGCCCGCAGCGCGTCGGCGTACGCCTCCCACTGCTCAAGAGCGAGCCCCGCGTCGACCGGGGTCCGCTCGACGTGCGTGACCAGGCCTTCGGCGAGGCGCGGTCCTGGACGGCGGATCAGCGCTTTCTTGCTGGGCACGGGATGCTCTCCGTAGGGGTGGAGCGGCGGGGGCGCCCCCGCCCGGCGGGCGCCGGGCCGGGGTGTTGCCGCACATCATGCAGCGTGGGAGGGGTCCAGGCCCAGGTCTCGTCGCAGATGAGCGGCGGTGAACGAGCCGTCCGCGTCGAGCAGCTGCCCCGGCGTGCCCTCGAAGACGATCCGGCCGCCGTGCTTGCCGCCGTCGGGGCCGAGGTCGATCACCCAGTCCGCGTGCTTGACGACCTCCAGGTTGTGCTCGACGACGATCACGGTGTTCCCCGCGTCGACGAGCCGGTCCAGGAGGGCGAGCAGGCCGTCCACGTCCGCCATGTGCAGGCCGGTCGTCGGCTCGTCCAGGACGTACGTGGTGCCCGTCCGGTGCAGCTGCGTGGCGAGCTTGATGCGCTGGCGCTCGCCGCCCGACAGGGTGCTCAGCGGCTGCCCGAGCGTCAGGTAGGTGAGCCCCACGTCGTGCAGGGCCCGCAGCCTGCGGCGTACCGCCGTGTCGTCGACGGTGGCCAGGAAGTCCAGGGCGCGCTCGGCCGTCATGTCGAGCACGTCGGCGATGGAGCTGGAGCCGACGGTGAGCCGGAGCACCTCCTCCTTGAAGCGGCGCCCCTCGCACGCCTCGCAGGTCGTGGTCACCGGATCCATGAACGCCAGGTCGCTGTAGATGATCCCGCGGCCCTGGCAACTCTCGCACGCGCCACTGGAGTTGAAGCTGAACAGGCCCGCGTCCTGGCCGGTCTCCCGCGCGAAGAGCTTGCGCAGCGAGTCCATGATCCCGAGGTACGTCGCCGGGGTCGAACGGCCCGAGACGCCGATGCCCGACTGGTCGACGACCACGGCGTTCGGATGCTCGGCGACGAACGCCCCCGACACCAGCGTGCTCTTGCCCGAGCCCGCGACGCCCGTCACGGCGGTGAGCACCCCGGTCGGCACGCGCACGCTCACGTCCTTGAGGTTGTGCAGATCGGCGCCCTTGACCCAGCGCCCGCCGATGGCCTCACGCGGGCTCTCCTTGACGCCGGTGGAGCGGCGCAGGTGCCGGCCCGTGAGCGTGTCCGCGCGGCGCAGCTCGTCCGGTGTCCCCTCGAAGACGACCAGACCGCCGCCCGTGCCCGCCGTCGGACCCATGTCGACGACATGGTCCGCGACGGCGATCACGTCCGGGTCGTGCTCGACGACCAGGACGGTGTTGCCCTTGTCGCGCAGGCGCAGCAGCAGGTCGTTGAGCCGGCTCACGTCGCGCGGGTGCAGGCCGACGCTCGGCTCGTCGAAGATGTACGTCATGCCGGTCAGGCTGGAGCCGAGGTGCCGCACCGTCTTCAGGCGCTGGCCCTCGCCGCCGGAGAGCGTGGACGTCTCGCGGCCGAGGCTGAGGTAGCCGAGTCCGATCGCCTCGATCCGCTCCAGGGCGGCCACGGCAGCCGCCGCGATCGGGCCCGCCACCGGGTCGTCGATCCGCTCCAGGGCGGCGATGAGGTCGGTGACCTCCATGCGCGAGCAGTCGGCGATGTTCAGCCCGTCGATACGGGTGGCGAGCGCCGCCTCGTTGAGCCGCGCCCCGTCGCAGGCGTCGCACTCGCCCTCGACGAGGAAGCGCTGCACCAGGTCGCGCGTCTTCTGGGAGAGCGCGGAGAGGTCGCGGTTGAGGTAGAGCCGCTCGAAGCGGTCGGCGAGCCCTTCGTAGTCGATGTCCCGCGCGCCGCCGGTGTTGTCGACGTTGACCTTGCCGCCGCTCTTCCCGCCGCGCATGAGGAACTCCCGTTCCTCCTCGGTGAATTGCCCCACCGGCTTGTGCGTGTCCAGGTCGGGCGTGTTGGTGTACGTCTGGCCCTGCCAGGTCCCCACGGCGAACGGCGGGAAGAGGATCGCGCCGTCCGCCAGGGACTTGGCGGGGTCCAGGATGCGGTCGTAGTCGGGCCGTACCGTCTTGCCCAGGCCGTGGCACCGGGGGCACATGCCCGACGGGTCGTTGAACGAGTACGCGGTCGCGGGACCGGCACTCGGTGTGCCGTGCCGCGAGAACAGCACGCGCATCACCGAGTAGATGTCCGTCATCGTGCCCACCGTGGACCGGGAGTGGCCGCCGATCGGCCGCTGGTCGACGACGATCGCGGGCGAGAGCTCCTCGATGGTGTCCGCGTGCGGCCGCTCGTACTTCGGCAGCCGGTTGCGGACGAACCACGTGAAGGTCTCGTTCAGCTGGCGCTGCGACTCGACCGCGATCGTGTCGAACACGACCGACGACTTCCCCGACCCCGAGACGCCGGTGAAGACCGTGAGCCGGTCCTTCGGAATGCGCAGGTTCACCTCCTTGAGGTTGTTCTCACGGGCTCCGGTGATCGTGATGTATTGGTGCATACACCCGAAGCTAGCCAAAATACCCGACAGCTTCTGTCGTGATTTCTTTCATTTCTCCATCGAGAAGCAGCCAGCGTGTGATGCCGATCGACTCCAGGAACGGCACGTCGTGACTGGCCACGATCAGCGCTCCCTCGTACGACTCCAGGGCCGTGGCCAGCTGTTTCACGCTCGCCATGTCGAGGTTGTTCGTCGGCTCGTCGAGCATCAGGAGCTGCGGCGCGGGCTCCGCGAGCAGCAGCGCGGCCAGCGCCGCCCGGAACCGTTCGCCGCCCGACAGGGTCGCCGCGGGCTGGTCGGCCCGTGCCCCCTTGAACAGGAAGCGGGCCAGGCGGGCCCGGATCCGGTTGTTGGTGGCGTCGGGCGCGAAGCGCGCCACGTTCTCGGCGACGGTCAGCGCCTCGTCGAGCACGTCGAGGCGCTGTGGCAGGAAACGCAGCGGGACGTGTGCGAGCGCCTCTCCCTCCACGGCCGCCAGCTCTCCGGCGATCGTCCGCAGGAGCGTGGTCTTGCCCGCGCCGTTGCGGCCGACCAGCGCGACCCGCTCGGGCCCGCGCAGCTCGAACTCGCCCTGCACGCGCGCGCCGTAGTGCAGCGTGAGCTCGCGCAGGGTGAGCACGGTGCGGCCCGGCGGGACCGCGGTGAACGGCAGGTCGACGCGGATCTCGTCGTCGTCCCGCACCGCCTCTACGGCGTCGTCGAGGCGCTCCTTCGCCTCGCTGAGTTTCTCCTCGTGCATGATGCGGTGCTTGCCGGCGGACACCTGGGCCTGGCGCTTGCGCTCGCCCATGACGACCTTCGGCTCGCGCTTGGTGTCCCACATCTTCTGGCCGTAGCGCTTGCGCCGGGCCAACTTGACGTGCGCATCGGACAGTTCGCGCTTCTGCTTCTTCAGATCGGACTCGGCGACGCGCACCATGCGCTCCGCCGCCTCCTGTTCGGCGGCCAGCGCCTCCTCGTACGCGGTGAAGTTGCCTCCGTACCACGTGACCTCTCCGTCCCGCAGATCGGCGATCTGGTCGACCAGGTCGAGGAGTTCACGGTCGTGGCTGACCACGACCAGGACTCCGGACCAGGCGTCGACGGCCGCGTACAGGCGCCGACGGGCGTACAGGTCGAGGTTGTTGGTGGGTTCGTCGAGCAGGAGCACGTCGGGCCGGCGAAGGAGCAGCGCGGCGAGGCGCAGCAGCACGGACTCGCCGCCCGAGACCTCCCCGGTCGTCCGGTCGAGGCCGATGTGGCCGAGGCCGAGCTGGTCGAGGGTCGCCACGGCGCGCTCCTCGACGTCCCAGTCGTCGCCGACCGTCGTGAAGTGCTCCTCGGCCACGTCGCCCGCCTCGATGGCGTGCAGGGCGGCGCGAGCCGGCGCGATACCGAGGACCTCGTCGACGCGCAGACGCGTGTCGAGGGTGACGTTCTGCGGCAGGTACCCGATGTCCCCTGCGACGCGGACGCTGCCCTCGCTCGGCGTGAGCTCACCGGCGACGAGCTTCAACAGGGTTGACTTCCCTGATCCGTTGACGCCGATGAGCCCGGTCCTGCCGGGACCGAAGGCCACCTGGAGCCCGTCGAAGACATGGGTGCCGTCCGGCCAGTCGAAGCCGAGCGACGCGCAGGTGATGGAGGTGGGGGAAGTAGACATGGGGTCCTCGCGGTTGCGTGAGATGAAGCGCGGTCAGGGGCAACGCGTTTCGGGACACCGCGGGGTGCGACAAGAGGACGGGAGCAGCGTCGTCAAGGGAGGCGAGGGCAGAAAAATGGGCCCTGCGTCAGGCAGACGGCTCGTACGCCGAGGTCGCACGCTACGCACACGGACGAGCCGTGTGACGCGGTGACTCCAGACCTCAGACGAGCAACGTCCTACTCCTATCGGCGACAACAGAACCGCTATACACCGTAGGTTGCGACCTGAACGCTGTCAACGACTTATCGTGACCGCGAACAAGGAGGCCCCATGCCTTATGGCTCGCTCTCACTGCCGACCCGGATCTTCCTGCTCGCCTGGGACACCGGTCGGGACAGGATCACCGGCGCCCCCGACCTGCACTTCGCCGTGCGGGCCTGCGCGCTCGCGGAGCTGGCCCAGCGCGGACTCCTCTCGGACGTGGACGGCATCGCCACCCCGGTCTTCGGCGCACGCACCGGCGACCTGTCGCTCGACGGCGTCCTGGAGCTCATCGAGGAGTCACGGCCCCGCAGATGGCGCGGCTGGATCACGCACAAGGCCCGCGCCACGCAGGACGGCGTGCGCGACCAGCTGGTCTCCGAGGGCTATCTGCGGACGGAGCGCACCCGGGTCCTCGGGATCTTCCCCTCCCGGCGCTACGAGCTGGAGCGTGCCGGATACGTCGAGGTCCTGCACGCCGAGGCGCTCGCGGTCCTGCGCGGTCCGGTGCCGGTGTCCGAGGTTCCCGCGGGCGACGCGGCCCTGGTGGTGTGCGCGGCGACGGGCAAGCTGCGCGGCGTCATCTCGGGCAAGGAACGCAGGCAGTACAAGGAGCGGCTCGATGCGCTCACCGACCGCAGCGGGGCCCCGGCTCCCGAGCTGCCCGAGCTGATGCGGGGGCTGCGCAAGGCGCTGGCCTCGGCGGTGTCGTCGGCGGAGGCGGCAAGGGCGTCGTCCGGCGGCGGGGGCGGGGGCGGCTGACCCCATCACCGGATCCCGGCACCAGATCCCGGCCGGATCCCGGCACCGGGCTTCGGCTCAGCTCAGCAGGCGTCCCGCATCAGGTCGGCGAGGTCCTGGTCCAGGTCGACGTGCAGGTGCTCGTCGCCGACGGGCACCAGGGTCAGGGAACGGTGCAGGAAGCGGCGCAGTTCGCCGGTGCGGATGTGGACGATCGCCGTGCCCTCGGGCGCGTGGAACTCCACGACCGTGCGGTCGAAGCCGTACGGCCGGACGCGTACGTCGCCGTCGCCCACCGCCTGCTCCATGCCTTGGGCGAGCAGCTCGCGGGCGAAGGTCCAGTAGACCTCGATGCCCTCCAGGGTGGCGGGGGCGGGAAAACTCATCCGGACGGCGAACGGATCGCCCCGGTCGTAGTGCAGCGTCGCGGGGATGGACTGCATCCGCGGCGCGGCGGCGACGAGGCGGGCCTCTACGGCTTGCTCGATGCTGTTGGACAACGCCTGCTCCCTCACTACAGCTGGACGACTCGGGTCGGCACTTGGATAGACGTCGGAATGACGGAATCCGTGCACGCGAACACCGAGTGACCTCGGTCACCGCGCGCTCTTCACCGTCTTCACAGAATTCCCGGAAGGAATCCTGCGTTCCGGTGGTAACTTCGCCCGCCATGAAGTCCTTGGGGAAGACGAGAGGGGCGCGGTCCGTGGGCCGTGCGGTGTCGGTGGGGCTGTGCGGGGTGGCTCTCGCCGCGACGGCGCTCACCGCGCCAGGGCTCGCCCAGGAGGCCTCAGCGGCCCCGGAGGGGCAGTCGCGGCACGGCGGTGGCTGGGATCTCAAGGACAGCGGCACCGACGCGCGCTTCCGCGGTCTCGCCGCCGTCAGCCGGAGCACCGCCTGGGTGGCCGGCGCGAAAGGCACCGTGCTGCGCACCTCGGACGGCGGGCGCAAGTGGCGCGAGGTCTCACCGCCCGGTGCCGAAGGGCTGGAGTTCCGTGACATCGAGGCCTTCGACGGCCGTCGCGCTGTGGTCCTCGCCATCGGTGAGGGCGAGGCGTCACGGGTCTTTCGCACGGCGGACGGCGGGGCGACCTGGACGGAGTCCTTCCGGAACACCGATCCCAAGGCCTTCTACGACTGCATGACCTTCTTCGACCGGAGCCACGGCCTGGCGATGAGCGACCCCGTGGACGGCAAGTACCGCATCCTGTCCACCGCCGACGGCGGCCGCTCCTGGAAGGTCCTGCCCAGCGACGGCATGCCCGCCGCCCAGGAGGGCGAGGCGGGCTTCGCCGCGAGCGGCCAGTGCCTGGTGAGCTCCGGCCCCCGCGACGTGTGGCTGGCCACGGGCGGAGCGGCACGCGCGCGTGTCCTGCACTCCGCCGACCGAGGCCGCACCTGGACGGCCACCGACGCGCCGATCCCGGCGGGCGCCCCGGCCCGCGGCGTCTTCGGCCTCGCCTTCCGTGACCGTACGCACGGCATCGCGGTCGGCGGCGACTACACCCCCGACCAGCCCTCCCCGAAGGCCGCGGCCACCACGGGCGACGGCGGCCGCACCTGGACCACGGCCGCCGAACCCCCGCCCGCCTACCGCTCCGGGGTGGCCTGGCTGCCCGGGAGCCGCCGGGGCGCGCTCGCGGTCGGGCCGACCGGCACGGACGTCACGTCGGACGGCGGGCGCACCTGGCGGACGGTCGACCCGGGGTCGTACGACACCGTGGACTGCACGCGGGACCGGGCCTGTTGGGCGTCCGGTGAGAAGGGCCGGATCGCGCGCTGGGAGGGGAAGTAGGGCCCGTCGCCGTCGGCGGGCTAGGGCAGCTGCTGCCGGTAAGGGGCGAGTTCGGGGGCCGTCTTCGTGGCGATGAACTCGGTGATGCGGTACTCGCAGACCTCCGCGCGTACGAACGGATCGCTCGCCGCGATCTCCTCGATCGCCGCACGGTCGTCGGCCACGGCGAGGATCACGCCGCCGTCGCGCGGGTTCTTGCGCCCGGAGGCGATGAAGACGCCCTGCGCGTACAACTGGTCGAGCCAGGCCACATGGGCCTCAAGCTCCTTGTCGACGGCGGACACGGGCGCGGTGTAGGTCAACTCGAGAACGAACATGATCGCGAGGCTACCGCCGGGCGTCGCCGGGCGTGGCCCGGGGCCGGGGCGTTCGCGCGGAGGAGACGAAGCCGGGCCGGAGGTCCGGGCGAGTGCGAGTGCGAGTCCGCGGCGGCCGGGCCGCTCACCGCCCACCGCCCACCGGAGCGGCCTGTCCGCTCCTGTCCGCTTTCGCGGGCGCACTCCGTGCCGGGACGGCGCAAGGCCTAGGCTTGCCCGCACGATGACGACGCACACCGCAACCCCCTCCCACGTCCCCGCCGACTGGCCCACGGACGAGCCGTCCGCCCGCGCCGTCCAGGACGGACTCCGCGCCCGGGTCGTGCTCGACGAAGAGGGGCCGCGGCCGGGGACGGGGCACGTCACGGGGGTCGACGTCGCCTACGACGACGAGCGCGACATCGTCGCCGCCGCGGTCGTCGTCCTGGACGCCGCCACACTCGGCGTCGTCGAGGAGGCGACCGCGGTGGGCCGCGTGGCCTTCCAGTACGTGCCGGGCCTGCTCGCCTTCCGCGAGATCCCCACCGTCCTCGCCGCCCTGGGGGCGCTCGAAGCCGATCCGGGCCTCGTCGTCTGCGACGGCTACGGCATCGCGCACCCCCGCCGGTTCGGCCTCGCGAGCCACCTCGGCGTCCTCACGGGACTCCCCACGATCGGCGTGGCCAAGAACCCCTTCACGTTCACGTACGAGGCGCCCGGCGCACCGCGGGGCAGCGCGGCCCCCCTGCTCGACGGAGCGGAGGAGATCGGCCGGGCCCTGCGCACCCGCGAGGACGTCAAGCCGGTCTTCGTCTCCGTCGGGCACCGCGTGAGCCTGGACAACGCCTGCGCCCACACGCTCCGCCTGACGCCGCGCTACCGCCTTCCGGAGTCGACGCGCCGCGCGGACGCCCTGTGCCGCGCGGCCCTGCGCGAGGCGACCGGCGCGGCACCTGGCCCAGCGGCGGCTACCGCGTCGCCGCCACCCGGAACCTGAGCCCCGCCGCCGTCAGCCGCGCGGTGAGCGCGTCGCCCATCGCCACGGCGGTGGTCAGCTGCCCGGCCACGTCCGGCAGGTCGTCGTCGACGGCCAGGCACAGCGCCGCCTCGGCCAGCATCTTCGCCGTCTCGTCGTACCCCGGGTCACCGCCCGAGACCTCGGTGAACACCCGCTTGCCGCCGCCCTCGCCGACGAACCGCACGGAGAACCAGCTCTCCGCACGCCGCTGCTCGCTCGGGCCCTCGCCGGGCTTCAGGCGCGACGACAACCACCGCCGTGCGGGCGGCAGTTGGGCCGCGGCCACCAGGCCGGTGACAGCCGCCGCGCCGCCGAGGGCGAACGGCAGGGTCTTGACCGCCGCGTAGTGCCGGTAGCGGAAATCGGGCCCGTAGCGCTCAAGGGCCCGCGCCGAGCGCTGCACCACCTGCGGGTCGATCGTCGGCAGGGGCAGGGCCCAGGCGCCGACCTCGCCCGCGTACCGGGGCGCGCTAGGCGGCGCGTACGCCTTGCGGTCCACCAGGCGCGGCTCGTGCCGCCGCCGGTCCCGCGCGGCGGACAGCATCTGCGGGCCGCGTGCGAACTGGGCGAGCGCGGAGGCGAACGTGCCCCCGGAGAAGGTCGCGTTGCTGCGCACGAACCCGTCGACGCGCAGCGGTACGCCCTCGGGGAGCTGTCGCACCGTGAAGTACGCGCCCAGGTCGTGCGGGACGGAGTCGAAGCCGCAGGAGTGCACGAGGCGTGCGCCCGTCTCCCGCGCGCGGGCGTCGTGCCGCACGTACACGAGGTCGACGAACTCCGGCTCACCGGTGAGGTCCACGTAGTCCGTGCCCGCGTCCGCGCACGCGGCGACGAGATCCTGGCCGTACGCGAGATAGGGGCCCACGGTCGTGGCCACCACGCGCGCGTGGCCGGCCATCTCCCGCAGGGACGCCACGTCCGCCACGTCCGCGCGGACGAGGGGGAGTTCCGCGCAGGCCGGATGGGCCTTCGCGAGCTTGTCCCGCAGCCGCTCCAGCTTCCCGGTGTCGCGCCCCGCGATCGCCCAGCGCAGCCCTTCGGGCGCGTGCGCGGCGAGGTACTCCGCGGTGAGCACACCGACGAAACCGGTCGCTCCGAAAAGGACGATGTCGTACGTGCGGTCCTCCGCACGCTCCTTGCCGTTGCCGTTGCCGTTCTGACTGGTCATGGCACCTCTCTGCCGTGCACCCCGCGCCGATGTCGGTGGCCGAGGCTAGCGTGAGGAGTCGGCGTTGTTACCAGGAGGTACCCCATGACTGTCTCGAAGAGTGCCCTGCGGACGTGGGAACGGGTGCGCGACTTCGCGCTCGGCATGCCGGGCGCCGCCGAGGAGTTCCCGTGGGGCGAGAGCGTCGCCAAGGTCAACAAGAAGGTGTTCGTCTTCCTCGGAATGGACGACGGCAGCTATCCCCTGGGCATCACCGTCAAGCTCACCGACGAGGCGGCGCACGCCCACGCCCTGACGGCGCCGGGCGCGGAACCCGCGGGGTACGGCCTGGGCAAGGCGGGCTGGGTGCGCGTCCCCCTGGAGGAGAAGGGCGCACCGGCCGCCGATCTGCTCTGCGACTGGGTCGAGGAGAGCTACCGCACGATCGCCACGAAGAAGCGCGTCGCGGAACTGGACGCCCGCGCCTCGTGATCCGTACGGAGCCGCCCGGCCTCACACCCCCGGCGCCGCCCGCGCGCTGATCCCGTTCCGCTGGAACAGTGCTGCGGTCACTCCGTCGCCCGCCACCACGAATGCGGCCGTCACATCCTGTCCCGTGTCGTCGACGACACGGGCCGTCCCGTCGAGCACGTCGTGTTCGGGTGACTCGTTGTCGCGGCCGTCGAACCGGCAGGGCACCCCGCGTAGACACGCGCTGACCAGTACGGAATCCATGACCGCAGGCTGGTCCCCGCACCGCCTGTCCCCGGATTTGTCTAAGCGCTTGCTTGCTAGGGTCTTGTGTTGAGTGGAACACGTTCTTAGCATCACTGGTGTTACATCAGTTGTGTCATAGCGCTGGGGGCTCAATGGCAGTGCCGGACAAGGGCGTTCGCGGACCGCTCGCCGGGGTGCGCGTGGTCGAGCTGGCGGGCATCGGGCCCGGCCCGTTCGCGGCCATGCTCCTCGCCGACCTCGGCGCCGACGTCGTGCGCGTCGACCGACCGGGCGGCGGCGGTCTCGCGATCAATCCCGAGTACGACGTCACCAACCGCAACAAACGCTCCGTGATCGTCGACCTCAAGGCGGCGGACGGCGCGGACCGCGTCCTCGACCTGGTCGCCCGCGCCGACGTCCTCATCGAGGGCTACCGCCCCGGCGTCGCCGAGCGCCTCGGCGTCGGGCCCGCGGACTGTCACGCCCGCAACCCGAGGCTCGTCTACGGACGGATGACCGGCTGGGGCCAGGAGGGCCCGCTCGCCCAGCGCGCCGGGCACGACATCGCGTACATCGCGATCACCGGCACCCTCGGCATGATCGGCAACCCCGGCGAGCCGCCCACCGTCCCCGCCAACCTCGTCGGCGACTACGCGGGCGGCTCCCTCTACCTCGTCGTCGGCATCCTCGCGGCCCTGCACCACGCGCGCGAGCACGGCAGCGGCCAGGTCGTGGACGCCGCGATCGTCGACGGCACCGCCCACCTCACGTCGATGATCCACGGCATGCTCGCGGCCGGCGGCTGGCAGGACCGGCGCGGCGCCAACCTCCTGGACGGCGGCTGCCCGTTCTACGGCAACTACGAAACGGCCGACGGCGGTTACATGGCCGTCGGCGCCCTTGAGCAGCAGTTCTACGACGAGTTCAGCGAACTGCTCGGCCTGACAGGACAGGCACCCGAGCGCAAGGACCTCGCCCGCTGGGGCGAGCTGCGCGAGGCGGTCGCCGCCCGCTTCAAGGCGCGGACGCGCGAGGAGTGGACGGCCGTCTTCGAAGGCTCCGACGCGTGCGTCGCGCCCGTGCTCTCGCTGTCCGAGGCCCCCGGCCACCCGCATCTCGCCGCCCGCGGCACCTTCGTCGACCACGGCGGCATCACCCAGCCCGCCCCCGCGCCCCGCTTCTCCGCGACCCCGACGGACGTCCGCAGCGGCCCCGCACAGCCCGGCGCGGACACCGAGGACGTGGCCCGCGACTGGGACGTACCGGCCCTGATGAGCATCCCCACGAAGGAAGACGACTGATGCAACTCTCCGCACCTCTCGCCTACGCGGGCGACCCGCGACAGGCCGCCGACGACGTGGCGGCCCTGGAGTCCGCCGGTCTGGACGCCGTCTGGGTGGCGGAGGCCTACGGCTTCGACTCGCCCACCATCATGGGCTACCTGGCCGCGCGCACCGAGCGTATGAAGATCGGCGCCGCGATCCTCAACGTCTACTCGCGCACCCCCGCCCTCATCGCCCAGACCGCCGCCGGACTCGACGCGATCTCCGGCGGCCGGGCGATCATCGGACTCGGCGCATCGGGCCCGCAGGTCGTCGAGGGCTGGCACGGAAAGCCGTACGACAAGCCCCTGGCCCGCACCCGCGAGGCGATCGAGCTGACCCGCCGCATCCTGCGCCGCGAGGTCATCGACCACCATGGCATCACGGACATGCCGCTGCCCGAGGAGAAGGGCGGCAAGCTGGGCAAGCCGCTGAAGATCCTCACCAAGCCGGTGCGTTCCGAAGTGCCGCTGTACGTCGCCTCCCTGGGCCCGGCCAACGTCCGCATGACCGCCGAGATCGCCGACGGCTGGCTGCCCACCCTGTTCATCCCGGAGAAGGCCCACCAGGTGTGGGGCGCTCCGCTCGCCGAGGGCAAGGAGAAGCGCGATCCGGCGCTCGGACCGTTGCAGACGGTCGCGGGCGGACTGCTCGCCATCGGTGACGACGCGGCGGCCGTACGGGATTTCGCCCGGCCCCAGATCGCCCTCTACGTAGGCGGCATGGGAGCGGTGGGGAAGAACTTCTACAACGACCTCGCGGTCGCGTACGGCTACGAGAAGGAAGCCAAGCTCATCCAGGAGCTGTATCTCTCGGGCAAGAAGAAGGAGGCCGAGGCCGCCGTCCCGGCCGAGTTCTGCGAGCTCATGTCGCTGTGCGGCCCGGAGAGCTACGTCCGCGAGCGCGTCGAGGCCTTCCGCGAGGCGGGCGTCGACATGCTCAACGTCATTCCCGTCGGCCCCGAGCCGGCCAAGTCGATCGAAACCGTCAAGGGCTGGCTCTAGGGCTCCAGGAGGCCGTACGTGAAGCGACAGATCTTTACCGCCGAACACGAGGCGTTCCGCGAGACCGTCCGCACCTTCCTGGCCAAGGAGGTGCTGCCCCACTACGAACAGTGGGAGAAGGACGGGATCGTCAGCCGTGACGCCTGGCGCGCCGCGGGCAAGCAGGGGCTGCTCGGGCTCGCCGTGCCCGAGGAGTACGGAGGCGGCGGGAACGACGACTTCCGCTACAGCGCCGTCCTCGCCGAGGAGTTCACGCGCGCGGGAGCCTCCGGGCTCGCACTCGGCCTGCACAACGACATCATCGGCCCGTACCTGACCTCCCTGGCCACCGAGGAGCAGAAGCGGCGCTGGCTGCCCGGCTTCTGCTCCGGCGAGACCATCACGGCCATCGCGATGACCGAGCCGGGCGCGGGCTCCGACCTCCAGGGCATCCGCACCACCGCCACGGACCAGGGCGATCACTGGCTGCTCAACGGCTCCAAGACGTTCATCTCGAACGGCATCCTGGCCGACCTCGTGGTCGTCGTCGCCAAGACATCCCCGGAGGGCGGCGCCAAGGGCCTGTCCCTCCTGGTCGTCGAGCGCGGCACGGACGGCTTCGAGCGGGGCCGCAACCTCGACAAGATCGGCCAGAAGGCCCAGGACACCGCCGAGCTGTTCTTCAACGACGTACGCGTCCCCAAGGAGAACCTCCTCGGCGACCTCGACGGCGCCTTCATCCACCTGATGACGAACCTCGCGCAGGAGCGCATGGGCATCGCCGTCGCGGGGATCGCCGCCGCCGAGCACCTCCTGGAGATCACCACGACGTACGTCAAGGAGCGCGAGGCCTTCGGGCGTCCGCTCTCCAAGCTCCAGCACATCCGCTTCGAGATCGCCGAGATGGCGACCGAGTGCGCGGTCACCCGTACGTTCCTCGACCGCTGCATCGTGGATCACTCGAACGGGGAACTCGACGCCGTGCACGCGTCGATGGCCAAGTGGTGGGCGACCGAGCTGCAAAAACGTGTCGCCGACCGCTGCCTGCAACTGCACGGAGGCTACGGCTACATGACCGAGTACCGCGTCGCCAAGGCCTTCACCGACGGCCGCATCCAGACGATCTACGGAGGTACGACCGAGATCATGAAGGAGATCATCGGCCGCTCCCTGCTCGCCTGAGCCCGCCCCCACCCTCCCCTTCACAGTTCTTTGCGAAAGGCTGCTGTCTTGACCACCGAAGCGTACGTATACGACGCGATCCGCACCCCGCGCGGACGCGGCAAGGCCAATGGCGCCCTGCACGGCACCAAGCCGATCGACCTGGTCGTCGGCCTGATCCACGAGATCCGGGCGCGCTTCCCCGACCTGGACCCGGCGGCCGTCGACGACATCGTCCTCGGCGTCGTGGGCCCCGTCGGCGACCAGGGCTCCGACATCGCGCGCATCGCGGCCATCGCCGCAGGGCTTCCGGACACCGTCGCGGGCGTCCAGGAGAACCGCTTCTGCGCCTCGGGTCTCGAAGCGGTCAACATGGCTGCGATGAAGGTGCGTTCGGGCTGGGAGGACCTGGTCCTGGCGGGCGGCGTCGAGTCGATGTCGCGCGTCCCGATGGCCTCGGACGGCGGCGCCTGGTTCGCGGACCCGATGACCAACTACGAGACGGGCTTCGTGCCGCAGGGCATCGGCGCCGACCTGATCGCCACCGTCGAGGGCTACTCGCGGCGCGACGTCGACGAGTACGCGGCCCTGTCCCAGGAGCGCGCCGCGGCCGCCTGGAAGGACAACCGCTTCGAGAAGTCCGTCGTGCCGGTGAAGGACCGCAGCGGTCTGGTCGTCCTGGACCACGACGAGTACATGCGCCCCGGCACCACCGCCGACTCGCTCGCCAAGCTGAAGCCGTCCTTCAAGGACATCGGCGACCTCGGCGGCTTCGACGCGGTGGCGCTCCAGAAGTACCACTGGGTCGAGAAGATCGACCACGTCCACCACGCGGGCAACTCCTCCGGCATCGTGGACGGCGCCGCGCTCGTGGCCATCGGCACCAAGGAGGTCGGCGAGCGGTACGGCCTCGCGCCGCGTGCCCGGATCGTCTCCGCGGCGGTCTCCGGCTCCGAGCCGACCATCATGCTCACCGGGCCCGCGCCTGCCGCGCGCAAGGCGCTCGCCAAGGCGGGTCTGACCATCGACGACATCGACCTCGTCGAGATCAACGAAGCGTTCGCGGCCGTGGTGCTGCGCTTCGTCAAGGACATGGGCCTGTCCTTGGACAAGGTCAACGTCAACGGCGGCGCGATTGCGTTGGGGCATCCCTTGGGCGCGACCGGGGCGATGATCCTGGGCACGCTGGTGGACGAGCTGGAGCGGCGTGACCTGCGGTACGGGCTCGCCACGTTGTGCGTCGGCGGAGGCATGGGTATCGCCACGATCGTGGAGCGGGTCTCCGGCTGAGCGCCGTAGGGGCTGTTGCCGTCGCCGACTGCGGGTGCCTCGTGGCTGGTCGCGCAGTTCCCCGCGCCCCTGAAGGCGTGCGGCTTCGCCGCTGCCTTCCCCGGTGCGCGCCCCTGAGATGGCGCACGCAGTGCGCATCTCAGGGGCGCGGGGAACTGCGCGATCAGCCCCCACCAGCGGTCAGCCGGTCACATCCCCTCAGCCACCCTCCCCGGATCCCGCCCCGCCCCCGCCCACAACAGACTTCACGGAGAACGTCATGACGCAAGAAAGCACCACCATCCGCTGGGAAATGGACGCCACCGGCATCCTCACCCTCGTCCTCGACGACCCCAACCAGTCCGCGAACACCATGAACCAGGGGTTCAAGGACTCCATCGCGGCGATCGCCGAGCGCGCGGAGGCCGAGAAGGACTCCATCCGCGGCATCATCTACACCTCCGCCAAGAAGACCTTCTTCGCGGGCGGTGACCTCAAGGACATGATGCAGGCGGGCCCCGAGAACGCGCAGGACGCGTTCGAGGCGGGCGTCGCCATCAAGGCCTCCCTGCGCCGCATCGAGACCCTGGGCAAGCCGGTCGTCGCCGCGATCAACGGCGCGGCCCTCGGCGGCGGTTACGAGATCGCCCTGGCCAGCCACCACCGCGTCGCGCTCGACGCGCCCGGATCCAAGATCGGCCTGCCCGAGGTCACCCTCGGCCTGCTCCCGGCGGGCGGCGGCGTGACCCGCACGGTGCGCCTCATGGGCATCGCGGACGCGCTCCTCAAGGTGCTCCTCCAGGGCACCCAGTACTCCCCGAAGCGCGCCCTGGAGAACGGCCTGATCCACGAAGTGGCCGCCACCCGCGAGGAGATGATCGAGAAGGCCCGCGCCTTCATCGACGCCAACCCCGAGTCGGCGCAGCCCTGGGACAAGCCCGGCTACCGCATCCCCGGCGGCACCCCGGCCAACCCGAAGTTCGCGGCGAACCTGCCCGCCTTCCCGGCCAACCTCAAGAAGCAGATCAACGGCGCCCCCTACCCGGCCCCGCGCAACATCCTCGCGGCCGCCGTCGAGGGCTCGCAGGTCGACTTCGAGACCGCGCTGACCATCGAGGCCCGGTACTTCACCGAGCTGGTCACCGGGCAGACCGCGAAGAACATGATCCAGGCGTTCTTCTTCGACCTCCAGGCCGTCAACTCCGGCGCCAACCGGCCCAAGGGCATCGAGCCGCGCCCGGTCCGCAAGGCCGCCGTGCTCGGCGCCGGGATGATGGGCGCGGGCATCGCCTACTCGTGCGCCCGCGCGGGCATCGAGGTCGTCCTGAAGGACGTCTCCGCCGAGGCCGCCGCCAAGGGCAAGGCCTACTCCGAGAAGCTGTGCGCCAAGGCGGTTCAGCGGGGGCGTACGACCCAGGAGAAGGCCGACGCGCTGCTCGCCCGCATCACGCCGACCGCCGACCCGCAGGACCTCGCGGGCTGCGACGCCGTGATCGAGGCCGTCTTCGAGGACACCTCGCTCAAGCACAAGGTGTTCCAGGAGATCCAGGACGTCATCGAGCCCGACGCGCTGCTGTGCTCCAACACCTCGACGCTGCCGATCACCCAGCTCGCCGAGGGCGTCACGCGGCCGGTCGACTTCATCGGCCTGCACTTCTTCTCGCCCGTCGACAAGATGCCGCTCGTCGAGATCATCAAGGGCGAGCGGACCGGGGACGAGGCCCTTGCGCGCGCCTTCGACCTCGTACGCCAGATCAGCAAGACGCCGATCGTCGTCAACGACTCGCGCGGCTTCTTCACCTCGCGCGTGATCGGGCACTTCATCAACGAAGGCGTCGCGATGGTCGGCGAGGGCATCGAGCCCGCGTCGATCGAGCAGGCGGCGGCCCAGGCGGGCTACCCGGCGAAGGTCCTCTCCCTGATGGACGAGCTGACCCTCACCCTGCCGCGCAAGATCCGCAACGAGACCAAGCGCGCCGTCGAGGAGGCAGGCGGCACCTGGGCCGGGCACCCCTCGGACTCCGTCATCGACCGCATGGTGGACGAGTTCGAGCGTCCCGGCAGGAGCGGGGGAGCGGGCTTCTACGACTACGTGGACGGCAAGCGCGCCGGCCTGTGGCCGGGCCTGCGCGAGCACTTCACCAAGGCGGGCACGGAGATCCCGTTCGAGGACATGCAGGAGCGCATGCTCTTCTCGGAGGCGCTCGACACCGTGCGCCTGGTGGAGGAGGGCGTCCTCACGTCCGTCGCGGACGCCAACATCGGTTCCATCTTCGGCATCGGCTTCCCCGGCTGGACCGGCGGCGTGCTCCAGTACATCAACGGCTACGAAGGCGGCCTGCCCGGGTTCGTGGCTCGCGCGCGCGAGCTGGCCGACCGCTACGGCGAGCGGTTCACGCCGCCCGCGCTGCTGGTCGAAAAGGCCGACAGGGGCGAGAAGTTCAGCGACAACTGACCTGAACTGACGTGCTCACCTGCGGTTCCGCCCTTGAGGGGGCGGAACCGGGGGCCTTCCTGCCGCGTCGTCGTATCCTGCCGTAGAGCATGATCACGACAAACGGAGGATGACCGCTGTGCGGTTGACAACTGGGGGAACGACGCGAGCAGTGGGCGTCGGGGTGCTGGTGCTCTCGCTGGCCCTGACGGGCTGCGGGGGAAAGAAGAAGAACAAGAAGCACAAGTCGGGTTCGGGCTCGTCGCACAGCCGCACCATCGGCGGCGCCACCGGCGGCGGCTCCGCCGCGAAGGGCGGCGGCTCGCTGAGCGGCGCCCAGGACGCCAAGGCGGTCCTGCCGCCCACCGACACCATGCCCGCCGCCCTGCGCAACGTCGGCACGGAGCTGCACAGCCGCGCCAAGGCGCCGTCCGTGTGCAAGGCCCCCGGCGGCAAGTGCAAGAACGCCGTCGCCAACGGCCAGGTCGGCTACCACAGCAACGACAAGGGCGAGGGCGCGAGTTACGACGTGATCGTGTACCGCGACGACAGGGCCGCCCAGCGCGCCTTCGCGGCCTGGGACAGCTACGTGCGCGACAACAAGCACGAGCTCAAGGTCGTCGACGGGCCGAAGCAGGGCGCCGACAGCGTCGCCTTCGGGTTCACGAGGCCCGCCGAGAAGAACACCCTGGAGATCGTCATCCTCCAGGGCAAGTACGTCGGCACGCTCAAGCTCCGGGACAACTCCGGTCCCGCGGAAGCCAGGCAGGACCTGGGTGTCCTCGCCGAGGTCTACGCCACGCGGCTGCTCCAGGCCACGCGGGACGAGGCGCCGAGCGCCACCGCGGCCAACGTCAAGGTGTAGCAAGGGTGTTGGGGGGGGGAGTGGCTCAGCTCTCCGTGAGCCACTCCCGCAGCTCTTCCTTCAAGGACCGCTGGAACGCCGTCACCAGGGCCTGCACCACCATCGGCTGCATATGGGCCGACAGGGACCGCATCGCCGCCACGTGCTCCGGGTCCGACTCCCGCTCGCGGTAAGGGCCCCACACCTCGTCGCGGAAGAGCCGGGACAGCTCGACGGCCGCCGAGCGGGTGTGCTCCATCAGGACCGTGCGCGCCGCCAGGATCGTCTCGTGCGCGATGGGTACGTCGAGCAGCTCCACCCCCAGGCGCAGCAGCCCCGGGTCGACGCGGTACGCCCCCGGGAGCTCCGTCGGCGCGACGACCCCCATCGCCGAGAGCCGGTCAAGATCCGCGTCGGTCAGCGAACGGCCCGCCCTGCGCTCCAGCTCCCCGCGGTCGGTGTCCTCGGCCGAGTCGGGGGCCCAGGAGGCCACCACCGCACGGTGGATGGCGAGGTCGTGGGCGCTCAGATCGGGCGGCAGCTGTTCCAGGTACCGCTCGATCGCCGCCAGCGTCATGCCCTGGTGCTGCAACTCCTCGATGAGACCGAGCCGGGACAGATGCTCCTGGCCGTAGTGACCGACCCGGCGCGGGCCGATCACGGGCGGCGGAAGCAGGCCCTTGGTGCTGTAGAAGCGGATGGTGCGGACGGTGACGCCCGCGCGTGCGGCCAGTTCGTCGACCGTGAGCGTCGGCTCGTCGGTGTCCGACGTCGTCGTCATCGTCATGGCAGCGCTTCGCCTCCCCAGTTGTGCACCGACAGTTGTGCACCGATCAGGTGCAACAGTATTGCTGTCTCACCACTGTTGTGAAAGCGTCCGGCCCAGTCACTTGCTTCGTCGATGACGCCAGGAGGCGGTCATGACCACGATCCTGCGACTCCCCGGGGAACCCGCCGACATCACGCTGCCGGCCCTGCTGCTCCGCAACGCCGAGGACCACGGCGACCGCCCCGCACTCTCCTGGCGTGCCACCCCCGAAGGGGAGTGGACGACGCTGACCTGGCGCGAGGCGCGCCGCAAGGTCGCCGTCCTGGCCGCCGGATACGCGGCGCTCGGCGTGCGGCGCGGCGAGCACGTCCTGATGATGATGGGCAACCGCCCCGAACACTGGCTGAGCGATCTCGCCCTCGTGCACCTCGGCGCGGTCCCCGTCACCGTGTACAACACATCGGCCCCCGAACAGATCGCGCACATCGCCCGGCACAGCCGCGCCCGCTTCGCGATCGTCGAGGGCGCCCACGAGCTGGCCCGGTGGGAGCCCCTCCTGACGGACGACACGGCTCCGCTGGAGCGCCTGGTGGTCGTCGAGGCGGCCGAGGCGGGCCAGCACCGCACGTACGGCTCCCTGTACGCCACGGGAGGCCGACTGTTCGACCCGGACGCCTTCGAGAAGGGCTGGCACGAGTCGCGGGCCGACGATCCGCTGACCGTCGTCTACACCTCGGGCACCACCGGCGACCCCAAGGGCGTCCGCATCACGCACCGCAACGTCGTCCTCAACGCTGTCGCCCTGGACGCCGTCGTCGAGCTGCCCGACTTCGTCGAGCACATCAGCTACCTCCCCTTCGCTCATGTCGCGGAGCGCATGCTCGGCATCTACCTGCCGGTGTTCCGCGTCTCGCACGTGCACCTGTGCGTGGATCCGAACGCCGTCGCCGCGACCGCGCGCGAGCTGCACCCCGCGCAGTTCTTCGGGGTCCCGCGCGTGTGGGAGAAGCTGGCCGCGTCCGTACGGGCCGCTCTCTCGGGGCTGCCCCAGGAGCAGCAGGAGTCGATCGAGAGGGCGAACGAGGCGGTACGCGCGCGCGTGGCGTACGTAGAACGCGGTGAGGAAGCCCCGGCCGACATCGAGACGGCGTACCGCGAGGCCAAGCAGAACGTCCTCGATCCGCTGCTCTCCCTGGCCGGGTTCGACCGCCTGGTGTGGACGGCGAGCGCGGCGGCGTCGATGCCGATGGACATCGTGCGCTTCTGGTCGGGCTTCGGCCTCGTGATCATGGACGCGTGGGGCCTGACGGAGACGACCGGGGTCGTCACCATCAACACCCCGGCAGGCTTCCGCCTCGGCTCGGTGGGCAAGCCCCTGGAGGGCCTGGAGATCCGCACCGACGCCGACGGCGAGATCCTGGTGCGCGGCGCGACCGTCTTCGACGGCTATCTGCTCCCCGACGGCGGTGTCGCGTCAGCCTGCGACGCGGACGGCTGGTTCCCCACCGGCGACGTCGGGCGCATCGACGAGGACGGCTACCTCTGGCTCACCGACCGCAAGAAGGAACTGATCGTGACCTCGACGGGCAAGAACGTCTCGCCCGCACTCGTCGAGAACACCCTCAAGGAGCACCCCCTCATAGGCCAGGCCCTCGTCCACGGCGACGGCCGCTCCTACCTGGTGGCGCTGCTCGTCCTGGACGCCGAGATGGCCCCCGCGTGGGCCGCGGCGCGCGGGATCACGGGTGACCTGATGGAGAGCGAGGCCGTGCGGGAAGAGGTCGCGCGGGCCGTCGAGGCGGCCAACGCGCGCCTCAACCGCACCGAGCAGATCAAGCGGTACCGGCTCCTGGGCGAGGAGTGGGGCCCCGAGACAGGGGAGCTGACACCGTCCCTGAAGCTGCGCCGCCGGGTCATCAGGGAGAAGTACGAGGACGCCATCAGCGCGCTCTACGCACCCTGACCCACGGGTCGTGCACCCGCTGATCCATACGCTGTACACCCGGCGATCAGTGGGTGTACACCCCCTGCCCACCATGTGAGAAGTGCCGCTATGTGACGTGCGCCACCGCATGCCGGGCGATCCCTGGGGGAAGGTGTCGCGTCGGTCCACGCACGTCAGGGGTGTCGTGGACCGGAGCACATCCGGACACCGGAGTTTTCCGGGCACCAGAGAGTAGACCCCCCACGTGAGCAAGGAAGCCGTAGACACGGCCGCTGCGGACGCATCCCGCACAGATGCGTCCCAAGCCCCCGCGGACGCGGGCGACGCCGGTTACAGCAAGGACCTCAAGGCCCGTCACGTCAACATGATCGCCATCGGTGGCGCGATCGGAACTGGACTCTTTCTCGGTGCGGGCGGCCGCCTGCACTCCGCGGGCCCCGCGCTCGCCGTCGCGTACCTCGTGTGCGGCATCTTCGCCTTCTTCGTCGTCCGCGCCCTCGGTGAGATGGTCATCTACCGTCCCTCGTCGGGTTCGTTCGTCAGTTACGCGCGTGAGTTCCTCGGCGAGAAGGGCGCCTACGTCGCCGGCTGGATGTACTTCGTCAACTGGTCGACCACCGGCATCGCCGACATCACGGCCATCGCGCTCTACACGCACTACTGGAGCTTCTTCACCGACATCCCCCAGTGGGTGCTCGCGCTGATCGCCCTCGCCGTCGTCCTCGTGATCAACCTGATCTCGGTGAAGTACTTCGGCGAGATGGAGTTCTGGTTCGCGATCGTCAAGGTCGCGGCCCTGATCGCCTTCATGCTGATCGGCATCTTCCTGCTGGTCACCCAGCACGACGTCGGCGGCCAGACGCCGGGCCTGAGCGTGATCACCGACAACGGCGGCTTCCTGCCGCACGGCATCATGCCGGTCGTGATCGTCATGCAGGGCGTCGTCTTCGCGTACGCCTCGCTGGAGCTGGTCGGCGTCGCGGCGGGCGAGACCGCCGACCCGCAGAAGGTCGTCCCGCGCGCGGTGAACTCCATCATGTGGCGCGTGGGCCTCTTCTACGTCGGCTCGGTCATCCTGCTCGCGCTGCTCCTGCCCGGGTCGGTGTACTCGGCCGACCAGAGCCCGTTCGTGACGGTCCTGTCCAAGATCGGCGTCCCGGCGGCCGGTGACGTGATGAACCTGGTGGTCCTCACGGCGGCGCTGTCGTCGCTCAACTCGGGCCTGTACTCCACGGGCCGCATCCTGCGCTCGATGGCGATGGCCGGTTCGGCGCCGAAGTTCACCGCCAGGATGAACAAGAGCCAGGTCCCCTACGGCGGCATCCTGCTCACCTCCGCGGTGTGCGTGCTCGGCGTCGGTCTGAACTTCCTCATGCCGAGCCAGGCCTTCGAGATCGTCCTGAACGTGGCGTCCCTCGGCATCATCAGCACCTGGGTGATCATCATGATCTGTCACCTGGCGTTCGTCCGGCGTGCCAAGGAGGGCCTGATCAGCAGGCCCAGCTTCCGGCTCCCCGGCAGCCCGGTCACGGAGATCGTCACGATCGCCTTCCTGCTGGCCGTGCTCGGCCTGATGTGGAAGGACCCCGAGATCGGCCGCAAGACGCTCTACCTCATCCCGATCATCGGGGCTGCGCTGGTCGCCGGCTGGTACGGGATCCGCCGCAGGGTGGACCGCGAGGCCGCGAGCCTCATGAAGTAGCCGAAGCAGTACTTGGAGCGACGGCCCGAAAACGGTGGCGTCACCCCGGAGACCACGTGTCGCCGGGGTGGCGCCACCGCTTCGTTCGGCACAAGCGTGGCAGGAACGTGGCGGGCATCACTCAACTGCCTTGCAGATGCGCGTTGTTGGGCACTGATGAGCGGGTAGGTCGACGGCATGCAGCTCATTCCCATGCCGCTGGGGCCGATCAACCCGGAAGTCGAGCACCTCGCCGTCGGAGCCGTGCTGTTCGGCTCCCTCTACCTCTTCATCAGGCGCATGATCCTGCGCGTCAACCGTGTGCTCGAAGTGCGCGCCACGATCCTCGAAGGGGTCACCGGGGGACCGGCGGCGGAACTGCGGCGCGAGGCCGAGCGCATAGCGGCCTACCGGGAGACGGTGCTGGCCGAGGCGCGTCACGAGGCCGCACTGGTGCGGCAGCGGGCCCGGGAGGAAGGCGCGGCCCTGATCGCCGCCGCCCGTGCGGACGGCGCCCGCGAACGCGACGAGGTGCTGACGGGCGGCAAGGCCGCGATCGAGGCCGAGCGTGCGGCGGCGGATGCCGAGCTGCGGGGCCATGTCTCGGAGCTCGCCTCCGGCCTCGCGAGCAGGATCGTGGGGGAGCCGGTCGCGGCGGGGACGGGTTTTGGCCGCTAGAGGGACGTATTCGGGTCCCACCGGGAGCCGTGCGACCCACCGGTCTGGCGCCCGGGGCGGCGTCGCGGCAGGCTCGCACCATGGAACTCATGGTGCCGGTCAAGGACGGCGAGCTCTGGGCGCACGACTCGGGAGAGCCGGGAGGCGCGAGCGGATCGGGCGCTGACGCGCCGCCGCTGGTGCTGCTGCACCCGGGGGTCGCGGACTCCCGCGTCTGGGACGGGATCCTGCCGCGCCTCGCCCAGGAGCGCCGGGTCATCCGCTACGACGCGCGGGGGTACGGCAGGTCTCCCGCCCCCACCGCGGCGTTCTCGCTCGTCGAGGACCTGACCGCGGTCCTCGACCACTTCGACGTCGCGCGGGCGCTCCTCGTCGGATCGAGCATGGGCGGCACCACGGCCATCGGCCTCGCGCTCGCCGACCCCGGCCGGGTGGCCGGGCTCGCCCTGCTGGTCCCCGGGATCACCGGCAACCCGGACTTCCTCATGGAGGAGTTCACGGCGGAGGTGGGCCGGCTCGCTCGGGCGGGCGACATGGACGGCATCGCGGCCCTGGTGAAGCGCACGTCGGCCGCCGCGGGGACCGGGGACGACGCCGAGGTGCAGTCGCTCATCGAGGCGGTGATCCCGTCCTGGTTCGCCGTCCACCCCCACCAGGTGCCCGACCCGCCCGCCTTCGGCCGGCTCGGCGAGCTCGACGTGCCGTGCGTCCTCGCCCTGGGGGAGCAGGACGACCCCGAGGTGGTCCGCTGCAACGAGGAGATGGCGGCACGCATCCCGGGCTGCCGCCTAGTGCGGTTGCGGGACAGCGACCACTTCCCGACCCTGCGCGAGCCGGACGCGGTCGTCGACATCATCCGGGAGGCGTACGCGGCCGCGCGCTAGGTGACGTCCGTCATGCCGCCGCCCGACCCGCTGGACTCCTCGGGCAGACACACACCCAGCCAGCCCAATTCGGCCGGCTTCGCATAGAGGTTCGCGTAGAGGGCGGGGGAGTGCGGGCCGCCGGACGCGGCGGTCAGGGCGTCGCGCTGCTCACGCGTGCCGCACTCGCGCTGCGCGAAATCGCGGATCGCCGCGGCGAAGTCGAGCTGCTCGGGCGACGAGCTGGCGCGCCCGCAGAAGCCGCCGGTGCGGTGGATCCCGTCCCTGCTCTGGCGGCCCTTCGCGGCGCTGTCGGCGCACTACGCGCTGCTCGTGAACGTGGGCACGCTGCCGCCGGTGCTCCGCGAGCGGCTCGGCCTGACCTGGCCCCCCCGGGGCAGGCCGCGTCGCACGGCTCGTACGGATCGCGGTGGCGCTGGTGCCGCGGCCCCTGCGGATCGCGGTGACCGCCGCCGGTGCGGTGGATCCCGTCCCTGCTCTGGCGGCCCTTCGCGGCGCTGTCGGCGCACTACGCGCTGCTCGTGAACGTGGGCACGCCGCCGCCGGTGCTCCGCGAGCGGCTCGGCCTGACCTGGCCCCCCCCGGGCAGGAGCGCGCACTGCGCCGCGTCGCACGGGTCGCGGTGGCGCTGGTGCCGCGGCCCCTGCGGATCGCGGTGACCATGGCCGTCGCATACTGGAACACACACAAACCGGGCACCGACCGGCGGGCCCGCCGACCCCTGGGAGCCGTGATGCCAAGCCGCAGCCAGGCTCCCGAGCCGCCGCCGCCCGGCGGGATCCTGTGGGACATCGCGGGCGACGTCCGCGCCCTGCTCGCCCTGCCCGCCGCCCTGACGATGCAGGTCGCGCACCCCGCGGTGGGCGCCGGCGTCGACACGTACTCCGTCTTCCGCACCGACCCGTGGGGGCGCGGCGAGCGGTCGCTGCGGTCGCTGCAGACCTGGGTGTACGGCGGCGAGAGCGCGGCCGAGGAGGGCCGCAGGCTGCGCGCCCTGCACCAGCACATCCGGGGCACGGACGCGCACGGCCGCGGCTATCACGCGCTGACGCCCGCCTACTACGCGTGGGTCCACGCCACCGGGTTCCCCGTCTACCACCACGCCCAGAAGTACCTGGGCCGCCCCTTCACCGAGGCGCAGGAGCGGCAGCTGTACGCGGAGTGGCTCCAGGTCGGCCGGATCCTCGGCATCCATGACCGGGACATGCCGCAGACGGTCGAGGAGTTCTGGCCGTACTACGCGAAGGTCCTGGCCGACGAGCTGGAGCAGACGGAGGTCGTCCGCGACCTGGTCGCCACGGACCGCCCGGTCCCGCCACCGGACCGCGGCCCCTACCTGCTCCGGGTGACCCTGCGCACCCTGTGGCCCCTGCTCCTGCCGCCCCTGGCCCGATTCCGCCGCTTCATCACGATCGGCCTGATGCCCCCGGACGCGAGGTCGGCCATAGGCCTGCCCTGGACGGACGTCCAGGAACGGAGGCTGCGCCGCTTCGGCAAGGTCGTGCGCACGGTGGTCCCACGCCTGCCGGAACGCCTCCGCTACCTGCCGCTGGCCCGCAAGGCTCGGGCGCACCGGAGAATCACCGGCTCCGCCGAGTTCGTCCTCAAACGCCGGACGGGCTGACTCCCCACCCACCCGCCCTACCCAGCAGGTCGCTGCCGGGAATTCGGGTGGGTGGGCGGGAAACATCCGCCGCGAAGCGGCGGCTCAGTATCAGTGACCGTGGTCGTGCACACCATTCGTCGCAGCGATGGACTTCCACGACTTCGGCGCGGCAGCCGAACCCGAAGCGGAGGACCGAGCAATCCCCGCCCCCCGCGCGGCAGGAGCGTCCGGCCGGGAGGGCTGGAACAACCAGGCGTCGAACAGCGACGCCAACGGCTTCCCGGACACCTTCTCCGCGTACTTCACGAAGTCACTCACCTTCGCGTTCCCATACGCATGCTCCTTCGGCCACCCCTTCAAGATCGCCGAGAAGGACTTCTCGCCGATCTCGTTCCGCAGCGCCTGCAGGGCCAGCGCCCCGCGGTCGTACACAGCGATGTCGAACTGGTTCTCCGGGCCCGGGTCGCCCGGCTTGACCTTCCAGAACGGGTCGTCGGCCGGGTGCTGGGCGTACACGTAGTCCGCGAGCTCCTGTGCCGTCCCCTCGCCCTCCTTCTCCGACCACAGCCACTGGCTGTACCGCGCGAAGCCCTCGTTGATCCAGATGTCCTTCCAGCCGTCGACGGACACGCTGTCGCCGTACCACTGGTGGGCCAGCTCGTGCACCACGACGGACACGTTGGACCCGTTCGCGAACTGCCTCGGGCTGTAGAACGGCCGGGTCTGCGTCTCCAGGGCGAAGCCGCTCGTCACGTTCGGGACGTACCCGCCGAGCGCGTTGAAGGGGTACTTGCCGAAGACCCCCTCCAGCCACTCCGCGACCTCCGTCGACCGCTCGATGCTCGCCCGCGCGGCCCCCGCGTTGTCGCCGAGGTCCTTGCTGTAGGCGTTCAGGACGGGCAGTCCGTCCGCGGTCTTGTCGGTCGTGATGTCGAACTTGCCGACGGCGAGCGTCGTCAGATAGCTGGCCTGCGGCTTGTTCGAGCGCCAGTTGAAGCGCGTCCAGCCGAGCTTCGAACTCTGCGACTGGAGCACGCCGTTGGAGATGGCCTGCGAGCCGTCCGGCACGGAGACCGAGACGTCGTACGTCGCCTTGTCGAGCGGGTGGTCGTTGGACGGGTACCACCAGGCGGCCGACTCCGGCTCCTGCGCCGCCACACCGCCGTCCGGCGTACGGGCCCACGCGGTGAAGCCGTTGATCTTCACCTCGGACGGCTTGCCCGCGTACCGCACGACGACGGTGATCGGCGTGCCCTTGGGCAGCCCGGCCGCCGGAGTGATCTCCAGCTCCTGCTCGCCGGACTTCTTGAAGGCCGCCTTCTTGCCGTTGACGCGCACCTCGCTGACCTTCAGGCCGAGGTCGAGGTTGAAGCGGGAGAGGGCCTGCGTCGTGGTGGCGTTGATGGTCGCCGTGCCTTCGAGCAGGTCGGTCTTCGGCTGGTACTTCAGCCGCAGGTCGTAGTGCGAGACGTCGTAGCCGCCGTTGCCGCTCGCCGGGTAATAGGGATCGCCGATTCCCGGCGCCCCGGGCGTGAAGTCAGCGGCCGATGCCGGGATCGCCAGCAGCAGAGAGGCCGCGAGCGCGCCAGGGGCGATGAGTCTGCGGTGCACAAGAGCTCCAAGTCGTAGGGGCACTTCGGTAGATGGCTCGACCATATTGAGCCCCGGGGCCACGCGTCATGTCCATGGTCGCTGCTGTCACACGATCGCCATTCGGCCGACATGTGCCAAAACGCCCCATGAGCCTGTCGTCCGCACGTACGGCCCTCTGTCGCGCGGGAGTTGACCGGTGTACCTTCCGCGCCATGCCGATACGTGCGCGACGCACACGCTTGATCATCAGACCACTGGTGACGGCGGCCCTTGCCGCCCTCCTGGCCACCCTCGTGACCCCGGGAGCAGCCCAGGGGGCGCCGAGCGCCCCACGTGAGAGCAAGCCCGTCTACTCGTACGAGAGCGCGATCCGCGAGTCCGTCTGGGTCGACACGAAGATCGACGGTGACGGCGACGGAAAGTCCGACCGCGTCGCCGTCGACATCGTCCGGCCCCGCGAACCGGGCAAGGAGGGCCGGAAGATACCCGTGATCATGGACGCAAGCCCGTACTACTCCTGCTGCGGGCGCGGCAACGAGAGCCAGAAGAAGACGTACGACGCGGACGGCAACCCCGTCCAGTTCCCGCTCTACTACGACAACTACTTCGTGCCCCGCGGCTATGGATTCGTCGCCGTCGACCTCGCGGGCACGAACCGCTCCGACGGCTGCGTGGACGTCGGCGGCCGCTCCGACGTCCAGTCCGCCAAGGCCGTCGTCGACTGGCTGAACGGCCGGGCCCGCGGCTACACCACCCGCACCGGTGGCAAGGGCACCAAGGCGTCCTGGACGAACGGCGCCACCGGCATGATCGGAAAGAGCTACGACGGCACCATCGCTAACGGCGTGGCCGCCACCGGCGTCAAGGGCCTGAAGACGATCGTCCCGATCGGTGCGATCTCCTCCTGGTACGACTACTACTTCGCCAAGGGCGCCCCGCTCTACGACAGCGGCCCCGAGTGGCTCTCGGACTACGTGGAGAGCCCCGAGGCGCGGGCCCGCTGCGGCGCCGTACAGCAACGGCTCGTGGACGGAGCGCCCCGCACGGGCGACTGGACCCGGGTGTGGAGCGAGCGCGACCACACCCCGGACGCGGACAAGGTGCGCGCCAGCGTCTTCGCCGTGCACGGCATGCAGGACCTGAACGTCCGGATGAAGCACTTCGGCCAGTGGTGGGACGCGCTCGCCGACGAGGGCGTCGACCGCAAGGTGTGGCTGAGCCAGACCGGCCACGTCGACCCGTTCGACTTCCGCCGCGGTGACTGGGTGCGCACCCTGCACCGCTGGTTCGACCACGAGCTCCTCGGCTACGACAACGGCATCGACCGCGAGCCGATGGCCGACATCGAGCGCGCCCCCGGGCAGTGGAGCACCGATCGCGTCTGGCCCCCGCGCACCACGGACACGGTGAAGCTGCGCCCCGGCAAGGGCACTTCACCCGGCGTCGGCACCCTGGGTACGCGCCCCGGCACCGGCAGCGAGACCTTCACCGACGACCCGAAGCTGAGCGAGACCGACTGGGCCGCGCAGATCGACACCTCCACCCCCTCGAAGGCCGGGTTCATCAGCAAGCCCCTGGGTCGTGACCTGCGCCTCTCCGGATCCTCCGAGGTGACCGTCACCGCGACCCCGACGACCCGCACCGCCCACCTCTCCGCGGTCCTCGTCGACCTCGGCCCCGCCACCATCCGTGACTACGCGAGCGCGGGCGAGGGCATCACCACGCTCCCCGAACGCACCTGCTGGGGTCCGAGCACCGCCGGCGACAGCTCCTGCTTCAAGGAGACGAAGGCCAAGACCGCCGACGTCGACTACACCGTCTTCAGCCGCGGCTGGGCCGACCTCGGCAACTGGGCCGACGACCACCAGGGCCGCCCCCTCACGCCGGGCAAGCCGCACACCATCACCCTCGACCTCGCCGCGAGCGACCACGTCGTACCGAAGGGGCACCGCCTCGCGCTGATCGTCGCGGGCACGGACAAGGACCTGATCGATCCCCCCGCCGACACCCCGACCCTCGCCATCGACCTGTCCCGCACATCGGCGAAGGTCCCGCTGGTCGGCGGCGCCGGCGCGTTCCGCACCTCCGAGACCGCCGTCCCCCGCGAATCCCGTCTCGACGGCGTGGCCCCGCCGCGTCCGTTCCGCCCCGTACCGGGAGGCAGCACCTCATGAGACCCCGCACCGGCCTCACACCCCGAGTCCGCACCCTGGCGCTCGCCTGCACCGCCGCCGCGCTCGCCGCACCGCTCCTGACCGTGCCCGCGCAGGCGACGCCGACCCCGCCCCGCACGGGATTCGAGGAGACCAACGGCGCACGCTGGACCAGTCAGCCCGAGGAGCAGAAGTTCCTCGCCGCGATCGACAAGTCGACCGACCGGGTCTCGGTCGCCCGCATCGGCACCACCAAGCAGGACCGGCCCCTCCAGCTGGTCCGCATCGGTGAACGCCCCACGAAGAACACCGTGTTGCTGATCTGCAGCCAGCACGGCGACGAGCCGTCGGGCCGCGACGCGTGTCTGTCGACGATCCGCGACCTGGCGTACGCGAAGGACAAGGAGACCCGGAAGTTCCTCTCGCGCACCACGCTCCTCGTCGTCTCCACCGCCAACCCGGACGGCCGCGCGGCCGACACGCGCGGCAACTCCGACGGCGTCGACATCAACCGCGACCACATCTCGCTGCAGACAGCGGAGGCGCGCGCCATGGCCGCCGTCATCCGCGACCGGCAGCCGGACTCCATCTACGACCTGCACGAGTACGGGGCCACCCCCAAGTACTACGAGAAGGACCTGTTCGACCTGTGGCCGCGCAACCTCAACACCGACGAGGCGGTGCACGGCGAGGCGAAGACCCTCTCGGAGGCGTATGTCAGGCCCGCCGCCAACAAGTCCGGATACACGACGGGAACGTACGGAATCTGGACCGATCCCGTGACCGGTGACCCGATCAAGCAGACCGCGGGCGACGGCCAGGAGCGCATCCTGCGCAACGTCTCCGGCATCAAGCACGCCGCGGGCCTGCTCATCGAGAGCCGCGTCGACCCGCTCACCGACGCGGAGAAGAAGGACGAGGCGCTGAACAACCGGCGCCGCGTGGAGTCCCAACTCTCCGCACTCGGCGGCCTGTTCGCCTACGCCGACGAGCGGCGCGGCCAACTGGAGGCGGCCACCGGCGCGGCCCGCCTCGAAGGCTTCCGCGACCGCGGGCCCATCTATCTCGGCGGCGCGGACAACGACCCCGCCGAGCCGTCCGAAGTGATCCAGGATCCGCCCTGCGGCTACCGGCTCGACGCGGCCCAGTACGGCGACATCAAGGATGAACTCGCCCTGCACGGAGTGAAGATCAAGAAGGAGGGAAAGGGCGCCTACGTACCGATGAGGCAATCCGCTCGTTCGCTCGTACCGTTGCTTCTCGACGAGCGCGCTCCCTATCACCTGGTCACAGGTTCGCCCGACACCGACTGTTGAGTGGTTGATAGGTGCGTCACATGTGGTACTGGGTAGCGGACCACAGAGTTTGTACCAATGCGAAACCGTGAGAGGTGTGCTTGTGACGCAAGACCAACAGAAAGCGGGCGACGGGGGAGGGGACGGACACCTCATGCATGCCGCGCATGGCGGCAGCCATCCCCAGACCGACCGCATCGTCTTCGGTGTGACCGCCGTGCTCACCCTGGCCTTCGTGGTCTGGGGCGCCGTCGCCACGGACTCGCTGGAGAGCACTTCCACGAAGATGCTCAACGGCCTGATCCACAACGGCGGCTGGGCCTTCATGCTGGCGGCGAGCGGATTCGTGGTCTTCGCGCTCTGGCTCGCCATCAGCCGATACGGGAAGATCACCCTGGGTGAGGAGGGCGAGGAGCCGGAGTTCCGCACCATCTCCTGGGTCGCGATGATGTTCAGCGCCGGTATGGGCATCGGTCTGATGTTCTACGGCGTGAGCGAACCGCTCGCCCACTTCACCACGCCCCCGCCGGGCACCGATCCCGCCGACTCGGCGGCGAAGATGGAAACGGCGATGGCCACGACCCTCTTCCACTGGACGCTCCACCCCTGGGCGATCTACGCCGTCGTGGGTCTCGCCATCGCGTACAGCACCTTCCGGCGCAAGCGCAGGCAGACCATCAGCGCCGTCTTCACGCCGCTCATCGGCGAGAAGCGCGCGAACGGCGCCTGGGGCAGGGTCATCGACATCATCGCCATCTTCGCGACGCTGTTCGGCTCCGCGGCGTCCCTTGGCCTCGGCGCCCTGCAGATCGGCAGTGGCTTCGAGGTCCTCGACTGGATGGACAACGCGAGCACGGGCCTGCTCGTCGCCATCATCGCCGTGCTCACGGTGGCCTTCGTGGCCTCCGCCATCTCCGGCGTGGAGAAGGGCGTGCAGTGGCTCTCGAACATCAACATGGTGCTCGCGCTGCTGCTCGTCGTGTTCGTCTTCATCGCGGGCCCGACCGTCATCGTCCTCGACCTGCTGCCGACCTCGCTGGGTGCCTACCTCGGCGATCTGCCCCAGCTGGTCGGACGCACCGAGGCGTCCAGCGGCAAGGGCGTGTCGGACTGGCTGGGCAGCTGGACCGTCTTCTACTGGGCCTGGTGGATCTCCTGGACGCCCTTCGTGGGCATGTTCATCGCACGGATCAGCCGGGGACGCACGATCCGGCAGTTCGTCGGCGGCGTCATCCTGGTGCCCAGCACCGTCAGCCTCATCTGGTTCGCCGTCTTCGGCGGATCGGCGATGAAGGTGAAGGAGAGCGGTGGTCTCAGCGGCGAGTCGACCCCCGAGGGCCAGCTCTTCGGTCTGCTGCACGAGTATCCGATCGCCACGGTGACCAGCCTCCTCGTGATGATCCTGGTGGGCATCTTCTTCGTCTCGGGTGCCGACGCGGCGTCGATCGTCATGGGCACGCTCTCGCAGAAGGGCGCGCTCGAACCGGGCAAGCTCGTGGTCGTGTTCTGGGGTGTCGTGACCGGAGCCGTGGCGGCGATCATGCTGCTCATCGGCGACGGGTCGGGCAATGCCCTCACGGGCCTGCAGAATCTGACGATTCTGGTCGCCGCTCCCTTCACCCTGGTGATGATCGGGATGTGTGTGGCCATGATGCGCGACCTGCGCCACGACCCGCTGATCGTCCGGGGCGAGCACGGCACGGACGCCGTCGAGAAGGCCGTGATCGCGGGCCACGAGCAGTACGACGGCGACTTCGAGCTCCGCATCGGCCCGAGCGACACCAGCGACAACGGCGACGAGGAGGCGAGCCCCGCCAAGTCGTCCTGAGTCCGCAGCGTTTCAGGAGGCGGCCGCTTCGTCCGCGAGGCGCGCCGCCTCCTGCGCGCATCCCCAGGCCACGGTGACCCCGGCCCCGCCGTGGCCGTAGTTGTGCACCAACACCCCGCCCCCGGCGCGGTGTTCGCGCTCGATCCGCACCGCGGGGCGGACGGGCCGCAACCCCACCTGATGGTCGAGCACCCGCGCCTTCGCGATCTCGGGCCGCACGGCGGCGCACCGCTCCACGATCGCCGCGGCCACCGCCGGATCGGGGTCGAGCGACCAGTCGTCCTCCTGCGCCGTGCCGCCGAGGACCAGCCGGTCCGGCTGCGGGAAGAAATAGGTGGAGTTCTGCCCGGTGTCGTCCGCGGACGCGAACCAGGTCCGCACGCCCGGGTTCTCCACGATCACCAGCTGACCCCGCACCGGCCGCACCGAAGGATCGGGTACGAGGCCGCGCGCCCCGATCCCCGAGCAGTTGACCACGCAAGGAGCCTCGGCCAGCGGCTCGTCGAGGCTCCCCGCGGTGCGCGCCTCCACCGTCCCGCCCGCACGCGCCAGGCGCTCGCGCAGCCACCTCAGATGCACCGGCATGTCGATCAGCGGCACCCGCGCCCGCACGCCGGGACCGGCGTACTCGTCCGGGGTCGTGGGCCGCAACCCCGGCACCCGGGCGGCCCACGGGCCGAGGTCGTCCAGCCGGGTCTCGCCCTGTACGCCATCGACCATGCGTACGCCGGTCTGTGCCGCACGCTCTGCCAACTCCGCGTACACGAGCAGGGATCGGAGTGACCAGTCACCGACCAGGGATGCCGGTTCGATGCGATAGGGCCACCACAGCGCACCCGCGACGGCCGAGGTCGTCCGCTCGGCGGGCTCCCGCGCCCACACCTGCACCCGGCGCCCGCGCTCGGCAAGGAGCACCGCGGTCGTCAGGCCGATGACACCACTGCCCACCACGATCACATCGCCGTCCTGCGTCCCGTCCATCCCAGGAACGTAGCGGAATGCGTCATGCCGTGCTCACATCACCTCCCAGATGGGGATACTCACACCATGTCTGCCGAGTACGCGACCTTCGGTCTGGCACCGGCCATGCGCGCCGGTGGAGTCCTCGCCAACGGCGAGTATCAAGTCCACCGCGATTTCGTCGACTTCATCGTGAACGGGCGCCCGCTGCTGTTCCAGCTCTCCGACCTCGACGCCGTCTCCCCACTGGCCTCCGACGTACCACCCGCGATCTTCACCCACCACGTACGCGGACTCCTCCTGGAGGCGGAGGCGCCCCTGCGCGACGACCGCCACGTCATCTACGGCTGTCCCGAGTGCGAAGGCCTGGAGTGCGGGGCGGTCACGGCGGTCATCGAGCGGGCCTCGGACGGCACCGACGCCTACGTCTGGCGGGACTTCGCCTGGCAGACGGCCGAGCGTGCCGACCTGAAACTCAACGGCTACCACGGCATAGGGCCCTTCCGCTTCGACGGCGCCGAATACCGCGACGCGCTGGGCAAGTTGCTCGCCCGCGGCGAGCCTGCGGCGCGGCGCAGGGTGCTCCTGATCGGCGCCCGTGTCGCCGTGCTCGCCAAGCTCGCGGCGGCGCTGCGCACGATCGGTGTCGGCGCCGAGATCGCGGCGGACGCGGCGGGCGTGCCGCCGGACGAGCTGCGGACCTACGGGGCGGTGGCCTTCGGGCGGTCCGTCCCCGCGGCGACGCGCGACGCGGTGCGCGCGGCGTTCGAGGGCGCGGGGGTCCAGGTGGCGTACGTCGACGGCCTGGCCTCGATCATCCCGCTCCTGGTCGCGCAGATAGAACACGCCCTGGACCGCAGCCCCTTGGCGCAGCGCCGCCTGACGCGGCTCGCGGCGGCTGACGGCTCGGCGGACGTCGAGATCACCTCGACCTGCCGGATCCAGCTCATCGCGTACCGCCTCGACCGGCTCTCCCGCACCCAGGTCCACCAGGTCTTCGACGGTGTCCTGGAGCCCGGGGAGCACCGTGTCGCGCTGGACGCGAAGGCGACCAAGGGGGAGTCGTTCGTGGTGGCACGGACGACGGACAGCGTCCTGGTGGCGCCGATAGTGAGGTAGCCCGCCACGCGTCGCTGTGCCACTGCGTGACTCCGCCGCACCGGCTGCTCCCACGTGGAGATCGCCGGGACGGTGGAGCCCCCCGAGGCCACGGTCCGGCAGACCGCCCGCCGGTCCCGCGCCCCCGTCCAGGCGCGCCGCCCTCGCTTCGACACCGACACCGACACCGACGCCGTCACCGACGCCGACCAGCGAGAGGGCTCGGGCCTGGCCTAAACTCGACCCCCTGATGACCGCAACCCTCGTCGCCAAGAATCTCGCCGCCGGCCACGGCGACCGCTCCCTCTTCTCCGCCCTGGAGCTGGTCGTCGCCCCCGGCGACGTCATCGGCCTGGTCGGCGCCAACGGCGCCGGCAAGTCGACCCTGCTCCGCCTCCTCGCGGGCCTGGACACCCCGGAGACCGGCGAACTGCGCCTCTCCCCGCCCAGCGCGTCCGTCGGCCACCTCCCGCAGGAGCCCGAGCGCCGCCCCGGCGAGTCCATCCGCAGCTTCCTGGCCCGCCGCACCGGCGTCGACGAGGCCCAGCGGACCATGGACGAGGCCACCCAGGGCCTGGTCGACGGAACCCCCGGCGCGGACGACGCGTACGCGCTGAGCCTGGAGCGCTGGCTCGCCCTGGGCGGCGCCGACCTGGACGAGCGGGCCGAGGAGGTCGCCGCCTCCCTCGGCCTCTACGTCAGCCTCGACCAGCCCATGACCTCCCTCTCCGGCGGCCAGGCAGCCCGAGCGGGCCTCGCCTCGCTCCTCCTCTCCCGCTACGACGTCTTCCTCCTGGACGAGCCGACCAACGACCTCGACCTGGCGGGCCTCGACCGCCTGGAGAGCTTCGTACGAGGACTGCGCGCGGGAACGGTGGTCGTCAGCCACGACCGCGAGTTCCTCACCCGCACGGTCACCAAGGTCCTCGAACTCGACCTCGCCCAGCAGCAGATCAACCTCTACGGCGGCGGCTACGAGGCCTATCTGGAGGAGCGCGAGGTCGCGCGCCGCCACGCCCGCGACGATTTCGAGGAGTACGCCGACAAGAAGTCCGCCCTGGAGAGCCGCTCCCAGATGCAGCGGTCCTGGATGGACAAGGGCGTCAAGAACGCCCGGCGCAAGGCGGGCGACAACGACAAGATCGGCCGGAACTTCCGCAGCGACGCCAGCGAGAAGCAGGCGTCGAAGGCGCGCCAGACACAGCGCATGATCGAGCGGCTCGACGTCGTCGAGGAGCCCCGCAAGGAGTGGGAGCTGCAGATGGAGATCGCGTCGGCGCCGCGCTCCGGCAGCGTCGTCGCCACCCTGCGCGACGCCGAGGTGCACCGCGGCCACTTCACGCTGGGCCCGGTGACACTGCAGATCGACTGGGCGGACCGCGTGGCGATCACCGGCGCGAACGGCGCGGGAAAGTCGACGCTGCTCGGTGCCCTGCTGACCCGCATCCCCACCGACGCGGGCCACGCGGCGCTCGGCTCGGGGGTGCTCGTCGGCGAGGTGGACCAGGCCCGCGCGCTCTTCCACGGCCCGGAGTCGCTCCTGGACGCGTTCTGCGCGGCCGTGCCCGACACCGAACCGGCCGAGGTGCGCACCCTGCTCGCCAAGTTCGGCCTGAAGGCCGCCCACGTCCTGCGCCCCGCGGCGACCCTCTCGCCGGGAGAGCGCACCCGGGCGGGGCTCGCGCTCCTTCAGGGCCGGGGCGTCAACCTCCTGGTCCTCGACGAGCCGACGAACCACCTCGACCTACCGGCGATCGAGCAGCTGGAGTCGGCGCTCGAGGCGTACGAGGGCACGCTGCTCCTGGTGACGCACGACCGCAGGATGCTGGACGCGGTCCGCGTGACGAGGCGTCTGGAAGTGGCTGACGGGAAGGTGCTGGAACTTCCGTCACCTTGACGCTGCGGGGTAATCGGGCGGGTGGGTGGGAAGCGCCGGCCGCCAGGCCGGCGAACCACCCACCCGCCCGCAGGGAAGTACGTCAGCGCTGCTTCGGATCCAGAAGCCCGGCTCGGCGCAGCGCATCCGCCATCGCGTCATTGGCCGGCGGCGGCCCCTGCCGCTTCTGCTGTCGCTGACCCTGGCCGCCTTGCTGGCGAGGGGGCCGCTGCCCCCTCTGCTGCGGCGGGCGCCCGCCGCGCTTGGGCTGCTCGCCACCGGCGGGCTCAGCCTCATCGTCCAGGCGCAGCGTCAGCGAGATCCGCTTGCGCGGGATGTCGACGTCCATCACCTTCACCTTGACGATGTCGCCCGGCTTCACCACGTCCCGAGGGTCCTTGACGAACGTCCTGGACATCGCGGAGACATGGACGAGCCCGTCCTGGTGGACGCCGATGTCCACGAAGGCGCCGAACGCCGCCACGTTCGTGACGACCCCTTCGAGGACCATCCCGGACGCGAGGTCGGAGAGCTTCTCGACGCCGTCCTTGAAGGTCGCCGTCTTGAAGGCGGGACGCGGGTCGCGCCCCGGCTTCTCCAGCTCCTTCAGGATGTCGCTCACGGTGGGCAGACCGAAGGACTCGTCCACGAACTCGTCGGCCCGCAGGGAGCGCAGCGTGGCCGTGTCGCCGATGAGCGAGGCGACCTCGCCGCCTGTCTTCTTCGCCATCTTGCGCACCACCGGATACGCCTCGGGGTGCACGCTGGAGGCGTCCAGCGGGTCGTCGCCGCCCCGGATGCGCAGGAAGCCCGCGCACTGCTCGTACGCCTTGGGGCCCAGGCGCGCCACGTCCTTGAGGCCCTTGCGGGAGGAGAAGGGGCCGTTCGTGTCGCGGTGCGCCACGATGTTCTCGGCGAGTCCTGCCCCGATGCCGGAGACCCGGGAGAGCAGTGGCGCGGAGGCCGTGTTCACGTCCACGCCGACGCCGTTCACACAGTCCTCGACGACCGCGTCGAGCGAGCGCGAGAGCTTCACCTCGGAGAGGTCGTGCTGGTACTGGCCGACGCCGATGGACTTGGGGTCGATCTTCACCAGCTCGGCGAGCGGGTCCTGCAGGCGCCGGGCGATGGACACGGCGCCGCGCAGCGACACGTCCATGTCGGGCAGCTCCTGCGAGGCGAAGGCCGACGCGGAGTACACCGAGGCGCCCGCCTCGGAGACCATCACCTTCGTGAGGTTCAACTCCGGGTGCTTCGTGATGAGTTCACCGGCGAGCTTGTCCGTCTCGCGCGACGCCGTGCCGTTCCCGATCGCGATCAGGTCGACCGCGTGCTCCTTGGCGAGCTTCGCGAGGGTGGCAAGGGACTGGTCCCACTTGTTCGCCGGGACATGGGGGTTGATGACGTCGGTGGCCACGACCTTGCCGGTCGCGTCGACCACGGCGACCTTCACGCCCGTACGGAAACCGGGGTCGAGCCCCAGCGTCGCGCGCGTGCCCGCCGGTGCGGCGAGGAGCAGGTCGCGCAGGTTCGACGCGAAGACCCGCACGGCCTCGTCCTCGGCACTCGTGCGCAGCCGAAGGCGCAGGTCGATCCCCAGGTGCACCAGGATGCGGGTCCGCCAGGACCAACGCACCGTGTCCTGGAGCCACTTGTCTCCGGGACGGCCGCGGTCGACGACCCCGAAGCGGTGGGCGACCATCCCCTCGTACGAGGACGGTCCCTCCGTGGCCTCCTCCGGTTCGAGGACGAGGTCGAGGACGTCCTCCTTCTCGCCGCGCAGCATCGCGAGGATGCGGTGCGAGGGCAGCTCCTTGAAGGGCTCGGCGAAGTCGAAGTAGTCGGCGAACTTGGCGCCCGCCTCCTCCTTGCCGTCGCGGACCTTCGCGGCCAGCCGGCCCCGCACCCACATGCGTTCGCGCAGCTCGCCGATCAGGTCGGCGTCCTCGGAGAACCGCTCGGCGAGGATGGCGCGGGCGCCGTCGAGCGCGGCCTGCGGGTCGGCCACGCCCTTGTCGGCGTCCACGAAGGCCGCGGCCGCGGCGAGCGGCTCCACCGAGGGGTCACCGAGCAGGCCGTCGGCCAGCGGTTCGAGGCCTGCCTCGCGGGCGATCTGCGCCTTCGTGCGCCGCTTCGGCTTGAACGGCAGGTAGATGTCCTCAAGCCGTGCCTTGGTGTCGGCGGCGCGGATCTGCGCCTCCAGCTCGTCGGTCAGCTTGCCCTGCTCCCGCACCGATTCGAGGATCGCGGCGCGCCGCTCCTCGAGCTCCCGCAGATAGCGCAGCCGCTCCTCGAGCGTGCGCAGCTGCGCGTCGTCGAGCATCTCGGTCGCTTCCTTGCGGTAGCGAGCGATGAAGGGCACCGTCGAGCCGCCGTCGAGCAGGTCGACGGCGGCCTTCACCTGCCGCTCCCGTACGCCGAGTTCTTCGGCGATCCTGCCTTCGATCGATGCTGGAGTGGACGTCTGCAGAGGTGCCACGTTTCCCGCCTTCTCACTGGGGTTGCGGGGCAATTGTGGCAGGTGGCGCCGACAGCGGGGGGATCAGACCCGGCGTGCCCGCCCCGACCGGCGCCCCGGCCGTCCTGACGACCGGCGCCCCGATCGCCGCGTGGCACTGGAGGCACCGCCGAAGAGCCGGGCAACGGCGCGGAACGGCAGCGTCACCACGGTGGCGAGCGCCGCGCCGATCTGACGCAGGACATCTGCGATCGCTCGGAACACGGGATTTCCCCTTTCGTCGCCCGCCCCGGCACGGACGTGCGCGGAGCCGGAGACGGACGAGTACCTCGGACGGCGCCGTCCATGCGCCCGCAGCGGCCCGGACCGGCCGGTCCCCGCGTCTACTCCTTGCCGAGCAGGTCCGCCGGGAACGCCCCCGCCTTCAGGGCCGCGCCCGCGAACACCGTCCCCAGCTCCGTCAGACGCTCGACCGCCGCGGCGCCCAGGTGCTCGTACGGTGCCCGGTCGAGGCGGTCCGTGGCCTCCTCGACGTCCCGGCGCAGCTCGACGCCCGCCTCCGTCAACTCGGTCACCCCGTCGTGCAGTCCGCGGGCGTGGAGCCGCTGCACGGCGGCGTCCCAGTCCTCCTGGTTCCAGCCGCGCGTGGTGAAGTTCCACTTCGGCGTCATGCCCTTGCCGGTCGCAGTGTGGCTCACCAGGGCCTCCAGGCCGTCGAGTTCGGCGTACTGGAGGGCCGTGAGGTGACCGTCGCCGCGGTGCTCGCGCAGCAGCGTCGCGGCGTGCCAGAGCGCGAGGTGCGGCTGCTCGGGGACGGGCAGGTCCGCGTGGGCGGAGTACAGCGGGCGTGCGGAACGGGAGCAGGCCTCGGTGGCGCGCAGCGCGAGCTCGGCGGCCTCCGCCATCTCCGGGGATGCGACGGCCTCCTCGCCGAGCAGGCGCCGCAGGGTCGTGTCGACGGCCCGCAGACGTGCCGCGAGGACGTCCTCGGGGGACGCGGTGCGCCAGATGGCGGGCACGTGCCGGGCGACGAGTTCGTGCTTGTAGTTGTAGAAGGCCGCCGTGACCGCTCCGGCGCCGACCGGGCCCATGGCCGCCGTGCGCACGGCGAAGTTGACGGCCCTGGGGCTGGTGATGCCGAGCTCGGCCAGCTCGCGCCCCGCGTCGGGCGAGAAGTAGTGCGTCGAGTGCAGCGAATTGAGCACGTTGTGACATCGGCGTCCCGCGCGCGGGTGCAGTGCGGAGGCCGGGGCGGGGGGCGTGAGAGAAGTCATGGACGCACGTTACCGACTGGTTGGTATGAGGAGAAGCCCGGGGCGCTCACGCGGGCGGTCCGCCCCGGTGCCGTGTCCACCGATGGCAGAAAGGGTGGGCCATTCGTCATTGCAGCCATCGCGCGCGGGGCCAAGAATCAGGGCATGGAGCAGCGAACTGTCCTGGTCGTCCTCTTCGACGGGGTCCAGAGTCTCGACGTCACGGGCCCGGTGGAGGTCTTCGCGGGCGCCGCGGCCGTCCGCGGCGGACGCGAACCGGCCTACCGCATCCACACCGCCTCCCTGGACGGGGCCCCCATACGCACCTCCAGCGGGCTCATGCTCGTACCGGACTCCTCCCTCGCCGACGCCCCCGCGCCGCACACCCTGCTCGCTCCGGGCGGCCTCGGCACCCGCGAGGCCGACCCCCGTCTGATCGACTGGCTCCGCACGAACGCCCCGCGGGCGCAGCGCCTGGTCTCGGTCTGCACCGGCGCCATCCTGTTCGCCGAGGCCGGGCTCCTGGACGGCCGCCGGGCGACGACCCACTGGGCGTACTGCGACAAACTCGCCCGCGACCACCCCGCCATCGAGGTCGAACCCGACCCGATCTTCGTCCGCGACGGCCATGTCGCGACCTCCGCGGGCGTGACCGCCGGCATCGACCTCGCCCTGGCCCTTGTCGAGGAGGATCTGGGCCGGGACGAGGCGCTCATGGTCGCGCGGTATCTCGTCGTCTTCCTGCGGCGCCCGGGGAACCAGGCGCAGTTCAGCGCCCAGCTCGCCGCGCAGACCGCTCAGCGCGAGCCCCTGCGCGAGGTCCAGCAGTGGATCACCGAGCACCCGCACGAGAACCTCTGCGTGGACTCGCTCGCGGCCCGCGCCCGGCTCTCGCCCCGGCACTTCGCCCGCGCGTTCCAGACGGAGACGGGGATGACGCCGGGCAAGTACGTCGAGCGCGTGCGCGTCGAGCACGCGCGCCGCCTCCTGGAGGACACGTCCGACGGAGTCGAGGAGGTCTCGCGCGCCTGCGGCTACGGCACTCCGGAAGCCATGCGCCGGGCCTTCGTCAAGATCCTCGGCGCGGCTCCCGCCGAGTACCGGCGGCGCTTCCACGCCCCTTTCGCCGCCCAGCAGGCACCCGCCCTCAACGGATAGGCAGCACCCCATGCAGATCGCCATCGCCCTGTTCGAACGCTTCACCTCGCTGGACGCGGTCGGGCCCTACGAGACCCTCAGCCGTCTGCCCGGCGCCGAGACGGTCTTCGTGGCCGAGCGCCCCGGGCCGGTCCGCAACGACAACGGCTCCCTCGCGCTGGTGGCCGACCGCGCCTTCGCCGACGTGCCCGCTCCCGACGTCCTGGTCGTCCCCGGCGGCCCTGGCCAGAGCGACCACATGACGGACGAGACGCTCCTGGCCTGGCTGCGCTCCGCCGACGCCACCAGCACCTGGACGACGTCGGTGTGCACCGGCTCCCTCCTTCTCGCCGCCGCGGGGCTGCTCAAGGGCCGCCGCGCCACCTCGCACTGGCTCGCGCTCGCGGAGCTGGGGCGGTTCGGCGTGGAGTCGACGGGGGAGCGGGTGGTGTTCGACGGCAAGTACGTCACGGCGGCCGGAGTCTCCTCCGGGATCGACATGGGGCTCGCCCTCATCGGCCGGATCGCGGGCGAGGAGCAGGCCCAGACCGTGCAGCTCCTGACCGAGTACGACCCCCAGCCGCCCTACGACGCCGGGTCCCCGCAGAAGGCGCCCGCGCACCTGGTCGAGAAGTTCCGCGCGGGCAGCCGCTTCGGCCAGTAGCGGGGAGCGATTTCAGCCGGTGGCCGTGTCGCCGGGCGTCCATGTGAAGCGCGGCTCGCGACGCTCCAGGAAGGCGGCGACCCCTTCGGCGGTGTCGCCGCCGGCGCGCGCCTGCCCGGTCCAGTACGCGTCCCGATCGGTGTGTCCCGCCGCGAACTCCTTGGCCGCCGCCTGCGTCAGCTGTGAGCGCGCGGCGAGGATCCTGGTGAACTCCGCGACCCGCTTGTCCAGTTCACCCGCGGGCAGCACCTCGTCCACGAGACCGGTGCGCAGTGCGCGCTCGGCGTCGATCAACTCCCCCGAGAACAAGAGGTACTTGGCGGTGGCGGGCCCCACGAGCGACACCAGCCGCCGGGTGGACGAGGACGGGTAGACGATCCCCAGCTTCGCCGGAGTGATCCCGAACAGGGCGCCCTCGTCCGCGAACCGCAGATCGCAGGCCGCCGCGAGCTGGCTCCCCCCGCCCACGCAGTAGCCGCGCACCGCGGCCAGCGTCGGCTTCGGGAAGGCGGCGAGCGCCTCCTCGGCCCGCACCGCGAGCTCCTGCGCCTCGCCGGGCGACCGGCGCAGCGAGGAGATGTCGGCACCCGCGCAGAAGGTCGCGCCCTCGCCGGTGAGCACGACCGTCCGTACGGCCGGGTCGGCCGCGAGCCCGGCGAGCAGTGGCGGCACCTGCCGCCACATGTCCGCCGTCATGGCGTTGCGCTTGGCCGGATGGTCGATGACGACGGTGGCGACGCCGTGGGTGACGGCCTGCCTCAGCTGCGGCTCCATGCGCAGGATGCTATCCGTACTACTCGAACGTACGATCAAGAAGGGGCGGACCCGAGAACTCCCTGCGGACCTGAGAACTCTCTGCAGTGGGGGAAGCAGGACGGAGACGCTGATGGCCCGATCCAAGAGCGCCAAGGCCGCCGCACCGGAGGCCCAGGGCGCCAAGCAGCTCAACCGCAGCCTCGGCTGGCTGGCCCTGATGGGCGCGATCCTCGCGGTGGCGGGGCTCGTGGGCCTCGTCTACACGGGCGTCGCCACCCTGACCTCCATGCTCCTCTTCGGCTGGCTGCTCCTGATCGGCGGCTGCGTCGGCCTGCTGCACGCGGTGCAGTCGCGCGGCACGAACTTCTTCTGGCTCGGCGTGGTCGTGGCCGCCCTGAACCTCGCCGCCGGTGTCGTGATCATCCGTCGGCCGGATGTGGCGGCGGAGGCGTTGACCATGTTCGCGGCGCTGCTGTTCCTGACCGGCGGTGTGTTCCGTCTCGTCGGCAGCCTGGTGGTGCGCGGCCCGCAGTTCGGCTGGACGCTCGTGCAGGGCGCCTTCGGACTGCTCCTGGGCATCCTCGTGCTCGCCAACTGGCCCAGCAGCAGCCAGTACGTGATCGGCTGCTTCTTCTCGCTCGCGCTGCTCTTCGACGGCCTCGGCCTGCTCGCCACGGGCCTGGGCGGGCGCCGGATCGTGAGCATGGTGGCCGAACCCGTACAACCCGAAGAAAGCTTGAAAGCGAAACCAGAGGGACAGGAACAGTCGCACAACTGACGCGACCGGGCGTCAGCGATCAAATGTCGTCGATAGTCGCTGACTTCTGGTCAGTTATGCGGTCCGGACCAGGGCATTCCCAACACTCGATGTGTGGTGACAATCGAGCGCAAGGGCGGCGACCCGACGATGGACGGCGACGGGAGGGGGCCCGGCCCACTCCCTCGGGAGACCGGAAAGGTGCCGTACGAAGGCGTGTGGCGGTTCACCGCCGCCGCCGTCGACGCCTCGGTGCCCCAGGCGCGGCACGCGGTACGCGACCTGCTCGCCCGGCAGGGCGTGCCCGCGGCGGACGACCTCGTGCAGGGCCTGCTCCTGATCGTCTCCGAACTGGTCACCAACGCGGTGCGGCACGCGGCGCTGCTCTCGCCGATGCTCGCGGTGGAGGTGGCGGTGGGCGCCGAGTGGGTGCGGGTCTCCGTGGAGGACGACCACCCCTACCGCCCGACCGCCCTGGTGGCCGACCACGGCCAGACCGGCGGCCGTGGCCTCCTCCTCGTCCGCGAGATCACCCAGGAGGCGGGCGGTGCCTGCGACGTCGAACACACCGCGAGCGGGGGCAAGGTCATCTGGGCGGCCCTGCCCCTGAAGCCCAACGGCTCTTCCTAGCAGCTCAACTGCTCGTCCTGGAAGCTCAACGGCTCTTCCTGGATGAGGAGTTGACTCACCAGCCCGCGGAAGGCCCCGTGAGCTCGCGGATCGCGGGGCGCGCCGCGTCCAGGACGGTCATGAACCACGCGGAGAACGGCCCCTTCGCGTGCCGCTCCGCAAGCTCATCGGCTGTCACGAACACGGTCTCGCCGACCTCGGTCGGGTCGGGCCGCAGCGGCGACTGGACCATCCCCACGAAGAGATGGTTGAACTCCTGCTCCACCAGGCCCGAGTCGGGGTCCGGGTGGTTGTAGCGCACGGTGCCCGCCTCGGCGAGCAGTGAGGGCGAGACACCCAGCTCCTCGTGGGTCCGGCGCGCGGCGGCCGCGAACGGAGCCTCGCCCGGGTACGGGTGGCCGCAGCAGGTGTTCGACCAGACGCCGGGGGAGTGGTACTTGCCCAGGGCGCGCTGCTGCAGCAACAGCCGCCCCTGCTCGTCGAAGAGGAAAACGGAGAACGCCCGGTGCAGCTGCCCGGGCGCCTGATGAGCGGAGAGTTTCTCCGCTGTGCCGATCGTCCTGCCGTCCTCGTCCACGAGTTCCAGCAAGATCGCTTCTCCGGTGCCGTTCGACGAACTGTTCGCCGCGGTGGCAGGTGTGGTCGGCATACCCATCCTTCGCTTCGGTCTTCGAGCCTCAAGTCTGCCGCACAAGACCGGTGCTGCTCGCAAGGAACCACCGGAAGCCACCCTCAGGGGCGTCAGTGGCAGAGCTTCGCCTCGTGCTCCGCGTGGCCGACCGGCTCCAGCTGGAAGGTGCAGTGCTCCACGTCGAAGTGGTCGCCCAGGCACCCCTGAAGCTCGTGCAGCATCTTCTCGTGGCCGATCGCGTTCAGTGTCTCCGTACTGACGACCACGTGTGCGGAGAGGACCGGCATCCCCGAGGTGATGGTCCAGGCGTGCAGGTCGTGGACGTCCTCGACGCCCGGCAGATCCAGTATGTGCGAGCGGACCTCGACCATGTCGACGCCCTTCGGGGCGGACTCCAGGAGCACGTTCAGGGTCTCCCGGAGCAGCTTCACCGTACGCGGGACGATCATGAGGCCGATGACGAGCGAGGCGATCGGGTCCGCCGCCTGCCAGCCGGTCGTCAGGATGAGCACCGCGGCGACGATCACGGCCAGGGAGCCCAGCGCGTCGGCCATGACCTCCAGGAAGGCGCCGCGCACGTTCAGGCTGTCCTTCTGGCCGCGCATCAGGAGCGACAGCGAGATCATGTTCGCCACCAGGCCGATGACGCCGAAGACGATGGTCAGTCCGCCCTCGGTCTCGGCGGGCGTGATGAACCGCTGGATCGCCTCGTACAGGACGTAGCCGCCGACGCCGAGCAGCAGGAGGCAGTTGGCGAGCGCGGCGAGGATCTCGGCGCGGGCGTAACCGAAGGTGCGGTTCTCCGTCGCAGGGCGATTGGCGAACTGGATCGCGAGCAGCGCCATGCCCAGGCCGAGGGCGTCCGTCGCCATGTGCGTCGCGTCCGCGATGAGCGCGAGCGAATCCGCCATGATGCCGCCGACGATCTCGACCACCATGACGGTGACCGTGATCGAGAGCGCGATGCGCAGCCGCCCCCGGTACGCGGCCGTCGCGGTCCCCCCGTGTGAGTGTCCGTGGTCGTGCCCAGCCCCCATGGAAGCCGCCTCCGTGTGATCGGTATCGGTCTTCTGTTCCCCGGTCGTGCGTCTGTCGCGATCACAGTGAACTACGGGTGGGGGGTATCCGGCAACACGGCACTGAACACCGTTGTCATATGCTCTGACCTGCGGAAATGACCGCAGGTCAGAGCGTTGACCGGTGTCGGGGGCCTCAGGCGCGGCGCGCCTCGGGGTGGTGGAGGCACCAGCCCTCCCACGCGGATTCGACCATCTCGCGTACCCCGCGCCTGGCCGTGAAGCCCAGCTCCTTCGCGGCAAGGCCGGCGTCCGCGACGGCGCGGGGGGCGTCGCCCTCGCGCCGCGGCTCGACGAGCGCCGGGCGGTGGTCGCCGGAGACCTCGCCGATGAGTGTGACGAGTTCGCGCACGGAAACACCGTCGCCGCGGCCGATGTTCACCGTCAGGTCGCCCTCGGGGTGCGCCTGGACGCGGCGGGCCGCCGCGAGGTGCGCGTCGGCGAGATCGGCGACATGGATGTAGTCACGGACGCACGTGCCGTCCGGGGTCGGGTGGTCGTCGCCGAAGATGCGCGGCGCCTCGTCGCGGGTGAGCCGGTCGAAGACCATCGGGATCACGTTGTAGACCCCGGTGTCCGCGAGCTCGGGCGACGCGCTGCCCGCCACGTTGAAGTAGCGCAAGCACACGGTCGCGATGCCGTGCGCCCGCCCGGCGGCCCGCACCAGCCACTCCCCGGCGAGCTTCGTCTCGCCGTAGGGGTTGATCGGCACGCAGGGGGTGTCCTCCGACACCAGGTCCACGTCGGGCGGGTTCCCGTACACCGCGGCCGACGAGGAGAAGACGAACCGCTTGATCCCGGCGTCGGCCACCGCTTCGAGCAGCGTCACCAGGCCGCCGACGTTCTCCCGGTAGTAGCGCAGCGGCTGCTCCACGGACTCGCCGACCTGCTTGCGCGCCGCGAGATGCACCACACCCGTCACGCCGTGCTCGGCGAAGAGCCGCCGCAGCAGCTCACCGTCGAGCGATGAGCCCCTAATGAGAGGGATGTCCGCGGGGAGCCGTGCGGGCACCCCGGCCGAGATGTCATCGAGGACGACGACCCGCTCCCCGGCGCCGGCCATGGCCCGCGCCACATGTGCCCCGATATATCCCGCTCCACCTGTGATCATCCATGTCATGGGCGTCGACTTTATGTCGTTTGTGCCGGTCGAATGAAGTGCGGTTTGTGGCTGCCGCCTTCGATCGACCATGATGATCGAGTTGGCGCGGGCTCTCGCAGGCCGTGCTTATCGGGCCGTAAACGGGCGGTGAACGCCTGCTTCCCATCATCCGATAGCCTCTGCCGACGTGCCGCCCGGCCGCTGCCGGCCTGGGGCGCCCCTCATCACGCACGTGCCCGGCGCGAGCCGCGCCGGCAATCAAGGAGTGAGTTCGTCTGTCGACCGCCATCCTGACCGGTCAGCCGGTCCCCGGGTCGCCGCTCGAAGGCGATCTGCGGTCCCTGGGGTTTGACGTCCGGGTCGCCTCCGACGCGGCGGACACCGAGACGCTGCTGCGCGCCGTCCCCGAAGGCCAGCGGGTCGCGATCGTCGACGCACGCTTCGTCGGCCACGTCCACGCGCTCCGCCTCGGTCTGACGGACCCGCGCTTCGCCGCGTCCGCAGTCCCCGGCGCCGTCACCGCGCAGCCCGAGGCCCGACCGGACCTGACGCGCGCGCTGCGCGCCACCACCGGCTCCGGCAACGGCGGCGGCTCCGCCCTGACGGTCGAGGCGATCGCCGACCACGTGGCCGAGGAGATCGAGGCCGAGGGCCGCGCGCTGCACCGCCCCGACCTCGGCACCCTCGTCGCCACCGTGCCCAGCGACCCGCAGACCCGGAACGAGGCACGCCAGGCCGTCGCCGCCGTGGACGACGAAGCCGTACGCCTGCGGACGGCCGTCAAGTCGCGGGACGGCTTCTTCACGACGTACTGCATCTCCCCTTACTCGCGCTACATCGCCCGCTGGTGCGCGCGCCGCGGCCTCACCCCGAACCAGGTCACCACCGCCTCGCTGCTCGTCGCCCTGATCGCGGCGGGCTGCGCGGCCACCGGCACCCGCGCCGGCTTCGTCGCGGCAGGCCTCCTTCTGCTCTTCTCCTTCGTCCTGGACTGCACGGACGGGCAGCTCGCCCGCTACTCCCTGCAGTACTCGACGCTCGGCGCCTGGCTGGACGCGACGTTCGACCGCGCCAAGGAGTACGCCTATTACGCGGGCCTCGCGCTCGGCGCGGCCCGTGGCGGCGACGACGTATGGGCGCTCGCGCTCGGCGCGATGGTCCTGCAGACCTGTCGGCACGTCGTGGACTTCTCCTTCAACGAGGCGAACCACGACGCGACCGCCAACACCAGCCCCACCGCGGCCCTCTCGGACAAGCTCGACAGCGTCGGCTGGACGGTCTGGCTGCGCCGGATGATCGTCCTTCCGATCGGTGAGCGCTGGGCGCTGATCGCCGTGCTCACCGCGGTCACCACGCCGCGCATCACCCTGGTCGTCCTGCTCATCGGCTGCGCGCTCGCCGCCTGCTACACCACGGCGGGGCGCGTCCTGCGCTCGCTGACCCGCAGGGCGACCCGCACCGACCGCGCCGCACAGGCACTCGCGGACCTCGCCGACACCGGACCGCTCGCGTCCGCCTTCGCGGCGCTCAAGCTCGGCGGCCTGTCCCTGCCCGCGCCGGTCCTCGCCTTCGCCGGCGGGGCAGTGGTCGCCTGCGTGGCGGGATTCACGTCGTACGGCAGCCCGTGGGTGATCGTCGCCGCGGTGATCTACGTCGTCACCTCGGGTCTCGCCGTCGCCCGCCCCCTCAAGGGCGCCCTCGACTGGCTCGTCCCGCCGTTCTTCCGCGCGGCCGAGTACGGCACCATCCTGCTGCTCGCCGCCAAGGCGGACGTGAACGGCGCCTTGCCCGCGGCTTTCGGACTGGTGTCCGCTGTCGCCTACCATCACTACGACACGGTGTACCGCATTCGCGGCGACGCAGGCGCGCCGCCGCACTGGCTGGTGCGGGCGATCGGCGGGCATGAGGGCAGGACGCTGGCGGTCGCTCTCGCCGCCGTTCTGCTCACCGACACAGATTTCACCGTCGCGCTCACGGTTCTCGCCGTGGCCGTGGCACTCGTGGTGCTCGTCGAGAGCATCCGCTACTGGGTGACCGCTCACAAACGTGGAGCACCCGCCGTACACGATGAAGGAGAACCCGCATGATCGGCCTTGTGCTGGCGGCCGGCGCCGGACGGCGTCTTCGCCCCTACACCGACACGCTTCCCAAGGCCCTGGTGCCGGTCGACGGTGACACCACCATCCTCGACCTGACCCTCGGCAACTTTGCGGAGATCGGTCTGACCGAGGTCGCGATCATCGTCGGTTACAAGAAGGAGGCGGTCTACGACCGCAAGGCGGCGCTCGAGGAGAAGTACGGCCTCAAGCTCACGCTGATCGACAACGACAAGGCCGAGGAGTGGAACAACGCCTACTCCCTCTGGTGCGGTCGTGACGCGATCAAGCACACGGTGATCCTCGCCAACGGCGACACCGTGCACCCCGTCTCCGTCGAGAAGACGCTGCTCGCCGCCCGCGGCGAGGGCAAGAAGATCATCCTCGCCCTCGACACGGTGAAGAACCTCGCCGACGAGGAGATGAAGGTCATCGTGGACCCCGAGAAGGGCGTCCAGAAGATCACCAAGCTGATGGACCCGGCGACCGCCACCGGTGAGTACATCGGTGTCACGCTCATCGAGGGCGACGCCGCCGACCAGCTGGCCGACGCCCTGAAGACCACCTTCGAGCGCGACCCCGACCTCTACTACGAGGACGGCTACCAGGAGCTCGTCAACCGCGGCTTCAAGATCGACGTGGAGCCGATCGGCGACGTCAAGTGGGTCGAGATCGACAACCACGACGACCTCGCCAAGGGCCGGGAGATCGCGTGCCAGTACTGACGAGGCTCATCCCCTCGCCGGTCGTCGTGGACATCCGGCCGGGGGCGCTCAACGACCTGGCCGGTGTCCTGGCCGACCAGCGGATCTGCTCGTCAACCGGCAAGCTCGCCATCGCCATCAGCGGCGGCTCCGGCGCGGTCCTTCGCCAGCGGCTCGAACCGTCGCTGCCCACCGCCGAGTGGTTCGAGGTGGGCGGCGGCACGCTCGACGACGCCATCAAGCTCGCCGACGCCATCAAGAAGGGCCGCTACGACGCGGTCGTGGGCCTCGGCGGCGGCAAGATCATCGACTGTGCCAAGTTCGCCGCCGCGCGGGTCGGCGCGCCGCTGGTCGCCGTCGCGACGAACCTGTCGCACGACGGCCTGTGCTCGCCGGTCGCCACGCTCGACAACGACGCGGGCCGCGGCTCGTACGGAGTGCCGAACCCCATCGCGGTCGTCATCGACCTCGATGTGATCCGTGAGGCCCCCGTGCGCTTCGTGCGCTCCGGCATCGGCGACGCCCTGTCCAACATCTCCGCGATCGCGGACTGGGAGCTGGCCGCACGCGAGCGCGGCGAGGACATCGACGGACTCGCGGCCGCCATGGCGCGCCAGGCCGGCGAAGCCGTCCTGCGCCACCCCGGCGGTGTCGGCGACGACGCCTTCCTGCAGGTCCTCGCCGAGGGGCTGGTGCTCACCGGCATCGCGATGTCCGTGTCGGGCGACTCCCGCCCGGCGTCCGGCGCCTGCCACGAGATCAACCACGCCTTCGACCTCCTCTTCCCCAAGCGCGCGGCCAGCCACGGCGAGCAGTGCGGCCTGGGCGCGGCCTTCGCGATGTTCCTGCGTGGAGCGCGCGAGGAGTCGCTGTACATGGTGGAGGTGCTGCGCAGGCACGGCCTCCCCGTGACGCCGGAGGAGATCGGCTTCACCGTGGACGAGTTCGTCCAGGTCGTGGAGTACGCCCCGCAGACGCGCCCCGGGCGCTACACGATCCTCGAGCACCTCAATCTGAATTCCGACCAGATCAAGGACGCATACGCCGACTATGCCAAGGCCATCGGTAGCTGAACTCCGCCCCGTCGTTCACCCCGCAGGGGTGAAGGACCGGCGCAGCGGTGAGCACTGGGCGGGACGCCTGTACATGCGAGAGATCTCGCTGCGCTGCGACCGCTACCTGGTGAACACCAGGATCACGCCCAACCAGCTCACGTACCTGATGACCGTGGCCGGCGCCCTCGCCGCCCCGGCCCTTCTGGTGCCGGGGATCACGGGCGCCGTACTCGGCGTGATCATGGTCCAGCTGTATCTCCTGCTCGACTGCGTCGACGGCGAGATCGCACGCTGGCGCAAGCAGTACTCCATGGCCGGGGTCTACCTGGACCGGGTCGCCGCCTACCTGTGCGACGCCGCGGTCCTGGTCGGCTTCGGCCTGCGCGCCGCCGACCTGTGGGGCTCGGGCCGCATCGACTGGCTGTGGGCCTTCCTCGGGACGCTCGCCGCGCTCGGCGCCATCCTGATCAAGGCGGAGACCGACCTCGTCGGCGTCGCCCGTCACCAGCAGGGCCTGGCGCCGGTCAAGGAGTCGGCCTCCGAGCCGCGCTCCTCCGGCATGGCCCTGGCGCGCAGGGCCGCGGGCGCCCTGAAGTTCCACCGGCTCGTGCTCGGCATCGAGGCGTCCCTGCTCATCCTGGTCCTCGCGATCGTGGACTCGGTCCGCGGCGACCTGCTCTTCTCGCGGATCGGTGTCGCCGTACTCGCCGGCATCGCGATGCTCCAGACCCTGCTGCACCTCGTGTCCATCCTCGCCTCCAGCAGGCTGAAGTGAGTGCGGCGGGGAGCCGGCCCCTGAAGGTCGGCGCGGTCATCATCACCATGGGCAACCGGCCGCAGGAGCTGCGCGCCCTTCTCGACTCGGTCGCCAAGCAGGACGGCGACCCGGTCGAGGTGGTGGTCGTCGGCAACGGCGCTCCCGTGCCCGACGTCCCCGAGGGCGTGCGCACCGTCGAGCTGCCCGAGAACCTCGGCATCCCGGGCGGCCGCAACGTCGGCATCGAGGCCTTCGGCCCCGGCGGCACCGACGTCGACATCCTTCTCTTCCTCGACGACGACGGCCTCCTGGCCAACACGGACACGGCCCAGCTGTGCCGCGAGGCCTTCGCCGCCGACCCGAAGCTCGGCATCATCAGCTTCCGCATCGCCGACCCGGACACGGGCGAGACCCAGCGCCGCCACGTCCCGCGCCTGCGCGCGGCCGACCCGATGCGCTCCTCGCGCGTGACGACCTTCCTCGGCGGCGCCAACGCCGTCCGTACGCAGGTCATGGCCGAGGTCGGCGGGCTGCCCGACGAGTTCTTCTACGCCCACGAGGAGACCGACCTCGCCTGGCGTGCGCTGAACGCGGGCTGGATGATCGACTACCGCGCCGACATGGTGCTCTTCCACCCGACGACCGCCCCCTCACGGCACGCGGTCTACCACCGGATGGTCGCGCGCAACCGCGTCTGGCTCGCCCGTCGCAACCTGCCCGCGCTCCTGGTGCCGGTCTACCTTGGTGTGTGGATGCTCCTGACCTTGGCCAGGAAGCCTTCGGGCCCCGCGCTCAAGGCCTGGTTCGGCGGGTTCAAGGAGGGCTGGACGACGCCCTGCGGACCTCGCCGGCCGATGAGGTGGCGTACGGTGTGGCGCCTGACCCGACTGGGCCGACCTCCTGTCATCTGACAAGCTCGGGTCTGAGAACATCTGGGCCATACCCCGGTCCCTGGCCCACGCCTACGCCCGACCGGCTGCGCATCTGAAGACGAAAGTTTCCACTCGTGAGTGAGACAACGCATGACGGCGGAGTCGCGGTGACAGCATCCCCGTCGACGCCGCCGCCCGATGACGGGCTCTCCCGGGCCGATCTCGCCGCCAAGTACGGTCTGACCGTCAGCGGCGCACGGCCCGGACTTTTCGAGTACGTCCACCAGCTCTGGGGACGGCGCCACTTCATCCTCGCCTTCTCGCAGGCGAAGCTGACCGCCCAGTACAGCCAGGCCAAGCTCGGCCAGCTGTGGCAGGTGGCGACGCCGCTCCTGAACGCGCTCGTCTACTTCCTGATCTTCGGCCTGATCCTGGGCGCCGACCGGGGCATGCCCCGCGAGGTCTATGTCCCGTTCCTGGTCACGGGCGTCTTCGTCTTCACCTTCACGCAGTCCTCGGTGATGGCGGGTGTCCGTGCGATCGCGGGCAACCTGGGCCTGGTGCGCGCGCTGCACTTCCCGCGGGCCTCGCTGCCGATCTCGTTCTCGCTGCAGCAGCTCCAGCAGCTGCTCTTCTCGATGATCGTGCTGTTCATCATCATGATCGGCTTCGGCAGCTACCCCAAGCTGTCGTGGCTGCTGATCTTCCCGGTCCTGGCCCTGCAGTTCCTGTTCAACACAGGCCTCGCGATGATCATGGCAAGGCTGGGCAGCAAGACCCCGGACCTCGCGCAGCTGATGCCGTTCGTGATGCGTACGTGGATGTACGCGTCCGGCGTGATGTTCTCCATCCCGGTGATGCTCGAAGGAAAGCCCGCGTGGATCGCGGACATCCTGCAGTGGAACCCGGCCGCCATCTACATGGACCTGATGCGCTTCGCGCTGATCGACGGCTACGGCTCGGAGAACCTGCCGCCGCACGTCTGGGCGGTCGCGGCAGGCTGGGCCGTGCTGGTCGCCGTCGGCGGCTTCGTGTACTTCTGGAAGGCTGAGGAGCGATACGGCCGTGGCTGAAGACGTCAACGTCGACAAGACGCACATCCCCACCGTCATCGCCGACGAGCTGCACATCGTCTACCGCGTCAACGGCGCGAAGACGGGCAAGGGCAGCGCCACGTCCGCGCTGAGCCGCATCATCAGGCGCGGCGAGGAGCGCGGCGTACGCAAGGTGCACGCCGTGCGCGGCGTCAGCTTCACCTCCTACCGCGGCGAGGCCATCGGCCTGATCGGCTCGAACGGCTCCGGCAAGTCGACCCTGCTCCGCGCCATCGCGGGCCTGCTGCCCGCCGAGAAGGGCAAGGTCTACACCGACGGCCAGCCCTCGCTGCTCGGCGTGAACGCGGCCCTGATGAACGACCTGACGGGCGAGCGCAACGTCATACTCGGCGGGCTCGCGATGGGCATGACGCGCGAGCAGATCAGGGAGCGCTACCAGGACATCGTCGACTTCTCGGGGATCAACGAGAAGGGCGACTTCATCACGCTCCCCATGCGGACGTACTCCTCCGGCATGGCCGCCCGCCTGCGCTTCTCCATCGCGGCCGCCAAGGATCACGACGTACTGATGATCGACGAGGCGCTCGCGACCGGCGACCGGAAGTTCCAGAAGCGCTCCGAGGCCCGCATCCGCGAGCTGCGCAAGGAGGCCGGCACGGTCTTCCTGGTCAGTCACAACAACAAGTCCATCCGTGACACCTGTGACCGCGTGCTGTGGCTCGAACGCGGTGAGCTGCGCATGGACGGGCCGACCGACGAGGTCATCAAGGAGTACGAGAAGTTCACGGGCAAGTAGTCCGCCCGTACGTCCGAATGCGTCAGGGCCCCACCGGAGTCAACCCGGTGGGGCCCTGACGCGTCCTGAGTCTTCGACTGCCCCGGTGTTCCCTCAAGTCCCTCTGGCCCAGGGAAGATTGACGCCAATCGGTGTGTTGTTGTGATGCGCGGAACACCCCGACGATGCAGGCTGCGTTGTACAACGTAAGCTGTACCGGTGCTGATTCGCGGCAAGTGGGGCGAAATCGCGCGGCGCCCCGGCTCATGACTCGGTCCGCCTCGCGGAGTGCCGGGCGGCGTGTCCGAAATAGGATGTATTGGGTCGGCAGTGTAGAACGGGAGATGTGACGGCAATGGCTACGGATGATCTCCAGCTACGCGACGCATCCGCCGTCCTCGCGAAGGCCGCGGACGAGAACTTCCCGGTGGCGCCCTTCTTCCTGCCCCGCGCCTGGCGCGACGACCTCATGGCCGTGTACGGCTACGCCCGCCTGGTGGACGACATCGGCGACGGCGACCTGGCCCCCGGCGGCGCCGACGCCCGGTACCTCGGCGTGGACCCCGAGGCCGCCGACGACCGCAGCGCCCTGCTCGACGCCTTCGAGGCCGACCTGCACCGGGTCTTCGACGCCACGCCGCGGCACCCCCTGATGCGGGCGCTCCAGCCCACCGTGCGCCGTTGCGGCCTCACGCCCGAGCCCTTCCTCGGCCTGATCGCGGCCAACCGCCAGGACCAGCTCGTCGCGCGCTACGAGACGTACGACGACCTCCTCGCCTACTGCGAGCTGTCCGCGAACCCCGTGGGCCGGCTCGTCCTCGGCATCACCGGCACCGCGACCCCGGAGCGGATCCGCCGCTCGGACGCGGTGTGCACCGCCCTCCAGATCGTCGAGCACCTGCAGGACGTCGCCGAGGACCTGGGGCGGGACCGCATCTACCTGCCGGCCGAGGACATGAAGCGGTTTCATGTCCAGGAGCGGGACCTGGCCGCACCGACAGCAGGCGCGTCGGTGCGCGCACTGGTTGCATATGAAGCAGAACGCGCCCGCTGCCTCCTGAATGAAGGCACCCCCCTGGTGGGTAGCGTCCACGGCAGGCTGAAGGTGCTGCTTGCGGGCTTCGTGGCTGGGGGGAGGGCGGCGGTCCATGGGATCGCCGCTGCCGGATACGACGTACTTCCTGGACCGCCGAAACCCACCAAGACGCGATTGCTGCGCGAGGTGGGGGCGGTTCTGCGAGGAGAGGGGTGAGCCGGACCGTGGAGTCAGGCCCGAACGTGTCCGCGCCGGTACTCGCCGCATACAGCTACTGCGAGGCCGTGACCGGACAGCAGGCACGCAATTTCGCGTACGGCATCAGGCTGCTGCCGCTGCCCAAGCGCCGCGCGATGTCGGCGCTCTACGCCCTCTCCAGGCGCGTGGACGACATCGGCGACGGCGCGCTCGCGCCGGACGTCAAGGCCGAGCGCCTCGACGAGACCCGGGCGCTGCTCGCCCGGATCCGCAAGGGCGAGGTGGACGAGGACGACACCGACCCGGTGGCGGTCGCGCTCGCGCACGCCGCGACGCACTTCCCCATCCCGCTCGGCGGGCTCGACGAGCTGATCGACGGTGTCCTGATGGACGTCCGCGGTGAGACGTACGAGACGTGGGAGGACCTCAAGGTCTACTGCCGGTGCGTGGCGGGGGCCATCGGGCGGCTCTCCCTCGGCGTGTTCGGCACGGAGCGGGGGGCGCTGAACGTCGAGCGCGCGCCGGAGTATGCCGACACGCTCGGTCTCGCGCTCCAACTCACCAACATCCTGCGCGACGTTCGCGAGGACGCGGAGGGCGGGCGCACCTACCTGCCCGCCGACGACCTCGCCAAATTCGGCTGCTCCGCCGGGTTCTCGGGCCCGCAGCCACCCGCCGGTTCCGACTTCGCCGGGCTCGTGCACTTCGAGGTGCGCAGGGCGCGGGCGCTGTTCGCCGAGGGGTACCGCCTGCTGCCGATGCTCGACCGGCGCAGCGGGGCCTGTGTGGCCGCCATGGCGGGCATCTACCGACGGCTTCTCGACCGCATCGAGCGGGATCCGGAGGCGGTCCTGCGCGGTCGTGTCTCGCTGCCGGGCCGTGAAAAGGCGTATGTCGCCGTGCGCGGTCTCTCCGGTCTCGACGCACGCACCATCTCCCGGCAGACCGTCAGGAGGCGTACGTGATGGGCATCCGCGGCGAATGCGCCGAACGTAGGGCAACCTCCTCCAACCGGTGGGCAACCCTCCGCTCCGCCCCGGCGTCCCAGACTGCAACAGCCGAGGGGGAGAGAGCGTGAGCGACGACGACATGCGATCGGCTGACGAGTCCGACGGCCATACGGGCCGGGGGGCCGCCGTGGTGGTCGGCGGGGGTCTCGCCGGCATCACCGCGGCGCTGTCCCTCGCCGACGCGGGGCTGCGCGTGACGCTGCTCGAAGGACGGCCGCGCCTGGGCGGGCTCGCCTTCTCCTTCAAGCGCGGCGAGCTGACCGTGGACAACGGCCAGCACGTCTATCTGCGCTGCTGCACCGCCTACCGCTGGTTCCTCGACCGCGTCGACGGCGCCGCCCTCGCGCCCCTGCAGGAACGTCTCGACGTGCCGGTGCTCGACGCCGACCGCAACAGGCTCGGCCGCCTGCGCCGCACCGCGCTGCCCGTGCCGCTGCACCTGGCGGCGAGCCTCGCCACGTATCCGCACCTGTCGCTCGCGGAGCGCGCCAACGTGGGGCGTGCCGCGCTCGCCCTCAAGGGGCTCGACCCGGCCGACCCTAAGCTGGACGGCCAGGACTTCGGCAGCTGGCTCGCCGCGCACGGTCAGTCGGCGCGCGCGATCGAGGCCCTGTGGGACCTGGTCGGCGTGGCCACGCTGAACGCCGTCGCGGGGGATTCGTCGCTGGGGCTGGCCGCGATGGTGTTCAAGACCGGGCTGCTCTCCGAGCCGGGCGCCGCCGACATCGGCTGGGCCCGCGTGCCCCTCGGTGATCTCCATGACACGCTCGCCCGCAAGGCGCTCGACTCCGCGGGCGTGCGAACCGAACTGAGGACACGAGTCACCTCCATCTCCCGTACGGAGAACGGGGGTTGGAGGGTCGAAGTTCCCGGCGAGGAATTCGACGCCGACACCGTCGTGCTCGCGGTGCCGCAGCACGAGACCCACGATCTGCTCCCGGACGGTGTCCTCGACGAGCCCGACCGGCTGCTCGACATCGACACCGCGCCGATCCTCAACATCCACGTCGTGTACGACCGCAAGGTGCTCAAGCGGCCCTTCTTCGCGGCCATCGGCTCGCCGGTGCAGTGGGTCTTCGACCGCACCGACGCCTCCGGGCTCACCGACGGGCAGTACCTCGCGCTGTCCCAGTCCGCCGCCCAGGACGAGATCGACGCGCCCGTCGCCGCGCTGCGCGAGCGCTATCTGCCGGAGCTGGAGCGGCTGCTGCCCGCGGCGCACGGCGCCGAAGTGAGGGACTTCTTCGTGACTCGGGAGCGCACGGCCACGTTCGCGCCGACTCCCGGTGTGGGCCGGCTGCGGCCCGGTGCTCGCACCAAGGCTCCCGGCCTGTACCTGGCCGGGGCGTGGACCGCCACCGGGTGGCCCGCGACCATGGAGAGCGCCGTCCGCAGCGGCATCAGTGCCGCCGACGCGGCTCTCCGTGCACTCGACCGCCCCCGTGACCACCTCTTCGACGTCGAGGAGGCCGCGTGATGCTCGACCTTCTGGGGTCAGGTCCCCAGAAATCCAGCACCGGAACAAGAGGAGAGACTGTGCCGACTGTGCCCTCGGCCGAATCGGCTGCCGACACGGTGGACGTGACCTCACTGCTCGAGCGCGGAAGGACGCTGGCCACCCCGGTGCTGCGGTCCGCCGTGGACCGCCTCGCGCCGCCCATGGACACCGTCGCCGCCTACCACTTCGGCTGGATCGACGCCGAGGGCAACCCGTCGGACGGCGACGGCGGCAAGGCCGTGCGCCCCGCGCTCGCCCTGCTCTCCGCGGAGGCCGCGGGCGCCGCTCCGGAGGTCGGCGTTCCGGGAGCTGTCGCCGTCGAACTGGTGCACAACTTCTCGTTGCTGCACGACGACCTGATGGACGGCGACGAACAGCGCCGCCACCGCGACACGGTGTGGAAGGTGCACGGCCCGGCCCAGGCCATCCTCGTCGGCGACGCGCTCTTCGCGCTCGCCAACGAGATCCTCCTGGAGATCGGCACCGTCGAGGCGGGCCGCGCCACGCGCCGCCTGACCACCGCGACCCGCGCCCTGATCGACGGCCAGGCGCAGGACATCTCCTACGAGCACCGCGAGCGGGTCACCGTCGAGGAGTGCCTGGAGATGGAGGGCAACAAGACCGGCGCCCTGCTCGCCTGCGCGGTCTCCATCGGCGCGGTCCTCGGCGGCGCGGACGACCGCACCGCCGACACCCTGGAGAAGTACGGCTACCACCTCGGCCTCGCCTTCCAGGCCGTGGACGATCTGCTCGGCATCTGGGGCGACCCGGAGGCCACCGGAAAGCAGACCTGGAGCGACCTTCGCCAGCGCAAGAAGTCACTGCCGGTCGTGGCCGCCCTCGCCGCGGGCGGGCCCGCGTCCGAGCAGCTCGGCGAGCTGCTCGCGGCCGACGCCAAGAGCAACGACTTCGACAGCTTCTCCGAGGAGGAGTTCGCCGCACGCGCCGCCCTGATCGAGCAGGCAGGTGGCCGTGAGTGGACCGCCGAGGAGGCCCGGCGCCAGCACACCATCGCCATCGAGGCGCTCGACACCGTCCAGATGCCGGACCGGGTGCGGGCACAGCTCGTCGCGCTCGCCGACTTCGTCGTCGTACGAAAGAGATGATCACTATCGAGCGCATATGACTCGCAGTCGCCGGCCGGCGCCCAGCGCGTCGGCCGACGGCGGACCCACAGCAGAGAAGACGACTGCACGAAGGGGAAGCCATGACAGCGACGACCGACGGAAGCACCGGAGCGGTGACGCCCCGCGCAGCCTCGGCCAGCCAGCCACTCGACCAGGCCGCCGCGACGGCACCAGGGCCGCTCGACGCCGCCACGCGCGCCATACAACGCTCCACCGCATTCCTGCTCGCACAGCAGGACGCCCAGGGCTGGTGGAAAGGTGACCTCGACACGAACGTGACGATGGACGCCGAAGACCTGCTGCTCCGTCAGTTCCTGGGAATCCGGGACGAGAAGACCACGCGCGCCGCCGCGCTCTTCATCCGCGGCGAGCAGCGCGAGGACGGGACCTGGGCCACCTTCTACGGCGGCCCCGGCGAACTCTCCACCACCATCGAGGCGTACGTGGCGCTGCGCCTTGCGGGCGACGCGCCGGACGACCCGCACATGGCGAAGGCCTCCGCCTGGATCCGCGACCAGGGCGGCATCGCCGAGAGCCGGGTCTTCACCCGCATCTGGCTCGCCCTGTTCGGCTGGTGGAAGTGGGACGACCTTCCCGAACTCCCGCCGGAGCTCATCTACTTCCCCAAGTGGCTTCCTCTCAACATCTACGACTTCGGGTGCTGGGCCCGGCAGACGATCGTGCCGCTCACGGTCGTCTCCGCCAAGCGCCCGGTACGGCCCGCGCCCTTCCCGCTCGACGAGCTGCACTGCGACGCGCGCGTACCGAATCCCGGCAAACCCCTTGCGCCCATGGGGAGTTGGGACGGCGTCTTCCAACGGCTCGACAAGGCACTGCACCTCTACCACAAGGTCGCCCCGCGCAAAGTACGCAAGGCGGCGATGAACAGCGCCGCTCGCTGGATCATCGAACGCCAGGAGAACGACGGCTGCTGGGGCGGCATCCAGCCGCCCGCCGTCTACTCCGTGATCGCGCTGCACCTGCTCGGCTACGACCTGGAGCACCCGGTCCTCAAGGCGGGCCTCGCATCGCTCGACCGGTTCGCGGTCTGGCGCGAGGACGGCGCCCGGGTGATCGAGGCGTGTCAGTCGCCGGTCTGGGACACCTGTCTGGCGACCATCGCGCTCGCCGACGCGGGCGTGCCCGCCGACCATCCGCAGCTCGTCAAGGCCGCCGACTGGATGCTCGGCGAGGAGATCGCGCGCCCCGGTGACTGGTCCGTACGCAGGCCACAACTCGCGCCGGGCGGCTGGGCGTTCGAGTTCCACAACGACAACTACCCCGACATCGACGACACCGCCGAGGTCATCCTGGCCCTGCGCCGCGTCGACCACCCGGACCGCCCGCGCATGGAGAACGCGATCGCCCGCGGCGTGCGCTGGAACCTGGGCATGCAGTCCAAGAACGGCGCCTGGGCCGCCTTCGACGCTGACAACACGAGCCCGTTCCCCAACCGGCTGCCGTTCTGCGACTTCGGCGAGGTCATCGACCCGCCGTCGGCCGACGTCACCGGGCACGTCGTCGAGATGCTCGCCATCGAGGGCAAGGCACACGACCCGCGCACCCGGCGCGGCATCGAGTGGCTGCTCGCCGAACAGGAGCCGGACGGCTCGTGGTTCGGCCGCTGGGGCGTCAACTACGTATACGGAACAGGGTCCGTGGTGCCCGCGCTCACCGCGGCAGGACTGCCGGGCTCGCACCCCGCGCTGCGCCGCGCCGTCGACTGGCTGGAGTCGGTACAGAACGACGACGGCGGCTGGGGCGAGGACCTGCGCTCCTACCGCTACGAGGAGTGGCGGGGCCACGGCGTCTCCACCGCGTCGCAGACCGCCTGGGCGCTGCTGGCGCTGCTCGCGGCAGGTGAGCGGGACTCCAAGGCCGTGGAGCGGGGCGCGCTCTGGCTCGCCGAGACGCAGCGGGACGACGGCTCCTGGGACGAGCCGTACTTCACCGGCACCGGCTTCCCCTGGGACTTCTCCATCAACTACCACCTCTACCGGCAGGTGTTCCCGCTCACCGCCCTTGGCCGGTACGTCAACGGGGAGCCGTTCGCGGGCCTCTCCGCCAAGGGGGGTTGATGGAACGGACCCCGGCCGTGCCGGACCCCGCACCGCTGCTGATCGCCTGCGCGCTCGGCATCGAGCGCCTCGCCCTGCGCACGGGCGACCGCACGGGCGCGCACGGGCGGGTCACCGTGCTCCGTACGGGCATGGGCCCCAAGAACGCCGAGCGCGCCGTCACCGGCGCGCTCGGCAAGGAACCGCTGCGCCACGCCGCCGTCGTGGCCACCGGCTTCTGTGCCGGGCTCGCCCCCGGCATGCACCCCGGCGACCTCGTCGTCGCCGAGCAGACCCGCGACGCGCACGGCCACACGACCTGCGTCGGCACCGATCTGCTGGTCAAGGAACTGGTGCGCGCCGTGCCCGGCCGCACCGTGCACACCGGCCCGCTCATCGGCTCCGACCACGTCGTCCGCGGACACGAACGCACCGACCTGCTCGCCACGGGAGCGATCGCGGTGGACATGGAGTCCGCCGCGACGCTGCACAGCGCGATGCGGGCGGGAGACCGGCCGGTTGCCGCCGTCCGGGTGGTCGTGGACGCCCCACAGCACGAACTCGTCCGCATCGGCACGGTGCGCGGTGGAATATCGGCTTTCCGCGTCCTTCGTGCCGTGCTTCCCGCATTTTTCGAATGGCACCGTTCTTCTTTGCTCCCTCGGAGGTGAGCCAGATGGCCATGCCGCTGCGCCAGACCATCAAGGTCGCGACGTATCTCTTTGAACAGAAGCTCCGCAAGCGGGAGAAGTTTCCGCTGATCGTCGAGTTGGAGCCGCTCTTCGCGTGCAATCTCGCGTGCGAGGGATGCGGAAAGATCCAGCATCCGGCCGGAGTGCTCAAGCAGCGCATGCCGGTGGCCCAGGCCGTGGGCGCCGTGCTCGAATCCGGTGCGCCGATGGTGTCCATCGCCGGTGGCGAACCGCTGATGCACCCTCACATCGACGAGATCGTGCGCCAGTTGGTGGCGAAGAGGAAGTACGTCTTCCTCTGCACCAACGCCATGCTGCTGCGCAAGAAGCTGGAGAAGTTCACGCCTTCCCCGTACTTCGCGTTCGCCGTGCACATCGACGGAATGCGCGAGCGGCACGACGAATCCGTCGCGAAGGAGGGTGTGTTCGACGAGGCGGTGGAGGCCATCAAGGAAGCCAAGAAGCGCGGTTTCCGGGTGACCACCAACTCCACCTTCTTCAGCAACGACACGCCGCAGAACATCATCGAGGTCCTCAACTTCCTCAACGACGAGCTGGAAGTCGACGAGATGATGCTGTCGCCCGCCTACGCGTATGAGAAGGCGCCGGACCAGGAGCACTTCCTGGGCGTCGAGCAGACCCGCGAGCTCTTCAAGAAGGCCTTCGCGGGCGGCAACAGGCGGCGCTGGCGCCTGAACCACTCGCCGCTGTTCCTCGACTTCCTTGAGGGCAAGGCGGACTTCCCGTGCACCGCGTGGGCGATCCCGAACTACTCGCTCTTCGGCTGGCAGCGCCCCTGCTACCTGATGAGCGACGGGTACGTCCCCACGTACAAGGAGCTCATCGAGGAGACCGACTGGAGCAAGTACGGCCGCGGCAAGGACCCGCGGTGCGCCAACTGCATGGCGCACTGCGGCTACGAGCCGACCGCCGTCCTCGCCACCATGGGCTCCCTGAAGGAGTCCATCCGCGCCGCCCGTGAAACGGTCTCCGGAAACCGCGGGTGACGTCATGACCCCTGGAGCGCCTGTCGCACTGGGCCTTCCTGAGCTGCCGGTCCGGCCGATCTCGGAGCGTCGCGTCTCGCGGCGCATCGAGGTCGGACCGGTGGCCGTGGGGGGTGGTGCGCCCGTCTCGGTGCAGTCGATGACGACGACGCGTACGTCCGACATCGGGGCGACGCTGCAGCAGATCGCGGAGCTGACCGCGTCCGGCTGCCAGATCGTGCGGGTGGCGTGCCCGACGCAGGACGACGCGGATGCGCTGTCCACGATCGCGCGGAAGTCGCAGATCCCGGTGATCGCGGACATCCACTTCCAGCCGAAGTACGTCTTCGCGGCGATCGACGCCGGATGCGCGGCGGTGCGCGTGAATCCCGGCAACATCAAGCAGTTCGACGACAAGGTGCGCGAGATCGCGCGCGCCGCGAACGACGCCGGTACGCCGATCCGCATCGGCGTGAACGCGGGCTCCCTGGACGCGCGCCTCCTCAAGAAGTACGGGAAGGCCACCCCGGAGGCCCTGGTCGAGTCGGCCCTGTGGGAGGCGTCGCTCTTCGAGGAGCACGGCTTCCGGGACATCAAGATCTCGGTCAAGCACAACGACCCGGTGGTCATGGTCAACGCCTACCGGCAACTGGCCGCCCAGAGCGACTACCCCCTGCACCTCGGCGTGACGGAGGCGGGCCCGGCCTTCCAGGGCACGATCAAGTCAGCGGTCGCCTTCGGGGCGCTGCTGAGCGAGGGCATCGGCGACACCATCCGGGTCTCGCTGTCCGCTCCGCCCGCCGAGGAGGTCAAGGTCGGCATCCAGATCCTGGAGTCCCTGGGTCTCCGCCAGCGGCGCCTGGAGATCGTCTCCTGCCCGTCCTGCGGGCGGGCCCAGGTCGACGTGTACAAGCTGGCCGACGAGGTCACGGCGGGCCTGGACGGCATGGAGGTGCCGCTGCGGGTCGCCGTCATGGGGTGCGTCGTGAACGGTCCTGGGGAGGCCCGTGAGGCGGATCTCGGTGTCGCGTCCGGCAATGGCAAGGGGCAGATCTTCGTCAAGGGCGAGGTCATCAAGACCGTCCCCGAGTCGAAGATCGTGGAGACCCTCATCGAAGAGGCGATGAAGATCGCCGAGCAGATGGAGGACGAGGGCGTCACCTCAGGGGTGCCCGACGTCACCGTGAGCTGAGAAGAACCGAAGAACCAGAGAGGGGGCCCGAGCATGACCATTCTGGAAACCATTCGGGGGCCGCGCGACCTGAAGGCGCTGACCGAGGCCGAGCTCGACGAACTGGCCGAGGAGGTCCGGGAGTTCCTGGTGCACGCGGTCGCGAGGACCGGAGGTCACCTCGGGCCCAACCTGGGGGTGGTGGAACTCTCCATCGCCCTCCACCGGGTCTTCGAGTCGCCGCTCGACCGCATCGTGTGGGACACCGGCCACCAGAGCTACGTGCACAAACTCCTGACCGGCCGGCAGGACTTCTCCAAGCTGCGCGGCAAGGGCGGCCTTTCGGGCTACCCCTCGCGCGCGGAGTCCGAGCACGACATCGTCGAGAACAGCCACGCGTCGACGGCGCTCGGCTGGGCGGACGGCCTGGCCAAGGCGCGGCAGGTCCTGGGGGAGCGGGGCCATGTCGTCGCCGTCATCGGGGACGGCGCGCTCACCGGCGGCATGGCGTGGGAGGCGCTCAACAACATCGCGGCCGCGAAGGACCGGCCGCTGATCATCGTCGTCAACGACAACGAGCGTTCGTACGCCCCCACCATCGGCGGCCTCGCCAACCACCTCGCCACGCTGCGCACCACCGACAGCTACGAACGGGTCCTGGCCTGGGGCAAGGACATACTCCAGCGCACGCCCGTCGTCGGTCACACGCTGTACGAGTCGCTGCACGGCGCCAAGAAGGGGTTCAAGGACGCCTTCGCGCCGCAGGGCATGTTCGAGGACCTGGGGCTCAAGTACGTCGGGCCGATCGACGGCCACGACACCGGCGCCGTCGAGTCGGCACTGCGACGTGCGAAACGCTTCCACGGGCCGGTCCTCATCCACTGCCTCACGGAGAAGGGGCGCGGCTATGAGCCCGCGCTCGCGGACGAGGCCGACCGTTTTCATACGGTCGGCGTGATGGACCCGCTGACCTGCGAGCCCCTCGCACCCTCCAACGGGCCTTCCTGGACCTCGGTGTTCGGCGACGAGATCGTGCGCATCGGGGCCGAGCGGGACGACGTGGTCGCGATCACCGCGGCGATGCTCGGCCCGGTCGGCCTGACGAAGTTCGCGCAGGCCTACCCCGACCGGGTGTGGGACGTCGGCATCGCGGAGCAGCACGCCACGGTGTCGGCGGCCGGGCTCGCCACCGGGGGCCTGCACCCCGTCGTCGCCGTCTACGCCACCTTCCTCAACCGGGCCTTCGACCAGCTCCTGATGGACGTCGCGCTGCACGAGTGCGGCGTCACCTTCGTCCTGGACCGGGCCGGGGTCACGGGCGTCGACGGAGCGTCGCACAACGGCATGTGGGACATGTCGATCCTCCAGGTCGTGCCGGGCCTTCGGATCGCCGCGCCGCGCGACGCCGACCAACTGCGGGCGCAACTGCGGGAGGCGGTCGCCGTGGACGACGCACCGACGCTGCTTCGCTTCCCCAAGGAGTCGGTGGGGCCCGCCATTCCCGCCGTCGACCGGATCGGCGGCATGGACGTGCTGTGCCAGGACCCGGACCCGCAGGTCCTGCTGGTGGCGGTCGGCGTGATGGCGCCCGTCTGCCTCCAGGCCGCCGAGCTGCTGCGGGAGCGGGGGCTCGGCTGCACCGTGGTCGACCCGCGCTGGGTCAAGCCGGTCGACGCCGAGCTGCCCGCGCTCGCCGCGCGCCACCGTGTCGTGGGCGTCGTCGAGGACAACAGCCGGGCGGCCGGGGTCGGATCGGCCGTCGCCCTCGCGCTCGGCGAGGCCGAAGTCGACGTACCCGTAAGGCGGTTCGGCATCCCCGAGCAGTTCCTCGCGCACGCCAAGCGGGGCGAGGTGCTCGCGGACCTCGGGCTCACCCCGGTCGAGATCGCGGGACGGATCAGCGCCACCCTGGCAGCCAAGGAGCACGGAGCATGACCAAGGAGTTCGACCTCGGCAGACTCCTCGCCGAGCGGGGAGCCGAGCGCTACGAACTGCACGCGCGGCACCTGAACCATCAACTGCCGCGTATGCTGCACACCATCGGCTTCGACAAGGTCTACGAACGGGCCGAGGGCGCGTACTTCTGGGACGCGGACGGCAACGACTACCTCGACATGCTCGCGGGCTTCGGGGTGATGGGTCTCGGCCGGCACCACCCCGTCGTACGCAAGGCGCTGCACGACGTCCTGGACGCCTCGCTCGCCGATCTGACGCGCTTCGACTGCCAGCCGCTGCCCGGCCTCCTCGCCGAGCAGCTGCTCACCCACAGTCCGCACCTGGACCGGGTGTTCTTCGGCAACAGCGGCACGGAGGCCGTCGAGACCGCGCTGAAGTTCGCGCGGTACGCGACGGGCAGGCCGAGGGTGCTGTACTGCACGCACGCCTTCCACGGCCTGACGACCGGGTCTCTCTCGGTCAACGGCGAGTCCGGCTTCCGGGACGGGTTCGCGCCGCTGCTCCCCGACACCGCAGTCCCGCTCGGTGATCTGGAAGCCCTGCGCAAGGAGTTGGCGAAGGGCGACGTGGCCGGGCTCATCCTGGAGCCCATCCAGGGCAAGGGCGTGCACGCGACGCCCCCCGGCTATCTGCTCGCCGCCCAGGAGCTCCTTCACCGGCACAAGGCGCTGCTGATCGCCGACGAGGTGCAGACGGGCCTCGGCAGGACCGGCGACTTCTACGCCTACCAGCACGAGGAAGGCGTGGAGCCGGACCTGGTGTGCGTCGCGAAGGCCCTGTCGGGCGGCTATGTGCCGGTGGGCGCGACGCTCGGCAAGGACTGGATCTTCAAGAAGGTCTACTCGTCCATGGACCGGGTGCTCGTGCATTCGGCGAGCTTCGGGTCCAACGCGCAGGCCATGGCGGCCGGGCTCGCGGTCCTGTCCGTCATGGAGGACGAGGAGATCGTCGCGAACGCGCGCGTGACCGGCGAACTCCTGAAGTCGCGGCTCGGCGCGCTCGTCGACCGCTATGAGCTCCTGAGCGAGGTGCGCGGCCGGGGCCTGATGGTCGGCATCGAGTTCGGGCGCCCCAAGTCGCTGAAGCTGCGCAGCCGTTGGACGATGCTCCAGGCGGCGCGCAAGGGGCTCTTCGCGCAGATGGTGGTCGTGCCGCTGTTGCAGAAGCACCGCATCCTCACCCAGGTCTCCGGCGACCATCTGGAGGTCATCAAGCTGATCCCGCCGCTGACCATCGGGGAGCGGGAGGTCGACCGGTTCGTGGAGGCCTTCACCGAGGTGATGGACGAGGCGCACAGCGGCGGCACGCTGATGTGGGACTTCGGGAAGACGCTGGTGAAGCAGGCGGTCGCGAACCGCTGAGGTGGTCGCGTACCGGGACCGTGGCCTTTGCCTCTGAGGCAAAAATGTTGCCTCAGAGGCAAGCGCCTGGCTCAATCGAGGCATGAGTACCGCTGAGCCCGTCGAGCCGCCACAGGCGGCAGAAGCGCTGCCGGCCGTCGCGCCCCAGCTGCGCGAGCTGCGCCGCCGGGCGTCCCTCACCCTGGAGGCCGCGGCCCGCAACGCCGGGCTCTCGCCCGCCCATCTCTCGCGCCTGGAGACCGGGCAGCGCCAGCCGTCCCTGCCTCTGCTGCTCGCACTGGCCCGCACCTACGGTACGACGGTCTCGGAGCTCCTCGGCGAGACGCCCGCCGACCGGGACGCGATCGTCCGCGCCGCGGACATGGAGCCGACGCGGGCGGGCGGCTGGACCTACTGGCAGGCGGGCGCGCAGGCCCGTGGCATGCAGGCCCTGCGGGTGCACGTGCCGCACGGGGCGCAGGGCGACATCGTGCGCGTCCACCCGGGCGAGGAATGGCTGTACGTCCTGAAGGGGCGCCTTCGGCTGCGGCTCGGCGACACCACGTACGCGCTCGGGCCCGGGGACAGCGCGCACTTCGACTCGCTGACCCCGCACCGGATCGCCGCCGCGGACCAGCTCGGCACCGACCTGCTCTTCGTCCACACCCTGCTGCAGAGTCCCGCCACCGCGCTGTGCATCGGCGGGACCCCGCACAGCCCCACCATGGGAGACCCGCGATGACGGAACCTGAAGCGCAGCAGCCGGACCGGACGGATTCGGTGCCCGTTCCCGGTCCCGCGCCCGTGCCCGCCAAGAAGGCGATGTCCATGGAGGAGAAGCTGCCCCGCGGGCTCTGGATCCGGCTGATCATCTACGTGGCCGTCGGCCACCTCTTCGCGGCCTTCATCTACCTGCTGTTCTCGCTGGGCGCGCAGAACCAGTAGCCGTGGGCACGGCCGCTCAGTCCAGGAGGTGCTCGCGCAGCCGCTCGCGGATCTCCGGGGTCACCTTGAGGCCCTCGGCGAGGTAGGTCTCCGTGTCGCCCCAGATCTGCTCGATCGTCTCGAAGGCCGCGGCCAGGTACTCGGCGCGGGCCTCGAAGAGCGGGCTGAGCAGCTGCATGACCTCGGGGGACATCGCGCTCGGGGAGTCGTCGCCGCGGCGGACCTTGTAGCGGCGGTGGGTGGCGTTCGACTCCAGGTAGTCCGCCTCGATGGCGTCGCGCTCGACGCCGACGGCAAGGAGCGTGACGGCTATGGAGAGGCCCGCGCGGTCCTTGCCCGCGGCGCAGTGCATCAGGGCGGGCACGCTGTCGGCGGCAAGGTCGTGCAGCACGCGGCTGTGCTCGGCGGTGCGGTCCCTGATGATCTCGCGGTACGTGTCGGAGAGGCGCCCCGCGGCCTGCCCGTCGGAGAGCGCCGCCCGCAGCTCGTCCAGGTCGCCGTCGCGCACCATCGTCCAGAACTCGGCGCCGTGGGCCGGGTCGGTCAGCGGAAGGTTCACGTTGCGTACGCCGGGCAGCTCGACGTCCGGGCCCTCGAGCCGCTGGTCGGCCGCGTTGCGGAAGTCGTAGATCGTGTGCAGACCGAGGGTGGAGAGGAACGCGGCGTCGGACGCCGTTGCGTGCGCGAGGTGTCCGCTGCGGAAGAGCCGGCCGTGGCGGACCCGGCGGCCGTCCACGGTCGGAAGTCCGCCCACGTCACGGAAGTTGCGGACTCCGGCCAGTTCGGGCTCGGTCAGCTTCGTCGGCGGGACTTCCTGCGTCACGGGGGCTCCTCCCGTCCGGCCGCCGGCGCGACTCGCCGGTGGGGGTGCGACTTCGACCATACGACATGGGTTCCTGAGGCAATCACTGCTGGTGCAGATGCGTTGCCTCACAGGTGGTGTGCCTCGATGATGTGCGCAGGCGTGCGTGCCTGTTCGTTTCGTGTCGGATCCGTGTCCGTGTCTGTGGGGGATTGATGATCGAGGTCGGCGAAGACGGGCGTACGTGGCTGCTCTCCGGGCCCACCAGCAGTTATGCGCTGCGGCTCACGGACGACGACGAGCTGCTGCATCTGCACTGGGGGCCGCGCATCGGGCTCGCCGACGCCGAGGCGCTCGCGGCGGAGCCGCTGCCCGCCGAGCGGTCCTTCGAGTCGCGGCTCGACGGGCGCGAGGAGTATCCCGTCGAGGGCGGGCGGCGCTTCGTGCGTCCCGCGCTCTGCGTACGGGGCGCCGGGGTGCGCGGCAGCGAGTGGCGGTTCTCGGGATCCGTGGCCGAACGCGACGAACTGCGGGTCCAATTCACCGACCCCGTACACCAGTTGGGCGTCACGCTCGTCTACCGGACGCGTGGGGACGTCATCGAGCGGTTCGCCGTCCTGCGTCACGAAGGGCCCGCGGACGCACCCGTACTCGAACTGCTCCGCGCCGACTCCGCCACCTGGACGCTGCCCTCGCGCGAGCGGTGGCGGCTCTCGCAGCTGCACGGGCGCTGGGCGGCCGAGTCGCGGCTCGTGCGCTCGGAGATCACGTACGGCGAGAAGGTCATCGGCAGCCGCCGCGGGCACACCGGGCATCAGCACCTGCCCTGGGTGGCGCTCGACGCGGAGGGGGCGACCGAGGAGCACGGCGAGGTCCACAGCTGCGCGCTCGCCTGGTCGGGGTCCTGGCGGATCGCGGTGGGTCAACTCCCGGACGGCGCGGTGCAGATCACGGGCGGCCGGGGGCACGACGACTCCGGACAGGAGCTGCTCGCGCCCGGCGCCGAGACGGTGACGCCGGTCTTCGCCGGGCTGTGGAGCGACGGCGGCTTCGGCGGGGCGAGCCGGGCCTGGCACGCCTATCAGCGCGCGCACGTGATCCCGGACGCCGACGTGCCGCGGCCCGTGCTCTACAACTCCTGGGAGGCCACCCGGTTCGACATCTCCGAGGACCAGCAGCGGGCGCTCGCCGGGCGGGCCGCTGCGATGGGGGTCGAGCTGTTCGTGGTGGACGACGCGTGGTTCGGGCAGCGCGTCAGCGACCGGGCCGGGCTCGGTGACTGGACGCCCAACCCGGACCGCTTCCCCGGCGGCCTCAAGCCGCTCGCCGACGACGTGCACGCGCTCGGCATGCGGTTCGGGATCTGGGTGGAACCGGAGATGGTCAACCCCGACAGTGATCTCTACCGGGCGCACCCCGACTGGGTGCAGCACCAACCCGGCCGTACGCGCACGGAGTTCCGCAACCAGCTGGTGCTCAACCTCGCCCGCGCGGACGTCCAGGAGCATCTGTGGCAGCAGCTCGACGCGCTCCTCTCCAGTGCGCCGATCGACTACGTGAAGTGGGACTTCAACCGCAGCTTCACCGACCCGGGCTGGCCGGGCGAACGCTATCCGCAAGGGATCTGGAACGCCCATGTGCACGCTCTCTACGGTCTGTTGGACCGCCTGCGGGCCGCGCATCCCTCCGTCGCCTTCGAGTCCTGCTCGGGCGGTGGTGGCCGGATCGACCTGGGGATCCTCTCCCGCACCGACCAGGTGTGGACCTCCGACAACACCGACCCTCTGGACCGGCTCGCCATCCAGGACGGCTTCAGCCAGGTGCACCCGGCGCGGGTCATGGCCGCCTGGGTGACGGACAGCCCGAACACCCAGCTCAACGACCGGGGCAGCACGTTGCGCTTCCGCTTCGTGAGCGCGCTGGCGGGGGTGCTCGGCATCGGCGGCGACCTCATGGAGTGGAGTGCGGACGAGCTCGCCGAAGCGGCCGACTGGGTCAGGCTCTACAAGGAGATCAGGCCCGTGGTGCAGCTCGGGGACCTCCACCGGCTGCGCCCGCCGTCGGAGCCGCTGAGCGCGGTGCAGTACGTCCACGGCGACGAGGTCGTGGTCCTCGCGTGGCTGCGGGCCCAGGCCCACGGGGAGGAGCCGCCCCGGGTGCGGCTGCGGGGGCTCGACTCCACGGCGACGTACGTCTGTCAGGAGACGGGGCAGGTCCACCGGGGCGCGGTGCTCCTGCACCACGGCCTGCGGACCGGGCTGCGCGGGGACCTGGACGCGGCGGTGTTCCGCTTCCGCCGTGTATGAGTGGCGCGGAACCCGCTGTGTATTCCTGGCTTGGACGAATCTTGACCGGTGGCTTATCTCACCCCCCGTCAACCCCTCCCTACGGTGGCGTAGGTCACTTAGGGAGGTGAAAGATATGACGACGTGAGAGCAGAGTCGACATCCTTCATCCCTGACACATTCACCTCCTACGCAGCGGTCGGCGACAGCTTCACCGAAGGCGTGGGGGACCCCGGCCCGGACGGAACGTTCGTCGGCTGGGCCGACCGTCTTGCCGTACTGCTCGACGACCGGATGCCGGAGCACACCTTCCGGTACGCCAACCTCGCCGTGCGCGGCAAGCTGCTCGACCAGGTCGTCGCGGACCAGGTGCCCCTGGCCAAGAAGATGGGCCCGGACTTCCTGTCGTTCTGCGCGGGCGGCAACGACATCATCCGTCCCGGCACCGACCCGGACGAGGTCGCCGAACGCTTCGAGCGGGCCGTCGTCGACCTCACGTCGGCGGTCGGCACCGTCATGGTGACCACGGGCTTCGACACCCGCGGGGTGCCGGTCCTCAAGCACCTGCGCGGCAAGATCGCCACGTACAACGGCCATGTGCGGGCGATCGCCGACCGCTACGGCTGCCCGGTCCTCGACCTGTGGTCCCTCAAGACCATCCAGGACCGCCGCGCCTGGGACGGCGACCGGCTGCACCTCTCGGCCGAGGGGCACACGCGCGTGGCACTGCGCGCCGCCCAGGTCCTCGGCCTCGAGGTCCCCGCGGACCCGGACCAGCCGTGGCCCCCGGAGCCGCCGCGCGGCACGCTCGAGGTGCGGCGCGACGACATCAACTGGGCGCGCGAGTACCTGGTGCCGTGGTTCGGGCGACGGCTGCGGGGGGAGTCGTCGGGCGACCATGTGGAGGCGAAGGGCAGCGTGGACCCGTACACCGTCAGGATGCACATCGAGTCGGCGTCCTGAGGGAAAACCTGATGCCTCCGTGGGCGGAGATCGCTACGGTGAAGGCGTCCAGGTGCGAAGGCGCGGGTTACTTCCTTTGATGAGGCGGTCGCGGGTTCGAGTCCCGTCGTCGACTTCGGGTCGGCGTAGCTCAGTTGGCAGAGCACCTTTTGTTCACCCGCACCGACTTCGATCTCTGGACACCTCGCGCGAGCCGTCTGCCCTCGGGGGAAACCGGGCAGGCGGCTTCGTTGCGTCCGGTCAGCCTGCCGGCGGGCCGGCCGCGGGCAGACTGAGCTCCCGTGTCAGGGCCTCGTCCACCCAGGCCAGCATCCGGGACCGGGACAGCGTGCCCTCGTACGCCGTCATCTGGACCGCAAGGCCGTCCAGGAGTGCCGTGAGGCGCAGAGCCGTGTTCCGGGGGTCGGGGCAGGAGAACTCGCCCGCGGCGACGCCTTCTCCGATGACCTCGGTCAGTGCGGCCTTCCACTGCTGGTCCAGCTCGCGCGTCACCGTACGCAGAGTGGGTTCGCGCAGGGCGGCGGACCAGCCCTCGATCCAGAGGCGCCAGCCCTTGGCCTGGCCCGTGGGGGCGTACCAGCGGACGGCGGCGCGCAGGCGGCGCAGGGCCGTCGTGCGGCGGCTCAGGAGGGCGCGGAGATGGGCGAGGTCGCCCTCCGCCGCGTGTGTGAAGGCGGCTGCCACCAGCTTCTCCTTCGTGGAGAAGTGGTACAGGACCAGCGCGTTGCTCACCCCGAGCGCCGCGGCCACGTCCGCGATGCGCACGGCCGCCACGCCACGCACCTCGATCTGCTCGACGGTGGCGGCAAGGAGCTCCGCCCGCCGTTCCGCCACGCTCAACCGCACTCTCGCCACGCCGGGCAGCCTACCGACCTCCCGGCTGCGGGCCGTACCAGCCGAATCGCTCTCCGATCAACGGCAGACGGTCGGCCACCAGCGCGTGGGCCGCGGCGCGCGGCGTCGTGCCGTCCGCCTCCGCGCGGCGCAGCACCACGTCGACCAGGGCCCGCATCGAGCGGCGCGTGTGCGCGAAGGCCTCGTCCGCGTCGGCCCCGATGTCGCCGAAGAGCGTCCACCACCACCAGGCGTTGGTACCGGAGTTCACCACGACGTCCGGCAGGACGGTGACGCCGCGCTCCGCGAGGAGCCGCTCCGCCTGAGGCAGGACCGGCATGTTGGCCGCCTCCGCTATCCAACGGGCCGTGATCCGCGCCTGGTTCACCTGGTTGATCGTGTACGACACCGCGGCGGGGACCAGGATCTCCGCCTCCGTGGACAGCCAGGCCTCGCCCGGCAGCTCGCGGTCGCCGGGGCGCAGGACCGAGCGGTCCACCGTGCCGTGCGCGTCGCGGGCGGCGAGCAGCGCCTCCACGTCGAGTCCCGCCGGGTTGGCGATCGTGCCCTGGACATCGGCGACGGCCACCACGCTCAGCCCCGCGCGCGTGAGGAAACGGGCGGTCGCGCCGCCCATGGTGCCCAGGCCCTGCACGGCCACGCGCGCGCCCGCGCGCGCGTGACCCGCGCGGTCCAGCGCCGCGAGGACCGCTTCGGCGACTCCGTGGCCGCCGACCAGCTCGTCCAGGCCGATCCCGTCGACCTCCACGGCGAACGCGTCCGCCAGGCGCCGACGGGCCGCCGCCTCGTCGTCCAGGAGCGGGTAGACGGCCTGGACACAGGAGATCAGGCCTGCTTCCGCTGCCGCCCTGTCGACCAGGTCCTGCGTCAGGCCCAGATCCTCGCCCGTCGTCCAGGAGCTCTCGACGTATGGGCGCATCGCCCTCAGGTAGCGCACCAGGACGTCGTACGCCTCCGGGGCGCGCGGATCGCAGTCGATGCCGCCCTTGGCGCCGCCGAGCGGGATGTAGCGGGCGCTCGGGTCGTAGTGCAGGGCCTCCTTCATCGTCATCCCGCGGGCCAGACCCGTGACCTCGTCGAGGGTGCAGCCGGGGCGCATCCGCAGGCCGCCGCTGCAGACACCGCGGACGAGACGGTCGATGACCAGAAAACCCCTGTGGCCGGTGATGTGGTCGGTCCAGGTGAGGGAGAGCAGGGGGGTGGGGGGAACGGCGACGGGCGCGACGGGAACCGCCGGCACGGTTGGCACTGCTGGCATGGAGCGCACTCCTACTGAATGGGGGATCAGTAGGAGTACATCACGCACCGGCGCGTGCGTGGCCGATGCGGACCCCTCCGGACGGCCGCTGTCGGAGGCGGTGCACATAATGGAGATCTGACCCACCCATTCCAGGAGGTGCCGTGTCCCGTTCGCTGAGCTCCGGGCTCCGCTCGCTCAGGACCGCCCCCTTCGGCGCGGATCCGGCCGGCGAGCGGCTCGCGAGGATCCACAGATCGCCGAACTTCGCCGACGGGTCCTTCCAGAACCCCGAGGGAGCGCGCACCCGGCCCACCGGGTCGACGCTCGAGTTCGCGAAGATCTATTTCCGCAAGGAGGAGCGGATCCGGCGCGGCCCCACGGGCACCATCCCCGTCCATGCCACGACCCTCGCCGACCTCGCCGAGCCCCCGGCGAGCGGACTGCGGATCACCTGGATGGGGCACTCCAGCGTGCTCGCCGAGATCGACGGGCAGCGGGTGCTCTTCGACCCGGTCTGGGGCGAGCGCTGCTCTCCCTTCTCCTGGGTCGGACCCAAGCGTCTGCACCCCGTGCCGGTGCCGCTCGCGGCGCTCGGCCCGGTGGACGTCGTGGTGATCTCGCACGATCACTACGACCACCTCGACATGCCCACCATCAGGGCCCTGGCCGGCACGGACACGGTCTTCGCGGTGCCGCTGGGCGTCGGCGCCCACCTGGAGCGCTGGGGCGTCCCCGCCGACCGGCTGCGCGAGCTCGACTGGAACGAATCCACGAAGGTGGCGGGCCTGACCCTGACAGCGACGCCCGCGCGCCACTTCTGCGGCCGCGGCCTGCGCAACCAGCAGCACACGCTCTGGGCGTCCTGGGCCGTCGCAGGGCCCGAGCACCGCATCTATCACAGCGGGGACACCGGCTATTTCGGCGGCTTCCGCGACATCGGCGCCGAGCACGGACCGTTCGACATCACGATGATCCAGATCGGTGCCTACAGCGAGTTCTGGCCTGACATCCACATGACGCCCGAGGAAGGGGTGCGCGCGCACCTGGACCTCCAGGGCGGGCGGCCCGACGGCGTGATGCTGCCGATTCACTGGGGCACGTTCAACCTCGCGCCCCACCCGTGGTCCGCTCCGGGCGAGGGCACGGTCGCCGCGGCGGGCCGCGTGGGGGCGAAGGTCGCGCTGCCCGTCCCGGGAGAGCCCTTCGAGCCCGCGTCGGACTCCGCTCCGGCCGAGCCGTGGTGGCGCGGCGTCGCGATCGAACCGGAGGGCGGGTGGACCCGTCCGCAGGACAGCACGGCAGGCGTCGAGCACGCTGGGCCCTCCGGACGGCCCGAGCACACGGAGGGCACCGGAGAGCCGGAGGCGGCGCGGGTCGGCTGACGGAAAGCGGGCCGGAAGCCGACGGAAAGCGGGCCGGGGGACAGGCAGGGTGCAGGCCGGGAGGTACCGCGGGTGCTCGCGGTACCTCCCGGGAGGCGGGGCGGTCGCGTACGAGACGGACGCGCCGCCCCGAAGCCGTGCCGGCAGGGCGTGGACTTCAGGGCCGCGCGGTCGGCTCCCTATCGCCGTCCGCCGAACTCCCAGTCGTGGACCTCGATCCCGGCGTACCGGTCAGGGGCCAGGACGGCGCGTGCCGTGTCCTGGTCCGGGGCCAGGACCAGTGCGGCCGTGCCCACCCAGGTGGTGTCGTCGTCGGACAGGAGCGGCCCGTACGCGATCAGTTCGTCGTCACGGTCGGGTGGCGTGTCGAGGGCGGCGTCCAGGCCCGCGCCGAGGCCGATGACCAGATAGCGGTTGCCGCCGGTGGCGCCACCGGGGAAGTCCCACATGGTGCGGCCCAGCGTGTTGCGCCACCGGCGCAGGAGCACGTCGCGGTACGCGCCCGCCTGGTAGTTGGGCTCGTCGAAGGCGAACGCGCGGGCGGCGGCGGGATCCGGCAGGTCGACGATGTGCACGCTGCCGGTGGGCGTCTCGCCGTCGGCGGCGAACGTCGGGCCGCGCGCGATCAGCTCGCGCGCGTACCCGTCCATGTAGGACCAGTGGTCCTCCAGCAGCTTCTCGCGCAACGTGGTGGAGCCGGGCCGGTCGCGGTGGTAGCAGAAGAACTCCATGAGCACAGACTCTCCCGACATGGGTCAGCAGCTCAACGGGCTTTCGTGACAGCGGGACGCGTGCATGCCTGGAACTGACGTCCGAAGGCGCATTCGGACGGCCGTACGACGCGTCATACCAGAGCGGGACGCTGGGTGCCGGACTTTGTCAACTGCCTCCCGCACATGAAGCGTTGGTGACTACCGTGAGTGTCCGCCGGTCGACGCAGGGATCATGGCAGGGGTCACGCCTGCGCCCTCCCGACCGGCACGGCGATGCCGCGAAGCCACGCGTCGCGCGCCCGTCGGAGCCCGCACCCTGAACGAGGACGCTCATGTCTCACCTTCGTGCACCGGCCGCCCGCGCAGACCGCCGCGAGGGCGGGAGGCACGGCAGGCCCGGGAGCCGAACCGCGCCGCTGCCCGAGGCCCGGATACGGCCCCAGCTCCTGCGCATCGCCGTACTGCCCGTCGTCGCGGTGCTGCTCTGCGCCGCCGGTGCCGTGCTGTTCATCGTCCGCTCGGCCCCCGGCCCGCTCGCCCCCCGGCTGCTCCTCGTCCTCGCCGCCGCCGGAGCCATCAGCCTGGCCAGCGTCGTGATCGCCGCCGTCGCCGCCGACCGCACCGCGACCTCCGTACGCGACCGGGTCGGAGCCCTGCGCCGTACCACCGCACGCGGCCAGGCCGAGCTGCGCGACGTGGTCGAGAAGCTGCGCCGCGGCGACGGGCCGCCCCCGCGCAGGGCGCCGGCCAGATCCGCCCCGGACAGCGACGACTTCGGGCTGCTCGCCGATGAGCTGGCCCGGGCCCAGGACGTCGCCGTCACCGCCGTCGTACAAGCCTCGCAGCTCTCCAGCCACGCGGGCAGCGAACAGAAGGTCGAGGTCTTCGGCAATCTGGCCCGGCGGCTTCAGTCCCTCGTGCACCGCGAGATCTCGATCCTCGACGACCTGGAGAACGAGGTCGAGGACCCGGAGCTGCTCAAGGGCCTCTTCCACGTCGACCACCTGGCCACCCGCATCCGCAGGCACGCCGAGAACCTCGCCGTGCTCGGCGGCGCCATCTCGCGCCGCCAGTGGAGCAACCCGGTCTCCATGACGGAGGTGCTCCGCTCGGCCATCGCGGAGGTCGAGCAGTACTCCCGGGTCAAGCTGGTGCCGCCGATCGCCGGCACCCTGCGCGGCCACGCCGTCGCCGACGTCATCCACCTGCTCGCCGAACTCGTCGAGAACGCCACGGTGTTCTCCGCCCCGCACACCCAGGTCCTGCTGCGCGCCAACCTGGTGACGGCCGGGCTCGCCGTCGAGGTCGAGGACCGCGGGCTCGGCATGCCGCTGACCGAGCAGAACAAGATGAACCACCTGCTCGCCGACCCGGACCAGGTCAACGTCGCGAGCCTCCTCCAGGACGGCCGCATCGGCCTCTACGTGGTCTCCGCGCTCGCCCGCAGGCACGGCATCGCGGTCCGCCTCCAGACCAACATCTACGGAGGCGTGCAGGCCGTACTGATCCTTCCGCAGGGCCTGTTGGGCACCGAGCCGCAGAACGAGCCCGTCGCCGCCGGACGCCCGCAGCCGCCCCCGGAAGCCGCACCCCCGGCCGCCCCCGGCGGCGTACGGCACCCGGCTCCGGCACCCGCCCCGGCGCCCCACCCGGCCCCCCACCCGGAACCGGTGGCCGTGCCGCGACAGCCGCAGCCGCAGCCGGACGTGCCGCCGAGCACGGCACACACCCCCGTGGCCAACGGCTCCGGCCCCGCCCCGCTGCCCGTACGGGGCAGGGAGGGGCGGCCGACCCCGGCCGATGCCGTGCCGGGGATCAGGCCGGAGGACCGGCAGGCCGCGGCCGAGCACGCCGGGACACCGCCGACGCCCCTCAACGGCGCCGTGCGCGGCCGGGTGGGAAAGCCGCAACTGCCCAAGCGGCGCGCCCAGGAACACATCGCGCCCCAACTGCGCGACGCGCCGGCGCCCCGCCCGGAGAGCGAACACCACATCGGCCACGACCCCGGCCTGATGGCCGCCTTCCAGCGCGGCATCGGACTCGCCGCCGCACAGGAGATGCGCGACCCGGCGCCCGAACCCGATCTCCACGGCCCCCGGGACGGGGGCGACCAGGGTGGCTGAACCGCACCACCCCGCAAGCACCACGTCTGCCCCGGCAGACCCTCGTACCCCAAGGAGTCGATCCACCATGGCGAGCGATGCGCCGACCGGGCAGGTATCCGACCTCGACTGGCTGATGAGCGGACTCGTGCAGCGCGTGCCGCACACCCACAGCGCGGTCCTGCTCTCCTCCGACGGACTCGTGAAGTCGGTCCATGGCCTCGACCCGGACAGCGCCGACCACATGGCGGCCCTCGCCTCCGGGCTCTACTCACTGGGGCGCAGCGCGGGCATCCGGTTCGGCGACGGCGGCGACGTGCGCCAGGTCGTCGTGGAACTCGACTCCACCCTCCTGTTCGTCTCCACGGCGGGCTCCGGCACCTGTCTGGCGGTGCTCGCCGGGCGCGACGCGGACGCGGCGGTGCTCGGCTACGAAATGACGATGCTGGTCAAGAGCGTGCGCCCCTACCTGATGACCGCGCCCCGGCAGCCCGCCGGTGAACCCGCCCCGATGAGGCATTGAGCGTGGCGGCCCCGCACGACGGGCCATGGCTCGACGAATCCGCCGGGCGGCTCGTGCGCCCCTACACGGTCAGCGACGGGCGGACCAGGCCCACCGCCCAGCTGGACCTCCTGACCCAGGTGATGGCCACCGGAAGGCCGGTCATCGGCTACCTCGGGCCCGAGCACACGCAGGCGCTCGGGCTCTGTGCGGCACCGACGTCGGTCGCCGAGATCGCGGCGCAGCTGAAGCTGCCCGCGGTCGTGACCAAGGTGCTGCTCTCCGATCTCGTCGACTGCGGGGCGCTCACCCTGAGAGCCCCGGACTTCTACCACAACCCCACTGACCGGTCCCTGTTGGAGGCAGTGCTCGATGGACTACGACGACAGCTCTGACCCCTTCCCCACCGCGTTGAAGATCCTGATCGCGGGCGGCTTCGGGGTCGGCAAGACGACCTTCACGGGCGCGGTGAGCGAGATCGCGCCGCTCAGCACGGAAGAGCTCCTCACCACGGTCAGCGAGGGCACCGACGATCTGTCGGGCGTCGAGAACAAGACCACGACGACCGTGGCCATGGACTTCGGGCGCATCACCCTCGACCCGGAGCACGTGCTCTATCTCTTCGGGACGCCCGGCCAGGAACGCTTCTGGTTCATGTGGGACGAACTCTCCGAGGGCGCGCTCGGCGCGGTGGTCCTGGCCGACACCCGCCGCCTGGAGGACTGCTTCGCGGCGGTGGACTTCTTCGAGCAGCGCGGCATGGGATTCATCGTCGCCATCAACGAATTCGACGGCGCCCACCGCTATGAACCCGAAGAGGTGCGTTCCGCCATCGACCTGGATCCGCAGGTGCCCGTCGTGCGGTGCGACGCACGGATCTCGAGCTCGGGCATCGCCACCCTGCTCACCCTCGTCAAGCACCTCCTCGCCCACGCCCCGGCCGCCCCGAGCTACGGAGCCCACACCTGATGTACGACGCGACCGCGAACCTGCTGCTCACTCCCGTCGACAAGGAGGCGCCGAACCGGGTGCGGCGGCTGCGCAGGCTCGGCATAGGACTCCAACCGGACCTCGCCTTCGACGCCTTCGCCGACCGGCTCGCCGAGGTCACGGGCGCCCCGTACTCCATGGTCAACTTCATCGACGAGAACCGGCAGTTCTTCGCGGGCCTGCACACCCCGGACGACATGGGCGCCGGCTCCGAACTGACCTCGACCGCGGCCATGGAGAGCACGGCGCACCGCTATATGGCGCGCGACCACGGCTACTGCCCGCATGTGATCGTGCGGCGCAAGGCCCTCGTCCTGGAGGACGTCAGCGACTATCCGCGGTTCGCGGGGAACCCCGTGGTCGACGAGATCGGGATCCGCTCCTATCTGGGCGCCCCGCTCATCGACCGCACGGGCATCGCGCTCGGCACGGTCTGCGTGGTGGACGTCGAGCCCCGGCCCTGGGGCAGGGCGGGCCTGGAGACCATCAAGGCGATGGCGGCGGAGCTGATCGAGCAGATTCACCGCCGCGAGGACGGCGGGATCTGATTCACACCTCCAGCACATCGCCGTCGGGAAAGCGGACGCGCACGGCGCCGCCGTCCACCTCGCAGGAGATGGCCTGCCGCAGCGCCACGGGCCGGACGGTGTCCTGGGAGAGCGCGATGAGCGTGACGTGGACGCTCGTCCCGCCCGCGTGCCCGGCGCACGTCAGGTACGGCGTCGCCGAGTGCGGTCCGTACGCGTTGGCCGCCACCTCACGGGCGATGCCCGCCCCCTCGTCCCAGCCGTGCAGCGCGACCACGGCGCTGGTGAGACCCGATTCCGTCCGGGTGAGCGCCCAGCCGGGGCCCTGCTCGGCGTACGGCTGTGTCGCGTCGGCCACCGCGTAGCCGCCCTCGCGGACCGTCACGCCCGCCGGGGCCTGGACCCGATGGACGCGTATCTCCCACGGGCCGTGCAGCGCACTGGTCGTCTCGACGGGGAACTCGCCTTCAAAGCCCGGCAGTTGAGCGTCGTGCCGGGAGGCGGCCACGCGTCCCTCGCAGCGCACCGGGTGGATCCTGCGGCGGCGTGAGGGGGTGCCGTCCGGTGCGATGAGCGCGAGGTGGCTGTCCACGGTGCGCTCCCACGCGCTCGGGGCGGTCTCGGGGGCGGTCGCCGTGGAGTAGCCGAACTTGGCGTAGTGCGGGTCGTCGGCCGCGGGGCCTTCGAGCGGGTTGTGGTCGCTGCCGTGGTTGATCAGACGGACGATGCCGTCGTGCCGCGTGCCGTGCAGGAGCCAGCCGGGCTCGGGGAGCGCCGTGTACTGGTCGGACTCCTCGACGGGGAGCGGGAGTTCGGTATCCGTCCACACCGGGTGATCGGCGGGCAGCAGCAGGCCGAGGAAGCCCTTGCTGGCCCAGTACGGGGACGCGGGGCCCGAGTAGGCCTGCGTGGACGGCAGGAACGTCCCGTACCAGCCGAGCGGAAGCAGCCCGCGCTCGTCGGGGACGCCGCGCTCCACGAAGTGCCGTGCGGTGCCGGACGCGAGGCGCCGGGTGAGGCCGGGGGCCAGAGGCGTGCAGTCGGCGAGGGCGCCCATCCAGAGAGGGGCGGTCGCCGCGAAGCGGTACGTCAGGGAGCGGCCCTGGTGGACGGGTGCGCCGTCGGCACCGAAGAAGTGCGGGTACGTGGTGAGGAATTGGGTCAGCCGCTCGCGGTACACCGTGGCGCGGCCCCCGTCGTCCGGGCCTGCCATGCGGGCCCAGAGCAGCGGGTACAGGTGCATCGCCCAGCCGATGTAGTAGTCGAAGTTGCGCCCGTCGCCGTCGCTGTACCAGCCGTCGCCCCGGTACCAGTCCTCGATCCGGTCCAGGCCTCCGTCGATGTCCGCCTTGCTGTACGGCGCGCCGACGGAGGCCAGGAACTGTTCGGACACCACCTGGAAAAGACGCCAGTTGTTGTCCCACGTCCTGCCGCCGACGAAGCCGGAGAACCAGTCGACGACCCGCTCCTGGACCCGGGTGTCGAGCTTGTCCCAGATCCAGGGGCGCGTCTCGTGCAGAGCGATCGCGATCGACGCCGCCTCCACCATCTGCTGCGAGCAGTCGGTGAGTCGGGGCCAGGCCTCACCGCCCGGGCCGTCCCGGTCCGTGCCCGCTGTCAGACCCTGCGCGTAGCGTTCGACGAGGTGGGGGTCCACCTCACCGCCCGCTCCCGCGATCCGGAAGGAGGCGAGGAGGAATGACCGTGCGTACCCCTCCAGACCGTCCGACACCACCCCTGACCAACTGCCGCGCCCCGGCAGCCGGTACTGCGCGAAGCGGGGCGTCGCGTACGGGACGAGCGCCTCCAGCTGCCGGTCGGCGAGCGCCTCCCAGTGCGCGCGGGTCCAGCCCGTGCGCGGGGACAGGATCCGGTCGGTGGGCGGCAGGGCCAGGTGCGGTGCGGGCATGGTGGATCCGTGCTTCCTATTCGCGGTAGGTGCTTGCGTCGACGGAGGGCTTGTTCAGGCCGAGCGCGGTGATGCGCGCCTTGCCCGACGCGGTGAGGGGGAAGCGCCACTTGGTGACGAAGAACTCCGAGAGGTCGCGCCCCGCGGCCCGGCTCGCGTACACGGCGAGGTTGTCGTAGCGGTCGGCGTCCGCCGCCGACGCGGGGTTGTCGGTGCGGATCAGCCGGTGCAGCTCGGGCCAGACGCCCGTGCCGAAGGCGAGCCGCAACTGCCACAGCGGCACGAGCTTCTGCCAGACGTCGAGCGCGGTGTACTCCGTGCCGGAGTCGCGCGCCGTGAAGGCGAGGTCGTAGACGTCCTTGCCGCCGGAGTCCTTGGTCAGCAGCCGTGAGGTCTGGCCGAGCGTGCGCTGCGCGGCGAGCGAGTAGAGGTTGCAGGTGACCTCGGTGAGCGCGCCCGGCTTGTACGCGAACTGCTGGTGCTGGTGGCCCAGTTCGTGGTACATCCCCCAGCCGCCGGTGCGCAGACCGTTCACGCCCGCGATGTACGCCATCGCGCCGCTCGGGTAGCCCGTGTATCCGTGCGTCGCGTACGCACCCACGCCGGACGCCACCTTCGTGACGTTCACGAAGTGGTACGGCAGCGGATTGCGGGCGTGGGTGCCGGTGCTGCCGCTCAGTCCGCTGAACGTCGCGTGCGAGGTGAGGAGTTGCTCGTAGGTGTCGAGCAGGGCCGCGTGGTCCTCGGTGCGGTACTGCAAGGCGGTGGCGCGGGCCAGGGTGACGATGGCGTGGGCAGACCGGAGCTGGACGTATCCGGAGGCCGTCGCCGAGTCCAGCTGGGCCTGGAAGGCGGACTCCGACGTCGACCCGTGGACGAAGGTGGGCATCGGCACGGAGCCGGTGCCGATGGTGACCGTCGCGCGCTCACCGCTGCCGGTCAGGGTGAGGTGGATCGGGCCGCCGTGCGGGTCCGTGACGGTGTTCGCGCCGGACGTGAGGGCGTACGCACGCGGCGCGTTGGGGGTGGCGTAGTAGTCGGGGATGCCGACGTACAGCGTGGGCAGGACGCCGTCCGGGGCGGAGACGGTGACCGTCACGGGGGTGTTGGCCGGGGCGTGGGCCGCCGTGGTGAAGAAGTCGCTCGCTCGCTGGGCCGCGCCGAGACGGATGCGCTGGGACTCGGCGGAGGCCCGCGCGGTGAGGGTGATCGCGGCGGCCGCCCGGGGGCGGGCCCGGCCGGCCGCTCGGGCGGGGGAGGGGAGCAGGGCCGCGCCCGCGAGGGCGGACAGGCCGGTGAGGACGGTGCGGCGGGGCGGAGTGGATCTCATGGTGCACTCCTTCGGGTGGGGAACGTGATGGACGGGACCTATGGGTGGGGCGGGACGCCGGTCACCGCAGGTGCGCGGTGTGCGTGTGGCCTCGTGAGCCATCGACGCGGACGGTGACGACCGGGCGGCGGCCCGGAGTGACGGTGACCGTGTCGTCGGCGCGGACCACCTTCCGTACGGCGAAGGGCAGTTCCACGGTGACGCTCGTGCCCGTGCGGCCCGGGTCGGCCACGGCCAGCGACACGCCGTCACTGCCGCGTCGCACGAGCACGGTGCAGGGGCCGGATGCAGTGAGCCCGGCCGCGTTGCCCGGCTGCCAGAAGTGCGCGGCGACGAGGCCGTGGCGGCGGGCCTCGACGGCCTGGGCGGTGGCGGTGTTGGCCAGGACGCGGACCGGACGTGAGTGGGACCAGACGGCGGTCGCGGCGGCGCTCGCGCCGGGCAGCAGGACGTAGGCGTACGAGGACGCGGCGGGGGAGACGCCGTGGTCGAGCCACAGGGTCAGGTAGCGGCGGGTGACCAAAGTGGTGCTGCCGCCGGTGTCCGCGCCGGTGTTGATGTCCTGCCAGGCGCCGGTCCGCTCATCGCGCAGGGCGTGGAGGCGGGCGCCGCCCCGGCCGGAAGAGGACTGCGCGGGGTCGTCGGGGAAGACGTAGCCGCCGGTGCCGTCCAGGTGGGCCCAGCGGGCGCCGGGCAGGGGCGCCGACCAGCCTGTGCGTGTGGGCTGGCGGCGGCCGTCGACCGTGAGCCGGGGCGCCCCGTCCTCGTACAGGTTCCGGTTCTCGACGACCGTCTCGATGCTCCGGCCGTCGCTCGCGGTGATGTCCGCGCCCAGGGCGAGCACCGCGTTGTCGAGGAAGAACCACGCTTTCTTGGCCCGCAGCGTGCTGCCGTCGGCGAGGAGCTCCATCGCGGCGGCGCCGAACCGGTCGTCGAGCGCCGCGCCGCCCGCGACGGCGTTCTTCGGCCGGTAGGTCCCCGTCCCGCCGCCCGAGCCGATGTCGGCCCGCGTCCGGGTGTCCACGGTGGTGCCCGGCAGGCGGTACGGATCGACCGTCGCCCAGAAGCCGTCCCCGAACTGCCCCAGGTCGTCGCCGTCGTACAGATAGGCCATGCCGTCGCCGGTGTACCAGCCGTGCAGGTTCTCGCCGTTGCCCGCCTCGTACGCGGCGATGCGCTTGGAGGAGAGCGAGAGCGTGAGTGCCCAGCCGGGGCGCCGGTGCACCACCCGGTCCATGTCCGCGAACGCGAAGTGCCCGGTGAGCCGGTCGGTGGCCGGTACGGCGTCGTCGTCGAGGACGGCCTTGGCGCGGGCGAGGGCGGGGACGCCCACAAGGCCCAGGTAGGGGTGGGACGTGTTGCGGCGGATCCAGCCCTTGGCCAGGGCGCGCCAGCGTTCGGCGTACGCGGCCGGGGCCCCGTCCGCCAGCTGGAGGATGTTGGTGAGGGTGACCGCGCCGTCCTTGTGGTCCGGAGCCTTCTCGCGGGAGATCGCACGGCCGCGCAGCGCGTCCATCATCAGGCCGTCGAAGACCACCGGCGAGAACGTCCGGTCCACCGCCTCGTACAGCACGGACGTCTTCGGATCGGTGACGGCCCACTCGGAGTCCGCGAGCAGCGCGATCAGCTGGCCCGCGCTGCCGAGCAGGACACTGCCGTACGTCCCCGTGTACGCGACGGAGCCGTGCTGCACGAACGACCCGTCCTCGTAGAACCCGTCGCCCGAAGTGACGTACGTGAACAGGCTGTTCCTGCCCTTGTCCCGGACGTCGGACAGGCCGTCGCGGGCCAGGGCCAGGGTGGCCGCGTCCCGTGCGAGGAGTCCGCGCAGCGCCACGATGACGGCCTTGTCCGCGCGGTTGGCGCCGGTCTCGGACAGGGTCGGAGCATTGGTGCGGCGGTCCGGGTCCGGGCAGAACTTCGCCACCGCGGAGACGTACTTCGCCAGGTCGGCCGCGGCGATCTTCTCCCGCAGCAGCACGCACGTGTCCATCAGGGCGCGGGGCGCGCCGATCTCCCAGAACCACCAGTTGCCGGATTCGGGGCGGCTCGGGTTGTAGGCGTCGGCGTGCAGGAACCGCAGGGCGTCGAGCAGGGCGTCCGCCGCTTCGGCGCTGCCGCTGAGGGAGGTGCCGGGCGTGGCCCAGGCCGTCGCTATCGTGCGCAGGCGGGTGTAGCTCTGGCCGAAGTTGCCCGGGTCCTTCGCGGGGGAGAGGTCGGCCCACAGGGCGGTGCGCCCCGCCGACCGGTCCAAGTCCTTCCACCAGCCGGACGCCTGGGTGTCCAGGACCTTCAGTGCCGCCGCGAAGTCCGGGTCGGCCGCGTCGCACGCGCCGCCGGTGAGTTGCGCTGCCGCGCGGGCGAGCAAGGTGTCGTACGGGTCCGCGTCCGGCGCCGCGCCCCAGGCCGTACCGCCCGCCGCCAGCGGCACGAGGGCGGATGCGGCGGCACTCGCGGCGAGGATCGTGCGGCGTCGCGGCCCGGTGGAGCCGGAGTGGGGCATGCGCATAGGGAACTCCCATGAGGCGTCAGGGCATCGGAGGGCGTCGGTCGCCGGGCGGGGAACGAGAGGCGTGAGCGATTCCGCGACAGCATGTAAGCGGTTGCTATGCGGGGGCAAGAGGGCCCGGCATCTTTCTATGTTCTTTCTGCCCTTGCGGGGTTCCGAGGGGATCCCACGCGCCTTAACCGGTTACATCGGTCGATGCCGCACGGGACTTGGTGTGTCCGTCTGCGTCTGCGTCTGCGTCTGCGGGCGCGTCGTGCCTGGGCGCGCGGTTCCCCGCGCCCCTTCGGGGCCCGGCCGCCGCGCCGCCACCGAATCCCGCACCACGATGTGCGTGCCCAGCGTCAGCCCGCCCCCGGCCGGCTGCTGCCACGCGTCGGCCTCCGCGTCCGTGCCCGGGACCGCCAGCCGAACCGCGTGGCGGCCCATCTCCTCCAGCGGAACGTGCACGGTCGTCAGGCGCGGGCGCATGACCTGGGCCGTGGGCACGTCGTCGTAGCCGACCAGGGAGACGTCCTGAGGGACCCGCAGGCCCGCCTCCTCCAGGGCCTGGAGCGCCCCGATCGCCACCATGTCGTTGGCCGCGAACACCGCGCTGAACGTGAGCCCGGACGCCAGGAGTTCGGTCAGCCGGCGGTGCCCGAAGACGGGGCTGAACGCGCCGGTGTGCACCAGCTCCGGCGCGCAGGGGACGCCGCGCAGCTCCAGGGCCCTGCGGTGTCCCGCGATGCGGTCGCGGGTGGTGGAGAGGTCGGGCGGCCCTCCCAGGTAGAGGATCCGGTCGTGGCCCTGCGTGAGGAGGTGGTCGGTGAGGGCGAAGGCGCCCCCTTCGTTGTCGTACTCCACGGAGAGGGTCGGCACGTCGCGGCCCACCGACGGCCTCCCGCACAGCACCAGGCGTGCCCCGCCCGCGTGCAGATCCCGTGCCCTGCGGGCGACTTCACGGGCGTACGCGCGATCCGAGTGAGCGCCGCCGACCAGGACCACCGCGTCCGCGCGCTGTTCGTGCAGCAGGTCGACGAAGGCCAGCTCGCGCCGCGGGTCGCCGTGGGTGCAGCAGACCATGCAGAGCCGTCCGGCCTCCGATGCCGCGCGTTCGACGCCGCGCGCGATGTGGGCGAAGAACGGGTCGACGACGTCCTGCACGATGATGCCGACCGTCCGGCTGGAGGTCCCGGCGAGTGCCCGCGCGTGGGCGTTGGCGACGTACCCGAGCTCCCGGACGGCGTCCTCGACGCGCTCGCGGGTGGCCCGCGCCACCGGGTAGTTGCCGTTCAGGACGCGGGAGACGGTGGCCGACGAGACCTCGGCGCGTGCCGCGACGTCGATGACCGTCGCCCGTCGCCGCTCCGGGCCACGTGCTGCCGCAGCCGCTGCCGCCTTTGCCATGTGCTCGCCCCTCTTTTCTTCGTACGGATCGTCGTGGCTTGTCGCGCAGTTCCCCGCGCCCCTTACGGGGCACGCCCCACCCGGCAACGATGGTAAGCGTGTACTGAACTTGGCCCAGGGCGCCAGAGAGGGGGTGGAAAAGTCCAAGAGCGGAGGGGCTCCTGGGTGTTGACGGCAACAGTAAGCGATTACTACGTTGCGGCCCCATGGCTGAGAACAGGACCCGAACCGTACGCGCTCGCAGTACCCGGACCACCGTCCGCGCCGCGACGGCGACCGCAGCCGCGGCCGCCACCCTCGCGCTCGCCCTCCCCGCCCACGCGGCGCCCTTCGACCCGGCCCCGGGTGCGGACGGCGTCGGCGACCCGCTGTTCCCGACGCTCGGCAACGGCGGCTACGACGTGCGCCACTACGACCTCTCCTTCGACTTCACACCGGTGACGTACGACTTCACCGGCACCATGAAGATCAAGGCGAGAGCCACCCAGGACCTGTCGTCCTTCAACCTCGACGTCGACTCGCTGGCCATCGACGCCATCAAGGTCAACGGCAAGAAGGCCACGTGGGCGATCGGTCCCGGCCAGAGCGGCCAGGAGCTCACCGTCACCCCGGCGGGCGGCCTGCGCGACCACCGGGCCTTCGACGTCGAACTGACCTACCACGGCAACGGAAAGACCAAGCCGGTCAGCCAACCGGGCTGGCGCTACATGTCCGACGGCGGCTTCGCCTCCGCCGCCCAGGCCTCCCGCGCCGACACCTTCGCGCCGGTCAACGACCACCCCTCCGACAAGGCCACCTGGTCCTTCCACCTCACGGCCCCGGACGGCTGGACGCCCGGCGCCAACGGCAACCTCACCGGCACCCGAGACGCCGCCGATGCCAAGAAGACCTGGGACTTCTCCCTCAAGTCACCCATGGCGCCCGAGCTGTTGGGGATCTCCGTCAACAAGCAGACCTACCTCTACGGGCGCGGCCCGCACGGAGTGAAGCTGCGCCACCTCGTCCCCGAGGACCAGCAGGCCAAGTACAAGCCCATCGCCGAGGAGACCGGCGGGCAGCTGGCGTGGCTGGAGAAGACCCTCGGCGTGCGCTACCCGTTCGACACGTACGGCGTACAGATCGTGCGCGACGGCTACAGCGACGCGCTGGAGAACCAGACCCTGTCGCTGTTCGGCCCCTCGTGGTTCGACAAGCCCACCTACTCGACCACCATGGTCCACGAGCTGACCCACCAGTGGTTCGGCGACTCCGTCACCCCCGCCACCTGGCAGGACGCGTGGATGAACGAAGGACCCGCCGTCTACTACGCGGCCGTGTGGGCGGACCAGAAGGGGTTCCAGCCCATCGAGGAGAAGATGAAGACCGCGTACGCCAAGCTCGACGCGGTCCGCAAGACCGACGGCCCGCCCGGAAAGCCCACCGGGCTCGGCGGCTTCAACATCTACGACGGCGCGGCGGTCTCGCTCTACGCCCTCAACCAGCAGATCGGGCAGGAGCAGTTCGAGGCCGTCATGAAGTCGTGGCTGGGTAAGCACCGGCACGGTAACGCCACCACCCAGGACTTCATCGCCAACGCCGTCGAGGTCACCGGCGACGCCTCGGTCGGCACGTTCCTGAACCACTGGCTGTTCGACCTCGACAACCCGCCCATGCCGGGCCACCCGGACTGGGGTGTCGCGAAGTGAGGCGGCGACAGGGCGCGGGCAAGCGTCCACGTATCGCCGCGGGGGTCATCGCCGTCGCGGCCGTCGGAGCGGTCATCGCCCCGCAGAGCACCGCCCAGGCTGCCCAGGCCGCCCGAGCAGTCCAGGCCGCCCCGGGCCCCAAGATCCTCCACGTCGCCCCGAACGCCTCGGGGGAGTCCTGCACCACCGCCCGCCCGTGCTCCCCGCAGGCCGCCCGTGACGCGGCCCGCACCATCAGCGGGCGTGACGTACGCGTCGAACTCGCGGGCGGTACCTATGAGTTGAGAGAGCCGCTGAAACTGGGCGCGGCCGACTCAGGGCGTGACGGGCACACCGTCACCTGGACCGCCGCGCGCGGTGCCCGCCCCGTCCTGTCCGGTGGCCGGGCGCTGACCGGGTGGGGGAAGGCCGCCGACGGCACCTGGACGGCGGACGTCCCCGAAGGGGTCACCCCGCGCCAGCTGTTCGTGAACGGCGACCGGGCCCGGCGCGCGCGGGGCGCGGCCTGCGCGGCGAGCATCTGTGACGCGACGAAGACCGGCATGACGGGCGCCACCGCCACCGGCATCGCCACGTGGCAGCGGCCCACCGACGCGGAAGCCGTCATCAAGGTCCGCTGGCGCGACTACCACTGCCGGATCGCGGGCGTGGCAGGGGACAACCTCACCTTCGCGCAGCCCTGTTGGACCAACTCGGCCAGCGGCACGAACCGTACGGGCCCCGCCTGGGACTCCACCACCGTCGACTCGGCGCGCTACTCCCAGGTCGCCTTCTTCGAGAACGCCCGTGAACTCCTGGACAAGCCGGGCGAGTTCGTCTGGGACTCCGAGGAGCGCACCGTCACCTACCTCCCGCGCAAGGGCGAGGACATGGGCCGCGCGCGCGTGCTCACCCCGGTGACCGAGCGGCTCATGGTCGTCGACGGCGCCCACGACCTGCGCGTGCAGGGCATCGGCTTCGCGTACGCCGCGTACGGCCAGCCCTCCACCGACGAGGGATACGCGGGCACCCAGGCCGGTCTCACCCTCACCGGGACGAGTGGCCCGGTCGATCACGCGGGCCGTCACTACACGAAGCCGAGCGCGGCGCTGACCGTGCGCGGCAGTCGCCATGTGGCCGTCTCCGGAGCCGAGTTCACGCGTCTGGGCGGCGCCGGAGTCGTCCTCGAAGCCGGCACCAAGGACACGTCGGTCACCCGCTCCCGCTTCACGGACCTGTCGTCCGGAGCCGTGTACGTCGGCGACACCGAGCCGAAGCCGGAGACGGAACTCGCCGGTGAGCGCAACACCGTCGCGTACAACACGATCCGCCGCACCGGCGTCGAGTACACCGACGCGGTCGGCATCTGGGCCGGATACGAGGCCGAGCTGACCGTCGACCACAACACCCTCGACGACCTGCCCTACTCGGGGATCTCCGTCGGCTGGGGCTGGAACCAGCCGGAGGCGCAGAAGTCGGTCCTGAGGGACAACCGGGTCACGAACAACCGGATCACGAACGTGATGCGCGTCGAGTACGCCCAGCACGACGGGGGCGCCATCTACACCCAGGGCGCCCAGCCCGGCACGGTCGTCTCCGGCAACTACATCAACCGCTCCGCCTACGGGAACACCGAGCGCGACGGCAACGGCATCTACCTCGACGAGCAGTCCTCGTACATCCGCGTCGAAGGCAACGTCATCACCCGCATCGGCTACAAGTGGGTCTCGAACTGGGCTGATTACGGCATCCAGAACCACGCCACCGGCAACTGGACCGACACCGACGCACCGGCCCTCACCGGCACCGGATCGACGATGGAGGGCAACCACACCGAGCTCGACCGGCTCCCCGCCGTAGCGCTCGCCGTGGCGGCACGCGCGGGCGCGCACGGGGCCCCGGCCGAGCAGCTCCGCCCGGACCTCGCCCGCGAAGGCACCGCGTCCCAGTCCTCCACGGACGGCGCGGCCGACGCTTCGTACGCGACCGACGGGGACACCTCCACCGACACCCGCACGCTGTCCGAACCGGGCGCCTGGTGGCAGGTCGACCTCGGTGACGCGCGGCGCGTGGGACAGGTCGAGGTCTGGAACAACACCTCCATGACCACGGCGGACTTCGACGTGCAGCTCGCCAGGACCGCGGACTTCGCCGACGCCACGACCCTGCACGTCACTGGACGATCCCTTCGGCCCACACTCCTCGACACGGACGCGGAAGCCAGATACATAAGGATCAAGCTCACCGGCACGGGACGCGTGGCGCTCGCCCACGTACTCGTGCACCCTGCACGTACATAGGCAACACCCGCACTCGCACAGGTATTTGTACGGAAAGGCACACCATGACCGACCTCCGTCTCGGCGTCCTCGGCTACGGCCTGCGCGGTTCGCTCGCCCGAACCGCCCACCGGCCCGGCGCGGGCTCCCGCGTCACCGCGCTCGCCGACCACGACGTGACCGCCCGGACGGAGGCGGCCGTGGCCTTCCCCGGCGCCCTGATATCCACCGACCACCGCAAGGTCGTCGAGGACCCGGACGTCGACGCCGTCGTGATCCTCACCCCCGACCACACCCACGCGCAGCTCGCCTGCGAGGCGCTGCGCGAGAACAAGCCCGTCTTCGTCGAGAAGCCGCTGGAGATCGGCATCGAGGCCTGCGACGAGATCCTGCGGACCGCGTACGAGACGGGAACGCGGCTCTACGTAGGCCACAACATGCGCCACATGCCCGTGGTCAGGCTGATGCGCGACATCATCGGGCGCGGCGACATCGGCGAGGTCAAGACGGTCTGGGTACGCCACTTCGTCGCCTACGGAGGCGACTGGTACTTCAAGGACTGGCACGCCGAACGGCAGCACACCACCGGCCTGTTGCTCCAGAAGGCCGCCCACGACATCGACGTCCTGCACTGGCTCGCCGACGGCTACACCCGCCAGGTGCAGGCCCTCGGCGACCTCATGGTCTACGGGGACAACCCGCACCGCCGCGAGCCTGGCGAGCCGAAGACGGACGACTGGTACAGCAAGGACGGCCACTGGCCGCCGCACACCCAGCGCGACCTCAACCCCGTCATCGACGTGGAGGACGTCTCCCTGGTCAACATGCGCCTCGACAACGGGGTGTTGGCCTCCTACCAGCAGTGCCACTTCACGCCCGACTACTGGCGCAACTACACCGTCATCGGGGACGCGGGCCGCCTGGAGAACTTCGGCGACGGCCCCGGGGGAGTGGTGAAGGTCTGGAACCAGCGGCGCTCGTCCTACCGCCCCGAGGCCGACGCCGAGTACCCGGTGCCCGACGCCCAGGACGAGGGCGGGCACGGCGGCTCTGACCCGCTGCTCATCGACGAGTTCGTACGGTTCGTGCGCGAGGGAGGGCGCACCGACACCTCGCCCGTCGCGGCCCGGATGGCGGTGGCGGCGGGCGTGCGCGCGACGCAGTCGCTGCGGGACGGGGGCGTTCCGCGGGAGGTTCCGGACCTTGATCCTCAGCTCGTCGCGTACTTCGAGCGGGGTCAGACCCGCTAGCGGGCAGGGCTCTGGGCGGGGCCTGAAGGAAAGCTGCGGCGGCGCTTAAGAAATCCTCGATGGACCAGGGCGCCGCCGTAAGGAAGATTCCTGTGTCGTCGGGGGAAGAAGCGACGTACGACAGGAGCCGCTGCGGTGAAGGCGCTGGTCAAGGAGAAGGCGGAGCCAGGGCTCCGGCTGATGGACGTACCGGAGCCGGTGATCGGCCACTCAGACGTCCTGATCAAGGTGCTCCGCACCGGGATCTGCGGCACCGATCTGCACATCCGGGCCTGGGACGGCTGGGCGCAGCAGGCGATCGAGGCCCCGCTGGTCGTCGGGCACGAGTTCGTCGGCGAGGTCGTCGAGACCGGGCGTGACGTCGCGGACATCAAGATCGGCGACCGGGTCAGCGGCGAGGGCCACCTCGTCTGCGGCAAGTGCCGCAACTGCCAGGCGGGCCGCCGACACCTGTGCCGCGCCACGGTCGGGCTCGGCGTCGGCAGGGACGGGGCGTTCGCGGAGTTCGTCGCGCTGCCCGCCGCGAACGTCTGGGTGCACCGCGTCCCCGTGGACCTCGACGTGGCCGCGATCTTCGATCCGTTCGGCAACGCCGTGCACACCGCGCTCTCCTTCCCGCTGGTCGGCGAGGACGTCCTGATCACCGGAGCGGGACCGATCGGCCTGATGGCCGCGGCCGTTGCCCGGCACGCGGGTGCCCGCAACGTCGTCATCACGGACGTCAGCGAGGAGCGCCTGGAGCTCGCCCGCAAGGTCGGCGCGAGCCTGGCCCTGAACGTCGCGGAGACCTCGATCGCCGAAGGCCAGCGCGGACTGGGCCTGCGCGAGGGCTTCGACGTCGGCCTGGAGATGTCGGGCAACCCCGTCGCGATGCGCGACATGCTCGCCAACATGACGCACGGCGGCAAGATCGCCATGCTCGGTCTGCCGGCCGAGGAATTCGCCGTCGACTGGTCCCGGATCGTCACCTCCATGATCACGATCAAGGGCATCTACGGCCGCGAGATGTTCGAGACGTGGTACTCCATGTCCGTGCTGCTCGAAGGCGGCCTCGACCTCGCCCCCGTGATCACCGGCCGGTACGGCCACCGTGACTTCGAGGCGGCCTTCGACGACGCGGCGAGCGGCCGCGGCGGCAAGGTCATCCTCGACTGGACCTCCTGAACCCCGACCGTCCCGACCGCCTCAGCTGCTGAAGGAATCAAGCATGTTCGACTCCGTACGCGACGACCTGCGCACCACCCTCGACGAGATCCGCGCCGCAGGCCTGCACAAGCCCGAGCGCGTCATCGGCACCCCGCAGTCCGCCACGGTCGCCGTCACCGCGGGAGGCCGCCCCGGCGACGTACTGAACTTCTGCGCGAACAACTACCTCGGTCTCGCCGACCACCCCGAGGTGGTCGCCGCCGCCCACGAGGCCCTGGACCGCTGGGGCTACGGCATGGCGTCCGTGCGCTTCATCTGCGGTACGCAGGAGGTGCACAAGGAGCTGGAGGGGCGCCTGTCCGCGTTCCTCGGCCAGGAGGACACGATCCTCTACTCGTCCTGCTTCGACGCCAACGGCGGAGTCTTCGAGACGCTGCTCGGCGCCGAGGACGCCGTCATCTCCGACGCCCTCAACCACGCCTCGATCATCGACGGCATCCGGCTGAGCAAGGCCCGCCGCTTCCGCTACGCCAACCGCGACATGGCGGACCTGGAGCAGCAGCTGAAGGAGGCCTCCGAGGGCGGCGCGCGCCGCAAGCTCGTCGTCACCGACGGCGTCTTCTCCATGGACGGGTACGTGGCCCCGCTGCGGGAGATCTGCGACCTCGCCGACCGCTACGACGCGATGGTGATGGTCGACGACTCGCACGCCGTCGGCTTCGTCGGCCCCGGCGGCCGCGGCACGCCCGAGCTGCACGGCGTCATGGACCGCGTCGACATCATCACGGGCACGCTCGGCAAGGCGCTCGGCGGCGCCTCCGGCGGTTACGTCGCCGCTCGCGCGGAGATCGTCGCGCTGCTTCGCCAGCGCTCGCGCCCGTACCTCTTCTCGAACACGCTCGCCCCGGTGATCGCGGCGGCCTCCCTGAAGGTCCTCGACCTCCTGGAGTCGGCGGGCGATCTGCGGGAACAGCTCGCTGCGAACACGGCGCTCTTCCGCTCGCGGATGACCGAGGAGGGCTTCGACATCCTGCCGGGCGACCACGCGATCGCCCCCGTGATGATCGGCGACGCCTCGGTCGCGGGACGCATGGCCGAGCTGCTCCTGGAGCGCGGCGTGTACGTGATCGGCTTCTCGTACCCGGTGGTGCCGCAGGGCGCGGCCCGTATCCGCGTCCAGCTGTCGGCCGCGCACTCCACGGACGACGTGAACCGCGCGGTGGACGCCTTCGTGGCGGCGCGGGCGGAGCTGGACGCCTCGGGCACCTGAGCCTCCGGCTGAGGCCGCTGGTACGGGTGCGTCCGGTGGTTTGGGAGAATCGGCCTCATGATTGAAGCGCGGCGGCTGCACATCCTCCGTGCGGTGGCCGACCACCGCACGGTCACGGCCGCTGCCGCCGCGCTCTACCTCACGCCGTCCGCGGTGTCCCAGCAGCTGACGGCCCTGGAGCAGGAGACGGGCCACCGCCTGGTCGAGCGGGGTGCCCGCGGGGTCCGTCTCACCCCGGCGGGCGAGATCCTGCTCTCCCACACGAACGCGGTCCTCGCCCAGCTGGAACGGGCCGAGGCGGAGCTCGCCGCGTACAGCTCGGGCGCGGCCGGGACGGTGACCGTGGCGTCCTTCGCCACGGGGATCGCCCTGGTGGTCGGTCCCGCCCTGGCCCGTCTCTCGTCCGCGGCGCCCGGGATCCGGGTGCGGGTCCAGGACGCGGAGGGCGACGCGAGCCTGCCGATGGTGCTCGACCGGCAGGTGGACGTCGCCGTGGCGGTGGAGTACCGAGGCGCTCCCGGCGCGGACGATCCGCGCCTCACGCGGGTCCCGCTGTACGCGGAGCCGTTCGACGCGGTGCTCCCCGAGACGCATCGCCTCGCGGCGGCGGAGCGCGTGCCGCTCGCGGAGCTCGCCAAGGACGCGTGGATCGGTCCCTTCGCGGGCAACCCCTGCCATGACGTGGTGATACTCGCCTGCGAGGCCGCGGGCTTCCAGCCCCTGCTCGAACACTGGTCGGACGACTTCCGGGCGGTGGTCGCCCTGGCATCGGCGGGGGCGGGCGTGGCCCTGGTGCCGCGGTCGGCGCTGCGGGGCATGGACGTCTCGGGGGTGGTGATCCGCCCCGTGGAGGGCGTGGCTCCCACCCGCCGGGTGTTCGCGGCGGTGCGCTGCGGGGCGGAGGAGCACCCGCTGATCCGTCCGGTGCTCGATGCCCTGGGCGAAGCCGCGGGATAGCGGCCGTGCCAGGCTGCGGCCCGGCCCCGTCGGCGGTGCGCCCGACGGGACCGGACCTGACCGGGTGCGGACGCCGGCGACGGCGCCGTTGGCTACATCCAGAGGCCGTCGAGGAACGGGTAGGCCTCGGTGAGCCTGGCCGGGCCCTGGATGAGCTTGTCCTCGGAGACGACGACGAACTCGTCGCCCTTGGTGAGGAAATAGTGCGCCGTGGATTCGCTGACGGCCGTGGTCGCCGCGTCCGGCCCGAACCCGAAGGCATCGGGTGCGGCCGTCAGCTGGAACCGCTGGTGGGACGGCCCACGCACCGGGCCGACCCCCGCGGTGCAGGTGTCCCTGCGGCCGAAGACCAGCAGCCTTCCTCCGTCGGCACCGAAGCCGGTGACGTCGCACAGCTCGCCGACCTGTTCGAGCAGGGCGTGGTGCAGGAAGTGCTCCGCGTCCTGGACGGGGCCGTGGCCCTTGTCGGAGAACTCGACGGCCTGGCCCCCGGTGAAGCCCAGATACGTGTGACCGCCGCGCTTGGCAGCGGGACCGACGGCGTCGAAGCCGTCGCTGAAGGGCTTGGGCAGGTGCGGGAACTGGTCGGCGAGCTTCCGCGGTCCTGCCTCGATGCCGCGCCGCTTGGAGAAGCGGATGAACTCGTCGCCGCGGAAGCCCTCGAAGCGTACGTAGGGCGTGCCGCTGTCCGGGATCGCCTTGGCCGCCGACTCGAAGATCCCGCCGCCCGCGTCGAGCGCCTGCTTGGCCGCGCCGCTCAGGGAACCGAGGACCGAGCCGAGGATGCCGCCCCCGGCGGAGACCACGGTGGCCGTCAGCGCGTCGAACGCCTTGACCTCGCCGCGACTCGGCACCCGCTCGAAGCGCCACTCCTGTGCGGGGCGGGGCCCCATGGTGGGCTTGCCGGCCTGCTCCAGGGCCGCGTCGGGCGCGCTGCTGTCGTCGTGGACGGACAGCAGGTGGCCGCTGTTCACGTTGGCCAGCGTGTACCGGTCGTCGCCGACCGCCACCGGCCGCCACAGCTGGGACGCCAGCAGGTCCTGCCGGGTCTCCGGTGGGCACTGCTGCACCGGCGAGCCCACGCGGCCGCGGCCGGTCATGAGGTCCATGCGCAAGGTGCTGTGCACGTTCTGCAGCGTCCAGGCACCCTCCTCGGCGGCGTCGGGCCGCAGATGCCACAACTGACTGTGCCGGGCGGCTCCTTGCGGGTTCAGCTCCTGCTGCACGACCGGGACGCTCTGTGCGGTCCTGGCTCCCTGCACTCCCGCGTACAGCCCGCTCGCCTCGTTCTTGAGCAGGTAGATCCCCTCGGACAACGCAGACATTGCCAACCTCCGTGGAAGACGGACAGTGATCCCCCGCGTGTGCGCCTCACAGAGTAGGAGCTGCGCCCGTTTGCTGATACAGGTGGATTTCGGCGGCTATTAACCCCTCAATTACCGGTGCGCGTGGCGGTCATCCGCGCAGGCGTCGACGCAGGTGGCGTCAACTCTCCCCGTCGGCGCATCCGTTGGCGGGGCGCGCGGCGGGGCGGGACGCGCCCGGAATGGACGGGGCCGGTTCTCACCCATGACATGGCGCGGGCTTCAACTGCCTTCCAGCGGGCTCCACTTGTTGCTCTGTGTTGCCAGGCCACCGGAGACGGGTGCGGGGCCGAGGTCGGCGTCCCCGTCCTCGTGGCGCAGGACCCAGTCGTCGAGGTCGCGTGCGGCTTCGAGTGGGTTGCCGAGGGTGTAGGCCCGCCACCACGGGCCTGCCTCGCTGAGTTCGTGGTCGCGGTCGCGGTCGGGGCGGTGCTCGTGGTCGCGGTCGAAGTCGCTGTCGGGGGAGATCTCCTCCCGGAAGCAGGACTCGGCCGCGGCGAAGCGTGCTCGCGCCGTGCGTGCGTCCACGCCCAGGACGTCGCCGATGACCTGCCAGCTCGCACCACCGAGGCGCTCGGTCACGGCGGCGGCCTCGAAGAACCGGTGCGCGGCCCTGAGTACCAGCGCCGCGTCGGCCAGTACGGATCCGGGGGAGCCTGCGGTGCCGTCGGGAAGCAGCTCATGCTCGCCGACCGGTACGGCGGCACGCGCGAGGTCGGCAAGGTCGCACGCCTCGTGGGCCATCGCGAGACGTGCGCGCGCCGCGTCGGTGTACGGCGATTCGGTGCAAGCCGCGTACGGCGACACGGCGGTAGCGAAGTCCTCGTCGTCCATGTCGATCGGCCTCAACCGCGCACGAAGTAGAGGACGGTCATCGTCACGGCGGTGGTCAGGATGATGCTCCGCAGCAGCCGGTCGGAGAGGCGGCGTGCGAAGTGGGCGCCGGCGAAGCCGCCCGCCAGTGCGCCGACGAACATGGGGGCCAGGACGAGCGGGGCGCTCAGTGCGTCCGATGCGACGAGGAGCAGCGCGGTCGCGCTGAGGTTGATGGCCGCGATCTGGGTGACCCGCATCGGATTGCTGACCGCGGTGTCGAGGCCGAGGCCGATGCCCCACAGGGCGAACATCATGATGCCTACGGCGCCGCCGAAGTATCCCCCGTACAGAGCGAAGAAGAACTGCCCGATCAGTACGGCCCGGGAGCTGATGCCGATCTCGCGGCCGAGCGCACTGCTCACCGCGCGGGAGAGGCGGCGGCCGAAGGCGAGAACCACCGTGGCGAAGGCGAGCAGCCAGGGCACGGCGGCGTCGAACGACGCCGCGGGGAGCGTGAGGAGCAGGGCGGCGCCGAGTCCGCCTCCGATCACACTGATGACCGTCAGCGCTGTGGTGGACGTCGCCCCGACCGGGGTGAGTTCGCGTCGGTAGACCCATCCGCTGGCCACGGCACCCGGCACGAGGGCGATGGTCGACGACGCGTTCGCCGTCACCGGGGACAGGCCGACCGCGACCAGCGCGGGCAGCGCCACGAACGTGCCTCCGCCGCCGACGGAGTTCAGCGCTCCGGCGGCGATGCCTGCCAGCAGGACGAGCAGAATTTCGGGCACCCGCCGAGCATCGCCCTGTGACGGGCGGGCCCACAATGCGTTATCGGTGTACCCAGCCTAAGGCTGTGCCTTAGGCTCACGAGCGTGCGCTACGACCTGGACGATCTACGGCTCTTCCTCGACATCGTGACGGAGGGGTCGATCACGGCGGGTGCCCGCCGGATGCACCTGAGTCTGCCGTCGGCCAGCGCGCGGGTCCGCTCCCTTGAGCAGCAGGCAGGAGTGGCGCTGCTGATCCGCGGCCGCAGGGGAGTGCGCCCCACCCCGGCGGGGTCCACGCTGGCCCGGCACGCGCGCGAGGTCCTCGCCCAGACCGTGCGGCTGGAGAGCGCGGTCGCGAGCTATACGAGATCCCCGACCGCGCCGCTGACCCTCCTCGGCGGAGGCTCGGCGGTGCACCGACTCGTGCCGCAGGCCCTGGTCTCGTTCCTCCGGGCGCACCCGGACACCGACGTACGCGTCTCCGAGAAGCGCACGCCGCAGATCGTGCGGATGCTGGCCGACGGCGAGGCGGACCTGGGCATCGTCCTGGACGACGAGGCCCGCGACTGCGGTCTGGCGATGGAACCCCTCGGCGACGACTCCCTCGTGGTGGTCGGCCAGCCCGGCGGGATCCTCGCGGGGCGTACGTCGTTGACCTACAGCGAGGCCGCCGAGCACCCCCTCGTCGGTCTCGACGCCGGCGCCTCGCTGCGCCGCTGGATCGAGAGGCATGTCGGCCCCCACGCACCGGTGGTACGCCACCGCACCACGGTCGCCAACCTCAACGTCCTGGTGGCCTTGGCCGCAGCGGGCGTGGGCCTCGCGATCGTCCCGCGCCGAGTGATCGACCCCACCCAGCCCCTGGACGTATGCGAACTCCAGGACCCCTGGGCCCGCCGCCACCACCTCCTGGCATGGGGCGCCAAAACGGGCCCGGCATCCCCGGCAACGAAGTCACTGGCCGACCACCTACGCAAGGCGTCGACTTCGGAACCTGTACTGCCGGGGCGTCGGGGGACTGGGTGGGAGTGAGTTGTGCCGGGGGATCTCCTGGCGGCGGCGCCCCAGGGCGCGGTGAACCGCCAGCGGTGGGTGCCGCAGCGCAGGGCGGGTGCCAGTCGCACTCTGTGGTGCGGGAGTTCAGGGTGGATGTCGGCCGCGGCCTGTTCTGCGGGAGTCCCGGGGCAGTGGTCAGTTGCAGCCTGTGGTGCGGGAGTTCAGGGCGGATACCAGCCCGCGGCCTGCGGTGTGGGAGCCCACGGCCGGGGCAGCCGCAGCCCGGGGTGCCGGATCCCAGGCCGTGGCCAGGATGCGCAGCCCGCGCCGGAGCCCGCAGCGCTCGCGGCCCGCGGCCCGGCGCCGTGGCATGGCCGCTCGCCGCCCGTGACCGGCGGCCCGGCTCCGTGGCGTAGTCGTTCGCCGCCCGTCACCAGCGGCCCGGCTCCACGGCGTAGCCGCCCTCCGCCCTGAACCCTCAGGCCGCAGGCCGCCCCGTGCTCGCCCGCAGCACCACCTCGCCCCGCACCCGTTCCACACGCGACCGCACGCCCCGCTCGCGAAGGGCGAGGGCCAGCACGTCCCGGCCCATCCGCGTCAGCGGCAGCGCAACGGTGGTCAGCGGTGGTGTGAGTTCCCCGACCAGGGGGATGTCGTCGAAGCCCGCGAGCGACACGTCGTCCGGCACCCGGAGCCCCCGTTCCCGCAGCGCACCCAGCGCCCCCACGGCCATCACGTCCGTCACCGCGAAGACGCACGTCGGCCGCTGCCCCCGGCGCAGCAGTTCGACCGCCGCCGCATGGCCCCCGTCACGGGTGAAGGCGCCCTCCACGATCCGCTCCGGGGGAAGGGCGACCCCCGCGTCGGTCAGCGCCGCGCGGAACCCGGCCAGGCGGTCCGCGACCGTGGTGAGCCGTTCGGGGCCGGTGAGTACGGCGAACTCCCGGTGGCCCAGGGACAGCAGCGCCCGCGCCAGCGCACCCGCCCCCGCCCGGTTCTCCGGCTGCACCGTGTCCACGCGCAGGCTGCGGTGCCGGCTGACCACGGCGACGCGGCCCCCGTCACGTATGTAGGGAGCGAGCTCCGACTCCAACGCCCGCTCCCACGCGGGGTCCTGGAAGCCCGAGCCGATGAGCAGGATCGCGCGGGCCCGCTGCGCCCGCAGCATCGAGACGTACGCGATCTCCCGCGCCGGCGCGCGGAAGGTACTGGCCAGCATCACGAGGAGGTCCTGCTCGGCCGCCGCCGCCATCACCCCGCTCGCGATCGCCGCGAAGTAGGGGTCGCCGACGTCGTGGCAGATCACGCCGACGGTGTTGTTCGACGAGCTGGCGAGCGCCTGGGCATGGGCGTTGGGGATGTACCCCAGCTGGTCCGCCGCTTCGAGCACCCGGCGCCGCAGGTCCTCGCGGACGCGCGTCGTGCCGTTCAGGGCACGCGACGCGGTGGCGGGGGAGACCCCGGCGGCGCGGGCCACCGCGTGCAGAGTGACGTGCGGCCCGTGCTCGCGCCCTCGTCCGACCGCGGGGCCAAGACCAGGGCCGGGTCCTTGCTCACCTCCGCGTCCGGGCGCGAGCCCTTGACCGCCGCTCCGTCCGGGTGCGGGGCCTTGCTCGCCGCTCCGTCCGGGCGCGAGTCCTCGACCGTCTCCGCCTCCGCCTCCCCGTCCGGGCGCGAGCCCTTCCCCGCCTCCCCGTCCGGGTGCGGGGCCTTGCTCGCCGCTCCGTCCGGGCGCGAGTCCTCGACCGTCTCCGCCTCCGCCTCCCCGTCCGGGCGCGAGCCCTTCCCCGCCTCCCCGTCCGCGCGCGGCCTCTCGCCCGCGCGCCCGCCCGGCCCCGGGCTGCTCCCCAGCGCCCTGCCCCGCCCCCGCTCCGTGTCCCTGCGCCCGCCCGGCCCCGGGTTTCTCCCCAGCGCCCCGCCCGGCCCCGGGCTGCTCCCCAGCGCCCTGCCCCGCCCCCGCTCCGTGTCCCTGCGCCCGCCCCGCCCCGGGTTCCTGCTCGCGCCCTAGCGCCCGCACCGCGCCCCCTTCGTCCCGCGCCGCGAAACTTCGAGCCGACCTATTGACCCTGCGGTCAGCCAGTCACTAGCGTGGCGGACACCTTATCAGAAAGCGCTTTCTGAAAGCGGTTTCCGCACCATCGATGCTCCGCAACTGCCTCCGAAGTTCGCTGAATGCCAGGGGAGTTCACCGTGAGCCAGAGCGCACTGCAGGCAACTCCCGTCAAAACGGCAGGCGTTGTCGACCGTAGCCGCCCTACCTTGCGACAACGTACCGCCGAGGCGGCCGAGAAGAGCTGGCGTCCGCTGGTCCTGCTGCTCGTCTGCTTCGGGGCCTGGTGGCTGATCGCCGCCACCGAGATGGTCGAGGCGTACCTCGTGCCCTCGCCCGGCGCGACCCTCGACGTGATCCTCGACAAGCCCGACTACCTGTGGCAGCACACATGGGTCACCACCTACGAGACCCTGCTCGGCTTCCTCATCGCCGTGGGCGTCGGCATCCTCTCCGCGGTCGTCATGGTCTACTCGACGACCGTCGAGAAGACGCTCTATCCGATCCTCCTCTTCGCCCAGGTCGTGCCGAAGATCGCGATCGCCCCGCTGTTCGTCGTCTGGCTCGGCTTCGGCATCGCCCCCAAGATCCTCATCGCCGTCCTGATCGCCTTCTTCCCCGTCGTCATCTCGATGGTGACCGGGCTCAAGGCCGTCGACCCGGAGATGCTCCAGCTCTCCGCCACCATGGGCGCGCGGCCCTGGCAGACCTTCCTCAAGATCCGCTTCCCCGCATCGCTCCCGCACCTGTTCTCCGGTCTGAAGGTGGCCGTCACGCTCGCCGTCACCGGCGCCGTCGTGGGTGAGTTCGTCGGCGCGAACGAAGGCCTCGGCTATGTGATCCTCCAGGCCAACGGAAATCTCGACACCCCGATGCTCTTCGCGGGGCTGCTCGTCATGTCGCTGATCGGCGTCGTCCTCTTCGTGCTCGTCGAGATCGCCGAGAAGCTGCTCCTGCCGTGGCACGCGAGCCGCAGGGACGTGGCCGCCACCACTGCCTACTGACACCCACCACGCGGTGCCGGCGCACCCACCCCGCCATGTCCGATGTTCGACGTACGCGAGAAGGGCCGTCCCATGCACGCGCGCAGACTGCTCACCGGAATCGTCCCCCTGGCCCTCGTCGCGGTGACCGCGACGGCCTGCGGCGGTGACGACGACAGGACGAGCACCAGTGACTCCGGCAAGAAGCTCGACAAGGTGACGCTGACGCTCAATTGGTATCCCTACGGCGAACACGCGCCGTTCTACTACGGCAAGCAGGAGAAGATCTTCGAGAAGCACGGCATCGACCTGGACATCAGGGCGGGCCAGGGCTCGCAGAAGACCGTGCAGGCGACCGGCGCCGGGCAGACCGACTTCGGCTGGGCGGACACACCGGCGGTGCTCGCGGGCGTCGACCAGGGCGTCAAGGTGAAGAGCCTGGGGGTCTTCCTCCAGACGACACCCGCCTCCGTGCAGTTCTTCGACGCGCAGGGCATCAAGGCGCCCGCGGACCTCAAGGGCAAGATGATCGCGGGCACGGCGGGCGACGCGCTCACCAAGACGTTCCCGATCTTCCTGGAGAAGAACGGCATGGACCTCTCCGACGTCAAGGTCCAGAACACCGACCCGGCGGGCAAGATCGCCGCGGTGATCTCCGGCAAGACGGACGCGCTGCTCGGGTACGCGAGCGACCAGGGCCCCACCATGCAGAACAAGGCCAAGAAGGACGTCTCGTATCTGCGCTTCTCCGAGAACGGCCTCAACTTCTACTCCAACGGCCTCATCGCCGGGCCCAAGACCCTTCAGGGCAGAGGCGATCTGGCCAAGCGCATGACCACCGCCGTGAGCGAGTCATGGGCGGCCGCCGAGAAGAGCCCGGAGCCCGCCGTCGCCTCCATGGACGGCGCGTCCGAGCAGCTGCCGCCCAAGGAAGTGCTGTCCGAGCAGTTCAAGACCACGCTGACGCTGCTGCACACCGACGCCACGAAGGGGAAGGCGCCGGGCGCCAACACGGAGGCGGACTGGCAGCAGACCATCGACGTCTTCTCCGAGGCGGGCCTGGTCAAGAAGGCCAAGCCCGTCGCGGAGTACTGGGACGCGGCCAAGGGGATCAAGGGCTGAGGGGCGGCAGAGGAATGACGAAGGACGCGACGCTCAGGATGAGCGACGATTCACGTGCCACGGCGGGGGACGCGAGGCCGTCCGCGGTGCGCATCGACGACGTCGCCGTCCGCTTCCGTACGAAGAAGAAGGACGTCACCGCGTTGCAGGACGTCTCGCTGAACGTCGGCGCGGGCGAGTTCGTGGCGATCGTCGGGCCGTCGGGCTGCGGCAAGTCCACCCTCCTGAAGCTCGTCGCCGGGCTGCTCGCACCCTCCTCGGGCGACGTGCTCCTCGGCGGCGAACAGGTGCGCGGGCCACGGCGCGACATCGGCTACGTCTTCCAGCGCGCCGCGCTCCTGGACTGGCGCACCGCACGCCGCAACATCCTGCTCCAGGCGGAGATGCGCGGGATCCCCGGTGCCGAGGCACGCGCGCGTACCGACGACCTGATCCGCATGACCGGACTCGGCGGCTTCGAGGACGCCTATCCGCACGAGCTGTCCGGCGGCATGCAGCAGCGCGTCGCACTCTGCCGCGCGCTCCTGCACGAGCCGCCGGTGCTGCTCATGGACGAGCCCTTCGGCGCGCTCGACGCGCTCACGCGCGAGCAGATGAACGTCGAGCTGAACCGGATCTGGCGCGAGACCGGAACGACGGTCCTCCTGGTGACCCACTCGATCCCGGAGGCCGTCTATCTCGCGGACCGCGTCGTCGTGATGAGCCCTCGCCCCGGGACGGTCGAGGAGATCATCGACGTCGGCCTGCCCGCGGAGCGTTCGTACGCGACGACGCTGGCGACGGCCGAGTTCCGCGAGGCCACCGGGCGGATTCGCGAGCTCCTCGGGGCGGTGTCCGCGCACGAGTGAGGTGTGAGCCACAGGGGTCGGCGCTAGGCACCCGTCCCACATTCGGGATAGCGTGCCAGATATGGAACACGATGGCGTCGACGACCGGCTCGCCGCCCGCCTCGCCGAGCTGCGCGCGGAACGCGGCTGGTCCCTGGGCGAGTTGGCGGACCTCAGTGGCGTGAGCCGCTCCACCCTGTCACGGGCCGAACGCGCGGAGATCAGCCCCACCGCGTCCCTCCTGAACCGGCTCTGCGCCGTCTACGAACGCACCATGTCGCAGCTCCTGAGCGAGGTGGAGGCCGAGCCCGCGCAGCTGGTGCGCGCGGCCGAGCAGGGCGTGTGGACCGACAGCGCGTCCGGCTTCGTGCGGCGGTCGGTGTCGCCGCCCCACGCGGGGCTGCGCGGCGAACTCGTCGAGGGCCGCTTGGAACCGGGCGCGGACGTCGCGTACGACCGGCCTCCCGTGCCCGGCATCGAGCAGCACATCTGGGTGCTCGACGGGGCGCTGGAGGTCACCGTCCAGGGCGACCCGCACGCCCTGGACGCCGGGGACTGCCTGCGCTTCCGGCTGTGGGGGCCTACACGGTTCCGGTGCGTGGGGCAGCGGACCGTGCGGTACGCCCTGGTGGTGGTCGCGCGATGAGGGATGACCGAACGCCGATACGCCTCTGTGCGGAACAACTCATCGCGGCAGCGGACGACTTGGGTGCCCTGCTCGCCGACGTCGTGGACGGCGGATCGTCCCTCGGCTTCCTCAAGCCCCTCGCCCCGACGGCCGCAGCCGACTGGTGGCGGGGCCTGGCCCCGGCGGTGGCGGAAGGACGCCTCGCCGTCTGGGCCGTGCGCGACGCCGAGCGGGTCACCGGGACCGTCAGCGTCGGCTTCGTGGACAAGCCCAACGGCAGGCACCGCGCCGAGATCCTCAAGCTGATGGTCCACGGCTCCGCGCGCGGGCAGGGCCTCGCCCGCACCCTCCTGGCCACGGCGGAACAGGCGGCGGCCGAAGCGGGCGTGACCCTGCTGGTCCTGGACACGGAGACGGGCAGCCCCGCCGAGTCCCTCTACCGGACCGGAGGTTGGACGGCGGCCGGGGTCATTCCCGACTACGCGGCCGACCCGGCCGGGGCGCTCCACCCGACGACCCTCTTCTTTAAGAAGGTGGTCGGTTCGGGCGCACCCCGGCCGGACGACCCGGCACGTCAGTACCGCAGCGCCGCCAGATAGGCGTAGCTGTTGCGTGCCGTGGCGAACGGATCGCTGGGGGTGTCGTGCTCCACCAGCCACTGCTTGACGCCGCCCACGCGCGCGTGGTCGAACATCGCGGCGAAGTCCAGTGTCCCCGAGCCGACATCGGCGAAGCCGCCGTCCGGCGCCATGTCCTTCACATGGAGCGCGGGGAAGCGCCGCCGGTGCCGTACGAAGTACGTCGCCGGATCCGCGCCGCCCTTCGCCGCCCAGTAGACGTCCAGTTCGAAGCCGACCAGATGCGGGTCGGTCTCGGTGACGAGGATGTCGTACAGGCTCGTGCCGCCCACCACCACATGGTCCGTGCCGTGGTTGTGGAACAGGACAGGGCCGAGGCCCGCGTCGCGCGACGCCTGTCCGATGCGGTTGAACTGCCGTGCCGCTTCCCGGAATCCGTCCGGCGTGTGCAGCGCGCCGGGCAGGCTCGGCACCACCGGCCACTTCGCGCCAAGGGTGTGCAGATCATCGAGGGCCTGGGGCAGGCCGCTGCCCTTGAGCGTGTCGTACGCGACGTGTTCGAGGACCGCCTTCAGGTCCACCGCGTCGAGCATCCGTCGGATGTCGGCCGCGCTGTTCCCGTGCCGGCCGCTCACCCCCACGGTCGCGTAGCCGATGTCGGCGAGCTGCTCCAGCGTGCCCGCGAAGTCCTGTGCGAGGACGTCGCGCATCGTGTAGAGGTGCATGCCGATGCCGCCGCGCGGGATGCGCCGGCACCGCGACGCCTCACCCGCGCGCGCGGGCAGTGCGGTACCGACGGCTGCCGCGAGCCCCATCGACGTACCGAGAAAGGCACGTCTGGTCCCGTTCAGTCCTGATCTCTTCATGGCTGACATGGATGCCCTCACTTCGCCGTGATCCGGACAGCGCCGGTCGTCGTGTCGCCCTTGTCGTCGGTGACGGTCAGATGCGCCGTGTACGTGCCCTTGCGCGCGTACGTGTGCTCGGCGCTGCCGCTCTCCGTGCCGGTGGGCTTGGCGTTGTCGCCGAAGTCCCAGTGGTACGAGGCCGCGGTGCGGCCCTCCGGGAGCTGCACCGTGCTCGTGAGCTTGACGGCGAGGGGAGCGCTGCCGCTGCCCGGTGCCGCCTTGGCCGTCACCTTCGCGCCTGCCTTCTTCTCGACTCCGGGGCCGTTGAAGTGCAGCCAGTCGACCGTCAGGAGGTCTTCCTTGTCGGACGACCACTCGGGGTTGGTGAAGACGGCGTACAGCTTCGTCGTGCCCTCGTGGTCGGCCAGTTCGGTGGTCGGCGAGATGAAGTTGCCCCAACCGCCCGTGTTCGGCACGCTCACCTTGCCGAGCAGCTTGCCCGTGGGAGAACCGGCGCGGAACTCGATGTCGCCCCCGAGGCCGCCCGAAGCGGCGCCCACCGTCAGGGAGTCGACGCCCTTGAGGTTCACCGGGTCGAACGACACCCAGTCGCCGTCCTCGATCTCGATGAGCCGTTTGCCGCCGGAGGCGTCCGCGCGGTCACCGATGACCGCACCCTCGTGCGCGCCGCCGGTGGCGGTGCGGTGCTCGCCCTCGCGGAAGGAGGTCCGCAGGGTCAGCGAGGAGGAACCCGTCAGAGCGGGCACACCGGACGCGCCCTTGTCCTCGTACTGGGCCGTGATCCCGTAGTAGAGATTCTGGCCGGCGCCATGACTGTCGCCCGCGTCCGTGACGATCTCGCCCGCGCAGCCGGTGTAGTTGTCCAGCGGGTGCAGATGGGTGTCGTGCCCGAGCTGGGACTGGACGACGACCCGCTTGCAGTCGATCGGCCCGTCCTCCTTGTCCGTCACCTTGACCTTGAACGGAATCGTGTCCCCGAAGCTGAACGTGCCGCCGTTCGGCGGCTGTTGGATCGTCACCACGGGCCGGGTGTTCCCGACGGTGATCTCCTGCACGGCCAGACCGCTCAGCCCGTCCGGCCCCGTCACCTTCAGACGCGCGCTGAACTGCCCCTTCTCGGTGTAGGTGTACGTCGGGTTCGCCTCGGTCGAGTCGGTCGTGCCGTTCCCGTCGAAGTCCCACGCGTACGTGACCGGCTTGTCGCCCGGCAGCCCCGAACCCGCGCTGGAGAAGGTGACCTTGAGCGGGGTGCTGCCGTTGTCGGGAGTGGCCGTGACACGGGCGTCGGGCAGCCGTCCGTCCGCCACGTAGTCGATGCGGTAGATGCCCGCGCCTTCGTTGCTGCCGCCGCGGCCCGTGCCGCTGCCGAGCCCGAAGTCGATGACGTACATCGCGCCGTCAGGACCGAAGTCGGCGTCGAAGGGCTGGTTCCATTTCAGATCGGGGAAGATCGAGTTGATCGAGTTCAGATCGCCCGACTTGGCGGGATCGAAGCGCGGATCGGTGAACGTCTGGTCCTTCTCCTGCATGGAGAAGACCTTGAACCACTGCCGCGTCAGCTCGTAGTTGAACCACTTCCCCTCGAAGTACTCGGGGAATTTGGTCTTGTACGGGTTGTCCGCGTCGTAGTCGTAGACGGGACCGCTCATCGGTCCGCCGCCACCCGTGCCGAGTTCGGGGAACTTCTCGGAGGCGGAGTAGGCGTACCAGACGGTCGCGGGCTGCGCAGGCGGCAGTTCACGCAGTCCTGTGTTGTTCGGCGAATCGTTCACGATCTTCGCGCAGTCGAATTTCGCGCCCGACTTCTTCGTCGCGAAGTCGTAGTCGTTGAACGGGGTGTTGTCGCCGACGCAGTAGGGCCAGCCGTAATTGCCCGCCTTGGTGATGCGGTTGTACTCGACCGTCCCCTCGGGACCGCGGTCGGGGGCTGCGTTCTTCGAGTCGGGCCCGTAGTCGGCCATGAGGAGGGCGCCGCTCACCGGGTCCGTGGTGATGCGGAAGGGATTGCGCATGCCCATCGCGTAGATCTCGGACCGGGTCTTGTCCGTCCCCGGCGCGAAGAGATTCCCCTCGGGCACGGCATAGGTCCCGTCGTCCTTCGGCGTGACGCGCAGGACCTTGCCGCGCAGGTCGTTCGTATTGCCCGATGTGCCTTGCGCGTCCCAGGCGCGGCGGCCCTCGCGCTCGTCGATCGGGCTGAATCCGTCCGAGGCGAAGGGGTCGGTGTTGTCACCCGTAGCGATGTACAGGTCGCCCCTCTTGTCGAAGGCGATCGAGCCCGCCATGTGCGAGTTCGCCCGGCCTTCACCACGCCACGTGGGAATGGTCAACAGCCGCTTCTCCGACGCCGGATCGACCTTTCCGCCCGCCTCGGTGAAGCGGGAGAGATTGATGCGTTTCTCGGTCTTGTCGGAGTTCAGGAGATACACCCAGTGGTTGTCCTGGAACTTCGGGTCGAGCGCGAGGCCGAGCAGTCCGTCCGACTGGCTCGTCATCTCGGGCGTGTAGTCGAAGTCGAGCGCCGTGGAGACCTTCAGCGTCTCCTGGTCGATGATCTTCAGCTTCCCGGTGCGCTGGATGAAGAACACCCGGCGGTCGGGCGCGACGGCCAGTTCGAAGGGGTCGGCCAGGTCGTTCGTGGCGAGCGGTGTGCGCTGGAAGGCGCCGGTCTTGGTGGCGGTGCAGTCGCCGGGCTTGCTGCCCGCGGCCCACTCGATGCCGCCGAGGATGTGCTTGAGGAAGCCCTCCTCCTGGAAGGCCGAGGCGGCGTGCCCGCCCGCCGTGTACCAGGAGCGGCCGCCGTCGTAGTTCTGGCACCAGGACCAGGGCTGGTCGACGCCCTCGTCGAGGCCGGTCACGCTGTCGCGCACCTTGACCTGCGCGAGCGTGTGCACCTTGCCCGTCGGATTGGTGCGCCAGTTGTACCACTCCTCCGTGCGCTCCCAGAGCTCCGGAAGCCCCTTGGTGGAGGGGTGCGCGTGGTCGAGCACCTTCACCCGCCCGGTCTGCACCTCGGGGTGCTTGTCGAAGATCGCGCCGACCAGACCCTCGTACCAGGTCCAGTCCCGCTCGCTGGCCGATGCTGCGTGCAGGCCGACGTAGCCGCCGCCCGCGCGGACGTACTTCTGGAAGGCCGCGCGCTGCTCGGTGTCGAGCAGATCACCCTTCTCCGGGGTGGAGTTGGTGTTGTTGAAGACGATGGCCTGGAAGCGGGCGAGATTGGCGTCGGTGAAGGCGGTGGCGTCGTCCGTGGCCTCCACTTCGAAGCCGTTCTCGGCGCCGAGCTTCTTGATGGCCTCGACGCCCGCGGGGATCGAGTCGTGGGGGAAGTTCGTGACCTTGGAGAAGACCAGGACGCGGAAGGGCGCCGCTGCGGGCTTCGGATCCGCTTGTGCGGTCGCACGGTGCGGTGCGGTGAGGCCGAGGCCGATGACGAGGGCCAGCAGGGCGATGAGCGCGAGCCAGGGGCTCGGCGTGGCGGGGCCTGGTCTCGGCCGGACGGGGCCGCGTCTGGGCGCGGTGGGACTCGTGGAACTCATGGCGCTCCCTGGGCTGGGCGGGTGGACGGCTGCCGGTAGCCGGGTGTGCGGTGAGTGTGGTGAGTGCGAGTTGCGCGGGGGTGCGGTGCGCGGGGTGCTTGACCTGGGCCTCGGGGTGCGGGGTCCAGAAAGTCTGCCTAGAAAGCGCTTTCTCCTGCGCGTTGTTCAGCGTAGGTTCCGCTCTGACGGGGGGTCAATGGGTCGGAAGGGCCTGGCGTCGTCTGGCGTCGTCTGGCGTGAGAAGGGAGTCACCGCGCGGCGGTGGTATGAGGTCGCGTGTGCGGGGGAGGGTTTCAGGGCCAGGAACCGCAGCCGTACGGGAGCTGTGTGCGGGGCCGGAGCTGTGCAGAGGCTGTGTGCGGGGCCGAAACCGTGCAGAGGCTGTGTGCGGGGCCGGAGTCGTGCAGAGGTTGTGCACAGGACCGGAGTCGTGCTGAGGCTGTGCACGGGACCGAAGCCGTGCTGAGGCTGTGCACGGGACCGAAGCCGTGCAGAGGCTGTGCGCAGGAACCGAAACCGCACAGCTGCCGTACGGAAGCCATAAAGAAGCCGCACAAGGGGAGCCTTCCGCAATGCCTGACCAAGCTTCGACACCCGCCCCCGCCGCGTACACCGCCGGACTCGTGAACGCGGCGGACGGCGTGCCCGTCGCCACGTACACCTGGCTGCCCGACGGCGGCCGACCGCGCGCCTTCGTGCAGATCGCGCACGGCGCGGGCGAACACGGCCTGCGCTACGACCGGTTCGCGCGCCATCTGACGGCGCACGGCTATGGGGTGATCGCCTCCGACCACCGGGGCCATGGCGCGACGGCGCAGGCGACCGGTGGGTACGGGGTGACGGGTTCGTCGGCCGAAGTGCCGTCGGGCGAAGCGCCGTCGGGCGAGCCGTCCGGCCCCGCGTCCGACTCGGCGTCCGACCCGGCGTCCGAGGCCCCGTCTGCATCGCCGTCCGGTGCGGCAGCCTCCGACAGCTGGCGCGCCATCGTCGACGACCTCAAGGCGATCGGCGACCAGGTGCGCACGCTGCACCCGGGAACCCCGCTCTTCCTGCTAGGCCACAGCATGGGCTCGCACCTGGCCAGGGACTACGCCCAGGAGTACCCGGACGACCTCGCGGGCCTGATCCTCTCCGGGACCTTCCGCTCCCTGCCGGGGGTCGGGATCGAGGAGTCGATCACCCGCCTGGAGCGCGAGATCTCCGAGGACGGCCGCGAGGCACTCTCGTCCTACCTCCCCGAACTCTTCGCCGCCTTCAACGACCCGTACCCCCACCGCACCGGCTTCGAATGGCTCTCCCGCGACGAGGCCGAGGTCGACGCGTACGTGGCCGACGAGCGCTGCGGGTTCCCCTTCTCCGCCGGGCTCTGCCTGGACTGGGTGCGTGCCGTGCGCAAGATGAACGACCCACGGAACCTGGCCCGCGTTCCGGCGGACCTGCCCGTCCACATCGCCGTCGGCACCGAGGACCCCTGCAACCAGGGCATGACGCTGGTCCACGAACTCGTGGAGGACTTCCGGTACGTGGGCCTGGACGACCTCACCTGGAGGGGGTACGAGGGGGCGCGCCATGAGATCCTCAACGAGACCAACAGGGACGAGGTGCAGGAGGACCTGCGGAACTGGCTGGACAAGCACGTGCTGTGAGGACGTGCGGCTCGTCGCGATGGGTGGCACCTACGGGGTACGGGGTGGACCGGCCTGTCGCAGGGCCGGAGCAGTGCGCTTCGGCATCCGGCATCCGGCACCCGCATCCGGCCATGCACAGGGCCTGATCCGGCCTCAGTTGCTCCTGCTCGGAGCGAGCTGCTTCCCATCAACACCCCCCGTCCCTATGGTGATACGGATTCGACAGCATGCCTGGGGGGTGAGACCGATGTCCTTTACCGAGATTGCCGTAGCCGTGATCACGGCCGGGCCTGCCTACATTGCGGTCTGGTTGACCGCCCGCAAGGCCCAGGGCGAGCCGGCACGACCACAGGCTTGTGCACAGCACGCGGTCTGTGATCAGTGCGAGGGCCGAACCCCGCCGGGCGGCATGCCGGGTGACGTCACGGTTTGGGCTCTGACGGCCTGATCCCCTTCTCTTCGCGGTGCTGCGGCGCCCGCCACCTCCAGGGTGGCGGGCGCTGTCAGTGGTGTTGGCTACCGTTCGTGGCATGTCTCGAGCTCATGCCAAAGCCCACGTCACGGGTGACGATGTACGCCGTATCGCACTGGCCCTGCCGGATACGACAGAGAAGATCGCCTGGAGCATGCCCACCTTCCGGGTGGCCGGAAAGATGTTCGCCACACTCCCCGAGGACGAGACGTCCATCGCCGTGCGGTGCCCGAAGGAGGAGCGAGACGAGTTGGTCCTCGCGGAGCCGGACAAGTTCTGGATCGCCGACCACGAGGCGATGTTCGCCTGGGTGCGCGCACGGCTTTCGGCTCTGGACACCGCTGAGCTGAAGGACATCCTCGCCGACTCCTGGCGCCAGGCCGCTCCCACCCGACTCCTGGACTCCTACCCGGAGTTGGGGCTCCCGCCGACGAGCTAGCAGGCCAACAGCGGCCGGTCCACAAGCGATCGGCCGTTGTCAGTGCCCCGTGGCATGATCCAGGCAGGGGTGGCGGATGGGGCGCGCGGGACGACGGGCCGGGCACAGTCACCAGGGGAGGGGCAGGGGTGCGGGTGCCGTCAGGGGACGGGTTTGTCGAGGGTGGGCGGTCTGACGAGGCCGGACGGTTCGTCGAGGGCGGGCGTGAGAGGGACCCGGTGGAGGGCGGCACGGCGCGCGACCCCGCCCCTGACCCTGACCCCGAGGCCGTGGCGACCGGGCGCAAGCCCGAGCCTAGTGACCCCGAGGCCGAGCCTCGTGACCCCGAGGCCATGGCGACCGGGCGCAAGGCCGTTGCGGCCGGCCGGAAGGTCGTGCCTCGTGGCCGCAAGGTCATGCCGCCGACCGGCGGCGCGGTCTTGTCGATCACCGCTGAGCGCGAGCGTCAGGGCATCTGGTCGCGGGACTTCGGGTTCTTCTTCGGCGCGCGGACCGTGGCCAAGCTGGGCGACACCATGCTGCCCGTCGCGCTCGCCGCGGGACTGCTCCAGCACGGGCACGGAGCGGGCGCCGTCGGTCTCGCGATGGCCGCCACGACCGTCTGCTTCGCGGGCCTGGTGATCTTCGGCGGGGTCTTCGCCGACCGGTTCAGCACCCGCCTGCTGATGATCGGCGCGGACGTGGTCCGGCTCGGCACACAATCGGTCGCGGCGGTCCTCTTCTTCACCGATCACGTCGTCCTCTGGCAGATCTGTGTGATCGGCGCGGTGAACGGCGCGGCGGGCGCGCTCTTCCAGCCCGGCGTCGCCAGCACGGTCCCGCGCCTGGCCGCCGACGTCCAGAAGGCCAACGGCGCGATACGTGTCGCGGAGTCGGCCGCGGCCCTGGCGGGACCGGCCGTCGCGGGCGTCCTCGTGGCCTTCGCCTCGCCGGGCGCGGTCTTCGCCGCGCACGCGGGAACGTACGGACTGAGCGCACTGTGCCTGGTGCTGCTCCGGCTGCCGCCCGCGCTGCCCGGCTCGCTCCCGCACAGCAACGGCTTCCGGGCGGATCTGGTGCAGGGCTGGCGGGAGTTCAGGTCCCGCACCTGGCTCTGGGGCGTCATCGCCATCTTCTGCGTCCTGATGATCACGACCACGGGCCCGCTGACGCCACTCGTCGCCACGCTCGTCGTCCAGGAGCACGGCTCGGGGGCGTACGGCCTGGTGAACTCCGCCCTGGGTGCGGGCACCGTGCTCGGCGGCCTGGTCGCCCTGCGCCTGCGCCCCCGCCGCATGCTCCGCGCGGGCTCCCTCGCCCTGACCGGCTACTGCGCGTTCCCGGCCGCCGTCGGCGCCCAGCTCGGAGTCCCGCTGATGGCGCTGGGCGCCGCGATCGCGGGCGCCGGGCTCTCCTTCTGGGGCGTCATGTGGGCGACGAGCGTCCAGACGCAGGTGCCGCCCGACGTCCTCAACCGCATCCACGCCTACGACGTCGCGGGATCGATCGCCCTGCTCCCGGTCGGCCAGGCACTCGCGGGTCCCGCCGCGAGTGCCTTCGGCGCGGAGCAGGTGCTGATCACGGGCGCCGTGACGACGGTCGTCGTCTGCCTGGCCCTGCTCTCGGTGCCCGCGATACGCGGGTTGGTGCGGGTGGACGGGAGAGCACCTGTGTCGGCCGGGGGAGCGGATCCCGGACGGCCGGATCGAAGGACGGCTGATCGAAAGGCGGCTATACGAGAGCCCGCGCCCCCAAGAAGCCGGTGATGCGCTCCCGCAGTGAGCGGACGTCGAGACCGTGCGCGGCCACGTGCTCGTCGATCTGACCGTAGCGGCGCAGCTCGGCACGGCCGACGCCGAGCCCGAGGACCCGGTGCGGGACATCGGCGAGGGCATCGTTCGCGGCGGCGGTGGAGGTCCCGGCGAGGTAGGGCTCGACCACGACGACATCGGCGACGGCCCCCGTGTCCGCCGCCGTGTCCGACCCCGTCGCGCGGCGCAGCGCTTCCTCGTCGAAGGGCCGCACGGTGGTCGCGTACAGCACGGTGAGATCGAGGCCCTCGGTCGCGGCGAGCACGTTGTCGAGCATCGGCCCGACGGCGATCACGACCCCGCCGCGCCCTTCGCGCACAGTGCGGAAGCGCGCTCCGTCGACGGGCAGCCCCCGGGCGTTCGACTGCACCGAGAGCCGGACGTACACCTTGTCGTCGCCCGCGGCGACAGCGTGCCGCAACAGCGTCTCGGCCTCGTCCGGGTGCCCCGGCACGTGCACGGTCCAGCCGTCCAGGGTGTCGAGCAGGGCCACGTCGCCCGGCGACATGTGCGTGAAGCCGCCGGCGGGCCAGTCGAAGGAGGCGGCGGCGCTGACGAGCACCCCGCCCACGCCTTGATGCCCGAAGTCCAGCTTCACCTGTTCGAACGGCCGCTCCACGAGAAAGCTCGCAAAGGTGTGCACGACGGGCCGCAGCCCGGCGAGGGCGAGCCCGGCGCCGGTCCCGACGAGCAGCTGCTCCCGGATCCCGACATTGATCACCCGGTCAGGGTGCTTGCGCTGCGCCTCCGTGAACGCGTCCGCGCCGATCTCGGCGAGGACGACGGCGACGCGGGGATCCTCGTCGAGCAGCCGGGAGAGGACGGGGCCGAAGCGATCACGCATGGTGTCCATGACAGAGAAACCTCCACTGGAAGACTGAAGAATCAGCGCACAGGCGGGCGCATAGTTGGGGGGAAAGCTCAGGCGACCTTGGGCTCGCCCACGGCGCCCTTCGGCTCGACCCGGGCCACGACCACCCGCGGCCGCCCGGGATGCGGCGCGGTGAACGCCGCGTACAACGCGTCGTGATCACGCCCGTCGACGGTCTCGGCGGACCACCCCGCGGCCTCGAAGCGCGCGGCGATGCCGCCGGGCCTGGCATGGCGGGCGGACGCGTTGTCGATCACGACGGTGTGCAGGCGCTCGAGCCCGGACGGCCCGGCGAAGGCGATGGCCTCGTGATTGCTGCCCTCGTCCAGCTCTGCGTCCCCCACGAGCACCCACACCCGTGCGTCGGCGCCGCCCCGGGCCCTGAGCCCCAGCGCCGTCCCGACCGCGATCGGCAGCCCGTGCCCGAGGGACCCGCTCCCGATCTCGACCCCCGGCACGAGTACCCGGTCCGGGTGGTGCCCCAGCGGGGAGTCGTAGCCCCCGAACCCCTCCAGCCAGTCGACGGGAATGAATCCCTTGGCGGCGAGGACGGCGTAGTACGCCATGGGCCCGTGCCCCTTGGAGAGCAGGAACCGGTCGCGCCCCGGATCGTCCACCCGCTCGGGTGTGACCCTGAGCACCCGGTCGTACAGAACCCAGAGCGCGTCGAGGGTGGACGTCGCGGCGGGCCCGTGCTTCTCGTCCCCCGTCATCCGCCCCATGAGGCGGGACAGGTCTGCGTATTCATGTCCGTATCCGCGTTCCGCTGTCGTCGTCATGACACCGAGCGTGCAACCTCAAGCGGGCTTGAGGTCAACAGGGCGCGAAAGGCGTGAGCGATCACGGCTTGGAGTGCGGTATTGTTTCGGTGCGCGTTCGGCCAGGGGAAACCCCAGGTCACACGGGCACCGGGACGTGGCGCAGCTTGGTAGCGCACTTGACTGGGGGTCAAGGGGTCGCAGGTTCAAATCCTGTCGTCCCGACGGAAACGTCGCAGGTAGGGGTCACCTTCGGGTGGCCCCTACTTCGTGTTCGGGACCAAATCTGGGAGCGGGGAGCGGCTCTGCGCCTGCCGAAAACTCCATCCGCGCAGCTCAGGCGGCATGCTGGTACTCGTGGAGGACTCCGCCGAGGCGGTCTCTCCGGCACACTTTCAGTTGGGTGATTTGTGCGTGGGTGAGTGGTTCGGGTAATACGCGCAGGGGTGCTGCCTGGTCTATCGCCTGGTGGGGCCGGTGGGTGTTGTAGTGCAGTTCGAACTGGTGGAGCGCGTGGCGTAGATGGCGCTCGTTCCAGATGAGGGTGCGGTCCAGGAGTTCGTGGCGGCAGGTTTGGACCCAGCGTTCCATGATGGCGTTCATGCGCGGTATCTGGACGCCGGTGCGCACGACTTGGATGCCTGCGTTGCACAGGATTTCATCGGAGAGGGCGGGGTACTTCGCGTCCCGGTCCCGGACCAAGTACGCGTGGGTGGCTTGGGCGTCCGTCAGGTCCATGGCCAGATTGCGGGCGGCTTGACAGACCCAGGCCGCGGTGGGGTGGGCTGTGGTGCCGAGGATCCGGATGCGCCGGGTGACGTGTTCGATGACGGCGAGGATGTACTGACGCTGACCGGTCAAAGTCACCGTCTCGATGAAGTCGCAGGCCATCAGGGCGTCGGCCTGCGAGCGCAGGAAATCGGCCCAGGTGGTGGCGGCCCGGTCGGGCGCCGGATCTATGCCCTCGGAGGCGAGGATCTCCCAGACGGTGGAGGCGGCGACCTTGATGCCGAGCGTGGTGAGTTCGCCGTGCACCCTGCGATAGCCCCACGAGGGATTCTCACGGACCAGACGCAGGACCAGTCTGCGGATCGATTGGACCGTGGGCGGTCGTCCGGGCTTCTTCGGCCGACAGGGGCGGGCGTGGCGCCGTTTGATCAGGTCGCGATGCCAGCGCAGCACGGTGTCAGGCCGAACCAGTAAACGTAACCGCCGCAGGACTTGACGGGGCAGAGGCGCCAGCAGAGCGGCAAGGAATGCTCGGTCTTCCGGAGCGAGCTTCGCCCGCTCTGCTCCGACCTGCCGTTCGAGGACAGTGAGTTGGTGGCGCAGGGCGAGGATCTCCGCGTCCTTGTCGCGGTCGCTCATCGACAGCAGTCGCAGTGCGGCGAACGTGTTGGTGATGGTCAGGTAGGCGAGACGAAGCAGTACAAATACTCATCCTGCCGCACCACTGACCAGGCTTCTGGGCTGCATGGATGACATTTTCGGCAGGCGCACAGATGGAAGCAGCGCTGCCAGGTCAGAGGCCATTTTTGAACTCCTGTTGATCTCGCACACGCGCCACGGTGGAGAGCTCCGTACGCAGAGGGCCCTCCGTAACCAGCGGTGACACGGTCGGGAACGTCACCGTTTCGGCGGTCTCGGCGGCCGGGTACTTGCGCGATCCGCCCGTCGATTGCCGCTGGGACACGCGCTCCACCACCGGAGCCGCCTTCATCCGTGTGGTCAACCAGGCCGACGGCCAGGAGTTCGCTCGCTACGACCTGAGCGAGGACGCGTCGACCAAGACCGCGATGGGCTTCGGCGAGCTGTCGGCGGAGTGGAAGTTCCGCGCCATCGGCCAGGGCTACGCCTCGGGCCTGCGCGGCATCGCGCAGGACTTCGGCGTCAACGTCTGAGCGAACCGCTCTCCCGCGTCCGGCGCCGGACGCGCGCTCCACCACCGGAGCCGACCTCGACCTCGACGCCAGCTCCCTCTGTGCGCGAGCGGCGGGTGCTCGGCGACGAGTACTGCGTCTTCTACAACAACCTCAAGAGCCCAGAGGGCTGGGTTGAGCACACCGGCGACAACCTCACCGGTGAGGGCGAGGGCGACGAGGAGTCGCTCATCGTCGCCCTGACAAAGGTGCCCGTCACCTGCGACAAGATCGTCTTCCCGGTCTCGATCCATGACGCGGACGTACGGTGCCAGGCGTTCGGCCAGGTCAGCAACGCCTTCATCCGTGTGGTCAACCAGGCCGACGGCCAGGAGCTCGCCCGCTACGACCTGAGCGAGGACGCCTCGACGGAGACCGAGATGATCTTCGGCGAGCTGTACCGCAACGGGGGCGAATGGAAGTTCCGGGCGGTCGGCCAGGGGTACGCATCGGGGCTGCGAGGTATCGCCCTAGAGTTTCGCATCAACCGGACCAACTACCTTTTGAGGAAAGGCGGTTCGTGCGAACGGGCCCTCTCGGCCCAGCCGGCAAGCATTCGGCCGAGAGAGCCCGACTGGAACCACCCGTATCCATCAAGTCGGACAGAAGGGTTCCCATGAGTGAGTCTAGGGAAGGCAGCGAGCCAGTACTCCACCAGACCCCTAGGAAGTGGTTGCACGTCTTGGCCAGCGGTGCCCGCGAACTTGGCGACGGCGCTCTGCGCGGGATCGGATATGCCGCCGGGACTACAGCCTTTGGCCTGGTGGTCGTCTGGTGGCAAAGCCACCACTGATCACCGATCTTGGAGAGTGACCGCCGAACCGGATCACGGAGCCAGGTCTCATCACGAGTCCTGGCCCGCCGGCTGCTGAGATAGCGTCATTCGCCCCTGACTCGCATGACCAGCAACCATGTCATGGAGCCCAGCTCGGGTCAGGGGCGAGCTCTGGGGGACGAAGCCCACGGCCGGAGAAAAAGGGGAATAGTGCACGGTCGGAATAACCTGTGGGGCTCGAAAAGTCGTCGCTGCAGTTCAAGCGGCATGTCGGTACTCGTTGATTGCTCCGCTGAGGATCCGGGTGCGCAAGAGCTTGCGGGGCTCGAAACCATCCAGGACTGCTGGCTGTTCCTGGGCCTCGGGCGGTCGTTGATTGCGGGATCGGTGCGGCCGATGTCTGTTGTAGTGGTCCTGGTACTCGGCTAGGACCTGCCGGGCGTGGGCCTCGTTCAGGAGCAGAACGTGGTCGAGTGCCTCGCGGCGGATCGTGCCGATCACTCGCTCGCAGTGAGCGTTCATGCGTGGTGCCTGGGGTGCGCTGAGTAGCACGTCCATGCCTTCGGCATCGAAGACGGCGTCGAAGGAGCCGGTGTACTTGCTGTCGCGGTCGCGGAGGACGAAGCGCAGCGACTCGACGCGGCTGCCCAGGTCATCGGCGAGATTGCGCGCCTGCTGGGTCGCCCATTGTGCGGTGGGGTGGGCGGTGACGGCGGTGATGTGGAGTCTGCGGGTGCCGTGTTCGAGGAATGCCAGCGCGTACAGCCGGCTGCCGGTGATCGTGTCGACGTGGAAGAAGTCCGCCGCGATGATCCCCTCGGCCTGCGCGGTGAGGATCTCGCGCCAGCTCGGGCCGGTGCGGCGAGGGGCGGGGTCGATGCCGGCCTTGTGCAGGATGTCCCAGACGGTGGACGGCGCGATTGGGTGCCCCAGTCGGGCCAGTTCGCCCTGGATCCGCCGGTGGCCCCACCGCGGATTCTCCTGCGCCAGGCGCAACACCGGCTTCTTGAGCGGGGCCGCCGTGGGTGGACGCCCGGTGCGTCGGCGTCGGTCGGAGTAGTCCCACTCCTTGGCGATCAGCCTGCGGTGCCAGGCCAGTAGCGTCCCCGGTGTGACCGCGAAGACGCTGCTCCAGCAGCGGCGCGGTATCAGCGACGACAGCGCGGCCAGCCAGAACCGGTCCGCGGGCTCGTAGCGGACCGGACCGCTGAGTTGTCGTCGCAACACCGAGTTTTCGTGCTGCAGCACCAGTAGTTCGGCCTCCTTGGCCGTGTCCCGGCGCAGCAGGACCGCGGGGATGGACAGCAGCGCCCGGGTGGCCCGGTACAGCATCGAGATGATCACACGCGCAGCATCCCAGCTATCGCGGAGAGCCTGGCACGTAGGCTCCCACCTGCAGCGATGACTTTACGCGCCCCACAGGACCCGGCGTTGGTCGTCGGGGTGATCAGCGACCAGAAGACCGTGCACAGCATTTCGCACCGTACCTCCTGTCGGGCCCTAGGCGTGTCGGAGGCGTGGTTCTACAAGTGGCGCCGCAGGCCGTCCGAGCCGACAAGACGCGAGATCAGACGCGCAGAGCTGGCCGAGCGGATCCGCTGCTTCTTCGATCGCTCCGGCCGGACGACGGCTCGCCGAGGATCACGCTGGATTTATGGGAGGAGGGCTGGCAGATGTCGCATAACACCGTCGCCGAGATCATGGCGGAACTCGGCCTGCAGGGCCGCAAGCCGCCTCGCCGACGCCGCTCGCTCACCCGCCCCGGCAAGCGGACGACTGCTACTGACCTGGTGCGGCGCAAGTTCGACGCCATCGCGCCCAACGTCTTGTGGTGGGGCGATATGACGGAGATCGAGACCGGCGAGGGCAAGCTATACCTCGCATCCGTGCACGACGCGTTCTCCCGCCGCGCTCTTGGCTACGCGATGGGCGCGCGGCACGATGCCGCGCTGGTCGGCGCCGCCCTGCAGATGGCGATCGCGACCCGAGGCGGCCAGGTCGGCGGCGTCATCTTCCACACGGACCGCGGCAGCGGATACACGTCCGAGGCGTTCCAGCAGCTGTGTGGCCGCTGGGGCGTGGTGCAGTCGGTGGGGCGCGTCGGGTCGGCGCTGGACAACGCCGCCGCGGAGTCGTTCCACTCGGTCCTCAAGGTCGAGTACATCCACCGGCATACCTTCGCCACCTGCACCGAGGCCCGGCTGAAGACCGCCACATGGATCGCGGACTTCTACAACACGAAACGCCGTCACAGCGTGGCCGCCGGGAAGCCACCGTCGAGTTCGAACGGATCATCCAGGAAGCGCGAGCGCGGACCGACCAGGAAGGCCGGGCCGCATAACCAACGTCTCTACGGAACCAGGGGATTGACAACCATGGTGAGGTACTACTCCGCCTCACCACACAGGACAAAGTCTTAGTAACACGCCCTTCACCGTCCAAGCCACGGATGGCCCCCAGGGCTTCCCTCGCTGATGGCGCGCAGTAGCGTGCGAACATCTCGTACGACCCAGGCTGGCGTGACCGCTAGCCTGGGCGCTCCGAACATCACAAGGAAAGGCGAACTCACGTGGTGGACATGCAAGCGGCCGCACGCAAGGTCTTCGACCGGTACGACCTCGACGGCGACGGCCAGATCACGGCCAAGGAGTACCGGCAGGTCGTCGCAGAGTTGAACGGCGAGCACCTCACCGACGAGCAGGCGCAGCGGTTCATCGACGTGCTGGACACGGACGGCGACGGCACCATGTCCTTCGAAGAGTTCTGGGCACCGATGCAGGACGCCTGACAGCACTCGGCTGAGGTCAAGTGGGCGCAGAGATGAGAGGCCGTTTGCGAACGGCCTCTTTCCGTTCTCCGGGCGCTCTCGAGTGGCAGTGCGAAGCGGGAGCACTGCCCCTGCCGAGAAAACCATCCGCGCAGTTCAAGCGGCATGCTGCGGACTTGCCGCTTCAGGTGTCTCAGCGTCGCCGTAGTTCCGCGTACGGCGTCGTACGACCGTCAATGGCGCTTCAGAACTCCGAACCGGAATCGCGCGCCTGACTGGGGGTCAAGGGTCGCAGGTTCAAATCCTGTCGTCCCGACGGAAACGTCGCAGGTAGGGGTCACCTTCGGGTGGCCCCTACTTCGTTGTGGGGGCTTTTCGGGAGCGGAGAGCCGCTTCCCGTGCTCCCATGGGGCTCGGCCGGTTGTCACGGCCGGTCTTTGCTCGCCGTCCAGGTCGCGGTGTACTCCGCCAGCATCGACTCCAGGTGCCCCACCATGAAGCGGTAGTAGTCGTGCATGTCGCGCAGCCGCCCACGCTGTTCCTCGGACATGTTGGCGGACCTGTCGGCGCCGCGGTCCTGTGCGTGCGCGGCGAGTTCGCGCAGTTCGGTGGTTGCGGCCACGATGTGGCGCAGGCAGCCGACCCAGGCGTCGTCGCGCCACCGGTAGACGAAGTGCCGCGCTCCTGCCTCCTTGTAGCGCTCCACGGTGCCGTTGGCGATGAGCAGTCGCGTCATCTCCGAGGCCGATCCCTTGCTGGCGTCCAGGGCTTCCTGGAGTTGGGCGAGGGTCAGTGGCTTGTCGCTCAGCATCAGCAGGCCTGCGGCGCGGCCTGCCATGCGCGGCCAGCCCATGGCTCTGCCGACGTGGGTGCCGAACTCCTCGACCAGTGCATCGGTCGCGTTGTGTGAGTCGTGTGAGTCCTGCGAGTTGTCTGTGCCGTGCTCGGTCGCCTGGCCGCCCTGATCGGACACGGAACTCCTGGAAGTCAGTAGAAGATGAACATTCAGTCTTGACTGAACTCACTGCAAGGTCGATATTACAAGCTCTCCGGCCCGATACCTAGGCCACGTCAGATCGCCCTGAGTTCGCCCTACGGCGGGAGAAGCAGCATGACGAGCACGAGCTGGGACGTCATTGTGGTGGGTGCGGGATCCGCGGGTGCCGCGCTCGCGGCGCGCTCGGCGGAGAAGGGCAAGCGAGTCCTCCTCGTGGAGGCCGGCCCCGACTACCGTTCGGCGCAGATGCACGAGGCGTGGCGCTCACCCAATCCGGCGGTCGCGCTGATGAACCCCACCGCGGCCGAGGGGCTGCTGTGGACGGGCCTGAATTCCTCGCGCACCGAATCGCAGACGCAAGCGCCGTACTGGCGCGGCAGGGGTGTCGGCGGCAGTTCGTCGATCAACGGGCAGATCGCGATCCGGCCCCCCATGGCTGACTTCGAGGACTGGAGCGGGCTCGGGTGTACGGGCTGGTCCCCGGCGGATGTCCTGCCGTACTTCGCGAAGCTGGAGGACGACGAGCAGTTCGGTGACGAGCCGTATCACGGCCGCGGTGGACCGACACCGATCCACCGGACGCCGCAGGACGAGTGGGGTGGGGTCGACACCGCGCTGTCCCGCTCCGCCCTCGCGGCGGGGTTCGGCTGGGCCGCGGATGTCAACGCCCCTTCCTCGCGCGGGGTTTCGCCCTATCCGATCAACTCGCGGGGCGGGTGCCGGGTGTCGGTCAACGACGCGTACCTGGAACAGGCCCGGGAGTTGGGCACGCTGACCGTCCTGGGCGACGCCCTGGTGGAGAAGGTGGTGTTCGCCGGGAACCGGGCGGTGGGGGTCCGGCTGCTCGTCGACGGAGAGGCGACGACGACCGAGTACGCCGACACGGTCGTGCTCAGCGCCGGCGTCATCCACTCACCCGGCATCCTCATGCGCTCGGGCATCGGACCCGCGTCGCACCTGCGCGCGCTCGGCATCGACGTGCGCCACGACCTGCCGGTGGGCCACGGCATGCAGGACCACCCGATGGCGCTGGTGTCGATCCCGCTGCGCGAGTCGGCGGCGGTCAAGACGCCGCACGACCGGCACACCAACGTCTGCGTCCGGTGGACCAGCGGCGACGACGCCCCCGACAACGACCTGATGTTCGTCTCGCTCAACCAGAACGTGCTGGCGATGGCCGCCGCCACAACCACCACCGCTTCCGGGGCGTTCGGAGTGTGGATGAACCAGAACCACTCCCGGGGCGTCCTGACGTTGGCGTCCACCGACCCCTACGACCAGCCGCTGGTGCGGCAGCGGATGCTGTCCGACGAACGGGACCTCCGCCGCATGCGCCACGGCCTACGGGCGCTCGTCGACCTGGCGCGCCGACCCGAGACGGCAGCCATCACGGAAGGATCGCTGGAGAAGGAGAACGCGGCACTGTTCTCCGTCCTGGACAGCGACAGCGGCCTCGACGACTACCTGCTGACGACGGCCATGGACGCCCAACACGGCACCAGCACCTGCCGCATGGGCCCGACCGACGACCCCGCCACCGTCGTGGACAGCGAGTGCCGCGTCCTCGGCGTCGAGGGCCTGTACGTGGTCGACGCCTCGGTCTTCCCGTCCGTGCCCCGGGCCAACACGAACCTGGCCACGATCATGGCGGGCGAACTCATGGCCGACCGCATCGCCTGACTCGGCACGCTCGTGACACGGCACGCTCGTGACTCGACACGCTCGTGACACGGCACCGCTTGCTCGACCGAGGTGGGCGCGCCGCCGCGTCTTCACATGAAGGAGATTCCGATGAAGACCTTGCAGAACCTGACCGGCGGCGTCTGGGGGGATTCCTTCGAGGACACGCTGCTCGACGTCGTCAACCCCGCGACCGAGGACGTCATCGCCCGCCTGCCCGGCGGCTGTCGGGCCGACGTGGACCGGGCCGTGGCCGCCGCGGTGAAGGCGCAGCCCGCGTGGGCTGCCCTGCCCGTGACCGAACGCGTCGCACACATCTCGGCGTGGGCCGACACCGTCGCCGAGTACGCGGACGAACTCGCCGACCTGGAGTGCCGGGAGATGGGCAAGCCGGTCGGCGTCGGCCGTACATTCATCGACGGGGCGGTTGTCGGCCTCAAAGCGTCCGCGGCCCAGGCGCTGTCGTACGGCTTCGAGGAGAACATCAGCCATCCCGACGGCAGCGCCACGAAGCTCCTGCGCCATCCGCTGGGGGCCACCGCGGTGATCACGCCGTGGAACTTCCCCGTCGCCATGGTGCTCGGTGCGCTCGGCCCGATGCTGGCCGCCGGCAACACCGTCGTCGTCAAACCCTCCGAACGATCGCCGTTGTCGGCCGTGCGGCTCTTCGAACTGCTCGACCTGCCGCCCGGCGTGGTCAACCTCGTGCTCGGCGACGCGTGTGCCGGAGCGCCGCTGGCCGAGCACGCGGACATCCAACTCGTGCACTTCACCGGATCCGTCGGGGCCGGCCGGAAGGTCGGCGCGGGAACCGGCAAGCTGCTGCACCGCGCCGTCCTCGAACTCGGCGGCAAGGACCCCGTCGTCGTCGACGCCGGCGTCGACCCCGGCGCGACAGCGAAAGCAGTGGCGTTCGGTGCCTTCATCAACACCGGGCAGATCTGTACGTCCATGGAGCGCATATACGTGCACCAGGACATCGCCGCGGAGTTCGTCGAAGCCCTGGTGGAGGCGGCGGGGACGTACACCGTCGGCGACGGTCACGACGAGGGCGTCATGATGGGACCCCTGGTCGACGAGCGGCAGCGCGACACGGTCCGCAGGCATGTCGCCGAGGCCGTCGAGCGCGGTGCGACGGTCCGTGCGGGGGGAGTCGAACCGGACAGCAAGGGCTTCTTCTACCCGGCCACGGTGCTGACCGGCGTCGACGACTCGATGCTGGTGATGACCGAGGAGACCTTCGGACCGCTCGCCCCTGTCGTGGTCGTCTCCTCCTTCGAGGAAGGGCTGGAGCGTGCAGCCCGGTCCCGCTTCGGCCTCGCGGCCACCGTCTACACCCGCGACCCCGACCATGTGGCCGCAGCCACCCGGATCCCCGCGGGCGTCGTCTGGATCAATCAGTGGCAGGGCGGCGGCCCCGAACGCCTCTACGAACCGGCCGGCGACAGCGGCATGGGCGCCACCGGTGCGAGAGCGGCCTACGACGCCGCCACCCGCCCGGCCTCCGTCCACATCGCCGCCAGGACCGCGTCGTGAAAGCCGCGCCGATGGACCCCAAGCCCCTCATTCGGAAGCGGATCCGGGCTGCGGAGCGCGACCTGGTGGACCTCTCCCATCGCATCCACGCCCATCCGGAACTGGCCTTCGAAGAGGTCCGTGCCAGCGCCTGGGTCGCCCAGCACCTGAGCGCGGCCGGCTTCGACGTCGAGCACGGCTGCTACGGCATGCCCACCGCGGTCCGCGCCACTGTGGGATCCGGGCGCCTGCACCTCGCCATCTGCGCGGAGTACGACGCGCTGCCGGAGATCGGCCATGCCTGCGGGCACAACATCATCGCCGCGGCCGCGGTGGGCGCCGGACTGGGTCTTGCCGGAATCGCCGAGGACCTCGGACTGACGGTCACCGTGCTCGGGACACCGGCCGAGGAAGGTGGCGGCGGCAAGATCCTGATGCTCGAACGCGGAGCCTTCGACGGACTGGATGCCGCCATGATGGTGCACCCCGCAGCCGCCGAGATGGATGCCATGCCCGGCACCGCGGTCTCCCAGTTCGACATTCGCTATCGCGGCACGCCCGCGCACGCGGGCGCCTACCCCGAGCGCGGAGTCAACGCCGCCGACGCCATGACCGTCGCCCAGGTGGCCATCGGACTGCTGCGTCAGCAGACCACGGGCGCGGACCGCATCCAAGGCATCGTCACCGAAGCAGGCAGCGCGGCGAACGTCATCCCTGATACCAGCCGCGGCCGCTGGATCGTCCGCTCGGACACCCTGGCGGCGCTCGCCCCCCTCAAAGCCCGTGTGGCGCGCTGTTTCGAGGCCGGTGCGCTGGCCACGGGGTGCGAACTGACCGTGAGCCCCGTCGGCCCCGACTACGCCGACCTGCGCCCCGACCCCGCGATGCTGGCTCTGTACCGGGCCAACGCCGAGGCCCTGGGCCGCACTTTCCTGGACCTGCCCGGTGGCGCCGTCGTCGGAGCCGCCACCGACATGGGCAACGTCTCCCACGCCGTACGCACGATCCATCCCATGCTCGGCCTCGACTGCGTGCCCGCGGTCAACCACCAGCGCGAGTTCACGGCCGCGTGCATCACACCGGCCGCCGACCGCGCAGTCCTCGACGGCGCCATCGCGATGGCTTGGACCGCGGCCGACCTCGCCGCAATGTCCGACCGCGCGTCGTGACCACCCACCCGATCATTTCTAGTCGGGCGTCTCGTCGCGCGCACTTCTCTGGGCGAGGCGCTGGAATTGCCCTTCGTGTATGTCGTTCACCCACTCCCAGCCGGGCTTGACCGATGGGCCGATCCGTGGGTCGTTCGGAACATGGGCGTCACGCAGGGCGTCCACGTACGCGCGATCCTGCTTGATCCTTGCGCGTACCTGATCAGCTATACCGACGGACCCGTGACCGGGAATGAGGACATCGACGTCGTCCGCCACGGCCTCGAGCAGACGCAGTCCGACGAGGTAGTCCTCCATCGGGTCGGCAGTGTCGTCGAGCATCGGAATGAAGAGATCGGAGAGCATGTCGCCGGCGACGAGAACCCTGCGTTCTTCGATCAAAAGCGCCGCGTGGCCCGGGGCATGCGCCGGATGCTCAATAATCCGGACCTTGGGGCCATCCCATGGAATATGCGCAGTTTCAGCTGGCAGACCCGTAATGAGGCCGAACAGGTCCAGCGGTGTTTCCTCGGCGATTTCCGGCGGTAATCCATCGGTGACGCGGGCCCTCCAGTCCGCGTTCGACAGCAGATCCTGCATGTAGGACGCGCAGCGCGCTGTACCGTAACGAGGGGCTTTGCCAAGGTCGGCATGCCAGAGGACGTGATCCCAATCAGGATGCGTCGAGAATCCTGCGATGACGGGCTGGCTCAACTCACGAAGGTCGTTCGCCAGGCAGGACATTTCATCGCCTGTTATCCCGGCGTCTATGAGTAACACGCCGCCCCTGCCCTGCACGACAACAGTGTTGTTCTGGAGTAACTCGCTCTGGTGGATCAGTACACCTTCCGCGACCTGCTTCAGCATGGGGCTCCTCCGTTTGTGCTCTGCAGCCGCGCCTCGACCGGCGCCGGGTCGCCTCTCCTGCTCAAGATCGAACCCCCAGCCACGGTTTACCGCGAAATACCTGCCAGAAAGTCTGACGCACGCCACTCTCGACGGCAATGGCGAACCGGACGCCGGCCACGCAGGGTCGCGAAGCCTGCCGCCGCGCGTTGATGTGCTTCGGCTCGTTCCTTGAGTCCGAGTTGCGAAAGGAATCGCCACCTGCGGTGCGGCAGCTGATGTTCTCGTGCTCTCTCGCCGCATCCCCAACGTGCGCGGCACACTTACGAGTGGCTGCGGGCCGTGGACAAGGACGGCCGCGTCGCGGCCGTCCTTGCGGGGCTTCATGTCGAGGCCGCTGTGGGTGTGAGGCTTACCGGTTGTCTGTCTCGTCGTCCCAAGGGCGCCAGTGGCCGGTGTCGTCGACGGTGCCGAGTTGCTGGTCGGCGAAGTGCACGCCGAAGCCGAAGACGTCGCTCTTGGCCAGGAATTCCACGAGTCGGCGACGTGAGTGCTCGGCCTGGGCGCGGTCGTGGTCGAGGACGACTTCCCAGTCGGGATGCTCGATCTGGACGGGAGAGTGCATGGCGTCGCCGAAGGCCACGATCCGGCGGCCGTCACCGGTGTCAAGGATCCAGGCTGTGTGCCCGGTGGTGTGACCGGGCAGCGCCCAGGCACGTACTCCCTCCGCGATCTCTGTACCGTCGGCGACAGCTGTGGTCCGTTCGCTCTGTCCGGCGAGCCGTGGGCCGGAGGCGGGGTTCAGTCCCTGCAGTTCTCCTTCCCCGACGACCCAGCGCGCGTTGGGGAACAGGCTGCGCGGGTCGTCGACGGCGTCCGGCCGGGCCCATCCCGTGTGGTCGTCGTGCAGGTGGGTGAAGGCGACCGTCTCCAGAGCGGCCGGATCGACGCCCAGGCGTTGAAGGTGATCGGGCAGGGTCTGTACGTGGTCGAAGCCGTGTTGGAAGTGTTCGGGGTCCTCACCCGAGATGCGGCCGTGGCCGGCGTCCAGGAGCAGGCGCTTCCCGCGACGCTCGACGAGCAGCGCGCCGCATCCCATGGCCAGGTGGCCCGCGTCCGTCATGTGGGGACCGTGGTCCGTCCAGTCCTCGTCGGCGGAGGCGGGATAGACCCGGGTGGGGATCATGTGGACGCCGGCGTCGGGGACGTAGGTGAGGGTGAGGTCGCCCAGGGTCCGTGTCCACAGGCGGGGCAGGCGGCCCCCCGAATCGTCGGTGGGAGCGTGCTGCGGGTGGGCGGTGGTGGTCTGCTCGCCGGTGGGCGTGGTGGGCGTGGTGGGCATGGTGGGTTCCTTTCCTTGTTCGTGTGTGGGGGTGGTGGTGCGTGGTCCGCTCATGGCGTGAGCAGGCGGACCGGTTCGTCTGCGGCGTAGGCGAGGATGTCGCCGAGTGCGTCGCGGTAGAAGATCTCGTAGGCGTCGGCGGTGACGTAGCCCAGGTGTGGGGTGAGGACGGTCCGTGGAGCGCCGCGCCATGGTGAATCGGTGGGCAGTGGCTCGGTGAAGTGGACGTCCAGGGCAGCGCCGCCCACCGTTCCGGCGTGCAGCGCTGCCAGCAGTGCCTGCTCGTCGACGACGGGTGCCCGGGAGGTGTTGATCAGCAGCGCGTCCGGCCGCATGAGGGCGAGTTCGTCGATACCGATGAGGCCGACGGTGCGTGGGGAGAGTCGGACGTGGAGCGTCACCACGTCCGAGGTGGTCAGCAGTTCCCGTTTGCTGACGGGGGTGACGTCCAGTGCTTTCGCGTGCTCGGGATCGAGGTGCGTGCTCCAGGCGACGACGTCCATGCCGAAGGCGACCCCGACCTGGGCCACGCGACTGCCCACGCCGCCAAGGCCGATGACGCCCAGGCGGGCGCCGTGCAGGTCGCGACCCACGGTCTGCTGCCAAGCGCCCTCGCGCAAGTTGCGGTCCTCGGCGGGGAGTGAGCGGGTCAGGGCGTGCAGGAGTCCCCATGTCAGCTCGGCCGTCGAGGTCAGGCCCGCGGCGCGGGTACCGGACACCACGATTCCGCGCCGCGCGGCCGCGGCCGTGTCGATGGCCGCGTTGGCGGGGCCGGTCGTCACCAGCAGGCGCAGGTTGGGCAGCCTGTCGAGCACTTCGGCGGGGAAGGGAGTCCGCTCGCGCATGGCCACGACCACGTCGAATGGCTGCAGCGCGGCTGTCACCTCCTCGGGGCCGTCCAAGTGCGCGGAGAAGTAGGTGAGTTGGGTGCCTTCGGGCAGGGAGTCCCAGGCGGCGTAGCGGTGTGCCGTGCGCTGGTAGTCGTCCAGGATCGCCACTCGGCGGATCTCAGGCATGAGCGGTCTCCTCGGCGTCTGCGTCGGCGTCGGCGAGTGCGTGGGTGCGGTTCGCCCTCGCGCCAGATGCGCGGGTGCGGTTCGCGCTCGCGCCAGAGGTGCGGGGCGTGTGGACGTTTTCGTCCGCCGGCGGGCCGGCGACCGGGTCCGCGGGGCTCGGGCGGAGCAGTTCCAGGGACCAGATCGCGAGGCCGATCAGTGCGATCACCGCTCCGAGCGCGGAGACCCCTGCCCAGCCAACGAGCGGATACAGCGCGGCTGTCAGGGCGGAAGCGACGGTGCTGCCGGCGAAGGCGGAGACCATGAGCGCTGTGGTGACCCGGCTGCGTGCGTGCGGGATGCGGCGGTACAGGACGCTCTGGTGGCTGATCAGCAGTGCCTGCTGTGCCAGGTTGAGTGCCACGATGCCGGCCATCAGCGCGCTCAGACCGAGCGGGCCTCCTCGATCGGCGAAGACGAGCACGCCCCAGCTGCCCGTCAGTACGATCAGCCCGCCTGTTGTCACCTGGCGGGCGCGACCGCGGTCCGCAAGGCGGCCGGCCACCGACGCGGCCGCGGCCCCGACGACGCCGACCAGGCCGAACAGGCCGATGACCGCCGGTCCGTACCCGTAGGCGGGGCCGGCCAGGAGGAACGACGAGGCGGTCCACAGGACCGTGAAGCCGCCCATGCCGACCGCGGCCAGAGCCATGCGCCTGCGCAGCAGCGACTCGGTGCGCACCAGAGTCACCACCGAGTGCAGCAGCCGGGGGTAGGGCGTCTTCGCGGCCGGCGGTACGAGAGGCAGGACCAGGCGCAGGGTGATCGCAAGGACCACCATGACGCCCGCCGCGAAGACGAACACCAGCCGCCAGTCCCCGAATTCGGCCAGCACCCCGGCAACCGTTCGCGCGAGCATGATGCCGATGAGCAGGCCGCTCATGACCGTTCCCACCACTGCGCCGCGTTCGTGGTCGGCGGCCAGAGAGGCGGCCATCGGCACCACGATCTGCGCCACGGCGGAGGCCACCCCGACCAGCGCGACCGAGGCGTACAGCGCCCCCAGCGAGGGGGAGGCCGCCGCACCGAGGAGAGCGACAGCGCTCAGGGCGAGCAGCCCGCTCACAAGACGGCGCCGCTCCAGTACGTCACCCAGGGGCACCAGAAGTGCCAGCGAGAGCGCGTAGCCGATCTGCGAAGAGGTGACGATCAGGCCTCCGGCCCCTTCGGAGACCCCCAGCGCCTTGGAGACGACGGGCAGCAACGGCTGGGCGTAATAGATGTTCGCGACCGCCGCGCCACACGTCACCGCCAGCAACAGGACCATCGCGCGGCTCAGCGGGGAGCGGGCGTCTGCGACGTCCTTTCTGAATTCTGGATCGTTCATGCCGGAATGTTCGCCCTGGGGGGACGTGCTGGTCAAGGAGTTTTAGATCGATTGATCCAAAAGTGATCAGAGTCACTGCGGGCCTGTCGCTGCGGGCCGTCGCCGCTCGGAAACTCCGACACTTGGCGTTTTGTGGAGCGGTTGGTCCAATATGGGAGGCAGCGGAGCGCTCCCCATGCCGGAGCCGCTCGTCTCGTGACGCAGGAGGTCCCTATGCCGTCAGCCGGCCGTCCCCGCGCCTTCGACATGGAGGCCGTACTGGAGGCCGCGATGCTGCTGTTCTGGGAGCAGGGCTACGAAGCGACATCGCTGGCACAGCTGCGAGCTGCCACCGGGCTGTCCTCCGCGAGCCTGTACGGCGCCTTCGGATCGAAGGAAGGGCTGTTCAAGCAGGTCGTCGAGCACTACATGGAGGGGCCGGGCGGTGCTGTCGACGTCATCGAGGACGAGACGATCAGCCCGCGAGAGGCCGTGGCCGGCCTGCTGCACCGCTCGATCGACATGCAGGCCGACGCGTCCCACCCCACCGGCTGTCTCATCGCCCTGTCCGGCACGATGCGGGCGCCGGGAGAGGAGTACGCCGGAGTGCGCGCGGCCGTCGCGGCACGGCGTGAAGCCGACCGGGTGCGCATCAGGGCCTGCGTGGAGCGAGGCGTCGCCGCGGGCGAACTCGATGCCGACGTCGACGTCGACGGGGTGACCGCCATGATTCACAGCTTTCTCCTCGGCCTCTCCACGCAGCTGCGCGACGGAGTGGCCGCAGCCACTCTGCACACGGCGGTCGAGGCCCTGCTGCTCAACTGGCGCCGCGCATAGGGAACTACTGGCGCCGCGCAGAGAGAACTAGTGGGAGAAGTAGGCGGCCTGCGGCTCCCCTCGGTCGCGGTCGGCCGCACGCCACGGGCCCCCGGACGCCTGAAGACGGGACTCCGGCACCCACGCATGCGTGTTCCGGAGGGCCCCTACCAAAACGACGCCGGGTGCGGATGGGAGCGGAGACATCCACCGGCGACAGCGGAGCCGCCAGGTCAGCAGACGCTGTCCGTCGGCTTCGGGTTGCCCAGGCCGAACAGCGGGCGCAGGCGCAGGCCCGCCCAGGTGCCGAGGATGGCCACGGCTGCCCAGATCCAGCCGTGGAGGGAACCGGAGGCGATGCCGGCCAGGTAGGCGCCGATGTTGCAGCCGCCGGCGAGGCGGGCGCCGACGCCCATCAGGATGCCGCCGATGACGGCGGCGAGCGCTGTGCGGGCGGGGATGTTGCGGTGCAGCTGCCACACGCCGCCGGCGGCCGCCGCGACGGCCGCGCCGACCATGATGCCGATGTCGGTGAGGCTGTTCTTGTCGGCAAGCACCGGCCCCGACAACTGGGCCGCGCTGCCGGGCTGTTGCCAGAACGCCCAGGTCTCCGGCGTGCCGCCGAGTGCGTCCACGACCTTCGAGCCCCACAGGGCGAACGCGCTGGTGACGCCCCAGGCGCCGCCCGAGACGAGCAGTACGCCGGCGCCGAGCACCGCCAGCGCCACGGCCCCCGCTGCCAGCGGCCACGAGCCCCTGACCGCACGGCGGAGGGCGCCGCGCGCCGACGGCGGGGTGCCGATCGGAGGGGGGTTGCGGCGGGCCTGTACGGTGCGGGCGATGAACCAGATCGCGGCGAGCGCCGCGATCGTCACTGCCCAGGAGCCGAACCAGCCGACGTGGTCGGACAGTACGTACGGGTCGAGCGCCGGCAGGTCGTTCCAGAGGCCGAACTGCCAGGCGGCGAGGGTGGAGCCGGTGATGAAGCCCAGGAGGGTGAGCACGATGGTGCCCTGGCCGGAGCCGACGGCAAAGAGGGTCCCGGAGGCGCAGGCGCCGCCGAGCTGCATGCCGATGGCGAAGAGGAAGGCGCCGATGAGCAGCGCCACCCCGATCGGCCCGGCGCTGGGGGCGGGCACGGAACCGAACAGGCCGCTGCCGGTGCCGATGATCAGGGCGAAGAGCGTCGCGGTGGTGCCGAGCAGCAGGGTGTGGGCACGCAGCCCGGTGCCGTTGCCGACTGCCACCAGCTGCCGCCAGGCGGAGGTGAACCCGAACCGGGAGTGGAACAGGGCGAACCCGAGTCCGATGCCGAGCAGCAGCAGGACGCCAGGCTTGGCCCCGTGCTCCGCGAAGACGTAGCCGGCGAGCGCGACACCGATGGCGCCGGCGACCGCAAGCGGCACCCGCCGGACCGGCGGCGAGGCCTCGGCCGGAGGGGCGGAGGCGGAGGTGGGGGCAGGGGAGAGCAGGGCGGCCCGGGGCGGCGCCCCGGCATCGGGAGCGGTGGTCAAGAGGGTCTCCGGGAACGGGAGGGGTGGGCCGGACAGGCGGTGGTCGCGTGAGCGCCGAGAGGTGACAGCTGGGCGCTGGGCGCTGAGAGCGGAGAGCTGGGCGCTGAGCGAGGCGTCAGCGGCGACAGAGCGCGTCGTCGACGCTCCACGGCGTGGCCGCGAAGAGCGCGAGAGCGAGCTGACGAGCGGGTCCGAACATGCGCTCCACCTTAGGCATCCCGCAAAGATCCCGGAACGCCGTCTCACATAGAGAGAGCTGCCATGCCGGGCGAACTGCGGGGAATCAATGTGGACGACGAAGGCCAGCTCGCTCGGCGACGCCACCGGCCGCTGGGCCCTGCGGCCCGGTGGCCCTGCGGCACGGACCTCCGCCACCCGTGCCGAGCGCCGCCGCACCGGATCCTCCCGACCAGCCTCCCCCCCCCGGCCCCCGCGAGCCACAATCACGTCACTACCGCCGCGACTTGACTGCGGCCTCAGAACGCGGAGTTGGCGAACCAGTGTGTCAGGAGGCCCTCGTCCCCCTCGTGCGAGAGGACCGCATCGTCGTGGTGCAGGCGGCCGTAGACCAGTAGCAGCAGGTCGCGGGCGGCTCCCCGGACCGTCGCGTCAGCGGTAGCTGCCTCCGCGTCGGCCGTGGCGAGCGCGAAGCCGTCGGAGCGCAGGTGGACCAGCCAGTCGCCGTCGCCGTTGCCGTTGCCGTCGCCGTCGCCATCGGTGGCGCGGAAGCGGATGGTCCTGTCGGGGGCGCGCAGGTTGACGACATGGGGGGCGAAGAAGGCGGCGAAGGGCAGGTTGACGAGGAATTCGTCGATGCCGTCGACCGCGACCGCTCGGTCGATCGCGGGCCGCAGGCCGAGCGCCAGTTCGGCGTCGGCCCGGTGCAGCAAGGTCTCGAAGAGCATCCGGCGCGCCCAGAACCGGGCGTGCTGGTCGGCTCCCCACGCCCACATCGGCAGGTTGGGGCCGGTGGCCGCGAAGGCGTCCGCGGCCACCGTCGCGCTCTCGGCCAGCCAGTCGGCGTATCCGTCCTCCTGGTCCGGAAGGTGCAGGTCCACCTCGCGGCTCCGCGGGGGTTCCTGGATGCGCGCCCGGAGCAGAGCGGCGAACCAGCGCTGGACGCTGCCGGTGTGCTTGATCAGGTCGGCCAGTGTCCAGCCGGGGCAGCCGGGCACGGGGGTCGCCAGGTCGGCGTCCCTGACCACCGTGACGAAGCGCGCCGTCTCCGCCGCGACCGTCGCGCGGTGGTCGACGACCGTCGCTCGACGGTCGACGCGTGCCGGGGTGTGGTCGACGTTGTCCGAAGTCTTCATCGAGGTATGCCTTTCCGAGGGGTGGCGGTTCCGCCGAGCGCGGCGGGCACTCCAGCAGCCGGTCCGATCAGACGAGTTCGGCGGCAGGCTGCGATCCCGCGGGCTCCGCGGGCTCCGCCGACTCCGCTGCCGCGACCTTGCGCACCGCGGATGCGCGGGGCGCGTGTGCCGCCTTGAGCCCGATGAGGGCGACGACCACGACCAGGGCGAAGGCCGCTCCGGCGATGGCGAAGCTCAGCGTGAACTGGCTCTCCTGGGGCAGCGCGGGCATGCCGTCGGGCAGCTCGATGGTCTTCGACGCGAGAAGCGTGGTGATCATGGCGCTCGCGACGGCGCTGCCCACCGAGCGGGAGATGGAGTTGATTCCGTTGGCGATTCCGGTCTGGTGGGCCGGGACGGAGGCGACGATCAGCGCCGGCATGGAGGCGTAGCCGAAGCTGATCGCGAGGCCGATGATCATGCCCGCGCCGATCACCGAGGCGCTGGTGCCGTGCGCGGCGGTCAGCCAGGCGAAGCCGAGCACACCGAAGGCGGCGCCGATGGCCAGCGTGGAGCGGGCGCCGATCCGGCGCACGAGCAGCCCTCCGACCTGGGCACCCACGAGGGAGACGAGCGTGGTCGGCAGCAGGTAGACGACGGCGGCGGCGAGCACCGAGGCACCGAATCCGTACCCCGCGACACTCTCGGGCATCTGCACGAGGTACGAGACGCCGATGAACTGGGCGAACATCGCGAACCCGAGGAGCAGCCCGGCCAGGTTGGTGAAGAGGACGGGCCGGTGGGCGAACATCCGCATGTCCACCATCGGCTCCTTGACCCGGCGCTCGACCGCGACCCACACGCCCGCCATGACGATCGCTCCGGCGAAGGCGCCGATCGTCCGGCCTGACGTCCAGCCCCACTCGTGGCCCTGCGAGATGGGCAGCAGGAGCAGCACGAGCAGCATCGCGAGGGACAGGGCGCCCAGCCAGTCGGTCCGCCCTCCGGTTTTCGCCCGGGAGGCGGGCACGGCGAACAGCACTCCGGCAAGGGCCACGACGGCGAGTACCACCGCGAGCCAGAAGACCCGGTGGTAGTCCGGGGCGGCGCCCTGGGTGAGGAGTCCGGCACCGACCAGCGCGAGCCCGCTGCCGAAGGCGAGCGTGCCGCTGACCAGGGCCATGGCTCCGGGCAGCTTGGCCGGCTTGATCTCCTCCCGCAGGACGGAGAGGGCGAGCGGGAAGATCGCGGTCGCGGCGCCCTGCATGATGCGGCCGATGATCAGCCACGTCAGTGAGCTGGTGGTGGCGGCGAGCACCGAGCCCGCGATCATCACGAGCAGGACGCCGACGAGGGTGGGCTTCTTGCCGTGCTGGTCGCCGAAGCGGCCGAGCAGCGGGGTGAAGACGGCGGCCGACAACAGAGTGGCGGTGGTCACCCAACTGACGTTCGCGGTGGTGGCGTTCAGGTCGTCCTGGATGATGCCCAGCACCGGGACGACCAGGGTCTGCATCATCGAGACGACCATGGCGGCCAGACCGAGCGCCAGGACGAGCAGGGTCTGCCCGGAGGCCCGGGTGGGCGCGGCGCGGTGTGCGTGGGACACGGTGTTTCTCTCTCAGTTAACAGTTACTTGACAACCTTGATGCTTGAGATCCTCAAGCAATGAGTCGAAGGTAAACATCGATATTTGAGGTAGTCAACTTTCAGGGGGTAAAGTGACTCTCATGACAGGCACTCCCCGCACCGACACGGGCCGGCTCATGGAGCTGCTCTCGGTGTCGCTCGGCGCTTACTACGGCGACTTCACGCTCGCGGCGGCGAGCGAGAACCTCACGGCGAGCCAGGGCAAGGCACTGACCGTGCTGCGCCGTGGCCCCGCGGCGATGCGCTCCCTGGCCGACACCTTGACCTGCGACGCGTCGAACATGACCGGGATCATCGACCGGCTGGAGAAGCGCGGCCTGGTGCGCCGCGAACCCAGCCCCTCCGACCGACGCGTCAAGAACGTCGTTCTCACGGCCGAGGGCGAGCGCGTTACCGACGCGATCCGCGCCAGGATGAGCGCCACGCGGGAGGGCCTGGAGCGCCTCAGCGCCCAGGACCGGGACACGCTGCACAGCCTGCTGGAACGCGTCTTCGTCTCCCAGTGACGGAAACGTCGCAGGTAGGAGGCGCTCACGGACGGCCGTCGCGGGCGGCCGTCGCGCGGCCCTACTGCCTCGTATCCGGGAGCGGCCGGCACAGGACCGGGACGCGCTGCACGAGGTTGTTTCCGAAGCCCCCTCGGTTCCAGGGCTGCTCGAGGGGCTGGGCATGGCCGTCGGCGTCGGTCGCCCGGACGCTCAGGGTGTGGCGGCCGGCAGCCGCGGTCCAGGTGGTGTGCCAGGCCTGCCACCCCCAGCGGTGCGGGCCGCGGGGAGAGACCTCGGCGTCGGTCCACGTGCGGCCGTCATCGGCGCTGACCTCGACCCGGGTGACCGGCCCGTACCCGGACCAGGCGCGCCCCTCCAGCTCCACGGGCCCAGGGTGCACGACCCGTACGCGTGACATGAAGTCCGGGAAGCCGGGCGGGATCAGCAGGGCGCGCGGGGCGATCCGGGTGACGGGCTCGCCGGGGTCGTCGGGGGACTGCCGGAACCGGTACGCCACGGCCTGCTGGAAGCCGGTGAACGGCGTGTCGACCAGCTCGATGGCGCGGAGCCATTTGACGTGCGCCATGCCGTACCAGCCGGGGACCACGAGCCGCAGCGGGTAACCGTGTTGGGGCGGCAGCGGCCCGCCGTTCATCGCGTACGCGAGCAGCACGTCCGCGTCCACGGGGAGTGGCAGGCTGCGCCGGTAGTCCTGCTCGACGCCGCGCTCGACTCCGTGGTCCGCGCCCGTGAACACGGCTTCGACGGCGCCGTCGTCGACCCCCGCTCGGGCGAGCACCGTCCGCAGCGGCACGCCCGTCCAGTCGGCCGTACCCACCGCCTCCACCAGCCAGGGCTGGCTGACCGGGCGCGGGCTCAGCCGGGCGCGGCCGTTGCCCGCGCACTCCATCGTGACCCGGTGAGTGACGGCCGGCAGCGCCTGAAGTTCGGCGAGGCCCAGTTCCAGGGGGGTACGGACCCGCCCGCCCACGGTGAGCCGCCACGTGTCCGCGTCGACCGCGGGGATGTCGTAATGGGTCAGCAGATAGTGGAGGCCGGGCGGGGTGACGTCATGGCGCAGGGCCTCCAGCGGCAGGCCGTGATTGCGTGCCGCGAGCGCCAGCTCCTCCTCGCTGATGCCTTCACCGGCGGCGGCGACGCGTCCCGGCGTGCTGACCTCGCCGAGGGGGGTGCCGGATCCGTGCCTCCGTTCCATGCCTTCATGGTCGCCCGTGCGGGCCGGGCCCGCAGGGCAACCGGCTTTTTGCGGCGTTCAGGCTCCGGGAATCCAGTAGTTGTGCACGGAGAACGCTTCGGGCTGTCCTCCGGGACCGGACAGGCCGGCCGACTCGGCGATCGGCATCATCTTCTCGCCGAACGCCTGCATGTGCTGCTCGGACTCCCAGATGTCATAGATGTCCAGGCCGTCGCTGCTCGGGACACAGACGTGGGCGATGCAGCCGTCGAAGATCTCGGGCGTCTGCTGGAGCTTGGCGTTGAGGGAGTCGTACTGGTCAGTGGTGACACCCGGGAGGCAAGCGTGCATGAAGATCGCCATGGCGGCTGCTCCTTGTGTGAGGAGGGGAGTGCGATGAGGGTGTGCGGAGGGTCTGGAGAAGGGGTCGCTGCTCGGCGGCCGCTGTCCCATGGCCAGGACAGCACGCCCGTCCACCGATGGCACCCGCAAGCATTACGGCGAGCACGGCGGGCACGGCGGGCACGGCGGGCACGGCGGGCATGGCGGGCACGGGGATCCGGCCCTCGCCGATCAGCCGACGCCATTGCCATTGCCATTGCCATTGCCGTCGACGGAGGCGGCGAAGGCGGCGATGTCCCTCACCACGCGTTCCGGCCTGTCCCAGTGCACGACGTGACCCGCTCCCTCGTAGACGATCAGCCGGGAGCCGATGACGGTGTCGAGGATCGTCTGTTGTTCCTCGCGCGTCAGGATCGGGTCGCGGTCGCCCCAGACCGCCAGCGTGGGTACGAGGATCCCGGACAGCGTCGCCCGCAGATCGGTTTCGAGGAGGCCGCGCAGCGCCTCGCGCCACACGCGGGCGGGTGCCTTCAGATTCTCCTCGACGACGGTCTCCAGGAAGCCGCGAGCGAGGGGCTCGGCCGTCATGCCGAGCGCGAACCGTTCCACGAGGTCACGGTCCACCGGACCCTCCAACTCCCGTACGACATCCCATAGTTCGGCGGCACCCGGCTTGTCGGCGAGGGTGACCGGAACGCCCAGGAGCACGAGCCCGGCGACCCTGTCGGGATCGCGGCCCGCGACGATGCGCGCCTGCACCCCACCGCTCGAAGCCCCGACGAGCACGGCGCGCTCGATTCCCACGGTGTCCATGAAGGCGACGAGGTCGGCCGCGAAGTCCTCGGGGAGATAGCCGTCCGTGGGCTTGTCGGCGTCTCCGTGGCCTCGTTGCGTGGGCGCGTAGCCGTGCAGGGAGGAGGGCATGCGCCGCAGCAGCGGCTCGAACGCCCACCAGGAGTCGACGTAGCCGTGGACCAGGACGACCGGCGTTCCTGCGGGGTCGCCCACCTCGGCGTACGGCAGGACGAGCCCCGCGCGCAGCGTTGCCTCGTGCACGGCGACGGCGGACATGACGGCCCTCCTCACCTCTGCGTCCAGCGTAAGGAGAGGCGGGGCGTGGGGCAGGTCGAGGCTGCCGTGGCGGGAGGGGTGAGAGGGGCGGGAGACGCGTGGGACACGTGTGATGTGGGCATGTCACTTCTGGTCGCGGCCCCACACCGCGACGGATCAGGAGGACATGGTGAAGAAGGCCTCACGCATCCGCAGAGCGTCGTTCGTCGTCGGCAGCGCCTTCGCGTTGGTCGTCGCTCTTCCGGGCAGTGCGCTCGCGGATCCGCCCACGTCGTTGCCCGCCAGTGCGGACGGGCTTGAGCAGACGTTCCAGCCTGCCTACGACTACGACACCGACGGTTGTTATCCGACGCCCGCCATCGGGCCCGACGGCAGCGTCAATGGAGGCCTCAATCCGTCGGGGGCCGTCAACGGTCAGTGCCGTGACTCCTGGGACCTCGACAACACCAATGGGTACGCCCGGTCCAAGTGCAACAACGGCTGGTGCGCCATCATGTACGGCCTGTACTTCGAGAAGGATCAGGCCGTGGCGGGCAGCGGCCTCGGTGGGCACCGGCACGACTGGGAGCACGTGGTGGTGTGGGTGCAGAACAACGAAGCCCGCTACGTCTCCACGTCGGCCCACGGCAACTTCGATGTCTACGGCCGCGACCAGATCCGCTGGGACGGCACGCACCCCAAGGTCGTCTACCACAAGGACGGTGTGAGCACGCACTGCTTCCGGCCCGCCGCCTCCAACGACGAGCCGCCGGAGAACCACGAGCAGGCTTGGCAGTTCCCCGGGCTCGTCGGCTGGAACGGCTTTCCCGCGGGCGTGCGGGAGAAACTGATTCAGGCCGACTTCGGCAGTGCCGTCTTCGGGCTCAAGGACGGCAATTTCAACTACCACCTAGAGAAGGCCAAACCTGCCGGGATTCCGTTCGACCCCAACGCCTGAAGCGCGTCCGGGAGTTCTAGGGACCCGCGTGGACCTGGCACGCCCACAGGCTCGGGGTCTGGGGATACGAGTCGCGCAGCGCACGCACCGTGGAGTGCAGGGCCTCGGCCGTACGGTCGACGTCCAGCGCCCCACCCCCCTTGCTCAAGGCCTCGTAGACGTCCTGGGCGACACGGGCGCCGATCGTGTCGTCGACGTGCCACAGCGAGCCGACGACATGAGGGAAGCCCGCGATCTGGAAGGCGCTGACGATGTGGACGGCCTCGTCGGCGAGTTCGGGGCTGGTCCGCAGGGTGTCGCAGGCCGAGAGGTAGACGAGCCGCACCGACGGAAGCCTGAGCCGGGCGAGGTCGCGGACGGTCAGCGGGCGTTCCGCGTGGTCGTGCAGGACGAGGCGGCTGCCGGACGGGCGCTCCAGATCGCCCACCGCGTGGCACGCGAAGTGCGCGTACGCGTGCCGGTGCAGGGCGGAGACCACCGCGGAGTGGGTGGCGGACGCGCCGGTGAGCACCTCGGGGCCCGGCAGCAGCCCGGCGAGGTGTTCGGCCTCACGGTGCGCGGCGGGCAGGGGAGCGAAGCCGGTCGCCTCGCCGACGGCGACCACGAGCGCACCGGTGCCCGCCGGGCGCGCGGCCCGCTGCCTGGCGTGGTGCAGCGCGCGCAGCGTCGGCGTGTACGAGGAGATCGCCCGGTCCAGCGCACCGGACGCGCCGTCGGCAGGAGTCGCCGCGTGCAGCGGCATCGCCCCCAGGGCTCCGGCGGGCGACCACCACACGCGGGCCAGGGCTCCGGTGGGCGTGGCCCGGACCGCCAGGTGGTCGAGCACGGGGCCGGTGACCACCTGCCACAGCCAGGCGAGCGTGTCCCGCACGACGTGCTGGGCGCGCAGCGACTGCTTTCGGGAGGTCCCGGGCGCCTCTATGCGTTCCAACGCGTCCTGAAAGGCCTTCCTGCGTACGGTCGTTGCCTCGGGGGTGAGCCCCGGGAGCGGCACGGTGTCGATGGAGTGCTCGCCGACGACCAGTGCGTCGCTGCCGTACGGGGACACGTTGACCAGGACCACCGGACCCGCCGCCGCTGTCGCGCGCAGTTCATGCTCGTGCCACTCCCGCACCGGACGCAGCAGGCCGAGCTCCGGGTGCGCGGCACGGATCCGGTCGGTCAGCTCCCGCCATTCGGCCGCCAGTTGCTGACGCCGGTCGGCTTGAGCGTCGGGTGTCCGCGATGTGTGCAAGGGGCCTTCGCCCAGGAACTCCGCGCCGAGCGGGCCCCGGCCGTCGGTCGCCGAGTCGAGAGCCTCGCGGAGTTCCTCGAAGCGGCCGGCGAGGTCCGGGGCGGTCTCCCGGAGCCGGGTCAGATCGCTGTCGGCGTCGAAGGCGTGGGACAGCAGCACGCCTCTGGCCTGTTCGAGGAGCCCCACCGCCAGCTGGGGCCGTCCGCAGCGCACGGCGCACGCCGCCGCCGCGGCACCCAGACCGACGGTCCGGCCGAGCAGCAACTCCTGGTCGTCGCGCACCAGATGGCGGGGCGCGACGGAATGCAGCAGGTCGACCGCCACCACGTAGCCGTCAAGGGCGCGGTCCCAGACTCCGAGTTCCGCCCAGGTGTCGCCCCAGGACCGGGCGGCGTCCAGGCGCTCGGAGGGCGCGCACTGGGGCTCCAGGGCCGCCGTCCGGAACACCTCGGCCGCCTCGGCCAGCGCGGTCCGGCGGCCGCGGCCGGTCGACAGGACCCGCAGGATCTTGCCGAGGTTCGTCAGGCGCAGCGTGCGCTGCGCATGGCCGGGCGGGGTGCCCTCGGCCGCCCGGCGGAACAGCGCGATCGCCTCGCCCCGGACCGTCGACGACAACAGGGCGCCAAGGCCCGACAGGCGGGCGCCGGCGGCCGCCGTCAGGGCACCGGGCAGCTCGGGGGAGTCCGCGGGCAGTGCGGCGATCACCGAGTCGGCGAGAGCGCGTGCCTCCCGCGCGTCGTCGGTCCTTCGCGCCGCCTGGCTGCGGTTGATCAGAGCTAGGGACAGGTTGTGGCGCCGACGCGGCAACTTGGGGTCGACGGCCGAGGTGAGGGCGAGTGCCTCTCTGAACAGGCTGATCGCTTCGTCGAGTTGGGCTGCCGGGTCGGCGGCACGTTCGAGTCCGCTCATCCGGCTGATCGCCGTGGAGCCGAGCAGGGTCGCACGGTGGGCGTCGCCGAGATGAGGCAGCTCGGAGGCCCGGCTCCGGCACGCCTGGGCCTCCCGCAGGTCCGCGCTGTCCTCGGTCAGGCGGTGGCGCAGGCCCAGGGCCATGCCGAGGTTGAGCAGCCGTACGCTGAGAATCTCGTGCCCTTCGGAGGTGAGTTCCACCGCCTCCCTGAGAGCCAGGATCGCCTCGTTCAACTCCTCTGGATGTCCGGTGCGTTGGTGGCTGGTACTCAGCACCATCCCGAGGTCGCTGAGCGTCACGGGCCGCTCCGGGTGGTTCGGTGGCAGGAGCGGCTCGGCCTGGCGCAGCAGCCGCAGGGCCTCGACGAGGTCCGCGCTGTTGCCTTCCGGGTCGAGGCCGTACCGCGCGTGCAGGGCCATCGCGGGGGCGATCAGCTGCGATGCGGTGCGGGACGTCGGCTCCCCGGCCCCGATGACCGCGGCGGACAGATGCGTGATCGCCGCGTCCAGATCGGCCGGATCGCCGGTCAGTGCGAAGCGTGCGCGCAGCGCGTTGCCGAGGGTGCTGCGGACGGAGATGCGCCGGGCCGGGTCCTCCCCTGCCGCCTCCAGTGCTGCGGTCAGCACGTCGACCGTCTCGTGCAAGTCGTTTGGGCGGCCAGCGCGTTGGTACCGCAGAGTGAGCGCGATGCCCAGGTTGAGGCCTGCCACGGCCGGGCCTTTCGGGTCGTCGGGAGCGGCACGGCGGAGCAGGTCCACCACCTCGTCGTGCTCCTCGGGCGTGCCGCCCTCCCGCTGCCGCAGCATCAGCAGAGTGCCGCCCAGGGTGCTGAGGCAGTGGGCCAGATGCGGGCTCCGTGCGGGCAGTTGGGCCAGCACGTCACGGGCCATGCCGACCGCCTCGTACAGGTCGTCCGTGTCGTACGACTCCCTGTATCTGTCCAGGAACTGGATGCCCAGGTTGCTGAGCGTGAGCAACCGGTCGGGTGAGTCGGCCGGAAGGCCTTTGAGGGTGCGGTGGGTGAGACGCAGCGCCGTGTCGGAGCCCCGTCGCCGATCTGACCTACGCGCTGCCCGGCGAGGGACAGTACGTAGGTCAGATCGGCGACACGGGTCGCGTACGTGGGGTCGTGCTCCGGCGTCGCGAGGACGGCGAGGCTGCCCATCCCGACCGCCAGGCCCAGGAGCACCTCACGCGACGGCGTCGAGGTGCCGACCCGCACCGCGAGGTCGTACAGCCGCAGGTCGTCCTCGGTGGCGTCCGGCGGCGGTCGGTGCTGCCTGCCCTCGGCCGCGATCACGGCCGCGGCACACTCCACCGACCACTCGGCGGGACCGTCCGCGTGCGCCGGGTCGGGGCGGTCCGCGGGGTCGGTGGCTTCGTAGCCTGCGGCCAACTGCGGCGGCACGAGCGCCGGGTCGGCCATCCACACCGGGAACAGCAGCGTTCCGGCCATGCCTCCGTGGACGCTGCCCCGCGCGTCGTCGGAGGCCGCCGCGCGAGCCAAGCAGAGCCAGCCGGCCACATGCCGGGCCTCCAGGTCGGCGCCGGTGTCGGCGCCGCACAGCAGTGCCCGGAGTTCGGCGTCCGCCTCGGGGTCGAACACCACGTCCGCGCGCACCACCCCCTCGGAGGCCCCGGCCCGCGCCAAGCGCGCACGGATCGCTTGCACATGCCGGTCCCGGTCGTCCCTCACCCTGCAGCTCCCCCTCTTGCCGACTCCGGTGGCGTTCGCCGACTCCCGTAGCGCGCCGACTCATGCTCAACTGCGTCTGCTTTCCGGCACACTTGGACCATGACCGTATCGCCCGACCGTCCCGAACTCGCCCGCGGCACAGCGGCGTTGTGCTCCCTGCTCGGCTCGTCCGACGACCTGCGGCAGCCCGGGGTCCGGCAGGCCGCGGAGCGGGCCAGGGACCTGCTGCGGTCCGGTGCGGGCGCCGACACGATCGCGGAGTGCTACGAATCCCTCGATGACGCGATGCGCAGGGCCGGGGACGCGGGCGGGCTGATCAACGGCTCCCGGGGAGCCATGACCCCCGGCCTCGCGTCGCACATCAGGGTGGCCGTGTGCCCGGGACCGGCCCACTGCAGCAGGCTCGAACGCGCCCGCGACCTGCTGCCCGCCCCCCACTGCGCGGTCAACGGAGCACGCATGCGCAAGGGCCGACTGGACCCCGGGCAGTGACCGGCTCCGGTCCGGCGGCCTCATGAACCCGCTCCTCGCCACGCTGGGCGGCAAGCTCACCGAACGCTGGCTGAACCTCCTGGTGCTGCCCGGCGCCCTCTTCCTCGCCGCCACAGCCGTCGGCACCACCCTGGGGCACCGCCACTGGCACGACGTCGACCGGCTGCGCGCCACGCTGGACGACCTCGCCGCCCGCCCCGCACTCGACCGGACCGGCACCGCCGCGCTCCTGGTGGCTCTCGTCCTGCTCACCGCGGCCGCGGCCTCACTTGCCTCGCAGTTCCTCGGCGGCGCGATCGAGAAGTACTGGCTGCGTTTCGGCCGGGACCCGCTCTCGCGCGCCCTCACCGCGCGGCGCGAACGGCAGTGGCTGGCATGGGACGCGCAGCTCGATGACGCCGTCGCGCGTGCCACCCCGACCATTTCGGCGGCAGACGGTGCGGTGAGGGTCGACAGGAGCGTGGGTGCGCGGATCCAGGCCATCGGCGAGGCCCGCGACCGTATCTCGCTGTGCGCACCGAAACGCCCCACCTGGTACGGCGACCGCATGCAGGCGACGGCGGACCGCGTCGAGGCCGCCTACGGAGTGGACCTCGCCGCCCTGTGGCCGCGTCTGTGGCTGATCCTCCCCGAACCCGCCGTGCGGCAGATCGAGGCGGCCCGTGACTCCTTCAGCGCGGCGGCCCGCCTCGCCGCCTGGGCCGTGGGTTATGCCCTGCTCGCCTGCTGGTGGTGGCCCGCCGCGCTGGTCGCCGTCGGGTGCGGGGCCGTGGCCCGTTCCCGTGCACGGGCCGCGCTCGACGCGCTCGCGGGCCTCACCGAGGCGGCCGTCGACGTCCACGGCAGGGAACTGGCCACGCGCGTCGGGCTGCTCGGGCCGGACACGACGGGGCTGCTGGCCCATGACACGGGGGACGGGATGTCGGAGGTGTTCCGGAAGGCAGACTGACGTCGCCCCGCACCAATTCCCCAGACCAGTTCCAGTTCTCCCTCACCACCCCGTGAACAGCAAGTGATTGACGGCGAGCGCGAGTACGGCCTGTGCGGTGAGCCAGTGGCGGCGGCCCGCCGCCGGCAGGAGCGCCGTGGCCGCGAGCAGGAACGTCGCGAAGGGCAGCCAGATGCGTTCCGTCTCCGCCTTGCTCATGCCGGAGAGGTCGGCGGCCAGCAGGGCGAGGAGAGCGGCCAGGACGAGCGCGGTCAGCCGGTCGGCGGGTGTCGTCCGGCCGGTCCGCAGACGGCCGATCGCACCGGGCGCGGACGCCACCGCCCTGCGCAGGCCCGCCACCGTCGCGAGGCCGATGACCAGCACCGTGCAGGCGAGGTTGGCCCAGACGAAGTAGCCGTACGGCCGGATGCCACCCGCTCCTTGGTAGTAGCGCTCGACGAGGAGGTGGTACGCCTCCCACCAGTTGAAGCCCGCGAGGGTGAAGGCGAGCGGGGCGACGGCTGCTCCCGCAAGGATCAGCGGGAGCGGGCGCGGGGTCCGGGCGATCAGCAGCACGGCGGCGGCGACGACGGCGAACAGGGTCAGGCCGTACGAGAGGTAGCAGGTGAGGCCGAACAGCAGGCCCGCGCCGAGGGCCGCGGTCGCGGGGGAGCGGACCTTGCGCGTCGCCGCGAGCGCGAGCAGGGCGATCATCCAGGCCGTGACGGCGGCGAAGTACCCGTCGGCGGAGGCGCCGACCCAGATCGCGGCCGGGGCCAGGACGAGGAAGGGAGCCGCCCGGCGGGCCGTCGCCTCGTCCGCAAGGGCGCGCAGCGTGATCAGGACGGCCACCACGGCGGTACTGCCCGCGGTGATGCAGAAGGCACCGGCCCAGGCGCCGCCGCCCAGGCCGACGCGGTCGAGGAGGACGAAGGTGAGGGTGGCGCCCGGCGGATGGCCCGCGGTGTGGGCGGGCCAGTGGCCGGGGGAGTCGATCAGGATGTGCCGTGTGAAGTCCCGCAGGGTGGCCGGGATGTCCTCGAAGCGGTCGATGACCTGGAGGTATTCGTACTTGGTGGTGAGCCGCCGCGCCACGCCCCGGTGCCAGCCGTCGATCAGCGCGAGCGACCAGATCCAGGCCAGGGAGGCGGCCCAGGCGGTGAGGAGAAGGGGCCGCCAGGGGAGCCGCGCGGCGAGAGCGGGGGCGTACGCGATCACGGCGAGGGCGACCGCGAGCGCGGCGGGCGTGCCGGGGCCGATGTGCGGATCCCACTGGGCGTACAGGGGCGGCCAGTTGAGGTGCAGGGTGCCGTCCGTGTCCTCGATGGATGCGCCGACGGCGACGGCCGCGACGACGAGGAGCGCCGCGACGGCGGCCGCGGCCAGGTCACGGCGGTGGCCGGTGCTCTCTGTGGTGCTCACGTCTGCACCGTAGGCGCAGGTGGAGTGAGTGCCGGGACTCCGAGGGATGACGTCAGCGTTTCGTCATGAGTCGTGGGCCCATCCAGGGGCAGGGCCCGGCATACGGTCGATTCATGCCCCCCGTCCCCCATATGACCTCCCCTGCCGACCCCGGTTTCTGGCGCAGCCCGCTGCGCGGACCCTGGCTCACTTCGGTCCTTGGCGTCGTCCTGCTGCTCGGCATCACGGTGCTGTTCGTGACCGGCCTGCTGTCGTACGCCGCGTACAACCCGAATCTCTCACCCGTCAACGACAAGACACCGGACAAGGGCCTCCTCGGCTTCTACCTCTTCGACTGGCCGACCGACCCGCACTGGCTGTACCGCCTCAACCAGGGCCTGCACGTCACGGTCGGCATCACGCTGATCCCGGTGCTGCTCGCGAAGCTGTGGTCGGTGATCCCCAAGCTCTTCGCGCTGCCTCCGGCGCGGTCGGTCGGCCACGCCCTGGAGCGGGTGTCGCTGCTCCTGCTGGTCGGCGGCGCGCTGTTCGAGTTCGTCACCGGTGTCCTCAACGTCCAGCTGGAGTACCTCTTTCCCGGCTCGTTCTATCCGCTGCACTTCTACGGGGCCTGGGTGTTCTTCGGCGCGTTCGCGGCCCATGTCGTGCTGCGCCTGCCCCAGGTCGTACGCGTGCTGCGCGAGGAGGGATGGCGCGAACGCCTGCGGGATCCGCGTCCCGAGCCGGCCGACGAGGGAGGTCTGGTGGCGCCCGGGGCCGCCGAGCCGACCGTGTCGCGGCGCGGCGCGCTCGGCATGGTCGGTGCGGGATCGGCCCTGCTGCTGGTCACGACGGTGGGGCAGAACTTCGACGGGCCTCTGCGCCGCACTGCCCTGTTCGCCCCGCACGGGGGCGGTGATCCGGGGAGCGGGCCGAACGGCTTTCAGATCAACAAGACGGCCGCGAAGGTGGGCATCGAGCGGCAGGACACGGGTGAGCTGTGGCGGCTGGTCGTCAGCGGACCACGGGGCGGCGAAGACGTCAGGCTTTCCCGGGAGGATCTGCTTCAACTCTCCCTCCACAGTGCCGCGTTGCCCATCGCGTGCGTGGAGGGCTGGTCGACGTCGGACCAGTGGTGGCGCGGGGTGCGGCTGCGGGATCTCGCGGCACTCGCCGGGTTCGACGAGGACCCTCCGGGCGTTCTCGTGGAGTCCTTGCAGCGGCGCGGGGCCTTCCGCAAGGCCGCCCTGCGCGACAACCAGGTACGCGACCCGCGTTCCCTGCTCGCGCTGCAGGTCAATGGGGAGGACCTGTCGCCGGACCACGGCTACCCGGCGCGGATCATCGTCCCGGCCGCGCCCGGCGTGCTCAACACCAAGTGGGTGTCCCGTCTGACCTTCGGGGAGCTGTGATGACCGGTTTCACGCACCGATTCCGCCGGTGGTACGGCGAGGGGCCGCTGCAACTCCTGGTGCTGCTCGGCTCTTTCGCGCTCGCCGGGTATGCGGGAGTGCGTCTCCTGGACGGTGACTGGCTGCTGATCGCCGTCTGGTTCGTCGGTGCGGCGCTGGTGCACGATCTGCTGTTCGTGCCCGCGTACGCACTGGCCGACCGGGCGCTGCGGGCCGCCGCCGGTGGGCGGCGCAACCGCAGGGAGTGGATCAACTTCGTGCGCGTCCCCGCTTTCCTTTCCGGGTTGCTGCTGCTCGTCTGGTTCCCGCTCATCGCCGGACAGGTGGAGCGCTATGAGTCCTCCACCGGGCTCCCGGCCGGTGACTTCCTCGTCCGGTGGCTGATCGTCACGGCCCTGCTGTTCGCGGGGTCCGCGCTGTGCCGGGTCCTTCAGACGCGGCGCAGGGCCAGGAACGAACGGCCGCCGGTGGTCCACTGATCGGCCGGTTGCCAGCCGAGCGGGCGGGCGTGCCGCAGCAGGGCGGGCGTGCCGAGGCGGGCCCAGGGGAACAGCTCGCCCAGCGCGCCGTGCCCGTCGTCGACGTGCACCTCCACCCGCTCGTCGACATCCATCTGTACGGTCTCGGCGATCAACAGGCCGCCGGGTGAAAGGAGTTGGGCGACGCGCTTGAGGAGTGCGGCCGGATCGCCGCCGATCCCCACATTGCCGTCGATGAGCAGCGCGGTGCCCCAGCGGCCCTCGCCCGGCAGCGCGTCGAAGACGGAGCGGAGCAGCGCGGCGGCGCCGAGCCGGAGCGTGTGGTCGACGGCCGCCTGGCTGACGTCGACCCCCAGGGCGCGATGGCCACGGGCGGCGGCTCCGGCCACCAGGCGGCCGGGCCCGCAGCCGATGTCGAGCACGCTGCCCTCGCAGCGACGCAGCGCGGACAGGTCGGCCGCGTCGGCGTCGGCGCACCAGCGCTCGACATCGAGGGGCAGCAGCCAGCCGTCGCTGCGGCGCAGGAACAGCGGGCCGTGGCCGTTGCGCAGGGCGTTGGTGTACGGATCCGCGCGCCAGGGGGTGGCCGCGGGGCCGGTCCTGCGGAGGGTGGCGTCCGGCAGTGCGGTGCTCATCGGCCGTCACCCCGTCCCGCGTGTCCGGCTGCCGTGCCGAGGCGGGCGAGGGTGGTGGCGAACCGGCTGCCCGGCGCCGCGTCGGCGACCTTCCCGGCGTCGTCGGCCGTGTCCACGTCGCGCAGCAGGGGCAGGTCGCGCACCCGCAGCCCGGCGCCGGTGAGCCGGGCCCGTTGCAGGGCGCCGGTATCGGGCCTGGACATGGGGACGCCGCGCAGCAGCTCCGGATCGGGCTCGGCCAGGCCGAGCGCCCAGAATCCGCCGTCGACGGCGGGGCCGAACCAGGCGTCGCACTCCCGCCAGGCGTCGGGGCCGAGCGCGGGGGCGAGGAGGCCGGGCGTGATCTGGGGGGTGTCCATGCCGACCAGGAGGGCCGGGCCCGAGCAGCCCGCGAACGCCGCGGCGAGCCGTTCGTCCAGGCCGCCCGCGCACTGGGGAACCACCTCGATGCCGGCGGGCACCCAGGGCCCCGGCTGCCCGGCGAGCACCAGGACGCGGCGGTGGGCGGGCGCCGCGAGTACGGCGTGGAGGGTGTCGGCGAGCGAGGCCGCGGCGAGCTCGGCGGCCTCCTCGGGCGTGTAGGGCGGGGTGAGGCGGGTCTTCACGCGCCCCGGCAGCGGCTCCTTGGCGATGACGAGCAGAGTCGTCCCGTACGCGGTCACAGGGCACCGCCCGCCGCGCGCCGCGCACCGGTGCCGGAGGCCGTCCGCGGTTCCTCCGCGAGCACGGCCCGCATGTCACGCACCGCGTGCCACGTCCCCCGCCACGTTCCGGTGACCTTCGACTTCCCGGAGCGCGGCAGGTACGGCACGTCCCGCTCCTCGATCCGCCAGCCCGCGTCGGCCGCCCGTACGACCATCTGGAGCGGGTATCCGCTGCGCCGGTCGGTCAGGCCGAGCCCGAGCAGGTCCTCGCGCCGCGCCGCCCGCATCGGTCCCAGGTCGTGCAGGCGTACGCCGGTGCGCCGCCGCAGCATCCGCGCGAGCGCCACATTGCCCGCGCGTGCGTGCGGCGGCCAGGCACCGCGCCCCTGGGGGCGCCGCCGTCCGACGACCAGATCGGCCTCTCCGTCCGTCACTCTGCGTACGAAGGGCCGCAGTAGCCCCGGATCGAGGGAGGCGTCGCAGTCGCAGAAGCACACGATGTCCGCGTCGGAGGCTGTGAGGCCCGCGTGGCAGGCGGCCCCGAAGCCGCGCTGCCGCTCGTGGACGACGGTGGCGCCCAGGGCGCGGGCGATGTCCGCCGAGCCGTCGGTGGAGCCGTTGTCGACGACGACGGCGCGCCAGTCGTCGGGGACGCGTTCCAGGACCCAGGGCAGGGCGGCGGCCTCGTCGAGGCAGGGCAGGACGACGTCGACCCGGACGGCGCGCGCGTCGGGTGTGCCGGGCACGTCGGGCTCTACGGAGGGGGAGGGGGTCATGTGACTCACCCTATGAATCCGAACGGGACATATCGGACTTGAGGTTCTTACGAAACAGGGACGTCGGCAACCGGTGGCGCTCCTGACCGGCGGATCCGCGCGCGGCAGGTGCGAGGCTTGCCGTATGCAGCCGCCACCGCCACCGCCACCGCAAGGCCGCCCGCACGCCGGGGACGGCGCGCCCGACGTGCCCCGGGTCCTCGTCGTGGACGACGATCCGACCGTCGCCGAGGTCGTCGCGGGCTACCTGGAGCGCGGCGGCTACACGGTCGAACGCGCCGAGGACGGCCTCGGGGCACTTGAGCGCGCCGGGGCGTTCCGGCCCGACCTGGTCGTCCTCGATCTGATGCTGCCCGGCATGGACGGTCTGGAGGTGTGCCGCAGGCTGCGCGCCAAGGGTCCGGTGCCCGTCATCATGCTCACCGCCCGTGGCGACGAGGACGACCGGATCCTGGGCCTGGAGATAGGGGCCGACGACTACGTCACCAAGCCGTTCAGCCCGCGCGAGCTGGTCCTGCGGGTGGGGTCGGTGCTGCGGCGCAGCCGCGCGGCCCGCGCTCCCGAGACCGTCGCCACGCTGCGGGCCGCGGGCCTGTGGGTGGACCCGGTGGCGCGTCGCGCGACCAAGAGCGGGGTCGAACTCGCCCTCACCCTGCGGGAGTTCGACCTCCTCGCCTTCCTTCTGCGCCACCCCGGGCAGGCGTTCGGGCGCGAGGAGCTGATGCGGGAAGTCTGGGGCTGGGAGTTCGGCGACCTGTCCACGGTCACGGTCCACATCCGCAGGCTGCGCGGCAAGGTCGAGGACGACCCGGCGCGGCCCTGCCTGATCCAGACGGTGTGGGGGCTCGGATACCGCCTCGACGTACCCGACGTACTCGATGCAGCTGACGTACTCAATGCACCCGATGTATCCGACGTACCCGACACCCACGCCGCTCATGGCGCCCAGCACGACCGCGTACCGCCCCGAGCCGAAGGCTGACCCGCATGCAGGACATCCTCCTCATCGCCCTCTTCGCCTTCCTGGGGGCCGCGAGCGCCGGACTCCTGGGCGCCCTGACGCTGCGCCTGCTGCGGCATCGCTCCCTCGCGGTCGCGATGACCGTCGTGGCGGCCGTCGCGGTGCTCGCGATGCTGGCCGGGACGCTCGCGGTGGCCTGGGAGATGTTCCTGTCGCCGCACGACCTGAAGGTGGTCACCGTCGTCGTGGCGATGGCCGCGATGGTCTCGCTCGCCACCGCGCTGCTGCTCGGCCGCTGGGTGGTAGCCCGCAGCAAGGCCCTGACGCTGGCGGCCCGTTCCTTCGGCGACGGCGGCAGCTTCGCGGCCCCGCCCGAACCCGTCAGCGCGGAACTGGCCGCCCTGACCCGGGAGTTGGAGTCGACCAGCGCCAAGCTCGCCGAGTCACGGGAGCGCGAGCGCGCCCTGGAACGCTCCCGGCGCGAACTGGTCGCCTGGATCTCGCACGACCTGCGCACCCCGCTGGCCGGTCTTCGCGCCATGTCCGAAGCACTGGAGGACGGCGTCGCGGCCGAACCGGACCGCTATCTGCGCCAGATCCGCACCGAGGTCGAACGCCTCAACTCCATGGTCGGCGACCTCTTCGAGCTCTCCCGCATCCACGCGGGCGCGCTGGCCCTTTCGACCTCGCGCATCTCGGTCTACGACCTGGTGGGCGACGCGCTCGCGGGCGTCGACCCGCTCGCCCGCGAGCACCGGGTGCATCTCGTGGGCGACAGCGTCGAAGCCGTCCCGGTGGAGGTCGACAGCAAGGAGATGAGCCGCGTCCTGGGCAATCTCCTGATCAACGCGATCCGCCGCACCCCGGCCGACGGGACCGTCGCGGTGGCCGCCGAGCGTTCCGCGGACGGCGTGGTCCTGTCCGTGACCGACGGCTGCGGCGGCATCCCCGAGGAGGACCTGTCCCGCGTCTTCGACACCGGCTGGCGCGGCAGCCAGTCCCGCACACCCCCGGCGGGCGCGGGCCTCGGCCTGGCGATCGTGCGCGGCATCGTCGAGGCCCACCAGGGCCGGGCGGCCGTCCGGAACGTGGCGGGCGGCTGCTGCTTCGAGGTCACCCTGCCCACGGCAGGCGCGTAAGCGCTGAGCCCCCGACCGTCCCGGCCACCCCCGGGGCGGCGCAGCCCAGAGTCCGCATTCGACATGCCGTACGTCGCCGAGCTCGGCGACCGTTCCCTGCGGAGCTATCCCCGCAGCGGCGCCTTCGCGAAGGAGGCCATCCCCTCGGCGAAGCCCACGTCGGCCCGCCACCCCAGCTCCGCCCGCAGCCGCGCCGAGTCCGCCGTGACATGCCGTACGTCGCCGAGCCGGTACTCACCCGTCACCACCGCGTCCGGGCCCCCGAACGCCCGCGCGAGCTCCCCGGCCATCTCGCCGACGGTGTGCGGCTCCCCGCTGCCGGTGTTGTACGCCGTGAACGCCCCGGCATCCCGCTCGCGCACCGCCTCCAGCGCCAGCGCATTGGCCGCCGCCACATCCCGTACGTGCACGAAGTCCCGCCGCTGGCGGCCGTCCTCGAAGACCTGGGGCGCCTCGCCCCGCTCGAGCGAGGAACGGAAGAACGAGGCCACACCGGCGTACGGGGTGTCGCGGGGCATGCCGGGGCCGTACACGTTGTGGTAGCGCAACGACACCGCACGGCCGCCGCTCGCCCGCGCCCACGCGGCGGCCAGATGCTCCTGCGCCAGCTTGGTCGACGCGTACACATTGCGCGGATCGGCGGGCGCTTCCTCGCTCACCAGGCCTGGCCGCAGCTCGGCCCCGCAGTCGGGGCACAGCGGCTCGAAGCGCCCGGCGTCCAGATCCGCCGCCGCGCGCGGGCCCGGCCGGACGACGCCGTGCCGGGCGCACTCGTAGCGCCCTTCCCCGTACACGACCATCGACCCGGCGAGCACCAGATCCCGTACACCGGCCTTGGCCATCGCGGCGAGCAGGACGGCCGTGCCCAGGTCGTTGCAGGCGACGTACTCGGGGGCGTCCGTGAAGTCCTTGCCGAGTCCCACCATCGCCGCCTGATGACAGACGGCGTCCACCCCGCGCAGCGCGTCCCGTACCGCGGCCCGGTCCCGGACGTCGCCGACGGTCCACCGCCGGCCGGCGGGCGGCCCCGGCTGTCCGGCATGGGCGGAAGGCAGCAGAGCGTCGAACACCACCGCTTCGTGCCCCCGTTCCGTGAGGGCTTCGACCACGTGCGATCCGATGAACCCGGCGCCGCCGGTGACAAGTACGCGCATGCGGCCCACGCTAGGCGCGCCGAGCGGGCCTTGCGATCACCGACGGGGCTCCGTCACCGGTCCGTAAGGACTGCCCGACAGGGCTTCGGGCTTGCGCTTTCCGTTACGGCAACTTCTACGGTCAGGTGTGTGGCCGGAGAGACCGGCCCGGCGAAGGAGGCACCGGCCATGGCCTGGTCGATCGCGGAGGTGGCGCGGATGTCCAAGGTGACATCGCGGACGCTGCGGCACTACGACGAGATCGGCCTGTTGCCGCCCGCGTGGATCGGGAGCAACGGGCACCGCTACTACGAGGAGGCCGATCTGCTGCGGTTGCAGCAGATCCTGCTGATGCGGGAGCTGGGCCTGGGGCTGCGCGAGATCCAGGCGGTCCTGGACAGCAGGCTCGACCAGGTGGCTGTGCTCCGTGAGCACCACCAACGGCTGCTCGCGGAACGGGACCGTCTTGAGACGCTGGCCCGTACGGTCGGCCGCACCATCGCCGAACTGGAAGAAGGCAAGGACAAGGGCGAAATGACGAAGATCAACAAGCCGGAGAACCTGTTCGACGGGTTCCAGCCCCCCTCCGAGGCCGAGGCCGAGGTACGGGAGCGATGGCCGCAGGCATGGGAACAGTCCCGGCAGGCCGTCGACGCGATGACCGCCGAGGACACGGAGAGCTGGCAGCGCGAGGTGACGGCGCAGATGATCCGCATGGCGGAGTTCATGGTGGCCGGCACGCCGGTGTCCGACCCGGCGGTCCAGGCCGAGGTGGACGCCAACTACCAGGGCATCTGCCGGTTCTGGACCCCGAGCGCGGCCGCGTACAGGGGAGTGGGCCAGACGTATGTCGACGACCCGCGGATGCGGGCCAACTTCGACAAGATCGCCGACGGTCTCGCCGTCTATCAGCGCGACGCGATGACCGTCTACGCCGATGCCCGGCTGAGCTGACCGCCCTAGGGGTGTTGGCCCGGCACGATGCCCCGGGCCACGCCGAGCTCGACCAGATCCTGTGGGCGCAGGCGCAGTTGCTCCGCCGTCGCCCGGGTCTCCTCGGGCCCCCGTTTGAGGATCGCGGTGGCCAGTTCCGGGGCGATGACCGAGAAGTAGCTGTCCGGCGTCGCCCAGAGGTTGTCCGGTGCCGCGAGGGCGAGGGCGCCGCCCGAGCCGCCCTCGCCGATGACCAGCGAGGTGACCGGCACCGGTGAGGTGGCGACGGCGGCGAACAGATCGGCGATCGCCGCGCCCGCGCCCGCGCGTTCGGCCTCCGCCCCGTTCGCGGCACCCGGCGTGTCGACGAGCGTGAGCACGGGAATGCCGAGCCGCCCCGCGAGCCGCACGAGACGGGCCGCGGTGCGATACCCGGCGGGCGTCGTCGCCGTCCCGCACTGCGCCGCGTAGGCGACCGTCCGTCCCTCGCGCAGCCCGAACCCGCAGAGCATCCCCGGGTCGGTGCCCCCGCACCGGTCGCCGCGCAGCGGTGCGCGGTCGGTGCAATAGGCGTCCAAGTAGGCGTCGGCGTGCGGGCGTTCGGGGGAGCGCGCACGGCTGACGGCTTCCCAGCCGGTGGCGGGCAGGTCGGTGCGGCCCAGGGCGGCGGGGGGCTCGGCGGGTTCGGTGCGGGGGCGGGCGTCCCCGTCCGGGGAGGCCAGCAGCCTCAGGCGCAGCGCCAGCGCCTCGCGCAGTTCGTCGGGGCGTACGACCTCGTCGATCGCGCCCGCCGCCAGCTGGGCCTGCGCGGTGTACGCCGCCGGATCCGTGTCCGGCGGGCGTACGCGAGACCCGGCGAAGCCGACCTGACTGCCGGGCAGTGCCAGGATCAGGTCGGCGCCCGCGCCCAGGGTGGCCCAGCCGCCGCCCGTGGTCGGATCACGCAGGACCGCGATCCGGGCCAGACCCGCCGCGCCGGTGAGCTCGGACTGCCGTGCCACGCGCTGAAGTTGGACGAGCGCGCGCATGCCCTCCTGCATACGGCTGCCGCCCGTCGCGATCAGCGACACGACGGGCAGCCGGTGGTCCCGGGCGTGGCGGTGCGCGGCCTCCAGGCGGTCCCCGGTGCGCTCGCCCAGGGATCCGCCCAGGAAGCCGAACTCGAAGGAGACCACCATCGCCCGCGTGCCGCCGATGGTGGCGGCGCCGCAGACCACCGACTCCCGCTCGCCGGTGCGCTCCTCGGCCCGTGCGCGCGATTCGGCATAGCCCTGCCAGACCAGCGGCCCGTCCTGTCGGCCCTCCTCGGTGAACTCCCGTGCCGGGTGCGCGAGTTCGTGGAAGCTGTCCTGGTCGGCCACGGCGGCGATGGCCGCGCGGGCGGTCAGGCGCAGGGCCGGACCGCCCGGCGTGGACTCAGGCATGGAGCGACCGCTTCATGATCTTCCCCATGTCGTTGCGGGGCAGCTCCGACAGATAGCGCACGGTCCGCGGGCGCTTGTGCGGGGCGAGCTGCGCGGCCACATGATCCGCCAAGTCCCTTTGCAGCGGCGGCTGTTCCGGGTCGGTCGGGACGATCCAGGCGACGATGCGCTCGCCCAGGTCGTCGTCGGGCTCGCCCGTCACGGCGGCCTCCCGCACGCCGGGGTATTCGAGCAGGGCGTTCTCGATCTCGCCCGCGCCGATCTTGTAGCCGCCGCTCTTGATGAGGTCGGTGGCCTTGCGGCCGACGATGCGTACGTAGCCGTCCTCGTCGCGCACCGCCATGTCGCCGGTGCGGAAGAAGCCGTCGGCGGTGAACGCCGCGGCGGTGGCGTCGGGCCGGTTCAGGTACTCGGTGAACAGATTCGGGCCGCGCACCTCGATCTCGCCGACCTCCTGCCGGTCCGACGTCTCGGCGCCCGCCTCGTCCACGAGCCGCAACTCCACACCGCCCAGCGGCACTCCGACGGTTCCGGCGCGCGGTTCGCCGTCGGCCCGCACGCTCGTGTTCATCAGGGTCTCCGTCATGCCGTACCGCTCGATCACGCGGCGTCCCGTCGCCGCCGCGATGCGCTCGTGGTCGTGCACGGGCAGCGCGGCGGACCCGGAGACCAGGAGCCGGGCCCCGGACAGGGCCTTGGCCAGACCCGGGTCGGTGGGCAGCGCCTCCGCGATGCGGTGATACATCGTGGGCACGCCGAACAGCATCGTGGCCCCGTCGGACAGTTCCTGCCGCACCCCCTCGACGGAGAACCGGCCCAGATGCCGCACCGAACCGCCCCGGCGCAGCGGCCCGAGGATGCCGAGGATCAGACCGTGCACGTGGAAGAGCGGAAGGCCGTGCACCAGCACGTCGTCGGACGTCCACTGCCAGGCGTCCTCAAGGGCGTCCAGGGTGGTGGACAGAGCCCGGCGGGGCAGCACCGCGCCCTTGGGCGGTCCCGTGGTGCCCGAGGTGTAGACGATCAGTGCGGGGCACTCGGGGCCGGGTTCGCCGGGCAGGGCGGGGACGGCCGGTTCCGCTGCCGTCGAGTTGCCGGCGAACGTGATGTCCGTACGCTTCAACGCCCGCAGCGGCGCGGGGAGTTCGTCGCCCGGCGCCACGAGCACCGCCGTCGGGGCGCTGTCCGCCACGATGTGCCCCAGCTCGCCCTCGCCGATCTTCGGGTTGAGCGGCACGACGGGCACACCGGCGAGGAGCGCGGCCACGACGCCGACGGCGGTCTCCAGGGTCGGAGTCGCCCACAGGGCGACCCGGCGTTCCGAGCCGATGGACCCGGCGAGGGAACCGGCCGCGGCCGCGAGTCCGGCGTACGTCAGCGAGCGCTCGCCGAAGCGCAGGGCGGGCAGGTCCTGGCCCGTGGCGAGGGAGGGGAAGAGGGGCGGGTGGGGAGAACTCACGCTGCGTATCTCCTTGGTCGTCTTGGTCGTCGTGGAGGTGCCTTCGAGCCGCCGTCGGTCCGGGGCGCCGGACCGGTCGGCGGTTCGTCCTACCCGAATCCTGGCACCACGAAGGCGAGCCACACCGCAGCCGGTACCACGGCCACCACGATCCCGCCATAGATCATCAGCTGCCGGAAGAAGCGTTCCCGGTCCACGTCAGGGGCGGCGGCGAGCACCAGGGCGCCGTTGGTCGAGAAGGGGCTGACGTCCACGACGGTGGCGGAGACGGCGAGCGCCGCGATCATGCCGACCGCGCCGATCTCGCCCTGGGCCAGGAACGGCACGGCGAGCGGGATCAGCGCGCCCATGATGCCGACGGAGGAGGCGAACGCGGAGACGAGCGCCCCGATGTAGCAGAGCAGCAGGGCGGCGAGGAGCGGGACGCCGATGTCGGACACGCCCTCACCGGCCCAGTCGATGGTGCCCATCTCTTCGAGCACACCGACGTAGGTGAGCACACCGCAGATCAGCAGCACGGTGGGCCAGGCGATCTCGCCGACGGCCTTGCGGCTGGAGTCCGGCCAGAACGCGCTCAGGATCACGGCCAGGGTGATGGCGCTCAGACCGGCGTCGAGGTCGAAGCCGAGCACGGCGACGACGAGGGCGACCAGGGCGGCGAGAGTGGCGATCTTGGCCGGATCGAGCCGCGAACCCGCCTCGTTCTCGGCCGACTTGGCCTGTTCCGGACCGGCGTTCATGGCCCGGCTCTCCGCTCGGCTCTCCGTCCGGTCCGCCGTCCCGGCCTTCGCCTCGACGCTTCCGAGACGGCCCAGTTTCAGCCCGCCGAAGAGGACGAACACGATCCCGGCGATGAGGAGATTGACGACGAGCGAGGCGAGGAAGAGCGCGACCTCGTTCCCGGGCAGCTTCTCGCGCTCCACGATGCCGTTGACGATCGAGCCGTAGATGCTGATGGGGGAGAAGCCGCCGCCCTGGGCCCCGTGCACCACCATGGCGCCCATCAGGAGCGGGCTGATTCCGTACTGGGCGGCGAAGCTCAGGGCGATCGGCGCGACGATCGCCACGGCGGCCGGACTGACGGCGCCGATCGCGGTGAGCGCCCCGGTGATCACGAACATCACCCAGGGGATCAGCACGATCCGCCCGCGCACCAGGCGTATGGACGCGTGCACCAGCCAGTCCGTGGTGCCGTTGGCGCGGGCGATGGCGAACAGATAGGTGACACCGACCAGGACGACGAAGAGATCGCCGGGGAACCCGGCGAAGATGCCGTCCGCGTCGAGGTCGGCGACCAGTTCGCCGACCACGAACGCGGCGGCGAAGGCGAGCGCGCCCATGTTGATGGAGCGGGTGGTGGCGATCACGAAGACCACCACGAGTACGAGGATGGAGATCAGTTCGGCGGACATCATGGGCTCCCGTCCCTGGGGCCGTCCTGGGGAGGCGTGGTTCGGCCACGAGCGGCCGAGCGGGTGGCTGAGCGGTGGGTGCACGATTGGCCAAGTGGCTGAGCCAATCCGGCTGTTGGCGGAACTCAGCGTCGGGGTATCGGTTTCGGCCGTCAAGAGGTCGGACGTAATTGGCTGAGCCACTTGTCCACTCGTCCATCGGCAGGTCCGCGCTGTTAGGCTGCGGATCCATCGGCACGGGGACCGACATGGGGGGTTGGGATGTCTGACGCGCTGCGCCCCATGGGCAGGACGAAGCTGTACGAGCAGGTGCTCGACCGGCTGCGTGCCTACGTCGGTGAAGGAGGCCTGCGCGCCGGTGACCGGCTGCCGCCCGAACGCGAACTGGCCCAGCGCCTCGGCGTGTCCCGCGCCTCCGTCAAGCAGGCCATCGTCGTACTCGAAGTGCAGGGCCTGGTCGAGGTGCGGCACGGCGGCGGCACCTATCTGGTCAAGAACAGCCTGGACGCCGAGCCCGTGGAGCGGCTCGTGGAGCGCAAGCGGCGGCTGCCCGACGTCCTTGAGGCGCGCGAGGCCCTGGAGACCAAACTCGCCGAACTGGCCGCCGAGCGGCGCACGGACGAGGACCTGCGGGCGATGCGGGACGCCCTCGACACGATGGCGCGGGAGATCGAGGCGGGCGAGCGCGGCGTCGAGGGCGACCGGCTCTTCCACGCCGCCGTGACCGCGGCCGCCCACAGCGCGCTGCTCGCCGAGTTCATGCGCTCCATCGCCGAGCAGATCACCGAGAGCCGCAACGAGTCGCTGCGGCAGGTGCGCCGCCCCGCCCGCTCCCTCGCCCAGCATCACGAGATCCTCGACGCGATCGAGGCGGGCCGGGGCCGGGCGGCGGCGGCCGCGATGCGCCGTCATGTGCGGACGGTCGCGAAGGTGCGGCTCCTCGACTGGAACCCGGAGGGCGAGGCGAGCGCTCCGGATCAGGCCGAGGCGTGACGTACGACGGAACTCCGCCGTACCCGCGGTAACTTCCCTGCCGCACAGGGCTGTTCATTCGCCGCCGCAGACCTCACCATTCTCGGCACTACTCACGCGTAACGAGGCCTGGACCCCGTGAGCGTGTGACGTCCGCCGGCCCGAGGGGGAAACCTGTGCTGCGCCGAATCTCCGTCCCGCTGACCATCGCGGCCGCCGCCGCCCTGCTGATGCCGCTGACCACGGCCAGGGCGGACGAGGCCCCGAAGGCCGCCCGCACTCCGGTGATCTTCGTCCACGGCTACAACGCCGATCCGGGCGTGTGGGGCTCCCTGCGCGAGGACTTCAAGGCGTCCGGATACACGGACGCCGAGCTGTTCTCCTGGGGGTACGACACCAGCCGGTCGGTGAACGAGGTGCTCTCCGGGAGGTTCGCCGCGTACGTCGAGGAGGTGCGGGCACGGTCCGGCGCCGCCAAGGTGGACATCGTCGCCCACTCCTTCGGCAGCCTCGTCACCCGCTGGTACGTCAAGCACGGCGGCGGCACCGGGACGGTCGCCCACTGGGCCTCCCTCGCGGGCCCCAACCACGGCACCTCCACGGCCTGGGCCTGCGCCGCGTGGTCCCAGGCCTGCCGTGACATGACACCGGGTTCGTACGTACAGGACGGGCTCGCCGAGGGCGACGAGACACCGGGGGACGTCGCCTACGCGACCTGGTGGTCCAACTGCGACGAGGTCATCAACCCGGACGCCAGTGTGCGGATCGACGGCGCTACGAACAACGCGGCGGGGTGCCTGAAACACAACGACCTGCTGGGCGACGACGGGGTGTCACAGGGAGTGCGGGCCTTCGTGGGCGGCTAGACCCCGACTTTCGGCGACGACCGGTCCCGGCTTCCGGCGACGACCGGTCCCGGCTTCCGGCGCGCGGAGACAGCGTACGGAGACAGGCCCCATTCGCCTGGTCCTTCGCTCCTGGACGTGTTGCTCGCTCCGGGCGCCGCGAGCGGCACCGAAGGTGGGCACCATGGACGACGACAACGCTCCCCGTCACTCCGGCACCGAGGCCCGCGCCTCCGCGCTCCTGCGCCGCCCCAAGCTGTGGCTGGTGCCCGCGGTCCTGACCGGGCTGCTCGCCCTGCTCCTCTCGCTGCTCTACATGGGCGGCATCATCAGCCCCAACCGCGACCTGCGCGACCTGCCCGTCGCGATCGTCAACGCCGACCAGGGCAAGCCCCCGGCCGGGCAGCGGCAGAACCTGGGAACCCAGGTCGCCGAGACCGTCCTCGCCGACACGTCGAGCGACAAGGCCGACTGGCGCGGGCTCACGCGGGCCCAGGCCCAGGACGAGCTGGACTCGGGCAAGATCTACGGCGCCCTGGTCATCCCCGCGAACTTCAGCGACTCCGTCGCCGCGCTCACCACCCCGCGCGCGACGGAGCGGCCGACGATGACGGTGCTCACCAACCCCGGCATGGGCAGCCTCGGTTCCTCCCTGGCGAGCAGGATCGCCACGACGGCCGCGCAGCAGTCCTCCCAGGCCATCGGCAAGCAGCTGAAGGCGGCGGGCGCCGACAAGGAAGCGGGCTCCACCGCGGGCCTGCTCCTGACCGACCCGGTCGGCATCACCACCCAGGTCGGCCACCCCATCGGCGACAACAGCGGCCTGGGCCTGAGCGCGTTCTACTACACCCTGCTGCTCGTCCTGGCCGGGTTCCTCGGCGCCAACATGATCAGCATGGGCGTCGACACCGCTCTCGGCTACGCCGACAGTGAGATCGGCCCCTGGCACACCCGCCGCCCGACCGTGCCGATCAGCCGCACGCAGACCCTGCTCCTGAAGATGGCCATGACCGCGGGCATCACGGTCCTGACCACCACCCTGATCATGCTGGCCACGATCGCGATCCTCGGCATGGACGCCACCCACCTGCCGCTGCTGTGGGTCTTCTCCTACTGCGCGAGCCTCGCGGTGGGCCTGGGGGTCCAGGCCATCAACGCGGCCTTCGGCGGGATCGGCCAGCTGGTGTCCATGTTCGTGTTCATCGTCCTGGGCCTCCCCTCCTCCGGGGCCACCATCCCGCTGGAGGCGGTCCCCGGCTTCTACCGCTTCCTCGGCATCTTCGAGCCCATGCGCCAGCTCAGCGGCGGCGTCCGCGCCATCCTCTTCTTCGACGCCCGCGCCGACGCCGGCCTCGCCCGCGCATGGATCATGATCGCGATCGGGAGCGTCATCGCCGCGGCCTTCGGGTTCGCGATGACCCGTTACTACGACCGCAAGGGACTGCACCGGATGACTCCGCAGCCCTCGCCCTGAACGCTCCCGAAGCCTCTCAGCGGTGCAGGTGGACGCGGGTCAGCAGGTCCTCGCCCGCGGGACCCGAGCCCGACTTGTCGGTCACGTACGCGTGGCCGTCGGCCACATGGACGTGGTTGGGGTTCACGCCGGTGCCCACGGACTTCACGACCTCGCCCTTGTGCGGGTCGACGACCGTGACGGTGGCGGTCGTGCGGTTGACGGCAAGGACGTGGCCCGAGCGGTGGTCGACGGCCACGGACTTGGTGCCGCCGCCGGTGGGCACGGACCGGGTGACGGCGCCCTTGCGCAGGTCGACGACCGTGACCGTGCCGGAGGTCTGGTCGGCGGTGTAGGCGGTGCGGCCGTTCTTGGAGAGGGCGATCGAGAGCGGTCCCTTGCCGGCCGGGATGAGCCGCGGGCTCTCGGCGCGGCGGGAGATCTCGATGATCCGGGCGCCGTGGTAGTCGGCGGCGTACACCGAACCGGTCCGCTCGTTCACGGTGATGCCCGTCGGTCCCGTGCCGGGGACGGTGACGCGCTTCTTCTCCTTGAAGGTGGCGGAGTCGAACGCGACGAGGCTGCCGTCGGCGAAGGAGCTCGCCCACACGGTGTCGCGCCGCTCGTCCACGACGATCTCGCGGGCGTGGTTCACGTTCGGCAGCGTGGCGAGGCGCTTGCCGGTGCGCTGGCTGTAGACGGCGACGGAGTTGTCGCGGGTGTTGGTAGTCCAGACGGTGTTGTGCTCGTCGTCGACGGCGACGCCGTAGACCGACTCGACCGCGCCGGTGGCCGCGTCGGTGACCGGCGGCGTGTAGGCCTTCTCGACCTTCAGCGTGTCCGGGTCGACTCTCAGCAGACGCGAGTCGGTGACCGTGGCGGGCGGCATGCCCACGGAAGAGGTCATCCAGAGCGCGTCGTTCCGCTCCGAGTACGCGGACTGGTAGAGGCCTTGCCTGATCGGCGCCGTTTCGGTGGGCGAGCCGGTCCTCGCGGTGTCGGCGTCCGCGGTGCCTGCCGAGACGAGGGCACCTCCCGCGGCGAGCGACACGGTGATCGCGGTGGTACGGCGGGCCCGGCGGATGGTTGAGCTCATGCTGCGTCGATCTCCTTGGCAGATGTGCCTCCGGAGGAAGGCACTCGCCGATCAACTTAGCCGAGCCTTACCTAATCCGTCAGGCCCCTCCCGCTCCCGTCAGCTCTTCTCGGATCCCGGGACCCTTCAGGACAGGCAACCGGCGTGCGCCAGGGCCTGCTTGAGCAGGACGCCGTGACCGCCCGGCATCTCGTTCTGGACCACCACCGACAAGGCCTCCTGCGGGCTGAACCACGCCAGGTCGAGAGCGTCCTGCCGGGGGCGGCAGTCGCCGGCGACCGGGACGATGTAGGCGAGGGACACCGCGTGCTGGCGGGGGTCGTGGAACGGCGTGATGCCCTGCGTCGGGAAGTACTCGGCGACGGTGAAGGGCTGGAGGGAGGCCGGGACGCGGGGGAGCGCCGCAGGGCCGAGATCCTTCTCCAGGTGGCGCAGCAGGGCGTCACGGACCCGCTCGTGGTGCAGGACCCGGCCGGAGACGAGGGAGCGGCTGACCGACCCGTCCCGCCCCATCCCCAACAGCAGTCCGATGCTGGTGACTTCGCCGTTGTCGTCGACGCGCACCGGCACGGCCTCGACGTACAGGATCGGCATGCGGTTACGGGCCTGCTCGAGCTCGTCGGAGGTCAGCCAGCCGGGCGTGGTTTCGGTCGTGTCAGACATCGGCTGATCATACGTTCACTGGCTCCCGGCGTGCTGCTTCACCTTGGTCGCGGTGTCACCGTCGACGGCCGAAGCCAGCTGCGGGACCAGGCGTTCCAGCATGTACGGCAGGCTCAGGACCGACACGAAGGAGACGGAGTTTCCGTAGTCGCTCGCCTCCGCGACATAGACCTCACGGTCCTCCTCGGCCACGTCCAGATCGGCGTAGAGCGGGTTCTTGCCGAGCTCGGCCTCGTCCTTCGCCGGGTCGGACGCGATCCACACGATCGCGTCGGTGTCCAGCAGGTCGGTGCGTTCCTTGCTGATGTTGGCGCCGAACTCGTCGCCGATGACCTTGTCCAGGTCGCCCGGCAGGGTGAAGCCGAGGCCGGTCAGGACCCGGGAGCGTGGGTCCTGGCTGCCGAAGGCGAAGATTCCCTCGTACGGAGTGGCCATCACGGCACTGGACTTGGCGAACGCCGGATTCTCCTTGGTCGCGGCCTTGAAGTCGGCCTCGACGCCCGTCACCAGCTTCTTGGCCTTGTCCTTCTGGCCGAGCGCCTTGCCGATGGTCTCGGTCTGCTGCTGCCACGGGACCCCGAAGTCGTTGTACTCCTTCGGCTGCGCCACCACCGGGGCGAACTTCGACAGGGTCGTGTACTGCTCCTTGGTCAGGCCTCCGTAGACGGCGAGGATCAGGTCCGGGTGGAGGGACGCGATCTTCTCCGTCCGCGGCCCCGTGCCGGTGTCCTTCAGGACGGTCGGCGCCTTGGCGCCGCCGAGCTCGTCGGCGGCCCAGGGGCCGATGGCGCCCTTGTAGCCGCCGAGCCACTCGGTGGTGCCGACGGGCACCTTGCCCAGGGCGAGCACGGCGTCCTGGTCGGTGAGGCCGACGGTGACGATGCGTTTGGGCTCGGACTTGACGGTGGTGCTGCCGTACTTGTGCGCGATGCTCACCGGGAAGGCGCCGTCCGCGGACGCGGCGTTGTCCGAGCCCGTGCCGGAGTCGTCTCCGGAGCCGCAGGCCGTGGCGGCGGCGAGCAGGAGGAGCGCGGAGGCGAGCGCTGTGGTGATGCGTGCCGTGCGTCTTGGAGAGCCGAGCATCAGTCGTCGTCCTTCACGGTGGTGGTGTCGGGACCTGCGCGGTGCGTGGGGGACTTGTCGGTCGCGGTACGGGTGCCGGACCACGCCTGCCACAAGGAGGCGTAGGGGCCGGAGCCTTCGCGCAGTTCGTCGTGGGTGCCGCTCTCCACGATCCGGCCGTCCTCCATGACGACGATCCGGTCCGCCGTCGCGGCCTGGGTCAGTCGGTGGGCGACGACGAGCGCCGTGCGTCCCTCGACCGCCCGGTCCGTGGCCTTCTCCAGGAGACGCGCGCCGGTGCTTCCGGCCTCGGCCGTCGCCTCGTCGAGCACGGCCACCGGCGGATCGGCGAGGATCAGCCGGGCCAGGGCGAGTTGCTGGACCTGGGCGGAGGTGAGGCGGTGGCCTCCGTCGCCCACGACCGTGTCCAGGCCGTCGGGCAGCGCTTCGGCCCACTCCAGCGCGTCGACGTCGGTCAGCGCCGTGCGCAGTTCGTCGTCGGTGGCGTCGGGGTGGGCAAGACGCAGGTCGTCCGCCAGCGGCCCGGCGAAGACATGCGTCTCCTGGGTGACCAGGGCCACCGGAAGGCCGTTGCCCCGGCCCGGGGTTCCGGCCAGGCGCACCGATCCCGAGGTCGCCCGGTGCACCCCCGCTATCAGCTTGGCGAGCGTGGTCTTGCCCGCGCCGCTCGGGCCGACAAGAGCCACCCGCTCCCCGGCCCGCAGCGTGAGGTCCACGTGTCGCAGGACGGGACGGCCGGGTACGTACGCGTGGTCGATGCCGGTCACGGTGACGGTGCCGTCCGGCGCCGCACCGGGCTGCGACGGCTCGGCCGTCCCCTCGGCCCGCGTGGGCTCAGGCGTCGGCTCGTCCGCGACCCCGACGAGGCGGGCGAGCGACGCGGTCGCCGACTGCGCGTCGTCGAGGAGCACGAGTGCGGAGTTGACCGGCGTGAACAGGCTGTGGAAGTACAGCGCGGCGGCGGTCGCGGTGCCGATGGACACGGAGTCCGAGCGGACGAGCAGGAAACCGGTGACGAGGACCGCGGCGAGCCCGGTGTACTCGGCGACGTGCAGGCGGTTGTAGAAGTCGAGGACCAGCCGGATGCCGCGCATCTTCAGCGCGACCGCGGTCGACGAACGCCGGGTCACCCGTGCGGTGTGCTCCTCCTCGATGCGAAAGCCCCGCACCGTGCCCGCCCCTGCGATGGTGTCGAGGAGCTGCTGCTGCTGGGCGCCGGTGGCGATGCGCTGCTGGGCGTAGAGCGGCACGGCATGGCGGACGTACCAGCGGGCGGTGGTCGCCTGGACGGGCACCGCGAGCAGGGCCGCGACCAGGAAACGCCAGTCGAGCGCCGCCATCGCGGCCAGCGTCAGGAAGATGGCGAGCAGGGAACGGGCCAGTTCGGGCAGGGCGCTGCGCACCGCCTCGCCCACCACCGAGACGTCCCGGGTCACCCGCGCGGTGAGGTCTCCGGCACCGGCCTTCTCCACCTGTTCGAGGGGCAGTCGCAGGGCCTTCTCCACGAACCGCTCGCGCAGCTGCGCGAGCACGGTCTCGCCGAGCCGGGAGACGAGCGACAGGCCGAGCGAGGTGGTGCCGCCGTGCGCGAGGGCGACGAGGACCAGCAGGACGACCGGCAGCGTGAGGTCTCCCGCAGGGCGCTGGTCGGCCACCAGGTCCACGATGCGGCCGAGGATCGGCTGGACGAGGAGTCCCACCGCCGTCGCCGCGATCATCACCGCGAAGCCGCCGACCGCCAGGCCGCGGTGCGGGCGCACCAGCTCGCGGACCGCGGCCCGGGTGCGGGTCGCGGTGGCGGTGGGGAGCAGCTCGCGGGTGTCCGACTGCTGCTCGTTCGAGGTCTCGTTCATGCCAACACCGCCGTGCGATAAGCCTCATGACGCTGGATCAGTTCGGCGTGCGGGGCCGTGTCGGTGACCCGGCCTTCGTCCAGGAGCACCACGCGGTCGGTGACCGAGAGCAGCGCGGGGCTCGTGGTCACCAGGATCGTGGTGCGGCCCTTGCGGATCTCGCGCAGACCGGCGGCGATGCGGGCCTCGGTCACGGCGTCGACCGCGGTGGTCGGATCGTGGACCACGAGGACGGGCCGTTCGGCCGCGAGGGCACGGGCCAGGGCGACGCGTTGGCGCTGCCCGCCCGAGAGCGAGTGGCCGCGCTCCCCGACCGGCGTGTGCTCGCCGTCCGGCAGGGTCTGGGCGACCTGGGTCACTCCGGCGGCCGCCATCGCCTGTTCCGGGTCGGCGCCGTCGGGTGCGGCGGCCGTGACGTTCTCGCGGACGGTGCCCGCGAAGAGGTCCGCGTCGTGATCGGCGACGAGCATCGCCGTGCGCAGCTCGGCCGGGTCGAGATCCCGCAGGGACATGCCGTCCAGTGCGACGGTCCCGGTGTCGGGGTCGGTCCGCCGGGCCAGGCAGCGCAGCAGGTCGCCCGCGTGCGCGGGGTCGGTCGCGACCACGCCGAGCAGTTCGCCGGGCGCGACGTCCAGGTCCACTCCGCGCAGACCGCCGTGCCGGACGCCGTCGAGCCGGACGGCGCCGCGCACCGGCTGGGACAGGCTCCGCTCCCCGGCGGTGATCGTGGCCGGGGTGGCGACGACCTCCGCGATCCGGGTGGCCGACGCCCTGCCCTGGGCGAGTTCGGCGTTGACCCAGGAGAGCGTCTCCAGGGGGCCGAGCAGGAAGAGCGCGAGGCCGACCGCCGACACGAGCTCGCCGAGGCTGATGCTGCCCTGGGCGGCGAGCCTGCCGCCGACCAGCGCGACGGCGGCGATCAGGAACCCCGTCAGCGCGAGGACCACACCGCTCTGGAAGGCCTGTGCGCGTGCGGCCTTCAGGGTGGCCCCGAGGGAGTCGCGGCTTGTGGTGCGGTAGCGGGCGATGGCCGCCGACTCGCCGCCGATGCCCTTGAGTATCCGCAGGCCCGTCACCAGGTCGGCGGCGACGGCCGACGCGTGCGCGGCGCGCTCCTGCTCGGCCTCGCTGCGGTGCTCGAGCGGCTTGCTCAGCAGATGTCCGAGCCAGAGCAGCACCGGCGTGCCGAGCAGCACGACGAGGCCGAGCGTCAGCGACATGCGCAGCAGGACGACGGCGCAGGTGAGGATGCCTGTCAGCGCCGAGATCCCGGCCATCAGGGCCATGTTGACGGCGCCGACGCGCTTGGCGTCCTCGGTCGCGATGTTGGCCAGGGCCCCGGGCAGCCGGCCTTCCTCGGCGCCGCCGCCCGGGTCGAGTATGCGGCGTACGAGAGAGATGCGAAGGGTGTGCTCGGCGCGGGCCGCGGCCCGCTCACCGGCCATGGCGCCGAAGCGGAAGCTCAGCGCGAGTGCCACATAGCCGACGGCCAGGACGCCGAGGCAGACGAGCAGGGCGCCGGTGTCGGAGTCGGTGACGGCCTGGTCGATCGCGACACCGATCAGGACGGGGACCAGCGCCTCGCCTATCTGGTGGCCGGAACCCAGCAGCGCGCCGACGCCGACATCGCGCCGCTGCCCCCGTATGGACTCTCTCAGGACGTCCCGCCCCGACGGACTTGATGTACTCACCCGCCACCTCTCCAGGACCGGACCATGCAGATGCAAGAAATCCAGGTGAGGCTACCCTAAGTCGATTCGCCGTGGTGACGGCCGATGGGAATGACCAGCGGCGTACCGCTGACCGGGTCCGGGGTGATGCGGCACTTCAGCTCGAAGACGTCCCGCACGGTGTCGACGGTGATCACCTCGGCCGGGGTGCCTTCGGCCGCGATCCGGCCCGACTTCATGGCGACGACGTGATCGGCGTAGCGGCAGGCCTGATTGAGGTCGTGCAGCACCATCACGACGGTGCGGTTCTCGCGCCGGTTGAGGTCGGTGATCAGGTCGAGTACGTCGATCTGGTGCGCGAGGTCGAGATAGGTCGTCGGCTCGTCGAGGAGCAGTACGGGGGTGCCCTGGGCGACCGCCATGGCGATCCAGGCGCGTTGGCGCTGTCCGCCGGAGAGTTCGTCGACGGGACGGTCCGCGAGATCGGTCATGCCGGTCGCGGCAAGCGCCTGGTGGACGGCGTCCTCGTCGGACTTCGACCACTGCCGCCACCAGGTCTGGTGCGGTGACCGGCCGCGGTTGACCAGGTCGATGACGGTCAGACCCTCGGGCGCGACCGGGCTCTGCGGCAGGATGCCAAGGCGCTGGGCCAGCTCGCGGCTCGGTATGGAGTGTAGCGCGCGGCCGTCCAGGTGGACGGCGCCGCCGCGGGGTGCGAGCAGCCGGGCCAGGGCGCGCAGGAGGGTGGACTTGCCGCAGGCGTTGGCGCCCACGACGGCCGTGATGCGGCCCGGCGGCACGGCCAGGTCGAGGCCGTCCACCACCAGGCGGTTGCCGTAGGCCAGGCTCAGGTCGCGGGCCCGCAGGTCCACGTCGGTGGCCGGCGCCGGGCCTGCCGGAGCCGGGTCGGTCGACAGGGAGTCAGCCGACATGGGATCAACCTCCTGAACCCGCGCGGTTGGCGCGGACGAGCAGCCAGAGCAGGATCGGCGCGCCGAGCACGCCGGTGACGATGCCGACCGGCAGTTCCGTGCCGGAGACGAGTGTGCGGGCGATGAGGTCACTGCCGAGGACCACCACGGCCCCGGTGAGCCCCGAGGCGAGGGTGGGCGGCCACGCCGTGCGGGCGAGGCGCTGGGTGATCTGTGGCGCGGCGAGGGCCACGAAGGCCACGGGTCCCGCGGACGCGGTGGCGAAGGCGACGAGCCCGACCCCGCAGAGCAGGACTGCGAGGCGCACCGGCTGCACCCGGGTGCCGAGCCCGGTGGCCACGTCGTCCCCCAGTTGCAGGGTGCGCAGCAGCCGCCCGAGCAGCAGCGCCGCGGGCAGCAGCACCGCGAGGGCGATCGCGAGCGGCCCGACCTGGCCCCACGTACGGCCGTTGAGGTTGCCGACCAGCCAGCCGAGCGCTGCCTGCGCCTGGAACCGGCCGCCCCTGGCCAGGAGATGGTCGGTGGCGCTGGTGCAGATCCAGGCCACTCCGACGCCGACCAGGATGATGCGGTAGCCGGTGGCGCCGCGGCGCCAGGCCAGGGCGTAGACGACGAGCGCCGTGGCCAGGGCGCCGAAGAGCCCGAGCGCCTGGGTGCCGAGGCCGCCGTCCCAGCCGAGGACGATCCCCGCGACGACGGCGGTGCCCGCGCCCTGGGTCAGGCCGATCATGTCGGGGCTCGCCAGCGGGTTGCGGGTCATGGTCTGGAACAGCGCGCCGGACACGCCGAAGGCGACCCCGGCGAGCAGTCCGACCAGGGCGCGGGGCAGCCGCAGTTCCTCGACCACGAGGACGGTGCCCGGGTCGCCGGAGCCCGCGAGGGCGCGTACGACATCGGCGAAGGCGATCGGGTAGTCGCCGATCGTCAGGCCCCAGCAGAACAGCAGGAAGCCGCCGACGGCGAGCACCGCGCCCAGCGCCACGAGCCGGGGGCGCAGGATTCCGGAGACGGGCGGCACGGTCAGCCGGAACGTACGGACGGAGGACCCGTGGGTGCGGACGGCTGACCCGTGGGTACGGACGACGGACGAGCCGCGCGCGGTCTTCGAGCCGCTCATCCTCATACCTCCGACAGGTGGCGTCGGCGGACCATGGCGATGAAGAACGGGCCGCCGATGAAGGCGACGACGACACCCGCCTGGATCTCGGTGGGCCGTGCGACGACCCGTCCGACGATGTCGGCGGCGAGCAGCAGGCACGGGGCGAGCAGCGCCGAGAGCGGAAGCAGCCAGCGGTGGTCCGGGCCGATCCCCGCCAACTGGGCCAGCACGCGGGCGACATGCGGAACGATCAGCCCGATGAAGACGACCGGGCCGATCACCGCGACCGCCGCGCCGGTCAGGAGCGTGACCGCGGCGACCCCCTGGAGCCGGACCAGACCGAGCCGCCGCCCGAGCGATGCCGCCACGTCGTCACCGAGGGCCAGGCTGTTGAGGGCCGGTGCGCACGCCAGGGCGAGGGCCGTGCCCACCGCGATGAAGGGCAGGATCCGCAGGACCGTGGCGCCGTCCTGGTCGGCCATCGAACCGGCGGAGAAGAAACGGAAGCGGTCGAGCGCGTCGGGGTCGGTCAGCGCGATCGCGCTGGTGAGGGAGGAGAGCAGCGAGGTCACCGCGACACCGGCGAGGGCCAGTTTGACCGGCGTCAGGCCGGATCGGCCCAGCCTGCCGAGCAGGTAGACCAGGACGCTCGCCACGAGAGCGCCCGCGAAGGCGAACCAGACGTACCCGTGGAACGAGCCGACGCCGATCACCCCGACGGCGAGCACGATGGCGAAGGAGGCACCGGCGCTGACGCCGAGAATGCCCGGGTCCGCGAGCGGATTGCGGGTCAGGGCCTGCATGAGCGCGCCGGAGAGACCGAGGGCCGCGCCCGCCGCGATGCCGAGCGTGGTGCGGGGCACGCGTGCCGACCAGACGATGTTCTCCACGAGCCTGCTCGGAGCGTGGCCGAACAGCGCCCGCACGACCTGGTCCGGCGGAATGCTGGCCGCGCCCAGGGCGATCGACAGCACGCAGAGCACGGCCAGGACGGCGCCGAGCAGAGCCACGAGAAGGGTCGGACGGACCCTTCTGCTCCGCGTCACCTTGCAGTCTCCAACAGCCAACTCCCTTAGGGGTGGCGGGACTTGGGCGTGGTGCGGGACGCGAAATCCGCCGAAGCCGGGCCGGTCGATTAGGTTACCCTAAGTTTTCGGCCACCGCCGGTGAGGGCTCCCGCCGCTGCCGCCGCCTTCCGGCCTCCGCCCCCGCGGGCCCCTAGGCTTCCTCCAGGCATCGGCCCCTACCCCTGGAGCGCACACCGTGTTCGACCCCGCACCGGAGCACCCGTACCCCGACGGTCACCGACCGGACGAGGCTCCGGCACCGCATCCGCTGCTCGCGCCCGTGCTCGGTCTCCTGGGGACCTGGCACGGCCGGGGCCAGGGCGAGTACCCGACCCTCGACGCGGACTTCACGTACGCCCAGGAGGTCACCTTCAGCCACGACGGGCGCCCCTTCCTGCGCTACGAGGCCAGGGCCTGGCTGCTCGACGCCGACGAGGCGCCGCTGCGTCCTTCCGCCCGGGAGAGCGGCTGGTGGCGGATGCAGCCCGAAGGGCGGGTGGAGGCGCTGATCACCCAGCCCACCGGCATCGCCGAGATCGCGGTGGGCCAGGCCGCCGGCGGCTCGATCGACCTCTCCACCAGCGAGGTGGCGCGCACCCCTACGGCCAAGGAGGTCAAGGCCACCCGCCGCCGCTACACGTTCACCGACGACGGCCAACTCACCTTCGTCCACGACCTGGAGGCGGTCGGCCAGCCGCTGCAGCACCACCTCTCGGCACTGCTGAGGCGCACGGCGTAGGCCACGCGGCGCCCGCCGTCCGTACGTGGCCCATACGTGGCCCATACGTGGCCCGTACGTGGCCCGAAACCGGCCTTGACCGAGCCTCGCCAAAGTCTATGGTCTGGACTAATCGGCCATCGCGAACATCTGGCCCCACCTCTTCTCGTACCCCCCCACCCAAGTACGTCGCGCAACCTGCAGAAGCACTTCACGCACACCCCCACTCCACAGCGCCGTGAAGGAGTTACGCATGCACAGGAAGCGGAAGTTGGCCGCGATGATAGGTGCGGGCCTGGCACCGGTCCTCGCCCTCACGCTGCCGACCGGTTCGGCCAGCGCGCACGGATACGTCAACGCACCGGCCAGCCGGCAGGCGCAGTGCGCCGCCGGCACGGTCGCGTGCGGAGAGATCAAGTGGGAACCCCAGAGCGTCGAGGGGCCCAAGGGTCTGCGCAGCTGTAGCGGCGGCAACGCGCGGTTCGCGGAGCTGAACGACGACAGCAAGGGCTGGAAGGTCAGCGACGTGAGCAGGACGCAGACCTTCACCTGGACCTTCACCGCACGCCACCGCACCGCGAACTACGAGTACTTCGTCGACGGCACGAAGGTCGCGACGATCGACGGCGGCAACCAGCAGCCGCCCGCCACCGTCTCGCACCAGGTCAACCTCGGCAGCGCCACCGGCAGGCACAAGGTGCTCGCGGTCTGGAACATCGGCGACACGTCGAACGCCTTCTACGCGTGCATCGACGTGAACATCCGTTAAGGCAGGTCTCCGGGGCAGGTCGGCCGGGGCAGGTGTCCAGGGCAGGCGTCCTTGACGCACATCTCTCCGGTCATGGCTCTATGAACTGATACGTCCTCTGGTTACCCTCCGCCGCATGATTTCCACGGTTGTCTGGGGTACCGGAAATGTCGGCCGCGCGGCCATCCGTGCCGTCGAGGCCCACCCGGCGCTGAAGCTCACGGCCGTGCTCGTCCACAGTCCCGACAAGGTCGGCCGCGACGCGGCCGACCTCGCCGGGCTCGACGGGCGGTCGGGCGTCGCCGCGACCGACGACATCGAGGCGGTCCTCGCGGCCTCGCCCCAGGCCGTCGTCTACGCGGCCTCCGGCGACATCCGCCCCGACGAGGCCCTCGACGACGTCGGCCGGGTGATCCGGGCCGGAGCCGTCGTCGTCACCCCCGCGCTCTACGCGCTCTACGACCAGCGCAACGCCCCGCCCGAGCTGCGGGATCCGGTCGTCGCCGCCATTGCCGAAGGAGGCGGCTCCCTCTTCGTGTCCGGCGTCGACCCCGGCTGGGGCAACGACGTACTGCCGCTGTTGATCAGCGGACTCGGCAGCACCGTCGACGCGATCCGCTGCCAGGAGATCTTCGACTACTCCACGTACGACCAGGAGGATTCCGTACGCCACCTGATCGGCATGGGGCATCCGATGGACTACGAGCCCCTGATGCTCGCCGAGACCGTCCCGACCATGGTGTGGGGCGGCCAGATACGGCTGATGGCCAGGGCGCTCGGTGTCGAACTCGACGACATCCGCGAGACGTTGGAGCGCCGCGCGCTCGCCACCTCGGTGACCACGCGCACGATGGGCGACTTCGAGAAGGGCACCCAGGGTGCCGTGCGGTTCGAGGTGCAGGGGATCGTCGCAGGAGAGCCCCGCATCGTCATCGAGCACGTCACCCGCATCCACCCGTCGTGCGCACCGGACTGGCCGACGCCGCCGGACGGCGCGGGCGCGCACCGGGTGATCATCGAGGGCCGCCCGCGCATCGAGGTGACGGTCGAGGCCACCGACGAGGGCGAGAACCGGTCAGCGGGCGGCAACGCCACCGCGGTCGGCCGTCTGGTCGGCGCCATCGACTGGCTCGTGGCCGCGGAGCCCGGACTCTACGACGCGCTGGACATCCCGCTGCGCCCCGCGACAGGCAAGCTCGGAAGGAGCCAGAAATGAAGATTGACATTCCCGAGGGGCAGGAGCCGATCGGGTACGTGTGGGGTGACATGGTCCCCGGGATCGGCATGGCCGCCGCGAACTTCTCGCTGGCGGTGTACGAGCACACGACCCTGGGGCTGCGGGAGTTCGAGGCCGCACGGCTGCGCGTCGCGCAGATCAACGGGTGCCTGTTCTGCCTCGACTGGCGGACCGAACGCGAGGGGCAGAAGGTCGAGGAGGAGTTCGCCGAAGCGGTGACCCAGTGGCGCACCACCGACGCCTTCGACGACCGGACACGCCTTGCCGCCGAGTACGCCGAGCGGTACGCCCTGGATCACCATGGCCTCGACGAGGAGTTCTGGACGCGGATGACCGCGCACTACAGCCAGCACGAGATCGTGGAGCTGAGCATGAGCATCGGCTCCTGGCTGGCGTTCGGCCGACTCAACCATGTGCTCGGCCTCGACGCGGTGTGCGTCCTGCCGGGGCACTGACGCTTCCTGCCCCGGCACCGGGAGGACACGGCTACAGATCGGTCGCGATGATCTTCTCGATGTTCCGTTCCGCGAGCGCCGTGATGGTGACGAACGGGTTGACGCTCGTGTTGCCGGGGATCAGCGAGCCGTCGATGACGTACAGGCCCGGATGGCCGTGCAGACGGCCGTAGTTGTCGGTGGCCTTGTTCAGGACGGCGCCGCCGAGCGGGTGGTAGGTGAGGTGGTCGCCCCAGATCTTGTACGTGCCGAACAGATCGGTGCGGTAGATCGTCCCCTCCTTTGAGTTGATCTTGTCGAAGATGGTCTTGGCGGCGTCGATGGACGGCTGCTTCCATGCCGTCTGCCAGTTCAGCTCCGCCTTGCCCGCGGCGGCGTTCCAGGAGAAGGACGCACGGTTCGGGTTCTTGGTGATCGACAGGTAGAACGAGGCGTACGTCTCGATCCCGGTGGGCAATGGCGCCACCTCGGCGAACGCGCCACCGGCCGCCCAGTTGTCGATGCCGCCCGTGGGGATGGCCGACTGGACCTTGCCGGTCGCGTCCCACATGTGGTTGGCGCGGCCGCACATGACGTTGCCGTTGTCGCCCCAGCCCTTGCCGATCTCCCCGTTCAGCTGGGGCAGCGCGCCGGTGGCTTTCAGTTTGACGAGGAGTTTGCTGGTGCCGACGCTGCCGGCCGCGAAGAACACCCGGTCCGCGGTCACGGACTTGGTGGCGGTGGTCGTGCCGCTGGTGTTGAGCTGCTCGATGACGACGGTGTAGCCGCCGCCGGACGCGGGGGAGACCGTGGTGACCTTGTGCAGCGGGGAGATGGTGACCTTGCCGGTCGCCTTCGCCTTGGCGATGTAGGTCTTCTGGAGCGACTTCTTGCCGTAGTTGTTGCCGTAGAGGATCTCGCCGGCGACCGCCGACTTGGGGACCGTTCCGGCGGCCTCCTGCTTCATGTAGTCCCAGTCGTAGACACCCGGCACGAAGACGAACGGGAAGCCGGAGCGCTGGGCGTGCTTACGGCCGACGCGGGAGTACTGGTAGCAGTCGACGCTGTCGAACCAGGCCGGGTCGATGGTGCTGACGCCGAGACCGGCGTTGGCGCGCGGGTAGTACGTGGAGTACATCTCGTCGGCGTTGACCGACGGGAGGATGGCGCCGAAGTTCTCGCGCTTGGGCGTGACCGCCATGCCGCCGTTGACCAGTGAGCCGCCGCCGACGCCGCGGCCCTGGTAGACGATGATCCCGCCCATCTCCTCGGCGTCGAGGATCCCGGTGTAGCGGGGGATGTCCTTGTCGATCGGGAAGCCGAGGAAGTTGCTCAGGGGCTGTTTGGTCCTGGTGCGCAGCCAGTAGGAACGGCCGTCGGGCGAGGTCGTGTGGGCGAAGATCTTGCCGTCGGAGCCGGGGGTGTCCCAGGCCATGCCCATCTCGATCATGTGGACGTCGACGCCTGCCTGGGCGAGACGCAGGGCGGCGACGGAGCCGCCGTACCCGGTGCCGATCACCAGGACGGGGACGCGGGCTCCGTCGCCGATGGGTCCGGCCGCCGCCTGGGAGTCTGCCTGGGCGGCGGCGGGGATGGCCTGAGCGGAGAGGGTGACTGCGCCGAGAATAGAACCAGTTCCTGCTAAGAATCTTCGCCGTGTGACGCCCTCTGGATCGGTAATGCGCGTGGTAGTGCCACTCATGTGACGTTCCTCACTCTCGTAGGAATGGGAACGAGTTCTACTGCTACTGGCGCATTAAGTCACTGCATACCTAGAGGTAACTTCTGTCCGATCTTGTACCTATGCGCCACCGTCGCCCAGGAGCTGCTTCCGTGCCAGGTCGACATCGAAGTCCCCTCGCGGGTACTGCGGATCCAGCTCGTCCAGGTGCTCCAGGAGCAGGCTGCTGATCGCCCAGTTGCGGTACCACTTGCGGTCCGCCGGGATGAGGTACCACGGGGCATGCGCCGTCGAGCAGCGTTCGAGCGCGATCTCGTACGCCTCCTGGTAGGCGGGCCACAGGGCGCGCTCCGCGATGTCGCCCGGGTTGAACTTCCAGTGCTTGTCCGGGTTGTCGAGGCGTTCGAGCAGGCGGCGCCGCTGTTGTTCGTAACTGATGTGCAGGAAGCACTTGATGACGGTGACGCCGTCGTCGGTGAGGCTCTGCTCGAAGCGGTTGATCTGGCCGTAGCGGCGGCCGAGCTGTCGGCGGGGGGCCAGTTCGTGGACGCGGGCGATGAGGACGTCCTCGTAGTGCGAGCGGTCGAAGATGCCGATCTCGCCGGGTAGCGGCAGGGCCCGCATGATGCGCCAGAGGAAGGGATGGCTCCGCTCCTCGGGCGTCGGCGTCTTGAAGGCCTTGATGCGGCAGCCGGAGGGGTTGAACGGGCCGATGACGTGCTTGACCGTGCCTCCCTTGCCGCTGGTGTCCATGCCCTGGAGCACGAGGAGGACGCGACGGCGGTCGCCCGCGGTGCTCGCCGCGTAGAGCCGCTCCTGGAGGTCGGCCAGGCGTTCGCCCATCCGTGCGGTGGCCAGGACCCCGGTGGCCTTGTCCGGCGGTCCCGCCGGGGTCGCGTCGGCGGCGTACTGGGAGAGGTCGACGCGCTCGCCCTCGGGGATCCGCAGCAGCTCGCGGAGCGGGGCGGGGGCCTTGCCGGATTTCTTGCTGCCCTTTTCCTTCTTCTTGTCCTTGTTCTTGTCCTTGGCCATCGAGCGAACCCTTCCTCCGGTTTCCCTCGATGGTCGCCGCGTGGACGGGGGGCCGCCACTCAGTTCGGGCCTGAAGGGGAGCCTTGTAAAGGAATCTTTCTAAAGATATCTTTACATCATGTCGGAGACCTCTGAAACCGCCTCCCCGGACGGCACGCCGCCCCGCAGCATCCGCCTCACCGACCCCCGCGCCCTGCGCGCCTACGCCCACCCCACGCGCATGGCCCTGGTCGGCCTGCTGCGGAGGAGCGGGCCATTCACGGCCACACGTGCGGCCGAGCTGACCGGCGAGTCCGTGGCCAGCTGCTCGTACCACCTGCGGATGCTCGCGAAGTACGGGCTCGTCGAGGAGGCGCCAGGCGGCCGGGGGCGCGAGAAGCCGTGGCGGGCGACCGCCCAGTTCACCGACTGGCCCGGCTACAGCGAGGACCCGTCCGTCGCCGAGGCGTCGGACGCGCTGAACACCGCCGTCGCCGAGCGGTACTTCGAGCGTGTCGTCCGGGCCAAGGAGAAGCGGCACCTCCTGCCGCGCGCCTGGCAGGAGGCGGAGCAGTTCGGCGACACGTTCATCCACCTCACCCCGGAGGAGCTGGCCGGCATCGGCGAGCGGATGAACGACCTGCTGCGTCCCTACGAGGACCGCAACATCGACCCGTCCCTGCGCCCCGAAGGAGCGCGGCGTGTCAGCGTGCTGCGCATCGCCTTCGTGGACCAGGAGATTCCTGACGAAGTCCCCGACGGCGACGCGGACGCCGACCGGTGAAGCTCGCGGAGCGCATACCCGGCCTCCTGCGTGAGCGGACCTTCCGGAGCTACTGGACCGGGCAGACCGTCTCCCTCGTCGGCAGCGAGATCTCGCTGATCGCCATCCCGCTCGCCGCCGTGCTCGTCCTGGGCGCCGACGCCGCCGAGATGGGCTGGCTCAAGGCGGCCGAGCTGCTGCCCACGCTGCTCCTCAATCTCCCGCTGGGCGCGTGGGCCGACCGGCAGGCCCGGCGGCGGCGCGCCATGATCGCCGCCGATCTCGCCCGCGCGGCGCTGCTCGTGACCCTTCCGGTCGCATACCTGCTCGACGTCCTCACGCTCGGGCAGCTCTACGCGACGGCGTTCGCGATCGGTGCGCTGACCGTGCTCTTCGACGTCTGCAACAACACCTTGTTCGTGGCGCTGGTGCCCCCCGAACGCTATGTGCAGGCCAACTCGCTGGTCAGCGGCAGCCGTTCGATGTCCTGGCTCGCGGGCCCCGGGGCCGGCGGGCTCCTCGTGCAGATCCTCACCGCCCCCTTCGCCCTGCTCGCCGACGCCTTCACCTATCTCGTCTCGGCCCACTTCCTCGCGCGGATCGAACCGGTCGAGCCCGTGCCCGAACCCGTGGGCAAGGGGCACTTCACGGCAGGCCTGCGGTGGGTGGTCAAGGAGCCGTCGATGCGGGCGCTGTTCGCGTGGTCCGGGACGATCCAGTTCTTCAACTACATGTTCCACACGCTCTTCGTGCTGTACGTGACGGTCGAACTCGGCCTGGGCGCGGGCGTTCTCGGTGCGATCCTGAGCGCCGGCGCCGTCGGCGGTCTGATCGGCGCGGCGTGCAGCGGAAGGATCGTGCGCCGCTTCGGCATCGGACCCTCGATCCTCTGCGGTTCCGTGGGATTCACCCTGCCCCTGGTGCTCGTGCCGCTCGCCGACGGTCCGCTGCCGCTGATCGTCGCCACGCTCTTCGTCGCCGAATTCCTCAGCTGCGTCGGGGTGATGGTCATCGACATCGCCTCCGCGTCGCTCCAGATGGTGCTGATCCCGCAGGCCATCCGCTCGCGGGTGATGGGCGCCTTCCGCACCCTGAACCACGGCTTCCGCCCCCTGGGCGCCCTGCTCGGGGGCTTTCTCGGCTCGGCCATCGGGCTGCGCCCGACGCTCTGGATCGGCACGGCCGGAGCGGTCCTCGCGGTGCTGTGGCTGCTCCCTTCGCCTGTGCCGGGCACCCGGGAGCTGCCGGAGCCCGCCGCTCAGGACTCCGTGCCCGTCTAGAGGGCCGACGGGTGGCTCAACCGGCGTCCAGGATCGGCATGTTGGGGGCGAATGCCTGGACGGCGGTCCGCAGGGCCTGCGGGTCGAGGCGCCAGAGGTTGACCGCGCGGCTCGCCAGGAAGAGTTCGTGGTCGACCTGCGGGGCAAGACCGGCCGTCTTCTCCGGGGTGAGCGCCGAATTGGGGCCGGGCAGGAGCGGCGCTCCGGGGCGGCGCCGGACGCCGATGTAGTTCATCGCCGAGCCCGTCATCTGCTGCCGCCACGTCACGAGCGCCGTGATGTCCTGCCACGGCACCAGGGCGGTCTGCGTGTGGTAGCGGGCCGGAGCGCCTCCGAGCAGCACGCCGGTCCCGTCGACCCGGAACGCGGTCAGCCGCTTCCAGCCCGCGCCACCGAAGAGCTGGGCGGGGCTGCGGGTGAAGTGCGCCTCGTAGGCGGCGGAGTTCGTGTCGGCCATGGTCAGAGGCTATCGAGGCCTTCGCGGGGCGGCGTCGGCGGACCGGTGGGTCAGGCCCGGGGCGTCGTGCGCGCTGCGCGAACCATTGACATCCCATCCCGGCGTAGAGAAGCTCCATCACGCCCGTGTTAACGCTAACACCGGGCCGACACACACCTGGGGGAGCCACCCATGTCAGGTAGTCGTCACCGCCTTCATCCCGCCCCGGGCACCCCGCTGGACCGCCGCACCCTCCTCGCCGCGGCCGCCGCGGGAGCGTTCGCCACGGCCTGCGGAACCGCGAGCGGCCAGCCTCCCGGCAGGGTCGGCGTGCTCGGTGACAGTGCCGCCTGGGAGAAGCCGATGGCCGCAGCGGGGGCGGCGATGAAGTCCGTGGCGGGCCTGCGGCTCGTACCGGAGGTCAATCCGTCCCTGGAGTCGTTCGAGCAGGTCGTCAAGTCCTCGCTGCGCACCAGCAAGACACCGGACATGCTCAAGTACTGGTCGGGCTACCGGCTCCAGGACCTCGCCCGCACCGGCGGCATCGTCGACCTCACCCGGCAGTGGGACAGCGCCGTCGCGAAGGGATGGGTCGACGCCTCGTTGCGGGACGCGTTCACCTACCGGGGCCGGGTCCACGCCCTGCCGATGAACCTCGCGTACTGGGTGTTCTTCTACAACATCGAGGTGTTCGAGGAGCACCGCCTCCAAGTCCCCGAGACCTGGGCCGACTTCCTCGCCGTCAGTGCGCGGCTCAAGGAGAGCGGGATCACCCCGCTGCACGGCTCGGCGGCCGATCGCTGGCCCGCGTTCATCTGGTTCCAGGAGGTCCTCAGCCGCCAGGACCCCCAGTTCTACGAGGACTTGATGAACGGCCGGGAGCGATACACCGACCCGCGCGCCGAACGTGCCCTGCGCACCCTGGAGTCCTTCTTCGACAAGGACTGGTTCACCTCCATGGACATGAGCCACGCCGACGCCGCCGCTGCCCTCGTCCACGGCAAGGTCGGGATGGTCCCCTGCGGCACCTGGCTCGGCTCGACCCTGGTCGGCGCGGGCGGAAAGCCCGGCAAGAACCTCGGTGCCTTCGTGCTGCCCATGGCGGACCCGAAGGCCCGCCCCTGCGTCATCTTCGAGTCCAGCGCCCTCGTCTCCACCGTCAAAGGGCCCGACCGGGCAGAGGCGTTGGAGGCGGCGGGCCACTGGCTGGAGCCCGCCGTGATGAAGGCCTTCTCGCACAGCCTCCAGGACGGCTGCCCCAACCCGAAGGTCGAGCCCCCGAACCCGATGATCGCCGGGCTCGCGAAGAAGGTCCGCGGCGAGCGGCTCTGGCTGCTCAACCGCTTCTGGGAGCAGGGGCCGCCCGAACTGGTCGAGGCGACCGTCGACGATCTCGCCGGGTTCCTGCTGGACCCGTCGTCGGCCCGCGGGACGCTGCGGACCATGCAGGACCGCGCGGACGAGGCGTGGCAGGTATGGCGGGAGGCGGAGGAGACATGACGCAGGTATGGCGGGAGGCGGAGGAGACATGACCGAGATCGTCACCCCCGCCCAGCGGGCCGCGAAGCCCGTGCGCGTGCGCCGCCGGGTCCCGACCCGCACCCCGCACCAGGCCGCCCGCGCCGCCCGCGGCAACGGCAGGCTCGGCGGACCGCTCGCCGCCCTGCCCTGGGCGCTGCCCGCCTTCGCGTTCGTCGGCGTACTCCTCGTCTATCCGTTCTTCCGCAGCGTCTACGACAGCTTCTTCGAGGACAACGGCTTCACCAGCACCTTCACCGGCTTCGACAACTACGCGCGCCTCGCCGACGACCCGATCTTCGGCCGGTCGCTGCTCAACACCCTGATGTGGGTGGCGGGGACCCTGCTCCTGCCCGTACTCGCCGGTCTTCTCATCGCCGTCGCCACGCACCGGACGCGGTTCGGCGGCATCGCCCAGCTGGTGATCGTGCTGCCGTACGCGATCTCCGCCGCGGCCACCGCCGTCCTGTGGAACTTCATGCTGACCTCCGACGGCGCGGTCAATCAGGTGCTCCGCGGGGTCGGCCTCGACTCGTGGGCGCAGACCTGGCTCCTGGAGTGGCCGCAGAACACGCTCTCGATGATCGTCGCCAGTACCTGGCAGGCCACCGGGCTCAATGTCGTCCTCTTCGCGATCGGACTTCGCGCCATCCCTCAAGACACCGTCGAAGCAGCCCAGTTGGACGGCGCGAGCGGCTGGCGGATGTTCCGGTACATCACGCTGCCCCAGCTGCGGGCCGTGACCGTCGTCGTGGTCGGGATGGCCATCGTGAACAGCCTCAAGGCGTTCGACATGATCTGGATCCTCACCAAGGGAGGCCCCTCCCGCTCCTCCGAGACCCTTGCCCTGAGCATGTACCGCGAGGCGTTCCGGCTCTTCCACATCGGCTACGGCTCGGCGATCGCGCTCGTCCTCTCGGTGATCGTCGTCGCCTCCTCCTGGATGTACCTGCGCCGCCAGATGCCCGAGGCCGACGCCCGCACCGCCAACGCCAAGGCCTGAGGAGGCACCTCATGGGTCGCACCGTGCGCCATCTCTTCATCGCCGGATGCGTGCTGCTCTGGCTGATCCCGCTCTACCTCCTCGTGGTCAACGCGCTGACGCCCGCCGCCGAGTACACCGGCAAGCCCGAATGGACCGTCCAGGGCTTCGACCTCGTCGAGAACCTCAGGACCGCCTGGAACGTGGCGGGCATCGGCGACAGCTTCCAGGCCTCGCTGCTCTACGCCGTGGTGTGCGGACTCGCCGCGGTGCTCATCGCGGCCATGGCGGCCTTCGCCGTCGTGGTCCTGCCGATCCCCAGGCCCGCCTTCTGGTTCTGGCTGATCTACTCCGGCACGCTCTTCCCGCTCCAGATGTTCCTCGCGCCGCTCTTCGGCCTGTACGCGGACGCCAACCTCTACGACACGCGGCTCGGGCTCATGCTGATCTACGCGGCGTGGGCGGTGCCGTTCGCGTTCTTCCTGATCCGCAATCAGATGACCACCATGCCACCCGAGTTGACCGAGGCGGCGCTCATCGACGGCGCGTCCTTCCGGCGGATCTTCTGGCGCATCCACGTCCCGCTGATGAAGGCGGGGCTCGCCGCGGCCTTCATCTTCCAGTTCACGGCCGTCTGGAACGACCTGCTCCTGGGCATCACGCTCAGCCGCAGCCCCGACGTCCAGCCGGTGATGGCCGCCCTGACCACCCTCAACAACGCCTACTCCTCGACGGGACCGCCCGTCATCCTGGCCGGCGCGCTGATCGTCTCCGCGCCCACGCTCCTCCTCTTCCTGGTGTTCCGCGGCCTGTTCCTGCGCGGCGTCACCGCATCCGCCCGCTGAGACCGCCGACCCGACCACCCTCCGGGAGAGAACCGCATGACGACACGGGCCCTCGTCCGCACCACCGACTGGGACAACGACCGGATACGCGACAGCCTGCGCTCCTCTGTCATCACCGCGGAGGGAAGCCTCGGCGGCAGCGCCCTGCGGCTCACGGAGGAACCGCTCCTGCGCAGGGCCGCGGGCGGCGACGGTCTCACGCAGTCGCTGCGGATCGAGGCGGTCAACGGGTCCGTCCTGCCTGCCGAGTTCACCGTCCGTACCGAGTCAGGGACCGCGCTGCCCGTCGAGCGGCTCCCCGGCCCCGGCGGCTCCGTACGCCTCATGGTGCCCGCCGTCGACACCGAGACCCGTCTCACCGTCTGCCTGCCGGACACCGCTGACGGCATCGACATCCGGCTCACCCCGCAGCGCCGGTGGACCCTCCACCTGGTCCACCACTCCCACCTCGACATCGGCTACACCGACCCCCAGGGCCACGTCCTGGCCGAACACCTCTCCTTCCTCGACTCCTGTCTGGAGCTGACCCGGGCCACCGACGACTGGCCTGCCGAGTCCCAATTCCGTTGGTGCGTCGAGTCGTTGTGGTCGTTCCAGCAGTGGGCGGACGCCCGGCCCGCCGAGCAGGTCGAGGAGTTCGTACGCCGCGTGCGCGAGGGACGCATCGAACTGACCGCCCTGCCGTTCAACCTGCACACCGAGACCTGCTCCACGGACGAACTGCACGAACTGCTCCGCCTCGCCCACGACGTGCGCGACCGGCACGGCGTCACGTTCACCTCCGCCATGCAGACCGACGTGCCGGGCGCGGTCGTCGGCCTGGTCGACGCCTTGTCCGCCGCCGGGGTCAAGTACCTCTCCGTCGCGCACAATTGGGCCGGACGCTCCGTGCCCCATCTGGTCGGCGGCGAGAAGCTGCCCCGCCTCTTCCGCTGGCGCGCCCCCAGCGGCAACAGCGTCCTCGTCTGGGTCACCGACACCCCGCACGGCCTCGCCTACATGGAAGGCCCGCTGCTCGGCTTCGACACCAACTACGCGGACGTCGACGACCTGCTGCCCGCCTATCTGACCTCCCTGGCCACGAACCCCTACCCCTACCGCGGCGGCATCTTCGGCTGGGCCATGGACCAGGCCGAGATCAAGCGCGAGCCCTACCCCTGGGACGTCCTCCACCTGCGCGTGCAGGGCAAGTTCGGTGACAACGCGCCGCCCCGCCGCATCATCGCCGACACCGTACGCCGCTGGAACGAGACCTGGGCCCACCCCCAGCTGCGGCTCTCGCGCAACGAGGACTTCTTCACCGACGCCGAGGCCAGGATCGGCGACGCGATACAGACCTTCGAGGGCGACTGGACCGACTGGTGGGTCGACGGAGTCGGTTCCGGTGCGCGGCCGCTCTCCCTGGCCCGCACCGCCCAGTCCGTGGTCGCCGACGCCCAGACCATCGGCACGTTCGCAGGCATCCTCGGCGCCACGGGGGCCGAGGACGACAGTGCGGACGCCGCCGGGGTCTACGAGGCGGTGTCGCTCTTCGACGAGCACACCTGGGGCGCCGGCGACCCGTGGACCCACGGCGACGAGGGCGGCCACTCCGGAGAACACCAGTGGCACTGGAAGTACGGGCAGGCGATGCGCGCGTACGACGACGGGAACGCGCTCCTGGGCAGGGCGAGCGCCCGGCTCGGGCAGCGGCTCGCGGCGACGCCGGGCGCCGCGGCGACGTACCACGTGCTCAACACCTGCTCCTGGCCGCGCACGGACGTCGTACGCGTCTTCCTGCCGGAGAGCAGCGTGCCGCTGGAACAGCCGGTGGCCGTGCACGATGCCCGCGACGGACGGCGGCTCGCCCACGAGGAGCAGCCGCAGACCAACGACGACCACCGGGACGCCGGACGGTTCCTGGCGGTGCGCGTGGCCGAGGTGCCGCCCGCTGGTTCGGTGCGCCTGGACATCACCGCAGACGCCGCGCGGACCGCCGACTGTTCGGCGGCCCCGGTCGTGAAGGCCGCCACCGGCTGGAACCCCACCGGGGGCACCGAACGCGATGACCCGGCGCGGACCGCCGCCGCGGCGCTCGCACGCCCTGAACCGACGCTCCTGGAGAACGAGCACCTCGCCGTACGCGTGGACCTTGCGCACGCGTGCATCGCCTCCGTCATCGACAAGGCGACAGGGCGCGAACTCGTCCGCCCCGACGCGACCGTCGGCTTCAACGGCTACATCCACGACAGCTACACCACCGCGGGAGCCTTCAACCACAACTCCAGCCGCACGACGGCCTCCGACCGTCTCGAACACCTCGGGAGCCGCGCCGTCGCCCCGCCCGCCGCGCTCATCGCCCGCACCTCCACCGCGACGGCCGAATCGATCACGTACGAGACCCGCCCGGCCGGGGCCAACCGGCTGCGCACCACCCTCACCCTGCCCGTGGGCGTGCCCCGCCTCGACATCGAGAACCGCATCGACAAGGACGCGACGCCGCGCAAGGAGAGCGCCTACTTCGCGTTCCCCTTCGCCTTCGACGAGCCGGTCGTCCGGATGGAGGCATCCGGCGGCGTGACCGGCACCTCCCTGCCCGTGGTGCCGGGTTCGGCGCTGCACATGCGGGCCGTACGCCGCTGGGTGACCCTCGCCGACGCGTCACTCGCGGTGGCCTGGTCCACGCAGGACGCGCCCCTGGTGCAGTTCGGCAACATCGCGCTGCCGTACGCGCCGTTCCCCAGGACGATGGGACACGACGAGCCCGCCACCGTCTTCTCCTGGATCCACAACAACCTGTGGGACACCAACTTCCCGAGCCAGCAGGGCTTCGAGTTCACCTACCGCTACAGCCTGGCCTGCGGCCCCACCGCCGACGGGCTCGGCCCCCGGACGGCCGCGGCCTGGAGCCGCCCGCTGCGGGCCGTGCGGGCCAGGGGAGCGGAGGGCGGCGGGCGGACGTCGTACTCCTTCGCCGACCTCGGGGACGAGCGGATCCGCCTGGTCGGTGTCACGGCGCCGGGGCCGGGCGATGTCCTGCTCCGGCTCCAGTCCTTCGCCCAGGAGCCCGTGGCCTGCCCGGTGCGGGTCCACTTCCCGGTCGCGGCAGCCCACAGCGCGGACTACCTGGGGTCGACCGGCGGTGAACTGCCCCTGTCCGACGGCCTGGTGACCGTCGACATCCCCGCCCTCGGCACGACCGCGGTGCTGTTCGTACGTCGTCTCTGAATCCCCCCGTGAAGAACCACCGCACGAAGGAGCACGCGTGTACCGGCTCGACCCGCGTTACCCCCCGGCACCGGGGACCGTACTGGCCGACGGCTGGGAGGCCGTCGCCGCCCAACTGCCGTCCGAGCCCGCAGTCGTGGCGATCGAAGGGCCACCGGCCGCCGACTGGCAGACCACCGCCGCCCGGCTCACCGCCGCCTGCTCCCTGCCCGTACGCGCCCTCGACATCCGTACGCGCTACGCGTCCCCCGCCGTGGTGCGGCGCCGCACCATGAGCGCCCCGGACGCCGACGATCCCTACTACTGCAAGCTCGCCGAGAACCCCCTGTCCGACCTGTTCGACGAACTCCCGCGGGACGACGGCGACCTGGAGGGTCTGCTGCTCGTCTACGGCCCCGGCGCCTCGCTGGTCCTGCACGACGTGCTCTGGTACGCCGATCTGCCCAAGCGGTACGCGGAGTCCGCCGTGACGGCCGGTGAGGCGGAGAACCTCGGACTGCCCGGTGAGCGGGCCGAGTTGAAGCGGCTCTTCTACGTGGACTGGCCGATGCTCGACCGCCACCGTGACGCGGTCGTCGGCCAACTGGACGGCTGGGTGGACGTGCAGGACCCCGGGCGGCCCGTCTTCCTGGACGGCGACGGACTGCGGGCGAGCTACGCCGCTCTCGCGCGGCGCCCCGTCCGCACCCGGCCCTTCTTCAACTCCACGCCCTGGGGCGGGCATTGGGGTCAGCGAGTGCTCGGCTTCGGCCCCGGCGCACGCAACACCGCCCTCGGCTACGAACTCATCGCCCCCGAAGCGGGCATCCTCATCGGACACGGCCCCGATGCCCAGGCGGAGGTGCCCTTCCAGCTCCTGTGCGTCCTGCACCCCGACGAGGTGCTCGGACCGGAGTCGCACGCCCGCTTCGGCACGTCCTTCCCGATCCGCTTCGACTATCTGGACACCGTGGGCGGCGGCAATCTGTCGGTGCACTGCCACCCCAAGGAGCCGTACATGCGGGAGCGGTTCGGCTGGCACTACACGCAGCACGAGACGTACTACATGACCCTCGGCAGCGCGGACACGCGCGTCTACCTCGGCCTGCGCGAGGACGCCGACCTCGCTCTCTTCCGCAAGGAGGTCGAGGAAGCGGCGCACGACGGGGTACCGATGGAGCCCGCGGACCACGTCATGACGTTCCCGGCCGAACAGGGCAGGCTCTTCATGATCCCGGCGGGCACCCCGCACGCGAGCGGCGCAGGCAACCTCGTACTGGAGATCAGCGCGACCCCGTACCTCTACAGCCTGCGCTTCTACGACTGGCTGCGGCCTGACGCCGACGGCAACCCGCGCCCCCTGCCCTACGAACACGGCCTCGCCAACCTGGACACGGAGCGGCGCGGCGAGGCGGTGGCCCGCGATCTGGTCCAGGAGCCGTACGTCCTGCGGCGCGGCGACGGCTGGTGCGAGGAACTGCTCGGGGCGCTCGACGAGATGTTCTACGAGGTGCGGCGCTACGCGCTCGACGCGGGCGCGGTCGCCGCCGACGACACGGCGGGACGGTTCCACGTCCTGAACGTGGTGGAGGGCGAAGGGGTCACCGTGCTGACCGCGGCGGGCGAGCGGCACGCGCTGTCGTACGCGGAGACGCTCACGGTGCCCGCGGCGGTCGGCGGATACCGCCTGGAGTCGCGGGGAGGCCCGGCCAAGGTGGTGAAGGCGCTCGTGCGCGACCGCCGTGCCACGGGCGCGAGCCCCTCGTGAGAGCCGTCCTGGAGATCGGCGGCACCCATGTCACCGCCGCTCTGGTGGACCCGCTGCGCACACGCGTGAGGCGGCGGATCCGGCGGCCGCTCGACGCGCGGGGCAAGGCCGAGCACATACTCGGCACGGTCGTGCGCTGCGCCGGGGAGCTCCGGGCGCCCGCGGGGCAGGTGTGGGCCGCTGCCGTGCCGGGACCCTTCGACCACGAGAAGGGGATCGCCCGCTTCGAGGGGGTGGGGAAGTTCGACGACCTGTACGGCATCGATGTGCGCTCGGTGCTCATCGACGGCGTGTGGCCGAGACCCACGGACGTGGTGTTCCTCAACGACGCGCACGCGTTCGCGCTCGGGGAGTGGCGCGCGGGAGCCGCGGCCGGTCATCGGCGCTGTGTCGGGATCACCCTGGGGACGGGGGTGGGATCGGCTTTCCTCACGGACGGCGCCGTGCGCCGCGAAGGCCCCGGCGTGCCGCCTGAGGGCCGCGTCGACCTGCTGACCTGGGCAGGCGCCCCGCTGGAGCACTCCGTCTCCCGGCGCGCGATCCTCGCCCGCTACGGCGGCCATGACGTGGATGTGCGGGACATCGCCGTGCGGGCGCGGGAGGGCGAGCGGTGGGCGGGGCAGGTCCTCGCCGAGGCCCTCGCGGCCCTCGGCGCCGTCATCGCCCCGTGCGTACGCGACTTCGACGCGTCGGCGCTCGTCGTCGGCGGCGCCATGGCGCTCTCCTGGGACCTGGTCGGCCCGGCCATCGGCACCGGCCTCGGGGATACTCCGGTGAGAGCGCGCCCCGGCACGCTGGGCGCGGACGCGGCGCTGATCGGGGCGGCGGAGTTCGTGGGGGCCGCCCGGCGGTGAGGCGGCCCCCAGGGAAAGGACAGACGTGACGATGCCCGAACCGCGTCCCCCCGCGGACGGCCCGCCCACCCTGCGGGACGTCGCCGAGCGGGTGGGAGTCAGCGCGATGACCGCGTCCAGGGCCCTGCGCGACGACTCGCGCGTGCTCCCCGCCACCCGGGAGCGCATCCGCGCCGCCGCCGCGGAGCTCGGCTACCGGCCCAACGAAGTGGCCCGCAGCCTGCGCCTCGGCCGCGGCACGGGCCTGGTCGGACTCGTCGTCACGAACCTGGCCAACCCCTTCTACTCACGCCTTGCCCTCGGCGTGGACTCCGTCATCGTGGACGACGGCTTCAAGACCGTCATCGGCAACACCGGCCAGGACCTGGACAGCGAGCGTGAACTCGTCGCCGACCTGGTGGCCCGCCGCGTCGACGGCATCATCGCCGTCCCCGCATCGGCCGATCAGCGCCATCTGGCCGCCGCCGCGGCCGACGGCGTCCCCGTGGTGCTCGCCAGCAGGCCGCCCGAGGGGTTCGACGCCGACTGCGTCCTGGTCGACGACTTCGGCGGGGCTCTGGCCGCCACCGCCCGGCTGATCACCCGCGGCCACCGCCGCATCGGCTTCCTCGGCTCACCGCCCGCCGTCTACACCGGCACCGAGCGCCTGCGCGGGTACGCCGCGGCCCTCGCCGCCCACGGCCTGCCCTACGACGAACGCTACGTACGGCAAGGGCAGACCGAACCGCGCGAGGCACGCCGCGCGGCGGCCGAACTCCTCGCGCTGCCCGAGCCGCCCAGCGCGCTGTTCTGCTCCAACAACCGCAACACGATCGGGGCGTTCCGCGCCCTGCGCGCGTCCGGCACCGACACCGCGCTCGCGGGCTTCGACGACTTCGAACTGGCCGACGCGCTCGGCCTGCCGATCACCCTCGTCGCGTACGACAGCGACGAGCTGGGCCGGGTGGCGGGACGCCTCCTCGCCGACCGGATGCGGGGGAGGGGTTCCGACTCCGGGAAGAAGCCCGAACCCGGCCCCGCGCGACGCATCGTGACACGCACCAGCCTGGTGGAGTACGGGAGTTGAGTGGTGTGCGGTGGCCGGTCTCAGGCGACCGGAGCGGGAGGCGTGGCCGAGGGCCGGGCGCCTGCCGAGCGGCGGCCGAGGACGGGTTCGGCCACCCAGCGCGCGGGACCGCAGAGGGTCTGGCCGTGCCGGGCGAAGAGGTCGTCGCGTGAGTCGAAGTGCCCCAGGTCCGCCAGGACATGGGCCGAGAGGTCGCAGGATGGCGTGTCGGCCGCGCAGGCCGTCGCTCCGTCCCGGGCCGTCGCTCCGTCCCAGTCGACCGCCGTCCGGGACAGCGCCTCGAAGAGCGTCTCCGCCCCTTCGTTCGTGAAGCCGCCGGCGCGGCGCTCGCTCAACTCGTCAAGGCCGCCGAAGAGTTCGGACACCGGGAGCCACGGGACCGTGGCCGCCCGGCCGTGCGACGGCTCGTCGAGGCGGAACTCCGGCCACGCCAGCAGGACCTGCTCGGGGACGAGCCGTCGAAGGTGCGGGAAGCGCGCGTGCCAGAACGCGCCGTCCACGCGCAGGCCGCGCACCCGGGTGGCGACGCCGGACGCCCGCGCCACGGACTCCAGGATCGCGAGCCGCTGACTGCACGAGCCCCGGCCGCGCCGCAGCACCTCCGACACCGGCCGTTGGTCGTGCACCGAGTACACCGGCCGTACGGTCGCGGCGATCCGTCCGTGCGCCCGGCGCAGGGTGGCCAACTGGTCGGAGGGGCGCGATGAGCCGGGCAACGCGGGGGATCCGGGCGCGGCGGCCCCGACGCTCCGGATGAGTTTGGCGACGCGCGGGTGGCGCCAGTCGAGTATCCGCGTCGGCGCCGTGCTCCCCGCCGCATCGGCCCGTGGGCGCGGTGGCATCACGCCTGACCGTCCGGTGTCGCTGTTGGTGCCGGTGCCGGTGCCGGTGCCGGTGCCGGTGCCGGTGCCGGTGTCGCTGTTGGTGCAGGTTCTGCTTCGGCGCCCGCGCGGCGGCGTTGGCGCGACGCCCGCAGGTTCGCGGCGTTTCCGCAGCCGCGGGTGGAGTGCCACACGCCGCTGTTGTTGCGGGAGCGGTCGTAGAACGCCGTGGCGCAGCGTTCGTTGCGGCAGATCTTCAGGCGCCGCCACTCTCCGGTCGTCTGGGCGAGCAGTGCCTCGCACAGCACGGCGGACGTCAGCCAGCGCCAGCCCTCACCCTCGGGCTCGGTGGTCAGGGCCGCGTCGCCATGCAGGTTGACCTGGAGGGCGCACGAGGTGAAGCGCGCGGTCTCGCCGCTCGTCGTGCCGCACCGCGAGAGCAGGGCCCGGCGCAGCTGTTCGCGCAGCTGCCGCAGCTTGGGAAGGTCCTCTTCGGTGAGCGTGAGCCGCACCGCCGTGCGGCCCGTCGCCTCGGCCCAGGCGGGAAGCGCCACGGAGACCCAGCCCTGCGCTGCGGCCACGTCCCCGAGGAGGTCGGCATCGGGTCCGCCGCCGGAGGGCGCGGTGTTCAGGATGTCCTGCACGAGCCCCAGGCCGCCGGGGACGGCGGTGGGGAAATAGCGCTCGGTGGCAGGCCAGGTCATGCGCATATCGTACGCGACCGCGGGCGACAGCAGCGTATGGGCTTAGCTGCCGTCGCCGCGCATACGGTGTCAGGTCGCGCCGCGAGGGCGGTCCCGGCAGGTGCCGAGGCCGCCCTCGGGTGGCTGTCGCTCAGGCCAGGCTCTTGAGCAGCGACTTGTCGAAGGGCAGCGCGTCACCGAGGCGGTTCTCCAGGGCCTTGGCCGCCCACTCCGGGTCGGCGATGAGGGCGCGGCCCACCGCCACCAGGTCGAACTCGTCCCGCTCCATGCGGTCGATGAGCGGCTCGATGCCGGTGGACGCGGACGGCGCGGCCCAGCCCTTCGGACCGATGAACTCCTGGTCGAGGCCGACCGAGCCCACGGTGATCACCGGCTTGCCGGACACCTTCTTGACCCAGCCCGCGAGGTTGAGGTCGCTGCCCTCGAACTCCGGGAGCCAGTAGCGGCGGGTGGAGGCGTGCAGCACGTCGACGCCCGCGTTCACCAGCGGCGTGAGCAGGCGCTCCAGCTCCTCGGGGGACTCGGCGAGCTGCGCGTCGTAGCTGCCGGCCTTCCACTGCGAGAGCCGGAAGACGATGGGGAAGTCGGGCGAGACGGCGGCGCGCACGGCCGCGACGATCTCGGCGGCGAAGCGGGTGCGGGACTCGATGTCGCCGCCGTAGCCGTCCGTACGCCGGTTGGTGCGCTCCCAGAGGAACTGGTCGATCAAATAGCCGTGCGCACCGTGCAGTTCGACGCCGTCGAAGCCGATGCGCTCGGCGGCGGCCGCGGCGTCGGCGAACGCCCGGATCACGTCGTCGAGGTCGTCGGCCGTCAGCGCGCTGCCCTTGGGCTGCCCGTCGAGGCCGATCGCGGAGGGGCCCGCCGGGGGAGCGGAGGGCACCGGGCCCGTGCCCTCGTCGCGCGTGATGCCGACGTGCCAAAGCTGCGGAATGATCTTCCCGCCCGCCGCGTGCACGGCGTCGGCCACCTTGCGCCAGCCTTCGAGGGCGTCGTCACCGTAGAAGCGCGGGACCCGGTCGCTCGTACCGGCCGACGCGTGATCGACGTACGTCCCCTCGGTGATGATCAGGCCGACGCCGGCGGCGGCCCGGCGGGCGTAGTACTCCGCCACGTCCGCCCCCGGCACGCCGCCCGGCGAGAACTCCCTGGTCATCGGTGCCATCACGATGCGGTTGGGCAGGTTGAGGCTGCCGACGCCGAAGGGGCGGTCGAGGGTCTGGGGGGTGCGTGCGGTCTGCGACGCCGAGGTCATGCGTCCTCCTGGCAGGGAACGAGGGGTGCGATCATCCTGCGATCGATGACGTAAGCGTACGCGCTTTACTCATGTCGCTTTCCGGAGGGCCCCGCAGCAGGACCGAACCGCCGGACGGCGGCTTCGGCCGCCCCCGGTCGCGGCCTTCGCGCCCCGTACGAGGCCGGGGGCCCGGAACGAGGCGAGAATGGAGGGATCGGCACAGGCCGTCAGGCCGTCAGGCCGTCACTGTCCACGATCGGAGTCGGTGTTGCTGTTCCAGCGCGACGTGCTCAACGGCATCGCGGCCGGTGAGATCGATCTGGCCTTCCGGCGCTGGCGCAGGCCCGCGGTGCGCCCCGGTACCGAGCTGCGGACCGCGGTCGGCGTCCTGGTGGTCGGCGCGGTGGAGAGCGTGCCGGAGTCGGCGGTCACCGACCGCGACGCACGCCGGGCGGGGTTCGCCGACCGGGACCGGCTGCTCGCCGACCAGCGGCCGGGCGCGGACCGGCGGCTCTACCGGATCGGGGTCCGCATCGCCGGTGACGACCCGCGGATCCGGCTGCGCCAGGACACGGACGCGCCCACCGCTGAACTCGACGAGATCGTCGCGGAGCTCGCCCGTATGGACGCCCGGAGCCGACGGGAGCCGTGGACCGCGCGGATCCTTGAGCTGATCGACGATCAACCAGGCGTACGCGCGGCCGAGTTGGCCGCTGAGCTGGGCAGAAAGACGCAGCCCTTCAAGGCGGACGTACGCAAGCTCAAGGAGCGCGGTCTCACCGAGTCCCTGGAGACGGGGTACCGGCTCTCGCCCCGAGGGCGGCTGGTGCTCGGTCATCTGCGGGCCTGAGGCAGGCCGACGCTGACCGAACCTCCGTGCGGGCGACGGAAATACGCGGTCGCGTGGGAGAATTCGCCGCGTGGACGGGGGGATCCTCGAGCGGGATCTTGAGCTGGCTCGACTGACCGCCGCCGCACGGGAAGCGGCCGACGGAGCGGGTTCGGTGGCGCTCGTCTTCGGTGAGGCGGGGATCGGCAAGTCGAGCCTCGTGAACGCCCTGCCGGGTGCGCTGTCCGCGCAGGCCAGAGTGCTTGTCGGGCAGTGCGACGACCTCGCGACACGGCGCCCGCTCGGCCCCTTCCGCGACCTGGTCGGCAGTGTGCGCACCGAGCTGGCGCAGGCGGTGACAGAGGGCGGCGACCGGCATCGGGTGTACGACGCGCTGCGGGCCGAGCTGGGCGATCCGCCGCACCCGACGGTCCTCGTCGTAGAGGACGTGCACTGGGCTGACGAGGCCTCCCTCGACGCGCTGCGGTTCCTCGTACGCCGTGTGGACCGGATGCCCGCGGTCCTTGTGCTGACCTACCGTGACGACGAGTTGAGCCGCGAGCACCCCCTGCGGCACCTCCTGGGCCAGGTGTCGCGGGCGGCGCGCGTGCACCGCGTCCCCCTGCCGCGCCTTTCGCGGAGCGCCGTGCGCACGCTGAGCGCGGCCAGCCGCCTCGATCCCGCGCAGGTGTACGCCGTGACGTCCGGCAACCCCTTCTACGTCGCCGAGGTCGTCGCGGCGGGCGGCACCGGGGACGTGCCGCCGACCGTGGTCGACGCCGTCCTCGCCCGGCTGCGCGGCCTCGACGACACCGCGCGTGACGCGCTCGAACAGCTCGCCGTGCTGCCGTCGGCGGTCGAGCGCCCCCTGACCGACGCCCTTCTGGCGGACGGTGTCTGCCAGTTGACCGCGGCAGAACGGCGCGGGCTGCTCGTCGTGACCCCCGAGCGCGTGGTGTTCCGGCACGAGATCATCCGGCGCGCCATCGCCGACTCGCTGCCCGCCGCGCGGCGGATCGAGCTCAACCGCAAGGTGCTCACCGTCCTGGTCGCGCAGCCCGGCGCCGACTCCTCGCGCATCGTCCACCACGCCGCCCAGGCGGGCGACCAGGACGCCATCGCGCGCTACGGACCCGACGCCGCCAGGGACGCGGCCCGCACCGGCGCCCACCGGGAGGCCGCCGCCCAGCTGCGCCTCGTCCTGCGGCAGCGCAGACGCTACGGCCCGGCCGAACTCGCCGACCTCCTGGAGCGGTTCGCCGTGGAGAGTTACACCATCGCCGACTCCCCGGCCGCCGTCAGCGCCCAGCGCGAAGCCGTCGCCCTGCGCCGCTCGCTGGGCGACCTGCGGGCGCTCGGCGCCGATCTGCGCTGGCTGTCCCGGATCCACTGGTGGGCGGGCGACGCGGACGCGGCGCAGGAGGCCGCGAGGGAAGCCATCGACGTACTCGAACAGGCCGGGGACGAGCGGCTGTTGGCGCTCGCGCTCAGCAACACCTCGCAGCTGCGCATGCTCTCCGACCGGTACGCCGAGGCCATCGGCTACGGCGAGCGCGCGATCACCCTGGCCCGGCGCACCGGCGACGCGGCGATCCTCTCCCACGCCCTGAACAACGTGGGCACCGCACGCTGGCGCGGCGGCGACCCGCTGGGGCGCCCGCAGCTGGAGGAGAGCCTGGCGGTCGCGCTGAAGGCGGACGAGGCCGAGCACGCCTGCCGCGCCTACGCCAACGTCATCTGGACGCTCCTGGAGAACCTCCGGTTCACGGAGGCGGACCACTTCCTGGCGCCCGCCATGGAGTTCGCGGACCGCACGGAGCATCTGGGGTTCCTGCGCTACCTCCAAGTGGAGCTGGCCCTGCGGCAGTTCGCTGCGGGCAAGTGGGACGAGGCCGAGAAGCACGCCGAGTCCGGCGACGCCCAGGAGTTCCCGCCCGCCCGCTGCCCCGCCCTGACCGTCCTCGCCCGCGTGCGGATCCGGCGCGGCGCCGAGGGCGGCGACGAACTGCTCGCGCAGGCCTGGGAGGTGGCCGCGCGGACCCGGGAGCTCCAGCGCACGGCCCCGGTCGCGGCGGCACGGGCGGAGGCGGCGTGGCTGCGCGGCGACCACGCGGCCGTGATCGACGCCGTCGGCCCCCTGTATGTACAGGCGCGCGGCCTGGCGGCGACACCGTACCGCGCGGAGCTCGGCCACTGGCTGACCATGGCCGGGCACCCCGTCCCCGCCGACGACGCGGACCACCCGTACGCCTTGCAGGCCGCCGGGCAGTGGCGCCTGGCCGCCGAGGCCTGGTGGGCGGCGGGCTGCCCCTACGAACACGCCGCCGCCCTGGCGCAGAGCCCCGACCCGGCGGACAAGCTCACCGCGCTCGCAGGACTCGACGCCCTTGGCGCCGAACCCCTGTCCCGGATCGTCCGCGCCGACCTGCGCGCCCTCGGCGTCGCCCGGATCCCGCGCGGCCCGCACGCGGCTACCCGCCGCAACCCCGCGGGCCTCACCGGCCGCCAGCTCCAGGTCGGACGGCTCCTGGCACAGGGCCTGACCAACATCGAGATCGCCGGGCGGCTCTTCCTGTCCGTGCGCACGGTCGACAACCACGTCCGTGCGGTCCTGGAGAAGCTCGGCGCCCGCACCCGGCGCGACGTCGCCGCCCGCGCCGCGCAGCTGGGGGTCGAAATCGGCCGCGAAAAGTAGGCAATCGCCGGACCCGAGCTGGGTGGCGGGCACGGATACCGGTGCGCGTCGGGCGGCACTAGAACGGGCTGATCGGATGCACCGATCCAACGGGGGAGCACATGTCCATCACGCCCGCACAGGCAGCACGCAGCGAACTGGCAGGATTCAAGGGTGAGTTGACGGGCCCGGACGACGCCGGGTACGACGAGGCGCGCGCCGTCTACAACGCGATGGCCGACAAGCGCCCCGCGCTCGTCGCCCGCTGCACCGACGCCGACGACGTGTCCCGCGTCATCGGCTTCGCCCGCGCCCACGGCCTGCCGCTCGCGGTCCGCGGCGGCGGCCACCACGGAGCGGGCCTCGGCACCGTCGACGGCGGCGTGGTCGCCGACCTGTCACCGCTCAAGTCGATCGAGGTCGACGCACCGGCCCGCACGGTACGCGTCGGCGGCGGCTGCGTCTGGAGCGAGGTGGACCGCGCCACGCACGAGCACGGCCTGGCCACGCCGAGCGGCATCATCTCCTCGACCGGCGTCGGCGGGCTCACCCTCGGCGGCGGTCTCGGCCACCTCACCCGCAGGTTCGGGCTGAGCATCGACAACGTCCTGGAGGCCGACCTCGTCCTGTCCGACGGCCGCCAGGTGCGGGCGAGCGCCGACGAGAACGCCGACCTCTACTGGGCGATCCGGGGCGGCGGCGGCAACTTCGGCGTCGTCACCTCCTTCCTCTTCCGGCTCCACGAGCTGAGCACGGTCGTCGCGGGCCCCACCTTCTGGCCCGCCGAGCAGGGTGCCGAAGTCCTCGCCGCCTACCGCGACTTCCTGCCGGACGCGCCGCGCGAGGTGAACGGCTTCTTCATGTACGGCACCGTGCTGCCTGCTCCGCCCTTCCCCGAGCACCTCCACCTGCGCAAGGTCTGCGGCGTCGTGTGGTGTCACACCGTCGCGGACCCCGATGCGGCGGCGCACGCGATGGCGCCCCTGCTCGACGCGCTGCCCGAACCGCTGCTGCACGCCGTGGGCGAGATGCCGCACCCCGTGCTCCAGTCCATGTTCGACGGGCTCTACCCGCCCGGCGACCAGTGGTACTGGCGCGCGGACTTCGTCGACACGATCCCGGATGACGCCGTCGCCCTGCACGCCAAGTTCGGCCCCGAGGTGCCGACCATGAAGTCGACGATGCACCTGTACCCCATCGACGGCGCCGCGCACGACCCCAGCTCCACGGACACCGCCTGGAGCTACCGCGGCGCTCGCTGGGCCTGCGTCTACGCGGGAGTGGACGCAGACCCGGCAGGCGCCGACCTCATCAAGCGCTGGACCGTCGACTACTTCGACGCACTGCACCCGTACTCGGCGGGCGGCGCCTACGTGAACATGATGATGGACGAGGGGCAGGAGCGCGTACGGGCCAGCTACCGCGACAACTACGCGCGCCTGGCCCGCGTCAAGGCCGCGTACGACCCGGACAACGTCTTCCGCCTGAACCAGAACATCGAACCCGACCCGCGCGGGCCCGCGTAACCCCGGCGGCCCGCCCGGCGCGCCGCCGGGCGGCGGGGACCGTAGCGTGATCGTCATGTGCTGGAGCGCGACGGCCGATCTCGTGGCGGGCGCGGGCATCGCCGCCGTCGGGGTCGCGTGTGTCACCCGGGCGGCTCGCGGTGCCCGCCCGGGTGACCTGCCGCTCGCGGCGCTCCCGCTGCTGCTCGGAGCGCACCAGATCATCGAGGCCCAGGTGTGGCGGGACGAGGGCGGCACGGGCCCCGCCACCGTCGCCTGGGCCGTGATCGCCATGCCGCTGCTCGCGCTGTGGATGCCCGTGGCGGTGCTGGGCGCGGCACCGCGTAGCGCACGCCGCCGCCTGCTGATCCCGCTCGCGGCGGGCATCGCGACGGCGGCGGCGCTCTCCTACAGCCTGGCGACCCGCACCGTGACGGCCGAGATCCGCGGCCACACGGTCGGGTACTCGCTCGGCCTTCCCCAGCCCGAGCTGATCGTCGCCGGATACCTCGTCGCCACCATCGGCTCCCTGCTCCTCTCCGGCGACCGGGGCCTCGTCCTTTTCGGCGTCCTGGTCGCCGTCGGGGCGGCGGTGTGCGTGGCGCTGTGGCAGCGGGAGTACATCTCCACGTGGTGCGCGTTCGCGGCGGTCTGCTCGGTGGTCCTGTACTTCTGGGTCAGAAGGCGTTCTCGTCCAGCTCGACGGCGGTCCGGTCCAGGCTCTCCAGGAGCGTGAACTGGGCCTCGGTCTTGGGCAGTTCATGGCGGAAGAAGTAGCGGCAGGCGCCGCGCTTGCCCGCGTGGACGTCCTCGGTGCCCGCTTCGGCCGCGAGCAGCTGCTCCAGCCACATCCAGGCGACGACCACGTGCCCGACCGCCTCCAGGTAGACGGACGCGTTGGCCAGGGCCGTCCGCGGGTCACCGGTCGACCAGAGCTTCCCGGTCGCGGAAGCCACCCGGCGTACGGACGCGTCGAGCGCCGCCGCGTACTCGGCGGCGTCACCGCCGGCCTCCGTGGCGCGGGCGGTGGTCTCCGCGATGCGCGCGCCGAGCAGCGCGAGACCCGCGCCGCCCTTCATGACGACCTTGCGGCCGAGCAGATCGAGGCCGTGGATGCCGTGCGTGCCCTCGTGGATGGGGTTGAGGCGGTTGTCGCGGTAGAACTGCTCGACGTTGTACTCGCGCGTGTAGCCGTACCCGCCGTGCACCTGGATCGCCAGGTCGTTGGCCTCCAGGCACCACTGCGACGGCCAGGTCTTGGCGATGGGCGTGAGCACGTCGAGCAGCAGCTCGGCCTCCTCGCGCGCCTGCTGCGAGGCGCCGGTGTGCTGCTCGTCCAGCAGCCGCCCGCAGTACAGGTTGAGCGCCAACGCGCCCTCCACGTACGCCTTCTGGGCGAGGAGCATCCGGCGGACGTCGGCGTGCTCGATGATCGGGACCTGCGGCGACGCGGGGTTCTTGGCGGCCGGCGGACGGCCCTGCGGGCGGCTGCGCGCGTAGTCCAGGGCGTGCAGATAGCCGGTGTAGCCGAGCGCGGTGGCACCGAGGCCCACGCCGATCCGGGCCTCGTTCATCATGTGGAACATGTACGCGAGGCCGTGGTTCGCCTCCCCGATGAGGTGGCCGACCGCGCCGGGCTCACCGCCGGGCCGGTGGGCGCCCTCGCCGAAGTTCAGGAGGGTGTTCGTGGTCCCTCGGTAGCCCATCTTGTGGTTGAGGCCCGCGAGCACGACGTCATTGCGCTCGCCCAGGGCACCGTCGTCGCCGACCAGGACCTTGGGCACGATGAACAGCGAGAGGCCTTTCACGCCGGGCGGGCCGCCGGGGATGCGGGCGAGCACCAGATGCACGATGTTCTCCGAGAGCTCGTGCTCACCGCCGGAGATCCACATCTTGTTCCCGAAGAGGCGGTACGTCCCGTCCTCCTGCTCCTGGGCCCGCGTCGCCACATCGGCGAGCGACGATCCGGCCTGCGGCTCCGACAGACACATCGTCCCCAGGAAGCGGCCCTCGACCATCGGGCGTACGAAGGTCTCGATCTGCTCCTTCGACGCGTGCGCGAGGAGGAGATTGGCGTTGCCCATGGTCAGGAAGGGGTAAGCGGCCGTGCCGACGTTCGCCGCCTGGAACCACGCGAAACAGGCCTGCGCCACCACGGCGGGCAGCTGCCCGCCGCCGATCTCGTGGTCCATGGCACTGGCCAGGAGCCCCGAGTCCCCGAAGACCCGCAGGGCCTCCTTGACCTCGGGGATGATGTGCACCCGCTCACCGTCGAAGGTGGGCTCCTGGGCGTCGTTCTTCTTGTTGTGCGGGGCGAAGTGCCGCGTGGCGATCTGCTCGCTCAGCTCCAGTGCGGCGTCGAACGTCTCGCGGGAGTGGTCCGCGTAGCGCTCCCGGGCGGTGAGCGCGGGCACGTCGAGCCACTCGTACAGCAGGAACTCGAGATCGCGGCGGGAAAGGAGCAGGGATGCCATGCGGATTCTCCATGCGGTGACGGCGGTACCGATCCCGGGGCAGGGAGCCCCGCACACCCGATACTAAGCGGTCGCTTATGGGGTTTGTCGAGTGTGGCCCCGAGCGGGACTCCCCGGCGGGTGGATCAGTCCTGCGCGGCGCCCTCGAACGTCGCCGCGTGGACCGCCTCGAACAGCGCCCTCACGTCCTGCCCGGTCAGCCCCGCCGACCGCGCCTCGTGCATCCACTCCGTCAGCGCGGTCTGCAGGGGAGAGTCCGGTCCCGCCTGGGGGCGGGCGAGGGAGCGGGTGATGAACGTGCCCGCTCCCTGGCGGACCTCGGCGAGGCCGGCGCGCTCCAGCTCGCGGTACGCCTTGAGCGTCGTGTTCGGGTTGACCTTGGTGGCCGCCGCGACCTGGGCCGCGGTCGGCAGCCGGTCGCCCTCCACCAGCGCGCCCATGCGCAGGGCCTGTTCGACCTGCCGCACGATCTGGAGGTACGTGGCCACACCGCTGCGCCGGTCGATGCGGAATTCGACCACTGTCCCCACTCTCTGCTCGTTTGCGGACACTTTACGTACCTGCGGTCCCCGGTCGCCCTAGAGGGGCCGCCGCGTCGACCACCACAGGACGAAGACCGCCACGGCGGCGGTGGCACCGAGCAGCACCGCGGCGCCGGTCCACTGCATGCCCGGCATCTGGTCGTAGCCGAAGTACTCGACCACGTTGTTGACGATGCCGTGTTCCTTGACGCAGGCGTTGGAGGCCTTCTCGGTCGGTTCGGCGCAGGTGCCCCACCCGAAGAGCTGCCCGTCGGCGGTGCCGATCCAGCGGTCCGCCTCCACGACGCTGCTGCTGTTGACTAGGTCAGGCGTATCGGCGTTCAGCGGCCATGTGATGACGCGCGGGGTGGCGAGGCGGTCACGGAACTCGCCCCAGGCCACCTGGACGACCAGGGCGAAGAAGAAGGTGGCCAGCATGGCGGGCAGCACCCTGCGCAGCAGCATGCCGATCGCGATGCCGCTGACGGTGAGGAAGAGGGAGAGCGCCGTCAGCATGGGGCCCGTGTTGTCGAACACCGAACCCGAGAGCCACTCCGAGAGGAGAAGATCGCGGTAGGGCTCCCACCACCAGAAGAACAGCGTGGCGAGCACGAGGGTGGACACCAGGACGAGCGAGAGGCACCAGCCCAGCTTGGCCGCGAGCCAGCGGCGGCGCGGCACCGACTGCGTGGTGACCAGCTGCGCGGTGCCGTGCTCCTGGTCGCTCGCGATCAGCGGGGCGCCGAGGAAGACGCCGAGGACGACGGGCAGGGCGCCAAGGGCCTCGGCGATGTACTCGTAACTCTGCGGCGCCGATTCCAGGCTGACGTCCTTGTCCGGCCAGCCCATGCCGGCGAGCATGTCGGCCATCGCGCCGCGTTCGTAGACGATCGTGGCCGCGCCCAGTACGACCAGGGCGACGACGAGCCACGTCGTGGTGCGGTGCTGGCGCAGGACGAGCCAGGTGAGCCCGTGCACCAGGCCCGGCTTCTTGGCGGACTGCCCGGTGCGCGGCTGCTCGGTCAGGGTGGTGCTCATGCGGCGGCGATCCCCTCGGTCCGGATGCGTGCGTCCTCGACGCGTGCGTCGTGCGTGAACAGCGGCTCCGCGTCGGGTGAGCGGAGGTAGGCGAGCAGGACTTCCTCCAGGCTCGGCTCGGAGACCTCCCAGTCCGGGGCCAGCGGGCCGCCAGGACGCAGGAGGGCGCGGAACTGGCGCCCCTGGAGCCGGAATTCGACCACCGAGTGGGGGGTGAGGTCCGCGGGAGGGGTGCCGTCGGGGGCGAGTCCGGTCACCAGGGTGTGGGCCGGGACCAGTTCGTCGGTGTCGCCCGCCATCCGGAGGCGGCCGTCCGCGATGACCAGGAGGAAGTCGCACATGTCCTCCAGCTCGGCCAGCATGTGGGAGGACATCACCACCGTCGTGCCGCGCTCGACGGCCTCGGACATCAGCAGGGAGCCCATCTCGTCCCGGGCCAGCGGGTCGAGGTCGGCCATCGGCTCGTCGAGCAGCAGCAGATCGGGCCGCTTGCCGAAGGCGAGCGCGAAGGCGACGCGGGTGCGCTGACCGCCGGAGAGCGTGCCGACCTTGGCCTCAAGGGGAACGTTGCCGGAGCGCACGATCCGCTCGGCGGCGGCCATGTCCCAGCCGGGGTTGAGCTCTTGGCCCATGCGCAGCGTGTCGGCCACGCTGAACCGCTTGAACAGCGGCTTGTCCTGCGAGAGGAACGCGAAGCGAGGCATCGCGGAGGGATCGTCCACCGGCACACCGAAGACGCGCAGGTCACCCTCTGTCGGGGTCACCAGGCGGGTCGCGAGCCCCAACAGGGTGCTCTTTCCGGCGCCGTTGGGGCCGACGAGACCGCAGATCCGTCCGGCGGGCAGCCGGAAGGAGCAGTCGCGCAGCGCCCATCCGCGGCGATAGCGCTTGCCCAGGCCGCGGGCCTCGAGCGCGGTCGCGCCCAAGGATCCGGTGGCCTCGGTGGGGTCGGCAAGGGTCATGTCCACGCGCACCTCTCTCGATTCCATTAAACAATTAATGGAATCATGATCTGCGCGGCGCGGACCTGTCAAACCACCAGGTCGTCCCTCCATCTGCTCGTGGGGCCGGGAACGACGACGGCCCCTGCTTGCGCAGGGGCCGTGCGAAGTGGGGGAGCGGTCGGGGTCAGTCGTTGTTCGCGCCGTTGCCCGACACCGCGGGGATGTCGCTGAGGAGGTGCGACAGCGGCTCGTCCTGCTTGGCCTGCGTGGAGTTCTCGGCGCACTGCTGGTTCTGCGGCGCCGAGAGGACCGGGATGTCCTGGACCGCGACCGGCACGAGGATGCCGACGAGGGAGCCCACGTTCGCCTTGACGGGAACACCGGCGCAGAGCTTGTTCAGGGAGCTGTCGACCAGACGCCCCTGTGCACTCAGGTCCCCCTCGGTGGTGCTGTTGCCGAACGCCTGCTCGGCGCCGTTGCCGCTGAGCGAGGTCGTGCCGGTGTCGTCGCCGACCGCGGCCGCGCTCCCGGCGCCGCCGGCCAGGGCGACAGCGGCGAGGCTCAGGGCGAGGGGGAGGTTACGGGTACTCATGTCACTCCAGAACGGAAGTCAGTTGCCTTGCCAGAGGGGCCAGTACATCCAGCAATGCCCCGCTCCCTGGTCAATTCGCCCGTTCGCGGAGTGTCGGCGGAGCGAAGCTGACCACGGCCTACGGCTGCGGCACCGCCTTCGTCGGCATCGTGGACTCACGCTGGTGCGGGATCAGGAGCGAGGGAAGCTCTCCCTGCTGCACGTGCACGGTCCTGACCGGGGACGGCACCCGGATGCCCTCGGCGCGGTAGCGCTGGTGGAGCTGCTTGATGAACTCGTGCTTGATGCGGTACTGATCGCTGAACTCGCCGACGCCCAGGATCACCGTGAAGCTGATCCGCGAGTCACCGAAGGTGTGGAAGCGCACGGCCGGTTCGTGGTCGGGAAGGGCGCCGTCGACGTCCTTCATGACGTTCTCCACGACCTCGGTCGTGACGCGCTCGACCTGCTCCAGGTCGCTGTCGTAGCTGACGCCGACCTGGACCATGATCGACAGGTCCTGCTCGGGGCGGCTGAAGTTGGTCATGTTCGTGCCCGCGAGCTGGGCGTTGGGGATGATGACGAGGTTGTTCGACAGCTGACGCACCACCGTGTTGCGCCAGTTGATGTCGACGACGTAGCCCTCCTCGCCGCTGCTGAGCTTGATGTAGTCGCCCGGCTGCACCGTCTTCGCGGCGAGGATGTGCACGCCCGCGAAGAGGTTGGCCAGGGTGTCCTGGAGGGCGAGGGCCACCGCGAGGCCGCCGACGCCGAGCGCCGTGAGCAGCGGGGCGATGGAGACGCCGAGCGTCTGCAGGACGACGAGGAAGCCCATCGCGAGCACGACGACGCGGGTGATGTTGACGAAGATCGTCGCTGATCCCGCGACGCCCGACCGCGACTGCGCGACGGACTTCACCAGGCGCGTGACCACGCGGGCCGCCGTCAGGGTCGCGGCGAGGACGAGCAGGGCGGTCAGCGTCATCGAGACGTTGCGGCCGGTCCTGGGGGTGAGCGGGAGGGCCGCGGCGGCGACGGCCGCGCCCGCGGTTATCGCCGCGCAGGGGACCAGCGTGCGCACGGCGTCGACGATGACGTCATCGCCGCTCCACCGGGTCCTGCTGGCCCGTTCGCCCAGCCACCGCAGGATCATGCGCAGCAGCAGACCCGCCGCGATGCCAACGGCCACCGCGATACCGGCGGTGATCAGGTCGTGCCATGTGAGGGCTCGCTCCATCAGTTCATTCTCCAGGTTGTGCGGGCGCACCGGACGTATGTTCGTGGTCCGGCGCGAGCGTCATCCTGCCCCATGGGTGCGGCGCCGTTGCCGGGGGCCCGCACCAGCCTGCCCTCAACTCGCCGGGCGCAGGGCGAAATCAGACATCCCGCGCCGAACCGGCTGACTCCAGGTCAGCTCCCAGCTCCCCGGCGCCGCTCGCCGCTCCCCACGCCCTGTCACCGGCTACGGCTTGCGCGCCACGCCCGCGTACATCGACACCGATGTCCCGTTCCTGACCTCGTCGACACCGAGCTCCGGATGCCAGTCCGGCAGCCAGCCGATGCCCGGGTCCAGCAGCTCCAGGCCGTCGAAGAACCGCTCCACCTCGGCCCGTGAGCGCGGCACGAGCGTGACGCCGCCGGCCTTGTACATCTCCACGGCCTGCCGCGTCCGCTCCGGATCGAAGTCACCGGCCACCTGGGACAGGACCAGGTGGCTGCCCGGTGCGAGGGCGGCCACGAGCCGCGCCACGACGTCGTACGCACCGTCGTCGTCGCTGATGAAGTGCAGCAGCGCGTTCAGCGACAGGGCGATCGGCCGGGTGAAGTCCAGTACGCCCTCGGCCTGTTCGAGGATCTTGTCAGGCTCGCGCGCGTCCACCTGGAGGAACTCCGTCGCCCCCTCGGGCGTACCCCGCAGCAGCGTCTCCGCGTGCGCGAGCACGGTCGGATCGTTGTCCACATACACGACACGTGCCTCGGGGGCGGCCGACTGGGCGATGCGGTGCAGGTTCGGCTCGGTGGGGATCCCTGCGCCGATGTCCAGGAACTGGCGTATCCCGGGCCCTCCCACGAGGTGGCGCGTGGCGCGCTGCATGAACCAACGGTTGTGCTGCGCGTAGTACTTGGCCTGCGGTTCGAGCGAAACGATCTGGAGCCCGAGCTCCTCGTCCACCGGGTAGTTGTCCTTGCCGCCCAGGTACCAGTCGTAGACCCGGGCGGGGTGTGCCTTGCTGGTGTCGATCGGGTGGGTGGCGGGCGGCGGGATCGCGGTCATGCGTCAACTCCCAGTGAGCGGGCGGGCGTTCAGCCGGACTTCGCGTGCGTCCGGTCATCGTGCCCGCTCGGCCCACCAGGCTCAAGCGCCTCCCGACTCAGGCACCACTGGGGTCCCGCAGCAGACTGCCCGCCCCCGGCACGTGCGGAGGCAGGCCCAGCTCGGTCAGGATCCGGTACGCCGTCGCGGTGGCCGCCGACAGGACGGGCAGGCCCGCCGCGTCCTCCACCGCCTGGATCGACGCCAGCGAAGGCATCTGCACACACGCCGAGAGGACGAGCGCGTCGGCGCGGCCGAGGTCCACGCGGCGCCAGTGGTCGCGCAGGTCGGCGGGGTCGAGCCGGGCGACCGCGAGGTTGTCCGGCACCTCCAGGCTGAGTGCGTCCACGACCTCGATCCCGGTGTCCTCGATGTAGTCGGCGACCAGACGCGTGAGCGGCTTCATGTACGGGGTGATGATCGCGACCCGCGACGCCCCGAGCGCCTTGACGCCGTCGAGCAGGGCGCCCGCGCTGGAGATCACCGGAGCCTGCGCGCCCTCGGAGCGCAGGGCGGCGGTGATCTCGTCCTCCGCTGTGCAGTGGTGTCCGGGACCCTGCGCCATGATCGCGACGAGGCATGCCGTGGCGACCACGTCGGGCCGCGCGTCGGCGAGTTCGAGCGCGGCGCGCTCGGTCTGCGCATTCATGGCCTTGAGCTGCTCCGGCGTCACGTGCTTCATGCGCATCCGGCTGCTGTGGAAGACGAACCGGTCCTGCGGGGCCACGGACTCGCGGTCGCGCAGCATGCGCGGCAGCTCCGTCTCCATCGTCAGGTTCGAGCTGGGCACGATCATGCCGATGTGGTGGTCGGTCGCGGTCGTAGCTGTCGTCGCGGTCACTGCCACGGGATCCTCCGGATGTTCTCGTACGACTGCGCGTACGGCTATGAGTCCTCGGTGAGTCCCTCCCAGTGATCGGCGAGGGACGTGAGGAGGTGCATGACTTCTTCGCGCCGCTCGCCCCCGAACGGCTCAAGGAGCCGCTCGTCGAGCTCACGGGCGCGACGGTTGGAGTCGTGGAGGGTGCGCTCACCCTCCTCGGTCAGATAGAGCAGCTTGCGGCGGCCGTCGTCGGCGGCCGTCCTGCGCAGGAGCAGCCCCCGGTTCTCCAGGCGCCGTGCCACGTCCGCCATCGTCGACGTGTCCAGGGCGACCGCCGACGCCATCGACCGCTGGTCGCGGCCCGGCGATGCGTCCACGGCCTGCAGCACGGCGAACTGCGGTCCGGTGAGCGTGGGGTCCACCGCGCGGATCCAGACCGCGAGGTACGCCTGGTACAGGCGCCGTACCTGATATCCGGGCGCTGCCGTGAGGGCGGCGGGCGGACCGGGCCGCCCGTCCTGCGCAGACGTCGTGGTGGAGGTTTCGTCAGCCATGGAGCCCACTTAAGCACGGTGGTTGATCGGTTCGGGCGGTCAGGTCAGCATCGGGCGCAGCGCCTCGCGCAGGGCGGAAAGGGCGGCGCGGGTGCTGTCCCAGAACAGCATGTGACCCGCGTCCGGGATGCTGCCGATGGCGGCCGACGGGTGCAGCCGCGCGGCCTCGGCGGCGCCCGCCGCGGTGACGACGGGGCTGTCCGCGCCGTACAGGAGCGCCGTGGGTCCCGGCACGGAGGGCCACCAGGAGAAGAAGTCCTCGGTCTCGAAGCCGCGGTGCGTGGCGGCGATCGCCTCCGCGTCGCAGCTCGCGAGCCAGCGGGCCCGCAGCTCCTGCTCCCGGCGCGGCCAGCGCGGCCAGGACAGGGCCACCTCGTCCGCGTCGGTGCCGCGCCGGGCCTGTGCCAGCTGGTCGAGGAAGGCCTCCAGGGGTGTCGGATAGGGCCCGCGTCCGGGGCCGCTCATCGGCGGGTCCCCGAGGACCGTGCCGCGCAGCGCCACCTTGCCGCGGACCGCGGTCACCGCGGCGATGCGCGCGCCCATGGAGTGCCCGAACAGGACAGGACGGTCGAGGCCGAGCCCGGTGACGACGGCTTCGACGTCCTCGGCGTACTCATCGAGGGAGTAGGCGCCGCCGCTGTCGGAGAGCCCGCGTCCCCGGACGTCGAGCACCAACGGGCGTACGTCATCCGTGAGTTCGCGCGCCACGAAGTCCATCGTGACGGCGGGGCTGGTGATGCCGGGCAGGACGAGCAGCGGGATGCCGGGGCCGCCGTAGTCGAGGACGTGCAGTCGCGCGCCGCCCGAGCGGACCCAGCGGCCGGTCGCGGGGACGTCGGCCAGGTCGGCGAGGGCGGACTGCGGCAGGCAGCGGTGGGGCGCGGTCATGCGTTCCTCCCGGGGAGGGCTTCGAGGTAGTCGGTCGCTTCCTTGAGGTCGATGACGTCGCCGTACTTGGCCTGGATGTCGAAGAGGCTCGCCTCGTGCGGTCCCGCGGCACGGTCGCCGACGCAGGCGCGCGGCACGAGCACCGAGAACCCGCTCTGCACGGCGTCGACCGCGCTCGCCCGTACGCAGCCGCTGGTCGTAGCCCCGCACACCAGGACGGTGTCGCGGCCCAGACCGGTGAGCAGGGCGGCGAGCGAGGTCCCGAAGAAGGCCGAGGCGCCCTTCTTCACCACCATCAAGTCCTGCGGCTCACGCGGCAGTCGGGGGTCGAGTGCCACCTCCTCGCTGCCCTCGACCAGGGACCGCATGCCCTGGGCCTTGTGCAGCCAGGTGACGGCGTCACCCGTGGCCTCGGCGGGCGTGTAGGCGATCGCGGTGAAGATGACGGGCACGTCGGCGGGACGCCCACGCTCGATCAACTCTCCTACCGAGCCCACCACTTCACTGAGGTCCGCGCCCGAGGCGAATCCCTCCTCGGTGAAGCCGCGCGTGAGGTCGACGACCAGGATCGCGGGGCGGGTGCCCCGGCGCACGGGAGCGCCGAATCCGGCTCGTTCGTAGGTACGTTCCGTCTCCTGGCCGTAGTTCACGAGGCCCTCCCCGGCGCGCGCAGGGCCCGCAGAGTCCGCAGCTCCCGCGCCTGTGCGCCGAGCCGGCCCAGCAGCCAGCCCTCGAAGAGACCGAGGGCGAAGGCACCCGCGACGACGCCGTACTTGGCGGCGGCCGGTCCCAGAAGCATGGAGAGACCGTCGAGTTCGGCCTCCGCCACGGGCACGGGGCGGGCCGCTTCCCGCACCACTCCGGGCGCCACGGACGGAAGACCCGAAGGAGCCGGTGCCCGGTCCTGGTCGAGCAGGCTCCCCAGGTTCTGCGCGAACTGCTGCAGGATCCGGTCGGACACCGTCGCGATGGCCCCCTTCCCGAACTGCGCGATCTTGCCCCGGATCACCAGATCCGTGGAGATCTTGAGCAGCGTGCCATCGGCCGCCGGAAGCACGTCGAGCGCGACCTCGGCCTCCGCGTCGCCGCTGCCGTGGGTGTCGGCGCCGCGCGCCTGGACCCGCAGCCGCCGCCCCTGCGGATCGACCTCCAGGAAGCGGACCGTACCGGCGTACGCGGCGCTGATCGGACCGACCTTGATCTTCACGGAGCCCTGCCAGGCGTCTTGGTCACGCCCGTCGAGTGCGGCGCCCGGCATGCACGAGGCGACCCGCTCGACGTCGTTCATCAGGGCGAAGACCTCGTCCGGCGAGGCCTTGACCGGGACCGAGTTGGTGAGCTGCATCAGAACTCCTTGGGACAGCGCCGGGCGACGGCGCACCCGTCGATCGCCTCGACGATGGTCTGGTAGCCGGTGCACCGGCAGAGGTTGGAGGCGACGACCTCGCGGATCTCGTCCTTGGTCGCCTCGGGCCGCTCGGCGAGGAACCCCTCGGCGAGCATCAGGAAGCCGGGGGTGCAGAAGCCGCACTGCAGGCCGTGGTGCTCGCTGAACGCCCTTTGCAGATCGCTCAGTTCGGCCCCGTCCGACAGTGACTCGACCGTGCGGATCCGAGCACCCTCGGCCTGCGCCGCGAACATCAGGCACGCCCGTACGGGCCGGTCGTCGACCAGGACCGTGCACGCACCGCAGATGCCGTGCTCGCAGCCGACGTGCGTGCCGGTCAGGCGCAGATCGTGCCGGAGCACGTCGACGAGGGTGCGCCGGGGCTCGGTGATCACTTCGTGCCGCTCGCCGTTCACGTCGAGCGTGAGCAGCAGCACATCGGCGGTACTGCCGGTGTCGGTCAGGTGGCCGGTGTCGGTCATGAGGAGAGCTCCAGGTTCAGGGCGCGGTGCACCGTCTCCGGGGTGATGGGGGTGTGGTCGAGCTCGACGCCCGTGGGGAGCAGGGCGTCGTTGACGGCGTTGAGCACGGCGGCCGGCGCCCCGATGGTGCCGCCCTCGCCCGCGCCCTTCGCGCCCGTCTCGGTGAACGCGCACGGAGTCTCCAGGTGGTGGATGAGCACGTCGGGGATCTCGTGGGCGGTGGGCACCTTGTAGTCCATGAAGCTGGTCGCCGACGGCTCGCCCTGGGCGTCGTACGTCACCTGCTCGAAGAGCGCGCCCGCGATGCCCTGCGCGATGCCGCCCCGGCACTGGCCCTCCACGACCTGCGGGTTGATCGCCACACCGCAGTCCTCGACGCAGACGTACCGCAGGATCTCCACCTGCCCGGTGCCTTCGTGGAGTTCGACGACCACGCCGTGCGTGGCGTTCGAGAAGGTACCGTCGTTGAAGACGTCGAACGTGGCGGTGGCGCTCAGGCCCGGCTCGATGTCCTTGGGCAGCAAGTGCGCCTGGAGGTAGGCGATGTCGGCCAGCTCCTCGTACGTCAGGGTGGTGCCGTCACGGAGTCGTGCGGCGCCATCCGCGAGCTCCACGTCCTGCGGCCCGACCTCCCAGCGCGCCGCCGCGATCCGGCACAGCTTCTCGCCGAGCTTCGCCGCCGCGAGCCGCACCGCGCTGCCGCCCACCGTGATCGAGCGGCTCGCGAAGGTCCCCCAGCCGTAGGTGATGCGCTCGGTGTCCCCCTGATGCAGCTTCACCTTGCCGATGTCCAGGCCCAGTTCGTCGGCGACGATCTGCGCCATCGTCGTCTCGTGGCTCTGCCCGTGGCTCATCGTGCCGGTGGTGACGGTCACCGCGCCGCTGGTGTCCATCCGGACCTCGGAGATGTCGAAGCCGGGGACGACCCGCATCTTGCGCTGCGCGAAGGCCGCGGAGCCGTATCCGGTGCGCTCGCTGAAGCAGGAGTAGCCGATGCCGATGTGCCGCCCCTGCGCTGCCGCCGCCGAGCGCTTCTCGTACCAGCCCTCGTCCTTGACGATCCGCTCGCACAGGTTCAGGGACTCCAGATAGGAGCCCGGGTCGTACGTGATGTTGTTGACGCCCGTGTAGGGGAACTCCGTGATGACGTTGCGGCGGCGGATCTCGACCGCGTCCAGGCCCAGTTCACGCGCGGCCCGCTCGAAGAGCCGCTCCACCACCATCACGTACTGCGGACGGCTCACTCCCCGATAGGGCGCGGTGGGCGCCTTGTTGGTGGTGACCGCCCGGCCGCGCACCCGGTAGGCGGGCACCTTGTAGACACCCGGCATCTCCGCCGACGCCATCAGCGGCTCGATGCCCGCCGTGAACGGATAGCAGGAGTAGGCGCCCATGTCGCACACCACATCGGCGTCGAGGCCGAGGATCCTGCCCTCCTCGTCGAAGGCCGCCCGCACGTCGTAGTGCTGCTCGCGCGCCAGGAAAGAGGCGGACAGGGCGTCCTTGCGGTCCTCGATCCACTTCACCGGCCTGCGCAGCCGCAGCGCCGCGGCTGCCGCGGCGATCTCCTCGCGCCCGACCACACACTTCTGTCCGAAGCCGCCGCCCATGTCGGGCACCACGACACGCACCGCCCTCTCGTCCAGGCGCAGACAGCGGGACGCCACCGTCCGTACCTGGTGCGGGACTTGCGTGCAGGTCTGCAGGACGAGCTGCTCCTCGCGGTCGTCCCAGTGGGCGACGACACCGCGCGTCTCCAGGGGCAGGGCGTTCTGCCGGCCGGTCCGTGACGCGACGTGCACGACGCAGGCGGCGGCGTCGAAGATCTCGTCGATGCCGTCCGTGGCGAAGAGCGAGACGTCCACGAGGGTGTTGCGCGCCGCCTCCTCGTGGAGCAGGGGCGCCCCGGGTGCGAGGGCGGCCTCCTCGGAGGTGACCGGCTCAAGGGGCGCGTAGCTGACCTTGGCCGCTTCCAGGCCGTCCTCGACGGCGTACGCGTTCCTCGCGACGACGATCGCGACGGGCTCCCCGACGTAGCGGACCCGGTCGCGGGCCAGGACGGGCATCGCCGTCGGCACGAACTCCGAGAGCGGGCGGCCGAGTTGGGCCGTGATGTCGGTGAGCTCCAGGTCGTCGGCGGTGAACGCCGCGACGACGCCCGGCACGTCGCGCACCGCCGTCAGGTCGATCGAGGTGATGTCGCCGTGCGCGACCGTGCTGCGCACGAACTGGGCGTGCAGCATGCCCGGCAGCGCGATGTCGTCGACGAACCGGCCACGGCCGGTGAGGAGCCGTGGATCCTCGCGCCGGGCCACGGACCGCCCGACCAACTGTCCTTCCTTCACTGGCTCGTTCATCGGGCCATCGCCTCCTCACAGGCACGCAGGACCAGCGTGCGGACGAGCTGCTTGCGGTAGTGCGTGCTGCCGGACGCGTCGGCCGGCGGTTCGACGGCATCCGCCGCCGCGGCCGCGCACTCGGCGAAGGAGCCGCCGCCCGCGAGGACGGCCTCCGCCTGCGGCACCCGGGTCACGGCGGCAGCGACCCCGCCGAGCGCGACGCGCCCGCCGTGTACCGCGCCGCCCTCGACGTCGAGGTCCACGGCGGCCGAGACGAGCGCGAAGTCCCCCTGCCGCTCGGCGAATTCGGTGAGCGCGGCGTGCGGTGCCGGGCGCGGGAAGACGATCTCGACGAGGATCTCGTCGAAGTCGAGGGCGGTGGTGTAGTAGCCGAGGAAGAAGTCCCCGGCAGCGATCCTGCGCTCGCCGCGCGGCCCGCGGGCCACGAACTCGGCGTCGAGCGCCAGGGCGAGCAGACACCACTCGGCGGTGGCATCGGCGTGCGCGATGCTGCCGCCGACCGTGCCGCGGGTGCGGATCGGCAGATGCCCGATCCACGGCATGGCCCGGCGCAGTACGGCGAAGTCCGCACCCAGCCGCCCCGCCGGGTCGCACTCCACCGTGTGATGCGTGGTGAGCGCCCCTATGCGAAGGCCGCCCGCCGCATCCGTGCGCAGCCGGTCGAGCTCCCGCAGGCCGCCTATGTCGACCAGGTGCCGTGGCCGGGCAAGACGGAAGTTCATCATCGCGACCAGGCTCTGGCCGCCTGCGACGACCTTGGCGTCGTCACCGAGCTCGGCGAGCAGCCGCGTGGCGCCGTCGAGGTCGCGGGCCCGGTGATAGGCGAAGGGGGCGGGCTTCATGGTCCTCCTGTCGTACGTTCGGTGCGTTCGTCCGCGTCAGAGCGCCGCTTGCTCGGTGACCGGCAGGGGTGACGCCGACGCGGACGCCGGGGGCTCCTCGTCCCCGTCCAGGGCGCGCCCCTTGGTCTCCGGTGCCGCCACCGCCATCCACACGACGGCGACCAGGACCGTCCCGCCGAGCACGGCGAACGTCAGCGGAAGTCCGAGCACCGGCCACATCACGGAACCGAAGAGCAGCGGCGCGAACCCGGTGAGCGCCCGGCTGACCGAGGAGGCCCAGCCGAAGCCGCTGGCCCGCAGGGGAGTGGGGTAGAGCTCGGAGACGTACGCGTACAGGGCGGGGATGGCCAGCTGGGCCAGGAAGCCGAAGACGCCGATGGCCACGACCGAGCCGGTCGGCAGGTCCCGCACCAGGGCGAACACCACCAGGGCCAGCGAGGCGACCGGGGCCGAGACGCCGATCAGCCACTTGCGGCCGACGAGGTCGACCAGGGCGGTGGAGACCAGGACGCCGACGATGCCGACGCCGCTCATCAGGGTGGTGCTCATGAACGCGGCCGTGTCGCCCTGGCCCTCCTCCTTGAGGATCGAGGGCATCCAGCTCAGCGCCGCGTAGTAGACGAGCATGATCGTGGAGAAGAGCAGCCAGGCCGCGGAGGTGATGCGCGGGCTGAAGGCCCAGATGCGGCGCAGCTGGTCGACGGCGGCGGCCACACCGCGCGGCCCGTCGTCCGGCACGGGATCGGGGATGACGTAGGGCTCCACGGGCGCGCCCGTCCGCGCCACCAGGTCGTCGATGACCTTGCGCGCCTCGACCTCGCGGCCCTTCTTCGTCAGATAGATCGGGGACTCGGGGATGCCGCGCCGGGCCCAGAAGAGCAGGAGCGCGGGCAGCACCATCGTCGCCAGCATCCACCGCCAGTTGCCGTCGAGGGTCAGCATCGCCGTCGAGACGAGCCCGCACAGGGTCACGCCCACCGGCCACCACGCGTCGAGCGCGGTCAGGATCCTGCCCCGGTACTTGCGCGGCGAGAACTCGCCCACCAGGGCGTAGTCCACGGGGATGCAGCCGCCGAGCCCCACACCCGCGAGGAACCGCAGCGCGAGGAAGACCGGATACGTCGGCGCGAGCGCACCGAGCACCGAGAACATGGCGAAGATCAGCAGCGTGACGCTGAAGGCCTTCTTGCGGCCGATCCGGTCGGCGACCGCGCCCCAGGCGACGGCGCCCACGGCCATCCCCACCAGGTTCGCGGTGGCCACGAGGCCGCGCTCGCTGAGCGAGAGGTCGAAGTGCTTGCCGAGGAGCGGCATGAGGAAGCCGTTCAAGGCGATGTCGTACGCGTCGAAGAGGTAGCCGAGGCCACCGATGATGAAGATCTTGCCCTGGACCGACCATCTCCAGGGGAGTTCCTGAACGATCTGATCGCCTGTTTTCACGTTCGCTCCAAGGGGGATCAGCGAGGGGGATCAGCGGGTGAACTGGTAGGAGAACGCGCCGAGATCGGGGTCGTTCAGCGGGCTGCCGCCCCAGAGCCAGTCGTACGAGAGATCGGACTCGCCGTCGAAGTCCCGCCGGAGCTTCTCGTCCCTGGCCCGCTGCTCGGGGCCGTCGGGGAAGTGGTAGAAGGTCTTGTTCTGCAGTGAGGCGTCCTGGACCATCCCGGCGTGCTTGGCGCGCCGGTCGACATAGCGGCGCAGCGCCGCCTCGATGCCGTCCGTCGTGACCGCGCCCAGTTCCTCGGCGAGCACGGCGGCGTCCTCCATGGCCTGGGATGCGCCCTGTGCCTGGTAGGGGAGCATCGCGTGGCACGCGTCGCCGAGCAGGGCGACCCGGCCGTCCTGCCACACCGGGTCGCGGCGCCGGTGGTAGAGCGCGAAGCAGGAGACGTCCTCCTTCGCCTTGGAGAGCATCGCGGGGACGCGGTCGTCCCAGCCGGGGAAGGCGTCGACGAGGTCCTGCGCGGTGGCGGCCACGGACCACTTCTCGGCGACCTCGTCCGTGCAGGGCACGCAGGCCACGATGTTGAGGAACTCGCCGCCGCGGATCATGTAGTGCACGAGGTGCCGGTCGGGTCCGTACCAGATCGTGGACTGGTAGCGGTCCACCAGCCAGCGCGTCGCCGGGTCGGCCGCGATCAACTCGCCCGGTATGAGCGCCCGGTAGGCCATCTCCCCGGAGAACAGCAGGGTGTCGGGGGCGCCCATCAGGTCGCGTACCTGGGAGCGGATGCCGTCGGCGCCGATGACGACGTCGGAGGTGTACCGCCGGCCGTCGTCCGTGACCGCCACCGGACGCGCGGGGTCCGTGCGGTCGAGTTCGACGACCTTGCTCGCGGTGTGCAGCGCGACGACGGGGCCGGGGCCCGCCGGGTCGACGCAGGCGTCCATGAGGACGCGGTGCAGATCGGCCCGGTGGTAGTGCCAGTACGGCGCGTTGAACTGCTCCTTGCAGCGCCGTCCGAGCGAGGTCAGGCCGACGACGCTGCCGTCCTTCCAGCGCCGGCGCACCTGGTCGAGCGGCTCGGTGTGAATGGCCTCCAGCTGACGGCGGAGCCCCAGGCCGAGCAGGACGCGGCTGGCGTTCGGCGCCGTCTGGATGCCCGCGCCGACCTCGCCGAGCTGCGGCGCCTGTTCGAGCACGGTGACCCGCAGACCGCGGTGCCGCAGCGCGAGGGCGGCGGTCAGGCCACCGAGACCGCCTCCGACGACGGTGACTTCGTACGACTGGCTGGACGCCACGCTTCCTCCATCTTCCTGGTACGTAGGGGCAGTTGGTGCGCGGTCAGCGCTCGGTGAGACGGCCGCCCGTCACGACCTCGGTGTCGTCGACCCGGACCGTGCAGCCCCGCATGGCGATGTCGAGATGGGCGTACGACTCGCGCCCGAGGACGGGGTGCGGTCCGGTGGACCACAGGAAGTTCCCTGCGAAGGCGCGGGCGTCCATGCCCATCAGGTCGTCCTTGCCGTACATCGCGGTGGCGAACCAGTCGGCCGTACGCATCAGGCCCCAGCCCATGTGGGAGAGGCTGCGCGCCCACTGGTCGTCGGCGTCCTCGAAGAACGTGTTCAGGAGCTCGGCCTCGGCGCCGCCCGACACCTTCTCGATCTGCCCGCCCGCGATCTGCAGGGTCACCGGCTGGCGCACGTACTCCTTGAAGGGCAGCAGGATGTCGCCCTCGGCGAGCACGATCTGGCCATCGGAGATCTCGGGCCAGGCGAGCACCATGGTGCTCGGCCAGTGGTCCCAGCGGCCCGGGTCGTCGGCGAAGCCGCACTGGAACTCGGGCTTGGAACCGGCGAGTTGCACGGTCAGGTCCGTGCCCGCGTCCGAGGTGACCTTCATGACGGACGACTGCTTGAGCAGCTGGACGCCTTCGAGCACCTCGTCCTTGTCGGCCTCCTTGGGCAGATTGCGGATGAGGACGTCGGGTGCGTCACAGACGAAGATGATGCGGGTGCCGGCGCGCAGGATCTCCTGCTGCACCGGCGCGTGGATGAAGCCCTCGCGGGTGAGGTCGACGACCAGATCGGCGGACTTCAGCAGGTCCTGCGCGGTGGAGTCGTTGAGCACGGACACGAGGCCGGGGCCCGCGCCGGTGTGGGTGCTCGGCATCGGCGCGGGGCTGCCGCCGGGGACGGTCGCGGCGATGACATGGGCGCCGCAGGTCTTCGCGGCGCCGAACGCCGCCGCCACGTAGTCGCCGCGGCTGCCGGGCTCGGAGAGGACGACGACGTGCTCGCCCTCGCGCAGCTTGCACAGCCGCAGCTCGCGGGTGAACGCGTCGAGCAGATCGACGGACGAAAGATCGAACACGGGGGATCCCTTCTTTCGGGCTGCCGCGGACATGCGGGCAGCACGACTCCGGACACATCGTGCGAGGGGAGTTGTGGGGGAGCTATGAGGTGCTCAGGCAGGCCTGACCGGCCCGCCGTACAGGGTCTGAACTGCGGTTACGAGGCGGTGGGTGACCGCCCGACTGAGATAATCCGAACACGTACTATCTCCCTTGGCAAGGGGTCGCGCACGGAGTTAACCCGGGTGTTTCCTGACGGGTCATCAGGACAAAGGGGCGGTGCGAAGGGGGTTCCCCGTCGCACTTGGATATGCAAGTCTCCTCCTAAATCTCCGGGAGCAGTCGTTGACCCACTGGTCAACAGGGCTGCCCTGGCCTCGACATGGGGTGAAGAAGTGTTGCGGAACGGGACACGGGGGCACGATCTCGCCTCGCTGCGCCGGCTGAACACCACCGTCGTGCTGCGCGCCCTGCACCACCGCAGCCCGCAGACCCTCGCGGAGCTCGCCGCGGGCACCGGACTCTCCCGGCCCACCGTGGAAGCCGCCGTCGAGGAGCTGACCGCGCACGGCTGGGCGGGGGAGGCCGAGCGTGACGACGGAGAGCGCGCGCCGGGGCGCCCGGCGAGGCGGTTCCGCTTCCGCGTGGAGGCGGGCCGTGTCGTGGGCGCCGACATCGGCCTGCACAAGATGGTGCTGCTGCTCGCCGATCTCGGCGGGACGGTGCTCGCCGTGCGGCGCGAGGACATCGACCCGGAGCTGGGCGGAGCTGGGCGGCTCGGCCTTCTCCGCAAAGGGCTCGAAGCGTTTCTGGACGCGCACTCCGTGCGGCGCGACGACATCCTCGCCCGCTGCGTCGGCGTACCCGGCGTCGTGGACGCGGGCGGCACCATCACCTCCCACGTGATCCCCGAGTGGTCCGGCGTCGACCTCGGGCGGCTCCTCGCCGACGGGGAGCCGGGCCACACCCTCGTCGAGAACGACGTGAACCTCGCCGTGCTCGCCGAGCGCTGGCAGGGCGCCGCCACCCTCGCCGGTGACGTCGTCTGCGTCCTGACCGGCCACCGCGTGGCGTGCAGCCTCACCATCGGCGGGCGGCTGCACCGGGGCAGGCGCGGCGGAGCGGGCGAGCTGGGACTGCTTCCGCTGCTCGGCATGAACACCGCGCAGGACGCGCTCAGTTGGAAGGGCGCCCGGCGCACCGGCGAGTCCGAGGTGGCGGCCCTCGCGCGCGCCGCGGACACCGGCGACCCGCGTGCCCTCGCGGCCGTCGCCGACTTCGCCGACCGCATCTCGCCGGGCATCGCCGCCCTCGCCCTGGCCGTCGACCCGGAGCTCGTGGTGCTCACCGGCGGCGCGACCCCGCTCGGCGGCCATCTCGTGCCGCTGATCGAGGACAGGCTGCGACCGCTGACCCTGCACGTCCCGCGCATCGCGCTGAGCACGCTCGGCGAACAGGGCGTCGCGATCGGCGCCGTACGCAAGGCACTTGACCAGGTTGAATCCGATCTCCTGACGGATTCGGCGTCGTAGGAAAGCTCCAGGGCGGCTCCGGGAAACACCGGGGCGCCCGTGGAAGAGCCGGAAGCGGAGGCGCACATGCGCAGGAGGACTCTGCTGTACGGAGCGATGGCGGCGCCGCTGCTCGCCGCCTGCTCCGGCCAGAGCGAAGGCAAGGAGAGCGGTGGCAGGACCACCCTCTCGTACGGGGTGTGGGACGTGGCCCAAGTGCCGGGCCTGCAGAAGGTGATCGACGCCTTCGAGAAGGAGAACCCCGGCATATCCGTGCGCATGGAGCTCACGCCGTGGTCGAGCTACTGGACCACCCTGAAGACCGCGATGCGCGGCGGCACGGCCCCCGACGTGTTCTGGATGAACGCCGTCAATCTGCAGCTCTACGCCTCGAACGGCGTCCTCGAACCCCTGAGCGGACACATCAAGAGCGACGCGACCCCCGTGGACCGCCATCCCGACGCGCTCGTGAAGATCTACGCCTATCAGGGCACGCAGTACGGCATTCCCAAGGACTTCGACACCATCGGCCTCTGGTACAACAAGGCGCTCTTCGACAAGGCGGGCATCAAGTACCCCGACGCGACGTGGACGTGGGACGACGTGCGCGACGCCGCCGCCGAACTCACCGATCCGCGTCGGCGGGTGCACGGCATGGCCGCCGAGATGGACCGCCAGGCCCAGCTCTACCCGGCCATCCACGGAGCGGGCGGCTATGTCCTTGAGGACGGGAAGTCCGGCTTCGGTGACGAGCGCTCCATCGAGGGCCTGCGCTACTGGACCGACATGATCGACCGCGGCTGGTCGCCGCCGCAGAGCGCGATGGTCGAGTCCAAGGCACGCAACCGCTTCTGGTCGGAGAAGGCCGCCATGGTCTACGAGATATCCGCGTTCTCAGGGCAATATCATGCCGTTCCCGCGATCAAGGACCACGGCGGAGTCACCGTCCTGCCCAAGGGTCGGGAGCGCGCCACCATCATCCACGGCCTCGCCAACGTCATCTCCGCCAAGAGCCGCAAGAAAGAGGCCGCCTGGAAATTCGTCCACTTCATGGCGGGCCGCAAGGCCGCCGAGATCCAGGCGTCGGCGGGCATCACCATCTCCTCGTACGAGGGGACGCAGGACGCCTGGTTCAAGTCGATGCCCCAGTTCGACCTGAAGTGCTTCGTCGAGATGCTGGAGTACGCCGTGCCGTACCCGAGCTCGAAGAACACCGCGGTCTGGGAAAACCTCCAATACCCGCTCCTGGGCGCCGCGTTCAGCGGCAAGGGCGGCATCGAGAGCGCCGCCCGCACGCTGGGCGAGCAGATGGACCGAGCCCTGAAGGGGGAGCGCGCATGATGAGTGTCTTTCCCTCCACGGCAGCGGCGAAGAAGGCGGGCCGCAGCAAACCGGCGGCGTCCTGCTCGCCCAAGTCCCGCAACCAGAAAGCCGCTTACCTCTTCGTCGCGCCGCTCGGCATCGGCTTCGCCGTCTTCTACTTCTGGCCGCTCCTGCAGACCTTCTTCTACAGCTTCACCGAGTTCGGGGCGTTCGGCGGCAACACCTGGGTCGGCACCGACAATTACGTGCGCGTCCTGAAGGACGTCACCGTCTGGCAGGCGCTCGGCAACACGCTGATCTACTGCGTCATCGGGCTGCTCGCCCTGCCGCTCGCTATCGGCGTCGCGGCGCTGCTCAACCGGCGCGGACTGCGCGGTGTCGCGGTCTACCGCGCCCTGTACTTCATCCCGTTCGTGACGCTGCCCGTCGCCGTCGGCCTGGTCTGGAACTGGCTCTACAACGGCGACTACGGACTGATCAACGAAGTCTTCGAGTGGTTCGGCGCCGACCGCCGCTACTGGATCTCCGACCCCTCGACCGCCGTGTACGCGATCGGCACCGTCATGGTCTGGTCGACCACCGGCTACTACTTGATCATCTTCATGGCGGGCATCAAGGGCATCCCGCAGGACTACTACGAAGCCGCCGAGCTGGACGGCGCCGGGCCGCTGCGCCGCTTCTTCACGATCACGCTGCCGCTGCTCAGCCCGACGATCTTCTTCGCGTCCATCATCTGCATGATCAACTCGCTGCAGACCTTCGACCTGATCTACATCATGATGGCCGAGAAGAACCCGGCCATCGGCGACACCCAGTCGGTGGTGAGCCTCTTCTACAAATGGGCTTTCATCGAGAACGCCCAGGGCGCCGCCGCCGCGCTCGCCTTCCTGCTCATGCTGATCATCGCGGCGCTGACGCTGGTGCAGTTCAGGCTGCAGAAGAGGTGGGTGCACTATGCGTGAGTCCTCCGTACGCCCCGCGAGCCGGCGCCGATTCAACGCCGGTTCGGTCGCCACCCACGCGGCGCTCTCGCTCGGCGCCCTGGTGATGGTCTTCCCCTTCCTGTGGCAACTGCTCACCGCCGCCAAGTCCCTTGCCGAGACGGCGAAAGTGCCACCGACCTTCCTGCCCGACACCTGGAACTGGTCGAGCTTCGAAGAGGTCTTCACCGCCTTGCCGTTCCGGGAGATGCTGTTCAACAGCGTCTTCAACACCGTGGGGCGCACGGTCGGGCAGCTGGTGTTCTGCTCGCTCGCCGCCTACGCCTTCGCGCGCATGCAATTCCGGGGCCGAAACGCCCTGTTCGCGCTCTTCCTCTCCGTCCTGATGGTGCCGAGCTCGCTGCTCGTCCTGCCGCAGTACGACATCATCCAGCGGCTCGGCCTGCTCAACTCGGCACCGGCACTGTTCCTGCCGGGCATGTTCAGCGCGTTCGGGACCTTCATGCTGCGGCAGTTCTTCCTCACGCTCCCCAAGGAGCTCGAGGAGGCCGCGCGGATCGACGGCGCGGGTCCGTTCCGGATCTTCTGGTCGATCATGCTGCCGCTCGTGCGGCCGGCGCTCGCCGCGCTCGCGGTCATCACCGCGATGTGGTCGTGGAACGACCTCCTGTGGCCGCTCATCGTCAACACCGATCCCCAGAAGATGCCGATCAGCGCGGGACTGACCTCGCTGGAGGGGCAGTTCGAGACCAACTACCCGGTGATGATGGCCGGTTCGCTCATCGCGAGCCTGCCCATGCTCATCGTCTACGTCTTCCTGCAGCGGCACTTCGTGCAGAGCGTCGCGCTCTCCGGCTCTAAGAGCTGATCCCCTTTCAGGAACCAGGAAAGGTAACTCCCTTCATGCGACCGCTTCACATCGGCCTGATCGGCGCGGGCGGCATCGCCCGCGCCCATCTCCCCGGCTGGCTCGAACTGGGTGCGCGCGTCAGCGTGTACACCGTGGACGGCTCTGCGGAGAAGCTCGCCGCCGAGTACGCGGGGCACGAGGTCGCCGCGTCGGCGAGCCTCGACGCACTGCTCGCCGACTGCACGTCCGTCGACATATGCACGCCCACCCCCACCCACAAGGAGCTCGCCCTGGCGGCCGTCGCCGCGGGCCGGCACGTCATCTGCGAGAAGCCCCTCGCGCTCAACACCTCCGACGCCGAGGAGATCGCGGCAGCCGCCGAAGCGGCGGGCGTCCGGCTGCACCCCGCCCACGTCGTGCGGTACTTCCCGGCGTACGCGGCGATGCAACAGGCCGTCGAACGGGGCGAGTTGGGTGACCTCGCGGTGCTGCGGTTCACGCGCGGCGGCGCGCGCCCGCGGTGGGCGCCCTGGTTCGGTGACCCCGCCAAGTCCGGCGGCGTCATCATGGACCTGATGGTGCACGACATCGACATCGCCCGCTGGATCGCCGGCGACGTGGTCCGCGTGCACGCGCAGACGCGCGGCGTCGAGCACGCCACGGGCGGCCCGGAGGCCGAGGTCGTCTCGGCGACCGCCGTCCTCACCCACGCCTCCGGCGCGATCAGCCACGTCACCGGCCTCTGGGGCCTGCCGGACCAGCGGTTCCGTACGACGTTCCGGATCGCGGGCGGTGACGGGCTGCTGCGGCACGACTCCACGTCCGTGCCGGGCTACCGGATCACCGCGCAAGGGGTGCGCGCGGCCAACGAAGGCATCCCGTCGAGCCCGATGTCGGAGAGCCCCTACCTGGCCGAGCTGCGGGAGTTCGCGGCTTCGTGGGAGGAGGGCGGCCGTGAGCCGCGGGTGAGCGCGCGGGACGGGATCGAGGCGGTACGGATCGCCGAGGCGGCGGTGGAGTCGAGCCGCACGGGCCGGGCGATCGAGCTCGGGGCAGGCCGGGCGATCGAGATCGGGACGGATGCCAGGATCACCAAGGAGGTCACGCGATGAAGGTCGCCGTGCTGTCGTTCGCCCATGTCCACGCGGCCGGATATCTGCGGCTCCTCTCCCGTATGCCGGGTGTCGAGGTCATCGGCAGCGATCCGGACACCGGGTCGGCCGCGCCCGGCGAGGTGCGGGGACGCGCCTTCGCCGAGGAGAGGGGGGTCGCGTACGCGGATTCGTACGAGGAGGTCTTCGCCTGGGGCCCGGACGCGGTGATCGTCTGCTCCGAGAACGCGCGCCACCGCCCGCTGGTGGAGCTCGCCGCGTCCCGTGGCGTGGACGTCCTGTGCGAGAAGCCGCTGGCCACGACGGTCGCGGACGGCGAGGCGATGCTCGCGGCCTGCCGGGCGGCCGGGGTGCGGCTCGCGGTCGCCTTCCCGGTCCGCTTCAGCCCCGCGTACGCGGCGGTCAAGGCGGCCGTCGCATCGGGCGATGCGGGCCGGGTCCTGACCGTGTCCGGCGCGAACAACGGCTCCATGCCCGCCTCGCGGCGCTGGTTCGCCGATCCCGAACTCGCGGGCGGCGGCGCCCTGATGGACCACACGGTGCACATCGCCGACCTCCTGGACGACCTCTTCGGCGATGCCCGCCCCGTCGACGTGTACGCGCAGACGAACAACCGCATGTACGAGGGCGAGGTCGACGCCGAGACGAGCGGCCTGGTCACCGTCACCTACGACAACGGCTCGGTGGCCACGATCGACTGCAGCTGGTCGCACCCGCGCTCGCACCACTCCTGGGGCGGGCTCGAACTGACGGTGGTCGGCGAGCGGGCGACCCTGGAGATGGACGCCTTCGACCAGTCGGTCCACGGCTACAGCGAACGCCACCGGCAGGGGCTCGAACTGCCCTTCGGTGCCGATCTGGACGAGCGGATGCTGCGGGCGTTCCTCCACGGGCCCGAGGAGGGCGGCATGGACGTGGCGGACGGCGAGGGCGGGCTGCGGACGCTGAAGATCGTGGCGGCGGGCTATGCGTCGGCCCGGAGCGGGGAGCCGGTGGCGGTGGGCTGAGGCACCGGGGCCGCGGCGCGGGCGCCGCGGCGTTCAGCCGCCGAAGAGCTGCGTCCAGTACGTCCCCGCCGAGCCGCCGCCCGCGAAGCCGACGCCGAGGTGGGTGAAGGAGGGCCCCAGGATGTTGGCCCGGTGGCCGGGGCTGTTCATCCAGCCGTCCACCACCTCGGCGGGCGTGCGCTGCCCGCAGGCGATGTTCTCGCCGATCGCGCGGTGCGTGCTGCCCGCGGCGGACGCGCGGTGCCAGGGTTCGCCGCCGTCGGGCGAGGTGTGGGCGTAGAAGGCGCGGGCGATCATGTCCGCGCTGTGGCCCTGCGCCGCCACGGTCAGGAGCGGATCGGGGGAGAGGGGGCGAAGACCGGCCGCCGTCCGCTCGGCGTTGGTGAGACGGAGCACGGCGGACCCCCACTCCGCGAGCCCCTGCGGGCTGAACGGGGTGGCCCACAAGGCCGTCCAGTAGACGTCGCCGGAGCGCGCGTCGGCGGTGTGGGCCACGCCGACCTGTGTGTACGCGCGGCTGAGCACCGTACGCCGTGACTGCTCGCCGGAGAGGCAGTACTCCACGAAGTCGGCGGGTGTGCGCGGCCCGGAGACCAGATGCTCGCCGGCGGCCAGGTACGCGTACCCGCCCGCGACGACGCGCTGGTAGAGCGAGGTGCCGTCCGCGTGCTCCGAGCTGAGCACGGCCCGCGCCGCCATCCCAGCGGCGTGCGCGCTCGCGGCGGCCGTCAGCCGGGCGTCGAGGGTGACGGGAGGCGCGCCCACCGACGCCCGCGCGGCGTTGACCAGCGGGAGGAAGCCGTCGGGGCCGGTCGCGGGCGAGCCGGTCGGCGCGGTCGTCGGAGCTGTCATCGGCGCCCCCAGGGGCGGCCCGGCAGCGGTCGGCGGCTGCGTGGCCTCGTCCTCCGCCACATCCACCCCGAAGTCCCTCGCCACCCCCGCGAGCCCGTCCGCGTACCCCTGACCGAGTGCCCGCAGCTTCCACCCCGGACCCCGGCGGTAGATCTCCGCGAGCAGCAGCACCGTCTCGCGGTCGGGGCGCGGCGGTGTGAAGTGGGCCACTGGCAGGCCGCCGGGCCCGTGCACCTGGAGCCCGATGACGGGCAGCCGACCCAGGGGAGTGCCCGGCTCGGCGGGGCTGACGGCTACGGTGACGCGGCTCGCACCGGCGCGCAGGCGCCGCCCGTCGACCGTGACCGTGTCGCCCTGGAGCCGCGCCCCGGCGGTGGCGGGCTGGTTGTAGAAGACGAAGTCGCCGTCGCCCGCGACCTTCCCGCTGTCGTCCGTGACGATCACGGACAGGTCGAAGGGGCCGGGCACCCGGAGGGTGACGGCCCCGTCCGGCAGCGGCACATTCCCCCCGGCAACCAGCTCGTTCATGCAAGGACAACGCGAGGCCGGCCCCGCGAGGTTCCCACCCCACAGTCCGCGGCGCGCAGAGCCGCCTCAAGGCTGAGGGCGGCTGAGACCGGAGGCGGATCCGCGCCGCGAAAGGCGCGTATTAGCGTAGGGGCCACGGGAAAGCACAATTCACCGACAGGATCCGAGGTGCCCGGCAGATGGCAAGCCGCAGCGAGAGCCGTACCCAGCTCGTCGAGGGACTCATGGAGCGGTTCCCGCAGGTGCCGCGAGAGGCGGTGATCAAGGAGGACCTGCTCAGGGGAGGGATGGCGTTCGACGAGTCCGCGCTCAGTGACAACGAGGGTGGCGAGGTCAAGCCGAAGTCGTACTTCATCTTCTCCTTCGACCACAGCACCCTGCCCGAGCTCGGCGCCGCCGCCCTGCGCCGCCCGCCCGAGGAGATCGTCCTCACCGGCGGCCCGTACGACCTGCGGCGCACGGTCGTGTCGGTCCGCGTGAACCCCTCGTCGCCCTACCGCGTGGCCGCCGACGACCACGGCGTCCTCGGTCTCTATCTGGACGGCGTCCGCATCTCCGACGTGGGCCTGCCGCCGATGCCGGACTACTACCGGCACACGCTGGAGAACGGCAAGTCCGTGATGGAGGTGGCGCCCACCATCCAGTGGGGCTACCTCATCTATCTGACGGTCTTCCGGGTCTGCCAGTACTTCGGCGCCAAGGAGGAGTGCCAGTACTGCGACATCAACCACAACTGGCGCCAGCAGAAGGCGGCGGGCCGCCCCTACACGGGTGTGAAGCCGATGGACGAGGTCCTCGAGGCCCTCGCCATCATCGACAAGTACGACACCGCGAAGTCCTCCACCGCGTACACGCTCACCGGTGGCGCCATCACCTCGACGATCGGCGGCAAGGACGAGGCCGACTTCTACGGCCAGTACGCGAAGGCCATCGAGGAGCGCTTCCCCGGCCGCTGGATCGGCAAGGTCGTCGCGCAGGCGCTGCCCAAGGCGGACGTGCAGCGCTTCCACGACTACGGCGTGCGGATCTACCACCCCAACTACGAGGTGTGGGACCCGTACCTCTTCGAGCGGTACTGCCCCGGCAAGGAGCGCTACGTGGGCCGGGACGAGTGGCACCGCCGCATCCTGGACTCCGCGGAGGTCTTCGGGCCGCGCAACGTCATCCCGAACTTCGTGGCGGGCGTGGAGATGGCGGAGCCCTTCGGGTTCAAGACGGTCGGCGAGGCCATCGACTCCACCGTCGAGGGGCTGCAGTACTTCATGTCGCGCGGCATCACGCCCCGCTTCACCACGTGGTGCCCGGAGCCCACGACACCGCTGGGCAAGGCGAACCCGCAGGGCGCCCCGCTGGAGTACCACGTCCGTCTTCTGGAGGCGTACCGCGCGACGATGGAGGCCAACGGCCTGACGTCGCCGCCCGGTTACGGACCCGCGGGGCCGGGGCGCGCGGTGTTCTCCGTCTCCTCCTTCATGGACAGCCTGGCTCCCGAGCAGTCGGCCGAGGAAGTCGGGGAGACGGTCTAGGGGAGTGGCCCAGGGGAACGGTCCAGGGGGCGCCCGGCCAGCGCCGACAGGAGCCGTTCGGCCTCCGCCGTCACCGAGGTGAGGGCGGAGGCGGGGTCGGGCGAGCGGGCCAGGAGCATGCCCGCCTCGCACAGCGCGCCGAACATCATCTGGCAGCGCACGTCCAGATCCCCCTCGCCGATGTGTCCTGCGGCCGCAGCCGCACGCATGCCGCCGGTCAACACCCGCAGCGTATGGGCGTATTCGATCTCGCGGACGGTCTCCCAGCCCAGGACCGCGGGCGCGTCGAGCAGCACGATCCGCCGGAATCCGGGGTCGAGGCAGTGCTCCAGGAAGCGGCGGCAGCCGCGCCGCAGCGCGGACCAGGCATCGGGTTCCTCGGCCGCCGCGCGCTCCAACTCCGCCGCGATCTCCTCCTGTTCACGGACGAACACCGCGTGGAAGAGGGCGGCCTTGCCCTCGAAGTGGTGGTAGGCCGCACCCTTGGTGACCCCGGCGTCGGCCGCCACGGCGACGATCGAGGTCGTCGCGTACCCGTCCCTGCCGAAGAGCCGCTGCGCCGCGGTGATCAGCTGCGCGGTGGTCGCGTCGGAGCGTTCCGCCTGTGTACGGCGGGCAGTTGGGCGCGCGGGCGGGATCACGGGTCGGCTCCTCTTGACGGACATACTCAGGGTACGTAGGTTCCGCACCAGTTGCATACCTTCGGTATGGAAGCGAGTTGAGCATGACAAAACCGCTCTTCGCCATCTACGGAGCCTATGGCCACACCGGACGGCTCGTAGCCTCCGAACTACTCGCCAGAGATGAGGAGTTGCTCCTGGTGGGCCGCGACGCCGCTGCGTTGCGGGCGCTGGCCGACGAACTCGACGCGGGGGATCGAGTTCGGACCCGTACCGCCCCCGTGGACGACGTCGCGGCCCTGCGCGAGGTGATGGCGGCGGCCGACGTCCTCATCCAGTGCGCGGGCCCCTTCGCCGTCACCGGAGCACCCGTCGCCACCGCCGCGGCGGAAGCCGGCTGCCACTACGTCGACCACGCCCTCGAACCCCACCACGTGAAAGCGGTCTTCGACACCGCGCAGGCCACGGCGCAGCGCACCGGCGCCGTCATGGTCCCCGGCGTCAGCTTCTACGGAGGCCTCGGCGACCTCCTCGCGGGCGCGGTGTCGGACGGCATCGCGGGCATCGACCGGATCGTCGTCGCCTACGCCGTGAACGGCTGGCGCCTGACCACCGGAGCCAAGAACACCGCGACCCGCCTCCTGGCCGAGACCGAACGCCTCACCTTCAGCGACGGCGCCCTGCACGCGGGCTACGTCGAGCCGCGTAACGCCGTCTTCCCCTTCCCGCCGCCACTCGGTCCGCGCACGATGATCGCGCCGTTCCCGTCCTTCGAGACGGTGACCCTGCCGCGCCATGTCCCCGTCCGCAACATCGACTTGATGCTCAGCACGAGCGCCTTCGAGGCGACGGACGCCTTCGCCAGCGAGCACATCGGCGCCGCCGAACGGGCGGGCACCGACTTCACCGTCGCCGTCCAGGCGATGTGGGAAGGGGGAGCGGCGGCAGGGCAGTTGACCGGCCACGACCTGTGGCGGGCCGGAGCGCTGGCCTCGGTGGAGGCGGCGGTGCGGATCGCGGAGGGCAGGGGGCCGACGAAGACGGGGGTCCTCGCGCCCGGTGAGGCCTTCGCCGCGGAGGAGTTCCTGAGGGAGCTGGAGCGGCAGGGCGCGTTCACGCTCACGCTGCGGCGCGGAGAAGACGGAGGGGGTGAACGGCGGTGAGCGCGATGCAGTCGAACGAACCGGTCCTCGTCACCGGAGCGGCGGGGGGACAGCAGGGTTCCACCGGCCGTCATGTGGTGCGGCGGCTCCTGGAGCGGGGCGAGGCGGTACGCGCGTTCGTGCGCACCGACGACGAACGCGCCGCCGCGCTGCGGAAGGCGGGCGCGGAGGTGGTCGTCGGCGACCTCCGCGAGGTCACGGACGTGCTCGCGGCCGTGCGGGGTGTGCGGCGCGCCTTCTTCACGTACCCGGTGACCGACGGCCTGCTGGAGGCAACCGGCGCCTTCGCGGCGGCGGCCCGGCGCGAGGGCCTCGAACGCGTCGTCGAGGTCTCCCAGCTGGCGGCGTCGCCGGACGCGGGCACACCTCGGATGCGGCAGCACTGGGTCGCCGAGGAGGTCTTCGACTGGGCGGGGATCGGGGCGGTGCATCTGCGGGCCGGGGTCTTCTTCGAGAACCTGGACTTCCTGGTCCGGGCGGGCGGCGGCCGCGAACTGGTGATGCCGCTCGGCTCCCTGGACACGGTGCTTCCGCTGATCGCGGGGGAGGACGTGGCGCGGGTGGCAGCGGGCCTGCTGGCGGCCCCGATGCCGGAGTGCCCCGATCCCGTGGTGCTCCTGACGGGACAGGTGCTGACGGTCGGCGAGGTGGTGGAGACGTTCGGCGGCGGCCTGAAGTACGTGGACGCGTCGCCGGAGGAATGGCGGGAGCGGGCGACGTCCCTGTACGGGGACGCGCACGTGGTGGCCCACCTGGACAAACTGTGGGAACTGTTCCGCCTGATCGGCGCGCACCACGAGCTGTATCAGGTGACGGAGACGATCGAGCGGTTCGGGGGGAGGGAACCGGGGACGCTGGCGGAGTTCGTACGGGGGCGTCGGGGCTGAGGTCCGGGCCGCATCTTTCAGCCCGTCCGGCGTTTGAGGACGAACTCGGCGGAGCCGGTGATGTCGGCAACCAAGGCTCCCGCGCCGGAGCGGCCCGCGGCGGAGCCGCGAATGTCACAGCCGGGAAGGGGCGGGGTTGGGGAATGATCGATCAAACAGCAACCCCGTTCACCCCGCACCTCCGGAGGATCACGTGCAGCACCACCCCGTCACGGTAGTGACCGGCGGCAGCCGCGGCATAGGCGCGGCCATCGCCACCCGCCTCGCCGCAGACGGCCACCACATCGCCCTCGGGTACCACGCCGACGCCGACGCCGCCGAAAAGACGGCTGCTGAAGTCCGCGCGACCGGCGCAAGCTGCGTCACCGTCCGCATGGACACCGCGGACGAGGCCGACGTCGACCGCCTCTTCGAGACCGCCGCCGCGGAGCTGGGCCCGGTCACGGGACTGGTGAACAACGCCGGGATCGGCGCCCCGGTGGGCCCCCTCGCCCAGGCCGACGCCGCCGCCATGCGCCGCGCGCTCGACGTGAACGTACTGGGCTATCTCCTCTGCGCCCGCCGCGCGATCCGCGACATGACGCGGACCGGCGCGGGCGGCGCCGGCGGCGGCATCGTGAACATCTCCTCCGCGGCGGCGACCCTCGGCGCCCCGGGCGAGTATGTCCACTACGCCGCCGCCAAGGGAGCCGTCGACACGATGACGGTCGGTCTGTCGAAGGAGGTCGCGCCGGACGGCATCCGCGTCAACGCCGTCGCTCCGGGCGTGATCTGGACCGAGTTCCACGCCGACCCCGAGCGCCCGGCGAAGCTCGCCGCGGGGATCCCGCTGGGACGCGCGGGCCAGCCGGAGGAGATCGCGGCGGCCGTCGCCTGGCTGCTCTCGGACGAGGCGTCCTACGCGAGCGGAACGATCCTGCGGGTGGCGGGCGGAAGGTGAACCAACCGGCGCGCGCATCTGCCGCAGTGCCTACGCTTGGCGCATGATCACCGAATCCGCCCGCATCACCCCGGACGTCGTCATGCGCCCCGTCACGCTGGAGGACGCGGACGGTCTCGCCCGCGCCCGCCTGCGCAGCCGCGCCCACCTGGAGCCGTGGGAACCCACCCGGCCCGAGGACTACTTCACCTCGCAGGCACAGGCCGCCCGGCTCCGTGCCCAGCTGGAGGAGTGCCGGGCGGGGCGGGCGGCTCCCTGGGTGCTCGACCGCGAGGGGGACATCGTCGGCTCGGTCACCCTGTCCGGCATCGTGCTTGGCCCCTTGCGCAGCGGAAACCTCGGCTACTGGATCGACGTGGACCACATCGGCGGCGGCCTCGCCACCGCCGCCGTCATGTACGCCTGCGCGTCCGCGGACGCCGAGCTCGGCCTGCACCGCGTCGAGGCGGGCACCCTCCTCGACAACGTGCCCTCGCAGCGGGTCCTCGCCAAGTGCGGCTTCGAGGAGTTCGGTGTCGCGCCGGAGTTCCTGCACATCAACGGCGCCTGGCGCGACCACCGGCTCTTCCAGCGGATCCTCAACGACCGCACCCCATGAGGAGGTTGGGGCGCGGCCGTCCGGCAGGTGCCTGCTAGATGATGTCCTCCGCGATCTCCGCCTGCTCCCGCTCCGACCCGTACGCCGACGGAGTGCTGTAGGAGCGCCGCGCCACGAACCACCACACCGTGGCGAGGGTCAGCACCACGGCGAGCGCGATCGACGCGTAGTTCATCGTGTCGACCGTCACCGGCGAAGCCTGCGGCAGGCAGAACAGGACCGTCACGAACGCCACCCAGATCACGGCCACCCAGCCGATCGGCTTGCTCCAGCGGCCCAGGTTCCACGGGCCCGGCTGGAAGCGGTCGCCCGCCCGCAGCCTCAGGAAGATCGGGATGGCGTACGCGGGCGTGATCCCGATGACGTTGATGGCGGTCACGGCCGTGTACGCGGTCGCCGAGTACAGGGACGGCAGGGCGATGACGGCGGCCAGGCCCACCGAGAGCCACACCGCGGGCACCGGGACCTGGGTGCGGGAGCTGACCTTGCGCCAGATCTTCGAGCCGGGCAGCGCGTTGTCGCGGCTGAACGCGAAGACCATGCGGCTCGCGGCGGCCGTCTCGGCGTTGCCGCAGAACAACTGCGCCACGATCACGATGAGCAGCAGCGCCGTCGCCCCGGACTCACCGATCGCGTCGATCATGATCTGCGCGGGCGGCACACCGGTGTCGGTGCCGACCGTGCCCGCGTAGTCCTGGATCGCGAACGTCAGCCCGGCCAAGAGAATGAACCCGGCGATCCACGACGCCCAGATGGCACGCACGATGCCGCGCGCCGCCGACACCGAGGCGTTGGAGGTCTCCTCCGACAGGTGCGCGGACGCGTCGTACCCGCAGAAGGTGTACTGGGCGAGGAGCAGACCGATCGCCGTGACGTAGAGCGGGTTGTCCCAGCCGGTGTTGTTAACGAACTCGCCGAAGACGAACCCCGGCGACTGGTGGTGGTCGGGCACGATCGCGAGGACGCCCACGATCACGGCGACGCCCGCCACGTGCCACCACACGCTGATCGAGTTGAGCAGGCTCACCAGGCGTACGTTGAAGAGGTTCAGGACGGCGTGAAGCAGCAGGATGCAGAGGAAGATCAGGAAGGTCTTCTCCGGCGTCGGCGTGAAGCCGAACTTCAGGTTCAGGAACGCGCCGGTGAAGAGCGCGGCGCCGTAGTCGATGCCCGCTATCGCGCCGAGGAGACCGAGCAGGTTCAACCAGCCCGTGTACCAGCCCCAGCGACGCCCGCCGAGCCGGTCGGCCATGTAGTAGAGCGCCCCCGACGTCGGGTACGCGCTGGTGACCTCGGCGAGCGCCAGGCCGACGAAGAGCACGAAGAGGCCGACACCCGCCCAGCCCCAGAGCATCACGGCGGGGCCGCCCGTGCCGAGCCCGAAGCCGTACAGGGTCATGCAGCCGGAGAGGATCGAGATGACCGAGAAGCTGATGGCGAAGTTGCCGAAGCCGCCCATCCGGCGTGCCAGGACCGGCTGATAGCCGAGCTCCCTGAGCCTCTGTTCCTCGTCGGGCAGTGGCGCGTCGGTCGATGATGGGCTCGACCAGGTGGTGCGGGACACGGATGTACCTCCGTCGGGGAGCGGTGGGTCGGGGAGCGGGTGGTGCTGACTAAGAAGGCCCGGGGGGTGGGGGCCCTCAGCCCGGATCTCGTGCGGCGCTCAGACAGCGCGTACGTGCCTGCATGAAGGCCTCGGCCGCCGCGTCCGCGTCACCGGGTGAGCGTGTGCGGTACGTCCAGGGCGCCACGGTGTAGAAGGGGTCGAGGGCCTCGAACACCCTGGTCGCGTCCTGGAATTGGTGCGCTCCCCACAGCGCGTGGGCCAGATGGCTGAGGTCGAGGAGCGAGGTCGCCGCGGGCAGCGCGTGCTCGAACCACAGGTGCAGGGCGCGCAGGGCGGAGCGGGTCGCGTCCTCCCCTATCCAGTGCAGATCCAGGGCGTGCTCGGCGCCGCCGTCCTTGCGGTAACGCTCGACGCGCACATACAGGGGCAGTACGTGGAGCGCCGATCCCGCATAGGCCGAACCGGACGCCCAGTGGGCGAAGTTGACCGCTTCGGTGAGCGGGCCTCCGGGGCGGCGGGTGTACGCGAACTGGAGCATCCGGTGGTAGGCCTCGCGGTTGCCCGGGTCGCGCTTGTCGGCCTCGGCGAGGAGGTGCCAGGGGCCGGGGAACAGCATCGGCTCGGGGGCCGGCACCCGGTGCTCGTCCCACCGCTGCCCCTTGTCGAGCTGGGCGAGGGCGAGCAGGCAGACCCACGGCACGGGATCCTCGGGGAAGGCGTCGATCGCGGATCCGCACGCTGCTGCTGCCTCGCGCCACAGCTCGTTGGTGTGGCGGTGTCCGGCGCGGTGGGCGCGCAGGGTCCGCTCGACCAGGACCCGGGTGTGCAGGACAGAGGCGGCGGCACTGTGCGGCTCCTCGGCCTGCCAGGCCTTGATCACGTCGGAGCCGGCGACGGCGGCGGCCAGGATCTGCGTGCGTTGCGTCCACAGTCCCCAGTCGGGTGTCGAGTCGAGCAGGTTGCGCGTCGACACCCAGCGACCCGCCTTGAGGTCCTGGAGCACGGCGCGCAACTGTTCGTCGTGGCCCGCCGGGTGGTAAACGGGGCGGCCTGACGGATTGGGCATGAATCCTCTGTGGGGGAGGAGGGCGGACGGCGTGAACTGGCCTATGAGTAGGTGATGTTGTTCGGCGGTCAGTGTAGATCCGTAACTTCCGTTCTCAGGGCGATTCGTGGATCTTTTGGGGTCGACTTATGTTCAACTCGGCGCGCCGGTTGGCAATTTGAGAAATGGACGGGGCGGGATCGGGCCGCGAGGGGGGCTCTTGACGCCTTCCGGGCCCCTGTTGCAGGCTTCCGCGGTGATCACGAATGGCAGAGGACCGCGCGGCGAGGCTGTCCTCGCCATCGACCAGGGCACGTCCGGCACGAAGGCTCTCGTCCTCTGTCCGGAACGCGGCGTGATCGGCTCCGGCGCCGCTCCCGTACGCCCGCGCCATCTCCCCGGCGGCCGGGTCGAGGTGGATCCGGCGGCGCTCCTCGCCTCGGTCGTCGACGCGGGACGCCGCGCCCTGGCCGACGCGGGGGAGCCGGTGGCCGCGGTCGGCCTCGCCAACCAGGGCGAGACGGTGCTCGCCTGGGACCCCGATTCCGGCCGCCCGCTGACCGAGGCCATCGTCTGGCAGGACCGGCGTGCGGAGCCGCTGTGCGCGGAACTCGCCCCGTACGCGGATGAGTTGACCCACCTGACGGGGCTCCCCCTCGACCCCTACTTCGCAGCGCCCAAGATGGCGTGGATACGCCGCCACCTCACCCGGGAGGGCGTCGTCACCACCAGCGACGCCTGGCTGATCCATCAACTCACCGGAGAGTTCGTCACGGACGCGGCGACCGCCGGCCGCACCCAGCTCCTCGACCTGGACGACGTCGCGTGGTCGCCGCGCGCCCTGGACGTCTTCGGTCTCGCCGACGAGCGGCTGCCGCGCGTCGTCGACGCGGCGGGCCCGGTGGGCACGACCAAGGCCTTCGGCCCCGAACTCCCGCTGACCGGACTCCTCGTGGACCAGCAGGCCGCGCTGCTCGCCCAGGACGTGACCGAACCGGGAACCGCCAAGTGCACGTACGGCACCGGGGCGTTCCTGCTCGCCCAGACCGGCTCCCGGCCACGCAGGGGCGGCTCCGGCCTGGTCAGCTGTGTCGCCTGGCGACTCGCGGGCGAGAGCAGCTACTGCCTCGACGGACAGGTCTACACGGCCGCGTCCGCCGTCCGCTGGCTCACGGACCTCGGGGTGATCGAAGGGGCCGCCGACCTCGACCTCGTGGGCTCGTCGGTGCCCGACACGGCCGGTGTCACCTTCGTGCCCGCGCTCGCCGGGCTCGCGGCGCCCTGGTGGCGCGGCGACCTGCGCGGCTCGATCACCGGCCTCGGCCTCGACACCGCTCCCGGTCATCTGGTGCGCGCCCTGTGCGAGGGCATCGCGGCCCAGGTCGCATCGCTCGCCGACGCCGTGACCGCCGACCTGGGCGAGCCCCTGACGAGCCTGCGCGTCGACGGCGGCCTGACCCGCTCGGCCCTCCTGATGCAGACCCAGGCCGACCTGCTCCAACTCCCGGTCGAGGTATCGGCGTTGCCCGATGTGACCGCCCTGGGCGTGGGTGCGGTAGCACGCATGGGCATCGATCCGAAGCTCACGGTGCGGGACGCGGTCTCCCGGTGGCGGCCCGCCACCGTGTACGAGCCGAAGATCGACGCCACGCAGGCCGCCGAGCGCCTCGGCGGCTTCCGCTCGGCGGTCGCGTCGCTCCTGGACCGCGCGCCCGCGCCGTCGTCATGACCGTCACCACCAAGGGGCCGCTGCCGTCCGAGCCCTATGACGTGACCGTCGTCGGCGCCGGGGTGGTCGGCTCCGCCATCGCTCGCGAACTGGCAGGACACCACCGCCTCCGTGTCGCCCTGGTCGAAGCCTCCGGCGACGTGGGCGACGGCACGTCCAAGGCCAACACCGCGATCCTGCACACCGGTTTCGACGCGGTACCGGGCTCCCTGGAGTCCCGCCTCGTACGCGAGGGGCAGCGCCTGCTCGCCGCGTACGCCGCCGAGTCCGGCATCCCCGTCGAACCGGTCGGCGCGCTGCTCGTCGCCTGGGACGAGGAACAACTGGCAGCACTTCCAGGCCTGTTGGAGAAGGCGGAGGCCAACGGATACAACGGCGCCCGGATCATCGACGCGGACGAGGTCCGCTCCCGCGAGCCCCACCTGGGTGAGGGCGCGCTGGGCGCGCTCGACGTCCCCGGCGAGTCGATCATCTGCCCCTGGACGACGACGCTGGCGTACGCCACCCAGGCCGTGCGGGGAGGAGTGGACCTGCACCTCAACTGCGAGGTGGAGAGGGTCGGTTCATGGGAGTCGCCACCGGCACCGGCACCGGCACCGCCACCGGACTCGGACTCGGATTCGGACTCGGCATCGTCGGGAGGCTCCGTCTGCCATGAACTGACCACGTCCCGTGGTGCCGTACGCACCCGCTACCTCATCAACGCCGCGGGTCTGCACGCCGACGTACTCGACCGGCGGCTGCTCGGGCGTGGCGAGTTCACGGTGACCCCGCGCCGCGGCCAGCTCATCGTCTTCGACAAGCTCGCCCGTGACCTGGTCCGCCACATCCTCCTGCCGGTGCCGACGGCGCTCGGCAAGGGTGTGCTGGTCGCGCCGACCGTGTACGGGAACGTCCTTCTGGGCCCCACCGCCGAGGAGTTGGACGACAAGAGGGCGACGGGAACGACGGAGGACGGCCTCGCAGGACTGCGCGCCAAGGGCCGACGCATCCTGCCCGCGTTGCTCGACGAGGAGGTCACCGCGGTCTACGCGGGGCTGCGGGCGGCCACCGAGCACGACGACTACCAGATCCACAGTTCCCCCGAGGCGCGGTACATCACCGTCGGCGGCATCCGGTCCACGGGGCTCACCGCGTCGATGGCGATCGCGGAGTACGTCGTCGGCCTGCTCGCCGACGCCGCGGGCCCCGACCTCGACCTGACGGTGGCCGGAGACCTGGACCCCGTCGGCATGCCGAACCTCGGGGAGGCGTTCCCCCGGCCCTACCAGCGCGCCGACCTCATCGCGACCGACTCCGCGTACGGCAGCATCATCTGCCACTGCGAGCGCGTGACCCGAGGCGAGATCAGGGACGCCCTCATCAGCACCGTGCCGCCCGGTTCGCTGGAAGGCCTGCGGCGCCGGACACGGGCGCGGGGCGGGCGCTGCCAGGGGTTCTACTGCGGGGCCGCGGTGCGTGAACTGTTCGACGGCTGGGGCGAGTCGGGGGCGGCGTGTTGAGACGGCAGCGGAGTGTGGACGTCCTCGTCGTCGGCGCGGGCCCCGCGGGGCTCGCGGCAGCCGCGCGCCTCGCCGCCTCGGGTGCGGGCACGGTGGAGGTCCTGGAGCGCGACGCGCGGGCCGGCGGGGTGCCGCGCCACTGCCACCACGGAGGGTTCGGGCGGTGGGGGGTGACGGGGCCGCAGTACGCGGAGAGCCTCGTCGAGGCCGCGCTCGGCGGTGGAGCGGCGGTGCGGACCGGGGTGAGTGCCACCGGGTGGGCGGGTCCGCTCTGCCTGGAAACGACGGGTCCGCACGGCCTGGAGCGGATCACCGCGCGCGCCGTGGTCCTGGCCACGGGCGCACGGGAGCGGCCACGGTCGGCGCGGCTCGTGCCGGGGACACGCCCGGCGGGGGTGCTGACCACGGGGGAGTTGCAGCAGGCGGTCCACGTCTACGGGCAGGAGATCGGGACCAGGGCGGTCGTCGTGGGGGCGGAGCCGGTGAGCTACGCGGCGCTGTCCGCCCTGCGGCGCGCGGGGGTGGAGGTCGCCGCGCTCGTCACGGAGGAGACGCGGGCGCAGGTGGGCAGGGCGAGGGCCGCGTCGACCCGGCTCGGGGTCGCCTGGGTCCCGTTGCTCACCGGGGCGGTGGTGACCGAACTCCTGGGGCGTGGGCGGCTGTCGGGGGTCCGGCTGCGGCGGCGGGACGGGCGGGAGAGTGTGCTCGCCTGCGACACGGTGGTGTTCACCGGGGACTTCGTCCCCGACCACGAGCTGGCCCGGCGCGGAGGCGTGCTCCTGGACCCCGGCACACGGGGCCCCGCGGTGGACGGTTCGTTCCGCACGGCTTCGCCGGGTGTCTTCGCGGTGGGCAACGGGGTCCACGCGGTGGAGCCGGCGCGGGTGGCCGCGGGGGAGGGGGCGCGGGTCGCGGAGGCGGTGCGGGGGCATCTCGGGGGTGCGGGGTGGCCTTCCGGCGGGGTCCCGGTGGTGGCGGAGACCCCCCTCCGGTGGGTGGCACCGAACCGGCTCGTGCCCGGTGCCGCTGGGGGCCGCTTTATCCTGCGGACGGCGGAGGCGTTGGGGTGTCCTGTTCTGGTGGTGCTCCAGGACGGGCGGTGTCTGCACCGGCAGCGGGTGCGGCGGAGGGTTCTGCCCAACCAGGGGCTGTATCTCTCGGGGGGCTGGGTCGGGAAGGTCGATGCGGGTGGAGGGCCTGTGCGGGTCGTGGTCGGCTAGGACTTTTCCCTTCCCCGACCCCGCCCCTGCCCGAAAACCCGCTCTGGCGCGGGAGCCTTGGTTGCCGCTGATCACCGGCTTCGCCGAGTTCGTCCTCAAACGCCGGACGGGCTGGAATCTTCCAGCCCGGATGGGGGTCCCCCCTGCTCCTTAAGAGCTTGGGGGAGTTTGAGGCCATCTTGTACGGGGTCTGGGGCGGAGCCCCAGTCAGGCCCTCGCGCCCGCGAGTTTTCGGGAAGGGGCGGGGTTGGGGAAAAGGCCACTCTTCCCCCAGCAGCAACCTCCCCGTACACTGCAAAAACTAGCAGTGCTAATTAACGTCAAGCGATCACCCGCAGACGACGACCGCAGACGATGACCGCAAACGATCCGGAGCCGTATCGTGCGCCCAGTCCACTTCGCCGCAGCCCGCCGCACCCCCATCGGCAAGCTCCGCGGAACCCTCTCCTCCGTCCGCCCGGACGACCTCGCCGCCGGCGTTGTACGCGGCCTCCTCGCAGGGACACCCGAGCTGGACCCCGCCAGGATCGACGACATCTACTGGGGCGCCGCCAACCAGGCGGGCGAGGACAACCGCAACGTGGCCCGCATGGCCGCCCTCCTCGCAGGCCTCCCGGAATCCGTGCCCGGCGCCACCGTGAACCGCCTCTGCGCCTCCGGCATGGAGGCCGTCACCGCCGCCGCCCGCACCATCGCCTCCGGCGAAGCCGACATCGTCCTCGCGGGCGGCTCCGAGTCGATGAGCCGCGCCCCCTTCGTCATGGCCCGCCCCGACGAAGCGCTGCCGCACAAGATGGAGACCGTCGACACCCGCCTCGGGTGGCGCCTGGTGAACCCCGCCATGAAGGACCTGCACGGCGTACTCGCCATGGGCGAGACCGCCGAGGAAGTCGCCGAGCGCCACGGCGTCTCCCGCGAGCGCCAGGACACCTTCGCCCTGCGCAGCCACCAACGCGCCACCGAGGCCCGCAAGAACGGCCACTTCGACGACGAGATCCTCCCTGTCACCCGACCCGACGGCACGGTCGTCGACCTCGACGAATGCGTCCGTGAGGACACCTCGTACGAGAGGCTCAGCAGCCTGCGCCCCGTCTTCCGCAAGGGCGGCACGGTCACCGCTGGCAACGCGTCGCCGATGAACGACGGTGCGGCCGGGCTCCTTCTCGTCAGCGAGGAAGCCCTGAACGAGCTCGGGCTCGAATCCCTCGGGCGGTACGTCGCAGGCGCCTCCGCCGGTGTGCACCCCGACGTCATGGGCGTCGGGCCCGTCCCCGCCACCCAGAAGGCGCTCGCCCGCGTCGGCTGGAGCATCGGCGACCTCCAGGAGGCCGAGTTCAACGAAGCCTTCGCGGCCCAGGCACTCGCCTGCGTCGACGCCCTCGGCATCGATCCGGAGCTGGTGAACCCAACCGGCGGCGCCATCGCCCTCGGCCACCCCCTCGGCTGTTCGGGCGCCCGCATCCTCACCACGCTGCTGCACCGCATGCGCCGCACCGGCGCCTCCCGCGGCCTCGCCACGATGTGCGTGGGCGTCGGACAGGGCAGCGCGCTGCTGGTCGAGCGCGGCTGAACCCCCTCCCTCACCAACGGAAACAACGCACGGAACGCACGGAACGCACGGAACGCACGGAACACACGTCCGCACGGAACGCACGACCGCACGGAACGCAAGGAAACGGAGCCCCACCCATGGCCACGCTGTCCCTCGCCGCGATCCTCGCCGAGCCCGCACGTCGCCAACCGGACCGCACCGCCCTCGTCGAGGGTGAACTGCGGCTTTCCTTCGGCGAGTTGTGGGAGCAGGCCCGCGCGCAGGCGGCGGCCCTGGTGGGGCTCGGGGTCGCGCCGGGCGACCGGGTGGCCCTGATGGCGCCCAACACCGCCGAGTTCCCGCGCGCCTATTACGCGATCCTCGCCGCGGGCGGCGTCGTGGTCCCCGTACACCTCCTGCTCTCCGCAGAGGAGGTCGAGCACGTCCTGCGGGACAGCGGCGCCACCCTGCTGCTCTGCCACCCCGCGCAGGCCGAGACGGGCAAAGCCGCTGCCGCCGCCACCGGCGTACGGATGCTGACTCTCGGCGGGGGCGGCGAGTTCGAGACCCTGGCGGGCGCGGCCGAACCGCTCCCCGGTTACGTCACGCGTGCGGCCGACGACCCCGCCGTCGTCTTCTACACCAGCGGCACCACGGGCGTCCCCAAGGGCGCCGTGCTCAGCCACCTCAACCTGGTCATGAACGCGACCGTCTGCGCCTTCGACGCCCACGACGTGCGCCGCGACGACGTCGCGCTCGGCGCGCTCCCGCTCTTCCACGCGTTCGGCCAGACCGTCTCCATGAACGCCACCTGGCGCGCGGGCGCGACGCTCGTCCTGCTGCCGCGCTTCGACGCCGCGCGGGCCATCGCGCTGATGGCGGCGGAGGGCGTCAACACCTTCCACGGGGTGCCGACGATGTACGTGAACCTCGTCGCCGCGGCGGCCGAGATCACGGCCGCCGAGCTGCCCACGCTGCGGCTCTGCGTCTCCGGCGGCGCCTCGCTGCCCGTGGCCGTACTCGAACGCTTCGAGGAGGCCTTCGGCGTACCGGTCTACGAGGGGTACGGCCTCTCCGAGACCTCGCCCACCGCCTCCGTGAACCAGCCCGTGTTCGGCACCAAGGCGGGCAGCATCGGCCACCCGCTGTGGGGCGTGGACGTGGAGATCGCCCGCGCCGACGTCGAGGGGCGGATCGAGCTGCTGCCCACCGGTGAGCTCGGGGAGGTCGTGGTCCGCGGCCACAACGTCTTCTCCGGCTACCTGGGGCGCCCGGAGGCGACCGCGGAGGCCGTCGTCGACGGCTGGTTCCGCACCGGTGACCTCGGCACCAAGGACGCCGACGGGTTCCTGGCCATCGTCGACCGCAAGAAGGACGTCATCATCCGCGGCGGCTTCAACGTCTACCCGCGCGAGGTCGAGGAGGTGCTCATGCGCCACCCGGACGTCGCGCACGTCGCCGTGATCGGTCTGCCCGACGAGGTGCACGGCGAGGAGATCTGCGCCGTCGTGGTCGCCGCGCCCGGCTCCGCGCCCGATGCCGCGCAGATCACCGAGTGGTCCAAGGAGCACCTGGGCCGCCACAAGTACCCGCGCCGCGTGGAGTTCACCGGCGAGCTGCCGCTCGGCCCCAGCATGAAGGTCCTCAAGCGCGAGCTGCGCGTCACCTACAGCGGGGCCTAGGCCTTGTCGGCCCGGACGTCCAGGATGTGGCCGCCTCTGACGGCGCGGAGATAGTTGGGCCTAGCATCTGTCCCCGGCATGGACATATCTCTGAACATATCTCTGTGGGAATTCGCCGCACTCGCCGCGGCCGCGGTGCTCGTCGGCTTCTCGAAGACCGCCGTCAGCGGGGCCAACACGGTCAGCCTCGCCGTCTTCGCCGCGGTCCTGCCGGCCCGCGAGTCGACCGGCGTCCTGCTGCCCATCCTCATCGCGGGCGACGTACTTGCGGTCCTGACCTACCGCAGACATGCCCACTGGCCCACCCTGTGGCGGCTGCTCCCCGCCGTCGCGGGCGGTGTGGTGGTGGGCACGGTCTTCCTGCTGTGGGCCGACGACGCCATCGTCCGTACGTCGATCGGGGCGATCCTGCTCCTGATGGCGGCGGTCACGCTGTGGCGCCGCAGGACCCCGGCGGATGCGGCGGACGAGACGGATGCGGCGGACAAGACGGGCGAGGCTGGTGAGTCGAGTGCGGCTGGTGAGCCGAGTGCGGCGGAGGCTTCGCTCGGCGCCCGGCTCAAGGCCCCCTCCTACGGCGTGCTCGGCGGCTTCACCACCATGGTCGCCAACGCGGGCGGCCCGGTGATGTCGATGTATCTGCTCTCGGCGGGCTTCCGGAAGCTGAGCTTCCTGGGGACGTCGGCGTGGTTCTTCCTCATCGTCAACACCTCCAAGGTGCCGTTCAGCGCGGGCCTCGGCCTGATCGACGCGCACTCGCTGCTGCTGGACGCGGCACTCGTGCTCTTCGTCCTGCCGGGCGCACTCATCGGCAAGGCGGCCGTGCACCGGATCAATCAGCGGCTCTTCGAGCAACTGGTGATCGGGGCCACGGTCCTCGGGGGCCTCCAGCTGCTGCTGCGCTGACGGAGCAGTGGCCGCAGGCGGCCTAGGCCTTGCCCATGGGGACCGCCTGCCTCGCCTCGGGGGCGAGACCGTGCTCAAGGTCCTCCACCAGCAGCCGCTTCGCGATCGCGTCGACCGCCTTGACGAGGTCCTGGTCCGCGGGACGGCCGCTGTCCTTCTCCACCTGCTCGCCCAGCCACCTGGCCCACGCCTTGCCGATCACGTCGGCCTCGCGTTCGCCCGCGGGGGTGTGCGAGAAGAGCATGCCGGAGCGGGTGAGGAAGCCCTCCTCGACCATGCGGTTGAAGACCGGCACCAGGACTTCGGACGGCAGCTGACGCCGGGCGGCGATCAGGCTGAGGCTCGCGTGCCCGACCATCCGGTCGAAGAGCGACACCTGCATCACGGCCCACGCGCCCGCGATGTCGAGCCGGGTGTCGGAGTCGCGGATGACACGGCGTGCGGTGTCCATACCGGTACTGCGGATGATGTTCCCGACCGCCAGTTCGAGCACCCGGTCCGAGCTGCCGCTCGACGTCGGCGACGCGAAGCCCTCGCCCATGTCCGAGGAACTCATCCGCGCGCTGTCCCGCAGCTGCACCTGCTTGAGGAAGAGGGCCACCACGAACCCGAGCAGCGCCACGGGCACCGTCCACAGGAACACGGTGTGCAGCGTGTCGGCGTACGCCTTGATGATGGGCGCGGCCGCTTCCGCCGGAAGGCCGTGCAGCCCCTGCGGACTCTGCGCGGCCTTGGCCACCACGGCGGGATCCGTGGCCCCGGCCTCGGCCGCGGCGGCGACGCCGTCCTCCAGGTTCGGCTTCAGCGTGTTGGCGTAGATGGTGCCGAACACAGCGGTGCCGAAGGAGCTGCCGAGCGTACGGAAGAAGGTGACTCCGGAGGTCGCCGTGCCCAGATCCGAGTAGACGACGGTGTTCTGCACGGCGATGGTGAGGACCTGCATGCAGAGCCCGATGCCGGTGCCGAGGACGAACATGTAGAGCGACTCGAGCCAGGTACTGGTCTCACTCCCCATGAGCGAGAGCAGATAGAGCCCGAGCGCCATGACCAGGGCACCCACGATGGGAAAGATCCGATACTTCCCGGTCTTGCTGACCACATTGCCGCTGAAGATCGAGGCGATGAGCAGCCCGATCACCATGGGCAGCGTCCGCACGCCCGAGATGGTGGCGGAGTCCCCGTCGACGTACTGCAGATAGGTCGGCAGGAACGTCATCGCGCCCAGCATCGCGAACCCGACGATGAAGCTGAGGATCGAGCAGACGGTGAAGACGGGATTGGCGAAGAGCCGCATCGGCAGCATCGGTTCGGCGGCCCGCGTCTCGACCACACAGAACAGCGCGAGCGCGACCGCGCCGCCCACGAACAGCGCGATGATGGTGCCCGAACCCCACGCGTACTGGTTGCCGCCCCAACTGGTCGCCAGAATCAGCGCGCTGGCGCCGATCGCGACGAATGCGATGCCGAGATAATCGATGACCGGACGCACCGCGGACCGCACGACGGGGATCGTGCGAGCGGCTGCGATCACCACGACGATCGCGATCGGTACGTTGACGTAGAAGGCCCAGCGCCAGGTCAGATGGTCGGTGAAGAGCCCGCCGAGCAGCGGCCCGATGACGGTGGCGACGCCGAAGACGGCACCGATCGCACCCTGGTACTTGCCGCGCTCGCGCAGCGGGATGACGTCGGCGATCAACGCCATCGAGGTCACCATGAGACCGCCCGCGCCGATGCCTTGCAGGGCGCGCCAGGCGATGAGCAGCGTCATGTTCGTCGACAGGCCGCACAGGAACGAGCCGGTGATGAAGACGATGGCCGAGACCTGAAAGACGATCTTCCGCCCGAAGAGATCGCCGAACTTCCCGACGAGCACCGTGGCAACGGTCTCCGCGAGCAGATACGACGTCACGACCCACGACATGTGCTCGGCGCCGCCCAGATCCGCCACGATCGTGGGCAGCGCGGTGCCCACGATGGTCTGGTCGAGTGCGGCGAGCAGCATCCCCAGCATGATCGTCACGAAGACGATGTTGCGGCGGCGCTTGTCCAGGACGGGCGGCCCCTGGTCGGGGGCGTCGGCGGCAGGCTCGACGGTGGTGGTCACACGGTCACCCTCACACCGCGCCTGGGCGTGTGCATGCGGGGCCGGTCCGGTCCGGTGACGGCTGCCGGTGGTTAAGGGGGGTGGGGGCGGTCAGTCCAGGTTGCGGCGGAGCAGATAGGTGTCCATGATCCACCCCTTGCGCTCGCGCGCCTCGGCCCGGAGTGCCTCGATGCGGGGAGCGGCTTCGTCGAGGGGCCCGGAAACGAGGATCTCGTCGGCGGTCCCGACATAGGCCCCCCAATAGACATACATGCCACCCATGTCACCCACACCACCCACACCACCCACACCACCCACACCACTCACACCACCCACGCCACCGTCTGTACTGCTCTGGTACTGCAGGAAGGCCTGATGGGCATCGAGCATGACCACGACATCGTCGACGCCCTCGGGAAACCCGCGGTCGGCGAGGCGACGCCCGGTGGTGATCTGCACGGGGCGCCCGACACGGTTCAGGCCGGTGCGGTGCCTCGCGGCGAGCGAGGAGACACTGCTGATCCCGGGCACGACGTCGTACGAGAAGGCCACCGCACCCCGGTCGAGGACTTCCTCCAGAACCCCGAGGGTGCCGTCGTAAAGGGAGGGGTCCCCCCACACGAGGAAGGCCCCGCACTCGTCCTCACCCAGCTCATCGGCGACGAGCCGCTCATAGATCTCGGCACGGCGGCTGCGCCAGCCCACGACGGCGGGGGAGTAGTCCGCGCCGCCCGCCTTCCTGTCGCGCGCGGGGTCCCGCGCCTCGACCACGCGGAAGGTGCCGTCGGCACAGTGCGCGTCGAGGAGCTCACGCCGCAGCCGCACGAGGTCGTCCTTCTCCTCGCCCTTGTCGAGGATGAAGAACACGTCGGTGCTCTTCATGGCCTTGACGGCTTGCAGGGTCAACTGGTCGGGGTCGCCCGCGCCGATACCGATGACATGGATCTTTCGCACCCTGAGAGTCTGCCGTACGGGGTTGCCGGGCTTGTCCCCCGGGCGGGGCGCATCCGCGTGACCGGCGGGTGGCTACGCACTCCCACGCAGCCGAGGCGCGTGCTCGGCAGCGTCCACCGTCGACCGGCCCCCATCTAGAGCCTGAGCCAACTGCCGCGCCCACACGACGAGTCCGTCCACATCGATCCCGTGGGGCCGCTGTCCCCACTTCCCCGTGCCGATGGCGCTCGCCCCCCTGAGCAGCAGCCGCGCCCCGCCCGTGAGGTTGCCGCGGGCCGAGTGGGTCAGCCCAACGGCCAGCTGCGCGAGCCCCTTCCACAGGTCACGCTCGTCCTCGGGCCCCGACTTCCAGGCGTCCTCGAAGACCTCGTGCGCGTGAAAGGGCCGCCCCGCGTCGAGCAGGGCCTGCGCCTGAGCGACCGTCTCCTCGGGCGTACGCGTGACGCCTTCGGGCTGCCGCTCCACACCTTCGGTGCCGTACGGCAACGGCCGCCCGAGCCCATCACGCGGCCGCGCATTGCGGGCCCGCCCTTCGGCGTCACGGTCACGGCCACGGTCATCGGGTCGAGGTGCGGTGCTCATACGGCGATTGTCCCTCGCCGGGTGTCCGGAGGGGGGAGCGGACCACCCCCGAACGTGGGGTAAAGTTCTGTTTGCGCGATCACGCAGAACACCGCGAGACACGCGCATCGGGACGTGGCGCAGCTTGGTAGCGCACTTGACTGGGGGTCAAGGGGTCGCAGGTTCAAATCCTGTCGTCCCGACGGAAACGTCGCAGGTAGGGGTCACCTTCGGGTGGCCCCTACTTCGTGTTTGGGAGCAATTCTGGGAGCGGGGAGCGGCTCCCTGCGCTCCCAGGGAGCGGGAGTCTGGGAGCGACGTCAACCGGGGGTCGACGGCTGGCCACCCGATCCGGTCGCTCCCAGGGAGCGTCTCCGCTGCCCGGTCTGGTGGACGAGGCAAGGGGTCGCGCTGTTCGCCCCCTTGTCCGAATTCTCGTCATGGGGCCGTGCTCCCACTGGACCCCTTGACGGCTTGTACCGACCCCATGTCTGCGGGGGCTCTGCGCCTGCCGAAAACTCCATCCGCGCAGCTCAGGCGGCATGCTGGTACTCGTGGAGGACTCCGCCGAGGCGGTCTCTCCGGCGCACTGTCAGTTGGGTGATTTGTGCGTGGGGGAGTGGTGCGGGAACGGCGCGCAGGGGTGCTGCCTGGTCTATCGCCTGGTGGGGCCGGTGGGTGTTGTAGTGCAGTTCGAACTGGTGGAGCGCGTGGCGTAGATGGCGCTCGTTCCAGATGAGGGTGCGGTCCAGGAGTTCGTGGCGGCAGGTTTGGACCCAGCGTTCCATGATGGCGTTCATGCGCGGTATCCGGACGCCGGTGCGCACGACTTGGATGCCTGCGTTGCACAGGATTTCATCGGAGAGGGCGGGGTACTTCGCGTCCCGGTCCCGGACCAAGTACGCGTGGGTGGCTTGGGCGTCCGTCAGGTCCATGGCCAGATTGCGGGCGGCTTGACAGACCCAGGCCGCGGTGGGGTGGGCTGTGGTGCCGAGGATCCGGATGCGCCGGGTGACGTGTTCGATGACGGCGAGGATGTACTGACGCTGACCGGTCAAAGTCACCGTCTCGATGAAGTCGCAGGCCATCAGGGCGTCGGCCTGCGAGCGTAGGAAATCGGCCCAGGTGGTGGCGGCCCGGTCGGGCGCCGGATCTATGCCCTCGGAGGTGAGGATCTCCCAGACGGTGGAGGCGGCGACCTTGATGCCGAGCGTGGTGAGTTCGCCGTGCACCCTGCGATAGCCCCACGATGGATTCTCACGGACCAGACGCAGGACCAGTCTGCGGATCGAGTGGACCGTGGGCGGTCGTCCGGGCTTCTTCGGCCGACAGGGGCGGGCGTGGTGCCGTTTGATCAGGTCGCGATGCCAGCGCAGCACGGTGTCAGGCCGAACCAGTAAACGTAACCGCCGCAGGACTGGACGGGGCAGAGGCGCCAGCAGAGCGGCAAGGAACGCTCGGTCTTCCGGAGCGAGCTTCGCCCGCTCTGCTCCGACCTGCCGTTCGAGGACAGTGAGTTGGTGGCGCAGGGCGAGGATCTCCGCGTCCTTGTCGCGGTCGCTCATCGACAGCAGTCGCAGTGCGGCGAACGTGTTGGTGATGGTCAGGTAGGCGAGACGAAGCAGTACAAATACTCATCCTGCCGCACCACTGACCAGGCTTCCGGGCTGCATGGATGACATTTTCGGCAGGCGCAGGCACCAAAGCGGCAAGAAGCACCCGGTCTTCCGGAGCAAGCGCTTAACCTGGTCCGCGCCGAGTTGTCGCTCAAGGACGGTGAGCTGGTGGCGCAGGGCGAGGATCTCCGTGACCTTGTCGCGGTCGCTCACCGGCAGCAACCGCAGCGCGCCGAACAGGTTGGTGACGGTCAAGCAGACTAGACGCAGCAGCACAACTGCTCATTCTGCCGCACCGTCGCAGACGCTTCTGAGCTGCGTAGATGGCATTCTCAGCAGACGCAGTGTCGAGGGCGGCACTTCGAATATCCTGGATCCTCAGTGATGTTGCGCCAACCTGCGCCTCCCTGGGAGCTTCATTACGATCGTGGCCTACGACTGAGCCGGTAGATGCCGTAGGTAACGCCGAGGATGATGTCCACGGCCGCCCAGAGGCCGATGATGAGGCCGACGCCGATCGTGGTTCCGACATCCCCCGCGTCCTGACAGAGCTTGAGTGCGTCGCCAGCAAGGCCTTCGCAGGAGGGGTCGTCGCTGGCGCTGTTCACGCCTGTGATGATCCAGATCAGGAACAACGCCTGCACTGCGAGGAAGATCCACAGGAAGACCCGGTGGGGCTTTTTGTTCTTGACGACATCCGGAGCGGGGTGCAGGGGGTCGCCCTCAGGGCGTGGTCCCCATTGCGGGGAGGGTGTATCTGTCATGAGCCTGACCTCCTAGATGAGGCGAGGCAGTCTCCACTGTCGATACATGGTTAACATTACACGCAATGGAGGTGTATAGCGCGTTACTGCAGTCGACACAGCTGCCGTCGACGCCGACGACAGCCGGGCAGGGCTTAGCAACCTGCCCATACGCGAGAACGCCAAGGTAGGCGACGTCCGTCGCCCCACAAGTCCCGCGATCGAGCGCATGGTTACGCACGACTTCGACGCACAGCCAGGAGCGCACGGCTCGTCAAGGTTGAGTGGTCACGAGCACTCGATGTCTCCGCCCGCGCGGATGTGGTGTCAGGGGACCACACTGGTAAGTGGAGGGGCACCTATGACGCCTGTTTCCATGCAGTAGCGCGAAAGCCCGTGATCAGCGTGTCCCGTGCGTGTGAAGAGCGGCAGCATCGACAGCGTGGTGTTGTAGCCCACTGGGGCAGGGGCCGCCGCGTGGCTGCTGCGATAGCGGGCGTCGCCGCTGCGGGTGTTCTGGGCTTGGCCGGCTGTGGATCAGAGGAAGCCGGGTCCTCGCCGCCGCCCACCACGTCTCAGGAAGAGACCACGCCGGAGACCACCTCACCGGCGGAGGAGAACGCCGCCTGGTTCACCAGCGTGGGGCCCGAGTTCCAGTCGCTCCAAGACCACCTGGACAGTGTCTCCACGGCCGCTGGCGCTAGCGACGTAATGGAGCTGACCGCCCAGTGCCGCGGCGGGCTGGACGACGTCACCAAGTTGCAGAGCGCCGATCCGCTGCCGTCGAACGCAGAACTTTGGGACGCCGCGCTCGACGACTTTCAACTGGCGTTCTCCTACTGCGTTGCGGGGGACTATACGAGTGCTACGGCCTACCTGACGGCAGGCGGCGCCAAGCTCGACCGGATATCCGACGAACTCCCGTGACGCTGCTTAGCAGGTGCGGCTCCTGCCGAGCCCGGCCCGCCGCCGCGGCGTGGTTCTGCGCGTAATCCCGGAATCCGCCTGGCGTTCGACGGTCTCGGCGTTCCTGGCGACGATGCAGGAGAACCTCTAGTCCCGCTCGACTCTAGATTGGCGGGTGTGAGACGGAGAGGTTCGAGTCTCGCCCCGCTCCACTCCATGAGGCCTCTGACTTGCCGCGAAGCTCGGCAGGGCAGGGGAGCCGTCGGTAGGGGCCCAGCGATGCTGTACTTCCGCGTATGGCGTCGTACGGGTGCCAACTGAGCTTCAGAACTCCGAAGCAGAATCGTGCACATGACTGGGGGGCAAGGGGTCGCAGGTTCAAATCCTGTCGTCCCGACGGAAACGTCGCAGGTAGGGGCCATCTTCGGGTGGCCCCTGCTTCGTGTTGGGGAGCGGGTTCGGGAGCAGGGGGTCGTTCCCACGGGGCGTCACTGTCGCCGGGTCTGGTGTGTGAGGCATGGGGTCGCCATGTTCGCCCCCCCGTTCAGCTCGGGCTGTCTTCGGCTCGCACCAGGCGGGTCACCAAGGCGGCGACCAGGGCATCTCGTGGGATGAGCGCTTTGAATTTGCCTGCCTTGGTGACGGCGAAGAAGCGGCGCGGGCTGGCGGTGAGGACGACCTCGGCCCAAGCGTCGTCCGGGGTCTGGGCGTCGATGCTGTCTGTCACCAGAAAGACCTCGTACAGCTCACGCAGGCGCTGGATGGTCACGAGGCGGCCTGATTCCGGTGACGGTCTGTCCAGGTTCTGCTGCAGGTACAACTCGAAGGCGAACGCCGGGTCCGGTGTCTGGTTCTCCACCGGCGGCAGGCTCTGGTTGGTGCCCCAGGGGAGCATCACGGAGGGGGTAACGGATGCATGGGGGTTCGGTAGGGGCTGGCCGAGCTGCCAGGCGGCGGTCTTTGCGCGAGCCCGCTCATGGGCCGCGCTCAGCAGAGGATCGGACCTGAGATGTGCGGCCAGCAGCCGGGACGGCGGCGCCCAGCCCAGGAAGGTGCCCGGCGTTCCGTTGCGTTCGCCCACGAAGGCGATGGCCTGCGTCCGGTCCCGCCGCGCGGCCCCGGCGATGAGGATGAACAGCCGGGTCTCCCACCAGGTTTGGCCCTGCCGCAGATCGACCACCGTGACTTCGCTGTCATGGGCTCGTCGCAGCGCCCGGAGGATGCTCCGCAGCGAGGTCCGCTCGAGCGGCATGTCCTCGGGAGTGTCGAGGTTCTCGGTGAGTGTCGCGGTGCGCACTGCTTCTGCCGCGGACTCCGAAGCCGCGGCGAAGGAGAGTGACACCCCGGCCACCTCGATGCTGCCGGCGTTCAGTGTCTGCAAGAACAGCCGTATGACCGGCAGCAGGCTGAGCGTGACCATGCCCAGCAGCACCCATCCGTCGTAGCCCTGCTCCGGCCAATCCGCCACACCCCTTGACAGCGTCAGTGCCGGCACCAGCGCTACGAGGATCAACGGTGCCGATAGCAGCTCCGTTGCGCAGACCACGGCCGCAACCGCCGACTGGTACTTCAGCCGGGAGCTACCGGTGCACGGCCGGGCGCGGGCTCTGACGGGAGCCGTCGGGCGAGGCCGCGCCCGGAGGGTGCGTGAGGCGTGCGTGAGACGATCGGGAAACAGCCCGTAAGGGGAGGGGCTCCATGGGGGGCAAGGGTCGGCTGCATGTCAGTGCGGAACTGGCGGGGGTGCTGGAGCGGATCGACGCGCTCGGCGGGATGCTCGATGAACGGGCCTATGCCGCCGAGGAGTTGGGCAGGCTGCCACAGGACACGGCGCGGGCACTGCTCGACACGGGGATCGTGCGGGCCGAGCTGCCGTTGAGCCTGGGCGGGTACGAGTTCGCGCCACGGCAGCTGATCGAGACGGTGGAGCGGGTGAGCTACCACGACGCCTCGGCCGGGTGGACCATGTTCGCGTTGCAGCTGATGACCGGGACCACGGCGGCGTACCTCGCCGGGGATGCGGCGGCCGAGCTGTTCGCCGACGTGCCGAACGGGAAGTACGCGCTGCTCTCCGGGCACGGCACGCGCCCCGGCCGGGCCGTCCCCGTGGAGGGCGGCTACCGGGTCAGCGGCGCATGGCAGTTCGCCTCCGGGATGGCGCACGCCACCCACATCCACAGCGCGATCCAGGTCGAGGACACCGGTGAGCTGCGGGTCCTTGCGATGCCGAAGGCGCAGGTGACCCTGGACGGCAACTGGGACGTGCTCGGGCTGCGTGCGACACACAGCATCGACTACCACTGCACCGATGTGTACGTACCGCACGAGTACACCTACGTCGCGACCACGGACACCCCGGTCAACGGCGGAGCCGTCTACCGCCTCGGCCTGGTCAACATGTCGGCGATCGGACACACGGGCTGGGCCCTCGGCGTCGGCCGGCGGCTCCTGGACGAGCTGAAGCGGGTCGCCGCGGCGCGGACCGGTTCGCGGGCCGCCGCGGTCGACACCTCCCAGTTCCACGCCGAGTACGCGACGGCGGAGGCCAGGCTCCGGGCGGCCCGGGCCTGGGTGAACGACGTCTGGCGGGACGTCGAACAGGCCTTGGACCAGGGCGAGTTGACGAACACGGAGCAGGACACCCTGATCCGTCTCGTGCTCAGTCACACGACCTCGACCGTGTACGAGGTGGGCCGCACCGTGCACCGCTGGGCCGGCTCGGCGGCGATCCGCCGCGGCCCGGTGGACCGCTTCCTGCGCGACCTCGGCACGGGCACGCAGCACATCACGTCGAGCCCGGTCGTGCTCCAGAACTGCGGCAAGTGGCTCAGCGGCGCCGAGCCGGACGCCCGGTGGAGCTTCCTCGACCTGACCTGACCTGCCCTGACCTGTCCTGCCCATCCGGGGGCCGGTTCTCCTTCCCGCCTGCCGGGAGCGATGCGGGGAGCAGTCGGCGACAACCTGACTTACTGCGGGCGTCGAAGCGACCGGCCGGGCGGGGAGATGACGAAGTAACGGGTCGGCCGTGCCGCTCGGAGGGGGCGCGCTCCTAGGTTTCCGGCCATGGATACAGACAGTGTTCTGGCCCTGGGACTTCGTACAGCCGGGGGCCTCCAGCCGGCCGTGTTCCATGGTCCGGATGCGGCGGCCGACGGCCGCACGGGGCCGCCCGCCACCGGCGCCTGGCTGCCGGGCATGCCGGTCGGGCGCCGCAAGTGGGCCGACCTTCCCGCGCCGCTGGAGCTCGAGGGCGGTGGCGTACTGCCTGATGTGCGCCTCGCCTACGAGACGTGGGGCACCCTTGCCCCTGACGCGTCGAATGCCGTGCTCGTCCTGCACGGGCTTACGGGCGACAGCCATGCGGGCGGTCCGGCGATGGCCGGGCACCCCACCGCCGGGTGGTGGGAAGCCCTCATCGGTCCTGGTCGGCCGTTGGACACGGACCGTTGGTTCGTGGTGGCCCCCAACGTTCTCGGTGGCTGCCAGGGTTCCACCGGGCCCGCCACCACGGCGTGGCACGGTCGCCCCTGGGGGTCGCGCTTTCCGGACGTGACGATCCGCGATCAGGTGGCCGCCGAAGCGGCTCTCGCCGATGTCCTCGGAATCGGCACCTGGGCGGCCGTCGTCGGCGGGTCGATGGGCGGCATGCGGGCCCTGGAATGGGCCGTGAGCCGACCGGACCGGCTGCGCACCCTGGGCCTGCTGGCCTGCCCCGTGGCCGCCACGGCGGACCAGATCGCCTGGTCCGTTCCCCAGCTGCACGCCATCCGCAGCGACCCGAACTGGCGCGGTGGTGACTACCACGGGGCCCCGGTCGGCGGCGGCCCGCACCGTGGCCTCGGCAACGCCCGCAGGATCGCGCACATCACCTACCGCGGTGGCGCGGAGCTGGAGGAGCGCTTCGGCAGGCGTCTAGAGCGGAGCGCTCCGGCCCGCGGCCGACCGACCGCCGCCGCCACCGCCACCGCCACCGCCCTGACCACCACCGCAGGGCACGCAGGGGACGCCCGCTACGCCGTCGAGTCGTATCTCGACCACCACGCCGAGAAATTGGTGCACCGCTTCGACGCAGGCAGCTACGTCGCGCTGACCGAGGCGATGAACCGGCATGACATCGGCCGCGGCCGCGGCGGCGTCGAGGCGGCGCTGCGGCGGGTGCGGGCGGACGGGGCCGTCATCGCGATCAGCAGTGACCGGCTGTTCCCCGCGCACGAGCAGCGCAGGATCGCCCGCGGCCTTCCGCACTGCGCGCACTTCTCCGTCATCGACTCGCCCGCCGGACACGACGGGTTCCTCATCGAACACGAGCAGGTCGGTGCCGTCCTCCGCCAAGCACTGCGGTGACAGCACTGCGGTGACAGGCACCGCGGCGACAGGCACCGCGTGGCAGGCACGGCAGTGAACGACAACAGGCAAGCAAGAAAGATCAAGAGATCGAGGAATGACGCGATGACGGAAGCGACGGCGCAGAGCGACTGGGCCTTCGAGACCCGGCAGATCCACGCCGGAACGGCGCCCGACCCGACGACGATGGCCCGGGCGGTGCCGATCTACCAGACGGGAGCCTTCGCGTTCCAGGACACCGATCATGCGGCTCGCCTGTTCACCCTTGAGGAGAAGGGGAACATCTACTCGCGCATCCAGAATCCGACCCACGAGGCGCTGGAGCGGCGGATCGCCTCTCTGGAGGGGGCCGTCGAAGCCGTCGCGGTGGCCTCCGGGCACGCGGCCGTGGCCCTGGCCATCCTGAACCTGGCCGGTGCCGGTGATCATGTGGTCTCCAGCGCGACCCTGTACGGCGGAACGTACAACTTGCTCCGTCACCTGCTGCCCGAGTACGGGATCGAGACGACGTTCGTCGACGACCCCGACGACCCGGACTCCTGGCGGCGGGCCCTGCGGCCCACCACCAAAGTGGTGTTCGGCGAGACGGTGGGAAACCCCCGTAACAACCTCCTCGATGTGAGGGCGGTGGCCGATGTCGCGCACGCGGCCGGTGTGCCGTTCGTGCTCGACAACACGGGTCTCACGCCGTACCTGTTGAGGCCCGTCGAGCACGGCGTCGATGTGGTGGTGCACTCCACGTCGAAGTATCTCTCCGGGCACGGCACGGTGATCGGCGGTGTCGTCGTCGACAACGGCACCTTCGACTTCGGCGCGCACGCCGAACGCTTCCCGAAGTACAGCGAGCCCGATCCGAGCTTCCACGGCATGCGGTTCTGGGACGAGTGCGGCCCCGGTGCGTACGCCCGCAGGCTGCGGCTGCGGCTGCTGCGCGATCTCGGCCCGGCGACCACTCCGTTCACCAGCTTCCTGGTGCTCCAGGGCCTGGAGACGCTCTCGCTGCGCATGGAACGGCACGCGAGCAACGCGCTCGAGCTCGCCCACTGGCTGGAAGACCGCCCCGAGGTCTCGGCGGTCCACTACCCCGGGCTGCCGTCAAGCCCCTGGCACGGCCTGGCACAGAAGTATCTGCCGGGCGGTGCGGGCGGAGTGGTCTCCTTCGAGCTGGCCGCCGGGCGGGAAGCCGGTGCGCGCTTCATCGACGGCCTCGAACTCGTCAGCCATCTCGCGAACATCGGCGACGTACGCAGCCTCGCCATCCACCCGGCCAGTACGACGCACTACCAGCTGACCCCCGAACAGCAACGGGCGGCGGGCGTCGCGCCCGGCCTCATCCGGTTCTCGACCGGCATCGAAGGCATCGACGACATCACATCCGACCTGGCCACCGCACTGGCGGCAGCCGCCTCGGCACCCGGCCGAGCAACGAAGCAGTGAGGGCAGCCTTGAAGCATCTGGTCTTTGTCGATTCGAGCGTCCTGGGCCTGCGGGCCATGGAATACGCGAAGGAAAGGGGGGATGCCGTCACCCTGCTGTGGTCGCCGCACTACGACTTCATGCACTCACCCGCGAGCCGTGAGCGGGCCCGCGCGGTGGCCGACCGGGCCATCGAGGTCGAGGACCTGCGCGATCCCCGGGCCGCGCTGCGGGCGCTGTGTGCCGAGGGCATCGACCCGGACGGGATCGACGGGGTCCTCGCCACCTTGCACATGCTGGCCGAACCAGCCGCACGCCTGGCCGAGTTGGTGGGAGCCCGCGGGCCTTCTCCGAAGGCCATCGCCGCCGCCCGGGACAAGGCGGCCTGCCGCCGCACGCTCGACGAGCACGGCCTGCCCAACCTGAGGTTCGCCGAAGTCACCGAGGCAGGGGCGGCGCTCGCAGCGGCCGCGGACATCGGCTATCCGGTGGTGGTCAAGCCGGTCTTCGGCGTGGGCAAGAACGTGACGACCTTCGCCCACTCCGCCCAGGACATCGAGCTCCACTTCGCGCAGACGCAGGCCAGGCTCGCCGAACTGGAGCACGGGTTCACCGTGGAACTCGACGACCGTTACGTGGTCGAGGAGGTGGCGGTCGGGCCGCTCTACTCGGTCGAGGTGGCCACGGACGGCACCACGTACACGGCGCTCACCAGCGTGCGCCGCAAGGTCGGTCTGGACAATCCGGTGCTCGAACTCGGCTCCACCGTTCCTTGCGGCCTGCCGCCGGCCGCCGAGCGTGCACTCGGTGACTACGCGGTCGACGTGTGCCGGGCCCTCGGCCTCGACCTGGGCCTCTTCCACGTCGAGGTGATCGGCACCGCGGACGGCTTCCGCCTGGTGGAGGTCAATCCGCGGATCGCGGGCGGCACCGTGCCCGAAGTCATCCGCGCGGCGACCGGCCGCAGCCTCTTCGAGGTCCTCGTCGACCTGTACGAGGGCGAGCCGCTGTCGCCCGAACCGTTCCCCGTGGTCACCGCCGCGAGCCACACCTTCCTGGCGGCCGCGGAGGACTGCGTGGTCCGCGCCGACCTTCCCGCCGACTGGTTCGAGGCGTTCCGGCCCCGACTGCACTCCGGGTCCAGCTCCATCGGCCCCGGCTCCCGGCTGCTCGGCATGGAGGGCAACACCACCACGTACGGCGTCGTCCGTGTGGTCGCCGAGGACACCGCACGCGCCGAGGCGGCCTGCACCGAGCTGCGCGAGGAGATCGCGGATCGCCTCGGCTTCCCGATGGTGCCGGTGGCCCCCGCCCTCCCCGTGGCCCCCGCCCTCCCGGCGGCTTCCACCCACCCGGCGGCACCCGCCCTCCCGGAAGCGCGCTCATGAGCGCGCGGCCCACCGCGGGCACGACGGGCACGACGGACGAGGCGGACGAGGCGTCACCGAGCGCCGCGGAGGTGCGGCGTGCGCTGTTCACCTCCCCCCGCTTCCTGGTGCTGTGGGCGGCCATGCTCATCAGCTCCACCGGCACCTTCTTCCTGCTGCTCACCGCTTCCTCATGGCTGCTGACCGAGAGAGGCTCGGGTCTGAGCGCCGCCGCGGTCTTCGGCTTCCAGTGGATCCTGCCGGTGCTGCTCGTCGGCGTCATCCGGAAGGTGTGCGAAGGACAGCACCTGCGCCGCACGGTCATCTACGCCGAACTGGGCGGTGGAGCCGTCTCGTTGGCCATCGGCATCTTCCTCGGCACGGGCCTGCTCGGCGCGGTGCTCGGCTGCTTCCTGGTCCGTGGGCTCCTGGAGGGCATCACCAAGACGGCCCGCGTGGTGTACGCCCGTCAGCTCTTCGAGGGCCCGGGCCTCAAGCTCGCCTCGTACACGTTCAACAACTCCTACTACCTGGGCAGCGCGGCCGGCGGCGTCCTCGGCAGTGTGCTGGCCGGCGAGGTCTCGGTCGTCACCGCCGGCGCCATCGACGCGGTCACCTTCGCGCTTTCCGCCTGCTGCTACCGCTGGCTGCCCGCCGTCAGCGCGCCCCGCGCCGAAGGCACGACACGCCGCGGGCTCTCCGCACAGGTCCGGGCGACCCTCAGCGGCCGGCGCGGGCTGACCCGCGCGGTGGTGTATCTCGTCCTCGCGGTCGGGGTGTTCCAGGGCTTCCACAGTGCGGCCCGCACGGTGGTGCCGGTACGGGTGCTCGGGCAGGGGGAGAGCGGTGTGATGAACCTGCAGATCGTCGCGGGCTTCGCGCTCGTCCTCGGCGCGGTCACCGTCCCGGTCGTGCTGCGACGCGTGAAGGCCCGTGTGCTCCAGGGCTTCGCGCTCAACGCCGTGACCGCCGCCGTGATGTTCCTGGTCTGTCTCACCGCACAGCCATGGAGCCTCTACGTCGCCTACTTCGGCTTCCTGTTCCTCTTCGAGTTCGCCTTCACGGCGGCACAGGGCGAGGTCGTCCAGAAGTCTCCGGCCACCGACCTGGTGGCCCTGACCAGCTTCGTCGGCGCCGCGGGCACCGGAATGCTGATCGTCTCCACCCTGCTCGCCGGTGTGCTCTTCGACTCCCTGGCCCTGTCCACCGTCGGACTGCTGTACGCGGCCGTCGTGCTCACCGTGGGAATCGCCCTGGAGGTCTTCCTGAAGGTACGCCCGGCGCCCACGCCCACGCCCACGCCCACGACGACGGCGACGGCGACGGCGGCGACGACGACGAAGGCGCAGGCGCAGGCGCAGGCCAGGGGCGAGGAGAGTGCCGTATGACGGCCATGACGCAACCGATGCTCACCCCCTTCGGCCGCAGGCCGGGGCCACTGAACACCGTGGTGTTCCACCCTGCGGGCGGCGGACTCGGCCAGTACGTGTCGCTCCTGTCCCGGCTGTCCCGGCGCGGCCCTGTCCACGGGGTGCGGGCCATGGGACTCGTGCCGGGGGAGGAGCCCGACCGCACCGTCGAGGCCATGGCCGAGCGCTGTCTCGGGCTCATCCGTGAGCTGCCGGTCCGCCCCGACCTCCTGGTGGGCTGGTCGCTCGGCGGGCTGCTCGCCTGGGAAACCGGCGCCCGGCTCGCCGAGGACGGCCCTGCCCCCGCCGTCGTCATGATCGACAGCTTTGCCGAACCCTGGTCCGCGTACGGCAGTTCACGTGAGCGGCTCCTCGATGACATCCTGCGCGGCGCACTGGTGCCACTGGGCCCCGAGGCCGCCGAGGCCGCGGTCCGCACAGCGGGAGCCCACCTCGACGCCTGCGCCGTACACCATGTGACGACCCGTCACCAAGGCCCCGCCCTGCTGATGCCGTGCGCGGGCCCGGAGCGCGGGCGACAGGTCGCCGACTGGCGGCGCAGGGCGCCCCAGCTGGCGGTGGCCCCGCTGGACTGCGGCCACTTCGACGTCTTCGGAACGGGCCACACGGGCACGGTCCTCGGCCACCTCGACGCCTTCCTCGACGCATCCGTGCCGGTGTCCGGCGCCCACCATCCCGACCCAGAAGGAACATGATGAGTGCACTACTCGCGCGCGACACCGTCGCCGCATCCGTGAAGCGGCTCCTGTCCGCCCAAGCCGTGACCGCCGTCGACGACATCCGTGAGGACGAGCCGCTGGTCGGCGAGCGGCTCCAGGTCAACTCCCTTGCGGTGCTGAGCGTTCTGGTCGAGCTCGAGGACGAGCTGGCCACGCAGTTCCCCGACGATCTCTTCGCCGGGCGCTCGTTCGAGACCGTGCGGGACCTCATCGACATCGTGCTGACCGGGGCCGGCGATGGACGCTGAGCTCTTCGACTGCCTACAGGTGAACCTGGCGGAGTACGCCGACCATCTGCACGGCACTGACACCCATCTGCTGCTCGGCGCCACCCTGCGATTCCAGCCGGTGCCGGTGCCGGGGCGGGGGCCGGGGATCGGCGAGCTGCCGACGGTCGAGCGCACCGCGCGGGAGCAGCTCACCGAGGCCGCCCGACGCCTGGGCCTTGTGGTGGGCGAGCCGTACCCGGTCGCGGGCGCCGCGGACATCACACCGGCGAGCGGCTGCTACGTCGTCGCCGACGCCTTCCATCTGCCCTGGGTGCCGTACTACCGGCAGCGCCACATGGAGCACAGCTTCCTGGTGGAGAAGGGCGGCACCGGCACGGACGGCGTGCTCGTTCGCGACAGCTACCACAACGAGACGCCCTGGGGTGTCGCCAGACCGGGCCAATGGAAGCTGAGCCGACAGGAGTTCGCCGCGGCGGTCCCCGGACCCGCACTTGTCGCCGACCTGGGCGCCGCGCCCGGCGGATGCGTCGAGCTGGCGCCCGAGGTGGACTTCGCGGCGCCGGATGCGGTGGACGCATACGCCGACGCCTACCGCCAACATCCGGACCGGGCAGGCGCGTTGGAGCGGCTCACCCTGGAGACCTGGCTGCTCGCCAGGAGTCGTAAGCTGCACGCCGCGTTCCTGCGCCACACCGGGAAGCTTCCGGCCGACGAAGCGCTTCAGGAACATCTCGCGGCCTGGGACAAGCTGACCGAGCAGGTCTACCTCGCACACCGCCGGGTGGAGCGTGGGCGCCCCGAACCCCAGGGGCTCGCCGACCGGGTCGCGGCACTGCTCCGCGCGGACCTGCGGGCCTTCGGGTACGGCGGGGCCTCTGGGCGCGGTGCCTCTGGGTGCGGCGGCGCACCCGTACCGGACCTGGCCGCTGTCCCGTCCTCGACGTCTGAACTGCCCTCCGTACCAGTGGAGTTGCGTCGGTCGGTGGCCGCCGCGGCTGCCCAGGTGCTCGGCGTCGACCCGGCCGCTCTGCTCGCCGGAGCCGTGTTCGACTCCCTGCCGTCCTTCAGCTCCTTCCGGGTGGTGGAGATCGTCGAGCTCCTGGAACGCGAATTGGGCATCGAGTTCGCCGCCGACGACCTGGCGCCCGAGAACCTGCACCACGTCGACGCGGTCTGCCGCGTCATCCAGCGATCGAACGATGGCGGCGCGCCCCGTGCGCTCGCCCTGAACGGAGAGGGCCGATGACCGCCCCGACGTCCACCGCGCAGGCCGTCCTGCCGAGCGCCACGACCATGCACGAACTCCTAGACACCGCCGCCCGGTTGTACCCAAAGGCCCCCGCCGTCACCAGCGGCGAGCACACCCTCAGCTACGCCGAGCTGGACGCGGCCACCCGACGACTCGCCCGCTGGATGGGCGAGTTGGGGCTCCGGCGCGGCGAGCGACTGCTCATCAGCAGCGCCACCGGGGTTCTGCAGGCTGTCCTGGTGTACGCCGCGTCCCGGGCGGGCGTCGCCTTCTCGCTGCTGCACGAGCAGGTGCGGGGCGCCGCCCTCGACCACGTCCTCGGTGACTGCGAGCCCGCGCTCCTGGTGAGTGACCACGACCCGTCGCTGGCCGCCGCGGCGCTCCGGGGCGTGCGGGCTCACCACGTCGACGACGTCACCCGCCGGGCCTTCGACCCGCAGGCGCCGCTCGGTCCGCTGCCGGGCCCGCCGCTGCCCGTCGACCCGTTCTGCCTGATCTACACCTCCGGCACCACGGCGCTGCCCAAGGCCGTCGTCAGCACGCACCAGCAGGCGGTGTTCGCCGTACAGGCCATCCAGCAGGTGCTGGGCTACCGGCCCGACGACGTGATCTACAGTCCGCTGCCGCAGTCCTTCGACTACGGCCTCTACCAGCTCTTCCTCGCCACGAGCAGCGGGGCGCATCTCTGGCTCGGCCGGCCGGCCGAGGTCGGACCGCGGCTCCTGACGAATCTGCTGCGCGCGGGAGCGACCGTCCTGCCCGCCGTTCCCGCGGTGGCCGACGCGCTGGCCCGGCTGCTGCGCCGGGCGGGTGCCGAGCGCACCCCGCGACTGCGGATGCTGACGAACACCGGTGCCGCGATGCCGCAGCAGGCCGTCGCCGCACTGCGCGAGGCCATGCCCGGGCTGCGGGTGCATCTGATGTTCGGCCTGACCGAGTGCAAGCGCGCCACCATCATGCCCGCGGACGAGGACCTGGCGCGGCCCGGTGCGAGCGGGCGGGCGCTGCCGGGTACCGAGGTGTTCGTCGTCGGCGACGACGGCCGTCGCCTGCCGCCCGGCGAGATCGGTGAGATCGCCGTACGGGGGGCCAACGTGATGTCGGGGTACTGGCGCCGCCCGGAACTGACCGCTCAGCGCTTCCACCGCGCGGAAGGGCTCTTCCCCGAGCTGCGTACGGGCGACTACGGCTGGCTCGACGAGGACGGCTTCCTGTACTTCAGCGGCCGCCGGGACGACATCTACAAGACGAACGGGTTCCGGGTGAGCGCCACCGAGGTGGAGGCCGCCGTACGCCGGGTGCCCGGGGTGGAGGCCGCGGCCGTGCTCGCCCCGGAAGGCGACCGGCAAGCCAGGCTCTTCGTCCAGGTCACCGGCGGGCTCACCGGCGCCGATGTGCTGCTGCGCCTGCGAGAGCAGATCGAGGAGTTCAAGATTCCGCGCACCTGCCTGGTCGTCGACGCCCTGCCGCTGACCGGCAACGGCAAGACCGACCGCAAGGCGCTCGCGGCCCTTGAGGAAAGGGCGGGCCATGTCCGCACCCGCTGAGGCCGAGCCCCGTTCCGCCACCCGGGCAGGCGAGACGGTGCTGCCCGTCCCCCTGGAGGAGCTCGCGGGCGTGCCGACCCCCGCGTACGTCTACGACGTCGCCGAAGTCCGCCGTAGCCAGGCCCAGTTGAGGGCATCCCTGCCCGAGCGTACCGGCCTGTACTACTCGCTGAAGGCCAACCCGCACCCCGCGCTGCTGCGCACGCTGCGGGCGGGCGGCGCCAGGCCCGAGGTGTGCTCCACCGGGGAACTGGCCGCCGCGCTCGAGGCGGGCTGGGCCGCCGGTGAGGTGCTGTACACCGGCCCCGGAAAGCGCGACGAGGAGATCGCCGACGCGCTGGTCCGTGGCGTGCGGTTCTTCTCCGTCGACTCGCCGCACGCCATCGAGCAGCTGAGCCGTATCGCGGGGGAGCGCGGGGCCGTCGCCCGCTGTCTGCTGCGGATCAACGACGACGAGCCGGTGCCGGGGCAGGGCCTCGCGATGACGGGCGTGGCCTCGCAGTTCGGCGCAGACACCAGCTGGGTCCTCGCCGAGCCCGCCCGGTTCGCGAACCGGCCCCACGCACGCGTCGTCGGACTGCACCTGTACATGGGCAGCAACCTCTGCGAAGTCGACGATCTGGTAGGGCAGTTCACCCGGTCCTTGCGCACCGCCCGGTCCCTCGGCGATGTCCTGGCCGCGCACGGGGTGCGGATCGAGGTGCTCGACCTCGGCGGCGGCTTCGGGGCGCCCTTCGCCAAGGCCGGGAAGGTCCCCGACCTGAGGGCCCTGCGGCCGGCGCTCGAGACGCTGTTCGACGAGCAGATACCCGGCTGGCGTGACGGCGGTCCTGAGGTGGTCTTCGAGTCCGGGCGCCATCTCGTCGGGACCGCGGGCACCCTGCTCACGGCCGTGCTCGACGTCAAGCGCTCGCACGGCAAGGACATCGTGGTCCTTGAGTCCGGCATCAATCACCTGGGCGGCATGGCGGGTATGCGCCGTCTTCCTCCGCTCAACCCGGCCCTGGTCGCGGCACAGGAGCCGTTGCTGGAAGGGGAGTTGACCGCACTGGTCGCGGGGCCCCTGTGCACCCCTCTCGACACCTGGGCGCGCGGCGCACGGCTGCCCGCGCTGCGTCCGGGTGACCTGGTCGCCGTGCCGAACGTCGGCGCCTACGGCCTGTCGGCGAGCCTCGTCGCCTTCCTCGGACATCCGCTGCCCGCGGAGGCCGTGGTGGACAGCGACCGGCCGGGAACACCACCCGAAATTTCCCGTACCACCCTGATCCGGCAAGGAGTCATTGACTAATGGATGCCCGTTTCACCGAACTGCTCACCCCCTTCCTCAAGTTCCTGGGCGACCGCGAGATCGAGGCGGACTCCTCTCTGCGCGATCTGGGCCTCGACTCGATGCAGGCCATCGAGCTTCTCTTCGCGATCGAGGACACCTTCGACGTGACGCTCCCGGACGACGACATGAACGACGCGACGTTCGCCACGGCGGGCAGCCTGTGGCAGGCGGTCGAAGCGGCGCTGACGGCACAGGGTGTGGCGGCGTGACGCTCACCAGCCAGGAAGTGGCTTCACCGGAAACGCAGTTGACCGACCTGCCTGACCTGCCTGGCCAGCCCGACCTGCTCGACCTGCCGGGCCGGGTCGCCGCCGTGGCGGCCGTCGCCGCCGAGCACGCGGCCCGTACGGACCAGGAGGCGTCCTTCCCTCTCGAAGCGCTCACCGAGCTGCGCCGCACCCGGCTGCTCGGCCTGCTGGTGCCCCGGGAGTACGGGGGGCTCGGCGGAACCGTCGCGGACCTCGTCGAGGCGAGCATCGCGCTCGGCCGGGCCGACACCTCGGTGGCGATGATCTTCGCGATGCACTGCCAGCAGACCGAGGCCGTGGTCCGCCACGGCAGCGCACGGCTGCGCGCCGAACTGCTTCCACGCATCGCCGCCGGCCAGGTGTATCTCGCCTCGGTGACCACCGAGGCGGGCAAGGGCGGCCACCTGCTCACCTCGCAGGCGTCCCTCGCCACCGCGGGCGACGACCTCGTCATGGACCGCTTCGCGCCCATCGTCACCGGCGGCGGCCACGCCGACGGTTTCCTGGTCACCATGCGCGCTCCCGGCGCCACCAGCCCCAGCCAGGTCTCCCTCGTCTACGCCGACCGGGCGCAGCTCGACATCCAGCCGTCCGGGGTCTGGCAGCCGCTGGGCATGCGGGCCAGCCACAGCGGAGCCCTGCGGCTGACCGGCACGGTGCCTGCCCATCACGTCATAGGCGAGCACGGCCAGTTCCACACCATCGCGAGCACCGTTTTCGGTCCGCTCGCCCACCTGGGATGGTCCGCGTGCTGGCTCGGCACGGCGGCCGGGGCGCTCTCGCGGGTCCTCGGGCTGCTGCGCTCCCCGCAGGGCCGGGGGAGCACGGACCTCACATCCGAGCTGCTGCTCACCCGGCTCTCCAAGGTCCGTCAGCGCCTGGACATCGTGCACGCGCTGCTCGCCCGGACCCAGCAGACGGTCCTCGACAGCACGGACCTGAGCGTGCCCCGCGTTCAGCTCCAGCTCAACGCACTCAAGATCACCGCGGCCGAGCTGTGCCACAGCGCGGTCGACGAGCTGGTGACGGCGGTCGGCATGCGGCACGGATATCTCAAGGGTTCTCCGACCCGGCTGGAACAGGCGCTGCGCGATCTGCGCTCGGCCGCGCTGAACTACAGCAACGACCGCCTGCACCTGGCCGACGGCAGGCTCGCCCTGCTCGATCCGGAGGTGCGGTTTGTCTGACCAGGGAGCACACATACCGCGCGAGGAAGCACACGCACCGCGCGAGGAAGCACACGCACCGCGCGACGAAGCGGACGTCCCGCCCTCCGAGAGTTTCCGAGCGCAGGTCGAGCGGGCCCTGGATCCGCTGCCCGAAGGCGCTTCGCTCCCTCACGTGTGGGGCGCGCTCGGCGCCGCCGGAGCCCTCGCGGGGATCTACCACCGCACCGGACGCGACGGCCCCGTCGTCGACCCGCGACGGCTCGGCGCGCTGCTCGCCGCCACGGACGCCCGGGGCGACAACGGCGTCACGCTCGGCGTCCTGGTGCAGACGGCGAGCGCCGTGCCACTGCTGGGTTCCGCGCCCGCGGGCTCGCCCGCGGCACGGGTGTACGCACAGGCGCTGCGAGGCGCGACGACCGTGGCCCTCGCCGCGACGGATGCCGCCGCTCCCGGGTCCGATCTGGCCGGGCTCGGCACCGAAGTGACCGTCAAGGGCGATGAGTTGACGCTCTCGGGCGGAAAGCGATGGGCCACGGGCGCGTGTCTGGCCGGTCATCTCCTCGTCCTCGCCAGGCACCGGCCGGGCCGCCACTTCACCAGCTTCACCTGGGTGCTCGTGCCCGCCGACGCTCCCGGCGTCACGGTCGAGAACGCGGGGACGGACCTGCTGCCCGGATCGGCCACCGGACACGTCGAGTTCGACTCCGTCCGGCTGCCCGCCGACCACATCATCGGCAGACCGGGCCGCGGCATGGCCTCCTTCGCCCGCCACATGGGCACCGAGCGGCTGGCCGGCGCGCAGTGGGCCGTGGCGCTCACCAGCAGGGTGCTCGACGAGACACGTGCCGTGCTCCAGGGGCGCCGCGTGGACGGCGTACCCCTGTGGCACAACGACGTGGTGCGCAGGGACTTCGCGGTCTGCCTGGTCAAGGTCGCCGGGCTGCGTGCCCTGTACGAGACGCATGCGCGAGGCATCGTCGAGGAGCAGGACCTGGCGGCCGCCACGCTCCTGAAGTCCGCCGTCGGTCTCGCCGCCGACGAGGTGCTCTCCTGCTGCGCTCAGCTCCAGGGCGCGGACGGTTTCCTGCCCGGCCGTGCCCAGCAGATCCGGGCGGAGGCAGCCGTCCTCGGCATCGGGGGCGGCGCCACCGGTCTGCTGCTCGCCGGCGTCGCCGACGGTGCGCAGCCACTCCTGGAGAGGCTGCGCGCATGAACGTCGCCGCCTGGCGGACCGAGGAGGTCGCCCACCGGACCTGGGTGCTCAGCGGCCCACAGGACGAGCTCCCCGCCCGGGCCGCGCCGAACGAGGACGATCTGCGGCAGGCCAGGGGGCTGCCCCGCTGGCGGGCCGATGAGTTCACCGCGAGCCGGGCGGTCCTGCGCCATCTCCTGCGCCACAGGTGCGCCGACCTCGTCGACGTGGCGGTGCGCAAGGACGAGCGCGGCCGGCCGATGCTCGACGGGCATCCCGGCGTCGGGATCAGCGTCTCCCACGACGGCGGCACCATCGCCGCCGCCGTGGGGCCGGGGCGCCGGGTCGGCGTCGATGTGCAAGTGCCGCCCGAGCGGCTGACGGACGCTCTCGTACGCCGCTGTCTGCGGGGGCGCGCGCCCCTGGTCTGCGCGCTGCCGGAACCCGAGAGGTCCGCCGAGTTCGCCCGTGTCTGGACCGTGCAGGAGGCCTGTGTGAAGGCGGAGGGCACCGGGCTCGCCGGCAGCCCCTGGACGATCGACGTGGAACCCGGCCGGGACCGGGGCAATTGGGGCCCCTACCGCTGGGTGAGTCTGCGCCGCTCTCCCGTCCCGCTCAGCTGCGCCTTCACCGAGCCGGAGTGCCCATGACGTCGACGACCCTCGTGGCCTCAGCACCCCAACTGAGTTGCTACACCACGAATCTGGCCGCCTACCTTTCCCCCGACCTGCCCGATGTCCGGCGGCGTTTCGCCGAGTCCGTCCGACTCGCCGTGCGCACCGGGCTGCCACCGGGCGAACTCGCCTTCTCCCACCACACGCGGGTGGACACGGCGCCGGGCCTCGCCCCGCTCACCTACCGAGGGGCCGCCGACTGGCGGCGGACGCGGGCCGGTCTCAAGTCCGAACTCGCCCTGCACGGGCGGGTTCTCGCGGTCGGGAACGTACGGCACCTGCCCTGGTCCGCGGGGTACGGCCGGGCCGACGCGCCGCACTGGCTGCTCGTGCACGACCACCGCGACGCGTGCTGGCTGGTGGCCGATCACTTCACCGCCCTCACCCCGCACGGCCCTCAAGAGCCCCATCTGGGCTGGCTGGACGACGACGAACTGGCCCTGGCGCTCACTCCGGTGCCCGGACCGGCACCGGAGGTCGCGCTGCGTGACCGACTCGCCCTGGGCGGCGCCGCCGAGGTGCCCGCTCCCGGTAGCTTCCGCTGGCTGGAGCGGGAGGCGGCGTCCGGTGACCGCCGCTCCGGGCACGGCGGAGCGCATGCCGTGCCCGACGAGGGGACGTGGCTGTTCCACCTGCCCGATGTCCTGTCGTACGTACGCGATGTGCTCGTCGCCGATCCGACAGCACCCGGCCGGTACGCCGACGACCTCTGGGCCGCCGGCTGCCACTACACCCACCGCCTGACCGTGCTCGGCGAGTCCGGTGCCATGAGCCGGGAGGACGCCGCCACGCTGATCGCCGCCTGGGCCGAACTGCCGAGGGCCCTCCGGTTCGCGGACCGGTCCGCCGGGCGCGGACGCCCCCGCGCCGGTCTGATCGGCGCGGCCTTCGACCGGCTGCTCGACGCGACCCAGCGGCTCCCGCAGACCCTGCACACACCGGCATCCCCCGTCACACCGGCATCCCCCATCACCCCGCACCCCCTGGAAGGACACCAGTGAAGGAGACCCTGTACGAGTGGTTCGCGGCTTCGGCGGCCGCGTATCCGCACGAGCCCGCCCTGGAGGTGGGCACGGACCGCCTGACCTACGAGCAGCTGGACGCACAGGCCCAGCACCTCGCCGCCGAGTTGGTCGTGGCGCACGGCGGTGTGCCGAGCCGAGTCGGACTGCTCGCCGAGCGCAGCGTCCTGGCCTACGCCGGGTACCTGGCGGTGCAGCGCATCGGCGCCACCGTCGTGCCCCTCAACCCCGCGTTCCCCGCGGCGCGCACCGAAGCCGTGGTGAGGGCGGGGCGCCTGGACCTCGTACTGGCCCAGGAACAAGAGGCCGCGGCGCACCTCTCCGTACCCGTCCTCGCCCCTGACCACTCGGACCTGCGGGGCGCCGCTCTGCCGGAGCTGCCGCCCTGGCGCGCCGAGCCGGACGGCATCGCCTATGTGCTGTTCACCTCCGGCTCGACGGGCACACCGAAGGGCGTGCCGGTCCGGCACAGCAATGTGTGCGCGTATCTCGCACACGTCGTGGAGCGGTACGAGGTGCGGCCGGGCAGCCGGGTCTCCCAGACCTTCGACCTGACCTTCGACCTCTCGGTCTTCGACATGTTCACCGCATGGGGCGGTGGCGGCACCCTGGTGGTCCCCGACCGCAAGGACCTGATGGCGCCGGTGCGCTGGGTGGCCGACCAGAGGCTGACGCACTGGTTCTCGGTGCCGTCGATGGTCTCGTACGCGAGCCGTATGCGTTCCCTGGGGCCCGGCCGGATGCCCTCGTTGCGCTGGAGCCTGTTCTGCGGTGAGCCGCTGACCGTGCAGCAGGCCCGGGCATGGTCCGGGGCGGCGCCGGACAGCACCCTGGAGAACCTGTACGGGCCGACCGAACTGACCATCAGCTGCGCCCAGTTCAGACTGCCGGACGACCCCGGCGCATGGCCGGTCACCGGCAACGGGACCGTCCCTGTCGGTGAGCTCTACCCGGGACTTGAGCAGCTGATCCTGGACGAGGGCGGCCATCCCGCCGAGCAGGGGGAGCTGGTCGTACGCGGGGCCCAGCGGTTTCCCGGCTATCTCGATCCGGCCGACAACGTGGGCCGGTTCATGTGCGACGGCCCGGCCGGTCCTTCGGGCAGGCGGATCTACGAGGGCCACGGACCGCTCACCGATCAGCACTGGTACCGCACCGGGGACCGGGTCCTTCGCGACGGATCCGCGTGCGGACTCGTTCACCTCGGCCGCCTGGACCAGCAGGTCAAGGTGCGCGGATACCGGGTGGAACTCGGCGAGATCGAGGCCGTGCTGCGCGGCCGGCCCGGCGTGGTCGACGCGGTCGTCGTCGCAGTCGAGGGGCCCGCGGGCGAGACCGTCCTGGAGGCGGTCTGCACCGGCAGCGGTCTGGAGGCCGCTGACCTGGCAGGCGCGCTGCGTGCGCGGCTGCCCGCGTACATGGTGCCGCGTGGCATCGCGGTCTTCGCCGAGCTTCCGCTCAATGCCAACGGCAAGATCGACCGCAAGGCCGTGAGCGCGACCCTGGCGGGCCGTCATGTCTGAGCCCTCGACGTTGACCGGCAACCGCCTGCCGCCAGGGCTCCTGGACGACTCCGTGCCGACGGTCACCGCGGGCGCCTACCGGAGTGCCGTCGCGCGGCTGCCCACCGGCGTCACCGTCATCACCGCGCGCGGGCCCAACGGCCCGGTGGGCTGCACCGCCAACGCGGTCATGTCGCTCTCCCTGGAGCCGCCGAGCCTCCTTGTCTCCCTGGGCAGCCGGAGCGGCACCCTCGCGCGGATCCTCGACTCGGGCTCCTTCGCCGTGAACGTGCTGAGCTGGTCCGACCGCGCGCTCACCCGCAAGTTCGCCACCGGCACGGCCGAGGAGCGGTTCGCCGGGGTCGGGTGGGACCTCATGCACCAGGTCCCGGTCCTCAGCCGCTCCGCCGCGGCGTTGGTGTGCCAGGTGCACGAAACGGTGCCGCTGTTCGACCATACCCTCGTGGTCGGCACGGTCTCCTGGGCGCAGGCGGGCGAGGCGCACCCGGCCGTGTACTACGGCAACGAGCTGCGCGCCCTGGAGGGTTGACCCTCGCCCGCGCCGAAGGGCCGCCGGGCCGCCGGGCCGCAGAGCCGCCGAGCCGCCGCCGGTCCGCGATGCCGCGCCGCCGCTCGCGCTGTGCGGCTGACCGACCTGACTAAGTGACAGGGCGCGGCTTCTGCCGCTGCCCGCCGGAACCTAGCGTCACGATCATGACAACAGAGACCCCGCCCGTAACCGAGTCGCAGGACGCCGTCGCGGCCGCGCGAGCAGACCGTCCGCTGATCAAGAGCCTGACCAGCAAGGCGCCACCGAGAGCGGCGTGGAAGGCGATGATCCCCGCCACGGTCTGCGCCGTGGCCGCCCTGCTGGCCCTGGTGGGTCTGGGCGCCCTGATGCATCAGATGCTTCTGGTGCCGCCGCTGGCCGCGAGTGCCGCGCTGATCTTCGGCGCTCCGGCGCTTCCGCTGTCCCAGCCGCGCAGTGTCGTCGGCGGGCAACTGCTCTCCGCCGCCACCGGGTTCGTCGTGCTGGCCGTGGCCGGCAGCTCGACCGTCGCCGCCGCGGTGGCCGGGGGACTCGCACTCGGCGTGATGATGGTGGCGCGTACCCCGCATTCACCGGCCGCGGCCACCGCGGTGATCGTCGTTCTGACCGAGCCGGCGGCGTCGGCCTTCCTGCCGCTGCTTGCCCTGGCCGCCGTCATTCTTGTCGTGGTCGGCATGGTGGCCGGCCTGAACAAGGTCACCCCGTCCTACCCGTCCTATTGGTGGTAGTCCCAGGCCCGAGCGCCGGGCCACATGCCGAATCCCGCACCGCGTCGCTCGCGGTGCGGGATTCGGCATGTGGCCCGGCGATCGCTCAGGTAGGGGTGACGGCAGGCGAGTAGATGCGCCGTGCCAGCTCAAGCGTGGCCGCGAGCACCGGCGGCAGCCAGGTCTGCTCGTTCCAGATCATCCGCACGGCATGACGTTCGCCGGGCACACCCCCCAGCACGCCCACTTCTCCGGTTTCGATCTCCCGGTGAGCCGACTCACGCGGCAGCACCGCGATGCACGGGCCGTTGCGGAGGAGTTCGATCGCGCCCTGCACGGAAGCCATCGACATGAACTCCGTACGCAGCTTGTAAGTACCCTCGATGGATTCCCGGAATCTTTCGAGAGCGCTGACATCGGAATCCACGTACAACAGGCGCGTGGTGATGTGGCGGATCCTTCTGTGCTGCTCTTTGGCTGATCCATCGAGCAAACCGAGGAGTTCACGTCCGGCCACCGCCACCAGATCGACGGAGCGCAGATCCTCGATGTGCAGACCGGCCGGTACATCCGTCCTGCGGTCCGGCGGCGAAAGGATGATTCCCATGTCGAGACGTCCGGCGGACACCTCTTCGGTGATGCGATAGGAGTCCATTCCTGCCGGAGCGAGTTCCAGCTTGGGATAGCGGTATCCGGACTCCCAGACGAGTCGGGTCAGTTCCTGGTCCACGGAGAGAGGCGAAGCCCCCACGGACACCCGTCCGCTGATCTCGCGACCGTTGGCCAGGGAAGTGGACAACTCGTCCACCAGGCCGAGCAGTCGCACGGCGTAACCGTGGAAGGTCTCGCCGTCCGGCGTGGGCCGAACTCCGTGGTAGAGACGCTGGAACAGCGAGGTGCCGACCTGCGATTCCAGCGCGCGTATATGGGCTGCCGCGGTCGACTGCGAGTATCCCAGATTGCGTCCGGCCTGCGTGATGCTGCCGGTGCGCACCACTTCCAAGAAGGTTCTCACCTGGTACAGCGCAATATCCATCATCACCCTCCAGGTATTGATGCATCGACCCATGCTGCCGGGTCCCGTGTGCCTCCGTGATGCGACGCGAATGACTTAGTCAACTTCACGGCGTCTGCGGCTGATTTGATGAAGTTCTGAGGTTTCGTCGGCGTCCATATTTTGGCAATCGGTTCTTCCGTTGCCCCCCATCGGATTCTGCCCCGTTGTGTCGCGGCCGGACCTGGATAGATTTCTTTTCGGCAGGCGGCGGTACGCAATCGGTGTACCGCATCGGAGTTCCACTCCCCGTAAGTCCGAAGAAGAAATGGGATTCACATGTCCGAGATCGAGTACATCCAGAACGTCTTTCGCAGCGGGTTCGAGCTGACCGACATCGAGTGGACGTCCTGGCAGGAGCCGGGCCGGGCCGGCGTCGAGCATCACGTGCTGTGGGCGCCGGACGCCGAGAAGGGCGAGGACTCGGTCGGCCTGCTCCTTCGCTTCCCGCCGACGGCCCACGGCGACTTCCACGAGCACCTCGGCCACGAGCTGATGCTCGTGCTCGACGGGCGGCTCGACCACAGCGACGGCACCTCGTACGTCAAGGGTGACCTGGTCGTCGAGGGCCCGGGCACTCAGCACCAGATGTCCAGCGCCTCCGGGTGCACCGTGCTCGCCATCCGCACGCGCCCGGTCGAGGCGCGGGTGCCGCAGGGCCCGATCCGTGAGGTCGCCGCCGTCTGAGCGGCCGGTCCCACCAGGCAGGCGCCGAGCCGTGGCGCCGGCACCGCACAACGCCCCGTCGAATGAGAGAGGTTCATGTACTCGCCCGCGCCGACCGGTGATGCCCCGCCCGATGTCCGATGCGGCGGCCAGCGTGTCCTGGTCTCCAGTGTCTCCTCGGACTCCCACACCTGGAATCTGGTCTTCCTGCAGCTCATGCTGGAAGAGCTGGGACACGAAGTGATCAACATCGGCTCCTGTGTTCCCGATGACCTGCTGATCGAGGAATGCCGCCGTACCAACCCCGACATGGTGGTGATCAGCAGCGTCAACGGCCATGGCCATCTGGACGGCCGCCGGCTCATCGGCCGGCTGCGCGCCGAGCCGGACCTGAGCGGGCTGCCCGTCGTCATCGGCGGAAAGCTCGGCACCCGTGGTGCGGAGAACCGCATGTACGGGCCGGAGTTGCTCGCCGCGGGCTTCGACGCGGTCTTCGAGGACACCGCGGGTGTCGCCCCCTTCCGCAGGTATCTGGCGCAGGCAGGGCGGCCCGCACTGGACCGCGCACCGCGCGGCACGCCCGCCCTCGTCGCCTCGGGGGAGATCGCATGAGCGTGAGTACGTCGCTTGCGACCGGATCCCCGGGCGCCGTGCGGCGGCGTTCCACCACGCCCTTCGGGGCGGCGGTGGCCGCCGCCGCGGCGGCCGGCCGGCTCGTGGTCCAGCCCCGCATGGGCTTTCCCGACGTCCCCAGCATGCTCACCGGTCTGCGGGCGGTCACCGCGGCCGACGCCACCACCGTCGGTACCGTGACGCTCGACAGCTACACCCGGGTCGGCGACCACGCATCGGCGCGCGAGGCCCTCGACGCGGGGAGCGATCTCAACGGCTTCCCGATCGTGGCGCACGGGCCCGATGTCACCCGCCGCATGATCGCCCAAGTGGGCGGCGGCGCCGACTTCGCCATCCAGATCCGGCACGGCTCACCACTGCCCCTGGGCATCGTCCAGGCCCTGCTCGACGCGGGGCTCGACGCGACCGAGGGCGGACCGGTCTCGTACTGCCTGCCCTACAGCCGCACCCCGCTCGCCGAAGCCGTGACCGCCTGGGCGGACAGCTGTGAACTGCTCGCGAACCAGGTCGAAGGAGCCCACCTGGAGAGCTTCGGCGGCTGCATGCTCGGCCAGTTGTGCCCGCCGGGCCTGCTCGTGGCGATCTCCGTGCTCGAAGGCATCTTCTTCAAGCAACACGGCCTGCGCAGCGTGTCGTTGAGCTACGCCCAGGGCACCAGCTTCGCCCAGGACGTCGACGCGATCGGGGCCATGCGCCGCCTCGCGGGCGAGTTCCTCGGCGATCTCCAGTGGCACGTCGTGCTCTACACCTACATGGGCGTGTTCCCCCGCACCCCCGGCGGAGCGCTCTCCCTGCTGCGGGACAGCGCCGTGCTCGCCGCGGTGACCGGCACCGAGCGGATGATCGTCAAGACGCCCGCGGAGGCCCACCGCATCCCCACCGTGGCCGACAACATCCAGGCTCTCCAGGAAGCGGCACGCGCGGCCGAGTCGGCGGCCTGGCTGCCGCCGGACACCTCGGGTGCCGAAGCCGCCGACCCGGCGGGGGACAACCCGGTGTACGCGGAGGCCCGGGCCCTGGTCCACGCCGTACTGAACCTGGACACGGACATCGGGGCGGCGCTGCTCAAGGCCTTCGCCAAGGGCTACTTGGACGTGCCCTACTGCCTGCACGCCGACAACGCCCAGCGCTCCCGTAGCTACATCGCCCCCGACGGCACCCTTCAGTGGCTCTCCGTGGGCTCGATGCCGATCGCCGCGGCCACCTCGACCAGGCCGCACCAACTGCGTGCCGACGACTTCCTGGACATGCTCGGCTTCGTCCAACGCCGTTATGACGACGCCACGTTGGAGCAGCTGCCGACGGCCGGGCCCTTCACTCCCCTCTCCACCGCCCTCGCGAAGGACTGAACCGAACGTGCTCGCAGACAGCAGTAACCGCCCGACACTCACCATCGCGGTCGTCGGCTCCGGCCCGCGCGGCATCTCCGTGCTCGAGCGGCTTGCCGTCCGCCTCGCGGACGGTGAACTCGCCGATCACAGCGTACGTATCCATGTCATCGACGCGACCGAGCCGGGCGCCGGGCGCATCTGGCGCACCGACCAGGACGAGTGGTTCACCATGAACACCGTCGTCGGCCAGATCACCATGTACTCCGGTGTCCCCGACGAGGGCCCGGCCCGGCCCGGCGCGGGTCCGTCCCTCGGGGAGTGGATCGCGCAGCGCGCCACCACCCACGGCGAACCCCTGCTCGGCGCCGACGACTACGCCTCGCGGCGCCGCTACGGCCAGTATCTGCGCTCCGTCCACCGGACGATCACCGATCATCTGCCGGCGAACGTGGAACTGAGCGAGATCCGCGGCTCCGTCACCTCGGTCGTGGCGGGCTCGCACGGCGGCTACGCACTCGAACTCGACCGTTCGCCCTATCTGATAGACGCCGACAAGGTGCTCATCGCCACCGGTCACCCACAGAACGCGCCGGACCCGCAGGAGGCGGAGCTCCTCGACTTCGCGGAACGCCACCCGGGCACGACCTACCTGTGCGGTGACTCGGCTGCGGACATGCCGCTCGCCGTCGAGGACATCGCGCCGGGCAGCACCGTCGGCATCCGCGGCATGGGCCTGTCCTTCTACGACGTGATGCTCTCGCTCACCGTGGGCCGTGGCGGCGGCTTCTCGCGGACCCGGGACGGCCGGCTCCGGTATGTGCCAAGCGGCCTCGAACCCAAGATCGTCACCGGTTCGCGCAGCGGGCTCCCGATCCCGGCCCGCGGCAGGAACCAGAAGCTGCCCGACCACACCTTCACGCCGCGCCACCTCACCAAGGAGGCGGTCGCCGCGGCGCGCGAACGGCGGTACGCGGCCACCGGAACCGACAGGCTGCGCTTCAACGAGGACGTACTGCCCCTGCTCCTGAAGGATCTCGACGATGTGTACCGTGCCGCACACACAGCCTCGGGCAGCACGGAACCGCTGCCGCCGCTCGACCTCTGGGCGCTGGCCCGCCCCTTCAGGGACGCCCGGTTCGACTCCCCGGCGGCCTTCCGGGACCGGCTCCTGGACGTCATCCGCGAGGACCTGGCGCAGGCCGCGCTGGGCAACGTAGAGGGTCCGCTCAAAGCAGCGCTCGACGTACTGCGCGACATCCGCAACGTCGTCAGGGAAGCCGTGGACTTCGGCGGACTGCACCCGGACTCGCACACGGACGAGTTCCAGCGGGACTTCGTGCCGGTCAACGCGCTGCTCTCGGCCGGCCCGCCCATCGAGCGGGTGGAGCAGCTGGTCGCCCTCATCGAGAGCGGTGTGGTCGAAGTCGCCGGGCCCGCCACGCGGTTCACGGCGGACGAGGCCGGTGGGCGGTTCCGGATCGGCTCGCCGCAGGTGGCCGGGTCCGAGCACAGCGCCGAGACGCTCATCGACGCCCGGATCCCCACCCCGAACCTGCACCGGGACGTCTCACCACTGACCCGGTCCCTGATCGCCGAGGGCCTGGTCAGCGAGTTCGTCCACGAGGACCCGCTGTCCGGCCGCAGCCGCGCCACCGGCGGTCTCAACGTGACCATGGCGCCCTTCCACGCCATCTCGGCCGAGGGGACGGTGCGCTACGGCCTTTACGCCCTGGGCATTCCGACCGAGCACGCCCGCTGGTTCACCCAGGTGGGCAGCGGCAAGCCGGGGCTGAACACACTGTTCCGCCAGGATGCCGACGCCATCGCCCTCGACATGCTGCGCTCGGCACGCGGCGCGTCCCGGACCGAGCTGGCCACGCTCAGCGCGGGGCGTGCGTCATGAGCGTGCACCACCCCGAGGCGAGCCTGGCCTTCCGCGCCGCCCGCGACGTACTGCTCGATCATCACGGCGACCCCGACGGCGCGCGGGAGGCCTTCTCCTGGCCCCGACTCACCCATTTCAACTGGGCGTTCGACTGGTTCGACGTCATCGCCGAGGGGAATACGAGGACAGCGCTGCACCTCGTCGCACCCAGGACCGCCGACGACGAGCGCATCTCCTACGACGAGTTGTTCCTCCGCTCCGACCAAGTCGCGCACTGGCTCCGCGACATCGGAGTACGCCGCGGTGACCGTCTCCTGATCGCTCTGCACAATGGCCGGGCGCTGTGGGAGACCATGCTGGCGGCGATCAAGCTGGGCGCGGTGGTGGTCCCCACCTATGCCACCGCGACACCGGCGGACCTCGCCGACCGCCTGCTGCGGGCGAAGGTGAAGCACGTACTCACCGACGCCTCGCTGACCGACCGGTTCGCCGACGTGCCGGGGAAGTGGACTCGCCTCGCCACCGGTGCGCCGGTGCCGGGCTGGCTGTCGTACGCGGACTCATGGGCCGCGTCCGGTGAGCAATTCCTGCCGGACGTCCTCACCCCCGCCGACGATCCGCTGTTCCTCTACTTCACCTCGGGCACCACCTCGCGGCCGAAGATGGTGGCGCACACCCACAGCAGCTATCCGGTGGGCCATCTGTCCGGGATGTTCTGGAACGGGCTCCGGCCCGGTGACGCCCATCTGAACATCTCCGCGCCGGGCTGGGCCAAGCACGCCTGGAGTTCGTTCTTCGTGCCGTGGAACGCGGAGGCCACGGTGGTCGCGCTCACGGATCCGCGGCCCGCCGCCGGGGACATCCTCGACGCGGTGCGCACCCGGGACATCCACAGTTTCTGCGCCCCGCCCACCATTTGGCGCGGCCTGATGGCCGAGGGCCTCGGAGCGGCTCCGCCCCTGCTGCGTGAGGCCACCTGCGCGGGGGAGCCGCTCGACGCCTCCCTCATCGCCAGGGTCGCCGGGGCCTGGGGTGTCCAGGTGCGGGACGGCTACGGCCAGACCGAGACCACGGCGCAGCTCGGCCACGTCCCCGGCACACCCCCCGTGCCCGGCACGATGGGCAGCGCGCTGCCGGGGTACGACGTGGTCGTCGTCGATCCGGCCTCGGGTCTGCCCACCGCGCCCGGCGCCACCGGCGAACTGTGCCTGGAGCTGACGAACAGGCCCATGGGCCTGATGACGGGCTATCTCGACGACGAGGAGAAGACCGCGAGGGCGTTCGCGGGAGGCCGCTATCACACGGGGGACCTCGTCACCCTCGGCATGGACGGGGCGCTGCGCTACGCGGGCCGGGACGACGACATGTTCAAGTCGTTCGACCACCGCATCTCCCCGCTGGAGCTGGAACGGGTGCTGCTGCGGCACCCGGCGGTGGCCCAGGCCGCCGTGGTCCCCGTGCCGGACCCGGTGGGCCAGTGGGTGCCCAAGGCGTTCGTCGTCCTCACCCCCGACTGGATCGACCGGGACGGGGTGGGCAGGGCGCTGCTCGACTTCGCGGCCACCGAACTGCCGCCGGAGAAGGCCGTCCGGGTTCTCGAGACCGCCGCACGGCTGCCGATGACGGTGTCGGGCAAGGTGCGGCGCGCCGAACTGCGGGCGTCCGGGACGCTCGGGAGCCAGGAGGTCCGCGCCGAGCTGGTCTGACGCGGGGCCCGGCGCGGGGCCGAGGGGCGCTGCGCCGGGCCATGGTGGGTCGCCCACCCCCTGTTCCGCGTACGGAGCCGGATCCGCCCCGCGGCGACGGGCCCCCTGGTGTGGCAGCCACCGGTCGTCGCCCCAACCGGGTGCCGGCGCCACATCGTCCGCGCCCTGTTCGACGGCCACTGTTGTGCCCAGTCGAATGCAGTACGCCGAGACAGCAGGGGGATGTCGTGGTTTCCACCGGACACATGAGGCAGACGGACGGCCACGGGGGGAGGGTGCCTTCCTTGGCCACGAAAATGATGGAGCACGTTCTGCCGCACTCCCTGCACCGCAGGGACCAGCTCAGCAAGGGCGAGCAGTACGTGGGCGGGCTGCTCGCGGCGGAGGGGCGCAAGACCATGCGGAACATCGCCGCCCTGGTCGGTGGCAGCGCCGCGGAGCAGAGCATGCACCACTTCATCAGCGCATCGACCTGGGACTGGCGGCCCGCCAGGGAGGCGCTCGCCCACTACCTTCAGCGAAGCGCATCGCCCCGGGCCTGGGTGGTCCGGCCGTACGCCATCCCCAAGGTGGGGGACTGGTCGGTGGGTGTCGACTCCTGGGGCGGCAGACAGGCGGGCGCGCCTTCCACCGGCCAGTACGCCTACGGCCTTTGGTCCGCGTCGGACGAGCTGAGCGTCCCGGTGAACTGGCGCCTGTTCCTGTCGGACCGGTGGACGGAGGACCAGGCCCGCAGGCGCCGAGCCGGCATCCCCACGGAAGTGATCAGTGCGACCCCCGAGGAGTGTGCCGCCGCGTCCGTCCTCGAACCCCTGCGCAGCTGGCAGATGCCGTCCCGGCCCGTGGTCTTCGACGTACCGGGGGCCGACGCGCGCCGCCTGGTCACCGGATTCGACGCGATCTCGGTCCCGCTGATCGCCAGGGCCGGCTCGCTGACCGGCTGCGAAGTGGCCGCACCGGCCATGCCCGGATTCGGATCGGGGCCGCTCACCGCCCGGCAGATCCTGGAGTCGGTCAAGGGACTGCGGCGGGAGGCGGAGTGGACCGACCACGCCTCGGGGCGCCGGCACACCTCCCTGGCCATGGCGATCCCCGTGACCCTGCCCGGCCGCGTGCGCGGCACGGCGCGCCAAGGGTTCCAGGACCAGCCGCGCCTGCTCCTCGTCGGCGAGTGGGAGGACCCGCTGCTGCCGCCGACCCACATCTGGCTCACTGACCTGACCCGGACCCCGGTGCCCGAACTGCTGCGCCTGACCAAGCTGAGCGGCCGGGTCGCGCACGAAGCCGAGAGCGTGGGAGCGGAGGTCGGCCTGCGGGACTTCGAAGGCCGGTCCTTCGGCGGCTGGCACCGCCACATGACGCTGGCCTCCGTCGCGCACGCCGTGGCCGCGCTGTCGGAGGTGACCCGGCCAAGGGCCAGGATCTCCACGTCCGTCGTCCTGGGACGACGGGTCAGCGCCGCGCCGGCAGGCCGCCGCCCCGTGCGCGCACAGTGTGCCGGATCCGGTTCAGCCGCAGCGCAATCTGCACTTCGAGACGTTGCGTCGAGTCCTGCCAGCGCTCGCCGAGCAGTTCGGTGATCCGCTCCAGCCTGCGCGCCACCGTGTTGGGATGGACGTGCAGGGCGTCGGCCGTGCGGGTGGCGCTGCCCCCGAGCGAGAAGTAGGTCTCCAGGGTCCGGGTGAGTTCGGTGCCCTGCTGGGCGTCGTACTCGAGGACCGGACCGACGGTGTCCGAGACGAAACCGCCCGCGTTGGGCTCGTCGGACAACAGCAGCCCCAGGAAGCCCAGTTCACGCGAGGAAGCGGCGCCGCCCGTCGAGCCGAGCGCGGTCAGCGCGTCCAGGCACCGCTGCGCCTCCTGAAAGGCCTCCGAGAGCGCCTTGGCAGAGGTGACGGGTCCCGCGGAGCCCACCGTCACCGGATGCCCGAGCGCCGCGGTGAACTCCGTCGCCACGGTGCGGCCGGTGGCCCCGGCGTCGGCACCGGGCAGCAGCAGCACGATCCCGTCCGACTCCACGCTCTTCAGGCCGGAGCGCTGATGAGCGTAGGAGGAGGCCCAGAAAGCGCCCCTGCCCTGGGGATCGCTCTCAGGGCGGGCCACCACGAGGACATGCGGCACGCTGAGATCGACCGCGAGTCTGCGGGCGCGGTCGTCCAGCTGCCTGGCGGACAACTGCTCGCCGTGGATGAGGTCCTGGAACACCTCGCTGCGCACCTGGAGCTCGGCAAGGCTGGTGCTCTGCTGCAAGAGCAGGGACACTGCGGCGACTTGCGCCGTCAGGGCGATGATCTGGGTCTGCTGCTCGTCGAGCGGCCCGTCAGTGGCGAGGATCAGCGTGCCGAGCAGTTCCTCGCCCGCCGAGATCGGGCACACCCAGGTGCCGCTGGGCGTCATCACCGGCTTGCGCCCCGGGCGGGTCCCCATGGCGGCCTTGCGGAGCTCGGCCTCATCGAGATCCGGGATGTGCGTGGCCGTCAGATTCGTCCCGCTCGGGTCGCGGACCAGGAGCGTGCCCTTGAGCAGCTCGCCGGCCTCGTTCATCAGTGCGTGGAGATCGCCGCCGCACAGGACCAGGTCGATGAGCCTGGTGGAGATGAGGTTCAGCTGCTGCGCCGAGGTGAAGGAGTCCTCGGCCCGGGACGCGTCGAGCCGGAGCTCGCTCACCTCCTCCTGTGCCTGGCCGAGCCGTTGGGCCTTCTCGATCGCTACCGCGGCCAGGTCGCCGAGGGACGACATGAGGGTGATCTCGTCCGCTGTGAACGGGCGCACTTGGCGGTGCCCGACGTAGAGCACACCCAGGATGGTGGCGTCCCGGCGCAGGGGCACACCGAGGACGGCCCGCAGCCCCTCCGCCCGTACCGCGCCGTGGGTGGTGTCGGTGCGGGGGATCTCGTCCTCGTTGAGGTAGTCGCTGGTCCACACGGGGGCGGCCCGCTCGGTCACCAGATTGCCGAGCCCGCCCGAAGTGGGCACCCTCATCCCCACGCTGACCATGCTGACGTGGCCGTCGGCCGCATGCACCACCGACTCACCGCCCGTAGGGGCGTGGATCGACAGCCAGGCCATGTCGAGACCGAGCAGAAAGCGGGCTCGGCGCGCGATGACATTGAGCAGGCTGCCCAGGTCGTAGGGGCGGGTCAGCTCGCGCGCCGTGTCGATGAGCGCGGCGAGACCGGTCTGCCGGCTGTGCTGCCGGGACATCAGTTCCTGCACGCGCAGCGCAAGGGTCCTGGCCCGCTCCACCTGCGCCAGACGCTCGGCGTCCGCGCCCTGCTCGCGTGCCCGGTCCAACGGTTCCCCGAGCTGTTCAGGCGTTGCTCCTGAGGCCAACAGACCGAGTATTTCCACGACTTCATCGGTTGCATTGCCTCTGTTCATTGTTCCTCCCCCGTTGCGGCTTCCCGGCCCGACTCGTGTCGGGCCTTCACCCACAACCGCAGAACCCTAAAGAAAGGTCAACTTGAGGTCAACAGATTGTTGAAGTGGAAGTCGCAGGTCAGGGCTGGGGTTCGGTGGCTGACTCACCGCTCGTGGCGGCTTGGCCTGTCGCGGAGGCACCTTCCCGCGGCAACTCACGGGCGGCAGGGTAATGCCTACACCTGGTGCTCACGCTATGTCGGAGAGTCACCTCAGTTCCCTTTGGAGGCGTTCAACGATGCTGCATGTCCAGAATTACCAGCGCTCCCTCGAACGCAGTCGCATGTCCCTGACCCGGAAGGACAGACCGAGCACCTTTCGTCTGTGCGATCGTGAGTGGGACCTTCTGGACGAGGTCTTCGCCCCTGTCTACTCTCCCTCCACCGGCGTCGGCCTTGACCTCCTCGGCCTCGCCGGAAGCGCCCCGGTGGCCACGGCGCGGTCGTTCCTCGACGTGGGGACCGGCACGGGAGTCATCGCGATCCAGGCGGCGCTGGCCGGAGCCGAGCGCGTCGTCGCCCTGGACATCAACGCCAAGGCCGTGCACAACGCGGACCTGAACGCCCGTCGGCACGGCGTGGCGGACCGGGTGCGGTCGGTGCGCAGCGACATGTTCGACGGACTCGCCCCCGGCGAGCGCTTCGACACGGTCTTCTGGAGCTCCAACTATGTCCTTGCACCCGAGAGTTACGAGTACCGCTCGGTCCATGAGTGCGCCTACGTCGACGCCGGCTACCGCGCCCACCGCCGCTTTCTGTCCGAGGTTCCCGAGCGCCTGACGGAGCACGGCAGCGCCCTGCTCCACTTCAGCAGCCGGGGGGATCTCGCCGCACTGCACAGGATCGCCGCCGAGTGCGGCAGGGAGCTGCACACCGTGGCCACCGTCGATGTGCTCGAAGGCGTGTACGGCAGCGACCGGGTCGAGCACATGCTCCTCGAAGTCGTCCCCGCCGCCCCTGCCGTCCGCTGACTCCTGGAACAGATCTCCTGTGCGTACCCTGCTCGTCGACAACTACGACTCCTTCACGTACAACCTCTTTCACCACGTCACCGAAGCGACGGGCAGCGAGCCCGTCGTGGTACGCAACGACGACCCCGCCTGGCGCACCGGGATGCTGTCCGGCTTCGACGGCGTCATCATCTCGCCCGGCCCCGGAAACCCCGGCCGCCAAGGCGACTTCGGGATCTGCCGGGAGATCGTCGAGCGGGCCGAACTGCCCCTGCTCGGCATCTGCCTCGGCCACCAGGGCATCGGTCTCGCCCACGGCGCGCGCGTGGGACGGGCGCGGGAGCCACGCCACGGGCGGATCTCCCCCGTCCTGCACGACGGGGAAGAACTGTTCCGAGGGCTGCCCTCGCCGCTCCAGGTGGTCCGCTACCACTCCCTGGCGGTGACCGATCTGCCGGCGGAACTCGCCGCCACCGCCTGGACGCCCGACGGAGTCCTGATGGGGCTGCGCCACCGGACCCGGCCGATGTGGGGGGTGCAGTTCCATCCGGAGTCCATCTGTACGGAGTACGGCCTCCAACTCATCCGCAACTTCGCGGAGTTGACGCGTGAGCGCGGGTCGAGGCGGCTCGCGTCCGCGGTCGCCGGGCCAGTGGCCACCGCATCTTCGCCCACGGCGCCGGACGCGCCGGCCCCGCGCAGGCTGCGGGTGCTGACCCGGCAGGTGCCGACCCGCTGGGGCGAGGAGGAGACGTACGACCGTCTCTTCCGCCCGAACACGCATGCCTTCTGGCTCGACAGCAGCAGTTACGACCCGGACCGCGGCCGGTTCTCGGTGATGGGGGACGCCTCGGGGCCGCTGGCCCGGGTGGCCACGGCCGATGTGTGGAGCGGCACGGTCGCCGTGACCTCGCGCACGGGGACGGAGGTGGCCGGCGGCCCCTTCCTCGACTGGCTCGACCAGGACCTCCGCGGCATGCACGTCCAACTGCCCGATCTGCCGGGTGACTTCGCGCTCGGCTGGGTGGGATATCTCGGCTATGAACTCAAGGCGGAGTGCGGCGGTGAGGCAGTGCACCGCTCCCCGCAGCCGGACGCCGTCATGGTCTTCGCCGACCGTGCCCTGGTGCTCGACCAGCTGACGGGCCTCACCCATCTGCTCGCGCTGGTCGACGAGGACGGGCCGGCCGAGCAGACGGCATCGACCGTCGACTGGCTCGCGGCCACCGAGGCCCTGCTCGGGGGAGCTCCCGGCCCGCCGCTCGCCGCACCCGCGACGCCCGCCGCGGCGCGTGACCTCCAGCTCCGCCACGCCCGCGACACCTACCTGGACCTGATCGACGCCTGCCAGGAGGAACTGGCCGCAGGGGAGACGTACGAGGTGTGTCTCACCAACCGCGCGCAGGTGCGGGGAGCCTTCGACCCGTGGGAGGGGTACCGGCTGCTGCGCCGCACCGACCCCACGCCGTTCGGGGCCCTGCTCCAGTTCGACGGGGTCTCGGTTCTGAGCACATCGCCCGAGCGCTTCCTCACGGTCTCGGGCAGCGGTCTCATCGAGTCCAAACCCATCAAGGGGACCAGGCCACGCGGCGAGAACGCCGATCAGGACGCCGCGCTCGTCGCGGAGTTGCTGGGCAGCGAGAAGGACCGCGCCGAGAACCTGATGATCGTCGATCTGGTGCGCAACGACATCGGGCGCTGTGCGCAACCCGGCAGCGTGCGCGTCACGGGACTCTTCGAGGTGGAGACGTACGCCACCGTGCACCAGCTCGTGAGCACCGTGCAGGGGCAGATCGCCCCGGGCCGCTCCGCCGTGGAGTGTGTGCGGGCGGCCTTTCCTGCCGGGTCCATGACCGGGGCTCCGAAGGTACGCACGATGCGCATCCTCGACGGGCTCGAGGGCGGAGCGCGCGGTGTCTACTCCGGCGCGCTCGGCTACTTCTCACTGTCGGGAGCGGCCGACCTGAGCGTCGTCATCCGCACCGCCGTGGTCACCTCCGACCTGGTCACGTATGGCGTCGGCGGTGCGATCGTCACGCTGTCCGACCCGGGCGAGGAGTTCGAGGAGACGATGGTGAAGGCCGCACCGCTGCGGACCTTGACCGGCGCGGCGCGCACCGCGCCGGTGCACAGCCGACGAGCGGGCAGCTGAAAGCCCCGCCGCCCACTGGATGTTGCCGCCCACCGGCCGTTGCCACTGGCGTGCTGTCGCTGCCCACTGCCCCTCACCGGTCAGTGGGCAGCGGAGTGCCAGGCGTTCCGGCACCGAGTCAGCTCCGACGTGAGCAGATACGAGGCTGCGCCGGGGGCCGCTCTGCCCGCGTCGAACCGGAGTGACTCTGCTCCTTCTCGCAGTCCCGGCATCACGTCGCCCGCCAACTCCGCTTCCGTCGCCGCCGCTTCCAGATCCGGCGCGGTGAAGGCGACACCTGTGTTCCAGCCGATCAGGCGGGCCAGGTGATGCGGCCGAAGTGAGGCCCACAGCAGGGTCGGCGGCGTGGCGTTGCCTGCCCGCAGCACCCGCCACCAGGTGTTCCTCAGGCGTCGTTCACGGAGCGCGTACAGCAGGCGGGCCGTTGCCACGCCGGAGGTCGGAACGCCGGCGGTCGGCACGCCGACGCTGTCCAAGAGGCCCACGGGGCAGGTCAGGAACACCCTGATCCCGGACGAGGCGGAGCCCGCGGCCAGGGCGCGTTCCAGGCCGCCGAGCAGCGCGTCGAAGACCCGGTCGGCCTGCTCGACCGTGCAGACCAACGTGGCGTTCACACTCATGCCCAGGGCGAGGCACTCGCTCATCGCCTCAAGGCCCGCCTCGGTCGCGGGAATCTGGACCAGCAGATTCGGCCGGTCCACGTTCACCCAGAGCGACCACGAGGCGCGTACGAGGGACGGAGCATCATCGGCGAAGGCGGGGTCGACCGGAGCCGACACCAGCCCGGACCCACCGCCCGGGGACATGGATGCCTCCCGCGCTCGCTCGCACAGGCGCCGCACCTCGCGCGGATCCGGTGGCACATGGGCGGGAAGCAACACACCGGCAGGAGCCCGGCCCGTACGCGCGAGCCGGCCCGGTGCGGCGACGGGCGGTGCGCCCTCCACCGCCAGCCACGACTGGACTCCCTCAGCAGCGAGTTGTTCCACGAGGCCGACAGCCTTTTGGCTCATCATGCTGCGGACCTTAGGAAGGGCCGCCCCGCAGGGACAGCAGGTGGCGCAGGCTCTGTCAGGTCTCCGGGGCAGCAGGGCAGAACCTCGCGGATTCGGCGGCTAGTTGACTAAGTCGACGGTCACGGCCTGTGCCGCTCCTGAAGGGTGCCTACTGTCTTGCCTGTTGCCGACGAGAGTGCGGCGCCGAACGCAAGTGCACGTCCCATCGCGGCAGTTCCGCACGGAGGCTGCGATCCGTCGCCGTCCCGCCCGGACGGCCCGTTCGCCGTCCCCGGACCGCGAACGCCCCCGCGGGCACTCCGCCCCGGTCTCCCTTCCCCTTCCGCTGAAATTCCGCTGAAACCTGCCCTCAGGAGCATGCGTGACCATCGCCGACATCAAGGTGCCCGACAGCGTCCTGGCCAAGGAGGCCACGCAGCTGGTCCGTGACACGGCCAACGAACTGATTTTCCATCACTCCCGCCGCGTGTACCTCTTCGGCGCCCTGCAGGGCGACCGCCGCGGCCTGTCGTACGACCCCGAACTGCTTTACGTGGGCGCGATGTTCCACGACCTGGGGCTCGCCGAGAAGCACCGCTCCTCCACCCGGCGCTTCGAGATCGACGGTGCCGAGGACGCCAAGGAGTTCCTCCTCTCGCACGGCGTCGCCGAGGACTCGGCCCGCGTGGTGTGGGAGGCCATCGCCCTGCACACCACCCCCGAGATCCCCACCTACATGGCCCCGGAGATCGCCCTGGTCACGGCCGGCGTCGAACTCGACGTCCTGGGCATCGGCTACGACGACATCACCGATGAGCAGCGCGCCGCCGTGATCGCGGCCCACCCGCGCCCCGACTTCAAGCGCCAGATTCTTCAGGCCTTCAACGACGGCATCGCGCACCGTCCCGACACGACCTTCGGCAACATCAAGGCCGACGTCCTCGCGCGCTACAGCGACGGCTATGTGCGGCCGAACTTCGTCGACATCATCACCGGCTCGCGCTGGCCCGAGTGACCCACTGCCCACGGCCCGCCGGCTGTCCGATCACCCACTGATTCACCCACTGATCACTCACTGATCACCCACTGAGAAAGGCTCCGTGACACCGTCATGACGTCCATCCGCCCTCAGATGAACCCGCTCAAGCGCTGGGCAGTCTTCGGCTCCCTCACCGCCATGACCCTGGCCACCGCGGTCACCGCCCCGGCGTCCGCGGCGCCGAGCGAGGCCACGGCGAACCCGGCCACGGCGCAAGCCCCCGCCGACGGCGAGAACGTCGTCCTGCAGTGGAACAAGCTGATCAGCAAGGCCATGGAGGTGAACAATCAGGGCTCCATGCACCCCACTCCGCCGCCGGTCGGCGGTCGCACGCTCGCGGTCGTGCACAACGCGATGTACGACGCATGGGCCGCGTACGACGCGAAGGCCGTGGGCACCCAGCTCGGCGGCGAGCTGCGCCGCCCCGCATCGGAGCGCACCGAGGCCAACAAGCGCAAGGCGGTCAGCTTCGCGGCGCACCGTGCGCTGAGCGACCTGTTCCCCAAGCAGCAGGCGACGTTCGACGCCAAGCTGGCGGAGCTCGGCTACGACGCGGCCGAGGCGGACGGGGCCGCAGCGGGTACGCCGGCCGCCGTGGCGGTCAAGGCGACCGACACGCTGCTCGAAGTCCGCCACCAGGACGGCTCCAACCAGCTGGGCGACCCGGCGTATTCCTCGCCGGAGGGCTACTACAAGCCGGTCAACCCGGCGCAGGACGTGGCCAAGTTCGACAAGAGCAAGATCGTCGACCCGAACCGCTGGGTGCCGCTGACGCTGAACGGCATGACGCACAACTTCCTCACCCCGCACTTCGCCGATGCCAAGCCGTTCGTCATCGACGACGTCGACAGCTACCTGCCGCCGGCGCCGCCGAAGTACGGCAGCGCGGCCTCCAAGCGAGCCATCGCCCAGCAGATGAGGACCAACGCGAGGCTGACGGAGCGGCAGAAGGCGATTGCCGAGCACTGGCAGTACCGGGACACCTCGTCCTCGTCCATTCCGCAGGAGTGGGCGGCCTTCGTCTCCAAGCGTGACCGCCACGACCTCGACGATGACGTGAAGCTGTTCTTCGCCCTGAACATCGCCGAGGGCGACGAGGCGGTCGTCGACTGGAAGACCAAGGTCCACTTCGACTATGGCCGCCCGATCAGCATGATCCGGTACGCGAACGACGGCAAGAAGATCCTTGGCTACGCCGGACCCGACCAGGGCACCAAGGTGATCGACGGCGCCAAGTGGCAGCCGTACCTGAAGACGCCCGCGTTCGCGGCCTACGGCTCGGGGCACACCGGGTTCACCGCGGCCGGGGCGGAGATCATCAAGCAGTTCACCGGGTCCGACGCGTACGGCGGGACGGGCATCGTCAAGGCGGGCAGCTCGACCATCGAGACCAACATGCCCTCGAAGGACGTCAAGCTGAAGTGGGGCACGTTCTCCGACGCGGCCCAGGAGGTGGGCGAGTCGCGCCTGTGGGGCGGTGTGCACTGGGAGTTCGACCACACGGAGGCCGACACCCAGGGCCGTGAGCTCGCCCGCGACGTCTGGGCCGAGTCCGAGCAGTACTTCGACGGCTCCCACCCGGACGCCTGATCCCGTGAGTACGGCTGCCCGCCCGAAGACCTCGGGCGGGCAGCCGCGTTCAGGACGCGCAGGGGGCTGTTCGCTCCTCACCCCGCCGCGACCTGACATTTCTCACCACTGGAAGGAGGAATACATGATCCCTGCCGTACGAATCCGAAGACGGCACAAGGCCCGCCTTGCCGCGTGGGCAGCCGCGTACCAACGCCACAGCCTGACCTTCCTGCGGGCCAGCGTCGGCCTCCTGTACCTGTGGTTCGGGGTACTGAAGTTCATCGCGAGCATGAGCCCGGCTCAGGACATCGCCACACATGCCATGTCGGTCATGACGTTCGGCGCCGTGCCCGGCCAGGTGTCGGGCCCATTGCTGGCCTTGATGGAGGTGCTGATCGGCGTCGGCCTGGTCACGGGCAGGCTGCCCCGCCTGGCCATGGGGGTGTTCTTCGTCCATATGGCAGGCGTGTTCGCCACGTTGCTGATCATGCCCGGTGAGGTGTGGCTGCACGCCCCGCTCGTGCCGACGATGGAGGGCCAGTACATCCTGAAGAACATCGTTCTGGTGGTGGCCTGCATGGCTGTGGCCACGCGGAAGCTAGCCCGTCGCTAGAAGGTGTAGCGCGTGTGGCTGAACACCTGGCCGTCGTGCCCGAAGCCGTACGCCGTGCCCGGTGCCACCGCGAAGAGCAGGTCGGTGCCCTTGCGGATGCTGTCGCCGAAGCCGTGGAACGGGCCCTCCGGCGAGGTGATGTGGTCCCCGTACTGCGCCTCGAACGCGGCGATGACCTCGTTCTGCCGTGCCGGATCCGTCACCCGCTCCGCCGTGCCCTCGACCACGATGTCGAGGCCTTCGGAGAGTGAGTTGTGCCCCGTGGTGAGTGCGCAGTGGGCATTGCCGGCCAGGTTCTTCGCCTTCTGCTCGCCCTGACCGGTGCTGAAGTGCAGTGCCCCGTCGTGCCAGGCGGCGAGCAGCGGCGTGACGTGCAGTCGGCCGTCCGGCCGGACCGTGGTGATCCAGAAGACCTCCGCGGCCCGCAGCTCGCGCTGGGCCTCGGCCCAGTCGGTGGCGGTGACGTTCTCCGCTCCCGGGCGCGGGTTGAGCGCGGCGCTGTAGCGGGCGTCGAGCTCGGTCTGGGGCTGCTTCGGCGTCATGGGGGACTCCCTTCCCTCTTCCTGTGACGAAGGCTACGCAGCCCGGCGCCCGGCCCGAGCACTGAAGCGGCAGGGGGAAAGGGCGTGTCGGCCAGGACGTCGTGCCAGGGGCGGGCGTCGGACGCCGGACCCCGGACGCCCGACCCAGGACGCCCGGCACCGGACGCTTGTGCCGCCCTGTCGGTGGCTTCAGGATGCAGGCATGTCTGAGTCAACGTCAGCAGCGGAAGCCGAAGCCGAAGTCGAAGCCGAAACCGCAGCCGCAGCCGCGTCCGGTTCCTCCTCGCCCTCCGTTCTCGCCGCCCTGGTGGCGGGGTTGCGTGGTGGCGCGATCGAAGTCGTCGATCTCACCGCGCCGTTGTCGTCCACCACGCCGGTCCTTGAACTGCCGCCCGAGTTCGGCCAGACCAAGGTGTTCGAGCTGGAGGAGATCAGCCGGTACGACGAACGGGGGCCCGCCTGGTACTGGAACAACTTCCGCACCGGCGAGCACACCGGCACCCACTTCGACGCACCCAACCACTGGGTCACCGGCAAGGACCTCGCCGACGTCGCCTCGGTGCCCGCCCACCAGCTGGTGGCTCCCGCGGTGGTGCTCGACTTCACCGACGAGGTCTCCAAGGACCCCGATTTCCTCATCGAGGTGGAGCACATACAGGCGTGGAAGAACCGGTACGGGGCGCTGCCCGACGGCGGATGGCTCCTGGTGCGGACCGGGTGGAGCAGCAGGTCGTACGCGCAGGAGCCGTTCCTCAACGCGGACGAGAACGGGCCTCATACGCCGGGCCTGTCCGCCGCGTGCGCCCGCTGGGTGGCCGAGCAGTCGCCGGTGGTCGGGCTCGGCGTGGAGACGGTGGGCACCGACGCGGGCCGGGCGCACGCGTTCGAGCCCGCGTTCCCCTGTCACTCGTACCTCATGGGCAGCGGCAAGTACGGCCTGACGCAGCTGCAGAACCTCGCGAAGCTGCCACCGACCGGGGCCGTCGTCGTCGCGGGGCCGCTGCCCATCGTCTCCGGCTCCGGGGCGCCCGCGCGGGTCCTCGCCCTCGTCGAACGCGCGGGGCGGCCGTCGTGAAGGTCGCCGAAGCGGTCGGACGAGCCCTGGTCGCGGCGGGGGTCGGTCAGGTCTTCGGCGTGGTGGGCTCCGGCAATTTCCACGTCACGAACGCGATGGTGGCGGCGGGCGCGAAGTACGTCGCGGCGCGCCACGAGGGCGGCGCCGCCACCATGGCCGACGCGTACGCCCGCGTGCGGGGGGCCGTGACGGTGGTCAGCGTGCACCAGGGGTGCGGGTTCACCAACGCCCTCACCGGGATCGGCGAGGCCGCCAAGAGCCGTACGCCCCTCGTGGTGCTGGCGGCGGAGGCGTCCAACCCGAGCTCCAACTTCCATGTCGATCAAGGGGCGTTGGCGGAGGCGGTCGGCGCGCGGAGTGCTCGCGTGACGTCGGCGGCCGACGCCGTCGCGCAGTCGTACGCCGCCGTGCGCCTCGCCGTCGATGACCGGTGCACGGTCGTGCTCAATCTTCCGCTCGACGTACAGGCGCTGGAGGTTCCGGATGCGGACCTGGCCCTGGCCGCCGTGGTGCCGCCGCCCCCGCGCCCCGCCGTCGTACCCGCCGACGACGGCATCGCGGCCCTCGCCGAGATCCTCGCGCACGCCGAGCGCCCGGTGCTCGTCGCCGGACGCGGCGCGCGCGGCCCCGGCTGCCGCCAGGCCCTTGAGGCGCTCGCCGAGCGCTGCGGTGCGCTGCTCGCGACGTCGGCGGTGGCCCGCGGCCTCTTCCAGGGCAACCCGTGGTCGCTCGATGTCGCGGGCGGGTTCTCGTCGCCGCTCGCCGCCGAGTTGATCCAGGGCGCCGACGTGATCGTGGCCCTGGGCTGTTCCCTCACCATGTGGACGACGCGGCACGGCAGGCTCATCGGCCCGGAGACGACCCTGGTCCAGGTCGACGACGACCCCGCGGCGCTCGGCGCGCACCGCCCCGTCCATCTCGGGGTCACCGGCGACGTGCTCCTGACGGCGGAGAAGACGCACACCGTGCTGGGGGACAGGGGCGGCCCTGGCTACCGCACCTCCGCAACCGCCGACGCGCTCGCCGCGCGGCTGAGCTGGCGCGACGCCCCCTACGAGGACACCGGCACCCGGGACCGCATCGACCCGCGCACGCTGTGCATCGCCCTCGACGACATCCTCCCCGCGCAGCGCGTGATCGGCGTCGACTCGGGCAACTTCATGGGCTACCCGACGATGTACCTGTCCGTCCCCGACGAACACGGCCTGTGCTTCACCCAGGCCTTCCAGTCCATCGGCCTCGGCCTGGCCACCACGATCGGCGCGGCGCTGGCCCGCCCGGACCGCCTCGCGGTGGCCGCGCTCGGCGACGGAGGGGCGCTGATGAGCGCCGTCGAACTCGACACGGTGCGCAGGCTCAGGCTGCCCATGGTGATCGTCGTCCACAACGATGACGCGTACGGAGCGGAGGTGCACCACTTCGGCCCACACGGACTCCCGCTCGGCACGGTCGAGTTCCCGCCCACCGACATCGCCGCCGTGGCCCGCGGCTACGGCTTCGACGCGGTGACCGTGCGCACACCGGCCGACCTGAAGGGCGTACAGGACTGGGTCGCGGGCCCGCGGGCCGCACCGCTGCTCGTCGACGCCAAGGTGGTGCGGGAGCAAGGGGCTTGGTGGCTCGAAGAGGCGTTCCGCGGACACTGAGCGCGCGGATTGGCCTCCCTGGTACGGAAGTTGTTGGTGGGGCGGTTGAGACGAACGGGATTGGTGCGCGTACGTGACGGCACACGGAAACCCATCCGGCGGTGGTGTGCACCGTCGGGGACAGGAGTCGCACGTGTCGCGCAGGAAGACTCTCAGCCGCAAGAAGAAGGTCGCCCTCATGGTGGGCGCCGCCGCGCTGGTGGCGGGAACCGCGGTGGTGATGACCGGCACGAGCCAGGCCTCGGTGGCGTGTGACGGACTGGCCACCGCGCTGAGCAACAACGAGGAGTTCATCGCGGGCCAGCGAGCGAAACCGGACGCGCAGTCCGCGGCTCGGATCGCCAATCGGGAAGCGGTGATCGAGGAGATCAAACGAAAGCAGGCGGCGTCGGACTGTGCTGCGGGTGAGGACGCGGATGCGGGGGCGGGAGAGGGGGCGGAGGCCGGGGCCGGTGAGGGCGCCGGTGGGGACGCCGCCCAGCCGCCGACGGAGGAGCCGGGTGGCGATGCCACGGCCACGGTCACGGCCCCGCCCGGGGACGGCGGAGACGCGGGGGCGGAAGGTGAGGTCGTCTGCGCAGGCTCCACCGTCACGCTGTCCGGCGAGGGCGGTGCGCCGGCCGCGTCCAGCAACGAGTTTCCCGTCGGTACGCAGCTGAAGGTGACGAACCTGGACAACTCCAAGTCCACCACGGTGGAGGTCACTTCGACGTCGGGCAGCTGCGTGCTGCTGAACAACGCGGCGTTCGAGGATGTGCGCGAGGCCGGTAAGTTCCTGATCCGCAAGGCGCGGATCGAACGCGTGGGGTAGGACTTGAGACGGTCGCAACTGCCCGGGTCCTTCGGGGCGCAGGGCCTCATCGCTCGGGGGAGACGTCGTTGTTCCGTGCCTGTCTGTACGCGGAGAACCCGGCGCCCGGGGTGCTCCCCCCGGCGCTGCGCGCGTGGCTGGGGCTGACCTCGGTCCTCGGCACGCTGGTGGTCGCCGTGCTCGGGGTCCTTTACGCCGGTCACGGCGAGCCCGGCAGGGTGGACAGGTGGTTCGTCGACCCGACGGCGGACAGCGTACGGCCGCCGTGGCGGAACGTCGCTCTGGCCACGGACTTCCTGGGGGAGCCGGCCGGAGCGGCGGCGCTCGTCGTGGCCGCCGTGACGGTCTGCCTGCTGCTTCGGTGGCCACGTGCGGCGGTGCTCGTCGTTGCCGGCGCAGGACTGACCGTGGGGACGGCGACGCTGATCAAGCAGGTGGTGGGCCGCACCATCCACGGCGCAGGGAACCTGTCCTACCCGAGCGGGCACGCCGCCTTCGTCACCGCGCTCGCCCTCGTGGTGGCGCTGCTCGCGACCGGCCGGCTCGGCCTCGGCAGGTCGGCCGGTACGTCGCTCGTGCTCGCCGCGGCGCTGGTCTTCGGCGCCGCCATGGGCTGGGCGCAGGTCGCCCTGGGCGCGCACTACCCGACCGACGTCCTCGGCGGCTGGTGCACCGCGCTGGCGGTGGTACCGGCGACGGCGTGGCTGGTCGACCGTACGGCCGACCGGCTGGCCGACCGAACGGCCGACGCCGATCGGCGAGAACGTCGCTGACGTGCCGTCATGTGATGTCAGCGGACGTCACGCCGAGCGGCGCCACGTCACCTCACGCAAGGCGCCGGAACACGGGCTTCACCGGCCGCCCGCCCAGCCAGGGCGTGGGGTCGGCGGCGTCAAGTGCCTTGCGGTACACCGCACATGCCTGGGCCACCACGTCGACGGTGTGGTCGATGTCCGCGTCGTCGAGCGCGCTGCTCACCACGAACGACGGGGCAAGGACCCCGCCCGCGAGGAGCCGGCGCAGGAACAGCGTGCGGTACTCCTGCGACGGCTGCCGGTTCTCGTCGAGGGTGGCGAACACCAGGTTGCTGGCCCGGCCCCGGACGACGATGTGGTCCCCGACGCCCATGGAGGCCGCGGCGTCGCGGACCCCGGCGGCCAGCCGCTCGCCGATGGCGTGCAGTCGCGCGGTGACGCCCTCCTCGACGTAGGTGGTCTGCACGGCCATCGCGGCGGCCAGCGAGTGCGTTTCCGCGCCGTGCGTGGTGGACAGCAGGAACACCCGGTCGCCGGAGTGGCGAAGGCCGCCCCGCTCCATCAGCGCGCGGCGCCCGGCGAGCGCCGAGACGGCGAAGCCGTTGCCCAGCGCCTTGCCGAACGTCGAGAGGTCGGGGACGACGCCGTACAGCCCCTGGGCGCCCGCCTCGGACCAGCGGAAGCCGGTGATCATCTCGTCGAAGATCAGTACGCAGCCGTGCCGGTCGGCAAGCTCGCGCAGGCCTGCGAGGTATCCCGGCGGCGGCTCGCTGTGCCCGGCCGGTTCGAGGATCAGGCAGGCGACCTCGTCCTGGTACCTGGTCAGGAGCTCCTCCGTGGCGGCCAGGTCCCCGTAAGGGAACGCCACGGTGAGCTCGGTGGTCGCCGCCGGGATCCCGGCCGACATCGGCGTGGTGCCGATGAACCAGTCGTCGACGGAGAAGAACGGATGGTCGCCGCAGATGGCCACCCGCGGGCGTCCCGTGACGGCGCGGGCGAGGCGCACCGCGGCGGTGGTGGCGTCGGAGCCGTTCTTCGTGAACTTCACCATCTCGGCGGTCGGCACCGTGGCCAGGAAGCGCTCCGCGGCCTCGACCTCCACGATGGACGGCCGGACGAAGTTGCTGCCGCGGTCGAGTTCACGCCGTACCGCCTCGAGCACGCGTGGGTGGGCGTGGCCGAGGCTGACCGACCGAAGGCCGGAGCCGTACTCGATGTAGCGGTTGCCGTCGACGTCCCACACGTGGGCACCGCGGCCGTGGCTGATGACCGGGGCGAGGTTCTCGGGGTACTGGTCGTCGCCCTTGGCGTAGGTGTGCGCGCCCCCGGGGACCATGGCGTGCAGCCGCTCGTTCGCCTGCCGCGACCGGGGCAGCAGGAACTCTTCGGTGTCCACGCTGACTTCAGCTCTCTTTCCGCTTCAGAACATGCTCCAGGGCCTCGGCGAGGCCCGGTGCCTTCCGGTCCCGCTCGGACATCGATGTGACCGGCAGCGGCCAGTCGATGGCGAGCTCAGGGTCGTCGAAGGCGATCGTCACGTCCTCGGCCGGATCGTGCGGGCGGTCGATCCGGTACGAGGTGTCGGCGGTCTCGGTCAGCGCCTGGAAGCCGTGCGCGCACCCCGCCGGGATGTACAGGGTCGCCTGCGTCTCGTCGGACAGCTCGAAGGAGGCCCGGTTGCGGTAGGTCGGCGAGTCCGGCCGCAGGTCCACGACGACGTCGAAGATCCTGCCGTACGAGCACCGCACCAGCTTGGCCTCGCCCGCTCCGGAGCGCAGGTGCAGGCCGCGCAGCACGCCTCGCGCCGAGCGGGACAGGCTGTCCTGGATGAAGGCGCCCGGGTCGAGGCCCACCGAGCGGACCACGTCGGCGTCGAAGGTGCGGCAGAAGAAGCCGCGTTCGTCGGTGTAGGGCGTCGGCTCGAACAGGTACGCGCCGGCGATCGCCGGGACTTCGGTCGCCTTCATGAGGCCTCCCGCAAGGCGTGGGGGTGGTCGGTTGCCGGGAACAAGGCCTTGGTCAAGGCGGTGAATTGGTGTTCGAGCTGCCGGGCGACGACCAGGTTCCGCTCGGCGAGGGTCCGGCGCAGCTCCGCCGATCGCTCCTCAAGGGCCCGGAACTGCTTGAGCAGCGAGTCGGCGTCGACCTCGCGGGCCGGGTGGCAGTACGCCTCAAGACCCATCCGCTCCATGAGCGCGTCGCTCTTCGCCGCGTAGCTGACCGCGAGCGTCGGCGTGCCGGCCTTCAGCGCGCAGATCAGGTTGTGGTACCGGGTCGCCACCACGGTGTCGACGGCCGCCATCTCCTTCATGAGGTCGGCGAGCGAGGCTGCCTCGGAGGCGGTGACCAGCGGCGAGTTCACCGCGTCGAGGATCGCGGCGACCACCGGCGCGTCGCACGCGTCGCCGGTGACCAGCCGGACCGGCCTGCCGTCCTCGACCAGCGTACGGACGAACCGAGTTGTCCCTTCGAGGTAGCGACGGTGGATCTCCTCGGCCCGCGCGCGGTCGTCGTCGCCGCCGTGGAAGGCCATGACGCCGACGCAGACCGGACCAGGCTGACCCGATGGCGTGCCCGCCGGTGGTGCCGGCAGGGCGAAGGCGAGGTCCGGGTAGACCTCGTCGCGCGCGGTGTCCACGCCCATCGCCCGCATCGCGTCGCGGGACAGGGCGTCGCGGTACGACCGGTAGGTGGCGAGCCGCGCCGACCAGCGCACCAGGGCCCGGGTCGACCGGTTGCCGATCGCGGCGGCGCCGACGCCGACCAGCGCGACCCGGGTGCCGACCAGCCGGCCGCTCGCGCAGAGCAGGAACAGTGAGTACGGGAAGCCCCACGGCCGCAGCGGCAGCGTGGCCTCCAGGACGCCCATGCCCGGCACGATCACCACGTCGTGCTGGCGTACCCAGGCAGCGGTGCGGACGACGTCGACGAGCTTGCCAAGACCCTTGCCCGCGATCGCGCCCGCACGCGACGCGGTCCGGTACTCGCCTCGGTACCAGTGCAGCCGCGTCGCGGGGATCCGGTACCGGGCCGCGACGACCTCGGGTCCGCCGCACAGCGCGTCCACGACCGCCTCCGGGTGCTCGGCGCGGAGGTACCCGAGCACGGCCTCGAGCGACCCGTCGTTGCCGAGGTTGCCGGAGCCGAGCAGGCCGAACACCCCTACGCGCACCGGGGTTTCGGAGGCGACGATCATGCCTGCCGCCCCTCAAGACCTTCACGGCCTTCACGGCCCGCGACGAGGGCGTCGACGGAGACCGTGAGCTCGGCCGGGTCGACCGGGGCGCGGTCCTCGACGCGCTCGCCCGCGCCCGGCCGGGCCCGGCTGGTCATCCACGTGGCCAGGTGGCGGTAGCACGCACGGCGGTCGGCGGAGGACAGAGGCGCCCGCCGGATCGCCGAGGCGAAGCCCCAGACGTACTCGGCGAGCAGCCGGGGCGTCGGGTGCAGCGGGCCCGCTCGGCGCGGGTCCAGGTTGACGCACCGGGAGCGCTTGGAAGGGTTCGCGCGCTCGGCGCGGGTGGGGTGGTCGCGGCGGAAGTACAGCAGCTCGGGCACCTGGTGGAAGGGCCCGTGCAGGACGATCTCGGCGACGAACGTGCGGTCCGCGTGGTGGTAGCTGTCGTGCGGCTTCACGCGGCGCAGCACGTCGGCCCGCATCACCCCGTAGAAGTCGTCGCCCCCGGGCTCGAAGAGGAAACTGCGGAAGCGCTCCGGCGCGCTCGGCAGGTCGGTGGCGATCCCGTACTCGTAGGGGACCTTCACCTGTCCCTCCTCGTCGATGACCGCCTGGCCGGAGTGCGCGAGGACCACGTCGGGCCGCTCGTCGAGAGCCTCCACGCAGCGCCGCAGCAGGTCCCTGGCGTACAGGTCGTCGTGCGAGGCCCACTTGAACAACTCGCCGCGGCACTGGGTGAACACGTAGTTGTGGTTCGGCGCGGCGCCGATGTTCCGGAGCAGCCGGATGTACCGGATGCGCGAGTCCTGCGCGGCGTACTTGCCGCAGATGTCCTGGGTTCCGTCGGTCGACGCGTTGTCGGTGATGACCAGCTCGAAGTCCTCGTAGGTCTGGCCGAGCAGGGCGTCGAGCGCCTCGGCGAGATACTCCTCGCCGTTGTAGACGGGCAGGCCGATGCTCAGCCTGGGTTGCGCGGTCATGAGGTCCTCACTTCGGGAATGGGGTTCTGGTGGCGCTCACGCAGAGCGGACCGCAGCTGCAGCCACCACACGGCCGAGCTGCAGACGGTCGCGGCGGCGACGCCCCAGGCCGAGCCGACCGTGCCGGCCACGGCCGCCCCGCCGAGCCCGCCGCCGACATAACAGGTGGAGGCGATCAGTTGGCTGCGCAGGCTGCGCCGGGCCGCGCCGAGTGCGCGCAGCCCCGCCGCCGCGCCGGTGCCGAGGCCGGCGCCCGCGACGCCGAGTGCGGCAGGCACGATGAGCTGCGCCGCGGAGCTCCAGACGTCGCCGAGCACGGCCTCACCGAGCCGGTCCGGCATCAGGACCAGCGCCGTGCCCCACAGCAGCGCGGCGACGGCCTGCCCGGCGCCGAGCAGGAGGCAGAACCTGGCAAGGCGGTGCGGGGCCCGCCGCAGCACCCGTGCCGCCTCCGCGACGGTGACCAGGGACAGCCCCATCAGCACGGCGAGGAACGGGCCGAGCAGCAGCTCCGCGCCCCGGACCGCACCCACCGCGCCGACCCCGACGATCGCGCCGAGCCCGTACGCCCGCAGCTGGCTCGCGCCGCTGACGCCGACGTTCTCGACCAGATACCGGTAGCTGAGATCGCGCTGCTCGCGCAGCCACGCGCGCGCCCCGGTCATCCGGGGCCGGATGCCGGACTGGAGGCAGCCGTACACCGCGGCCACCGAGGCGGCCGCGCCCCAGGCGAGCACGAAGGCGGCCACGGTGCCCACGCGGGCCGCCACCACCAGGGCCGGGACGAGCGCGACGCCCCACACGAGGTCGTTGACGAAGGCCTTGCGCCCGGTGCCCGCGGCGAAGAACGAGTACCGCCAGGCGTCCTGAAGGAGCAGCCCCGGCAGCATGACGCCGAGGCAGGCGAACGCGGGCCCCACGCTGCCGCCGAGAGCGAGGCCGACACCCAGGGACACCGCGCCGATGGCCGCACCGACGCCGAGCGCGGTACCCGACGACCGGGCCACCGCCCCGCGCCAGGACGCTTCCGGCACACCGCTGAAGCGCACCACGAGCGGGTCGGTGGCAAGACCGCGGGAGACGCTGAGCACCACGCCGTAGGTCACCCAGGCCAGGCTGAACACGCCGAACGCGGTCACGCCCAGCGAGCGTGCCACGTAGATCCCCACCGCGAAGTTGGTCATGCTGGAGGCCGCCTGGTCGGCAAGCCCCCAGGACAGCCTGCCGACCATGGCCCGCTTGGCGGTCACCACGGTCGGCCTCGTCTTCTCCCCCTCGGTGGTCATCCGTGTCACGCCTTGATCAGCCCGGCGCCGTGCAGGGCATCGGCCGCGGCGGCGACCGTGTCGAACGGAAGGCCCGCCCGCTCGGCGACGTCAAGGAGACTGTGCCCGCCGTCGGAGAGGCTCAGCACCCAGAGCATGGCCATCTGGGCCTGCTTCGCGTCGCTGCGGCCGCCGAGCGATTCGTACAACCCCCGTCGGCCGAGCTGTGGTTCGCCGTAGGGGCTGAGATTGACGTACCGCCGGTTCCGGTCGAGCACGGCGAACGCCTCACGGCAGAGGGCGAGCGTGTCCTCCATCGCGTCCGGGGAGACGAAGTCCGGGTTGTCCGCCGAGGTGTGGTACTCGGGGTAGCCCGCGTACGGGGTCCGGCTGAGCGAGCCCACGCCGAGATCGAACCCGGGGGAGCAGTACTGCCGCTCGTCATAGCCGTACGGAGTGAACTCGGCGACGCGGTGCGGGCGTTCGGACGCGGCCAGCATGTGCCGCATCACCTGGTCGATCTCCGCGTCGCCGCGCCTGCTCTGCTTGTACGTCAGTTGGCCCCGGTCGCCCGCGCAGGCCAGCACGAGACCGTGCTTGACCCGCTCGATGCGCTCCGCGTTGCGCGCCAGCCAGGTGATGGCCCCGATGGTGCCGGGCGCGAAGATGAACCGGTAGGTGTAGTACGGCGTCTGCTCCGCAAGCGCCCGCGCCAGGAACGTCGCCACCGCGATGCCCGCCAGGTTGTCGTTGGCAAGGGACGGGTGGCAGACGTGGCAGGAGACGATCACCTCGTCGGAGACCTGCCCGGGGATCACGTGCTCGGCGTAGGTGAGGTGGCCGTCGGCGAGCGTGGAGTCGACGCACACCTCGTAGTCGCCGTCCGGGAGCGCGTCCAAGGTCTCCTGCGCCAGGCAGAATCCCCATTCCGGCTTGTAGTAGCTGGTGCGGTACGGCACCCAGCTCGGGTGGTCCGGCAGGGTGTGCAGGTGTTCACGCAGCTCGGCGAGCGGCATGGTCCGCGCCACCGGCACGCTGTAGCCGAGCACGTGCAGGCTGGACGCGGCGAAGTCGACGACGCGGTGGCCCGCGGTGTCGGCGACGTACGCGTCCCGGATGTTCCACTCCTGCGGCACCGTCCAGTCGAGCACCTGCGTCCCGGTCGGCACCTCGTGCACCTTCAGCGGGACGTACTCGCCGACGATGTCCAGGGTGGCGCGCACGCCGTCGCCGGTGATGCTCCGGCACAGCGGGTACAACCGCTCCACCAGCGCGTGCATTTCCTCACCGGCGGCTGTCATCCGCGCCGCCGCAGGGTGTCGTCGACGGTGCCGGCCTCGGACGCCGCGCGCAGCACGGCCAGGCGGGTGAAGCGCTGCTCGAAGTCCTCGCGGGTGAGCCCGAACTTGCGGTAGGCGTCGGCGAGTTCGGTCGCTCCCTGCTTCACCGTCCACTCGCAGTCGAAGCCGGGTATCGCGGCGCGGAACCGGGAGAAGTCCACGCGGTACGACCGCGGATCGGCACCGGTCTCCCCGGTGATCACCACCTTCGAGCCGGACACCGCGTCGGCGACCTGCTCGGCGATCTCGGCGACCGTGACGTTGTTGATCTCGCTGCCGATGTTGAACGCCCGGTCGTGCACCGCTTCGCGCGGCGCGGTGAGCGCGGCCGCGAAGGCCCGCGCGATGTCGGCGGCGTGCACCAGCGGGCGCCAGGGGGTGCCGTCGGAGAGCACAAGGACCTCGCCGGACAGGAGCGCGTGGCCCACCAGGTTGTTCAGGACGATGTCGGCGCGCAGCCGGGGCGAGTAGCCGAAGGCCGTGGCGTTGCGCATGAACACCGGGCTGAAGTCGCCGTCGGCCAGGGCGTGCAGGTCGTCCTCCACCCGCACCTTGGACTCCGCGTACGGCGTCACGGGGCGCAGCGGGGCGTCCTCGGTCACCAGGTCGCTGCCCCCTGCGGCGCCGTAGACCGAGCAGGTGGACGCGTACAGGAAGCGCCGCACGCCGGCGTCGTGGGCGAGCCGGGCCAGGCGTACGGACGCGTGGTGGTTGATGTCGTAGGTCAGGTCGGGCGCCAGTGAGCCCAGCGGGTCGTTGGACAGCGCGGCCAGGTGGATCACGGCGTCCACCCCGGCCAGGTGTTCGGCCGTGACGTCACGCAGGTCCACCCGGTGCCCCGGCGGGTCCGCGGGCGGCGGACCGAGGACGCAGTCGGCGAACAGGCCGGAGTCGAGCCCGACGACCTCGTGTCCGGCGGCCGCGAGGACCGGGGTCATCACGGTTCCCAGGTAGCCCTGATGTCCGGTGAGCAGTACGCGCAAGGTTCATTCCCCCAGGTTGAGAGTGAGTTTGGTGACGGCGAACGCCTCGGCGTAACGCGCGTTGCATTCGATGCCGCGGATCCGTGCGAGGCCGAGGAAGGCCTCCCGGTCGTACCAGGCCCGGCGGTGCTGCGAGGGGTAGTGCTCCTCCAGCAGCCGCACCTTCTGTTCGGCGATCTCCGGCGACAGCGGCTGGTAGGCCGCCATACGGCCGAGATCGCCGTCCCACTTGACGATCTCGTAGCCGAGCACGAGGTGGTCGCGGAACGCGGTGGGCACCAGCTGCGCAAGGCCGCGGTGATCCTGGTGCGCGTCGTCGGTACGCGGCGCGAGCACCAGATCCGGATCGCTCCGCGCCCGCAGCTCCTCGATCGCGGCCTTGGCCTCGTCCCAGTGCACGGGCATCCGGCCGTCCGGCAACTTCAGTACGGTGAGGTGCAGTTCGGCCCCCGGACAGAACGCGGCGAGCGCGGCCCGCTCCTCCTGCTCGCGCTCGGTGCCGCCGCCGGAGAGCACCAGTGCGTCGATGCGGATGCCTGGCCGCGCGAGGCACATGGCGAGGAGCGTGCCACCGGCACCGATGGCGATGTCGTCGCAGTGCGCGCCCACCGCGACGACCCGGTCAAGGCCGCGGGTCCCGAGCCGGATCACGCCCTCGCCCCCGCGCCGTCCCGTTCCCACACGGCCCAGGGGCGCTCGCCCCTGGCGTAGCCCGCGTCGAGCGAGGCCCGCTCCTTCACGGTGTCGGTCGGCTTCCAGAAGCCGCGGTGCTGGTGCGCCACCAGGCGTCCCTGCTTGGCCAGTTGGGCGCAGCCGTCGGCGACCAGGTCCCCGTTCTCCGGTATGTGGTCGAAGACCTCCTGGCGGAGCACGAAGTAGCCGCCGTTCTCCCACATCGGCAGTTCGCTCACCGGGGTGATGCCCCCCACGAGGCCGTCCTCGCCCAGCTCCACACAGTGGAAGGAGGACTGCGGAGGCACCACCATCATCGACGCCCCGGCATCACGCAGGGCGAACTTCTCGATCATCTCCGGCAGCGGGGCGTCGGTCAGTACGTCGGCGTAGTTGGCGAGGAACATCTCGTCGCCGTCCAGGTGGTGGCGCACCCGGCGCAGCCGCTCCCCGATAGGCGACTCGATGCCGGTCTGCGCGAACGTGATCGTCCAGTCCGAGATGTCGGTGGAGAGCAGCTCGGTCCGCCCGCCCCGCAGGATGAAGTCGTTGGACGTCGTCTCCTCGTAGTTGAGGAAGAAGTTCTTGATGTGGTGGGCCCCGTATCCGAGGCACAGGATGAACTCCGTGTGCCCGAAGTGCGCGTAGTAGCGCATGACATGCCAGATCAGCGGTCGAGGGCCGACCATCGCCATCGGCTTGGGCACGTCGTCGGCGGCGCCGCTGCGCATCCGCATTCCGTAACCGCCGCAGAAGAGTACGACCTTCATGATGTCCCCTCGACAATGCTCAGTTCCGGGATGGGAAAGACGAGGCGGCCGCCCCAGTCGTGTACGAAGGACAGCTGCTCGACCAGCTCGGCCCGCAGGTTCCACGGCAGGACGAGTACGTAGTCCGGCCGGTCGGCGGCTATCTGCTCGGGCGCCAGGATCGGGATGCGGGTGCCGGGGGTGAACCTGCCGTGCTTGTAGGGGTTGCGGTCGACCGTGTACGGGAGCAGGTCGGGCCGGATGCCGCAGTGGTTGAGCAGGGTGTTGCCCTTGCCCGGTGCGCCGTAGCCGACGACCGTCTCGCCGCGCTCGGCGGCGTCGATGAGGAACCGCAGGAGGTCGCGGCGCACCTTGGCCACCCGGGCGGCGAACTCGGCGTACCCGGACAGCTCCTGAAGCCCGGCCGCCTTCTCCCGGTCAAGGACCTCGGACACTCGCTGGGTCGGCTCGCCTGCCACCTCGGCGGGCCTGGCCCACAGCCGGATGGAGCCGCCGTGCGTGGGCAGCAACTCGACGTCCACGAGGGCGAGTCCACCGCTGGCGAGGGCGCGGATCGCGGACGCGACCGTGTAGTACTGGAAGTGCTCGTGGTAGATCGTGTCGTACTGGTTGTCCTCGATCAGGGTCAGCAGGTGCTGCACCTCGATGGAGACCCAGCCGTCGTCGGCGACCAGGCCGCGCAGACCCTTGGTGAACCCGACCACGTCGGGGATGTGCGCGTACACGTTGTTGGCCACGACCAGGTTCGCCGGGCCGTGCTCGGCGCGGACGGCCGCGCCGGTGGCCGGGTCGAGGAACGCCGTGAGCGTGGGCACACCCGCCTCGCGCGCCGCGGCGCCGACGTTCACCGACGGCTCGACGCCCAGGCAGCGGATCCCCCGGTCCACCACGTGCTTCAGCAAGTAACCGTCGTTGCTGGCGACTTCCACCACGAAGGCGTCGGGGCGAAGGCCCACGCGCGCCGCGGCGTCGTCGACGAACGTGCGCGCGTGCTCCACCCAGGAGGTCGAGAAGGAGGAGAAGTACGCGTAGTGCGTGAACGTGTCCTCCGGCGTGATCAGCGGCGGTATCTGCGCGAGCCAGCAGTCGGTGCAGACCCGCAGATGCAGCGGGTACGCAGGCTCCGGCTCGTCCAGTTGCTCCGCGGCGAGAAAGCTCTCGCACGGCGGGGTCGCCCCCAGATCGACGACGCTTGCCAGCGTCGCCGAGCCGCAGAGTCGGCATCGTGTCATGTGCTGTCCCCATCCCCCCTGCTCGCGCGGGTACCCCGTCGCGAGCCGGTGTTTCCGTCCCCCAACGGCGGCGGGCTGTCCCCGCCGCCGGACCGACCCGCGATCGCGGTGCGGTACTCATCCACCAGGCGCTCAAGGCCGACGGCCGGGCTGAAGCCCTGCTCGTATCGGCGCCTGGCCGCCTGGCCCATCTCCCGGTTGCGGCCCTGTTCGGCCGCGACCCGGCGTATGCAGGACGCCAGCGATGCGGCGTCGCCCGGCCGGTGCAGCAGCCCGGTCACCCCGTCGTCGACGAGTTCGACGAAGGCGCCGTGACCGGCGGCGACGGCCGGAACCCCCGCCGCCATCGCCTCCACGACCACCAGGCCGAACGCCTCGAGCCACGTCGAGGGGGCCACCACGGCGACCGACCGCGCGACGGCCTTGCGGCACTCCGCAGGGTCGTACAGGCCGACGTACCGCACGTCGGGCCGGCCCGCAGCCCAGTCGGTCACCTCGCGTTCCAGCGGCCCCGCGCCGGCGATCACCAGGGGCACGCCCACACCGCCGCTGGCTGCGATCTCGTCCCACGCGGCCATGAGCAGCCGCACGCCCTTGGCCTCCGCGAGGCGGCCGAGATAGAGCAGATGCTCGCCTTCGCCGACTCGGCGGGCGTCCGGCTCCGGCACGAAGTTGTGCTTCACCGCGAGGCGTTCGGATGGCATGCCGGACCGCACCAGGACGTCGCGCTGCGCCGCGGAGATGCACAGGAACCTCTCCACGCCGGACCACCAGCGCCGCCGGTTGGCCGACAGGCTGACGGCGAGCGGCACCGTCGCGAGGCGGGAGCCGCGGTAGCAGCCGTGCCGGACGGCGGGCAGCGGAGACCCGCCGACGCACTCGGTGCACGGCCTGCCGTCCCGCTGGAGCGTGCCGGGCGGGCAGACCTGGGTGTAGTTGTGCAGCGTGGCAACGGCTGGCACGCCCGCGTCGGCGCAGGCGGCGATGACCGCGGGCGACAGGAGCGGGAAGACGTTGTGGACGTGCACCACGTCAGGGCGTTCGGCGCGCAGTCGGGCGGCGAGCTCCTTGCGGACCGCCGGGTTCCACGGCACGAGCAGCGGCACCGCGGCCTTGGCGAGCAGGGACAGCGCGGCGATGTCGTCGCTGCGCCGCTCGAACACCTCGACCCGGTGGCCGGCCGCGCGCAGCAGCGCCGTCTCCTGGTCGACGACCGTGTTCTCGCCGCTCGGCTGCGCCGAGTTGTAGCGGTTGTGCACCACGAGGATGTGCATGCTCAGCTCACCTCCGATCTGCGGGCCCAGCGCGGGACGCGTCGTCGCGGGACTGCGGGCGTCGGCAGGTGCGCGGCCGCGGCGGGCGCCGCGAGCAGCGAGGCGGCCAGGGCCAGATGCAGCAGATACGGCGAGGCGTCCCCGAGACCGGCCTCGGTGTACGACGCGATCGCGCAGTAAGTGATCAGGAAGATCGCGCAGGCCCTGGACAGCGACGGCGGCCGCAGCAACGCGACACCGGCGAGGACGACGATGATCGCCACCACGATGGCGGCGCCGGTCAGACCCTGTTCGTGGTAGACGGCCAGCCAGCTGTTGTCGATCGGCAGCCCGCCGAACGACTTGTCGCCGAGGCCCACGCCGAACACCTGCTCCGAGGTCGTCCGCGGCGCTGCCAGCAGGGCGTCCCAGACCTTGGCCCGGCCGTTGAGGCTCGAGAAGTACTCCTGGGTCTGTCCGCGCATGTACCACGCCTGCATCGCGGAGCTGAACCCCGCCACGGCCACGACGGCGCACAGCACCGCCCAGGTGAAGAAGCGGCGGGCGGCGGCGCTGGTCAGGATGAGCGAGCCGATCGCCACCGCGAGGCCGATGAGCATGCCGAGCGTGGCCGTTCTGGTATGGGTCAGCGCGAGCAGGACGAGTGAGGGCACGATGACCACCGCCGCGCTGGTCCTGTCGGTCCGGCGGCCCAGCACGAGCAGCACGGTGAGCCCGATGATCACCGCGGCGTACTGTCCGATCTGCGGCGGGGTGAGCGGCCACAGCGCGCCGACGAGACGGCCGCCGTAGATCTCGGGCAGGGCCGCGCCCGGTGAGATGACCGCGCCCACGGCCACCGACCCGAGCACCGCGAAGTACATCCGGATGTGGTGCCTGACGAACGTCAGGCCGCCGTCCCACCAGCGGCTGAGCAGCCACAGCGTGCCGACGAAGAGAGCGAACCGGCCGCAGCGGAACAGCGCGCCGAACCCGGACTCCAGGTGCGCGCTGGAGATCAGGCTCGGCACGAGCAGCAGGGTCAGCAGGAACAAGAAGGCGCTGGCCCGGAAGCGCAGCCGGAGGTTGACCGTGAGCGCGAGCGCGAACGCGGCGACCAGCGCCCCCATGGTGACCATCTGGATGAGGGAGCGGGGCAGCGGAATGATGGTCTCCGCCCCGGCGGAGCCGAGCGTGTTGAGGATCAGCAGTCCCCACACGATCCCGACGATCCTCGGTGTGCCGGCAGGGCGCGGTTCGACACCGGGCCGGGTGTCCGCCGTGTCGACTCCGCCCGGCAGCCCGTCGTGCCTCAGGTACCCGCCCACCTCAACCACCGGCCCGTGGGCCGAAGGTGCTGCCCTTGTCCTGCTCGTACGGCGTGCCCTGCCACTCCCCGGAGTCGAGCACCCGGCTCGGTTCGTGGGCGACGAACCGCCACGGTCCGAGGTAGACGTTGTCGTACCAGCGGTTGTGCTGCTTGCGGGTGATCGCCTCGGCCACCCGCTCGCCCTTGTACGGCGACCAGTCCGGATAGGTGCCGTAGTTGGCGAGGACCGCCATGCGGTCGCACTTGTCCGTGCACTTGACGACGGACTTGTCGAGGACGAAGCGGTTGTCGTGGATGTCCACCCGCTGTGTCTTCCACCGGCAGTCGGCGTACAGCGGTGCGGTGGCGATCTTCGGCCGCGCACAGCTGTCGGTGTCCTTCACCAGCAACGTGCAGTCGCCGGACGAGGTGTTGGCCGGGCTGTTGCAGAACCGGTCGGCGTTCTCCCACAGGGTGATCCCCGACCAGTTGTTCTCCAGCACGTTCCGGTAGATCTCGATCTTGTCCGTGCGCGCCCGGACCCGTGGTTCGCCGCCGGACTCGGACACGTAGATGGTCGCGAACGGGAAGTTGTCGCCGCGGGCGTTCTTGCGGCCCTCGACCCAGTTGTTCCGCCGGACCGTGTTCTTGCGGATGACCGCGTTGTAGCTGGTCTCGTAGATCAGCGCGGCCCCGTCGTTGGCCTCAAGGACGTTGTCCTCGATGCGGAAGTCGTTGTTGTTGGTGTCCGCCCACAACCCGGTCCCGCGGTTGTCGTGCACCCAGTTCCCGCGCACGTCGGCGCCGTTGACGGCCCAGAACTTGATGCCTCCGGTGCAGCCGCAGCCCTTGCGCCGCCGCTCCCAGTCGCCGGTGTTGTTGCCCACGATCTCGTTGCCCTCGACCACCAGACCACTGATGCGGCCGCCTGCCTTGTACGCGTTCATGCCGTACTGGCCGTTGTCGCGCAGGCAGTTGGCGCGCACCCGCTGGCGGGCACCGGCCATCAGCCCGGCACCGGAGTTGTTCTGGATCTTGGAGTGCTCGATCAGCCACCCGTCGGCCGAGTCGTGGTTGACCACGCCCTCGTCCGGCGGCGCCACGAACCGCTGCACGGTCAGGTGGCGGACGGAGACGTCGCGGGCGGTGCCGCCGAACGCGTACTGGTTGGTCTTGCCGCCGTCGAACACCGCGCCCGGTGCGCCGACATAGCGGTTCCCCTTCTTGGGGATGACCTGGGCGAAGCGGTCCGGATCGAGCTTGTGCTTGCCGGGCCGAAGCCAGAACGTGGTGTTCGGCGGGTTGCTCTTGGTCTTCGCGGCCAGATCACCGGTCACCCCGGGATCTACCGTCACCGCGCCCGCCGGCGCCTTCGCGGGACCGGCCGCGGGCTTGGCGCACACCCGGGCCACCGACTTGGACGACGCACCGGACGTGGTCGGCGAACGGGTCGGCTCCGCCCCGGCGTCCGGCGTGCTCGTACAGCCGGTCGCGAGCAGGGCCAGCGCCAGCGGTGCCGCCGGCAGCGCCCAGTGCCGCCACTTGATCCCCACGCGTCCTCCTTAGTCGCTGAACCTGAGTACGGTGGTGAACCCCTCGGCGCTGTCGGCGAAGCCGGTGCCGATCAGCGTGGTGGAGGGTTCCTTGCGCCCGAAGCCGGCGGAGTACCAGCCGAGCGGCGGGTCGCTCTCGCCGCGATGCGCCTGCCAGGACAGCTGCCCGGGCAGGTCGAGCACCGCGGAGCGGTCCTCGCCGTCCCGTGTCCAGGTGAGCACCGCCCAGTTCGCCACCAGGTCCGCGGCGATCGCCGGGCCGAGGTGGAACGCCAGGCGCACGGCCGGGCGGCGCGGACCGCGCACCTGGTCGACCACCCGCAACTCCTTGGCCGCTGCGTTCAGTTCCACCCGGCGGTGGTGCACGGAGCGCTGGTAGCCGTCGTGCTCGGCGCACCAACGGGCCGTCCCGCCCTCGGAGGCGCCGGATGTGTCCGCGACCAGGACGCGGCTGCGGGCATGCCGGGTCCACAGGAACGGGCCGCCGGACACGGACTGGTCACCGCCGTCCAGCTGGAGGGTGTTGTGGCCGAGGGTCGAGCGGAAGTACTGCCGCCACTCGGGCTGCCCGTGGTAGCAGAACGTCCCCGGGTCGGCGAGCACGTCGACCCCGTCGTGCCTGACCTCCACGGACAGCGCGTCCGCGTGGGCGTGCGCGGCGATGGACAGGAATCCGTGCGGACCGCCGTCGCAGCGGCACCAGATTTCCTCCGGGCCGCGCAGGATGGTCATGCCCGCGTCGGCGAAGTGAGCCGGCCGAACTGCCGGGCGGGTCACCGCCGGTGCGGTTGCCTTCTCCGCGTACGGGCGGATGAGCGCGGCAAGGAGCGGGGTGCGCACATCGGTGCCGGTCACCTCCGGCCACCAGGCGAGCCGGCCGAACACGGCGTCCCCGGTGGCGAGGAGCGAGGCCCAGCGGTCGGTGCCCGCGCCGTCCACGACCAGACCGTGCCCGTCGTCCGCGTCCCCCTGACGCGGCGGCCGCAGCCGGCCGTCCACGACGGCCGCGAGCGCGTCGGTCATCCGCAGCAGCACGAGGCGGATCGACGCGGGGACCGGCACGTCGGCGGCGTCCGCCTCGGCCAGCGCGGCCAGGCCGAGTTCAAGGACGAGTCCGTGGTACTCGGTCGCCGACTCGCGGTTGAGGCCGGAGCCGAAGGTGTTGCTCCGCAGATGCCGCTCGAGGGACCGCAGCGCGCCGGCCCGCCAGCGCGGCGACGAGGGGAACCACCCGAACGCGCACGCCGCCGCGAACTGCCCCGCGGTCTCGGCGATGACGTGGTTGTTCGCCGAGGAACCCCGGCTGGGGAAGGCGGCCAGCCAGCGCTGGTGGTGCCAGATCTGGTTCAGCGCCACCGGGTTGTCCTCGAAGAGACCGGCCGCGCCCGGCCAGCCGTCGAGCAGCCTGCGGATCCACACCCAGGACAGGAGCCTGATGCCCAGCTCGATGCCGCTGATCCAGTGCACACCGCGCAGCGGCGGGTTGGCCGTCCACCACGACCGTAGGTGCTCGGCCACCCGCTCGGCGTACCGCTCGTTCCCGGTGATCGCGTAGGCGGCGGCGAGCACGGTGAGGTACTGGTGCCGGGACAGCTCCCAGATCTGCTTGATGTCCCCGACCGCGTCCTCGTTCCGGTACGGCACGTCGAAGGCGTAGCCCCAGGGAGCCCGGCGCCCGGTCTTCGGGTCGCACCACCAGTCCGGGTCGGTCAGGTCGTCGCGGACCACCCCGAAGTACTCGGCGTGCCCGTACATCAGCCGGTCCGCCTCGGCGACGAGACGTTTCGCGGCGTCCGGGGGTATCGCGGCGATCGTCCCCGCGGGCAGTACCGCGGTGAACCGGGCGCCGGTCACGCTCGGGCAGTCCGGCCGCGCGGAGCGCCACCGCCGCCTGCGCACCGCGTCGCCCGCCCGGCCGCCGACCTCCCGCGGTCCCATCCGGGACAGGCGCCGTAAGTACCAGCCCGCGCTCATGGTCATCGCGGCCTCGCCAACGTCACCGGCGCACCGCCGACAAGGCCTGCCTGCACGGCGAGGGTGGCCGCCGTGGTGGCGACGAGCGACTCCAGCGGCACCGGCATCGGCCCGCCGGTCCGCACGGCCTTGACGAACGCGGCCAGTTCGGCGTTCTGGCCCTTGTCCCGGGCCTTGGGCAGCCGCGAACTGACCCACCGCTTGCGGCCGACCGCGCCGTCAGCGAACACCGAGGCACGGACGAAGTCGTCGAGCCGCAGCACACGGCCGTCCGCGAGAAGGTCGAGCGTCTCCTTGGGGAAGCCTGCCGCCCCCGTGGTGACGTAGCTGATGGTGGCGGTGGACCCGTCCGGGTAGCGAAGCACGACCTGGAGGTCCTCGTTGCCGGACGTGGCGACCGCGTACACCGACACCGGATCGGCATCGAGCAGCCAGCTCGCCGTGTCGATGAAGTGTCCGCCCTCGCCGGCGAACCGCGAGCCCTCGCTGCCCTGTTGGAGGTACCAGCTGCCGTGCTGGAGCCGGCCCGCGTTGACCAGGTAGCGCAGGCTCGCCGGGCCGGTCCGGGCGCCGAACCGCTTCCTGGCCTCCTGGAGGAGCGGTGCGAACCGGCGGTTGAAGCCCACTTGCAGCCGGTCGTTGCCGGACTCCTCCACCGCGGCGAGGACCCCGGCCAGCTCGTCCTCGGTGAGCGCCAGCGGCTTCTCCACGAACACGCTCTTGCCGGCGAGCAGCGCCCTTCGGGTCAACTCGGCGTGCGAGCTGTGCCGCGTGACCACGAACACCGCGTCGATGGACTTGTCACCGAGCACGGCGTCGAGATCGGTGGTCGCCTCGTCGAAGCCGAACTTCCGCTGCGCGTTGGCCGCGGACAGCGCGGTCGTGGTGACCACGGTCGACAGCTTGACGCCCTCGCGCTGTGCGAGGTGCGGCAGCAGCATCGACGTCGCGTAGTTTCCCGCGCCGACGAACGCGAGGCGCACCGGCGCCTTGGCGGACCGGGCAGGGACGGAGGATCCGCCGCCGCGTCGCACCGCGGGGACCGCCACCTCCGGGGCTTGCGCTTGTCCCGCTTCCCCCGCGTCCCCTGCGAGTTCGGGGTACCGGAACAGCACGGCCACGGCCTTCAGGTCACCGTCCTTCAGGCGCTGGTACGTCTCGACGGCGTCATCGAAGTCGGCGGTGTGCGAGACCAGAGGCTCCACGTCGACGCGGCCGCGGGCGACGAGATCGAGGAAGCACGCCAGGTTGCGGCGCTCGGTCCAGCGCACGTAGCCGATCGGGTAGTCGCGCCCCTCCAGCTCGTACTCCGGGTCGTAGCGCCCGGGGCCGTAACTGCGGGAGAACCGGACGTCGAGCTCCTTCTCGTAGTACGCGTTCCACGGCAGGTCAAGGCGGCACTTGCCGATGTCGACGACCCGGCCGCGGTCCCGGCAGAGCCGGGCGGCCAGCTCGACGGGCTGGTTGCTGCCACCGCCCGCGGCCAGATACACCTGGTCCACGCCGTGACCGTCGGTGAGTTCGGCGACGGCGGCCTCCACGGCCGCGGACGCGGGATCGCCGCAGGCCGCGGCGCCAAGGCGCTCGGCGAGCTCGCAGCGCGCCGGGTCGGGGTCGACCCCGACGACGCGGACCCCCGACGCGGTGAGGAGCTGCACCACCAGCTGCCCGATCAGACCGAGGCCGATCACCAGCGCCACGTCGCCGAGCTGCGACTCGCCGCGGCGGACGCCCTGCATCGCGATCGACCCGACGGTGCCGAAGGCCGCGTGCCGCGGCGCGAGGCCCTGAGGCACCGGGGCGTAGAGGTTCTTCGGCACCCAGTTCAGCTCGGCGTGCAGCGCGTGCTCGTTGCCGGCGCAGGCCACGAGGTCGCCGACCTTCACGTCGTCGATCCCGGGGCCGACCTGCTCGACCACCCCGCACAGCGAGTAGCCGAGCGGCGTGTAGGAGTCCAGCTTGCCCATCACCTTGCGGTACGTGGCGGGCACCCCGTTGGTGGCCACGCTCTGCACGACCTTGGCCACCTGGTCAGGACGGGAGCGGGCCTTGCCCAGCATCGACATGCCGGCCTCGGACACCTTCATGAGTTCGGTCCCGGTGGATATCAGCGAGTAGGCGCTGCGGACCAGCACACCGCCCGGCTTGCATCCCGGCACCGGTACGTCGAGTACCGCCAGCTCGCCACTCTTGTAGTTCTGTACAACCTGTTTCACCGAAGTCCCCTTGTTTCTACGCCGTCTAGCGAGCGTTCTGGCCGGACCCGGAGGTCGCGCCGCGGTACCAGTACTCGAGGGTCAGCACATGCCAGAGATGCTTGGAGAAGTCCCGCTGCCCGGCGGCGTCCTCGGCCACCATCCGTGCCAGCGCGTCGCGGCGCAGGATCCCGGAGTTGACGAGCACGCCGTCGTTGACCACCTCGCGCACCAGCGGTGCCAGATCCCGGCTCATCCAGGCGCGCAGCGGGGCGCTGAACAGGCCCTTGGGCCGGTACACGATCTCCCGGGGCAGGACCGAGGCGGCCGCCTCCTTGAGGACGGCCTTGCCCTGCCGTCCGACGATCTTGCGATCACCGGGCACGGAGAAGGCCGCCTTGACCACATCGACGTCCACGTACGGCACGCGCACCTCGGTCGACGCGGCCATGCTGGAGCGGTCCGTGTACGCGAGGTTCAGGCCCGGCAGGAACATCCGGGCGTCGCCCAGGCACATGCGGTTGACGAAGTCGTCGAGGTCGTTGTCCTGGTAGACGTCCGCGTGCTCGGTCAGCACGTCGTCGACCGTCCCGGCCAGGTCGGGATTGACCAGGGCGAGCAGTTCGTCCTGGTCGTACATGGTGTAGCTGCGCCGGAACGCGGTCTCCTCCGGCAGATCGGCGAAGGAGAGGAACCGCTTCGCGAACCGCACCGACCGGTACCCCCGGCGGGCCGTGGCGACCGGCAGCCGGTCCACGGCCCTGGACAGGCCGCGCCGCAGCGGCCGCGGGACGCGCTGGTAGCGCAGCGCGAGCAGGTTGGCCAGGTGCTTGCGGTACCCGGCGAACAGTTCGTCGGCACCCATCCCCGAGAGCATCACCTTGACCCCGGCCTCCCGGGCGGCCTCGCAGATCAGGAAGGTGTTGATCGCGGCGGGGTCGCCGATCGGTTCGTCCAGGGTGTAGGTCATCTGCGGCAGCAGATCGAGCACGTTCGGGGCGATCTCGATCTCGTGCAGGTCGACGCCGAACTGCTCGGCCACCTGCCGGGCATAGCGCAGGTCGTCCGGCATCGCCTCGAACTTGGCGTCCTCGGCGCGGAACCCGATCGTGTAGGCGGAGATCCCGGGTCGGTCGCGGGCCGCGAGCGCGGTCAGGTAGCTGGAGTCGAGACCGCCGGAGAGGAAGGTCGCCACGGGGACGTCGGAGAGCAGATGGCGCCGCGTCGACTCCTCGACGACGGCGGCGATGTCCGGCAACTCGCCGCTCCGGGCCCGCTCCTGGCCCTCGGCGGCGACGTCCCTCAGGCTCCAGAACTGGCCGCGGTCCACCCGGCCGTCGGGGCGGCACCGGAGCCAGCTGCCCGGCGGCAGCTTCTCCGCCTCGCGGAACGCGCACCGTGAATCCGGCACCCAGTAGTACAGCAGTGAGGCCACCAGCGCCGCCTCGTCCACCTCAAGCGACCCGCCGGTGGCGGCGGCCAGCGCCTTGAGCTCGGAGGCGAACACCAGGCCCCCACCGCGCCGGAGCAGGAACAGCGGCTTGATGCCGAGCTGGTCGCGGGCGAGCACCAGGTCACCGGTTCGCTCGTCGAAGATCCCGAACGCGAACATGCCGCGCAGCCGGGGCAGGCAGTCGGTGCCCCAGCGCCGCCAGGCCTCGAGAAGCACCTCGGTGTCGGAGGTACCGCGGAAGCGCACCCCGGCCGCCGCCAGTTCGGCACGCAGCTCGGGCGCGTTGTACAGCTCGCCGTTGTACGTCAGGGCGAGGCCGTCCGAGACCATCGGCTGGGCGCCGGTCTCGGACAGGTCGATGATGGCCAACCGCCGGTGCCCGAGCTGCACTTCGCCGTCACCGACGGGATGGCCGTACCGGCCCGCCCCGTCCGGACCGCGGTGGGCGAGGGTATCGGTGAGCCGGTCGGTCACTGCCTTCCCGTCCGGCCATCGGTAGGTGCCTGCTATGCCACACATGTCCTACCGCGCTTCCTGGTCGATGTCCGGGACTCGTGCCCATGACGGCCGTTCCGTCGGCAACTGGCCCGTCCCGTTCTGCCGGCCGCGCAGCGCGGTGTGCAGCCCGTCCCACAGGGTGCCGTCGGTCCGGTCCCGCGGGTCGGGGTCGATCAGCACCACACCGATCACCGGAATGAGCAGGTCCGCGAGCTGCCGCGCCACGGTGTGCAGCCATGCGGCGCTGCCGTGCCCGGCGCGTACGACGAGCACGGTCTGGTTGCCGAGGTCCTGGAGGCCGGTCCACGCCGTGCCGGGCGCGAGCGAGCCGACGCCGATCCTGCGCACGTGATGCGGCACGTCCGTGGCACGCTCGCCGCTGACCACGGCCGGCTCTCCGGGCTCCTGGCCGCGGCCCGCGAGCGGCAGGCGTGGCAGACCGTCGACGATGACCACCGGCCCGTCCGCCGCCAGCGCGTTGGCCAGGTCCAGGGCGATCACGCTCGTGGTGTGCGCACAGCCCAGTTCGAGCAGCGACACCGGTTCCCCGGAGCCACGCACGGCGCGGGCCAGGGTCGCGGTGAGCCGTTCGCGTTCCGCCCGGGTCCGCCGGCGCTGCCACAGTTTGACCGGCCTGCGGGGCGCGCGGCGCAGCTCCGCGATGACCGAGGCGCCCAGGTTCGCCGCGATGTCCCGGCGCAGCACGGGGCGGTCCGCCACCACCGAGCCGACCGCGGCCACCGCGAGCCCGAGGACGAGCCCGAGGACGAGCCCGATCGCGCCGTTGGTGAGCGCGGACTTGGGCAGGGAGTGCTGCACCGCGCGCGGGGCGTCCACGATCTGCGTGCCGGCGACGAGATGGGGCGTGCCCATGCGCGCCTCCTCGGCGCGCAGGTCGAAGTCGGCGATCCGCGAGGTGAGTTCGGCCCGGCGGGCGAAGAGCGACTCGATGCTCGCCGACGCGCTCGGGTCGCTCTCCGGCGACCTGTCCCCGATCGCCTCGTTGACCTGGGCGAGTTCGACCCGCATGCGGTCACGCTGGTCGCGCAGGGCCTTGGCCTCGGCCTTCGCGGCCTGCTGCATCCGCCGCACGTGGTCCGCGATAAACGCGTCCGCCAACGCCTTGGCGCGCGCCACGGCCTGCGCGTCGCTCTCGGCCGTCACATCGATCTGCAGCACGTTGTTGGTCAGGCCGGTTCCCCGGTAGTCCTGCATGAAGTCTTCCGGGAGCTGGGGGGACTTGAGGGACTCCAGGGCCTTGTCGGCGATCCGCGTGGTCCGCAGCAGCTCCACGTCGGTGCGGATCAGCGTCCCGGTGTCGTTCGCCTGGTCCTCCTTGTGCGCGACGAGGACCTTGGTCACCGCGGTCGGCGGCGGCGGCCGCAGGACCGCCACCGCCGCGCCGATCAGCAGCCCCACCAGAGCCAGGGAGCACCAGAGGCGGCGGCGTCTGCGCACCGCCACCACCAGCGCCTGAAGGTTCAGCAGCGGAGCGGCTGCCGACGACTCCGAAGTCGTGCTCGTCGTCACACTGAACCTCCCGTCCCGTGGCCGCGAGCCGCGAGCGCCGGAGTGGCGTTGTCCGGATGATGGGCGGCGGATCGCGCAGGACGGGCCCGGACGGCGCCGGCGACGACGACGCCGACGACCTCGTGCCTGCCGTCCGCACACGCCTCGGCGATGCCTGCGAGCTCCCCCGCGGTCCAGCTGCCCGCGCTGAGCACGACCAGGGCGCCGGACTCGGTGTCGCGGTCCGGCACCATCGGCTGGGACACCGAGACCTCCACCACCCGCAGCAGCGGATCGCTCTTGGCCTCGGCGACGAGCTGCCCGGCGGCCCGCAGGGCGATCTCGTCGCCCTCCGGTACGACGGCCAGCAGCCGCCGGGCGCCCGGCAGTTGGACCCGCAGGCGCGTGCACACCCGCCGGTAGCGGATCCGTCTGCCGGCCTCGTCGCCGGACGTCCGGGGGGTCGGTACGTCCCACCGGGTGTCGATGCCGAGGAGCCGGCGGATCCAGGTCCGCGGGCCACCGCCCCCTGGCCGCTGCGCGGACCGTTCACCGGGCACCTCGACGGTGCCGATGAGCGCCGAGCCGAGCGCCGCGGCGATCTCCGGTTCGGTGCGCAGCCGACGATTCATCCGCGCGGCGGTGAGATGGCCGATGACCGCGAGCAGGAGGAACAGCAGCGCCCCGCCGACGACGAGTTGCGTCCTCGTCGGCGGTGCCTCGCCGGTCGGCCGGGCCGCGGGACCCATGACGACCATGCCGGCCTTGTTGGTCGCGGGGTCGGCCTGGTCGAGCTTCTTCATGGCCTCCTCCAGCGAGGTGCGCAGCTTCTCGAGCGCGGTGCGGGCCTGCACGCCTTCCACGGTCTGCCCCGGATCGGCGGCTTTGGCCAGGTCGGTGATGCGGCGGTTGGTCTCCTCCACCTGCTTGCGCAGCGCCTCGGGCCCCGAATCCGCTGCGGGTTCGGAGCTGCCGCCCGCGAGCCGCGCGGCGAAGGTGACGAACCGCTTGGCCACTTGGTCGGAGAGCCGCTGTGCGCGCTCCGGGGTCTCGGCCGTACCCGAGATCTTGATGATGTTCCCGTCGGCGGCCTTGGCACTGACCTGGTCCCGCAGCTCGCTGCCGCTGACGCCGCTCCAGCCGAGCGTGCCTGCCGCGCGGTCGACGACCGCCGAACTGGCGGCGATCTCCGCCTGGGTGAGCAGCTCGCGCTCCTCCCACTGCCCCGCGAGGACTACTGATGCCGACGTCGTGTAGCGCGGCGGGAACAGCACCGAGGTGCCGTAGCCCACGAGGGCGCCCACCACGGCGAGGGCGGCGAGGAGCCGCCAGCGCCGACGGAGAATCCGCCCGATCGTGACCAGGCGTATCGTGTCTTCGCTCACCGGCGGGGCCTCCTCCCTGCACGGACCGGGGCCGCCGACACCGGAGCGTCACGGCAGGCAGCGTCGTAGGCCGCGAGCAGCGAGGCCTGCGAGTTCCGCCAGGAGAGCTGCCCGCTGATCCGCTCCTGGCCGATCTTGCCCATGTGGGCCCGCTTCTCCGGATCGTCGAGCAACAGCGCGATGAGTTCGGCGAATTCGGTCTCGTCGTTGGCGGGCGCGTACACGGCGGCGTCACCGGCGGAGACGCGTGCCTCCCGGAGGTCGAACGAGACGATCGGCCGGCCCATCGCCATGTACTCCAGGACCTTGTTCATGGTCGACACGTCGTTGAGCGGATTGCGCGGGTCGGGGGAGAGGCACACGTCCGCGGTGGACAGGTAGCGCACCAGGTCGGCGTCCGGTATGCGCCCGGTGAACTGCACCTGCTCACTCAGCCCGAGCCGCCGGGACAGCTCCACCATCGCGTCGAAGGCGTCGCCGGAGCCGACGAACACCGCGTGCCAGTCGCTCCGCCCGAGCTCGTCGCGCAGCTTCGCCAGGGCCCGCAAGGCGTAGTCGACGCCGTCCTGGGGGCCCATGACACCGAGGTAGCACAGCAGATGAGGCTTGCCGCGCTTCAACTCCGGCTCGGGCGGCACCGGTTGGAAGCGGTCGACCGCGGGCGCGCTGCGCACCACGAAGACATCCTCCGGCCGCCGGCCGCCGCGGCGCACCGCGACGTCCCGGTAGCTCTCGTTCGTGGCGAGCACGACGTCCGCGGCCCGGTAGGTCCGCCGTTCCAGCGCGCACACGGCGCGGTAGAGCAGGTCTTCGCCCCGGTCGAACCGGGAGAGGTACAGCTCGGGCACCAGGTCGTGCTGGTCGAAGACGAACCGCGCGCCGCGCCGTCTGAGCCACCGTGCCGCCAGGAAGAGCAGGTCGGGCGGGTTACAGGCGTGGACCACGTGGACCGGGCCGACCTTGCGGACGAGCCGGGCCGTGTGCCACAACGCCGATCCGTACTCCTGCAGATAGCCGGCGGGACCTCCGGTGGCCGCGCGCAACGGGTAGCGGTGGATCCGCACCCCGTCGATCACCGCTTCCGGTTCCGTGTCCCGCTTGCTCCCTCGGGGGCAGATGACGTGCACTTCCCAGCCCGCGTCGCGCAGTGTCGTGCATTCCTGCCACACCCGCCGGTCGAACGGCACCGACAGGTTCTCCACGAGGATCAGCGCGCGCCGCTTCGGCCGGCCGCCGCCGGTTGTGTCATCGAACGATGTGTTACCAAGCAAGGCCCATGTACCCCGGTTCGGTTCGGCGCGCATCTGCGTCGGGAAGGTGGATGAGATCGATCAGCGCGGGTCCCTCGCCATGGGGCAGCGCCGCAAGGACGGCCGGGTCCCTGGTCCCGACCAGGCACACCTCGGCGTGTTCGAGCACCTCGTCGACGGAGTCCGCGAGCAGGTGCGCGAGGTGCGGGAGCCGGGTCTCGATGTACTCGCGGTTCGCGCCCATCAGCCGGGAGAGGCTCACGTTGGCGTCGTGGATCCGCAAGTCGTACCCCTTGCCGAAGAGTCTCTCCGCCAGCTCGACGAGCGGACTCTCGCGGAGGTCGTCGGTGCCGGGTTTGAAGGACAGCCCGAACAGGCCGACGCGGCGCTTGCCGGTGCGCTCGACCAGCTCCACCGCGCGTTGCAGATGCGCGGAGTTGGAGGGCAGCACGTGGGCGAGGATGGGCACCGAGACGTCGGCCCGCTGCGCCGCGTGGACCAGGCTGCGCAGGTCCTTGGGCAGGCAGGAGCCGCCGAAGGCGAAGCCGGGCCGCAGGTAGGCGGGGCTGATGTTGAGCTTGCGGTCGGCGAGGAACACGTCCATCACCTGGTGCGAGTCCACCCCGAGCGCCTGGCACACCGAGCCCAGCTCGTTCGCGAAGCCGATCTTGAGGCCGTGGAACGCGTTGTCCGCGTACTTGATCGCCTCGGCCGTCGGGACGGGCACCCGGAACACCTCGCCGGGCAGGCCGCCGTACAGCGCAGCGACCACGTCGCCGCTCGCCGGGTCGAGCTCGCCGATGACGGTCTTGGGCGGGTCGAAGAAGTCCTGCACGCTCGTGCCCTCGCGCAGGAACTCCGGGTTGACCGCGACCCCGAAGTCCACCCCCGCCGTGCCGCCGACGTACTTCTCCAGGATCGGCACGAGGAGGTTCAGGCAGGTGCCCGGAAGCATCGTGCTGCGGAACACCACGGTCTGCCGCCCGCCCCGCTCGGCCACCGCGGCACCGATCTGCTCGGTGACCCGCTCCAAGTACGTGGTGCACAGGCTGCCGTTGGGCTCCGACGGCGTGCCCACGCAGATCAGCGACACCTCGCTGCCCATGATCGCCTCGTGGACGTCGGCGGTGGCGCGTAACGCCCCGGCCCGCACCACCTCGGCGGTGAGCTCGCCGATCCGCTCCTCGACCACCGGGGCCAAGCCGTCGTTGACCAGGTCGACCTTCACCTGGTTCACGTCCACGCCGATGACCTCGTGCCCCATGCTGGCCAGGCACGCGGCCGACACGCAGCCCACGTAACCGAGCCCGAAAACGCTGACCCTCATGACCTGTCCATCCCCCCAGGCAGGCCCTGAGGGCCTGCGTTCCGCGCGCCGTCCGGACGACGAACCCCGCGCATCAGTAGGCCCCTTGCCCATACAGCACCGCGCGCAGCGTCTTCCACAAGATCACTGTGTCCAGGGCGAGCGACCAGTCCTCCACGTACCGCAGGTCGAGGCGGACCGCCTCTTCCCACGGCAGGTCGCTGCGCCCGCTGATCTGCCACAGGCCGGTGAGCCCGGGTTTGACGAGGAGCCGCCGCCGGATGTCCGGGCCGTACGCGGCGGACTCCTCCGGCAGCGGAGGCCGCGGCCCGACGAGCGACATCGAGCCGGTGAGTACGTTGAAGAGCTGCGGGAGTTCGTCGAGCGAGTACCGGCGCAGGACCGCTCCCACCCGGGTCACCCGCGGATCCCGGCGGAGCTTGAACAACAGCCCCGCGCCTTCGTTGAGGTCGGCCAGCTCGGCACGTGCCCCGTCCGCCCCGGTGACCATGGTGCGGAACTTGAAAATGGTGAACTCGCGGCCGTCCTTGCCGACTCTGCGCTGGCGGTACAGCGCCCCACCCCGGCTGTCCGCGAGCACGAGCAGCCCGACGAGCACCATCAGCGGCGCCAACAGCAGCAGCAGGATCGCCGCGCCCATCCGGTCGACGACCCCTTTGACCGCCCTGCGGCCCCCGGTGAAGGTCGGCATGCTGACCCGCAGGAGCGGGATCCCGAGCACCGCGTCGACGTGCAGCCGCGGTCCCGCGACCTCCATCAGGACGGGGGCCACGATCATGTCGGCGTCGCTGCCCTCGAGGTTCCAGGCAAGGCGCTGCAAGCGGTCAGGTGACCAGTGCGGGTCCGGCAGGACCGCGACGACGCGGTAGCCGTCGCGGCGGACGTGGTTGGCCACGTCCTCAAGCCGGCCGACGACCGGAACTCCGTCCACGTGGTCGCTGTCGAGCCCGAGCCCGTCCGTCGTGCACACCGCTTCGACCCGCCAGCCGAGGTGCGGCAATTTGCGGGCCCGCGTGATCAGGTCGAGCACGGTGGCCAGGCTCCCGGCAGCGAGCACCGGTCGCAGGCACCGTCCTTCCTTACGCTGTTTGTGCAGCCAGAGGCGCAGCAGATAGCGCGCGGTCATGGTGACCAGCGCGATCGCCGGGATCGCGACGAAGATCCATAACTTGATGTTGCGCGAGGTGAGTGCGATGCCGCCGAGCGCCAGTACGACGGCTGCCGTGAACAGTGAGCGTCCGAGCCGGCGGAATTCCTCGGCGCCCTGGCCGAGCACGGCCGGTGCCCATGCCCGGCTCATCGCGAGCGCACCCAGCACCAACAGCTCGGTGCCGAAGGCGAGGATGACCCACTTCTCGTGCCAGTTGGCAGCGTCCCGGGCCCCGAAGAAGTTGCCGATCGCCGCCACCACGAAGGCGGTGGCCAGAGTATCGCTGGTGATCACGGTACGGCGGTACCGCTGCTCCCAGTCGATCGCGGGCCTGTTGATTGCCCCGTTCGCCAGACGCCCGCGCGCCGACGGAAACGGGCTGACTAATCCCCCCTGCCGCACAGAACCCCCCACAGGTCACCAGCGGTTCGACGTGTTCGCCCAACACACTGTTCCTCCCCCCGGGAGGCCCCCGCCTCCCGCGCCGCACTGTTCCTTGCCGCAGGAGACCCCCGCCTCCCACGCATGACGTGCCTGTTGTGTCAGCGCCAGTTGAACAGCCAGTTGAACAACCCACCCGAACCCGTCGAAACCCCGGATGCTCCCCGCACCCAAGGCCCCCTTTCGGCGGGCTCCAAGAAATTGATCATCCCCGCGTTCGGTGCAGGGGACGAGGCTGGTGGCTTTCCGTAGCGCCGGATCCAAAGATCATTAATTGGTCGCCTCGTGACGAACAGCTGAAGCACGGTCAATCTAGACCATCGGGACCGGGTTGGAGAGGGGGATGTGTGCAATTTGTGCTCAAGCTTTGAAACTGGCTCCATCTGTCGGTCACGACCTTTGGGTGCGGTGACGAAGAGGGTGCGCCTCGACCTGTGGCAACGGGGTCCCTGAACTGCCCGCGCCCGCAAGGCCCGCGCGGCTCCAGGCGCTCGCCCGGCCCGGACAGGCTTCTACGCGGCAGCGATCGGCGCGCCGCGACGGACCCGCCGGCGGACTCGGCATTGGCGGGATTTCGCCTCTGTGTTGTAGCGGGTTACCCGGGTCGCGTTCTGCGCGCTCGTGGAACACCATCCAGAATTCCGGGAACTTGCTGCGAATCCGCCAAAGGCCGGGAGAATTCGGCCCCGGGGATCCCGCGCGTCGCGATGAGTCCCGTGGTGTCCGGCGGTCGTACTGTCGAACCCCGTCACCGAGGAGGACTTCTGATGCGCAGCGTGACCTATTCGATGAACGTCTCACTCGACGGCTACATCGTCGGACCGGACGGCGGCTTCGACTGGACGGGGCCCGACCCGGAGGTCTTTCGCTTCTGGATCGACGACATCCGAGAGGTCGGCGTCCACCTGCTCGGACGACGGCTGTACGAGACGATGCTGTACTGGGAGACCGCCGAGCAGGATTCCTCGCTCGACGCGGCGACGCTCGAGTGGATCGCCCTGTGGAACCCGCTCCCGAAGGTCGTGTTCTCCAGGACGCTGTCGGAGGTGCAGGGCCACGCCCGCCTGGCCTCCGGCGGTCTGGCGGAGGAGATCGAGCGGTTGCGGTCCGAGCCGGGGGAGGGCGAGATCGCGATCGGCGGCGCGACCCTCGCCGCCGAGGCGGCCGCGGCGGGACTGATCGACGAGTACCGGACCATGGTCTACCCGGTGATGGTCGGAGGTGGCATTCCGTTCTTTCCCCGGAACGAGCGCCGGGTGGACCTCGAACTCGTCGAGACCCGCACCTTCGGCTCGAACGTCGTCTATCTCCGCCACCGCGTGGCGCGTTAGCCGGCTCGCCCGCCGAACCATGGAGGACGGCGGGCTCAGCCCGACAGGACGGCGGGCTCACCACAGCACGTGGAGCCGTTCCGGCACCCGTTTGATGTTCCCCGTCCGCCACACCAACTGGTCCACGGGCAGGGCCAACCGCAGCTCCGGCAGGCGCTCGAGCAGCACGCCGAGCGCCACGGCCGCGTGGACCCGGGAGATCGCCGACGCCGGGCAGAAGTGACGGCCGGCCCCGAAGGCCAGGTGCGGGTTGGACGCACGGTCGATGTCGAACCGCTCGGGGTCGTCGAAGTGCTCCGGGTCGAAGTTGGCGCCCTCGACGCAGACCAGGACCAGCTCCCCGGCACGGACCGTCACGTCCCCGACCCGCACGTCGTCGAGGGCGATCCGGGGCAGCCCGTCACCGATCGACAGCGTGCAGCGCATCAGCTCCTCCACCGCGCCCGGCATGAGCTCCGGCTGCTCCCGCAGCCGCCGCATCGCCTCCGGGTGCCGCACAAGGGTCAGCACGGCGTGCAGGAGGAACACGTACGTGCTCATGACGCCGGCCCCGAACAGGGAGGTCACCACGGCCGCCAGCATCTCGTCGGTCAGGGCCCCGCCGTCGCGCGCCGGATCGTCCCGCAGCTCGCACAGCCTGCGGATCAGCCCCGACCGGGAATCCCGGTCGGCCCGCACGTGCGCGAGCACATAGGCGAAGTCCTTGTCCCAGTTGGCGGTGCATCCGTCGAACACGGCGGGACTGGTGACGAAGCCGAGGTCCAGGCCCGATGTGAGCCGCCGCCAGTCCTTCCCCGGCAGGCCGAGCACTTCACAGACCATCGCGGCGGAGTACGGCTCCGCGAACCGCCCGCGCAGATCGACCGGTGGCCCTTCCTCGACCATGGCGTCGATCAACTCGTGCGCCCGCTCGCGCAGCCAATCGGCCGATGCGGGGCCGGACTTGGGACCGAAGGCACGCAGTACCTCCTGGTGGAGTCCGGCGCTGTTGATGTTCCCCATCGTGTTGACGACCTCGGGCGGGATCGTCAACGCGTACTGGCGGGGCACTCCGGGAGCGGCCGTCTCGCGCAGGCTGAAGCGTTCGTCCTCCAGGACCTGCCGGGCGAGCGCGTAGTTGGTGATCAGCCACGCGTCGTCGCCCGTGAGCGTGCGCACCCGGGCGATCGGGCTTTCCGCACGCAGCCGTGTGCACTCGGCGGGCACGACATCGCCTCGCCGGGACAGCGGCCACTCCACCGAGGCGTAGTCGGTGGCGTTCTTGGAGGATCCGGTGGCATGGGTCGACATGGGAGCTGCTCTCTTCTCGAAGTGGTGCCGTGTGCCATGAGTGACGCGGGTGATCAGTCCCGGCAGGCGACGACGACGGCGTAGCCCTGGTTGTCGTTCGGTCGCAGTCCCGCCTCACGGCCGCCGAACAACAGGCGTCCCAGGGCCAGGACGGAGTGATAGCAGTGGACGGAGGAGTCGACGCCCAGGATGCTCGGGCTGTCCACGAAGAAGGGCAGTTCGGCGTTGACGTAGTCCAGCGCCGTCTGCATCTGCGCGGCGGTGGGGGACGCTCCGGGGGTTAGCCGCTTGGAAAGGAACTGGTAGGCCATCCCGTCCCGGGCCGCGCGTAACTCCATGTCGACGCGGAGCGCGTCCCGCGTCCGCATGCGGACCTCCTGGTACGCGGGCTCCTCCACGAACGCGGACAGCGGCCTGGACCGCACCCGCTCCGCCGCGTGCCCGACGTCCTCCAGCGCACCCTGAATCCGCCGCCGGACGCCTCGGAGCTGCTTGGTCGCGCTCCTTCGCGCATCGGCGTGCTCGTATCCGAGGGCTTGGTACATCCCTTCCACGTGCAGATCCGCGTGGATGACGTCGACCTCGGCGAAGCGCTCCACCGCCCAGGAGATCGCGTGGGCCAGGCGTCGACGGCTGAAGTAGCTGTTGCCCGTGCTGATTCCGAAGAGGGCGTGGTCCCCCTGCCCCAAGATCGCCGCGCTCCGCGATCCGAACGGTACGGCTTCCACGGCGATGGCCGCTGCACTCATGTGATGTCTCTCTGTCGGTCCTTCGGCTACCGGGACCGTTTCCATGCGGAGCTACAGAAATGTGGCCCTGACCTTGGGAAACAGGGCGCGTAGGGATCAGTTCGGCGCGTGCGGGGGCGCAGTTCGATCTTAGGGACGAGCAGGAACGATGCCTCATCGCGGCCGTCGAACACCGCTGCGGTGCGAGGTAGTCACGGCGGAAGGGAGCCTCTTAGGAATCTCTTAAAAGCCCCTCGGATACTCGCGATCATGGAACAGGCCAAGAACGCCCCGCAGGGGGAGAGCGACGGATCTCCGGACCGCGTACGACACCGAGACGCCGCGGGAGTCGCGCGCAAGCGGCGCAACCGCGGTCTCGGGGTGGCCCTCGCGCTGGTCGTCACCGGGACCACCGCATCGGCGGGCTACGCCGTCGTCGTGGACGCCGATGCCAAGTCCTCGCAGGCCGCGCCCCCCAAGGTGCACGGCAGTTCCGTCGACTTCGCGGTGGCAGGCGGCAGCACCACGGTCGACACCTCCACGCTGCGGATCACGGGACGCACGGAAGGCGGGGGAGCAGTCCCCGTCTCCGCTGCCGCGGCCGACGACCTGGGCAGGCCGAGCCGGGTCGAGGTGGACGGTTCCCGTGCCCGGTGGTCGTATGCCGCCAAGGGCCTGCGGGTCACCGCCGCCAGTGAGGCGGGGCGGCTGCGGATGACGGTCCGGGCCGAGAAGGACGGCACCCTCGCTTGGCCCGTCTCCGGCAAGGGACCGGGCACCGACACCGCGAACGCCTCGCTGCAGGTGCCACGGGGCGAGGGTCTCTCCGTCCCGACCGCGGACCGGTTCTGGAACACGAAGGCAGCGGGTCTGGCCGGCACCGAGGCGGAACTGGCCACCGGCTCCCTGACCCTGCCGCTGTGGGGATACAGCTCGGGCGGACACGGCGTCAGCTACCTCGTGCCGGAGAGCATCGGCACGTCGCTGGCCTTCGCCTCGACGGGCGGGCGACTGAACGCGACGGCGAAGCATGAGTTCTCCCGGCGGGAAAAGACCCTCGGCTACACCGTCACCTTCGCTCTCACCTCTGGTTCCCCCGTCGCGCCGGGCGGCGACTACCGCCGATGGCTGCGTCAGCACGGCGAACTGCGCACCCTCAAGCAGAAGATCGCGAAGAACCCCGAGACCAGGAAACTGCTCGGGGCCGAGCACGCGTATCTGTGGGGCGGCGCGCGCGAGGCCAAGGCCGTCGAGAAGCTGCGCGAGCAGGGCAACACCCGGCTGTGGCTCGGCTATGACGCCGATGGCAGCCCCATGAGCAAGGAAGCGGTGGCGACCGCCAAGAAGCAGGGCTATCTCGTCGGCCCGTACGACACCTACGCCAACGGCCAGGACCCGGAATCCGCCGACACACCTGTGGCGAAGTGGCCGGACAAGGTCTACCCCGACTTCTGCGTGCGGGACTGGAAGGGCCGGATCAAGACGGGATTCGGGGACCGCGGCTGCTATCTCAGCTCGGAGGCGTTCGCCGAGTCCGAACCCGCCAAGCGCTATCTTGCCCGGCACGTGAAGGAAATGACCAAGAACGGCGTCAACAGCGTCTTTCTCGACGTCGACGCGGCGGGAGAGCTCTTCGCGGACTTCTCCGAGAACCACCCGATGACCAAGAAGCAGGACCGGGCCAACCGCATGGAACGCATGCGCACGCTCGCGGACCGGGACGGCTTCGTCCTGGGATCGGAGTCCGCCGTCTCCTGGTCGGCTCCGGCGCTCGCGTTCAACCACGGGTCCCAGACGCCGGTGAACGACGGCCTGTGGCCGTTCCAGAAGGACAAGGAATGGGGTGCCTACTATCCCGACGACGCTCCCGGATTCTTCTTCAGGCCCACGACACTTCCCCACGCGCTGGCCAAGTCGATGTACGACCCCGCCTACCGCGTGCCCCTCTACCAGACCGCGCTGCACGACTCCCTCATCAGCACCGACCGCTGGGAAATGCCCTACGACAAGTTCCCCGCGCAGAAGCGGGACCGCGCACTGATGTCCGTGCTCTACAACACTCCGCTCAACTTCGTTCTCGGCGAGGAGAATCTGGACACCACGGGAAGGGAGATGGCCGGACTCCAGCGGTACTTCGCCCCGCTGCACAAGGCGGCCGGCACGGAACGGATGACCGACTTCCGTCGGCTGACCAAGGACCACACGGTCCAGCGTTCGGTCTTCGGCGACGGCACCCTGACGGTGACGGCCAACTTCGGAACGAAGGCGTACGACGGCCTGCCGGCCGGATGCGTGGATGCCGAGCTGAAGACGGATCCCCGGCCGCGCCGCCTCTGCCCGGCCGACGGCTGACGGCTGACGGCACGGTGGATCGGACCTGTTCGCGCACGCCAAGAGTTCGCCCACGCTAAGAGGCTGAGGCAGGCGCAGCCGCCCGGGCGGCGTAGGCGCGGACGTCCGCGTCCGGGTCCAGGACCGCCGACGCGAGCGCCGTGCGGGCGGCCTCGTGCGGCGCGTGCCGGAGGAGGGCGAGGACCGCGGCCTTGCGGACGTCGGCGTTGGGGTCGGCGAGTGCCGTGGACAGGGCGGGTACGGCGCTTCGGGGGTCGGCCGCGCCCAGTGCCGCCGCCGCGCCCGTGCGGACCTGCCAGGACGGGGCGGCCAGTGCGTCCACCGCCCTGACGTCGTACGGAGTGGGGCAGCCCACGGATGCCAGGGCGGTGAAGGCTGCCGCGCGGACCAGGATGTCCACGTCGCCGAGCAGCGGAGCCAGTGCCTCCGGGGTGTCGAGGCCGCGTGCCACCGTGACGCGCACCTCGCGGGCCGGGTCGACGGCGGCGCGGGCGACCGTGTCGAGGGCGCCGACCGAGACCAGGGCGCGCACCGACGCGATGCGGACCTCGATGTCCGGATCGGCGAGCGCGGGGGCGTACGCGGTGGCCTCACCGAGGCGTAGGGCGCGCAAGACGTCCAGCGCCGTCGCCCGGACCACGGCGTCCCCATGGCCGAGGGCGCTGAGCAGGCCCCGGGACAAGTCCTCCTCCGGGGGCAGGACTTCGACCAGTTCGCGCAGGGACGCGGCAGCGGCGCCGCGCACCCCCGCATCCGTGTCCGACAGTGTCTCGGCGAGCGCCGGGCCCGTCCCCGTGGGGACGGTCTCGGTGAGCGCGGCCACGGCCGCCCGGCGCACGGCCGGGTCCGGGTCGGTCAAGAAAGGTCGCAGTAGGGGGAGTTCGGGCTCGGTGTCGCTGAGAGCCAGCAGTTCCAGGATGCGTGGGGAGTGAGAGGCGGCGGTCTCCCGTGCGGGTGCGCCGCTGCTGCGGGTGCCCGATCCGACCGGGGCGACGTCGCGCTGCCCCGCGGTGGCCACCTGCTCCGGGTGCACCTCGCCCAGATGGCGTGAGGCTCCGCCGCCCGGCGTGAACTCGGCGACCGGGACCAGGTAGGGCTCCACCGGCCGTGCCGTGAACTCCATGGCCCCGGAAGGGGACTTGCGCAGGTCCAGATGGTGCAGCCAGCCGTCGTCGTCGCGCTTCGGATGATCCGTGCGTTCGTGGTAGAGCCCCCAGCGCGACTCCGTGCGGGCCAGTGACGACCGGGCCGCCATCTCGGCGCAGTCCCGGATGAAGTGCACCTCGGCGCAGCGCATCAGCTCGTGCGGGGTCTGCGCGCCCATCTCGTCGATCTCGCCGCGCATCCGCTCGAAGTGGTCCACGGCCAGGGAGAGCCGGGCGCCCGACTTGGGCGGGGCGACGTAGTCGTTCACGAAGCGGCGCAGTTTGTACTCGACCTGCGGTTGCGGCGGTCCGTCCGGGTTGCGCAGCGGACGGTAGATCAGTTCGTGGGCGTCCACCACTTGTTGCTGCGGCAACTCGCCCTCGTACGCGGTGAATTGAGCGGCGTCCGCGCCCGCCAGGTCGCCGAAGACGAATGCGCCGATCATGTAGTTGTGGGGTACGCAGGCCAGGTCCCCGGCGGCGTACAGACCGGGCACGGTCGTGCGGGCGTGGTCGTCCACGCGGACGCCCGATGCCGAGTGGCCGCCGCACAGGCCGATCTCGGAGATGTGCATCTCGATGTCGTGGGTGCGGTAGTCGTGGCCGCGGTTCGCGTGGAAGGTCCCCCGCGTCGGGCGCTCGGTGGAGTGCAGGATGTTCTCGAGCGAGCTGATGGACTCTTCCGGGAGATGGCTGAGCTTGAGATACACCGGCCCGCGGTCGGAGGCGAGTTCGGCGGCGAACTCCGCCATCATCTGCCCCGACCAGTAGTCGGAGTCGACGAAGCGCTCGCCGTGCCGGTTGACCTGGTAGCCGCCGAAGGGGTTGGCGACATAGGCGCAGGCCGGGCCGTTGTAGTCCTTCATCAGCGGGTTGATCTGGAAGCACTCGATGCCGGTGAGCTCGGCGCCCGCGTGGTAGGCCATCGCGTAGCCGTCGCCCGCGTTGGTGGGGTTCTCGTACGTGCCGTAGAGGTAGCCGCTCGCCGGGAGGCCGAGGCGGCCGCACGCGCCCGTCGCGAGGATCACCGCTCCGGCGCGAACGGTCACGAACTCGCCCGTACGCGTGTTGAATCCGGCGGCGCCGACGGCCCTGCCGTCCGCCGTGAGCACCCGGACCGGCATCACGCGGTTCTCGATGCGGATGCGCTCGCGCATCTCGCGGCGGCGCAGCTGCCGGTAGAGGACCTTCTTCACGTCCTTGCCCTCGGGCATGGGCAGGACGTACGAACCGGAGCGGTGCACCTGGCGCACCGCGTACTCACCGTGCTCGTCCTTCTCGAACTTCACGCCGTACGACTCCAGGCGCTGCACCATCGAGAAGCCGCGGGTCGCCGTCTGGCGGACGGTGGACTGGTCGACGATGCCGTCGTTGGCGCGGGTGATCTCGGCGACGTAGTCGTCGGGTTCGGCGCGGCCGGGGATCACGGCGTTGTTGACGCCGTCCATGCCCATGGCGAGGGCGCCGGAGTGGCGGACGTGCGCCTTCTCCAGGAGCAGGACGTCCCGGCCCTGCTCGGCCGCGGTGAGCGCCGCCATCGTGCCGGCCGTTCCGCCGCCGATGACGAGGACGTCGCAGGAGAGCTCCTGGGCGTCGGTGACTGCGGGGATCTGCATGGAAGGGCCTCTCAGGCGCAGAGGGATCAGGCGCCGATGGGATCAGGCGCCGAGGGACGTCAGTACGGTGCGGCGCAGCTCGACGGTGGCGGGGTCGCCGTGGGACGTGCGATCACGCGGGCGCGGTACGTCGAGGACGCGGCCGGTGCCGGTGCCGGTGCCGGTCCCGGTGCCGAGCAGGGCGACGCGGTCGCCGAGGAAGAGCGCCTCGTCCACGTCGTGGGTGACGAAGACGACGGTCGCGCCCGTGCCGCGCAGCACATCGGCAAGCAACTGCTGCATCCCGGCCCTGGTCTGCGCGTCAAGGGCGCCGAACGGCTCGTCCATGAGCACGGCACGTGGCTCGCCCGCGAGGGCACGGGCGAGCTGCACACGCTGCCGCTGCCCACCCGAAACGCGGTGCGGCAGCTTGGCGCCGTGCCCGCCGAGGCCGACACGCTCCAGCCAGCCTTCGGCCTGCGCGCGACGCTCCCTTCGCCTCAACCCCTGGATGGCCAGAGGCAGTTCGACATTGGCCCGCAGCGTCCGCCAGGGCAGCAGCGCGTCGTCCTGGAAGATCAGCGCGCGTTCGGCGTGCGGCGCGGTGATGGGCCTCCCGTCCTGCTCGACCTCCCCGCCCAGCGGGGGCAGCAGCCCGGCGAGGGTGCGAAGCAGGGTGGACTTCCCGCACCCGGAAGGGCCGACGACGGTGAGGATCTCGCCCGGCGCGACGTCCAGTTCGAGCCCGTCGAGGACGACGGCGCCCTGCCGCCCGATCGACGCGTCGCGCAGCGTGAGCCGGGTGCCGCGCGGCGGGGTGAGGACGGGGGCGGGGCCGACGGTGGTCTCGGGGGGTGTGGTCATGGGGTCACGCCTCCTTGTGGACGCGGTCCGGCGTGCGTGACGCGGACACTCGGGGCACGGCCTCGTCGGCCTTCGACGTGGGAGAGCCGGGGTGCGGAGCCGCCCGCTGGTACCGGCGCGACGGCACCGGAGCCTCGCTGCGGAACTCCGTCCGCGGCAGCCACCGCGTGACACGGCGGCCGAGCACCTCCACCGCCGTCGACGTCAGCCACCCGAGTGCGCCGATCGTCACCATGCCGACGAAGACGCCGGGGTAGTCGACCACCGTGTAGTCCTGCCAGGTGCGGTAGCCCACCCCGTACTCGCCGGAGATCATCTCCGCCGAGATCACACAGATCCACGAGACGCCGATGCCCACGGAGAGCCCGCCGAGGATGCCGGGCAGCGCCCCCGGCAGGACCACCGAGCCGAGCACACGCCACCGGCCGCCGCCCAGCGTGAGGACGGCCTCCTCCCAGACCGGGGTCAGGGCGCGCACCGCGTGCCGGGTGGAGACCATGACGGGGAAGAACGCCGCGGTGAAGGTGATGAAGACGATGCCCTGCTCGTTGCTGGGGAAGAGCAGGATCGCCACCGGCACCAGGGCGATCGCCGGTATGGGCCGCAGCACTTCGAGGACGGGCCCGAGCAGGTCGGCGGCCAGGCGCGAGCGGGCGATCGCCGTGCCGACGGCCACCCCCGCGGCCGCCGCGAGCGCGAAGCCGGTGACGATGCGGCTGAGACTGTCGGTGAGGTCCTGCCAGTACGCCTCGCTGCCGATGCGCCGCCCGAACTCCCGCGTCACGTCGACGACCGTCGGGAACTGCTCGAAGCGCAGCCACAGATTGACGTCGAGCGCGGTGAGGAGCTGCCACAGGCCGAGCGCTCCGGCCAGTGACAGGAGGCGCAGTAGGTGACGCACCGTCATGATGCCTGCTTCAGGGCCTGGTTGTACGAGATGGTGCGAGCGCCCGGATGCGCGGCGGTGTAGGAGGCGGCGGTGGCGGGAGTGACGAAGGGCAGCAGTTTCGCGCCGTCGGCCACCCACACGGCCTTGTCGGCGAACCAGGGCGTCCCGGTGGTGGTGTCGGGGACGTACGCGGCACGCACCCTGCCCTCCCGGGTGGCTGCCTGGCGCAACAGCTCGGCCGGCGTGGCGAACGACCGGGTCCGGTCCTCGCCCTTCAGCCAGAGTTCGCTGCGCGGCGGCTTGGGGGTGGCGGCCCGCGCGGTCGCGTATCCGTCGCCGTACGCCTTCTTCACGTACCGCTCGTCGACGAAACCGTCCACGTCCACGTCGCCCACCAGCTTCGCCGACTTCAGCACGGGCACGTCCTTCTTCAACGCGGCCACCAGCGCGGGTTTGACCGTGGTGTCGAACGTGGCGATGCCGTGCGCGCCGTTGTAGAGGTAGACGACCTCGGGCGGAAGACCGGTGGCCTTCGCCACCGACTCGGCGGCGGCGACAGGACGCTTGTTGAGATGGTCGGTCGCCTTGGCCTGGGCGCGCAGGAAGTCCTCCAGGACCCCTGGCCTCTTCTGCGCGAAGTCCTCGCGTGCGGTGACCCCGTGGAAGGTCGGCAGATTCAGCTCCGCGCCGTCGTACAGCGCCCGGGCCCGGCCTTGGAAGGCGAGCAGACCGGGCCACGCGACGAACTGCGACAGCGCGTCCGCGCTGCCCGCCTGGAGCGCCGAAGCACCCACCGCGGGCTGCTGGTTGAGCTTGCGGATGTCGTCCTCGGGGTCGATGCCCGCCTGTCGCAGCGCCCGTACGAGAGTGCCGTCGGCGGCCGATCCGACGCTCGTCGAGACCTTCTTGCCGCGCAGGTCCTTGATCGACGAAAGCTTCGAACCGGTGCCGGTGACCACGGTGTTGAGGCCGCCCCGGAGGTTGTAGCCGGTGACGGAGACCAGTTTCGTGGGCCGGTTCAGCTGTGCGCCGCGGGCGGCGTTGATCAGGAGGGGGAAGTCGCCCATCGAACCGATGTCGATCTTCCCTGCGGTCATCTGCGCGGTGATCGGCGCACCGGTGGCGTAGTCCTGCCACTTCACCTTGTAGGTGACGCCCTCACGCTTGCCGCGCTCGGCGAGCTCGCGCTCGAAGTAGCCGAGCGACCGCAACAGCGTGCCCGCGGTGACGGTGTTGATGGTCTTGGACTGGTAGCCGATGGTGACGGTGACCGTGCCGGAGTCGTCCGCGCTCGCCCCGCCGCAGCCCGCCAGGGGGAAGGCAAGGAGGGCGGCCAGGGCGGCGCCGAGTGCCGTGCGTTTCATGGGAGTGGGAACCTCTCGACCTTCGCCGACTTTGCCGGCTTCACCGGAGCAGATAGGGCATGTTGACCGTGACCGCACCCGTGGGACAGCGGGCCGCGCACGGGCCGCAGTACCAGCACTCGTCGACGTGCATGAAGGCCTTGCCGCTCTCCGGGTTGATCGCGAGCGAGTCGAGCGGACACATGTCGACGCAGAGGGTGCAGCCGTCGATGCACTTCGACTCGTCGATGGTCACGGGCACGTCGGCGCGCTGGGGGGCCAGAGGCATGGCTGTCTCCCGGGAAGAGGTGGCGGGTGAGGAATCAGAGGGCGCGGTGGAGCAGCCCGCTCATGGAGATGCGGTCACCGCGGAAGCGGATGAACTCCAGGTCCACGGGGCGCCCGTCGGACAACGAGGTGAGGCGTTCGAGCATGAGGACGGCGACACCGCGCGGGGCCTCGAGAACGGCGGCGGAGTGCACGTCGGCGTTGACGGCCTCCAGGGTGATCTCGGCCGTGCCGAGCGGCTGCCCGGTCAGGGTCTCCAGGAGCCGGAACACATCGGTGTTCTCCAGGTCGCAGCCGATGAGACCGGCGCCGATGTCCATCGGGATGTAGGTGAGGTCGAGGGAGAGCGGCAGGCCGCCCAGCCGGCGCAGCCGCTCGATGTAGAGCACGTCGGTGTGCTCCACCAGGCCGAGACGCCGGGCCACGGGTGCGGGCGCCGGGACGGGACCGACCGTACGGACTTCGTTGGTGACGTCGCCGTGTTCGTGCAGGGTCTCGGCCAGGCCCTGGAGCCGGTCGAGGCCGTGCGGATACTTCTCGGACACCACGACCGTGCCGACGCCGGGCTGCCGTTCGAGCAGCCCTTCCGTACGGAGGAGGTCCAGCGCCTGCCGGACGGTGTTCCGGGAGACGTGGTAGTCGCTGCCGATCGCGCCCTCGAGCGGAAGGACGCCGCTGGGGAAGCCCCCGGTGCGCACCTGGTGGCGCAGCAGGTCGGCGAGCTGCCGCGCCTGGTCCGCGCGCAGCCGGCGCCGTCGTGCGGCGGCGACCGGCACGGTGTGCTCGCGGATACGTTCGGCTGGCATGCGAGGGACCATACCGACGTGTTCACGGCCGTGGTGTTGCCGGAGTATTGCGCCACTCAACGCACCACGCGCACCGCCTCTGACCTGCGTGTTCGCGAGGCTTTCGGGGAGATCTGCCAGGGGGAGCCCTGGATTGTGCACCGTCGAGCGGCAGCTGCTGATGCCCGGCGCCCGCCGCGGTGCGGGAGAGCTCAGCGTTCGGGGGCGAGCAGGGTGTGTGCGACGGCGCCGTCCAGGACCTGGCGGGCCACATCGGAGAGCTTGAGCTGCCGGTTGCGGGCATACGTCCGCATGCGGATCAAGGCCTGATCCGCGGTGCAGCCGCGGGAGTTGGAGAGGAATCCCTTGGCCTGCTCTATGACGATCTGGGATTCCAGGGAGTCCTGGAGCCGCGCGATCTGCGTCTTCTGTCCTTGCAGCACCTGCTGCTGGATCACGCACATGGCGGCGGTGTCCGCCAGCGCCTTGGCCAGCCGCAGCTGGACGTCGTCCAGCGGTCTCGGCCGGTCGTGGAGGAGGCTCAGGGCGCCGACCACCGTGTCCTGGCAGCGCAGCGGTACCGTCGCGACCGAGGTGAAGCCGAGGAGCAGGGCGCGTGGTGTGAAGCGCGGCCACCGTGGACAGGCGTCGTCGGCGTCCAGCCGGGTCTCCGAGACGTGCGCCGGGGAGCGGCGGCAGTCCAGGCTCGGGCCCTCGTCCCATTCGATGCCGAACAGCTCCAGTGCGCGGGTGTACTCGTCGGAGGCCACGACGTCCACACCCGGGCCGTGCGGAACGTCAAGGAGGACCCCGGCCGCCGAGACGTCGAGGAGGTCCACGCAGTGCTGGGACAGGGTGTGCAGGACGTCGGTCACGTTCACGTCCCGTACCAGCGGGCCGGTGAGATCCGTGAAGGCGGACGCGAGCCGCTTCTCGTGCTGCCTCTCGTGCTGCCTCTCGGACATGGCGGTCATGCCGCTTCTCCCTTCGCCCGATGCAGGCAACAGAGCTGAGTTCATGCTCCAGTTGAGGAATTCACGGAATCCACTCCACGCTACCGCGATCGGTCGTCGCATGTCGGACACGGCACGATCCAATGTGGTCGTTTTATGGCAAGGATCGCAATTGGCCGACACCCGCTCTTCCCCTCGGTTGAAAGCAGGATTGAAATCCTGTCAACTCCCGCTCCTCGCCGCGGCCCCTTTCTTTACGGTGCCCGTGGTGGCCTCGGAAAGAATCCGCTGGTGCGCTTCCGGTAGGCGGCGTAACCGGGCCGGTCGGCCATGTGCCGTTCGAGGAGCGCCTTGCCGCTGCCCCGCGTCAGCAGGTACGTCATCGCCAGCGGGCCGATGATCGTGGCGGCGGCCGCCGCGGGTGCCTCGCAGGTGAGGAGGAAGAGGCCCCACCAGACACAGAAGTCACCGAAATAGTTCGGATGGCGCGTCCAGGACCACAGGCCGCGGTCCATGAGACGGCCCTTGTTGGCCGGGTCCGCCTTGAACCGGGCGAGTTGGAAGTCCCCGACCGACTCGAAGACCAGACCGACCAGCCACAGGAGTACTCCGGCGGCGGCGAGCACACCCACCGGTCCGGAGATGTAGGCGGCGGCCTGCACGGGCAGGGACACCAGCCAGACCAGACCGCCCTGCAACAGATAGACCATGCGCAGGGCGTACGCGTCCTTGCTGCCCGGAGCCTTGGACAGCAGCCGCTCGTAACGCGGATCCTCGCCGTGGCCCCGGGCGCGCCAGGCGATGTGCCCCGCGAGCCGCAGGCCCCACACCACCGTCAGGGCCGTCACGAGGAGCCGTCGCCCCTCGTCGCCGTGCCCGGACGAGAGGGCGTACGTCATGAGAGCGACGGCCGCGAAGGCGATCCCCCAGGCGATGTCCACCACGCGGTGCAGCCCACGGCGCAGCGCGAGCGCGAAGGTGGCAAGGAGCACGGCGAGGGCGGTGAGCGCGGCGAAGGCGAGATTGACGCCGAACGCGCCCCACGCGAAGCCGTTCACGACACGCCCTCCCCGCGGTACAGGGCGGCCGTCGTGACCGGCATACCCGACCAGCCCAGGTCACTGGTGCGTACGGCGAGAATCTGGTCGACGCCCATCCGCCGCTCCTCGAACGCGAGCGACCCGCCCACCAGGTACAGCCGCCAGGTCCTGGCCGCCTCCACGCCGACAAGACCGACGAACTCCTCCCAGCGCTCCTCCAGCGTGGCACGCCAGGCGGAGACGGTGCGCACGTAGTGCTCGCGCATCGACTCGGCCGAACGCACCTCGAAGCCCGCCCCCTCCCACAGGCCGATCGTCTCGCCGAGGGGACGCATGTGCATGTCCGGCGCGATGTACGACTCGATGAAGGCGCCCCCGCCGGGTGCCGTGGACCCGCGGGACATCTGCTGGACGAGTATCCGGCCCTGCGGCCGCAGCAGGCCGTGCAGTTGGGCCGCGAACCCCGGATACTCCGCGTCCCCGACGTGCTCGCCCATCTCGATCACGCTGATCGCCTCGTACTGTCCGCTCTCGATGGTGCGGTAGTGCCGAAGCTGTACGTCGACCTGGTCGCCGAGGCCGAGCTCGCGCACCCGCGCCCGGACGACGTCCCGCTGCTCGCGCGACAGCGTCACGGCCGTGACCTGCGCCTTGTGCTCCTGTGCCGCGTACAGGGCGAGCGCTCCCCAGCCGCAGCCGACGTCGAGCAGCCGGGAGCCGGGGGCGAGGCCCAGCTTCCGGCAGACCAGTTCCAGCTTGGCGCGCTGGGCCCGCGCGAGGCCGTGGCGCGGCTCCTCGCTCTCCCAGTAGGCGCAGGAGTACGCCATCGAGGGGTCGAGCAGCAGCTCGTAGAAGCGGTGGGAGACGTCGTAGTGGTGGCTGATGGCCGCACGGTCCCGGGCGGTGCTGTGCCGCACGCCCCGCAGCCGGGCCCGGCCCGCGGGCGCCTTCGGGGGCGGCCCCACGGCGCCGAGCCGGACCGCGGCCGCAAGGGCGGACGCCAGCTGCCCCGCGCCGGGCCGTGCGGGTGCGAGCCGCTGCTCCCGGGCTCCGGCCCACATGGCCCGCAGCCCGTCGGCGAGGTCGCCCTCGATGTCGAGGTCACCGGTGATGTACGCCTCGGCCAGGCCGAGTTCGCCCGGCTGCCACAGCAGACGGCGCAGCGCCCGGCGGGAGCGGACGATCACGACCGGGGCGTCCGGCGGTCCGCACTCGCTGCCGTCCCAGGCGCGCAGCCGGAGCGGCACGGGTCCGCCCAGCGCGTCGCAGAGAAGTCCGTTGAGTCGTTCGGCGGTCGAGGTCACTGTCCTGCTCCCTGTCCGGTCAGCTGGATCTGGTGCACGTCGAGGTAGCCGGAGCGGAAGCCCGCCTCGGAGTAGGCGAGGTAGAAGTCCCACATGCGACGGAAGGTGGCATCGAAGCCCAAGTCGCCCACGGCGTCGTCCTGTTGGGCGAAGCGCTCGCGCCACAGCGCCAGCGTCTGCGCGTAGTGCGCGCCGAATCCGTCGCACGCGGTGACCCGCAGCCCGGTGTGGGCGCGTGCGGTCTCCTCGACGGCGCGGACGGAGGGCAGTTGACCGCCGGGGAAGATGTACTTCTGCACCCAGGTGTAGGTGCTCCGGCTCGCGAGCATCCGGTCGTGCGGCATGGTGATCGCCTGGAGCGCCACCGAGCCGCCCGGCGCCAGCAAGGAGTCCAGGGTGCGGAAGAACGTGGGCCAGTACTCCGCCCCGACCGCCTCGATCATCTCCACGCTCGCGATCGCGTCGTATCTGCCGCGCACCTGGCGGTAGTCGCACAGCTCGATGCGGACCCGGTCCTCGTGGCCCGCCGCACGCACCCGTTCCCGGGCCAGGTCGCGCTGCTGGGCCGAGAGGGTGACCGAGTGGACGCTCGCTCCCCGCGCCGCCGCGCGGATGGCCAGGGCGCCCCAGCCCGTGCCGATCTCAAGCAGCCGCGTACCGGGTCCCGCACCGCACAGGTCGAGCATGCGGTCGATCTTGCGGTGCTGGCCTGTCTCCAGATCGGACCAGGCCGCGGGCAAGCCGTCGAAGAGAGCGGAGGAGTAACTCAGGGAGTCGTCGAGGAACAGGGCGAACAGGTCGTTCGACAGGTCGTAGTGGTGCCGGATGTTGGCCTGCGCGCCACTGGGGGTGTTGCGCTGCTCGGCCGGCTGCCTGGGGGCCCAGAGGGTGCGCAGCCGCTGCAGCGAGGGCGGTACCAGCGTGGCCGTGTGCTCGGCGAGCACGGTGAGCACCGCGACCAGCTCCCGCGCGTCCCACTCGTGCGCCATGTACGACTCGCCGAAGCCGACGAGCCCGTGCGTCGCGACGCGCCGCAGGAAGCTGTCGGGATCGCGCACCTCCAGCAACGGGCCGCCCCTGCCCAGGAGTTCAGCGCCGCCCATCGCCACCTGGAGCGGCAGCCCGTTCAGCGCACGGCGCACGACGGTCCGGGCCAGTGCCTGCCGCGCCGCGGAACACCGCGGAACGGCCACGACATCGGGCCACCGCTCGGCGTCGACCGCGACCCGCGCACGGGCGTCGCCGGACACACCGGACGGGCCGGACGCACTGGATACACCGGTTGTGGACGTACTCACTTCAGGCCCTCCTGGGGACGATGTCGGGGTCGCTTCTGCACGGGCAGACCGCGCAGCCACAGCGCGATGCCGTGGCGCCGGATGGCCGCCGAGACGGCGACCGTGGACCAGGGGTGGCGGACGGCCGCCCGCAGCAGCACACCGGTGGTCGCGGGGCGGCGCTCGCCGCGCACGGTCGCCGTGAACTTCCGGTGGCCGCCCTGGTCGAAGTGCAAGGTGACGGCGAGGCGTTCGCCCGGCGTGGGAAGCCGCATCCGGTACGCGCCGTCGACCGGGAAGAACGGCGAGACGTAGAACTCCTTGGCCACCTCGAACTCCTGGGGCGCGTCCGCGCTCTGCGCGGCGTCGGGCCCCAGGAGGTAGCAGTGCCGCTCGCCGTAGGTGTTGTGCACCTCGGCCACGACGCAGCGCAGCTCACCGCCGGGTCCGTGACACCAGTACAGGGACAGCGGATTGAAGACGTGTCCGAGGACCCGGGCATGGGCGAGCATCAGCACGCGCCCGCCGTCCAGCGTGATCCCGCGCGTGGCGAGAAAGGCATCGAGCCCCGCCCTGATGCCGGTGGCCGAGCCGCCGAAGTGGTCGCGTCCGTCGAAACGGGCCAACGGGCGCAGCAGGAAGGGAAGTCGGGGAGGTGCGGCCAGGTCGATCAGCCACAGGTACGTGCGGTGCGTGAGCCGGTAGTGACGCGGGCTTGTGCGGACGTGGGTGATGACGCTCGGATACAGCGCGGGCACCTGGCCGGGGGAGGCGTTCACCAGCGCACCCCCATCGCCAGGGCCGCCTCGACCCCCGAGCGGCAGCCGTCCTCGTGGAAACCCCAGCCGTGATAGGCGCCCGCGAAGGCGGTGACGGGGCCGTTCAGGGAGGAGAGCCTGCGCTGTGCGGCGAGCGACTGAGGGGTGTAGACGGGGTGTTCGTACGCCATCTCGGCCAGCACCCGGTCGGGGCTTACCTCGTCCTCGCCGCCCAGGGTCACCACGTACGTCTCGGGGGCGTCGAGCCGCTGCAGACGGGTCATGTCGTAGCTGACCCGCACGTGGTCGGTGGTGGCGCCGCATGAGGGGAGCAGATAGTTCCACGAGGCGCGCGCGGCGCGGCTGCGCGGCAGCACCGTGGTGTCGGTGTGCAGCAGGGCCGGGTTGCGGGAGTACCGGAAGGCCCCCAGGATCTCGCGTTCCTCGGTGGACGCGTCCGCCAGCAGACGCAGCGCCTGGTCCGGATGGACCGCGACGACCACGGAGTCGTACGTATCGGTCGTGCCGTCCACGGTGGTGAGGGTCACGCGGCCGTCACCACGGCGCACGGACCGCACCGGCATGGATGTGTGAACGGCCTGGAGCTGCTTGCCGATCCGCTCCACGTACTCCCTTGAGCCGCCCGCCACCGTGCGCCAGGCGGGAGACCCGGTCACCGTGAGCATCCCGTGGTGGTCCAGGAACCGGAACAGATAACGGGCCGGATAGCGCAGGGCCGTGCCCGGCGGGCAGGACCACACCGCCGACACGAGAGGCACCGCGAAGTGGCGCACGAAGTAGGGGGAGAAGCGGTGGCGCGTGAGGAACGCGCCGAACGTGGCGTCGCGTCCGGTGCCGTCCCCGTCGTCCCCGTCGTCCCCGTCGTCCGCGTCGTCCGGGTTCCGTGTCAGGGACTCCGATGCCCTGCGGTGGAAGCGAGGTATCTCGGAGAGCATCCGCAGGTACGGGCCGCGCAGCGCGTTGCGCGGCTGCGCGAACAGGCCGCGCGGGCCCCGCGCGCCCGCGTATTCGAGACCGCACCCCTCGCACCGCACGGACATGCTCATCTCCGTCGGCTGCGAGGTGACGGCCAGTTCCCGGAACAGGCGGAGCAGGTTCGGATAGGTGCGGGCGTTGTGCACGATGAAGCCGGAGTCCACGGCGCGTGTCCGGCCGTCCGACCCCGGGACGTCGTGGGTGTGCGCATGACCGCCGAGGCGGTCGTCCGCCTCGTAGAGGGTCACATCGTGTGCGGATCGCAGGATGTACGCGGCGGTGAGCCCCGCCACCCCGGATCCCACCACCGCCGTACGCCGTCGCTGTTCTCTCATGCCGTCCCATCTCCTCGTCCGGTGCCGCCGGACGTGCTCTGGAGATGATTCGGAGCGGGACGTGCCGCGGCTTGGTCAGGAGCGCGACGATCTCCGGCACCCGCGTCACAGCGTCACAGCGTCACCGTGACGTACTGGCTGTCATCGCGACGTGCGGGGCGTCACCGCGACGTGCTGGTGGGAGGAAACTGTTCGGCGATCACCGCGGGGAGCTCGGCGAGGCCCAGGAACCCGGCCACGGCCCTGCCGGTCAGGTCGTGCCACGCGGTGGCCCGTCTCAGCATGGCGTGGCCGCTGCCGCACATCAGCACGGTGGCCGCGTCGGCGCCCGCGGCGCCCGCCCGCGCCGCGAAGTCCAGGGACGACCTGGGATCGGTCGTACGGTCCTTGTCGCCGTGCAGCAGCACCACGCGCCGCCCGCGCAGGTGCGCCACGGGCTCCCCGGCGGGGCACCAGGGTGCGAGGCCGACCACCCCTCGGACCAGCGGGTCCCCGGCGGCCGCGAGCGCGGCGCGGGCCCCCATCGAATGGCCGACCAGGACGGTCGGCACCTCACCCGCGAGCAGTTCCAGCTCACGCAGGGCGCGGCGGGCGTCCTGCGCCGCGTCCTGGCGCTCTCCGTTCCAGCCCCGGAAGCGATAGCGCACCCGCCCGAGGAGTACGGCGTCCTGCGACGTGGACCGCCGGATCGCGCCCCGGATCGCGCCCTCGAAGAGACGCAGGCGCACATCCGGCAGATTCCACGGCGGCGGCGCGGCGGTCCCGTGCTCACGGCCGCCGTGCAGCAGGAGCACGGCGGCACGCGGCTTCTCGACCGGCCCGCTCAGTTCAAGGGCCGGGCGGTGGCCGTCGCGGATGGGCACGGGGACTCCTCGACATGTCGGTGACCGGCCGAAGCCGGTGGCCGGCCGAACGTGGCGGACACCCGTGATTCGGAGCCGCGCCGGTGCCGGATGGGTCGTACGGCACGGCTGCCTCCGCCGCGGCCGCTCGTCGGCTCCGTGCGGTCCGCCTAGCGCGCGGGGCGCGAGCCGACCTCGTCCAGGGTCTCACCGTCGGTCAGGCGTGCCCGCACACTCACGCCGGGGTCCTTGGGAGCCTTGACGGCCAGTGTGCGCCCTCGCTCGGTCTCCTCGACCTCACCGGTCACCTCGATGTCGGTGACCTCGCGACTGCCCGCGGCGAGGAGGTAGTGGCGCCCGGAGCCCGCCGTCCAGGGGGTACTGGCCACGATGTGCTGGCCGAACCGGCTGCAGGCAGCGGTCGAGCGTGCCTGCCCGACGACCTTCGCCGGGGCGGTGGCGGACGCCGTGGACGTGCGGAACTGCACAAGGACGTCGCCGGGGCCGCGCCAGGTGGAGGCACGGGTGCAGGACCACACCGCTCGGCCGCCCTGCTCGGGAAGGTCCTGCTCGGCGAAGTCCCACTGGTTGACGGACCGCACGCCGCCGCCCCGCATCTCGGGGAGCTGGCACGCGGTGCGGGCCCAACTCCGCAGTGCCGTGCTGCTGGTGGCCTCGCGGGGCTGCCGGGGCGGGGCTCCGGTGCCGGGCAGGGGCGTGTAGCTGAGATGCGTGGGAGTCAGGTCGCCGAGGTCCGTGACGAGGAAGGCGTGCTTCTCCACGATCTTGCTGGAGGAGCGCAGCTGCATGACCGGCAGGCTGTCGCACGCTCCCTTGCCCGGCGGCTGGCCGACGGCATCGGTGACGCCCTCGTCCGACACGTCGAGCGGACGGCCGGGGGAGTTGGGGGTCAGCAGGTCGCGCGTCTGCGCCTCGGCGATCCAAGGGGCGGTCAGATAGCGGATCTTGCCCGCCTCGCGGCTGAGGACGAGCGCGGCCGCCGTGGTCACGTCGGCCTCGTCGGAGCGGGAGATGTCCAGGGACGCGGCTGCCGCGCCCCGCGACGAGAGCGGTTCGCCGTAGCGGACGACGCGCCGGCCGTCGTGGAACAGCACGACCGCCTCCCGGCCGACGGCACCCGCGTACAGCAACTGGGTGGTCCTGGGCGGCGGTTCGGCGGTGGTGGCCTTCGCGACGCCGACCCTGGTGCCGCGTGGCGGGTCGGTCCACGTGGCGAGCGCTCGGTTGATCAGCTCGTCGTCGCCGGTACGTGCGCCGCGTGCGGGCCAGGCGGTGAAGTCCACGCGTGAGGTGTCGGCCCAGGTGTCGCCCGGGGTGCGGAGCAACTGGGCGGGGCTGATCGCGGGGCGGATGCCGGCAGTGCGGGAGGGCTCGGCCGGGGGCGTGGCCCAGATGCCGGTCAGCAGCACCGCACCAGCGAGGGCGACGATGCCCGCGGTGACCCAGGCGAGCTGGTACCGGCGTCTGCGGCGCAGCAGATCGGTCGGACGGGTCTGTACGGAACAGGCGTCGAACTCCCGCGAACGCAGGAGCGTTTGTGTCGCCTCGCCCGCGATCGCCCCGCCCGCCGCCGCCTCCACGTCGCAGGCGGTGCGCAGCGCGTGCTCCGGCTCGGGCACATCGGCGGCGGTGAGCAGCTCGACGACCTCGGAGCGGGACAGGCCTTCCAGCTGGAGCAGCACGAAGGCCGCACGGGCGGGTGCGGGGACCTCGGAGAGGACCTGCCCAAGGGCGATCTCCTCGCCGCCACCGGCGCGCGGGAAGAGACGCAGCCCCCAGACCACCGGGAGCGTGGGGCGCAGCGTGCGGGGAGGCGGCAGGAGACCCGGCCAGCCGCGCGGGCGGCGGTCGTGGGCCAGCGCCGAGCGAACGACGCGCGCTCGCACGCTCGCCACCGCGGGGTCGGGCCTGCCCCGCTGCGCGGGCACCCGGGGTGTGGCCCGTCCTATGCGGAAGCCGGGCAGGGCGCGCTGTACCAGCGAATGGGCGACGAGAACCCGCTGGTGCCTGCTGAGGGTGTGGGGGAGCGTGAGGTAGGCGAGGCGTACGAGGCGGGTGTACTGGTCGACGATGACGGCTTCGGCCTGGTCAAGGGCCACCCGCCCGGACTCCGTGGCCGACCGCCGTTGCGATGTGCTCATCGATCAAGAAGCCTTCCAAAGGCTGACGACGTTGCGTCCTGACCAGGTTCAAACGAGTGAATCGTGCGATGGTCACAGCGAGGGGCGAGGGGCGAGGGGCGAGGGGCGAGGGGCGAGGGCGAAGGGCGAGGGGCGAAGGCGAAGGGCGAAGGCGAGGGGCGAAGGCGAAGGGCGAGGGGCGAGGGCGAGGGCGAAGGGCGAGGGCGAAGGCGGAGGGCGAAGGCGGAGGTGGCGACGGCGGAGTCCGGGCGGAGGAGGCTCAGGCCTCGACACTCCGCCGGGACAACGTGCGCCCGTCACCACCTCCGTGCGTCCGGAAGGTCCCTCACAGCCCCGTCGGACATAAGTGATTCGTCGGCGACCGCATGATGGATTGGCCTCGGCGGCGACGAAGGGGGTACCGGGGGCCATGAATGCAAGAGCGCCCCCCTGCACGCCCCCCATCGTGCCCTGAATTGCGCCCCCCGATGTTCATGGAACGCGCTTGCTGTGCAGGTCAGAACGCGCTTTCCAGGAGAAGGCGCCGCAGCGCGCGTCTCTCTCGCTTGGCTGATTACGCGCGGTTCCGCGCGCCCCCAATTTCGATCTCCGCCGAGCGGGCGGAGGGTCGACGCGTGTAACCGGCACCTACAGGCGGCCAGGGGAGCGGCAACCCCTCTGATCGGCCACGGCGTCCCGGAACACCCCATTCCGGGGAGCCATCTCCCGCCCCGTGCCTGCCATTTCGTACCGCTAAGGGTTCGCCAGCATTTTTCCGCCAGGTTTCACAGAATCCGCACAGACCCCACAGGTGGGACGCACTATGTGACGCGTCAGAGTGACACGGACACACACTGCGATGGGTGTCCTTGTCGTTGGGGGGCGGGCCACGGGGTGGAGACATCCCCTGTGCCCGACCGCGGAGGGGACCACACACCGCATGAATCACACCGCGCGAGCGGCGGCTCTCGGCGCCGGCGCTCTGCTTCTCGCGCTCTCGCTGCCCGGCACTCCGGCTTCGGCCGCCGAGCTGCCACGCATCGACCTGCGCGTCCTGGTGGTGACCGACGGAGGCCCTGCCACCGCCGCGCTCACCGCCGAACTCGACGGCCAGGGAACGCCGTACACCACCGTCGACCTGCGGCAGAGCGGACGTCCTGTGATCGACGCCGCGTTCCTCGCGGACAGCGTGGACGGCAGGGCCCGCGCCAAGTTCCAGGCCGTCGTGCTGCCCAACGACAATCCGTTCGGCGCCGGATCCGCCGAGATGGCCGCCCTGGCCGCCTACGAGCAGACCTACGCCATCCCGCAAGTGGACGCCTACACCTACGCCAGGCCCGAAGCAGGCCTGCAGACACCGGAGTTCAGCGGATCGCTCGACGGGGTGCGGGCCCAGGTGACCGCGTCGGGCAAGAGCGGTCCCTTCGGCTACCTCGCGGGGCAGGTGCCCTTCGAGGACAACTCGCCCGCGGCGAGCGAGAGCTACGGCTTCCTGTCCAAGCCGGCGCCGGGCGCCGACTTCACGAGCTACGTGGACGCGCCGATCCCCGGCGCCTCCGGCCGCGGCTCGCTCGTGGGCGAGTACCGCCACGACGGGCGCCGCGAGCTGGTGGTGACCTTCGTCTACAACCAGCATCAGCAGCAGTTCCGGCTGCTCGCCCGCGGCATCGTCGACTGGATGACCCAGGGCGTCCAACTCGGCTCCTCCCGCAACTACTTCGCCGTGCACGTCGACGACGTCTTCGGCGCCGACGACCGCTGGGACAGCGAACTCAACTGCACACCGGGCGACGTGGACTGCCCGCCGGGCCAGGGCACTCCCGACCCGATCCGGATGACGCCGGACGACGCGGCCTACGCGGCCCAGTGGTCCAAGGGGCGCAAGTTCCCGCTCGACATGGCCTTCAACGGCGGTGGCAGCGAGCTCTTCCGCGAGGAGAACGGCGGCGCGGACCCGCTGGCGGACCGGCTGATCGCCGACCGGAGCGAGCACCGCTGGATCAACCACACCTACAACCACCCCTTCCTCGGCTGCGTCCAGGACGTCAGCACCGTGCCGTGGACCTGCGCGAAGAACGCGGACGGCAGCACCCGCTACGTCTCCCGTACCGAGATCTCCCAGCAGATCTCCGACAACCGCAACTGGGGCCAGCGCGCCGGACTCCCGCTCGTGAACGGCGAGTTGGTCACCGGCGAGCACTCCGGGCTCAAGGTGCTTCCCCAGCAGCCCGACGACAACCCGAACCTGAGCACGGCTCTGCGGGACAACGGCGTGAGCTGGCTCGGCTCGGACAACTCCCGGGACAGAGGGCAGCGCCAGGTGGGCGCCGCCCTGACCGTGCCCCGCTACCCGATGAACGTCTTCTACAACGCGGGCCGCGCCAGCGAGCAGGTAGACGAGTACAACTGGATCTACACCCGCAAGGCGGACGGCGGCAGCGGCGTCTGCGAGAACTCCTCCGTGGCCACCTGCTTGGAGAGCCCTCTCGACACCACCACCGGCTACCAGGACCACATCGTGCCGGTCGAGTCGACGATCGCGCTCGGGCACGCCCTGGCGAACGACCCCCGGCCGCACTTCATCCACCAGTCGAACCTCGCCGAGGACCGCATCGCGTACCCCGTGCTCGGCTCCGTCCTGGACGCGTACGGCGCGCTGTTCGCGGACAACGCCCCCGTGGTCAACCTGCGGATGGCCGACATCGGCGGCGAGCTGCGCTCCCGCGCGGCCTGGGACACGGCCGTCAAGGCGGGCCGCGTCACCGCCTACCGGATCGGCGGCACGGTGACGGTCCAGGCCCCGTCAGGTGTGGCCGCCCGTGCCACCATGCCCACCGGTACCGTGCAGCAACTCCTCCTGGGAACCGACCCGTTCGGATCGGCTTACGCCGGAAGAACCTCCGGCTGGGCATCCCCGTCGCTCCTCCAGAGCCGGGTCACGCTCAAGCTGCCGACCGCCCTCACGGCGGGCAAGGCGGCGGCCGAGCAGGCCGACGTCCCGAAGGCGGCCAAGGAATTGCCCGTCCCGTCCGGGGTCACCCGATACGTAAAGCCAGGCACCGACGGCCACACGCCACGCGCGCTGCCCACCCGGCGCTGACCTTCCGGTCGCACCCGGAGGCCGGCCGGCCCCTCCCGGCCGGCCTCCGGGACCACGCCTCGCGCGGCACGCCCCTGCCGCCGCACACAGCCCCCGTCGCCCAGGGGCCCACACCGCACGACCATCCCCCCGCGCCAGTACGTCCCGCACCCCGCCGTTCACGGAACTCGCCGCACCCCGGTCCACGCCGGGGCGGGGCGCTGCCGTCGGCTCCCTCGCGTTCGTATCTCACCCGCGGAGCCCCACCATGTCCACCTCGCCCTCGCCCGTGCCGATACCGGCACCCTTCCCCATGCCGTCGCCCCGCCCCGCAAGGACCCGCGTCACCCTGCTGACCGAAGGCACCTACCCGCACAGCCACGGTGGTGTCAGCGTCTGGTGCGACCAACTCGTGCGCGGCATGCCCGACATCGACTTCGGCGTCCTCGCCGTCACCGGCACCGGCAGCGAGAGCCTCGCCTGGGACCTCCCGCCGCACGTCGACGAGCCCGTCTGCCTGCCCATGTGGGGACCGACCCCCGCCGGGCACGCCCCGCGCGGCCGACGTCGGCGTCAACTCCTCGGCTCCTACGAACAGTTCCTCACCGCACTGCTCGACCCGGCCGCCGAGGACGGCTTCGCCCCCGCGCTCCACGACCTCGCCCGGCACGCCCGCGACGGCGCCCTGTCACCGGCGCTGCGCACCGACCGCGCGGTGCACGTCCTGACCTCCGTATGGAATGTCCCCGGGCGCGCGACCGCCGAGGCGCGGCCGACGCTGCACGACGCGGTCACCGCCACCGGCCTGCTCGAACACGCGCTGCGGCCGCTCGCCGCCCGGCCGCCCGAGCACGGCGTCGCACACGCGGTCAGCGGCGGCATCGCGGCCCTGCCCGGTCTGATAGGACGTCAACTCCATGGCGTCCCACTGCTGTTGACCGAGCACGGCGTGTATCTGCGTGAGCGCTACCTCGGCTACCGCACGGGCCCGTACAGCTGGCCCGTGAAGGCCCTGCTGCTCGGCTTCTTCCGGTTGCTCGCCGAGGAGACGTACCGCCAGGCCTCCCTGATCACCCCGGGCAACCGCTACAACCGCCTCTGGGAGGAGCGCGGCGGCGCGCGGCCGTCCCTCATCCGCACCGTCTACAACGGCGTGGACCCCGAGGCCTTCCCGCCCGCGGGCCCCGAGCCGCAGAGCCCCACCCTGAGCTGGGCGGGCCGCGTCGACCCGATCAAGGACCTGGAGACCCTGATCCGCTGCTTCGCCCTGGTCAGGCAGGAGATACCGGACGCCAGGCTCCGGCTGTTCGGCGGCACCCCGCGCGGTGGCGAGGCCTACCGCGAGCGCTGCGAGGCGCTGGCCGCCGAGCTCGGTCACGGTGACGCGGTGGTCTTTGAGGGCCGCGTCGAGCACATCAAGGACGCCTACTCCGCGGGCAACGTGGTGATGCTGTCCAGCATCAGCGAGGGCTTCCCGTTCACCCTGATCGAGGCGATGTCCTGCGGTCGCGCCACGGTCTCCACCGACGTCGGCGGGGTGCGGGAGGCCGTGGGCCCCACCGGCCTCGTGGTGCCGCCGCGCGCCCCGGAGGCCATGGCGCGGTCCGTCGTCGAACTGCTCCGCGACCCCCGGCGCCGCGCCGCGATGGGCGAGGCGGCCCGCCTTCGGGTGATCGAGCAGTTCACGCTCCGGCAGACGGTGGACGCGTTCCGCTCGATCTACGAGGAGTTGGCCACACGCGGTCAACAGGCGCCAGCCGAGGCTGAGTTGATGAGTCAGCACCTCTCGGACGAGGTGGCGGGATGAGCGGACCGCTCCCTCTCAGGCCGCGCGGCGGGAACCCCCGCGGCACGGAGAACGGCGACGCCTTCGGCGCGGACGACACCCTCGCCCTGCGTCTGGCACGGCCGCCCCGCGCCGCCTCCGACGACGGCCGTCCCCGCATCCGCACGGGCGTCGCGCTGCGCCCCGCCCGCGCCGACGACCCCGTCGACCGCCTTGCCGCCGAACTCGCCGACGACGCGGGCGCGGCCGTCCACCCCTACGAAGTCGCCGCGCTCCTGGAGTCGCAGGGCCTGACCGGCGACCGGATCCAGGAGACGTATGGGCACCCCGATCTGTTCTCGCTGGCCGACGCCGTCTTCCGGAGGGTGCCGCGCAGCCATCCGAAGCCGCCTGTGCCGCCCGACCCCTGGCGGCCCGACCATCTGCGCTGCGCCCTGCGCGGGCTGCTCTTCGCGCTTCCGGGTACGGCCTATGTACTGGCGCAGGGCGCGTGGGGCTCCTCGGCCTCGGGGCTGTACGGGCTGATCGCCGCAGCCCTGGTGTCCTGGGCCTGGTCCCAGGCGCTGAGCCACCGGGCGTACAGCCGCCTCGCGGCCGGGCGGCACGAGGCCGGGCGCACCCTGCTGCGCGGTGCGCCGCTGGGCGTCGTGGCCGCGTCGGTCACCGGCCTGCTGGTCGCGGGGCCGGGAGCCGCCGCCCTGTTCGCCGTCGGGCAGTCCTGCTATCTCGCAGCGGCCGGGCTGCTGCTCGTGCTCGGCCGCGAGAAGATCCTCGCGGCGGCGCTCCTCCCGGTCGTGCTGGCCGCGGCCGCCGAGCCGTGGTGGCAGCCGCCGCAGCTCCTGCGGACCGGACTGCCGCTGCTCACCGTGCTGCTGGCGACGGCGGCCGCCGCCCACGCACTGCGCTCGGCGCTTCGGGCGACCCCCGCGCCGGGACCCGTACCGCCCCTGGTGGGCTCGCTTCCGTACGGCCTGTTCGGTCTCGCGGCCGGGACGCTGACCGCGGTGGCGGGACAGCAGGAGCCGTACGCCGTCATCGTGCTGACCCTGAGCATGGGCCCCGCCGAGTGGCTTCTCTACCGCTACCGCGGTCTCGCCGTGGCCGCACTGCACGCCTCGACCACTCCCCGGGGCTTCCGGTTGCGCGCCGCGCGTGCGCTCGCCGTGTGCGGCGCGGCCTATCTCCTGCCGCTCGCCCTGGGCGCCGTACTCGTCGGTGCGAGCGCGGCCCGGCTCCTGCTTCTCGGCGCCGTGCTGTGGATCGCCCTGCTCCTCCAGGCGTTCGGCGCGGCCTGGCCGTCCGCCGCGCCCTGCCTTGCCGCCGCGGCCACCGCCACGGCGCTCCCGCTCACCGGCACCGTCTCGGTGCCCACCGCGCAACTCATCGGCTGTACCGCCGCCGTCCTGGCGCTCCTCGCCGTCGCCGTCCACCGCTTGGGTCGGCCAACGGCGCACGCCTGAGCGGGCCCGCGCCACACCACTCGGGCCAGGCCGCGCAGCGCACCACCTCCACCTACACCTCCATCACCATCACCGTCACGTGATCAGTCATCAGGAGCACTCATGGCATCCGCACCACTCGTCGCCGTCACCGGAGCCGAAGGCTTCATCGGCTCGCACCTCACCGAGGCGCTCGTCGCGTCGGGCCACCGGGTCCGCGCGATGGCGCAGTACAACTCCTTCTCCTCCTACGGCTGGCTGGAGACGCTCGCGCCCGAGGTGCTCGCCGAGGTCGAGATCGTCCTGGGCGACGTACGCGACCCGGGCTCGGTCCGCGGCCTGGTCACCGGCGCCGAGACGGTCTACCACCTGGCCGCACTCATCGCGATCCCGTACTCCTACCAGGCCCCGCACAGCTACGTGGACACGAACGTGACCGGCACGCTCAATGTCCTGGAAGCCGTACGCCACTTGGAGATCCCGCGCCTGGTGCACACCTCCACCAGCGAGACGTACGGCACCGCGCAGACCGTCCCGATCACCGAGGACCACCCCATCAACACCCAGTCCCCGTACGCCGCTTCGAAGGCGGGCGGCGACCGGCTCGCCGACAGCTACCACGCGAGTTTCGAGACGCCCGTGGTCACCCTGCGCCCCTTCAACACCTTCGGTCCGCGTCAGTCGATGCGGGCCGTCATCCCGACCGTCATCGGTCAAGTGGCCTCGGGGTCACGGGAGATCACTCTCGGCGACCTGCGGCCCACCCGCGACTTCACCTTCGTCGCGGACACCGCGCAGGCCTTCATCGCCGTCGGCACCGCACCCGCCGACGCCGTCGTGGGCCGCACCTTCAACGCGGGCACCGGCGGCGAGATCTCCGTCGGTGACCTGGTGCGGCTCATAGGCAAGGTGATGGAGGCCGACCTCGACGTGAGCGAGGACGAGCAGCGCATCCGCCCCGCGGCTTCCGAGGTGATGCGCCTGGTCGCCGACGCGAGCCGGCTGCGCGCGGCCACCGGCTGGGCACCGGGACACGACCTGGAGCAGGGCCTCGCGCGCACCGTCGAGTTCTTCCGCGACCCGGCCAACCTGGCCCGCTACAAGACGGACATCTACAACATCTGAGCCATCCCTGACCGAACGCCGAACGCCGACCGCCCGACCGCCGAACGCCCGACCGTCAACCGATCTGCGCATCAGGCCACTTGACCACTTCGGGTCACTCACAGGGGAGACGAACCATGCACGCAGTCATTCTTGCCGGAGGCAAGGGTGTCCGGCTCCGGCCGTACACCACCGCGCTGCCCAAGCCGCTGGTTCCCATCGGCGACCAGCACGCGATCCTGGAGATCGTGCTGCGCCAGCTGGCGACCGCCGGCTTCACCAGCTGCACCATCGCGATCGGCCACCTCGGCCACATCATCCGTGCCTACGTCGGCAACGGCGCACGCTGGGGCCTGCGCGTGGGCTACTCCACGGAGGAGAGCCCGCTGGGCACCATGGGCCCGCTCCTGACGATGATGGACCGGCTGCCCGAGCACTTCCTCGTGATGAACGGCGACATCCTCACCGACCTCGACTACGCGGACGTCCTGAACAGCCACAGCACGTCCGGGGCGCCGCTGACCATCGCGACGTACGCACGTGAGGTGCGCATCGACTTCGGGGTGCTCACCACCGAGTCGGACCGCGTGGTCGCCTTCACGGAGAAGCCGAGCGTGGACTACCGCGTCTCCATGGGGGTGTACGGGCTCTCGCGCGACACGCTCGCCTCCTACACCCCGGGCCTGCCGCTCGGTTTCGACGAGCTCGTGCTCGACCTCCTGAAGTCCGAGACCCCGCCGCACGCCTACGCGTTCGACGGCTACTGGCTCGACATCGGACGCCCGGACGACTACGACCGCGCGAACGCGGAGTTCACCACGCACCGCTCCCTTCTCCTCAAGGGAGCGTGACAAGGCCGTGCGCATTCTCGTCCTGGGCTCCACCGGATACCTGGGCGGGCACATCGCCGAGCGGCTGCACGCCCTGCCGGGCGTGCGGCTGCTCCGCGGCGGCCGCGCCCACGAGGACGACCTCCGGGTCGACCTCGCCGCCATGACGCCCGCCGCACTGGCCGAGCAGCTGGGCAGGGCCGAGCCCGACGCCGTGGTCAACTGCGTGGGCGCGGTCGGCGGCAGCGCGCTGACCCTCGCCGAGGTCAACTCCCGTGGCCCCGCTGCTCTTTGCGAGGCCCTGCGGGTGGCGGCGCCCGCGGCACGTCTGGTGCACCTCGGCTCGGCGGCCGAGTACGGGCCGACCGGCATGGGCGAGCGGACGGCGGAGGACGCCCCCGCCCGCCCGGTCGCCCCGTACGGAGCCACGAAGCTGGCCGGCACCCTCACCGTGCTCGACACGGAGCTCGACGCGCTCGTGCTGCGGGTCACGAACCCGGTGGGCCCCAGGGCTCCCCGGGCCGGACTGCCCGGCCGGCTCACCGCCGAGCTCGGCCGTGCGGTGACCCGGATGCCGCACGGCAGGGTCCAGGTCGGTGACCTGTCCGCCTACCGGGACTTCGTCGACGTACGCGATGTCGCGCACGCCGTCGCGCTCGCGCTCGCCCTGCCTGGGCGGCTGCCGCGCCTGCTCAACATCGGCAGCGGCAGTGCCGTGCCGGTGCGCGACCTGGTGCACGGCCTGGTCGGCGCGGCGGGCTTCACCGGGCACGTGGAGGAAACGCTCGGCAAGGTGGGCCGATCCGTGGCCGTGCCCTGGCAGTGCGCCGACATCGGCGCCGCGGAAAGGGAGTTGGGCTGGACGCCGACGCACTCCCTGCGGGACTCCGTGACCGCGCTGTGGCGCGCCGACGGCGCGCCACGGACGCGGCAGGCAGGCGCGGGCGACAGCTCGCCGCGCCTCACGCCCACCGCGGGGGACCCGCGATGACCCTGCTGGTGCCGTTGTACGTCCACCCGGCGGCGGATCCCGCGGCCTGGGAGGCGCTCGTGGCGGCCGCGCCCCAGCTGTACGGCATCGTCCTGAACGCCGCCGACGGTCCGGGCACGGCCCCCGACCCGGCGTTCACCGCCGCCTCGCGGACCCTGCGCGATGCGGGGGTGCGGGTGCTGGGATACGTCGACACGGCGTACGGGGAGCGGCCGCTCGGCGCCGTCACCGACGACCTGGCCCGGCACCGCGACTGGTACGGCGTGGACGGCTGCTTCTTCGACCGGGTCGCGCCAGGACGCCGCGAGCTGCGGCACTGCAGGCGTCTGGTCCGCTCGGCGCGGGAGAGGGGCGCCGACACGGTGGTCCTCAACCCGGGCGTGCATCCGGCGCCCGGGTACGCCCGCGCCGCCGACCTGCTCGTCACGTTCGAGGGGCACTGGACGACGTATCTGCGCTCGTTCACCGCCCCGTCCTGGACGGCCAGGCATCCCCCCGAGCACTTCTGCCATCTCGTCTACGGAGTCCCGCCCGCGCTGACCCGCCTCGCGGGGCGCACCGCCGTGCGGCGGGGCGCGGGGGTGCACTGCGCGGTGCCCGGCGCGGGGCCCAACCCCTGGACGCAACCGCCGCCCCTGGCCACGGCCGGAGGCACGCCGTGAGGCACCGCGGCCGCCTCGGCCTGTTCCTTGCCACCGTCCTGCTGCTCGCCGGCTGCTCGTCGGCGGAGCGGCAGGACGGCAGTTCGGACCGGTGGCGGCCCCGTCCCGGCACCACGTGGCAGTGGCAGCTCGACGGCCGCGTCGACCCGGGCGTGAACGTCCCCGTCTACGACATCGACGGCTTCGAGAACCGCGCGTCCGACGTGGCCCGCCTGCACCGCGACGGGCGCCGCGTCATCTGCTACATCAACGCCGGTGCCTGGGAGTCCTTCCGCCCGGACAGCGACGACTACCCCGCATCCGTCCTCGGCCGCCCCAACGGCTGGAAGGGGGAGCGCTGGCTCGACATCCGGCGCCTCGACGTGCTGCGCCCGCTGCTCGCCGAGCGCTTCGACATGTGCCGCCGCAAGGGGTTCGACGCGGTCGAGCCCGACCTTCTCGACAGCTACCTCGACCGCACCGGGTTCCCCCTGAAGGCACACCACCAACTGGCCTTCAACCGCATGGTCGCCCGCCTCGCGCACGACCGCGGAATGTCCGTCGGCCTGAAGAACGACCTGCCGCAGATCCCGCAGCTCGTGAAGGACTTCGACTTCGCCGTCAACGAGGAGTGCGCCCAGTACGACGAGTGCGCGTCGCTGACCCCCTTCATCAAGGCGGGCAAGGCGGTGCTGCACGTCGAGTACGCCGTGCCCAACTCGGAGTTCTGTGCCCAGGCGCGCCGCCTCGGCCTGTCCTCGATGCGCAAGAAGCTGGACCTGGACACGTGGCGCAGGCCGTGCTGAGGCGATCGGGGGAAGTCGCGTAACTGATGATCTTGTCCTCGCGTTGGTGTGCCGCAAGTACCGGCAGAACCCGCGCCTGGACGCGCGGGGCGATGAAGAAGGCTTGAGGGTCACTCATCATGCTCGACATCACCAGGAAGACCGTCGCGGGGATCGCCACCTTGGCCGCGGCGCTCGGCTGCGTCATCGTCACCGGGCCGTCGGCGGCCGCCGACGGCGAGTGGTGCAACCACTCGGTCTGCATCAGGACCTACGACAGCGGCACGTATCTCGGCCGGGTCGAGGTGTCGGTCACCAACACCAACCAGCCGAACCGCATCAGCGCGCGCGTGTGGACCACCAACGGCTGGAGCGCCAACACCAAGGTGGAGGACGTCGACAAGTTCAGGACCTACCGGGACCAGGCCTACCCGCAGCGGCACTTCCCCGCGGGCACCCGCCTCTGCGCGGAGGGCTTCCGTGGCGGGGCCAGCGTGGGCCTTCCCTGCGTCACCATCACCGACTGACCCCGCGGCGACGAGGCCGAGGGCGGCCCGTGATTCGGTGGACACCTGCGATGCGGTGGTGCCGGGGTCGGCGCCGAGCTGCAGGGACAGGCCCTCGGTCAGGCAGTGGAGTTCGAGTGCGGCGAGGTCCGGGCCGGTGTCGGCCGGGACCTCGCCGCACTCCTTTCCGTTGTGGACCGGGTCGGTCGCCGCGGTGCGCGCGTCGTTCTCGGACCTGATGTCCTCGTCCCGGCGCAGGTCGGCCTGCGTGAGATGTGACGACCTGCCGTGGCGTACGGGTGGGTGTGTGGGCCCGGGTCGCTGAGGCCCGGGGCGTGTGCCGCATCGGCGCGGCCGGGAGTTGCTGCTCCCGGCCGCGCCCGGCGCCGGCGACCGGCGCTATTCGATCTCGCGCATCATCTTCTCCATGGAACCGACGGAGTGCCGCGTCTGAGCCAGCTCCTCCCGGGTCTGCTTCATCTCCTCGCCCACGGGTCGCTCCCGTCCGCCAGTGTCACCAGTTGTCCGTTCACTTCGCTTCCTCTTTCGCCGCTTCCGCGGTCTCTTTGGGGCAGGTCTCGGAGAGGGTCGAGACCACCCTGGCTAACAGCTGTGGCGTCAACTCGTAGAGAAGCGGCGCCACTTCGAAGTACTTCATGGACTTGCCGCCCTCGGCGACCTCCAGCGACCCGATGACGAGACCCGCGGCCTCGAGCAGTTTCAGGTGCATGTGCAGCAGTGGACGGCCCATGCCGATCTCGCGGGCGAGCGCGCTGACGTAATTGCGGCGCCCGGTGAGCGCGGATTCCTGACACATCTCAGGGTTGGAATCAGGGTTATATGGGGGATCCGCTGAGGGGAGCCTCGGGGTACTCCCGAGCTCGGGGTACTCCCGCTGTCGTACGCGCCCTTCGTGCGCGGCTCCTATCGTGAGTTCCGTGACCCCCACCTCCCGCTCCTGGCAGCGGCGCCTCACGTGGCCCTTGCCCTCGCAGCTCACGGACCTGGCCGTGGCCGCGGTCGTCGCGCTCCTCACGGGCCTGGACGCGGCGGTCAACGACTCCGGTCACCGGCAGGCCGACCGGCTGACGTGGCTCCTGTACGCCGTGTCGATCGGCGCGCTCCTGGTGCGGAGCCGGTGGCCGGTCGCCGTCACCGTCGTCACCGGGGCCGCCTGCGCGGGCTGGGCGCTCTACGGGCACATCGGGGAGCTGCTCAATCTGCCGGTGATGGTCGCGCTGTACGCCCTCGCGGCGCAGGGCGACCGGCGCCGCACGCTGCGCACCGCCGTGGTCGCCGCCCTCGTCTCGGGGGTGGTGTCGGTCATCGCGGGCAAGGATGTGGCGCAGCCCCAGGGTGCCCCGCTCCTGGAGATGCTGTGGCCCCTTGTACCGCTGCTCCTGGGTGAAGTGGTGCGCGGACGGCGGGAGTTGATGAAGGAGTACGCCGACCGGGCCGAGCGTGCCGAGGCCGACCGGGAGCGGGAGGCGCGGCGCAAGGTCGACCAGGAGAGGGTACGCATCGCGCGCGAACTGCACGACGTGGTGGCCCACACCGTGTCGGCGATGACCGTGCAGGCGGGCCTCGCCCTGGACGCGCTCGACAGCAGGCCGGAGGTGGCGCGCACGGCGATGCGGCAGGTGCGTACCTCGGGCAAGGAGGCGGTGCGCGAGCTGCGGGCCACGGTGGGCGTGCTGCGCGAGGGGCGCAGGGTGGCCTCCGTCGACCCGGCGCCCCGCCTGGCCCAGCTCGACGACTTGGTGGAGGGGGTACGCGGCACGGGCCTACAGGTGTCCCTGCACACCGACACCGACACCGACACGGCCACCGGTGGCCGTGAGCTGCCGCAGCTGGTGGAGTTGGCGGCGTACCGCATCGTCCAGGAGGCGCTGACCAACGTGATCAAGCATGCGGACGCCCGACACGTGGCGGTGTCGGTGGCCACGGCGGGCGGCCGCCTCGCGGTGGAGATCACCGACGACGGACCGCCGCGCACCGCGGCTGCGGCCTCGGGAGAGGGGTACGGCCTGATCGGCATGCGGGAGCGGGCCACAGCGGTGGACGGCACCCTCGAAGCGGGCCCGCTGTCCGGCGGCGGGTGGCGGGTGCGTGCTGTGATCCCTGTCGAGGAGGGGGTGGCGTGAGTGGCTGGGGCGGGAAGTGGCGGCACGGGCGCGGGCCGAGGGGGATCGGCGCGAGCGGGTGGGGCAAGGAGAGGCTGACATGAGGCGGGTGGTCTGAGGAGCGGACGGCATGCGTGGGCAAGCCGAGGAGCGAACGGTAGGGCGAGCGGGTCGAGAGGGGACGCGCGTGGGCGGTTCGGATCCAGAGCGGGAATGGTGTGAGCGGGCGGGGCGAGGAGCGGGTGGCATGAGTGGCCGGAGTGAGGAGTGGATGGCAGGGGTGGGCAGGCCGAGGAGGGACAGGCGGCGTGAGCGGCGGGATCCAGGGGAGATCGGCATGGGTGGCCGGGTGAGGGGAGGCCGGCATGGGCGAGCGGGGCGAGGGGCGGGTGGCATGAGTGGCCGGAGTGAGGAGTGGATGGCAGGGGTGGGCAGGCCGAGGAGGGACAGGCGGCGTGAGCGGCGGGATCCAGGGGAGATCGGCATGGGTGGCCGGGTGAGGAGCGGCCGGCATGGGCGAGCGGGGCGAGAGGGGACGCGCGTGGGCCGGCGGGGCGTGGAGTGGCCGGCATGGGCGGGCGGGGCGAGGGGCGGGCGGCATGAGTGGCCGGAGTGAGGAGTGGGCGGCGTGAGTGGCCGGAGTGAGGGGAGAGTCGCGTGAGCGGGCGGATCAGGGTGCTTCTTGCCGACGATCAGACCGTCGTCCGCGCGGGCTTCCGTGCCCTGCTCGACCTCACCGACGACCTGGCGGTGGTAGGCGAGGCGGCGGACGGCGTCGCGGCGGTGGAGCTGACCCGCACCACACGCCCCGACGTCGTCCTGATGGACATCCGCATGCCGCGTGCCGACGGCCTCGAAGCCACCCGCCGCATCGTCGCCGACCGCACGCTCGATGCCGTACGCGTCCTGGTCCTGACGACCTTCGAGGCCGACGAGTACGTCTTCGAGGCGCTGCGCTCCGGGGCCGCGGGCTTCCTGCTGAAGGACATCGAACCGGACGACCTGCGCACCGCGATCCGCACCGTCGCCGCCGGGCAGAGCCTCCTGTCGCCCGGTGTCACCCGGCGGGTGATCGAGGAGTTCGCCCGGCTCAAGGCGCCCGAGGCCGAGGCGATGAGGCTCCTCGATCCGCTGACCGACCGCGAGCGCGAGGTGCTCGCACTGGTCGGCCACGGCCTGGCGAACGACGAGATCGGCGCGCGCCTGCTCATGTCGCCGCTCACCGCGAAGACGCACGTCAGCCGGGCGATGACGAAGCTCGGGGCGCGGGACAGGGCACAGTTGGTGGTGCTCGCCTACGAGACCGGCCTGGTGCGCGCGGGCGAGGGCTGACCCGGCGGGTGGCTACTCCCCAGGGAGTAGCGGCCGACTCCCGTCGGCAGATGTCCGGTGGCGGTCGCCCTCCGTAGCGTCGACGGCATGATCGAAGCACGGGAACTCACCAAGCGGTACGGCGGCAAGGCTGCCGTCGACCGGCTCAGCTTCACCGTCAGGCCCGGCCACGTGACGGGCTTCCTCGGCCCGAACGGCGCCGGCAAGTCGACCACCATGCGCATGATCCTCGGCCTCGACGCGCCGAGCGGCGGCGCGGTCACGGTCAACGGGCGACGCTACTACCGCAGCGCCGCGCCCCTGCGCGAGGTCGGCTCGCTCCTGGACGCCACATCGGTGCACGGCGGGCGCACCGCGCGACAGCACCTCCTCGGCCTGGCCCGCAGCAACGGAATCGGCGGAAGCCGGGTCGACGAGGTCCTCGAAGCGGTGGGTCTCACGCGTGTGGCGGGCAAGCGGGCCAAAGGGCTCTCCCTGGGCATGGGCCAGCGCCTGGGCATCGCGGCGGCGCTGCTCGGCGACCCCGGCGTACTCATCCTCGACGAGCCGGTCAACGGCCTGGACACCGAGGGCATCCGCTGGATCCGCGACCTGCTCAAGTCCCTTGCCGCGGACGGCAGAACGGTGTTCCTCTCCAGTCACCTCATGAGCGAGATGGAGCTGACCGCAGACCACCTGATCGTGATCGGACGCGGCCGGCTGCTCGCGGACACGGACATGAGGGACTTCATCGAGACCAACTCCCAGGGAGCCACCCTCCTGCGTACACCCGGCGCCGAGGCGCAGCGGATGCGGGCCCTGCTGGAGACGGCGGGGGCGTCCGTGCGCCTGGACGCGCGCGGCGGCTGGCGGGTCGGCGGTCTGACGCCCGCCGAGATCGGCGAGCTCGCGCGCACGCAAGACCTGGCGATTCATGAACTCACCCCGGTCTTCTCCTCCTTGGAGGAGGTCTACACCGACATGACGCGGGCCTCGGTGGAGTACCGGGGCACGGCTGGGACGTACGAAGCCGAGAACGCCGAGGACGCCGAGAACGCCGAGAACAAGGAGCCGGTCCGATGACGACGACGACAGCGACAACTACAACGAGAGCGACAGCAGCCTCCGCCGCTCCCGGCTTCCGTACGGCCCTCGCCTTCGAGTGGACCAAGTTCGCAAGCCTGCGCTCCACCCGCTGGACACTCCTGGTCACCGGCGTACTGACCGTGGTCGGCGCGGTGTTCGTAGGCCTGAGTGGCAGCCTGCAGCCCGACGACACGGTGCTGGGCGGCAGCCTCACCCTCGGTGTCATCTCGCTGATGGTCGCGGGCGCGGTGGGCGCGCTCACCGTGTGCGGCGAGTACGCGAGCGGCACCATCACCGCCACCCTCACCGCTGTACCGCGCCGCGGCCGTGTGCTCGCCGCGAAGGCGGCCCTGCTGGCCTGCCTCCTGTACGTCACCGGGCTCGTCTGCTGCACGGCGGCGTATCTCGTCGGCGGCGCGGTCCTGGAGGACGGCAAGTACGCCCGAGGGGAGCCGCTGCCCGCGCTGTTCGGCATCGCCGGTCTCTTCGCGCTCGTCGGACTCGTCGGCCTCGCGGTCGGCACCCTCCTGAAGCACTCGGCGGGGGCCGTCGTCACGGTGGTCGGCGTCCTGATGCTGCCGTCCCTGTTCGGCCCGCTGCTCGGTGATCTCCAGCGCTGGGTCGCAGGGGCGACGCCGACGGCCGCCCTGGAGAAGCTCACGCAGACCTCTGACGCGAGCCCGGAGACGGTCGGCAGCCTCGGCGCCTGGCCCTCGCTCGCCCTGGTCGCCGGGTACACCCTGCTGCTCCTCGGCGTGGCCGCGTGGCGGCTGCGCCGACGCGACGCGTGACGTCCCGGTCGCGGGGTGCGTCCTGATGTCCGGCCTCATACCGGCCTGAGCAGGCACTTTGCGATTCTTTTACAGTGGGTGTAGAAGTTAGACGTACTTCTGCACCCACTGTCGTCGTGCGGGCTGGGTGCTTCGCCTGACATGGCGAGATGCCGCGGCCGCACCGAGAATGACCGGCACGCCCCTCATCGGAACGGAGCCACCGTTGCTGTCCGCCGTACTCGGTCTGCTCGCCGTCCTCGTCCTGACCGCGGGCACCGGCTACTTCGTCGCACAGGAGTTCGCGTACGTGGCCGCGGACCGCCTCGCGCTCGCCCGTGAGGCGGAAGCGGGCGACCGGCGGGCGGCCCGCGCCGTGCAGGTCCTCGGGCGGCTCTCGTTCATGCTTTCGGGCGCCCAGCTGGGCATCACCGTCACCGGTCTGGTCGTCGGCTTCCTCGCCGAGCCCTCCGTGTCCGGGCTCCTGAAGCCCGCCCTGGACGGCACAGGACTCTCCGACGGCGCCGTTTCCGCCCTCTCCGTGGTCCTCGGCTTCGTCGTCGCCACCGTGCTCCAGATGGTCCTCGGGGAGCTCGCCCCCAAGAACCTCGCGCTGGCCGTCCCCGAGCGGCTCGCGAAGACCCTTGCCGCCTCCACGCTGGCGTACCTGAAGGTCGTCGGCCCCGTGGTCCGCGTCTTCGACAGCGCGGCCAACCGGCTGCTGCGCCGGATCGGCATCGAGCCCGTCGAGGAACTGCACCACGGCGCCACACTCGAAGAGCTCAGCCATCTCATCGGCGAGTCCCACGAGCACGGCAGGCTGCCGCGGGAGAGCGCCGAACTCCTCGACCACGCCCTGGAGTTCTCCGAGCGCACGCTCGACGAGGTGATGGTGCCCCGGGCGGACGTCACCTTCGTACGCAAGGACGCCACGGCGGACGAGGCCGTGCGGCTCATCGCCGAACACGGACACTCGAACTACCCCGTCATGGGCGACCATCCGGACGACGTCGCGGGCGTCCTCGGGGTACGCGAACTGATGCGGCTGCCCGCAGGACGCTTCGGCCGCACCACGGCGGGCGAGCAGGCCCGGCGCCCCCTGCTGCTGCCCGACACCCTGCCGCTGCCGGGCGCGGTGGCGCAGATGCGCGAGCGGGACGACGAGTTCGCGGTCGTCCTCGACGAGCACGGGGGAGTGGCGGGCATCGTGACGTACGAGGACATCGCAGAGGAACTCGTCGGGGACATCGCCGACGAGTCCGACACCGTCGTCGAGCTCGCTGTCGCGGACGGCGGCGGCTGGTTCGTCGACGCGGGCCGCCGCCTGGACGAGGTGGCCGACGCGACCGGCATCGACCTGCCCGAGGAGGACGACTACGACACCGTGGCCGGACTGATCGTCGACCGGCTCGGCCGCTTCCCGGCCATCGGCGACCGCCTGACCGTGAGGCTGTCCGACGGCAGCCGCGTCGCCCTCGCCGTACTCGGCCTCGACCGCCACGTGCCCGAGCGCGTACGGATCGAGCGCCTGCCGGCGGCGGACGTGCCGAGCGCCGAGGAGAGCACCGCATGAGCTTCCCCCTGGCCCTCTTCGTCACCGTCCTGCTGCTGATCGCCAGCGGCTTCTTCGTGGCCGCCGAGTTCGCGCTGGTCGCCGCCAAGCGCCACCGCATGGAGCGCGCTGTCGCCGCCGGACAGCGCGGCGCCAAGTCCGCGCTCGCGGGCATGCGGGAGCTGTCCCTGATGCTCGCCGGGGCCCAACTCGGCATCACTGTATGTACCTTGGGCCTCGGGTCCGTCTCCAAGCCCGCCATCTCCCATGAACTCGACCCGCTCCTGGAGAAGCTGGGCCTGCCCGCCGGGCTCAGCTACGGCATCGCCTTCGCGCTCGCCATGGTCGTCGTGGTGTTCCTGCACATGGTCGTCGGCGAGATGGCACCCAAGTCCTGGGCCATCGCCCACCCCGAGCGCTCGGCGATGCTGCTCACCCCGCCCTTCCGGGCCGTGGTCAAGGTCGTACGCCCCCTGCTCACCCTCCTCAACAAGGTCAGCAACGCCCTCGTCCGCCTGTGCAAGGTCACACCGCGCGACGAGCTCACCTCGGTCCACAACCGCGAGCAACTCGGGCACCTGGTCGAGGAGTCGTGGCGCCTCGGCCTGATCAGCGAGGTCGACTCGGGCCTCATCACCACCTCGCTCACCGCACCCCTGACCGCGGTCGGCGACCTCCGGACGGCCGCCGCGCAGATCACGTCCGTCCCGGCCGGTGCGAGCGTCGACGAGGTCATCGAGGTGGCCGCGGCGAGCGACCGCACCCGGCTGCTCGTCAGGGACGGCGCCACCGTCCTCGGCTCGGTCCACGCCCGTGACGCCCTGGTGGCCCGCGCCCGGAGCCGCGCCCTGACCGCACGCGAACTGGCGCGCCCCGTACCGGAATTCGCCGCCGACGACACCCTCGCCCACGCCGTCGAGGAACTGCGCAGGCGCCGCGCCTCGCTCGCCGTGCTCTGCGACGAATCGGGCCGCCTCACCGGCCTTGTCAGCCTGGACGACCTGCTGGCCCGCCTGATGGAACCGCGGCAGCCGGTGTGACGGCCCTGATGGCCGCTCTCCGGGGCTTCCGGGCGCGAAATGCCACCCCGTACGGGGATATACGGGTGTCGCGTCCTGTGGCTACTGTGCTCGCAATGTCCCGTGCCGACGACGTCACGCATCGCCACCCGGCTGCCCGCGTGAGGGCGGCACCGCGGTGAAGCTCCGCAGACCGCCTCCCCCCTGCCCGCAGGCGGTCACCTACCGGTTCGCTCCGGCAGCGGTGGCGGCGGGCCGCCAGGTCATCACGCTCCTGGACAGTAAGGGCCGCGACATCGGGCACCTCGACTATCAGGTGTGCCATCCCTGCGGCGCCGCTCACATCAACACGATCGCGATCGCCGGGCCCTGGCAGGGCATGGGCCTGGGCCGCGAGGTGCTCCACCGCGCCACGGACTCCTGGTCCGCGTACGCGTGGACCACCTCCCGGCAGTCCGCCGACGGCCGGAAGTTCTTCGCCACGATGGCCGAGGAGACCGGCGTGGAGTTCGTGCCGGGCGCCGGGGTATGCCCTCACATCACCGCATCTCCACGGGTATCCCGGTCCGGCGGGGCGTTGCTCTGAGGCGGCTGCCGCCCGGCGCCCGATGCGTGCCGTCGGCCGCCTGTCGCCCGGCGATCCGCGCGCGATAGCGTCACCGCCGTGACGATCAACGCTCGTGGGACCACCACCGACCCGGCCGGAACCGCGGAGGTCTCCGCAGGAGCAGGACAAGGACGAACGGCGCGTCGCGTCGCCGACATCGTCGTGTTCCTGACGCCGCCCCTTCTCCTCGTCGTGCCGGCGCTGCTGATCCGCGCCCGGCTGATCGACGACGGGTTCCTCTTCCTCAACCTGGTCTCGCTCTTCATCAGCGGCCTGGTGGCGGCCTACGCCCACATGGGCTGGCGCGCCCGCCCGCACGACGGCGACCTGCTGTCCGCCCAGACCCTGACCGGGCGGCACACCGTCGATCTCGCCCGGCTCACCAAGGTCGGCCGCCTGGAGGTGCCGGGGCAGTCCCGGAACGACGACCGGCTGATCCTCACCGACGAGCACGGGGTGCGGCTCATCCTCGACAAGCTCGCGGGCGGCGACGAGAAGGTCGACACCCTGGTGCGCAGGGCCCTTCTGCGCAGGCCGCAGGGCGCGGGAGTGGTCGTGTCGGACCGCGCGGCCGAACGCCTCGACCTGCGGACGGAAGTGAGCCGCCCGCATGGCCGCCTCAAGGCGGGCCGGACCGTCCGCGAGGGACTCATCGGATGGGTTCCCCTGCTGTCGGTCTTCGTGGTCGCGCCGGTGGGCTTCGGCCTGTTGATCGCCGGTTTCCTTCTCTCGGGCGTCACCTGAGGTTCCCGGCGGCGGCAAGGGCCGCCAGGCATGGTCTGCCGCTGACCGGGGCACTCGGGGACCGGGCGCGTACCGCGCGCCCACGTTTCTGGGGAGGACACGATGACGCCGTCACTGGCGCACACACTCGGCCGGACCAAGAAGGCCGCGGGCCGCCGCTCGGCGGAGAACGAATCGCTGACGGCGGCGGGCAGGGCGGGCTTCGTCGCCCGTGGCGTCGTATACGTCCTCATAGGTGTGCTCGCCCTTCGGATAGCCCTCGGCAGCGGAGGCAAAGAGGCCGACCGCCAGGGCGCGTTGGCCGAGGTCGCCGAGCAGCCCTTCGGCGAGGTGATGCTGTGGGCACTGGTCGTCGGGTTCGGCTGCATGGCGCTGTGGCGGGGCTCCCGCGCGGCGGGCAGGCGGGGGCCGCGCCGCAAGGCCGCATCGCGTGCACTCGACGGCGGCAGGGCGGCCTTCTACGCCTTTGTCTGCTGGGCGACCGCCACGTACGCGGCCGGGGGGAGCCAGGGGTCGAGCGGCGACGCCAAATCGCAGGACTACACGAAGACCACGCTGGAACTTCCCTACGGCCGCTACCTGGTGGGTGCCGCGGGCTGCGTCCTGATCGGCGTCGGGGTCGTGCTCGCCGTACGGGCCATGATGCGCCGCTTCTTGAAGCAGCTGGACCTCGGCTCCCTCAAGGGCCGCACACGCAAGGTCGTCACCGTCCTTGGCGTGACCGGCGGTACCGCACGCGGCGCCGTCTTCGCCGCCGCGGGCGTCTTCATCGTGACGGCGGCCGTCCAGTTCGACCCCGACGAGGCCAAGGGCGTGGACGCGACGCTCCGCAGCTTCGCGCACACCCCCGCGGGACCCTGGCTCCTGGCCGCCGTCGCGGCCGGGCTCATCCTCTTCGGGGTCTTCTCCTTCGCCTCCGCGCGCTGGCGGAAGCTGTGAGCTCGCCGCGTACCGGGAGCCGGCGGCCCGGCGCCTAGAGCGGCGCCGATGCATCGGCCTTGAACGCGCCGCCGTGGCCCGGCACGATCACATCCGCGGCGGCGAGCACCCGCTGCCGTGACGTCCGAAGCACCGTGTGGTCCGGGGCGACCGGGTCCTCCACCGGGCCGTTCGGCCGCCACCACAGGTCGCCCACGAAGGCCACCGTGCCCTCGGCCGTCCCCGCGAGCAGGGTGATGTCCTCGCGGCTGTGTCCCGGAGTGCGGATCAGCCGCAGCGACGGGGCGAGTTCATGGCCCTCGGCGTCCCGGTCGGTCCACTGGTCGTTCTCGTAGATCGCCTTGTGGTCGTGGACCCGGGCCCGGCCGAACAGGCCCACGTTCATGGTGTTGTCCGGGTGGTGGTGGCTGAGCACCACGTCGGTGATGTCGTCCGGGCCGAGGCCGAGCTCCGCGAGCGGGTCCAGGATCCGGCTGCGGCTCGCCACCATGCCCGGGTCGACGATCACGTGCCGGTCACCGTCGCGGACGTAGGAGACGGTGGCGGCGACTCCGGGGCCGGTGGAGCCCGTGTAGCCGGTGGTCAGGATCGTGTACACGGCGCTGCGGCCGAGCGGGGCGTCTGCCGGAGCGTGGACCTGCGCGTCTGCCTGCGTGTCGAGCTGTGCGTCTGCCTGGGCGATTGCCTGTGTGTTCGTCATGCCGATGAGTCTTCCGGGCGGGGCGCCGGGCAACGAGTGGCCCTTCTGCCACTGATCGCAGGAAACGTGCCACACTCCCGTATGCCGCCTTTCGTGACCATCGCCGCCTACGCCCCGACGGGCGTCGGCATCCTCGGCGCCGGCATCGTCTCCGAGGTGTTCGACGAGCGGGGCCCCGGACTGCCCCGCTTCGACTTCGCCCTGTGCACCGACCGGCCGGGGCAGGTCCGCACCGACGCCGGGCTGCCCATCACCGTGGAGCACGGCGTGGAGCGGCTCGCCGCCGCCGACCTCGTGATCGCCCTGCCCTGGGCCGACTTCCGTACGCCGCCTGCGCCCGCTGTGCTCGACGCGTTCACCGCGGCGCACGAGCGGGGCGCGCTGGTCGCGGGGCACTGCGTCGGCGCGTTCGCCCTGGCCGCAGCGGGACTCCTTGACGGGCGGCGCGCCACCACCCACTGGCGGTTCGCCGAGCTCCTCGCCCGGCGCCACCCGGACGTCACCGTCGAGGCCGAGGCCCTGTACATCGACGAAGGGCAGATCGTCACCGGCGCGGGAGCGGCAGCGGGCTTCGACCTCAGCCTGCATCTGCTCAGACGCGAGTACGGCGCGGCCACCGCCAACACCATCGCGCGGGACCTGGTCCTGCCCTCACACCGTGACGGCGGCCAGGCCCAGTACCTCGCCGCTCCCGTACCGGAGGACTGCCAGGACGACCGCCTGGCCGACGTGCTCGCCTGGGCCCGCGAGCATCTGCACGAGCCGCTGCCGGTCGCGGAGCTGGCCCGCCGCGCCCTGATGAGCAGGCGCTCCTTCGCCCGCCGCTTCACCGCGGCGACCGGCACCACCCCGCACGCCTGGCTGGTCAACCTGCGGCTGAGCAGCGCCGAGGAGCTCCTGGAGACCACGGACCTGCCGGTGGAGGAGATCGCCCACCGGGTCGGGTACGGCAGCGCGGCCGTCCTGCGCGAGCAGTTCGTACGCCGTCGGGGAGTGCCCCCGCGGTCCTACCGCCGCGCGTTCACCCGGGCGCCCTAGGAGAACGAGGGCATCTCGCCCTCCGTGGTCGTCAGGTCGATGATGCTGAAGGTGGCACCCTGCTGGTCGGCGACCGTGGCGAAGCGGCCGAAGGGGCTGTCCATCGGGCCGAAGAGCAGGTGGCCGCCGAGCTTGGCGACGGTGACGATCGCGGCGTCACAGTTGTCCACGGCGAAGTGCACGTTGAGGAACGGCGGCACGTCGGGCGGGAAGTCCTCGGTCATCTTGAGCCGGCCGAGCACCGGCTGCCCACCGACTTCGAAGACACTGAAGTCGACGTCGTCGACGTCCATCTTCTTCACCTCGAAGGGGAAGACGGAAGGCAGGAACGCGTCCGCCGCGGCGGGATCCCGTGTGGTGAGCTCCGCCCAGCAGTACGCGCCGGCCTCGCCGGTCTTCTCGAAGCCCTCGTGGCTGCCCGGCTGCCAGACGCTGAAGTACGCGCCGCTGGGCTCCTGGGCCGTGACCATGGTGCCGAAGTCGCCGACCTGCACCGGCTCCATGGCGAGCGTTCCGCCGTTGTCACGGATCTTCGCGGCCGTCGCGGCGGCGTCGGGCGAGGCGAAGTAGAGGTTCCAGGCAGCGGGGCCGTCCGCGCCTCCCATCTGCGGGACGACCGCGGCCACGGCCTTGCCGTCCGAGCGGGCCTGGGTGTAGCCGCCGAACTCTTCCGAGCCGCTGTCGAACGTCCAGCCGAGCACCTCGCCGTAGAAGCTCTTCGCGGCCTCCACGTCGGGGAACATCGCATCCGCCCAGCAGGGCGTGCCTTCCGGGTACGCGGACATCGCGAGGGCCTCCTTACGGGGGAATCCTGTCGATTTCACGCTATTCGAACGCGGGCCCCCGCGCCCCTCGGACGACGAAGAGACCGAGGCACGGCCGCTCACCGCTCACCGCTCGTTGCTCACCTCGCGCCGAAGTTCTGCGTCCACCAGGGGCCGCCGCTGCCCTGCCGGTAGCCGATGCCGATCTCCTTGAAGGAACAGTTGAGGATGTTGGCGCGGTGGCCGGAGCTGTTCATCCAGGAGTCCATCACCGCGGCCGGGGTGCGCTGGCCCGCGGCGATGTTCTCGCCGTAGGTGCTCCACTGGTAGCCCGCCGCCGTGACCCGGTCGCCGGGGTCCTTGCCGTCGGGGTTCGTGTGGTCGAAGAAGTCGCGCTCCGCCATGTCGTCGGAGTGGCCCTGCGCCGCGTTGCCCAGCTTGCTGTTGAGGGACAGCGGGCCGCAGCCGCTCTTGGCGCGCTCGGCATTGGCGAGCCGGGTGACCTCCTGGCTGTATGAGGAGCTGCCTGCCGGGGCCTGCGGCGCCTGGGGAGCGCTGGTGGAGCGGGTGGGCTTCGGGGTGGTCGCCTTCGGCTTCGGCGTCTTCGTCTTCGACGGCGTGGCCTTGGGGGACGGCTTCTTGGTCCGGCTCGGGGAGGCGGAGGGGGATGTGCTGCGCTTGGGGGCCGTGGTGGAGGGGGCCGCGGACGAGGGCGGCTGCGAGGCGGTGAGCGGCTGCGCCTCGGTCTGTTCGTCGTCCGAGGGGCGCGTGGCCGAGTAGATGACCCCGGTCGCGATGACGAGCACGGCGACGCCCGCTGCCACGGTGCGGCCCTTGCGCGGCATCCGGTGGCTGCGCTGAGCGGCATGTCTCGCCGGGGCGCTGCGGGAGCCGGATATCTCGTACGTGTTCGGGGCCGTGGTGTGCGCGTCGTTCGGTATGTGCGGTGAGCCGGCCGTCAGGTGGTGCGCGTCGGCCGCGCTCACCGCCCGTATCGCGCCGGGGGCGGCAAGGGCTGCGGTCGGCGGCACCAGGGCGACGCCCACAAGGAGACGCTCGGCGAGCACGAGGCCCGCGCCGTGGCCCGAGCACATCGCGCAGTCACGCACATGCCGGGCCAGGCGCTTGCGCCAGAGGCCGGAGGGAGCGCCGTCCCACGGGGCCACCACGTCGCTCAGGTACGGGCACCGGGGCTCCGCGGCCAGCGCCCGGACCACGATCCGGGCCGTCTCCAGCTGGGTCTTCATCCGCTGCACACGGACCGTGGCGTGCTGCGTCGGCAGCTCCATGGCGGAGGCGACCTCCGCCCGGGTGAGCTCGCCGGAGACCTCAAGCCACCACAGCGAAAGGAGCGCACGGTCGTCGGTGTCCAGCCAGCGGGTGGCCTCGGCCACCTCACGGCGCTGCCCCACCAGGCCGAGCCGGATGATGGTCAGGTCGACGAAGTCCGCGCCCGGGTCCACGACGTCGTGCGCCTCGTGGAGCGGGCTCGGGCTCTTCTGCCCGGACGCGCGCTGCTGCCAGTGCCTGCGGATCTCGTTCATGGCGATGGCGACGAGCCAGGACCGGAAGCTCGCCGGGTCGCGCAGCGAGGCCAGGCCCGCGAGCGCCCGCAGCATGGTCTCCTGCACCACGTCGTCGACGTCGGCATGCCCGTCGAGCGCCCGCCCGACGATGTTGTAGACCAGCGGCAGATATCCGGCGACCAGCTCGTCCTGCGCCTGCTGGTCCCCGGTCTGCGCCGCCGTCACCAGAGGATCGTGTTCACCGATCATGGACTGCCTCACTCGCTTTCTTCGTCGGCACGTGTGGCCGTTGTGGCCTTACACCTGGGAGATCGCGTGAGCGTTCGGAGATAACAGAAATCAGCGAACAGAAATCCGGGCCGAGTCGGTGAGCATACGCACCTGGGTATCCGGGGGCGCGATTCAGTAGGGCGTGTGGCCATTTGTCCGGCTTACCGGATGTCGACCGACTCCGCACCGCCATTGAGTCGAACGACAGTACGAGATCACGCCCCCTGCAAACACTCCTTGACCGCCCCGATGAGCCGTGCGGACCGCGCGTCGCCATGGCCGATCATCCGGTTCGCCGTACAGGCGAAGCCCACGCCGAACCCGTCGTCGCCGAAAGCGAATTGACCGCCCGCGCCGTCGTTGCCGAAGCTGCGCGCGCCCAGCATCGGCCGGAACCGCGGGGCCCGGCCTGGATGGTCTTCTGAGGATTAGCGGGTCGGCGACAAGGACTCGGCGATATGGTTATCGCGATGCTGGCCCGGTTTGTGATGGGCGCGGCAGAGCAGTTCGTGTTTCGCGAACAGGCAGCTTGTGGGGAGACAACGTGGCAGCGGAATCCGGCCCGGAAGCTCTCTGGATCGCAAAGGGACTCTCCTACTTGTGCGGTCACCTCGGTGAAGTGCGTGAGCTGCTCAACGACGACGGCGCTCTTCCCGGGACTCCGCTAGGCCGGCTGCTGAGCGTGCTGAGGGAGGGGGGAACCGGGGCCGAAGTCAGCGGGCTGCTTGACATGGTGGACGAGGCCGCGCGTCGGGCAGGCGACCAGCACGGGGTGTACGGGCCTGACAACACCCGGCGTGGGGAGCCGAGCGGGATGGAAGCGCTGCAGATCGTGTTCCGTTGCCCGCTGCGTCTGTGTACGGGGCGTAGTGCTCGCGAGGTCGGGAGATCGGTGCCCGTCTGTCCGGTGAGCCCGCAGCGGCTCCCGCTTGAACGCGAGAGGCTCTAGGGTGTCCGAACTGTGGACCGAGCTGAGCAAGCAGCTCGCCGACCGCTGGCTCTCCCTGCTTGTGCTGCCGGGCCTGCTCTTCCTGGGCGTGGCGGCGGCCGCGCACACGCTCGGCAACCAGCACCCGTTCGACGCGGAACTGCTCGTCCGCACGATCACGGCGGAGGCGAAGAACCCGGTTGTCACCGGCACCAGTGGGCAGATCCTGCTGCTGGTCGCGGTGCTGCTCGCGGCCGCGGCAGCAGGGGTGGTTGCCCAGGCCATCGGGGTCTTCGTGGAACGGGTGGTGCTGGCCTCGGGGTGGACGGCGTGGCCGGTCCCCGCAGCATGGTTGGTCCGCAGGTGGGTGTGCCTGCGGCGGCTGCGATGGGACCATGCCGACCGGCTCTACGACGGCGAACTGCAACGGGCGCTGCTGCCCGATCCGGCGGACCGGCCGGATCCAGCGGTCCGCCAGGCCGCCGCAGGCCGCAGGGCGCGCATCGCGCCCGAGCGGCCCGAGCGGCCGACCTGGACCGGCGACCGCATCCAGGCGGCAGTGCTGCGACTGGACCGTGACCACCATGTTGACCTGGCGGTGGTGTGGCCCGCCCTTGAGCGCGTTCTCCCAGACGGGCTGTGCGGTGACATCGCGAACGCCCGGGCAGCAATGGCGCGAGCGGTCACGCTGGCCGGATGGGCGGTCCTGTACGCGTTCCTCACCTGGTGGTGGTGGCCGGGCGCGCTGATCGCGGTGGTGCTCGCTTCGGCTGCCCGGTTACGGATGCGGGCAGGCGCGGACCAGTACGCCCGGCTGCTGGAAACCGCAGGCCGACTGTATGTCCCGACGCTGGCGAGCACACTGGGCATCGACCACACCGGCCCGCTGGACCGCGAACTGGGCACGGCAGTGACGGAGCAGCTGCGGACCGAGAGTCCCCGGCCCGGACCGGCCGACGAACCGGCCAGGCGTTGGTGGATGTGGTGGTACCGGGGGGTGTCCTAGATGGAGAACGGCGAGGAGCACGATCCGGCCGACGAGACCGGAGCGACCATCAAGCGGCTGACGATGGTCGGCAGACTTGCCCTGTTACAGCAGGACATCGGCCGGGCAGAGCAGTCGTTTACCGAGGCCTTGCAGGCTGTCGACGACGATCACCTGGAACTGGCGGTCGATCTTTACCGGCGCCTTGGCCAAGTCTGCAAGCAAAACGGACGTTTCCAGCAGGCGCAGGACCTGGAGCGTGCCGCTGAGGCACTGACCGAGCACCTCGAGCCGCCGCTCGACCTGTCGGTCGCAGGGCTGAGCCGGCTTGTCGCGGCGCTGCGAACCGCCCCCCAGGAGCGGGTGATGCTCGGGTCCATCCTGTCGCGGCTCGCCATGCTCGAACGGCTTGAGGCGGGCGGCGCGGCAATGGCGCGCGCACACATGGAAGAAGCTGTCGCGATCGCGCTCGAACTGGAGCCGGACAGTTCGGAGACCCTTGTGCGCCAGAGCAACCTCGCGGGCATGCGCGGGCTGGACGGCGACCTGCCCGGGGCGATCGAGCTGGCGGACAGCATCAAGGACCAGGTGCGCGCCGAGGACCCGCGCGGCGCCTCGATCTTGCTGCGCAGTATCGCGCAACTCCGTGCCAGGGCCGGCGAGGTGGACGGCGGAGCTGCCGACGCCGCCGAGGCGGTAGAGCTGGCGACCGCCGCGGGAGCGGCCGCCGAGCGGGCCGCCGCGCTGAGCGCCCTCGGCATGATTCGGTCGATGCAGGGAGACCTTGCCGGCGAGGCGGCGACGTACCGCGAGGCGCTTGCCGTGTTGAGGGCCGAGGCCGGGGAATCGGCCGACGGGGCGATGGCCAGCGCGGTGAACCTTTGGCGGCTCGCGAAGGCCGAGCGGTCCCAAGGCGATCTCGGGCAGGCCATTGAACACCTCACCCAGGGCGTGGCGATGCTCCGCGAGCACACGCCGCGCGGCGACCAACTGGTGGAGATGCTCTACAGCTTGGGCGAAGCCCAGGCCGAGGCGGGGGAGATCGGCGCTGCCGCCGCCGCACTGCGCGAGACGGCGCGGATCACCCTCAGCCCCACCATGCGGGTCAGCTGCGAGATCAGGCTCGGAGACATCACAAAGGAGCTCGGGCACTACGAGGAAGCACAGCGCATGCTGGCGGAAGCCCTGGCCGACGCGGAGGCGTTGGGCAACGAAGGGCTCATCGCCGGTGCCTCGATGGCGCTGGCCGGCGTGTACCGGTGGAGCGGTGACCTTGACCGTGCACAGCGTCTCTACGAGACGGTGGTGGAGCGGACCGCAGACGATTCCCCCCAACACGCCATGGCGCTGTCCAACCTGGCGGGCGTCCACTACGCGCGCGGCGACTTCGACGCTGCCGCCCTGCGATATCGGAAGGCACTCGAACTGGCCTCCGACCTGCGCTCAGTTCTGAACATCACTTACAACCTGGCTACCGCCCTGCACGGTAGCGGGGATCTGGCCGAGGCGGACGCCTATTACGCCGCGGTCGTCGACGGGATCACGAGCGCCAACCGGGCACGCGCGGAAGCGATCTCCGGTCGAGGGCAGATCGCGGCGGCGCAGGGACGCACCGAAGACGCGCTGGGCTACTTCAGGGAGACGGTCGCGACCGCCGAGCAGATGTGGGCAGCGACCAGAGGGGACGCCAACCGAAGCGCGCTGTTCGCCCGGTCGGAGTACTACTACAGCCAACTGCTCGAGACCCTCCAGCGGCTCGGCGCGCCGGGGAACGCGGCGGAGGCCCTCACGCTGGCAGAACTGACCCGGGCCCGGACGCTGCAGGCACGGCTGGGCGAGCCGGCCGCCACGGCACCGAAGGCGTCGCGACTGGAGGCGTCACGGCTGCGCCAGAAACTGGCGGCGGTCTCGCGACGCCTGCTGCACGCGAGGACCGATCCCGAGTCCGGCGAGGCCACGCTCGCCGGACTCCACCGCCAGGAACGCGAGTTGTCCGCAGCACTTGAGGACCTCGTGAGCCCGGCCCACCCGGTCGCGAGCGCGGGCATGCTCACCAGCGCGCAGATACAGGCCGCGCTGCATCAGGGCACCGTGCTGCTCGAGTTCCAGGTTGTGAATTCCAGGGTGTTCGCCTGGACGGTGACCACGTACGCCATCGACTTGCGAGTCCTGCCGACTGACGTGAGCGAGCTGACCGACCTGGTCCTGCGGGTGGTCGGCCCCTACCACGCCGGGCTACCGCCGGAAGACGCAGCGGGCGTCTGGGACGAGCTGCGCGAGGCGGTCCTCGGCCCGCTCGGGCCACTGCCCCCGGAGACGGGGATGCTGCTGGTGAGCCCGGCTGGCCCGCTGAACGTCATGCCGTTCGAACCGCTCCTCGATGGGCCGACCGTGGTGTACGTCCCGTCCGCGACCGTCGGCCTGCGGCCCCGTGCCCCACGGCCGAACCGGGTCGCCGAAGCCGAATTCGTCGGCTTCGGCAACCCGGCGTTCGACCGGACGCTGCCTGAGTTCGCAGACCTGCCGTCCCTTCCCGGCGCCGAGGTCGAGGTCGAGGAGATCGCCGGGCTGTTCGGTTCCCGGGGGATCGCGTTCTGCGGCGACCGGGCCACCGAGGACGAGCTGCGCTCCTGGGCCCGGCGCTGCCGATACCTGCACGTGGCGGCACACGGCCTCGTCGATCTGGACAACCCCATGCGCAGCGGAATCGTGCTCAGCTCATCTCGCATGATGCGGTTACTCCGCGAGCCGGGCCACGACGATGTCCTGCACGGCTACGAGATGATCGACCTTGACATCGCGGCTGAGCTCGTCGTCGTCGCGGCCTGCCGCACCGGCTTCGGTAGCGAGTGGCACGGCGAGGGGCTGGCCACTGTGGGCAGTGCGCTCCTGCAAGGCGGTGCACGCTGGGTGCTGGTGGCGCTCTGGCCGGTCGGCGACCTCGTGTCGGTGGCGTTCATGCGGGTCTTGTACGAGGCGCTGCTCGACGGTGTGGCCATCCCCGAGGCTGTCAAGGCGGCCCGTGCCGAGATCAGGGCGGACCACGACGATCCCTACTGGTGGGCTGGGTTCGCGCTGTTCGGGCTGCACGCATGATCGCCCCCCGCCAACTGGAACGGACCAGGGCGGCCCTGCGCATCCTGAGCCGGCTTGAGTTCGACGCGGACCGGTGGGCGGCGGTCGCAACGCTCGTCCGCGAGATGCTGCTGGCGGTGTACGCCCGGCACGAGCCGAGGCTCAGGGCAGCCTTGGCCGCGCTGGAACAAGTCGGCGACGTTCGCGCCGGCGGGCTGACGTCAGAGGGCCGCGAGTTCCCCACCCGCCTCGGATCCGGTCCCGTGGCCGGACCACCCCCATCCGCCTTGCTGCCCCACCTTGACGAGCTGGCCGCGGAGCTGGCGGCGGCGGGCGCCGAGATCCGCCGGAACCCGCACATCGACATCGAGGCGACGCTGCCGCTGCGGCCCGGTACCCGGTTCACCGCCGATGTCGTACTGGACACCACGATGTCGCAGGCCGGAGAACAGGCCACGGCCTTCGTGCTCCGCAACCCGCCCGCCGACCTGCGGAAGCTGTCCGTCGAGGTGTGGCTGACCGTGACTCCGCACTTTGTCATCGATGGTCCGGCCACCGCCACGATCGAAGTGGACCCGGCCGAGGCCCGGTCCACCGAGGCACGGTTCACCCTCGCCGTGCGCGACCCGGTGCCCCAGGACGCGGGACCGCCTGCCTTGCGTGCGACCTTCGACCACCAGCTGCGGGCGAGCGGATCGGTCCAGCGCCACGTTCCGGTCGCGGGCTTCGATGGCGAGCGGCCGCGGGCAGCCGGCGGGACGCGGTCCTCCCTGGCTGCCCGGCCCCAGGGCGACGGCCATGGGGCGGCTGAGCAGGGCGGCGTGCTGCTGAACGGCCGGGCCGAGGCACCCGACCTCTATGTCGTGATCGAGCGTGACGCGGGCCGGCGGCACCACTACTTGGTGCGGCTACAGACCGGCCTGCTCGGCGGCCTCGTCATGACGGGCACCTGGGCGCTCAGCGAATCGGCCCAAGACGTCACCCGGCGCATCATGGCCGATTTCGCCGACCCGGCAGCCACGCCGGCCGGTCGGCAGCGGTCGCTCACGGGCGCCGGGCTGGACTTCTTCGATGTCGCCCCGGAGTGCTTCAAGCAGCTGTACTGGCGGCTGGTCGACGCAGGGACGCCACCGCGAAACATGTACCTGGTCTCCGAGGAGCCGGCCATCCCCTGGGAGCTGATGATCCCGCACCGCCGCGAGCATGGTCAGCCGAGGCAGACCATGCCGGCGCTCGGGGTGAGCTGCGGGATCGGCCGCTGGCACCAATCCGGGCACTTCTCGCCCAGCCAGCGCCTGAGGCTCACCGACAGCCTGGTGCTCGCCCCCGACTACCCCGGCGAGCGAAAGCTGCCGAACGCGAGTGCCGAACGCGACCTTGTGCTCGCGCACTACCCGGGCCGTGAAGTCCCCGGCACGTTCGACGAGCTCGACGCGTTCTACGCCGCCACCAACGCGAGCCTCCTGCACTTCGTCTGCCACGGCCAGGACGCCACACTGCAGGCGATCCAGTTGCTCAACCACCAAACCCTGTCGACGCGCCAGATGCGCGGTGGCGGGCTCGGCCTGGCCTGCGAGCAGCGCCGTCCGCTGATCTTCCTCAACGCGTGTGAACTGGGCCGGCCGGGCCTCGGGCTCGCCAGCGTCGAGGGCTTCCCGGCCGCGTTCATCGCCTGCGACGCGGCCGCCGTCATCGCCCCACTGTGGGCGGTGGACGACGGCCCGGCCCATCAGGTCGCCATCGACTTCTACCAGGCACTCCAAGAGGACCCCAGCCGCCCGTTCGCCGACGTACTGTGCTCGGTCCGGGCGCGCGCCTACCACGAGGGCGGTGCCGACAGCTTCGCGGCGTACTGCTTTTACGGCGACCCCCTGGCGGCGACGGGACGGCCATGAACAAGGATCTGCGGCGTCTGACGGATGGCCTCATCGCCGGCGGCGACCACGAAGGGCTGTTGAATCTGGCCAAGGAGCTGTTCTTCGCGGCGAATGATCTGCCGGCCGCCGAGGAAGTGGCCAGAGCGGCCCGTGACGCGGGCTCGTCCCGGGCACTTCCGCTGCTTGCCATCGCGCTCGACAAGCAGGGGCGCTTTGCCGAGGCGGAGAGTGCCTACCGCGAGGCGATCGCCGCCGGCCACGACGAGTCCCTCCTTCAACTCGCAGACATGCTGTTCTCGGACCAGCCTCGCCTGGACGAGGCCGAGGAGCTGGCGCGTCGCGGCGCCGAGCTCGGCGCGATCAGCTCGAACTTCGTCCTCGGCAAGATCCTGGCCCGCCAGCCAGGCCGGGAAGCCGAGGCCGAGGCCTCCCTCGCCGCCGAAGTCCATCCCGACATCAGGCCGGCGGCACAGTTCCATCTGGGTCAGCTGCTCATGGGAATCCCCGGACGCGAGGCAGATGCCGAGCGGGCCCTGCGCGACTCCGGCATAGCCGAAGCGCAGTCCCTGCTGTCCGCCCTGCTGCACCGGATACCGGGTCGCGAAGAGGATCGCATCGAAGCGCTCCGACGAGCTGCCGAAGGCGGAGCGCAGGGTGCGTGGAACAGCCTGACCATCGCGCTCAAGGAACTCGGGCGGCTGGACAGCGCGGAGGCCGCCTTCCGGGACGGCATCACCCGGGGCGCTACCGAACTCCTCCCGTACTACGGCGACCTGTTGCGGTGCCAGGGCCGCCCGGCAGAGGCGGAGGAGGTACTGCGAGCAGGGCTGCCGACGGACCCCAAGTGCGCTTGGGTCCTGGGCGTCATGCTCCTCGAAGCGCCCGGGCGGGTGGACGAGGGCCGCGAACTGCTCATCCAAGCAGCCGGGGCAGGCGTGGTCCGAGCCGCTATCGTGCTGGCCCAGCCGAGATAGCGGCGAACCCTCGCGATCCGGGAAACGGTCCGCGATCACGGCCGCGGTGTGTCGCTCGGTGGCGGTGGCGGAGGCGGAGGCGGTGGCGGACCGGCTCAGCCAAGTCCCTGCCTCGCTCGCCGGCTCGTTGGTGCGCCCGTGGTCGTCGGCGCCTGTGACGTGGCGAGGCCTTCGCCGCCGCTGCGTGCGGTGGCGAAGGCCTCGTACTGCCGGAACCTCGTACTGCCTTGGGAGGGTCAGCCCTTGCGGGTGTTGACCTCTTCGGTGAGCTGGGGGACGACGTCGAAGAGGTCGCCGACCACTCCGTAGTCGACGAGGTCGAAGATCGGGGCCTCGGCGTCCTTGTTGATCGCCACGATCGTCTTGGAGGTCTGCATGCCCGCCCGGTGCTGGATGGCACCGGAGATGCCCGAGGCGATGTACAGCTGCGGCGAGACACTCTTGCCGGTCTGGCCGACCTGGTTGGAGTGCGGGTACCAGCCCGCGTCCACCGCGGCACGCGAGGCACCCACGGCCGCACCCAGCGAGTCGGCCAGCGACTCGATGAGGTGGAAGTTGTCCGCGCCGTTCACCCCGCGCCCGCCGGAGACCACGATCGCGGCCTCGGTCAGCTCCGGACGCCCGGTCGACTCCCGCGGCGTACGCCCGGTGACCTTCGTCCCGGTGGCCTGCTCCGAGAAGGAAACAGTGAGAGCCTCCACGGCGCCCGCGGCCGGAGCGGCCTCCACGGCGGCGCTGTTGGGCTTCACGGTGATGACCGGGGTGCCGGTCGTGATGCGCGACTTGGTGGAGTACGAGGCGGCGAACGCGGACTGCGTGGCCACCACAGCCTCACCGTCGGCCTCCAGGTCGACGGCGTCGGTGATGATGCCGCCCTTGACCCGCAGCGCCAGACGGGCAGCGATCTCCTTGCCCTCGGCGGAGGAGGGCACCAGCACCGCGGCCGGCGACACCGCCTCGTAGGCGGCCTGCAGCGCGTCCACCTTCGGTACCACCAGGTAGTCGGCGAACTCGGCGGCGTCACTGGTGAGGACCTTGACCGCGCCGTGCTCGGCCAGCACGGCCACCGTGTCAGCGGCACCGTTGCCCAGCGCCACGGCGACCGGGTCACCGATACGGCGGGCCAGCGTCAACAGCTCCAGGGTGGGCTTGCGGACGGCACCGTCCACGTGGTCGACATAGACGAGAACTTCAGCCATGGGACTTCAATCTCCTGCGGTTACAAGAAAGTGCGGCGGATGATGAGGGGCGGCCGAAGCTCAGATGAACTTCTGGCCCGCGAGGAACTCAGCGAGCTGCTTGCCGCCCTCGCCCTCGTCCTTGACGATCGTGCCCGCGGTGCGCGCGGGACGCTCGGTGGCGGAATCGACCTTCGTCCAGGCACCCTCCAGGCCGACCTCGTCCGCCTCCAGGTCCAGATCCGACAGGTCCCACGCCTGCACCGGCTTCTTCTTGGCGGCCATGATCCCCTTGAAGGAGGGGTAACGCGCCTCGCCCGACTGGTCGGTCACCGACACCACCGCAGGCAGCGAGGCCTCCAGCTGCTCGGACGCGGCATCCCCGTCACGGCGGCCCTTGACCACACCGCCCTCGACGGACACCTCGGACAGCAGCGTCACCTGCGGCACACCCAGACGCTCCGCAAGCAGCGCCGGGACCACACCCGCGGTGCCGTCGGTGGACGCCATCCCCGAGATCACCAGGTCGTAGCCGGCCTTCTCGATCGCCTTCGCAAGGACCAGCGACGTACCGATGATGTCGGTGCCGTGCAGGTCCTCGTCCTCGACATGGATCGCCTTGTCCGCGCCCATCGACAGCGCCTTGCGCAGCGCGTCCTTGGCATCCTCCGGACCCACCGTCAACACGGTGATCTCCGCTGGATTGTCGGAGTCTGCCTCGTCCGCGATCTGCAAAGCCTGCTCGACCGCATACTCGTCCAGCTCCGACAGCAGGCCATCGACGTCATCCCGGTCGACGGTCAGGTCATCGGCGAAGTGCCGGTCGCCGGTGGCGTCAGGCACGTACTTCACGGTGACAACGATCCTCAAGCTCACGCCGGCTCTCCTACCTGGTGCGATTCGTTATGACGACGGTATGGCACTCAGTACCCCCTGTAAAGGTACGTAGTGCCAGATAGGCCTTCACGATGCTACGTTCCCCGCATGACTGAGGCGCGCGGAGCAGCGAAGAAGGCCCCCATGCGGGAGGTGCTCGCCAAGGCGGCGTTCCAGCTGTTCCTGGAGCGCGGCTTCGAGCAGACCACGGTGGACGACATCGTGGCGCGGGCCGGGGTGGGGCGCCGCTCCTTCTTCCGGTACTTCCCGTCGAAAGAGGACGCGGTCTTCCCCGACCACGAGAGCTGCCTGGCCGACATGACGGCGTTCCTGGACGCGGCCGACGGCGCTGATCCCGTGGACGCCGTGTGCGACGCGGCCCGGATCGTGCTCCGGATGTACGCCACGAACCCCGAGTTCTCCGTGCAGCGCTACCGCCTCACGCAGGAGGTCCCCGGTCTGCGTACGTACGAACTCTCCGTGGTGCGCCGCTACGAACGCACCATGGCCGGTTACCTCCGCGGTCGCTACGCCGACGCCGAGGACGGCTCGCTGCGTGCCGAGGTGATCGCCGCCGCCGTGGTCGCCGCGCACAACAACGCCCTGCGCTCCTGGCTGCGTTCGGGCGGTGACGGCGACGCCGAGGCCGCGGTGGACCACGCGCTCGGGCTCGTGCGGGACGGGTGGGGGAGCGCCGCCACCGGCGGGGGAGCGGCCGCCGACGCCGCTGACGAGGTCGTCGTCATGGTGGTCTCGAAGCGTGCCCCCATGTGGCGCGTGGTGCAGCGCGTCGAGTCGGCCCTCGGCCAGGACTGAGCAAAGTAGCACTCAGTACCTTTACCTTCTGGCACTCAGTGCCATATGGTGCGGATGCGTCGACGCCGAGCGCGGCGCATCCGAGCCGAGTGCAGGTCAATGCAGGGGGTCGAGTCGTGTCCCAGCAGGAATTGAGCATCGCGCCGACAGAGCACGAGCGAACCGGCATGATCTACCAGCGCTGCCGATGGTGCGGCACCGCGTCCTTCCGGCGCATGCTGTGTCCGGTGTGCGCGTCCAGTGATCTGGCGTCCGAGCGGAGCGACGGCGAAGGCGTCGTCGTCCAGTCCAGCGTGGTCAACCGCTACACGGGGACCGCACGCAACGAGTCCCTCGTCCGCTTCCCCGAAGGGTTCGTGTTCCGCTGCCGTGTCGTGGGCGCCTCACCGCATCTGGTGTGGGTCGGCGCGCGTGTGCGGCCCGTGGCCGGGTCCGATCCGGAGACCGGGGAGGCCGTCTTCGAGCTCTGCGAGACGCACACGAGCGTCGACTGGTAGCGCTTTTGGCAGGTGATGCCGCCGATCAGTTGACGCCGCGTTCGCGCCCTTCCCAGTAAGGTCCGCGCAGCTTGTACTTCTGGAGTTTCCCTGTGGCCGTGCGGGCCAGTTCCGCGCGGAACTCCACCGAGGTCGGCGCCTTGAAGCCGGCGAGATGATCCTTGCAGTGCCGGATGAGCTCCTCCTCCGTGGCGTGCGCGCCGGAGGCGAGGACGACCAGGGCCTTGATGGTCTCGCCCCACTTCTCGTCCGGCACCCCGATGACCGCGACCTCGGCGACCGCGGGGTGGCTGAACAGCACGTCCTCCACCTCGATCGAGGACACGTTCTCACCGCCGGTGATGATGACGTCCTTCTTGCGGTCACTGATCGTCAGATGTCCGTCCGCGCCGATCGACCCGCCGTCGCCCGTGTGGAACCAGCCGTCCTCCAGGGCCTTCGCGCTCTCCTCGGGCTGCTCCCAGTACCCCTCCAGGATCACGTTCGAGCGGGCGAGCACCTCTCCCTCGTCCGACGTGCGCAGCGTCACGCCCAGGGCCGGGGCACCGGCCTGGACCAGTTTCTCCGCGCGCTGCTGCGAGGTGAGGCCGTCCCACTCGGCGCGGGTGCGGTTGATGGTGAGCAGGGGAGAGGTCTCCGTGAGGCCGTAGATCTGGATGAACTCCCAGCCGAGCTCGGACTCGACCTGTTCGACCGTCTTGGTGGGCGGCGGAGCTCCCGCGACGATGATGCGCACCCGGTCCCGGCCCGGGATCTCCCCGTCCCAAGAACGCGCGGCGGCGAGCACCGCGTTGACCACCGCGGGCGCCGCGCACATCACCGTGACCCCGTGCTCGGCCACGCGGCGCAGGATCTCCGTGCCGTCCACCTTGCGCAGCACGATCTGGCGCGCGCCCATGCCGGACATCGCGAACGGCATGCCCCAGCCGTTCGCGTGGAACATCGGCAGGGTGTGCAGATAGACGTCCCGGTCCGTGACCCCGGCGTGCAGCGCGAACGTCAGGGCGTTCACCCAGATGTTGCGGTGCGTGATCTGTACGCCCTTGGGGCGCGCGGTCGTACCGCTGGTGAAGTTGATGGTCGCGGTGGCGTTCTCGTCGTGCTCCCAGGGCTCGGGCTCGGTGTCGAACCGGTACAGCTCCGCGTCGGCCTGTGCCCCGAGCGTGAAGCGGTGCTTGCAGGCCACCTCGGAGAGGCGGTCCTCCAGCTCGGGGTCGACCAGGAGCACGCTCGCCCCCGACTGGGCGACGATGTAGCTCACCTCGTCGGGCGAGAGGCGGAAGTTGACCGGCACGAGGACCCGGCCGTGGCCGCTGACGCCGAAGAACGACGTCAGCAGCCGCGCGCTGTTGTGCGAGACCACGGCCACCCGGGCGCCGTGCGGCACCCCGAGCGCATCGAGACCGGCGGCCTGTGCCCGCGCCAGCTCACCCACGCGCCGATAGGTGAGCCCCTGCCAGGGCTCGGCAGGCTGATCGGGCTCGTCGACGATGCCGACCCGGTCGCCGTACACCGCCGTGGCGCGGTCCAGAAAATCAAGGGCCCCGAACGGGACGAACATCCTGCCTCCCGAAGCTCAGTCGATGTACGTCGCCTATCCGACCATGCCGCGCCGGAAACGGGACCCCTTGACGTCCGTCGACTAGATCCGCCCCGGTTGCTCGGCCTCCGGCGCCTCCTGGAGCCGCCGCAAGGACGCCACCAGCTGATCCACCTCCTCCGACGTGTTGTAGAGCGCGAGTGACGCGCGGGCGGCCGACTCCAGGCCGTAGTGCGCCAGCGCGGGCTGGGCGCAGTGGTGGCCCGCGCGGATGGCGATGCCGTCGCGGTCGAGCCAGTCCGCGATGCCGGCCGGGTCGTGGCCCGCGAGCGTGAACGTGAGGACCGCGATCCGCTCGGGCGCCGAACCCAGGACCTCAAGGCCCGGCACCGTGGCCAGCGCCTGTTGCGCGTACGTCATGAGCGCGGTCTCGTACGCGGCGACGGCGTCCCGGTCGAAGGACGTGAACCAGTTCAGCGCGGCAAGCAGGCCGACCACGCCCGAGATGTGGCCCGTCCCCGCTTCGAGGCGGTGCGGGACCGGTGCGAACGTGGTCCGCGTGAAGTCGACCGACTCGATCATGTTGCCGCCGCCCTGCCAGGGCCGCATGGCCTGGAGGATCTCCGGCTTGGCGTAGAGCGCTCCGATGCCGGTCGGGGCGAAGAGCTTGTGCCCCGAGAAGGCGTAGAAATCTGCGTCCAGATCCCGCACGTCGACCGGGAAGTGCGCGACGGCCTGCGCCCCGTCCACCAGGACCTTGGCGCCGTACCGGTGGGCGAGGGCCGTCATCTCCTTCACCGGCGGGACGGTGCCGAGGACGTTCGACGCGTGGCTGACGGCGACGAGCTGGGTGCGGGACGAGAGGAGATCGGCGTAGGCGTCCTGGTCGATCGCTCCCTCGGGCGTGAGGGGGATCGGGACGACCCGGGCGCGGGTCTCCTTCGCGATCAACTGCCAGGGGACGATGTCGGAGTGGTGTTCGAGGGTGGCCACCAGAATGTCGTCCCCGGGACCGAGGTTGGCCCGCCCCCAGCTCTGGGCGACCAGGTTGATGGCCTCGGTCGTGCCGCGTACGAAGACGATGTCGTCCGGCGAACCGGCCCCCAGGAACTGGGCGACCGCCGACCGTCCCGCCTCGTACATCTCCGTCGCCTCGCGCGCCATGGTGTGCGCGCCCCGGTGGATGTTGGAGTTCGCGGCGCCGTAGAAGGCGCCGAGCGCCTCGATGACCTGGCGGGGCTTCTGCGTGGTGGCGCCGTTGTCGAGCCAGACGAGGGGGTGGCCGTTGACGGTGCGGTGCAGGATCGGGATGTCCTGGCGCGCCGACTCGGGCGAGAACCCCGGGGGTTGGAGCTGCGGGAGCGCGCCCGGCCCGGGGGCCGCGGCCGGGGAAGCGGGTTCCGCGGGGGCCGTCGGCAGCACCGCCGTCGACCCCGTCGGTCCTGTCGACCCCGTCGGTCCTGTCGGACCCGCACCCGTGCCGGGCAGCCCCGGCACCCCCGTCACACCCGAGAGCCCCGGAACGCCGAGCCCGCGCGCCGTGACGTCAGGAGTAGTCATGGTAGTTCGACACCTCGACGTTCTGCAGGACGGCGATGGCGTCCTCGACCAGGACCGCCGTGTTGAAGTACGCCGTCATCAGGTACGACGTGATGCCCTTCTGGTCGACGCCCATGTTCCGCATGGACAGGCCCGGCTCGACCTCGTCCGCGACGCCCGCGGGACGCAGCCCCACGACACCCTGCTCGGCCTCGCCCGTCCGCATCAGCAGGATCTCCGTGGTGCCGACGCCGGCACCCATGCCGTTCGAGAACCGCACCTTGTCCGACGGGATCAGCGGAACGCCGCGCCAGGTCAGGAGCGGGCTGCCGAAGCGGTTGTCCGTCACCGGGGGTACGCCCCGCCGCGTACATTCACGGCCGAAGGCGGCGATCGCCCTGGGGTGGGCCAGGAAGAAGCCGGGCTGCTTCCAGACCCGGGTCAGGAGCTCGTCCATGTCGTCGGGGGTGGGGGCGCCGGTGCGCGCCTGGACCCGCTGCCCGGCGGAGACGTTGTGGAACAGGCCGTACTCGGGGTGGTTGAGGAGCGAGGACTCCTGCCGCTCCCGCAGCGCCGCGATGGTGAGGTTGGACTGCGCGCGCGTCTGGTCGATGGGCCCGTTGTAGAGGTCGGCGACCCGGGTGTGCACGCGGAGCACCGTCTGCGCGAGCGTCATGTGGTACTCACGCGGCGCGTCCTCGTAGTCGACGAACGTCCCGGGCAGATCGGGCTCACCGACGTGCCCGGCGCTCAGGTCCACCGGCACCTCGGCACCGGGCGTCATGGCGTCCCCGTCGCAGTACGCGGTGATCGCACCCCCCAGCGCCTCGTCCCGGTCGGCGAGCCCCGCGAGCGCGCTGCGGTCGGCGCAGAGCGCCACACCCGGGGTGAGTGCCTTGACGCGGTACGGCATCGCCGCGGTCCGCGTCCACGCGCCGAGGTCGAAGAACTGGCCGTCGCCGACGACTTCGAGCAGCGCGTCCTCGCCGTACCGCCCGGTCACCCGCTTCTCGGCCTTGCCCTGCACGATCACCCACAGCCGGTCGGCGGGGTCGCCCTCCTGGGCGAGGACCTGCCCGGCCTCGAAGGTGACCTCGGTGAAGGCACCGGCCAACTCCGCGAGCAGTGCGTCGTCGGCGTCGCGGAGGTAGGGCACCTCGCGTAAGTCGCCCGGCACGACACGCTGCGAGCCGCTCTCCTCGTACGTGGTGATGCGGTCGTCGCCGAGCACGAACGTCCGGCGGCGGTTCACCCGGTAGGTGCCCGACTCGACGTCCACCCAGGGCAGGGCGCGCAGCAGATAGCGCGGCGTGATGCCGCGCATCTGCGGAGTGGTCTTGGTGGTCGTCGCCAGTTGCCGTGCGGCATCCGGGCCGAGTGCGAGCCGGTCGTTCACTGGAACCTCCTGGAAGAACGGTCTTTCGTGGCTGCCGCTATGGCATTCGGCGCCGATCGTCTTCGCGTTGTTCCATGACCGCAAGTGGTCTTTTTTCAAAGGTAGTTGGGAAAAGGCCGGAAATGAACTGACAGTGGGCCTCGCGCCCCAGGGCCACCCTTCCAGGGCCCTTGCGAAAATTCACTCCACAGCAGATATCAGGCTCAAATCATCCCAATACCGGAGCCAAGCACCCCTGAAAGGAGCGCTTATGTCTCGGGTAGCGGGGACAGGAGTCGGGAAGGATGGTTCCGGCGCGAGGGACGGTCCCCTCCGGCGTACGAAGGGTGCAGCGATGACAGATTCGGTCCCTGGGGAGCTCACCGTCTCGCGGGCGACGCCCGACGACTGGCGGGTCGTCAGCGGATGGGCGGCGGACGAGGGCTGGAACCCGGGTCTGCGGGACGGCGCTTCCTTCTTCGCGCAGGACCCCGAAGGATTCTTCATGGGCCGCATCGAGGGGGAGCCGGTCTCCGCGATCTCCGTCGTGAACTACGACGAGGTGTACGCCTTCCTCGGCTTCTATCTCGTCCGCCCCGACCTGCGCGGCCACGGCCACGGCCTCGCCACCTGGCGGACCGCGCTCGCCCACGCGGGCAACCGCACCGTCGGCCTCGACGGCGTGGTCGCCCAGCAGGACAACTACCGCCGCTCGGGCTTCGAGTTCGCCCACCGCACCATCCGCTACTCGGGCACCGTGCCCGGAGGTGCCGCACGACCCGCGCGGATCCTGCCGGTCGAGGCCGCGGGCCTGCGGGCGATCACCGCGTACGACGCCGCGAGCTACCCCGCCGACCGCCCGCGCTTCCTGGAGTCCTGGCTCACCGCTCCCGGGCACCGCGCCCTCGCCCGCATCGTCGACGGCCGCATCACCGGTTACGGCGTGCTGCGCCCGGCCCACGGCGCCCTGCGCATCGGGCCCCTGTTCGCCGATACGCGCGCCGACGCGGAGGAGCTCTTCGACGCGCTGACGGCGGAGACGGACGGCGTGCCCGTCGTCATCGACGTCCCCGAGTCGCAGCCGCACGCCGTCGCCCTGGCCGAGACGCGCGGCATGAAGCCCACGTTCGAGACCGCCCGTATGTACACCGGTCCGGTGCGGGAGCGGGCCGAGGAGCGGGTCTTCGGCGTGACCACGCTCGAACTGGGCTGAGGGAGACGAGGGCCGGGCCCCACCGGGACCCGGCCCTCCCGCTCACCTGCCTCCGGTCGTCACGTGATCGTCAGCCTCTTCTTGGCCTTGGCCTCGGAGCTGTTGCCCACGTAGATGTCCACGGCCCCCTCCTCGACCCGGAACTCGCCGCTCTCCGCGTTCGTCCAGAACCCGAAGTCGTCGGCCCCGAGCCGGAAGCGGACGGTTCGCGACTTGCCGGGCTCAAGCGTCACCCGGCGGAACCCGCGCAGCTTGCGCACCGGCTGGGCGATGCTCGCCGCGATGTCGTGGACGTACAGCTGGACGACCTCGTCGCCCGTGCGCTCGCCCGTGTTGCGGACGGTGACCGAGACCTCCAGGGTGTCGCCCTTGCGCAGCGCCCGCGCCGACACGTGGTCGCGGCTCAGCTTCGGCTCGCCGATCTCGAACTCCGTGTAGGAGAGTCCGTGGCCGAAGGCGAACTGGGGGTCCTGGGGCAGGTCGAGGTACTTGGACGTGTACTTGTTGTCCGCGTTGTAAGGGCGGCCCGTCGACTCGTGGTTGTAGTGGACCGGGATCTGGCCGACCGTGCGCGGGAACGAGACGGGCAGCTTGCCGCCCGGATTGACCTTGCCGAACAGCACGTCGGCGATCGCGTTGCCCGCTTCCAGGCCCGGGTGCCAGGCCTCGAGGACGGCGGGCGCCGACTTCAGCCAGCCGCCGACGGTCAGCGGGCGCCCGTTGACCAGGACCACCACGAACGGCTTGCCCGTCGCGGCGATCGCCTCGATCAGCTTCTCCTGCCCGCCCGGCAGGCCGATGTCGCTGCGCGCCGCCGCCTCGCCGCTCATCGCCGGGGGCTCGCCGACCACGACGACGGTGACGTCCGCCGCCTTGGCCGCGGCGACCGCCGCCGGGATGCCACCGGTGTCCGTGCCCTCGGGGTCGACGCCCTTCGCGTACGTCACCTTCGCCCGCGGAGCCGCGGCCTTCACCGCGGCGAGGACCTTGCCCGAGGGGAAGCTCTTCGCCGCGCCGGGGAACGTCCAGGTGCCGAGGAGGTCGTCGGAGTCGCCGAACGGGCCGACCACCGCGATCGATCCGGCCGACTTCTTGAGCGGAAGCGCCTTGTCGTCGTTCTTCAGGAGCACCATCGAGCGGGCGGCGGTCTCGCGTGCGGCCCTGCGGGCCTCTGCGGACGGCTTGTCGATGGCGGTGTCCTCGTCGGCGTACGGATGCTCGAAGAGGCCGAGCTCGAACTTCAGGCGCAGGATCCGCGCGACGGCCTCGTCCAGGCGCTTCTCGCTGATCCTGCCGCTGCTCAGGAGCTTCTTGCCGTGCTTGGCCAGGTCCGTGCTCGCCATCTCCATGTCGACGCCGGCGTTCAGCGCGAGGCGGGCCGCGTCGGCGCCGTCCTCGGCGAAGCCGTGCGCGATCAGCTCGTCGACGCCGTTCCAGTCGCTGACGACGAAGCCGTCGAAGCCCCACTCCTTGGAGAGGATGCCGGTCAGCGTGTGGGAGTTGCCGTGGGCCGGGACGCCGCTGATGGTGTTGAAGGAGGCCATCACCGTGGCCACGCCCGCGTCCAGCGCGGCCTTGAACGGCGGCAGATAGTGGTTGCGCAGGCGCGACTCCGACACGTCGACCGTGTTGTAGTCCCGGCCGCCCTCGGCCCCGCCGTACGCGACGAAGTGCTTGGCGCAGGCGGCGATGCGGTCCTCGGCGTCGAGGCCCGAACCCTTCTCGCCCTGATAACCCTCGACCTTGGCCACGGCGAACGCCGTCGTGAGGTACGGGTCCTCGCCGCAGCCCTCGGCGATACGGCCCCAGCGCGGCTCGTGCGTGACGTCCATCATCGGCGAGAACGTCCAGTGCACGCCGTTCGAGCGGGACTCCTTCGCCGACACCTCGGCGTCCCGCCGTGTGACCTCCGGGTCGAAGCTGGATGCCTGGGCGAGGGGGATCGGGAAGGTCGTCCACAGGCCATGGATGACATCGAGCCCGAAGAGCAGCGGGATGCCGAGCCGGGACTCCTCCACGGCCATGCGCTGCAGGGCGTTGCTGCTCTTGGCGCCGAAGATGTTCAGGACCGAACCGAGCCGTCCGGCGCGCGCCGCGTCCTCGACGTCCTTCGTCTCGCTGCCGCCGGGACCCGTGCTGACGGCCCAGGGGAGCTGCTGCAACTGACCCAGCTTCTCTTCGACAGTCATACGGTCGAGCAGCTTCTTGATCTTCGGGTCAAGAGGGCTCGGGGGGCTCGGGGCGCTCGGGCGCTGCGGCGCGGCCTGGGCGATTCCGGTTCCGACGGCGGTGAAGCCGCCTCCCGCGACGGCAGTGCCGCCGATCGCGGACAGCAGAGTACGCCTTCGTAGCTCTCGCATGTGTTCGCCTTCTCGCGTCAGGAAGTCGACAACCTCTGTGATGGCCACAAGAGTTGAAGCGAAAGTACGTTCCTGTTACATGCGGGTCAAGGGATGCGGCAGGGACGCGCGGGGGCCTTGTTCCGGTGCCTTGCTCTCCGAAGCTTGACCTCAAGGAAGCTTGAGGTTCTACGTTCTTCTCATGAGCATGGAAACGACAGCCTGGACCCAGCTGCAGAGCGTCATGAACGCCGAGCAGGACCGCCGTCCCTTCGCCCGCGCCACCTTGCGCCGCATCGGGACCTTCGCCCGCCCGCACAAACGTCGCATCGTCTACTTCGTGCTCCTGAGCATCGTCACCGCGATGCTCGCCGTGGCGACGCCCCTTCTGGCGGGCAGCGTCGTGGACACGATCGTCTCGGACGGGGATTCCTCGCTCGTCGTCCGGTACGCCCTGCTCATCGCCGCCATCGCCGTCGCCGAGGCCGGCTTCGGCCTGCTCAGCCGCTGGCTGTCGGCGAACCTGGGGGAGGGGCTCATCCTCGACCTGCGCACGGCCGTCTTCGACCACGTCCAGCGCATGCCCGTCGCCTTCTTCACCCGCACCCGGACCGGCGCCCTCGTCAGCCGCCTCAACAACGACGTGATCGGCGCCCAGCGCGCGTTCAGCAACACGCTCTCCGGTGTCGTCGGCAACGTGGTCATGCTGCTCCTGACGCTGGCCATGATGCTGAGGCTCTCCTGGGAGATCACGCTCCTCGCCCTTGTCCTGCTCCCCGTCTTCATCGTGCCCGCGCGCCGCATGGGCTCCCGGATGGCGAAGCTCCAGCGCGAGGCCGCGCACCACAATGCCGCGATGGGCACGCGCATGACCGAGCGCTTCTCCGCTCCTGGCGCCACCCTCATCAAGCTCTTCGGGCGCCCCGGCGCCGAGTCGGAGGAGTTCGCCACGCGGGCCCGCCGGGTGCGGGACATCGGTGTCCGCACGGCCATGGCGCAGTCCACCTTCATCACCGCGCTCACGCTGGTCTCGGCGCTCGCCCTGGCCCTCGTCTACGGCCTCGGCGGCTACTTCGCCCTGAGCGGCACCCTGGAAACCGGCGCGGTCGTGTCCCTCGCCATGCTCCTGACCCGCCTCTACGCGCCGCTGACGTCCCTGGCGGGAGCCCGGGTCGAGGTCATGAGCGCGCTCGTCAGCTTCGAGCGGGTCTTCGAGGTCCTCGACCTGAAGCCGCTGATCGACGAGAAGCCGGACGCGACGAAGGTCCCCGATGGCCCGGTGGCGGTGGAGTTCGACGACGTCCGCTTCGGCTACCCCTCCGCCGACAAGGTCTCCCTGGCCTCCCTCGAAGAGGTCGCCTCCCTCGACACCCGAGGCGGCGACGAAGTCCTGCACGGCCTCTCCTTCCGCGCCGAGCCCGGCCAGACCGTGGCGCTCGTCGGATCGTCGGGCGCGGGCAAGTCGACGATCGCGCAACTGCTTCCCCGGCTGTACGACACGGACGGCGGGGCCGTACGCATCGGGGGAGTCGACGTCCGCGACCTCTCGGCGGCATCCATGCGCCGGACGCTCGGCATGGTCACCCAGGACGGCCACCTCTTCCACGAGTCGGTCCGCGCCAACCTGCTGCTCGCCCGCCCCGAGGCCACCGAGGACAACCTGTGGGACGTCCTGCGCAGGGCCCGCCTCGAAGACCTCGTACGCTCCCTGCCCGACGGCCTCGACACCGTGGTCGGCGAGCGCGGCTACCGCCTCTCCGGCGGCGAGCGCCAGCGCATGACCATCGCCCGGCTGCTGCTCGCCCAGCAGCGGGTGGTCATCCTCGACGAGGCCACGGCGCACCTGGACAACACGTCGGAGGCGGCGGTGCAGGAGGCTCTGGCCGAGGCGCTGGAGGGCCGCACCGCGATCGTCATCGCGCACCGGCTCTCGACGGTGCGGTCGGCCGACCAGATCCTCGTCGTCGAGGCCGGACGGATCGTGGAGCGCGGGACGCACGAGGAACTGCTCGCGGTGGAGGGCCGGTACGCGGAGCTGTACCGGACGCAGTTCGCGGGGAAGGCGGGGAAGGGGGAGGAGACGGTGGACGTGGAGAAGGCGGAGAAGGCGGAGACGGCGGGGGTGGCGGCGTAGGCGCGCGGCTCATCTCCGGCTCCTCCGGTCCCGCCCCGTCGATCCACGACGGGGCGGGACTGTTTCCCCACATTCAGGTGACGCTCCATCAAGTAGCCTTGAAGTAGCGCGAGTTAAGGATTCGGTGCCCTTGCGTTGAAGGGGCACGATGCCCACACTGGCCGACGTGACTTCGTCGCGCAGGCCCCCGGACGTCGTCGTCATCGTCCTCGACGACCTGGGGTTCGCCCAACTCGGCTGCTACGGCTCCGACATGGCCACCCCGCACATGGACCGCCTCGCCACCGACGGGCTGCGCTTCAACCGCTTCCACGTCACCGCCATGTGCTCACCGACCCGCGCCAGTGTCCTGACGGGCCGCAACCACCACGCCGTCGGCATGGGCTTCCTCGTCGACCTGCCGATCGCGCATCCCGGCTACACCGCGCGCCTGCCGAAGTCCGCCGCGCCGCTGCCGCGACTGCTGCGCGACGCCGGCTACTCCACGCTCGCCGTCGGCAAATGGCACCTCACGCCGCGCTGGGAACGCACGGCATCGGGCCCCTTCGACCGCTGGCCGCTCGGCTACGGCTTCGAGCGCTTCTACGGATTCCTGCAGGGCGACACCAACCACTACGCCCCGCAGCTCGTGCGCGACAACCACTACACCGAGCCCCCGGCGGGCCCCGACGACGGCTACCACCTCAGCGAGGACCTGGCCGACTCGGCGATCCGCATGATCCTCGACCAGAAGCAGGCCACCCCCGACAAGCCGTACTTCCTCTACTTCCCGCTCGGCGCGACACACGCACCGCACCACGTGCCCCGCGCCTGGAGCGAGAGCTACCGGGGCCGGTACGACCAGGGCTGGGAGCGCTGGCGCGAGGAGACGTTCGCCCGGCAGACCGCGCTCGGCGTCGTACCGGAAGGCACCGCGCTCTCGCCCCGCCCGCCCTGGATCCAGGACTGGCGGAGCCTCGACGGGGACGAGCGACGGGTCTTCGCGCGCATGCAGGAGGTGTTCGCCGGGTTCCTCACCCACACCGACGCCCAGATAGGGCGTCTGGCCGACTTCCTGCGCCGCACAGGACGCCTCGACAACACCCTCGTCCTCGTCCTCTCCGACAACGGGGCCAGCGCGGAGGGCGGCAGCCTCGGCACCCTCAACGAACACCGCTTCACGGCTCGTTCGGGCGACAGCGCCGCCCGCAACCTCGCCGCGCTCGACGACTGGGGAGGCCCCGCGACCTACCCGCATTACGCCTGGGGCTGGGCCTGGGCGGGCAACACTCCGCTGCGGCTGTGGAAGCGCTACACCTGGCTCGGCGGCACCCGGGCCCCGCTCATCGCCCACTGGCCGCGCCGTGTCCGGGACGCGGGAGCCGTCCGCTCCGGGTTCGCGCACGCGGTCGACCTCATGCCGACGATCCTCGACGCGTGCGGGGTCCGGGCGCCCACGGAGGTCGACGGAGTGCCCCAGCAGCCGGTCGACGGCCGCAGCCTGCTGCCCGTCATCGACGACGCCCGCCATCAACTGCCCAGCCCCACCCAGTACTTCGAGATGTTGGGCTCCCGCTCACTCGTGCACGGCGAGTGGAAGGCGACCACCGACCACGTCTCCCGCGGAGTCGCGGACGAGGAACGCCTCCTGCCCGGCAGCCGCGACTTCGCGGCGGACCGCTGGTCGCTCTTCCGCCTCGCCGACGACTTCGCCGAGGCGCGCGACGTGGCGGACCAGCACCCCGACGTCGTACGGAAGCTGGCCGCGCTGTGGGACGAGGAGGCCGTGCGCAACGGCGTGCTGCCCCTGGACGACCGCATGCAGGAACGCCTCACCGCGATGGTCCCGCCCGCCTGGCCGCCGCCCGCCCGCGCGGCCTACGTGCCGGGCGGCACCCCCGTCCACGACGAGGCGCTGCCGCTGCTCTTCGGCGGATTCACGCTGACGGCCGACGCCGAGGTGCCGGACGGCACGGCGGCATCCGGGGTGCTGTGCGCGCTCGGCGACCTCAACGGCGGGTTCGTCCTGTACGCGCGGGAGGGCCGCCTCGCCTTCGCCTGTTCACGGGCAGGGGACCTGGACCGCGTGGTGGCGGGCGAACCGCTCGCTGCGGGCCGTCACCAGGTGGGCGTGCGGTTCGACGCGGAGCATCGAGAAGGAGGCAGCGGGGCTTTCACCCTCCGGGTGGACGGCGAGGACGTGGCGACCGTCCCGCTCGGCGGCCCGTTCCCGTACACCTTCCAGCACGGCGGCACGGGGCTGTGTGTCGGCCACGACCGGGGGCTGCCGGTCGACGCGGGGCACTACCGGCCCCCGTTCCCCTGGCGGGGGACCTTGCACGAGGTGGTCGTCGACACCACCGCCGCACGGGTGGAGGGCAAGGCGGCGAAGCGGTCCGCCGAGGACGAGGTGCGGGCGGCGCTGCACAGCGATTGACCGTGCGGCGAACAGCACGAAGGGGGTGGGTGCCGCGGGGGATCCGTGGCTACCGGTCCGCTTCGTCCCGGAGCGAGGCCAGGGCGCTCTCGATGCGTCGCGCTCGCGTCTCGGGCTTCTTCGCGCCGTCGACGGCGAGCACGTGCTGCCGCTTCCGGCCCTGGGGCAGGCGGTCGTAGGCGGCGCGGGCGGCCGGGTCGGCGTCCAGCGCGCGGCTGAAGTCCTCGGGTTCGGTGACGACGCGGGGCTCGGTGTCCAGCTCTAGGTCGACCTCGACCTCCTCGCCGGGTCCGACGCCCGCCGCAAGACGGTTGGCCTTGCTGAGGCCGAGCAGGCAGCGGCCGCGCATGACGGCGACCCTGCTCCTCCACGTGTGCCCGTTGACCGTGATGATCACCGGCGGCCGCTTCCCGCCACCGAGCGCCTCCACGACCTCGGGCGGCACCTCCAGGCCCTTCATGGGCTCGGGGGGCTCGACGTACGTCCGGAACTTCATGCCGCGGGCTCCCATGTGAATCCGTCCGGGTCGGTGAAGGTCTCGGCGCCGCCGCAGATCGTGAGCCGGTGCGAGCCGCTGCCCTCCGGCGAAGCACCGGCGACCTTGGCCAGTCCTCGACGCCCGTACAGCGACAGCTTCACGCGACTCGACGAACCGTCGAACTCGACGTACTTGCTGCCGAAGCTCTTCGCGACGGTCAGGCCGCGGTCGACGTAGAACCGCTTGGTCGCGGCCATGTCCGAGACGCCGAGCAGAAGCACGACCTCGTCGATCTGCCGGCTGTCAGGCCCGGTGTCCTTCTTCGACGAGCTCGCGAGCTGCCAGATCGTCCCGTCAGGGGCCTGTACGACGCCGCCGTAGCCCCACATGGACTTCTTGGCGGGCTTCAGCTCCGTGGCCCCGGCGACCAGAGCGGCTCCGAACAAGCCGTTGACGATCGAGGGCTGGGAGACCACGAGCGAGACGGTGAACCCGCGGAAGCCGGACGTCTGCGCCTCGGAGGCCCGCAGCCGCACCTGCTTGTCGAGCCCGAAGGCGTCCGTGTAGAAGCGCTCGGCAGCCGTGGGGTCGGCCACTTCGAGGGTGATGCAATCGATGGAGGTCATGTCGTCGACGCTAGCCGCGGTCCGGTGACCGGCGCTTCTTGAATCCTGATCGCTTTCACGCATTCCCCGGCCACTGCCCATGGGCCGCACGCCGAAAGGCGCTTCCTCAGGTCGACGCGTCGAAGCCGCTGGCCCAGTACCGGCCGTGCAGGCCCAGGTCGAGCAGCATGCGTACGACGTCCTCGACCGGCATCGGCGGTGCCTCCTGCTCCGCCCACCAGCGCAGGACGGCGATCTGCTCGCCCACCCAGATGCGGGCGAGGAGACCGGGGTCGATTCTCGGTTCGACCGCGTTGCGTTCGGCGCGGTCCCGGAACTCCTCGGCGGTCGCGTGCGCGAGGGTGTCCATGAACATCTGGAGCGGCTTGCCGTCACCCTCGCCGCGCAGAACGATCCGGTAGACGTCGCGTTCGTCCCGGGCGTGCCGCAGCATCTCCAGCACCGGCTTGCCGGTGAAGCCGACCGGGCTGTCTGCCATCGCGGGGCGCAGCCGCTCGGCGAGCTCGTCCAGGAGGTTGCCGGTCACCCGTGCGAAGAGATCCTCCTTGTCCCGGAAGTGGCTGTAGAACGTGGCCCGGCCGACGTCGGCGCGTTCGGTGATGTCCTCCACCGTGAGTGTGCTGAAACCGCGCTCCAGCACCAACTCCACCAGGGCCGCACTCAGGGCCCTGCGGGTGCGCCGTGTGCGCCTGTCCTCGGCCATTGGCCCCCTCTTCGCTCTTGCGCCGTTGATCGCGGATGAGTCTAGGCGACTCTTGACACCTCACACGTTACCGAACAACCTGTTCGGAAACATTCAGCATGTCTCCAACTGGTTGGGGTGTGCTGTTCCCGGCTCAGGAGTACGTCCATGAACCTCGGTACCTATCTCTCCCGCAGCGCCCGCTACTGGCCCGTCGAGACCGCGCTCGTCTGCGGAGACCGCGCCTGGACCTTCGACCGGCTCGACCACGCCGCCAATCAGCTGGCGTCGGCGCTGATCTCCCGTGGCTTGCGCCCCGGTGACGCGGTCGCATCCCTCGCGTGGAACCGGGGTGAGCTGGTGGAGGTCGAGTTCGCCCTCTACAAGGCGGGTCTGATGCGAGCACCGATCAACGCGCGGCTCGGCAGGGGGGAGATCGCCCACATCCTGCGCTACGCCCCGGTGCGGATGCTGATCTTCGATGCCGCCCACCGTGAGGACGCGCTGGCCGCGATCGCTGAGGCGCGGACGGACTGCGTACCGGTACTGATCGATGCCGGTCCGGCCGGCGGCCAGGACGCTCTCACCTACGCTGATCTGCTGGCCGAGGGCGCCCCTGCTCCGATCGCCGTCGAGGTCGCCGAGGACGCACCTGCGGTCCTGAACTTCACCTCCGGTTCGACCGGCGCCCTCAAGGCGGCCGTGCAGACCGTCGGAAACCGGCTCGCGAACATGCGCAAGCTGCTGATGAGCGACGAGTCCCGGCCAGGCCCCAGCACCCGGTTTCTCGCCTGCGGCCCCATCACCCACGCCACCGGAATGGGGCTGCTTGCCGGCGTCTTCGGAGGCTCGACCACCTACGTCCTGCCGGCCTGGAGCGCGGAGGCGTTCCTGGACGCGGTCGAGAAGGACCGCATCACCACCACCTTCCTGGTCCCGGCCATGCTCAACATGGTGCTGGCCCACCCCGGCGTGGCCGATCGCGACCTGTCGAGCCTGACCAGCGTCCGCATCGGCGGCGCCCCCGTATCGCCCCAGCGACTGCGGGACGCCGTCGCGCTGTTCGGCCCGATCGTCGCCCAGGGGTACGGCCTGGGGGAGACCACGAGCGTCGTCGCGGGTCTGACCGGCGCCGAGATCGCCCACGCCGTCACCGACGACCCCGAACTGCTCCAGTCCTGCGGCCGGGCCACGTACGACACCGAGATACGCGTCGTCGACGAGACCGGCCAGGAGCTCGCGCCGCGCACCGTCGGCGAAGTGATCGTCCGTGGACCCGACTGCGTCCGCGAGTACTGGCGCGAGCCGGAGCTGTCGGCCGAGACCTTCCGGGGCGGTTGGGTCCACACCGGCGACCTGGCCTGGATGCGCGAGGACGGCTTCCTCTTCCTCGTCGACCGCAAGAAAGACATGATCATTTCGGGTGGCTTCAACATCTACTGCACCGAGGTGGAGGGCGCCCTGTACGAACACCCCGCCGTGCAAGAGGCGTGCGTCGTCGGCGTACCCGATGAGAAGTGGGGCGAGGCAGTGAAGGCCGTCGTCGTTGCCCACCCCGGCCACGCGGTGACCGAGCAGGAGCTGACCGACTTCTGCGCGCAGCGCCTCGACCGGCTCAAGAAGCCCCGGTCCGTGGACTTCGTGGCCGAACTGCCCCACAACCGCAACGGAAAGCTCGACCGCAAAGCCGTCCGCGAACCGTTCTGGGCCGGCGCCGCCCGCCGCGTGAACTGATCCACCGCCCCGAAACGAGGAGAGACCCATGACGTTTTCCCTGCGCCCCGCCTACGACGCCCCGCCCCTGGCCGCCCTCGTCGACCGCCTCCGCGACTACCTGGAGGGAGAGCTCGCCGACTACGAGCGCGAGCGGGGCATCACTCCCGCCACCAGGCTGACCCGCGCCGACCTCGAACCCGTCTGGCAGCGCAGCCGCGAGCTCGGCTTCTACGGCATCCACCTTCCCGAGGAACACGGCGGGCAGAACCTCACCTACACCCAGCTCGCCGTCCTCAAGGAGGAAGTCGCGGCGAGCGGCCGAGTCCTGGGGCACAGTGTGCTCGGCGACATGGGCGGGCCCCTGCGCGCCGGAGACATCCTGCGGCACGCCACCGAGGGGCAGTTGAAGACGTACTTCCTGCCGGTGGTCCGCGGCGAACGGGCCTGCTGCTTCTCGCTCACCGAGACCGACGCCGGCTCCGACGTCCGGTCCATGCGCACCACCGCCGAGAAGGACGGCGACAGTTACGTCCTCAACGGGCACAAGGTCTTCTCCTCCGCAGGACCCTTCGCCGACTTCGCCATCGTCGTCGCCCGTATGGCAGGCAGCGGTGAGACCGAGGGCGACAAGCCGCGCTTCTCGGCCTTCCTCGTCGACCTGGACAGCCCCGGCTGCCGGGTCGAGGACGGTGCCACGCCGATGTCGGGCGAGCACATCGAAAGCGACATCGTCCTGGACAACTGCCGGGTCCCTGCGGAGAACCTGCTGGGGGAGGAGGGCAAGGGCATGCGGATCGCCCTCGGCAGGGTCACCGTCAACCGCCTCCTGCACTGCCCCACCGCCCTCGGCGCGACCCGGCGGGCCCTGGACCTCACCCTCGATCGCACCCGCAACCGCAAGGTCGCCGGTCAGCCCCTACTGATGCTCCAGGCCATCCAGCACAAGGTCGCCGACATGGCCACCGAGCTCTACGCCGCCCGCTCCATGACCTACGCCGCGCTCGCGGCCCTCGACCGGGGCGAGGACGTCCGTACCGAAGCCTTCATGTGCAAGTTGTACGTCGCCGAGTCCGCCTTCCGCATCCTCGACGAGGCCGTGCAGATCCACGGCAAGGAAGGGCTGACCCAGGGCAACGAGATCGAGTACCTCTTCCGCAAGATCCGGATGTTCCGCATCCTGACCGGCACTTCGGAGATCCAGCGCAACGGCATCGCGCACGGTCTCGCCTTCCTCGCCTGACACGTTCGGAAAGCCGGAAAGGACGTTCCGCCATGCCCACCGGGTGGAAGAGGATCGGCATCGTAGGCGGCCTCGGCCCCCTGGCCTGCGCGTATTTCTACGCCCGCCTCGTCGAACTGACCCAGGCCGACAGCGACAGCGGGCACCCGGAAGTGATGCTCCTGTCGAGCCCGGACGTTCCCAGCCGACTGGCTCACCTGTTGGAGGGCGGACCCAGCCCCGTCCCGGAACTTCAGCGCGTCGCCCGGCGGCTCGAACGGGCCGGGGCCGAGGTGATCGCCGTTCCGTCCCTCACGACCCAGGCATTCCTCGACGAGATGGCGGCAGCGGTCGCCATCCCGGTGATCGGCATGCTGACGGCGGTAGCTGGGCAATTGCGCACCGCCGGCGTACGTCGGCCCGCTCTGGCCGTCACCGGCGGCACTCGCAGAGCCGGCCGGCTCCACCAGGCGCTGACTGCTGCCGGCCTGGACCCCGTCTACCCCGACGAGCAGGGTCAGGCGCGGATCCAGGAATGCGTACGGCTGGTCAAGGCGGGCCGATCCGGCACGGTGCGGGCGCAGTTCCGTTCCCTCGTGTCCGCTTCCTGGACTGCTTCCGGGGACGCCTTCGTCATCGGTTGCACGGACCTGTCTCCGCTGCTGTCCGACCTTCCGCCAGGCGGTCATGACGTCGGTGACCTCTACGCCCGCGCCGTCCTCGCCGAGGCCGCCACCCCTTGAAACACGGTTCGTGAAACCTCCCCTGCCCACCCTCACCAGCTCGGTGGCCCGACGACGGCCGCACTCATCGAGAGGGATCCCATGACCACGGACACAGTTGCCGCGTCCGCCCCACTGAGCCGGGCCAAGCGCAGGAAGAACCTCACGCTGTTGACCGCGTCCACGGCGATGGACAACGCCGAGAGCAGCGTGGTGACCGTCCTGTTCCCCCTCATGCGCGAGGCGATGGGGCTCACCTCGTCCGCCCTGGGCACCATCGTCGCCGTGGGCAAGGTGGTCGGGATGGTCTCCGGCATCCCCTGGGTCTTTCTGGCACGCCGCTACCCGCGCAAGGTGGTCCTGGCCACCTGCTCCGGCTTCTGGGGAATCTGGGTCATCGCTGCCGGCTTCTCCACCTCCTTCACCCAGTTCGTCATCCTCTACGCCATCGCGGCAGCGGGCTTCGCAGGCGCAGGACCCATCGCGCTGGAGATCCTCGGAGACCTGTACGGCGACAGCCGTCGGGGCGGCGCGACCGGACTCCTGTACGGCGGCGTCGCCCTCATCGCGGGCGTGAGCGCACCGCTCTTCGGTCTGCTCTCCCACAGCGCCGACGGATGGCGCTACGGATACCTCGCCTCCGGCACGATATGCCTGCTGGTCGGCCTGCTGATCCTGATACTCCTGGACGACCCGGCCCCGGCCCCGGACGAGACCCGCCCCGCTCTCGACGCGGTCGAACTCAAGGCGCGATCCGTACGCATCGGTCTGCGCGAGCTGCTCGCCATCAGCACCTTCCGTCTCATCCTCGTGCAGCGGCTGTGCTCCGGCCAGAACGTCATGATGAGCTTCGGCGTGGTCTTCCTCGTCGAGGAACGCGGCTTCTCCACGGCGACCGCCTCGATCGCCGCCCTTCCTTTCGCCGTCGGCTACCTCACCGGAACGGTCCTGGGCGGCCGGGCCAACGACCACGTGCACCGCCTCCGGCCCCGCAGCGGCCGGATCATCATGCTGCAGGCCAGCCAACTCGCCTTCGCAGCGGTCGCGTTCGTCACCACACAGGTGGGCTGGAGCGGCATCGCGGTCTACGCCGTCCTCTTCGCGCTGCTCGGCCTCCTCCAGGGCCAGGTCCCCGTCGTCAACCGTCCCCTCATCATGGCGGTCGTCCGCCCCGAGCTGCGCGCCCTAGCCTTCGCGGTCTCCGTCACCACCGTCGAAGCCCTCGCCTACGCCGGATACGCGCTGCTCGTCGGCCGACTCGGCGACACCATCGGACTGCAGAAGGCCCTACTGATCATCACCGTGCTGCTCACCGCCGCCAATGGGCTGGCCTCCGCAGCCCTGTACCGGCCCTACGCGCGGGACAGCGCCGCCGTCGCCGAACCGCGAACCGGCAGTCCGAAGTCCTGAATGCCCCGCTCGTGAGCACAAAGCTCTCGACGGCTCGTCCGTCCCCAGGCACAGCGCAACGAAGAACGAAGGAAGCAGCAATCCCGATGAACGACAAGAACGCGCACGACCTCGTCATCCGCAGCGGCCGGCTCATCGACGGGACCGGCGCCGAGCCCGTGCCCGACGCCACCGTTCACGTCGCCGACGGCCGCATCTCCTGGGCAGGCCCCGAGGCCGAAGCACCCCGGCCCTCAGCGGGAGCGGCCGTGATCGACGCCCAGGGCGCCACGATCCTGCCCGGCTTCATCGACTGCCACGTCCATCTCGCCGCGCCCGGCGGTGAGATGAGCCGCGCGGCCCTTGCCGCCATGCCGGCCTCCCTGCGCACCTTTCTGACGGCCCCGAGGCTTCTGGCCACACTGATGTCGGGCGTGACGACGGCCCGCGACCTGGCGGGGCTCGACGCGGGCTTCAAGACGGCGGTCGACCGCGGCCTTGTCGCGGGACCGCGTCTGCACGTGGCCGTGGCCATGATGTCGACCACCGGCGGCCACGGCGACTTCCGCATGCCCACGGACAACGGTCCGGTGGAAGCCTCCGTCAGCCGCATAGCCGACGGCGTGGCGGAGTGCCGCCGCGAGGCACGGAATCTCCTGCGGCAAGGCGCCGACCTCATCAAGATCGCGGCGACCGGAGGAGTCGGCAGCCCCACCGACCAGCCGGACGACGAGGGCTTCACCGAAGAGGAGATCCGGGCCGTCGTCGGGGTGGCCCGTGCCCACCGCGGCAAGCGGGTCGCCGCCCACGCGCAGGGCCGCGGTGGAATCCTCAACGCCCTGCGCGCAGGCGTCGACAGCATCGAGCACGGCTATCAGCTCGACGACGAGATCATCGACCTCATGCTCGCCCAGGGGACCTACCTCGTACCCACCCTCTCCACCGCCACCCACACCTTCGACCCGGCCACCACACCGCCGTGGACACTGGCGAAGAAGAAGCAGTGGCAGGGACACGCCCTCGCCTCGGTTCCACGGGCCATCGAGCGCGGCGTGAAGATCGCCATGGGCACGGACTGCGGCATCGCCGCGCACGGAAACAACCTCCGAGAGCTCGGCCATCTTGTGGACCACGGCATGGCCCCCATGGACGCGATCCTCGCGGGTACATCGGTCGCCGCCGAACTCCTCGGCCTCTCGCACGAGATCGGAACCCTTGAAGTCGGCAAACGGGCCGACCTCGTCATCGCCCCCTGCGACCCGCTCTCCGACATCCACGCGCTGGGTGACGCCACGAACATCGCCGTGGTCGTCAAGGACGGCGAAGTCTTCAAGAACACCCTCGACCGCTGACCATGCGCAGCACGCTGGAGAACGCGCCCATGTCCCTCGCCCGGACCGCCCTTGAACTAGCGGCGGCGTACGACTCCGTCGCTGTCCACCGCCTCTACCGGGAACTGCACGCCCATCCGGAACTTTCGGGAGCAGAGCACCGAACCGCCGCCCGGGTCGCCACGATGCTCCGTGCCGAAGGCATCGAGTGCACGGAGGGCGTCGGCGGCACCGGAGTCGTCGGTGTGCTGTCGAACGGCCCGGGACGCACCGTGCTCATCCGTGCCGACATGGACGCACTGCCCGTCACCGAGAACTCGGACCTCCCGTACGCGTCCACCGCGGACGGGGTCATGCATGCCTGCGGCCACGACGCGCACAGCGCCATGCTGGTGGGTACCGCCCAGGCCCTTGCGCGCGGACGACAGCACTGGAGCGGAACCGTCGTCTTCGTCGCCCAACCCGCGGAGGAAACGGGCCAAGGAGCGCTGGCCATGCGCGACGACGGACTCCACGAGCGATTTCCCCTCCCAGACGTCCTGCTCGCCCAGCACATCAGCGCCGGCCCGATCGGGCTCGTCGCCCACGTGGAGGGGCCGGTCCTCGCGGCGTCGGCCTCCGTCGACCTCGTCGTACACGGACGGGGCGGTCATGGCTCGCGCCCCGACACCACGACAGATCCCATCGTCATCGGCGCCGCGATCGTCGGTCGGCTGCAGTCGATCGTCTCCCGCGAGATCGCGCCCCGCGAGACGGCCGTCGTCACGGTCGGCCGCTTCCACGCCGGCACCGCCGACAACGTCATCCCCGCCACGGCCGAACTCGGGCTCACCGTACGGTCGACCTCCCGCGAGGTGCAGGAGCAGATCCTCGCCGCGGTACGACGCATCGTGCGCGCCGAATGCGACGCGGCGGGTGTGACCACGGGACCTGACATACGCATCGTGAAGTCGATGCCCGCGACCGTCAACGACGCCCGGGTGGCTCGGAGCGTGGCGGACATCCACACACGCATGTTCGGAAGAGGCCAGATCATCGACCCGGGCCCGGCGATGGGAAGCGAGGACTTCTCCGAGCTCGCACTCGACCCCGACGGGCGGGCCATTCCTTACCACTACTGGTTCTTGCCCTCCACGCCCATCGCTGTCTGGGACGCCGCTCCCGGGCAGTCCCCCAGGGCGAAGTTCGGCAACGTGCCCAGCGCCCACAGCCCGGACTTCGCGCCCGATCCGGCGGTCCTGGACCACGGAGTCGCCGCGATGACGGGAGCCGTCCTGGCCGAGCTGCACAAGACGGCGAACGATGTTCTTGGAGACCCTCTCGGAAGCTGACGCAGAGCAAGTAACTGCTCACATAGGGGAGTTGATGCAGTGGAGATCGAGTGTGTTATCCATACGCAATCCCGAGGGCGGGACAAGAGCCCTGGCCGGTGGCAGGATGCACCGCAGCTTGCGCAGCACACAGCGCTGTTGATCTCGCTCGCGCCCTGGTTCGAGCCTGCCCTGGAGGTCCTGTGTCCGCTCGTCCCCCGAAGTCCGTTCGTTCCCCGGTGGCTGCCATAGCCCTGACCGCAGCCGCCGGCCTGCTGATGACAGGCTGCACCAGCACCAAGTCCGACAGCGACGGCGACAAGGGCGCCTCGGGGATCAAGCTCGTCTCGTCCGGCAAGATCAAGACCTGCACGCATCTGCCCTATCCGCCGTTCCAGTCGAAGAAGGACGGCAAGATCGTCGGCTTCGACGTGGATCTGGTCGACCTGGTCGCCAAGGAACTGGGGGTCGAGCAGGAGATCGTCAACACCCCCTTCGAGGGCATCGAAACCGGCCAGGACTTCAACATCCGCAAGTGCGACCTGGCCGCCGCAGGCATGACGATCACCGACGAGCGCGACAAGGTCATGGACTTCTCGGACCCCTACTTCAATGCCACCCAGGCGCTGATCACCAAGAAGGGGCAGCCCTACAAGACCTTCGAGGATCTCAAGGGAAAGAAGCTCGGCTACCAGAAGGCCACCACCGGCGGCATCTACGCCAAGAAGGAGAGCAAGGGCCTCGACATGGAGCTCGTGGAGTACGAGGACGTCGGCTTGCTGCTCACGGCGGTCAAGGCCGGCAAAGTCGACGCGGGCATCAACGACAACGGCGTGCTCTTCGAATACATCAAGGACAACCCGGACACCGAGGTGACCGCCGAGTTCGACACCGGTGAGAAGTACGGAATCGGCTTCCGCACGGGCAACGACTCACTGCGCAAGAAGGTCAACGCGGTGCTCAAGGACGCCCGGTCCGACGGCAGTTACGACAAGATCTACAAGAAGTGGTTCGGCACCACTCCGCAGAGCTGACCTCAAGCATTCAAACGGCTGACCAGAGGAGTTCTGCACGTATGTCCATGTCCCGACGGCGGCGGGCACGGCTGTTCCGCGGCGTCCAGTACGCCGTGCTGCTCATCGCCATAGCCGTGTTCGCGCTGGTGGCCGACTGGGGGACACTGCGCCAGGCGTTCTTCGACGTGGAGATCGCCAAGGCGCTGTTCCCCGAGGTGATCACCACCGCGCTGGTCAACACCGCCTACTACACGCTGCTCGGCTTCGGCTTCGGCCTGGGGCTCGGCATCGTCCTCGCGCTGATGCGGCTGTCCACGGTGCCTCCGTACCGCTGGATCGCGATCGCCTATATCGAGTTCTTCCGCGGCATTCCCTCCCTCCTTGTGTTCATCGCGCTCGGCTTCGGTGTGCCGCTGGCCTTCGAGGTCGCGCTCGACATGGACATCACGGTGATGCTGTCCCTGGGTCTGGTGGGCGCCGCCTATATGGCCGAGACGATCCGCGCGGGCATCCTGGCGGTGCCCAAGGGGCAGTCGGAGGCGGCCCGTTCGCTGGGCATGTCACCGGGGCGTGCGATGGTGTCGATCGTGATGCCGCAGGCGTTCCGGATCGTGCTGCCGCCGCTGACCAACGAGCTAATCCTGCTCACCAAGGACTCCTCACTGGTGTATCTGCTCGGCCTCTCGCTCGGCCAGTTCGAGCTGGCCAACTTCGGCCGGGACGCACTGAACGAGCACAAGAGCCTGACCCCGATCCTGATCGCCGGACTGCTGTATCTCGTCATCACCCTCCCGCTCGGCCATCTGGTGCGGCGGCTCGAGGCCCGTACGGCGAAAGCCAGGTGAGCACCATGAAGTTCGACAAGGCACCCGACGCGCCCGCACCTTCGGGCCAGGCGATCGAGGTGCGCGAGCTGCGCAAGTCGTTCGGCGATCTGGAGGTGCTCAAGGGCATCGACCTGACGGTCGGGCGCGGTGACGTGGTCTGTGTCATCGGCCCTTCGGGCTCCGGCAAGTCGACCCTGCTGCGCTGCGTCAATCTTCTGGAAGAGCCCACGTCGGGCACGGTGACGGTGGCCGGCACGGAGGTCACCGACCCCGATGTGGACATCGATCGCGTACGCCGTCGGATCGGCATGGTCTTCCAGTCCTTCAACCTCTTCCCGCACCTCACGGCGCTGGAGAACCTGACCATCGCGCAGCGCCGTGTGCTGCGGCGCGGCAAGGAGGAGGCGGAGCGCATCGCGCGGGCCAACCTCGCGCGGGTGGGCCTCGTCGACAAGGAGCAGTCCTATCCGGCGCAGCTCTCCGGCGGCCAGCAGCAGCGGGTCGCGATCGCTCGGGCGCTGTCCATGGACCCCGAGTTGATGCTCTTCGACGAGCCGACCTCCGCGCTCGACCCCGAACTGGTCGGGGACGTACTCGCGGTGATGCGCTCGCTCGCCCAGGAGGGGATGACGATGCTGGTCGTCACCCATGAGATGAGCTTCGCGCGCGAGGTCGCCGACCGGGTGGTCTTCATGGACGACGGAGTGATCGTCGAGGAGGGCACGCCCGAACGCGTGGTGGGCGACCCGCAGCACGAGCGGACCCGGACGTTCCTGGCGCGCGTGCTCGATCCTGCGGCGGCGGAGGTGGGCGAGGTCCCGGACACAGGACCGCACGAGAAGCGCGTGGACCGCTGAGTGCGCCTCGGGGCCGGATATCCCGGCGTACGGGCGTGCGGGAGGGGTGCCCAGCAGGGCCGCTGACCTGCACGGATAAGTGGATCGGCGGAGCTGTCAGACACATTTTCCCCGCGTTCTCGGGAAGCGGGGCCTTGGGCGTCGGGGAAAGCCTTCGGGTCGAAGGCGTGCCGATGTAGCCCGAGTTATCACTCGCAAATCCAGTCGGAAAGTCGCCAACGTCCTTGCGGGCGGTGACGCGGCTCGGGTGGCGGTCTGCCAAGTGGACGGCGGCCGGTGGGCGACCCTCGAAGGCGTGGCGGAGGTTTACATGGACGCCGCGGCCGTCGAGGACTCCGTTGTTCGCTACGGAGAGCGATATGGGCGTATGCCAGCACCTGACCCCGAGCGGGTGGTCATCCAGATTTCGATCGAAAGGGCGATCGGGCAGACTCTCGCTCCGATTGCACGGGCGGCCTCAAGTGCTGCGGCGTAGAGGACTCACATAGGGATAGAAGGGCCAGCCGCCCGACCCGTGGGCGATGTCAGGGAGGGCCGTAGAAGGGCTGTGTCCTGTCCGCTGTGGGTGAGAATCCGCTGCTGGGGCCGTCATTCACGTCGTGGCGCTGGGGCCATCCCCGCACCCGTGGGGAGCACCCCGGGACGGAAACCGGGTACTGGGCAAAGCTCGGGACCACCCCCGCAGGTGCGGGGAGCACGGGGTGAATCGCAACTCCGGGTCGGCAACGACGGGACCATCCCCGCAGGTGCAGGGAGCACTTGTTGAGACCGCGCTTGGCCAGGGTCTTGATGGGGCCATCCCCGCGGGTGTGGGGAGCACGACATGCGCGCCTAGACGCAGCGCCTGTTCTGGGGACCATCCCCGTGGGTGCGGGGAGCACGTACCGGGCGACGCGCTCGGGGGTGCCGGTGAGGGACCATCCCCGCGGGTGCGGGGAGCGCGTCTGCGAGGAGGAGCCGCTCGGCAAGGGCCGGGGACCATCCCCGCGGGTGCGGGGAGCACGGCCCGGCGGCGGGCGTCATCGGCGAGGCCGAGGGGCCATCCCCGCGGGTGCGGGGAGCACAGGAGGAAGACGATGCGGGCCATGGGATCGCCGGGACCATCCCCGCGGGTGCGGGGAGCACCTTGGCTCCGGCTTCCAGCGTGTCGCAGACGAGGGACCATCCCCGCGGGTGCGGGGAGCACCGCTGGTGAGTGACCGGTGAGCAGCTATCAAGGGGACCATCCCCGCGGGTGCGGGGAGCACATGATCCCGGCGGCTTCGGCGGACGGGATGATGGGACCATCCCCGCGGGTGCGGGGAGCACACTCCGCGACCTGCGGATCTACCGTTGCCGGGGGCTGGTTTCGAGCAGCTTCGCTGATTCGGGCATAAGGGGCATGGAGGTTGGTAGATTCCCTGGTGTTGGTGGGGAGTTGGGCGTCGAATGTGTGCGACGCCGGATGGTACGACGTGCTGTGAGCTGTTGTCCGGATTCTCCATGATCTGTTCGTACAGGGGTGCGCATTTTCTGTATCGCTGCCGTGGCCTCGGGTTTGCGTGTATGCCTGTGGCATGACGGCTGACGGGGAGTTACATGCGGGGCTGGGGGGTCGGCTTGCGGGGCCGGTGCGTTCGGTGTGGGCCAAGCACGACCGGGATACCGAGGGATGGCTGCCGCTGTGGCGGCACATGGATGACAGTGCGGCGGTGGCCGGGTTGTTGTGGGACGAGTGGCTGCCCGCGAACGTTCGGGCGCTGACGGCTGAGGCACTGCCGGACGGGGCTGAGGACGGCCGGTCGCTGGTGGTGTGGCTGGCGGCGGTGCATGACATCGGGAAGGCCACGCCGGCCTTCGCGTGTCAGGTCGATCAGCTTGCCGACGAGATGCGGCGGCAGGGCCTGGAGATGAAGACCCGGGGGCAGTTCGGGGCCGATCGCGGGATGGCTCCGCATGCGCTGGCAGGGCAGGTGCTGCTGGCCGAGTGGCTGGAGGAGCGGCAGGGCTGGTCGGCCCGGCAGAGCGGGCAGTTCGCGGTCGTTGCGGGCGGCCACCATGGGGTGCCGCCGGAGCACGGACAGCTCAATGATCTGTATGACCGGCCGCATCTGCTGCGGACGCCGGGGGCCAGCGAAAAGCTGTGGCGGCGGGTGCAGGAGGAGTTGCTGGAGGCGTGTGCCGAGGCGTACGGCGTGCGCGAGCGGCTCGGCGCCTGGCGGACGGTCAAGCTGTCGCAGCCCGTGCAGGTGCTGCTCAGTGCCGTAGTGATCGTCGCCGACTGGATCGCCAGCAATCCGGACCTGTTCCCGTATTTCCCGCAGGAGACCCGTGCCGGTGAGGAGCGGGTCGCCGCGGCCTGGCGTGGGCTGCGGTTGCCTGCTCCGTGGCGGGCCGATGAGCCGGCCGGGGATGCGCAGGAGGTGTTCGCGTCGCGTTTCGATCTGCCGCCGGGGGCGAAGGTCAGGCCGGTGCAGGAGGCCGCGGTCCGGCTGGCGCGTGAGATGCCCGCGCCTGGCCTGATGATCGTTGAGGCGCCGATGGGGGAGGGGAAGACGGAGGCCGCGCTCGCGGTCGCTGAGATCTTCGCGGCCCGTTCAGGCGCGGGCGGGGTGTTCTTCGCCCTGCCCACGATGGCGACCGGGAACGCGATGTTCCCGCGGCTGCTGGAGTGGCTCGACCGGCTGCCCGCGCAGGAGGGCGACAGGCGGTCTGTGCTGCTCGCGCATTCCAAGGCCGCTCTCAACGACAAGTACGCCGAGTTGATGCGCGGTGGTCGGCAGAAGATCGCTGCCGTCGACGTGGACGGCGAGGTGGGGCGGTGGCGGCCCTCGGACGAGATGCGGTTGGCTCCGGCCGAGTTGGTTGCTCATGCGTGGCTGCGTGGGCGGAAGAAGGCGATGCTGGCGTCGTTCGTCGCCGGGACGGTGGACCAGGTGCTGTTCGCCGGACTCAAGAGCCGGCACTTGGCGCTGCGTCATCTCGCGATCGCGGGCAAGGTCGTGGTGATCGACGAGGCGCATGCCTACGACACGTATATGAGTGTCTATCTGGACCGGGTGCTGTCGTGGCTGGGTGCCTACCGGGTGCCGGTGGTGGTGCTGTCCGCGACGCTGCCCTCGGCCCGTCGCCGTCAGCTCGCCGAAGCCTACGCCGGAGCCGGTGGTGAAACCGATGGGGCGGCGGGCGGTTTCGAGGAGGTGGCTGGGGCCACCTCCTATCCGCTGCTGACCGCTGTGACGCCCGGTCAGGATCCGGTTGCCGAAGGGACCGCGGCCTCGTCCCGGGGTGGCGATGTCCATCTGGAACGGCTCGACGACGACCAGACGGTGCTGGCCCAGCGGCTGGCGGCCGAACTGGAGGGCGGCGGCTGTGTCTTGATCGTACGCAACACGGTCCGGCGGGTTCTGGAGACCGCCCGGGTGCTGCGTGAGCGCTTCGGGGATCAGGCCGTGACTGTCGCCCACTCGTGTTTCGTCGATGTGGACCGGGCGGCGAAGGATGCCGATCTCCTGGCCCGGTTCGGGCCGCCGGACAGAGCGGGCGGGCGGCGCCCGGCCGGGCCCCACATCGTGGTCGCCAGCCAGGTCGCCGAGCAGTCGCTCGACGTCGACTTCGACCTGCTCGTCACCGACTTGTGCCCGGTCGACCTGATGCTCCAGAGGATGGGGCGCTTGCACCGCCATCGGCGTGGCGACGGACAGGCGGAGCGGCCCGAGCGGCTGCGTATGGCCCGGTGTCTGGTCACCGGTGTCGACTGGAGCGGCGAGGTGCCCGTGCCGGTGCGGGGGTCGGTCGCCGTGTACGGGGCGTACGCGCTGCTGCGCTCCGCCGCCGTCCTGATGCCCCACTTGGAGGGAGCGCGGCGCCCCGTGCGGTTGCCCGGGGATATCAGCCTCCTGGTCCAGGGCGCGTACGCCGATGGTCCTGCCGGCCCCGCAGCGTGGGCCGATGCGATGGCAGCGGCGTGGGAGCGGCATGCGAAGCACCGGGTAGAGCAGGCCGGGCGGGCGGAGGTGTTCCGGCTGGATGGGGTGGGGCGGCCGGGCCGGCCGCTCATCGGGTGGATCGCCGCGGGCGTGGGCGACGCGGACGACACCCGGGCCGGACGGGCCCAGGTCCGCGACAGCAAGGAAAGCCTGGAGGTGGTGGTCGTGCAGCGGCGTGCTGATGGGGCGCTGGCCACACTGCCCTGGCTCGCGAAGGGCCAAGGCGGGCTGGAACTGCCCACCGACCGGCCTCCGGCGGCGGCCGCGGCGCGGGCCGCGGCCAGTTGCGGACTGCGCTTGCCCATCCAGTTCTCGCACGCCGAGGTCATGGACCGTGCGATCGCCGAACTGGAGGAACTCTACGTACCGGCCTGGCAGAGCAAGGACAGCCATTGGCTGGCCGGTCAGCTGATTCTGGTGCTCGACGCCGATTGTCAGACCTCTCTGGCAGGCTTCTCACTCCGCTACAGCCAGAGCGACGGCCTCGAGGTGAGCAGTGACTGAATCCGATGGACCAGGCGCGTTAGACGGAGCGTTGTCGTTCGACCTGACCAGTCGGCCCTGGATCCCGGTGCTGGACGAGAACGGTGTTCAGGACGAACTGTCGCTCCGTGACGTCTTTGCCCGCGCGGGACAACTCCGTGGCGTGGTAGGGGATTTGCCCACGCAGGAGTTCGCCTTGATGCGTCTCCTGCTTGCGCTGGCCCACGACGCGCTGGGCGGCCCGCGCGACACTGAGCACTGGGCAAGCCTGTGGGCCGACGAGGACTGCTTCGCGCTGGTGACGGCCTATCTCGATGACCACCGCGAGCGGTTCGACCTGCTGCACCCGCATACGCCGTTCTTCCAGGTCGCACAGTTGCGCACCGTGCGCGACGAAGTCTTCTCACTCAACCGGATCGTCGCGGATGTGCCCAACGGGGAGCCGTTCTTCAGCTCCCGGATGCCGGCCGTCGAGCGGCTCGGCTTCGCCGAGGCGGCCCGCTGGGTCGTGCACGCGCACGCCTATGACACCTCCGGCATCAAGACTGGGATCGAGGGCGATGACCGGGTCAAGGGCGGCAAGGTGTATCCGCTGGGGGTCGGTTGGGCGGGCACGCTGGGCGGGGTTTTCGCCGAGGGGCAGACGCTGCGCCAGACCCTGCTCCTGAATCTGGTTGCCGCCGACACCAGCGGCGTGCGGTTTTCCCCCGACGATTCTCCGGCCTGGCGGCGCGAGCAGTGCGGCCCCGGTCCGACGGGCCGCACGCGTCCGGCGGGCGTGCGCGACTTGTACACCTGGCAGACGCGTCGGCTGCGCCTGCGTTTCGACGCGGACGGCGCCTATGGCGTCGTCCTGGGCTACGGCGATCCGCTCGCCGCGCACAACATGCATACCGACGAGCCGATGACCGCCTGGCGCAGGAGCCCGGCGCAGGAGAAGAAGCGCGGCGAGCCGCTGGTGTACCTGCCCCGGGAGCATGATCCGGCCCGGTCGGCCTGGCGGGGTATCGAAGCCCTGGTGGCAGGTCGGGCCGAGGCGGCACAGGGCGGCGAGGCCGCCAGAGTGCTGCGGCCGGGAATCCTGGAATGGATCGCCCGGCTGGTCACGGAGGGCGAGCTGCCCCGCGGCTTTTTGATTCGGGTGCGCGTGGTGGGGGCGGTCTACGGAACCCAGCAGTCGGTGATCGACGAGATCGTCGACGATCGGCTGGCCATGGCCGTGGTGCTGCTGCATCAACAGGACCGCGTGTATGCCCGTCAGGCCATCGACGCGGTCAGTGAGGCGGAGCGGGCGGTCACCGCTCTCGGCGATCTCGCCACGTATCTCGCCCGCGCGGCGGGCAGTGAGAGTGAAGGACCCCGCGCGGCCGCCCGCAGCCTGGGCTTTTCCGCCCTGGACGGCCCCTACCGCCTCTGGCTACGCGACCTGGCCGCAGCCGAGGACCCCGACGCCCACCGCACCCGCTGGCAGCAGGAAGCCCACCGGCACCTGCGGCGCCTGGGCGAACAGCTCATGAGCCAGGCGGGCGACGCCGCGTGGGAAGGCCGGGTGGTGGCGACGAACAAGGGCTCCGAGTGGCTCAACTCGGCGTCCGCCGACAAGTGGTTCCACATCCGCCTCGGCAAAGCGCTCAGCGATCCCTACCCCTTTGACCGGCCGCTGGACGACGGCTCCGCGCAAGGACCCAACTCCTCACCCAAGGTGCCCGCATGACCACCCTCACCGCAACGACCACCCCTGCGCAGCGTGTCAGCACGCTCACCAGCGACATCGTCGTCCCGCTGCAACGGGGGTATCTGGGCGACCAGTCCCACGCGGTAGGGGCGCTGGCCCGGCTGCGCCGGGGCGCGGGCAAGGAGTTCTCCCAGGTGCCGGATCTGTGGGGGCTGGCCGACACCGGAGCTCTCCACGACCGGCCCGCCGACGGAGGGCGGCCGTTGCGCGAGGACGAACTGACCCGGGCCGAGGACGCGGTGCACGTGGCGCTCACCTTGTGGGCGCTGCACCAGCAGTCCCGCGGCACGGCCATGCACCGGCCCGGCTCCCGCACCGCGCCCCGGGGACTCGGTGGCGCGGTGCGCCAGTTGATGCCGCCGGGCGAGATCGCCGAGCCCATCCGCAAGCGTTTCGTCCGTGCCGGTATGGCACCCGGCCTGCCCGCTCTGGCCCAGCGTCTGCGCGAGCTCGTCCTGCTGCTGCGGGGTGCGGACCTCCCCCTGGACTACGCCCTCCTTGCGGGGCAGCTCTATGCCTGGCAGGAGCCCACCGGCCGCGAGGCCGTACGCCGGGCCTGGGGGCGGTCCTTCCACTCCTACCGGGCTCCCCAGCAGAAGAAGGCAAACGCCGCGGCTGTTCCAGACGGCATCGACGACTTCACTGACCTCATGGACAAGGACGCCTCGTGAACCGCATCTTCCTAGACGTGCACGCGCTGCAGACGGTGCCGCCCAGCAACCTCAACCGGGACGACACCGGCGCTCCGAAGTCAGCCGTCTACGGCGGGGTGCCCCGCGCACGCGTGTCCAGCCAAGCCTGGAAGCGCGCCACCCGCACTTACTTCGGGCAGGAGCACCTCCTTGACCCGAGTGAACTGGGTGTACGGACGAAGAAGGTCGCCGAGGTCCTCGCCGCCCGCATCACCGCCCTCGATCCCGCCATCGATGGCACCGAGGCCCTCCAGCTCGCCGCCGAAGTGATCCAGGGGGCCACCGGTTCCAAGATCGAGGCACCCAAGCGGAAGGCCGACGCCGCCAAGGACGGCGGCCAGGAGGCGGCACCGGAGTCGAAGTACCTGATGTTCCTCAGCGCACGCCAGCTGGATGGTCTGGCCGCGCTGGCCGTAGAGGGCGCGGCCGACATCAAGACCTATCTCAAGGACAAGGACAACAAGGCGCGCGCCCGGGAGATCGCCGATACCCGGCACTCCGTCGACATCGCGCTGTTCGGCCGCATGGTCGCCGACTCCGCCGACTTCAACGTCGATGCCGCGGTCCAGGTCGCCCACGCCATCAGCGTGCACCGCGTGGACAACGAATCCGACTACTACACGGCCGTGGACGATCAGAACACCGACGCGGAATCCGGAGCCGGAATGATCGGCACCGTCGACTTCAACTCCTCCACCCTCTACCGCTACGCGGCGCTCAGCGTCCACCAGCTCGCCAAGAACCTCGGCGAGGGCCTGCGCGAGGAGGAACCGCGCACCGCGCCCGTGCGGCGCGCGGTCGAGGCGTTCGTACAGAGCTTCCTCGAGTCCCTGCCGACCGGAAAGATCAACACGTTCGGGAACCACACCCTCCCCGACGCCGTGATCGTCAAACTGCGCACCACCCGGCCCATCAGCTATGTCGCCGCGTTCGAGGAACCCGTCACCGGGGAGAACGGGCACCTGCGCGGAGCCGTGGACCGCCTCGCGCAGTACGTCCCGGACGTGGAACGCACCTACGGGGACGAGGAGTCCACCCTCTCCTGGGTCCTGCGGGTCGGCCCCAACACCGAACAGCTCGCTGGCCTCGGCACGCAGGCCCACCGGCTGAGCGACCTGGTCGAGGCGGTCGGCCAGGCCGTCGCTGAACGCCTGGACAAGCCCGTATGAGCGTCCTGGTCCTTAGGCTGGCTGCCCCCCTGCAAGCCTGGGGGGCATCGGCCCGCTTCGTCCGCCGCACCACCGAGTCCGCCCCCACCAAGAGCGGTGTCATCGGCATGCTCGCCGCCGCCCAGGGACTCGACCGCGACGACGACGCCGGCCTTTCCCGCCTGGCCGCCCTGCGCTTCGGCGTCCGCATCGACCAACCAGGCACCCGGGTACGGGACTTCCAGACCGCCCATCACGCGGTCACCGGCAAATCCATGCCGCTGTCCGAGCGCTTCTACCTCGCTGACGCCGTATTCGTTGCCGCCCTCGAAGGAGAGGGCGCCTTCCTGGACGAACTCCACACCGCCCTGCGTGCGCCCGTCCACCCGCTCTTCCTCGGTCGGCGTTCCTGCCCACCAGCCCTCCCGGTGGAGCTCGCCACCCGCGACAGCTCCCTCCTCCAAGCCCTGCGCGACGAGCCCTGGCAGGCCTCCGGCTGGTATCAGCGCCTGCGCGGCAAGGAGCACACGGTGTCCCTGTCCGTGCTGCGCGAGCCCGTGCAGGGCGAAGAACACGGGGACATCCTGCGCGATCAGCCCCTCAGCTTCGCTGCCGCGCACCGGCGACACGCACTGCGCTCCGTGGTCAGCACCACCGTGGAGGTGCCCAACCCGCGCGCCGTGGCTCCCCGCGTACCAGCTGCTGCCCACCCGGTGCCGCGCCATGAACCGTTCGACGCCGTGGAGGAAGAGACCCTCTGATGTATCTGACCCGCTTCCGCGTGAACACCGCACGACCCGGTGCTCGCCGCCTGCTCTCGTCCCCGCAGTCGCTGCACGCGGCCGTCATGGCCTCCTTCCCCGGCCTGCTGCCCACCACCAGCACGGGCGGCGCTGAAGGACCCAGGGTGCTGTGGCGCCTGGACCACAACGCCAGGGCCGAGGTCTTCCTCTACGTCGTGAGCCCCGGCCGACCCGACCTGACCCACCTCGTGGAGCAGGCCGGCTGGCCGGCCGCTGCCCTCGACCCGGACACCCCCGGCTGGCAGAGCCGCCCGTACACCCCCTTCCTCGACCGCCTCGCCGCGGGTGACGTCTGGGAGTTCCGGCTCACCGCCAACCCGGTGCACCAGATCCGGCGCAAGGACGGCGAACCCACCAAACGCACCGCGCACCTCACCCCCGTCCACCAGCAGGGCTGGCTCCTGGACCCCAAACGCCAGGAGCGCGCAGGGTTCCGCATCCTGGAGAAGCCACAGGACCAACGCCTGCTGCCCGGCGGCACCACCCACCACAACCACCCGCACCACGGCGACCGGTACCAACTGACCGTCCGCGACGAGCGAGCCCTGTCCTTCGCCAAGTCTCGCGAAGAGCGGTCACAGGCCCACCGGGTGAAATTCGTGATGGTCACCTTCGATGGCCGCCTCGAAGTCACCGACCCCGACGCCCTGCGTCGCACCCTCACCCAGGGGCTGGGTAAGGCCAAGGCGTACGGCTGCGGGCTCATGACCCTCGCCCCTGTGCCGACGCCTCCGGCACCCGGGGAGTGAGGCGGTGTCGACAGTCGGCAAGCGGGCCGCCCTCACCCCGCGCCATCTCACCCGTACCGGTGAGCGGGTCTCTTTCCTCTACCTGGAGCGCTGCACCGTCCACCGCGATGCCAACGCCATCACGGTTGAGGACGCCGACGGCACCACCCATATCCCCTCCGCCACGATCGCCACCCTCCTGCTCGGGCCCGGCACCCGCATCACCCACCAGGCGATGAGCGTTCTCGGCGAGACGGGAGCGGCGGTCGTCTGGGTAGGAGAGCACGGCGTGCGCTACTACGCCGGAGGCAGAGCGTTGAGCCGTTCAGCTGCACTCGTCGAAGCCCAGGCCGCGCAGTGGGCCAATCTACGCAGCCGCCTCACCGTCGCCTGCGCCATGTACCGGCTGCGCTTCCCCGACGAGGACCCGGACGGCCTGACCCGTCAACAGCTCCTGGGCCGCGAAGGCGACCGTGTCAAAGAGTGCTACCGCGCCCAGGCAGCCCGCACCGGCGTCCGCTGGCAGGGCAGGAAATACACCCCAAGCGACTTCGGCAGCGGCGACCCTGTCAACCAGGGCATCACCGCCGCAGCCCAGTGCATGTACGGTATCGCCCACGCCGTCGTCGCTTCGCTCGGATGCAGCCCCGGCCTCGGCTTCGTCCACTCTGGACACGAACTCTCCTTCGTCCTGGACATCGCAGATCTCTACAAGACCGAGATCGGCATCCCTCTCGCCTTCGACATCGCGGCCGAGGGCCCCGAGGACGTGGGCCCCCGAACCCGCCGCGGCCTGCGCGACCACATCAACGAGACCGGACTCCTGGACCGCTGCGTCAAGGACATCAAGCACCTGCTGCTGCCCGGCGCCCAGGCTGCGGCTGACGACCGGGCTAGCGAACAGGACCGCGTCACACTCCAGAGCGACCAAGGCCAACAGGTGGCAGCCGGAGTGAACTACGGCTCCGCAGACGTGGTCACGGACGCGGATGAGGCGGTCATCTGGTGACCGTCATCGTCCTCTCCACCTGCCCACCCGGGCTTCGTGGGTTCCTCACCCGCTGGCTCCTCGAAATCTCTGCGGGCGTCTTCACTGGCAACCCCTCCGCGCGCGTCCGTGACGTCCTGTGGAACGAGGTTCAGCAATACGCGGGCCAGGGCCGCGCCCTGCTCGCCCACACCACCAACAACGAACAGGGCTTCACCTTCCACACCCATGAACACGCTTGGCACCCGGTTGACCACGAGGGCCTGACCCTCATCCGCCGCCCGAACACACAGACGCCACCGGCCTCCGCCACACCGAAACCCGGCTGGAGCAACGCTGCGAAGCGCCGCCGATTCGGTAAAGGCTGACCTGACTCCATGACCCTTTTGCCGCCGTGCCGGTTTCGGAGAAACTGCTCCGTAACCGCTCTACGGGCTGACAAAAGAGCAGGTCGAGCAGTGTGCTCCCCGCACCCGCGGGGATGGCCCCCGGTGCCGCCGCGGCGGCCGAGGCGGGATCAGGTGCTCCCCGCACCCGCGGGGATGGCCCCGTTTGAACGACCGCGCGTCCGGCTCCCGCACCGTGCTCCCCGCACCCGCGGGGATGGCCCCGAGCCCGACGGAGGCGGACGATGACGACGTACGTGCTCCCCGCACCCGCGGGGATGGCCCCTGGCCGAGCTGCTCTTCGAACCCGCCGCTGTGGTGCTCCCCGCACCCGCGGGGATGGCCTCCCCCATGGACCTGACCACCTTGACCGACGCCCAGTGCTCCCTGCACCCGCGGGGATGGCCCCTGACTGCGGCCTTTCTGAAGTAGGACGGTCATGTGCTCCCCGCACCCGCGGGGATGGCCGCGCACGACGGAAGAGCATCGACTCCACCCAGGTGCTCCCCGCACCCCCGGGGATGGCCCCGACCCGGTACGGCTGTGCGAGCCTGTGCCGATGCGCTCCCCGCACCCGCGGGGATGGCCCCCTCCCCGAGCAGACCGGGATGAGTGCCGCTCAGCGCGAGCTCGTCAGTGCTCCCCGTACCCGCGGGGATGGTCCCCCGGACAGCCACGCCAACGAGGTCACGGTGTCCTCTTTGTTTATCTCCGCCTGCGGGAGTCGCAGGTCATCACCGAGGGTGACAAGTTGCACTCTCGGTGCGGGCGGCGGTGAGGCGGACGGGCGTTCAGTAATACGTCGGAGAAGGGGTGCTCTTCTGCCCCGGCCGAGGTGAGTCGTGGACCGCACGGGGATCAGCTCAGCGGTTTCGCGTCGCAGCGGATGCGTGCAGCGAACGCTGCACCGCATCCGCTGGAGTCGGATCGAGCGGGACGCAGCCGGACGGAAACAGGTTGATATGCCCGCTTCGCCAAGAAAACCGCAGGTGAGAAGTGTCACTGGGATAGTTCGAGTCCCACTCGCCCCACCGCGCTGCCCAGGAAGAATCGTTCTGACCTGGGGAAATGCGCTTTCTGGGGACCTGCGGGCTCCGTAACGGTGCAGCGAACGTGCAGCGTTCTGCGTCCTTGTGACCTTCCGGGCATCCGTGACCTGGGGCTTTGACGCCTTCTCGGTGGGATGAGTGGTCTACGGTCCCACGGCCGCCCCAGTGGGTGACTCGCCTGCACCGAACATCCGTGCCTTTGGTGGCGAAAGGGGACCATCCCGCATATGCGGGGGCCACAACGACGCTTTGGCCGATGCCAAGGGATCACCCCTGCATACGCGGGGACCACGCCAATCTAGCGGTCCCGGCATGTCACGGGACCATCTCCCACAGGTGCGGGGAGCACCGCGGCGATCAGCAGGGTCAGCGCGATCTCGCCGGACCATCCCCGCGGGCGCGGGCAGCACGAACGCTGGCCGGGCACGGCGAGTTTGGACGAGGGGCCACCCCCGCGGGCGCGGGGAGCACCTGCATCTACGGTTCACCTTCGGTTCCCTACGGGGAGCATCCCCGCGGGTGCGGGGAGCACGACCTCACGTCCTGCGAGGACAAGCGGGCCGCGGGACCATCCCCGCGGGCGCGGGGAACACTCCCGGGGTGTGAACCACCCAAGTGCGACTTCGGGACCACCCCCGCTGGTGCAGGGAGCACAAAGTGTCGCCTGCTGCACCGGCCTGCCATTGGGGACCATCCCCGCGAGCGCGGGGAGCATTCCTCGTCTTCGGCGGACTCGGCAGCGGCATCGGGCCCATCCCCGCGCGTGCGGGGAGCGCTTCAGCCGCTTCATCTGCACCGAGATGCGGTCGGGACCATTCCCGCGGGTGCGGGGAGCAGACGCTCATCGATCCGTTCCGGGACCGCATCATGGGAACATCCGCGCGTGTGCGGGGAGCAGACGTCGCACCCGGCGGCGCGGCCAATGCCGGGACCATCCCCGTATGCGCGGGAAGAAGACGCTCTCAACCTGCTACCCGGAGACGACCCGGGGTCATTTCCGCCGACGCGGGGAACAGGGAGTCCCATCGAGGGACCATCCCCGGGTGTGCGGGGACCAGCAGGGACGGACGTACAAGGTGGCACAGCGTCAATATCACCGATCGGTTCAGTGGGCTTGTGGTGTGTGGAGGTGGGTGATTGTGATGTCGCGGATGGCGGTGAGTGCTTCGGGGGCGAGTTTGTGTAGGGGGTGAATGGTGTGGTGCCAGGCTGGAGTGGCCAGGGCGTGGTGGAGGGCTTGGGCGGATGCTGCGTGGTTGGGGGGCAGGGTTGTGGTGGTGTGTGCCAGGTGCTGGATGGCGCGGGTGTAGTGGATGTGTCTGGGTGGACCGGTGGTGGGGTGGTGGCGGATGGACAGGTGCGCGTGGTGGGTTGCGACTGCGGTGAGTGCAAGGGCCCGCAGGAGCGGGTTGGCAGGTTGTTTTGCCACGTGGAGTGCGGTGTGAGTGTCGCCGAGGGCTGCGTGCAGGACGGCGAGGGCGGGGGTGGGGAAGTGTTCGGGCCCCCGGCTGGCGAGGTCGCGTGTCAGCCAGGTCAGTTGCAGGTCGGGGTGCTCGCCGGCCTTGAGGCGCAGGAGTGCCTGGACAAGGACGTCTTCGGGGAGCCAGGAGTGTGGGCTGTGGCGTGATACCTGGTCGCGGGCTTGTTCTAGCAGCGTCTCAAGAAGCTGTCGTGGCGCGGGCGGTAGGTGGTCTGCGGCGGGCAGGAGTTCGGCCAGCGAGGACAGTAGACCGGTGCTTCGAGTGCTGCGGCTGGTGGCGTGGAGGCGTTCGAGGAGGGGAAGGAGCAAGTCACCCGCCTGCTCGGGGGTGCGAGGGGCCAGTTCGGTGGCGACGGCGATGCGGGCTGCGCGGTCGGTGGTACGCCAGGCCGCCCGTGCGGCGGCGCCGCGGGGTTGCGTGTGTTGTTCGATGAGGCGGACGGCGGCCTGTGCCTCGCCGGTGCTGGCCAGTGCTTGTGCCGCATGAGGCCAGTGAGGGTTGTGGGTGGCGGCGTGGGCGGCTTGGTGTGCGTGGCGGCGTGCGAGGGCGGGTTGGTGGGTGTCGCTGTAGGCCAGGGCGAGAGCGGCGTGGATGCGGGCGCGGTCGGTGGGGTGCTGGGCCAGGTCGGTGAGGGGCTGAGTGTCCGCGGCGGGGTCGTTGCGGACGAGGGCGGCTGCCAGGTCGGGGAGCCAGATGGGGCTGCGGCCGCCGCCGGGGATGCTGGCGGGCATGAGCGCCAGTGCCTGCTCCAGTCGCTGCTCGGCCTCACTGCCGGGGGCCGCTTCGGCCAGGCGGAGGGCCTCCTCGGCGAGTTCGATGGCTTCCGTAGGGAACTCATCCGCGCTCGGGGAAGGTTGCTCCGTGTGGTCTTGCGGCTCTGCCGTGAGGTGGGGGTCGGCGAGTTGCCGCACGTGGGTGATCTGCTCGCGCGGTGCGCCGACGTCACTGAGCGCCTCGGTAAGGAGGGCGAGGGTGTGCTGGAAGCCGAATTCGAGGTGGAAGGCGTCGGCCGGCGTCAGGGGGGCAGCGTCCGGGCCCAGGACGTGTTCGATGTGGCGGCAGGCGGTACTCACGAGGCGTGCAGCCGGCCCGGGCCGAAGGGGCGCGGCATAGTGGGCGGCGAGCGAGAGGGTGGAGACGTTTTCCAGGGTGGCCGCGTCGGTGAAGACCTCTTGCGCGTGGGTCAGGATGCGGTCGATGAGGCGGTCAGTGCGGTCGGGGGCCGCGCAGGCTGCTGTGTGCCAGAGCTGGATCGCGCAGGTTGCGGAGTCTGTTTCGGCTGGCTCGTCGCATGTGAGGTCTTCGGCTTGTTCTTCCAGTGTGTTCAGGAGCTCGTCGGCCCGCTCGGGGTGGTCCGCTGCCAGTAGGCGGGCGGCCTGCGCCCAGGTCTCCAGGCGGGCCGTTCCCATCCCGCGGGTGCAGCGCAGCAGGGCCAGGCCCTCCTTGAGGAGACCCTGGCGCTCGCGGCCTTCGCGCGTAGCGCGGGCCGGGGTGGTGGGCTCGGCCCAGTACTCTGCTGGCTGCCGGCGAGGGGTGTTCCCCTCGTGTGTACCGTCGTCGTTCGCTAGGGCTGCTTCCAGCAGGGCGAGGGCCGCGTGCCCGGCGGCGCCTTCCGCTTCGTCGACGCTGTCGCCGAATTGGCTGGCCTCGCGCAGTGCTTGCTGTGCCCACTTGGCTGCCTCCTGGGCGGTGGCAGGGGCATGGATGTCACCTGTGGTTTGCGGGGCGCGTGCCACGCCGGCCAGGTTCAGTGCCTTGTCGACGGTGCGCCCGGCGGTGCTGGTCAGGGCGCGGGCTCGGGGTGCGTCGCCGAGCCGGGCGATGGTCTGCGCCACGGCTGGGGGCAGCGGTCGCACGTGGGGCAGCAGCACGTCCCGGGAGGCGGCGAGCGCCGCGGCCGTGCCCAGCGCTGACACTGAGTTCGCGGATGCGGATGCGGCCCAGTCGAGGTGGAGCAGGGCGACGTCCGCCCCAGCATGCTCAACGAGGCGGAGTTGACGGCGCGCGTCGAGAGCCAGGGCGGTGAGCCGTTTGGTGTCGGCGTCCGCGTGCAGGAGGCGGGCGTAGCCGGTGAGCAGGTAGTTCGGGGTGTCGTGGGGCCAGCCGTCCTCGCCGTACTGGCGAGCCCAGTTGTGCAAGGCAGTGACACAGGCGGTACGGAAGGGTCGGCCGAGTTTCTGATACGCGGTGTTATGAAGTTCCTGGTGGGCGAGCACGAATGTCTGGCTTCCCGCTTCTGCTTCTGCCTCGGTGTGCACGTCCAGGGGCAGCAGATCGGTGCGGGTGGGGGCCAGGGATCGGCCGGTGACACCGGAGAGTTTGTCGCGCACCTGCAAGGGACTGATCGCGGCGAGTTCGGCGAGGTCCGCCCCGGTGAGGGCGCCGTGCGCCGTGACCAACAGACCCAGCAGGTGTTGTCCGACGGGGTCGGCAAGCAGAGTCCGTAGCTCGGTCAGGGCGGCATCGCGGATGATGCGCGCGGCGGGGGAGTCGGCCAGGGGCCGGACGATGGCAGGGTCGCGCAGGGGGTGATCCGATGCCAACTTCTCTGGCACGCGCGGGTGGGGCCGTCCGGCGACGATGACGCGCATCCCGGCAGGCGGGTCCTTGGGCAGGAGTCCGGCGATACCGGTCGAGTCGGAACCGGCATCGGCATCTTCGTCGAGTCCGTCGACGATCAGGATGAGACGGCGATGACGCGCCGCGCAGGCCCGGGCCGCTGCTTCGTACAGCGGGCCTAGGTTCGGTTGCTGCAGGTCGATGGGCGGACGCCGCTTGCCTTCCGCCGCGGCAGCCAGCTGGTTACTGACGGTGCGGACGAAGCCGTCACGGCGGTCGGTGCCCAGACGGCCGACGATGAAGTAGTACGCGATGTCGATTCCGGCGGGCAAACAGCGGGCGGCAAACCAGGACAGCAGCGCCGACTTACCGGCCCAGGGCCCGGCCTGCCACCACAGGTAGTTGGGGGAGCCGTGGGGAGCCGTGACGAAGCGTTCCAGATCGTCAAGTTCCTCCTCGCGTCCCACGAAGTCGACGGGCAGGACATCGAGGAGGGTCTGGGAGGCACCGCGCAGCAGATGGCCTTTTGAGGCTGCGCCCACCCGAGGGCCGCGGCCCCCCTTGCCGCTCTGGCTGACCCTTTGCGCGGCTGCGAGCCGGGCGGCCCAAACTGCCTCAGAGACCGGGACGTGGCCCGGTGATCGGCGATCGGCCCTTGTTTGCAGGTCGGGGATGAGCTTCCTCATCACGTACTCGACGTGGGGCTGATCGGTCGGGGGGTACGCCTTCAGAGGGCTCGTGTTCATCCAGGCCGTGAAGCTGGACTTGTTCACGGTGAAGCCGGACGCGGTGGCCTCACGGACCAACTTCGTGTAGCCGAGCCCGCTGTGGCCGCCCGCAGCCTCGTAAAGCGCCTTCAGGTCGCTCATGAACGTCGGCGTCTGCCTGTCACCGCCGGCTCCGTCGTCTGCGGAAGAGTTCGCTGAACGCATTTTCATCTGCCCCCTGACCAGGTTCTATGCGGGTTCTTCGGCCATGTGAAGTCTGCTGAACGCCCTCGGGAAGGTGGATATCTGTGGGACCGCGCCGGGGGAGAGAACCTCTGGCTGCTGATCCCGAGGGGGACTTGTATGTCCGTGCTGCTGAGTGTCGTCGAGCCCGTCTTCCGGGTGAGTGTCGTCCTGTCCGCCGTCACTGCCTTCGCGTACTGCGCGGTGGTGGTGACGGTGGCGGCCTCGTCGGTCCTTTTCCGTACTCTGGAGCGCCGACGTGATGCCCGGGCGACCTTGAGCATTTTGATGCGGCGCCGTGGCGGCCGGTGAGGTGTATCGGGCTGGTCCTGGCAGGGTCGCTGGGCGTAGCCTCGGCCCCCATCGGATCTCCCGCGAATGTGCGGGAATGGCTCCCGTTAGGAGCACTGCGTCCTTCTCCTCCCGCGTGTGCGGGGATGACCGGCGTGCCGCGGGCCCGGCCCGCCGCATGCGTCCTCAACCGGGCTGCGGCGTGCCCGCGCCTTGCTGTCGGTTGTTGGGTTCAGCGGGTCAGGATGAGACCGCAGCTGTAGGCGCGGGCGTGGCCAAGGCCATTGGTCAGGGCCTCGACGAGGGTTTCGGGGTCAGTGACCGTGAGGGTGCCGCGGATTTCGGCTCGGCCGATCCGGACGGGTTTGTTGCGGTGGGCGCTGGAGATGGTCGGCAGCATGCGGATCCCGAGGGCTTCGGGGGCGGTGGTGGCGCCGATGCGGGCGACGCCGTCCGGGGCCGTCTTGGGTTCGCCAGCGGGTTGCAGGCGCCGGGTGAACCACCGTTTCACGTGCTCGGGTGTGGTGTGTGCGGTGCGGGTGCCCCGGACGCCTTCGGAGACGGGTTTGCCCGACGGTTTGCTGCGGGTGGGGTTGACGGCCGTGCGGAAGGTGACGGGTTCGCCTGTGGTGAAGGTGCGGTCGATGGTGATGATGTGCGGTGCGGTGGTGAAGGCCGCGCGCGGAATCCGCGTCCAATCGCCGGGGACGCGGGACTGGACGACGAGGACGAGGGCGGCGGCTTTCAGGTCCACGGACCAGGTGGACAGGACTCCCATGTCGGCGCGCGGGTTGGGGGCGCCGTCCTCGACCCAGCCGCGGAAGCCGCTCATGACGGTCCGGTGCATCTCCTGAGCGTCGATCAGGGACTTGGCGACCAGGGGGTGGCGGGCGTCGAGGCAGAGGACGGAGTGGGTGGCGACGAAGCGGGCGGTGGAGGCCCGGGTGCTGGTCACGGGATGATGTCCCATTCGGTGGCGGTCGGTGCGATGGTGATGCGGGTGCGGGTCTCCCAGCGGGTGGCGTGTGTGCGGCGGCCGGGGGCGAAGCTGACGGGCTGGTCGTTGATCTGCAGGGCGCCGCGGGTGCCGGAGGGGACCTGGATCCACGCCGAGGTGCGACGGCCTGCGCTGTCGTTGGCCGGCAGGTCGGGCAGGAGGCGTTTGGCGGTGAACGCTTCGGTGATGGTGCCGGGCAGGATCTCCGCGGCCAGGGTGCCGGAGGGCGGGCAGGATTTGCGGCCGAGCCACAGCAGCCTTTTCGGGTGTTCCAGGGCGTAAGCGACGTCCTCCAGCAGTGCCCTGTCGGGGTGGTGCAGGGCGGCGACGAACGCGGCGTCCGACAGATACCAGCGTTCGGTGATCATCGCGGAGCGGGCCAGCTCGGCGGAGACGAGGGTGCCGGAGACGGGATCCTGGGTGATCTTCTTCGGGGCCCCGTACCAGCGGGCGAGTTCGTGGTGGCCGAACTCTGCTCCCTCGGCACTTTCCATGCTTTTGGCGAGGGCGGCGGCCCGTCGGTGATCGGTGATGAGGTCGCGGGGCCGCAGCGGAAAGTGGCCGGCGCCGACGGTGTGGTAGTCGCGTACCGGGGTGCCCGGGTGGTCGGCGCGGACTCCGAAGGTGAGGGCGGCGAGGTCGTCCACCGGCTCGGTGCGATTTCGGCCGAGGGCCGCGGCGCACAGACCGATGACGGCGGACTTGGTGGGGCGGGGATGGGTGTCACGGTGGGAGAACCGGGAGGCCACCCCCCAGGCCTGTAGGGGGGCGGCCAGGCGGACGAGCAGGACGTGCCCGCTCACGCCGTGAGCTCCTCGATGCCGGACACGGCCGCAACGCCGGTGTCGTCCAGGGTGTGCAGGAGTTCGTTGATCTGCGGGTCGTAGGTCAGCACGTGTCCGGCGCTGATGTCGGGCCGACGCCGGCTGACGAAGGCGTGGTGCTTCAGCAGCCGTTTGACCGCGGCCGGCCCGGCGGGGCCTTCGCCGTTCTTGTCGAGGGGGCTTTCGTCGATGGGGGTCTGGAAGGCGGCCGCGTAGTTGTAGGGGCGCTCGCCTTCGAAGGCGAGGACGAGGGCGGGCAGGGAGCCGGTGGAGGCGGTGGAGTTCCTCTTCGCCTCGGGGAAGGCCTCGACGAAGGCGGTGACGAACTCCGCCTCCGCCGCCGCCGACACTTCCTCCGCTTCCTGCTCGCTCATTCCGGCCGCCTGCATGTTGTGGCGCAGCCGTCGGCGGTCGAGTACCGCGTGGCGGTAGAACGTGCCCGAGATCAGGGACTGGTAGCCGGTCATCCCGGCGCCGGCGTTGTCGGCCGCGTCGAGGAAGTCCAGCGCGTTCTTCTTGCGGTCCAGCTTGGCATCGTCGGCCGCGGCGTAGAAGTCGTCGACCTGCTCCGCTTCGTGCACGGTGAAGGCGTGGCTGCTCTGGACCGCTCCGTCGACGTTGGGCGAGTCCGCGATCTCGGCGAGGAAGCGCCCGTACAGGGCGATGTCGATGGCGTCGCGCGGGGCGAGCGCGGTGAGGACCGCGGCGCGGGTCTCGGCCGGCACCGGGGGCAGCTTCGGCTCTGCTGCGCTGTCCTCCTCCGCTTCGTTTGGCACCGTGTCCTTGTCCTTGCGGCCCCGCTTCTTCTTGGCCGCCGCCGCGCCGGCCTGCGCCGCCAGGTACTCGTCGCTCCACGCCCGCACACTTTCGGCGTGCTCGGCGATATGGACCGCGATGCGGGCGCCCGCGTCTGCCGGTGCGAACAGCAGCACCCGGGTCAGGTTGGCGACGGTCTTCTTGTCCGCCTCGCCGAACTTGAGGCCGGTGGCCTCGATCACCGCGCGCGCGGTGCGGATCGCCTCGTCCTGTTGCCAGCCGTGCTCGGCGGTGAGCTCGCGTGCGGTGAGCAGCGCCCACTCGCGGGTGCGGATGCCGGTGGCCCGCCCGGCCAGGGCGCCACGCCCGGCGTTGGCGCGGTCGCGGGCGTGGATCCGCTCCGCCCGGCGTCGCGCCTGACTGGTGATCATGTGGCGCTCGGCGCCGCCGTAGATGATGGACTTGGGTGCGCCGTTCTCATCACGCACCGGGAGCACGGCCACCAGGGTCTCCAGCAGATGCAGGGAGAGGAACTGGCCACCGGTGGAAGTTGAGTTGCTGTTCACGTAAGGGAGTCCTTCTCGGGAGAGGAGGCGGCAGGCAGGGCAGTGGAACGCGTGGCGGCAGCCCGGGCCGCGGGGATGTGGAAGGCCACGCCCCATTCGTAGGGAACCCGGGCCTTGCGGTCGTGCCATCGGGTGAGGTCGTCGACCAGACGGGCCCAGGAGGGCGGCTGCCGCTCGCAGGCCCGAAGGCGGGCGACGGCATGCTGCAGATGCCGCCACGGGATGCGGCGACTGGAGACGATGCGGTCAATCAGACGGGCAGCGCCCGGATCCTCCGGGCCGCGCCTGTCCCCGCTGCCGATCCGACGCGCCGCCTCCCCGAGACTGCCGTACCCGTAGGCGGGCCGGGAACGGCCCTGGTGGTAGATGGCGAACAGGAAAGCTACCTGCGCGTAGACCTCACGCTGCGCCTCGTCCGGGCTGAACCACAGGGCCCTGAAGTGCGGTTCGAGCTGGACGCGGGGGCGCCGGAGCTCGGCGAGGCTGGCGTAGTCGTGGTTGCGGACAAGGCTGGCGAGCCATGCCGTGAGCGCGACGGCGCTGTCACTGGCTTCCGGTTCGGCGCCCGGCCTGGTAGTCATGCGGGCTCCCCTCTCAGTTCGGCCGGAGCCTTCGGCGAAGCCAACTCCTCGTCGAACCGCCTCAGTGCGGCGGCCCGGGCCTTGGCGCCCTGCGCACTCCTGGGCAGCGGATCAAGGCATTCGGCCAGGAACCTGCGCGCGGTGAGGGCGACGGTCTCCGCATACTCCAGCAGCAGCGCCCGCACGTCCTCGCCCAGCGTCGTCTCCTCCATCAGCACATCGAACGGCTCCTGCGTCGCCGCCCAGTGCTGCGAGCGCGCATCGAACCGCGCGATCTGATTGCTCTTGTCGGCCGGTTTCGGGTTCGGATACGCCACGCGCCACGCCGCGAACGCCGCCTTGTACAAGGCGCCCGCCACGTGTTCGGCGATCTCTGACCCCCGGTAGGACGCGAGATACAGGCGGGCCTCCAGCCCGGGGGCGAACGGGAACGTCCCATCCACCCACGCGATCGCGGTCGTCTGCTTGGCGACCAGCCCGACCGCCCACAGGTCAATGCGGCGCGCGGGCTGCTGGCCGGGCTCGGGAGCCACATCCTCGGCCGGGAAAAGCGCCAGCCTGCGGTACAAGGTGCCGCCGTCGTTGCCGCCGGCCTGCGAACGGGCCTCGGCCACCGCCGCGTAGAGGGCGTGCGCCTGCCGCCAGACCGCCCGGGTCGCCGAAGCCCACAGCGGTCTGCGGCTGCCGTCCGCCCGCGCGGCATACACCGCATCCTGCATGTGCTCGTCCGTCAGAGACAGGATCTCACCCGCACCGAGCAGCACCCGGTCCACGAACTCACCATCCGGGGTCGGACGCAGCAGGATCGACCGGCCGAGGTAGCTGTGCAGATCGGCCGGGCCCGCCACCGCCCGACCCTTGGGCTTCGAGGTGAATTCCCGCCGCTTCGTGCCGACGGTCCACGTACGGTTCAGCTCCCCACACGGCCCGTTGACCGGAGCGAGATTGAGGCGCAGCGTCTCACCCAGGGTGTCCCCGAGCGCGATGACCCGGATGCGCGTGCCCAGGCGGGCAGCAGCGAGATTGGTGATGGTGGCACCCAGCGTCGCCTTCCCCGAGATCCTGGCCCGCCCGGCCGGCCCGTACACGTGCTGGGTGAGCATGGCCCTGAAGGCCGCTGCGACCGACAGCGGGCTGGGGTGCTCCAGGTGGTGATGGTCGAAGAACTGGTTGTAGTCACCGACGCGTTCGATCACCAGTTGCGCCGGCCCGGCGCCGTGCTCATCAAGGTACGGGGCGAGCATGGCGTTCTGCCCCAGCGGCTCCACGGGATGGAACAGGTCCCAGACCTCGCTCTCGGGCCGTTGGGCGAGCCACTGGGCAGCCGGCCGGAGAGCATCCTTCTGATCCACCCACGCAGGCCACTGCGCAGCCGACTCCGGATACGTGCCGGACGCGTAGCAGATGGCCAGGAGGAACTCGATGATCGCGACCTTCTCGCCCGGCGTGCCGCCTTCCACAGTCCGCAGGCCGTCGGCATCGTGGAGCAGGTCCACCAGGCTCACATCGACAAGCTGGTCGTCCAGAGTGAGCACCGGGATGCATGAGACCTCCCGCGGATCCCATCTGGGCCGAAATGGTCTCGCACGTAAGGCACTTGGGTCAGGCACGTTCCGCCGCCGCTTCATTGCTCTTAACGGTTACCTTCTGGCATGTGACGGGACGCTAGCAGGAGGGAGCATCCGAGACGACCGGTTCGAAGAGATTGCGAAATCCCTTGAGGGGGAGGGAAGTTGACGATTGGACGGGATGTGTATCAACGCTCGAAAGTGCTGCTTGCAGATGCCTTACCGAACCTGCGGGACGGTTGCCACTGGGAGCGGGCGATCGAGTCACCCGCCGCGCGTTCCCCGCACCCGCGGGGGTGGTCCCCACGATCACGCTTTGCGGTCACGCTTCGCGCTGTGCTGCCCGCACCTGCGGGGATGGTCCCGTCGGAGCACTCCGAAATCGGGGACAAGTAGTGTGCTCCCCGCACCCGCGGGGATGGGCCCGAGGAGACCGTCGACACCACGGCCTTCGACTCGTGCTCCCTGCACCCGCGGGCATGGTTCCTTCCTCTTCAACCCGAGCACGATCTCGGTGATGTGCTCCCTGCACCCGCGGGGATGGTCCCATTTCGATATGGTCGGAGGAGTGTTCGAGGTCGCGCTCCCCGCATCCGCAGGGATGGTCCCCCGGGCAGGGGTGTCGTCGAGGGCCCGATGTACTGCTCCCCGCACTCGCGGGGATGGTCCCTTCTGCGGCACGAGCATCGACGCCACCAACGACTGCTCCCCGCACCGGCAGGGAGGATGTGCGGCGCGGGCCCTTCGCGCTGGGGGGCTACGGACCACCCCCGCACCTGCCGGGGATGTTCCCGCCGTCGGCCAGATGATCAAAACAGGGCTGGCGTGCTCCCCGCGCCCGCAGGGATGGCCCCGCGGTGTAGACCTGCATGAGATTCGCGAGGAGTTGCTCCCTGCGCCCGCAGGGATGGTCCCAGCGCGATAGCTAGGCCGCCACCGACGACGAGCTGCTCCACGCGTTCGCGGGTGGCCCCCCGTCGTCCTGCCCGGCCTCCTCGCCGGTATGTGCTCCCCGCACCCACGAGGGTGCTCCGCCGCCCTGAAGTGGACCAAGACCCAGGCCAGGGCCCTCTCCGCCGACGCGTAGGTGCTCGTAGGGTTGGAGAAGGTTCGCCTGCCGCTGCAAGGCAAAAGGCGTTTGTTGGGCTGACAGTACGTACAAGGTCGGTCTATGCGTGTTCAGTTGGCCCGCTGTTATCAGTGAGGCGGGCTGAAATGTGGCCTTGTCTCGCGGCCTGCCTGGTGGCTGATCTCCTGTCGCTTGGCCGGGGACGGCTGCCAGGAATGCGTGATCAGGTGAGCGCCCTCAGGGCCGCTGCGGAAGAAACAAGACGGTTCCTGTCGAGTCGCTCGATCACGTCGGCAACCGTGCCGGGTGGGTTCTTCCAACTGTCGGCGATACGTTGGATCTCTCCGTAGACGATCTCCGGCGCCAGGTCTATCTGCGCTTCGAGGAATGCGTCCGGGTGGACGGCTTCTACGTCCCATGGCGCCAAGGCTTCCGCGGGGAAATCTTTGAGGTTGAACGTCACAATCACTTGGGCTTTGGCGCGGATCGCCGCAGCCAGAACGTGGCGGTCGTCCTTGTCCGGGAGCTCCAGTATGTCGATGAGCGGCTCGTGTCCCTTCACGAGACAGTCCCGTACCGCTGCCTTCATCAGCCGCCGTGTCCTGTCGAGCACTTCGGGGGCCAGGTCCGGCCTGTCAGCCTTCAGGTTGCGAAAAGTTTCGTCGAGGATGGTCTCGGTCCACTTCGCTTGTACAAGGCCAGCCCCCCGCGACGCGGATGAGGACGTCGCGGAGGATGTTCGGGTAGAGCACGTTCGCGTCGTAAACGGCGACGAAGGCCATCGACTACATCATTCCCATCTCCTGGCCGAGCTGAGTGAGCTCGTCTGCTGCTTCACGACGGCGCCGGTCGTCTGCTTGCTTGTACTCCATGAGCGAGGACGCCGTGATCCTGCGGTGCGTTCCGACTAGACGGCACTCGATTTCGCCTGCGTCCAGGAGGCCGATGAGGAAGGGCCGGGAAACGTTGAGGATGTCTGCCGCTTGCTGGGTAGTGAGCTCCGCGGTGCTGGGGACGATGGACACGCCTCGGCCTGCCCCGAGGTGAGCGAGGAGACCGGCGAGGAGCTCGACGGCCTCACGGGGCAGTGTGAGGGGCTCAGGCTCTCTGTCGTCGAGCGGCTTGACGGCAATCTGTCCGAGGTCGGGATGTTCGGCAAGGTAGCCGCGGACACGGGTGAGGGCACGGTTCGCTGTGGCGGTCTTCTCGGGCGGGAGCTTCACGGGCCTGAAGTCTGTCTTCGTCACGGTGCGCCCCTAGAGTTCGTGGCGGGTGGGCGTCATTGCTTGACGGCACCTCCAGTATCCGCAATAACCGAAACATGTGCAATAAATGAAACAGGTCTGGGTTGAACGTAGGAAGTTCCCGCTGATCGCCCCGCACCCGCTGGGACGGTCACGCACCCGGGTACCGACCCCAGAGAAGACCGAAGTGCTCTCCGCACCCGCGGGGATGCTCTCGACGTCGCCGCCGCCTCCGAAATCTTCGTCAGGTACTCGCCGTACCTGCGGGGGTGTTCCCGGAAAGTCAATAAGAGCGCTTCCTGCGTCTACGCCGCCGGGTTCGACGTCTGCTACCTGCACGCGCGGGGATGGTCCCGCCGGCAAAACCCACTGCCCCGTTGGCCAGGCCTGCTCCCCGCGCCCGCGGGGATGGTCCTACCCCCCGGCATCGAGAGCGGCCGGTGCTGGCAGTACTCCCCGCGGCGCGTGCGGGGAGCAGTTGGCCAGGGCGAACAGATGCGTGGCCAGCGGGGGACCATCCCCGCGTGTGCGAGTAGCAGATCATGCGGTGGGACTACCCGCAGATTGGTGAAGGACCATCCCCGCGGGTGCGGGGAGCAGCCGTCGTGCCGGGCGGCGATGACGTTGGTGTGGGGATCAGCCCTGCGGGTGCGGGGAGCAGCGCAGTGCCGCGTTGAACCGCACTCAGGTGCCGGGACCATTCCGCGTGTGCGGGGAGCAGTGGATGTACGCGCACCGGACGGCGCCGGTGAGGGAATCACCCGCGCGGGTGCGGGGGGTAGCAAGGCCGAGAGGACGACTCGATGAGCGCCGTGGGGTCATTTCCGCGCGTGCGGGGAGCAGGCCGGCATGGGCTCCCACAACGTCGCCCAGGTGGGACCATCCCCGCCTGCGCGAGGAGTAGAGCTGGCTCTTGACCGCGGCTGCTCGCACCGTGGGATCATCCCCGGGCGTGCGGGGAGCAGTGGTTACGCCAGACCAGGGCGTAGCGCGGGCAGGGACCATCCCCGCGTGTGCGGGGAGCAGTCGGATGCCGTGAGGGCATCCAACGTGATCTTGGGACCATCCTCGCACGTGCGAGGAGTAGACGACACGGTCCTTGAACGCCCAGCCCGTCTGGGGACCATCCCCACGGGTGCGGGGAGCAGGTCCAGTTCCAGTGGTACACGACCGAGATCGAGGGACCATCCCCGCATGCGCAGAGGACTGGGTCTTCCCCTTAAGTTCGTCGGCGGGCTTCAGAGACCATCCCCGCGCGTGCAGAGAGCAGCTCGCCAGCATCGTCCTCCAGGCATCGGCGCGGGGCCATCCCCGAGGCTACCGGGAGCAGGACGGGGATCGGCTGTGTCTCGGCGATGACATGGGGCCATCCCCGCGGGTGCGGGGAGCACGAGGGCCTGTGGCGTCGGGTCAAGCTGATCCCGGGGCCATCCCCGTGGGTGCGGGGAGCACGGCGTCGCCGTCGCGGCCGGGCCCGCCGCCATGGGAACATCCTCGCGAGTGTGGGGAGCACTACTATGCCGTCTGGGTCGAAGGTGACGGGGCGGAAACATCCCCGTGCCCACGGGGATGGTCCCACGACGCGATATCCGCGACAGCATGAACCGCTTGCTGCCAGCGCTCGCAGGGACTCTTCCGAGCGCAGACGATCGCCGAGATCGCGCTCCGGTCCCCCCGGCACTTGCGGGGATGGTCCCCCGGAACTGAAGCACCGCACCGGGCCTGGACCACTGCTTCCCGTGCCCGCGGAGAGGTTCCCAGCGCTGAGCCAGGCGGTGGTGTCGATGTTGAGTGCTTCAGGCGCCTGCGAGGATGTTCCCGGCTGTCCGCCGGGTCGCAGGGTGTCGCGGGAGGTGTCCCCGCACCCGCGGGGATGGCCCCCAACACCGCCGAGCCCAAGGCTGGCGGGTTGTGCTCTCCCACCCGCAGAGATGTTCCAGCTACCGGGTCGGCATACGGGCCCGGGGTAGCGTGGTCTTTGCAACCACGGGATGCTCCCGGCCCCGCCTCCGGGTGGGTGTCGGCCTTCCTCGCTCCCCGCATACGCGGGGATGTTCCCGCGTATGCGGGGAGCGAGGAAGCGACCCTGCCGGTACTCCCCGCACCCGCGGGGACGGCCCCGAGTATCGGATGCTGTTCTACCCACCGTCCGAGTGCTTCCCGCCCCCGCGGGATGCCCCCCCGCCGCGCGTCGACTTTCACTTGCGAGAGTGGTTTTCCACGCACCCGCGGGATGTTCCCGCCTGGTAGGAGTCGCTGTGTTCGCTGGTGGCGTGCTCCCCGCACTCGCGGGGATGTTCCCGGCGACCGCCCGGCGGGAATGACGGAGCGGGACTGCCCCCCCCGCACCCGCGAGGATGTCCCAAAGATCGCCTCGGCGTTCGGCGCCAAGAAGATGTGCTTCCCGCTCCTGCGGGGGTGTCCCCGACGCCAGTCATCCCGTCGACGACCTTGATGAATGTTTCCCGCGCCCGCGGGGGTGCTCCCGACTCATACCGCGCTGCCTACTACGGCTCGTATGCGCCCCGCCCCCGCGGGGAGGGTCCCACGTGCCGGTAGGGCAGTTCCCGCAGGCGCCTGTGCTCCCCGCACCCGCGGGGGTGCTCCCTCGGCAGCGGTAACGATCCTCTGACCAGCAACGTGCTCCCCGCACCTGCGGGGGATGGTCCCCCTTCGCTGTACGCGGCTCGTTCGCCATCCTGGTGCTCCCCGCAACCGCGGGGATGGTCCCATCGCCGACGCCTACGCAGCCCGTGCGGGCGGGTGCTCCCCGCACCCGCGGGGGTGGTCCTGACAGGGCCCCGGCGACGCCGGCGGTCAGGCAGTGCTCCCCGCACCAGCGGGGATGGTCCCGATCCGGACGCACTCGTCTGCAGGCGCGACGGGTGCTCCCCGCACCAGCAGGGATGGTCCCCAGATCTTCGCCGAGCCCGCCACCGTCGAGGCGTGCTCCCCGCACCCGCGGGGATGGTCCCTGGCCGGGCCACTTCGCGCGCTACTGCACGAAGTGCTCCCCGCCCCTGCGGGGTTGGTCCCGCCGTTCTCGAAGCGCCGCTAGACGAGTACGAGTGCTCCCCGCACCCCGCGGGGATGGTCCACAGCAGGACCGCTGCCCACGGGCAGCGGTCCGTCCGGGTGGGCGGATTTTTCAGGTCCCTGCGGGCGGACAGTTAATCTCCCTGCCCGGTACTACTTTCTGTCCCTCGGGGGTTCGGTTGCGGGCCTCGCGGCTTCCGCAGCAGCCTCGATGTCAGTGGTGACTGTGATGTTGTCGGCATGAGCTCTTGGAACCTGCTCGACCTTGACAGTGCCTTGCGCGCCAGCTGGGCCGCTGACACCTGTCCCCGGACGACCTCGCTCGCTCTGGCTGGCAGTCGGAGAACCCGGCCTGGGGCCACTGTGACATCACGGCTTTGATCGTCAATGACGTCTTCGGTGGCGATCTCATGGCGGGCGAGGTGCACTTCAACGAGGTCCGGCACGGCTTCCACGTGTGGAACCGGCTGCCCAGTGGCATCGAGATCGACCTGACACGCGAGCAGTTCCAGCGGGGCCAGACCGTCACCAAGGGCCGTGTGGTTGAGCGCCCGCCGGGCCCTTTGCGTCGTTGGGACGAGCTTCTTCGCAAGCGGGTCATCGAGCACCTCGGCTATCTGCCGGAGCCCGCTGTTTGAGCTTGTCGGGATAAGCCTGGCTCGTTCAGCGGGGCAACGCCCCGGCCGACAGTACGCCGACCAGCTGCCTACCCTGACCGTAGCGCGTGGTGACCGAGCATCGATGTGGCCCATGCGCTCGTCCACGAGGGCCTTCTCGGTGCCGAGCTCTCCACCGTCGTCAGGTGGGAGCAGGCAGGCTGGTCACCTGGCCAGAGCCGCCGGTATCGGTACAGGCGGGGCGCCGGGATTACACCTGCAGACCCGCTGCAGGCAGGTGCACCGCACCAGGCCGCTCGAAAAACCTGCGCAACGCGACACAGAAGCCGCAAGACTGGGCCCATGCAGAAGCCGACCTCTTCATCCGCAACACAGGTAGTCATCAAGCCCGTTGGGGCCCGCGACGAGCAGCTCCTGGCCGCGATCGTGGAACTCGGCGACCGCTTCAACAAGACCCTGGGATTCATGCCGCCTGCTGCATACGCGCAGGCGGCTGCGGAGAACCGATTGCTTGCCGCGATGGCCGGCCGGAAGCTCGTCGGGTACACCCTCTTTTCGCTACCCCGACAACAGATCCGTCTCACCCACCTGTGTGTTGATCCTGATTCCCGGGGGCAAGGCATCGGCCGCCTTCTCGTGGACGAGATCTCCGCTCGCCACCACGACCGGTCTGGCATCGTCCTCAAGTGCCGCAAGGACTACGGCTACGACGCCATGTGGCGGCAATTGGGATTCGAGGCACGCAACGAGGTCGACGGCCGCGGCAAGGACCGCAAACCCCTTGTTGTCTGGTCACGCGATCACAACCATCCGCATCTGTTCTCTGACCTTGAGTCGACCGCGCTCTTGTCCGTGGCTATGGACTGCAACGTCTTCGCAGACCTGCATTCGTCTGGAGAGCGGCACGGAGCCCAGGAGTCCCGGACACTCACCTCGGACTGGCTTGCCGGCCTGGTGGACCTCGCTGTTCTGCCGCAGCTCAAGGCCGAGATCGGCAAGATCACTGACTCTGCAGAGCGGCGGCGACAGCTCCAGGCGACCCATGGCTACACCGAGCCGAGTGTGAGCCGTAACGACGCAGACCGCCTGATCGAGGAGCTTCGGTCCGCAGTCCAGGCTCATATCGGCGACAAACGGCAGCTCTCTCAAAATGATCTCCGTGATCTGCGTTATGTCGCGGAGAGCAGTGCCAGCGGCATCCTGTTCTTGGTGACCAGGGATGAGTTCCTCGCCTCTCTTTCTGACATCGCCATGTCGGTTTGTCAGGTACGAATCCTCAGGCCCTCGGATATCGTCCTGCACGTGGACGAGCTCACCAGAGCCCAGGTCTACCAGCCTGGCGATCTCCTCGGCACTTCGCTCACGGTCCAGTCCATCCCCGCCGGACAGGAGCAAGGACACCTTGTCTTCCTCAACAAGGCGGCGGGGGAGCGCCGGAACGGGTTCGTCGCAGAACTACGTCGGCTCGCGACGCATCCGGCCCGGTGGGTCCGGCAGCAGGTGGTTGATGCCGAAGGCACCATCGCAGCTATCTACGGATATGGAGTACGCGACGGCCAGTTGGTCGTGCCGCTGCTTCGGGTTCTTGACGGCCACCCCATGCACCAAACCCTGGCCCGCCAGATCCTCTTCCGGCTGCGTGATCACTGCCGCCGTTCGGGCGTTCGCCTGTTGTCTCTCACCGACAGCCACCTTCAGCCGTCCGTACGCATCGCAGCTGGCGAGGACGGCTTCCGCGAGCACGACAAGGCGCTGGTCACACTCGTCCTGGACGTCTGTGCGGAGGCTCAGACAGTGGACGAGCAGGCACAGTCCGCAGCGGCCCTCATCGGTCTCCAGGTATCAGCCGTACCGGCTGCCATGCCGGCGGCAGCCGCTGCTGCGCTCGAGCGCGCCTGGTGGCCCGCGAAGATCACTGATTCACAGCTGCCGTGCTTTCTCGTTCCCATCCAGCCCTTGTGGTCCAGCGATCTCTTCGGCGTCCCCAGCGCGCTCACTCCCCGCGCCGATCACCTGGGCATCAGTCGCGAGCACGTCTACTACCGCGCCGCGCGCTCTCACGGTGAGAAGGTCCCTGCCCGGATCCTCTGGTACGCCAGCTCGGACAAGAACCAGTCTGTTTCAGCTGTGATCGCCTGCTCCAGTTTCGACACCACTGTCGTCGACACCGGCCGCTCCTTGTACAACCGCTTCCGGCACCTGGGAGTGTGGGGACTGGATGACATCCTGCGCGCGTGCGGTGATCGAGGCCAGGCACGGGCTCTACTGTTTTCCGACACAGAGATCTTCCCTCGACCGGTAGGGCTCCACAAAGTGCAGTCGCTGGCCGCACAGCGCGGGCACCCGCTCGGTGTTCAGTCGATCTTTGCACTCACTCCCGACCTGTTCAGCGCTATCTATCAGGAAGGCCAACCAGCCCAGTGAACGAGCACGAACGCTCACTCCTGATGTCCCTCCACCCTCGCTATGCGTCGGCCATCTTGGACGGAAGGAAGTCCGTCGAACTGCGTCGCCAACGCGTCGCAGTGCCGCCGGGAACGAAGGTCATCCTCTATGCCACATCGCCCGTGATGGCCTTGGTGGGCACCGCAACCGTCACTGAGGTGCAGATCGGGTCGCCATCCGAGATCTGGAAGACGCACAAGGAACATGGTGCTATCAGCCGCCGTGACTACCTCGCCTATATGAAAGGCGCAGAACAGGCGTCAGCCCTGCTCCTCGATGCGGTTAGGTCCTTCTCCGAGCCAGTTCCGCTGGCCCATCTCCGTGCGGGCGGCTCGTTCCACCCGCCTCAGAGCTATCGCTACGTTGACCCCGAAACGCTGCGTGGCTGGGTCCTGGGGCACCCGACAGCAGAAGAAGTACTCCAAGGAACCAGCTCACAGCCAGCAGCCGGTGAGACCAAGTCCGCAGCGACGAACCGGTCACAACGAGGTGAGGGTTCACCCCTGGGCGGCAGCATGGTATTTGCCCGACATGTAGCAGCCTGACCTGCCTAGCTGTGGATCGCGCTGGTGCCGATCTTGATCGAACGTCATTCGGAACGAAGAGGCCATGGGTCCAGATCCGCCATCCGGCACCGGCTGGCAGCGATCGTTGCTGCGATCCGGAGCAGCACTCTCTTGTCTGGGTAGGAATCTGCACCTCGTAGGCCTATCCATGCGTGAGCGGACGGCGCCCCACACTCCACCCTCTGACGGATCATGCAACAGCCCACACCACTCCTGCCCAGCTGCCCACGGACGGACGGGGATCGCCCGGACCCACCCGGACAGCGCCCTCCAGGATTTGCTCTCCATTGGTGCCAGCTGCTCCCCACACCCGCGGGGATAGTTCCGGAGGTTGACGCCGTGCCTATGCACAGCGATGGTGCTCCTCGGACCCGCGGGATGACCCCAAGGCAGACAGCCACAGCGGTGAGGCCCGCACGGTGCTCCCCGCACCCGCAGGGATGGTCCCTACGACTACCGCGACAACGGCGGCCTCGAAGCGTGCTCCCCGCACCCGTGGGGATGGTCCCAGGAGGGGGCTCCCGCCTTTGCCCGCAGTCACGTGCTCCCCGCACCCGCGGGGATGGTCCCGAGGTGTAGAGCGACAGAGGGAGGACGTTACGGTGCTCCCCGTACCCGCGGGGATGGTCCCCCGGACAGCCACGCCAACGAGGTCACGGTGTCCTCTTTGTTTATCTCCGCCTGCGGGAGTCGCAGGTCATCACCGAGGGTGACAAGTTGCACTCTCGGTGCGGGCGGCGGTGAGGCGGACGGGCGTTCAGTAATACGTCGGAGAAGGGGTGCTCTTCTGCCCCGGCCGAGGTGAGTCGTGGACCGCACGGGGATCAGCTCAGCGGTTTCGCGTCGCAGCGGATGCGTGCAGCGAACGCTGCACCGCATCCGCTGGAGTCGGATCGAGCGGGACGCAGCCGGACGGAAACAGGTTGATATGCCCGCTTCGCCAAGAAAACCGCAGGTGAGAAGCGTCACCGGAATAGGTTCGAGTCCCACCCGCCCCACCGAGCCGACCCCAACAGAATCGTTCTGACCTGGGGAAACGCGATTCTCGGGGGCGTTTTCCGTGCAGTGGGCGCTGCATGGAGGTGGGGCGAACGGTCTCGCCATATCCCTTGAACGCGGCGCGGGCCCGCTCGGGCGTCATGTCGTGACCGTTGTCGGTCACGACGATCTGAGTGATGGCATCCCAGTCTCGGTGCAATTCGACGCCGACCAGCGTCGCGTTTGCGTCCAGGGTGTTCCACACCAGTTCCGCGGCGGCAGCGATCTGGGGCTCCTTCTTGAACTGAAGAATCTTTCCAGAGGTGTTGTTGTGTACGCATCCCGACTGTGTCGGTCAGGCGCGCTTGGTGCTCTTGTGGGCCGCGACGATGGCCGCAGGTGTCGCCACAAAGGCGAGGGCGCCGCACAGGACGGCGAGGATCGGGTAGCTGGTGGCGGCGACGACGATGCCGGAGGCCAGGCCGCCGACGGCGCCCGCGATGGCGATGGCGACGTCGACCAGTCCCTGCACCTTGGCCCGGGTTGTCAGGGATGTGCTGTTGGTGACGATCGCGGTGCCGGTGACCAGGCCGAAGCTCCAGCCGACGCCGAGAAGGACGAGGGCGAGGGTGATCAGGGCGAAGGAGTGGCCGGGTGCGAGGGCGGCGACTACGCCCGCGGTGAGCAGCGTGCCGGCCGTTACAACGCTCATCGCAGTGGCGCCGAATCGGTCGACGAGGCGGCCGGCCAGCGGCGACGGCAGGTACATGGAACCCGTGTGCAGGGCGATGACGAGGCCGGACGCGGCGGTGCCGAAGCCGTGGGCGTGCATGTGGATAGGGGTCATGGTCATCACGGCGACCATGACGAGCTGGCTGAGGACGAGGACCAGGACGCCGATGAGCAGGCCGGGGCCGGACCGGGCGGGGGAGTCCGCGGATGTGCTCTCGCCTGAGACCGCGGGCAGGGTGCGGGCGAGTACCAGCGGGTCGGGGCGCAGCCATACGAGGAGGGTGAGTGCGGCCAGCGTGAACGCGACCGTGGAGAGGAGGAACAGGCCGGTCAGCTCGGGCAGGTGGAGCGCGGTCGCCAGGTGTCCGGCGGGGGCGGCGAGCAGGGGGCCGGCGATGCCGCCGACGGTGGTGGCGACGATGACGGTGGAGGTGGCGCGGGCGCGCTGGTGGGGTGCGGCGAGGTCGGCTCCGGCGTAGCGGGCCTGGAGGTTGGACGTGGTGCCGGCGCCGTACAGGAAGAGGGAGATGAAGAGCAGCGCGGGGCTGTCGAGCGCGGCCGCGGCGACGACGCCGGCGCCGCCGAGGGCGCCGGTGAGGTATCCGGCGGCCAGTCCGGGGCGGCGGCCGAGGCGCTGGGAGAGGCGTCCGATGACGACGGCGGCGCCGGCGGAGCCGGCGGTGAGCAGAGCGATGGGCAGTCCGGACAGGGAGGTGTTGTGGAGCATCTGCCCGGCCAGCAGCCCGGCGACGGTGACACCGGCGGCGAGGCCGAGACCGCTGAGGACCTGGGAGACGAGCAGCACGGTCAGGGTGCGCTTTTGCACCGCGGATATGGAGGGAGCGAGAGCGGCGGTGGGCGGGGTGCGGATGGGAGTGCGGGACAGGTGGGCCATGTGGTCCGTACTTTCGGAATACCGGAGCGCCGGAAGGCCAGGGCGGCGGCTACCGGGCGGGGCGGTCGGTGGTCGTCAGGCGGCGGTCAGGTGTGCGCGGGACGGGAGAGCGAGGTCGAACTGGTCGATGACGCGGGTCAGTTGCCTCTCGTCGTCGTGGTCGACGGTCATCGCGCCGTCCGGGGCGGTCGTGAGGTGCCGGTCCAGGACGAACCGGCCCTGACAGACCTGGGCGCCGAGCGCGGTGAGGACCGGGCGCAGGGCGTAGTCGAGGGCCAGGACGTGGGCCGGGCTGCCGCCGGTGGCCAGGGGGAGCACCGGTTTCCCGGTGAACGCGTGCTGGGGCAGCAGGTCGAGGAAGGTCTTGAGCAGGCCGGAGTAGGCGGCCTTGTAGATGGGGGTGGCCACGACGAGGGCGTCGGCCTCGGCGACCAGATTCACGGCGCGGGCGATGGACGGGTCATGGATGTCCGCGGTGAGTAGCGGTGTCGCGGGCAGGTCGCGCAGGGCCAGTACATGGGTGCGGTGTCCGCGGACCCGCAGGTCCGCGGTGGTGTGCTCGGCCAGGAGGGCGGTACGGGACGCACGGGAGGGGCTGCCGGACAGGGCGAGGACGGTGGCCATGGGTACTCCTCGAAATCTCCTGGAGAATCAGGGGGACTTGGCGGTGAAGGGTGATCGGTGCCGATGGGCGCAGGTACGTCCGTCCCGCGTTAGTGAGGGCTGTCGGGCATGCCGTAGGCGTCGGCGATCAGCTCGGTGGAGCGCAGCCGGGCCCGGACGGAGTGGCCGACGCTGCCGATCATGAGCTCGTCGGCGCCGGAGTCCCGCTGGACCTGGTTCAGATGGGCGGTGACCTGCTCGGGGGTGCCGTGCGGGACGTGGTTCAGCCAGCCGTCGACGGCCTGGCGTTCCTGGGCGTCGTAGGGGTAGACGTCCACTTCCTCGGGGGAAGGCAGCAGGTAGGACTTGCGCTGGAACATGCGGAGCATGGCGTGCGCGAGAGTGCCGGCCTGGCGGCGGGCCTCACGCGCGTCGTCGGATGCCGCGACGGTGAAGCTGACCAGCGCGTACGGCTCCGCCAGGGCCTCGGACGGAGTGAACCGCTCGCGGTACAGGTGCAGGGCGTCCACGACATCGCGCGGGTTGAAGTGCGCGGCGAAGGCGAACGGCAGGCCGAGCCGGGCGGCGAGCTGCGCCGAGTAGCCGGATGAGCCGAGCAGCCACACCGGTAGACGGCCGGTGGACGGGGTGACGCCGTTGAGCCGGTCCTGCGCGGGGCCCGGCACGGCGTACACGCGGTCGGCGTAGGGGTGCTCGGCGGGGAAGTCGTCGCCGAGGAAGTGCAGCAGTTCGGCGACCTGTTGGGGGAAGTCCTCGGCGTCGCTCGCGCCGCGGCGCAGGGCGGCGGCCGTGGCGTGGTCGGTGCCCGGGGCGCGACCCAGGCCCAGGTCGATACGGCCGGGGGCGAGGGCGTCCAGCATGCCGAACTGTTCGGCGACCACCAGCGGCGGGTGGTTGGGCAGCATGATCCCGCCCGCGCCGAGCCGCAGCCTGCTGGTCTCCGCGGTGAGGCGGGAGAGCAGGACGGGCGGGCTGGAGGTGGAGACGCCGGGCATGGCGTGGTGCTCGTTCATCCAGTAGCGGGTGAAGCCGCGCCGGTCGGCGAGCCGGGCGAGTTCGATGCTGCCGGTCAGTGCCTCCGTGGCGCTCTGGCCGGTGCCGGTCATGGCGGAGTCCAGTACGGACAGGGCGGCGGGGGCGGAGCCGTGGCGGGCGCCGCGGACGGGGTCGGTCATGGTCGTGCGGTCCTTCGGTTTCGAGGTGTGCGGCGCGCGGGGGCGCCAGCCGACAGCCGTGGCAGTTCCTGTCGGCCGGCGCCCGGCTGTCCGGCGTACGCGTGCGACGTAGGTGAGTTCAGCCGCGGATGCCGAAGTCGACGCGGTCGGTGAGGGCGGCGGCGGCAAAGGCGGCGACAAGCTCGTCGCGGCCCTCGGTGAAGTGGGCCCAGCTGTCGAAGTGGACAGGCACGATGCGGCGGGCGTCCAGGATGCGGGCGGCCTCGGCGGCCTGAGCGCTGTCGAGTGTGAGCAGCGCGCGGTCCATGACGGGAGTGCGGACCGCGCCGGCGAACAGCACCGCGGTGTCCACCGGGCCGAATCGGTCGGCGATCTCACGGACGAGGGAGAGCTGGGCGTTGTCACCGCTGACGTAGACGGTGGGCAGGCCGTCACCGCTCAGGACGAAGCCGACGACCTCCCCGACGACCGGTTCGAGGTCCTCCCGTGCCCCGGGACCGTGCAGGGCCGGGACGCCAGTGACGGTGATCGTGCCGCCGCCGGGACGGTCCAGCTCGATGGACTCCCAGTCCTTGAGCGGGCGTGCGGTGCCGCCCAGCCGGCCCGCGCCGCTGGGCGTAGTCAGGGTCAGGGGTACGTCGGCGAGCAGGGTGCGGCCCGAGGCATCGAGGTTGTCGTCGTGCTCGTCGTGCGACAGCAGCACCACATCGATGCGGCCCAGGTCGGCGGGCGCGGCGGAGGCGGGTGCGGTCTTGGCCAGCCCTGAGGGGTAGGCGCCGGGGGCGTCGAAGGTCGGGTCGGTCAGGAATCGCAGCCCGCCGTACTCGATGAGTGCGGTCGGACCGCCGAAGACACGGACGGGGACCTGCTCGTTGGACGCGCCGGTTGCTGCCATGACGACATCTCCTCACGGATAGATTGGCTTACATCCGTGACCATAGATGTTTGTCACGGATGAATGCAAGCTGTAACGTGAGAAACGTGAGTGAGATCGCTACCGCCATCGCTGACACTGTCGACCCCGGGCTGCCACCGGCGCCGGGCGCTGAGCACTACCCCGCGCTCGACCTCGCCAACAGCGCCATCGCCCTGCCGGGCGGCCAGTTCCTCGACTCGCTGGGCACGCCCTCCGGCGCCAATCAGTGGCTGGTCGACCACGACCTGGTCCCTGCGGACGCGGGTATGCAGGAGATCTGTGCGGCACGTCTGCGCTCCCTGCGCGAGCAGGTGCGTGCCCTGCTCGCCTCCCGGGTCGGCGGCCATCCCGCTCCCGCCACCGCGCTGGCCGCCGTCAACGACGCCCTTACCCGGGTCCCACCGTCTCCCCGCTTGGCTGGGATGTGGTCCGCGGCATGCACCGCACCGCCCCGCACCCCATCGACCAGATCGTCGACCAGGCCCTCGGCATCCTCGCCGCCGACGCCGCTGGCCTGCTCGCCGGGCCCGACGCCGAACGGCTGACGGCCTGCCCCTCCACCCCGTGTAACCGCTACCTGTTGCGTGCCGGACGCCGCCACTGGTGCTCGGTCCGTTGCGGCGACCGTGCCCGCGCCGCTCGCGCCTACGCCCGCCGCACGCGGACCGCCGCCGACTGAGTTCGGCCACCCCGCCCCGCCGGTTCACCGAACCCGCGCCGGGGCGCGGCTTCGCACACCCCCAAGCCCCCGGCGCGGACGGCGCACCTCGCCCTCCCTGCCGGTCATACCCCACGATCGACGAAGGACCATCACCTCTCATGACGGCCACTTTCACCCTGCTGACCACCGGCTACGACAGCCTCGACACCCGCAATGCCGACCGCGACGGCCGTGAGAAGCCGTGGCACGTCGCCTCAAGCGTCTCCCTCCTGTGCGACGGCGACACGATCGCCGTCGTCGACCCCGGCATGGTCGAGGACCGCACACTCATCCTCGACCCGCTCGCCGCCGCCGGAATCAGCCCCGAGGAGGTGACCGACGTGGTCTTCAGCCACCACCACCCCGACCACACCCTCAACGCCGCCCTCTTCCTCAACGCGCGGGCCCACGACGTCTGGGCCGCCTACCACAACCACCTCTGGTACGACCGGCCCGCCGACGGATACCAGCTCTCCCCCTCGATCCGTCTGATCGAAACGCCCGGCCACACCCCCCAGGACATCTCCACCGTCGCGGAAACCGCCGACGGGACCGTCGTCCTCACCCACGCCTGGTGGAGCGCCCACGGCCCCGCTGAAGATCCCACCTCCGACGACCACGAGGGCCTGAGCGCCTCCCGCCGCAAGATCCTCGCCCTCAAGCCCGCCCTGATCGTCCCCGGCCATGGCGACCCCTTCGTCCCCGACGAAAACACCCCCATCTGAACCCGGCACCCCAAACCCGCCGACGCGACAGAGCCCAACTCGGTATCGGACAGCGGCCTTGGGTGCCGTCGGCACCGCGGTTGTCGGTGCATCCGGACAGGCAGAGGACCCCGGCTCGCGCCGGGGTCCAGTCCTTGGGCAAGTGTGGTGTCTGGGCGGGGCCGGGTCAGGAAAGCTCGGCGAGGACCTCATCCGCGGCACGGCGGCCGGAGCGGACGGCGCCGTCCATGTAGCCATTCCAGATCGTGGCGGTTTCCGCCCCAGCCCAGTGGATGCGGCCTACCGGCGAGGTGATCGCCCGGACCATCGAAGGTCGGGTCGGTGAGAAAACGCAGGCCGCCGTACTCGAAGAGGGCAGTCGGGCCGCCGAAAACACGAACGGGGAACGCGGCAGTCTGCAGGGTCGGGGAAGACACGAAAAGAGTTCCTTACGGATGGAGCGCTTGTTAAACGTGAGGTGACTGTGCGCACGCCTCATGGATGAAGGCAACCCGTACCATGAGAAGCATGGAAGAGTTCGTGACGGAAGAAGCCGCCCTGCCGTCGGCGCCGGGCGAGGACGAGCGCCCCGCCCTGGCCCTGGCCAACAGCGCCGTCGCATTGCCCGGCGGGCACAGGGCCGACCTCCTGGGCACCCCGGCGCAGGCCGAGCAGTGGCTGGCGCGGCGCGACCTCGCGCCGGACGGTGCCGGACTGGCGGAGGTATGCGCGACGCAGCTGCGCTCGCTGCGCGAACAGGTCAGGTCGCTACTGGCCTCCCGCGTCGCCGGGCAGCCCGCCCTGCCCGCCGCCGTCAAGGCGGTCAACGACGCGATGACCCGCGTCCCCACCGCTTCCCTCCTGCTGTGGGACGAGAAGACCGGCCCCTACCGCGCCGCACCCCACCCCACCACCGCGATCGTCGAGCACGCCCTCGCGGCCCTCGCCGCCGACGCCGCCGACCTGCTCACCTCGCCCGACGCCGCCCGCTTGACCGCCTGTGCCTCCCCGCCCTGCAACCGCTTCCTGCTGAAGCACGGCCGCCGTCAGTGGTGCTCCACCCGCTGCGGCGACCGCGCCCGCGCCGCCCGCGCCTACGCCCGCCGCATCGAGCCCAGAACGAGCTGAGGTGAGCCCCGGCAGACCCGGGTATTCCGAGGCTGTTGGCCGCCTCTGCTACGCCTCGGTCCGCTCACTGGGGAGGTACGCCCGACCCGGCGTACCGCCGCGACCGCCCTGGACGTGGCCCAGCGCGACCCCGCTGCTCACCGTCGAGGTTGATCGCGGCGGCCTACGGCACGCTTCCGGCGTACTCCGGTTCGCCTCCTACGTCAGGCGGTGGCTGCGGTCCCGGGATCCGGCACCGCAAGGGCCCAGTCTCCCATGGCCTCCAGGACGTCGCGCAGCCCTTGACCGAGGGGTGTCAGCTCGTACACGACGCGGGGTGGGATCTCCGCGTAGGTGGTGCGGGTGACGATGCCGTGCCGTTCGAACTGGCGCAGCCGGCTGGTCAAGGTGTGCGGGCTGATGCCGGGCAGGGCCTCGCGCAGCTGGTTGAAGCGAAGCGGCCCGGACAGCAGCTCACGCACGATCAGGGTGGCCCACGGCCCGTTGAGGAGGGTGAGGAAGCGGGCGACACCGCACTCGGGCAGACAGGCTTCGGGTTCGGTCACGTTCTTGACGATAACTCCATTAGTGCAGTTGATGTAACCGGTGCATCGCATGCACTAATGGGTCCATGACCTACGTGATTCACGGCGCCACCGGCGCCCAAGGTGCCCCTGTCGTCGCTACTCTCGTCGCCGCGGGCAAGCCCGTCACCGCTCTGACCCGCAACCCGGACGCCATCGTGGACGGCGCGCGTGTGGTGGCCGCCGACCACTCCTCCGTGGAGGAGCTCACCGAGGCGTACCGGGGTGCCGACGGGGTGTTCGTCCACTTGCCAATGGTGTCCGAAGAACACCGTCTCGCTTACGCCCGCAACATCGTCACCGCCGTCAATGCGGCCCGACCGGCCCGGGTGGTGTTCTCCACCAGCGGCGCCCCGACCGACCCCGCCAGCGGCGCCCCGACCGACCCCGCCATCGGCGGCGCGGCCGCACTGCTGGCCGGCGGCCTGGCGGGCAGCGGGGTGTCGCATGCGGTGATCGCGCCCACGCTGTACCTGGAGAACCTGCTCATGCCATACGTCATGGACGCCGTGCGTGAACGGGGCACGCTGCCGTACCCGATCCGGAGCGATTTTCCGGTCTCCTGGGCATCCCACCTCGACATCGCCGATGCCGCTCTCGCCCTGTTCGGCCGCCACGACGTCACCGGCGTGGTTTCGGTCGGCCAGTACCCGGCGATCACAGGGGCGAACCTGGCCGAGGCGTTCAGCACTCATTTCGGCAAGCGCGTGGTCTTCGAGCCGATCACTCCCGAGCAGATGCGGGCCTCCGTCGCGCCCGTGATTGGCGAGGGCCCCGCTGCCGACGTTGCCGGCCTCTACCAGGCCATGAGCACGCTTCCCGACCGCTCCATCACTCCAGAGGACGCCGCTCAGAAGTGCCTCGGCATCGCCCCCCGCACCACCGGCCAGTGGCTCACCGACATCGGGCTGTGAAACACCTGTAACGGCTGTTCGCCGGGGCCCCATGGAGCACATGGCACCACCGGCCGAAGGCGGCTAGCGGGAAGCTGCGTCCGGAGCGCCCTGGGCCGACCGTGGGGAGCGGATCTTGGCGTCGCGCGCGTGGCACCCGCACGCAGGCGCAGACCGTGCCCCGGCGCGAAACGGGCATCGGGTCGCGGGCCGCGCACCAGCGGGTCCGTAATATCCTCGACAACCTTCGCCGCCGTGACGTCCTGGTGATGACCGACGAGGTCCGCGACCTGGTGAAGGTCCTCCTCCAAGCGGTAGCCGAAGCCGGAACTCATGTGGCTGTCAAAGAAGCGGGAGAAGTCGCCGGCTGGCAGGAGCGCGCAGGTCTCGCGCTACTGGCGGGCCGGCGTCTTGATGGACGTGTTCGTGGGGGACGTCGATCTGTCCGGTCTGCTGGCTCTACGCACGTCCCTCGCCGAGGAGGGGGCTGCTCGTGGTCTCAAGATCCCGTACGTGGTCAACGGCTGGCAGAGGCGAGACCTGGCCATGGCTGCCGCCCTGACCTGCTACAAGAAGCTCGCAAGACTTGCCACGTGTGCCAACTCTTAGTGGATCTTCTGCTGCTCTAGCCATTTGAATACGTCGGTCCGCTTGTATAGGACTTTCGCATTGCGGCCTCGGCCGAGCTTGTAGCCCTTCAGGCCCAATTTAGCCGCTTCCTTGTAAACCCAACTCGCGGACATGTTGAGCATTATCGATACCTCCGTAGTGTCCATGAGGATGGGCTCCGGGCTGTGGCTTTCGCGAGGTGGGTGATCTGTGTGGCGTGCTCCCTCGACGCTCGCTTTGAGTTCTCTCGTCATACCGTTTCCGTTGGTGGGAATTTGCACAGTCGGCAACGATGTCAGCCTTCTGTTATTGGATGGAGGTGCGTGTCAAATTTTGGTGTCCGGGAGACGTCACCACTCCGCGGAGCCCATGTCTCCCTCAACTGCAGTCTCATCTGCTGGATATGAGAAATCCTGCTTGTGCTACGAGGTCTAAGCCGTCACTCATGCCAAGGCTACCAACGCCTTCTCGGCAAAGGAATCTCCGTCGGCCGCGAATCACCTTGTGGCGTTGGCCGTGCCTGAATCCTTGCAGGGGTCCGCGGACAACTCGAATCAGCAAGAAAGCCGGAACCCAATTCTAGGAATTGGGTTCCGACTTCTGTGGGCTGGCCGGTGAGGGGTATCGACCCTCCAGTGCCCGCGGGCCAACTGGGCGAGCCGGGCGGGTGGTGTCTGTTCCGCGGCGAGGCTGGTGACCGCGTAGACGGTAATGAGGTTGACCTTCCCCGCCTGACCAAGCCGAAGTGCTGACGGCTCACTACTTAGAGGTCGGAGAAGCGGCGCGATCAGCGCCCACAAGTCGTCATCCACATAGACGGCCGAGTCGTCACAAAAGTCACGCCCCGCCAGGGCCATGCAGCAAGATCCTGTTACGCCCTCCTCGGGGACTCGGCGAGGCGGGCGCTGGGTGGTTCTCTGTGGAGCGGTCGTGGGGACATGGTGTGGCTCCGAGTCAATTGACAGGGAGAAGGGTGACGCGGCTCTCAGTGTGGTCCGTGAGGGGCCCTCCTAAGCTGGTGCTGCCGATGGCGTGTCCGGTTTGGGGGAGGCGTCCGCGATGCTCGCCCTGTGCTGACGGTGCGTCAGGAAAGTCAGCAATTGGTCAGCGTCAGTCCTCAAAAACCTTGGGAAAGCTGACCGAACATGCGACTCGTTGTAGGGTAGGGAAACAGCACCTGACCTGCTAAAACGCAGGCAGGGAGCCTATGTCTAGGGGTGCCTCAATGTTGCGTACCATGTTCAAGTCCAAGATCCACCGTGCCACGGTCACCCAGGCGGACCTGCACTACGTGGGCTCGGTGACCATCGACGCCGACCTCCTCGACGCGGCCGACCTGCTGCCGGGCGAGCTCGTGCACATCGTCGACATCACCAACGGCGCCCGCCTGGAGACCTACACCATCGAGGGCGAACGCGGCACCGGCGTCATCGGCATCAACGGCGCGGCCGCGCACCTCGTCCACCCCGGCGATAAGGTGATCATCATCAGCTACGCCCAGGTCGACGACGCCGAGGCACGCACCCTGCGGCCCAAGGTCGTGCACGTCGACGGCGAGGACAACCGCATCGTGGCCCTCGGCGACGACGCGGCCGCGCCGGTGCCGGGCGCCGACGACATGGCGCGCAGTCCGCAGGCCGTGCCAGCCCTTCAGGAGAGCCGATGAGCAGTGGGATCGAGATCCGCGACGACCGGGCGCGCCACGTCCTGGAAGCCCTGGCGGACAGGGAGGTCGTCGGGCAGATCGTCTACTTCATGCTCGACCGGCCCGAGCCCGCCCTCGTCCCGGTGCACACCGAAGTCGTGCCCGCGCACGAGGGCGAGGGCATCGCGGGTTCGCTGGCCAGGGAGCTGTACGCGATGGCGGCGCGGGAAGGCATCGCCGTCGCGCCCCTGTGTCCGTACGTCGTGAAGTGGGCCGAGCGGCACCCGGCCGAGGCGCCCGTCCCCTCCGGGGAGCTGGTCGCCGCCGCCCTGGACAAGGTGAAGTCGGACCCGGCCGCGTGGTGAGGCCGACGCTCGCCCTGCTGCACACCTCGCCCGTGCACGTCCCCGTCTTCGAGGGGCTGCGGGACCAGGACCACCCGGGGCTCCCCCTGCGCCACCTCGTCCACGAGGACCTGCTCGCGCGGGCCCGTGCCGAGGGGCCCGACGCGGTGGCCGACGACATCCAGGAGCTGCTGGTCGCGGCTGTCGCCGAGGGGGCGGGCGTCGTGCTCTGCACCTGCTCGACGATCGGCGCCGTCACCGAGGCCCGCGCCGCGGCCGTCGGCATCCCCCTCGTGCGGGTCGACCGGCCCATGGCGGCCGCCGCCGTGGCCGCCGGCCGGTCCGTGGCCGTCGTCGCCACCCTGGAGAGCACCCTGGGCCCGACCCGCGCCCTGGTCGAGGAGGAGGCCGCCCGCGCCGGGCGGACCGTCGACGTCACCACGGTCCTGGTGGAGGGCGCCTGGGAGCGCTTCGAGGCCGGTGACGGGGAAGGCCACCTGCGCCTGATCGCGGACGCCGTCGACGCCCTGGACGGCGTCGACTCCGTCGTCCTCGCCCAGGCTTCCATGGCCGGGGCCGCGGACCGCACCACCCTTGCCGTGCCGGTCGTCTCCAGCCCGCGCCCCGGGCTGCGCGCGGCCGTTCTCCGGTGCACCGCGGACGCCAAGTCGTAGGCTGAGCGCGGGAGATGAGTGACCGCTCACCTCCCGCGTACTCCTTCGACTTCACAGGAGCGGACATGGCGCAGCAGGACGAAGAGGCCGTCATCAGTCCCACCGGCTGGGTGGCCGACCAGGCCCGGCTTTACGAGGAGTCGGGCGGCACGAAGGGCACCGGGGTGCAAGGTGTCCCCTGCCTGCTGCTCGACTACCGCGGACGCACCACGGGGCAGCTGCGCCGCACCGTGCTCATCTACGGCCGCGACGGCGACGACTACCTCATCGTGGCCTCGAACGGCGGAGCCGACGAGCACCCCCTGTGGTACCGCAACCTCGTCGCGAACCCCGACGTACGGCTCCGCGTGGGCACCGAGGAGCGGTTCGACGCGCGCGCCGAGACCCTGTCGGCCGAGGACAAGGCCAGGGTCTGGCCGGGCCTCGTCGAGTTGTTCGCCCCCTACGCGGACTATCAGGCCAAGACGGATCGCGACATCCCCGTCGTGCGGCTCAGCCGCACCCGGGACTGAGCCGGACGGCTCGGGGACGTGTCGACTCGGCAGGCGTGGGCACGCGAGGCGGGAGAGAGTGGTCACGACCGATCTCCGACTCGATGGAGGAGAGATGACCGTCCCGTACCCCGAACCCACGCCGCCCAGCCCGATCCCCGACCCGGGCGGGCCGAGTCCGGTGCCCGACCCCGAGCGTCCCGTGCCGGGCCCTGGCCCCGGCCCCGTGCCGCGGCCCACGCCGACCCCGCCGCCGTCCCCGCTCCCGCCGCCGGGACCGGAACCCGAGACCGAGCCGAAGCCGGTCTGACGGAGGGATCTGACGGCGGGAGAGGCCGACAGGCGCCAGGCCTGACGGCCTGACTAGGCCTGCACTTCCGAGCGGTCCGCGCCCCACAGGGTGTGGAACGACCCCTCGCGGTCCGTACGCCGATAGGTGTGCGCCCCGAAGAAGTCCCGCTGCCCCTGCGTGAGCGCGGCGGGCAGGCGGTCCGCGCGCAGCGCGTCGTAGTACGCGAGGGCCGCCGAGAAGCCCGGCGTCGGCACGCCCTGCTGGGTGGCCGCCACCAGGACCGCGCGCCAGTCGTCCTGGGCCGCGCCGATCTCCTGCGCGAACGTCTTGTCCGAGAGCAGGCTCGGCAGGTCCGCGCGCGTGTCGTACGCGGCGCGGATGCGGTCCAGGAAGGCGGCGCGGATGATGCAGCCGCCGCGCCAGATGGCGGCGACCGAGCCCAGGTCGATGTCCCAGCCGTACTCCTCGCTGCCCGCGGCGACCTCGTGGAAGCCCTGCGTGTACGACACGATCTTCGAGGCGTAGAGCGCCTGCTCGACCTGGTCGGCGAACGCCCCGGCCTCCGCCTCGCTCAGCGCGCGCGCCGTCGGGCCCGCCAACTCCTTGGAAGCCGCCCGCAGTTCGGTGTGGCCCGACAGGGAGCGTGCGAACACCGCCTCCGCGATGCCCGACACCGGAACGCCCAGGTCGAGGGCGATCTGCACGGTCCAGCGGCCGGTGCCCTTCTGCTCGGCCCGGTCCTGGACCACGTCCACGAACGGCTTGCCCGTCGCGGCGTCCACGTGCTTCAGGACCTCGGCCGTGATCTCGATCAGATAGGAGTCGAGGCGGCCGGTGTTCCAGGTGCGGAAGATGTCCGCGATCTGGGCGGGGGAGTAGCCCGCCACGTCACGCAGCAGCTGATACGCCTCCGCGATCAGCTGCATGTCGGCGTACTCGATGCCGTTGTGCACCATCTTCACGAAGTGCCCCGCGCCGTCCGGACCCACGTGGGTGACGCACGGGGAGCCGTCCTTCGCCTTCGCGGAGATCTTCTCCAGCATCGGACCGAGCGAGGCGTACGACTCCTGCGAGCCGCCCGGCATGATGCTCGGGCCGAGGAGCGCGCCCTCCTCGCCGCCGGAGACGCCCGTGCCGACGAAGTGGATGTCCTGCTCGCGCAGTTCGCGCTCGCGGCGCCGGGTGTCGGCGAAGTGCGCGTTGCCGCCGTCGATGATCATGTCGCCCGGCTCCATGAGGGGCGCGAACTCCTTGATGACGGCGTCCGTGGGCTCACCCGCCTTCACCATGATGACCAGGCGGCGCGGGCGCTCCAGGGCCGCGACGAACTCCTTGGCGGTCTCGGTGGCGATGAACTCGCCCTCGTGGCCGAACTCCTCGACCAATGCCTGCGTCTTGGCCGCCGTGCGGTTGTGCAGGGCGACGGTGTAGCCGTTGCGTGCGAAGTTGCGGGCCAGATTGCGCCCCATGACCGCGAGGCCCGTGACCCCGATCTGGGCTGACGTGCTGCTCATGCCGTGGCTCCTGAAGTGGAAGTGCCGGTGGTGTTCGCCAGTATTGCCCCGCGGCGTAGCGTGACGTTGACGACACTGTGTCCGACGGAGGAGCCGCCCGTGCCCCATTTCGACATGCCGCTCGACGAACTGCGCCGCTACCGGCCCGACGTGGCCGAGCCCGAGGATTTCGACGCCTTCTGGGAGAAGACCCTTTCGGCCGCACGTGAGCACGATCTGGACGCCCGCTTCGTTCCCTTCGACGCGCACCTGAGCACGGTCGACGTCTTCGACGTGACGTTCGCGGGGTTCGGCGGACACCCGGTCAAAGGTTGGCTGATATTGCCCGCGGGGACGACCGAGCCGCTGCCCGCCGTCGTCCAGTACATCGGATACGGCGGCGGCCGCGGACTGCCGCACGAGCACCTGCTCTGGTCGGCGGCGGGCTTCGCGCACTTCGTGATGGACACCCGGGGGCAGGGCAGCGGCGGTTCGGCGGGCGACACCCCCGACCCGGTCGGCAGCGGGCCCGCCTACCCCGGCTACATGACGCGCGGCATCGAGGACCCGCACGAGTACTACTACCGGCGCGTCTTCACCGACGGCGTACGCGCCGTGGAGGCGGCCCGCGCGCATCCGCTTGTGGACTCCTCGCGCGTCGCCGCGGTCGGCGGCAGCCAGGGAGGCGGGATCACGCTCGCCGTCGGCGGACTCGTCCACGACCTGGCGGCGATCGCGCCCGATGTGCCGTTCCTGTGCGACTTCCCGCGCGCCACGACGCTCACCGACCGGCCGCCGTACCGGGAGATCGCCCTCTACATGAAGGCGAAGCGCGGCTCCGAGGAGCGCGTCTTCCGTACGCTCGCCTACTTCGACGGCGTGCACTTCGCGGCGCGCGGCACGGCGCCCGCGCTCTTCTCGGCGGCTCTCGAGGACATGACGTGCCCGCCGTCCACCGTGTTCGCGGCCCTCAATTCCTATGCGGGGTCGGAGCGTTCGATGGAGGTGTACTCCTTCAACGATCACGAGGGCGGTGGCCCCTACCAGCAAAGTGTCCAACTCCAGTGGATCCCGCAGCACTTGAAGGGCTGACCGAACGGAGGCCCCCTCTCTCACGCACCCTTGTCACGGTTCGGTCCGAGCGGCTAACTTGCCGCCTTGTCGTGTGTCTGACGTGACTGTGAATGCGTGTGACGGAGGGGGCTCCCATGGCCGTACGCGGTCGGCACCGCCGGTATCAGCCGAACCGGATCAACCGTGCGTCGCTGACCGTCACGGCGGGTGGCGCGGGGATGGCGCTGCCACTGATCGGCACCGGCACGGCAGAGGCGGCCGACGTCGACACCTGGAACAAGGTGGCGGCCTGCGAGTCGACCAACAACTGGAGCATCAACACCGGCAACGGTTACTACGGCGGCCTCCAGTTCAAGCAGTCCACCTGGGAGGCGTACGGCGGCACCGCCTACGCCCCGCGCGCCGACCGCGCCACCAAGGACCAGCAGATAGCCGTCGCCGAGAAGGTCCTCGACGCACAGGGCCCGCAGGCCTGGCCGGTCTGCTCGGAGCGGGCGGGCCTGACGCGGGGCGGTGACGCGCCCGACGTCACGCCGATGAGCGCGCCCAAGAAGGCGGCGAAGGCCCCCCAGCGCGACGTCAAGGACGTCAAGCCGGAAGTGACCCCGCAGTCCACCGCGGGCCGCGGCCAGATGTACACGGTCGTCCGCGGTGACACGCTCTCCGGGATCGCCGATGAGCGCCGGGTCAGCGGCGGCTGGCAGAAGCTGTACGAGGCCAACCGCAAGGCGATCGGCGGCGACCCCGACCTGATCACGCCGGGCCAGCGGCTCGCGCTCCAGGCCTCGCAGAAGAAGGCCGGGAAGCCACAGGCCGCGCCCGAGCCGCGTACGGAGCCCAAGCAGCGGGCCGAGCCGAAGCAGCAGCCGAAGCAGCAGGCGAAGCCGAAGCCGCAGCAGAAGGCCGAGCCGAAGAAGGCGAAGCCCGCCCAGGCCGCGCAGGGCTTCTCCGCACCGGTGGCCGCGTCGCCGAGCACCCCCTACCGCGCCGCGGGCGGATCCTGGTCGAAGGGCTACCACACGGGCGTCGACTTCCCCGTGGCCACCGGCACTTCGGTGAAGGCGGTCGCCGCGGGCACGGTCGTGTCGGCGGGCTGGGGCGGTTCGTACGGCTACGAAGTGGTGATCCGGCACGCCGACGGCAAGTACTCCCAGTACGGCCACCTCTCGGCGCTCACCGTGAAGACCGGGCAGAAGGTGGGCGCGGGGCAGCGCATCGCGCGCTCGGGGTCCACGGGCAACAGCACGGGCCCGCATCTGCACTTCGAGGTGCGGACGGGGCCCGGGTTCGGCTCCGACGTCGACCCGCTCGCGTATCTGCGGGCCGGCGGCGTCCGGATCTGACGCGGACGCAACGCTTCGAGAACGACTGAAGCCCCTCGGGATTCCCCTGGGGCTTCAGGACGTGCTCGGATCGCGTGCTCGGCCCGCTCCAGACGCTTCAGGAACCGATGCGCTCGCGGCCGTGGCCGTGGCGGAACAGCACCCGCCGGTGCGGTCCCGTCGCGGGCTGTGGCTGGGGCTGGGAGGGCACCGCGGGCAGCTCCTCCGGCCACGCCTCGGGGGCCACGGCGTCCGCCGCCACGGGGCCGCCCTTGGCCACGGTCACCGTCGGTGTCGGAACGCCCTGTGCGGCGCCGATCCGCTCCGTGGTCAGCAGGATCAGACCGCCCGCCGCGACGACGCCGAAGCCCAGGGCCACGGCTGTGCCCGCCGAGCCGTAGCGGAACGATTCGCCGAAGAGCGTGAGGCCCACCGCGGCCGCCACGACCGGATTCACGACCGTCACCGTCGACAGCGGCGCCGCGAGGCCCGCGCCGCGGTACGAGGCCTGCGAGATCAGCACACCTGCCGTCGCCAGGACCGCGATCACGGCGAGGCTGGGCGCCTGGTGCATCAGGGGCTCGTTCGCCTCCCAGTCCACCGCCACCGTCTTGGTGAACACCGAGGCAATGCCGAAGGCGACGCCCGCCGCACTGGCGAGCAACACGCTGCGCACCACAGGATGCCGGTGCACCGCGTGCGCCACGACCATGAGCGCCACCACGGCGCCCGCGGTCACCAGTGCCACCATGACCCGCTCGGCGTCGTCCAGGGACTGCGCGTCGGCCGACTGCGTCAGCGAGAGCAGCCCGGCAAGGCCCACGGTCGCCATGATCGCGCCGCGCCACGCGGTGGCGCCTGCCTTGCGGCGCACGAAGAGAGCGGCCATCGGCAGGGCGAAGACGATGGTGAGTGCACCGAGGGGCTGCACGAGGCTCAGCGGGCCGTACGCGAGCGCCACCACATGAAGCAGCGCACCCAGGCCGTTGAGCCCGATGGCGACCCACCAGATGCCGCGGCGCAGCGGGGCGTACCGTCGCTCCGGCGTGCTGACGGCGACGCGCTCCTGCAAAATGGCCCCGCCCGCATACGCCACGGCGGATATGAGCGAGAGCACCACGGCCAGTGTGAGGGCACTCATGAGGTGCTCCACGGCTGGCGCTGCGCCCCCTGGTGGGCCCGGGGCGTCCGGTGCGGCGAACGGTCGGCTTCCATACTCACTACGATCTCGCGGATTTCGCTCCACGTCGTCGTACCTCAGCAGGCATTGGGTCCTACTACCGATGGAGTACGACCCGGGAGATGTCCTCCCCCGGGTGGGTTACGCCGCGGTTCGGTGGATCATCCAGAATCTCGAAAGTTCGTGCGTTGCAGGCCCGTCGGAACGCCCTCGTCCAGGCCGCTGGCCGCGGCCGGGGCGCGCTTGAGCGCCTCGTGCGGGGTGCTGCCCCTCCAGTGTGCTCCTGGCCCCGCGAACGCGCGCCAGCGGATATCCGTCCATGCCGTCTGACCTGCGGTTCTGTGCTGACCTGCGGTTTTGTAATGCCCGGCCGTGATCTTGACCCGCGTGGAGACGCGGCGAGCCGGTGGGACGGCTTCTGCACCGACCGGTCACAGCCGGTGCCGTTCTTCGGGGCGAAACCGGACGAGAATAGGCTCTGCTCTCGTGAAAGCCCCTCTCGACCTGACAGCACTCGGTTCCGTCGGCGGATTCTTCGCCCTGCGCGCGGGGGCGCCGCCGAGCGGTGTCCAAGTGGCGTCCCTGGCGCGGGTGTACGCCGGGGACGACGGCCCCCTCGCGTTCCGCGTCGACAAGGTCGCCGCCCGGCTCGGGGCGCCCGACACGCGCGTCGCCGTGTCCGTGGCGCAGCTCGGGCTCGCGGCGCGGCTGTGGTCCGTGACGCTCGGCTCGGCCGCTCTGCACGGCGAAGTGCCGGACCTCGACCCGGAGCTGCTGCACTGGGACGCGGACGGCACCTCGCCCGACGACCTGTGGCTGAGGGAGCTGACGACGCGGCCCGCCGACGCCGCGAGCATCCGGGACGTCGTACAGCACGGTCATCTGGCGCCCCTGGCCGACGCCTTGCGCGCGCGGTACCGGATCTCCGCAGCGCTGCTGTGGGGCAACGCGGGCTCCGCGCTCGCCGGAGCTGCCCGCGAACTGGACACCTGGGCGCGGCGCAACGGACGTACCGACGTGGGAGAGCGCGCAAGGGCCCTCGCCGCCGAACTCTTCGACCACCCCGACCTGCGCTCCACCGGAACCCTGCGCGGCACCGCGTTCCGGCGCCGCAGCTGCTGCCTCTACTACCGCTGTCCGGACGGAGGCGTGTGCGGGGACTGCTGCTTCGACCGGCCGCCCCAGAGGTCGGTGCGGGGCTCTTCCCCACCGGGCGCTTCTGGGTGACCATGAGGGTGCGGGCGACCGGCGGCTGGGGCGGACGGACGGGGGGTGCTGCGTGCGAGTGGGACTGCTCACCCGGGAGTATCCGCCGGATGTCTACGGCGGAGCTGGAGTCCATGTCGAGTTCCTCGCACGGGAGTTGGCGGCCCTCGTCGATGTCGACGTGCACTGCTGGGGGAACGCCGCCGCCGCCGAAGGAATCGCGCGCCACCAGGCCTGGGACGCCCTGGACGGCGCCAACGACGCCCTGCGCACCTTCTCCGTGGACCTGTCCATGGCGGCCGCTCTCACCGGCTGCGACCTCGTCCACTCCCACACCTGGTACGCCAACCTCGCGGGCCACTTCGGCAAGCTCCTGCACGGCATCCCGCACGTCATGACCTCGCACTCCCTGGAGCCCCTGCGCCCCTGGAAGGCCGAGCAGCTCGGCGGCGGGTACGCCCTCTCCGGCTGGGCCGAGCGCACCGCCGTCGAGGCCGCGGACGCCGTGATCGCCGTCTCGCGCGGCATGCGGGCGGACATCCTCAGCTGCTACCCCGCCATCGACCCGGCGAAGGTGCACGTCGTCCACAACGGCATCGACACGGCCCTGTACCGCCCGGACCCCGGCACGGACGTCCTCGAACACCTGGGGATCGACCCCGAGCGGCCCTATGTCCTGTTCGTCGGACGCATCACCCGGCAGAAGGGAGTGCCCCATCTGCTGCGCGCCGCCAAGGAGTTGGATCCGGCCACCCAGCTCGTACTCTGCGCCGGAGCCCCCGACACCCCGCAGATCGACGCCGAGTTCCGCACCCTCTTCGAGGAGCTGAGCCGGGCCCGCGGGGGAGTCCACTGGATCCCGGAGATGCTCCCGCGCCCCCAGATCGTCCAACTCCTCACGCACGCCAGGGTGTTCGTCTGCCCCTCGGTGTACGAGCCGCTCGGCATCGTCAACCTGGAGGCGATGGCGTGCGGTACCCCTGTCGTGGCGTCGGACGTCGGGGGCATCCCCGAGGTCGTCGACCATGGAAGCACGGGGCTCCTCGTCCCGTACGAGGAGAAGGAGCCGGCGGCCTTCGAGGCACGGCTCGCGCAGGCCCTGAACGAACTGGCCGCCGATCCGCGCGCCGCGACCCGCATGGGCGCGGCCGGACGCGACCGGGCCGTCAGGGAGTTCGGCTGGGACGCGGTCGCGCGACGCACGACCGGCGTGTACGAGGAGTTACTCGAGTCCAAGTGATCCCAGTTAAGGGGGCGGCGCGATGCGCGGTGGACCTTCGGTGCTCGGAATCGTCCTGGCGGGCGGTGAGGGGAAGCGCCTGATGCCCCTCACGGCCGACCGGGCCAAACCAGCGGTCACGTTCGGCGGCACGTACCGCCTCGTCGACTTCGTGCTCTCCAACCTCGTCAACGGCGACATCCTGCGGATCTGCGTACTGACCCAGTACAAGTCGCACTCCCTCGACCGGCACGTCACCACCACCTGGCGCATGTCCAGCCTCCTCGGCAACTACGTCACGCCGGTCCCGGCACAGCAACGCCTGGGCCCGCGCTGGTACTTGGGCAGCGCCGACGCGATCCTGCAGTCCCTCAACCTCGTCCACGACGAACAGCCCGACTACATCGCGGTGTTCGGCGCCGACCACGTCTACCGCATGGATCCCCGGCAGATGCTCAACCAGCACTTCGAGAGCGGCGCCGGGGTCACGGTCGCGGGGATCAAGGTGCCGCGCGCGGACGCGGCGTCCTTCGGCATCATCACACCCGCGCGGGACGGCACACGTGTCGACCGCTTCCTGGAGAAGCCCACCGATCCGCCGGGCCTGCCCGGATCGCCGCACGAGGTGTTCGCCTCCATGGGCAACTACGTCTTCACGACGAAGACCCTCGTCGACGCGATCCAGCAGGACGCCGAGGACGACAACTCCGTGCACGACATGGGTGGTTCGATCCTGCCCATGCTCACCGAGCGGGGCCTGGCCCAGCTGTACGACTTCGACGACAACCACGTGCCGGGGGAGACCGCGCGCGACCACGGCTACTGGCGTGACGTCGGCTCGCTCGACGCGTACTACGAAGCGCACATGGACCTGATCTCCGATCAGCCGGTCTTCAACCTGGACAACCGGCGCTGGCCCATCTACACCCACCCGGGCGGCCTGCCGCCCGCCAAGTTCTGCGCGGCCGGCATCGCCAGCGAGTCCATCGTCAGCCCGGGATGTGTCATCCGGGGACAGGTCACGCGCTCCGTGCTGTCTCCCGGTGTGACGATCGAGGACGGGGCGGTCGTGCAGGGCTCGGTGCTGCACGACAACGTACGCGTGGGCAGGGGCGCGGTGGTGCGGGGCGCCGTGCTCGACAAGAACGTGGACGTCCCGCCCGGGGCGACGATCGGGGTCAACCCTGAGCGGGACGAAGAGCTCTACACGGTGTCGAAGGGCGGCGTGATCGCGCTGGGGAAGGGGCAGGCCGTTCCGATGTAGCCATGCCTCCTGTTTGGTTCTGGCGGTTGTGCCTCCTGGCTACAGGACTCGGCGTCTGCGGCCCAGCCACGTCTGGGCGATCACGACGAGCGCCAAGAAGGCGCCGCTGACCACCTGTTGGTAGGCGGAGTCGAGCGAGCCGATCTGGTTGATGACGTTCTGGATGACCTTCAGGAGCAGTACGCCGACGAGTGAACCGCTGATGAAGCCGAATCCGCCGGTCAGCAGGGTGCCCCCGATGACGACCGCGGAGATCGCCTCCAGTTCCATGCCCGAGCCGAGGATGGTGACGCCCGAGACGAGCCAGGCCGCGTTGAGCGCGCCCGCGAGGCCCGCGCAGAGGCCGGAGAGGGTGTAGACGGTGACCTTGGTGCGCGCCACGGGGGCTCCCATGAGGGCCGCCGCGTCCTCATTGCCGCCGACCGCGTACACGTACTGGCCGAAGCGGCTGCGGCGCAGGACCACGGCGCCCGCGACGAAGAGGGCGAGGGTGATCCAGACCGGGGCTCCGATGCCCAGGACCTTTCCCTGGCCGAGCGTCGCGAAGAAGGAGTCCTTGTCGACCAGGTAGGTCTTGGAGCCCTCGTCGGTGATGGACAGGAGGATGCCGCGTGCGCCCAGCATCGCGGCCAGCGTCACGATGAAGGGGGCCAGGCGGGAGCGGGCGATGAGGAGGCCGTTGACGAGGCCGATGAGTCCGCAGACGGCCAGGGGCAGGAGGAGCGCCACCGCCGTTCCGTACTGCGAGCCCCAGGCCGCGAGTACCCCGCCGAGCGCGAAGAGCGAGCCCACGGAGAGGTCGATCCCGCCGGTGATGATCACGAACGTCATGCCGAGCGCGACGACCGCGAGGAACGCGGAGGAGACCGCCATGTTCTCCAGGTTGTCCGCGGTCATGAACGTGTCGAAGCTGAGCGACGCAGCGATGACGGCGACCACCAGGGTGACCAGGGCGCCGTGCTGCTGTGCGAGTGCGCTGATGCGCTCGGAGCGGGTCGGGCCTGTCGGTTCGTCGCCGCTCGTCTTCATGGGGTTCGCCTCGGATAGGACGGTGCCTGTCACCGCTTGCCCCTCTCACGTGCCGCGTACACGGCCAGAATGATCACTATGGCCTGGGCGATCTGTGTCCAGGAGGGCGGCAGATCGTGCTTGATGAGCGTGGCGGTGAGCAGCTGGATCAGCACGGCGCCCGCCACGGTCCCGCCGATCCGTACGCGTCCGCCGCTGAGCGGTGTGCCGCCGACCACGACCGCGGTGATCGCGGACAGTTCCATCAGGTTGCCGAGTGAGGTCGGGTCGCTTGCGGTGAGGCGGGCCGTCGCCAGGACGCCCGCGATGGCGGCGAGGGCGCCCGAGCAGACGTAGACCAGGATCAGGACGCGTCGTACGGGGAGTCCCGCGAGGCGGGCGGCCGGGCGGCTGTCGCCGATGGCGAGGAGCTGGCGGCCGAAGGTGGTGCGGCGGACGACGAAGGCGACGAGGAGTGCGAGTGCGGCGGCTATCAGGGCGAGGTAGGGGATGCCGAGGACATCGCCGGAGCCGAGGGACGCCATGGTCGGGTCGCGTACGTCCTTGAGCTGGGGGAGCAGCACGAGGGCGAGGCCGCGGCCCGCGACCATCAACGCCAGGGTGGCGACGATGGGTTGGATGCCGATGAACGCGATGAGGGAGCCGTTCGCGAGGCCGATGGCCGCGCCGCCGATGATCGCGACGATGAGCGCGATCCAGGTGCCGTAGCCGAGGTAGAGGGAGAGGAGGGACGTGGAGAGCGCCATGACCGAGCCGACGGAGAGGTCCACGCCTTCGCTGCCGATGGCCAGCGCCATGCCCAGGGCGACGATGAGGACGGGGGCCACTTGGACCGCTTGGGTGCGGAAGTTCTCGGCCGAGAGGAAGTGGGGGGTCACGGCGATGTTGAGGAGCAGGAGGACGGCTACGCCCAGGTAGACGCCGTAGGACTGGAGGTGGCGGAGGATGCGCTCGCGGTCGGCTGCTTTGCCTCCCAGGGCGAGGTCAGTCATGGGTACTCCGGGGGAGCCGGGTCAGCTGGGTGAGCTGTCGGGTGCGGGTCTTCGCCTCGGGTCCGGTTGTGGGGCGGGGCCGCGCCGGTATGTCCGTCCTCGCTATCGTCCGGTGGCCGCCTGGATGCTTCCGCACCGGAGTGCCGCGAACCGTGCTCCGGGCGGACATACCGGCACGTCCCCTCCGGTCGGCTCGGCGGCCGCAGGTGAGTTGGGGGCTAGTCACTGGGGCTCCCCGTTGTTGCTATCGCTCGCATGAGGGCGTCCTCCGTGACCTGGGGGCCCGTCAGTTCTTCGATCACCGTGCCGTCCTTGAGGACGATGACCCGGTCGGAGCCCTCTATGAGTTCCTCCATGTCGGAGGAGATGAGGAGCACCGCCAGGCCGTCGTTGGCCAACTCGTCGATCAGCTTTTGGACTTCGGCCTTCGCTCCGATGTCTATGCCTCGGGTCGGCTCGTCGAGGAGGAGCACCTTGGGGTTCATGGCCAGCCAGCGGGCCAGGAGGACCTTCTGCTGGTTGCCGCCCGACAGTTCGCCCACCTTTTGGTGAGGGCCCGACGCCTTGATGCGCAGGCGCTTCATGAAGGTGTCCACGATGGCGTCGATCGCCGACTCGTCCACCAGGCCGAAGCGGGAGAGGCGGGGGAGTGCGGCCAGCGCGATGTTCTCGCGGACCGAGAGGCCGGGGACTATGCCCTCGGCCTTGCGGTCCTCGGGGAGGAGGCTGATCCCGGCGCGGATGGCCGCCGGGGGTGAGCCGGTGCGGATCGTTTCGCCTGCTATCGCCACCCGTCCGGAGTCGGGGGCCAGTGCGCCCGCGATGGCTTTCGCCGTTTCGCTGCGGCCCGAGCCCAGCAGGCCGCCCAGGCCCACCACTTCGCCGGGGCGGATCTCCACCGAGACGTCGTGGAGGTGGTGGCGCATGGTGAGGTTGTCTGCCTGGAGGATGGGCCGGGTGTCCGGGGCGTGGTCTCCGGAGAACTTGGTCGCGCCCTCTTCGCGGACCTCTCCGACCTCGCGGCCCAGCATGAGGGAGACGAGGTGGAGTCGGTCGAGCTTCGCGATCGGGCCTGTGTGCACCAGCTTGCCGTCGCGGAGAACCGTGACCGTGTCGCACACCTCGTACAGCTCTTCCAGGCGGTGGCTGACGTAGATCACCGCGATGCCGCGGTCCCGCAGCATGCGGATGACGCCGAACAGGGTCTGGACCTCGCGGGGTTCGAGGGACGACGTCGGCTCGTCCATGATGACGACCTGCGCGTCGACCGAGACGGCGCGTGCCAGGGCCACCATCTGCTGGGTTCCTACGCCGAGTTCGCGCAGGGGGCGGCGTACGTCGACGGTGATGCCGAGGCGTCGCAGGGCCTCGTTGGCCTCGCGGTGCATGCGGCGGAAGTCGATGAGGCCCAGACGGCCGCGTGGCTCGCGGCCGAGGAAGAGGTTGCGGGCCACGCTCATCAGGGGGACGAGGTTGACCTCCTGGTAGATGGTGGAGATGCCCGCGTGCTGGGCCTCCAGGGGTGTGGCGAAGGCGACTTGGCGGTTGTTGAAGGTCAGGTTGCCTGTGTCCGGTGCGTAGACGCCTGTGAGTACTTTGATCAGGGTCGACTTGCCCGCGCCGTTCTCGCCGATCAGGGCGTGGACCTCACCGGAGCGAGCGGTGAAGTCGACCGCGTCCAGGGCTCGTACGCCGGGAAATGTCTTGGTGAGACTGGCTACTGAGAGGACGTCAGGCATTTCAGTAGGCCTTGCCGAGGTCCGCCTTGGCGTTGGTCTTCGTGTACGCGCTGTCCTTGATCACGATGTCCTGCGAGACCTTGGTGCCCTTGGTGAAGGTGTCCAGGGTCTGGAAGGCGAGGGGGCCGAAGCGCGGGTTCGACTCGATGACACCGTCGATCCAGCCGTCGACGATGCCCTGCACGGCGTTGCGCGTGCCGTCGACCGTCACGATCTTCACGTCGCCGGCCTTCTTGCCGGCGCCCTTGAGGGCGTTGACGGCGCCGAGGCCCATCTCGTCGTTCTCCGCGTAGATCCCGGTGATGTCCGGCTTGGACTGGATGAGCTGCTCGGTGACCTGCTGGCCCTTCTCGCGGGCGAACTCGCCCGTCTGCTTGAAGACGACCTTCAGGTCGGGGGCCTTCTCCTTGATGCGGTCCTCGAAGCCCTTGGTGCGCTCGGTGGTGACGTTGTTGCCCGCGGCGCCGAGCAGGATCGCGACCTTGCCCTTGCCGCCTGTCGTCTTGATCATCTGGTCCGCCGCGCGCTTGCCCTGCTCGACGAAGTCCGAGCCGATGAAGCTGACGTAGTCCTTGCAGGCCTTGGCGTTGATCTTGCGGTCGATGGTGACGATCGGGATGTGCTTGGCGGAGGCCGCGCGAAGCACCGGCTCCCAGCCGTCGGAGTTCAGCGGCGCGATGACAAGGAGGTCGGCGCCCTTGGCGATGAGGTCCTGGACGTCGCTGATCTGCTTGGAGAACTGCGACTGGGCGTTGGCGGTGAGCAGCTTGACGCCGCGCTTCTCCGCCTCGGCCTTGATGGACGCCGTCTCCGCGATGCGGAAGGGGTTGGCCTCCTTCTCCGACTGGGAGAAGCCGACGGTGGCGGTCTTGAGGTCCAGCTTCTTGCCGCCGTAGGCGTCTATCGCGCAGGTCGGGCCGCTGCCCTCGCTCGGCTCCGAGACGACCTGGCCCGAGTCGCCCTGGTCCTGTGACGCGGAGCTCTTGTCGCCGTCGTCCTCGGACTTGGCGCATCCGGTGGCGAGCGCGAGGCTCGCGGCGAGACCGGCGGCGAGGAGGGTCCTGGCTGAGGTGCGGCTAAGGCGTGTGGTCGGCTTCATGGAGTCCCCAAAACGGCACGGCCCCGGCGCTGAGAGCGCTCACGGGAGGATCGGCACTTGCGGTCAACTCGGCGGTACGGGGAGCTTTTTACATCGTTGGAAGAACCCTGTAAACCCTCCGCGCAAGGGGAGGCCGCAGCTGCCGACCTGGTCGATCAGCGTCGGCCCAGCGTGCTTTCCCGCTCCACCAGGCGGAATTCCGCCGCGAGTTCACGGCCCTCGGGCTCTCCCGCGCCCTCCAGGCTGCGCAGCAGCGAGGCCACCGCGAGGCGGGCGATGGCCTGCTTGTCCGGCGAGACCGTGGTCAGCGTGACGGCCCCGAACTGGCCCTCGGCGATGTCGTCGAAGCCGACCACCGCCACGTCCCACGGCACGCGCAGACCGCGCTCGTGCAGCACCCGCATGGCGCCGATGGCCACCAGGTCGTTGTAGGCGAAGACCGCGTCGGGCCGCACTCCCGCGTCCAGCATCCGCGCCATCGCCTTTGCCCCGTCCCAGCGGTTCCAGCCGCCGACCGGGCCCACCAGATTGTCCGGCGCGGCTATCCCCGCCTGCGTCAACTCCTCGCGCCAGCCCTGGAGTCGGAGGTTCGCGGGACGGTTGGCGGAGTCCGTGCGGGCACCGAGATACGCGATGCGGGAGCGGCCGCGGCCGATGAGGTGGCGCACCGCCGTGCGGGCCGCGGCCACGTTGTCGATCGCGATGTGGTCGTACGGCAGGTCGTACTGGCGCTCGCCGAGCAGCACCAGCGGTACGTCGTCCTCGCGGCCGAGCAGGTCGTCCGCCTCCAGCTCGAGGGGGCTCAGGATCAGACCGTCGATCACCCGGGCCCGGAAACCCTGGCTGACCAGGACCTCCTGCTCGCGTTCGCCGCGGGTGTGGTCGAGCAGGACGGTGAAATCGTGCTCGGCCGCCGCGTCGATGACCGCACCGGCCAGCTCGGCGAAGTACGGGTTGCCGAGCTCGGGAACGGCCAGCGCGATGATTCCCGTACGGCCCTTCCGCAGGTGACGCGCCGTCAAATTCGGCCGGTAGCCCAGCTCGTCGATCGCCTCCTGGACGCGCGCCCGCATCGCCGGGGTGACGTGCTGATACTTGTTCACCACGTTCGAGACGGTCTTGATGGAGACGCCCGCGTGCTCCGCGACGTCTTTGAGGCTAACCCGCACGTGCAGCTCCCTGCGTCGACGTGGACCCCTGTGCCGGGGTGTTTGTCATGGCCCTGGACAGCGCGCCGAGGGGCGTGCTGTCATGCCAACTGCCGTTCCTTCCAACGTTGTACAGACTCGTTGTACCGACTGGAGCGGCGAGCCGCCACCCTTCCTCAGCCTTCGAGCACCGCTTCAAGCAAAGGAGGATCCGTGCGCCCCATCCGTCACAGACGACTCCGCAGGCAGCTGATACTGCTGCTCACCGTCGCCCTCGCCTTCGCCGGACTCACCGCCGTGCCGGCCGCGACAGCCGCCGACGAACCCCCCGAGGTCCACGGCCTGAAGGGCGAGTACTACACGCAGTCCGCCCCCGGCGCCTTCGACTTCCACGAGCTCAAGGCCACCGGCTTCGACCAGCGCATCGACTTCGACAACCTCGACCCGCGCCTGACCTTCGCCACCGGGAAGGCCGACGACGCCACCGTCCGCTGGACCGGCAAGGTCGTTCCGGAGAAGACCGGATCCCACACCTTCTCCATGATCGGCGACAACGGCTTCCGGCTCTGGGTCGACGGCAAGCTCGCCATCGACCACTGGGTCGACGACTGGGACAAGGAACAGACCGCGCAACCCGTCGAGTTGACGGCCGGCAAGGCCTACGACATCAAGGTCGAGTACTTCGAGCACTACGGCGGCTCCAATCTCCACCTGCGCTGGACCGAGCCCGGCGGCACCAAGGAGGCCGTCCCGCAGTCGGCCTTCCGCCTCCCCGACGGCTTCGAGTACGACGGAGCCACCTCCGCCACCGTCCTCAAGGACGGCCGCACCCTGAAGCTCGACTTCGCACAGGAGCTGGCCGCGCCCCCGAACGATCTCGCCACCCACATCGAGGCGGTCATCGGCGGCGCCAAGTGGCCCATCAGCACGGTCAAGGCCGACCCGAAGGACCCGCGCGCGCTCCTGGTGGGCCTCAAGGAACCCGTCGTCGGCAACAAGACAGGCACGGCCAAGGGCACAGCCGACCTGCGCTACGACGGCAAGGGCGGCTTGACCGGCGACGACGGCAAGGCGGTGTCCGCGTTCTGGAGCAGCGGCCCCAACCACTCCGAGCACCAGCTGCGCACCAAGTGGGCCGACAAGGTGGGCCCGGACAACGCGCTCCCCGAGTACCCCCGCCCCCAGCTGACCCGTGACGCCTGGCGCAACCTCAACGGCTCCTGGCAGTTCGCCTCCGCCAAGGCCGGCGAGAAGCCCCCGGTCGGCAAGCAGCTCGGCGAGAAGATCCTCGTCCCCTACCCCGTGGAGTCCCAGCTCTCCGGAGTGGAGCGGCACGAGGACCGCATGTGGTACCGCAGGACCTTCACCGTCCCCGAGGGCTGGAAGGTCGGCGACGGCAAGCGCCTCAAGCTCAACTTCGGCGCGGTCGACTGGCAGTCCGAGGTGTTCGTGAACGGCAAGAAGGTCGCCGAACACAAGGGCGGCTACGACAAGTTCAGTGCCGACATCACGGACGCCCTGAAGCCGGGCAAGACCCAGGAGCTGATCGTCGGCGTCTACGACCCGACCGACTCCAAGGACGGCGAGAACCCGCCCGTCGGCAAGCAGCGCCTGGACCCCAGCGGCATCTGGTACACCCCGTCCTCCGGCATCTGGCAGACGGTGTGGATGGAGCCGGTGGCGGCCGACCACGCCGACTCGCTCAAGATCACACCCGACGTGGCCACCAAGGAGGTCACCGTCGAGCCGAAGGGCGTACGCGACGGAGTGCCGGTCAAGGCGGTCGCGTACGAAGGCAAGAAGAAGGTCGCCGAGGCGAGCGGACGCACGGGCACACCGCTCAAGCTGAAGATCGCCGATCCGCGCCTGTGGTCGCCGGACGATCCCTTCCTCTACGACCTGAAGGTGACCGTCGGCCGCGACCAGGTCAAGAGCTACTTCGGGATGCGCACGGTCGCGGTGGAGAAGGTGAACGGCACCCCGCGCACGATGCTCAACGGCAAGCCGCAGTTCCTGATGGCCACGCTCGACCAGGGCTTCTGGCCGGACGGCCTGCACACGGCGCCGACCGACGAGGCGCTCGCGTACGACCTCAAGATGCACAAGGAGATGGGCTTCAACTCCGTGCGCAAGCACATCAAGGTGGAGCCTGACCGCTGGTTCTACTGGGCGGACAAGCTGGGCCTGATGGTCTGGCAGGACATGCCCTCGATGCGCTCGGACCGCAACCCGAGCACCGCCGCTCGCGCTCAGTACGAGAGCGAGATGAAGCAGATGATCGACGAGCACGCGAACCACCCGTCGATCGTCATGTGGGTCACCTTCAACGAGGGCTGGGGCCAGTACGACCAGGGCCGCATCGCCACCCAGGCCAAGTCCTGGGACCCGACCCGCCTGGTCAACGGCATGTCGGGCCTCAACCTCGGTGCCGACGGCGGCACCGGCGACATCATGGACGAGCACGGCTACCCGAGCCCGGCACTGCCGCCCAAGCCGGACGGCGTACGGGCACAGATCAACGGGGAGTACGGCGGACTCGGACTCGCGGTACCCGGGCACGCCTGGTCCGTCCAGCAGAGTTACGTCGACGTGGACCCGGCGACGTACACGGACGACTACCTCACGAAGCTCGACGAGGTGCACAAGCTCGCCTGCAAGGGCGGCAACGGCGCCGTCTACACGCAGATCTCCGATGTGGAGGGCGAGTTGAACGGCCTGCTAACGTACGACCGCAGGGTCGTCAAGCCCGACGTGAAGCGGCTCAAGGCAGCACATGAAGCCCTGATCGGCGACGCGTCGCGGCCGGACCCGGCGGGGTGCTCCGGCTCCTGACGAGGCGTTAGCGCTCCGGCCCGGTGGGCCGGAGCGCTTAACCCGTGGACGCGGGCCCGCCCGCTTGGCACGATCGCCCGGTGATCACCGAGAACGAGTGGGCAGGGGCCGCGGCCCGCAACAACGCCGAGTGGTGCGACGCGGTCTGCCGCACGCACGGACTGCGGGGGGAGTTCGGCGCGGGGATGTGGAGCAGCGCGCGCCGGACGCCGCCGCTGTATCCCGATGCCGTGACGCTCACCCCCGACGCGTCGGCGGCCGACCTGGTGGCCCGGATCGACACGGCGTCACCGGGCTGCTCCGTCAAGGACAGCTTCGCCTGCCTCGATCTGGATCCACTGGGCTTCGAGGTGCTGTTCGAAGCCCAGTGGATCCACCGGGAGCCGGGTCCAACTCCCGTTGCGGCACACCTCAATTGGGAGCAGATCAAGAGCTCCGAGTCCCTGCCCGCGTGGGAGACCGCGTGGAACGACGGCGAAGAGGGCACAGGCCTCTTCCGCCCGGGGCTGCTGTCCGACGGCACGACGTTCCTTGCCGCCTACGCCGAGGGGCGGATCGTGGCAGGCGCCATTGCGAGCCCCGGCGCGTCGGTGGTCGGTGTCTCGAACCTGTTCACTTCGGCCGACGAGGAGTCCGCCTGGGCGGGCTGCCTGGCGGAGGTCGCCCGGCTCTGGCCGGGCCTGCCCGTCGTCGGATACGAGAGCGGCGAGAGCCTGGACGCCGCGGTCGGTCAGGGGTTCACGCCGGTCGGACCGCTGCGGGTGTGGCTGCACACCGGCTGACGCGGGGTCTCAGGCCGCTGCGGCCCGCCCGGCCCGCCCCGCGAGGAGCTGGGCCGTCACCTCGGCCACCCGGCCGCCCAGATGCCGGCAGGTGAGCACGTCGGACTTGTGCACCTGCTCCGCCGACACGTCGGTGTCCGTCTGCGCGCCGGCCCCGAGGAAGAACCCGAGCCGGTTCAGGTCCTGCTCGCTGCTGGTGGAGCTGTTCCAGCCAGGAAAGAGACCGAGGTTGACCCAGTGCATGTGGTGCTGGGCGGCGAGCACGGAGAGGGACATCAGCGCGTGCAGCTTGTCGCCGCTCTTGGAGCCGGAGTTGACGAACCCCGCGGCGACCTTGTCCCGCCACGCGCCGGTCATGCAGCGGCGCGAGGAGAGCTCGGCGAAGGTCTGGAAGCCCGCCGAGACGTTGCCCATGTAGGTGGCGCTGCCGAAGATGATGGCGTCCGCCTCGTCGAGGACGGTCCACTGTTCCTCGGTGATGTGGTCGACGGCCAGCGTGGTGACCGTGGCGCCCGCCAGGCGAGCGCCCTCGGCCACCGCGTCGGCGAGGGCGGCGGTGTGCCCCCATCCCGAGTGGTGGGCGACGATGACGCCGGGCCGGTTGATGCCTAGGGCAGCGGACATGATGTGACTCCTCGTGTGTCCGGGTCCGGTGTGGTGAGAGCAGGTCGGGTCGGTCGGGTCGGTCGTGTCGGCCTGGTCAGGCCCGGTAGGCGGGGGCGACTTCCGCATAGCGCTCGCGCCACCCCGGGACGCGCGTCCCGGCCAGGTGCGCGGCGAGCCGATCGAGGTACGCGTGCGTGCCGGGCCCGTACTCCTTGGCGTTGGGCACGCTCAGGCCGCGGTGGGTGAAGGTGAGCACCGTGCCTTCGCCGTCGGGCGTCAGCTCGTAACGCACCACGCCGTCCTCGGCGAGGGCCTGCTTCCACTCGTGCTCCAGCACGTGCGGCGGATCCCAGACGAGGATCCGGCCGGTCATCCGCTTGTCCTGGACGGGGTTGGCCGGACCCGTGGGCACCATGTCGATGACACCGCCCGCGCGGCCCTCGACGAGTGTCTTGCCGAACCAGGCGGCCCGCTGCTCCGGGTCGGCGATGGCGGACCAGACCGCCTCGACCGGATAGGGCAGGTGCCGGACGAAGGTGAGGACGGTCTGCCCTCCGTCGAGTGCCAGTTCCCCTGCCAGTTCCCCTGTCGGTTCCCCGAGGTGATTGCTCACGACGGTCCCTCCGCTTTCTTGTGCGTGCGCGCCAAGTGCTGTTCCAGGGCGCCGAGATGGTCCGCCCAGTAGCGGCGGTAGCGGCCGATCCACGCGTCGACCTCGGCGAGGCCGTCGGGGCGCAGCGCGTAGATCCTGCGCTGCGCGTCCGCGCGCACCTCGACCAGGCCGACCTCCCGCAGCACCCGCAGATGCCGGGAGACGGCGGGCTGGGTCAGCTCCGGGAGCAGCGCGACCAGCTCGCCCGCGGACCGCTCACCCTCCGCGAGCGCGTCGAGCAGGGCCCTGCGGCTCGGCTCGGCCACAGCTTCGAACACGTCCATGGATCGAGTATCACGCGTTGCTTATATAAAGGCAAGCTGATGCGAGGCGGCCTTCAGTGGCGCCCCTCGATGGCGGCCCCCAGCCCCTTGACGCGTGCGACGGGACCCCCGAAGAATGATCGCGTTCCGTGCGTTGACAACGTTGTCCAAGGAGGCGTTCCCACCCATGAGATGGACCCAACGGCTACGCGGTACGGGGGTGGCGGTGGCCGCGGCCGCGCTCCTCGGGGGAGCCCTCGCCATACCGGCGGCCCAGGCCGCCCCGGCAGGCGACGGTCAACTGACCGACCTGGTCAACCCGTTCATCGGCACCGAGAACGAGGGCAACACCTATCCCGGAGCGGCCGTGCCCTTCGGCATGGTCCAGTTCTCGCCCGACACCGGGCACAACACCGGCTACGACCACTCCGACACCCACATCCGCGGCTTCTCGACTGTCCATCTCTCCGGCGTGGGTTGCGGGTTGGGCGGCGATCTGCCGGTGCTTCCCACCACGGGTGACGTCAAGGAGACGGACTACGCCAAGTACGCGGCGGAGTTCAGTCACGACGACGAGAAGGCGAGCCCCGGCGCGTACAAGGTGGGCCTCAAGTCCGGCATCGACGCCGAGCTGACCGCGACTAAGCGCACCGGCGTGCAGCGCTACACCTTCCCCGCCACCGACAAGGCCAACGTCCTGCTCAACGCGGGCCAGTCGCTGCACAAGACGGGCAGTACCAAGGTCGAGATCCTCGACAGCCGCACGGTCCGCACGGCGATCACCGGCAGCGGCTTCTGCCAGGACACCAAGCCGTACACGGTCTACACGATCACCCGCTTCGACCGCCCCTTCACCACGTCGGGCACCTGGAAGGGCGACACCGTCACCGCGGGCTCCAAGACGTCGTCGGCGGGCGAGGAGCGCAACGGCGCCTACGTCCGGTTCGACACCTCCAAGGACCGCACCGTCGAGGCGACCACGGCTCTCTCGTACGTCGACGCCAAGGGCGCCGCGCTCAATCTCCGCGCGGAGGGCGGGCGTTCGTACGACCATGTGGCCAAGGCGGCCCAGCGGGCATGGGAGGACCGGCTCGACGACGTGAAGGCGCAGGGCGGCAGCGAGACCGTGCGCCGCACCTTCTACTCGTCCCTCTACCGTTCCTTCCTCGCGCCGAACATCGGCAGCGACGTCGACGGCCGGTACACGGGCTGGGACCAGAAGGTCCACCGGGCCAAGGGGTTCACCTACTACCAGAACTGGTCGCTCTGGGACACCTACCGCACCCAGGCCCAGCTCCTGTCCCTGCTCGCGCCGCACGAGTCCCGCGACATGGCGCTCTCCGTCCTGAAGATCGACGAGGAGAGCGGCTGGCTGCCCAAGTGGGGCTACGGCACGGTCGAGACGAACATCATGACCGGCGACCCGGTCACCCCCTTCCTCACCAACGCCTACCAGCAGGGTCTGCTGAAGGGGCATGAGGAGGAGGCGTACCGCGCGCTGAAGAAGAACGCCGACGGTGTGCCGCCCGCCGAATCGGCGCCCGTGGGACGCGAGGCCAACAAGGAGTATCTGAGCGACGGTTTCGCGCCGTACATCAAGGGCCGCCCGCACGCCAAGCCCGGCGACTCGGACTACGACCACGGCGCTTCCGCGACCCTGGAGTACGCCCTCTCGGACGCGATGCTCGGGCAGATGGCCGGTGAGCTGGGGCACGACGCCGACGCCAAGCGGTACGCGGAGCGTGCGCAGAACTACCGGAAGATCTTCGACGCCTCGACCGGGTTCTTCCGTGCGCGGGACAAGGCCGGTGCCTTCACCGGGCCCGCCGACCCGGCCAAGAGCGAGGGCTTCCACGAGGGCACGTCCTGGCAGTACCAGTGGCTCGTCCCCCAGGACCTGCCCGGCATGGTCGACCTCATCGGCGGCAAGCAGGCCACCAATGACCGCCTGGACTCCTTCTTCGCCTACGAGGAGCTCCTGAAGGACCCGGCGAAGACCGCCCGCGAGGTATGGGTCAACGGTCCTTACGACTACTACAACGCGGACAAGTACAACCCGCAGAACGAGCCCGACCTCATCGCCCCGTACACGTACCTGTCGACGGGTCAGCCGTGGAAGACCACCGACGTGGTGCACGCCGCGCTCACCCTCTTCACGGACACCCCGACCGGCATGACCGGGAACGACGACCTCGGCACCATGTCCGCCTGGAACGTCCTGTCCTCGATCGGCGTCTTCCCGGTCCAGCCCGGCACGGACACCTGGGGTCTGTCGACACCCGTCTTCGAGCGCGTCGACCTCACCCTCGACCGCCGCTACTACCCGAAGGGGCGCCTCACGGTGAAGGCGCCGGGCACGTCGGACACCGCCCGGTACATCCAGTCGGCGCGCGCGGACGGCGCCGACTACGGCAAGACGTATCTGACGACCGACGACATCCGTGACACCCGCGAGCTCTCCTTCACGGTGGGCGACAAGCCCTCGGAGTGGGGTACCTCGGAGCAGGCGGCGCCGCCCGCACTCAAGTGACGTACGCCGACCGACGGTGAAGTGACGTAGGACATACGCCACTTGCGCACCACAAGGCCCGCCCTTCCCAGAGGGGCGGGCCTTAATCTGTTGTTAACTGTGCGTAGCTTGATCGTACTTGACCGTAGTCGCGCAACGGCGATTGACTGCACGTTCACACCATCCCCCGCATCGTCCTCGACGCGAGAGCAGACCGTTGAAGCCGCTTAAGCCCGAGTCCTCCGACCTGCTCGCACCCCTCGACCTCGCCTTCTGGAACATCGAATCCGCCGAACACCCCATGCACCTGGGTGCCCTCGGCGTCTTCGACGCCGATTCGCCCGGCGCGGCCGAGCGAGCCGCCCAGCTCCTCGCCGCACGCGCTGCCTCCGTGCCCGGACTGCGGCTGCGGATCCGCTCGGTCTGGCTGCCGGTCGGCGGGGCCGTCCGCGCCGCCGCGTCCGCCTTCGACCCGCTGGACCACGTCCGCCTCGCCGAGCCCGTGCGGGACTTCCACGCGGCGGCGGGCGTGCTCATGCAGCGCCCTCTGGAGCGCGGCAGGCCGCCGTGGGAGGCGCATGTGCTGCCGGGCGACGACGGCACCTCCTTCGCCGTGCTGTTCAAGTTCCACCACGCGCTCGCCGACGGGCTGCGCGCCCTGATGCTCGCGGCGGCGGTCATGGACCCCATGGACCTGCCCGCCCCGCGTCCCGCGCCCGTGGGGCCCGAGGCCTCGGGGTGGTCCTGGCTGCCCGACCCGCGCAAGCTGCCGGGCCTTGTCCGCGCCACCGTCAGCGACGTGGGGCAGGCACTGGACATCGGCTCGTCGGTCGCCCGCGCCACCCTGGGCGTACGGTCGTCCGCCGCCCTCACGTCCCGGGCCACCGGCACGCGGCGCACCGCGGGGGTCCTGCTCGACCTGGACGACGTGCACCGCGTGCGCAAGACCGTGGGCGGCACCGTCAACGACGTACTGATCGCCGTGGTCGCCGGAGCCCTGCGCCGCTGGCTCGACGAGCGGGGCGACGGCAGTGAGGGCGTGGAGCCGCGCGCCCTGGTCCCCGTCTCCCGGCGCAGGCCGCGCGGCGCGCAGCCCCCGGGCAACCGGCTCTCCGGGTATCTGGTCCGGCTGCCCGTGGGCGAGCCCGACCCGGTCGCGCGGCTGCGGACGGTGCGGGCCGCCATGGACCGCAACAAGGACGCGGGCCCCAGCCGCGGCGCCGGCGCGGTCGCCCTGCTCGCCGATCACGTGCCGTCGCTGGGCCACCGCATCGGAGGACCCGTCGTCGCACAGGCCGCCCGGCTGCTCTTCGACATCCTCGTCACCAGCGTCCCGCTGCCCAGCCTCGGCCTGCGACTCGGGGGCTGCCCGCTCGCCGCCGTGTACCCCTTCGCGCCGCTCGCCCAGGGGCAGGCGCTCGCCGTCGCGGTGTCGACGTACCGGGGCCGGGTGCACTTCGGTCTGGTCGCGGACGCGGCCGCCGTACCCGATCTGGATGTTCTCGCGCGCAGCGTGCGGGAGGAGCTCGCGGGGCTCGTCGAGGCGTGCGTGAACCGTCCTCGTTTGGTAGAGGGGGCCCTCGCTACGTAAAGTTCTCTTCTTTGGAGCTTCCGCGGTCACCCAGACGAGCCGCGGCATGAGTGACGCGAGGACAGCGGCGATGACGGTGACAGAGGACAGCCTGGAGGCTGCCGGTTCTGCCGAGTATGGCCCCGGCATCGACCCCGACCGGCTCGCCGTCTGCCTCAGCGTGCTCGATGAACTGGACAAGCTCGACGTCGACCACCCCGACGCGATCGCGGTGCGCCGCGCCACGGCCGGGATCTACCGGACCGTGAAGCAGCGCCGCCGCCAGGAGCGGAGGGCCGCCAAGACTGCCCACGACAAAGCCGTCACTGAAGCCACCGCCACCGGCTCCGCCGAGCGGATCGACGACGAGACCGAGGGCCTGCTGCCCTCGTCGCAGACCGACGAGGGCCGGCTCGCGGGGATACTCCAGCGCCCGCGCTCCTGCTACACCTGCAAGACCCGGTACGTGGAAGTCGACTACTTCTACCACCAGCTCTGTCCGGACTGCGCCCGTCTGAACCGGTCCAAGCGCGACGCCCGCGCCGACCTCACGGGCAAGCGCGCGCTGCTCACCGGAGGCCGCGCCAAGATCGGCATGTACATCGCGCTGCGCCTGCTGCGCGACGGAGCCCACACCACCATCACGACGCGCTTCCCCAAGGACGCCATCCGCCGCTTCAAGGCGATGGACGACTCGGCGGACTGGCTGCACCGCCTTGAGGTCGTCGGCATCGACCTGCGCGACCCGGCCCAGTCCGTCGCGCTCGCCGAGCAGGTCGCCGCCGCGGGACCGCTCGACATCCTGATCAACAACGCGACGCAGACCGTGCGCCGCCTGCCCTCCGCGTACGCCGCCCTGGTCGAGGGCGAGAGCGCGCCGCTGCCTGCCGGGGAGCTGCCCGCGCACGCCGTCATCGGCGACTTCAACTCGGGAGCGGTGGGTGTTCTCGGCGAGAGCGCCGCGCTGCCCGCGGGCACCAGCGGCCTGGACGCGCAGCAGGTCGCCGACCTGGCCCTGGTCGCGGGCAACGCCAGCGTCGCCCGGCACCTGGACGGCACGGCCATCGACGCGGGCGGCCTGGTCCCGGACGTCGTCGACAGCAACACCTGGGTGCAGACCATCGAGCAGATCTCCCCGGTGGAGCTCCTCGAGACCCAGCTGTGCAACTACACCTCGCCGTTCATCCTCATCAGCGCGCTGCGCTCGGCGATGGCCGACGCCGCGAAGAAGGCGTCGAGCGGCCGTGCCTACGTCGTCAACGTCTCGGCGATGGAGGGCGTCTTCGGCCGCGGCTACAAGGGCGCGGGCCACCCGAACACGAACGCGGCCAAGGCCGCGATCAACATGGTGACGCGGACCAGCGCCCAGGAGATGTTCCAGACCGACGGCATCCTCATGACCTCGGTCGACACCGGCTGGATCACCGACGAGCGCCCGCACTACGACAAGCTGCGCCTCGCCGAGGAGGGCTTCCACGCCCCGCTCGACCTGATCGACGGCGCGGCCCGCGTCTACGACCCGGTCGTGTGCGGCGAGGCGGGCGAGGACCTGTACGGCGTCTTCATGAAGGACTACGCACCCGGCAAGTGGTAGCCGTCAGGCCTCGCCGGTCGCCGACGACCGCAGCCGGTCGTGCACGGCGTACGCGGCGGTGCCGGCCGCCGCGCGCACCCTGGTCCCGCCGTCGACGAGGAGATCGGCACCCGTCACCCATTCGGCCGCATCCGAGACCAGTCAGGTGACGGCCCGCGCGACGTCCTCCGGTGCGCCGATGCGGCCGAGCGGCAGGCTCGCGGCGAGCTGCTCCTCGGCGCCGTCCCACACGAAGCGGGCCATCTCGGTGCGGACGAGGCCGGGGGACACGGAGTTGACCCGCACCAAGGGTGCGAGTTCGCCCGCCAGTTGCGCGGTCAGGTGCAGGAGCGCCGCCTTGCTGGTGCCGTACGCGCCCACGTTCGGGCCCACATGGGATGCGCCCTCGGTGCAGATGTTCACCACCGCGCCGCCGTGCTCGCCCATCCAGGCCCGCCAGGCGAGCTGCGTCAGGTGCAGCGCGGCCTCGACGTTCACGGTGAAGGCGGCGCGCCACCGGGTGAGGTCGGCGTCCATCAGCGGGCCGTAAGGGGCGTTCGTCGCGGCGTTGTTCACCAGTACGTCGAGCCGCCCGAACGCGCTCATGGCGAGGGCCACGCTTGCCTCCGCCCGACCGGAATCGGCCACGCCGCCCGCGCATCCGAGGGCCTCGGCGCCGTCCGCGCGCAGTCCGGCCACCGCCGCCTGAAGGGCGCCAGGGTCGCGGGCGGTGATGACAAGGCGATGTCCGGACTCCGCGAGGGCCCGCGCGACGGCGAGCCCGATCCCTCGCGAGGCTCCGGTCACCAGAGCCACCGCGCCCTCCCGTGCCTGCGCAGAAGTCATCTCCGTACGGTCCCATGGAGGCCTGGAAAGGCCCATGGGCCCGACCCGTTGAGGAGATTCCGGCCCGTCGGCCACCCCCACACCGTCATCAACTGTCTGAAATCCACCCCTTCGGCGGAACCCATAGAGCGCGCGCCCGCTCATTTGGTTAATCTGAGGCCAACGGACGGCCTTCAGGGGATCCACAAGCGCCCCTCAGCCGCCCCGGGACAGGCTTGCAACCGTGGCCGCGATCCCGCCCGAACAACGGCGCCACCGCGACCGAAATGCCCTTGTCCTTCCGTTACGCGACACAAAGGAGTGCGCGGTGACACCAGATTTGACGAAGCAGGAAAAGCGACCGGCGGAACGAGGCGGCGAGCGGGCCGGCAGGCCACGCAAGCTCAGCAACCTGGACTCGTGGGCGAAGGCGGCACCGATCCGCCTTGCCGGCTACGAGGACGACCTCGCGGAGCCGCACATCCTCCCCGGTATCGACTGATCCCTCCGCTTCGCCGCGTGCCCCCTGCCGACCCCGGCAGGGGGCACGCGGCGTGTGCGGCGGTTGTGCGAGGAGTGGCGCGGGCCCGAACGCATGGCCGGGCGGATGCGGGTTACCCCGGGGAGTATGAACGGGACATCGGATGCCGAGCGCAGCGCGGACCGCGCGCCGGAAGAACTGACGCAATTGTCGAAGCGGTCCTGGCGGGCCGTGCTCACCGGCGTGATCCGCGAATTCCAGGACGACGAGCTGACCGACCGGGCTGCGGCGCTGACCTACTACGGCGTGCTGTCGCTGTTCCCGATGCTCCTGGTGCTGGTCTCCCTCCTCGGCGTCGTGGGGAAGTCCGCCATCGACTGGCTCCTCGAGACGCTAGAGGAGCTCGCGCCGGGTTCGGCCCGGGACATCATCGGCGACGCCGTGCGGCAGCTGGAGGGCCGGGGCGGCGTCGGCTCCCTCATGGCGGTGGTCGGCATCGTCCTCGCGGTGTGGGCGTCCTCCGGGTACGTGGGGGCGTTCATCCGCACCGCCAACGCCGTGTACGACATGCCCGAGGGGCGGCCGGTGTGGAAGGTGCTTCCGGTCCGGGTGGGCGTGACGCTGGTGCTCCTGACGCTGGCGGTCGTCAGCGCGCTCATCGTGGTGTTCACGGGCGGCATCGCCGAGACCGTGGGGTCGGCACTGGGCGTCGGGGACGCGGCACTGACCGCGTGGTCGATCGCGAAGTGGCCGGTGCTCGTCGTGCTGGTGACCTCCATGATCGCGCTGCTGTTCTGGGCGACGCCGAACGTGAAGGGCCGCGGTTTCAAGTGGATCACCCCCGGCAGCGTGGTCGCCTTGGTGATCTGGCTGATCGCGTCGGCCGGATTCGCCTTCTACGTGGGCAACTTCGGTTCCTACAACAAGACCTACGGCGCGCTGGCCGGAGTGATCGTCTTCCTCGTGTGGCTGTGGATCAGCAACATCGCGATCCTGCTCGGCCTGGAGTTCGACGCGGAGCTGTCGCGTCAGCGCGCCATCGCCGGTGGCCTTCCCCCTGAGGAGGAGCCCTACGTACCGCCCCGCGACACCAGCGCGTGGGACGAGCAGGACCGGCGGCGCATGGAGGAGTGAACACCGGCCGACACCGGCCGCCCCCGCCGTCCGGCAGGACCGCGCCCCTCGACCATGTGCCGATCCCGGAGATCGGGGTACCCGGCCGCAGAACAGACAGGAGGTTGATGACGATGGCCCAGACAGACCCGCACACCACAGGCCGCGACAGCGGCGGACGGACCGCCCCCGCCAGTGAGCCGGTGGGCGATCTCGTGCAGCGCGCGTCGCAGCAGCTGACGGAGCTGGTGCGCGGCGAGATGCGTCTGGCGCAGGCGGAGATGAAGGAGAAGACCAGGCGCTACGGCAAGGGCAGCGGGTTGTTCGGCGGAGCCGGTCTCGTCGGCTTCCTCACCCTGCAGGCTCTCGTCGCCACCGCGATCGCGGCGCTCGCCGTGCCGCTTCCGGTGTGGGCGGCGGGGCTGATCGTCACCGCCGTCCTCGGTCTGATCGCCGCGGTGCTTGCCATGACCGGCAAGAAGGAAGTCGGCCGGGCCGCCCCGCCGATCCCCGAGCAGGCCATCGACGGCGTGAAGGCCGACGTCGCAGAGATCAAGGAGAGTGCACAGCGATGAACCAGCCCGACAAGCACACGGCCGGCCCCGGGGAACTGCGCGCCAAGGTCGAGCAGACCCGCCAGGACCTGGGGGAGACGGTGGAGGCACTGGCGGCCAAGGCTGACGTCAAGGGCCGCGCGCAGGACAAGGCGGTCGCGATCAAGGGCCAGACGGCCACGAAGGCCGCGGAGCTCGGTGGGCAGGCGATGGCGAAGGCCACCGAGGCAGCCCATGTGCTGCAGGACAAGGTGCCCGACCAGGTCAAGGAGAAGGCGGCCGCCGCCACCGGGCAGGTGAAGGCCGCGGCAGGACAGGCGACGGAGGTGTGGCAGGACAAGGCACCGGAGCAGGTTCGCAGCCGCCGCACGGCCTTCCTCGCGGGTGGCGCGACGCTGGTGGTGGCGTACGTACTGGTGCGGCGCAGGCGCAAGCACGGGAGCGCGGTGTGAAGGCATCGAAGATCGCCTACAAGCCGGTCGGCATGGCGCTCGGCGCGCTGGCCGGTGTGGCCGCGGGCGGGCTGTTCAAACAGGCGTGGAAGGTGGCGGGACACGACGAGGACGCGCCCGACGCCACCGACGAGCACCGCAGCTGGGGCGAGATCCTGCTCGCGGCCACCTTGCAGGGCGCGATCTTCGCCGTGGTCAAGGCGGCCGTCGACCGCGGCGGCGCTGTCGCCACCCGTCGGCTGACGGGCACCTGGCCCGGCTGAGCGGCATTCGGCTCGACCGACAAGCGGCCCGGAATTCATCCGATGGGTCGGTGCGCGGCAGCGTAAATGTCCAAGTCTCTGCCGCGTGCAATGCATTGACACCCTCACGGGGCGCTTGAATCATCGGATGTCATGACTGACATGCGCATGACGCTCGCGCCCCGTGCGCGGCTCCGCAGGCTGAGAGGCGCCGCAGTGGCCCTGCTGCTGCTCGCGGCGCCCGTCCCGGCGGCTCAGGCCGCCGGGGCCCCGCAGCCCGCATCGGACCCGCCCCGCACCGTCCCCGCCCTCGCCGACTGGACGCCGGGCAAGGGGAGTTACACCTACGGGCCCGGCACCCGGCTCGTCGCACACGGGCAGGCGGCACGCGAGGTCGCCCGCACCCTCGCCGACGATCTGCGCGCCGCGGGCGAGGGCAGGGTGCCGGTCACCGGCGGCGCACCGCGCGACGGCGACATCGTGATCGACGTCGCTCCCGCGCGTAAACCCCTCGGCGCCGAAGGGTACGAACTGCGCGCGGGCGAACGCCTGGAGATCACCGGCGCGACGGAGACCGGAGCCTTCTACGGGACCCGTACCCTCCTCCAGCTCCTCGCCCGGAGCGACCGTATCCCGGCCGGACGCACGGTCGACGTGCCCCAGTACAAGGAGCGCGGGGTGGGCGTCTGCGCCTGCTACATCCACATCTCGACGCCCTGGCTGGAGAACCTCGTACGCGACATGGCGTACAACAAGCAGAACCAGCTGCTCCTCGAACTCAAGGTGAAGAGCGACAAGCACCCCGAGGCCAACAGCTGGGGCTACTACACCAAGAGCGAGATACGCCGTCTCGTCGCGCTCGGCGAGAAGTACCACGTCACGATCATCCCGGAGATCAACTCGCCCGGCCACATGGACCCTTGGCTGGAGAAGCGCACCGACCTCCAGCTCACCGACTCCGACGGCAAGTCGCAGCCCTCGCGCCTCGACGTCACCAAGGACGAGGCCTTCGCGTACTACACGAGCCTCATCGACGAGTACGCCGAGGTGTTCCCCGCGAAGTCGTGGCACATGGGCGCCGACGAGTACATGCTCGGCTCGGACTTCGCGAAGTACCCCCACGTCCTGGAGTACGCGAAGAAGAAGTACGGCGAGAAGGCGACGCCGCAGGACGCCTTCGTCGACTTCATCAACCGGGTGCACGCGTACGCGGCGGGCAAGGGCAAGCAGCTGCGCATCTGGAACGACGGTCTGACCGGCGCGAACACCGTGCCGGTCGCGGCGGGCACGAGCGTGGAGCACTGGCTCGACGTGAAGACGAAGCCCAGCCAACTCATCGGTCAGGGCTATCCGTTGCAGAACGCCGCCTACTCCCTCTACCTCGTCCGCGGCGGCTTCCACACCGACACCAAGGCGCTGTACGACAAGGCGTGGGACCCGCGCAGCTTCGAGGGCGAGAAGCTCGCGTCGTGGGACGGCATCACCGGGGCGAAGATCAGCCTGTGGCCGGACAACGGCAAGGGCGAGACCGAGAACGAGGTCGCCGCCTCCATGGCGATGCCGCTCAGCCATGTCGCCCAGGTCACCTGGGGATCGGCGCACCCGGACCCGACGTACGCCGACTTCAGCGCACGCGCCAAGTCCGTGGGACACGCCCCTGGTTGGCGGGACCTGACGAAGCCGTCGGTGGCGGACGGAACGTACACCCTGCGGGACACCAAGGGGCATGCGGAGCCCGCCGCCTACGAGGTGAAGCGCACCGCGGACGGCTACGTCACGCTGAAGTCCGCGGCGGACGGCACCTGCCTGGAGACCCGCAGCGGCAAGATCACGCTCAACGTTCCTCTGGAGCCCGGCAGTTCGGTCACGCGGGAGTCGTGCGACGCGGCCAACACCTTGCAGCGGTGGCAGCTGGAGAAGGCGGCGGGCGGATACCGGCTGACGAACGCGATCACGCGGATGTCCGTGCACGTCGCCGATGACGGGCGGCTCCAGCAGTACCCGGCGGATCAACGGACGCCGGCGACTTGGACCTTGACCAACGGCTGATCGGATCCCACACCCATGACTGTCAGCAGACGTCTCTTCGTGACCGCCGCCGTCACCACGGCGGTCGCCGCGTCGAGCAGTTCCCTCGCGCTCGCGGCACCCGGCCCCGCGGGCACGGCCGCCGCGGCCGCTCCTGAACCGCCCTACCGCATCCCGATCAGCTCCAAGGACTCCCCGGACGAGGTCGTCGCCAAGGCGTCCCAAGTCCGGCCGACGGAACGGCAGATCGCCTGGCAGCGCCTTGAGCAGACCGCGTTCCTGCACTTCGGGGTCAACACCTTCACCGGCCTCGAATGGGGCACGGGCGACGAGGACCCCGACGTCTTCCAGCCGTCGGGACTCGACACCGACCAGTGGGCGCGGGCCCTGCGCGACGGTGGCTTCAAGCTCGCCATCCTCACCGTCAAGCATCACGACGGCTTCGTGCTCTACCCCTCGCGCTACACCAGGCACAGTGTGGTGAGCAGCAGTTGGCGGAACGGAAAGGGCGACGTACTGCGCTCGTTCGCCGACTCGCTGCGCCGGTACGGCATCAAGGTGGGCGTCTACATCTCGCCCGCCGACGAGAACCAGTACCTGCACGGCGTCTACGCCAACGGCAGCGCGCGCTCGCCGCGCACCATTCCCACCCCGGTGGAGGGCGACGACCGGTCGGGCGCCGCCGCCGTGCGCTCCTTCACGCTCGACGCGACCGACTACGGCGCGCACATGCTCAACCAGCTCTACGAGGTGCTCACCGAGTACGGGCCGGTCGACGAGGTGTGGTTCGACGGGGCGCAGGGGCGCATCCCGCCGGAGAAGGTCGAGACGTACGACTGGGACAGCTGGTACGCGGTCATCCGCGCCCTGGCGCCGAACGCGACGGTCGCCGTGCGCGGGCCCGACGTGCGGTGGGTCGGCAACGAGGGCGGACTCGCGCGCGAGAACGAGTGGAGCGTCGTCCCCGTCAAGGACTCGGGGAACGGGAGCATCGACTACGCCCTGAAGTACGACGCGCCCGACCAGGGAAGCCGGGATGCGCTCGCCGATGCGCGAGCGGTCGCCCAGTACGTGCAGTGGTGGCCGGCGGAGTGCGACGTCTCGATCAGGCCCGGGTGGTTCCATCACGAGGACGAACAGCCCAAGTCCGTCGAGCAGTTGACGGACATCTGGTTCCGCTCGGTGGGCCGCAACTCCGTGCTGCTCCTGAACATCCCGCCGGACCGGCGGGGTCTGCTCCCGGATGCGGACGTCGCGCGGCTGCGGGAATTCCGTGAGCGGATCGGGCGTGAGCTGCCGGAGGACCTCGCGCGGGACGCGCGCGCCCGCGGTGACGGCCGCCGTCCGTCGTACGCGGTCGACGGCGACCCGGACACGGCATGGGCCTGCCCCGCGCCCTCCCGGGGGACGCTCACCGTCGACCTTGGCCGGGCGCGCGAGGTCGACCGGATCCGGCTCGGGGAGGACATCCGGCGGGGGCAGCAGCTGGAGCACGCGGTGATCGAGGCGCGGGTGACCGAAGGGGCCGGCTGGTCCGTCGTGACCGGGGTGGACACGGTGGGGGCGAGCCGGGTCCTGACGCTGGCCACGCCGGTACGCGCACGGGAGTGGCGGCTTCGGGTGACGGGGGCGCGCGGGGCGGTACGCCTCGCGGAGTTCGGCCTGTACCGGTCGCGGGTCTAGGGGCCCTCCGGGAGCCGCGCACGTCGACGACGGTCGCGGCTCCCGGCACCCCGGGGCTCCGAAGTCCCGTACACAGCAGCAGTGTTAGCGTCACGACCATGTCCAAGAGTGAGATCGACGCCGTGACCGCCGAGTTCTTCGGCGCCTTCGACAACGTGGGCGGCAAGGCAGCCGACGTGGCCCGCATCCGCCGCCTCGTCATCCCGGGTGGCGTGATCGTCATGACCGGCCCGCAGTTCACGGTCTACACGGTGGACGAGTTCATCGAACCCCGCCAACGGCTCCTGAGCGAGGGCCGGTTGGTGGAGTTCTCCGAGTGGGAGACCTCCGAACGGACCGAGATCGAGGGCGACATCGCCGCACGGTTCGGCGCGTACCGCAAGTCCGGGACTTTGGACGGCGAGCCGTTCGAGGGAGGCGGGACGAAAACCATTCAGTTCGTCCGCACCCCGGACGGCTGGCGGATCGCCGCGTTCTCCTGGTACGACACGCCCTGACCGCTGCCGCGACCGACACGGCTCCGTTTCCGCGGGTTCTCTAGGGCCACTCGACCTCGCCGTTCCGTACGGTCAGGGCGTCGGGCCGGTCCTCCTCGTGGAACCTGGTCCATCCGACGTGGACGGAACCGTCGAACCGCTCGTGGTGCCCCCGGGCCTCGGTCGCCAGCCAGGCGAGCAGCTCGCCGACGCGGTCGAAGCCGTCCGGGTGGATCTCCTGCCGAGCGGTCAGGGCCCAGCCCTCTTCGCGCCGGAGCAGCACGGAGGTGAGAGCGCCGCCCACCTTCAAGGCCGTGTCGTGACACCCCAGGAGCGGCCGAGATGCCACCGGAGTTCGGCGACCTCGTCCGCGGTGACGTCGTCACGCAGGTCCATCGCGATCGAGAGTTCGTAGATGTCCGCCATACCGGAACCCTACGGGCGGGGTACGACACTCGAGCCTGCCCACCGGACCGTGGCGGCTCAGGCCCCGGCGATCCGCCCGGTGCTCTCCCGTTCGATGAGTCTGGGCAGGGGTACCTGGACCGTGGCCGCGGGGCCGTCGTCCAGGAGGGACAGGAGTTCGCGGGCCGCGGTCCGGCCGAAGGATGTCGTGTCGCGTGAGAGTGCCGTCAGCCATGGGTGCACCATCCGGCAGAGCGCCGAGTCCTCCCACGCGATCACCGATACGTCCGCCGGCACGGTGAAGCCGAGCGAGGCCGCCGCTGCGACCCCGGCGACGGCCATCACGTCGTTGTCGTACACCAGAGCCGTCGGCGCTGACGCGGCACGGAGCACACGCCGTGTCACCGCGGCGCCCTCCGCGTCCGAGTAGTCCGTGGTCACCGAGCGGACCTCGGAGAGGTCGCGGCGCTGGGCCTCGGCCCGCAGCGTCCGGATCCGCCGCTCCGTGTGGGCGAGGCCGGGAAGGCCCGCGATGTGCACGATGCGGCGGTGCCCGAGGGCGTACAGATGGTCCACGATCGACGCCATCGCGCCCGCGTCGTCCGCCCAGACGGTGGAGAGGGCGGGGTGGTGCGCCTCCGGATCCGGCACGCCGCCCGTCACCACCGCGGGCAGGCCGAGATCGTCGAGGAGCGCGGGGCGGGGGTCGTCCGTGCGCGGGTCCACGACCAGGACGCCGTCCACCCGGTGCTCGGCCCACCACCGCTGGTAGACCGCGCACTCGGCGGTCACGTCCTCCACCACCTGGAAGAGCAGGCCCAGTTGACGCTCCGCCAGAACCTCCTGGATACCCGAGATCAGCTGGAGGAAGAAGGAGTCGACGCCCAGCGTCCCGGCGGGCCGGGCAAGGACCAGACCCACCGTCGCCGAGCCCTCACCGGACAGAGCGCGCGCCGCCGTGCTCGGGTGCCAGCCCAGCTGTTCGGCGACCCTGCGGACCCGGTCGCGGGTGACGTCGGAGACTCCGGGCCGGTCGTTGAGCGCGAAGGACACGGCGCTCTCGGAGACTCCGGCGCGGCGTGCGATGTCCTTCATGGTCGGCCTGCGTGCCGGGGACCGCTTGCCTTGCACCGGTGTTGCCCCTTTCCTGTGGTGCGCATACTAATGCGCTTGAGCCCGACCACTCTAAAGCGCATTAGTCGATCGCCGCAAGAAGTTCAACGTGCCGCTCTGACCTGCGCAGTTGATGGGGCCGATAGAGATTGTTCAACGAATCCATTGACTTTTTACCGGAGTTCCATGCAGGGTCTGCCTCACGCTGGGCCGAGCAAAGGAGCCGTTTCACCGTGCGCATCTCCCACCACCCCCGCATGCCCCGAAGGGCAGCCGCCGCTGCCGCCGTCCTCGCCGTGCTCCTGCCGCTGAGCGCCTGCGGCGACGGAGGTGACGGCGGCGGCTCGACCGACGCCTCAGGCAAGATCGAGGGCGAGATCACCTTCCAGACCTGGAACCTGAAGGCCAACTTCAAGTCGTACTTCGAGGACGTCGTCGACGGCTTCGAGAAGAAGTACCCGGGCACGAAGGTGAACTGGGTCGACCAGCCCGGCGAGGGCTACGCAGACAAGATCAGCGCCGACGCCGCGGCCGGCACCCTGCCCGACGTCGTGAACGTCTCGCCCGACCTGGTCGCCCCGCTCGCCAAGGCCGGTCTCGCGCTCGACCTCGACAAGGCCGCGGGCAAGTACGAGAAGGAGTACCTGCCGGGGGCGTGGAAGAGCCACCAGATACCGGGCACGGAGGGGACGTACGCCTTCCCCTGGTACCTGAACACCGGGCCGCTCTTCTACAACAAGCGGATCTTCAAGGACGCGGGTCTCGACGCCGACAAGCCCCCGACGACGTACGACCAACTCTTCGACGACGCGCTGACGTTGTCGAAGGAGAGCAAGGGCAGGACCGCCACGCTCGCGAACGTCCCCACCATCGAGGACTTCGGCCGCTACGGCGTCCCGCTGATGGACAAGGAGGGGACCAGGTTCACCTTCAACGGAGCCAAGGGCGTCGAACTCCTCACCAAGTACAAGAAGTTGTACGACGCGAAGGCCCTGGACCGGCAGGCCCTCACCGCGACGCCCGAGTCGACGGGGAAGAAGTTCCTCACCGAGGCCGTCGCCATGAACCCCGGAAGCGCCCTGGACCTCGGCAAGTTCAAGAAGGACGCGCCCGGTCTCTACAAGAACATCGGGATCACCCCGCAGATCACCAACACCGGCAAGGACAACATGTACGTGATGGGGGTGATGGTGAACACCCGCACCAAGCAGACGCCCGCCGCCGTGGCCTTCGCCCACTACGTGACGGACGCGCAGCACCAGATGTCCTTCGCCAAGAAGGTGGCGATCTTCCCCAGCACGCAGGGCTCGCTCGACGACCCGTACTTCACCAAGCAGGACGGCACCGATGACACGCGCGTGCGTGTCGCCGCCGCCAAGTCCATCAAGACCGCGGTGAATTACACGCCCGTGCTGTTCAGCGAGCAGATGAAGATCGAGCTGCGCAACGGCGTCGCGCGGGCGCTGCAGGGCAAGGAGAGCCCCAAGGAAGCGCTTGACAACGCTGTCAAGAACTGCGACCGGCTCCTGAAGCAGAGCTGAGAAGACGACACGGGACCACCGCCATGAAAAGCTCAAGCGCCGCCACCGTTCCCCGTGCCGCCGCCGAAGACGCCGCCGACGACCGCGGTCCTCGCCGCCGCATCCGGCGTCAACTGGCTTCCAGCCCCTGGCTGTTCGCCGCCCCCGGGCTGCTGGTCGTCGGCATCTTCATCCTCTATCCGTTCGTCAGCACGCTCATCAACTCCTTCACCGACAAGCGGACCCTGATACCGGGGGAGTACGTCGGCCTGGACAACTTCCGCGAGCTGCTGCACGACGACATGTTCTGGATCGGGCTCCGCAACTCGACGCTGTACGTCGTCGGGGTCGTCCCCGCGCTCGTCCTGCTGCCGCTGCTGCTCGCAATGCTCGTCCAGAAGCACATCCCCGGCATCACCTTCTTCCGGCCCGCCTTCTACACGCCGGTGGTCGCGTCCATCGTCGTGGTGGGCCTGATCTGGGTGTGGATGCTGGATGAACGGGGCCTGGTCAACGCGGTGCTTGAGGCGGTGGGGGTCGGCTCGGTCGGCTTCCTCAGCGATCAGTGGCTGCTCCTGTTGAGCGCCATGGCCGTCACGGTCTGGAAGGGCCTCGGCTACTACATGATCATTTACCTGGCGGCCCTGGCCAACGTGCCGCGCGAGCTGCACGAGGCCGCCTCGGTGGACGGCGCGGGCGCGGTGCGCCGCTTCTTCACGGTCACCGTCCCCGCCGTGCGCTCCACGATGGTCCTGGTCGCCGCACTCTCCTCGGTCGCCGCCTTCAAGGTGTTCTCCGAGGTCTACCTGATGGCCGGACCCAACGGCGGTCCGGCCGGCGAGGACACCACGCTCGTGATGCTGGTGCAACGCGTCGGCACCGGCCTGACCGGCCGCGTCGGGTACGCGTCGGCCATCTCGGTCGTCGTCTTCGTCGTCACCGTCGCGCTGATGCTGCTCGTGCTGCGCGCGGACCGGAAGGAGGACGCGTGAGCACCGCGACGGACACGCGCGAGACCGAGCAGACGGCCAAGTCGAAGGCGAAGGCGAAGGCGAAGGCGAAGGCGAAGGCGGAGGGCAAGGTCCGCAAGGCCGGGGCCCGCAAGCGGGGGCGGATCACCGACGAGAACGGCCGCCGGATGCCCGTGTGGGAGATCGTCCTGCGCTACGCACTCCTGCTCGGCGTACTGGCGCTGATGATCGGCCCCTTCCTGTGGCAGCTGTCCACCTCCCTGAAGGGCCCGCACGAGAACATCTTCAGCTCCCCGCCCAAGTTCCTGCCGGGCAGCCCGACCCTCCACAACTACGAGCGGGTCGCCGACACCATCCCCGTCTGGGACTACGCGCTGAACTCCCTGAAGGTGGCCGCCGCCAACGTGGTGACCAACTGCGTGGGCGCCACGCTCGCCGGCTACGCCCTGGCGCGCCTGCGCTACCGGGGCCGCAGGGCCGCCACGGTCGTCTTCGTCCTCGCCATGCTGGTGCCCGTCGAGGGCATCATCATCGCCCAGTTCACGACCATGCGGGAGCTCGGCCTGAACAACACCCTCATCGGTGTGCTGCTGCCCGGCTGCGTCTCGGCCCTGAACGTCCTGCTGATGCGCAACGCCTTCCTGAACCTGCCGTACGAGATCGAGGAAGCCGCGTTCGTCGACGGCGCGAACGTGTGGCAGCGGTTCCTGCGGATCGCCCTGCCCGCGGTCAAGGGCACGCTCGCCGTGGTGGCGATCTTCGCCTTCATGGGCGCCTGGGACGACTTCCTGTGGCCGCTGATCGTGCTGAGCGACCCGGACAGGTTCACCCTGACCATCGGCCTGAACTATCTGCACGGCACCTTCGCCAACGACGAACGGCTCGTCGCCGCGGGCACGGTCATCGCCGTGCTTCCGCTGATCGTGCTCTTCGCCTGTCTCCAGCGGTACTTCTTCCGTGGGGTGGGCGAGGGAGCGGTGAAGGGCTGACGCCGCCTTCCGCCGCCTCCCACCCGTCCCCGTACACACCCCCCGCACTCCCCCCGCCCCCCCCCGAGAACCAGGACTCGCATGCTTTCTGTGCCTTCCGTGCCTTCTGTGCCTTCCGAAGCGCCGCGCTTCGGCGCGAACTACACCCCCAGCCAGGGGTGGTTCCACCACTGGCTCGACTTCGACATCGACGCCGTGCGCGCCGATCTCGACGCGATCGCCGGGCTCGGCCTCGACCACATCCGGGTCTTCCCGATCTGGCCGTACTTCCAGCCCAACCGCACCCTCATCCGGCCGCGCGCCGTGGAGCAGCTCGTCGCCCTCGCGGACGCGGCGGCCGAGCGCGGGCTCGACGTCAACGTCGACGGACTGCAGGGGCATCTGTCGAGCTTCGACTTCCTGCCCGCGTGGACGCAGACCTGGCACCGGCGGAACATCTTCACCGACCCCGACGTGGTGGAGGGCGAGGTCGCCTACCTGAGGACGCTGGCATCGGCGCTCGCCGACCGGCCGAACTTCATCGGCATGACCATCGGCAACGAGGTCAACCAGTTCTCGGCGGGCCCGCATCCCGATCCGGACCGCATCACGCAGGAGCAGGCGGGGGAGTGGCTGCGGCGGGTGCTCGCCGCGTGCGAGGAGGGGGCGCCCGGCAAGCTGCATCTGCATGCCGAGTACGACGCCGCCTGGTACCAGGACGACCAGCCCTTCACCCCGGCCCAGGCCGCGCGGCTCGGTGGCGCGACCGCCGTGCACTCCTGGGTGTTCAACGGCACGGCACAGCGGCACGGGAGGGAGGGGGTCGCCACCGAGCACCATGCGGCGTACATGATCGAGCTGTCCAAGGCCTGGGCGGACGACCCGCACCGCCCGGTCTGGCTCCAGGAGGTGGGGGCGCCCGCTCCTCTCATCCCGGGGGAGCACGCGGCCTCCTTCACCGAGGCGACGGTGGCGGCGGCGCTGGACTGTGCGGATGTGTGGGGGGTGACGTGGTGGTGCTCGCACGATGTGTCGCGCGCGCTGTCGGACTTCCCTGAACTTGAGTACAGCCTGGGCCTGTTGACGAACGACGGGCGGGTCAAGCCGGGGGGTGAGGTGTTGGCTCGGCTCGCCAAGGAGTGGCGGGGGCGGGAGTACGCGCCTGCTGTGCGGACGAGTGCGGTGGTGGTCGGGGACTCGCCCTCGGAGCGGTCCGCGTGTGCTCCGGGGGGAGCGGTGTTCGAGGCGTTCTTCCGGCTGGTGGCGGACGGGGTGCGGCCCACTGCCGTGCTGGCGAGCCGGGCCGATGACTCGGGGCACTTGGCTGCGCGGGGCATTGTGGAGGTCGTGCGGCCGGGGGAGGTCGTCTAGGCCCAAGATCTGTCCCCAACCCCGCCCCTTCCCGAAAACTCGCTGGGCGCGAGGGCCTACCTGAGGCTCCGCCCCATACCCCGGACAAGATGTCCTCAATCGCCGGACGGGCTGAATCTTTCAGCCTGTCCGGCGATTGAGGACGAACTCGGCGGAGCCGGTGATGACGGCAACCAAGGCCCCCGCGCCGGAGCGGGTTTTCGGGAAGGGGCGGGGTCGGGGAAAGGAAACCGCCCATCCCGACCCGCACTCAACACACAAACGGAGAGCACCATGCACGACGACCGCACCCTCATCGAAGCCCGCCTCAAGCGCGTCCTCGACGAACGCATCCGCCCCGCCGTCTATCCGGAGTCCGTCCCCCTCGACGTCGCCGTCTGGACCGCTCCGGGTGAGCCCGTGCCCGTCGAAGAGGGGCTCGCGGCGCACCCCGAGCCGACGAAGGTCGGCGCCGCATGGGGCGCCCCCTGGGCCACCAGCTGGTTCCAGGTGACCGGCACCGTGCCCACGGAATGGGCGGGGAAGACCGTCGAGGCCATCCTCGACCTCGGCTTCGACGAGAACATGCCCGGCTTCCAGTGCGAGGGCCTGGTCTACCGCCCCGACGGCACCCCCGTGAAGGGCCTCAACCCCCGCAACCAGTGGGTGAGGATCGCCGCCCCGGCAACCGGCGGCGAAGACGTCCACCTGCACATCGAGGCCGCCTCCAACCCCGTCATCCTCGACTACCACCCCTTCCTGCCCACCCAGCTCGGCGACAAGGAGACGGCCGGCAGCGAGCCCCAGTACAAGCTCGCCCGCATGGACCTAGCCGTTTTCGACGAGAACGTGTGGCAGCTCGTCATCGATCTCGAAGTCCTCGGGGAGCTCATGCAGGAGCTCCCCGAGGACTCCGGACGCCGCTATGCCGTCGTCCGCGCCATCGGCCGCGCCCTGGACGCCGTCGACCTCCAGGACGTGAACGGCTCGGCGGCCGCGGCCCGCGCCGAGCTCGAAGGCGTGCTCGCCACCTCCGCCGAGCCCTCGGCCCACCGCATCAGCGCCGTCGGCCACGCACACATCGACTCCGCCTGGCTGTGGCCGCTGCGCGAGACGGTGCGCAAGGTCGCGCGTACGACGTCGAACATGACCGCGCTCATCGAGGACGAGCCGGACTTCGTCTTCGCCATGTCCCAGGCGCAGCAGTGGGCGTGGGTCAAGGAGCACCGGCCCGAGGTGTGGGCGAAGGTCAAGAAGGCGGTCGCCGACGGGCGGTTCGTGCCCGCGGGCGGCATGTGGGTCGAGTCGGACACGAACATGCCGGGGTCGGAGGCGATGGCCCGTCAGTTCGTGCACGGCAAGCGGTTCTTCCTTGATGAATTCGGTGTCGAGAACGACGAGGCCTGGCTGCCCGACACCTTCGGGTTCGCCGCCGGTCTGCCGCAGATCATCAAGGCGGCCGGCTCCAAGTGGCTGCTCACGCAGAAGATTTCGTGGTCGCAGACCAACCGATTCCCGCACCACACGTTCAACTGGGAAGGCATCGACGGCACCCGCATCTTCACGCACTTCCCGCCCGTCGACACCTACAACTGCTCGATGAAGGGCAGCGAGATCGCCCACGCGGCGAAGAACTTCAAGGACAAGGGAGTCGCCCGGCACTCCCTCGCACCGACCGGCTGGGGCGACGGAGGTGGCGGCACCACCCGCGAGATGATCGCGAAGGCGGGACGCCTGCGGAACCTGGAGGGCTCGGCGACCGTCGAGTGGGAGACCCCCGCGGCCTTCTTCGAGAAGGCCGAGGCGGAGTACCCGAACGCCCCTGTCTGGGTCGGCGAGTTGTACCTGGAGCTGCACCGCGCCACGCTCACCAGCCAGGCGGGCACCAAGCAGGGGAACCGCCGCAGCGAGCATCTGCTCCGTGAGGCGGAGCTGTGGGCGGCCACGGCTGCCGTGCGGTCGCCGGAATTCGCCTACCCCTACGAGGAGTTGGACCATATCTGGAAGACGGTCCTGCTCCACCAGTTCCACGACATCCTGCCCGGCTCGTCCATCGCCTGGGTGCACCGGGAAGCGCGCGCGACGTACGCGAAGGTCGCCGACGAGCTGAACGCGATCATCGACGCGGCCCAACGCGCGCTGGCGGGGGAGGGCGGCGGCACGGGCACCCTCGTCTTCAACTCCACCCCGCACACCCGTGACGGCGTCCCCGCGGGCGGCGCGCGGCCCGCTGCCATCGACGGCCAGTCGGCGATCGCCTCGCGCGCCGACGGCGGCTATGTCCTCGACAACGGCCTGCTGCGGGTCGAGATCGACGCGCGCGGTCTTGTCGTCTCGGCGTACGACATCGTGGCCGACCGGGAGACCGTCGCACCCGGCCAGGCGGCGAACCTGCCGCAGATCCACGCGGACTTCCCGAACATGTGGGACGCGTGGGACGTCGACGAGTTCTACCGGAACACGGTCACCGATCTCACGGAGGTGGATGCCCTTGAGCCGGGCGAGGACGGTGCCTCGGTCCGTGTCGTACGCAGTTTCGGTGACTCGCGGCTCACCCAGGTGCTGTCCCTGGCGCCCGGCTCCACGCGCCTGGACATCGACACGGAGGTCGACTGGCACGAGACGGAGAAGTTCCTGAAGCTGGCGTTCCCGCTGGACATCCACGCGGAGCGGTACGCGTCGGAGACGCAGTTCGGCCATTTCTACCGGGCCACGCACACCAACACGAGCTGGGAGGCCGCCAAGTTCGAGGCGTGCAACCACCGCTTCGTGCACATGGAGGAGCCGGGGTGGGGTGTCGCCCTGGTCAACGACTCGACGTACGGCCATGACGTGACACGCATGGTGCGCGCCTCGGACGCCGGTACGACCACGACGGTGCGCGCCTCGCTCCTTCGCGCCCCGCGCTTCCCCGACCCCGAGACCGACCAGGGCGTCCACCGCTTCCGGCACGCGCTGGTCCCTGGGGCCGGGATCGGCGACGCGGTGCGGGAGGGGTACCGGATCAACCTTCCCGAGCGGCGGATCACGGGCGGCGTAGAGGTGGCCCCGCTGGTGACGGTCGACAACGACGCCGTCGTCGTCACGGCGGTCAAGCTCGCCGACGACGGCAGCGGTGACGTGGTCGTCCGCTTCCACGAGTCGCGCGGCGGCCGTGCGAAGGCAACACTGGCCGCGGGCTTCCCGGTCGGCTCCGTCGAGGTGACGGATCTGCTGGAGCGGCCCCTGTCCGACGCGGCGGCGCCGGAGCGCTCGGGCGACACGGTCGCCCTGACGCTGCGGCCGTTCGAGCTGGTGACGCTGCGGCTGACGCGGGCGTGACGGCGATGTCCCGCTGAGCGGATGCCGTGCTCCCCGGTGAAGTGACGCCTGGTTTTGGACGGGTTGGAGGTCAGGGGGTGCCCCTGCCCGACCAGGTGTCACATGATGGGTCCCTGAGACTGCCGATCACCGGGGGGCACGGCATGGAGTCGACGGAACTCGCGGTCCTGGCGGTGGGGGTCGTCACGGCCGCGGCGGCGGGTGCGGCGACCGCGGTCGGCGAGGGAGCGGGCGCCGCGGTCGCCGAACTGGTGCGGGCCCGTCTGGCGGGGACCGAGCGGGGGCGCGTGGCGCTTGCGGGGCTCGACGGGGAAGGGGAGGGCGGGGCCGCCGAGGCGGAGGCGCGGACCGTGCTGCGGCAGGAGATCGACGCCGATCCGGAGCTGGGGCGCCGGTTGGCGCTGCATCTGGACGCACCGACGACGTACAACCGCGATTCGGTGATCATCACCGGCAGCCGCATCAATCGCAGCCCCATCGCGCTCGGACCTCTGACGGTCAACAACACCGCAGGTGGTCGGACCACCCTGGCCCTGGTCGGCGTACTGCTTCTGGCCCTGGTCGCGCTCGCCCTGTACGGCGGGACGCAGCTGATCACCGCCGACGACGACCCGAAGAGCGGCCAGTCGCAACAGTCGGAGGGCAAGGACGGCAAGGGCGGGGTGGACAGCGCTGCCGGGGAGGGCGACGAGGGGCGCAGCCGCACCCGTGCGCTGACGGTGGACGAGGCCCGCGAGACCCTGCCCACCCGGCAGGACATGCCGCTGGGCTGGACGCTCTACAACACCGCCGGGGCCAACAAGGCCGAGCCGGGCGCCTGCCACGAAGGGGGCACGGGGTTCGAGTCGAGGGACCCCGAGGCTGGAAACCTCAGGGCCGAGTTCCAGGTCTACGCCTGTACGTCGCCCGCCCAGGCCACCCGCTTGCACAAGGAGTTGGTCCGGCGACAGTCCGGCTACGACAAGACGACGCCGCTCTCCGCCCCGCCCCTCGGTGACCAGAGCACGGCCCTCACGTACTACAAGTCCCCCGAGGACAGCACCATGGCCTTCTCGGTGGTCCGCGTGGGCAGCACAGTGACCTGGCTCCGCCTCGGAGAGGTCAACGACCAGCCATCGTACGAAGCCCGCCTCGAAGACCTGACCCGCATCTTCGTCGAACGGACGGAGCGGATCCTGACCGGCTCATGAACCGGCCCCAGGCGGTGACGCCAACTGCCGGTCACACTGGTCCACATGCCTGCCTCCCTGCATCACATCGTCATCGACGCCCACGATCTGCCCGCCCTGGCCCGGTTCTGGTCCGAGGCCCTCGGCTGGCGGATCCTGTCCGAGCGGGAGCGGGAGGTCGTGATCGGCCCGGACGAGACCGCGCCGGTGGGGATCTGCTTCATGCCGGTGACGGACCGCAAGGCCGTCAAGAACCGGCTGCATCTCGATCTGACGTCCGCAGCCGAGGACCGGGACGCCGAGATCGAGCGCCTGCTCGCACTCGGCGCCCGCAGGGCGGCGGTCGGGCAGAGCGGTGCGGAGTCATGGACTGTGCTGGCCGACCCGGAGGGGAACGAATTCTGCGTGGTCCGTCCGAAGGAGACCCTCATCGGTTAGGGCCTGCGCCCAGGTGGGCCGCTCGGTGGTGGATGGACGCGTGCCTGATGGCCGAGCAGCCACCACCGCTACCCCTCCAACTGCCCCCGCAGCCACTCCTCCACCTCACCCACATGCGCCGCCGCCGCGGCCCTGGCCGCCTCCGGGTCCCTGGCCACCAGGGCCCGGTGGATGCGCGCGTGCTCGCGGCGGGTGCGTTCGAAGGCGCCCTCCTCCTGGTAGCCGCGCCATACCCGTGCGCGGAACGTGCGCGAGGACAGGCCCTCCAGGATCGCCGCCATCGTGTCGTTGCCCGCCGCGAAGGCGATCGTGCGGTGGAACGCCAGGTCGTGGGAGAGGATCTCCTCCGGATCCTCCGTGGCGTTCATCGCCTCCAAGTGCTTCTCGACGTCGGCCAGTTGGTCCGCCGAGATGCGCGCGGCCGCCAGCGCCGTCGCCGTGGACTCCAGGACCCGGCGCACCTCAAGGAGTTCCACGAGCCGCGGTCCGCGTGACAGGTCGGCCACGACGCCGAAGGTCTCCAGGAGGTCTCCGGCCTCCAACTGCGTGACGTAGATGCCCGAACCGTGCCGGGCCTCCAGGACCCCCATCACCGTGAGCGCGCGGATCGCCTCCCGCATGGAACTGCGCGAGATGCCGAGCTGGGTCGCCAAGTCCCGCTCCGTCGGCAGCCGTTCACCCGGTTCCAGACGGCCCTCGCCGATCATCGCCTTGATCTGCTCGATGGCCCGCCCGGTCACGGTGCCCTTCTGCGGGGCGGTCTGGTCCACGTAACGCTCCTCCACTAGCCGAGTGCGCCGCAGTCTAATCAGAGATGTGGTCGGACCACTACGGCTCAAAACAAGGAAAAATTGGCGACGAGGGGTGTTGTGAGCGCCAAGTGGTCTGATAAATATTCGCCCATCAGTCGCTGGGAACCGCTGGGAATCGCCAGAACTTCGTCCGATCACGCTCGATCCACGCTCGATCCATACTCGATTCACGCTCGATGAGGAGCCGTCAGATGGCCGGCAGTACAGTGCGCAACACGTCCAGCAGGGCGGGGATTTCGCGGGCGGCGCGGATCGCCGCCGCGGCGGCCTGCGCGTCCCTCGTGCTCACCGCATGCGGCAGTACGAAGGACAGCGCGGCGCCCGCGGGCGGCGAAGGCGGCGGAGAGGGCAAGGTCGGGGTGATCCTGCCCCTGCTGACCTCGCCCTTCTGGCAGTCGTACAACGACTACGTGCCGAAGATGGCGAAGTCCGAGGACGTCGACGCGCTCAAGACGGTCAACTCCAACAGCGACCCCTCGCAGCAGATCACCGACATCAACAACCAGCTCAACCAGGGGGTCAAGGGTCTCGTCGTCGCGCCCCTCGACAGCGCCGCCATCTCCGCCGGGCTCGACCAGGCCGAACGCAAGGGCGTCCCCGTGGTCGCCGTCGACGTGGCCCCCGAGAAGGGCAAGGTCGCGATGGTCGTGCGGGCCAACAACGTCGCGTACGGCGAGAAGGCCTGTGACTACCTCGGCAAGCAGGTCAAGACCGGCAAGGTCGTCCAGATCATGGGAGACCTCGCCTCCGTCAACGGCCGTGAGCGCTCCGAGGCGTTCCGCACCTGCGTGAAGAAGAAGTACCCCGAGCTCAAGGTCCTGGAGATCCCCGCCAAGTGGGAGTCCGACACGGCCGCGTCGAAGCTCGACACGCTGCTCAACTCCAACCCCGACATCAAGGGCATCTACATGCAGGCGGGCGGCGTCTACCTCGCGCCCACCCTGCAGACCCTGAAGTCCAAGAAGATGCTGAAGAAGACGGGCGAGAAGGGCCACATCACCGTCATCTCGAACGACGGCATCCCGCAGGAGTTCGACGCCATCCGCAAGGGCCAGATCGACGCGACCGTCTCGCAGCCCGCCGACGCGTACGCCAAGTACGGGATGTACTACATCAAGGCCGCGATGAACGGGAAGAAGTTCAAGCCGGGCCCGACCGACCACGACTCCACCATCGTGAAGCTGCCCAGCGGCATTCTCGAGGACCAGCTGCCCGCCCCGCTGGTCACCAAGCAGAACGTGGACGACTCCAAGCTGTGGGGCAACACGGTCAAATGAGTACGCCGATGACCAAGTCCCCTGCTCCGGGGCCGACGGCGCTCGTCGAAGCGACCGGCATAGCCAAGCGGTACGGACCCACCGTCGCGCTGCAGGACGGACAGCTGACCGTCCTGCCCGGTGAGTCCCACGCCCTCGTCGGCCGCAACGGCGCGGGCAAGTCCACCCTCGTCACCATCCTCACCGGCCTCCAGGCCCCGGACGCGGGCACCGTCCTCTTCGACGGCGAGCCCGCGCCGCCGCTCACCGACCGCGACGCCTGGCGCCGCAAGGTGGCCTGCGTCTATCAGAAGCCGACGGTCGTGCCCGATCTGACCGTCGCAGAGAACCTCTTCATCAACCGGCAGCCCGAGGGCCGCGGCGGCTTCATCAGCTGGCGCAAACTGCGCACGCAGGCCGCCGAGGTGCTCGACACCTGGGACGTGCGGGTCGACCCGGAAGCGCGTACCGCCGACCTCAAGGTCGAGGACCGCCAAATGGTCGAGATCGCACGGGCGTTGAGCTTCGGCGCGCGCTTCATCGTCCTGGACGAGCCCACCGCGCAGCTCGACAACCGCGAGATCGAGCGCCTCTTCACGCGCATGCGGGCGCTCCAGGAGTCCGGGGTCACCTTCCTCTTCATCTCGCACCACCTCCAGGAGGTGTACGAGGTGTGCCAGACCGTCACCGTCCTGCGCGACGCCCGCTGGATCACCACGGCCCCCGTGGCCGATCTGCCGCGCGCCGCCCTCGTCGAAGCGATGGCGGGCGAGGCCCTGCGGGAGAAGGAAGCCGCCGAGGAGTCCGTCGCGAGGGCCGAGGTCCCCGCCGACGCCCCGGTGATGCTCGACGTCACGGGCCTCACCAGCCAGTCGTACGAGGACATCGGCCTGACCGTCCGCAAGGGCGAGGTCGTCGGCCTCGCCGGATCCAGCGGCAGCGGCAAGATCAACCTCGCCGAGACCTTCGCGGGGCTGCACACACCGACCGGCGGAAGCGCCCGGCTCGACGGCAGGCAGCTCCCGTTCGGCGACGTGAGCGCCACGCTGCGGGCCGGCGTCGGCTGCGTCCCGCGCGACCGGCACGACCAGGGCCTGGTCTTCGGGATGACGATCGGCGACAACGCCACGATGACCGTGCTCGACCGGCTCGGGAAGTACGGCTTCGTCGGCACCGAGCGCAAGCGCGGCTTCGCCGAGGAGCTGATCGACCGCCTCGACATCCACGCCGAGGGGCCCGACCAGCCCGTGTCCGACCTCTCCGGCGGCAACGCGCAGAAGGTCGTCATGGCGCGAGCGCTCGCCTCCGACCCTCGGCTCCTCGTCCTCATCAATCCCACCGCCGGCGTGGACGTGAAGTCCAAGGAGTCGCTGCTCGCCCGGATGGACAACGCCCGCGAGGACGGCACCGCCGTCCTCGTCGTCTCCGACGAGCTGGACGACCTGCGGCGATGCGACCGCGTCCTGGTCCTCTTCCACGGCCGGATCGTCGCCGAGCACGCGGCGGGCTTCACCGACCACGACCTGATCGCATCGATCGAAGGGGTGGGCGAGACGGGCCCCGAACGGGGCAACGGCGCGACAAGCCCCCACCGGCCCGCAGCCAAAGAACAAGGAGACAGCCGTGGCTGACACGAAGGCCCCGTCGGCCTCGACCACACCGGACCTGACCGCGAAGACCGACAACGCCCGCGCCCAGGCGCGCTCGGTGCTGTTCCGCCGCGCCCGCGAACTCGCCCTAGTACCCGCCCTGTTGCTGCTCATGCTGCTCGGCGCCCTGGTGAACGACTCGTTCCTCACCGAACGCAACCTCATCTCCATCCTCGGCGCCTCCGCGGCCCTCGCGATGGTCGTGCTCGCCGAGTCGCTCGTCCTCATCACCGGCAAGTTCGACCTCTCCCTGGAGTCGGTCGTCGGCATCGCGCCCGCCGTCGGCGCGCTGCTCGTGCTGCCCGCCGCGCAGGCCGGATTCGGCACCGAGATGCCCGCCGTGGTGGCCCTGCTCGCGATCCTCGTCGTCGGCGCGGTCATCGGCGCCTTCAACGGCATCCTCGTGGTCAAGCTCAAGCTCAACGCGTTCATCGTCACGCTCGCCATGCTGATCGTGCTGCGCGGACTGCTCGTCGGCGCGACCGAGGGCAAGACGCTCTTCGGGATGCCCGGCGCCTTCTACACCCTCGCCACCTCGACGTTCCTGACCATCCCGCTCTCCGTGTGGCTCGCCGCCCTCGCCTTCGGCATCGCGGGCTTCGTCCTCAAGTACCACCGCGTGGGGCGCGCCCTGTACGCGATCGGCGGCAACCCGGACGCGGCACGCGCCGCAGGCATCCGCGTCGAGCGCGTGATGCTCGGGGTGTTCGTCGTCGCCGGTGTCCTCGCCGCCGTCGGCGGACTCATGCAGACCGGCTACGTCGGCGCGATCAACGCCAACCAGGGCCAGAACATGATCTTCACCGTGTTCGCGGCCGCGGTCATCGGCGGCATCAGCCTGGACGGCGGCAAGGGCACCATGTTCGGCGCCCTGACCGGCGTCCTGCTGCTCGGCGTCGTACAGAACCTGCTCACTCTCGCCCAGGTGCCTTCCTTCTGGATCCAGGCCATCTACGGCGGAATCATCCTGGTCGCCCTGATGATCGCGCGCGTCACCACCGGCCGTGCACAGGACTGACCCCGCTCCGGGTTCCCCGTCTCGTTGCCCCTTTCCGGAAAGGCCTCCTGTGTCCCCGACTCCCGCCCGCATCACCGCGGTCGACACCTTCGACGTACGGTTCCCGACCTCGCGGGAACTGGACGGATCCGACGCGATGAACCCGGACCCCGACTACTCCGCCGCCTATGTGGTCCTGCGCACCGACGCGGACGACGGCCTGGAGGGGCACGGCTTCACCTTCACCATCGGGCGCGGCAACGACGTCCAGGTCGCCGCGATCGAGGCGCTGCGCCATCACGTGCTCGGGCGGTCCGTCGAGGAACTCTGCGCCGATCCGGGGACGTTGAACCGCGACCTGATCGGGGACAGCCAACTGCGCTGGCTCGGGCCCGAGAAGGGCGTGATGCACATGGCCATCGGCGCCGTCGTCAACGCGCTGTGGGATCTGGCGGCCAAGCGGGCACGGAAGCCGCTGTGGCGGTTCCTGGCGGACGCCGAGCCCCAGTGGCTGGTATCCCAGGTCGACTTCCGCTACATCGCCGATGCCCTCACCCCGCAAGAGGCCCTGGCTATCCTCCAGTTGGGCAGGCGCGGAGCCGCCGAGCGCGAAGTCCTGTTGCGGGAGCGCGGCTACCCCGGCTACACGACGTCGCCGGGCTGGCTCGGCTACAGCGACGAGAAGCTGACCCGCCTCGCGCGCCAGGCCGTGGCCGACGGCTTCACCCAGATCAAGCTGAAGGTCGGCGCGGATCTGGCGGACGACGTACGCCGCTGCCGTACCGCCCGTGAGGCGATCGGCCCCGACATCCGGATGGCGATCGACGCCAACCAGCGCTGGAACGTCGGCGAAGCCGTCGAGTGGACGCGCGCGCTCGCGGAGTTCGACCCGTACTGGGTCGAGGAGCCCACGAGCCCCGACGACGTCCTCGGCCACGCGGCGATCCGCAAGGCGGTCGCGCCGGTCAAGGTCGCCACCGGCGAGCATGTGCAGAACCGCATCGTCTTCAAGCAGCTCCTCCAGGCGGGCGCCATCGACGTGCTGCAGATCGACGCGGCCCGCGTCGGCGGCGTCAACGAGAACCTCGCCATCCTGCTGCTCGCTGCCAAGTTCGGCGTCCCGGTCTGCCCGCACGCCGGTGGCGTGGGCCTGTGCGAACTCGTCCAGCACCTGTCGATGTTCGACTACGTGGCCCTGTCCGGGACCACCGAGAACCGCGTCATCGAGTACGTCGACCATCTCCACGACCACTTCATCGACCCGGTCGTGCTGCGCGACGGCCACTACACGGCCCCCACCGCGCCGGGCTTCTCGGCCGCGATGCGGGCCGAGTCGCTCGCCGAATTCACCTATCCGGACGGCGCCTTCTGGGCCGCCGACCTCGCTCAGGGCAAAGGAGCAGCCGCATGACGGACGCCCGCGACTTCCAGAACGTCCAGGACTTCGAGGGCCTGAAGGCCCTGGTCACCGGCGGAGCCTCCGGCATCGGGCGGGCCACGGCCGAACTGCTCGCCGCGCGCGGCGCCCGGGTCGCCGTGCTCGACCTCAATCCGGACGACGTCGAGAAGCCGCTCACCGGCTACCGCGCCGACGTCTCGGATGACGCGTCGGTGCGCGAAGCCGTCGCCGCCGCCGTGGCCGACCTCGGCGGACTCGACGTACTGATCAACAATGCGGGCATCGGCGCGCAGGGCACCGTCGAGGACAACGACGACGCCCAGTGGCACCAGGTGCTCGACGTGAACGTCCTCGGCATCGTGCGCACCACCCGAGCCGCCCTGCCCCACCTGCGCGCCTCCACCCGGGCGGCGATCGTCAACACCTGCTCCATCGCCGCGACCGCGGGCCTCCCGCAGCGCGCCCTGTACTCCGCGTCGAAGGGCGCGGTGCTCTCCCTGACGCTCGCCATGGCCGCGGACCACGTACGCGAAGGGGTGCGCGTCAACTGCGTCAACCCCGGCACCGTCGACACCCCGTGGGTCGGCCGCCTCCTGGACGCCGCGCCGGACCCGGCGGCCGAGCGTGCCGCACTCGCGGCCCGCCAGCCCACGGGACGCCTCGTCACGGCGGACGAAGTCGCGGGCGCGGTGGCCTACTTGGCGAGCCCGCTCTCCGGTGCCACCACCGGCACCGCGCTGGCCGTCGACGGCGGAATGCAGGGCCTGCGGCTCCGCCCGGTGGGCCAGTGAGCGGCATAGCCCGGCGCACCCTTGGACCCGGCGGCGTCGAGGTGACCGAGCTGTCCTTCGGCGCCGCCGGCCTCGGCAACCTCTACACGCCGATCGGCGACGAGGAGGCGGCCGGGGCGATCGACGCGGCATGGGACGCGGGCATCCGCTACTTCGACACGGCGCCGCACTACGGCATCGGCCTGTCCGAGCGCAGGCTGGGCGAGGCGCTGCGGGCCCGCCCCCGGGAGACGTACACGCTCTCGACCAAGGCGGGGCGCCTCCTCGAAGCGGTGGAGAGGCCGGAAGGCGACGACCTCGCCCACGGCTTCGCCGTGCCCGCCACGCACCGCCGTGTCTGGGACTTCAGCGCGGACGGCGTCCGCCGCTCCCTGGAGGCGAGCCTGACCCGCCTCGGCCTCGACCGCGTCGACATCGTCTACCTCCACGACCCGGACGACCACGCGGAACAGGCCTTCCGTGAGGGGTATCCGGCCCTGGAGCGGCTGCGCTCCGAGGGCGTCGTCGGCGCGATCGGCGCGGGCATGAACCAGACGCGGATGCTCACCCGCTTCGTCCGTGACACGGACGTAGACGCCGTGCTGTGCGCGGGCCGCTACACGCTCCTGGACCAGAGTGCCCTGGCCGATCTGCTGCCGGCGGCGCGGGAGCGCGGCAAGGCGGTGGTCATCGGCGGCGTCTTCAACTCGGGCCTCCTGGCCGACCCCAGGCCCGGCGCGACCTACGACTACACGACCGCACCCCGCGCCCTCGTGGACTGCGCGCTGCGGTTCAAGGCGATGGCGGAGCGGCACGGAACGACGCTGCGCGCTGCGGCCCTGGCCTTCCCTCTGGCCCACCCGGCGGTGGCCACCGTCCTGGTCGGCGCCCGATCGTCGCACGAAGTCCGGGACGCGGCAGCGCAGTTCGCCTCCGCCGTCCCCGCCGGCTTCTGGAAGGAAGCACGCGCCGAAGGGCTGCTGCCCGCCGGTGCACCCGTCCCCGGAGAAGACCGAGAGGACCCCGCGTGAGAGTCGCCCTGCACACCAAGGTCCACGCCGACCGCGTCGCCGAGTACGACGCCGCGCACCGCGAGGTGCCCGCCGAGCTCGTCGCCGCCATCCGCGCGGCGGGCGCCACCTCCTGGACGATCTGGCGCAGCGGCACCGATCTCTTCCACGTCCTGGAGTGCGAGGACTACGCCCGCATGCTCGCCGAGCTGGACAGGCTGCCGGTCAACATCGCCTGGCAGGCCCGCATGGCCGAGCTCCTCGACGTCGTCCACGACTACTCGGCCGAGGGCTCCGATGCCGGGCTGCCCGTCGTGTGGGAGCTGCCGTGACGCCGCCGGGAGCCGCCGTGACAGCGCCGGGAGCCGCGGTGACACCGCACCTCGTCGACTCCCACCACCACGTGTGGGACCTCTCCGTACGCGACCAGGAATGGATCACCGGCGATGCGCTCGCCCCGATCCGCCGGAACTTCTCCCACGCCGACCTCCTGCCCGAGGCCCGCGCCGCCGGTGTCACCGCGACCGTCCTGGTCCAGACGGTCACCGTCGCCGAGGAGACCCCCGAGTTCCTCGCCCTGGCGGCGGACAGCGACCTGGTGGCAGGCGTCGTCGGATGGACCGACCTCACCCGCCCGGACGCCGCCGACGTACTCGCCGAGCTGGGTCAACTCCCGGGCGGACAACACCTCGTGGGCATCCGCCACCAGGTCCAGGGCGAGCCCGACCCGCAGTGGCTGCTGCGGCCCGACGTGCGCCGTGGCCTGGCGGCGGTCGGCGCGGCGGGTCTGGCCTACGACCTCGTCGTCCTGCCCCACCAGCTCCCCGTCTGCGTCAAGGCCGCCCAGGAGCACCCCGAACTCACCTTCGTGCTCGACCACTTGGGTAAGCCGCCCATCGCCTCCGGCGCCCTCGAACCCTGGGCGGCGGCGGTCCGGGCGCTCGCCGCGCTGCCCAACACCGTCTGCAAACTCTCCGGCCTGGTGACCGAGGCCGACCCGAAGGCCTGGACGGTCGACGACCTGCGCCCGTACGCGGACACCGTCCTGGACGCCTTCGGCCCCGACCGGCTGATGTTCGGCTCCGACTGGCCCGTCAGCACCCTGGCCGCCACGTACGGCGAAGTCGTCGAAGCAGCCCGGCAGTTGACCTCATCACTGAGCGAAGGCGAGCGCGCCGCCCTCTTCGCCGGGACCGCGACCCGCGTCTACCGCCTCTGATCCACCCGTGTCGGCGGCAGGAACTCCCGCACGAACGTCCGCTCCCAGCAGGCGCCCGTCTCGCGCAGCTCACGCCAGGTCGTGTAGCGGTAGCGGAAGAGGCGGGCGCGGATGTACGCGGGCGGGGCCTGTGGCGGGAACGGGACGTGGCGCAGCAGCCGCAGCGTGTCACGGTCGCCGTCCAGGAGGCGCTCCACCAGCGGGCCGAACCATGGCCTCGCGTACGCGGGGGAGAGCGCGGCGAACCACATCATCCAGTCGAGCCGCAGATGGTACGGCGCGAACTGCCGCGGCCAGCGGCGCACATCGCCCGGCTTGCCCTTGAACTCGTACTCACGCCACTCGGAGTCCTGGCGGGGCGTCAGGTCCGACGTGCCCTCGACGATCACCTCCTGGCGGACGCGGCTGACGCTGCCGAACGCCCCGTAGGCGTTGACGAGATGGAGCGGGTCGAAGGAGTAGTTCATGATCTGCCGCCGCGAGAACAGATTGCGCGCGGGACGGTAACTCAGGCCGAGGATCAGCGCCGTCACCGCGATGACCGCCACCTCGTACCAGAGCGGGGGAGCGGGTGGCTGCGACGGCGCTCCTGCGCCGCCGAAGTCCACGACGGAGACGGCGAGCACGATCGTCAGCCAGTTCAGCCAGGCGAAGTTCCCCGAAAGGACCAGCCACAGCTGGGTGGCGATCATCAGACAGGCCGCGGCCGTCGCGATCGGCTGCGGTGTGAACAGCAGGACGGGCACGACGAGTTGGGTGAAGTGGTTCGCCGCGACCTCCACCCGGTGGACCGGCCCCGGAAGATGGTGGAAGAACCAGCTCAGCGGCCCCGGCATCGGCTGGGTCTCGTGGTGGAAGTCCAGGCAGGTCAGCTTGCGCCAGCAGGCGTCGCCGCGCATTTTGATCAGCCCGGCCCCGAACTCGACGCGGAACAGCACCCAGCGGAGCAGGAAGAGCACGAGGACCGGCGGCGCCGTCTCGTCGTTGCCGAGGAAGACGGCGAGGAAGCCCACCTCCAGGAGCAGCGACTCCCAGCCGAAGCCGTACCAGGTCTGCCCCACGTTCACGATCGAGAGGTACAGGGCCCACGGCACGGCCCACAGCAGCATGCCGCCCCACAGAGGGAGGAGACCGTCGGCGCCCGCGAGCAGCGCGAGGGCGCAGGCGCAGCCCGTCCACGCGACGAGGGCGAAGAAGCGGTCCGAGTAGTGGAGCTGGAAGAGGCTCGGCGCCCTGCGGAACGGCACGCCCTCGACATGGCGCGGCACCGGCAGCATGCCGCGCTCCCCGATCAGCGCCCGGAACTGCAGCGCAGCCCCCAGGAACGCGAAGAGGTAGACGGCGGCGAGCGCCCGCTGGAACACGAGGCGGCCGAGCCAGTACTGATCTGCGGTGAACCACTCCACAAGGCCATCTTGCGCCCAAAGCGGCCCGGCCCCCTCCCGGCCCGCGGACACGCTCCGGCTTGCGCACCGGCTCCGGCTGCCCCAGAGAATGGGGGCAAAGTGCCCGATAACAGGCGGGAGAGCACGGTGCGTGTGCCCACCAGGCCCACCAGGACCCATGCGATGGCCTTCGCGATATCCGCGGCCATCGTTGTCGCAGGATGCTCCGGCGGAGGCGACAAGAACTCCGCCGACGGCGGCTCCGAGCTGTTCATGCAGCCGGTCGCCGCCCAGGGCCCCGATCCGTTCACCGACTCCACCGCGACGTCCACGGCGACCCCCTCGCCCGTCACCCGTTCGCCGCAGCCCTCGCCGACCGGAACCTCGTCGCCCACGGCCCAGGGCGTGCGCTCCCTGTCGGGCGGTACGCCGGGTCTGTACGGCGGCACGCAGTCCGTGGGCAGCTGCGACGTCGACGCCCAGGTCCGCTTCCTCACCGCCGACCAGGGCAAGGCGCGGGCCTTCGCCCAGGCCGAGGGCATCTCCCAGGCCGACATCCCGGGCTTCCTGCGCGGCCTGACGCCGGTCGTGCTGCGGGCCGACACCCGCGTCACCAACCACGGCTACCGCGACGGCGGTGCCACCAGCTTCCAGTCCGTGCTCCAGACGGGCACCGCGGTCCTCGTCGACAACCGGGGACTGCCGCGCGTGCGGTGCGCCTGCGGGAACCCGCTGAAGCCGCCGGTCGCCTTCAAGGGCACCCCGAGCCACCAGGGCAAGCCGTGGTCCGGCTACCGCCCGGCGCAGGTGATCGTCGTGACGCCGGCGCCGAAGATCATCGTGAACATCACCATCGTGAACATCACCAACAACACGTGGATCGAGCGGAAGACGGGCGACCACCACGGCGACAAGGACCGGGTGGTGCCGCCACCGCCCCCGACCCCCACACCGACCCCTACGCCCACGCCGACGAGCCCAAGCCCGAGCGAATCGGACGAGGAGAGCGGCACCCCCAGCGAATCGGGCACCACCTCCACGGACTGCCCGACGCCCGCCCCCGACGCGGGCACGGAACCGCCCACCGGCACCCCCTCCGAGATCCCTCCCGGCTGCCCCACGCCCACCTCCAGCGCGCCGACCTCGCCCCCGGACGAGCCGAGCACGCCGGACGACGACACGGTGCAGCCCCCGTCCCAGGAGGACCCCGGCGACGAAACCGGCCCCGAGAGCATTCCCGACACCCCTGACCAGCCCGAAGACAGCGGTCTCGTCCCGGACGACCCCTCCCTGGGCGACTCCCCTCTGACCAGCGATCCCGGCACTTTCCAGAGCTGAGCGTGCGCGCTCGGGCCCGACAGCGAAGAATCATGAAGTGTCATGAAGCCCACGCCACTGCCGGACGACTGGCCAGCGGATCCACGGTCGATCCTGGCGTTCAACCGCACAGGCTGCTTCGACTGGGACCTCGACAGCGGCCTGATGCACCTGGACGCCGCGGGCCACGAGGTCTTCGACGTACGGGCCGACGAGTACGACGGAAACCCGACGAGCCTCGGCGTACGCGTTCCGCCGGTCGAGGCGCACCGTCTCGACGCCTACGTCTCGCACGCGCTCAAGGACGGCAGCCGGACCTATGGCATCTACTTCCGCATCCGGCTGCGCTCCGGGGGTCTGCGCTGGACCCATACCCAGGGGTTCATCGAGCGTGACGAGACGGGCCGCCCGCGCCGGATCGTGGGCATCGTCCGCGACGCCACGCAGGAGCTGGGCGACAGTACGGCCCGGCACCAGCGTGCCGACGAGGAGGAGGACCGGCGCCGCCGCACGAGCATCGTGCAGGGCACCACGGCGGCCCTCGCGCACGCCCGTACCGTCCGCGACGTCATCGACGTGCTCAAGGACACCCACGGCCTCGCGCACCTGGGCGCGTCGAACCTGGTCATGGCCCTGGTCGAGGCGGGGCGGATCCGGCTGGTCGCGGAGGGGCCCGCGGGGAGCTTCGTGCCGGGCACCAAGTTCACGCGGATCGACGAGCGGTACCCGATGAGCGACGCCGTGCGCACGCTCTCGCCGCGCTTCATCGAGACGGCCGCGGAGTTCGCGGCCTCGTACCCGGAGCTGTGGCCGCACATAGACAAGCTGGGCATCACATCGGCCGCGTATCTGCCGCTGATCGCGCAGGCCAAGCCGATCGGCGTGCTCGGCCTCCTCTACCAGGACAAGACCGGCTTCACCGAGGAGGAGCGCAACGTCCTGGTCGCGCTGAGCAGCGGCATCGCGCAGAGCCTCCAGCGCGCCATGTTCTACGAGCAGGAGAAGGACCTCGCCCAGGGCCTCCAGCAGGCGATGCTGCCGCGCACCATCCCCGGTGTGCCCGGCGCCGACGTCGCGGTCCGCTACCGTTCCGCGGCGCTCGGCCGGGACATCGGCGGCGACTGGTACGACGTGATCCCGCTGCCCGGCGGCCGTGTCGGGGCGGTCATCGGCGACGTACAGGGCCACGACACGCACGCGGCGGCCGTCATGGGCCAGCTGCGCATCGTGCTGCGCGCCTACGCCGCCGAGGGGCACCCGCCCGCCACCGTCATGGCCCGTGCGTCGGGCTTCCTGCACGAGCTGGACACCGAACGCTTCGCCACCTGCCTCTACGCGGAGGCCGACCTGTCGACGGGCGTGGTCCAGCTGGTGCGGGCAGGCCACATCGATCCGCTCGTCCAGCAGACCGACGGGAGCTGCCGCCGGGTGCCGGTCGACGGCGGTCTCCCGCTGGGTCTCTCGGCCGAGTTCGGCGGCCTCGAATACCCGGTCACCACCTTCGAGCTCGACGCGGGCCAGACCCTGATCCTCTTCACCGACGGCCTCATCGAGGAGCCGGGCTCCGACCTGGACGACGGGCTGCGGGCCCTGGGCGAGCTCGCCTGCTCGGGCCCGCGCGACCTCCAGCCCCTGGCCGACCGGCTCTGCGGGATCGTGGACGACCGGGGCGGTGAGGACGACGCGGCGCTGCTGCTCCTGCGCCGCCGGATGATCGACGCGCCCCGGTCCGGCGGCCGTCTCCAGCAGCATGTCGGACCCGGCGATCCGGAGGCTCTGGCCGAGGCCCGGCACATGATCCGTGCCGCGGTGCGTGCCTGGGGCGCCGGGGCGGGTGCCGACGAGATCGAGCTGGTGGCCGACGAGGTGATCACCAACGCCCTGATGCACACCGACGGCGCGGCGATCGTGACCCTGCGGGTCATCAGCGGCACCGAACGGCGCCTGCGCGTCGAGGTCGAGGACTCCTCCAGCGCACTGCCGCGCCGCCGTGAGGCGGGGGAATCGGGGGTGTCGGGGCGCGGGTTGCTCCTGGTGGACATGCTCACGGACGAGTGGGGCGTCGAATCGCGCGGCAGCGGCAAGTGCGTCTGGTGCGAGTTCGTCGTTCCCGCGCGGGAGAACCAGGCGCAGGGCGAGCGGACGGCGCCGCCGGAACAGGGTCAGGAGTGAACGGATGCCGGAACTCCCCGAGGTCGAAGCGCTGCGCGCCTTCCTCACCGAACACCTCGTCGGCCACGAGATCATCCGGGTGCTGCCCGTGGCGGTCAGCGTCCTCAAGACGTACGACCCGCCGCTCACCGCCCTGGAGGGCCGCACCGTCACGGCCGTCGCGCGCCACGGCAAGTTCCTCGACCTCGACGCGGACGGCCTGCACCTGGTCACCCACCTCGCCCGCGCGGGCTGGCTGCACTGGAAGGACCGCCTCCCCGACGGCCCGCCCCGCCCCGGCAAGGGCCCCCTGGCGCTGCGCGTCGCGCTGGAGACGGGTGAGGGCTTCGACCTGACGGAGGCGGGCACGCAAAAACGCCTCGCGGTGTACGTGACCGACGACCCCACGGCGATCCCGGGCATCGCCCGGCTCGGTCCCGACCCGCTGGCCCCGGACTTCGACGAGGAGCGCTTCGCCGGTCTCCTGGCGGGTGAACGACGCCAGATCAAGGGCGCGTTGAGGGACCAGACCCTGATCGCGGGCGTCGGGAACGCGTACAGCGACGAGATCCTGCACGTGGCCCGCATGTCTCCGTTCAAGCTCACGTCGAGCCTTACGAAGGAGGAAGTCCATGGGCTGTATGTGGCGTTGCGGACCACGCTGAACGAGGCGGTGGAGCGCTCGCGCGGCGTCGCGGCGGGCCGCCTCAAGGCGGAGAAGAAGAGCGGCCTGCGCGTCCACGGCCGCACCGGCGAACCGTGCCCTGTGTGCGGCGACACCATCCGCGAGGTCTCCTTCAGCGACTCGTCGCTCCAGTACTGCCCCACGTGCCAGACGGGCGGGAAGCGGCTGGCGGACCGGAGGATGTCGCGGCTCCTGAAGTAGCCGTGCGCGAGGGGCGGTTCAGGGGCGCCGCAGCGTCAGCAGGCGCTGCCCGTCCGTCGTACGCACTTCGTAGCGGGCTATGTCCTCGCGGGCCATGGCCGCGCCGCCCCGGGTCGAGAGAGCGGCCGGTGGCTCTGCCGCGGGCCCGTCGGCGTGCTCGGCGGCGGGCACCTTCCACGTCGTCACCGTCTGCTCGGAGCCGTCGGTGCCGACGGCCACGAGTTCGCAGACGCGGGCGCCGCCGTGCACATCGCGGATGCGGAGCCCGATGTCCGTGCCCCAGTCGCGGCCCCGCGCGGTCAGCGTCGCCGACACGCCGGTGCGGCCGTCGCGGGCCGTGATCTGTTCCGGTCCCGGCCCGCCGGATCTGAGGACCGCCGTCGCGGGGGCCGCGAGGGCCAGCACGACGCTCGCCGCGACCGCGCACAGCCACCGCCTGCGCCCGGCCCTGCGCAGCCGCCCGGACTCGGCGAGCAGCCGGTCGACGAGGCCGGGACCGGGCACGGCCAGCGGTTCGACGTGCGGCGGGGTGACGCGGTCGTAGGCGGCCAACTGCTGTGCTGCCGGGCCGAGTTCCTCGACCAGGGCCCGGCATGCGGGGCAGTCCATGAGGTGGTCGTCGAAGCGGAAGGTGTCCGCCGCGTCGAGGACACCGAGCGCGTAGGCGCCGGCGTCGCGATGCCGCTCCAGGGACCTCATGGCGTTCCTTGCGTGACGAGTCGGGTAGGGGGTGCGTTCTGCCCTCCCGTACGCAGGGGACCGACGAATCACTCAAGACACGCGAAGAGAACACTCGCGCGAGGGCCAGAACCTCTCTGCCGTGGCGTCAGAACCTCTCTGTCGTGGTGCCGGTACGCCTCTGCCGCGGCGTCAGAACAGATGGATCGCCAGATGCCCGAGGGGCAGCCCCAGGCGCCACGCCGGCGTCCACACCTTGGGCCCGTCGTCCTCGCCGCCCGGCGACCCGCCGCCGGGCACCGCGTCCAGATCGGGCGCGAGCAGCTCCGTCTCCTCCAGCCAGCGCCACGCCAGGTCGGCGAGCTCCAGATCGGGCGCGGGCTCACCGGAGGTGAGCGCGTCCGCCGTGAGCACGGCCATCCGCTCACCGACCCAGTCGAGCCACGGCTGGTCGTAGGCCGTCAGGGACAGCCAGGTCTCCAACTGGGAGACCACGCGGATGCCCGACAGTTCTCCCTGCGTGTCCGAGAGGAAAATAGTCAGGGCCAGAGCATCACGCCCCGCGCGGTATTCGAAAGATGTCGGCGGCATCAAATCGCCGGTACGCAGTAATTCGTCCGCGATGTACTCGGCGTACAACCACGCCATCGGCACGGCCAGTTCGCCGTCACTCGGGCCCTCCGTGTTTCCTCGGCTCTCGTGCAGCATCCCGTCTCGCCTTCCTCCGATCCGTGCGCGTCGCCGGCCTCTGGCCCCCAATCCGGAACACGGATGAGGACAGCCGATTACCCGAAGGGGGCTCTGAGCAAGGCGCTTTACGGAGCTTTGACCCGGGCCCCGGTTTCGTCGCAGGTCGGAGGCTGTGTGTTCTTCGTGTCACATGGCCGGATGATTTAAGTCCGTTTCGGGGACTATGACGGCATTGCTGCTTGACTCGGCCATGTGTCCGAATGTGGATTCGTTTCGCCGAATATCCCCCATTCACGGAGCCTGGTCGATGACGCAGCGCACACCGCAGGGAACAGCCGTTCTGGCAGCGGTAATGATCGGAGCCACTCTCGCCGCGACCGCCGCCTGCACGGCAAATGAAGGGCCCGCGCAGGAGCGGAATCCGAAGCAGCAGAGCGAAAAGCAACCGGGCGGCGCCCGGGACGGAAATCGGGACGCTCCGCCTCCCGCACCGTCGGCGGCCGGCGGCGGCCCGGACGCACCGCGCGCCTTCACGCTCGTCGCCTCCGGGGACGTGCTCCCGCACTCCTCGATCATCAGCAGGGCCAACGCCGACGCGGGCGGCGAAGGCTACGACTTCGTGCCGATGCTCAGGGGCGTCAAACCCGTCGTGTCCAAGGCCGATCTGGCGATCTGTCACATGGAGACGGTCTACGGCGAGAACGGCGACTACACCGGCTACCCCAGCTTCAAGTCCCCGCCCCAGATCGCCCACGCCCTGAAGGCCACCGGCTACGACGCCTGCTCCACGGCCTCCAACCACACGCTCGACGACGGCGCCGCGGGGGTGCGCAGGACGCTCGGCGCGCTCGACAAGGCGGGCGTCAAGCACGCGGGCTCGGGCCGCACGGCCGCCGAGGGCAGGTCCCCCGCCTGGATGCGGGCGGGCGGCGCGAAGGTGGCCCAGCTCGCGTACACGTACGGCACGAACGGATATCCGCTGCCCAAGGGCAAGCCCTGGACGGTCAACCTCATGGAGCGCGACCGGATCGTCGCGGACGCGCGCGCCGCGCGGAAGGCGGGCGCGGACGTGGTCGTCGTCTCGGTCCACTGGGGCACGGAGTGGCAGGACGCCCCCGACCGCCGCCAGCTGAGCCTCGGCAAGCAGCTCACTGCGTCCAGCACCCGGGGCCGCCCCGACATCGACCTGATCCTGGGCACCCACGCGCACGTCCCCCAGGCCTACGAGAAGGTCAACAAGACCTGGGTCATCTACGGCATGGGCGACCAGATCGCCGGCGACATGATCAACCACGAGGGCGCGAACGACCCGCGCGGCAACCAGGGAACCCTCGGCCGCTTCACGTTCGCCCCGCCCGCGGCCCCCGGCGGACGCTGGGAGGTCAAGAAGGCCGAGTTCATCCCCCAGTGGTTCAACACGGGCACGGGACGCGTGACCGACCTGAACGCGGCGCTGGCCCGCGGCGCGGACGTCGCCGACATCCGCGACCGGATCCGCCGGATCGTCCTGAGCCGTGGCGCGGCGAAGGACGGTCTGGTGATGGGCAAGTAGCAGCCGATGACTTCGCCGTCCCAGGTGCGGGCCGCACCTTCGGCCCGCACCTTCGGCCCGCACCTTCGGCCCGCACCTGTGACGCGTCCTCACCCCAGCCGCACCAGCCAGCCCCGCCCCGGCTCCACCCGCAGCGCCTCACCCGCGGCGAACCTCCGCTCCGGCTGGAACCCCTCGATCGCGGGAGCGTAGGCGGCGACGGGACCCGAAGCCGTGTCGAGCACGACGTCCACCGGCTCCCCGGCCCAGGAGGCGAGCGCCGTCACGGTCCCTCCCGGCCCCTCCCAGGTGGTGGCGAGCACGTCGTCCCGCCCGGTCCGCACCGGATGCGCACCCGCACCGGTGGCCCACCACCCCGTCATCTCCGCCTCCGGAAGCCGGAGTTGGTCGAAGGCCCGCCACAAGGGCCGTACGTCCGTCATGGGCGCCCGCGCCGTCATCCCGAAGACGAGCCCGCGCCAGGGATTCCCGCCGCCCTCCAGCATCTCGCCCATCAGGCCGAAGGGAATGCCCGAGATCTCGACGAGCCAGTACGCCGGATCACCCCCGGCGTCACCGGCGGGGCCATCGGAGCCTTCGTAGTCGAAGAGCTCTCCCAGCCAGAGCCGGTCGACGTACGGCAGCAGCTCCGCGTACAGATTGGCGCTGGAGGCGAACCCGTCCGGCTCGCGGAACTGGTTGCAGGAGTGCAGGTCGACCAGCGGCGGCCTCTCGCCGGACGCGGCAAGGACCTTCCGAACCCGCTTCATGGTCGTCCGGTCGTACGCCACGTCGTCGAGGTAGAGCCCGTCGACCCCGACGACCCGCCGCAGCCGCTCGATCCCGCTCACATAGGAGTTGTGCCACCGCGAGTCGCCGGACGTGACGACGGCGACATCCCCGACATCGGGCGCCACCCACCCGGGTACGTAGTCCCCGCCCAGATGTTCCCGCAGCCAGGCGTGCCCGCCGCCGGGCCCCGGCGCGAAGATCTCGTCGCCCAGCGACGCGAGCACCGGCAACTCCGGTGTATGGCGCGTCAGTTCGCGCACCGTGTCGTACACCTTGACCTGGATCCCGAGCCGGTGCGCCTCCTCGGTGTAGGAGTGCAGGGCGTCCGCGCCCAGGAGCGGGTCGTTGATGTACGGATTGGGCGGCGTCGCATGGTGCAGATTGGCGACGTTCGCGCCGTACTCGGCGATCTCCGTGGGGGACGCGTACGCGTGGAAGTAGCGCTCGGAGAGCTGGCGTGCCGGTTCGAGCGGCTTGAAGGGGGTCAGGAGCAGCCGGAACTCGAAGCACCGGCTCTCGCCCGCGCGCAGCGCCAGCGGCCCGCTGAAGGCACAGAGGCCGCGCACCCCCTCGCTCGTGCGCAGCCGCACCCCGCCCGCCCCGTCGCCCGCCCAGGAGCGCGGGGTGCGCAGGGGCTTCTCGCGGTAGTAGTTGGTGTTGAGCGGCCGTGCGTAGTGCTCGTCGCGCAGGCTGAGCTGGAGCCCGGCGGCCGGGTCCCCGAGCCAGAACGCGTCCTGGTTGCGGGTGGGCGTGTCCCAGCTCCAGTCGTACGCCGCCGGGCACGCCCGGCCGGTCAGGCCGAGCCCCATCGCGTACCGCGCGATCTCCTCGCGCACCGGCACGTCCAGTGTCACGTCGAGCTCTGTGTCGGCGGTGGCCTCGACCGTGGCCCGCACCACGAGGAAGCCGTCGGCCTCCAACTCGCCCTCGGTGCGCAGGACTACGTCCCGTCCGGCGGCCCGCGCCGACCAGCCGACCCGCGCCGGGCCGAGCCGGTCGAGGCTGAGCGGTCCATGCTCCAGGGGGCGGCCGATGTCCAGCGTGACGGGCGCGGCGAGCAGGTCGCGCGGCGGTCCGTCGGCGCGCGTGACGCTCGGCGTGAAGGTGGAGACGATCCGCCGGGGGAGTCCCTGCGGGCCGAGCTCGACCGTGCGGCCGAGCAGCGACAGGCGCTGTCCGCCGTCCTCGGCGACCGCCTCGATCGGCGTGAACGGCGCCACCGGCTCGTCGTCCTGCGCGAGCGCCGAGTCCAGCCATCCGAGCCGCGCGAGCCGCCAGGGCTCACCGGCACCGCCGTCGGCGACGACGTCCCGGCCGACGGTGAGGCGCAGCGGCAGGACTCTCTCCGGGACACCGGGAGCACCGACGGCGATCTCCCCTTCGTAGAGGCCGGGTTGAGCGTCTTCGGGAACCTCGACGCCGAACCACAGAGCGCCCGCGCGCCCCGCGCCGACCGTCACGCGTCGCTCGAAGGCCCTGCCGCGCGCGTCGATGCCGCCCGTGCTGACGCACCGTACGGAGAACGGAAGCCCGCGGATCTCGGCGCGCACCTCGGTCAGCTCCTGGAGCGCGTACACGCCGACCTGCACCGCGTGGAACTCCCCGCGGTCCGCCGTGACGTCGAGCGGTGCGAAGGGTGTGGCCAGGGCCCAGCGTGCTGGAAGCCGTGTGTAGCGGCCGAGCGGATGGGCGCGGTCCTCGCCGAAGAGGAGGAACTGCTCGCCCTCGTGGGTCTGTTGGAGTCGTGCGCGCTCTTCCTCGGTGGCCGCGAAGCCGAGCGGCGCGAAGGAGTCGACCGCGCTCGCCGCCTCGTACGCGACGGCCTCGGCGCGCGGCAGTTTCTCCCATCCGGTCGCGTCGTGCAGGCCGCAGCGGTGCACCCAGCCGGGGTCGGCCGTCCGCGTCGGGGGCCGGTAGGCGGCCTGCGGATAGTAGGGCTTGCCCGTGTGCGCGTACGGGAGGTAGTGCACGGCGTAGGTGCCGGTGCCGTCCGTCGGCTCGAAGGCGATGCGTCCGGCCTCGTCGGTCACCTCCACGGCCACGGTGTTGCGCACGCGTTCCCCGGAAGGCCCGATGACGATCACGTCCACCGCCCCGGGGTCCGGATCCTGGCGGCGCCACGGCAGTTCGGCCGCGACGGCCGGGGCCGTCCTTTCGGTGGTGGCGGCGCGTACGAGAATCCGGTGGTTACCGTAGACGTCGCTGTCCCAGGAGCCGATCCCGCATGCCAGCTCCGGATGACCAGTCTCACCCATCTGTGCTCCCCCAAGGGCGCTATTTATTAGGTAAGTTTCTCAATCGCTCCGGGTCACCCTGGAGATCAACCGATCACGCTGTCAAGGGGGCGCCTTGAATCGGGGAGACCGGGAGGGGGAGTCCATGAAGAAGGAACCCGTGAATTCCGTGAGTGCCATGAGCGGGGACCCGTCGCTGCTGCGCCGCCTGAACGCGGCCGCCGCCCTGCGGGTGCTGCGCGAGCGGGACGAGATCACCGTGCCCGAACTGGCCACGCTCATCGGCGTGTCGCGGCCCACCGCCCAGGACCTCACGGCCCAGCTCCTGCGCGAGGGCCGCCTGGTGGAGCTGACGCCGGGCAGCGGCAGTGTGGGCAGGCCGGCCCGCAGGTTCCGCTTCCGGGCCGAGGCCGCGCACGTCCTGGGCGTCGACATCGGCGCGCACAAGATCCTGGTGCACGCCGCCGACCTGCTCGGCCGCACCGTGGCCACCCAGCGGGTCGCCGTCACGCCCGAACTCCCCGCGGCCCTGCGCCTGGACGCCGTCCGCGAGGCGATCGCGGGCTGCCTGGCCCAGCCCGCGGCGGCACACGTGCGCCCGCTGGCGACCGGCGTCGGCACCAGCGGCATGGTGGACGCGGCGGGCCGCGTGGTGGAGAGCGACTCGCTGCCCCAGTGGACGGGCCTCGACCTCACCCGTGAACTCGCCGGCCCGGCCCACGGCCCCGTCGTCGTGGGCAACGACATCCAGCTCGCGACCCTCGCCGAGTGCACCGGGGGAGTGTCGGTGGGCACCGGCGACTGCGTGTACCTGTACGTCGGAAACCGGCTCGGCATCGGCCTGTGGCTCCGTGGCGAGCTGCACCGCGGACACCGTGGCGCGGCGGGCGAGATGGTCGCGGGGGACGGCTGGGAGCGGTGCTACCAGCGGCTCCTGGACTGGTTCGCGGGGCACGAGGGCGCCGACAGGCCCACCCGGGAGAACGCCGCACGCGCGGTGGTGACCGCGGCGGCCGCGGGCGACGGCGGGGCCAGGTACACCCTGCGTGCCTTCGCCGAGGCGCTCGCCGACAGCCTGGCCCGCCACGTCGCCGTGCTCGACCCGCAGTCCGTGGTGCTCGGCGGCGGCATCTCCCGGGCGGGCGCCCTGCTCAGCGAACCTTTCGCGGCGCGGCTCGGGGCGCTCTGCCCCTACCGGCCGACGGTGCAAACCTCCGTACTCGGCGAGGAATCCACCGCAATCGGGGCAGCCCGCCTCGCACTGGAACACATCGATCACGCCGCGCAGAAAAGTCCAACTCTCTAGGACCGGAAGGTGGTTGACGGGCGGGAGTCACGCTTCGATGATGTGGCTCTCTTTCGGCAAGTTGGCTTCTTAATTGGCCGACTCTCGACGGTCGTCCCGGCTGTCGGCTGCCATTTTTCTGTTCCGTCGTGCCGCCAGGCCAGGGAGTACGTGTGACATCCCCAGCAACGCAACGCAGGCCACGAGCCGCGTCGCCGCCACCACCCGTGTCGGACCCGAAGGCCCCGAACCCGCCGCGCCACCGCCGCGTCCCGCTCCGCGTCCGACTGCGGAACAACTGGGTGATGCTCGCCCTGATGGCCCCGGGCCTGCTCTTCTTCCTGTTCTTCTTCTACGTGCCGATGCTCGGCAACGTCATCGCCTTCCAGGACTACCAGCCCTTCATCGGCTTCAAGGACAGCCCCCTGGTGGGCCTCGCCAACTTCCAGGAGCTCTTCGCCGACCCGGCGTTCTGGGAGGCGGTACGCAACACCCTGGCGTTCGCCGCGCTCCAGCTGATCTTCTTCTTCCCGGCGCCGCTGGCCCTCGCCCTGCTCATCAACAGCCTGGTCAGCCCGCGCATCAAGAAGTTCGTGCAGAGCGTCGTCTATCTGCCGCACTTCATATCCTGGGTCCTGGTCGTCGCGCTCTTCCAGCAAGTACTCGGCGGCGCGGGCCTCTTCAGCAACTACCTGCGCGACCACGGCATGTCCGCCCTGGACGTGATGACCGACCCCGACACCTTCTCCCTCCTCATCACCGGCCAGGTGATCTGGAAGGACATCGGCTGGGGCATGATCATTTACCTGGCGGCGCTCGCGAGCGTAGACCAGAGCCTGTACGAGTCGGCCGCCGTCGACGGCGCCGGACGCTGGCGCCGCATGTGGCACGTCACCCTGCCCGCCGTACGCGGCGTCACGATCATGCTGCTCGTGCTGCGCCTCGGTGACGTCCTGTCCGTCGGCTTCGAGCAGTTCCTGCTCCAGCGCGATGCGGTCGGCGCCCGCGCGTCGGAAGTCCTCGACACGTACATCTACTACCACGGCGTCGTCTACGGCGACTGGGGCGTCGGCGCCGCGGCGGGCCTGGTCAAGGGCGTCGTCGGAGCCTTGATGATCTACGGCGCCAACAAGGTCGCCCACGCCTTCGGAGAGCACGGGGTGTACAGCAAATGAGCAGCTTCGGATTCCCCCTGCGATCGCCGCGGACGCGCGAGGAGCGGCCCGCCTGGGAAGAGCCGCCGACGAAGATCGGCTCGGCGGCCAAGGCCGTCGTCATCACGGTCACCTGCGCCGTGATGATCCTGCCCTTCCTCACGGTCCTCTCCACCAGCCTGGCCTCCCGCGAGGAGATCACCGAAGCGGGCGGCTTCGTCCTCTTCCCCACGGACCCGACCCTGGAGGCGTACCGCACGATCCTCTCCGGAGGCATCGTCTCCCGCGCCGTCGTCGTCAGCGTCCTGATCACCCTCGTCGGCACGGCCCTCTCCCTCCTGACGACGATCGCGCTCGCCTACGGCCTCAGCAAGCGCGGCGTCCCCGGCAGCAAGCCGATCCTCCTGATGGTGCTCTTCACGCTGCTCTTCGTGCCGGGCATGGTGCCGATGTACGTGGTGGTCAAGGAGCTCGGACTCCTCGATTCCTACTGGTCGTTGATCCTCCCGGTCATGATCAACGCCTTCAACCTGGTCGTCCTGCGGGCGTTCTTCATGAACATCCCCGAGGAGCTCTACCAGGCGGCGCGGATCGACGGCGCGGGCGACTGGCGGATCCTGACCCGCATCGTCCTTCCGCTCTCCAAGGGAGTTGTCGCCGTCGTCGGCCTCTTCTACGCGGTGACGTACTGGAACGCCTTCTTCAACGCGATGCTCTACCTCAACGACTCGGGCAAGTGGCCCATCCAGCTGGTCCTGCGGACGTACGTGGTCCAGGGCAAGTCCATCTCGGGCGACCAGCTCGGCGTCAGCCACATGCCGCCCCAGCAGTCGATCTCCATGGCCGTCGTCATGATCGCCCTCGTCCCGATCCTGCTGCTCTTCCCGTTCCTGCAGAAGTACTTCACCAAGGGCGTGCTCACCGGCGCCATCAAGGGCTGAACCTCCCTCCCCCCGAAACGTCCTGCCCCGACACCCTTTGCGGAGATTCCCATGACAGGCATGTCCCGACGCACCTTCCTCAGCCTCTCCACGGCCGTCGTGGCGGGCGCGGCCGCCACCTCGCTGACGGGCTGCGGCTCGGGTGCGAAGAAGACGGGCGAGGCGGCATCGGCGAAGGTGAAGCTGCCTTCGTACGTTCCCTTCAGCAAGGTCAAGCCCGATCTGCCGCCGAACGCGAAGGGCCTCTCGGCCGGGTTCCTCTCGTACCCCAAGGAGTTGGTGCGCAGCGTCCCCAAGACCCCCGGCGACGGGTCGAAGATCACGATGCTGACCGAGATCTGGACGCAGCCGCCGGCCCCGGCGGGCTCCAACGCGCACTGGAAGAAGGTGAACAAGGAGCTCGGCGTAGACCTGGAAGCGATCCTTGGCACCGACCCCGGTTACGAAGAGAAGTTCTCCGCCGTCATCGCGGGCGGCGACCTTCCCGACCTCATGTGGATACCGCCGAACCAGGGAATCCAGCACATCGCCGAACTCCTCGAAGCCAAGTGCGCGGACATCACGGAGTACGTGTCCGGGGACGCGGTGAAGGACTATCCGAACCTCGCCGCGATGACCCCCGCGCACTGGAAGACCGCCGTCGTCAACGGCAAGATCTGGGGCGCGCCCAGCCCGTATCCCGCCTTCGGCCAGGTCTACGGCGGCAATCCGAAGGTCTGGGAGAAGGCGGACGGCCTCTCGGCATCCAGCCCCGAGGAATTCCTCGCCAAGTGCAAGGAGGTCACGGGCGGCAAGACCTGGGCCCTTGAGCCGATTTACGTCAACGCGGCCAGCGTGATGAGCCAGTGTTTCGGCGCCCCCAACAAGTGGCGGCAGAACAAGGACGGTTCGCTCACCTGGTTCCAGGAGACCGACGAGTACACCGAAGCGCTGAACTTCGTCCTGAAGCTGAAGAAGGCCGGGGTCTTCTATCCGGGCAACCCCAAGATGGCCGACGCGTACACCAAGATGGCGCAGGGGGCGATCGGGGCCTGTGTGTTCGCGAATCCGTTCAACGCGCGGAAGGACTCCCGCGTCCAGGACCCCGGGCAGGCCGCCGAGATCCTGATCCCCTTCGGCGTGGGCGGCAACAAGCCCAAGCACCACTACCACCTGGGCACGATCGGCTACACCGCCGTCAAGAAGGGCGACGAGAAGCGCGTGCGCATGCTGCTCGGCGTGCTCAATTACCTGGCCGCGCCGTTTGGGACCACCGAGCGCGAGTTCCTCGAATTCGGCACCGAGGGCACGGACTTCACGTACGACAAGAACGGCTTCCCGGAGCGCTCGAAGCAGGGCAAGCAGCAGGTCGAGGGCCTCTTCAGCGGACTGACCACGGCGACCACGTCGCCCTTCGCGCTCGTCGCCTCGACCTTCCCGGGCACGGAGCGTGCCCAGGACGTCAAGGACGTCTACGCGGCAGAGCAGAAGCTCATCGAGACCGCCATTCAGAACCCGGTCGTCGGCCACTACTCGGACGCGTACACCCAGCACTACGGCCGTATGTCGACCGAGGCGACCGACCTGGTCAACGACATCGTCAGCGGCCGCAAGAAGCTGAGTGAATGGAAGCCGTTCTGGGCCGAGTGGAAGAACAAGGGCCTGGAGCAGATGGCACGCGAGTTCCAGAAGTCCATCGAGAGCGCCTGAGCGGCCCCACCGGGGGCTAAGGAACGCGGTCGGTCTTCGCCAGCTCCGACTTCCGGTACGAGTACGCGAAGTAGATGACAAGGCCGACCGCGAACCACACCGCGAACCGCACCCACGTCTGCCACTGCAGGAACGTGATCAGCCAGATGGAGAAGACGACCCCGATGGCGGGCACGACCGGCATCCCGGGGCAGCGGAACGTGCGCGGCAGGTCGGGCTGCTTGTAGCGCAGCACGATCACCGCGATGCAGACCACCACGAACGCCAGCAGGATGCCGATGTTGGTCAGCTCGGCCGCCTCGCCGATCGGCAGGAACCCGGCGATGGCGGCCGACGCGAACCCGACGATCCACGTCACGCGCGTCGGCACGTGCCGGGTCTTGTGGGTCTTGGCGAACCACTTCGGCAGCAGCCCGTCGCGCGACATGCTGAACCACACGCGGGTGACGCCGAGCATGAAGGTGAACATCACGGTGAGGATGCCGATGATCGCGCCGACCGCGATGACGTCGGCGAGACCGCCGAGGCCCACCGACTTGAAGGCGGTGGAGAATCCGCTCTCCGGGTCGATGTCCTTGTAGCTCTGCATGCCGGTGAGGACGAGACAGGCCAGGACGTACAGGACCATCGAGATCCCGAGCGAGTAGAGGATCGCTTTGGGCATGTGGCGCTGCGCGTCCTTGGACTCCTCGGCGGCGGTGCTCATGGCGTCGTAACCGAACACGGCGAAGAATACGGTCGCCGCGCCCGTGAACGCGCCGCTGACGCCGAAGGGGAAGAACGGCTCGTAGTTCCCGGTGTTGATGTGGAAGAAGCCGACCGCGATCACCACGATCACGACGATGACCTTCAGGACGACCACGACCATCTCGAAGCGCGCCGCGTTCTTGATGCCGAGGGTCAGCAGATAGGCGATGAGCAGGCACAGGACCGCGGCGAACAGGTCGACCTTGTGACCGTCGCCCGTGCCGGGCGCTCCCAGCATCCAGGTGGGCAGCTGGGCGCCCATGTCGTTGATCAGGAAGTTGAAGTAGCCCGAGATGCCGATCGCGACCACCGCCACGATCGCCGTGTACTCGAGCAGCAGGTCCCAGCCGATGAACCAGCCGGTGAGTTCGCCGAGGACGACATAGCCGTAGGTGTACGCCGATCCAGCCTTCGGGATGAGGCCCGCGAACTCCGCGTACGAGAAGGCCGCCGCGGCGCTCGCGACACCGGCGATGAGGAAGGAGATGAGGACGGCGGGTCCGGCCGTGCCGTTGGCCACCGTCCCGGCGAGGGTGAAGATGCCGGCGCCGATGATGCCGCCGACGCCGATCGCGGTGAGCTGCCAGAGGCCGAGGGAGCGGGAGAGCCCGCCACCTGCCCCGCCTTCGGTCTCTTCGATGTGTTCGATGGGCTTGCGGCGCATGACGCCGTGCCCCATCCGGAGTCCCGCCATGAGCTCCACCTTTTCGCAGACGGCAGTCGGCTGATGGCGGATCATGATGGCCCAGGCATGCGCATGACGGAAGACGCCACACCCCTCACACCTGTGAGGGTTCAGCACTCTGGCGGGTGCGGGTTACGGCACCACGGTGACGGGCCAGCGGCCCGCCTTGACCAGGCGTACCGCGACCGAGCCGACGATCCGGTGGCCCGCCTGCTCGGAGGCGCCGACGACCACGGCGTCGGCCTTGAGGTCGTCCGCCGCGGTGACCAGACCGCTGAAGGGGTCGCCGCGGAAGGTGTGGAACTCCCAGCGCACGTCGAATATGTCCTTCACCCGCTCGGCCGCGTCCCTGATCTCGGTGATGAGGGACTCGGCGATCTCGTCGGTCGTGTCGGCCACCGGGGCCCCGAGGGCGGCGCCCGCGGCCATCACCGGCTGGACGTAGACGACGGCGAGCAACGCGTGCTGCCGACGCGCCAGGCCTCCGGCATATGCCGCGGCCCGGAGCGAGGAGTCCGACCCGTCGACACCGACGACGATCACCTTCGGGCCGTCGGTACCGCGTTCGAACTGGTGGGAGTGGTGTTCAGTCACAGCCGAGAGGTTAACGGAGAGCGCCGTTCCTGTTGAGGGCGCCCATGCGCGGGACGGCGTCCACCGTCTCGACGAGCGACCCGGGCCGAGCCTTCCTAGGGTCGGTCCATGAGCACCAGCGTGGAGAGGCCCGGCACCGAGCCGCAGCGCGGACGACACCGCTTCCTGAAACGCGTGCCGGAGGGATTCGCCACCTTCTTCGGTGTTCTGGGCCTCTTCTGCGCGATCCTCGCGATCATCGCCCCGCTGCGCCACCTGCTGCGCCCGGTGGTCCGCGTCCTGGACCTCCTCACGGTCCCGGTGAGCCCCAACCTGGCGTACGCCGTCTTCCTCTTCCTCCTCGCGGCGGCGACAGCGGCCCGCAAGAAGGTCGCCTGGTGGCTCGTCATCGTCTACCTGGGCCTCCTTCTCGCCTTCGACGTGCTCGGCATCGCCCTCGGCTTCTGGGCGGACTCGCTCCCCTCGCTCATCGTCTGCGCCATCGCCTTCGTGCTCCTGGTCCTGGCCCGCAAGGAGTTCTCCGCGGACTCCCGCCGCGGCGCCGTCCGGCGGGCCGTCCTGGTGCTCGTCGCGGGCCTCGCCGTGGCGATCCTGGTCGGCTGGGGACTCGTCGCGCTCTTCCCGGGTACGCTCCCGCGCGGCGAGGCCCTGCCCTGGGCGGCCAACCGCGTCTGCGGCGGGCTCTTCACCGGCCACGACTACTTCGACGGCAGGCCCCCGCGCGCCCTGCACTTCTGGCTCGGCCTCTTCGGCGCACTCGCCCTCCTGAACGCCGCCGCGGCCCTCTTCCGCTCCCAGCGCATGGAAGCCGCCCTGCACGGCGACGAGGAACCCCGCATCCGCGCTCTGCTCGGCACGTACGGCGCCCAGGACTCGCTCGGCTACTTCGCCACCCGGCGCGACAAGGCCGTCGTCTTCTCGCCCAGCGGCAAGGCCGCCGTCACCTACCGCGTCGAGGCCGGCGTCTGCCTGGCCAGCGGCGACCCCGTCGGCGACCGCGAGGCCTGGACGCACGCGATCGGCGCCTGGCTGGACGTGGCCCGGCAGTACGCCTGGGCGCCCGCCGTGATGGGCGCGTCCGAGGAGGGCGCCACCGCGTACGCACGCTCCGGGCTCGGCGCGCTCCAGCTCGGTGACGAGGCCATCCTGCACGTCGCGGACTTCGACCTGGACGGCCGCGACATGCGGGTCACACGACAGGCGGTGAACCGCGTCCGCCGCACCGGCGCCACCACCCGCATCCGCCGCCACTCCACCCTCACCGACGAGGAGATGGAGGAGACCATCGACAAGGCGGACGCCTGGCGGGACACCGAGACCGAGCGCGGCTTCTCGATGGCCCTCGACCGGCTCGGCGACCCCGAGGACGGCGACTGCCTGCTCGTGGAGGCCCTGGACGCCGACGGCAGACTCATCGCCCTGCTCTCCCTCGTCCCCTGGGGCAAGGACGGCATCTCCCTCGACCTGATGCGCCGCGACCGGGCGACCGCGCCCAACGGCGTCATGGAGTTCATGGTCGCCGAACTCTGCGCGGGCGCAGGCAAGTTCGGCGTGCGCCGCATCTCCCTGAACTTCGCCGTCTTCCGCTCGGTCTTCGAGGAGGGCGCCCGCATCGGGGCCGGTCCCGTCCTGCGGCTGTGGCGGAAGCTGCTCCTCTTCTTCTCCAAATGGTGGCAGCTCGAAGCGCTCTACCGCTCCAACGCCAAGTACCACCCCGAGTGGTATCCCCGCTTCATCTGTTACGGCGACGCGGGAGCCCTCGCCCGGATCAGCCTCGCCTCGGGCATCGCGGAGGGCTTCGTCTCCGTGCCCTCGCTGCGCAAGCTCTGGGGCAAGGGACGCGGGGCCAAGGGAGTCACCAAGCCCACCAGCACGGCGGGCCTCCCGCCGATCTCCGCCCTCGGCCTCGCCGACCAGGGGGAGGCGGCCGACGCCGACCCGCTGGCGGCGCTGCCCGACCAGGTCCGCATCCGCCACCGCAAGCTGGAGCGGCTGCGCGCCGACGGCGTCGACCCCTACCCCGTGGGCCTCCCGCCCCGCACCCACACCCTCGCCGACGTGACGCCCGCCCTGACGGGGGAGCAGGTCACGGTCGCGGGCCGCGTCATGCTCGTACGCGACTTCGGCGGGGTCGTCTTCGCCGTCCTGCGCGACTGGTCAGGCGACCGCCAACTCGCCCTGACCCGCGACCGGTCGGGCCCCGACGTCCTTGACCGCTTCACCTCCGGCACCGACATCGGCGACCACGTCACCGCCACCGGCACGGTCGGTACCAGCGACAAGGGCGAGCTCACCGTCTTCGTCACCGGCTGGCAGCTCACCGGCAAGTGCCTGCGCCCGCTGCCCGACAAGCGCCGCGGGCTCGCCGACCCCGAGGCCAAGGTCCGGCGCCGCTACCTCGACCTGGTCGCGAGCCCCGGCGCACGCGACGTCGTCCGGGCCCGCTCCACCGCCGTACAGGCCCTGCGCCAGGGCCTGTTGGACCGCGGCTATCTCGAGGTCGAGACCCCGATGCTCCAGCAGATCCACGGCGGCGCCAACGCCCGCCCCTTCACCACCCATATCAACGCCTACGACCTCGACCTGTATCTGCGCATCGCGCCCGAGCTGTATCTGAAGCGGCTCTGCGTCGGCGGCATGGAGAAGGTCTTCGAGATGGGCCGCACCTTCCGCAACGAAGGCGTGAGCTACAAGCACAACCCCGAGTTCACGATGCTGGAGGCCTACCAGGCCTTCGCCGACTACGACGTGATGCTCGACCTCACCCGCGAACTCATCCAGGGCGCCGCCACCGCCGCCTTCGGCGCACCCGTCGCCCGCAAGGCCGACGCGGACGGACGGCTCACCGAGCACGACATCTCCGGCTCCTGGCCGGTCAAGACGGTCTACGGAGCGATCTCCGAAGCACTCGGCGACGAGGTCGACGCGGACACCCCGCTGCCGCGGCTGCACCGGCTCTGCGACCGCGCCGACGTCCCGTACCGGCCGGACGACGGTCGCGGTGACGTCGTACTGGAGATGTACGAGCGGCTCGTCGAGGAGAAGACGAAGCTGCCCACCTTCTACAAGGACTTCCCGACCGACGTCTCCCCGCTGACCCGGCAGCACCGCACCGACCCGCGCCTCGCCGAGCGCTGGGACCTGGTCGCCTTCGGCACCGAACTGGGCACCGCCTACTCGGAGTTGACCGACCCCGTCGAGCAGCGCCGCCGCCTCACCGCCCAGTCGCTGCTCGCCGCCGGGGGAGACCCGGAGGCCATGGAACTGGACGAGGACTTCCTCGACGCCCTGGAGTACGCCATGCCGCCCACCGGCGGGCTCGGCATCGGCGTCGACCGGCTCGTCATGTTCCTCACCGGCCTGACGATCCGGGAGACGCTGCCCTTTCCGCTCGTACGCCGTCGCTGACCTCTCTCGACCGATCTCTCCCGTCATTCTGCTGGTCCCATCGGGTGCTTTCGCAGCCCGCCCTGGTGTTGGTGGTCCGCGCCGGCCTTCGGCCATGCGACGGATTAGTCATGAAAAAAGATCAGATGACTCCAGGGCGTCGCGCACTCCTGCGCGGCGCCGCTGTCTTCGGTCTGGCCGCGACCGCCGGCTGCGCGGGTACGGAGCGGCCGAGCGCGCCAGGACCCACGGCTCCCGGCGGTGCGGCGGCCGGCGGCCCGCCCGCCGCACGTGCCCTCAAGCCCTCGGCCTACCGCCTGCAGCCCATGACGGGCCACGGCCCGCCGCATGCCGCGCGCGCCGTGCCCCGCGTCCGCACCAAGCCGATCCTGCGCATGGACGGAGAGGGCCGCACCATGGTGCTGACCTTCGACGACGGACCTGACCCCCGCTACACGCCGGGCATCTTGCGCACCCTGCGCCGGTACGACGTCCGCGCGATGTTCTTCGTCTGCGGAGAGATGGCCGTCGGCAACTTGGACCTGCTGCGCGAGATGGCCGACGACGGACACCTGATCGGCAACCACACCTGGACGCATCCGCTGCTCCCGAAGATGACGCGGAGCGCGATGCGCGAGGAGATCGAGCGCACCTGCGAGGTCGTCGAGGAGGCCGTGGGCGAACCCCCGGCCTGGTTCCGCGCCCCCTACGGAGCCTGGAACCGCAATGCCTTCCAGCTCGGCGCCGACCTGGGCATGGAACCGCTCGCCTGGACCGTCGACACCCTGGACTGGACCGAGCCGGGCACCGGAACGATCATCCGGCGCGTACGGGCGGGGGCGGCCCCAGGAGTCGTCGTGCTCTCGCACGACGCGGGCGGCAACCGCTCCCAGAGCGTCGAAGCCCTGCGGACGTATCTCCCCGAACTCATCGATTCGGGATACCGCATCACCGTGCCGAGCCGCTACGAGATGTAACCGGAATTCAGCACGGGAATGGTCGCCCGCCCGGTGCCGTGTTCCGCCGACGCATTCGCCGTCAGCGCACGTCCACCAGGCGGGCGAAAACGACGACGTTCCCGTCGTATCCGGCCTGCTTGGAGAATCCGCCGCCACAGGTGATCACGCGGAGTTCCGGAGCTCCCTTGTCGCTGTAGACGCGGCTTCCCGGGAAATTGTTCTTCTCGAACACTTCGATCCCGTAGATCTCGAATACCGCGGTCTTGCGGTCCCTGCGCATGACCTCGACGCGATTTCCCTTCTTCAGCGAGCCCAGGCCGTAGAAGACGGCGGGCCCCTGCTGATTGTCCACATGGCCGACGATCACGGACGTGCCCTTCTGGCCCGGCGAGACGGCCCCGGTGAACCAGCCGGCGAGGTTCGGGTCCTCCGGCGGCGGCGCGTCCACCCAGCCCTCCGCGTCGAGCCCGACGGGCATGACCGGCGCGTCCACCCGGATCCCCTTGATCCCCACGCGCGCGGCGGGGGAGAAGGTCAGCGGTTCGACGCCCTGTCCCGCCGCGTCGGGCGCCTGGTCCGCCGCGGCGGCCGACGCCGGCTGCGGCGGACCTACGTCGAATTCCCCTGAGCCATTCCGGATCAGCGCGAGGCCGGTCAGCAGAACAAGCGCCATCACGCCCCAGGGCGCGCGCTTCTTCTGCTGTTCCTCCTCATCGGCCGGCTGAGACGAAGACATTCTCTGATCCCCTCTCAACGCGGCATTCGAACCGCGTCCGTTGCGCTTACGAGCACGCTAAGCGGGGTGCGCGCGACGGGCGACAGAGCGGGAGCGAACGGGTGGCGCCCATACCGGGTATGCGCCATCCGAGTCGCGGTCGGCAGGAAATTTCTGACGGTCCGTGACCTGCGGCAATATCGGCTTGTGCGTTCACGCTTCGGCGTGTCGCCTCACCAGGACGGCCGATCGCCGAAATGCGGGTCTGTGCACGGCATCTGAGGGTCAGTCTGGGAGGCGCTCTCGCCGATCGACCGGGGACGGTTACCCCGGGGCGTCTTCCGCGGAGGATTCACATGCGTACTTCTCGTATGCGCACCACTCGTGCCCTCGCGGTCGCAGTCACCGCGGGTGCCGTCGTCGGCCTCGCCGCCCCGACGGCATCGGCCTGGGCCGACCCGTCCAACATCGTCGCCATGCCGAGCGTGATCCCCCGAGGGGGACAGCTGACGGTCACGGTCGACGGCAAGTCCTGCCAGGCTGTCGGCAGCAAGATCACGTCGGATGCCTTCCCCGACACGCACCTGAAGCACATGGGCAGCGGTACGGCCAGCGCGAACACCACGATCTATCAGCACGCCACCCCGGGTGCCCACAGCATCACCGTCCACTGCGGCGGCAAGACGCTCACCAAGCCCGACGCGTTCACCGTCATCCACGGCGGTGTCCGTGGTGGTCTCGGCGGCAGCAGCGACACGGGGGCGACCAGCACCGACATGGCGATCGGCGGTGTGCTCGTGGCAGCAGCCGTGGTCGGCGGCGGGGTGTTCTGGATGCGCCGCCGCGCGGAGAACGCAGGGCGCGGCTTCTAGACGCACACCCCGCACCGGCAGGCCCGTCACTCGCACGTCGGGTCTTCGTACGCCGGTGTCCACACGTCGGGTGTGAACCGTTCCGCCCTCCTGACCGGCGCGTCCCCCTTCCGCGCCGGTCACGGGGCGGTCCGTGCCCACCCGCATGCCGCCGCCCGGTCGCCCGCTGAGCTCAGCGGGCGACCGGGCGGCGGTGTGTCGTAAGCCGTGCGGTGGGCCGGTCAGGAGTTGCTGTCCCCGGTGCGGCGACGCGTCCAGTAGTACGCGGTGCCGAGTGTGCCCACGATCAGGGCGCTGCCGAGGGCGATCTCATGCAGGTCGAGCCCGCCGAGACTGCCGCCGACACCGGCCCGCACTCCGTGGCGGACCGGGGCCGTGGGGTGATGGGTGGGGTGATGAGTGGGGCGGCCCGTGGCGATGGTCAGGTCCGTGGTCCCCTTCTCGCCCTTGCAGTCGAAGGTCACCTCGTACATCGCGCCGGGTTTGGCGTCCTCGAAGACCGTCGCGGTGGTCGACTGCTGCCCCTTGGGGATCTGGGCGTCGTCGAAGACACCCGAGGTGACCGTCGTGTTCCCCTCGCAGCCGTCCACGCTGAGCGTGACCTGGCCGCCCGCGGCGATCGTCGAGGGGGTGACACGGAAGCCGAACGAGGTGATGTTGTTGTTCGTGTCGGTGTCGTCCGCGACGGCAGCGGAAGCGGTCGGTGCGGTGAGGGTCAGGGCGGTGGCGGCGAGCAGAGTGGCCGAGGCGACGCGTATCGCGCGCATGATCATTCCTCCGGGTCTCCGAGGAGCAGCCGCGGACCTTCTTCCGCTTTCACCTGTTATGCACCTCGATGCGGGAAACGCTAGGCAGGGAGCCGGGCGGCCGCGATCTCAGCCGCGCGAACGGGGCAACGGTGTGGGCCGGACAGGGGAACGGGGCGGGGCGGTGACGGGGGTTCAGGGGGTGGGGCGTGTAGAGGGGTGGGGCCGCCGTCTCGTGCACGGTCGGGCGTCGTGCGGGGACAGCCGGTCGGCACCGTGGGGCCTGGGTGCCGGATGATTCAGGAGCCGCTCACCCAGGTCGCCGCACGGCAGGCTGCCGTCGGCCCGGCATCGGGGACGGGCGACTGCTTTCCGGGCGCCCTCGCCGTACGAGGCGACAAGGGCGAGGGCGCGGCGCCGGGTCCCCGGGCGTCAGGGCTCCGGGGCTCAGAGGCGGAGCCCGCGACCGCCCTCGGCGGCAGGCGGCGCGGAACCGCGCAGCGAGCCTGCCATCAGCTCAACCGGGCGGGCGGCCATGACCAAGCGCCATGCCCGCGCCCGTACGCGTGCCCGCGCTTGTACCCGTACGCGTGTCCGCGCCCGTACCCGTACGCGTGCCCGTGCCCGCATTCAACTCGTGCCCAGTGGCTCAGGACCCCGTAACCCACACATGCGCCCCGCTGCCCCGCCACTCCACGAGGTGCGGGTCGTCGAGGGCCATGTCGGCGTCGCCGAGACCCGCGCGGCGCAGGAACTCCACCAGGTCACGGTCGTCGCGCGCGACGCCGACGGCCTGCCCGCGCACGGTGACCCGCCGCCCGCCGTCGGGAGTGGGCGGGTGGACGATGATGGGTGTCTGCCAGGTCATGCCACCAGAGTGCGCTGCGCGGGGCCGCCGCGCAGCACGGTTTACGGACCCGTGTGCGAAGCCGTTGCTCAGATGTCGGGGTAGCCGCTGCGCCGGTACCCCTCCCACAGGCGCCCGCCGGACGGCGCGAGCACCTCGTCCACGAGCGCGACAAGCCCGGCGTCCCTGCCCTCAAGGGCCTCCCGCACCAGGCCCTCCAGCTCCTCGGAGAACCCGGGCCACACCGCGTCCACGCGACGGGCCGTCCATTTCCCGCCGCCCGTCCACGACCCCGTACGCAGGAGGACGAACTCGGCGGCACGCCCGGCGATCTCGGTGACGATGAAGAACCGTTCGCCGGCCGTCGAGCACCCGGCGAGGTCGTCGAGAAGGTCGGTCAGGACGTATCGCTGGTCCTCGATCTCGGCCGGGGCCGCATCGGGAGGCCCGGCCGCCAGCAACTGCCGCGCCTCGTGCCGCAGGCGGGCGCCCGCCCCGTCCCGGTCCGCGAGCACCACCCCGTGGGCGCACATCGACAGCAGCGACGACTTCCGCCGGGGGATCTCCCGCTCGACGAACCACCGCCAGCTTGCCTCGGTGTGCACGAACAGCTCCACCGGCCATGCGCCGAACCGCAGACTGCTCCGCGACGGCTCCCGCTCACCGGCGAACACGATCACGATGTCCAGATCCGAGTACGGCGTGCGGCGCGAGGTCACCACGCTCCCGCCGAGAAGCGCCGCCACGGCGTCCGGGTACCACGCCTCGACCAACTCCTGTGCGACCCGCGTGGGTTCCATGATGTCCACGGCCCAACTGTGCCGCAGTACATCGTGGCGTACACGTGAACCCCCCGGTGCGGCGCGGGTCAGGCGGCCTGTTCTGCCTGGTGGAGCCATAGGCTGGGCTTGATGATTGAGACCGTCGTGTTCGACGTGGGGGAGACCCTCACCAAAGATGACCGCTACTGGGCTTCGTGGGCCGATTGGCTCGGCGTGCCCCGTCACACCGTCTCCGCGCTCGTGGGAGGTGTCGTCACGCGGGGCCGCGACAACGCCGAGGCGCTGCGGCTGCTGAGCCCGGACATAGATGTCGCCGCCGCCTACCACGCCCGCGAGGTCGCGGGGCGCGGTGAGCACCTCGCCGAGACCGACCTCTACCCCGATGTGCGCCCTGCCCTGGGCGGGCTGCGCAAGCAAGGGGTGCGTGTCGTCGTCGCGGGGAACCAGACGTCTCGCGTGGGTGAGCTGCTGCGTGGCCTGGATCTGCCGGCCGATCTCGTCGTCACCTCGGGCGAGTGGGGTGTGGCGAAGCCGGATCCGTCGTTCTTCGCCCGGGTGATCGAGGTGGCCCAGGCGGAGCCGGAGCGGACGCTGTACGTCGGCGACCACCCCGCGAACGACATCTACCCCGCGAAGGCGGCCGGGTTGCGGGCGGCGCACATCCGGCGCGGGCCCTGGGGGCACTGGTGGGCGGACGATCCGACCGTCATCGAGGCCGCGGACTGGCGCATCGACTCCCTCACACAGGTCGCTTCGATCATCGCTGAGTGAACGTCAGAGGAGTGGCCCCACCCGGCTGTTGCGGGTGGGGCCACTCCTCTTCCGTCATCTGCCGAGATTGTCGAAGAGCGCGTGGAACGGATCCGGGGTGGCCGCGACGCCACGGCTGTAGGGGGCGTCGAAGTCCCAGATGAGGAAGAGCAGGAAGGCGAACAGGGCCGAGAACAGCCCCGCGAGGATGAGTTCGCGTGGGGTGCGGCGGATCTGCAGGGCGAAGATCATGCCGACGGTGACGAGGCCGCCGATGATCAGACCGAACCAGACGACGCCGGGCATGGTGGCCCCGGCGCTCTCCCCACGGGAGTTGCGCGCGTCCGATGCGGCCGCGACCTCGTCGATGAGCGGCTGGTAGGCCTGGGCCTCGAAGTCGGACTTGGGCTGATAGTCGGTGACGTCGTGGCGTACGCGGCCGAGGAGTTGGGCGCCGCGGTCGGTGAGTTCGCCGCGGTCGGCCATGTAGTCCCACTCGGTGGTGACGACATGGCTGACATAGGTGCGTACATCCGTACGAATGCGCTCACGGACGTCGGTCGGGTACACCCGCGCCCGCTCGGACACCTCGTGCAACGCCTGGGCCTCGGCGTGCACATGGTCCTGGGCGACGCTGCGGGCCTCCCAGACGCCCGCGATGGCCAGACCGAGGACGATGGCGTACACCACGCCGATCATCATCGTCATGTACTCGATGACGTCCGGGGTCTCCGAAGCGTCGTAGTCCGGGCTCGTCCTGCGGTGCCGCAGGACGGTGACGATCAGGACGACGGCGCACGCGGCGGCCATCGCGAGGGTGAGAACAAGCCATTCCGACATGGGACCTCCGGCGGTCAGCGCGGTCGCAGCGCGGCGACGGCGAGCACCGCGGGCGCGGTGACGAGCAGGGTGAGCGAGACCAGGGACGGGCCGCTGCGGGGCGGCGCCTTGCGCGGCGCGGCGCGGTACGAGGGGTAACTCACCGGCGACGGGACGATCTTGGGGGCGAGGGTGGGGGTCGGCTTCGGCTCGGGGCTCGGCGGCGGTGGCGGCGGGGGCGGTGGCGGCGCGGGCGTGGCAGGAGCCGGGCGCGCGGGCGGTGGCGGCGGAGGAGGCGGCTCAGGGGCCCGAGGCTCCGGGCGTGGCGGTGGAGCCGGAGCGGGCGGCGGTGGCGGGGGCGGCGGCGGAGGCTTGGGCTTGGGGCGGTGTGTGGGGCCCGCCCTGCAGACCACCCCGTCGCCCGCGACGGCCACCGCGTCGCCGCCGGGGGCGTCACCGATCGAGGCGTAGGCGCAGTTGTCGGCGGGTGCGGCGACCGATGCCGCGGCAGCCGTCGGTGAACCGAGCAGCCAGGTCAGAACCAGAAGCGCAGCTAAGCGTGTGACCAGGCCGGATGAGGCCCTAGATGATCCATGCACCCAGGGATCATGGGCAGCGTGTCCCCCTGCCACGCCGCTGCCGCCCTCCTGATACCCGAAGGGAGGAGACGGCGGGCGCGAGCTTGACGAACAAAAGAATCTTGAACGCAGGTTGAACGCACCAGCCGTTCCCACCCGTACCTAGGGCCATGCGTGACGCACTCAGCGACGCGACACCTCAAGCGACAGCGGGAGTTTGAAATGCGGCATCCATCAGGGAGTTCCTCTCGGGCCTGGCGGAGCGCCTCGCTCGTAGCGACAGCTGCGGCCATGCTGGCGCTGACGACGGCGTGCGGTCAGGAAAAGGGGGACCAGTCGCCGAACGGACAGAACGTCGGCAACCAGGCCCCGGCCAAGGGGGACGGGTACGGGGCGGGGAGCGACGGGTACGGCGCCGACACGGGCGAGGCGAAGGAAGGTGCGGGGAAGGCGAAGGCCGCCGGTCAACTCGCCGTCTGGGACAGCAAGAAGCTCGGCAAGGTCGTCACCGACAGCGAGGGCCGCACGCTCTACCGCTTCGACAAGGACACGGCCGAGCCGCCCAAGTCGAACTGTGACGGCGCCTGCGCCACGACCTGGCCCGTCGCCTCGCCCGAGGGTGCCGAAGCCCCGCCCGGCGTCGACAAGTCCCTGCTCGGCGAGGTCACGCGGACCGACGGCAGCAAGCAGCTGACCATCGACGGCTGGCCGATGTACCGGTACGCCAAGGACGCCAAGGCCGGCGACGCCAAGGGCCAGGGTGTGGGCGGCACTTGGTACGCCGCCGCCCCCGACGGCAAGAAGGCCGCGCCCGCCGCCGAGGCCGAGCCCCCCGCCGATACCGCTCCCGTCGACCCGGCAGGGCTCTCCACCCGCAAGGACCCCAAGCTCGGGGAGATCGTCGTCGACAAGAACGGCATGACCGTCTATCGCTTCACGAAGGACTCCGCCTGGCCGATGAAGTCCGCTTGCACCGGCGCCTGCCTGGAGAAGTGGCCGGTCGTTCCGCCCGTCGAGAAGAACGACACCAAGGGAATCCTCAAGAAGGGCTTCGTCGTCTTCGACCGCCCCGACGGACAGCAGCAGCAGACGATCGACTGCTGGCCGATGTACACGTTCTCCGGTGACAAGAAGCCCGGTGACACCAACGGTCAGGGTGTGGGCGGCACTTGGTACGCCGCCGGGCCCGACGGAAAGCCTGTCGGCGCGCCGAAGTAGACGTACCGGAATCAGACGTACGGGAAATAGACGCACAGAAGCAACCGTGCCGAAGGAAAGTACCGAAGGAGAAGTCCGGCCAAGAAGGGGGTCCCGTCAGAAGTACCTCGCGTACGGTCTACCGGTCCGTTCTTTTCCCCTCTCCGGGGAAGGAGCGGACCGGTTCTTTGGGTTGATATTCGGCACTTGCCGCAGGCAGTGACCGAGAACGGACGGCCAATTTCCGTTTTGACTCGCTCCTTTGGCGGACGATCAGTAGCCTCACTTCGAACACCGGCTCGCCTCGCCTACGTCTTGGAGTCTTGATGGAGCGTCCCGCCTGGGCCCCGCTGGGCATCGACATCACGATGCCCAGCGTGTCCCGCATCTACGACTACTACCTGGGCGGTTCGCACAACTTCGAGGTCGACCGGGACGCGGCCCGCCGGGCCATGGAGTTCATGCCGGGGCTGCCCAAGATCATGCAGGCGAATCGTGCCTTCATGCGCCGAGCAGTGCGTTTCGCCGTGGACGAGGGCATCACCCAGTTCCTCGACATCGGTTCGGGCATCCCGACGTTCGGCAACGTCCACGAGATCGCGCAACAGGCGCACCCCGACGCCCGCGTGGCGTACGTCGACCACGACGCGGTGGCCGTCGCACACGGCCGGGCCGTGCTCGAAGGCGACGAGAAGGCGGTGGCCGTCGCCGGGGATCTGCGCAAACCACGGGACATTCTGGGCAGTTCGGAGGTCAACGGACTCCTCGACCTGGACCGCCCGGTGGCCCTTCTCCTCGTGGCCGTCCTGCATTTCGTGGAGGACGCGTACGATCCCTACACAGCGGTCGCCGAACTACGGGACGCTCTCGCGCCCGGCAGCGTGATCGCTCTCACGCACGCCTCGTACGAAGGGATGCCGATCCCCGCCGAGCAGGCCGGTCAGGTCGTCGGCGTCTACAAGGACATCCGCAATCCACTGATCATGCGCTCGCGCGACGAGATCGCGCGGTTCTTCGAGGGATACGACATGGTGGAACCCGGCCTCGTGCCGATGCCGCGCTGGCGGCCCGACACCGCGCCCGAGGAGGAGGATCCGTATGCCTTCTCCGGGTTCGCCGGCGTGGGGCGCAGGGCATGAGCGGGGAACCGGACGGCCCCGAGGGCAGAGTGCGCAGGTTCGCCACCATCTGGAGCCGTGCGATCTTCCCGGTGACGGCGACGTCGCTGACCCGTCCCGAGTTCGAGCAGCAACTGGTGCCGCTGGCACAGCGGTTGCGTGCTGCCCTGCACGAGCGGATCTTCGACGCGGCCGAGGGTCAAGCGATCGGCGCCGCACTCGTGGGCACGCACTGCACCGACCCCGAGGCACTGAGCCGCACGCTCGACTGCGTGGACGCCTACCTGGTCCTGTACTGCGGCGACGACGGCCCCCAGGAGGAGTTGCGGGCCCGCTCCGCGCGCCTGCAGCACGCCGTGGCCGCGGGCTTCGCCGCCGCCCTGCGGGAGCGGACCCTCGCCGAGCAGGAAGCGATATCCCGCGCTGCCCTGGACGCCCGCAGCGCCGTCGCCGAAGCCCTGCACGCGAGCGAGGCACGCTTCCGTGCCGTCTTCCACGGCGCGGCCATCGGCATCGGCATCGCCGACCTCACGGGCACGGTCCTCGAGGTGAACGACGCGCTGATCCGCATGTTCGGCGGCCTGGAGAATCAGCTGCGCGGGCGCAACGTCGCGGAGTGGACGCACCCCGACGACTCGCCCCACGTGTGGAAGCTCTACGACGAGCTGGTGCGCGGGGAGCGCGAGCACTACCGCGTGGAGAAGGCCTTCTACCGCCCCGACGGCACCGTCCTGTGGACCAATCTGACCGTCTCGCTGCTGCGTGACGCGGACGGAGTCCCGCAGTACCAGCTGGCGTTGATGGAGGACACCACCGAGCGCCGGCTGCTCAATCTGCGCCTTCGCTACGAGGCCACGCACGACGCGCTCACCGGCCTGCCGAACCGGACGCTGTTCTTCGAGCGCCTGGAGAAGGCCCTCGCGTCGGGCGACGGCGCGCGGTTCGGGCTCTGCTACCTCGACCTCGACGGCTTCAAGACCGTCAACGACAGCCTCGGGCACGCGGCGGGCGACCGGCTCCTCGTCGAGGTCGCCGACCGGCTCCAGTCCTGCGCCACGGCGCCCGGCGAGATGGTCGCGCGGCTCGGCGGCGACGAGTTCGTGGCGCTGACCACGGGGCGCGACACCGAGGCCGAGGTGGACGACCTCGCCGGACGCATCATGCACGCGCTCTCCACGCCCATCCGCGTCGAGGGCCGCGAGCTGACCGTGCGCGGCAGCATCGGCATCGTCGAGGGCCCGGCAGGGGAGCGCAACGCCGCTGAGGTGCTGCGCAGTGCGGACATCACGATGTACCGCGCGAAGTCCGCGGGCGGCAACCGCTTCGAGCTCGCCGACCCCGAGGCCGACGCCCGCGCCATCACCCGGCACGGCCTGACCACCGCGCTGCCCGCCGCCCTGGAGCGCGGCGAGTTCTTCATCGAGTACCAGCCCCTCGTGCACCTCGGCGACGGCAGCGTGCGCGGCGCCGAGGCGCTGGTGCGGTGGCTGCACCCGCAGCACGGCGTCATCGGCCCGGACCGCTTCATCCCGCTCGCCGAGCACACCGGTCTGATCGTGCCGCTCGGCCGCTGGGTCCTGGAGGAATCCGTACGCCAGGCCCGCACCTGGGAGGCGCGGCACAAGGACGCGGGGCCGCTGCGCGTGAACGTGAACCTCTCGCCCATGCAGCTGACCCACCCCGGCCTGGTCTCGGACACGGTGGAGATCCTGGAGCGCGCCGGGCTCGAACCGGGCGCCCTGTGCCTGGAGGTGACCGAGTCCGCGCTGATCGGCGCCGACGACGACCTGCTCAAGCCGCTGCGGCGGCTCGCCGAGATGGGCGTGGACATCGCGCTCGACGACTTCGGCACGGGCTACTCGAACCTCGCCAATCTGCGCCGCCTGCCGGTGAGCATCCTCAAGCTCGACCGCTCCTTCACGCAGGGCATGCAGCACTTCCCGGCCGACCCCGTCGACCTGAAGATCGTCGAGGGGATCGTCGCGCTCGCCCACAGCCTGGACCTCGCGGTCACGGTCGAGGGCGTCGAGACGGGCGCCCAGGCGGACCAGCTGCGAGAGTTGGGCTGCGACACGGCGCAGGGCTGGTACTACGCACGGCCCGGCCCGCCGGACCAGCTGCACGAGCTGGCACTCGCCGACGCGACGAGCTGAGGAGTACGACGGGTGTCCTCCGGAGTGATCAAGTGGGTGTACGCCTTCGTGGACCGTCCCGCGGACCGGTTCGCGCAGGCGCACACCTTCTGGACGGCGGTGACCGGGACGCGGCTCTCCGCGTTCCGGGGCGAGGACGACCAGTTCGTGACGCTGCTGCCGGACGGGGCCGACGCCTTCCTGAAGGCGCAGGCGGTCGGTGGCGGCTCGGGCGGTGCGCATCTCGACTTCGCCGTGGAGGACGTCGTCGCCAAGGCGTGCGAGGCCGTCGCGCTCGGGGCGACCCCGGTCTTCGCGGAGGAGGGCCTGGAGGTCCTGCGTTCGCCGGGCGGGCAGCTGTTCTGCGTGGTGACGTGGGAGGGGGAGCGGGTCCGGCCCGAGCCGCTCGTCGCGCCGGACGGCACCACAAGCCGCCTCGACCAGGTGTGCCTGGACGTGCCGCCTGCGGTGTGGGAGGCGGAGAAGGCGTTCTGGCCCGCGTTCACGGGGTGGTCCGCGAGGGCGGGCTCGCGCCCGGAGTTCCACCTCGTCGAGCCTTCCGCGCAGCTGCCGATCCGGATCCTGCTGCAGCGTCTGGATGCGGGGCCCGGTGGGGCGCACCTGGACTTCTCCTGCTCAGACCCCGAAGCGGACGCCGTCCGCCACGAGCGGCTGGGCGCCGAAGCCTTGGGGAGGAGCCCGCACTGGATCGTGATGCGGGACCCCGCGGGGGGCACGTACTGCCTGACGATCAGGAATCCCGAGACCGGAGGCTTGCCCGCCGCGGGCTAGAGGCTCTCCGCGGGCCGGTGGGGGCTGGCCGCGCAGTTCCCCGCGCCCCTAAGGGCGCTCTGCTTGCTGTCACCGGGTTCCCGGCGCCCCGTCAGGGGCGCGGGGAACTGCGCGCTCAGCCCCCACCGGCCCGCAGGGACACACAACCCCCGTCGGTAGCGGCCCTCACCGCTCAAGCAGCATCCGCTGGAGCTCCCGCGCAGCCCGTGGCGGAGCCACATCGCTGCGGTGAGCCAGAGCAATGGTCCGATGCAGGGTGGGCTTCGCCAGCGGCGTCATCCGCAGGCCGCGCCCCGCGCGCTCGGCCACCATGCGCGGCACCACCGCGACCCCGAGACCCGCCTGCACGAAGCCGAGGACCGCGTCCATCTCGCCGCCCTCCACCGCGAACTCCGGCTCGAATCCCTCGGCCCGGCAAGCGGCAACCGTCAGTTCCCGCAGGTCGTACCCGTGCCGGAACATCACGAGGCGTTCGCGCTCCAGATCGGCGACCCGTACCGACGTGCCGCCCAACTTCCGCGCCTCCGGCGACGACACCACGACCAGGTCCTCACGGAGCAGCTCCACGGTCGTCAGCGCGGGGGACGGCGACGGCAGCGGGAGCACGACGACGGCCAAGTCCAGGGCGCCGCGCGCCAGTTCGCGTACGAGGTCGTGGGAGCCGCCCTCCTCCAGGAGGAGCTGGATGCCGGGGTGCCGGTCGTGGAAGGCGCGAAGGACCTCGGGCAGCAGGCCGGTGCAGACGCTGGGGGTCGCGCCCAGGCGGATCCGGCCGCGGCGCAGCTGGGCCAGCTCCTGGACCTCGATCCGCGCGGTGTCGGCGTCCGCGAGGATCCGGCGGGCCAGCGGGAGCAGCGCCTCGCCCGCGTCGGTCAGCGCGATGTTCCCCCGTGCCCTGCTGAACAGCTCGGCGCCCAGCTCCTTCTCCAAGGCGCGGACCTGCTGGGAGAGCGAGGGCTGCGAGACGTGCACCTGCTCCGCGGCCCGAGTGAAATGCCTGGTCTCGGCCACCGCGACGAAGTAGAGGAGCTGCTGGAACTGCATACACGCCAGGATACGGCCGATGATAGCCACTCGCTATCGAGATGAGCTGATCCATCTCTTGGACCGATCGGGACCTTCGGCCTTAGCGTCGGTCCCATGGCTCTGGCAACGCGGACGGACCGACGGCCGTCGATGACGCGCACGATCTGGGACTCGTCCGTCGGCAAGAAGACAGTGATGGCAGTGAGCGGCCTGATCATGCTGCTCTATCTGATCGCCCACATGATCGGGAACCTGAAGATCTTCTTCGGGCCCGCGGAGATCAACCACTACGCCCACTGGCTGCGCACGGTCGGCGAGCCCTTCATGCACTACGAGTGGACGCTCTGGCTGATCCGTGTCGTCCTCGTCGCCGCCGTGGTCGCGCACGCCACCTCCGCGTACCAGCTGAGCCGCCGCGACATCAAGGCGCGCCCCACCAAGTACGTGAACAAGAAGGCGGGCAAGAGCTTCGCGACGCGCACCATGCGCTGGGGCGGGATCATCCTCGGCCTGTTCATCGTCTGGCACATCCTCGACCTGACGACCGGCACCGTGCACCCCGGCGGCTACGAGCACCTCCACCCGTACCAGAACATCATCGACACGTTCTCCACGTGGTACGGCAACGTCATCTACATCGTCGCCGTGGTCGCCCTCGGCTTCCACGTCCGCCACGGGCTCTGGAGCGCCGCGCAGACCCTGGGTGCGGGCAAGGCGACTCGTGACCGCGCCCTCAAGATCATCGCCAATGGCCTCGCGCTGTTCCTGACGGCGGGCTTCGTCGTCGTACCCGTGGCCGTCATGACCGGACTGGTGAGCTAGCAGATGAATTCCTCTCGTGATCACTCCTCCCGTGAGTACGCCGATTACGCGACCGGGGAGCCGGTCGTCGACACCAAGGCCCCGGCCGGTCCTGTCGCCGAACGCTGGGACACCCGCCGCTTCGAGGCCAAGCTGGTCAACCCCGCCAACCGCCGCAAGCACACCGTGATCGTCGTCGGCACCGGCCTCGCGGGCGGCTCCGCGGGCGCCACGCTCGCCGAACAGGGCTACCACGTCGTGCAGTTCTGCTACCAGGACTCACCGCGCCGCGCCCACTCGATCGCCGCGCAGGGCGGCATCAACGCCGCGAAGAACTACCGCAACGACGGTGACTCCGTCCACCGCCTCTTCTACGACACCGTCAAGGGCGGCGACTTCCGCGCCCGCGAGTCCAACGTCCACCGCCTCGCGCAGATCTCGGTGGAGATCATCGACCAGTGCGTCGCGCAGGGCGTGCCCTTCGCCCGCGAGTACGGCGGACTGCTCGACACCCGCTCCTTCGGCGGTGTGCAGGTCTCGCGTACGTTCTACGCCCGCGGCCAGACGGGGCAGCAACTGCTCCTCGGCGCGTACCAGGCGCTCTCGCGGCAGATCGCTGCCGGGAACGTCGAGATGCACCCGCGCACGGAGATGCTGGACGTCATCGTGGTGGACGGACGCGCCCGCGGCATCGTGGCCCGCGACCTGATCACCGGCAAGATCGAGACCTACTTCGCCGACGCGGTGGTCCTCGCGTCCGGGGGCTACGGCAACGTCTTCTACCTCTCGACGAACGCCATGAACTCCAACGCCACGGCCGTGTGGCGGGCCCACCGGCGCGGCGCCTACTTCGCCAACCCCTGCTTCACGCAGATCCACCCCACCTGCATCCCGCGCACCGGCGACCACCAGTCGAAGCTGACGCTGATGAGTGAGTCGCTGCGCAACGACGGCCGGATCTGGGTCCCCAAGGCCCAGGGCGACGACCGCCCGGCGAACAAGATCCCCGAGGCTGAGCGCGACTACTACCTGGAGCGCATCTACCCGGCCTTCGGCAACCTCGTGCCCCGCGACATCGCGTCGCGCGCAGCCAAGAACGTGTGCGACGAGGGCAGGGGAGTGGGCCCCGGCGGCCAGGGCGTCTACCTCGACTTCGCCGACGCCATCAAGCGCATGGGCAAGAATGCGGTCGAGGCCAAGTACGGCAACCTCTTCGACATGTACGCGCGGATCACCGACGAGGACCCGTACAAGACGCCGATGCGGATCTACCCCGCCGTGCACTACACGATGGGCGGCCTCTGGGTCGACTACGACCTCCAGACCACCGTCCCGGGCCTGTTCGCGATCGGCGAGGCCAACTTCTCCGACCACGGCGCGAACCGACTCGGTGCGTCGGCCCTGATGCAGGGCCTCGCCGACGGATACTTCGTACTGCCGTCCACGATCAACGACTACCTCGCGCGCAATCCGCACCACGACGAGGTGTCCGACGAACACCCCGCCGTGCGCGAGGTGTTGGACGAGACCGAGGACCGCATCACCCGGCTCCTCGCCGTCGGCGGCGACCGCACCCCCGACTCCTTCCACCGTGAACTCGGCGAGCTGATGTGGGAGTTCTGCGGCATGGCCCGTACGGAGACGGGGCTGCGCAAGGCTCTTGAGCGCATCCCGCAGATCCGCGAGGAGTTCTGGCGCCGGCTCAAGGTCCCGGGCACCGGCGAGGAGTTCAACCAGTCCCTGGAGAAGGCGAACCGCATCGTCGACTATCTGGAGCTCGCCGAGCTGATGTGCCTCGACGCCCTGCACCGCGCCGAGTCCTGCGGCGGTCACTTCCGTGAGGAGTCGCAGACGCCGGACGGCGAAGCGGCGCGCGTGGACGAGGAGTTCTCGTACGCCGCCGCCTGGGAGTTCACGGCCACCGGTGAGGCTCCCACCCTGCACAAGGAAGACCTCGTCTTCGAGTACGTCCACCCCACTCAGCGGAGCTACGCATGAAGCTCACCCTGCGCGTCTGGCGCCAGCAGAACGCCGAAGCCGAAGGCGCCATGTCCACCTACGAGGTGGACGGCATCTCGTCCGACATGTCCTTCCTGGAGATGCTGGACACCCTCAACGAAGAGCTCATCGTCAAGGGCGACGACCCCGTCGCCTTCGACCACGACTGCCGCGAGGGCATCTGCGGCGCGTGCTCGCTCGTCATCAACGGCGACGCGCACGGTCCCGAGCGCACCACCACCTGCCAGCTGCACATGCGGTCCTTCGACGACGGCGACACGATCGACATCGAGCCGTGGCGCGCCTCGGCCTTCCCAGTCGTCAAGGACCTGGTCGTGGACCGCTCGTCCCTCGACCGGATCATCCAGTCGGGCGGCTACATCAGCGCCCCGACCGGCGCGGCCCCCGAGGCGCACGCGGCTCCCGTGCCGAAGCCGGACGCGGACTTCGCGTTCGAGCACGCGGAGTGCATCGGCTGCGGGGCGTGCGTCGCCGCCTGTCCCAACGGCTCGGCGATGCTGTTCACCTCCGCCAAGGTCAACCACCTGGGCGTCCTGCCCCAGGGCGCTCCCGAGCGCGAGACGCGTGTCCTGGACATGGTGGCGCAGATGGACGAGGAGGGCTTCGGTGGCTGCACGCTTACTGGCGCCTGCGCCTCTGCTTGTCCTAAGGGCATCCCGTTGCCTTCCATCTCTGCGATGAACAAGGAGTGGTTGCGGGCCACGCGGAAGGTGAGCCGCTAGAGGCAGTTAGGGATCTGCGGGTCGATTGTGGCTGGTCGCGCAGTTCCCCGCGCCCCTGCGGGGCGCGTAGCGTCTCCGCATGCATCCGGGAGCGTACGACCCCGCCAGGCCGGCCGTCGTCACCGCCGACGGCACGAAGACCCTCACCTACGGACAACTCGAAGAACGCTCCCTGCGGCTCGCGGATCATCTGCGGGCCGCAGGCTTGAGTCGGGGCGACCACTTCGCCCTGCTCAGCGACAACGACCCGCGCGCCCTTGAGGTCTACTGGGCGGCGCTGCGCTCGGGCCTCTATCTCACCGCCGTCAACCACCACCTTTCCACCGACGAGGCCGCGTACATCGTCCGTGACTGCGGGGCGAAGGTGCTGATCGTCTCCGGATCGCTTGCCGAACTGGGCGCGACGGTGCGGGAGTTGGCGGGCGGTCCGCCGATCATGCTCGGCCTCGACGACGGAACGTACGAGAAGGCCCTTGAGTCCGCGTCCGCCGAGCCGCCCGTCAGTCAGCCCCGTGGCACCGACATGCTCTACTCCTCCGGCACCACGGGCCGCCCCAAGGGCATCAAGCCCGCGCTGCCCGAGGGGGACGTGCGCGAGGAGCCGAGCGCCTATGTGCTCATCTTCCAGGCCATGTACGGCTTCGGGGAGGACACCGTCTACCTCTCGCCCGCGCCGATCTACCACGCGGCGCCCCTGCGCTTCTGCGGGGTCGTCACGGCGCTCGGCGGCACGGTCGTGCTCATGGATGCCTTCGACGCGGAGGGCGCCCTCGCGGCCGTCGAACGCCATCGCGTCACGCACAGCCAGTGGGTGCCGACCATGTTCGTACGGATGCTGAAGCTGCCCGCCGAGGTGCGCGAGCGCCACGACCTGTCCTCGATGAGGACCGCCATCCACGCGGCCGCTCCCTGCGCCGTCGAGGTCAAGCAGCGGATGCTGGAGTGGTGGGGCCCCATCCTGTACGAGTACTACTCCTCGACCGAGGGCAACGGCATCACGTTCATCTCGCCCGAGGAATGGCTGCGCAAGCCCGGCTCCGTGGGCAAGGACGGACTCCTCGGGGAGCTGCGGATCTGCGACGAGGCGGGCGAGCGGCTGCCGAGCGGCGAGACCGGCGCCGTCTACTTCGAGCGCGAGGAGACACCCTTCCGCTACCACAACGACGACACCCGCACCCGCGAGGCCCAGCACCCCGAGCACCCCAACTGGACCACCACGGGGGACATCGGGCACGTCGACGAGGACGGCTATCTCTTCCTCACCGACCGCAAGGCGTTCATGATCATCTCGGGTGGTGTGAACGTCTATCCGCAGGAGGCCGAGGACTGCCTCGTGCTGCATCCGGCGGTCGCGGACGTCGCGGTGATCGGGGTGCCGGACGCGGAGATGGGGGAGGCGGTCAAGGCGGTGGTGCAGCCTGCCGACGGGGTGTCCCCCGGACCCGAACTGGAGCGTGAGCTGGTCGCGTTCGTGCGGGAGCGCATCGCCCACTACAAGGCGCCGCGCTCGGTCGACTTCGCGGATTCGCTGCCGCGCACGCCCACCGGGAAGCTCGCCAAGTCCTCGCTGCGCAGGTCGTACTGGCCGTGAACGGGCCGCGTCAGACGGCCTCGCCGTCGATCTCGCCGCTCGCGAGGACCGTCTCGCGGAAGGATGCCACCACCGGCCGCAGATCGATGGCGTGCCAGGCCGCCCAGAGGTGAACGGACGCCTTGTGCCAGGGCAGTTCACGTACGGCGACGCCGTCCGTCGTGCCGCGCACCATGCTCTTCTGGATGAGCGCGAGGCCCAGGCCGGAGGCGACGAGGCCGAGCGCGGTGAGCGGCTCGGCGGCGTCCAGGCGGATGTCCGGGGTGAAGCCGGACGCCACGCACGAGGCGAGGAAGGCGTCACGCCAGGCCGGGTCCTGGGAGTTCTCGACCGCGATCCACGCCTGGCCGTCGAGGTCGCCCGGCGCCAACTCCGCCTGCGCGGCCAGTGGATGGGACGCGGGCAGCGCGAGAAGGAGCGGGTCCTCCAGGAGAGGCGCGGCCAGCAGGTCCGGGTCGTCCCGCGCCGGTGGCTCCTGGACCAGGGCGATGTCGAGGCTGCGCTGCCGCAGGCCCTCGAACTGTTCCGCCGTGGAGAGGCTGTAGAGGGCGACGTGGATGCCGGGGCGCTCCTCCTGGAGGGTGCGCAGCGCGCCCGGCAGGACGCCGGTGTGCATGGCGTCGCCCACGTATCCGATGCACAGACCGCCTTCCTCGCCGCGCCCGAGCCGGCGGCCGAGATTCTCCAGGCGGTCCGCGTGCCGCAGCAGGGCGCGGGCCTCGCTCAGGAAGACCTTGCCGTCGGAGGTGAGGCGGATGCGCTGCTGGCTGCGCTCGAAGAGGGCGAGGCCGAGCTGTTTCTCCAGCTGGGCGATCTGGCGGCTGAGCGGCGACTGGGAGATGTGCAGGGCCTCCGCCGCGCGGCCGACGTGTTCCGTCTCGGCGACGGCCACGAAATAGCGGAGTTGTCGCAGGTCAAGCATGTAAGACCTCGGAGGACTCAAGTGTGTCCAAGCGAGTCTTGGACAGTCTCAAGCATCGATCCTAACCTCGAACTCGCAAGGCCGACGGATCAACCGGTCACCACCGATACCGTCGGAAATCCACCACCGCGAGGACTCCCCATGAGCATCACGTCCCTCCTCCCCGGAGCGCTCGGCTTCGGCACCGCCCCGCTCGGCAACATGTTCCGCGCCATCCCCGACGAGGAGGCCGCGGCCACCGTCGAGGCCGCCTGGGACCAGGGCATCCGCTACTTCGACACCGCCCCCTTCTACGGCGCGGGACTCTCCGAGATCCGCCTCGGCGACGTACTCGCGGGCCACCCCCGCGACGACTACGTCCTGAGCACGAAGGTCGGCCGCGTCATCCTCGACGAGGTCGAGGACCCCGCCGCACGCGACCTCGGCGAGAAGGGCGGCCTCTTCGAGCACGGCCGCCCGAACAAGATGGTCAACGACTACACGGCCGACGCCACCCTGCGCTCCGTCGAGGACAGCCTGAAGCGGCTCAGGACGGACCGGCTCGACATCGTGTGGGTGCATGATGTCGCGCAGGATTTCTACGGCGACGAATGGCTGGCCGCCTATGAGACAGCCCGCACGGGCGCTTTCCGTACCCTGGACCGGCTGCGCGACGAGGGCGTCATCAAGGCCTGGGGCCTGGGCGTCAACCGCGTGGAGCCGCTGGAGCTCACCCTCGACCTGGACGAGCCGAAGCCCGACGCGTTCCTCCTCGCGGGCCGCTACACCCTCCTCGACCACGACCGCGCCCTGCAGCGCCTGCTGCCGGCGGCCGAGGCCCAGGGGGTCGACATCGTCGTGGGCGGGCCCTACAGCTCGGGCATCCTGGCCGGCGGTCAGCACTTCGAGTACCAGAAGGCGCCCGCGGAGATCATCGCCAAGGTCGAGCGCATCAAGGCGCTCGCCGAGCGGCACGGCGTCGGCATCAAGGCCGCCGCCCTGCAGTTCTCCCTCGCCCACCCGGCGACGGTGGCGGCGATCCCCGGGGCCACCAGGCCGAGCCGCATAGCCGAGGACGTCGCCGCGCTCGGCGAGACGGTCCCTGCCGCGTTCTGGGCGGACCTGCGCGCGGAGCACCTGATCGCCGCGGACGCCCCGGTGCCGACGGCCTGACCTGCTCGAAGCTGGCAACTCCCGCTGCCCGTAAACCCGTACACCCCTCACGTCTCAAGGAGAATCCATGGCTTCCACCTCCGCGTCGATCGAGATCCCCGTACCGGCCGACCGCGTCTGGCAGCTCATCGGCGGCTTCGACTCGCTGCCCGACTGGCTTCCGTTCATCCCTGCCAGCGAATCCAGCGAGGGCGGTCGCGTGCGCAGCCTGACGAGCGAGGACGGCGGCATCATCATCGAGCGCCTCCTGACCTTCGACGACAAGGCGCGCACCTACAGCTACTCGATCCTGAAGGCGCCCTTCCCCGCCACCGACTACGTGGCCACCCTCACGGTGCACGAGGTGCCCGGCCAGGACGCGTCGCGCGTGGAGTGGTCGGGCGTCTTCACACCGGTGGGGGTCGGCGACGACGAGGTCGTCGCGCTGTTCCACGGCATCTTCAGCGACGGCCTCGCCGCCCTGAAGCAGACCCTGGCCGCTTGATGACCCAAGGGCCCCGGGGCTGTGCCTCCCCGGGGCCCGCCTTTCTGATTCTCAGACCCGGGCTACGAACTTGACCTCGACCAGCAGTTCGGGGAAGGCGAGCCGGGAAGTGCCGATCATCGTGCTCGCCACCTGCGGGTCCGGCCGACCATAGGCTTCCTTGCGCACCGGGCCCGCCGCGGCGTCGGCCGCGTCGACGTCGAGTGCGTAGATGACCTCTTCGACGACGTCGTCCAGCGATGCGCCGAAACGCCGAAGGAGTTCCGCCGCGTTGGCATAGCACTGGCGCAGCTGCTCGCCCATGAGGGAGAAGTCCGTGACCAGTCCGGCATCATTGACCGGAGCAGGTGCCACGACGTCCGTCCCGCTGTGGGCCACCTGGCCGGAGAGGTAGATGGTGTCGCCGCGTTGGACCGCCTGCACGTACCCGTAGGTCTCTTCCCACGGGACTCCGAAACGTTCGACTTGCTGTGTGCTGCTCATGGTGTCGACGGTATGGGGCCTGTTCAGGGGTGGGCCAGGCTCGGCTGTGCCACTTAGGGCAAGGATCGTGCCAGGGGCGGGCATCCGGTGCGCGCAGGGATGAGAGGGAACAGGTGCGATCCACAGAGGGCGAGACGGTTGTCGCGGTCCTGGCGATGCCGCGCTATTACGCGCTGGACGTCAGCATCCCTGAGCATGTCTTCGGGCGGCATCTGGGATATCGCGTCCTGGTGTGCGGGGATGCGGGCGACGGGTCGGCGTCGCTCGCCGACGCGGAGCACGCCGATGTCGTCGTGGTCCCCGGCTACGCAGATCCGCACCTCCCGGTCCCGGAGGAGCACCTCGGAGTGCTGAGGAGCGCGGTCGACCGGGGCGCGCGTGTCGTGGCCGTCTGCACAGGTGTGTTCGCGCTCGCGGCCGCAGGCATCCTGGACGGCAGGTCGGCCACGACGCACTGGCGTCATACCGATGAACTCCGCCTGGCCCACCCGCGCGTCGACGTCGTCGAGAACCGGCTGTTCGTCGAGGACGGGCCGATCCTGACGTCGGCGGGCGGCGGCGCGGCGATCGACGCGTGTCTCCATGTCGTCCAGAGCGATTTCGGCGCCGCGGTCGCGGATGCCGTGGCGAAGGACGTCGTCTTCTCTTCCGTCCGTGGCGCGAACGAGCCGCAGTACGCCGAGGCGCCCGCACCTCCTCGCGACAGCCTGCGGGCGACGCGGGAATGGGTGATGGAGAACATCGGCTCGCCGATCACCGTGCAGCGGCTGGCCGACCACAGCCTCCTGTCGCGCAGGACCCTGATCCGGCGGTTCGCGCGGGAGACTGGGATGCCGCCGATGCAGTGGGTGGCCCTCCAGAGGATCCTCGGCGCGCGCCGCCTCCTTGAGACCTCCGACTGGTCCGTCGAGAAGATCGCCGGAGCGACGGGCTTCGGCTCGGCCGCGAACTTCCGGACCATCTTCCGCAGAGAGGTGGGAGTGACCCCGACCGCCTACCGGAAGCTGCATGGCCCAGCCGCGGGGTGATCTACTGAACCGTGGGGGACAAGGCCGGGCCACGCCCCGATGGCCCACCCAGTCGCACCGCAGCAGGAGGTACGCAGCATGCTCGTCGATCTCTCCGGCAAGACCGCCCTCGTCACCGGATCGACCCAGGGAATCGGGTCGGCCATCGCGGTCGGCCTGGCCAGGGCGGGTGCTCGGGTGGCCGTCAACGGACGGTCCGCCGCTTCCGTCGACAAGGCCGTCGAGCGGCTGAAGGAGGAGCACGGCGGTGCCGAATTCCTCCCGGCGCCCGGTGACATCTCCACCGACGAAGGCGCCGCGCAGGTCTTCGCGGCCGTTCCGCAGGCGGACATCCTCATCAACAACCTCGGCGTCTTCGGCGCGGAGCCCGCCCTCGACATCAGCGACGACGAATGGCGCCGCTACTTCGAGGTCAACGTACTGACCGCCGTCCGCATGATCCGGCACTACCTGCCCGGGATGAAGGACCGCGCCTGGGGACGGATCCAGAACATCGCCAGCGACTCGGCGATCGTCGTCCCCGCCGAGATGATCCACTACGGCATGTCGAAGACCGCGCTCCTCGCGGTCTCCCGGGGCTTCGCGAAGGAGGCCGCCGGCTCCGGCGTGACCGTCAACTCCGTGATCGCGGGCCCCACGCACACCGGCGGCGTGGAGGACTTCGTGTACGAACTGGTCGACTCCGCGCTGCCCTGGGACGAGGCGCAGCGGGAGTTCATGGTCAAGCACCGCCCGCAGTCCCTGATCCAGCGGCTCATCGAGCCGGAGGAGATCGCGCACATGGTGGTCTACCTCAGCTCCCCGCTGGCCTCCGCCACGACGGGCGGGGCGATCCGGGTCGACGGCGGCTACGTCGACTCGATCGTTCCGTAGCCATGACCCCGACAGGCATGCCCCCGTCAGCCGTGACGCCGATGGCCGCGACCTCCGCCACCGCGCCCCGCACCGGTCTCCTGCTCGGCGTCGACATCGGGACGTCCTCCTCCAAGGGCGTCCTCGTCCGCCCCGACGGCACGCTCGTCGCCCAGGCGCAGCGCGAGCACGCGACGTCCACGCCGCACCCCGGCTGGTTCGAGCACGACGCGGACGGCGTGTGGTGGACCGATTTCCGTTCCCTGGCACGGGAGTTGCTCGCCGCCCTGCCCGCGGGCGATTCGCTCGCCGCGGTCGGTGTGAGCGGCATCGGGCCCTGTCTGCTCCCCGTCGACGAGAAGGGCACGCCGGTCCGCCCGGCCATCCTGTACGGCGTCGACACCCGGGCCGGAGCCGAGATCGCCGAACAGAGCGAGCGCTACGGCCCCGACGAGATCATCCGCCGTTGCGGCTCGCCCCTGACCAGCCAGGCGATCGGCCCGAAGTTGGAGTGGCTGCGCCGCTACGAACCGGCGGCGTACGAGGTCACCCGCCGCTGGTACATGGCCAGTTCGTATCTCGTGCACCGCCTCACCGGTCGGTACGTCCTCGATCACCACTCGGCGAGCCAGTGCACTCCGCTGTACGACCTGGCCGCCCGGTCGTGGATCGACGAGCGCTGCGAGGAGATCGCCCCGGGCCTCCAGTGGCCCGAACTGGCCTGGCCCTGCGACGTCGTCGGGACCGTGACCCCGGAGGCCGAGGCCCTGACCGGGCTCCCCGCGGGCACGCCCGTCATCGCGGGCACGGTCGACGCCTGGGCGGAGGCGGCCGGTGTCGGTGTCGCGGCCCCCGGCGACCTGATGCTCATGTACGGCACGACGATGTTCCTGGTCGGCATCCTGCCTCAGCCGCTGACCAGCCCGCATCTGTGGGGCACGGCGGGCGCGTTCCCCGGCACGTACTGCCTGGCCGCCGGGATGGCGACGTCGGGTGCGGTCACCGGGTGGCTGCGTGACCTCACCGGCGCCTCGTACGAGCAACTGACAGCGGAGGCAGGGGCGTTGCCGCCCGGCGCCGAGGGGTTGCTGATGCTGCCGTACTTCGCGGGGGAGCGCACCCCGCTCTTCGACCCCGACGCCCGGGGGCTGGTCCACGGACTGACGCTGCGGCACGGCCGCGGCCACCTCTACCGGGCCGCCCTGGAGGCCACCGCGTACGGCGTCCGGCACAATCTCGCCGCGATGACCGAGGCGGGCGCATCCGCCGAACGCCTGGTCGCGGTGGGCGGGGGTGCCCGCGCGCTGTGGACCCGGATCGTCTCCGACGTGACCGGGCGCGAGCAGCAACTGCCGCGCCACACCATCGGTGCCGCGTACGGCGACGCCTTCCTCGCGGCGGTCGGTGCCGGGCTCGCCGCACCGGGCGACATCGCGCACTGGAACCCGACGGTCGAGGTGGTCGCCCCCGATGCCACCACCTCGGCCGTCTATGACCAGCTCTACGGGCTCTACCTGGACCTGTATCCGGCGACCCGCGAGGCCGCGCACACGCTGGCGCGCCTCAACTAGCGGGTGAACCAGCGCGTGCCGCCTAGTTGTTGGTGGTCACGTGGACGTAGTCGACGACGAGCTGTTGCGGGAAGCTCGTGCTGCCGTCCGGGTCGCCGGGCCAGTAGCCGCCGACCGCGAGGTTCAGGATCAGGAAGAACGGCTTGTCGAAGACCCACTGCTTGCCGCCCAGGTCGGCCGGGGTGCGGGTCTGGTAGACGTTGCCGTCCACGGACCACGTGACCTTGTTCGGTGACCAGTCCACCGCGAACGTGTGGAACTTGTCCGAGAACGCCTCGCCGCCGGGCAGGGTGTAGCCCGCGCCGATGCCGCCCGAGCCCGAGTAGCCGGGGCCGTGCAGCGTGCCGTGGACGGTGCCCGGTTCGAAGCCGACGTTCTCCATCACGTCGATCTCACCGCTCTGGGGCCAGCCCACGTTGCCGATGTCGGCGCCCAGGATCCAGAACGCGGGCCACATGCCCTGCCCGCGCGGCACCTTCATCCGGGCCTCGACGTGGCCGTACGTCTGGGTGAACTTGCCCGAGGTGTTCAGGCGGGCCGATGTGTACTCACAACGGCCGTACCAGCACTGGTAGTTGCCGGGGTTCTCCTTGCGGGCGGTGATGACCAGATTGCCCTGGCCGTCGAGGGCGGCGTTGTTGTTGCCCGAGGTGTAGTACTGCCGCTCGTGGTTGTTGACGTTGTCGCCGGTCTCGATCTGCCACTTGCTGCCGTCGACCGCGGAGCCCGCGGCGCCGTTGAAGTCGTCGGTGAACGTGGCGGCGGCCGCCGTGGAACCGGTGGGGGAGGGGGCCGCCGACGCTCCGGCGGGCAGTCCGGCCAGGGCCGAGGCGCAGCAGGCCAGGGCGACCGTGGAGAGCGCCGCACGGCGGCGCCAAGAGGTGTGCACTGTCATCACATCGCTTCACGTGGGGGTGGCGAGGGGGTGGGGGGCGAGTGCTCAGGCATGCGCCTGATCGATAGGGCATGCGCATGACAATCAGACATCGAGAACTGAACGCGACGAGCGATCAACCCCGACGCTTTGTTCAGTACTTGATTTAAGGCAGACTCCCGGGTGCCGTCAAGGAGTTGGTGTGTACCAACCTCAGCGGCCCTCGGCCGTGGCCCGCGCCAGATACGGCGCCGTCCGGCTCCCCTCGGTGCCCGCCACCACCGCGGGCGGCCCGGCGGCGACCACACGACCGCCCGCGTCACCGCCGCCGGGACCCAGGTCGATCACCCAGTCCGCGCCCGCCACCACCGCCATGTCGTGCTCGACGACCACCACCGAGTGGCCCGCGTCGACCAGTCCGTGCAGCTGGCGCATCAGGACCTCGACGTCGGCCGGGTGGAGTCCGGTCGTCGGCTCGTCCAGGAGGTAGAGCGTGTGACCGCGCCGGACACGCTGCAACTCGCTTGCCAGCTTGATGCGTTGGGCCTCGCCGCCCGACAGCTCCGTCGCCGGCTGGCCGAGGCGCAGATAGCCGAGACCCACGTCCAGGAGGGTCCGCAGGCTGCGGGCGACGGCCGGGGTGTCCGCGAAGAACTCCGCGGCCGCCTCCACCGTCAGGTCGAGCACCTCCGCGATGTTCCGTCCGTGGTACGTCACTTCGAGGGTCTCGGGGTTGTAGCGCGCACCCCCGCAGTCGGGGCACGGCGCGTACGTACTGGGCAAAAAGAGCAGCTCCACGCTCACGAACCCCTCGCCCTGGCAGGTCTCGCAGCGCCCGCCCGCGACGTTGAACGAGAAGCGCCCCACGCCGTAGCCCCGTGTCCGTGCCGCGTCGGTGGCCGCGAAGACCTTGCGCACCACGTCGAAGAGGCCCGTGTAGGTGGCCAGGTTGGAGCGGGGCGTGCGGCCGATCGGCTTCTGGTCGACGCACACGAGGCGCCCCACGCCGTCGAGGTCCTCGGTGACCTCGCCGATGAGCGTGGACTTGCCCGAACCGGAGACGCCGGTGACCGCCGTGAAGGCGCCGAGCGGGAACTCGGCCGTCACGTCGCGCAGGTTGTGCCGGCTCACGGGGCCGACCTTCAGCCAGCCCTTCGGGGTGCGCACCGGGCGTACAGGAGCGGGCTCGCGGCCGAAGAGGAAGCGGGCCGTCGCGGACCCCGTGACGCTCTGAAGGTCCGGCACCGGGCCGCTGTGCAGCACCTGGCCACCGTGCTCACCGGCGTCAGGACCCACGTCGACGAGCCAGTCCGCGTGGCGCATGACATCGAGATGGTGCTCCACGACGAAGACCGAGTTGCCCGCGGCCTTGAGCCGGTCGAGGACGGTGAGCAGGGACTCCGTGTCCGCGGGGTGCAGACCGGCCGACGGCTCGTCAAGGACGTACACGACACCGAAGAGCCCGGAGCGCAACTGGGTCGCCAGGCGCAGCCGTTGGAGCTCGCCCGTGGAGAGGGTGGGCGTGGCGCGGTCCGGGCTCAGATAGCCGAGGCCCAGCTCGGTGATCGTGGCGATGCGGCCGAGGAGATCCTCGGACAGGACCCGCGCCGCCTCCGAACCCGAGCTGCTCTCCAGGCACTTGGCCAGTTCCGACAGGGGCAGCGCGGCGAGGTCGGCGATCGTGCGGCCCGCGAACGTGACCGCCATCGCCTCCGGGCGCAGCCTGCTGCCGCCGCACGCCGGGCAGTCGGCGCTCGCCAGGAACCGTTCGGCCTTGGCGCGCAGCGTCTGGCTCTTGGAGTCCGAGAACGTCTTCATCACATAGCGCCGGGCGCTCATGTACGTGCCCTGGTACGGGCGTTGGATGCGGCCCGCGTCCCGCACCGGATGCACCGTCACCACCGGCTGCTCGTCCGTGAACAGGATCCACTCCCGGTCCGTCCGCGGCAGCTCGCGCCAGGGACGGTCGACGTCGTGGCCGAGGGTGTCGAGCACGTCCCGGAGGTTCTTGCCCTGCCAGGCGCCGGGCCAGGCGGCGATCGCGCCCTCGCGGATGGAGAGGGACGGATCGGGGACCAGGAGCTCCTCGCTCGTGCGGTGGACGCGGCCCAGGCCATGGCACTGCGGGCAGGCCCCCGCGGCCGTGTTCGGCGAGAAGGCGTCCGAGTCGAGCCGCTCGGCGCCATCGGGGTAGGTGCCCGCGCGGGAGAAGAGCATCCGCAGCGAGTTCGAGAGGTTGGTGACCGTGCCCACCGAGGAGCGGGACGTGGGCGCCGAGCGCCGCTGCTGGAGCGAGACCGCCGGGGGCAGGCCGGTGATCTCGCCGACCTTCGGCGCGCCCACCTGGTGGATCAGCCGTCTGGCGTACGGGGCGACGGACTCGAAGTAGCGGCGCTGGGCCTCCGCGTAGATCGTCCCGAAGGCGAGCGAGGACTTCCCCGAGCCGGAGACGCCGGTGAAGACCGCGAGGACGTCACGCGGGATGTCCACGTCGACGTCCCGCAGGTTGTGCTCGCGGGCACCCCGGACACGTACGAACGGATCGTGGGGGCTGTGCATGGGGACTCCGTACGCGGCTCGGGGGCAAACCCCACGATTCTAGGTCGTGGCCAGACCCGCGACCCGGGCCAGGCGCCGGAAGGAGTCCAGGAGGCCCGCACGGTCGTACGTACTGGTCGTGACCAGCACTTCTTGGGCCCCGCTCTCCTTGATCAGCGTCTCGAGCTCGTCGGCCACCTGCTCCTCCGTGCCGTGGATGTGGCCGGCGAGACCGGATGCGTAGAAGCCGCGCTCCTTCTCGGTCATCGTCATCGCCGGTGACTCGACGCGCTCGGCCGGGGGCAGAGGCGGGAACGTGCCGTGGGTGCGTGAGTAGGCCATCGACCAGGCCTCCGGTATCAGCAGGCGGCGGGCCTCCTCGGGGGTCCCGGCGACGGCGATGGTGCCCGAGACGACGACGTACGGCTCGCTCGACCACTCCGACGGCCGGAACGACGCGCGGTAGTGCTCGATGCCGCGGAGCATCTTCTCGCGGCTCCTGATGTCGCCGATGACCATCGGGAGCCCGGCCTGTGCCGCGATGGTGGCGCCCTCGCCGATGGCCAGGACGAACGGGGGGACGGTCAGGCCCTCGGCGGGCCGCGCGTGCGCTCCGGTGTCCGACGTGCCGCGGAACCAGCCCAGGAGCTCGGTGAGCTGCGCCGCGAAGTCCTCCGCGTCGTGCTTGTCGCGGCCGAGCGCCTTGCGCACCCCGTCGGTGAAGCCCACCGAGCGGCCGAGCCCCATGTCGATGCGCCCGGGGAAGAGCGCTTCGAGGACCCCGAACTGCTCGGCGACGATGAGGGGTTGATGGTTCGGCAGCATCACGCCGCCCGTGCCGACCCGGATGGTGCGCGTCGCGGCGGCGACGGCGGAGGCGAGGACGGTCGGCGCGGATCCCGCGACGCCCGGCACCGCGTGATGTTCGGAGACCCAGAAACGGTGATAGCCGAGCTCTTCGAGCTCCTTGGCCAGGCGGACGGTGTCGCGCAGGGCCTCGGGGGCGTCGTGCCCCTCGCGCGTGCGGGAACGGTCGAGCACGGAGAACCGGGTCGCTGCCACTCGAGATCCCTTCGCCGGTGGGGATCGCGTACTGATCTCCTCTGTGGTCTCCATGATCCGTCACGTGCGGGGAGCGGGCAAAGTGATTTCGATCGCCGTGGAGACCGGGCCCCCTACTCCTCGGGCACCCTCTGCCGCAGCCCCTGGACGCGGACCACGAGGGCGGAGTGCGCCTGGGTCTACTCGGCGGCGGGCGCCATGACCGTCAGGAGCTCGCGGGCCGGTGGGGCGAGGCGGTACGTCGTGGCGTGCGGGAAGTCCATCGCGCGTTCGCGTTCGATGAGTTCTCCCTGCGTGAGGCGTTGCAGGGTCCGGCTCAGCATGCCCTCCTCGAGGTAATGGTGGGCATTTCCGGGCCAGTTGCTGACGGGGGTCTGCACGCGAACCGTATTCAATAGTTCCGTGTACTTCAGTGGCCGGTCATTCAGGGCCACGAGGACGTCCCAATGCCATTCGCCGTTCAACAAGTGGAAAAAGTCGTGGATTCGCTGGAGATATCGCTCGTCACTCGGCGGCAGCCCTGCGTGAGTCGGGGTCGTTCCGTTTGTTTTTGATTTCAACTTACGTGCTCTCACGGATAGTTGATCCTCCCTTCGCTCGGTTCGATCCGGTTCTCTCGCCATAGGGAATACGGACATACAAAGGGTTGCGCGCATCGATTGCAAGGTACAGAGTGTGCACGATCCACAAGTTGCGGTAAGTGCGGGAAGAGGGGAGGTGTTTGTGGCCCGCGAACGATCCGGCCGGACCGTCGCGCATCTCGTTCTGGCCACCCGGCTGAAAACGCTGCGTGAATCGGCGGGGCTGAGTTTCCGGCAGGCGGCAGAGGCTCTCGGCGCCCACCCGGCCACCGTCCGCCGCATCGAACAGGCCCAGACATCTCTGGACGCGGGCCAGGTCTCCACCCTCCTCTCGGTGTACGGGGCGGGCCCGGCGGAGACCGAGGAATTCCTCGGGAAACTGGCGGCCGCCAACCGCCCCGGCTGGTGGCATCCGTGGCGTGCCGTCATGGACGTATGGCAGCTGGACCTGATGAGCGTGGAGTCCGCGGCCAGCATCATCAGGACCTGGCACCCCTCGCTGGTCCCCGCCCTGCTGCGCACCCCGGCCTATGCCCGCGCCGTCGACGACGTCCTGCGCCCGGATCTGTCGCCTGCGGACAAGGACCGTCGCACCGAATTCCTGATGCAGCGTCAAGACCGGTTGCGCGCCCAGCAGACGCGCATCTGGGCATTGATGTCGGCCGCGGCCCTGCACACGCGCGTAGGGGACGCACAGACCATGGCCGGGCAGAAGGAGTCGCTCCGATCCGCCGCCGAGCGCCCCGAAGTGACCTTGCAGATCCACCCGCTGGACGGGCCCGCGCACGCCATGACGGGCAAACCACCGCTGACCGTGTACCGGGTCGAGGTGCCGGAGATCTCCGACCACGTGGTCCGGGAGGGATGCCTGCCCGGCACGGCCGACGTCTGGGACGCGCACGAGACCGTGACGGCCTACCTCATGCTCCTTGACTACTCCTGTACCGCCGCGTCCCACCCCCACGAGTCGAAAGAGGAACTGGCGTGACCGAACCGACGAAACTGCCCCCGGAGATAGACACCTCCGTCGCCCACAGCGCGCGTGTCTGGAACTACTGGCTCGGCGGCAAGGACAACTTCCCCGCCGACCAGCAGGCCGGTGACGCCTACCGCGACAAGTATCCGCTGATCGAGCAATTCGCCCGTGAGTCACGGGACTTCCTGAGGCGCACGGTCAGCCACCTGGCACGGGACGCCAAGATTCGCCAGTTCCTCGACCTGGGCGCCGGATTACCGACGGCGAACAACACCCACGAGGTCGCCCAGCGCATCGCCCCCGAATCCCGGGTGGTCTACGTGGACCACGACCCGCTCGTCCTGCTGCACGTGCACGCGATGCGCACCAGCACCCCGGAGGGCGCCACCGCCTATGTGCTCGCGGACATGCGCGACACGGACGCGGTCCTGGAGGGCGCGGCCAGGACGCTGGACATGACCCGGCCCGTCGCCCTGGTGATCAATGACGTCCTCGGTCACATCGTGGACTGGGACGACGCCCTGTCTCTCGTGCGTCGCCTGGTGGAGAAACTCCCCTCGGGGAGCTATCTGGCCCTGAGCCACTCCACCGCCTCGGACGAGGAACACCGAAAGGTGCAGGAGGAGTACAACAACTCCGGCGCGATTCCCTACATCTTCCGCGAGCCGGAGGTGACGGTCGCCTTCTTCGAGGGGCTCGAACTGGTCGAACCCGGCTTCGTCTCCTGGCCGAACTGGCGGCCCGACTCCACCACGGACCGCACCACCGTGCGCGCGGGGTGGGGCGCCGTCGCACGGATTCCGTGACGGAGAGCAGGGCGGGCCGCGCGCAGCACGGCGCGGGGCCCGCGCCCGCCCCCGCCGTCGAGGACACGCCCTGCCGGGCAGCGCGACGGCTCACGCAGGCGGCAGGCCGCTCCGACGCCGCGCTGATCGCCGAGGCCGCCGCCCTGGCCGGCGGCTGGGCCGCCTTGGTGACCCCCGCGGCGGGCGCCCTCCACAGCCACCCGCACAGCGCCGGGCCCGCGGGGGTGCGTGCCGCCGCGCACCCCCGGTCCCATCCGCACCTCACCATCCAGCCCGCGGCCGATGCCGTCCTCGTCCTCGGCCCCGGCAAGGCGACGCCCGCTCCCCGCGTCGCCCTGATCGCACAGCTCACCGTCGATCTGCTCCTGGTGCTCGCCCGGCAGGCGGACGAGACGCGCGGCGCCGAGCAGCGGCTGCACGGCGCCGCCCTGCACCTGCTGCTGAGCGGCCACCACCGGCTGGCCGCCGACATGCTCGGAGGCAGCACGGCCACGCACGCCACCCACGCCACGGTGTACCGGCTCGCCGGGAGCAACGCCCACACCGCACACCAGGCCCTGTGGCGCGCGGCGCAGCCCGGTGCGCCTCTCGGCAGCACCACCACCCGCATGCTGGTCAGCCTGGCCGCGAGGGAACTGGTGGTCGTCGCCCTGCACGGCGCCCGGGGCGACCAGAGCGCGACGCTCCCGCTCCTGGCCCGGATCGCCGAGCGCCACCAGCTGTCCGGGGGAGCGGCGGACCCCGCGCCCCTGGACATGGTCCCCACCGCATGGGCCGAGGCCGGGGCCGCGCGGAACAGCGCGGCCGTGGGCTGTCTCGTCCCCGCGGCCGGCCTCGGGGCACACGGCCTGCTCCGCGTCCTGCCCGCGGACCGGCTCGCCGCATGGTCCGCGGCCGTCCTCCAGCCCCTGGACCGTGACCAGCGCCGGACCCTGGAGGCCTGGCTGCGGTCGGGCTCGGCCCAGGCCGCGGCACCGGCCCTCGACGTGTCCGAGGGCACGGTCCGCTCACGGCTGCGCGGCATCGGCGCTCTCCTCGCGGCCGACCTGGAAAGACCCACCGCCCAGGCGCAGCTGCTGCTGGCCCTGCGCGCCCCGGCACCACCCGACCCGGCCGCCTCGTACGTACGCCTTCCCGCCACTCCACTGCCCCCTGAACTGCTCGGCTCCGGCCAGGCCGAGCGCTGGGCCTCCGCCCTGCTCGCGCCGTTGGACACGCGGCTGCGCACCGCGCTCCGTTGCTGGCTCGGGCAGCGCGGCAGGACCGCCCCCGCCGCCGCCGAGCTGGGGCTGCACAGGGCCACCCTCACCGCCTGGCTGAACAAGTGCGGCGACACCCTGGGCCTTGACCTGTCGTCCGTGACGGTCAGGGCGGAGCTGCACCTGGCCGCCGAGACGCTCGCGACTCCTGGCGAGGCGCAGGCCGCGTTGCCGCGTCGCGGGGGCAGAACCTACCGGGGGCCGCGGCCGTAGAACCCGAGGGCCCGGTGTGGCCGTCCCGGGGATTGCCTACGCTGGGCGCGTGACGGAAGACAGCAGGCCACTGGCCGTATTCGACCTGGACGGCACGCTCGCGGACACCGCGCACCGCCAGCGCTTCCTGGAGGGCAGGCCGCGCGACTGGGCGGCCTTCTTCGCGGCGGCCCCGGAGGACCCGCCGCTGGAGCGGGGCGTGGCTCTCGCCCTACAGAGCGCGGGGGAGTGCGAGGTCGCCTACCTCACGGGCAGGCCCGAGCGGTGCCGCAAGGACACCGTGGCGTGGCTCGCGGCGCAGGGGCTTCCCGAGGGGCGGATCTGGATGCGCCGCAACGACGACCGGCGGCCCGCCCGCCGCACCAAGCTGGAGATCCTGCGGAGGATCTCCGCGTCCCGCGAGGTCCGGATGCTGGTGGACGACGACGAGCTGGTGTGCGACGAGGCGGAGCGGGCGGGCTTCACGGTCGTACGGGCGCGCTGGGCGAGCACGTCCGCCGCTCTGAAGGACGCTCAGGAGCGTGAGGGGCGGACGTGACAGCCCGGCGTGGGTGTCAGGCGCTGTCGCCGTCCTCCAGGCGGAAGCCGACCTTCAGGCCCACCTGGTAGTGCTCGATCTCGCCGTTCTCGATGTGGCCGCGCACCTGGGTGACCTCGAACCAGTCCAGCGAGCGCAGCGTCTGCGATGCGCGGGCGACGCCGTTGCGAATCGCCTGGTCGACGCCCTCGTGCGAGGTGCCGACGATCTCGGTGACCCGGTAGGTGTGGTCGGACATCAGAGTGTTCCTCTCCGCCGTGTGGTGACCTCACAGCTGTGGGGTGAGGTCACTCCACCGTGCCCCACCAGGCGGCGGTGCGCGAGGCGGTGGGCGCGGGGTGCTCGGCGGCACCGTCCAGTTCGAGCCGCGAGACGATGCGGTAGCGGTCGCCGCGGTAGAGGGAGCGCACGTACTCGACGGGGCGGTCCTCGGTGTCCGTGGTGAGCCGGTCGAAGAGCAGGGCGGGGGAGAGCACGGGCACGCCGAGCAGGGCCGCCTCGCCCTCGGTCAGGACCGTGGGCTCGATGGACTGCGCGGCGTGCGCGGGGCGGATGCGGCGGGCCTCGCGCAGGTGGGCGTAGAACCCGGACTCCACCTGCGCGGGGGTGAGCCCCGGGGCGAGGGCGGCCGGGATGTGCAGGTGCTCCAGGGCGATGGGCTCACCGTCGACCAGGCGCAGCCGCACCACGTACACGAGCTCGGCGGCGGGGGAGATCCGGAGTCTGCGGCCGACCCGGGCCCCGGCCCGGACCGTGCTGAACTCCAGGACGCTGCTCGACCAGTCGCCCGCGGCCCGCGGGGCGGTGAGCGGGCGGCTGCCCGGCGCCAGCTCCTGGGTGACCTTGGCGCGGGCCACGAACATGCCCCGGCCGTGCTCGCGCACCAGCAGCCCCGAGGCCACCAGCGTGTCGACGGCGGCGCGCAACGTCGGCCGGGAGACGCCGAGTTCGGTGCAGAGCGTGCGCTCGGAGGGGATCGCGTCGCCCGGTCGGCGGCTCTCGATCAGATCGAGCAGGACCTCGCGCACGCGCTCGCGCTTGAGTACGCCGCCGGGTACGCCCTGCTGGTCCCTTGATGTCAACGCCTTTACTGAGTCATCCATGACGAGCAAGTCCCCCTCACGCAAGGGGACTTGACGCCCCCATTGGTCCATGCCACCTTCAGTCCTCGCGAGTGGTCACCTTACCAATTGGTAAAGCCACGGTGTGTCGTTGTACCGCACCTCCCCCCACGCCGGGAGCGGTGAGCGCTCCCGGCATTCCGAAAGGAATCAGGTCGATGAACCGACACCGCTCCAGCGTGACGTTCCGGGCCATGACGTTCCGGGTCAGAACTGCCATCGCGGTCGCGGCGGCCGCGGGGCTCGGCCTCGCCGGTCTGGCCGCACTGCCCGCCTCCGCCGCGCCCGACGCCGGCGGCACGGCGACCGTCGCCGCCCCCGCGCTCTTTGACGACTTCAGCTACACCGGCCACACCGACCCGAAGATCTCCCAGCACGGCTGGAGCATCCGCGCCAACGCGGGCGGGCCCGGAGTGCCCGGAGCCTCCTGGGTGCCCGAGAACATCACCTTCCCCGAAGCCGACGGCAACTCCGTCATGAACCTGGAGACGTCGACCGCGGGCACGGGCGGATCGACGGAGCAGACCGAGATCCTCACCAAGGCGGTCAAGTTCAAGAACGGCACCTACGCGGCCCGCGTGAAGTACGCCGACGCGCCCAAGGCGGGCGGCCCCGACGGGGACCACCTCGTGCAGGCGTTCTTCTCCATCAACGACCTCAAGGCCCCGATGGCGGACGACTACTCCGAGTACGACTTCGAGTACCTGCCCAACGGAGGCTGGGGCGAGCCGGCCGACATCCTCTACACCACGTCCTGGGAGACCTTCAACCCCGAGCCGTGGGAGGCCGTCAACCAGCACACCGAGGTGCGGCAGAGCTACGCGGGCTGGCACGACGTCGTCTTCACCATCGACGACAGCACCATCAAGTACTACGTCGACGGGCAGCTGTTCGCCGCGCACGACGCCAAGTACCTGCCGGAGCGGCCCATGTCGATCAACTTCAACCAGTGGCTCATCGACCTGGCGGGCCAGTCGAGCACGACCCCGCGCGCCTACGACCAGCAGGTCGACTACGTCCTGCACGTCAAGGACCAGGTCCTCCCGCCGGACCAGGTGAAGGCGCAGGTCAGCGCCTACCGCAGCGCGGGCACCGCGTTCGAGGACACCGTTCCCGGCAGCTGATCCCACCCGCGACCCCGCCCCCGATCCCGCGCGCGAACGGCACCGGAATATCCGATCCCGGTGCCGTTCCCTCTTGACCGACCCATTGGTACAGACCAAAATCCAGCCGTACCCGTTCGAGCCACCAGCTCACCCCCACGTCGGGCCGACCTTCCCCTGTCCGCAGGAAGAAAGTGACCCACGTGAAACCGCACCGCCGTGTCGCCAAGTCCCTGTCCCTCGCCCTCGCCACGACCACGCTGCTCGCGGGATGCGGCGTCCTGCCCGGCGGAGGAGAGGAGAAGCGGACCGTCACCGTGTGGTTCATGCGGGGCAGCGCTTCGGAGGAGTTCATCAAGCGGTTCACGACCGACTTCGAGAAGCGGAACGGCGACATCGACCTGGAGATACGCCTCCAGGAGTGGACCGGCATCGGCGGCAAGGTCAAGGCCGCGCTCAAGGCGGAGGACGGGCCCGATGTCATCGAGGTCGGCAACACCCAGGTCGCCCAGTACGTCGACGAGGGCGGGCTCGACGACCTCACCCTGGAGTCCGCGCGCGACTTCGGCATGAAGGACTGGCTGCCGGGTCTCGCCGAGCCCGGACAGTACAACGGCAGCCAGTACGGCATTCCCTGGTACGCCGCCAACCGCGTCGTCATCTACAACAAGGACCTGTTCGCACGGGCCGGGATCGAACAGCCGCCGAAGACCCGCGCGCAGTGGATCGCCGACACCCGGCGGCTCGACTCCGGTAGCGACCAGGGGATCTATCTGGCGGGCCAGGACTGGTACACCCTGGCCGGATTCATCTGGGACGAGGGCGGCGAGCTCGCCACGGAGGCCAAGGGGTCGCGAGGCGTGTGGGAGGGCAGCCTGCACACGCCCGCGGCGCTGCGGGGCATGGAGTTCTACCGGCAGTTGCAGGCCTTGGGCGAGGGCCCCCGGGACGCCGACGAGGAGCATCCGCCGCAGGCCGGGGTCTTCGCCAAGGGCGATGTGGCGCAGATCGTCGCCGTGCCGGGGACGGCACGCGCCATCGAGGAGGCGAACCCCGAACTGAAGGGGAAGCTCGGCTACTTCCCGATCCCGGGCAAGACGGCGGCGAAACCGGGAGCGGTCTTCACCGGCGGGTCCGACCTCGTCGTACGCGGAAAGACGGAGGACCGCAGGGGCGCGGTGGCCGTGATCGAGGCTCTCGCGGGCAAGAAGTGGCAGAAGGACCTGGCCAGGACCATGGACTACGTGCCGAACAAGACGACGCTGGCCTCCCTCGTCTCGGGCGAGGAGGGGGTCGCCGCGATGGCCGCGGGAGCGGCCAGGGGGCGGGCGACGCCGGCCTCGCCGAAGTGGGCCGCCGTGGAGGCGGACAACCCGATCAAGGCGTACATGTCGAAGGTGCTCGGCGGGGGTGACCCGGCGACGGAGGCGAAGGTCGCCTCGCGCCGGATCACCCGGGAGCTGGATGTCAGTGGGCCGTGATGGTCACAGGACCGAGCTGTTCACCGAGCTGTTCACCGGGCAGTGCTAGCGCGCCACACTCAGCGACAGCGCGAACCGTGCCCTCTCGTCCGTCCACCAGTGGGTCAGCTTCAGGTCCGCCGCGGACAGCTCGGCCCGCACGCCGTCCTCACGGAACTTCGCCGAGATCTCGGTGCGCATCTCCTCGTGGCGCTCGAAGTCGACCGCCAGGTCGAGCGCCGGGATCTTCACCGTCTGGGCGGCCAGGGAGCGCAGGCGCATCTCGATCCACTCGTGCTCGCGGTCCCAGACGGCCACGTGCGAGAACGCGTCCGGGTCGAAGTCCGCGCCCAGCTCGCGGTTGATCACGGTCAGGACGTTCTTGTTGAAGGAGGCCGTGACGCCCGCCCCGTCGTCGTATGCCGAGACGAGCACCGACTCCTCCTTCACCAGGTCGGTGCCGAGCAGCAGCGCGTCGCCGGGGGAGAGCAGGGAGCGTACCGACGCCAGGAACGCCGAGCGCTCCGCAGGCAGCAGATTGCCGATCGTGCCGCCCAGGAAGGCGACCAGGCGCGGGCCCGGTGTGCCCGGCAGGGCGAGGCCGCGGGTGAAGTCGGAGATCAGGGCGTGCACGTTCAGGGAGGGGCGCGAGGCGATCAGGGTGTTCGCGGCGCCGGTGAGCGCGCTCTCGCTCACGTCCACGGGTACGTACGTGTGCAGGCCCGGCAGCGCGTCGATCAGGTGGCGGGTCTTCTCCGACGAGCCCGAGCCCAGCTCGATCAGCGTGCGCGCGCCCGTCGCCCCGGCGATCTCCGGGGCGCGGGTCTGCAGGATCTCGCGCTCGGCGCGCGTCGGGTAGTACTCGGGCAGCGTGGTGATCTCGTCGAAGAGCGCGCTGCCCCGCGCGTCGTAGAACCACTTAGGTGGCAGCGTCTTGGGGATGGGGGTCCCCCCTGGTCGAGCGGAGTCGAGACCTTGGGGGAGGGTGAGGCCGTGCAGGACGTCGGCGCGCAGAGCGGCATCGGTGGCGTCCACGGGCAGGGTGCGGGTCAGCTGGAACGGGCTCACGCGGTGGGCTCCTTGAGCGGGGTCAGCAGGACATCGGTACGGCTGGCGGCGAGCAGCGTGCGGTCGGGCACCTGGCGCCAGTGCGGATCGTCGTCGTAGGGCTCGGAGGCCACGACGGTGCGGCGGCCCGGTTCGGACAGATACCAGAGGGTGTCGCCCCAGGCCGTCGCGGTGATCGTCTCGCCGTTGGTGAGCAGGAGATTGAGGCGCGATCCGGGTGCCGCCTCGGCGACCTCGGTCACGGTGTCCGCGAGGGCCTGGCCCTCGTCGTCGCCGCTGCGCAGCCGGTGCAGGACGAGCGCCCACACCAGCGCGGAGTCGCACCGCGCCTCCAGGGAGAGCAGGTTCTCGGGCGGCAGGAGGCGGGCCACCGGGGCCAGCGAGCGCGGCCAGCCCGTGACCGCGCCGTTGTGGCTGAAAAGCCAGGTCCCGGCGGCGAACGGCGCCGCCGCCGCTTCCCCGTCCGCGCCCGCCTCGGTCGCGTCGCGCACCGCGGCGAGCACCGCCCCGGACCGCACGACCCGGGCGAGGTCCGCGAAGGACTGGTCGCCCCAGACCGGACCCGAGCGGCGGTAGCGGGCGGGCACGGGGTCGCCGCCGGCGTACCAGCCCACCCCGAAACCGTCGGCGTTGACCGTGCCGTAGCGCTGCTGCCGCGGCGCCCACGACTGGCGGAACAGGCTGTGCGAGGGTTCCACGAGAAGCTTTCCGAGCGGCTCATGGGGTCCCAGGTAGGCCAGGTGACGGCACATCAGACCCCCTCCGTCGGATCCGCGTCGCGCGCGGTGCGGAACCCGGAGAAGATCTGCCGCCGCACCGGGTGGTCCCAGTTGCGGAACGTGCCACGGCACGCCACCTCGTCCACCGAGAACGCGCCGCCCCGCAGCACCTTGTAGTCGCCGCCGAAGAAGACGTCCGAGTACTCGGGGTAGGGGAAGGCGGCGAACCCGGGATAGGGCAGGAAGTCGCTCGACGTCCACTCCCACACGTCGCCGATCAACTGGCGTACGCCGAGCGGGGATTCCCCGGCGGGATAGCTGCCGGCGGGGGCCGGACGCAGATGGCGCTGGCCCAGGTTCGCGCGCTCGGGTGTGGGGTCGGCGTCGCCCCACGGGTAGCGCATGGAGCGGTCGGACGCCGGGTCGTGCCGGGCGGCCTTCTCCCACTCCTCCTCGCTGGGCAGACGCCGGCCCGCCCAGCGGGCGTACGCGTCCGCCTCGTACCAACTGACGTGCAGCACCGGCTCGTCGGGCGGGACGGCCTCGACGGTCCCGAAGTGCCGGCGCAGCCACCGGCCGCCCTCCTGGCGCCAGAACAGCGGCGCCGAGAGGTCGTTGCCGCGGACCATGTCCCAGCCCGACGGCGTCCACCACCGCTGTTCGCGGTAGCCGCCGTCGGCGATGAAGCGCTGGTAGTCGGCGTTGGTCACCGGCGTCGTGTCGATGTAGAACGGCGGGACCAGACGATGGTGCGCCGGACGTTCGTTGTCGAGGGCCCACGGTTCGGTGGACGTGCCCATCGTGAAAGGACCGCCCGGCACGAGGACTTCGGCCGGGCCCTTGAACGGCGGCGCGGGCGCGGGGTCCGGAGCCGTCAGTGCCGTGGCGCCCGAGCGCAGCTGATGGGTGATCAGCATCGTCTCGTCGTGCTGCTGTTCGTGCTGCGCGATCATGCCGAACGCGAAGCCCGACTCGGTCAGCGGTGAGCCGCGAAAGGGCGTGCTCTCCAGTACGTCCAGTGCGCGCCCCCGCACCTCGGACGCGTAACGGCGGGCCTCGACGGGCGCGAGCAGCGGCAGGCTCGGCCGCTCGGAACGGGGGTGCTCGAACGCGTCGTACAGGCCGTCGATCTCGGGCCGCATGGCGTCACGGCCCGCCACCGCCCGCAGCAGCCACAGCTCCTCCTGGTTGCCGATGTGCGCCAGGTCCCAGACCAACGGTGACATCAACGGCGAGTGCTGTGCGGTGAGTTCGGGTTCCTCGACGCACGTGGTGAGGAGCGAGGTGCGGTCCCTGGCGGTCAGGAGCGCCGCCAGGGCGCGCCGACGAAGCGCATCGGGGTCGCTGACGGTTCCGGTCGTCGGAGGAGTCATCGGAGGATGCCCTTCTCGTGCTCGTGGTCGTAGTGGTGGCCGTCCCGGTGCCCGTCGAGCAGGTCGTCCGCCGGGCAGCGGCCCCGCGCGACATACCGCTCGGCGTACGCGGCGACGGCATCGCGCACCTCGGCGCTCGCGCCCATGCGGGGCAGCGCGTCGGCCGCCGCGGCGAAACAGTCGGCCGCGGCCTCGCGCAGCTCCGGGTCGGCGAGACCGTGCCGCGCCGCGTCCAGCCACAGCGGGCTGCGCGGCGCCGCGGGCGCGCCGGGCGGGCACGCGCGCTCGGCCAGCGGCTTCACGGTGCGGTAGGCGGTCTCGGCGGCCTGCGGGTCGTCGAAGAGCGCGCTCGTCACCGCGAGCGGCACGACCCAGCCGTCCGCACCCGGCTGCGCGTCGACCATCCGCAGCTCCAGGTGGCCGCGCGGGCGCACGGGCGGGAAAAGCGTGGTCAGGTGATAGTCGAGGTCGTCGCGGGTCGGCGGACGCGGCCCGCCCGAGCGGGCCCAGGTGCGGAAGGTCAGGCCCTCCGGCACGGTCCAGGGCGCGTCGTGTCCGTCGTCCTCGCCCCTGATGAACATCACCGGCGCGTCCAGGGCGTGCCGCGCCCAGGCCGCACGCGGCTCCGCGTCCATCGACGGGGCGCCGGACGTGCCCGGGGCGATCGACGCCCACACGGCCTGCCGCGTGGAGCGCCAGCCGGTGGAACGCCCGTCCTGGACCGGCGAGTTGGCGAACGCGGCGACCAGTACGGGGCCGAGGAGGTGTGCGAGCCGCCAGCGCCGGCCGTAGCCGAGCGGGCCCGGCTCCTCGTGGCCCGCGTCCAGGCAGATCTGCACGGAGGCCGTCGAACACATCATGCGGCGGCCCGCGGGACCCGTGCGGTCGAGATAGGACTCCATCGCGTCATAGCGCGGCCGGTGCAGGATGCGGGACGGCGGGCGCCAGGGATCGGCACCGAGCCCGGTGAGTGTCAGATCCAGGGTGGCGAGTCGGTCGCGTACCAACGAGAGATCAGCCGATACGGCGGACACGCACTCCATGAGCGAGGTGGCGGGGAGCGAGCTGAGCTCCAGCTGGCCGCCTGGTTCGACGGTGATCAGGGAGTGCAGGGGCAGGGCCCGCAGTGCGGCGTAGGCCGCTTCGAGGCGGGCGGGGGACACGGGCAGATGGAGCCGGTGCGGCTCGTGGATCAGCCATTCCAGTTCGACACCGGTGACGCGTGGTGGTCCGGTCTTGAAGCAGATGCCGGTGACCAGCGCCTCCGCCTCGGACTCGGAGACCGCGGTGCCGTACTTCGCGCGGTACGTCGTACAGTCGCCCTCGGGCATGCAGAGGTCCTCCTGTTCAAGTTCTGCCTGGTCCAACGGTTGTGGACCACCCGGTCAACTCGATAGGGGTGTGACCGAGTTGGCAGCGCTCGTCCCACCCAAGACCTTGTCGGCCGTTCGCACAAGAGTGCCCCTCGGGCCAATACGGTGCGAGGGAATTCTGTTGCGGCGGGCGTCGGGAAGAGCTCACGATGCGTTCATGTGTGAGTCGGGTGACGAGGCGACAGAGGTCGGGACGGGAGAGCGGGCATGAGTGCGCGACTGCGTGGCATCGCGCAGCAGACCGAGGAAATCGTGGCGGCAGGGCGGTATACCGCTCCGGGCGGCCGCGAGGTGGTGATCGCGGAAGCGGTGGACGCCGCGCGCTCCGGCACGCGGATGTTCGGTCCGGCGGCCCTGCACGTGACTCCCGCGACGCCGCCCGAGCTGATCTCCACGGTAGTCGAGGTCACCGGTGAGAGCAGCTTGGAGGCCGCGCACCGCCTGACGGGCGGGGACGGCGGCCCGGTGGCGGCCTTGAACTTCTCCTCGGCGCGCAATCCCGGCGGCGGCTATCTGAACGGCGCGCAGGCCCAGGAGGAGGCGCTGTGCCGGGCCTCGGCGCTGTACACGTGCGTGCGCTCGGCCCGGGAGTTCTACGACCACCACCGCGCCCACCGCGACCCCTTCTACAGCGACCGCGTGATCCACTCCCCGGCCGTGCCGGTCTTCCGCGACGACCGGGGGCGGCTCCTCGACGAGGCGTACGGCGTCGGCTTCCTGACCTCGGCGGCGCCGAACGCGGGCGTCGTCCTGCGCCAGGCCCCCGAGCGCGCCGCGGAGCTGCCGTCCGCCCTGGCCGGGCGCGCCGAGCGGGTCCTGGAGACCGCCGTCGCCTGCGGCTACCGGCGGCTCGTGCTCGGCGCGTGGGGGTGCGGGGTCTTCCAGAACGACCCCGCGCAGGTGGCGGAGGCGTTCCGGTCGCTGCTCGCCGAAGGCGGCCGCTTCCACGGGTACTTCGAGCACGTCGTCTTCGGGGTGCTCGACCGCACGCGCGGCGCGGTGACGCGGGCCGCCTTCGAGGAGGCGTTCGGCGCGGGTTTCAGGGGCGCGGCTCAACCCCTGCCTTAGCGCTCAACGCCAGCCGTAACGCTCCTGAAGCCGCCGCACGACCAGATTGAACCGCATCCGGTCGAGCGCGCACGCCTCGCGCCGCATGCCCGCGTCGTGCACCCGAAGCACCCGGTCGACGGCGACCCACGACTCGCGGCCCTCGCGGTCCCAGGGCCCGCTGCCGATCGGCACCCAGTCCCTCTCGTCGGCGTGCCGCTTGCTGGAGAGCTGCACGGCGAGCAGCGTGCCGCGCGCCTCGCGCGCGACGACCAGGACGGGACGGTCCTTGCCACGCCCGTCGTTCTCCTCGTAGGGAACCCACGTCCAGACGATCTCGCCGGGGTCGGGATCGCCGTCGTGGGCGGGCGCGTACGTCGTTTGGACCTGGCCGACCTCGCGCGGCTCGGCCTCGGTGGTCGCGGTGCGGCCCGTGCGGCCAGGGTGCTCGGACATCTGCTGGTCATCGGTGTTGGCAGTCACGCGGGACACCGTAGAACCTGTCTGGCCCAACCCGCGGGGCGGGTCCGCCCGATGCGCCGCAGGCTCGGGTCCATGGCGCCACGACGACACCTCAGCCGAGCCCGGGTCACCGCAGTCCTTGCCCTCTGTGGCACGGCACTTGCCCCCACGCTCCCTCAGCCGACCGACCGTTCCGCACCGCCGCCGCGCACCGTCTCGGGGTGGCTTCCCTACTGGGACCAGGAAGCCGCGTACCAGGACGCCCTGCGCCACGCCGACCAACTGCACACCGTCAGCCCCTTCTGGTACGAGGCGAAAACGGCCGGAAGCGTCGCGGGCCACACGGGCGCCGGCTCGCGCCGCGTCATCGACGGGCTCCACAAGGCGGGCATCAAGGTCGTGCCGACCGTGATGGAACGGATGCGGCCCGGAGCGCTCGCGGCCGTCGTCACCGACAAGGCCCGCCGCGCGGAGCACATCGAGGCGCTCCTTCGGGTCGTCCGCAGCCGCAGTTACGACGGCATCGATCTGGACTACGAGTCCATCGCGCCGACCGGCGACTCCGCCTACAAGAAGGTGGGAGCGGGCTACGCGACGATGGTCACCGACCTGTGCGCGCGGCTGCGCGCGCTGCGCAAGAGTTGCGTGATCACGGTCTCGCCGAAGACACGGATCAGCGGGCGCGTGTGGGACTACCGCCGACTGGGCGCGGCCGCCGACCGGTTGCGCATCATGGCCTACGACCAGCACTGGGCCGAGGGCTCCCCCGGCCCCCTGTCGTCACCCGCCTGGTACGAGGAGATCCTGCGCAACGCCACCGCCGAAGTCCCGGCCGCCAAGCTGGAGATGGGACTGCCCGGCTACGGCTGGGACTGGACGGTCGGCAGCGGCGCCCGCGCCAAGCACGTCACGTGGAAGGAGGCGGAGGCGCTGCGCCGCAGGGTCGGCGCGCCCTACCGCATCGACCCCGAGTCGAGCACGCCCCACTTCACCTACAACGAAGGCGGCAAGCGCCGCACGGTCTGGTACCAGGACGCGCGCGGCACGGCGGCGCACCTGCCGGTCCTGCGGAAGTACGGCGTGCGCCACACCGTCCTGTGGGCCATCGGCTTCGAGGACCCGGCGCTGTGGGGCACCCTCGCCAAGAACTCATGACGCCCGCGCGGGACGTGCGGGCCGTGCGGGATGCGGGGGATACGCGGGCCACTGCTCGTGCCAGCGCTGGTCCGCCTCCAACTGCGCCGCGAGCGACACCAGGAGCGGCTCGCTGCCGTCGGGCCCGAGCAGCTGCGCGCCGACCGGAAGGCCGTCCCCCACCCGGCCCGCGGGCACGTTGACGCCGGGCCAGCCCAGGACGTTCCACGTCCACGCGTAGGGGCAGGCCGCGATCATCGCCTGGTCGGTGCGCCAGCCGCTGAGCTCGGACAGGGTGCCGATCCGGGGCGGGGGAGTGGCCGTGGTGGGCGTGAGGACCACGTCGTACGTCGAGAAGATCGCGCCGACCCGGCGGTGCAGGGCGGCTTCGGCGCGGCGGGCCAGGCGCAGCGGGGCGCCGCCGAGCAGGCGGCCCAGGCGAGCCGCCTCCTTGGTCCGCGGGTCGAGCAGGTGCGGGGCGGGGACCTCGCGGGCCCAGTCGGTGATGCCGGCCGTGGCGCGCGGCACGAAGTCGAGGCCGATCTGGCCGTAGCGCGGGTCGGCCTCCTCGACGTCGTGCCCGAGCTCGGCGAGGCGGTCCGCGAGGACCATGACCTTGCGGCGCACCACGGGGTGCAGGCGCTTGGGGGTCGCGGTGAACGGCATCCGCAGGGACAGGGCGATCCGCAGCCGCCCCGGATCGCGGGTCGCCGCGTCCGATGCGCTGATGGCGGACGGTTTGTGCAGGTCACCGCTGTGGTTGCCGCTCGCCGCGTCCAGCAGCAGGGCCGCGTCGGCGACGGTCCGTGCGAGCGGGCCGTTGACGGTGATGCCGTTGAAGGCCTCGGGCCAGGGCCACGTCGAGATGCGGCCGCGCTGTGGCTTGATCCCGACGAGATGGGTCCAGGCCGCGGGGATGCGCACCGAGCCCGCGCCGTCCGAGCCGAGCGCCGCGGGGACCAGGCCCGCGGCGACCGCGGCCGCCGAGCCGCCGGACGAGCCGCCGGGGGTGTGCCCGGTGTGCCACGGGTTGCGGGTGTCCCCGAAGCCGGGCCCCTCCGTGAAGGGCCACTGGCCCAGCTCACACGTGTTGGTCTTGCCGACGATCACGGCTCCGGCCGCCCGCAGCCGGCGTACGGACTCGGCGTCCTCCTTCTTCGGCGGGAAGTCGCCCCGGCAGCCGAAAGCGGTCGGTTCGCCAGCTATGTCGGTGTCGTCCTTCACGGCGAGCGGCACGCCGAGCAGCGGCTTCCCCGTCCCACCGGCCGCCAACTCCCGGTCGGCGGCGTCCGCTTCGGCGAGTGCGGCCTCGGCCCGCAGCAGCTTGAAGGCGTTGAGCTCGGGCTGCGAGGCCTCGATCCGCGCCAGCGTCCGCTCCGTCAGCGCACGTGAGGACACTTCTCCGGCGGCCAGCGCGCGGGCGGTGCGCGCGAGACCCTCGGCACGGTCGGCAGTCATGTGGGGGCACCTTTGATCGACGGGCAGGTGCACGCACGCTAACGGGCGAGGAGGGAACGCGGTACGAGGACAGGGCAGTTCACGCCGCGCACCATCCGCCGAACGCGCCCCGACGCAGGCCAGGGGCGCCCCGCCGCCCGCCTGGGAGAGCCCCCGCGCCGTCTGGAAGGATGAGCCCCGCCATGGTGCAGATACCGAACAAGACCGCACAGCAGCCCGCGCAGTACTCCGTGCCGACGAGCGCCGACGTGGCGCGTCTGGCGGGAGTCTCACGCGCGACCGTCTCGTACGTCCTGAACAACACGAGCGCCGTCCGCATCAGCGAGCCCACCCGCCGCCGCGTCCACGAGGCCGCCAAGGAACTGGGGTACGTCCCGCACGCCGCGGCCCGCAGCCTGCGCGCCGGGCACACCCGGGTGGTCCTGATGCCCACGCCGCAGATCCCGGCGGGCCCGCTCTTCAGCGAGTTCTTCAACGAGCTGCAGTGGGCGCTCAGCCGCTTCGACTACACCGTCGTGCAGTACGGCAGCCTCGGCCTGACCGGCGAGGAGGCCGCCCGCGCCTGGGCCGAGCTGCGCCCGGTCGCGGTCCTGGCCCCCGACGCGTCGGGGCTCGGCGCACGCGGCGTGAGCGTCCTGAAGCGCTCAGGCGCCAAGGCCGTCTTCACGCTCGGCCCGCAGCGGGCCGAGGGCGCCCACGCCCTGCTCATGGACCAGCGGCTCATCGGCCGGTGCGCCGCCACGCACCTCCTGGAGCGCGGCAGCAGGCACATCGGCGTCGTGATCCCCGAGGAGCCGGGCCTCGAACCCTTCGCGCGCCCGCGCGCCGAGGGCATCCGCCGCACGCTGGCCAAGCACGGACCGGACGCCACCGTGACGGAGCTGCCCCTCGCCTACGACGAGGAGTCCGCTGCCCGGCTCGCGGCCCGCTGGCGCACGCTCGGCGTCGACGGGGTCTTCACGTACAACGACGAGTTCGCGATGCTCCTGATGAGGGCGCTCCAGGACGAAGGCATCGCCGTCCCCGAGGAGACGGCGATGATCGGCGCCGACGACTTGATGCTCGGCAGGCTCCTGCGGCCGCGCCTCAGCACGGTCCGCATCGAGCTGCCCTCGGGTCAGAAGCTCGCGGAGCTCGTCGACCGGGTCGTGCGCGACCCGGGCATGGAGCCCGAGGTGCACGACGTGCTCGGTGCGACGGCAGTGCACCGCGAGTCCAGCTGACCCTGCTGCTTGTGGGGCTGTCTGTGGTCTGTCTGTGGGTCTTCCCTACTGCTCCTGCGCCTGGGCCTTGGCCTGCTCCTCGGCGACGGACTTGCGTACCTCGTCCATGTCCAGCTTCCTGGCCTGCCCGATGACGTCCTCCAGGGCGGCCTCCGGCAGCGCGCCGGGCTGTGCGAACACGGCCACCTGATCACGGACGATCATGAGCGTCGGGATCGACTGGATGCCGAAGGCCTGAGCGAGCTCAGGCTGCGCCTCCGTGTCCACCTTGCCGAAGACCATGTCGGGATTGGCTTCGGCGGCCTTGTCGTAGACAGGCGCGAACGACTTGCACGGACCGCACCACTCGGCCCAGAAGTCGATCAGGACAAATTCGTTGTCCGTGACCGTCTGGTCGAAGTTTTCCTTGGTGAGCTCCACAGTCGTGCTGCTCATGGTGTTTCCCTCTTCCTGCTGTCGGTCGAAGCCGCTGTGCACAACGGCCCGGGCGGCGGACGTATTCCACGCGCTCACCCGTGCTCGCTTTCGCGCGCGTACCCATGTGGCCACGACGCACACCTGCGACCACACTGGCTTCCATGACGGATTCGAAGACGTACGACGTAGTGGTCCTGGGTGCCGGTCCCGTGGGGGAGAACGTCGCGGACCGGGCCCGTGCGGGCGGCCTGAGCGTGGCGATCGTGGAGAGCGAACTCGTCGGGGGCGAATGCTCGTACTGGGCGTGCATGCCGAGCAAGGCGCTCCTTCGCCCGGTCATCGCCCGCGCGGACGCCCGCAAGGTGCCCGGCCTTCGCCAGTCGGTGCAGGGGCCACTGGACGCGGCGGCGGTCCTCGCACACCGGGACGACTACACCTCGCACTGGAAGGACGACGGCCAGGTCGGCTGGCTGGACTCGATCGGCGTGGACCTCCACCGCGGGCACGGCCGCATCGCCGGGACCCGTCAGGTGACCGTCACGGGCTCCGACGGATCCGAGGTGACCCTCACCGCACGGCACGCGGTGGCGGTGTGCACCGGCACCCGCGCCGCGCTGCCCGACCTGCCGGGCATCGCCGACGTGAAGCCGTGGACGAGCCGCGAGGCCACCAGCGCCGATCATGTGCCGGGGCGCCTCGCGGTGGTCGGCGGCGGCGTCGTCGCCGTGGAGATGGCCACCGCCTGGCAGGCGCTCGGCTCGCAGGTCACGCTCCTTGTGCGGGGCGAGGGGCTGCTGCCCCGTATGGAGCCGTTCGCCGGGGAGCTGGTCGCCAAGGCGCTGAGGGAGGCGGGCGCGGAGGTCCGCACCGGCGTCTCCGTCACGGCCGTGCGGAGGGAGAACGGCACGGTCACGGCGACCCTGGACGGCGGCGACACCCTCGAAGCCGACGAGATCCTCTTCGCCACGGGCCGCGCCCCGCGCACCGACGACCTCGGCATGGAGACGATCGGCATGGACCCCGGTGCCTGGCTGCCGGTCGACGAGAGCCTGCGGGTGCAGGGCAGCACCTGGCTCTACGCGGTGGGCGACGCCAACCACCGCGCGCTCCTCACCCACCAGGGCAAGTACCAGGCCCGCATCGCCGGCGCCGCGATCACCGCCCGCGCCCAGGGCGTCCCGCTCCTGGAGACCGACGCCTGGGGCGCGCACTCCGCCACCGCCGACCGCGCCGCCGTACCCCAGGTGGTCTTCACCGACCCCGAGGCGGCATCGGCGGGCCTCACCCTCGCGGAGGCGGAAGCCGCTGGCCGCCGCGTGCGGGCCGTGGACTACGACATGGCGGGTGTGGCGGGCGCGGGCCTCTACGCGGACGGCTACGAAGGCCGCGCCCGCATGATCGTCGACCTCGACCGCGAGGTCCTGCTCGGCGTGACCTTCGTGGGCCCCGGCGTGGGCGAGCTGATCCACTCGGCGACGGTGGCGATCGCTGGCGAGGTGCCGATCGACCGGCTGTGGCACGCGGTTCCGGCCTATCCGACGGTCAGCGAGGTGTGGCTGCGGCTGCTGGAGACCTATCGCGGGTAGGCGCGGCGGCGTCCGCGCCGCCTGCTGCTCGCAGCCTGATCCGGGGCCCGTCACCCACTGGGGGTGACGGGCCCCGGTGCGTCCCTGCGTGTGTCCGCCGACGCGGCTTGTGCCGACTGCGACTGCCGCCCGGGGGTAGCAGCGCTACGCTCAACGGTAGCGACGCTAACAATCTGGTGTTAGCGTTGCTCTCATCGGGTGACGGAAGCCGCCACCCGCCCCTCGGAAACAGGGAGCAACGCCATGAGCGAGCAGCAGCCGACCGCGCCCCGTCGAGTCGCCGTCGTCACCGGAGGCTCCCGCGGCATCGGCCGCGAGAGCGCCGAGCGCCTGGCTGCCGACGGGTTCGCCGTCGTCGTCAACTACGCGGGCAACAAGACCGAGGCCGAAGGGGCGGTGGCCGCGATCACCGCCGCCGGGGGAGCGGCCGTCGCCCACCGTGCCGACGTCGCCGACGAGGAAGCGGTGTCCGGCCTCTTCGACGCGGCCGAGGAGGCCTTCGGCGGCGTCGACGTGGTCGTCCACGCTGCGGGCGTCATGACGCTCGCCCCGCTGGTCGAGACCGACCTGGACGCCCTCGACCGGATGCACCGCACCAACATCCGCGGCACCTTCGTCGTCGACCAGCAGGCCGCTCGCCGGCTGCGCTCCGGCGGCGCGATCATCAACTTCTCCAGCTCCGTCGTGGGGCTCGCCATCCCCGGCTACAGCGCGTACGCCGCCACCAAGGGCGCCGTCGAGGCCATGACCCTGGTCCTGGCCAGGGAGCTGCGGGGGCGCGACATCACCGTCAACGCCGTCGCCCCCGGGCCGACCGCCACCGCCCTTTTCCTGGACGGCAAGGACGAGGAGACCATCGCGAGGATGGCCGCCCAGGCACCCCTGGAGCGGCTCGGCACCCCGCAGGACATCAGCGAGGTCGTCTCCTTCCTCGCCGGACCCGCCCGCTGGGTCAACGGCCAGGTTCTGCGCGCCAACGGCGGCATCGTCTGATCCGGGGATCCGGCGATCCGGGTGGGGATACGTATCGCAGCCAGTCAATCCCCTTGAACTACCGAGGAGTTCATCATGGGCAAGACCACCGTCATCACCGGCGCGGCCGCGTATCAGCGCTACGGCGGCCCTGCTAGCGTCCCTCGGGTGAGTACGCGAGAACGCATCCTGGAAGTGGCGGCGAACCTGGTCGCGGAGTCGGAGGACGGCGACGTCTCCACGCGGGCCGTGTGCGAGGCCGCGCAGGTGGGTGCCCCGGCGCTGTACCGGCACTTCGGGGACAAGCAAGGGCTGCTCTCGGCCGTCGTCGACCACGGCTTCGACAAGTATCTGGCGACGAAGCGGCAGCGCGAGGCCACCGCCGACCCTGTCGACGACCTGTGCGACGGCTGGGACAGTCACGTGGACTTCGCGCTGCGGAACCCGAACCTGTACCGGCTCATGAACTCGCCCGCCATGCGGACACCGCCCGCCGCGGCCCTGGAGTCCCACCAGATCCTCACCCGGGACCTGGAACGGGCCGCGGCCCAGGGCAAGTTGCGCCTGGCCCCCGAACTGGCCGCCCAGATGGTGATGTCGGCCAACGTGGGCGTGGCGCTCATGCTCGTCGCCCGCCCTGCGACGTTCGCCGACCGCGGCATGTCCCGGCGCGTACGGGACGCGGTGCACGCCGCGGTCTTCACCCCGGACGTCACCGAGAGCCGTGCCGAGTCCTTTGCACAGGAGGCCGGGACCGCCGGCCGCGACGAGGTGCAACTGCCCGCCACCGCGGCCCGGTTGAGCGCGATGCTGGCGCAGGCGCCGCCGTCGGCGCTGACCGATGCCGAGGCGGCGCTCATGGGCGAGTGGCTCGACCGCCTCTCGCGCTGAGGCCTCCGCGAGAGGGGGTCATCGGCTCAGCCGCCCACGCCCTTCTCAGGCGCCCGCGTCCCGCCACGCCGAATCCCGCAGCAGCCGCAGCCCGTTGAGCCCCACGATCACGGTGGAGCCCTCGTGGCCGAGCACGCCCAGGGGGAGCGGCAGGCTGCCGGCGAGGTCCCAGGTGACCAGGACGGCGATGAACGCCCCGGCGATCACCAGGTTCTGCACCACGAGCCCGCGGGCGCGCCGGGACAGGGCGATCACCCTCGGCACGGTGGCGAGTTCGTCCCGCACGATGACGGCGTCGGCGGTCTCCAGGGCGAGGTCGGAGCCGGCCCGGCCCATCGCGATGCCGGTGTGGGCCGCGGCGAGGGCGGGCGCGTCGTTGACGCCGTCTCCGACGACCAGGACCTTGCGTCCCGCACCCTCCGCCTCGCGTACCGCCGCGACCTTGTCCTGCGGCAGCAGCCCGGCCCGTACGTCAGCGATGCCGACCTCCGCCGCGAGCCGGGCGGCGGCCTGCGCGTTGTCGCCGGTGAGCAGCATCGGAGCCGTGCCGGTCAGGGACTCCAGGGCGGTGACGGTCGCCGCGGCGTCCGGGCGGAGGCGGTCGGCGATGCCGAGGACGCCCACGGGGGCTCCGTCGCGCAGGACCAGCACGGCGGTCTGGCCGCCCTCGCTCAACTCCCTTGCGTACGTGGCCGCTTCGGCCCTCGCCGTGTCCTGGGCGTCGGCACCCGGCTGCGTGCCGAGCAACCGCGCGGGAGACCCGACCTCGACGGTCGCGCCGTCGACGGTGGCACGCACCCCGACACCCGGCGCCGACGCGAAGTCCGTCACCGCCGGAAGGTCGAGGCCGCGAGCGCGCGCCGCGCCCACGACGGCGCGGGCCAGGGGGTGTTCGCTGCGGTGCTCGGCGGCTGCCGCGAGGGCGAGGAGGGCGTCGTCGGTCAGGTCGCCGCCGGGGATGGTGTGGACAGCGGTCACCCGGGGAGTGCCCTCGGTCAGGGTGCCTGTCTTGTCGAAGGCGACCGCGTCGACCTGCCCCAGACGCTCCATCACGACCGCGGACTTGACCAGGACGCCGTGCCGTCCCGCGTTCGCGATCGCCGAGAGCAGCGGCGGCATCGTGGCGAGGACCACCGCGCACGGCGAGGCCACGATCATGAACGTCATCGCCCGGAGCAAGGCCCCGGTCAGATCGTCGCCGAGCGCCAGCGGTACCGCGAACACGGCGAGCGTGGCGACGACCATGCCGAGCGAGTACCGCTGCTCGACCTTCTCGATGAACAGCTGCGTGGGCGCCTTGGTCTCCGACGCCTCCTCGACCATCGCCACGATCCGCGCGATCACCGAGTCCGACGCATCACGCCCGACCCGCACCCGCAGGGCGCCCGCCCCGTTCAGCGTCCCCGCGAACACCTCGTCCCCGGCCTCCTTGGCGACCGGAAGCGGCTCCCCGGTGATCGTCGCCTGATCGACATCGCTGGCGCCGTCGAGCACCTCGCCGTCCGCACCGACCCGCTCACCAGGGCGTACGAGGATGATGTCGCCGACCCTCAACTCGGCCGTGTCGACCGGCTCTTCGTCACCCCCGTCGGCCAGCCGCGTGGCGGTGGTGGGCGCGAGGTCGAGCAGGCTGCGCACCGAGTCGGCGGTGCGGGCGGTGGCAAGGGCCTCGAGGGCGCCGGACGTGGCGAAGATGACGACGAGCAGCGCCCCGTCCATCACCTGCCCGATCGAGGCCGCGCCAAGAGCCGCGACGATCATCAGCAGGTCCACGTCCAGGGTCTTCTCGCGCAGCGCACGCAGCCCGGCGAGCGCGGGTTCCCAGCCCCCGGCGACGTACGCGACGGCGTACAGCGCACCCCACGTCCACGCGGCGGCCCCCGCCAGCTGGAGCGGCAGCGCGATCAGGAACGCGGCCGTGGCCGCCGCCGCCCAGCGGGCCTCCGCGAGCGCGAGGACACGGGTGCGGCGGCGCGGAGCCGCCGCACGATCGTCGGAGACCCCCTGGTCGGAGTGGGGGAGGAGGGCAGTGGGCATGGCGAAGGAACCCTTCACGGGCTGGGGAACGGCAACGCCCACACCGTACAGGAATGAATGAACAGCTTTTCATGTGTCATCGATAGGATGACGCCCATGGGCCACGGAGTCGACGACAAGAGCACCGCCACCACGCGTGAACGCCTGGACAGCGTGGGGGCCGCCGACGTCGCCGCCACCCTCCAGGCCCTGGCGACGCCCTCAAGACTGCTGATCCTCGCCCGACTGCAGGAAGGCCCCTGTGCGGCGGGCGACCTGGCCGAGGCGGTCGGCATGGAGCAGTCGGCCTGCTCCCACCAGCTGCGCCTGCTGCGCAACCTCGGCCTGATCACCGGCGAACGGCACGGCCGTTCCGTCATCTACGCCCTCTACGACCACCACGTCGCCGAACTCCTCGATCAGGCGCTCTTCCACGTCGAGCACCTGCGCCTCGGTCTGCGGGACACGCCGGCGGGCGGCTAGCCTGATCTTCGAAAGTGACCTCTTGATTCCGCAGTGACCTCTTGATTCCGCAGGGTCGAGGGAGTTCGGCACAGGTGAGGGAGCGCGGTGTGTGGCCCGTGGTGGCGGTCGTGGCCGTCGGCGGCGCGATCGGCGCGTCGGCCCGCTACGGCGCGTCCCTGATCTGGCCCACCGCCCCCGGCACCTTCCCCGCGACGACGCTTCTGGTGAATGTCGTCGGCTGCGCGCTGATGGGCGTCCTGATGGTGCTCCTCACCGAGGCGCGACGCACCCTCAAGGAGCCGCACCGCCTGCTGCGGCCCTTCCTCGGCACCGGCGTCCTGGGCGGCTTCACCACCTTCTCCACCTACGCGGTGGACATCGAGCGCCTGGCGGAAGGTGGCCACGCGCGCACGGCCCTTGCCTATCTCCTTCTGACGGTGCTCGCGGCCCTCGCGGCGGTGTGGAGCGCGTCGTGGGCGACGCGGCGCGCCGTGGCGTGGAGGCGGCCATGAGCCAGTGGAGGCGGCCATGAGTCAACTGGCCAACTGGCTCTGCGTGGTGGCGGGCGCGACGATCGGCGCCCCGCTGCGGTTCCTCACCGACCGTGCCGTGCAGGCCAGGCATGACACGGTCTTCCCGTGGGGGACCTTCGCGGTCAACGTGGCGGGCAGCCTGATCCTCGGCGTGCTCACCGGCGCGACCGTCGCGGGCGCAGCCTCCTCCCACACCCAACTGTTCCTCGGCACCGGCCTGTGCGGCGCTCTGACGACGTACTCGACCTTCTCGTACGAGACGCTGCGGCTGACCGAGGGCGGCGCCCGTTTCTACGCGGCGGTCAATGTCGTGGCCAGTGTGGTGGCGGCGCTGGGCGCGGTCTTCGTGGGTGTCGCGCTGGCGGAGACGGTGTGGGCGTGACGGGCCGCGGCGGCCGGGTTCTCGTCCATCGCGGGATCGACGAGAACCCGGACCCCGGACTCCGGGATCAGGCCTCCGGGAAGTCCCCCGAGAGGGCCGCGGCCATCCGCAGGTGCGGCGCCGCGTCCGTGTCCCGGCCCTGCCGCTCCAGGGTGCGCCCGAGGAGCAGCCGGGCGTACTGCTCGACGGGGTCGAGCGCGATGACCGTACGCAACTCCGTCTCCGCGCGCCGCAGTTGCGCCGAGTGGTAGTAGGCGCGGGCGAGCAGCAGACGCGGGGCGACCTGCTCCGGTACCTCGTCGGCCAGGGTGCCGAGGATGCGCGCCGCCGTGGCGTACTCCTTGGCGTCGAAGAACTGCCGCGCGCGCTCCCAGCGCTCCGCCGCGGTTCCGTGGTCGTAGTACGTCATGTCCACTGTTGCCTCCTTCGAGCCGTCCAACGAGCGGTGGTGATTGAATATTCCACTAAGTTATTCCGTGGCAATTCCACTGGGACGGCGGCGGTTCCTCCGGAATGACCGGAGCGCGTGCCTGACGTCCGGTGCCCCGCGGGTCTAGGTTGTGCGGCATGAGCAATCTTGATCGCGAGGCGGTCCCGGCCCTGTGCGGCGGGCGCGGGTTCGTCGTCGCCGAACCGGTCCGGGAACTCCTCAGCCCCCGCAAGGTCAAGCTCGGCGAGTCCACGGAGGTCCGCCGCCTGCTGCCCAACCTGGGGCGCCGCATGGTCGGCGCCTGGTGCTTCGTGGACCACTACGGCCCCGACGACATCGCCGACGAGCCCGGAATGCAGGTCGGCCCCCACCCGCACATGGGCCTGCAGACGGTCAGCTGGCTGCACGACGGCGAGGTCCTGCACCGCGACTCCACGGGCAGCCTCCAGACGATCCGCCCCCGCGAGCTGGGCCTGATGACCTCGGGCCGGGCGATCTCGCACTCCGAGGAGAGCCCCAGGTCGCACGCCCGCCTCCTGCACGGCGCCCAGCTGTGGGTGGCGCTGCCCGACGTCCACCGCAACACCGACCCGCGCTTCGAGCACCACGCGGAGCTGCCCCTGGTCACCGCCCCCGGTCTGACGGCGACCCTCATCCTGGGCACGGTCGACGGCACCACGTCACCGGGCACCACGTACACCCCGATCGTCGGCGCGGACCTCACCCTCACCCGCGACGCGGACGTACGCCTCCCGCTGAACCCCGACTTCGAGTACGCCGTCCTGTGCATGTCCGGCGAGACGAAGGTGGACGGCGTCCCCGTCCTGCCCGGCTCGATGCTGTACCTGGGCTGCGGCCGTACCGAACTGCCGCTGCACGCGGAGTCGGACGCGGGCCTGATGCTCCTTGGCGGCGAGCCGTTCGACGAGGAACTGATCATGTGGTGGAACTTCATCGGGCGCTCGAACGAGGAGATCGCACGGGCGCGCGCGGACTGGATGGAAAGCGCCCGCTTCGGAGAGGTGAAGGGCTATGACGGTGACCGGATCCCCGCGCCGGACTTGCCGCCGGTGCCGCTGAAGCCGCGGGGGCGGGTGCGCTGAGCTGGTCAGATGCCTGTCCGGCTCGAGCGGCTTGCAGGTTGGACGCACCTAGCTGTCCCTGCCAGCGATGAACCGCCGACCTGAATGCTGACCCCTGGTGCAGGTAAGATCATTTAAGAGCTCGTAACGCGATCTTGTTGAGATGCCCTGGTCGGGCGTGACCGATGTGACGATTCGGCCGTTCGTGATGGCGTGGGCACTCGACCGTGGATCGTGGACGATGAGTTGTGGGCGTTGATCGAGCCGTCGCAGGCCGCCCAGGCCGGCCCCGCCGCAGACCTGAAGCTCTGCTTGGCGGCAAGGGATACGACTCCAACGCCCACCGCGACGGGCTCCGTCGCCGGCGGATCCTGCCCGTCATCTCCCGCAAGGGATCACCGAACATCAAGGGCTTGGGCAAGCTCCGCTACGTTGTCGAGCAGACCTTCGCTCTGCTCCACCGCTTCAAGCGCCTGGCCGTCCGCTGGGAACGCCGCACCGAACTCCACGACGCCTTCGTCTCCCTCGCCCGCAGCCTCATCTGCTGGCGGCGGCTTCGGAAGCCCAAGAACGGCTGACTGGTGTCAGGGCAGGCGAGGGCCCCGGCGGGCTGCTTCAGACGTTGGTACCCTCCGCATCTACGGCGAGGCGGGGGAGGTGATCGTGGGAGCCGAGCCGTCGAGTCCTCCGAGCCGGTGGTTCAGAGGAACTGGCTTTGGGGTCGCCTTCGGTGGGCTGACCGCGGTGGTGACCACTGCTGCCATCGGGAGGGCCTGGGTTGCTTGTGGCATCGGTAGCGGCGCAGCAGCCAACAGCATGACTTTGCTACTTCTTGCGCCTCTCATATGGATCGCCGCTGCAGTTCCGTGGGTGATCCTGTACGGCACCCTCGGGAAACGTCATCGCAGGACAGCCCTGGCTGCAGGGCTCGTCGTCACCCTGTGGTTGGCCTGGTTCCTCGTCACATGGCTCGGCATGCCGGACTCCTACCCCGCCCCGCTGTGCCCGGCCAACGTCCCACCCTGGTGGCCGAGCTTCGTCCCGGCATGACTCTGGCGAGGGCCATGAACGGTCTTGGCACAGGGATCGAGCTGCAGCCTGACAACCCGCAAGGCCGGGCGCTCCCGGTCAGGCACCCCACGCGCTGCCTGATGACCTGACGCTTGCAGGTTTCGTGTGGTCAGGTCGGCGCTCTGTTGCCCAGCTCTTGTTTGCGAATACCTCGGCTCTGGGGGCCCCGCTGGAACACGCACAGAGATGAGGTGTGCCCGAGGTATGCGCCAAAGGGGCAACGGGATGATCTTGAAGCCCCTGAGCGCCCATCATCTGTCACCGGACCAGGTGGAGGGCCCGGTTGCGCTCGGCGCGGGCCTTATGACTGTTCTTCAGGCGGGAGTCTCAGCGGTGGCTGTCAGGACCGCGCGGCCGAGGATGTGGCCGGCCATGGTGAAGCCGAGGGCAGCCGGGGTGGCGTCGGCGGGGACGCCGATGGTGTCGACGTCGAGGGCATGGACCACGGTGAAGTAGCGGTGCGGGCCGTGTCCGGCCGGCGGGGCGGCGCCGATGAAACGGGCCGCGCGGGCGTCGTTGGGCAGCTGGAACGCGCCCCCGGGCAGGCCCGAGCCGGTGTCGTCGCCAGCGCCTTCGGGCAACTCGGTGACGGCGGCAGGGATGTCGGCGACCGCCCAGTGCCAGAACCCGGACCCGGTGGGGGCGTCGGGGTCGTAGACCGTGACGGCGTAGCTCCTGGTGCCGTCCGGGGCTCCGCTCCAGGAAAGCTGCGGAGAGATGTCCTTCCCGCCGGGAATGCCGGAGAGGCCGGAGTACTGCTCGATCGACCAGGGGCTGCCGTCGGTGACGGTGTTGCTGACAACGGTGAAAGAGGCCGCCTCGGGGAGACGGGCAAAGGGGTCGTTGGCGCTCATGGTGTCGTGCCTCTCAGGTGTGTTGCGGGGTGTTGGTGATGCGGCCGACGGAGGAGGTCCCGCCGTGGCGGCGCCAGGAGGCGACGTGTCACGCTTCCGTTCACCACCGAGATCGACCATAACACTGATAATCGATTATTGATTTGATCGTCTATTGTGTAGGCATGACCCAGACGACTCACACCTCACCCTCGGCGGGGAAGCAGATGCTCTCCGAGCAGGTCTACACACACCTGCGGGACGCGATCATGCGCGGAGACCACGCCCCCGGTGAGCCCCTCAAACCCCAGGACCTTGCGAAAGAGCAGGGCGTGAGCCTGGCAGTCGTGCGTGAGGCGCTCGTGCGGGTGGTCGGCGAGGGCCTCGCCGACCGGCTGCCCAACCGCGGCTTCGCCGTCCCGGCCTACTCCGACCGCCGCTGGCAGGAGATCGCGGAGGCCCGTCGGACGGTCGAACCGGTCATGCTGCGCCTGTCCATCGAACGCGGCGATGTGGACTGGGAAGCCCGCGTACGAGCCTCCCACCACCGTCTGACCCGCACCCCGGCATACGTACCGGAGGAGGGCGAGCACTACAGCAGTACCTGGGCCGAAGCCCACCGCCTCTTCCACCGCACCCTGCTGGAGGGGTGCGGCAACCTCGTCCTGCTGGAGACCTTCGACCGGATGTGGACCGCGAGCGAGCTGGCCCGCCGCTGGTCGGCGCACCGCAACCCCGGCCGGGACGGCGCCCTGGAGCATCGCCGACTGGAGGAGGCGGCCCTGGCCCGCGACGCCGACACCGCGGCCGAGGTCCTGACCCAGCACCTCACCCAGACCGCGGCCGGACTGACCGACTGCCCCCACCACGAACCCACGAACGAAGCCTGATGCGCCCTGCCTGCCTGCCTGGCCGCGACCGCACCTGATCACCGAAACCGGAGCCACAGCATGACCACCTTCGAGGCGAGCACGGGCCGCCACTGCCACAACGCCGTCAGCCCTCTGCACTCATCCGTGTACTTCGCGCCGGAGCCGCAGGACGAACTCGCGGCACTCGGCCTTGAGCGCGGATCCATGATCTACCTCGCGAGCCGCGCGGCACCCCTGGGAGCCGTCGACGCGGGCACCGTCACAGCGACGTTCTACAACTTCAACCACGAGCACGTGCAGCGGTACATCCCCGCCGCATGGACCCTCACCACACCGCAGACGGTGCTCACGGCGCGGCTGCGCGGCGCGGACCGGACGCTGCAGCGACTGCTCGGAAAGGAGGTCCTCACGTCCACGGAAATGACCGAGGCGGCCGAACTGGCGCTGCATGCCACCGAAGCCTGCCGCCGGGAGGCACGGCCGCTGTACGCCGCCAACGCCGACCTCCCCGTACCCGAAGAACCGCACCTGGCCCTGTGGCACGCCGCGACACTGCTGCGCGAACACCGGGGTGACGGTCACCTCGCCGCCCTGGCGATCGCAGGTCTGTCCGGCATCGAGGCGCTGGTCCTGCACAACGCCACCGGCACGGCACCGACGTCGGCGTTGTTCATGCGGACCCGCGGGTGGTCCGCGCAGCAGTGGGACACCGCCCGGGACCAGTTGCGCGAGCGCGGCCTGCTGGACGGGGCAGGCGACCTCACGCAGGCGGGCACGGCCCTGCGCGGCGAGACCGAGGTGCTCACCGACCGCCTCGACGCCGCCCCGTACGACCACCTCGGCCCGGCCGCCACCGCACGCCTCACCGAACTGGCCGGCGGCTTCGCCAAAACCCTCAGGGCGGCGGGCGCCTTCCCCGCGGTGCACTTCGGCAGGGGCTGAGGGCTGAGGGTCGGGGGCCAGCCTTGGGGAGTTCAGCGATCGGCGGCCCCTGCGGATTTCATTCCGCACGGGCGCACTTGTGTCACAGGGGCAGCCCCGCCTCGACGAGAGGCGGGGCTGCATGGACGGCCCTTCTAGTCGGCCACGGGACGACCAAGGTGGCAGAGGCGAGCGGCTTGGCCAGATCCACGGCCCGCTGCCGGTGCCACATTCTGCGGCCATCTCGCACGCGCGCTCAGAACCGCTTCGGTCGCCCGGCCCGCTCACCCGCTCACGCATTACGCCACCTCGCGAGCCGCATTTCGTCGGCTCCCCCAAGAGGGACAGGGCACTCTTCTTGCCCAGTCCGTATGGCTCGGCGTCCTCCGCGGTCAGGACCACGCCCAGATCGACATCGGTCAGAGGGGTGTTGGCGTCGCCGTGCGCGACGCTGCCGTTGAAGTAGGAGGTCGATCCCGGGAGGGCCCGGCGGGCGGATCTGGCGAGAAGCCGGCGGCGCCGTTTGGCCCCGGAGCCGACATGACCGGTGAAGGGCTATGACGGTGACCGGATCCCCGCGCCGGACCTCCCGCCTGTGCCGCTGAAGCCGCGGGGGCGGGTGCGCTGAGGGGTGCGGTTGTCTTCGTGAGGGCTGCGTCCCGGGTGGTCCCGGGCGGTCCTGGGGGCGGCGGATGCGGGTAGACCTCGGGTGTGCCGCTGTGCGCCTCGGACGCGCATAGGCCGCCCGCGGCAGTCGCGTGTCGCGACCGGATCCTGACGCGGTCGTCGAGCCCCCGGCCGGGGGCTCGACCTTGCCTGTCAGGCGGCGTTTCCCGCCGAGGTCCGTGCGGCATCAGGGACCGGGGCGGCGCCCGTGTCCTCGGTGACCGCGGCCTTCGCCGGTACCCCGATTCCGAGCTTCTCCTTGATCTTCTTCTCGATCTCGTCGGCGAGATCGGGGTTGTCCTTCAGGAAGTTGCGGGCGTTCTCCTTGCCTTGGCCGAGCTGGTCGCCCTCGTACGTGTACCAGGCGCCCGCCTTGCGGACGAAGCCGTTCTCCACGCCCATGTCGATCAGGCCGCCCTCGCGGCTGATGCCCTGGCCGTACAGGATGTCGAACTCGGCCTGCTTGAAGGGCGGCGCGACCTTGTTCTTGACGACCTTGACGCGGGTGCGGTTGCCCACCGCGTCCGTGCCGTCCTTCAGCGTCTCGATCCGGCGGATGTCGAGCCGCACCGAGGCGTAGAACTTCAGCGCGCGGCCACCGGTCGTGGTCTCCGGGGAGCCGAACATCACGCCGATCTTCTCGCGCAGCTGGTTGATGAAGATGACCGTCGTCCTCGTCTGGCTGAGCGCGCTGGTGATCTTCCGGAGGGCCTGGCTCATCAGGCGGGCCTGCAGACCCATGTGGGAGTCGCCCATCTCGCCCTCGATCTCGGCGCGTGGCACCAGCGCCGCGACGGAGTCGATGACGATCAGGTCGATCGCGCCGGAGCGGATCAGGATGTCGGCGATCTCCAGCGCCTGTTCACCGTTGTCCGGCTGGGACAGGATGAGGTTGTCGGTGTCGACGCCGAGCTTCTTGGCGTACTCCGGGTCCAGAGCGTGCTCGGCGTCGATGAACGCCACCGAGCCGCCGGCCTTCTGCGCGTTCGCCACCGCGTGCAACGTAAGCGTCGTCTTGCCGGAGGACTCCGGCCCGTACACCTCCACCACACGGCCCCGGGGCAGACCGCCCACGCCGAGCGCCACGTCCAGCGCGGTCGATCCGGTGGGGATCACCTCGATGGGCTCATGGGGCCGCTCGCCGAGGCGCATGACCGCACCCCTGCCGAATTTCCGCTCGATCTGTGCGAGCGCGGTGTCCAGCGCCTTCTCGTGGTCGGTTCCTGCCATGAGCTTTCACCCGGTCCGATTGTGTGGCACGCGGCACGTCGGAGGACGTGAGCGTCAACTGCCGACAACGGACGTCTCGGAGATCCCAGTAAACGAACATCCGATCGATTTACGTGTCCAGTGAAAGGTACCAAACTGCGGGGGATCGGGACGGGACGCGCACCGGACCGCTCCGGACGCAGACCGCGCCGCCCCCCGCTTCTTCCCCTCGTGATGGGCTTGTTGGTGCGTGCCGAGCCGCGGTTCGGCCAGCTGTAGCGTTTGAAGACCACTGGCAGTGGCGAAAGGCGGAGCGGGCCCATGCACAGCGCAGGCGACCGGATCGACACCTCGACCGCGCATTCGGCGCGGGTGTACGACTACATCCTGGGAGGCAAGGACCACTACCTTGTCGACGCCGAGGCGGGCGACGCCATGTGTCAGCACTGGCCGGCGCTGCCCGTGCACATGCTGGAGAACCGGCGGTTCATGCACCGTGCCGGGCGCTCCCTCGCCCAGGAGCACGGTGTCCGGCAGTTCCTCGACATAGGCACCGGCCTGCCCACGGCCCCCAACCTGCACGAGGTGGTGCAGGAGGTGGCACCGGAGTCCCGTGTGGTCTACGTCGACAACGACCCCATCGTCCTGGCTCACGCCCGCGCCCTCCTGCAGGGCTCGCCCGAGGGGGCGACCGCCTACATCGACGCTGACATGCACGACCCGGACGCCATCCTGGACAGTCCCGAATTCCGTGCGCTGATCGACGTGAACGAGCCGGTCGGCTTGATGGTCATCGGAATACTGCACTTCATCTTGCCGCCGGACGACCGGCGTCTGGTGCAGCGACTGCTCGAACCACTGCCGTCCGGCAGCTTCCTGGCAATGACCATCGGCACCGCCGACTTCGCGCCCGAGGAAGTCGGCCGGGTGGCCGAGGAGTACACCCGGCAGGGCATGCCCATGGCGCTGCGCGACCTGCCGACCGCCACCTCCCTCTTCGACGGCATGGACCTGGTCGACCCCGGCGTCACCCAGGTGCACAAGTGGCGGCCGGGCCCTGAGCAGGACAGCATCGACGACCGGGCCATCGCCATGTACGGGGCGGTGGCCCGTAAGCCCTGACCGGTTGTGACGTCCAGGCACCAGGCACCAGGCACGAGCGCGTCAACGCCTACCTGCGGACGGGACGAGATGTCAGACCAGCCCGGAACGCGGCCAGGGTGGAACTCAGCTCCGGGGATCGAGGCAGCCTCGTACGGCGATCCACATCTTGGGACCAATCCGGTGGTCCCGACTGCTCCGGATTACTCATAGACGACGCTGCTCCGGATTACACCCAGCCGGATTCCACACAGAAAGCGAGGTGACGGTGAAATGACTGACGAAGAGTTCGACGAACTGATGGCTCAGGCCCGCAGGGAGATCCTTCAGCGGCACTTCGCTCCGCCTCCTCGCCAGGAGAAACGGGACGACGACGCGTATGCCGTCCGGGCCCGGCACGCGGAATTCGGTGCCTGCGCTCACTGAGCAGTGCCCCGTTCAGCGGTGAGTACGTCGTGGATCAGCTGGGCCGTGCCGGCGACGGCGGGCACGTGGTGTCCCACGACGACAGAGCCAACCCTGCCTCACTGGCGCGGTCCCGGAACCGCGCACGGTGCGGACGCACTCAAGGAGGTAGGGCGACATGAGCGTGACCGACCCCCACACTCTGGCCGGAGCGTACGCACTCCACGCCCTCGAACCCGATGAGCGTGTCACTTTCGAGGAGCATCTCGCCCTCTGCGCGGAGTGTCGACAGGACGTGGCGGAGTTCGGCGCCACGGCTGGTCGGCTGGCCCTCGCCGTCAGTGCCACGCCACGCCAGGCCCTCAAGCGAATCGTCCTTGAGGAGATCGCAGGCGTCCGCCAGGTGCCACCTCGCACCGTGCGGAGACGCGTTGCGACATCGCCACGAAGTGCCCGTCCACGCAGGTTCATGCTGGCCGCCTGCCTGGCCGCGGCCGCCTTGGGCGGCGTGGCGACCTGGCAGCACCAGGAAGCCCGACAGGCACGCGAGCAGGCAGGCCGCGCCCAGGACAGCGCCGATCAGGTGGCGGCTGTCCTCACCGCCGTCGACGCGCGAACCCACGCCGCGTCCCTGCCCGGAGGTGCCCGCGGGGTCGTGGTGACATCGGCGAGCCAGAACCGTGCCGTCTTCACCGCGTCAGGCCTGGACACACCACCGCAGGGCAAGGTCTACGAACTCTGGTTCGACGAGCATGGCGCCATGCGCCCCGCCGGGCTCCTCGACAGCGGCCGGAGTGATCAGATGACCCTCATGGACGGCACGATCGGCCAGGCCACCGGCATGGCCGTCACCGTCGAACCCGCAGGGGGCTCCAAGACGCCGACTCTCCCGCCCGTGGGTCTGATCAGCTTCCCTGCCTGACAGCGCCTGGCAGCGCCTGGCAGCGCCTGACAGGGCCTGGCAGCGCCTGACAGGGCCTGACACGCTGCCCCCTACGACCAGGGAACCCTCAGTGCTCATGGGATGGCTCGCGGTCAATATGTGAGCTTTAAATGGAATTTTCTGTCGGAGACGCCAATCCGGCTCTGGTTCCGCTTCGAATTAACGGTGTGATCGAAATGGGCTGGTTTCTCTGACTCCCTTCGGGGGTGAGTCGTCCGCCGGCCTTCATCGGCACTCGTACAAGAGCTCTTCGAGAGCTCATCTCGTCCCGAGGAGGGACTGATCATGACCACCCGAAGCATGATCCGCACTGCCGCTGTCTCTGCCGCGGCCATCGCCCTGCCCGTGTCCCTTGGGCTCCTCGCCCCAGCGGCCCACGCCGACGACAGCAAGCCGTTTGGGCCGGCGTGTTCGTCGGTTCCCAAAGAAGGGGCGGGCAGCCTGGACGGCATGGCCAAGGACCCGGTCGCCACGGCCGCGTCCAACAACCCGGAGCTGTCGACGCTCGTGACCGCGGTCCAGAAGGCGGGCCTGGTCGACACGCTCAACAACGCGAAGAACATCACCGTCTTCGCGCCGTCCAACGACGCCTTCGAGAAGATCCCGAAGGCTGACCTGGACAAGGTCCTCGCCGACAAGGATCAGCTCACCAAGATCCTCACGTACCACGTGGTCGGCGAGAAGGCCGCGCCGAGCCAGCTGGAGATGGGTTCGTTCAAGACCCTCGAGGGCAGCGAGCTCACCACCAAGGGATCGGACGAGTCCTTCAAGGTCAATGACATGGCGAACGTCGTCTGCGGCAACGTCCAGACATCCAACGCGACGGTCTACATCATCGACAGCGTCCTCATGCCGCCCAAGTAGGCGACAGACACGGCAAGGCAGGTCCGGACCGTGGCGTCAGGAATGACGCCACGGTCCGGACGCATGAATCCGCACGTCGACGGGCCGTACGTGTGACCGACCGGCCCTCTGTCGCCCTTCAGGGCCGTGCGGCGTGGGGCGCTTCGCGATCCGCCACGCGGCCGACGCGCGACTGTCAGTGCCGAGTGCCAGGCTGGTGTCACAAGGACCTGCGAAGGGAATCGTCGTGATCACCACTGACAACACTCCCGGATCCCCCTGCTGGCTCGATCTCGGCACCCCCGACGTCCCGGCCACCGCTGCCTTCTACGGCGCGGTGCTCGGCTGGGATTACGAGTCCATGGGCGAGGCGGACGGGGAAGGAGGCATGTTCCAGAAGGACGGCAAGACCGTTGCCGGGCTCGGCAAACTCACCGAGGAGGGCGCGCGCCCGGCCTGGATGATCTATTACACGGTCACCGACGCGGACGCCACGACTCAGGCCGTCGAGCGTGCGGGCGGCACGGTGCGGGTGGCGCCCAGGGACCTCGACGACTGGGGACGGATGGCGCAGTACACCGACCCGCTGGGGGGCCAGTTCGCCGTCTGGCAGCCGGGCACGAACTCGGGCTTCGAGCTGGCGGACGACCCGGGCTCGCTGTCCTGGGCCGAGCTGTTCACGACCGACGTGGCTGCCGCGAAGGAGTTCTACGGCGGCGTCCTCGGCTGGCAGTTCAGCAACATGGAGCTGCCGGGCGGCGCCGGCACGTACACCCTCGTCACCCCTGCCGGCCTTCCGGAAGAGCGCATGCAGGGCGGCCTGATGGAGCTGAGCGAGAAGGACCTCACGCTGACGGACGGTCGGCCGTACTGGCACCCGGTCTTCGCGGTCACCGACTGCGACGCCGCGGTCGCCCAGGTCACCGGGAACGGCGGCAGCGTGGTGATGGGGCCCGACGACGCGGAGGGCGTCGGCCGGTTGGCCGTCTGCCGCGACCCGTCGAACGCGGAATTCGTGGTGCTCAACCCCGTCGAGAGCTGAACTCATCTTCTGGCTGAGCCCCCAGGAACCAACGACATCGCCGTCCTTCCGGTGGGCCCGGACCCAGAGGTGGGTGGGGCTGGGCCCACTTCTGGGCTGACCAGGGGGGAATCGGGCTGCGTGCCGTGCAGAGTGGACGCACCGAGCCGCACCGGCCGGGGTTCATGAAGCAGAGGGAAGAGTCATGCGACAGGTCGTGTCGTGGGTGGGGAGCGCCTGCGTGGGGTTCGTCCGGGCGTGCGTGGTGGTGATCGTCAGCATGTTGGTTCCGGCCGTGTGGGCCGTTGCCGTGGCGTGGGGGATCTGGTGGGGAGCGGGCAACCCGTGGTCGTGGGTCGCGCCGGTGGTGGTGGCGGGTGTCGGTACGTTCGGCCTGTCCCGCCCGGTCTGCCGGATGTTCCGCTCCCTCGTCGCGCGGTGGACAGGCACCGCCATCCCCGACGGATACCGGCAGGCCGAGCCGGTGGTGCGGATGTCCACCGGGTTCTGGTGGAACGGCTTCTCCTACGAGCGCACCCGCCGCGATGCCTTGATGGACCAGCGGTGGCGGATCTGGTGGAGCGACCCGGCCGTCCGGCGTGACCTGCGCTTCACGGGGATCGCACCGCTCACGGCGGGCGTGATCGCGGCCGTCCCGCCGGCCGGCGTCGCGGCGGCGGTCCTCGGGTTCAGCCAGCCCTCGCTCTCCGCACGCCTGGTCGGAGGGTTCAGCCTCCTCGCCGCGATCGCGAGTGCTCCGTACGCCTGGCGGGCCGCCGAACCGGTGGCCGCCCGCTTCCTGCGCGCGTCTCCCGCGATGCTCCTCGCTGCCCGGGTGGACGAACTGACGGCCCAGCGCGCCGACACGACCGTCGCCCAGGCCGCCGAGATCCGCCGGATCGAACGCGACCTGCACGACGGGGCGCAGGCACGGCTGGTCGGGCTCGGGCTCTCCTTGGCGACGGCCGAGAAGCTGATGGAGACCGATCCCGACCAGGCCAGGGCCCTGATGCGGCAGGCACGAGCGGGCGCCACCACGTCACTGGCCGAGCTCCGCGAACTGGTCAAGGGGATCAACCCGCCGGTGCTCAACGACCGAGGGCTCATCGATGCCGTTCGCGCTCTCGCCCTGGACAGCCCGCTCGAAGCAGCTGTCACCGCCGACGTGTCGCTGCGCCTCGACCCGCCGATCGAGTCCGCCGCGTACTTCGGGATCGCCGAACTGCTGACCAACGCGGTCAAGCACGCACACGCGACCCGGGCGCGGATCTCCGTCGCGCGGGACGGCACCGGTCTCGTCGTGGACGTCGAGGACGACGGCCGGGGAGGGGCGAGCGTGCGCGCCGACGGTGGACTCGCCGGGCTGCGCCGCCGCCTCGCGGCCTTCGACGGCACCCTGGAGATCACCAGCCCGGCAGGCGGCCCGACCCGCGTGAGAATAGTGGTGCCATGCGCATCGTCGTAGCCGAAGATCTCTACCTCCTGCGTGACGGAATGGTCCGCCTCATCGAGGCGTGCGGACACGAGGTGGTCGCCACGGCGGCCACCGGACCCGAGACGCTCGACGCGCTCCTGAAGTGGCGCCCGGATGTCGCCGTCGTCGACGTCCGCATGCCGCCGAGCCAGAGGGACGAGGGCCTGCGGGCGGCTCTGGCCGCCCGCGGTGAAGTGCCAGGCCTCCCGGTCCTGATCCTCTCCCAGTACGTCGAACAGCTCTATGCCCGCGAGCTGTTGGCCGACGGAAGCGGAGGCATCGGATACTTCCTCAAGGAGAGCGTGTTCGACGCCGACCAGTTCATCTACGCCCTGGAACGCGTCGCCGCCGGTGGGACCGCCATGGACCCGGCCGTCATCGCGAAGCTGCTGTCCAGCGGGTCGTCGAACCGGCGACTCGACCGGCTCACAGAACGCGAACACTCCGTGCTCGCCCTCATGGCCGAGGGACTGTCCAACCAGGCCATCGCCGGGCGGCTGTTCCTGAGCGACAGCGCTATCAGCAAGTACACCACCTCGCTCTTCGGGAAGCTCGGCATCACCGACGACGACAGCAACAACCGCCGCGTCCTCGCCGTCCTCACCTATCTGAACAACCCCTGACGCGGGTACGGACCGGGGCGGTACGCCGTGTAGCGGGCCGCGGTCGTCGGGTCGGCCTGCTGGGCGCGGGAGTTGAGGCGTGGCCGGGCGGTGCGTGTCATGCGGAGTCTCCTCGTACGGAGGGCGCGGAGGATGCGGAGGAAGCAGAGGATGCGGAGGAAGCAGAGGACGCGAGAGGCGTGGTGGCCTGCACGGCGAGGTCGTCCGCATGGGTCTCCTTCACCCGCCAGACGGCCAGTGCCGTGATCGCACCCCCGGCCGTGAGCAGCAGGGCGACGGCGTCGCTGGAGTCGTAGGCGGTGAGCAGGCCGCTGGCGATCAGCGGAGAGAAACCGGCGCCGAGCAGCGTCGCCGTCTGGTAGCCGAGCGAGGCGCCGGTGTAGCGCACCCGGGTCGAGAACATCTCGCTGAACAGGGCGCCCAACGGCCCGTACATCACGGACTGGGCGATCCCGTGCCCGATCACGCAGGCCAGGATCAGCAGGCCCGGCCGGTGGCTGTCCACGAGCGCGAAGACCGGGAAGGCGGTGGCCGCCGACAGCAGGGCTCCGGCCAGGACAAGGGGGCGGCGCCCGAAGCGGTCGGAGAGAAGGTTCGCGCACGGCAGCACCACGAGGGCCACGCAGGAGGCGACGGTGACCGCGGTGAGCACCTGCGGGCGCGTGTATCCCTCGTCGACCGCGTACGAGATCATGAAGCTCGTCATCAGCGCCTGCGCGGTGAACGGGCCGATCCCGACCGCCGAGGCGAGCAGCACCGGGCGTGGCGCGCGCAGGACTTCGAGCAGCGGCATCCGCGCTCGCTCCCGCCGCTGCGAGAGCGAGGCGAAGAGCGGGCTCTCGGCGACCTTGAGGCGGATGTAGAGGCCCGCGCCGAGCAGCAGGACGGAGAGCAGGAAGGGCACTCGCCAGCCCCAGGCCCGGAAGTCGTCGTCGGGCAGGGTGCTGACCAGGGCGACGACCCCGGTGGACAGGACCGTGCCCAGCGGGGCGCCGAGCTGCGTGAAGCTGGTCCACAGTCCGCGCGGTCGGTCGCCCGCGTGCTCGGCGACCATGAGCGTGGCGCCGCCCCATTCACCGCCGATCGCGATGCCCTGCACGACGCGGAGCAGGACGAGAAGGACGGGCGCCCAGACGCCGATCGCGTCGTACGTGGGAAGGAGGCCGATGAGGAAGCTGCCCGCGCCCATCAGGACCATGGTCAGGAGCATCATCGACTTGCGGCCGAGCCGGTCTCCGAAGTGGCCGAAGACGATGCCGCCGAGGGGGCGGGCGAGGTAGCCCGCGGCGAACGTGCCGAAGGCGGCCACCGTGCCCACCGCCGGGTCGGCGTCGGGGAAGAAGAGGTCGCCGAAGACGAGTGCGGCGACGGTGCCGTACACGAGGAAGTCGTAGAACTCGATCGCCGTGCCGAGCAGTCCGGACAGGGCGACGCGGCGCAGTTGCCCGGATCCCTCTCCGGACCTCTCCTCGGATCCCTCTCCGGATCTCTCCCCGGGTCCTGCCTTCGAGTTCGTGCTTCCGTCGGGTGGGTGCGTCATGGCGTCGGGCTCCTCAGGCGTAGAAGCGGGACAGGCTGCGCAGGACACAGGCCGGCTTGTCGCCGCCCTCGATCTCGACGGTGCCGTCGACCGCGATCTGCACTCCGCCCCGCACCTCGTCGACGGAGGCGAGCGTGGCGCGCAGACGTATCCGGGAACCCGCCTTCACGGGGGAGGGGAAACGCACCCTGTCCAGGCCGTAGTTGACCTTCGTGGTGACGCCCTGGACATCGAGGAGATCGGTGAAGAGCGGGATGAAGAGGGACAGGGTGAGGTAGCCGTGCGCGATCGGTGCCCCGAAGGGCCCCTGTGCGGCCTTCTCGGGGTCGGTGTGGATCCACTGGTGGTCGTCGGTCGCGTCGGCGAAGGTGTCGATGCGGCCTTGGTCGACCTCCAGCCAGTCGGTGACGCCGAGTTCGCTTCCGGCGAGGGCGTGCAGGTCGTCAAGTCCCTTGGCAGTGACGGTCATTGGGGCGCTTCTCCTTCACGAGTGGGTGCCTGAAGCGTCTCCGCCGTGGTCGCGGCGCAGGCTGGGCTTGTGGAGCTTCCCGGAGGCGGTGCGCGGCAGTTCGCGCACGCACACCACCGACTTGGGGATCTTGTACTTGGCGAGCCGCCCGGACAGGAAGCCGCGTACGTCGTCCGGGGCGGGGGCCGCGCCATCGCGGGGCACGACGACGGCGCGCGGCACTTCGCCCCAGCGCACGTCCGGCACGCCGATGACGGCGCACTCCACCACGTCGGGGTGGGCGAGGAGCGCGCTCTCGACCTCGGCGGGGTAGATGTTCTCGCCGCCGGAGATGATCACGTCCTTGAGGCGGTCGGCGATGGTGACGAAGCCGTCGGGGTCCACCCGTGCCGCGTCGCCGGTGCGGAACCATCCGTCGGCGAAGGAAGCGGCGGTCTCGTCGGGCAACTGCCAGTACCCGGCCATGACATGAGGGCCGCGCACCAGGATCTCGCCGGTCTCTCCGGTGGCCGCGGGGCCGAGATCGGGGCGTACGACGCGTACGTCGGTGAAGAAGTGCGGCACCCCGGCCGAGCCCGCCTTGCGCTCTGCGTGCTCGGCGTCGAGATAGAGCACGCCGGGCGCGGCCTCCGTCATCCCGTACCCCTGCTGGAAGGCGAGACCGCGCTGGGCGTACGCCTCGATCAGCGGCTCGGGAACGGGTGCCCCGCCGCACATCAGGATCCGCAGCGAGGACAGGTCGGCCGCACGCCAGCGCGGCTCGCGGGTGAGGCGCTCGTACATCGTGGGCACCCCGAACATCGCGCTGACGCCGTGCTGTTCGACGATCCCGAGAGCCTCGGCCGGGTCGAAGGACGCGACCAGTACGCAGTGGCCGCCCTTGAGGAGCACGGGAAGGGTGAGCATGCCGAGTGCCGCGGCGTGGAAGAGCGGTGCGGAGACCAGGGCGACGGTGTCGGCGGTGAGGTCGGCGTCGACGAGGACGTTGACGGCGTTCCAGGTGAGGTTGGCGTGGGTGAGCATGGCGCCCTTGGGGCGGCCCGTGGTGCCGGAGGTGTACATCAGAAGGCACACGTCGTCGGCGCCGACCGCCTCGTCAAGCGGATCCTCGACGGAGCGTCCGATCAACTCCTCGTACGCCGCGCCCACGTCGACGCAGAGATCCACGTGTCCTGCCTGCCGCAGCTCCGCCACGACAGTGGTGTGCGCGGGGGAGTGGATCAGTGTGCGGGCGCCCGCGTCGGTCAGTTGGTACGCGAGCTCGGGCGCGGTCAGACGGGTGTTGAGCGGCACGAAGACCGCGCCGAGTGCGCCGGTCGCGAAGAAGGTCTCCAGGAAGGCGGGGTGGTTGGGCCCGAGGTGGGCGACCCGGTCGCCGCGCCGGACGCCCCGGGCCCGCAGGGCGTGCGCGAGCCGCAGGACGCGGGAGTGCAGGGCGGCGTACGTGGTGGTGCGGCCCTCGTGGGTGAGGGCGGTGCGGTGCGGGGTCTTGCGGGCCCGGCGCACGGGCCAGGAGCCGAGTCCTTCGTTGCGCATGGCGCCCCCTCTACTTGAGCCCGAGCAGACGGGCGGCGTTCTCCTTGAGGATCTTGGGGCGGACCTCGTCCTTGATCGCCAGCTTCGCGAAGTCGGCGAGCCAGCGGTCGGGCGTGAGGACGGGGAAGTCGGAGCCGAAGAGGACCTTGTCCTTGAGCAAGGTGTTGGCGTAATGCACGAGTTGGGGAGGGAAGTACTTCGGTGACCACCCCGACAGGTCGATGTGCACGCCCGGCTTGTGCGTGGCGACGGCGAGGGCCTCGTCCTGCCAGGGGAAGGACGGGTGCGCGAGGATGATCTTCAGATGCGGGAAGTCGGCGGCGACGTCGTCGACGTGCATCGGATTCGAGTACTTCAGCCGGATCCCGCCGCCTCCCGGCACGCCCGCGCCGATGCCGGTCTGCCCGGTGTGGAAGAGGGCGACGCAGCCGGTCTCCTCGACGACCTCGTACAACGCGTAGGCGAGAGAACGGTCGTTGGGGAAGAAGCCCTGAATGCTGGGATGGAACTTGAAGCCCTTCACGCCGTACTCCTCCACGAGCCGGCGGGCCTGCCGCACGCCCGCCTTCCCCCGGAACGGGTCGACGGACGCGAACGGGATGAGCACATCCGGGTGGGCGGCGGCGGCCTCGGCGACCTCCTCGTTCGGGACGGGCGCGGTGCCGGTGGCGGACTCGGCGTCCACGGTGAAGACGACGGCCGCCATCTTGCGCTCGCGGTAGTAGGCGGCCATCTCCTGGAGGGTGGGCCTGCGCTTGCGGGCCTCGACCTTGAAGTACGCGCTGGAGGCGGCGTCGAGGTCCTCGTCGAGCGAGGCGTGCCCCTGGGACGAGACCTCGGCGTGCGTGTGGACGTCGATGGCGGTGAGCTCGGAGAGGTCCAACTCCCTCACGCCCCAGGGATCTTGGGTGCGGGGATACCGACCGTCTCCGGGGCGCTGCCCACCGACGTGTGCCACGCGGCGGCGATCGTCCGAGGAGTCCAGCCGCCGTCCGCGTACGCCACGGAGGCTTCCCGCGGATGCGACCACAGGGTGAGCCGGTCGCCGCCGATGCCGACGCACTGCCCGGTCACGTCGCGGGCGAGGGCCGAGGCGAGGAAGGGGACCAGCGCGGCGCAGTCGTCGGCCGACCCGAACCCCTCGCCCTTGCGGAGGAAGTCCGGCAGCGGCTGCCCCTCCCTCATGGCCGCGACGTGAGGCGCGAAGGCGGGGATGGTCTCGGTCATCGCGGTGGCGGCCACCGGCACGATCGCGTTGACGGTGATCTCGGCCCTGGCCAGCTCCATCGACCAGGTGCGCACCATGGCCGCGATCCCGGCCTTGGCGGCGGCGTAGTTGGTCTGCCCGAAGTTGCCGCGCTGCCCGGCGGGGGAGCCGACCAGGATCAGGCTGCCGCCCTCGCCCTGCTCCCGCATGCGTACGGCGGCGGCGCGGGCGCAGGTGAAGGTGCCCCGCAGATGGGTGGTGACGACCGCGTCGAAGTCCTCGTCGGACATCTTCCACAGGACCCGGTCGCGCAGGATCCCGGCGTTGGTCACCATCACGTCGAGCCGCCCGAACTCCTCGACGGCACGGGCGACAAGGCGCTCGGCGGCCTCGGTGCTGCCGACCGCGGCGACCTCCGCGACGGCGCGCCCGCCCGCTTCGGCGATGGTCTTGACGGCGTGGTCGGCAGCCTCCGCGTCGACGTCGTTGACGACCACCGAGGCCCCGGCGCGAGCGAGGGCAAGGGCGTAGGCGAGGCCGAGTCCGCGCCCCGATCCCGTGACGACGGCGACCTTGCCGCGCAGATCCACGGCGTATGAGTCCAGCACTGGAAAACCCCTTCAACAGGCAGCGAAAAGAGATGGGTTGGCGGGCCGGGGGAACACGACTCCGGTCGGCATCGGCCCGCAGAAAGGAAGCTAAGACAAACCATTGTTGTCGTCAATGATTGTTTCCAACATCGAAGATGCGGCATGCTGGACACTGTCAGCGACGATCGCCGCGACGACCGCCGTACGCCTGCCAAGCACCGATCAGGGAGAGCGCCCCTCATGACCAGCCGGAAGACCACTGCCGAGCCCGTGGAGAAAGGGTCCGTCGACGAGGGGGCACCCTGGATGCGGGGCCTCCACGCGGATGCGGGCTATCTGCTCTACCGCCTCGGCCTGCGCTCGGGGCAGCTCTTCAACGCGGCACTCCAGAGATCAGGCCTCCGCCTGCGTCACTACGCGCTGCTGCGCTACCTGGCCACCGTGGAGGGCGCGGCGCAACGCGAACTGAGCCAGGAGCTCGGCTACGACCCCAGCGCGATCGTCGGCCTGGTGGACGACCTGGAGCGCCTCGGCTTCGTCGAGCGCCGCCCGGCGCCGGACGACCGCCGCCGCCGGATCGTCGCGCTCGCCCCGGCGGGCCGCGGCTTCCTGCGGGAGTCGGACGAGGTGGCCCGGGGGGTCACTGATGAGCTGCTGGCCCCGCTTGACGCGGAGGAGCGGGAGAGGCTGCATGTGTTGTTGTCTCGGGTGGCTCATGCGGGTGGGGAGTGAGGGGCGTGCCCTTGTGGCCGGGCGGGGGTCAGTCCGGGTCGCCGAAGAGTGTGCGTGCGTGGCGGTCGAGTTCGCGGCCTGCGGTCTGGCCGGGGTGGTTGGTGCGTGCGCAGGTAGCGTTCGATGTAGACCTGGAATTCGGGCAGCGCTCCGGGCAGGCTGTGCAGCGCGACGGTGACCGCGGTGCGGTGCGGTGACGAGGGCTCGGCCGGGTCGGGTCCCTGCTCCCGGGCGGCCCAGAGCTGGAGCAGGGCATGCGCTGCGGAGACGCATCGGTCGTCCCAGTAGCCGGTGAAGTTGCCGATGGCTCTGCCCAGTCCGGCATCGCACAGCGGCTCCAGAGCGTGCTGCAGTACGTCGCGATCCCTGTCACAGAGCAGGAAGGTCTCCCTGCGCATCGGTGCGTGTTCGTGCCTCAACCAGGACATCCGGCCGCGTGCCTCGCTGTCCGGTGCTATGCCGTACGTCCAGTCGAAGTACGCGGCGAGGACCACGACGGCGTGTGCCGCGGCAAGGCGCTGTGTGCGGTCGAACCGGCCGAGGCCGCGGGACCGTTCCGCGAGGCCGGAGACCAGCGACTGACTCAGCCGCGCCAGCTAGCCCCGCGCGTCGAACAGGCTCAGCGCAAGCGCGGACCCGCCGCCGGTGGCCATCAGGAGCGCCCCGCCCGTCAGCCGGTCGAGGGCCGCGAGCGCGGGGCTCTGCGCCCCGCCCAGCAGCCGCACCGCATCCGCGTAACTCATCCCCTGGACACCGGCGCCCTCCCAGCTCCGTGACGGAACGGCCAGCGTGTCCATCATGGCGCCGGACGAGGGCACGGGCGGCCATTCGGCATCAAATGGCCGCCCCGGCAGGCGCGTTCGGATCAGGAACCCGCGGGCAGCTCCGCCCTCACCTCGCGCGCGGCGGCGACCAGGTTCTCCAGGGAGGCCTTGGTCTCGGGCCAGCCGCGGGTCTTGAGGCCGCAGTCGGGGTTGACCCAGAGCCGCTCGGCGGGGATGGCCTCAAGTCCCTTGCGCAGCAGGGTCGCTGCCTCCTCCGTGCTCGGTACGCGGGGGGAGTGGATGTCGTAGACGCCGGGGCCCGCCTCGCGCGGGTATCCGTGCTCGGCCAGTTCGCGGGCCACCTGCATGTGCGAGCGGGCGGCTTCCAGGCTGATGACGTCGGCGTCGAGGTCGTCGATGGCCTGGACGATGTCGCCGAACTCCGCGTAGCACATGTGCGTGTGGATCTGCGTGTCCGGGCGTACGCCGCTGGTGGTGAGGCGGAAGGATTCCGTGGCCCAGTCCAGGTAGGCCGGGTGGTCGGCGGCGCGCAGCGGCAGCGTCTCGCGCAGCGCGGGCTCGTCCACCTGGATGGCCGAAGTGCCCGCCGCCTCCAGGTCGTTGACCTCGTCGCGCAGGGCGAGCGCGACCTGGCGGGCCGTGTCGCCGAGCGGCTGGTCGTCACGGACGAAGGACCAGGCGAGCATGGTGACGGGACCGGTGAGCATGCCCTTGACGGGGCGGTCGGTGAGGGAGTTGGCGTACGAGGTCCACCGCACCGTCATCGGCTCGGGCCGTGAGATGTCGCCGGCCAGGACCGGCGGGCGCACATAGCGGGTGCCGTACGACTGGACCCAGCCGTGCTGCGTGGCGAGGTAGCCGGTGAGCTGCTCGGCGAAGTACTGCACCATGTCGTTGCGTTCGGGCTCGCCGTGCACCAGGACGTCGATGCCCGCCTTCTCCTGGAAGGCGAGGACCTCGCGGATCTCGTTCTTGATGCGCTCCTCGTAGCCGGACGTGTCGAGACGGCCCGCACGCAAGTCGGCGCGTGCCGTGCGCAGTTCGGTGGTCTGGGGGAAGGAGCCGATGGTGGTCGTGGGCAGCTGCGGAAGGCCGAGCCGGGTCCGCTGGGCCGCCGCACGCTCCGGGTAGGCGTGGGCGCGGCGGGCGTCGGCGCCGGTGATCGCGGCGACGCGGGAGCGTACGGCCGGGTCGTGGGTGAGGGCCGAGCCCGAGCGGGACGCCAGGCCGGCGCGGTTGGCGGACAGTTCGGCCGTGATGGCGCCCGTGCCCTGGGCCAGGCCGCGGGCCAGCGTGGCGATCTCGGCGGTCTTCTGGTGGGCGAAGGCCAGCCAGCGGGCGATCTGCGGGTCGATGTCCCGTTCGGCGGTGGCGTCCAGCGGGACGTGAAGCAGGGAGCAGGACGCGGAGACGTCGACCCGGTCTGCGAGGCCCAGAAGCGTGCCCAGTGTGCTGAGGGACTTCTCCAGGTCGTTGATCCAGATGTTGCGGCCGTTGACGACGCCCGCGACCAGACGCTTGCCGGGCAGCCCGCCGACGGCGGCGAGATCCTCCAGCTGGCTCGCGGCAGCCTCGGTGAAGTCCAGGGCGAGGCCCTCGACCGGCGCCTTGGCGAGCACCGGAAGCGCGTCGCCGAGCCTGCCGAAGTACGAGCCGACGACGAGCTGAGGGCGGTCGGTGAGCGCACCGAGATCGCGGTAGGCGCGGGTGGCGGCGTTGAGCTCGGCCGGGGTGCGGTCCTGGACCAGGGCGGGCTCGTCGAGCTGCACCCACTCGGCGCCCGCGGCGCGCAGGTCGGCGAGGACCTCGGCGTAGACGGGCAGCAGGCGGTCCAGGAGGGTGAGCGGCTCGAAGTCGGCGGCCACGCCGGGCGCGGGCTTGGCGAGCAGCAGATAGGTGACCGGGCCGACGAGCACCGGCCGGGCCACGAGGCCGAGCGCGATGGCCTCCGTCAGCTCGGCGACCTGCTTGGCGGAGTCGGCGGTGAAGACGGTGTCGGGGCCGAGCTCCGGCACGAGGTAGTGGTAGTTGGTGTCGAACCACTTGGTCATCTCAAGGGGCGCCACGTCCTGCGTGCCGCGAGCCATCGCGAAATAGCCGTCGAGCGCGTCGGTTTCGACGGCCTCGCGGTGCCGCTGGGGGACGGCGCCGACCATGACGCTGGTGTCCAGGACGTGGTCGTAGTACGAGAAGTCGCCGGTCGGCACTTCGTGGATGCCTGCGTCGGCCAGGTGCTGCCAGGTGGACCGGCGCAGTTGCGCCGCGGTGTCCCGGAGGGCGTCTGCGGTGACGCGGCCCTTCCAGTAACCCTCGACGGCCTTCTTCAGTTCCCGGTTGGGGCCCTGGCGGGGGTAGCCGTACACGGTGGCCCGTGCTGCCGCGGCTGCGGGCTTCGCTGTCACGGAAATCTCCTTCGCGAGATGACTCCTGAGATCCCGGGACGGGACACGGACGCGAAGGGATGACGAACCGGATGGACCGAACGCGTGCCCGCGGCACGGTGCTCCACCTGATCTGACGCCGACCCGCCCACGAGGTCACCGGGATGTCCGTACGTGAGGGGTCACGTACGGGCAACGGGCAGGTCTTCGGACTCGCGGGCACACCTGCCGAGGCAGGTTCCTACTGGCCGTCGCTTCCCGGATCCGCGCTCGGATCCAGTGCGTATGACGGCGGTCGTTCCCACTCACCGCTGCGGGGCAGTCCCGGATTCCCACCGGGTTCCCTCTTACGACGCGTCTGCCTGGCGGACAGGGCGAACCAGCTGCACAGGTCAGGCTAGAGGGTGTTCGGCCTCCTGGGCAGTACTGATCACATTTCGGACCGTGAGGTGAGACACGGACCCCACCCGGATCCACACGTGCGGGGACCTGGATCAGCACATGAGGGCGCGCGGAACAGATCACCACTCTGTTCCGCGCGCCCGCTCACAGCAGCCGCGGGCCCCTCGGCCCGGCGGCGGACCCGGGCCCCTCAGCCCCGGTCGTAGGTGTGGAACCCGCGGCCGCTCTTGCGGCCGAGCAGCCCCGCCTCCACCATGCGCTGGAGCAGCGGCGGCGGGGCGTACAGGGGTTCCTTGAACTCTTCGTAGAGCGATGCCGCGATGGAGGCGACCGTGTCGAGGCCGATCAGGTCCGCCAGCTTCAGCGGCCCCATCGGGTGGGCGCAGCCCAGCTCCATGCCCGCGTCCACGTCGGCGGGCGTGGCGAAGCCGGACTCGGTCATCCGGATCGCCGAGAGGAGGTAGGGGACGAGCAGCGCGTTCACGACGAAGCCCGCTCTGTCCTGGGACCGTACGACCGTCTTGCCCAGGGTGTGCGTGGCGAAGTCCTCGACGGCGGCGACGGTCCGTGCGGCCGTGTGCAGCGAGGACACGACCTCGACCAGGGGAAGCACGGGGGCGGGGTTGAAGAAGTGCAGCCCGAGGACACGGTCGGCACGCCGGGTCGCCATCCCCAGACGCATGACCGGGATGGAGGAGGTGTTGGTGGCCAGGATCGCTTCGGGGTCCTCGACGACCTTGTCCAGGGTGGTGAAGATCTCCGTCTTGGCCGCAGTGTCCTCCACGACGGCCTCGACGACGAGCTGGCGGTCGGCCAGGTCGTCGAGGCTGCCGGTGAAGACCATGCGGGCCAGCGCGTCCTCGGCGCCGATGCGGTCCAACTTGCCGCGCTGGACGGCGCGTTCGAGCGACACGGTGACCCGCTCGGCGGCGGCGCGTGCGGCGAGGGCGTCGGCCTCGCAGACCACGGTGTCCAGGCCGGCGCGGGCACACACCTCGGCGATCCCGGCGCCCATCTGGCCCCCGCCCACCACACCGACCCGCCGGATGGCCATGGTCATGACTGTCCCTCCGGGCGGCGCACGAGGTGACGGCTGTAGGCATCCGTGGTGAAGAACGCGGGCAACTCCCGTGCCAGGGCTGTCCGTTCGAAGAGGCCACGGACTTCGTCGAGAGGGGCCCACGGGTACTCCGCGCCCAGGGCGGCGAGCTCGTCCTCCACCAGTTCGAGGACCGTCGCGCGATCCACGACCCGGTGGCGCAGCCACTGCCAGATCTGCACCCGGGCGATCTCGGCGGTGGCGGCGTCCTCCATCAGCCCGTACAGGTCGACGGCTCCCTGCCCGTGCAGCCACGCGGCGAAGTAGCGCAGGGCGACAGCGATGTTGGTGCGTACGCCCTCGGACGTCGGTGGCGCGCTGATGCGGCGCACGGAGAGCAGCCGGGCCGCCGTCACCTCGACGTCGTCGCGGGTGCGGTCGATCTGATGCGGGCGCGTGTCGAGCACCCCGTCGAACACCGCGCGGCAGACGGGCACAAGGGCGGGGTGGGCGACCCAGGAGCCGTCGAAACCGTCCTCGGCCTCGCGCTCCTTGTCGAGCCGCACCGTGGCGAGGGCCGCCTGGTGGGCGTCCGGGTCCTTGCCGGGAACGTGGGCGGCCATGCCGCCGATGGCGTGGGCGCCGCGCTTGTGGCAGGTGCGGACGAGGAGTTCGGTGTACGCGCGCATGAAGGGGGCCGTCATGGTGACCTTCGCCCGGTCGGGCAGCAGGAAGTCGGTGCGGTGGCCGAAGGTCTTGATGAGGCTGAAGAGGTAGTCCCAGCGGCCCGCGTTGAGGCCGGAGCTGTGCTCGCGGAGCTCGTAGAGGATCTCCTCCATCTGGAAGGCCGCCGTGATGGTCTCGATCAGGACGGTGGCGCGGATCGTGCCGCGGGGGATGCCGAGGAGGTCCTGGGCGAGCACGAACACGTCGTTCCACAGCCGGGCCTCGTCGCGGTTCTCCAGCTTCGGAAGGTAGAAGTACGGGCCGTGTCCGGCGTCGATCTGCCGCTGGGCGCAGTGGAAGAAGTAGAGCCCGAAGTCCACGAGCGATGCGGGCGCGGGCCGCCCGTCGATCAGCAGGTGCTCCTCGGTCAGGTGCCAGCCGCGCGGGCGGACGACGATGGTCGCGACCTGCTCGCCGAGCCGGTAACGCTTGCCCTCCGGTGTGCTGAAGTCGATCCTGCGCTCGATGGCGTCGAGCAGGTTCAGGTGACCGCCGACGATGTTGTCCCAGGTGGGCGAGGTGGCGTCCTCGAAGTCCGCCATCCACACCTGCGCACCGGAGTTGAGGGCGTTGACCGCCATGCCGCGCTCCGGCGGTCCCGTGATCTCCACGCGGCGGTCGGTCAGGCCGGGCGCGGGGGGCGCCACCTGCCAGGAGTCGTCCGCCCGTATGCGGGCAGTGGCGATGGAGAAGTCGAGCGGGGAGCCGGAAGCGAGGCGGGCCGCCACCCGCATGCGCTCCTTGAGGATCTCCAGGCGGCGTTCGGCGAAGGCGTCGACGAGTCGGCCGACGAACTCCAGGGCCTCGGGGGTGAGGATCTCGTCGTGCCGGTCGGCCGGTGAGCCGAGGACCCGGGCACGGCGGGTCGGAGCGGAGAGGGGCATGCGGTCTCCTCAACAGGGGGGTACGGATCTACGGGACGGTGGAGGCCCCGTAAGGGGCGCGGGGAGCTGCGCGCCAAGCCCCCACCGGCCCGCGGATGAGATGGCGGTGATCCAGTGAAGCGTCTAGTGGAACTGCTCTTCCTCGGTGGAACCGGACAGCGCCGTCGTCGAGGAGGCGGGGTTGACGGCGGTGGACACCTGGTCGAAGTAGCCGGTGCCGACCTCGCGCTGGTGCCTGACGGCGGTGAAGCCCTGCGCCTGCGCGGCGAACTCGCGCTCCTGGAGGTCGACATAGGCGGTCATGCCGTGCTCGGCGTAGCCGCGGGCCAGGTCGAACATGCCGTGGTTGAGGGAGTGGAAGCCGGCCAGGGTGATGAACTGGAAGCGGTAGCCCATGGCGCCCAGCTCGCGCTGGAACTTGGCGATCTGGTCGTCGTCCAGGGCGGCACGCCAGTTGAACGAGGGCGAGCAGTTGTAGGCGAGCATCTGGTCGGGGTGCTCGGCGTGGATGGCCTCGGCGAACTCACGGGCCTGCGCGAGGTCAGGGGTGCCGGTCTCGACCCAGATGAGGTCCGCGTACGGGGCGTAGGCGAGGCCGCGGGCGATGACGGGCGCCATGCCGTTCTGCACCCGGTAGAAGCCCTCGGCGGTGCGCTCGCCCGTGACGAACCGCGCGTCGCGCTCGTCGACATCGCTGGTCAGCAGGTTCGCCGCGAGGGCGTCGGTGCGGGCCACGATCAGCGTCGGCACATCGGCGATGTCGGCGGCCAGGCGGGCGGCGTTGAGGGTGCGGATGTGCTGGCCGGTGGGCACGAGGACCTTTCCGCCCAGGTGGCCGCACTTCTTCTCGGAGGCCAGCTGGTCCTCGTAGTGGATACCGGCGGCGCCCGCGGCGATCATCGCCTTGGTCAGCTCGAAGGCGTTGAGCGGTCCGCCGAAGCCCGCCTCGGCGTCGGCGACGATCGGCGCGAGCCAGTCGGTGGTGTCCTCGCCGCCCTCGGCGGTGGCGATCTGGTCGGCGCGCAGCAGCGCGTTGTTGATCCGACGGATCACCTGCGGCACCGAGTTGGCCGGGTAGAGCGACTGGTCGGGGTAGGTGTGCCCGGCCTGGTTGGCGTCGGCGGCCACCTGCCAGCCGGACAGGTAGATCGCCTGAAGGCCGGCCTTGACCTGCTGGACCGCCTGGCCGCCGGTCAGGGCGCCGAGCGCGTGGATGTAGTCCTGCTCGTGCAGCTGCCGCCACAGCCGCTCGGCGCCGCGCCGGGCGAGGGTGTGCTCCTCGCGGACGCTGCCGGAGAGCCTGACCACGTCGTCGGCGGTGTAGGTGCGCTCGATCCCGTTCCAGCGGGCGTCGGTAGCCCACCGCTGAGCAAGCTCCTGGGCCGTTGCCGTCGTCGTCCCTGCCTGTGCCATGACCGTCTCCTGGGAACTCGTGAACTAAGGAAATCGTGAACTGTGCGAATCAATGGCACAGAGTGCCGGACGTATTGAGAGTGCGGCCCGCCAGCTCCGTGGTGAGCGATCCGAGCAATGCCGCCGAGCCGGGCGGAAGGGTCGGGATCACCGACGTCAGGGCATTGAGTCGTGCCCCGTTTCCGATCCGCCCGACGGAGTCCGGCGGGCCGCGGTACGACTCTGGCATCGGCACTCAGTGCCAACAAGCGGGGAAAGATGCCAAGTTCTGCGCATCTTCCTTCGCCGTTTTGCCAATCTTGTTAAGCCCGCAGTTCTCGTCCGCGTGGCTACCATCACGGGCAGTGCCGACGATCGTGACCGGACGGGCAGGAGCCACGGGTGAGCAAGACGTACGCGGGAACGCGGCTGCGACGGCTGCGGGAGGAGCGCCGCATGAGCCAGGCCGACCTGGCCCGTGCCCTGGCCATCTCGCCGAGCTATCTGAACCAGATGGAACACGACTCCCGGCCGCTGACCGTGCCCGTGCTGCTGCGGCTCACGGAGGCGTTCGGCGTCGACCCGGGCTTCTTCTCCGCGCGCGACACCAGCCGTCTGGTGGCCGACCTGCGGGACGCCCTGACCGGCGAGGTCTCGGCGGGCCGGGTGTCCGCCTCCGACCTCTCGGACCTGGCATCGCGCATGCCCGCAGTGGCGACGGTCCTGGTGGACCTCGGCCGCCGGAACCAGCACCTCACCGAACAGCTCTCCGAGGCCGCGGAGGGGCGCGGTCCGGCAGCGGTGGCGCAGCCCCGTTCCGCGCACGAGGAGATCCGCGAGTTCTTCTACCGGCGCCAGAACTACCTGCACGACATCGATCTCGCCGCCGAACAGTTCGCAGCCGAGATCGGTGTACGTCCCGGTGAGGTCGTACGCGCCCTGTCCGCGCGCCTCGCCGAGCGCCACGGGGTGCGCCTGGCCGCGGACGCCGACCGACTCCTGCACCACTACGACCCGACGGCCCGGGTCCTGCACCTCTCCAACCGGCTGCGCCCCGGCCAGCAGGCGTTCCGGATGGCCACCCAGCTCGCGCTCCTGGAGTACGCGGACGAGGTCTCCGCCCTCGCGTCGGAGGACTTCGGTCAGGAGGCCGCGGCCTGGCCGCTGGCCCGCATCGGGATCGCCAACTACTTCGCGGCCGCGCTGATCCTGCCCTACCGCCGCTTCCACGCGGCCGCGGAGGAGTTCCGCTACGACATCGAGCGGCTCACCGACCATTTCGGCCTGGGCTACGAGACGATCTGCCACCGGCTCAGCACCCTGCAGCGCTCCCGGCTGCGCGGCGTGCCCTTCTCCTTCGTCCGGGTCGACCGGGCGGGCAACATGTCGAAGCGGCAGTCCGCCACCGCGTTCCACTTCTCCCGCGCGGGCGGCACCTGCCCGCTGTGGAACGTGTACGAGGCGTTCGCCGCGCCCGGCCGCATCCATGTCCAGGTCGCGTCCATGCCGGACGGCCAGCGTTTCCTGTGGACCGCCCGTGCGGTCACCCGGCACCGCGGCGGCTGGGGCGAGCCCGGCAAGACGTTCGCCATCGGCCTCGGCTGCGAGATCCGCCACGCCGCACGGCTCGTCTACTCGGACGGCCTCGACCTCGACAGCGCCTCGTCCGCCGTGCCCATCGGCATGGGCTGCCGCCTGTGCGAACGCACCGACTGCCCCCAGCGGGCGGTTCCCCCGCTGGACCGGCGCCTCGCGATCGACGAGAACAGCAGCACCTTCGTGCCCTACCCCGTGGCCGGGGAGGAGGCGCGCGCCGACTGAGGGGCGGGCCGACTGAGGGGCGGGCCGAGGGGGGTGGACTTACTAGGACGTCCAACTATATGTTCGTGGCACAAGGTCCGCGGTGCAGGGAAGTCGGTGTGAATCCGGCACGGTCCCGCCACTGTGACCGGGGAGTGTGCTGTCATCCACACGCCACTGGCGAGGTCTGCCGGGAAGGCGGGCGGCGCGCGCAGATCCGGGAGTCAGGATACCGGCCGCGGAATGTTCCGTGTTGTCCACGAGGATGGAGCAGACACGCATGGCACCGGTCCGTACCCACGACCCTGGTGATCCGGCGGAGCGCACGCAACTCAGCACGCGCTCATAGGACTTCGCGACCCCAGGCGGTCCCGATCCACGCCTGACGGTCCCGACGTCCGCTGTCCCACGGCTCGCACCGGCAGCGCACACACCCGTGCGCCCCGCCGGCGGCTCGCCGTGCCGTCCCCGGATCTCACCTGACGAGAGCAGGCACCCATGGTCCGTGAACTCACCCATTTCATCGGCGGCAAGCACACCGCCGGCACGTCGGGCCTCTTCGGCGACGTGTACGACCCCAACACCGGCACCGTCCAGGCCCGCGTACCGCTCGCGGGGCGGGCCGACACCGAGACGGCGATCGCCGACGCGGTCACCGCCCAGCGGGAGTGGGGCAGTTGGAACCCACAGCGTCGCGCCCGTGTCCTGCTGCGCTTCCTCCAGCTCGTCGAAGCGGAACGCGACTCCCTGGCACGGATGCTGTCCGCCGAGCACGGCAAGACCGTGGCCGACGCGCACGGCGACCTCCAACGCGGCCTGGAAGTCGTGGAGTTCGCCGCGGGAATCCCTCATCTGCTCAAGGGCGAGTTCACCGACAACGCGGGCACCGGGATCGACGTGCACTCGCTGCGCTCCCCGATCGGTGTGGTCGCCGGGATCACCCCGTTCAACTTCCCCGCGATGATCCCGCTGTGGAAGGCCGCGCCCGCGCTCGCCTGCGGCAACGCCTTCATCCTGAAGCCGTCCGAGCGCGACCCGTCCGTGCCCCTGCGCCTCGCCGAACTGTTACTGGAGGCCGGTCTGCCGCCCGGCGTCCTGAACGTCGTCAACGGTGGCAAGGAGGCGGTCGACACGCTCCTGGAGGACCCCCGGGTCGGCGCGCTCGGCTTCGTCGGCTCCACGCCGATCGCTGCGCACATCTACGCCACCGCGGCCGCGCACGGCAAGCGTGCCCAGTGCTTCGGCGGCGCCAAGAACCACATGATCGTCATGCCGGACGCCGACCTCGACCAGGCCGTCGACGCGCTCATCGGCGCCGGATACGGCTCGGCGGGCGAGCGCTGCATGGCCATCTCGGTGGCCGTGCCCGTCGGCGAGGAGACCGCCGACCGGCTGGTCGCCGCACTCAAGGAACGCATCGGCACGCTGCGCATCGGCCGCAGCGACGATCCGGAAGCCGACTTCGGCCCGCTGGTGAGCAGGGACGCACGCGACCGGGTCCGTCGCTACGTGGACATCGGCGTCAACGAAGGAGCCGAACTCGTCGTCGACGGGCGGCAATTCACCCTGGCGGACCACGAGAACGGCTTCTTCGCCGGAGCCTCGCTCTTCGACCGGGTCAGCCCGCGGATGCGGATCTACCGCGAGGAGATCTTCGGCCCCGTCCTGTGCGTCGTACGGGCCGCCGACTACGAGCAGGCCCTGCGCCTGCCCAGCGAGCACCCGTACGGAAACGGGGTCGCGATCTTCACCAGGGACGGCGACACCGCCCGCGACTTCACCCGCCGGGTCGACACCGGAATGGTCGGCGTCAACGTCCCCATCCCGGTCCCCGTGGCCTACCACACCTTCGGCGGCTGGAAGCGCTCCGGCTTCGGCGACCTCAACCAGCACGGCCCGGACGCCATCCGCTTCTACACCCGCACCAAGACCGTCACCTCGCGCTGGCCCTCGGGGGCCAGGGAAGGCGCGAGCTTCACCCTGCCCACCATGGGATGAGCGCCATGACCACCACCTCGCTCAGCCAGGACCAACAGGCCCTCGTCGAGACCACGCTCGACTTCGCGGAGGACCATCTGGCCCCCCGCGCCGTGCAGTGGGACCAGGACAAGCACTTCCCCCTCGACGTACTGCGCAAGGCGGCCGGGCTCGGGCTCGGCGGCGTGTACGTACGGGAGGACGCGGGCGGCAGCGGTCTGACCCGGGCCGACGGTGTCCTCGTCTTCGAGGCACTCGCCTCCGGCTGCCCGTCCATCGCGGGCTACCTCTCCATCCACAACATGGTCGCCTGGATGATCGACACCTACGGCGACCAGGAGCAACGGGCACGGTGGCTGCCCCGCCTGTGCTCCATGGACGATCTCGGCAGCTACTGCCTCACCGAACCGGGCGCCGGATCGGATGCCGGTTCCCTGCGCACCCGGGCCGTGCGCGACGGCGACGACTATGTCCTGAGCGGGGTCAAGCAGTTCATCTCCGGTGCGGGCGCCGCGCAGGTGTACGTCGTCATGGCGCGCACCGACGCAGAAGGGCCCCGCGGGATCTCCGCGTTCGTCGTCGAACGAGACGATCCCGGGCTCTCGTTCGGCCCCAACGAGAAGAAGATGGGCTGGAACGCCCAGCCCACCCGGCAGGTCGTCCTCGACGGCGTGCGGGTGCCCGCCGACCGGCTGCTCGGCCCTGTGGGCGACGGCTTCCGCATCGCCATGAGCGGCCTGAACGGCGGCAGGCTCGGCATCGCCGCCTGCTCCCTGGGCGGCGCCCGCAGCGCCCTCAACAAGAGCCTGTCGTACCTCGCCGACCGGGAGGCCTTCGGCGCCCGGCTCCTCGACGCGCAGGGCCTGCAGTTCCGCCTCGCCGACATGGCGACCGAACTCGCCGCCGCCCGCGCCCTGGTCCACCAGGCCGCCCAGGCCCTGGACCGCCGGGACCCACAGGCGCCGCAGCTGTGCGCGATGGCCAAACGCTTCGCCACCGACACCGGCTACTCCGTCGCCGATCGTGCCCTGCAACTCCACGGAGGCTACGGCTACTTGAACGAGTACGGCATCGAGAAGATCGTCCGCGACCTCCGCGTCCACCAGATCCTGGAAGGAACCAACGAGATCATGCGCGTCATCGTGGCCCGAGGCCTGACGGAGCCGCTGCGGTGACCGCGGCCGAGGACTTCGTCCTGCTCCGTACCGAGGGCCACGCGGCCCACCTCACGCTCAACCGGCCCCAGGCCCTCAACGCCCTCACTCACGCCATGGTGCGGCGCGTCGACGAGGCGCTCACCGCCTGGGAGGACGACCCGGACGTACAGACCGTGATCATCCAAGGCGCGGGCGGACGCGGCCTGTGCGCGGGCGGCGACATCCGCTCCATCTACGAGGACGCGCGCGCCGGGACGACCGCATCCGCCGACTTCTGGCGCGACGAGTACCGGCTCAACGCCCGCATCGCCCGCTACCCCAAGCCGTACGTCGCCCTGATGGACGGGATCGTGATGGGCGGCGGCGTCGGTGTCTCCGCGCACGGCGACGTCCGCATCGTCACCGAGCGCTCCCGCATCGCGATGCCGGAGACCGGCATCGGCTTCGCGCCCGATGTGGGCGGCACCTACCTGCTGGCCCTCGCGCCCGGTGAACTGGGCACCCATCTGGCGCTCACCGGCGCACAGATCGGCGCGGGCGACGCCTTGCTCTGCGGGCTCGCCGACCATTTCGTGCCCAGCGGGGACCTGCCCCGGCTCCTCGACGACCTCGCCGCGCGACCGGTGTGGGACGCGCTCCGGCCTTACGTGCGCCAGGTGCCGCACGGTGAGCTGGCCGGGCATCGCTCCTGGATCGACGACTGCTACGCCGCCGGCACGGTGGAGGAGATCTTCGCCCGGCTGCGCGGCCATGGAGCACGCGCCGCCGCGGAGGCGGCCGACACCCTCGCCGCCAAGTCGCCCACCGCCCTGAAGGTCACGCTCGCCGCACTGCGCTGCGCACGGCGGCTCGGCCCGTTGGAGCGCGTCCTGGAGCAGGAGTACCGGATCTCCTGCGCCGCGCTCGCCTCGCACGACCTGGCCGAGGGGATCCGCGCCCAGGTCATCGACAAGGACCGCAGCCCCCGCTGGGCCCCGGCCACCCTGGCCGAGGTCGGCGGCGCGGACGTGGAGCGCTACTTCGCCCCGCCCGCCGGAGGCGAACTCGACCTGGCCTCGGCCCCACAGGAGGTGGCGTGGTGAACGGCAAGCGCACGATCGGATTCATCGGCCTAGGTCACATGGGCGGTCCGATGGCCGCCAACCTCGCCGGGGCGGGGCATCGCGTCCTCGGCCACGACCTGATGCCCGACCTGCTCACCGCGGCCGTCGAGAACGGCGTGGAGGCGGCCGGATCATCGGCACGGGCCGCAGCGGCGGCGGACGTGGTGATCACCATGCTGCCCGCGGGACGGCACGTGCTCGGCCTCTACCGCGAGGAGGGGCTCCTGGCCGCCGCGCGGCCGGGCACGCTGTTCATCGACTGCTCGACCATCGACGTGGCCGACGCGCGCAGCGCGCACGAGGCTGCGGTCGCGGCCGGGATGCGGACGCTGGACGCCCCGGTCTCCGGGGGAGTGGTGGGCGCCGAGGCCGGCACGCTCACCTTCATGGCGGGCGGCGGCGAAGCCGAGTTCGCCGAGGCCGAGCCGCTCCTGACGGTCATGGGCAGGAAGGCGGTGCACTGCGGCGGGCCCGGCGCGGGTCAGGCCGCGAAGATCTGCAACAACATGATCCTCGGGGTCTCGATGATCGCGGTGAGCGAGGCGTTCGTACTCGGCGAGAGCCTCGGCCTCTCCCCTCAGGCCCTGTTCGACGTGGCGTCGACCGCGTCCGGCCAGTGCTGGGCCCTGACCGTCAACTGTCCGGTGCCGGGCCCCGTCCCGGGCAGCCCCGCCAACCGCGACTACCGCCCCGGGTTCGCCGCCCCGCTGATGGCCAAGGACCTCGGCCTGGCGGCCAACGCCCTTGCAGCCAGTGGGATCGACGCCCAACTCGGCCTCAAGGCGGCTGAGTTGTACGCCACTTACGCGCAGGGAGCCGGAGCGGACCAGGACTTCTCCGGGATCGTCAACACCATCAGGCACCACAAGGCAGGGGACGGGGACGACGCATGACCACGGAGACCACGGAGACCACGGAGACCGCGGAGACCGCGGAGACGGCTGAGGCCACGGAGTCGTACGAGACGATCCGCATCGAGCGGAAAGGCCGCACCGCGCTGCTCACGCTCGACCGCCCCAAGTCCCTGAACGCACTCAACCTCCAAGTGATGAACGAGATCGTCGCCGCGACGGCTGACCTGGACCGGGACCCGGGCATCGGCTGCATCGTCCTCACCGGATCACCGAAGGCGTTCGCCGCCGGGGCCGACATCAAGGAGATGCGGCCCCAGAGCTACATGGACATGTACCTCAGCGACTGGTTCACCGCCTGGGACCGGCTCGGGGCGCTGCGCACGCCGACGGTCGCGGCCGTCTCTGGTTACGCGCTCGGCGGAGGCTGCGAGCTGGCCATGCTGTGCGACATCCTGCTGGCCGCCGACACCGCCGTGTTCGGACAGCCCGAGATCAAACTGGGCGTCATCCCCGGCATCGGCGGCTCGCAGCGGCTGACCCGAGCGGTGGGGAAGGCCAAGGCCATGGAGATGTGTCTGACCGGCAGGACCATGGACGCCGACGAGGCTGAGCGGGCCGGGCTCGTCTCCCGGGTGGTGCCCGCCGGTGATCTCGTCGGCGAGGCACTCGCCGTCGCCGAGACCGTCGCGGGGATGTCCCTGCCCGTCGCGATGATGGCGAAGGAGGCGGTGTCACGCGCCTTCGAGACGACCCTCGCGGAGGGCGTCCGCTTCGAACGCCGCCTTTTCCACGCCGTGTTCGCGACCGCGGACCAGAAGGAGGGGATGGCCGCCTTCGTCGAGAAGCGACAGCCCGGCTTCACGCACTCTTGACCCTCCACCCGCTCCCCGACGCCCGAAGAAGGCGTGGCGCGCGCCAGGTGTGCACGCACCGGGCACAGGGGCTGACCAGGGGCGTACGCCCTGGTCGTGTGCGCTCGCGCGTGCCACAGCTGCGGTGGTCCCGCAAGTTGTCAGGAATCTCGGTCGCGCACTAAGGTCACCACGCCTTGGTGAACGGGAAATCCGGTGTGATGCCGGTGCGGCCCTCGCCACTGTGATCGGGAAGTCCGGCTCCAGCCCTCGCGGCAGCCACTGGGTGCTCACGCACCCGGGAAGGCGGAGTCCGGTCGGTACGACCCGTCAGCCAGGAGACCGGCCAAGGCACGTTGTCCATCCACGAGGTGCTGGAGAGGGTCTGCTTAGCCATGCACATAGCCGAGGGTTTCCTCCCACCGGCGCACGCGATCGCCTGGGGCGTAGCGTCCGCGCCGTTCGTCGTCCACGGAGTCCGCTCCCTGACCCGTGAGGTCAAGGAGCACCCGGAGAGCACCCTGCTCCTGGGAGCCTCCGGTGCCTTCACATTTGTCCTTTCCGCACTCAAAATCCCTTCCGTCACGGGCAGTTGCTCGCACCCGACGGGAACCGGGCTCGGCGCGATCCTGTTCCGGCCGCCGATCATGACGGTGCTCGGCACCATCACCCTGCTGTTCCAGGCCCTGCTGCTCGCCCACGGCGGGCTCACCACGCTCGGCGCCAACGTGTTCTCCATGGCGATCGTCGGGCCATGGGCCGGATACGCCGTCTACCGGCTCCTGAAGCGGTACGACGTGCCGCTCATGGTCGCCGTGTTCTTCGGCGCGTTCGTCGCCGACCTGTCCACGTACTGCGTCACCAGCGTCCAGCTGGCCATGGCGTTCCCCGACCCCAGCAGCGGATTCATCGGCGCCCTGGGCAAGTTCGGCGGCATCTTCGCCGTCACGCAGATCCCCCTGGCCGTCAGCGAGGGACTGCTCACCGTCATCGTGATGCGGCTGCTCGTGCAGTCCAGCAAGGGTGAGCTGACGCGGCTCGGCGTGCTCCTCCAGGGCAAGCGGTCGGCCACCAAGGCGACGGAGACGGCGACGACGGAGAAGACCGCGACGACGGAGGAGACCGCGGCGACGGAGAAGACGACGACGGAGACGGGGGCCAGCGCCTGATGAGCCGGAACGCGAAGATCAACACTCTGCTGCTCCTCATCGTCGCCGCGCTCGCGGTACTGCCGTTGGCGCTCGGTCTCGGCGACGACGAGAAGGAGCCGTTCGCCGGGGCCGACGCCCAGGCCGAGACCGCGATCACCGAGATCAATCCGGACTACGAACCCTGGTTCTCGCCGCTGTACGAACCCCCCTCCGGGGAGGTCGAGTCGGCGCTCTTCGCCCTGCAGGCGGCGCTGGGCGCGGGCGTCCTCGCGTACTACTTCGGTCTGCGCAAGGGACGCAGGCAGGGCGCGGAGATCGCACGGTCGCAGGAGGCACCCGCACCCGCACCCGCCCCCGCATCCGCCCCCACGGAGCAGACAACCGATGCGGAGGGCGCCCGGCCAGAGACCGAGCAGGTCTGACCCGGCGTGCTCCCCATCGACGCGGCGGCGCACAGCAGTCGCTGGCGCCGCCGCCATCCCGTGGACAAGGCCGTGCTCGGGCTCGGCCTCACCGTCCTTGCCGTCTCCCTGCCGCCCTGGCCGGGTGCCGCCCTGGTCCTGGTCGCCGCGCTCGTCGTGCTGCTCGGGCCCGCCGGTGTGCCGCCGCGCAAACTGTGGCGCGCCTACCGCGTGCCGCTCGGCTTCTGCGTCACCGGCGCCCTGACCCTGATCGTGCAACTCGGCGGGCCCGAAGGGTTCGTCACGCTGGCCGACGGCGGCCCCGCGCGGGCCGGCGGTCTGCTCCTGCGCACCTCGGCGGCCTCGCTCGGTGTCCTGCTCTTCGCCTTCACCACACCGATGTCGGATCTGCTGCCCCGCCTGGTGAAGGCGGGCGTACCGGCGCCGGTCGTGGACGTCGCCCTGGTCATGTACCGCATGAGCTTCCTGCTCCTGGACTCCATGAGCAGGATCCGGCAGGCGCAGGCCGCGCGCCTCGGCCACACCACCCGGGCCGCCACCTGGCGCTCCCTCGGCGGCCTCGGCGCCACCGCGTTCGTGCGGGCCTTCGACCGGGCGACGCGATTGCAGGCCGGGCTCGCCGGGCGTGGCTACGACGGAACCCTGCGGGTGCTCGTGCCCGACGCCAGGGTCTCCCGGGGCTTCGTGGCCGTCAGCGCGGTACTCCTCACGGGCCTGGTGGCCCTCACCCTCGTACTGGAAAGGCTTCTTCCATGAGCGAGCCGAGCGCTCCTCGCGAGCGAGAGGCGAGCGAGACCCTGGTCGCTCTGCGCGCCGCTTCCTACGCGTACGAAGAAGGGCCCACCGTGCTCAGCGGCCTGGACTTCGACGTCACCGAGGGGCGCGCGCTTGCGCTCCTCGGCCGCAACGGCAGCGGCAAGACCACCCTCATGCGGCTGCTGAGCGGCGGACTCCGCCCGGACCAGGGCGGATTGACGCTCGGGGGCACCCCCGTGACGTACGACCGCAAGGGTCTGACCCGGCTGCGCACCACCGTGCAGCTGGTCGTCCAGGACCCGGACGACCAGCTGTTCGCGGCCTCGGTCGAGCAGGACGTGTCCTTCGGGCCGCTGAACCTGGGTCTTTCCGACGCCGAGGTCCGGGCGCGGGTCGCCGAGGCGCTCGCCGCGCTCGACATCAGCGCCCTGGCGGACCGGCCGACGCATCTGCTCTCCTACGGCCAGCGGAAGCGGACGGCCATCGCCGGCGCCGTGGCGATGCGGCCGCGCGTACTGATCCTCGACGAGCCGACGGCGGGGCTCGACCCCGACGGCCAAGAGCGCCTCCTGGACACCCTGCAAGGCCTGCGGGACGCGGGGACGACCGTGGTCATGGCCACCCACGACGTCGATCTGGCCCTCCGCTGGGCCGACGACGCGGCGCTGCTCACACCCTCGGGGGTGCGTACGGGACCGGTCGCGCAGATGCTGGCCCACCGCGACCTCCTGGCGCAGGCGGGCCTTCGCCTGCCCTGGGGGATCGCCGTATCGGAGCTGCTGCGGACCAAGGGGCTGCTCGACGTCGCGGGCGAAGGGCCGCGCACCCCCGAGGAGTTGGCGGCCCTCACGGCCCCGGCGATGCCCGGTGCGTCAGCCGGCTGACGCACCGGGAGCAGGGGTGCGGCGGGGCAGCAGCGCCACGGCGAGGAGCGGGACCGCGGCGAGCGCGAGCCACGGCACCGAGGGCGGGAGCCCCGCGTCGAGCAGCGAGCCGGTCGCGGCGCTGCCCGCGAGGACGATCAGACCGGAGACCGAGGACAGGGCGCCGGTGTAGAGGCCCAGCCTGCCGTCGCGCGTCAGATCGGGGACCCAGGCGCGCGCGGCCGGGGCGACCAGCATCTGGCCGAGCGTGAGCAGGACGACGAAGGCGGCGGCGGGCAGCAGCCCGGCAGCGCCGGTCCAGGCGGCCGGGCGCGCGAGGGCCACGACGGCGAACCCGGCGGACACGAGCACGAGCCCGGCCGCCATGGAGCGCCGCTCGTCGAGCCGGCCCGCGGCCCAGTGCGTGACCGGAAGCTGCGTGGCCACCACGAGCAGCGAGGACAGGGCGAAGAGCCAGGCCAGCGGCGCCTGTGACCCGGCCGCGCGCTCCACCTCCTGCGGGAGGGCGAGATAGAGCTGGTTGTACGCCAGGAGATAGGCGCCGTAGGCACAGCACACCGCCAGGAAGCGGCGGTTGCGCAGCAGCTCGCCCATGCCTCCTCGTACGCGGATCCGCTCCCGCCCGGGGATCCGCTGGGGCAGCAGCCACAGGTGCCCGGCCAGGACAAGGACGAAGACCCCGGCCCCGGCCAGGCAGACGGCGCGGAAGTCGACGGAGAGCAGCAGCGCGCCGATGAGCGGACCGAGGAACGCGCCGGCCTGGCCCGCCACGGTGAGCAGGGCCAGGACGCGGGTGCGCGGGCCGTGGCCTTCCTCCTCCCAGAGCACCGCCTGCCGGGCGACCTCGGACTCCACGGCGGGGGAGAACAGGGCCGCGGCGAACCCGATCAGGAGTACGGCGCCGATGACCGCCCAGGTCTGCCGCGCGAAGCCGAGCCAGGCGAAACCGGCGATCCGCAGCACGCACCCGGTGAGCACGACCGGCCGTACGCCGTACCGGTCGGTCAGGGCGCCGCCCACGACGAAGAGCCCCTGCTGGCTGAACGTCCGAAGCCCGAGGACGAGCCCGACCAGTCAGCCCGCCATGCCGATCGCCGCGCCGAGGTGCTCGGCCAGGAAGGGCAGCACGGCGAAGAAGCCGACGTTGAAGGCGAGTTGGGTCAGGATCAGCAGGCGCAGGAGCGGGGACAGGTGCGGCCAGGTCCGTTCGCGGGGTGATTGCTTCCCGGGGCGGGTGCGCAGCCGTGCGGGCAGGGGCAGTTGACGTCGAACGCTCATCGGGAGCCCGTCCCTGCCGTGGTCAACTCCCGCTTCGGGGGCGGCGCTTCGTCCACGAGGGGCGGATCGTCGGACCGGCGTCCGCGCCGCAGCCACCGGGGAACCGGCACGCCGCCCGCCGACGTCACCGCGAGGGCCCCGAGGAGGGCGAGCGCCGCTGCCGGGGCGAGCAGTGCCCAGGGGGCGCGTTCGGCGTAGGGCTGGTTCTCGGCGAGGAGCAGGCCCCACTCGGGGGACGGGGGCTGGGCGCCGAGGCCGAGGAAGCCGAGGGCGGCCAGGGCGAGCGCGACGCCGGGAAGCCGCAGCAGCGCGTGGCGGGCGACGGGCGGCAGGACCGCGGGCAGCAGATGGTGCCGGAGCTGATGCAGGCGGCCCGCGCCCAGACTCCGGGTCGCCGTCAGGTGGAGGGTGGCGCGCTCCTGGAGGAGCAGGGCGGCGGTGTGGGCGGCCAGGGGGACCCAGGCGACGGCGGCCACCGCGATCGCGGGCGTGGCCGCACCGCTGCCCGCGACACCGGCGACGAGGAGGCCCGCGAGGGTCGGCGGGATGGCGTTGAGCGTGTCGAGGAGTGGACCGGAGAACCGGGGCAGGAGCCCGAGAAGCACACCGGTCACCAGGGCGAAGGCGCTGATGCCCAGGGCCAGGGAGAGTGTGTGCAGCGCGCCGTGCCCGACCCGGGCAAGGACGTCGCGGCCCAGGGCGTCCGTGCCGAACGGGTGCGCCCAGGACGGCGCTTGGAGCCGGGCCGCGGTGTCCAGGGCGAGGGGATCGCGGGCCAGGCTGAGCAGGATGACGCCCAGGAGCAGCCCGCCGTACAGGAGCGGCAGTCGGCTGGGCGCGGGCGGGGCCGGGCTGTGCAGGGTCGGCAGCGCGCCGTCGCGCAGGGCGGGACCGCTCGTGAGGCGAGCGGCGAGGCGGAAGAGGCCGCCCGCCACGGCGGCGAGCAGTACGAGCGCGAGCGCCCCGGCCTGGAGGACGGGCAGATCCTGCGCCACGGCGGCCTGGAGGGTGGAGCGGCCGAGCCCGGGAATGTCGAAGACCTGCTCCACGGCGACCGCGCCACCGGTCAGGCCCACGACGAACAGGCCGAGGTTCGGCAGCAGGCCGGGGACGCAGCGGCGCAGCGCGTGGCACGCGATGCGCCCGCTCGGGATGCCGCGGGCCGCGGCGGCCCGCGCCCACGGTTCGGCGAAGGCGCCGGGCAGCAGGTCGTCGAGGAGCCGCCCGAGCAGTGCGCCGGCGGGCAGGCCGAGCGAGACCGCGGGCAGCACCAGCCACTGCGGCCCGTACCAGCCGAGGGCGGGCAGCCAGCCCAGGTGCACGCCGATCACGGTGGCGAGCACCGAGGCGGTCAGGAACTCGGGCAGCGCGGCGAGGACCGCCGCGCCGCTGCCCGGGTTGCGGCGCCCGGTGAGACGGCGCCGCGAGCCGAGCCACAGCGTGCGGGCGCACACCGCGCCTGCCGTGACGACGGCCACCGCGAGCGCCACGGACATCAGGAGCAACGAGACGCCCAGGGACTGCACCACGGAGGGCAGTACGGCATCACCGGAGATCCACGACCGACCGGCATCCCCGTGCAGCAGCCCGCTGGTCCACTGCCCGAGCAGGTGCAACGGCCCCTGGTCCAGGCCGATGTCGGCACGGATCGCGTCCAGGACCTCGGGCGTGGGGGTGCGCTCCGCCGACCGCGCCTTGAGCACGGTGAGCGCCGGGTCGGTGTGCGAGAGCCAGGGCAGCAGGCCGATCACGCACAGCAGCGCGGCGGCCAGGGCCGCGCGCCAGAGCAGCGCCGCCGGCCGGCCGGCGGGGGCGAGGCTTGGCACGCCGCCCTCAGCGCCTCGTGCCGGCGGAGACCAGCGTCCGCTCGTACGGGTCGAGGATCTCGCCCCGCACCGAGCCGCCGACGCCTGTGATGATCCGCTGGTGGACCAGCGGGACGACGGCGTCGGTGCCGAGGATCGCGGCCTCGGCGGCCAGGGTCGCGTCCTGCCGCTTCGCGGTGTCGGCGGTGTTCTCGGCCTTCTGCACGGCCTTGTCGACCGACGGGTCGCACAGCAGCGAGAGGTTGTAGCTGCCGTCGCAGGTGTAGTCGCTCGCGAGGACCGAGACGGGGTCGCCGGTGTCGAGCATGGTGTTGCGGGCGCCGACGAACGCGTCGAACTTCCCGGCCAGCGCGTCGCCTTCGATGCGGGAGGACTCGCGGACCTCCAGCGTCACCTTGAACCCGGCCTTCTGCAGTTGCTGCTTGAGGACTTGGGCGACCTCGGGCAGTTCGGGCCGGTTGTCGTACGTGCCCAGGGTGATCGGCCTCCCGCCGGGTGCCTTCGCCTTCGCCTGTCCCTCGGGCTTGACGCGCTTGCCCTCGGCCCAGGTCAGGGCGGGGCCGAAGATGCCCTTGCCGGTGTCGGCGTGGCCTTCGTACACGTCCTTGGCGAGCGCGGACGTGTCGATCGCGGCACGGGCGGCGGCGCGCAGACCGGGGTCCTTGAAGACGCCCTTCTCGGTGTTGAGTTGGAGAGCCGTGGTGCGGGCCGTCGCGGTCTCGCGGCCGTGGCCCTTTTCGAGTGACGCGGCCTGGGAGACGGGGACCGCCTCGGCGACGTCCACGTCGCCGGTGCGCAGCGCGTTCGTGCGGGCGGTGCCGTCGGCGATGAACCTCGCGTCGACGCCGGACGCCTGGGCGCGACCGCCCCAGTAGTCGTCGAAGCGGTCGAGGACGGCCGCGGTGGCGCCGGTGCTCCCGGTCAGCTCGAAGGGCCCCGTGGCGGTGCCGACCGGACTGACCTTGTCGCCCTTCTCGTACGCCTTCGTGGAGAGCACGGCCAGGCCGGGGCTCGACAGGCGCAGCGGAAGCGCGGGGTCGGGGTCGGCGGTGGTGATCCGGACCCGGTCGTCGCCGACGGGCTCGGCGGTGAGGGCGGCCCCCGAGAGCGCGGCCGTGACGGGCTTGGCCTCGCCCGCGTGGGTGAGGGCCGACGAGACGGCGGCCGGTGTGACCCGGGTGCCGTCCTGGAAGGTGGCCTGGCGCAGGGTGAACAGCCAGCTGCGGTCGCCCTCCTGCTTCCACGACGCGGCGAGCGACGGGGCGGCGGCGCCGTTCGCGTCCAGCTTGGTCAGGCCCTCCGTGACGCCGAGACGGCTGAGGAGGGTGGCGTCGGCTCCGTACGGCGAGAAGTTCTCGGAGGGCGGGAAGGCGAGCGCGACCTTCAGTCGGGCGCCTTCCGCGGTGTCGCCGGAGCCGGACGCGTCGTTCTTGGCGGCGAAACAGCCGGCGAGCAGGGGAGCGACGAGCAGGCCGGCTATGAGGGGGCGGTGGCGGACGGAGCGCATGGTCCTCGTTCTCGGGTGGAGTGGGGCCGACTCGGGGTGGAGCGGGTCCGGTGGTGCAGCGGCAGCCACTGAGGTTACATGACAACCATTTCCATTAATGGGTCGGGGTCCTGGCGGGGCTGCGCGGCAGGGGAGGAGTGGGGGGGCTACGGCCGCATGGGCACTTCGAAGTGCATGACGCGCGACGCGCAGGAGTCCTCGCGCTCGTCGTGCACCACCTTGCCCAGCGAACGCCAGAAGCCCTCGGCGCCGGTCACCGCCGGGTCGGTGTGCAGGTAGACGGCCTCGTAGCCGCCGTCCGCCGCGGCGAAGTCGAGCAGCTCGCCGACCAGGCGCCGGGCGAGGCCGCGGCGCCGGTGCTCGGCACGTACATAGACGCGCCGCAGCTGCGCCGTCCCGCCCGAGGGGAATCGATCGGCGATCCAGCGCGGGTTCGGCGGATGTGCGGGGCCGCGGGAGTCGAGCGCCGCGGTGGCGGCGACCGCCCCGTCCCGCTCGTCCACCGCGACCAGCAGGGTGTGGCGGGCGGGCCTCAGATACGCACCGTCGAGGTCGATGATGTCGCCGTGCCAGCGCGGCACGTACCCCGTGCCGAAATCGTGGTAGACGGTGTCGAGCATGACGGCCCGCGCGGCGCCGAGGTCGTCGGTGGTGGCCGTCCTGATGCGGTATTCAAGCACTTGCACATCCTAGGCATTAGGCCGATACGGCCTGCGGCCAGGGCTTTGGCGCGCTGTCGATCGCGGCCGGGCGGCCAACGTTGCATGGTCATGCGAAGTGATGCATACTCTTCCTATGTCCAAGGTCCTCACCTCCCTCCCCGCCGGCGAGCGCGTCGGCATTGCCTTCTCCGGCGGTCTCGACACCTCGGTTGCCGTCGCCTGGATGCGCGACAAGGGCGCCGTCCCGTGCACGTACACCGCCGACATCGGCCAGTACGACGAGCCCGACATCGCCTCCGTGCCCGGCCGTGCCTCCGCGTACGGCGCCGAGATCACCCGGCTCGTCGACTGCCGTGAAGCGCTGGTCGAGGAAGGGCTCGCCGCGCTCGCGTGCGGTGCCTTCCATATCAGGTCGGGCGGGCGTGCGTACTTCAACACCACGCCGCTGGGCCGCGCCGTGACCGGCACGCTCCTGGTGCGGGCCATGCTCGAGGACGGGGTGCAGATCTGGGGCGACGGCTCCACGTTCAAGGGCAACGACATCGAGCGGTTCTACCGGTACGGGCTGCTCGCCAACCCGCACCTGCGGATCTACAAGCCCTGGCTGGACGCGGACTTCGTCACGGAGCTCGGCGGCCGCAAGGAGATGTCGGAGTGGCTGCTCGCGCACGAGCTGCCCTACCGGGACTCGACGGAGAAGGCGTACTCCACGGACGCCAACATCTGGGGCGCCACGCACGAGGCCAAGACCCTGGAGCACCTCGACACCGGGCTCGAGACGGTCGACCCGATCATGGGCGTGAAGTTCTGGGACCCGTCGGTGGAGATCGACACCGAGGACGTGACGATCGGCTTCGACCAGGGCCGTCCGGTCACCGTCAACGGCAAGGAGTTCGCCTCCGCGGTCGACCTCGTCATGGAGGTCAACGCGATCGGCGGCCGACACGGGCTCGGCATGTCCGACCAGATCGAGAACCGGATCATCGAGGCCAAGAGCCGCGGCATCTACGAGGCCCCCGGCATGGCGCTCCTGCACATCGCCTACGAGCGTCTGGTCAACGCGATCCACAACGAGGACGTCGTGGCCTCGTACCACAACGAGGGCCGGCGTCTCGGCCGGCTGATGTACGAGGGCCGCTGGCTCGACCCGCAGGCGCTGATGATCCGCGAGTCGCTGCAGCGCTGGGTCGGCGCTGCGATCACCGGAGAGGTGACGCTGCGGCTGCGGCGCGGCGAGGACTACTCGATCCTCGACACCACGGGCCCGGCGTTCAGCTACCACCCGGACAAGCTCTCGATGGAGCGGACCGAGGACTCGGCGTTCGGCCCGGTGGACCGGATCGGCCAGCTCACCATGCGCAACCTCGACATCGCCGACTCCCGCGCGCGGCTCGAGCAGTACGCGGCCCTCGGCCTGGTCGGCGGCGGCCACCCGACGCCGATCGGCGCCGCGCAGGCGGCTTCGACCGGCCTGATCGGCGCCATGGACGGCGGCGGCGCCGAGGCGATCGCCTCGCGCGGTACTGCCGCGGACGAGGAGACGATGCTGGACCGCGCGGCGATGGAGTCCGGCACGGACTGATCGCTCACCGGTCACGAGTACCTGACCACCAGCGGGCCCCCGCGGATTCCGATCCGCGGGGGCCCGCTGGCGTCCCGGTCAGTGAACGGATACCGGCCCGCCGGCGCGGACCACGCCGAAGGCGTCCGCCATCCGCAGTGCCGCCTCCAGGTCGCCGTTGACGCTGATGACGTCCGCGCTGACCGCGTCTTCGAGCGGCAGGGAGCCCACGCCCAGCTGGAGAAAGGTGCCCAGGTCGGTGACGAGTGTCGTGACCGCGTCCGCCGCGGGGCCGAGGCCCATCTCGACGGTGCCGTCGTCGACGCGGGCATGGAAGACGAGCCCGCCGATCACGAACTCGTAGGTCTCGCGTACGCCGAGCGCGTGCTCGGGGCGGAAGGTGGCCCCGACGGCTCCGACGATGCCGTGGCGGCCGCCGGTGGCCTCGGGGTGCGCGCCGACGATGGCGATCGCCCGTGCGGCGGCCGGGAGTTCGCCCTCCAGCTCGGCGAGGCCGCGTGCGGCGGCGTCCTGGATGTCCACGAGCCGCGCGCCGACGGCCATGAAGGTCCCGAGGTCGGTCGTGATGACGCAGGCGGGGTCCGTGGCGGAGCCGTTCCGGATGTCGAGCGCCCCGTCGTCCACGCGGAGGTGGAAGGCGTCGCCATCCACCCGGAACTCGTACGTCTCCCGCACACCGATGGCCTCTTCGGGTCGGAAGCTGGCGCGCAGACAGCCGAGCACCCAGCTGAGCCGGAAGGTGTCGCCGGGCCGCGACGAGGCGGGAAGGCGCATGCCCCAGCGGGTGAGCTCGTCGATCACCGGGCGCATGGAGGCGCCGAGTTCGGTCAGTTCGTAGACCGCGGACGGCGCAGGGGGCGGCAGCTTGGCCTGGCTGAGGATGCCCGCGTCGCGCAGTTCGCGCAGCCGCTCGGCGAGGACGTTGGGGCCGATGCCGGGCAGTCCCGCGACGAGGTCGGTGTAGCGCCGGGGGCCGAGCAGCAGCTCGCGCACGATCAGCAGGGACCATCGGCCGCCGACGACGTCCAGGGCCCGTGCCGCCGGACAGGACTGGTCATAGCTGCGTGTCATGCGGGTGGGTTCGCCTTCTCACTTGATAGCAGGCACTTAGGTTTTTGATAGTACCCCTCAACTCGGGTGCTTCGGGGGCCTGTTGAGACGTTCGGAGCCATGTCCCGCACGCGCTCCAGATGTCTCAATGGGTCACATGTCTCATTGGGACATTACGAGGAGTACAGTCGGAGACATGAGCACCTACCACCCGATCGACGGCGGCTAGGCACCGCGCCGCCGCGGGGATAGATGTCCAAGGGGGACACCAGCGCACAGCACGAAGAACGAGAAGAGGCATCCCGGATGTCAGCGCAAGAACGCCCCGCATCGCCCGTCGAGATGATGAAGGCCGTCCAGTACCGCAGCGTCGGCGCGGCCCCCGAGGTGGTCACCGTCCCGCGCCCGGAGCCGGCCCCCGGCCAGGTGCTCCTCAAGGTCACCGCCGCGGGCGTCTGCCACTCCGACATCGCGGTGATGAGCTGGTCCGCACAGGAGCTGACCTTCCCGCTGCCGCTCACCCTCGGCCATGAGGGCGCGGGAACCGTCGCCGCCCTTGGCGAGGGCGTCACCGGCTTCGAGGTCGGCGACTCCGTGGCCGTCTACGGCCCCTGGGGCTGCGGCGCCTGCGCGATGTGCGCGCAGGGCAAGGAGAACTACTGCACGCGCGCCGCCGACCTCGGCATCCGGCCGCCCGGACTCGGGGCGCCCGGCGCCATCGCCGAGTACATGATCGTGGACGACGCGCGCCACCTGGTCCCGCTGGACGGCCTCGACCCGGTGACCGCGGTGCCGCTCACCGACGCGGGCCTGACCCCGTACCACGCCATCAAGACCTCCCTGCCCAAGCTGACCCCCGGCAGCACCGCCGTGGTCATCGGCACCGGCGGTCTGGGGCATGTCGCCATCCAGCTCCTTCGCGCGCTGACCCCGGCACGGGTGATCGCCCTGGACGTCACCGACGGGAAGCTGCGCCTTGCCCACCAGGTCGGCGCCCACGAGACCGTCCTTTCGGACGAACACGCGGCGGCGAAGGTCCGCGAGCTGACCGGCGGCCTCGGCGCCCAGGCGGTGTTCGACTTCGTCGGCGCGCAGCCCACCGTTGCCACGGCGACCGCCTGTGCCGCGGTGGAGGCGGACGTCACCATCGTCGGCATCGGCGGCGGGACCGCGTCCGTCGGGTTCGGCTCGACCCCTTACGACGCCGCGGTCCGCGCCCCTTACTGGGGCAGCAGGGCCGAGCTGATCGAGGTCCTCGACCTGGCGCGCTCCGGCGCGATCGACGTCCACGTGGAGACGTACGCACTGGACGACGCCCCCAAGGCGTACGAGCACCTGCACGACGGCCGGATCAACGGCAGGGCGGTCATCCTCCCCAACGGCTGATCCCCGGCGCGCCGCGCGAGGGTGTCGGGAAGTGTCGGGAATGGGCGTCATCATCCGGCCATTCCCGGCAGGTTCGCCAGGACTTGTCCTCGCAGACCACCGCGCCGCGGGGAGATCCGCGCGCGAGGCACCGCAGATCACGTGTGGCGGGATGCGGCCTCCTGGTCGTGCGCCCGTTCGCACCGGCGTGGTTACGTGGCCTCAGCCGGGCCCGGGACGACTCGACGTACGCGACACCCTTCGTGCCGCGTGACGAGAGGAATCCGTGCCATGCCTGCGTTACCGGCCCTCATGGGCAGGCTGCTGACCACCGCCTCCTGGCTGACCAGCCCGCTCGCCCCGGACGACTACCTCGGACTGATCGATCCCCTGCTCGACGCGCGGCTCCCCGCGGGCCGGGTGACAGCGGTGAGACCGCAGACCCCGGACGCCACCACGCTCACCCTCAGGCCCGGCCGGGGCTGGGCCGGACACCGCGCGGGGCAGTACCTGGCCGTCGGCGTCGAGATCGACGGCGTACGGCACTGGCGCACCTACTCCCTCACGTCCGTGCCGGACCGGGCGGACGGGCTCCTGACGATCACCGTCAAGGCCGCGCCCGGCGGCAGGGTGTCCCCGCGCCTGGCCCACCGGACGCCGCCGGGCACGGTGCTCCGCATCGGCCCGGCGCAAGGGGAGTTCGTGCTCCCGGACCGGCTTCGGGACCGCATCCTGTTCGTGACCGCGGGCAGCGGCATCACCCCGGCCATGGGCATGATCCGCACCCTCGTGCGCGGTCGGACCCCGCCCCCCGATGTCCTCCTGCTGCACAGTGCGCCCGGCGCCGATGACAGCATCTTCAGCGACGAACTGCACGCGGCCGAGCGGCGGTTGACCTGGCTGTCCTACGGCGAACACCACACCCGGCCGCACGGCAGGCTCACCCCGGACGCCCTGGTCCGGCTCTGCCCCGACTGGCGCGAGCGCGAGACCTGGGCCTGCGGCCCGGCCGGACTGCTCGACGCGATGGAGGACCACTGGAGCGGGGCGGGCCTGCGCGAACGGCTCCACGTGGAGCGCTTCCGGCTCGCCCCGGTGGCGCCGCCGGACCCCTGCGCCGCCCCCGGCGGCCGGGCGCTGTTCACCCGTACCGGGACCGAGACCGCCGCGGACGCGTCGACCCCGCTCCTGGCCGTCGGCGAGTCGGCGGGGGTGCCGATGCCGTACGGATGCCGGCGGGGCATCTGCTTCGGCTGCCTCGTTCCCCTGACGTACGGGCGCGTGCGCGATCTGCGCACCGGTGAAATCCACGACGGGACCGGCCAGTTGATCCAGACGTGCGTCTCGGCCGCGGCCGGACCGGTTTCCCTCGACGCCTAGCCACACGCCTAGCCACACGCCTAGCCACACGCCTAGCCACACAAGGAGTCCCCGTGACCGCGAACCCTCTCGCCGCCACCGATACGGAACCCGGCAAGGAACCCCGCAAGGAACTGGGCGAAGAACTGGGCGAGGAACTCGACCGGATCCGCTCCGAGATCATCGCCGCGCGCGGCGCCGACGACGCCCGCTACATCCGCACCGTGATCGCCACCCAGCGCGGCCTGGAGGCGGGCGGCCGGGCGGCCCTCGCCGTCTCCCTGTTCCCGCCCGCCTGGGCGGCGGGCACCGCCATGCTCTCCGTCGCCAAGATCCTGGAGAACATGGAGCTCGGCCACAACATCCTGCACGGCCAGTGGGACTGGATGGGTGATCCCGCGATCCACTCGTCCACCTGGGAGTGGGACTTCCTGACGCCAGCCGAGGCCTGGAAGCACACCCACAACCATCTGCACCACACCTGGACCAACGTCGTCGACCGCGACCGGGACCTCGGATATGTCGTCTTCCGGATGAGCGCCGACCAGCCCTGGTATCCGCGCCATCTCGCCCAGCCGCTCTACAACTTCGTGCTCGCGCCCCTCTTCGAGTGGGGCATCGCGCTGTACGACCTGGAGCCCGAGACGGTCGCATCGGGCTCCAGGTCATGGCGTTCGTTCGTGACGGACCTGACCGGGTTGCTCACCAAGGCCACCCGCCAGATCGCCAAGGACTACGTGCTCTTCCCGCTGCTCGCGGGGCCGTCGGCGCTGCCCTGCCTGATGGGGAACCTCACGGCCAACACCGCGCGCAATCTGTGGTCGCACACCATCATCTTCTGCGGTCATTTCCCCGGTGACGTCCAGACGTTCACGGAGGAACACGTCGAGGGCGAGACGCGTGGTCAGTGGTATCTGCGGCAGATCCAGGGCTCAGCCAACATCGACGGCGGCGGGCTCTTCCACGTCCTCAGCGGCAACCTCGGCCACCAGATCGAGCACCACGCCTTCCCCGACCTGCCCAGCAACCGCTATGCCGAGATCGCACCTCGCGTGCGGGAACTGTGCGAGAAGTACGACATCCCGTACGTCACCGGGCCGTTGTGGCGGCAGTACGGCTCGGCGTGGGGACGCATCCTGCGCTTCGCCGTCCCCACGCCGCGTCGGCCCGCCTAGATGCGCAGCAGCCGTTCCATGGATTCCCGGTACTCCCGCAGCGCGAGGCGCAGTTCCTCCGTCTGCGTCTCCGTGTGCGCCTCGGTGTCCTGGCGGCCCTGCCAGCTCGCGCGCAGGGTGCGCCGTCGCTCCGTGAGGGTCTCGGTCAGGTGCCTGACGGCGTCGTCGAAGAGGCTGTCGGCCTCTTCCACCGCCTGGCGCGGGCTCTCGACGAAGGTGCTGAGGGCCTGTTGGAGCCGCAGACCGAGCTTGTCCCGTTCGTCCTGCGGGATCAGTACGGAGTCGGTGGCGTGGAGGGGGGCGGGGGCAGGAGCGGGGGGTGGTACAGAAGCCTGAGGCGGTACAGAAGCCTGAGGCGGTACAGGGGCGGCGCTGCCGGTGGCCGGCTCGCGCGGTGTGAAGTGCTGGGCGTCCGTCATCACGTGCCACTTCCCTTCGCATGGCGCCGGGGCAGTGCCCACGGCGTGTTGCCGCGCTCGGCGGAGGCCGGCCGGCCGTTCCGGGTCGAGTCGGCCGCGTGCTCGGCGACCAGGGCGTCGAAGAGGCGCCGGGCCTCGACCATGGCCTCCCGCATTTCCTCGGTGCCGCTCTGTCCACGGGTGGCCGTGTGCACCCTGCGGTAGCCGTGGACGGAGTGGGCGTGGTGGACGGAGAGCGCGGCGACCTGCTCGTCGAAGTGCTCGCCGTCGGGGAAGCCCCGGTCCCTGGCCAGGCGGGCAAGGAGCGCGTCGGCCTCGGTCACGGCCTGCTGCGGTGATTCGACGAACTGCTCCTGGACACCGGCCCACTGGGCCACGTAGCGCTCGCGCGCCCCGGGCGGCAGGGGCTCGGCCCGCACGGAGCCGTGGAGCCGTACGCGCTCGCGGAGTTCCTGTTCGGCTGCCCGTACGTCCCCGTCGTGACGGGCGACGGTGTGGTCGTACTCGGGCCCGAAGCGGTGCTTCAGGCCGCGTCCGCCGCCCCGGGCTCGCCGCAGTCCGACGAACAGGACGGCGGCTGCCGCGATGACGACCACGGCGATGATGACGGCGGTGATCATGGCTGCCTCCCTTGATCTCGTGGTCCGTTCGGCGCTGGGACCTGCCGATGGGCACCCACGCGACGTGGGCACCGGCCGGGGCGTCTGTGATCAGCGGTCGAACGGCTGGCTGTGGATGCGCATGGCGGCCGGGTACCCCCATGTCCGGCAATCAGTCGACCCGGTTCGAGCCACCGGTCCGGTCCGGCCGCAGCGAGCACCAGATCCGGTCGGGCAGGACGGCCCCTGTCCCACAGAACTAAAACAGGTATCTAGAAATTCGCTCCATGTCGCAGGTCGTGCGGCACGGCCGACACGCCTGCTCCGCGTCGGTCGCCCGATCCGCCGCGTCGGATGACATGCTGAAACGATCAGTGAAGTGGAGGGCGTAGTACGGCGAGTGCCGGTGACATCTGGACCACGCGAAGGACGAGTGCGAAGTGCTGACCGTGCTGGTGCTGGCCGCCGATCACCGGGCCAGGGACCTGATCCCGCAGATCGAGTCCGTCCCCGGCGTGTACGTCATCTCCCAGACGGACGACAGCTTCCTCGCCCTGGCACGGGCCCGCGCCCTGCTGCCCGACGTCCTGGTCATCGACCTCAGCGCCCGCTTCGCGGGCGACGCCGCCACGGTCATCGACCAGGCGCGCCAACTCCAGCCGCCCAGCCACATCCTGGTCCACTCGGGCGACTTCGTGGTGGGGACCGTCTCGCCCGCCGGCGCGGTCGGAACCGCACCGGCGGGCGCACCGCCGGGCCTCGCGCACGAGCTGGCACGCCTCGCCGGCGACGTGGCCCCGCCACAGTGACAGGACCGGTGACGCGGCCGCGCGGGACCCGGCGCCGCTAGAGGTCCGCGACCCGCACCGAGAGCCCGTAGTCCAGCTCGGACCCGTCGACCAGGAGTGCCTCGACGGTGCGGGTCCCGGGGTCGATGTCGGCCTCCATTCCGTCACCCGCGTACCGGGGAAACCCGGAGGACCCGGTCTCGCCCGTGGCCACCACGACGGCCGAGCGCAGGGCGCCGCGGGCGTCGGTCGTACTCGCGCCGTCCCCCGAGAACGAGGGAACCAGCAGGATCTCGAAACGCTGCGGGACAGTGTTCATGCACGTGACGCTAGACAGGAGTCGCGTCCCACGCACGTCCACCGCTGCCGGTCGGCGCCGCACACCGTGCTAGCCGAGCGTCAGCTCGACCCGCAGCCGCCCCTGGGGGGCGGCCTGGGCCGACGGTTCGACGCGGACGGTGGCCTCGGCCGTGCCGGACGGGCCCATGAGGGGGTCCGCCCGGCAGATGAGCGTGTACTCGCCCGCTGTCGGGGCGACGAGGGAGAAGCGCCCCTCGGCGTCCGTCACGGCAGCGATGTCCGGCAGGGGCTGCGGCCCCTCGGTGAACAGGACGTGGGCGCCCGTCACCGGGGTGCCCGAGGTGTCGCGGACGACGCCGGTGATCTCCACTGCGGACCTGCTGCCGTTCATAGGGGTTGGCTCACGCTTTCCATGCCACGTAGTTGTTGAAGACGGGTGTGGTGAACCGGGTTCCCGAGTTCACCCGGGCTCCGCCGTAGGCGTGTATGCCGAAGCCGTAGCGACCGGTGCTGTCGATGCGGTAGACGGAGCTGCCGCTCTGTCCGCCCGCGGTGTCGATGTCGTAGTACACCTTGCGCGGGGCGACCGAGTCGATCCCGCGCGCCGCGTACCACTGCGTCCCGGACGGCTTGTCGCCCGGATAGCCGGAGATGTTGCCGGTGGTCTTGAGCAGGTCCGAGTCCGACCAGACGCCGAAGCCGAACCAGCCCGTGGTGGAGCCGATGTTGGAGGGCGTGATGATGGCGCCGTAGTCGAAGTTCTCGTCGCCGTTGGTCGTCCAGCCGGTCACCGAGCGGAAGCTCGTGCAGGTGATGCTGCCGTAGGGCAGCGAGGCGCCGTTGCGTCCCGGCATGACCTGGATGCTCTTGACCCAGCCGTCCCTGCCCGCCACACCGCTGCCCTTGATGTAGACGCAGTGGCCCGCGGTGGCCAGGGTGTGCGGTCCGAGGAGCCAGCCGGTGCCCTGGTAGAGGGCGTTGTCGCGGGCGGTGATCAGCAGGTAGCAGTGGACGCGCCACGGATACACGCTGGTGTTGGTGATCTGGATGCGGTCATCGGGACCGTGCACGGTCTCCGGGGCCAGGGGCGGGGGGCCGTACGATGCCTCCCCGATGTCGGGAAGCGTGGCGGTCGGGGCCGTCCAGGCCTCCGGCGCGAAGTGCTCCGGGCGGCGGTAGCCCTCGACGTGCTCAAGGCCCTCACCCGTCGAGTGCTGGGCCTGGCCCTCCATCCCCTCGGAGGGCGGCTGCAGAACCGCCTCCTGCTCGGCGGCCAGGGTTATGGCTCCGTCGTCCGGCTCGTTCGTCACTGCGGTGTGTGGATCTTGCGCCATTCTGGATCACCCGGCTTCTCTCAGAGCTGATGTGATGCCTTGCAGGACGCCGCGGCCGCAACGTTTCTGGGTCGAGTCCCCTTCTTACTGCCGTCGGACAAGTGCCGCAATGAGCCTTTTGCGCCGTCCGTCGCGCGGGCGCACGTTCTGGGGCTCCGGGTGCCGCGTGCGTCAACTGCCCGGCTCCCGGGGCCCATACGGCGCGCGGGGCGTCAGCTCGCCCCGCCGCCTCAGGGCGAACGGCTCCGGGCCGGGTCCCCGCAGCCACGGCCGGGCACCCGGGCCCCGCCCGCAGCGCGAACGGGCGGGGCGTGATGCCTCAATCACGTCTCGAACACGTGGGCAGCCCCCAGGGAGGGGGCCGTTCCGCCCGAAGTCGCTAGGGGCGGGCGTAGGGCCGGGTCATGATCTCCATGTTGTGGCCGTCCGGGTCGTCGAAGTACGCGCCCCGGCCGCCGAACAGGCGGTTGATCTGGCCGGGTTCGGTATGGCTGGGGTCGGCGTAGTACGTGACCCCGACCGTCTCCAGGCGGGTGATCATGGCGTCGAACTGCTCGTCGGGCACGAGGAACGCGTAGTGCTGCGACTGGATCGGCTCGTCGCTCAGCTCGTAGTAGTCGAGCGTCACGCCGTTGCCGAGATCGACGGGCAGGAACGGCCCGAACGGGGCGCCGACCCGCAGGCCCAGGATCACGGCGAGGAACTCGGCCGACAGCTGCCGGTCCTTGGCGTAGACGGCGGTGTGGTTCAACTGGGCGGTGGTGACGGGCAGAGAGGGGTCGTGCGGGTGCTGGGCTTGTGGCATGTGTGGTGTCTCTTCCGGGTCTTGGGTTCCACTGAAGGCGCGCCGCACGGGGCGCGGGGAGGAAAGACGGAAGAGGGGACGGCGGGGCTCTGGCCCGCCTCGCGCTCACGCCGAGGCCGGGCGCCTCACTCGTACGTGGCCCATGGCCGACCCGGCAGTCACCCGAGTGACCTTAATGCGCGCCACGAGGCGGGGCAATGCCGTTTCGGCCGCGCCCCCGCCGGCACAGCACCGCGCCTGGCCTGCGGCACACCATCGGCGGGCGCGCGTTAGCCTCGTCCAAGGCGACCAGGCAGTGGAAGGGAGACGGGCGTGGCGGAGCAGCGGCGGCGTTCCCGGCGGCGGGGGCAGGGTGAGCTGGAGGCGCAGGTCCTTGTCGCCCTGCGCGAGGCGGAAGGTCCCGCGACGGCGGGCTGGGTGCAGGAGCGGCTCGGCGGTGACCTCGCGTACACGACCGTCGTGACGATCCTGACCCGGCTCCTGGACAAGGGTGCGGTGACCCGCGAGCGCGCGGGCCGCTCCTTCGCGTGGACACCGTCGTCCGACGAGGCGGGACTCGCGGCGCGCAAGATGCGCAAGGTGCTCGACGGCGAGCGCGACCGCGAGGCGGTCCTCGCCAGCTTCCTCACCGCCCTTCCGCCGGGCGACGAGCGGCTGCTGCGTGAGCTTCTGGGCCAGGCCGAGGCGGAGAAGGACGTCTGAACCGCCATGGGGATGTTCGTCCTTCTGCCGCTGGTGCTTCCGCTGACGGCCTGGCCGGTCGCCCGGCTCGCCGAGCAGCGTCTGCATCCGCGGACCGCCACCCGACTGCTCACGACGGTCGCCGTGGTCATGGCGCTCGCCAGCACCCTGTGCCTGGGCCTCCTGATGGTCGTCGGCACGGCCCAGCTGCCCGGCAACCCCCTGCCGGACGGCTGGTCGGACCCTGAGGTGCGCGCCGCCGTCCCGTACGACGAGGTGGCCGGACGCCTGGCCATTCCCGGTCTGCTCGCCGTGGCCGTGGCCTGCGGCAGGACACTGTGGCGCCACCGCCAGGTGCGCCGCCGCGCCCACCGCGCGCTGGCAGGCCTGCCCGGCACCGCCGTCGCCGTCCTGCCCGACTCCGTGCCCTACGCCTACGCGCTGCCCGGCGGCGCCCGCGACCGGGTCGTGGTCACCACCGCCCTGCTCGACTGCCTCGAACCCGGCGAACGCCGCGCCCTGTTCGCCCATGAGCGCGCCCACCTCGCGACCCGGCACCACCGCTACCTCCTCGCCGTGCAGCTGGCCGCGCGCGCCAATCCGTTCCTGCGCCCGCTGCGTACCGCTGTGGCCTACACCACCGAGCGCTGGGCGGACGAGGACGCGGCCCACGCCGTCGGCGACCGCAGGACCGTCGCCCGCGCGATCGGCAAGGCCGCCCTGCACTCCCGGGGCGCCCCGGCCCCTACCCTCGCCGGACTCGCGGCACCCGGGCCCGTGCCGCGCCGGGTCGCCGCCCTCCTGGGCCCGGCTCCCGCGGCGCGCAGCTGGCCGTCCCTGTTCACCGCGGTGGGGCTCGCGGCGTGGGCGGCCGCCGCGGGGGCTGCGGTCTCCGCCATGTCGTCGGCGAACTCCGCCGTGACGATGGTCATGATCCTGCACGCGGCCACCCCGCTCTAGGCGCTCCGGTTTGCCGTTCCTTTACAGTGGCTGTAGAAGCACCACCGCTTCCACGCCACCGCCCTCGTACGACACTTCGTACGAGTACGAGAAGGAGCCACGGACCCGCAATGGGTGAGCCTCCCAGTACGAACCGTGCCATTTCCCGCCCGCTGTCCGAGCGCGAGGGAACGGGGGTGGCACGGTGACCGAGATCCTGCTTCTGCTGCTCGCCCTGCTCCTCACGCTCGCCTGCGCGCTGTTCGTCGCGGCCGAGTTCTCCCTGACCACTGTCGAGCGCGGTGACCTGGAGCGCGCCGTCGAGGCGGGGGAGCGGGGTGCCGAAGGCGCCCTGAAGGCCGTCCGGCGCCTCACCTTCCAGCTGTCCGGCGCCCAGCTCGGCATCACCGTCACGTCACTGGTGATCGGCATGCTCGCCGAACCGTCCCTCGCGGCGCTCCTGAGCGGCCCGCTGGAGGCGGCCGGACTCGGTGGCGCCGCCCCGGCCACGGCCACCCTGCTCGGCGTGGCCCTGTCCACCGTGATCCTCATGGTCGTCGGCGAGCTGGTGCCGAAGAACTGGGCGATCTCCCGGCCGCTGGCCGTCGCCAAGGTGGTGGCGGCGCCCCAGCGTGGCTTCACCGCCGCCTTCGGGCCGTTCATCCGGCATCTGAACAACACCGCGAACCACGTCGTACGCCGCTTCGGCCTGGAACCCGCCGAGGAGCTGGCCTCGGCGCGCACCCCCGAGGAACTGGTCGCCCTGGCCCGGCGCTCGGCCGCCGAGGGCGCCCTGGAGGCGGACTCCGCCGAACTGTTCGTCCGCACCCTGCACTTGAGCGAACTGACCGCTCAGAACGTGATGACCCCGCGCGTCGACGTACGCGCCCTCGAAGCGCACGCCACGGCCGCCGACGCCGCGAACCTGACGCACGCCACGGGCCTGTCCCGCTTCCCGGTCTTCCGCGACAGCCTGGACGAGGTCATCGGCACCGTGCACATCCGCGACGTGCTCGCCCTCGCCCCCGGGGAGCGGCAGCTCACCCCGGTCACCGACCTGGCCACCGAGCCCCTGCTCGTGCCCGACAGCCTGCCCGCCGACCGGCTCCTGGTGCGGATGCGCGAGACACGCACGATGGCCGTGGTCATCGACGAGTACGGCGGCACGGCCGGTGTGGCGACGGTGGAGGACATCGTCGAGGAGGTCGTCGGCGAGGTCCGCGACGAGCACGACCCCGTCGAGGTCCCCGACCTGCTGCCCGCGCAGGCGGCCCCGGACGGCCGCACCGCCTGGGAGGCCGACGGCGGCGTCCGCATCGACCAGCTCGCCGCGATAGGGCTCACCGCGCCCGAAGGACCGTACGAGACCGTGGCGGGACTGATCGCCACCCGGCTGACCCGCATCCCCGCCAAGGGCGACGCCGTCGAGCTCGACGGCTGGCAGCTGGCCGTCCTGACCGTCGAGCACCACCGCGCCGACCGGATCCGCATCACCGAACCGGCACTCCAGGTGCCCCGCCAGGCCGTGGAGGAAGTGCGATGACCACGCTCCAGCTCGCCATCGGCGCCCTGACCCTGCTCACCAACGCCTTCTTCGTCGGCGCCGAGTTCGCCCTGATCTCCGTACGCCGCAGCCAGATCGAACCCCGCGCCCAGGCGGGCGACAAGCGCGCCCGCATCACCCTGTGGGGCCTGCAGCACATCTCCGCGATGATGGCCACCGCCCAACTCGGCATCACCGTCTCCTCGCTGGTGCTCGGCGCGGTCGCGGAACCCGCCATCGCGCACCTCCTGGAGCCCGCCTTCGAGGCGGTCCGCATCCCGCACGCGCTCGTGCACCCGATCGCCTTCGTCATCGCCCTGACGGTGGCGACGTATCTGCACATGCTGATCGGCGAGATGATCCCCAAGAACATCGCGCTCGCCGCGCCCGCCAGGACCGCCCTGCTGCTCGGCCCGCCGCTCGTGGCCCTCACCCGCGCCCTCAAGCCGGTCGTCTTCGGCATCAACGCCTTCGCCAACACCCTCCTGAAGCTGCTGAAGGTCGAACCGAAGGACGAGGTCGAGTCCGTCTACACGGACGACCAGCTCGCCCGCATGGTCGTCGACTCCAGCGCGGCAGGGCTCCTTTCGGCGGCCGACGGCGAGCGGCTGCGCGACGCCCTTGAGCTCGGCACCCGGCCGGTCGGCGAGATCCTCGTGCCGACGGCCGAAATGCGCACCGTCGAGCACTCGATCACCCCGGCTCGCCTGGAGCGGGTGGCAGCCGACGCGGGCTTCTCCCGCTTCCCGGTGACCGGACCCGACGGCACCCTGCTCGGCTACCTCCACATCAAGGACACCCTGGGCATCGCCGAGCGGGACCGGCCCTTCCCGCGCGGCGTCCTGCACGTGGTCACGCGGGTGCACATCGACACCCCGCTCGACGACACCCTCACCGCGCTGCGGGCCGCGGGCAGCCACCTGGCCGCGGTCACCGGCGAGAGCGGCACGGTGCTCGGCTTCGTCACCATGGAGGACGTCCTGTCCGAGCTGGTCGGTCCTTCACCGGCGGCACTCAGCTGATTCTCAGGTGGCGCGACTGTACGCGCGGGGGCTTCGATGGCTAAGGTGCCCGTGATGTTCTACACAGGTGTAGCACCCGCATTGAACGTAAGACGCGAGACCGCGGGCCCGGGTTCCCCCGGGAGGTCCCGTGAGTGAGCCTGTCCGCTCGATGAACCAGACCGGGGCACTGCGCGCGCCGCTGCCCGCCGCGCGCAGTGCCCTCCGGCGGCGCCCTCGGTGCCCACCGTGGCGCCGAAGCCGCCGGTCAAGCGCCGCGACTCGTTCTTCGACAACGCCAAGTACCTGGCGATCGTGCTGGTCGCGATGGGTCACGCGTGGGAGCCGCTGCGCGGCGACAGCCGGGCGGCGGCCGCGCTCTACATCACCGTCTACACCTTCCACATGCCGGCGTTCATCGTCATCTCCGGCTACTTCTCGCGGAGTTTCGACGCGAGCCCGGGTCGCCTCAAGCGCCTGGTGACGGGCATCGCGGTGCCGTACGTGATCTTCGAGGTCGCGTACACCTTCTTCAAGCGCTGGGCGGGCGACGACCCGACGTACCCGATCAGTCTGCTCGACCCCTGGTACCTCACCTGGTTCCTGGTCGCGCTCTTCGTCTGGCGGCTCACCACCCCGCTGTGGAAGGTCGTGCGCCGGCCGCTGCCGATAGCGCTCGCCATCGCGGTGCTCGCCTCCGTCTCGCCGGACATCGGCGACGACCTGGACCTGCAACGGGTGCTGCAGTTCCTGCCGTTCTTCGTCCTCGGCCTGTGCCTGAAGCCCGAGCACTTCCAGATCGTGCGCCGCCGGGAGGCACGCATCCTGGCGCTGCCCGTCTTCGCCGCGGCCCTGCTGTTCGCGTACTGGGCGGCGCCGCGCATGAACGCCGCCTGGTTCTACCGCAGGGACAGCGCACAGGAGTTGGCGGCGCCCGGCTGGTCCGGGGCCGTGATGACGCTCGGGATGTTCGGCTGCTCGGCGGTCCTCGTCGCGTGCTTCTTCGCCTGGGTCCCCGGCCGCAGGCTCTGGTTCACCGCGCTCGGCGCGGGCACGCTCTACGGCTACCTGCTGCACGGCTTCATCGCCAAGGGCTCGCGCTTCTGGGACTGGTACGAACTCGACTGGCTGCACACACCGCTCGGCGAGATCACGGTCACCCTCGGCGCCGCGACCCTCATCACCGTGCTCTGTACGCCACCGGTACAGCGCCTCTTCCGGTTCGCGATGGAACCCGACATGGAGTGGGCGTTCAAGAAGGACGCGCAGGCCGTGGCCCGCGGGCGGGGCGCGCACCGGCGCTGAGGTTCAGCCCGGCGCGGGCCCGAACCGGCGCCGGTACGCCGAGGGAGTCAGCCCTGTCTCGCGCCGCATCAGGGCGCGCAGATTGGCGGTGGTGCCGAGCCCGCTGTGCCGGGCGACCGTGGTGAGGGGTGCCACGCCCCGCTCGATCAACCGGCAGGCCAGCGCCAGGCGTTCGCCGGTGAGCCAGGCCAGGGGAGTGGTGCCCAGCTGCGCCTGGAAGCGGCGGTGCAGGGTCGCGGGGCTGAGCGCGGCCCGCGCCGCGAGGTCCGGCACGGACAGGGGCGAGTCGAGCCGTTCCTGCGCCCAGGCGAGGACCGGCGCCAGGGACTCGTCGGGCACATCGGGCACGGGCCGCTCCACGAACTGCCGCTGGCCGCCGTCCCGATGGGCGGCGAAGACGAGACGGCGGCTCACCGCGTTGGCGACCTCGGCGCCGTGGTCGCGGCGGACCAGATGCAGCCCGAGGTCGAGTGCGGCGGCGCTGCCCGCGGCGGTGAGGATGTCGCCGTCGTCGACGAAGAGCACGTCCGGTTCGAGCCGTACGCCGGGGAAGCGGGCCCGGAAGTCGTCCGCCCACTGCCAGTGCGCGGTGGCCCGGCGCCCGTCGAGGACCCCGGCCTCGGCGAGCGTGAACGCCCCGCTGCAGAACCCGACGAGCCGGGCCCCTCGGGCGTGCGCCCGGCGGACGGCGTCCAGGACGGCCGGGCGGCGGGGGACCTCGATGTCGGGCCGGTTGGGCACGATCAGCGTGTCCGCGGAGTCGGCCGCGTCAAGGCCCGCGACGCCGGTGAGCGTGAAGAGCCCGTCCCGCATCAGCGTGCGCGGCTCGGGCGAGCACAGCGCGAACTCGTACAGCTCACGCCCGAGTTCGGGCCTGCGAAGCCCGAACACCTCGGTGGCGCAGCCGAGCTCGAAGGGATTGGAGTTCGCGTCGACGATGACGACGACGCGGTGCGGAGCCCGCCCTCCGGCAGCTTGAGAGGATCCTTGCGACATGAGCTGTTCCTACCACTCACGGAGCGGGCGGCGAACGCCGGACGCTTGACCCATGAGCAACGAACCCATCGCCCTCAGCAAGGCACTGGCCTCCTTCGACGCCCTGTGGAGCCCGCGCATCGTGACCCGCGTCAACGACTACGACGTACGCGTGGCCAAGGTCGAGGGCGACCACCTGTGGCACGTCCACGACGACACGGACGAGTTCTTCCTGGTCCTGGACGGCGAACTGCACATCGCCCTGCGCGAACCGACCGGCGAACGCACGGTCACCCTCCCCAAGGGTGCGGTCTTCACGGTCCCGCGCGGCACGGAACACAAGCCGTCCTCCCCGACCGGCGCCAGGATCCTCCTCTTCGAGCCGACCGGCACTCCGACCGTCGGCGACCGCCACGACGAGGTCCCGGCCCACGTCGACGCGACGACGGGGCACGGGCTCGATCTCTGAGCGCGACCCGCCGACCTCCTGGGCAGCGGCACGCGACAGCGGTATGCCAGGTGTTGACCCGTCAACCACGAGAGGTGGGGTCAGACATGTGGACCGCTGGATTCTGGAAGGCCACCGCGGAGCGCGCGCTCCGCACCTTCGCGCAGTCGCTCGCCGCCGTCCTGGTCGCCGGGGCGACGACCCTCCTGGACGTCGGCTGGAAGGCGGCGCTCGCCACCGCGGGGATGGCGACGCTGCTCGCCGTCCTCACGGCGGTCGGCGCCGCGAACGTCGGGGCGCGCGGGCCCGGCATCACGGAGACGCCCACGGCCCGCCCCGACGCGACCTAGGGCCGCTCGATCGGATCAGTCCGGACCAACCGGCCCGCCTCCACCGAGACCCGGTCGCCCCGGAACCGCTCCCGCAGCCTCCGGTCGTGCGACACCACCACCAGCGTGCCCCGGTATCCCGCGAGCGCCTCGTCGAGCTCCTCCACCAGGGCGGGGGAGAGGTGGTTCGTCGGTTCGTCGAGCAGGAGGAGGTCGGCCGGGCGCGTCACCAGGCGGGCCAGCGCCAGGCGTCGGCGCTGTCCCACGGAGAGCCCCTTCACCGGCACCTCCAAATCCTCCTCGCGGAAGAGGCCGAGGGACAGGAGTGCCTGCGCGTGCTCCTCGGGCAGGCCAGGGAGGCCCGCCGCGAAGGCGTCGAGGAGCGGCCTCGTCGTGTCCTCGTCGGTGATGTACTCGATCTCCTGCGGCAAATAGCCGATGCGGGAAGGGAGTTGGGCATCCCCCTGGTCCGGGGGCAGTGCTCCGGCCAGCACACCGAGCAGCGTCGACTTGCCCGCGCCGTTCGCCCCCGTCACCAGCGTGCGCGAACCCGGGGCGAGCAGCAGGTGGTCGACGGTCAGGCGTTCGCCCACCGTGATGCCGGTCAGTTCGACCGGGCGTACGAAGGGGTGGTCACCGCCCTCGATGCCCTCACCGGCCGTGAAGTGCAGCGGGTCGGGCGGGCGCGGCACCGGATCCGCGTGCAGCCTGCGCAGCCGCTCGCGCGCGTTGCGCACGAGACCGGAGAGCTGGCCCTCCACCGACCGCTGGTGGCCCGCGAAGCGAGGGCTGTCGCTCATCCGCCAGCCCGTCGCGAGGCGGTCGGATCCCCCCTTCGCGAGCCGCTCCTGGCGCGCGACCTCCTCGCTCCACTCCCGGTAGCGCTCCTCCCAGCGACGGCGGGCCGTGGCGCGCTGCTCCAGATAGCCGTGCCAGCCGCCGCCGAAACGGGCCACGGATCTGCGGTCGCCGTCGACCTCGACGATCACGTCGGCGACCCGGTCGAGGAAGACCCGGTCGTGGGTGACGGCGACGACCGTGCCCCGGTGGGCGCGCAGCCGCTCCTCCAGCCAGCCGAGCGCCTGGTCGTCCAGGTGGTTCGTCGGCTCATCCAGCAGGAGCAGTTCCGGTTGCGGGGCCAGGACGCAGGCGAGTGCCAGGCGTGCGGCCTCGCCGCCGGAGAGCGAACCCAGCGTGCGGGAGCGCTCCAGATGAGGGACGCCGAGACCGTGCAGCGCCGCGTCGAGGCGCGCGTCGGCGCGGTAGCCGTCACGTGCCTCGAAGGCGGCGATGAGGTCTCCGTACGCGGCAAGTCCGGCCGGGCCCGCCGCGCCGAGCGCGGCCTCCGCCTCCCTGATCCGCCGCTCCAGGTCCCGCAGTTCGGCGAGCGCGTCGTCCACCGCGTCCTGCACGGTGGAGTGCGGCGGAAGGAGCAGGGTCTGCGCGAGGTATCCGGTGCCGCCGTCCGAGACGACGGCCACCTCGCCGTCGGAGGGCGCGAACTCGCCCGCCATCAGGCGCAGGAGGGTCGACTTCCCCGAGCCGTTCTCACCGATGACACACGCCTTCTCGCCGGGCCGCACCGACAGGGAGACCCGTTCGAGCACGGGGCGCCGCGGATATCCGTACGACACGTCGCGCAGGACGAGTTGACTCACGGCGCGCATCCCCCTCGCTTCAGAGTTTCAAAGCCGCGGCATCAGACGGGCTGACCGAACAGCTCCCGCAGTACGTCCTCCATCGTGACCATGCCGGCCAGCCTGCCGTCCGAACCGAGCACCGCCGCCACATGCGTCCGGCTGCCGCGCATCGCGGTCAGCACGTCGTCCAGCGGCGTGGTCTCGCGGACCTGGGCGATCTTGCGCATGTCCGGCACCCGGAACGGCAGATCGCGCGGCATCCGGTCGAGCGCGTCCTTGACGTGCAGATAGCCGACGATGCGACGGCCGTCGTCCACGACGGGGAAGCGCGAGAAACCGGACTCCGCCGAGAGCCGCTCCAGCTCCTCGGGCGTCACGCCCACCCGGGCGTAGACCACGCTCTCCAGCGGGAGCACCACATCCCTCACCGGACGGCGGCCCAGCTCCAGGGCGTCGTGCAGCCGCTCCTGGGCGCGGTCGTCGATCAGGCCCGCGTCACTGGAGTCCTTGACCATCCGGGCCAGCTCGTCGTCCGAGAAGGACGCGCTCACCTCGTCCTTCGCCTCGACCCTGAGCAGTTTCAACAGGCCGTTGGCGAACGCGTTGATCGCGAAGATGACCGGGCGCAGCGCCCGCGCGATCGCGACGAGCGGCGGGCCGAGCAGCAGCGCCGTGCGCACCGGCTCGGCCAGCGAGATGTTCTTGGGGATCATCTCGCCGAGCAGCATGTGCAGATACGTCGCCACCGTCAGGGCGATGACGAACGAGATCGGGTGGACCAGACCGTGCGGCACCCCGACGCCGTCGAACATCGGCTCCAGGAGATGCGCGATCGCGGGCTCGGCGACGATGCCGAGCACCAGCGTGCACAGCGTGATGCCGAGCTGCGCCGCGGCGAGCAGCGCGGAGACGTGCTGCAGACCCCACAGCACGCTCTTGGCGCGCCGGTCGCCCTCCTCGGCGTACGGCTCGATCTGGCTCCTTCGTACGGAGATGAGGGCGAACTCGGCGCCCACGAAGAAGGCGTTGACGACGAGGGTCGCCAGACCGATCAACAACTGGACGGCGATCATCGCTCCTCCTCCTGGTGGTGGTCGTCGTGCAGGGGTGCGTGCAGCAGGACGCGGGCCGCGCGGCGGCCGCGGGCGTCCACGACGTCGAGCCGCCAGCCGCCCACCTGGACGCTGTCGCCCTCGGCGGGGATGCGGCCGAGCTCGGTCGCGACGAGCCCGGCGAGCGTCTCGTACGGCCCGTCCGGGGCGCGCAGGCCCACGCGGGCCAGCTGGTCGGTGCGGGCCGAGCCGTCGGCGGAGTACCGAGTGCGGCCGTCGTCGTCCGTGCCGTCGGTGGCGATGTCGGGCGTCTCGTGCGGGTCGTGCTCGTCCCGCACCTCGCCGACGACCTCCTCGACGATGTCCTCCAGGGTCGCGACGCCGGCCGTGCCGCCGTACTCGTCGATGACCACGGCCATCGTGCGCTTGCCGGAGAGCCGGTCGAGCAGACGGTCGACGGTCAGCGACTCCGGTACGAGGAGAGGCTCGCGCATCAGCTCGGCGACGGGGAAGCGGGCCCTGCGCTCGGCCGGTACCGCGAGGACGTCCTTGATGTGCGCGACGCCGACGACCGAGTCGAGGTTGCCGCGGTAGACGGGGAAGCGGGACAGGCCCGTCGCACGGGTGGCGTTCGCGACGTCCTCGCAGGTGGCCATCACGTCGAGCGCCATGACCTGGACGCGCGGCGTCATGACGTTCTCCGCGGAGAGGTCGGCGAGGTTCAGGGTGCGGACGAACAGCTCGGCGGTGTCCGCCTCCAGGGAGCCCTGCTTGGCGGAGTGCCGGGCGAGCGCCACCAGCTCCTTGGGGCTGCGTGCGGAGGCCAGCTCCTCGGTGGGCTGGATGCCGAAGCGGCGTACGGAGCGGTTCGCGGTGTTGTTCAGATGCGCGATGAAGGGGCGGAACAGGGCGCTGAACAGGCGCTGCGGTGTCGCCACCCGTTTGGCGACGGCCAGTGGCGAGGAGATCGCCCAGTTCTTGGGGACGAGCTCGCCGACGACCATCAGGAAGACCGTCGAAAGGGCCGTGCCGATGACCAGGGCCACCGAAGAGGCCGCGGACGAGGGGATGCCCATGGAGCGCAGCGGGCCCGCGATCAGCTTGGCGATGGAGGACTCGGAGAGCATGCCGACGACCAGGTTGGTGACGGTGATGCCCAGCTGGGCCCCGGAGAGCTGGAAGGTGAGGTTCTTGACCGCCTTGAGGGCGCCGGCGGCGCCGCGCTCGCCCCGTTCGGAGGCTCGCTCCAGCTCGCTGCGCTCGACCGTCGTGAGGGAGAACTCGGCCGCGACGAAGACGCCGCAGGCCAGCGAGAGCAGCACCGCCACGAGGAGCAGGAGCACTTCGGTCATCGGGTCACCTCCGTCCCATGATCGGGCAGGGACCGGGGGAATGCGCGATGTCGGGTACTGGGAGGCTCGCCCATGGGCGGACGCTCACACCTTTCGTTGACGTTCGAGTGGTCCGTCCATATTAAAGGACCAGCAAAGGCCACTCCTGTGGACTGTTCGCGGGTACCCGCGGAGCGGCCGCTCAGTCGGTGAGGTGCTTGACCCAGCGGCTCCACTGCGGCTGGGGGGCGTAGCCGGCGGCGTGCCACGCGTGGTGGGCCGGCTCGTTGCGGTCGAGGACCATGGCGTCGCCCCTGCGCCCGCCGAGGCCCAGGAAGCGCTCCTCGGCCGCGGCGAGCAGCGCCGAGCCGATGCCCTGGCGCCGGTGGTCCGGGTGCACGGCGAGGCGGTAGAGGTGGCAGCGCCAGCCGTCGAATCCGGCGATCGCGGTCCCGGCGATGCGGCCGTCGCGCTCCGCGAGCAGCAGGGCATCGGGGTCCCGTGCGACGAGGCGGGCCACTCCGTCGCGGTCGTCGCTGATGCTCGTCCCCTCCGCGGCTTCGCGCCAGAACCGCAGCACGGTGTCGATGTCCGCAGGGGCCGCGCAGCGGATGTGGAGATCACTCATGGAGAGATGAAAGCAGTGCGGCCGCCTGTCTGGCGAGCGGTTTCCGACGGCCCGGCCGGTGCCCTCCGCCCTCGGGCGGAATCCCGCCTTGAAAACTTTTTCTAGAAAATGGCTCTAGAAAGGGTGATGATTGGGCGAGAATCTCGGTCATGGTCAATCGTGAGTCCGAGCCGGTGCATCAGCCGGTCCCCGGCAACCCCTACGTCCTGCCGGTGCCGCCCACCGGCAGGACGCGCAGAACCGGCGTCGCCATCGGCGCCGGCGCCGTCGCCCTGGTCCTGATCGGTGTGGGCTTCTACGCCGTCACGCACAAGGATGGCGGCGGGAGCGGGAACGGTTCCCGTGAGCCCGTCGCGGGATCGACACGGGAGTCGCCGGACGGCGGGCGTGAGTCGGCAGAACCGGACCGGGACGCCGGCGCTGAGGGTGACGCGAAGGACGACGGATCGGCCGCCGTGATCGACGTCAACGCGGGGCGCAAGCCCGGTGAGGCCAAGGCCTGGGTCGCCATGAACGACATCGAGCTGCCGGGCAAGGGCGCGCAGCTCCAGGACCTCTGGCACGTGCCCGGCATCGTGGCCCAGGCCGAGTACGACGAGGTCAGCGGCTACCGGACCTCGGACGGCACCAAGGCATGGACGGTTTCGGTGCCCGGCACGGTGTGCGACACCCCGGTGAACCCCACACCGGACGGCAAGGTCGTGGTCGCGTACACGAAGCGGAAGTCCGAGCGGGACACGGCCTGCGACCAGCTGCGGATGATCGATCTGAAGACCGGTGAGAAGGGCTGGCACAAGGAGCTCGTCGACCACGGCTTCTGGGACGACACCAGCATGACCCACGTCTCCATCACCGGCGGCACCGTGCTGGTCGACCAGAGCGCCACCATGCGCGCCTACCGGATCGGGGACGGCAAGCGGCTGTTCACGACCGAGCGGGAGCGCGAGGGCGGTTGCTCCCTCGACGGCGTCGCGGGCGGCTCGCGGCTGCTCCAGGTGGAGTCCTGCGCGCCGGGCAGCCCCAGCACCCACGGCCGGCTCAAGAGGCTCGACCCCCGCACCGGCGACGTCAAGTGGACCTACCGGACGAAGAAGGGCTGGAGCATCCAGAAGGTCCACTCCGTCGACCCCGCCGTGGTCGTCGTCCAGAACCGCGAGGAGATGGACAAGTGGGCCGTCGTCGCCGTCGACGACAAGGGGAAGCAGCGCTCCTGGATCGGCGTCGACAAGGGGCCGCACAAGTTCGCGATGTGCGCCGGGGCGGGAGACTCCGGCGAGGGCGTGCAGAACTGTCCGGGGGCCGCCGTCGCCGCGGACACGCTCTATATGGCGACCGAGCCCAAGGACGGCCTCCTCGGCCCGAACAAGATCGTCGCGTTCGACCTCGGCACGGGAAAGCCCAAGTGGACCGGTGCGGTCGAGGGCGGGCGGCAGATCACGCCGGTGCCGGTGGCCGGAGGGGCGCGGCCCGGGGTGATCGGCTACGCACGGGCGCAGGACGGCAAGAACGGGCAGACCGTCCGGTTCGGCCCCCGTGGCGGCAAGCCGGACGTGCTGCTGCGGCACACCTCGTCGGCCCAGGGCATGGAAGCCGGGATGTACGCCGGCAACACACTGTACGCCGACGGCCGGTTCTTCGTGACGCCCACGCGTCTGTCCGGCAAGAGCCACGGCGGCAAGGGCGAGGAGGGCAACGCCCGCATGCTCGCCTTCGCCCGGTGAGGCCCGTCGACGGGCGCCCCGTGCCCCCGTCGATGAGGCCCCGGCCTCGCAGCAGAGACCCGTATCAGCACCCGCACCCGTACCAGCACCCTCACCAGCAGTGGAGCCACGATGACGCAGCCCGCCCCGCCACCTGAGCAGTCCCCGCAGTACCCGCAGGGCCCGCCCGCGCAGGGTGGCTTCGGCCCGCCCCCGCAGGGCGCCTTCGGCCCGCCGCCGCAGGGGCAGTCGCCGCAGGGACAGCCTTCGCAGGGGCAGCCCCCCGGCTTCGGCCCGCCCGTGGCCCCGCCGCCCGGTGGCTTCGGTCCGCCTCAGCCCTATCAGCCGACTCCGCTGCCCGCCCCGCCACCGGGCGGCGGCGGAGGCAGACGGCCGGGGCGCCGCACCGCGATCGTCGTCTCCGTCGTCGCCGCGACAGCCCTGATCGTCGGCGGCGGAGTCTGGTACGCCACTTCGTCCGGCGGCGGCTCGAAGGACAAGACCGCGGCCAAGCCGGGCGGCGACGGCGCGGCGCCCACGTACGAGAAGCCCAAGGAGAAGGTGCCGGCGGATCCCAAGGCCTTCTTCACGACCAAGGCCCTGCAGCCCAAGTTGCCCAAGGGGGAGAACACTTGGAAGGCGGAGGGGTCCTGGCTCACCGACAAGGTGTACGCGAAGGCCTCGGTCGAAGCGATCGTCGGCGTCGACGCCACGTCGGGGAAGGGGCTCTGGCGCCTGCCGAAGCCGGGGGAGTCGTGCGCGGGCTCCCCGGACCTGGGCAAGGGCAACATCGCCGTCGTCGTCACCGGGTCCAAGGTGCACGACGACAGGGGCTTCAAGGACGCGTGCACCGAGGTCACCGCCTTCGACGTGGACACCGGCGAGAAGCTCTGGACGAAGTCGATCACCGTCGGCTACCAGAAGGACAAGACCGTGTTCAATCAGGTCACCATCAGCGGTGACACGGCGGCGGTCGGCGGTCTGTACGGCGGCGCGGCGTTCGACCTGCGCAGCGGGAAGGTCCTGTGGGAGCCGAAGCAGGGGGAGAAGTGCCACGACGTCGGCTACGCCGGCGGCAAGCGGCTGGTGGCGGTCAATTCCTGCGGTGAGTTCGGCTCGGAGCGCTACCGCGTCGAGATCCTGGACCCGCGGACGGGCGCGTCGAAGGGCGGCCACAAGCTCCCCGACGGCGTCACCTCTCCCAGCGTGATCTCCGTCCAGCCGGTGGTCGTCGCCGTGGACTCCGGAAAGATCAGCGGATCGGGTGCGACGGACGTCTTCGCCTTCGACGAGGGCAGCGACCGGCGTACGCGGATCGCGCTGCCCGACGACAAGTACCTGCACGAGTGCGGCACCGCCTCCATCGTCCAGGACTGCCGGGGCATCACGGTGGGCAACGGCAAGCTGTACGCCCCCACCGAGCAGCGGGACGGGGCCAAGGAGTACTCCTCGACGAACGACATCGTGGCCTTCTCCCTGGCCACCGGGAAGACCACGGGGGAGCGGGTCTCGGCGGGCGACCACTCGCCGATCTTCCCGATCCGGATGGACGGCGGGAACGTCCTCGTCTACAAGAGCAGCCCGGTCACCCAGGTGGTCTCCCTCGACGGCAGGACCCTGAAGCAGGAGAAGGTGCTGCTCGACGCCACGACCCGGCCCAGCACGCTGTCTCCCCTGCGGTCCGAACTCGTCTTCAACCACAACAAGCTGTTCGTCAGCTCCGACCTGCTCGCCCAGTACTCCGGGAGCAAGGAGACGGTCATGATGTACGGCTTCGCCGCCAAGTAGCCCGCGGGGTCCGGCGGCACGAGCGGCCGGGCCCCCGGCCCGGCGCTCACTCGTCGGCCAGCTCCTCGATGACCGGACCGAACGCCTCGAAGTACGGTTCGAGGACCGTGATGTACGAGAAGCCGTACCGCTCCCGCTGGGCGCGCAGCTGGTCGGCGATCTGCCGGACGGTGCCGACCAGCAGGAGCGGCAGGTCGAGCGCCGCGTCCTCGGTGAGATGCGGGATGTAGTCGAGGAGGGGCTTGATCGCTCTCCGGCGGTCGCCGGTCACCTCCACCAGCTGGGTCAGCAGGTTCAGCTCCGCCGGTGCGGAGCGGCCCGCGGCCAGGCGCCGGTAGGTGGCGACCCGCTCGTCCAGCTCCTCGGGCGTGAGGTGGCTCATCTTCCCGCTGCTGTCGCCCGGCGCCGCCTTGGCGCCGGTGAACGCCGCGATGTCGGCGTGCTCGGCCGCCAGCTTCAGCAGGCGGTCGCCGTTGCCGCCGACAAGGAGCGGCGGCCTGGGCTGCTGCAGAGGCCGCGGCTGGTGCTCGTCGGAGCCGAGGAGCCTGTCCAACTCCTCGACGGTGCGCCGGAGATGGTCCACGCGTTCACCGGGCGTGCCCCAGGGCAGGCCTGCTACGTCGTGCTCCGGTCCGACGTATCCCGTGCCGAGCCCCACCTCCAGGCGGCCGCCCGTGAGCTGGTCCGCGGTCGCCACCTCGCGGGCGAGCAGCGTGGGGTTCCAGAACCCGGTGTTCAGGACGAACGTGCCGACGCGGGGCCGCTCGGTGGCCTCGGCCGCGGCGACGAGCGAGGGGAACGGTGAGGGCATGCCGAGATGGTCGGCGACCAGGATGACGTCGTAGCCGAGTGCCTCCGCCTTGCGGCACTTCTCGCGCCACGCGTCGCCGGTGGAAAGGGCGACCATGTTGACCCCGAAGCGGAACGGGCGAGTCATGAACTCTCCTCACGCGTATGGACAGTTGGGCACATTCGGCCCCAGCTCATCACTCATGCGCGATGGCCGCCAGCACATTCATGCGTGATGCACGCAGCGCGGGCAGCAGCGCCGCGGCGAGGCCCACGACCACCGATCCGATCAGCACCGCGATCACCGTCGTCCAGGGGATCGCGAACGCCGTCATGCCCTGCAGCGCGAGCACTTGCTGCGCCGCGACGCCCCACACCAGGCCGAGCGCGAGCCCCAGCATGGCGCCGAACACCGCGATCACCACCGATTCGAGGCGGATCATCCGGCGCAACTGCCGCCGGGCGAGCCCGATGGCGCGCAGCAGACCGATCTCACGGGTGCGTTCGACGACCGAGAGGGCCAGGGTGTTGATCACACCGAGGACCGCGATGATGATCGCCAGGCCGAGGAGCGCGTAGACGAGGTAGAGCATCACGGCGATCTGCTCGCGGATCAGTTCCTTGTAGTCCGCCTGGTCGCGGACCTGCACCTGCGGATACGGGTCGAGGGTCTTCTCGAGCCGCTCGCGCAGCGTGTCGGCATCCGTGCTCGAGGCCGCGTTCACGTACAGCGCGGAGTCCTGCCCGCCCGGCACGTACTCCTCGACCGTCCCCATCCCGAAGAAGAGCCCGCCCTCGATGCCGAACCCCTCGGACCCCGGCTGGTCGGTGAGCGCGCCCACCGTCAGTTCCGTCTTGCGCCCGCCGGGGAACTCCACGGGCAGCTCGGAGCCCACCCGCGCCTTGTGGTCCCGCGCGAAGTCCCGCTGCATGGCGATGCTTCCGGGCGCGAGGGCCTGAGCGGTGCCGCCTTCGACGTACGTGACGCGGGCGACGTCGTCCAGACGCGGGTCGTAGCCCGCCGCGGTCGTCTCCACGCTCTTGCCGTCCGGCATGGACACCTTCACGGGCGCGAACCGCTGGCGCACGACGAGCCCGGCGCCGTCGGTGTCCCGCACCTTTTCGGTGATCTCCTGCGAGAACGGCATGAAGTTGCTGTTCTGTACGACGAAGTCGGCGCCCAGCGTTTTGTCGATCTGTTCGTCGAACGACTTGGTCATCGAAGCGCTCGCCACCGACATGCCGCTCACCAGGGCGAGGCCCACCATCAGGGCGGCGGCCGTGGCACCCGTGCGGCGCGGGTTGCGCAGCGCGTTGCGCTGGCTCATCCGGCCGACCGAGCCGAACAGGGCGGGGAACGCGCCGCCGAGCACCCGGATCACCGGGCGGACCAGGAGCGGCCCCGCGATCACGGTGGCGATCAGGGTCAGGACGAGGCCGAGCCCGAGCAGGGACGCGGCCGAGGAGGTCTTCTCCGCGGTGGCGCAGCCCACGAGCGCGGCCGCGCCCGCCGCCGCCACGACCGCGCCGACCGCGGCGCGGATCCTCAACGGCCGTCCCACGCCCGCGATCTCCGCGTCGGCGAGCGCCGCCATCGGCGACACGTGCGCCGCGCGCCGTGCGGGGAGGTAGGCCGCGACGAACGTGACGCCGACCCCGACGACGTACGAGACGACGGGAGTTGCCCACCCGATGACCATCTCGGTGGACTTCAGGTTCATCCCGAACAGGCCCATCAGCTCGATGAGCCCGGCCGCAAGGCCGATCCCCGCCGCGAGGCCGACCGTGGAGCCGACCGCGCCGAGCAGGACCGCCTCGGTGAGCACGGAGCGGCGCACCTGCCTGCGGTCGGCTCCGAGCGCGCGCAGTAGGCCCAGTTCGCGCGTGCGCTGCGCGATCAGCATCGAGAAGGTGTTGACGATCAGGAAGATGCCGACCAGGACGGCGATCCCGGCGAAGCCGAGCATCACGTACTTGATGACGTCCAGGAAGCCGCCGAGTTCGGACGCCGCCGACTCGGCCTGTTCGTCGGCGGTCTTGAGGTCGTAGCCCGAGCCCAGGTCGGCGGCGATACGGCGCTTGAGCTCGGTGTCGCTCACGCCGGGGTCGGCGTCCACCGAGATGCCCGTCGCCGCGTCCTTGTCGCCCAGGAGCTCACGCTGGGCGGTCGGGGTGTCCAGGAAGACCAGGGCCGCGCCGGGGTTGGTGGTGGTGAAGGTGACGATGCCGACGACCTCGACCTTGAAGGAGCCGGGCGCGGCGAGCACCGTGAGGGTGTCGCCGATCCGCACATCCTTCTTGTCGGCCGTGTCCGCGTCGAGCAGCGCCTGGTCCTTGCCGCGCGGGGCGTGCCCCGAGGTCAGCTCGACGGGGCTGCGGTCGGTGACGTACCAGTTGGTGGCGATGGTGGGGGCGCCGGTGGTGGAGCCCACCGGGTCGTTCTCGCTGTCGACGACCGTGAGGTTCTCGACGGCCGCGTCGACACGGGTCCTCGCGACCCCGTCGACCTCGGCGAGGCGCCCGGCGAGCTTGGCGGGGACCGTCGGTGTCTGCCCCGACGGCACCGCCTCGTCGAGGTCCTCCTTCGGCTCGACGGTCACATCGGCGGACGTCGAGGCGAAGAGGCGGTCGAAGGTGCGGGCCACCGTGTCCGAGAAGATGAGGCTGCCCGCGACGAACGCCACCGAGAGGATCACGGCGAGCGCGGAGAGCAGCAGCCTGCCCTTGTGTGCGAGGAAGCTCCTGAGGGTCGCCTTCAGCATGGCCGCGGACCGCCTCAGTCCCGGTCCGGCGTGCTGTCGGCGCCCTGGTCGCCGTCGGCCCCGGGAGGGCTCTCCTGTTCGGGGCGGCTCTCCTGCGGCAGCGCGTGGATCACGTCGAACCGCTTGAGGCGTTCCAGGACCGACTCCGCCGTCGGGCGCGGCATCTCGTCGACGATGCGGCCGTCCGCGAGGAAGAGCACCAGGTCGGAGTGGGCGGCGGCGCCCGGGTCATGGGTCACCATGACGACGGTCTGCTCCAGCTTGTCCACGGCGTCACGCAGGAAGCCGAGCACTTCGAGGCCCGCGCGCGAGTCGAGGTTGCCGGTCGGCTCGTCCGCGAAGATCAGCTCGGGGCGCGACACGAGCGCCCGCGCACAGGCCACGCGCTGCTGCTGGCCGCCGGAGAGCTGGGCGGGCCGGTGCCCCAGGCGGTCGCGCAGGCCGAGCGTGTCGATGACGTACTCCAGCCACTCCCGGTCGGGGCGCTGGCCCGCGATGTCCATGGGCAGCGTGATGTTCTCCAGGGCGTTCAGGGTGGGGATGAGATTGAAGGACTGGAACATGAACCCGATGCGGTCCCGACGCAGCTGCGTCAGCTCCCGCTCCTTGAGCCCCGTGATCTCGGTGTCGCCGAGCCACACCTGTCCCGCGGAGACGGTGTCGAGTCCGGCGAGCAGGTGCATGAGCGTGGACTTGCCCGAACCGGACGGGCCCATGACCGCCGTGAACCGGCCGCGTGCGATGTCCACGTCGACCGAGTCGAGGGCGAGCACAGCTGTCTCGCCGGAGCCGTACGCCTTGGTCAGCGCGCGTGCGCGCGCGGCGACCTCGATGGGCTCCGCAAGGCCTGGGGCCGGTGCCGAAGCAGGTGTGGACAAGGCCGCCTCCTGGGTCGTGGCCGTTCCAACTCCCGTAATCCTGCCGAGAGTAGAGGGTCGGGGCGGGTGCCGGTATCCCTCCAAGGTCGTGAACCGGAGACGTATGTAAGGGGCACTGGCCGGGGATTCCTGTGCGCCCCTGCGCCCGCCCTTGCCCTCTTGCCGGTGCTAGCGTCGCGGCGCTAGCTTGAAGGCATGGCGAAGACCCAGCTGAACGTGCGGGTGGACGAAGGCACCGCCCGGGCCGCGCGCGAGCGCGCGCTGGCCCGCGGGATGAGCGTGAACCGCTACATCGAGGAACTGGTCAAACAGGACGCCGGCGAGGTCGGCCACACCTTCGTCGAGGCAGCCGCCGATTTCATGAAGCAGTACGAATCCGTCTTCGCCGAGGAGTTCGGTCCCGAGCGCGAGGGTCGTCGTTAAGCCCTTGAACCTCAGAATCGATCTTGCCTGGCTGTTGATGGTCGCCGAACACAAGACGCCGGGAGACCCACAGGTCACCGACTGGGGTGCCCTGGTGGCCGCCGTCAGCCGGCACGAGGCGGAGATATTCGGCGTGCCCGTCTACGAAAGCCCGCACGACCGCGCCGCCGCCCTGCTCCAGGTCCTGCTGCACATCCCCGCCCTGGAACGCTCCAACGCCCTCTTCGCCTCGTCCGCCGCCTACGCCTATCTGGTCGCGAGCGGCCTGAAGGTCGTCACCTCGCCCGAGCAGGTGCGCGAACTGGCCCGTCTGGTGAAGGAGGACGGGGCGAGCGTGCGCACCATCGCGGACGAGCTGCGGAAGTGGAGCCTTTAGCCGCCGGGGGAGCAACCGGGGGAGCGACCGGGGGAGCCGCCGCCCGGCGGGAGCTCACAGGTCGGTGGCCCGCGGGTGGCGCGGTTCGTACAGGCCGACCTCGCCGCCGCCCGGCAGCCGGAAGCGCGTGAGCAGACCCCACCCGGCGTCGGTGACCGGCTGGGTGAACTGCACCCCCTTGGCGGTCAGTTCACGCACCGTCACTTCCACGTCGTCGCACATCAGATAGAGCTCGTGCGACTCCGGTCCCGGGGTGGGATGGACCGCGGCCTCGGCAGGCGGCAGCCTGAAGATCAGCCACCCGCCGCCCGCGTCGACGTGGGGATACTTCAGTACGTCCCGGAAGAAGTCCCGGTCCGCATCGGCGTCATTGCTGTAGATGATGAGGTGCGCGCCATTGATCATGCGGCGAGGATAGGTTCGGTGGGAGAGAGCCGCACTTCAGGAGGACGCCCATGCCTGCCGCCATCCAGCCGATGATCATCACCCCTGATCTCGACCGCCTGCTGCGGTTCTACCAGGAGCTGCTCGGGGCCCAGGAGGTGTCGAGGACTCCGGAGGAGGGGCCCGCGTTCTTCGTGGACCTGCGCATCGGCGACTCGGAACTCGGCGTCGTCTCGGACACGAGCGTGCCGCTCGACACGCCCCAGCGGATTCTGCTGAGCGTCGCGGTGGAGGCGGTGGACGACCTCCTCGAGCGGGTGGAATCCCTGGGCGGCGAGACGCTCGGGCCGGCCAACGACATGCCGTGGGGGCAGCGCGTCGCGCACATCAAGGACCCGGACGGCAACGCGGTCAACCTCACGCAGTTGATCTGACGCCCGGTCAGTCGTTCTCCGGCCGCCGTGCCGTGCCGAGCACGCAGTACGAGGAGGGCAGTCGCGGTCCCTTCGCCGGTACCAACAGCCTTCGGTACGGGCCGAGTTCGAAACCCGCGGCGCGCAGGGCGCCCAGGGTGTCCCGTGCGACGTGACAGCCGCCGAAGAGCAGCGGCCACACCGTGCGGTCCAGGGCGCGCTGCGCGGTCGCCATCCCCGAGCCCGGAGCCACGCCGTGCTCGAAGAACCGCAGCTCGCCGCCGGGCCGCAGCACGCGCCGCAGCTCGGCGAGGGCGCGGGGCACGTCGCGCACGCTGCACAGGACCAGTGAGGCCACGGCGCCGTCGAAGGCCTCGCTCTTGACGGGCAGGGCCTCGGCGGCGCCGGGCACGACATCGACCGGTACGTCGGCCCGCACGGCCGCTGAGGCCGCCAACTGTCGCAGGATGCGCTCCGGTTCGATGGCGACGACCTCGGAGACCGCCCCCGGATAGTGCGCGAAGTTCAGGCCGTTCCCCGCGCCGACCTCGATCACACGGCCGGAGAGCCCGGCGAGCAGCTCTCTGCGGTACGTCGCGATCACGCGCTCGGCGGCCACGCTCTGGCGGGCGTAGAAACGGGCGAAGACGGGATGGTACACGGCGTCCCGGGACGCTGCCTTGGCGGAGCGAGGTGACATGGGGCCCTCCTCGACGGGGCGAGCGGATACCGCAATGGTGCCCCGGCGACGCCGCTTTCCCCCACACGAACGGCACCGAGTCGCCCCGGCGGCGAGCGCTCGCACAGCCGCCGGGGCGACGGCACGGCCATCTTGGGTCGGCGGGGCGCGCTCGGGAGGAGCGAGGGGGCGGACCTGAGGAACCGGCTGCGCCTCGTCCGGTCGTGCCGGGGCGGACTACGCCGATCCGCGTCGCGAGGATCCATGCGTGTCGCTGCCGGATGCCCCGCGACCGGCGCTCCCGTACGCACGCGGCGTCTGCCGCCGCCGGATCCGCCCACAGCCCGGGTGTCGCAGCACCCGCCGCGTCCACGCGGGCCCGGCCAGGCAAAGGAGGCGGGAGGGTCACAGACCCTCCCGGCCCCGGGGCCTCAGCCCGCCCGCACCGCCGCCTCCCGTGCCGTGAATGCCGCCCCGTCCCATGTACCGCCCAGCTCCGGACCCAGCCAGCCCCCGGCCCGTGCCCGGAAGTCGGCGCGTGACAGGGCGCCCGCCCGCTCGGGCACCGCGCCCAGGAGCGGGGCCTCTGCCTGTTCCGGCAGGTCCGCGAGGTTGCAGCGTGCTGCCAGGTCCGGTGCGGCGGGCCAGCTGCCGATCGTCACGCCCAGGGGGGTCAGGCCGCGGGCCCGCAGCGCCTCCGTGGTGAGAGCCGTCATGTTCAAGGTGCCCAGGCCCGCCGGCGTGACCACCAGAACCGGGGCCGCGAGGAGGCGGGCGGCGTCCGCGAGGGAGGAGCCCTCGTCGTCGTAGCGTACGAGCAGGCCGCCCGCGCCCTCGACCAGGACCAGGTCGTGCTCCGTCGCCAACTTCTGTGCCGCGTCGGCCACTTCGTACGGACGGACCGGCGCCATGCCCGCCCGCCGCGCCGCCGTGTTCGGAGCCAGCGGCTCCGGGAAGCGGGCGAGTTCCAGGGTGGTGATCTCGTCGCCCGCGAGACGCGTCACCTCCTGCGCGTCACCCGGCTCGCCGGGTGCCACCCCCGTCTGCGCGGGCTTGAGCACCGCGACACTGCGCCCCGCGGCCAGCCCGAGCGCGGCCACGGCGGCCGTCGTGACCGTCTTGCCGATCTCGGTGCCGGTACCCGACACCACGATGACCGTCATCTCAGCCCTCCTTCGCCGCCGCGCACACCGCGCGCCCGATCCGTGCCACGTCGTCGTCGCTCGTGATGAACGGCGGCATCGTGTAGATGAGGTCGCGGAACGGCCGCACCCACACCCCCTCGCGCCTCGCCGCGCTCGTCGCCGCCGCCATGTCCACGTCGTGGTCGAGCTGGACGACACCGATCGCGCCGAGCACGCGTACGTCCCGTACGCCCGGCAGCGCGGACGCCTCGGTCAGCGTGCCGCGCAGACCCGTCTCGATGCGCTTGACCTCGGTCTGCCAGTCCTGCCCGAGCAGCAGCTCGATCGAGGCACAGGCCACCGCGGTGGCGAGCGGGTTGCCCATGAACGTCGGGCCGTGGGCAAGGACCGGCACCTCGCCCCGCGAGATGCCGTCCGCGACCCGCGCCGTGCACAGCGTCGCCGCCAGCGTCAGATAGCCGCCGGTCAGCGCCTTGCCCAGGCACATCACATCGGGCGTGACGCCTGCGTGGTCCGCGGCGAACAGCGCGCCCGTGCGGCCGAACCCCGTGGCGATCTCGTCGAACACCAGCAGCACGTCGTGCTCGTCGCAGGCCTCCCTCAGCACCCGCAGGTAGGCGGGGGAGTGGAACCGCATACCGCCCGCGCCCTGCACCACCGGCTCCACGATCACGGCGGCCAGCTCGTCCGCGTGGCGCCCGATCGCCTCACGCAGGTGATCGGCGTACGCGTCGTCGTACGCCTCGAACCCCGCAGGCGGCGCGTCCGCGAACACCTGCTGGGGCAGCGCGCCCTGCCACAGCTCGTGCATGCCGCCCTGGGGGTCGCACACCGACATGGGCTGCCAGGTGTCCCCGTGGTAGCCGCCCCGCCAGGTCAGCATCCGCCGCTTGTCCGGTCGGCCGAGCGAGCGCCAGTGCTGCAGGCACATCTTGACCGCGACCTCGACCGACACCGAACCGGAGTCCGCGAGGAAGACATGCTCGAGGCCGTCCGGCGATATGTCGACAAGGCGCTTCGCCAGCCGGACGGCGGGCTCATGGGTGAGCCCGCCGAACATGACATGGCTCATCCGGTCCAGCTGATCGCGGACCGCGTCGTTGAGCACGGGGTGGTTGTAGCCGTGGATCGCCGCCCACCAGGACGACATCCCGTCGACCAACTCGCCCCCGTCGCCCGCCAGCTGGAGCCGCACGCCGCTCGCCGACTCGACGACCAGGGGCTCCTGGCGGCCGGGCATGGGGCCGTACGGATGCCACACGTGGCGTCGGTCCAGGTCGAGCAGTTCGGGCACGGAGAGGTCAGGCATTGGGCGCCAGGTCCGTTCCCGCGCCCCGGCGGCGTACCGCCACCAGGTCCGTGCGCGCCTCCGAGGACTCCGAGGCATCCGACGACGCGGACTGCTCGGGCACGGCGGACTGCTCGGCCGGTTCAGCCGGTTCAGCCGGTTCGGACGAGCCGCAGGGCCCGCAGCCGCCCCCGCCGTCCCCGTGCGATCCGCACCCCGCCGCCGCGAGCGCGTCCGCGCGGTGCTCCGGCAGCGTCACCGTGTCCGTGCCCTCGACCTCGAAACCGGCGTCGGCGATCATGTCCAGGTCGGTCTTGCCGGCCTGGCCCTCACTGGTCAGGTAGTCGCCCAGGAAGATGGAGTTGGCCAGGTGCAGCGCCAGGGGCTGCATCGAGCGCAGATGCACCTCGCGGCCGCCCGCGATGCGCACCTCCACGTCGGGGCAGACGAAGCGGACCATCGCGAGGATGCGCAGGCAGCGCTGCGGGGTGAGGTTCCACTCCTTGGCCAGCGGGGTGCCCTCGAAGGGGATCAGGAAGTTGACCGGCACCGAGTCGGGGTCGAGGTCGCGCAGTGCGTAGACCACGTCCACCAGGTCGTCATCCGTCTCGCCCATGCCCGCGATCAGACCGGAACAGGCGGAGAGGCCCGCGGCCTGCGCCTGCTGCACGGTGTCCACGCGATCGGCGTACGTGTGGGTGGTGGTGATCTCGCCGTACGTCCCCTCGGACGTATTGAGATTGTGGTTGTACGCGTCCGCGCCCGCCGTGCGCAGTTTGTCCGCCTGGCCCGCGGAGAGCAGCCCGAGGCACGCGCACACCTCGACGCCTTCGTTCTGGTCCTTGATCGCCTCGATGGTCTGCGACACGCGGTCGACGTCGCGGTCGGTCGGACCGCGGCCGCTCGCGACCAGGCAGACCCGCTTGGCACCGCCCGCCACCCCGGCCGCCGCGGCCTGCGACGCCTCGTCGGGCTTCAGCCAGGTGTACTTGAGGATGCCGGCCGTCGAGCCAAGACGCTGCGAACAGTACGAGCAGTCCTCCGGGCAGAGGCCCGACTTCAGATTGACCAGATAGTTGAGTTTCACCCGCCGCCCGAACCACTGCCGCCGTACCTTCCCGGCGGCGGAAACCACGTCGAGAAGCTCGTCGTCGGAGGTGGCCAGCACGGCCAGCGCTTCTTCGCGGGTCGGCAGCTCGCGCCGAAGCCCCTTGTCCACCAGCGTGTTCAGCAGATCCATGGCGCTGATCCTTACGTACGAGAGCCTCCCTTTCCAAGGAGACTTCGCACAACAGAAACGCTGAGAGGTGTGGGTATTGCCACATCCTGGCCCGGTGGCCGGACGGCTAGGGTCTGTGCACTGTCTACAAACCGGCCAGTGATGACGACCCGGAGGAACCCTCATGGCGAGCGCGCCGTTCGACTGGATCGACGAGCAGGCGAGCCTGCGCGCACAGGCCGGACTGGTCCGCACCCTGCGCCCCCGCCCCGCCGACTCCGGCGGCCTCCTCGACCTGGCGAGCAACGACTACCTGGGCCTGGCCAGACACCCCGAGATCACCGGGGGCGCCGCGGCCGCGGCCCGTCGCTGGGGCGGCGGGGCGACCGGATCACGCCTGGTGACGGGCTCCACGGAGCTGCACGCGGAACTGGAGCGGGAGCTCGCCGAGTTCTGCGGCTTCGAGGCCGCCCTGGTCCTCTCCTCCGGATACGCCGCGAACCTCGCCGCCGTCACCGCCCTCGCCCCGCACGGCTCGCTCATCGTCTCGGACGCGGGCAACCACGCCTCGCTGATCGACGGCTGCCGCCTCGCGCGCGGGACGACGCAGGTGGTGCCGCACGCCGATCCCGAAGCGGTGCGCAAGACGCTGGACTCCCACGCGGGTCCCGCGGTCGTCGTGTCGGACACGGTCTTCTCGGTCGACGGCGACGCGGCTTCACTCATCGAACTGTCTTCCGCTTGTGGCGAGTTCGGCGCCGGGCTCATCGTCGACGACGCCCATGGACTCGGCGTGCTCGGCGACGGCGGACGGGGCGCACCGCAGGCGGCCGGGCTCGCGGGCACCGCCCACACGGTGGCCACGGTCACCCTGTCGAAGTCGTTCGGCAGCCAGGGCGGCGCGGTCCTCGGCCCCGCCAAGGTCATCGACCACCTGATCAACGCGGCCCGCACCTTCATCTTCGACACCGGGCTCGCCCCCGCCGCCGCGGGTGCGGCACTGGCCGCCCTGCGGCTGCTCGTGCGGGAGCCGGAGCGCGCCGCCCGGGCCCGCGCGGTCGCGGCCGAGCTGCATGAGCGCCTCACGGCGGAAGGTCTCTCGGCGGTACGTCCCGACGCCGCCGTCGTCTCCGTGCGCGCACCGTCACCGGAAGCGGCCGTGCGGTGGGCCGCCGACTGCCGGGGCGCCGGTCTCGCCGTCGGCTGCTTCCGTCCGCCGTCGGTGCCCGACGGCATCTCGCGGCTGCGGCTGACCGCACGTGCGGATCTCACCGGCGCGCAGATTGCCGATGCCGTACGAGTGATCAGCCGCACCGCACCCCGGTAGTCACCGGAGGCCGTGGACGAAGGCCTCCCATGTGGCGGGTGAGAAGAGCAGGGCGGGCCCTGCCGTGTTCTTCGAATCGCGCACGGCGAGAAGCCCCTGCTTCGGCCCTGAAGCGAGCGAGGCTGTCTCCACGCAGTTGTTCATGCCGTTGCTGCGGCTGCTGCGATACCACCGTGCGCCGTGCAGAGAAGTGCTTGAGGGTACGTGCCGAGGCAGTGCAGTCATGGTGCCTCCTTACGCGCCGTCACCTATCCCGGCGATGTGATCCGTTGATTCCTCGGGTGAAAGTGCTTTTCCTTGAAGGGAGTTGAAGGCATCCGTGTATGCCTGGAGGTCTTCTCTCCGTTCGAGGTAGAGGCTACTCGTCAAGTGGTCTAGAACAACCACATCCAGATCAGCAATGTTCGGAAAGGAGAAGATAACGAAAGATCCGATGAGGCCCACGTGCTCTCCGGCGGCGAACGGCAACACCTGAAGTCGTACATGGGGCAACTGTGCGGCTTCCAGTAACCGTTTCAACTGACCCGCGAGCACATGATTCCCGCCCACCGGCCGGTGCAGCACCGCCTCGTCCAGGATCACGCTCAGTCGCAGCGGCGGAGCCGCGCGCAGCACGTCCTGACGCGCCAGACGCACCTCGACCAGCGTGTCCACCTGTTCCTCCGGCAGTCCGTCAAGGGCGGCCCGCGTCACCGCACGCGCGTAGTCCGGCGTCTGCAGCAGGCCGGGCACGACGGTGGTCTCCAGGGTGCGCATCCGACAGGCCTGTGACTCCAGGCTGATGAAGTCGCGGTAGGCGGGCGGCAGCAGCTCGCGGTAGGCGTGCCACCAGTGGCGGCGTCCGCCGTCGTCGTCCGAGCCCGCCAGCGCCACCAGCAACTGGCGCAGTCGGGGGTCCCGCACCTCGTACGCCTCGAGCAGCAGGCGTACGTCGGCCGCCTTGACGCTGCTACGCCCCGTCTCGATCCGGCTCACCTTCGACTGATGCCAGCCGACCCGGTCCGCCGCCTGGCCACTGGTGAGCCCGGCGTGCGTGCGCAGTGCACGCAGTTCGGCGCCGAGTTTCCTTCGGCGCACCGCGGGACCGTACCGCATGTCCGTCTCCTTTCGGACGGAGCCTCCTTTTTCGGCCTCACTCCGCCCTCTTCCCGGCGACAGTAGAGGAAGCGTCGGCCTGCCGCCCAAATACGGTCTCTCGTAGCAGAGTTCACCGCTTCGAGCGACAGATATATGCACATCTTGGTGGATGGCCACCTCTGAGCACCCCAAGAGTGGCAGGCTGGCGCGAAGCACCATTCCGGGACTGTCCTCGTGCCTTCCGCTACGAGTCGGAGCCGAGCCCCGGTGGGAAAGGGACACGTCGCCATGGCAGACCTTCAGGAAGCATCCGTCACCCTGCCGAGCGCTCCTGCCTCGGTCTCCGCGGCCCGGAAGTTCGTCTCGAACATCCTCGGCGAGTGGGGCCTGCCAGGTGATACCGAAGTGGCCGACACGGTCCGGCTCATCGTCTCCGAACTCGCCACGAACGCCGTCCAGCACACCCGGGGCGAGTCACCCACCTTCACGGTGGACATCGAGCTGGACCGGGAGGAGCAGCTGCGCATCGGCGTCACCGACAGCCACCCCCGCTACCCCAAGCGGCTGCCCGCAGCCGTCCAGCAGGACAACGGCCGAGGCCTGGTGATCATCCGCTGGCTGACCATGGAGTGTGGCGGCAGGCTCTCGGTCACGCCCACCCCCGAGGGCGGCAAGACGGTCTGGATCGCGCTGCCGTGGACCGCGCCGGTCCGCGGCGGGACAGCGGCCTCCTCGCCCTCACCCCGGTGAGCGTCCGAAGGCGCCACGGAGCAGGGCCCTGAAGGTGTCCGCCGCGGGGTGCGACTCGTCGGTGCGGTGGACGACCGAGATCGTGCGGCGCAGATCCCCCGGCTCCAGGGGCCTGACCCCCACCGGGGTGGCCGCCGTCCTCGCCACCATCTCCGGTACGACGGCGACGCCGAGCCCGGCGCTGACCAGCGCGCACACCAGCGCGTATCCCGGAGTCTCGACCAGGACCGCAGGTGTCGCCCCGGCCCGGAAGAGCGCGGACTCCACGCCCTGGCGTGGCGGATGCGTCGGCGCCATGCTGATCAGCGGCTGTCCGGCGAGTTCGGTCAGGGGCAGCCGCGACGACGCGCTCGCCAGCGCGTGGCCGGGCGAGGTCACCAGGACCAGCTCCTCGACCAGGATCGGCTCCGCGGTCACGGACGCGGGCAGCGCCACCGGATCCGCGGGCTCGTACGTGTGCGTGAGCGCCAGGTCGACATGGCCCGCCGCCACGGCCGCGACACCGAGCGGCGGTTCATAGCCCCGTACCGTCAGATCGACGTCCGGATGGGCGCGGCGGAACGCGGTCAGCGCGGGCGGCACCAGATGGATCCCGGCGGTGGTGAAGGTCCCCACGCGCAGCCTGCCGCCGGACAGGCCCGCCAGCTGGGCCAGTTCGTGCCGGGCCTGCTCCATCTCGTCAAGGACCCGGCGCGCCCGCGCGAGCAGCAGCTCGCCCGCGCCGGTCAGCCGCGCCCCGCGGTGGTGCCGGACCAGGAGCGCGGTGCCCGCCTCCCGTTCGAGCTTGGCCAGCTGCTGGGAGAGGGCGGGCACGGTGTATCCGAGGCGCTCGGCCGCGCGAGTGATCGACCCGGCCTCGGAGACCGCCACCAGTGCGGCGAGCCGCGTCGGGTCGTACATGGTGTCTCCCGGTGCAGGAGCCGACGGGCGGTGGGGCTGTCCGGCGGCGTGGGGCTAAACGCCTGCTTAAGGCAGACCCAGGATATTCCACATACCCGCTGAAGGCAGAAGAACGGCAGGCTGGCGGCCATGGACGCTCAACTGGTCGCCTTCACCGGCGTCGCCGCGGGCATGGTCGCCATGCCGGGCGCCGACTTCGCCGTCGTGGTGCGCAACTCCCTCGCCTCCCGCCGCGCCGGGGTCACCTGCGCGATCGGTGTCGCGGGCGGGCTCCTGGTGCACACGGCGCTCGCGGTGGCCGGGGTCGCCGCGGTCCTCACGGCGGTTCCCACGCTGTTCCGGGCGCTCCAGGTCCTCGGCGGTGCCTATGTGCTGTACCTCGGGTATCGCGCGCTGCGGTCGGCGGCGCGGCCCCTGGCGAGTTTCGGGGTGCCGGACGGCGCGGAACAGCCGGCGGCCGGGGGCAGCCTGCGGCAGGGCTTTTTCACCAACGCCCTCAACCCCAAGGCGCCCATCACCTTCCTCAGCGTCCTTCCCCAGTTCGTGCCCGCGGGCAGCCCCGCGATGCCGAGGACACTGCTGCTCGCGTCGATCATCGTGGCGCTTGCCCTGGTGTGGTTCCCGGTCGTCGCGCTCCTGGTGGACCGTCTTGGCCGCCGGCTGCGCAGGCCGCGTACGGCCCGCGCGATCGAGGGCGGCACGGGCGTCGCGCTGAGCGTCCTCGGCCTGGTGCTCCTCACCGAGGCCCTGATGGCCTGACGTCGTCCGACGCGCCGGTGTCCGATTCCGGGTCCCGGCCCTTGCCCGCGCCGCGCAGCAGAACGGGCAGCAGGCCCCACAGGCCCGCGCACACCACCAGCGTGCCCGCGCTCGCGATGATCCCGCCGGTGCGGCCCACGGCCACGTCCACGACCAGGAGCACGGAACCGGCGAGCGCGAACACCAGGACCGCCATGCCGATGCCGGCGAGACGGGACGAGACCCGCACGATCCGCGGCTTGGAGTGCTGCCCGAACAGCGACCTGTGCACGGCGGCCGGCGCCGTGAACAGCGCGGCGGACAGGACCGCGAGCAGCAGCGTGGTCACGTACGTGGTGCGCTGCACCGTGTCGAGCGAGGGAAAGCGCTCGGTGAAGGCGAGCGTCAGCAGGAACGCGAAGAGGATCTGCACGCCGGCCTGTGTGACGCGCAGTTCCTGGAGGATCTCGGAGAAATTGCGGTCGGCGCGTTCGAGTGTCGTCTCGTTGCGGGCGTCGGAGGACTCGCCCGAGGAGCGGGAACCGTTGTTTTCGGACATGGCGACCGAGTATCCGCGTCGACGTGCTCCACGCCCGGCGGGCGCGCCGAACGGAGGGCCGGTCGAGCGGAGGGCCGGTCGAGCGGAGGGCCGGTCGAGCGGCGGCAGCGGCCGTGAGGCCGCCGCCGCCCTCCGACAGGTCTGCGGTCGACGGTCGGTGACGGGCTGTCAGCGCACCCGGCCGTACGAGACGCTCTTCGTCCAGATCTTCTCGAGGCGCACGACGGTCCCCCTCTTGGGCGCGTGCCAGATCTTGCCCTTCCCGGCGTAGATGCCGACGTGGTAGACGCTCCGCCCGGAGTGGAAGAAGACCAGGTCGCCGCGGGAGCGCTTCGACGCCGAGACGTGGCGGGTCTTGTTGTACTGCTGCGCGGCGGTGCGCGGCAGCTTCTTGCCCGTGCGCTTGAACGAGTAGAGCGTCAGGCCCGAGCAGTCGAACCGGTTCGGCCCCGCGGCCCCGTATCCGTACGGAGAGCCCTTCTTGGAGGCAGCGATCTTGAGCGCTTTGGTCCCGTGTGTCGCGGCCTCGGCTTCCGACGTGAGCCCTGGGGCCACGAGGGTGCCGCCTACGACGGCGAGCGTGAGGGCCGATACGGAACCGGCCCTGGTGAGCAGCGACGGAACATGATTCAGCGCGGTCATGCGCAACCCTTCGTCAACCGCCTGTGAAGGATGACCTGTCGGATTCGGGCTGGCGAAGTTGCCCGGCCGCGCTGTGCGGCTTCACCCCAAGGGTCGGCGTCCGGACCTTCCGGACCGACCCGTCATGCCTGGGTCCTCCACTCCTGCCGATGCACCGATGTCGACCGGTCATCCGGGCGGCGGCAGGACTCGGCGTCCGCCCGGACCGCCCCGCCGCTGTGGCGGGGGCTTGTCGTCGGAAGGGATCTTGACCCGTCAAGGGGTCGAATTCCGAGCCGAAACGGTGTTTTGTGAGGCTCCTCACGGCTGAACCGTTCGGGTGGACAAGGTCGGATTCGAGATCGGGCCGGGCACTCCGACGATCGTTCGACCAGCACCGGAACGAGTAATTCCGGCACTCGCGTACACATCTGACGCAACCGAAGACGTCTCAAATAACGACGATCGTCTACGCCGAACGAGGTAGCCCGTTTGGTTCGTTTGAGACCGGCCCCGGACGGTTCGGGCTCGGGATGCCGGGGTGACGGGTGCTCAGGACGCCGACGGAGGCGGCACGGTGACTCGTTCCGCACGACGCTCCCCGTCGAGCACACGCAGCGCTCGGGCCAACGTCGGCGCACACACGGCGCTCTCGCCCCGCTGGTGCATCAGCGTGAGCGCCTCCCGCAGGGCGGTCGCGCTGCCGACCAGGGCCTGGGCGGCGCGCAGTCCGCCGTAGGTGTCCGAGGCGCGGGCGGGGTTGATCCGGCCCACCAGATCGACCACTTCGAGATACCGGTCGATCAACTCGCCCTCGGCGCGGGTGAGTGCGGGCAGCGGAGGAAGTTCGGGTGGCAGCATCGGCTGATCACCGCGCGTCCGGGGCGCGGAGGGACGACTTACGGCTCGCGATGATCCGGTCCACCAGGCCGTAGTCGACGGCCTCGGGGGCGCTGAGGATCTTGTCCCGCTCGATGTCGGCCGCGATGCGCTCCGGGCTCTGGCCCGTGTGGTGGACCAGCAGCCTCTCCAGTGCGGCACGGGTGCGCAGGAGTTCGTCGGCCTGGATCGCCAAGTCGGTTGCCTGGCCGTGGATCGGCTCGGTGATCGAGGGCTGGTGGATCAGCACGCGGGCGCCGGGCAGCGCGCACCGCTTGCCGGGGGTGCCCGCGGCAAGGAGGACGGCTGCCGCCGACGCCGCCTGGCCGAGGCAGGTCGTCTCCACGTCGCAGGTGACGAACTGGATCGTGTCGTAGATCGCCGTCATGGCACTGAAGGAGCCGCCGGGGGAGTTGATGTAGAGCGCGATGTCGCGGTCCGGTGCCGCGTGTTCGAGGTGCATGAACTGCGCCATCACGTCGTTGGCCGAGGTGTCGTCGATCGGGGTGCCCAGGAAGACGATGCGCTCCTCCAGCAGCTTCGCGTACGGATCGAGGGTCCGCTGCCCCGCGCTGGTGCGCTCGGTGAACTCGGGCAGGACATGGCGGGCGAAGGGTCGGTTCATGGCGCGTCTCTCCTCTGCCGGGGTCGGCTGCTCCCCGAGGCTTCCTGAAGGCTTCCTGTAAAAAATGTACAGGACGTACGTAACGTCGTCTGGGGAGCATGTTCGCGTGATCCGCCGCAGTCAACAGCTGCGACGTGTTTCAGCCGCTCGCTGAAAGCGGGGGCCGCGGCGCGCGCGACCGGATGGCCGACGCGGTGACGTGGGCATACTCCGCCTCGTCGCGACCTCAGCCGCGAGCCGTCAGCCGCCCCGACCCGTCTCCCGCCGCCCCGAAGCCGTTCGAGCCGAAAGCGTCGTATGAGTCCTGAAGCCCACCGAGCCCACCGAGCCCGCCGAGTCCCTGAAGACCTTGGCGCGCAGCAAGTGCCCGAAGCCGCCGAGCTCGTCCGGCTCACCGCCCGCGAACTCGCCGCCAGGATCCGCACCCGCGAGCTGTCCGCACGCGAGGTCGTCCAGGCGCACCTGAACCGGATCGAGCAGGTCAACGGCGCCGTGAACGCCGTGGTGACCCTGACGGCCGAGCGCGCGCTCGACGAGGCGCGCACCGCCGACGAGGAAACCGCGCGCGGCGCGCCGCTCGGCCCGCTGCACGGCCTGCCCGTCGCCCACAAGGACACCCACGACACCCGCGGCATCCGGACCACCTACGGCACACCGCTCCTCGCCGACAACGTCCCGGACCGCGACGAGCTGATCGTCGAGCGCATCCGCGCCGCCGGGGCGATCACCATCGGCAAGACCAACGTGCCCGAGTTCGCGGCCGGTTCACACACCTTCAACCCGGTCTTCGGGGCCACTCGCAACCCGTACGACCTCCGGCGGTCGGCGGGCGGCAGCAGCGGGGGAGCGGCGGCCGCGCTCGCGTGCGGCATGCACCCCCTGGCCGACGGCAGCGACATGGGCGGTTCGCTGCGCAACCCCGCGTCGTTCTGCAACGTGGTGGGCCTGCGCCCCTCGCCGGGCCGCGTGCCGAGCTGGCCGGACACCGCACCGTGGTCGACGATGGCCGTGCAGGGCCCGATGGCGCGCACGGTCGCCGACGCGGCGCTGCTCCTCTCCGTCGTCGCCGGACCCGACCCGCGCTCGCCGATCGCCCTGGAGACGCCGGGGAGCGCGTTCGGCGGGTCACTGGCACGGGATCTGACGGGTCTTCGGATCGCCTGGTCGCCGGACCTGGGCGGAGCGGTGCCGGTCGACCGCGAGGTCACCGACGTGCTCGCGCCCGCCGTCGCCGTCCTCGCCGACCTGGGGTGCGCGGTCGAGGAGGCGTGCCCCGATCTGTCCGGCGCCGACGAGGTGTTCAGGACCTTCCGCGCCTGGCAGTTCCACCTGGGGCTCGGGGCGCTCCTGGAGACCGACGGCGACCGGATGAAGCCCAGCCTGGTCCGCAACGTACGGCAGGGGAGCGCGCTCACCGGCATCGACCTGGAGCGGGCCACCGTGCTGCACGCCGAACTGTTCCACCGGGTGCGGGAGTTCTTCGAGCGGTATGACGCCCTGGTCCTGCCGACCAGCCAAGTCGTGCCGTTCCCCGTCGAGTTGGAGTATCCGGCCGAGGTCGACGGGGTGGCGATGGCGGACTATCTGGACTGGATGCGCTCGGCGTACCTGGTGTCCGCGACCGGCAGTCCGGCGCTGTCCGTGCCCGCCGGATTCACCCCGGACGGACTGCCGGTGGGGCTCCAGATCGTCGGACCGCACCGCGGCGATCTACGGGTCCTGCAGATCGGTCACGCCTTTGAACAAGCCACTCGGCACGGCGAGCGCGGGCCGGAGCGCCGCGTTACGCGCGCCGACGGCCGGGTACTCGGGCGCCATGAATCGTCTGGAGCATCTTGACCATCTGGAGAAGAGCCTCGTCGATGAACTGACGCTTGCCGCCCGCGAGGCCGTGCGCGACGAACTGCGGGAGCAGACGCGGAAACAGCGCCGCACGGCCGCGCTGTACGCGGGTGCGGGCGCCTTCGGTCTCTACGCGGGTGCCGCGCTGGCGCTCGCCTTCGGCCTGGCGCTCGCGCTGGGGCTGCCCGACTGGGCGGCCGCGTTGATCACCGCGGTGGTCCTGGCCGGCGTGGCCTATTTCCTGCGTGAGGCCGCCCGTCCGGCAAAGGGCCGGCCCTCCACGGACGGCCCAGCCGTGGTCGGCCCTGCCGCGGACACCAAGGGCACCCCGTCCGTGCCCCCGCCGCCCGTGTCGCCGCCGACCGTGGAAGCGGCCGATCCGGGTGTGGACGCGATGGATCCGAGCGTGGATCCCGAGATGCCGCACCGTTGGGGCCGGTGAGCCGAGACAACTGGCCTGAGATGTTTGGCCAACGGCTTACGGGCCACCCGGGAGTTCGAGGTGGCCATATTGAACACATCGCCAGATCCAGCGAAGAAGAAGACGACCTCGAGTTCTCAGAACTCGAGGAACTCATCCGACGAACACGCGGAAAGCGGCGGCAGGGCGAAGCGTCGGCCGGGCCCCATGGAGGTGCTGCGCACGGCGCGCACCCAGCTCGCCGAGCTCACCGGGATGGCCGCCGAGTCCGTGTCGTCCTTCGAACAGACCGATGACGGCTGGACGTTGGAGATCGAGGTCCTGGAACTCACCCGGGTTCCGGACACGATGAGTCTCCTCGCCAGCTACCAGGTGGAGTGCGACCCGCAGGGCGAGCTCCTTGGCTACAAACGCGTCCGCCGCTACGAACGCGGGCGCGCCGACTCCCACAAGGGCGGCGGCCGATAGAGCCCGCTCCGCACGGAGCTTCCGCACTTCTTTCCACAGACTTCTCAGACAAGGAGGGCCGGTCGGCATGACCGTTGTCCCTGCACAGCAAGCCGGCGGATCGGGCGGCACCAGTGGCCTGTACGACGTCCTGGAGCTAGTCCTCGACCGCGGTCTCGTCATCGACGCCTTCGTGCGTGTCTCGATCGTGGGCATCGAGATCCTGAAGATCGACGTGCGAGTGGTCGTCGCCAGCGTCGACACCTATCTGCGCTTCGCCGAGGCGTGCAACCGACTCGACCTGGAGGCGGGCCCGCACAAGAGTCCCGGACTCCCCGACCTCGTGGGCGAGGTCACCGAATCCGGTGCGCGCGGCAAGTCCAAGGGTGCGCTCTCCGGCGCCGCCGAGACCATCTCCGACGCGTTCAAGCAGTCCCGTGAAGAGAGTCAGTCGGAGTCCCGCCCGCGCGCCCGCAAGAGCACGTCCGCGCGCAGGAAGGAGGAGCAGGAATGAGTACGTACGTCTATGGCATCGCCGCGAGCTCGCACCCGTCGCTCCCCGAAGGCATGAACGGGGTGGGCAAGCCGGCGCGCCAGGTGCGCATCCTCAAGGAAGGCGATCTGGCGGCGATCGTCAGTGACGCGCCCGACGAGCTGCGCGCCAAGCGCAACGACCTGCTGGCCCACCAGAACGTCCTGAACGAGGCGGGCGCGGCAGGCCCGGTCCTTCCCATGCGGTTCGGCAACGTCGCCCCGGACGACACGGCCGTCACGAGCGTGCTCGCGGAACGCGCCGAGCACTACCGCGAGCGGCTCACGACACTGGCCGGCAAGGTCGAGTACAACGTCAAGGCCAGCCACGACGAACAGGCGGCCCTGCACCGCGTGATGGCCGACAACCCCGAGGTGCAGGCCCTCGCCGAGGCCAACCGGCAGGCGGGCGGCGGCAGTTACGAACAGAAGCTGCAGCTCGGCGAGATGGTGGTGGCCGCGCTGCAGGCCCGGGAGCGCGAGGACGCGGTGGAACTGCACCGCGCCCTGGAGCCGACGGCGCACGCCGTCAGTGTGGGCCCCGAGTCCACGGGATGGCTGGCCAACCTGTCGTTCCTCGTGGAGCGCGACGCGTCCGCGGTGTTCCTTGCCGCCGTCGATGAGGTCCGCAAGGGGCATCCGCACGTCGAACTGCGGGTCAACGGCCCGCTGCCGCCCTACAGCTTCATCGAACCCGGACCCTCGGAGCCGACGGGAGCCACGTCGGAGGCCATGGGCTCCAAGAGCGGCCGGGAGTAGGCGCATGGGACTGATCGGCGAAGTGCTGATGCTGCCGTTCGCGCCCGTGCGCGGCGGCCTCTGGGCGGTGAGCCAGGTACTCGCCGAGGCCGAGCGTCTGTACTACGACCCGGCCACTGTCCGGGCCGAACTCGCCCTTCTCGAGCAGCGGCTCGAGTCGGGGGAGATCGGCGAGGAGGAATTCGACCGCCAGGAGGACGAGTTGCTCGACCGCCTGGAAATCGGCCTGCGCGCAGGCGCGGGAACTGACAACGGGACCACACGATGAATCGACTGGGACTTGGCCTCGCCGTAGGGGCCGGATACGTCCTCGGACGTACGAAGAAGATGAAGCTCGCGTTCGCGGTCGGCACCATGGTGGCCGGCAAGCGGATGAACCTGAGCCCGCGGGCCCTTGGGGACCTGCTGTCTCAACAGCTTCAGAACAACCCGCAGTTCAAGGAGATCGGCGACCAGCTGCGCGGGGATCTGCGCGGGGTCGGGAAGGCCGCCACCGGAGCACTGGTGGAGCGTCAGATCTCCGGACTCGCCGACCGGCTGCACGGAAGGACGGCGGATGTCCGCGATCAACTCGCGGGCGTGAAGCCGGACATACCGGGGCGCGGCAGCGAGCGCGAGGCGGAGGAGCCGGACGACGCGTACGAGGAGTACGACGACCGGGACGCACGGGACGACCAGGACGACCGCGACGACCGGGACGACCGCGACGACCGGGACCACGAGCCCGCAGAGGCGGAGTCCGAGGAGGAGTCCGAGGAGAGGCCCCGGCCGAGGAAGAAGGCTCCTGCGCAGAAGGCCGCCCCCAAGAAGGCGGCAGCCAAGAAGAGCCCCGCCGGAAAGGCGGCGGCGAAGAGCCCTGCCAGGAAGACGCCGGCGAAGAAGGCCCCCGCCAGGGCCGCGGCGAAGACTTCCGCACGCCGCGCCACCGGGGCCCGGTTGCCGAAGGAGGGTGGCCGCGATGAGTGACACGCTGAAGTCCGCGACGGGACGGGCGAAGGACAACCCCATCACCGGCGTCGTGCAGAGCGAGGCCGCCGACCGGCTCAAGGCGGAGGTCCAGGAGTATCTCGCCGCCCAGGCCCAGCGACTGCTGGTCGGAGTGGGCCACAAGCTCGGCGAGACGACGGGCAAGCTCAACGACATCGCCGACGGCAACAGCCCCGGCTTCGCCAAGCTCGCCCTCGACGGCGGTCGCAAGATGGCCGAGGGCAAGGGGCCGCTGCGGTCCGCTATCGAGGTCGGCGCGGGGCGGGCCAAGGACAGTGTGGTCGACGCCTTCAAGAACATGACCGGAGGCAAGGGCCGCCGCAAGGGCGGGGCCGGCAAGAAGCCGACGGTCATCATGGAGTTCGTGGACGTCGGCGTGCCGCTGCGCACGGCGTACGACCAGTGGACGCAGTACCAGGACTTCAGCAACTTCGCCAAGGGCGTCAAGAGTGCGAACCGCGCCGACGACACCACGTCCGACTGGCAGGCCAAGGTCTTCTGGTCGAGCCGGAGTTGGAAGGCGCACACCACCGAACAGGTGGCGGACGACCGGATCGCCTGGACCTCGGAGGGCGCGAAGGGCACGACGAAGGGTGTCGTCTCCTTCCACACGCTGGCCGAGAACCTCACACGCGTCCTGCTGGTCCTGGAGTACTACCCCAAGGGTCTCTTCGAGAAGACCGGCAACATCTGGCGCGCCCAGGGCCGCCGGGCACGGCTCGACCTGAAGAACTTCGCCCGCTTCATCACCATCAAGGGCGAGGCGGAGGACGGCTGGCGCGGCGAGATCCAGGACGGCGAGGTTGTCGTCAGCCATGAGGACGCGCTCGCGGAGGAGCAGGACGAGGACGAGCGCGACGAGGAGCAGCCGGAGGAGTCCTACGAGGAAGAGGACGAGGACGAGGACGAGCGGGGCGCCTACGGCGAGGCGGATGAAGAGGAGGAGGGCGAGTACGAGGGCGAGTACGAGGGCGAGGACCACGAGGCGAAGTACGAGGAGGACGAGCCGGAAGAGGCAGAAGAAGAGGCGGAAGAAGACGCCAAGTACGACGAAGAGCCCGCGACGAGCGGGAGTCGCCGATGACGATGCCTGGTCGGATCCCGGAGCCGTACGGGCAGGGCGGCGGCGCGAACCTGGCCGACATCCTGGAGCGCGTGCTCGACAAGGGCATCGTGATCGCGGGTGACATCAGGATCAACCTGCTCGACATCGAACTGCTCACCATCAAGCTGCGGCTCATCGTCTGCTCCGTCGACAAGGCGAAGGAGATGGGAATCGACTGGTGGGAGGACGACCCCGAGCTGTCCTCCCGTGCACACAGCAAGGAACTCACGCGTGAGAACGCCGAGTTGCGTGCCCATGTCGCCGAGCTTGAGCAACTGGAGCAAGGCAGGACGGAGCGGCGGAAGCCGGCGCGACGCAAGGTGGAACAAGGCAAGGCGGAGCAAGGCAAGGCGGAGCAAGGCAAGGCGGAGGAAAGCTCATGAGCGGACTGCGGTACGTCTACGCCATCTGCCGCCCCTTCGACGCGGCACTCCAGGCGCAGGTGACCGGGGTGGACGGCGCGCCCCCCGGTCAGCTGTCGCACCACGGCCTGATCGCCGTGGTCGGCACCGTGCCGGAGGGCGACTTCGGCGAGGAGCCCCTCCGGCGCCACTTGGAGGACCTGGACTGGCTGAGCGCTACCGCGCGTGCCCACCAGGCGGTGATCGACGCGCTCACCGCGGTCACCACGCCGCTGCCGATGCGGCTCGCCACCGTGTTCCGGGACGACGCGGGCGTGCGCGTGATGATGGAGGAGCGGGAGGCCGCGTTCCTGCGGACGCTCGACCGGCTCGACGGCCGCGTGGAGTGGGGCGTCAAGATCCATGCCGAGGCGGAGCCCGCCCCCGCGGCCGAGAAGCCGGAGAAGGCCGCGTCGGGCCGGGACTATCTGCGGCAGCGCCGGCAGCGGAACAGGGCCCATGAGGAGATGTGGGAGAGCGCCGAGAAGTTCGCGCGCCGCCTGCACGACACGCTCTGCGGACACGCCGAGGACGCCAGGCTGCACGCACCCCAGAACTCCGCGCTCTCCCAGGAGTCGGGCCGCAACGTACTCAACGCCGCCTATCTGGTGCCGCGTTCGGAGTCGGAGGCCTTCGTCGAACTGGTGGAACGCGTGAAGGGCGAGGAGCCGGGCCTGCGCGTGGAACTCACCGGACCGTGGGCGGCGTACTCCTTCGCGGGCCTGGAGGACGACGCGGACGACGCGGACGGCGTGGACGGCGTGGCGAGGGAGGCGGGGTCGTGACCGTCGTCGAACGCCGGGAGGTGGCCCTGGTGGACCTGCTCGACCGGCTGCTGGCGGGCGGGGTCGTCATCACCGGGGACCTCACCTTGCGCATCGCGGACGTCGACCTGGTCCGCATCGACCTGAACGCACTCATCAGCTCGGTGAACGAGCAAGTGCCCTCGCCTTTTGAGGAGTTGCTGTGAGCGAGCGGACTCCGGGAAAGAACCGCCTCGAACTCGAGCCGGACACGGTGGAACGCGACCTGATCAAACTCGTCCTGACCGTCGTGGAGCTGCTGCGTCAGCTCATGGAGCGGCAGGCCGTGCGCCGGTTCGACACCGGGGATCTGAGCGAGGACCAGGAGGAACGCATCGGACTCACACTGATGCTCCTCGACGACCGCATGACCGAACTGCGCGAGCGCTACGGCCTGCGGCCCGAGGACCTGAACCTGGATCTCGGGCCGCTGGGACCGCTGCTGCCGAGGGAGTAGCCGCTCAGGGATCAGGGGCCACCTGGGATCAGTGAGCGGAGGCCGGCTTCGCGAACTCCGTCAGGAATGCCTCGGAGAACGCCTTCAGGTCGTCCGGCCTACGGCTGGTGATCAGCGTGTTGGGCCCGTCGTGGCAGATCTTGACCTGCTCGTCGACCCAGGTGCCGCCCGCGTTGCGGATGTCCGTGCGGATGCTGGGGAAGGAGGTGAGTCCCCGGCCCGAGACGACGTCCGCCTCGACGAGGACCCACGGGGCGTGGCAGATCGCGGCGACCGGGCGGCCGCGGTCGAAGAAGTCGCGCACGAAGGACACGGCACCTTCGTCGAGGCGCAGCGCGTCCGGGTTGGCCACGCCACCCGGCAGGACGAGCCCGTCGAAGGAGTCGGCCGACACCTCGCCGACCACCTCGTCCACGGGGAACGTGTCGGCCTTGTCGAGATGGTCGAAGGCCTGGATGTGGCCAGGCCGCGTGGACACGAGGACGGGCTCACCGCCCGCGTCGGTCACCGCCTTCCAGGGGTCGGTGAGTTCGATCTGCTCGACGCCCTCGGGTGCCATCAGGAACGCGATACGCATGGCTGCTCACTCTCCTTGCCGGTCCCGGGCGGTCACGTCCGGGACCCGTTCGTCGGGTGGGGTCTGTTGCACGGATCACGGGTTCCCTGGCCGCATCAAGGTCAACCAAGGTGACTGACCCGTGGCCTGATGGGTACTCAGAGTTACATGCGATTGAGTGTGATGGATGTGGGTTCCAACGCGGTCCGGCTGGTCGTCGTGGACGCCGAGGACGGTGTGCCGTTGCCGGTTCACACCGCCAAGTGGAGAGTGAGACTCTCCGAAGAGGTCGGGCCGACGGGGGTGATCCCCGAGGAAGCCGTGGGGCAGCTCGTCACCGCGGTCTCCGAGGCCGCGAGGACCGCCCGGCGATGGGGCTCGGCGGAGCCGCTGGCCTTCGCCACGACCGTCGTACGCAGCGCGCCCAACCGGCTGGACGTGCTGCGGATGATAAGTGAGGAGACCGGCGTGGCGCTGTGCACCATGCCCGGAGAGGTGGAGGCCGAACTCACCTTTCTGGGCGCCCGCCGGTGGATGGGCTGGCGAGCCGGGCCCCTCGCGCTGTTCGACATCGGCGGTGGCTCGCTCGAGGTGGCCTTCGGGCGCGGAAGGCTGCCGGACTACGTGGCCTCGCTGCCCCTCGGCGCGCGCCGGCTGACCCGGGAGTTCTTCGAGGGCGAGGATCCGCCGACCGAGCAGAGTGTGAAGGCGCTGCGGCGCAAGGTGCGCCATCAGCTGCGGGACGTCGCCGCGCGCATCCGCTGGGAGGGGCCGCGCACCGCCGTGGCGACGTCACGGACGTTCCAGCAGCTGGCGCGGCTCGGGGGCGCCGCCCCCGGCCGCCACGGACCGTTCATGGCGCGGCAGCTGAGCCGCGCGGAGCTGCGCCTGTGCCGTGACCGGCTCGCCGCGCTGCCGGCGGCCGAGCGTGCCCGGCTGCCGGGGGTGTCGGCGCCGCGGGCCGTGCAGAGCCTGGCGGGCGCGATCGTGGGGCACACGGCGATGAAGCTGACGGGCATCAAGACGGTCACCATCTGCCCCTGGGCCATCCGTGAAGGCGTGCTTCTGCGGCACATGGAGGACGGCGGGGCGTGGTGGGCGGAAGTCAGTCAGCGCGAGGTGGTGCCGGATTCGTTGGCGCATCCGATGGCGCTGCGGATCGCGGCTCTGCAGAACTGAGCCGTGCGGGTGCGGAGCTGCCGGCCTTCTGGCGCAGCACCGCACGCTGCTCCGCGTTGGTTCCGCCCCAGACGCCGTACGCCTGACCGCTGTCGATGGCCCAGGCGAGGCAGGGCCGGAGGACGGGGCAGCGCAGGCAGATCCGCTTGGCGGCCAGCTCCTCGCGCAGAGCGGGGCCGGTCGCGCTGACGGGGAAGAAGAGCTCGGGGTCCTCTCGCGCGCAGAGCGCGCTGGTCATCCACTCCATCAACGCCTCCCTCGGGGGTGGAGTTCGCCTCCGTGCGGTCCGTGACCGGGGCACGAGTGCCCTTGTCGCGCGGACGGAAACCGAAGAGAGCCGGGAGAAGGGAGGGGCCCGTGTTCCGTCGGGCTCATCCACGCCTGTGTTACGTCGAGCTCATCCCTCGTCGGTGTGGGGTGCCGTCGGCGGCTCCTGGAGCTGGGCGACCGTCGCGGCCAGTTGCCGTCGGAACGGCTTCGGGATCTCACCTCCCGTGGCGGCATCGACGAGTTCGGCGGCCACGACATGCAGCTTGGTGTTCGTGTTCTGGGAGACCGAGACGAGGACGTCCCACGCGTCATCGGCGCTCAGTCCGAAGGACGCCATCAGGACTCCGCGCGCCATGTCGATGACGGGCCGCGTCCGCATGGCCCGCCGCAACTGACCGAGTTCGACCCGCGGGTCCTGCTCGACGTGACCGGTCGTCGGGCAGGAGGGCGCGTCGGGTGGGGCTTCGCTGCCCTCCGCGAGCTGCGCGGGAAGTGCACGTTCGGTCATGGCGGCCACTCCGTAGCATCCGTGGGTCGTCACCTCACTCAGCGTCGGCCCGGCGAGGTTAACCCGTCAAGAGATACCGGAAATGTAGTTCGTCTTTTTGAATACGTGAATCGGACCCCCTACCTTGGAGGGATGGGTGCAGTACCTGAACCACACATCGGTTGGACCTTCCTCACCAACCACGCCCGCGTGCTGGCCGCGATCGCCGACGACCCCGCCACCCGCATCCGGGACATCGCCGCGCGCTGCCGACTCACCGAGCGTGCCGTGCAGAAGATCGTCGCGGATCTGGAGGGGGGTGGATATCTCTCCCACACACGCCAGGGCCGCTCCAACGCGTACCGCATCGAAGCGGGGACCATCCTGCGCCACCCGGCCGAATCGGGTCTCGCGGTGGCGGAACTCCTGACGCTCCTCGTCCAGCACGACGACGAACGCAGCGAAGAGCCGCGGCGGTTGCAGGCCACGCCTTCGCACACGTCCGACCCGGATACCGCCCCCTGACCTGCGGCGTATCCGTTTCGCGCGGGCCGGATGGCCGTGGCGGGCGACGGTTAAGCTGGGGAGCATGGCCTACGAGATTCCGGTGACGCAAGCCCGAGCAGAGCTCGCCGATCTGATCAACCGCGTCGTCTACGGCGGCGAGCGGGTGGTCGTCACCCGCCATGGCAAGCCACTCGTGGCCCTTGTCTCCGCCGCCGACCTGGAACGGCTCGAGGCGATGGCGGACGTGGACGTGGACGAGGAGCAGGTGGTCAGCTCCGTCTCGTCGTTGCGCTCCACCTCGTCCCCGTCGGCGGGTGCGGGTGAACGGCAGCGCTTCGGTATCGCCGCCGAACACCGGGGGCCCAACGCGACGTAGCCGTACGGCGATCGAGCGCGGGAAGCGCCGTACACCCCCGTCCGCTACAGCGGAGGCGTACGGCTGTCTCTGTGGGCTGCCGGGTCAGGCGACCTGCACCGTCTCCCGCGCCGTCGTTGCCTCGTCGCGTGCCGCGGCGGAGGGGCGGCGAAGCGCACCGAGCAGTACGGCCGTCAGGCCGAGCAGGGCCCAGACGGCGAGGGTGAGCAGGGGGCCCGTGATGCGCGCGCCGTCGAAGAAGGAGACCGAGCGCAGCAGGGTGCCGCCGGCGCCGGGCGGCAGCAACTGGCCGATGAATCCGACCGGTTCGGGCAGCAGTCGAGGCGCGGACGTCACGCCGGAGAACGGGTTGCCGAGCAGCACCATGGTCAGCGCGCCGACCCCGATGCCCGCGGGGCCGATGAGCGCGGCGCACCCGGCCACGGTGGCTCCCACCGCGAGCGTCGAGAACCCCAACACCCCTGCTTCCGCCCACCAGTTGCCCGTCAGCACGCCCAGCCAGCTGTGCGTGACCGCGGCGGCGACCACGCCGACCAGCGCGGCGGCCAGGACGAGGGAGGCCACCGCGCGGATGCCGCGCAGGCCGAGCATCGTCACGACCGCACCGGCCGCGACACCCGCGATCGCCAGCGGCAGCACGCTCGCCCCGAGAGCGGAGCCCCGAGGGTCGTCGGCGGGCGCCGCCACCACATCGGTGGTGGTCACCTCGGCCCCCTCCGGAGCCTGACCGGCCACCGCCTGCTCCAGGAGCTGGGCGACCACCGGGCTCGCCGCGGTCGCGGTCAGCAGTTTCATTCCTCGCGGAGTGACGACGACCGCTCCGTACACGGCCCGGTCCTCGACGGCGTCGCGGGCCGCGGCCTCGTCGGCGTACCGATGGATCTCGAACGCGCCCTTCTGCTGCTCCAGTTGGGACTGGAGTGGCGCCGTCGCGGCGGCGGGTCCCGCGACGCCGAGCGGCAGATCGCGGGGGGCGGTCCTCGCGGCGGGCCAGGCGAAGGCCCACAGGGCGAGGGCCACGAGCGCGGAGACCAGGAGGGCCACCGCCACCATGCGGCGGCCTTGCGGGGGCGGGGTGGCGACCGGCGTGGACATGGGCTGAGCTCCCTGGAGATCAAAGAGAAGGATCGTTCGTTTTATGTGATGCCCACTGTGCTTCCGGGTGTGGAGCTTGTCAAGAATGAATGTTCGTTTTAGTTTGAGAAGCATGGCCCGCGTATCCCAGGAGCACCTCGACGCACGCCGCCGCCAGATCATGGACGGCGCCGCCCTCTGCTTCGCCCGCAATGGCTTCCACGCCACCTCGATGCAGGACGTGCTCAAGGAGGTAGGCCTCTCCGCCGGAGCGGTCTACCGCTACTTCCGGGGCAAGGAGGAGCTGATCGGGGCGATCGTCGGTGAGGTCCTCGAATGGCTCCAGGCGACCTTCGAGGCGGCTGCCCAGGAGACCCCGCCGCCACCGCCGGACGTGCTGGTCGGCCGCGCGCTGACCCAGGTGCTCGCCCAGAACCAGGGCGGCGGCGAGGGGGAGACGCCGTACTTCCCGCGTCTGATCGTCCAGGTGTGGGCGGAGACCCTCCGCAACGAAGAGCTCGCCACCGTGATGAGGCAGGGGTACGCCAAGGTGCGGGTGGCCTGGGTGAAGATCGTCGAGGGGTATCAGGCGGCGGGCATGATGCGGGACGACGTCCCGGCCGACCACGTCGCGCGGGTGATGGTCGCCACGGCCCAGGGGTTCGCCGCGCAGCTCGCGCTCTTCGACGAGGTTCCGGTCGAGGCGCTGCAGGACGGCCTGCGCGGCTTGATGAGTATGGGGAAGCCCACTTGACGAGTATGGGGAAGCCCAGCTGAGGGTCATGGAGCGGTCAAGCGCTGGTTAACCTCGTTGAAACTCCTCCCAACTAGCCTGCGATGCCACGCCGCCAGGGGATTTCGTAACCGGGGTGCGCAAGATCGAGCGTACTGCCTGTGTGTTACATCTATATCCGTCGCGGTGGCCGCGGCAGCCGGACCCCGCACGGTCCGGAGCGAGGACTGTGAGGTGGGACGCGTGCAACTGACCCCGCACGAGCAGGAGAGACTGCTCATCCATGTGGCCGCGGACGTGGCCGAGAAGCGAAGGGCGCGGGGGCTGCTGCTCAACCACCCCGAGTCGATCGCGCTCATCACGTCCCACATCCTCGAAGGGGCCCGCGACGGCCGCACCGTCGCCGAACTCATGTCGTCGGGCCGCAAGGTGCTCACGCGCGACGACGTCATGGGCGGCATCCCGGAGATGATCCACGACGTCCAGGTCGAGGCCACCTTCCCGGACGGCACCAAGCTCGTCACCGTCCACGACCCGATCGTCTGACGGGGGCCGGACAGATGAGTCCCACGCAACCCGTGGTCCCCGGCGAGATCCTCTTCGCCGACGAGCCCGTCGCCTACAACGTAGGCCGCGAGGTCACCGCCCTCACCGTCCTCAACGCCGCCGACCGCCCCGTCCAGGTCGGCTCCCACTACCACTTCGCCGAGGCCAACCCCGGCCTCGACTTCGACCGTGCCGCCGCGCACGGCAAGCGGCTCAACATCGCCGCCGGCACCGCCGTGCGCTTCGAGCCCGGAATCCCCGTCGACGTCGAACTCGTCCCCCTGGCCGGACTGCGCATCGTGCCCGGACTGCGCGGCGAGACCGGAGGTCCCCTCGATGCCTGAACTGTCCCGCGCCGCGTACGCCGATCTGTTCGGCCCCACCACGGGCGACCGGATCCGGCTCGCCGACACCGACCTCCTCGTCGAGATCGAGGAGGACCGCTCCGGCGGCCCCGGACTCTCCGGCGACGAGTCGGTGTTCGGCGGCGGCAAGGTCATCCGCGAGTCGATGGGGCAGTCGCGCACCACGCGCGCCGAAGGCGCCCCCGACACCGTCATCACCGGCGCCGTGGTCATCGACCACTGGGGCATCGTCAAGGCCGACATCGGCATACGCGACGGCCGCATCACCGGCATCGGCAAGTCCGGCAACCCGGACACGATGGACGGCGTGCACCCCGATCTCGTGATCGGTCCTGAGACCGAGATCCTCGCGGGCAACGGCAAGATCCTCACCGCGGGCGCCATCGACACCCACATCCACTTCATCTCGCCGACCATCGTCGACGAGGCGCTGGCCTCCGGCGTCACCACCCTCATCGGGGGCGGCACCGGACCGGCCGAGGGCAGCAAGGCGACCACGATCACCCCCGGCTCGTGGCACCTGGCCCGGATGTTCGCCGCGATGGAGTCGAGCCCGGTCAACATCGGCTTCCTCGGCAAGGGCAACACGGTCTCCAGCGAGTCCATGCACGCCCAACTGAGGGCCGGAGCCGTCAGCTTCAAGATCCACGAGGACTGGGGCGCGACGCCCGCCACCATCGACGCGTGCCTGAACGTCTGCGAGGACACGGGCGCCCAGCTCGCCGTCCACACCGACACCCTCAATGAGGCGGGCTTCGTCGGCGACACGTTCAAGGCCGTCGCGGGCCGTACTCTGCACGCCTTCCACGTCGAGGGCGCGGGCGGCGGGCACGCCCCGGACATGATCACGGCGGTGTCCCTGCCCAACATGCTGCCGAGTTCCACCAACCCGACCAGGCCGCACACCGTCAACACCATCGAGGAACACCTCGACATGCTGATGGTCTGTCACCACCTCAACCCGGCGGTCCCCGAGGACCTCGCCTTCGCCGAGTCGCGGATCCGGCCCACCACCATCGGGGCCGAGGACATCCTGCACGACCTCGGCGCCATCTCGATCATGTCGTCGGACTCGCAGGCCATGGGGCGCATCGGCGAGGTCGTCATGCGGACCTGGCAGACCGCGCACGTGATGAAGCGGCGGCGCGGCTTCCTGCCGGGGGACACCCGGGCGGACAACCGGCGCGCGCGTCGCTATGTCGCCAAGTACACGATCAACCCGGCGGTCGCGCAGGGCGTCGACCACGAGATCGGCTCCGTCGAGACCGGCAAGCTCGCCGACCTGGTGCTGTGGGACCCGAAGTTCTTCGGCGTGAAGCCCCAGCTGGTCATCAAGGGCGGTCAGATCGCGTACGCGCAGATGGGCGATGCCAACGCCTCCATCCCCACGCCGCAGCCGGTCCTTCCGCGCCCCATGTTCGGTGCGCACGGGACGGCGCCGAGCCTCAACTCCTTCAACTTCGTGACGCAGTCGGCCCTTGACGACGGGCTGCCCGAACGGCTCGGCCTGGCCAAGGAGTTCACCGCGATCCGCTCGACGCGCGGGCGCACGAAGGCGGACATGTACGAGAACGACGCCCTGCCCAGGGTGGAAGTCGCGCCCGACAGCTTCGCCGTCACCATCGACGGGGAGCTCGTGGAGCCGTCACCCGCCGCCGAACTGCCGCTCGCGCAGCGGTACTTCCTGTTCTGACGGGCGCCGTCATGTCCAGTGCCGCACTACTCGTCCTGGCCGATGGCCGCTTTCCCGCCGGAGGGCACGCGCACTCCGGCGGGGCCGAGGAAGCCGTCAAGGCGGGGCGCATCACCGGTGGAGCCGACCTGGAGGAGTTCTGCCGGGGCCGCCTGCACACGACGGGGCTCGTGTCCGCCGCCCTTGCTGCGGCCGCCGCGCTCGGCATCGACCCGCTGGAGCTGGACGAGGCCGCCGACGCGCGGACACCCTCGGCCGCGCTGCGGGTCGCCGGGCGGCGGCTCGGGCGGCAGATGATGCGGGCCGCGCGATCGGCGTGGCCCGACCCCTCGCTGGACCAGCTGGCCGCCGCCCGGCCCAAGGGGGCGCACCAGCCGGTCGTGCTGGGTCTCGCCGCCCGCGCGGCGGGTCTGGGGGCACAGGACGCCGCGTACTGCTCCGCGTACGAGTGCGTCAGTGGGCCCGCGACGGCGACCGTGCGGTTGCTGAGCCTGGACCCCTTCGACGCGACGGGTGTCCTGGCCCGGCTCGCACCCGAGCTCGACCTCGTCGCCCGCGCTGCGGCGGACGCGGCGCGGGAGGCGCTGACCGACGGGGTCGACGCGCTGCCCGCGGCGTCCGCGCCGCTGCTCGAGGTGGGGGCCGAGGCACATGCTGCCTGGCCCGCGCGGTTGTTCGCCTCGTAGAGGGGCTCCGCGGACCCACACGAGCCGCCCCGCATGAGCCGCACCGCACGAGCCGCACCGCATGTGCCGCTCACGGGGCACGCCGCACGAGCCGCCCACGGGGCACGCTGCACGGGCCGAAAGAACTGAAGAACTACTGACGAACTACTGAAGAACTGCTGGACCATAGGAGTCGCACCATGCACCTCGATCACTCCCACGACGAATCCGCCGCCGTGAGCGCCGACGCCCACCGTCCCGACGGGCGCCGCCGCGCGCTGCGGATCGGGCTCGGCGGGCCCGTCGGATCCGGCAAGACCGCCACCGTCGCCGCGCTCTGCAAGGAGCTGCGGGCCGAGCTGTCCCTCGCCGTCGTCACGAACGACATCTACACCCGCGAGGATGCCGAGTTCCTGCTGCGCGAGGCCGTCCTGCCGCCCGAGCGGATCACCGCCGTGGAGACCGGCGCCTGCCCGCACACCGCGATCCGCGACGACATCTCCGCCAACCTGGAGGCCGTCGAGGACCTGGAGGACGAGGTCGGGCCGCTGGACCTGATCCTCGTCGAGTCCGGCGGGGACAACCTCACCGCCACCTTCTCCAAGGGGCTCGTCGACGCGCAGATCTTCGTCATCGACGTCGCGGGCGGCGACGACATCCCGCGCAAGGGCGGCCCCGGCGTCACCACCGCCGATCTGCTCGTCGTCAACAAGACCGACCTCGCCCCGTACGTCGGCTCCGACCTCGCAGGCATGGCCGCGGACGCCAAGGCCCAGCGCGGCGAACTCCCGGTCGTCTTCCAGTCGTTGAGGTCGGACGAGGGCGTCGGTCCCGTCGCCGCCTGGGTGCGGGCCCAGTACGCCGCCTGGACCGCGTCCGCATGACCGTGCACGCCGTCGCGGCATCCGGGGTGCGGGGCATCGCCCGTATCACCGCGCGAGGGAACGGGCGGGGCGGCACCGTCCTGCCCGTGCTCGACGGGGAGGGGCCGCTCGCCCCGCGCCGTACCCGGGCGGCCGGAGCGGGCGCCCAGGTCACCCTCGTCGGCGCGATGAGCGGCCCCCTCGGGGGCGATCACCTCACCGTCGAGGCCGCCGCCCACGACGGGGCCCGGCTGCAGATCGGTTCGGCCGCCGCCACGCTCGCCCTGCCGGGGCAGTCGAAGGAGGCGGCGCGCTACGACGTGCGCCTCACGGTCGGGGACGACGCGGAACTGCGCTGGCTGCCCGAGCAGTTGATCTCCGTGCGCGACAGCGAGCTGCGGGTCACCACGCGGGCCGAGCTCGCCGGGAGCGCGAGCCTCGTGCTGCGCGAGGAACAGGTGCTCGGGCGGACGGGCGAAGCCCCGGGGCGCCTGGCCAGCCGCCTCACGGTGCGCCGCGCGGGCCGGCTCCTCCTCGACCAGGAGCTCTCCTGCGGACCCGGAGCCCCCGGCGGGTGGGACGGCCCCGCTGTCCTCGCGGGGCATCGCGCGATCGGTCAACTCGTCGTCGTACGCCCACAATTCGAGCAGCACCGCCCCGAGCCCGCACTGCTCGGCGAGGCGGCCGCCCTCACCCCGCTCGCGGGCCCCGCCGTCCTCGTCACGGCCGTCGCCCCCGACGCGCTGCGGGTACGCCGCGTACTCGACGAGGCATTGCGCACTCTCACCTGAACAGGGGCATAACCGCTCAGCGGAGTTCCGTGCACCGTCTATCGGATTGGTAAAGAAACCCCTGCTCCGTCTGTCGCACTGAACCCTCCGACCGACAGGATCCTCCTACTGTTCGAAAATCGACAGGTAAATCGACAGGGGGAGGAACCAGTTGAGACGCACCACAGCATTCGGCGCAGCCGGCACGCTGATCACGGGCTCGCTCATAGCGGGCGCGATCTTGGCGCCCGTCGCCAATGCCGACGCTCGCCGGAGCGGCGGCAGCGCTGACGCCCGTCAGCGCACCAGCGCCGAGGCACGCGGTGTCGCGCTCGCGGCGCAGCGCGCCGCCAAGGCCGGCATCGACTGGCAGGCATGCCCTGCCGACTGGGGCCTGGACAAGGCGATCAAGTGCGGCTGGGTCACTGTCCCGCTCGACTACGCCAAGCCCAACGGCAAGAAGATCAAGCTCGCCGTGGACCGCATCGGCAGCACCGGGACGAAGAAGGAGCGCCAGGGCGCTCTTCTCTACAACCCGGGCGGCCCCGGCGCCTCAGGGCTCCGCTTCCCCAACCGCGTGGTCACCAAGGCACCGCTCTGGGAGAAGACGGCGAAGGCGTACGACTTCGTCGGCTTCGAGCCGCGCGGTGTCGGTCACTCGGCGCCCATCTCCTGTGTGGACCCGCAGGAGTTCGTCAAGGCACCCAAGCTCGACCCGGTGCCGGACTCCGAGGCGGACAAGCGCGCCCAGCGCAAGCTGGCCGCCGAGTACGCGGACGGCTGCGCCGAGCGCAGCGGCGAGATGCTGCCGCACATGACGACGCCGAACACCGCACGCGACCTGGACGTCATCCGGGCCGCGCTCGGCGAGAAGAAGCTGAACTTCCTCGGCGTCTCCTACGGCACCTACCTCGGCGCGGTCTACGGGACACTCTTCCCTTCGCACGTGCGCCGCATGGTCGTCGACTCGGTGGTCAACCCCTCGAAGGAGAAGATCTGGTACGAGGCCAACCTCGACCAGGACGTCGCCTTCGAGATCCGTCTCAAGGACTGGATGAAGTGGGTCGCCAAGTACGACGCCACCTTCCACCTCGGGGACACCGCGGACAAGGTCGCCAAGAACTGGGACAAGCTGCGTGCCGCCGCGAAGAAGGAGCCCCTGGGCGGAGTGGTCGGCCCCGCCGAGCTCATCGCCTACTTCCAGAGCGCTCCGTACTACGACTCCGCGTGGGTCGGGATCGCGACGAACTTCAGCAAGTACGTCGCCGGTGACGCCAAGCCGCTGATCGAGGCAGCCAGCCCCGACCTGTCGGACACCGCGGGCAACATCGCCTCGGAGAACGGCAACGCCGTCTACACGGCCGTCGAGTGCGCGGACGCCAAGTGGCCCACCAGCTGGAAGAAGTGGGACCGCGACAACACCCGCATCCACCGCGACAACCCGTTCATGACGTGGTCCAACGCCTGGATGAACCTGCCCTGCGCGACCTGGAAGAGCAAGCAGCACGAGCCGGTCGAGGTCAAGACCGGCAAGGGCCTGCCGCCCGTCCTGATCGCCCAGGCCACCCGCGACGCGGCCACCCCGTACGAGGGTGCCGTCGAGCTGCACAAGCGGTTCAAGGGCTCGCGTCTGATCACGGAGAAGGACGCCGGCTCGCACGGCATCACGAACCTGGTCAACCCGTGCCTCAACGACCGTGTCGAGGCCTACCTCCTGACCGGCAAGCTGGACAGCAAGGACGTGACGTGCGCGCCGCACGCCACGCCCAAGCCGTAGCCTTCTGCCGCTAGGCAGCTGAGCAAGGGGCGACCGGGGCCTCCCGGTCGCCCCTTCGCTATGCCGCTTCCTGCGCGATCGCGGCCCTGCGCGGCTCGGCGATCGCCTCGTAGTCCGCGGTCCGCAGCGCCAGCGAACGGTCCAGGCGCGCCGCGTTGAAGAACAGCTCGTCGTGGGCGAGCAGCGCCGGATCCACGACCAGTTCGAGCTCGGGGTCGAAGGAGAACGGCAGGATCGTGCCGCTCACGCTGCCCGCGAGCCGCTCGGCCGCTTCCTGCGTGGCGAACCCCGCGTACGTACCGCCCAGGAGCTGCTTGACGGCGTTCAGGTCGACGCGGCGGTCACCGGGCACCACCGCGAGGACGTACCGCTTCGTCTTCTTGCCGATCTTCACCATCACCACGATGCACTTGGCGGCCTGCTGGAGCGTGTTGCCCCGCAGCGCGCTCACCGCCTCCGTGGCGCCCTCCTCCTCGTGCTCGATGACGCGGTACGCCGCGCCCCGCTCGTCCAGCAGCCCGATCAGCTTGGTGTACAGGTTGTGTTCGCTCATGTGCAGGACCGTACGTCAGGACGTCAACTCAGCGGCATCCGGGGGAATTTCCGCCTGCTCGCGGCGGCGGCCCGCTCGGCCTCCTCCGCCTTCACGACAGCGGCGTACTTGTCGACGTACTCCTGCCCCGAGAGCCCGAGGATCGCGTACATGATCTCGTCCGTGACCGCACGCAGGACTGCCTTCTCGTTCTCCATGCCCGCGTAGCGCGAGAAGTCCAGCGGTGCGCCGAAGCGGATGGACACCTTCTGGAAGTTCGGCATCTTCTGTCCCGGCGGCTGCGCCTCGAACGTGCCGATCATCGCGCACGGGATCACCGGCACCTGCGCCTTGAGCGCCATCGCGGCGACGCCGACCTTCCCCTTGTAGAGGCGGCCGTCGTGCGAGCGCGTGCCCTCCGGGTAGATGCCGAGCAGCTCCCCCTTGCGCAGCACGCCGAGCCCCTCGCGGATCGCGGCCTGGCCCGCTTCCTTGCCGGTGCGGTCCACCGGGATCTGCCCGGCGCTGTGGAAGAACGCGGCCGTGAGGCGGCCCCTGATGCCGGGGCCCGTGAAGTACTCGGCCTTCGCGAGGAAGGTGATCCGCCGCTTGATGATGGCGGGCATCAGGAAGTGGTCCGAGAACGAGAGGTGATTGCCCGCCACGATCGCCGCGCCGGATTCCGGAATGTGCTCGAGCCCCTCGATGCGCGGCCGGAACATGAGCCGCAGCAGCGGCCCCAGGACGACGTACTTGAGCAGGTAGTAGAACACCCGTTGCTCCTTGACGTAGGTGGACCGGCCTGGGTGCTGCGTCGTCGCAGGTCACGGGTCCTCGCGTAGCGGTCAGTTTAGGTGCGACATCCCTGAGGGAGAAGGGAGCGAAGCCGGGTGGACACGGTCCCTTGGGCGACGGAAACGACGGACAGGACGCCATCCGGGCCCCGCGCCCTGCCATCCGGGCCCCGTTCCGGCCTCGTACGGGTGAGCGCCCGGCGTGTCGACCGGGCGGGCGGCGCGTGCGGGGGTGGCCTGGCGTCTCTTTGACGCAGTCCGACGCAGCTTTCCGACGCAGCACGTCACCGTCCCAGGAGGTCCCCATGAGGTCTCGTCCCACGTCCCGCCTGCGCCCGGTCGCGGCCATCGCCGTCGCGCTGATCTCCCTGGCCGCGGCCGCGCCCGCCCACGCGGCCGAAGGGACGGCTCCCCCCGCCCGGTCGAGCGGCATCTTCCTCACCGTCACCGGTCAGGACAACGCCTGGGTCCGCGGCGTGCTGCTGGACTGCGTGACCCGGCAGCCCGGACACCATCCGCACGCGGCAAAGGCCTGCGCGGCGATCGACAAGGCGCGCGGCGACTTCGACGCCCTGCCCGCGAAGTCGGGGATCTGCACCAAGCAGTACGCCCCGGTCACCGTGAGCGCGACGGGGGTCCACCGCGGCAAGCCGGTCAGCTGGAACAAGACGTACGGCAACGCCTGCGAGATGGGGTACGCGACGGGCGCCGTCTTCCGCTTCTGACAGGCTTCCGCCTTTGACGGGCTTTCGCTTCTGACAGGCCCGACGCGCTCCCCGGTGCCCTCGCGCGGCGCCCCTCAGGGGGTGCTGCGCGACAGCACCATCGCCAGTGTGAGCATCCCGATGACGACCCAGCCGAACCACAGCCAGCCGTTGCTCCCGAGCGCGACCGTGTACGCGGTCACCGCGACCAAGCCTCCGATGGTGAATACACCCATCGTCTTCGTAGAATCAGGCATCGCCCTGCCTCCTCCCGGCAGCCCCGACGCCTCGACGCCAAGACCGCGGCCTGAGACCATCCTGACCCGCGAAGACCCTTCGCCGCTAGCGGCCGCGCGCGGCCAGTGATGCCAGATAGGCGTTGTACGCCTCCAGCTCCTTGTCGCCGTCACGGTCCGCGGCCCGGTCCGTGCGCCGTGCCTGACGCTGTTCGGAGCGGTACCACTGGAAGAGCAGCGCGAGCAGCACGAGCACCGAAGGCACCTCGCTGAACGCCCAGGCGATGCCGCCCGCGGCGGTCTGATCGGCGAGTGCGTCGATGCCCAGGGAGGCGGGCGGGTTCTTGTACGTGCCCACCATCGGCTCGGACGCCATCATCAGCGCGATGCCGAAGAACGCGTGGAACGGCATGCCCGCGAACAGCTCCAGCATCCGCATGATGTATCCGGGCCGGTGCGGACCCGGGTCCACGCCCATGATCGGCCAGAAGAAGACCAGGCCGACCGCGAGGAAGTGCACCATCATCCCGATGTGGCCCACCTTGGACCCCATCAGGGTGTCGAAGAGCGGCGTGAAGTACAGCGCGTACAGGCTCGCGATGAACAGCGGGATGGTGAACGCGGGGTGCGTGATGATCCGCATGTAGCGGCTCTGCAGGATCCACAGCAGCCACTCGCGCGGGCCCTTGTGGCCGCGGGCCGCGACCGGCAGCGCGCGCAGGGCGAGGGTGATCGGAGCGCCCATCAGGATCAGGATCGGCGAGAGCATGCTGATGACCATGTGCTGCACCATGTGCACGCTGAACATGACCATGCCGTAGTCGTTCAGCTTGGTGCACATCACGAGCAGGATGGTCAGGACGCCCGCCACGAACGAGATGGTGCGGCCGACCGGCCACTTGTCACCGCGTCGTACGAGCCGGACCACGCCCCAGCCGTAGAGGCCGAGGGCCACCAGGGAGCCGATGAGGAAGAAGGGGTCGGCCGAGAGTTCGAGCCCGCGCCCCAGCGTGAACGGCGGCAGATCCATGTTCATGCCGTGCCCGCTGTGATCCATCCACTGGCTCCTGATTCGTGCGGTTGTGCGCTGTGTGTCCGCACCAGACTAGAACGGCCCCCGGACGCCGACGCGTCCGGGGGCCGTTCCTTCAGCCTTGAAACAGGGCCTGGCTCTAGAGAACGCACTCCGCCTCGGCGTAGCGCTCTTCCGGCACCGTCTTCAGCGTCTCGACGGCCTCGGCCAGCGGCACCATCGTGATGTCCGTGCCGCGCAGCGCCGTCATCTTGCCGAACTCGCCGCGGTGCACGGCCTCCACGGCGTGCCAGCCGAAACGGGTGGCGAGCACGCGGTCGTACGCGGTGGGGGTGCCGCCGCGCTGGACGTGCCCGAGGATCACCGGGCGCGCCTCCTTGCCCAGGCGCTGCTCCAGCTCGCCGGAGAGCCGCGTGGCGATGCCCGCGAACCGCTCGTGGCCGTACATGTCCTTGGCGCCCTCGTCGAAGTCCATCGTGCCCTCACGGGGCTTGGCGCCCTCGGCGGCCACGACGATCGCGAACTTCTTGCCCGCCGAGAACCGTTCGCCGACCTTCTGCGCCAGTTCCTCGATGTCGAAGGGCCGCTCCGGCACGACGATCGCGTGCGCGCCCGCGGCCATGCCCGAGTGCAGCGCGATCCAGCCGGTGTGCCGGCCCATGACCTCGACGATCAGGACCCGCTGGTGCGACTCGGCGGTCGTCTTGAGGCGGTCGAGGGCCTCGGTCGCCACGCCGACCGCGGTGTCGAAGCCGAAGGTGACGTCGGTGACCGCGATGTCGTTGTCGATCGTCTTGGGCACTCCGACGATCGGCAGACCCGCGTCCGACAGGAGCCGGGCCGCCTTCAGGGTGCCTTCGCCGCCGATCGGGATGACCGCGTCGAGGCCCAGGTCGGCGAGGTGGCCCTTGGCCCGCTCGACGCCGTCGCGCAGATGCGCGGGCTGGACCCGGGACGAGCCCAGAATCGTTCCGCCACGCGCCAGAATGCCGCCCACCGCGTCCAGGTCGAGCTTGCGGTAGTCGCATTCGAGCAGGCCGCGCCAGCCGTCGTGGAAGCCGATGACCTCGTCGCCGTGGTCGACGACGGCGCGGTGCACGACCGAACGGATGACGGCATTCAGACCGGGGCAGTCGCCGCCGGAGGTGAGGACACCAATGCGCATAGCCCGGGAAACCTTTGCAACGTGGGCCGAAGTCCGGACCACGTCGTCCGGCTGGAACCCCGCCACCCTATAGGCGTCAGGGGGCGGGGCCGCACCGGGCGTCCGACTGCTGGACGGTGCCGCTCACCTGTGCGGCACGGGCTTCAGGCGGGCTGCTGCGCCGCGTTCATGCGCTCGGCGCGCAGCGCCTCGTACCAGCGGTCGTCCGTCGGCGGCAGCGCGTTCACGTCGAGGGCCAGCTTCAGGAGCAGGTCCGCGATCAGCGGGTTGCGGGCGAGGACGGGGCCGTGCATGTACGTGCCGAAGACGGTGCCGTTGTACGCGCCCTCGGTGCCGTCGCCCGTGCCGTTGCCCCGGCCCAGCGAGACGCGGGCGAAGGGGCGCGCGGACGGGCCGATGTGCGTGATGCCCTGGTGGTTCTCGAAGCCGGTCAGCGGGGGCAGGCCCAGCTGCGGGTCGATGTCGCCCAGGACGTCGCCGACGCACCGGTCGCCCTCGCCGCGGGTGGAGATCACGTCGAGCAGGCCGAGGCCCGGCTCGCGCTGGCCGAGGTCGTTGATGAACTCCTGGCCCAGGATCTGGTAGCCCGCGCACACCGAGAAGACGATCGCGCCGTTGCCGACGGCACGCTGGAGTCCGCCGTCGCGGCGAAGGCGCTCGGCCGCCAGGCGCTGCGGACGGTCCTCGCCGCCGCCGATCAGGTAGATGTCGCCGGAGGTGGGCACCGGCTGGTCGCTGCGCACGTCGTAGCGCTCGACCTGGAGGCCGCGCTGGTGGGCGCGGCGCTCCACGACCAGGGCGTTGCCCTGGTCTCCGTACGTGCTGAGCAGGTCGGGGTAGACCCACACCAGCCGCAGGCTGTTGTCGCTCATGCTCATTCGTCCCTACGAGGGTCTAGAGGGTCCGGTGGTCTCAGTTGCCGACGCGGCGGCGCAGGTCCTGGAACGCGGTGTAGTTCGCGATCGTCTCGATCCGTCCGGGCGGCGCGAGCTGCACGGCCTCGTCGAGGGACTCGCAGACCCGGAAGTCCAGGCCCGCGACCTCAAGACGCACGGCGAGGTCCAGCTTGCGGTCGCCGAGCACGAAGATCGGGTGACCGGCGAGGCGGGTGTAGTCGACGTCCCACAGCCAGGAGGTGTCGGTGCCGTCGGCGCCACGGGCGTTCACGGAGAGCACCACCGGGGTGGGCGGCGGGTCGATCAGCGAGAACGTCTCGAGCCAGCCCGCGGGGTTCTTCGCGAGCAGCAGCCGCAGGTCGCGGCCCTGGAACTGCACGACGTCATAGCGTCCCGCGACGGCCTGCACCTGGTACATCCGCTCCAGGGCGACCTGCGGCGGCACGCCGAAGACGGCGGCGACGGCGGCCGACGTGGTCGCGTTCGCCTTGTTCGCCCGGCCCGGCAGCTGCAGATGGATCGGCCAGGCCGAGCCGTGCGGGTCAAGGACGTGGTCGCCGGAGAGTACCCAGCTCGGCGCGGGGCGCCGGAAGCCGCACTCACCGCAGAACCAGTCGTCCCCGGGGCGCTGCATCACACCGCCGCAGGAGGGGCACGACCAGGCGTCGTCCTTCCACTCCTGGCCCGCGGCCACCCACACCACGTTCGGCGACGAGGAAGCCGCCCAGACGACCAGCGGGTCGTCCGCGTTCGCGATCACGACCGCCTTGGAGCCCGCCAGTCCCTCGCGCCAGGCCTCCGCCATCATGCGGGTCTCCGCGGCGCGGTCCAGCTGGTCGCGCGAGAGGTTGAGCAGCGCGATCGCCTTGGGCTCCACATCACGGGCCACGCCGGCGAGGTACTTCTCGTCGACCTCGATCACGCCGAACCTGGCGTCCGAACCGCCCGCGAGGGCCGAGGTGATTCCCGCCGGCATGTTCGCGCCAAGGGCGTTCGACACCACGGGCCCGCTGGCGCGCAGCGCCTCCGCGAGCAGCCGGGTCGTGGTCGTCTTGCCGTTCGTGGCGGAGACGAGCACCACGTCCAGGTGCGTGGCCAGACGCCCGAGCAGGTCGGGGTCGAGCTTGAGCGATACGCGGCCGCCGATCACCGATCCGCTGCCGCGGCCCGCCGCGCGCGATACCGCCGCGGCCGCCTTGCCCGCCGTCACGGCCAGCTTGGCCCGCGGCGACAGCGGGTCCGTGTTGCCTGCCATCAGTTCTGGATCCTCCTTGCGTACGGCGCCGCGTCTGCCCCCGGCAACGCGATGAACCTCAGCCTATCGAGATCCATTGTCAAGGCCGAACCGCGGCACCACCCCGACCCCGGGGCTTTCCAAGGACCGTACCCTTGCGGCCATGCGAAGCGGCTCGATCCCGGGCGCCTCAGGGCGCGTACGACCCCTGACCCTGCTCGGTGATCCCGTGCTGCACAAGGCCTGTGAGGAGGTCACCGACTTCGGCCCCGAACTGGCCGGGCTCATCGAGGACATGTACGCCACGATGTACGCCGCCCAGGGAGTGGGCCTGGCGGCCAACCAGATCGGCGTGAACCAGCGGGTCTTCGTGTACGACTGCCCGGACGACGACGATGTGCGCCATCTCGGGTACGTGGTGAACCCGCGCCTGGTGGAGGCGGACGGCATCGTCGTGCGCGGCCCGGAGGGCTGTCTCTCGCTGCCGGGCCTGGAAGCGAGCACCCCGCGCTTCGACCACGCCGTGGTGCAGGGGGTCGACGCGCTCGGTGAGCCGGTGCGGGTGCATGGGACCGGCTGGTTCGCGCGCTGCCTCCAGCACGAGTGCGACCACCTGGAGGGCGGCGTGTACACCGATCACGTCACGGGCTGGCGGCGGCGCAGGGTGCTGCGGGCCGCCGCCAAGGCGCCCTGGCACGGCTGACCTTCGGCGGCCCGCCGGTCCTCAGAAGCCGGGGCCGCCGATGCGGTTGCCCGCCGCGGCGAGCCGTCCCCACAGCAGGTCGGCCAGGCTGCTGACCAACTCCGCGCGCGGGCACGGCCGTTCGCCGAGCCACCAGTCGCCTGCCGCGTGCATCATGCCGACGATGCCGTGGCCCCACACGCGCGCGAGCTGCGCGCTGCCGGGGCCGAGGTCGACCCGCTCCTCGATGACCTGCGCGAGCTCCTCGCCCATGCGGCGAAGGACGGGGGCGGAGTGGAGCCCCACGTCGAAGCCGCCCTCACCGGGTGCGGCGCCGTCCGAGGGGTGCATGAGGAAGCGGTACACCTGCGGGCGGGCCTCGATCGCCGCGAGGTAGGTGTCGAGGGTCTGCTCGACCCGCTCCCTGCGCTCGGCCGGGGCGTCCAGGGCGGCGCGCAGCGATTCGAGGAGCGCGTCCGTGTGCCGCTTGGCGAGCGCGGCGTACAGTCCGCCCTTGTCGCCGAAGTGCCGGTAGAGGATCGGCTTGGTGATGCCCGCCTCGGCGGCGATGGCGTTCATCGAGGCGCCGGGCCCGTCACGAAGCACCACCCGGTCCGCGGCCTCGAGGAGCTCGCGCCGCCGGCGCTCGGCAGACCGCTGCTGATCGGTCTGCTGTGTGGTGGTCTCCATAGCGTTTCTCTCCCCGCCCGTGCGATTGCGCCCCGCACGCGCAACGTAACACCCCGAGCGGTGCGCCCATCGAACGGGCGGCCGGGAGTTGACATCGGCTACCGGCCGGTAACAGACTCCAGTTACCGCAAGTAACGTACGTCTTCACCGCAGGTCCTGGAGGGGTCATGGCCGAGTTCACCATGGAGCTCAACGACGAACAGAAGGAGGTCCGGGACTGGCTCCACGGGTTCGCCGCTGATGTGATCCGTCCGGCGGCCGCCGAGTGGGACGAGCGCGAGGAGACCCCGTGGCCGATCATCCAGGAGGCCTCGAAGCTGGGGATCTACTCCCTGGACTTCTACGCCCAGCAGTTCTTCGACCCCACCGGCCTCGGCATCCCGATGGCGACCGAGGAGATCTTCTGGGGTGACGCGGGCATCGGCCTGTCCATCATGGGCACGGGCCTGGCCGCCGTGGGCGTCCTCGCCAACGGCACCGAGGAGCAGATCGGCACCTGGATCCCGCAGATGTACGGCGACGTGAACGACGTCAAGGTCGCCGCCTTCTGCTCCTCCGAGCCCGACGCGGGCTCCGACGTGGCGGCGATGCGCACCCGCGCCGTCTATGACGCGGCCAAGGACGAATGGGTGCTCAACGGCACGAAGACCTGGGCCACCAACGGCGGCATAGCCAACGTCCACGTCGTCGTCGCGGTCGTCGACGCGGAGCTCGGTTCCAAGGGCCACGCCTCCTTCATCGTCCCGCCGAACACCCCCGGCCTCTCCCAGGGCCAGAAGTTCAAGAAGCACGGCATCCGCGCCTCGCACACCGCCGAGGTCGTCCTGGAGGACGTCCGCGTTCCTGGTCACTGCCTGCTCGGCGGCAAGGAGAAGCTCGACGAGCGCCTCGCCCGCGCCCGTGAGCGCGCCAAGACCGGCGGCGAGCGCGTGAAGAACGCCGCGATGGCCACCTTCGAGGCGTCGCGCCCGGCCGTCGGCGCGATGGCCGTGGGCACGGCGCGTGCCGCCTACGAGGAGGCCCTCGAGTACGCCAAGACGCGTACGCAGTTCGGTCGCCCGATCATCGACAACCAGGGCATCGCCTTCCAGCTCGCCGACATGCGTACGCAGATCGACGCGGCCCGTCTGCTCGTCTGGCGCGCCTCGTGGATGGCGAGCACGGGCAAGAAGTTCGAGTCGGCCGAGGGCTCCATGTCGAAGCTGTACGCGAGCGAGGTCGCCAAGAAGGTCACCGCGCAGGCGGTGCAGATCCTGGGCGGCAACGGCTTCACGCGTGAGTACCCGGTGGAGCGCATGCACCGTGACGCCGCCATCTACACGATCTTCGAGGGTACGAGCGAGATCCAGCGTCTGGTGATCGCGCGTACGTTGTCGGGGATGCCGATCCGCTAGCGCGCCTGTCGTACGCACAGCATCCGCCCCTGTCGCACCTGCGGCAGGGGCGGTTTTCGTGTGCGGCCCTGCTGGCTGCCTCCCTCGGGGATAGGCAGGCAGACTTGCAAGGTTACCTGTCTATCTCCTACGGTGGCGTGCATGAGCACACCCTCTGACGACGCGGATCCCGAGCGGATCGCCGCCGATCTGTCGAACGTCGTCCGGCGGCTCGTGCGGCGCCTGCGCGGCGTGACACCGGCGACCGGACTCAGCCCCACACAGCGTTCCGTGCTCGCCCGCCTCGACCACGCGGGCCCCGCCACCACCGCGAGCCTGGCCCGCGAGGAACTCGTCCGGCCCCAGTCCATGCGGCTGACCGTGGGCGCCCTGGAGGAGATGGGGCTCGTCGAGCGGGCCCCCGATCCCGACGACGGGCGGCAGTCCGTCGTCTCCGTGACCGATCAGGGGCATCGCACCCTCACCGAGATGCGGGCCGCCAAGCACGACTGGCTCTCGACGGTCCTCGCCGACGGGCTCGACCCGGCGGAGCGCCGCCAACTGGCCGATGCCATCGTGCTGTTGGAGCGGTTGGTGCAGAAGTGAGGACGGAGCAGGACGCCCCGGCCCGCCCGGCGGCGGGCGAGCGTCCCGCCTTCGGGGCACGGCTCACCGCGCCCCTCCTGCTCGGCTCGCTGCTCAACCCGCTCAACACCACGATGATCTCCACCGCCCTGGTGGCGATCGGGCACGACTTCGGGATCGGCGCCGCCGACACCGCCTGGCTCGTGTCCGTCCTCTACCTCGCGAGCGCCGTCTCCCAGCCGGTGCTCGGCAAGCTCGCCGACACCATCGGGCCGCGCCGGGTCTTCCTCGGCGGGCTCGTGGTCGTCGTCGCCTCCGGGCTCGTCGGCGCGCTCGCCCCGGGCTTCGGCTGGCTGCTCGTCTCCCGGCTGCTCCTGGGCATCGGCACCTCCGCCGCCTACCCCGCCGCCATGGCCGTCCTGCGCGACGAATCACGCAGGCTCGGCAGCCCGACCCCGCGCACCGTCCTCGGCAGGCTTTCCTTCGCCGCGCTCGGCAGCGCGGCCGTCGGACCGACGCTCGGCGGACTCCTCGTCGCGACCGCCGGATGGCGCGGCATCTTCGCCGTCAACGTCCCCGTCGCACTCCTCGCGTACGGCGCGGCGCTCCGCTGGATACCCGCGGACCCGCCGCGCGGGGAGCGGTCGGGCAAGAGCGCGGCGGGCGGCCTCGACCCGCTCGGCACCCTGCTCTTCACCGGCGCGCTGACCTGCCTCGTCTTCTTCCTGCTCGACCTGGCGCACCCCCTGTGGTGGCTGCTCGCCCCCGTGGCGGCGCTGTCCGCCGTGCTGACCTGGTGGCAGCTGCGCCACCCGCACCCCTTCATCGACCTGCGCATGCTCGGCCGCAACCACGCCCTGGCCCGCACCTACCTGCGGCACGGCCTGAGCTACCTCGTCGTGTACTGCGTGATGTACGGCATTCCGCAGAAGAAGGGTCCTGCGTGGTCCTGACCTGAACTTCCCTTGATCGAAAACCCCTTGATGGGAGACGACTGGGAGACGGTCAGGACTTCATCGGCCTCAGCTACCACTCCCACCACCCTGCTCCCTCTCCCAGCGATTCTGCAACAGCTTCACAATCTGCCGTTCCATCGCGGGAGTCGCACTGCGGTACACCCCGCGGACGCCCTGGATGAGATGCCCCAGCCGCTCCTCGATCGCCACGTCCGCGGCGCCGTCCTCCTCAAGATGCGGGCCGTGCGCATGCCGCACCAGGTGGATTCGCTTCTTCCTGAACGACTCCACCGGCTCAAGCTTCGGCCGCGCCCAGCGGCCCACACGCTCATCGAAGCCATCCCTGACCGGCTTCCAGTAGAAGGTGTTGAAGTCCGTCTGCAGCAGAGCGCCGCCTCCCATCGCCGGGAACACCCACTCCGAGTCGTGTGACGCCAGCAGCTGCCGGTGCAACTCGGCCAGGAACGGCGGGATCACCAGGGTGCGCTCGCTCCCGTACTTCGGCAGGGCGAGGGTCGGGATGCCCTTCTCCTCAGGATTCTCTGCATCCTTCACGTACTTGTGCTGCCACTGCACACGGATCACCGGCATCGGATCCTTGCCGCAGTACCGCTTCAGAGCCGTCTCCCGGCGCTGCTTGTCGTCGTCGCACTCCGGCCAGTTCGGGCCCACGAACTCCCGGCGCAGGCCGTACATCTCGCCGAGCCGCATCCCCGTGTACGCCTTCGTCAGCATGAACACGTAGCCGGTGAAGCCCCAGACTGCTTGCGCGTTCTCGGCGAGGTGATGGAGGTCCGCCGTCGGAACCTCTTCCTTCTCCTCCTTGACGGGCCGGACGTAGCGTCCGCGGCGCCGGCTCTCGTTCGGCACGGGTGTCTCAGGGATGAGCGGCGGCCGGTGATTGGCGGCGTCGGTCATCAGCGTTCCGAACAGGGTCCGCAGGCTGTTGACGTAGTTCACCGAGTAGCGCGCCCGCAGGCGTTTGACCCACGCGTTGTACCGGAGCGTGGTGATCTCGTTGACCGGCGTCGAGCCCCACTCGGGCAGCAGCTGCGCCCGGAGCAGCTTCAGATAGTGGTAATCGGTGCCAGGGTCCACGTCCAGGGACTTCAGCCACAGGGTGGCCCAGTCCTTGAAGAGCACCTTGCCGTCGGCGCGGGCGATGTAGCGGCCGTTGCGCGCCTCCGACTCCCGGTCGAGGCCGTAGTTGTACGCCTCTTCCTCAGTCCACTCGACGCTGGACTTGCTGTCGTACAGCTTCTTGCCGGTGCCAGGATCGGTCTTACCGGTCTCCCAGCGGACCCTGCAGCTGTTTCCCCGCCACTCGATCCACGGCACGTGATCCCCCTTGGCTGTTCGCCCGCGGTATCCCGGCAGGTACCCCTACCGCCAGGACGTCCGCAGCCGACTGATCAGGCGCCTTCGCTCATGTAGCAGCTCTGGCACTTATCGCAGTCGCCTCCACTGCGTCTCACGATCTCGCGCATCCTGCGGTGCCCATCGGCATCCTTCGCGATCTCGGGAGGCGCCACGCAAACCATCTTCCCATCGACCGCCCCGGCCCACCCTGAAAACTCAGGACCAAGGTCAGCTATGAGCAAGGTGCTCTGCATAACGGTTCCCCCTCTCGGGACTACGGGGAACCCCCAAGGTGATGCTCAAACCCTGCCATGTTACGGGCCAGTTGGGACCACACGGGACCAAAGTGATCTGTGGGTAACCGGTAACAAAACCGAGAAAGCAAATGGTTGTACGGCTTTCGGGTGAACTTCGGCTACAAAACGCCCCGTTCGCGGAGCTCCACCAGTACGCGCTCGTTCAGGGCCAGGATCTCATCGGCCGTCAGGGAGCCCTTCGTGGCGATGGCGGCGGACTGGACCGCATCACCCACCGCGCGCTCCAGAGCGGACTTGGGGATCTTCGCGATATGGCCGTCGGCGCCGTCGTCGGGCTCGTTGATGATCGGGTCCTCGCCGTCAAGGATGCGCTGGCAGCTTCTGACCGCCCAGTGGAGCGCCTTTTCGATGCCCGTGTATGTGGTGGGCCTGACATTCAGGCCTGCCTCTACGCGCTTCCAGGTGTCCTTGCTCATGCTGGCGAGTTTCGCTGCCGGCTCGATGCCGAGGCGTAGCTCTTTGCGGCGCGCCTCGACGAGCTTCGCAAGGCGCGCAAGGTCAGGTGTGGCCATGGGTCCATCCTGCCAGGACCCGCTAGGACCAGCTACAAGCAGGGCCCACTGAGTCCGGAACCTGTGGGGTCAAAGTCCGGAGGGGTGTGCTTTCGCGTGCCCCCGTGTGCGCCCTCGGGTGCCCCCTCGTTGAGGATTGTCCGCTATCTAGCGCGAGAAACCGCTAGACATAGCCGCTAACTCCCGCTAGCTTCGATGCATGGAACAACCCCTCCCCACCTACCAGGTGAACGGGGCGGAAATCCGCAAGCTCCGCATGCAGGCAGGGCTGAGCACAGCCGAGTTGGCAGAGCGCGCACAGATCAGCCGTCGCTATCTGAACCACCTCGAAAACGGCTACCGCACCCGCATGAGACCGACCGCACACTCCCGGCTCCGCGCAGCACTCGATCTACGGGCCGACTCCACGCAACTGCTCCTCGAACCCCCCGAGGGGCCCTCAGAGAAGAGGTGACATGTCTCCCCGAAACACTCCCCCCACCGCCCTCGAGGCCTTTTACACCGTCCGCGAAGCGGCAAGGAAGCTCGGCTTCAACAAGCCGGACAACCCTGACGAAGAGCTGCTGGACGAGGCCGAAGACACCGGGACGAGGCAAGCCGGCGAGCGCTGGCTCCGCGACGGCGTCAACCGAACCCCCGACAAGGGGCCGCGGTTTCCTCACCACCGGCTCGGTCGCCGCCTGATGTTCAGCGAGTCCGACCTTGCCGAAATCGCCGCCATGCACCGCAACGCCCCCACGCGTTCCGGTCGGCCGCGCAGGCACCGGTCCGCCGCCTAGATCGGCATGCGGCCCCAACCGCCGGGGGCTACCGGCAGCCAGGGCCTCTGAGGAACTCCCTCACCTGCACTTACCTGCAAGAGAAAGGGCACCCCGTGTCCCAATCATCACAGACGCCAGAGCGTGAGGCCGAGCGCCTCAAGATCGAGCGTGACGAGATCGCCGACGCTGCGAAGCGTGTGTCCGCCTCGCTGCAGATCTTCATGGACGACACCACCGATCCGGGAACCGAGGCGCTGGGAGCGCAGTACGAGCTGTCCCGGCTCCTGGCGAAGCTGGAGATCGACGGCCAGGTGGTCGGCGATTCCGAGTACCTGTCGCGCTTCTCCGTCATTCCGTCAGAGGTTCACCGCTTCCTGTCGACGCGCCTCGCCGAGGACGTCCACCTGCGCTACCAGCAGGCCGTCGGCGGGCGAGCGGTCGAGGAGGCGGCGAAGGATCTGCGCATGGCTGCGGCAAGCCTGGAGGTGCACAGCGAGCAGGTAACGCCTCTCGAGTACCGCAACGCCGCTGACGAGATCGACCCGCTGAAGGGCGGCGGCCCGTTCCCGTCCACCCTGATCCGCTTCGGCGAGACGGGCGGTGCGCGATGACGACGCCTCTCGTCTTCACCTTCCCGGAGACCGCGCAGCACGTGCGGTCCGTGATGATCGACGCAAAGCCCTGGTGGCTCGCGACAGACGTCTGCGCGGTGCTGTCCATCAGCAACGTCGGCAATGCCCTCTCCCGCGTGGATGAGGCCGACAAGAGTTCCATCCGTATCGCGGATGGAACTCCAGGCAACCCCAACAAGGCCATCGTCAACGAGTCCGGCCTGTACGACTTGGTCCTCGACAGCCGCAAGCCCGAGGCTCGCGCCTTCCGGCGCTGGATCACGGATGAGGTCGTCCCCTCTCTCCGCCAGACCGGCTCGTACTCAGTGGAGCCCGCCGCCCCGGCTCTTCCGCAGGACTACGAGGAGGCGCTGGTCGCTCTCCTCGGCCAGGTGCGGGAGACGAAGGCGCTGACGGCGAAGGTCGCGGAGCTGGAGCCCGCAGCCACGTCGTGGAACGTCCTTGCCTCTACCGAGGGCGACTTCGCGGTGGGTGACGCGGCGAAGATCCTGTCCCGCGACCCGCAGATCATGCTGGGCCGGAACCGCCTGTTCACCGTGCTGGCCGACTACCGGTGGACGTACCGCCAGGTCAGCGACAACCGGGTGCGGGCGATGCAGACGGCGATCGAAACGGGGCGCCTGTCGGAGATCCCGATGTCGCACTACCACCCTCGATCAGGCGAGTTGGTGCTGGACGCCCCGCAGCTGCGGGTGACGACGAAGGGCCTGCACGAGCTGCACAAGCGGCTCGGAGGTACGGCCGCCGTGCAGATCCCGTCGGTCCCGGTTCAGGGAGGCACGTCGTGATCACGATGACCCTTCCGGCTGTGCCGATGCCGGACCGCGTGGCGGTACTCGTCGGCAGGCAGATCCCGGAACACGTCCTGCTGGCGGAGACGGCGGCGATGGATGCGATCGACGAGTTGCCGCTGTGCTTGGGGCCGGAGGCTCGGGATGTGCTGGCCTTCAACCTGCGCAGCCTGGCCGCCGCGAACAAGATCCTGGCCGCGTACAACCCGGGCCTGATCGTGCGGATCGGCGGTGGCGAGCGATGAACATTCCCACCTTCCTGTCCGCTCTCACCGGCGGGGATCTCCCTGCGACTGCGGTGGCTGAGGAGCGGTGCCTGATGCCGCCGATCGGCTGCGGTGAGCCGCTGGTCGACGAGGACGGCACGGCGCGCGTCTTCTGGGACGAGTCCGAGGCCGCCCGCTATCAGGCGGAGTGGCGGATCACCGGGCTGTGCCCCGGCTGCCAGGACTCCCTCGGCGGTGAGGGCGATGAGTGACCGCCTGTCGCCGCAGCGCGAAGCCGTGGCTGTCGACCCCGCGAAGTCCTTCCATGGCGCGAGCCGCGAGGAGCTCGTGAGGCTGGTCCGCGAAGAGTGTGCCCGTGCGGACGCCAACGGTCAGCGTGCGGACCGGCTGGAGACCCGGCTCGGAGAGGTCCGCGCCGAACGCGACGAGGCGCTGGCGGAGACGAGCCGTCTCTCCGGGCTCCTGGGCGCGCGTGATGCCGAGCTGGAGCCGCTGCGCGAGCGCGCTGCCGCTGCGGGCGAGTACTACCGCACTATCGGCGTCCAGGGCGAGGAGATCGCCCAGTTGCGGGTCGAGCGCGGAGAGCTGAAGCAGCGTGTCGCACGGGCCATCTACGCCCTGAAGTCCCCTGCACCGTCCGGCTCAGAGCACTACCGGTCCGGCTGGGATGACGGCCTCGAAGCCTCCATCGACGCCGCCCGCACCGCACTGGACGAGGCGGGTGGTCCCCGATGACGACGATCGGTATCCCGCCGCGCTCCCAGGGCGACTGGGACGTGCCCGCCGACACAGTGGCCGCGTGCATCACCCTCCGGCAGGCGGCCACGGCCACACACAGCGAGTCCGACCGCATCGCCTATGGGCTCGACGTGCAGCTCGTCACGCATCCCGAGGTCTGCTCCCACGACGAGGACTATCCCGGCTGGGCCGAGCGCGTCGCGAGGGCCGAGGCGCAGAACGCGGCCTACCGCCGGGTCGTCCGCTGGAACGCCGCACACCCGATCGGGACCCCCGTCACCGCCTACCCCGGCAGCCGCCAGGGGCAGGGCATCGACACCGCGACCTGCAGCGAAGCCATGGTGCTTGGCGGCCACAGCGCCATCGTCATCGTCGACGGCATCTCGGGCGGCATCGCCCTCTCCCACATCGACATCCGCACCGGAGGTGCGTCGTGAACCGCTTGAACCTGGACGCCGGTCTCGCCGTAGTCGTCGACGCCGTGCGTGAGGCGCACGCCCCGATCGCTAAGGCGTTCGCTGAGCGACAGCCCGTCACGATCGTCGACTTCGCGGCCCTTCACGGGGCGGTCACCGGCCTCCTCAGCGCGATCGACGCCCGCACTCCGGCGCAGGCCAAGGGGGTGGCGGCATGAAGTGCGGAGAGTCGAAGCCCGACAGCAGCTACCAGGAGTGCGACCGGGAGCTGAGGCATCGCGGGGACCACGAGTACCTCGGCCAAAAGTGGCCGCGCGTGGTTCCTGCCGAACCGGACTGGGACGTGCACGAGTTCCTTGAGGACGCGCTGCCGCCCAACGCCTGGGGAATCAACGAGCGCCGATTCCCGATCATCGTCACCGAGACGATCACCCGCGTCCTGTGGGTCGACGCCGAAACCGAGGACGAAGCCCTCGCCTACTACGCCGACGACTGGTCCGAGGTTCCGCTCAAGGACGCCCACGTCATCAACGGCGACCTGGAGTTCGAGCGGCCGGACAAGCGGCAGCGGCAGGAAGCGCCCCAGGTGAGCGGCTACGGGCGACGCATCGGCCCGCAGATCGCCTGCCCGGACTGCGGCAGGGAGTCGTTCCGACAGACCTGGTTCCACAGCCCGTACCGCAAGTGCCACGGCCCCATCGCTTGGAAGACCTCCGGGATCGGACGGCCGATGCGTGAGCACCAGCAGACCCCGGCGCACGCCGCCCGCAGCACGAAGGCGGTGGCGTAAATGGCGACCGCGATCAACACCCTGACCGATGCCGACGGCATCGAGGAGTCCCTCGTCGCTCTCGACGCCGACTACACGGCCGTGTACGGGCCCGAACTGCGCACCTGGTCGCGCGGCGTGCGGGGCGAGTACTTCTCCACCTGCATCACGCGGCGAACCCGGCAGAGCGAGGCAGTCCCGCTGCACCCCCGGCGCAGCTCGGCCAGCCGCAGGCGCAGGCACTGCAAGCAGCTGTCCTTCCGCATCAGCTTGATCGCGCCCGGCGCGGTCACCGTCCTGGCGACACCCGTATGGACGGACACGTCGGGGGAGATGACCCAGACCTTCGTCATCCGCGCCAGCAACACGGACGGCGACATGATCCGCCTCCCGCGCGGCGGATCCCGACGGCTCGCTGCGCTCCTCCAGGGCGCCTTCCCGGCCGCCGACTGGCAGCAGACACAGACCTGGCACGCCGACACAGGCCGCCTCACCACCTGGGGCCGCCACGCATCCCGCGCCTTCCGCGACACCGCCGACGCCGGATTCGTCGAGAGCCTCGCCGCATTCGACGCCCGCATGAACGCCAGGGAGGCGCCGTGACACCCGCCGAGCACATGCGGCTCACCACGAACGCCATCGCCGCAGACGCCACCAAGACCGCCGGCCGCACGGCGGACAGCGAGTCCGACGACGACACCTACGCCGACGACCAGCCGACCCCCGAACGGAGGCAGTCGTGACCATCACGACCACACCCACCAAGGCCGAAATCGCCGACGTACTCGACAAGGCCATCGACGTCATCGACCGCGTCGGCTGGCACCGCGGCTACCTCTACGACGAAGAGCAGGCCGAGGAAGGCAAAGCACTCCGGGACTGCCCGGTCTGCGCGCTCGGCTCCATCAGCGTCGCAATCTGCGGAAGCCCGACGCTCGGCGCTGGCGACCGTGACATTCACGAAGCCGTCGCCCTCGCCGACGCCGCCGCGGTGGCCGTGGCCCGCCACGTCGGGGTCCCGCCGGTCCCGCGACAGGTCGCCTACTGGAACGACGAACTCCAGCGCACCGCTGACGACGTCCGCAACGCCTTCCGCGACACCGCGGCCGAACTCCGGGCGGGGGCGACGGCATGAGCGTCCTCGACACGGTCCGCGCATTCGCCGACTGCCGCGGCCTCACCCGCCGCCAGGTCGTGCAGAAGGTCGGGCAGCTGGTGCGGGAGGCCGACGATGCGGCCTGCCAGATGGTCGCCATGGCAACCGAGATCGACGAGCAGAAGGCTGCACGCACCAAGGCGGAGGAGGACTTCGACCGGGCCGCCATCGCCTACTCCGGACTCCTCGAAGACCTGCGCGTCGAACGCGAAAAGACGAAGCAGCTGGAAGCCGAACTCGCCCCGTACCGGGCGGCCGAGGCCAACGCGAACCGGGTCACCGTCCCGCCGATGGAGCGCGACACCCGTAACGGCGCCGACCAGGCCACCGGACCCATCGACGTCCGGCCCCTCTGGGCGGCGGCCGACGCGGGACTCCTCGGCCCCGTCGTCCGCGTGTCGACATCCGGCGCCTCCGCCGACCCCAGCCAGCCGCCGCGGGCCGCCAGCTGGGGCGTCGACGACACACAGCCGCTCAGCACCATGAAGGGGGCGGCGTCATGACGACCTACAGCCTGGAGTTCGGGAAGGTCGGCGATACCTACCCGGTGCCCGCCACCACGATCACCGCGGACGACGAGAACGTCTTCCACCGCGCCGTGGCCGAGTACGCGATCCCGTACCTGAAGCCCGCCCTCGAAGCCGCTGGCTGCCCGGAGCTCGCCGACTGCTTCTTCCGCGTCAACTCGGACCACTCCTACGGCGACTTCGTGTGGCTCGACCTGCCCAGCGGCAAAGGCGCCCGGTTCTGCGCCACCCGCATCACGCCCACCTGATCTGCCGGGCCGTCGGCTGGACACCCGCCGACCGCCCGGCAACCAAGCAAGAAGCCCCGAGCGCTAGAGACGCCCGGGGGCCCGACCTCAGCATCCCACAGGGAGATCCCGTGACCGTCACGATCAACGCCCATCAGCTCGGTCGACTCATCGACAAGACGATCAGCCACATCGGCAGCGAGAGCCACGAGTCGCTGCACGGCATCCGCCTCGACATCGACGCCCGCTACCTGTACGCCGTCGCCACCGACCGCTTCACCATGGTTGCCGCCCGCTACGGCCTCAACCACGACGAGAAGGACCAGGAACCGTGGGCGCGCACCATCCCCGCCGACTATCTGCCGTCACTCCGCGAGTGGATCAACTCCATGAAGGGCGCGGAGTACATCACCATCGAGGCAGGCGACAACCGCATCGTCTTCGACTCCCCGCAGACGACCTACAGCGCAGCCGTCAGCAGCAGCCTGGAGTTCCCCGACTGGCGCGGCCTCCTGCGCAGCATCACGGAACAGACCGTCGACGAGGTCCCGTTCCCGGCCATCGACTCCCGGATGCTGAAGCGCTTCAGCGACACCGACGACATCCTCCGTGTCCGCGTCACCGCCGAGCAGAAGCCCGTCCTCGTCTTCGGTGAGGACTTCATCGGCGCCCAAATGCCCTGCCGCTACACCGGAGTCGGTGCCGTCAAGGAGGAGACGTTCGAGACCGTCAGCAGCCTGTGGCTGTGGACCCTCGCCGCCGGGGCCAAGGGCGTCGACATGGCGACGGACATTCCGGAGTCGGAACCCACCCGGCACTTCGAGGCCCCGAAGGACGTGCGTCAGACCGGCGCTGACTTGCTGCGCGGCGTCCTGTCTTCCCTCGAAAGCTCCATGGAAGCCGACTGGGACGAGGACCGCGATGCCTGGCTCGCCCACATCGCTTCTGGAGTGGCCGACTGGCGCGCCTACCGCTACCTCGACGCCCTCTACCAGGTCGACCCGCGGGCCGCTCAGGAGGTCGTAGCCGACACCGCCGAGCAGCTCGACTCCGGGGAGATCGGCGAGTGGGCGTGGGATGCCGCCGAGGAGGCGGGCCACAAGCCGGCGCAGTGGAAGGAAGAGCGTGACGAGGCGGTCGCCAAGCAGATGGCGGAGGAGCCCGCCATGTGGGCGCGGCGCCTGGCGCGCGGCCTGAACCACGCGAAGAGCGCCGGGATCAACTTCCGCATCGACGACAACCCGTTCGTCACCTACGACGCCGAGGCCGAGGAGTGGAAGGCCACCCACCCCCGGCCCGCCGAGACCCCCGCCTGATCCGCCACCCATAGCTGCCGCGTCGAGCTACCTCCCCCAGGGCTCCGCGGCAAGGGCAGCCGCCCCAGCCAACCCCCCGGTTTCGGGGCGGCTGCCCGTCTTCCGCACACCCAATTCGGCCACCACACACGCATCACGAAGTGAACGGAGCACCACGAATGACCACCGACATCGTCCGGGCAGGCGGCGCTCTAGCCATCCGCCCCGACCAGATCGATTGGACGCCGGAGCAAGCTGTGGTCCTGCAGCAGTCCGGTATCGACGGCGACGTGACCAAGGCTGAACTGTCCGGCTTTCTGCACCTCTGCCAGCGCACCCAGCTCGACCCGTTCTCTCGCCAGATCTACCTGATCGGACGAAAGGACAAGAGGGCCGGACGGAAGGTCTTCACGCCCCAGACGGGCATCGACGGCTACCGCGTAGTCGCACACCGGGTGATCGCCGAGACGCGCGAGTCGTTCGGCTACGAGGACACCCTGTGGTGCGACTCAGCTGGCAACTGGCGAGACGTGTGGCTGCCCGACGAGGCACCCGCCGCCGCCAAGGTGACGGTCCTGCGGAACGGACAGCGGTTCTCCGCCGTGGCCCTGTATCGCGAGTACGTCCAGACCGATTTCAACGGCAACCCCAGCCGCATGTGGAAGAACATGGGCGCCAACCAGATCGCGAAGTGCGCCGAAGCCCTGGCGCTGAGGAAGGCGTTCCCGCACGACCTGGCCGGGGTGTACACCGCCGAGGAGATGGCGCAGGCGGACAACTCGCAGGCCGAGGAGAGGCACCTGCGGAAGGTACAGCCCGGCGAGGCCGACCCGTGGGCGACGCCCGATCCGCAGGAAACGGCAGAGGTGAAGGGCCGATCCCGGCCCGCCCAGGACATCGCGGACGTGGCAGGAACCACGACCGACCGGACGATCGTGCAAGGGCTCTACCGGCAGGCGCGTGCGGAGAACCTGCTCGCCGAGACGGTGAAGACCGCCGACCGGGAGCTGCTCGAGCTCGGCGCGTACCTGATCAACCGAGGCCAGCAGCTCGCCGAACCCGCGCCGTCCGCAGACGCACAGAGCGATGACGGCGTGATCGACGCAGAGGTCGTGGAGAGCGACACCCCCGCCGCTGCTCCGCCTGAGGATGCGGCAACCGTCGCTGAGCGCGGGCTGCGGGCTGCCGCCGTCACCGCCGGACTCCCCAACATCGAGGAGGAATTCGAGCGCTCCTACGGCCTGCCCATCGCCGAAGCCGGGGCAGCCCAGCTGAACGAGATGGCTGGCCTTCTCAAGGGGGCAGCGTGATGGAGCTCTCCAACCTGACGAAGCTCGCCTCCGATGAGGCAGTCCTCAAGGCCCTCGCCGACGCGGTCGCCGCTCGACTCAGGGCGGTACGCACCGACATGCAGGAGGCACTCGACGCCACCGGGGGAGTGCGGCAGGTCGCCGCGACCCTGCCCGACGGGACCGAGGTCGCCAAGATCTCCCTCACCGATCCGAAGGCTGAAGCGGTCGTCACCGATCCCGACGCCTTCCGCGATTGGGTGGTCAAGAACGCCCCCTCGGAGATCAGCCGCCGCGTCGTCACGGAAGTCCGTGACTCGTACAAGGCGCTGCTCCTCAACCAGATGACCGCCGCCGGACGGCCCGAGATCTGCGACACCGAGACTGGCGTCCTCGAGACGGTCCCCGGTGTCGAGGTCAGGGCCACCAGGGCGCGCAGCCACTCCGTGCGCTTCGCCAAGGCCGGCAAGGACGCCATCGGCAAAGCCTGGCGGAACGGCGAGCTCGCCGCCGACCTGATGCCCCAACTCGACGCGGGGGACGGCGATGCCGCCTGAGATCCGGTGCGCCCGATGCGGCGACACCGACGGCCCCTTCACCAAGCCGGATGGCGAAGCCCTCTGCGAGAGCTGCGCCCGGCCCATCCCGCTGACCCAGCCACAGCGGTAGCCCGCACACGCCAGAGCCGCCCGCGGGCTTAGCGCGGGCGGCCACCCCAAGGAGACCACGAGATGACGAAGACCAGCACCTACCGCCCCGCGGTCCGGAACCTGATCGACCTGCTCCGCGCCCGCTCCACCTTCGGCCGCCCCTGCTACATCAAGCGCAATCAGCGGCACGCCGCCCTGATCGTGCCCGAGCTGCGCAATGGCGCCGACGGGCCCTACGCGCACCTCAAGACGTTCGACCGGGCCACCGTCCACGAGGCCGTCGTTCTCGGCGCGGTCACCCTCGGCGGCGACCTGGTCGACGTCCCGGCCTTCAGCGGCAACCGCAACCACTGGGCCTACGACAGCGGGCACACCGGCCGCACCATCCAGCTGACGGAGCGTGCGTCATGACCTTCCGCCCGATCACCGTGTACGTCGTCGCATGCGACGCCCGCGGCTGCACGCAGACCGTCCAGTTCTACGACTACGACGCCGACAGGCACTACGAACTGCAGCTCGACGCCCCCGAGATGAGCGCAGGCCTCCGCCGGGAGATCGCCGAGCAGGGCTGGATCGTGTCCGGCCGCCTCCTCTGCCCCGACGACGCAAAGGCCGCCACCGAGACCGCGGTCGAGCGCATCGAGATCGAGCTCACCCACGAGCCGCTCTTCGACATCCAGCAGCAGGCCATCTCCGAGGAGGGCTCACGATGAAGGCACTGACCGTCAAACAGCCCTGGGCGGACGCGATCGCCCACGGCGCGAAGCGCACCGAGAACCGCACCTGGACCACGCGCTACCGCGGACCGCTCCTCATCCACGCCGCCGTCAGCGAGGACCGTCACGCGATCCTCCCCGCCGGACAGAACACAGCGCGCGCCGACTGGCCCGACTACCGCGCCGCGATCATCGCGACCGCCGAACTCGCCGACATCCACTTCGCGGACGGCTGCTGTACCCCGTGGGGCGAACCGGACGTCTACCACTGGCAGCTCGCAGGCGTCTACGCCCTGCCCGAGCCGGTGCTCACCAAGGGGCGGTTGCAGCTCTGGACCCCGGCACCCGCCATCATCCACGCCGCCCTCGACCAGGTCGAGGAGGACGCGTCATGACCGCGCCCGTGCAGCCTGCCCTGGACGGCAGCGTCCCGGCCCCGACCAAGACCCGCATACAGCGGCAGGCGGAGGACTACGAGACGTGGCTCGCCGAAGTGTGGCCCAAGTTCATAGCCGCCGCCGCAACCGGCCGCACCTTCACCTGCTACGAGATCGCCGACGTCCACGACCTGTCGTCGCCGCCGAACCCGCAAGCCCACTGGGGACGCCTGATGACGCTCCTGAAGGACGAGGGCTACGTCCGCACCGCCGGCTGGGCCTGCAGCGACCGGCCCACCGCCCACCACAGCGGAGTCCGCACCTGGAAAGGCACCGCCGCTGCAAGGAGGGCCGCATGAAAAGCCCCGTCCCGTACTTCGGCGGCAAGCAGCGCATCGCCCCCTGGATCGCATCCCTTCTGCCCGACCACGACCACTATGTCGAACCGTTCTGCGGCGGCCTCTCTGTCCTCTTCGCTAAGCCGCGCGCCGCGATGGAGACCGTCAACGATCTCGACGGCGAACTGATGACGTTCTGGCGAGTCCTGCGTGACCAGCCCGAGCAGCTGCTGCGCGCCTGCATGCTCACCCCGCACTCCCGCACCGAGCTCACCGCCACCTGGCAGCCCGCCGACACCGACCTCGAGCTGGCCCGCCGAATCTGGTGCCGCCTCGCCCAAGGACGCTCCGGCACCCTCCGCAACACCGGCTGGCGCCACTACATCGACCCCGCCGGCTCGGCCACGTCGATGCCCGGCTACCTCGAGGCCTACGTCACCCGGCTCGCGTCCGCAGCCGAACGCTTGCGGGACGTGTCGCTTGAGAACCTTCCCGCCCTCGACCTGATCGCCAAGTACGGCAAGCAGCAAAGAGTGCTGCTGTACGTCGACCCGCCCTACCTCGGAACCACCCGCGGGTGGGGCAACAACTACCGCTGCGAGATGAAGACCGAGCTTGAGCACCGTGAGCTCGCGGCCGCGCTCGCCGACTGCAAAGCCACCGTCGTCCTCTCCGGCTACCACTCGCCCCTGTACCTCGAGCTGTACGACGGCTGGCACCACTACGAGCAGTCGACCATGACCGGCAACGCGAAGACCGACAAGGACCGCACCGAAGTCCTCTGGTCCAACCGTGTCCTCGCCGGACAGTACGACCTCTTCGACGAGGTGACCGCGTGATGTGCACCCTCGCCCTCACCGTCGGCGCCCTCGGTATCGCCGCATCCGTGACCGCGATCGTCTTCGCGCTCAGGAGGCGGACGTGAAGGAAGACGCGCTCGAACTGATCGCCACCTACACCGCCATCGCCAACGCCCTCGCCTGGGTCATGGGCATCGCCGTCGTCATCGTCCTCGGCTTCGCCGCCTGGGTCGTGATCTCCCTCGGCCGCCTCGCCTTCGACCGGATCGGCGCCTCATACACCCGCGCCAACCAGACCATCGCCGACATCCAGCAGCGGAAGGAGGAGCAGTCATGACCACCGCCGACCACATCCCGAGCCGGGCCTGCTATCTGCGCGGATGCCGCAGCGACGGGTGCGAGCGGGAGAACTACCGGTACAAGAAGCAGCTCAGCCTGGAGTACAACCAAGGCCGACGCCGCCTCCGCGATGCGACGCAGACCCGTGTTCACATCGAGCGCCTGATGCTCGCGAACTGGACGCAGGTCCAGATCGGGCAGGCGAGCGGTGTCGCCTCCGCCTCGATCCACAAGATCTACACCGGGGCGCAGACCAGCATCGCCAACTGGCGCGCCGCAGCCATTCTGGCTATCCACATCGGCCCCCCGCCGCCGGACCGCAAGCACGTGGAAGCCGCAGGAAGCCGACGGCGTCTGCAGGCCCTTCGCGTCCTGGGACACAGCCGAACGCGCCTCGCCCTGGAACTGGGCTGCTCGCCCGACCGGATCAAGGCCATCACCAACGGGATCGTCACCAGGGTTCGCGCCGAAGAAGCCACCGAGATCAAGCGGGTCTACCGCCAACTCGCCACTGTGGCAGGAAAGAAGCAGGTCGCCAGCGTGGCCCACACCCGCGGCTGGTACGGCCCGCTCGCCTGGGACGACATCGACGACCCGGCCTGCGAGCCGGAATCGGGCTGGTGCAGCGAGGCCAAGGCTGGCGCTAAGCGCAAGGTGTACGCCGACCCGGCCCGCGTCGCCGAGCTCACCGCGCAGCGCAAGTCCGCCTCCGAGATCGCACTGCAACTCGGCTGCCACCAGCGGACTGTCGTCCGCATCCGTGGCCGCGTCGCGAAGGCGGTGGCCGCATGATCCTCGACCTCTTCGCTGGCCCCGGTGGATGGTCTCAAGGTCTCCGCATGCTTGGCCTGGCAGATGTCGGCCTGGAGTGGGATGAGGCGGCTTGTAAGACCAGGGCCGCCGCAGGGCACACCACTATCCGCGTCGACGTGTCCTGCTTCGCGCTAGCGCCGATCATCGGCCGCGTGCAGGGCGCCATATTCTCCCCGCCCTGCACCAAGTTCTCAGCCGCAGGCAAGCAGTTCGGGCTGAAGGTCATGGGCCTGCTCGCCGACGGCATCAGGCGGATGTTCCGCGGCGACGACTGCCGCCAGGAACTCCGCGACAAAATCTACCCGGCCGCGCTCGCCGAGCAGGAGACCGCCAACGCCAAACGGCGTGCACCTTGGACGCAGGACAAGGTGGAGACCGCAGCCCGCGAAGACGCGTTCGCCACGGTCCTCGTTCTCGAACCCGCCCGCTATTTGCACGCACTGATCACCGGTGACCCCGGCGGCGGCATACCTATGGAGTGGGCCGTCTTCGAGCAGGTTCCCGGGGTCCTCCCACTATGGAAGGTGCACGCCGAGGAACTGCGCCGTCTCGGCTGGAACGTGTGGACCGGTGTCCTCAACGCTGCCAATTACGGCGTGCCCCAGACGCGGAAGCGCGCCGTGCTTATCGCGTCGCGGGTCCGCCGAATTGCCGCACCGGACGCCACCCATGACAAAGACCCGGCATACGACCTGTTCGGTGAATGCCTGCTGCCTTGGGTCTCCATGGCACAGGCGCTGGGCCTGGATGCAGCCGACCTGGTCAACACCCGCGGCGACCGCAAGACGCCCGGCGGCAACAACTTCCCTGTCGATGAGCCCTCTTGGGCTCTCACCGAGAAGGCCCGCTCCTGGATCTTGCACACCAACCGGAACCAGCAGCCGGACGGCAGCAGGCAGACGATTGACCCGCACACCGCACCCGCACTGACCAGCAAATCCGGCGGACAGTGGGTTCTCAAGCACAACGCTCGCGCCAACGCCACAGTACGCACGGTGGATGAGCCGGCTGCAACTCTCGCGTTCGGGCACGCCCGCAATGAGTACGAGTGGATCAACCACCGGCCCGCGACGACTGTGTGCGCCACGAACCGGATCGCTCCTCCCGGCCATCGTGACCGATCTCCGCAGGGCGAGTCGCAGTTCGCCAGCGCCGACACCGTGCGCATCACCATCCCGGAAGCGGCCATCCTCCAGTCGTTCCCCGCCGACTACCCGTGGCAGGGAACGCGAACGAAGCAGTTCGAACAGGTGGGCAACGCCGTACCGCCGCTGCTGGCCGCCCACATCGTCGCGGCTGCCATGGGCGTGCTGTTCCAGGAAGCGCGGAGGGCGGCATGATGCGCAGCGCCAGTGAAATCGTCGACCTCTTCGCCGGACCAGGCGGATGGGACGTTGGGGCTACCCGGCTCGGCCTGAACGTCACCGGAATCGAACGCGACCACGCCGCATGCGAGACCCGCCGCGCCGCGGGGCTGGGGACCGTAGAAGGCGACGTCCGCGACTACGGACCCGCTGACTTCCCCGACTCCACCGACCTCATCGGCTCCCCGCCCTGCCAGCCGTACTCGGTCGGCGGGAAGGGGAGCGGACGCAAAGCCCTCGACACCGTCCTGGACCTGGCGCAGACGCTGGCGGCCAGGCAGAGCATCGCGCTGGCCTTGAAGGGCTTCGACGATGAGCGCACCGGGCTCGTCCTGGAACCGCTGCGCTGGGCTCTGGAAGCGAAGGACGCAGGACAGTCCTACCGGACCATCTGCCTGGAACAGGTATCCACCGTGCTCCCCGTATGGGAGGCGTTCGCTCCGATCCTGCGCGCCGAGGGCTACAGCGTCACCACCGGGCGGCTGTCCGCCGAGGAGTACGGCGTACCGCAGACCCGCATCCGCGCGTTCCTCGCCGCCACCCTGAACGGTCAGGCACGGCTCCCGCAGCCGACCCACGAGAAGTACCGCAAAGGCGCCGATAGGCAGGGCGCGTTCGGGCTCCAGCCCTGGGTCTCCATGGCTGACGCGATCGGGTGGGGCATGACGCACCGGCCCGCGCTCACCGTCGCAGTCGGAACCGCAGCCGGCGGCCCCGACCCGTCCTGCGTCGGAGGCTCTGGCGCACGCGCCACCCTCTACGGCGAACGCGACGCAGGCCGTTGGATCAACTGCCAGCGCATCGTCGACGCCGCCGATTTGCCCGCCTACCGCGGGGGGCGGCGGGACACCATCCGCCTCTCCGTCCAGGACGCCGCGGCCCTCCAGACCTTCCCGCCCGATCATCCGTGGCAGGGAAGCCGCACCAAGCAGCTGGAACAGATCGGCAACGCCGTCCCCTGCCTCCTCGCCGAACACGTCATCGCCAGCGCGCTCGGCATCGCCCGACCTCAGCCAGACGCCGAGGCCGCCGCATGACCCGCCCCCGCGCCGGGCCGTAGCGCCGGCCGTGACCGCAGACCGCACGACAAAAGCCCCGCACACGGCGGGGCTGGGAGGAGAGGAGGGGAGATGCGATCAGTCGTCGGACTTGGCGGCCGGCTTGCGGCGCACGACGACCTTGCGCTTCGAGGGCTCGACGTCGTCCACCTCGAGGACGCGCTGCTCTCCGAGCGCTTCCTGGGCGCGCTCGTAGAAGTCCATGCCGACCAGGACGGCGACGCGCTTCCCGCGGGACGTCAGGACGGTCGTCTCGTCGAAGTAGCGGGCCTTCTCGATCGCGTCTGCGAGCGAGTTGCGGAACTCCGCGATCTTCTCCTGGTTCTCCTTCTTCACCGCGCTCATGTCCGGAGTGTACCTCACGATCATGATGTACATGAGCGCGTTCACCGCTATGATGTACATGAAGACGGGAACCTCCGGGCCAAATCTGCTGCCGAAATCGCACGCTCAATTCCAGCGGCACCAAAGCAATCGCTCTTTCAGATCGAGGGACAAATGGCCGTCTCCAAACGCCTCCGGTACGAAATCCTCCGCCGGGACTCGCACACCTGCCGCTACTGCGGCGCGTCCGCCCCCGACGTCCCGCTGCGCGTCGATCACGTCACGCCCGTCGCGCTTGGAGGCGCCGACACCCCCGACAACCTGGTGACCAGCTGCGAGCCGTGCAACAGCGGCAAGAGCAGCGCCAGCCCGGACGCACACCATGTGGCGGCCGTGAGCGACGACGCGCTCCGGTGGGCCGAGGCCATGAAGCAAGCCGCCAGCGACCTAAGGGACAAGCAGAGTCCGAAGATCGCCTACCGCGAAGCCTTCAAGTCGGAGTGGGAGAGCTGGACTCGCGAGAGCGGATGGAAGACCGAGCGCGTCGAACTCCTCGACGGATGGAAGGGAAGCCTCGACGCCTTCTACGAGGCCAGCCTCCCCCAGGAGGTATGGCCCGACATCATCGAGAAGGCCATGACCAACCCCACGGTCAAGGTCGACAACACCTTCCGCTACGCCTGCGGCATCGCCTGGCGCATGGTCAACGAACTCCAGGACCGCGCCCGAGCGATAGCGTCCCCGCCCGCCGAGTCGACCGTCGGCCCCATGAGTGCCGTAGGCCAGGCCGTCGTCGAACTGTGGCACCGCGAATGGACGACTGACCTCGAGCGGCCACCGACCGAATCAGAGCGCGCCAACTTCCAGGAGAGCGTCATCCGCCTGGAAGCCGGCGGCGGCTACCTCGATCCCCAGGAGCTGATCAATGCAGCCATCCATGGCGCGAGCGTAGGCCTGGCTGACATCCAAGAAGCGCTGAACGCCGAAGCCGATCAACGGCGTGCGGACATCGCCATCGACTGGTGCGACGCATGGATGGATCTCGATGGAGCATCCCCACGCGTGCAGCCACCCGATTCCTTCCTCCTCAATGTCATCAAGAGCCAGGTTGACGAGCTGGCAGACGGCGGGGTCTCGCTGGACCGCATCCGGCGCACAGCCATCTTGGCGGGCTTTCATCACTCGACGGAGCTACACCACGGCCTGCGAGCGAACGAGATCGAGCACACCGGCACCGACGCCTTCCGCCAGCGAACCGTGGACCTGTGGACGCGCAGCTTCCGGGCGGGCACGAACCGGTGGCCCGAGGCCGAGGAGCGGAGCGCCTTCCTCGGCCACTACAACCGCATTGTCGCCGACGCGAACTTCTACCTCAACGACGCTCTCGCCGCCGCCGTGGCCGCCGGGGCTTACGGAGACACCGACCTGACCACTTGCCTGTCCCGGCATCTCTCCGCCCTGGAGATCGCAGCTCAGCCGCTGGGGGACGCCAAGTGAAGACCTGCCGAGAGATCCCAGGGGAGTACTGATGCCCTGGTTCAGGATCGACGACAAGGCCCACTCCCACCCGAAGCTGATCAAAGCCGGGAACGCCGCGATCGGGCTCTGGCTGCGCTGCGGCGCCTACGCCGCCCAGCACTTGACCGACGGCATCATTCCCGGCGTAGTCGCCGGGCTGTACGGCAGCAAGCCCCAGGCGGCCAAGCTCGTCAAGGCCGGCCTGTGGCACGAGCACGCTCACAACTGTCCCCACGGATGCCCCGACCCGGCCCCCGGCGACTACGTCTTCCACGACTTCCTCGACGACGGCCGCAACACCTCCCGAGCCCGCCACGAAGCGGAGAAGAAGAAGGCGCGCGACCGCCAGGCGAAGCACCGCGAGGAGGGCCGCGGAGACCAGAACGGAGGCAAAAACGCCGACGAATCGAAGAGATTGCGCGATGAAAGTTCTTCGAAAAACAGTGAAATTGCACTGGAAAAATCTCAAAGTTCAGACTCCAGTGCAGGTCAGAGCAATGAGTCACGGCGTGACACTTCCGTCACGGGTATCCATGCCGCTGCCGCTCCTTACCCCAGTAGTTCCTACGGAACTACTGGTGCTGCTGCAGGGCAGGCGTGCGAGCCGGACGCCCACCGCAGCTACGACACGCTCGCCGAGCTGAAGACCGCCGTCGCCTCCGCAGGGATCCGCGGCGTCGGCTGGGACCTCCAGGCCTCACAGATCGAGATCGCACGCCAAGCCATGGAACGCGTCGGCGTCGAAGCCATGGCCATCTACGCGGCCAACAGCGCCCAGCAGAAGGGCCTTCCAGCCAGCGCTTCCGCGTGGATCCGCGGCTGGAAGTCCCTCGAGCCGGAGAGCCACGAGCAGCAGCTTCCCGCCGCGGCGGGAAGCAACGTCGTCCGCCTCCAGCCCGGCATCCAGCGCCCCGCCACCTCAGACCAGCGCGTCCAGCAAGCCCTCGAAGCCGGTCGTCGCCTCCAGGCCGCCGCCGATGCCCAGAACCAGGAGACCTCGTGATCACTTTCGAAGAAGCCGGGCGGCTTCTCGGCCTCGCCGCCGCCCGCGACCAGCGCATAGTTGGCGACGCCGACATCCTCGCCTGGCACTCCGACCTCAACGCAGCAGGCGTCAGCTGCCAAGACGCCGAAGCCGCCCTCACCCGCTTCTACGCCGTCGAGATGGCTGGCCTCGAACCCGAGGACCGCCGCCGCGTCACCACGCCCGATGTCATCGGCATCGCCCGCAAGATCCGCAACGAGCGCCTCGCGAACTTCGTGTACGAGCCCCCGCCGGGCGATGACGACCCGCACTATCTGGCCCGCCTCCGCGGCCAGCTCGAGGCCACCGCCGACGGCCGCCGCCCTGCCCCCACCGAGCAGGCCGCCATCGAGGGCGGCCCCCACCCCGATCTTGCCAAGGTGCTCGCCACCATCGGCCAGCCCGTACCCGATGAGGACAGCGACACCGCGACCGTCCATCGGCCCGGCCCGCTCGGTATCGAGTGCCCCAAGTGCCGTGCCGCCATCGGCCGCCCCTGTCGAACACCTGGCGGCAAGGAGCGCGCCGCGCACCCGGCCCGGACGGGCGACACCTCCGATCCGGCGGCGGAGCAGGCGGAGATGGAGCGCAGGCGTGCCGCGTCGGCCCGCCATCTCGCCCGCCAGGCCGAGGGTGAGAACGCGGCCGACGAGGAGGCCGCTTCGTGAGCACCGACTGGCACCCCAGCGCCGCAGACGTCGCCGCCACCCGCCAAGCCCGGAAAGCCGGCGACTTCAAGGCCGCACTCCGCCAGCAGATAGCCGACGGACGCAGCCGGCTCCAGCCAGGCGGCACCAACTGGCCGACCGACGGCCAGCGCAAGGACCTGTACGGCATCACCTGCCCCCGCTGCACTGCCGGCCCCGACCAGAAATGCCACCTGCGCACCCGCGACAAGACCCTGCCCAAGCCGCACCAGCAGCGCGTGGCCGCCTGGGCCGAGCTCATCGCCAGCTGCCCCGAATGCCAGGTCACACCCGGGGCGCCCTGCCGCGACGGCAAGTGGCCCCTTGCAGCTGGATCCGTCCACGCCCGCCGCTACCAGGAAGCCGAAGGGACCGCCGCATGAGCACCTGGCACCAGACGCAGTGGCGGCACTGGAAGACCGCCGACGAGTACGACGTCGAGCTCATCGTCCGCGAGAAGCGTCCCGTCGAAGGGCTGACCCGCCTCGAGCGCGTCATGGTCGCCCGCGGTCTCACCGAACGGCGCGTACCTGCCGGGGAGATCGCCCGCATCGTCGGCGTCACCCCGCGCACCGTGTGGCGCTGGCGGTCCGAGGGATTCAGGCAGGCCGCCTGATGGCGCACGTTGAACCGCGCCCCGCAGAGGGACCGGTCCTGCCGCTCGCCGCGCCCGCGTCGGCCGCGCTTGCCGTTTCCCGCACCCTCGGTCCGTCTCTGGCGGCCTCGGGGCCGTCCGGTGGCGCTCGCCCCGTCCCGCGCCCTCCTGGCGCCTCTGAGGCCCGTACAGCGCCTCTTGGCTCCGCTCGAACCTCGATACCTGCACCAACCGGACAAACCCAACTCGCAATCAAGGAGCACCGCATGATCCAGGCCCACGACCACGAGCCCACCAACTTCTTCCGGGACGCCGAGACCGACGATTGCCCGCACAAGCCGATCCCCGAGCGTGGTACCGACGCCTGGGACGAGTGGATGACGCTGGGGCACCAGCCCTACGACGACGGCATCCTGTGCCTGTCCGCTCCCGCCGGAACCTGCTGCTCAGCGTGCTCTGCCGAGCAGGGCGACGCGGTGCCGTGGTCCCGCTGCGTGAACCGCAGCCACGCCCGCGCCTTCCAGCCCACCGAGTCGCGCGAGCACAAGCCGGTGACGGTCGACGTCGCCGGGTTGGAGTGCCTGGAGCGGGAGTGCGAGGAGTACTTCACCGACGACGGCGACGAGATCCCCGGCAAGACGACCTGCTCGCACGTGCGGCAGATGGAGATCTGCGAGGGCTGCTCCGATGCGCCACGGAAGGGCGACGAATACCCGGCCGTCGTCGCGTGGGCCGACTGCACAGAGCGCAAGGCTGCGGCGGTGCAGCGATGACCACCCAGGTGATCAGCCTCAAGGGCCGCATCCGCGAGTACGGCCCGCGCCTTGAGCGTGCGCCCGAGGGCCTCGTCTACGTCGGCCGCCGATGGACCATGGGCGGCTGGGACTTGCCGGCCCATGCCCTCGCGAACCCGTTCTCGGTGAAGCGCTACGGCTCCCCGGAGGCCGCGGTGGCGGCGTACATCCGGCTGCTGCTGCGACGTCCCGACCTGGTCGCGCAGGCCCGCACGCTCCAGGACGCAACCCTCGCCTGCTGGTGCGCGCCAGCCCTCTGCCACGCGCACATCGACGCCGAGGTGGCGGACGGCATGACCCGCGAGCAGGCAGCCGCACGCGCCGACCAGCTCGAGCGCACCCACCCCGCCCCGTGATCCCCAACCCGACCCGAAGGAGCACCACATGACCACGCAACTCGATCAGTTCCGGCGCAGCCTCGAAGACTCTGTCGAGAGCGAGATCAGCAGCCACGCTGACGATCTCGCCCGCGACGTCGTCAGCGCTGTGTGGAATGCCGTCGACGATCAGATCGGCGCGCACCGCCAGTACGCCGACGACGCCGGTAAGGCCCGCGACTTCGCGCAGCGGCAGACCGGGCACATCGCCGCCAAGCGCGACCTCGCCGAGCAGGTCATCGGCCTGTGGGACTCGGGCCGGTTGGCGGCCGAGGAAGCGCTGCGGATGATCCGATCCGCGCTCGCCGTCGGTGAGGTGAAGACCCTCGACCAGCTGCGCACCCCCGCCCCGTGACCACGCAAGCGCACCGCCCGGCGGCTATCCGGGCGGTGCTCGCCCCATCGTCTCACCGACCCGATCAAGGAGAAGCACCGTGACCGAGACACCACCCGCTGTCTGGATCGACGGCGACCCGCTGATGGAGGCCATGGCCGCTTCCGTCTGGGACCGCTGCCAGCATTCCGACAGCGGCCTCGTCATCGACGACCCCCGCAACATTGCCGTCGCCGCTGTGTCCGCCCTGCGCACCACACCCGCCGACCGGGACCTCCGCGACCGCGTCACCGAGATCGTCAACCGCCTCGCCGCCCACGCCAAGGGTTTCCAGGACGTGCTCGACGAGTCCGATCGGGGCCCGTGGGGGCGGCTGGTGTGCGGCGACATCGACGAACTGCGCACGGCGCTGGCCGACCCCGCACTCGCCGACCGGGCCGCCGTGCCACCGCGGGTGTTCGCTGATGGAGGTGTGAACGATCTGCGCGAGTTGTATGCCCTGCACCATGTCCTGCGAGACGCGGGCGTTGAGCCGACCCGCCCCATCCACAAGGCGATCGACGCCCTGCGTTCGGCCTGGGATCGCGAGCTGCGGCGGGAGCAGCTCCGCCGCATGGCCGCCGCGAAGACGCAGCCGGTCGAGCCGCGCTGCACGTGCGGAGACGCCGGTCCCGCCTTCGCCCCGGCAGGCCACTACGCCGACTACCCGCAAGCCGGGGAGGGCCGGTGACCACTCTCCGCCGCGCCCGTTTCCGTTCGATCTACGTGAACGGCTGCCCGGTCTGGGAGTGCAGCCGCTGCGGTGAACGCCGGGCCCCAGCCACCCGCGAGGAAGACCTCGCCGCTCACGAAGCCGAATGCGGACAACCCGTCCAGCCCGCCAACTAGCCCCGTGGGCGGTGGTTCCGGCCGCCGCCCACCCCCAACCCGAAGGACACACGATGACCGACTACCTGCCGCCCATCGGAGGCGACAAGCGGTACTACCCGGAGCTCGACGAGACGACCTGCGTTGACAGCGACGGCGAGGTCTGGCCGGAGCACGACTACCCGCCCGTCGAGGAAGGCAGCGAATGCAGCCGCTGCGGGGCCGAAGCCGACGACGAGGCGGCGTCGTGACCGTGATCCGCCACGTCACCGTCTCCGACGACCCGCAGGTCGCCGCCCTGGTCGACATCCTGCGCGCCCACTGCCACCTGGATGCGACGGGCCTGGTCGTCGACGACCCGCACGCCATCGCCACGGCCATCGTCGAATCCCAGCGCGAGACCCGCCGCACCCGTGAAGCCAACGGCAAATGGATCAACGGGGAGGGGAAGCAGATCCTCCGCCGCTGCTATCCCGGGTTGATCCCCGCCGTCGTCATCGCCGACGCACTCCGCGACAAAGCCCGCCACGACCGGAAGATCCACCTGCTTGAGGAGACGACATGACCAGCCCCGCCGACGAACTCCGCACCGCCGCCGAGAAGCTGCGCAAGCTGGCCTCCGACGCTACGCCCGCCCCGTGGACCTGGAACCGCTGGCACTCCGACACCTGCCCGACAGGCTGCGACGATCCTTCCTGCTTCCTGCTGATCGTCGGCTCGCCATACGGCCCTGTCGGTGACGCTGACGTCGACCGTGACGTGTTCGCTGTCGAGCGCAGCGTCCAAGAGCGCGGCGAGAGCGACGCCGCGTTCATCGCCGCCATGGACCCCACGGTCGGTCTCGCCCTCGCCGACTGGCTGGACACCGCCGCCGCGAACGCCGCCGTCCTCACGTGGCCGAACGACTTCATCGAGCGCGCCCTCGCTGTCGCCCGCGCGATCAACGGCGGTGCGTCGTGACCGCCGGGTGGGCTGCCGAGCCGTCCGGCCCCTCCGATGTGGACCTGATCGAGAACCCGCCGCCCACCGTCGCCGCCGACGTGCGCGGGCAGGTCAGCGGCTACGACCTGGAACACGCCGAGATTGTCGACACGGGGGAGTGGCTGTGACCAGAGGCCCGGCTCGAATGCCCCTCACGCCGCGACAGGCCGAAGTTCTCACCGCAGCAGCCAGCGGGGCCACGCTCGCCGAGGTTGCCGCTCAACTCGGCACGCCCCGCGAGCAAGTCTCCTCCCGCCTGTCCGAGGCCTACAAACGCCTTGGCGTCGACTGGCGGCCTCGCGGCCAACGCCGGGCCGCAGCCGTCCGCGTCGCCCGCGAGCGCGGGCTGATCCCCGCACCGACCAAGGAGGCCGCATGACCATCCAGCCCGGCCAGATCTACCGCAGCTGCGACCCGCGCGGCGGGCCACGCATCCGCATCTCGTCCTACATACCCGGCCACGCCCGCGCCCACGTCGTCGACGCCCATGCCGGCAAGCGCTTCCGGCAGATCCTCGTCACCGCCCTGCACGCCGACGCCACCACCCGCGACGGCCGGTCCCGCCGTACCGGATACGTGCTGGAGGTCGACCCGTGACGCCCGCCATGACCGCCGCCGTCTGGGCGGCCTGGGCGTGGGCGGCTGTCGCCGTCACCGCCGCCGGGATCGCCATCCACCGCCGCAACCGCCAAGGAGAAGCCATGACCGAGCCCCGCCCCGAGTCCCTGCCGAACGGGGAGGACTCCAGCGCTGACCCCCGCCAACCCGCCTACGACGCCGTGTATGCCTACCTCACCAGCACAAACCATGTACCCGGCGACCTCGTCACCCGCAACGCCATGATCTGGCGCGGCGTTCACGCAGCCCTCGCCGCGATACCCGAGACCAAGCAACAACCCACCGACCAACTGCTCCACGGCCAGCCCGCCCCCTACCGCCAGCTCCTCGCCCGCCTCGAAACCGACCGGCAGCAGATGCTCGCCGCAGTCGACACCACCACCCGCGACAAGGAAGAACTACGCCAAGCCCAAGCCCAATCCGACTTGGCCTCCGGCTACCTCTACGCCGCCGCCCTCGCCGTGCGCCTCTTCGAAGGCGTCGACGCCGCAGCGCAATACATCCGCCACCACGGCGACGGACGACACCTCGTCGCCCACGACGGGCCGACGGTCGCCGAAGCCGCAGCCGACGACCGCAACTGGGACGTCGAGAAGGGCGGCGAGTGATGCCCACACGCTGGCGTTCGGGCCTAGGCCCGAACGGCTTCCTCGCCCCGGAGCGCACCGACTTGATCGACACCGCCCTGGCCCGCGGATGGCCCCTCGACGGTATGTGCCCCCACCCGGCCTGCATTCTGCGCGGCGTGGCATGCGTGGACGTGACCGCCGAACCTCCCTACGTGAGCGAGATCGTCGTCTACGAGTTCCATCCCTGCGGACACCGGTACTGGCCGCAGTGGAGCACCCTCGCCTGGAAGGTCAGCCCGCTGCTGGAGCAGCCCGTAAGTCGACGGCGCAGGCGTCGATGGCCGTCAATCCTCCGACCGAGAGCGGTACAGCCGTGAGCAGCGCCGACGACATCCTCAACCAGATCGACAACGCCCTGTACGACTCGACGGTCGGACCCGACGCGATGCGCAGCCGGCCCGCCACCGAGCCCGGCCCGCGCCTGTGGATCGCCCCAGCGGGCACAGACGCGGACGGCGACGGCTGGGAAGAGATCGGTTACGTCACCGGCGTCGACCTCACCATCGACGATGGGCAGGACGCGTCCCTCCCCGATGACTTCGTGCAGTCCTGGTCCCGCTTCGGCCAGCGGCTCCGGGAAGCGGAGGAACGCCGAGTGCGGGCCGCGATGGAAGCGCTCCGCACCCTCACCGAAGCCTTCCAGCGGATCACTGACGGCCTGCGGGGCGGCGACTGGGTCGACACCAACGGCGGGCCCGTACAGCCGCCGGAGCGTCCCCGCCCGGCCCTGCCGCGACGTGACGACCGTCCCGCCTGGCAGAGCCCCCACGGCCCCGCCACACGGCGGCGCCACTGATCCCGCAACCGAGGAGCAGCCATGACCTCCCGCGTATGGACCGGCGAAATCGACTACCACCTCACCCAAGCAGGCCACAGCGGCTACCGGCTCCGGCAAGACAGCAACTACACCGCCCGCGTCGTCCACGACCAAGGACACCTGCAGGAATACGCAGCACTCCTCAAAAGCCACGGCTACCGACCCACTCTCGAACAGCCCACGGACATCCGGCCCCTGCGGCTCCGCATCACCCGGGCCTGAACCGCGGCATACGCCCCATCGAGCAGGGCAGCCTGCCCCGTAAAGGAGACACATGGCCTCAACCCAAGACCCGATCACTGACCTCGCCGAACTCCTGCACCAGGCCGGACTCGACAACACCACGGTCGAACGCAAGCACGGCCACATCCTCATCCGCCTCACACCCGACGACACCGCCGCCCTGGCCCGACTGCTGAACCTCGACGACGCGTGGTCCCTCGCCATGGGCCTGCCCCCGCTCGGCATCCGGTACCTCACCTGCTGCATCACCCCCGAGATCAGCGCGATCACCCTGACCGACGGCAACACCAGGCACCTTGCGACCCGCATCCGATACGCCCTCTAGGAGGCGATCATGTACGACGACCAGCTTCTGCCCGGCACCCCCCTCTTCGACGACGAAGACGACGACGGCCTCGAGCGCCGCATGGCCGGGCCCTCACCCGACACCGGCCGCCTCATCGGCCAGCACCTCGTCGACCGGCAGGCGGAAGGCCGCACCCCGTACTGGCCCGACTGGGACGAATAGCCGCAGCACCCAAGGCGGGGCTGCCGCCCGGTGGCCCCGCCCGCTAGTCGCGCGACGGCACCCTGGCGGCGAGGTTCGACAGCAGACGGTCCGCGACCTCCCGATCCGGCTCGCCGCCGTTGACGACCGCGGCCAGCACGTCGAGCACGTCATGCGCCTCGGGGAGCGTCAGCAGGGGGAGGAGCGCGGCCGGCGGGTCGACAGCGGTCGGGAGATCGGCAGCAAGATCGGTCATGCCCGGTGCAACGACGACATGGCAGGCGGGATGCGGACCGACCTGCCAGAACAGGCAGAGCGATACCGAGGCTGATATCAAAGCGATATCGTCGTGGCCTAGGCCATGAACGACGGCAGGGAGGCAGCGATGAGCGAGCAGCCGTGGACCATCGACGCGATCGCCCACGCGATCCCCGTCGCCGAGGTCCGGCAGACGTTCCTCCGCAAGGCCAACCTCACCCCGCTCCCCGAACTCCCCGACGTTCTCGCCAGCTGGCAGCGCTTCGTCGAACACTGGCGCGACGACGTCGTCCCCCGCCTGGACGCCGTCCTCGAATACGCCAAGACCCACAACGGGCAGCTACCGGACGAGTACCGTGAGACACCGGAATCACGGACCGCCTGGGACCAGTGGGAGCAGAGCATGCGCCAGCACCAAGGACACTCCGCGGCGTGACCTGGCACTTCGAGCGCGACCACCTCGCCCTCGACCTCATCGCCTCCCTGCCGCACGACGCCCAGTTCGCGTTCTTCAACCTGATCCCGCGCCTCGAAGCAGACCCCGACACGGCCACCCAGCCCCACGGCCTCGACATCGACGGACCCGTCCGCATGCGCGAAGCAGTCCTCCCCGGCGCCGTCACCGTCCTGCTGATCAGCGACCAGGCCGGCCGCATCAACCTCGTCGCCGTCCTCGACCCGCCCGCCGGGGACTGAACCCCCGAAGGAGCAGCCGTGACGGACTGGACACCGCCCCCTCCCGGCGACACCCGCGAACAGCTCCCCGACGCGATCCTCACGTTGATCGAGACGGCGCCGTACACGTCCACCGCCTGCGAGACCGCGGGGCTTCTTGCCGAAGCCGCCGCCGTCCACACCGACCAGGCCGACGAACTCGGCGCGTGGGCCGACCGCATGCACCAGCGGTGTCGGATCAACCACAAGTACACCGGCAGGCTCTGCGGGTGCAGCTGCCACTGACCACGGTGGTGGGACAACGCGAACGCCAGTGCCCCGACTAGCCGCCTACGTCCACGTGCAGGATCACCGCATGACCCGTAACGCCGCCGAAGCCTTCTCCGCCAGCCATGGAATCACCATCCCCCTCGAAGAGGGCCTCGCGCTCCTCGCCGCCGCTGGAACCTCCGCCACGATCACGGCCGACGAAATCACGGACGTCGAACAATCCGTCCTCGACAAGCTCGAAGACGGTGGACTCCTCGGCTAGCAGAGCACGACGACGCACCGCCCGAAGTCCGGAGCGGGGCGTCTTGCCGCCCGCAGCCCACAGCGGGACCCTGGCAGCAACGCAAGGAGCGCCGATGGCCTGGGTTGATCGCCGCCACATCCCCGCACTGGAGCAAGACCACCGCTACGGGCGGCTGCTCAACGCGACGAAGCGGCTCTTGGAGGAACACGTGCCAGCCTGCGGCGAATGCACCGGCGGGACGAAGACCGTGCGGGACGCAGACGGCAACGAGACGATCGTCGACTGCCTAGCATGCGGCGGGACGGGCGAGGTCGGCACGATGGCCGACAACGAGGACAACGGGCAAGCCGGCGGACGGTAGCGGCTAGCCGACGTCGGGCAGCTGCTCATCCCCGAGCGGCAGGACCGGCTGCTCCACCCTCGCCGCGTTCGCTTCCCGCAGCTTCGAGATCCGCGGCCACGGATCCGGGGGCAGCGGCTGATTAGGGCACACCAAAGCATGCTCGACCCGGCACAGCTGCGACTGGACCGGCGGGCAGACGCCGTACATCGCGACCTTGCCGTCCGGGATCTCGATCCAACGGCGTTCCGGAGGGATCTCGTGCGCGGGCACCCGCAGGCCCGGCTCCAGCAGGATCGGATCAGGGTCCAGTGTCTCCACCTGATCCCGCGGCAACCCGCAATGCGGGCAAGTCAATTGGACTCGATCAGGCCTCGGCTTGCGTGAATCCCCCATAGCGTGAGCGTGCAGCTCAGGGCGGCATGCCGCACGGCCCGAACCAGCCGGGGCATATGCGGTGTGACGGGCACTGTCAGGCGCGCGAGTTGAACGGTGAACGGTTCCGGCCCGCGAGACGCAGCCGTGGCGGCCGGACGGGCGCCGTAGACAGCGAGACGCCCCACCGGTTAGGGCGAGGCGTCGACACGCGAGAGATCACGCAGCCAGCAGCTCCGGCCCCAGCTCGGTGATCCGGTACTCGCCCGGCGGGTCCGGCATCGGCACCTGGAACGCCGTGCCCAGCAGCTGGCGCACGATCATGTCGCGCTCCTGCTCCGGGCGGTCCGGCGGCAGTGCCAGAACGGTCAACGCACCCTCACGGGCCACATACCCCGTGAACCCACGCATCGTGAGACGCGACTCCACCAGCTCCACCTGCAGCTCGGCCAGAAGATCGGGGAGGGGGGTGTCGAGGAGATGGTCGGTCGTGGGGGTCGGAGGCTGCTCTAAGACAGCAGAGGCTGTTACCTTCATGGGGAGCTCCCTTTGACGAGACGGGCTTACAGATCAGCGAGTGGCAACTCGCTGGTAGAACCGGCCGGGCGTCGCAAGCGCCCGGCCGTTCGCATGTCCGGCAGCCGCCATCCTGAAGAGGCGAACCGACCAAGCGCAAACTTTGGGTGTAATTCGTGGGAGCCACGCTCGAGATCAGGAACCCGTCAGGCTCGGCGGGGCTCGGCGAACCTCGGCGAGACTCACTGAAACTGGGCCGTACAGGGGCGGTGAAGACGGCTGGAAACGACGGGAGTTGACGACGGGTTTCGTGATCCCGAGTACTGACGGAAAGATAGCCCGTAAGCCTCTGACCTGCAACAATGACATATTCGCAGAGTGAGAAACTGTCATTCGCCGTCCGGGACCTGGTCGTTCAGCTAGCCGGGGAAGCCGACCGACCGCGGCCAGTCGTGCGGGAGCTTCTCGTAGGTCTTCGGCTCGGCCGGGGCATGTCTGCGTGGGCGAGGTCGGACCGCCCGAGGCTTGGACACGAACAGCCCGTGCCCGGCCTCGAAGGTGAGTAGGCCCTCAGCCTTGAGTAGGGCAGCGGCCTTGCTGGCGGGTCCCGAGCTGCCGACGCCAGCGGCCTTGGCGAGAGTCCTGAGTGACGGGATGCGCACCCCGGCCGGCCACCTCCCGCTGATGATCTCGCAGCGCATTAGATCGGCGATCAGAGGAGGCTTCGGGCTTCCGGATACCGGGGACCATGACGACGGATCGAACTCGGCGTCGTTGTGATTGTGCGTCCCGTTGTAAAGCGGCTTCTCTGTCTTGATCGCCACCTCTTCCGCCTTGAGGGCGAGCGGGCGGGAGGCGTGCCACTCGTCGGTTCGGCGGCCAGCTCGCTTCGGCCAGTCGTCGCGGCGCGACTCGTACAGGTGCGCCTTCGCGCGGAAGTCGGGCTTGTTCGAGATCCCGACGTACAGCAGAACGTCATCGGCGTCGAAGTAGCGGTAGAGCGCGGTGGGCTCGTCGGATTCGGGCATGGGGCCTCCGTTGTGCTGCCGCTGTGTGCTGCCGGAACTTCAATGAGTACTTGATGGCGCACCCACCGTGCCCGTGCTCCTTCGAAGGAGTCAAGGGGTTCTGCTGGATTCGCAGAATCCGCCCTGTTCGCGCGTGCTCTAGAGCGATAGCTAACATCTTCAAAGGAGTCGAGCGAGGAGGACCATTGGCGCCACGTAAGGGAGAGCCTGGGCGGTACGTCGCCGCAGAGCTTGCTGCAGAGTTTCGCGCCCTGATCCAGTCCGGCGAGTTGCTCCCCGGCGCCCAGCTGCCCAGCGAGGCCGCATTGAAGGATGAGCGAAGTCTGTCCAATGCGGCGGTTCGAGCCGCCTACGAGCGCCTCATGGCGGAGGGGCTGGCGGTCAGCCGGCACGGCAAGGGCGTCTACGTACTCGATCCTAAGAGGCTGGTCCGCACCTCCCCTCGGCGCTTCGCCCGCGGCGCCCAGTCCATTCAGAGCGCGGATCTTGAAGGTCGCGAGCCTGACGTGCAGGTGGATGTTGACGAGGTGGCGACCGCCTCGGATCGTGTCGTGGAGATCCTCGGTGCTGGACCGTTCTGTCGTCGAAGCCGACTCTTCTCTCTGGATGGCCGAAAGCTACAGCTCGCCACCTCGTACCTTCCTGCGGGTCTGGCCGTCGAGGCTGGGGTCGATCAGACAGACACCGGCTCTGGCGGCATGTATGAACGCCTGGCGGAGGTTGGGCGGCGCCCCGTGAAGGCGTGCGAGCGCGTGTATGGCCGCGTCGCCACGTCGGAGGAGGCTCAGGCTCTGGGGTTGAGCAAGGGCATGTCGATCTTCCTGATTGAGCGAGTCGCCTACGACGAGGAGGGCCGCGCGGTCGAGGTCAACGAGATGACCTTGGATGCGTCGAAGTACATCCTGGAGTACGAGTTCCCCATCTGAGCCACGTCGGCTCTCGGCCCCCACTGGCATCGGCCGGTGGGGGCTTTTTCGTGCGCCCAAATCCCTGCGAACTCAGTTCACTTGGCGAGCTTGACAACTCCTTCGAAGGACGCCATGGTTATCTCCATCGAGCTGTCCTTCGAAGGAGTCAGCCACAAGTCATTGGAGCCCGTGTGATCGCCGAAGACCGAGCCCCCGACCCGGATCAGGCCGACGAGCTGCTGGACGCCAAGCAGGTCGCAGCCCTCATGAAGGTGCACGTCGCAACCGTCTATCGCCTCGCCGACAGCGGCCTCCTCAAGGCCATGCGGCTCGGCAAGGGCGAGAAGCGGCGGCGCGGTTTCCGCTGCTGGGCCTCGGACGTCGACGCGTACATGCACGGCTCCCTCATCGCCCCCACCACGGAGGTGGCGTGATCATGAGCACCGCAACCCGTACCCTGAGCCCCGCCGATCGGGCCGCCCATGACGCGGCGAGCTTCGTCCGCCCCCGCCAGGTTCTGGAGCGCTTCCCCGCTGGCGGCCCGCGTGGCTCCTGGCCGGCGGAGGACTTCGCTCGTGCCCGCCGTATGGAGGGTCAGCAGGCGGAGGTCGTAATGGACCTGGCGTCCGACGCGTTCCTCGTGATCGTGCGGAACGAGGTGGCGTCGTGATGCCGCAGCCTGCTTGGCCTGAGGACGTGGTGGCCCGCTATCTGACGTTGAGCGGGGAGATTTTCCGCGATCCGTCGATGTACGTCGAGGTGCTGCGCAAGGACGGGCAGCACTCGGTCGCTCGCTGCCGCTGCTGCACCTATGACACCAGTCGGCAGCATGACGGCCGTGCGCAGGACATGGCGCAGGCGCATGCCGAGACGTGCCGGGCCCTGCCGAAGCCCACCGCGTAACCCCCTAGATCGGCTGCGGGCGGGAACGTCCATCCCCCGGTTTCTCCCGTCCGCAGCTGCCACTGCTTGATCCCCGAGAGGATCCTCATGAGCTCGAAGGACTACCAGCCCACGCAGGCCACCGACGAGAACGGCGAGGACCGAGGCACGTTCGAAAGCCCCTTCCTCGTCCAGGCCCGCTCCGAGACCGAGGCGAACCTCGGCACGACGAACGGCGACTGGACTTTCACGGCCCGGAAGGACGAGTCGTGAGCCAGATCAGCATCGAGTCCCTCGACGAGGGCGACGAGCTCGGATCTGCCGAAACTCCCCGGTGCTGCGAGGCGGCCATGGACACGTACCCCGGCGGCTTCCAGTGCGGCCAGTGCGACTCCTTCGTCAGCTACGACCGCGACCGCACCGTCACCCACGTCGAGATCACCTGACCGTCCCCGCTTCTTGATCCCCGCTCGCCCTGGAGGGCTGCCATGTCGTACATCCCGACCGCACCAGACCTGAAGTTCGAGATTGCCCAGACGATCCGAGCCCGCCGCAGGAGCATCGCGGCGGAGGCGGACAAGGGGCGCAGCTTCTATGGCAGCACGGACCACGACGAGGCGGGCAGCTTCGGCACGGCCGGAGGGGGGCGGGTCATCGTCCAGGCTTTCGTCCGGTCGAGCGAGGAGCGAAAGTCGGGCCCCGCCTATGGATGGGAGACCCGGCTCCGGGTCGGTGCGGTCGCCAAGTGTCACGGCCACGGCTGCGTGAGCCCCGACTTCACGGACCAGCATGACGGTCACTTCGCGCTGGACGATGACGCCGACGTGACCGCAAAGGCGGCGCTGCCGCACGTCCAGGCGGCCCGCGAGTGGGCGCAGGCCCACGCGGAGAAGTGTCGTGCCCAGCCGTACACCGGCCGCTAGACCACCACCCACCTATTGATCCCCGAGAGGATCGTCATGTCTCCGTTCCTGTTCGACGCCGATCGTGGCGTCACTGAGCTCGGCCGGAAGGCCCGGCAGGTGAAGGTCGCCGATGTGATCGCCGAGTTGTTCGGCGATGAGCTGACCCGCGCCTTGTACCGCGAGACCACCTACAACGTGCCGGATGACCAGCGCCAGACGTGCCCCGTCCACCAGGACTGGAGCCGCAACTGCCAGGACCTGCACCTCAAGGCGGCGGCGTGATGGCCCGGCCCGAGTTGTCGGCGTCTGGGCGTGCATCCGTCGACGTGGCGCGTGAGCTGCTGGTCGAGGCGCAGGGGCTGGACTTGTCGCAGCGCCGGGATGTGGTGGCGATGGTGGGCCGTCTGGAGGCGGCTGTGGTGTCGCTGCTGGAGGTCGCCGATGGCGGCGAGCCGGAGGCGGCGGCGTGATCGGCCGCCGCACCCCCGAGCAGGTAGCTGCCGCGCATCACGTGCGGCAGCAGAAGCGCCGCGACCCGGCAGCTGAGGCCAAGGCGCGGGAGATCAAGGCCGAGGCCGACGCCCGAGCGAAGCGCCGCAACCCCTGATCGCCGCGGTGGTGGGGCCCCTCCGTCCCCCACGGCACCCCGCCGCCGCGGCTTCAGCCTCCGCCAGACCGATCCCGGGTCTACGCCTCGAACGCAGGCAGGGGCACGCACCACCACCCGATTCCCGATCACGAAGGAGCCCGGCATGTCCGACTCTCTGGAGAGCTTCAACGACCGCCTCGATGCTGCGCTGGCCCCCGCTGTGCAGGGCGCGTCCGACCGCCTGATGGCCCAGCGCATGACGCACGCCGCGAAGACCGGTGGCGTCGAGGCCGCGAAGGAGGTCGCCAAGGAGATGACCCCGGAGCAGGCCGCCCGGGTCGAACGGCACCTGAAGAGCTGACCGGCTGCCCGCCGGGCCCGTCTCGCACGGACCCGGTCGAGGGGAGCCGGGACAGCCCCGAGCCCACCACCGAGAGGAGCCCGTCATGGGTCTGTTCAGCCGATCTCGCCCCAACGACGCCTTCGAGCCCCCGGAGGAAGGCGGATACCCCGTCACGGACCCGCACGGAAACGTCAGCTCCTGGCACGACTCCAAGGCTGCCGCCAAGGACGAGGCCCAGCGCCTCAACAAGGCGATGGACGCCGCCAACAAGCGCCGCTAACCCTCACCCCGACCCGAAGGGAGCCCGCCATGGGCTGGAAAGACAAGATCCTCGGCACGCCTGAGGACGTCGCCGCACACCAGCAGGCCTCGCGCGACCTGGAGCACTTCAACACGAAGGACGCCGACGACACCGACCCGGCGTACCTCGCAGCGAACGACCGCAAGGGCGAGACCGCCGAGAACGTGCCCTGGTACCGCCGCTGACCGGCTGCCTGTGGTCCCGGACATCGCGCCGGGGCCGCGGGGAACCGCTCAGCGTTCCAACCGCCACCCGAGAGGAGCACGTGATGGACAAGTACACGACCGACACCGGCAGCGAGGTCGAGGTTGAGGACGACGGCGACTTCACCGTCACCTTCTCGATGCAGCTCACCAAGCCTGCCGACGACAACGACGAGAGCTGACAGGGCCCGCGATGGACGTACCTCCCGGCGAATGTCGGCAGTGCTGGCCGTGCTCCAAGAAGCACCAGCAGGAAGCGGGATTCCTGGGGAACTTCCTCGGGATCGGAGCCGCCGCCAACAAGCCCTGCTCGTGCGAAAGCCATGTGACCGGCTGCCCCCCAAACATGATCGTTCCCAAGCCGAAGAACAGCTTCTGGTGACCCGCCGGACCTGACCCCCAACCACCTGAAGGGAGGCCGCCATGCGGCCCCTGTACTGGCTGCTCTTGGCGGCCCTCCTGCTTATCGCCGGCATGTGGCCGCAGACCGCCGAGGTCACCCTCGGCCTGATGGCCGACGGCGCGAACGCGATCCTCGCTCAGATCCCCACCACCGTGCTGCTCCTCGCCGGAGTCGGCTACCTCGCACTGCGACGGAGGACCACGTGATGCGTGCCCTCTACCTGCTCGGCATGGTCTTCCCGCTCATCCTGCTCGCCTTCCTGATCGGACGAGGTCTCTCGTGAAATCCCCGCCCGCCGGTGCCAGTCGTGACTACCTCGTGGCGATCTCCCTGATCGCAGGAGTCGGCTACACCGCATCCGCCGAATACAACCTGGCCCGCGCCATCGGCTCCCCGGTACCGGTGGCGGTACTGCTGCCCCTCGCACTCGACGTGTACGTCGTCGCCGCGATCCGCCGGAACCGCGGCCGGGACATCGCCTTGTCGCTCCTCCTGATGGGCGTCGCCCAGGTGTCGGCGCACCTTCTGGAGTCCCGCGTCGTGGTGGTGTCGGTACCGCTCGTCGTCGCCGTGTCGCTCCTCATCCCGCTCGTCATCTGGCGAGTCCACGCCCTGGCGGTACTGCCGCAGAAACTGCACGCCAAGGCCGGTACCGCCCCCGGTACCGAACCGGCCCCTGCGGCCGGTGCTGAACCAGTCGCCACCGTTGAACGAGTACCGGTACCGCAGCCCACCCCGGTACCGGCCACCGAGCCGACACCAGTACCGCCTGCGAGCCGCCCGGAACTCGCCGCCGTACCGGACTCAGTACCGGCCCCGGTACCGGTACGGCCGCGCCGCCGCACCACCGGTCAGCCCGGCAGGAACAAGCCGCGCAGTACCGGCACCAAGACCGGCCAGAAGGCGGCCAGTGCCGCCTCGTTCGACGAGCACGTGAAGACCGCCACCGCATGGCTCGCAGCCGAACCCGACCTGTCCGGTACCGACATCGGCAAGAAGCTCGGCACCGGCGACTCCTACGGCCGGCGCGTCCGCCGAGCCGCCCTCGGTACCGCGGCCACTGGCCCCGCGCACCTGACCACCAACGCCACCGTCGGACAAGGCGGAGAGGGCTACAACTGATGAGCATCCACAACGGCACGGCAGTCGAGGAGAAGCTTCCGCCCCTCAAGCTGATCCCCCCGCCGACCGAAAGCATCCCCGAGGCGGATCCACAGCCCGCGGCGAAGCCTGGACGCCGTCGCCTGCGTGAAGGCGTGCGAGCCGTCCTTACCGACGACCGCACCCACGCCACCTACCGCTACATCGTCCGGCACGGCGCCTACATGACCGGCGGCGCCGGCATCGTGTACCGCCGCGCCTGGGACAGCCGCAGCACCTCCCGCTACGAGCGGATGCAGCGCACCGCCGAAGCCGCCGGGAACATCGAAGAAGCGAAAGAGTGGGAAGAGCGCGGCCACCGCTTCCGCGAGGCCCGCCACAAGCGACGCATGGAAACGCTTGCCGCGATGCGGCAGACCCCCAAGGCGGTCGGTGCCGCCACAGTCGCCGGCAGCAGCGGCCTGCTCCTCCTCGGCATCGCCCTTGCCTGGGCAAACGGCGACATCAAAGACGTAATCGCCCCAGCCGAGTTCGTCGTCGAACTGATCCGCTGGGCGTTCTTCATCGGCACCGTCGTCTGGGGCCCGGCGAAGATGGCGCTGCCCGCGCTCGGCCTGCTCGCCCTGTGGCGGGTCGGACAGCAGCGCCAAGCCGCACCGGCATGGGCGCTCCCCGCGAAGCAGCGCGTCGAAGGCGAGGCCATCACCCCGTCGATCGTCGTCAAAGCGTTCCGTGACCTGCGGATTGGCGAGTTGAAGAAGGCCATCCTGGCGATGGAGGACGGTGCGGCGTCGATGCTGTCGCCGATCGTCACCGCAGGCTGCGGCGTGGAAGTCGACGTCACGCTGCCCTCCAGCGTCTCCACCGACGAGATCATGGGTAAGCGGCGCAAGCTCGCCGAGAACCTCAACCGGCACGAGCACGAGGTCTACGTCAGTATCGCCCCTGCCGCCCGCACAGTGCGGGTGTGGATCGCCGACAGCGGCGCCCTCGACGAACCGATCGGGCCGTCCCCGCTGGTCACAGACACCAGCCTCACCGCGGACTACAAGAGCGGACGCGCCCCCTGGGGTGTCGACCTGCGCGGCGACGCCGTCCTGATCAGCCTCTACCAGAAGATGGTGCTGGTCACCGGCCTGTCCAACCAGGGCAAGACCGCCAGCCTGCGGGCGCTTGCTCTCTGGCTGGCCATGGATCCGACCGTCGAATTCCGCATCGGCGACCTCAAGGGCATCGGCGACTGGCGGATGTTCGACGGTCTCGCCACGACCCTCATCGAGGGGCCGACGGACGATCACGTCATGGACGTCACACACATGGTCGAGGGCGTCTTCGACGAGATGAACCGGCGGCTGCAGCAGCCCGAGGGCACTGTGTTCAAGCCGCTGGTCTGCATCGTTGACGAGGCGCAGGTCGCCTACGGGTCGGGCGCCCGCGAGGAGTACATCGACGACAAGGGGAACGTCAAGTACGGCGCCCCCTACGGCGGAGCCAAGGCCACGAGCAGGTACTTCCGTGCGGTCAAGGGCATCCACGACCAGGGCCGCGCCGTTGACGTGGAGATCTGGGAAGGCACCCAGGACCCCACCGACCAGAACCTGCCCAAGCGGTCCCGCGAGGGTAACCACATCCGTGCCGCGCTGGTCCTGGGCACCAAGTCTCAGGCCGAGATGGCGCTGGGGGAGGCGCCCGTGGAGAAGGGCGCCGCACCGCACAAGCTGCGCCAGGGCCTCGACAAGGGGCAGCTTGTTGCCGCAGGTGAAGGCGTTCCTCTGCCGCCCGGCCAGGTGTCGCTGAACGTCCGCACGCACTACGTCAGCAACGACGACGCCAAGGAAGTCGCAGACCGGGCCAAGGCGCTGCGCCGCAACGTCGCAACACTCGGCCGCCCGGCCGCCGTTGAAAGGCGCGACGAGCTCGTCGACGTGAGGACCGTCCTCGTTGCCGAGGACCGGGTTCGCACCACGGAGGTCATCCACCGCCTCAAGAACCTCGCCAAGTCCTACTACAAGGACTGGGACGGCGCCCGGCTGCGCAAGGTCCTCACCGACGCGGGTGAGGACACCAACACCTTCCAGGGCTACCCGCACGTGACCCGCGAACGGGTTCTGAAGGCCCTCGCCAACCGCGAGAACGATGATCCAGAAGCCAGGTGAGGCGTGGAACCGCAGGTGACTTTTCACCTACCGCCTCACCCACCCGCCTCACCGGTCCTGACCTGCACGTATGCAGACCAGGTGAGGCAGATCGGCACCTCACCCAGACTCCCGGAACCCCCGGATTCCAAGGGTTTCGGTCGCTCGCACCGCGTCGCTTACCCGATCAACCATCAACAGAAGGAGATCCACATGCCCGGTTCGTACACCGCCCGCGAGAAGTGGGAGATCGCCAAGATCAGCGCCAAGACGCTGAAGCAGGCCGCCGCTTCCGATGGCCCGCACGGCACCACCGACATCGTCGACCCGCGCCTCGGCAACCGCCTGGAAACCATCCGGCAGCGCGGCGAAGAGCGCTACGAGCGTGAAGCCAGCGCCGTGTTCCAGAAGTTGGAGCAAGCCGAGAACGCGGTCGCCAAGGCCAAGGCCGACCTGAAGACCGCCCCCGACTCCCGGACGAAGGCCACGGCCCGCCAGGCGCTGCAGAAAGCCAAGAGCGACCTGAGCAAGGCCGACCGCGCCGCCCGCAAGTACTGACCCCAACCCGAAGGGAGCCCGTGATGGGCCTGTTCACCCGCAAGGACGACTACACGCCGAGCGACGCCGAGGTCCGGGCGGCAGCCCGGAAGCTCCAGCAAGGCGGCAGCCGCCGGGAAGCCGAGCGCCTCACCCGCAAGTCCGGAAGCCAGAGCGACGCAACCGCGGGGCGCATCCTGTCCGCCGCCTCCGAGATCGACGTCAACGACTGAAAGAAGCGCCATGAACCAGCCGCTGCCCGACCGGCTGCCCGACCTCACGGACGGGCGGCTGCAGGTCCCCGCACACCACCGACCGCCCAACGTCATCTACGACGAGCACGGCCGCCCCGTGCACTTCACCATCGGCCAACCGCTGCACCCGACCCAGATGGTCATCCAGGCGCCCGTTCAGCCAGGCCTGTCGCCGGAGATGCAGCGCCTGATCATCATCACGTTCCTGATCCTCGCTGTGGTCGTCGTCTGCACCGGAGCCCTCGTCGGAATCGTCGTCCTCGTCGGCGGAACCCTGATGGGGATCATCGGCGTCGTCTCCGCGAACCTCCCCATGATCGGTCTGACCATGGCGGGCGTCATCCTCGCCGCCGGATGGGCCGCAACCAAAATCCGCCCAGACAAGAGCAAGTAGCCCTACCACCCCCTGAAGGAGCACCCCATGTCCAGCTATGTGATCCCGTCCCAGACTGTCGAGTACGAGGGTGAGCACGCCACCGTGACCGTCGCGCTGCTCGTCCTCGCGCAGTGCGAGCACGGCCACAACGTCTCCTACGTCGCGCCGGACGTCGAGGACGTCGACCACCACAGCGGCAAGGCCTGCCACTGGGCTGCCGAGCACGTCAAGGAGTGCACCGGGCCCGGACGGATGGCCCCGCCGGAGCAGTCCGGCTACAAGCCGGTCATCGACTACAACGGCGACAGCAGCCGCCCCGCAGCCTGACCATCGACGACAACGGCGCCCCCTCCGCATGCAGCGCGGAGGGGGCGCCGCGTTGACCGTACCGTGACGCCGGCCTCCGACCGCCGTTGATTCAGCGTGAGAGCTCACCGTGGGCGACCCCGCCCCGCACAATCCTCACTGGCACTACAGCCGACGGTGCGGGAGAAGCGGATCGTTCCTGCTCGGCGTTGATGCACTCGCCAGGGTGAACGTCCCGGTGTGGCGGTGGCGCCAGCCCGCCGTGGCCCTCAACGCTTTCTGCAACGGGATGGACCATGTGGGAGGAACGCCTGTGAAGCGACAGCTCGGCAGCGTATGTGCGGCCATCGTGCTCATGGCCACGACCATCGGGATGGCCCCGCCCCGCGTCCAGGACCCTGACGGCTGCGGGAAGACAGACAGAGGACGGGTGTGCATGTCCAGCCCGGCAGGCGGCCACCGGCCAGGCGTGTACAAAGCCCACTACGCCCGCTACCGGGGCGGGGAGATCACCGTCAAGCTCGGCTACGAGATCCGCATGAAGCGCACCGGGATCATCGCCGAATCCAAGTGGCTGGGCACCAAGAAGACCCGCAACGGCTACGCGGCCTTCAGCAAGCGGCTCCCGATGGGAGACGACGCGTGCATCCGCGCCAAGATGAAGCACAACGGCAAGCGTTACATCTCCAAGTACCTCGACTGCTGACGTACCTGACCGGGCTGGGGAGGAATTCGGCGTGTGGCGCATCGTCTTCTACGTGAACGTGTGGACGGTGTCCCTGTTCCTCGTCGTGGTCGCTGTGGTGGCTGTCGGGCTGGGGGTGTGGCGCCGCACGTCGCCGCGCCGTCAACGCCGGGTGGCTCGGGTGCTGTGGGTGGTGTGTCTGGCGTTGGTGCTGGCGGCCACCGTGATCCCGGACCGGCCGATCGGCTCCGGAGTCCCCTACGTGGCGATGATCCCCGGTGAAGGATTGTGGGGGAGCGCCGCCGACTACATGTACGCCAGCGAACGGCACATGATCCTCGTGCTGCAGGTCGCCAACGCAGCGATGTTCGTGCCGCTCGGCCTGTTCGCCTATACGGCGGCCCGCCGCCCCTCGCTGCCCGGGATTGTCCTGGGCTGCCTCGCGCTGAGCGTCATGATCGAGGCCGTGCAACTGGTGATGAACGCCGGCCGGGTCGTCGATGTCGACGACGTCATCTTCAACACTCTCGGCGGCCTGGTCGGCTGCCTGCTCGCGAAGGCGGCCTGGGCGGTGACAGGGCGCGGGGCCGAGAAGGATGTGAGGCGGCACGCCGGGCAGGCGCATCCTCTCCGTGCATGGCTACTCGACCAGTTCAGGGGATGACGGGCCGGGTCCTTCTGCGGCTGCAGGCACCGCCCGCGCCATCCACCTGTCGTCCGTCACCTGCCGCGGCAGCAGGGCAGGCTCCAACCCGAGGCTGGCGCACAGGAGTTCTAACGCGTCCTGGCACTCCCGCTCCGTGTCTGCCTGCACTCCGAAACGGACCGCCATGGTCGCAGTGTGACGGGGCGGGAGGGGGAGCGGGGCGGGAACCGGCGAAGTGGCTAGCCTGCGGCTTGCCGCTCCCGGAGTTCGTCGAGCAGTGACGGGTTGACGATCGTGATGATGGCTTCGATGTCGCGGTCGTCTGCGGCAGTCCACAGCACGTTGCGGGCGGCCCGGTACTTCGCGGCGAGTCGTGTCCGCTTCTCTGCGGGGAGCTGGGCGGCCCGGTCGGGGTGGCTGTTGTGGGCGTTGTCCGAGATCTTCACGAGGGTGGCGTCGCTGCTCGCCACGATGCGGCGGATCTTCTCCTCGTAGGGGACGCCCTTCTGGTTGGTCACCGCTTCGACGGCCGAGACAACGCGATCGGAGAGTCCCTCCTCGCGTAGCCGCTCAGCGGTCCAGTCGGTGTCTTCGATGATGTCGTGCAGCAGCCCGGCCATCGTCATCTCGTCACCGAACGGTGCGAGTCCGGCGGCAACCGCGCGAACGTGCTCGATGTACGGCACGCCGATCTTGTCGACCTGCCCGGCATGCGCGCAGTCGGCTATGAAGTCGACATCATTGACGCTCTTCATTCCTGCCCCTCCTTGGCCCTCTGCGTGCGCGCTGCTTCGATGACGCTCCGGTCGGGCCGGGCAGGGAGCTTGGCTCCGGGCTCGCGGATGTACCAGTCGATGAGTTCCCGGATGACGGCTGCTCGTTCGGTCCCCATGGCCTTGGCGGCGGCGTCGAAGTCGTACCAGGTGTCCCCGATCCGGATCTGGCGGGCGGGGGTCTTCGGCGCGTTCGGTGACATGCGCTGACCGTATCCAGGTGTAGCTACCTGCGTCATCTTCCCTCTCCTCTCGTGTAGCTACCGGTGTAGCTACAGATTCTCGGTCGAACCACTTGCGTGGTGTAGCTACACCAGCCTACGGTGTAGCTACACCCCAAACAAGGGGCAGGGAGACCAGCAGGGGATAGGGAGAGACGGTGGCCAGGAAGCGCCCGGTACTCGAACGACTCAGGGAGAAGATCGTCGTCTCCTCCGCAGGCTGCTGGCTATTTACCGGCCGCCTCAGCCGTGACGGTTACGGGCGGATCTATGACGAAGGTAAGCAGCGTGAGGCTTACCGGGTGGCCTACGAGCAGTTGATAGGGCTGGTTCCCGCCGGTCTCGAGTTGGACCACCTGTGCCGGGTCCGGCGTTGCGTGAACCCGGCACACCTGGAGCCCGTCACCCCCGCAGTAAACAAAGCGCGCGCCAATCGAGTGACGGCCTCCATCAACGAACGGAGGGCTGAGTGCAAGCGTGGCCACGCGCTCACCCCGGAAAACACGGCCTACCAGAACGGCGGTAGACGCTACTGCCGACCGTGCAAGCGCATCACGCGCCGCGAGCGACAAGCGCGCCAGTCCAGCACCTGAGACCTCCGGTCCTCGTCGGCCGGGCCCGCCGATCCACCGCACACCGCACCCAGGGGGGAACCGATGATCCGCTCGAACCGCATCCGCCGCGCCACCCTGAAGGCCCGCGCCCTCACCACCCGCGCCGCCGTCCGCATCCGCCGCAACGGTGCCGGGACCCTCGCCTCGCACGCCATGGCGCACGGACTCTGCCACCGTGACGCGGCCAGCATGGTCGGCACGCTGCGCAAGGTTGCCGCGAAGCTCGGCGTCATCGGTGCCACCGGCCGGGTCCACGCCGGACGCCGGATGCGGGACTGTGCCAGGTTCACGCCCCAACAGGTTGCCGCCATCGCCCTCAACTACAAGCCGCGCCGCGCCGAATTCAAGATCTGCGCTGCCCGACTTGCCCTCGCCGCCTAGGAGTTGTCATGGAGTTCCACATCAGCCAGCAAGTTCAGACCACCGTCGACGCCCCCGCGCTGACCGAAGGTGACTTCGCGGCGCCCGCGGGAACCCTCGGCACGATCTCCGGCCTGCCCCTCCCGGACGGCACTAGCTATGGCGTGCTGCTCGACGGCGACCCCGACGCCTTGCCCGCCAGCTATGAACCGCAAGAGCTCATCGCCGCGCCATCACGAGAGGACGCATCCATGAGCCAGCGCCGCGACTACCTGAACACCGTCAATACCGTGATGGCGCAGGCCGGCTTCGGGCCTGCGTCCTACAGCCCTCTCACCGGTCACGCCCAGGCCTGGTACCAGTGGACTGGGGGCCAGTACGCCGTCAACGCGGACGCCTGGCCAGCAGGTTTGTACGTCATCTGGCACCACGCGCGAGGCTGGCACTACAGCACCGGTCGGGACACCGGCGTGCGGCACCCGCTGCCGTTCACGCTGTTCGCCGACCCCATGGATGTGGCCGACGGTGTCCGGCGTCTGCTCCTGGGCCTGGTCCGGGACCTGCCCGCCAGCACCGACGACTGGCAGCCCGCCGCCGCTCTCGCCGTCATTCAGGACGGCCCGCAGTGAACGCCGAGCCGGAGATTCTTCAGGTGCTAAGGGCGGCAGCCACGGACGGGCCCAGGCTTGTGCTGTCCGGGCCCCGCATGGACCCCAAGCTGTATCAGCGGGTCAACGAGGTGTTGGAGGCTGTCGGCGGGCGCTGGAGCCGCACCGCGGAAGCCCATCTGTTCCCGATGGGCGCGGCGGAGGCGATAGCCCCGGTCCTGGCTGGCGGGCAGGTCGTGACCTTGCGGGAGAAGCGCAATCAGGCCCAGTACTTCCCCACCCCGCCCGCGGTCGTGAATCGTCTCCTGGAGATTGCCGCGATCAATCCGGGCATGGAGGTTCTGGAGCCGTCCGCCGGCTCTGGTGCGATCGCCGCCGCGGTGGCAGACCTGGGCGCTGTCGTGGACTGCTTCGAGCAGGACCCCGGCTGTGCGGGGCTTCTCGACGGCGTCAGCACTATCCGTACCGTGCGCGTCGCCGACTTCCTGACTGTGCCCGCCACGCCCGCCTACGACCGGGTGGTGATGAATCCGCCGTTCACCCGGCAAGCCGATGTGGCGCACGTTCGGCACGCGCTCGGATTCCTCAGGCCCGAAGGGCTGCTGGTGGCGGTCATGTCGGGTGCGGTTGCCTACCAGAACGGTCCGGCGGCCGAATTCCGGAAGCTGGTGGAGGAGCGCGGCGGGCAGGCGGAGATGCTGCCGGAGAAGGCGTTCGCCGCATCCGGGACCGGTGTCAGGACGATGGTCGTGACGGTCCCGGCGACCCGTCCCGCCGATGCCTCCCCGACGGTTTGGCCGATCAGGGAAGCCGAGCAGGCCGACGAGCCGGAATTCGCCGACCCGGCGCAGATCGCCCGTCAGATCGTTGCCGACCTCCGCAAGGCCACTCGCGCTTTCGAAGCCGTCGCCAAGGCCCTGGAGCAGGCCACCTCGAAGCCCGCCGAGGCCGTTTCGGAGCCGGGCGTTCAGCTTGGCTTTGACGAAGTCGCCTGAGAGGAGCACCCCATGCACTTCCTGTCCGAGATCGTCCGCTGGGTGTGGGGTGACCACCAGACCGAGGCGATCATCGCCGCCGCTGTGGTCGTCGTCGCCGTCGGGCTGCGCGAACTGTTCCGACCCGGCAGCTAAGAAGCCGGGCGGACCTGCCCGGCACCCAGAACCGATAGGAGAACCCGATGGGCTACACCACGCACGTCTCCGGCGAATTCGCCATTGAACCGCCGCTCGCCTACACCGAGTTCAAGGACAGCAAGTTCGCCCCGGACAACATGACCAGCAGCTGGAGCCCGTCGCTGGCTCTCCGAGTGGACGAGCAGATGGTGGAGAAGGAGGACGGCGTCTTCCTCCGCCGTACCGCGACGGCGCTCGTCATGCGGGAGATCGACGAGTATCGCGAGCGCGGTCTCGTCGACGAGGTTCAGTCGGCAATCGACTCGTTCCCCGGTCACACGTTCACCGGCCGCCTGGAATGCGAGGGCGAGGAGAACGCCGATATCTGGCGCGTCGTCGTTCGCGACGGCAGCGCTACGAGGATCGAACCCCGCATCGTCTGGCCCGACGACGAGAGGGAGTGACCGCCCCGCCCTGCAGGTCCGCATGGCCCGTTCCGATCCTGGGGCGGGCCATTGCTGTGCCATCGGCCCACCCCTGTCAACCCGTCGTGCACAATTGGCCCATCCGTCACCCTGCTTCCCGAACCACCCGAGGAGCCTGCCGTGCACGACCACCCCACCGACCTCACCGAATACGAGTGGCCGGTCTGCGTAACCCCCGGCTGCGGACGGCAGCTTTGGGTCAGCGAAGCAGGCCGATGGGCTTGCAGGCCGGACGAGGATGCCACCGCGAAGCGCCTCGCCGAACTCCCCGCGCTGTTCCGGCAGCTGGACACCACGGCAGCGTTGATGCGCGGCGCCCGGCGAATAGGCGGCGGAGGCTCGGGCTCGAAGAACCCGCCGATCCCGCCCCGGCTGGAAGTCCTCGCGCTCGTCGGGCCCGGCGGTGTCGCGGCCCGGCTGTCGGCGATCGAGGACTCGTGGCGGACGGCGCTCGGCTGGACGGTCGCACCGTGGCGGGGCAGCCCGGCGGAAGCTGTCCCGCATCTCGTCAAGTTCCTGACGGACAACCTGCTGTGGGCGTGTGGCGGCTACGAGTCCGTCGGCCAGGATGTTGAAGCGGTCCGCAAGCTCCATGGCGAGTGCTCGGCGATCGTCAACGACAAGCCGAAGTACGGCAACGTGAAGATCGGGCTCTGTCCGGTCGTCATCGAGGACCGCCTCTGCGCTGAGCAGCTCTACGCCAGTGCCCGAAGTTTCAAAACTGCGTGCCCCGCCTGCCGGAGCAGGTGGGAAGGCGAAGAGGAGTGGCGGCAACTCCGGGCCGCGCAAGAGCAGATACTCGCCGAAGCGGCAGGGGTGGCGGCATGACAGACGACACCACCCTCGCCCTCACCTTCAAGCGCTACGCGCAGCAGTTCGCCATGGACGAGGAGCTGTTCCTTGACATGGACGTCTCTGTGCAACGTGACTTCATCGGGGACCAGCTTCTGTTCCAACTGAAGACAAAGATCCTCGCCGACGACTTGCCGCCCGAGACGTTCACCGCCCGGCACCGCGTCACCTACGAAGTCCCCACCTCCACCTGGCAGATGTGGAAGAAGCGGCACGCCCGCCGCTGGTACGCCCGACGCCTCGTCACGCGCTGGCCGGTCCGCTACGGCCCGGACCCGGACGGACGCGGCACGGACGCGGTCTGCGAGTTCAACCTGGAGCGGTACCGGATCTATCCACGCTCGCGGCTCCAGCTGCCGCGTGATCAGTTCGGTCTCGCGGTTCTGGCGCACGGGATCCGCGATCTGCGATGGGAAGAGAAGACCGAAGCGTGAACCAATCCAAGGGCCACCGATGAGCGAGATCGCCGACTTCCTGCGGAACCGATGGGCAGAGGCTCGCGCCGCTGAGCTCGCCAAGCGCCGCAGCATCCCCAGCGCGTTCGACGGCCACGACGTCGAGGTCCGGCACGAGAGGGACATGCCCGCAGAAGTCCTGATCGACGGCCACCCCTACGCGGCCGAGAAGTACTTGGCCGTGGCCACCGAGCCTGCACCCGACCCCCACGTCATCGCCGACCTCGACGCGAAGCTCGCCCTCATCGACGACCTGCTCGCCGAGCGGCACGAAGTCGTGGACGGCGACTGCTGGTACACCTGCGCAGCAGCCACCGAGGAACACGACGGCGGGGAAACGTGCGACGACGACCGCCGTGGCAGGCCCTGTGACTGCGGGAGGGACGCGCGCGTCGGGCGGCTACTCGCCATCCTCGCCCAGCCGTTCGCCGGGCATCCGGACCACAAGGGGGAGGAGTGGACGCCGTGAGCGTTATGCATGTCGTCGTAGAAGACGCCGGATACGACGTCGGCCGCCTCGTTCAAGGCGTATTCAGCACGCCGGAGAAGGCCGACGAGTGGATCGCGACAAAGCGCGCCGAGTACACCCGCCGAGCCCAGCAGGGCGGGATCTCTCGGGGCGGACCGTCGTATGACGTTGAGGAGTGCCCGCTCGACCCTGACGCGGGGGCGCCGTGAGCGAGCGCAAGACTTTGGAAGAGATCCGCGCGGAGCTTGCCGACGATGCCGAAGGCTGTGAGGCGTGCGCGGACTATGGTCAGTGCATCGACCATGGTGACGACTACCTGGACGACGTGGCGGAGCGGATCTTCCGAGAGCAGGACGTTCCGCGAGCTGAGGGCGCGCCATGAGTGGGATCGTCCCCAACCAGGGCCTGTTCAGGATGTACGCCGTCGCGTGGGTCGCCGCCGCCAGCATGACGGCCATGGTCACCCTCGCCGTCACCGGTCTATCACCCGAGGGCATCATGGCCCACCTGCTCGTCGGGGCGTTCCTGTGGGGCATCGACATGCTGCTCACCGGCGCAAGGCCGGAACCGGGTCACGGGGCCTCGCACGCCATCCTCGTCGCCGCCCTCGCCCTCGTCTGGCCGCTGGTCCTCGCAGGAATCATCGTGTTCCTTGTCGCGGGGGTCGTGCACGGCCTGCGTTCCGATCGTCAGGCTGCTTGACGATTTTGAGTCGATCTGTAATCGTGATCCCTAATCGTGGCACACGAGTCACAACACGCTTCTGGAGCCCCCGCCGTGAACACACCGGTGGGGGCTTTCGCGTACCCGGTGGAGGTGTCGTGGTCGCCTACCCGAACCCGGACGGGCTCGAAATCCACTTCGCGCAGATCGCAGGCAACGCCGACCTCGGTGACCTGTGGGAAGCCGCCCGCAGCGTCGGCGTGAAGCCCGGCACGATCCGCGTCTGGGTCACCCGAGGGAAGATCGAACCCGTCCTCGACGGTGAAGCAGGCCAGTACTTCCACCTCCCCACCATCCAGCGAGCGGCAGCAGGCGGCGCCAAGTACAAGCCCGCCGACCCCGCAGCCAACAGTCGCGGCCCCCACGCCCACGCCGCCTGAAAGCCCCCTGCGCATTGGTCGACGCAGGGAGGGCCTTGTAGCGCACCCCCCGCGCTCGGCCCCTTTGTCCGCCCGGCCGTGGGGGCCGGGCGGACAAAGACCCCCCAGACGGGGCGGTCGCGCTCATCCGCCCCTCGTCCCGCCGCCCACTTCACCCTCGGCCTGGCGGCGGGACACCCCCAAGACCGGGCCTCCGTCTCGGGACCCGGACACCCTCGGGTAGCGCCCGAGGAAACCCGCAAGGGGCGAGACGCCGCCGCCTGGCGATGGGACCGAAGAGATCCTCACTGCGCTTACGGGCGCTGGTGCGCTAGCAGCGTCCAGGCGGCGGAACTCCTTGCTACACCGAGAGGCGGTGCGGCATGCGGCGCCTCCTCTCCACAGCTGGCCTCCTCGCCGGGATGCTGGCAGCCAGCCTCCTCGCACCCACCGCCGAAGCCGGGCCAACGTGGAAGCTCCGCTTCTCCGACGCCTTCAACACCCCGGTGGCGAAGGGCCGGTTCACGGACTGCGGCCACAACGTGGACACCCCGAAGGTGTACTGCGGCGGCCTCACCGGCAGCACGCGGACCAACTGGTGGGCGTACCCGAAGGGGTGGCCCGACACCGCCACTCAGCGCTCGTATCCGGTCGGTGGCGTCTACGACCCGGCATCCACGGTGTGGGTGTCGGGCGGGCAGATGCACATCCGCATGTGGCGCGGCCCGTCCGGGCCCGTCCACTCCGCGGCCGTCGTACCGAAGAAGCTCATGGGCCAGCGCTACGGCCGGTACGAGGAACGCTTCCGCGTCTCCAAGGTCGCCGTCGGCTACAAGAGCGCACACCTGCTGTGGCCCGACGTGAACCAGACCTGCCCCGACTGCGAGATCGACTTTCCCGAGTCTGAGTGGACCGAGGACATTCACGCCTTCACCCACCCCAAGGGCGGCGGCAAGCAGGACGCCTTCGACACCAACCGATCCTGGGGCGCCTGGCGGACCTCGGTCATCGAGTGGCGGCCCGGCGAAGTGAAGTACTTCCTCGACGGCCGCCTGATCGGCCGCTCGACCCGCGGCATCCCCGACAAGCCCATGAGCTGGATCATCCAGAACGAGGCCGCCCTCAACGGGGACCGTGCCGCACCCAACTCGTCCGCACAGATGGACATCGCCTACGTCAAAGGCTGGACCTGGAACTAAGGAGGCAGCGATGCCCGACGAGTACGCGCTGTGGCTGGAGGCCTCCGGCGAGGTCACCACCGCCCAACCCGACACCGACGACAGCGCCGAGCCCGAGCCTGAGGAGAGCGAGCGATGACCGCAGGACTCGCCCCCGGCCTCGTCTCCGGCTGGCTCGACACTCTCCGTGCTACCGGCAGCGGCGGCACCTCGTACACGGCCGTCGCCGGGACGTTCGTGCAGCTGCACACCGGCGACCCCGGCGCGGCAGGCACCTCCGCGGTCTCCGTCGGTTCGACGACCCGCAACTCCTTCGTGTTCTCCGACTCTTCGTCCGGGTCGTCGCTGTCGCTGGGCACCCCGCCCTCGGCGTGGACGAACGGCGGCACGTCGGAGACGCTCACCCACATCTCGGTGTGGACTGCGTCGTCGGCCGGGACGTTCCTGTTCTCGGTGGCGCTGACGGCGTCGAAGGCCTGGGCGTCGGCGGATCAGTTCAGCCTCGCCACTCTCACCGCGGCCCTGACACCGCAGGCCGCCTGACGGATAGCGGTGGGAGCGGGAGGCCGCCGTGACGACCTTCACCGACGACTTCAACCGCGCGGACTCCAGCAACCTGGGCGCCAACTGGGTTGAGGTGTCCGGCGACTGGTCGATCATCTCCAACCGGCTGTCCTCCGGCTCCGCAGGCGGCACGATCATCCTCCGTGCCGCCGGAGCGATGGCCAGCAACGACAACTCCGCACAGGTCACGATCGCCACCACGGCAGCCGTCAGCCACGGCGTCTGGTGCCGCGGCAGTCTCACCCTCACCAGCGGCTACCTGTGGCGCAACGACGGCACAAGCTGGAACCTCTTCGCCGTCGTCGGCGGCTCCTTCATCAACATCGGCAGCTACGCCGCAGCGGCAGCCGCGGGCGACGTGGCGAAAGTTGAGGCCGTCGGCTCGACGATCAAAGGCTTCGTCAACGGCATCCAGCGCGTCTCGGTCACGGACACCAACGTCGCCACTGGCGCGAGCGTCGGCATCCGCGCCGAGAGCGTAAGCAGCCTCCGCTTCGACGACTTCACTGGAGCGGATGTCGTCACCGGCACTACAGGCGACGCGGCATTCTCGGGCGCCGTCGCGCTGTCCGCATCGGGGCTACGGGCCTCCGTCGGTTCCGCCACCCTCGGCACCACTGTTGCTCTCGCCGCGTCAGGCATTCGCACCACCGCAGGGGTCGCGGCACTCTCGCCCACAGCCGCCCTGGCCGCAGGCGGAGTGCGAGCCACGGCTGGCGACGCCGCGTTGGCGTCCTCGGCTGGCCTGGCGGCGGACGGACAGCTCACAGTCGCCGGTGACGCCACACTCGCGGCCACGGCAGATCTCGCTGCGGCCGGACTACACGGCGCGATCGCCGCAGCGGGTCTGGCCACTACCGCGGACATGGCGGCCGTCGGACTGGTGGGCCAAACCGGGCAGGCCGCGCTCGACGCAATTGCCGATCTCTTCGCAAGCGGGGCACGCCGAGTACAGGCCGACGCAACCCTGGTTGCCACGACCTCCCTGACCTCGCAAGGGCAGGTCGACCAAAGCAGCACCGCCACCCTGGTAGCCGTGGCCACGCTGACGGCTGCCGGAACGACGGGAACTCCGCCCGTTCTCGGGGACGCCATTCTGGTTGTGACCGGCACCCTCGCGGCGGCAGGCGACCGCACGGTGACCGCAGGCGCGGCCCTGGCCGCCACGGCGACCCTCGCGGCGGCAGGGGCGTCGGCAGTCACCGCCAGCGCGACGCTCACCGCCACAGCAACTCTCGCGGCCGGAGGCGCGACGCTCTCCACCACCGACGACATCAACATCACCGCCGGCGCCCCCTACAGCCCATGGGCCGCAGCGGCGCCGTACTCGCCCGCCTGGGCTGTGCATCCACCGAGCCTGTGACCGGGAGGTGGGTGCGTGCAGATCCCCGCGAGCAGCACCGAATACCTGCACATCCCGGTGACCGGCCCTGACGGCGTCGACCTGACCGGAGCCCAGGTGAGGATCGCGGCCGTCATGCACCGCGACAACCCGTCCGGCAGCGAGTGGAAGACCGCCGACTGGATCGGCGGCGAAGCCCGGCTCCTCATCGGCCCCGGCAGCGAACTCGCTCTGGCCCGCGGTGACTACCGGGTGTGGGTGTCCGTGGATCCGCCTGGCGCCGAAAACATCACCCGCATTGCCGGACACCTCGGCGTCACCTAGGACGCGATCGGGGGAGGGATGCGCTGCGGGGCGGGCGCCCTTACGAAGTCTCGCTCGCCGCGCGCCTGCCGGTCGACTATTGATCGCCCAATTCCGAGACGCCTGGCAATACTCAGATGGCTTTCCCCCGTCTTGAGGGCTTCCTCAATTTGAGCGTCGATCTCAGGTGTCGTCGCCACTGGACGTCCACGCGGGAGATTCTTCTTCTTGAGGTCGGTCATGTTGTCTTGGTGAGTCCCCAGAAACCAATGCCGCGGATTGTGGCACCAGCCGTGATCGCACGTGTGGAGCACGTGTAGGTCTCCTGGCGGGTATCCGTAGTGGATCTCCCAGCCGACGCGGGTCGCGATGTGCGTCTTGCCCTTCCAGCTGAACGCGCCCCGGTCGAGGCTCGCGTAGGCGCTCGTCCATGGCCAGCACTCGTCTGGTCCGCGCTCATCGACCTTCTCCAGGTATCGCGTCCGGTAGTCCTTCTTCGGAGCGGACGCCAACGGATCTCCGAATCGGTGCCAGCGCAAGTAATGAGCGCGGCACCATCCGCGAATTTGGACATGAACTGGCTTCGTGCATCCGTCAATTGAGCACATGACTCCATATTAATTTATGGCGCCCAGAAAAGGCGGTGATTGGAATTAGTGACAACCTTTCGAATACGGCCGAGAATCGGTGCCTCGACTGGATCATGGGGACGGCGACGACCGCCCCCACCCTTCCGCTCAAGGTCGCCCTCGTTACCGCCAACGGATCCGACAGCGCGGCAGGCACCGAAGCCACCGGCGGCAGCTACGTGCGCAAGAACTTGACCGTCGGGGCAGCCTCATCCGGCGCCACCTCCAACACGGCCGACCTGGTCTGGACGGGCATGCCTGCCGGAACGTTCGTCGGCGTCGAGGTGTGGGACTCCGCGGGCGTGCCGATCCGCCTCTGGTACGGGCCGCTCGCCGCCAGCCGCACCCTGCTCGCCGGGGATGAGCTCAAGATAACCGCAGGCCAGCTCACGTTTGCGCTTTCCTGATCGCGGGGTGAATCGTGGCCCTGCTCTCCACACTCGTTGACACGTTCAACGACAACGTCATCGGCCCCAACTGGGGCAACTCCTACGGTGGCGTCTCCGAGACGGGCGGCAAGGCCCGGATCCCGTGCGTGGCAGGCACGTTCGCCGGTTACCAGACCGCGAAGGACTGGACGCTCGCGGGCAGTAGCGCCTTCGTTCAGCTCACCCTGGCTGCGGCTGCGAACGGCGCCACGACGGAAGCCCAGACGACGTTCAACATCATCCAGGCGACCGCTGGCACGTCCATCGCCATCAACATCAACACGGTGGCGAACACGATCCGCTTCGAGTCCAACGTCGGCTACACCGACGGATCCGCGGTCTCCCTCACCTACTCGGCCGTCACGCACCTGTGGCTCCGCATCCGCGAAACCGGCGGCACCCTCTTCTGGGACACCAGCACCGACGGGTCCGCCTGGACTAACCGGCGCTCCATCTCCACCCCCGCCTGGGTGACCAGCGCCGTCAACACCGTCGCCGTCGAAATGTACTCGTGGCGCAACAACGGTTCCACGAACTATGCCGAGTGGGACAACTTCAACACCGCCGCCAGCTCGGCCGCCGTGTACTTCGGATCCGCCGCCCTCACCGCCGACGGTGCACAGACCGCAGCAGCGACCCGCTCCATCGTCGTCGCCTCCAGCCTGACCGCGGAGTCAGACCTCGGCGTGACCACAGTCCAGACAGGCACGGCCGCCGCCGCCCTCACCGGCAACAGCGAACTCGGCGCCCGCACCGACGCCCTCGACACAGACGACATCACCGTCCAGTACAGCGAACCCCGCGGGGGATGGACGGTGAGCCAGCCGTGGATCTAGCCGCCATCAGTACCGAGTACGTCAAAGTCACCGTCGTCACCCGAGCCGGTGGCGCCCAGGTCCAACTTGCCGTGCCGCCGCAGTTCGCGTTCCTCCTCACCGACACCAGCCCCGAAGAAGACGACTGGCTGGTCGGCGAATGGATCGCTCCCCACGGGCGCATCCTCGTCGGCCCCAACGGTGGCGTCACCACCCTCGAACCCGGCGAATACACGCTGTGGATCAAATTCGCGGGCGGCTTTGAAACCCCCGTCTACCGGGCCGGAACGCTCAAGGTCTACTGAACGGAGCCCACGCCATTGATCTCCGTCCTTCTGCCATCCCGCGGTCGACCCCAGCCGCTCGCCGAGACGGTGGCGACGCTCCTGGAACTGGCAGACAAGCCAGGCGGCATCCAAATCCTGATCGCCGCCGACCCTGACGACCAGCCCACCCTCCAGGCCCCGGTCCCCTGGCAGGCCAGCGTCTGGGCAGCCCCGGAACGATACGGCTACCCACGGCTCCACGAGTACGTGAACCGGCTGGCAGAGCAGGCCGACGGGGACTGGCTGATGCTGTGGAACGACGACGCCCGCATCCTCACCGAAGACTGGGACCGCCTCGTCGAAGAACGCGCACCCGGTGTGCTGTGGCCGCACAGCAACGACATCGCGACCTGCAACACCTTCCCGATCTGGCCCCGCACCTGGACTGATCACCTCGGCCACGTGTCCCTGTCACCGCACTGCGACTCGTGGATCCAATACCTCGGCCAGACCCTGGGCCTGCACCAGCGAGTCGATGTCGAGATCCTTCACGACCGCGCAGACCTCACCGGCGGGCACAACGACCAGACCCGAGCCGAATCGCTGGCCGGATACCGCACCACCGACTACGGCAGCCCCGCCATGGACGCCGCACGCGCCGCCGACATAGCCGCCCTCAAGCAGTTCCTCAACATCGCCTAACGGTCGGGCCCGCGCCCGGACCCGCGCCCCGGAAGGTAACCCCGCATGAGCACAGTCGGATGGATCGGCCTCGGGAAACTGGGCGTCGTATGCGCCCTCACCCTCGCCAAGCACGGCGGTCACCGCGTCATCGGCTACGACCCGTCACCGCGGCCCGCGCAGATCCTCCGAGGCGAAACACCGCCGCCGCAAGAAGAAGGCATCGAGGCACTTCTCGCCAGCGCCGAACTCACCCTGGCGTCCACGCCGTCGCAGGTCGTGGCCAGCATCGACCGTGTCGTGTTCGTCGCCGTCCAGACGCCGCACAGTCCCGCCTACGGCGGCGAGCAGCCCATGCCGGACGAGCCCAGCGACTTCGAATACCAGCACCTCGTGCAGGCCGTGCGCGACCTGTGCCGGTCTGCGGCACTGCAGGCGAAGCCGATCACCATCGCCGTCATCTCCACCTGCCTGCCCGGCACCATGAACCGGCTGATCCGGCCGCTCCTCAACGAGTGGACCACGCTCGTCTACAACCCCGCCTTCATTGCGATGGGTACGACGATCGCCGACTACCTCAACCCTGAGTTCGTGCTCCTCGGCGCCGACGATCCCCGGCATGTCGAACCGGTCCTCGACATCCACGCCACGGTCCACGACCGCCCGGCGCAGGTCATGGGCATCGAGTCGGCGGAGCTGACGAAGGTCGCCTACAACGTCGTCATCTCCACGAAGATCGTGGTGGCGAATGCGCTCATGGAGATCTGCCACAAGACCGGCGCCGACTGCGACGCCGTCACCGACGCACTCGCCGCGGCCACCGACCGTGTCGTCTCCGCGAAGTACATGCGCGGCGGCATGGGAGACGGCGGCCACTGCCACCCCCGCGACCTGATCGCCATGTCGTGGCTCGCCCAACGCCTCGACCTGTCCACCGACGTCCTCGGCTACATGGCGCGCGCCCGCGAAGCCCAGTCCGAATGGCTCGCCGACCTGGTGGGGCAGTGGGCAGAACAGTCCGGCCTCGGCGTTTGCATCCTCGGTAAGGCGTACAAGCCCGGCTCTGACCTCACCGGCGGAAGCCCCGCACTGCTCCTCGCGCATCAACTCCGCGACCGCGGCGTCGATCTGGAGCACTGGGATCCGCACGTCGACACCGGCGGCTCTTTCGCACCCGACCAGCCCGGGGTCTTCGTGATCGCCACCCGGCACGACGTGTTCCTCCAGTACCACTTCCAGCCCGGCTCCGTGGTCATCGACCCGCACGGCTACATGCCCGACCAGCCCGGCGTCACCACCATCCGCGTAGGGAGGAAGACGTGACGCTCGGGCTGCGCTACAGGCCGCGCTCCGACTGTCGGAGCACGACCATATGGATGCTGCGCTACCTCCTCGCCGAGCCCCGCGACGCCGTCTACTGCCTGCCTCGCCGCGTCGCCTGCCGTGCCCTCGGTCGCCACAACGCCACCTGCGCAGGACGCCCTGACCATCAACATCTCAGGAGGCGACGATGAAGGCCGATGAGGCGATCGCCAACTGGAGCCGCCCCGGCGCCACCGACTTCATTCACCCCTCGCGAGGTATCTCGGAAGACGCCTACTGGGAGAGCGGCAGCAAGCAGGCCGAACTCCTCGCCGCCGACATCCCGCCCGGGGTGAAGGTGATGGACTTCGGGTGCGGTGACGGGCGCGTCGCCATCCCGTTGCGGGCTCTCGGCTACGAGGTGACGGCAGTCGACGGCTCGGCGAGCATGGTCGACGCGCTCGCCGCCAACGCCCCCGACCTGACCGGCTTCCAGTCCGACGGCAGCGACTTCGGCAGCCACCTCGGCCGCCGCAAGACGGACGCCGTGTACTGCCTGGCCGTGCTCATCCACCTCGACTACGCGTCCGCCGACATGTTGATCCGCAACCTGCGGGCCATCGTCAAGAAGGGCGGGCTGCTCATCCTCGACTGGCCCGTCGCCAGCGAACCCGCCGAGGGTGTGGCCTGGCTGGACGTCACCACCTGGTCCCAGGAGCAGCAGGACGCGCTAGCCGCCGAGCTGGGGCTGACGTCGGTGGACGACCAGCACGTTCCCTGGCAGGTGTTCCGCGCATGAGCGTCGCAGTCGTCATCCCGTGGCGGCCCGGCACTTCGGAGCGCAACGCCCACCACGAGTACGTCCGCGCCCACCTTGCCGGGCTGCTTCCCGACGGGATCCACCTCGACGTCGACAGCGGGCACGACCCGTTCTCGCGGGCCGGATCCCGTAATGAAGGCATCCGTCAGGCCGCAACCGCAGGAGCTGACGTCGTCGTCCTCTGTGACGCCGACACCCTGCCCGAGCCGGAGCCCCTGTACACAGCGATCGAGGCAGCCGCGGACGGTGTTCTGCACCTGCCGTACAGCTGGTACCGCGGCCTGTCCCGTGACGGAACGCAGACCTACCTCGCCGGCGCCCCGGCGGCCGACTGCTCGACCGACCTCGCCCACGAGTGGGCCACCGGTGGAGTCCTCGTCATCCAGCCCGACGCCTGGCGGCAGGCCGGCGGCATGGATGAAGGCTTTACCGGCTGGGGTTTTGAGGATGCCGCCTACCGCATCGCGGCGGACGCGCTCCTCGGGCCGACCGTGCGTCACGAGGGCGCGATCACGCACCTGTGGCATCCGCAGGAGTCCGGCCTCGGCAGCCCGCAGCACGTGGCCAACGGGCAGCTCTGCCAGCGCTACGTCGACGCCACCGGCAAGCCGGATGCACTCCGCGCCCTGATCGCCGAACGCTCTCGCGTCGACGCCTGAACTGGGAGGTCTGCGCGATGCCCGCACCCGACTACGCCCTCATCGACCGCCTCGAACGCGAGCTCGGCATCGGCCAACGCGCGCGTAAGAAGCCCATGCAGACGGCCCGCCCGGTGTGCCTGATCAAGGACTGCGACGGCACCGACACGGAGCTCCGCACCTGGAACGGCGTGCTCGTCATGCGCATCCACGAACACTGACCACCCCACATCGGAAGGCCCGCGCCATGCCTGATCCCGAAGATCCGATCACCGAACTCGCAGCCGGAGCGGCCCAGCTCCACGAGGTGTACCTCGCCTACCTCGACGCCGGATTCACCAACGACCAGGCCTTCGACCTCACCAAAGCCGTCCTCATCGCCAGCATCGACGACTAGACCCGACCACCCCACAGGAGCCCGCGCCATGGCCCGCTACCGCAAGAAGCCCGTAGAAATCGACGCCGCGCAATGGGACGGCACAGCAGAGGGCGCCACGCCGATCATCGACTGGATCCTCAACGGCGGTTCGACCGCGAACTACATCTGTTCGAACCCCGACCGCTGCGCGGAGCACAACGGTGACATCCCGCATTCCATCAGCATCCGAACCCTCGAAGGCGACATGACCGCCTCGCTCGGCGACTGGATCATCCGAGGCGTGAAGGGCGAGTTCTACCCCTGCCGCGACGACATCTTCCGCGCCACCTACGAGGCGGTGGATGTCTGATGGCCCGCATCCAGATCCTCGAACTCCCCGAAGGTGGCGGAGACGACAGGGTGCCCTTCGTCCTCGTCGTCGACCAGTGGACGAATCCGTTCCGTGGATACCCCAATGAGTGGGCCGCGACCGTCGGAGCCCAGGGCGTTCTCGTCTTCGAGGACACCATCGACATCCCCGCCAACGACGTACCCCTCGACGAGAACGGACAGCCACTCTTCCTCAAGGTCCACGTCGAGGGCGAGTTCGAACGGTTCCGCGAGCAGGTACAGCAGGAAGTCCTCGCCGCTCAAGGAAAGATCACGCGAGCGATCAACGAGACCGACCCCGTACACGAGCGGGCCACCATCGAGCTGGACGCCGATCGCCTCGGCAAGTGGACGGACGAACTCGCCGACGCCCTCGGCATCGACCGACTCCGCGACTGGGACGACATGCGCGACGCCGCAGCCCGGCTGCGGCGGGAGCGCGACGCGCAAGCACGGGCCATCGAACGCGTCCGCAACCTACATCGAGCAGTCGAGTACCGGGGCACGGTCATCTGCGGGGAGTGCTCCGCATTCGCGGGCTCAAGCACAGACAACGCGCCCGTCGCCTACGACCAGTGCGGCACCCTCCTCGCACTGAACGGCGACCCCGCGAACACCCAGGAGCAGGCGTGAGCGGCGGCAGCTACAACTACCTCTTCGCCGCCGCCGACCTCGAAGACCTCGTCTCCCGACGCTGGGACCTCGAAGAGATGGCCAGCCGCCTCGCAGGCCTCGGCTACGCACAAGACGCCGCACGCGAAACCGAAGAACTCCTCGTCCTGTACCGGCAATGGGAGACCCGCGCCAGCGTCCGCCTCGCCCGTCTCAGCGACGTGTGGAAAGCCGTCGAATGGTGGGACTCCAACGACAGCAGCGAGAGCCGCGTCCACGAAGCCCTCGCCAAATACCGGGGCGACACCGACGGGACCACGGCGCCATGAGCGGCGGCTGGTCCGGATCGGACAGGCGGCAACGCCTCCCGTCCGGGTGGTCGAAGATCCGGGCGCGGATCTTGGAGCGCGATCCGATCTGCAAGATCTGCGACGTGCGACCCAGCCGATTCTGCGATCACATCGTGGCCAAGGCGGATCTCAATGGGCCTGCCGATCTTCAGGGCGTGTGCGGACCTTGCCATGATCGCAAGAGCAGTCGCGAGGGGAATGACGCGCAGCGCGCCAACCCGAAGCCCGGACGGCAACGGCCGGGCGAGCGCCATCCCGGACTCCTGTGAGGCGGTGACCATGCCGCGCTACCTGATCATCCACGCCGAACGACGCGGCGACGACACCCTCATCGAAGACGACCAGCTCACTGTCAAGTTCGACCCCCACTGGGTGACCCTCTTCGACAACGTCGGGCCGTGCTTCGCCGCACCCCGCGAGAAGATTCACGCCGTCATCCGGGTAGACGACCCGGAGCACGAAGACCAGAAGCCCGCGCCAGACGAGGAGTGATCCACGTGGCGAGCAAGGGACGAGGAAACCGCAGCCGGCGAGGGAACGCCGGGACCTTCACGGGCAGCCGAGCCAACGTCGGGCGGCGACGGTGACCAGCACGCTGCACGTCACTCCACTCCGTGACCTGGTCGACCATGACACCAGCACAGCCGAACCCGACTGCGTGTGCGGACCCGAGGGCAGGCCGGTAACCCGAGACGATGGGTCGACGGCATGGCTGCTGGTCCATCACTCCATCGACGGCAGGGAGCAGGCCGACCGCGAGGGGTAGGGCAGGCGGTGCCGCCACCCCCATGTGTTGCCCCCCTACCGGGGCAGGCGGGCAGGGCATGGGCAGGGCAGCGTCGGGGTGAGGCATGCATGTGCAGTGCTGCATGGTGATGCGATGGTGATCGCGTGAGAGTGATCAGTTGTTGATCGACGAATTGATCAATGATTGAAGTCGAAGAAGATTGAGAACAAAGATCGATTCGAGAGATCAACTGACGTGAGTAGCTAAGGCCTTAGGGAACACCATGGTCAACGGCACCGCCTGGATGATCCCTCAGTGATCTCTGGCTGATCCAAACGATCTCGGATTTGACTGTCGCGACGATCACGCCTCTGACCTGGGGGGATAGGCCTGACCTGCGGTTATGCGGATCGGGACCGTATACACGCTAAGGACGGCCCTGGGTCTGGGGACTTTGGATCTTGAGTTAAGGCGGGAGGTGAGCCTCTATGGCTGGCCGTGGACCCGCCCCTAAGGACCCGAAGCGCCGAGCTGGGCACAGTAAGGACCCGCACGCCCAGACGATCCTCCGCTTCGAGCAGGCCGAGCCGCCGGAGTTGCCGACGCTGTCGGTACTGAAGGACGGCGATCTGGTCGAGTACGCCTGGCCGGCGCGGACGCTGGATTGGTGGGAGATGTGGAAGGCCTCCCCGCAGGCCGAGCACTTCTCTTCGACCGACTGGGACTTCCTCCTCGATACGGCTGTCGTGCACGCCCGGCTGTGGTCCGGCGAGATGTCGGCGGCCGGCGAACTGCGGCTGAGGGTCGCCAAGTTCGGCGCGACTCCCGAGGACCGGGCCCGCCTGCGGATGCAGTTCGCTCAGGCTGACGAGGCGGACGGCAAGCGGCCCGACGGTGGCCGCTCGTCGAGGGAGCGTCGCGGCGTACTGAGGGCGCTTCCGCCCCCTCCTGGCGAGGCGAGCGGATAGAATCAACACATAGAACCCCGGCGGTAGTTGGAGCTACCCCGGGGCCGTGGCCAACCTGGTGAGAGGTTGACGTGAGTCAGCTTACCTGCGTCATTTGCGCTGCCCCGTTTGAGGGTCGCCGACCATCGAAGTACTGCACGTCGCGTTGCAAGTGGACGGCGGCGAACCGTAAGCGCTACAAGCGCCCCGACCGCTCATGCCCTGGATGCGGCACGGACCTGAGTCAACAACACGGCAGAGTGATGTTCTGCTCGAACGCGTGCCGAACTTGGGTGCGCAATGGACACACCGCCCTTCGATCCCCGGCGTCGGCCTGCGTGGAATGCGGCAAGGGCCTTTCAGGGATGCGAGCGAACGCAATCTACTGCACGCGTAAGTGCAAGAACGGCGCATCCGAGAAGCGGCGGGGTCGAGACGACGCCGCCCGCTACCAAGCCGAACGAGAGCGCCGTCTCGCATACGCCATCGCCTACGCCAAGGCGAACCCGCACGTGGGGCAGGCCGCCCGGAACCGTCGCAAGGCGTGGAAGCGCGATGCGGGAGTCTTCGCCTTTTCGGGCAGAGAGTGGCGCCGCCTTTGCGTCCGCCAGAGAGGCGAGTGCTTCTACTGCAAGGAACGCGCCGATCTAACGATGGATCACGTCATACCGCTCTCCAAGGGCGGACGGCATTCGATTGGGAACGTGATCCCAGCGTGCATCTCCTGTAACTCCTCCAAGTCAGACGCCTTCCTGGCGGTCTGGAAGATGAGGCGCCAAAGGGGGTGATCGTCATCCCCTGGAAACCACCTGAGCCTGGCGCAGTTCCGACGCTCGGCTACGGCGTGATCGACTGGATCTCGGAGATGCTGGCCGCTCCGGACCGCGGTGACTACGAGCCCTTTCTGCTGTATCCCGAGCAGGAGGACTTCGTCCTCCGGTACTACGAGATCAACCCCGGTACTGGGAAGCGTCGCTTCCGCCGTGGGGTGATCTCCCGGCCTCGCGGCTGGGGTTGAGGCAAGTCCCCATTCCTCGCCGCCTTGGCGATCGTTGAGGCTCTCGGCCCGGTCCTGCCGGACGGCTGGGATGCCGCGGGGCAGCCGGTCGGTAAGCCGTGGTCTGAGGTGCGGACGCCGTTGGTGCAGATCGCGGCGGTGTCGGAGACGCAGACGAAGAACACGTGGTCGCCTCTGCTGGAGATGCTCCAGGGTCCGGTGATTGACGCGTACCCGGGGCTGGAGCCGCTCGATACGTTCGTCAATCTGCCGCGGGGCCGGATTGAGCCGATCACATCGTCGGCGCGGACGGTGAAGGGCAATAAGCCGGTGTTCGCGGTGCTGGACCAGACCGAGGAGTGGGTGCGGTCGAACCGCGGGAACCGACTGGCGGAGACGATGCGGATCAACGCCGCGAAGATCGGCGGCACGACCATCGAGTCGCCGAACGCCTTCATCCCAGGCGAAGGCTCGGTGGCTGAGGAGTCTGCGGCATTCTGGGCGAAGATTCGCGAGGGTCGGGCACGGGACGACGGCCTCTTCTACGACCACCGTGAGGCGCCGCCCGAGACTGACATGACGGACCGCGTCTCGCTGGTGTCCGGGCTCTCGTACACCTACGGCGACTCGGCCGACCGCAACGGCGGCCATGTCGACTTGGACACCATCGTCGCCACGATCTGGGACCCCAGCACGGACCCCCAGACGGCACGGGCAGACTTCCTGAACCAGATCACACACGCTTCCGACTCGTGGATCTCGCAACCCGAGTGGGCTGGCGTTGCCGCGGCGGACAAGGTCGTCGGGCGCGGCGAGGAGATCGTCCTCGGCTTCGACGGTTCCCGCCGCCGCAACCGTGGCGTCACCGACGCCACCGCTCTCGTCGGCTGCCGAGTCTCGGACGGCCATCTGTTCCTCCTCGGTTGCTGGGAGCAGCCTGACGGGCCCTTCGGCCAGGACTGGCAGGTACCGACCATCGAGGTTCTGGCAGCTGTCGAGGACGCCTTCCGCGAGTACAAGGTCGTCGGCATGTACGCGGACCCGGCCAGGTGGGAGTCCCATGTGGCGAGGTGGGAGGCGGACCACGGCCGGCGGCTGAAGTTGAAGTCCTCGGTGCAGCATCCGATCGAGTGGTGGATGACGGGTGGCAGGTCGAACCAGATCGTGCGTGCGCTGGAGAAGTTCCGGTCGAGTGTCGTCGACGGCGAGCTGTCCCATGACGGGTCGAGCGTGTTGACGAGGCACATCCTCAACTCGCGGCGGCGCGAGTCGCGGAGCGGCATCCAGATCATGAAGGAGCATCCCGACAGTCCAAAGAAGATCGACGCCGCCATCGCTGCGGTCCTCGCCTGGCAGGCCCGCGTTGACGCGATGGCCAAGGGGCTCGGCAAGAAGAAGACAGGCAAGTCGGGACGGGTGGTGGTGCTGCGGTGACCGTCTCGATTCCTGATCTTCCGTTGGTGTATCTGTCGGATGACGAACTCGCCTTGATCAACATGTTGCGGGCGGACATGCTGCGTGACCGGCATGCGCTGCTGTTGCGGGATGCCTATTTCAACGGCGAGCAGCTGGTCCGCGACTTGGGTATCAGTATTCCGCCGCAGCTCAAGAGCCTGCACACGGTGATCGGTTGGCCGCGTGTAGGTGTCGAAAGCCTGGAGGAGCGTCTCGATTTGGAGGCGTTCCGTTGGGGGGATGGTTCGGACTCCAGCGAGCTGGACGAGATCGCCGACGCGAACGATCTGTTCGACGAGTCGAGTCTGGCTCATCTGGATTCTCTGGTGTATGGCCGCGAGTATCTGGCGGTCGGGTCGGGGGATTGTGGTACGGATGACTGCCCGCCGCTGATTTCGGCTGAGTCGCCGATGGACATGACGCTGATGTGGGATGCCCGTCTGCGGATGGGCACGGCAGCCCTGCGCGAGTGCGCGGCCGATGGCTTTGTGGAGTCGGGCCCCGAGGAGCGGATGATCGTCCTGTATCTGCCTGATCAGACGGTCACGGCTCTGCCGTCGCCGTCCGGTGGCTGGGAGGTCGTCGACCGGGACATTCACCGGCTGGGCGTCGTGCCGGTGGTGCGGATGGCGAACCGTCAGCGCACTGCGGACCGGGTCGGCAAGTCGGAGATCACCCCCGAGGTCATGTCGATCACGGACGCCGCCTGCCGGCGGCTGATGGGCATGGAGGTCGCGGCCGAGTTCTTCGGTGCCCCGCAGCGCTACATCCTGGGGGCGTCCGAGTCGGCGTTCCAGGACGCGGACGGTACGGCGAAGTCGGCGTGGGAGACGTACATCGGCCGGGTTCTCGCCTTGGAGCGGGACGAGGACGGCAACGTGCCGGACGTCGGTCAGTTCGCTGCGCATGATCCGACCGGCATGACGAAGATCATCGATCTGTATGCGCGGATCATGTCCAGCCAGTTCGGGCTGCCGCCGCACATGCTCGGCTACACCACCGACAATCCGGCTTCCGCGGACGCCATCCGTTCCACCGAAGCCAAGCTGGTCAAGCGCTCGGAGCGCCGCATCCGCCGGTACGGGGCGGCCTGGCAGCAGGCCATGCGCCTCGCTCTGTGGGTGCGGGACGGTGAGCCGCCGGAGAAGACCCGGCGGATCGAGACGGTGTGGCGCAACCCGGCGACACCGACGGTGGCCGCGCAGGCTGACGCCACGGTGAAGCTCGTCCAGGCCGGGATCCTCCCCGCCGACTCCGACGTCACGTTGGAGATGGCGGGACTCTCGGAGGGCCAGCGGCAGCGAGTCCGCGCGGATCGCCGGCGTGCGAACGGGCGGTCCGTGCTGGATCGCCTGGCAGCTCTGGGTGCTCCTGGCGATGAGGTTCAGTCTCCGGAGGTCGTCGATGGCGACGACAGTCTCGGATGATGGCGCCGGCGCGAACCGCCAGCGGCGCGTCCAGCGCGGCCTGACGCGGTATCTGATCCGGGACATGCGGACGCTGCGGCGTTTGATCCGCCCGCAGGATCTGGAAGGCACGGTGCCGGACTGGATTGAGGCGGTGCGCGCCCTGGTGGCGCAGTACGGCAACGCCTCGGCGACGGCGGCAGCGGACTTCTACGACGCCGAGCGGGTGGCCGCGAGGGTGACGGGACGGTTCACCGTTCCGCTGCTGGAGCCGCCCGCAGACGACAAGGTCAACAACAGTCTGCGGTGGGCGACGAAAGACCTCTGGCCCCGCGACCCGGACGACCCTGCTACCACCGAAGCCCAATTGCAACCGCTGGACGTGCGCCTGGATGCCGCCGAGAAGAAGGCCGAGGGCGCGGTCGAAAAGCTGGTCCTGGACCAGGGCCGGGGCACCCTCAGAGGTGCCGTGCAAGCGGATCGATCGGCGGTCGGCTACGCCCGCGCTGCCGCCCTTGGCGCGTGCTCCTTCTGCAAGCTGATGGCGGCGCGAGGCGCTACATACAAGGACCTGGACGCGGCTGGACGCACGGCCAACGCTTCGTTCGTCGGCGAGGACAGCGTCATCAAGTTCCATGACTGGTGCCACTGCCAACCGGTTCCGATCTTTAGAGGGCAGCAGTTCGAGCTGTCCGATCATGCCCGTGAGTGGGAGCGGCTGTACAAGCAGTACGCCGCTGGCCATTCCGGTAGCCAACTGGCCTGGTTCAGGCGGGCGCTGGCTGAGCACGACCAGTACCCACTCCCTGGATCCAACTGATCAACGGTCGCCCTGGTGGCGGCCTTTCTCATTTCCACAGCCCCTGGAGGGCCGATCCGTCATGCCTGAAGAGACCGAGCAGAGCGCCGAGCAGCAGACCGAGACCGGCACCGAGGAGGCCGTCGAGGAGACGGCGACCGAGGAGAACGGCACCACCGAGACCACGGAGGACGCCCCGGAGGCGGACCCCGAGGTCGAGGAAAAGCCGTTCGACCGGAAGAAGTTCGAAGCAGCGCTGCGCAAGAAGAACAGCGAGGCGGAGAACCTCCGCAAGCGGCTCAAGGAGCAGGAGCCGCTGCTGGCTGAGCTCAAGAAGCGTAAGGAAGCGGACCTGTCCGAGTCCGAGCGCCTCACCGAGCAGCTGACGGCAGCGCAGGAGCAGATCGCCAAGACCCGGCAGCGGCTTGTCCGCAGCCAGGTGCAGGCCCTGGCCGGCGTCGCGACGGACAGCCGGGCGGCGTTCGCTGATCCGGCGGATGCGTTCGGCGAGCTCGATTTCGACTCGTATATCGACGGCGATGGCGACATCGACGAGGCGGCCATTGAGGCCGACCTTCAGGCGCTTTTGGAGCGCAAGCCGCACTGGGCGAAGCCCCAGCCCCAGGAGGGCCCGCGGCGTCCGGCACCGGATCGCACTCAGGCGTCCGGCGCCAACAAGCAACGGTCCCCCAGCCCCGCTGACGAGTTCGCGGGGTTCCTTCATGCGCAGCTGAAGTAGCTGCCGAAAGCAGGAATCATGGTGGCTACGGCCCCGATCAAGCTGAGTGATGTCAACGCGTCGCTCCTGCCGCGGACCCTCGCCGGTCCCATCTTCGAGAAGAGCGTCGAGCAGTCGGCGGTGATGGCGCTGGCGCGTCCGGCGCCGCTGGCGATCGACGCGACCACATCCATTCCGATCCCGATGGACGTGCCGGTCGCCGACTGGGTCGGCCAGGCCGCCCGGAAGCCGCTGTCGAGCGGCGGCGTCAGCATCAAGCAGATGACCGCGAAGAAGGTCGCTGTCCTCATTCCCGTGGCCGAAGAGGTCGCGATGACCAACGCGGGCGGCCTGTACACGCAGCTGCAGCGGGATCTACCGACGGCGTTCGCCCGCGCTTTCGACCACGCGGCGATCCACGGCCTCACCATGAAGGGCGCTGCCGGCCCGTTCGACGACTATCTCGCGGAGACCACCAACTCGGTGGCTCTCGGCACTGCCGATCAGGCGGACGGCGGGGTGTGGGCGGATTTCGTCAACGGCATGGGGCTCGTCATCAACGACGACTGGGACTACACCGGCACGGTGGCGGACCACCGGCTGAAGCCGCGTCTGCTGCTCGCGACGGACACCACCGGCCGCCCGATCCTCGTTGACACCACGGTGCCAGGCACGCAGATGGCGTCGGCCGGAACTCTGATCGGTGAGCCGCTGGCCTACTCGCGGAGCGTGTCGGGCAAGCAGCGCCGACAGTCCACCTCGTCGGACACGGGACTGCGCGCGATCGGCGGCGACTGGTCGCAGGCCGCCTACGGCGTCGGCATGGACATTACGGTCAGGATCTCCAAGGAGGCGACCTACGTCGACGAGGACGGCGGCGTCCACTCGGCGTTCCAGGAGAACCTCGTTCTCATCCTCGCCGAGGCGTTCTACGGCTACGTGCAGGGTGACGCGCAGGCGTTCGTCAAGTACACCGGCACGGCGGGCTCCTCCTCGTGACGCAGGCCCGCAGCGGCGGGAAGAGCAGCCGGGCGATGCAGATCGTTGCCCGGCTGCATGCCGCCCCGCCCCGGCACAATGCGGGCGCAGAGTGGATGGCCTGGTCGATGTTCCGGGCTCTCGTCGAGCGCGGGCACGAGGTCACGGTATGGCTGTCGCGCTACGGAGAAGATCACAAGCCGTATGAGCTGGACGGCGTCAAGGTGATCCCGCTGGAGTCCCGTCTGGACTTCGCGACAGCGGTCCGGCGCGGCGACGTGCTGGTGTCTCACCTGGAGAATGTTCCCTCGACCGCCGCATTGTCCCGCGGCTACGGGAAGCCGTTTGTGGCGATCTGCCACAACACGTTCACGCCGACGTTTCGGGACATGGCTTCGGGGTCGACAGCCTTGGCGGTCTACAACTCGCAGTGGATGGCCCGAGAGGCCGAGCTGCACTTCGTGGACCACCCGAAGGGCGTCCGGCCCGAACGGTCGATCGTCGTCCGCCCGCCGGTGTTCGCCGAGGAGTATGCGACGAAGCCCGGCGACCGGGTGACGCTGATCAACACCAACCCCGACAAGGGCGGGCGGCTGTTCCACAAGCTCGCCAAGCGCATGCCCGACACCAAGTTCATGGCGGTGAAGGGCTCCTACGGGGAGCAGACCGACTACTCGGATCTCCCTAACGTGCTGGAGGTCGAGCACGTCTCGGGGCACGACATGCGGGAACAGGTGTATGCCCGCACCCGGCTGCTGTTGATGCCATCGCTGTACGAGTCGTGGGGCCGGGCAGGCTGCGAGGCACTCGCCTCCGGGATACCGGTCTTGGCTCATCCAACGCCGGGTTTGTGTGAGGCGCTGGCCGAAGGCGGGATCTTCCTGGAGCGGGAGGATCTGGACGGTTATGAGGCCGTGATCCGGAAGCTTGGTTCGGCGTCCGCTTACCGGCTCGCCAGTAAGCGGGCCAAGGCCCGCTCTGCCGAGCTCGATCCGTCAGCCGATCTGGCTGCCTGGTGCGAAGCCGTGGAGGCCCTGCCCGCCTAGGAGGCTGCTGTGGCATTCGAGATCCCGACAGCTGAGGATCTGGGCCTGTACCTGGACTTGGAAGAGATCGGTGGGGACAGGGCGGCACTCCTGATCCGGCAGGCCATCAACCTGTGCCAGACGGTGGTGAAGCCTCTCCCAGAGGGCGCCGAGGCCGTCGTCCTGTCGGTCGCTGGCCGGGCCTACACCAATCCGCAGCAGGTCTCTTACGAGACGATCGGCCCCATGTCGGTGCAGCGCCCGACCGGTTCGGGCGGCCTGTATCTGACCAAGGCCGACAAGTCGGCACTCAAGTCGCTGGCGGGTCGGGGCGGGGCGTTCACGGTCGACCCGACACCGGAGACGGCGGATCCGTCGCCGACCTGGCCGATCGACGATGCCGGGTTCGCCGACGAGTTCGAGCCTGGCTGGGGTTACACCTGATGCCCGGCCCGTACCCCTACGGGGAGACGGTGGTGCGCCTGAGGCGTGGGCCGTCGCCGGGCAAGGATCCACGAGGGCAACCGATTCCCGGCCCGCTGTTGGACCAGCCGGTGAGGGGCTGCGTTGTGGTGCCCCGCCAGTCCACGCCGACAGTCGGCGGGGATGAGCAGCAGGCCCGCGACACCGTGATTGTCGGCTTCACCGTGTATGCGCCGTCGGGCACTGACTGGCGCACAACCGACCGGGTGCGGATCCGCGGCGAGGTCTGCGAGATCACCGGCGAGCCCGGCGACTGGGGTCAGAGCCCGTTCACCGGCACTCGCGGCCCGATGCAGTTCGCTGCCGACCGCGTGACGGGCTAGCCGACCGGAGGTGGTCATGGCTGCACGGTTCAAGATGTCCAACAAGGGCGTGGGGCAGCTACTCCGCTCGGAGATGATCCGGGTGGAGATGGTGCGCCGGGCCGAGCTCGTCAAGTCGGTGGCCGAGTCGATCGCCCCCGTCGGCGGTGCATCGGATCCGCATCCGGGCCACTACAAGGGCAGCTTCAACGTCACCAGCACGCGACGTGGTGGCCGCCGCAGGGACCGGGCCACCGCCACCGTCACCAACACGGCCTACTACGCCCGGTTCGTGGAGTACGGCACCGAGAAGGTGCACGCCCACCACGTGCTGCTCCGTGCCGCACAGGCAGGTGGCCGCTGATGGCCGCCGTCGGGTCGGTGGACGTCGAGTTGGAGCTCATCGGCCGCACGCAGGCCTACGTGGGCAGCAGGGCTGCCGTCCGGGATGAGCTCGACAACAACCTGCTCAACGAGCTGCCCACGATCCAGATCGAAGTGATCAACGGTGACGACGACGGCTTCCGGCTCGACCGTGCCCTCGTCGACTTCAACGTCTACGCCGCTACCAGGGCGGAAGCGATCGCTCTGGCGGCCGAGTTGCACGGCTGGATCCTCACGCAGCTCAGCGGGTCCACCAGCGCGACCGCCGTGATCGGCAGAACGGGCACCATCTCCCGCCCTGCTGTCCGCCCCTACGAGAACACCTCGCTTCGCCGCGTCGGCGGCACCTACGAGATCTACAGCCACCCGGTCTCCTGACCGTTTGCGGGCCCGCGCCCCCCTGATCCCGCCCGTGCGCGGGCTTCACGCATGTCTGGAGACAACGATGGTCAACATCACCCGCGCCGCCGATTTGACGGTTATCGGAGCAAATGGAGGGGGTTGGGTAGGCGACACGGGCACTACTGCGCCTGCGTCGCCTCTCGTTCAGCCGCTCTCTCCGTGGGAGCCGCTCGGCGCGATCTCGGACGACGGTCTGACCTACGGATTCGACGAGGACAGTCAGGAGTTCACCCCCTGGGGTCTGACGTCGCCGTTCCGCACGCAGATCACCAAGTCCGTCCGCACGTTCAAGGTCACCCTGTGGGAGACCGCCCGCGTCGCCGTCCAGTCGATCATGTACCGGATTCCGGCCGCCGAACTGGAGCCCGTCTCCGGCATCACGAGCTTCGCGGAGACCGCGAGCCCGGTGCCGGACCGCCGCGCCTGGTGGTTCCTCGTCATGGACGGAGACACCGCCAAGGGCTTCTACGTCCCCCAGGGTGAAGTCTCCGACCGCTCCGACGTGACGTTCAAGCAGGACGAGATGTCCGGCTACGAGATCACCGTCACCGCCTACCCGGACGCTGCTGGGAACACCGTCTACCACACGGACTCGGTCCCGGCGACGCCCGACTACACCGGCTCCTGACCCCCTCTGACTGGTGGACGGGCTGCGCACGCGGGCCCGGCCCGTCCACCTCCCTTCCCACGCCCGCGCCATAGACGAACGAGAGGCCCGCGCCATGGCTGCCAATGCCAGGACCGCAACCGCCCGCACGAAGCCCGCCGCCCGCAAGAAGACTGCTGCCGCCCGGCCGCCCCGCAAGACGGACGTCGTCGTCCCGGACGTCGAGCCCGATGAGGACTACGACGACGAGGACGACGACGCCGCCGAAGCCCAGGAGTCCGAGGCGCTCGGTGGCTACGTGACTGCCCGGCTGCGTGGCGAGGAGCTGCGGGTTCTGCCGCCGATGGTGTGGAGGCAGTCGTGGAACCGGCTGTTGAACTCGGGCCAGATCGACGCTTTCGCCGAGCTTGCCATCCACCCGGACGACTTCGAGGTGTATGAGGAACTCGACCCGACGAATGGGGAGTTCGGCGAGTTCATCGGTGAGGCCAGCGAGCAGGCGCCGGAGAGCCAGGGAAAATCGCGTGGACCCAACAGGTCTACGAGGCGCATGCGGAGGCGGTAGAGGCCGATCTCTGGCGCTTCTACCAGCGTGACGTCCTGGACGTGCACCGCGGGTTGATGACGTGGCGGCAGCTGCGGGTCCTGATCCAGCATCTGCCGCCCGAGTCATCAACGATGACCGCGCTCCGCAACAAGCTCTCGGGCGAGGAGCTGACGGAGCAGGCGGAGAAGGGTGAGCCGGAGAAGGGGCGCTGGTCTCAGCTGGAGCAGCTAACGGCCTCCGTGCTGGATGCGGTCCGGCGCCTGGAGTACGTGACGATCTGCGCCAACACGGAGAAGAAGCGCGACCAGCCTGAGCCTCCGACGCCTACGCCCCGACCGGGCGCGAAGCCGCGTAAGCCGAAGCCGAAGATCACCGAGCAGGCCGCTGAGCGTCTCTTCGAGCTCATCAACGGGGGCGCCGCGTAGCGCTGCGAGGGGAGGCCCCTCGTGGCGATCAGTGTCGGCTCCGTTGAAGTTGATGTTGTCCCGAACACGCAGCAGATCTATTCCAGACTGCGCGCCGGGCTTGTTCCGGCGGCGACGCGCGCCGGTACTGATGCGGGCAACGCGGCCGGGCGCTCATTCGGGCCGGCGATGCAGGCGCAGGTCGGCAACGTCGGTCTGGCGATCGGCGAGCAGATCGGGCAGCAGATCGCCAACCGCATCACCGCTGCTCTGCGGGACGCGATCCGCGATGGCGTCACCCAGGGCGGTCGCACGGCTCGCCCTTCGGCTGTCCGGCAGGGCGACGACACGGCAGGTGCCTTCTCCCGGGCGATGAAGGTGCATCTGCAGGCGGCTTTCCGGTCGCTGCCGAAGCTGCAGATCGGCGCCGACACCTCTGAGGCGGACTCGGATCTGCAGGCGCTGCGGTTCCGTATGGAGACGCTGGCGGACAAGCGGATCGGGATCGACATTTCCGCCGCTGACGCCAAGGCCGAGATTAGGGCGATCGAGGCTGAGCTCACCCGTCTCGGAGCGAAGCATCCGAACGTCCAGGTCAGGGCGGACACAGCAGCAGCCCTGACGCAACTGGCGACCGTCCGGGCCGCGATCGCTGCGGTTGACGGCAAGCGCATCAACATCCGGACCGATGTCAGTACTGCTCAGGCGACTGCCGCGCTGTTGCAGCTGACCGTGGCGCTCGGCGCGGTCGGCGCCATCCCTGCCATCCCGATCCTCGCGGCGGGCATCGGCTCTATCGCCTCGGCGGCTGTTGCCGCCGGGGCTGGCGTTGGCGCGCTCGCAGCCGTCGCGATCCCTGCATTCGTTGGCATCGCGGGGGCTCTGCAGGCGCAGAAGACCGCCCAGGATGCGGCGGCGACCGCCTCCATCAAGGGCGGCCAGGCTGCCGGGCAGGGCGCCGGCAAGGCTGTGCAGTTGGCGGGCGCGCAGCAGTCGCTGGCGACGGCGCACCGCAATGCCGCCCAGCAGATCTCGCAGGGCCAGCAGGCGGTCGCAGACGCCGTCGAAGCGGGAGCCGAGCGGGTCCGGCAGGCGCAGGAGAAGGTCGGGGACGCGGTCCGGAGTGCGGCAGAGGCGAACCGGAGCGCCGCACAGCAGGTGAAGGCTGCCCAGCAGTCGGTGGCGGACGCGGTACAGCAGGCCGCCGACCGGCAGCGGGATGCGGCCGAACGTGTCGCGCAGGCCGAGGACTCTCTCGCGGACGCCCAGCGCACGGCCCGCCAGGCTCAGCAGGACCTGACGCAGGCCCGCAAGGACGCCGTCCTCGAGCTGGCCGAGCTGTCGGACCGTCTGGCGAGCGCCCAGCTGTCTGAGCGCGACGCGGTCCTGTCGGTGCAGGAGGCCCGGGACCGGCTGCGGGCGACACAGGCTGTCGGATCGAAGGCCACGCTGCTGCAGCAGCAGCGTGCCCAGCTGTCTTACGACCAGGCCGTGCAGCGGCTCAAGGAGCAGAAGGACGAGACGAAGAGTCTCGCCGCGGAGAAGCGGGCTGCGGACAAGGCTGGCGTTGAGGGCTCCGACACGGTCAAGTCGGCGCAGGAGCGTCTCGCGAACGCCCAGCGCAATGTGGGCTCCCAGCAGAAGGCGTTGGCGAAGGCCCACCAGGAGGCGGCGCAGCAGCAGATCCAGGGGACCAAGGACATCGCCGCCGCCCAGGCGAAAGTCTCTGAGGCGCAGCGCAATGCGGCGCGCACACAGGAGGACGGGGCCCGGTCGGTAGCCCGTGCGCAGCGTGAGGTGACTCAGGCCGCGGAGGAGTCCGCGGAGGGAGTGGCACGCGCGCAGGAGCAGCTGGCTCAGGCGCGGCTGTCGGCGGCGGACTCGATTGCGTCAGCTGAGCGGCAGATTGCCTCCGCGTCGCAGCAGGCGGCCGGAGGCGTGGATCAGGCTGCCGTCGCGCAGGCCAAGTACCAGGCAGCCCTGGCGAAGCTGACTCCGTCGGCACGGGACACCTTTGACGCGTTCGTCAGCTTGAAGGGCGCTTTCGGCGACTGGTCAAAGAGCCTGCAGCCGCAGGTCATGCCCATCTTCACGCGCGCCCTGAATGGCATCAAGAACAGCCTGCCGGGCCTGACGCCGTTCGTCGAGGGCGCAGTCCGGGCCATCACGAAGCTGCAGGACAAGGTCTCGAAGGGCTTCGATTCGCCCTGGTGGAACAGTTTCCGTGACGACCTGGCGGGCTCCGTCGAGCCCGCGATCGTCGGGCTGGGCGTGTCCTTCGGGCGCGTCTTCAAGGGGATCGGCGGGGTCGTCCAGGCCTTCCTGCCGCACATGGACACCATCTCCAAGACGATGCAGCGCATCACCGGGCGCTTCGCGAACTGGGGCACCAGTCTGAAGGGTTCGCCTGCGTTCGAGCGGTTCTTGCAGTACGCGGCGGAGAACGGCCCGCTGGTGGCCAAGACCATCGGTGACATCTCCAGCGCCTTCTTCGAGGTGGCGAGGGCTCTGTCGCCGCTGTCCGGCCCGGTGCTGGAGGTGCTGGGCGCGCTGGCGCGCGGTGTCGCCTCGATCGCCGTGAACCTGCCGTGGCTGATCCAGGGCATGTACCTGGCGTACATCGCAACGAAGTTGTGGACCCTCGCGGTGTTCTTGTTCAACCTCGTGCTGAATGCGAACCCGATCACGCTGATCGTGATCGGGATCATCGCGCTCGTCGCTGCCGTGATCTACGCCTACAAGAACTTCGGCTGGTTCCGCGACATCATCCAGGCGGCGTGGCAGGGCATTCAGACGGCCGCCTTGTTTGCCTGGAACAACATCCTGAAGCCGACGTTCGATGGGATCGTGCTGGCCCTTCAGTGGGTTGGCCGTATCGCGATGTGGCTGTGGCGCAACGCGATCAAGCCTGCGTTCGACGGGATCGTTCTCGCCGCGAAGATCCTCATCACGATCATCTTGGTCGTCCTCATCGCACCGCTGGTGATCGCGTTCCAGGTGGCGGCGGCGATCGGGAAGTGGCTGTGGAAGAACGCCCTTGCCCCGGCCCTCCGGGGCATCGGCGATGCCGCGAGGTGGCTGTATGAGAAGGCGATCAAGCCTGCGTTCGACGGGATCGTTGCCGCCTTCCGGTTTGTCGCCCGCATCGGTGCGTGGCTGTACAAGTCGGCGATCAAGCCCGCCTTCGAGGGCATCGCGACGGCGGGGAAATGGCTGTACGAGAAGGCGATCAAGCCCGCGACGAATGGCATCGTCACCGCCTTCCGTTTCGTCGGCAAGATCGGGAGGTGGCTGTACAACACTGCCATCAAGCCTGCGTTCCGAGGAATCGGCGAGGTGGGGCGGTGGCTGTACGACAAGGCCCTGAAGCCTGCATTCAATGCCATCGCGAGCCGGGCGAAGTGGCTGTACGAAAAGGGCCTCAGGCCTGCATTCAACCGGATCAAGGACGCGGTCCGCCTCGTCGGCAAGGCCTTCGACACGGCCAAGAAGGCCATCGGCGTCGCCTTCGGCAAGATCAAGGGCATCGTGAAGACGCCCGTCAACTTCGTCATCAAGTGGGTGTACAAGAAGGGCATCAAGGCCGTCTGGGACAAGGTCGCCGGTTTCGTCGGCCTCAAGAAACTGCCCGACGCACCAGACGAGCTCGCCGCCGGTGGCACGGTCGGGCAGGGCTGGAACCGGGCCCGCCCGATGGTCACCAACCGCCCGACCGCGATCGTCGGCGAGGGCAATCCTCGCTACCCCGAGTACGTCATCCCGACCGACCCGCAGTACCGCAACAGGGCGCAGGCGCTACATGCGGCTGCGGGCACCAAGCTCATGGCCAAGGGCGGCATCCTCGGCCCGCTCGACGGCGCGTGGGACTGGACGAAGGACACGGTCAGCGATGTCGTCGGCAAGGGCATCGACTGGGCAAAGGCCGGAGCCGACCTGCTGGTTCACCCCTCGAAGGTGTGGACCAAGCTGGTCAAGCCTGTCCTGTCCAAGGTCACCAAGGGCGTTGGTACGGCGCCGGTAGGCAAGGCGCTCGCCAAGTTCCCGATCAAGATGGTGGGTGGCCTAAAGGACAAGATCGTCGATGCCGTCTCGAGCATGTTCGCGGGCGGCTACGAAGGCCGGGGCCAATGGACAAAGCCCGTCAACGCGCGCTACGGCACCCCCTTCGGCAAGCGCGGCAGCATGTGGTCCTCCGGACGCCACACTGGCCTCGACTTCCCGGCCGCCACGGGTGCTGCAGTCAAGGCAGTCGCCGACGGAAACGTCTCCCAAGCCACCTCGGGCGGCCCCTACGGCAAACACATCATGATCGACCACGGAAGTGGTCTGCAGTCGCTGTACGCCCACCTGTCGAGAATCCGCACCACCGTCCCCAAGGCCGTCAACGGCGGCAGCCGCATCGGTGACGTCGGCGCGACCGGCAACGTCACCGGCCCTCACCTTCACCTTGAAGCACGCAAAGGTGGCAAGGCCGTCGACCCCATGCCCTACCTCACCGGCGGAGGAGGCGGGTTCGCGGGCAAGGCCGTCGGTTCCGCTCAGCGCTACGCCAAGTCGATTCTCGGACGCTACGGCTGGGGCCCATCCCAATTCGGGCCGCTCAAGAAGCTCTGGCACGGGGAATCGGGCTGGCGCTGGAACGCCGACAATCCCACGTCAGACGCCTACGGAATCCCTCAGGCGCTCCCCGGATCGAAGATGCGGTCGGCGGGCGCCGACTGGCGCACCAACCCGGCGACGCAGATCCGGTGGGGCCTGGGCTACATCAAGGGGCGCCCGGACTACGGGTCGCCGTCCAGGGCGTATTCGAAGTGGCTTTCGAGGTCACCGCACTGGTACGACGAGGGCGGCTACCTGCAGCCCGGCCTCAACCTTGCCTACAACGGCACCGGTCGGCCCGAACCCGTCTTCACGGGGACACAGGCGAACGCGCTGACACGGCTGGCGATGTCCCCATCCGCAGGGGGCGGCGGCCAGTTCGAAGGCGACCTGTACCTCGACTCCGGAGCCTTCCTCGGGCACGTCCGCGGCGAAGTCCAGCAGACGATGAACGAGCTCACCACCACGCTGACCGCAGGCCGGAGGTGAGACATGCCGATCCCCGGGAATCTCCTGTCGGCAACCACCGAGTCGGTTGACCCGAACACCTCCGGCTGGGTGAGCAAGCTCAACGCCACTCTGTCCAAGGGCACGGGAGGGAGGAACGGGGACGGCTGCTTGGTCGTCAAGTCCGTTGCGGCGGGGGAGATGCAGGCCCGCACCGTCTCCTCCTACCCGGTCACCGCCGGAACCGTCTATCAGACGTTCGCGGACGCGGCCGGAGTGGTTCCCGAGCGGATCGGGATCCGCTGGCTGTCAGCGACCAGCACCGAAATCTCGGTGACCTGGTCGCTCGTCACGTCGGCAGCGTCCAGCGGATGGCATCGGGTCGGCGTGGCCGGGATGGCGCCGGCGGGGTCGACACAGGCGCAGGTTCTCCTGTCGTCGACCCCGGCTGCCGGGCTGGTCAATCAGTACTGGGAGAACGTCTATTTGGGGTTGCCGATCCGCACGACCGGCAACCTCTTCGCGTTCGGTACCGAGTCCGCCGAGATCGACGTGGCCGGGTGGACGGCCGAGGTCAACGCGGGCGTCTCCCGGCAAGTCCCCGTCGCGTCCTGGGCCGTCGACAACTACCTGGCGGGCGGCCACACCATCGCGGTCACCGCGACCGGCGCAGGCAACGCCGCCGCAGTCTCGACCGATCGGCCTGCTGTCACGCCGGGCACCGACTATCTGACCTACGCCTACCTCAACCCGCCGACGCTGCTGGCGGACTGCTGGATTGAGCTGCGCTACTACGACGTCAATGGCAACCAGATCAGCGCCACGCGCTCCACTCTCGTCTCGCCGATGCCAGGCTCCGGCTGGTACCGGCAGCGGGCCTCCGCTGTCGCCCCTGCCAACGCCGCGACGTGCGGTGTCGCGGCGGGCGTCAACGGAGCTTCCGCGGGGCAGGTGCTGCGGCTCGAAGGCGTGGTCGTCGCGGTCGCACCGGTCTTGCAGGCCGGAACGGTCCTCCCGTATGCAGACGGCAGCTTCGAGCAGGGTGTCGCCGGATGGACGCGGCCCTCCGGGGTGGCGGTCATCAGCCGGTCGACGCCGTGGGGCCAGGTCGCCTTCGACGGCTCCTACTCCCTGTCCATCACGTCAGCGACGGCCACGGCCAGCGTTGTGCGCTCGGCGAAGTTCGCGGCGCCGGGAGGCGTGGGTACCAGCTACCGGGCGCAGGTCCTCGCGACGCTCGGCGCGGGTTCGTGGACCGTGAACGTCAAGGTCCGCTGGTACTCGGCAGCAGACGCGGACCTGGGCACCACCGGAGGCATCAACTACACCTTCCCCGGCGCCAGCTGGTACGCGATGGCGACCGACGCCAGCGTCCCCGCCACCGCCACCCAGGGCGCCATCGAGCTCACGGTCACGGCGGGCGCCACCAGCTCGGCGATGTATGTCGACGTGGCGGCCCTGTGGCTGGCCGTGCCGCTCACCGCAGTGGCCGTCGTGGAGGAGAGCGCCAGCATCACGCTGACGCTGCGGGAACTCGCTGTCGGTCAGTCCATCAGCGTCTACCGCGAAGGGGTCGACGGCCTCCGCACCCTCGTGCGCGGGCCGTCTGGCCTCCTCGACCGGACCCGCATCACCTCCGACCTGATGATCATCGAGGACTATGAGGCACCCCTCGGCGTACCCGTGACGTACCGGATCGAACTCTGGCCAGACGGGGCCACCACCCCCGGCACCCGCAGCTCCGACACCGTCACCATCACCGCCGGAGACGCCAACCTGTCCTGGCTGAAAGACCCAGGGAATCCGCAGCGCAACATCCGGCTCATGATCTCGAAGCCGCCCGACTGGCAGCGCCCCGTCGAGCAGTCCGTCTACCGGGTCAAGGGCCGCCGCAACGCGGTGGTTCTCAGCGATACGCGAGGCGGCCTCGAAGGCGACCTCACCCTGTGGACGCGATCCGATGACGAACGCAAGGCGCTGCACTGGCTCTTGGACTCGGGGAACGTCCTGCTATGGCAGGCCGTCCCCGGCATGGGCGTCGACGACAGCTACGTCAGCGTCGCCCAAGCCACGGAGGCCCGCGTCGGCGGCACCGCAATGGAACTCTGGCGGGCCTGGACGCTGCCCCTCACCCAGACCGACATGCCCGTCACGACCGGGCTCAGCGGATCTGCGGGCCGCACCTGGCAGGACGTACTCGCCGAATTCGACACCTGGGCGGATCTGCTTCCCGTGTATGCCACCTGGGAGGACGTCCTCCTCGACCGCCGGATGGGGTGACGCCGTGTACCCCGTCACCGACCGCTTCCTGCCGCGCCTTGGTGAATCCCACACCCCGGTCACCGAGGTCAAACTCTTCAAGGCCGACGGCAGTGTGGTCACGCTCGAGCACACCGGTGGCTCGGTGCCGGTGGACCGCGGGCAGACGATCCGCCGCACCTGCACCGTCACCTCGGCGGACGTCTCGCTGATCCCCCGGACCCCTACCGACCAGCTGGCAACCGACGGGGCGCGGCTGCGGATCGCCCGCGGTGTCAGCTACGGCGACGGCTCCCAAGAGCTCGTCCCCGTCGGTGTGTTCCGACTCGACAGCGTCGACGGCGACCCCTCGGACGGCCCGGTCACGCTGACGGGCAAAAGCCTCGAGGCGTGCGTCACCGACGACAAATTCACCGAGCCGTACAAGGCCACCGGGACCGTCGTCGGCGCCGCCTCCGCACTCATCCAGCGCTCCCTGCCGGACGCCGACGTCATCAGCCTTATCGTCGACACCCCGATCGGCGCCCGCACCTTCGACGTCGAAGCTGATCCGTGGGCGGGCGTGCAGGAGATCGTGGCCGCGGCCGGAGCCGAGTGCTACACGAATGCGGACGGGGTCTTCGTCATCGCAGCGTTGCCAGAACTCTTGGCAACACCCGCGGTCTGGGAAGTCGCCGCCAAAGAGGGCGGCGTGTACGTGCAGGGAAGCCGCGGAATGAGCGCCGACAAGGTCCACAACGGCGTCTTGGCCCGCGGCGAGAACACGGAGGAGAACGTCGCCCCCGTCGAGTACCTAGCCACCGACAACGACGTCAACTCGCCGACGTACTGGGGTGGTCCGTTCGGAAGGCGCCCGGACTTCTATAGCTCTAGCACGCTGATCACCGTCAACGCGTGCGCTCAGGCCGCCAACCTGAAGCTGATCGCCGGGAAGGCGCCCAACGCGAGCGGCGACTTCTCCGCGCTGCCCAATCCCGCGCTGGAGTGCGGCGACGTCATCCGCGTCATCCACCCCGACGGAACCCGCGAGCTGCATCAAGTCCAGAGCTTCTCCGTGCCGTTGGACACCGGCGGCGACTTCCCGATCACCACGATCGCGGCGAAGGAGGACTCGTGAAGGAATCCTTCGGCACCGTCCGCAAGCTCGCCGACGCACTCCAGCAGCAGGCCGTATCCGCAGGAGCCACCGCGACCAGCGTGCGCGGCGCGGACTGGCGGCTCGCTACCGTCCAGACCGTCAACGGAGACGGAACGATCCTCACCGCGGACGGCATCACGGTGCGCTGCCTGGAGACCTACGTTCAGCCGGTCGTCGGCGACCTGGTGGTGATCTCCCAGTCTTCGTCAGGGAACTGGCTGGCCACCGGCCGTACCGCCACCGCCGACCTCGGTATCGGGCAGACGCGCGTCGCCCTGAAGGCGGCCGACACTTCACGCACCAACAACGCCACACCCGCCGACGACCCGCACCTCACGTTCGAGGTAGCGGCGAACGCTATCTACACGGTCGACGGCTGGATCAAGTACTCGGCCCTGGTCGACCTTGACATCACCATCGACTGGACGACCCCGGCCGGGGCGCTCGGCGAGTGGACCGGTCACGGTGCAGGGCTGGGTACCACCGCCCAGTCCACCAACGGCTACAGCATCCGCACCGAGACCAACGACGTGGCGCAGCCCCGAAATTTCAGCGGCACCACCAGCGCCGCGGGCGAGTACAGCGTCCTGATCGCCGGGACGCTGCGCGTGCAGGGCACGGGCGGCACCTACGCCCTTCAGTGGTCACAGGGAAACACCGGTGCCACAGCCACCACCGTCTACACCGATTCCTGGCTCCGCCTGACCCGCATCGCATAAGGAGTGACCCGCGTGCCCATCACGGACGACTACGGGCAGGGCGTCCAGATCGCCGCCCTCACCGACGCTCCCGACGCCGGGAAGCTGGCCAAGGACATCGTCAACGCGCTTGCCCAGCGCGGAGGCATGCGCTTTGCTTCTGCTTCGGCGCGCTCGGCGACCCTGACAGGTGCTGCGGCACCCGTTGAGGGGATGCAGACCTGGCTTCAGGACGTGAACCGCCTGGATGTGTACGACGGTTCGGGCTGGGTGGCCGTCTCTACGGGCGCCTCCGCCTGGACAACGATCTCTGTCGCGTCCGGCTTCCAGCAGAACGGCAACAGCAACGGGACGTTGCAGTACCGACTGCTCAACATCTCTGGTGAGGAGTCGCTTCAGCTCCGTGGCGCGGTCGGACGCTCCTCCTGGCCGTCGACACCGGCGGGCAGCTACGTCATCAACTCGTTGGCTCTGCCGTCCGTGGTACGTCCGTCCACCCTTCGCACGGTGCTCATACCGTGCTCGGACATTGCCTCCGATCGCATCGCCTTGAAGCTCGACGTGCAGACGGACGGCTATCTGCAGGTCTACGGCACCGGCTCCTCCGTGAAACCCCCGTGGATCGGCTTCAACGGCGTCATCGTCAGCCTCTGACCAGCCCGAACGCGCAATCGCCACGCCCCGCGATCGGGGCTCTTTTCATGTTCGGAGGCGCCATGGCCACCGTGTGCAAGCTGTACCGCGGCGACAAGCCACAGATCGTCCCACCGGAGACGTGGACGCTCGTCACGTTCGAGCGGGTCATCACGAACGACCGCTCCATGGCCCGCAAGCTCAGCCTGATCATGCCGCCTTTCGACGGCGACTTCATCTGGTCCCGCAACCTGCGCTGGGCCGCCCTCGTCGTGCCCGAAGGTGATCTGCGGCAGCGGCAGTTCATGTCCCGGTTCATTCGCGACCCGCACGGCGAACGTGACGACACCGGGGCCGCCGACCATCCCGTCACGCCAGGTCGCAGCTGGGAGACCACGAGCTGGTGCTTCCACGGCGAGGCCAACCAGCCCGTCGGCGTCGAAGTCTGGCACGACCACCACGAGCCCTGGGCTGTCGAGCACGCCCAATTCGTCGGCACGACCTGGGACTACTAGAAGGGGCACCCCTTGAAGCTGATCACCCGCGCCCAGCTCGGCTGGCCCACCTCCGCCGCACCAGCACAGTCCTCCACCAAGGGCGTCAAGGTCCACTACGAGGGCACCACCGTCAGCACGACGCTCCTCACTGACCACGACAAGTGCATCGCCCTGTGGAAGGCCATCCGCAAGGCGCACCTGGCGAACACCGCCGAGGGCTACAGCGACGTCGCCTACAACTACGCCGCCTGCCCCCACGGCTACCTGATGGAGGGCCGCGGCCTGCGCAGGCGGACCGGCGCCAACGGCAACCAGTCGCTGAACGTCGCGCACTACGCGATCCTTGGCCTCCTCGGCTCGAAGGGCCTGACCGAACCGAACGATCCGATGCTCCACGCGCTCCGCGACGGCATCGAACTCCTCCGCAAGAACGGCGCTGGCAGCGAGGTCAAGGGGCACCGGGACGGCTACGCCACCGCCTGCCCCGGCGGCCCCCTCTACGCCTGGGTACAGAAGGGCGCACCCCGCCCCGGCGGCAGCACACCGCCCAAGCCCGGACCCGGCACACCAAAGTACGAGCCCTTCCCCGGCTCCAGCTTCTTCATGAAGGCCGGGAAGCCCGCCCTCGGCAAGGTGTCCCCGATCTTCACCGCGATGAGGAAGCGCCTTGTCGCCGTCGGCTGCGGGCGCTACCAGGTCGGGCCCGGCAAGACGCTCGGCCAGGCCGACGTCGACTCCTACGAAGCCTGGCAGCGGATGTGCGGATACAGCGGCGCCGCAGCCAAGTGGCCGCCCGGCAAAACCACCTGGGACGAGCTCCGCGTCCCCAACGTCTGAACCAGCCACCACCATCACATCGTCCGGCGCTGGCTCGCCGAACGGGAAGCGAGAACGTCATGAAGGTCTTCGGCAGAGAGCCCGCTCTCATCATCGCCACCGTCAGCGCAGGCCTGTCCCTCCTGGTCAGCTTCCAGTTCGGCCTCTCCGCCGAGCAGGCAGGCGCCATCGTTGCCGTCATCTCCGCAGTGTTCGCCGCGGCCACCGCAGCCATCACCCGCCCGATCGCCCCCGCGGCGTTCACCGGCCTCGTCGCCGCGGTCGTCGCACTGCTCGCCGCCTACGGCCTCGACGTGTCCGCCGAAACCGTCGGCGCCCTCAATGCTGCCGTGCTCGCCGTGCTTGGCCTGCTCACCCGTGGACAGGTCTCCCCGGCTAAGACCGCGGCAGTCTAAGTGCGGTGCCGTGTGCTGCGGCGGCTCGCCAGAGTGCTGGGGCGCCGCGGCGTAATCCTCCTGTCCTACGGCACGGTGTGGTCCCTGTACGGGTACGGGCAGCTCATCACTCCGCAGCCGGACCAGCGTGGCCTGCAGCTACTCCTCAACCTCATGCCACTGGACGCGTGGGCTGCCCTGTGGATTGGAACGGGCCTTGCCGCGATCGTGTGCGCATTCCTTCCGCAGGGCCGTGACGCGCCAGGGTTCGTAGCCCTGGTCCTGATCGTCATCCCGTGGATGTCCTCTTACCTGCTGTCGTGGTGGCCGCTGGGCACCTTCCCGCGCGGCTGGGTCGCGGCAGCAATCTGGGTGGTGATCGCCGTACCGGTGATAGTCGTGGCCGGGTGGCGTGAACCGCCGCGGTCCAAGAGAGTGGGGCCGCCCTATGAGTCCTGAGGTGATCTCCTCCGTTGTGGTGTCCGTACTCACCGCACTGTGCGGCTTGTGGGCTGCACGGTCGGCACGCAGGACACCGCGGCAGGAGAAGCGGGACGACTTCACCGCCATCACAGACCAGCAGGGCAAGGCCATCGAGCGCCTGGAGCACCGCATCCAGGTGCGGGAGGCCGAGGCCGAGCGGCAGCGGGAGCGGATCAGCGAGCAGGACGAAGCCATCGGCTGGCTCCTCAACCGGGTCCGCGGCCTCGTCGGCTACATCCGCGGGACCGGGCTGGAGCCGCCTGCGCAGGATCCGATGTCGGAGAGGGCCCGCAAGTACATTCACCACATCGACGGCTGAGCGAACTGGAGTTCCCGTGCCTGAACCCCGCCCGATGGACCGCCGCCTCGACGACTCGGCAGGCGACATGCCCAGCCTCGTCAAACTCGGCCTCGCCGAACCCCAGCCGCAGCCCTCCTACGAGGGCCTCTTCCTGGAGCCGGACCCGCCGCCGGAGAGCCCGACCGAATAGACGATGCCCCCGTCGCCTGCCTCGTGCAGGTGGCGGGGGCATTCCTGTGCGCTCAGTCCTTGATGGTCCCGCTGAACTCTGGCGGCTCTTCCGCACCGAAGTCGTTGCTGTCTCGCTGCACACTGACGATGACATTCCGGCCGTACTTGGTCTTCAGGGCGCTGTCGTCGGTCTTCGTCACCGTGACGCCTGCACCCAGACGCCCTTCCAACGGATCGGATCCCCGGTCGAGCATCGCGGCCCTCGCCTCCCCGCCGTTCGTGGCGCCCTCGACCAGGGTGGACAGGCTGTCCAGGGCGAAGGGCTCCTTCGACCCGTTGATGACCTTGATCTTCAGGCGGAAGTCCCGGTCTCCCGGTTCGGCGGACTCGCCCAACTCGGAGTTGTAGTCGGTGAAGACTCGCGCCTCGACGACACTGACCTTGATCCCGTCCGGATACGTGTACGTCTCGCCGAACTTCAGGCTTGTCGCCTGGCCCTCGGCCCCGTCCTCGCCAGTGCCTTCCTCGGCGCAGTGATCCAACCAGTCGGCCTGGCTGAGGTCTTCGTCCGTACAGTCGACCTGCTTCGAGGTCGTCTCCTTCTTGCCGGTGGCCGACTTCTCGTCGGGGTCGTCGTCCCCGCTGGCGCATCCGGTGAGGGCGGCAAGGAGCAGGACGGCCGTCGCTGAGATGGTACGAACTCGCATATGTCCCCCCAGGGTTGAGCTAGAGGGACACCGTAGGGCAGAAGCTACGGGCGGGGGAGAGGGTGCGGCCCAGGCTGAACGATCAGGCGAGTGCGCGGGCCCGCTCCTCGGCGCGCTCCAGCAACTCGCGCTCGCCGTCGCGGTAGTCATCGAGAGTCCGGGTGCCCAATCCGGCGAGGAAGACGCTGGCCTGACCGGAGGTGTCGCGGATGCCGAGCGCCTCGAACAGCATCGCCTGATCGGACTTACTTGTGTCCCGCCGGATCAACGTGAAGATGGCGTCGTTGAACAGGGCCCGGTCCCGCTGGTCCTGCATCCACTTGTCGAGGGTGGGCCTGCTGATGCCGAGGCTTTTGGCGATGGCGTCCTTGGTGGCGCCGTTCTCCTTGGCGCGCGCGATGAGCACGTCGCGACCGTCGAGAGCGACGCGCTCCTGGCGGGCCTGCGCTGCGGTGTGCGCGCGAAGCTGGGCGAGTACGTCCTCGGCGGCGTCCTCGGCGCGCTGCTGCCCGGCGACCTCCAGTTCCCAGCCGATCCAGGTGAGGAGGTCGGACCGGGTGGCGGTCTCGTCGGTGGCGACACGGACGAGCTCTGTGTGCTTGAGGTCGTCGAGGTAGCGGTCGGCGATGGAGCCGAGGGGGAGGGTGCCGATGAGTAGCTGGTCGAGCTCTGCCGGGGTGACGTAGTCCTGTAGGCCGGGTCCCTCATAGTTGAGGAGGTCGATGATGTCGGCGTAGGTCTTCATGGGGTCCTCCTCGGGCGATCCGTCCTTACGTAAAGAGACTTTACGTTGCTCCGGGTTGGACGTAAAGAGGCTTTACGTTCCCGCTGTCGGTTTGCCGCTCCCTCGTGGCGAGAGGGGACGGTCCGCGTGTGCAGGGCTAGCGCATAACGTCTTGTTATGTGCTGGTAGTTGACGATCCGTAACGGATGTCTGCGACGGCTACCGATCAAGCTGAGTGATGGTTGATAATGACAGTTATCCAATCCTAAGGAGTGGTCTAGGTGCCCGAGGAAGCGAAGGCAGCACTGCGCGAGATCATCGAGATGGAGCAGGAACGCAAGCTCCAGGGCTTCGGTCCGGTGCAACACGGGATCCAGTTCGCCGCCGAGGGCCGCCCGCTCGCTGAGTTTGTCTCCGAGGGGTACCTGCCTATCCCGGCAACGGGACAGCGGATCGAAATCCACGGCGTCCCGGTCCTCGTCACCGACGTCAGTGTCGCCTACGAAACGACGGAGGACGGAGCCCCAGCGGTCTACGCATCAGTCACTGTGGAGCCGGTGGACGCATGACCGGTCTCATCCCGCGTCCGTCGGCGGAGCTGTCGACCGACCGGCACGACCCCCGCGACGACTGGCCCGACGAAGCCCGTCAACTCGCCGACCACCTCGCAGGCATCTACGGCGACCGCGATCCGCTGCCCACTCTGACCGGAGGATGGATCGCACGGCAGAAGAGCCGCCACACCAGGAGGGCCTACGTCCGGACGTTCAAGTCGTGGGAGGAGTACGCCCGCTCCACCGGCATCCACCCACTCCAGGCGAAGCTGCCGCTCGCCGACGCCTACGCCAAGCACCTTGCCAAGACGCCCACGAGGAACGGCAAGCCGCCCGCCGAGACCACCCAGGCGCAGGCCCTCGCAGCCGCCGGGTCCTTCTACACCTACGCCGCTCGGCTCCAGGCCGTCGACTCCGACCCGTTCGCCGCCGTGCTCCGGCCCTACGTCGACCCGGACTACTCGCCGACGGAGGGCATGACGGACGAGGAGACCATGCGGCTGGTCGAGACGGCACGCGACTGGGCGCCCCGCTCCTACGCCCTCGTCATGCTGCTCTACCTCACCGGCGCCCGCGTCGACGAACTCCTCTCCCTCAACGCTGGCCAGCTCGGCTACGACCGAGGCCACCGCACGTTGCCGCTCACACAGAAGGGCGGCAAGAAGCGGCCCGCACCCGTGCCGCCGCTGGCACTCGACGCACTCCTCGCCTACCTCGGCGACCGCACCGACGGACCGCTGTTCGTCACCGACTCCGGCCGCCGCTGGTCCCAGCCCGAAGTCTGGAAGCACCTCCGCGTCCTCGCCCGACGAGCGGGCATCCCGCAGGCCGCCACGATCAAGCCCCACACGCTGCGGCACCAGTTCATCACCGACAACCTCGCCAACGGCGTCCCCTTGCAGGATGTGCAAGATGCCGTCTCACACTCCGACCCGCGCACCACGCAGCGGTACAACAGGCGGCGACGGCAGCTCGACAACCACCCCGCATACGCCCTCGCCGCCCGGCTGGGGGAGCGGCTAGCGTTAGAGGAGGAGGTGCCAGCGTCATGACGCATCGAGCGCGACCTCGAGTCCACTTCGTGACCGGCGGGCCCACCTGGGATGAGCGGCACTCTCAGTCAAGGGGGCAGGCGCGCAACTCCCCGAGGCACTTCACGAAGAAACAAAAGGCTGCGCGCAAGCCGCTGAACAAGGCCATGAACCAGCTGGGCGAGGCGGTGAGCCGACGGGACTGGCGCGCCGCACGCATCGCCCGCTCAGCTGCCTGGGATGAAGTCAATGCGCTCAACCCCGACCTCACCTGGGAGGAGCGCCAGAAGCTGTGGCAGTACAAGCAGCGCATCCTCGCGGGGGAGACCAAGGGCCGATCCAGAGGGGCAGGTCGTCCCTGACGCCATCGCTGATGGCCGGGCGCCACCTACTCCAGCACTCCGAGCTCGGTGTCCGGGCGGCAGTGCGGGCACGCGTCGACCTGCTCATGCAGCGCCCGCCGTGCCTGGTCCTGCGTCACCCCGCGCGACCGCTTCCCCGCCATGTGGCAGCCGCCGACGTGCACGTACACCGCGGCCCTGCCGTCGAGGCCCTTCTCGATGAGCCAGTCCGGGGCTAGCGGTCGGGCCTGCTCGCCGCGGATCCGCTCAGCCTCACGCCGTTCCTCGTCCGCGATCCAGGTCCGGGTGCGGGCGAGGTCGCGGAGCTGTACCCGCTCGAGGAACCGCAGGACGTCGAGGCGGCGGATGTCGGGCATCAGGTGATCCGGTAGTCCCGCCAGCCGGTACCGCGCGCTCGGGCGACGGCACCTGCCTGCTCGAGGCGGCGCAGCTGGTAGAGCACGGAGGAGGGGCTGGACAGGCCGACTGCGGCGCCGATCTCCCGCACGGACGGTGCGACACCGTGGTCGGCGATGTGGTCGCGGATGCAGGTGAGGACGGACTGCTGCCGGTCGGTGATGTCCCAGGAGCGGCGGACGCGGTCGGGGGTGGGGGTGGTGTGCGCCATGAACCCAGTAGAGCATGTGTTCGAATTAGTGGGCGAGCCGAAGCTGCGCAGCCATGAGTGCCGACGCATTCCCGCAGCACCGGCACCCATGGTCAGGCAGCACCGGCCGTGGAGGGGAGCTCGACGCGGACGGTACGCCCTCCGTCAACCGTCCTCTCCCCACGAGGCGCGGAACGGGATGGGGCGACGCATCTTCTCTACGCCGCGAAGGTCCCCGCGTGACCTGACCTCGCCGCGTTGTCAGTGGGGGCCGCTACCGTTGCTGCCATCACATCCGCGCTGTGGCTGCAGCGCTGCCGCCCCGCCCCTTGATGCAGGGGGCGGGGCGCTCGGCTGTCAGGCCCCGCCTTCGCCCTGCGGGTGCCGGGTCGCCTGCCGCAGCGCCTTCTCCACGTCGAAGCGGTTGAGCTCGTTCTCCCGCGCCCAGGCCGTCACCGCAGCCTGCGCTTTCGCCGCCGCTTCGAACCACGCTTCGCGCTGCTTCTCCCGCTCGCCGTCGTCGAGGTGCTCGAGCTTCCGCCCTTCCTCGTCGGCGGTCTGCTGCAATGCGATCAGGTCGTCAGGGAGTTCGATAGCCACGAGCGGATCATAGATCGTTCACCGATTCCCCTTGGGAACGGCACTCCCCGTAGCCGAGCCTGGATGCATGGACATCACCAACCTGGATGACCGTAGGCCCGAGGCTGCCCAGCCCGTCTACGACGGAGCGACCTGCACCTGCGGCGAGGCATGGTTCGTGCTCGACGGAGATAGCAGCGCACCGAATGGAGCGGTCTGCATGACCGCAGATGGAGTGATCACGGGCTACACGGGGAGCCCGCGCTGCATGTCCTGCGGCCATACCTACTTGAAGCCTCAAAGCTCCAAGTAGCCTTCAAGTAGGGGCGTCCCGTGCGCGACTGATCAGCGTGCGCCCTCAAGAGCAAGGGAACCGGGGCCTGGCGGTGGCCAGGCTTGAACGAGAGAGCTGTCCTGCGCCCACCCTTTGCGGTCGTCCGACGGCGGGACCCGGACGGCGCTACTCTCGGCCTATGGACTTCAAGCCGGGAGGGCTCGTTCCTGACGGGCCCATCGAGCTCTACCCCTACGCCTACCACCGGCCGCACCCGTGGAAGGCGGAGTTCCTTGTGCCGCTCGCGGCGACACCAGGGCAGGTGGCCTACGTCCTCACGGTGCAGGCCTTCCAGAAGGAGATCGAACTGCTCGACACGTCCTGGCTGGACGAGCAGTAGCTCACGCCGCCTCGACGATCCCGTCCCGCAGCGACTCCGCCTGCGCCACGGCCGTCCACTCGGCGACCAGCACCTCGTAGCGGTCCCGCGTCTGCCCGTACAACCAGCCGCCCGTCGCGACCAGCAGCTCCCTGATCTCGTCGTTCACCACGGCCGCAGACCGTGCGGAACCAGGCGGAGGGGGAGGGGTGGACATGTCGATCATCTTAATCGCCGGGTACGACATCCCCCAGTAGCCAGCGAAAACGGCATATGACGATCACGGCTGGTCGTCCCCGCGGATCAGCTTCACCAGCAGCTCCGTGTCCCGCAGGTCCGACAGCACCACCTCGGCGCCAGCCTCCCGCAACGCAGCTTCGTCGCTCTTGCCGGTGGCCACGGCGATGACCCGCACCCCGTTCTCGTGCCCGCCCTCCACATCGGCCGGAGTGTCCCCGATCAGCACTGCCTCGCCAGCTGGGACTCCGGCGCGCTTGAGTGCCAGTCGGACGAGCGCCGGACGCAGGTCGTCGTCCTCCCCGTAGGCGCCTGCCTCCCAGTCGATGTGCGTGTCCAGGCCGAACACCCCCAGTTTGATCTCCGAGACCGCCCGGACGTTCCCGGACACCACGACCTGCCGAACCCCGGCCGCGGCGAGAGCGTCGAGGACGGAGGCGGCGCCGGGCAGGGCATGCCCACGCTCCCGCAGCTCCCCGGCCCGGCGCAGGTGCTCCTCGGCGAGAGCGGCGGCGAACCGTTCGAAGTCGCCGCGGTCAGTGGTCAGCCCGTGCAGCCTCGCCGTCTCCCGGAAGATGACCGGCTCAGTGATCCCATCGATCCTCGCCTGCTCCCTCATCGGCTGGCCCAGCGTCCGCTCGAACGCCGCCGCCGACAACTCGCGGCCCACGCCGCGCGTCGAGATCAACGTGTGGTCGATGTCCCACAGCACCAGCCGCGCCATAACGCACCCTCTCCCGCCCTCAGGTAACAGCCCGTCACCCATCCGTGGAATCACCGTCCCACAAGGGAACACTCAGCCATACGCTGAGCCCACCAGTCGACACATACGGGGAGGTGGCGGACATGAGTACACCGCGTCTCCCCGTCGGGGCCCGCATCCGCTACCACCGCGAGCAGGCGGGCCGCAGCCAAGTCGCCATCGCCGGACTGTGCGGCATCACTGAGCGCTACCTCTCCCTCATCGAGAACGGCAAGAAGAGCCCCTCGCCCGATCTCCTCGGACGCCTGGCCGCCGAACTCGGCGTCACCATCGCCGCCTTGCTCAGCGACGATCCGATCCCCGAAGCCGTCCCCGCGATCACTGCCGCGCCCAGCGTCGCGCACGCCCTCATGGGCTGCAGCACCCCCCGCAGCGAACCCGCGGCCACACCCGGCCATCTCCGCGACCGCATCGAGAACGCGTGGCGGATCTGGCAGACGTCCCAGACCCGCTTCACCGAAGCCGAGGAACTACTGCCCGCCCTCATCGCCGACGTCGAGCACGCAGGCAGAGTCCACCGAACCGGCAGCGACCAGCAGGCCCGCCGCGAAGTATCGCGCTGCGCCGCCGACCTGTACGGGCTGCTGCGCTCCTACTGCCGCCGCACCGGACGCCTCGACCTGTCCCTGATGGTCGCCGACCGGGCCATGCGCGCAGCAGAAGACGCCGACGACCCCATCCGGATCGCCGCAGCGCAATGGAACCTGGGCCACGTCCTGCTCTCCCACAACGACGCCGGGGCCGTCGCTCACGCCCGCGAGGTCGCCGTCCTCGCCGTCGAAGACCTCCAACACGCCCCCGCCGGGCAGGAGAAGGATGCGGTCGCCGGCGCGCTGGAGCTGGTCGCCGTGGTCGCGGAGGCCCGCACGAGACGGTGGTGGGACGCCCGTGCCCGCCTGGAGCAGCGCGCCGTGCCGCTGGCCAAGCGGAGCGGTGAGGGCAATGCGCACCACACCGTGTTCGGCCCGACCAACGTCCGCCTGCACGCCGTGAGCATCGAAATGCTGGCAGGGGAGGCCTCCGAAGGCCTCCACGTCGCCGACAAGATCGACGTCAGCCGGATGCCCTCCCGCGAACGCCAGTTCACGTTCGGCCTCGAGGTCACCCGCCTGTACGACCTGCGCCGCGAAGACGCCGCCGTCCTCGTCCACCTCCTCGGCCTAGAAGAGCTTGCCCCCGAAGACCTCGCCCGCAGCCCCCTCGCCGTCGAGTTGGTCGAGGGGCTGCTCCGCCGGGTGCGCCCCACCTACCGCGGACAGGCCGTCGGGCTTGCGCAACGCCTCGGGCTGCTCTGACAACCCGAACTCGCAGGCACCCCGAACCGTCAGTTCGGGTTGTGCGGACGCCCTGCCACTAGCTTCTGCGCATGACCAGCGGAAATGCACCCTACGTGCCAGGACCGGCAGGAACCCGGATCGTGGCCGCCGGAGTCGACTGGGATGCCGTCAAAGTCGTCCGGTCCTTCGGTCTCCAAGCCCTCGACCGGATAGCAGAACCTGGCGCGGTCGTCGTCGACCCCAGCGCGGCTGCTCCCGCCGTGTACTTCTTCGTGCACCCCGGCACCACGGAAGGGTGGGATGTGCCGCAGTCCACGGCGCTGAGTGCCACCAACCACGTGACCCTGCCGCCGGAGGACAGGGTGATGCCGCCCGGCCCGTACTGGCTCACCTCGCCAGCCCAGGGCCGCCTCCACACCGATACGGCGTTGCTGCGGGCCGCCCTCGAACACGTCACCGGGCCGCGGCCAGTGTGGAACCCGAGGATGGAGCACTTCGCATGACCGCACCCAAGTACGCGCGCACCGAGATCCGCGGCCTGTGCTGGGATCAGAAGCCTGACGACGTCTGGCACTGCACGCACGAGCAGGACCACGAAGGCGACCACTTCCACGCCTACAGCAAGACCCGGTGGCCGAACCTGGTGCGGCAGAAGCAGGGATGAGACTCCCGCACGCGGCGGATCAGGCGGCGGGGCGGGCTGTATGGGCGTTCAGTACCGGAAAGCACTCCCCACGGCTTGACCAGCGGTGATTGCTTCACACGGGGCACGAACGGAATGCTCGTGAATATGCCTGCTGCAGTCTTTCCACAGACAGATATATGCATTTCAATGGTCAATCAGACGCCAAGTCCTGGACGTTGCACCCAGACCCCGTGCAGCGTTCAGTCAGCCACTCAGGCGGATCCGCCACCTGTCCATCGGCAGGATCAGGTCCGCAGTCTCAACGGGGGTTCCATGCGCATCGAGCCGGGTCCGCACCACGCGCAACGCCAAGGTGTCTACCAGCAGTCCCAGCGCATGAGCCTGATCCGCACCGAGCGGCACCACGTCGAGCTCGGCGCTGAACGCGACGTGAGGCTGGCGGCGGCCACGCCACCAGGTGCTGGCGAGCAGCGCCGAACGGCCGCCTGGATCCAGGCACTCGACGGTCTCGTGCTGCAGCATCGTCCGTACCGGGACACCAAGGCGCTCGGCCAGCTCTTCCGTGGCGGGGCGCGGGCGGGTGTCGGTGGTCTCGCTGGAGTACGGCCAGACGGCGTCGGCGTCGGTGAGAGTGCGCACAGCAGGAGGATGCGCGACAACGACCTGCTTCCGCTCCTCGCCCTCGAGGGCGCCGGTTCGCCGCAGGAGCGTGTAGGCGAGGTTGACGGTCTCGTGGTGCACGCCGTACTCGCCGGCCATGACGCGCCGCGAGGGCAGTGATTCGCCGGTGCGCCATTCGCCGTTGGCGATGCGGTGGCGGATGTCGTCAGCGATGCGCCTGTAGCGCGCTTCTGGCATCCGGACCCCTGGCGTCGATCACGTTGATCATGACGTGAGGTCTGAAGCTACGAATGCGGTCCCTGGCTGGTTATAACCAGCGCAGGTCGATGGCCTGGCGTATGCCAGGAGCAACTGAAAAGTGAGCTTCGGGGCGGCGGAATTTCAGGGCCCGCCTCCCCGAAGGGGTCGTCGTCGGCCCGTCGTACCCCTGTAGCGGGCTCGACGGCGGCTCCGCTTTACCCCGTGGCACATGCCACGTATCCACCCGAACGAGTGACCTATTAGCCGTGCTCCCTGTATAGGCCAGTCGTTGACCATTCAAGCCGGAGCCGGAGTCGGTCCCTCACCCCCAAGGTGTGCAAGACGACTCCGGCTCCGGTCCTTCTATTACGCCCCGGACGGTGTTGGCGCTCAGGTCCGGGAGAGAATGGGAGACCGATGGGAGATGATCAATGCGACATGCCGCGTGGAACCGCTAGATGCGGCTAACTTCCGCGAGGTCAGTACCGGGCTTATCCAGCTCACAGCCTGGAGCCTCAAGGTGAACAGCCCTACCTTGTCGTGTACTGCGTGATGTACGGCTTCACCCAGTGGCTGGAGGAGGCGCGCGGCCTCTCGTCCCTCCACACCGGGCTCGTCATGCTCCCCATGTCGCTTGCCGCGCTGGTCTGTTCACTGCTCGGCGCCCGTACGAAGGGCATCCGTGCCCCGCTGGGCATCGCCTCCGTCCTCCTCGTCGTGGGCGGCGCGCTGCTCTTGTTCACCTCGGGCACCACGCCGCTCGCGGTGCTCCTCCTGGCCGGCGCCTGCTTCGGCATCCCGCAGGGCCTGATGGGCACCAGCAACCAAGCGGCCGTGCAGAGTTTCGCCCCGCCCGACGCGATCGGCTCCGCCGCCGGGCTGCAGCGCACGGCCCAGTACATCGGCGCCATCGCCGCGTCCGGCCTGATCGGCCTCGCCTACGGGCAGCCGGCCGACGACGCCGGACTGCACCTGATGGCAGCCGTGGGCACCGTCCTCGCGCTCGCCCTGGTCGCCCTGACCCTCACGGACCGGGCCCTGCGCGCCCGCCCCTGACCAACTCCCAACTCCCGACTCCCGACTCCCAGGCCCCACCCACGCAAGAGAGAGATCCGCACCATGACTGCCACCACCCTGGACCCCACCACGGCCCTCGTCCTCGTCGACCTCCAGAAGGGCATCACCGCCCTGCCCACGGCCCACCCCGCCGCACAGATCGTCGAACGGTCCGCCCGCCTCGCCGGCGCCTTCCGCGAGCGCGGTCTGCCCGTCGTCCTGGTCCGGGTCACCGGCGGTGCCCCCGGCCGCACCGAAGGCCCCGCCCGTGGCGGCGACGTGCCCGCGGACTGGGCGGACCTGGTGCCCGAACTCGGCCGCCAGGACAGCGACATCGTCGTCACCAAGCAGCAGTGGGGCGCCTTCTACGGCACCGACCTCGACCTCCAGCTGCGCCGCCGCGGCGTCACCCAGGTCGTAATCGCCGGCATCGCGACGAGCATCGGTGTCGAGTCGACGGCCCGCGCGGCACACGAGCACGGCTACCACGTCACGGTCGCCGTCGACGCGGTGACCGACATGGACGCGGACGCGCACGCCAACAGCGTGGAGAAGATCTTCCCGAGGCTCGGCGAGACCGACACGGCGGAGGCGATCGCGAAGCTGCTGTAGGCGGCTTCACGGCACGTACACGTGGCTAAGGCGCGTACACGTCTCTACGGCGTATACACGTACGGCGTCGTCACACTCAGCGGCACGAACCCGAGGCGCTCGAGGATCGGGCGGCTGTCGTCGGTGGCGTCCACCTGGAGGTAGCGGTAGCCGCGCTCCGCGGCGATGCGGGCGCGGTGGGCGATCAGGGCCCGGTAGATGCCCTTGCCCCGCCACTGCGGCGCGGTACCGCCGCCCCAGAGGCCGGCGAAGTCGGTGCCCGGGCAGAACTCCATCCGCGCCGAGCTGACCGGTTCGTCGCCCGCCATCGCGACCACCGCGACGAGGGTGTCCGGGGTCTCGGTCAGCTGGGTCAGGACCCGCTTGGCGAGGCGTTCGCCGAGTCCCGAGCCGTCCTCGCCGAACGCCACCTCGTGGGCGTCCGCCATCAGTTGCACCCCGGAGGCGTCCGTCACCGGGAGCAGGCGTACCCCTTCGGGCAGTACGGGCTCCGTGGGCAGGTCGGCGACCTCGGCCACCAGCACGGTCTCCGGCGGCTCGGGGACGAAGCCCGCGGCCCGCAGGCGGTCGGCGAGATCGGCGGGGCGGTCGTGGGAGTGCAGCTTCCACTCGAACTCGCGGCCGAGAGCGGTGTAGTGGCGCACCTGCTCGGCGATGACGGCGTCCGCCGTGGTCGCGTCGATATCCGCCCAGTGGACGCCGTTCCAGTCGTGTTCCGCGCCGGTCTGCCGGACGACGGCCCCGGCTCGTTCGACGCGCGCGCCGGGGCTGTCCGTGTGGGCGTCGCGCCGGAGCTGCCGGTCGTACGCCGCGAGTACCGCTTCGTGGTCCATGCGGGCACTTCAGCAGCGGCGGTGGGGCGTGGCAACCGAATTAGCGAGCGGGTCGGCGTGCTGCCGGTCATGCCTGCCAGTGACAGCGCAGCCCTGCGGTGACGAAGCCTGGGCCGAAGGCCACGGCGGTGCCGTGCGAACCGTCGGCCGGCGGGGCGGCGTGAGTGCGTTCAAGCACTCGGAAGATGCTGGCAGCGCCCATGTTGCCCTCATCGGTAAGCGTGTCCACGGAGTGGCGGGTTTTGTCGGCATCGAGGCCGAGTGCCTGCGCGGTGTCAGAGATGATGCGATGGCTCCCGGGGTGAATCACCGCGAAGTCGACCGGCTGCGGCCCGAGCCAGTCCATGAGTGAGGGGAGGACGGCGGCAGCCGTGGACGGCGCCTGCTTGGTGGAATCGAAATGCATCCCGGAGGCGTCGAGTCGGCCCCTGTACCGATCGAGGCTGTCGGGCAGGGTGTGCTCGAAGCTGTCTTCGATGGCCAAGCCGGAGGTCAGCGGAGCGCCGGTGACGACGACGGCGCCCGCGGCGTCCGCGAACAACGCCTTGTAGATCATCGATTCCATGGTGGTGGCGCAGTGGTTGTACGAGGTGGAGAGGACTTCCGCCGCCACGACCAGGACCTTGCTGTCCGGACGAGCGGCGACGAGGTCCGACGCTCGGATGAGGCTCTGGACGCCCCCGGCACAGGCAACGGTCGTCAGCGCGACGCGGCGCACCGTGGGGCGCAGGCCGAGCCGGGCGATGAGGTGCACGTCGAGGTTGGGGACGGCCCAGCCGGTGGAGTGCGTGGTGACGATGGCGTCGATGTCTTGCGCCGTCAGCCCGGCCGCATCGAGGGCTGCGGTGGCTGCCTGCTCGGACATCGCGACGGCATCGTCGAATGCGGCCTGTGTGCGCTCGTGGACGCCGGCCGTTCCGGAGACGGTGGGGGAGGCGAGGGGGCGGCTGAAATGGCGGGTGCGTACACCGCAGTTGCCCACGACGCGCAGGACCGCGGTGAGCCGCGGGTGCTCGTTGTGGTGGGAGCGTATGTCGTCGACTATCTCGTCGGTGGTGACTTTGTGCGAACCGAACACAGTTCTAGGACTGGAGACGAAGGCAGGCACGGTTGCTCCCACGAGGTTAGGGCAGGCTGGGTGCCGTTCAACGTACTCGACGGGGATGAATTCTTACCCCCCTTGCCTCCGCGAGAAACGGGCAGGCTGCCCCACCTTCAGTTGGCCCGCAGGACCGGCGCCCGTGTGTGGTTGCGCTGAACGCCCGCCTTGAATATCAGGATGAACAGCCTCGAACCGGGCGCTGCCATGGGCTGTGCCGCGCAGATCGACACCCAGCCCGGCCCTTGTTCCGCGTGCCTCAGGGGGCGCTCGTGCCCGTCAGGGTGGATCAGGGCGCCGTCGACCTCGTACAGGGTGGCCATCTCGGGGTCGGTGAGGACCTCTTTCTCGATCTGGCGGAGGATCTCGTCGTCGGGCCGGGCCGTGAGCGCGGCGCGCAGCTGCGGCAGCACCATGGGCGCCCACGAGTTGCGCCAGTCCGTCAGTGATTCACGGCCGTTGCGGTCGAGGAGCATCCATCGCATGGTGTTGCTCGGAACGTTGCCCTGGGCGAACAGGGCGGCGAAGGCGTCGTTGTACGCGAGCAACTCCCAGGACGCGTCGGTGACGTAGGCCATGTGACTGATGCCGTCCACGGCCTCCTGCCACACGCCGGCTATCTCTTTGCCGGATGACGAGTACAGGGGGCCGGGTGGCTCCTGAGCCAACGCGTACCGGCACAGAGAAGCCCATTCCTGCTCGTTCAACCCGAACAGCCGCGCCACGTCCCGCAGGAACGCGGTCGGCGGATTGGGGTAACTGCCCGACTCCAGGCGGTGATACGTCCCGATGGCCCGGTGCAGCAGCTGGTCGACCTGGTGCTGGGAGAGGCCGCGGGCCCGTCGCCCCTGGCCCGTGGGGCGGCTGAAGCCGTGCGATTCGGGGGCAATGAGGGCGCGTCGTTCGCGGAGCAGAGCGCGGAGCGCCGTCTTGTTCATGGTGGGTAATCCCTCTTGGTGCACGCCGAGTTGAGCATCAGCAGTCTAAATATTCTCACCAGCTTTGGTAGTAAAGATTGCCCGAAGAAAAACGATCAGTCGATGCTGCATCATGGGCGGAGCGGGACCACCGACCTGCGAGTTCCATCGTCGGTGGGCACGCGGACACAAGTGTGGGGCATCTTGACCGGGGAGCTTGAAATTGGCTGAAATTCCTCGGCGTTGGGTACCCCCTCGGCCCATTGGGTCGCTGCGAGAAGAGTATGGATCGCTTGTTCGTATTCCGATGCGTGTGGTCGGAAACGTCGCACTCGGGACGTACGGCGCATGACTTCCCGCATCGGTTCCTGGGTCCACTGGCTGCGGCCGGTGCCGTCACTCGCCATTACGTAGCGGCCACGGTACCGGCCGCCCGCGGTTGTCCCGGGCGGTTCAGCCAGTTGGTGACCATCGGCTCATCCGGCCGGAAGTTGTTCCTCGGCCTGGGCCAGGATCTCCGTCACGCGCAGTCCGAACCGCACGTCGCAGGCGTGCGGCCGTCCGGACCGCACCGAATCGACGAGTGCGTCGACCGCCGAGCCGAACGCGTCGAGCGCCCCGCCCCCCGACGGCATCAGCGCCGTCCCTGCCTCGCCGCGCAGCTCCACCGTCACCCCCGAAGCCTTCGCCGGCGTGGTCAGGCTCAGCGTCGCCGTGCTCGAAGCCCCGCCGGTGTGCCGCAGGATCACATGGACCAGATCCGCCTGGCCGGCCGCAGCCGTCACGTCCGTGACATCGCCGAGCACCGGCATCAGGACGGACAGGGCGTGCGGGCCGACGTCCCACAGGCCGCCCCGCTGCGCCCGCCACGGCGAGGAGAACGGGCTGGTCCCGTCCGGTGAGTAGAACGAGCCGTACCAGTCGGCGCGCCCCGTGAACCAGCCCTCCGTCGCCGCCTGCTCCGACACCCAGGCCGACGTCGGCCCCGCGAAGCGCAGCGTGAAGAACACCACGGACGCCACCCGGGCCGCCTCGGCCGCCGCCGCGAGGTCACGCGCCGCGGCCACCGTCGTCGCCACCGGCTTGTCCAGGAGCAGATGACAGCCCGCCGCCGCGGCCCGCGCGGCCAGCGGCGCCTGCACGTCCGGCGGCACGGCGAACGCCACGGCGTCGCTCGCGGCGAACAGTTCGTCCACGTCCGCGTATGCCGTGGTCCCGTGCGCGGAGGCCAGCGCGTCCGCCGCGTCGGGCCGGCGTCCCCATGCGCCGCTGAACTCCACGTCCGGGTGCGCGGCGAGCGCCGGAGCGTGCGTGGACGAGGCCCAGGGGCCCGTGCCGACCAATCCAATTCGCAACATCTTCATGGGTCGCATTATGGCTGACTCCATACCGTCGCGGGCTGCGACGGCCAGTGCGCACAAGGCAGTTGGCCGCTCTTCGCGGTTGTGCCCACATCGCGGATGGCTTGATTCCGTATCCGGCCTCATCGGCCGTGAAAGCCCATTCACCCGCTATGGTGAATTCTCATTCACTTCGTTTCGTCCGCCCATCGCTTCTCTGCACTTCGTGTCCGCGCTGGAGTGATCATGAAGCTCGTCCCGATTTCTTCCGCAGATAGCGCAGGCATATGCGCCCGCCTGACGGTCCCGGTCCTGGCCTTCGGTGGCATTCTCATGGCGATCACGCAGACGGTGGTCGTGCCGCTGCTCCCCGATCTGCCCCGCCTGACGGGGAGTTCACCGGGCGCGGTGTCCTGGCTGGTCACCGCCACCCTCCTGGCCGGCGCCGTTCTCACGCCCGTGCTGGGCCGGGCGGGCGACATGTACGGCAAGCGTCGGGTGCTGCTCGCCGCGCTCGGCCTGATGACCGTGGGCTCGACGCTGTGCGCGCTCACCTCCGACATCCGGCTGCTGATCGCGGCCCGCGCGCTGCAGGGCGCCGCAGCGGCCGTCGTACCGCTGTCGATCAGCATCCTGCGGGACGAACTCCCCCCGGAGCGCACCGGATCGGCGGTGGCGCTGATGAGCTCGACGGTCGGGATCGGGGCGGCGCTCGGCCTGCCGCTGGCCGCGCTGATCGTGCAGTACGCGGACTGGCACGCCATGTTCTGGGCCACGAGCGCGCTGGGCGCCATCGGACTCGCCCTCGCCTGGTGGACCGTACGCGAGTCGCCCGTCCGCTCTCCCGGGCGCTTCGACACGTGGGGTGCGCTGGGCCTCGCCGCGGGTCTTGTCTGCCTTCTGCTCGCGGTGTCGCAGGGCGGTCAGTGGGGGTGGGGCAGCGCGCCCGTGCTCGGACTGTTCGGTGGTGCCCTCGTCGTCCTTGCCGTGTGGTGCCGACAGCAACTCCGGTCGAAGCAGCCCCTGGTGGATCTGCGTCTGGCCGCCGGGCGGCGCGTGGCGCTGCCGCATGTGGCGGCGCTGCTCGCCGGTTTCGCCTTCTACGCCAACTCGCTTGTCACCGCCCAGCTGGTGCAGGCGCCCGTCGCCAGCGGCTACGGCCTCGGCCTCTCGATCGTGGCGACCGGGCTCTGCCTGCTGCCCAACGGCGTGATCATGCTGGTGCTCTCGCCCGTGTCGGCCCGTGTCTCCACCGCGTACGGCGCCCGCGTGACGCTGGCGATCGGGGCGGGCGTCATCGCGCTCGGCTATGTCGTGCGCATCGTCGACAGCCGCCACCTGTGGGTGATCATCCTGGGGGCGGCCGTGGTCTCGGTGGGCACGACGTTCGCGTACTCGGCCCTGCCCACCCTGATCCTGCGGGCGGTGCCCCTGTCGCAGACCGCGTCGGCGAACGGCGTGAACGTCCTGATGCGCACGATCGGGCAGAGCGTGTGCAGCGCGGCGGTCGCCGCCGTGCTCGTGCGGCACACCACCGTGCTCGACGGGGTGCATGTGCCGACCCTGCCCGGCTACCGGCTGGCCTTCGCCATGGCCGGAACCGTCGCACTCGTCGCCTGCGCCGCGGCCGTCGCCATACCCTCGGACCCATCGCCGGACGGCCCGCGGCGGACCGCCGGCCGGCCAGGACCCCTGCAGGAGACGGCCCTGGAAGGAAGGAGCTGACGCCTTGAACACCTCTGACGCCATGACCGCAAGGGCCTTTGGCGCGGCACCGGAACCCGGGGCGTGTGCCACTGGACCCGCCCGCCGCGACGCCGAGGCGACGAAGGCCGCCATCATCCGTGCCGCCCGCTACCTCCTCGCCCGGCACGCGCACGCCGACATCACGCTCAAGGCGGTGGCTGAACGGGCCGGTGTGAGCCCGCCGTTGATCCTCAAGTACTTCGGCAACAAGGACGCGCTCTTCGCCCGCATCATGTCCTTCGAGGCCGACGCCGATGCCCTGCTCGACGCGCCCCTCGCCGCACTGGGCCGCCACATGGTCCACCACCTGCTGACCGGCCAGGCGGAGCACGGCGCCGACCCCATCCTGCGGATCGTCTTCGCCCCGCTCCACCGTGAACAGGGCGACACCCTGCGCACCAACTTCCGTACGCAGGTGGTGGAGCGGCTCCGCGAGCGCCTCGAAGGGCCGGACGCGGGCGTGCGCGCGGAGCTCGCGGTGGGCACGCTGCTCGGTCTGGGCGTGATGTACGGAATAGCCCGCGGACCGCACGTGCGCGGCACGCCGATCGACGAGATCACCGAGCGGTACGCGCCCACCGTGCAGGCCTTCCTCACCCCTCCGTGAGGAACCCTCCATGAGGAACCCCTCCGTGAGGGCGACGTCCGCCGCGCGCCTCCTCGCCACGCTCCGGGTGGGCCCGCTCGTCGACGTACAGTCCCTGGAGGCGAGGAATCCGTAGACCTCCGGAACGGAGAGCACGCATGAGTGACGCGACTGAACGCCCGGCCCTGGCAAGCGAGTTGGGCATGGAGCCGCACCCCGAAGGGGGCTGGTTCGTCGAGACCTGGGTGTCGGACCAGTCCTTCACGCCCCGGGGCTACCCAGGCCCGCGGTCCGCGGCCACCGCCATCTACTTCCTGCTCTGCCCGGGAGAGGAGTCCCGCTGGCACGCGGTGCGCTCCGACGAGATCTGGCTCTGGCACCGCGGCGGCCCGCTGGACCTGCGTCTGGGAGGTGACGGCGAACTCCCGAAGGAGGGCGCGGCGCCCATGCGGCTCGGCCCGGGGGTCGAGCACGGCGAGCGCCCGCAGATCCTGGTGCCGGGCGGTGTGTGGCAGGCGGCGCGCCCGGCCGGTGACGATCCTGTCCTGGTGAGCTGCGTCGTCGCGCCCGGCTTCGACTACGCGGACTTCCGGCTGGCGGACTGACGCGGCGCGGTCCGCGCTGCTTGCGCGGCCGTGGACGCGTCCCGCGGCGAGCACACCACCGTGGCCGCCGGTTCCTTCCCCCGGTGCACGACGGCGACCGCCGCGAGCCCGACCGCGAGGCCCAACGCCGTCTGTACGCCGAAGGGTTCGCCGAACATCAGGGCGCCCCACAGCGCCGTCACCGGAGCCATCAGGAACATGAGCGTGTTGACCTGCGTGACCCCGGAGCGCCGCAGGATCAGCCAGTAGAGCCCGTACCCGCCGAAGGTGGAGAGCGTCACCAGCCAGCTGATGGCCACCCAGAACGACGCCTCCGCCGGCGGCACCGCGGCGCCCGCGCCCACGGCCAGCGCCGTGAAGATGACGGCGCTGGTCACGCAGTGGACTGTCATGGAGACCGCCGGGGCGACCTGACGGGGGGAGCGGCGGTCCAGGAAGGTCGCCGCGACCAGCGAGAACATCCCGAGGAACGGCACCAGATAGGCCCACCAGGGAGCGTCCGTGCCGCCCGTGGCGTCCGCCGCGGTCACGATGACGACCCCGGTCACGCCGAGCCCGAGGCCCACCCACTGCGTGCGCGAGACGTACTGGCCGAGCAGCGGCCCGGCCAGGGCGCCCGCGACCAGCGGCTGGGTGCCGTCGATCAGGGCGGTGGTGCCGCTGGAGACGCCGAGTTGTATCGCGTAGTACACGGTGAGCAGATAGCCGCTCTGCGACAGCGCCCCGACCGCCGCCTGCCGCAGCGCGTCGCGTGCCGTGAGCCCGCGCCAGGACGCCCGCGCCACGGTGAGGGCGACGAGGGCGAGCACGAGAGCCAGCGGCAGGAAGCGCCACATCAGGACCGTCACCGCGGAGGCGCTGCCGGCGCCCAGTTTGGCCCCGATGAAGCCGGAGCTCCAGGTCAGTACGAACGCGATCGAGAGCAGGACGTTCATGGCGGTCCTCCGATGGCGGCTGAGGTCCCGACAGGGCCGTCGGGAGCGGACGGCAGAGTAAACCGATCTGTCTACTCCTCCTCGACTATACAGATCGGTTTACTATGGGGGTATGGGTGACAGGGTGAGTGAGATCGCGAAGGCCGCCACGGGCTCCACGAGCGCGCCGCGGAGGATCGTCATGACGCCGGGTGCGCGGCGCGCCCTGGACGCCGCGAGCGCGCTGTTCTACGACCGCGGCATCCATGCCGTCGGCGTGGACCTCATCGCCGCCGAGGCCGGGGTCACCAAGAAGACGCTGTACGACCGGTTCGGCTCCAAGGAGCAGATCGTCGTCGAGTATCTGGCGGCCCGCGACGAGCGCTGGCAGGCATTCCTCGCTCCGTACGTCGAGGCCGCGACCGCCCCGCGGGCCAGGATCCTGGCCGTTTTCGACGCCTCGCGCGACTGGGCCGACACGAACAGCGTCAAGGGGTGCAGCATGGTCAACGCGCACGCCGAGATCAGCGACCCCACGCACCCCGCGTATCAGGTCATCACCGGCCAGAAGGCCTGGATGCTCGCCCTGTTCACCGGGCTCGCCCGCGACATCGCTCCCCGGAGGGCGGCGAAGCTCGGCCGGACGCTCATGCTGCTGCATGAGGGCGCCCTGGTCGCGCACGGTCTGCGCATCTTCCCGGACGCGATCGGCCGGGCCCGCGACGACGTGGCGGCGCTGCTGCGTGACGCGCTCCGGGCTGCCCACGCCGCCGAGTGAAAGCGCAGGTGGGAGCCCCTTTGGAGAACTCTTTGCCGTTGGCCGGAATGTGCCGTTCCGTGTTACCGGCTCATTGACCGTACGCAGTCGCGAGGCGCACGCTCGCCGTATAGCTGCTATCTACACCTAGTTCGTCGGGTGGAAGCGCAGAGGCAGCGTGAAGCAGGAGGTAGCGCATGTGTGGCATTACTGGCTGGGTCTCCTTCGACCGTGATCTGCGGTCCGTCTCCGGCACCTTGGACGCGATGACCGAGACGATGTCCTGCCGCGGCCCCGACGACCGCGGCACCTGGATCGAGGGCCCTGCCGGACTGGGGCACCGCAGGCTCGCCATCATCGACCTGCCCGGCGGGCGCCAGCCCATGACCGCGCGCATGCCGCGCGGCACCGTCGCCCTCGTCTACTCGGGGGAGACCTACAACTACACCGAACTGCGCCGCGAACTGACCGGGCGCGGCCACCGGTTCACCACCGACTCCGACACCGAAGTCGTCCTGCGCGGCTACCTTGAGTGGGGCGAGGCGGTCGCCGAACGGCTCAACGGCATGTACGCGTTCGCGGTGTGGGACGGCAGGGACGACAAGCTCGTCATGATCCGCGACCGGATGGGCATCAAGCCCTTCTACTACTACGAGACCCCGGACGGCGTCCTCTTCGGCTCCGAGCCCAAGGCGATCCTCGCCAACCCGCTGGCCCGCGCCCGGGTGAACGCCGACGGTCTGCGGGAGCTCTTCACCTTCGTCAAGACGCCCGGCCACGCCGTGTGGGACGGCATGCGCGAGGTCGAGCCCGGCACCGTCGTGACCGTCGACCGCTCAGGCCTGCGCCGTCACGTCTACTGGCGCCTGGAGACCCGGCCGCACCCCGACGGCCGCGATGAGTCCGTCGCCAAGGTGCGCGAGCTCCTCGACGACATCGTGCGCCGCCAGCTCGTCTCGGACGTGCCGCGCTGCACGCTGCTCTCCGGCGGCCTCGACTCCTCGGCGATGACCGCGATCGCCGCGCGTCAACTCGGCGAAGCGGGCGAGACCGTACGCAGCTTCGCCGTCGACTTCGTCGGCCAGAGCGAGAACTTCGTCGCCGACGCGCTGCGCTCCACCCCGGACACGCCCTATGTGCACGACGTGGCCAAGGCCTCCGGCACCGATCACCGCGACATCGTCCTGGACTCGCACGCCCTCGCCGACCCCGAGGTCAGGGCCAAGATGATCCGCGCCCGTGACCTGCCCATGGGCTTCGGCGACATGGACGCCTCGCTCTACCTCCTCTTCCGGGCCATCAGGGAACACTCGACGGTCGCGCTCTCCGGGGAGTCCGCGGACGAAGTCTTCGGCGGCTACCTCCAGTTCTTCGACGAAGAGGCGCGCAACGCCGACACCTTCCCCTGGCTGGTGAAGTTCGCCGAGCACTTCGGCGACGACGCGGACGTCCTGCGCCCGGACCTGACCGCGGCCCTCGACCTCCCCTCGTACATCCAGAAGAGTTACGACACGGCGGTCGCCGGCATCCGACGCCTCGACGGCGAGAGCGACTTCGAGTACCGGATGCGGAAGATCTCCCATCTGCACCTGACCCGGTTCGTACGCGTCCTGCTCGACCGCAAGGACCGCGCGAGCATGGCCGTCGGCCTTGAGGTGCGGGTGCCGTTCTGCGACCACCGCCTGGTCGAGTACGTCTACAACGCGCCCTGGTCCCTGAAGTCCTTCGACGGCAGGGAGAAGAGCCTCCTGCGGGAGGCGACCGCGGACGTCCTGCCGCGCTCCGTGTACGACCGCGTGAAGAGCCCCTATCCCTCCACGCAGGACCCCAAGTACGCGACCGCCCTCCAGGAACACGTCAAGGACCTCCTCGCCAAGCCCGACCACCCGGTCTTCGACCTGGTCGACCGTGACCGGGTGGCGCGGGCCGCGGGACGCGACGTACCGCAGATCACCCAGGCGTCCCGGCGTGGCCTCGAACGCACGCTGGACCTGGCGCTCTGGCTCGACCTGTACGAGCCGGAGATCAGCTTGACCTGAGCGTCACTGCCCCGAGCAGCTGCGGACCGTCGGCTGCGGTGGGACCCGCTCCTCGTCAGGGGCGGGCTCCACCGCGGCCGCGAGCGTGTCCAGGAAGCGCTGGAGCGCGGGTGCGCCACCAGGGCCCAGGCTCCGGCGGACGGGCGGCACGGCCGCCGGAGCGCCGGAGCCGCGCCGGGCGCCGGTGGTGGGGCAGGGGAGTTCCGTGGCGTCGACGGTCGCGGCCCGGCGTATGAACTCATCGACCGGGAGCCCGAGCTGGTCCGCGTTGCGCTGGACCGCTTCGTACTCGTCGGGTGTGAACAAGACCTGCACAGGCTTGGCACCGTCCATGAACGCATGATGCCGTCCGGGGGGTGCGCCGCGCGGTGCGGTTGGCATATTCGCGCTCGAAGGCGTGAAACGGAACGGGATGGACATGTCCGGTCGGAAAGAGAGGTAGGCCCCGACCGGACGGGGGAATCGCGATCGGGACCTACGTACTGTTCAACGGTGAACCAATAGCCTGTGTTCCCAGGTCGGACCCTTGTTCCTGTGAGCTGCGTTACGTGCCGGTCGGTGTCGGGAGGTGTACTTACCGCCACCTCGGCTCGCGGTCGGCGGGGGAGCGCGCGACGCGGAACCCCACGTCGTCGATCCGGAACGTCGGGTGGCTGCGGCGCCGCACCGAGGCCCGGCAGCTCCAGTGCTCGTCGAACCAGCCACCGCCACGGAGCACCCGATAGGTGCCGTACACCTCGGGGTCGTAGAGGTCCCAGCACCACTCCCACACATTGCCCAGCATGTCGTACAGGCCCCACGCGTTGGCCTGCTTGCCGCCCACGTCGTGGATCCGTCCGGAGCCGTTGCCGCCGTGCCAGGCGATCTCGTCGAGCGGCCCGTACCGCGCACCGGCCGTGCCGGCCCGGCACGCGTGCTCCCACTCGGCCTCGGTCGGCAGCCGGTAACCGTCGGCGGACACGTCCCACTCGGCACCCTCACCATCGGCGGGGAGACGATAGGCGGGCGCCAGCCCCTCACGCAGGGACAGGGCGTTGCAGAACCGGACCGCGTCCAGCCAGGAAACGCCCTCGACGGGCAACCGGTCGCCGTGCGCGGTGCTCGGCCGCTCGCCGGTGACCTGCGCGTACAGCTCCTGGGTGACGGGGAACGCCGCGAGTTCGTGGGCCGCGACCTCCACCGGCCAACTGCGCCGTGTCCGCCGGTCCGACAGCGTCACCTGACCGCCCGGGACGCTGATCATCATGCTCTCCGTGCTCAGGTCGACGACAGGCGAGCCGCACGCATCTGCAGGTAGCGGGTCTCGGGGATGCTCAGCGTACGCTTGGCCGCCAACTGGTAGGCCGCCTGGGCCGCTTCGGTGTCGCCCGCCCGCTCCAGGAGATGGGCGCGCACGGCATCGAGCCGGTGATGGCCCGCCAACCGGCCCTCCAGAGACGCGACTTCGGCGAGCCCGGCCCGCGGCCCGTGCACCATCGCGAAGGCCACGGCCCGGCTGAGTTCGGCCATCGGGTCGCGCGTGCGGCGTACGAGGATGTCGTACAGGGCCAGGATCTGCGGCCAGTCGGTGTCGTCGGCGCGCGCCGCCTCGTCGTGCAGCGCGGCGATCGCCGCCTGCAACTGGTAGGCGCCCGCGGAGCCTTGGGACAGGGCCTTCTCGACCAGGGCGCAGCCCTCGTCGATCGCGCGCCGGTCCCAGCGCGAGCGGTCCTGTTCGTCGAGCGGGATGAGCTCCCCGTGGGGGCCGGTGCGAGCTGCGCTGCGGGCCTCGGTGAGCAGCATGAGCGCGAGAAGGCCGGTCACCGCGCCCTCCTCGGGCAGCAGGGTGCGCACGGCCCGGGTCAGCCGGATCGCCTCGCGCGCCAGATCGGAGCGGTGCAGAGCACTGCCCGATGTCGCCGTGTAGCCCTCGTTGAAGATGAGGTAGAGCACCTGAAGGACGGCCGCGAGCCGCTGATCACGGTCCTCGGGGCCCGGCTGCCGAAAGGGCACCCCCTTGACCTTGGCCTTCGCCCTGCTGATCCGCTGCGCCATCGTCGCCTCGGGCACGAGATGGGCGCGGGCGATCTCGGCCGTGGTCAGACCGCCGACCGCGCGCAGCGTCAGCGCGACCTGAGCGGCCGCACTCAGCCCCGGATGGCAGCACAGGAAGAGCAGCGTCAGGGTGTCGTCGTCGGAGGGCGCGCGGCTCTCGCCCGGCGCGGGTGCCGTGAAGGTGTCCCGGGGCGACAGCTGGGCGGCCTCCTCCTCACGTCTGCGCCGGGCCTCGTCACTGCGCAGCTGATCCGTCAGGCGCCGCGAAGCGACCCTGATCAGCCAGCCGCGAGGGTTCTCGGGAACGCCCTGCTCGGGCCACTGCCGGGCCGCGGCGAGCAGCGCCTCCTGCACTGCGTCCTCGGCCTCGCCGAAGTGCCCGTACCGGCGCACGAGCGCGCCGAGGACCTGCGGCGCGTGCAGGCGCAGCAGGTCCTCGACCAAGGCTTCGCTGTTCAGGATGCGTCGTCGGGGCCACCCATGATGGGGCGGATCACGACGGGGTAGTTGGGCGCGCCCTCGGGGATCGGGCACTGCTGGATGCGATTCGCGATCTCCGTGACCCGGTCGAGGCTCGCGCAGTCCAGGACCCAGTACCCGGCGAGCACTTCCTTCGTCTCGCCGTAGGGACCGTCCGTGATGACCGGGCGGCCGTCCTTGTCCACGTCGACCAGACGGGTCTGCGCGGGCTCGGCCAGGCCCTGACCGTCGACGATCTCGCCGGACTCGGCCAGATCGTCGTTGAGTGCGCCCATGAAGGCGAACATCGCCTGCAGGTCCTTCTCGCTCCAGGCCGGGCTGGTCGCGTTCCCCTTGCCGCTCTGCGCCTCGTAGTCCGCCTGCGTTCCCTGAACCATCACCAGATACTTCATGATGTCGCTCCTCCGCTGTGCGGTGGTCACCCCTTGTGGGCAACTCTCACAGGGGACGTCGGAGCGGACGACCCGTTCTCGACATTACGCCGGAACAATTTTCCCGCCCTGTCGGAAGGCCTGCCCGGCCGCCGCCCCACCCCTCGCCCACCAGGACGTTTCGGTGGTCGCCGAATCGACGCGCAGCTACGGTCCGCGCATGACGTACGCACAGCGAGCCGACCAGTTCCGCGCCCTGCACCGCACCGGCGCACCCCTGCTGCTGCCCAACGCCTGGGACCACGCCTCCGCCGCCGCGCTCGCCCACGGCGGCTTCCCGGCGATCGGCACGACCAGCCTCGGCGTGGCGGCGGCCGCGGGCAAGGCGGACGCCATGGGCGGCACACGGGAGGAGACCCTGCACCTGGCCCGCGGCCTGGCCCGGCTGCCCGCGCTGATCACCGTGGACATCGAGGGCGGCTTCGGCGAGCGGCCCCAGGAGGTCGCGGCCCTCGCCGCGGAACTGGTCGGGGCGGGTGTCGTGGGCGTGAACATCGAGGACGGGCGCCCGGACGGGACGCTGGCCGACACGGCCTCGCAGTGCGAGCTGATCCGCGCCGTCAAGGAGACGGCGCCGGATCTCTTCGTCAACGCGCGCACGGACACCTACTGGCTGCACGCCGGGGGACAAGGGGAGACCGAGCGCCGGGCCGACGCCTACCGGCAGGCGGGCGCCGACGGCCTGTTCGTCCCCGGGCTCCAGGACGAGAAGGTCATCGCAGGTCTTGTCGCGGGGATGGCCGGCCCCCCGCTGAACATCCTCTTCGCGTCCGGCGCCCTCACCTACCGGCGTCTGGCGGAGCTCGGCGTGCGCCGCGTGAGCAGCGGCTCGCTGCTCTTCCGTGCCGCCCTGCACGGAGCCGTCGAGGCGGCGCGCTCGATCGCCGAGGGCCTCGCCGTGCCGGACGGCATGCCCTCGTACGCGGACGCGCAGGCGCTCTCCGCGGCGTACGGCAAGGGCGACTAGGCGGCCAGGCGACTAAGCGACTAGGGGATTAGGGGCGCACTCCGTCCGCATCCGACTCGCCGTCCACGTCCGGCCTTTCGCCCTCGCCGTGGCGCGTGCCGCCGCCGTTGCGCTTCTGGTCCCCGTGGCCCGGCCACCACGCCGCGTGCCCGATGAGGGCCGTCAGCGCGGGCGTGAAGATCATCGCCATGACGAAGGCGGCGATGAGGATGCCGAAGGAGAGGGAGAAGCCCATCTGGGAGAGCGTCGAGTTGCCCGCGAGCATCAGTGTCGCGAACGTGCCCGCAAGGATCACGCCCGCCGAGCCGATCGTCGGGCCCGAGTGGCGCACCGCCGTGCCGGCCGCGTCGTGCGGGGTACGGCCCTCGCGGGCCTCCTCGCGCAGGCGCGACACCATCAGGATGTTGTAGTCCGTGCCGAGTGCGACCACGAACAGATACATGATCACCGGCAGCATGAACATCAACCCCGGCTGGCTGCCGATCTGTTGGAACAGCAGCGAGGTCGCGCCCAGGGTCGCGCCGAAGCCGAGGGCGACGGACAGCATCAGGTACCAGGGCGCCACCAGGCTCCGCAGCAGCAGGCCGAGGATGACCATGATGGCCAGCGCCGCCACCGGGAAGACCACCGAGTAGTCGCGGTCCACCGCCTTGTTGATGTCGACGTACACCGCCGTCGTCCCGCCGACGAGTGCCTCGGTGCCGGGCGGGGCGTCCTCGTGGGCGGTCGGGCGCAGGCGGTCCTTGACGGTCTCCAGGGCCTTGTCGGACGCGGGCGGGTCCGAGAGCACCACGGAGAACGACGCCGTGGAGCGGTCCGTGCTCAGACGGGGAGCGGAGACCTCGCCCACGCCCTGGATGTCGTCCAGCTGTCCCCGGAAGGCGGCGGTGCGCGCCGCGGGGAGCGGTCCGTCGTCCGTCGACGTGAGGTAGACGAAGGTCGGGTCGGTGGTGCCCGCGGGGAAGCCCTTCTGGAGATCCTTCAGGGCGACCATGGACTCCTTGTCCTTGGGCAGCGAGGATCCCGCCAGGTCGAAGTTGGCCCGGTATCCGAGGGCGCCGAGCGTGAGCGCGCCCATGAACAGCGCCGACACCAGGGCCCAGACGGCGGGCTTGCGGGCGATGGCCTTGCCGAGCCGCGCGAATCCGGTGCCCTGCGGCTCCCGCTGCCACGACTTGGAGGGCCAGAACACCTTCGTGCCGAGCAGCGAGACGACGGCGGGGACCAGCGTGAGCCCGGCGAGCAGCGTCACGAAGACCGCGATCGCCAGGGCCGGGCCCATCGACCGCAGCATCCCGAGCGAGGAGAGCGTGAGCGCGGCGAACGCGACGATGACGGCGCCCGCCGCCGAGGTGATCGCCTCGCCGACCCGCTCGACGGCATGCACCATGCCGCCCTTGGGATCCTCGCCCGCCCGCAACGCCTCTCGGTAGCGGAAGAGCAGGAACAGGATGTAGTCCGTGCCGACGCCGAACAGGACGACGGTGAGGAGTTCCTGGATGGAGGAGTCGGCCTTCATGTCGAAGGCCTTGTTCGCGGAGGCGATCAGACCGGTCGCCATCGGCGAGATGAGGCCGATCAGGACGACGGGCAGCAGCGCGATGATCGGGCTCCGGAAGATCACCAGGAGCAGCACGATGATGATCACGATCGTGCCGACCCCGACGAGCAGTCCCGCCCGCTCCGACGCGTCGCTCTCGTCGAGCGCCTGCGCGGCGGAGCCGGTGATCCCGGCGGACAGGTCCGTGCCCTTCAGCTCGGGCTTGAGATCGGACCGCAGGTCTTCGACCGCGTCCTGCTGTGCGGTGTCCTCGGGGTTGGTGATCTTCGGCATCGCGACGACCGACGTCTGCACCAGCTTGTTCGGCGAGACCGCGCCTGGCACGACCGCCTGCACCTCGGGGATCTTCTTGGCCTGGAGATCCTTGGAGATGCGGGCGACGTCCGCGGAGTCGGCGGCCGTCAGCTTTCCGCCGTCGGAGCGCTGGAAGACGATGATCGCGCCGACGTTCTGCTGTTTGGGGAACTCCGCTTCCTGCACGTCCGCCGCGCGGATGGACTCGTAATGGTCCGGCAGGAAGCTTGCCTCGTCGCTGCTTGAGGTGAGTTTCGGCGCCAGGGAGATCACGGCGCCGGCCGCCACGACCCACGCCAGGATGATCCACCACGGGCGACGGACCACGAATCGGCCCAGGCCAGAGAACATGCTGCTGCCTCTCCCTCGCCCCCGAGGCGTAGCGATGCGTTCTGACCAAGGATCTTCCGGACCGGGCGGCCCCGCCACTTGAGCCGTTCGGCGCAACGGCGGGGCGCGCCCGGGAGGCCCGAGGGGGCGCGCCCAGGAGGCCCAAGGGGGCGCGCCCGGAGGGCCCGGGGAGGCCCGCTCCAGGGGCCCCGCCCGTACGTGCCCGGCTGCCGTCAGAAGTTGATCATGTGTCCGGCCAGGCCGTGCACCGCTTCCTTGACCGCCTCGCCGAGCGTGGGGTGCGCGTGGACGTTGCGCGCGACCTCGTGCACCGTCAGGTCCCACTGCTGGGCCAGGGTCAGCTCGGGAAGCAGCTCCGTGACGTCCGGGCCGATCAGGTGGGCGCCGATGATCTCGCCGTACCGCGCGTCGCTGATGATCTTGACGAAGCCGACGGTGTCGCCGAGGCCGTGCGCCTTGCCGTTCGCCATGAACGGGAACTTGGCGACCTTGACGTCGAAGCCCTTCTCCTTCGCCTGCGCCTCCGTCCAGCCGAAGCTGGCGATCTGCGGCTGGGAGTAGGTGGCCCGCGGGATCATCGGGTAGTCGAGTTCCATCGTCTCGGCGCCCGCGATCGTCTCGGCGGCCACGACACCCATGGACTCGGCGGTGTGCGCGAGCATCAGCTTCGCGGTGACGTCACCGATGGCGTAGATGTGCGGCACGTTCGTCCGGCCGTGCCCGTCGATGTCGATGGCGCCGCGCTCGGTCACCGCCACGCCGGTCGCCTCCAGGCCGAAGCCCGTGACGTTCGGCGCGAAGCCGATGGCCTGCAGGACCTTGTCCGCCTCCAGGACCTCCTGCTTGCCGTCCTTGCCCGTCACCGTGACCTTGACCTTGGGGCCCGACTCGTCGATCGACTCGACGCGGGTGGAGGTCTTCACGTCGATGCCGAGCTTGCGGTACTGCTTGGCCAGCTCCGTCGAGACGTCCGCGTCCTCCAGGGGCGCGATGCGGTCGAGGAACTCGACGATCGTGACCTTCACGCCGTAGTTGTGCAGGACATAGGCGAACTCGATGCCGATGGCGCCGGCGCCCGCGATGACGATCGACTCCGGCACGCTGTCGGCGAGGATCTGCTCCTCGTACGTCACGACGCGCTCGGAGCGCCGCGTGCCGGGCAGCAGCTTCGGCGTCGCGCCCGTGGCGATGATGCAGTTCTCAAACGTGATCGTGTCCGTGGTGCCGTCCGACTTGGCGACCTGGAGCGTGTTCGCGTCGAGGAACGTGCCCCGCCCGTCGAACTCCGTGATCTTGTTCTTCTTCATCAGGAAGTGGACGCCCTTGACGCGGCCGTCCGCGACGGTGCGGCTGCGGTTGAACGCCTCGCCGTAGTCGAAGGACACGTTCCCGTCGACCTTGATGCCGTACGTCTTCTGCTCGTGCGTGAACAGATGGGCCAGCTCGGCGTTGCGCAGCAGCGCCTTGGTCGGGATGCAGCCGACGTTGAGGCAGACACCTCCCCAGTACTTCTCCTCGACGACCGCTACCCGCTTGCCCAGCTGGGCGGCGCGGATGGCGGCCACATAGCCGCCGGGTCCTGCTCCGAGCACGACGACGTCGAAGCGGTCTTCCATGGGGAGGTCCTCTCTGGTGGTACGTATCCGGTGGTACGTGATGCGCGCACGTCCGATCATGCGGCATCCGGCCGCCTCGCGGGCGCGCGGGTGTCCGATGTCATGCCCTGCGTCCCGGTCCATGTCCTCAACCACCGCTGTGGGTATGCCCGTTGATGATCGGTACCCGGTTCACTCGGCCGTGGGCCACGGGATAGTGTCGCCGCGACGGAGCAGAAACCCATGTTCCCTCCGGGAGAGGTGGAGAACGCGCTGTGGCCGCAGACGAGCAGACCGAGATCACATCCATACCCTTCGACGTGCCGACGTCGGCGCGCGCCTACGGCTGGATGCTCGGCGGCAAGGACAACTACGCGGTCGACCGCGACTTCCTGCTGCAGACGCTGCCCGACTTCCCCGAGTGCGTCGACATCGCCCGGCAGAATCGCGAGTTCCTCTTCCGCGTCGTGCGCCATCTGACCCGGGCCGGGATCCGCCAGTTCATCGACATGGGCTGCGGCCTGCCCACCGACGACAACGTCCACCAGGTCGCCAAGCGCTTCGCACCCGACACCCGCGTCGTCTACGTGGACATCGACCCGATCGTCCTCGCGCACGGCAGGGCGCTGCTCGCCGACGACTCCACCACCACGGTCATCCACGGCGACATGCGCGACCAGGACGCCGTCCTCGGCAACCCGGACGTGACGCGCCTCATCGACTTCGACGAGCCGGTCGCGGTGCTCTTCCTGTCGGTGGTGCACCACCTCACCGACGCCGACAACCCCCGCCGCGTGCTGCGCACGATCATGGACCGCGCGGCCCCCGGCAGCTACCTGGGCCTCTCGCAGGTCGTCGCCGACGACCCGCACCGCGGCGCCGCGATGAGCGCGCACATCTCCGGCGGCGGCGTCCCCTGGCAGACCCGCACCCCCGCCGAGCTCGACGCGCTTCTCGACGGCCTGGAGCCGGTCGAGCCCGGCCTGGTGAACCTCGTCGACTGGCGCCCGGACGCCGACCAGCCCCCGCTCGCCCCGGTCCACGACGATCTGGCCCCCTACCTGGGCGCCACCGAGCAGAGCAAGGGGATCTACGAGTACGGGGGTTTGCTCCGCAAGGCATAGCCATACACAATGGCGTGCATGATCCAGCACCTGACCGCCGCCGTGAGGACCTTCGGGGTTCCGTGGCGGCGCGGGTGCGAGCGATCGGGTCGCTAGCTGTCCGGGGATCCGTCTCCGTACCGCCACCCGTTCACTCACCACTGAAGGATCACCATGGCTGTGGTTTCCCCTGCCGTCTCCTCCGCTGCTCCTGCCGTCCCGCCCACGCTGCGTGACGCCCGCGTCCCCGCCGACGGCATGTACGAAGGCCGCCGCACCCTGCGCCGCGTACCCGAAGGCTGGGAGGAGCGCCCCTACGACCTGATCGACGTCGTCCCCCAGGGCCGCCTCATCGGCGCCGAGATCCGCGGCGTCGACCTCGCGAAGCCGCTCACCCCCGCGCTGCGCGAGGAGCTGAACCGCGCTCTCCTGGAGTGGAAGGTGCTCTTCTTCCGGGGGGCGGGGATCACCTCCGAGCAGCAGCGCGCCTTCGCCCTCAACTGGGGCGACCTGGAGACCAATCCGCTGCTCGCGCGCGGCTCGGCCGACGACGTCGTCCGGTTCGACAAGGGCGGCAGCGCCACCCCCACGTACGAGAACGTCTGGCACGCCGACGTCACCTTCCGCGAGCGTCCCGCGCTCGGCGCCGTCCTCCAGCTGCGTGAGGTCCCGCCGGTGGGCGGCGACACCATGTGGGCGGACATGGCGGCCGCGTACGACAACCTGCCCGACGAGGTGAAGGCGCGCATCGAAGGGGCCCAGGCCGTGCACGACTTCATCCCCGGCTTCGTCCGCTTCTACGGGCCCGAGAAGCTGATCCCGCTCCAGGAGCAGTTCCCGCCGGTCACGCACCCCGTGGTGCGCAGGCACCCGGAGACCGGGCGGCGGATGCTCTTCGTGAACACCTCCTTCACCACGCACATCGTGGGCATGGAGCGCGCGGAGAGCGACCGGCTGCTGAGCTATCTGGTGCGACAGGCGCAGGTCCCCGAGTACCAGGTGCGGTTCCACTGGCAGGCCGGTGACGTCGCCTTCTGGGACAACCGCTCCACCCAGCACTACGCGGTCGACGACTACGCCCCGCACCGTCGCGTGGCCGAACGTGTCGCGATCGCGGGCGACCGCCCGTACTGACCCCGCCCTCGGAAGGAACCCGATTCCTGATGTCAGCCGCAGCGCGCTTCCCGTTGACTCCCGAGCCCATCCACGTCCCCGACGCGGTGCTCGACGACCTCCGGGCGCGGCTGCGGCTGACGCGGTGGCCCGACGACGTGGGCAACGACGACGGGTACTACGGCGTCCGCCGCGGCTACCTCCAGGAGTTGGCGGAGTACTGGCTCCATCACTACGACTGGCGCAAGGCCGAAGCGGCCGTCAACTCCTATGAGCACTACCGGGTGAGCGTCGACGGCGTGCCGGTGCATTTCATGCGCAGGCCCGGCGTCGGCCCCGCCCCCACTCCGCTCGTCCTCACGCACGGCTGGCCCTGGACCTTCTGGCACTGGTCCAAGGTCGTCGATCCGCTCGCCGACCCCGCCGCGTTCGGCGGCGACCCGGCGGACGCCTTCGACGTCATCGTCCCCTCCCTGCCCGGCTTCGGTTTCTCCACGCCGCTGCCGGACCACCCCGACATGAACTTCTGGAAGGTCGCCGACCTCTGGCACACCTTGATGACCGACACGCTCGGCCACGAGAAGTACGCCGCCGCGGGATGTGACATCGGCGCCCTCGTCACCGGTCAGCTCGGCCACAAGTACGCCGACGAGCTGTACGGCATCCACATCGGCTCCGGCCAGAAGCTCACCATGTTCAACGGCGACCGGGGCTGGGACCTCAGCGGCGGACAGCCGATCCCGGAGGGTCTTCCCGAGCCCGCGCACCGTCAACTCCTGTCCCTGGAAAGGCGGTTCGCCGCTCATCTGGCCGTGCACGTCCTCGGCCCCAGCACCCTGTCCTACGGGCTCAGCGACTCACCGGTCGGGCTGCTCGCCTGGATCCTGGAGCGCTGGGACAAGTGGAGCGACAACCGGGGCGATGTGGAGAGCGTCTTCTCCAAGGACGATCTGCTCACGCACGCCATGATCTTCTGGGTGAACAACGCCATCGGAACGTCGGTGCGCTACTACGCGAACGCCAACCGCTACCCCTGGACGCCCTCCCACGACCGCCGGCCTGCCATCGAGGCCCCCACCGGACTCACGTTCGTCGGCCACGAGAACCCGCCCGGAGTCACCACCACCGAGCAGCGGATCCAGAGCTGGCTCGCCGGTGACCGTGCCGACTGGTACCACCACGTCAACCTCGCCGCGCACGAGAGCGGCGGTCACTTCATCCCGTGGGAGATCCCCGAGGGCTGGGTGGGCGACCTGCGTCGTACGTTCCGCGGCCGACGCTGAGCGGGACATCGTCGGCCGGCTTCGCTCAACGCTCCATCGTCCGCTGCCACTTGACCTCGCCGTCCTGCCACTCGTCCGTGGGGGAGAGACCCGCGGCGGTGGCGACGGCGGCCGAAGCCAGGTGGTCCGGGTGGACATGGGCGACGACGCAGCGCACGGCCCGCTGCCCCGCGAGCCAGCCGACGAGGCCGCGGGCAGCCTCGGCCGCGATGCCCCGCCCCTGCCAGGGGGTTCCCACGACCCAGGCGATCTCCGCGACCAGCGCGCCGCCGCGGTCGCTGCCGTCGGCGGTGGGGCCGACCGTGGCCTGCACCGTCCCGGCCAGGCAGTCCTCGTCGCGCAGCCGCAGCACCCAGTTGCACCAGGAGACCGCCGGGTCGGGGGAGCCCGCGGTCATCCGCAGGTAGCGGGCGCGCAGGGCCTGTGGATCGTCCGGGGATCCGCCGATGAAGGTGTGCAGGGCGGGGTCGGCGAGCACATCGGCCATCTCGTCCGCGTGCTCGACCTTCAGAGGTACGAGGACGAGGCGGGCGGTGTGGATCTCCTGGGCGTGGAGCGCGGTCAAGGACGACTCCCTCATCTCTCCTCCTGACGGCGGCCGAGCAGGAAGGCCCGCTCGGCGGCGTTCTCGGTGCGGGCCAGTGCGGCGTCGTACGCGCGTGCCGCCTCATCGGTGCGGCCGAGGCGTCGCAGCAGGTCCGCGCGGATGGCGTGGAACACGTGGTAGCTGTCGAGAGCCAGCTCGTCGACCAGGGGCAACGCTGCGGCGGGCCCCTTGACCTCGGCCACCGCCACCGCGCGGTTGAGGGCCGCGACCGGGCTCGGGGCCACGGCAAGGAGCTGGTCGTACAGCTGGAGGATCTGGCCCCAGTCCGTGGCGGACGCGGTCGGCGCGTCGCTGTGCACGGCGTTGATCGCGGCCTGGATCTGGTACGGCCCGGGGCTGCCGCGGCGCAGGCAGCGGCGGACGAGCGCCTGGCCCTCGTCGATCAGCGCGCGGTCCCACCGGCCGCGGTCCTGGTCGGCGAGGAGGACGAGCCCGCCGTCCGTGGTGGTCCTGGCAGCCCGCCGCGACTCGGAGAGCAGCATGAGCGCGAGCAGGCCCAGGGCCTCGGGCTCGTCGGGCATCAGCTCGGTCAGGAGCCGTCCCAGGCGGATGGCCTCCGCGCAGAGGTCGTCGCGGACGAGCGCGTCCCCCGCGCTGGCCGTGTGCCCCTCGTTGAAGACGAGATAGACGACGGCGAGGACCGCGCGAAGCCGTTCCGGCAGATCGGCGTCGCCGGGGATCCGGTACGGGATGTGCGCGTCGCGGATCTTCCCCTTGGCCCGCACGATCCGCTGGGCCATCGTCGGCTCCGGCACCAGGAAGGCGCGGGCGATCTCCGTGGTGGTCAGTCCGCCCAGGAGACGCAGGGTGAGGGCCACCCGCGCCGCGGGGGCGAGCGCCGGGTGGCAGCAGGTGAAGATCAGACGCAGCCGGTCGTCGCGCACGGGTCCCTCCACGGCCGGTGGCTCCTGGGCGTGCAGCAGCGCGGCCTGCGCATGCCGGTCCTCGCGGGACGCCTCCCTGCGGAGGCGGTCGATCGCGCGGTTGCGGGCGGTGGTGATGATCCAGCCCGCGGGGCTCGGCGGCAGACCGGTGGAGGGCCACCGCTGCACCGCCGTGGTGAACGCCTCCTGGACCGCTTCCTCGGCGATGTCGATGTCGCCGAAGACGCGGACCAGGACGGCCACCGCGCGCCCGTACTCCGCACGGAAGACCCGCTCGATCATTCCCGCCGTGACCGTGCCCTCCGGGGGACCCGCTGCCACTAGCAGGATCCGTGCTGCAGCGGCCTGACCTCGATGGGCAGGGTGATGGCGCGGGCCAGCTTGCGGCCCCATGCGAGCGCCTCGTCCAGATCGGCCGCCCGGATGACGGTGAAGCCGCCGAGATGCTCCTTGCCCTCGATGTACGGGCCGTCGGTCGTGAGCACCTCGCTGTCCTTGAGGCGCACCACGGTCGCCGTGCTCGGCGGGAAGAGGCCCCCGGCGAACACCCAGGCGCCGGCCTCCCTGAGCTCGGCGTTCACCGCTTCGACGTCGCGCATGACGGGCTCGAGGAACTCGGGATCCGGCACGCCGCCGTCGGGCTGGTAGATGCTGAGCAGGTACTGGTTCATGGTCGTCGCTCCTTGGCGGATCGTCCCTGGGGCCGGCCCTGTGCCGCCCTCTCACTGTCCATACGAACGGCAATCGGCCGGATCGACAGGGGGAGGCGAAAGATCCGCCGAAATTTCTCGCCGGGCGTTCTCGGCTAATGATCGGTGATGATCGCGTCGAGGTGCCGCAGCGCCGCCGTCACCCGCGCCGGATCGTCGAAGAACGGGTCGTCCGGGACGGGCAGCGAGCCCGCGAGGGCGAGCCCGCGGCCCCGCGCCCACGTCGCGTCGTCGACGTCGACCGCCGCGCGGAAGGCACCCCGGGCCTCGTCCGGCAGGAACAGCCACGCGGGCAGCAGATCGACCGCGGGGTCGCCCACGGCCAGCGTCCCGAAGTCGATGACGGCGCTCAGGCGGCCGTCGACGGACAGTAGATTGCCGGTCGCCAGGTCGCCGTGGACCCATGAGGGCGGGCCGTCCCAGGCGGGTGCCGCGAGGGCCTCGTCCCACACGGCGGTCACCGCGTCGCTGTCGACGAGCCCCGCCACCTTCAGCTTCTCGATCTTGGAGCGTACGAGGGAGTCGGCGAACAAGGAGTCGCACTCGGTGCCCACGCGTTCCCCGCGGAAGGCGTTGCTGAGCCGGGGGCCCGGACCGCCCGTGGGGTCGATGCTCCGCAGGGCGGTGACGAACCCGGCGAGGTCGGCCGCCGCCCGGAGCGGATCCGTGAGGGAGCCGGTGGTCGCGGTGTCGCCCTCCAGCCACCGGTAGACGGACCAGGGGAAGGGGTAGCCCTCGCCGGGCTCGCCCCTGCCCAGCGGCTCGGAGACGGCGAGCGGCAGCTGCGGGGCGAGCCACGGCAGCCACCGCTGCTCGGCCTCCACCTGCCCGACCCACCTGCGGTGGCGCGGCAGCCGCACGGACATGTCGTCGCCGAGCCGGTACGTCGCGTTGTCCATGCCGGACAGCGCGACCGGCGCGAGCGGCAGCTCCGCCCACCGCGGGAACTGCGCTGCGAGCAGACGGCGGACGACGTCCGTGTCGATGAACGGATCACTCATGGGCAACTCCCCGCGCACGAACTGCGCCTTGGACGACACTGGGGCGTCGTCCAAGGCGCAGTGGTGGATGTCGAGGCCTCATCCCACCGTCACGAGAGAGGCCACGTCCACCCGATTTCCGTCGGCCGCGCGAAGGGAGACCGCACGGCAGGGGGAGCTCAGAACGCGAGGGCCGCGCCTCCCGCGAGGCCCGCCCGCATCTCGCAGCTGTTGCCGAACGTCTGGGACCACGCGACTCGTCTGCCCTGCCACACGCCGTCGACCGCGACCACGACGGGCTTCCACTCCTTCGTGCAGGCCATGCCGGGCGACGTGCCGACCAGCTGCGCGAACTGACCGTCGACCGCCCGCAGTTCGGCGCACGCGGCGGACGGCGTGGGGTGGGTTCCGGAGGCCTTGGGCAGACAGTTCAGGGTCACGGCGCGTTCCATGATCGCGGTGTCCGCCTCTTCACCCTGGCCGACGGCGAGGACCAGCGACGAGGGCGCGTAGAGGCCGGCGGCGGCGGCCTTGGGCTGGGCCTGCGCCGTGCCAGAGGTTCCGGACATCACGCAGGCGGCCACGACAGCGGTGGCGCCCACCGTCTTGAGGAAGAAACGCACGTCAACTCTCCTTTGATGCGGGTGTGTTGCTGGTTGCAGACGGGAGTCTTGCCGGTGCGGAGAGTGAGTTCCAAACGCATGGTCGATTTCCGGATGCATGTGTCCGCTGAGCGGTCGCCGCGTGACCGTTCGGGCAGCTCAGGGCGGGCGAGGGGGACGCGTAAAGTCGCGCGGAGAGTGTCCAACATGTGGACCGGAAGCGATGGTGCAAGTCAGAACAACTGCCTGACCTGCGGGAACAGTTGATTTGATTTTCTACCGGAATCGACGGTCGACCGGAAAGCATCGGTGCTAAGGGGTCAGGCAGGGCCGCCGCAACGCAAAGCGGACCGCCGCGGCGCAAGGCGGCGCGCCGCGACGGCCAGACCTCAGCCGAGCGTGACGCTGATCCGCTGGGTGGCGCCCTTCGTGCCGCTGAGATCCCCGAACGTCAGCTTCAGGGAAGCGCCGGTGACCGCCGACGTGACCGTGGCGGGCTTGGCCGTCACCGCGGACACGGCGCGGTTCCAGGTGAGGGTCAGGGAGGTCTGGGCGCGCATCGGGTCGCTGACGCAGATGACAGCCGTGCCGTCGCTCTTCTCGCTGATCTGCACGGAACAGGGCGCACTCGCGGTGAGCTTGCCCACCGTGCCGCCGAACCAGAAGTTGACCCCGGTGAAGCCGAGCGAGGGGACCGAAACACCTTGCTGGTTGTCGGAGTTGGCGAGGATCTGGAGCCATCCGGTGTCCGCCGACCGGGCCGCTGTCTGCGCCGCGCTCGCCCCCGGCATCAGGGCGTAGGCGTACGTCCCGTTCGTCGGTGCTGTGCCGTGGTCGACGTACATCGTGAGGTACTTGCGGGCGATCGCCGTCGTCGCGCCGCCCTTGTTGATGTCGCTCCACTTGCCGCTGCGCTCCTCGCGCAGCGCCTTCACCGTCGCGCCGCCGGGGAAGACATAGCCGCCGTGGCCCCCGATGTGCGCCCACTTGGCGCCGGTGAGGGTCGCGGACCAAGGGGTGCCGGTCGGCTTGGCCGCGCCGTCCACCTGGAACGAGGTGGTGCCCGTCGGGCCGAGGTTGCGGTTCTCGACGGTCGTCTCGACCGCCGCGCCGTCCGTGCAGACGATGCCCGCGCCCAGACAGACGATCGCGTCGTCCAGGCAGAACCACGACTTCTTCGCGCGCAGGGTGCTCTGAAGCCCCTTCAAGTACTGCCCGATGGCGGCCCGTTGGCCGTCGCTCGCCCCGCCCACCCACTTCACGTCCGGCATCGACGCGCCCCAGTCGCCGCCCGCCGCGTCCGCGAGTGCCTTGCGCGACGCCGTGATGCCGGGCAGCCGGTACGGGTCGACCGTGGGCCAGAAGGCGTCGCTGTACTGCCCGTTGGCGTAGGTGTCGCCCCACCAGTAGAGCATTCCGGAGCCGGCGTGCCAGCCGCGCAGATTCTCGCCGTTGCCCGTCTCGTAGTACGTGATGCGGGGATCGGCCATGCTGATCGAAGCGGCCCAGCCGGGGCGCCGGTGCGTCGCGCGGGCCATGTTCGGGAAGAGCCGGTGGCCGGTGGGCTCGGCGATCGCGGCCACCGACGTGTCGTTCTCAACCCCCTGGAGACGGGCCAGACTTGTCAGGCCGAGCGAGGCGTCGCTCAGCGGCGGGCTGTAGTAGTCGCGCCGCATCCAGCCCTTGACCAGGCCGCGCCACCGCGCGTTCTCGGCCGCGCTGGCGCCCTGACCGAGGAGCACGACGGCGGACATGATGGGGTGGCCGCGCCGGTGGTCGTCGGCCTGGATCTTCTTGGCGTCGGACGTGGCCAGGCCACGGCTGATGGCACGGCCCGCCACGCCGTCCATGACGAGGCCGTTGTAGATGAACGGAGCCCACGCCTTCTCCACGGCGTCGAAGATGATCTGCTTCTTGGTGTCCGTGACCTCCCAACTCGACCCGCGCAGGAGGGAGAAGAGCATGCCGAGGCCGCCGAGCATCACCGATCCGTACGACCCCGTGTAGGGAACGGTGGTGTGCTGGATGAACGAGCCGTCGGTGTAGAGGCCGTCGCCGGTCGTCACGTACGGGAAGACGGGGGACAGGGCGTCCCTGGCCAGCGCGATCTTCGCGGAGCTCGCGCCGACGACCCCGCGCAGCGCGAGCACGCGGCACAGGTCGACGCGGTTCGCGCCGGTGCTCGTCCCGGTGTAGCTGCCCACCGCCGAGTCGGGCACGAAGTGGTCCACGGCCTTGCAGTAGTTGGCCACTTGGGTCGCCGACAGCTGGTCGTACATCAGGACGCAGACGTCGAGGAGGTTCTGCGGGGCGCCTATCTGCCAGCTGTACCAGTTGCCGAACCGGGCCTGGTTCTCGTTGTAGACCTGCGTGTAGAGGTGGTCGAGGCCGGTGAGGATGTCGGCCTTGAGGCCGGCGTCGCCGGTCAGGCCCGTGCCCTCCTGCCGGTAGGCCTGCGCCATGGTGCTGAGTCGGCTGTAACCGGTTACTACGTTCGCCGAGTAGCCGTACGACTCCTGGTCGGTGTCCGGATCGGGGTCGGCGTACGAGGCGTCCGGCCACAGGGAACCCGTGGCGGGGGCCATGGTGTCGCGCAACTCCCTTGCCGTGGTGCCGAGTTCGGCCAGGCGGCTCTTGAAGGGCTCGGCCGTGGGGGAGAAGCCCTCGCCGAGTATCAAGGTGCGCCACTTGGTGCGCAGTGCTTCGTACGCGTCCGCGGCCACCGCTGCTTCCGCCTCGTCCGAGGGCAGCAGCCCCGAGGTCGTCAGGGCGAGTGCGGAGCCGCCGGTGGTGAGCAGGAAGGCGCGGCGGGACCAGGGAGAGTGCATGGGGTCTCCGATGGTGAGGAGGGGGGAGGGTGCGGGAGGAGCGCGCGGAGGGCGTGAGGAGTAAGCGCTTTCTAGCATGGGTCCAGGCCACTGCTCAATGGGTCGCGCAACGCGCTGTAGCGTCAGGGGTATGAACGATCACGCAGTGGTGGATGTGGGCGACGTACGCCTGGCCTATCGGACCTGGGGCGACTCGTACGGAGCGCCCGTCGTGCTGCTGCACGGGCTCGGCGGTTCCTCGGCGACCTGGGAGCAGGTCGGGCAGGTGCTCGGCCAGGAGTGGCGCGTGTACGCCATCGATCTGCGCGGACACGGGGAGAGCGACTGGCCGGACGAGTACTCGGTCGAGCTGATGCGGGACGACGTGCTCGGTTTCCTGGACGAGCTCGGCCTCGACCGCGTCGGTGTCGTGGGCCACTCCATGGGCGGGGTCGTGGCGTACCTCCTCGCCCAGGAGCACCCGGACCGCGTCGAGCGCCTCGTCCTGGAGGAGACCCCGCCGCCCTACCCGCGCGACATGGTCGAGGCCCCGCGCCCCGAGGGGGCCCTCGACTTCGACTGGCCCGTGTCCCCCGCGGTCCGCGCCCAGATCTTTGACCCGGACCCGGAGTGGGCCGAGCGGCTCGGCGAGATCGTCGCACCCACGCTGATCGTGGCGGGTGGCCCGGACAGCAGCATGCCGCAGGGGCGTATCCCCGACATGGCATCGGAGATCCCCGACTCCCGGCTGATCACGATCCCGGTCGGGCACTCGGTGCACGAGGCGAGCCCGCAGCAGTTCGCCGAGCAGGTCAGCGAGTTCTTCACCAGCTGAGCAGAGCCGGGCTGAGCCGAGCTGGGCTGATCTGGGCCGGGCTGGGCTTGGCTGATCTGGGCCGGGCTGGGGCAAAGGGTGCGGGGCGTGGTCGGACCACGCCCCGCAGCACGTCCGTCGGCGGTTACGCCGGGCGTGGCCGTGACTGGTAGAGGCGGGTGTAGTAGCGGCCCTCCGCCTCCAGGCCCGTGGGATCGTCACCGGCCTTGAGCACCTGGTCCACCGCGCTGCTCTGCTCGTTGAGATCGCTGAACAGCCGCTGCGGATAGCTCCGTTCGGGATCGGTCTCGGTGGCGAGGCCATGGGAGTCCAGGACGGTCAGGATCTCCGTGAAGGGCACCGTGCGCAGGACGAACGCGCTCACCCACACCGGCAGGCGCGTCGCGTCGAGGAGCGCGCCGAAGGTGTGGTGGGTGATGTAACCGATGCCTCCGGTGACCGTGATCAGGCCGACGCGCCCCACCGCGCGGCGCAGCTCGTCGCTGGGCGGGTGACGCTCCAGGTTCTCGGCATAGGCCTCGTCGAGCAGGCCCACCTCCAGGGCGTAGCGCGTCGCGTTCTCGGCCGTATCCAGGCCGATGACAGGTACCGCGTCCGCACGCCGCCGCGAGGCGTAGAACTCCTTGTCGGACTCGATGAGCTCACCCCGGCTGAGCGCGGCGGTCTCGTCGCTGGTGTAGTGCGCGTACAGGTCCTCCAGGGTGAGGTCGTGGTTGAGCAGCGCCGCGTTGATCCCGTACGAGCAGCAGAGGTCCAGGACCGTGACCGGGAGGTGGGTGCCGCGCACCGCGGACCGCTGGGCGAGCGTGCGCCGGAAGACGTCCTGAGCCTGGTGCGGTATCTCGTACTGCAAAGGGGCCAGCGTACGGAAGTAGGCGCGGGGGTCAGGCTGGTTGTAGATGTCGTCGAACCGGGTCTTGCCTGCCGCGGTGGTGGTTCGGGCACCGGTCATGAGGCATGCCTCCTCGTGCTGAGTGGCGGGTCTACGGCCGCGATACGTCTACCTGACCCATGGCTCAACCCGATAGACCTCCTGGCGGTAACCGGCCATGACGACGGCTACGAGTCGCTGACGCCGCCCCGGCCCGTCCTCCGTGCCCGCTGGTCAAAGCCCGATGCTCCGCTGTTGTCCAAGAACGCCTCCGAAGCGGGTTTAGGCCCGAACGGCTGGGATCAGGCCTATGCCGCGGTCGGTCGTTTCGGAATCGGCTCCGCCGCGGGGGCGGGTGGTGCGGGCGAAGGCGGCTGTGCCTGCGTGGACCGCTCCAGGAAGCGCAACAGCTCCACGGGGAAGGGCAGTACGAGCGTCGAGTTCTTCTCGGCGGCCACGGCGACCACCGTCTGCAGGAGCCTCAGTTGGAGCGCCGCGGGCTCGTCCGCCATCTCGTGCGCGGCTTGGGCCAGCTTCTTGGAGGCCTGTAGTTCGGCGTCCGCGTTGATCACGCGGGCCCGCCGCTCACGGTCGGCCTCGGCCTGCCGGGCCATGGAGCGCTTCATCGTCTCCGGGAGCGACACGTCCTTGATCTCGACCCGGTCGATCTGCACGCCCCAGCCGAGGGCGGGAGAGTCGATCATCAGCTCCAGGCCTTGATTGAGCTTCTCGCGGTTGGAGAGCAGGTCGTCGAGATCGCTCTTGCCGATGATCGACCGGAGCGACGTCTGGGCCATCTGCGAGACCGCGAAGCGGTAGTCCTCGACCTTGATCACCGCGTCGGCGGCGTCGATGACCTTGAAGTAGATGACCGCGTCGACACGCACCGTGACGTTGTCCCGGGTGATGCCGTCCTGCGCGGGCACCGGCATCGTCACGATCTGCATGTTCACCTTGTGCAGCCGGTCCATGCCGGGGACCACCATGGTGAAACCCGGCTCGCGGATGTTCTCCCGCAGCCGGCCGAGACGGAGCACCACGCCCCGCTCGTACTGCTTGACCACGCGGGCCGCCGACACCACGTACACAAATCCGGCAGCCGCGACCGCGGCCCCTGCTGTGAGCAGCTCTTCGACCATGACGACCCCCTATCTTCCGAGTCGCCCGTCATTACAAAGATATGCCCAGGTTTGTCCGGGGTCGAGCCCCTGTCCACCCCTCCGCTGAACCGCCCCTCCGCTGACTAGGGTGGGGACGGTGTTCACCTCTCAGGGCCCCACACTCCGCGAACTGACCGTGCAGGCTCTCTCCTCCATCGAGGACGGCTACGACCTGCTGGCCCCCAAGTTCGACCACACCCCGTTCCGTACCCCCGACCGGATGCTCGACGCGGTCGCGGACACGCTGCGTGGTCTCGGGCCGTTCGAAGCGGGTCTCGATGTCTGCTGCGGGACCGGCGCGGGCGTCGAGACGCTGCTGCCGCTGTGCCGTGAGCGGGTCATCGGCGTCGACTTCAGCGCCGGGATGCTGGCCAGGGCACGGGCGGCGGTCGCCCGTGGGGACGGTGGGCCCGCGGTGGAGTGGGTGCGGGCCGACGGGCGTGCCCTGCCCTTCGCCGAGGCCTTCGATCTGGCGGTGAGCTTCGGGGCGTTCGGCCACTTCCTGCCCGCCGAGAGGCCCCGGCTCTTCGCGCAGGTCCACGGAGCGCTGAAGCCCGGCGGCGCATTCGCCTTTCCGATCGGCGCGCCGCAGCCGCTGACCTCGCCGCTGTACTGGGCGCTGCTCGGCTTCGACGGGGTGATGCGGGTGCGGAACCTGCTGTGGCGTCCGCCGTTCGTCATGTACTACCGGACGTTCCCGCTGCGGGGTGTCCTCGACGACCTGCGCCGGGCCGGGTTCACGGCGCGGCTGCATCCGCTGGAGGAGTTCGGCCGCCGGGGCGACGGCAGCCCGCACTGGTGTCTCGTCGAGGCGCGGAAGGCCTGAGCGCCACCGCGGGCCGCTGTCCCTGGCTCCGCCCCTGCGCCTGCCTCACTGGAACGCCTTGCGGTAGGCCTGCGGGCTGACACCGGCGACGCGCTTGAAGCGGTCGCGGAAGGCGGTGGGCGAGCCGAAGCCGACCTGGACGGCGATGCGCTCGACGGTGTGGCCCGTCGTTTCGAGCAGGTGCTGCGCCTGCCGGATGCGCGTGCGGTGCAGCCACTGCAGCGGCGTACTGCCCGTCTGCTCCCGGAAGCGGCGCAGCAGGGTGCGGGTGCTCATGCCCGCACGGCCCGCGATGTCCTCCAGGGTGAGCTCGCGTTCGGCGTTCTCCTCCAGCCAGCGCAGGAGCGGTTCGAGCTCCGATCCCTGCGGTGTGGGCGGCGCCTCGCAGACGATGAACTGGGCCTGGCCGCCCTCGCGTTCCAGCGGCATCACCGAGAGGCGGGCCGCGTCCGCGGCGACGGCGGAGCCGTAGTCCCGGCGGATCAGGTGCAGGCACAGGTCGAGCCCGGCTGCGGCGCCCGCGGACGTCAGGATCTGGCCGTTGTCGACGTAGAGCACGTCCGGGTCGACGTCGATGTCGGGATGGCGCTCGGCGAGTCTGGCCGCGGCCGCCCAGTGCGTGGTGGCGCGGAGCCCGGACAGGAGGCCTGCCGCGGCGAGCGTGAAGGTGCCCGCGCAGATGGAGGCGATCCGTGTGCCGTCGGCCGCCGCGTCCCGCAGCGCGTCGAGCACCGCGTCGGGGACCGGCCGGGACACGTCGGCGATGCCCGGCACGATGACCGTGTCCGCGTCCGCGAGCCCCTCCAGGCCCCACGGCGCCCGGAGCGTGAACAGACCGGCGTCGATCTGCGGCGCGGCGGCGCACACCCGCACCCGGTAGCCGGCCCGGCCGCCCGGCAGCCGGGTACGGCTGAAGACCTCGATGGGGGTGGACAGGTCGAACGGGATGACGTTGTCCGGCGCCAGGACGGCCACGGTATGCATGGCGGCAACGTACGACAGAGTCGCCATCCCGCCAAGCGCGTGTGCAGGGGGTTCGGCCTTCTCGTATCGGTCGGGACGGTCGAGAAGCAGGCCAGGGAGTCGATGGCGGTATCTCTGCGAAGCGTGTCACTAATGCCACTGTCGGCGGCCGGAGGCGCTCGCTAATCTCGGCGACCGGGTCCCGTTCGGGAGCCGTCAGACCTCCGCAGTTCTCCGCCGACATCCGTCGTTCTTCGTCGTTCTCCGAATCCCGAGGGCTCCCGCTGTGACCAAGTTCTTCCTGACGCTCCATGTGCTGGCAGCCATTCTCGCCGTCGGCCCGGTCACCGTCGCCGCCAGCATGTTCCCCCCGGCCCTGCGCCGCGCCCAGGCCGACCCGCAGGACGCGGCGGCCGTCGCGTCCTTGCGGCTGCTGCAGCGCATCTGCTCGGTGTACGCGTTCGTCGGCGTCGCCGTCCCCGTCACCGGCTTCGCGACCGCAGGCAGCCTGGGCGTGCTCGGCAGCGCCTGGCTGATCGCCTCGATCATCCTCACGATGGCCGCGGCCGTGGTGCTCATCATCCTTGTCCTGCCGCGCCAGGAGGCGGCACTCGAAGCGGTGACCGAGAAGGGCGGCGACGGCATGGGTCGTCAACCGGCCGACGGGGCGGGCGTGGTGGCCGTGGGCGAGCGCACCGGTGCCCAACTGGCCATGTACACGGGCGTGTTCAACCTCCTCTGGGCCACCGTCACCGTCCTCATGATCATCAGGCCCGGCTCCACGACCGGGGCCTGATCCCTCCTCCGCCCCTTCCTCGGCCGACCGGCAGCTCCGGACAGATCGCTGTTGACCCCCGTGGAGCGAACCCCCTAAGTTCGGTGAACGTGCGTTCACCAGCGCTTTCCTTACCACGGGGGTATCAGGAATGGTCCGTGCACCACATGCTCCGCAGGCCTTCGACCGGGCCGCCCTGCCACCGGACGCCGGCCTGTACGTGGAGCTGGCGCTCGACGCCGCCGAACAGGAGCGGCTGCGCGCCGTCGCGCCGGGCCCGGTCTGGTTCGCCGAACCGGACTCCGGATCCACCGACGACGCGCGTGTCCTGGCCGAGTCCCACATCGCCCTCGGCAACCCGAGGCCGGACTGGGTGGAGAAGGCGCCGCAGCTGCGCTGGCTGCAGCTCGCGTCCGTCGGCATCGACCGTTACGTCGGCCTCGACTGGCCGGCCCTGGGGCAGCGCCTCACCGTCACCAACCTCGGCGGGCTCTTCGCCGACCCCGTCGCTGAGACCTGCCTCGCGGGCATCCTCGCGCTCTACCGCGGCGTCGACGTCCTGGCGGGACTCCGCACCAGGGAGAGCTGGTCGAAGCTCGACGTCCGGCCCGGACTGCGGCTCCTGGGCGGCGCGAACGTCCTCATCCTGGGCAGAGGGTCCATCGCTCTGCGCCTCGCCGAACTGCTCGCGCCCTTCGGCTGCTCCGTCGCGCACTTCGCGCGGAGTGATGGCGACATCCGCACCCGGCATGAACTCGACGCCAGGCTCTCCGAGTTCGACATCGTCGTGGGGCTCCTTCCGGGTACGGCCGGGACAGCCGACCTCTTCGACCGGCGGCGCATCGACGGGCTGCGCCCCGGCGCGGTCTTCGTGAACGCCGGTCGCGGCACCCTCGCGGACGAGGACGCCCTGGTCGCCGCCCTCGCGTCCGGCCGCCTCGGCGGCGCGGTACTCGACGTCACCCGCGAGGAGCCGCTGCCCGCCGGACACCCCCTGTGGAGCTGCCCGAACGTCATCCTCACCCAGCACACCGCGGGCGGCTCGCGCGACGAGACGGAGCGCGTCATCGACCTGTTCGCCGACAACTGGCAGCGGCTCTCCGGCGGAGAGCCGCTGCACAACGTCGTGCGGTGGTCCCAGGGTTACTAGGGCGAGGGTGAGGGCGAGCGAGGGCCGGGCGCTCACCACGGATGGTCAGAGGAAGTGGAAGCCCGGCCCCGGGTGCATCAGGAAGTCGTGGTGCGAGATGTTCCACGCGTACGCACCCGCCATCGCGAACACCACCCTGTCCCCGGCCCGCAGCCCCGCCACCGGAACCTGCCGTGACAGGACGTCCTTCGGGGTGCACAACTGCCCCGCGAAGGTCACCCGGTCCTGAAGCGCCTCCGACCGGGGCCAGGGATGCGGCCACGGCTCGCGGGTGGGAAGCACGGTGCAGGGCTGATCGTGGCCCTTGGCCGCGGGGGTGCGCAGATGGTGGGTGCCGCCGCGCACCACCGCGAACTCCTCGCCGTGGCTCTGCTTCACGTCCAGGACCTCGGTCGCGTACCAGCCGCAGTACGCGGTCAACGACCGCCCCGGCTCGATGCGGAGCGTCAGTTCGGGGTGTGCGGCGCAGAGCCCGGCGAGGCCGTCCCCGTACGCGGCCCAGTCGAAGAGGGCGCCGGGCCGCGCGTAGTCCACGCTCATGCCGCCGCCGACGTTCACCTCCGCGAGGCGGATGCCGTGCCGCCGGGCGAGCGCCTGCGACCAGGTCACGATGGATTCGGCGACCGCCAGCTGCCGTGGTGCGTCGAGTCCGCTGGCCAGATGGGCGTGCACGCCGAGCAGACGCAGCTGGGGGAGGCTGCCGTCGGTGAACCGTGCGACCACGGAGTCCGCCTCACCCGGGTCGATGCCGAACGGAGTCGGCCGTCCGCCCATCGCCAATGAACTCCCCGCCAGGGACGCGGCGTTGAGGTCGAGGTTGAACCGGAGCAGGACGCCGACGCGGGCGTGCGGCACGACGCGGGCTGCGAGCGCGGCCAGCATCCCCAGCTCGTACGCGCTCTCCACATGGAAGCGCTCCACGCCGAGCTCGAGCGCGGCCGTGATCTCGTCGGGCGTCTTGCCGGGCCCGCCGAAGGCCAGCGGACGGCCCGTCACTGCCTTGGCCACATGGGCGAGTTCACCGCCCGACGAGACCTCGTAGCCGTCGACGTGCGGCCCGAGCGCGGTGAGGATCTCCGGCTCCGGATTGGCCTTGGCGGCGTAGTAGAGCTCGACCTGCGGGGGGAGCGCGGCGCGCACGGCGGCGGCATGCGCGGCAAGCGCCGACAGGTCGTACAGATAGGCGGGCAGCTCCTGCGGAGCGAGGCCGAGGGCGTGCTCACGTACGACGGGAGTGGGGGCGGTCATTCGGAGGTGCTCCAAGGTGCGTCGGTGCGGGTACCCAGGTCCCGTACGTGCTCGGCGAGCGGAAAGGGTGAGGTGAGGCGGACGTACCCCGCGTCCCGGTCGGCCTTGCGCTCCCAGCGGGTGAGCAGATTGGCCTTGGCGGGCAGCGGGACTCCGGCGAGCAGGGCGCTGAGCCGGGGCGGGCAGCCGTGCGCGTTGGCGAACTCCTGCACGGTGGCACGGACTTGGGACCACAGCGCGGGCTCGGTGTGCGGGTGCAGGTCGGCGAGGGCCGCGAGCAGCTCGGCGACGTGGTTGACCAGGAGGCAGTAGACGACGCGGTCCCAGCCGCGCTGCGCGTCGTACGTCATCGGGGCCGCGACCTCGGGCGGGAGCGCGGCCAGGGTCTTGGCGTGCCGCTCGGGGAGCAGCTTGGTGCCTTCCAGGTCGCGGAAGAGCACCTGGGCGGGCATGCCGTCGTCGTCGACGCAGACGAGGACGTTCTGCAGATGCGGTTCGAGCACCAGGCCGTGGTCGAAGTACGCGGCGAGTACCGGGGGCAGCAGGAGCCGCAGATAGGTCCGCCACCACCCGAGGGCACGCTGCGGCCCCGCGCCTTCGAGCAGGCGGGAGATGTGGCCGGGGCCCGTCGGATACTCGTCGGCGACGGCCGCGGCGAGCAGCGGTGTCGTACCGGGAAGGAGCCGTCCGGCCAGGCCTTCGCGGACGATGACGCCGAAGCCCTCCAGGAGGGCCAGGTCGGGAGTGCCGTCGGGCCCCGGGAGCGCCAGGCTGCGGTAGGCGGGCTCGCGGAGCACGGCGCTGCCCGGGAAGCGGGCGGCCAGGTCGTCCAGGGCTCCTTCGAGTACGCGGGTGAGCGCGACGGCGCCCGACAGTTCGTAACTGGCGTTCTTGCGCAGGCAGTTGGTGATGCGGACGTTCAGGCTGAACTTCAGGAAGGTGTCACCGTCGTACAGCGTGCGCACGGATGCGGTGGCCGCGAAGGGCGCGCCGCAGGGTCCCAGGTCGATGACGTCCCTGCGGTCCAGGGCGGCACGCAGCCCGGGGTGCTCCCGCAGCAGGTCGTACTGCCAGGGGTGCACGGGAAGCAGCCGGTAGCCGTCCGGCACCGTCCCGAGGCGGTCGAGCGGGGCCGTGGCATCCGGCCGCGCCGTCTCCTCGGCGACGAGGTGGTCCCGTACGGCGAGATGGCGCAGCGGGAAGGCCGCCGCGGTCTCGGGGGCGTACGCGGACCAGTCGGCGAGGTCGCCGCCGCGCGCCTTGGGGGTGGGATGGAAACGGTGGCCGAACAGCAGGGACTGCTCGGAGGCGAGGTAGTGAGCGAGCCACTTCGGGGCGTTCTCCGTGGCGGGCACCGGACGGTCGGCGGCGAGCGCGGCGCTGACGCCCTGGTGGCTGGAGGCGATCTGCTCCAGGAACTCCTCGTTGCGCACGCCCGTACGCAGCGAGAGCTCGGCGTGCGTGTACTCGGCCAGGCGCGGCCAGTCCACCTCCACCCAGGCGCCGTCGCACTGTTCGGTCACCGGGCCGGTGAAACGGTGGGCGCCCAGGAGGGACGCGCGGCGCAGCGCGACGCGCAGGAGGACCCCGCGGCGCGGCAGCCGGAGCAGGAGGTCGCCGCCGACGACGGCGGTCTGGTGCTCGGGTCCCGAGACCTCGCGCAGGAGGCAGTTGAGGAGGGTGTGCGTCACCGCCTGGTCGGCGCTGGGCAGACGGATGGGTGCGGCGCCGGCGACGTGGGCGCCTGCGGTGAGGGCGGCGGCCTTGGCGGGCGCCCAGGACGGGGCGGAGAACGTGCCGGTCGGCAAGGACATCAACGGCTCCAGCGGATGCGGGGCGAGCGGCGGAACAGGGCGGGAAGGGTGGCGGCGGCCAGCGCGACCAGGGCGATCGCGGTGCCGGTCAGGAGGGGCGCGGGCAGGCCGATGAGGCTGTTGCCGGCCGCTGCCGCGAGACCGGCGGCGACCGCGCCCCCTTTGGAGACGAGCTCCAGCGTGCCGAACATCCCGCCCGGGGGTCGGCCGTGGGCGCACTCGGCGGCCAGCACGGACAGGCTGACCAGGCCAAGGGTGAGGCCGGCGCCGAGCAGCAGCCGTACGCCGGTGAACGCGGTGAGCGAGTCGGCGGCGCCGTGCCCGGCGAGACCGAGCGCGACCAGACCGAACCCGGCGGCGATCCCCTGCATGGGGCGGCGCTCGACGGCCTGGTGCACCCGCAGTGCGAACAGGAGATAGCACAGGTGCGGCAGGGCGAACAGCGCGCCGGACACGACCGGGGAGACGCCGGGTATTCGGTCCTCGACCAGAGCGATCAGGTAGGGGAAGGAGATGACGGTGGCGAAGACGAAGGCGAACTCGAAGGCGTAGAGCGCCCTGAGCGGCGCGAGCGGGGCGGCGGCGTCCGGTGCCTCGGTCGGCGTGGCGACGGAGAGGTCCGCCGTGGGTTCGGGGAGAGCGGCGAGCATCGCGGCCGCGGCCAGTGGCAGGACGGCGAGCAGCGCGTACTGGCGGTGCGGCGAGACCCAGGGGGCGAGCGAGCCGACCAGGATCGGCGCGAGGACGAGCGCTGCCCGCGCGGCACCCTGCATCAAGGTGAGCGCCTTGGACAGGCCCGAACCGGTCAGCGCGGCGGCGAGGTATCCGTTGGACGCGGCGAACGTGCCGCCCAGGACGCCTTGCAGGACCAGTGCCGTGACGAACGCGCCGAGCGAGTCGGCCCAGCCGGCCAGCAAGAAGGAGACGGCGAGGCCGAGTTGGGCGCGCAGGAGCAGCCGTTTTCGGCCGAAGCGGTCGGCTGCCCGGCCCCACAGGGGCGCGCCGAGCGCGCCGAAGACGGTCGGGACGACGTACAGGAGCCCGGCCCAGCGGGCGTTCGCGTCGCCGAGGTCCGGGAGGATCGCGGTGAGGTACGGGGGCAGACCGAGCGCGGCGAAGGACGCGACGAAGTAGCAGGCGGCGACGGCGTGCACCTGGCGACGCCCGAATCCCGCGCCCACGGACGGGCCCTCCGAAAGGGCGTGCGCCGACGATGCGGTGGCCATCATGAAGTCCCCGTCATCCGCAGGTAATTGGGCCCTGTCGTGTAGTGCTTGTTGATGTCGGCGGCCCCGGAGCGCTCCTTGGAGAGCAGGGTGCCCGCGGTGACCATCGCCTTGACGGGCAGTTCCGCCGCGTCCAGGACGTGCGTCCGCAGGAGCGCGCCGGGTTCGCCGGGGCCCGTGCCGAGCCGGTCCGCGGCCTCGGCGAGCCGGTCGCGCACCAGCCGGAGCAGCCGCTCCAGCGGGGCGTGGCCGTGCCGGGCGAGACCGAAGGCGTATGAGCCCGCGCAGAGGTGGAGGGTGATGGTGGTGAACACGTCGAGCACGGGCAGATCACCGTCGACGAAGATCCGCGCATCATCGAACACGCCGTACTCCGCCGCCTGTTGCCCCATGGCATCGCGCAGCCGGGCGAGGTTGATGCGCGGCCCGTCGTTGTCCTTGAACAGCAGCCGCAGCCGGGTCCGGCGGTCCGCGCCCTGGTCGATCACCAGCGAGATGTTCTGCTGGTGCGACTCCAGGGCGATCCCGTAGGCGAAGAGGGTGGTCTGCCAGTCGAAGAGGAGGGTGAGCGTGGCGTCCAGGAGGGCGAGGGGGGCGCCGTCGTAGAAGCGTTCGGCGAGGTGGTCGATGATCAGCCGGCCATCACCGGGTGCCGGGCACAGGAGCGCGGCCATCGGCACGACGGCGGCGCCGTCGAGACCGGCGGGGTAGCAACGCAGGAGCACGGCGAGGAGTTCGTGCCCGGCGTGCGCGAAGCGGGTTTCGTCCGCGTGTAGGACGACACCCTGGAACCGTGGCTCGCGGGCGATGACGGCTTCGACGAGCCGCTGGCCCGCGGCGCCGTCGACGAGGGTGCCCGGCTTGATGGTGCGCCGATTGCGCAGGCCCAAGGTGGCAGTGGCGAGCGGCAGTTTGAGGTGGCGCGTGGGGTGCGAGGCGAGGGCGACGGTGCGCATCGACAGGGTCGGTACGACGTCGGGTCCTGGCTCGTCGAGGAGCAGGGCCCGCTCTTCCAGCCCCGCCTCGCGCAGCGCGTCCCGCAGAGGGCCGTCCGCGGTCAAGGGGTGCACGGGGAGCACGAGATGGCTCCCTTCGAGCTCGGGAACGCCTGCCTCGCGGGGCGAGAGCCAGGCATCGGTGCCGCCGCCGACGGTGAGGGCCTCGCGGGGCAGGGCGAGCTGGCGCAGCGCGAAGGTGGGGTGGAACTCGGGTGCGTAAGCGCGCAGTTGTGCGACGGAGAGGCCGGAGCGGCCGCGCGAAGTCGGATACACCGGATGATCCGCCCGCGCGGCGAGGGCGTCATGGCCGAGCCCGCCCGCGAGTCCGGTCCAGTCGGCGGGTTCGCTGCCGTACCGCCCGGTGAGCAGGGCGTCCACCTCGTCCCTCGTCGCGACGTGCAGCCGCATGGCGTCGAGCGCCTGCCCGCACTCCACGGCGAGCGCCTCGAACCCGCCGCGGTCGACAGGGTCGGCGAGGTCACGCAGGGCGGACAGAATGCTGCCGGTGTCGGTGAGTTCGACGCCGTCGGACTCGCGTCGGAGCAGGGGGAGCCGGGCGGCGTACGTTGCCTGATAGCCGTCAGGACGGACGGGCATCAGCAGGGCGTCGCCGGGCCCACACCCGTCGGAACCCGCGCCGAGGGCGCTCCCGGCCGACATCGGCGGATGTCCGGTGCCGTCGCCGCCAGGCCGCGAGGCGGCGGCTCCGGCGGCGCATTCAGCTGCCGCGGGGCCAGTTGGTGGCGCACCCGGCAGCCCGCCCTCTCTGCTCTCGGTGGCGTCGGCGGTGTGCTCGGCTGTGGGAGTCTGGGATGCGGTTGTGTGTTCTGCGGAGGTGTGTGGGGTGGGGTTGTTGGGCGGGGTGTCAGGTGTCGCAGGGGTGGTTGGTGCCGGGCCTGGCAGGCTGGCTTTTCTGCTCTCGGTGGCGTCGGCGGTGTGCTCGGCTGTGGGAGTCTGGGATGCGGTTGTGTGTTCCGTGGAGGTGTGTGGGGTGGGGTTGTTGGGCGGGGTGTCAGGTGTCGCAGGGGTGGTTGGTGCCGGGCCTGGCAGGCTGGCTTTTCTGCTCCCGCCCGCGTCGGCGGTGTGCTCGGCTGTGGGAGTCTGGGATGCGGTTGTGTGTTCTGCGGAGGTGTGTGGGGTGGGGTTGTTGGGCGGGGTGTCAGGTGTCGCAGGGGCGGTTGGTGCCGGGCCTGGCAGGCTGGCCATTCTGCTCCCGCCCGCGTCGGCGGTGTGCTCGGCGGCGGGAATCCCGGACGCGGCTGCGTCTTCCGCGGAGGCGTGTGGCGCGGGGAGCTTGGGCGGGGCCGCAGCTGCCGTGGAGTCATCCGGTGGTGCCACCGGCAGCCTCAGCCACAAGCCGTCCGGATGCCGCACCGTCTCGCTCCGGGTGCGCCACCCCACCACGTCCTCGCGCAGAAGCGCGCTCAGCACACGTAACAGGAGCTCGCCCTCGACGCCCTCGGCGGTGGAACGTACCGCGCCCGTTCCGTCCGTCAGGCGCGTCACGGCGTGATCTCCCAGTGCTGCTCGGCGAGGAAGTCCGCCACGGCCCGGTCCACCGCTGCCTGTTCGGTGCCGGTGGCCCGGACCACGCCGAGGAAGTCGCGGTTGGTGCCGTGGAGTTCGTGCCGTTCGCCGACCTCGCGCAGCGGACGGTACGTCAGTCGCACCCCGCCCACCGTCACTTCGCTGGCGCGCGGCGCGGCCGTCAGCGTGCCGGAGCTCCGCGCGCACGGATAGTCGAGCCGGGCCCGGCCGTCCGTCCGCGCGCCCAGGTCCGAGGGGAGTGGCTCGCCCAGATGCGTACGGAGGATGTGCTCGAAGAGCGGTACGTCCAGGAGCTGCGCCAGGAGCAGGTCGCACTGGTCGCCGATGGCGCGGTAGTTGACCTCGATGAGCCGTGCCCGCCCCCGCGCCACCACGAACTCCGTGTGACAGGCCCCGAACCCCACACCCAGCACGTCCAGTTGGGCAAGGACCTGGGCCGTCACCTGCTCCGGATGCGCCGGGACGAACGTCATCCGCTCCTCTATGAAGTACGGCGGCGGCGACACCTCCGTACGAAAGCCGCCCAGGACGTGCCGGACACGGCCGTCACCGAGCGTCTCCAGAGTGCACAGCTCCCCGGCGAGATACTCCTCGACGACCAGTGCCGCCCCCGGACGCCGCGCCTGTATCTCCGCGCACCGCCGGATCAGGTCCGCCGGCCCCTCGGCCAGCACCACGTCCTCGCTCGCCACGCCCTCCCGCGGCTTGACCACGCACGGGAACGGCACGTCGAGGGCCGTGAGTTCGGCCGGATCCTGGTCGGCGGAGAGCTCCGCCGACCAGACCGCGTCGGCCCCCGCAGCCGCCAGATGGCGGCGCATCTGCGCCTTGTCCTTGGTGCGCAGCGCCACCCGCCAGTCCTTGCCGGGCAGCCCGAAGTACTCGGCGGCAAGGGCGGCCTGGGTCTGGAGGTGGTCGCTGTTGGTGAAGACGGCGGCGGGGGGGTGGTGTGCGGAGATCCGGCTGATGACGGCGCGGAAATCGCGCACGTCGCACTCCAGGATCTCCAGGTTCTCCGGGATCTCCGGCGTCTCCGGGGTCTGCGAGGTCTCCGACGACTTCAGGGTCGCCTGGGCGGGACCGCGCCGGTGGGCATCGGGCTGATCGGTGAGGAGGGTGACGTCGAGGCCGAGCCTGCGCGCGGCGGGCAGAAAGCCTTCGGTGACCGAGTCGGTGGGGTTGCGGGCAAGGACGTACAGCCGCATGGCGGGGGTCCACTTCCGGGTGCGAGCGGAGGTGCGTGTGGGGGAGGGGGAGGTGCGGGCCGGTGGAGCGGCCCGCACCGAAGAGGCCCTGAGGGTTCCGTGAAGGCCGCCTACTTCGCGGGCAGTTCGACGTCCGTCGCCTTGGCCACGTCCTCAAGGACGTGCTCCGCGGCCTGGACCCCGATGCCCGACATCCACGTCTCGTCCGGGACCGTGAAGACCTTGTCCTTCTTGACGGCGTTCAGGTCCTTCCAGACGGGGTTGGACGTGACGTCCTTCTGCTGGGTCTTGTCGGGAGCGTCGGCCACCGTTACGAAGATCAGGTCGGCGTCGGCCTTGTCGATCTGCTCGGGGCCGACGTCGAGCATCGTCTTCTCGGGGTCGGACGAGTTCTGCGACGCCGGGCGCGTGAGGCCGATGTCGTGGAGGACGATGCCGCTGTAGGAGGACTTCTGGTAGAGCCGGGTCGGTCCTGCGACGAAGCGTACGACCGAGGCCGACGGCATCTTCCCGTCGTACTTCGCCTTGATGGAATCGCCGAGGGCCTTGGCGCGCGTCTCGTAGCTCTTGAGCGCCGTGTCGGCCTTGCTCTCCCTGCCGAGGGCCTTGGCGTGGACCTTCAGGTTCTCCTTCCAGGGGGAACCCGTGGTCTCGGTGAAGACGGTCGGCGCGATGCCGCCCAGCTTGTCGTAGACCTTTTCGTGCCGGACCTTGGAGGACAGGATCAGATCGGGCTTGAGCGAGGCGATGAGTTCCAGGTTCGGCTCCTCCATCGGGCCGACGTCCTTCACCCCGCCGATCTTGTCCTTGAGGTACGAGGGGAAGCCGCCCGAGGTCTTGAAGTGCGGGGAGACCGCGCCGACCGGCTTGATGCCGAGCAGCGTGACGTCGTCCAGCTCGCCGGTGTCGAGGACGACGACCTTCTGCGGCCGTGCGGGGATCTCGGTGCTGCCCATGGCGTGCTTGACGGTGCGCGGGAACCCGGTGTCGGCGGCGGCGTCGGCCGTCCCCTTGTCGTCTCCCTCGGAGCCGCCGCACGCGGCGAGTGCGCCGGTGCCGAGGACGACGGTGAGCAGGACGGAACTGAGCCTGCGCGGAAGGCTTCTGGTGGTCATGAGGCCTGGATCCCTTGCTGTGAGCGGAGGTTGGGACGGTGGGACGGGGTGGAGAGGAGTGCCCCGGGTTTGACGGAACACACGGGACGACGATCAGGCGGGGACTGCCGGATCGCCCGTGGCGCGGCGGGCGGTTCTGCCCTTCGGCACGACCAGTGGGGTGCCGGTCTCCGGGTCGGGGATGACCCGGCAGTCGACGTCGAAGACGTCTTTGACGAGGTCCGCGTCGAGTATGTCGGCGGGCGCCCCGGCCGCCGCGAGCCGCCCGTCCTTGAGTACGACCAGGTGGTCGGCGTACCGGGCGGCCTGCCCGAGGTCGTGCAGCACCATCACCACGGTGCGGTCCGCCTCGGTGTGCAGATCGGCGACCAGGTCGAGTACGTCGAGCTGGTGCCGCAGGTCCAGAAAGGTGGTCGGCTCGTCCAGGAGCAGCAGCTCGGTGTCCTGGGCGAGCGCGAGGGCGATCCAGGCGCGCTGACGCTGGCCGCCGGAGAGCCGGTCCACGGACCGGTCACGCAGCTCCTTGGTGCCGGTGCGCTCCAGGGCCTCGTCCACCGCTGCCTGGTCGGCCTCGGACCAGGGGCTGAGGAAGCTCTGGTGGGGGTAGCGGCCCAGGCGTACGAGGGCTTCGACGGTGATGGCATCGGGCGTCACCGGCTGCTGCGGCAGGAGGCCCATCCGCCGGGCGAGGGCACGCGCCGACATCCGGTGGATGTCCGCGCCGTCCAGGGCGACACTGCCGCCGGCGGGCGCGAGCAGCCGCGTCAGGCCGCGCAGCAGCGTGGACTTGCCGCAGGCGTTGGGGCCGACGATGGCGGTGACGGCGCCGCCGGGCAGCGTCACGTCGAGGCCGCCGACCACGACCTTGTCGCCGTACCGCAGATCGAGTCCGTGCGTGGAGAGTTGATTGGCGGGGGGCGTCGGCGTGGATGTCGGTGTGGACGTCGGCGTGGGGCTCATGCGGCACTCCGGTTGACGGGCCTGCTCTGTCGGATCATCAGCACAAGGAGCCAGGGGGCGCCGAGCGTCGCGGTGACCACCCCGACGGGCAGGCCCGACACCGGAAGCAGGTGCTGCACCACCAGGTCGGAGGCGAGCAGCAGCACCGCCCCCGCCAGACCGGTCAGCGCCAGCGTCCCCGGAGTCGGCGGACCGGCCACGAACCGCACCAGGTGCGGCACGGCGAGCGCCACGAACGCGACGGGTCCGGTGAGCGCGGCGGCGAGCGAGGCCAACACGATCGCGGTGAGCAGGAGTTGGAGCCGCGCGGCCGACGGGTTCAGGCCGAGCCCGCCCGCCGACTCGTCGCCCAGGTCCAGTACGGCGAGCCGCCGCTGGAGCGAGAACGCGGCCACGAGCGCGAGCGCCACCGCGCCTCCGGCGGCCCACACCTCGGTCCACGTCCGTCCGTAGAGAGATCCGGTGGTCCACTGGAGTGCGGAGCCCGCGAGTTCGGCGGGGAAGCGTACGACCATGAGGTTCACCGCGGCGGCAAGACCCGCCTGGACGGCGAGGCCGACGAGCACGAGCCGGGTGACGGTCAGCCCCGAGCGCCAGCCGAACACCCCGAGCAGCAGCGCGGCCAGGAGGCCGCCGCCCAGCGCGGCCGCCGGGATCAGCGTCTGGGACGCCCCGGTGGCGAGCAGTACGACGGCCCCGAAGGAGGCGCCGCCCGTCACGCCCATCACGTCCGGCGATGCCAGGGGATTGCGGAACACCCGCTGCAACAGCGAGCCCGCGACCCCGAGCCCGACCCCGGCCACGACCGCGGCGATCACCCGGGGCGCCCGGAAGTCCTGCACCACCAGTACGTCCGCCGGGTCGCCGAGCCCGACCAGGCCGCGCAGCGCGACCGAGGCGGGCAGCGGCATCTGACCCGTGGTCAGGGCGAGCGTGACGAGTGCGAAGAGGGCGGCGAGGCCGACGCAGGCGAGCAGGGCGAGGCGGCGCCGCTGCCGCACCCGCGCGCTGGTGGGCGCGGCCTTGACCTCACGTACGGCGAAGACGGTCATCGCGCCACCTTCCGGGCCAGGACCGCGAGGAGCGGCGCGCCGAGGAAGGCGCTGACGATGCCGACCTCCAGCTCGGAGGGGCGTGCGACCACGCGGCCGAGGACATCGGCGGCCAGGAGCAGCAGGGGCCCGGCGATCAGACAGCCCGGCACGAGCAGCCGGTGGTCGGAGCCGACCGCGAGCCGCACCAGGTGCGGGGCCGCGAGCCCGATGAACGCGACGGGCCCGGCGACCGCCACCGCCGAGCCCGCCAGCAATACGACCGCGATGCCGCCGACAACGCGGATCCTGGCCACCGGCACACCGAGCGCCTGCGCCGAATCGTCCCCCAGCGCAAGGGCGTTGAGGGCGGGCGAGATCGCGAGGGCGAGCACCAGGCCGATGACGAGGGTGGGCAGGACCGGCCAGAGCACGTCGAAGGTGCGCCCGGACAGCGATCCGGCCAGCCAGAAGCGGGCCTCGTCCAGAGTGCGTTCGCCGGCCAGCATCACGGCCTGGGTCCAGGAGAGGAGCACCATCTGGAGCACGACACCGCCGAGCGCGAGGCGCACCGGATCGAGGTCGCCCGCGCGCCGGGCCAGCATCAGGGCCAGCATCCCGGCCGCCGCGGCCCCGAAGAAGGCGAACCACAAGTACTCGACGGGCCGCGTGAGATGCAGGGCGTAGATCGCGACGACGACCGCGAAACCGGCGCCCGCGTTGATGCCGAGCGTGGTCGGCGATGCGAGCGGGTTGCGGGTGATCCCCTGGGCGACGGCTCCGGCCACGCCGAGGGCGGCACCGACGGCGAGTGCGACGACGGTGCGCGGAAGGCGCAGTCCGGTGACGACGATCGCGTCCCGCCCGTGGGCGTCGCCGAAGAGCGCTTCGGCCACGGTGGAGAGCGGTACGGGGCGTGATCCCAGGGCCAGGCTCAGGGCGGCGCACAGCACCAACGCACCGAATCCGGCGAGAAGCAGAGGGATCCGCCGCGTGACGAGGCTGCCTGGCGGGACGGCCCGAGCGATCTTGGACACGGGGTGAGAGTTTAGGTTAGGTATACCTAACGATGTCAACTCGCTGTGAGGGTCGGCTCACTCGTGGATCACTCATGGATCACTCGTGGGTCACTCGGTACGACGGGGTGCGCGGCGCGCCGCTCCCGATGAGGCAAGTTGAAGAGAAATAAGGTAAGCCTTACCTAGTTCGCGGTGGACGGGTTCGCCGCCGAACGACCGATGGACCTGCCTTTCAAGGAGTTACGCGTGCCGCTGACCGTGGCCCCGGACCTGGCGTCGACCGCCACCGCCCTGAGCCCCGCCGCCCTGCTCGCCACGACCTATCAGCGGCTCGCCGCGCACTGCGGGACGCTCGCCGTCACGGTGGCGCAACCTGGCTCGACCGTGGGTCAAGGGTGGCTCACCGGCGCCGAACTGACGACACGTCAAGACGCACTGCAAGCCTTCGTCGGGGCGGAGGCCGCACGCATCCGCGCCGGTCACGATCACACCCCGCGCCCGGATGTCGCCGCGTCCCGCGCGCTGCACGGCTACCTCTGGTCGGTCTCCCTCCTGATGAGCGGCGCCTGGTACCTGGATCGGCGTGTGCCGCGGATCCGCCCGCAGGACATCCGTGCCCATCTGGAGACCGGCGCCTTCGAGATCGTCCCCGGCTCCTTCGCCTGCCTCCCGGACGACCCGGCGGCCGGGCTTCCCGGAGCGCTCGTCCTGCCCGACGAGGAGTCGCTGCGCACCGAACTCCGCGCCGCGGTCGTCGCGCACATGCGCCCGCTGCTCACGGCGATCGGACCCCAACTGCGGCGAGGGCAGCGGGCGTTGTGGGGCATGGCCGGGGACGATCTCATCTCCGGGATCTGGTACCTGGGCCGCATGCTCGGCCAGGAGGACGGGGCGCTGCGCGCCGTGGACGCCCTGCTCCCGGGCCCCATCGAACCCTTCCCCGGTGGCGCCGCCTTCCGCCACCTGACGACCCGTGACGGCGAACGGCATCCGACCCGCACCCGTCTCGGCTGCTGCCTCTATTACACGATCCGCCCCGCCGAGGCATGCGGCACCTGCCCGCGCGTCTGCGACGCGGAACGGCTGCGGAGGCTGGAGGCGGACATCGACTCCGCTGACGTGCCGACCGCTGACGTGCCGTCTGAAACCGGGCAGTGAAATCGTGATAGGGAATCTTGCGTAGCCCTCGCTCACGCCAGGAGTCGCCCGTGCCCTTCCAGGTTCCCGTCATCGACATCACGCCGTACGTCGCCGGCGGCACGGCGGGCGAACGCGCCCGTGTGGCCCGCGAGATGGACGAAGCCTGCTCAGAAGTCGGCTTCGTCCAGATCCTCGGACACGGCATTCCCGAGGTGACGCTGGACGATCTGGCCGCTGCCGTGGACGGCTTCTTCGGACTGCCCCTGGAGACGAAGAAGAGCTACCGCGTCACCGGGGCGAACCGCGGCTACAGCCCGCCCAGGAGTGAATCCCTCAGTCTGAGCCTCGGCGTGGAGTCCGCCGCCCGTATGAACGACTTCTTCGAGGCGTTCAACATCGGCACCGAAGCCCGCTCGTTCCCCGGACTCGACCTGTCCGAGGACGACTACGGTCTCAACGTCTGGCCCGCGCAGGTCGACGGCTTCGAAGCGGCCGTGCTCGGCTACTTCACCCGGGCGGGCCAAGTGGCACGCACCCTGACCCGCATCTTCGCGGACGCCCTGGGGCAGCCCGCCGACTTCTTCGAGTCGCTGACCGACCACTCCATCGACGTACTGCGCATGAACCACTACGCCCTGCCGGAAGGAACCGTGACCCTGGACGGTGACCTGACGGGGATGGGGGAGCACACCGACTTCGGTCTGGTCACGGTGTTGTGGGCGGACCAGGTCGCCGGGCTGCAGGTGCTCGGCACCGACGGAGCCTGGCACGACGTGGCGCCTGTCGACGGCGCGCTCCTGGTCAACCTCGGCGACCTCACCGCCCGGCTCACCAACGACCGCTGGATGTCCACCCTGCACCGCGTCAAGCCGCCGATCGTGGACGGCGGCATCGTCCGGCGCCGGTCCGCCGCGTACTTCCACGACGGGAACGTCGACGCGGTCATCTCCACGCTGCCGAGCCACCTCGACGCGGCCGACGAACTCGCCTATGAACCGATCCTCGTGCGCGACCACATCAGGGCGAAGCTCGCGGGGTCCCGGCAGGGCAAGGCGAACGCGGCGGCCGTCCGGGAGGCGGCGCGGGTGCGCGCGGCCGCGGGGCGGGAGGCGGGGAAGGGTGATCCCGCGGCCGACTCTGGCTCCGTCACCCCTCGTTGAGGGAGGCGCGGACCGCCTCCAGTGCCTCGGTGATGTTCGCTTCGGCGGCCGCCTTGTCGACGCCGAGCCCGGCGAGCGTGCCCGTGCCGCCCTCCGCCTCCAGGAGGGAGAGCAGGATGTGCTCGGTCCCGATGTAGTTGTGACCGAGCCGCAGCGCCTCCCGGTAGGTGAGCTCGAGGACCTTCTTCGCCCCGGCGTCGTACGGGATCAGGTCGGGCACCTCGCCGACCGCGGGCGGCAGCGCCTCGGTGACGCGCTCGCGGATCGCGTCGAGCGAACTCCCCTGCGCGACAAGGGCCTTCGCGGCGAGCGCGTCCGGCTCGGTCAGGAGGGCGAGCGTCAGATGGCCGGGGCCGATCTCGTCGTTGCCCGCCGCGCGGGCCTCCTCCTGCGAGGCCATGACCACGTTCTTCGCCCGGAGGGTGAACCGGCTGAAGCCCTGCCGGGGGTCGAGGTCCGACATCTCGCCGGGGTCCTTGGCCACGAACCGCTTCTGGGCCGCCTGCCGGGTGACCCCCATGCTCTTGCCGATGTCCGTCCAGGAGGCGCCCGAGCGGCGCGCCTGGTCCACGAAGTGGCCGATCAAGTGGTCGGCGATGTCGCCGAGGTGATCGGCGGCGATCACGGCGTCGGAGAGCTGGTCGAGGGCTTCGGGGTGGGCCTTCTTGATGGCCTGGATCAGATCGTCGAGACGGACGGGCTGTGTGGGCTGAGCGGGCTGCGTCATGTGTCAACGGTAGGTTGACAGTGGAGCGGGCGTCAACCCTGCGTTGACGCTCGATCCGGTGGCCCTGTGATCGGGACCCCCGCCTCCGCGCCCGTCCGTGAGCGCTCCGCCCACCGCACCGCGGGCCCCATCGCAAGGCCCGCCGCGAGGAAGATCCCGCCGAGGAGCAGCCAGCCGGGCACGCCCCACACCACCAGGAGCGAGGTGAGCAGGAGCGGGCCGAGGGTGCGGGCGACGGGGACTCCGGTGCCGAAGAAGCCCTGGTACTGGCCCACTTGGTGCTCGGGCGCCAGGTCGAAGCTGATCTGCCAGGAGCCGGCGGACTGCTGCATCTCCGCGATGACCTGGAGCAGCGCCCCCGCCACCAGGACAGCCACCGTCGCCCACACCGGAAGCCCCGCGGCGGACAAGGCGAAGACGGCGCACGAGGCGAGCATGATGAGACCGGAGTGCCGCACCGCACGCGTGGCCGTGCGCGGTCCGCCGACATCACGCGCCATGCGGACCTGGAAGGCCATCACCGCAAGGGTGTTGAGGACGAAGAGCGCCGAGACCAGCCAGCTCGGCGCGTCCGTCCGGTCCACCACCCACAGCGGAATCGCGAGGCTCAGCAGCGGCATCCGCAGCAGCAGGACCGCGATGAGCGCGGTGATGACGGCGTACGGCCGGTCGCGGAGCACCGCGAGGCGCGGCTCCCCCTTCCCGCGAGCCATGGACCGCGGCACCGCGGGCAGCCGGAGCAGTACGAGTGCGCAGAGCAGGAAGCTGACCGCGTCCAGCGCGAAGACCGCCAGATACGCCCCGCGCGAGTCGTGGTGCAGGGCAAGGCCGCCGAGCGCGGCACCGACGGCGAGTCCGGCGTTGAGCGTCGACTGGAGATGGGCCAGGACGCCCGTACGTGCCGCGGGCGTCACCAGCCCCGCGAGCAGCGCCTGCCGTGCCGCGGCGAGCCCGCACTGGGCGACGGCGTACAGACAGGCCGCGAGGAGGAAGGGGACGAAGGAGCGGATGAGAAGGAAGGAGGCGACCGACGCGCTGGTGGCCAGGGCGAGCAGTACCGCGGTGCCGCGCGGACCCTTCCGGTCGGCGAGCGCGCCCAGCGGCACGCCCGTGACGGAGCCGATGGCCCAGGTGACCGTGAGCGCGAGCCCGATCTGCGTGGGGGAGAGGCCGACGACGCGGGTGAAGTACAGGGCCGAGGTCACGTAGTAGGCGCCGTCGCCCAGTGAGTTGCTCAGCTGGGCGGCGGCGAGCACGCGTGGCGCTCCGGCCGGCGGCAGGATCTGGATCGGCACAACGCTCCCTGACCAGGCGGCCGTTGGGCCGTATCTTCGCTGATGAGAAGAGGCTAGCCAGCCAAATGGTCCGGTCCATGGGCCATTTACAGGTCGCGAGTGCGGGCCAATTTCCCGCCCGAAGTGGGGTGGGGCCACGAAGAAGTCCTGACACGCACCCGCCCGGTCAGCCCGGCCTTCGCACCATGAAGACGTCGACCGGGTCCTCGTGCTCGACTCTGAAACCGTGGCGCTCGTAAAGGCGTTGGGCCGCGCTGCCCTGGAGGACGTTCAGGCGGACGAGGTCGCCGTCGGCATCGGTCCGGTCGAGCAGCCCGCGCAGCACGGCCGAACCCAGGCCCCGGCCCTGGAGCGCCGGATCGAGGTAGAAGTGCTCGAGCCACTGCCCGTCCTCGGCCGGGCGCAGGGCGACGCAGCCCGCGAAGGAGCCGTCGGCGACGACGACCGAGGTGTGCCCGGGAGCGAACGCATCCCGCAGTCTCTGGCGCACCCGATGCTCGTCGAACCGGCCGAGCCGCTCCAGATCCGGGCGCATCACCCTCGCGCGCAACTCGACCATGGCCTCGAGGTCGGTCTGCTCGGCGGCCCGCAGCACCCATCCCGGGACAGCCGGCACGGCCTTGCGCGGCTGCTTCGCATGTGTGGTCATGGCCGGAGTATCCCTGGTCAGGGCCCGGCGGAACGGGGCCGGGGTGCCCTCAGCGGAGAGCGTGCCCCGGCTCCCGTCCCGGTCATGGCGTACGGCACATCAGCGAGTGACCTGCCAGCTCAGCGAGCCGGTCAGGTGCTTGCGCTGTTCCGGGGCGCGCACCGACTTGCTCGGGTCGGTGGCGCGTGCCGTGACGGTGTGGGCGCGGCCGTCGGCCGGCACCCCGAGCGCGGCGGGGGTCACGCTGCTCGCGTCCCTGGCCTGGGGTGCCTCGCGGCCGTCGACGAACCAGCGCACCCGTGCGTGGGAGGACGCCTCGACGCGTATCCGCTCGGAGCCGCGCACCTGCCGGTCGGTGGGGGTGACACCGCTGAGGACGGGCGCGTGCTGGTGGAAGCCCGCGATCATCGCCTCGCGTCCGGGCAGGTTGAACTCGCGGCCCAGCGTGCGCATGATCGAGTCCTCGGTGGGGCGGTTGAGGCCGTGCCCGTGGTAGCCGCCGCCCTCGTACGCGCCGACCGTGCCGCCGTCAGGCGACTCCTGACCGAGCCACTGGTGCCACTTCGTCTTCTGCGCGGCCATCTCTTCGGCGCTGAGCTTGGTGAGGTTGGACTCGCCGGGCTCGGGGCCGGAATAGGTGCTTTCGTCGTACCAGTACTCGTCGGCGAGCTTGCCGAACGAGTGGCCGGTCTCGTGGACGGCGACCTGGTCGGAGTCGGGGTGGTCGGAGGACGCGGTGCCGATGCCGTCGTACCCGGAGGGCGATGTGATGGCGTTGTAGCCCGCGCCGCCGTACTTGGTGGAGTTGCCGAGCACGATGACGAGGTCGGGGTCGGCGGCCTTGCTGGCGTACGCCTCGACCTTGTTGGTGTCGACGCACAGCAGCCGCTCGATGCCGTCGCAGAAGAACGCCGAGTCCAGGGCGGTGTTCCTGCGGACGTCGCTCGTCGGGTCGCCCGAGACGCCGGAGTCCTGCGAATGCGCGTCGACGGCCCAGACGTTGAAGAGGTCCTCGTACTCGGCGTACGGCTCGACGGCAGCCATCTCCTTCCACTTGGTGCGCACGTCGGCGTGGAAGTCCTCCTGCTGGGCGGCGGTGTAGCCGTCACCGATGAAGACGACGTCGACCTTGGTGTCGCTCGCTCCGGCCTCCACGATCGGCAGGACGTCGCCGTCGCCCTTGATCGTGGACCGCTCCTTCGTGGTGAGGGGGGCGGAGGCGGGGACCTGGGTGTGGCGGGGGTGGCCGCCGGGCCCCGCGAAGTACTCGACCTCGACCTGGCCGGTGCCGTGGGCGGCAGCGGCGCTGCTGTCCTGTCCCTGGTCCGCGGCGACCGGCGCGGTGAGGGCGAGCGCGGCGGCCAGGGCGACACCGGTGGCGATGGCGAGACGCTTGCGGGATATGTGAGATATGCCGGATGAGTGTCTGCGACGCATGGAAGATCTCCCGGGATCTGCGCGGACTCGGGATCGGCAAGTCCGCGACGTAAGTGGGGGGTTAAGGGAGGTTAAGGCGCGGTTCAATGTAGGGGCTGTCGGGAAGTCGGGCAATGCCTGGGGCGCAAGGTGGCTGCGGGAATGGTGAGTTCGCGTCGCCTCCTCCCAAATGCCCCTGCGTCAGGTGCTGATGGGCTTGGGTCGGAAACGGAGAGGGAGAGATGACGGAGAGCGGATCTGGGGGTGTGCGGCTCGACGGGCCCGGGGCGATCGGGCGTCGCGTCCTGCGCCTGCGTACGGAACTCGGGCTCACCCAGCGGCAGTTGGCGGAGCCCGCGTACACGCCCGCCTACGTCTCCACGCTGGAGTCGGGCAAGGTGAGACCCTCCGAGGCCGCCCTCAGGCACCTGGCCGAGCGACTCGGCGTCACCCCCGAGGAGCTCGTGACGGGACGGCCTGCCCGGCTCGCCGCGGAGCTGCGCCTGCGCCTGACCGACGCGCGGCACGTCCTGGCCACCGGGGCTCCCGAGGATGCTGCCGCCCTCTTCCGCACCCTGCGCGACGAAGCCGTCGAGCACGCGCTGCCGGGGGAGCAGGCCACCGCGCTCCTCGGTCTCGGCGAGTGCCTCCTGGAGTCCGGCGACCTCGACGACGCGCACGAGTGCTTCGGCTCGGTGGAGCGGCTGCTCGCCGACGAGCCGCTGCCGCGCCGCGTCCCCGCCATCCGCGGCCGCGCCAACGCCCACCGCCTCACGGGTGAACTCCGCTACGCCTGCCACCTGTTGGAGACCGCTCTAGACCAGCTCAACGCGTCAGGCCTGCACGACCCCGACGCGCTGCTCCTCCTCTACTCGGCGTCCATCGCCCCGTACATGGACATGGGCGCACAGGAACGCGCCGCGCACGCCGCCGAACTGGCCCTCGCGCTCGCGCCGCGCGTGGACGATCCGGCCCTGCTCGCCGGGATGCACCGCGGGGTGGCCCGCACCCTCATCGCGCAGGGCCGCATCGCCGAGGCCGACGCATCGCTCGCCAAGGCCCAGGACCTCTACCAGCAGCTGCACATCCGCACCGAACTCGCCCACTGCCACTGGATGCGCGGCTATGTGCACGCCCAGGACGGCGACCTGGAACGCGCCGAGAGCGAACTGCGCACCGCACACGACATGCTCACCGCCAAGCGGGCTGCTCTCTACGCCGAGCAGGTCGAGGTGGAACTGGCGGACGTGCTGCGGCGGCGTGGCAAGGTCCGTGAAGTGGAGGCGCTGCTGAGGCCGCTGCTGGCCACCGGCACGGAACCCGCGGAGTCCAAGGACGTTCCGGCTCTGCGGGCCGGACGCGGCGCGGTGCATGTGGGCGCCGCGCACCGGCTGCTCGGCCTCATCGCGGAGGAGTGCGGTGACACGGAGGCCGCAGAGGAGCACTACCGCGCCGCACTGCCGCTGCTCGAACGCGCGGGCGTGAGCGGGGACGTGGCCGACCTGTGCCGCCTCCTCGGTGATCTGCTCCGGCGCACCGGACGGACGGAGGCCGCCCTGGACGCCTACCGCACCGGCCTCGCCCACCGGTCCACGCCGGGCACGACGACACTGGGACCCGCCCCGGCGCCCCCGCCGATGTGAGGGCGGACCGCTGAGCGATTGTCCGGCTTCTGTCACGGTGCTGTGCGCTCGGACAACCTGATGTCCCCTGATGTCCGTCCGCCTGCTAAAAATACGGGCGGCACAGGGACGCAGACCGCCTTGTGCGCCTGCATCGCAGTATTTCGACAGTTGGGCCCGAGAGGGCCGCAGGGGGAAAGGCAACAGCCTGATGAACCACGCACGCACGACCGCCGCAGTCCTGGCCACGGCGGGGGCACTCACGGCCGCTCAGCTCGGCCTGGCCGGATCCGCGTCCGCGGCGGACGCACCCAAGGCACCGAAGGCGTCGGCCGCATCGGCGCAGAGCGCCGGCTGCCCGATCGACATCGTCTACACCTCCCGGTTCTACATCGGCCCGGGTGGGTGGGTGAAGGGCGACGGCCTGTACTTCGGCCTCAAGAACAAGAGCACGAAGAGCTTCAAGAAGGTCACCTTCACCGTCAGCAACGTCAAGAACGTCCGCTTCGGCACGGCGAAGGCGAAGGGCGGCAAGGTCACGCACAAGACCTCGAAGACCATCTCCGTCTACGACAAGAGCCTCAAGGGCAAGGCCAGCCTCGGGGTCAGGGTCAAGACGCGCCTGCTGAACACCAGGTCCTACAAGGTGAAGTTCAAGGTCCACGGCAACGGCTGGAACTGCGCCGTCAACCAGGGCACGTGGGGCGCCTGAGCATCGCATGACCCATGCCTCCGGGGCCCGGATCAGTCCGGGCCCCGGAGGCACGCCTGTTCCCTGCGGGAGGCGTCGGCCCGCGGCCCTCGGCCAGCGAATCTCATCGCGCGTAACATCCGCACCATAGGCTGTTTGAATCTGAGTCAAACAACGGGTTGGAGCGGACACGTGGACGAGGTAGCGCAGGCGGGGCTCGGCGCAGGGAAGTACCTGCTGGTCACCAGTTTCCGCAAGAACGGCAACGGGGTGCCGAGCCCCGTCTGGGTCGTCGAGGACGGCTCCGCGCTCGGCATCTGGACGGTCACGGACTCCTGGAAGGTCAAGCGGATCCGCAACCGCGCCGACGTCCTGATCGGCCCCTGCGACCTGCGGGGCAACCCGACCGGCGAGTCGGTCCCCGCCACCGCCGAGATCTGCGACCCGGAGACGACGGAGCGCTACCGCACCCTCATCAAGCGCAAGTACGGTCTGGTCGGCCGCCTCACCCTGCTGGGCAGCAAGCTCCGGCGCGGCGCGACCGGGACGGTGGGCATCCGCATCACGCCCACCCCGCCCGCCGTGTGACGCCCCGCGTCACGCCACCCTCAGCCCCGCGGTCATCTCCTCCCGGAAGGCGACGGCCGTCTCCCGCGCGTGACGCAGCCCGATGCGGGCGAAGTCCCCTTCGAGCTCGGCCAGTTCGGCCAGCGTCTCGCTCCGGTCGCGGCCGAGGCGGGCACGCGACTTGACCAGGCCGAGCCGGGCGAGCGCCACGCCGCGCGGCTCCCGCATGACGTCGAACTCCTCCAGGGCGACCGCGTACATCTCGCGTGCCGCTTCGTAACTCCCGTGCCGGAACAGGACATTGCCGCGCATCTTGTGGTTGTACGCCAGCGCGCTCGCCAGATCCATGGACCGGCAGATGACCTCCGCCTCCGAGAGCAGCGCGAGCGCCCGCTCCGTCTCGCCCCGCAGCGAGAGGACGTCGGCGACCCCGCGCAGCGACCAGGCGCGCCCCCGCGCGTCCTGCGCCTCGGCCGCGATCCTGACGCACTCCTCGAAGAGTTCGAGCGCCTCGGTGTAGTCCCCGGTGTTCCGCCGCATCTGGGCGATGCCGGACATCGCCCACACCATATGCCGCGCCTCGCCGTGCGCCCGGCCCTGTTCGAGCAGCTGCTCGTGGAGCGCGGCCACCGCCGCGTAGTCCCCCTGGATGCGTCCCGTCTCGGCGAGCCCGGCGAGTGCGTAGCCGTGCGCGAGCCGTTCACCGCTGTCGGCGGCCAGCGCGACCCCCCAGGTCAAGAGCCTTCGGGCGAGCCGCAGTTGTCCGCACTGGCGGGCGAGCGTGCCGCCGCTCCACAGGGCCCAGGCCATGGCCCCTTCGTCCCCCGCGACGCGTGCGCTGCGGTAGCTCTGGCGCCAGGCGGCGCCCGCGTCGTCCACCTGCCCGAGCCGCCGGTTGGCCTCGGCCAGGGCGAGAGCGGCGCGCGCCCTCTCCAGTGCGGTGTCCGCCTGGGAGAGGGCGCGGTCGGCCGCTGTCAGCACCTCCTCGTAGGAGGAGTTCACCCCGAGTGCCGTGCCCAACTCGCCTTGGTATTCAGGCGCGAATGCCTTGCCGTGCATAGATCCATGACCTCTCGATCAACTCCGTACGCCGGTCTCCGTACGTTGATCAAGAAGCTACGAGCGGGGCGGGGTGCGGCGAATCCCTCCGCGTATGGGTCATTCCGTACGACTCCAGGGCTACGGGGGAGGCCATGGTCATCATCGGGATGTACGGGGAGGGTCGGGTTCCGCAGTCGTCAGTCGGTGTCCCCGGCAGGTGCGGCCGGTGCGGCGGTGCCCGCGGTCGCCGCCTGCAGGGCCGTGATGCACGCGGCGATCGACTTCTGCAGCTCCTCAAGGCGCAGCAGCATGTCGTCCTCGTAGATGTCGTCGACCTCGGCGTCGTCGAAGGTCAGCTCCTCGAAGACCTTCGTCGCCTTCTGCAGGCTGCTGTAGAACTTCGCGCGGCGCTCCTGCACCCGCAGCTGCGGGTCGCTCTGGACGGTCTGGGCGACCAGGTCCTTCACGGTGTCGTACGCCTCGCGGGCCCACTCGCCGGAGTCCTCGCCCTCCTCCAGTTCGTCGATGAGGGACAGGTGGCGCTCGGCCTCCTCCTTCAGCTCGGCGGGCGCGTCGATCAGCTGGCCCGCCGGCGTCTTGACCTGACCCTTGTCGACGATCTGCCGGACGTAGTCGACGCGGTCGCCCGCCTTGGCCTCGGCCGCGACCGCCTTCTTGAGGTCGTCGGCCCGGACGATGTCGCGCACCATCTCGGTGCGCAGCGCCGGGTCCTCCTCGAGCCGGTCCATCAGCGCGCGCCGCGCCGCCTCCGCGGTCCCGGGGTCGGCGAGGATCGCGGCCCGCAGTGCGGTGGGGTTCTCGGCGACCTCCAGGGCCTTGGTGGGGCGGATGCCCTCGGCCTCGGCGGCCTCCGTGATCGCGGTGCCGCGCGGGGAGAGGGCGCTGGAGCGGGACGCGTAGTACGTCAACCAGACGTCGGAGTCGGGAAGTTCGATGTCCTCGCCGGGCGTGAGCGCCTCGAAGTGGGGTACAAGGCCGTCGTCAGCGGCCTTGTCCCACGCTTTGTAGTAGCGCATGACGCGCTCGGCGGAGCAGCCGGCAAGATCGCTGAACTCCTTCGCCGAGACCTTCGGCGTCTCGTCGGCACCCTGTCCGCCGGGGCGCACGCTGCGCGCCACCTTCAGGGCGAAGGTCCAGCCGCCGGTCCGTGCGTAGGCACCGAAGTCGCGGGCGTCCCGGGCCACCGGCTCGGGCACGTCGCCCGAGGGGACCGCCGCGAGGCCGTCCGACGGCTCGGCGGAGGTGGCGTCCACCGAGGTGCCGTCCACCGAGGTGTCGTCCACCGGGGTGGCGTCGGGCGAGTCGGCGGCTTCAGACGGCGCGATGGCAAGAGTCACGAAGGTTCTCCTGGATGGTGATGACAAGTATCTGAGAGCTGACTCGACACCTTATCGCTCCTATTGGGGTGTTATGAGGGCGAGTTGTTGCGTGGTGAAGAGGTGTCCCACGGTACGGAGGCGAATCCTCCGGCGATCAGGCGTCCAGTGTGGGTCCTACACAACCTGACCACCCCTCCTCCCCGAGGATGACCCAGGGTGCACGGCACTACAGCGCCCGTGGGCCGATAGTCCGGCTCTGAGTCTGACTTCCGGCCCTGTCAGGGCCTGGACTATTGAGAGGAAACCTGCTGACCGCCCTGACGTGCGCTGATCGTGCCGCGGGGGAGTCACCCTGCCTGCCGACACCGACGGGAGCCCCTTCGCCGTGGCTACGTTCCTCTACAAACTGGGCCGCCTCGCCTTCCGGCGACGCCGCTATGTGGCACTGATGTGGGTGGTGCTGCTGGCCGGCGTCGGCTTCTCCGCGTCGGCCGCACCCGCACCGCCCGAGGACTCCTTCTCCATGCCGGGGACGGAATCACAGAAGGCCTTCGACCTCCTCGACGAGAAGTTCCCGGCGGCCAGCGCCGAGGGCGCCACCGCCCGTGTCGTCATCCGCGCCCCCGAGGGCGAGAAGCTGACGCAGTCCGGCCCCAAGGCCGACGTCGAGAAGCTGGTCAAGAACCTGGGCACCGGCCCGCAGGTCGCCGAGGTCGCCGACCCCTTCAAGGCCAACGCCGTCAGCAAGGACGGCACCACCGCGTACGCGTCCGTCACGTACAAGGTCAACGCCCAGGAACTCACCGACAAGGCGCGCGACGCGCTGACCAAGACCACCGACGACGCCCGTAAGACGGGCTTCACCGTCGAGACCGGCGGCGACGCCGTCATGGCCGAGCAGGAGATGGGCGGCACGGCCGAGCTCATCGGCATCGCGGTCTCCGCGGTCGTCCTGATCATCACGTTCGGCTCGATGGTCGCCGCGGGCATGCCGCTCCTGACCGCCATCATCGGCGTGGGCATCGGTGTCTCGGGCATCGCGGCCCTCGGCAGCCTCCTGGACCTCTCCGGCACCACGTCGACGCTCGCGATGATGATCGGCCTCGCCGTCGGCATCGACTACGCCCTCTTCATCGTCTCCCGCTACCGGGCGGAGATCACCGACGGCCGTGAACCGGAGGAGGCAGCGGGCCGCGCCACCGGCACCGCCGGTTCCGCCGTGGTGTTTGCCGGACTCACCGTCATCGTCGCTCTCTCCGGCCTGGCGATCGTCAACATCCCGATCCTCACCAAGATGGGCCTGGCCGCGGCCGGCACGGTCGCGATAGCCGTCCTCATCGCGCTCACCATGATCCCCGCGCTGCTCGGCTTCGCGGGCAAGAAGGTCCTGCGCCGCAAGGACCGCAAGAAGCCCGCCAGCGAGCTGCGGGACCCGAACGCCAAGCCGAAGCTCGGCACCCGCTGGGCTCGCTTCGTGCTGCGCCGCCCGATCCCGGTCCTGCTGCTCGCCGTGGTGGGCCTCGGTGTGGTCGCCGTACCGGCCACCAGCCTGGAGCTCGGCCTGCCCGACGAGGGCACGTCGGCACCGGACACCACGCAGCGCAAGGCGTACGACATGCTGTCCGAGTCCTTCGGCGCCGGCTTCAACGGCCCGCTGATGGTCACCGTCGACACCGACAAGGACAAGGGCGCCGCGGCCGCGGCCGACACCGTCGGCAAGGAGATCGCCAAGATCGACGGCGTCGCCGCCGTCACCCCGGCCAACGGCAACAAGTCCGACGACACCGCGATCTTCAACGTCGTACCGAAGACCGGACCCAGCGACCACAAGACCGAGGGCGTCGTCAAGACGATCCGCTCGACGGTCGACGGTCTCGGGGACAAGACGGGCTCCGAGGTCCTGGTCACCGGCGCGACCGCCATGACCATCGACTTCTCGCAGACCCTGGACGACGCGCTCCTGCCCTACCTGGGACTCGTCGTCGGCCTGGCCTTCCTGCTCCTGATGCTGGTCTTCCGCTCGGTGCTCGTGCCGCTCAAGGCGGCGCTCGGCTTCCTCCTGTCGGTGGCCGCCGCGCTCGGCGCCGTCGTCGCGGTCTTCCAGTGGGGATGGCTCGCCGACATCGTCGGCGTGGAGCAGCCCGGCCCGATCATGAGCATGATGCCGATCTTCATGATCGGTGTGGTCTTCGGCCTCGCGATGGACTACGAGGTCTTCCTCGTGACGCGCATGCGTGAGGCGTACGTCCACGGGGCGCGCCCCGCCGAGGCCGTCGTCACCGGCTTCACGCACGGCGGACGGGTCGTCGCCGCGGCGGCGGTCATCATGATCAGCGTCTTCTCCGGCTTCATCATGGAGAACGACGACATGATCAAGATGATGGGCTTCGGCCTGGCCATCGCCGTCCTCTTCGACGCCTTCGTCGTCCGTATGGCGATCGTCCCCGCCGTGCTCGCCCTCCTGGGCAAGTCGGCGTGGTGGCTGCCGAAGTGGCTCGACCGGCTGCTCCCGAACGTCGACGTGGAGGGCGAGAAGCTGCACAGGCAGCTCGGCGACTTCCCCGAGGCGCGCAAGGACGACCAGGACCGGGAGCTGGAGTCCGTACGCGGCTGAGCACCTGACGCTCCGTGAGGAGTACCCCGTCAGCCCGGTGACCGATCACGGTCACCGGGCTGACGCCTGTGCTGGTCCGCCCGCTCAGCGGTCCGCGAAGACCATCCACACCTGGCCGGGCGCGAAGGGCATCCGCTCCCCGTTGGGGCGGGTGAAGGTCGTGCCGCCCGTGGCGCTCGACCGCTTCCAGCGCGTCTTGTACGCCTTGCCGCCCCGCAGGACGGTCGCCCTGCCGCTGCCGATCGTCTTGATGTACGGGGTCGCCGCGCCGTTGACGTCCTTGTAGCGCGACGGGGGCATGTCCACGTACTGGATCACGATCGTCTTCGCGCCGAGGCGCGACCCCGATGTGCTGCGGGCCGGGGCCCCGTCGAAGGACGCGAGCCAGCGGCGCTCCTGGGGCGACCAGCGGAAGGTGTGGCTCGCCGACGCGTAGCGGACGGTCCGCACGGATGCGGGGGAGCCGCCCGCGGGGGCCCTGCCGAAGCGGAAGCCGATGTCGGTGGGGTGGTCGGCCTTCGGGGCCGAGCGCAGCACGGACCGGGGGCGGACGAAGAGGTTGTGCGGGGCGGGGCGGCTGCCGCTGCGGAAGTATGCGCCCGGGAGGCGGCCGTGCGAGCGGACGTACAGCGGGGACCGCTTGAGCATCTTGTTGAGCGAGCTGCGCACTCCGGAGTAGGCGAGGGCCGGGCGGCCGAACTGCCGCAGCAGCTCGACGTCGGACTCCCGGGCGCTGCGCACCGGGCCGACGTACTGCGGCAGCCGGCTGGAGTAGACCCCCATCAGCCGGCTCATGCCGCCCTCGACCTTCTCCACGTACACGATGTCCGCCTGCGCGAGACCGGTGTGCGGCCGTGCCATGCGCGCGTTGTCGAACTTCACCGCGAGCACCGGGCCCTGATCGGCGCTCACGCCGGTGAAGGGCGAGCGGTCGCGCGGCGGGGCGCCGGGGTCCGCCGGTGCGCTCTCCTGTGCGGCTCCCATGGTGAGCGCGCCCACGGCGACCGTGGCGAGGAGTCTGGTGCCGATGCGGGTGCGGCGCCGGGCCCCGGCGGACCTTGCTGTCATCGCGGTTCTCCGTTCGTCCCCGAACGCGCGGTTCCGGGACCAGTTCGTTCCTGGCAGTGGCAGCCGCAGTCCTTCCTCCGGGGCGTCCGAGGTGAACCCGGTTAGGGCCATCCAGCCGCCAGGACTCACCGCAGCGGCGTACGTGCCGGGCCCTTGCGCGGGCCCGGCACGGTCCGCCGCCGTCAGGCGGTGTGCAGGGTAAGGCCGTACCGGCCGAGGATCTCGTTGATCGGCTGGTGCCAGGTCTCGCCACCGCCGCTGCAGTTGCCCCAGCCGCCCGAGGTGACGCCCTGGGCCTGGTCGCCGCTGATGAACGAGCCGCCGGAGTCGCCCGGTTCGGCGCAGACGCTCGTCTTGGTCATCTGGTGGACGGCGCCCTGGCTGTAGTTCACGGTCTCGTTCTTGGCGAGCACGCTGCCGCAGTGCCAGTGCGTGGTGGAGCCGGAGCGGCAGATCGACGCTCCCACCGGAGCCTCGGCCGAGCCACGCACGAGCTGGTCGGAGACGGTGCCCCAGCCGAGCACCACCGGGACGGTCCACCAGCCGTTGCCCACGCTGACGTACGCGTAGTCGTTGTCGGGGAACGAAGAGCCCTGGAAGCTGCCGATGTTCGAGTTGTCCCAGCCGCGCACCGCGGCTCCTGCCTGCCCGCAGTGGCCCGCGGTGACGAACCCTCCGTGCACCGAGAAGCCGATGGAGCAGCGGACGTTGCCGGTGTAGTAGGGGTCGCCGCCCACGGTCCCCGCGGCGAAGGTGCTCGGCGCCTTGCCGACCGTCTCGACCTGGACGGGGCCCGCATCGCGGGCGCGGTCGACGAAGCGTCGGACATCGTTGTCGTCCCGCTGAGCGGCGACGACGTTCACCACGACCTTGTTGCTGCGCGGCGCGACGTGCCAGCTGCTGACGCCCTTGGGCGCGGGCAGGGCGTCGATGCGTTCCTTGGTCGCGTTCAGTTCCTTCTCGCTGTGGCGGACCACGCGGACGGTGGCGCCCGTCTCGCGCAGGGCCTGGGTCTTGCCCGCGCTGGTGGTGGCGACGGTCAGCTTTCCGGTCTTCGCGCTGTACCAGGAGCCGGCGTACGTCGATCCCGCCGCCCGCTGCGCCGCGCGGTCGACGCGGATCGCGGTCTTCTCGGAGGCGAGGCGGGCGCGCGCCTGGCTCGCGGTGAGCCCGAGGTCGTCCTGGAGGGCGGTGAGCATGCCCGCGGAGGCGGGGGGAGCGGAGGGTGCGGGGGCGGCGCTCGCGGTGGGGGCGAGCGAGGCGCTCGCCCAGGTGCCCACCAGGAGCAAGGAGGAGAAGGCGATGCGCACTCCGGTTCTGCGTCTCATGGCAGTGCCCTTTCTGTCGTTCCATCGAGGTGGGGAGGAACAGGGTGATGAGAGCGCTCTCACGATGAGTTCAGGCGGAGCATAGGAGCGGCTTGGCGGTCATGTCCATACCAACTGACCGCTCCAGGGCGGCAATTGGTGTCGGAAATTGATGCGAGACGAAGACTGGGTACGGTGTACGCTTTTCCTTCCGCCCGGTTCAGGCCAAGGAGCATCAGTGACGGTCACCCCCGCCGACAGCCACAACGTGATTCAGGTGCGAGGCGCCCGCGAGAACAACTTGCGCGACGTCTCGCTCGACATCCCCAAGCGGCGGCTCACCGTCTTCACCGGAGTCTCGGGCTCCGGGAAGTCCTCGCTCGTCTTCGGCACCATCGCCGCCGAGTCCCAGCGGCTGATCAACGAGACGTACACCGCGTTCATCCAGTCGTTCATGCCGAGCCTGGGCCGCCCCGACGTGGACGGCCTGCGCAATCTCAGCGCGGCGATCGTCGTCGACCAGGAGCGGATGGGCGCCAACTCGCGCTCCACGGTGGGCACCGCCACCGACGCCTACACCATGCTCAGGATCATCTTCAGCCGCCTCGGCGTCCCGGAGATAGGGACATCGGGCGCCTTCAGCTTCAACCTGCCCGAAGGCATGTGCCCCGAGTGCGAGGGCACCGGGGAGGCCTCCACGGTCGACGTCGACCAGCTCGTGGACCGCGAGCTCTCGCTGAACGAGGGCGCGATCACGATCCCGTACTACGCGGTGGACTCCTGGAGCTGGCAGATCATGGTCAACTCCGGCTTCCACGACCCCGACAAGAAGCTCAAGGACTACACCGAGCAGGAGTGGAACGACCTCCTGCACAAGCCCCCGGTCAAGGTGAAGGTCGGCTCGAACGGCTTCACGTACGAAGGCCTGATCGCCAAGATGCAGCGGACCTGGCTCGCCAAGGACCGCGACTCCCTCCAGTCCCACATCAAGACCTTCGTCGACCGTGCCGTGGTGTTCGCGCGGTGCCCGCTCTGCGACGGCACGCGTCTCACCGCGGCCGCGCTGTCGTCGAGGATCGACGGCCTGAACATCGCCGACTGCTCGTCGATGCAGATCAGCGATCTGGCCGTGTTCGTACGCGGACTCGACGACCCCGCTGTCGCGCCGCTGATCGCGAGCCTGCGCGAGCTGCTCGAATCGCTGGTCGAGATCGGGCTCGGCTATCTGAGCCTCGACCGCACATCGGGCTCGCTCTCCGGCGGCGAGGCGCAGCGCGTGAAGATGGTGCGCCATCTCGGCTCCAGCATCACCGACGTGACGTACGTCTTCGACGAGCCGACCATCGGCCTGCACCCGCACGACATCCGGCGCATGAACGACCTGCTCCTGCGGCTGCGCGACAAGGGCAACACGGTGCTCGTGGTGGAGCACAAGCCCGAGGTCATCGCGATCGCCGACCACGTGGTGGACCTCGGCCCCGGGGCCGGAACGGCGGGCGGCGAGATCTGCTTCACCGGCGACGTGGCGGGGCTCCGCGCATCCGGCACGCTGACCGGGCGGCATCTGGAGCACCGGGCCGGGCTGCGCGAGCAGGTGCGCGTGCCCAAGGGACAGCTGTCCATCAAGGGCGCCGACCTGCACAACCTCAAGGACGTCGAGGTCGACATCCCGCTCGGGGTGCTCGCCGTGGTCACCGGCGTCGCGGGGTCCGGCAAGAGCTCGCTGATCCACGGCTATCTCTCCGGGCGCGACGGCGTCGTGGTGGCCGACCAGTCGCCGATCCGTGGCTCGCGCCGCTCGAACCCGGCGACCTACACCGGACTGCTCGGCCCGATCCGCACCGCGTTCGCCAAGGCCAACGGCGTCAAGGCGGCGCTGTTCAGCGCGAACTCCGAGGGTGCCTGCCCCAAGTGCAACGGCATCGGGCTCATCTACACCGACCTGGCGATGATGGCCGGGGTGGCGTCCGTCTGCGAGGCCTGCGAGGGGGAGCGCTTCACGGCAGAGGTCCTCACCTACCGGCTGCGCGGCAAGAACATCAGCGAGGTCCTCGGGATGTCGATCGCCGAGGCGCACGACTTCTTCCCCTCGGGCCAGGCGCACACCATCCTCGGCCGCCTCAGCGATGTGGGGCTCGGCTATCTGCGGCTCGGCCAGCCGCTCAACACCCTGTCCGGCGGCGAGCGCCAGCGCCTCAAGCTCGCCATCCACATGGCGGAGAAGTCATCTACGTACGTCCTGGACGAGCCGACCACCGGACTGCACCTGGCCGACGTGGACAAGCTCCTCGCGCTCCTCGACCGGCTCGTCGACGACGGCAACTCGGTGGTCGTCATCGAGCACCACCAGGCGGTGATGGCGCACGCCGACTGGATCATCGACATCGGCCCCGGCGGCGGCCACGACGGCGGTCAAGTGGTGTTCACCGGGACGCCCGCGGCCCTGGTGGCCGATGCGCGGACCGTGACGGCGCAGCATCTGCGGGAGTACGTCGCGGGCTGAGCCGAGCCCGCGGTGACCAGCCGATCGTGCTCGGGCCCGGTGTCCGCGTAGGGTGCGTGGATGAGCATGCTGGATGACGCCCGCGCGGGCATGAACCCTGAGATCCGGCCGCAGGACGACCTGTTCGGCCACGTCAACGGTCACTGGCTGGAGACCGAGGCGATCCCCGAGGATCGCTCCAGCTGGGGCCCCTTTGTGCAGTTGGTCGACACGGCCGAGGAACAAGTGAAGGTGATCATCCAGGATCTGGCGTCGGCCGCGTCGTCCGGCGCCGTCCCGGATGACGCACGCAAGATCGCCACGCTGTACGCCTCCTTCATGGACGAGGAGACGATCGCCGCCCGCGGGCTCGCCCCCGCGCAGCCCTTGATCGACGAGGTCGCGGGGGTGCGGGACACCCGGGAGCTCGCCGCGTTCCTCGGCCGCTTCGAGCGGACCGGCGGCTCCGGCCTCTTCGGTTCGTACATCGACACGGACGACCGCAACTCCGACCGCTACCTCTTCAACGTCCTCCAGGGCGGGCTCGGCCTGCCCGACGAGTCGTACTACCGCGAAGAGAAGTTCGCCGAGATCCGTGAGAAGTACGTCGCCTACCTCACCGAGCTCCTCACGCTCGGGCAGCACGCCTCGCCCGCCGATGCGGCGCAGGCGGTCCTCGCCCTGGAGACCCGTCTCGCCGCGGGCCACTGGGAGCGGGCCGAGACGCGTGACGTGCAGAAGACCTACAACCTCCTCACCCTGCACGAACTGATCACCCTGGCACCGCACTTCGACTGGCGCGCCTATGTCGAGGGGCTCGGGGGCTCGGACGACACCATCGCCGAGACGTGCGTCCGTCAGCCGTCCTACTTCCGGCACCTGTCCGCGGTCCTCGACGAGGTGCCGATCGAGCAGTGGCGGGACTGGACGCTGGTCCGGGTCCTTCGCTCGTGCGCGCCGTACCTCACGGACGCGTTCGTCCGGAACAACTTCGAGTTCTACGGCCGCACCCTCAACGGCACCCCGGAGCTGCGCGCCCGGTGGAAGCGGGCGGTCGGCTTCGTCGAGGGCTCCATCGGTGAGGCCGTCGGCAAGGAGTACGTGGCGCGGCACTTCCCGCCGAGCTCCAAGGCGATGATGGACGACCTCGTCGCCAACCTGCTCGAGGCCTACCGTCAGTCGATCGCCCGCCTCGACTGGATGACGGACGAGACGAAGGAGCGCGCGTACGAGAAGCTCGCCACGTTCCGTCCCAAGATCGGCTACCCGGACACCTTCCGCGACTACTCGGCCCTTGAGGTCTCTCCCGACGACCTGCTCGGCAACGCGCAGGCGGCGGACGCCTTCGAGTCCGACCGGCAGCTCGCCAAGATCGGTGCGCCGGTCGACCGCGACGAGTGGTTCATGCTGCCGCAGACGGTCAACGCGTACTACAACCCGGGCACCAACGAGATCTGCTTCCCCGCGGGCATCCTGCAGAAGCCGTTCTTCTCGCCCGACGCCGACCCCGCCGAGAACTACGGCGGCACCGGCTCGGTCATCGGCCACGAGATCGGCCACGGCTTCGACGACCAGGGCGCGCAGTACGACGGCGCGGGCAACCTCAACGACTGGTGGACCGCGGCCGACAAGACCGCGTTCGAGGCGAAGTCGAGGGCGCTGGTCAAGCAGTACGACGCCTTCTCGCCCCGCAACCTGCCCGACGAGTTCGTCAACGGCTCGCTCACCGTCGGCGAGAACATCGGCGACCTGGGCGGCCTGACCATCGGGCACACGGCGTACAAGATCGCTCTCGACGGCGCCCCGATGCCCGAGAGCGACGGCACGACCGGCTCCCAGCGGCTCTTCATGAACTGGGCCTACTGCTGGCGCACCAAGCGCCGCAAGGAGCAGGAGCAGCAGTACCTCACCATCGACCCGCACTCGCCGCCCGAGTTCCGGGCCAACATCGTGCGCAACCTGGACGAGTTCCACGAGGCGTTCGGGACGGCGGAGGGCGACGGCCTCTGGCTGGACCGTTCGGAGCGCGTCCGGATCTGGTGATCACAGGCGGCCGCGGCGCTCCTGCCGCGGCCGCCGTCTCCACTCTCCGAAGGCGCCCAGGACCCGCTACGGCGAAGAGCCCGTCGTACGTCCCGTAGGTGTCGTGGCTGCGAGAACCGCAGGACGGGTGGTCCCGGACGAGGGAATCCGTCGTCAACCAGGCATGTTGGTTAAGGAGTTAAGCAAGCAGGCTGCTTCGTGCACTCCACGGACACTCCACGGCCCAGGTCGATCCGACGGCCTACTGACGGGAGACACCCATGCCTGCTGGCGGAACCCCTTGGATGCGCGTCGTACGCGCGCGACGTGAACCGGCGGACGCCGGTACGACCCGGCGCACCGTGCTGCGTGGCGGACTCGCCACCGCGGGCGGTCTCGCGCTCGGCGGCACGCTCACGCCCACCGCCGCGCGCGCGGCGGACCGCACCACCGCGCACGACGCCCGCGTCGTCGTCATCGGCGCGGGCCTCGCCGGGCTCACCTGCGCCCACCGGCTTGCCCAACAAGGCGTCAAGGCCCAGGTGTTCGAGGCGAGAGACGGCCGGGTGGGCGGGCGCTGCTGGACCGCGCGGGGCTTCGCGTCGGGCCAGCTCGCCGAGCACGGCGGCGAGCGCATCGACACCCGGCACACCCATATCCGCAAGCTGGCCGCGGAGTTGGGGATCTCCCTGGAGGAGGAGAACCCCGATCGCGAGCACGGCGAGCGCGGTGTCATCCATCTCCAGGGCAAGGTGGTCACGGAAGACGCGGTCTACCGGGACATGGAGGTCGTGCAGAAGCAACTCGCCGCCGACGCGCGGCGCATCGGCAGTTACGCCGCGGACGAGGCGGGGCGCGCCGCCCGTGACTTCGACGGCCTGTCGGTGCGGGACTGGCTCGCGGCGAACGTCCCCGGCGGAATGTCGTCCCTGCTCGCCTCCGCCATGGCCAACAGCGTGGCCACGTTCTTCGGCAACAACGCCGACGAACTGAGCGCGATCAACCTCATGGAGCAGTACATCGGCCCCGACGGCGCCGACGAGAAGTACCACGTCAAGGGCGGTAACGACCTCATCCCCCAGGCGATGGCCGAGCGGTTGCCCAAGTCGGCCCTCCACTTCGACACCCCCCTCACGGCCGTGCGCCGCGCGGGCGGCACCTACCGGCTGCGCTTCGGCGGCCGCAGAGGGGAAGTCACCGCCGACCGCGTCGTGTTCGCCCTGCCCTTCACCACCCTGCGCCGCGTCGACCTGGACGGCGCGGGGCTCAGCGCCCGCAAGCGCGAGGCCATCGACAACCACGGCATGGGCACGGATGCCAAGCTGCTGTTCCAATTCGACCGCCAGTTCCCGCGGTTCGACGGATTCAGCGGCGGCATCATGAGCGACAACCCGCTGTTCAGCTCCTGGGACACCTCCTCGTACCAGACAGGACCGGAAGGTCTGCTCACCCTGTTCACCGGCGGCTGGAGCGGCGCGACCTACCCGGCCGAGCGCCCGCACGCCGCACCGTCGGCCACGGTGACGGACACGGCGCTGCGGCAGCTCGACGCGCTCGTCCCTGGCCTCAAGAAGGCGTACAACGGCCGCGGCTGGCTGGACTCCTGGGTCGACGACCCCTGGGCCCGCGGCTCCTACGCCTCCTACCGCCCCGGCCAGTACACCCGGTACTGGGGCTTCACGGGACGCCGGGAGGGCGGCCTCCACTTCGCGGGCGAACACACCAGCACGCACAGTCAGGGCTACCTCAACGGTGGTGTGGAGAGCGGGGAACGGGCGGCGCGGGAGGTGCTCGCGGCCTTGGGACGAGGGCCGTTGGCGTAGAAGGCGGGGTGGGCGTGCAGGCGGCGGACGTACGCGCGGACGTGGGGATGGGAGTCACCGGTCTCGGCCGCGTCCGGAGTGGGGTGGACGAGAGCGGCCCACAAGTCCACGTCCACCGAGGTGAGTTCGTCGCCCACGAGATAGGAATGGGAGGCCAGCCGGCCGTCGAGGCGGTTCAGCGTCTCGTCGGTGAGGGGGCTCGCGAGGAGTTCGTGCCAGGTGTCGATGTGCGCCGCCAGGGCCGATGGGCGCAGGAGGGGCCCGCTGCCGTGCGCGGCGAGGCGGCAGGCGAGGTCGCGCAGGATGTCGGGCGTGTGGTTGCTGACGATGTGCCCGCTCCAGCGGTCGCACAGGGCGGGAACGGTCAAGGGGCCGTCGAAGTGATGCTCGGTGGCCTCGTAGTAGCGGTGCAGGGAGTCGAGTGACGCCGCAGGGGTGTGTGCTGTCAGGAGCGTCGTGGTGACCGACTCCCGGAGCCCGAGCAGGTCGAGGGTGATCGAGACGCGCAAGGAGCGCGGACATCCGGCCGAGAGGTACAGGTGATAGCGGTGTGGCGCCGGGTAGAAGCCGCCGGCCAGGTCGGCGCCGATGCGGCTGCGGATGGGCGCGGGACAGCTGCCGTCCGGGGCGGTTTCGAGCGGGGAGCACGGAGCCGTGAGGGAAGCCGGGTGGGAAGCGTGGGAACGGTGCGACGTGGTCTCGGGCATGGCTCTCCAGACAGGTGAGGGGGCGCCGACCGCGCGCACGGCGACGGTGGCACAGCGGAGGGAGACGGAGAGGAGACGGAGAGGAGACGGAGAGGAGAGGAGAGGGAGAGGGCGATGCGTGGACGTCAGACGGCTGGAGCCGATGCGCTGCACACGCGCAACAGGTCGATGTGCAGCCGTCTGGTCAACACGCGGGGGCGGGGCCGGGGCGCGGTCAGGAGAGGCCGCTGGGTGCTCTTCCTCTCACCGACCGCCCTGGACATGTCCACCAGCCCTGCCGTCGAGGCCCGTTGCAACCGGGCCGCACTTGCCCCGCCGCCACGGCGCGACCCGGTCGTCACCCGGGGCACCCCGTCGCGGCGGAAGGGTTGCCTGCCAGCGGGCCGGGGCCGATGAACCGCTCGGGCAGGGAGCCTGCCGGGCGGGCGCTGACAATCGTGACCGTCCCCGGAAGTCTGGGTCCGGGCACAGGGCGGAGTCAAGAAGGCCGATGCCGTGGAACTCCCGGCGTGGAAGCGGAACAGAAGGAGCGACTCGGCGGTTGTCCCTGACGGACAGGGACGGCGAGGCACGTACGGCGATGTGAGGACGCCCATGATCGACGGGCATTGCGCACCGCTGCGGCCTCACGTAACGTCCCGAGCAGTTACGAGTGTCAGCGTCAAGCCCTGGCTTGCCGAGCGGAGGTGACGGACATGCCGGCAGTCTCCGCTGTGCCGTCCACGTCATCCCTGCTGCCGCCCGTGTCCGCACTGCGTGTCGTCACGATCGCCCCGAGCCGCCAGGTGCATCTGTACTCCCGGCCGCACATCGACCTCCAGCGCGTCGCCGGCGCGCTCTGTCGTTCCTGACCCGTCACCCCGCCGCCGCACCCTCGGAGCAGAGGGGCCGGTGTTCTCGTACGGTCGATCAGGAAGGCACTCCTTCGTGTCGTCATCATCTTCACCCTCGTCCGCGTTGCCCTCTTCCGCTCCCTCCGCTCCTTCGCTGCATCTGGCCGTCGCGCTCGACGGCGCGGGCTGGCACCCCGCCGCCTGGCGCGAACCAGCCGCCCGCCCAAGGGAGTTGCTCACCGCCCGGTACTGGACCGATCTGGTCACCGAGGCCGAACGCGGCCTGCTCGACTTCGTGACGATCGAGGACGGACTCGGCCTCCAGTCCTCGCACTTCACCGAACCCGACGGACGCACGGATCAGGTACGAGGGCGGCTCGACGCCGTTCTCATCGCCGCCCGTGTCGCGCCGCTGACCAGCCACATCGGCCTTGTGCCGACCGTGGTGGCCACGCACACGGAGCCCTTCCACATCTCCAAGGCGATCGCCACGCTCGACTACGTCAGCGAAGGCCGCGCCGGGGTACGGGTGCAGGTGTCCGCACGCCGGAACGAGGCCGCGCACTTCGGGCGCCGCACGCTTCCCGCCCTCGACGCCGTCGAGGACCTCGGCAGGCCGGACGTACGGGAGCTGACCTTCGACCTCTTCGACGAGGCGGCCGACTACGTCGAAGCCGTGCGCCGCCTCTGGGACAGCTGGGAGGACGACGCGGAGATCAGGGACGTGGCCACCGGCCGCTTCATCGACCGCGACAAGCTGCATTACATCGACTTCGAGGGCAAGCACTTCAGTGTCAAGGGCCCCTCGATCACGCCCCGGCCGCCGCAGGGCCTGCCTGTCATCAGCGCCCTCGCCCACGAGGGGCCGACGGATGCCCCGTTCCGGCTCCTCGGCCGCTCAGCCGACATCGGATACGTCACCCCGCGCGACACCGGGCACGCACGCGCCATCGTCACAGCCGTCCGTGCCGAACAGGACGCGGCCGGGCGCGCCGACGAGTCCCTGCATCTCTTCGGCGACCTGGTGGTGTTCCTCGACGACGACCCGGCCGTCGCAGTGGCACGCCGGGAGCGTCTGGACGCCCTCGCCGGTCACCCGTACACCAGTGACGCGCGGGTATTCACCGGAACGCCCGCCCAACTGGCCGACCTGCTCGTGGAGTTGGGCCGGGCCGGGCTGAGCGGATTCCGGCTGCGGCCCGCCGTTGTCGGGCACGACCTCCCGGCGATCACCCAGGGCCTGGTGCCCGAACTCCAGCGCCGCGGCGCCTTCCGGCGCGCGTACGAAGCCGACACCTTGCGCGGCCTCCTGGGCCTGACCCGCCCCGCCAGCCGCTACGCCGCCACCGCCTGAGCCGGACCGGAAGGGACCCCGTCATGAGCAAGTCACCGGACAAACCGCTCAAGCAGATCCACCTCGCGGCACACTTCCCCGGCGTCAACAACACCACCGTATGGAGCGACCCCGAGGCCGGGAGCCACATCGAGTTCAGCTCCTTCGCGCACTTCGCGCGCACCGCCGAGCGCGCCAAGTTCGACTTCCTGTTCCTCGCCGAGGGGCTTCGGCTGCGCGAACAGGGCGGAAAGATATACGACTTGGACGTCGTGGGGCGGCCCGACACCTTCGCCGTCCTCACCGCGCTCGCTGCCGTCACCGAACACCTCGGCCTGACCGGCACCATCAACTCCACCTTCAACGAGCCCTACGAGGTGGCCCGCCAGTTCGCCAGCCTCGACCACCTCTCGGGCGGGCGCGCCGCGTGGAACGTCGTGACCTCCTGGGACGCCTTCACCGGCGAGAACTTCCGGCGCGGCGGATTCCTCCCGCAGGAGGAGCGGTACTCCAGGGCGAAGGAATTCCTCAGTACGGCCAATGAACTGTTCGACTCCTGGCGCGGGGACGAGATCGTCGCCGACCAGGAGACCGGCGCCTTCCTGCGCGACGCGCGGGCGGGAGCCTTTGTCCACCAGGGGCAACACTTCGACATCCAGGGGCAGTTCAACGTCCCGCGCAGCCCTCAGGGGCGACCGGTCGTCTTCCAGGCCGGTGATTCGGACGAGGGGCGCGAGTTCGCGGCCGAGGGCGCGGACGCGATCTTCAGCCGGTACAGCACGCTCAAGGAAGGCCAGGAGTTCTACCGGGACGTCAAGGGCCGCCTGGCCCGCCACGGCCGCACCCACGACCAGCTCCTCATCCTGCCCGCCGCCACCTTCGTCCTCGGTGACACGGATGCCGAGGCGGAGGAGCTCTCGCGTGAGGTGCGGCGCAAGCAGGTCAGCGGTGCCACGGCGATCAAGCACCTGGAGTTCGTCTGGAACCGCGACCTCTCCGCGTACGACCCGGAAGGCCCGCTGCCCGACATCGATCCGGACGTCGGTGAGCACACCATCGCCCGCGGGCGTGCGCAGGTGCGGATGTACCGCGACCCGCTGGCCACCGCGCGGGAGTGGCGAGAGCTCGCTGCCGCGAACAAGTGGTCCATCCGCGACCTCGTCATCGAGACCGGCAACCGCCAGTCCTTCGTCGGCTCCCCGGCCACCGTCGCCGAGACGATCAACTCCTTCGTGCAGGCCGACGCGTCCGACGGCTTCATCCTCGTCCCGCACATCACGCCGGGCGGACTCGACGCCTTCGCGGACAGCGTGGTCCCGCTGCTCCAGGAGCGCGGCGTGTTCCGCACGGAGTACGAGGGAACCACCCTGCGCGACCATCTCGGCCTGGCCCACCCCGACTCCGGGGCGCGCTTGCCCGAGCCTGATCCCGAACCCGTACCCATACCCGTGCCCGCGTCGGCCGACCACTGAGGAGGACCACCCACATGTCAGCCATCCCACTCGGCGTCCTCGACCTGGTCCCGGTCTCGTCCGGTTCCACGGCGGCCGCCGCACTGCACAACTCCATCGACCTGGCCCGGCAGACCGAGCGATTCGGGTACGCCCGCTACTGGTTCGCCGAGCACCACCTCAACCCGGGCGTGGCCGGCACCTCACCGGCGGTCGTCCTCGCCCTGACCGCCGCCGCGACCTCGACGATCCGGCTCGGCGCGGGCGCGGTACAGCTCGGCCACCGCACAGCTCTGTCCACGGTCGAGGAGTTCGGCCTGATCGACGCGCTGCACCCCGGACGCCTCGACCTGGGCCTCGGCCGCTCCGGCGGCAAGCCGCCCGGCACACCCGCCGCCGCGCCGCCGACCGCGACCCCCGTCGTCGACGGCCACGCACCCAACGGACTGCGGATCCCGCCGCGCTTCTCCTACGAGCATCTGCTGGGCTCGCCCCGCGTCGCCCTCCAGCGCAAGCTGCTCCAGCAGCCGCACGCCCAATCGCAGGACTACGGGGAGCAGATCGACGACATCCTCGCGCTGCTCGCGGGGACGTACCGCTCCGCCGACGGCATCGAAGCGCATGTCGTGCCCGGTGAAGGTGCCGACATCGAGGTGTGGATCCTGGGCAGCAGCGGCGGCCAGAGCGCGGACGTCGCGGGCCGCAACGGCCTGCCTTTCGCGGCGAATTACCACGTCAGTCCGGGGACGGTGCTGGAGGCCGCGGACGGCTACCGCGCCGCGTTCAAACCCTCCGACGTACTCGACGAGCCCTACGTCAGCGTCTCCGCGGACGTCGTCGTCGCCGAGGACGACGAGACCGCCCGCGAACTCGCCGCGGGCTACGGCCCGTGGGTCCGCAGCATCCGCACGGCGGAGGGCGCCATCCCGTACCCGACGCCGGAGGAAGCGCGCCGGCACGTCTGGACCGACGCGGACCGGGCGCTGGTGGAGGACCGTACCGAAACCCAGTTCACCGGCTCCCCGGGACGCGTCGCCGACCAGCTGGAACAGCTCCAGGAGGCCACCGGCGCCGACGAGTTGCTCATCACCACGATCACCCACGGCCACGCCGACCGGGTGCGCTCCTACGAACTCCTCGCGGAGGAGTGGCGGCGCAGGTGATCCTCGCCCTCGCCCTGCCCGGGCGAGGGCGAACACCGAACACGTCGTTCAGGAGACGGCGGCAGCTCGGGGACGGGGCCCGGCGGTACCGCGATTCGGGACCTGTATGTCCACATGGCGGAACCGGGTTGTCGCCGGCACGAGGACCCGGTCAGGATGCACGCATGAACCCCGCCCTCGTCTCCCGTCGCCACGTGGACCTTCTGCGTGTCTCGGGGATGCTGTGTCGGGCCATCTCCTGTTGTCGCGCGGCCTGTTGCTGAGCGCTCCACCGAGCCTCCGCACCCCTGCACACCGCTGACGACCTCATTCGACCGGTCGCCCGCCGTCGCCGCACCTGACTCCTTCCTCAGCCCCGGACACCCGGGCAGCCCGGCACGCCCCTGCGCATGACGCGGGGCGGCCCGCCCGCGTCCGCTCTCTCCCGAGGTGCCCCAGCATGTCCTCCCCTGCCGCCCCCGTGCTGCACTGGTTCCTGCCCACCGGCGGCGACGGCCGCGACCCCGGCGGTGTCACCGCCGTCCAGGGCCGCACCGCCACCGCGACCCGACGCGCCGCCGACCTCGGGTATCTCGCCCAAGTCGCCCGCGCCGCCGAGCAGTCGGGCTTCGCCAAGCTGCTGACTCCCGTGGGTCTCGGCTGTGTGGACCCCTGGGTGCTGACCCCGGCCCTCGCCGCGGTCACCGAGCGGATCGGCTTCCTCGTCGCCTTCCGCGCGGGGCTCGCCCGGCCGACGCTGCTCGCCCAGCAGGCCGACACCTTCCGCCGCCTGTTCGGCGACCGCATCGCGCTGAACGTGGTCACCGGCGGGGACCCGGCCGAGCAGCGGGCGTACGGCGACCATCTGCCCAAGAGCGAGCGGTACGTCAGGACCGGCGAACTCATGCAGGTCGTACGCGAGTTGCTCGACGGCAAGCCGGTCGACCTCGAAGGCCGCCATGTGCGGGTGGAGGGCGCCCGACTGGATTCGCCCGCTACGGCTTCGCACGTCCCCCTCTACTTCGGCGGCGCCTCCCCGGCCGCCGAGGAGGTCGCGGCGCGCCATGCCGAGGTGCAGCTCCTGTGGGGCGAACCCCCGGCCGCGCTCGCCGAACGCATCGCCAGGGTGCGCGACAAGGCCGCGCTCCTGGGCCGCACCCTGCGCTTCGGCCTCCGGCTGCACGTCATCACCCGCGACACCGCCGCCGAGGCGTGGGCGGAGGCCGACCGCATCCTCGCCGGGTTCGACCCGCAGGCGGTACGCGCCTCCCAGGAGCGCTTCGCCCGCATGGACTCCACCGGGCAGGCCCGGATGACCGCCCTGCACGGCGGCTCGGCCGAGAACCTGACCGTCGCACCCAACCTGTGGGCGGGCATCGGCCTCGTCCGAGAAGGTGCGGGCACCGCGCTGGTCGGCTCGCACGACGAGGTCGCCCAGCGGCTCTTCGAGTACCGCGGGCTCGGCATCGACGAGTTCGTCCTGTCCGGCTATCCGCACCTCGAAGAGGCCTACCGGGTCGGCGAAGAAGTCGCACCCCGGCTGCGCGCGCTCACGGAGGCGGCGGCGTGACCCTGCTCAAGAACAAGGATCCGCTAAAGAACTCGGACCCGCTCAAGAACGCGGAAGAGCACACCCGGCCCGCGTCCTCGGCAGCGGCGCGGCCCGCACGGCGTACGTGGGCCGAGGCAGCGCCCCTGCGCTGGACGGCGCTGCGGCTCCTGGCGCTCGCCGTGCTCCTCGCCGCCTGGCAGGCGGTGGTCGTGGCAGGCGTCTGGCCACGCGTCCTCGTGCCGTCGCCGGGGGACGTGTGGCACGCCTTCGTGCAGGCGTCGACCGTCCACGACGGGGTGCGCGGGTTCAGCGGCCACCTGCTCGGCGAGCACCTGGCCGTCTCGCTGCGCCGGATCGGCATCGGCACCGCGTACGCGGCTCTCGCCGGGATCCCGCTGGGGCTGCTTATCGGCGTGGTGAAACCGCTCGCGGTGGTCCTGGAACCGGCGGTCACCTTCCTCCGCACGCTGCCGCCGCTGGCATACCTCTCCCTGCTCGTCATCTGGTTCGGCATCGACGAGACCCCGAAGATCTGGCTGCTCGTCATCGCCGCGCTGCCGCCCATCGCGGCGGCCACCGCGGCCGCGGTACGCGGGGTGCCGGGCGACCTGGTGGAGGCCGCGCGGGCGCTGGGCGCCGGGCCCGTGGCGCTGCTCCTCTCCGTACGGCTGCCCGCCGCCCTGCCGGAGATCCTCACCGGGGTACGGATCGCGGTCGGCATCGCGTACACCTCGGTCGTCGCCGCCGAGACCGTCAACGGCGTACCCGGCATCGGCGGCATGATCCGTGATGCCCAGCGCTACAACCAGACCGACGTCGTCATCGCCGGGATCATCGCCATCGGCCTCTCCGGGATCCTCCTGGACGCGCTGTTCAAGGGGGTGGAGCGGGTGGCGGTGCCGTGGCGCGGGCGCCTCTGACGCCCCGACCGCCTTGCTCCCGCGCCTCTTCTTCCTGCCCTCTTCTTCCCGCCTTCCCGCTCCACGTCAACGTACGAAGGAACCGTCATGCCCTCACACCTGAGCCGCACCGCACTCCTCGCCTCGGCCACCGCACTGGTCGCACTGACCGCGACCGCCTGCGGCGACGGCGCCGATGCCGCATCCGGCAGTGGAAAGACCCAGGTCCGCATCGCCTACCAGGCGATACCCAACGCCGATCTGGTGGTCAAGAACCACCGGCTCCTGGAGAAGGCGCTGCCGGAGGCCGAGGTGAAGTGGGTGAAGTTCGACTCGGGGGCGGACGTCAACACGGCGGTGATCGCCGGGTCGGTGGACTTCGCCCTTGCCGGGTCGAGCCCGGTCACGAAGGGTCTTTCGGCGCCGCTCAACATCCCGTACAAGGTGCTGTGGATCCATGACGTGATCGGCGAGAACGAGGCACTCGTCGCCAAGAAGGGCATCGCGTCCGTCAAGGCGCTCAAGGGCAAGAAGATCGCCACACCCTTCGGGTCGACGGCCCACTACTCCCTCCTCGCCGCACTGGACTCGGCCGGTCTCAAGGCCTCCGACGTGTCGCTCGTCGACCTTCAGCCGCAGGACGCGCTCGCCGCCTGGCAGCGCGGTGACATCGACGCCGCCTACGTGTGGACGCCCACCCTCACGGACCTCAAGAAGGACGGGAAGGTCCTGGTCACCAGCCGTCAGCTCGCCGAGCAGGGCAAGCCCACCGCCGACCTCGGTGTGGTCACCGACGCGTTCGCGGCCGAGCACCCGAAGATCGTCGATGCCTGGCTCAAGGCGGAGGACCAGGCCGTCAAGCTGGCCAAGAGCGACCCGGACAAGGCCGCGGAGGCCATCGGCGCCGAGCTCAACCTCAGCCCCGAGGCGGCCAGGAAGCAGCTTGCCCAACTGGTGCTGCTCACCGCGGAGCAGCAGCGGGGAGCGGACTATCTCGGCAGGCCCGGCGCTCCGGGAGCGCTCGCCGGAAACCTGCACGACGCGGCCGGCTTCCTCAAGGCGCAGAAGGCCATCGACGCGGTTCCGGACCGGTCGGCCTTCGAGAAGGACCTCGCGGTGAAGGAGCTGGCCCGTGTCGCAGGCTGAGACCGAGCAGGCTGAGACCGGCTCGACCGCGTCAGACATCGACTCGACCGCGTCCGACATCGAACTGTCGGGCGTCAGCGTCCGCTACGGCACGGCCAAGGCGCCGGTGACGGCGGTATCCGACGTGTCCCTGGCCGTGCAGCCCGGCGAGTTCGTGGTGCTCGTCGGGCCGTCCGGGTGCGGCAAGACGACACTGCTGCGGCTGGTGGCCGGCTTCGAGCGGCCCGCCACCGGCACGGTGGAGGTGCGCCGGAAGGTGGGTGTCGTCTTCCAGCAGCCGCGCCTCTTCCCCTGGCGCACGGTGGGCGGCAACCTCTCGTTCGCGCTGGCGCGGCACGGCGTCGTACGCGCCGAACGTGCCGCCAGAATCCAGGAGTTGCTGTCCTTGGTGGGGCTGCCGGGCATGGCAGGGCGCCGCACCTGGGAGCTCTCGGGCGGACAGCAGCAACGCGTGGCCATCGCACGGGCCCTGGCGACGGAACCGCAGATCCTGCTCATGGACGAGCCGTTCGCCGCACTGGACGCGCTCACCCGCGAACGCCTCCAGGAGGAGGTCAGGACACTTGCGACCGTCACGGGAACGACCGTCCTGTTCGTCACGCACTCCGCGGAGGAGGCCGTACTGCTCGGCTCCCGGGTCCTGGTGATGGCCGCGGGCCCCGGGCGCGTGATCGACGAGGTGGCCGTCCCCCTGCCGCGCGCGGAGACGACCGATGTGGCCGCCTTGCGCGGCGCGCCCCGGTTCGCGGCCCTGCGCGCCGAACTCGCCGCCGCCACACGCGATGCGGCGGCGGCCTGACAGGGGGAGCTATCCGCTCCGGCCGCCGAGGACGATCGTGCGGGCGATGTCCAGGGTGAGGCGCTGCCACGGGTCCTGGGGGTCGCGGGACGCGAGGTCGCGGACGCGGCGCAGGCGGTAGCGCACCGACTGCGGGTGGAGGTGGAGCTCGCGGGCCGCGGCATTGGCGGAGCCGGTGTCGACGTACGCGGTGAGGGCTTCCAGGAGGTGGCGCTGGGCGCGGTCGACGAGGGGGCCGAGGACGATGCGGCCGATCTGGTCGGGGCTGACCACGGGGTGGCCCGCGAGCAGGGCCAGGACGTGCGCGTCGGCGTCGGTGAGGACCCTCTCGGGGTGGTGGGCGTGCGGGGGAGCGGTGTCCAGGGCGCCCGCGGCGAGGCGGTGGGCGACCGCGACGCGGTCCAGGCTCTCGCCCGAGATCACGCAGCCGCGCCAGGAGTGCCTGCGCAGGACGTCCGGCACGGCCTCGGCGGACGCGGCAGGCAGCAGCAGGACGGCACGCGAACCGTGGGTCGTCGCGAGGGACGTGCCGCGGGTCCCGCCGCCGTCGAGCGCCGTGAGCAGCGCGGTCGACGTGGCGAGGGAGATGTCGGACGAGCCGCCGTCCAGGGCCCGGGCGTCCATCGGCTCCGCGACCAACAGGCAGTAGCGTTCCGGGAGTTGCACACCCAGACGTGACGCCCGCGCGCCGAGCGCGCCCAGCGACGCGTGGCGGCCCGCGATCAGGTCGTCGAGCAGCAGCTGCAGCGACCTGTCGCGGTCACCCGTGAGGCGTTCACTGGTGGCCGCGTACGCCGTCGTCATCTCCTCGGAGATGGTGTCCATGGCGGTGAGCAGCAGCTGTGCGAGCGCGAAGGCGTCCTTCGCGGACAGCTGCGGCGCACGGGCCGCGACCTCGTCCGCGAGCACCGCTGCCGCGACCCGGTAGGCGCGCAGGACGGCCTGCAAGGGGCGGCCGTCCGCCGCCCGCGCCGCCGCGATCCCGCGGAAGCGCCGCAGATCGGCGTCACCGATCGCGCCGCCGGTGACCCAGTGGTCGAGGAGGCGGTCCGTCGCCCACGCGGCGATGGCCCGCACCTCGGGAAACCTGCTGCCGTCGAGCGCCGTGTACGCCGGAACCTGTTCGTGCACCGCGTCGACGACCGCCTCGACGAGGCGGGTGTCGGCCAGGAGCTCCTGCCGGACGCGTTCCCGCTTGTTTGTCACAGAGTGATAGTCCCATCGGAAAAGGGTGCGTACGGCCATGGACGGGACTTGTCACTGTGGCAAGGATCGTCGGGTAGACAGTGCTGGCTTGCTGTCTTGCTGTCTCACGCAGTCTCACGCCACCGGACGGGACCCACCACATGACACAGCCGAACTGGGCGGACTTCCAGTACGAGATCTACCTCAACGGCATGACCGGCGCCGTACCCCGCCTGCCCACCGACCTGACCCGGCTCGAGGAGCTGACCGAGCAGCGGCTCGGACCCGGCCCCGTCGGCTATGTCTCCGGAAGCGCGGGCAACGGCAGCACGGCCCGCGCCAACCGCGCGGCACTGGAGCGGCGCCGGATCGTGCCGCGCATGCTGCGCGACGTACACGAACGCGATCTGTCCGTGGAGGTGCTCGGCCACCGGCTGCCCGCGCCGCTCGCCCTCGCGCCCGTCGGTGTCCTGTCGATCATGCACCCGCAGGGCGAGTCCGCCGCCGCCCGCGCGGCAGCGGCCCGCGGCGTCCCGTACATCCTGTCCTCGGCGTCCAGCACCCCCATGGAACAGGTCGCCAAGGAGATGGGCGACGCGCAGCGGTGGTTCCAGCTGTACTGGGCCAAGGACCGTGACGTCACCAAGAGCTTCCTGGACCGGGCGAAGGCCGCGGGCTTCACGGCCCTTGTCGTCACGCTCGACACCCCGCTCCTGGCCTGGCGGCCCCGCGACCTCGACCAGGCGTACCTGCCCTTCCTGCACGGCGTGGGCACCGCCAACTACTTCAGCGACCCGGCGTTCCAGGCGGGCCTGGCCAAGCCGGTGCACGAGGACCCGAACGCCGCCGTGATGCACTTCGTCGGCATGTTCGCCGACCCCGCGAAGACCTGGCCGGACCTGGCGTTCCTGCGCGAGAACTGGGACGGTCCCATCGTGCTCAAGGGCGTGCTGCACCCGGACGACGCGCGCCGCGCCGCCGACGCGGGCATGGACGGGGTGGTCGTCTCCAACCACGGCGGCCGCCAGGTCGCGGGCTCCGTCGCGGCGGCCGACGCCCTGCCCCGCGTCGTGGAGGCGGTCGGCGACCGGCTCACCGTCCTGTTCGACAGCGGGATCCGCACCGGTGACGACATCTTCAAGGCGCTCGCGCTCGGCGCCGAGGCCGTCCTCGTGGGGCGCCCGTACGCCTACGGTCTCGGCCTGGACGGCCAGGCGGGCGTCGACCACGTGATCCGCTGTCTGCTCGCCGAACTCGACCTCACCCTGGCCCTGTCCGGACACGCCGGACCGGCCACGCTCACCCCCGACGACCTGATCGAGGAGACCGCATGACCACCGAGAAGAACGTCCTCGCCATCGTCTCTCCCCACGTGGGCGGCCGCGCCGCCGGAGGCGCACTCGCCGGGCTGCTCCCCGGGACGGCGCACGTGACCGTCGTCGAGTCGGCCGACGAGGACCCGGCCGCCCTGCGCGAGGCGCACGTCATCATCACCGGCCTCGCGCCCGTCACCGCCGAGCACATCGCCGCGGCCCCGCACCTGGAAGTCGTCCAGTGCGCGAGCCACGGCTTCGACTACGTCGACGTGGACGCGGCCCGCGCGCGCTCCGTCTCCGTCTGCTCGATCGGTTCGAGCGGCGCCGAGAAGCAGAACGTCGCCGAGCAGACCTTCGCCCTCATGCTCGCCCTGGCCAAGCAGTTGATCCCGGCGCACACCGCTCTCGTCGAGGCCGACTGGGCGCTGCCCCGCCTCCAGCAGTCCATCACGGAGCTCTCGGGCAAGACGCTCGGCATCGTCGGGCTCGGCCACATCGGCGAGGAAGTCGCCCGCCGCGCGGTCGTGTTCGACATGACCATCCTCTACGCAGGACCGAGGCCGGTGGCGGCGGAGACGGAGGCCCGCCTCGGCGGCGCCCGCCACGTCGAACTCGACGAGCTCCTGCGTACGTCCGACTACGTCACCCTGCACGCCCCGCTCACCCAGGACACCCGCCACCTCCTGGACGCCGGACGCCTCGCCCTCCTGAAGCCGACGGCCTTCGTCATCAACACGTCGCGGGGCGCGCTCATCGACCAGGACGCCCTCGCCGACGCGCTGACGGCCGGCACGCTGGCCGGGGCGGGCATCGACGTCTTCGACCCCGAACCGCCGACGGCCGCGCTGCGCCTCCTGAAGGCACCGAACGTCGTGCTGTCCCCGCACGTCGCGGGCGTCACCCGCGAGACGCTGGTCCGCATCGGCCTCGCCGCGATCCAGAACGTCGCAGGCCACCTGGAGGGCAAGCCGCTGGGCGACGTCGTCTCCTGACGCTCCGTCAATCACCTGTTGTGGCAGCGACCTTGAGGTCGCTGCCACAACAGCGGGGCGTGCTCTACCAGATCGCGCCGACCCACTCGGGGTGGTCGACGAACGGGTTGCGGTTGTGCTGGAACTGGTCGTAGATCGCCTGGTTGCGGTTCTTCTCGAAGGTGTCCGGCGGGTCCTCGTCGCTCCACTGCTTCAGAACGGACAGGCGTCCGATGGCGGGGGCGCTGCCGTTGTCGACCTTGTCGTTGGGCTCCAGGTCGGCGAAGCCGTCCTCGCCGTCGTAGCGCACGGCCATGTAGAGGATCATCCGGGCCACGTCGCCCTTGACGGCGTCACGGGGCTCGAAGGAGTCGGAGTCGGTGGAGTTGCCCGGCGCCTCGCCGACCTCGCTGCCGCCGTTGTCGAAGTCCTTGTTGCCGCGGGTGCTGTTGACCGACACGTCTTCCGGGCGCAGGTGGTGGATGTCGGTGCCGGGACCGGTCGCGGTGCCGAAGTCGCCGTGGGACTTGGCCCACACGTGCTCACGGTTCCACTGGTCCGGGTCTCCGCCGTTGCTGTCCTTGCTCTGCGAGCGGCCGGTGTAGAGGAGGATCACGTTGCTGCTGTTGGCCGGGTCCTCGTCGGTGACCTTCAGTGCGTCCCAGACCTGGTCGTACGAGAGCTTGGTCTGGTCGCTGATGATCGTGTGCAGGGCGCTCTTCAGCTCCGGACCGGTCTTGCCGATGGCGTCCTGGTAGTACGTGTCGTCATAGGCGCTGACGGGTGCCGCGGGCGGCGTGGGGGCCGTGGTCGCGGCGTCGGCGGCGGCCGGGACGGTGATCCCGACGAGGACCGCGGCGGCCGTCATGGCGAGCGGTTTCCAGCGGCGTATGTGAGGGACGGGCATGTGGGGGTGTCCTCTCCCGGAGGCTCGCGCACCGCGGATCCCTCCAACAGGACCTGCGGTCTACGCGAGTTGACAAGTGGGCCAACGGGAGAGTGGCACGGGTGAGCGCATCACTGTATGAACGTTGTGGGTCGACTGTGTGACGATGTCATGGACGCGACATGCGGCATGAATCGGGTGTGAAGGGGGCGAACTCAGGCCGTGGGTAGGCCGTCGAGCATGACCGCGACCACCTCGATGTACGGCGAGGCCCCCGCCCGCAGCCCCGACTGCGGCCGCATGGACCAAGTGGCCTACAGGGGGCGGACGGTGAGGATCTGCTGTGCGTGTCCGACGGGGCCGGCGGTGTCGTGCAGCACGGTGCTGGTGATGCCCTGGCCCGTGGGGCCGAAGGTCACCGCGGTGTCGAGCCCGGTCCAGTTCCCTTCGGGCTGACGGTGCAGGTGCACGGTGAGGTCGATGTTGGGGAACATCCACTCGGTCGGCTGCCGGCGCACGGCGATGCCGTTGGCGGTGTCGACGAGCGCGATGAAGGACGCGAGCGGGCTCGCGGTCCGCCCGGCGACCAGGTCGAGTCCGGTGGAGATCCACGCCGTCGTGCGGCCCGGCTGCGGGGGCGCGAGGGGGCGGACATCGAGGGACGCGATGTACCCGCCGGGCCACACGGAGGCCATCGGCCAGGGCGTGAGTGCCTCCGGCGGGGTGAGCTTGTCGGCACCGCCCCCGGCGACGGCACTGGTGTCACCGGAGCCGAGGAGCCACGCGCGGGCCCGCACCACCGGGCGGTCGGCCATGAGCACCACGGCTTCGAGCAGTTCGATGGTGCGGCCCGGCCGGATGGTCTCCACCCGGATCTCGCACTCGTCGAGGGCGAGGCGCCCGAGGATGTCGAAGCTGATCCGCGACAGGACGAGGCCGTTGTCCGGCCCGGCGGCCAGGTACCGGTCGATGGCGTGCACGATGAGGCCGCCGAGCGGGCTGAAGTGCTGCTCGTCGGTGGCCCAGGCGCCTCCGGCGTGCGGCGTGGGCTTGTAGCGGTGCTCGTCGGTGGGCTCGTAGTAGCTGCCGGTGTTCAACGGAGGCTTCTCTCTCGGCCGGGGTTCCAGTGTCCGAAGATCGTACCGACCGGAGAAAAGGGGCAGGGCGGAGCGTTACCGCAGCCCGTTGAGGTAGTGCTCCCCGATGTCGCGCAGCCGGTGCGCGGCGGAGCTGTGGGCCGTCAGGGCGCGGGCGTTGCGCCAGAACCTGTCCAGGCCGGGGTCGGTCGTAGGGGAGGGCGCGTCGGCGGTGAGTTCGAGGACGCGGGTGGTGATGTGCAGGGCGGACTGCGTGGTGACCGCTTCGGCCGCGCCCACGAGGAACGCGATGTCGGCCCGCTCGTCGGCGCCGAGCGCGGGTCCGGTCTCAAGCCCCCGGGCCATTGCCTCCGTCGCGCGTTCCACCACCGCCGCGGCGCTGTGCGCGGCCGTCGCCAACTCGCCGTAGGCGAGCAGCAGATAGGGGTCGGTGGGCGGCGGCCCGCAGTCCCCTGCCGTGTCGAGAGCCGACAGCGGGCCGGGTCGCGGCAGGGCGCGGCTGATGTCCCGCGCCTCGGCGAGGGCGCCCTCCGCGTTGCCGAGGCCGACCTGGACGAGCAGGAGGCGGCGGGTCAGCGGCGCGAGCGCGGTGAACGGCGAGATCTCGTGCTCGTCGACCGGAACCGTGCCGAGGACCTGGTGCGCGGCCAGCGGTACGTCGTCGTAGCTGACGCCGCCCGCGCCGCTGAGGCGCTGGCCGAGCAGGTCGTGCGCCGGTTCGGCGGACACCCCGGGGTGGGCCGGGTCCACGTGGACGACCGCCCATTCGCCGCTGTCCGTGCGCCGCACCGTGTGGACGAGCCGGTCCGCGACGGCGACACCGGCGGTCAGGGGCCGCCTGCCGTGCAGGACGTACCCGTCGGCGGCAGGGGTGAGTGCGAGGTCGGTGCCCGTCTGCGCGTCCGGCAGCTCGATGTCGCCACCCCAGAGCCACTGCTCCTGTACGGCGCGCAGTTCGAGCGCGGCGGCGCTCTCCGGCGTACCGAACAGGCGCGGACTCCACGACAGGGCGTGGTGGTGCGCGAGGAGTTCCGCGATGGAGCTGTCCGCCGCCGCGATGTCCCTGACCGCCGTACACGCCGTGCGCCAGTCGCTGCCCCGGCCGTCCGCACGGTCCTGGCCGGTCGGCGTCAGGAGCGCGGGCAGTCCCGCCTCGCGCAGCCGCGAGACCTCGTCGAACGGGGGCTTGCCCGCCCGGTCGCGCAGGTCCGCGTCGACGGCGAGGTCGTCGGCGAGCTCCCGGACGACGCGCGGCGAGGCGGAGGGGATCAGCGTTGTCACGGGGACGCCTCACAGATTCCTAGTTTCCCTACCTGATTGATAGGAATAGTGGGCGCGAACTCCTGCTGCGACAAGGGGGCGTTCAAGGGGCGGACTCCCGCGTCTCGGGATACGGGATCGTGCGGGGGCTGGTCGGGCAAGGGCCCTTCCTGTGGATCGCCGCGCGGTCGCACCGTAATTCGGTTACGGAACCACGGCCCGGGTGCCTAGCATCCGACCATGCCAAGACCTTCTGGTTTCACCTACGAGCAGCACGCCGACGCCAGTGTGACGATCACGCACCACGGCCGCGCCGCCGGCACGCTGCGAGGTGCGCGCGCCGAGAAGTTCCTCGCCGAGGTCGAGTCGGGCGACGCCCAGTTGGTGATGGCCCGCTGGACAGGTGCGTACAAGCACGGCAATGAGCGCACGGCGCGCGATCACCCGCGCAACCGGCGCTAAGGGTTCGTCCAGGCCGCGGGGTCCGCTGCGAGTGCCGTGACCGTGGTGGGCAGTCCGGCGCCCGCGACGTCGGCCAGGGACACGCCCTCGAGGATCTGGCGGACATTCGCCCGCAGCGCGATCCACAGCGGGAGCAGTGATTCCGCGGGGCCGCTGTAGGCCAGCTCCGGAGGGCGTACCCCGCGCACCGACACCAGGGGGCCCTCCACGACGCGGATGACGTCCGCGATGCTGATGCGGTCGGCGGGCCGGGCCAGGCGGTAGCCGCCGTTGCCGCCGCGCTGGCTGAGGACGAGACCGCCGCGCCGCATGTCGTTGAGGATGCCTTCGAGGAACTTGTGCGGGATCTCCTGGGCGTCCGCGATGGCCTCGGCCTTCAGCGGCCCGTCGTCCTGGCACGCGGCGAGTTGCAGCGCGGCACGTACCGCGTAGTCCGCCCTGGCTGAGATCCGCATGGCCGCATTATGCTGCACCGCCCCGGACGGAACGTATCGCCCCTGGTCATGAGGTGACGTCGCCGAGTGCCTGCAGCGGGCTTCTGAACAGCGGATTCAGCAGCACGGTGGCGGCGGCCACCGGTAGCGCGGCCGGTCCCGCGTGCGGGCCGACGATCCGCTCGGGGTCGTCGCAGACCAGCGAGTGGCCGGTCGCGGCAGCGCGGATCTCCTCCAGATACTCCGGGTTGAGCAGGCTCGACTGTTCGGTGATCACGGCAAGGTCGGGATTGAGTACGTCGAGCAGGAGACCCGCGGCCCGGCCCACCGCGCGGGCCCGCTCCCGCAGCAGCGCGTCCGCGCGCCGGTCCCCGGCCGCCGCCGCGTCCACCACCAGGGACGCGCTGGGCTCGGGGACGATGCCGCGCGTGACGGCCTCGTGGGCGAGCGCCGTGTCGGACGCCGTCGCCTCCAGGCAGCCGGTGCGGCCGCAGGGGCACGCGACCGCGCTGTCCGGCACCGGGAGATGGGCCACGTCACCGGCGCCGGAACGCGGCCCGCGGTGCACGACACCCGCGATCGCGAGCGCCGCGTCCACCACATTGCCCACGAAGAGATGCAGCAGGGAGCGCCGCGCGGCGGGCCGCCCGAAGAGCAGCTCGGACTGCGCCACCGCGCGCGCATGGTTGTCGACGCGCACCGGAAGCCCGGTGTGCCGCCGGAGTCCGGAGCCGAGCGGGTGCTGATGCCAGCCGAGGGCGTCGTGCCGTACGACCGTGCCGGTGGCGGGATCCACCCAGCCGCCGACGGCCGCGCCCACCCCCAGGAGCGGGCCGCCCGCCGCGCGCCCGGCGAGGAACGCGGCCAGGGCGCGCCCCACCGCGTCCGGCAGCTCCCCGGCGGGGATGCCGTCGTGGTGGAAGGCGCCGCGGGACAGGACCCGGCCGCGCAGGTCCGCCACGCAGAAGGTGGAACGCGGTACGCCGATGTGGATCCCGGCGGCGACCGGACCGCCGCCGTCCCCCGTGGTCAGGTCCACCGGGATCTGCGGTCTGCCCACGCCGCCGGAGGCCGCCAGCTCCGGGACCTCCCGGATCAGGCCGATGCGGGCCAGGTCGGTGCACTGCCGGGAGACCGCGGCCGGACTGAGCCCGGCGCGCCGGGCGATGGCGCTGCGGGACACCGGGCCGTGGTCGAGGACGGTACGCAGCACGGCCGCGACGTTCGCCTCGCGACGGCCGTCACCGGTGGTGGGCGGTGCGGAGGTGTGCGGCATGACTGCGCCTTCCGGGGGAGGGGAGGATGTGTGGGGGAGTTCGCGGGCCAGGTGGTCCAACGTGCCCTGTGCGCAGGGCATTTGGCGAGTGGCAGTGGTCCGCGTCACGCGTGCGGTGACGGGCGCGTTGCAGGGTCGTGAAGCGGGCGGGGGAGACCTTGACCGCGCTTCCGGCGGGCGGCCATGCTCCTGGACATGACCGCGATGACCCCTCTCGTCCCGCGGCTTCACGTAGACCTGGGCCGCCGCGTATCCGCTGCGTGTCGTCTGCGCGTGGCCTGACCGCCGCTTCTCTCGTCTCTGCCGCTGCCCCGCAGCCTCGCAGCCGTGCGTCCTCGCGTCCCTGCGCCCCGCGTCTCATCTCGCTCGGGCAGCGATGCCGTCTGACCTGCGCTGATTTCGTTCCGCTCCGAGAGCATCTAACGCCCGCCCCACCGAAGGGATTTCAACCCATGACGTCCGCACCTGTAGTGCAGAGCCCCACCCTCACCGTCCAGAAAGTCGGCGGCCGCATCGGCGCGGTGATATCCGGAGTCCGGCTCGGCGGTGACCTGGACGAGGTGACCGTGGCCGCCGTACGTGCCGCGCTCCTGGAGCACAAGGTCGTCTTCTTCCGCGACCAGCAGCACCTCGACGGGGAGAGCCACGAGGCCTTCGCCCGGCTGCTCGGCACCCCCGTCGCCCACCCCACCGTGCCCTCCGTGGACGGCCGTTACGCCCTCGGCATCGACAACGAACGCGGCGGCCGCGCCAACCAGTGGCACACCGACGTCACGTTCGTGCCCGCCTACCCGGCGTTCTCCATCCTGCGCGCCGAGGTCATCCCGCCGTACGGCGGCAACACCCTGTGGTCCAACACCGCCGCCGCGTACCGGGACCTGCCCGAGCCGCTGCGCACCCTCGCCGACAGCGTGCGCGGCGTGCACACCAACGACTACGACTACGCGGCCACCCGCCCCGGCGCCTCCTCCGCGGCGCTCGAACAGCACCGGAAGGTGTTCACCGCCGTCACGTTCCAGACCGAGCACCCCGTGGTCCGCGTGCACCCCGAGACCGGTGAACGCACCCTGATCCTGGGCAACTTCCTGCAGAAGCTCAGCGGGTTCCGGGCCGCCGACTCCCGCGCCTTGATCGGCGTACTCCAGTCACATGTGGAGCGGCCGGAGAACACGGTCCGCTGGCAGTGGCGCGCGGGCGACGTCGCCATCTGGGACAACCGCGCGACGCAGCACTACGGAGTGGACGACTCCGACGACCACGAGCGCACCCTGCGCCGCGTCACCATCGACGGCGACGTGCCGGTCGGCGTCGACGGCCGCCGCTCGGTGCTGCTCGCCCCGGAGTCGGTGCCTGAGCCCGGCCACGGAATCGCCTCCGGTGCCTCCACCGACGGTGCGGTGGCGGAGGCCTGAGCCGCCGAAGCCCGTCGGGCCGTGTCCCCTTCGGCGATGATTCGGCACGCCTTCAATAAACCTGCACATCGAATACGCAGCCCAGTCACGCCATTCGGCGAACGCTCCACACAAAGTCTCGTGCATTGACCACAGAACTTGCGCTTTGGTGCGAGAGTGTCCGCTTTGGTGGAGGGAGTCCTTCCGCTCACCGGATTTCCTTCTGTGAATCTTGTGAAGGAGCTGCTCCCGAGCGGTGAACATGCCTGCACGCAGCGGTGATTCGACGCCGCGGGCGCCGTCGCCCGCCGTCTCGTCGATTGGATGTACGACGTGCGAACGTGCTTTGATCCTGGCCACCGCGGAATTCGCACATCAAGTTCCGCAGTGTTGGAAACACCTTTGCAACATTCATGAGAAGGGCAGCTCACACCATGAACTACACCCCCCAGGTCGAGACCCTCGAGATTTCCGACGCCGACCTCGACAACGTCTCCGGTGGCCTCGTCGCCGGTGTCGCGGGCAACGTCACCAGCACCGTTGACTCCATCGCCCCCGTCTCGGGCGTCGTCGGCGGCGTCGTCGGCACCGTTGAGGGCGTCACCGGCCTCAACACCGGCGCCGTCACGGGCCTGGCCTCCGGCCTGACCGCCGGTCTCTGAGCCTTCGCTCACTGAGACACCACGATTCGTGAGCCCCGGAACCACTGGTTCCGGGGCTCACGGACGCCACAGGCAAAGTAAGGGAAGCGTTCCGTGCAGTTCCGTCAACAGGCCCTGTCCAAGCTGCAGTCGCCCGAGGAACTCGACCTGCCGGTGCGCTACGCCCGACCCCAGGGCCTGCTCGTGCTCGCTGTCACCGTCGTCGTCATGGCCGCCGCGAGCGTCTGGGCCGTGACCGGCTCGATCTCCTCCACGCTCAAGGCGCCCGGCATCCTCACCCACGGCCAGGGCAGTTACGTCCTGCAGAGCCCCGTCACCGGACAGGTGACCCGGGTCCTTGCCGAAGAGGGCAAACGGATCGCCGCGGGCGCTCCCGTGCTCAAGGTCCGTACGGACCAGGGCGACAAGGTCGTACGCTCCATCGCCGCCGGCCGCGTGACCACGCTGGTCGCCAGGATCGGCACCGTCGTCACCACCGGCGCCGACGTCGCGAACGTCGAGCGGGTCTCGGGCAGCGACGACCCCCTCCTCGCCATGATCTACGTACCCGCGGACAGCGCGGCCACCGTCCCCGTCGGCGCCTCGGTGGACCTCACGGTCCAGTCCGTGCCCACCCAGGAGTACGGCACGCTGCGAGGCCGCGTGAAGGCGATCGGACGAGCCGCACAGAGCGAACAGAAGATCAGCGGATTCCTCGGCGACAAGGAACTGGCCGGGCAGTTCACCAAGGACGGGCCACCCGTGGGCGTCCTGGTGCAGCTCGAACGCTCCTCGTCCGCCAAGTCCGGCTACCAGTGGTCGTCCGACGGCGGCCCGCCCTTCGCGCTCGAATCCATGACCCTGGCCAGCGGCGCCTTCCACCTCGCCGAGCAGCGCCCGATCGATTGGCTGCTTCCGTGACCGCACCGCACCCCTCACCGGCGCACCAGCAGCAACTGCCGCCCCCCGGCGGCCGACGCAGGCACCGCCCCGAGCCGCCGCAGCGCAACCGCCGCCGCGCAGCCCCGCGCCCCGCGTCGAAGGGCAAGCGGCAGAAGACCGTCCGCACCCCCACGGTCCTGCAGATGGAGGCCGTGGAGTGCGGCGCCGCCGCGCTCGCCATGGTCCTCGCCCACTACGGACGGCACGTCCCGCTGGAGGAGCTGCGCATCGCCTGCGGCGTATCGCGCGACGGCTCGCGCGCCAGCAACCTCCTGAAAGCGGCGCGCAGTTACGGCCTCACGGCCAAGGGCATGCAGATGGAACCGGCCGCGCTCGCCGAGGTGAAGGCGCCCGCGATCCTCTTCTGGGAGTTCAACCACTACGTCGTCTACGACGGCATGGGGCGTCGCCTGGGCCGCCGCGGCGTGCACATCAACGACCCGGACAAGGGACGGCGCTTCGTCCCCTCGGAGGACTTCGACACCAGCTTCACCGGAGTCGTCCTGGTCCTGGAACCCGGTGAGAACTTCCGCACCGGAGGGCGCAGGCCCGGCGTCATGCGGGCCCTGCCCGCGCGCCTTCGCGGCACCACGGGCACCATGCTCGCCGCGCTCTTCGCCAGCCTGCTGCTCGTCGCCGTCGGCGCGGCACTGCCCGCGCTCAGCCGCACGTACATCGACCTGTTCCTGATCGGCGATCAGACCTCGCTGCTCGGCGCGCTGTTCGCGTCCATGGGCGCGATGGTCGCGCTCACCGTGGTCCTGACCTGGCTGCAACAGGCGAACCTGCTGCGCGGGCGCATCATCTCCTCCACGCTCAGCAGCGCACGCTTCCTGCGCCATCTGCTGCGCCTGCCCGTCACGTTCTACGCCCAGCGCAGCCCCGCCGACCTCGTCCAGCGGCTCGCGTCGAACGACGCGGTCGCCGAGACCCTGGCCCGCGACCTCACCGCAGCGGGCGTCGACGGCATCGTCGTGCTCCTCTACGCGGCCCTGCTGTGGACGTACGACCCCCAGCTCACCCTCGTCGGCGTCGGCATCGCCCTGCTGAACATCGTCGCGATGCGCATCGTCATCCGGCTGCGGGCCACCGGAACCCAGAAGCTGCGCGCCGACAGCGCCAAGCTCACCAACACCTCGTACACCGGCCTGCAGTTGATCGAGACCATGAAGGCCACCGGCGGTGAGAACGGCTACTTCCGGCGGTGGGCGGGCCAGCACGCCACCACCCTGGAGGAGCAGCAGCGCCTCGGCGTGCCCAGCGCCTGGCTCGGCGTCGTCGCGCCGACCCTCGCGACGCTCAACAGCGCGCTGATCCTGTGGATCGGCGGCCTGCGCGCCGTCGAAGGACACCTGTCGATCGGTCTGCTCGTCGCGTTCCAGGCGCTCGTGACCCGCTTCACCGCGCCGATCACCCGCCTGAATGGCGTCGCGGGCCGCATCCAGGACTTCGGCGCCGACGTCGCCCGCCTCAAGGACGTCGAGAACTTCCCCGTGGACACCCTCTACTCGCGCCCCGAACCGGCCGCGAGCACCCGCCGGCTCAAGGGCCACGTCACCCTCGACGACATCACCTTCGGCTACAGCCCCCTCGACAAGCCGCTCCTGACCGGCTTCTCCCTCTCGGTCGGCCCCGGCCAGCAGGTCGCGCTCGTCGGCGGCTCCGGCAGCGGCAAGTCGACCGTCTCGCGGCTGATATCGGGGCTCTACAGCCCCTGGGAGGGCACGATCCGCATCGACGGACAGCGCCTGGAGGACATCCCGCGCGGCGCGCTCGCCGCCTCCGTCTCCTTCGTCGACCAGGACGTCTTCCTCTTCGAGGGCACCATCCGCGACAACGTCGCGCTGTGGGACCCCTCCATCCCCGACGACGCCGTCGTCGCCGCCCTCAAGGACGCCTGCCTGTACGAGGTCGTGGCCCGCAGGCCCGGCGGGATCCACGGCCGCGTCGAGCAGGACGGCCGCAACTTCTCCGGCGGGCAGCGCCAGCGCCTGGAGATCGCGCGGGCCCTGGTCCGCCGCCCCAGCATCCTCGTCCTCGACGAGGTGACCAGCGCCCTGGACGCGGAGACCGAGCAGGTCATCATCGACAACCTGCGCCGCCGCGGCTGCGCCTGCGTCGTCATCGCGCACCGCCTGAGCACCGTGCGCGACAGCGACGAGATCGTCGTCCTCGACCACGGCCAGGTCGTGGAGCGCGGACGCCACGAACACCTCGTCGCCGCCGGCGGAGCCTACGCCGACCTGGTCAAGGAGCACTGAGGTGACCTCGGTACCGGAGCAGTACACCCCGTACACCGACGATTCGGTGGCCGCGGCCTTCGGCGCGCTCGGCACACCGGCCGACTGCACAGGCCTGCGCAGCGTGCACCTCGAAGGGCCGCAGGTGCTTTGGCTCGTCGTGGCCGGCGCGCTCGACCTGTTCGCGGTCGACGCCGTGCAGCAGGGCCACTGGCACTTCCTCGGCCGCCTCGAACCGGGCACCCTGCTCCTCGGCCCCGTCGAAGGCCCCCAGCACACCCTCGTCGGACGCCCCCTCCAGGGCTGCGAGCTGCGCCGCATCCCGCTGCGCGAGCTCTACCGCCCCGACTACGGCGACACCTGGGCCTACGAGCAGCAGTTCCCCAGTCAGTACGACACTCAGGACCAGGCCCTGAGCCTGCTCGAGCACGCCTTCGCGCTCGGCATCGGACGCAGCCACCGAGTCCTGTTCGAGGCGCCGCTCGACGGTCGCACCATGGGCGACGACGTGGTGACCGACGACGACATCCTCTGGATGCCGGTCGCGCCGGGCAGCGTGCAGTACGGCTCCGCCTACAGCGCGGAGGCCACGGGCGATCTGCTCGTCGATGCCGCCATGTGGCAGCGGATGGTCAACCAGCAGTACCGGCTCCTGTCGACGCTCGACCGCTGGATCGAACGCCTGGAGCGGGCTCACGAGGACCGTACGGCGGCCGGCATCAAGGCGGGCGAGACGGTCCGCGAGCAGGCCGACCGCACCCTGATCGCCTCCATCGGCCGCTCCGGCAAGGGCGGTTCACGGCGCGGCGCGTCGCGGGGCGGTGACGACGCGACGTACGCGGCCTGTCGTCTGGTCGCCGACGCGGCGGGCATCACGCTGTCCGGCGCCGCGGAGGGAGGTGCGGTGAGCGACCGCATCGACCCGGTGGAGCAGGTCGCGGTCGCTTCGCGGATCCGCACCCGTGCCGTCCGGCTCGACGGGCGCTGGTGGCGTGAGAACACGGGGCCGCTGGTGGGGCACCGCGCGGCCAGCGGGCAGCCGGTCGCGCTGCTGTGGCGGCGCGGGGGCTACGAATCGGTGCACCCCACCTCCGGGCGCCGCATGCGCATCGACAAGACCAACGCGGACGAGTTCGAGCCGCAGGGGGTCATGTTCTACCGCCCGCTGCCGGAGCGGACGCTGACGCCGTGGCACCTGTTCCGCTTCAGCCTGCGGGGCACCGGCGGCGACGTACGCAATCTGGCGATCGCGGGTCTGGTGACGGTCGCGATCGGGGCGCTCGTGCCGATCGCGACAGGCCAGGTGCTCGGCGTGTTCGTCCCGAACGGCGAGAAGAGCCTCATCGTCCAGGTGTCCCTGGCGGTGATGATCACGAGCATCGTCTCGGCGGCCTTCATGCTGCTCCAGAACCTCACCATCCTGCGGATGGAGGGCCGTATGGAGAGCGCCCTCCAACCAGCGGTCTGGGACCGCCTGTTGCGCCTGCCCACCCGCTTCTTCGCCTCCCGCTCCACAGGCGAACTGGCGAGCGCGGCGATGGGCGTCAGCGCGATCCGCCGGGTGCTCTCGGGCATCGGCCCCGTGGCGCTCCAGGCGGGCACGATCGGCGCGATGAACCTGGTCCTGCTGCTGCTCTACAGCGTCCCCCTGGCCCTGGCCGCCCTTGCGATGCTGCTCGTGATCGCGGCGGTGTTCCTGACCCTGGGCCTGTGGGAACTGCGCTGGCAGCGCCGCCTGATCGAGCTGAGCAACAAGCTCAACAACCAGGCCTTCCAGACACTGCGCGGCCTGCCCAAGCTCCGCGTCGCGGGAGCGGAGAGCTTCGCGTACGCGGCGTGGGCGGGGGAGTTCGCACGCAGCCGTGAGCTTCAGCAGCGCGCGGGCCGCATCAAGAACGTGACGACGGTCCTCAACTCCGTCTACCTCCCGCTCTGCACGCTCATCATGTTCATCCTCCTCGCGGGCCCGGCCCGCGGCAGCCTCACGGCAGGGGAGTTCCTCACCTTCAGCACGGCGGTGACGATGCTGCTGACATCCGTCACGCAGCTCACCGGCGCACTGATCTCGGCGGCCGCGGTCCTTCCGATGTTCGAGCAGATCAAGCCGGTGCTCGACGAGGCTCCTGAGGTACGGGGCGCGAGCACGCAGCCGGGTGAGCTGCAGGGCGAGATCGAGGCCCGCGGCCTGTCCTTCCGCTACGCGGACGACGGCCCCCTGGTCCTGGACGACGTGTCCCTGGCCATCCGCCCGGGCGAGTTCGTCGCGGTCGTCGGCCCCAGCGGCTGCGGCAAGTCGACGCTCCTTCGCCTCCTGATCGGCTTCGACAAGCCGGTCTCGGGCAACGTCCTCTACGACGGCCAGGACCTCTCGGCCCTGGACCAGGCGGCAGTCCGCCGCCAGTGCGGCGTCGTCCTGCAGAACGCCCAGCCGCTCACCGGCTCGATCCTGGACTGCATCTGCGGCGCCGAGACGTTCACGCAGGAGGAGGCGTGGGAGGCCGCGGCGATGGCGGGCCTCGCCGAGGACATCAAGCGCATGCCGATGGGCCTGCACACGATGATCTCCGGCGGCGGAGCGGTCTCCGGCGGCCAGCGCCAGCGCCTGATGATCGCCCAGGCCCTGATCCGCCGCCCCCGCGTCCTGTTCTTCGACGAGGCGACGAGCGCCCTGGACAACGAGACGCAACGCACGGTCATCGACAGCACCCGCGCCCTGAACGCCACCCGCATCGTCATCGCCCACCGCCTCTCCACGGTGATGGACGCGGACCGCGTCATCGTCATGTCGGAGGGCAGGGTCGTCCAACAGGGGCCGCCCGCACAGTTGTTGGCGGACACGGGCGGGCGGTTGCATGAGCTGGTGCGGCGGCAGTTGAGCTGAGCCGTCGGCCCGTCAGCCGTGGGGATAGGCCTCCCGGACGAGCTTCTCGCGCAGCACCGACCACTGGGCCGCCATGTCGTGCACCAGATACAGGTCCCGGCGCCTCGTCCAGGCCTGACCCGACTCTGGGTCGTACGTCCCGGGCATGCTGAAGCCCTTCGGCGCGTACGCCGTCATGCCTCGGTCCCGAGTGGTCTGCACGCACCGCTTCACGTGGTCGCGGAAGCCGACCACACCGGCCCTGCCGATGCCTCCCGGCAGGTCCTTGCGGGCCTCGGCCACCTGGGCGGCGACGCCGTCGGTGCTGAGATAGGTGATCGTGCCGTCCGGGGCGATCACCGGCTCGATCGAGGTCACGTTCTTCATGTGGTGCTTCGACTCGAGGAAGCGGGCGATCTCCCACTGCGCGTACACGGGGATGTCGCGGTGCCTGCGGATGCGGGCCACGGTGTCGGCCAACTCCTCGTTGACCGGGCCCGGTTCGGGTCGGACCTTGGACGGGTCACCGCCGTCGGCCGGGGGCCGGTTGCCGAAGCCGTACGCGACGATGAAGTCAAGGTCCCTCAGGTCGGCCGTCGGAGGGTGCCAGTCGAAGCCGACGTCGTAGAGGTGCGGGACGAGGGCGTGGGCGGCGCCCTTGTCGTCGAGCTCCGGCGCCAGGACCGCCCGCATGTGGTGCGGAAGCCCGCTCCCGCCGCCCGAGCGGTCAGCGGCTGCGGCCGGGGCCGCGCCGAGCACGGCCGGGGTGGCGAGGGCGGCGGTCAAGGCGGCTGCGAAGTCACGTCGTTGCACGGAAGGGGCCTTTCTGCTCCGAGTGGTACCCGGCGGATGATCGACGCCCTGGGCGAACCTCACCTGAACGCGAAGGGGCGCGAAGACACCGGGGACGTGACAGCAGCGGCCGACCGCCGGTTGTCTCAGGCCCCGGCCGCGTACCGCCAGAAGTCCCGCATCAGCTCGGGGAAGCTGGGCCCGCCCAGCTGCAACTGGCTGTACATGACGGTGACCGCGCCGGTGGACGGTGTGATGTGCGCCGTCGTGCCCGTGCCGCCGACCCAGCCGTAGCGCCCCGGCACGCTCCATGGTTCGACGGCCTCCACGTCCACCGCTCCGCCGAACCCCCAGCCCATCCCTTCGAGGAACAGACCGGCGGACTCCCGTTCGCGCGTGGTGAGTTGATTGGTGGTCATCTGCCGCACCGCGTCGGGAGTGAGCAGCTGTTGCCCGTCCGGCGCCGTTCCCTCGGCGAGCAGCATGCGCCCGAAGGCGAGCCAGTCGTCGACGGTCCCGACCAGACCGCCCGCGCCGGACGGGAACGCGGGCGGAGTGCTCCACTGTCCGCGGGCGGCGTCGAGCAGTTCGAGTCCGGTCTCGGGATCGCGCTCGGGTCCGGCCTCGGGTCCGGCCGCGTAGTAGCTGGTGAACCGGTCGAGCTTGCCCGGCGGCACGAAGAACGCGGTGTCGGTCATCCCCAGCGGTTCGAAGATCCGCTCCGCCAGGTAGTCGGGCAGCGGCACTCCCGTGACCCGCGAGATCAGTACGCCCTGAAGGTCCGAGCTGAGGTTGTACAGCCAGCCGTCGCCGGGCTGGTGCAGGAGCGGGATGTGGGACAGCGCGGCCATCCATGCGTCCGGAGCGGGGACGGCCCGCGGCTGCGGAGGACCCTGCTTCAGTTCGCTGAAGAGCGGCGCGAGCGCGGGCAGCGAGAAGTCGGAGGGGAACCCGTATCCGGCACGGGAGGCGAGAAGGTGGAACACGGTGATGGGCCGGACCGCCGGGACCACGTCGTCCACCGGTGAGTCGGGAGCGCGGACGACGCTCGGCGACGCCAGTTCGGGCAGCCACTCGCCGACCGGGTCGTCAAGGGCGATCCGGCCCTCTTCGACCAGCATCATGACGGCCGCGGCGGTGACGGGTTTGGTCAGCGACGCGATGCGGAAGATGGAATCCCTGGCCATCGGGGCGGTCCCCTCGGCGTCGACGGACCCGACGGCCGCGACCTCCTCGACACGGTCACCGCGGGCCACCAGGCCCACCGCTCCCGCCACCGAGCCGTTGTTGACGTGTGTCTCCAGGGTCCTGCGCAGATCGGCCATGCGGCCACCATCTCAGCCGGACCCGGACCTGGGCGTCATGGCACGCAACAGCCCGGCCCGCAGGACCGACGGCGCGATGGCGCCGCGGCCCGGCAGGCCGGGCGGGGTGGTGTGGGGGAGCCACCCCGGGGCGGGGATCAGCCCGCGATGTTCACATCGATGCAGGCGTAGAAGGCGTTGGCGGTGTCGGCGATGTTCCACACCGCGAGCACCTTCTGCTTGCCGCTGAGCCCACCGAAGTCGACCTTGTGCGTGACGGTCTCGCCCGGCTGGGCGCCTCCGTCGTCAACTTCGGCGATCTTGTTGCCGCCGACGAAGTACTGCCAGGTGCTGGTGCTGTGACGGGCCGCCAGCTTCCAGCTGAACTCCTGCGACGTGCCGACGTCGGTGACCTTCCAGCCCTTGCCGTCGTCGTCCAGATCGGAGAACCGGGCGTTGCCGCCGCTGCACGTCGTCTGCCCCTTGGGGCCTTCGACGCTCTGCGGTTCGTTGGTGATCTCGCCGCAGGACACGGTGCCTGCCGCACACTGTGCCTGACGGCTCGGGGGTGAGGAGACATAGCCGTGCGCACTGGCCGGGGTGACGGAGGCCAGGACGAGCACGGGCGCGAATCCCGCACCCAGAGCGGCTGCCAGCTTCTGCTTCTTGTTCATCTCTGTTCCCTCTGTATGGGGGGAGGAGGGGCGAGAGACAACCGGGCGCCTCGGTCGACTCATTGGCCTAGACCATACGCCTTGTCGGAGCTCAGTCAACCCTTCAAGTAATGCGCGTGGTGCGGAAGTTGCGGCTGGGGCGGTCTCCGAGGTGCGGACGGTGCGGCTGAGGCCTAGGCGGCAAAGCCCAGGGCCAGGGCTCCGACCACCGGCGCCGCGTACAGCAGCGGGAACGGGATGTGCGCGTACCAGCGGGCCCGGATCACGGTGACGACGGCGCCGGTGAAGTACAGCGCGAGACCGATCCCGGCCGCGGCGCCGACGGCCGGCACGAGCAGTCCGGCCAGCAGGCCCGCCGCCCCCGCGGCCTTCGCCGCGCCGAGCCAGGGCAGCCACGAGAGGGGGACGCCGTAGTCGGCCATGGGCTCCACGACCCACTTGGCGCGGAGGAAGACGGAGGCGGCCGAGAAGCCCACCATGACGGCGGCCAGGACGGTGACGACAACGTAGGCGGTGGACATCAGAAATGCTCCCATCGGCGGATGCCTGGCGGACTCGTTCCGGCCGGGCGTCTTGAGTGCGTCACTGCTCTGACGGAGTGCGACGCGGGAATGTGACCGGTGAACGCCGCGCGCTGTGTGACCTGGGACACTCATGGCCAAGGGTGTCGCCCAACAAGACGATGAGACATGTGAACGAGACAGAAGGCTATTCTTCCGCTCATTCGATCTCCCTAGGGTTGAGGGCATCAGGCGGAGCAGCCCGTCCCGGCAGCCGAGCAGAACACCCAGCAGGACTGTGACCCAGGGAGAATTACCGTGCGCGCAGTGATCCAGAAGTCCTTCGGCGGACCCGAGGTGCTCGAAGTCGTGGAGACCGAACGACCGAAGCCGCTGGTCGGCGAGGTCCTCGTCAAGGTCCGTGCCAGTGCCGTCAACCCGGCGGACGTGGCCGTCAGGTCCGGCGCCTTTCCGCTGCTCGGCGAGCCGCCGTTCGGCGTGGGCTGGGACATCTCCGGAGTGGTCGAAGAGGCGGGCCTCGGTGCCACGTTCGCGGTGGGCGACGAGGTGTACGGGATGCCGCTCTTCCCCCGCGCCGCCACCGGGTACGCCGAGTACGTCATCGCGCCGTCCCGCCAACTGGCCCGCAAGCCCGCCTCGCTCGACCACGTGCACGCCGCCGCGGTCCCCCTCGCGGCGCTCACCGCCTGGCAGGCACTGGTGCGGGCGGCGGACATCAAGGAGGGCGACCGGGTGCTGATCCAGCGGGCGGCGGGCGGTGTCGGCCACTTCGCGGTCCAGATCGCGAAGGCGCGCGGCGCCCACGTGATCGCGATCGCCGGCGCGGCCCGGCACGACTTCGTACGCGGGCTCGGCGCCGACGAGGTCATCGACTACCGCACCACCGACTTCACCGAGGCCGTCAAGGACGTGGACGTGTTCCTCGACTCCACGGCCCAGGGCGATCTCTCGCTCGGCGTGGTGCGCCCCGGCGGCGTACTCATCAGCATCCTGGAACACGGCGACCGGGAGCTCGCCGAGCGTGTCGAGGCCGCCGGGCGGCGCTTCGCCGGTGTGCTTGTGGAGCCGGACTCCGAGGGGCTCCGAGCGCTCGCCGAGCTGATCGACGCGGGCCGGATCCGTCCCTACGTCGAGGAGACGTTCCCGCTGGCGGAGGCGGGCAAGGCACACGAGCTGGTCGGCACGGGGCACGTACAGGGCAAGATTGTCCTGACGGTCTGAACAGGCCGACCGCCACGGGCGGCACACGGCACCAGGAAGGGCGAGGCCGGATGGACATCCTCACCGAGGCGCTGGCCTCGATGCGCACCGGGCACCCGGCGTCCGTACGGACCAACGGCCGCGCCCCCTGGGGCCTGCACCTGCCACCCGTCGCGGGCGCGGGTTTCCACGTGGTCCTCTACGGGACCTGCTGGCTGGTCCCGCTGCCCGATGCCCTGCCGCACCTGAAGCCGATCCCGCTGAACCCCGGCGACGTGATCTTCCTGCGCGGCGGGCGGAGCCACATCCTTGCCGACCACCCCTCCACCCCGGCCGAGGAGTTCAAGGCCGGCGAGTTCCACGGGAGTTCACCGATCGGCTCGGTCACGCTCGGCGGCGAGGGCGCCGAGACCAGCCTGCTGTGCGGCAGCTACCACCTGGACCAGGGACGACCGCACCCTCTGGTGCGCCAGCTGCCCGAGGTGATCCACCTGCCCACGCGGCTCGGGCGCCATCCGGAGCTGAGCGCCGCCGTCCAACTCCTCGGCTCCGAGCTGGAGAACCCGCGCATCGGCTCGGACGGCATCGTGCCCGCCCTGATCGACTCGCTGCTCCTCTACATCCTGCGGGCCTGGCTGGACGATCAGCCGACGGCCGCCGCGCAGGGCTGGGCGGCGGCCCTCGGCGACGCGGCGGTCGCGCCCGCCCTGACGGCCATGCACGACGACCCCTCGGCCACGTGGACGGTGGAGTCCCTTGCCGAGCGGGCCGGCCTGTCCCGCGCCGCGTTCGCCCGGCGGTTCGCCACGCTGGTCGGCGAACCGCCGATGGCCTATCTGACCCGCTGGCGCATGACGACCGCCGCCCGCATGCTGCGCGAGTCCGACGCCCCGTTGACGACGGTCGCCGCCCGCACCGGATACGGCTCGGAGTTCGCCTTCGCCAAGGCCTTCAAGCGGGAGTACGGCCTGGCGCCCGGCGGCTACCGGCGCCAGAGCAGGGCGGCCTAGCCGGGGACCGGGACTCGCGCGGTCAAACCGCCCAACGGCCTCGGCGCGCTCACACGGCGACCGCGATGGCCGCCGTCACGCCGACGGCGACAATCAGCCCGCGCAGCACGGCGGGTGAGAGGCGGCGGCCCACCCGCGCGCCGATCAGACCGCCCACGGTCGAACCGAGGGCGATCACACCGGCCGCCTTCCAGTCGACGGTCGTCACCGCGATGAAGATGACCGCGGCGACGCCGTTCACGAGCGCCGCGAGGACGTTCTTGACGGCGTTCAGGCGCTGCAGATCATCCCGGAGGAACGACCCGAACAGGCCCATGAGCAGCACCCCTTGGGCAGCGCCGAAGTAGCCGCCGTAGACGCCGGTGGCCAGCACACCGGTCCACAGGGGGATGCCGCCGTCCTGCCGGCCCCGGCTGTCGCGCCGCGCGAGCCACTTCTGGAGGCGGGGCTGCAACAGCACAAGGACGCAGGCGAGCAGGATCAGCACCGGTACCGCGGCGCGGAACGTGTCGGCGGACAGCTTCAGGAGCAGCACCGCTCCCGCCACGCCGCCCAGGAGCGATGCGAGGCCGAGCTTGAGGAGGCGGGGCAGCTGGCCCTTGAGCTCGGCGCGGTATCCGTACACCGCGCTGATGACGCCCGGGACGAGCCCGATGGTGTTGGAGACGTTGGCCAGCACGGGCGGATATCCGAAGGCGAGCAGCGTGGGGAAGGTGATCAGGGTGCCGGAGCCGACCACCGCGTTGATGCCGCCGGCCGCGACGGCCGCGGCCCCGATGGCCACCGCCTCGAGTGCGTACATGGATCGCCCTTCCCGGGACGGTCGGCGTACCGGAGTGCGGGCAGCCCGGGACGGAAGAGACTGGTGCGGGGCCGGCGGGTCGGCACCCGGCCCGGCGTACACCTCATCCGGATGACGTGTACGCCGGGCCGGGTTGCCGCCCTGGGCCCGAAATGATCGTCCGCCCGCCCAACCCCCAAGTCAATCCTCAGATTTCCTTGCAGACCCCCAAGCTGTAGCTTCACCCTCCATGACCCTCGATGATCTGCGTGTCTTCGTCGCCGTCTGCCGAACGGGCAGCCTCAGCGCCGTCGCCCGCGACCTCTCCTGTACGCAGCCTGCGGTGAGCCAGCACATCAAGCGCCTGGAGCGGGAGCTGGGGCTCAGCCTGCTCGAACGCCACCCGCGCGGAGTCGTGCCCACCCCGGCCGGACAGCTCCTGCAGAACGCGGCGGCGGGCGGCCTGGGGGACATCGACCACGCGCTGCGTCGACTGAGCGACCTGGTGCGCGGCGAGGCCGGGTCGGTGCGGATCACCACCGGCGCCACCACGGTGCGCCACTTCATGTCCGACGCGATCGTGGCCTTCCGCCGCCGCCATCCCCAGGTGAGCCTCGAATTCGAGACCGCGCACTCCAGCCGCAGCTGCTTCGACGCCCTCATCGCGGGCGGCCTCGACCTGGCGTGGATCAGCCTCGGCGCACCGGTGAAGGGCATCGAGCAGCGCCCCGTCATCGAACTTCCCTGGGTGCTGGCCGTCCACCGGGACGACCCCCTCGCCACGAAGCAGTTGATCACCACCGGTGACCTGGCAGGCATTCAGCTCATCGGGCTCCCGGAGAGTACGACGTCCCGGGCGCGCCTGGACGCCTGGTTCACCGAGCGCGGCATCAGTCCGGCCTCCGACACCAGCGTCGCCGACTGGGACACCGCCCTGCTGCTCGCCGAACTCGGCCTGGGCCACGCGATCGTCCCCGACCTGCCGGGCTGGCGCGGTCCGGGCCACCCCGACCTGCGCCTGATCCCCATCCCGGAACTGCCCACCCTGTGGACGGGCTGGGCGGTGCGCCGCTGGGAGGCGCTGTCTCCTCTGGCCAAGGCGTTCGCGGACACGGTCAGCCACAACTGCCCGGGGGCGCACGTCCCCCAGCAGGCGTCGGAACAGGAGTCGGACGTGATTGTCAGTGGCCGTCTGTAGCGTTCTGTGAGTGGCCGACGACGACACGACGACAGGTGCCGCGGCCACCACGAGGGGGGAGAATCATGGCTGTTGGCGAGGGAGACGGCTGGGCGGGGCTCGGCTGGGAGGGCTGGCGGGACCATGCGCTGGTCCGTGATCTGCTTGAGCGAGGGGCCGACCCGAATGTGTGGAGCGGTGGCCGCCCCCTGCACCGGGCGGCCGTGTTCGGCTCACCGGAAGTGGTCGCCGAACTGGCCCGCCGTGTCGATGACGTCGACGCGCAGGACGAGGGCCGCACGGCTCTGTGGGACGCGGTCCTGTCCGATCGCGCGGACAACGCCCGCGTCCTGGCGGCCGCGGGCGCCGACCCGTGGCGGCCCATACTGGCGGGCTGGTCCCCGGGCAGGCTCAGCCTCGCGGGGCCGACCCCGGACCTCTTCAGGGTTCCGGCCGGCGAGCGCGGACTGACCCCGGCGGAGTCCGCCGCCGCGACGGAGGGCAGACGGCTGACCGCGGCATTGGGGGACATTCACTACGAGGGCACGGGTCTCGCATGTGTGGCCGGGATCGGCGCGGCCGAGGCCGCGCGCCGACTGGGGGCCGAGCCGTACGAAGACCCCGAGCTGGACGAACTCCTGGAGGACCTCGTGTCGTACGACGTGGACGAGTCCCTGCAGATCATCGGCGCCACCGATGTGCCGGGCGGCTGCGTCATCACCCAACCCTGGGGGTACGCACCGCAGATGCCCGGAGTGCAGGCCCTGCTCTCCGCGGGCACCGTCTGCTACGGCCTCTATGCCAATCCCAAGAGCGGCAACCAAGGCAGCGTCTTCCGTGACGGCGCCGGAGAAGGCTGGGACCTGCACCCGGGAGGCGGGCCGTACGAGGGAGACTCCGCAGAGGAAGTCCTCGCCGCCTACCTCTACCGCCACAGCGCTGTGGCCTACTCCTGCGCCCACGTCGGTCTCCGGCCGATCGACGCCCGCGCCGTCGTCGGCCCGCCCGACATATGGCTCAAGCTGCCCCGGGGCGACTACTGGCACTAAGGGCGCGAGGGTTCCTCCGGTACGCGGCAGGCGCCGACCCAGATGCTCCTGATCGCGCTGATGTAGCGCGCCCCGCAGCGGTCCGACGGCACCACGAGCTGGCTCCCCACGGAATCCAGCTCCTCACCGTCGAGACGGGTGGCCAGCAGGATGGGCGTATCGCCGAAGTCCGCGTCGATCTCCGCCCAGGACAGGACGGTGTGGTGACCGTCCCCGCCGCTGACGGCAAGGAGGAAACGCGAACGGTCCTTGCGGCGCCGGGGGTCGAACGCCGGCCGTGCGTCGCCGACGACGTCCCGGAGCAGGGGACCGGTGAAGGTGTGGCGCTGCGGTCCGTTGGTGGCGCAGTCGAAGACCACGTCCGACTTGTGCTGCTCCCAGTGCTCCCGCAGGTCCGCCACGGTCAGCGTGACGGGACGGTCGATGTCCCCGCACAGGGCGAGGGCCCCCGCGCGTACGGGGATCGTGCGCGTGGGCGTGCCGGTTCGGCTCATCGGATTCCCCCTCCGGGCGCCAGTCGTGGCTGCCGCCAGTCATACCCGGCCGCCGTCCAAGGGAATCGTGGATGCGACCCGTCTGGCCGCTTTTTCCTCGCTGTTGAGAGCTTGATACGAAGAGTGGGGTGGCGAATTCCAGTTGATCCTCTGGACGCTCCTCCTGCCTTCCCTCTCTCAGCCGGCGTGAAGGATCCGGAAGCGATCGGGTTCCGCCGGATCCCGATCGACGACTTGGATGGGCGTCGAAGCCCATTGCCACACGCTGATGCCCGGCGTGCGGGAGAACCGGATCCGCCCACGGGTGCCTTCGACGTCGACGAGCGGCCAGGCCGCGGCAGTACGCGCCCGGTCCGTGCCGTGCGAACGCAGCACATCGGCGAGGACGGTGACCGTGTCGTAGCCCTCGAAGGCGACGAAGGAGGGAGTTTCGGCCAGCCGTTCGCGCAGGGTCTTCTCGACGCGTGCACCGAGCGGCGTGAGGCGCTCGGGCAGATAGCGCAAGAACGGGATCGCGGCGCCGTCGTCGCCCAGCAGCGCCGCCCACTCGGCGAACTCCGGTTGCCCGGCCGGAGCACCGATCATGACCTCCGCGAGACGCCGATCGCTGCGCACGGACCTGACGATCGGCACTGCGGGATCAGGGTGGCCGACCAGAAGAAGGAGGGCTGTCGCGCGCTTGTCGGCGAGTTCGTCGCACAGGGCCGCGGGGGAGAGCGCACTCATGTCGAGTTCGACGACGGTGCCGCCGCGTGGGGTGAGGCAGTCCCGCAGGATGCGGGTCCCGGCTGCCCAGTAGACGCTCGGCTGGGCAGCCACGGCGATGCGGCTGTGGCCCGCGTCGAGAAGGAGGTCCGCGTAGATCCGCCAGCCGCGGGACTGCGGCGGGCAGAGGCGCGCGACCCACTCCGTCGGCTGTTCGGTGAGCGCGTCGAGAACCGCTGACGAGCAGAGGTAGGGCAGACCGACGGCGTCGGCTCTGGCGGCAGCGGCGCGAGCGACGACGCTGTGATACTCGCCCGCCACGGCAGCCACGCCCAGACCGGCCAGTTCCTCCACGGCCGCAGCGGCCCTCTCGGGATCGGCCGCGGTGTCCCGGACCACCAGCTCGAGCGGCCTACCGGCGATCCCGTCGGCGTCATTGACCTCGGACACGGCCAACTCAAGTCCTGCGAGCAAGTGTTGGCCTGCCTCGACCCAGCCCGGCCGAGTCAGCGGAACGAGAGCGCCGATCCGGACGGCTGAACCGTCAGCCCGTGCCGCTCCCGTTCCCGATGGGGTGGGTGACGTACTCATGCGCGTGCCCCCTCCGGTCCCCAGCCCCAGCCCTCAGCCCCAGCCCCTAGCCCTTGAGGCCGACCGTCGCGCACGCCGCCTTGAACTCGGCCGTGCAGATCTCCTTGGTCGTGTAGATGCCGTCCTTGATGACCGTGGACTTGATGGTGTCCCGCGTCAGGGGGCGGACCGAGACCAGGAGCGAGGGGATGTTCTTCGTGGTGGCGTTCTCGGACCTGTCCCCGGCCAGCGCGTCGTACTCGACCATGCGGCCCTGGGCGATCCGGACCGCCATCTGCGCGGCGCCGACGGCCTCTTCGGGGTAGGGCTTGTAGACGCTCATGTACTGCTCGCCCGTGACGACGCGCTGCACGGCCGGCAGCTCCGCGTCCTGACCGGTGACCGGCGGCAGGTCGGTGAGGCCTGCGGCCTTGAGGGCCTTGATGGCACCGCCCGCCATGCCGTCGTTGGCGGAGTAGACGGCCGCGATGTTGTCCTTGCCCAGCTCCGTGAGCGCCTCGGTCATGTGGGTGCCGGCCGTCTTCGGCTTCCAGCCCACGGTGTTGTACGACTTGGCGATGGTCACCTGGTTCTGGAGCTGGGAGAGCGCGCCTTCCTTGAAGACGGCCGCGTTCGGGTCGGTCGGTGAACCGTTGATCATGACGATCTTGCTGTTCTGGCGGTTGCCGCTGCCGAGCGCCTTCAAGATCGCCTGGCCCTGGACCTGGCCGACCAGTTCGTTGTCGAAGGCCACATACCCGGAGACGGGCCCCTCGGCGAGCCGGTCGTAGGCGATGACGGGAATGTTCGCTTCCTTCGCCTTCTTGACCGCCGGCGCGATCTTCTTCGCGTCCACCGCGCTCACCAGGATCGCGTCGACCTTGTCGGCGACCATCTGGTCGAGCTGGCTGCTCTGCTTGGCCGCGTCCTCGTCGGCGTTGGCGTAGACGAGCTTGCCCTTGCCGTTCGTGAGCTTCTTGACCTGCTTCTCGATGATGGGGTGGTCGAACTTCTCGTAGCGCGCCGTCTCCGCTTCGGGCAGGAGCAGGCCGATGGTGACCGCGTCACCCTTCCTCTCGGTCTGCGACTTGCCGTCGTCGGAGCCCAGCAGGCTGCCGCATGCGGCGAGCGAGAGTGCCAAGGCGCTCACAGATACGGCGACGGTGGCTTCACGCGTACGGGTTTTCATTCGCCCACTTCCTCGATCGGACCGCTTCGTTGTGGTCCGAGGTGGCTGAAAGCCAACCCCGGAGCGTTCCCGGCGTCAAGGAGTCAATGCATAACGAGATTGCAATGGAATGTGCGTTTCAGTATTGAACTGTCCTGCATTGACACGTGACAACGTCCGGGCGCACCCAGCCCGAGCGCGAGAAGCCGCGTCGAGGGCCGCCACGTGGAGGTTTCCTGCTCGACGGTCGGCCGCGTTCCCGGCGGCTGAACGTCGCCGTCGGTTCCGGCTCTCCTCCACCGGTGGTGGCGCTGTTCCATACGGTGACGGAGACTGCGCGCGGTGCAGTCGTACTCGTCACGGAGGGCGGAGAAGGATGACCGAATCGACGATGATCCGGACCGGGCCGATTCGCTACGCCACCGCGGAGCGCTTCACCCGCTCAAGGCCCGTGCCGGACCCCGACACCCGCCCGTCGAGCGGCGAGATCTGTCCTCAACTGCCTTCGAGGCTCGACGCGGTGATGGGCCCGCCCCTCGACCGCCACCCGCAGGGCGAGGACTGCTTGAACCTGTCGATCACGACACCGGCCCGTGACGCCGGGGCCCGCCCGGTGCTCGTGTGGTTGCACGGCGGCGGGTTCAGCAGCGGCGCCGGACTGATGGACTGGTACGACGGCGGCGCACTCGCCGCCCAGGGCGATGTCGTGGTCGTCAGTGTCAACTACCGCCTCGGCGCGCTGGGTTACCTCTGCCTCGACGGGATCAGCGAGGGCAACCTCGGCCTGTACGACCAGTGGGAAGCGCTGCGCTGGGTCAGCACGCACATCGACGCGTACGGGGGAGACCCCGGCAATGTCACGGTGATGGGCCAGTCGGCCGGCGGCCTGTCCATCCGCCTCCTCCTCGACATGCCGGAGGCCAAGGGGCTCTTCCGCCGGGCGATCCTGCAGAGCGCCCCGCTCGCGCTCGCGACGCGCCCCCGCGACGACGCCCAGGTGCTGGGCCGTCTCTTCGCCGATTTCGTCGCCACGGATCCGCGCACCGCCGACGTACGCGCGATCCTGACGGCCCAGCGCGAGACCGCGCTGGCCAACCTGAGCCGCTCCGGCAGCACGATGGAACCCGCGTTCACCCCTGTCGAGGCCGCCCACACCTCCGCGGAGCCCTTCGACTCCTTCGAGGAGAATGTACGCGGCCTCGACATCCTGTACGGCTGGAACCTCGACGACATGACCGCGTTCCCGGGCGAGGGCGACGACACGGCGGACCTGACCCGCCGTGCCTACGAAGAGCCCCTGTCCCTCTTCGGGGCGCGCGCGGCACGGGCGGGCGCCCAGGTGCACCGGTACCGCCTCGACTGGCGCCCGGCCGCATCACCCTTCGGCGCCACCCACTGCCTCGAACTCCCGCTCCTCTTCGGCTCGCGCGAGGCATGGCGGGCGTCGCCGATGCTCGGGAACGTCCCCTGGCAGGACGTGGACACGCTCGGCTCGAAGCTGCGTACCGCCTGGATCACCTTCGTGCGCACGGGCACTCCCGGGCGCACGTCCGCACCGTTGCGCTGTGTGCCGGTGCCCGGGTAGCCCGAGGCACGGGAGACGGCCCCTGGCTCACGCGCCGTCGTCGTCGACGGGATGCCACACGGCTCGGCCCTCCTGCGCCTGGACCCGTCCGAACACCACATCGGCGAAGTGGATGCCGAAGCCGATGGTGCCGGGCTCCTGGAGTTCGTCGACGAGGCGGCGGCGGAAGTCCGCGGCCTCGCCGGGGTCGTGGTCGGGGGCCGCGGACCACTCGGGGTGGCCGATCTGGACGGGGGAGTGGAGCGCGTCGCCGAAGGCTATGAGCCGTTGCCCGTCCGAGCCCTGCCTGCCCGAGTCCTGTCCGCCAGAGCCCTGCCCGCCAGAGCTCTGCCCGCTCGACGTGATGACGTAGGCGGCGTGGCCGGGAGTGTGACCGGGGACGAGCTGGACACGTACGCCGGGAAAGATCTCCTGGCCGTCCGCCACGGTCCGCACCTTCGGTGCCAGCACGGCGAGTGCCTCCTTGCTCGTGCCGTCCGCCTCCAGGAGGCGGCGTTGTGACCATTCGGGCTCGACCACCAAGTAGTCGGCCCGGGTGAAGACGGGCCGATCGCTGCCCGGGGCGACGTGCACGGCCCAGCCGATGTGGTCGGTGTGCAGGTGAGTGAAGGCGACCGCCTCGATCTCCTCGGGCCCGCGGCCGAGTGCGGCGAGGTTGTCCAGGAGCGCTCCGCCCTGGATGACGCCCACCGCGCTGCCCGGCTCGGCCGGGAAGGACCGTGGTCCGAAACCGGTGTCGATCAGCAGCGCCCGGTCGCCCTGTTCGACCAGGAGGCCGCCGATGCCCGCCACGAGGTGGCCAGTGTCGTCCACGTAATCGGAATGGGCGGCCCAGTCCTCGTCGGTGGTGGCAGGAAGCCAGCCGCGCGGCGTGAGCTGGACGGCTCCATCAGGTACGTACGTCACCTTCGTCTCGCCGAGTCGCAGGGAACGGATGCCGGAGGGCCGGCGCAGCCGTGCGGTCGCGGTCCGGTGCTGGGGAGTGGTCATGGCGACACCGTAAGCATCAAGCTTGAATCATTCAAGTTCGCAATATTTAAGACTGGGTGTACTTGCTAGGCTGGACCGCATGACGAACCCCGAATCGCAGGTCATCGCCGAGCGCCAGCTGTGCGGCCTGGTGAACGGGATGGCCGGCCAGATCGCGGAGCACCTCCGGCGGCGCGCCGCCAGGCTGGGGCTCACCGCGCCGCAGGCGGCAGCGCTGCGCGAGCTGACGGGGCCCATGACGATGCGTGAGCTTGCCGAGCGCTTGAGCTGCGAGCCCTCCAACGCCACCTTCGTCGTGGACAAGCTGGAGAAGCAGGCCCTGATCGAGCGCCGCCCGCATCCTTCCGACCGGCGAGCCAAGCAGCTCGTGCTCACACCGGACGGCGCCGCGCTGCGGGAGCGGCTCCTGGGGCTCCTGTCCGAGGATTCGCCCCTGGCTGGTCTCACACATAAGGAGCAGGACGCCCTGCGTGGCCTGCTCGAGCGGGCCATTTCTCCGCCCCGGTGAGACCAGAGGTCCGCAAATTTCCGCAATGTGCGGTGGGCCCTCGGCCGGTCGGGCGAAATATGTAGAGCTTGCCCGTGCCGCGAAGGCGATCTCGTGCTACTGTTGATCGTAGTTGCAGTTGTGGTTCCCATAAGACTTCAAGTGCCTTTGGTGGATCTATTCCGCCGGGCACTTTTGTATTTCCGGAGAAGTTTTCCGGACGGGGCAATCAACGTGGCGACGCCGGGGTTCGCACAGTGCGGGTCCCGGGCTTGCCCCGAAGGAGATATTTAGTATGGCTACTGGCACCGTGAAGTGGTTCAACTCGGAAAAGGGCTTCGGCTTCATCGAGCAGGAGGGTGGCGGCCCCGACGTCTTCGCCCACTACTCGAACATCGCCACCCAGGGCTTCCGTGAGCTTCAGGAAGGCCAGAAGGTGAACTTCGATGTCACTCAGGGCCAGAAGGGCCCGCAGGCCGAGAACATCGTTCCTGCCTGACGCTGAAGCGTAAGACGACGCTGGTGCCCGCACCTCACGGTGCGGGCACCAGCTCGTTGCTGTTTACAGAAGTTTGTCTTTTATTCGGCTCGTGCTTGCAATTCGTTCGGTTGAAATCCACCGAGAATTCCTCGATGCGTGCCATATCGAGGAAGGTTCTCCATGAACCGTTCAGCTCGCACGAACGACCGCTATTCCAACTCCCGCAACAGCGGCGGCCCCCGCGGCGCCGGCGCCCGTCAGGGCGGCTACCGCCCGGGCAACCGATCCGGCGGCCAGGGACGTCGTCCCGCCGCCCCGCAGGGTGAGTTCGCCCTGCCGGTCACCATCACCCCGGGCCTCCCGGCGGCGGAGACCTTCGCCGAACTCGACATGCCCGCACCGCTGTTGAAGACGCTCACCGACCTCGGCGTGACCGAGCCGTTCCCGATCCAGGCGGCCACGCTGCCGAACGCCCTCGCGGGCCGGGACGTACTGGGCCGTGGCCGTACCGGCTCCGGAAAGACCCTCGCCTTCGGGCTCCCGCTCCTCGTGCGCACCGCTGGACAGCGCGCCGAGTCGAAGCGGCCCCTCGCCCTGGTCCTCGTTCCCACCCGGGAGCTCGCCCAGCAGGTCACCGAGGCACTCACGCCGTACGCCCGTGCCCTGAAGCTGAAGCTCGCCACGGTGGTCGGCGGCATGTCCATCGGCCGACAGGCCGGTGCGCTGCGGTCCGGGGCCGAGGTGCTCGTCGCGACGCCCGGCCGGCTCAAGGACCTCATCGAGCGCAAGGACTGCCGTCTGGACCGGGTGAGCATCACCGTCCTGGACGAGGCCGACCAGATGGCCGACATGGGCTTCATGCCCCAGGTCACCGAACTGCTCGACCAGGTGCGCCCCGACGGCCAGCGGATGCTGTTCTCCGCCACGCTCGACCGCAACGTCGACCTGTTGGTACGCACTTACCTCCACGACCCCGTCGTGCACTCCGTCGACCCCTCCAAGGGTGCGGTCACCACGATGGAGCACCACGAACTGCACGTGCACGGCGCCGACAAGATGGCGACCGCCACGGAGATCGCGGCGCGCGACGGCCGGGTCATCATGTTCCTGGACACCAAGCACGCCGTGGACCAGTTCACCAAGCACCTGATGGGCAGCGGCGTGCGCGCCGCGGCGCTGCACGGCGGCAAGTCCCAGCCCCAGCGCACCCGCACCCTCGCCCAGTTCAAGACCGGGGCCGTGACGGTCCTGGTCGCCACGAACGTCGCCGCGCGCGGGATCCACGTCGACAACCTCGACCTGGTCGTGAACGTCGACCCGCCCACCGACCACAAGGACTACCTCCACCGCGGCGGCCGTACGGCCCGCGCGGGTGAGTCCGGCAGTGTCGTCACTCTGGTGACGCCCAATCAGCGCCGCGACATGAACCGTCTGATGTCCGCCGCCGGAATTCGGCCGCAGATCACCCAAGTCCGTTCCGGTGAGGCCGAGTTGAGCCGCATCACCGGTGCGAAGGCCCCCTCCGGTGTGCCGATCGCGGGCAGCACGCCCACGGAGCGACCCAAGCAGCGCGGCGGCGCCCCCTTCCGGGGAATGGGGACGCGTCCGGGGCAGCCCGGCCGCTCCGGCGGCGGCTCGCGCCGGACCGCCGAGTCCCGCGAGATGGCGGAGGCCCGCAAGGCCGCACGGGTGCGTCGCGCCGCCTGAGCGGAGTTCTTGACCTGAGGGTCAAGAAAGGTCTAGGCTCCTGACCATGGGAAGGCCGAAGCAGTTCGATCCGGACGCCGCCGTCGAGCGGGCCATGGACGTGTTCTGGCGCAAGGGTTACGCCGCCACCACGCCCCAGGACCTCGTCGACGCGCTCGGCATCGGCAAGGGCAGCCTCTACAACACCTTCGGCAGTAAACACGCTCTGTTCGAGCGGGCGCTGCGCCGCTACCGCGACAGTCAGGCCGTGGCTCTCATCGAGATGCTCGAGGAGACGGGGCCCGTGAAGGAGCGGTTGCGCGCGGCGCTGTGGCTGCTCGTCGAGATGGATCTCGCCGACCCGGACCGGCGCGGCTGCATGGCGGTGAACACCGCCGCGGAGCTGGCCGGGACGGACGAGGTGGCGACCGACCTGGTGCGGCGCATGTTCGACCGCACCGAGGAGGCCTTCTCCGCTCTGGTGGAGAAGGGGCAGCGGGCGGGGGAGATCGACTCCGGCCGGGACGCGCGCGCCGTCGGAAGCCTGCTGCTGACAACGGTTGTCGGTCTGCGGCTGATGGCGCGGGTCGCGGAAGGGCCGGAGCGGCTTTCCAGGGTGATCGACGCGACGGTCGACTCCCTCTGACCCTGCTTCTCCCTCTGGCTCTCCTTCTCCCGCACTGAGTTCGTCGGTTCGGCGTGCCGCATTCGGCTTTTGCATTCGATATTCGCTCTCGGCGCTCGGTCGTTCTCCGGTCGCTGACGTGTACCCACATTCTGTACTTGTAGTTCAAAAACTGTCGTTCGAAGGAGCTGGAACAGCATGAAACTCGACCTCCATGGCAAGACCGCCGTCGTCACCGGTGCGAGCCGCGGGATCGGCCTGGCCACCGTCAGGACCCTGATCGACGAGGGTGTACGCGTCGTGGGCGCGGCCCGCACCATCACCCCCGAACTCAAGGAGGCGGGAGCCTTCGCCGTGTCGGCCGACCTCAGTACTCCCGAGGGAGTGACCGTGCTCATGGACGGCGCCTTCGCCGAACTGGGCGGCATCGACCTGCTGGTGAACAACGTCGGCGCCGGTGACGCCGTGGAGCCGGTCGGTTTCCTCGACACCGACGACGCGCAGTGGCAGGGCGTCTTCGACCTCAACCTGCTCAGCGCGGTACGCGTCAGCCGCGCCGCGCTCCCCAGCCTGATCGAGCGCCGCGGCTCGATCGTGAACGTCTCGTCCATCAACTCCCGCCTGCCCGCGGCCGGTCCCGTCGCCTACAGCGCGGCCAAGTCGGCGCTCACCTCGCTGAGCAAGTCGCTGGCCGAGGAGTTCGGGCCGCAGGGAGTGCGGGTCAACACCGTCTCGCCCGGCGTGGTGCGCACCTCCATCTGGGAGGACCCCGACGGCTTCGGGGGCAAGGTCGCGGCCGGTGCGGGGGCCGAGCACGGGGCGTTCCTCGCGCAGATCCCGGAGGCGTTCGGCATCACCAGCGGGCGCATCACCGAACCGCAGGAGGTGGCGTCGCTGATCACGTTCCTGCTGTCGGGGGTGGCGGGCAACGTCACCGGTGCCGACTACGTGATCGACGGAGGCACGGTCAAGACGGTCTGATGGTGCCGTCGCCTCCCTTGATGACTGGCTGATTTGCCTAAAGGTATTAGGCAAATGCATAATCGGCTCTGTCGAAGGAGAGGGGGTGAGGGCATGGTGCGCGCAGGACTGACCACGGAGCGCCTGGCCCTGGCCGGGGCGGAACTGGCCGACGAGGTCGGCTTCGAGCAAGTCACTGTCTCGGCTCTGGCCAGGCGGTTCGACGTCAAGGTCGCGAGTCTGTACTCGCACTTGAAGAGCTCCCAGGACCTCAAGACGAGGATCGCCCTCCTCTCCCTGGAGGAACTCGCCGACCGAGGTGCGGCGGCCCTGGCCGGGCGGGCCGGGAAGGACGCGCTGACCGCGCTCGCCGACGTCTACCGCGACTACGCCCGGGAACACCCCGGGCGTTACGCCGCGGCCCAGCTGAGGCTCGACCCGGAGACGGCCGCCGCCAGCGCCGGTGGCAGGCACGCGCAGATGACGCGGGCGATCCTGCGCGGCTACGACCTGACGGAGCCCGACCAGACCCACGCGGTCAGGATGCTGGGCAGCGTCTTCCACGGCTACGTCAGCCTGGAGCTGGCGGGCGGCTTCAGCCACAGCGAGCCCGACTCCCAGGAGACGTGGTCACGCGTCCTGGACGCCCTCGACGCCCTGTTGCGGAACTGGCCCGCGCCCTGACCCAGGCCGTGTGCCTGTATCCGGGCCCGTGCCCTGACCCGGGCCCCTACGCCCCCAACTACCTTGATCAGCAGGCGGAGACATGGACACCGAGACGGACACCGAGCACGACTGGATCAGCACGCCCATCACCGCGGACATCCTGCGCGGTGCCCTCGATCTGGAGCACACCGAGCACGGCGTCCTGCCGCACCGGCTGCCCGCACGGGCCCGCGCCCAGTGCACCGACGGGCAACTGGCCATGGCGGAGTCCCAGCCCTCCGGCGTACGCCTCGTCTTCCGCACCCGCGCCACCGCCGTCGAACTGGACACGCTGCCCACCAAGCGTGTCTACGTGGGCGCCCCGCCCCGACCGGAGGGCCTGTACGACCTGCTCGTCGACGGCCGCCTGGCCGGTCAGGCTTCTGTGAGCGGCGGCAACACCCTGACCATCGACCTCACCACCGGATCCGCCGAGCGCAGCTTCGGCCCGGTCGGCACCCTGCGCTTCACCGAACTGCCCGACGGCGACAAGGACATCGAGATCTGGCTGCCGCACAACGAGAGCACCGAACTTGTCGCGCTGCGCACCGACGCACCCGTCGAGCCCGCACCCGACCGGGGCCGCAAGGTGTGGCTGCACCACGGCAGTTCGATCAGCCACGGCTCCGACGCCGCGAGCCCCACCACCACCTGGCCCGCGCTCGCCGCCTCCCTCGGCGGCACGGAGCTGATCAATCTCGGCCTGGGCGGCAGCGCCCTGCTCGACCCGTTCACCGCGCGCGCCCTGCGGGACACCCCCGCCGACCTCATCAGCCTCAAGATCGGCATCAATGTGGTCAACGCCGACCTGATGCGCCTGCGTGCCTTCGGGCCCGCCGTCCACGGGTTTCTCGACACCATCCGCGAAGGTCACCCCACCGCACCGCTGTTGGTCGTATCGCCCATCCTGTGTCCCATCCACGAGGACACGCCGGGCCCGAGCGTGCCGGACTTCAATGCCCTCGGAGAGGGGCGTCTCGGGTTCGTCGCCATGGGTGAACCGGCGGAGACGGCGAGCGGGAAGCTGACCCTCGGGATCATCCGTGACGAGCTGGCCCGGATCGTGGAGCAGCGGTCGGCCGATGACCCCCATCTGTACTACCTCGACGGCCGCGAACTGTACGGGGATGACGACTCGGCCGAGTTGCCGCTGCCCGACCAGCTCCACCCGGACGCCGCCACCCACCGCCGCATGGGCGAACGCTTCGCCAAGCTGGCCTTCGCGGCCGGCGGCGCCTTCGGGGGCCCGGGCGCGTGAAGCCGGGCCCGGTGACTCACCCGAGGTCCGCGCGTCCCTTGGCGCCTTGGGCGAGCAGCCACTGGACCACCTCGTCGGCGTCCTGCGTGCGGGCGATGTCCAGCGGCGTCATGTCGTCGTAGCCGATCCGGTTCACGTCTGCGCCTTGCTGCAACAGGCGCTGGGCAGTGGGAAGTTGGCCGCCGTGGCAGGCGCCCCAGAAGGCGCTGGTGATCTCGGCCCCGGTGGGGGAGTCGGGGGCGGAGAGGAAGGCTTCGACCTGATCGAGGAGGCCAAGGGTGGCCGCGTCCTGCAGGTCCGCACGGGCCCCGTGCTCCAGCAGCCTGCGGGCCGCCCGCCACTGACCGAAGCCGCGCGCGTCGGCCAGCGGGGTGCCGCCGCCGATGACGGCGCCGGAGGCCTCGATGTCGGCGCCCGCGTCGATGAGGGCGTCCAGTGCGGTGACGTCGTCGTTGCTGGCCGCCCAGTGCAGAGGCGTCTCGGTGTGGGCGCCGACGAAGCGGGCGTCGGGGTCGGTGCCCGCCGCGACGAGCGTGCCGATGACCGCCGCGGAGTCGGGGCGGTGGCCGGGCCAGTCGGTGGCGATGTGTAGGAGGCTCCGCCGGCCCGCGGCGGGACCGTCCTGGCTGATGGCGCTGGTGGCCAGGGCGGGGTGGTCGGCCAGGAGCTGACGAAGGGTGGGGACGTCGCCCTTCCGGATGGCCTCGGTCACCGTGACGGCCAGTGGATCGTGGGAGTTGAGGGTGTCCATGCGGGGGAGGGTCTCCTGCTCTCGAACGGTCTGGTCCAGACCTATTGACGGCAGGTCTGGACCTCTTTACGGTGTGGCGCGTCGCACCACTTACGTCTCCAGGCACCACAGTCCAGGAGGTAAGCGTGTCATCCCGAACCTCTCCTCGCGCCTCCGCCCCGCGCCGTGCACCGTCCCGCCTCCTCGCGATCGGTCTGGCGATGGCCTTCGCCGTGCCGGTGCTCGTGGGCGCCGCGCCGGGTGCCGCGTCGGGCGGCGCGGCGTCGCAGGACCGTCAGGGCACCACCCAGGCCGGGCAAGCGACCCCCAACGCCGAGGACGCCCAGGAAACCCAGGGCATCAAGGGCACCCAGGAAGAGACGTGCGCGGTCAAGTCGAAGCCCGCCGGGAAGGTGCTCCAGGGCTACTGGGAGAACTGGGACGGAGCCGCCAACGGCGTTCACCCGCCGTTCGGTTGGACCCCGATCACCGACACCCGCATGCGTGAGCACGGCTACAACGTGATCAACGCGGCGTTCCCCGTCATCCGTTCCGACGGCACCGTCCTGTGGGAGGACGGGATGGACTCGACGGTCAAGGTCGCCACACCGGCCGAGATGTGCCAGGCGAAGGCGAACGGTGCCACGATCCTGATGTCGATCGGTGGCGCGACGGCGGGCATCGACCTCAGTTCGAGCAAGGTCGCCGACCGCTTCGTCGAGACCGTGGTGCCGATCCTGAAGAAGTACAACTTCGACGGCATCGACATCGACATCGAGACCGGCCTCGTGGGCAGCGGCAACATCAACCAGCTCTCCGCCTCCCAGGCCAACCTCATCCGCATCATCGACGGCGTCCTCGCCCGCATGCCCGCCAACTTCGGCCTGACGATGGCGCCCGAGACGGCGTACGTCACCGGGGGCAGCGTGGTGTACGGCTCGATCTGGGGCGCGTACCTCCCCATCGTGAAGAAGTACGCGGACAACGGCCGCCTCTGGTGGCTGAACATGCAGTACTACAACGGAAGCATGTACGGCTGCTCCGGCGACTCCTACTCCGCCGGAACCGTCCAGGGGTTCGTCGCGCAGACGGACTGCCTGAACAAGGGCCTCGTCATCCAGGGCACCACGATCAAGGTCCCCTACGACAAGCAGGTCCCGGGCCTGCCCGCACAACCGGGCGCGGGCGGCGGCTACATGGCGCCGAGCCTGGTGGCGCAGGCGTGGAACCACTACAACGGCGCGCTGAAGGGCCTGATGACCTGGTCCATCAACTGGGACGGCTCGAAGGGCTGGACGTTCGGCGACAACGTGAAGCGGCTGTTCTAGCGTCAGCGTTCGAGCATGTTCAGCTGGGCCTCGTTGTGCGTGGCGCCTGCCGCGGGCGGGAGATTCGTCAGCCGGTCGAGCTGGGCGGGCGTGAGCCGGACGGCATCGGCGGCCGCGTTCTCCTCGAGGCGGCTCACGCGCTTGGTGCCCGGGATGGGGGCGATGTCGTCCCCCTGGGCGAGCAGCCAGGCGATGGCGATCTGCGCCGCGGTGGCGCCGGCCTCGGCGGCGACGGCCTGGACCTCGTCGGCCAGGCGCAGGTTGTGCTGGAAGTTCTCGCCGGAGAAGCGCGGGTTGTCCCGCCTGAAGTCGTCCTTGTCGAAGCCGTCGGTGGATCGGATCGTCCCCGTGAGGAAGCCGCGGCCAAGGGGCGAGAAGGGGACGAAGCCGATGCCGAGTTCGCGCAGCGTCGGCAGGACACGGGCCTCGGGTTCACGGGTGAAGAGTGAGTACTCGGACTGGACGGCGGTGACCGGGGTGACGGCGTCGGCTCGGCGGATGGTGTCGGGTCCGGCCTCGGACAGGCCGAACGCGCGGACCTTGCCCTCGGCGATCAGCTCGCCCATGGTGCCCGCCGTCTCCTCGATGGGGACGTTCGGGTCGACCCGGTGCTGGTAGTAGAGGTCGATGCGGTCCGTGCCGAGGCGGGCGAGTGATCCCTCCACGGCGGCACGGATGTTGGCCGGGCCGGAGTCCAGGTTCCCCGGCCCTTCGCCCTCGTGTGACACCAGACCGAACTTCGTCGCAAGCACCACCTGGTCGCGGCGCCCCTTCAGAGCGCGGCCGAGCAACTCCTCGTTCGTGTACGGGCCGTAGATCTCGGCGGTGTCGATGAAGCTGACGCCCAGCTCAAGGGCGCGGTGCACGGTGCGGATCGACTCCGCCTCGTCCGTTCCGGCGCCGGTGTACGCCTGGGACATGCCCATCGCCCCGAGACCGATCCGGGAAACGTCCAGATCGCGCAGGTGAATGTGGTGCATCAGTGCTCTCCGTTCCATCGCGTCCGGGCCGGTCCCACTCCGGCCCGGTCGGCCGACCGCGGCCTGTCGAGGACCTGCGGCTTCACGTCTCGTGGGAAGCCTACGACCGCCTCGCCTCGCCATCCGTGCTCGCGGGCCCTCGGTGAGGGGCCGAGTTGTTCGGGGTAGTGACAGGGCCCCCTCAGTGCCTGGCAGATGGGCGCCCTCGCGGCTCACGGCGCTGTCGGAATCGGCCGGTTGGGGACGGTCCTGGTCTATACCAACTGCTCCCGTCCCACTATCCTCGTCCGTGGCCAGTAGCACACCATCCCCCCACTCAGGTTGCGTGCCGGCGCGGGTGGCGCCCGCCCCAACTCTGTCCCAAGCAGCCGGGTGGTCCCCCCCCCATTCGCCGCCTCTAGGAGGATCACGGTGAAAGTCCGCACCAGAAGCTCGGCGATCATCGCCACCATCTGCCTCGTCGCTTCCCTCGCCTTGACCGCGGCGTTCGCCGACGAGCCCACCGCACCACGCCAGGTACCGAAGGTCGCGCTCACGAAGGTCACCACGGCCGCGAACCCGTCCGCCGGCGCCGCCGGACCCGGCGGCACGGTATGGATAGCCGAACGCGCGGGAACCGTAAGGGTGTTGGACGGTCAAGGGCTCGGCAAGCCCGTCCTCGACATCACCAAGGAGACCACCACCGACGGTGAACGCGGGCTGCTCGGCATCGCGTTCGACAAGAAGTTCGCGCACTTCTACATCTCGTACACGAACCTCGAAGGCACCAGCACCGTCGACGAGTTCGCCGTGCGGCACGGCAAGATCCGGCCCGACACCCGGCGCACCGTCCTCACCCAGACGCAGCCCTATCCGAACCACAACGGCGGCGACATCAAGTTCGGTCCCGACGGCTATCTCTACATCGCCTTGGGTGACGGCGGTTCGGGCGGCGACCCGCACGGCAACGGGCAGAACCTCGACACACTGCTCGGCAAGCTGCTGCGGATCGACCCGGCCGGCGGCAAGCCGTACGCGATCCCGAAGGACAACCCCTTCGTGGACGACCCGAAGGCGAAGGACGAGATCTGGGCGTACGGGCTGCGCAACCCGTGGCGGTTCTCCTTCGACGCGGGCACGGGCGACCTGCTGATCGGTGACGTCGGCCAGAGTGCCTGGGAGGAGATCGACTGGGCACCGTCCGACAGCGAGGGCGGCGAGAACTACGGATGGTCCCAGATGGAGGGCAACCATCCCTTCAGGGGAGGCACGGAGCCCGCGAACCACGTGCCGCCGGTCCACGAGTACGACCGCACGGGTCTTGGCTGCTCGGTGACCGGCGGATACGTCTATCGCGGCAAGGCGATCCCCGGCCTCAAGGGCCAGTACGTGTTCAGCGACTACTGCGACGGCACCATCCGCGCCCTCCGGATGGAGAACGGCAAGGTGACCGGGGCGAGCGACCTCGGAGTCAACGGCGGCGAGGTCATCTCGTTCGTGCAGGGCGGGAAGGGTGAGCTGTACGTGCTCGACATCGGCGGCAGTGTCTTCCGCATCGACCCGGCGTAACGGTCAGGTCGGCAGGGGCCGCACCCTTTAGGGTGCGGCCCCTCGCAGCTACCGGTGTCTACCGATGTCTACCAGTGTCTACCGATGTCACATCTTCGGCATCAGGACCGTATCGATGATGTAGACGTTGGCATTGGCGGTCTTGACGTTGCCACAGCCGACGTTGGCGGAGTCGTTGACCTTGAAGGATTCGCCCGAGCCCGACGTCGTCAGCTTGGACTTCTCCAGCGTCGGGAACGAGCCGTTCTCCAGGTCCTTGGGCGCCAGCTTCTGACCCACCACGTGGTAGGTGAGGACCTTGGTGAGCATGGCCTTGTCGTTCAGGACCTTGTCGAGGTCGGCCTTGGGGATCTTCGCGAAGGCGTCGTTGGTCGGCGCGAACACCGTGATGTTCTTGGCGTTGTTCAGGGTGTCGACCAGACCGGCCTTCTTGACCGCGGTCACGAGCGTGGACAGTTCCGGGTTGTTGGACGCCGCGGTGGCGACCGGGTCCTTCGCCATGCCGTCGAAGCTGCCCTTGCCGTCCTTGGGTACGGAGGCGCAGGCGGGGCCGAACGGCTCGTCGCTGCTCGTGCCGCCGGAAGCGCTGTCCGTGCCCTCGTCGGTCGCCTTGTCCGAAGCGGCGGACGACTTCGCGTCCGAGGACGCCTTGTCCTTGCCGTCGTCACTGGAACAGGCGGTCAGGGCGAGCGGCAGCATCGCCGCCGCGGCGAGAACGAGGGCTCCACGACGAGTGCGGCGGGTGATGGCGTTCATTTCTGCTCCTTGATTGTTTTGCGCAGTGAGGGAAATTCGAGAGGTCGTTCAGTTCTGCGGGCATTCAGTTCTGCGGTCATTCAGTCCTGCGGTCGTTGAGCCACGCAGTGAAGAAGGCAGTTCCGGAACAGCGGTCAATCCACGGTGACCACCACCGAATGCCATCCGCTGGCCCCGTCGGGGATGGTGCGGGTTCGCTGCTCGGTCTGGATCTCGCCCGTTCGGTCAGTGGCCCGGACCGTCACGGTGTGGCCACCGGAGGTGGCCTTCCAGGGAAAGGACCACTGGCGCCAGGTGTCCCGGGTGTCCTCGGCGGCCAGGTCGGCCTGCCGCCAGGGGCCGTTGTCCACGCGCACCTCGACCTTGTCGATGCCGCGATGCTGGGCCCAGGCCACCCCGGCGACCGTCACGGTGCCTTCCTTCGGCCGGGCGAAGGGCTTGGGGGTGTCGATCCGGGACTGGGTCTTGACCGGGGCCTTGCGGGCCCAGTCCCGCTTCACCCAGTAGGGGTCGTAGTCGTCGAACGTGGTCAGCTCGATGTCCTGGATCCACTTGCAGGCGGACACGAAGCCGAACAGGCCGGGGACCACCATGCGCACCGGGAACCCGTGCGCGAAGGGCAGTGGTTCGCCGTTCATCCCGAGGGCGAGCATGGCGTCGCGGCCGTCCATGACGTCCTCGACCGGGCTGCCGATGGTCATCCCGTCCACGGACCGCGCGACCAGCTGGTCCGCGGGCCCGCCCTTCGACGGCGGCTCCACACCGCACTGCGCCAGGAGATCCGCGAGGCGTACGCCGATCCACCGCGCGTTGCCCACGTACGGGCCGCCCACCTCGTTCGAGACGCAGGCCAGCGTGATGTTCCGCTCGATCAGCGGCATACGCAGCAGGTCCGCGAAGGAGAGGGTCGCCTCGCGGGTGACGCCCTTGCCGTGGATCCGCAGCCGCCACGAGGTCGCGTCGACCTTGGGCACCACCAGCGCGGTGTCGACTCGGTAGAAGTCCTGATTGGGCGTCATGAACGGGGTGACGTCCTTGACGCGCAGCGCCGCACCCTTGGGAACGGGCGATGCGGCCGAGGCGGGGACGGGCAGCCTGATCTGGTTGCGTGAGGCCACGGCGTCCTGCCCCTGAGCACCGTTCAGGGAGCGGCCGAGCAGGCCGACCCCCGTGGACGCGGCTGCCGCGGCCGTCGCGGCGACGATGAAGCCCCGCCGGTCCCAGCCCGTCTCCTCTTCCGTCGCCTCTTCAGCCTCGTGTGCCTCGTGTGCCTCGTCGTGAGTCTGCGCAGCAGTCGGGGTCCTGCGCGGCCGCAGGCGCCCGACGAGGTAGTACAGGAGCCCCGCTCCCACCACGGCACCGGCCACCGAAGGCAGCGCGTCCGCGATGCTCGTCGAATCGGGCCGGCTCGTCGCGGCGAAGCCCCCGACCACGCCGAACACGAGGACTCCTGCCGAGCCGACGCGCCGGTACCGGGCCGCCAGCGCTCCGAGGGCGAGCGCGAGAAGGGTGAGGACGGCGAGGATGCCGAGCTGCAGGACGAGCTTGTCGTTCGTACCGAAGTGCTGGATCGCCCAGTCCTTCACGGCGGCCGGCGTGCGGTCGATCGCGGCCCCGCCCACCGCGATCACGGGGCTGGACTCGGGGCGTACCGCGGCAGACGTGAGCTCGGCCGTCGCCAGTGCGGAGTAACCCGCCAACAGGCCGCTCAAGGCGCCGAGCGCGCCAAGCCGCCATACGCCCGTGCGCCTCGATGTTTTCGCTTCTTCGCTCACATCGGGTTATCCGGAGCGGTGGGCGGGTGCGGATTGGTCAGCCACTCGTTCGAGGGAGAATTTCTTCTGGACCAATCCGCACCCGCCCACCGCTCCGAATACATCCGGTAATCGCGGCAGCCCGGTAATCGCGGCAGCTACGAATTACTCGTGGAGGGGGAAGCGATGGCGAGATGACGGGCGAAGCTCGCTTCAGGCCTTCACGAGGCGCCGGACACTGTCGATGCTTCCGCAGCCCGCCTTGATGTGTTTGTCGCGTTCCTTGGTGAAGGCGGTGCCCAGTTCCTCGCGGCGTTCCATCGCCACGTTCTCGCGTGCGCCGTTGAGGATCGTCCGCTCCTCCTCATCGGTGTGGTGGGACACGGCCTCGACCAGCTTCTCCAGCTTCTCGTCCCAGCTGTCGGATCCGACGTCGTTCACCTCCAGAAGGGCCAGCAGCGCCTTGTTGCCGTCCTCGTGTTCCTCGACGCCGTGCTCGACCTCGTCGTCGTCGATGTCCCGGTAGCGCCTGAGCGCGGGGTAGACCTCGGCCTCCTCCGCGTGAGCGTGAGCGATGAGCAGGTCGGCGAACTCCCGCAGTGCATCGGCCCGTTCGGCTTCTACGCTGCGCATCTGGCGGAACAGGTCCTCCATCCGCCGGTGATCGTCGAGGATCAGCTCTACGACGTCGGTCGGCGTTGTCTTGTCCGGCATGTGAGGGGCTCCTTCTCGGTGGGGGGCGGACGGGCTCAGTGCGGTGGGCGCCTGCGTACGGATACGTGGCGTGCGCACCGGCCCACGAGCTGGCTCGTGTACCCGGACCTCGCGTGTGTCACTCAGGTCACCGGCAGCAGATCACCGAGTGCTGCGGGGCGAACCGTTTCGGGCGGCGTCGGCGGCCGGTTCGCCCGCCAGGGAGATGTGGGCGGTGACGCGTTTGCCGGCCGGTTCGAGGTGGACGTGGAAGTGCTGGGCGACGGCCATGACGATCTCCAGGCCGTGTCCGCCGATCCTGTGCGGGTCCTCGGCGCGGGCGACGGGCTGGGTACGGGCGCTGTCGTGCACGGTCACCGCCACCGTGGCGTCCTCGATGCACAGCTCCATCAGCAGGGGCCCGGGTGCGTACTTGCGGGCGTTGGTGACCAGTTCGCTGACCACCAGTTGGGTGAGGTCCATCGCGCGGGCGGAGACGGCCACGTTCTGGTCCGCCCGGGCGCGGGTGAGGAAGTCGACCGCGAGGTGACGTGCCTCGGCTATGGAGGAGTCCTCGCCGTTCAAAGAGACGGCGACGCCCATGGTGTGAGCTCCCGACGGCCCCTCGCCGTCGCTGCCGGCTGACTCCATTTCCTCTCACCTTCGTCCCCGTTGTCTGCGCTCACCTACCCTGCTGGACGCGGCGCATACTGTTCCGACCCGGATCGATAATCCGTTCGGTCTCGCCGCCTCTTGTGAGCCGGACTTCCGGCGCACGGGACGGCTCCGTTTCGCACCAGCGAGTGCAGTCCAGAACATGGTGACAGACACCGGCCCGGCACGGCCCGTCCATCTTTGTGACCGGGTGGTCGGTGCCGCGACCGTCGAGAGGGCGGTCGGCAGTGCTTCTGCGAGGATGTGTCGCATGGCTGTTCGGGGCAGGAATCATGTGACGGTGTCCGGTCGGGCCGGGGGCCCGGTGGTGATGCTGGCGCACGGGTTCGGATGCGACCAGCACATGTGGCGCCTCGTGGTGCCGCTCCTGGAGAGCGACTTCACCGTGGTGCTCTTCGACCACGTGGGCGCCGGGCGCTCCGATCTGTCGGCCTGGAGCGAGGAACGCTATTCCGCGCTGGACGGCTACGCGGACGACGTACTGGAGATCTGCCGTGAGCTTGCACTCGGCCCGGTGACGTTCGTCGGGCACTCGGTGAGCGCGATGATGGGCGTCCTTGCCGCTGCGCGGGAGCCGGAGGCGTTCGCCGGCCTGGTCCTGCTCGCCCCGTCGCCGAGTTTCATCGACGATCCGGCCACCGGCTATCGCGGCGGGTTCAGCGCCGAGGACATCGATGAACTCCTCGGCTCGCTGGACGCGAACTACCTGGGCTGGTCGGGCGCCATGGCCCCGGTGATCATGGGCAATCCCGAGCGGCCGGAACTGGGCGAGGAACTGACCAACAGCTTCTGCCGCACCGATCCGGACATCGCCCGCGTCTTCGCCCGTGTCACGTTCCTGTCCGACAACCGCGAAGACCTCTCCAAGGTCACCGTTCCCACCCTGGTCGCGCAGTGTTCCCGCGACGCGATCGCGCCCCCGGAGGTCGGAGCCTTCGTACAGGCCCAGATCCCCGGAAGCCGTCTCGTCACCCTGAACGCGACCGGCCACTGCCCCCAGCTCGCCGCGCCGGAGGAGACGGCGGCCGCGATCACCGACTTCGTCAGAGCCACACCATGATGTCCAGGACCAGCGACGGCGGGAGCAGCGAGCGCCCGGATCCCGGGGAAGGGGCCGGAGGCGACCGCGCGGCGTTCTCCGCGCTCCTGGAGGACAGTGCCGAGGACCTGTACGAGCACGCGCCGTGCGGCTACCTCTCCACGCTGCTCGACGGCACCATCGCCAAGATCAACACGACGCTGCTCGACTGGCTCGGCCACGCCCACGACGACCTGGTGGGCCGCAGGACGTTCTCCGACCTGCTGACCGTGGGCGGACGTCTCTACCACGAGACGCACTTCAGCCCCCTGCTGCGCATGCAGGGGGAGGTCAGCGGAATCGCCCTGGAGCTCAAGGCCGCCGACGGCAGCCGTCTGCCCGTCCTTGTGACGTCCACGGTCAAGACCGGCAGCGACGGACAGCCGCTGCTGATCCGCACCACCGTCTTCGACGCCCGCGAACGCCGCGCCTACGAAACCGAGCTGCTGCGCGCCCGACAAGAAGCGGAACGCGAACGCGAGGAACTCAAGCGGCTCAACGCCGCCCTTCAGCAGACCCTGCTGCCCCCGGCGCTGGTGAGCGTGCCCGGCCTCGAAGTGGCCGCGCACTACCACATCGCCTCCGCGGACATGGTCGGCGGCGACTTCTACGACCTCTTTCCCCTCGGCTCGGGGACGTGGGGACTGTTCCTGGGGGACGTGTGCGGCAAGGGCGCCGCGGCTGCGGCCGTCACCTCCCTGGCCCGCTACACCCTGCGTGCCGCAGCCGTCTACGACCCGGACCCGGCCGCCGTCCTGAGCAACCTCAACACGGTCCTCAACCACGAATACAACGGCCACGACCCGCGGTTCTGCACCGTCATCTTCGGACTGCTCACCCCGGACACCGACCAGGGCGGCTTTCGCATCACGCTGGCGAGCGGCGGCCACCCCCCGGCCCTGCTCCTGCGGGCGGACGGAAGCGCCGACCACCTGCCCACCCCCGGCGGACAGCTCATCGGCGTCCTGGCCGACGCCCACATCGCCACCACCAGCATCCACCTCACGGCCGGGGACACCCTGCTGCTCCACACCGACGGCCTCACCGAGGCCCACACGGCCTCGAACAGCGACGACGAGCGCTACGGGGACGAAGCGCTCCTCGGCTTCGCCCAGGCCCTGGCGCCGACCACCGCCCCGGGCGCCGTCGCGGCGATCCGTGACCTGCTCGACACCTTCGGCACCGGAGTCGACGACGACACCGCCGTCCTCGCCATCAGCGTGCACCGACCCATCAGTGAAGAGCAGCAGTGACCGAACTCGCCGTCCATGTCCGCACCACCACCGCCGGGCCCGTCGTCGAACTGGCCGGAGAACTCGACCACGACAGCTTCTCGCAGCTGCGCGAACTCCTGCCCGAGCTGCACCTTCAGGCGGGCCGGCAGCTCGTCGTCGACCTGGCAGGAGTCACTTTCTGCGACTCGAGCGGCATCTCCGCCCTGATCGCCGCCCGCAACCACGCCCTGGCCGCCCGGGCGGTCCTCGTCCTGGCAGCGGTCCCCGGCCACATCAGCCGCATCCTCGGCATCGTGGGGCTCGACTGGGTCTTCCCGGCGTACCCCACCGCGCAAGCAGCCGAAGCGGCCTGGACGCCCTCCTAGCCGACGGCGGACCGCAGAGCCGCCAGGGCCCGGTCCGCGTGGGCGCTCATCCGGAACTCGCTGCGCACCACTTCGAGAACGCGCCGGTCGGGCCCTATGACGTAGGTGACCCGTTTGGTCGGCAGGGGGCCGAAGCCGCGTGTCACGCCGAACTGCCCGCGCACCACGCCCTCCGGGTCGGACAGGAGCGGGAACCCGAGCGTGTGCAGCCCCGCGAACTCGCGCTGGCGCGCGACGTCGTCCGAACTGATCCCCACCGGCCTGGCACCCACCGCGGCGAACTCCGCGGCAAGGTCCCGGAAGTGGCACGCCTCGGCGGTGCAGCCGGGTGTCATCGCCGTCGGGTAGAAGAAGACCACCACCGGTCCTTCGGCAAGGAGCGACGAGAGGGACGTGGGCGTGCCCGTCTCGTCGGGCAGCGTGAAGTCCTCGACGAGGGAGCCGACTTGGATCCGGGTCATCGCGGTGCTCCTTGGCCGGGGTGGAGGCGGGCGGACGAAGGGAGAGGCGGACGAGGGGAATGCGCAGACACGAGGTCTCCTCGCGGCTCGGCGGTACGAGGCAGGGTGGCACGCGATACTACTCGGCGGTAAGGAGTGGTGGGCCCGGACCTGTCACTGATCGGACCGGGGCATGCGGACGACTGCGACCCCCTCGTCGAGGTTCACCGTCGTCCGGTGCGGGGGTGCCCCGTCGTCCTGGTCGTCCGGCATCACCGGTGCCGACTGCCGCTCCTTGAGCTCGTTCTGCTTCCCCGGCGAGAAGCTCGCGTGGAGCTGCTCGAAACCCCATGGCTCCAGTATCCGGATATCCGGATATCCGGACGGGCATCGGCATCCGTATCGGAGCCCGCGGCCGGCGTGCTCCGAGCCCCTGGGGCGGCCCTGGCGCCCCAGGGGCGGCTCAATCGCCGAGCACGGCGCGCACCCGCACGCGGTCCGCCGTCACGCCGCCTGGGCGTGCCCGGCGCCGCCGTCTGAGCGGGTGGCCTCCGAACGGACACGGGCGCAGCTGGTGGTGATGAGGCGTGAGACGTGCATCTGGGAGATGCCGAGCTCTTCCGCGATCTTGCTCTGTGTCATGTCCTCGAAGAAGCGCAGGTACAAGATGGTCCGTTCACGCTCCGGCAGCCGCCGCAGACCGGCCTTGGCGGCCTCGCGGTCGGTGATGCAGTCGTACGCCGGGTCGGGCGCCCCGAGGGTGTCGGCCAGGCTGAACCCGTCGGGGTCGGCGGACGACATCTCGGCGTCCAGGGACAGGGCGCTGTAGCTCGTCATCGCCTCCATCCCGTCGCGGACCTCGTCCTCGGTCAGCTGCGCCCGCTCGGCGATGGCCGCGATGCCGGGCTCGGCGTCGCCTCCCGGCTGGTCCATGAGCTCGCGGCGTGCGACCCGGACCTTGTTGCGCAGCTCCTGGACGCGCCGGGGCACGCGTACGTCCCACATGCGGTCGCGGAAGTGCCTGCGCAGCTCTCCGGTGATGGTGGGCACGGCATAGCTCTCAAAGGCCCCGCGCTCGGGCTCGTACCGGTTGACCGCCTTGATCAGGCCCATCGCGGCGACCTGACGCAGGTCTTCGAGGGTCTCGCCCTTGTTGCGGAACCGGCTGGCCAGCCGGTGCGCCATCGGCAGCCATGCCGTCACGATCTCCTCGCACAGCAGGTCGTACTCGGGTCCGCCTTTGAGCGTGGCCAGGTGGGCGGCGGCCGCCTTGGTGTCGGGGGCGTCGTCGTGCAGGTGCCGGGTCGACGTGCGACGACGGGACTGGGGTGCATGGAGATCGGTAAGCAACTGGAATCGCTCCTCAACGGTGGGCCAGTAAGTGACCGCGAGAAACGGGATGACCCGGAGCCGGACATCCGGCGGGAGTGGGCACACCGCTCCCCGCGAATGCGCCTCCGGTCCGAAGCACGAACTCCGCCTGCCCCTCGACTCGGAGAAGAAACAACCGCCAGGTGTGCGCATGCGCACGGCGCGGTCGGAGCAGGTGCGGTAAAGGGCCTTCGACGTGCGGACCGCTCGGCCACGAAGAATCATGGAGACACGAATCGCCGCGCTCGAACCCGCTGATGAGGAAGATGAGGAAGGGGCAGCACATGCCTGCTGGATCGAACAAGAAGCGTGAACGCCAGTACGAGCACATCAAGGACAGCGCCGAGGACCGCGGGGAGTCGGCCAAGCGGGCGAAGGAGATCGCCGCCCGGACGGTCAACAAGGAGCGGGCGCGTTCGGGGGAGTCGAAGACGGCCAGCAAGACGTCGACGGGGGACAAGAAATCGGCGTACGAGCGGGGCGGGGAGCGCTCGCACAGCGGCGCGCAGGGCCCGACCAAGGATCAGTTGTACGCCGAGGCCCGGAAGAAGAACATCGAGGGCCGCTCGTCCATGAACAAGCAGGAACTCAAGCAGGCGCTCGGCCGCTGACGTCGCCGCTGGTCGGGCGACGTTCACCCGATGGAGGGTGCATGCCGAGGAACGGATGGGGCACACGTGACGCGGGGTGCGAAGCGTCGGAACGGCCTCGGACGCTTGGCTTCGTCGGTCGGCCGCATTGGGGTGCGGCCGACCGACGGCCTCCCTCGGCGCAGGCCCGTGAGTGAGTCCCCTGATCAACCAGCGGTGGGACGAGGCCCGTTGGTGCCGGCGCCGTCCACGATCGCGAGAGTCCAGCGAGCGCGGCCATCCGCCTGGACGGGGTTGTCCTTCGGGTGTCCGCGCTCGATGAGCTTCATGGTGTCGGCCTCGGGGCGGTGAGGGTGGGTGGTGCGGATATCGGTGTCAGGCCAGCATTCCGGCGCGGAGCTTGGTGAGGGTGCCGGTGAGGAGGCGGGAGATGTGCATCTGGGAGAAGCCGAGTTCGGCGCCGATCTGCGACTGCGTCATCTCCTGGCCGAAGCGCATTTCGAGGATGCGGCGCTCCCGCTCGTCGAGTTCGTCGAGGAGCGGCGCAAGGGTGTGCAGGTCCTCCACCGTCTCCATGGCGGGGTCCGGGCCGCCGATCACGTCGGCCAAGGTCCGCGTCGGCGCGGCCGCGCTCTCGCCGCCGTCGGTGGGCGCCTCCAGGGAGCCTGCGGTGTAACCGTTCGACGCGACGATGCCGTCCATGACTTCGTCCTCGGTGATGTCCAGGTGCTCAGCGAGCTCCTTGACCGTCGGATCATGGTCGAGACGCGTGGAGAGCTCTTCCTTCGCCTTGGCGAGTTCCACGCGCAACTCCTGGAGCCGGCGCGGCACATGCACGGCCCAGGTGGTGTCCCGGAAGAACCGCTTGATCTCGCCGAGGATGTAAGGGACGGCGAAGGTGGCGAACTCGACCTCGCGGCTGAGGTCGAAGCGGTCGATGGCCTTGATGAGGCCGATGGTGCCGACCTGGATGATCTCTTCCATGTCGCCGTTGCCCCGGTTGCGGAACCGGCGGGCCGCGAACTGCACGAGGGTCAGGTTCATCTCGATAAGGGTGTTGCGTGCGTATTGGTATTCGTGCGTGCCCTCTTCCAAGGTCTGCAGCCGGTCGAAGAACAGCTTCGACAGCGCTCGCGCATCCTGCGGGGCCACCTTGTCCGTGTCCTCGATCCAAGGCAGCGCGCCCTCGACAGCGTGTTCAGAGATCAGCGACATATCCCTACCTCCCCTGGTGGGTTCGACATCCTCGTACGGCCCCTGCCCCGCCGCGCGGGAGGCATGTGCGTTGACCCAATTTTTCTTGCTGTGGGGAAATAGTTGTCTCCATGCATCGTACGATGTGGGAGGTTGCCCGGGATCAGCCAGGCATTCGTTAACGAGAAGCAGGATCACGTGGACAGATTCGCTGCCGTCGAGCGGGCACTGCGCAGTGCGGCTCCCCATTTGTTGCTCGATGCCGTGACCGCGGCCCTGCGGGAGCAGTACGGGGTCGAGAGGGCGGAACTGCGCCTCGCCGACTACGGGTTGACCACTCTTCAGGTGGTGGAGGACGTGCCGTACACCACCGAGTCGGTGTCCATCCAGGGCAGTCCGCAGGGCAGGGCCTTCGGCGCCCAGGAACCCCGCGTCGAACCGAAGGCAGTGGAGGGCGCGACGACCGTGCATCTGCCGGTGACCGTCCGGGGAGACCGGATGGGCGTCCTCACCGTCATCGTTCCCGACGAGCGCTTCGACCCGGCCCACCTGCCGGAGATGCAGCGCGTCTGCGAGGCCCTCGGCCACGAGATCCTGGTCGCCGAACGCGACACGGATCTGTACCTCCTCGCGCGCAGGGCCGCCCGCCTCACGCTCGCCGCCGAGATGCAGTGGCAGCTGCTGCCCGGGCGCTCGGTGTCCCGTCCCGAATTCTCCTTGGGCGCCCACCTGGAGCCCGCGTACGCGATCTTCGGCGACAACTTCGACTGGACGGTCTCGGCGCACCACCTCACGCTCACCGTGACCAACGGAATGGGCGAGGGGATGGAGGCGGCGCTGCTCACCAACCTCGTGGTGAACGCGCTGCGCAACGCCCGCCGCGCCGGGCTCGACCTCCCCGGCCAGGCCAGCCTCGCCGACCAGGCCGTCTACGCCCAGTACCGGGGCGCGCTGCACGCCTCCGTCCTGCTGCTGCGCTTCGATCTCGCCACCGGCGAGGTGGAGGCCGTCGATGCCGGATCCCCCCGCATGTGGCGGCTCCGAGGGCGGGTGGTCGAGTCCGTCGGCTTCGACGCGCAACTGCCCCTGGGCATGTTCGAGGAGACGGCCTACGTCGCGGAGCGTCTGCGGCTCGAACCGGGTGACCGCATTCTGGTGGGCAGCGACGGCGTCTACAACGGCGTATCGGCGGCAGGGGAGTTGTACGGGGAGCGGGCGCTCGCGCGGTCCCTGTCCGCGCATCGCCTGCTGCCGGCGTCACAGGTGCCGCAGGCCGTGCTGCGCGATCTCGGAGACTACCGAGGCTCGTTGCCCCTGGACGACGATGCCCTCGTGGTCTGCCTCGACTGGTTCGGACGGTAGAGGAGCGGGCCGGTCTAACCGACCGAGCGCCAGGTTCTGGCTCCGCCGTCGTCCTGCTCCGAAGCGGTCGCGACGTCACGAAAGCCCCTGAGCCCCTCGAGCAGCGCACGCCGGGCCTTGGGCGGCATGGCGTCGATGGTGGACATCAGGATGCTCTCCCGCCGCTTTCGCAGGTCGGCGAGGTACGCCCTGCCGTGGCTGGTCAGCCGAAGCTCCAGCTCGCGTCGGCTGACCGGGCTCGGCGTGCGTTCGATAAGCCCCGTGGCCTGCAGCCGGTCGCACAGGCGGCTCACTGACGGGGGAGCGGACCCCAGGGCTTCGGCGAGCATCCGCAGATTGATGCCGTCCTCGCGGTCCAGTGCGTACAGCACGCGCAACTGGGACGGAGACACAGGTCCCGTCGGAACGGCCTCACGCCCCTGCTCCCACATGACCTCGAGCAGTTCGATGAACTCGGAACCCGCATGAGCCGCATCCCGGGACCTGCGATCGGGTTCGGGACTCAGACCCATATCGATGACACTCCGATCGGCGTTGTCTCACTTGTACATCTTGCCACCGGGGCACGGCCCACACACCGTGGTCCGATTTCGGCTGACAAGGACACTCGGGTCGCGGAGTCCGGGGACCGTGCGTACGACGGCCGGCAGCCCCGCGAAACCGCGTCGACCCCGGCGAATCTCTCCGTTGATGGAGCGCGTAGCACCGGATCGCATCTCGGCGCAGGCGGTGGTGCCAGGAAGCATAGTGGAACCGGCCTGGGCTTCGTTGACGGGTTCGTGATTGACGTCCCCGTTCCCCGAAGCGGCTCCGCCGAGATTCGCCCCTTCTGGCATGAGACGTCAGATGTCTGATGCCTTGGTAGCGTGTGAACGCAGCTCGGCAAGCGAAAGGGGTCAAGAGGTGGGGAGTTCACCCATGTCCGGTGCGAAGCCCGGCCGGCAGTTGCTCCGGCAGGAGGTCGTCGAGGGCATCAAGCGCTACATCCTTCAGAAGCGGCTGCGCCCCGGGGACCCGCTGCCCACCGAGCCCGCCTTGTGCGAGGCGTTGGGCGCGAGCCGCTCCAGCGTGCGCGAGGCCGTCAAGATCCTCAACGCTCTGGACATCGTCGAGGTCCGCCACGGCCACGGCACCTACGTCGGCAGGCTGAGCCTCTCGGCCCTGGTCGAGAGCCTGACCTTCCGCGGGCTGCTCTCGCCGGGCGACGACTTCCAGGTCCTCGCCGACCTCGTCGACGTACGCGAACTCGTCGAGCGCGGGATGGCCGACCGGATCGTCACGCAGCTCGGCCCCGGTCAACTCGACTCGCTGGAAAGCCTCGTGGCCGACATGCGGGAACAGGGCGCGGGGGAGGGGGAAGCGCGCGGCTTCGTGGAGGCGGACCGGGCGTTTCACGCGCTGCTCGTGGAACCGCTCGGCAATGAACTCGTCGAGCAGCTCTCGATGGCCTTCTGGGACGTGTTCGCGATCGTCGCGCCGCATCTGGACGGATTCACGCACGCCGACGAGACCGAGACCGTCGCCGCGCATCAGAGCATCGTGGACGCCGCGCGGGCCGGTGACGTCCCCGCCTTCATGAAGTCGCTGGGCGAGCACTACGCGCCGGTGCGGCGCCGCATCGCCGAGGCCCGCGCCCGGGACGCCGCGCAAGCCTGACCTGGTTGTACGTCCTCCCGATGGCCCCGCCGGGGTCCCGGTCACTCCGTGGACCGGTCCGCGGGCGGTTCCAGGCGCGTGCGGATGCCGTCGAAGTGGGTCCGCATGGCGCGCACCGCGCGGTCGCCGTCCCCCGCCGCGACCGCGTCGACGATCTCGCGGTGCTGCGCGCAGGTGACGACGGGGTCCTGATGGCCGTCGTCGAGATCCTCGCGCACGCGGTCCATGGCCGCCCAGAACGCGTCGAGCACCTCGCTGAGCAGGTGGCTGTCCAGCGAGGCGTAGAGCGCGAGATGGAAGGCACGGTCGGTGGAGCGCGCCACCCGGCCGTCGCCCGCCTCGGTCTCCATCTCGCCCACGAGGGCGCGCAGCACCGCCAGATCCTCGGCGGGGATCCCCGCGGTGACCGCGCCGACCAGGCCCGCCTCCAGTGCCTCCCGCACCTTCATCAACTCGAAGAGCCCCGGCTCGCCCAGGCGGTGACGGACGGCGGCCCGGAACGCGAGGCCCTCGGCGAACGGCGACAGCGAGAGCGAGCCGACGAAGGTGCCGGAGCCCCGGCGGATCTCGACGACGTTGACGGCCTGGAGCGCCTTGAGCGCCTCACGCACCGTCACCCGGCCGACCCCGAAGAGCTCTGTCAGCTCGGCCTCCGTGGGCAGCGCGTCGCCGGGGGCCAGCCTGCGCTCCAGGATCAGCTCCTTCAGTCGGCGCTCGGTGTCCTGGGCCGTGGTCGGGCGAGCCACAGCATCCTCCTGAGGTGCGATTGCCCCTTGACCGGTGGCGGGAGCATCTGTTTAAGGTACGGCAAGACGTAGGACATCTTACGTCCCATGTCCCGCCCGACTGCAAGCGCAACCGTCTCGGACGGCGGGCCGATGTACCCCCCCCTGAGCTGGAGCCCTCCCCATGTCTCTGTCCGCACCCCTGCGCGGCGTCGTCCCGCCGGTCTGCACCCCGCTCGACTCCCACGGAGAGGTCGACACCGCGTCCCTCGCCCGGCTCGTCGACCACCTCGTCGACGGGGGAGTGCACGGCCTCTTCGCCCTCGGTTCCACCAGCGAGGTCGCCTACCTCACCGACGAGCAGCGGGCCACCGTCCTGGAGACCGTGGTCAACGCGGCCGACGGCCGGGTCCCGGTCCTCGCCGGAGTGATCGACACGACCACCGCACGCGTCGTCGAGCACGCCAGGGCCGCCGCCGCACTGGGGGCGCAGGCCCTCGTCGCGACCGCGCCCTTCTACACCCGCACCCACGAGAAGGAGATCGCCGCGCACTTCCGCCGCCTGCGCGCGAGCGTGGACCTCCCGCTGTTCGCGTACGACATTCCGGTCGCCGTCCACAGCAAGCTCGCCCCCGGCCTGGTGCGCGCCCTGGCCGAGGACGGCACGCTGGCCGGCCTCAAGGACAGCAGCGGCGATGAGGGCGGACTGCGCCGTCTGATCGTCGAACTGGGCGGCCGCGACGGCCGCACCCAGGGCCCGGCCCCGCAGTTCAGCGTGCTCACGGGGTCCGAACTGACCGTGGACGCGGCCCTGTTGGCCGGAGTCGACGGCGTCGTCCCGGGCATCGGCAACGTGGACCCGGCCGGATACGTGCGGCTGTACGAGGCCGCGCGGGCCGGGGACTGGGCGCTCGCCGCGAAGGAGCAGGAGCAGCTCGTCGACCTGTTCGCCATGGTCGACGTGGGCCCGGAGGCGGACATGGGCCGCAGCTCCTCCGCGCTCGGCTCGTTCAAGGCGGCGCTCCAGCTGCTCGGCATCATCGAGTGCGGGGACACCGCCTTCCCGCAGATCCAGCTGTCCGCCGAGTCGGTCGCGCTGGTGGCGCGGCGGCTGCGTGCCGCCGGTCTGTCGCCGGTCCGATGAGCTCCGGCTCCCTGGCGGGCGACGACGGCGCCGCGCTCATCGGCCTCGACCTCGGCGGTACGAAGATCGCTGCCGCGCTCGTCGGCGAGGACGGCACCGTCCTCGCCCGGCACACCCGGCCCACCCCGGCCGGCAGCGGCGCCGACGCCGTGCTCGACGCGCTGGCGACCGCGGCCGCCGAGGTCGACCCGGGCCGCGGCGCGGCGGCGCTGGGCATCGCCGCCGCCGGGGTCATCGATCCCCGCACCGGCCGGGTCACCAGCGCCACCGACTCCATCAGCGGCTGGGCGGGCACGGCCCTCGCCGCCGGGCTCGCCGAACGGACCGGGCTGCCGGTGGCCTGTGACAACGACGTACGGGCCACGGCCGGTCCGGAGCTCGCGGCACTGGACGCGGAGCACGGTTCGCTGCTGTTCGCCGCGATCGGGACCGGCGTCGGGGGCGCCGTAGCCGTCGACGGACGGATGCTGCACGGCGCCGCGGGCATCGCGGGCCACATCGGCCATGTGCCGAGCCTGCCGGCGGCCGGGCTGCCCTGCACCTGCGGCGCCACCGGGCACCTGGAGGTCATCGCGTCCGGGCCCGCGATCACTGCCCACTACCAGCGGCTCACCGGCACCGCGGTGGACCGCCTGGAGACGGTCGCCGGGCGGGCCGCACGGGGCGACGCCGACGCCGTCCACGCGATCACCACCGGCGCGGCGGCCGTCGGACAGGCGCTCGGCGGGCTCGCCAACGCGCTTGGCCCCGACCGGGTGGTCGTCGGCGGCGGGGTCCCCCGGATCGGCGCCCTGTACACGGACGCCCTTGCCGCCGCCTTCGCCGCCGAACTGATGCCGCCGCTGCGTGGCCTCGTCCCCCGGGCTCCCCTGTTCGGTCACGACGCCGCAGTGCTCGGCGCCGCCGCCCTCACCACGAGCCTGCCCCTTCACCACCCTGGAGCCCTCCGATGACCACGCAGCAGACATGGACCGCGTCCGATCTGCCCGCCGGGCTCCGCGGCAGCCTGATCGTCTCCTGCCAGGCACCGCCCGGTGATCCGATGCGGGACACCGGCACCCTCGTACGGCTCGCGCGGTCGGCGGCGGCCGGGGGCGGCGCCGCGATCCGTGCCAACGAGCCGGAGGTCGTCGCCGCCGTGGCCGCGGCCGTCGACCTGCCGGTGATCGGACTGTGGAAGGACGGCGACACCGGCGTCTACATCACCCCGACCGTCCGGCACGCCCTGGCGATCGCGGAAGCGGGAGCGGCCGTTGTCGCCGCCGATGCCACCGACCGGCCGCGCCCCGACGGCTCCACCTTCGCCGAGCTCGTCACCGCGGTCCACGCGGCCGGCGCACTGGTGATGGCCGACGTCTCCACGCTCGCCGAGGGCGTCGCCGCTGCCGCGCAGGGCGCCGACTTCGTCTCCACCACGCTCTCCGGCTACGTCCCCGGAACGCCGCAGCAGACCGGCCCCGACCTCACTCTGGTCGCCGACCTCGCCGCCGCGATCGACGTCCCGGTCGTCGCCGAAGGCCGTATCAACACCCCCGAGGACGCCGCCGCGGCCCTTGCCCGAGGCGCCCACTGCGTCGTCGTCGGCACCGCCATCACCGCACCCACGGCCCTGACCGCCCGCTTCGTCGCGGGCCTCACCCAGCACTGACCTGTCACAGCACTGACCTGTCCCCTCAGGCGACCGGCTGCTCAACGACGAGCGTCGCCCCGCATCATGGAGTCACCGTGCAGACCACATCACCCGCCAAGCCCCGCTGGTACCGCGAAGTCAGCCGTACCCAGTGGAAGTCGTTCTTCGCCGCCTGGATCGGATACGTCCTCGACGGCTTCGACTTCGTCCTGATCACGCTGGTCCTCACCGAGATCAGCGACGAGTTCGGCCTCAGCACCGTGCAGGCGGCCAGCCTGATCTCCGGCGCGTTCATCACCCGCTGGCTCGGCGGCGCGGTCCTCGGCGCCCTCGGCGACCGGTACGGCCGCAAGGCCTCCATGGTGCTGAGCATCCTGCTCTACTCCCTGGGCACGTTCGCCTGCGGATTCGCCTGGAACTACCACAGCCTCTTCGCCGCACGGCTGGCCATCGGCATGGGCATGGCCGGGGAGTACAGCGCAAGCGCCACGTACGTGATGGAGAGCTGGCCCGCGAAGCTGCGCAGCCGGGCGAGCGGCTTCCTCATCTCCGGTTTCTCGGTCGGCTCGGTGCTCGCCGCCCAGGTCTACAACTGGGTGGTGCCCTCGCTCGGCTGGCGGTGGATGTTCTACCTCGGCCTGATCCCGATCGCCGTCGCGCTGTGGATGCGGCGCGCGCTGCCGGAAGCGGCGGAGTGGACCGAGTCGGTCGCCGAGAAGGGCGCCAAGCCCAATCCGTTCCGTCCGCTGTTCGCCACCCGTGGACGGGCGAGTGCCAACACGGCCCTGACCGTGGTCGCCACCCTCTCCCTCTTCCTGGTCTTCACGCCGGGCGGTGCCGGTCTGGTGCCCGTGCTCTCCGTGGTCGCGGGGCTCTCGCTGGCCGCCTTCGCCGTCCAGCTCGGCGGGAAGCGCGGCTGGGCGCTGTACCTGTCGATGATCGTCACGCTGTTCTTCGCGTTCCTCTACTCCTGGCCCATTCAGGCGCTGCTGCCCACGTATCTGAAGACCGACCTCGGTTACAGCACGGACCAGGTCACCGATGTCCTCTACTTCGCGGGCTTCGGCACCATGGTGGGCTGCTGGGCGGCGGGCTTCCTCGGCGACCGGATCGGTGCGAAGAAGGCGTACGCGCTCACGCTGCTCGGCTCGCTCGCCTTCGTCTACCCCGTGTTCGCGGTGCACGACAACCTGCTCCTGCTCGGCGTCCTGCTGTTCCTGCTCCAGGCCACCAGCTTCGGCATCTCCGGTCTGCTCCCGCGCTACATCGGCGGTCACTTCCCCACGGAGAGCCGGGGCGCGGCGCTGGGCTTCACGTACAACGTGGGCGCCCTCGGAGGTGCGGTCGCACCCGTCCTCGGGGCGCACCTCGCGTCCGGCATGGACCTGGGGCAGGCCCTGGCCGTGCTGACGTTCGGGGGCACGGTGATCGTGGTGCTCCTCGTGGGCTTCGACGTGCCGGACCGCCTGAACCGGCTCACGGATCCGGACGCGGGGAGGGACCACCTGGCAGAGGTGTCCCAGCCGTCGGGGCGGACCGAGCCGTCGCAGGAGCGAGTACCGGCGGCCGGGGACACCGCCCGCACCTGACGGGAGTCAGATCACGCGGAACAGGTCGGCCGCGGCATGGACGTCGGTGAGGTCCTCGACGGACCTGAGGTTGTCGCACAGGACCTCGAGGACCGAGCCGCTCCCGGCGGCGTCCGGGGCGCCGATGGCCACGCCGAAGACACGGAAGCCCAGCAGGTGCTTGGCGTCGTTCCAGCCGCGCATCCACTCCTCGGCGACATCGCATTCGTCGTCGGTGAGCATCACGATGTCGCCGCGCGTGCGGGCGGCGTCGTCGAACTCCTCCTTCAGGAGCTCGGCGGCCGCCGTCAACGGCCGCTGGTAACTGGTGCCGCCGCCGAGGAACGTCTCCGCGAAGTCGAGCACCTGGGCGATGCCAGCATCCTGACCGGCCGGGAAGCGGAAGACCTGGAGCTTGTCCGCGGCGGCGAACAGGATGCCCACGAAGTCGCGCTCGGCCTGGCGGGCCTGATCCAGGAGCGCCAGGGCGCACGCCTTGGCCCACGCCTCCCGGGTGACTCCGCCGGGCCCTGCCACGTACATGGAGTGCGAGGTGTCCACGCACGCGATGACGGCCCCCTTGCCGGTGCTCTGCTCTCCCTGGGTGTCGTAGAGCATCAGCTCCCCGGCGGCGTAGCGCGCGGCGAACACCGCGCGCAGCTCCGGCAGACCGAGGTTGGCCAGCTCGGAGGGGATGACGCGGGAGAGGTCGTCGCCGAGGGTGACGCCGACCAGCTCCCCGGTGGTGTTCTCGACCTTGCGGGCGCGCTCGCCGCCGGCCATCTGCCGGAAGCGGCCGATCAGTTCGGCCCACTGGGCGAGACGGCCGGTCCGCAGCCGCTCGGCGAGCCGGGCGCGCTGGTCGAACGGCATCCGCTCGAGCTCTCCGGGGCCCACGCCCCACGCCCGCATCAGCGCGGCCTCCTCCCGCACGGCCTTGGCGGCCTTTGCGGCCGCGTTGCGCGCGCCGGTGCCGATACCGGGGGCCGCCGCCGTGAGGGCCTGCGCGGCGCCCATGGCGGCCTGTCGCGCGGCGGCCTCCGCTCGTTCGGCCGCTTCGACCGCCTCGTGGACGGTATCGGCGGCCGGGGCGGCCACGGTGCCGTCCTCGGCCCCGGCGGCGGCCTGCTGGAGCGCCTCGCTCACGGCGCTCGCCGCGCGTACGGCGTCCTGCTGGGCCTGCGTCGCCCGCTCGGCCTGTTCCTGGGCGTCCCGGGAGCGCTCCAGGAGCCGGCGCAGCGCTGCGGCCTGGGCGAGCACGGCCATCGCGGCGGCGTAGGGGTCGCCGGCCGTCTCCCGGTGCAGCTCGGCGAAGTCCGGTGACTCCAGCAGCGAGGCGATGACCTGGTGGTTGACCAGTCGGCTCGTGGCCATCTCCGCCCGCTCGCGCAACCGTGGCCCGACCTGGTAGGCGGCCAGGAACGCGTCGGTCAGGAGGTCGGTGGTGTCGGTGGTGGCGCCGTGATGCTCGTTCAGCTCCGCGGCAAGCTCGCGCAGTCCGGCCGACTGCTCGAAGGTGTCGCGCCAGGCGATCTGTTCGAACCGGTCCCCGACCACGGCCGCGGTGTGGCCCCCAGGAGCGGCGTCGGACAGGCCGAGCCACTTTCCTGCCCGGCCCGCCAACGCGTCGAGTCTGCTCGGCGTCCCGCCCATCGTCCCACCCATCGTCCCGATCCCCCCGGTGGTCAGAGCTGGGCCTGCACCATGCTCGCGTCCATGCCGAGGGCCTCGGTGAGAACGCGGGCACGGACGGCGCGCTGGCGGCCGGTGACACGGTCGATGGCGGCGGTGGAACGGCCGGCGCCCGCCGCCTCCTCACGCAGCTTCTCCAGGCGCTTGCCCGCCATGGCGAGCTTGTTGTGGGCCTTCTTGATGACCCAGTCGCTCAGCGCCTCGCGGGACTGCCCGGCCATGGCGTCGAGCTGCGCCTCCAGCTCCTCGATGGTGTCGGCCAGGTCGAGCGCCTCCTTGGCGTCGGGGTTGACCAGTTGCAGCACCTCCCGCTCGACGGCCGGGCGCTCGGCGGGGGAGTCCCACAGCACATGGGTCAGCACCGCCAGGTCGGTCACGGCGACGGCCGGGCGGTCGTCGAGGTACGCGGACGCCTGGAGCAGGGCCACCGCCTGCCGCCAGCGGCGGTCGGACGCGACGAGTTCCTTGCGGCGAAGCGCGGCCCGCAGCGTGCACACCGCGTCCACGATCACTTCGGGGACGTCCACGGCGGGGACGGCTTCGGTCACGGCGTGCTGCAGCGCGGACAGCTCGACGGTGGTCCGTGGCGGTGCCACGGGGCGGCCGACGGCGGAGCGGACCAGGGCGGCGAAGTTCGAGGGGTCCGTCAGGTATCCGACCTCGATCCGCACGAGGAGCCGGTCGTAGATCGCGGCCGTGTCCTCGCCGCTGGGCAGTTCGTTGCTCGCCGTGATGGCCCCGATCAGCGGGCAGCGGATCGGCTCGCCGCCGCTCTCGGGGTGGTAGATCCGCTCGTTGAGGTAGCCGAGCGTCTCGTTCAGGGCCGCCGTGGAGCACTTGAAGATCTCGTCGATGAACGCGACGTGCGCGGTCGTGGCACGGCCCTCGAAGACCTGGCGGTACTCGCCACGGGCCAGGGCCGCGACATCGACGGGACCGAACATCCTCGTCGGCGCGGTGAACTTCGACAGGAGTATCTCCCAGTAGGACGCCCCCTCGATCCTGCTTGTGAGCTCCCTGGCCATCTCGGACTTCGCCGTCCCGGGCGGGCCGAGTACCAACGAGTGCTGTCCGGCGAGGAGCGTCACCAGGAGCGTCCGCACCACGTCGGCCCGTTCGTAGAAGCGGTCCGACAGCTCGTCGCTGATCGCCCGCAGCCTCTTGGCCGTCGCCTGCGCTTCCTGTGCCCCCACGTTCGGCTCCTCGCCTGTGACGCCCTGCCCGGCTGACGAGACGGCGCCCGGCTCTTCGGGGGAACAGCCAACGGCCAGTGGCTGTCGGCCAACGGCTCAGCGCCTTCGCCCGAGCAAGATAACTCGGCGACGGGGAAGCCCCGATGGCGCGGGCCATGCGTCCGGCCGACTCCGGGAGGCGGGTGGTCCGGCGCGCGATTACGTTGAGCGTGACCGGTCACTCATCCGGTGGCGCCCTGCGGCCTTCGTCCCGTCTCACAGGGCTCACAGGGCTCACAGGGCTCATGGGGCTCATGGGGCGGGAGGGCGCGAGCCGCCGAGCCGGTCCACCGCTGTGGTGTCCGGCCTGCCGTACCTCTGACAAGGAGCAGCCATGGGCGATCCCGCGGTGAACCCCTCCTCACCCGCGAAACCTCCCTCCGATGCCGAACTGCAGGCGATCACGCGGTACTGGAGGGCGGCCAATTACCTCTCGGTGGGGCAGATCTATCTGATGGACAACGCCCTGCTGCGGCGCCCCCTGGCGGCCGAGGACATCAAGCCGCGACTCCTCGGCCACTTCGGGACCTCGCCCGGTCTGAACCTGGTCCACGTGCACCTCAACCGGGCCATCAAGGCGCGGGAGCTGCCGACCGTCTGCATCTGGGGCCCCGGGCACGGCGGGCCCGCGGTGCTCGCCAACTCCTGGCTGGACGGCACGTACACCGAGACCTATCCCGACGTCACCCGCGACGGGGAGGGCATGGCGAGGCTGTTCCGCCAGTTCTCGTTCCCCGGCGGAGTGCCCAGCCATGTCGCGCCCGAGACTCCGGGATCCATCCACGAGGGCGGCGAGCTCGGCTACTCCCTCTCGCACGCCTACGGCGCCGCGTTCGACAACCCGGACCTGCTGTCGGTGTGCGTCATCGGCGACGGGGAGTCCGAGACCGGACCGCTCGCCGCCTCCTGGCACTCGAACACCTTCCTGGACCCGGTGCACGACGGTGCGGTGCTGCCCATCCTGCACCTGAACGGCTACAAGATCGCCAACCCGACGATCCCGGCCCGGCTGCCCGAGGCCCAGCTGGACGACCTGATGCGCGGATACGGATACGAGCCCGTGCACGTCACCGGCGACGACCCCATGACGGTCCACCGGGACTTCGCGGTCGCCCTGGACCGCTGCCTTGACCGCATCGCCGCGATACAGCGCACGGCCAGGGCGGACTCGGACGCCGAGCGCCCCAAGGACACCCCCGCACCCCGCTGGCCCATGATCGTGCTCCGTACCCCCAAGGGCTGGACCGGCCCCAAGACGGTGGACGGCAAGCCGGTGGAGGGCACCTGGCGCGCGCATCAGGTGCCGCTCGCCAACGTCCGGGAGAGCGCCGAGCACCGCCACCAGCTGGAGGAATGGCTGCGCTCCTACCGGCCGGAGGAGCTGTTCGACGCCGAGGGACGCCCGGCCCCCGGGCTCGTCGACATCGCCCCGCGGGGCACGCTGCGCCTCGGTGCCAACCCGCACGCCAACGGCGGGCTGCTCCTGCACTCGCTGCCGCTGAAGCCACTGGAGGAGTTCGCGGTCGAGGTGGACAAGCCCGGCGCCACCCTGAACGAGCCGACACGGGTCCTCGGCGGCTACCTGCGGCAGGTCATGGCCGACACCGCCGAACGGCGCGACTTCCGGCTCGTCGGCCCGGACGAGACGGCGTCCAACCGGCTCGACGCGGTCTACGGGGCGTCCGGAAAGGCCTGGCAGGAGGAGATCCACGACGTGGACGAGAACCTCTCCCGGCACGGACGCGTGATGGAGATCCTCTCCGAGCACACCTGCCAGGGGTGGCTGGAGGGCTATCTCCTGACGGGGCGCCACGGTCTCTTCTCCTGCTACGAGGCGTTCGTGCACATCGTCGACTCGATGGTCAACCAGCACATCAAGTGGCTGCGCACGACCCGCGAGTTGCCCTGGCGGGCGCCGATCGCCTCGCTGAACTACCTGCTGACCTCCCATGTGTGGCGGCAGGACCACAACGGCTTCTCGCACCAGGACCCCGGGTTCATCGGACACGTACTCAACAAGAGCCCCGAGGCGGTACGCGTCTACCTGCCGCCGGACGCCAACACGCTGCTGTCCACCGCCGAGCACTGCCTCGCCTCACGCGACTACGTCAATGTGATCGTCGCCGGCAAACAGCCCGGCTTCGACTGGCTGGGCCTGGACGAGGCACGGGCGCACTGCGCGCGGGGCGCCGGGGTGTGGACCTGGGCCGGCAGCGAGACCACCGAGCGCGAGCCGGACGTGGTGCTCGCCTGCGCCGGGGACGTGCCCACCCTGGAGGTCCTTGCGGCGGCGAGCCTGCTGCGCGGCCACCTGCCGGACCTTGCGGTGCGCGTGGTCAATGTCGTGGACATCGCGCGCCTGATGCCGGAGGGCGAGCATCCGCACGGCATGCCGGACGCCGAGTTCGACGCGCTGTTCACCCGTGACAAGCCGGTGATCTTCGGGTTCCACGGCTACCCCTGGCTGGTGCACCGCCTCGCGTACCGGCGCGCGGTCCATCCGCACCTGCATGTGCGCGGATACAAGGAGCGCGGCACGACCACCACGCCCTTCGACATGGTGGTCGCCAACGACCTGGACCGCTTCCGCCTGGTGATGGACGTCATCGACCGCGTGCCGGGCCTGAGCGTCCGCGCGGTCCAGGTGCGCCAGCAGATGGAGGACATGCGGCTGCGCCACCACGCCTACGTGCGTGAGCACGGCGTCGACCTGCCGGAAGTGCGGGACTGGTCCTGGCAGGGCTGATCACCCGCAGAGGCCGAGAGCGAGGTCGAGAGCCGGGGCCGGTGGTTTTCCCGGCCAGACGAGTGGGCCCGTGTGGGCCGAGCGAGGGACGCGCGGCGTGTTGCCGGTAGGGACGCGCCGTGGGGCGGGAGGGCTGTTGGTAGGGGCGCGGTCGACGCCGGCAGAACGTTCCGGGGCACGAGAGCTTCGGGGGGCCGTGTCCGTACTGGAGGTAGATCCATGCGTTCCATCCGAGTCCTGACCGGTCTGGCCGTCGCGGGCGCCGCGCTGGCGGTCACCGCCCCCAACGCACAGGCCGTGTCGCCGAGTTGCCAGAAGGCTCTGGACGACGCGGAGATCACGCAGAAGAACGCCGACACGGTGAAGGCCGACCCGTCCGCCACTCCGGAGGAGAAGAAGGCCGCAGAGGAAGAGGCGAACATGGCCGCGTCCACGGCGCAGCGGTTCTGCGACTCCACGGACCCGGCCGTCAGGGGCGGCGTGCACGCCGGTTCGGGTGGCTCCCAGGGCAGCAGCAACCCGGTCGAGCTGGCGGCCGGGGCCGCGGTGCTCGCCGTCGGCGCGGGCGCGGTGTACTTGCACCGCCGCAAGACCGGCGGACAGAGCTGACCTCCCGCCTCCCTCAACAGCCGACCGCAGTGGCCTCCGCCGGAATGGCACCGCACGCATTTAGGGTCAAAACGTGCACATCATGTCTCGCGTCATCCCCGTGGTCATGGCCCTGGCGCTCGTCGTCGGCGTGCCCGTCGATGCGGGTGCGGACGCGCGCATCCCTGATGACCCGGTCTCCCGCACCGCTTCCGCGCCCCGCACCACTTCCGCGCCCCGCCTCGATGCGCGGGTCACCGCCGTGCCGAAGGCCAAGATCGGCTCCACCTACCACCGCGGGTGCCCCGTCCCGCCGCGGCGGCTCCGGCTCATCCGCATGAACCACTGGGGCTTCGACGGCCGCGTCCATCCCGGTGAACTGATCGTCCATCAGCGTTCGGTGAAGCCGCTGCTGTATGTCTTCCGGAAGGCCTTCGCGGCGAAGTTCCCGATTCGCCGGATGCGGGTGACGGCCGAGTTCGGCGGCAGCGACGCGGCGGCGATGGCGGCCGACAACACCTCCGCCTTCAACTGTCGCCGGGTGACCGGGAACCCGGGCCGGATGTCGCAGCACTCGTACGGCAACGCGATCGACATCAACACGGTCGAGAACCCGTACGTCGATGCCAATGGCCGTGTCCATCCGGAGTCGGCGGCGAAGTACCTGCGACGCGACCGCATGGTCAAGGGCATGATCCGCCCCGGCGACGTCGTGTGGACCGCCATGCGGAGGATCGGCTGGAAATGGGGCGGCCGCTGGGCGAACCCCGACTACCAGCACTTCTCGGCCAACGGGCGGTAGCGCGGGCCCGTACTCTTCACTGGTTGCTCAGGGGAGGGAATGTTCATGGGGCGCGGCAGGGTCAGGGGTACGGCAGGCAGGCGAGGAGCCGCGCGAGCGGCGACGGCTTTCGTCGTGGTCGGTCTGATGGGCGGTTGCTCGTCGCGCGACTCCGCGCAGGACGAGGAGTGGCGACACAACTACTGCTCCGCGCTCGGTACTTGGCAGGACACCAGGAACGCGTCGGCAGCCGACGGCAGCGGTGTCGACGCGGATGACGGACAGAGCGCCCAGCCGTCCGAGCCCGGTATCGCCGGGTATACGGTCATCGCCGCCGCGAAGCGGCTGGACCGGGAGGGGCTCGACCGCGGTGGCAGCCACATCCTTGACGACACCGCACGGGCGATCAGCGGCGACATGACCGCTGAGGGGCAAGCCGTTGCGTACTGCGACGACTCCGGCTTCGAGACCCTGATGAACGCGGGCTAGAGCTGTCGTCAGATCCATGCCGTCGCGAGCCAGGCGGTCACGGACGCGGTGAGCAGGAGCGTGATGTTGAGGGCGATCCGGCGGTCCCCGCGGCTCAGGTGGACCCTGGTCGCGCCGATCTGCAGGATCACGAACCCGATGGCCGCGGCCAGCGCGAGCCAGGGGGCGATGCTGGTCAGTGGCGGGAGGATCAGGCCGGTCGCGCCGAGTACTTCGGCGAGGCCGATGGCCCTGACGGCGGGCATCGGGGTGCTGTCCACCCAGGCCATCATGGGGCGGAGTTGCTCGTGGCTCCGGGCCAGCTTCATCCCGCCCGCGTAGAGGTAGAACAGGCAGAGCAGGCCGGCGACGATCCCATAGGCGATGTTCATGATTCCGTCCACGGTCGGGGTGCGGGGGCGCGGGCCTCAGGCGAAGTCGGTGGCGGGTTCGGTGGCGTAACGGCTCATCACCTGGGCGGTCGCCTCAGGGGTCAAGGCCTGGCCGCGGGCGATCATGGCGTGCAGGTCACGGAAGTACTGGACGTACAGGTCCGGTGTGAACGTGCTGACCATGACGGCCGGTTGACCGGTCGTGTTGGCGAAGGTGTGCGGCGCGCCGGGCGGGACCATCACGAGCGTGCCCGCGGTCGCGTCGTAGTCCTGCTCGCCGACCGTGAACCGCACCGTGCCGGAGACGACGTAGAAGCCCTCGTCGTGCTGGGCGTGACGGTGCTGCGGCGGTCCGGGCGTGTGCGGCGCGAGGACCGATTCGGCGAGCCCGATGCGGTGCCCGGTGTTGCTGCCGTCCTCGAGTACGCGCAGTCGCGTGGTGCCGAGGACGATCGTCTCGCCCTCGCCAGGACCGACCACCGACACGGCGGGGACGGCGAGCGGCTCGGTGTTTCTCGGTTCGTCGGGCATGCCCCGATTCCACCGCCAGGGCACCGCGACCGTCCAAGACCTGTTCCGCCACCCCGATACCGAACGGGTATCGTCGCAGCATGGAGCTACGCGCGCTGCGCTATTTCGTGGCGGTCGCCGAGGAACTCCACTTCGGCCGGGCCGCCGCCCGGCTGCACATGAGCCAGCCGCCGCTGAGCCGGGCCATCAAGCAGTTGGAGACCGAGGTCGGCGCCGCGCTGTTCGACCGGTCGTCCGCCGGGGTCACGCTCACCGCGGTGGGTGCCGTGCTGCTCGACGAGGCGCGCTCCCTGCTCGACCAGGCCGACCGGGTACGCGTACGCGTGGCCGCCGCGGCCGGTGCCGCGAGCATCACCGTCGGCATCCTGGGGGACAGCACCGATCCGGGCGCGGCGCGGCTGGCCGGCGCCTACCGCCGGCGCCACCCGCAGATCGAGGTGCGCGTCCGCGAGACCGACCTGACCGATCCGACGTGCGGGCTGCATGCCGGCCTCGTCGATGTCGCCCTGACCCGGGGGCCGTTCGACGAGACCGGCCTGACGGTCCACGAGCTGCGCGCCGACCCGGTGGGTGCGCTGCTGCGCGCCGACGATCCGCTGGCCCGGCACGCAAGCCTGAAGATCGCGGACCTGGTCGATCGCCGCTGGTTCGTCTTCCCGGAGGGCACCGATCCCCTCTGGCAGTCGTACTGGAACGGCGGAGAGCCTCGCGAGGGCCCGGTGGTGCGCGCCGTCGCGGAGTGCCGGCAAGCCGTTGTCTGGAACGGCACCGTCGGCATGACGCTCCTGGACCACGAGCCGGGGGACGGGCTCACCGTGGTGCCGTTGGTCGACATGCCCGCGAGCCGCGTGCTGGTGGCATGGAACGAGCGCGACACCAACCCACTGCTCCGGTCGTTCGTCCGGATCGCGATCGCCGCCTACCGAGGCTGAGCGCGCCGGGCATGCCGGGCGCGCCGACCGTGACCGCTGAATATGCCGTGCCATGCCGAGGGTGAAGGTGCAGACTCCCTCCATGGCAGACATGCGGGCGTTCCGGGACGCGGTCAGTGGCTGGGCGGCCGGCGGACCCGGCGGCCCTGCGCACGATCTGGCCGAGCGAGTGGGCGTGCGGACGGCCGTGCTGCTGGAAGGGCCGAGTGACCGCGAGGCAGTTGAGGCGCTGGCCGCACGGCGTGGCCGGGACCTGGCAGCCGAGGGGGTGTGCGTCGTGTCGATGGGCGGGGCGATGAGCATCGGCCGCTACGCCGAGATCCTCGGGCCGCCCGGCCTCGACCTGCGTCTTGCAGGACTGTGCGACGTGGCCGAACAGCGCTTCTACGACCGGGGTCTGGAGCGGGCAGGGGCGCCGGGCGGGGACTTCTTCGTGTGCGTGTCGGACCTGGAGGACGAACTCATCCGCGCGCTGGGCACGGCGAGGGTCGAGGATGCCATCCGGGCCGAGGGCGACCTGCGGGCCTGGCAGACCTTCATGCGCCAGCCCGCCCAGCACGGCAGGCCCCGGCAGCAGCAGTTGCGGCGCTTCCTCGGCACGAAGAAGGGCCGCAAGATCCGCTACGGCCGCCTCCTCGTCGAGGCCCTCGACCCCGATCTGACACCGGCCCCGCTGGATGACCTGCTCACGAGCCTGTGAGGGCCTGGCTTCAGCAGGCAGGCGCTCAGAAGGGCATGCGGCCCCGCGTGCGCCGACCGGCCGAGCCGCTGCGGCCCACGGCCTTGGAGCTGCTGCGGAAAGGCTTGCTGAAGATCCGGCCGAGGATGCCGGGGGCCTTGCCGCCGGCGCGCGAACCGGCCCCCAGAGTGCGTTGGGTGCCGCGTTCGGGGTGCCGTGAGAGGCGGGGCACGAAGAAGGCGAGGACGGCCAGTACGACGCAGACAGCGACGATGCCGACAATGACCATGAGGTGCTCCCTGGGTCGAGGCGTGTCAGCCGGGTGCCCTGTCGAGAGAGGTGTATGCGTGAGCCAGCCCGGCCGTGTCGGCGGGCCGCCTGAGCGCTCGCCTCGCCGGACTCAGCGCATGCCGGGCAGGCGTCGCAGCTCGCTGACCTTCAGCAGCCGTGCGAGGACGAGATATCCGAGGGCCGTCGTGAGCACCCCGGCGGAGAGCGCGGCCGCGGTGGGCCACGTTCCGCTTCCCAGGCCGGCGCATGCGCGCGTCGCGGCCCAGCCCAGGCCCGCGGCGGGACCCGCGGCGCACAGCAGCTTCGTATAGGTTCGGCGCAGGCTGCCGTCGTCGATGCGGGCTCCGAGTCTCCTGCGCAGCAGGTGCGCGGTGAGCGCGAGGCCGGCCAGATAGGACAGCGTGTAGGCCCCGGCCATGCCGACGACCGCCCAGCGGGCGGGCAGCAGCACGTGGCAGGCCGTGGCCAGGGCGATGTTCACGCCCGCGATCCAGGCCGCCACGAAGAAGGGAGTACGCGTGTCCTGCTGTGCGTAGAAGCCGCGCAGCAGGAGGTACTGGGCCGAGAACGGGATGAGGCCGAGTCCGAAGGCCTGCAGCATGTAGCCCAGAGGGCGGGCCGATGCCGCGTCCGCCGCTCCGTGGGCGAACAGGAGCGACGCGATCTGCGGCCCCTGGGCGAGGAAGAGGAAGGCGGCAGGCACGATGATCACGCCGCTGATCCGCAGCGCCCGGGACAGATCCGCGCGCAGGTCCTGCAGACGCCCTTCCGCGACGGCCCGGCTCATGCGCGGCAGCAGAGCCGTCACCAGGGACACGGTCACGATCGACTGTGGCAGCAGCCAGATGGTCTGCGCGTAGGTGTAGGCCGAGTAGCCCGCGCCGGCCTGCGGCAGCTCCTGGTCGGCGGCGTTGGCGTAATTCGTGACCACGGTCAGGGCGACCTGGTTGGCCAGGACGAACAGGAGCGTCCACTTCGCCGCGTGGACGCTCGTGCCAAGGCCGGTGCCGCGCCAGTCGAACCGCGGCCGGAACCGGAATCCCGCCGCCCGCGCGTACGGGACAAGCGCCAGGGCCTGTAGGGCGATGCCCGCCGTCGTGCCGAGACCGAGCAGCCGCACCTGGGCCGTGGTGATGTCCTCGACCTGGTCGGGGACCGTCATCAGCGTCAGGTAGGCGGCGAACATGCCGACCAGCACGACGTTGTTCAGGACCGGCGTCCACATCATCGCGCCGAACTTCTCGCGGGCGTTGAGGACTTGTCCGTAGATGCTGAACAGGCCGTAGAAGAAGATCTGCGGAAGCAGGAACCTGGCGAACGTCACCGTCAGCTCGAACGCCTCGTGACGTTCCGGGGTGTCGCGCATGTACAGGCCCACGATCTGCGGGGCAGCCCAGACCGCCAACGCCGTCCCCACGCCAAGGACACACACCACGAGCGTGACCAGACGCTGTTCGTAGGCGCGCCCGCCATCGGGCTGCGTCGCCCTGGCGCGCACCAGCTGCGGCACCAGGACGGCGTTGAGCGCACCACCGATCAACAGCGTGTACAGGCTTGTCGGCACCGTGTTCGCCGTGTTGTACGTGCTGGCCAGCAAGCCCGTGCCCAGCGCGGCGGCCTGCAGCACCTGCCGGATGAGACCCGTCGCCCGCGACACCACCGTGCCGACGGCCATCAGCAACGACGAACGGACAAGGCCGCCCTGATTCTTCTCCCGGCCGCCCTGCTTCTTCTCCCGCCGGACGGCATGCCGCCCCCGTGCCCGCTGCTCCTGCGGCCTCGACCGCACCGCAGGCTTCGCCCCCTCCACCATGGGGTCAACCTACGCCGTCAAGATCGGCGCGCGACCCGCAGGTCGCCTCACCCGGTGATGGATCCGGTGAACTCCGGGAAGTCCAGGTCGAAGTCCTCGCTGTTGCGCTGCACCGTGACGACGACCTTCTTGCCGTACTTCGTCTCCAGGGCGTTGTCGTTGGTCTTCGTCGCGGAGACCCCGGGGGCCAGGCGGCCCTCGAGCGGCTCGGACCCCTTCTCGAACACGGTCGCCCCGGCCTCGCCGCCCTTCGTGGCGCCCTCGACGATGACGGACAGGTCGTCGAGGGCGACCGCGGACTTGCCGGAGTTCGTCAGCTTCAACCGCACGCGGAAGTCGGTGTTGCCGGGCTCGGCGGACTCCATCAGCTCGGCGTCGTAGTCCGTGAACACCTTCGCATCGGCGACGGACACCTTCAGGCCGTCCGGCCAGGTGTAGGACTCGCCGAACTTCAGGCCCGTCGCCTTCCCCGCGGTTCCGTCCCCGTCGGCGCCGGCGCCGGCACCTTCGTCGGAGCAGTGCTCCATCCAGTCGGCCTGACTGATGTCCTCGTCCGAGCAGTCGACCTTCTTCGCCGTCGAGGCCTTCGAACCCTCCGACGACTTCGCATCGGCTGTGCCGCTGTCGCCGCCATCGCTGCCGCCGCACGCGGTGAGAGCGGCCAGAAGCATGGCGGCAGCAGCCGCGGTAGCGCGAACGCGCATATGTCCCCCCAAGGTTGAGCCAGGCGGAACACGCTAGGTCACATGCGGTTGAATCATGCAGGATGTGATCAAGTCGTGACGCGCCTCGCCCTCACGCCGCTGTCGCCTCGATCAGGCAGAACGGTTCCGCCTGTTCCAGCGGGGTCACCGAGGTGAGGGCAAGGCCTGCCCTGCGGCACACCTCTTCGAAGTCGGCCCGCGTCCGCTCCCTGCCGCCCACGTTCACCATCATGTTGAGGTCGGTGAGGTAGGTGAGTCCGGCGGTTTCGGCGTCGACGACCTCGGGCAGAACGGGCTCCACGATCAGTACGCGGCCCGCCGGTGGCAGCGCCTCGCGGCAGTGGGTCAGGATCGTGACCGCCTGCTCGTCCGACCAGTCGTGCACGATGCTCTTGAGCAGGTAGACGTCGGCGCCGCCCGGCACGGACTGGAAGAAGTCTCCGGCCGCCAGGGAGCATCGTGCCGTGAGCCCCTGCCGCTCCAGCGTCGTCGGAGCCTGGGCCAGGCCCTCCTCGGTGTCGTGGACGACGCCCGTCAGGGCCGGGTGTTCGCGGAGCACGGCGCTCAGCAAGGTGCCGTCACCGCCCCCGACATCGGTCACCGTGGTGAAGCGGCCGAAGTCGAAGGCGTGCGGCAGGACTGCGGCCGTCGCCCTGGAGGCCTGGCTCATGGCCGCGTTGAACTCCGCGGACAGGTCGGGGAATTCCTTGAGGTGGCTGAAGAAGTCCTTCCCGAAGATCGTGTCGAACGCGACGTCACCGGTGCGCACGCTGTCGTCCAGGTGTTCCCAGGCGCGCAGCATCGTCGGCTCCGTGAACATCCGGACCAGTGAGGTGAGCGAGCCGGGCCGCTCGGGGTCCAGGGTGGCGCCCGCGGGCGTCAACGAGAAGGAGCCCGCGGTGTGTTCGCGCAGCAGGCCCAGGCTCGCCAGGGCGCGCAGCAGCCTGGTCATGGGCTGTGTACGTGCCCCGGCATCGGCGGCCACCTCTGCCGCCGACCGCTCCTTGTCGCCGATCAGCTCCATCACCCTCAGCCGGACGGCGGCGCGAACGGTCTGCGCGGCCAGGCTTCCGAACACCAGTTGTGCGACCAGGTCACGGACGTCTTCGGTGTCGTTCGTCGTCGTGGTGTCGTCGTTCGTCATCGTCGCTTCCCCTCGGTTTGCCGGGCGGTGGTCGAGGCGAGTGGTGTCGCCCTGGCCCGTGCCCTCGACTGTGCCGACTCCGGAAGCGGTTGTCTTGGACGAATGTTCCCGCCCCGGTGGAGCCGCTCGGCCCTGGCCGCCCGAGCCCGAGCCCGCGCCCTCGGCCGAGCCCGCGCCCTCGGCCGAGCCCGCGCCCTCGGCCGAGCCCGCGCCCTCGGCCGAGCCCGCGCCCTCGGCCGAGTCGTCCCGGCCCATGTCCGGATGTGACAGGGAATCGTCATTGCGGCCATCGGTGGCGGCGGTGAGGATGGGTCCATGCCCACTCCGCACCGTGTCGTCATCGCGGTCTTCCCCGATGTCGACCTCCTCGACGTCACCGGTCCCGCCGAGGTCTTCGGCCTGGCCAACCGGGAGACCGCGGGCCGCGCCGGCTACCAGGTACGCCTTGCCGGGCCGGCCGCCGGTGAGGTCCGTACGTCGGCGGGAGTGCGGCTGGTGGCCGACATGGGCTTCGACGAGGTGCGCGGGCGGGTGGACACCCTGCTGGTGCCCGGCGCGGTCGACATGACCGACGAAGGACCCCTCGCCCGTATCGACACGGACGTCGTGGAGTGGGTCAGGGCGACCGCCCCGCAGGCCCGCCGAGTGGCGTCGGTCTGCGTGGGTGCGCACGTCCTGGCCGCGGCCGGACTCCTCGACGGGAAGACGGCGACCACCCACTGGTCGACCGCCGCCCAGCTCGCCGCCGAGCACCCGGCCGTCACGGTCGACCCGGACCCCATCTTCGTACGCACCGACCGAGGCCGGCTGTGGACAGGGGCCGGGATCAGTGCCTGCCTGGATCTCGCCCTGGCGCTCGTGGCCGAGGACCAGGGCGAGGACGTGGCCCTGTCGGTGGCCCGGCACCTGGTGATGTACCTCAAACGCCAGGGCGGTCAGAGCCAGTTCTCCGTGCCGCTCAGCCGCCCCGCGTCCGCCCGCCGCGACATCGACGCACTGCGGCTGTGGATCGCCGATCACCTGGACGCGGACCTGTCGGCGGCGGCACTGGCGGCCCGGATGTGCCTGAGCGAGCGGCACTTCGCCCGGGTGTTCAAACAGGAGACCGGCACCAGCCCGGCCGACTACGTCGAAGCCGCCCGCGTCGAGGTGGCGCGCCGTCTCCTTGAGACCACCGACAGCCCTCTCGACCGGGTCGCGGCAGCGGCCGGGCTCGGTTCGGTGGAGACGCTGCACCGGGCGTTCAACCGGCAGCTCTCCACCACCCCGGCCGCCTACCGCCGCCGCTTCCGCATCCAGACCACCTGACCCTCTTCACCCTCTTCACCCAGCACCACTCCTTGGGCATGCAGGCGCGCCCGAGCCCTGCGGCTCCGCCCTGCCTCATGCCGTGATCCGTCATGCACCGCACCACACGAAAGGCACCCCATGAGCACGCACACGCATCAGCCCTCCACGACCCTGCGCGACGTGATCGGCCTGGACGACCAGCCGCCCCGGCTGAGCGAATCCGCCCTGATCATGATCGACTTCCAGAACACCTACCGCACCGGCGTCATGGCCCTCGACGGCGCCGAGACGGCGCTCGCGGCGGGTGCCCGCCTCCTGGAGCGCGCCCGCGCCGCGGGCACCCCGGTCGTCCACATCCTCAACGACGGCGGCGAGAACACCCCCTACGACATCCGCGCCCACATCGGGGCCATCAGCGACGAGGTCGCCCCGGTGGAAGGTGAGGCGGTCGTGGTGAAGCAGTTCCCCAACTCCTTCCACGCCACCGATCTCGAGAAGACGCTGAGTGACCTGGGCATCGCCCCGGGCAGCGGCAAGGACCTGGTCCTCGCCGGTTTCATGACGCACATGTGCGTCAACTACACCGCCCAGGGAGCCTTCAACCTCGGCTACCGCCCCACCGTGATCGCGGAGGCCACCGCCACCCGCGCCCTCGCCGCCCCGGACGGCACCGTCCTGCCCGCCGCCGCGCTCCAGACCGCCGCCCTGACCACCATCACCGACCTGTTCGGCACGGTCGTCCCCACCGTCGACGCGCTCCCCGCCTGAGCCGCTCCCTGAGCGAGGTGTCCTTGGTGACGTAGGCCACGTCATGACGAAGCTTCGTCGTGGGTAGGGGCGGCATGATCGCCTGGGCTCGAGCCCGGGAAGCAACACGGGAACCACGGAGGTATCCATGTCCTCGAAGCGACGTCGCAAGAAGAAGGCCCGCCGCAAGAACGGCGCGAACCACGGCAGCCGCCCCCAGTCCTGACGGCGGGCGCGGCGATCGGGGGCGGCACCATGTGGTGCCGCCCCCGAGGCGTTTCCCGGGGAATCCTGGCGCAGTCCGACCGATCAGGAATCGAGAAGCGCCGCCCCCTGAGCCGGCTCTAGCGTGATGGCCATGGACGTCACCCTGCACGCGAGCTTCCTCCCGCACGACGACCCGGACGCGTCCCTGGCCTTCTACCGCGACACGCTCGGCTTCGAGGTCCGCGACGACGTCGGTTACGACGGACTGCGCTGGATCACCGTCGGGCCCGCCGATCAGCCCGGCACATCCCTCGTCCTGCAGCCGCCGGCCACCGACCCCGGCATCACCGAAGCCGAGCGCCGCACCATCGCCGAGATGATGGCCAAGGGCACCTACGCGGGCATCATTCTCGCCACCGCAGACCTCGACGGCACCTTCGCGCGGCTTCAGGCCGAGGGCGCCGAGATCGTCCAGCATCCGACCGAGCAGCCGTACGGGGTGCGCGACTGCGCCGTACGTGATCCCGCGGGCAACCTGCTCCGAATCCAGGAACGCGTTGCCGCAATCACGCCGACGAAGTAGAACCTGACGTACAGCTCGACACCGACCAGATCGAGCCAGGCGACACGGCGGAGACCGCGCAGGCGGCTCCGCCCGAACAGATGGAGAGACCATGAGCCCCGCCAAGAGAAAGAACACGCAGTCGCCTGCGCTCCACGCCGCCGACAGCCACGACCTGATCCGTGTGCACGGCGCCCGCGTGAACAATCTCAAGGACGTCAGCATCGAGATCCCCAAGCGGCGCCTGACGGTGTTCACCGGCGTCTCCGGCTCGGGCAAGAGCTCGCTCGTCTTCAGCACGATCGCCGCGGAGTCCCAGCGGATGATCAACGAAACCTACAGCGCCTTCCTCCAGGGCTTCATGCCGACGCTGGCGCGCCCCGAAGTCGACGTACTCGACGGGCTCACGACCGCGATCATCGTCGACCAGCAGCGGATGGGCGCCGACCCCCGCTCCACGGTCGGCACCGCCACCGACGCCAACGCGATGCTGCGCATCCTCTTCAGCAGGCTCGGCAAGCCGCACATCGGCCCGCCCAGCGCGTACTCCTTCAACACCGCATCGGTCCGGGCGAGCGGCGGGATCACCGTCGAACGCGGTGCCGCCAAGACCAAGACCGTGAAGGCGACCTTCAACCGCACCGGCGGCATGTGCACGCGCTGCGAGGGCCGCGGCTCGGTCTCCGACATCGACCTCACCCAGCTCTACGACGACTCCAAGTCGCTCTCCGAAGGCGCGTTCACCATCCCCGGCTGGAAGTCGGACAGCCAGTGGACCGTGCAGGTCTATGCCCAGTCCGGCCTCGTCGACCCGGACAAGCCGATCCGCAAGTACACCAAGAAGGAACTGCGGGACTTCCTTTACGGCGAGCCGATGAAGGTCAAGGTCAACGGCGTCAACCTCACCTACGAAGGCCTGATCCCCAAGATCCAGAAGTCGTTCCTGTCCAAGGACAAGGAGGCGATGCAGCCGCACATCCGCGCCTTCGTGGAGCGGGCGGTCACCTTCACCACCTGCCCCGAGTGCGACGGCACCCGGCTCACCGAAGGGGCCCGGTCCTCGAAGATCAAGCGGATCAGCATCGCCGACGCCTGCGCGATGGAGATCCGCGACCTCGCCGAGTGGGTGCGCGGCCTCAAGGACGCGTCGGTGGCGCCGCTGCTCACCGCGCTCCAGCAGACCCTCGACTCGTTCGTGGAGATCGGCCTCGGCTACCTCTCGCTCGACCGTCCCGCGGGCACGCTGTCCGGCGGCGAGGCGCAACGCGCCAAGATGATCCGCCATCTGGGCTCCTCGCTCACCGACGTCACGTACGTCTTCGACGAGCCCACCATCGGCCTGCACCCCCACGACATCGAGCGGATGAACAACCTGCTCCTGAGGCTGCGGGACAAGGGCAACACGGTCCTCGTCGTCGAGCACAAGCCCGAGGCCATCGCGATCGCCGACCACGTCGTCGACCTCGGCCCCGGCGCCGGTACGGGCGGCGGCTCCGTCTGTTTCGAGGGCACCGTCGACGGGCTGCGGGCCAGCGACACCGTCACAGGGCGCCACCTCGACGACCGGGCCACGCTCAAGGAGTCGGTGCGCGAGGCCACCGGCACCTTGGAGATCCGCGGCGCCACCCGCCACAACCTCCAGGACGTCGACGTCGACGTCCCGCTGGGCGTGCTGTGTGTCGTCACCGGCGTCGCGGGCTCCGGCAAGAGCTCGCTGATCCATGGCTCCGTCCCCGCCTCGGCGGGTGTGGTCTCCGTCGACCAGGCGCCGATCAAGGGTTCGCGGCGCAGCAACCCGGCGACGTACACCGGCCTTCTCGACCCGATCCGCAAGGCGTTCGCCAAGGCCAACGACGTGAAGCCGGCGCTGTTCAGCGCCAACTCCGAGGGCGCCTGCCCCAACTGCAACGGCGCCGGCGTCATCTACACCGACCTGGGAATGATGGCCGGGGTCGAATCGACCTGTGAGGACTGCGAGGGGAAGCGGTTCCAGCCCGCGGTCCTCGAGTACACCTTCGGCGGCCGTGACATCAGCGAGGTGCTCGCGATGTCGGTGACCGAGGCCGAGCAGTTCTTCGGCTCCGGCGAGGCGCACACGCCGGCCGCGCACAAGATCCTCGACCGGCTCGCCGACGTCGGGCTCGGCTACATCAGCCTCGGCCAGCCGCTCACCACGCTGTCCGGCGGCGAGCGGCAGCGGCTCAAGCTGGCCACGCACATGGCGGACAAGGGCGGCGTCTACATCCTCGACGAGCCGACCACCGGCCTGCACCTCGCCGACGTCGAGCAGCTGCTCGGCCTGCTTGACCGGCTCGTCGAGTCCGGCAAGTCGGTCATCGTCATCGAGCACCACCAGGCGGTCATGGCACACGCGGACTGGATCATCGACCTCGGCCCCGGCGCGGGACACGACGGCGGCAAGATCGTCTTCGAGGGCACCCCCGCCGACCTCGTCGCCGACCGCTCCACGCTCACCGGCGAGCACCTCTCGGCGTACGTGGGTTCCTGAGCCGGGAGTTGTTCACCAGGGCCTCTCGGAATCGTTCGGTACGAGGGCGGCGTTGCCCGGAGCGGAAAGGATCGTTGGACCCGGCATGAGCGATGCGGGGAGTGGAGTTCCTTCGCCGCGGCCGCCCCGTGCCGGGACAAGGGCCGGTGGCGGGGAGGCTCCTTCGCGATCCCCCATCTACGACGCGCTGGTGGCCGAGTGGCGTGCCAAGGACCGGGAAGTGCCGCGGACCCCCGCCCCGCGCTCGCGCTGGGAGCGCGTCGATCCGCAGGACCTGTTCCACAGAGGCTGACCGGCCGGGCCCGGCGCGGTAGAGGCTGACCGGCCGTGCCCCGCCGCGGGGTGGGTGGGTGCTCGGTGAGTGTGCGCGTCGTGTCACGTGAGCGGGGTCGCGGGATGGGCGTGGGTGCTGAGCCACCGGCAGATCGCGAGGGCGACCGTGTCATCGAGTGTGCTCAGCGCGTCGATGGCCTTGGTGTCGTCGGGGTGGGGAGGGATCCCGGCCGTGGTGAGCGTGGCGTGCAGGCTCAGGCGGTGCCGGTCACGGGGCGTCAGAACGGTCGGCGCCGCCATGTCCAGACGCTGCGTCGGGTCGGGCGGGGGCAGCAGGAAGTCGGCCTCCGCGTCCCAGTTGACGGTCGGCAGGATGGTGGCGGGTGAAGTCATGGCGGCTTCCTCACGACGGGTGGCGATGCCTGTGTCGGACAGGAAGCGGATGGGCGTCCATCCGGTTGCACCGGGTCCGCCAAGACACCCGAACGCGGTAATCGCCGAGTGCCGAGCCGCTTTTTCAGCCGCATATCAACTGCCCGCGGAGGGTGTTGAACAGTGGGCGGCGGCGGCCGCGAGCGGCCTGAGCCGGGGAGCGTCAGCGAGGCGTCAGCCGGACGTGAGCGGGACGTCGGCGCGGGAACCGAAGCTGTGAGCAGACCAGTTGACGGCCCAGCGCGTCGACCACAGCACCGCACCACACGGGGAGCCCCCACATGCGTACCTCCATCCGCCGCCCTGCCGTACTCGCCGCGGCCGCCTTCGCCGCGCTCAGCCTGACGCTCACCGCCTGCGGCGGCGACGGCGGCGTGCAGGACGAGGGAGCCGCCTCGCCCTCGACGTCCGTCGGAACCGGAACGGACGGCGACTCCGGCAAGGACGCGGCTGCCGACGGCGGGGCCGCGAAGGGCGGCGCGGCCGGGGACACCGAAGGTTCGGACGCCTCGGACTCCGCCGGTGCTGACGCCTCGGATACCACCGGTTCCGATGCCTCGGACTCCGCCGCGCGGACCGGCGCCAAGAAGAAGCCCGGCGTCAAGGCCGTGGCCTGTGCCGCCGACGACGTGGAGATCTCCGCGGTCAAGCAGGACGGCGTGCCCACCACGCACATCACGCTGACCGCCACGAACGTCTCGGGACACGCCTGCACGCTGCTGCGGCACCCGCTGATCGCGTTCGGCGACATCCAGACCGCCAAGGACGTTCCGGCCGTCGCCAAGAGCAGGCCGGGCACTCCCGTCGTGCTGGACGCGGGCGCCCCGGCCTACGCGGCCGTGCGGATCAACAACGGTGGTGCCGACGAGAAGAACCGCGCTGTCACCTCGTTCAACGTGAACCTCTTCGCCGCCGACGGGCCCGCCGAGGGAACCAAGGCCGTCACCGCGCCCCACGGCGGCATCGCGGTCGACGACGCGGTCGCGAAGACCGGCTACTGGACGCCCGAACTGCGCAACGGCGCCGACGAGTTCTGAGCCGCCGTTCCCAGGAACCGGCCGACGCGCAGGTGCGGCCAGGACTCAGGTCGGGGCCGCACCGCGCGATGGCTCCTACCAGCGGAGTACACACAACTTTTCGGCATGGCACGTGAGTTGGACAAAATCCGCCTCACGGGATGAGTCGCACGGCCGCTGAGCCAGAAATGATCTTTCTTGTCCAGTCATGCCGATCGGAAGGACCGTCCACATGCAAAGACGCCCGCTCGTCCCGCTGCTCGCGGTGACCGTGATGGCGGCTCTGGCCCCGGGCCTCGCAGCCGCCCCGGCCACGGCAACCCCCTTGACCCGTACGGCTCCTGACGTGGCCACAGCCGACGCCCTGCGTCCGTACACCCAGCAGAAGCCGGTCTGGGAGGGCTGCGGAGCCGACATCCCCGCCGCCTTGCGGTGCGCCACTCTGAAGGTTCCGCTGGACTATCGCGACCCCGGCGGCAAGAAGATCGACATCGCGATATCGCGGCTGAGGACCAGCGCCCCCGGCAAACGCCACGGCGTGCTCCTCTCGAACCCGGGCGGCCCTGGTGGCCCCGGCCTCGACATGCCGCTCCAGTTGGAAGAGCAACTGCCCCAGAAGGTGAAGGACCGGTACGACCTCATCGGGTTCGACCCGCGCGGCATCGGCCGCAGCACCCCCGTCCGGTGCGGCCTCAGTGCCGATGAGAACGTGCTGCTGCGCCCGCTGCGGACGTTCGACAAGAACGTCGCCTGGGCCAAGTCGGTGGCGGACAAGTGCCGTACGAAGGCGGGAGACACCCTTCCGCACATCACCACCCGCAACACGGCACGGGACATGGACGTCCTGCGGGCGGTCCTGGGCGAGCGGAGGATCTCGTACTACGGAGGCTCGTACGGCACCGCACTCGGCGCCGTCTACACGCAGATGTTCCCCCGGCGTGCCGACCGCTTCGTCCTCGACAGTGCCGTCGACCCGCAGCAGATGTGGCGCGGGATGTTCCGGACCTGGGCGCCGCAGGCCGAGCGGGCGTTCCAGCGGTGGACGAAGTGGACCGCCGCGCGCGACGCGACGTATGGACTGGGTGACACGCCGGCCGCGGTGAGCAAGAGCTTCTGGGATGTGATCGCCAAGGCCGACCGCGACCCGATCGTCGTCGACGGGGTACCGCTCGACGGAGCCGGGGTGCGCGAGCTGGTCCGACCGGAGTTCTACACCGTCCGCGCCGCCGCCGAGCGGGTCGTGAAGCTGAAGGAGGCTGCCGAGGAGCGGACGAAGGGGCCTGCTCCTGCCGAGGAGCCCCCGTCGGAGTTCGACATCTCCGCCGCCGTGGCCGTGCTGTGCGGTGACTCCTCCTGGCCGCGCGACCCCGAGACGTACCGCAGGGACTCGGTCCGTGACGCGGACCGCTACCCCTTGTACGGGGACTTCGCATCCGGTGTCGTGCCCTGTGCCTTCTGGGACAGGCCCGTTGAGCCTGTCACCGAGGTGAACAACAAGGTCCCCGCGCTGATCGTGCAGAACGAGTGGGACTCGCAGACCCCCCTGGTCGCCGCCCAGGTCATGCACCGTCAGCTGAAGGGATCGCGCATGGTGACGGTCGACGAGGGCGAGGGGCACGGTGTCTACAGCACGAACCCGTGCGCCGACTCCGCGGTCGACTCCTACCTGGCCACCGGCAGACTCCCGGCAGCCGACGTGACGTGTGAGGCGACCCCCGGCGAGCGGCGGGCGTCGTCCTCGCTCCCGGCCCCGGGCCCCTTGCGCTGAGCTGACGGCCACTTGCTGGGCTGACGGCCCCTTGGAGCGGGCGGCGACCGCCGCCCGCTCCAAGACACGTACCGCGTCGCCCTTCTTGTCTCTTCTTGTATATGCGGTGCCATATGAGCCCTGTTTTCCTGTACCGGCTGAATTAATCGCCTGTGTGCGAGGCGCTGCTATTCGCGCGAGCCATTCCATGCTCATTCGACTAAAGCTTTACTTGTGAGTTAAATCACATCTCGGCGAGCAAATGATCATGATTGCGCATATCCACATTCCTGTGACCCGTGTGACACGATGCAACGTGTTGGTTGGCTAGCTTTAATACGGGGAGACAAGCATGCCGACGATGATTGTTATCGGATACAGGGATGACCTCGACCAGGCGCTCAAGCGCCGAGGATTGGATCCCTGCTATATCGTGCAGGCGCCCGCGAGTGTGCCCAATGGGCGGCGCTTCAAGCGGGTCGCCGACATGGAGAACGTTCAGGAAGTATTGCGAGCAGTGCTCGCCGCCCGTGTTGATGATGTGGCAGGAGTGCTCACCGTCCACGAAATGGGCGTCTTTGCTGCCGCCTATTTGCGGCAGCAGCTCAGCCTCCCCGGCAATGCCGATTCAAAGGCCGCGCTCTATTTCCGGGACAAGTACCTCCAGAAGGGAAAGCTGCCGCCGCACATCAGGCGGGCGCGCTGTCGGTACGCGTCGAAGGACACCTCGTTCCTTGAGCTTTCCAAGGATCTCGGGGACGTCTTCGTCGTCAAGCCGGCGACCGGAGCCGGCTCGCTGCGCACGAACATCGTCCGCACTGCGCACGAGTACGCGCGGGCCTTGGAGCTGTTCCCGGGCGAGTCGGACGTCGCGATCGTCGCCGAGTCCTTCGTCGACGCCCCCGAGGTCTACATGGACGGCATCTGGAGGGGCGGCCGTCTGCAGTGGTCGTCCATGAGCAGCAACCACATCTCGCCGCTCAGCGCCGTGCAGGGCGGCATCCTGTCCGCGCACATCCTCGACAGGAGGCTGCATCAGGAGCTGTTCCGGCAGGCCGAAGAGCTCGCCGGGCAGGTGCTTGAGAGCCTTGAGGCACCTGACTGCGTATTCCACATGGAAGCGTTCGCGCAGGAAGCCGGACTGACTTTCGGCGAGTGCGCCATACGCCTCCCCGGGGCGCTGTCTCCGCAGGTCAACAAATTGACGTTCGGTGTCGACCTCTTCGACGTGGAAATCAGCCTGGCGCTGGGGGAAGAGCCTGCCGGGACTCCGGACAACGGCACGCCCGATCGCTTCTACGGATACCTGCTCCTGCGGCGCTCGAACGACGGAACACTCACCCAGCAGGACTTCGAGCGCAACTTCTCCTTCGACGAGATCTCATATCCTTCGTCGCCTGATGCGCCGATCGGTCCTTACGGCCGCTTCGGGCAGGCGATCGTGTCCGACCCGGACGAACTGAAGCTGCAGAAGACCATCGACGAAATCGTGCGCTTCAACGAGGTCGGCGGCTGACGGAAGCCGCGCACCCTGCGGCCGGATTCCGCGAGAAATTCTGGATCTGCGAGAAATTCCGAGCTCGGCACACATCTCGGGGCGCCAACTCGCGTCCGGCCTGAGCCGATTCTCAGCCATGGTGCTTTTCTCTGATCGGAGGTCGTCACCCCCATGCCGGACCAACCTCATGCTTCGACGCTCCCCCAACTGCTCGAGCGCGCGGCCCGGGACGCATCCCGAGGCATCACTTTCATCGGCGGCTCGTTCCTCTCGTACGCCGACTTGCGCGAGTGCGCCTGCCGCATTGCCCGAGGGCTGCGCGACCACGGCACGTCCCCGGGTGAACGGGTGCTGGTGTGCGCCCATGATCCGGAGACCTTCTTCCGCGCCTTCTGGGGGTGCGTCCTGGCCGGTGTCGTGCCCTGCCCGGTCGCGCCGCCGGCCGACCCGTCCCGATGGCGTACGCAGCTGGAACACCTGCGCACGCTCCTGGGCGACCCCTTGGTGATCGCGTCCAAGGAGACCCTCGGCGACCTGCCCGACACCGGCCTGCGGGCCGTGACGGTCGAGGAGTTGAGCCATGGCTCCGCCGGGCAGGACCAGCTCCCCGCGCCCGCCCCGGACGATCTCGCCGTACTGATGCTCACCTCCGGGTCCACCGGATCGAGCAAGGCCGTCAGGCTCACCCACGCCAACCTCCTCGCGGCGCAGGCGGGGAAGGCCGGGGCGCTGGATCTGGGGCCCGACGACACGTCGCTGAACTGGATATCGGCCGACCACATAGCGGCGATCGAGGCGAACCTGCTGCCGATGTTCAACGGCGCCGATCAGGTCATGGCGACTCCGGCCACGGTCCTCGCGGACCCCGTGGAGTTTCTCCGGCTGCTCGCTGCCCACCGGGTGCGCGTGACGTTCACGCCCAACTTCCTGTTCGGGCAGATCAACCAGGCGCTCGCCCAACGCCCGGTACCGCCGCAGGAGTTGGACCTCTCGCAGGTGCGGCACATCATTTCCGGCGGCGAGGCCACCGTGACCGGCACCGTCCGGGCCTTCCTGGACGCGCTCTCCCCGTACGGACTGCGCCACGACGTGATCGTGCCCGCGTTCGGGATGACCGAGACGTGCGCGGGCAGCGTGTTCAACCGTGAATTCGCCACCCGTGACCTGGAGACGGAGTTCCCTCCGCTGGGCCGTGCCGTACGAGGGCTGCACATCCGCATCGTCGACGGCAACGGCACGGTGCTGGCCTCCACCGCCGCCGGCCGGCCCACGACGGGCGCATCGGGGGAGGTGCAACTGCGTGGCACGATGGTCACCGACGGCTATTTCGGCAACGACCGGGCCACCGCCGAGGCGTTCACCCCCGACGGCTGGTTCCGCACCGGCGACCTGGGATGCCTCGACGCCGAGGGCCGGTTGACGCTCGTCGGCCGGACCAAGGACTCCGTCATCGTCAACGGCGTCAACTACTACAGCCACGACCTGGAAGCGGTCCTCGACGAACTGGACGGGGTGCGGCGCGGGCAGGTCGCGGCCTTCCCGATCCGGCCGGACGGCGCCGACTCCGAACAGCTCGCCGTCGCGTTCGTCCCCGCGGGCGATCCCGCCGACGACTCGGCCGTGTACCGCGCCCTCGTGGCGATCCGCAGCTCCACGGTGATGCACTGGGGCTTCAGGCCGCAACTGATCCTGCCCGTCGACGAGGCGGAGATCCCCCGCGGCAACCTCGGCAAGATCCAGCGGTCACGGCTGCGCGGGGCCGTCGAGGCCGGCGCCCTGGACGCGGCCGTCCGCAGGTCGGACGCGGTGACCTCCCGCTTCCTCGGCGGTTACGTGGCGCCGGAGGGCGAGGTCGAGATCGCCCTGGCCGATGTCTACGCACGCGTCCTGAACACCGGGAAGGTCCCGACGACCGCCAGCTTCTTCGACCTGGGCGGCACCTCGCTGGACGTGCTGCGGCTCAAACTGGAGATACAGACCGAGTTCGGCATCGACGACGTGCCGATGTCCACGCTCCTTCAGGCCCCCAGCGTGCGGGCCCTGGCCCGGCGCCTGACCGCCGCACGGAGCGCCGACGGAGACTCTGCCTACGACCCGCTGGTGCCCCTCCAGGTCACCGGCGACGGAACGCCGTTGTTCTGCGTCCACCCCGGCCTCGGGGAGGTGCTCGTGTTCGTCAATCTCGCCAAGTACTTCACCGGTGAGCGGCCGTTCTACGCGTTGCGGGCCCGTGGGTTCGGGCAGGGCGAGAGCCACTTCGCGTCGTTCGACGACATGGTCACCACCTATGTGGAGGCGATCCGGCGGGCCCAGCCGAGCGGCCCGTACGCCGTGGCGGGCTACTCCTACGGCGGAGCGGTCGCCTTCGAGATCGCCAAACGCCTTGAGGCCGACGGCGACGAGGTCAAGTTCGTGGGCGTCTTCAACCTGCCGCCGAGCATCTCCGGGCGCATGAACGAGATCACCTTCACCGACGGCGCGATCAACCTCGCGCTGTTCCTGGAGCTGATCGCCGCCGCCGACATCGAAGGCCTCACCGCCACCCTGCGCCCCCTGCCCGAAGCCGACCAGCTGGCCTACCTGGTCGACCACGCGCCCAAGCGGCGCCTGATCGAACTGGACCTCACCGTCGAGCGGTTCACCACCTGGGTGCACCTGGCGCAGAACATGGTGCACCTGGGCCGCACCTACGAACCCTCCGGGTCGGTCGACGACGTACGCGTCTTCTACTGCACGCCGCTCAAGGGCACCACACAGGAGTGGCTGGACGACCAGCTGCGCCACTGGGACGACTTCACCCGCAACACCAACCGGTACGTCGAGGTCGACGGCGAGCACTACACCCTGATGAGCCCGCAGCACGTGCAGACCTTCCAGGCAACGCTGCGGCACGAACTGACCCGCGCGCTCGGTTAAGGACGGACACAGGAATGCAAGGCAAGAAGATTCTCGTCACGGGTGGGACCGGGCAGGTCGCGATGCCCGTCGCAGAGGCGCTCGCCCCGGACAACGAGGTGTGGTGCCTGGGCCGGTTCGGCGACCCGGCCGCACGCAAGGCCCTGGAGGAGATGGGCGCCCGCACCTTCACCTGGGACATGTCCACCGACGAACTGGCGGAGCTGCCGGGCGACTTCACCCACGTCCTGCACTCCGCGGTGCACCGCGGAGACGGCAAGGACTTCGCGGAGACCGCGCGGATCAACGCGGCGGGCACCGCACGGCTGATGACCCACTGCTCCGGCGCCGAGGCGTTCTTGTACGTCTCGTCCGGGGTGGTCTACAACCGGGCCGACAGCACCCACCGGTACCGCGAGGGCGACGCCGTGGGCGGAGCGGTGCCGTGGCTGCCGACCTACCCCGTCGGCAAGCTCGCCGCCGAAGGGGTGGCGCGGGGCCTTGCCGAAGCGCTCGGACTGCCGACGGTGATAGCCCGGCTCAACATCGCCTACGGCCCGTACGGCCACGGCGGCGTACCCATGATCTTGTTCAAGCAGATGCGGAAAGGGCAGCCGTGCGCGGTGCCCCGCCAAGGGCAGAACTACTGCAACCTGCTGCACACCGATGACCTTGTCCGGCAGGTGCCGCTGTTGTGGGGCGCGGCGGGGACGCCCGCGCGGGTGGTGAACTGGGGCGGGGACGAGGAGGTCGGCATGACCGACCTGCTGGAGTACATGTCCGAACTCACCGGTGTGCCAATCCAGTTGGACCGCAGTGACTACAGCCGGGAGACGGCGATCTTCGACCACGAGGTCCGCCGGGGGCTGATCGGCGACTGTTCCATCGGCTGGAAGAGCGGCATCGCCCGCACCTTGGCCGAGGTGTTCGAGGAGTACCGCGACCGTATCGACGCGCATGTCATCGATGCGCATGTCATCGACGCGTACGCCGACGAGCAGGCGGCGGAGCAAGGAGCGGAGCACTAGCATGCGCGGACCCACAGATGCAGAGGCGCTCCAGCGGGTGCTGAGCGCCGCCCTCGGTTCCCGCGAACCGGTGGGCTCGCTGGCCCAACTGGACGTGGCCGACGGTGCGTTGAGCGCCTTGGACGCCGGCGTCCTCGAACGCCCCACCTTGGTCGGCGGCGCGGCCCTGTACAACCCGACCGGCCCCGCTCCCACTGCCCACACGGTCGATGAACTCGTGCGCCGCGCGGAGGCACTGGACGTCCCCCAGATCCTGGTGCCCCACGTCCGCCGCACCGACGACCCGGGCGCGCTGCGGGCGGCAGGATTCGTCCCCGTCGCCGCCGGGGCCGAGTGCGTCGTCCGCCTGACCGGGGACGTGGACGAGCTCCTGCGTGCCCGCGTCGGCGGCCGCAGGCAACGGGCCCTCCGGCGCTGCCACGAGGCGCTCTCCCATGACCTCACCTGGGAGCGGATCCGCCTGAGCGAGCTCGGCGGCGCGCCCTGGGCGCGCGACGCCTTCGTGGAACTCCACCGCCGCCGCGCGGAGCGGCACGGCGGCGGCCACAATCCGTACGGCGCCGATGCCCTCGACGCGCTCGCGGACGGTGTCCTCGCGGAGCGCACGGAGATGCTCGTGCGCCGCCGGGGGGACAGCGTGGTCCACGTGGCGCTCACGGCCAGGTCCCACAACGGCCGGGGGCTCTACCACCTGACACAGGCCGCCGACCCCGACGATCCCGCCGCGGACAGCGACCTCCACGTGACGGCCTTGTACGGGCTCTACCTCGATGCCCGGCGCTCAGGCCTGCACTGGGTCCATCTCGGCCCGGGGGAGAGCCACGACACGCGCTGCCACGGAGCCGACCTGTTCGTCCCCCTCGACCACTGGCTGCGCGCCGAAGGCCTGACGGCCCGGGAGGAAGCGCCGGGGGAGTCGGCGCTGTCGCGTTTCGCCGCGCCTCCCGTCACCACCGTGCCGGTCCCGGGGCCGGCGCGCGCCCGCCGCCTGCCGAGGTTCGACACCATCGACCTGTCGAGCAACACCAATCCGTTCCTGGGCGCCGCGGGCCAATACCCCCACCTCGACACGGCGGAGCTCGCCGAGACGTACTTGTCCACGATCTCCGGGCTGCCCGGCCACGAGGGCACCGGAGCGCTGACCGCGGACCATCTGCTGTTCTCCAGCGGATCGGTCGACGGCGTCATGCTGCTCCTTGCGGCCCTTGCCTCGCCCGGTGAGAGCGTGTGCGTCACGCCACCCACCTTCCCGCTCTACGCCCACTTCGCCCGGCTGCTGCGCCTGCCTCTGGTCGAGGTGCCCCTGCGCGGCGACGACCTGTCCGAGCTCGACACCGAGCGGATCCTGGCTGCCGATCCGCGGGTGACCATCCTGTGCGATCCGAACAACCCGGTCGGGACCAGGCTCGATCCGGCGCGGGTGCGGCCCCTTGTCACCGGCACACGCGGCCTTGTCGTGATCGACGAGGCCTATGTCGAGTTCAGCGAGAAGCCCTCGTACGCCGGTCTCGTCGCCGAGCACGACAACCTCATCGTGCTCAGAACCCTCTCGAAGGCATGGGGTCTTGCCGGTGCCCGCTGTGGGATCGCCCTGGCGCAGCCCGGCATCATCGACGCCCTGCGGCGGGTGCAGGTGCCCTTCGGGTTCACCGACGCGTCGCAGAGCGCCGTACGGGATCGGCTGACCGACGCGCGGCGGGTGCTGGCCAGCATCCGGCACATCCGGGCCGAGCGCGACCGCATGGCCCGGATACTGGCCGAACACCCCGCTGTGGAGCGGGTGTTCCCCTCGGAGGCCAACTTCCTGCTGCTGCGGCTCCACAAGCACGAGCGCGTCATGGAGCAGCTGCACGACGCGGGGATCGTGGTCGCCGACGTCGGGTTCCTCATCCCCGGCACCTGCCGTGTCTCCATCGGCAACCGGCGCGCGAACGACGCGCTGCTCGCGGCGTTCTCCGCCGCCGTGTGAGCCGGATCAGGAGCCGACGGTGTCATCCGACGGAAGGGGTTCGTTCGCCCCGTCCTTGATCTCGACGACCACGAACGACAGGACTTCGTCGCCGATGTTCTTCAGGTCATGGAGGTGGTATTGCCCACTGGAGAAACTGAAATACCGGGTCTGCCCGCGCACGTACGCTATTTCGCGGCTGCTGCCGTCACTCGCGTGCTGGCGGGCCTTGCCATGGGTGAGGGCGGTCCACGAGTAATCAAGTACGTGCCGGTGAACGGGAATACGCTCTCCCGGCTGGAGATGGGTCTCCCAGACACGCACCGATTCGGTCTCTTTCACCAGCGCCTGGCCGATGCATCCGTTATGGGTGTTGTTCTCGAATTCCTTGTGCAGTGGAGGGCTCCAGCGGTCGAACCCTTCGGCGACGACCGTGCTGGTCAGCGGAAGATCGGCGGATGAATTGCTGCCCACGAAGCGGTTCCTTTCGGTCCTTGGTGTGCGTCGATGGCACCCTAACTGACATATGCGCGAGCCAAGTAGCTGTTCCTGTCATGCAATTGACCCCATGAGGAGGCTGAACGCCTGTGATCGTGCTCGGTTACAACGGATTCACGAGGGGCGCGGAGCTTTTCGGACGTCTCTACGGAGCGACCGGAGTCGGCCGCAATCTGCTGGTGGGTCACGACGCCGCGGCGGCTCTTGCCATCGACGGCGAGGTGGTCGCCGCCGTCGAGGAGGAACAGCTGAGCCGGGTCAAGAAGACCTCGGATTTCCCGGCGAACGCGATCAGTTGGTGCCTGGAATCCGCCGGTGTCGAACTCGGCCAGGTGGACGTCGTCGCTTTCCCCTGGCGCTTCTCGCCGACCGTGGCCGAGGAGATGATCGCGCGGATAACCGCCGCCGACATGCCGGTCGCGGCCAAGTTCGACGCCCTGCGGCGCACGGGCGAGCTCTACACCGACATGCTCAGCCGCGAGGCGGTGTACGGCGACTTCGTCCGGCGCACCGGCCACGCCCTTGACCCCAACAAGCTTGCCCTGGTGCCCCATCACCTGGCCCACCTCATGTGCGGCGCCTATCTGGCGGGCGGCGACGACGCGGCCTTCCTGGTGAGCGACGGCCGGGCCGAGACCCTCTCCTCTGTCATGGGTGAGCTGCGCGACGGGGTGGTCCGTCTCTTCGACGAGGGCACCGTCGACATGGCCAGTTCGCTCGGCGTGGCCTACGGAAGGATCACCCGCTACCTGGGGTTCGTCCCCAACAACGACGAGTACAAGGTGATGGGCCTGGCCGCCTACGGCCCGCCGCCGCAGCACAACCCGCTGCTGGAGCACGTCGTGCGGTTGCACGAGAACGGCTCGTACACCCTGTCCATCCCCAGTGACATCGGCGCCTACTACGCGCTGTTCGACGACCTGTTCGGCGGCGACAGCGAGAAGCGCGAGGAGTTCGACTTCCGGGTCAAGGTGGCCGGTCTGGCCCAGCACATGGTCGAGGCCGTCACCGCTCATCAACTGCGGGCGCTGACCGCCGCATCCAGCCTGGACACCCTGCTCTTCGAGGGCGGTCTCGCGCTCAACTGCGTGGCCAACACGAAGATGCTGGAGCGGTCATCGTTCACCGGCATGGAGGTCAGCTTCGGGGCCAGCGACCCGGGTGTCGCCATCGGCGCGGCCGTGTACACCGCCGGCCTCAGGAACCTGCCCGCGGACGCGGTCACCACGCCGTACCTGGGCCCCTCGTACGATGAGCGGCAGATCCTCGACGCACTGGCACAGTACGCGGACCGCGTCGAGTGGCAGGAGGAGCCCGACACCTCCGTGGTCGCCGAGAGGACGGCGCAGCTGCTCGCGGGGAAGACCGTCGTCGGGTGGTTCCAGGGCCGCGCCGAGTTCGGACCGCGCGCCCTGGGCAACCGCAGCATCCTCGCCAACCCGGCCCACCCCGACATCAAGGACATCATCAATCTCCGGGTGAAACACCGGGAACCCTTCCGCCCGTTCGCGCCCGTCGTCCTCGAATCCGAGGCTCCCCGCGTCTTCGAGATGGGCAAGAAGACCTCGTCCCCGTACATGACGTTCGTCTTCCCGGTGCGCAAGGAGTTCCAGGAGCGGATCCCCGGCGCCTGTCACGTGGACGGCACGGCGCGGGTCCAGACCGTCGACGAGCGGCAGAACCCCGCCCTCGCGGAGCTGCTGCGCGCCTTCACGGCGCGGACAGCTGTGCCCTGCCTCCTCAACACCTCCTTCAACGTGGCCGGTGAGCCCATCGTCTGCTCACCGCGAGACGCGCTGGAGTGCTTCCTCGCCACCGAGATCGACTGCCTGGTCATCGACCGGTTCGTGGTCACCAAGAAGAGCGGCTGAGCCGGGGCCGGCCCCTGGAATCGAAGGCCGCGTACAACCCTTGTGCCCCATGCGGTGTCGAACAGGGCGCCGGACAAGGAACGGGCCCTTTCCGGACACCCTCGCGCCTGCCCGGCCACTTTCCTTCACAGGAGCCGCTCGTGCGCAAGAACCGTTCGGCCGCCCTCGCCGCGGCCTCGTTCCTCCTTCTCACCGGGGCGTGCATCGCTGCCGCCCCCTCCGCTGTGGCAGGCACCCCCGGGGGTACGCACGCCAACGACCGCAACAGTGACTTCAACGGCGACGGATATGAGGACGTGCTGGTCGGAGCCCCAGGGGCGACGGTCAGCGGCCAGAAGGGAGCCGGTCTCGTCACCGCCCAGTACGGCTCCTCCAGAGGCATAGGCACCACCTCCGTCGCCCGGTTCAGCCAGTCGACGGCCGGCGTCGCGGGCGCCGCTGAGGCGGGTGACGGCTTCGGGAAGGCCGTCGCCACCGGCGACCTGGACGCGGACGGCTTCGACGACGCGATCGTCGGCATCCCCGGCGAGGACATCGGCGACACGGCGGACGCCGGTGGTGTCGCGATCCTGTGGGGCTCGAAGCAGGGCCTCAACGGGGAGGCGAGCGACTGGCTGGAGACCCAGGAGCCCACCAAGGGCGAGCAGTTCGGCCTCGGCCTGGCCGCGGCGCACTTCACCGGCGAGACGCCGGGCGACGTGCTCGCCGTGCTGGACCGTGACGACCTGGAGCTCTTCGCGTACGACGCCGCGCCGCAGGCCGATGGGCAGGCCCCGCTGAAGCGGCAGGCGACCGAGCGGCTGTCCGCTGCGGCCGACGGACGCGACATCCTGCCGAAGTCGCTGACCACCGGCGACTACGACGACAACGGCTACGCGGATCTCGTCGTGTCCGGCGTCTCCGTGGGCGACGAGCCGGGGCACGGCTGGTCCGCGCACTTCTCGGGGAACGCCGACGGCCTCGCGTACGAGCAGGATCTGCGCGGCGGTCCCGTGGCCGCGTCCGGCGACATCAACAACGACGGCTACGACGACCTGGTGACCGGCGAGCCCAACTCCCCCGACGACGGGGGCGAAACGATGACCGGCGGTCTGGTGGGCGTCCGCTACGGCGACGCGGACGGCCTCAAGGACGAGGCCAAGTGGTGGACGCAGGACAGCTCCGACGTGCCCGGCACCGCCGAGCGCGGTGACGGCTGGGGCGCCGATCTGTCCGTGGCGGACACGAACGGCGACGGCTACGCGGACGTCGCGATCGGCGCACCGGGCGAGGACATCGGCACGGTCGCGGACGCCGGAGCGGCATGGGTGCTGCGTGGTTCGCACGAGGGCATGACGGGGATCGGCGCCAAGTCCTGGGACCAGAACTCCGCTGACATCCCCGGAGTGGCCGAGAAGGGCGACAAGTGGGGCGCCCAGGTGCGCCTGACGGACCCGAACCGCGACGGCCGCTTCGGCCTCCTTGCCGCCGCGCCCGGTGAGAACGCCGGAGACGGAGTGGTGTGGGTCCTGTCCGCCGGGACGGGCGGCGTCACCGCGTCGGGCTCCTGGACGTACGGGGCCGAGTCGCTCGGTGCGCCGGGCACGGCCGCGGCGTTCGGCGCGGCGATCGACGAGTAGGGGCCGAGGGGCCCATGGCGGGCCTTGCAGCAGGCCATCCGAACGTGGTCGTGAGCGGCCTACGTATGATCGCGGTCATGTGCTCACGACTGCGTTCGGAGGCTGAACAGGCATGACAGAGAGCCGAGTTGTCGTCGTCACGGGCGGCGGAACGGGCATCGGCGCCGCCACGGCCCGGCAGCTGCGTGCGGCCGGGCACCGCGTGGTCGTCTCCGGGCGGCGTCCCGAGCCGCTGCACCGCGTGGCCGAGGAGACCGGGGCGCTGGCCCACCCCGCCGACGCGGGTGATCCCGCGGAGGTCGCGGGCCTCGTCGATGCGGCCATGGAAGCCTACGGCCGCATCGACGGGCTCGTGCTCAACGCCGGGGTCGGGCGCAGCGGAGCGGTCGGCGACCTCTCCGACGAGGACTGGGAGGCCGTGCTGCGCACCAACCTCACCGGGCCCTTCCTGCTCCTGCGGGCCGCGCTTCCCCACCTCCTTGAGGCGCGCGGCTCGGTGGTCGCCGTCGCCTCGGTCGCCGCCCTGCGCAACGGCGTGGCCAACGCGGCGTACGCGACGTCCAAGGCGGCGCTCCTCCAGCTGTGCCGCTCCCTCGCCGTCGACTACGGCAAGGCAGGGCTGCGCGCCAACACCGTGTGCCCCAGCTGGGTGCGGACCGAGATGGCCGACCGGCGGATGACGCGCTTCGCCGAGGAGGCCGGACTGGGGGACGGCGGCGCCGACGCCGCGTACGAGGAGGCGACGCGGCTCGTCCCCGCGGGCCGGCCGGGTGAGCCGGAGGAGGTCGCCGAGGCGATCACCTGGCTGCTCTCGCCCGCCGCGTCCTTCGTCAACGGCGCGACGCTGACCGTCGACGGCGGGGTGACGGCGGTGGACCCCGGAACCTCCGCGTTCGACTTCAGCATCGCGCCGCGCGCCTAGCGGACCGGGCGGAGAGAACTGGTCGGGTCAGCCGAAGCGTTCCACGCGGAGCTGGGCGGGTGGGAACGGCGAGAAGGACGTCGTGCCCACCGACCAGTAGCCGCCGTCGGTGCCGGGGATCGGGGCGATGCCCTGGGGCAGATAGGTGGATGGCGTCTCCGGTCCGCGTTCACTGATCCAGGCCGTGCCGTCCCAGCGCAGGTAGTGGGCGCGCTTCTGGTCCCAGAAGTCCCAGCCGGATATCCGGTCGGGCCGTCCCTTGGCGTCCGCCGTGATGCCGCTCAACAGGCCCACGGTGAAAGGCGACTTGACGCTGGTCCACCGGGTGCCGTCCCAGTGTTCCAGCGTGACGCCGGGCGGTTTGCCGGGCGGCCCGCCCACGCCGTACGCGAAGCCGGTGAGCCAGATGTCGTCGTGCGCGACCGGGAGCAGCCCGGTCACCGAGGCGCGGATACCGAGCGTGCGGGGCACCACCGTCCAGGCACCGTCCCAGCGGGCGATGATGTCGCCGTGGACCCACACCTCACCGCCGGGTGTCACGTGGACGCCGGACGGCGTGGGCGCGGCCTCGTCCGGCAGCGGCCTGCACCAGCGCCATGTCGTGCCGTCGCCGCGCATCAGCCCGGCGCGGTCGCCGTGCCGCCCCGACACCCAGAACCGGCCGCCGGGCGCGGACGCGACACCGGTCAGCCGCGTGCCCGGCTCGCCCCGGCCGGGGAAGTCCGCCTCGCGCCAGGTCGTGCCGTCCCACGCCAGGAGCTGGTCGTGGCCCGCGGTGTTCGTGCCGATGGCCCACGCCGTGCCGTCCGGACCGGCGGCGACCGCACGCAGGCCACCGCGGTACGTCAGGTGGGAGAGGTCGCTCAGTGACCAGGCGGAGCCGTTCCAGCTGAGGGCGAGCGGAGTGCCGAGGGTGCTTCCGTTGCGCCCCTGTTCGCCCACCGCCCAGGCGCGTTCGGGACTCGCGGCGGCGACCGCGAGCAGGTGGGCGGCCTCCTGCCCGGCCGGGGCGGTGACCTGCTGCCAGGCCGCGGCGGTGCCGGTGCCGGTGTCTGTGTCGGTTTCGGGCCGCGCGGGGGCGGCTCTGGCTAAGGGCACGGGCAGGGCCAACCCAGCGCCGGTGATGGCCAGTCCACGGACAAAGACGCGTCTTCGCATGAAGGGAGCCCTTCTTGAGGTCATGTCTTGAGGTCTTGTCGGACGCTTGCCGGAGGCAACACCCTGAACCGGGCGAGGTGAGCCGTCAATGCACGGGGATGCGCAATTCGGGTCAGGCCGCGCGGAGTTATTCGGGGGCGATGCGGTGATGTTCGCCGGTAACGTGGCGCGTCGACTGAGGGGTGGACGCGACACATGACATCGAGCACCTTCCGCATCGGCGGTGAGATCGGCGTGCGCCGGATCGGGTTCGGGGCGATGCGCCTCGCGACCGAGGCCGGGGCGGCCAGGGAGGCCTCCATCGCGGTGGCCCGGCGGGCCGTCGAACTGGGCGTCACACTGATCGACACGGCGTTCATGTACGGCTGGGGCGCCAACGAGGAACTCCTGGTCGAGGCCCTGCATCCCTATCCGGACGACCTGCTCATCGCGACCAAGGTCGCCATCGAGAAGCCGCAGCCGGGGGAAGAGGCCTCGATCAACGGACGGCCGGAGTTCCTGCGTGAGCAGGTCGAGCAGGCCCTGCGCAGGCTTCGCGTGGAGCGGATCGGGCTGCTCCAGATGCACCGCCTCGATCCGAAGGTCCCGCTCGCCGATCAGCTCGGCACGCTGCGGGAGTTCCAACTCGACGGCAGGATCGGCCATATCGGCCTGTCCGAGGTCACCGTCGACGAACTCGACGAGGCGCGGGGCATCGTCGACGTGGCGAGCGTGCAGAACCGCTACAGCCTGCTCGATCGCGAGCACGAGGCCGTGCTCGACGCCTGTGACGCGGCCGGGATCGCCTTCCTGCCCTGGCGGCCCGTCCACCCGGCGGCCTCGACGGCGACGGCCGAGATCGCGGCCGTGGCGGCCGAACTCGACGCCACCGCGGCGCAGGTCGCGCTGGCGTGGCTGCTCGACCGTTCACCCGTCGTGCTGCCGATTCCGGGCACCGCGTCGCTCGACCACCTGGCGGAGAACGTCGCCGCGGGGGACCTGCGGCTGAGCGACGAGCAGCGCCGGCGCCTCGACGGGATCACGCTTCCCACTGCCGGATGAGCCCGGTCAGCGCCTGCGCCGCGGCACTGGTGTAGGCGCTGTCGCGGCGCAGGAGTACCACCGTGCGGGCGGGCAGTGCGGGGGCGAGCGTGACGGGGTGCAGGTGGGGGTGGTCGCGGGTGAGCGCGTCGGGCAGGACCGTGGCCAGGCCGGTGCGGTGGACGATCTCCGTCAGAGCGTTGATCGAGTTGGCTTCCACGGTGATGCGCGGCCGCACGTGGTGTGCGGCGAGATAGGCGTCGATGTGGCCGCGTGTGGCGAAGTCGCCGCTGAGCAGGGCCAGTTCGAGACCTTCGGTCATCTCCCGCACGGGCAGCGGCTCGTCGCGTCCCGTGTGCGGGTGGCGGGGCCCCACGACGAGGCCGAGGGTCTCGGTGAACAGCGCCGTTCCGGTGATGCCGGGAAGGTGGTCCGCGCTGAAGGCGATCCCCAGGTCGAGTTCGTCGGCGAGCAGCGCGGCCTCGATGCCGTCCTGGTTCATCTCGCGCACGTCGAGGCTGATCGCCGGATGGCGGGCGTGGAACCGGGCGACGAGCGGGCCGATGAGGTAGGCCGTGAACGTCGGGGTCATCGCTAGGCGCAGATGGCCGCGGGTCAGGTCCTGTACGTCGAGGACGGCGCGTTCGGCCGCGGCGAGGTCGCGCAGGGCACGGCGCGCGTAGGGGACGTAGGCCTCCCCGGCATCGGTCAGGCGGACACTGCGGCCGGTGCGGTCCAGGAGCTGGACGCCCAGTGACTTCTCCAGCTGCTTGATCTGCTGGGAGAGGGTCGGCTGGGAGATGCGCAGGTCTTCGGCGGCGCGGGTGAAGTTGCCGTGCTCGGAGACGGCGAGCAGATAGCGCAGGTGGCGCAGTTCCAAGGCCATGACCACAACTATAGATGGCATCGATGGCAGGCATGGCTATTACATCTTGGACGCTATAGACCCAGGTCATGCATGGTGGATCTCGTCAGCCCCACCAGGGCCGATGCCACCGAAGGGAGTGACCATGCAGGACCTCACCGAGGGTGTCGCGCGTTTCCGGCGCGATGTCTTCCCGGCGAAGGCCGACCTCTTCACCCACCTCGCGGACAGCCACGCGCCGACGACGCTCTTCATCAGCTGCTCCGACGCCCGGGTGGTGCCGGAGCTGATCACCCAGAGCGAGCCGGGTGAGCTGTTCGTCATCCGGACCGCGGGCAACCTCGTGCCCGCCTACGCACCTGGCTCGGACGGGGTGGCAGCCGGGATCGAGTACGCCGTCGCCGTCCTGGGTGTGTCGGACGTCGTCGTCTGCGGGCACTCCGCCTGCGGAGCGATGACCGCCCTCGCCGAACAGCACGACCTGGGCGGCCTGCCTGCCGTCGCCGACTGGCTGCGCCACGCGGACGCCTCCCGGGCCAGGGCCGGTGCCGAGGCCTGTGCCGAGCCGGGTACGGAACAGCTGGCCGACCTCGTACGGGAGAACGTGCGGGCCCAGCTGGCGAACCTCGCCACCCACCCCTCGGTGGCCCGCGCCCTGCTCCGGGGCACGCTCGCGCTGCACGGCTGGGTCTACGACATCCCCACCGGCACGGTCGAGGAACTCGACGCCGCCGCCGTCCGCGCCTGACGACCAAGCCCGTTACGCGCATCACACGCATCACACGCATCACGCCAACCAAGCAAGGAAGTCTTCCCATGACGCAAGCCCAGTTCGACCCCACCGCCCGCCAGGCCCTGGCCGTCACCGCCGTCGAGGCCAAGGTGCGCAAGGATCTGTCCTGGCAGCAGATAGCCGACGTCACCGGCTACTCGGTCGCCTTCGTCACCGCCGCCGTGCTCGGCCAGCACGCCCTGCCGGAGCCGGCCGCGCGGGCCGTCGCCGAGCTCCTCGGCCTGGACGCCGACGCGGCGACGCTGCTCCAGACCATCCCGACGCGTGGTTCCATCCCCGGCGGGATCCCCACCGACCCGACCATCTACCGCTTCTACGAAATGCTCCAGGTCTACGGCACCACGCTCAAGGCCCTGGTCCACGAGGAGTTCGGCGACGGCATCATCAGCGCGATCAACTTCAGGCTTGACGTGAAGAAGGTCGCCGACCCCGAGGGCGGGGAGCGCGCCGTCATCACCCTGGACGGCAAGTACCTGCCGACCAAGCCCTTCTGAGGCAGCGTCACATCAGGCCGTAGGACGGTCGATCCGGTAGAGGTAGTGGGCGCGGTCGTCGACGGGGTTGTCCGGTTCGAGCGACACGTCGGCGACGCGCCGCAGGCCCGCCTTCTCCAGTACGCGCCAGGACGCGTGATTGCCCGTGTGCACGGGGACGAGCACCGCGGTGGCATCGGGGTGGTCGGTCCAGGTGGCCTCGACGATCGCCCGGATCATGCGCGTGCCGAGCCCCCGGCCGACCCGGAGGGGGTCCCCGATGAGGTAGTCGATGGACATGGCGCCCTGGGGGAGTTCCACCTGGCCGGCCAACTCGGCGCCGTACTCGGGGTAGTCGGCGAAGCGGTAGCGCTGGACGAGGCCGAACGGCTCGCCGTCGAGCAGCATGAGCAGGTCCTCCGACGCCTCCTCTCCGCGGGCCGCCGGGCCGAAGTCGCGCTCCAAGGCCTCGGGTGACGTCTCGTGGTTCCACCAGCGCGCGACGTGCGGCTGCTCCAGCCACCGCCGCAGCAGAGGGAAGTCCGGTTCGTCGAGTCGACGCCAGGTGATCATCGGGCACCTCGGGGGAGTGGATCATGGGAGAGCGGGACGGTGGACGCCGCGTCCATTGTCCCGCTCACCGCGGTATCAACCTCCGTACGTGGCCTCGGACTCGCCGAGCACCGCGGCGAAGTCCGAGGCGAGCGGCGCCGTGTCCGCCACCTCCAGCATGGCCGTGGTGATCCGTACGGCGGTGGGCGTGGCGATGCGGAAGCGCGACCCCGCGGCCACCCACCACCCCCGCGAGCGCAGTCCGTTGACCACCGCGGACTCGTCCCGCACCGGCACCCACACGTTCATCCCGCTCGCCCCGCGCGCCGGGATCCCGCGCCGCGCGAGCTCCCCGATCAGCGCCAGGCGCCGCTCGGTGTAGGCGCGCTCGGCCCGCCCCACCAGCGCTCGCGCGGCAGGATCGGCCATCGTGCGCTCGACCGTCTCCTGGAGTACGTGACTGACCCACCCCGACGTGAGCAGCATCCGTCCCTCGTGCCGGGCCAGCGTGGTGGCGTCGCACGCCAGCGCCGCCCACCGCAGGTCGACGCTCAGATGCTTGGACACGGTCCGCACCTGGGCCCAACGTGCGAGCCCGCCGGCGGCCAGCGAGTACGCGGGCGGCCCCGCGATGTCCGCGTTGTGATCGTCCTCGACGACCAGGACGTCAGGGAAGCCGCCGAGGACTTCGAGCAGGGCGTCCCGCCGCGCCTCCGAGAAGCAGCCGCCCACCGGGTTCTGTCCGCGAGGGCTGCACACCAGGGCCCTGACCCCGGCCCGCAGCGCACCGCGCAACGCATCGGGCCTGATCCCCTCGTCGTCCACCGCCACCGGCACCATGCGAAGGCCCAACGCCGGTACCAGATCGAGGAGATGATGGAAACCGGGGTCCTCCACGGCCACCGCGTCGCCCGGCTTCAGTTCCACGGACAGCAGCCGCGCCATGCAGTCGAGCGCCCCGTGCGCGAAGGTGACCCGGTCGTCGGGCACGCCGTCCCGCGCGAACCACTCGCGGGCCAGCTCCTCAAGCCCCGCACGGCGCGGCGAACCGCGGTGCGAACCGCTGACGGGGTCCACCCGGTCGGGCGGAAGGAGCACCGGAAGCAGCGCCGGATCCGGATGTCCGCCCGCCAGATCGCGCACCCCCTGCGGCACCTTCGGCGGGCGGCGCGTGCCGACCGCCGGGGCCTGTGCCACCACCGTTCCGCCGCGCCCGCGCGTCACGACGATCCCGCGCTGCCGGAGCTCCTTGTAGGCCGTCGCCACCGTCCCCGCGCTGACCCCGAGGTCGTCGGCGAGCCTGCGCACCGGAGGCAGCGCGTCGCCAGGCGCCAAACCGCCCTCGGTCACGGCCTGTTCGACCGAGGAGGTGATTCCCTTGGCGGTCGCGCCACTGATCGCATATTGTGCTGCCACGTAAGTAAGTATGTATCAGTACAAAAGAAGGAGTCAAGCCGGGCGTGGCGACGTCACGTCACGGCCGGTCGCAACGCACGTCAGTCACCTCGCACGTCAGTCACATCGCAAGCCAAGGGGGAGTGGTGAGCCTCAGTCGCAGGCGGGCCGCGCTGTACGCACGCATACCAGGGGGCATCGACGGCCGCCGCATGCTCTGGATCGCACTGATCAACAAGGCGGGCACCGGACTCTGGATGGGGGCGGCGGCCCTCTACTTCACTCTGGTCACCGGGCTCTCCGTCACCGAGGTCGGCGTGCTCATGGGCGTCTCGGGGGCCGTTGGTATCGCGGGCGCACCGCTCGCGGGCCACCTCGCCGACCGCTTCCCCGTCACCCGCGTCATCATCGGTGCCCAAGTCCAGCAGGCCATCGCCCTGTTGGCGCTGCTGACCACGGACAACTTCTCCCTGCTCCTTGTCTACTCGGCCGTCAGCAGCCTCGCCGACCGCGGAGCCAACGTCCTCACCAAGCTGTACGCCGCCCGCATCGCGGGCCCGGACCGCACCAAGTACCAAGCCGTGCAGCGCTCCGTCTCCAACGCGGGCTGGGCCATCGGCGGCCTTGCCGGTGCGCTCGCCCTCGCCGTCGGCACCACCCATGCCTACCAGGCCCTGCTCATCGGCAACGTGCTCAGCTTCCTCGCCGCCGCGGCCCTCACCCTGCGCTGTGCCGAACCGCCCTCCCCCTCCCGGTTGGTCACCGACTCCACGGCCCCGGCCCCGCAGGCCAGGCCGTCCAGCCCCTGGCGCGACCGCCCCTACCTGCTGTTCACCGCCACCGAGGCGGCACTCTTCCTCGACGACGCGGTGCTCCAGGTCGGCATGCCCCTGTGGATCGTCCACGCCACCGACGCCCCGCACGGTCTCGCGCCGCTGCTCATGGTCCTCAACTGCGTGCTCGTGGTCTGCTGCCAGGTCCCCCTGTCCCGCTTCGGGAGCACGCCGGACAAGGCCCGCGGGCTCCTCGTGCCCCTCGCCGCCTGCTTCGTCGTCGGCTGCGCCGCCATGGCCGCCTCGGTGGTCGGTGGCATCTGGCCGACCGTCACGGCTCTGGTGGTCGCGGCGGTCGCCTTCACCTTCGCGGAGATCCTGCACGCCATCGCGTCCTGGGAGCTCTCCATCGCGCTCGCCCCCGACGACGCCCAGGGCGCCTACCTCGGGGTGCACGGTCTTTCCTCGTCCGCCCAGCGCAGCGGGGGACCGCTCCTGGTCACCGCCGTGATCGCCGCGGGTCCCCTCGCCTGGCCGCTGCTCGGCGCGGGCGTGATCGCGACCGTCGCGGCACAGAGCCATCTCGTACGTACGAGGCTGCGCAGGCCGGGCGGCCCCGCTGAGGCGCGGGGCGCGCTGCGCGAACGGGGCCAGCGGCTCGGGTCGTAGCCCGTCATCGGAGACCGACCCGTGACGGCGTCCGGCCCGCCACGGGTGCGTGGCGGGCCGGACTTGGGGAGGTGCGCAGTGCTTGAGCCTCAGCGGCCGACGCGGATGCGGTGCGCCTGGTCCTGGCCCTCGGGGCCGGTGCCGGACTTGTCGAGCACGAACGCCGTACCGTGTGTCACCTGGACGTGGTTGGGGTTGGCGCCGGTGGTCAGGGTCTCCACGACGGCGCCCTTGGCGGGGTCGACGACCGTGACGGTGCCGGGGGTCCGGTTGGCGACCAGGACGCTGCCCGAACGCCGGTCGGTGGCGACGGACAGGGCGCCCGCGCCGGTCGGCACGGACTTCGTGACGGTGCCCTTCTTGAGGTCGACGACCGAGAGGCCCCCGGCGGCCTGGTCGGCGGTGTAGGCGGTGCGGCCGTCCTGGGAGAGCGCGATGGAGATCGGGCCGTCACCGGTGGGGATGAGGCGGGGGCTCTCGCTTTTCCGGGTGATCTCGATGATGCGGTCGCCGCCCAGGTCGGCGGCGTAGGCGGTGCCGGTCCGTGCGTTCACCGCGAGGCCGGTCGGGCTCGATCCCTCGGCCGTGACGCGCTTCTTCTCCTTGAAGGTGCGGGTGTCGAAGGCGACGACGGTGGCGTCGCCGAAGCTGCTCGCCCACGCCGTGTTGTGCTTGGCGTCCACGACGACCTCACGGGCGTGGTTCACGCCGGGCAGCGAGGCGAGGTGCTTGCCGGTGCGCTGGTCGTAGACGGCGACTGAGTTGTCGCGCGTGTTCGTCGTCCAGACGGTGTTGTGCTCGTCGTCGACGGCGACTCCGTAGACGGCCTCGACGGCGCCGGTCTCGGCGTTGGTGACGGGAGGCGTGTAGGTGGCCTTCACCTTCAGCGTGCGCGGGTCGACCTTCAGGAGGCTGGAGTTGGTGACGGGCGGCCGGCCCACCGCGGAGGTGGCCCACAGCACGTTGTTCCGCTCGGAGTACGCGGACTGGTAGAGCCCCTTCACGAGCGGCGCGGACTCGACGGTCGAGCCGGACGCTTTGCCGGTGGTCTGGCCCGGCTGCGCGGACGCGGTGCCGGTCAGGGCCAGCGCGCTGCCCGCGGCGAGGGCCACGGCGACTGCGGCGGTACGGCGGATGCGGCAGGTGAGTGAGGTCATGCTGCGTCGATCTCCTTGACAGAGGCGCCTCCGGAAGAGGCGAGCACTCGATAACTTAGCTTAGCCTAACCTAAGTCACACGCCTTGAATCGTGTGGCGCCCGCCACATCCGACCCTACGACCCCTAGGGGCAAGACGAGGGCAAACCCTCAGCCATATAGGGCAGTTGGGAGGATGCGGCGGCCGGAACGGATCGGCGAGGCTCGTCCCCATGACGAAGATCAAGCGAAACGCAGCCCTGCTCGCCGCCTCCGCGGCCGTCCTCAGCCTGACCGCACCGCTGGCCGCGACGGCCTCGACGCCCGCCGCCCCCACCGCTCCCGCCACGGCCAAGTCGCTCGACTGGCAGCCGTGCAAGGGCAGCGGCGTCGACCCCCGCCAGGAGTGCGCCACCGTCGAAGTCCCGATGGACTACGCCCACCCCAAGGGCAAGCAGATCGGCATCGCCGTCTCGCGCATCCCCGGCGAGAACCCCGATGCGCGCCGCGGCGCACTGCTCCTGATCCCCGGCGGGCCCGGCGGCTCCGGCATCAACAACCCTTCGGGCAAGGGCCAGAAGCTGCCGCAGGCGGTCCGGGACGCCTACGACCTGATCGGCTTCGACCCCCGGGGCATGGGCCGCTCCACCCCGGTCAGCTGCGGCCTCGGCCAAGCCGACCTCGCCCCGTCGAGACTGCGCCCCTGGCCCGCTCCCGACGGTTCCGTCACCGGCAACATGACCGCGGCCCGGCGGGTGTCGGACGCCTGCGCACGCAACGGCGGCGACCTCATCCGCCACATCAGCACCGCCAACGAGGCGCGCGACCTCGACCGCGTCCGCGCGGCGCTCGGCGAGCGGAAGGTCTCCGCGTGGGGCGTCTCGTACGGAACCTACGTCGGCGCGGTCTACAGCCAGCTCTTCCCGCACCGCACCGACCGCGTCGTCCTCGACAGCAACGACGACCCCGACCCCACGCGGGTCTCCCGCGGCTGGCTCGCCGGGCATGAGCAGGGAGTCGAGGACACCTTCCCCGAGTTCGCCAAGTGGGCCTCGGCACCCGGTAATCCGGACCGGCTGGCCCGGACGGCGGCCGAGGTGCGCCCGCTCTTCCTGCGCCTGGCCGCCGAGCTGGACCGCGACCCGATCCCCTGGCCGGGCGCCAACCCCGCGGAGCTCGACGGCAACGTCCTGCGCCAGGCCCTGCTGACCACCCTCTATGACCCCGACGACTTCCCCGGCCTGGCCGAGCTGATCCTGGCCGCCCGGAAGGGCACGGTCCCGCCCGCGCCGCAGGCTCCCCCGGAGGCGGTGCTGCAGAACGCCGTCGCGGTGGGCTCCGCCGTCCTCTGCAATGACATCGAGTGGCCCGGGTCGCCGGACGCGTACGCGAAGGAGGTCGCCGAGAGCCGGTCCAAGTACCCCCTGACCGCGGGGATGCCGAGGAACGCGATGCCCTGCGCGGCCTGGCCGTTCCGGCCGAAGGAGGCCCCGGTGCGGATCACCGACAGCGGCCCGTCCAACATCCTCCTCGTCCAGAACGAACGCGACCCGGCGACCCCGCTCAGCGGCGCCCTCAAGCTCCGCACGTCCCTGGGCGAGCGAGCCACGATGGTGACGGTGAACTCGACGGGACACGACGCCTACCTCGACAACGGCAATGAGTGCGGCGACCGGACGGTCTCCCACTTCCTGGCGACGGGGGAGCGGCCGAGCCGGGACAAGTACTGCGGCTAGAGGGGACAGCAGGCGGGCCGCGCTGTTCCTGGTCGACGTCGCGCACCGGCGCTGTGCGGCCCACCCTTCAGGCCAGCGACTCCGCGGTGTCCAGGAACGGCCGACCGAGCTCCTGCGCACCGAAGTCGAGCACATAGAGCCCGGTGGAGACCCGCTCCAGGAAGCCCCACTCCCAGACCGCCCGCTGATCCACCCCGGTCCGCTCCGAGAGCTGCGCGCAGTAGGAGCGGACCAGACCCACGGCCGAAGCCGCGTCCATACCCCTCAACTCCCCGCACCAGTCGCGGAGTACGACCCCCAGGTCGTACGCGGGATCGGCGAGGAACCCGTCGGGATCCACGAAGACGAACCCCGCCTCTGCCCCGGGCCGCGGCGCGGTGACCCGCAGCGCGTTGCCCGGATGAGGGTCGCCGTGCACGACGACGCAACGGCCGGGATCGAACGCCGCTGCCCGCCGTTCGGCGTACGTCAGGGCCTGGGCCACGACCCGCTCCGAGCAGGGCCGGCCGAGGCCCTCCCACAGCCGTCCGACCAACTCGCCCAGGGCGAGGGCCTTCTCCTGCGACGGATCGACGCTCAGCCCCGGTGCGCGAGGTACCCGCCAAGCGCTCTGGAGCATGGCGCACAACGTCTTGATCTGCCGCCACGGATCGAGACCGAGCCGGTCCATCGAAGGCCCGAGCGCTTCCTGGAGCATCGCGTGACGGTCGAGATCATGGGCAAGGAGCTTCGCGTACCCGTGCCCCCGCGCGAGGTGAAGGGTCTGCACCTGGGCGGCGAAGTCCGGCGTGGGAAGGGAGAGTTTGAGCACCGCGTCACGTCCGTCCTCGATCCGGGCCCGCGCCACGTACGAGGCACTCCCGCCGGGCAGCGACCGCCCGACCTCGATGGACCAGCGCCGCTCCAGATCACGGATGAGACCGGGCAGCCCGGCCAGCCACCGCTCCCCGAGGGCTCCGAGGCTGTGGGCCTTCTGGCGTACGAGGGGCTGGACTTCGACGGCGGGCTCGGTCACGGCGTCGATTATGGCCGCCGGGAACGGGGAGTTGGCGCCCGGCGTGATCAACGCCTAGGGCAGCGGTCCGCCGCGGGCGGTGATCCACAGGTCGTACCACTCCTCGTGGGTGAGTTCCGGTTCGCGGTGCACGGCGTCCCGGCAGGCGAGGATGCGCTCGGGGCGGCTTGTGCCGATGACCGGGGCGATCCGTGCCGGGTGGCGCTGGAGCCACCACAGCAGGATGGTCTCCGGTGTCGTCCCCTTGCGGGCGGCGAGGTCGGTGACGAGCCGAGCGGTCGGTGAATCGCCGCCGCTCGTGAAGCGGCCCCTGGCGAGCGCTCCCCAGGCCTGCAGCTGGATTCCGTTGGTGGCGCAGTATTCCAGCGTTCCGTGCGGGAAGCCGCTGTCGGACGCCGCCGGTGTGTTCACGAGCACGCCCGACTCGACCCAGTCGCGGCTCTCCAGGCTCATCTCCAGCTGGTTGGCGACCAGCGGCACGTCGAGGTGTGCCCGCAGGTGGGCGATCTGGGCGGCGCTCATGTTCGACACGCCGAACCTGCGCACCAGGCCCTGCCCGTGCAGGGTGGTGAGGGCCTTCGCGATGTCCTCCGGGCCCGTCAGTGGGTCGGGGCGGTGCAGGAGCAGTACGTCGATCACGTCGGTGCGCAGCCGGGTGAGGCTCTCCTCGACGCGCTGGACGATGCTCGGGCCCCGCAGGTCGTACAACCCTGGCCGGTCGCCGTCGGCGAGGCGGATGCCGCACTTGGTCTGCAGGACGATGCGGTCGCGCAACCCGGTTGCTCTGGCAAGGACTTCGCCGAAGACTGCCTCGGACTTGCCGTGCCGGTAGATGTCAGCGTGGTCGAACACGGTGACGCCGGCCTCAAGGGCGGCGTCCACGGCGGCCTCTGCTCCGGCGATGTCCTTGGCGGTGTACGGCGTGGTGTCCCACGTTCCGCCGATCCCCATGCACCCGTACAGCACGCGGCCGGTGCGCCCGTCGGTCTGCGATGCCATGTCCCCTCCTCCGTGTCGCTCCGTGGTGGACCTGGTCATCGTCGCTCAGGTCCGCGAGTGTCCGGTCGGCGGGCCGTCCTGTGACTCGTCGACTCGGCGGACAGGGTGAGGAGTTGGTCCCTGGTGATGACGTCCGTCCGCGTGGCAGGGACGGTGCAGGCGTACGCGCCGGCGATCGCGCCGTAGTGGGCGCAGCGCGCGGGCGGCTCGCCGGTCAGCCGGCCGAAGAGGTAGCCGGACGCGAAGGCGTCACCGGCGCCGTTGGAGTCCACCACCGGCGCGGGGGGCGTGACGGCAGGCACGTGGGACAGCTCGCCGTCGACGAGGAGATGGGCACCCTCGGCTCCGGCCGTCGCGACGACCGCCTCGGCCCGGCCCCGCGCGGCGATCCGCCGCATCGTCCTCTCCGGGTCCGTCAGGGCGGTGGCCGACAGGAAGACGAGGTCGGCTTCGTGGGCGAAGGCCTCGTGGTACGGCTCGGATCCGTCCCAGTCGTGCAGGTCGGTCGAGACGGTCACTCCCGACGCGCGCAGTGTGGGCAGGGTGAAGGCGCAGGGGTAGGTGAGGGAGACGTGGGCGTGCCGGCTCACCGAGGCGAGGGCCTCGACCGTCGCCGCGGGCAGCCGGTCCGCTTCCTGGGAGCGGCTGTTGTCGTACAGCGAGAGGCGCCGCCCGTCGGGGCCGACGAGGTTCACCGCGCGTTTGGTGCCGCGGCGCTGGAACACCTCGGTGAGCGGGATGCCCCGCTCGCGGTGCAGGGCCCGCACCAGGTCGCCCTCGTGGTCGTCGCCGATCAGGTCGATGTGATGCGTACGCAGACCCAGGGCCTGCACCCCCATCGCCACGAAGTCGCCGGTCTGCCCGGCCCGCATGTCGATCGCGGGCACCATGTGGCTGTCGGCGAAGGGGAGCGGGAGCTCGGGAACGTACACGATCGAGTCCACACCGGCGCCGCCGAGCACCAGGACGTCGATCTCGGTCTCCCTGGGCACGGCCTAGGCGTCGCGCTGCTCGGACCGGCCGGATGCGGTCGAGTCGCGGACCACCAGTTCCGGCATGAAGACGAACTCGCTGTGCGGAGCCGGGGTCCCGCCGATCTCCTCCAGGAGGGTGCGGACCGAGGCCTGGCCCATGGCCTGGACCGGCTGGCGGATGGTGGTCAGCGGGGGATCGGTGAACGCGATGAGCGGGGAGTCGTCGTAGCCGACCACCGAGATGTCCCGGGGCACCTCCAAGTCCCGTTCCCGGGCGGCCCGGACGGCGCCGAGCGCCATCATGTCGCTGGCGCACACGATCGCGGTGCAGCCCCGGCCGATCAGCGTGCCCGCCGCTGCCTGGCCGCCCTCCAGGGTGTAGAGGGAGTGCTCGATGAGCTGCTCGGAGTCCTCGGGCGACATCCCGAGGCGTTCGCGCATGCCGATCTGGAAGCCCTCGATCTTGCGCAGCACCGGCACGAAGCGCTTGGGGCCCACCGCGAGGCCGATGCGGGTGTGGCCGAGCGATGCGAGGTGCGTGACGGCGAGGCGGGCCGCGGCGCGGTCGTCGGTGGAGACGAAGGGGGCCTGCACCTTGGGGGAGAAGCCGTTGACGAGGACGAACGGCACGCCCTTGCCGCGCAGGACTTCGTAGCGCTCCATGTCGGCGGTGGTGTCCGCGTGCAGTCCGGAGACGAAGATGATCCCGGAGACGCCGCGGTCCACCAGCATCTCAGTGAGCTCGTCCTCGGTGGAGCCGCCGGGTGTCTGGGTGGCGAGCACCGGTGTGTAGCCCTGGCGGGTCAGGGCCTGGGCGATGACCTGGGCGAGCGCGGGGAAGATCGGGTTGTCCAGCTCGGGCGTGATCAGGCCGACCAGTCCTGCGCTGCTGCGCTGTCGCAGCCGGGTGGGCCGCTCGAAGCCGAGCATGTCCAGGGCGGCGAGGACGGATTCGCGGGTGGCCGCCGCAACACCGGGCTTGCCGTTGAGGACGCGGCTGACGGTGGCTTCGCTCACCCCCGCCTGTGCTGCGATGTCGACGAGCCGTGCGGTCATGCAGGGACTGTACCGGTGATCTGCCTGCTTGCCCACTGCTTGTGAAAGCTTGCAGCAAGTACTGACTCTGCAAGGTACTTGCGGGGCATTCAGGGCGAACTAGGGAACAACGACCCCACCTCAGGGGCCTGTCAAGCGCAGCAAGAGCAACCGTAAGGACACACAGGAGTAACGATCAGCAGAGCTTGCAGAAATTTCTCGCAAGGTCTTTCGAGCGCTTTTCAATCCTGTTACGTTCCCTGGCAACCCGGCGCCGCGTCGAGTGCGGCTCGTAGGAGGCAGCTCTGTTGGGGGTTTCGCCTCCCCTTGTTCCGGGATCAGTTGAAGGAGTTCACATGCGGCGTGGCATAGCGGCCACCGCACTGGTCGCGGCCCTGGCTTTGACAGCGGCAGCGTGCGGTGGCGATGACAGTGACAGTGGTAAGAGCAGTTCGGGCAAGCTGTCCGGAACCGTCACTTTCTGGGACACCTCGAACGACGCCGAGAAGGGGACCTACGAGAAGCTCGCCAAGGGCTTCGAGAAGCTCCACCCGGACGTCAAGGTCAACTACGTGAGCGTCGCGTTCGGCGAGGCCAACGCCAAGTTCAAGAACGCCGCCGGCGGCAACTCCGGCGCCCCCGACGTGATGCGCACCGAGGTCGCCTGGGTCGCGGACTTCGCCAACCTGGGCTACCTCGCCCCGCTCGAGGGCACCCCCGCCCTGGACAAGGCGGACGACTACCTCCCGCAGGCCGCGGCAAGCACCAAGTTCAAGGGCAAGACCTACGCCGCCCCGCAGACCATCGACACCCTGGCGCTCTTCTACAACAAGAAGATGCTCAAGGAGGCCGGTGTCGAGGCGCCCAAGACCTTCGACGAGGTGAAGAGCGCCGCGAAGAAGATCAAGTCGAAGTCCGGCAAGACCGGCCTCTACCTCCGCGGCGACGACCCGTACTACTACCTCCCGTACCTCTACGGCGAGGGCGGCGACCTCCTCGACACCAAGAGCAAGAAGATCACCGTCGACGACCCCCAGGGCGCCGCGGCCTTCGAGGTCATGAAGGACCTGGTCGACTCCAAGGCGGCCACCACCGACGCGAGCGACGGCTACAACAACCAGCTCAACGCCTTCAAGGACGGCGATGTCGCGATGGCCCTCGACGGACCGTGGTCCATCGAGGGAGCCATGCAGGGCAAGGAGTTCAAGGGCGACAAGGGCAACCTCGGCATCGCCCCCGTCCCCGGCGGCAGCGACCGCCAGGCCTCCCCGCAGGGCGGCTGGAACCTCGCGGCCTACGCGGGCTCCAAGAACCTCGACGCGAGCTACGAGTTCATCAAGTACATGAGCTCGGCCAAGGTGCAGCAGCAGACCACCGAGAAGCTGAGCCTGCTGCCCACGCGCACCTCGGTGTACGACGTGAAGTCCGTCAAGGACAACCAGATGGTCCAGTTCTTCAAGCCGGCCGTGGACAAGTCCGTGGAGCGGCCCTGGATCCCGGAGGCCAACGCCCTGTTCGAGCCGATCCGTCTCCAGATGGAGAAGGTGCTCAGCGGCAAGACCTCCCCCGAGAACGGGGCGAAGGGTGTCGGCGACGCCTACCGCAAGCTGCTGAAGGACTACAAGTAAATGGCTGTTGACAGCAGCCAGTCACTGGCCAAGGCCGCGGACGCCCACAGCGTCCGCGGCCGCGGCCCGCGGACCGGCAAGACCCCCGGACGGCTGCGCAGGTCGCTGTCCACCCACTGGTACGCCTGGGCCATGGTCGCCCCGGTGGTGGCCGTGATCGGCGTGATCATCGGCTACCCGCTGGTGCGCGGCCTGTACCTGTCGACGACCGACGCCAACGAGGCGAACGTCGAGCGCACCATCGGCGTCAACCACATCCCGGCGACCTACAAGTCCGTCGGCCTGGACAACTACACCGCGGTCCTCTCCGACGGCGTCTTCTGGGACCGGCTGACCTGGACGATCATCTGGACCGTCTCCTGCGTCGCGATCTCCTTCACGCTGGGCCTGGTCCTGGCGAACATGCTCAACCGCAAGCTGGCGGGGCGCTCCTTCTACCGGATGGCGCTGATCCTGCCGTGGGCGGTCCCGGCCTTCGTCTCCGTGTTCACCTGGCGCCTGCTGTTCAACGAGAAGAACGGCATCCTCAACAAGATCCTCGCCGGCGGCGGCATCGACGCGATCCCGTGGCTGAACGACCCCACCTGGGCCAAGCTCTCGGTGATCACGGTCAATGTCTGGCTCGGCGTCCCGTTCATGCTGGTCGCCATGCTCGGCGGACTCCAGTCCATCCCCGGCGAGCTCTATGAAGCCGCGGAGATGGACGGCGCGAACGCCTGGCAGCGCTTTAGGCACATCACACTGCCGGGCCTGCGCACCGTCAGCAGCACCGTGATCCTGATCAGCGGCATCTGGACCTTCAACATGTTCCCGGTGATCTTCCTGCTCACCCGGGGCGGTCCGGGAGACGCCACCGAGATCCTGGTGACGTACGCCTACCGGCTCTCGTTCGTCGTCAGCCCGCGCGACTTCGCGGGATCCGCGGCCTGGGGCGTCATCATTCTGCTGCTCCTTTCGCTCTTCGCGGTCGTCTACCGCCGCGCGCTCCGCAAGCAGGGAGAAGTGTGGTGACCACCATGACCGACCAGAAGGCCTCTTCCGCTCGCGGGTCGAAGGCGAAGGTCAGGGAGCGCGGCGAACGCGGGCCGCTGGCCTCCGTCGCGCTCCACGTGGGCCTCCTCCTCGCCTCCGCCACCGCGGTGCTTCCACCGCTGTGGCTGCTCATCACCTCGTTCAAGCCGACGAGCGAGGCGTTCTCCACCGACCTGGTCAAGGACTTCACGTTCCGCAACTACGACCACGTCGTCAACGACACCGAGTTCCTGAGCTGGCTCGGCAACTCCCTGCTCGTCGTGGGCCTGACCACGGTGATCGGCGTCTTCATCTCGGCGACCACCGGCTATGCCGTCAGCCGCTTCAGGTTCCCCGGCATGCGCTCGCTGATGTGGCTCCTGCTGATCACCCAGATGTTCCCCGTCGCGGTGCTCATCGTGCCGCTCTACAACCTCCTCGCCAGCCTGGGCCTGCTCAACCAGCCCGTCGGCCTTGTCGTCACCTACCTGACGATCGCCGTGCCGTTCTGCGCCTGGATGATGAAGGGGTACTTCGACACCATCCCGGTGGAGATCGACGAAGCCGGGCGGGTGGACGGGCTCAACCCGTTCGGCACCTTCTGGCGGCTCATCGTGCCGCTGGCCAAGCCCGGTCTCGCCGTCACCGGCTTCTACAGCTTCATCACCGGCTGGGCCGAAGTCGCGTACGCCTCCGCCTTCATGACCGGCGAGGAGAACCTCACCCTGGCGGGCGGCCTGCAGACCTTCGTCAATCAGTACACCAGCGACTGGGGTTCGCTGACCGCCGCGGCCGTGATCGTCGCGGTGCCCGCCGCCGTGATCTTCGGCTTCGTCCAGCGCCACCTCGTCGGTGGACTGACGGCCGGCGCGACGAAGTCCTGACACGGCACGCAACCCCCCTCGCACCCGACCTCTCGATCTCAGGGAAGACATGACCCAGCATCTCGCTGCCCCTGCAGCCCCCGCCTCCGGCACCCACACGGACTGGTGGCGTGGCGCGGTGATCTACCAGGTCTACCCGCGCAGCTTCGCCGACGGCAACGGCGACGGAATGGGCGACCTGGACGGTGTCCGTGCCCGCCTGCCCTACCTCAGGGACCTGGGCGTCGACGCCGTCTGGCTCAGCCCCTTCTACGCGTCGCCGCAGGCCGACGCCGGGTACGACGTCGCCGACTACCGCGCGATCGACCCGATGTTCGGCAGTCTCCTGGACGCCGACGCCCTGCTGCGGGACGCCCACGACCTGGGCCTGCGCATCATCGTCGACCTCGTGCCCAACCACTCCTCGGACCGGCACGACTGGTTCCGGCGCGCCCTGCGCGAGGGCCCCGGCTCACCCCTGCGCGAGCGCTACCACTTCCGGCCGGGCAAGGGCGAGGACGGTGAACTCCCGCCCAACGACTGGGAGTCCGTCTTCGGCGGCCCGGCCTGGACGCGGGTGCCGGACGGCGAGTGGTACCTCCACCTCTTCGCGCCCGAGCAGCCCGACTTCAACTGGGAACACCCCGCCGTGCACGACGAGTTCCGCTCGATCCTGCGTTTCTGGCTCGACATGGGCGTCGACGGCTTCCGCGTCGACGTCGCCCACGGCCTGGTGAAGGCCGAAGGTCTGCCCGACATCGGCCGCGGCGACCAGCTCAAGCTGCTCGGCAACGACGTCATGCCGTTCTTCGATCAGGACGGCGTGCACGAGATCTACCGCAGCTGGCGCAAGGTGCTCACCGAATACGCGGGCGAGCGCATTCTCGTCGCCGAGGCATGGACCCCGACCGTCGAGCGCGCGGCCGCCTACGTGCGCCAGGACGAGATGCACCAGGCCTTCAACTTCCAGTACCTGGGCACCCATTGGGACGCCACGGAGCTGCGCGAGGTCATCGACGTGTCGCTGGCCGCGATGCGGCCCGTCGGCGCCCCGGCCACCTGGGTGCTCTCCAACCACGACGTCACCCGCCACGCCACGCGGTTCGCCAACCCGCCCGGACTCGGCACCCAGCTGCGCACCGCCGGTGACCGCGCGCTCGGCCTGCGCCGCGCCCGCGCCGCGACGCTCCTGATGCTGGCGCTGCCCGGCTCCGCGTACGTCTACCAGGGCGAGGAGCTGGGTCTGCCGGACGTCACCGAGCTGCCCGACGAGGTGCGCCAGGACCCCTCGTTCGTCCGCGCGAGCGGGCAGGACGGGTTCCGCGACGGCTGCCGGGTGCCGATCCCATGGACCACCGACGGCTCCAGTTACGGATTCGGCGCGGGCGGCAGCTGGCTTCCGCAGCCCGAAGGCTGGGGCGAGCTCAGTGTCCAGGCGCAGACCGGCGATCCCGCGTCGACCCTGGAGCTGTACCGCCGTGCCCTTGCCCTGCGCCGGGAGCAGCCGGGGCTCGGGGCGGGCGACTCGCTGGAGTGGCTCGAGGCTCCCGAGGGCGTACTGGCCTTCCGCCGCGACGGCTTCGTCTGCACGGCCAACACCACCGGCGCGGCGGTGCGCATCCCGGCCCCCGGCCGGATCCTCCTGTCCAACGCCGAGGTGGAGACGGCGGACGGCAAGGTCGAGCTGCCCGCCGACACCACCGTCTGGTGGGCGGTGTGACCCTCTCCCCGCCGCGGGACGCCGACCGGTCCGACCGGGGCGCCCCGCGGCTCGCGGACCTCGCGGCCCAGTCCGGGGTCAGCGAGGCCACCGCGAGCCGGGTGCTCAACGGAAAGCCGGGGGTGGCGGCCGGCACCCGGCGCCGGGTGCTCGCCGCCCTGGACGTCCTTGGCTACGAGCGGCCGATGCGGCTCAAGCGGCACAGCGCGGGCCTGGTCGGCCTGGTCATACCCGAGCTCAGCAACCCGATCTTCCCCGCCTTCGCGCAGGTCGTGGAGCAGGTCCTGTCCGGGCACGGCTACACGCCGATGCTGTGCACCCAGATGCCGGACGGGGCCAGCGAGGACGAGCTGGTCGAGCAGTTGGAGGAGCGTCGGGTCAGCGGCATCGTCTTCCTCTCCGGACTGCACGCCGACACCACGGCGGACCCCACCCGATATCTCGAACTGCACGCCCGCGGCGTGCCGTTCGTCCTGATCAACGGCTACAACGAGCACATCCCGGTGTCCTTCGTGTCGCCCGACGACCGCGCGGCCGCGCGGATGGCGGTGCGCCACCTCGTCGACCTGGGTCACCAGCGGATCGGTCTGGCCATCGGCCCGACCCGCTACGTCCCCTCGCTGCGCAAGGCGGAGGGGTTCACGTCGGCGCTGCACGCGCTGCTCGGCCTGGAACAGGGGGAGGCCGAACAGCTCGTGCAGCGCACGCTGTTCACGGTGGAGGGCGGGCACGCGGCGGCCAGCGCCCTGCTCGACCAGGGGTGCACGGCGATGGTCTGCGGCAGCGACATGATGGCGCTCGGCGCGGTGCGTGCGGTGCGCGAGCGCGGCCTCTCGGTGCCCGGCGACGTCTCCGTGGTCGGCTTCGACGACTCGCCCCTGATCGCCTTCACGGACCCGCCGCTGACCACGGTGCGGCAGCCGGTGCAGGCGATGGCGAGTGCCGCGGTGGGCGCCCTGCTCGAGGAGCTGCACGGAAACCCGGTGCAGCACACGGAGTTCGTCTTCCAGCCCGAGCTGGTGGTGCGCGGCTCCACGGCGCAGCCGCGGCGCTGAGAGGGAGGCTCCCGGTGCCTGCCCGGTCGGGGCAGCGGGGTCGTGATGGTGGCTCCGGGGCCTCCCCGTTCCATGACCGGTCCGAACGGCCGGGCGCGTGGGGCCCGTTGTCCGGGTCCCCCGGCCGTCCGGACCGGAGTCGTGGTTGAACGTAACACCGCCGCAAGGTCTTGCGGAAGGTTTTGCGGCGCACTGCATCCCAGGGCCTCCGCATCTGCCGCGAGAGTGTGCGCGGAGGGTTGACCGAGGTTCCCGAGGGTCGTACGGTCTCGACCGAAAACGGCGTTGAAATATTTCTGCAACATCCTTCAACGGCCTGACGGGCACGGCGCGTTGCCGGACAAGGTCACACCTCACTCATGCAGTCACATCTCACTCATGCAGGAGGCCCTCATGGCCGGCCGAAAGACCAGAGTCCGCAGACCTCTCGCCGCGACCCTCGCCCTGGTGGCGGGTGCCGCGGGCGGCATCGTCGCCGGAGCCCCGCAGGCGCAGGCCGCCCCGCCCGGCGGCAAGGACGTCACCGCCGTGCTCTTCGAGTGGAAATTCGACTCGGTGGCCAAGGCGTGCACACAGCAGCTCGGCCCCGACGGATACGGCTACGTGCAGGTCTCCCCGCCCCAGGAACGTATCCAGGGTGAGGCGTGGTGGGCCGCCTACCAGCCCGTCAGCTACAAGATCGGCACCCGGCTCGGCGACCGGGCCGCGTTCAAGAACATGGTCGACACTTGCCACGCGGCCGGGGTGAAGGTCGTCGCCGACGCGGTGATCAACCACATGACGAACGCCTCCGGCACCGGCTCGGCGGGCTCCGCGTTCACCAAGTACGACTACCCGGGCACGTACTCGGGCGCCGACATGGACAACTGCCGCTCGGAGATCGGCAATTACCAGGACCGCGGGAACGTCCAGAACTGTGAGCTGGGCGGACTCGCCGACCTCGACACCGGTGAGGAGTACGTCCGCGGACGGGTCGCGGCCTACCTGAACGACCTCCTTTCCCTGGGTGTCGACGGCTTCCGGGTCGACGCGGCCAAGCACATCCCCGTGGACGACCTGAAGAACATCAAGTCCCGGCTCAGCAACCCCGGCGTCTACTTCAAGCAGGAGACGATCTACGGCTCGGGCGAGGCGGTCTCGCCGAGCGAGTACACCGCCACCGGTGACGCCCAGGAGTTCCGCTACGGCTGGGACCTCAAGCGCGTGTTCAACAACGAGAAGCTCGCCTACCTGAAGAACTTCGGTGAGGGCTGGGGCTACATGCCGAGCGGATCGGCCGCCGTCTTCGTCGCCAACCACGACACCGAGCGGCACGGCCAGACCCTCAGCTACAAGGACGGCGCGAACTACACCCTCGCGCACGTCTTCATGCTGGCGCTGCCCTACGGCTCCCCGGACGTGCACTCCGGCTACGAGTTCAGCAACAACGACGCGGGATCGCCCCATGGCGGCCAGGTGAAGGCCTGCTACAGCGACGGCTGGAAGTGCCAGCACGCCTGGCCCGAGATCAGGAGCATGGTCAAGTTCCGCAACACCGCACGCGGAACAGGCATGACCAACTGGTGGGACAACGGCAACAACGCCATCGCGTTCGGCCGCGGAGACAAGGCGTACGTGGTCGTCAACCACGAGGGCTCCTCGGTCGGCCGGACCTTCCAGACGTCCCTCGCCGCGGGCAGCTACTGCGACGTCCAGAGCGGCAGGAGCGTCACCGTCAACGGCTCCGGCCAGTTCACGGCCACCGTGGCGCCGAACACCGCGCTTGCCCTGCACACCGGGGCCAAGAGCTGCTGAGTGCCATGCGGCGCGGCTGACCGCCCTGCTTCACGGGCCGCCCGGCGTTCGCTTCCCCGCCGCCGGGCGGCCCACACCGACTCGGGGCCCCGCCCCGGACCCCGCTCCTCAAACGCCGGAGGGGCTGATTCTTGCCCCCGGCGCGCTCACTTTCCGCATCCCGTGCCCCGCACTTCACAAGGAGAAGCTCCCCTTGGCCGGCTCCCCCCGCCGCACCCTCGTGACCACGGCCCTCGCCCTGCTCGCCGCGGTCGCGCCCATGACACCCTCGGTCGCCGCGGCGCCCCGAGCACCGGCCGCCGCCGACGCGCCCGCCGACCTGGACCTGTCCACGTCCCGGGCGCAGTGGGTCGACCGCGACACCGTCGCCTGGGACGTCCGAGGCGACTCCGCCACCCAGGAGCTGGTGTACGCCCACGACGGACAGCTGACCGTCAAGAACGGCGCACTCGTCGGCGAGGGACGGCGGATCCGCCTCGCCCCGGCCGAGGGCGGCCTGACCGACGCCCAGCGCAAGAAGTACCCGCACCTGAAGGGCTACGCGGCCTTCACCGTCGACCCACGCGACCGGGACCGGGTCCGCCACGCCCTCACCGGCCAGCTCGTCGCCACCCGCAGCAGCGCCGACGGCACCCTGCTCACCGCCACGGGAGTCCAGACGCAGGGCGTCCTCGACGACCTCTACAGCGCCACCGCCACCAAGGCCGCTCTTGGCCCGCAGTTCCGGGGCGGCCGCCCCACCCTGGCCCTGTGGGCTCCCACCGCCCAGTCCGTCAGCCTCGAACTCGACGGCAAGCGCGTGGCGATGCGGCGCGACGACACCAGCGGCGTATGGTCCGTCGCCGGAGCCAGGAGCTGGACGGGCAAGCAGTACCGGTACGTCGTGAAGGTGTGGGCGCCCAGCGTCCAGAAGGTCGTCACCAACAAGGTCACCGACCCCTACTCCACGGCGCTCACCGCCGACTCGCGGCGCAGCATCGCCGTCGACCTCGACGACCCGAAGCTGGCCCCCAAGGGCTGGGAACAGCTGAGGAAGCCGAAGGCGACGCCGCTGCGCGACGCGCAGATCCAGGAACTGCACATCCGTGACTTCTCCGTCGAGGACAGTACGGCGCGTCACCCCGGCAAGTACCTGGCCTTCACCGACACGAAGTCCGACGGCATGAAGCACCTGAGCAAGCTGGCCAAGGCAGGCACCTCCTACGTCCATCTGCTGCCCGCCTTCGACATCGGCACCATCCCCGAGCGCGCCGCCGACCAGGCCACGCCCGACTGCGACCTGAGGGCGCCCGCCCCGGACTCCGACCAGCAGCAGGCCTGCGTCACCAGGACCGCGGCCAAGGACGCCTACAACTGGGGCTACGACCCCCTGCACTACACGGTGCCCGAGGGCAGCTACGCGAGCGACCCTTCCGGGACCCGCCGCACGGTCGAGTTCCGGCAGATGGTGCAGGGCCTGGGCGACTCCGGTCTGCGCACCGTGATGGACGTCGTCTACAACCACACCGTCGCGAGCGGCCAGGCCGACAAGTCCGTCCTGGACAAGATCGTGCCCGGCTACTACCAGCGTCTCCTTGCCGACGGCACCGTGGCCACCTCCACCTGCTGCGCCAACACCGCCCCCGAGAACGCCATGATGGGCAAACTCGTGGTCGACTCCCTTGTCACCTGGGCCAAGGAGTACAAGGTCGACGGCTTCCGCTTCGACCTGATGGGGCACCACCCCAAGGCCAACATCCTGGCCGTCCGCAAGGCCCTGGACGCGCTGACCCTCAAGAAGGACGGCGTCGACGGGAAGAACATCGTCCTGTACGGCGAGGGCTGGAACTTCGGCGAGATCGCGGACGACGCCCGCTTCGTCCAGGCCACCCAGAAGAACATGGCGGGCACAGGCATCGCCACCTTCTCCGACCGCGGTCGCGACGCGGTGCGCGGCGGTGGCCCCTTCGACGAGGACCCCGGCGTCCAGGGCTTCGCCAGCGGCCTGTTCACCGACCCCAACGCCTCGAAGGCGAACGGCACCCCGGCCGAGCAGAAGGCCCGGCTCCTGCACTACCAGGACCTCCTGAAGGTGGCCCTCACCGGCAACCTCGCCGCGTACACCTTCACCGACTCCACAGGAAAGCGGGTCAAGGGATCCGAGGTCGACTACAACGGCGCCCCGGCCGGATACGCGGCGGCTCCCGGCGACGCCCTCTCCTACTCCGACGCCCATGACAACGAATCGCTGTACGACGCCCTGGCCTTCAAGCTGCCCTCGGACACCACGGCCGCCGAGCGCTCGCGCATGCAGGTGCTCGCCATGGCGACCTCCACCCTGGCCCAGGGCCCGTCCCTGTCCCAGGCCGGCAGCGACCTGCTGCGCTCCAAGTCCCTGGACCGCAACTCCTACGACAGCGGCGACTGGTTCAACGCCCTGCACTGGGACTGCCGTGACGGCAACGGATTCGGGCGTGGCCTGCCCCCGGCCGCCGACAACAAGGACAAGTGGCCCTACGGAAAGCCCCTGTTGACGTCCGCCACCCTGACCCCGGGCTGCGCGGAGATCGACGGAACCTCGGCCGCCTACCAGGACCTGGTGAAGCTGCGCGCGACGGAGCCCGCGTTCTCCCTGGCCACGTCCGGCCAGGTCCAGTCCCGGCTCTCGTACCCGCTCTCGGGTACGTCCGCCGAGACTCCCGGCGTCATCACCATGGAGCTCGGGAACCTCGTGGTCGTCTTCAACGCGACCCCGGACGCGCAGAAGCAGCGCGTCGCGGACCTCGCGAACACCGCGTACGCACTGCACCCCGTCCAGGCGAAGGGTGCCGACCCGGTGGTCAAGTCGGCCTCGTACGAAAGGAGTTCGGGCACCTTCAGCGTCCCCGCACGGAGCGTCGCCGTCTTCGAGCGAGGCTGAACCAGGGGCCGGACCGGTTCCGCGAGACAACCGATCCGGGCTGATGGCGCGCGTCGCCCTCCCACGTACCCCACTGCGTACAGGAAGCCGCATGTCGCACCACACATCACGCCTGCTCATGGCGCCGTCCTGGGCGGCCTGCTCCTGACCCTGTTGCCAGGGTCCGGGAGCGCCGCCCAGGGCGAGCCTGATTCGTCCGCCGTCGCGGCAGGAAGATCTACAACTGCCAGTGGCCGAGCCCCACATCAGGCATGTTCCCCGCGTCCAAGTACCACCAGTGCTGGATCGGCAACTGGGACGCGAGGACTCGCGCAGCTGCTGGCTCCACGACGACCTGGCGGACTTCAACACCGAGAACTCCGAGGTGCAGCAGTACCTGATCGACGCCTACGACAAGTACATCGACATCGGCGTCGACGGCTTCCGCATCGACACCGCCGTGCACATCCCGCGCACCACCTGGAACCGCCGCTTCCTGCCCGCGCTGCACGACAAGCTGGTGGCGAAGTACGGCGCGGACAAGGCCGACGACTTCTACGGAGACTCTCCGTCGCGTCCCCCGGCAAGGGCAACCTGCGCGCCTACGTCCTCGACCTGCCGGGCAACCCGGCCCCGGGCAAGGTGGGAGCGGACGGCCCGTACCTCAAGTAGCGGAGATCTCCCTCGCAGGGGCGTTGGCGGCGGGGACGAGTCGGTAGGCGTCTCCCTCGGGGACCACATGGCCCGCCGTGGGCGGCGGGAAGTGACTGCCGAGCAGCAGCGTGCCGGTGCCGGAGAGTGAGCCGAGGAGCTCCCGGCGGGTCCTTGCCGCCGCCGCGGGGTCTGTGTCCACGCAGCTTCCCAGGCCGGGGTCGACCAGCTGGACGGGATGGTGGATGCAGTCACCGGTGATGAGCGCGCGCTCGCCGTTGCTGCTCAGCTCCACCGCCACCTGGCCCGGTGTGTGGCCGGGGGTGGGGCGCAGGCGGATACCCGGGGCGATGTCGATGGCGGATCCGTCGAGCGGTACGTCGACGAGGTCGAGCAGGCCCGCGTCCTTGATGGGGTGCACGGAGTCCCGGAACATCTGGCGCCGGGCCTCGTCCATGTCGACGGCGGCCCAGTGGTCCCATTCGGTGCGGGTCGTGAGGTAGCGGGCGTTGGGGAAGGTGGGCACCCAACTGGCCCCGTCAGACCGGGTGTTCCAGCCGACGTGGTCGGTGTGCAGGTGGGTCAGGACGACGAGATCCACCGAATCGGGTGCGAACCCCGCCTGGGTCAGCCGCTTCAGGTAGTCGCTGTTCAGGTTGGACCACGCGGGGTTGGCCCGCCGCTTGCCATTGCCGATTCCGGTGTCGACGAGCACGCGCAGTCCGGCGACGTCGACCGCGAAACTGTGGCTCGCGAGCCGCAGGACGCGCTGTTCGTCCGCGAAGTCCGGCTGTAGCCAAGGGGCTTGGGCCACGACCTCGGGGGTGGCTCCGGGTAGCAGCCAGGGGCCCGTCTGCGGGGGCAGGGGTACCTCGTCGACACGGTGGACGGTGATGTCTCCCACGGTCCAGGTCGGGGCGTCGGTGTGGGGGGTGGCGTGGTGCGCGGTGGTGGGCATGCGGTGTTCCTCTGTCCGGTGCGTGAGCGTGACGTGGCCCTGTGGCTAAAAGCAACGTGTTTGCGTTAAGTCAGCGTAGGGCCTATCGTCGCGTTAAAGCAAACAATTTGCGTTTGAGTGTCGTCGTGCTGTGGTGGGCCTCCGTCCGGCATCGCGCGACGAGCCGAACCGAGTCGAGAGGGCCCGCATGGACGCCGCCGAACTCACCCCGCAGGAGGCCGCCCGAGGGGCGCTCCGGGCGGGCCTGCCGCTGGCAGACGACCGTCACGAGGTGGTGGCATCGACCGCCCAGCACATCCATTCCGTCATCGCGACGCTGCGCGAACTGGACTTCGGGGAGACGCCGCCCGCCATGTCCTACTCGCCCGAGCTGGAGGACGTACGTACGGCAGAGCTGGAGGACGCAGATGCAGCCGTTTGAGCTGTCGCTCGCCGATGCCGCCCGCGCGGTGGCCGCGGGGGAGCTGTCCCCGGTCGAGCTGACCGATTCCGTGCTGGACCGCATCGCCGAGGTGGAAGACCGCCTCCAGGCCTACGTCACCGTCGCCGCGGACTCCGCCCGGCGAGCGGCGGCCGAGGCCGAGCGCGAGATCGCCCGGGGCCGCTCGCGCGGCCCGCTGCACGGAATACCCATGGGCCTGAAGGACCTGATCGACGTCAAGGGCATGCCCACCACGGCGAGTTCCCGCGTCAGGGCGGACCACGTCGCCGAAGGCGACAGCACCGTCGCGGCGCGCCTGTCCGAGGCCGGAGCGGTGCTCCTCGGCAAGACCCACACCCACGAGTTCGCGTACGGGCTGACCACCCCTCAGACGCGCAATGCCTGGGACGACAGCCGTGTCGCGGGCGGGTCGAGCGGCGGCTCGGCCGTCGCCGTCGCGGCGGGCGAGGCCACCTTCGCGCTGGGGACCGACACCGGCGGCTCGATCCGCGTCCCCGCGGCTCTCAACGGCGTGGTCGGTCTCAAGCCGACGTACGGTCTGATCTCCCGCGACGGCGTGACGTCCCTGTCCTGGTCCCTGGACCACGTCGGCCCCATGACCCGCACGGTGCGGGACGCCGCGCTCGTCCTCGGCGCGCTGGTGGGACGGGACCGGTACGACCCCGCCGGACACGCCGCCGTGACCGGCGGCTGGGACTCCCCGGAGGCGGGTGACCTGTCGGGGCTGCGGGTGGGAGTGCCGCGCAACCACTACTTCGAGCGGGTGAGCCCCGAGGTCGAGGAGAGCGTGCGCCGGGCCATCGGGCAGCTCCAGGAACTGGGGGCCGAACTCGTCGAGGTCGAGATCCCGATGGCGCGCTACTTCCAGGCCATCCTGTGGGGGCTGATGGTCCCCGAGGCGACCTCGTACCACGAGCGGACCCTCCGCTCGACTCCCGATCTCTACGCGCCGGACGTCCGCATCCTGCTGGAGGCGGGCGAGCTCGTGACCGCCGGCGACTATCTCCGGGCCCAGCGCGCGAGGGCGCTGATGCGCGAGGCCTGGGCGCGGATGCTCGGCCACGTCGATGTGATCGCGGCGCCCGCGGTGCCGATGACGGCGGTCAAGTCCGTTCAGGACAGCGTGGAGTGGGCGGACGGCACGGTCGAGGCCGTCGCCGACAGCTACGTCCGCCTCTCCTCCCCGGCCAACATCACGGGCGTACCGGCGCTGACCCTGCCCGTCGGTCAGGATCACGCGGGCATGCCGATCGGCATGCAGCTGATGGGCCGCCCCCGCGGTGAAGCGACCGTGCTGCGGGCCGGGCATGCCTATGAGGTGGCCACGCGAAAGGAAACGGTCATCGGCAGTGGCTGGAGTGGCGGGGGCGGCGCTTAGAAGCAACGATTTTGCATTAGGGATAAAGTGGAGCCATGAGTCCGAAGCCCATGGTCAGGCCCGGAGGGCGCAGCGCCCGTGTCCAGGAGTCGGTCCACGCGGCGGTCCGTGGGCTGCAGGCCGAGGTGGGGCGCGAGGCGCTGACCGTTCCTCTCGTCGCCGCCCGCGCGGGGGTGACGCCGTCGACCATCTACCGCCGGTGGGGTGACTTGCAGGAGCTCTTGTCCGACGTGGCAGTGGAACACCTGCGCCCTGAAGGGCCGCCGGCCGACCTCGGCACCCTGCGTGCGGACCTCGGCGCCTGGGCGGAGCAGTTCCTCGACGAGATGGCATCCCCGCCGGGGCGCGCGTACATCAGGGACGCGCTCCTCGGCGACCCGGACGGGAGCAATGCGGGCCTGTGCTCCGCCTTCGCCGCGGACCAGATCGACATCGTCCTGTCCCGTGCGTCGGACCGGGGCGAGGCCGTCCCGGACATCGAGCAGGTCATCGACCAGATCGTGGCGCCGATGATGTACCGCATCCTCTTCCGCCCCAGCCAGCTGGACGCCGCCTACGCGCGCGCACTCGTGGAGCGCACGCTCTCGAAGTCCTGAATCCGGCGAACAGAACCAGCCCGGAACGGATCAACTTCGCGCACTCCCGATCGCCATGAGTGGCCGCAGCGTCAGCTGCCTGTCGCTTTCTGCGGGGATGCGCGGCCGTGCGGTACGGACCGCTAACGTGTGGCCCGCACTTGTTCCCGTCGGGCCCTGTGGGTCCCGGAGGTGAGAGATGGCGGATGCCGGCTCGGCGTCGGTCGGTACGATCCCGGTCCAGCACCTGCGGGCGGGCGACCATGCTTTCGTCAGTTACGCCGACGACGATGCGGGCCGCGACGTAGTGTCCGCTTTCGCCTGGTCCGGGCTGGTGAAGCGCGAGAAGGTGATGGTCTTCGCCGCTCCGCACCTGTACGAGGAACAGGTGTGGGACCGGCTCGATGCGCCGGGGGCCCTGCTGGGAGCCGCTCGCGAACAGGGGCAGCTGGTGCTCAGCAGCATGCGCGCCCTCATCCACCCCCAGGACGCGTTCACCCCCCACCGGCAGTGGGAGCGCATCACGGAGGAGACCGACCGGGCCCTGGCCGAGGGCTACAGCGGGCTGCGCACCTACATCGACATGCACTGGGTGGGGGATCTCGGCGCCGACGTCGAGGTCATGATGCACCGTGAGTCCCACGCCCAGCATCTGTTCACCGACCGCCCCTACACCGAGATCTGCGCCTACGACAGCCGCTGGTTCAACCCCGGTGTCCTGGAGGCCATGCACGAGGCACACCCCTGCCGGCTGCTTCCCCGCCTGGGTGCCCTGCACGTGGAACAGGCGGAGGCGTTGGTGCAGTTGGTCGGTGAGGCGGACATCGCCACCCGGGAGGAGTTCATCGGCGCCGTACGCGAAGGGCTCAGGCGCAGCGAGAACTCCGGGCCGCTGACCGTGGACCTGTCCGGCCTCGTCTTCCTCGGCGTCGCCTGTGCGGTGGACCTGCTGCGGCTCATCCTGGATCACCCGCACGGACCGGTCCGGGTCCAATGTCCGCCGCCAGCGGCCCGCATACTGCGCCGAGCAGGCGCCGACCAGGTGCCGAACATGGTGATCAGTGAGGTGGACCGCTGATGACGACCACGCCAGGTCCTCGCGAGGTCCCGCCCGTCACCCTGCTGGAATCGCGCTTCACCCAGGATGACCTGCCCCGGCTGCGGATGCTCGTCGAACAGTACGCAGACCACCAAGGCCTGACCGAGCCGCGGCGCAGCGACTTCATCGTGGCTCTGGACGCCGTGGCGGTCAACGCGGTCGAGCACGCGGGCGGTGGCGGCACGCTGGTCCTCCAGCGCAGCAACGGCCATCTTGCCTGCCACATCCACGACATGGGCCCCGGCTTCAGCGCCGACGTCATTCCTGAGCTGGCTCCTGGACTCGACGGCCAGGTGGGCGGGCGGGGACTGTGGCTCGCCGGCCTGCTCACCGACGAGCTGACCATTTCCGCGGGCCCCGGCGGGAGCATGGTGACCCTGACGGTGGAACTGCCCAAGGCCCACGGCTGACCGCGGTCATCAGGCGGGTACCTGTTCGGTCCGGAGGTCGCCAGCTGTGGCGAGGACGGCCCGGCAGGCCTAGCCTGGGCGGAAAGTGCCGTTATGGGCGCATGTCCGCAGGGCGGAAGGTTGGCAGTCTTGAGCGCGTCCGACGAGGAGCAGGAGCGGCTGGAGCCCAGGGTGGGCCCCGTCCCCACCGGCGATCCGGAGTTTCGTCCCTACCACCATCCGGCCGCCGGCTGGGGCGCCGCCAAGAGCGTCACCCAATTCCTCGTGCGCGAGGGCGCGTTGGTAGACGGGCCGCGGGCGATCAAACGGATGAACCACGAGGACGGCGGTTTCGACTGCCCGGGCTGCGCCTGGCCGGACGACACCAAAGGGCTGCACCTCGACATCTGCGAGAACGGCATCAAGCACGTCACCTGGGAGATGACCCGCAAGCGGGTCGGCCGTGAGTTCTTCGCCGCCCACGCGGTGACCGAGCTGCGGGGCTGGAGCGATTACGACCTGGAGAACCAGGGCCGGTTGACGGAACCGATGGTCTACGACCCAGAGACGGACCACTACGTACCGATCAGCTGGAAGGACGCGTTCGACGTCGTCGGCCGTGCGCTGCGCGGCCTCGACGACCCCGACCAGGCCGCGTTCTACACCTCGGGCCGCCTCGGCAACGAGGCCACCTTCCTCTACCAGCTGATGGCCCGTGAACTGGGCACGAACAACCTGCCCGACTGCTCGAACATGTGCCACGAGGCCAGCGGCCGGGCGCTCACGGCGTCGCTGGGTACCGGCAAGGGGACCGTCGACCTCAAGGACTGGGAAGCCACCGACGCGCTGTTCATCCTGGGCGTCAACGCGGCCTCCAACGCACCCCGGATGCTCACGGCCCTCGCCGACGCGTACGACCGCGGCGCGCAGATCGTGCACATCAACCCGCTGGTCGAGGCCGCCGCCACCCGCACCATCGTCCCGCACGACTTCACGGACATGGCGCTCAACAAGGCGACACGGACCAGCACCCTGAATCTGCAGCCGCGCATCGGCGGCGACATGGCCCTCCTGCGCGGCATGGCGAAGGCGGTCCTGGAACAGTCACCGACCGACCCTAAGGCGCTCGACCGCGAGTTCATCGACCGGCACACCACCGGCTTCGACGAGTACCGCGCCCTGTGCGAGGCCACGCCCTGGGAGGAGATCGAGAACCAGTCCGGGGTCAGTCGCGCAGACGTCCTCAAGGCGGCCCGTGTGTACCGCGACGCCGACCGCAGCATCGTCAGCTGGTGTCTTGGCGTCACCCAGCACGAGCACGGCGTCGACACGGCCCGGGAGATCGTCAACCTCCTGCTCCTGCGCGGAAACCTGGGAAGGGAAGGGGCGGGCCCCTCCCCGGTGCGCGGGCACAGCAACGTCCAGGGAAACCGCACCTGCGGCATCGACCACCGCCCCGGTGAAGAGTTCCTGAGCCGCCTCGCCGAGGTCTGCGACATCGAGCCGCCCCGCGAGCACGGCCTGGACACCGTCGCCACCATCAAGGCGATGCACCGGGGCGAGGTGAAGGTGTTCGTCGGCATGGGCGGCAACTTCGCCCTGGCGGCGCCCGACACCCCGTACACCTACGAGGCGCTGCGCACCTGCGACCTCACCGTCCAGGTCAGCACCAAGCTGAACCGCAGCCATCTCGTCCACGGCCGCGAGGCCCTCATCCTGCCGTGCCTGGGCCGCACCGAGAAGGACCATCAGCGCAAGGGCGTGCAGAGCACATCCGTCGAGGACTCGATGAGCATGGTGCACCTGTCCGTCGGCATGAAGCGCCCCGCCTCACCGCACCTGCTCTCCGAGCCGGCGATCGTCGCGGGCATGGCCCGAGCGGCCCTGCCCGACAGCGCCACCCCCTGGGAGTGGTACATCGAGGACTACGACCGCATCCGCGACACCATGGCCCAGGCGCTCGACGGCTTCGAGGACTTCAACCGCCGTGTGCGCCTTCCCCTCGGCTTCCGCATCAAGCAGCCCGCCCGTGAGCTGGTCTTCCGTACGCCGTCCGGGCGAGCCGAGTTCTCCGTCGCCGCCCTGCCCGACGTCGTGCCCGCCCCCGGCACGCTGGCCCTGGGCACCATGCGGTCGCACGACCAGTGGAACACCACCATCTACTCCGACAACGACCGCTACCGAGGCATCAAGAACCTGCGCACGCTCGTCTTCATGAACCGGGACGACATGCGCGAGCGCGGCATCACCGCATCGGCCCCCGTCGACATCACCAGTACCGCCAAGGACGGCAGCAGGCGCCACCTCAACGGCTACCTCGCCATCCCGTACGACATCCCCCGGGGCTGCGCGGCCGGCTACATGCCCGAGATGAACGTGCTGTGCGCGCTCGGCGACTACAGCACCCAGAGCGACCAGCCGATCATGAAACACGTCAAGGTCACCATCACCGCCGTCCGGTGAACTGCGCGTCCAGGCGGGCGCACATACGCTGACCCTGTCCGTTTTGGCCCTTTGGTCCCTTTGGAGTTTCATGGTCACCCCGCAGCCCGTGGTCACACCGCCTGCCAGGGCCGCCGTGTTCCTGGTGGCCACCGTGGCCCCCGGCGGCGAGGCCGCCGTACGCGAGGCCCTCGCCGATCTGGCGGGGCTGACCCGATCGGTGGCGTTCCGCCACCCCGACGAGGGCCTGACCTGCGTCGCGGGCATCGGCTCCCGGGGGTGGGACCTGCTCGTGGCCGGGCCGCGGCCCCGCGAACTGCACCCCTTCGAGCCGCTGCGAGGCCCCCGCCACCAGGCACCGGCCACCCCGGGCGACCTCCTGTTCCACCTGCGCGCCAGACGCATGGACCTCTGCTTCGAGCTGGCCCGGCTCATCGTGGAGCGGCTGGGCCCCGCCGTGACCGTCGTCGACGAGGTGCACGGCTTCAAGTACTTCGACGAGCGCGACCTGCTCGGGTTCGTCGACGGCAGCGAGAACCCCGGGGGAGGAGCGGCGGCCGACGCCGTGTTCGTCGGCGACGAGGATCCGCGGTTCCGGGGCGGCAGCTACGTGATCGTGCAGAAGTACGTGCACGACATGGCGGCCTGGCAGGCGCTCACTGTCGAGGAGCAGGAACACGTCATCGGACGCACCAAGCAGGAGAACGTGGAGCTGCCGGACGACATCAAGCCGGACGACTCGCACGTCACGCTCAACACGATCGTCGACGACGACGGGGTCGAGCAGAAGATCGTGCGCGAGAACATGCCGTTCGGGCGGATCGGCCGCGGCGAGTTCGGCACGTACTTCATCGGCTACGCGCGCACGGCCGCGGTGACGGAGCAGATGCTGCGCAACATGTTCCTCGGTGACCCTCCGGGCCGGACGGACCGCATTCTCGACTTCTCCACGGCCGTGACCGGCGGCCTGTTCTTCGTGCCCGACGCCGACCTGCTCGGCGACCTCCCCGACTTCGCGCCCGCCGGTGCGGAAGCCGATGCAGACACCGCCTTTGTGGCCGACGCCGCCTCCGGCGCCTCCCTGGGCATCGGCAGTCTGAAAGGAGCCTGAGCGCCATGACGACCCCCGCCGTCCCGAACAACCTGCACCGCGAGCTCGCCCCGATCACTCCCGAGGCCTGGGCCGAGATCGAGGAGGAGGCCCGCCGCACCTTCCGCCGCCTCGTCGCGGGCCGCCGGGTCGTCGACGTCCCCGACCCGGCCGGGCCCAAGCTCGCCGCCGCAGGCACCGGACACCTCGCCGACATCACCTCGCCCGCCCCCGGCGTGACGGCGCGGCTGCGCGAGGCGAAGCCGCTGGTCGAACTGCGAGTGCCGTTCACCGTCAGCCGGGCCGCCGTGGACGACGTCGAGCGCGGTTCGAGCGACTCCGACTGGCAGCCCGTGAAGGACGCGGCGCGCGCCATCGCCTTCGCGGAGGACCGCACGATCTTCGACGGATACGCGGCGGCGGGCGTCGAAGGGCTGCGCGAGCGGACGTCCAACCCGGTGCTCACCCTGCCCGGCGAACCGCTCGACTACCCCGACGCGATCAGCCGGGCCCTTACGGCGCTGAGGCTGGCCGGAGTCGAGGGCCCCTACGCACTGCTGCTCGGCGCCGAGGAGTACCGAGAGGTCAGCGAGACCTCCGACCACGGCTACCCGATCGCGGCGCACCTGGGCCGGATCATGGGCAGCGATCCGATCTGGGCGCCCGCGCTGAGCGGCGCGTTCGTCCTGTCCACCCGCGGTGGCGACTTCGAACTGCTCCTGGGGCACGATCTGGCGATCGGCTACACGGCGCACGACACGAGCGGCATCGAGCTTTACCTGCAGGAGACGCTCACCTTCCTGGCCTACACGGACGAGGCAGTCGTCGTCCTGAAGCACTGAGCGCGTGAAGCACCTGCTGCCGCTCTCCGCGGTGCCCCGACTGGCCGGAGCGGTGGTCATCGGGGCGGCGATCGGCGCGGTCGTCGGCGTACTGACCAGGGCGCCGCTCGGCGTACTCGCCGGGATCGCCGCGGCGCAGACGCTCTTCGTCGTGGCGGGCTGGATCGTGCTGTGGCCCATGGACGCCGCCACTACCCACCGCAACGTGCGGCGCGAGGAGTTCCGGCCGGTCACCGAGGAACTCGTCGTCGTCGGGGCCGCCCTGTGCGGCCTGATCGGCATCGTGGTGCTGCTCCTGCTCGGCGACTCGGGCATGGGCCACGCCGCGGCCGCGACGGCACTCGGTGGCGTCTTCATGGCCTGGGCGGCGCTCCACCTGATGTACGCCACCCGCTACGCGTACCTCTTCTACCTGGCCCCCAGGGGCGGCATCGACTTCAACTCCGAAGACCCGCCCGCGTACAGCGACTTCCTCTACTTCAGCTTCAACCTCGGCATGACCTACCAGGTCTCCGACACGGACGTCTCCAGCTCCACGATCCGCGCGGTGGTCCTACGGCATTGCCTGCTTTCCTACGTCTTCGGCGCGAGCATCCTGGCCACGACGATCAACCTCGTCGCCGGCATCGTCACGGGCTGAACGGGCGACGTGCCGGTCCCGGCCGGTGGCTCCGCCGATCCCTGTTGCGCCCCGCTGAGGGCGATGCACACGACACTCACCCCGATGACCAGGCTGACCGAGGCCACGCCGAATCCGGCGACCGCGGCTGTGACGGCGGCGGCGCCGAGCGGCCCCAGTGCGGAGTGGATGGTCCAGAAGGACGCGGTGACCCGCCCGAGGAGGTGGCCCGGCGTCACCTCCTGGCGCAAGGACATCGAGCAGATCCCCGTGAACGCGGTGCAGAACAGGATGACGGCCGCGAGCGCGCCGAGCGTCGGCACACTCTCCGACAGGCCCAGGCACGCGAGGGCGACGCCGGCCAGGGCGAACCCTCCGATCCAGCTGACCCCGAACCCCAGGCGTCTGCGCACCCGGTCCACCGCGAAGGCCGCCAGGCAGGAGCCGACGGTCCCGGCCGTCAGGACGTAGCCGACCGTGCTGTCCGCGTGGCCGAGGTCCTCCTTGACCCGGAAGATGATGACGTCGGTCAGTCCGTATGTGAGGAACGTCAGGAGCGACAGCAGCACCGTCAGGGGGCGCAGCACCGGATGTGCCCACAGGAAGCGGGCCCCGGCCAGGAACTCCCCGCGCACGCCTGCCCGTCGGCCCTGGTGCGGGTCGCCGTCGGGCGGCCGGTGATCTGGCAGGGAAGAGGCCGGTGGCGATCGAGGCGGCGCCGGTTAGCCCCGTGACCAGGCCCATCTGCACGATCGAGCCCGTGCTGTGCAGGACGAGGAGCGGGATCGCGACGTACGAGAAGGAGTGGCCCAGGGCGGACAGGGTCTGGATGCCCAGGAAAATGCGGTAGTTGGGGTTGGTCCATAAGCCGGGAGGCGGATCGGACCGGTCTCCACCGTCTCCACCGGCATCCGATGCCGCGCCGTCGGACGCGTCACGCGTGGACATGATCCGCCTCCCTCACGATGGCCGCAGCGATTGGACCACGGGCCGATCGTGTTGTCGGGCGGTCAGTCCTTCGGGGTGCGGCGCCGTGCCTTGACGGTGTAGTTGGTGCGCGTGGAGGGCTGCCCGTCGGGGTCCGTCAGGGGGTGCTCATGGGTGTCGCAGACGAGGACGTCCCACTGGTCGGCCGCCAGGTCGAGAGAGGCCAGGACCTTCTGGGGGGTGGGGAAGTCCACGCCGGGGTGCGGCTCGGTCTCCCAGGCCGGGAAGCCCATGTGGCCGACGATCAGGAGGGTGCCGCCCGGCGCGACGGCCGCGGCGGCGCCCCGCAGGATCTGCTCGCGCGGCATCTCGTGCAGGGAGTGCAGGAACTGGGCACAGGCCAGGTCGTAGCTCCCGGCGGGGAAGGACGTGCCGAGGTCGTGGCGCTGCCAGTCGACCCGGTCGGCGACCTGCGCCTGGGCCGCGTGCTCGGCCGCGCGGCCCAGGGCTACGCGGGAGATGTCGGTCGCGGTGACGCGCCAGCCCTGCCGCGCGAGCCAGATCGCGTCGCCCCCCTCTCCGCAGCCCAGGTCCAGGGCGCTGCCCGGCGTCAGACCTTCGGTCTCGCGGACGAGTGCGGCATTGGGTTCGCCGCTCCACAGACGGCCGCTCTGGTTGTAGCGCTCGTCCCAGAACGCTTCGGCCGTGTCGGCGGCGGCCGAGGAGGTCGGGCCGGTGGGGCCGGTGGGGGCGGTGTGGGCGTGGGTGTGCTGGTCGCTCATGTGGGCTCCTTCTGCTCTCTGGCAACCCTGCGCGCGGCCGCCGCGGCTTGACAAAGATATTTGCCGCATCGGCAAATGGAGGGATGAGCGACGAGGCCGAACTCACGGATGTGCTGACCGCCGTCGGACCGCGGCTGCGGGCACTGCGGAAGGCGCGGGGCGCCACACTGGCCCGGCTGAGCGAGGAGACGGGCATCTCCCTGAGCACGCTCTCGCGCCTTGAGGCGGGGCAGCGCGAGCCGACCCTGAAGCTCCTGCTGCCCCTTGCCAAGGCGTACGGCGTCCCGCTCGACGAGCTGGTCGGCGCGCCCCAGACCGGCGACCCGCGCATCCACCCGAGGCCGTTCATGCGCCACGGAAACACCTGGGTCCCCCTGACGCGCCACCTCGGCGGCATGCACGCCTACAAGCAGGTCATGCCGGTCGCCAAGAGGAGCGGCGGCAAGACCGCACGCCCCGAGCAGGGCATGCACGAGGGCTACGAGTGGCTCTACGTCCTCTCCGGCCGCCTGCTGCTCGCCCTCGGCGAACACGACCTCGTCCTCACGGCGGGCGAGGCCGCCGAGTTCGACACCCGCACACCCCACGGCTTCGCCAATGCCGGTGACATCCCCGTGGAATTCCTCGCCCTGTACGGGGCACAGGGCGAGCGCATGCACGTACGGGTCAGGCCGGCCGGCGAAGGCCGAAGCGAGGGCGAAAGCGAGGGCGACGGGGAGTGAGCGGTCAGGCGGTGCGCAGCGCCGGGTCGCTGGTGCCTGCCTCGCCCGTCTCCACGTGTCCGGCGAACCTGCGCAGGTAGGCGCTGTCGCTGTCGGACCGTACGCGCAGGTCGTACCAGCGCTTGCTGTGGCCGAGGTCGACCCAGCGGGTCTGCCGGCCGCCCGCGGCGACGGTGAGCTCGGTGCTCTTGCCGCCGTACGCGTTGGTGACGGTGAGGTGGCAGGCGGTCCTGGCGGGGTTGGTGAAGGTGAGCTTGCGGCGGCCGGTGCACTTGTCGTGGTGGCCGGTGACTTCCGGGCTCGCGGTCGCGGCCGTGCCCTCGTAGGTCCGCAAGTAGCCGCCTGGGCCGTGCACGCTCAGCTCGTACGCCCCTTCGGAGGGGCCGGTGCTCCAGGTGTCGGAGATCTTCTTGCCGGCCGCGGCGGTGTAGGTCCAGGGCCCGTCGTCGCGGTTGCCGGAGGTGACCAGGAAGCAGGCCCCGGTTTCGTCACCGGGGGTGAAAGTGAGCTTGATGCTCGCGTCGGAGGGTTTGACGGCAGCGGTGACGAGGGGCGCGTAGGGGAGGGGCCGGGTGGGCCGCGCGCCCTTCTCCTGCTTGGGCAGGGCCGGTGCGGCCGGCGGCGAAGGGGTGTAGCTGTCGTGCCGTTCGTTGTCCGGCGGCTCATAGGCGTCGGTGCTCGGCAGGGGCGCGGGCTTGGTGTGTTTGAGGCCGAAGTCGAAGGCCGACGTGAGGTCGCCGCAGATGGCGCGGCGCCAGGGGGAGATGTGCGGTTCGTGGACGCCGAAACGGCGCTCCATGAACTGGATGACGGAGGTGTGGTCGAAGACCTCGGAGCAGACGTAGCCGCCGGTCGACCACGGCGAGACGACGAGGGTGGGGACCCGCATGCCGAGCCCGTAAGGGCCCGCGCTGTAATCGCTGTCGCCCGGGAAGAAGTCGAGCCCGGTGTCGACGGTGGACGCGCCCCACGAGGAGTCGGCAGGCGGGTAGGGCGGCGGGACGTGGTCGAAGTAGCCGTCGTTCTCGTCGTAGGTGATGAAAAGGGCTGTCTTGCTCCACACCTCGGGGTTGGACGTCAGTGCGTCCAGGACCTGTGAGATGTACCAGGCGCCGTAATTCGCGGGCCAGTTGGGATGCTCGCAGAACGCTTCCGGAGCGGCGATCCAGGAGATCTTCGGGAGTTTGCCCGCCTTGACGTCCGCACGGAGGTCATCGAGAAGATGGCCGCTCTCCTTGACGTTCGTCCCCTTGCACGCCTTCTCGTACAGGGCGTCGCCGGGACGGGCGTTGCGGAACTTGTTGAAGAACATCAGGGAGTTGTCGGCGTAGTTGCCGCGGTAGGCGTCCTCCAGGCAGCCCCACAGCCCGTCCTCGGTGAGTCCGTCGCCGGTGTCCTGATAGATCTTCCACGACACCCCGGCCTTCTCCAGGCGCTCGGGATAGGTGGTCCAGTCGTAACCGGCCTCTTCGTTTCCGAGGACCGGTCCGCCGCCCTTGCCGTCATTGCCGGCGTGCCCGGAGTAGAGGTAATAGCGGTTGGGGTCGGTCGCGCCCATGAAGGACGAGTGGTACGAGTCGCAGACCGTGAAGGCGTCCGCCAGCGCGTAGTGGAACGGTATGTCTTCCCTGGTCAGATGGGCCATGGTCCCGGAGGTCTTGGCCGCGATCCAGTCGTCGTACTTGCCCTTGTTCCAGGCCTGGTGACCGGTTTCCCAGTCGTGGCTCAGCCCGGCGATGAACTGCATTCCCAGATCGTCGGCGTCCGGGTGGTAGGGCAGGACTTCCTCGCCGCCACCGGACTGGTGCCATACGGATTTGCCGCTCTCCAGCATGAACGGGCGGGGGTCGCCGAATCCCCGTACGCCGCCCAGCGTGCCGAAATAGTGGTCGAAGGAGCGGTTCTCCTGCATGAGCACCACGATGTGCTCGACGTCGTCGATCGACCCCGACCGGGCGGCGGCCGGGATATCGGCGGCGCGCATGATGCTGGCGGACAGAGCCGCGACGCCTGCGGTGCCACCCGCGGCCTGGAGGAAGCGTCGGCGGTTGAATGCGGGCATGTAGCTGTACCTCTGAAACGTGGGGGATAGAGGGCCGGTCACCGTAGTCAGGCCCGCCCTTGAGACGTCAAATGGTGAGAAGAAAAAGTGAAGGAGCGGGGACATTTCATCTTCGGAGGCAACGGGGCGGGCCTCCGGGACGTCGGCCGGTCGACACTGCCCGGCGGGTGAGACCCTTTGGCTGGCTCTTCGCGACAGCGGTTGAGTACCGAATGAGCACCGGACCGAAGGATCTGCACGCCATGCCAGAAGCAGTCGAAGCGCCCGTCATCCTGAGCAACGCGCCCGGTTCCTTCCCCCGGAGCGTGCTCGCCGAGCGGCATCCCGCGCTCATCAAGAAGGTGCGCGACGCCTTCCCCTACGGCCCGCGCCAGCACCGCGCCCTCGACGCCCTGCTGACACAGGCCACTCAGGGAGTGATCGAACCGCTGGGCCCCGACGCGCACGACCGTCAGCTGTGGGAGGCCTGGGGGAGTGAGTACGTCGGTCTGTCCTGGTTCGACGCGCCCTTCCTGTGGGCCGAGAGCTACTTCTACCGCCAACTCCTCACGGCTGTCGGGTACTTCGAGGCAGGGCCCTGGCAGGGCATCGATCCGTTCCGCCCGTTCAAGCAGGCGGAGCTGCACACCGAAGAGGCCGACGAGGAGCTGGCCGCCCTCGATGGGCTGACCCTGCGCCCCCTCGGCGAGCAGCGTCAGGCGCTGCTCCTCGGTTCGCTGTGGGGCAACCGCGCGGACCTGGGTTTCGCCGTGGGCGGCGGCGCGGCCGGGGCCGCCGACTCGCGCCTCGTCGCCGACGACTCCGCGCTGCTGTGGTCCCTGCTGCCCGAGGGTGGCGCGGCCACGCTGTGCCTGGTCGCGGACAACGCAGGGCGAGAGCTCCTGCCCGACCTCATCCTCGTCGACCACCTCCTGCGGCACCGGCGCGCCGAGCGGGTCGTGCTGCACGTCAAGCCCTACCCGTACTACGTCTCGGACGCCATGACCGCCGACGTGATCGACTGCCTGCGCCGCCTGACTGGCGCGCGGGGCGCCGCGGCCGAGGTGGGTGAGCGCCTGTGGTCGGCCATGGGTACCGGGCAGCTCACCGTCCGTGGCCACACCTTCTCCTGCGCCCCGCTGCCGTACGCCGACATGCCCGACGACCTGCGCCAGGAGTTCGCAGAGGCCGACGTGACCGTCATGAAGGGCGACCTGAACTACCGGCGCCTTGTCGGCGATCAACTGTGGCCCGCCACCACGCCGTTCGAGGAGCGCACCGCGTACTTCCCCGGCCCGGTGGCCGCCCTGCGCACGCTGAAGTCCGACGTGATCGTCGGACTCGACGAGCGGACCGAGGCGGCCCTCGTCGCCGAGCACGGCCAGGGGTGGCGCACCAGCGGCACCCACGCCCTGATCCAGGCGCGGCGGTGACCTCAGGGCCTTCAGGGGCTTTCAGGAGCCTCAGGAGGTGACTTAAGGCTTTGCCATTCGCTCCCGCGGTCGTTATCGTTTCAAACGGTCCTGTTGTCTCCGATAGAGGTGGACGTTGCGCATCTGAGGTTCGCGATCATCGCGCCGTACGGCCCTCGCCGTACGCCCGTCACGCCGCAGCCGGCCTTGCCGTGCCGCCCGTGACCCCGCGTGGATGCGACCTCGGTGCATGAGCCGTCCCTCGATCTTCCGGACCGCCGCACCTGTCTCCCTCTCGGTCGGTCGCCGCGTGGTGCTCGCATACGACGCCCCCTGCCCACCGCGCCCGCGACTGCGAGAGTCACCATGTCTGTACCCACCACGCCCAGCGCCTCCCTCACCTGTTCCGCCCTGTCGTTCCAGTGGCCGGACGGCACGAGCGTCTTCGACGGGCTGTCCGTCAGCATCGGACGCGGCCGCACCGGACTCGTCGGCACCAACGGCGCGGGCAAGTCCACCCTGCTGCGCCTGCTCGCCGGTCAACTGCGCCCGTCCCAGGGCTCGGTGACCGTCGGCGGCAGCCTCGCCTACCTGCCGCAGAACATCACCCTCGACACGACCCTCCGCGTCGACCAGGCCCTCGGCATCGCCGAGCGGCGTGACGCGCTGCGCGCCATCGAGTCCGGAGACGTGCGCGAGCAGCACTTCGAGACGATCGGCGACGACTGGGACGTCGAGGAGCGAGCCCTGGCCACGCTGGGCTCGCTCGGGCTCGGCGACGTCGAACTCGACCGCACCGTGGGCCAGTTGTCCGGCGGAGAGACCGTTCTGCTGCGCCTGGCCGCACTGCTCCTGGAACGTCCGGACGTGCTGCTCCTCGACGAGCCGACCAACAACCTCGACCTGTTCGCGCGGCGCCGGCTCTACGAGGCCGTCGACTCCTGGCGCACCGGTGTCCTGGTCGTCGTCAGCCACGACCTCGACCTGCTCGAGCGCGTGGACCGCATCGCCGAACTGCGCGCCGGATCCGTGAGCTGGTACGGCGGCGGCTGGTCCGCCTACGAGGAGGCCCTTGCCACCGAGCAGGAGGCGGCCGGACGGATGCTGCGGGCAGCCGAGGCCGACGTACGACGCCAGAAGCGCGAACTGGAGGAGACCCAGGTCAAGGTGGCCCGCCGCCAGCGGCACAGCAAGAAGATGGACGCCCAGCGGCGCGCCCCGCGCATCGTCGCGGGCGAGAAGAAGCGCTCCGCGCAGGAGTCGGGGGACAAGCTCCGGGGCTTGCACGAGGAGCGGCTCAACGAGGCGCGCGAGCGGCGCGAGGAGGCCGCGGACGCGATCCGCAACGACGCCGAGATCCGCGTCAGCCTGCCGCACACCGCGGTGCCCGCGGGCCGCACGGTCCTCACCCTGCGCGAACTGCGGCCCCGGTACGGCATGTTGCGGGAAGGCAGCCTGGAGGTGCGGGGGCCCGAGAGGATCGCCCTCGTCGGGCGCAACGGCGCGGGCAAGACGACGCTCCTGCGCACCCTCACCGGGGATCTTGCCCCGCTGTCCGGCGAGGTCAGGACGCTTGTGCCGGTGCGGTTCCTGCCGCAGCGCCTGGACGTCCTCGACGACGATCTGAGCGTCGCGGCGAACGTCTCACGGCTGTCTCCCGGGCTCACCGACAACCACATCCGCTCCCAGCTCGCGCGCTTCCTGTTCAAGGGCGCGCGCGCCGAACAGCCGGCGGGCACTCTGTCCGGCGGCGAGCGCTTCCGTGCCGCGCTCGCGGCGATGATGCTCGCCGCCCCGGCACCTCAGCTCCTGATGCTGGACGAGCCGACCAACAACCTCGACCTGGCCAGCGTGCGCCAACTGACCGGCGCGCTCGAGTCGTACGAGGGAGCGCTCCTGATCGCCAGCCACGACCTGACGTTCCTGGAGTCGGTCGGCATCACGCGCTGGGTGCTCGTGGCGGACGAGCTCCAGGAGACCACCGCGGAAGAGGTCCGCGACCTCCTCGCGGCACCGCAGGGGGCCTGACGACGCCTTCAGCGGCTGGAGCGAGTGACGGCTTCGAAGACCAGCGGGAGATTCAGGTGCCGTGCCACCAGGACGAGGTGCGCCCGCTCCTCTTCCTCGGGAACCCTGCCGCCGGGCATGGCCTTCAGGCGCGTGTCGTCCGGCAGCGGCGGGCGGCCCTGCCCACGCGCGTGGGCCGCGTGCAGCACGACGGCGGCGGCCTGCGCCGCGACGAGGTCGAAGTCGCGGGGCAGGTCGGACTCCTGGTCCGCGAGACCGGCCACGGCCTGGGCCGGTGCCCCGCTCCACCACGGGCTCAGGACGCGCTCGCCCTCGCGGATCTCGGCGAGCCTGCGGAGCAGTTCCACCCGCCAGTTCCGCCACCAGAACAGTGGCTGCGGGGCGAGGACGAGCTGTCCGTCGTCCTCGCCGAGCCGTGTCGCCACCTTCCACAGCTGTTCCATCGTCCGGCAGTCGCGGCGCTCCGCACGCCGGGAGCTGAACACCAGCCGGGCCAGCGCGAAACTGGCGGCCACGCCGCTGGCGATGGTGGCGAGCCACGCCGCCTCGGCAAGGAAGTCGAGACGGTGCGTGCCCGTGGCGGCGGCCGAGATCACCGCGGTGAGGGTCAGGGCGATGTTGACGATGTCCAGGGCGACGGCGGCCGCGAACGCCTTGAGGCTCTTCTTCAGTGCCAGGTCGAGGTCCGGGCGCCCCGGCATGACGACTCCACGGCACTGCTGCATGGTGACCAACGCGGTGGCGACGATGCCGGCCGAGTAGACGACCTGGAAGGCGACGACCTGCCAGACGTCGGCGTAGGCCGCGGAGTAGCGGAGAGGGCGGGCGGGGCCCTGCACATCGGCCCAGACGTAGAGGACCGCCATCAGGATGACCGCCGTGCCGTACACCGGTGCCCAGATCGCGGCCGTGCGTCGCAGGGCGGTCGGCTCTTTGCGTGCCGGGTGCCAGAGCTGCGTCATCAGGTGGGCGTGGCCGAGGCACAGCAGGGTGGCCGAGTTGACGACGAGCGCCGGAAGGTTGGCGGAGCCCGCGGCCGCTCCCACCGCCCGGTAGACGGCGGGCGTGCAGAGCAGGAAGATCACGCCGCAGTGGATCAGGACCGAGGCCGTCAGCTTGAGGGTGAGGTCAGGATTGCCCCGAGCCGCGTGGGCCTTGGCGCACCCCAGGACGAGGGCGAAGGCGGCGATCGCGAGGTTGACCGTGGTGAGGATCAGGTGCCACATCAGTGGAACCGCCGGTTGGCGAAGGCGGAAGTGAGCGACCCCGCGCCCTTCTTCCCGGTCAGCTGAAGCGCGGCGACCGTCCCGAACGCCTCCGCGCGCCACTCCGCCCTGCGCTCGAACGTCGTACGGAAGAAGACGGGACCGCTCAGCACTTCGTCCACCAACCCTGGTGGCAGCGTGGACAGTTCGCTCTCCAGGGCAACGGAGCCCTGGAAGTGGTGCCCGCTGACGCAGTCGTCCTCCTCGCCCTCCAGGAGGTGGAAGAGTTCGTGGCCCAGGATGAAACGCTGGTGATGCGGGCTGGTGTTGGTGGTGATGACGATGCGGTCCCCGTCCTTCCCCGGCAGGCACATGCCCGTCGCCTGCGGGCTCAGGGAGCGCTGGACGATCTCGATGGGGCGGCCCCGCTTCTTCCCGACGGCCTCGACCAGGTCCATCAGACCGGCGTCGGGCGCCAGCTGGAGTTCCTTGTAGATGAGGCGGGCGGCGCGACGTTCTTCCATGCTCCAGGCGCGGCGTTTGCGCAGGGCCGTCGAGACCCGTCCGGGGATCAGGCGGCCGGGACCGGTGCGGTGCTCGGGCTCGGGGGTGCCGATGGAATGCATGGGGTCAGCCCTCCCGGCGTTCACACTCCCCGTTCGTGACAGGCTGTGTCCGATGGCCTGCGCCGGGACACTATCAGCCCACCTTTGTCACCTCGTCCCGGCCGGGGCTCGGTCCCTCAGCAAGGCCGGCAGCGCTCGGGCCGCGTTGGACGAGTACGAGGCCACCGGCACCGGCTCGCCGACGAGTTCTACGTCGAACCGGCCGTGCAGGGCCCGAAGAGCGGCCGTGCCCATCATCTTCGCCAGCGGAGCCCCGATGCAGTAGTGGATGCCGTGGGAGAACCCGAGGTGGGAGGCGGCGGCCTGTCGGAGGACATCGAACTCCTCGGCTGTCGGGCCGAATTGCCGGGGATCGCGCCCGGTGGCCGCCACATGGATGACCACGGCCTCACCCGCCTTGATCCGGGTGCCCGAGAGGGTCACGTCCTTGGCGGCGTAGTAGAACATCACCGTGCGGACCGGGCTGTCGCGGCGCAGCGTCTCGTCCACGACCGCCGGCCAGGACTCCGACTCGCGTGCCAGGGCGAGCTGTTCGGGATGGCCGACCATGTTGAGCACGGCGTTTCCGATGAGGTTGGCGGTGGTCTCGTGCCCCGCGAAGAGGAACAGGAGCAGCGTCTCCGTCAACTCCTTCTGGCTGAGGCTGCCTTGTCCGTCGGCGTGGGCGGAGATCAGCGCCGACGTCAGATCGTCGCCGGGCGCTGCGGTCTTCTCCGCGATCAGCTCGCCGATCACGGAGACGAGTCCGGCCTTGCCTGCCGGTGCCTCATCGGCGCGGCTCTCGTCGTGCAGCGCCGCGAAGTTGTCGGCCAGCTGCTCGCTCTTGTCCAGGTCGAGCCCGAACAGGCTGCAGATGATGGCCATGGGCAGCGGGAGAGCGAAGGCCTCCCGCAGGTCGACCGGGCCGGCCACGGCCGCCAGGTCGTCGATCAGGCCCCCGACGATCTCCTCGACGCGCGGCCGCAGCGCCTCGATCCGGGGCGGTGTGAAGGCCTTGCCCACCAGCTTGCGCAGCCGGGTGTGGTCGTCGCCGTCCGCGTTCAGCATGCCGGAGAGCGTGATCAGCTCCAGCAGGGGCCAGCTGTCCGGCACCTCGCCGTCGGTGTACGCCTGCCAATGCGCCGGGTTCTTGCGGAAGTCCGGGTGGGTGAGGACCTCGCGCGCCGTGGCGTGGTCCCCGGTGGCCCACACCTCCACGTCACCGGTGAGCCGGACCCGCACCACGGGGCCCTGGTCCCTGAGGCCGCGACCCTCGGCCACGACGAGGTCGCGCGGGTCGAGCAAGGTCACTTGAGGTGGCGTCAGATCAGACACGAGAGGGAACCTCCGAGGCTGGGACCGAGCGGGCGGTCGGGGCGAATCGGACGGGCAGGGCCTCCAGGGCGCGCACGATGACGGACGGGCGCCATGTCAGGGACGCGCCGTCGGCGAGGCGGACGTCGGGCAGCCGCTGCAGCAGGCAGTCGATCGCCGTCACCGTGATCGCCTCCGCCAGGTCGGGGAACGGACACTCGTGTTCCCCCGCGCCGTACCGCAGGTTGGCCTCGCTGTGGGCGGCCATCGCGGCACGTTCGGCGTCCGACCCCATGCACGGGTCCTGATTGACGGCGGCCAGGTCGAGCACGAGCAGGTCGCCCGCCGCGATGTCCTGCTCGCCCAGGCGGGTGTCCCGCGTCGCCCAGCGGCCGATGACGCGCTGCAGCGGAGGCTGCTCCCACAGCGTGGCCCGCATGGCGCCCTCGATGTCGGCGAGGCCGTGGTTCACGTCGTTGCGCATCTTGGCGCTGTTGACCTGCCGCTCAAGGCCGTTCGAGATCCAGTTGCCCATGGCGCCCATGGCTGAGGCCAGGGTGAGCCACGCCTGTTCGGGGATCTCTTCATTGCTGCGGACGATCTCCTCCGCGCTCCGGGCGTCGCTCTCCTCGATGACGTTCATGATCTGCTGGTTGGCCTCCAGCGCCTTGTCCCCGCCGTCGAGAAGGGCGGGCAGGGCCGTCACCAGTTGCAGCGCCGCCTGCTCCGAGAACCCGAAGATCCGCTGCCAGTGCCGGGGGCTCCGGCTGTAGAGCACCCCCTCGCGCATCACCCGCTTCGTCTCCCCGAAGCCGATGACCAGCGGGCAGCCGGCGGTAGGTAAGAGAGTGCTGGCACCAGCGGGAAAATCAGGATATGAAGTCATGACACCGATTTCGTTGTCAATAATCGGGGAACTTCGCAGCGTACGGCTGGCGCGAACTGCCGGGCTGCGGCCCTGATCTGGTCTGTGATCTTCCAGCACCTCGCGACGGGGTGTCAACGATCGGGGAAGCACACAGAGGAGGGCGGCTCGTCAGTGGCTATCCTCACAACAGCCCATCGTGTCCCGTGGCCTTTGGAGACCTACAGGTGAACGCAGACGCCGACCCCAGAGGCGGCGACATCGACCGCCTGCTGGCCGGTACCCACCCGGACGCCCAGCAGGAAGAGGCGCCCCGGGAGTACCTCCTCCGATTCGCCATCGACCGCTTCCTGGTCGATGTCGACGCCTACGCGGGCCGGTTGGGGAAGGCGCGGGGGAATCTGCTGCCTCCCGAGCACGTCTCCTACATGACGGGGATCGCCGCCGAGCGCGCCCAGGCACTGCTGGACGGGGCGCCTCTCACGGAGGAGGAGCCGGCGGAGGTCAAGGAGCGGGAAGGCTTCCGCCTGGCCCTGCTTCTGCCGCGGTTGAGCTTCCTCAGGGCCACGCGACTCAACCCGGCGACCCAGAAGCCGTACAAGGACGCCGACATCGCCGCCAGGACCGGCATCACGCGACAGACGGTCTGGAACATCTTCAACGGCGAGCGCAAGCCGCGGCACGACATGGTCGGCACCCTGGAGAACTTCTTCCACGCTCCTCTCGGGTTCTGCTTCCGCAGTGAGGGCGAGGCGCTGGTCGAGCACCTGAAGCGCATGGTCAACGAGGATCTGCCGAAGCTGGCAACGAAGGTGGCCCTCAAGCGACTCGGGGCCGACAGTCTCGCCCTGCGCAGTACCGGTGAGGTCGACGTGCTGCGTGACATCCTCCCCGCCCTCGACACCCTCGCGCTCCAGGAGCGTGCGCGACGGGCGACGCCGGAATCACGGGACGAGTAGGCGACCGCCCCCTGAGTGCCCCAATTGTTGACAGGCCGTCGGGCCATGCACAAAGATCTACGTGTCCCCAGGCTCGGTAGACCATCCGCACCCGGGGGTGCTTCGGTTCACCCCGTGCCTCCGCGGCCGCCCGCACCCCACAGGGCCCCGCCGAGCACCGCAGAGGTGCTGATCGTCAATCCTTGAGGAGCACATCCGTCATGGCCCTCCAGCCAGTCGCGCCCGCTGCCCTTGAGACCGCATCGCACCCGGACCGCGTGGCGGTGGTCGTGGCTCCCTACGGCGATGACGGCGCGTACGCCGGAGAGTTCACCGCGCGCGGCTGGCCCTGCGTGGCGGTCGAACTGGCCCCCGAGACGCTCCCGCCGGAGCTCGCGGGCTCCACCGTCAGCGGGGAGTACCGCCGCCGGATCGTGCACACCGGATCCCTGCGCGAGACCGTCAAGTTACTGGCTCCCCACCAGGTGGGCGCGGTGGTCGCAGGGAGCGCACTGGGGATCGACCTCGCCGACCAACTGGCCGAGCGGCTGCGGAGCACGGGCAACGACCCCTCCAGCTCACCGCTGCGCCACGACATCGGGCTCCAGGCCGAGACACTGGCGGCCGCCGGCGTGGCGGTCCCGCGCGGCATCCGCACGGCGAGCCTGGCCACCGCGCTCGACTGGGCCGCCTTCTACGACCTGCCGGAGTACGTCGTCGCCGCCGCCGATACGGCCCTCGAGGCTCCCGTCCGGCGGTGCCGGTCGGGCTACGACCTCGCCGTGGCCTGGCGTGCGATGCGCCGGACCGCCCATCAGCACGGCCTCGACCCGCACTTGGTCCTCCAGGAGCATCTGTCCGGTGCCGTTTACCACCTCGACACCGTCACCGGAAGCGGACCCTTCGGCGCGGTTCAGCACCGCGTCACCCGCGTCTGGGCCGAGACCCGGGCCCCCTCCGGACTGCACGACCGGTCGGATCTGGTCGACCCGCGCGGTCACGCGCCCCGCGTCCTGACCCTCTACATGCAGCGGGTCCTTGACATCCTCGGGGTGACCACGGGCGCACTCCGCAGCCGACTCGTGGTCGTGCACGGACAAGGTCCGGTCCTGGTGCGCGCCGAGTCCGGGCCGCCGATGGACGCCGCCGACCGCGTCCTGCGCGAGCTGACCGGGAGCAACCTCGTACAGGACGCGGTACAGGCCGTGCTTCCCGAGTGCCCCCAGGCTGCGACACGTCCCTCGCCCCGGCCGCACGTCGCACGCGTGTCCCTGATCGCTCCGCAGGACGGAGCGCTCGACGAGGAGTTGCTGCGTACGGTCACGACGCTCCCCACCGTCCGGCAGGCCGTGGGCGCCTTGCGCCCCGGCGCCAGGGTGCGACGCACCGTGGACAGGGCCAGCTCCCCGGGCGAGCTGGTCCTGGCCGCCGACAGCCGCAAGGACGTCGACAGAGACCACCGGGCCATCAGGTCGGCCGAACGCAGAGGCCTCTACCGAGGAACGGCCGCCTGACCCGCGCCCACCGCTGCCGTACGCGGAGCACCCCAACTCCTGCTCCCCCCAAGCCCCCCACACGTGCCGGGAACAGCCCGGCCATCGACCAGGAGGTCACCTTGTTCCACCGCAACACCGCACTGCGCCTCGCCGTACCGACCGCCGTGCTCGCCCTGGCCCTGACGGCCTGTGGCGGCGGCGACTCGAAGTCGGAGGGCTCCGATGACAAGCCCAAGGACGGCGCCGCCAGCTCCCAGCCCAAGGAGGAGAAGCTGGCCGCCGGCGCGAGCACCACGGGGAAGGTGGAGGAGGACGGGGCCGCCGTCACCTACGACGTCGCCGCCCAGAAGGTCGACCTGGGCACGGCAGCCGACGCCAAGAAGCTGGTCCAGGATCCCGAGGACGCCAAGGGCCTGGTCCCCGCGGTCGCCCACATCAAGTTCACGCACAAGGGCGGTGCCCCGCTCACCGACACCCCCGACGTCGCGGACACCACGGAGGTCTGGGCGGACGGCACCCGCGGCGGACTGCTCATCGGCGCCGCGGAGGACGCGCAGGGCTGCGAGGACCCGCTGGACCTCGAGGGCTGGAAGAAGGGTGAGAGTCACGTCCTGTGCGAGACCTACCTGGTTCCCGAGTCCGCGAAGAACCTGGAAGTGCACTGGGCGGAGAAGGACGACGCCAAGCCCGCCATCTGGAGCCTGCCCGCCGAGTGAGGCGAGCGCGGGCCACGGCGCACGGCGCCGTGGCCCGCCCGGAAGCAACCGCCCAGTGCCATCCGGTCAGTCGTGCAGGGCCACCAGGACGACGGCGGCCGAGACGGCGCCCAGTGCCACGGCGGCGATGCCGTGGGAGAGGCGGTGGGTGCGCGGGACGGGCAGGAAGTGGTCGACGGCGTACCTGCCGGGTCCTGCTAGCGCCAGGCTCACGGCCGCCGTGAGCAGAACCAGGTCGTACTCGATGCCGGCGGGGTTGAAGAAGCCGTTGCCCCACTTCATGGCGATGGCGTTGAGCATGATGCCGACGATGCCCGCCCCGGCGAGCGGCGTGAGCAGGCCGATGGCCAGACCCAGGCCGCAGAACGTCTCGGTGAGACCGGCGACCGTGGCCATGGCCTTCGGGGCGGAGTAGCCGTCGCTCGCGAAGAACCCCGCGGTGCTGTCGAGGCCTGCGCCGTTGAACCAGCCGAACAGCTTCTGGGTGCCGTGGACGGCCATGGTCAGGCCGACTGCGCAGCGCAGCAGCAGGAGCCCGATGTCCATGCCGGACTGCGCGGAGGCGAGCGGGGAGCCGGTGCCGCCCGGAACCGCGGTGTGCGTGCCGGTGGAACTGGTGGAAGAGGAAAAGGGCATGCGAATCTCTCCAGTTGATCGATGCGATGCGATGCGATCGCTGTGATCGGTGAATGTGGTGTGGCGGTGCCGATCGGTCTCGTCGGCGTGGGTGCGGGTGGAGAGATCCCGTCTACGTTCTGATGACCTGGGTTCTGTAGAGGTCGACGGACGTCGCGTCCGGGGGCGAGGCTCCGGGCAGCGCGGGCACGTCGTCCCGTGGCTCGTACGACGCGGGTGCCGCCCCGAAGACAGGTGAGGTGGTCCGCTCGGGAGCGGGCAACGCCTCGCGCGGAGTCCTGTTCTGGCCCTCGTGACAGCCGCGGCCGCCGACTCGGTCATCGGTGGCCGACGCGGTGGCCGACGCGGTGACCGACGCGAGGGCGGTGCCCGACGGCCCGTCGACCCCGAGCAAGGGGATGAGGAAGAGGAAGGCCATGGCCAGGAGGACAGTGCACACCGCACTGCCCTGAGGTCGCCTCTCCCGTATCGCCATGTCCGACTGATGGTAGGCCAGGGTCGGCGGCGGGCGCAGGAGGAGATTGAGGCACCTGACATGACACCCGCCGCGAACGGCTCGGTTCTTCCGCCGCTCCCGCACCCAGCCGCGGATCGAGAGTCAGCGCCGCGCACACGTCATGTCGTGGGCGGGAAGGTCTCCCGTGCGCAGATAGTCGTTGACCGCGCGGTCGGCGCAGGGGACAGGGCGGTGGCCTTCGAGGGCGCGCCCGTAGACACCGTGGGAGCGGATGTCCGCGGTGACGAGGCGTGAGCCGGTGAGCTTGCGGTGCAGGGCCAGGGCTCCGGAGTAGGGGACGTTGTTGTCGTGCCGGGCCTGAAGCATCAGGACGGTTACGTCGTTGGCGATCTCCGTGCCCGGTTCGCGGGGCTCGGTGGCCCAGAACGCACACGGGGCGATCATGCCGTTGACGTACGGTCCGAACACGGGCTGGGTGGTGCGGCTGCGCACACTGTTCTTCCAGTACGTCTCCGGATCCTTCGGCCAACCGCCCGCGGGCCAGCCGCCGTCGCCGCACATGAAGAGCGCCCCGCCCACCATGCTGTCCGCGAGATCGGGCGAGGCGAGGAGCTCCAGCATGGCCGCGAGCTCGGGACCGGGCTCGACCGGCTTGCCCGCCGCGGCGTCGACCAGGTCCCGCACGATCGCGGCCAGCACCGGATCGTTCTCCGCGTGCTGGATGGGCTGCTTCAACAGCAGCCGCAGGACAGGGGCGTTGAGACGCTGACCGTCGACGCCGATCGGCTGACGCTCGGCCTGCGTGAGCAAGTGCTCCACACGCGACCGGACTTGGGTGGCCGTGCGGCCGAGGCGGTAGGTGCCGTGGTGCCGGGCGGTCCAGGCGGCCCACTCGTCGAGTGCTTCCTCGGCCGGTTGGCCTGAGCTCTGGAACAGTTCGTACTGCGTGGCCGACGGGTCAGTGGAGGAGTCGATGACCATGCGGTCGGTGCGCCGGGGGAACATCTGGGTGTAGACGGCGCCCAGATCGGCGCCGTAGGAGATGCCGTAGTAGGAGAGCTTCCGCTCGCCCATGGCGGCTCGGATCACGTCCATGTCCCGGGCCACATTGCGGGAGGAGGCGTGCGGCAGCAGTTGCGCGTTGTCACCGTGTTCCTGGCAGCGCAGCGCCGTGTTCCGCGCGTCCCGCACCGATGCGTCGAAGTCCGCACGGGGTGAGGTCGAGGGTGCGGGCGGGGTCGGCGGCCCGGCCGGTGCGCAGGCGAGCGGGGAACTCTCGCCGAGGAACCGCGGGTCGAATCCGATGAGGTCGTAGCCGTCGGCCACCTGCTTCAACGCGGGCCGCAGCGCCAGGGTGTGGGCAAGACCGCTGCCGCCGGGGCCACCGGGGTTGGAGAGCAGGATGCCGCGCCGGTGGGACGTGGACTTGGCCTTGATGCGCGAGACCGCGATCTGGAGGGTGCGGCCGCCGGGGGCGGAGTAGTCGAGGGGAACGGTCACCTTCGCGCACTGCGCCCCCGCGGCGTTCAGCTCCGTCTGCGCCTTCGAGCAGGGGCCCCAGGTGAGTCGCTGACGCTCGTAGGCCGACATGGGGTGAGCCAGCTGAGGGGCCTTGGACGGGGTGGCCGCCGAAGGCACGGCTCCGGCGAGCAGCCCGGCCAGGCTCAGACCGACCACGAGTGAGAGGGTGACGCCGCGCATCGTGCTCCTTGGGTTCGACCGGCTCAAGAGCTAGCCGGCCCGAGAACAAGTGGACGGAACTGACGCTAGAAGCAGGGGCGGTGACAGAACATCAGGTCACCTGGTCGATGGATACGGGGGCTGTCCCCCGCCCCGTCCAAAGCGTCCGGGCGTCGTGCCCACATGGCGTGTGAAGTGCCGGTTCAGATGGGCCTGGTCGTGGAACCCGACGGCGGTCGCGACCTCGGCGGGGCGTTGGCCGCCGAGCAGGAGGCGGCGCGCCCGGTCGATGCGCTTGCCGGTGAGGTAGGCATGCGGCGGCAGGCCGTAGGTCTGCCTGAAGCAGCGGATCAGGTGGGTGGGGTGCGCGTGCAGGACAGTGGCTGCCTGTTGCAGCGAGAGACCGGTGACGGTCCGGGAGTCCAGGAGCTCGCGCAGTGCGGCCGCGAGACGGTCGGCGTCCAGGCCCGGTGTGCGGGGCCGCAGCGCGTCGAGGTGGACGTGGAGGCGTTCGCGGACGAAGGACAGGCGCGACTCGGCTTCGAACTCGTCTCCCCTGTGCCCGAGGGAAGCGTGCAGTTGGTGGATCCGATGGCGCAGCAAGGGGTCGTCGAGGACGGGACCGCCCACCGCGCGACCGGCCAGCCGCTGGGGGAGCACGGAGTCATCGAGGTAGAGCACGCGTTTTTGGAAGCCCGCCGGGGTGACCGTCCGCCCGTCGTGCGGTACGCCGGGAGGCAGCAACAGAACACTGGCCGTGCCGGTCGCGTCATGGCGGCGGCGGTCGAGCGCGAAGTCGACCGCCCCGTCGTCGAGGATCATCAGGTCCCACGTGTCGTGGGTGTGGGCCGGATACGCGTGGTCGGTGAAGCGCGCGTGGAAGACCTCGGCGATCCCCGGGACCGACGGTCGCCAGGCGCTGATCGACGTACGGGACCCTGACGTGTGCGGGCTTGACGTGCGGGGTCGCTCTCCGGTCATGCCAGGAACGTACAAGACCGGCGGAGTCCGGGCGCGGCAGGCTCATGGCATCAGCCGGACAGCCGGAGGACTCGACAGGCCGAGGAGTCCTCCGGCCGCCGGCCATGAGGAAGGAATGCCCCATGCCCAGGAAGCCCGTACCCGTCAACATCGCCGAAAAGCTCGCGGGATTCAGCGAGTTGTGGTCGCAGAAGACGGTGGCCGTCCTCAACGACTACGAGGTCAAGCTGGCCAAACTGCACGGGGAGTTCGTCTGGCACAGCCACGAGGACACCGATGAACTGTTCCTGGTGATCAGCGGGCGGCTGACCATCCAGCTCAGGGACGGCGATGTGGTCCTGGATCCGGGGGAGTTGTTCGTGGTTCCCCGTGGGGTCGAGCACTGCCCGCTGGCGGACGAGGAGACCGCCATCCTGCTCTTCGAGCCGACGGGGACGATGAACACCGGTGACGCCGGAGGGCCGATGACGAAGGCAGCCGAGCTCGTCTCCTCGTGAGGGCTTGTACGTGCTGACTTCGCCTAAGACTCCGGTGTCCGCGCCCCTGAGTCGTGGCTCAGCGGAATGCGGTGATGTTCCGGGAGACCCAGTCGCTGAAGGGGCGCGGGGCGCGGCCGAGGACTCGTTCCACGTCCGGGCTGATCCGTAGTTCGGCCGGGATCGGCGCGGCGATGATGTCCAGGGTGTCGTCGGCGAGCTCCGCCGGTACGAAGCGGGTCATCGCGGCCCTGGCCTCGTCTCGGGTGAGTTCGTGGAACCGCACCGGCGAGCTGAGCGCGGCGGCGATCACCTCTGCTTGCTGACGCGGCGTGATCACCTCCGGCCCGGTCAGCTCGTACACCCCGCCGGTGTGCCGGTCGTCCACCAGGCAGGCCGCCGCGACCTCGGCGATGTCGGCCGGGTCGATGACCGGCACCCCCACGTCACCGAAGGGCGCGGCGACCGTCCCCTGCGTGCGGACGGACTCCGCCCAGCCCAAGGCGTTGGAGGCGAAACCGCCCGGACGCAGGACGGCCCAGTCCAGAGCCGACTCCCGCAACGCGTCCTCCACCGCGCGCATCGCGACCCGGGACGGGCCGAGGGGTCTGGTCGCCACGCCCTGCGAGGACAGCAGGACGACCCGGCGGACCCCACTGGCCGCGGCCAGGCCGATGATGTCGGCCGGCCTGGCTTCGGGAGCGTGCAGGTCGCCGGAGAGGAGGAGGAACAGCGCCTTCGCCCCGTCCAACGCGGGCCCCAGGCCTGCGGGCTCGGCCAGGTCGGCCGTCACATGACGGACGCCGTCCGGCATCGCCACCGCGCGCCGCGACACCGCTGTCACCTGCTCGCCCGCCTCGGTCAGGGCCTGCGTCAAAGGCATGCCCACATTTCCGGTAGCCCCGGTCACCACGATCATGTTCAGCTCCAAGTCCGTTGTTCGCTACGGAAATCGACGCTAGGAGCCGGGGCTTACTTTTCGTAAGAACATACCCAGAGGTAAGCTCCGGACATGAAGGAAGGCGCGCAGCTGAGGCAGGCCGAGACGGGCAACCGCTATGACGTGTTTCACACCGACTGCCCCGCGCGTGACGTGGTCGACCACGTGACCAGCAAGTGGGGCGTCTGGGTGCTGATCTCCTTGCGGAGCAACGACCTTCGGTTCTATGAGCTGCGCGACAGCATCCAGGGGATCAGCGAGAAGATGCTCGCGCAGACCCTGCGCGGACTGGTCGAGGACGGCCTGGTCCGGCGGGAGGTCGAGCCGACGACCCCACCCCAAGTCACGTACGGGCTCACCGAGTTCGGTCAGGACATCGGCGAGCCACTGACGGACTTGTTCGACCGGATCACTCAGCGGATGTCACTGCCCGGCGCGGGACCCACTGAACTCCCCGCGAGGACGGGGTAGTCCACGTACCCCTCCCCGCCGCCCCCGTACATGCCACTGGCGCGCTGCGGGTTGAGTGGTGCGTCGTCGGCGATGCGCCGGGGCAGATCCGGGTTGGCCAGGAAGAGCCGGCCGAAGGAGTAGACGTCGGCGAGCCCTGTGCGCAGCGCCTGCTCGGCCTGTTCCCGGCTGCCGGGCTCGGGGCCGTCGTAGGTGGCCACCAAAGTGCCGTTCCAGCGAGGGCGCAGGTCTGCGAGGGCGGCGTACTTTCCGGACTGCACCACGTGCAGGTACGCCAGGTCCATTCCGTTCAGCGCGTCCAGCAGGCGGTGGTAGCGCGAGGCCGGGTCGGTCTCGACGGTGTCCAGGAGCGGATTGCCGGGGGAGACGCGCAGGGCGGTGCGGTCCGCTCCGATCGCGGCGGCGACCGCTTCGACCACCTCGATCACGAACCGGACGTGGTCGCCGTATCCGTCGGTGCGCAGATTCGCGTTGTCGGACAGGAACTGGGCGAGGAGGTAGCCGTAGGCGCCGCTGATCTCGACCCCGTCGAAGCCGGCGTCGATCGCGTTGCGGGCGGCCGAGGCGTGGGCCTCGACGGTCTCGGTGACCTCGGCTGTGGTCAGTGCGCGCGGGACGACGTATTCCTGTGGTCCGGAGGCGGTGTAGATCTGGCCGTGGCCGGGCGAGACGGCCACGGCGGACGGTGCGACCGGCTGCTCACCGCCGAGGATGTCGGGGTGGCTGACGCGTCCCACGTGCCACAGCTGGGCGAAGACACGGCCTCCGGCGTCGTGCACCGCCCGTGTCACCCGGCGCCAGCCTTCGACGTGGGCCTGCCCGGTCAGGCCGGGGACACCGGGGCCGCCCTTGCCGAGACGGTGCGGCCAGATCCCCTCGCTGACGATGAGCCCGGCGGTGGCGCGCTGTGCGTAGTACTCGGCCATGAGCGGGATGGGGGCCCCGGTGGCGTCGTCCGCGCGGGCACGGGTCATCGCGGCCATGGCCGTCCGGTTGGGCAGGTGGAGGGCGGGTCCGCGGTACGGCTCGAGCAGGGGCGAGTTCACGGTTCTCCTTCACGACAGTATGTGCATGTACCTACAACAATTGCAGGCGCATGCAAATACTAATGAGTCGGCCGCCGATCTGTCATCAGGGAGGGGTGAGGAGGGGGGAAGTCGAAGGGGGAGTGACGCAGGGGCGCGGGTCAGGCAGACGTACGCAGGCTCCGGGTCAGGGTGGCGAGCGCCGGGTCGGTGGCGGATGCGGCCTCGTCCAGTGCCTCGCTCAAGGCGGCCTCGTAGATCGGCTGGGCCTGGGCCTGGCGTTCGCGTCCGGCTTTAGTGATCCCGAGGAAGACTCCGCGCCGGTCACCGGGGCAGTGGCAGCGCTCGGCCAGTTCGGCGCGCTCCAGGCGGCCGGCGAGGCGGGACGCCGAGCTCTGGTCGAGGCCGACCGCGTCGGCGAGTTCCTGCATCCGCAGCTCGCCCTCGGGGGCGTCCGTCAGGTGGCTGAGCGTGCGGTACTCGCGCAGGCCCAGTGCGCAGCGGCGGTGCAGGACCTCGGTCAGGTGCTGCTCGACGCGGCTGTGCAGCGTCACCAGGTGGGTCCAGCGTTCAGAGTCACCGTGGGTCATGTCTCAACTCCGCGTGTCGGCTCAACAGACCCATGATAGATGCACGTACAGCCCTTGCGTGTGCATGGAATGTGCGGGCGGGGAGATCCCCCGCGCACCAGACCGCGGTGCCGCCGGGCGTGGCCGGTCCCTGCAGGCCGGGCGTGCCCTGAAGGGTGACGAGCGCCACCTGCCCGGCCATGGGCAGGCCATCCCTTTGTATCCTCGGCAGGCAGTGCCGATGCCCCCGTCGCCGGCCGAGGCAGCTCACACGCCCCGGCAGCGCCGACAACGTAAGGACACACCATGACCACCGAGCTGAGCCCCGACTCCTTGACCGGGCTCCTTGAGCGGGCCCGCAAGGACTACCAGGACCTCGCAGGTCGCGGGCTCTCGCTCGACCTCACGCGCGGCAAGCCGGCGCCGGAGCAGCTCGACCTCTCCGAGGACCTGCTGAGCCTGCCGGGCGGGCGGCACACCGCCGCCGACGGCACGGACGTACGCAACTACGGCGGTCTCCAGGGTCTGCTGGAGCTCCGGGAGATCTTCGCGGACGTGCTCCAGGTGCCTGCCGGGCAGCTCCTCGCGCTCGGCAACTCCAGCCTCGAGCTGATGCACGACTGCCTGGTGCACGCCCTGCTGAGCGTGGTGCCGGGGGCCGAGTCGCGCTGGGCGGACCAGGAGCGGATCGCGTTCCTGTGCCCCGTACCGGGCTACGACCGGCACTTCGGGCTCTGCGAGCGGTTCGGGATCGACATGATTCCGGTGCCGATGACCGCCGAGGGGCCGGACATGGACGTCGTGGAGCGGCTCGTCGCCGAGGACCCGACGGTCAAGGGCATCTGGTGCGTCCCGAAGTACAGCAACCCCGACGGCGTCTCCTACAGCGACGAGACCGTCGCCCGCCTCGCCTCGATGCAGGCCGCCGCGCCCGACTTCCGGATCTTCTGGGACAACGCGTACGCCGCTCACCACCTCACCGACGAGCCCGTCGAGATCGCCGACCTGCTGACCGCCTGCGCGGACGCCGGGAACGCGGACCGCGTCTTCGTCTTCGGCTCCACCTCGAAGATCACCGCGGCGGGCTCGGGCGTCGCCTTCTTCGGCTCGTCGCCCGCGAACCTGAAGTGGATCCTCGCCAACAACGCCAAGCGCTCGATCGGCCCGGACAAGGTCAACCAGCTGCGGCACGTGATGTTCCTGCGGGACGCCGACGGGGTCCGCGCCCACATGGAGCGCCAGCGCGCCCTGCTCCAGCCGAAGTTCGAGGCGGTGGCCCGGATCCTGGAGGCGGAGCTCGGCTCCACCGGCCTCGCCCGGTGGACCGACCCCAAGGGTGGCTACTTCGTCACCCTCGAACTGACCGACGGCGGCGCCAAGGAGGTCGTACGCCGTGCCGCCGAGGCGGGCATCGTCCTGACCCCGGCCGGCGCCACCCACCCGCACGGCGACGACCCGCGCGACGCCACGATCCGCATCGCGCCCAGCTACCCGAGCCTCGCGGAGCTGGAGCAGGCCATCGCGGGACTCGCCGTGTGCGTACGGCTCGTGGGGTACGAGCAGCGGGTCGGCTAGGTCGGTCGTCACATGGGAGGGGTGGCCAGGCCGGTCGCCCCTCCCCTGGGCGTGGGGTGGACCTGCACCCCTGGCGCATATCGGGACCAACTGGCCGACGTCCACGACATGTTCACGCTCCTGCGCCCCAGCTCCGGTGTCGCCCACCCAATTCCGGCCAGTAAACTGCGCCCGCTCAGAAGCGTCGCAGGAGGCTGGGGGGAACCGTGGCACACGGGGGATATCAGGGCTGGGGACCGGGGAACGGCCAGCCCCAGGGCGGTGGCGACCCGCATCCGTACGGACCGCCGCAACCCGGCCCGTATGCGCCCCCGCAACCCGGTCCGTACCCGCCTCAGCCGTACCCGTACCCGCCGCAGCCCGTCCGGCGGCGGCGTTCCGGTCTTGGGCTCCTCTTCGTCTCGCCGCTGATCCCGGTGATCCGCTCCGCCCGCCGCCGCGCCGAGGCGATCTTCAACCAGCCCGGCGCCGGCCGTGTCGCGGACCGGCTCGTGACGCGCGTGCAGCTGGGGCGCGCGATCGCCGGTGCGATCGCCAGTCTTCTCCTCGTCTACACCTACGGCGCGGACGACGGCTGGAGCGGGGTCGCCAACGACGGCGTCGTGAAGCTGATCCTCGCCCCGCTCCTGCTCATCTTCACCGGGCCCCTGGTCGTCTTCGGCTTCATCCGCTACGCGCCCGCCGAGCAGCGCCGCGTGCTCCGCTCCCGGCTGCGCGCGCCGCTCAAGGCCGTGGGCTGGTACGTGGGCATCCTGGTGGGCGTCGTACTCGTGCTGGCCGGCAGCGCCGTGGTGCTCAAGCAGAACTACGGCACGCTCGTGAACGGCCTGATCGCGCTCGCGCTGCTCATCGGCCTCGTCTGGCTGCTGCCGTTCCTCCTCTTCGCCTCGGCCTACGCCGCCCGCTACGCGTTCAACACGTCCAACGTGCACGCCGCTCTCCCGGCCGCGCTCACCGTCGTACTCGTCTGGGAACTGATGCTCTGCAGCGTCGCGCTCGAAGGCGGACTGCCGTACGGGCCGCCGGCCGCTCAGTGGTGCGCGGTTCTCGGCGGCCCCGTGTCCGTGACCGCGGTGGCCCTGTGGGAGCTGCACCGCATGCGCACCCGCCACGGCGTCCGCATCCGGCATTGAGGACCACGTGAACCCGGTCCTGACCTGCCACGTTACGGTGTGAGGCGGCTCGTTTCCGCGTTCGCGTCCCCGTCCCACAGGAGATCCCCGCATGCCCCCGCGCACCGTCCTGATCCTTCAGCACGTCGAGGTCGAAAAGCCCGGCCTGATCCTGGACGCCCTGGACGGCAGCGGTCTCGACGTCGACATCCGGAACCTGATCGACACTCCGGGTGCCTCAGCCGGCGATCTGCCGCCCGTGTCCGAGCTGGCGGGGCTCGTCGTGATGGGCGGTCCCATGAACGCCGACGACGTGTTGGCGCATCCGGCGCTGAAGCTGGAGCGGGACCTCCTGGCCGACGCGCTGCGGGAGAGGATCCCGACGTTGGGCGTGTGTCTGGGTGCCCAACTCCTCGCCCGCGCGCAGGGTCTGACCGTGCGGACCGGGGCCGCTCTCGGCCGGCGCAGCGAGATCGGATGGGCTCCGCTGCAGGACGTGGACCGTGCCGATCCGGTCGTCGGCCCGCTGGCCGACGCGCCCGCCGTGCTCCACTGGCACGGCGACCGCATCGTTGCCGCCTCCGGTGCCCGCGTCCTTGCCCGGACGGACACCACCGAGTGCCAGGCGTTCCGGGCCGGACCGGCAGCCTGGGGTCTCCAGTTCCACTTGGAGGTCACCCCCGAACTTCTCGACGACTGGCTCGCCGAGCCGTCCTTCGCCACTGAAGCCGTGGAGGTCCTCGGAGCCGGTGCGGAGGACCAACTGCGGGCCGATGCCCGTGCCGTGGCCGCGCCCCTGCGCCCGCTCGCCGAGCGGAGCCTGGCCCACCTGCGGGACCTCTTCGTGGGACGCGCGGGCCTCTAGGAACCAGGCAGCCCCGGCCGGGGAGTCACGGGCGGGGTCCGACGAGAGCTAGGGCCTTTCGAGGACCATCTCGCGCTCCAGCTTGGAGGGATCGTCCTTCATCGGGACGGTCTGTCCGGAGCGCACGAATCCAAAGCGCCGGTAGAAGCGCTCGGCCCGCGCATTGTCCTCGTGGACGTACAGGCGCGCCCGCGCCACGTCCGGCACCGACCACGCCCACTCGACGGCCGTCTCGAAGAGCGCGTCGATCACACCGTTCCCGCGGTGTTCGGGGCGCACGAAGACACCGACGACATGGGCCTGGCGCCGGTCGATGGCCCCGCCGAACACATCGCCGTCGCCCGCCTCCTCGATGAGCACGGTCACCGTGCCGCTCCAGGACCCGTCCCGGTCCTCGGCCACGAACTGGCGTACGCGCGTCCCGTCGGCCGCTCCCTCGGCTCGGTCCTGCCAGAAGGAGTCAGGCTCCGCGGCGGCCTTCTCGTACGTCTCGAGAAAGGCGATCGGAGCTGCCGGATCTTGGAGCGCCAAGAGCCGCAGCGCTTTCACCTGGGGCCACTCATCGGCACGTATCGGACGGACGGCAGCGCGGGAAACGTGGGTCATGCTGCCGCACCTTACGGGACCGCCGTTGCGTGGCACCATGGCATTTCCCCAGGTCCGCGCTCCGCGACAGACACATCCGGGGGGCGCCGAGGCGCCCGCGGCTCACCCCTCGGGCTCGGCCGCCACCATCCCCAGGAGCCCGGGAAACCGCTGCTCCAGATCCGCCCGGCGCAGGCTGGCCATCCGGCTGTTGCCCCGGGAGACCTGCTGGATCAGCCCGGCCTCGCGCAGCGCGCGGAAGTGGTGCGTGACGGTCGCCTTGGAGACCGGCAGCGCGAAGGAGCTGCACGTGCGCGCGGTCCCGTCGGGCGCGGCCGCCAGTTCGCGCACCACGCGTCGGCGCAGCGGGTCCGCCAGCGCGGCGAGCACCGGGCCGAGCCGCATCTCCTCGACGGTCGGGTGGCCTTCGTCGTCGGGCATTCCGGGCGCCCCCCTTCAGGTATGGCTTGCATCGTACCTCTGGGCTCGCTAACGTCCGCCACCTAGGTACGAGATCAATCGTACCTACCGTCCACCGGTCAGGGCTCTGATCGGGACATCTATCGAGGAGAGACTCTTCATGGACCAGCCGTTCACGCTCGTCGGCACCGCCCGCCCCAAGCCCGAGCGCGCCGCCGAACTGAAAGAACTCCTGCTCTCGTTCGTCGAGCCGACGCGGCAGGAGTCCGGCTGCCTGGAGTACCACTTCCACGAGGACCGGGACGAGCCCGGCGTCTTCGTCTTCTACGAGGCCTGGCGCTCCCAGGCCGATCTCGACGCCCACCTGGCGCTCCCGCACATGCGGGCCTTCTGGGAGCGGCGGATGGACTTCCTGGAGTCCGACCTCGACATCCGCTTCCTGACCATGCACAGCCCCTATCCGGCCCGGTCCGCTGCCAGGGCTTGAGCGACGAGGCCGTGGGCCGGGCGCCCCGGAGGCGCGCTGACCGCACGGCAAGAAAGTTCGTTCCGCTCTCTTGACCGGTGGTCGCGCGCCGCGCACAGTACTCGTTAATGCGCATAGCTAATACGCATTAATGACGGAGGGGCAGTGGTGGACGAACCCAGGAAGCGGGCCGGACGAGGTCGGGCGCCCGCCCCCGCAGGGCGCACCGGACGTCCGCGCCAGGCCGAGGTCGCCCGGCTCGCGGGGGTGTCGCAGGCCACGGTCTCGCTGGTGCTCGCCGGCAAGAAGCAGGGGATCGCCATCTCGGACGAGACCCGACAGAAGGTGCTCGACGCGGCCGCCGAGCTGGGCTACGTCCCTGACCCCGCCGCCCGGCGACTCGCGGCGGCGCGCAACGGCCTGCTCGGCGTATTCAGCTTCACGGCCACGTTCCCCACGGATGTGCAGCACTCGTACTACCCGTTCCTCGTGGGCGTGGAGCAGGAAGCCGCCGCGCAGGGATACGACTTGGTGCTCTTCACCGGATCCAGCACGGGCGGTGCGGGGGCCACCGGGCCGCACGCGCTCCACCGGGCCAGACTCGCCGACGGGTGTCTCTTCCTGGGCCGCCATGCCCCGGTGGACGAGCTGCGCAGGCTCGTGGACGACGGGTTCCCCGTGGTCCACCTGGGCCGCAGGGACGAACCGGAAGGCCTCGCCTGGGTCGGTGCCGACTACGTCAGCGCCAGCACCGAAGTCGTCCACCGGCTCGTCACGCTCGGGCACCGCCGCATCGTCCTCGTACGCGAGGACGACGACGCGCCCGCATCGACCGACCGTGAGCGAGGCTTTCTGGAGGGGCTGAAGAGCGAGGGGCTGCCCGGCGGAGCCGATGCCGTGTTCCGTCGCGCCGATCCGGAACGGGCCCTTGGCCCCCAGCAGTTGCGGCAGTGGGTGGCGCAGGGCGTCACCGCGGTGGTGGCCGAGGAGACCGACAGTGGAGCGGCCTGGCGGGCACTGAGCGTGGCTGTCCGCGATGCCGGTCTGAACTGCCCGCGCGACATCTCCCTTGCGGTACTCGGCAGTCCGCCACCCGACCTCGCGGACGTGCCCCAGCCCACGGGATTCGACATCCCCCGCGCGCAGTTGGGCGCGGCGGCCGTCCGCCTGCTCGCCACGCTCGTCGCGGGCGAGGACGCTCCCGATCCGCTGGTGGCCTGCACCTTCCGGCCCGGCGCGAGCACGGGGCCACCGCCCGGGGCGCTGCCGGACGGCGCATGACCTCGTACAGACGTCGTCGGTAGCGACCTGGTCGTCCGGAGCGACTCCGGCCGCCGGACCCGTACGGAGAACGACCCGCACACCACCACCCGTACCGCACAGCAGGACCGTGCAGCACAGCACGACCCGTACAGCACAAGGAGAACCGTGATCCCTGAACCGGACATCCTCATCGTCGGCGGCGGTCTGGGCGGCGTGGCCGCCGCGCTCGCCGCCTGTCGGGCCGGCCGGACCGTCGTCCTCACCGAGGAGACCGACTGGATCGGCGGCCAGCTCACCTCCCAGGCCGTCCCGCCGGACGAGCACCCGTGGGTGGAGCAGTTCGGTACGACTGCCTCGTACCGAAAGCTGCGCGAGTCCATCAGGGACTACTACCGCCAGTGGTACCCCCTGCGCTCGGAGGCCCTGTCCCTGACCGGGCTCAATCCGGGGGCCGGCCGCGTGAGCAAGCTCTGCCACGAGCCCCGCGTCGCCCTCGCCGTCATGGAAGGCATGCTCGCGCCCCATCTCGCGTCCGGGCGGCTGACCCTTCTCACCGAACACTGGGCCGTCGCCGCCGAGTCTGACAACGATGTCATCACCTCGGTGACCCTGGAGAACCTGCGCGACGGCGACCGCACCACCCTGCACGCCCGGTACGTCATCGACGCCACCGAGACCGGCGAACTGCTCGAACTCGGCGGCGTCGAGCACGCCATCGGCGCCGAGTCACGCGCCGAGTTCGGCGAGCCGCACGCCCCCGAGGAAGCACAGCCCCTCAACCAGCAGGGCATCACCGTCTGCTTCGCGCTCTCCCACCACGAGGGCGAGAACCACGTCATCGAGCGCCCCGTCGACTACGACTTCTGGCGCTCCTACCAGCCCGACTTCTGGCCGGGCCCGCTCCTCGGCTTCCTCGCCCCTGACCCGCGTTCGCTGGAGGCCGTGCCGCGTACGTTCGTACCGAACCCGGAGATCGACCCGCTCGCCGTCAATGCCGACCAGAGTGCCGACGCGGGCGACAAGGAGCTGTGGGGGTTCCGCCGCATCCTCGCCCGCAAACTGCACAGGAGCGGAGCCTTCGACTCCGACATCACCCTGGTCAACTGGCCGCTCAACGACTACTGGTTGAAGCCTTTGATCGGGGGCGGCCGGGAGACCTCGGCCCAGGCACTCGCGGAAGCACGGCAACTGTCGCTCTCGGTCCTGTACTGGCTCCAGACCGAGGCGCCCCGCCAGGACGGCGGGACCGGCTTCCCCGGCCTGCGGCTGCGCCCCGACATCACGGGCACGGCGGACGGACTGGCCAAGGCCCCCTACGTCCGGGAGTCGCGCCGGATCAAGGCCGTCACCACCGTCACCGAGCAGGACGTGGCCATCGACGTCGTCGGCCCCTACGGGCGGACCGCCTACCGGGACTCCGTGGGCGTCGGCAACTACCGGATCGACCTGCACCCCTCCACCGGTGGCGACAACTACATCGACATCGGCTCGGTGCCGTTCGAGATACCGCTCGGAGCCCTAGTGCCCCGCCGGGTCCGCAATCTCCTCCCGGCGGGCAAGAACATCGGCACCACCCACATCACCAACGGCTGTTACCGCCTGCACCCCGTGGAGTGGAACATCGGCGAGGTCGCCGGCGCCCTGGCCGCGCACTGCGTGTCCGAAGGCGTCGAACCCCACCAGGTCCAGGGCGAGGACAAGCGGTTCGACGAGTTCGCCCGGCTGCTCGACCGTGAAGGCGTGCAGCGCCACTGGCCCGACGTACGCGGCTACTGAGAGCGCAGCACGCAAGGACGGAGCACGTAAGGACGCAGCACGCAAGGACGGTTCACGCAAGGACGGTTCACGCACCACGCGGAAGTGCCGGGTGGGACAGCTCCACCTGTCCCACCCGGCCCGCCCGCGCACCGCCAACCCGCACAAGGAGGTGCCCAACCATGACCACCCACCGCATCCGCGTCGGCATCGACGTGGGCGGAACCTTCACCGACGCCGTGGCAGTCGACGCCACGACCCTGGAACTCCTGGGACAGGTGAAGGTCCCCACCAGCCACCATCATGAGGACGGCGTGGCCCACGGCATCGTGGAAGCACTGAGCCGTCTGCTGGCAGAGACCGGCCGCGCGCCCGAGGACGTCGCTTTTCTGGCGCACGGCACGACCCAGGCTACCAACGCCCTGCTGGAGGGCGATGTCGCCACCGTGGGCCTGATCGGCATCGGCACCGGACCCGCCGCCGCTCTCACCCGCAGGCTCGCCGCGCTCGGCAGGCTCCAACTCACCCCGGGCAAGAGCCTTCCGCTCGCCTACGCCCACGTGACGGACCCGGACGACGCGGCGGCGGTCGGGCGCGCCGCGGACACGCTGGCGCGGGAGGGCGCCCAAGTCCTCGTGGCCACCGAGCCGTTCAGCGTGGACCGCCCGGAGGGCGAGCAGGCCGTCGTGGCGGCGGCGCGTTCCGCCGGTCTTCCGCTGACCGCCGCACACGAGATCACCTCGCTGTACGGGCTGCGCAAGCGCACCCGCACTGCGGTGGTCAACGCGGCGATCCTGCCGCGCATGCTGGCCACCGCCGACCTCGTCGACAGCTCCATCACCAAGGCCGGGGTCGGATCCCCGCTCATGGTGATGCGCTGCGACGGCGGCGTGATGTCCCTCGACGAGATGCGGCGCAGACCGCTCCTGACGGTCCTTTCGGGCCCGGCGGCGGGCGTGGCCGGCGCGCTGATGCAAGAACGCATCAGCGAGGGAGTGTTCCTGGAGACCGGCGGCACCTCCACCGACATCAGCGTCGTGCGGCGCGGCAAGGTGGCCGTCCAGCACGCCACGATCCTGGGCAAGAAGTCCTACCTCAACGCCCTGGACGTACGCACCGTCGGAGTCGGCGGCGGTTCCATGGTGCGGATCGGCGGCGGGAAGGTGACCGGGGTCGGACCGCGCAGCGCCCACATCGCCGGGCTGCCCTACGCGTGCTTCGCGACCCTCGACGACCTGCGCGACGCACAGCTCACCACCGTGCGCCCGATGGCCGACGACCCTCAGGACTACGCCGTGCTCGACGCGGCGGGCGGCCGCTTCGCGCTCACCATGACGTGCGCGGCCAACGCGGCGGGACGCGTGCCCGAGGGCGACTTCGCCCGCAGCGACCAGGCAGTCGCCAGAGCGGCCGTCGCCCCGCTCGCCGCCGCCCTCGGCGTGGACGTCGCCTCCGCGGCGGCCCGGCTCCTCGACGTGGGGACAGCCCACGTCAAGAAGGTCGTCGACGCGATGATCCGCGACTACCGGCTCGACCAGGACACCGCCCTGCTCGTCGGCGGAGGCGGCGGAGCCGCGTCCGTCACCCCGCACCTGGCCGAGGTCAGCGGCCTGGAAGGGCGCATCGCCCGGCACAGCGAGGTGATCAGCCCGATCGGTGTCGCGCTCGCCCTGGTGCGTGAGCAGATCGAGCGGACCATCCCGGGCGCGGGACAGGAACAGATCCTCGCCGTACGGGCCGAGGCGGAGGCCGCCGTCATCGCGCAGGGCGCCGCCGCCGACGGCGTCGAGGTCGAGGTCACCGTCGACCCGCAGACCAGCACCGTGCGGGCCGTCGCCACCGGCGCCACCGAACTGCGCACCCAGGACCGGGCGCACCGGGCGGACGAGGCGGAGCGGCTGCGCACGGCGGCGGCCAGCCTCAAGACCGACCCGTCCCAGGTCACGGTCCTCGCCAGGACCACCGCCCACACCGTGTACGGCACGGAGGTCCGGCGCACCCTGCGCGCCACCCGGCATCCGGTGCGGATCGTCGACGCCGACGGGGTGATACGCCTGCACGTCCCCGACGCCCGCGTGGAGACCACCCGGGTCGCCGACGCCCCCGAGGTCCTCGCGAAGCTGGTGCGCGAGACCACCTCGTACGGCGACGGCGGCGTCCGGGCCCCCGCCGTGCGGCTGCTGCTCGGCTCCCGGATCGCGGACCTGTCAGGCGTCCTCGACCCCGAGCCGCTGCTCGCGCTCGCCCGCAGCGAACTCGACGCCCGCGCCGCCGAGGAGCCGGTCGTCGCCGTACTGGAGGTGCGCACATGAGCGCGCCCACGGCGCCGGGGCCCGAGACCCGCGACGACCTGGACCACGCGGTCGACCTCCTTGCCGCGACGCCCACTCACGAGGGCCGCGACCCGCGGCTGCTGCGCCACTGGGCGCGCACGGCCGAGGAGTTCGGCTCGGCCCTGGCCCCCGTGCCGTGCCTGACCAAGGTCGTCGAGCGCACCGACGGCCTGGAGCGCGGCCTGCTCGCCCGCTACACCTCACGGCCGACGCCGACGGTGGAGCTCTACACCGACACCCTCGCGGCGGCCGAAGTACTGATCGACGAACGGGGCTGGCGGCACTGGTACCCGCCGGGCTCGGTGCGCGCGGCGGCCCTCGCCCACGAATCCGTGCACGAGCACCTCCACCACGGTCCGGCGAAGGCCGCGCTGAAGCGGGCCCTTGGCCATGTCGTCCTGCGCGCGGGACGGTTCCGGCTGTACGGCCACGTGGCGGGCGCGGAGGAGATCGCGGCCCACGCCCACGCCCGGACCGTCTGCGGCCTCGGCCGCAGCCCCCTTCTTCTCACGGCCGCGCTCGCCGACGCCGTGACCCACAGAGAGAAGTAGCGCCATGGGCGTTGTCATCCTGATCGTCATGGTGGTGGGTGTCGCAGCGATGCTCACCCGCAAACTCCCCACCGCCTTCGCCCTGGTCCTCCTCGGCGTCGCCATCGCACTCGTCGCCGGCGCCCCGCTGACCGGCAAGGAGAGCGTCTTCGACACCGTCCTCCAGGAGGGCGCCCCGATGCTCGCCTCGACGATGATCGCGGTGCTGCTCGGCTCGTGGCTGGGCAAACTCCTGGACGAGACCGGCATCGCCGGGACCATCGTCCGCAAGATCGTGGAGTTCGGCGGCGACCGGCCCACGGTCGTGGCACTCGGCGTCCTCGCCGTGTCCGCGCTGATCGGCACGGTCACCGGCTCCGCCCCCGCCGCCATGCTGGCCGGCATCATCGGCATCCCGGCGATGGTCGCCGTGGGCATCCCGAAGGTCACCGCGGCGGGCACCATCCTGATGGGCATCGCCGTCGGGGTTCCGTTCGAACTGCCCATCTGGCAGTTCTTCTCCACCGCCCTTGACCTGCCGGTTGCGACGGTGCGCGGTTTCATGGTGAAGCTGTTCCCGCTGGCCCTGGTCGCGGCCGTCGCCTTCGTCCTCGTCGAGTCGCGCCGCCGCGGGGTCGAGCACACCTGGGCGCTGAAGACGGCCGTCGACAAGCGCCGCTCGCGCCGCGAACGCCTCGGCGACGCACCCTGGTACGCGCTGCTCACCCCCGTCGTGCCGCTTGTCCTGGCCCTCGGCTTCGAACTGGCCATCATTCCCTCGCTGTTGGCCGGTGTGCTCTACGCACTGGTCACCACGACCCGGCCGCGCGAGATGAACAAGCGCCTGCTGCGCACCCTGTACGGCGGCTTCGAGGTCGCCGCGCCCCCGATCGCGCTGTTCATCGCCATCGGCATCCTGCTCGCCGCGGTGAAACTGCCCGGAGCCATCGAGGCCCTGGAACCCCTGGTCAAGGCCGTCAGCCCGCAGAACCCGGTGCTGTTCGTCCTGGTCTTCACCCTGCTGGTGCCGCTGTGCCTCTACCGGGGTCCGCTCAACGTCTACGGCCTGGGTGCGGGCATCGCGGGCGTCCTCATCGCGGCCGGCATCTACCCCGCCGTAGCCGTGCTCGGCCTCGCCGCCTCGTACAACCAGGTCTTCGGCGTCGCCGACCCCACCAGCACCCAGACCGTGTGGAGCGCCCAGTACGCGGGCGTCGGCCCCCAGCAGGTCATGGTGCGGACCCTGCCGTACGTGTGGGCCGTCGCCCTCGGCGGATTCTGTGTCACCGCCGCCACCTACCTCTGACCTACGGCTGACCCGCCTGACCCACCTCTGACATTCAACTCCCGGGACGGAGCACAGAAATGAACGAGCCTCAGCACACTTTCCCGCGCCGCGTCTTCCTGCGCGGGGCGGCCGCCACCGGCACGGCCCTGGCGATCGGGGCGGGGACGGCGGGGCCTGCCGCGGCGGCGCCCGGCGGCTTCCCCGACTACGCCTACGTGCGGACGGTCCTGAAGCCTTCGGACCTCGCGTACAACCCCACGGGCGAGATCATCTTCCCGTGCCTGCGCGGCACCGTCGGCCGCGTCTCCGGCGCACTGGGCCGCTACTACCTCTACTACGCCCCGCACGACGCCCCCGGCGGCATCTGCCTGGCCTACGGCGACTCGATCGACGGGCCCTTCACGGAGTACGCGGCCAACCCGCTCGTCACCAACGACTGGCAGCCGCACTACAAGGTCAGCCACGTCTCGTCGCCGCACGTGCTGTGGAATGAGGACGCCAAGGAGATGTGGCTGTACTTCCACGGGGAGAACACCACGACCCGTCTCGCCCGCTCCAAGGACGGCATCCACTTCACGTACGACAAGGTGGTGCTCTCCACCTCGATGCTGCCGAGCGGTTCGACCGAGACGTCCTACGCCCGCGTGTTCCGGCACGACATGCCGTCCCGGGGCGCCCGCTACGTGATGCTCTTCATGCTGAACAACACCACCAACTACCGTGACATCGCCTGGGGTTGGTCGGCCGACGGGCGCAACTGGACCTTCGACCAGACACCGTTGATCCGGCACGCCGACGTGGGCGCGCAGAACGTGGGCGGTCCGCACCTGCTGACGCGCGGGGACAGTGCCTACGTCGTCTACAACACGGACAAGGGAAGCGGCGGCAACATACTGATCACCGAGGTCGGCAAGGACTTCTCCCGCCGTGATCACCTCGGGATCTTCCACAACTCGATGGACGCGGCGCCGGACAACGGCCGCAGCGCCTCACCGAGTTTCGGAACGGAGAACGGCGTGCCTTACATGATGTACGAGGCGGGGGAGCGGCTCCAGGGCGCGATCGCCCTGGCCCGCGCCGAGTAGCCACGGCGCCGGTGGTCAGGGCGATCCGGGTCCACATGGCGGGGAGTCGCTCGGCTTGCCGTCCGGGAGGAAGGACGCGGGCGGCCAGGTGGGGCGGTGGGACGGCGGCAGGGACAGGAGGGCCTGGCCCACGGTGAGGTAGCGGGGGAAGATGTCCGAGCTGCCGGTCAGCGCGAGGAGTTCGGCGAGGTGGCGGCCTGTCCCCGCCAGCAGGAGCTGACCCTCGCGGCGCCGCAGCAGCCACCGCACGCCGAGCAGGCAGTTGAGCCCGCGGGAATCGCAGAACACCAACGCCGTCACATCGAGAACGAGATGTCGATGACCCGCCATGACGGAGGCGCCGAGCGTCCGCAGGAAGAACTTCTCGGCGTTCTGGTCGAGTTCACCGCTCACGCGCAGTACGGCACACTCGTCGCACCGCGCGAGCTCGTTGATGATGAGGCGATGGGTCTGCGTAGACATCGCGCCTCCCTGTGGTCGTCGTACGGAAGCCCGTGCGCATCCCGATGCACAATCTGTCTCGCTCCCGAGTCCCCCGTCCACCCCTCCCTACGCCTGGTGTCAGTCGAGCGTGTTGTCCTTGTCCCGCAAGGCGGCAAGCGCGGGGGCGTACATGCGGGTCTTGATGGTGCCGAGGGTGGGGCCTGCCTTGCCCACCTGGGAACGGGCGATCTCCACTGCCGCCCGTCGGACGGCCTCTTCGTCCACCGCCCGGTCGACGACGGCGGCGGCCAGGGCGTCGTGACCGCCGTAGCGGCGGCCGGTCGTCATGGCCTCGTGCGCGGTCTGCGGGGTCAGCCGTGCCTGGATCAGTGCGGACATGCCCGGGGTGAAGGGGATGTTGATGTCGACCTCGGGCAGGCACCAGTAGCCGCGGTCGGCGCGCATCACCCGGAAGTCATGGGCCAGGGAGAGCATCGCCCCGGCCGCGAAGGTGTGGCCCTGGAGCGCGGCCACGGTGACGACCGGCAGGGAGAGCATCCGCGCGAAGAGGCCGTGGACCCTGCGGACGTAGTCGTGCCGCTGCTCGGCGTGGGCGATGAGCCACTCCAGATCAAGGCCGTTGGAGAAGAACTTCCCCGTCGCGGCGGTCACCAGGGCGCGGGGCCCTTCCGCCTTCTCCACCTCGTCGAGCGCCGCGTCGACGGCGGCGAGCCAGTCGGGGTGGAAGCGGTTCTCGCCGTCCCCGATGTCGAGGATGAAGACGTCGTCCTGGCGGTCGAGCATGGGCATGGTGACTCCCTCGGGCGGGGTGGTTACTTATCGGTAACTTATGGGGCGTGGCATAGACATGCAAGAGGTCGGGGACATGTAAGAGGTCAGGCCGAGGCGAGCGGTGACGTGAACGTCGTCGACAGGGTGCCGCCCCCGCCCGCCCGCTTTGCGGCGTGCGCGTCCCACGCCGCAAAGCGGTCGGATGATAAGATTCCTGGCGTTCGTGTGTGATCCGGATCGAGGATGTTGGGAGTTGGGGCTGATGACCGCGCTCAAGGCCACTGCCATGCGCACCGCCCGGACCACCCTCACGTCCCGGGCCGCGGCCTGACCCCAGTCGCATGCGCCTCGCTGGGAGCGTGAGCTCGCGGGGCGGCACCCACACGAACCCACCATGAAACGGATCTCCATCCATCATGAGCAACACGAGCCACACCTGGATCACGCGCGCCGAGACCAGCGCTGACATCCCCGCCATCCATGCCATCAACGCCGCCGCGTTCGACACCCCGGCGGAGGCCGACCTCGTCGACGCGCTGCGCGCCGACGTCGCCTGGATCGACGGCCTTTCCGTCGTCACCACCGACCAGGACGGCAAGCTCGTCGGCCACGCGCTGCTGACCCGCTGCCACATCGGGGACACCCCGGCCCTGTGCCTGGCCCCCGTCGCCGTACTCCCCGAGTATCAGAGGACCGGCGCCGGCTCCGTGGCCATCCGCGCCGCGCTCGACGCCGCCAAGGGGAGGGGCGAGCGCTTCGTCACCGTCCTCGGACACCCGGAGTACTACCCGCGATTCGGCTTCAGCCGTGCCTCCGCGTACGGCATCGGCATCAGCATCGATGTCCCGGACGAGGCCATGATGGCTCTCGCCCTCGACGCCGGGCGCCCGCTGCCCAGCGGCACGGTGCGCTACGCCGCGCCGTTCGGCATCTAAGCCGGAGTTCGCCGTGCCGGGGCCTTCGTGGCCGCGGCACGGCCCGGGAAAGTCCGTTGCGGTCAAGCCCTCCGGCATCGGACAGTGGGCTCATGACCGCGCCCACCACCCTTCCGTCCGGCCTGACCGTGCGTCCGGCGACACTCGACGACGCGGCGGCGGTGTGCGCGCTGCTCAACGAGATCGACCTGCTGGAGATCGGCCGCGCCGACACCGAACTCTCCGAGATCCAGGCCGACTTGAAGCACCCCGAAGTGGACCTGGAGCACGACTCCTGGCTGCTGTTCGACGACGGCAGGCTGATCGCGTACGGCCTGCTCTGGGATGAGTCAGGCGGCGAGCGGATCGACGTGGAGTACTTCACGCTGCCCGACCGGCCCCAGGCCTCCGGGCATCTGCTCGACCTGATGGAGGCGCGCAGCGCCGAGCGGGCCGCCGCCAACGGAGCGGAGCGCGCCGTGGTGCACCTGCACCTCAACATCGCGCCCACCGTGGACCTGGGCGCGCTGCGCGGGCGGGGCTGGACCCCGGTCCGGCGCTACCACTCGATGGTCCGTCCCCTGTCCACCGGCGCCGACCGGGTGCCCGAGCCGCCGGCCGGTGTGACGTTGCGTGACTGCCTGGCCGAGCCGGACCGCAGGCGCGCCCACGCGCTGGTGCAGGACACGTTCGTCGACCACTTCGACTTCCACCCGCGCACGTACGAGCAGTGGCTGGACGACATCGACGCCGAGCGTGCCGACTGGTCGCGGATCTGGATCGCGCACGTCGAGGGCCTGGGGGACGCGGCGGTGCTGCACACCCGCAACGACCGCACGTCGATGGCCTGGATCAGCGCCCTCGGGGTGCTGCGCCAGGCCCGCGGCCGGGGCCTGGGCGGCCATCTCCTGCGTCATGCCTTCGGCCACTACGCGGCGCGGGGCCGAGACCGGATCGGTCTCGGCGTGGACACCGACAACAGCACCGGCGCGCTCGCCCTGTACGAACGCCACGGCATGACCATCGACTTCGCGCTCCAGGCCTGGGAGTTGACCCGCCCCGTGGCCCGCTGACCCCAGCCCCGTCAGACGGTGGCGGGGAACGCGAAGCGTACGTCGGTCAGTTGCTCCGAGACCTCCCACAGGCGACGGCCCGTCTCTTCGTGCGCCGCCACGGGCGCCAGCTGTACGCGCGTCGGTGCGCCGCGCAGCTCTGCGAGGCCGCCCGGCCCGATGAACTGGCCGCTCTCCACCCCCGGTTCGGTCGCAGCGAACAGCTGGGGCAGTGCGCCGTCGGCCGGGCGCTGCGCGAACAGCGGGTTGCCGATACGGCCGAGCACCACCCGCCACAGGCCGATCGGTGTGTCCTTCTGGAGGTTGGTCGCGGTGTAGCCGGGGTGGGCGAGCACGCTGCGCACCGGGCTTGCCGACGCGGTCAGCCGGCGGTGGAGCTCCTGGCCGAAGACGGCGTTGGCGAGCTTCGACTGGTTGTAGTGGCCCATGGGCTGGTAGGCGCGCTCGCCGTTCAGGTCGTCGAAGCGGATGCGTCCCTGCCGGTGATTGATCGAACTCACCGTCACCACACGGGAGTTGCCCGCGGCCGCCAACAGGTCGAGCAGCAGGCCGGTGAGCGCGAAGTGGCCGAGGTGATTGCAGGCGAACTGCAGCTCGTGGCCCTGCGCGCTGAGCGTGCGGGGCGGCGCCATCACGCCCGCGTTGTTGATGAGCACGTCGAGGCGTGGATGGTCGGCGTGCAGCTGATCGGCGAAGCCGCGTACCGAGTCGAGGTCGGCCAGGTCCAGGCGGCGTACTTCCAGGCTCGCGGCGGGGTGTTCTGCGGTGATCTCCGAGACCGCCCCGCGGCCCTTCTCCTCGTCGCGCACGGCGAGGATCACGTGCCCGCCCTGCCGGGCGAGCGCCCGCGTGGTCGCCAGGCCGAGGCCGCTGTTGGCTCCGGTGACGACGAACACCCGGTCGGTCTGGTCCGGTATCTGCTCGGCTGTCCAGCGCTGTTGCTGCGTCATGTGGCATATGTTGTCGCTTGTGGCACTGAGTGTCAAGAGGATCCTGAGTGCCATGCGAGGCATGGCGTGTACCATGGCCCGGTGAGTTCCCGCCCCGAAGTGAGCATGGCCGAGCGCAAAAGGCAGCTCGTCTCGAACGAGTTGACCGAAGCGGCGCTGCAACTCCTTGCCCGAAAGGGGTTCGACGCGGTCACCATCGACGAGATCGTGACCAGCGCCGGGGTCTCCCGGCGGACGTTCTTCCGGTACTTCGCGTCCAAGGAGGACGTGGTCGTCCAGTTCCTGGCCGACATGGGTGTGGGCATCCACGCGGAGCTGGCGGCTCGACCCGCGAAGGAGCGGCCCTCCGTGGCGCTGCGGCACGCCGTATGGGTTCCGCTCGCCGCCTGTGGGGATCACTCCGAGCGGGTGCTGCCCGTGGTGCAGCTGATTCTGCGTACCCCCGCCCTGCGCGCACGCTTCCTGGAGCGCCAGGCGCAGTGGAGCGACGACCTCACGGGGGAGGTGGCGCGGCGTGCGGGGCGCGACGCGGGCGTGGACCTGTACCCACGCCTTGCCGCCGGGATGGCGCTGACCGCCTTCGACGCCGTGCTCCAGCGGTGGAGCGACAGCGACGGCACCGAGGATCCCGCCGATCTGATCGACCGGGCGTTCGCCGTCATCGCCCCCGCACTCGACGGCGGAGCGTAGGGCCCGGCGGGCGGTGCCGGAGGGGCGGTGGCCTGCGCGCCGCCCGCGGGCTGGCATCATCGAGGGATGTCTGACTTGATCATCGCCGCCTGTGACGGAGCCGCGAAGAAGAACCCCGGACCCGCGGCCTGGGCCTGGGTGGTCGCCGATGCCGATGAGCGCCCGCAGCGCTGGGAGGCCGGTCCGCTGGGCCACGCCACGAACAACGTGGCCGAACTGACCGCGCTGGCCGAGCTGTTGGAGTCCACGGACCCCGCGGTGCCGCTGGAGGTCCGGATGGACAGCCAGTACGCGATGAACGCGGTCAACAAGTGGATCGCGTCCTGGAAGCGCAACGGATGGCTCACCGCGGCGAAGAAGCCGGTCGCCAACAAGGAGCTCGTCGTACGCATCGACGCGCTGCTGCAGGGCCGCACGGTGACCTTCCGGCACGTCGCCGCCCACCAGGTGGACGGCGATCACCTCAACGCGATCGCCGACGTCGCGGCCAGCGACGCCGCCACCTCGCAGGAGCCCGCAGGCACCGTCCACGGGGCGCTCACGATCCCGGAGCCGCGCCCCGAGCGCATGAGCGCCTCACCCGCCGCCCGGCCGCGCAAGAGCTCCACCGCGCGTGCGGGCAAGGGGGGTTCAGGCAGTTCGGGCGCTGTCATCAAGGCCAAGTTCCCCGGCCGCTGCCACTGCCAGAAGCCCTACGCCGCCGGTGAGAAGATCGCGAAGAACGCGCACGGCTGGGGCCACGTGGAGTGCCGCGACTCCTGAGGTCCATGCGCTGACGTCCACGGGCGCTCATGTGCCACGGGCGCTGACCGCGAGCAGGGCGGGCCCGCCGTCAGGAGGGATCGTCGGGCACGGCGCCCAGGAGGCTGCGGACCACGGGCCCCGCGGATGCGCCGCCGGTGACGCCCTTCTCGACGACGCAGGCCACGGCGACGTTGCCGCGGTGTGCGACGAACCAGCCGTTGTTGGGGGCGTCGTCGGATACCTCGGCGGTGCCGGTCTTGGCCCCCACGTCGCCGGGCAGGTCGGCAAGGACGGATGCCGTGCCGTCGGTGACCGTCGCGCGCATCAACTCGCGCAGCTGCTTGACGACTTCGCGCGGCAGCGGGGTGGTCGTGGTCGTGTCCTTGCCGCTGGTGAGGGTGGGCTGGTGGAACGTGCCGGACACCGCGGTCGCGGTGACGGACGCCATGATCAACGGGTTGGCCTGCACCCTGCCCTGCCCGATCATCGACGCGGCCTTCTCGGTCTGGTCGCGGGGGACCGGGACCGACCCGTCGTACGAGGGAATGCCGACCCGCCACTTCTGCCCGACCCCGAAGTACTTGCCGGCGACATCGCCCAGCTCCTGGTCACCGACCTTGTCGCGCAGGCTGATGAACGCGGTGTTGCACGAGGCGGTGAAGTCCTTGCGGAAGGTGGCGCCCCGGTACTCGGAGGTCTCGACGTTCTGGAACCGCTTCCCGACGGTGAGGTACTGGGGGCAGTCCACGACATCGCCGGGCGCGACCGCGCCCTTGAGCAGCAGTGCGCTGGTGGTGACGATCTTCCAGGTGGAGCCGGGCGCGTAGGTGCCCGAGACGGCGCGATTGAACCCGGAGGTGGGGGAGTTGGCCACGGCCAGGATCTCGCCGTCGTCTATCCGCAGGGCGACGAGCGCGGCGTCCTTGCCGTCGGCCTCGGCGGTGAGCGCCTTCTCCGCGGCGGACTGCCAGGTGGCGTCCAGGGTGGTCGCCACGGGCCGGTCGGCGGGGCGGTCGGACTTCTTGCCGAAGGAGGCCTCCGTGCCCTTGACGTCACCGGTGGCCCGGTCGACGCGCTGGACCGCGCCGCGCGGACCGGCACCGCTGCCCCCGGCGATCTGCGGGAGGAGCGGGCCGAGGGACGGGTGCGTCTCGGCCGACAGGTCGCTGCCCTCGCGGTCCGTGATCGTGGGCCCGGCCGAGTCCTCCCGCTCCAGGCGGAACTTCTCCGTGCTGCTCAGCTTCGGATGGACGAGGGACAGCGCCCAGTCGACCTTCCACGCGCCGTCGTCCTGCTTGCGCAGGGGCAGGGCCGAGTCATAGGTCCAGGTGCCCAGCTCGGTCACGGGCATCTTGGCGGTGAAGGCCACGGTCACGGCACCGTCGTCGCCGACCGTGGTCGCCCCCGGGGTCAGCGTCGGCTTGCTGATGTCGAGCCCGGCGGTGAAGCTCTGCAGGACACGCTCCGCCTGCTCGGGGCTCGAGGTCAGCGCCGCGGCCCGGTCCATGCGGCCCGCCTCCCAGTCGGCCAGGAAGGCACGCGCCTGCCTCGTCGCCTCCGGGTCCGGTATCTGAGGGCCGGGGTCGAAGGGGCCCAGCTCCGCGGCGTAGCCGATGCCTGCGGCGAGCGCGAGCGTCAGCCCCGCCGCGACCACCACGCGGGGGCCCTTCCTCGCGGGTCTGCGGCCGGGTCTGCGGCCGGGTCTGTGGCCGGGTCCGGTGAGTGGTGCGACATCCGTCATCAAGGGCTCCTTGGAGTGGCTTCGCGCTGCGGGGCCCGCCGCGCGCACGATTCGGTGCTCGGCCGCCGGGGCGCGCGCCCCGGCGGCGTACCGCCTGCTACGACAGCGAACGGCGTACCGCCCGCTACGACAGCGAGTCGACGACCACGGAGGCCGCCTCCGCGATCAGCTTGTCGTCGGGCTCGGCGTCCTTCTTGGAGCGGTTCGACAGGATCGACACGACGATGGGGGCACTGTCGGGCGGCCACACCACGGCGATGTCGTTGCGGGCGCCGTAGTAGGAGCCGGTTCCCGTCTTGTCGCCGACCACCCAGCTCTTGGGCACACCGGCCTTGATGGTGTGGTCCCCGGTGGTGTTGGTCCGCAGCCACTTGGTGAGCTGTGCGCGCTCGCCCTTGCGCAGGGCGTCCCCGAGCACGAACGCGCGCAGGTCCTTGGCCAGCGCCCGCGGCGTGCTCGTGTCCCGCTTCTCGCCAGGGACCCACGTGCTCAGATCGGGCTCGCGGCGATCCATCCGTGTCACGTCGTCGCCCAGCTCCTCGAGTACGGCGTCCAGGCCCTTGGGCCCGCCGAGCGTGTCGAAGAGCAGGTTGGCCGCGGTGTTGTCGCTGTAGCGGACGGCGGCGTCACACAGTTCGCCCACGGTCATTCCGGTCTCGACGTGCTTCTCGGTCACGGGGGAGTTGGCGACCAGGTCGTCCTTGGAGTACGTGATCTTCCGGTCGAGGCCGCTCAGGGAGTACTTGCGCAGGACGGCTCCGGCTTCCAGGGCCTTGAACGTGGAGTTGTAGGCGAAGCGCTCACCGGCGTTGTAGGCCACCTCGCGCCCGGTACCGGTGTCGACGGCGTAGACGCCGAGACGCGCGTCGAACTTGCGCTCAAGTGCCTTGAAATCACGGGCGAACGGCTTCGCCGCCGTTGCGGACCTCGCGGTTCCCGCGGGCTTCGTGGCCGCCTTGGAGGACGACGACGAGGCCGTGGAGTCACCGTCCGCGCAGGCCACGAGCGGGACGAGGCAGATCGTGGCGAACGCACCGAGAACGGCGCTACGGACACGGGTGTACTGCATGGGCCAAACCTCCGGGGCGCCCCAGGGGCAGGGCGCATAGGGGACGGGGCGGCACGGCTCCGTCCCGGTACGTGGTCGTGAGTGCCAGAGCCACCCTCGCGCTCGGGTGCGTATGCGGTCCAATACGCTCATGCGCGGTTCCATGCTGATCTGGCATAGGGTTTTGGGCGTGGATCTGGTGGGAGCGTGTCGCGCGTTCGTGAGCGTGAGCGAGTACGGAAGCTTCACCGACGGAGCCGCCGCGGCGCGGATGTCCCAGTCGGTGGCCAGCCGTCGCGTCGCCGCGCTCGAGGAACGGTTCGGTGAGCCGCTGTTCGAGCGCACGTCGAGGCGCGCCGTCCTCACCCCCTTCGGGCGGGACATGCTGCCGACGGCCCGGCAGCTTGTGCAGGCGGCCGACGTACTCCTTGACGAGGCGGAAGCCGTCAAGGCCAAGCCGTGGCGGCTCGCGGTGCCCGGCATCTGCTCCACGGTCGGCCTCGCCCGCCTCGTCGCCGAGGGGCGGGGCCACGGTGTCACGCTCGACCTGCGGGTCGCGGGGCCGACGCGGCGGCGGGAGCTCCTCCACGCGCAGCAGGTGCGCGCCGCCCTGCTCGCGGTGCCCGCGGACGAGGCGACGTGGTCCGTGCCGCTGGGGCTCGCCGGCGCCCGGGATCCCGGTGTGCGGCGCGTCTACCTCGAGACGCTGCGGGTCGGACGTGCCTCTTCCGGTCCTGCCCGCCGCGTCTGGATCCAGCCGGAGGACGACGTGCCGCACATCCGCGATCCGCTGACGCGCCTGCGCGACGCGGTGGGCCTGCGGCCCGCGCAACTGGTCGCCGCCGCCGATCTGACGAGCGCCGCGGCCGAAGTCCTCTGCTCGGGCGACCTGTTGCTGTGCTCCCGCGCACAGGCCGATGAACTCGCCCTGACCTGGCGGCCCATCGGCGAGATCACCTTCGGCCGGGGATTCGCCCTGGCCGCCGCGGCGGACGGCAATCCGCAGCACATCGAAGCGCGCCTCGGCGATGCCATGGCCCGCTGCCTGGGCGCGGATGCCCAGGCAGGGATCAGGGGAGGGACGGCGTGATGATCGGCGGGGCGAACGGGGGACCGGGGAGCGGCATGGACGGTGGCATGGGGGCCGGTATGAGCAGTGGCACGGGCAGCGGCATGGTGGTGGGCGGCGTGCACACCGAGGCGCTGCTGCGTGACATACGCGTGCAGCTGCGCGACGGCGGCCTGCGCGGTTGCCTGCTCGTGCGGGACCTGCACACAGGAGACGAGCTGGGGATCGATGCGGACACCCACCTGCCCTCCGCCTCCCTGGTCAAGGTCCCGCTCGCGCTCGCGACGGTCGAGCGGATCCGGCGCGGCGAGCTCGATGGAGCGACGCTGCTCGAGGTGCAGCCAGGGCGGGTCACCACGCCGGGCCCCACCGGTCTGAGCCGATTCCGCCACCCCGCCCGGATCGCGATCGACGACCTGCTCTATCTGAGCACCTGTCTGAGCGACGGAACGGCCGCGGACGCGCTGTTCGAGCTCACCCCGCCCGCCCAGGTCACCGACATCCTCCACGAGCTCGGCATCCGCGGCATCGCCGTCCGGACGTGTGTGGGCGAGCTCTTCGACACCCCCGTGGAACGCTTCGACGCCGACCAGATCCATCTCGCCCACGCCCTGGCCATCGACGCCGGCACCAGCGGACGCGGACACCGGGTTCCGCAGCTGGACACCACCCGCGCCAACACCGGCAGCGCGCGCACCTACACCGACCTGCTGCAGGCGCTGTGGACGCCGTCGAAGATCCACCCGGACGTGGCCGAGCGGCTGCGCGACCTCATGGCCCACAACGTGCTGCGGCACCGGCTCACCCCGGACTTCAGCTCCGACGCGAGCACCTGGTCCTCCAAGACCGGCACCCTGCTCAACCTGCGCCACGAGATCGGTGTCGTCGAGCACTCCGACGGCCAGTCCTTCGCGATCGCCGTCCTGACCGAGTCCCTCGTGCCCGCCGGCGCGCAGCCCGGCGCCGACGCCCTCATGGCGCAGGCCGCCCGCACCCTGCGCGACCACCTTCGGCAGCTCTAGGATCTGCCTGCCCGATGCTCTCGGCGTGACCGCGACGAACTGCCTCACCAGCCAGAACAGTTGACGTCGGGGCCTGTAGGCTCGGAAGATCTTTGTCGGCTGGGACGGGACGTACGTCGCCCGCCGCGCACTGAACCCGGTCGGACACGTAGGGGAGCCACGGATGACTGATGACGACACCAACGTCCAGATCGACACCAGCAAGCCGCACCCCGCGCGTGTCTACGACTGGCTTCTGGGCGGCAAGGACAACTACCTCGTCGATCAGGAGATGGGCGAGAAGCTGCCGCCCGAGGCCCGCGCGAACGCGGCGCGGAACCGGGCGTTCATGAACCGCGCCGCAGCCTGGCTCGCTGACAACGGTGTCAGGCAGTTCCTCGACATCGGCACGGGCATCCCCACCGCGCCGAACCTCCACCAGATCGTCCAGGCGATCGCTCCCAGCTCCCGGGTCGTGTACGCCGACAACGACCCCATCGTGCTGCGGCACGCCGAAGCACTGCTGGTCAGCAGCCCGGAAGGCGCCACGGACTACGTCCAGGCGGACGTGCGCCGACCCGAGGCGATCCTCGACCACGCCCGTGAACTCCTGGACTTCGACCAGCCCATCGCGCTCTCCCTCATCGCCCTGATGCACTTCATCACCGACGAAGAGGACCCCTACGCCCTCACGCGCACCCTCGTGGACGCGCTGCCCTCCGGCAGCTATCTGGTGCTGTCGCACGGCACCACCGACGAGCACCCCGAGCTCGCGGACTCCGTCACCGACACCTACAAGAAGGGCCAGGTGCCGTTGAGGATGCGGCGCCGCGCGGAGGTCGAGCGCTTCTTCGAGGGGCTGGAACTGGTTGAGCCGGGCCTGGTGACGGCGACGCACTGGTACAAGGAATCTCCCGCACCGAAGGCCGAGTTGAGCGGCTTCTACGTCGCGGTGGCCAAGATCCCCTGAGGTGTGACACGGGTGACTGCCCAGACCGGGTGCCTGCCCAGGCCCTCGGCCTGGGCAGGCACCACTGCGTCGCCGGATCAGGAGAACAGGACCGACCGGAGCTTCAACCGCTCGCTCGCGCCGCCCGTGTAGGGGCGCAGCGTGAAGTCGTCGCCGGAGCAGTCGGCGTTCGTGAAGACGATCGCGTAGGAGTCGGTGCGGTTCTTGGGGGAGTGGGCCGGCGGCTGGCTGTACTCCTCGGCCGCCTCGGCAAGCGTGATGCACTCCCCGCTGGCCGGGTCGTGCAGCGTGGCCTGCTCTTCCTCGCCGCTGCTGTCGATGTACGTGTAGCTGAAGTCGCCCTCGGCCGCGTACGCGGAGCCGGGCACGGTCAGGATCAGCACAGCGGCACCGGCCGCGGCGGCCAGTGAGTGACGAAGACGCATGGATCATTTTCCTTTGCTGGGTACGGCACGTGAACGCATCCCGCATTCCCGTCCTGACCAGCAGAGATACCTGAACAGACGGAGTTGTGCCGCCGAAACGATCCGCCCTCACCCGTTCGGTCCCCGGCAGGCCGGTCCGCCGGTCACATGTGACGATCCCGAACGGATTCAGCAAGCACGCAAACAGAACGCAAGAATTGCACTATTCTTGCGTGCATGACGCGACGACTTGCTCAGGTGGCGCGGAAGGTCGGGGTCAGCGAGGCCACGGTCAGCCGCGTGCTCAACAACAAGCCGGGGGTCTCCGACGCGACCCGGCAGTCCGTGCTCTCGGCCCTGGACGTCCTGGGGTACGAGCGGCCCACCCAGCTGCGCGGCGAGCGGGCCCGGCTCGTGGGTCTGGTGCTGCCCGAGCTGCAGAACCCGATCTTCCCGGCGTTCGCGGAGGTGATCGGCGGAGCGCTCGCACAGCAGGGGCTGACCCCCGTGCTGTGCACCCAGACCAAGGGCGGTGTCTCCGAGGCGGACTACGTCGAGTTGCTGCTGCAACAGCAGGTGTCCGGCGTCGTCTTCGCCGGTGGCCTCTACGCGCAGGCGGACGCCCCGCACGACCACTACAAGCGGCTCGCGGCGCGCAAGATCCCGGTGGTCCTCGTGAACGCGGCCATCGAGCGCCTCGGTTTTCCGGCGGTCTCCTGCGACGACGCGGTCGCCGTCGAGCAGGCCTGGCGGCATCTCTCCTCGCTCGGCCACCGCCGCATCGGCCTGGTGCTCGGGCCCGCCGACCACATGCCCTCGCAGCGCAAGCTCGCCGCTGCCCGCGCGATCGCCGAGCAGGCCGGTGGCGTGCTGCCGGATGAGCATGTCGCGCGGGGGATGTTCTCGATCGAGGGCGGCCAGGCCGCCGCCGCGGCGCTGCTCGACGCCGGGGTCACCGGCATCGTCTGCGCGAGCGACCCCCTCGCGCTCGGAGCGGTGCGCGCCGCGCGCCGCCGGGGGCTCGGGGTCCCGCGCGACGTCTCGGTGGTCGGCTATGACGACTCGGCGTTCATGACGTGCACCGAACCGCCCCTGACCACGGTGCGTCAGCCGATCGAGGCCATGGGGCGCGCCGCGGTCGAGCTCCTCGCGCTGCAGATCGCCGGGAGCGCGGTGCCCACGGAGGAGCTGCTCTTCGAACCGGAGCTGGTGGTGCGCGGCTCGACGGGGCAGCCCCCGCAGGCGTAGGAACGGGGGCAGCCCCCGCAGGCGTAGGAGCAGAGGAGTCCGTTTCGTGGGGCCGCGCAGAGTCGTCACGAACCCACTGTCAATTTCTTTCAATCATCGCGCGAGATATTGCGCGGATCTGTCGACGGTGCTTGAGTAAGCGCCGCCACACAGTCCGCGCAGCTGTGGGCTTCCTGCTCCTGCCATGCCGTCCCTGCCCTTGGGCAGGCGGCGCTGTCCAAAGGGGTCCACCGATGAGCAGCTCCGGAATGCCGTATCTCCGACGTATCCGCCGCCGCACCACCAGCCGTGCGGCAGGCCGCACGACGATCCGCACCCACCGCGCCCGTACGGCCACCGTCGCCGTCGCCTCCGCGCTCGCCCTCACCGCCCTCGCGGCCTGCGGCACCAGCAGCAGCGACGACGGCGACTCCGGCGGGGACAAGGGTGCCGACGCGGCCAACGCCGCCGCCCCCCTCGACCCGAAGACCAAGGTCACGCTCACCATCGACTGCATGCCGCCCGCCGCCGAGAAGGGCGAGCTCAAGCAGTGGAAGGAGGACGTGAAGGCGTTCAACAAGAAGTACCCGAACGTCACGATCCAGGGGAAGCAGACCGACCCCTGCCTGGAGCCTCCCCGCTTCACGGCGATGCTGAAGGCCAAGTCCCAACCGGACGTCTTCTACACCTACTTCACCGATCTGCAGCAGGTCCTGGACAACGACGGCGCGCAGGACATCAGCGCCTACGTCAACGACAAGTCGGTCCCGGCGCTCAAGGACATGGACCCGAACGTCCTCGACGTCATGAAGAAGGATGGCAAGCTCTACGGCCTGCCCTACAGCAACTACACGATGGGCCTGCTCATCAACCGCAAGCTCTTCGAGAAGGCCGGCCTCGACCCCAACTCGCCCCCGGCCACCTGGGCCGAGGTCCGCACGGCAGCCAAGAAGATCGCCGCACTCGGCGACGGCGTCTCGGGCTTCGGCGAGTACAGCGCAGGCAACAACGGCGGCTGGCACTTCACCGCCACCACCTACGGCCTCGGCGGCGACATCGTGAGCGAGGACGGCACCAAGGCCGCCTTCAACAACGACACCGGCAAACAGATCGTCGACAACCTCAAGGCCATGCGCTGGGACGACAACAGCATGGGCAAGACCCAGCTCCTGAAGTGGGGCGACCTGCAGAAGCAGATGGCCGCCGACAAGCTGGGCATGTTCCTCGCCGCGCCCGACGACATCACGTACATGGTGCAGAACCTCGGCGCGAAGTACGACGACTTCGGGATGGGACCGATCCCCGGCCAGAAGGCCACCCTCTTCGGCGGCAACGACTACATGATCAAGAAGGGCTCCTCGCCCGACCAGATCAAGGCCGCGATCGCCTGGATCAACTTCAAGTTCCTCAAGCCGGGCAAGGGCCAGTTCGACTGGGCCCGCACCAAGGCGGACGGACTGCCCGTGGGCCTGCCGCAGCCGAACTTCTGGACCGGTGAGAGCAAGACCGCGGACGACAAGGCCCGCAAGGCCAGCGCGACCATGCCCGTCGAGAACTTCCAGGCCTTCACCGACAAGCCGGTCACGGGCAAGGCCGAGCCGCCCAAGGCCCAAGAGGTCTACAAGGTCCTTGACACGCTGATGTCGGCCGTCCTCACGAACAAGGACGCCGACGCGGACAAGCTCCTGAAGACCGCCGAACAACAGGTCAACCAGGTTCTGGCCAACCAGTGATGTCGGCTCCCACTCTCTCCAAGAACAAGGCCCGGCCGTCCCCGCAGACGGACGGCCGGGCCGCCCGCCCCGAACGCGGCGCGTTCGTCCAGGCGTTGAAGCGCAACCTCACCGCCCACGCCTTCCTCATCGGTGCCCTGCTCTGCTTCTCGCTCTTCTCCTGGTATCCGATGGTCAGGGAGTTCATCCTGGCCTTCCAGAAGACGGAGAACGGCGAGACCGTCTGGGCGGGCTGGTCCAACCTCACCTACATCTTCAACGACCCGGCCTTCTGGCAGGCGTGGCGCAACACCCTGCTGTTCACCGGCCTCGCACTGCTCCTCGGCTTCGCCGTGCCCTTCGTCATCGCCCTCGTCCTCAATGAATTCCGGCACGGCCGGGGCTACTTGAGACTGCTCGTCTACCTCCCGGTGATGCTGCCGCCGGTGGCCTCGGTGCTGCTCTTCAAGTACTTCTACGACCCCGGCTACGGCCTGTTCAACCGCATCCTGGAATCCATCGGCCTGCCGGGACAGGCATGGCTTCAGGACACCGACACCGCCATGGTCTCCGTGGTCATCGCCGCCACCTGGATGAACATGGGCGGCGCGACGCTGATCTACCTGGCCGCGCTGCAGTCCATCCCCGGCGAGCTGTACGAGGCGGCCGAGCTGGACGGCGCGGGCGTGCTGCGCAGGATCTGGCACGTCACCATCCCGCAGACCCGCCTCATCCTCTCGCTGATGCTGCTCATGCAGATCATCGCCACCATGCAGGTGTTCGTGGAGCCGTTCCTGCTCACCGGCGGCGCGGGCCCCGAGGGAGCGACCCTGACCGTCGTCCACCTCATCTACCAGTACGCGTTCACCTTCAACAACTACGGCAGCGCGGCGGCGCTCGGCCTCGTCCTGCTCGTACTGCTCGCCGGATTCTCGGCGGCGTACGCACGACTGAGCCGCGCGGGCAGCGAAGACTAGCCGGGGGAGAGCACGGACATGAGCACACGCACCCTGATCTCCCCGGCCCAACTGGCCCGGCCCCGCGGCAAGGTCCTGTACTGGACCGCCTTCACCGTGGTGACCATCGTCTTCACCTTGGTCTTCATCGGCCCGCTGTACTGGATGGTCACCAGCGGCCTCAAGTCCCCGCAGGAATTCGCCCAGACACCGCCCACCCTGGTCCCCGACGCCGTCCACCCGCAGAACTACGCGGACGCCTGGGGCGTGATGGACCTGGCCCAGCTCCTGTTCAACACCCTGTACTACGCGTTCGGCGCGCTCGCCTTCCAGCTGATCTTCGACGTGGCCGCCGCCTACTCGCTCTCCAAGCTGCGGCCCGTGTTCGGCAAGGCGATCCTCGGGATGATGCTGCTCACCCTGATGATCCCGGCCACAGTCCTGGTCGTACCGCAGTACCTGACCGTCCTCGACGTGCCGATCGTGGAGCGCAACCTCATCAACTCGCCCTGGGCGATCTGGCTTCCCTCGGTCACCAACGCCTTCAACATCTTCCTGCTCAAGCGGTTCTTCGACTCGATCCCGCGCGAGCTCCTCGACGCCGCCTCCATCGACGGCGCCTCCTCCCTGCGCACCCTGCGCTCCGTGGTCCTTCCCCTGTCCCGGCCGATCCTCGGCGTGGTGTCGATCTTCGCGGTCGTGGCGGTCTGGAAGGACTTCCTCTGGCCGATGCTCACCCTGCCCGACCCCGGCAAGCAGACCGTCAACGTCGGCATCTACTCCCTGGCCGCCAGCGTCTCCGAGAACTGGCTCCTGGCCGCCCTCGCCATCGCCTCACTGCCGACCCTGATCGTCTTCCTGATCTTCCAGCGCAACATCATGAGCGGCCTGACCGCCGGCAGCCTCAAGGGCTGACCCCCGGGCCCACCCCGCGCACCCCGCCACCGCCGCCGTGCCGCGGCGACGGGGTCCCACCTGCCCGAAAGGAACCTCACGTGGCAGTCACCTCCCCGACCGATGCCTCCTGGTGGCGCTCGGCCGCCATCTATCAGGTGTACGTACGCAGCTTCTCGGACGGTGACGGCGACGGCACCGGCGACCTCGCGGGCGTCCGGGCCAAGCTGCCCTATCTCGCCGAACTCGGCGTCGACGCCCTGTGGTTCAGCCCCTGGTACCTCTCACCCATGGTCGACGGCGGCTACGACGTCACCGACTACCGCGTCATCGACCCCGCGTTCGGCACCGTCGCCGAGGCCGAGAAGCTGATCGCCGAAGCCCGTGCGCTCGGCATCCGCACCATCGTCGACATCGTCCCCAACCACGTATCCGACCAGCACGCCTGGTTCAAGGCGGCCCTGGCCGCGGGCCCCGGCGCCCCCGAACGCGAGCTCTTCCACTTCCGCCCCGGCCGCGGCGCGCACGGCGAACTCCCGCCCAACGACTGGCCGTCCCAGTTCTCCGCGACGGCGTCGACCTGGACCCGCGTCGAGGACGGCGAGTGGTACCTCCACCTCTTCGCACCCGAGCAGCCCGACCTCAACTGGGCGCACCCGGCGGTCCGTCAGGAGCACGAGGACGTCCTGCGGTTCTGGTTCGAGCGGGGCGTGTCCGGCGTACGGATCGACTCCGCCGCCCTGCCCGCCAAGGACCCCGCCCTGCCCGACTTCACCGAGGGAGTCGACCCGCACCCCTTCATCGACCGCGACGAACTGCACGACATCTACCGCTCCTGGCGGGCCGTCGCCGACGAGTACGCGGGCGTCTTCGTCGGCGAGGTCTGGCTCCCGGACGCCGAGCGCTTCGCCCGCTATCTGCGCCCCGACGAAATGCACACCGCCTTCAACTTCTCCTTCCTGTCCTGCCCTTGGGATCCGGCGAAGCTGCGTACGTCCATCGAGGCCACCCTCGCCGAGCACGCCCCGGTCGGCGCCCCCGCCACCTGGGTCCTGTGCAACCACGACGTGACCCGCACGGTCACCCGCTACGGTCGCGACGACACCGGCTTCGACTTCACCACCAAGGCCTTCGGCACCCCCACCGACCTGGCGCTCGGCACCCGCCGCGCCCGCGCCGCCGCCCTGCTCACCCTCGCCCTGCCCGGCGCGGTCTACATCTACCAGGGCGACGAACTGGGCCTGCCCGAGGCCGACATCCCCCTGGACCGCATCCAGGACCCCATGCACTTCCGCTCCGGCGGCACCGATCCGGGGCGCGACGGCTGCCGGGTGCCCCTGCCCTGGACGGCCGCGGAACCGCACGCGGGCTTCGGGTCGATGACAGCGCCCTGGCTGCCGCAGCCGGAGGGCTGGCCCTCGTACGCCGCCGACCTCCAGGCCACAGACCCCGGGTCCATGCTCACGCTCTACCGCGCCGCCCTGCGCCTGCGCCGCATCGAACCGGGCTTCGGCGACGGCCCGTTGACCTGGCTGCCGGGCGCCGACGGCGTCCTGGCCTTCGTACGCGAGCCGGGCCTTGCCTGCGTCGTCAACCTCGCCCCCGAGCCCTGCGAACTCCCCGCCCACACGCGCCTCCTGCTGGCCAGCGGCCCCCTCGACGGGGCGGGCCGGCTCCCGCAGGACACGGCGGTCTGGCTGCGCGTCTGACTGTCACCCGAGACCGAGCACTGACCTCCCCACTCACAAGGAAGGTGCACCACCCCATGGACAGATCTGACAGGAGCACCACAAGGAGTACGACAAGACCGGGTCGCGCGTGGTGTGCCGCCGTGGCCACCGCGGGCCTCGTCGGCACCCTCGTCACCGGCATCGCGAGCACCAGCGCGCACGCCGCAGAGGCGGCCGCGGGCGCCACCCTGCCCTTCACCTCCGTCGAGGCGGAGAGCGCGACCACGAACGGCACCAAGATCGGTCCCGACTACACGCAGGGCACCGTCGCATCCGAGGCGTCGGGCCGCCAGGCGGTGCGTCTCGCGGCGGGCCAGAGCGTCGAGTTCACGCTCCCCAAGGCCGCGAACGCGCTCAACGTCGCCTACAACGTCCCCGACGGCCAGTCGGGCTCGATGGCCGTGTACGTCAACGGGCAGAAGATCTCCAGGACATTGGCCGTCACGTCGAAGTACAGCTACGTCGACACCTCCTGGATCGCGGGCTCCAAGACCCACCACCTCTTCGACAACGCACGGCTTCAGCTCGGCCAGAACCTGCAGTCCGGCGACAAGGTGAAACTGGAGGCCACGTCCACGCAAGTCACCGTCGACGTCGCCGACTTCGAGCAGGTCGCGGGCGCCGCGGCCAAGCCGTCCGGCGCACTCTCGGTCACCGACAAGGGCGCCGACCCCACCGGCCAGGGCGACTCGACCCAGGCCTTCCGCGAGACCATCGCGGCGGCCAAGGGCGGCACGGTGTGGATACCGCCGGGCGAGTACAAGCTCACCCAGTCGCTGAACAACGTGGACAACGTCACCATCCGCGGCGCGGGCAACTGGCATTCGGTGGTGCGCAGTTCACGCTTCATCGACCAGTCGAGCGCACCCACAGGGAAGGTGGGGCTGCACGACTTCGCGGTGCTCGGCGAGGTCACCGAGCGGGTCGACAACAACCCGGACAACTTCGTCAACGGATCGCTCGGCCCGAACTCCACCGTCTCCGGCATGTGGTTGCAGCATCTCAAGGTCGGCCTCTGGCTGACCGGCAACAACGACAACCTGGTCGTGGAGAAGAGCCGCTTCCTCGACATGACGGCCGACGGCCTCAACCTCAACGGCACGGCCAAGGGCGTCCAGGTACGCAACAACTTCCTGCGCAACACCGGAGACGACGCCCTGGCCATGTGGTCCCTCAACACCACCAACAGCGACTCGACCTTCGCGGGCAACACCATCTCGCAGCCCAACCTGGCCAACGGCATCGCCATCTACGGCGGCCGGGACATCACCGTCAAGGACAACCTGATCCTCGACACCAACGCCCTGGGCAGCGGCATCGCCATCTCCAACCAGAAGTTCCTCGACCCGTTCTTCCCGCTGGCCGGCACCATCACCGTCTCCGGGAACACCCTCGTCCGCACCGGGGCCATGAACCCCAACTGGCAGCACCCGATGGGCGCGTTGCGCGTGGACGCGTACGACAGTGCCATCGAGGCCACGGTGAACATTACCGACACGACGATCACCGACAGCCCCTGGAGCGCGTACGAATTCGTGTCGGGCGGCGGCACCGGCAAGGCGGTCAAGAACGTCACCGTCGACCGCACGACCATCGACAAGGTGGGCACGGTCGTCGTCCAGGCCGAGACGCCCGGCGCGGTGAAGATGTCGAACGTCAAGGCCACCGGCGTCGGCGCGGCCGGCGTCTACAACTGCCCCTACCCGACCGGCTCCGGCACCTTCACCCTCACCGACGGCGGCGGCAACTCCGGCTGGGACAGCACCTGGGACGACTGCTCGACCTGGCCGCAGCCCGGCGGCGGCAACCCCGACCCCGACCCGGACCGCAACCTCGCCAAGGGCCGCCCGGCCACCGCGACCGGCTCCGCCGACGTCTACACCCCGGCCAAGGCGGTCGACGGCGACGCGGGAACGTACTGGGAGTCCACCAACAACGCCTTCCCGCAGTCGATCACCGTCGACCTCGGCAAGGCCGAAGCGGTGCGCAGGGTCGTCCTGAAGCTGCCGCCGCCCGCGGCCTGGGAGGCCAGGACCCAGACTCTGTCGGTCCAGGGCAGCACCGACGGAACCACCTACAGCACGCTGGCCGATGCGAAGGGCTACCGCTTCGACCCGGCGAGCGGCAACAAGGTCACCGTCACCCTGCCCGCCTCCGCCCCGAGTGTCCGCCACCTGCGGCTGCGTGTCACGGCCAACACGGGCTGGCCCGCGGCACAGTTCAGCGAAGTGGAGGCCTACCTCTCCTGACAGGCCGCGCGCCCCGCTCGCTCACGGCAGGTGCCGGGCGGGCGGGGCGCGCGTCTCGCGTGGGGTCAGACGTGCGCCGAGTCCTTCGTGTACGGCGACTCGGCCGAGGGCTCCGGCGCCGCGAGGCCTTCGCTGAGTCCGAACCGCCCGTGGACCTTGCGCAGGAAACCGGGCGCGTACCAGGCCGAGCGGCCGAGCAGGCGCATCGCGGCGGGTACGAGGATCCCGCGCACGGCGACCGCGTCGATGAGGATGGCGAGACCGCTGCCCAGGCCGAACATCTGCATGAAACTGAGCTTGGCCGTGCCGAAGGCGAAGAAGCTCACCGCGAGCAGGCAGGCCGCCGCGGTGACGATGCGGCCGGTGTGACCGAGGCCGTTGGTCACGGCGGACTCGTTGTCCTCGCCCAGGTCGTGGAGTTCCTTGATGCGGCTGGTGACGAACACCTCGTAGTCCATCGAGAGGCCGAAGGCGATGCAGAACATCAGCACCGTCATGGACACCTCCATGGGCTGCGCCGTGAAGCCGAGCAGGGAGGAGAGGTTGCCGTCCTGGAAGATCCAGGTCATGACGCCGAGGGTCGCTCCCAGACTGATCATGTTCAGGAGCAGCGCACGCAGGGGCTGGACGATGCTGCCGGTGAACAGGAAGAGCAGGAGGAAGGTGGTGAGGGCGACCAGGGCCACGGCGATCGGGAGCCGGCTGCCGATGGAGTCCTTGGAGTCGACCAGTTCGGCGTCGACTCCGCCCACCAGAGGGTCTGCCCCGGCGGGCGGGGAGACCGCCCGGACCTCCGTGACCAGGCTCTGGGCCTCGTCCGACTTCGGCACCAAGGCGCTGACCACGGTGATCTGCTGCGCGTCGGGGCGGCCGAGGGCCTTGTTGCCCGGGGCGCCCGCCTCGGAGTGTCCTTCGGCGTAGATGCCCTGGCTGGTCTCGACGCGGACGACGTGCTTGAGCCCGGACAGTTCGGCCGCGTACGTCTCCAGTGGCGCTTTGCCCAGGGGCTTGTCGATGGCGACGTGGAGGGCCGCGTCGTCGTTGCCGTTGAACTTCTCCTGAAGGACCGACGAGACCTGGCGGCTCTCGGCGTCCTCGGGCAGGACGCGATCGTCCGGAGTGCCGAAGGTGATGCCGAGGAGCGGACTCGCCGCGAGGAGCAGGACCGCGAGCACGGGCAGTGCGGTGAGCGCGGGGCGCCGCATGACGGTGCCGGCGAGGCGACCCCACAGGGGTGCCCGGGACGCGGGGCGCTCGCGCTTCGCCCACGGCAGGCGTCCGCTGTTGACCCGGTGCCCCAGGACGACGAACAGCGCCGGCATGACGAACAGGGTGCTGATGGCGGCGATGGCGACGACGCCGACCCCGGCATAGCCGAACGAGCGCAGGAAGTACTGCGGGAACACCAGCAGCGCCGCGAGTGCGGCCGCCACGGTCGCGGCGGAGAACGCGACCGTACGGCCCGCCGTGCTCACCGTCCGGCGGACGGCGTCCTCCACGCTTGCGCCGGTTGCGAGTTGCTCCCGGAAGCGGCTGACCATGAGTAGGGCGTAGTCGATGCCGAGCCCGAGTCCCAGGGCCGTCGTCAGGTTGATCGCGAAGACGGACACATCGGTGACACTGCCGAGGACGAAGAGTTCCGCGAACGTGCCCGCGATGGCGACGAGGCCGATCACCAGCGGCAGCAGGGCCGCCACCAGGCTGCCGAAGACGAGCAGGAGCAGCACGAGGGTGAGCGGCACGGCGATGGCCTCGGCCAGGAAGAGGTCCTTGCCCGACTGCGTGCCCATCTCGCTGGTCACGGCGGCGCCGCCGCCTGCCTCGACGCTGAGCGCGCCCTCGTACGGGCCGGTGTAGGTGTCGATGACGCCCTTGGCGTTCTCGTCCCGCTCCAGGTCGTCGCCCCGCACATGGGCGAGCACCATGGCCTCGCGGCCGTCCTTGGAACGGAGGTCGGGACTTGCCGTGTCCCAGTACGAGACCACGTTCTCGAGGTGCTTCTCCTTCCTGAGATCGGCCACCAGGGCCTTGGCGCTCTGGCGCGCGGCCGGGTCGTCGATGCGGCCTTCGGAGGCACGGACCAGCAGGACGAGGTTGGTCTCCCCGCCGAACTTCTCGTCGATGACTTCGCCGGCCCGGGTGGACTGGGAGGCGGGGTCGTCGTAGCCGCCTCCCAGCAACTTGCCGAAGGCGCCGGCGCCCAGGGCGCCCATGAGGGCCATGGCCGCGACGGCGACGACGAGTATGAGCCGGGACCGGCGGATGGCCAGTTCGGCTATGCGTTCAAACACGCACGCTCTCCTTTGGTGTCCGTACGGCGAAAACGACGCGAAGCGGCCGGAGTTGAGTGGTGAAGGGCCGGCGTGGTGCTCAGCGGGGCGTCTTTCGCTCCGTCAGAACAGGTGCGGTGTCGCACTCTTCGTCGCCGCTGACGACGTTAGTGAGGTGGCGGCAAATTTGGCAGTGTTAGATTTTCCGCACACCCCGCAGCTTCCGGGTGGCCCACCGGGGCGACCGCCGTACGGTCGCCGCATGACCGCAGAGGAGCACGCCATGGCCCCGACGACCACCCTGCGTCAGCGACGCCGGGCCGCCGCCACCCAGGAGATCCTGGACGCCGCCGAGCGCCACATCACCGAACACGGCCCCGCGGCCCTGTCGTTGAGAGCGATAGCCCGCAGCCTCCAGATGACCGTGCAGGCGCTCTACCACTACTTCCCGAGCCGGGACGCCCTGGTTACCGCGGTCGTCACCAAGGCGTACGACGACCTCACCGATGCCGTGCAGGCCGCCGTCGACAGCGCGGCGGACGACTCGGACCTGCCGGGTCTGGTGGTCGCCGCCGAGGGCTACCGCCGGTGGGCCATCGCCCACCCCGAGCACTTCCAGCTGCTCTACGGGACACCGCTGAGGGACTACGCGGCACCCGCCGAGGGTTCGACCACCCAGGCGTCGCGCAGGATGAGCGCGATCTTCGAGCGCGTGCTGTTCGACGGGTTTACCGCGGAGCAACTCGCCGCGGCCGAGGCCCCCGCGCTCTCGCCGTCACTGCGGGCGTACCTGGAACAGCTTCCGCACTTCGGGCACGGACATCTGCCGGCCCCCGCGACCGCACTCATCCTGAGCGCATGGGGACACCTCCACGGGCTCGTGGTCCTGGAGGTGTTCGGCCACACCTCTTTCCTCGGCGAGCACCAGGCCGAGATCTTCCGCATGGCGATGCGGAACCTGGTGGCGGACATGCACCGCCGGATCCCCTCGTGAGTGCCCGCGTGAGGTCCTATGTGTTGAGTTCGTACGTGGTGACCTCGCTGTCGCGGTTCTCGGCGGGGGCGGCGGCGGTGGGCCGGGTGCGCAGGATCCCGGCGGTGCAGGCGGCCAGGACGCAGAACGCCACGGGCAGGAAGAACGTGAGGTTGAGCGGCACGGCGTGCGTGAGCGGCCCGATGACGGCGGGCCCGGCGAGCATGCCGAGGTAACCGAGGCCCGCGACTCGGGAGACATTGGCTCCGGCGGCGTCCTGGTCGGCGTGGCCCGCGGCGCTGAACAGCTGCGGGATGCAGCCGGAGAGCCCGATCCCGAACACCGTCCAGCCGAGCAGGGCCAGCGGTATCCACGGGGACAGCGCGGCCACCGTCATGCCCACGGCGGCCACCGAAGCGCCGTGGCGCAGTACGGCCACCGGGCCGTGGCGCGCGGCGATCCGGTCGGCGAGCAGCCGGCCGACGGTCATCGCCGTGGCGAAGGCGCCGTAGGCGAGGGCGGCGGTGGCTGCGGGCGCGTCCAGGGTGTCCCGCAGGTGGAGCACGCTCCAGTCGTTGGCGACGCCTTCGCAGAGCATGAGCATCAGGGCGAGCGCGGCCAGCATCCAGATGCGCCGGGGCGTCCTGCGCCGGGTCGACGTCTCGGCGGCGGAGTCCGGTTCGGTGGGGTCCGGTTCGGTGGGGTCGGCCTCCGGACGCAGCAGCGCGGGCGCGGCCAGCGCGGCGACGGCGAGGCCGAAGAGCGCCACGGCGCCAAGGGTCAGCGACGGGCTCAGCTCCCAGCTGAGGGTGCGGGCACCGACCAGCGCGGCGAGGACTCCGCCGATGGAGAAGGTGGCGTGGAAGGCGGACATGACGGGTCGTTCGTAGCCGCGCTCGACCTGGATGGCGTGGGCGTTCATGCTGACGTCCAGGCAGCCGTTGCCGAGGCCCAGCACCAGCAGTGCGGCCCCCAGCGCCCAGGCGCTCGTGGCGAGCCCCGGCAGGACCACCGCCGCACTGCACAGGGCCGCGCTGAGCGGTACGACGGTGCGGGCGCCGAAGCGGTCGGTGAGCGGACCGACGAGCTGCATCCCGGCGAAGGCCCCCGCGCCGAGCAGCAGCAGGAGCCAGCCGAGCACGGCATGGCTGATGCCGGCGCGGTGTTCGACGGCCGGGATGTGGACGATCCACATCCCCATGAGGAAGCCGTTGAGAGTGAAGTAGACGAAGGTGGCCAGTCGGCCCGAGCGCAGCGATCTTTCCATGTCATCGAACATAACGAACATAGAAGCTGTTCGGAAGATTGCGTGTCGCACATCCATCATGTTCAATGTCGGCATGGCGAGCAGCACAGACCGACTGAGGCAGATCAGCGATGCCGTACGCGAGGCCGGCCGGATGGGCGTCGCGGAGCTCGCGGAACTGACCGGCGCTTCGGAGATGACCATCCGCCGCGACCTGGAGGCCCTGGCGGACCAAGGCGCCCTGGAGCGCTACCGCGGCGGCGCGAGAAGCCTGCTGCTGCGCGGCGAGGAACCGCCCTTCGCACTCCGGGCGCAGGACGGCATCGAGGCCAAGCGGCGCATCGCCGCCGAGGTCGCGGGCCTGATCGCGGACGGCGAGTCCGTCGTCATCGACAGCGGCACCACCTGCCTGGAAGTGGCCCGCGCGCTGGAGCAGTGCCGCCTGACCGTGATGCCGCTGTCCCTCCACGCGGTGAACGCGCTCACCGGGGCGCCGCAGCTGACGCTCCTGGTCCCGGGCGGCAGGCCCCGGCCCGGTGAGCTGGCGCTGACCGGACCGCTGACCGAGGCGTCCCTGGCCGCCCTGCGCTTCGACACCGCGGTCATCGGCTGCTGCGGACTGAACGCGACACACGGCCTGACCGCGTACGACCTGGACGACGCCGCGGTCAAACGCGCCGCGATCGCATCGGCCCGCCGCGTCATCGCCGTCGCGGACGCCCCCAAGCTCTCCCGCACGGCCCTCGCCTTCGTCGCCCCGGCCGCGGCCCTGCACGCCGTCGTCACCGACGAGGCCGCCGCGCAGGACGAGACCGACGCGCTGTCCGCCGCAGGCGTCACCGTACGAAAGGTGTGAACCCCGTGACCGTCGTGTTGTTCGATCTGTTCGGGGTCATCGCGCGCCACCAGTCCACCGAAGGCAAGGACCGCCTCGTCCGCACGGCCGAGGTCCCCGCCGCTGCGTTCTGGGACGCCTACTGGGCCTGCAGACAGCCCTACGACCAGGGCGAGTTGACCGGCCCCGCCTACTGGCGCCAGGTGGCGGACTCCCTCGACGTCCGCTTCGACGCGCACCGGATCGCGGACCTCATCGACGCCGACATCGCCGGCTGGAGCGCCGTGGACGAGGTGATGGTCGCCCTGGTCGAGGAGCTCGCGGCGTCCGGCCGCCGTATCGCCCTCCTGTCCAACATCCCCGAGGAGCTCGCCACTTACTACGAGGAACACCACCCCTGGCTCAAGCGCTTCTCCCTCCGCGCCTTCTCCTGCCGCATCGGCCACGCGAAGCCGGACCTCGGGGCGTACGAGTGGTGCCTGAACGCCCTGCGCGCCGCGCCGGACCGCGTCCTCTTCGTCGACGACCGAGACGAGAACATCCGCGCCGCCGAGACGGTCGGCATACGCGGCCACCGGTTCACCACGCCCGAGAGGCTGAGAGAAGCCCTCACCCCCTGACAGCGGCTCATCGAGCAAGTCCATCCAGAAGAACGTCAGTTGGAACACCGCCTTCGGAGCCGAAGGCGGTGTTCTCTTGTGCCCGCGTGTCCGTGCATGCCCTCTCGGCCAGGTGGCCGGAACGTCGCCGGTCGCCGGGATAAACCCTGTACGAAGCAAGATCACTGTTTCGTGTGCTGCCCACGGCCTTATCGGGCGAGCCAGGCGCAACGGCCGTTAAATGGGCACCGGATCAAGACGAATTCCGCGACATTACGCCCCTACTTCCGCGTTCGCCGGTTGGCGCGCCCACGCCGATTACCTCCCTCGTGAAGGAGAGCTCGCCCCGATGACCGTTGAGACCAGCCCGGCAGCACAACTGGAACCGCCCCGGCGGTCCAGCCTGAGCACCGCGGCTGCCCGTAACCTCGCCCATACGACCAAGTCCGCCCCGCAGATGCAGGAGATCACCTCTCGCTGGCTGCTGCGGATGCTCCCCTGGGTGGAGACCAAGGGCGGTGCCTACCGCGTGAACCGCCGACTGAGCTACACCGTCGGCGACGGACGCATCGAGTTCGTCCAGGACGGCGTCGACGTCCGGGTGATCCCCCGGGAACTGGGCGAACTGGCCCTGCTGCGCCGCTTCGACGACGTGGAGGTGCTGACCGCGATCGCAGGGCGGTGCGTCCAGCGCGACTTCCGTGCCGGTGAGGTACTGGTCGAGCGCGGTGCCCCCGCCGAGGCGCTCCACCTGATCGCCCACGGCCGGATCAGCCAGCACTCCGTGGGGAAGTACGGCGACGAGGTCGGCGTCGCGGTCCTCGCCGACGGCGACCGGTTCGGGGAGAACTCCCTTCAGGACGCCGACGCCAGGTGGGAATCCACCGCGAAGGCCGAGACCGCGGGCACCCTGCTCACCCTGTCCCGCGCCGACTTCGCCGCCGTGCTGTCCACGGCACCGAGCCTGCAGACCCACCTTCACGAGCTCAGCCGGCTCCCGAAACAGCGCCAGAACAAGCACGGCGAGGCCGAGATCGCGATGTCCGCCGGACATGTCGGCGAAGCCGAACTGCCCGGCGCCTTCGTCGACTACGAACTCAAGCCGCGCGAGTACGAACTCTCCGCCGCACAGACCATTCTGCGGGTCCACACGAGGGTCACCGACCTCTACAACGGGCCGATGAACCAGACCGAGGAGCAGCTCAGGCTCACCATCGAGGCGCTGCGCGAGCGCCAGGAGCACGAGCTGATCAACAACCGCGAGTTCGGCCTGCTCCACAACGCCGACTTCAAGCAGCGGATCCAGCCCCACTCGGGCCCGCCCATCCCGGACGACCTCGACGAGCTGCTCTGCCGCCGCCGCGGCACGAAGCTCTTCCTCGCCCACCCCAGGACGATCGCGGCGATCGGGCGTGAGTTCAACGCCCGTGGGATCTACCCCGATCACGTCGACCTCGGCGGACAGCAGGTACCGGCCTGGCGCGGGGTCCCGATCCTGCCCTGCAACAAGATCCCCATCACCAAGGAGCAGACCAGCTCGATCCTCGCCATGCGCATCGGCGAAGACAACCAAGGCGTCATCGGTCTGCATCAGACCGGACTGCCGGACGAGTACGAGCCCGGCCTGTCGGTGCGCTTCATGGGCATCGGCGAGCAGGCGATCACCTCGTACCTGGTCAGCACGTACTACTCCGCCGCCATCCTGGTGCCCAACGCCCTCGGCGTGCTGGAGAACGTGCAGATCGCCCACAGGCGCGCCTAGAGGATCCGTCGTACGGCCACGACAGCCCGGAACCCCCCGGGCCGGGCAAGCGTGCCCGGATCCGGGAGAGGCCACCCACCCCACCAAGGAGCCACGGATGCCCGATCCCGGGTTCTCCCCTCCGCAGTCGAGCCCGCCTGCCGCTGCGGCCCTCATCGGGGAGCAAGTCCCCACCCCCGTCCACGCCGGCGGCGTCCCGTCCGACCTGCCATCGACCCCCCTCTCCGAGCTGGAGCGGATCCTGCGCGGCCCCAGCGGCCTCGGCACCGCGAGCTTGCACCTGGCCCGGCGCGAGGAGCCGCCGGGGTTGTCGGAGCTGTCGCAGCCGGCGGGGCCGTCGGAGCCACCGGAGCTGTCGGAGTCTGCGGCAACTGAGCCGCCGGCGGAGGCCCTTCACATCCCGGGCCTCTACTACCACCCGGTGCCGGAGCCTGACCCCGCACGCGTTGAGGAGGTCAGCCGCCGGGTCAAAGACTGGGCGGTGGACGAGGTCGAGCTGTTCCCCGACGAGTGGGAGGGCCAGTTCGACGGCTTCTCCGTCGGGCGCTACATGGTCGCCTGCCATCCCGATGCCCCGACCATCGACCACCTGATGGTCGCCACACGCCTCATGGTCGCCGAGAACGCGGTCGACGACTGCTACTGCGAGGACCACGGAGGCTCGCCGATCGGGCTAGGGGGACGCCTTCTCCTGGCGCACACCGCCCTCGACCACCTGCACGTGACGAAGGAGTACCAGCCGCAGTGGGCGCAGTCGCTGCACGCGGACGCGCCGCGGCGCGCCTACCGCTCCGCGATGGACTACTTCGTCCAGCAGTCCACCGCCTCACAGGCCGACCGCTACCGCCACGACATGGCCCGACTGCACCTCGGGTACCTCGCGGAGGCCGCCTGGGCCCAGACGGACCACACCCCTGAGGTGTGGGAGTACCTGGCGATGCGGCAGTTCAACAACTTCCGGCCCTGCCCCACCATCACCGACACCGTCGGCGGCTACGAACTTCCGGCGGACCTGCATGCGCAGCCGGCCATGCAGCGGGTCCTGGCGCTCGCCGGTAACGCGAGCACCATCGTGAACGACCTGTACTCGTACACCAAGGAACTCGCCAGCCCCGGACGGCACTTGAACCTGCCCGTGGTGATCGCCGAGCGCGAGGATCTCTCCGAGCGGGACGCCTATCTGAAGGCGGTCGAGGTCCACAACGACCTCATGCGCGACTTCGAGGCCGAGGCCGCCGAGCTGGCCGCCTCCTGCCCCGTCCCGAGCGTGCAGCGCTTCCTGCGGGGCGTGGCCGTGTGGGTCGACGGCAACCACCACTGGCACCAGACCAACACCTACCGATACAGCCTGCCCGATTTCTGGTAAGGACGGAATTACCTGTGACCAGCACTGAGTTCACCACTGTCGACAGCGCCGCCGCGTTCGTCCCCGCCCCGGCGACGCCCTACCAGGGCGACATCGCGCGCTACTGGAACAACGAGGCGCGGCCCGTGAATCTGCGGCTCGGCGACGTCGACGGGCTCTATCACCACCATTACGGCATCGGCGACGTCGACCACGCCGCCCTGGGGGATGCCGACGACAGCGAGCACGAGAAGAAGCTGATCACCGAGCTCCACCGTCTGGAGTCGGCGCAGGCCGAGGTCCTGCTCGACCACCTCGGCTCCATCGGGCCCGACGACACGCTCGTGGACGCCGGTTGCGGCCGGGGCGGTTCGATGGTCATGGCTCACCAGCGGTTCGGATGCAAGGTCGAGGGCGTGACCCTGTCGGCCAAGCAGGCCGACTTCGCCAACCAGCGCGCCGATGAGCTGCGCATCCAGGACCACGTCCGTGCCCGCGTGTGCAACATGCTCGACATGCCCTTCGAGACGGGCCAGGCCGCGGGCTCGTGGAACAACGAGTCGAGCATGTACGTCGACCTGCACGACCTCTTCTCCGAGCACTCCCGGGTCCTTGAGGTCGGCGGCCGCTATGTGACCATCACCGGCTGCTGGAACCCGCGCTACGGCCAGCCCTCGAAGTGGGTCTCCCAGATCAACGCGCACTTCGAGTGCAACATCCACTCCCGCAGGGAGTACCTCCGCGCCATGGCCGACAACCGCTTGGTGCCGCAGGCCATCGTCGACCTGACGCCCGCGACCCTGCCCTACTGGGAGCTGCGGGCCACGTCGTCCCTGGTCACCGGCATCGAGGAGGCGTTCATCAACTCGTACAAGGACGGCTCCTTCCAGTACGTCCTGATCGCGGCCGACCGCGTCTGACCGACGCCGACCGCAGGGGCCGGACCGTCACCGCGCGGTCCGGCCCCTCCGCGCGCGGCGACGCGGGCTGTCGCGTATCGCTCCACCTCCCCTACAGTGCGTGACGCCTCCACCCGTCCGTGCCGACGTACAGCCGCCGAACCGTCCGTGCCGACGTACAGCCGTCGAACAGGAGCAGCCCCGTGGCCACCCGCGCCCGCCCCGGCTCCCTCCCGTCGCCTCCCGGGCGCCGGGTGCCGGAGCTCGATCCCACCGTCGTCGGACAGTGGCAGGCCGGGGGAGGGGAACTCATCGAACTCTTCGCCCAGGCGCGCGAACAGCTCGGCGGCATCGCCGCCTTCCGGCTCGGTCCGCGGCCGACCGTCCTGGTCACCGCCCCCGAGGCCGTGCAGCACGTGCTCGCGTTCCACCCCGACCGGTACGTGAAGCGTTCGCACCGCGCGCGGATGCTGATCGGCGACGGAGTCCTGGCCGCGACGGGCGACGCGTGGCAGCGGCAACGACGGCTGCTGCAGTCGCAGTTCACCGGCCGTGGCATGCGCCGCTACGAGCAGCGGATCACCGGGGCCGCCCGGACCACGGCGGCGCGCTGGGCCGGGTACGCCGCCACCGGGCAGGTCTTCGACGTCGGCGACGAGATGCGCCGCTTCGCCCTTGACACCATCTGGCGCTCCCTGACGGGACATGCCCTCGACCCCGCCTCGGAGCGCGAACTGGCCGCCGTGGCCGCGGTGGTGGCCGCGCTGCCGAGACTGCCCGCCGACGGCGCCGCGGCCCAAGGGGCGGTCGCCGCCGACCTGGCCAGGATCGACGCGGTGGCGAGCCTGGCCATCGCCGCCGCACGCGACGGCGAGGCCGGACCGGACGGTCCCGGTCTGCTGCACGTCCTGATCGAAGCGGCCGAGACGCGCCCCGAGTACACGGACCGGCTGATCCGCGACGAGCTGGTCACCCTCCTTGTCGCCGGACACGAGACCACCGCGACCACCCTGACCTGGCTCCACCTCCTGCTGGACCAGAACCCGAAGGCACGGGAGCAGGCCCTGGCCGCGGGCCCCGACGGCTCGCCCGAGCGGCGACAGGCGATCCAGGCGCTCGTCCACGAGACGCTGCGGTTCTACCCGTCGGCCTGGATACTGCCGCGCTGCGCGGCACAGGACGACATCCTCGCGGGGTACGAGATCGAGGAGGGCACCGACGTCCTGGTCTGCCCCTACCTCACGCACCGGGACCCCCAACTCTGGGAAGACCCGGGCCAATTCGATCCCACGCGCTTCACCACCCCCGGCCGGCGCCCCACCCACCCGGGAAGCTACTTCCCGTTCGGCATCGGCCCCCGGGCCTGCCTGGGCCTGCAGTTCGCCCTCCGGGAGTCGACCGCCCTCCTGGAGCTCCTGCTGCCGGCCCCCACCCCGCACTTCCGCTCCACTCCGGCGAAGGCCGCCTACAGCATCACGGTCCGCCCGGATGGGCCGACACCCGCGGTCCTTGGCGATGAGGGTCAGCCCGCCTGGCGGTAGTAGTCGAACTGGGTCACCCCGTGGTAGCCGTAGCTCTCGGGAGGCAGTTCGTGCAGCGCGACGCCGCAGCGGGCGAGCGGGCCGAGAAGGTCGGTCAGGAGCTGATCGGCCCCGGCGATGAAGGCGGCCTTCTCCGCGGCGCTGTTCGTGCCCAGGGTGATGCTGACCTCGACGTGCGCGTCGAGGCCGCCGGTCAGGGGCTCGGCGTCGACGAAATAGAGGGCGGCCGGAACCACGTCGATGTGGACGATGGTGCGCGCGCTGGACTTGCCGAGGGCCGAGACCGCGAGGGCGGTGAGCCCCTCGGCGAGGGCGCGCTGTACGTCGGTGGGCAGGTCGGCGTCGGTGACGGTGACGCGGATGTACGGCATGGCTCTCCTCAGTACGTGCTCGGTGGGCGCCGGCCGGAGTCGGCGGCACGGAGCAAGCCTGGCCGACCTGCAACGATGGATCCAACGCACCGACGTCATAGCCATATGAGGCCGCCGCATGACCGTGAACATTCCCCAGCTGAGGGCTTTCCTCGCCGTCGTCGAAGCCGGCGGCTTCAGCGCGGCCGCCGTCGAGCTGGGCATGAGCCAATCCGCGGTCTCGCACGCCGTGGCCTCCCTCGAACGCGAGCTGAAGGCCCCGCTGCTGGTCCGCGCCACGCCGGTACGGACCACGGCGCTGGGGGAGGGGATCCTGCCGCACGCCCGCACCGCACTGTCGGCGGTCCGGTCCGTGGAGGAGATCGCGGCCGAAGTCGCCGGGACGATGACGGGCACCGTACGTCTTGCCTGCACACCGACGGTCTGCCAGGGGCTGGGCCCGGAACTGCTCCGGCACTGGAACGAGGCCCGACCACAGGTGACGGTGCGGGTCTTCGAGGGCGACAGCACCGAGATCGCGGCCTGGCTGGCGGACGGCGTGGCGGATGCCGCCATCGTGATCGACCCGCCGCCCGGACAGGGGATCCACCTGACGGAGGACCGCTACCGGGCCGTGCTGCCCCGGGACCACCCCTTGGCGGACGAACCGCTCGTCGGCATCGGGGACTTGGAGGACGACCGGTTCCTGATATCGCCCAACAACTGTGAAGCCCGCATCCGTGCGATTCACGCCCAGGCAGGGCTGCCCTTCGCCCCCGCTCACCGAGTGCGGGACCTGGCGACGCTGATCAGCATGGTGCAGGCCGGTGTCGGCGTGACGGTCCTGTCAGAGGTCTCCCGCTCCCTGCTCCCGCCCGACCTGGTCCTGCTGCCGCTGAAGCCGGAGATGTCCCGCGACCTCGCACTGACCGGCCCTCACACAGGCCCCTGGCATCCAGCGGTCCGCACGCTGGCGGAGTCGGCCGCCGCCTGCCTCACTGCACTCCGTGCGGGCGGAACTGAATGCTGATGCGCCCTCCGGCCGCCCGGGTCGACTTGGGGATGGCGTGCTCCCAGGTGCGCTGGCAGGAGCCGCCCATCACGATCAGGTCGCCGTGCCCGAGCGGGCGCCGGACGGTCTCGCCGCCGTGGCGCGGGCGGAGCAGCAGGTCGCGGGGTGCCCCGGCCGAGAGGATGGCGACCATCGTGTCCTCGCGGGCGCCCCGGCCGATGCGGTCGCCGTGCCAGGCCACGCTGTCGCGTCCGTCGCGGTAGTGGCACAGGCCGGCCGTCGTGAACGCCTCGCCCAGCTCGGCGGCGTAGTGCGCGGAGAGTGCCTGGCGGGCCTCGTCGAGAATGGCGTGGGGGAGTGGTTCGCCGGCGCGGTAGAAGGCGAGCAGTCGCGGTACGTCCACGACTCTTTCGTACATCTGCCGGCGCTCGGCCTTCCACGGGACGTCCGCGGCCAGCCGCTCGAACAGGACATCGGCGCCACCGAGCCAGCCCGGCAGGAGGTCGATCCATGCCCCGTCGCCGAGGACTGTCCTGCGAATTCCGTTCAGAGGTCCCAGGCGCACGTCGTCGCCCTGATCGAAGAGTGATCCCTGGAGCTGGTGCGTCGCCATGCGGCCAGTGTATCCAACGAGTCGAACGTATGAACTAATACGTACCGCGCGTCAGCCCGGTGACCCGCGTCACATCCGACTCCTGTCAGCAATCGGGCCGCCATCTCGTTCAGAGGGCACGCGAACGAGACAGGAGCAACGCCATGAAGCACCGCATCGTCGTACTCGGCGCCGGATACGCCGGGGCCTTCGCCGCCGGGAACCTGGCCCGTCGGCTCTCCCCCGCCGACACCGAGATCACCGTCGTCAACGCCGTGCCCGACTTCGTCGAGCGAATGCGGCTCCACCAGCTCGCGATCGGCCAGGACCTCGGATTCCGCAAGCTCGCCGACATATTCGCGGGCACCGGGGTGCGACTGCGCCTGGCGCGCGTCACCGGCGTCGACCCCGAGCGCAGGACCGTCGCCGTGACCGGCGAGGACGGCGACGGGGAACTCGCCTACGACACGCTTCTCTACGCGCTCGGCAGCTCCGTGGCCCACCACGGCGTCCCCGGCGTGACCGAGCACGCCTTCGATGTGACAGGCCGGGACTCGGCGCTGCGGCTGCGCGAACGCATGGCCGGCCTGGGCGAGGGCGGCACCGTCCTCGTAGTCGGTGAGGGGCTTACCGGCATCGAGAGCGCCACCGAGTTCGCCGAGTCCCGGCCCGACCTCTCGGTCGCCCTCGCCGCCCGCGGCGAACTGGGTGCCTGGCTCTCCCCGAAGGCCCGCCGCCACCTGCGCCAGGCCTTCGACCGGCTCGGCATCACCGTCCACGAGCACACCGGCATCGAAGCCGTCGAGCCGACCCGGGCGATCACCGCCGACGGCACGTCGATCCCGGCCGAAGTGACCGTGTGGACGGCCGGGTTCGCCGTGCACCCCATCGCGGCCGCCAGCGGTCTGGAGGTCGCCGAGACCGGCCAGATCGTCGTCGACCGCACCATGCGCTCGGTCTCGCACCCGGACGTGTACGCCGCGGGTGACAGCGTCCACGCGATCGGCGAGAACGGCCGCCCGCTGCCGATGTCCTGTGCCTCGGCCGGCTTCACCAACATGCAGGCGACCGCCGCGATCATCGCGCGCCTCACGGGCGGCGAGGTCCCGACCCGCGCCCTGAAGTACGTCGGCAACCACATCAGCCTCGGGCGGCGGGACGCGATCTTCCAGGCGGTGGACGGGGAGGCCCGGTCGAAGTCCTGGTACCTGGGCGGCTGGGCCGCCACACGGTTCAAGGCGGGCATCCTCAAGGGGTCCGTCCTGAGCATCGCCCATCCGACTTTCGGCCTGCCGAAGCGCAGGCGCCGCCTGGCCACCGTGTCCGACCGGCCCGGTGTGAGGGTCGCCGCATAAGTTGTTCGAGGGTGTTCTAAGTTGTTCCGCATGGACAGTGCAGCCGTCGATCGGTTCGAGGCCAGCCGCGGCCGGCTGGCCTCGCTGGCGTACCGTCTGCTCGGCTCGGCCGCCGACGCCGAGGACGCCGTGCAGGACGCGTTCCTGCGCTGGCAGGCCGCGGACCGCGACCGGATCGAGGTGCCGGAAGCCTGGCTGACCAAGGTCGTCACCCATCTCTGCCTCGACCGGCTCCGCTCGGCGCAGGCGCGCCACGAGCGAGTGGCCGGCGCCTGGTTGCCCGAGCCGCTCCTCGACGGCGACCCGATGCTCGGACCTGCCGACACCTTCGAGCAGCGCGAATCAGTGTCCTTGGCCGTACTGACCCTCTTGGAGCGCCTCTCGCCGGTCGAGCGGGCCGTCTACGTCCTGCGTGAGGCCTTCTCGTACGGCCATGCCGAGATCGCCGGGATCCTCGACATCACCGTGTCCGCGAGCCAGCAGCACGCCCACCGGGCCCGCATCCGGGTCTCCGCCGAGCGCCGGCGCGGCGGCGAGACCGACCCCGCGTCCGCGCGCCGGGTCGTCGAGGAGTTCCTCGCCGCCGCCATGTCGGGGCGGACCGAACGGCTCGTGGAGCTGCTCACGGATGACGTGACGGCGGTCTCGGACGGCGCAGGCCTTGCCAAGCGTCTCCTGCGGTACAAGACGCGCGAGCGGGTCGCCTCCTACGTACGGGCAGGCTTCAGGCCCACTCCGGCGAAGCGGCGCCTTGCCGGCGGCTCGCCCGCGCTCCATGTCGGGGTGGTCAACGGCTCCCCGGCCGTCCTCGCCGTGATCGACGGCCGGGTCGTGGGCGCTGTGGCGTTCGAGGTCAGTGACGGCAAGGTCGCGTTCCTGAGCGGCATCGCCGCCGCGCACCGGCTCGTGCGCGTCAACGAGGTCTGGAGGCAGCACGAGCCGGACGCGCCGGTCATCAAGGCATGGTGACCAGGGGCCGTCACGCCGCGGACCCGGCCACGGCGACGGCCCAGGCGATGTAGAGGACGTTCACCACCAGCCGAGCCACCGCACCGACCGGCCGCTCCAGCAGCCTGGGCCGGTCCGGCCGCGCGCGTCGCAGCGCGTCCACGTGGGACACCTGGTAGCAGCTGATCAGGACGGCGGCGGCCCAAGCCCCGGCCTGTCTGGTGCAGGGAACCAGCACCAGCACACCCACCACGACCTCCGCCGCCCCGCTGACGGCCACGAGGAGCCGCTCCCGGCGGAGCCATGCGGGTACCAGCGTGCGGAAGTAGCCGGGGGCCAGGAAGTGCGTGACTCCTGTGACGGCCAGGAAGACGGCCAATCCGACGGCGGCGATAGCGTGCATGGCACGATGATCCGTTCACCTCGTGCCTGGGTACTTGAACAAAACGATCGCCGCATCGTCTTCGCCTCCGGCGCCGAGGCGACGATGTTCGCCGAGTCGCGCCCGTTCCGCGTCGCCCGACACCGGCTGCCCGTGTGGAAAGCCGTGCTGCCGATCGGCGGCCACGCCGAACTCCTTCAGCCGGCGGGGCCCATGGTGGCGGCTCCCGGTCTGATCGTGCCGCCCCAACTGGCCCACACCTGCGCGGCGACCTCGCCGTACGTCGCTCTGTTCATCGACTCGTGGCTGCTGCCGCCCTGCCCGGGGCCGATCCGGCTCGGCGCGGGTGAGGTCCGCCCTCGATCCGAGAGTCGCCCACGCCATCGACCTGTGCACGGAGCGCGAGCCGGACATGCCCATCACCTCCGTCGCCGACGAGGTCGGCCTTTCGGCCCCGCGGCTGCGCGCCCTGGTCCGGCAGGACGTGGGCATCGCACTGGCCCGCTTGCGCCGATGGGGGCGGCTCCGCACCGCGATCGCCGACCTGCCGGATTCCACGACAGCCCTGGCCGCAGCCACCGCGGGCTTCGCCGACCAGGCCCATCTCACCCGTACCGCGCGGGACTTCCTCGGGCGTACGCCTGCGTCTCTGCGACGCGGAGGTCTCTCAGCAGGCGGCTCGAACCGGCCCGAATCGGCGCCTGCGCGCGGGCGGTGAAGTTCCGCGTCTCTGGCCGACATTTTCGCCCGCACGGACGCCCCTGAGGGCCCTTCTGGCGCCCTGGCGGATTGGTTTCGGTAGGGGGAGTAATCGACACCCCTTTTCTTACGTCTCAACGCCGTTCAGAGGTCTTCCTGCCCTGGTGGGTGATGGCGCGACCGGTAGTCTGGTGACTGTTCCGGTCTGGAGTGCTGAGGCCGGTTCCCGCCTGCGTGGGAGGGCTTTGCCTGCCCTCGGGGCGATCTCTCTGTCAGTGATCTGGCGTTTCCGGCTGCCTTGCCGGGGGCGCTGTTCGTCGTGCCCGAAGAAGGAGCATCCGTGACCGAAGCTGGTACCTCCACCGCTACGCCTGCTCAGCCTCGCGCCGGTGGCGAGTCGTCCTATGACGCGAACGCCATCACCGTCCTGGACGGTCTTGACGCGGTCCGCAAGCGGCCGGGCATGTACATCGGCTCCACGGGGGAGAGGGGGCTGCACCACCTGGTGCAGGAGATCGTCGACAACTCGGTGGACGAGGCCCTGGCCGGGGTGGCGGACCGGATCGACGTGACGATCCTCGCGGACGGCGGGGTGCGGGTCGTCGACAACGGCCGTGGCATTCCGGTGGGCATGCACCCGGTGGAGAAGAAGCCCGCGGTGGAGCTGGTGCTCACTGTCCTGCACGCGGGCGGCAAGTTCGGCGGCGGTGGCTACGCCGTCTCCGGCGGACTGCACGGCGTGGGCCTGTCGGTGGTGAACGCCCTGTCCACGCGCTTGTCCGTGGAGATCTGGACCGAAGGCCACCGCTGGACCCAGGAGTACAAGGCCGGTGTGCCGATCGCTGCGCTGTCCCGCCACGAGGCCACTGAGCGAACGGGTACGTCGATCACCTTCTGGGCCGACGGGTCCATCTTCGAGACCACCCAGTACTCGTTCGAGACTCTGGCCCGCCGCTTTCAGGAGATGGCGTTCCTCAACAGGGGGCTGACCCTCACCCTCACCGACGAGCGCTCCGCGGCGCGGGCCACCGCGACCGCGGACAGGGCGGGCTCGGACACCGTCGAGGAGCAGCGGGCCAAGACGGTGGCCTACCGCTATGAAGGCGGGATCAGCGACTTCGTCAGGCATCTCAATGCCCGCAAGGGCGAACCGGTCCACCCCACCGTCATCGATTTCGCCGCCGAGGACGGCGAGCGCCTGATGTCGGTGGAGGTGGCGATGCAGTGGAACAGCCAGTTCTCCGACAGCGTCTACTCCTACGCCAACACCATCCACACCCACGAGGGCGGCACCCACGAAGAAGGCTTTCGCACCGCGCTGACGACCATCGTCAACCGGTACGCCCGCGACAGGAAGCTGCTGCGGGACAAGGACGACAACCTCGCCGGTGAGGACGTCCGCGAGGGCCTGACGGCGATCATCTCGGTCAAGCTGGGCGAGCCCCAGTTCGAGGGCCAGACCAAGGCCAAGCTCGGCAACACCGAGGTGCGCACGTACGTACAGAAGATCGTGCACGAGCAGCTGGCGGACTGGTTCGACCGCAATCCGAACGAGGCCGCGGACATCGTCCGCAAGGGCGTTCAGGCGGCAACGGCCCGGGTGGCGGCCCGCAAGGCCCGGGACCTGACCCGCCGCAAGGGCCTGCTGGAATCAACGGCTCTGCCGGGCAAGTTGTCCGACTGCCAGTCCAACGATCCGAGCAGGTCCGAGATCTTCATCGTCGAGGGCGACTCCGCAGGCGGCTCGGCCAAGTCCGGCCGCAATCCCGAGTTCCAGGCCATCCTGCCGATCCGGGGCAAGATCCTGAACGTAGAGAAGGCGCGCATCGACAGGATCCTGCACAACCAGGAGATCCAGGCGTTGATCTCGGCCTTCGGCGCGGGCGTGCACGAGGACTTCGACATCGAGAAGCTCCGCTATCACAAGATCATTCTGATGGCGGACGCCGACGTCGACGGCCAGCACATCAACACGCTGCTCCTGACGTTCCTGTTCCGCTTCATGCGGCCGCTGATCGAGCACGGCCACGTCTATCTCTCGCGACCGCCCCTCTACAAGGTCAAGTGGAGCCGGGATCACGCCGAGTACGCCTTCTCCGACCGGGAACGCGACGCCCTCATCGAGCAGGGCCGTCAGGAGGGACGGCGCATCAAGGACGACTCCATCCAGCGCTTCAAAGGCCTGGGCGAGATGAACGCCGAGGAACTGCGCATCACCACGATGGACGTCGATCACCGTGTCCTTGGGCAAGTGAGCCTGGACGACGCCGCCGTCGCCGACGACCTCTTCTCCGTTCTCATGGGCGAGGATGTCGAGGCACGCCGCTCCTTCATCCAACGCAACGCCAAGGACGTCCGTTTCCTCGACATCTGAGATACGTGAGATGTCCGAGACATCCGACCCCAACTGCCGCCGCATCGGAGGAAAACCCGCGTGAGTGCATCCCCGCACCCCTCACCCGCAACCGCCCCGGCCGGGGCCGTGACAGGCGGTTCCGACTACACCGCACGGCACTTGATGGTTCTGGAAGGCCTGGAGGCGGTCCGCAAGCGTCCGGGGATGTACGTCGGGTCGACGGACAGCCGTGGCCTGCTGCACTGCCTCTGGGAGATCATCGACAACTCCGTCGACGAGGCCCTGGGAGGCCACTGCGGCCACATCGAAGTCATCCTCCACGACGACGCCTCGGTGGAGGTCCGGGACAACGGCCGAGGCATCCCCGTCGACACCGAACCTCGTTCAGGACTCTCAGGGGTTGAGGTCGCCTACACCAAGCTGCACGCGGGCGGGAAGTTCGGCGGTGGCTCGTACGTGGCCTCCGGCGGCCTGCACGGCGTGGGCGCTTCCGTGGTCAACGCCCTGGCCCACCGCCTGGACGTGGAGGTCGACCGGCACGGCCACACCCATGCCGTCAGCTTCCGCCGCGGTACGCCCGGCATCTACCACGGCAACGGCCCCACGGCGGACTTCACCCCCGCCAGTGGCCTCCGCAAGACCGCGAGGACACCCAAGACGCGTACGGGTACGCGGGTGCGGTACTGGGCGGATCGCCAGATCTTCCTCAAGGATGCCAAGCTCAATTTGGAGACGCTGCATCAGCGTGCCCGGCAGACGGCGTTTTTGGTGCCGGGTCTGACGATTGTGGTGCGTGATGAGTACGGTCTGGGGGAGGGCGGTACCAAGGGGGAGGAGTCCTTCCGTTTCGACGGCGGGATCAGTGAGTTCTGTGAGTATCTGGCGCAGGACAAGGCGGTGTGTGATGTGCTGCGGCTGTCGGGGCAGGGCAGTTTCAAGGAGACCGTGCCGGTCCTGGATGATCACGGGCAGATGACGCCCACCGAGGTGACCCGTGATCTCGTGGTGGATGTGGCGATGCGCTGGGGCACGGGCTACGACACGACGCTGCGGTCCTTCGTGAACATCATTGCCACGCCCAAGGGCGGCACGCATGTGTCGGGCTTCGAGCGCTCGCTGACGAAGACGATGAATGAGGTGCTGCGCAGTCAGAAGGTGCTGCGGGTGGCCGAGGACGACATCGTCAAGGACGACGCCCTGGAGGGGCTGACCGCGGTGGTCACGGTGCGTCTGGCGGAGCCGCAGTTCGAGGGGCAGACCAAGGAGGTGCTGGGCACCTCGGCGGCCAACCGGATTGTCGCCCAGGTGATCGCCAAGGAGCTCAAGGCGTTTTTGACGTCGACCAGGCGTGATGCGAAGGCGCAGGCGCGGGCGGTGATGGACAAGGCGGTGGCCGCGGCCCGTACGCGGATCGCGGCGCGTCAGCACAAGGATGCCCAGCGGCGTAAGACGGCGCTGGAGTCGTCGTCGTTGCCGGCGAAGCTGGCGGATTGCCGCAGTGATGATGTGGAGCGCAGCGAGCTGTTCATCGTGGAGGGTGACTCGGCGCTGGGCACGGCGAAGCTGGCGCGGAACTCGGAGTTCCAGGCGTTGTTGCCGATCCGGGGGAAGATCCTCAATGTTCAGAAGGCGTCCGTGTCGGACATGCTGAAGAACGCCGAGTGCGGGGCGATCATCCAGGTCATAGGGGCGGGGTCGGGGCGGACCTTCGACATCGACGCGGCCCGCTACGGGAAGATCATTCTTCTGGTGGACGCCGATGTGGACGGCGCGCACATCCGGATCCTGCTGCTCACCCTCTTCCAGCGTTATATGCGTCCGATGGTGGAGGCGGGCCGGGTGTTCGCGGCGGTGCCGCCGTTGCACCGGATCGAGCTGGTGCAGCCGAAGAAGGGGCAGGACAAGTACGTCTACACGTACTCGGACAATGAGCTGCGCGAGACGCTCCTTGAGTATCAGCGCAAGGGGATCCGGTTCAAGGATTCCATTCAGCGTTACAAGGGTCTGGGTGAGATGGACGCGGACCAGCTCGCGGAGACGACGATGGATCCGCGTTATCGCACGCTGCGGCGGGTCAACATCGGTGACCTGGACGCCGCCGAGCAGGTCTTCGATCTCCTGATGGGCAACGACGTGGCACCCCGCAAGGAATTCATCACCAGCTCAGCCGCCACACTCGACCGCTCACGGCTGGACCTGTAGCCGCCGGTGACGGCTCCCAAGATGTGACTGATCAGCATTCAGGCGATGATGCTCACGAGCACGTTCCTTTCCCCCGTGCGCATGTCGGTGCTTGATCTGCCGTCCGGCACTGGGGCGACTGTCCAGCCGAGGGCGGCTCACGCGGGACCAGGGTCATCAGCCGCAGGGAAAACGTCACTCGTTTGGCGGCCTGCCGGGTGAAGACCGCGGTCCACGCCGCGGATGTGAAGAGAGCGTTGCAGGCTCTCCATCTCTTCGGTGCCGTGAGCATGCCAGTCAGGGGCAGGCGAAAAGAGAAGCTGCGAGGAGGACGCTGCCGATGCTAGTTGTCGCTCTTTTGCTCTTGCCGGTCATGGGGCTCCTGATGGTCGCCATGGACCGCATCGAGGACCTGATGAACGGGGAACCGTCGCCGAGAACCGATCGGCGTGTACGTCACCTTCGCCTCATCCACGGGGGCGGACACGCAGGACGCCATCGAGCGCCAGTCGCCGAGCAGCACCACAGCGACGCGGCCTGACGCGGCCTGACGCGCGAGGAAACGGCGCTGCGCCCACTTCAGCAGACGCGGGCGCAGCGCCGTTTCCTCGTGTGCCAGGGGTCCCCGACTCCGGGGCTGGGGCTATCGGGCCGTCTTCTCGGCGAGCTTCTGGAACTCACCCAGGTCGTAGTTGGCCAGGGTGGAGTCGAGGTTCGTGAGGGCGCCGAGGTGTTCCACGAAGCCCTTGGGGTCGTACTCGATCTGGAGTGTCACCCGGCTCGTGGTGTCGCTGAGGCGATGGAAGGTCACCACGCCGGCGTGATCCACCCCCTCGACGGTGTGCCAGGCGATCCGGTTCTCGGGCACCACTTCGGTGAGTTCGGCGACGAAGTTCTTCTCCGCACCGGGCAGCTCCAGCTGCCATGCGAAGCGGCGCTCGTCCATCGGCTCGACCAAGCGTACGTGGCTGAGGAAGGCGGGCCAGCGCGTCACGTCGCTCCACAGCGCCCAGGCGACGGACACCGGCGCCTTGATGTCGACGGACTCGAGCAGGGACGCGGACATACGCACCTCTTTCTGGACGGGTCTTTCCGGACGGAGACGTCACGCTGTCGCGCGGCGTCAGGCCTTCTCGCCGGATGCGGCGAGCTTCTGCAGGTCCACGGTCTCGCCGGGCGCGGGCTCCTCAGGGCTCACGGACTTGCCGTAGTCGCTGAAGGTGGCGGTGTTGGGCTCCTTGCCGCCGGTCGACGTCGTGCGCAGGATGTACGGCTTGCCCTCGGTGGCCACGTACAGCGTGAGGGTCTCGCCGCCGGAGGTCTTCTTCGTCAGCCGGATCGCCTCGGAGCCGTCGACGGTCGTCGTCGAGCCCTTCTTCATGCCCTTGCGTTCCGACTTGTCCTTGTCCATGGCAGCCGTGAGCGCCTTCTTGTCGCACACGTTCTTCGCCGTGGCGTCGTCCGCGGGCGCCTTCACCCACTTGTCCGCAACCTTCGGCACGATCTTGTCGCCGCCGGGCTGCCCCTTGAGGGCGGTCTCCCAGTACTTCTCGTCGCCCCGTAGATAGAACGTGCCCTTCGTGTTCCGTACGTCCGCGGACGCACCCGCCGTCTCGATGGTGCCGTCACAGTTCTTGCTCTGGTCCACCGACAGGTCGATGGTCATCGAGGAACCCGCGGATTGCTGCACGGTCCCCTTCATGTGCATCGAGTCGGCCTGCTGGGTGGCCTTGACCGCGTCGGCGGCGATCTGGTCGGCGCTCTTGCCCGCGAACGGCCCGCCCTTGTCGTCCGAGTCGTCGCCACCGCACCCGGCCAGTGCCACCAAGGCCGCTCCGGCCACGGCGGCCGCCAGAGTTCTGCTGCTCCTCACCACGTCTGCTCCCTCCTGGGGGCGCGTCCGCGCCCTCCGGTCGTTCCGCGGCCGTCGATGCCGCGAAACACCCGGTTACCCCGCTGCCCCGACAGATCACCGGAAGGGCGATCTCCACTTTCTGCGCGGTTGAGCCTGAGGTGTCGGCAGGGGGCTGGGCGTGCGGCCGGGGCGACCGCCCGGGGGCGTGACTGCCGCGCGCCTGGTGCGGCTGGCGCTTATGGTGACCGAGGGCATACGGAGACAGCCATGACGTCAGCCAAGAAGTCACACATCGACCTGGAACAGTGCCTGCTCCTGACCGGCATGGGCAGCTTCGACTGGGACCTGGACAGCGGTGAGCTCAGTCTCGACGCCAGTGCCCTGGCGGTACTCGACCTGCGTCCCGATGAGTTCCACGGCCTGGTCACCTCTCTGCGGAGACGGGTGCCACCAGAGGAGGCCGTACGCGTCAGCTTCGCCGTCACCGAGGCGGTCAACACGGGCGATGACGCCTATGGCGTCTACTTCCGTGTCCGCCACCGTGACGGCACGCGGCACCTCAGCCACGCCCGTGGACACATCCTGCGCGACGACGAGGGCCATGCCGTACGTGCCGTCGGCATCGTGCGGACGGCCTCGAAGGACGGGACGGAGCTCGCGGCCACCGACCCCAGGGAGGAGCGCCGCCAAGGCATCGCCCTGATGGTGCAGGGCACCACGGAAGCCCTCTCCCGGGCCGTCACGGTCGACGACGTGGTGGCCGTGCTGTCCGGCGCGAGCGGCCTCGACCGGTTCGCCGCCGACGGCCTGGTGCTCGGCCTGGTCGAGGGCGAGAACCTGAAGCTGATCGCCCTCGTGGGTCAGACGATGCAGGCCCTCGACGAACTCAAGCTGCACAAGGTCGACGAATCGCTGCCGCTGGCCGAGGCCGTCCTGACCCGCCAGCCCCGTTTCGTGGGCTCACTGCCCGACCTGGGTCGGCGCTTCTCCCGCCTGGGGCCCTACATCGAGGAGATGGAGCTCGACTCGGCGGCGTTCCTGCCCCTGGTCGCCCAGGACCGCGCCATCGGCGGACTCGCGCTCTTCTACCGCGGCCGGAAGGACTTCAGCGACGCGGACCGCAACCTCTGCATCGGTCTCTCCGGCATCGTCGCCCAGTCACTGCAGCGCGCCATGCTGTTCGACGAGGAACGGGACCTCGCCAGGAGTCTGCAGGCCACGATGTTGCCGCGTGGGGTCCCCGACGTCCCGGACTCCGAGGTCGCCGTGCGCTATCACGCCGCCTGGGGCGGTCGTGACGTCGGAGGGGACTTCTACGACGTCATCACTCTGCCCCGCGGACGGATCGGCGTGGTCGTGGGCGACGTACAAGGACACGACACCCACGCCGCGGCCATCATGGGGCAGCTGCGCATCGCCCTGCGGGCCTTCGCCGGCGAGGGGCACCCGCCCGCGACGGTGGTCTCGCGCGCCTCGCGCTTCCTCGCCGAGCTGGACACCGAGCGGTTCGCCACCTGCACCTATGCCCAGTTCGACCCCACCACCGGCATCGTGCGCGCCGTGCGGGCCGGACATCTGCCGCCCCTCGTGCGGCATGTGGACGGCCGCGTGGGTGTGCCACGGGTCCGAGGCGGGCTGCCGCTGGGCATTGCCACCGACTTCGACATGGAGGACTACCCCGAGGTGCGGCTCGACCTCGTGCCGGGCGAGACCCTGGTGCTGTGCACGGACGGGCTCGTGGAGGACGCCGGTCTCGACCTCGACACCGGGATCCAGCACCTCGCCGAGGTGTTGTCCACCGGACCCGAGTCGGCCGAGGATCTGGCGGACCACCTCTCGCGCGCGCTGTGGAAGAGATGGGGCAGCAGTGACGACGTGGCGCTCCTGGTCCTGCGCAGGCTCCCCGACCCTGGCACGCTCCAGGAGCCGCGCATCCACCGGTACGTCCACCAGGCAGACCCGGAAGGCCTCGCCGACGCACGCGCGGCGCTGCGCGAGCACCTCGCTTCGTGGGGTCTTGGAGCGGTCGCCGACGACGTCGAGGTGGCGGCGGGTGAACTCCTCGTCAACGCCCTCGTCCACACCGACGGGGGCGCCATCCTGACGCTGGAGGTGCTCACCGGCCCGCCTCGCCACGTCCGCCTGTGGGTGAAGGACCGTTCGAGCACCCGGCCCCGCAAGAGGTCCCCGGTGGAGACCGCCACCTCCGGCCGAGGACTGCTCCTGGTGGAGGCGGTCGCGTCGCGCTGGGGAATCGAGCCGCGCGGCGAGGGCAAGGCCGTCTGGTGCGACTTCGCCGCGCCGGAGGCGTGACCCGCCCGGCTCGGACGGTCTTTCATGGCTCTACCGCATGCATACGTCTGCCGCCGCCCTCCCAGGCAGCGGCAGACGTATGCAGCATCAGTCGTGCGAGTGCGAGTGCGAGTGCGAGCAGGTCAGGCCTTGTCCTGCATGCTGCTGCGGGCCGGGTTGGCCTGCTCCCCGGCCTTGGGGTCCTTCTCGTCCGCCTTGGCGCGCACTCCCTGCGCGATGCGCTCACCGATGGACTTGTCGATGTTCGACCAGTACTCGAAGGCCCTGGCGAGCACGGGCTCGCTCACGCCGTTGAGCAGGTGTCCGACGACGTTGTCCACGAGACGGTCGCGTGCGGCGTCGTCCAGGACCTCGCGCACCATGGTGCCCGGCTGACCCCAGTCGTCGTCCTCGGCGTGGTCGACGTAGGCGGCGCGGGTGATGTCACCGTCCGCGTACCAGCTCGGCGGGGCGTAGCGGCTGGTGTCGGCTGCCGGGCCGCCCTTGGAGTTGGGCGCGTAGACCGGGTCCTCCGTCTTGCGGTAGGCCATGGCCCCGTCCTTGGAGTACGTCCGCAGGGGCGCGACGGGAGCGTTGACCGGCAGCTGCTGGTAGTTGCCGCCGATGCGGTGGCGGTGTGCGTCGGCGTAGGAGAACAGCCTCGCCAGGAGCATGCGGTCGGGGCTCGGACCGATGCCGGGGACCAGGTTGTTCGGCTGGAAGGCCGCCTGCTCGATCTCGGCGTGGTTGTCCGTGGGGTTGCGGTCCAGGGTCATCCTGCCGACCTCGATCAGCGGGTAGTCGGCATGCGGCCACACCTTGGTCAGGTCGAACGGGTTGAAGCGGTAGGTCGCAGCGTCGTCGTACGGCATGACCTGCACGTGCAGCGTCCAGCTGGGGTACTCACCGTCCCGGATGTGCTCGAAGAGATCCCGGGTGTGATAGTCCGTGTCGGCCGCGGCCATCTGGTCGGCCTCGTGCTGGGTGAAGTGTTCGACGCCCTGGTCGGTCTTGAAGTGGTACTTGACCCAGAACCGCTCGCCCTGCGCGTTGATCCACATGTACGTGTGCGAGGTGTAGCCGTTCATGTGGCGCCAGGTGCGCGGGATGCCTCGGTCGCCCATCAGCCACGTGACCTGGTGGGCGGACTCGGGGGAGAGGGTCCAGAAGTCCCACTGCATGTCGTGGTCGCGGAGGTTGTTGTCCGCCCGGCGTTTCTGGGACCGGATGAAGTGCTGGAACTTCATCGGGTCCTTCACGAAGAAGACCGGGGTGTTGTTCCCGACCATGTCGTAGTTGCCCTCGGTGGTGTAGAACTTTACCGCGAATCCGCGCGGGTCACGCCAGGTGTCCGGGCTTCCGCGCTCACCGGCGACGGTGGAGAACCGCGTCACCAGGTCGGTCCGGGTGCCCGGCTGGAAGAGGGCGGCCTTCGTGTAGGCGCTCACGTCCGCGGTGACCTCGAAGTGGCCGAAGGCGCCGCTGCCCTTGGCGTGCGGCTGCCGCTCAGGAATCCGCTCCCGGTTGAACTGCGCCATCTGTTCGATCAGATAGGAGTCCTGCAGGAGGATCGGCCCACCGGCGCCGACCGTGAGCGAGTGCTCATCGCTCTCGACCGGAACGCCGGCGTCCGTGGTGGTCGCCTTGCCTGTGACGTCGCTCATGGGTGACGAGTGCCTTTCGGTGGGTGGTGTTCTCTGCGCCGCGAAGGTCCGGGTCAGCAGCTGCGAAGGGCCGTGTGCGGGCGGTGTGCTCGTGGCTCGTGGTTGGTCGCTGGGCGGATTCGGCAGTGCGTCGGCATCGTGTCCATCTTGCGGCTTATGTGCCGGTGTGGCCATTTGTTCACGTGCTTCCGGACGCGGAGGTTCGCGGGACCCTGACCGAGTGCCCGACTTGGCGCCGCCAATACGTGGCGAGCCTTCCGTTTCGCTCGGTTCCGCTGACGCGGCGCGAGAAGGGGCGCGTCAGGCGGCGAAGGTGTCCGGCCGCGCTGCATGCCAGTCGGCGGCCCAGCTCTCGGGTGGCGCTGCGAGCAGTTCGCCGGGGGACAGCCAGTCGTACAGCTCGGCGTACGACCTGAAGCGTCCCTGGTCCTCGCGGCGCCGCAGCAGATGCGGACCCAGCTCCGCGGCGTCGCGCACGCCCATCGCGGCCATGATCTGCAGCGCGCTGTGGACCGTGGCCTGCTGATAGCGCGTGACGCGTGCGGCCTTGTCCACGACGTCGAGGGCGCGGGCGCGATGCGGGTCCTGGGTGGTGACGCCGGTCGGGCAGCGGTTGGTGTGACAGCGCTGGGCCTGGATGCAGCCGACGGCGAACATCATCGCGCGGGCCGCGTTGGTGTAGTCGGCGCCCATGACGAGGCGCTTGACGATGTCGGAGCCCGTCGCCACCTTGCCGCTGGCCCCGATGCGGATCCGGCTCCGCAGGCCCGTGCCCGTCAGGGCGCTGTGCACGGTGAAGAGGCCCTCGGTGAGCGGCATGCCGAGGTTGTCGGCGAATTCGAGCGGCGCCGCGCCCGTGCCGCCCTCAGCGCCGTCCACCACGATGAAGTCCGGCGTGATCTCCTCTTCGGCCATGGCTTTGCACACGGCGAGGAACTGTGTCCGGGATCCGGGACACAGCTTGAATCCCACCGGTTTGCCGTCCGTCAGTTCCCGCATCCGGGCGAGGAAGTGGACGAGCTCGCGAGGGGTGGAGAACACGCGGTGGTACGGCGGCGAGACGACCGTCTCGCCTTCGGGCACGCCGCGTACCGAGGCGATCTCGGCGTTGACCTTGCTGCCGGGCAGGACGCCTCCGATTCCCGGTTTCGCGCCCTGTGACATCTTGAGGGACACGCAGCGCACGGAGGGGTGGGCGGCCTTCTCGGCGAACTGCCGCGCGTCGAAGTCTCCGTCACGGGTGCGGCAGCCGAAGTAGCCGGTACCGATCTCCCAGACGAGGTCGCCGCCGGGGCGCAGATGGTAGGTGGACAGGCCGCCCTCGCCGGTGTCGTGTGCGAATCCGCCGCGTTCCGCACCCGTGTTCAGGGCCAGGACGGCGTGGGAGGAGAGCGAGCCGAAACTCATCGCCGAGACATTGAGGAGCGCCATGTCGTACGCCTGGGTGCAGTCGGGCCCGCCGACCCGGACGCGGGGCGGCTCGTCGGGCACGTTCGACGGGGCCATGGACGGCACGAGGAATTCGTAGCCGCGCGCGTCCATGTCGCGCTCGGTGCCGAACGGTTCCTCGGCGTCGACACCCTTGGCCCGTTCGTAGACGATGCTGCGGGTGTCGCGGTCGTAGGGCCTGCCGTCGTAGTTGCGCTCCACGAAGTACTGCTGCAGCTCCGGGCGCAGCGTTTCCATGAGGAAGCGCAGATGGCCGAGCACGGGGTAGTTCCGCAGCACGGAGTGCCGCCTCTGGACAAGGTCGTACAGCCCGGTCAGCGCCACGGCCACGAAAGGGGCCGCGGCGAGCCACCACCACGGGGATGCCAGGACGGCGAGCAGCACACTGCCGACCGCGCAGGCCGCCAGCAGACCTACCGTTGCGAAGCGCGTCATGATCCCCGTCTGACCCGAATTCGGCCCGTCACACGCGTCCACCACATGCCTTCACGCCGAGGGCGGGAGGGACTACGCGAGGAACGCCGCGGTGGTCGTCCGGAACTGTTCTGCGTCGTCGAGCCAGGGATAGTGACCCGCTGCCGGCTGCACCACGGGAGTCGCGTCGCGGAACAGCGCCGCGAACTCGGCCACCGGCCGAGGGGGGCTGTTCACGTCGAACTCCCCGGTGAGCAGCAGGACGGGCATCTCGCAGCGGGCGAGCCGCGCACGTGTGGTCTCCACGTCGAAGGCACCCTCCGCCGCGAAACCGGCGACGGCTTCCTCGTTGCCCGGCCGACCGGCCGCGTGATGCTGCTGTGCGGCGGTGTCCCAGCGGCCGTAGAAGAAGGGGCTGATGGCCTCCCAGTCGGTGCCGGTGCCTTCGGTGATCGCCTCCAGGGCGGTGAACGCGGACGGGAACCACGGTTCGTTCCTGCGCAGTTGAGCGATCTCGCGCCGCATGTCACCGGTGATCGCCACCCCGACGGCTCGGGCCCCCGGGCTGATGAGGGCGAGCTTGCCGAGGCGCTGTGGGTACCGGGCCGCGTACTGCGTCGCGACGTTGGCGCCGCCGGAGTGGCCGAGCAGGTCCATCCGGGGGAGTCCGAGGTGGTCGCGCAGGGCCTCGACGTCCTCGACGAGGCGGTCGCACCGGTAGGAGGAGGGGTCTTCGGGAACCGCGGACCGCCCGGTACCGCGACTGTCCAGAACGATCAGCTGCCGGTGCGCGGCCAGGCCGCCGAGATCGCCGAGGTAGCGGGAATCCGCGGGACCGCCCGGGATGCACACGAGGGGGTCACCGTCTCCCTGCGGGTGGTAGGCGAGTCGGGTTCCGTCAGGCGCGGAGTAGGTGGGCATGCGCCGATCGTGACACTCATAACTGGGTTATACAACCCCGTTATGGAACCTGGTTATGGCGCCAGAGCGGCTGGACGGTATAACCGAGGCATGGCAGCTGAAGAGGACACTCACCAGAACGCCGGGGCGCTGACCGAGGGGCAGGCCGAGCGGATGCTCGCCGGCATGAACGAGGTCATCCGCGCGGGCGAGGAGATGCGGAAGTTGCGCGCGGAAATGATCCAGCTGTTCGCCGGCTTCGGCTGGACGCAGGACAAGATCGCCGAGCTCGCGGACATGAGCCAGCCCGCGGTGTCCAAGCAGATGGCGAAGTCCCGGACGGACGAGCGCCTCCTGCCGCCGATGGATCTCCACCTCGACCAGCGAGACCTCCCCTGGCTGGAGGGGCGCCTGTGGGGCCTGGCCGAGGAAGTCTCCGAGACCTTGGACGACGGAGCGCACTGCGCGCGTTACGTCCATGCCCTCGTCCGGGGAAGGAAGCGCTTCACGCCCCAGAACGTCGACGAGCTGCGGCGCCTCCTCGAAGAGGACCTGAGGCAGCATCAGGTGCAACTGCCGGGCAGCCACCGGCACGCGTACGACGAGATCAGCCGCCGTCTCGACATCCCCGAGAACGTCACCGCCCCCGGCTCGGCTTCCGTGCGCCGCGCCCTCGCCCGCGAGATCCAGCGGGATTGGCTGAGGGGTGATGCCTGAACAGTGGTCGCGGAACGGTCTGGTGGATCAGGGTGGCATACCGGAGAATTGACCTCACTTTTCGGCGGTGAATTGCACTCCGTGGCAGGTCTTTCGGCTTCGTAGAGTGGTGATCACAACGACAGCGGGTCCGCTGTCGAATCGAAGGGGACACCACCATGAGCAGCAAGAACACCGACTTCGCCGCCCTCCTCACCCGCGCCGCGGAGGCCGAGACCTCCGCCGATCCGAGCAGTGTGATGACGCTGCTGGCCGACACGGACGGGCCGGACGGCGGGTTCACCGTGTACCGCTCCACGTTCGCCGCGGGGGCCGTCGGGGCTCCCGCGCACTTCCACACCAAGGCGACGGAACTCTTCTTCGTGATCAGTGGCTCCCTCCAGGTCTTGGTGGGCGAGGAGATCACCGTCCTGAAGGCCGGCGACTTCCTCGCCGTGCCCCCGCACACTCCGCACGCCTTCGCCGCGGCTCCGGGCTGCGAGGCGGACGTCCTGTTCATCTTCACGCCCGGCATGGCCCGCTTCGACTACCTGCGCCTGCTGGGCAGCGTCATGCGCGGCGAGAGTGACCCGAAGAAGATCGCGGAGTCCTCGGAGCGCTACGACAACCACTATGTGGACAGCCCCGTCTGGCGGAACGCGCTCGCTGCCTCGTGGGGCAGGTGAGGGGGGGGGCGTGCTGCTGATGGGCGAGCGGGGAAGAGGGCGCGTGCGTAAGGGAGTTGGCGTGGACGCGAGTGCAAGTGGGCCTTCCATGGCTGCGGTTGAGGCCCTCCCGGGAGGGGGATCCGCGACATTCTTCGAAAGCGGGTGCGAGTACTGCCGGTAACGTCGGCCGTCCTCTCTCGACTTGAATGGATGTCGCTCGAACTTCTTGTTTCCCGTGAGTCGCCTGTGTCAAGGTGAGCGTCCTCGCGCCGAGGCAATGGTCAGGACCGCTTTTCCTGTTCGCGATTTCGTGCCGGTCGTCGACCCAAAAGGTCGTCAGTTGGCCGTATTCGGACAGTGTCGCGGTGCAGTATCGAGGCTGAGTCTCGTGGTTCGTTGATCTAATTCCCGCCTTGGCGAGTCCCAGGTATGCACCAATCAGCCGCCCGCATTTCGATGGGCCCGATATCCCGTGTGCCGTCCTTCGGTTTGGAAGGAAAAGGTTCTGTGCAACCGCCCCACCCCCCACGCCCGTCCCACCCCCCTCGTCCCGGCGTGAGCCACGCGGAATCCGACATGAGCCTCGCCGCCCGACTGCGAGGCCGGACAGAGGAAGAGTCGGACCAGCCCGTCGCCCTCCTGCTCGCGCGGCACTGGCAGTCGGCGCACGACTACTCGGCCATCTGCCTCGCCACTTGGGCGAGTTCGGCCTCGATGGTCGCCGCGGCATCCTTCCATCAGGTGCTCGGGCACATGGCGCGTGGCGAGCCGGGCGGTGCCCTGCGCCCCCTTCTCCTCGTGACCGTCAGGGAGACGGTCAGGGGATGGTGCGTCGACGACCGCATATCCGCTCTCATGCCGGAACTCCGCAAACCGACCGGCGGTCGCGGCATGCGGGCGGCGACCTCCATGACGCCCACGAAGCGGCAACTCGCCGCGCGTTCCTTCTGGGCTCTTCCAGGAGTTGCCCAGTGCCTGCTGTGGCACACCGCGGTCGAGGCCGAGCACATATCCATACCCGCTGGTTTGTCGGGCTTGAGCGCCGACCTCGCGGTCGACGCCCTTGAGCAGGCGCGTGAACAATTCCGGGCAGGCATCGTCCGCGCCCACCGGGAACTTGCACCTACCAAGGAATGCCCCCTCTACAACCGACTCCTCGACGTCACGATTCGCCGCGGTGGCGCCTTACTGCCCGATGTTCAACACCATCTGTCGGAGTGTGGCCACTGCCGTGACGTTTCCGACCAACTCGGCCTTGTCGAGAGTGGGTTGGACACTCTTCTCGCCGAAGCGGTACTCGGCTGGGGCGCCCGGCGGTACCTGGAGTCGAGGCCGGGGCGCGGGCGCCCGGCGACGCGTGGCGGAGCAGCCGCCGGACGCGGCGGCAGGCACTCGGGCAGCGGCGGACGCCATCGCCCTCCGTCGCGCATCCCCCTGCCGGGCGGTGCGCTCGGGCCCGCGCGGACGTACTCCAAGGCGCTGCGCACCGGAGCGGTCCTGGGGTCCGCCGCACTGCTCGCGACCGTGCTCGTCGCCATCCTCTCGTCGGGTGACGGCGGCAGCGGCGGGTCCGTGCCCCCGACCGACATGGCCGGAAGCCGTGAAACCCACCCGAGCGCGGATCCCGAGGCGCCGCCCGCAGGCTCACCCCCTCCCACATCCGCGGGATACCCCGACCGGTCCGACCAGGGCAGACTCCGCAACGTGGCGGCGGAGCTCTGCCTCGACATCCGGGGCGGCAAAGCCAGGCCCGGTGCCGAGACGAAGCTGGCCGAGTGCTCGGACGAGGCGGATCAGCAGTGGTCGTACGCGAAGAACGGACTGCTGAGCAGCGTCGCCCGTCCCGATCTCTGCCTGGACTCCCACGCGAACGACGGAGTGGTCACCCTCGGCAGATGTGTGGCGCCTTCGGACGCGCGTGCCGATGAGGTGCGCTACGACCTGACCGTGCTGGGGGAGTTGCTGCCCCGGTGGCACGAAGGTCTTGCGGTCACGCCTGCCTCCTCGCGCAAGGGCGCGGATGTCGTGGTCAAGGTTCGTGACGGCTCCGCCGACCAGCGATGGATGCTCGACACCTCGACGACATCCCCATCCCCGGACACACGCTCGATCGACGGAAGGAGCGGCCCCTCGGTGAAGGCGGGCCCTGACAGACCGCACGCGGACGGCGAGGTCTGCGCCGGCCCGACCTGCGAGCCGGCGTTACCCGGAGAGCAGAGGCCGGGGCCGAGGGGTGACGGGAAGAAGGGCGACGGGAAGAAGAATGTCGGGGAGAAGAATGACGGGAAGAAGAATGACGGGGAGAAGGGCAACGGCCGACGGCCCTCGCCGGACTCGACCGGGCACGGCGATGTCCACAAGCGGTACGCCGAGGTCGGCTGCTGTGACGGATCCGAGCCGGTCCCGCCCGACCGCCCCGGTGATCGCCTCCGTTCTCCCGCAGTACGAGGGGGAGACCTGGACGGAGTGCCCTCGCGCGAGGCCCTGACGGCACGTGAGATGCCTGCCGCCGAGCCGGGACGTGAACGGGGCGGTGTCGGCCTGGCCCCGTGAGGAGGAGGAGCGGCAACGCAGGGGTCATTGCCTCGCCCAGGTCAGCCGCCCACCCGCGACGCAGCCGGTGATTCCTCGATCGGGCGCTCGTGCGAGCATCCCGGTATGAAGTGTTTCGAGACCGTCACGCACATCGCCGCGTCTCCGGCGACCGTCTTCGACCTGTCGTTGGACGTGGATCTGCACACCGCGTCCATGGCCCGCTCCGGCGAGCGGATCGTCGGCGGCATCCGGGCGGGACGTATGGCGCTCGGTGACACCGTGACCTGGGAGGCTCGGCACTTCGGCATGCGGTGGCGGATGACGTCGCGCATCAGCGCGTACGAGCGGCCCGGAAGGTTCGTGGACGAGCAGGTGGCCGGGCCGTTCAAGCGGTGGCACCACACGCACTGCTTCGCGCCGGACGGGCGCGGGGGCACGGTGATGCGTGACGTGGTCGAATTCGCGGCGCCGTTCGGCCTGTTGGGAGCGGGCGTGGAGGCGATTGCCCTTGGCCGGTACATGCGGAGGCTCATCGAGGCGCGCAATGTACATGTGACGGCCTGTGCCGAGGCGTCGGCCTAGGCCGGTCTGCCGCCTGCCGCCTGCCGCCTGCCGCCCGCCGGTCATGGTCCGCACCTTCGCTCCGGCCCGCCACCCTCCCGTTCCGGCGCCCGGCGCCCGGCGTCTGAGCGCAACGCCAGACCGCCTGGACGCCGCCCATCCGCTGAGCCTAGGCTCGGCCTGCCGGGCCCCGATCCTGGTGCTGTCCTCGCTGCTGACTGCGGCATCCGTGCACCGGGCCGCTCTCACCCAGGCGTTCACGTGGCTCAACTCGGCCAGCGCCGGCGGCCACGTGCGTGATGGCAGTACTGACCGTGGCCCACGCGCGCGTGGCGTGGTGCCGCCGCGCGTACGCGTAGCCCCTCACGTCAGCCGTCATAGGCACCGCCCAGCCAGTCATCGAGTACGGCAGAGTCGGTTTCCGTGAGGCTGGTCTCGGAATCGGCGCGGTGGAGGAGGGCCGGGCCCCGATGGGGCGTCGACACCCAGTGCGGAGCTATGACCCTGTTGGCATCACGCATCCACGTCCAGGAAGAGCAGCGGGCGCTCTGCGCGATCAGCAATGGCGGAACGCTGTCGGCGCCGCTTCAACTGCTACTGGTACCAGTCGTCTCCGTCCCCCGCGAGTGACCGACGGAGGTGGTCCTCCAGGTCCCGGGCGACCCAGCGGCGGCTGTCGTTCTCGTGCTCCCATACGAAGACGTCAGCTCGCGGAGGCTTCCGGACGAGAGCGAACTGATCGCCGCCTCCGTTGTCACCGAAGAAGAGGAGAGCGTCGAAAGGCATGTACAGGTCGGCAAAGGAGCTGTCGGACCAGAAGAGAAGATTCTCCTCGACGATCCGCTCCAGGGGCCAGACCGTATCCACGCCGTAGTGCCCCACGATGCCGTCGGTCTCGTGCAACAGGCTCACGAGCCCGGACGGCAGAGAACACCCCAGCCGTCGCTCGGCATCGGCCACACCCGCCGAGTCGACCGGCGCACTGAACCCGGCCCCGGAAAATGCCTCGCCTGCGACCTCTCTCCACATGCGAGCAGCGTAGACAGCCTCAGTGGCATGCCGAGACTCAACTGGAGGTCTCCGCCGACGGCGTACCGAACGCTCGGAGTACATAGCCGTCGAGGAGTTCCCCGAACTCTTGGGGGTCCGGCGATGCAGATGCCGACGGAGTCGGGATCCTCCACCCGTGAACGGTCCTGCTCCAGCCGCCACGGCCAAGCCGCAGCCGCGTCACGCCAAGTGAGCGGCCGCCCGGTCGAGATCGATGCGTCGTTCCATCAGTTGATCGTCGGCCACACGGCACGGCCACGGACACGTCCACCGGCTTTCGCTCGGTGGAGGGGCCGGAGGGGGTGTTGGCGGCAGGGTGCCGGGTGGTGGTTAATGGCGTGGGTGGGGAATGCCCGCTGCCGTGTGTGCCGGTGCGAAAGGCTGGAGTTGCCTGTGAGTGCTCAGTCGTCAGGTTCGTCTCGGCGGTTCGTCGGTCGTTGTGTGGTGGTCAGTGGGGGAGCCCAGGGGATCGGTGCGGCGACGGCCCGGCGGGTCGCGGCCGAAGGGGCCGGGGTGGTGATCGCCGATGTGGATGCCGCGGAGGGCGAGCGCACCGCGCACGCCATCCGCAAGGACGGCGGGCGTGCGGTCTTCGAGCCGTGTGACGTGGCCGAGGAAGATTCGTGGGCGCGGGCGGTGGCGGTCGCCCGCGCCCGCTTCGGCCCGGTGACCGGCTTGCTCAGCAATGCCTACACCGTGCGCGGCGGCGCGGCCGACGTCATCGAACCGGAGGACTGGAACCGGCAGTTGTCGGTCATGCTGACCGGCGCCTTCCTCGGCGTACGGGCCTGCCTCGACGACCTGCGCGCCACGCGCGGCGCGGTGGTCCTGGTCTCGTCCGTGCACGCTGTCATGGGGCTGCCCGGACGCCCCGCCTACGCGGCGGCGAAGGCGGGCCTGACCGGCCTGGCGCGCCAGCTCGCGGTGGAGTACGCACCCGTCGTACGGGTCAACGCCCTTCTGCCGGGGCCCATCCTGACCCGGGCCTGGGACGCGATCGGTGAGGAGGACCGGGCGCGCAGCATCGAGCAGACGCCCGCGGGCCGCCTCGGCCGCCCGGACGAGGTCGCGGCGAGCGCCGCGTTCCTGCTGAGCGACGACGCGTCCTTCGTCACCGGGGCCAGTCTCGTGGTGGACGGCGGCTGGAGCGTGTACAAGACGTCCGCCTGAGCGAACCCGCTGCCCCGCCGCCCCCTTTGCCCGCCGCCGTCGGCCATCTGCCTTGTCGCTCAAGGAGGTTCACCTGATGAAGATCACCCGTATCGAGACGTTCTCCGTGCCGCCCCGCTGGCTGCTGTGCCGCGTGGAGACCGACGAGGGAGTGGTCGGCTGGGGCGAGCCGGTGGTCGAGGGGCGCGCGGCCACGGTCCGTACGGCCGTCGGCGAGCTGGCCGAACTCCTCATCGGCAAGGACCCGTCGGGCATCGAGGACCACTGGCAGGTGATGACGAAGGGTTCCTTCTACCGGGGCGGCCCGGTCCTCTCCAGCGCGGTGGCCGGGCTCGACCAGGCGCTGTGGGACATCGCGGGCAAGCGGCTCGGCGTGCCGGTGCACGTGCTTCTCGGCGGTCCGGTCCGTGACCGGGTCCGCGCCTACAGCTGGGTGGGCGGTGACACCCCCGCACACATCACCGATCAGGTGGCGGCCCAGGTCGAGGCGGGCTTCACCGCGGTCAAGATGAACGCGAGCGGCCGCATGAACCGCCTTGCCACCGTCGCGGACATCGACGAGATCGTCGACCGCGCCACCGCGGCCCGCGAAGTCCTGGGCCCGGAACGGGACTTCGCGCTCGACTTCCACGGCCGCTTCCATGCCGCGAACGCCCGCCGGCTGCTGCCCCACCTGGCGCCGCTCGCGCCCATGTTCGTCGAGGAACCGATCCTGCCCGAGTACGACCACTTGCTGCCCGCCCTGGTCGCCTCATCGCCCGTGCCGATCGCCACCGGCGAGCGCCTGTTCTCGCGGCAGGACGTGCTGCCCGTCCTCCAGGCCGGTGTGGCGGTCCTGCAGCCCGACCTGTCCCACGCGGGCGGCATCTCCGAGGTCCGCCGCATCGCCTCGCTCGCCGAGACCTTCGACACCCTCATCGCCCCGCACTGCCCCTTGGGCCCCGTCTCGCTGGCCGCGAGCCTGCAGATCGCGGTCAGCGTCCCCAACTTCCTGATCCAGGAACAGTCGATCGGCATCCACTACAACACCGGCGCGGACGTCCTGTCCTACCTCGCCGACACCGAAGTGTTCCGCTTCCACCAGGGCCATCTGCTGCGCCCGACCGGACCGGGGCTCGGCATCGACATCGACGAGAAGGCGGTGCGCGCGGCCGACGACAGCCAGGCGGACTGGCACAACCCGGTGTGGCGGCACGAGGACGGTTCGTTCGCCGAGTGGTGAGCCGAGTGGTGAGGGGAGTGGGGGAGGTGAGGGCGGCACGGACGACGGCCGCGCCGCGGAGGGCGAGCCGGTAGCTTGTGAGGTGTGGACCCGGTTCAGTACGAGGGCGACCGCCTGCGCGGGTGGGAGGTCGCGTGCCCGAGCCGCCCGTCGCCGTTCAACGGCGTGGTGGTGGCCGGATTCCGCGACCGGGCGGCGGCCGGACTGGACATGCGGGTCATCCCCCAGCCGATCGTGACGGTCGTGATCGAACTGGGCGACGACGCCCTGGCCGTCGACAACACCAGCGGCAGCAGGGCGCTGAGGAGCCTTGCCGCCGGGCTCGCCCCGGGCGAAGTCCGCATCCGCGGGGAGCGCGTGGACTGCGTGGAGCTGCGCATGTCGCCGGTGAGCGCCTACTCGTTGCTGGGCGTCTCGCTCTCCGATCTGAACGGCCTCGTGATCGGCCTCGACGAGCTGTGGCGCCATGAGCCCCGGCTCCGCGAGCAGTTGACCGCGGCGAAGGGGTGGGAAGGCCGCTTCGCGCTGATGGACGAGTTCCTGACGCGGCGCCAGGCGTCGGCGCGGTCGATGGATCCGGAGGTCGTCGCCAGCTGGGAGCACATCGTCTCCCGCCGGGGCCAGGTGCGGGTCGGTGACCTGGCGCTGTCGTGCGGGTGGAGCCGCAAGCGGCTGTGGTCGAGGTTCACCGCCCAGGTGGGCCTGACGCCCAAGCGCGCCGCGATGCTCGTACGGTTCGACCGCGCCGTACGAGGGCTTTCGGCGGGCCGGGGCGCCGCCGAGGTCGCCGTGGCGTGCGGGTACGTCGACCAGTCCCATCTGCACCGCGACGTACTGGCCTTCGCGGGCTGCACGCCGGGCGCGCTGGGCCCGCCGCCGGACACGGACACGGCGGGCGCCAGCCACCGGTGAAGACGAGCACGATGATGGGCACGACGGCGAACACGACGGCGAACACGACAGCAAGCTCGACATCCAGCAGCGGGGAACATTGGTCCAAGACGTGACCCGCCGCGGGCGGGAGGGTGGGGCCATGCAGAGCCGTGACCCTGGGACGCCGCTGACGTTCACAGGGGCAGGGCGCCCTCGTTCACCACGTGTTTCATGACGAGCGTGGAGCTCAGGCGCTGCACGCCCGGCAGAGTGGCGAGCTTGTCGTCGTAGAGCCGCTGGAAGGCGGGCAGGTCCCTGCTGACGATGCGTACGAGATAGTCCGGATCCCCGAACAGGCGCTCGGCCTGCAGGATCTCGGGGATCTCGGTGAGCGCCTGCTCGAAGGCGGAGACCGTGTCGCGGTCCTCCTGGCGCATGGTGACGAAGACCAGCGCCTCGAAGCTCAGGCCCACGGCGCGCGCGTCCAGGATCGCGCGGTAGCCGCGGATGGCCCCGCTGCGTTCGAGCTCGCGCAGCCGACGGTGGCAGGGAGAGAGGCTGAGCCGCACGCGGGCCGCCAGTTCCGTGACCGTCAGACGGCCGTCGTTCTGGAGCTCCGCAAGAATCTTCCGGTCCACATCGTCCATGAGGAAGATCCTGCCACGAAGGCCGCCCCAGCTGGCAATACTTGGAAACACCTTTGGGCGTATCAGAACTAATCTCCTACTCAGAACCTGTTTGAGAGGGAGAAGTACGTCGTGGCAGTCAGCTCCATCACCGCCTTCTGGGCGGTCTCAGTCCTGCTCATCCTCGTGCCGGGGGCGGACTGGGCCTATGCGATCAACGCCGGGCTCCGCGACCGGTCCGTGGTGCCGGCCGTCAGCGGTCTGCTGCTCGGCTACGTCGCGCTGACCGCCGTGGTCGCCGCCGGGGTGGCGGCGGTCGTGGCACGGACGCCGTCCGTCCTCACCGCCCTGACCGTCCTCGGCGCGCTCTACCTGGTGTGGCTCGGCGCCACGACGCTGGCCAGGCCCGCCGTGGCCGGGACCGGATCGCAGGACGCGGAGAGCGGGGCGGCGGGGGCCCGGGTCCTCAAGGGGGTGGGCATCAGCGGCCTCAACCCCAAGGCGCTGCTGCTCTTCCTTGCCCTGCTGCCGCAGTTCACCGCCCCGCACGGCAGCTGGCCGCTGGCGGCCCAGATCGGCACGCTCGGCCTGGTCCACACGCTCAGCTGCGCCGCGATCTACCTCTGCGTCGGCGTGCTGGCCCGCACCATCCTGCGGGCACGCCCCAAGGCCGCGCGCATGGTCACCCGCGTCTCGGGCGCCGCCATGATCGTGATCGGCGTACTGCTGCTGGCGGAACGCCTCGCGGCCTGAGGCGCAACCGGCGTACGCCCCTGAAGCAGGACCGCCGCGCGCCCTGAGGCGGGCACGTCACGCGGACTTCGGCTCGCCGCTCCACTCGTGCGCGAGCAGGGACCAGATCTCCATGTCATGGCGGACCCCCTTGTAGAGGGACTGCTCGCGCAAGGTGCCGTCCAGGTGCATGCCCATCCGCTGCGCGACGGCACGGCTGCGGGCGTTCCCCGCGCTGTTCCACCATTCGACGCGGTGCATGCCGCGCTCGCCGAACGCGTACGCGAGCAAGTGCCGGACCGAGGCGCTGATCAAGCCGTTCCCCTCGCCTGCCGGTTCGGCCCAGACGCCGATCTCGCAGGTGCCGGACTTCGCGTCGAACCGCACGAACATCACGCCGCCGAGCAGGACGCCGTCCCGCCAGATCCCGTAGATCCGTCCGGCGTCGGCGGCCTGCTTGTCCGCGTAGCTCTGGAGGGTGGCGTGGGCGGACTCCAGATCGGTGGAGCGGGAGGCCCAGGGGATCCAGGGGTCGGTGTGGGAGCGGGCCCGGTCGATGTGGGCCAGGAACTCGGCGTCCTGCCAGGGCTCCAGCGTGCGGAGCTCGGCATTCTCGGTCAGCGGTATGGCGTACATGGCTGGTCCTATGCGGTTGTCCGGCTGGGCGGGAGCGGTGTCGGGCGCCACGCACCAGGTACGTAACGAACGTTGGGTATGTACTCTAACGGCTATGACGCCCCCGGCCCGTACAGACCATGACGCCCGCAGGACCGAGGTCTCCCAGGCGGTGTGGCGAGTCCTTGCCGCCCATGGCTTCGGCGGCCTTACCTTGCGCGCGGTCGCCGCGGAGATGGGGGCCACCACCGGCCTGCTGACGCACTACTTCCCCAGCAAGCGCGCCCTGCTGCGACACGCCCTGGAGGTACTTGACCGGCGCTCGGCCGACCGCCCGCGCCCGGCGGCGGAGCGGGCCGGTGCGGCATCGGGCCTTGTGATGCTGCGGGCGACGCTGCTCGACATCCTCCCGCTGGACGCGGAGAGCGCGGCGAGCAACCGGATCTGGGTGGCCTCCTGGGACGTGGCGCTCGCCGACCCGGAGCTGGCGCGGGAGCACGCCGAGCGCTACCGCCGTGCGCGCGAGCGGAAGGCCCGGCACATCGCCGAGGCCCAGGAGCTGGGCGAACTACCGCCCGGCCCACGGGCCGATGACACCGCTGCGGCGGCCCAGAGCTTCGTCCTCGGCCTTGTCGTCCAGGCGCTGTTCGCGCCTCAGGACTTCCCCGCCGAGCGGCAGATCGCGCTGGTCGACGAGTACCTGGCGGGGATGGGCGGCGGGGGGACAGGTGCCTCCGGGCAGGTCGGCTAGTCATCTTCGATGGGCGCGCCGATCCGGGCATGGAGTTCGTCCCACTTGAACTTGAGGACCTTGCCGGGCCCGCCGAGGTGAAGCCGACAGGGGCACGGCGCTCCGGGCTGGTTCTGCGGGCTGCCGAGCCAGTGGGCGGCGGCCTGCTCGAACGCGTCCGGTTCCAGGGCCTCACCGCTCGCCCAGGCCACGACGCCGTCGGGACGCACAAGTACGGCAGCGAATCCGAGGCCGTCGCGCGCCGGTCCTGCCGTGTACCGGATGCGGTCGCCCCAGTTCTTGGCCGCACGCCGCACGCCGCACGCCGCACGCCGCACGCCGTACGCCGCACGCCGCACGCCGCACGCCGCACGCCGCAGTGCGTGGTCGGCGCGGAAGTCGGGGGCGGTGCTGCCGACGAGCGGGTGCGCGCTGCCCAGGTCGTAGCGGTTGAACGGTGGCCACTCGGTGCACCACATTGGTGCAGCGATCCACATGGCGCGCCGGGGCCCGCCGCCTGCGCGCGCCCTAGAGCCAGTCGTGCTCACGCGCGTAACGCGCCGCGTCGTGCCGGGTGCGTGTCTGGGTCTTCTGCATGGCGTTCGAGAGGTAGTTGCGTACGGTGCCCTGCGCCAGGCGGAGACGGATGGCGATCTCGGCGACCGAGTAGCCGTCACCCGTCACCCGCAGGACGTCGATCTCCCGGTCGGTGAGGGGGCAGTCGTCCACGACGGCGAGCGCGGAGACGTCCGGGTCGATCCAACGCCTGCCCTCGTGCAGCGTGTTGATGACCGCCGTGATGTGCGCGGGTTCCGCCGATTTGCTGACGAAGCCCTGGACGCCGAGTTTCAGGGCCTTGCGGAGCACTCCGGGCCTGGCGTGGCGGGTCAGCATGAGGATCACCTGGTCCGGCTGCACACGGCGGATCTCCGCGACGGCGCCGAGGCCGTCCACACCGGGCATCTCCAGGTCGATGACCAGTACGTCGGGCCGGTGCCGCAAGGTGGCCTCGACGGCCGAGGCGCCGTCCTGCGCTTCGGCGAGCACGGTGATCTCGCCTTCGAGCGTCAGCAGTGCCGCAAGGGCCTTACGGAGGAGGGCCTCGTCGTCGGCGAGCACCACGCTGGTCATCGGTCGCCCTCCCGCGCGGCGGAGGGCCGCGCCGCCGAGGGAGGCGAGGAAAGCAAGGGGAAGTCCGCGGCCGTGAGGAAGCGCCCGTCCTTCTGCTCCACCGTCAGCTCGCCTCCGCTTGCGCCCACTCGTTCCCTGAGTGCGGCCAGTCCGCCGAGGGCGGGAAGAGGAGTCTCGGGGGCGCCGTCGTTGGTGATCGCGATGCCCGATTCCGAGACCGTGATGCGCACCCGCGTGGCTTGCGCGTGGCGCAGGATGTTGGTCGTCGTCTCGCGGAGAACCTGGCCGAGCAGGCCGTTGACTCGCTCGTCGACGTCGACATCGGCCTCGCGGTTGACGCGTACGCGGATGCCCGCGGCTTCGAAGAGGTTCTTCGCGTTCTCCAGCTCCACGGAGAGGTTGAGCCGCCGCTGTGCGTAGGCGAGTTCCTTGGTCTGGGTGATGGTGTCGCTGACCAGTGCGTGCACTTCCCGCAGTTCCTCCTCCACGCGCCCGATGTCGCTGCGCAGCAGCTTCTCGGCCAGCGTGATCTTCAGTTTCACCACGTGGAGCGTGTGGCCCTGGATGTCGTGCAGATCGCTGGCGAAGCGCATGCGTTCCCGGACGACCGCCAGCTCCGCCTCGCGTTCCCGCGACTGCTCGATGACCTTGTAGAAGCGCTGGTTGACGAACATGAGGCCGGTCGCCGCGAGGGTGATGCCGGTGGGCAGGAGGACGTACACGATCAAGGTGCCGACAACATCGTCCGGCGATTGGAGCAGCTTCGCCGCGCCCACCGCGGCGATGAAGGTGCCAAGGCCCAGGGTGGCCGCGCCGCGGTGGCGCGGCAGCTGGGAGATGAAGTACGGGCCCACGATCGTGATGCCGTAGCACGCCGTGCGACTGTCGGTCACGAGCACGCCGATCAGCCACACGGCGGCGGTGATGATCAGGCAGGGGAGCGCGACGCGGTTGGTGTCGCCTGCCGTCCACCGCTCGACGATCACCAGGCCCGCCACCACGCCCAGGGTCAGGACGGCGGCCTCCCACCAGCTCCGGGCATCGATCGCCACAAGGACCGCTCCTACGACGACGAGCGGCGGGATGAACATGGTGAGGTTGACGTTGCGCAGCCGTCCCTGCGTCGTCCGGGCGTGCTCGGCCGTGGCCGTGGTCTCCATACGTGGGTCTCCGGGTCGCCGGGATCGATCAGCAGGGTCTGCCCGCAGTATTCTTCCGGCTCCGGGGCTGTCACCAGTGACACCGCGTCATGCCTTCACCCCGAGGAATGTCATGGCGCAGTGGTGACACCACGCCCCTGCCGGACGGGCGTGACGACGGCTGAGATCGATGCATGACCTCGACACCCGTCATCGACGTTGAACGCCTCAACCTCAACTACGGCGACTTCCATGCCGTGAAAGACCTGTCCTTCCAGGTGGCGAAGGGGGAGCTCTACGCCCTGCTCGGCACGAACGGCGCCGGCAAGACCTCGACCCTGGAGACCGTCGAAGGCCACCGTACGGCCACGTCGGGCACCGTGCGGGTCTTCGGGCAGAGCCCGCGGGACCGGCGCGCCGTGCGGCCCAGGATGGGCATCATGTTGCAGGAGAGCGGATTCTCACCGGACCTGACGGTGAAGGAATCGGTCCGCCTGATCGGCAGCCTCTCCCAGCGCAGGGACCGCGTCGAACGCGTCCTGAGCATCGTCGACCTCACGCACAAGGCCGGAACCCAGGTCTCCCAGCTCTCCGGCGGTGAGAAGCGACGCCTGGACTTCGCCACCGCCGTGTACGGCAACCCCGAGCTGATCTTCCTGGACGAGCCGACCACCGGCCTGGACATCCAGTCCCGGGACGCTCTGTGGGACGCCGTGGAGAAACTGCGCGAAGACGGATCCACCATCGTGCTCACCACGCACTACCTGGAAGAGGCCCAGCAGCGCGCCGATCGCATCGGGCTGATGCACCAGGGCGCCTTCCACCAGGAAGGGACCGTCGCCGAGCTGACGCGGACCCTGCCTGCCGCCATCCGCTTCTTCCTGCCCGCCACCGCGCCTGCGCTTCCGCTGCGGGCCAAGCGCGAGAGCGACGGGAAGGTCCTCGTTGAGACCTTCTGCCTGCAGAAGGACCTCCACCTCCTGCTCGGCTGGGCGCACGCCAACGCGGTGGAGCTGCGGGAGCTCGAAGCGGGACCGACTCGGCTCGACGACGTCTTCCGCGCCATCGGCAGCGCGTAGCCCGCTCCCACTCCCGGAACTTCCCAGAAGAGGACCTTCACCATGCTCTCCATCGCTCTGAGCGAGCTCACCCAGATCTTCCGGAACCGGCTGATCCTGCTCAACAGCTTCATCATTCCCGTAGCGGCCTGCGCGTTCTTCGTCCACCAGCACGAAACCTTCGCGGACCTGCGCAGCCTCGGATACATCGCGGCGGTGGTGATGTTCACCGTGGCCGCCTTCGGGCTCTACGCCACCACGGTGACCACGCTCGCCTCGCGCCGACAGACCCTCTTCCTCAAGCGGCTGCGCTCGACCCCGGCGGGCGACGCGAGCATTCTCTCCGGGCTGACGCTCCCGGTCACCGCCCTCGCGCTGGTCCAGGTGACCGTGATCCTCGCCGTGCTGGCCGTCGTCGCCGGTGAGCCGGACAACGTCCTCCTCCTGGCGGCGGCGGTCCTCTCGACGCTGATCATGATGCTGGCCCTTGGCCTCGCCACGGCGGGCCTGACGAACTCCCCCGAGCACGCCCAGGTGACGACCCTGCCCGTCAGCCTCGGCGCCATCGCCGTCGTCAACTGGGTGGCCATCACCGGCACCGAGGAGCTCACCCTGCTCAAGCGGCTGCTCCCCGGCGGCTCGGCCACCGAACTGGTACTCAACGCCTGGAACGGCGGCGTCCCCGTGACGGAGTCCCTGCCGCTGCTGCTGCCCACACTGGCCTGGGTCGTCGTGTCCGTCGCGCTGGCCTCCCGGCTCTTCCGCTGGGAACCGCGATGCGCGTCGGCTTCAAGCCGCTGACGGAACTCCTTCTGTCCGTGATCGGTGTGCCGCGACGCCGGTGAGGGCCGGCTCGATCTCCGGGTGCAGTACGAGTGCGTCGTCGTAGTCGCCGCGGTGTTCGTGGCGGTAGGGGAGTGGTTCGGTGACCGGCAGCGTGCGGAGTCGCTCGCGGAGTTCGGCTGCGCGGGTGCGGTAGTCGGCGGGGGTCAGGCGGTCGGCGCCGTAGACGACGTAGGGCGGCAAGGCGTCCATCCCCGTGTACCAGAACGTGCCGTGCAGCAGTGGGAAAAGGACCTCGTCCAGCTGGCCGTGGATTCCGCGTGGCCCGAAGCCCGACTCCCGCGCGCCGACCGTGGTGATGACCATGGCGCGCTTCCCCGCGAGGCCGCCGTCGCCGTACCGCAGGGTGCGCCCGGAGCCGTCCTGGAGCCCGAAGGCGAAGCCCTGCACGAGGACCCGGTCGAACCACCCCTTGAGGATGGCGGGCGGTCCGAACCACCACAGCGGGAACTGGAACACCAGCGCATCGGCCCAGGCGATCTTCTCCTGCTCGGCGGTGATGTCGTCGGTCAGCTTGGCCGTGCTGTAGGCGTGCTCCTGCTCGGCGCCGACCAGGAGCCGGTCGACCGTTTCGCGGTGGAAGTCGCCGGAGTCCACCACGGGCTTCCAGTCCATGGCGTAGAGATCGGACTCGCGGACCTCGTGCCCGAGGTCGCGCAGATCCCGGATCCCGTCGTCACGCAAGGAGCCGTTGAGGGATTGCGGTTCGGGGTGAGCGAATACCCAAAGAATCTTCATGCCGTCGATCCTCCGCTGCTGCCCGGCGGGGGGACGAGTGGCCAGATGGCCAGGGAGTGCAAGGATCTGGCCATGGTGCTACGGGGTGTCTTCGTTGGGCGCATCGAGTGACGTCTCACCCTCAAGGTGAGCGTGAGGGTGAGGGTTGACCACCCGGACGGCGTCGGGGGTCGGCTTGATTCCCGCCGCCGTGAGGCGGTTCAGCCCGTCGCGCGCGTGCTCTCCCGCACCACGAGCTCGTATCCCGCGGTGAGCCGCGTGTGCGGGGCCATCGCTCCGGCGTCGATCCTGCGCAGCAGTGCGTCCACGGCCAGTTCCGCGATTCCTCGCTTGTCCGGGGCGACGGTGGTCAGGGTCGGCACGCTGTAGCGGGACTCCTCCACGTCGTCGAATCCGGCCACGGCCACGTCGTGCGGGACGCGCAGGCCGTGCTCGTGCGCCACCCGCAGCGCGCCGGAGGCCAGCAGGTCGTTGAAGCAGAAGACGGCGTCCGGCGGGTCGTCGAGCGCCAGGAGCGCCCGCATCGCGTTCGCGCCCTCGGCTCGGGTGAATGTTCTTGTGTCCGGGGCGAGTTGAGGGTCGTGCGGGACGCCCGCCGCGTGCAGCGCGGTCAGGTAGCCGTGCATGCGCTGGACCGTCGTCGCATGGGCGGGCCCCGAGGGCTGTCCGATGACGGCGACGCGGCGTCGGCCGAGGGACAGGAGGTGGTCGGTGGCCTCGCGCGCCGCCGCCGAGTTGTCGATCAGGACGTGGTCGGCGGGGATCTCGTACGACCGCTCTCCCAGGAGCACGAGCGGCACGCGGCGTTCGCGGGCGGCGAGTGCCTCCTCGTCGAGGCGGAGCGGGCTGAGCAGGACGCCGTCGATGAGCGGGTCGCTGAGCCCGCAGGCGATGCGGAGTTCCTCGTCCGCGCTGCCCCCGGTGTCCTCGATGAGCACGGTGCAGCCGCGCTTCTTCGCGGCGGCGATGACCTGCGCGGCCAGCTCGGCGAAGTACGGCGCGACGAGTTCGGGGACGGCGAGCGCGATGATGCCGCTGCGTCCTGTGCGCAAGTGGCGTGCCGATGCGTTGGGTTGGTAGTCGAGGTCCGCGATGGCGCGCAGGACGCGTTCGCGTGTCCGGTCGGCGACTCGGGTCTCGCCGCGGACGACGTTGGACACCGTCTTGATCGATACTCCGGCGCGCTCCGCGACGTCCTTCAGGCGTGTGCCTGCCACGGTGTTCTCCCTCCCCCTGACCTCCCCCGACAGCAGCAGCGTACGTCATGGTCCAACGTTGTAACCGGTGAGGGGTGATGGGGATCCTTCGAGTGCGTGAACAGGTAATGCGGGCCCAGGTGTTGACGTCGTATTGCCAGCTGAGTACAACGTTGTAAACGCAGCGGGCAGCCACGCAATCCGGTTGCCGTCGCCGAGCATTCCAACGTTGCACTCGTACTCGCCTTGTCCGCCGTGGAAGGACGCATGCCCATGCGGGACCGCATACCGACCCCGTCGCCGCCCGCCCCGTCCCGCCGCCGTGTGCTGCGCGGAGGGATCGCGCTCGGTGCGGCCGGCGCCGCCGCGCTCACCGCGTCAGGCTGCGGCAGCACGCTCGCGCAGGGGTTCACCGGCGGCGCGCCCTCGCCGTCGCGGCTCAACTTCTGGAACCCGTTCACCGGCGGCGACGGCGAGCGGATGCTGGCGATGCAGGACGCCTACCGGGCCGCGCACCGGTCGACCGAACTGAAATCGGCGACGTTCCTGTGGGGCAACCCGTACTACACGAAGCTGACCCTCTCCACGCTCGGCGACCGGCCGCCGCAGGTGGCGGTGGTCCATCTGTCGAAGCTGCCCACGCTCGCCGAGGCCGGGCTGCTGACCGAGCTGCGCACCGATGACCTGGCCCGGCACGGGCTGACCGAGGACAAGTTCGACGCACGGCCGTGGCGGAAGTCCCAGTTCGGCGGGGCGCCGCACGCCGTTCCGCTCGACACGCACCCCTTCGTGCTCTTCTTCCGCACGGACATCGCAGAGAAGGCCGGACTGCTCGACGGGCAGGGCCAGTTGGTGGACGTGGACGGACCCGACGCGTTCATCGACGCGCTGCGTGCGGCGAAGGAGGTGACCGGCGCCTGGGGCGGTTCGATCGCCTCGGTGAAGGAGGCCTCGATGCAGTTCCGGCTCTTCTGGTCGCTGTACCGGCAGGTCGGAGGCGGGGACCTCGTCGCCGACCAGGGCAAGCGGGTGGTCGTCGACACGGCTGCCGCGGCCGAGGCGCTCGCGTACATCCGCCGCCTCAGCCAGGAGAAGGTGATCCCCGCCAACACCGACGGGAAGGGCGCCATCACGCTGCTGACCACCGGCAAGGCCGGATTCCTGATGGACGGCGTCTGGCAGGCGCTCGCGGTCCGGTCGGCGAAGGTGAAGTTCGACATGCGGCCCCTGCCGCGCATCTTCAAGGACGCGCCCTACGCCTGCGCCGCCGACTCGCACGCACTGGTGCTCCCGAAGGCACCCGACGAGAAGGCCCAACGCCTCGATCTCTCCCTGGGGTTCATCGCCTCGATGCTGCACTCCAGCAAGTTGTGGGCGGAGGGCGGCCACGTCCCGGCCTGGCTGCCGACGCAGCGATCGCGCGCGTACAAGGAACTGGTGCCGCAGTCGCACTACGCCACGGCCGCCGACGGAGCCGTCTACGACCCGGCCGCCTGGTACGGCGGCGCGGGCAGCACCATGCAGAACGTCGTGGGTGACGCGGTGACGTCCGTGTTCACCGGCGAGACCAGCCCCACGGCCGGCGCCGCACGCCTGCGCCGAGACCTGCGCACCCTGGCGTCGCGCCCCGCTCCCGTGTGAGCGAGGCCGCCCGCGACCGTCGCCCAACCCCCCTTGTTCCACGCGCCCTTGGATCCCGTACGCCTTGACCGAAAGGCCGAACCGTGGCCACGACGACCGCCCCAACCCCGACGTCCAGCAGAGGCGACCGCTGGGCAGGACCGGGGATGCTGCTGCCCTTCGCCCTCTTCTACCTGGTGTTCCTGGTGGGGCCGCTCATCTACACCGTGGTCGCCGGGTTCTTCGAGACGAGCCTGCTCAAGAGCGGCCTCGGTGACTTCGCGGGCCTCTCGAACTACACGGCGGTGCTCGGCGACGCGGAGTTCTGGCGGACCCTGCGCAACACGCTGTGGTTCACGGTCCTGACGACCGTGCCGCTTGTACTGCTCAGCCTGGCCCTGGCCCTGCTCGCCGACCGGTTCGTGCGCGGCCGCTGGTTCTTCCGGTTCGCTTTCTTCGCGCCGTTCGTGCTGCCCTCCGCCGTCGTCTCGCTGCTCTTCATGTTCATCTACGCCGATCAACTGGGCCTGGCCCAGGAGGCGGTGAAGTGGTTCGGCGTCGACACCCCGCCCTCGTGGCTCGGTGACCCGGACTGGGCGATGATCTCCATCGCGGCGGCCACGGTGTGGTGGACCATCGGCTTCAACTTCGTGCTCTACCTGGCCGGTCTGCAGGACGTGCCGCGCGAGGTGCACGAGGCGGCCGCCATCGACGGGGCAGGACCCTGGCAGCGGATCCGTCACGTGGTCGTGCCGATGCTGGGCCGTACGACGACACTGGTGACGGTGTTGCAGGTCATCGCCTCGCTGAAGGTCTTCGACCAGATCTACATGATGACCGCGGGCGGCCCCGACGGCAGCACACGCTCCTCGCTGCAGCTCATCTACGACACCGGGTTCGTCGAGGGCCGCGTGGGCTACGCATCGACCGTGTCGCTGCTGCTGTTCGTGGTGATCCTGCTCGTCTCCCTCGTCTGGTTCGCCCTCGTACGCCGTGCCGAGAAGGAGAGCTGACCATGACCGCCATCGCCACGCGCCCCGAGACCGGACAGCGCGGCACCAGCGCCCCTCCGGCCCGCCCCCGCGACTCGGAGCGCCTGTTCAACCGGGTGGCACTCGGCACGCTCATCGCCCTCGCGCTGCTGTGGCTCGTCCCCCTGGCGTGGGCGCTCGCCACGTCGATCCGACCCGCCCAGGAGGTCGTCACCAACCCGACGGGATGGTTCACCGCGCATCCGACCCTGGACGCGTACGGGGAGATATTCGACGCGGGCAAGCTGCCCTACTGGTACGCCAACAGCTTCATCACCTCGATCCTCACCACCGTCCTCACGGTGGTCATGGCGTCGCTCGCCGCGTTCGCCCTGTCGCAGACCCGCTTCCGGATGCGCCGGGCCGCGTTCGTGATGCTGCTCGCCGGGATCATGATCCCGGGCCAGGTCCTGATGATCCCGCAGTTCCTCGCCCTCCAGTCGGCCGGACTCTTGAACACCTACTGGGGTGTCGTACTGCCTCAAGTCCCCAATGTCGTGGCGGTGTTCGTCTTCAAGCAGTTCTTCGACGGGATCCCGCGGGAGCTGATCGACGCGGCGCGCGCGGACGGCGCGGGCTGGCTGCGTACCTACTGGCAGATCGTGATGCCGATCTCCCGGCCGGCCGTCTCGGCCGTCACGATCTTCGTGTTCGTCGGTGTCTGGAACAACTTCCTGTGGCCCCTGCTGGTGGTGACCGACCCGGAGATGATGACGCTGCCCGTCGGACTCACCTCCGTCCAGGACGTGTTCGGCGTGCCCTACGCCCAGCTCATGGCGTCCGCCGTGCTCGGCGCGATCCCGCTGCTCGCCGTCTTCGCGCTGTTCCAGCGCCGCATCGTCGAGGGCATCGCAGGCACCGGCCTCAAATAGCACACCCCCTGTCCGATTCAGCACACCGCACCACAGAGAGAGGCACCCGAACATGCCGCACACCGCACGGTTCGTCATCGACCCCGAGTTCAGCGTCGGCGACGTCGACCCGCGCCTGTACGGAACCTTCGTCGAGCACATGGGACGCTGCGTCTACACCGGCATCCACGACCCCGGGCACCCCACCGCCGACGCCGACGGATTCCGCGGCGACGTCGCCGAGCTGGTACGCGAACTGGGCACCGGCCTCGTGCGCTACCCCGGCGGCAACTTCGTCTCCGGCTATCACTGGGAGGACGGCGTCGGGCCGGTCGCCGACCGTCCGCGCCGGCTCGACCTGGCCTGGCGCTCCATCGAGACCAACCGGGTCGGCACCAATGAATTCCTCGGCTGGGCACGTCAGTTGGGCCTCGACCCGATGATGGCCGTGAACCTCGGCACGCGCGGCATCGACGCCGCCCGAGCCCTGGTCGAGTACTGCAACCACCCGGGCGGCACCGCCTGGTCGGACCTGCGCGTCAAGCACGGCGTGAGCGACCCGCACGGCGTGAAGCTGTGGTGCCTGGGCAACGAGATGGACGGGCCGTGGCAGACGGGCCACAAGACGGCCACCGAGTACGGGCGGCTCGCGGCCGAGGCCGGAAAGGCGATGCGCCAGGTCGACCCGTCCATCGAGCTGGTCGCCTGCGGCAGCTCCAACTCGCGGATGCCCACGTTCGGCACCTGGGAGCGGGAGGTCCTGGAGCAGACCTACGACGAGGTCGACTACCTCTCCCTGCACGCCTACTACGAGGAGTTCGACGGCGACCGCGCCAGCTTCCTCGCCTCGGGCGCGCACATGGACCAGTACATCCGCGACGTGGTGTCGACCGCCGACCACGTCCGTGCGGTGCGGGGCGCCAAGAAGCACATCAAGCTCTCCTTCGACGAGTGGAACGTCTGGTACGCCGCCCGCTTCCCCGGCGAGCGCAACCTGGAGACCGCCGAGACACCTCGCCTCATCGAGGACACGTACAGCGTGACCGACGCCGCCGTGGTCGGCTCGCTGCTCATCACGCTGCTGCGCAACGCCGACCGGGTGGCCATCGCCTGCCTCGCCCAGCTGGTGAACGTCATCGCACCCATCCGCACCGAGCCCGGCGGCGCGAGCTGGCGCCAGACCACCTTCCACCCGTTCGCCCAGGCGGCCCGTTTCGCGACCGGCCGCGTGCTGCGCACGGACGCCACCGGACCCCGCATCGACACGCCTCAGTACGGGGACGTGTCCACCCTCGACACCGTGGTGACGCACGACGAGGAGAGCGGCGCACTCACCGTCCTCGCCGTCAACCGCGACCAGGAGCAGCCGCTGCGCCTCGAGGCCGCGCTGCGCGGGGCGGCCGCCGGTCACCGCGTCGTGGAGCACCTGGTCCTCTCCGACCAGGACCCGGACGCGGTCAACACCGAGGCGGAACCGGACCGGGTGGTGCCGCGCCGCTCGTCCGGCACACACATCACCGCCGAGGGCGCGCTCGCGGCCGAACTGCCGCCGGTCTCCTGGAACGTCATCCGGCTCGCGCCCCAAGTGAGCTGAGGGCGGCGGTAGTTCAGAGCGTTCCGTACGTACGTCCCCCATCCCCCGCAGAGTCAGGAGAGGCCCATGTCAGCGCACGACCCCGCACGACCACGTCTCCTCCGCCCCACCGTCCTGTTCCCCCTGCTGCTCGCCCTCCTTGGGGCACTGTTCGTCACGCAGTCAGGGTCGTCGGCCGACGCCGCGACCGGCACCTTGCTGCGCGACGGCACCGGGCTCTACCCGCGTGCCGTCAGACTCGCCCACAGTGGTGACGCCAACGGCCGGATCCTGGCCTCGGTGGTCACGTTCTCCGGGAACGACGGGCTCGGCGCCATCCACGAGAGCACGGACGGGGGCGCGTCGTTCCGTGAAGTCGGCACGGTGCGGGACCCCGACGCCGCGGGCGGGCAGGGGCTGTGCTGCTCGACGCTGTACGAACTCCCGCAGCGCATCGGCGACATGCCCGCGGGGACGTTGCTGTGGGCAGCGTCGGTCGGGCAGGACGAACCGAACCGGCGCATGGCCCTGCGGGTCTTCAAGAGCACGGATGTGGGCCGCAGTTGGAGCCATCTGTCCACGATCGCCACGGCGTCGAACGACAAGGGTCTGTGGGAGCCGGAGTTCTCCGTCGACGCGTCGGGGCAACTCGTGGCGCACTACTCCGACGAGACCGACGCCGCGCACAGCCAGAAGCTGGTGGCCGCCCGCACCGCGGACGGGGTGACCTGGACGGGCCACCACGACACCGTCGCGAGCACGCTCGCCTCGGACCGGCCCGGCATGGCGGTGGTGCGCAAGATGGGCGACGGGACGTACTTCATGTCGTTCGAGATCTGTGCGGCCGCGGGCCAGTTCCAGTGCGTCGTGCACTACCGCACCTCGTCCGACGGCTGGAACTGGGGCGTCACCACCTCCCTGGGCATCCGCCCGGAGACCGCCGACGGCAAGTACTTCAAGCACGCGCCGAACCTGGCGTGGGCGCCCGAGGCGGGCAACCCGAAGGGCAGACTGTTCCTCGTCGGTCAGGTCCTGTACAACCGCGACGGCAGCAAGGCGGCCGGCAGCGGGCGCACCGTCTGGGTCAACAGCGCCGGTGGCGCGGGCAGTTGGCGGGAGATCCCCGCCCCGGTCGCCGTCGAGTCGACGACCGTCGACTACTGCCCCAACTACAGCTCCAGCCTGTTGCCGTCGGCCGACGGCAACAGGCTCCTCGAAATCGCCACGGACTGGTCCGGCTCGGTCTGCAAGCCGTACTTCGCCACCGGGTCGGTGCCTGCCGCCTGAGCGTGGAGGTGCCCCGCGTGCGCACGGCGGTCAGATCGCACGTGCGCACGTGGGGCACCGGCAGGGGGGCAGAAACACCGGACGGGGGTGTGGCTCAGGGAGCGAGCGCGGTGCCACCGAAGGTCACGACGAGGCGTCCGTCCGTGGCGAAGGACCACTTCAAGGCACCGGAGTACGAAGAGCAGCGGGACCCGTTCGAGCCGGACCAGAACTGGTTCGAGCTGTCGGAGTTGCCGACGATCTTGTCGTTCGTCCCGCTTCCGCTGCGGCAGGATGTGTTGTTCCGGAACACTGAAGTGCCCCCGTCGAACGAGTAGTTGCGTTCGTCGTTGTCGATGCTGACGTTGTCCGACACCGCCATCGACCCGAGGTTCCTGTTGTACGTGAACCCGTGCTTGCCGTTGTTGTGGGCGATGTTGCGCCGGATGACGTGGTTGACCTTGATGTCCTCGCCGCCGAGCTTGTAGCCGTTGCGGTCGCCGTTGCCGGCCTGGGAGCCGTCGCTGAGGGTGCCGTTGTCGTGGGCGAGTGAGTCCTCGATGGTCACCGCGCCGATGGGGCCCGTATCCGACTTGGTGTACAGGTCCCAGCCGTCGTCGATGTTGTTGTGGGCGACGGCGTAGCGGAAGACGTTCCCGGGCCCGGAGGTGAGCTTCGCGGCGAAGCCGTCGGCGTCCTCCCCGTCCGAGTCGGCGTTGTCGTGCGACTCCGCGCTCAGGATGAGGTTGTTGGACGGCCATTGGCTGCTGGGCGTGCTGGAGAGCATCCGTGAGAGCTGGAGGCCGGTGTCGCGGTTGTAGCGGGTCACCGTGCGCTCGAAGATGTTGTTGCTGCCGCCGACGAAGATGCCGTTGTCGCCGGCGCGCTCGACGACGATGCCCTTGACGTGCCAGTACGACCCGTTCACGGCGAGCCCGCGGTTCGACGTGCCCTCGCTCTGGGCGGAGAAGTTCAGGACGGGCTTCTCGCCCGGGTAGGCGGCCAGCTCGGTGCGGTCGCTCGCGGTGCCGTTGTTGCCCTGCGGGATCGTGACCGTCTGCGCATGGCGGTAGGTCCCGCCGCGCAGGTAGATCGTTCCGCCGGGCGTGATGCGGGTGATCGCTGAGGTGAGTGTCGTGGGATTCGACTCCGTCCCGGCGGCGCTGTCGCTTCCGGTCGGTGCCACGTACAGCGCGGCGGCGTTCACGGCGAATTGCGACTGGGCACCCGCCGGTACGGCCTGCGCCGCATGGCCGGACAGTGCGACGAGCGTGCCGGCGAGTAAGCCGAAGCAGGCGGTGATGGGTCTGGTTCGCATCGTTGGTCTCCAGGTCGAGTGGCTCGTCGGACCGGCGCGGGCAGGGTGCGGTCGGTGACGGGACGGTTCGGCAGGGTGAATGAGCAGAGTGGCCAGGTCTTGCACCTGCCGGTGGAAAGCGCTTTCCTGGAAGCTATTGCCATGCCATGAGGGCGTCAATGGTCATGTACATGATTCTTATTCAGGTACTGGGACGAAGGCGCGCGCGGGACAGCGGTCGAGAGGTCCACCTGCGGTGGTCGGAAGGTCGCGGGGCCGTCCGGTGTGCAGCCACACGGGGGAGCCCGCAGCGAGCCTTCGCCGCCCTGACCTCGGCAGCCGCTACCGAGAGATCATGACCTACGACCCCCTCGACGAGATGTTCCGGCGGATCGACCTGACGCAGGCCATGGAAGAGCAGTTCGGCACCTGCCGGGACTGGCCGCTGCACCTTCGTGCCGCCCACGCCCAGCTCGAGCAACTGCGCAGACTGCTCGGTGACACCGACTACGAGACGTTCGTGGCGGGCGCCGTCGAAGCCATCCGGCGCCGCGCGGAAGGCCAGGACTCCAGGGACCTCCACGGCCAGCACCTCGGCCGAGAACTGCACAAGCAGGATCGGCCCCTCGGCGAGGACGCCGCTCAGGTGGCGTGGGCGACTGCCTGCGGGCTCGCCGTCCTTCTCGACGACGACCGGTACGAGAGGGTCTTCACCGCCGCGGCAGCGGCGTGCCGGACCGGCGCCGTCACTCTCGCCTGACCGGACGACCACCGCGGCGCCGCCACCCGCGGTGGTCGCGCAACACCCGGCACCGGCCTCCGGCTCAGGACAGGACGCGGTAGGTCACATGCGTGACGAGTTCCGCTCCCCGCGACTTCACCTGCTCGAGTTTCAGCGGCGGGACGCCCTCGAAGAGCCGCGTGCCGGCGCCGAGCGTGAACGGCACGATGTGCAGTCGCAGCTCGTCGATCAGATCGGTGGCGAGGTACTGGTTGATGGTGGTCGCGCCACCCAGGACCAGGACATCGCCGTCGCCGGCCGCCGCACGTGCCTGTGCCAGGGCCGACTCGATGCCGTCGGTGACGAAGTGGTACGTGGTGCCGCCGTTCATCGGCTGCGGTTCGCGCGCGTGGTGGGTGAGCACGAAGACCGGGGCGTGGAACGGCGGGTCGCCGCCCCACCAGCCGTTCCACTGCCGATCCCACGCGCCGCGCACCGGGCCGAACATGTTGCGCCCCATGATGAACGCCTCGGCGGCGGCCATCTGGTCGACCTCGGCCCGGTTCTCGTCGGGAGTGTCGAACATCCAGGCGTGCAGCCTGTCGCCCGTACCGTCGCCGCCGTCGTCGCCGAACGGGCGCTTCTCGGTCTGGTTGAGCCCGGCCGAGTACCCGTCGGCCGAGACCGTGATGTCGCAGATCACCTTGCCCATACGTTTGGTCATGGCTCGCTCTCTCCTCTCGGGGCGACGTCCATCGCCTGCGCGGTGAGCTTCCCGTCCAGCATCGGCCACAGCGCCGAGAAGTGGGTGCCGCACAAGAGGACGGCCTTCTTCAGGTACCGCCCCTGATGCGCGACTTGGCGCGACAATGGACCCATGACCAAGCCTGCACCCGCGCCGAACGCAGAGCAGTTCCAGGCTTGTGCCGCGGCGCTCAGACGGGCGATGGTGCCCGCCGTGCAGCGGATGGCCGACCAGGCCAAGGCCCTGCACACCGCGATGATGCCGACGGCCGACAGGTACGAGTGCAACCCGGCTCCGCTCACGGCAGGGCCCTCCGAGCCCGGCTCCTGCCACTGCGCGTGCGGCACCCATCCCGAATTCCCCGGAACGTGCCGGGGCTACGCCGAACCAGGCCACACCATCGTCGCCAACTCGCCCACCACCGGCCCCCGGCACGTGCCGTTGTGCCGCAACTGCCACGACATCCGCATGGGTCTGGCCCCGCAACGCACCCCTGACCTGGAAGCAGTCACCGAGACCTGCACCTGCCACTGCCGGGCCAACCACCCCGGCCGGCCCGGCATTTGCGAAGCCGCCTCCGAGGACGGGGTGACGATCGACGGCAAGCCTGCCTGCCTGGAGTGCGCGGACGCGGACGCGGACGCGGGCCGCGGCCGGTCGGACAGCCAAGGGCAACAGCCTGCTCGCCCTCTGCGCCCCCTCAGGCCTTCGGCTGAGTGAAGCGGATGCTGTTGCCGAAGGGGTCGCGGAGGCCGCAATCGATGCCGTACGGGCGGTCGGTGGGTTCCTCGGTGAACTCGACGCCCCGGCCGAGCAGCGTCTCGTACGTCTTGCGGCAGTCGTCCGTGCCGAAGATGAGCGAGCCGCCCATCGCGCCCTTGGTCACCAGCTCACGGACCTGCTGGGCCGTCTCCTCGGAGAGCGCCGGAGGGCCCGGCTTCTCCAGCAGGATCTGGCGCTCCGGGTGGCCGGGGATGCTGACGGTCAGCCAGCGCATGAAGCCCAGGTCGACGTCGGCGCTGACCGTCAGGCCCAGCTTGCCGACGTAGAACTCGACGGCCTCGTCCTAGTCGAGTACGTAGATCTGCGAGTGCGTGATGGCCTTCAACATGTCCGTCACGCTACTGGGGACGCCGGACGGAAACTTGTCCAAAGCTGCTCAGTGGGCGGTCGGTTCGCGGGCGCGTCCATGCCATCGTGAAACACGTCGGCACGTCTGTGGCCGTCGCTTCCTTCGCTTCCTTGCGGTACTGCCGTGGCGACCGGCCGACGATGTCGCGGAAGGTGCGGCTGAACGTTCCCGGGCTGCCGAAGCCGACCTGGAAGCAGATGTCCGTCACGCTGCGGTCGGTGTCCCGCAGCAGGGACATCGCCCGCTCGATGCGGCGGCGCTGCAGGTAGCGGTGCGGCGTCTCGCCGAACGTGGCGCGGAAGGTGCGCGTGAAGTGTGCCTGCGACACATGGGCGATCCGGGCCAGGGCGGGGACGTCCAGCGGCTGCGCGTAGGAGCGGTCCATCGCGTCCCGTGCCCGGAGCATGCGGCGGTTGGTCTCTTCGGCGGCCCGGCTCACAGTGCCCCAGCAAACCAGCTCTGCCCCGGCCGCTCCAGAGGCGCCCGGCAGGAGAGGAGGGAGGGAGCACTCCTGCCGAGTGCTCCCTCCCTCCACCGCTTCCCGCCACCGTCAGCTGCCCTCCATCAGGGCGTGCCGAGAGGCGTCAGTGCCGCGGGCCCTGCTTCCGGTCGCGCCAGGCCTCGCCCTTCGCGCCGCGCTCGCCCTTGGCGTCGTCGAACTCGATCTGCTCCTTGCGCACCGTGTCGGAGATCTCCTGGGTCTCGGTGACCTTCTCGGTCTCCAGGCGGACGCGCTCGACCGGCACGGTCTCCTTGCGGGTCACCGCCTTCTCGGCGTGCAGAGTCACCTCGGTCTCCGCCTCACCGATGTCGGCACGCACGCGGTCGCCCTCGCGGATGGGCTCGCGTACGACGCGCACCTCCTCGTGGGAGAGGGGGACGGAGGTCTTCACGTCCTCGGTGACGACCACCTTGCGCAGGCGGGCCTGCCCGACCTCCTGCTCCTCCGTCCCGACATGCAGCCGCTCCTCGGAGCGCACCATTTCGTCCTTGCTGTCGTCGCCCGCGGCGGAGCGGGTCGCGAACTCACGCGCGCCCGCCTTCTGGCCGTCGCCGGCGCCCATGCCGGCGCCCGCTCCGGCCATGCCCGCGGTTCCGGCCATGCCCGCGGTCCCGGCACGGTCACGACCACCTGCCGCCGGGGCGGTACGCGTCTGGGCGCCGCCGGGCCGGGTGAGCCCGTAGTGGGTGTAGAGGTCCTGCTCCTCGCCGGGCTCGAGGTGCTGGTCGGCGTCCACGCGCGGCGCCTCCTTCACGGCCTCCTTCGTGGCTGCCACGTGCAGCTGGTCCTCCTGGCGGCGTGCTCCGGTGAGCGGCACGAAGCTCTGCTTCATGCCGAAGAGACCGGTCTTGACGGTCACCCACTCGGGACGCCCGGTTCGGTCGTCGAGATACACCTGCTCGACGCTGCCGATCTTCTCGCCGGTCCGGTCGTAGGCCGTCAGGCCCGCGAGCCCGTCAGCGCTGGTGAAGGCCTCGCCCTGAGCCATGGGTGATCACTCCCTCGTGGCGCGCGACGGGCAGAATCGAATCTCGCCACGGACGTCGCACGCGTCCCCTCCATCGCGCGCCACACAGGTGCGTGACGCAACCAGGAGAGTCACCGAGGGTGCACGGACAGCTCCACGGGAGCCCTTCGGCGGGTTGTTTGCGGCGATCGGGACGATCCGGTCCACCGCCCCGCCGACTAGCCCATCCGGGTGAGCCGGCGACCGGCTAGGGAAGGGCCGCCCGCACGAGGACCTGTTCCGTCTCCGAGGGGAAGAAGTTGGTGATCCCCTGCATCAGGCGCAGCGCGGTGGCCACGCGCTGGGGGAGGGGGCGGGGCAGCCCCGCCGGGGTGAGGCCTGCCGCGCACGGCTGGGTCCGTGCCCGGTCCAGCTCGTGCTGGGCGCGCTGGACCTCGCCGTTGTGGATGTGGATCAGAGCGCGCCGGACGCTGCCCGACGCCTGCTCCGAGACGCTCAGGAGCGCGGTGATGCCGGAAGTGGCGGGGGCGGGTCCTGCGGCCGGCCGGGGCAGGGCCGTCGCGGGTCCCGCGAGGGTGGATTCGCGCGCTGCCAGCCGGAGGTGGGTGCTTGCCTGGTCCAGGATTTTGACGATCGCACACAACCGTCCCGTGTCGAACGAGGCCATGGGATGACTCCTCTTCGATGCCGCGTGGGCGAACACGTACGCGAGTAGTTTGTCCTTCAGGCGTATCACCGGTGTGTGCCTGATCCGAACCCCTGCGGGGGGAGCGCACGCGGCGCGCAGGGAAGGGCACACGCGGGCACACGGACCCGGATTTCCGCCCGGGGGCGCACGACTCGGGGCTGCGTGTCAGCTCGTGTGCACGGGCACCGGGGCGCGGGCCATCTCCACCGTGAACTGAGCTCCGGCCAGCAGCGCCAGGTTGGACATCCAGAGCCACACCAGGAAGACCACCACGCCCGCGAGCGAGCCGTACAGCTTGCCGTAGGAGCCGAACCCCGAGGCGTACAGGGTGAACAGGCCCGAGGACAGGAGCCACAGCAGCGCGGCCAGCAGTCCGCCGGGCAGGCTGTGGCGCCAACCGCGTGCGGAGGGCGGCGCGTTGCGGAAGAGCACGTGGACGAGCAGGACCACCAGGCAGACCAGCGCGGGCCACCTCATGACGCTCCACACGGTCTGCCCCGCGTCGCCGACCCCCGCGCGCCGCCCGACGGCCTGGACGAGCGAGCCGCTCAGGACGAGCACGACCGCACTGGCGGCCAGCAGTGCGAGCAGCGCAAGGGCGGTCATCAGCACACGGTGCGCCTTGCGCCACACGGGCCGCGTGTCCTTCACGCCGTGCATCGCGTGCAGCGCCCGCCGGAAGACCGCCGCGTAACTGGAGGCGGACCACAGCGCGCTGACACCGCCGCCGACCACGACCGTCACGGCGGCGGAACGTGCGCCGGCCATCTCGGTGAGCACGTCGTTCAAGGCGCTGCCCGACTGTGCGGGTGCCCAGTCGGTGACCTCGGCGATCAGTGTCTGGGTCGTGCCGGGGCTCACCAGGCTGATCAGGCTGACCGTGACAAGGAGCGCGGGCAGCAGGGCGAGAATCGCGTAGTACGTCAGCGCCGCGGCCCAGTCCGACACGTCGTCGTTCCACATCGCCACCGGGGTGCGGCGCAGCGCGGCGCCCCGCCGTCCCCACGGGGACGGGGAACCGGCCCGCCCGGCAGGGGCGGGAATCGTGCCGGATCCGTCCGAGACGCGGGCGGACGCCGCATGCGCAGGCGTCGCGGAACTGTCCATGGCGTACTCCTCGTTGTCTGTCGCCGGCGGCCTACCGCGCCGCCATCCCCGCTCCACCCTTGGACGCCGGTCGCCCGTGTCCGTTACGCGGAGGCGGGCGGCACACAATCTTCCCCTGCCCCCGCTTGTCGGCCGCAGCCGCCCCAGGTGTGCGTATTACCGTTCGGTGACATCGCGGACAGGCCTGTGACGTGGGCGAGGGCAACGGGTTCGGGGTGTCGCGGGTCGTACGTGGCGTGGGAGCAACAGGCAGGCTGTGCTTCCGAGAACGGGGAGTTGACGATCATGAGTGTTCGCATGAGCCGAGGACTGTGTGCACTGGGGGCCGCTGTGGCCGTGGCGGGTGTGGTCGCCGGTACGGGTCCGGCGGCCGCCGCCGACTCGCCCCGGTTCCTGGCTCCGGCCGAACTGCCGCCGCACGCGACGTCGGCGTGGAGTGCGGGACCGGTGACCGCGGGGCAGCCCGACCCGCTGCCGATGTGTGTGGGGGAGGCGCTGCCGTCGATCTCCGTGCACCGCGCCTACCGCACGGACTACGACACCGGCGCCCTTCAAGTGACGGTGGTCGAGCGGAGCGAGCAGCGCGCCAAGGACTTCGCGGCCCTGCTGCGCAAGGACCTCGCAGGCTGCGCGGCGAAGGTGATGGAGCAGGATCCCGAGATCACCGCGACGCAGAAGTACTACGGAAAGCTGAACGTCGAGGAAGGCGCCCACGTCTACGGTGTCCACACCGAGGCCACGTGGGGAGCATCCGACATCAACATGTTCTCGGTCGGCCGGGACGGGAACACGGTGACGCTGGTCCAGTGGGGCCAGATGGGCAACTTCGCCCACGCGCAGGTGGCCGACTTCAAGACCACGACCATCAAGGCCGTCGCGAAGCTGTACTGACGGTGCGTGTGTGCGGTCGGCACCGAAGCGTCACCGGTGCCGACCGCATCGACCGCATCGACCGCATCGGGCGCATCGGGCGGACCTCAGCGCGGGGTGAGGACGCAGAACTCGTTGCCTTCGGGGTCGGCCAGGACCGTCCACGGCACATCGCCCTGACCGAGGTCGACGTCGACGGCGCCCAGAGTCCGTAGCCGGGCCACCTCCGCCTCGTGATCGTCACCGGCGTACGGGCGGAGGTCGAGGTGGATGCGGTTCTTCACCGTCTTCGCGTCGGGAGAGCGGAGGAACTCCAGATACGGGCCGACGCCCTGGGCGGAGCGCAGCGCCGCACGGTCGTCGGTCACCTCGTGCACGGTCCAGTCCATCGCCTCGCCCCAGAACCGGGCCATGGCGCGCGGATCCACACAGTCGACCACCACCGCGGCCACCGGCCCGGTGTCGCGATAGATCTCCCGCGGCTCAAGGACGCAGAACTCGTTGCCCTCCGGGTCCGCAAGGACGGTCCAGGGAACATCGCCCTGGCCCACGTCCGCGGGCTTCGCCCCCAGACCCTTGAGGCGCGCGACCAACTCCGCCTGATGGGCGTCGGAGGTGCTGGCCAGGTCGATGTGCACACGGTTCTTCACGGTCTTGGGCTCCGGCACGCGAAGGACGTCCAGGAAGAGGGCGGTGGGGTCGGGATAGCCGAGGCCCGCCGGTTCGATGTTGGTCACGCCGGGGCCCTCGCTGGAAACGCCCCAGCCGAGCACCTCGGCCCAGAACCCGCCGAGGGCGGAGTCGTCCCGAGCGTTCATTGCGATTTGAACAAGCCGTGTCGCCATGCCGTCGATCTTATGCGCGCGTGGGCGGCTCGCCTCAACTGGGCCGACAAGACGCCCGGTTGAGGGGCGAAAGGGTGATGAGCCGCAGCCTCCGCCAGGGGTGTGCCGCCTCGCGGCCTTCGCCCGGGTTCGGACCCCCTACTTCCAGCCAGACTAAGGTTAGGCTAACCTGCACGCCGTGAGATCAGGTGAACGCGCAGGTAGCGCCACACGTCCGCGCGGTCACGAATTGTCCGCCGAGCACATGACGGTGTCGTACGACGGTGTTGATGTCGTCCACGACGCTGCCATCCAGCTCAGGCCCGGCGAAGTGACCGCTCTCGTCGGCCCCAACGGGAGCGGCAAGTCGACGCTTCTGCGTACCGTCGCCCGCCTGCAGGGCGCCCGGCGCGGCACGCTGACCCTCGATTCCGGCACGGCCGATGCCGCCGACGGCTTCGACCTCACCGCCCGCCAGTTCGCCCGTCGCGTCGCGCTCCTGACCCAAGGACGCCCCACGCCCGGCGGCCTGAGCGTCCGTGACGTCGTCGAGTTCGGCCGCTATCCCTACCGGGGCCGCTGGGGCCAGGCGGATGTCGGGGGCGCCGCCGTGGTGGAGCGCGTGCTCACCCTGACCGGCGTGGACAACCTCGCCGACCGCGCCGTCGACCAGCTCTCCGGCGGACAGTTGCAGCGGGTGTGGCTCGCCAGCTGTCTCGCCCAGGAGACCGGCGTGCTCCTCCTCGACGAGCCGACCACCTACCTCGACCTGCGCTACCAGATCGAACTCCTCGACCTGATGCGTGACCTCGCGGACGACGGCGGCATCGCGGTCGGCGTCGTCCTGCACGACCTCGACCAGGCGGCCGCCGTCGCCGACCGGATCGCCCTCCTCGACGCCGGGCGCATCGTCGCCGACGGCGCCCCCGCGGACGTACTGCTCCCGGAGCGCCTCTCCGAGACCTACGGCATCCGCATCGAGGTCGACACAGACCCCCTCACCGGCCGGCTGCGCACCCGCGCGATAGGCCGCCACCACAGCAGAAGCGAAAGGCTCCACACCTCCTCATGAGACGCCCCCTCATCGCCGCGGCGGCCGCCACCGCCGTTGCCCTCATCCTGTCCGGTTGTGGCACGTCCGAGCCCGAGAAGGCCAGTTCGGACAAGAAGTCCGAACCGATCACCCTCACCGACGCAGGCGGCGCGTCGGTGAAGCTCGACGGCCCGGCCAAGAAGGTCGTCGGAACCGAGTGGAACGTCGTCGAATCCATGGTCACGCTCGGCGTGGACCCCGTCGGTGTCGCCGACGTCAAGGGATACAAGGCGTGGGACTCCGCGGTTCCGCTGAAGAACGACCCCAAGGACATCGGCACCCGCGGCGAGCCGAGCATGGACACCCTCGCCGGGCTCACCCCTGACCTCATCGTCACCACGACCGACATGTCGGCCTCCGCGGTGAAGCAGATGAAGAAGGTGGCCCCCGTCCTCCAGGTCAAGGCCGCCGACGGCGCCGACCAGGTGGGCCAGATGTTCGACACCCTGGACGTCATCGCCAAGGCCACCGGCACGACCAGCGAGGCCAAGAAGGCCAAGGAGTCGTACGAGGCGAAGGTCGCCGAAGGCAAGAAGGCGCTGAAGGAGGCCGAGCTCGACGGCTCGAAGGTCGCCTTCGCCGACGGCTACGCCGCCTCCAACCAGGTCTCCATACGCGGATACACCAGCAACTCCCTCCTCGGCGCAGTCAACGAGGACCTCGGCCTCAAGAACGACTGGAAGATCAAGGGCGACAAGGACTACGGGCTGGCCACCACCGACGTCGAGGGCCTCACGGCGCTCGGTGACGACGTGAAGTTCGTCTACCTCGGCAACAAGAGCGACGGCAGCTCCGACGTGTTCACCGACGAGCTCGCCGACAACTCCGTCTGGAAGTCGCTGCCGTTCGTCAAGGACGACGAGGTCCACCGCCTGCCCGACGGCATCTGGATGTTCGGCGGCCCCGAGGCGATGGAGGCGTACATCGACGCCCTCGTCGACAGCCTGAAGAAGTAGGAGACCGTGGCCGTCACCGCAACGCCCTCAACCACGCCCGAGCGCGCGGTCGCGTCCCCCACGGGCGCGGTCGCGGTGACGGCCGGTCTCATCCTTCTGGTCGCCGTCCTGGCCGTCGTCGACATCACGCAAGGCACCGCGTCCGTCGGCCCCGGCCAGGTGTGGAGAGCCCTCACCGGCCAGGCCGAGCAGGGCGACTCCTCCGTCGTCATCGCCTCGCGCCTGCCGCGCATGGTCGCCGGGATACTCGTCGGCGTCGCGCTCGGCGCGGCCGGCGCCGCCCTCCAGGCCATCAGCCGCAACGTGCTCGCCGCACCGGACACCCTCGCCGTCAACGCCGGTTCGTACCTCGCGCTGACCCTCCTGGTCGCCAGCGGTGCGACGGCTCCGCTGCTCGCCTCGTCGGGCGTGGCGTTCGTCGGCGGCCTCGCCGCTGCCGCCGTCGTCCTCGTCCTCGCGGGACGGAGTGCCGGAACGGTGCGCCTCGTCCTGGCGGGCAGCGCGCTCGCCCTCGGGCTCAACGCCATCACCGAGGCGTTGCTCCTGCTGTACCCCGAACGGACCGAGGGCCTCTACAAGTGGGGCCAGGGGAGCATCAGCCAGAACGGATTCGACGGTGTGGCCCAGATGGCGCCCGTCATCGCGGCCGCGCTCGCGGGCCTCCTGCTGATCGCCCGCCGCATCGACGCCCTGGCCCTGGGCGACGACGCCGCGCGCGGCCTCGGCATCCCGGTGCGCGGCACCCGCGTCACGGCCGTCGTCCTCGCGTCGCTGCTGGCCGCCGGAACGGTGACGCTGGCCGGGCCGATCGCCTTCGTGGGCCTGTGCGCTCCGGCTCTGGTGCGCCCGCTCGCCGGCCGCGTCCGTGCCCTCCTGCGCCACCGGACCCGCATCCCCGTCGCGGGTCTCGTGGGCGCCGCCCTCGTGCTCGGTTCCGACGTACTGCTGCGCGCCGTGACGTCGTCCCAGACCGCGGTCACCGTGCCCACAGGCGTCATCACCAGCGTCGTCGGCGCCGTGTTCCTCGTCGTCATGGCGATGCGCACCCGCGACGGCGCCGGTGCGGCAGCGCCGGACCGGCTGCGCATCCCGAGCCGGACCGCGTACGTCGTCACCGTGGTGCTCCTCGTGGGCGTGCTGGTCGGCGTCACGATCACCGCGGTGCTCGTCGGCGACAGCACGTTCCTGCTCGGCGACGTGGCCAACTGGGTCCGGGGCCAGTCGGGCCAAGCCATCACCTTCGTCCTCGACACCCGTGTGCCACGGGTGCTCGCCGCGCTCCTCGCGGGTGCCGCGCTCGCGCTGTCCGGCACCCTCGTGCAGTCCGTGACCCGCAATCCGCTCGCGGAACCCGGTGTCCTCGGCGTCTCCGGGGGAGCGGCGCTCGGCGCCATCCTCCTTGTCACCACGGCACCGGGCTCCGGATCGTGGAGCATCGCGGGCGCGGCATTCGCCGGTGCCGCGGTCAGCGCCGTGGTCGTCTTCGGACTCGCGGCCAAGGGCGGCTTCCAGAACAGCAGGCTCGTCCTCGTCGGCTTCGGTGTGTCCACCGGGACGATGGCGCTCATCAGCCTCCTGATCGTGCTCACCGACCGGTTCAGCGCGACCAAGGCACTGATCTGGCTCTCGGGTTCCACGTACGGCCGGTCCGGCACCGACCTCCTGCCGGTCGCGGGCGTGCTGGTGGTGGCGACCGTCATCGCCGTCGCGCGCCGCAAGGAACTCGACCTCGTGTCGCTCGACGAGGACACCCCCCGGCTCCTGGGCCTGGACCTGGCTCGCGGACGCCTCGGCTTCCTCATCGTGAGCGTGCTGCTCAGCGCCACCGCGGTGGCCGCGGCGGGCACGATCGGCTTCGTGGGACTCGTGGCACCGCACGCGGCACGCGCACTCGTGGGACGACGGCACGTACGCGTCGTCCCGGCCGCGATGCTGCTCGGCGCGATCCTGGTCTGCCTCGCGGACCTGCTGGGCCGGACGGTCATCGCCCCGGCGCAACTGGGCGCGGGACTCATGACGGCGGTCGTAGGGACGCCCTACTTCGTGTACCTGCTGGTGCGCAGCCGCCGCTAGCGGGCGGCGGCCGCGTGCCTCGCTACGACGCCAGGGCTCCGCGCTGCCTGAGCAGCGGCAGGACATGATCCCTGACCGCGGGGGCGAGCCGAACATCCCGCTCCTGCCCCGATATCCACCGCAGGGCGGACAGCTCGGCGGCGGGTTCGGGAACCTGGCCGATGCGCGCCTCGAAGACCGACAGCCTCATGGGTGTTCGCTCAAGGGCGGCCATGGCCTCGACATCGGCCAGGAACCGAGGCTCCAGGGGCTCCACCCCGAGCTCTTCGTCCAATTCACGGACCAGGGTCTCCAGCGGTGCCTCATCCGCATCGGGCTTTCCGCCCGGCAGATAGAAGACGGTGGGAGCCGCCTGCTTGCTGACGACCAGCAGGCGCCCCTCCTGAACGATCGCGGCTGCCACCACGGCCAGAGGGCCTGCGCTGTCGATGCTGGGGGCGCCTGTTTCGCTGTCGCGTGTCATGCGGATCATCTTCCCGCACCCCATCGGCGACCAGCGGCGCCGTCCAGCGCTGAGGCACGCGGCGGCCCCGCCGCGACGGGGGGACGCGGCGGGGCTCAATAGAGCGGGTGCCCCGGAAAACGCCTCTCACGCATCCGACTTCCGATGCGATTCGCCGGAGCAGCGGCACCAGAGACTTGACCGGCCGTCAGCGTGAAGCACCTCGAAGGGCCACCATGGGGATCACCGCGAGGGCCAGGGTTCCCGCGGCGATCGCCAGAAGCGGATAGCCGCCGCCCGCCACCACCAGGCCCGAGGCCATGCCACCCGTCGCACCCGCCAAGGACATGCCCACGTCGGCCAAGCCCTGCACCGAGGCACGGCGGTCGGCCGGGGCGGCATCGGTGATCAAGGCGGTGCCGCTGACCAGCGCAAGGTTCCAGCCCAGGCCGAGCAGCACCAGCGCACAGGCCAGCAGCGGCATGCTGTCCGGCGGGGCGAGGCCGGCGAGTACGCCCGCGCCCAGCAGGACGGCACCGGAAGCTGCCGCCACGGGCAGTCTGCCGACCCGGTCGGCGAGCAGACCGCTCAGTGGCGAGGGCAGGAACATCGCGCCCACGTGCAGGGCGATGACGAACCCCGCGGCCTGCGTGCTGTGGCCGTGCCCGGTCATGTGCAGAGGAGTCATCGTCATCACGGCGATCATGACCAGCTGGGCGGTGATCATCACGGTGGCGCCGGTGACGACCCCGGGGGAGAAGCGTTCCGACGCCCGGGGTGTCGGCGAGGTGCCCATGGCATCCGGCACCGGCCCCTGGGTGCCCGCGACGTTCTGCGGCTGCTGGAGACGGGCCAGGAACAACGGGTCAGGACGCAGCCACACCAACAGCACAAGACCCGCGGCCGTGTAGGCGAGTGCAGCGAGCAGGAAGGGCCCGGCAAGACGCGGGATGCCCCAGGCGTGTGCGAGCGCACCGGTGGGTCCCACGAGGTTGGGTCCCGCGACCGCGCCCAGCGTCGTGGCGAGCAGCACCGTGCCGGTGGCGCGACCTCGCCGCTCGGGCGGGGCGAGGTCGGCGCCCGCGTACCGGGCGAGCAGCCCGGTGGCCGTACCCACCCCGTACACGAAGAGCGAGACCAGCAGCAGCCCTGCCCACTGGCCCGCGGCCGCCGCCACGACTCCGATACTGCCGAGCGCGGCGATGCCGTGCCCCAGCGCCAGGCCGGGGCGCCGCCCGTGGCGTTGAGAGACCCGCCCGATGAACGCGGCTCCCAGGGCCGCGCCCGCGGTGAACAGGGCGGTCGGCAGCCCGGCCAGACCCGTGGAACCGAGCAGATCCTCGGCGAGCAGCGCGCCGACCGTGATGCCGGCCGCCATGCCCGCGCCGCCGAGTGCCTGCGAGAGGACGAGCACGGACAACACGCGCCGCAGCACGTGGGGCGACGCCTCTTCTGCGGTTCGCGTGACGGTGGTGGTCATGCCGTTCCCCGCACCGGAGCCTTCCCGTCGACGGCGATGTCGGCGATCTGAGCGAGGGACAGGTCCAGCACGTCGTGCAGGAACCGTACGACCGTCCAGTGCGGCAGGGCGTCCTCGTCGAACGGTCCGAACGCGGCGGTGTAGAGGGGAATCCACCGCAGGGCCTCCTCGGCGGCCGTCTCGCGCCCCGGGGCTGCTTGGTAGGCGTCGTACGAGATGCTGCGGTGGTGGATGAAGTGGCCGCCGGGCAGCCGTTGTTCGCACAGGTCGCGGTACTCGCGGGTCTGCAGGATGAGGTAGTGCCAGATCTCGTCGATGTCCTGCTCGACGGGGAGGAAGAGGCCACCGAGCCGGTCGGGGTGGCGCGAGACCAGGTAGAGATAGCGCAGGCACTCGCGGACCTGGTGGGTGACGACGGAGGCGGCCGGAGCGCCGGGCTTCGCCGCGAAATGGGCCACCACCTCGTCGTGCAGAGCGCTGCCGAGCAGTTCGTGGGCGGTGGGGGCTGTTTCCGCGCTGGCCTCGGAGGAAGCGGGGGCGGCGGTTGTGTGCATGGCGTCGTCCTGTCGGCAGAGGCGCAGCGGCGGGGCGACCGGCTGCGCCTGGGCGGGGCAACGGGCCGCGTACGCCAGGGAGTCGGTGCTACGGCGGCGTTGCTGCGGGCGGGAGTCGGGCAGTTGGTGGTCGGGAGGGAGTCAGGAAGGGTCGGGCGTGGACAGCCAGGCGTACTTGCCCGAGCGTCCGATCGGTACGTGTGCGCGGTGCTCGACGCGGCAGGAGCGGCCCGTCAGGACGCCGACGGATGCCGCGAGCTCGCTCTCCTCGGCGGGCGTCAGCGGCACGTCGTCGAAGGTCGTGCACCACAGCAGGCACTGGTCCTTGCCGGTCAGCCGCAGCTGGTGCAGGAAGACGCGGGGACAGACGGCGGCGATGCGGGCATCCAGGTCGGCCTGGGCGACGGGCCGCCGCCGGGTGTGGGCAGCAGTTCCTTCTCGCGGCCGCAGAAGGAGACGATCTCCTTCGGGTCCGTGCTGCCGTCGCGGGTGCGGACGCAGTCGCCGGACCGGTAGCGCACGAGCGGCATGTAGGGATTGCGGATGCTGGTGACGATGAGGCTGTGGATGCCGCTGCCCGGTTCCACCGGGATCAACTCCACGCTCATGTCGTGCAGATAGGGCTGATAGCGGCCTTCGGCGTCGCTGTAGAAGAGGTAACCCAGTTCCGTGCTGCCGAAGAGGTCGACCACGGGGCAGTCGAAGTGGGCGCGCAGGTAGGCGCGGACGTTCAACGGCGTGTATTCGTAGGCATGCACGATGCCGGCCGGTCGCGGAAAACCGTCCCACAGGTCCCACTCGGTGACTCTGCGGACGAGATGCGCCAGGTGATATCCGGAGCAGTCCAGGAGATACGTGCCGTCGGGGTGCGCGGCGGCGACCTCACGGATCTCGGCGAGCATCCGCTCGACCTCCGGACGATCCCAACCGGCCGGGTCCAACTGCCGGTTGAGGTACAGGGTGCGGTCGTCGAGCCATCGTTCGCCCGGAGTCGCGCCCGGCTTGGCGGCGTTGACGCGCGCGACGTGTTCGGTGGCGAGGACGGTGGTCAGGGAGATGCGCTTGGCCCCTGCGTGCCAGGCGGCGCCGAGGTCGGGGTGTTCGCTCCACAGGCGGTAGTAGGAGCGGAGCAGGAAGTACGGCGGCCGGATGATCTGCATGCGGGCGTGGTTGGTCCCGGTCGAGAGCACGAACTCGGCCTCGCCCGTCTCCAGAGCCCTGGCCAGCTCGGGTGTCATCCAGTTGTCGGGGAAGCCCCGGGCGATGTCCGGCTTCTCCAGGACCGGGAACTCGCCGCGCTCGGCTGAGGCGCGGTAGAGGGGGATGTCGCGTACGCGGTCCAGGACGTCGGCGCTCGGCAGGCGGTTCAAGGCGGCTCCGGTGCAGGCGGGGGGTGGGGGAGCGGGGTCGGGGCCGCCGCCGCGAAGGGTGCGGCGGCGGCCCCGCGGCATCAGCGGCTCAGGAGATACAGCCGGTCTTGCCGGTGGCGCTGATGCAGCCGCTCTTGGGCGCCGAGCTGATGCAGCCGTCCTTCGAGCCCTGCCCGGAGCCCGGCTGGGCCGAGTTGGTGGCGACCCACTTCTGCCACACGGACTCCTCGGTCATGCGCTTGATGAGCTGCTCCATGGTGAAACCTCCATTGATGATTGGTATTGAGCAATAACTGCCGGATCGATGGGCTTATTGGCTTTCGTCCCATCCCCTTGAAGGTAAAGAGATGGTCAAGGGAAAGTCAATGGGAGTGGACTGGATGGCTGAACCGCATGCCGAAGCCCGGTTGTTGCCCGCATCCAGGTGCGCCCGCGGTCACGCGGGCATGCCAAGGGGGCCCATCGCGGGCCGCGCACCGTCTGCCGCCGGGGCGGGCGGCAGACGGCGATCAGAGGGGGACGCCCGGCTTCAGTGCCGTGCAGGAGCCTGCGCGGTGGAACTCTCGGTGCCGGAACCGGAACCGGAACTGGAAGCGGCCATCGGGGACGTCTTCATCCGCACGGCTTCCGTGTCGCTGTCGTTGTGCCGCAGGGCCCAGTTCTCCAGCGTCGTACGGCAGGCGTGGTCCAGATGGCGCACCGCGGTCAGGTCCAGCTCGATGGGCCGGTCCTTGGGCAGGGCCTCCAGGGTCTCCAGGATGCGCGGCAGCCGAAGGAACGTGGCGTTGCCGGTGAGGGTGACCACCATGCGGCCGCCGGTCAACTCCCGTACGTCCAGGTGGACATGGGAGGTGTCCCAGGCGGACTTGACCACCGCGAGCACCAGGCCGAGCACGACGCCCTCGAACATGTTGGTCACCACGATGGCGATCGCGGTGGTGGCCAGGACCAGGGCCTCGCCCCGGTGGGCGCGGGCGAGCGGCACGATTTCCTTGACGGGGATCAGCTTGCAGCCCGCGTGGACCAGGACACCGGCGAGCGCCGCCAGCGGGATGATGCCGAGCGCGGCCGGAAGCAGCACGGCGAACAGCAGCAGCCACGCGCCGTGCAGGACACGGGAGAGCGGCGTACGCGCGCCGGCCGCGACGTTGGCCGAGCTGCGCACGATGACCGCGGTCATGGGCAGAGCGCCCAGCACACCGCACACCGTGTTGCCGATGCCCTGGGCGACCAGCTCCTTGTCGTACTGCGTGCGCGGACCGTCGTGCATGCGGTCCACCGCGGCCGCGCTGAACAGTGATTCGGCCGAGGCGATGAGGGTGAAGGCCAGGACCGTGCCGAGTACGGCCACGCTGCCCAGAGCGGCGAGGTCGCCGAAGCCCGGCGGCTGGATGGCGTCGACCAGGCCGCGCACCGTCACGTTGGCCACGTCCAGGCTCAGCCCGGCGGAGACCGCGGTGGCCAGCGCGACGGCGGCCAGCGGGGCGGGCACCACGCGCACGGCCGCGGGCAGCTTCGGCCACAGCACGAGCACGGCGATGGTGCCAAGACCCAGGGCAGCGGCGGTCAGTGAGGCGGTGTCACCCAGCACGTCGGCGAGCAGCCCGGGAAGCCCGGCTATCTTGTCGAGCCCGGAGCGTGGCTGCTCGGCCCCGGCCATGGTGTACAGCTGGCCGAGGATCAGGACGAGTCCGATGCCCGCGAGCATGCCCTGCACGACGGACACGGAGATGGCGCGGAACCAGCGGCCGCAGCGCAGCAGGCCCAGGATGATCTGGAGGGCGCCGGTGAGCAGCACGATGGCGCCGAGCATGCCGAGCCCGAACTCCTGTACCGCCTCGAAGACGAGCACGGTGAGTCCGGCGGCGGGCCCGCTCACCTGGAGGGCGCTGCCCGGCAGGAAACCGACGACCAGACCGCCGACGATGCCGGTGACCAGGCCCAGTTCGGCGGGCACACCCGAGGCGACGGCCACGCCGACGCACAGCGGCAGGGCGACCAGGAAGACGACGAGCGAGGCGAGGAAGTCCTGGCGCAGGACGCCCGGTTCACGCAGTGGGCGGAAGGGGGAGCGGAGGGAGGAGAGGAAGGAGGACATGAGGGTGGGGGGTCCTGTCGTGGGAGCGGTCCGGTCGGTGGGGCGCGGCGGCTCTCACAGCGGACCGAACGCCGGCCGGTCGTCGGGCGACGGGCGATGGGCGGTGATGGTGCCGGTGTGCACCTCGTAGTACCAGGCGTGCAGGGTGAGCGAGCCGTCCTCGATCCGCTCTCTCACGCATGGGTACGCGCGCAACCTCTCCACCTGCGCGAGCACGTGTGTCTGCACGGCCTCGGCCACGTCGGCGGAGGCCGGGACGAGAGAGCGCACGGCGGCGTCCGGGGCGACGGAGTGGTCCAGCCAGTCGCGCACGGCCGGTACGGCCGACAGGTCTTCGCCCCGCACCAGGGCGCCCACCGCGCCGCAGTGCGAGTGTCCGCAGACGACGATGTCGCGGACTCCGAGCACGCACACCGCGTACTCGATGGTGGCCGCCTCGCTCCCGGGGCGGGCTTCCCGGCCGGCTTCGTTGCCGGAGGGGTAGGGCGGTACGACGTTGCCCGCCGTACGGAGTTCGAAGAGTTCGCCGGGGCGTGCTCCGGTGATCAGGGCCGGTACGACGCGCGAGTCGGAGCACGTGACGAACAGGGCTTCGGGCGATTGCCCGGCCCCCAGGGCCTGGAAGGCCGCGGCGTTTTGAGGGGCCGCGACGTGTGTCGCGGCGAAGGAACGGGCGTTGTCGATCAGGGACTTCATGATGGCCTGCCTCCTGCGTCGCTGCGGCGGAGCCGGGACGCGGTGTGGTCGGGTCGATGGTGACAGTGAGGCGGCGCGGGCCGCTGAGTGACAGCGGGTTCCACGTCGCCCCGGGAGACAGCCTGTACTTCGGCTGTGACTCTCACTTTGCCATCGCATTAACCTCTGATGACAGAGCAAAAATCTGCCAAAGATTGAGTAATAAACGCCCCTGAACTGGGAGTTGGTCGAACTCTCAACCGTTGGGCAAGGTTCATGTGGAGATCATGTGGAGTCCGCGCGGCCATTCCGTTCGCACGCGCTTGCAGTCGCGACGACTTGGCTGCGCCGTCCGCGCTCTGTCCGCCGTCGCCGATCCGGCTGACGGCGCACTGTTCTTACGTACTGCTCGTCCCTAATTGGTCCGGTATGCCCGGAGGAAAGTCCGCACTCCCTCGACGACGAGTGGCTGAACACGGGTGTCCTCCGCCGCGTTCGCGGAACCGAGCCTGTCCAGCGCGACGCCGAAGGCCAGCGCGATGAACTGGTCGGCCGCGAGTCGAGGGTCGGGTACGTCGAGCAGCCCTGCGGCGCCCAGGGCGGCGAACCGCTCGGCGATCGCCTCGTCGGGAGTGTCGGCCATGGAGTTGTAGCCCCGGTGCGGCAGGTGGCCGGACTCCGCAAGGACCAGTCGCTGCAGCGTTGCGTACTCCGCCGAGCCGAGCATGTCGGTCGCGATGCGCATCGAGAACGTGACCAGGGCGTCCTCGAGTTCGGCGGCTTCGGTGAGGTCGCTGAGGGTGTCGTCGAGGGTGCGCCGGATCGTGGTGATCAGTGACTGGCCGACACCGTCGACGACCGCTTGCAGCAGCGTCTGCTTGTCGCCGAAGTAGTCGTAGACCGTCCGCTTGGACACCTCCGCCCGGGCGGCGACCGCGTCGACGCTGGACCGGTCGAAGCCGTCGGCGAGGAACAGTTCCCGGGCCGCCGAGAGGATGGCGGCCCGCTTTTGCGCGGACCCCTCGCGCAGTGTCTTCGTGGTCGGTGTCTTCGTGGTCGGCATGGCCACATCTTAACCGTCCTACACTGTACGGTGTAGTGTAATCTCTGGTTCATGGCGTGCCGTCCCCATGCACCCGCTCCTCCGGACGGAGCTGTGCAGACGTCATCTCGGTTGCCGCTTCACCGAGTTCACCCCGCCGGACGACCACGGACCTGTCCACGAAGGACTCGCCCGGCGACGACGGAAAGGACGTCCATGACTGCAACGCTGGCTCCCCCGGTCCGCATCGGGAAAGCCACTGTCTGGGCCCTCGGCATGCTGGCGGTCGCCACCGGGGCCCTGGAGTCGGTGGTGACGCCGACCCTCCCGCTCCTGCAACGCGAACTGGGCATGAGCCGGGCCGAAGGGGCGTTACTCAGCGTCGTGCTGCTCATCACCGGCGCGCTCATCACGCCGGTCGCGGGCAAGTTCGGCGACCGCTACGGCGGAAAACGAGTCCTGATACGGCTGATGGCGGTGGTCTCGGCCGGTGGCCTGGTGTCCGCCCTGGCGCCGAACCTGCCCGTGCTGCTGCTCGGCCAGGTGCTGCAGGGTGCGATGGTGGGCGCGCTTCCCCTGTCGTTCATTCTGGTGCGCAAACACCTCCCCGCAGGAGAGGCGAAGGTGGCCATCGGGGTGGTCAGCGGGCTGTTCGTGGGGGGCGGGATGGCGGGAACGCTGTCGGCCGGTCCCGTGGCGGAAGGGCTCTCCCGGCACTGGATGTTCGCGCTGCCGACGCTCGCGGTCATCGGGGCCACGCTGCTGGTGAACCGGCTGATGCCGCTCGATCCGCCGGGCCGGTCGGACGAGGCCGGATTCGACTGGCCGGGCCTGGTTCTCCTGAGCGGCACCCTGGTCACGCTCATGCTCGCGCTCGCCCTTGCACCCGACATCGGCTCGCAGCCACTCGTGCTCGGCGCCCTCGTCGTGGTGCTGGCCGCCTTCGCGACCGGATGGACGGCCGTCGAGCGCCGCGTGGCCTCGCCGATGGTCGATCTGCGCATGCTGGCACGGCCCGCGGTGTGGAAGTCGTGCGTGCTGACGTTCATGATCTGCGTCGGTACCTCGGGGGCGGTCTATCTCGTCCCGCAGTTGTTCGAGTTGTCCGAGGACGCCTACGGCTTCGGGGCCAGCGCCACCGAGATCGGGTTCTTCCTGCTGCCCGGCGCCGTGGCCGCGTCGCTGGCCGGGCCGATCAGCGGGATCTGGGCGCGGCGCTTCGGCTCGCGTGCCGTGGTCACCGCCGGGATCGTCATCATGGCCACCGCCCTGATCGCCCTGGCAGCAGTTCACTCCCAGGTCTGGCACCTCGTCGTCGGCAAGATGATGGTCGCGCTCGCCAACGGCCTGTGCGTCACGGCGATGGTGACAAGGACCGCCACATCCGTCGGTCAGAGCGACACCGGCATCGCCACCAGCCTGGTCCTGGTGACTCGCGTGATCGGCTTCGCCGTCGGTGTGCAGGTCAGTGGAGCGATCCTCACCGCCGGGACCCCTTCAGGGTCGGATGTCCCGGCCGAATCGGCCTTCGTCACCGGCTTCGTCGTAGCCGGCGCCATCACAGCCCTGTCCCTGCTGGTCACCCGCACCATGAGCAAAGGAGTCAAGGAATGACCCGCACTGATCTGTTGACGGACGTCCCCACGCATTCCCGTACGGCGCCGAGGCGCAAGGTCCTGATATCCGGTGCCAGCATCGCGGGGCCCGCACTCGCCTACTGGCTGAACCGCTACGGATACGCGGTCACGGTCGTCGAGAAGGCGGGCACGCTTCGGGACGGTGGATATCCCATCGACGTGCGCGGCACCGCACTTGAGGTCGTCCGCAGGATGGGAATCCTGCCGCGCCTGCGGGAGGCGCACATCGACCTGCGCCGGCTGACCTTCCTCGACGGGGACGGCGGCGAGGTGGCCTCGCTCGATCCGCACACCGTCACCGGCGGTGTCGCGGGACGGGATCTGGAGGTGCGGCGCGGGGATCTGAGCGCCGCTCTCCACGCGGCGGTCCGTGACGACGTGCAGTTCTTGTTCAACGACTCCATCGACACCCTCGACCAGTCCGGCCACGGGGTCGACGTCACCTTCCGCGGGGGCGGCAGGCGTACGTTCGACATGGTGTTCGGCGCGGACGGTCTGCACTCACGTACCCGTGCGTTCCTGTTCGGCCCCGAAGAGCAGTTCCACCGGTATCTCGGCTACTGCTTCGCCGTGTTCACCATGCGCAACACCTTCGGGCTCTCCCACGAGACCGTCATGTGGAACACCCCGGGCAGAGCCGCGGCGCTCTACGCCGTGGGGGACGACGACCAGGTGCACGCCTTCCTGAACTTCGCCCACCCCAAACCGCCGTTCGACGCGTTCCGGAACCCGGAAGCCCAACGGGACCTGGTCGCCGCGGTCTTCGCCGACGCGGGATGGGAGGTCCCCGGCATGCTCGCCGCCCTGCGCGACGCGGACGACGTGTTCTTCGACGCGGTCAGCCAGATCCGCATGCCCCGCTGGTCCAGCGGCAGGGGCGCGCTGGTGGGCGACGCCGCGTACGCACCTTCGTTCCTCACCGGACAGGGATCCAGCCTCGCACTCGTCGGTGCGTACATGCTCGCCGCGTCCCTGGCCGACCGGGACCACGCCGCGGGCTTCGCCGCCTACGAACACACCACCCGTGAGTTCGTGACCGTGAACCAGGCGAAGGTCGGCGAGGGCGATGCCACGCTCTTCCCCACCACGGCCCGGGCGCTGGAGCAGCGCAACGACATGCTGCGCGGACTCAGCACCATGCCCCCCTCCCCGGAGGGACAACCGGCCCACTCGGCCCTCACCCTGCCCGAGTTGGAGCGAACCCGCTGAGGAGGGCCTACGCCAGGACGGCCGGCCTGAGCACCTCCTGACACCACTGGCGGAAGCCGGTGGGCGCGGGGGTCATGTCGACCAGTCCCTGGGCCCAGGCCTCGCTCGCCCCGTGGCGCAGGTGCGCAGTACGCGGTCCTCCGCCAGCGTCAGGAAGAAGGTGCCCGCGTCGCGGATCGACTCGGCCTGGCCCAGCAGATTCTCCATCAGGAACGGCGGGCACAGCGCCCGGTGGTGCACGCCCGTGGCCGCGATCGCCTCGTCCATGGCGAGCGACGCGGATATCTGGCCGGCGTTCCTCGCCACGCCGCGGCCCAGGCTGGAGACGTCGCGGAAGTGGCCCTCGACGCTGTCGCCCGCAGGCGTCGGCGGCACCAGCCAGAACACGCGGTCGGCGCCCGCGCATGCCTCCTTCAGCCGCCGACCGCGCGTCGCCGCCCTCGCCACCAGCCACCCCCTCGCCGCCCGGGGCGCCCTGGCCCTCGCCGACCTCGGTCTGCGCCCCGGTGACCTGCACCAGTACCTCGACGAGATCCGCAGCGAGAGCCGCGACCTCGTCTACCGGCCGGTCCCGGACGCACCGCCCGCGATCCTCGCCATTGCCTGGCCGCAGCAGTCCCGTTCGAAGTCCACGGCGGCGCTGGTCCGCGCCGCCGCGTCCGTGGCCGAGGAGGCAGCGGACGGGCAGGCGGGCTCGTGACTTCCGCGCCCGGCTCCGTACGTCGTGCCACCGCGAGCGCAGGTGCGCGTGCCACTGTGGTGTCATGCCCATCGACGTACGCCCGGCTTCGGTCTTCGAGGATGTCCGTGCCGTGGTCGGCCCGAAGTCACCTGCCGCCAATGTCTGCTGGTGCTTGAGCTACCGGATCCCGTCCAAGCTCAACAACGAGCTCCGCGGTCCGGCCCGCGGTGAGTACGTCGCCGAGTTGTGCCGCGCAAAGACCCCTCCGGGAGTGCTCGCGTACGACGGAGACGAGCCGGTGGGCTGGGCGGCCGTGGCGCCGCGCTCGGAGACGTCCTTCGCGCGGAACCGGAAGATCCCGCACGTCGACGATTCTCCGGTCTGGTCGCTCTGGTGCGTTCGTGTGCGGCCCGGTCATCGCAAGCAGGGGATCTCGCACGCCCTGATCGCCGGTGCGGTCGAGTTCGCCCGCGCCCACGGCGCACCGGCGGTCGAGGCCTACCCGCTCGACAACGGCGACGCCAAGGTCGATCTGACGACGGCGTACGCCGGGCTCCGCAAGAACTTCGAGCGCGCCGGATTCACCCACGCCGCCGACACGACCTCCGTGCTGGCCGGTCATCCCCGGGTCCTGATGCGGCTCGACCTGCGCTGACCCAGCGGTCCCGGGCCGTTGCGGGACGCGTCAGCCCGCGGAGTCCGTCCGGTCGGCGGCGTCCGTGTCGATGACGTGCACCGCCGCCTCCTCGGCGGATGCCGCACCGCCGTCGATGCCCATGTCCTCGCCGATCATGTCCTGCGCCGCGTCGGACTCCGGGTCATCGCGCGCCCCGTCGTCGGGGGCGAACAGGCGCCCGGCGCGGACGTCTCCGACCTCCGTCTCGTCGATCGGCTCGCCGTCGGTGTCGGTGGTGTCCCCGATGCCGTCGTCGTCCTCCGCAGGGCCGGGAACCGCGAGCGCGGGGTCGGGCCGCTCCTCGGAGAGGCGTTCCGCCAGGCTCTCGCCGTCCTGCTGCTCTTGCGCGGTGGTGCCGGTGTGGGCCACCCCAAGGGGCCGCTCGGGCGGTGACCAACCCTCGTCGTACGGATCCGCCCCGCGGTCGCTGAGGGTGTCCTCCGCGTCGAGGATGCCCTCGTCCTCGCGGACCTCCTCCGCGTCGGGCTGGTAGACGTCGTCGCCCATGACCTCGTCGATTCCCACGGTGCTCGTCCTCCTTCACGCGCGACTGATGGTGCTGCTGTGCCGTGTATCCACCCTGATCCAGAACACACGTTCCGGCATGCGGGGAGGGTCGCCAGGGGGCGAGTGGCACGATGGGCCCCGCAGGTCACCGCGTTCCGGGCGGGCGCCACTCGAGCAGCAGCAGTGTCGCGTCGTCGCGCAGTTGGTTGTCCTGCCGGTCGAGGATGGCGTGGATGAGCTGGCGCAGTGCCTCCGGCGCCGGTTCGCCCGCCGCGGTCGCGCGGATGATGCTGTCCGTGAACCGCTCCAGGCCGAACTCGGCGCCGCCCCCGGTCCGCAGCTCGGTGACGCCGTCGGTGTACATGAGCACCCGGTCACCCGGCTGGAGCGCCTCCTCGTGGACCTGCCATTCCACGTCGGCCAGCAGGGCGGGTGTGCCCATCGGCGGCTGGGCCGGCCGCTCCAGCGCGCGGTCGAGCACGCGGTGGTCCCGGATCAGCAGGGGAGGCGGATGGCCGCAGTTGCACCACCGCAGCAGGCCGTCGGCCAGGTCGAGCTGGGCGAGGATCCCGGTGCAGAACTGCTCGGGCAGCCACCCGGCCAGCGCGTGCTGGACGGTGTCGACGAGCTCGGGCAGCTCGGCCTCGGCCCGCCGCGCGTTGCGGCAACCTGCCAGGGCCACGGCGGTCGTCAGGCCCGAGGCGAGGTTGTGGCCCATGGCGTCCAGGATCGCCACGTGCAGGGTGGAAGGGGTCAGGGAGTGGTCGAAGGCGTCGCCGCCGATCTCGTACGCCGGTTCCAGCACGGCGGTCGAGATCACGTGGGAGTTGCCGATGGTCCTGGGCGGCAGGAAGGCCCGCAGCATCTCGGCGGGGAGCTGCATGGACTCGGACCGTGTCCGGCGGGCGAAGCTGTCGCTCGACGCCCGCTTCGACGTGATCGTCATGGCCATCACCGAGGCCAGCATGCGGCAGCGGCGCAGCAGCGCGACGTCGATGACCGCCGCGGTGGCGCCGATCACACCGAGGCGTTCGGCGCCGTCGATCAGCGGCAGCCAGGCGACGATCCTGCCCTGGGCCAGTTCCTCGACGCGCAGCGCGTGCGCCCGGTAGGCCGAACCGGCGGCGGAGGTGTCCACATCGAGGGTGGGCGGCCCCTCGGCCAGCGGCACCAGGCACCGCTGCTGGAGGTCCACGAGGTACACGTCGATCCGGTCGAGCCCGACCGCTTCGGCGAACCGCTGGGCCAGTGCCGGAAGCTCCATCGGCGCCGCGGCGTGCGCCGATGCGAGCAGTTGCTCAAACAGCTGTTCCCCCGGGCCGGGCTGCCGGGGGCCCTGCTTCCCGGGACCTGTGCTTCCGGGGCCGGTGCTTCCGGGACCGGAGTTTCCGGCTCCGGGCTCCGTAGGCTGGCTCGACATCTGTGATCACCGCCTCATCAGCAGTCTCACACCGGGTCCCGGATCTTGCCCGGCTGCAGGCGCGCGGGAGGCGCATTTCGCTTGCGCCCGCCGGATTTCCGGCGTTCGGGCGCCCTCCCCGGTACACCGGGCCTGCCGTCTCAGCGGTCGACCCCGGTCCGCAGAGGCCCGCAGGCGCAGCGTAAGGTCGCGGACCGGCCGCATGCGGCCGTACCGCCCCATACAGTCACCCGAACAAGGAGCCGCTGGTCATGCCAGCCAATGACGCCGCTGAGGCGCCGATCTACGACACCCTCGTCCAGGAGCACGGCGACGTCCTCGCGACAGCCCGCAAGGCCGCCGAGGAGACGCAGCAGAGAGCCGAGGCCGTGCTGGACTTCCGGGGGCCGATCGCGGCCGTCCCGGACGCCGCGCCCGCCGAACCCGCGGCGTAGGCGTCCCCGGGGCGACGAAGGCTCCGGCCCTCGCGTGCCCCGCCGCCCTTTGTGGGCGACGCTGGAAGCACACGTACGCCGTCGGCAGTCCCCGACGGCCGGAGGTGCCGATGGACCCCGTGGAGGCGCTGGAACGGATCGCCTTTCTGCTGGAGCGAGGCCGCGCCCCGACCTACCGGGTGCGCGCCTTTCGCACCGCGGCCGAGGTGGTCGGCGACCTGCCCGACGGCGAGGCGGCGCGGCGCGTCGCCGACGGGTCCCTGGAGTCGCTCAAGGGGATCGGCCCCAAGACGGCCGGGGTGGTCCGCGAGGCGCTGGCCGGCGAGATGCCGGGATACCTGGAGCGTCTCGAGGGCGAGGCTGAGACCCCGCTCGCCGAGGGCGGCACCCGGCTGCGGGCCCTGCTGCGCGGCGACTGCCACCTGCACTCCGACTGGTCCGACGGCGGCAGCCCGATCGAGGAGATGGGCCGGACGGCGCGGGCGCTCGGCCACGAGTGGGCCGTGCTCACCGATCACTCGCCCCGGCTGACCGTCGCGAGCGGACTGTCCCCTGAGCGGCTGCGCGAGCAGCTGGCGGTGGTGGCCGGCCTCAACGAGCGGTGGGCGCCCTTCCGGCTGCTCACGGGCATCGAGTGCGACATCCTCGACGACGGTTCGCTCGACCAGGAGCCCGAGCTGCTCGACCAGCTCGACGTGGTGGTCGTCTCCGTGCACTCCAAGCTGCGCATGGACGCCGCCGCGATGACCCGGCGCATGATCGCCGCCGTCAGCAATCCCCGGGCCGACGTGCTCGGGCACTGCACCGGCCGGCTCGTCACCGGGCGCGGCAGGCCGGAGTCGCAGTTCGACGCGGACGCGGTGTTCGCCGCGTGCGCGGCATCCGGCACGGCCGTGGAGATCAACAGCCGTCCGGAGCGGCTCGACCCGCCGCGGCGGCTGCTGCGCCGTGCCGTGGACGCCGGCGTGCTGTTCTCCGTGGACACCGACGCGCATGCGCCGGGTCAGCTGGACTGGCAGGTGATCGGGTGCGCCCGCGCCGAGGAGTGCGGGGTGCCCGCCGAGCGCGTGGTGACGACCTGGACGGCCGAGAAGCTGCTGGCCTGGACGCGGGAGAAGCGGGCCGTGGCGTGAGGGCGCCGCGGTACTCCGGCGCCCCGGCCGGATTCAGATGCCGCCCGCCAGGACCCGGTCCGGCGTGAGGGGCAGTTCGCGCAGCCGCAGACCGGTCGCGTGGTGCACCGCGTTGCCGATGGCCGCGGCCGTCCCGACGATGCCGATCTCGCCGATGCCCTTGCTGCCCATGGGGTTGAGGTGGGGGTCGTCCTCGTCGATCCAGTGCGCCTCGATCGCGGGTACGTCCGCGTGCGCCGGTACGTGGTAGGCGGCGAGGTCCGCCTCCGTGAAGTCGCCGAAGGCCGCGTCCATGGTGCTGCCCTCGGTCAGCGCCATGCCCAGGCCCATCGTCATCGCACCGATGAACTGCGAGCGCGCGGTACGGGAGTTGAGGATGTGCCCGGCCGCGTAGACACCGAGCAGCCTGCGCACCCGGACCTCGCCGGACACCGTGTCGACGCCGACCTCGGCGAAGTGGGCGCCGAAGGAGTGCCGGGAGTAGCCGCTGTCCGCGTCGGCCTCGCCCGCCGTGTCGGCGGTGGCGCCCACCCCCTCCGGGGGCAGCTGCTGCCCCCGCTGTCCTGCCAGGCGCGCGGCCAGCCGCGTACAGGCCTCGTGGACGGCCCAGCCCCAGGAGCCCGTCCCGCAGGAACCGCCCGCCAGCGGCGCGGCCGGCAGATCGCTGTTGCCGATGTCGGCGCGCACGGAGTCCAGCGGGACGCCGAGCACGTCGGCGGCGACCTGCGCGAGCACGGTGCGGGCGCCCTGACCGATGTCGGTGGCGTTGACGCGGATCACGAAGCTGCCGTCCGGGTAGGCGTGCGCGCTCGCCCGGCTCGGCGAGACGATCACCGGGTACGTGGCCGCCGCGACCCCGCTGCCCACCAGGACGGGACCTTCGGCGCGTGAGCGGGGACGCGGGTCGCGCTCGGACCAGCCGAAGCGCCGGGCGCCCTCGCGCAGGCATTCGGCGAGGTGGCGGCTGCTGAAGGGCAGGGAGCTGTCGGGTTCCGTCTGCGTGTCGTTGCGCAGGCGCAGTTCGACCGGGTCGATACCGAGGGTCGCGGCGAGTTCGTCCATCGCCGACTCCAGGGCGTACATGCCGGGCGCCTCGCCCGGGGCGCGCATCCAGGAGGGGCTCGGCACGTCGAGCGGCAGCACGCGCTGGGTGGTGCGGGCGTGCGGCGACGGATACATGATGCGCGTGGCGGCGGTGGCCGTCTCGACGAACTCCTTGACGCGCGAGGTGTGCGCGGTCACTTCATGGATCACGGAGGTCAGCGTGCCGTCGGCTTCCGCCCCGAGCCGCACCCGGTGCAGGGTCGGCGAGCGGTGGCCCACCACGGCCGCCAACTGGCGCCTCGGCAGAGCGAGTTTGACGGGCCTGCCGGTCGCGCGGGCGGCCATGGAGGCGAGCACCACGTGCGGGCGCGGCGTGCCCTTGGAGCCGAAGCCGCCGCCGACGTGTTCGGAGACGACCGTGATCTGCTCCTTGGGCAGCGCGAACAGTCCCGCCAGGACGTCGCGGACGGTGGTGGCGCCCTGGCTGCTGTCGTGCACGGTCAGCCGGCCGTCCTGCCAGTGGGCGGTGGCCGCGTGCGGCTCCATGGGGTGGTTGTGCAGCGGCGGCACCCGGTAGAGGGCATCGACGCGCGCGGCAGCGGCGGCGAACGCGTCCTCCGCGTCGCCGCGCACGTGCTCGCCCGATGTGCCGTCCGAGTCCTCCGGCACGTAGGCCTCGGGGTGATCGGCCTTCAGGATGACGTCGTACGGTTCCTCGGCGTACGTGACCTGGACCGCCGCCGCGCCTTCGCGTGCCGCCTCCAGGGTGTCGGCGACGACGAGCGCGACGTACCACCCCCGGTGCGGCACGCGCGCGTCCTGCAACACGGAGAGGGTGGCGTCGTCCGGCTTCCCCAGGCGCGGCGCGTTCAGATGCGTGAGGACCTCGACGACGCCGGGCACGGCCAGGGCCGCCGTGGCGTCGACGGCGCTGACCGCGCCGCGCGCCACCGTGGCGGGCACCGGCCAGGCGTAGGCGCATCCTTCGGGGGTGTGCTCGGCGGCGTAGCGGGCGGTCCCGGTCACCTTCTGGGGGCCCTCCCTGCGCTCGGCGGGCGCCCCGAGGGCGCTGGCGGTGTCCGGCATGGGGTTCTCCCTGGGAGCGGAGGACAGACGGGATGGGTCAGGAAGGGGAGGGCGCCTCGGCGAGGCGTCGCAGGACGTCGCGGGCGAGATCGCGGGCGAGGCGCACCTTGAACGCGTTGTCCCGCAGCGGCTCGGCGGCGGAGAGCTCGGCGTCCAGGGCCCGCAGGAACGCCTCGTCGTTCGGCGGGCCGCCCAGCAGTGCGCGCTCGGCACGCCGGGCACGCCAGGGCCGGTGGGCCAGGCCGCCGAACGCGATCCGCACCTGGCGTACGACGGAGTCCTCGACGTCCAGGACCACGGCCACCGAGGCGAGTGCGAAGGCGTACGAGGCGCGGTCGCGGGCCTTGCGGTAGGCGGAGGGCAGCCTCGCGGCCGTGGGCGGGAGCAGCACACCGGTGATCAGCTCGCCGGGTGCGATCTCGGTGTCCAGGTCAGGGCGGTCAGCGGGAAGCCGGTGGAACTCGGTGACGGGCAGGGTGCGCCGACCCCGCACACCGTGCAGCTCCACCTGGGCGTCGAGGGCGCTGAGCGCGACCGCCATGTCGGAGGGGTTGGTGGCGATGCACTGCGGCGAGTGGCCGAGGACCGCGTGGTCGCGGTGGACGCCGTCGCGCGCCCCGCACCCGGTGCCCGGCTCGCGCTTGTTGCACGGTTTGCTCAGGTCCTGGAAGTAGGGGCAGCGGGTGCGCTGGAGCAGGTTGCCCCCGGTCGTGGCCACGTTGCGCAGCTGACCCGAGGCCCCCGCGAGCAGGGCCTGCGAGAGCACGGGGTAGCGGTCCCGCACCAGCGGATGGGCGGCGAGGTCGCTGTTGCGCACCGTGGCGCCGACGCGCAGGGAACCGTCGGGCAGCTCCTCCACCGTGTCCAGCGGCAGCCTGCTGACGTCGATCAGTGTCCCGGGGCGTTCCACGCCCAGCTTCATCAGGTCGACGAGGTTGGTGCCGCCGCCCAGGTAGCGGGAGCCCAGCCGTCCCGCGTGGGCCGCGGCCGCCTCTTCGACGCTGTAGGCGCGTACGTACCGGAAGGGCTTCACCGGGTCACGTCCTCGACGGCCTCGACGATGTGCGGATAGGCGCCGCAGCGGCACAGGTTGCCGCTGAGCCGCTCACGGATCTCGTCCCGGGTCAGCTCCATGGGCGCGCCGGTGTCCGCTCCCGGATCCGTGACGTGCGACGCGTGGCCCGCCGCGGCCTCCGCCAGGGCGCCGACGGTCGAACAGATCTGCCCCGGCGTGCAGTAGCCGCACTGGAAGGCGTCGCGCTCCAGGAAGGCCCGCTGCACGGGATGCAGGCCCTCACCGTCGGCGTCGCGCAGCCCTTCGACGGTGGTGATCTCGCACCCCTCGTGGGCGACCGCGAGGAGCAGGCAGCTGTTCGCGCGGCGCCCGTCGACGAGGACGGTGCAGGCACCGCACTGGCCGTGGTCACAGCCCTTCTTGGCGCCGGTGAGACCCAGCTGCTCGCGCAGGACGTCCAGCAGCGTCGAACGGTGGTCGATGGTGAGGCCGCGGGGCTCGCCGTTCACCGTCAGGCGCACTTGCGCGTGGAACACATCGGTTCCCATGGTGCTCCGCTCCCTGGTCGACGCGTGGTCAGGAGGTGACCGCGTATCCAGCCTGAGTCAGGACACCCGTTACGGCATGCCGGGATCACGCGTGTGGCGTATCGGCGGCAGCGGACGGCGCCGCGCCGTGAGGGGCGCGGCGCCGGGGACGGGGGAGGCGCCGTGGAGGAGGACGTCGGGTCACACGTCCATGTCCGCCTCGATCCGCTTGAGTTGATGGCGGGCCATGGCCAGGTTGGCACGGGCCTTGTCCAGGGCGAGGTAGAGGAAGAGCCCGTTGTTGTTGCGGCCCTTGATGAGCCGGATCAGGTGGTACTGGCTGCTGAGCGAGATCAGGATGTCCTCGATCTCGTCCTTGAGGCCGAGCATCTCCATGGTGCGCAGCTTGGCCCGCACCACGTCCGTGTTCCCCGCCGCGGCGACCGACAGGTCCAGGTCCTTGCCGCCGCCCAGGGTGCCCAGGGCCATGCCGCTCGTGTAGTCGACCAGGGCCGCGCCGATGACGCCCTCGATGGAGGTGGTGGCTTCCTTGAGGGCGGTTTCCGTGTTGCTCATGAGTTTGCTCCCTTTCCGTCTGCTGGATGCCCGTGATGAGGGCGTTGAAGGTGATGAGGATGAGGTGGGGGGCATGGGTCAGCTTTCCTCCGCTCGTTCGACGGCGGCGTCGACCAGCTCTCCGATGCAGGCGCTGGACCGGCGGGCCTCCAGGTGCAGCCGGCCCACGTTGATGCGGGGCTCCGCCAGCAGCGTCAGCACGGCGGACGAACCGGCCGCGTACGTGGCGACGTATCCGTGCTCACCGCGGATGAGCAGTTCCCGGAAGCCGCCCTGGTGGGTCGCTTCGGACAGGCGCAGGGCCACTCCCAGCGCCGCCGCGGTGAGTGCCGAGACGCCTTCGGCCTCCACGTCCGTGGCGTCCTGGGCCAGCACAAGGCCGTCGACGCTGGCCGCGAGCGCGCCCCTGAGCTGCGGAATCCGGGTGCGCAGGCGTCTCAGTTCGCTCAGTACGTCGGCTTCGGCGCCCATCAGGTGTCTCCTCTCGGCGCGCTTCCAGAGCGCGAAGAGCTTCATGAGGGCTGGTGCCCGGCCCGGTGTGCGCGGCGAGGCGTCATGGGCTCGCCTCCAGTGCGTCCCGCACCCGGCGCAGCAGAGCGATGTCCGGATCCTCGGACGACTCCATGCACCACAGGGCGACCGGGGGCTCCACCGGCTCGGGGAGCCGTGGCGTGTGCACAAGACCGGCCGCGGCGAGGCGCCGGACCTCAAGCAGGGTGTGGAACGCCGGGCGGCCGAGCGCCCAGGCGATCTGGGTCGGCGTACGGCTGCCGTCGGCGAGCCTGAGCACCTCCCGCTGGCGGTCGCCGACCGTCTGGCCGGGGGCGGGCGCACGGGGCACGACGGGGGCCGTGTCGATCACCCCGTCGGGCCAGACGCTGTCGAGGAGCTCCCGGCGCCGCCGCGTCTCCCGGGCCACGACCGTGGCCGGTACGGGGTGGATCTGCCCGAGCCAGTGGGCGGCGCCGTAGCGGAACCGGGTGGCGCCCCCGGGCGGTTCCAGGACGAAGAACGCGGCGTCGAAGAGCGCGCCGAGGTGGCACAACTCCAGCTCGCCCGCGGCCACTCGGCCGCTGTCGATCAGGTGCTGCCCGACCGCGTGCCGGGACCCCGCCTGCGAAAGGGCGTCCTGCCAGCCCTGCTGGGGCAGCGAGCCGCCGGTGGTCAGGAGCACGTCGATGCCGGGCGCCGCGGGGCTCTCGGCGTGCACGACGTGCCCCTGGGAGAGGTAGAGGACCCCCTGGTCGCGCAGCAGCGCGCCGGTGGCGTGTTCCTCGGCGAGCCGCAGCAGCATCGGGGAGGTGGCGACACGGGCCCGAGCGGTACTCATACCAGGGCCAGACGGTCGGAGATGTCGCGCAGCCGGATGCGGGCGAGCGCGAGGTTCCCGGTGTGCCGGTCGAGCCACAGGTGAAGGAAGACGCTGCTGTCGAACGTGGTCTCCACGAACCGGATCAGGTGGAAACCGGTGCGGGTGGTGAGCATCAGGTCTTCGACCGGTAACCCCTTGACGTCCGGTTCCTCGAACGCCGCGTCGACCGGCGCGAACGCCTGGTACTCGGCGGCCGCCCGCGCCACCTCCGCGGTCTCGGCGGCGGTCGCCTCGTGGTCGCCGTTGGGCGATTCGCCGACCGAACCAAGGGCGAGCCCACTGGTCCAGTCGACGATCGCGGCCCCGCGTGCACCGGGCAGTGTCATCGCCTCGAGCAGACACTCGTCTATTCCGGGCACGCGGCTTCCCTTCCCCAGGGTGAAACCGGGCGGTCCCCACCGCCCGTCTCGGACGGTCCCCACCGTCCGTGACGAGGAAGGTACGTAAGGCTGTGCGGGTTCTGGGGAGAATTGGCATTTTCCAGGGGGACATGCGCGAGATCGACGCGATCGCTTCGAGGGCGCCCGGGAAGGGCTTGGGAGCGACCGAATTCATCGGTCGGATGACCGGATCGGCCCTCGACGAATTCCCCGAGGCTCTCCTCAGGTCCCTCGTGCCGGCTCTGCGTCGGATCGCCGTTCGAGGGGTCGTCGGCGGGCTCGAGCAGACCGCCCTGAACGTCGCTCCGGCCCTGGGCATCGCCGCCGCCCCCGGCATGATCCTGCCGACGGCGGCACGCACCGGCCCCCGCCGGTCGTCAGGGGGCCGAGCTCCCTCGGGAGGCTAGCCGGGGGTGAGCGTCTGGCTGCCAAGGACCGCAAGCGGATCAACGCCGTGGAGCCCGGCTTCACCAAGACGGCTACCGCGATGCCGAGGGTCCGCTGCCCTGGTGACCCATCACTCGTGTCAGGGCTTGCGGGCGAGGCCGCCGTGTTCGCCGATGGGCTCCAGGGCGGGGGAGCCGGAGTCCGGGCGCCAGAAGGGGACCGAGACGACCCCCGGGGCCAGGAGGTCCAGGCCGTCGAAGAACGCGGTGATCTGGTCGACGGGGCGCAGGAAGTACGGGACGGCGCCGGTTTCGTTGTAGGCGTCCTGGGCCTGTTCGTAGGCGGCGTCGGTGCCGCGTGAACCGTCGTTGATGGAGAGGTAGCTGCCGGAGGGCAGGCCCTCCAGCAGGCGGGTGACGATGGAGCGGGCCTGTTCGTAGTCGGCGACGTGGCCCAGGATGTTGCTGAGGATCAGGGCGGTGGGGCGAGTGAGGTCGAGCGTCTCGGACGCGGCCGCCAGGATGCGGTCGGGGTCGGACAGATCGGCGTCGACGTACGCGGTCGCTCCCTCGGGCGTCGAGGTGAGCAGGGCGCGGGCGTGCGCGAGGACCATCGGGTCGTGGTCGACGTACACGATCCGGGTCCGGGGATCGAGCCGCTGGGCGACCTCGTGGGTGTTGTCGACGGTCGGCAGGCCGGTGCCGATGTCCAGGAACTGCCCGATGCCCGCCTCGGTGACCAGGTGGGTGATGTTGCGGCGCAGGAAGGCACGGCTGCTGCGGGCGACCGTGACGATGCCGGGGAACACGGCGCTGTAGGCGTCGCCGGCTTCCTCGTCGACGGGGTAGTTGTCCTTCCCGCCCAGCCAGTAGTTCCAGATCCGGGCCGAGTGCGGCACCGATGTGTCGATCTTCTGATGCGCCGCAGATCCGGGCGTCGTGGCGTCGTCGGTCATGGGTTGCGTCCGTCTTTCCACCGAGGCGTGAACTGTTCAACGCACAACCTACGTCCCAACCGTCCCGACACGTACACCAGTTCACGTCGTCGGCGCGTTCCGTGACCGTGACCGGGTCCGAGTTCGGTGGCGTCAGCGGTATGGCGGGACCTCCCGGCCTCCGCGAGGATGACCCCTTCGCGCGAGACGTCCGCCGGGTCCTGTGGGGCGTGCGTGCGCGGCCGGGAGGAAGGGCATCGCGATGGGATCACACGCGGCGGCGAGACGGCGCAGGCCGGTCGTGCTCGCGGCGCTCGGCACCACCCTGCTCGCCGCCCTGCTGGCCATCCCGAGCGCCGGGGGAGCGCCGCGGTCGGCCGATGCCTGCGGCAGCGTCGGCACCGAGCTGCCGCGCGGCGACTGCGGGCCGTTCTGGCAGGTCGTCGCCGAGGACTTCAACGGGGACCGGGTGCCGCTCGGCGCGTTCAGCGACTGCGACCATCACGCCGACACGTCCGCCGCGTACTGCGACGGTCTCAAGGGCTCCTACCGCGACAACTGGTGGGCCTACCCGACCGGTTGGCAGGACACGGCCAATGACCGGGGCCGTGACGTCGTCGGTGTCTACCACCCGGAGGACACCGTGAGCGTCGGCCCTGCGGAGAACGGCGACGGCCGTATGCGCATCCGGATGTGGCGGCCCGACGACGGAGGGCCGGTGCACGCGGCGGCGGTCGTACCGCGTGCCGTCATGCAGATGAAGTACGGCAAGTACAGCGCCCGCATCAAGGTGACCAAACCCGCCGCCGGTTACAAGTCGGCGTGGCTGCACTACGGCGGGGGCTGCGAGATGGACCACCCCGAGGGCAACTGGACCGGATCCCTCACTGCCTTCCACCACCCGTGCGGCGGTGGCGAGCAGGGTTCGTTCCGCGGCGCCGACGCGTGGACGGAGTGGCACACGGTGTCGACCGAGTGGACCCCCGGACGCGTGCGCTTCTTCGTGGACGGACGGGAGACGGGTCAGGACACGAGGGGCGTGCCGGACCGGCCGCTGTCGTGGATCCTGCAGAACGAGAGCGCCCTGGAAGGTCCGGGAGCCGAGCCCGGCAGCAGCGCGCAGCTGGAGATCACCTGGGTCGCCGCGTACGCGTACGACTGGAAATAGTGCCGGAAGGGCCCGAGTGGTCCCGCGCCGTGGGGGCAGCAGCCTCATGTGCCTTCCGATGCTGATGTTTCAGCGGGGGCCGTTCGGCAAAGCGTACAAATATGGTGCAAATCGGCTACACAATGATGACCGAGCAGGCAGGACCCCGTGCCCTCGTCGACGACCTGGTGGCGGCGGAACGGGCCGGATTCGACTTCTCGGTCACGTCCGACCACTACTTCCCCTGGCTCGACTCGCAGGGGCACGCGCCCTACGCGTGGAGCGTGCTCGGCGCGGCGGCGCAGGCGACCTCGCGGATCCCGCTCATGACGTACGTGGCCTGCCCGACGGTCCGCTACCACCCGGCCGTGGTGGCCCAGAAGGCCGCGACGATGCAGCTGCTCTCCGAGGGGCGCTTCCGGCTCGGACTCGGCTCGGGCGAGAACCTCAACGAGCACGTGGTCGGCGAGGGCTGGCCATCCCCGCAGGTCCGCCTGGAGATGCTGGAGGAAGCGGTCGGTATCATCCGCGCGCTGTTCACCGGCGACAACGTCAACCACCAGGGCACCCACTTCGACGTGGCGAACGCCCGCCTGTGGGACCTGCCCGACGAGCTGCCGCCCCTTGGTGTGGCCGTCTCCGGCGGACGGTCCTGCGCGCTGGCCGGCCGCCTCGCCGACCTGGTCATCGCCACCGAACCCAAGGCCGAGCTGCTCGACTCCTTCGACCGGCACGGCGGCAGCGGGAAGCCGCGCGTGGGCCAGCTGCCCATCTGCTACGACACCGACAAGGACGCGGCCGTCGCCCGCGCACACGACCAGTTCCGCTGGTCGGCGGGCGGCTGGCCCGTGAACGCCGAACTGCCGGGACCGTCCGGCTTCGCGGGCGCCACCCAGCACGTCACCCGGCAGGACATCGCCGACCAGATCCCGTGCGGCGACGACGTCGACACCTTCGTCGACGCCGTACGCCCCTATGTGGAGGCGGGCTTCACGGAAGTCGCCCTGGTCCAGGTCGGCGGCGACCACCAACGTCCCTTCATCGACTGGGCCGAGCAGAAGCTGCTGCCCGCCCTGCGTGACCTCTGAGCACCTCACACACCCGAGACCCAAGGGAGAACAGCGTGAACGAGACACCCGGCCCGGCATCCACCGCCGCGCAGCCCGACTCGCCCGACCTCGTGCAAGTGGTCCTCGGAGAGTGCTCCGCGGCCGACGCGGACGCCGTGTTCGGCGTGCTGCGGAGCCACTTCCCCTCCGACCGCGGCGAGGAAGCGCCGCACCGGACGGAACAGCCCCGGCCCGCCGTCTGGACCGGCGCCTTCCTCGCAGCCCACAGTCCGGGGCCTGTCCGAGGCGTGCTCCTCGCGGGCCCGGTCACCGCCGACCTGCAGGGCGCCCCGGTGGCGGTGGGCCGACTGCGTGCCACGCTCGCATCGGCCTTCGTCGCCGCGGACACCGGCACGGCATCCGGAGACCAGGAGGTGCAGGTGCAACTGCGCCTGACGGGCGCCGAGCACGGGGAGCCGCCGCTCCCGGGGCGCTGATCAGTCGGGGGTCGTCCGGGACGCATCGTGCGGGGGGCCGTGCCGATCGACGACTCCCTCGACGATTCTCATCAGTCGGTCCCCCACCTGATCGACGCTTCCGTTCTGGGTGCTGACCTGCGCGCCTTCGAGTACGAAGGTGATCTCGGCCGCGGCCTGTTCGGGGTCCGGCAGCCCGGCATCGGCACACATGGCGATCAGCCTGCGGGTCTGGTGCGCCTTGTGCTCCTCGATCACCTGCCGTGCGGGGTGGGCGCGGTCCGGCAGCTCGGCGATGGAGTTGATGAAGGGGCAGCCCCGGTGCGAGATCGCCGGCAGCCCCTCGGCGATGAAGCGGGCCAGGCCCATGATCTGCTCCCGGGGCTGCCGGGGGTATTGGGCCTCGACCCGGTCGAAGGCCGCCCGGTATTCGACGGCGACGATCCGCAGCCACTCCGCGACCAGGGCGTCCTTGGTCTCGAAGTGCCGGTAGATCGCCATTTTGGTGGTCTCGGCCCGGTCGGCGATGGCCTGGACGCCCACGCGCTGGATCCCCTCGCTCTGGAAGAGCTCCTCCGCCGCGTCGAGGATGCGCTCGCGAGGCGGCAGTTTCGCCACTCTGCTCGGCCTGCCGGCGGTCGATGTCATGCCTGCTCCGTGACGTCCGGTCAGTGGTGGGGCTCTCAACGCCTGCTACGGTACCAGCCCGTCCCAAGTGATACCGATCGGTATCATGAGGGACTCAACGGTATCGTTCTTTCCGCTGGGAGTGACAGTGAGAATTGCCGAGTACGTGACCTTCGACGCGGTCGGGCTCGCGGACCTCGTGGCCCGGGGCGAGGTGACCCCCGCCGAACTGGAAACAGCCGCCCGCGAGGCCGCGAGGGCGGTCGATCCGCAGATCAACGCCATCGTCGAGACCTGGCCGACCGACGACGAGCCCACCCCGGGCAGCACACCCCTGGCCGGGGTTCCTTTCCTGATCAAGGACCTCGGAGTCTCCATGGCAGGGAGGCGCATGGAGCTGGGCAGCCGTCTCGCGGTCGGCAACATCGCCGGTGCCGACTCCTCCTTGATGGTGCGTCTTCGCCGCGCGGGCCTCGTGACGTTCGGGCGCACCGCGACACCGGAGTTGGCCTACAGCATCACGACGGAACCACTCCTGCACGGCCCGGTCCGCAACCCATGGGATCCGGAGCGGAGCGCGGGCGGATCCAGCGGGGGAGCGGGCGCGGCTGTCGCGGCCGGGGTGGTCCCGATCGCACACGGCACCGACGCGGCGGGCTCGATCCGCATACCCGCCGCATACAACGGCCTCTTCGGGCTCAAGCCCACCCGTGGCCGCGTCTCCATGGGCCCCGACGTCGACGAGATCTTCAGCGGCCTCGCCGTGCACGGCAGCGTCAGCCGCACGGTGCGCGACAGCGCGGCACTGCTCGACCGGATCCGCGGACCGGAAGCGGGTGACCCCTACTTCGCCGAGCAGCCGTCCCGGCCCTACGCGGAGGAAGTCACCCGCCACCCGGGCGCGCTGCGGATCGGTGTCCTCACCCAGGCGTGGGGCGGACGCAGGACCACGAAGCCGGTGGCCGACGCTCTCAGCCGTACCGTGCACCTGCTCGAATCCCTCGGCCATCAGGTGGCGGAGGCCACGGTGGACCTCGGGGTCGACTGGGAGGAGTTCGTCCTGGCCAACGCCCGTCTGATGACGGTGAATCTCACGGCCCTGGTCGACGGTCTGGCCGCCGCCTTCGACCGGCCCGCCGACTCCTCGACCCTGGAGACGGAGACCCTGGCCGGCTACCACTACGGGCAGCGGGTCAGCGGCCCCCAGTTCGTCGCCGCCCTCGCGATGCGGAACAGGGTCGCTCGCAGCCTGGCGCGGTGCTTCGACGCCTGCGACGTGCTGCTCACCCCGACCCTGCCGGAGCTTCCCATGACCCTGGGTGCTTACGCCGAGGGCACGGAGGCGCTTGACGGCCTCGGCTGGATCGAGCGTCTCAACGACCGCTCGCCGTTCACCACGGCGTTCAACGTCGCGGGCACGCCCGCCATGTCGGTGCCCGTGACGGCCGACCCCGGGACGGGGCTGCCGATCGGCATGCAGTTCGCTGCCGGCTACGGGTGCGAAGGCCGCCTCTTCCGCCTCGCAGGCCAACTCGAACAGGCGAGTCCGTGGTCGGGCCGCACCCCCGCGGTGTGGGCGGGGAACCACGCGGGCGGTCGGGGGTGAGTCAGCGGCCGTACCAGACCGTCGTGGCGTTGCAGAACTCGCGGATGCCGTGCCCCGCGAGCTCACGTCCGTAGCCCGAGCGCTTGACGCCGCCGAAGGGCAGGCCCGGGTGGGAGGCGGTCATGCCGTTGAAGAAGACACCGCCCGCCTGGAGGTCCCGTACACAGCGCTCGACGTCGGAGTCGTCGCGGGTCCACACGTTCGAGCTGAGCCCGAACGGTGAGTCGTTGGCCAGGGTCACGGCCTCGTCCAGGTCCGCCACGCGATAGAGCGTGGCCACCGGGCCGAACGCCTCCTCCCGGTGGATGCGCATCTGAGGGGTCACATCGGCCAGGACGGTGGGGGAGTAGTACCAGCCCCGCTCCTGCTCCTTGGGGCGCTGCCCGCCGCACAGCGCGGTGGCGCCGCGGGCGAGCGCGTCGTCGACGAGTTCCTCCAGGTCCTTGCGGCCCTGTTCGGTGGCGAGCGGGCCGACGTCGGTGCCCTCGTCCGCCGGGTCGCCGACGGTCAACTCCCGCATGCCCGCGACGAATCGGTCACGGAAGGCGTCGTAGACGTCGGCGTGCACGATGAAGCGCTTGGCGGCGATGCAGGACTGTCCGTTGTTCTGCACCCGGGCGGTCACCGCGGTCGCGGCGGCCCGCTCGATGTCGGCGCTCGGCAGCACGAGGTAGGGATCGCTGCCGCCCAGCTCCAGGACGGTCTTCTTGATCTCGTCGCCGGCGATGGACGCCACCGAGCGCCCGGCCGGTTCGCTGCCGGTGAGGGTCGCCGCCACCACCCGCTCGTCGCGCAGGATGCCCTCGACGGCGCCCGAGCCGACCAGCAGCGTCTGGAAGCAGCCCTCGGGAAACCCGGCGCGGCGGAAGAGATCCTGGAGGTAGAGGGCCGTCTGGGGCACGTTCGACGCGTGCTTGAGCAGACCGACGTTGCCCGCCATGAGGGCGGGGGCCGCGAACCGTACGACCTGCCAGAGCGGGAAGTTCCACGGCATCACGGCCAGCACGACGCCGAGCGGGCGGTAGCGGACGATGGCCCGCTCCGCGCCGGAATCCGCGACGTCGGCCTGCGCGGGCTGCTCGTCCGCGAGCAGCTCCTCGGCCCGCTCCGCGTACCAGCGCATGGCCTTGACGCACTTGGCCGCCTCGGCCCTTGCCGCCTTGACGGGCTTGCCCATCTCGGTGGTCATGGTGCGGGCGATGAACGCGTTGTCCTCCTCGAGGAGATCGGCGGCCCGGTTCATCAGCCGGGCACGCTCGCTGAAGTCGCTGGTGCGGTACTGGCCGAACGCGGCGTGGGCGGCCGCCAGACGGGCCTCGACCTTCGCGTCATCGAGCGGCTCGAAGCTCTCGAGCGTCTCGCCGGTGGCGGGGTCGACCGTGGCGATGGGCATGCCGTTCCTCCTGGGACGCCTAGCGCGACTCGGGAGGATCCTCGTGGGGCTCCTCCCAGGAATCCGCGCGCGGCTGGGGTTCCTGTGGCGGGTCGGGGCGTCGAGTGACCTGTCGCCGTCCGAAAATGAACAGACCGAGCAGTACGACGACGATCACCACGCCGATGATCAGCATCAGCGACGAGGTTCCGCTTGCGGCGAGGGGCATGAATGGCCTCCTGTACGGCCCGAAGTCTGTGGCTCCGGGCATTGCGGGCCCCGGGATTCACCCTAGAGCGACATGCTCGGGCAAGCATGCGCAGCGACGTGACGGGTGCCCTGACATGCGGAGCGCACACTTCCTGTTGCCGGCCGGGTTCCTCGGGCGGGGCCCGTCAGAGGATCTCCAGGGGCTCCTTGCGCACCGGCGCGGGGAACGCGGCATCCAGCGCCTTGAGGTCGTCGTCGGTGAGGCTGACGTCGAGGGCGGCGTGGTTCTCCTCCACGTGCGCCGCGGTGGAGGCCTTCGGGATGGCGATGACGTCGTCGTGGCGCAGCACCCAGGCGAGCGCCACCTGAAGCGGTGTGCACCCGTGCGCCGACGCCACCGACTCCAGGGCCTGATGGCCGAGCAGCCGCCCCTGCTCCAGCGGGGAGTACGCCATCAAGGGCACCGAGCGTGCGCGGCACCAGGGGAACAGGTCGTACTCGGGGCCGCGGCGGGTGAGGTTGTAGAGCACCTGGTCCGTCTGCGGGCGGGCGCCTTCGGGGAGTTCCGTCAGGTCGTCGACATCGAGGTTGCTCACGCCCCAGGCGCCGATGCTGCCGTCGCTCACGAGACCTTCGAGCGCCTCGACGGTCTCGGAGAGCGGAACCCCGCCCCGCCAGTGCAGCAGGTACAGGTCGATCCGGTCGGTGCCAAGGCGGCGCAGGCTCGCATGGCAGGCCTCGACGGTGCCGCGGGCGTCGGCGTTCGACGGCAGCACCTTGCTCACCAGGAACACGTCGTCGCGGTGCCCGCGAATCGCCTCGCCGACCAGCTCCTCGGAGGCGCCGCTGCCGTACATCTCCGCCGTGTCGATCAGCGTCATGCCCAGGTCCAGACCCCTGCGGAGGGAGGCCAACTCCTCGGCGCGGCGCGACGGATCGTCGCCCATGCGCCAGGTGCCCTGGCCCAGGGCGGGCACGCTCACGCCGGAGGGGAAGGTCACTGTCCTAGCCGCTGCCATCACGTATCCCTTCTCGCACTTCTGCTCTCTGCTTCGCCGAGAACATCACCACGCCCCCGTGCCGTCGCACAACCGATCACCACCAGTACGCGGGGTAGCGCGGCGCGCTGGGCCGGGCGCACGAGGCGGCCCACCCCGCCAGGACGACCACGACGACCGATCCGGCGAGCAGCGGAACGAAGGTGGCGGGCCGGGGATGGTGCAGGACGATGACGACGGCGGTGGCGCAGGCCGGCGAGTGCGGGGTGCGCGCCACGGTCATCACGGCGAGACCGATGCCCGCGGCCAGCGCGGCGGCCCACGGGGCGCTGCCCAGGGCGGCGAGGATCGCGTATCCGACGCCGGCGCACAGCAGATGCCCGGCGATCACGCTGCGCGGCTGGGCCAGCGGGAGCCGCGGGAGGCTGTGCACGATCGCGGCGGACGCGGCGAGCGGGGGTATGAGGACCGGCTCGTGGACGACGGAACCGACGGCGACGAGCGCCAGCAGCACGGCGGTGACGGCACTGATGTTGTGCAGGGCGGTGCCCGCGGGCGGTGGGGCGGGGGCGCGGCCCACGAGGCGGGGCAGGACGCGTGGACGTGTGCGTGTACGGGGGCGCGCCTTGGCAGGCGCGGGCGGCGCCTCGGTTATTTCGTCGGTGCTCAAGAGAGGGACGTTCCGGACTTCAGCCGACGGGGGACCCGGTCGGCGGGGTGACAGAGGGCAGGAGTCGCCACGGCCGCCCGTGCGGTCGGCAGGGGGCGCTGGCACATCGGCGGCCCGGGGTCGGGGCGTCCGCGTACTCACCCGAGATCCTACGAAGTCGTGTCGCGCCGCCTGCGGCCAGGTCCAGTGATCACTGTGCTGACCAGGACCAATACAGTGATCATTCGACGTCCGGCACGACGCGGGACCACGAGTTGGCGGCCCGCGTCGCCGCGGCCGTCGGATACTCCCAGGCCGAGGCTGGCCTCTCCTGCGCCCTCCTGGCCCGCCTCGCGGCAGTCCCTCAGGCGGCGTGGCAGAGCGCCGCGGGATCGGCCGGGGCCGGGACGCGGGCCAGGGTCGCGTGCACGGGACGGGCCGTGGCCGGTGCCTGCGCGCGGCTGCGTGCGAAGACGACGAGGCGCAGCACCACGAACCGCGCGACACCGGCGAGTGCGGAGGCCGACAGGTAGACGACCTGTTCGAGCACCGCGCCGGGCGACGTCACCAGCTGCTGCAGGACGAGCATCGCCACGCAGGTCACCGCATATGCGGCCGCGGCGGACCCGGCCGACTGGGCGTGCTGGCGCCAGGTCGCGCGCCCGCCCGCCCCGAACGTGAAGCGGGCGTGCAGCTCGGTGGCCAGGAGGGTGGAGACCGCGGTGACACATGCGTTGGCCAGAGCCCAGGGAATCCAGGAGGCCAGGCTCGCCACCGCGAAGCTGGAGGCGAGCCCCACCCCGCCGCCGCAGAGTACGAAGCGGGCGAACGCGGTGAAGGCGCCGGGCGCTGTCTGCTGCTGATTCTGTGCTGTCTTCATGGCCCGGCCCCTTTTGATGACTCACTCCGCCACACGCGCGTCCCTCGGCTTGTGAGGCCGAGGGATGCTCCCCGTGGTGCCATCATGGCACACATGTGGCACCACGGGGAATCATCTATGGCGCCACTTGTGTCGCCAGTGGCGTCACGGGGGATTCGGAGGGCGGATCCGTCGGGTGCTCGGCCTTGCCCGCGCCCCGCAGCAGGACGAGGCAGAAGAGGCCCGCCGCGGTCATGACGACGGCCGCGCCGAGCGCGGCGAAGCCCATCCCGTGGCTGAAGGCGTCACGCGCCGCCGACAGCACGGTGTCCGCCGTGCTTGAGGGGAGTCCCGCGGCCACGGTCGTCGCGCCGCCCAGGGTTTCGCGTACCGCGTCGGCGTGCGGAACGCCCGCCGGGAGGGCGTCGGCCATGTCGCGGCTGTAGACGGCCGCGCCGATCGAGCCGAGGATCGCCATGCCCAGGGCTCCGCCCAGCTCCTGGCCCGACTCGAGGACGGCCGCGGCCGAGCCCGCGCGTTCTGGCGGTGCCGCTCCGAGGGCGAGTTCATTGGCGAGCGTCATGGAGGCGACCAGGCCGCCCGCGTAGACCGATGCGCCGGCCAGCGTGACCCAGAGTGCCGTGTCGGCGTGCACCTGGGTCAGCCAGAGGAAGCCGCAGGCGGAGACGAGGAAGCCGCCGCCCATGACGAAGGCGCGGTCGACGCGCTGGGCGAGCACGGCCGCGACCGGGGCCATGACGGCCAGACCCGTGGCGGGCACCAGGCTCCACAAGGCGGCTTCGAACGGGCTCATCCCGAGGACGGACTGCAGGTACTGCGTGAGATAGACGGCCATGCCCACCGTGGCGAACATGGCGAGGAGATTGGCGACCACCGGGCCGCCGAAGGCGCGCCGGCCCAGCAGGCCGAGGTCGATCATCGGGTGGGTCAGACGCTTCTGGCGGTGCACGAAGACGAAGCCGAGCACCAGCCCGGATGTAACGCCGAGAGCGGGCAGCGGCTCGGAGCCGTGCTGGGCCAGCTCCTTGATGCCGTAGATGACCGGCAGCAGGGAGGCGAGCGAGAGTGCCGCGCTCAGCAGGTCGAAGCGCCCCTGCTGCGGCACCTTGAACTCCGGCACCAGGAAGGGGACCAGGGCGAGCAGGAGCGCCATCGCGGGCAGATTGATCAGGAAGACCGAACCCCACCAGAAATGCTCAAGGAGCAGACCGCTGACCACGGGCCCCAGGGAGATGCCCGCGGTCATGACGCCCGTCCACAGGGTCACCGCCTGGGCGCGCTGCCTCGTGTCGCGGAACAGATTGCGGATCAGGGCGAGTGTCGACGGCATCAGGGCCGCGCCGCCAAGACCCAGCAACGCCCGTACGGCGATGAGCAGTTCGGCCGAGTGCGCGTACGCGGCGGCGACCGAGGCCGCGCCGAAGACCGCGGCGCCCCCGAGCACCAGGGTGCGCCGGCCGATCCGGTCGCCGAGGGCGCCCATGGTGATCAGCAGTCCGGCGAGGACGAAGCCGTACATGTCGAGGATCCACAGCTGCTGTGTGGCGCTGGGCTCCAGGTCCTGGCTGATGTAGGGAATCGCGAAGTAGAGGATCGAGACGTCCATCGAGACCAGAAGCAGGGGCAGCATCAGGACGCCGAGGGCGGTCCATTCCTTGCGGCCCGCGCGGGTGTTGGGTGTGTTCTCCATGCCCGGCACGGAATCGGATCCGCGCGTACACCGCAAACAATGACCTAGTGCACCTCTCTGAGTACCGCTAATTGGCAGGGCGATGGTGCACCTGGTGCACTAGTACAGTGAGCCCATGGCTGCCGACCCGCCCTATCTCCGCATCGCACGGGACATCCGCCACCGGATCGACTCCGGCGAGCTCGCTCCCGGCGACCGTGTCCCCTCCACCCGGCGCATCACCCAGGAGTGGGACGTCGCCATGGCGACCGCGACGAAGGCGCTCGCCGTGCTGAACCAGGAAGGCCTGGTGCGCGCGGTGCCCGGTGTCGGCACGGTGGTCGCGGAGCCGGCGCGGGAGCGCCGAGTGGCCCCCGGCCAGGGCCTGAACCGCGAGCGCATCATCCGCACCGCGATCGCGTTCACCGACGCGGAGGGGCTCGCGGCGCTGTCCATGAGACGCGTCGCCGCCGAGTTCGGCACCTCCACCATGGCCCTGTACCGGCACGTCCCGAGCAAGGGCGAACTCGTACGGCTGATGTCCGAGGCGGTGTTCAGTGAGGAACCGCCGGGCCCCGTACCGGGTGGCTGGCGTGCGCAACTGGCCCGGGAGGCGCGGTGGTTGTGGGGTCTGTACGAGCGTCATCCCTGGCTGGGGCGGGCCATGGCCGCCCTCACCCGGCCGATGGCCTCGCCCCATGCGATGCGGTACACGGAGCGTGTCCTCGCCGCCCTGAACGGAGTGGGCCTCACCCCGTACCAGATGATCCACGTCCACCTCTCGCTCCTCGCCCATGCCCAAGGTGTCGCGATGGCCATCGAGTTGGAGGCCCAGGCGCGGCAGGACACCGGCATGACCCCCGAGGAGTGGATGACGTCCCACGAGCCCCGGATGGACGCGATCCAGACCAGCGGGGCCTATCCGATCCTGTCCACGCTCTTCGGCGACGACGAATTCGACCTCGAGCTCGGCACGCTCTTCGAGTTCGGGCTCGAACGGCTGCTTGACGGAGTCGGGGACCTCATCGACGGCAAGGGCGTCCCCAAGCCCTGAAAGTCGTCAACGCACCAGGCACGGGCGCTTGTTGTCGAACTGCCAGTCGGGGATGAGGTAGCGCATGCCGGTGGCGTCGTCGCGCGCGCCCAGTGCCTTGTGCAGGTACAGGTCGTGGGCCGCCAGGAGACGGTCCATGTCGAGCTCGATGCCCAGGCCAGGGGCGTCGGGTACGGCGATCTCGCCGTCGACGATGCGGGGCGGGGCGGTGGTGAGGCGCTCCAGGCCCTCCTGCCAGATCCAGTGAGTGTCCAGGGCGTTGTAGTCCCCGGGGGCCGCGGCCCCGCAGTGGGTGACCATGGCCAGGGATATGTCGAAGTGGTTGTTGGAGTGGCAACCCCAGGTGAGGCCCATCGCGTTGCACAGCTGCGCCACGCGCACGGAGCCCTGCATGGTCCAGAAGTGCGGGTCGGCGAGGGGGATGGAGACCGACTGAAGGGCCAGGGCGTGGGTCATCTGCCGCCAGTCGGTGGCGACCATGTTGGTGGCGGTCGCCAGCCCCGTTGCGCGGCGGAACTCGGCAAGGACCTCGCGGCCGGAGTAGCCGTCCTCGGCGCCGCAGGGGTCCTCGGCGTAGGCGAGCGTGTCGGTCAGGGGCGTGCACAGCTCGATCGCCTCGCGCAGCGACCATGCGCCGTTGGGGTCGAGGGTGATGCGGGCCTGGGGGAAGCGGTCCTTGAGCGCGCGTACGGCCGCGACCTCCTCGGCGCCCTCCAGGACACCGCCCTTGAGTTTGAAGTCCCGGAAGCCGTACCGGTCGTAGGCCGCTTCGGCCTGCCGGACGATCGCCTCGGGGGACAGCGCCTGCTCGTGCCGGATGCGGTGCCAGTCGACGGGGGAATCGGGCTCGCGGACGTACTCCAGATCGGTGCGGTCGGGGTCGCCGACGTAGAAGAGATAGCCGAGGACGCGGACGGAGTCGCGCTGCTGTCCGTCGCCGAGCAGGGCCGCGACGGGCACCTCCAGGTGCTGGCCAAGGAGGTCGAGCAGCGCGGATTCGACGGCGGTGACGGCGTGCACGGCGGTGCGCAGGTCGAAGGTCTGGGCGCCGCGTCCGGCGGAGTCACGGTCGGCGAAGCGGTCGCCGATCTCGCGCAGGACGCGCTTGTAGTCACCGACGCGGGCGCCGACGACGAGCGACTCGGCGTCGCGCAGGGTCTGGGTTATCTTCTCGCCGCCCGGCACTTCGCCCAGGCCCGTGCGGCCCTCGGAGTCCCGCAGGACCACGATGTTGCGGGTGAAGTAGGGGCCGTGCGCGCCGGAGAGGTTCAGCTCCATGCAGTCCCGGCCTGCGACCGGGTAGACGCTGAACGCGGTGACGGTCGGCTGCCTGTTCATGATCACAAATTCCTCGGTGTCGGAGGTAGGGGGAGTTCGGAGCGGGGTGCAGGTCGGTGGTGGGTCAGAGGCTGAGGACGTCCAGGGCCCACTCCACCGCGAGTACGCCGCCGAGGCCGAGGATCGCGAGCACCGTCGTATAGGTGGTGCGGACCTTGATGGCCTCGATGACCGAGAGGTTGAAGTACTCCTTGAACAGCCAGAATCCGGGGTCGTTGACGTGCGAGAAGGCGATCGATCCGCAGGAGACGGCGAGCACCAGGACCTCGGGGTGGACGCCGCTGTTCGCCAGGAGCGGCAGCACCACACCGGAGGCGGTGACGACGGCGACCGTGGCGGAGCCGAGGGCGATGCGCAGGATCACCGCGATGAGCCACGCGAGGATGAGCGGCGATATGGACCAGCTGTCGGTGGTGTCCTTGATGTGGTCGGATATGCCGCCTTCGACGAGGACGTTCTTGAAGGCGCCGCCCGCCCCGATCACCAGCAGGATCATCGCCATGGCCTGCGCCGCCGACGTACAGGAAGCGCTGACGTCGGCCAGGCTGCGGCCGATGCGCGGGCCGAACGCCCAGATCGCCAGGAGGAGGGTCAGAAGCAGCGCGATGGGTGCCGAGCCGATGAAGGTGACGAAGTGGAGGAACGGGCTCTCGCCGGACGTGGCCATCTCGGTCACCGAGGCACCGGCGATCAGTACGACGGGGAAGAGCGCCACGGTCAGGGCCCAGCCCATGCCGGGCATCTCCTCGTCGGTGAACTCGCGCTCGCTGACAAGGCCCTTGGGAATGGAGGGGTTCATCGCCTTGATGAACGGAAGCCGCGGCCACACCAGCGCGATCAGCGCACCGGCGGGTACCGCGATGAACAGGCCGTAGACCAGGGTGAGTCCGACGGAGGCGTGGAACGTCGCGGCCACGGCGGTGGGGCCCGGATGCGGCGGCAGGAAGCTGTGCATCGTGGAGAGCGTGATCGACATCGGAAGCCCGATCCACAGCAGCTTCGCCCCGGTCACGCGTACGAGGGTGAAGGCGATGGGCACGATGATGATGAAGGCGACCTCGTAGAACATGGTGACGCCGATGAGCATGGACGTGACCACCATGGCCACTTGGACCCATCGCGGTCCGAAGGCGTCCAGCATCTTGTTGGCGATGCGCTGCGCGGCACCGGAGTCCCCCATGACGCGGCCGACCATGGCGCCGAGCCCGATGACGAGCATCGTGTCGCCGATCTGGCCGCCGATGCCCTCCGAGAGGACGTCGGGGATCGTGGCGACCGGAATCCCCTGCACAAGGGCGACGGCGACCGCCACGAACAGGAGGGCGGCGAAACCGTTCAGTTTCAGCCGGGTCATGAGGAACAGCAGGACCAAGACGCTGATCCCGACTACGACGAGCGGCATTTCAGTTCCCCTTTGAACTGTGGATGCGGGTGTGTTCAGGGCCTGTGCCGCGTGGCCCGGACCAGGTCGAGACCGGCGTCGAGCACCTTCTCCAGATCGGCGATGTCCTCGGGGCCGGGGTCGGTGAGGGGCGCGCGCACCGGGCCGACCGGGAGGCCGCGCAGCCGGGCGGCGGCCTTGACGAGCGAGACGGCGTATCCGGGAGCCCGGTCGCGCAGCTCGACCAGCGGGACGTAGAACTCCCGAAGGAGCCGGTCCACCGCGGTGTCGTCCCCCTCCCGCAGTGCGTCGAAGAAGGCGTTCGCGATCTCGGGGGCGAAGGCGTGGACGGCGGAGGAGTAGGCAGGGACACCGACGGTGGCGTACGCGCGGGCCTGGATCTCCGCGGTGGCGGCGCCGTTGAAGAAGAGGAAGCCGTCGGGGGCGGCAAGGGTGAGGCGCTGTAGCCGGTCGAGGTCGCTGTGCCCGTCCTTGAGGCCGATGACGGCGGGGATCTCCGCGATCCGGCGCAGGGCATCGGCATGGAAGGTGACCTGGCCGCGCTGATAGGCGATGAGAGGAAGCCGGGTGCCCGCGGAGAGGCGGCGCAGCTGCTCCACCAGGCCGTCCTGTGCCGCCTCGACCAGGTAGTGGGGCATCACCAGCAGGGCGTCCGCGCCCTCTTCCTCCGCGATCCGGGCGAACCGCAGCGACTGCGCCCACCCGTATCCGGTGCCCGCCACCACCGGCAGCCGGCCGTCGGCGACCTCCACCGTGACCCTGATGACCGCGCGGTACTCCTCCTCGTCGAGCGAGAAGAACTCGCCGGTTCCGCACGCGGGGAACACCGCGCCCGGCTCCGTCGCCAACTGGGCCGTCAGATAGGCGCGGTAGGACTCCAGGTCCAGGCCGCCGTCGCTGTCCATGCTCGTGAGAGGGAAGGACAGCACGCCGCGCGCCATGCCCTCCCGCAGCCGCTGGGCGACGCTCTGGGGCGTCGTACTGAGCTTGGTCGTGCTGTGTTCGATCGTGCCGTGCTCGTTCATGAATCTCATCTCTATATGCAGATGGCGTCCACGTATGAGAATGGAGGCTAGGGTCATGAACGACAGGGGTCAATGGGCGGACGCCGCGGATCTACGATGGGCGCATGGCGGAGAGCAGCGGAACGGACCGCGGGACCGGCCCGGGAGTCCGCGGGGTGAAGTCGGCGCTGCGCACCGTCGCGCTGCTCGAGCTGCTCGCCGAACGCGCCGACCGGCCGGCCCGCCTCGACGAGCTCGCCGAGGAGATGGACGTGCCGCGCAGCAGCATGTACCAGCTGCTGCGGACCCTGGTCGACTGCGGCTGGGTGCGCACGGACACCACCGGATCCCTCTACGGCATCGGCATCCGCACGCTGCTCACCGGCACGAGCTACCTCGACGGCGACGCGCGGGTGCGCGCCATCCGCCCGTATCTGGACGAGGCCTCGGACGCCCTGGGCGAGACGATCCACCTGGCACGGCTCGACGGCCCGAGCGTCGTGTACCTCGCGACCCGCGAGTCCCACGAGTACCTGCGCACCATCAGCCGGGTCGGCCGCCGCGTCCCCGCGCACGCCGGAGCCCTCGGCAAGGCGCTGCTTGCCGAGCGGCCGGACGGTGAACTCCCGCTCGGCGAGGGTCCGTTGACTGCGTTCACGCAGAGCACGCACACCGACCGCGCCGTGCTGCTCGCCGACCTCGGACGGGTGCGTGAGCGCGGCTACGCGATCGACCGCGAGGAGACGGTGAGCGGCATCGCGGGCTTCGGCTTCGCCCTGCGGTACGACGCGCCGGCCGTCGACGCCATCAGCTGCTCGGTGCCCGTGGCCCGGCTCACCGACGCACACCAGAGCCGCGTCGTGTCCGTCATGCGGGAGATCCAGACGAAGATCGAAAGCCTTCTGTCGCCCGTCTCGGGCGGCCCCGACTGGCGCTGACGGTCCGCGAAAGTCGGTGGCGCGCCGGACCCCCGCGGGCGACCATGGCCCGCATGAGCGACCGACCCGAACGATGGACGCAGGCGACCACCTACCCCGACATGTGGGCCGACCCGGACGACGACCCGCGCAACAGCGACGGAGTCAGCCCGGACGGCGAGCTGGCGACGCTTCAGGACTTCCTGAAGAGCTACCGCCTGACCCTGCGGATGAAGTGCGAGGGGCTGACCCCTGAGCAACTGGCCCTCCGTTCGGTCCCGCCGTCTACGGTGTCGCTGCTCGGCCTGGTGCGGCATCTCGCCGAGGTGGAGCGGGACTGGCGCAACTGGCTCCGCGACGGCGACCAGCTGCCGAAGCTGTACGGCGAGCGCGACGCGGACTTCGACGGAGCGGTCGGCGAGCAGGCCCAGGTCGATGCCGCGTACGCCGATCTGGCGCGCGAGCAGGCCGCGTTGGACGCCGAGCTGGCCCAGTACCCGGACCTGGGCGAGCGGTTGGGCATGGACGGGTTCGCGGTCCGGGAGCTCATGGTGCACAGGATCGAGGAGTACGCCCGGCACTGCGGGCAGGCCGACCTGCTGCGTGAGTGCATCGACGGCAGGGTGGGTCAGTAGCGTCAACTCGGCTCCCCCTTGCGGGGGTTCCTCTGCCCGCGCCCGCTGCTCGGTGTGGCCCGGCGGCCTCGACGTTCCGCTACCGAGCGGTGTGTGCGTTGTGCGAAGATCCGGAGACCATTCGACGGTCGCCGCGAGCGGACTCGCCTCCGTGGTGCCGTCGGCAACGGCCCAGCGGCCAGGCGGACTTACCGGGTGGGGAAGGCGGGAACATAGCGGTGGCGCCACAGCCATGGACTTCCGGCGTGCGGTTGGCGGCCGAGAACGACACCGCACCGGCGCGGCAGTTGCCGCAGCCGTCGGTGCTGCTGATCGAGGACGATCCCGGCGACGCGCTCCTGGTCGAGGAACTCGTCGCCGACAGCGCCCTGAAGATGCGCCTGCGGTGGGTGCGTTCCATGTCCGAGGCGCGTGAGGCACTGGCCCTGGAGGTGCCGGACTGCGTGCTGCTCGACCTGCATCTGCCGGATGCCCAGGGGCTGGAGGCCGTGTCCATGGTCCAGTCCCATGCCGACCAGGTCGCGGTCGTCGTGCTCACGGGCCTCGCCGAGGAGGAGACCGGCCTCGCCGCCGTGACCGCGGGGGCGCAGGACTACCTCGTCAAGGGCCGGGTGGAACCGGAGCTGTTCGGCCGGGCCGTGCGCTACGCGATCCAGCGCAAGCAGGCCGAGCAGGCGGGCGTCGCCCTGAAAGCCAGCCAGATGCAGGCCCAGGAGAACGCCCGCCTCGAACGGGGACTGCTGCCGAGGCCGCTCCTGAACAGCGCGGGTGTGGACGTCGTGGCCCGCTACCGGCCAGGCCGCGCCCAGGCCCTCCTCGGCGGCGACTTCTACGACATCGTCCAGGGTGCGGACGGTACCGTGCACGCGCTCATAGGGGACGTCTCCGGCCACGGCCCCGACGAGGCGGCCCTCGGTGTCGCGCTGCGCATCGCCTGGCGCACCCTGGTGCTCAGCGGCGTCACCGGCCCCGAACAGGTGGGCAGGCTCGAGGAGATCATGCTGGCGGAGCGGGCGAAGCCGTACATCTTCGCCACGCTGACGAGCCTCTCCGTTCCGGCCGGGGCACAGCACGTGCGGCTGACGCGCGCCGGCCATCCCGGGATGCTGCTGCGCACCGCGGAGGGCGGCGTCGACTGGGTGGAGGTGGCCGGCGGTCCTGCCCTGGGCGTCGTGCCCGGCGCGCTGCGCTGGCCGGTCGAGGAGGTGCCCCTTCCCGCGGGCGCGGCGCTGGTGCTGTTCACCGACGGCCTGTTCGAGGGGCATGTGGGCACGGGCCGCAGGCGCCTCGGTGAAGAAGGACTCCTCGGCCTCGCACGGGAGTTGGCCGCGCTGGCACCGGAGGCGTTCGTCGACACGCTCATCCAGCGGGCCGAGGATCTCGCCGAGGACCAGGGCGGCCTCGCCGACGACGTGGCCGTGGTGCACCTGCACTGGCACGGTGACGGCGACGGGCCGACGCGAGCGGTGGCCGAGGGGCGCTACAAGACCGGCATCGGAGAGCAACGCCGTGGCTGAGACGAAGAGCAGGGCGTGGATCGGCCGTCGGCTGACGGTGCAGGGCTGGTTCCAGCTGGTGCTGGCGCTGATGGTGCTCCTGGTGGTCGTCGGCACCGTGGTCGGCGCCCGCCTCCTCGGACAGACCGCGGACGTGACCGACCAGTTGACCGACCGCCTCCAGCCCGCCCGGACGCAGGCGTACCGCCTGCAGGCAGCTCTGGTGAACCAGGAGACCGGCGTCCGGGGCTACGCCATCACCGCCGACCGCCAGTTCCTCGACCCCTACGCCCAGGGCAAGCGGGACGAGGCCCACGCCGCCGCTCGGCTGCGTGACCTCATCGGCGACCGGCCCCGGCTGATGGCGGACCTCAAGGCGGTCCAGCGGGAGGCGGCGGACTGGCGGCGCGCCTATGCCGCACCGCTGGTGGCCGATGTGACGCCCGGTGAGCCACGCGCCGTCGCGGCGACGAACGCGGGGCGCGGCAAGAAGGTCTTCGACCGGATCCGCACGGTGTGGGCCACGCAGAACGCCGACCTGGCGCGGGCCGTCGAGGACGGCAAGGACGAGCTGGACAGTACCCGCACGGTGCGTACCGTGATCCTCGGCACCATGGTGGCGGTCTTCCTGCTGGCCGGGATCGCCCTGGCGTTCCTGGTGCGCACGCTGGTGGCCCGCCCCCTGGAGGCGTTGCGCGTCTCATCGCGCCAGGTGGCGCGCGGCGATTTCGACCACGTCATCACGGTCGACGGTCCCGCGGACCTCAGGGCGGTGGCAGGGGATGTGGAGGGGATGCGGCAGCAGATGGTGGAGGAACTGGAAGCCTCACGCCGCCAGCGGGACGTGCTGACCCAGCAGGCGGCCGAACTGGACGCCCAGGCCGTGGAACTGCGGCGCTCCAACGCCGAGCTGGAGCAGTTCGCCTACGTCGCGTCGCACGACCTGCAGGAGCCCCTGCGCAAGGTCGCCTCCTTCTGCCAGCTCCTGGAGAAGCGGTACGGAGACACGCTCGACGACCGGGCCAAGCAGTACATCGACTTCGCGGTCGACGGTGCCAAGCGCATGCAGGTCCTCATCAACGACCTGCTCACCTTCTCCCGCGTCGGGCGCCTCAACGACGCCCGGGTGCCCGTCGACCTCGACCAGGCCCTCACCAAGGCCCTTGCCAATCTGGACACCTCCGTCCGGGACACCGGCGCGCTCGTCGAACGTCCGCAGAAGCTGCCCGGGACTGTCGGCGACCCGACGCTCCTGACGATGCTCTGGCAGAACCTCGTCGGCAACGCCGTGAAGTTCCACCACCCCGAACGCACCCCGCGGATCCGGATCACCTGCGAGGAGGACGAGGGCTCCGGCACCTGGCTCCTCTGTGTCACCGACAACGGCATCGGCATCCCCGAGGAGTTCGTGGAGAAGGTGTTCGTGATCTTCCAGCGCCTGCACGGCCGCGACGCCTACGGAGGCACCGGCATCGGCCTGGCGCTGTGCAAGAAGATCGTCGAGCACCACGGCGGCCACATCTGGATCGACAGCGGCCACACCGGGGGGACGCGCGTGTGCTTCACCCTGCCGTCCGATGCCGATGCCGATGCCGATGCCGACCCCGACACCGCGCAGGACTCCGCATCCCGCACCGAGGAGAAGGCCCTGACATGAGCACCCCTTCCGCCACGCCGATCGACGTGCTCCTCGTGGAGGACGACCCGGGCGACGAGCTGATGACGCGCGAGGCGTTCGAGGACAACAAGATCCGCAACAAGCTGCACGTGGCCAGGGACGGCGAGCAAGCGCTCGACTTCCTCTACCAGCGCGGTGCGTACACGGAAGTGCCGCGTCCCGACCTCATCCTGCTCGACCTCAACCTCCCCAAGTACGACGGGCGCCAGGTCCTTCAGAAGATCAAGTCGGACCCGGACCTGAAGGACATCCCGGTGGTCGTGCTCACCACCTCGGCGGCGGAGGAGGACATCCTGCGCAGCTACAAACTCCACGCGAACGCCTACGTCACCAAGCCGGTCGACCTGGATCAGTTCATCGCCGCCGTACGCCAGATCGATGACTTCTTCGTCCAGGTCGTACGCCTGCCGCGCCGCCACCGCTGAGTCTTCGTCTCTCTCCCGTCAGGCCACTTGGTGTGATCGCACAATCTCGCCCGCCGAGGGATAGCCGCGGGTGGTCCATCGCGTCGTGATGGTTGCCAAGAAGGGGAGGGTCGATGGAGGCCTCAAGTCACGACGGGTTCCACGAGTTCGTAGCGATGCGCTCCACCGCGCTGCTGCGGCTCGCGGTGCTGCTCACCGGCGGGGACCGGCACGCGGCGGAGGATCTGCTGCAGATCGCGCTGATGAAGGCCTATGGACGCTGGGCGCGCATCGAACAGCCCGAGGCGTACGTCCGCCAGATCCTGTACCGCCAGCAGGTCAACCGCTGGCGACTGCGCGGACACCGGGCCGAGACGACGGTGCCCGTGCTGCCCGAGTCCGGCAGCCAGGGCGCGGAGTCGGAGTCCGAGCTGCGGATCGCGCTGTGGGCGGCGCTGCGTCGTCTCTCGAAGCGGCAGCGGGCCGTGGTCGTCCTGCGCTACTTCGAGGACCTGCCGGAGGCGGAGGTCGCGGCGCTGCTGAGATGCCCGGTCGGCACGGTGCGCAGCACGGCACATCGGTCGCTCGCCAAGCTCCGTGTCCTCGTGCCGGAGCTCGGGCCGGAAAGGCCCGCGGACCAGGTCCAGCCGCTCAGCTACACGCCGAAGGAGATGCAGGGATGACGACGGACCACGTCGAGGAGAAGGTCCGGGAGACGCTGCACGCGGTCGCGCTCGACCGGGTGCGGGCGCCCGGGGACCTGGTCGAGCAGGTGGTACGGCGGCGCAGCAGGCGCCGCTTCTCGCAGGCCGCGGGGGCGGCGGTGGCCGTTGCCGCGATCACCGTGGGGGCGGTGCTCGGCTTCGGGGGCGGCACCGGCGGCGAGCAGGACCGGCCGGTGCGTCCTGCGGCGTCGCCGGAGGACTGGAAGCCGTGGCGGAACGATGCCGCGGGTGACGCCGAGCGGGGCTGTCTGGTGGACGGTTCGGCGCTGTACTGCGCCGGGTCCAAGTACGACGCCGCGAAGTTCGACGCCAACACGGGCGAGCGCCTGTGGACCGTCGAGGTCAATCGGGAAGGCGACGGCCTTGACCACCCGTTCGCCGCGCGCGACGGCGTGGTCTACGCCTACCGCAATCACACCGCCAAGAACCTGCCGAACGGGGACTACATGGGCGGTACCGATCTGATGGCGGTGGACGCCGACAACGGCGACGTGCTGTGGAAGAAGAAGATGCCGCAGGACGACCGCACCGACCAGGCCGCCATGCTCATCGACGGCGCGGTCCTCGCCAACACCCCGTCGCTGCGCACGATGTCGGCCCTCGACCCACTGACAGGTGAGGAGAAGTGGCGCCACACCTGGGACAAGGGCATCGCGTGCCAGCGGGCGGTCCTGAGCGGCGTACCCCATCTCCTGTGCGCGCCGGACACGGAGAAGCCGGGCCACACCGACGTCATCCGGCTCGATCCCGCCACCGGCGACGCCAAGAAGATCACGACCATCCCTGGCAGGCACCAGTTCATGGGGACGTCGGGGGACCGGATGGTCCTGATCGAGCAGTGGGGTGTGGCCGACAAGGTCAGGCACGTGACCACCGTCGACAGCTCCGGGGAGCAGACCTCACACTCCCATCGGATCGAGGGGAAAGTGGCCAACTCGGACGTCGTCGGCGATCGTCTGATCTCCGTGAGCTGGCAGGGCAACGCGTCGGCCTACTCACTGACCACGGGAAAGAAGCTGTGGACCGCACCGGTGGGCGTCAAGATGCCCGGTGAGGAGTCGGTGACGGGCAGCGCGCCTCCCGTGGTGTCGGCGAGGCAGGGAGTCGTCTACTTCTTCAGCCCGAACGGAGACCTCTCCGGCCTCGACCTGCGCACGGGCGAGAAGGTCTGGCGCGATCACGTCGACATCGGCAAGCAGCAGGGGCCCGGCCTCGCGAACCCGCCCCAACTCATGCTCTATGAGGATGTGCTGGTCGCTCAGAAGGGCACCATGACGGTCTCCCTTCTGCCGCGGATCGGCGACTGACCGAAGGGCCGCCGGCCGGGGGCGTGATACCTGCCCCCGGCCGACGGCCCGTGTCGTGGCGCGAGCTCGACACCCAGCAGAGCACCCGAACCGTCACGCAGCCCCGGACGTGGGGCGAGGCGCGCGGCGCATCGCCCACAAGGTCGGTCCACCGCCCGGGAGTTGGATCTCGCCGAGCACCGTGAAGCCGAAGTGCTCGTAGACGGGGAGGTTGGACGGCTTGGAGGACTCCAGGTACACGGGCAGGCCGTCCGCGTCGGCCTTGGCGAGGCCCGAGCGCAGGAGGGCGGCTCCGTGGCCCTGCCCCTGGACGGCGGGATCCGCGCCGAGCACGGCCAGGTACCAGTGCGGCTCCTGTGGGCCGTGCCCGGCGGCAGCCTCCACGGCCTGCTGGAACAGCGAAGCCTGGTCGCCCAGGATCGCCGTGAGTTCCTTGATGGTCTCCGCGTCGGGAACAGCCTTGTCCTGCGCGCCCGGCGGCACCCAGTAGGCGGCCGCCGCCGGGGTGTGCTCACACACGCCGTGGCGGACGTACTGCCGGGTGAAGATCGTGGCGAAGTAGCGGCCTAGCCCCGCCTCACGCGTGGCGTCGTCGGGGAAGAACCAGCGCATCATCGGGTCGTCGTCGAAGGCGCGGGCCAGGGTGTGGCCGATCGCCGAGGCGTCGTCGATCGTTGCCGTCTTCGGAGTGTTCGATATCGACATACGGGCCATTCTGCACGCGATGATCTTCGTCGGCGGGGCGGGGGTCCCCCTCGCTCGCGCAGGCCGATGCGGCGCTCTCCGAGGGCAGTTCGGAGTCCCTGTCGCCGAGGTGGTCCGCCTCACCCAGCCGGGCCGGGACCGACGATGTCCTCGCCGAACGCGGCGGCAAGCGCCTTCGCGATCAGGTCGGGCAGCTCGGCCCGTCCGCCGTCCTCGGCCCAGCGCACCAAGGCCGTGTGCATCGCGCCCAGGCAGGCGCTGGCCGCCGCCTGGGCGTGGAACGCCGCGTCGCCCTCCGTGGCATCGCCCCCGAGGCCGTCGACGATCGCCTGTTGCAGTGCGTACTGGCTGTCCAGGTGCTTGGCCCGCAAGGCCGGCGTCGAGATCATCAGCTGGAGGCGTGCCAGCAGGAACTGCTCGTTCGCCGTCAGGCCCGCACCGTGGCCGCCATCGGTCAACACCGCGGCCGATTCGATGAGCGCCCTGCCGATGCGGCGGACCAGGGGCTGTGCGGCCGACGACGCGGCGATCCGTTCGGCCACGAGGCGGCTGTGCTGTTCCAGCAGGACGAGATCTTCCTTGGTGGGGAAGTGCCGGTAGACGGTCATGGGTGACACGCCCGCGGCCTCGGCGACGTCCGTCATGGTCGTGGCGTCATAGCCCCGCTCGGTGAACAGCCGTACCGCGTGCGCCTGAATCGTGCGCTGCGTCTCGACTCGCCGTTGTGCGCGCAGTGTTGAGTGGTGGTCAGGCATGTGGTAGACCCTACCGTAGTGGTAGTGACTACCAGATTGGTGGTCACTCACATCAAGGGGTGGTGGGCATGAGTGATCTGACCGGCAGGACAGCCCTCGTGACGGGGGCATCACGCGGCATCGGGCAGGCGATCGCTGTGCGGTTGGCGGCCAAGGGAGCCCTGGCCCTCGTGCACTTCGGCACGGACGAGGACGGTGCGGCGGCCACCGTGAAGGAGATCGAGCGGGCCGGCGGATCCGCGCTCGCCGTCGGAGCGGAACTGGGCGCGGACGACGACGTCGAGACGCTCTTCGCGGGAGTCGAGGCCTGCCTGGCGGGGCGGCCGCTCGACATCCTCGTCAACAACGCGGCGGCCGTGCCCGCCGGCCCGCTCGGATCCACGACGCGCGCGGAGTTCGACCGCCTCTTCGCGGTGAACGTACGTGCTCCGTACTTCATCATCCAGCGGGCCCTGCCCTTGCTCCGCGACGGCGGCCGCATCATCACGATGTCGTCGGTGGCGGCCCGCAGCGCCTTCCCCACCCAGACGTCCTTCGCCATGACGAAGGGTGCCGTCGAGACGATGAGCATGACCTTGGCCAACGAACTCGGTCCGCGAGGCATCACGGTCAACGCGGTCGCTCCCGGCACCACTCGGACGGCCACCAACGGAGCAGCCTTCGAGGCGCCGGGCCTGGCCGAGTTCATAGTCGGCGCGACGGCGCTCGGCCGTCTCGGCGGGCCCGACGACGTCGCCGACGTGGTGGCGTTCCTCGCCTCCGACGAGGCGCGCTGGATCACCGGGCAGGTCATCGACGCGAGTGGCGGCCTGTTCCTCGGGCCGCGCCCCTGACCCTGATCGCGGGGTGCCCGCCTCGCGAGCGTCGGGTCCGCGGCGATAATCGACTCGCTCCCCGACGTGCGCTGTCCCTATCCTCACGGGAGCGGGATCGCGCGGTCCCGCAGGTTGCGGAGCCGTGGCAGAGCGGTCCAATGCGATCGGCGTGGGGGAAGCCCCTCTCGCGTCGACTGGTGGGAACAGGGCGGGCCTTGCCCTTCCTCGCCCGCGGGTTCGAATCCCGTCGGCGCCGCAGCCGTCCCTCCGTCCCCGCCGCCGTCCCTGACTTCGCCTCCGCCGACTGGAGTCCGCATGAGCACCCCCGTCCCCGCCCCCGCCGCCCCGGTGTTCATCGGGCCGGAACAGACCGGGGCCGTCGGGCGAGGGCAGATCAGCGTCCTGTGGTCGCTCGGCGACCGTGCGAGGGACCTGGACGCCGACGTCGTGCGGCTGGCCCCGGGTGCGAGCATCGGCGAGCACGCGGAGGAGGGGTTCGGTGTCCTGTTCACCGTGCTGACCGGCGCCGGTGAGCTCCGCACCCCGGACGCGGCCTGGCAGCTCGCCCCCGGCGCCCTCGCCTGGCTTCCCGCGGGCATCACGCGCTGCGTGGACGCGGGGGAGAAGGGGCTCGTCTACACGACCTCCCACCGTCGTCGCCCGGCCCCCGGTACCGGTCCGGCCGACGGCTCCGACGCGGGCGAGCCGGTCTGTCTGCTCGACCGTGTCTGCCCCGAGTGCGGCCGTCTCGCCGCCGAACGAGACGCCCGCTACTGCGCCCGCTGCGGTACGCCGCTGGCCAACGCCGCGGCATAGGACAGGAGTTCCTCACGATGTCTGCATCGAAGGCGGGGCAGGCCGGTGCCCAGGACGTCCTGTCCGGTGACCACGGCTCCGCGCACCTCATCGCCGAGAACGTGCACTGCGTGCTCGGGGACCGCCTCGTGCTGCGCGACGTCTCGCTGAAGGTGTCCCGGGGCGAGCGGGTGGGCCTGATCGGCGAGAACGGCAGGGGCAAGTCGACGCTGCTGCGCGCCCTCGCCGGTGAACTGGCGCTGCAGCGCGGCCAGGTCGTACGGGCGGTCGCGGGCCAGGTGGGGTTCTTGCCGCAGCAGCCCGGCTTCCCGGTCGGCGCGACCATCGAGACCGTGCTCGCGCGGGCGACCGCCGAGTTCGTCGACATGGCCGAACGGATGCGCGCGGCCGAGGAGTTGATGTCCACCGGCCATGACGGTTCCAGCGGCGACGGCCCCGGCAAGGGCGGTTCCGGCAGGGAAGATGTCGGCAAGGACGATCTGAGCGAGGTGCTCAGTGAGTACGGCCGTCTCCAGGACGAGTTCGACCGGCGCGGCGGGTGGGAGCTCGATGCCCGCGTCGGCGAGGTCCTCGACGTCTTCGGTCTCGGCACCCTGGACCGGCTCCGTCCCACCGAGACGCTGTCGGGTGGTGAGCGATCCCGCCTGGCGCTCGCCGAGCTGGTCCTCGCCGAACCCGCCGGGCTGCTGCTCGACGAGCCGACCAATCACCTGGACGACCGCGCGGTGGACTGGCTGGTGCAGTGGCTGGCCCAGTACCAGGGGCCCTGCCTCATCGCCTCGCACGACCGTCTGCTGCTCGACACGGCCGTCACCGCCATCGTCGACCTGGACGGTCCCCGCGGCACCACCGTGCGCTACGGCGGCGGCTACCGCGACTACCTCGACGAACGCTCCGCGGCCCAGGCGCGGTGGTGGCAGCAGTACCGCGCCTGGCGTCAGGAGCTGGCCGAGACCCGGCGGAAGCTCGAAAGGGCCACCAGGACCGGCCGCACGTTCGGCGGCATGCGGGACAGCGACAAGCTGTCCTACAACCTCGCCGGAGGCGGTGCCCAGGCCGCCGCGGCCCGCGCGACCCGCGCCGCCCGGCAGCAATTGGGGCGACTCCTGGACGAGGAAGTGCACCGCCCGCCCGAGCCCCTTGCCTTCCAACCGCCGGAGAGCGAGGGTGCGGAGCCGTCCGACGGGGTGCTGCTCCGGGCTGCGGGCCTGGTCGTCGGCGATGTGGTGCGTGGCGTGGACCTGGAACTCGCCCCCGGCTCGCTGCATGTGGTCACCGGGGCGAACGGCGCGGGCAAATCCACGCTCCTGACCGTCCTGGCAGGCCTCCGGGTGCCCGATGCCGGGGCCGTCGTAGGTGAACCAGGGCTGCGCATCGGCTACTTGCCGCAGGAGAGCGACTTCTCCCAGGAGCGGCGGGGCGTCCTGGACACCTTCGCCGCGCACCGCTCGGCCTATGTCGACGACGCCGCGAGGGAGTTGACCCGGTTCGGTCTGTTCGGGACCGCGGACTTCGACGTTCCGGTGAATCGGCTCTCCGTGGGCCAACTGCGGCGGCTCGAACTCGCGTTGCTGTTCTCGCGGCGCCCGCACCTGCTGCTGCTCGACGAGCCCACCAACCACCTCAGCCTCGCCCTGGTGGAGCAACTCCAGGAAGCGATCGAGCAGTTCACGGGCCCGGTCGTGATGGTCACCCACGACCGGGCGCTGCGCGAACACCATCGGGACAACCTGCTGGAGTTGGCCGAGGGACGGCTGGCCCCGTCGGCGTGAGCCAGGTCAGTTGTCCACGTCCCCGTACGCCGTGCCGACCTTGAGCCCGTCGATCCAGTTGATGACGCGCTTGTCCTTGACCTCGGAGCCGTAGGAGCCGAAGCGGGTGTCGTTGCCCAGGTCGTCCCAGGTGCGGCCGGAGAACTCGGCGACCTTGGTGCCGTTGTAGAAGGCGCTGACCCACCCGGCGGAGGCGTCGGACGAGGTGTGGATGCCGAGCACGATGCGCTCGTACGTACTGGTGGTGACGGGTGTCGACCACTTCAGGGTCCACTTCTCGCCGACCTCGATGTGGAACAGCTTCAGGACGCCGCCCTCGACCTTCATCAACACCGGGTAGTTCTGCTGGTGTTGGTCGTTGGTGCCGTACGACTTCCACTGGAAGATCGTGCCCGCGTCCGGGGTGTTGGTGGAGGTGTCCCAGCCGATCCAGTACGTCGAGTTGTTCTTGAAGGTGTACCGCGAACCGCCGACGCTGATCCCGTGTGCCTCGCAACGCTCGAGGCCCAGCGGCTTGTTGAACTTGAAGACCTGGCCGCGCCCGTCGCCGTTGTCCTGTGCGGTGACGCTGCCGGGTGCGTCGCACAGCGTCGAGGAGAACACGCCGGTGCCCGCGGAGGCGTCCCCGTCCCAGATGACGGAGGCGTCGGCGGGTGCCGCGGTGAGCAGGACCAGGGAGGAGGCGGCGGCCGTGAGGGGGCCGGTTCGCTTGCGCATGAGGGGGCTCCTTGCGAGTGGGGGGAGGGGCTCGCGTGGCTGTGTGCCATCCGTGCGACGGGCTGAGGGTAAGCGGTTTCTAGCATGGTCGTGGCTGAACACTCAATAGGGAAGCGTCAGTTGAGCGTTGCCACGCAGTAACCGGTATCTGTCGCAAGCAGGTCTGTCGGGGGTGGTGACGCCACGCCCGCGCGCATCTAACATCCGATGTACCCGCCCCCGTACCTCCCTCGTGGCACGTGGAGCGCCCGTTTCAGCTCGTAACGTCGGATGAATCGACCTGGGGCAGTTGTAGAGGAGATTCGTGATGCGCAAGGTGATCGGCGTCGTGCTCGCGCTCCTGCTGGCCGTCGCGGCAGCCGTGGCAAGCCCTCCCGCAGCGGTCGCCACGCAGGCGGAATCGGCCGGCGGCCCCCGCACGCAGGGCATACCCGGCGAGATCGGGCCCAGCGACGACAAGGATCTCGCGGCCTGGCAGGAGCTCCAGTTCGGGATGTTCATCCACTGGGGCCTGTTCTCCGAACTGGGAGGAGTGTGGAAGGGCAAACCCGTCACCAAGGGCTACAGCGAACAGATCCAGATGTGGGCCGACATCTCCGAGCAGGAGTACCTCGAAGTGGCCGAGCGTTTCAGGCCCGACCGGTTCGACCCCGCGGAGATCTGCTCCCTCGCGAAGCAGGCCGGTATGCGCTACGTGGTCATCACCAGCAAGCACCACGACGGCTTCTCCATGTTCGACACCGGCACCACCGGCTACGACGTCGTCGACGCGACCCCCTACGGCAAGGACCCGCTGAAGGCGCTCGCCGACGAATGCCGCAGCCAGGGGCTGAAGTTCGGCTTCTACTTCTCGCTCGTCGACTGGCACCAGGGCCACGACTTCGACGGCGACAACAACAATCCGATCCCCGCGTCGATGGAACCCGTCATCGAGGGACAGCTCCGTGAACTGATGACCCGGTACGGAGACATCGCCGAGGTGTGGTTCGACATGTCGTCGCCCACCGCGGCCCAGAGCCGGAAGTTCGCCGGGATCGTCCGCGAACTCCAGCCGAAGGCGGCGATCAACAGCCGGGTGTGGAACAACGAGGGCGACTTCCGCACCCTCGGCGACAACGAGATTCCCGAAGTGGCCCTCGACGGCGCCTGGCAGACACCCGCGTCGATCTACCACGAGACCTGGGGGTACCGCAGCTGGCAGAAGCGTGAGGACCTGCCCGGCAAGATCAGGGACCTGGTCGGCGGTCTCACCGGCGTGCGCGCCCGCGGCGGCAACTACCTGCTCAACATCGGCCCGCGCGGCGACGGTTCGGTCGTGGAGTTCGAGGCCGACGTCCTGCGGGGCATGGGCGACTGGCTCGACCGCCACCCCGACGCCGTACTCGGCGCGTCGGCCACCCGCTTCGGCGGCCTGCCGTGGGGCGAGGTCACGGTCAACGACCGCGACCTGTTCCTGCACGTGAGCAAGTGGCCCACGTCCGGCGACGGCGAACTCCGGCTGCCGGGCCTGGCCACCTCCGTACGCGATGTCCACGAGGACGGCTCGAAGGACCGGCTGGCGTGGCGCTGGGACGGTGACGACCTCGTGGTGACGCTGCCCGACCGGCCGCGCGACGCGGTGCTGCCCGTCGTGAAGGTCGAACTCGGCGGCGAGCTGCGGATCATTCCGGAGCGCACGGTCGCCCTCGGCCCGGACGCGTCAGCCGTCCTGGACGCAGCCGACATCGAGCACGGCTACAGCTACGCCGACGACGGCAGCTACTACAGCACCCACCGGACCACGGTGCGGCACACCGCCCACGTCACGGCCGACCGTGCCGAGAGGCTGTCGGTATCGGTCCGGGGCGAGGCGCGCCCCGAGGCGCTCTACCGGGTTCAGGTCGGCAAGCACTCCCGGCTGGTGAAGGGTGCGGACCTGACCCGACGTGCCGTAGGCCCCTTCTCCGTCCGTGGCGGGAAGGTCACCCCCGTGACCATCACCCTGGCGGAGCCGGGGCACGCGGGGGAGGAACTCGGCCTGCGTCTGGACTCGTTGCTGGTCGCGCCCACCGGCAGCCGCGCCGATTTCTGACCCGCGCCGCGGATCAGGTGCGCCAGGCGGAGATCACCCGAGGACGAACGGGAGTTTCGCGGCAAGCTCGCCCAGTTCGGCCTGCTCCGCCTCGGTCGGGGCGCGCCGTCCGGTGCCCACGAGGAGCGCGTCCTGGTCGGAGAACGACGCGGGGAACGCGGTGCCTGCGATCTTCTCCAGCATCTCGCGGCTCCGGGCGAGCCCTTCCGCCGGTGGACCGGCCACGTGCGGGAGGTGCGCGATCAGGTCGAGGTGGTGCAGGGTCCACTCCATGACGTACGTCATGAGGTAGTCGCCCGTGGTGAGGACCTCGTCGCGGGTGCTCACCCGGGCGCCGGGATCGGCGAGTTCGGCGGCGCGTCCTGCGGCGGAGCCCACGTCGTCGAGGTGGAACTTGAGCAGCCAGGGCTCCTTGTAGGCGGCGGCGAGCCGGACGGTCAGCGCGTCGAGCGGGTCCTCGCCGGTCGGCGGCGTCTCGGTGATGTCCCAGTAGGTCAGCGCGTCGCGGGTCGGCTCCGAGTCGGCGGGCGTCACGAGGGTGATCAGGACGTCCTGGGAGTCGACGACCAGATGGCAGACCAGGTCCTGCACGAGCCAGCCGGTACAGCCTGAGGGCCGCGCGAAGTCCTCGTCCGGGAGTTCGGCGACGGCCGCGCGCAACGCCGCCCAAGAGCGCGAGAAGAGATCCACCTCGCCAACGTAGTGCGATGCCGCGAAGCCGGACAAGGGCATTTGGACGGAGCGCCCCCGTGCGTCATGATGCTGGGCTCTCCGCCGCCCGCTGCCGGATCCAGGGTGACTCAAGCAGCCCTCACGCGGCCTTGACGGCGCGGGCCACGGGGTGCAGGGCCGCGTACTCCAGAGGTGCGGACGGGTCGATGGACACGTCCAGCGGGGTGGGTTCGGCTCCCGCGCGGACCAGCAGGTCACCGACGGCCGCGATCATCGCGCCGTTGTCGGTGCACAGCTTCAACGGCGGCACCCGCAGCGCGATCCCGGCGGCCCGGCAGCGCTCCTCCGCCAGGGCCCGCACACGGGAGTTGGCGGCCACGCCCCCCACCACGACCAGCGTTCCCACCCCGTGTTCGCGGCAGGCGGCCACCGCCTTGCGCGTGAGCACGTCGGCCACGGCCTCCTGCAGCGACGCCGCCCCGTCCGCGAGCGGCAGCTCCTCGTCGCGCAGCCGGTGCTGTTCGGCCCAGCGTGCGGCAGCTGTCTTGAGCCCGGAGAAGGAGAAGTCGTAGCGCGGGTCCCGTGGCCCGGTCAGCGGCCGGGGGAACGCCACGGCGTCCGGGTCGCCCTGCCGCGCGGTGCGGTCGATGGCGGGGCCGCCCGGGTACGGAAGGCCGAACACCCGGGCCACCTTGTCGAAGCACTCGCCCGCCGCGTCGTCGATGGTGTCGCCCAGGTGCAGGATCGGGTCCCGCGCCAGATCCCGTACGAGCAGCAGTGAGGTGTGCCCGCCGGAGACGATCAGCACCATGCAGGGGTCCGGCAGCGGGCCGTGCTCCAGGGTGTCGGCCGCGACGTGCCCGGCCAGGTGGTGCACTCCGTACAGCGGCACCCCGAGCGAGAACGCCAGGGTCTTGGCCCCGGCAAGGCCCACCTGGAGCGCGCCCGACAGACCGGGGCCCGTGGTGACGGCCACCGCCCCGATGTCGCCCATCCGCAGCCCGGCCCGGTCCAGGGCCTCGCGGACGACGGGCGTGAAGGAGTGCACGTGCGCCCGCGCCGCGATCTCCGGCACCACCCCGCCGAACCGCGCGTGCTCGTCCATGCTCGACGCCACCGCATGTCCGAGCAGGTGTCCGTCGCGCACGAGACCCGCACCGGTCTCGTCGCACGAGGACTCGATGCCAAGGACCACTGGAGACTCCACGTCCCGACTCCCGATCTTTCCGGCTTGTTGCAACCTATGTGCAATAAGGGTACGGCCAGGACCACCTGGCCGGTGTCCGGCCAGGGCCGGACAGTAGAGTTCGGGTGCGTCAGCCCCCGAACACCGAGGTACCGTCCGTGACCCCCGCACCCGCCGCACCCCCCGCCCCGCCTGCCGTGAGCGTGGTGGGCATCGGAGCCGACGGGTGGGCCGGACTGCCCGACGCGGCACGTACGGAACTCACCGCGGCCCAGGTCCTGATCGGCGCCCCGCGTCAACTGGGCCTGCTCCCACCGGAATGCACGGGGCAACGCGTGCCGTGGCCCTCGCCGCTGCGGCCCGCCGTTCCCGGGCTGCTTGCCGAGCACGCGGGCCGCAGGATCGCCGTACTGGCCAGCGGCGACCCGATGTTCTACGGCATCGGCCGCGCTCTGACCGAGATCCTCGGCACCGACGGGCTGCGCATCGTGCCGCACCCCTCGTCCGTGTCCTACGCCTGCGCCCGCGTCGGCTGGGCCGTGGAGGACACCGAGGTCGTCACCCTGGTCGGGCGCCCCGCCGCCCGTCTTGCCGCGGCCCTGCACGACGGCCGTCGGCTGCTCGTCCTGAGCGCTGACGCCACCACGCCCGCCGTCGTCGCCACGCACTTGCGCGAACACGGCTTCGGACCCAGCCTGATGCGCGTCCTCGAACAGCTCGGTGGCGAGAACGAGGCGTACGCGGAAGGCACGGCGGACACCTGGGCGCATCCGCCGGGTGACCCCTTGAACGTCATCGCGGTCGAATGCCGACGTGCTCCCGACGCCCTGCGCCTCGGCGCCGTCCCCGGGCTGCCCGACGAGGCGTACGAACACGACGGGCAGCTCACCAAGCGCCACGTCAGGGCCGCCACGCTCGGCGTCCTCGCGCCGGCGCCCGGCGAGCTCCTGTGGGACGTCGGCGGCGGCTCGGGGTCCGTGGCCATCGAGTGGATGCGCACCCACCCCTCCTGCCGGGCGATCAGCGTGGAGCGCGATCCGGTACGGGCGCAGCGCATCGAGCGCAACGCCGCGCACCTCGGGGTGCCCGCCCTGCGCGTGATCGGCGGCAAGGCGCCCGAGAGCCTGGCCGAACTGCCCACGCCCGACGCCGTGTTCATCGGCGGCGGTCTCACCGTGCCCGGACTGCTCGACGCCTGCTGGGACGCGCTGCCCGCCGGCGGCCGTCTGGTCGCCAACACCGTCACGCTGGAGTCGGAGGCCCTGCTCGCCGAGCGATACCGCCGGCACGGCGGTGACCTGGTCCGCCTCGCCGTCGCGCACGCCGTGCCGGTCGGCGGCTTCACCGGCTGGCGCCAGGCGATGCCGGTCACCCAGTGGTCCGTACGCAAACCTTCGACCGACCCCACCGCGGAACGCTCAGCAGAGGCCCCCGCAGAACCCTCAGGAGACAACGGATGACCGTCTACTTCATCGGCGCGGGCCCCGGTGCGGCCGACCTGATCACGGTGCGCGGCGCACGCACGCTCGCCGCCTGCGGGGTGTGCCTGTACGCCGGCAGTCTGGTGCCCCGTGAACTGCTCGCCGAGTGCCCCGACGACGCCCGCCTGGTCGACACCGCGCAGCTGGACATCGACCAGATCACCGCCGAGCTCGTCGCCGCGCACGAGCGGGGCCAGGACGTGGCCCGGCTGCACTCGGGCGACCCGTCCGTCTTCAGCGCGGTCAACGAGCAGATGCGGCGCCTGGACGAGGCGGGCGTGCCCTACGAAGTGGTGCCGGGCGTGCCCGCGTTCGCGGCAGCCGCGGCGGCGCTCAAGCGGGAGCTGACGGTGCCGACCGTCGGCCAGACCGTCATCCTCACCCGGATCGCCCACCGGGCCACCGCGATGCCCGAGGGCGAGGACCTGGCCACGCTGGGCCGCAGCGGCGCCCTGATCGTGCTCCACCTGGCCGCCAAGTACGTGGACCGCGTGGTGGAGGAACTCCTGCCGCACTACGGGGCCGACTGCCCCACGGCGGTCGTGGCGCTGGCCTCGCGCCCCGACGAGCTCATCCTGCGCGGGCCCCTCGACGAGATCGCCGAGCAGGTCAAGGCGGCGGGTGTGATCCGTACCGCCGTCATCATGGTGGGCCGTACGTTGGGCGCCGAGCAGTTCCGCGACAGCCATCTCTACTCGCCCGCCCGCGACCGCCACGTCTGCTGAGGGCTCCGGGCCGGTGGGGGCCGGGCATTACGGAGCTCAGCGCACGCTGCTGCGCCCGACGACCGTGCCCGCCCGGTCGATGCAGATGACATCCACGGCGACCGGCGCGCCCCGCAGCACCGACAGCGCCTCGTCGCGCGCCGCCACGGCCACCAGGTCCCCGAGCGGGACACCCCGGGCCTGGCACAACTGGAGCGCGGCGAGGCCCGTGTTGGCGCCCGCCACCTCGGCCGCCAGGGCCTCGTCCGCGCCGCCCTTGCGGGCCAGCGCGGCCAGGAAGGGCTTGTCGACCTGGGAGCGGCCCGAGTGCAGGTCGAGGTGGCCGGCGGCGAGCTTCGACAGCTTGGCGAAACCGCCGCACACCGTCAGGCGGTCCACCGGGTGGCGCCGCACGTACTTGAGCACCGCGCCCGCGAAGTCCCCCATGTCAAGCAGGGCGATCTCCGGGATCCCGTACTCGGCCACCACGGTCTTCTCCGAGGTCGAACCCGTGCAGCCCGCCACATGCGTATGCCCGGCGGCGCGCGCCACGTCCACGCCGCGGCGGATCGAGTCGATCCACGCCGAGCAGGAGTAGGGCACCACGATGCCGGTGGTGCCCAGGATCGACAGACCGCCCAGGATGCCGAGCCGGGGGTTCCAGGTGGAGCGGGCGATCTCCTCGCCGTGGTCCACGGAGACGGTGATCTCGACGTCTCCCGAACCCCCGTGCTCCGCGGCGACCCGCGCGACATGGTCGCGGATCATCTGGCGCGGCACGGGGTTGACCGCGGGCTCGCCGACGTCGAGAGGCAGCCCCGGCAGGGTGACCGTGCCCACGCCGGGCCCCGCCTTGAAGACCACACCCGAACCCGGCGGCAGCCGCCGCGCGGTGGCCCGCACCAGCGCGCCGTGCGTCACGTCGGGGTCGTCGCCCGCGTCCTTGACCACCCCCGCTGTCGCCCGGCCTTCGGCCAGCTCCTCGATCGCCAGGGCGAAGGCCGGTGTCTGGCCCTTGGGCAGGGTGATGGTCACCGGGTCGGGGAAGTCGCCGCTGAGCAGGGCAGTGTAGGCGGCCGTGGCGGCCGCGGTCGCACAGGCACCGGTCGTCCAGCCGGGCCGCAGACCGGTGTGCTTGAGTTGGGCGCTGCGCCCGCCTTTCGCCTCACCCATGGATGGATCCGATGCACGTACTGGTACTTGGCGGGACGACGGAGGCCCGCCGCCTCGCCGAGGCCCTGGTGGACACGCTGCCTGCCACGGCGAGGGTGACCAGCTCACTGGCCGGGCGCGTCACGAGCCCGAAGCTGCCGCCGGGCGAGGTCCGCGTGGGCGGCTTCGGCGGAGCCGAAGGGCTTGCCGCATGGCTGCGTGCGCACCAGGTGAGCGCGCTCATCGATGCCACCCATCCTTTCGCCGAGACGATCAGTTTCAACGCGGCCGCTGCCGCCGCTGCCGCCCATGTTCCCCTGCTCGCGCTGCGCCGGCCCGGCTGGGTGCCGGGCGAGGGCGACGCCTGGCACACGGTCGGCTCCCTGGCCGACGCGGCCACGGCGCTGCCCGCGCTGGGGCAGCGGGTCTTCCTCACCACGGGACGCATGGGTCTCGCGGCCTTCGCCGAACTGGACCAGCTGTGGTTCCTGATGCGTTCGGTGGACGCCCCGGAGGCACCGCACCCCGCGCACATGGAGGTGCTGCTCGACCGCGGCCCGTTCACCTTGGAGGGGGAGCGCGAGCTGATCCGCCGCCATCGCATCGACGTCGTCGTCACGAAGGACAGCGGCGGCGCCGCCACCGCCCCCAAACTCGCCGCGGCCCGTGAAGCACGGATCCCCGTGGTCGTGGTGCGCCGACCGCCGGTGCCCGAAGGCGTGGCGGTGGCGGGCACCCCGGAGCAGGCCCTGACCTGGCTGCGCGCCCAGGGCGGCAGCCAGGTCTAGCAGACCTGGAGGCTAGTCCTCCGGGTAACGGCGGGGCGTCCACACGATCTGCTGTCCGTCGCCCCGCTGCTCCCAGCGGGTCTGCGAGGAACCCACCAGCAGGATCGTGCGCATGTCGACCTCGGCGGGGTCGAGATCGGCGAGCCGCACCGTGCGTACGCTCTCGGTCGGTCCGCCGATGTCGCGGCCGAGGACCACGGGCGTGTCGGGCGAGCGGTGCTCGAGCAGCAGGTCGCGGGCCTTGCCGACCTGCCAGGTCCGGCTGCGGGAGCCGGGGTTGTACAGCGCGAGCACCAGGTCCGCACCGGCCGCCGCCTGCAGCCGCTGCGCGATGACCTCCCACGGCTTGAGCCGGTCGGAGAGCGATATCGCGGCGTAGTCGTGTCCCAGCGGAGCGCCCGCGCGGGCGGCGGCCGCGTTCGCCGCCGTCACCCCCGGAAGCACCCGCACCGGCAGATCCGCGTACTGCTTCTGCGATGCCACCTCAAGGACGGCCGTCGCCATGGCGAAGACGCCAGGGTCGCCGCCGGAGACCACGGCCACGCGACGGCCGCGCCGGGCGAGATCCAGGGCGAACTCGGCGCGCTCCGACTCGACCTTGTTGTCGGAGCCGTGGCGCACCTGCCCCGGGCGGACCGGCACCCGGTCCAGATAGGTCGTGTAGCCGACGAGGTCGTCGGCTGCGGCCAGCACTCCGCGAGTCTCGGGCGTGAGCCACAGCGGCCCGGCGGGACCGGTACCGACCACGGCCACTTCGCCCGCGTCCGGGGCGCGCTCGGGCCGGGGGGCGTCGATCCGGCTCGGCAGGACAGCGACGGCGAAGTACGGCACCGAGTCGGCGTCGACCGCGGCCAGCTCGTCGATGCGCTCGCCCGCCATGGTGGCGCGCTCGACGTAGTGGGCCTCGGGCAGCCGCCCGGAGGCCTCGAAGGCGCGGCGCACGGCGGGGAAGGTGCGGCCCAGCTTCATCACCACGGCGGCGTCCGTGGCGGCCAGACGCGCGGTCAGCTCCTCCTCCGGCAGGGTGCCGGGCAGGATGGTGAGCACCTCCTCGCCCTCGGCGAGCGGAGTGCCGAGGCGGGCGGCCGCGGCGCTGACGGAGGTGACACCGGGGATCACCTCGGTGGGATAGCGGTCGGCCAGCCGCTTGTGCATGTGCATGTACGAGCCGTAGAAGAGCGGGTCGCCCTCGGCGAGGACGGCGACCGTGCGGCCGGCGTCGAGGTGCACCGCGAGGCGGGCCGCGGCCTCGGTGTAGAAGCCCTCCATCGCGCCCCGGTAGCCGCCGGGGTGGTCGGTGGTCTCCGTCGTGAGGGGGTAGACCAGCGCTTCCTCGATGTGGTCGGCCCGCAGGTGCTCGGCCGCGATGGACCGCGCGATGGACCGTCCGTGCCGGGCGCTGTGATAGGCGACGACATCGGCCTCCGCGATGACTTCGACCGCCCGCAGGGTCATGAGGGAAGGATCGCCGGGGCCGAGCCCGACGCCGTACAGCCGGCCTGTGTTCTGCTCGCTCACGCTCATTCTTCCTCGCTGGCGATCGCGTTGAGTGCGGCCGCCGCGATGGCGCTTCCGCCCCGTCGGCCCCGCACGATCATGTGGTCCAGGCCGGACGGGTGCGCGGCCAGGGCGTCCTTGGACTCCATCGCGCCGACGAAGCCGACGGGCACACCGATGACGGCGGCGGGGCGCGGCGCGCCCTCCTCGATCATTTCGAGCAGGCGGAACAGGGCGGTGGGCGCGTTGCCGACGGCTATGACCGAGCCTTCCATCCGGTCGCGCCACAGCTCCAGGGCGGCGGCGCTGCGCGTGGTGCCGAGCTTGGCCGCCAGATCGGGCACCGCCGGGTCGGACAGGGTGCACACCACGTCGTTGTCGGCGGGCAGCCGCTTGCGGGTGACGCCGCTTGCGACCATCGCCACGTCGCACAGGATGGGGGCGCCCGCACGCAGGGCCTCGCGGGCCCTGGCCACCACGTCCGGGGTGAAAGCGAGGTCGCGTACGAGGTCGACCATGCCGCAGGCGTGGATCATGCGGACCGCGACCTGGCTCACGTCGGCGGGCAGGCCCGACAGATCCGCCTCCGCGCGGATCGTGGCGAAGGACTGGCGGTAGATCGCCGGTCCGTCCTTCTCGTACTGGTGCACAGTGCGTTCGCTCTCTTGATAGGGCAGGGAACAGTCGGGTGTTGCGGGGTTGATCATGTGTTCATGTGTGGTTCAGCCGCGGGCCGCGGCCACGGCGGCGGCGAGCGCGCCCGGGCTGCCGGGGACGGTCGCCGGCGTGTCCCGTTTCTCGCCGCGTACGCGGGAGATCTGATGTCCGTCGGGAGTGGCGACGACGTCGATCCACTCCCCGTGCGGATGTCCGCACCGGCGTTCGCACCCGGACCAGTACACGGGCAGCGCCCCTCCGGGACCCGACGCGGCTTTCGCCGTGGCGCGTACGTCGTCCAGAGCTTTGGCGCAGCCGGGCCTGCCGATGCAGGCCCCCACTCCGGTCCAGGGCGAGTCGGGTCCGGTGATGAGACCGGCGGCCCCCAGTTCCTCCAGGAGTTGCGCGGCCGCTGTCCGCTCGACTCCGGGCAGGATGACTCCGCGCCAGGGGGTCAGCCGCAGCTCGCCGCTGCCATGGTGGCGGGCGGTGTCCGCCAGCGTCTGCCACTGGGGCGCGCTGACGCTTCCCAGGGGCAGGCCGAGGGAGAGTGCGGCCGTGCGGTGCGGGCCGGACACGACGCCGAGGGCGGGTCCGCCCGGATCCTGGGGGAGGGGCGCGGTGGTGCGAGTGACTTGGAGTCCGGCCTGGCGCAGGCGGTGCAGGACCGCGTCGAGGAGGGGGCCGATGCCGCCGGGCAGATCGGTGACCCGCCACGCACCGGCGTCGGGCGCCTGCTCCAGGAACGTCTCGGCCGCGATGAGCGCGGCCCGCGGTGCCTGCGCCGCCGTCATGAGGACGGCGTCGTGCGACGGTCCGATCCGCAGCAGCGCCTCGTCCGCGTCCCGCGCCGTCAGGGTCACGTCCCCGCCGAGCGCCCCCACGTCGCCGCGGCCGTCGTCCAGGGCGAACAGGAACCGGCCGGACAGAGCGGCGGCCCGGTCACTGGCGCACACCAGCTCGTCCAGGGCGGAGAGCCACGGGCGGATGTCCGCCTCGCCCCGGCCGTCGAGTCCCGCGAGCGGGGAGGCCACCACATTACGCACCCGCTCATGGCGTTCGGAGGGCAAAAGCCCCGATTCGCCCAGCAGGTAAGCCAGTTCACCGCCGCAGTGCGCGGGCAGCCCGCGCACCTGCACATTGCCGCGCGATGTGAGATGCAACTCCCCATCTCCCAGCCGCTCCGCCGCGTCCCGCAGCACATCGGCCTGCCCCGCGCTGAGTACGCCGCCAGGGATGCGGACGCGGGCCAGCGCCCCGTCGTCCGCCCGGTGCAGGCGCAGCGTCCCGGGGCAGGCGTCACCGCGGCCGCGGGCAGACTCGTCTCCCGAGAGCGGGGGCGAGGGGACCGATGGGGGCATGGCGGCGAGCATACCGACCCATCGCAGCAGGTCCGCCTGCCCCCCGGTAGTTGATCGGCCCTTAGTATTCCTAGCGACGGGTCAGCCGGCCCGTCGTCGCCACAGACGGCGACAAGGGGAGGAAGCCCGGTGCGATTCCGGCGCGGTCCCGCCACTGTGAGCCCGGTGCGCATGCCGGGTGAGTCAGGAACTCCCTTCCCCGAGCTCTCGTCCGCTCGAGCAGGGGAGACGCCATCGACACCACCCGGGGCGTGGACACCCCGAGGAAGGCCCGACGCCGCATGATCCTGCTCCTGTCGACGTCCGACACCGACCTGCTCAGCGCCCGCGCCGCCGCCGGCCCGGTCGACTACCGCTTCGCGAACCCCTCCCGGCTCCCGCTCGAGGACCTTCCGCAGCTCCTGGACGGCGCCGACCTGGTCGTCGTACGCCTCCTCGGCGGCGTACGCGCCTGGCAGGAGGGCCTCGACCAAGTCGTGGCGACCGGACGCCCCGTGGTCGTCCTCACCGGCGAACAGGCCCCCGACGCCCAGCTGATGGCCGCATCGACCGTGCCCATCGGCATCGCCGCCGAAGCCCACGCCTACCTGGCCCACGGCGGCCCCGACAACCTGGAGCAGCTGGCCAGGTTCCTCTCCGACACCGTCCTGCTCACCGGCCACGGCTTCGAGCCGCCCGCCCCCGCGCCCTCGTGGGGCCCGCTGGAGCGCACCGCCCGTCAGGTCGAGGGACCGACCGTCGCGGTGCTCTACTACCGCGCCCACCACATGAGCGGCAACACCGCCTTCATCGAGAGCCTGTGCCGCGCGGTCGAGGACGCCGGAGCGCGCCCGCTGCCGCTGTACGTCGCCTCGCTGCGTACTCCCGAGCCCGAACTCATCGATGAACTGCGCGCCGCCGACGCGATCGTGACCACGGTCCTCGCCGCGGGCGGCACGCGCCCCGCCGAGGCGTCGGCGGGCGGCGACGACGAGTCCTGGGACGCAGGCGCACTCAGCGGACTCGACGTACCCATCCTCCAGGCGCTGTGCCTCACCAGCTCACGCACCGACTGGGAGGGCAACGACGAGGGCGTGTCGCCGCTGGACGCCGCAAGCCAGATCGCGGTCCCCGAGTTCGACGGCCGTCTGATCACGGTGCCGTTCTCCTTCAAGGAGATCGACGAGGACGGTCTGCCCGCGTACGTCGCCGACGCCGAGCGCGCGGCCCGCGTGGCCGGCATCGCCGTGCGGCACGCACGGCTTCGCCACATCCCGGCCGCCGACAAGCGCATCGCGCTCGTCCTTTCCGCCTACCCGACCAAGCACTCGCGGATCGGCAACGCGGTCGGCCTCGACACCCCCGCCAGCGCCGTCGCCCTGCTGCGCCGACTGCGCGAAGAGGGCTACGACTTCGGTACGGAGGAGGTCCCGGGCCTTGCCTCCGGCGACGGCGACGAGCTGATCTACGCCCTCATCGAGGCGGGCGGCCACGACCAGGAATGGCTCACCGAGGAGCAGCTGGCCCGCAACCCCGTCCGCATCCCCGCGGCCGACTACCGCCGCTGGTACGCCACGCTCCCCGCCGAGCTGCGCGAGTCCGTGGAGCAGCACTGGGGCCCGGCCCCCGGCGAGATGTTCGTGGACCGGTCGAGCAACCCGGAGGGCGACATCGTCCTCGCGGCCCTGCGCCGCGGCAATCTGCTCATCCTCATCCAGCCGCCGCGCGGTTTCGGCGAGAACCCGATCGCGATCTACCACGATCCCGATCTGCCGCCCTCGCACCACTACTTGGCCGCCTACCGCTGGATCGCCGCGTCCGCCGCCGACAACGGCTTCGGCGCCGACGCGATGATCCACCTGGGCAAGCACGGCAACCTGGAGTGGCTGCCCGGCAAGAACGCGGGCCTTTCCGCCGCCTGCGGCCCCGACGCGGCCCTGGGCGATCTGCCCCTGATCTACCCGTTCCTGGTCAACGACCCGGGGGAGGGGACGCAGGCCAAGCGGCGCGTCCACGCCACCCTCGTGGACCATCTCGTACCGCCGATGGCCCGCGCCGACAGCTACGGCGACATCGCCCGCCTCGAGCAACTCCTGGACGAGCACGCCCAGATCGCCTCGATGGACCCGGCGAAGCTGCCCGCGATCCGTGCGCAGATCTGGACCCTCATCCAGGCCGCCAAGCTCGACCACGACCTGGGGCTGGAGGACCGCCCCAAGGACGAGGGCTTCGACGAGTTCATCATGCATCTCGACGGCTGGCTCTGTGAGATCAAGGACGTCCAGATCCGCGACGGCCTGCACGTCCTGGGCGGCGCCCCGGCCGGCGCCGACCGCGTCAACCTCGTCCTCGCGATCCTGCGCGCCCGCCAGATCTGGGGCGGCACGGCCTCGCTTCCCGGCCTGCGCGAGGCGTTGGGTCTCGACGAGTCCGCGGCCACCCGCACCGCCGCCGACGAGGTCGAGGAGAAGGCCCGCGCCCTGGTCCAGGCGATGGACGACGCCGACTGGGCCCCGGAGGCCGTCGCGACGGTGGCCCAGGGGCACCCGCAGTCCGTCGCCGACATTCTCGCCTTCGCCGCCCGCGAGGTCGTACCGCGGCTGGCCGCCACGACCGACGAACTCGACCACGCCGTCCACGCGTTGAAGGGCGGCTTCGTCCCCGCCGGACCCTCGGGCTCCCCGCTGCGCGGCCTGGTCAACGTCCTGCCGACCGGCCGCAACTTCTACTCCGTCGACCCCAAGGCGGTGCCCTCGCGTCTCGCCTGGGAGACCGGCCAGGCCCTGGCCGACTCGCTCCTTGAGCGCTACCGCACCGACAACGGCGACTGGCCGACCTCGGTGGGCCTTTCCCTGTGGGGTACGAGCGCCATGCGCACCGCCGGTGACGACGTCGCCGAAGCTCTCGCCCTTCTTGGCGTCCGCCCGGTCTGGGACGACGCGTCGCGCCGCGTGACGGGCCTGGAGGCGATCCCCGCCGAGGAGCTCGGGCGCCCGCGCATCGACGTCACCCTGCGCATCAGCGGTTTCTTCCGCGACGCCTTCCCGCACACCATCGGCCTCCTGGACGACGCGGTGCGCCTGGCCGCCTCGCTGGAGGAGCCCGACGACGCGAACTTCGTCCGGGCCCACGCCCAGGCGGACTTGGCGGTCCACGGCGACGAACGCCGCGCCACCACCCGCATCTTCGGCTCCCGCCCCGGCACCTACGGCGCGGGTCTGCTCCAGCTCATCGACTCCCGCGACTGGCGCACCGACGCCGACCTCGCCGAGGTCTACACGGTGTGGGGCGGCTACGCCTACGGCCGCGAACTCGACGGGCGTCCGGCGCGCGAGGAGATGGAGAGCGCGTACAAGCGCATCGAGGTCGCGGCGAAGAACACCGACACCCGTGAACACGACATCGCCGACTCGGACGACTACTTCCAGTACCACGGCGGCATGGTGGCCACGGTCCGCGCGCTGAAGGGCCGCGCCCCGGAGGCGTACATCGGCGACTCCACGCGCCCCGAGACGGTGCGCACCCGCACCCTGGTCGAGGAGACCTCCCGCGTCTTCCGCGCCCGCGTGGTGAATCCGAAGTGGATCGAGGCGATGCGCCGCCACGGTTACAAGGGTGCCTTCGAGCTCGCCGCCACGGTCGACTACCTCTTCGGGTACGACGCCACGACGGGCGTGGTCGCCGACTGGATGTACGACAAGCTCACCGAGACGTACGTCCTCGACCCGACCAACCGTGAATTCCTCCAGCAGGCCAACCCCTGGGCCCTGCACGGCATCGCCGAGCGACTCCTGGAAGCCGAGTCCCGCGGCATGTGGGCCAAGCCCGACCCCGCGGTCCTTGAGGCCCTGCGCCAGGCGTACCTGGAGACGGAAGGCAACCTGGAGGGCGAGGACTGAGCGGCGGCCTCGCGGCCGACGGACGAGAGGGAGGGCCCCATCCCGGCACCGGGACGGGGCCCTCCCCTTCGTGGTGTGCGGGCCGTCGCCGAGCACGACGGCCGGGGCGCTACGCCATGGGCGTGGCCCTGATCGCGGAGATGTCGAACTGAAGCCGGACCTTCTCGCTGACCATGGCGCCGCCCGTCTCCAGGCGCTGGTTGTAGACCAGGCCCCAGTCCGTGCGGTCGATGGTGGTGGTGCCGTCGAAGCCGGCTCTCTCGAAGCCGAAGGGGTCCACGACCGAACCGAGATAGTCGAGCTGCAGCTCGACGGGGCGCGTCACGCCGCGGATGGTCAGGTCGCCCGCCATGCGGAAGGTCTCCCCGCCCTCGTGGACCGTGGAGGTGCTGCGGAACGACATCTCCGGGTGGCGGCGCGCGTCGAAGAAGTCGGCGCCTATGAGGTGCGCGTCCCGCTGTTCCACACCCGTGTCGACGCTGGCGATCCGGATGACGATCTCGGCCCGCGACTCGGAGGGCCGGTCGCCGTCGAAGTACAGCGTGCTGTCGTAGTCAGCGAAGGCACCTCGCACCGTCGTGACCATCGCGTGCCGCACGGAGAACCCGATGCGACTGTGCGGGCGGTCGATGGTCCACTGCCCGGTCAGCGCGCGGAGCGCGGGGTCGAGCGCGGCACCGGCGGCCGCGGCCCCGGAGAAGGGCGAACCGGTGCCGGCGGACGGCGTCGGTTCGAGGGTCGCGGTCTGGCGACGGCTGAAGATACCCATGATGTCGTCGTCTCCTTGGATTTGATCACTCCGTGTTATCACGCAGTCGACAGGTGCCGCTCAGCAAGATGGGAGGTCTCGTCCGGGTTCCATGCTGCTGACTGCAAAGATGCACAAGATCGGCACGGATGTGGATGCACGGTTGGGTGGCTCCGCGTCACGCACGGTGACAATTGTGTCTGCGGTGCACGCACGCGTCGGCGGAAATGAGGCGGCCGTCGCGATGAGGTCCGTCCCTGGGGCCGCAATCAGCATTTAAAGGCGCATACTTGAAATAATTCTGAGGTTCGGAGGGCGCAATGATCGCACTCGGAGTCATCCTTCTCGTCATCGGCCTCGTGGCCGGAATCTCCATCCTGTGGACCATCGGCGTCATCCTCGTCGTCATCGGTGCGGTCTTCTGGATTCTTGGTTCCGTCGGCCACGCGGTGGGCGGGCGAAAGCACTATTGGTAGGCGTTTCACGGCGGCGGAAACGAAATCCGCGCGTGCGCCGGGTTCTTTTCACGCCCCGAACCCCGCATGCGGCCGGTCCCGCCGGGTAGCAGGCTGAGCTCGATGACCTGCTGAACGGAACGGAGTCGGTGCATGGCCGGCGAGGGCGGAGGGCAGCGGCCGGACGCCGCGGCCCAGGGGTGGTTCGAGCGTGCGCGGCGATGGTGCCTGCGGGCCAGGGGGACGCCGGGTTACGAGCGCCACACGCTGCTCCTGGTCCTCAAGAGCACGCTGGCCGCGACCCTGTCCTGGGTGGTCTCCTACTACGTGCTCGACGCGCCGTCCCCGGCGTTCGCGCCGTTCTCCGCGGTGCTGATCATGCAGGTGACGGTGTATCAGTCCGTGCTGCAGTCCCTCCGCTACCTGGCGGCGGTGGCGGCCGGCGTGGCCATGGTGGCTGCCCTGGGGTTCCTGGGCGGCCCCGACCTGCTGACCTTCGCGCTGGTCGCGCTGGTGGGTCTGTCCATCGGACGCTGGCCCGCTCTCGGCGCGCAAGGGTCGCAGGTCGCCACCGCGGCGTTCTTCGCCTTCTCCACCTACGCCGCCGCCACGACCGCCACCGAGAAGGTCACCCAGCTCGGGCAGATCCTCCTGCTGGTCCTCATCGGCTGCGGCATCGGCGTCGTCGTCAACGTGACGGTGGCCCCGCCGATGCGCTACCGCAGCGCCGAGTACGGGATCCGCTCGCTGTCCACCGCACTGGGCGAGCTGGTGAGCGACATGTATCCGGTGCTGCGCGAAGGCGAGTTGGACGAGGAGCGCTGCCGGCAGTGGCGCAGGAGGGCCGAGCAGACCGGAGGGCTGATCACGCAGGCGAGGGAAGGCTTCCGTACCGCGGAGGAGAGCCTGTACTTCAACCCCCGTCGGCTGCTGCGCAGGCACCGGGGCCGGGCCTCCTTCGACGGGTACGGCGCGGTGGCGGCAGCCCTCGAACGCTCGCTGTACCAGGTGGCGTCCCTGACGCGCAGCCTGCACCAGTGGCACGAAGGGGAGGGGGACCGGCACGACGACCGGGCCTTCCTCCTTGGCTACGCCGACTTCCTGGAGTCCCTCGCACAGATCGCCCAGGTGCTCGGAGGGCTGGACGAGGACTCCCTCGCCGAGCAGTCCCGGCAGTTGTGCCACCTGGCCGACGAGGCCCAGGGACGCTGCCGGGACGTGACCGGCACAGCGGACCGGGCCGGCCTTCCACTGGCCGACCCGGCCCGCCCTTATGGAGTCCTCGTCGTGGAGTCCACCCGCCTCATGGAGGAGTTCCAGCACGCCTGCGATGTGCTGCAACGGCACGTCGGCCAAGAGGCGTGATCCCTCTCCGGGCTCAATGGTGGCCGTGGGCGCTGGAAGAGGCTCCGCCGAAGAGTCGTGCGACGACTCGGAAGGGCAGCGTGACCACCGTGGCAATCGCTCCACCGATGGATCGGAGAACATCTGCAATGGCCTTCAGCATGTCGGGACCTCCATAGAACGTCTTTACTTTCTCGTCGACTTGGTTTGTCCTCTGCCGGTTGCCCTGCGAACGACGACGGAAACGTAAGGCCCGCTGTTCCGGAATTCGGCGCTCTCGGCCGCAGGGGAGTGAGCGCAGCGGTTCTGCGGATACCTGTTCAAGAGTGGCCGTGGACTCCTACCGTGGCTGCCGTACATCAGGAGTCCACGTTCCTGGGATGCAGCGGTCGGCTTTTCCCGCATCGGACAACGGGGGTAGGCACGTTGAGGGAGCTCGCTGCGGCTGGTGCCGCCCTGCTGGTCGAGCACATGCTGAAGGGTTCCTGGCGGACGGTCCGTGACGCCCTCGTCGAGGTGCTGGCAGCCGACGAGTCCGATGGCGGCACCCGCGCGGACGAGGCCCGGGACAGGCTGGACCAGGCCCGTGCGGACCTGATCCGGGCCAAGGACCGGGGAGAGCGGGAAATAGCCGCCGACGTGGAGGCCGAGTGGCGCATGCACGTGTGGCGAGCGCTGCGAAACGCCCCGCGGGCCGCCGAGCGACTCGAATCGCTGCTGCGCCACCTCTCGCCCCGGACTCCTCAGGACGGCCCGTCGGCGGCCCCGAGCCCCGACCCGGTCGACCGGCCGCGGGCGTCGTCCGTCGCCGCCGTGCACGATGCCGGGGCCCGGAAACTCTCCGGGCGCCGCCGCAAGGAGATCGTCGCGGTGCTGCTGTTCAGCGGTGGCCCCATCTTCGAGAGTTCCATACCGCTGTCGGTGTTCGGGATCGACCGCCAGGACGCCGGAGTACCGCGCTACCGGTTGCTGGTGTGCGGCGGCGAGGAAGGACCGCTGCGCACCACAGGGGGTCTGGAACTCAGCGCTCCGTACGGCCTGGAGGCGATCTCGCGGGCGGGCACGGTCGTCGTGCCGGCCTGGCGGTCGATCACATCGCCGCCGCCGCAGGAGGCGCTCGACGCACTGCGCCAGGCGCACGAGGAGGGTGCCCGCATCGTCGGGCTCAACACGGGTGCCTTCGCCCTCGCCGCGGCGGGTCTGCTGGACGGCCGTCCGGCGACGACGCACTGGATGTACGCGCCGACGCTGGCCAAGCGCTACCCGTCGGTGCGTGTGGACCCGCGTGAGCTGTTCGTGGACGACGGGGACGTGCTCACGAGCGCGGGTACCTCGGCCGGAATCGATCTGTGCGTGCACATCGTGCGCACCGACCACGGCAACGAGGCGGCGAGCGCACTCGCCCGCAGGCTCGTCGTGCCTGCGCGCACGACCGGCGGCCTAAAGCGCCGCCTCGACAGGTTTCTGCCCGAGGAGATCGGCACCGACCCGCTCGCCGAGGCCGTCGCCTGGGCCCTGGAACATCTCCACGAGCAGTTCGACGTGGAGACGCTGGCCGCACGCGCGTACATGGCACGGCGTACCTTCGACCGTCGCTTCCGCGCCCTGACGGGCAGCGCCCCCAAGCAGTGGCTGATCACCCAGCGAGTTCTGCAGGCGCAACGGCTGCTGGAGACGTCGGACTACCCGGTGGACGAGATCGCGGGCCGCTGCGGCTTCCGGTCGGCGACGGCGTTCCGCGAGGCCTTCCGGCGCGAGCTCGGCTCCTCGCCCGCTGCCTACCGGGCTGCGTACAGGGCCCGTCGCCCGCGGAGCGACAGGCCGATGGAGCCGACCGGTCATCCGCCCACGCCCCAGGCCGGACGGATCGGCGCAGCGGGGGCGCGCGGACCGTACCTGCACACCTCGCCCGGCCCTTCGCCCGCCCCGGACGACGACGAGTGGCCCGACCCGGCCACTGCTGCCCCCGGCCCCACCCCGCGGGTGACACCACACCCTGCACGGCCAAGTTCCCGCGACTGATGGGAGACATCGCGAAGGGAGCGCTCGGCGGTGCCTGGAGCCTGCTGGTCGGCTGGATCCTGCCGACCGCGCTCAACCTCGCCGTCCTCAGTGCGGCCCTGCTGCCCGGTCTGCGCGGCCTGCCGCCCTTCGCGCGCCTCGCGGGCCTGGCCGAGGGCAGGTGGGCGCTCGCCTTCCTCACCGCTTCGTTGATGCTGGGCCTGGTCCTCAACGCCCTGCAGAATCCGCTCTACAGGATCCTGGAGGGCTACCTGCTCTGGCCTTCCTTCGCCTACGCGTACGGCTGCCGCCGCCACCGTGAGCGCAGCCAGGGCCTCGCGGACCGTCTGACGGTCATGCGTCTGGAGAGGCGGGAGGCCGAGAGCGCACTACCGCCTGCCCAAGCGGCGGACCTCGCCCGCCTCCGAAGCCATCCGCGCGTGGCCCGGCACCGTCACAGCGACCTCCGCAGCACCGTGATCCGCCGCGCTCTGCTGCAGGAGCGCCTCGCGCGCTACCCCGTCGACGACGGCCAGTTGGCGCCCACCCAACTCGGCAACGCGATCCGCCGCTTCGAGGAGTACGCCTACGACCGCTACCGGCTCGACTCGCAACTGCTGTGGAACGAGCTGAGTGCCACGGCCCCCGAGCAGGCACGCCGACAAGTCGACACGGCCCGCACCAGCGTCGACTTCTTCGTCTGCCTGCTCTACGGCCACGTCGTCGTCCTGCTCGGCGCCCTGGCCACGTTCGCCTCCCCGGGCGCCGACACCCCCGTGGTGATCACGACGGCAGCCGTGCTCCTGACGCTCATCCCCGTGTGGTACCGCAGCGCCGTCGTCGCCACCGACGAATGGGCCGCGGCCGTACGGGCCCTGGTGAACGTCGGCCGGCATCCTCTGGCGGAGACTCTGGGCCTTGAAATCCCCCAGGAGCTGGCCGCCGAACGGGAGATGTGGTCCATGGTCTCCCGGCTGTCACGCATCCCCTACCACGAGCGCGCCACGGCCCTCGATCGCTTCCGGCGCCAGCCGGGGCCTCGTGCGGAAAGCCAAGGCCCCGCCGCCTCAAACTAGTTCAGGTTGCGGTTCCGCCTGCTGAACGGGTGCGACCTTCGGCTCCCACAGCCTGGTGGTCCGCATATAGCCGTAGACCACTGATGCCATCGCCAGTATGAGCAGTGGCCCGAAAATGCCCGGGTGCTTGGCCATCTGCATCGGCAGAAAGCGATACGACACCAAGAGCAGCGTGAAGACCGTTGTGCCGTACGCGACCAGCTGGATTCCTGAGCGGTCCCAGCCACGGTCGAGTGCCCGCAGGGCCGCGTCGATCGTGAAGGCGAACACGACGCCGGCGATGATGTCCACGCCGTAGTGATAGCCGAATCCCAGCGTCGCGCCGAGCGTGGCCGTCAGCCAGAACACGCCCGCGTATCGCAGAAGTCGTGGGCCCTTGCGGGAGTGGATGAAGATCGTGGTGGCCCACGCCGTGTGCAGGCTGGGCATGCAGTTGCGCGGCGTGATCTCGTCGAAGGGTATCTCGTGCGGGGCGGCGAGCGGCGGCGGCGTGTGCGGCCACAGGTTGGCCAGGGCCCATTGCTCACCGCCGGTGCCGAAGGCGCCGTCGCCGTAGGTGAAGATCGGTCCGACCACCGGGAAGATCATGTAGATGGCCGGCCCCAGGAGGCCGATGACCAAGAAGGTGCGCACCAGATGATGGCCCGGGAAGCGGCGCTCGACGGCCACGTTGCGCAGCTGGTACAGCGCGACGATGACCGCTGCCACCGCGAGCTGGATGTAGACGTAGTCGAGGACATGCGCGCCGATCGGACCGGTGGCGTTGACCAACCTGCCCACCACCCAAGAGGGGTTGCCCAGCGCGTGATCGGCGGTCGCCACGTACTGATCGAGCACCGTCGGGCGGGTCTTCGACGTGATGAGCAGCCAGATGTCGCCCGTCTTGCGGCCGGCCACCAGAAGCAGGCCGAGTCCGACGCCCTTCAGGAGCAGGACACGTTCCGCGCCGGTGCGGCGCGTGACGGCGATGACGGCATAGCCCAACATCACCCACAACGCGCCGTTGCCGAACATCATCTCGGCGCCGACGGCCCACCGCACCAGGAAGAAGACGACGTCGATGCCGACCGCGATGCCGGCCGCGATGAACCGTTGCCGCCAGGTGAGAACCACCATCATCAACGCCATCGAGGCGTAGAGCAACGGCCCTGATTTGGGGGCGAACACCACCTCTCGCACCTGATTGGCGATCGGCCCCGGTACGCCGTAGTGACGCGCGGCGATCTCCAGCACGATGAGGAACCCGAGGGCCACCACGGCTGCCGCGGTCCACAGCATCGCCCGTGGCTGACGCCACGCGGCGAACACCGCTCTGCAGTTTTTTCGCGAAAACACTTGAGATGCTATAGATATCAATGGTTTGGCCGATTTGTTAGATGTTAATTAAATAGCTCACTCTTCGTGCTAGATAGCATGGTTTCTGGTGAAGTACGGGCGATCAGGGCACTCGTTGTGAGTTCGATCATGTTAGCGGAGTGGTGTGGGTGGGTTCACTTGGTCGCCTGATCCCCGCCAACTGAGCTTTCCGGTCGGCTTGTGTTCGCGGTGCCGGTGATCACGTCCACGGCGTGGCGGCGGTGTGCGGCGAACAGGTCGAGGGCGGCGCCGGTGTCGCGGGCGCGCAGCGCGTCGACGAGCCCACGGTGCTCGCGCGGGATGCAGTCGAGGTATCCCTCGGTGCTGCGGCCGATCCGGGTCAGCAGGAACAGGTGGACCTGGCACCGGATGCCGTCCCAGGCGTCGGCGAGGCGTTGGTGTCCCGCGGCGGCGAACACCGCGTCGTGGAAGGCGATGTCACAGCGCACCATCTCGTGTGCGTCCACGGCCCGCTCCATCATGTCGGCCGTCTTCGCGACCGACGCGAGATCCTCGCCCGATGCGCGAATGATCACCTGACGTACGGCGAGATCCTCCAGGGCGCCGCGCAGGCTGTCGAGTTCGCCGACGTCCTCGGCGGACAGAGTCGTTACCGTCGTGCCCCGGTGCCATGCGCAGTGGACCAGGCCCTCGCGCTCAAGGAGCCGCAGCCCTTCGCGCACGGGGCCGCGGCTGACGTCCATCTCGCCGGACAGCTCCACCTCGCGCAGTTGCGCGCCGGGGGCGTAGGCGCCGCTGAAGATGGCCTCGCGGATGCGGTCCGCGACCTCGTCGGCCAGGCCTCGACGCCGAGCCGGGGACACCTTTCCCTGATCACTCATGTCCGGTGAACGCCTCCTCGGTGAATGTCCGAATGTTAACATTGGCGGGTTGTCGCATGGTGTCCCCCTGTCAGGAAGGCATGTCATGACCGCTCTCGACTCCCCGATCCCGCGGTTCCACCTGGCCATGCCGGTCGACGACCTGGCCGCCGCCCGTCACTTCTACGGCGAGATCCTGGGCCTGGAGCAGGGCCGCAGCGCGGACACCTGGGTGGACTGGAATCTGCACGGCCACCAGTTCGTCACCCACCTCGCACCCGAACGCGCCCAGCGCATCCACAATCCGGTCGACGGCCACGACGTCCCCGTGCCGCACTTCGGGCTGATCCTGACGATCCCCGCGTTCCAGAAGCTCGCCGAGCGGCTGTACGCGGCGGGCACCGACTTCGTCATCGAGCCCTATGTCCGCTTCCAGGGTCAGAAGGGCGAGCAGTGGACGATGTTCCTCCTCGACCCGGCCGGCAACGCCCTGGAGTTCAAGGCGTTCGCCGATGACTCCCAGGTCTTCGCCGCTTGACCAGTGGCCTCCGTGTCACTTTGAGATGCGGGCTTCGATGCCGTCGAGCAGGAAGTCGAGGCCGATCCGGAAGGTGTGGTCGGCGTCCAGATGGGCGGCGTCGCGCACCACCGTGGCCAGCGCGGGGAATCGGCCGGTGGCGAAGGTCCGCTCCAGGTAGGGCCCGAGTGAGGCCTGCCAGCGCTTCTCGTCCATCCCGGTGGCCCGCTCGGCACGCCGCTCGGCGATCTCCCGCCGCACCGCGCCGATCACGTACGCGTTGACTGTGGAGACCACCGGCATGATGGCGTCGACGTCGACGTCGCCCAGTGCGGCCATGACGGCTTCCCCGCTCGCCAGGGCGTTCGGCCCGAGCTGCGGTCGGCCGCCGAGCAGGTCGGCGAGCCATTCGTGCTCATGAGCGGCCTGCCGGGTGGTTTCGGCGAGGGACCGCAGCGCCTCCCGCCAGTCGTCTCCGACCGGCCGGATCTCGGCGTGGACCGCGTCGACCATCAGGTCGAGCAGTTCCTCCTTGCCGTCGATGTAGCTGTACAGCCGCATCGGCCCGACGCCCAGCGCGGTGGCGACCTTGCGCAGCGACACCGCCTCCAGGCCGTCCGCGTCGGCCAACTGGATCGCCGCTCGCACGATCCGGTCCCGGCTCAGCTGGGCCGGCGCGGGTCGATTCGGTGGCTCCGGCCTCTCCCACACCAACATGCCGCTCACAATACATTGCATCGAGCGATACAGTGTATCGACCAATACGGTGTATCGACGAGAGGTGAGAGGTAACCATGACCATCGCCATCATCGGAGCCGGCCCCGGCGGCCTGGCTCTTGCCCGCGTGCTGCACGTGAACGGCATAGATTCCGTGGTGTATGAACGTGAATCGTCACGTGGTGCGCGCGGTCAGGGCGGCATGCTCGACATCCACTCCGGCCAGCGGGCGCTGCGCGAGGCCGGACTGATCGACCAGTTCTACGAGATCGCCCGCGGTGAAGGCCAGGACATGAGCCTTCTCGAGCCGGATGGCACCCTCCTGTTCCAGGAGGACACACCCGACGACGCTCCGATGGACCGCCCCGAGGTCGATCGCGCCGATCTGCGCGACCTGCTGCTGGATTCCCTCCCCGACGGCGTGGTGCGCTGGGGGCGCGCGTTCGAATCCGCAGGCGACGGCCTGCTGCACTTCGCCGACGGGAGCAGCGCGACGTACGACCTGCTGGTCGGCGCGGACGGTGCGTACTCCCGGGTCCGTGCGCTGCTCACCGATGCCCGCCCGGTGCATATCGGCCAGAACGTCGTCGAGATCGGCATTCCCGACATCGACCGGACGCACCCCGACCTCGCGGCGATGGTCGGGCGCGGCAACTACTGGGTGCTCGGCAAGGGGCTGTCCCTGGCGGCGCAGCGCAACGGAGACGGCCGCGTTCGCATCGGCCTCAGCTTCTACGGCACCGCCGAGGACTGGTTCGCCACCAGCGGGATCCCGTTCGACGACCCGGCCGCCGCGCGGGCACGGCTGATCGACCTGCTCCCCGGCTGGGACCCACGGTTCATCGCGCTGATCGAGGCCTGCGACGACTCGGTCGTGCCGCGGTCGATCGCCACTCTCCCGGCCGGCCTGACCTGGCCGTCGAAGCCGGACGTCACGCTGCTCGGCGATGCCGCGCACCTGATGCCGCCGGTGGGGGAGGGCGCCAACATGGCGCTGCTCGACGGCGCCCTGCTCGGTCTGGCGCTGGCCGCGCACCCGGACGACCTTCCCGCCGCCGTCAAGGAATACGAACGCGAGATGTTCGAGCGCACCAGCGCCGCCGCCCGCATGTCCGCTGACATGCAGGAATTGCTGACGTCGCCGGACGCCGCCCAGAAATTGCTCGCCTTCTTCCAACCTGGCTGAAGGTGATCAAGGACGACCAGGAAACCGGTCGTCCGACCGGTGTGCCCCGACGCGGACCAGTGGCTGACGGGACGGGTTGCCAGGAGACTGTTCACGGGAGGTCCGTCTCACGTCCGACGCACTCCGGAGGTATCTCATGCCCCGCCCCGTCTGGTCCGGCGCGATCTCGTTCGGTCTGGTCACGATCCCGATCAAGGTGCTGCCCGCCACCGAGAACCACTCGATCTCGTTCCACCAGTACCACCTCGAGGACATGAGCCGGGTCCGCACGCGGAAGATCTGCGACCTCGACGGCAAGCAGCTCACGAACGCCGAGATCGGCAAGGGGTTCGAGGTCAGCAAAGACACGATCGTGGCGGTCACTGATGCCGAGCTCGACGAGATGCCGCTCCCGACCGCGAAGGCGATCGAGATCGCCGGCTTCGTGCCCTACGAATCGATCGATCCGATCCGGATCGGCGAGGGCTACTACCTGCAGGCCGACGGGCAGGTCGCGAACAAGCCCTACACGCTCCTGCGCAAAGCCCTCGAACGGAACAGCAAGGCCGCCGTCGCGAAGTTCGCGTGGCACGGGCGCGAGAGACTGGGCCTGCTGCGTGTGCAGGACGACGTGATCCTGCTGCACGCCATGAAGTGGGACGACGAAGTCCGGGATCCCAAGGAGCTGGCCCCCAAGGCGATGGAGCTGGACGACGACGAGATCGACCGGGCCATACTGCTCATCGACTCCATGACCACGGACGGCATCGCCGACCAGGACTGGGCCACCGACCGCTACACCGAAGCCCTCGAGCGGGTCATCGAGGCGAAGGCGGAGGGGAAGAAGCCGCCGGAGATGGAAGAGGAGGAGGCGCCCGCTGGGCAGGTCCTCGACCTCATGGCCGCGCTCCAGGAGTCCGTACAGAAGGCTCAGTCGGCCCGCGGCGAGACCGGTAAGGACGCGACGGTCCACGAGATGCCGAAGAAGCCGAAGAAGAAGACCGCGGCCACGACCGCGGCCAAGAAGACCGCGAAAAAGACGACGGCGGCCAAGACCTCCGTGGCGAAGAAGTCCTCCGCCGCGAAGAAGACCGCGGGCAAGAAGACGGCCGCGCGGAAGCCGCGGCGCACTGCTTGATCCGTCAGGGTTCGCGCTGATGGTCAGCGCCTCGCCAGTGATCCCGTGAGCGACCGAGCCAGCGGGGCTTCCGGCGCAAGCGCATCGCCCGTTCGAGGGCGATCGAACGTTCCGTGCTTTCGGGCGCCGCAGAGCAGGTCATGATCACCGCGGATTCGCTGCATGGCGGAGTCTGTCGTCTGCTCAGGAGGTATCAGTGGTCCTCGTCATCGTCGTCGCCGTACTCGCCCTGTGCGCAGGGCTTGCGGCGAACCGATTCCTGCGGCCGCGGCTGATGCCCGACGACGACACCGGTATGGCCGTCAAGGATCTTGTCGGCCCGTTGCTGACGCTGACTGTCCTCCTGCTGGCTTTCGTGCTGGTCACCGCATCGGGCTCCTACGGCAAGGCCGAGGTCGCATCGCGCGGCGAGGCGCGCGCGCTCGACCAGCTCACCGAGATCGCCGAGTACGCGTCGGCGGAGGAGCGGGAACGGGTCCAGGCGGACGCCGTCTGCTACGCACGTGCCGTGCGCACCCAGGAGTGGCCCGCCATGGCCGACGGCAGCGGGGCGGCCGCGCCCAGCGTGTGGTCGACGGACGTCCGGCGCTCCTTCCGCGGTCTGGAGGGCAAGCCGGTCTTCGGCATGCTGATCGCCGCCGACAACAAGCGGTCCGACGAGCGCGAGGAGCGCCTCACGCAGGCCACCGCCAGCATCCCCAGTGCCATCTTCTGGTTCCTGCTCGCCACCCTCGCCATCACCGTCGTGGCTCTCGCCGTCTGCCTGCCCCGCAGGAACAACCGCGGCCAGCTCGTCGTCCTGACGGTGATCACCGCGCTCCTGACGGTGACGCTGTGCATCATCCGTGACGTCGACCGGCCCTTCGACGGCATCATCAAGGTCAAGCCCACTGCGATCGCAGAGGTCGAACGCCAGGCCAACCGCGACTTCCTCGTGCACCATCAGCCTGCCGACCTGCCGTGCGACGACAAGGGCAACCGGCGTGCCACGTGACCCGTCCCGCAATGCCCGTACGACTGCCACTGCTATCCACACGTCGGGGCGGTGGGCTCGGGTGGCAGAGTGGAAGGGCTTGTTCCATCCAGTGGAGGTAGTCCCCGCATGCGCTTGCTGCTCATACGTCATGGCCAGACCCCGTCCAACGTCAAGCACCTCTTGGACACCGGGGCGCCGGGCCCGGGGCTGACGACGCTCGGGCAGGAACAGGCGGGTGCGCTGCCGCAGGCCTTGGCGGGGGAGAAGATCGCTGCCCTTTACGCGTCCACGCTGGTGCGTACCCAGCTGACGGCCGCGCCGCTGGCCGCCGCGACAGGGCTCGAGGTCCAGGTCCGGGACGGGATCCGGGAGCTGGTCGCCGGCGACCTGGAGATGCGAGGCGACGACGAGGCCGCCGCCGCTTACCTCGCCACGGCCTTCGCCTGGTCCGGGGGTGACACCGAGCGCCGGATGCCCGGCGGCGAGAACGGCGTGGAGGCCCTGGGGCGCTTCGACGCCGTCGTCGCCGAGGCCGCCGCGACGGGAGCCGAGACGGTGGCGATGGTCAGCCACGGTGCCGCGATCCGGATGTGGGTGGCGGCTCGGGCGGCCAACGTCGACGTGGCGTACGCGGCGAGTCACCCGTTGGGCAACACGGGCGTGGTCGTCCTCGCGGGCTCACCCGAAGAGGGCTGGCGGACCCTGGTCTGGGAGGGCAGCCCGCTGGGCCCGGAAGGCGACTCGCCCGAGGAGGACAGCGGCCCGGCGGGGGAGGCCACCGTTCCGGCGGTCTGAGACTCGGCCCGGGGGCTCTCGGGCGGGGGCGTGAGCGGGGCCAGCGCGCCGGGCTGAACCGCGCCCGCGGCGGTCGAGCCGAGCAGCAGTTCGGTCAGGTCATGGGGCTGAGCCCGCTCGTCGGTCGTGGCTGCCGCTGCGACCCGGTCGAGCCGGAAGCCCCGGCCCGCCCGTCGCGTGCGGCACCAGGCGATGAGGTACCACCGGCCGCCGGCGGTGAGCAGTCCGGCCGGCTCCACCACACGGTCGCTCTCGCGTCCCGCCGCGTCGATGTAGGACAGCCGCAGGACCGTGTTGGTGGTGAGGGCCTTCTCCACCGCGGCGCGGACCGTGGAGTCGGCCCGTGACGGCAGCGCGACGATCCGTGCGGCGAGCTCCTGTGCCGCCGCCGATGCGGGACCGGTCATCGAGACCGCGATCTTCTGCGCTGCCGTGCGGGCCGCACCGGCGTACGGAGCGGAGGCGTCGGCCGCGGCGAGCGCGACGGCCAGGGCCGAGGCCTCATCGGCGGTGAAACGGATCGGGGGCAGGGTCATCTCCGGGTCGATCGACCAGCCCCCGCCCCGACCGGGTGTGGTGCGTACGGGCACGCCCGCTTCCATCAGCGCCTGGAGGTCGCGCTGCGCCGTGCGCGTACTCACCTCGAATCGCGCGGCGAGCGCCGCGACCGTCAGCGGCCGTGGCGCCGCCGCGCGCAACTCTTCCACCAGCGCGTAGAGCCGAGCAGTGCGGTTCACGTCGCCGACGCTACCGTCCCGCTGCGGACAGGAAGTCCCGCTCGCGCCGCAGTTCCCGCTCGGTGATGGTCAGCGGGAACAGGGTGAAGCCGTGCATGGCACCGGCGACGACACCGAGCTGCACGGACGCACCTGCCGCCTGCCAACGTGCGGCCAGGAACAGCGAGTCGTCCCGCAGCGGATCCTCGGTGCCGACGACGATCCGGGCGGGCGGCAGTCCGGTCAGGTCGGCGAACAGCGGTGAGACCTCGGGAGCGCGGCGCTGTTCCGCTCCCATGCCCGGCGTGAACAGCTCGTAGGTCCGCCGGAGCGTGTCGGTGTTGCTCAGCAACTGCCGTGATCCGAACGCTCGCTGACTGGGTGTCATCGACAGGTCGTACGGGCCGAAGAGCAGGTGAGCCGCCCGGAACGCACCGGTGATGCCGTGCCGGTCGCGAAGGCGCAGCAGTGTCGCGACGGTCAGGTGCGCGCCGGCCGACTCGCCGCCGATCAGCAGCCGTTGCGTACCGAATTCGACCGAGGCGTGGTCCACCAGCCACCGGGCGGCCGCTTCACAGTCGTCAAGGCCGGCGGGGAAGGGGTGTTCCGGCGCGAGGCGGTACTCCACGCTCACCACGGCCAGACGTGCCTGCTCGGCAAGGCGCCAGAGCTTCTGATCCTGCCCGTCCGCGGAGCCGAACGCCCAGCCGCCGCCGTGGATGTGCAGGTACACGCCGTCGACGTGGTCGGGCACGAACGCCCGGACTCTCACCCCGCCCGCGACAACGCGGTCCTGCCCCTGCGGGAGTCTCACGGGTGGTGTGTCGCCGCCGAGCCGGTTGCGCCGCAGGGTGGCCAGGAGGGTTGCGTCCGGCGTCACTTCGCGGGCCGGGCGGCTCGCGGCAGCTGCGGCGAAACTCTCGTTGAACTTCAGGGTCTCGGTGAGGCAGTCCTCGTCTGTGATCGTCATGCTGCCGACGGTCGCAGGCGCTCGCGACAACGCCCTGTCACCCTTTCCTCGTGAGCCGCGTCACAAGGTGGCGTGCGGGAGTGCTCCTGCACGCTGCGATTAGGCGGACTCCTCAGCCGACATCGCGCCAGCCGCTCTCCAGGATCTCGAAGGCGCGGGTGATGGCCTGGCGAGGGTCGTCGTGGCCGCGAGCGGCGCGGGGGGCTTCGAGGGCGAAGTGGGCCAGGGCGGTGCAGGCGGGGTCGTCCGCGGGCAGGCCGCTTTCGTCGGCGATGGCCAGGGCCAGGGCTGAGGTGTGACGCAGCCACATGTTCTGGAGGTAGTCGCGCAGGGCCGGGGTGGTGTTGACCAGGCCGAAGAAGGCTGTGAAGCGGTCGTCGCCGTCCGTGGCCGCCATACGGTGCCGCAGTGCGTGTTCGCGCAGCGCCGCCGGGATGGACCGGCCCTGGGGACGCTCCCGTACGGCGGCGAGCAGCCCGGCTTCCCGGGCGGCGTCCTCATCGAAGACGAGGGCTTCCTTGACCGGGAAGTGCTTGAACAGCGTGGTGGTGGACACGTCTGCGGCATCCGCGATCTCCCGGATGCCGACGTCGTCGTATCCGCGCTCCAGGAAAAGGCGCAGTGCCGCATCGGCGATGGCCTGGCGGGTGGCGGCCTTCTTGCGCTCGCGGCGTCCCATCGGTGCCGACGGGGCGCCCGCCTCGGTGTCGGTATCGCTGTCCGTATCGGTCATACCTGGACTCTACCCTTCGGTTGCTCAGCTTCAAAAGTTGAGTCGTTGCACTTATTGAGTCGGTGTGCTCTTCTGGAGTAGCGGCCGTGAGGCGCACTGCGCGGCGCCCGGCGCCAGAACCGCCTTGCCGCCTCTCCGCGCGAATCGTCGAAGAACACCCACCCACGCGAAGCCACACCGCGGCTCGGCCTTGCCGTGCCGCAGAAACGGAGAACCACCATGACCACCACCCCCGCACCCCGTATCGCGATCATCGGCGCCGGTCCCGGCGGCCTGACCTGCGCCCGCATCCTCCAGGAGCACGGCATCGCCGCCACCGTCTACGACGCCGACGCCTCCCGCGCCGCCCGCGACCAGGGCGGCACCCTCGACATGCATCCCGGCTCCGGCCAACACGCCCTGCGTACAGCCGGATTGCTGGACGACTTCCTGGCCGAGGCACGTCCCGAGGGCCAGCAGATGCGACTGGTTGGCCGGGACGGGCGGATCCTGTTCGACGCCGCCCCGCCCGCGGCCGACGCCACCGAGGGCAACCCCGAAATAGACCGCGGCCAACTGCGCGGCCTCCTCCTCGATTCCCTCAAGCCGGGCACCGTGCGCTGGGGCCACAAGCTCACGCGCGTCGACCCGCTCAAAGACGGCACCCATCGCCTGCACTTCGCCGACGCCACGATCGCCGCCGCCGACGCCGACCTCGTCATCGGGGCCGACGGTGCCTGGTCCCAGGTCCGCCGTCTCCTGTCCGACGCGACGCCGGTCTACACCGGCGTCACCTTCGTCGAGGCCGGGCTCAGCGATGCCGACCACCGCCACCCCCGCCTCGCCGAACTCACCGGCGACGGCACCATGATGGCCCTCGACGACAACCAGGGCTTCGTCGCTCAGCGCAACAGCGGCGGACACATCCGCATCTACATCGGCATGCGCACCGACGAGAACTGGCACCGGCAGGCCGGACTCGACCTCACCGACACCGCAGCCGTACGCGACGCTCTCCTCGATGAGTTCACCGGTTGGAGCCCCGACCTGCTCGGCTTCATCACCGGCACGGACACCGGCTATACCAACCGCCCCCTGTACGCCCTTCCCGTCCCGCACACCTGGCCCCACACCCCCGGCCTCACCCTCCTCGGCGACGCCGCCCACCTCATGTCCCCCTTCTCCGGGATGGGCGCCAACCTCGCCATGCTCGACGGCGCCGACCTCGCCCGGGCGCTCATCGACCACCCCACCGTCGACCAGGCCATCACCGCGTACGAGAAAGTCCTCCTGCCGCGCTCCGCCGAAGCCGCCGCAGGAGCCGCAGAGGGAATCAACGGCGCCTTCGCACCTGACAGCGCCGCACAGACCCTCGCCCACATGACGCAGCACCACTGAAAGCGGCACCACTGAAAGCAGCACCACTGAAACTCGCGCGGCTGCGCGTCACACGACGGCGTCGAGGAGCATGAACGCCGCCACCGCCAGCAGCACGAACGCGAAGGAGCGCTGCAGCAGGGGACCGGAGGCCTTGAGAGCCAGGCGTTTGCCGTCCCACGCGCCGAGGAGTGCGGCGGCGGCGAACGGGCCGATGGCCGACCAGTCGAGCCCCGCGACGGTGGCCCCTCGGGTGGCCAGGGAAGCCAGTGAGTTGGCCGAGATGACCAGCAGACTGGTGCCGATCGCAGCCTGCATCTCGAACGCCAGCACGGTGACCAGCGCCGGTACCGCGAGGAAGCCTCCCCCCACTCCCAGGAGACCGGTCAGCGCGCCGAGGCCCGCCCCGGTGCCCGCCGCCTTCGCAGGCCGCACCGTGCCGTCCCCCGCACCGGCCGCCGGTGCCGGACGCAGCATCATGAGCGCGGCGAGGCCCGCGATGACGCCGAACGCGATGGTGAGGGCGGCCTGGGGCAGGCGGCTCGCGGCGGCTCCTGCGAGCGCCGCGGGCAGGAGACCGGCGGCGGCGAACAGGGCCCCGGCCTTCCACCGCACGTGACCGGACCGGGCATGGCCGTACAGGGCGGTCAGCGAGGTAGCGGTGACGATGACCAGGCTCGCGGTGGTGGCCGCCGCGGGTGTGAAGCCGAGCAGGTAGATCAACGCGGGCACGGCGAGGACACTGCCCCCGCCGCCGAGGGCGCCGAGCGCCAGGCCGACCACGGCCCCCGCGACCAAGGCCAGGACGAGGGTGCTCACGCGGCTCGGCCGCCCTGCCCGGATATCTCGCCCACCGACGGCACGGCGGTGCCGTCGCCAGTGTGGTGCAGGGCCTGTTCAAGGGCAGGGCGGCTGTGACCACTGTCGAGGTGGGACATCGTGGGCCTTCGCGCTTGTGGGTCAGGTGGTGTTCAGGCACGGGGGGTGGTGAGGGGCAGGCCCGCGTAGCCCGCGGCGTCGAGGCCGTCGTCGACCGCGACGACCTGCCGTCCTGCGGCGTCCAGGAGAGAGGCGGCGATCGCGGCGCGCATCCCTCCGGCGCAGTGGACCCACACCGTGCCGTCCGGTATCTCGTCGGTCCGCAGGCGCAGTTCATGGACCGGGATGTGCACCGAGCCGGTGATGTGTCCGGCGGCGCGTTCGGAATCACGGCGTACGTCGAGCACCAGCGCCCCCGCGCCGCACCGGCGGGCCTCGGCGAGGTCGGCGAAGGTGGCGCGCGGGAACGACGCTGCGCGTTCGCCCTCGCGGAGCCAGCTCGCCGGGCCGCCGGTGGCGGAGGCGGCCGGACGGTCGATGCCCACGCGGGTCAGTTCGCGCTGTGCGTCGGCGATCTGGGCGGCCGTCTCGGCCAGCAGCGTGACGGGCTTGCCCCAGGGGATCAGCCAGGCGAGATACGTGGCGAGCTTGCCGTCGCCTTCGAAGTTGAACGTCCCGGCCACGTGTCCCTCGGCGAAGGCGACCCGGTTGCGGAGGTCCACCACCCACTCTCCGGCGGCCAGCCGCTCGGCGATCTGTCCGGCGTCGGCGGGCGCGGGCGGGGTGAGGTCGACAGGGGCGGGACCGGCGGCGTTGATCGGGCCCATGTGCGTGTAGTAGGCGGGCACTTCCTCCAGGCTCGCGAGTGTCCGGGCGACGAAGGTGTCCACATCGAGGATGAGCGCGTCGTTGGCCCTGCGTTCCTTGCCGATCGTGGTCGCGTCCCCCTGGGCTTGGGAGGAGGAGCAGAAACTGCCGAAGCCGTGGGTGGGGAGCACCGGCACCGTGTCGTCCAGCTCGTCGGCCAGCCGGTGCGCGGAGGCGTGCTGGGCACGGGCCAGTTGCTCGGTCAGCCGCGGCTCCACCAGGTCCGGCCGCCCCACCGTGCCGATCAGCAGGGAGCCGCCGGTGAACGCCGCCACACCGCGGCCGTCCTCCTCAAGGACGTACGAGGTGTGGTGGGGCGTGTGACCGGGAGTGGCGATGGCACGCAGCACCAGACCCTCGTCCACCTCGAGCGTGTCACCGTCGGCGACCGGGGTTCGGGCGAAGGACACGTGAGCCGCCGATGGCACCAGGTAGACGGCGCCCGTGATGCGAGCCAGCTCAAGGCCTCCGGTGACGTAGTCGTTGTGCACGTGGGTCTCCGCCACGTACACGATGCGCACCCCGCGCTTCGTCGCCGCCGCGATCAACTGGTCGATGTCGCGCGGCGGGTCGACGACGACGGCGGCACGTGCGCCGCCGGACAGATAACTGCGGTTTCCCAGGCCCTCGAACGTCAGGGTGTCGACGAAGAACATGGCCATGGTTCCCTTCGCGAGAAAGCGGTGGATCACGTGACGGGCTTTGGGGGACGGGACGGGACGGGACGCGACGGAACGGTCGGCCCGCTGCCCTACACCCGGTTACTTCCCCGTGGGACCGGACACGACCGGCAGCCCGGCCGCTTCCCAGGCCTCGATCCCACTGGTGTGGCCGTGGCGCTCTGCATGGCGCTCGGCTCCCGTCGCGGCGGGTGATCGGTGCAGCAAGTACGCCCACTGTGTGCGACGTTCAGCAGAAGCGGCAGAAAGAATTGCTACTCCTGCACATCGAGGGCGTCGCCGGTGAGCCCGGTCACTCGCTGCGGGCTCCGAGCCGGGCGAGCGCGGTGGCGCTCGGGCTGCCCGGTTCCGCGGTGTACATCGCCAGTTGGAGGCCGGTGCCGGGCAGCAACAGGGTTTGGCAGACCACTTCCAGATCGCCCAGCTCTGGGTGACGCAGGAACTTCCGCAGCATCGGTACGGGCCGTACGTCGTGGTCGCGCCAGCCCGCCAGGAATTCCGGGCTGTGCGCGGCGAGTTCATTGATCAGTTCGGGGAGGGAGCGGTCGTCGGGGTAGCGGGCGGCTGCCGCGCGCAGTTGGGCGGCGAATTGCCGGGCGAACTCGCGCTCCTCGCCTGCCGGTGCCCGGCAGAAGGTGCCGCCCAGCCGGATGGCGAGCCGTACGGTGTTGCGCTCCTCGGCGGGCAGCAGCCCGAAATCGATGATCAGCGCGGACGCCGCGCTGTTCCAGGCCACGATGTCCTGCCGCTCGTCGACCAGATAGGCGGGTATCGACCCGAGCCGGTCGAGCAGCCCTTGGGCCTCGGCGGGCACAGGCCGCCGATCGGCCTCCGTGCCGGGCGGGACCTGACCGGCCAGCCGCGCCATGTGCTCGCGCTCCGTGACAGTGAGCCGCAGCGCCGTACCCAGGACCGCAAGGACCTCCGGGGACGGGCGCGCCGCGCGGGCCTGCTCGAGCCGCTCGTAGTAGCTGACCGACACCCCGGCCAGCGCGGCGACCTCTTCGCGGCGAAGCCCAGGAGTGCGCCGGGCGCGTCGGCCCGGCGGGTGGATCGCCGTGGCCGGCATCTGGGCCGGGCGCAGTGCTTCCCGTCGGCGGCGCAGAAAGTCGGCCAGTTCGGCTCTGCTCATTTCGTCCATGGTGGCACGGGGCGTCCGGCTTAGCCACGGACTGCCGGTCCGGGGCTCAGCCGTCGGTTCCACGGGGGCGGGCCGCCGACCAGTCTGAACTGGTCACGCCCCGTTGGACATTGGAGGACACCGTGCCGAGCTCTCCCGAGGAGACGTTCCGTCGGATGCTGGAGCTGCTGCTGGCCAAGGACATGGACGCCGCCGCCGGCCTCTGGGCGGATGACGGCACCGCCGAGTTCCCGTTCGCCATGGGGACCTCGCCGCGTCGGCTGACCGGGCGGGAAGAGGTCCGCACCTACCTGGGCCGCCTACCGGAGCTGATGGACGTGCGAGAGATCCCCGCGGTCACCGTGCACCACACGGAACGGCCGGACACGATCGTCGTGGAGTTCACCGGGGAGGGGCACACGGTGAGCAGTGGAGAGGCCTATCGGTTGGACTACATCGTGGTGATCACCGTCAAGGACGGTCTGATCCACCGCTACCGCGACTACTGGAACCCGCTGGCCACCGCCTCTGCGGCCGGGACGCTGCCCGAGTTCCTCGACTCGCTGAGCCCCGAGGCGACCCGATGACCGGCGGGCTGGTGACCGGTGGCACCGGCAAGACCGGGCGCGCGCTGGTCCAACTGTTGCGCGGCAACGGCGTGCCGCTCCGGGTGGCGAGCCGCACCCCGTCTGCCGGCGACCCTGCCGCGGTCCGGTTCGACTGGGGAGATCCGGCCACCCATCCGGCAGCGCTGCGCGGGATGGACCGGATCTTCCTGGTGCCTCCGACGCACTCCGTGGATCCGATGCCGCTGGTCGGTCCCTTCCTGGCGGAGGCGGAACGGCTCGGCGTACGCCGGGTGGTGCTCCTCGGCTCCGCCGTCGTGCTGCCGAACGCTCCCGGCGCGCTGGAGCTTGCCGCGCGGGTGCGGGCACGGCCGGGGTGGGCCGTGCTTCGCGCCTCCGGGTTCATGCAGAACTTCCTTCGCCCGCACCCGCTGGGGGAGCGGATCCGGCGGCACGGCGAGATCCGCACCGCCGCCGGTGACGGCCGCATCGGCTGGATCGACGTACGGGACATCGCGGCCACGGCCTCCGTCCTGCTGGCCGACCCCGGCGTCGAACCTGATGACCGGCGAGACCACCTGCTCACCGGGCCGAAGGCACTGAGTCACCCGGACGCGGCGGCGATCATTGCCGCCCGCACCGGACGGCCGGTCCGGGTGGTGCGCATCGGCACCGACGAACAGGCGGCGAACCATCAGGCCGCAGGCATGTCCGCCGAGTTCGCCGCCGCCCTCGCCGCTGTGGAAGACGGCATCAGGGCCGGCCGGGACGATCAGGTCAGCACGGCGGTGCTCGACCTGACCGGCCGCCCGCCCCGCTCCTTCGCCGAGTTCGTCCAGGACCACGCGACCGAGTGGGCGCCGCGCGGTTCTTCGGGGCGACGAGGAGTTCGGGAAGCGCCTGCTCGGCATGCGGGGCGGCGCGGGTGATCGTACGGTGGCCGCATGCGTTCCCAAGGACGCTGTGGGTGGGCCCGTTTCCGTTCGCACGTGGCGGGCCCACCCTTCTTGTGCGTGGGGTGGTCAGGTGAGCAGGGCGGCCACGAGCTCGGCGAATTCGTCCGGGGTGGCCAGACGGATGTCGAGCGACTCGGCCTTGGCGCGCTTGGACCCCGCGCCTTCCCCGGCGACGACCAGGCTGGTGCGCTTGGAGACGCTGGAGGACGACTTGCCGCCGGCGCGTTCGATCAGTTCGTTCATCTGGTTGCGGCTGAGCTGTTCCAACGGGCCGGTCATGGCGCCCGTGACGACCACGGTCATGCCGTCCAGCGGGCCCGGGGCCGCTGGTGTGCCGGTCTCGGTCCGGTCGTCGGGGGTGGGGGGTGTGGCGCCGGGCTCGGTCATGTTCACACCGGTCGCGGTGAGTTTGTCGATGACCGGGGCGAGTTCGGTCAGCTCGGCCACGATGACGGGGGCCTTCTCGCTGCCGATGCCCTCGACCTGCTGCATCGCCTCCGCGTCGGCGGCACGGATGTGGTCCATGGTGGCGAAGTGCCGGGCGATGCGGCGGGACATGGAGCGGCCGGTGCCGCGCACGCCCAGTGCGCACAGGACCCGGGAGAGGGGCTGGGTCTTGGCCGTCTCGATCGCGGCCAGGAGGTTGTCCGTGCTGGTCTCGCCCATCCGCTCCAGGCCCAGGAGCTGTTCGCGGGTGAGGGTGAAGAGGTCGGCGATGTCGGCGACCAGGCCCGCGTCGACAAGTTGCACGACGCGGCTCGCGCCGAGGCCCTCGATGTCGAGCTGGTCGCGCCCGGCGGCGTACGACAGCGAGGCGACCAGGTGGCAGTCGCGGCCGCGTTCGCACCGCCAGCGCTGCTCGCCGGCATCGATGGGGGAGCCGCACTGCGGGCACACCTCGGGGAAGACGATCGGCTGTTCGTCCCCGGTGCGCAGGTGGGCGACCGGGGCTTCGACGCGGGGGATGATGTCGCCCGCCTTGTAGACCATCACCTGGTCGCCGATGCGCAGGTCGCGCCGGGTGATGTCGGAGGGGTTGTGCAGCGTCGCGTACGTGACGGTGGAGCCGTCGATGTCGACCGGCTCCAGGACGGCGCGCGGGGCGATGATGCCGGTGCGGCCGACGTTCCACTCCACGTCGATCAGCTTGGTGATCTTCTCGACGGCGGGCAGCTTGAACGCGATTGCCCAGCGAGGGGCCCGGCTTCCGGATCCGGCGGCCTGCTGGTCGGCGGCGAGGTCGGCCTTGATGACGATCCCGTCGATCCCGAAGGGCAGTTCGGCCCGCAGCGCGGCGATCTCCTCCACCCGGGCCAGCACGTCCTCGACGCTCTCCAGCGTGACGCCGGGCACCGATGTGCCGGCCGGAGTCCGCACGCCGAGATCGGCGGCGTACTGGAGGAGGTCGCCGTGGGCCAGCTCGGCCAGGTGCCCGGCGGCGTCGGCGGGAGTGGTGGGCAGGGGCAGCAGGCCGTAGGCGAAGAACGTCATCGGCACTGTGTACGCGCGGTCCTTGGCCCGCAGGGTGCCCGCCGCGGCATTGCGCGGGTTGGCGAACGGGGCGCCGCCGTGCGCGGTGCGCACCGTGTTGGCGTGCTCGAACTGGCCGGTGGTCATCAGGACTTCGCCCCGCACCTCCACGGTGACCGGCTCGGTGAGCCGGCCGGGCAGGCCCTCGATGGTGCCGATGGCATGCGAGACGTCCTCTCCGGCCGTGCCGTCCCCGCGGGTGACAATCCGGGTGAGGCGGCCGTCGGTGTAGCGGGCGGCGATGGCCAGGCCGTCCAGCTTGGGCTGTACGTTCCACCGCGTCACCTCCCGGCCGATCCGGCGGGCCACGGAGGCGGTCCAGGTGGTGAACTCCTCGGGCGCGAAGACGTTGTCCAGGCTGAGCATGGCCACCGTGTGCGGCACATCGCCCTGCACGGCGCCGCCTGCGACCTTCCCGGTCGGCGAGTGGGGCAGCACCTGGTCGGGGTGCTCGGCCTCGAACTCCGCGATGGCCCGCACCAGGCGGTCGTACGCGTCGTCGTCCAACGCCGACGTGCCGCCCGTGTAGTAGGCGGCCGCGGCCTTCGACGCGTCCTCGACCGCCTGCGCGTAGGCAGCGGCATCGGCGAACACAGGAGCTGAGGTTGTCATGTGAGTCATCGTGCCCGGAGGCACTGACAATCGGCCTCAGCGAGCTCAGGCGCGGCGCGCGGCCCACACGGTGCGTTCGGTGCGCACGGCGAGGTCGCTGCGGCGCAGGATGCTGTGTGGGCTCTCGGTGTCGAGGAGTTGATCGAGGGCGCCGAGGTCTTCCGCGGTCAGGGCGTGGGCGGCTCCGGCGCGCAGGCGCTTCAGGCTGCTGAGCGCGTACCGGCCGACCGCCGCGCTGCGGGAGCCGTCGACGTTCACGGTGAGGGTCCGCTTCCCCTCGACGGTGAATCCGGCGGCGGCCAGCTTGGGGCCCCAGTCGGCGCCGCGGTGCGACACGTGCTCGGCGTCGCGGTGCGCCATGGCGGCGTGGCAGCGCTCCTCGATGCCGGGCCGCTCCTTCGGGGCGTCGGTGGGCAGGAAGCGCGGGAAGTCGGCCAGCTCCACGACGGCGAACAGGCCACCGGGGGCGAGCAGATCGTGGACCGCGCGCAGGGCGCGGTCCGGGTCGGCCATGTGATGCATCGAGGCCGACGCCCACACCAGCTCGGGCTCACCGAGCTCGGGCCAGCCCGCGTCGAGATCGGCGGGCACCGTGCGCACCCGGTCGGCCACGCCGAGCGCCTCGGCCCGTTCCGCCAGGCGGCGCAGATGACGGGCCGACGCGTCGACGGCGGTCACCTCCGCTGCGGGGAAGCGCGCGAGCAGGGCGAACGTGCCGGTGCCCGTCCCGCATCCCAGGTCCACGATGTGGCGCGGAGCCTGGTCGAGGGGCAGCCATGCGGTGATGGACGCGGTGTGCTCGGCGAGTACTTCCGCGTCCAGATCGAGGATCTCCGCCTGGCCGTCGTCGTCCGAATCGTGCTGGGGAAGGCGGTGGTGGGCGCTGTCGTGGGCCGCGTGCGGGGAGGTGTGGGTCATGACAGCGACGCTAGATCGATCATGCCGCTACGGCACCATGGATCCCGGAGTGCGCAAGAAGATGGCCCGCTCCGCTGCCGCACGCGCAACCGGCCGGCCGTGGCGGTTCGGTGCGGTCAGAGACGCAGGAGCAGGCGCAGGCGCCGGTCCGGTCCGTCACGGGCGGGGCCGGTCGCCGTCGCCGTCGTTCTCGCGCTGGTGGCCGCGGCGGGCGTCGCGGTCGAAGATGCCCAGGATCTCGCACGGCCCGCCCTCGGCACCGATGGCGTGCGGAAGCATCGTGGGGAACTCCGCCGCCTGGTTGGTCTCGACGCGAAAGCGCCGGTTGCCGAGGAGCAGGATCGCCGTGCCGGACAGGACGACGAGCCATTCGCGGCCCGGGTGGGCGCGCATGCGTGCAGGGCTGTCGGGCGGGGGATTGGTCATGCGCTGACGTACGACGCTCATGCCGGGCTCTGCCTTGATCGGCCAGCGCATGAGCCCATGGGCTCCGTCGATCGCCGGGCTGGTGATGACGTCGTCGGTGGCCGTCTCGACGAGCTGGTCCAGCGAGGTGTCCAGGGCCCGCGCGAGCGTGACGAGCTGGTCGAGGGCCAGGCGGCGCTGGCCGTTCTCGATGCGGCTGAGCGTGGACTGGCTGACGGAGGCGCGGGTGGCCAGTTCCTCCAGGGACCAGCCCTGCGCCACCCGCAGGGCGCGGATCCGTTTGCGTACCAGGCTGTCCATCTCGCCATTGTCTTGCGTCATAGGCAACATTGTATGCCTTGCTCGCAAGGCGTGCCTATCGTCGTGAGCGCAGCCCCCGAACCGACCGGACCGCTGGGGGCTCGCGTGAAGGAAAAGAGGTGCGACGCCATGTCTGAGACCACAGCCGTGCATGCGGCCGAGACCACAGCCGTGCATGCGACCGGCGAGCTGCCGGGCGAGACCGTCGACGCCGTGGTGATCGGCGGAGGCGCCGCGGGCTTGAACGGCGCGCTGATGCTCGCCCGCTCCCGCCGTACGGTCGTCGTGATCGACAGCGGCACCCCGCGCAACGCACCCGCCGACGGCGTGCACGGCCTGCTCGGCCTGGAGGGCATCCCGCCGGCCGAACTGCTGCGGAGGGGGCGGGCCGAGGTGCGCCGCTACGGCGGCCTGGTCGTCACCGGGGAGGTTGCCTCCGCTGCCCCAGCCGCTTCTCCTGCCCCAGCCGCTTCTCCTGCCCCAGCCGCTTCCCCTGCCCCAGCCGCCTCCGCTGCCCCAGCCGCTGCCGGGGGAGACCCGCGCTTCACGGTCACCCTCACCGACGGAAGCACCCTGACAGCGCGCCGCCTGCTCGTCGCCACCGGACTGCGCGACGTCCTGCCCGAGGTGCGCGGGCTCGCCGAGCACTGGGGTCACGGAGTGGTGCACTGCCCGTACTGCCACGGCTGGGAGGTGCGCGACGAGCCCATCGGGATCCTCGCCGTCGGCCCGGCCTCCGTCCACCACGCCCTGCTGTTCCGCCAGTTGACCGACGACCTCGTCTACTTCACCCGTGGCACCGAGCTCGACGAGGACACCCGCGCGCGCTTCGCCGCGCGCGGTGTCCGCGTCGTCGACACCCCCGTGACCGAGGTCGTGGCCTCTGCGGACGGCGGCATCGCGGGCGTACGCCTGAGTGACGGACAGCTGGTGGCCCGGCGTGTGCTCGCCGTCGCCACCACCATGCAGGCCCGCACCGACGGCCTGGAGAAACTGGGGCTCCCGATGCAGGACCTGCCCGGCGGGACGGGCCGTCACTTCGCTTCCGGCAAGGCCGGTGCCACGGAGGTGCCGGGGGTGTGGGTGGCGGGCAACGCCACCGACCTGACCGCCCAGGTCGGCGCCTCCGCCGCGGCCGGTGCACTGGCCGGCGCGCACATCAATGCCGACCTGGCCGCCGCCGACACCGAGGCGGCCCTCGCCGCCGCGCAGCGCGGCCTCACCCGGGCCTGAGACCCCGCGCGGGGCCTGCCCTCGCCCCATCCCCCGGCGCCCATCAACCGATCCGGCGCTGACGTCCGCATGCCATCGCATCCACATGCCCTTGGACCCGTATGCCCTTGGAGAGGAATCCATGAGTACGAACCAGCCTCCACAGCCGAGTGCCGATGAGCCCAGCGGCGCGCCCGGCGCGGCTGGCGCGGGCGTACCGGATGCGCGCCGGCGCCGCACCATCCTGATCGCCGTCTGCATCGCTTTGATGGCCGTGATCGCCTCGGTGTCCGGCCTGAACGTCGCCCAGCCCGACCTCGCCGTCTCCTTCGGTGCCTCGCAGAGCACCATCCTGTGGATCATCAACATCTACACCCTCAGTCTGGCCGCCCTGCTCCTGCCCCTGGGCGCGCTCGGCGACCGCTGGGGCCGCAAACCCATGCTGCTCGCGGGCCTGGCCCTCTTCGGTGTCGCCAATGTGGTGGCCGGCCTCGCGCCGTCGGCCGAAGTCATGCTCGCCGCACGCCTGTTCAGCGGTGTCGGCGCGGCGATGATCATGCCGATCACGCTGGCCGTCATCACCTCCACGTTCCCCAAGGAAGAACGCGGCCGGGCGATCGGCGTGTGGACAGGCGTCGCCGGAGGCGGCGGCATCCTGGGCATGTTCCTCTCCGCCGCCCTGGTCGACGTGGCGAGCTGGCGCTGGCTGTTCGTCCTGCCCGTCGCGCTGGTCGCCGTGGCCCTCGCCATGGCGCTGCGGTCCGTGCCCAACTCCCGTGAGAAGTCCCGGCACGCTTTCGACACCGTCGGCGCTCTGACCTCCGTCGTCGCGGTGGTCGCGCTCATCTTCGTCCTGCAGGAGGGGCCCGAGCGCGGCTGGACCGCGCCCGTGACCCTGCTCGGCCTCGCCGTCGGTGTCATCGCCGCCGTCGGTTTCGTGGCCTGGGAACTGAGCCGTGGGGATGCCGCGCTCCTGGACGTGCGTCTGTTCGGCGAGCGCTCGCTGGCCGGCGGCTCGATCACGCTCCTGGCGGTCTTCGGTGTCCAGGCGGGCATCTTCGTGGTCCTCTTCCCTTTCCTCCAGGCCGTGCTCGGCTGGTCGGGTCTGCTGTCCACGCTGGCCCTGATGCCCATGGCCGTGCTGATGATGATGGCCTCGGGCCTGGCCCCCAAGCTGGCCGCCCGCATCGGCGCGCGCTCCACCATGGCGGCAGGGATCTTGTTGGCCGGCGTCGGTCTGGCGCTCATGGCCGCCTTCGTCTCCGTCGACGGCGGCTACCTCTCCGTCCTTCCCGGCATGCTCGCCATGGGGACCGGCATGGGCCTGTCGATGACGCCCTCGACCGAGGCCATCACCGGCTCCTTGCCGCGTGGGCGCCAGGGTGTCGCCTCCGCACTCAATGACGTCACCCGGGAGTTCGGTACCGCGCTCGGCGTCGCTCTGCTCGGCGCACTGCTGTCCTCCGGCTACCGCAGCGCCATCGACTCCCGGCTCGCAGGCCTTCCCCGGGGCGCTGCCGACACCGCGCGCGAAGGCGTCGCCAACGCCGTCGGCGCCGCGGACGGAGCCGGTGCCCATGGCCGGGCGCTGATCCATGCGGCCCGGGAGTCGTTCGTCGACGGCTGGCAGCAGGCCATGTGGGCGGGCGTCGCCGTCATGGCCGTGCTGTTCCTGTACGTCGTGGCGCGAGGGCCGCAGGGCGGGGATGGAACGGCTGAGGGCTCCGACGACACGACCGATGAGTTCCGCGTCGCCGCATCGTCTGCACGGTGAGGACGTTTTCCTTCCGCGCCTGTGGGAGGCGCCTGAGCCGACGTTGAGATGACGACAAGGAGCGTGGACACCGTGGACCAGGAGAACGTGAGCGCCACCCTGACCATCGCCGCGCCCGCCGAGAGGGTGTTCGCGGTCCTTGCGGAACCGAACGCCCACTCTTCGATCGATGGCACCGGCTGGGTCCAGAAGGCCGTCGACCGGGCGCCGCTGACCGAGGTGGGACAGGTCTTCCGGATGGGCATGTACCACGCCAACCATCCGGACGGTGACTACCAGGTGGCCAACAAGGTCCAGGTACTCGACCCGCCGCGCGCCATCGGCTGGCTGACGGGGGAGGAGAAGGAGGACGGCCACCTGGAGTTCGGCGGCTGGATCTGGCGCTACGACCTGGTTCCGCTCGGCCCGTCCGAGACCGAGGTCACGCTCACGTACGACTGGTCCGCGGTCCCGCAGTTCATCCGGGAGTACCTCCAGTTCCCGCCGTTCGGCCCCGAGCATCTCCCCACGTCGCTGCACCACCTGTCCGAGCTCGTCTCCGGCAGGTGATGCCCAGCAGGCGAACCGGAATGAAGATGCCTGTCCGGTCGCCTGCGGCACCACCGGGCCCTCCACGGCAGGAAATCCCAACTGAAGGAGTGATCTATGCGCTCGGAGGAGTGACGCTCCTTGCTGGGCCGCCGCCCGTGTTGTGACCATCGCCGGATGGACGGACAGAAGCGGAAGGCCCAGCTGGATGGCGTCGCCGAGACGACGCTATGGACGTTGCACCACCGCGCTCTGGCCGCGAAGGACCCTGGTTCGGCACTGCTCGACCCGAAGGCGATCGAGGTGATCGACGCCGTCGACTACCCCTTCGAGCGGCGGTTCGGCACCGGCAACTGGGGCTATGCGCAAGGGATGGCCGTACGAGCACGCTGTTACGACCGCGAGGTGCGCCGCTTCCTCAGGGACCACCCGGACGGCACGGTCGTCTCGCTCGGAGAGGGCCTGGAGACGCAGTTCTGGCGGGTGGACAACGGCAGGGTGCACTGGCTCGGGGTCGACCTGCCCGAGGTCGCGGCGCTGCGGAAGCGGCTGCTGCCGGACGCGCCGCGCCACCGCACCCTGCCCTGTTCGGCCACCGACACACGGTGGATGGACGAGGTCGACGCCTCGCGCGGAGTACTGATCCTCGCCCAGGGGATGCTGATGTATCTCCCGAGGGACGTGGTGCACCGGCTCATCGAGGGGTGCGCCGCCCGCTTTCCCGGAGCGGAGCTCGTCTTCGACACCCCGCCCGCCTGGATGGCAGCCCGCACCGAACGGGGCCGCTGGAAGTACCCCGCGGGGTACCGGCCGCCGCCGATGCTCTGGGGGATGACGCCCAAGGAACAGCGGAAGCTGCGCGCGGTGCACCCGAACGTCGCCGCCGTGCGAGCGGTGCGTGAACCCCGGGGCCGGGGCTTCCTCTGCGGGTGGCTCCTGCCCCTGGCCAACCTTCTTCCCGCGGTCCGCACACGCAGACCGCTGTGGGTCACGCGCGTGTCGTTCGGCCCGACGAAACATCACCAAGGAGTCAGCAGATGACGGATCGCCTGGAAGCCGAGCGGGAGCAAGCCCCCCTGTGGGGGCCACGAGAGCCGTGCCAGACGCTGGTCGACGAACGGCCACCGGCCGTCTCCGAGCAGCGTTCCGTTCTCATCGAAGGCGCCACGCTGCGACTGCGGGAATTCCTGCCCAGCGACGTCGAGGGCGTACTCGCCATCTTCGGCGACCCGCGCACGACCCGCGAGTTCGGCATGCCGCCCTTCCGGCGCCCCGACGCCGCGGCACTGGTCGAGCAGGCCAGGGAAGGTGCGCGGCGCACTCCGCGCTCGCACTACCGACTGGGCGTCAGCGAGATCGCCACGGGCGAGTTGATCGGCTCGGCGAAGCTGATCGTCGAGAACCAGTCGGGCGAAGGCGGAATGGTCCGCGTCGGCTACCGCAGCGCGGAGGTGGGACTGGCACTGCGCGCCGATCGGGTCAGCGTGGGCCACAGCGTCGAGATCGGCTACCTGCTGGGTGTCCTTGGCTTCGACCGGCTCGGACTGCACCGCGTCTGGTCGGGATTCATGCCGTCCAACGTCGCCGCGCAGCGGGCCATCGAGAAGGCCGGGATGGTCCGGGAGGGACGGCTGCGGCACTACGGCCATGTCGACGGTGTGTGGCACGACATCGTCCAGTACTCCATCCTCGAGGACGACTGGAAGGCCCTGCGCGGTCACTGACGACCTGCGACGGCGTCTGCCGCACGAGCAGCTGTCGCTGCGTCCCCGGGAGTTGTGCCGCGTCACCGCCGCTCGGCGCGCCCACCCTATATGTCTCTTACTTGCCGATATGCATGACCCATGACCGTTTTGGTCCTGGCCCACTTCGTCGTCGCGCTCTGCGCCGTCCCGCTCGTCCGCCGCTTCGGCCCGCGGGCCTTCGTCGGGCTCGCGCTGCCGCCCGCGGCCGCCCTCGCCTGGGCGCTCTGCCAGTGGGGCACGCTCACCGGCGGCGGAACGCGTGACGAGGCGTGGACGTGGATCGAGGCGTACGACGTCGACGTGGCGTTCCGGCTCGACGCGCTGTCCCTGGTGATGGTGCTGCTCGCCGCCGGGATCGGGGCGCTCGTGCTGCTGTACTGCGTGAGCTACTTCGCCCCGGGGACACGGCAGTTGGGGGCGTTCGGCGGAAACCTCCTGGCCTTCGCCGGAGCGATGCTGGGGCTCGTCCTCGCCGACGACCTGATGATCCTGTATCTCTTCTGGGAACTGACGACCGTCCTGTCCTTCCTCCTGATCGGGTACGACAGCGAGAAGCGGGCCGGCCGCCGATCCGCGTTGCAGGCCCTGATGGTGACCTCGGTGGGCGGACTCGCCATGTTCGTCGGATTCCTGATGCTGGGTCACGCGGCGGGCACGTACCGGATCTCCCGGATCCTGGATTCGCCGCCGGCGGCCAGTGGCACGCTCTCGGCCGCGCTGGTGCTGATCCTGGCCGGGGCGCTCGCCAAGTCGGCGGTGTGGCCGCTGAGTCTGTGGCTGCCGAACGCGATGGCCGCGCCCACCCCGGTCAGCGCCTATCTGCACGCGGCGGCGATGGTGAAGGCGGGTGTGTACCTGGTGGCGCGCCTCGCCCCCGCGTTCGCGGACGTCGCGCCGTGGCGGCCGGTGCTCCTGACACTCGGCACGGCGACGATGCTGCTCGGCGGCTGGCGCGCGCTGCGACTGAACGACCTCAAGCTCGTGCTCGCCTACGGGACCGTCAGCCAACTCGGCTTCCTGATCGTGCTCGCGGGCGACGGCACCTACAACACCGCGCTCGCGGCCATCGCGATGATCCTGGGGCACGCGCTGTTCAAGGCACCGCTGTTCCTGGTGACCGGGATCGTCGATCACGCGGCGGGAACACGCGATCTGCGGCGGCTGTCCGGTGTGGGGCGGTCGCTGCCCTGGGTGGCCGCGGTCGCCGTCGTCGCGGGCGCGTCGATGGTCGCGCTGGTGCCGCTGCTCGGATTCGTGGCGAAGGAGGCCGCGTTCGAGGCGCTGCTGCACGGCAGCGTCGCCGAACGGCGGGTGCTCGCCCTGATCGTGATCGGCTCCGCGCTCACCACCGCGTACACGCTGCGTTTCCTGTGGGGCGCGTTCGCCCGCAAGCCGGGGCTCGCCGACACCGCCGTGCACCGCGTCGGTCCCGCCTTCCTCGCGCCGCCCGCCCTGCTCGCCGTCGGCTCCCTGCTGCTCGGCCCGGGGGTCGGGTGGGTGGCGCCGCTCTTCGAGGCGTACGCGGCGCAGTACCCTGTCCCGGCGCACCCCTACCACCTCGCGCTGTGGCACGGATTCGGACCCGCGCTCGGTCTGTCCGCACTCGCCTGGGTGGGTGGCGCGGCGCTGTTCGTGGGCCGGGGAGTGGTGGTGCGCCTTGGGCGGCGGTTCGCGTGGCCGAAGGCGGACGAGGGGTTCGGGCGGATCGTGCTCGGCGTGGAGCGGACGGCACTGCAGGTGACGGGCGCGGTGCAGAAGGGATCGCTGCCCGCGTACGTGGCCACCATCCTGGGCGTCATGCTCGCCGGGCTCGTCGCGGTCCTCGTCACGGACCGGCCCTGGCACGGCGCCCCCGCACCCCGCGTCTGGGACACCCCGTGGCAGGCCGGGGTCGCCGCGCTGACCTGCGCGTGCGCCCTGATGTGCCTGACCGTGCAGCGCCGCATGAAGGCGGCCGTCCTCGCGGGCCTGACCGGGTACGGCACCGCGCTGCTCTACGTCGTCCAGGGCGCACCCGATCTGGCGCTCACGCAGTTCGGCGTGGAGACCGTGTCGACCGTGGTCCTGGTCCTCGTCCTGCGGCGGCTGCCGGTGCACTTCGGGGAGGCGGCGCGGTCGTGGCGCCGCGTGGCCAGTCTGCTGCTCGCGCTCGGCAGCAGCGTCGTGGTCGCCTGCGCGGTGTGGCTCGCGGCGGGGGCGCGGACTGCGGATCCGGCCGGGGCCGCCATGACCGAGGAGACCGCGCACCACGGCCTGAAGGACGTCGTGGCGACGATCCTGGTGGACTTCCGGGCCTGGGACACGATGGGCGAGTCGGCCGTCCTCGCCGTCGCCGTCCTGGGCGTGACGAGCCTGCTGTACGTACACCGCAGACAGGGGCCGACACCGGGTGCGCCACCCGCGCTGCCCGGCGGGGTGACCGCCTGGTCCCTTGCGGCGCCCGCCATCCAGGTGCCGCTCAAGTACCGCCAGACCGCGCCTGAGCGCAGCTGGCTGACGGCCGGTGACACGCTCGCGCCCGAGCACCGTTCCGTCGTCTTCGAGGTGATCGCCCGCCTCGTCTTCCACCCGATCCTGATGCTGTCGGTGTACCTGCTGCTGTGCGCGGAGAACCTGCCGGGCGGCGGATTCGTCGGCGGGCTCGTCGCGGGCGTGGCCCTGATGATCCGTTACCTTGCGGGCGGGCGCCACGAGTTGGAGGCCGCGGCCCCGGTCCATCCCGGCTTCTTCACCGGTCTCGGCCTGGCCCTGTCCACCGGCGTCGCGCTCCTGGGTCTCGCCGATGGGACCGTGCTGCACGCCTGGACGTGGCACGGGCATCTGCCGCTGATCGGCGACTGGCACATGGGCACCGCCGTCCTCTTCGACCTGGGGGTGTATCTGCTGGTCCTCGGAGTGGTACTTGACATGGTCCGCGCCCTCGGATCGAAGATCGACCAGCAGACGGAGCACAGGGCCGGGCTCGCGCTCGCCGGGGCGGGGGAGCGGTGACCGTCAGCCTGAGCCTGCTGGTCTGCGCCGTCGTCCTGACCGCCGTCGGCGGGGTCCTCATCCACACCCGCAGCCTGACCCGGGTGCTCATCGGGGTCATCGTGTGCGGCAACGGCGTCAATCTGTTCGTCCTCACCACCACCGGGCGGGCCGGCGTTCCGCCGCTGCTCTACCCCGGCGTCGCCCACACCCGGGTCACCGATCCGCTGCCCCAGGCCATCGTGCTGACCGCAGTCGTCATCACCCTGGCCACCACGGCGTTCGTGCTCGCGATGGTCTACCGCAGCAGCCAGCTCACCGGCTCCGACTTCGTGCCGGACGACGTGGAGGACCGGCGCGTCGTCCTGCGCGCGGAGATCGCGGAGGAGCGCGCCGAACTGCGCGAGCTGCACCGCGGCGAGGGGCCGCGCGCCTGGCGCGACGAACGCCGCGAACAGCGCCGCAGGCTGCGCGCCGACCGTGCCTTCCAGGCCCGCGCCCGGGACGCCACCGGCGACCTGTGGGACGACATCCTCGGCGCGGACCCGCCCCCACCGCCAATCCCCGCACGGCAGGAGAACGACCCCCGGTGAACGCCCTCGTCCCGCTGCCCGTCGTGCTGCCGCTGACCGCATGCGGCCTGAGCCTGTTCATCGGGCCCCGGCTGCGCATGCTCCACCGGCTGATCGGCATCGGCGTCCTGGCGGCCGTCCTCGTCGTCGACATCGTCCTCCTCGTCGAGGCCGACCGCGGCGGCCCGCTCGTCGTCCATCTCGGCGACTTCGCCCCGCCGCTCGGGGTGACCCTGGTAGCCGACCGGCTCGCCGCGCTGATGCTGACCGTGTCCGGGGCCATCACCCTGATCGTCCTGATCTACGCACTGGGCCAGGACATGGTCGACCGCGAGGAGCGCGCTCCGATCGCCGTCTTCCACCCCGCCTATCTGGTCCTGGTCTCCGGGGTGTCGCTCACGTTCCTCGCCGGCGACCTCGTGAACCTCTACGTCGGCTTCGAGATCATGCTGATGGCCAGCTTCGTGCTGCTCACGGTGGGCGGCACCGAACCGCGCCTGCGGGCCGGTTCGACGTACGTCGTCGTCTCCCTCGTCTCGTCGCTCGTGTTCCTCGCGGGCATCGCGGTCGCCTACGCGGCCTGCGGCACCGCCAACTTCGCGCAGCTCGCCGTCCGGCTTGCCGAACTGCCCCTCGGCGTACGGACGTTGATCGAGGCGCTGCTGCTCACGGTGTTCGGGGTCAAGGCCGCCGCCTTCCCGGTGGCCGCCTGGCTGCCCGACTCCTATCCGACCGCGCCCGCCCCGGTGACGGCCGTCTTCGCGGGTCTGCTCACCAAGGTCGGCGTGTACTCGATACTGCGCGCCGAGACCCTGCTGTTCCCCGGCAACCGGCTCTCCCTGCTGCTGATGGCCGTGGCGTTCTCGTCCCTGCTGATCGGCATCCTCGGAGCGGTGGCCCAGACCGACCTCAAACGGCTGCTGTCCTTCACGCTCGTCAGCCACATCGGCTTCATGCTCTTCGGGCTCGCGCTCGGCAGCCGCGGCGGCATCGGCGGCGCCATCGTCTACACCGCGCACCACATCACCGTACAGACGACGTTGTTCCTGGCCGCGGGGCTGCTCGAACGACGTTATGGGACAACGGAGTTGACGCGACTGGGGGGCGCGGCGCGCACCGCGCCCCTGCTGGCCGCGCTGTGGTTCGTGCCCGCCATGAACCTCGCCGGGATCCCGCCGCTGTCCGGCTTCCTCGGCAAGCTCGGGCTGATGCGGGCGGGCGCCGCGGACGGCGGGAGTGAGGCGTACGTGCTGCTCGGCGCCTGCGCAGTCGCCAGCCTCCTGACGCTGTACGTGATGGCCAAGGTGTGGAACCTGGCGTTCTGGCGGGCCGCACCCTCCCAACTCCCGCTGGAGGGAACCGTGTTGGAGGACATCGATGACGACGAGGATTCCGTGGTCGCCGTGGGTGCAGGGAACGGAGGCGCGGTGGCCGTCGTCCCCGCCACCGTCTGCGTGCGCACCACGGCCCGTGTGCCGCGCGTGATGATCGCCGCGACCGTCGGTGCGGTGCTGCTCGGGCTGTCCTACACCGTGCTCGCCACGCCCCTGACGGGACTGGCCGACCGCTCGGCCGCCGAACTCCTGGCCAGGACCCCGTACATCACGGCGGTGCTCGGCCCGTGAGCTCCGCCGACCCCAAGAGCCGCCCGCGCCGCCTGGACCTCTCCCTGATCGCCTGGCTCACGGTGATCTGGATGCTGCTGTGGTCGGGGCCGACCTGGGGCAATCTGGTCAGCGGCGTCCTGGTCGCCGTCGCGCTGTGCCTCGTCTTCCCGCTGCCGGCCGTCGACCTCGCGCTGCGCCTGCGCCCGCTGGGCATCGTGCGCCTTGCGGGGTACTTGGTGTACGACATGGTCGCCTCCAGCGTCACCGTGACCCGCCAGGCGCTGAGCGGCCGCAGGCGCCCCGCCGCCGTGATCGCCGTCCGACTGCGGTGCCGCACCGACCTGATGATCGCCGCGACCGCCGTCGCCGTCTCCTGCGTGCCGGGTGGCGCCCTGGTCGAGGTGAACGGCGCCACCGCCACCTTGTACCTGCACATGTCCGACGCCGACGACCGCGACGCGGTGCGCCGAACCCGCCGTGACGTATGGCGACTTGAGGCACTGGTCGTGCGGGCCTTCGGCACCCGTGACGAGATCGAGCGCGTCGCCGTGGACCCCGATCCCCCGTCTCCCGCACGAAAGGACCCCCGGCCATGACCGCTCTGGACAACATCCTGCTCGACGCCGCCCTGGCGGTGATCCTGCTCGCGGGCGCGCTTCTCCTGATCCGTATCCGGCGCGGCCCGTCCATGCTCGACCGCGCGGTGGGCGTCGATGTCGCGGCGGCGCTGATGGTGGCCGGGATCGGGGTACAAGCGGCGTCCACCCGTACCCGCTACTACCTGTCGATCATGCTGGTGATCGCCTTCCTCGGCTTCACCAGCTCGGTGGGCATCGCCCGCTTCATCGCCGTACGCGACCGCCCCACCCCGCGTCCCGTCCCGAGGCCCGTCCCGCCCAAGGAGGGCCCGTGACCGCCTGGCACGAGGTGGCCGACCTGGCAGGGGCGGCCCTGCTCCTCCTCGGCGCCCTGGTCTGCCTGACCGGAGTCATCGGCCTGCTGCGGCTGCCCGACGTCCTCGCCCGGAGCAGCGCTGCGACCAACCCGCAGACGCTCGGCATCCTCCTGATCACCGCAGGCGTCGCACTGCGGCTGCGCTCCTGGGCCGACCTGGGCACGCTCGCCCTGGTCGTGTTCTTCCACCTCCTGACCAACCCCGTCGCCGCGCACCTGGTGGCACGCGTCGCCTACCGCACGGGACAGACCGGCGACTGCGCCCTGCTCTTCGACGAGCTCGCCGGGTCGGAGCCGGACCGGCGGAACTGACGAGGAAGGAGAGCGGAGAGGGCAGAATCCAGGACTGTGAAGATCAGTGAGCGTGAACTCAACCGGGCGACCCTCAGCCGTCAACTGCTCCTGGAGCGTGCTCCCTTGACCGTCCAGGACGGCGTGCGACGCGTGGTCGCGCTCCAGGCGCAGCACCCTGCCTCGCCGTATCTCGCCCTGTGGAACCGCCTCGCCACATTCACGGCGGCCGAGCTCGATACCGTGTTCGCCGGGCGTTCAGTGGTCAAGGCGACCCTGATGCGGATCACGCTGCACGCCGTGCACGCCGAGGACTACCCCGCTTTTCGTTCGGCGCTGCAGCCCACGCTGTACGCCTCCCGGCTCGGTTCCCGCTTCGCCGCCGCGGGACTGAGCCCCGCGGATGCCGACGAACTGGTGCCGGAGTTGCTGGACTTCGCCCGTCGGCCGCGGACCTCGGCACAGATGCAGACATGGGTCGAGGAGCGGTTCGGTGCCGAGAAGAAGGACGGGGCGTGGTGGGGGCTGAAGGGGTACGCGCCGTTGCACCATGCCCCGACGGATGCGCCCTGGTCGTTCGGTCACCGGCCGTCCTTCGTCGCGGCCCCGGGCGGACCCGTGCCCACCGGCCGGGCGGTGGATCCGCAGGCGCTGCGGACCCTGATCCTGCGCTATCTGGCGGGGTTCGGGCCCGCTTCGGTCGCGGACGTGGCGCAGTTCGCCATGGTGCAGAGGGCGCCCGTCCGTGCGGCGCTCGTCAGTCTGGGGGACGCCGTTGAGCAGCTCCAAGGCCCGGACGGGGTCGTGCTGTTCGACCTCCCGGGTGCTTCGCGGCCGCCCGCCGAAACTCCTGCCCCTCCTCGGCTCATGGCCATGTGGGACAGCGTTCTGCTGGCCTACGCCGACCGCGCCCGGGTGATACCCCCGGACTACCGCCCCTGGGTCATCCGGCGCAACGGCGACGTACTGCCCACCCTGCTGGTGGACGGTCAGGTCGCCGGTGTGTGGCGCCCGGTGGACGGCGGTGTCGAGGCCACGGCCTTCCACCCGCTGAGCCCGGACACGTGGGACGGACTCGCCGAGGAGGCCCAGTCCCTGCGGGCCTTCCTCGGCGACCGCGATGCGGCGGTCTACAGCCGCTACCACCACTGGTGGGCGAAGCTTCCCGAGGGCGAGGCACGCATTCTGTAGTCGACGGTCCCGGATCAGGGCTCTCGGCGCGAGGTCGCGGTCAGCGAGCCGAGGAGGGCGAGTGCCTCGCTGCTGGGTGAGGCCGGCTCCGCGTGGTAGATGACGAGTTCCTGGCCCGGGGCCGCCCGGACGTCGAAGGTCTGCATGGTCAGCGTCAGCGGCCCGACCTCGCGGTGCTCGAAGCTCTTGCGTTCCAGCGCCTTGCCGCGGGCGTCGTGACGGGACCACAGGTCGGCGAAGTGCGGGCTCTGGTCCAGTAGTTCACCGAGCACTCGGCGCACCCGCGGGTCGTCGGGCGCCGTGCCGTGGCCGAGCCGGAAGCCGGCCACGGAGTTGCGCGCCACCTCGTACCAGTCGCGGTAGAAGGCGCGGGCGGCCGGGTCGGTGAACACGACGTGCAGGAGGTTGCGCGAGTGCGCCCAGCCGTGGAAGAGCGCGTCGGCGATCGCGTTGGATGCCAGCACGTCGTACGCGCGGTTGTAGACGATCGCCGGGTTGTGCGGCCAGGCGTCCATGAGCGCCAGGAGGCTCGGCTCGACCCGGTCGGCCACGGCGGCGGCCCTGGTGCGCGGGCCGATGCCGGCGAGCCGGAACAAGTGCAGGCGGCCGTCCTCGTGCAGTCGCAGGGCGGCGGCCAGGGCGTCGAGCACCTGCGCGGAGGGCGTGCGCTCCCGGCCCTGTTCCAGGCGTACGTAGTAGTCGGCGCTGACCCCGGCGAGCAGGGCCACCTCCTCGCGTCGCAGCCCCGGCACCCGGCGGTGCCCCGTGGCGGGGAGGTTCACATCGGCCGGGGTGACGTGGGCGCGCCGGGCCGTGAGGTAGGCGCCGAGCTCTGAGCGTGCCATGCGGCCATCGTAGGTCGGGGTCCGCCGCTCTTCCTGGGTGCGCCGCACCCAGGAGGATGCCGCCTCTCCCGCGTGCCCAGCAGCCGGGCCAGGCTCAAGCCCATGACCACACAGCAAGCAGAACAAGCACCGGACAACGCCGAGTCGGCCGGCCGCAAGGTCGTCCTCGTCACCGGCGCGAGCAGCGGCATCGGCGCGGCCGTCGCCGCGCGACTCGTGGAGGAGGGACACCGGGTGGTGGCCGGCGCGCGCCGCACCGACCGTCTGTGGGACCTGGCGGAGAGCACGGCCGAGGCGGCCGCCCGCTCCGGGGGCAGCCTGCACCCCGTACAGCTGGACGTGACGGACCGCGCGGACGTCGCGGCCTTCGTCCACGGCGCCCGCGAGCGCCATGGCCGCGTCGACGTTCTCGTCGCCAACGCCGGGGTCATGCCGCTGTCGCGGCTTGACTCCCTGCTCGTGGACGAGTGGGACCGGATGATCGACGTGAACGTCCGCGGCCTGCTGCACACGGTCGCCGCGGCCCTGCCCGTCTTCACCGCGCAGGGCGCCGGACACTTCGTCACGGTCGCGAGCATCGGCGCCCATGAGGTCGTGCCCACCGCCGCCGTGTACTGCGCCACGAAGTACGCGGCCTGGGCGATCACCGAGGGCCTGCGTCAGGAGTCCGACCCCTCGATCCGGGTCACGACCGTCTCGCCGGGAGTGGTCGAATCCGAACTCGCCGACACCATCACCGACGTCAGCGCCGCCGAGGCCATGCGCGGCTACCGCGCCCACGCGATCGGGCCCGACGCTATCGCCGGAGCCGTCTCGTACGCCCTTGCGCAGCCGTCCGACATCGACGTCAACGAGATCGTCGTACGACCCGTGCTCCAGCGCTGAATCCACCGGCGGACTCCAGCGCCTCCGGCTGTACGAACGGCACTTGGCGGCCCGCAGGGGTGTGCGGCTGGGCTGCCCGCGTTGTCAGTGGCTCCGCGTACGGTCTGCACATGGTTGATCAGCCTTCTTCCTTGCCCTCGGTGCTCGACTTCGCGACCTGGGAGCCCGTGCTGCGCCTCCTGCGGGACAGCCGGGCACAGGAGGCTGTCCCGGCCATCCGCGTGGGGGGACGGATCGGTCGGCAGAGCTGGAATCTGCCCCTGCGGGGACAGGACACGCGGGGCGAGACGGAGGCGGTGGAGCGGGTGCGTGAGGCGCTCGTGGACGCCGGTGTCGACGACGTCTGGTTCACGGCGAAGATGTCGCCGGACGGCAAGAGCACCCTCCGCCTGCGCGGGGCCAGCCCTGCCGTGGAGTCCGACAGCGGCACCCCGCACCCGGCGCTCCTCCTGGTCGAGGGCGCCGTTCCGGAGCCGTGGCGCCGGGTTCCCGATCCGGCGCCCGCGGCGGTGCCCGCGCCTTCGGCGGATCCGTCATCGCTGGAGCGGACGCTCCGTGAGCGGATGCCCGACGCCATCGGAGCGACGCACGCGGAGATCGCCGCCGCGGAAGCGCGCATCGGAGTCGCCCTGCCGGCGGAGTTGAGGGCGCTCTACCAGGTGACACGGGCACGGTGGGAGGACTGGGAGGACGACGACGAGGCAGCGGAACGTGCCTGTGAGGCGGTCGACTGCGAACTCTTCCCGTTGGACGAGCTGTACGTCGCCGACGCGTCCTCCCGCCCGTGCCCTTGGGAGTTCGCGGCGATGGAAGCGGTGGTCACCCCGCCCGATGCCGCGGTGCAGGGCCTGGTCGGCTCGCCCGGCTGGATCGTCTTCGGGGACAACGGCGGCGGCGACCGGCTGGCGGTCGATCTGACACCAGGACCGTGCGGACACATCGGGCAGATCATCATCCTCGGCCACGAGGGGTACATCGGTGCGTCCCTGGTCGCCGACTCGCTCACCGACCTGGTGCTGGGCCGGCCCAGCGAGCGGAGTGGCGAATCGGGCGGAGACGGGCCGTCGGCCGTGGCCCACGTCAATGTCCGCAGCGTGCCGAGCGTCGAGGCCGCCGCACACCCCGGCCTGGAGGTCCTGTCCATCGGCGTATGGGACGGCGAGCCGCTCAGCCTCGCCCCGATCACCGGGCTGCCCCGCCTGCGGACCCTCGCCGCCTACCCCGGCACGCTCGCCGACCCCCGGGAGATCGCCGGGCTCACCACACTGGAGTTCCTGGCGCTCGGTCCGGAGGAATGGCGCGTCCTCCTCGACGCGGGTGCCGTCCCGCGCGGCCTGTCGGCCGCCGTCGTCACGGTGCACGGCGACGCGGACCCAGTGTCCACCGTGCCCATCGCCAACGAAATCCTCGCCCTCTGGGACCGGCCTCGGATCATCCGGACCGTCCTCGAAGGCGACCTCGGTCCTGCTTCCCTCGTACGCTGAATCCCGCACGTGACGGACAGGAGGCTGAGGTGGCCGAGACGACGGTGGCCGAGGTGACGGTGGCCCAGGTGATGGCCGAGCTGGCCGCATTCGAGGACCCGAAGGCACGCGAGGTGAACGAGAGGCACGGCGACGATCACGGCGTGAACCTCAGCAAGCTGCGCGCGCTCGCGAAGCGGCTGAAGACGCAGCAGGAACTCGCGCACGGGCTCTGGGAGACGGAGGACACCGCGGCGAGACTGCTCGCGATCCTGATCTGCCGCCCGAAGGCCTTCGGACGTGACGAGTTGGACGCCATGCTGCGCCAGGCGCGCACACCCAAGGTGCACGACTGGCTCGTGAATTACGTGGTGAAGAAGAGCCCGCATGCCGAGGATCTGCGCCTTGCCTGGTCCGCCGATCCGGACCCGGTGGTCGCGAGCGCGGGCTGGGCGCTGACCACCGAACGCGTGGCGAAGAAGCCCGAGAGCCTCGACCTCGCAGGGCTGCTCGACGTCATCGAGGCGGAGATGAAGGACGCCCCGGATCGCCTCCAGTGGGCGATGAACCACTGCCTGGCGCAGATCGGGATCGAGCACGCCGAACACCGCGCCCGCGCCATCGACATCGGTGAGCGCCTGGAGGTGCTCAAGGACTACCCGACGTCCCCGGGCTGTACGTCTCCGTTCGCGCCCACCTGGATCACCGAGCTGGTGCGCCGGAAGCAGGAGAAGACGGTGGTCTGACCGACGGTGGATCGTCGGCGCGGGCGGGGGCCTGGGCGCGGGTGTGGGCGGGGAAGTGGCCGACCGGCCGGTCTGCGGCTGCTCAGCCCTTCGGGTGCGTGCCCGGTGTATGGCCGAAGGTGCGCCGGAAGACGTCGATGAATGCGCTGGCGGACGACCAGCCACACAGATGCGCGACCGCGGTCACGGGTGTGTTCTCGGCCAGCAGGATCAGCGCGTGGTGGAGCCGCAGCTGCGTGCGCCACTGCGGGAACGTCATGCCGAGGTCGCCACGGAACAGCCGCGACAGGGTACGGTCGCTCGCCCCCACCTCACGCCCCAGTTCGGCCAGGGTCCGGCTGTCCGCCGGGTCGGCGCACAGGATGTCGCAGAGCGTCCGCAGCAGGGGCGCGGCCGGGGTGGGCAGGTGCAGCGGCTCTTGGTGCGAGGCCCGCAGCTGGTCGAGCAACACCGCGCGCAGTCGCGCCCGTTCGGGGCTTTCGTCGCCGGGGGAGTGGGTGTAAGCGACGATCAGTTCGCGCAGCAGCGGGCCCACCGCGAGCACGGTCGGTGTCTCCAGGGCGAGCGGGTTCTCGGCCGCAGGCAGTCCCACCAGGTGCAGTTCGAGTTCACCGTGGGCCTGATGGGCATGCACGGTGCCGGCGGGGATCCAGATGGCGCGGGTGACAGGGGCGACCCAGGATCCGGCGTCGGTGGTGACGGCCAGGACGCCACGGCCGGCGTAGACGATCTGGTGGTCGTCGTGGCGGTGGGTGTCGATCGCGGCTCCGGACGCCAGCGACTGGGTGCGGGTCGGGGCGACCGGCTCATGGCGGATGTTCGTCATCGTCTGGCAGATTATCGGAAGTGCGACACGGTCACCGGCGCCGACCATGACGGGGTGCGAAAAAATACACCCATCACCCTTTTGTCCGCCGGGCACGCCTGCGTCGACGTGTACCAGGGCGCCGTCGCGTCCCTGGTCCCGTTCTTCGTCGCCGAGCGCGCCTACAGCTATGCCGCCGTCTCGGGCATCGTGCTCGCCGCCTCGCTCCTGTCGTCGGTGGCGCAACCGGTGTTCGGTGTCCTCACCGACCGCTGGGCGATGCCGTGGTTGCTGCCGGTCAGCACGCTGCTGGGCGGTGTGGGCATCGCGCTGAGCGGGGTGAGCGGCTCCTACGCGCTGACCCTCGTGTTCGTGGCCGTGTCCGGGGTGGGCGTGGCCGCCTATCACCCCGAGTCCGCGCGGGTCGCCCGGATCGCCGGTCGGGGCAGCCATAGAGGGATGGGCTGGTTCTCGCTCGGCGGCAACATCGGCTTCGCGGTGGCCCCGCTCATGGTCGCGGCTGTCGTTGCCACGGGAGGTCTGCGCCTGACGCCACTGCTGGTGCTGCCGGCGCTCGTCGGTGCGGTGCTGTGCCTGCCCGTGCTGCGGGCGTTGGAGCGGCAGAAGGCCGCCGGGACCGGTACGGCGGTACCGGCGAGAGTTGACGACAAAGCGTCGTTCGTGAAGCTGTCGCTGGCCGTGGTGTGCCGGTCGATCGTCTTCATCGGCCTGAGCACCTTCATCTCCCTGTACGCCAAGGAACGTATGGGCGGCAGCACGGTGGCAGGGACTGTGGCGCTGTTCGTGCTCTACCTCGGTGGTGCGGTGGGCTCCGTACTGGGTGGCGCGCTGGCCGACCGCTGGGACCGAGTCACCGTCGCCCGCTGGTCGTACCTGCTCTCGGTCGGATGGGTCGCGGGCGTGGTGTTCGTGCCCGGCCCGGCGTTCTACCTGTTCGTGGCGCTCACCTCGGCCGGCCTGTACGTCCCGTTCTCGCTCCAGGTCACGCTCGGGCAGGACTACCTGTCCTCCCGCATCGGGACCGCCAGCGGGATCACGCTCGGACTGACGGTCAGCATCGGCGGTCTGGCGAGCCCCCTCATCGGCGGCATCGCCGACGCGACGTCCCTGAAGACCGCACTGGCGCCCCTGGTCCTGATGCCCGCACTGAGCTGGCTGCTGTTCCGCACGCTGCCCGAGCCCACCGTGCCGCAACCGGCGGATGCGGCGCGCCCGGAGGGCGACGGCACCGACGCCGCAGCGCTCTCTCCTGCCGGCCCCGACCACGGCTGACATCCACGCAGCGCACAGCGCCCGCCGCGCGCCGTGTGTCACAGATCGTCGACAGCCCCCACCGAACAGCCAACCGAGCAGACGGATCTCCTCTCTTGCGGAACGGATCGAGAACCCCAACTCCACCGCGTGCAGCCACTACTGAGGAGACATCCACATGCCCAGGGCACTCACTCCTTCCATGAACCGGCGTCTCCGCGGCCGCGCCGCGGGACTCGCGGTGGCCGGCACAGCCCTCGTCCTCGCCGCCCCGCTCCCGGCGACGGCCGTGACCGGCCAGGCCGGTACCGCATCGGCCGACCCGGTCTCCGTCTTGAAGTACACCGCGCAGGAACGCCAGGAAGCCCTCGCCTACTGGACGCCCGCCCGCATGAAGGCCGTGGGGAGGTCCGTGGACCTCGGACCGACAGGACCGAAGGCCAAGCCGTGGCGTGGCACCACCCTCAAGACCGTGGGGCGGCTGTTCTTCGTCAACGCGAACGGAGCCGACACCTGGTGCACGGCCACCGCCGTGAAGAGCGACAACCGCTCCGCCGTGATGACCGCGGCGCACTGCGTGCGCCGGGGTTCCTCGCCCGGCAACACCAACATCTCCATGGTGTTCGTCCCCGCCTACAGCAAGGGCAAGGCTCCGTACGGCGCGTTCGCGGTCCGCTCGGCCGCGTCCCCGCGCTCACCGACGTCGTGGGCTCCCAGGCCATCGCCTTCAACCGTCCCGTCGGCGGCACCATCTCCTCCTTCGGTTACTCCGCCACCCGCCCGCAGCTGGGCGAGGAACTCCTGCGCTGTGTAGGTATGGCCAAGAAGGAGAACGCACACAGGCCATCCCCTGCGACATGAGCGGCGGCTCCAGCGGCGGCCCGTGGCTGGCCGACTTCACCACCACCGGCAAGGGCACCTTGGTCTCGGTCAACAGCTCGCTGGACTCCCTGACGCCGAGCAAGATGTACGGAGGGGTGTGGGGCGCCACGGCCAAGAAGGTGTACGAACGGGCCCAGCGAGGCTGACACTGCCTCCATCTCATCGGGCAGGCGGTGGGTTCGCGAACGGCCGCTCGCGGGAGGGCGACAGCCTCACCGAAGACTTCGCCCACGTGCAAGTAGCTTCCCATCAAGGCGAGTTGTCCGAGGATCGCCTCCTCAGTCGACGCGACCGGCCAACCCCGCGAGACCGGTGTCGCACATGATGCGCTCGACCCTGTCGGCCAGGGTGCTGTCGGCTCCGATGACGGTCTCGACACCATCGGGGAGCAGATCGCGCTCGCGATACCAGGCACGCAGCTCCCGCTCGGTGACCTGGGCCAGATAATCGGGATCGGCCTTCGACGCGTGCCGGGCCACCGTCTCCTCGATCGGGATGTCGAGGTAGTACAGGATGCCCTCGACCACCACGTGGTAGCCGGCGTCCAGCGAATAGCGGACGACCATGTCGATGAGGCCGATGTTGGCGCCGCCAGGCACATCACTCTCCCTCAACACGGTCCGCCTCATGTTGTCCTGGCCGACCAGAGCCAGGCCGCGGCCGAAGCTGTCGCGGATTCCCGCTGCCACCGGCAACGGTGGCGGCATCGTCCGGGGTGAGCTCGCGCTCATGCCGGGCACCTCGGATCCGGCCGGCCGGGACCGCCTCGGCGCCACGAGGACCAGGCACCTGATGTGCCACATACAACTCGTCCCATAACCTCGTGCAGGGAGACCTCATGTGATGCCGCGGGTTTCCACTTCGAGGAGGCGATGGTGAGCGGAACCGGCGCGCGGTGGCTCGCGGGTGCCATGGTCGTGGCCTGCATGGTGGTGGTCGGGCCCAGCGCACCGAATGGTGTCCCCATCGCCAACCCGCTCCCGGCCGGCGCCCCCAAAGATGTCGTACCGAACCGGGTCATGACGTGGAACATCTGCAATCCCTGCAATGCGAGTGGGTACAACGCCGGCCGGGCAGCGGAGATCGCCACGTACGCGCCCCAGGTCGTCGGCCTGCAAGAGGCGTGTGTGCGTGACGTCGAGAGGATCCGGGACTATCTGCAGTACTTGTACGGGCTGGAATACCACGTCGAGTACGGCTCGGTCGTGGACAGTTGGAGCCGCTGCGGGGGGCTGCCCTGGAGTCCGGGGGGCTTTGGGCAGGCGGTGCTTTCGGCGGCGCCCATGACAGACCGTGTGAACGTGGAGTACCCCGACGGCGGATCCGAGGACCGCGGGTACATGGCCGTCACCACCCTCGTGGACGGCCGGCCCGTCCGGGTCTTCAATACGCACCTGGCCCAACGGGAGCAGCAACCAGTCCGCGCGGAACAGACCGGCGTACTCGCGGCGGCGGTCGCCCGGCACGACCGCGCGATCGTTCTCGGCGACTTCAACGCGGTGCCGGATGCCTCCGAACTCACCGCGATGTGGGGTCTGGGCACGGACGTGGACCCCGAGTGCGGTCCCTCGGGTACCGGTACGTGCGAGCCGACCACCGACTGGCGCAGCAAGTTCGACTACATCTTCCTGCGAGGCTTCGTCCCGACCGAACACGGTGTGCATCTCACCCAGTACTCGGACCATGACGTGCTGCACGCCGACCTGAGGCCGGCGTAGCCCGGAGGGAGAACCGCATGGAGCCAGAAGAACTCCGCCGCGCAGTTGAGGCAGGACGGGCGGTCGCTTCGGAGCTCGGCCTTCGGGTCGACGACGTGGTCGTCGTCCACAACTCGGACCGCGTCGCGCTGCGCCTCGTCCCTTGCGGCGTTCTGGCCCGGGTCGCGCCTTCGGGGCATCTGGCCGATTCCGAGTTCGAAGTACAGGTTGCCCGCCGTCTCGCCGACGTCGACGCCCCGGTGGCCGAGCTCGATCCTCGGATCGAGCCCCGGGTCCATGTGCGCGATCCCTTCGCCATCTCGCTCTGGACCTACTACGAACCTGTGGGATCAGGGATCGCGCCGGCCGACTACGCGGACGTGTTCCTGCGGCACCATGCCGCCCTGCGCCAGATCGATCTGGACGCACCGCATTTCACTGATCGCGTCGCCGCTGCACTGAGGGAAGTGGATGATCGGGAGCGGTCCCCTGAACTGCCGGATCCTGAAAGGGAGTTCCTCAGCGCCACCCTCAGTGGACTGAGCGCAGCGATCAGCTTCGACAGAACCGGCGACCAACTGCTGCACGGCGAGCCGCATCCGGGCAACCTCCTCAACACGAGCAGAGGGCCGCTCTTCGTGGACCTCGGCACCTGCTGCCGTGGGCCGATCGAGTTCGACCTCGCCCATGCGCCCGAAGAGGTGGGCAAGCACTATGCGGGGGCCGACCACGACCTGATTCACCGCTGCCGCGCCGTGAACTGGGCGCTGTTCTCGGCCTGGCGATGGCGCCGAGACGACCAAATGCCGGACCGGGACCACTGGAGAGCGGAGGGCCTCGACCGGGTTCGTGCCGCGCTCGATCGCTGCGGATCGAGCTGAAATCGCGGCAGAGGGGCTGATGGGCGGTCGGTCATCGCTTTCTGCGGGCGCCCCAAAGGGGCAGTTGCTCGAAGAGGGTGACCGCCTCGTCGTTCCAGTGCCGGTGCCAGGAGCCTGCTTCGGCTGCTGCGGCTTGGGCGTGGTGGTCGATGGCCTTCTGCAGGCGGGTGTGGACGTTGTGGCGGTGGGCGATGTCACGAATGCGGTCGATGGTCCGTGGTGTGCAGTCGGGGTTGCCGAGTGCGGACTTGACGGTGTCGTGATCGTCGTCGCTCGTGAGGGCAAGGAGCTCACGGGTCAGATAGGTGTGGCGGCCGGCCCGCAGGTCGGCGCCCTCGGGTTTGCCGGTGACGGCGGGGTCGCCGAAGAGGTCGAGGTAGTCATCGCGCATCTGGCCGCTGAGGCCGGCCAGCCGGGCATAGCGGCGCAGGCTCTGTTCGTGTGGCGCCAGGTCCTGGCCCGCGGCCAGGAGGCCGAGGCGCAGGGGGGCCAGGATGGTGTAGCGAGAGGTCTTGTACTCGCACACCGTCTCCAGCAACTCCTCGTCGGCCGAGGAGTTCACGTCGCGTTCGAGGTCGAGGGCCTGACCGATGACGGTGTCGGTCGTCACCCCGAGCTGGACGTCGATCATGGCCTGCTTGCGGTCGGCCGGCAGCTCGGCCCGGAACAGCACGCGCAGGGCCAGGAAGCCGGCGAGGTCACCCGCCATCATGGCCAGGCCGAGCGCGGCCTGCGGGTGGTTCGGGAGATCTTCGCGGCACGCGTAGTACGTCGACGGGCCACCGCGGCGCATCGGTGAGTCGTCCATGATGTCGTCGAGGATGAGCGCGTGGCTGTGGAGCAGCTCAAGACTCAGTGCGGCTTCTGCGAGCCCCGGTACCTCGTCCCGGGTGACGAGGCCTGCCGCCTCGTAGAGCAGGGCGATCCGGATCCGCTTCCCGCCGCGCAGCGACAACTGCGCGAGCAGTTCCAGACATCGGGGCGGGAAGCGGCCCAGTTGTGCACCGTTGAGGTCACCGGCGAGTTCGGCGAAGTACTTCGCGAAGGACACGTCGAACCGCTGCTGGTGACCGGCGGCACGCTCCAGGGCGCTGAGAGAACTGCTGTTCATAGACGTTCGGGCCGGCCTTCCTTCATGAAGTGCTGGCTGCCAGCCTGCCATTCGACGTGGAAGGTCCCGTCACTGCACCCTTGAGGACGCACGCCACCGGAGGGCCCCGCCTCGGGGCGAACCCACCGAGAGGACACACATTGAGCGCCACGGTCGTCCGAGCGATCCTTGAGCACATCCCGGCGGACCGGGTGCTCACCGATCCGGACAGCGTCGAGGCCTTCCGCCGTGACCAGGCGGCATGGGCGCCCAGCGGTCGCCCCGCGGCCGTCGTCCGCGCGAGGTCCACCCACGATGTCGCGGAGACGGTCCGCGCCTGCATCCGTCACCGCACCCCGGTCGTCGCCCGGGGAGCGGGCACCGGACTGTCCGGGGGCGCCAACTCGGGAGACGGGCACGTGGTCGTGGCGCTGGCGGCCATGGACCGGATCGTCGAGGTGAGCCCCCTGGAGCGGCTCGCGGTCGTCCAACCCGGCGTGGTCAACGACCACTTGCGGGCTGCGGTGGCCGAGCACGGGCTCTGGTATCCGCCCGACCCCGCCAGCTCCCCGTGGTCGACCATCGGCGGCAACGTGGCCACCAACGCGGGCGGGGTCTGCTGCGTCAAGTACGGCGTCACCGGCGACTACGTCCTGGCTCTGGAGATGGTCAACGGGCGCGGTGAGATCGTGCGGCTCGGCCGCCGCACCGCGAAGGGCGTCGCGGGCTACGACCTGACGGGACTCGTCGTCGGCTCGGAAGGGACGCTCGGCATCATCACGGAGGTGACCGTCCGCCTGCGGCCCCTGCCGCCGGCCGCGGTCACGGTCGCCGGTCACTTCGGCTCCATCGTCGACGCCGGCGCCGCCGTACAGGCCGTCGCCGCGGCGGGGCTGACCCCGTCGGCGCTGGAACTGATCGACCGGCACTGCCTTCGCGCCGTCGACGCGTGGAAGAACATGGGCCTCTCGGTCGACGCGGACGTGGTGCTCCTCGGCCGGATCGACGAGCCGGGTGAGACCGGTGCGGCCCAGGCCGAGCGCATGGTCGACTGCTTCCGGGAGGCCGGCGCGTCCTGGGCCGAGCGGTCCACCGACGAACACGAGGCCGACGCCCTGTTCGCGGCCCGGCGGCTCGCCTATCCCGCCCTTGAACGCCTGGGCCCGGTCCTGACCGAGGACGTCTGCGTGCCCAAGGAACGCATCGCGGAGATGCTCGGCCGCATCGAGAAGACCGCAGCCCGGCACGACATCCTCATCGCCAACATCGCCCACGCCGGTGACGGCAACCTGCACCCGCTGCTGATCACCCAGCCCGGCGACGACGCCGCACGCACGCGCGCCCAGGAGGCTTTCGCCGAGATCATCGCCGACGCCATCGACCTGGGCGGCACGGTCACAGGAGAGCACGGGGTGGGCGTGCTCAAACGTCCGGGCCTCGCTGCGGAGATCACGCCGGAGGTCATGGCCATGCAACGGGCCGTGAAGCAGGCGCTCGATCCGTACGGAGTCCTGAACCCCGGAAAGGTGCTGTCCTGAGCGTCGGCTGCGGGCGCCGCCGAGCAGGGCACCCGGCGCCGCCGCACCGTGCTGATCAGTCAGGAGGGCCGCTGCGACTGATCAGTCAGGAAGGCCGCTGTGCCGCGTAAAGACCCACAGCGCGAGCCCGAGACAGCTGAACGCTGCCCCCAGTGCGCAGACGGCGCCCCAGCCGGCCACCGTGTAGAGGGAGGTCGCGGCAAGGGCGCCGGTGGCGCTGCCGATCGAGTAGAAGACCATGTACCCGCCGATCAGCCGGCTGCCCGCGTCAGGGTGCAGCGCGTAGATCAGGGTCTGGTTGGTGACATGGACCGCCTGCACGGCGAGGTCGAGAAGCACCACCCCGACGACGAGGGCCCAGAGCGAGCTGCGGGTGAAGGCCAGCGGCAGCCATGAGGCGGTGAGCAGAGCCAGAGCGATGCCGGTGGTCCGCCGGGAAAGTCCGCGGTCGTTGAGGCGGCCCGCCGCGGTCGCGGCCAGGGCACCGGCCACACCGATCAGACCCAGCGCCCCGATCGCGCTGTGGGACAGGAAGTACGGGGCTTCGCTGAGCGGCAGCGCGACGCTGCTCCACAGCGTGCTGAAGGCGGCGAAGATCAGCAGACCGAACAGGGCCCGGAGCCGCAGCAGTCGTTCCCGTGCGAACAGGGTGATCGTGGAGCGCAGGAGCTGTCCGTAGCCCAGGGTTGCCGGCGGAGCCTCGCTGTGGCGCGGCAGCACGCGGTACAGGACCAGGGCGAGCAGAGCGGTGAGCGACGCCGAGGCGAGGTAGACGGAGCGCCAGCCCGCGAGGTCCGCCATGAGACCGGATGCGGTGCGGGCGAGCAGGATTCCGATGACCACACCGCTGGTCACGAGGCCGACGACCCGTCCGCGCACCGCGGGAGGTGCCAGTGACGCCGCGAAGGCCACCAGCGTCTGCGTGACGACGGCGAGAAGGCCTGTCGCGGCCATGCCCACGAGCAGGACCGCCGCGGTCGGGGCGGTGGCCACCACGGCCAGCGCACCCACCAGGAGCAGCAGTTGGGCCACGATGAGCCGTCTGCGGTTGACCACGTCGCCCAGCGGCACGAGCAGGAAGAGTCCCAGGCCGTATCCGACGTGCGTGAGGGTGACCACGCTGCCGACAAGTGCCGGGCTCATGGCGAGGTCGTGGCCCATGGTCACCAGGAGTGGCTGGGAGAAGTAGACGTTGGCCACCGCGGCACCGCAGGCGACGGCGAACAGAAGGACCACGCCTCGGGACAGGACGACCGTGGGACGTTCCCCTGTGCGGGCCTCGGGTTCGCGGGCTTCGGGCCGTCGTGGCATGGCCTCACAGTTGCCGGACATCGGCACCCCTCCACGTATCTGGTTTCAACTTGCTACCAATGACGACGGCGACGGTAGCCCTGTTTGGTAGCATGTTGCAACCGTTGTTGTGAGAGTGAGGGACGCGATGGTCACCAGGACGCGCTTCGACGACAGTGAATGTCCGGTCGCCCGGTCGGTGGACGCGATCGGCGACTGGTGGTCCCTGCTGATCGTGCGGGACGCCTTCGACGGAAGCCGGCGCTTCGGGGAGTTCCAGCGCAGCCTCGGCGTCGCGAAGAACATCCTCACCGCGCGGCTGCGCAGCCTGGTCGCCGGTGGCGTCCTCGAATCCGTCCCCGCCTCGGACGGCAGCGCCTACCGCGAGTACGTACTGACGCCGAAGGGCAGGGCGCTCTTCCCCGTCATCGTGGCGCTGCGGCAGTGGGGCGAACAGAACTTCTTCGCCGACGGCGAACCACACTCACAGCTGGTCGACCGCCGGGAGGGACAGGGGCTCCGCCCACTGGAGGTGCTGGCTGCGGACGGGCGGCGGCTGGACCCCGACGACACCACCGTCCACAAGGTCTCCGCCGAGTGAGGCCGCGTACGCGAGCACACAACTCGCGTACGCGGCCCCTGTGACGGCCTGCCTCTGACCGCCTGCCTCAGACGCGTTCCAGGACCATCACCGGGATCTCCCGGTCGGTCTTGCGCTGGTAGTCGTCATAGGCCGGCCAGGTGGCGGCCATGGTCCGCCACATGTCCGGCTTCTCCTCCGGGGTGGCGGTGCGCGCACGGGCGGTGTAGCGGTCGCCCTTCACCTGCACCTGGACCTCGGGGTTCGCCTCGATGTTGCGGTACCACAGGGGCGGCTGGTCGGCTCCGCCGTTGGAGGCCACCACGAGCACCGCGTCACCGTAGGGCCGGTAGATCAGCGGAGTGCTGCGCTGCTCACCGCTCTTGCGGCCGATGGTGGTGAGGATCAGCACTGTGGTGTTCTGCCAGTCGTGGCCTTCTGCGCCGTCCGTCGCCACATAGCGCTCGACGTGCTCTTTGCCGAACAGCATCTGCCGTCTCCTTTGTCTCCTCGCGCTCGTTTCCTCGCGCGATCGTGCGAGCTCTTCGTGTGCTGACCAACTCTTCATGGTCACTCCGCGGTTTCCCGCCAGCCTGGCGCCGAACCGGCGCGCCCGGCCTAACGACACGGCGGCTGTCTCGTCATCCGGCCCGCCCTGCCCGACGACGGGCCGATCAGTTAGAAAGGTTCGGGCCCCGTCGCTCTCGCCAGGCGTCTCCGGTCACCATGCCCCCTGTCGAACCACACCCAGAGGTCGTACGCACATGCCCGCCGCCGCAGCCCCCTGGCTGCTCCTCGCCGTGTTCTCCGGCACCCTGATATCCCTGCAGGCGCGGATCACCGGTGAGCTCGCCGCCGGGCTCGGCGGTGACGGATTCGCGGCGGCGGTGATCTCGTTCGGTTCGGGGTTCGTGGTGCTGGCCCTCGGGCTCCTCGTGCTGCGCGGGCCGCGCCGTGGCGTCGGCCTGGTGCTCGCGGACGTACGCGGACGGCGGCTCAAGTGGTGGCAGGTGCTCGGCGGCTTCGGCGGCGCGGCCTTCCTGCTCGCCCAGGGGCTGACCGTCGGGGCGCTCGGGGTCGCGCTGTTCACGGTCGCGATCGTCGCGGGCCAGGTCACCGGAGGCCTGCTCTTCGACCGGATGGGGCTCGGGCCTGCCGGACCTCAGCGACCCACGCGGCGACGGGTCGTGGGCGCGGTGCTCGTGCTCGCGGCCGTGGGCCTGTCGATGGCGGACAAGCTGGGCGGCGGCTTCCCGTACGTGATGCTGTCGCTGCCGCTGGTGGCGGGCGTCTGCGTGAGTTGGCAGCAGGCGGTCAATGGGCATGTGAAGAACGCCGCCGGATCCGCGTACGCGGGAACGTTCTTCAACTTCGCCGCCGGTGCCGGCGCGTTGAGTGTGATCTTCCTGGTGCATGCCGTGGCCGCGGGGCTTCCCTCCCGCCTGCCGACCGAGCCGTACCTCTACCTCGGCGGCCTGGTCGGCATCTCCTTCATCACCATCGCGGTCGCCACGGTCCAGCGACTCGGCGTTCTGCTGCTCGGACTCTGCACGATCACCGGCCAGTTGGTCGGCTCGCTGGCCCTCGACCTGCTGCTGCCGCACGGCGGCACGAGTGTCACGGCGGCCACCGTCGCCGGTGTCGTGCTCGCCCTGGCGGCGGTCGCACTGGCAGCGCTCTCGGGCACGCGAACAGGCCGGGTCGTGGCTTCGAGCGGCGTGACGCGGGCCGGTGCTTCGGAGCGGGTGAAGGGCCCGGGCGCGACCTAGCCGGGGCATGGTCCAGCCCGGGAATCACGAGGGCCGGCGGCTACCAGCGCACCGGCAGCTCTCGCAGGCTCCGCATGAGACTGGTGCGCCACTGCGGTGTGCCGTCGCCGTCGAAGGCCAGGCGGGGGAAGCGGTCCAGGAGGATGCGCAGGGCGAGGGTCGCCTCAAGGCGGGCCAGCGGGGCGCCCAGGCAGTGGTGCAGGCCGTGCCCGAACGCGAGGTGGGCGCGGGTCGCGGCCGGATCGCGGCGGATGTCGAACCGTTCGGGGTCGGTGAAGCGCGCGGGGTCACGGTTGGCGGCGGCGATGGAGAGCACCACACGCGCGCCCGTGGGTATCGAGGCGCCGCCGATGTCGATCGGTTCGGCGGTGTAGCGGTAGGTGCCCGCCGGCGCGGGCGACTCGAAGCGGAGCGTCTCCTCCACGGCGCCTTGCAGCAACTCGGGGTCGGCGCGCAGGGCGGCGAGTTGCCCGGGGTGGCCGAGCAGCAGGTGGACGGCGTTGGCGATGAGGTTGACGGTGGTCTCGTGCCCCGCGACGAGCAGGAGGAAGGCCATGCCGAGCAGTTCCTCGGGGGTGAGCCGGTCGGCGCCGTCCCCGTCGTGGCTGCGGACCAGGGCGTGCAGCAGATCGCTCTCCGCCGCGTCCCGCAGCTGCCGCTTCTCCTCCGCGAGGCCAGCGAGGTACACGGCCATCTCCTGCGAGGCGCGGGCGGACTGCTCCGGGTCGTCGAGGGAGACGACCTTTGTGGACCACTCCCGGAAGGCGGCCCGGTCCGCGTCCGGCACGCCGAGCAGCTCGCAGATGATGGTGAGCGGCAGCGGATAGGCGTACGCGGCCACCAGGTCGGCACGGCCTCCGGGGGTCACGGCGTCCAGGAGCCCACCGGCCGCCTCCTCGATGCGGGGCCGCAGCGCCTGGACGCGGCGGGCGGTGAACTCGCGGGCCACCAGCGTCCGCAGGCGCGTGTGATCGGGCGGATCGACCTGGAGCATGTTGAGGCCCACGGCGTACAGCCCGTCGTCCTCGAAGTCGGCGGAGTTCCGCACGTCATTGCGCAGCCTGGGGTCGACGAAAGCGGCACGCACTTCCTCGTGCCCGACCACCAGCCACGACTCGTCCCCGGTGGGGAAACGCACGTGGTGGACAGGTCCGCGGGGGCGCAGCGCGCTGAAGGCGGAGTACGGGTCGGCGGTGAAGTCGTCGGTGAGGTCGGCGAGTCGAACGGTGGGGTGCTGCGTACGCATGGGCGGCTCCCGGACAGAAGTGGGGATCGCTCCCCGTTTGCGTGTCAAGGGTGACCGTAGCATGAAGTGGGGACTGGTCCCCGATTCGCTGTGAGGGCCTCGCCAGAGCAACTCCTGGCCCGGCTACCTGGGCGATACGAGCGCGACCTTGGGGGCAGGGGGATGTGCCGTGGGCTGTGGCTGGTCGGTGAGGAGGTAGGCGCGACGCCATCGCAGAAAGGGGCGTTCGATGCCGTTGAACGTGACCACGGCTGCGGCCAAGGTGATGGGCAGAACCGCCGCTGTCGTGGTGATGAAGGCATCCAGCACCGGACGCCCCGTCAACTCGATCCACCAGCGGCGGGAGATGAACATGGTGACGACCATGTAGTGGAGCAGATAGACCGAGAAGCTCATTTCACCGAATTTGGCGATTCCTCTCGACACGAGCCCGGTCGAGGAGACGGTGGCCACATAGGTCAGCACCACCAGAGCCCACAGCGTTCCTTCGATGTCGACCCAGAGCAGACGCGTCGCGTGCCCTTCATGGAAGGAATGGGTCTGGTTGAAGGCCCAGATCGCGCCTGTGGCCAGGGCTGTTGAGATTCCGACCTTCAGTGGCCCCTGGAACCGCTTTCGATGGTGCACGAAGAGCCAGGCGGCCATCATGCCCAGCAGGAATTGGTCGATTCTTCCGGCGAGGCTGTAATAGAGCATCGAGTTCACGTTGATGCTCCCGGCGGCCGAGGCCCACACCAAGGTCCTGATCACGGTGATGGCGGCCAGGAGCTTGTACAGGGCCAGCGGGCCGTGCTTGGTGAGGAGTCTGCTGAGCAGCGGGAACAGCAGGTAGAACTGCAACTCGACCGCGATCGCCCACCACATCCTCGACACGGCCCCCAGATCGAGGGACCCGGGCAGGTTTCCGAGGCCGACCAGGGACTGGACCACGGCGAGCAGGTTCGCACCCTGCTTGTGCGCGCCGACGCCCAGAATGATCAACGCCATGTAGAGCGGGAAGATGCGCAGCACCCGGTTGCCCAGGAACCGGCCGTAGCGAATGTCCTTGCCCAGGGTGCCGATGGTGAAGATGAACCCGGACAGCACCATGAAGAGGGCCACCCCGGTATGGCCTTCCAATACCAGAGTGGCCAGAGGATTGTCCGCATACAGCCAGCCGTGCGGGGACCTGTTCGGGATCTCTCTGAGGTACGGAGAGATCATCTGCGTACCGTGGCAGAGGAGCACCAACACAGCGGCGTAGGCACGCAAATGATCCACGGACGCGAGGTACTGCCGATTGCGGCTGCGCATGAGTTGGCCCCGGCCTCTTGTCGCCGACGTCGCGACGGCCTCGCGACGGAGAAAAGGTCAGGGATGACAGCACCATGCACGGAAGTCGAGACAGCACATAGGCGCGAGCCGCCCCGGTTTTTGTCGGAAGATTTCACTCATCCGAGGGGCGTCTATATGCGAATGCCATAAATGGGCCAGGCTCAGCGGTAGAGCGCCCGGGCGCGGGCCAAGTCGATCGGCCCGTCCTGGTCGAGGCGCAGGAAGTGGTCCAGCTGCCATGCCTGCGCACTGCCCGCTTGACGGTTGGTGGTGGTCACCCAGGGCGGGTAGACACGGAAGGCTCGCTTCCCGCCGGATCCGTGTACGGACACGACACCGCGTCGGCTGAGCGTGTCCATGGAGAAGACGAACTGGCCGAAGTGTTCGTGATCGCGGGCGCTGATGACGAAGAGGTCGACGGGGTCCGTGATGTCGAAGGGCTGGATGGGTCCGCCCGGGGACCTCTTCCACACGGTGACGAACTGGCCGACCTTGGTGGGGGTCGTCCTGGCTGCGCGGTACCGGACGGCGAGGCCGTCGAGGGTCAGTGTGTGGGCGGCGTAGTCGGCGCTCTCGGCTTCGGGGACCGGTTGCGAGCAGGCGAAGCCGCACGGGTCGTAGACACGTTCCTTCGCCGCGACGAGGTCTGCGTGAACCCCGGTGGTGTCCGACCAGGGTGTGAGGTCGGTGCGGGCGGGATCGGATGGTTTGGCGTCGTTCGATGTCACTCGGACACCCTGCCACGAGTGTTCGGGAGGCATCGGACCGTCTCACGGCCGCCGTGAGCCGAACCGATGCCTCGAACGCCTTGTTCAGGTCCGGCTGCCGTCGGACCGGCCGAAGAGCTCGATCTCGGCGATCGCCACCTGCTTCTTCGCGGACGCGGCATGGGCCGACTCGATGGTGAACCGGACCCGGGTGACCTCGCCGACGCGGAACGCCCGGCGCTGGCTGCCCGCGCCCGGGTCCAGGGAGAGCTCCCGGGGCGTGGCCCCGCCGTCCTTCTTGGTGATCGTGGCCTTGACGCGGTGCGGCAGGGCGGACTTGCCGAGCTGGTCGGCGCGGGGCGAGACGCCCGGCGTGATGATGACGTCGAGCAGGCGGGTCGGCCGGGCGAAGCCCACCTCGATCCACTCGCCCTGGCCCGATTGCGCGACCCCCGGCCCCCACCACGTGTTGTTGAGCTTGTCGAAGGCGAGCTTCGCTCCATGGCCGGCGTACGCGTGTGAGGACCGGATCTGGTCCGGCGCGGCCGGAGCGCGCTTGGCGAAGTGGTCGCGCGTGGCCTGGATGCCGTCGGGGAGATTCACCGCGGCGAGGACGAGTGTGGTGACGACGACGGCTGCGGTGATCCAGGTGCCGATGCGGTCGAACACGCGGCGCAGGCGGGGGCGGTCACCCGCCCACGGAGTCTCCTGGCGGCCGGGGCCGAGTAGGCGACGCCACCAGGGGCGGAGACGCGTGGGCGTACGTTGGCCGCGCTCGGCCAGCGGCATCGCACAGCGGCTGTAGAAATGACGGTCGGGGCGGTTGGGAGTGGTGCACCACGCGCACGGCTGTCCGTTGCCGTCCTGCTGCTGGGGGCCGGATGCGCGCACGTGCGGGCGGTCGGTGTCGGCCCGTCCGGGGAGGACGGGGGCCACCGCCGGGGCCTGCGGCACGGGAGTGGTCTGCGGAGCCGTGACGGGGGCGACGAGGCGTCGGGCGCGATCTGACACGGCGTCACCTGGTGCGGTCGGGGATGCGCCGGTGGGCGCGGGCGAGGGCCCGGGCGTGCGCGCGGCATCGCGGATCGGGGTGTTGTGCGGGGCCGGGTCGTCCGCCAGGTGGCGCCGGGGCAGGCCGGAGGGAGTGGTCGGCAGCCCGGCGGTTGGTGTCCCGGACGCCTCGGGTGTCCGGGCCTCCGCTCGCGCGTCGGTGTCGGGAGCGCGGCCAGGGTCCGTCTGCTGCGCGCCGCCTGATGGGTGGGCCGGGCCGCCGCGAGCGGGCCGGGCGAGGCCCGGCCACTGATCGTGCTCTCCGTGCCGTCCGGAGCGCAGGTACGGCAGGGATGACGGCGGGGCAGTGCGGTGCGCCTCAACGGACAGGCCGTGCGGCCCTTCCGGCCTGCGGCCCCCGTGCGGCCCCGTGTGGCCCGTCCGCCCTGTGGCCCGTCCGGTCAGATGTAGCCCTCACGCAGGGCATGGGCCACCACGTGCGCGCGGTTGCGCAGGTGCAGGCGTGTGGTGAGGCCGTGCATCACGTTCTTGACGGTCCGTTCGGAGTACGACAGCTTCATGGCGATCTCCGAGGTGTCGAAGCCATCCGCCACAAGACGCACCACGTCCACCTCGCGCTTGGTGAAGCTGAGGAAAGAGCCCGGCAGATCGGCGCCGCCCCGGTGCAGGCGCCCCACCTGGCCGATGAGCTGGCCCAATAAGTCCGACGGCAGTTCGCCGCCGCCCCTGGCGGTGGTCAGCACCGCCTGGACCAAGCGCTGTGCGGTTGCTTCGTGGCGCCAGACTATGGCTCCCACACCGCACTCGATGACCTCCAGTAGCTCGTGCTCGCGGACCGTGCCCGCGACGAGCACCGCGCGGGCGCCCTCGCTGCGCACGGCGCGCCTGAGCCGGGTGAGCGCGGCCTCGTCGAGGGTGTCCTCGATGAACAGGGCGACGGCGGCCGGGCTGGCGTCCTCTTCCAGTTCGACCTCGGGGTGCCGGCGCAGCTGGCTGAGGACTCCCTCGCGGCTGATCGGGTCGGGGGCGGTGACGGTGACCCGAACCCGGTTCGTCGTCGGTGCGGAGATCGGCGCGGCGATCGGTGCGGAGGCCGGTGCGGCCGCGGAGGCCGGGGGCGAGCTGGACACGCGAGGTTCCTCAGTTCTGGGACGGGCAGTTCTGGGACGGGCGACGGACGACGGGCGCCGCCGGTGTGCGAAGGGGCGGCGGCGCCCGGTGTGGTCAGGAGCAGGACTTGTAGAAGTGCTTCCACCCGTCGGTGGGCATGGTCGGCGGCTCGGCGGGGGTCCCGCGCTGGCCGTACTTCATCGCCAGCTCGTAGTCGAAGTCCCCCGGGCCGGTGCCCGGCCCCGACAGACGCACGTCCCGGTCCAGCGACCCGTCACCGGAGTTGTTGAGGATGGCGAGGTCCGGGTAGGCGTCGTCGCCGTAGTTGGCGATCCGGAGCTGTTTGGCCTCGCCCATGTCGCCGATGTCGGAGTGCCGGGAGTGGGCGGAGCCCAGGTTCGCGCGCTTGAGCGGGCCCTGGCGGTATTCGGAGACGCGAGCCGTCGCGGGGTCGTCTCCGCCGGCCGGCGTGACGAGGTTGACGACGATGTCCAGGGTGCCGTCGTTCTGGAAGTCGGCGACCGCTGCGGACGTGACCTCCCCCGTCTTCGCGCCGAGCAGCTTGCTGGCGGCCTGCTTGCTGCCGAACGAGCCGTCCGCGGCCCCCCATTGGACCGTCATCCTGGTGCCGGTGTGCCCCGGGTTCGCGATCCTGTCGGGGCGGCGGTCACCGTCGAGGTCGCCGACCAGCGTCGTGGCGTCGGCCAGGCATGGCGCTGTCGCGGCGGCGTCGCCGGACCGCGCCGCGCTGCCCGTGGCCGGCGCCTGGGCGGCACTGGCCTGGTGGCCGGCGGCAGTCAGGGTCAAGGCGACAGCCGCGACCGGGGTGGCGATCAGGCGTAAGCGCTTGCGAAGCATCTGAGAACTCCTCATGTCGTTGCCGTTGAGCACGCCTCGAGCTTGTGGGGCGGTCTGTCCCGACGGCCATGAAATCCGGGCAGTTGGGGACGCTGGAACGCAAAGAGGGGTCTTGACCAGGGCAAACGCACGCCGCCTGGAACGCGGGGGTGGGACGCCCCCAGGGGCCACTCTCCCTTGGTGGCCGTCCTTCGCTCCGTCAGAACTGCTGCGGTGCCGCACTCTTCGTCGCCGCGAACGACGTTAGTGAGGCGGAAGTGAATTTGGCAGTGTTAGATTTTCTTCACACCTGTTGCTGGAGCCCCTGAAGCAGCAGCGCGACCAGCCGACGGGGGTCGTAGCGGGGGTCGCTGTCGGTCCCGATGCAGAGGTTGCCGATGCCGCGCATCAGTTCATAGGGCTGCGTACCGGGCCTGATCTCGCCCGAGCCGACCGCGGCGTCGAGCAACTCCTCGGCGACGGGCAGCAAGCGGTCGAGGAAGTAGGTGTGGAGCGCGGTGAAGCCGCTGCTGTCCGGTTGCACCGTGTTGGCGAGACCGTGCTTGGTGACCAGGAAGTCGACGAAGAGGTCGATCCACTCACGCAGCGCCGCGAGCGGTGAGTCGGCACTGGCCAGCAGGCTCGGGCCGGCTTCGGCGCACGCCTCGACCTGGTGGCGGAAGACGGCGACGACGAGATCCGCCCGGGTCGGGAAGTGACGGTAGATCGTCCCCATCCCGACGCCCGCCTTGGCCGCGATCTCGCGGATCGGCGCATCGACGCCGGAGGTGACGAACACCTCGGCGGCGGCGGCGAGCAGCTTCTGCTGATTGCGCACCGCGTCGGCCCGTTTGCTGGGGGCCGGCACCTCTCCGGACTGGCCTGCAGTGGGCACCGCGCTCTCCTTCCTGTAGTCGCCGAGAAGCCGGAGCGCTGTTCCGCTTGTCAAACGGAACAGTGCTCCGTATCGTAAGTGGAGCAACGTTCCGCTTCAGTCTAGCTGAAACCGGACCTTCCTCCCTGCCTCCCACGCGCCGCCCCACGCGAGCTCTGCGGCAAGAGGTGCTGAGGCCCCAAAGGGACAACCGAAGGGAAAGACGCATCGTGAGTGCATCGACTTCCGTGACCGACACCAACACCGACGCCGGAACCGACAGCGACGCCCTAGGCTCGCCCACCCCCGTGCTCTCCTTCAGCCCAGTGGTGCTGCCGGTGCCCGGACGCCCCGTCGACCTTCAACTGCGCGTCACCGCGCCCGCGACCGGCACCGGCCTGCCGGTCATCCTCCTCTCCCACGGACACGGCAACTCGAACCACCTCTCCTCGCTCCACGGCTACGGCCCGCTCGCCGACCTCTGGGCGGAACTCGGCTTCGTCGTCATCCAGCCCACCCACCTCAGCTCCAAGACGCTCAGCCACCTCCACGCGGACACCCCCGAAGCACCCCTGTTCTGGCGCTCACGCGCCGAGGACATGTCCCGCATCCTCGACCGGCTCGACGTGATCGAGGGCGCCGTGCCGCAGCTCGCCGGGCGCATGGACCACGACAGCGTCGCCGTGGCCGGACACTCGCTCGGCGGCTTCACCGCTGCCCTCCTGCTGGGTGCCCGGGTCACCGACCCCGACGACGTACAACAGGCAGATCTCTTCGAACCCCGGATCAAGCAGGGTGTACTGCTGGCTGCCCCCGGCAGGGGAGGCGACATCCTGACCGGAGCCATGGCCGAGCTGTTCCCGGTCTTCCGGAGCACCGACTTCTCCCGGATGACCACGCCCGCGCTCGTCGTCGCCGGTGACAAGGACGACTCGCGGCACTTCACGGAGATGGGTCCGGACTGGCACGCCGATCCGTACCACCTCGCTCCCGGCCCCAAGACGCTGCTCTCCCTGGTCGACGCGGAGCACGGACTGGGCGGGATCAGCGGGTACGACGCCGCCGAGACCACCGACGAGAACCCCGAGCGAGTCGCCGCGCTCGGACGGCTCACGGCGGCCTACCTCCGCACCCAGTTCCGCGAGGGTGACAACGCCTGGCAAGAGGCGCAGGACGCGCTGACCACCGGCCCTGGAGCCGTTGGGCGAGTCGAGTCCAAGTAGGCGGGGCTTGGCGGATGTTGGGTGGACGCCTGCCCGTCCGCGGCCGTCAGGCGGGGACGGGCTCCCGTTCGGCATCGTCGAAGGGGGGATAGCTCTCGCTGCCCATCTGCTCGGCCGCGTCGATGTAGTTCGCGAGCGCGCCGCGGGACTGGGCGAGCCTGGCCATCTGGTCGTCCAGCCGCCGCAGCCGTGACCGCATCGCGTCGAGGAGCTCCGTGCACCCGGGCAGCTCCGGAGTCTCTCCGACCGCGCAGGGCAGCAGGTACGCGATGTCCTCGGAGGACAGACCGGCGCCGAGCAGGTGGCGGATCTGCTTCACCCGCAGCACGGCGTTCTCGTCGTACTCGCGGTACCCGTTCGCCCTGCGGTCTGCCTCCAGCAGGCCCTGGGCCTCGTAGTAGCGCAACTGATGGGCGTTGACGCCCGTCCGCCGGCCCAGTTCCCCGATCCGCATCGAACCTCACTTGACCTTCACACCGGTATCAACGTTGACGATGCTGCCATGAACAACACAACGGATACACCCATTAACGTCATCGGACTCGGTCGGATGGGCCAGGCACTCGCCGGTGCGTTCCTGAAGGCCGGGCATCCCACCACCGTGTGGAACCGTACGGCCTCCAAGGCGGACCAACTGGTGGCCGCGGGCGCACAATTGGCGCCGACGGTCGGCGACGCGCTCACGGCAGGTTCTCTGACGATCATCTGCGTCACCGACTACCCGGCCATGTACGAGCTGCTCGGCGCGGGCGATGTCGCCCTGGACGGCACCACGTTGGTCAACCTGACCTCGGGCGACTCGGCCCAGGCCCGGGACGCCGCCCGATGGGCCGAGGAGCGCGGCGCCCGATACCTGGACGGCGCGATCATGGCCATCCCGCAGGTGATCGGGACGGACCAGGCGGTGATTCTGCACAGTGGGCCGCAGCAGGACTTCGAGGCACACAGGTCCACACTCGACGCGCTCGGCACCGTCACCCACCTCGGCGCGGACCATGGGCTCGCGTCCCTGTACGACGTGGCCGGCCTGGCCATGATGTGGAGCGTCCTGAACGCCTGGCTCCAGGGCACTGCCCTGCTCAGGACGGCCGGTGTCGACGCCGCGACGTACGCGCCGTTCGCACAGCAGATCGCTGCCGGGGTGGCCGAATGGCTGCCCGGGTACGCCGAGCAGATCGACAGCGGTTCCTTCCCGGCCGAGGTGTCGGCCCTGGAGACCGACGCGGCGGCGATGGCGCACCTGATCGAGGAGAGCGAGGCGGCGGGTGTCAACACCGAACTGCCGAAGCTGATCAAGGCGATGGCCGACCGCTCCATCGCCGCCGGTCATGGCGGGGAGCAGTATCCCGTGCTGATCGAGGAGTTCGGCAGGTCACGCGAGAGCTGAGTCAATCCTCCGCCGGGCATCTGTCGGCCCGGTGATCGTAAGGTCGTGGCCGGGGCGATCTCTTGTCGACCGCACCCCTGGCAGAGGCTGTGCTTCGGCAGCAGCCCAAGAAAGGAAGATCTTGTCCACCAAGACAGTGCAGATTCCCACCACGGACGGCCGGGCCGACGCCTTCGTCGCCTTCCCCGACCGCGGCGAGCGGCACCCGGGTGTGCTGCTCTACCCGGATGTCTTCGGCCCGCGGCCCGAGATGGAGCAGAAGGCCCGCGAACTGGCCGAGCACGGGTACTACGTGCTCGTCCCCAACCTCTTCTACCGGCACGGCCCGGCACCGGTGATCGACCTTCCCGACCACATAAGCAATGACGTCCGGCCCGAGATCTTCGCCCGGCTCATGCCGCTGGTCGAGGCTCACACCACCGAACGCATCCTGCGCGACGCCGACGCCTACCTCGGGTTCCTCACCACGCAGCCCGAGGTCAGCGCCGGACCGGTCGGCGTGGTCGGCTACTGCATGGGCGCCGCGTTGGCGATGCGCACCGCGACGGCCCATCCCGGCCAGGTGGCCGCCGTCGCCGGGTTCCACCCCGGCTTCCTGGTCACCGAAGCACCCGACAGCCCCCACCGCCTCGTCTCGGCGCTCACCGCCCAGGTCCACATCGGCCTCGCGGAAGGAGACCTGACGCCCGAGGCCATCAGCGAGCTGAACAAGGCCTTGGACGCCGCAGGTGTCGGCTACACCACCGAGATCTACCCCGACACCGCCCACGGCTTCACCATGTCCGACACCGACGCCTTCAGCCCTTCCGCACTCCAGCGTCACTGGGACCGGCTGCTCCCCCTCCTCGGCCGCACCTTGGCCACGGGCTGAGGCTCCGGGGAAGCGCTGCACGCTGCTTCCTGCGCGGCCATGACCTCATCGCCGTACTCGAAGGCCCATGCGCCGAAGGCATCGATGGGTGCCAGCAAGGTCCGGCCCAGATCGGTGAGTTGATACTCGACCCGTGACGGTGTCCCGTGGCGTGCCCGCCGGTCGACCAGGCCGCTGAACTGCAGCCGTCGCAGAGTCTCGGTGAGAACCTTGGAGCTGATGCCTCCGATCTGCTCCCGTAGTTCGGCCGGACGCCTGGGGCCGTCGCGCAGCGCCCAGAGCACCACGGCGTTCCAGGTGTTGGAGAGCAGGTCGAAGGCGAGGCGGGCACGGCAGTCGGCGAGGAAGGCGTCAGTCGTCACGTACCAAATGGTGCCCGAACAGCTCTCTAGCTTCGGTGTGAAAGGTCGAAGCAGGCACGGAGAGGGAGCACGTGATGAGAATCGGCGTACTGGGGACGGGCAACATGGCCGACGCGCTCGCCACGCACTGGGTGCGGGCCGGGCACGAGGTGACCATCGGGGGACGGGACACGCGCAATGCGGAGCGGCTCGCGATGCGCATCGGGGGCGGCGCGAAGGCTGCCGGTCTGCGTGCGGCGGCCGAGTCAGGTCAGGAAGTGGTGCTGGCCGCGCTGCCCTTCGGGGCCGGGGCGGACGTGGCACGGCAACTGCGCACGTCCCTGGAGGGCAAGGTGCTTCTCGATTGCTCGAACCCGGTCGGGCCGGGCTTCGGGCTGCTGACGGAAGGAGGCCCTTCGGCCGCGCGGCGACTGGCCGCGGCGGCACCGGGAGCCCATGTGGTCAAGGCCTTCAACCTCTGCCACGAGGACGTGTGGCGCATGCGGCCGCCCGTCTTCGGCGGAAGGCCGCTGGCCGTGCCGGTCTGCGGGGACGACGAGTCGGCCCTCGCACGCGTACGAGAACTGGTTCGCGATGTGGGCGCCGACCCCGTCGCCGGTGGTGGCCTCGAACGCGCGGGGCTCCTGGAGGCGACCGCCGCGCTGTTCATCGCGCTGTGGGTCGGCGAGGGGGCGGATGCGCAAGCCATCGCCCCTCCGCTGGCCCACGCGGCCGGAGACGCCCGTCGGCGCACCGGCGCCTCTGTTTCCTGAGCCGCTGCTCACGCTCGACTTTCGCCAGGGCTCGTGGCTACTGGCGGGAGTCGAGGGCGAGTTGGTGGAGGTCTTCCAGTGCGTCGAGGAGGACGGTGCGCTGGTGCCACTTGATCCAGGTGCCGAGGGTGCGGCTCGTGGTGTGCAGGGCCTGGAGCTGTGCCTGGGTGAAACCGATCAGGGGGCGGGAGTGATGGGAGGAGATGACACCGTGAACGGTGTCCTGGTCGTCGACGAGCGGGACGCTGTGGCAGGCGCGGCTACCGGCCGTGAGGATCACACGGCGCGTCTCGTCGTCGAAACCGGCCGATGAGGCCACCTCCTTGACGGTGACCTGGCTGCTGGCGGCTGCGGCCCGAGCACACGAGGTGTTCCCGTCGACGAACGCGAAGTAGTCGGTGAACTGCCGCGACAGGCCCGCGTGTTTGGCCATGCGCAGGACGCCGTCCTCGACCAGCTGCACGTTTCCCATGTCCGTGCCGGTGACGGTCAGGACCCGGTGCAGGGCGGCGCCGAGGACCTCGCCCTGGTTGGCAGCGTTGAGCGTGCCGGCCGCGAGTGCCGTCAGGTCGGGCATCGGATGCCGTGTCCGTCCGCTGAGCCACGCCTTGGCACCCGGCGCCGGTCCCGGTGTGCGGGCCACCGCGGAGGCCAGCTGGTGCAGCTTGATGTTGGCCCGCTGCGACGCCTGGCGCAGCAGCGTGAACGCCGCCTGTTCGTCCGCCAGACGGTAACGCTCGACCAGGATGCCCTCGGCCAGCGCGATCCTGGGGCGCGCACGCGCCTGGATCTCCAGCTCGGACACCTGCTCGCGCAGCTGCTCGGCGGTGGCCCTCAGCTGTTCCGTCTCGTCCTCGGGGGAGGGGAACAGCTGAGACGGCGGCTGATGGTCGGGCGGCGGCGCGGACGGAATGTTCGTCACGTTCTCTCCCATGGCGGCACCCTGCTCCTCACACAACATGGCGACCATAACGCTGCCTGCGACCGCTCTGTTCGGCGGTCCAGGGAATGACAGTGCCAAAAGACAGTGCCCTCCCTGACCATGATCATTCGGAAGGCGAGAGCTGTTCGCGCACCCATGCAGGATCGGGGTTGACGTGGGGTCGGCCTGCCACGACGACCGTCGGCACCGTCTCATTGCCGTCGTTGGCTTCCCTCACCGTCGCCGCTCCATCCGGGTCACGCCAGATGTCGACCCAGTGCAACTGGCGGGCACCGCGCCCCAATCGGAGGCGCAGCCGCAGGCAGTACGTGCAGCCGGGCCGCCAGAAGACGACCGGCCGGCCATCGACCGCGCTGCGGCGTCGCGCCTCCGCCGCACTGATCGACCTCGGGAACACCAGCGGCGAGTACACGGCTGCGAGCAGCGCGAACACCAGCACGAACGCGGCGGCCGCCCCGGGGCTCCCACTGAAGGCCTGCCCCGTCGCGACGAGTGCGCCGCAGAGCACGAACAGCATCGGCAATTTCCAGGCGCGCATCATGAAGGCGCAGGCTATCGGTGAGCCGGGATCGGCGCGGCCGCGGGCCACCCAGCAGCCGGGCCTGACGGCTTCCTATTTAGTAGCCATGTACATAGTAGCCATGTACTGTATGTCGAGTGAGTTCAGCAACTGAGGGCGCCACAGCGGGATTTCTGGTCTGGCGCTTGTCGATGAAGTGGCGAGTGGCCGTCGACCGGGCGGTCGCACCGCTGGGCCTGACCCATGCCCAGTACGCGTTGATGGCATCGCTCCACGGCATGTCGCGCTCCGGGCTGCAGCCCAGTCAGCGTCGGCTCGCCGACCACACGGGGCTCGAACCGCTCTACGTCTCCAAGCTCGCCCGAGCCCTGGAGACCGCCGGACTCGTGGCCCGGACCCGGGACCCGAACGACCCGCGCGCCATGCAACTGTCCCTCACCGAGCAGGGACGCGACGTCACACGCCGTGCGATCAAGGTGGTCCAGGGCCTCCTCGACCAGTTGCTCGAACCGCTCGGAGGACAAGACAGCGCCCGTACAAGGCAGTTCACCCGCGAGCTGACCACCCTGCTCGATGCACCTCTCAATCCGCATACAGAGAACGACGAGGAGCAGTCATGACCACCACCGCACCCGCACCAGCACCCATACCCGCACCCACAACCAACGGCCGGGTCATCGCCCTGGCGCACTACGCCGGGCGTGCCCTCCTGGAGGGTGTACTGGCCCGCCACGGCGCCACCTTCCACCAGAGTGTGACGATCCGGACCCTCGCGGTCGCGGGAGAGTCCATGGACCGCGACGAGCTCGTCGCGGAGGTGGACGGGTACCTGAAGATCGGCGAGTCGGTCGTGCGCGGTGTCGTCGAGGAGCTGACGGCGGCGAAACTGCTGGAAGGGGACCCGGCGCAGGCGTCCCGGCTGCGGCTCACGGACGCCGGACGGGAACTGCACGACACCACCGGCGCCGAGACCGCCGAGATCTCCGCCCGGCTGTACGCGGGCATTCCGGCCGAGGACCTCGCGGTCGCGGGCCGCGTGCTCGAGCTGATCACGGAGCGTGCGAACGCCGAGTTGGCAGGGGCCTGAGGCTCTGTCGCGCCACGGATGGCCGGTGCAACGGATGGTTGGTGCAGTGGCTGAAGGTGCGGCCTCGGCGTCAGGTTCGACGGGCGCGTTCGGCGAGGCGGTCCGAGAACGCGATGACGAGGTCGCGCAGTTCGTCGGGGCGTTCGACGACGAACGGCCGGTCGAGGGAGGCGAGCACCGGAGGCAGCCAGTCGAGCCGCTCCGCCCGTACTTCGACGCGCAGCCAGTCCTCGGTCGCAGGATCCGTGCCCGCCGCGGACGCGGGCGCCTCCACGCGCGCGACGCTCGCGGGAAGCCGGGCGCGGATCTGCTCGACCGTCCCGTGGATCCGCAAGGTCACCTCATGCCGGTACGCCGCCGTGGCGAACCCGGTCAGGACGCGCTGCGTCGGGTCCGGTCCGTCGGGTGCGTCGAACGACCCGGGCAGAGCCCTGGCGTCCGTGATGCGGTCGAGCCGGAAGGTCCGGTCCTCGGCGATCTCGGGGTCCGCCCCGGTGACGTACCACCGGCCCGAGTGGGCCACGACCCCGTACGGGTGCAGGGTGCGGCCGCTGCGCCGGCCGTCGCGGTCGGTGTATCTGATCGAGACCGGTCGGCGGTGGCGCACCGCATCGGCGATCGTGAGCAGGACCTCCCCGTCCGGGGTGGCGAGCTCGCCGGGTGGTTCCGTGAAGGCGAGGGACTCCAGGACCGAGTCGACCCGGCGGGCGAGGCGCTCGGGCAGCACCCGCCGGATCTTGGCCGTTGCCGTCTCGCTCGCGGTGGCTGTCGCCGTCATCAGCCCCGCTCGTCGGCCGGCGACCAGGCCGAGCAGCACGGCGATCGCCTCGTCGTCGCCGAGCATGAGCGGAGGCAGCCGATGACCGGGTGCGAGGCGGTAGCCGCCGTAGCGGCCGCGTACGGCCTCGACGGGCACGTCGAGATCGGTCAGCTGATGCACGTACCGACGCACGGTGCGTGCGTCGACGCCGAGTCGCTCGGCGAGTTCGGCCATCGTCCGGGTGCCGCCCGACTGAAGCAGCTCCAGGAGGGTGAGCACACGGCCGGTGGGTCGGGACATGTTCCGAGCTTAGCGTGAATAGTGGACCGATTCTGTCCACTATTTGTCCTAGCGTGCGTGGTGCAGGGGCTCATCAACGCAAGGGCTCCACCCATCCAGGGAGAACACCATGGACTTCGTCTCGATCCGGATCATCACCGGCGATGTCGCACGCCTCGTCACCTTCTACGAGAAGGCCACCGGGGTGTCGGCTACCTGGTTCACCGAGGACTTCGCAGAACTCAGGACCGCCGCCGCCACGCTCGCCATCGCGAGTACCCGTACCGTCCCGCTGTTCGCGCCGGGATCCTCCCGCCCGGCCGAGAACCACAGCGTGATCCTCGAGTACCTCGTCGACGACGTGGACCGCGTGCACGAGAACCTGACCGGCATCGTCACCGACTTCGTCAACGAGCCCACCACGATGCCCTGGGGCAACCGGTCGCTCCTGTTCCGCGACCCCGACGGCAACCTCGTCAACTTCTTCACGCCGGTCACCCCGGCGGCGATCGAGAAGTTCGCCCGCTGATTCCGGCAGCGGCTCACGCGCAGGCGATCCCTTCCAGGAACGGGACGATCGCATCGATGAAGTGTTCGTTGCGATCGCCGGCCACCATGTGCCCCGCGTCGGCCACGTCGACGCGTCGCGCGTGGGGCACCCGGTCGCAGAACTCCTGGGCGACGTCCTCGCGCACCACGTCACTGATCCCGCCGCGGACGAGCTGGATCGGTACGTCGGCGTGACGCGCGGCGTCGAGGAGACGCTCCGCCATGCCGGGCGGGTCCATCCGCCCCTCGAAGCTGTCCAGCATCCGGGGGTCCCAGTGCCAGACCCAGCGGTCGCCGTGGCGTCGCAGGTTGTTCCGTATCCTCTCGGGGGCCTGGGGACGTGGGCGATGCGGCAGGTAGGCGGCCACCGCGGCGGCCGCATCCGCGACACTGGCGAACCCGTCAGGCCGGCCGCGCATGAACTCGACGATCCGGCGCGCCCCGCGGGGGTCCGGTCGATGGGCGACGTCGACGAGCACCAGAGCGCGAACCGCCGCCCTGGGTGCCTCTCCGGCGGCGAGCAGCGAACTCAGGCCGCCGAGCGATGCGCCGATCAGCACAGGCCGGCCGCCGAGTTCGGCGACGAGCGCACGGACGTCCCCGGCGAACAGGTCGAGGGCGTAGTCACCGTCGGCCGACCATCCGCTGGTGCCGTGCCCGCGCAGGTCCGGGGCGATGACCCGCCACCCCAGCGCGGCCAGTCGAGGGCCGGTCCGATCCCAGGCGTGCCGCGTCTGGCCGCCGCCGTGCAGCAGGACAAGAGGGGGCGATGACGCCTCGCCCCACACATCCGCGGTGATCCTGATCCCGCCGTGGCCGACGAAGCTGCGGGGGAGTGGCGGCGCGTCGGCCGTCATGCCGTGCCCCGGGTGCGCAGCGGCGCCAACAGCTGGTCGCGGTGGGGATCCGCGGCCGCCGCGGCGAGCGCGACGTCAAGGCCGAGCAGCGCACGCGCGAGGAACCGGTCGTCATCGATCAGGGCGGCGACCCACTGATGCAGCGCGCCCACGCACGAGGTGCCGACAACGGCGGCCAACGCGTCCGTGTCGATGTCGGTGCGCAGGAGGCCCTGTGTCCGTGCGTCCGCCATCGCCCGTCGCAGTTGGACGAGGGGACTGCGGTCGAGCACGAGGCCGCTTGCCTCCCACTCACGCACCATGCGACGCGACACCACCGGGTCATCGACGAACAGATGGACGGTCGACCTGACGACCTCCCGCGGGTCGCCGGCTCCCAGTGCGGCCAGGCGGCGCTCGAGTTCGTCCATGAACCCGGCGGCGAGCGCTTCCCAGATCTTGTCGCGCGGTCCGATCAAGTTGTAGACGGTGGCCGGCGCGACCTCGGCGCGCTCGGCGATCCGCTCGGTACTGATCACCGATTCCGGTTCCTCCCGCAGGAGTTCACGCGTCGCGTCGAGAATCCGGCGTCGCCGCTGGGCCTTGTGCCGTTCCCGCAGCCCTTCTTCGACCGTCCGCATACGAGCACACCCTTCGCTGAAACTTAGAGAGCTATCTAAATTTAGAGCTACCTCTGGATGTGTCAAGCGGGCAGCGTCGGCCGCAGCGAAGTTCCTGCCCGTAGCGATGAGTTCCTGCGCCCGGGGCGGTCTGCCACGGACAAGACCACTTCAGGACCAGGGAGACCACGATGAGCGAGAACCAGACACCGCCCACCCCTTCTGAGCCGAGCGCCAAGGTGCGGGCGCTGGACTGCCTGGTCGGCAGCTGGCGGGTCAGCGGCGGCGTCGAAGGCACGGTCACATACGAGTGGGCGGCCGGGAAGTTCTTCCTTCTCCAGCACATCGACCTCCACCAGGACGGCATGGACATCCGCGGCCTGGAGGTCATCGGTCACCTCTTCAACCCGTTCGCGGGGGACGCGGGTCCCAGCGAGGACGTGTGGTCCCGGTTCTACGACAACCACGGGAACACGCTCGACTACGTCCACGAGATCGACGGCGACACCCTGACCATCTGGGGCGGCGAGAAGGGGTCACCCGCCTACATGCGCGGCACCTTCGACGCCGACGGCGACGTCATGGAGAGCGAATGGGTCTACCCGGGCGGTGGAGGCTACAAGTCGTCCATGACCCGCATCAACTGACTCTGTGCGTAGGTGAATTGACCCTATTCGCGGGTGCGTGGCGGTAGCGCGCCCGCTATGGCGCGGGCCGTCTCTCGCCCGAGGTCCGTCACGGAAGGATCGGTCGAAGGAAGGCACCGTTGTGCCGTGGGCCCGTGCTCGCAGCCCAGCACCCCGGCGTGGTCGGTGGCGGGCTCGGACAGTTGTGAGTTCCAGCCGTGTGCGAGCAGGGCTCCGTGCAGTTCACGCGAGGATTCGACGGGCACGACGGTGTCCGTGGTGCCGTGCACGAGCCGTACGGGCACCGGTGCCACCGCGCGGTCAACTGCCTGGAGGGGCACGGTGCCGGTGGTGCGTGCCGGGCGCCGGTAGCCGCCCGCGATGCCGACCACCGCGGCGGGCCGCCAGCCGTCGAAGAGTTCCGGCTGCAGGGCCACGCCCAGCGCGGCGCCCGCCCCCGCCGACCATCCGGCGAGGATCAGCTGTCCGCTTCCGTGGGTGGCATCGCGTACGTGGTCGCGGGCGAACCGCAAGGCGTCGGTGAGGTGTTCCCGGCCGCCGTCGGGCCGGTCCGAACGCCAGTCGGGGACAAGGACGGTGGGACCCAGAGCGGAGATCGCCTCGGCCAGTGGGGCCATCACGTCCCGCTCGTCGGGTCCCATGCCGTGCCACAGCAGTACGTGCCGGTCGTCCTGCTGACCGGAGGTGTAGATGTCGAGGAGTTTGCTGTCGTCGCCGGTGGCGTAACGCACCGTCCGGATCGTGATCCTCAAGTCTTTTCCTCTCAGCAGGCGAGGCCGCGCAAGAACCGACCCCTACTGCATGCGGCCTTCGACGACGAGGTTGCCGTCGTCGGTGAGGTGGGCGATGTCGCCGGTCTTGTAGAAGCCGTCGAGGGTGAAGGAGCGGGCGTTCCGGTCAGGGGACTTGTAGTAGCCGCGCAGGGTGTAGGGGCCGCGTGTCCGGAGTTGCCCGGCAGTTCCCGTCGGCACTTCGGTGCCGTCCGGGTCGGTGACGCGGAGCTCGTCCCCGGGAGAGAGGGGGCGGCCCTGCGTGTGACGGATGACGTCGTCGGTGTCGGTGAGGCGGGTGAGGGAGAGCACTCCCTCGGCCATCTCGAAGACCTGTTGGAGGCGGCAGCCGAGGGCCCTTTGGAGGCCGGCCACGAGTTCGGGATCGAGACCCGCACCGTCGATCTGGACGAGGCGCAGGCTGGAGAGGTCGTACTTCGCGTCGGGCAGGGCCGCCAGCCACTGCCGTGCGGCATCGGGGTCCAGGGACGTGACGGTGACCTTCTCGGTCTCGATCGCGCGGAAGGCATCGGTGGAGTCGGAGCCGGAGTGGAAGTCGGTGTCGGGGGCGTCGATCAGCACGACGGTGCCGCCGGTGGCCAGCGTGCCGACGATGCCCGGACAGCCGAAGGCGAAGTTGGACTCGGCAGGGAGAGCCGCGAGGTAGACGTCCTTGGGACCGAGGTCGATCAACTCGGCCGCGGCCCGGGTCTGGTACGCGTAGTCGTTGTGGGTGCGCGGGACCAGATGAGGCGAGGCCGTGCTCTCGCCCGACGGCAAGAGGAAGGCGACGTCGTTGGGGTCGTACGTGCGCTCCGGATCCATCGGAGCGTCCACGGAACTCAGGGGGAAGAACAGACAACCGCTGGCAGCGGTGGAGAAGCCTCCCTGAGCGCCGTCGGGGCTGTCGAGGGTGAAGGCGCGGCGCAGACGAGGATGGTCGTTGCTGACCTGCTCGACCATCTTGGCGTGGTCGTAGCCGCGGTGGAGGCTGGGGCCGATGTAGGCGGCGGCCTCGGTGATGTGGGCGAGGTGTCCGATCTCATCGGCGCGGCAAGAGGTGGACGCGAACACCGGGAGGGCCCCGGCCCGCATGAGGGCGTAGACGGTGACGACGAACTCGGGCACGTTCGGGAGCTGGACGATGACCCGGTCGCCCGCGCGCATGCCCCGGAGCGTGAGCCCGGCGGCCAGGCGGTCGACGCGGCGGTTCAGCTCGCGGTAGGTGAGGCGGCGTTCGCCGTGGACGAGGGCGGTGCGGGTGCCGTACGTGCGGGCGTGCTCGGCCAGGAGCTGGGGCAGGGCCGCGCCCCGGTAGTACCCCTGGTCGTAGTAGCGGCCGAGGGTCTCGGGCAGGTGCGGGGTGCAGCCGTCCAGCATGGGTCGGACTCCGTCCGGGTGCCGTATGAGGAATTCGATCACGGCCGCTCAGACTTCCATGCCGGGTGCGGAGGCGACAACCAACATATGTCTCCCCTCATGCGCCCCGGCCGTGGACCATTCGCCGCCCGCCTCAGTGCACGTACGCGATCGGGGAGGTCCTCAGCGGCCGGTGGATCCGTCGATCTGCTCGCGGAGGATGTCGGCGTGGCCCGCATGGCGGCCGGTCTCCTCGATCATGTGCACCAGGACCCATCGCATCGACGGCGTCGGCCCCCGGCGCGGTGGTCGCGGGGAGGGCAGTGTCAGGTCCGGGCAGGCGTCGATGACCTGGTTCGCTCGCTCGACGGTCTTCCGGTAGTCGGCGAGCACGCTGTCGATCGTGTCCTGCGCGGACGGTCGCAGGGTCGCAGGCCACTCGTCGACGTCCTCACCGAGGAAGTAGAAGCGTTCGACGCACGCCAGATGCTTGAGCAGCCCGAGAAGGCTGGTGCCCGAGGGCACTCCGCTCGTTCGGACTTGCGGTTCCGGCGCGTCCGCGACCTTGTCCGCGATCGAGTTCCGCAGCTGGTCGAGGAAGCCCCGCAGGGTGGCCTTCTCGTCGGCGCCGGTCCGCGGAGGGCCGGTGTCCTTCGCCCGGGTCCGGCATGGCTGCGCACGGTTTCCTGGCATCGAGTCGCTCCGTTCCGACGTGAAGTCGTGTGGTGTGGTGCGGTGTGGTGTGGTGCGGGAATTCATGGGGCGGGCAAGTGGGGCGCATGGGGCGGTCATCCGGCCGTGAGCCGGAAGAGCAGGACGTTGTCGATGACGGTGGCGGTCTCACCGGCGGGTCCGGTGGCCTGGCGGCGGGGCATGTCGGCGCGCAGGACGGACCAGTGCGCGGGGTCGAGAGCGAGTTCGGCGGCGATCTCGGCGGGTGTGGGGTGGTGGTTGTCGGCGTCCTGGTTCCACGACCAGGGCGCGGTGGAGCCGTGGTCGACGATCAGCAGGAGACCACCGGGTCGCAGGGACCGCGCGGCGGTGCGCAGGACTTGGCTGCGGGGCAGCGCGAACGGGGTGTGGAAGTACTGGGCGGACACGAGATCGAACCGGCCTGCCGGGAAGCTGCGGGCCAGGTCGTGCTGTTCGGCGGTGACCCGGTCCAGGATGCCGAGGTCGCGGGCTTGTTCCCGCAGCCGCTCGACGGCGGTTGCTGAGATGTCCACGGCGGTGACCTGCCAGCCCTGCTGGGCGAGCCAGACGGCGTCGCCGCCGGCGCCACAGCCCAGATCCAGGGCGGCGCCGGGACGCAGCGGCGCGGCGGTCTCCGCGAGCAGCGGGTTCACGCGTCCGCCACCGGTGCGTTGCGAGCGGTAGTGCCGCTCCCAGAACAGCGCGGCGTCCTCGCTCGTCGCGCCCTGGTCGCCCGTGGCGTCAGGGGTGGGTCGGCGTCGGGTGGAATCCATGGGGGTGCCCTTCGTCGGCCGGCGTGCGGAGTGCGATGCGATACGCGCCTTCGCCGCCGGCGGTGTACCCACAGCATCGGCACCGCTGTTTCGCCCTTGCAAGAAAAATTGCGGATCCGCATCATCGAGGCATGACGCGAGACGTGGAACGAGACGTGGAACGAGGCGCGGAACGGGACGTGGCACGAGGCACGAACAACCCCGCAGAAGCAGAAGCAGAAGACGTCTTGGCCGGAGTCGGCCCGCGGCTGCGCGCCCTGCGCCAGGCACGGAGCGCCACACTGGCCGCGCTCGCAGACGAGACCGGCCTCACCGCGAGCACCCTGTCCCGCCTGGAGAACGGCAAGCTCCGTCCCACACTTGAGCAACTGCTTCCCCTGGCCCGGTCGCACGGCGTCCCGCTCGACGACCTCGTCGCGGCGCCGCCCACCGGAGACCCGCGCGTCCATCTGCGACCAGTGCGGCGTGCGGGCCTCGTGATGGTGCCGCTGACCCGGCGGGCCGGAGGTATCCAGGCCTACAAGGTGATCTATCCGCCGGCAGGCCGTGCACCCACCCTGAACCTGCGGACCCACGAGGGATACGAGTGGTTCTACGTCCTCAACGGCCACGTCAGGTTCGTGCTCGGCGAGCAGGAGTTCCAGCTCGGCGTGGGCGAAGCCGCGGAGTTCGACACCAGCGTCCCGCACTGGATCGGCAGCGCCGACAGCCAACCGGCGGAACTGCTCGCCCTGTTCGGCGCGCAAGGAGAGCGCGCGCATCTGTCACCGTCCGGCCACTGACGCCGTCCCCTCGCGGGATCCGCGGTGATCGCCGCCCGTACTCTGGCGAGAGGAAGCGGGAGGGATCATGGGGACTGCTGTGTGCGCGGATCGCGCGGCCGAGGGGAAGCGGGGCGCCGACCGTCGCGGACCCAGGTGGGGACGGCTCGGCTGTGGCGCGCTGCTCGCCCTGCTTCTCGTCCTCCTTGTCGTACGGCTGACAGGGCTCGACGCGGGAACCCCACTCGCCGTGCCGGTGGTCCTCTTCCCCTACGCCGCCGTGCTCGATGTGCTCGCTCTGGCCGCCACGCTCGCCGTCCCCGCTCTGCGCTCCCGCCCGCTGGTCATCGGCGCCGCACTGCTCACGGCGGCCCACCTCGTGCTGCTGGTGCCGCGGTTCATCCCGGACGGCCGGCAGCACATCCCGGCGCAGGCACCCGAGTTGCGTGTGGCCACCCTCAACACCCACGTGGGCAGGGAGGACGCGCGTGCGCTGGTACGGCTGGTGAAGTCCGAACGGATAGACGTCCTGGCCGTGCAGGAGTTGCCCGCCGCCGGTATCGCCGCGCTGGCCGAAGCCGGCATGAGCAAGGTTCTGCCGTACGAGGAGCTCCAGCCCGAGAACGACTCCTCGCTCTACTCACGGATTCCGCTGACGCGCGGCGGCCCTCTCCAGGCGGACACCACCTGGCCCCAGACCACCGCACAGGTGACGGTCGGTGGACGCGCCGTACGGCTGGTGGCCGTTCACACCTACTACCCGCTCGGTGACGCGAAGCGCTGGGCGCGGGACATGACCGCCCTCACCTCCGTCGCCCGCGACAGTGGCCCCGACACCGTGTTCCTGGGTGACTTCAACGCCTCCCTCGACCACGCGCCGATGCGCGACCTGCTCGCATCGGGCGGGCTCACGGACACGCATGCCGAACTCGGTGAGGGCTGGGCTCGCACCTGGCCCGCGGGCAAGAGCCTGTTGCCGCCGCTCGTACAGCTCGACCACGTCGTGCACGGCCCCGGTCTCGCGGGCGTCTCGGTCGGAGAGCGGACCGTACCGGGCACCGACCACCGGGCGGTCATCGCGACGCTGGCCCTGCTGCCCGCGGATGCCGACTAGGACGGAGCCGGGCCGGTGGGCTCGTGAAGGGCGGTGATTCCGGTGAGGACGAGGTCGATGCCGGCGAGGAACTCTGTTCGGTCGTCGTGATCCCGTAGTTGGTCCGCGACGTCACGAGTGAACGCGTACTCGTCAGGGTCGAGGTTTTCCCATGCCGTCGCGGCGGCATCCAGGAACTCGGTCCGGTTCGTGCCCGGCCGGACTCCGCGGGCGTTGGCCGCGTTCTGTCCGCCCACTCCGAGGATGTAGTTCAGGAGCGCGGACGCGGCGGTGAACTGCGCGGTGTGGGGGACTCCGAGCGCTTGCACCTGGCGGCCGAGGTGTTCGAAGACGCGCAGCATCGGTGACTGCGAGGGGGTCCGGGAGATCTGCGAGCCGATCCACGGGTGGACGTCGATCGCGTCGAAGACGCCGAGCGCGAGGGTGCGGATCGCTTCCTGCGGCGTCGTGGCCGTGGTGTCGGCGCTCATGGTGTCGGCGACGACGGCGTCGGTGGCGGCGTTGAGGAGTTCGTCCTTGCCCGTCACGTGCCAGTAGATGGCCCCGGGCCCCGTGGCGAGGCGCTCGGCCAGCGCGCGGAACGTGAGCCCGCCCTCGCCCGCCGTGTCGAGCAGCTCGATCGCGGCCTCGACGATGCGCTCCCTGGAGAGCGGTTCCTCTCGTCGCTCCGGACGACGTGTCCTCGTTGCCATGCGTACATCCTGACACATGCCTGGAACACCGTTCCAGCTTGACATCTCTGGAACGGCGTTCCAGGCTGGTCGTGGAACAACGTTCCAGAGCTGACCTGCCGGATGCCTGCCCGGCAGCTGACCTGCGGGTGTCCACCCCGCAGGCGTGCCACAGGAAAGGAACCACCATGACCACCGACGTCACGATCATCGGCGCAGGGCTCGGAGGGCTGACCCTCGCCCGCGTCCTGCACATGCACGGCATACCGGCCACGGTCTACGAGGCGGAGGCCTCACCTACGGCGCGATCGCAGGGAGGGATGCTCGACATCCACGAGGACAACGGCCAGCCGGCTCTCCGGGCGGCGGGCCTGACCGACGAGTTCCGCGCCCTCATCCTGGAGGGCCGCGAGGCGATGCGGATCCTGGACACGGACGGGACCGTCCTGTTCGACGACGACAGCACGCGTGGACGGCCCGAGGTGCAGCGCGGCGAGCTGCGGCAGATCCTGCTCGACTCGCTCCCGGCCGGCACCGTCCGCTGGGGCCGCAAGGTCAGAAACACCCGAGCCCTCGGTGAGGGCCGCCACGAGGTGACCTTCGCCGACGGCACCACGGTCGTCACGAGCCTGCTGGTCGGCGCGGACGGCGCGTGGTCGCGGGTGCGGCCGCTGCTCACCGATGTGACACCCGAGTACATCGGCCATTCGTACGTCGAGACCTACCTGCTCGACGGCGACAACCGGCACCCGGCCAGCGCGAAAGCGGTCGGCGGCGGGTCGCTGTTCGTGCTCGCGCCGGGCAAGGGGATCTCCGTGCACCGGGAGAGCGGCGGGAACCTGCACACCTATGTGGCGCTCTCCAGGTCGCAGGACTGGTTCGCCGGTATCGACTTCACCGACGCCGACGCGGCCGCCGTACGCATAGCCCAGGAATTCGACGGCTGGGCCCCCGAGCTCACCGCGCTGATCACCGACGGCGAGACCGCGCCGGTCCTGCGCACCCTCAACGCCCTTCCCGTCGGGCTTCGTTGGGACCGGGTGCCGGGGGTGACCCTGATCGGCGACGCCGCCCACCTCGCGGCCCCGAACGGCGAAGGGGCCAACCTGGCGATGTACGACGGCGCCGAACTCGGCAAGGCCCTCGCCGCGCACCCCGACGACGTCGAGGCCGCGCTCACCGAGTACGAGCAGGCCATGTTCCCCCGCAGCGAGGCGGCCGCCGCCGACGGCGCCCACCTTCACGAGCTCCTCTTCGGCGACGACGCACCGCACGGCCTGATCGACATGTTCACCGGACACGACGTCGCTCCTGCCCAGTGACGTTGACGGTGCGACGGAATGGGGGTTCTCTCGCTGGAGACGCGGTGCGGGAAAGTCCCGAACCGGGAGGGGAGACATCCCAGTCATGGCATTTCAGCGAGGACTCGGTGTGGCCGTCATCGGCACGGGGAAGATGGGCGCGGACCATGTGCGCCGACTCCATGACGTCATCAGCGGAGCACGGGTGACGGCCGTCGTCGACATCGAGGCGGACCGGGCGAAGTCCCTCGCCGACGCGATCGACGGGTGCACGGCCTACACCGAATCGGCGGCGGCCATCGCGGCGGACGACGTGGACGCCGTACTCATCGCTTCGCCCGGCCCCGCCCACGAGGCGGCGCTGATCGAAGCGCTCGGCCGTGATCTGCCGGTGCTGTGCGAGAAGCCGATGACCCCGGACACGGGGTCCGCCCTGCGCGTCATCGAGGCGGAGCAGCGGCTGGGGCACCGGCGCGTCTCGGTGGGCTTCATGCGGCGCTTCGACGCCGAGTACGTCAAGCTCAAGAGGCTTCTCGACAGCGGGGAGTTGGGCGCGGCGCTGATGCTGCACCAACGGCACCGCAACCTGACGATGCCGCCCGGGTTCACCGACGCGATGCTCATCAGCAGCTCGGTCGCGCACGAGGTGGATGCGACCCGCTGGCTGCTCGGCCAGGAGATCGCGGCGGTCACCGTGCACAAGCCCGCGGCGTCCTCGCACGCCCCGGCCGGTATGAACGACCCGCAGTTCGTCCTCTTCGAGACCTCGGCGGGCGCGCTCGTCGACGTCGAGATCTTCGGCCACTGCGGCTACGGCTACCAGGTGCAGGCGGAGGCGGTCTGCGAGCGGGGCACCGTTCGGATCGGGGACGAGCCGGGGCCCCGGGTGAGCGCCGACGGCCGCTGGGGAGGCCGGGTCCCTCCGGACTACATCGAGCGCTTCGAGGACGCCTACGACCGCGAGGTGCAGGCCTGGGTGGATGCCACCCGCCGGGGCGAGGTCACCGGGGCGTCTGCCTGGGACGGCTATGCGGCCGCGGCCGTGTGCGAGGCGGGCGTGGCCTCTCAGCGGGAGGGCGGGCGCATTGAGGTCGCGCTGGTCGAGCGGCCCGCGTTCTATCCGTAGTCGACGCGGCGTTCTGTCCGTAGTCCGCGCGGCGCTCTGTCCGTAGACCGTGCGGCGTTCTGTCCGTAGTCCACGCGGCGCTCTGTCCGTAGACCGTGCGGCAAGGGGAGCGGTCGGCGCCGGGTCGGTGCGGCCCGCTCGGTCGCGCCCTGCCGCGCCGGGTCGGTGCGGCAGGGGGAGCGCGCGGCACCGGGTCGTTGCCGCCCACTCGGTCGCGCCCCGCCCCAGGACGTGCGCCGCGCGGTGCCGATGGCCGCTCGGTCCACGGCTACGACGACGACGCTTCGGCCGGTGCCGAAGCTTCCCGGACCTACGGTGCCGCCATGAGCACCCACACGCACGCCTACCGGGCCCGCCTGCACTGGGACGGCTCCACCGCCGTCGGGATCCGCGCCTACTCACGCGACCACACCGCCCACGCCGCGCCCGCGCCCCAGGTCGACCTGAGCGCGGATGCGGCCTTCCGCGGCAACCCTGACCGGCTCAACCCCGAACAACTCGTGGTGATGGCGGCCTCGTCCTGCCAGATGCTGTCCTTCCTCGGCGCCGCCGCCCGCGCGGGAGTGGACGTGCTCGCCTACGACGACGAGGCCACAAGCCACCTCGACCTGACCGCGCGGCCCGCCCGCCTGGCCGCGATCCGCCTGCACGTGACCGTCAGGGCTGCCGCCGGGACCGACGCGGCCACGGTCCAGGAGCTCGCCGTACAGGCCCACCACGACTGCTACATCGCCAACAGCCTGTCCGTCCCTGTCGAGGTCACGACCACCGTGGTGACCGCGTGAGCGCGCGCCCGCAGGACCTTCAGGACCTTGAGGTGCATTTGCCCGACCGGCCCGGCGCGCTGGCCGACCTCGGCCAGGCGCTCGGCGGCCGCGGGGTGAGCCTGGAAGGCGGTGGCGTGTTCACGCACGATGGGCAGGCCGTCGCGCACTACCTCGTCGACGACGGCCCCGCCGCCCTGGCCGCTGTCGTCGCCGCGAGGCTCGGCCCCGCCGTCGTGCGCGACGTGGCCATGACCCGGCTCGACCAGGAGCCCCCCGGCCAACTCGGCGCGCTGGCACACCGCCCTGTGCCGTGACGTCCTCGAACGATGGGGCGGGGGAGGGAGCGTCGGTGCGGTGCCTACGGGCGGACCGTGAGCACCAGCTTTCCCGTGACGCGGCCCGTCTCGCCCTGCGCGTGCGCCTTGGCGGCGTCGGCGAGGGGGTACGTGTCCGAGACGTGGACGCGCAGTTGTCCGGACTCGGCGAGCGCCGCGACCGCCGCCATGCCCGCCTGGTCGTGCTCCACCAGCATGTCCGTGGCCCGCACGCCCAACGCGGCCGCGCGCTCGGCCACGTCGCCGAAGTTGCCCGGCAGGATCGACACCAGGATGCCGCCGGGCCGCAGCACCTCGAGGGAGCGCAGCCGGTCGTCGCCGCCCAGCGGGTCGAGGACCACGTCGATGTCGCGGGCCTCCTTCACGAAGTCGGCGCTGCGGTAGTCGATGACCTCGTCCGCGCCCAGGCCGCGTACGAAGTCGTGCTTGGCGGCGGATGCCGTGCCGATGACGTACGCGCCGCGTGCCTTGGCGATCTGCACCGCGACATGGCCCACGCCGCCGGCGGCCGCGTGCACGAGGACCCGCTGCCCCGGCTCCACATGGGCGTTGTCGACAAGGGCCTGCCAGGCGGTGAGCGAGACCAGCGGCAGCGCGCCGGCCTCGATGTGGCTCAGCCCGGCGGGCCTCGGCACGAAGGCGCGGGTGGGCCCGGTCACGTACTCGGCGTGCGAACCCGCCCCGTACGGATAGGGCAGCATGCCGAAGACCTCGTCGCCCGGCTGGAACAGCGAGACGCCGATGCCGACCGCCTCGACGACGCCCGACACGTCCCAGCCGAGCGTGAACGGCGGCTCGCCCAGGAAGGCGCCGAACCTGCGGTGCTTCCAGTCGGTCGGGTTCACGCCGGCCGCGTGCACGGCCACGAGGATCTGTCCGACGCTGGGCTTCGGGCGCGCGACCTCGACCTCCCTCAGGACATCGGGATCGCCCAGGGCGTCCTGGCGGATGGCCTTCATGGTCGGTTCGGTCGGTTCGGTCGGCTCGGTCGACTTGGTCGGCTCTGCGGGCTGGGAAGCGGTGTTCTTGGTCATGGGTCCAGCGTGCGGCACCGGCTTGACCTGGGCAATGGCAAGATAGCCATTCAGCGATAGGATCGTGCCATGGCCTCGATGGAATTCCTCGCCGACCGCCCGCACCGCGTGGTCGTCCTCGCGCTCGACGGTGTCTACCCCTTCGAGCTGGGCATCCCGAACCGCGTCTTCCCGCTGGTCCCCGGGGGGTACGAGGTGGTGACCTGCGCGGCGACGGCCGACCGGACGGTGGCCACCAACGCCGACTTCACCATCACCGTCGGGCACGGCCCCGAGGCGCTGGAGAGCGCGGACACGGTGGTTCTGCCGCCCTATGACCTGCGGCTCATCACCGCCGAGCTGTCGGACCCCGTGCGCGACGCGCTCGCCCGTATCAGGCCCGGCACGCGGTTCGTCTCCATCTGTACGGGGGCGTTCACGCTCGCCGCCGCGGGTCTGCTCGACGGGCGGCCCGCGACGACGCACTGGGCACTCGCGGACCACTTCCGGCAGATGTTCCCCCATGTCGCCCTGGATCCCGGCGTGTTGTTCGTCGACGACGGCGACGTGCTCACCTCGGCGGGGGCCGCGTCCGGAGTCGACGTGTGCCTGCACGTGGTGCGCTCCGACCACGGCAGCGCGGTCGCCAACCGGGTTGCCCGGCACTGCGTGGTGCCGCCGTGGCGGGAGGGTGGCCAGGCCCAGTACATCGAGCAGCCGATCCCGGACGAGGGTGCCACCGGCACCGCCGTCACCCGTGCCTGGGCCCTGGAACACCTCGACCGGCCGCTCGCCCTGCGGGAGTTGGCGGACCACGCCCGGATGAGCCCGCGCACCTTCGCGCGCCGCTTCCAGGAGGAGACGGGCACGAGCCCCGGTCGGTGGCTGATCCAGCAGCGGGTGCACCGGGCCAGGCACCTCCTTGAGTCCAGCGACCTGCCGGTCGACCGGATCGCGGCGGAGGTCGGTTTCGCCACCGGGACGTCGCTGCGCCAGCACTTGCAGGCGGCCATCGGGGTGTCGCCGCAGGTGTACCGGAAGACGTTCCAGGCGGGGGTGGGGGCGGTGGCCGGCGGCGCCTAGGCGGTCTCGCCGCGAAAGCGGCCTCGGATCGGCGCCGACAGTAGATGTATCAGCCAGCTTTCAGAGGTGGGGTTGCACTGGATGCGTTACCGCACGCAAGGGTGCGTGCACTGAAAGTGAGGATCGATCATGGGTAACCGCCAGTCCCCGCAGGACAAGAAGCGCGCCGCTCGCGCCCAGGAGCGCAGCAAGCAGGCTCCCCGTCGTCAGGACGAGCAGACCGACGTCGAGAGGGTCGAGAAGAACCAGCGCCCTGAGCCCGGAGGCAAGCCGGGCGGCGACATGGACTTCTAGGGCTGGCGGGCCCTGACCGCGGCGCCTCACCTGACCCCTGACGGGGTGGGTGGGGCGTCGCGGTTCTCCATGGCGGCGTGTCCGGCCCCTTGTCGCGATGGTTGCCCATTCCGCGCGAGTACGGCACAAAAGTCCGCCGAAGCGCCCTGCGCCACTGATGCAACCGACGCATCCGCACCGCGGAGGGCACGCGACACATTGACCCCCCGGGTTTCGCGGTGTTCGCTCGCCTACGGTGCACCTGGTCATGACCGATCGCCGCAGTGGCTGATGGCCGGGGTTCCGGCGCGGGCGTGCGGCCTTGCCGACCGCCCCGCTCGCACCGGCCGGGGCAGAGTCCCCGCGGGGGCGGCGCACGGGGGACTTCACACGGGGGATTTCACACGGGGAACGACACGCGCTCCGGTACGCCTTCCTCCCCTGCTTCCTCCCTTGCTTCCTCCTCCCGGGCGTGCCCGGACGGCACACGGAGACCGCTGTCGACACAGGAGGAACCGATGACCGTTCATCAGCGCGTGACGGCGGCCGGCGCCGCGCTCGCCGCCCTCTGCGCCGTGACCGTGCTCGCACCCGCGGGCGCGTCCGCCGCCCCCACCTCCGCGCCGGGCACCGAGCGGGTGAGCGTCGGCGCGGCAGGAGCCGAGGGCAACGCCGCTTCCACGAACCCCGCCCTCAGCGCCGACGGACGCTACGTCGCATTCGTCTCGGCGTCCCGGAACCTGGTCGCGAACGACACGAACGGCACGCCCGACGCCTTCGTACGCGATGTGCGCACCGGGAAGACGGAGCGCGTCAGCGTCAAGAGCAACGGAAAGGCGAGCCACGGTGTCGTACGGGAGGTCTCGCTCAGTCCCGACGGTCGGTACGTGGTCTTCACCTCCACCGCCGACGATCTCGTGGGCGGCGACCCGAACGACCTCGACGACGTCTTCCTGCACGACCGGAGCACCGGCAAGACCCAGCGGATCAGCCCGACCGGCGCGTCCTACGACGGACTGCGCAGCAACCTGACGTACGACCCCGCCGTCAGCGGAGACGGCCGCTACGTCGCGTACGCCTCGGGTGCCGAGGATCTCGTCGCGGGGGACGCCAACGAGCGGGACGACGTCTTCCTCTACGACCGCAAGAAGAAGACCACGAAGCTGGCGCAGCTCACCGACGAGGGCAAGCAGGGTGAAGGCGACGCGTTCGGCCCCGCGTTCGCGGGCGACGCCGGCGGCCGGTACCTCGCCTTCACCTCCAACGCCTCCGGCCTGGCCGGGGTGGAGGACCACTCCTTGGCGACGGACGTCTTCCTGCGCGACCGCGAGAAGAGCACCACGGAACTCATCAGCATCCCGCACAGCTACAACCGCAAGACCCCGTCCTGGGGCGCGGCCCTCAGCGGTGACGCCCGCCTTGTGGCGTTCACCTCGACCTCCAGAGCGCTCAGCCCCGAGGGCCCGGCCCCGACCAGCTCGCACAACGTCTTCCTCTACGACCGCGAGGCCAAGCGCATGCGCCTGGTCAGCGCCGCCCCCGACGGCACACCGGCCAACGGGGACAGCGACGACGTCTCCCTGAGCCGGGACGGGCGCTACGCGGCGTTCACCTCCGCCGCCTCCAACCTCGCCCCTGACGCGGACGGCGACAGCAGCACGGACGTCTTCCTGCGGGACATGCGGACCGGCGATGTGCACCTCATCAGCGGCGAGAGCGAGCCGGTCTCCGAGGACACCGCCCCAGGCCCGCGGACCGGCGTCAGCGAAGAGGGCAACGCGGTGGTCTTCGACTCCCCGGCCGGAAACCTCGTCCCTGACGACACCAACAGCGCGTCCGACGTCTTCCTGCGTCAACTGCGCTGACGCGGAGGTGTGTCACCCTGCGCTCGCGCGCACGCAAGAGCGCCTGGCCGCCGGGCCTCGGCCGTGCGGGCGCCGGGTGTGTCAGGTCCGGTCGATATGTACGTTGGTCGACTTCACGCGGGCGGTGGCCTCCATGCCGACCTCGAGGCCCAACTCCTCCACGGCCTCCCGGGTCAGCAGCGAGACCAGGCGGTGCGGGCCTGCCTGGATCTCCACCTGGGCCGCGACATCGCCCAGCTTCACGGCGGTCACGATGCCGGGAAAGGCGTTGCGGACCGAGGTGTAGGAGGCGTCCTCCTCACCACCGTTCTGGGCGAGTTCGACCGAGAAGGCGGCCAGGTCCTTCCCGTCGACGAGGCGACGTCCGCCCTCGTCGCGCTGGGTGGTCACGCGCCCGGCATCGGCCCATCGGCGTGCGGTATCCGGACTGACGCCCAGCAGACGGGCCGCCTGCCCGATCGTGTAACGCTGCATGGCGCAAGGATAGGTGCCCGCGTAGCCGCCGACCGACCGGCTGGTACCACCGTGTTGGAGACCTGGTCAGTCGGTATGACTCATGGGCCACCGACCTGACAGAAGTGACCCAGGGCGTCTCGTGGGACCAATCCGGCGGGGGGAGTCCCTCCGAATCACACGTGAGGAGAGCGGGTACGCCGGTCTCCTGACCGGAGGGCGTCCCCCATGCTCACCTTGATCCTGATCGGGCTGCTCGGAGGTTTGATCACTGCCGTCTCGCCCTGCATCTTGCCCGTCCTGCCGGTCGTCTTCCTGGCCGGGGGCCCGGGGAGCGATACGCCATCGGCGGGGAAGTCCGCCGCGGACCCACAGGCGGAGACGTCACCGGCCACCGGTTCTGCCGACGCGGCCCGCGACACCCTCACCGTCCCCGCTCCACCGAAGTCCTCCCGTGTGCCCAACCGGCGTCCGTACGCGGTGGTGGCGGGCCTGGTCATCAGCTTCAGTTTCTTCACGCTGCTGGGCGTGACCCTGTTGACCGCGCTCGGGTTGCCGCAGGACATCCTCCGCTACGTGGGCCTCGCGCTCCTGGTGCTGATCGGGTTCGGCCTGATCTTCCCGCCCGTCGAGCGACTGCTGGAGAAGCCGTTCGCGCTGATCCCGCAGCGGCAGGTCAACAAGGAGGGCAGCGCCTTCGTGCTGGGCCTCGGCCTCGGGCTCCTGTACGTACCGTGTGCCGGGCCGGTGCTTGCCGCGATCACGGTGGCGGGAGCGCGGGGCGAGATCAGCGGAGACATCGTCGCGCTGACGGTGTCGTTCGCCGTGGGCACCGCGATCCCTCTGCTGGTCTTCGCGCTGGCGGGGCGGCGTGTGGCCGAGCGGGTGGCGGCGTTTCGCACGCGGGCCCGCAAGCTGCGTATCGCCGCCGGTCTGTTGATGGTCGTCCTGGCGTTCGCGCTGGCCTTCAACGTCACCGACACCATCCAGCGGGCCCTGCCCGACTACACCTCGGCGGCGCAGAAGAAGATCGAGGACAGTGACACCGCCCGCCAGCAGCTTTCGGGGCTGTACAACAACTCCAACAAACAGCTCTCGCGCTGCGAGGACGGTGCCGACGGACTGCGCTCGTGCGGCAAGGCGCCTGCCATCGACGGCATCGCGAAGTGGCTCAACACCCCGGGTGGCGCGCCGGTCGACCTGGCGTCACAGCGCGGCAAGGTCGTGCTGATCGACTTCTGGACGTACTCCTGCATCAACTGCCAGCGCAGCCTGCCGCACATCGCGGCGTGGAACGACGCGTACAAGGCGTACGGCCTTGAGGTGATCGGAGTGCACTCGCCGGAGTTCGCCTTCGAGAAGAACGCGGGAAACGTCGCCGGCCAGGCGAAGAAGCTCGGCGTCACCTACCCGGTCGCCCTCGACAACGACCTGACCACCTGGGACAACTACCGCAACCGGTACTGGCCCGCCAAGTACCTCATCGACGACAAGGGCACGGTGCGGTACTTCAAGTTCGGCGAGGGCGAGTACGACCGGACCGAGGACCTCATCCGCACCCTCCTGAAGCAGGCGGACCCGCAGGTGCAACTGCCGCCCAAGACCGGCCAGAAGGCCGACGACCTGACCGAGGACCGCACGCCGGAGACCTACCTCAGCAACCTGCGCATCCGCGGCTACGTCGGCACCCCGCTCGTCGACGACAAGGCGACCGTTTACCGCTTCCCGGCCGACATCCCCCTCAACTCCCTCTCCCTGGACGGCACCTGGACCGCGGGATACGAACACTTCACCGCGGGCGAGGACGCCAGGCTGGCCTTCACCTACCGGGCCAAGAACGTCAACCTGGTGATGGCAGGAGAAGGGCCCGTGACGGTTCTCGTCGACGGCAAGGTCACCAAGACGGTGCAGGTGGACGGCACCCCGTCCCTGTACTCCCTCGTGGACGGCGACACCCCGGACCGGGCGAAACTCGAACTGCGGGTGGCCCCCGGCATCCAGGGCTACGCCTTCACCTTCGGATAGGCCGCGATCTGCCAGGCACGGCAGGGGGACGGGCTGGCGGATGCGACGCCCTCCGCTCCGGTGCCGATTCGGCGCCCGCACCGGTCGCTACAGGTCGACGAGCAGGCCGTCGAGGGCCTTGTCGAGGGCTTGGGAGTTGGCCGCGTCGAACCAAGTGGTGCGGATGCGTTCGTTGTTGCCTTTCGGGGTCTCGTGGTCGGCGGCGAGCTGGTGCAGGGAGCGGGTCTCGTCGCTCAGGGCGCGGCCCACGCCCTGGAAGAGTCCGCGGACGTAGCGGTCGGCGTCGGCGGGTGCGATGCCCTGGCCGACAGCCCACGACGTGAGCGCGGCCAGGTACGCGTAGTGGGTGGTCAGCGTCCCCGTCAGCGTGGAGAAGACGTTGAAGGCCGCCTCGTCCGCGACGGGCTGCGCCCCGCCAAGACGCTCGAAGAGCGCGTCCGTGACCGGGTGGGACGGGAACGTCACCGTGACGGAGCGGCGCTCGCGTACGGAGGGCAGCGGGATGGCTCGTACCAACACGGCGTCGGTGCCGAGTGTCTGGCGCAGATCGTCGTTGGCGACGCCGGACATCACGTTGACCACGATCTTGTCGTCGTCCACTCGCAGACCGGCCAGCGCTTCGTGCCGGTCCTGTCCGCGTACGGCGATGATCACCACATCGGAGCGGTCCACCGCCTCCTGGTTGTCGGCGCAGACCTGGACGTTCTCGTAGCGCGATGACAGCTCCGCGGCCGTGCGGGCGCCCCGCGGGGAGAGGAACACCTCTGGCGACGTGTCGACTTCATCGCACAGGCCCACCACCATGGCCCGCCCGATCTCGCCGACTCCGATGATGCCGATGCGCTTCACTGCGTCTTCCTCCAAGAATGTTCGGGCAAGAGTGCGGGCGATTCGCTCATGACGTGCCTTCGTCGTCAGAGTGTTTCGCTTCCGGTCGCGCGGCGAGGCAGGCTCGGAGGAACTCGACGACCTCCACCCTCGCGGCCTCGGCCTGCGGCGCCAAGCCCGGCGTACTGAGGAACGCGTGCCCCGCTTCGGGGTATTCGATGAGCCGCGCGGGCGTCCCGGCCGCGTGCAGCCGTTCGGCGTAGCGGCGGCCGTGATCGGCCAGTGGGTCGTGGGTCGGCACCACGACGAGCGCCGGTGCGAGACCGTTCAGGCCGTCGGCACACAGGGGCGAGAGCGCGCGCGGGTCGGTTCCCGGCGGCACGGCGAGCCGCTGGAACAGCCGCAGTTGCGGCACGGCGAGGGTCGGGGTGCGGGCATGCTCGCTGACCGAGGCGTGGTCGAGCATCCTCGCGGTCACATCGACGGCGGGGTTGACCAGCACCTGCGCCCGAAGGCGCAAGCCGGTCTCGTTGGCCCGGATCGCCGCCAGGGCGTTGATCAGTCCGCCGCAGCTCTCGCCGAAGACGGCGATCCGGGCGGGGTCGATGCCCCACTGCGCGGAATGCCGCACCAGATGCTGGAGTACGTCCCAGCCGTCGTCGACGGCGGCAGCCAGTGGATGGTCCGGGTCGAGGAGGCGGTGCTCGACCGAGACGACGAGTGCGGGCAGCTGGGCGGCCAGGTGACTGTTGACCCAGTCGCTCTGCACCGCCGTGCCCACGAACCCTCCTCCGTGCACGTGGAGCACGAGGGGCAGTGCTGGTTGACCAGCGTCTTCACCGCCGTGCCCGTGCGACGGCCGGTGGACCCGGACCGGGATCTCGCGGCCGGGCAGCGCCACGTGCTGCCAGTGGATCGCGGCGCCGGGATCCGGATCCCCGAGGATCGCCCGGGCCCTGGCGGACGCCCGGAAGCGGTTCTCCGCGTCGCGATAGGCGACCAGCTCCTCGGCCGTCATCGTCGGCCAGTCCGGCTCCGGCGGCCGGCCCGTAGTCGTGACCTCGCTCATGCCTTCTCCTCGTCCAGAGAGTTACGCGACCCAAGGTATCGAAACCTAAGGTAGCGAAACCAGGTAGCGTGTGGCCATGCCCTCGCCCACATCCGCCAGACCGCCCGGTCGCCCGCGTACCGGCGTCAACGAAGTGGTCTTCGCCGCCACCCTGAGCACGGTCCACGAGCTCGGCTACGCGCGCGCCACCGTCGAACGCATCGCTGCCGTGGCCGGAGTCGCGAAGTCGACGGTCTACCGGCGCTGGCCGTCGAAGGGTGCGCTGATCGTGGACTGTCTCCTGGACGCGTTCGGCCCGGCGCCGCTGACGGGCGCCGGTCGGGCCGAACTCATGTCATCGACCATCCGCTGGATCGCTGCGAAGATCGGCGAGCCGGGGGTGGGCGACGCGTTCGCCGGCGTGTTCAGCGATGCCGTGAGCGACCCTGCCCTGCGCGAGATCCTGTCCACGCGGTTGCAGGACCCCTACCGACTCGCGCTCCAGGACGCACTTGGTGAGCCGGAGAGCCGGGTCCTGTTCTTCATCGATGTCGTGGTCGGAGTCCTGCTCCACCGGATGGGCATGACCGGCGAACCGATGGCCGACGCGGACGTCGACGCACTGGTCGAGATGGTGCTGTCGCACTTCGCCGGCGATTTTGGCCCGGCTTAGAGCTCGCAGGGGATGGGCGGGTCCTGCCCGCGCTCGGACGCGGAGCAGACGGGCAGCCGCGCGTTCAAGCCGCTTCGTAGTGGTGGGCCCGGCCGCCCCGCCACTTCACCCATGCCGCGTCGTCGAGCAGTACCTCCGCGTCCGGCAGCCCGGCCCGGCGCAGGAACTCGATCACGTCCGCGTCCGAGTGCGCGAGGCCGAGGATCTGCCCGCGTGCCGTCACCCTGCGCCCGCCCGTGGGCGAGAGCGCGTGGACGACTATCGGCGCGGTCTGCATGTCTCCAGGGTGCTCCCTGTCGCTCGCTCAAGCACTCCGAGCGCATGCCCGCAGGGCCAGGGCACGTGCGGCAAAGACCCACCGGGTAGGCTGCCCGCTCGCCGAGAGCGACAAGGGGGAGCGATCATTCGCGGAGTTGTGGGAACCAGGCACAGGGGAGTGGCGGCCGCCGTCGTGCTGGCCACTGTCCTCACGGCCGCGGGGTGTGGCACGGAATCCGGGCCGACCGGCTCCCGGACCACGGGCTCCGGCGACGGGGACGGCAGGGCCAAGAACCCTGCGGGGGCACTGACGTGGGAGTTCGAGCACATCGCGGACTTCAGCGGAGAGCTCACCGATGTCGCCGCCCTGGCCGAGGACGACATCTGGGCGGTCGCGACCGAGAACAACGGCGAGTCCAACGCGCACCTGCTGCACTACGACGGCACGCAGTGGAAGCGCGAGCCCCTCCCCGAAGCTCTCGGCGCCGGTGTCTACCCGCCCTTGCTCGAAGAGGTCGGTGAGGAAGCACTCTGGCTGCGGCCGCAGGGCTCCGAGGACAGCGCCGTCCTGCGCCGCTGGGCGCGGTGGGACGGCGCGCGCTGGTCCGCGGTGCCGAACCCCCCGCCGGGCAATCCCGGTGACTTCGAGGGCGCGGACCCGAACAACATCTGGGCCAAGGACAGCGAGCGGACCGCCCAGCACTGGGACGGAACCCGCTGGAGCACGACCCGGCTGCCCTACGAAGCCGCTGACCTCGCCGTGGTGGGACCGGACGACGTCTGGGCGGTCGGCAGCCGCTCGACCGGGCCGGGCACCGAAATGGAGGGCTCCGGCGAGAGCTACAGCCAGCCCGCGTCGATGCACTGGGACGGCACGTCCTGGAAGGCGGTGGAGACCCCGCAGGCCCGCTTCGACGAGCCGCTCCCGCCGGAACCCGGCGCGGGCCTCGGCCAGGTCTTCGCGCTCGAAAGCGGTGAAGTGCGCGCGTACGGCAGCAACTCCTTCAACCACGGTGAGGTCGAGAACGAACCCCAGGACGAGTTCATCCGGCTGCGCCGGGAGGGCTCGAAGTGGGTCGAGCAGGAGGAGGCGCCCGGCGGCTGCGCCCTGCGGACCCCGGTGGGTCAGGACGACAAGGGCCTGTTCCTCGACGGCAACTGGTACGTCACCGACGACGGTCGCTGCGCGAAGATCAAGCGCCACCGCCTGCCCCTGTCGAGCGGCGCCCGCAAGGAGTCCAACCAGTCGCTGTGGCTGAAGGAGATCCACCGGGTGCCGGGCACCGACGAGTGGCTCGGCGCCGGACACGTCCAGGTCAACCAGTCCGGCGACCCCTTCGGCGCCCCCGTCGTCGTACGCCTGAAGCGCGGCGGCTGATGCCCCTGCCACCCCTGCGCGGGAACGCCTACGCGCCGCCCCCGTATGTCCCGTACTCCGGAAGTCCTGTCGATTCGTAGACGTGAATCGCCAGTCCGCCCGGAGTCGTCTCGTTGCTCAGGAGCCGCAGTCCGGCGGGCGCGCCGCCGTCCGGGAGCAGGCGGCGTCCCGAGCCCACGATCACGGGGGCGATCGCGAGGCGCAGTTCGTCGATCAGGCCGGCGGCCAGCAGGGACTGGCCGAGCCGGCCGCTGCCGTGGATCTGCAGCTCACGGCCGGGCCGGCGCTTCAGCTCGGCGACCTGAGCGGGGATGTCGCCGGACAGGATCGTGGTCGGGTCCCACTCGGCCGTGGTCAGGGTCTGGGACGCGACGTACTTGGGCAGGCCGTTCAAGATGCCGGCGAACGGGTGCTCGGTCATCTTCGGCCAGTCCCTCGCGAAGTTCAGATACGTGCGGCGGCCGAACAAGAACGCGTCCGCCTCGCCGAGCCAGGTGCCCGCCACCCGTTCGAACTCCTCGTCCAGGTGCGGCACGAACCAGCCGCCCCGGGTGAATCCGTCACTGGTGTCCTCGTCCGGCGCCCCCGGGCCTTGGTACACGCCGTCCAGGGACAGGAACTCCTGCAGCACCAACCTCATCGCGCACCACTCTCCGGCCGGGGGACGTGTCCGATCCGTCCCCTCTTCAGCCATCGTGACACCGTTGCCGGTTCGCGGTGAGTTCGTTGGGCCCTGAGGCCGCCCCCGTTTGACCTGTGATGGCTGGATCGGAGCGGCTTGATACCTCTACGTACCGTCCGTCCGGCGTGGTGGAGCCGTGGACGGGGTACCGCTTCCCTCGCCAGGTCCACGGGCCATACTGGTCGGGCCCCGACCACTCACAGAACGAATTCATGGCGAAGAAAAGCAGCTCCTCGACCACCGTCCCCGACACCGCGTGGCTGGGGCGCGGGCGCCACCTCGGGCCCGAGCCCGAGCAGGACGTCCGGCGCAACCTGATCGCCCTCAAGGCGGCCGGGGTGCTCGACGACTTCCTGGACCTCGACCCCGTCGAGGCGGCGCGCTCCACCGTCCTGCACCCGCGGGACGAGTCCGCCGACCCCGGCCCCTCCGCCCGCCGCCTCTTCGAGGCCCGCTGGCGCGTGGCCGACGACGTCACGGTGCGCGCGCAGCTGACCCTGTACGACCCCGAGGCGCGCCGCAAGGAAGGCGAGGGCGTCGCCTGGGTCCTCGCCGCCGAGGCGGAGTGGGCGTGGGACATGCACTGGCCCTCGCCGGCCCTCATGTTCTGGCCCGACAGCGACCGGGTCGCCTGGGACCACGACACGGTGGGGGGCGTGCGCCTGCGGACGACGAACCACCTGCCCAAGGACGACGACGAGTTGCGCCACCGGCTGCGGGACTGCACCCGGCAGAGCTGGTACATCCATGTCGTGGTGCATGAGGCGATGACGCCGGACGCGATCGGGCAGCAGCCGATCTCGACGTTCCTGCCGCCGAGTCTGCGGCACCGGGTGATCGAGCACCGGGGCACGCCGGAGCAGGCACAGATCGCCGACTTCGCGATGAAGCGGGAGCTGAGCGTGCGGATGCCGCGCGGCGGCGCCGTCGTCCTGCCCACGGCGCCGCAGGGCCCGGACTACGACGCGGAGCGCTTCACCGTGCGCAGCGTCTTCCTCGACGGCTCGGAACCGACCGAACTCCTCGACAGGATCAAGGAGTTCGCCGTACTGCCGCGACCGCTGCCCGCGGAGGCCGAGCGGGCCCTGACACAGCTGCGCCAGGGCTGGCATCTGCTCACGCCGGACGAGGAACTGGCCCACGCCCAGGGCATGGTCACCAAGTACGCCGAGGCGCTCGACGCCATGAGGAACTCCCGTGACCTGTACCAGCAGGCGGCCGAGGCGGCGCAGGCCGCGCTGGCCGAGGTGACCGGAGGCGACGGTGTGCCCCGGTCGAGCGCGCCGGGCCACGTCAAGGCGGACGGCTCGCCGCTGAGCGCCCTGACCAAGGCGTTCGGCCGCTTCCGGGACCCGAACAAGTAGCGCGCGCCGAGGTCAGCCCGCCACCTCAGGGGCACGCCACAACCGCGGCGCGCTCTCGCGCGTCTTGTTGCTGAGTGCCGGCAGCAGCCGGCCACGGGGGAACGGGACGCGGTCCATGGCGAAGTACTCGGTCAACCAGCGCGTCAAGCGGTTCTTCCGGCTCCCGCGTGACGCGGCGCGAAAGCCCCCCACGCCCTACGGACGGCTGGTGGGGATCTGGCTGGCGGTGCTCGCCGTCGGGGCCGTGGTCACGGCGACCGGCTGGGACGACGAGTTCGGTGGCTCCTACCTCATGGCGGTGCTGCTCGTCCTGAACGCCGTCGACGACATCATCGGCGGGGTACGACACCGCTGGCCGGCCGCACTGGCCGCAGTGGTCGTCCTGCCGGCCGCGAGCCGCCTCACCGGCGCCGTCCTGCCCGGCTCGCTCGACGCGGCGTGGGAGGCGACCCTTGCCGCCGCCGTCGGGGTCACGCTGGGGATGGCGGTGGCCGCCGCGATCACGCGGCTCCCGTTCCCGGGGCGCAGGGCCGAGGCGCGCTGAGGTTCCGCACAGGGCGGCGGCGGTCACCCGGGTCGCCGACCCCGACCGGGCGCGTCGGCCGCGGCGTCGGCACAGCGGCGGGCCAAGAGTGCGAAGGCGTCCTTGAGTTCGGCCGGTCCTACGACCTCGATGTCGGCGTCGAACATGCCGATGGCGGCGGCGAGGCCGGGCCAGGACCACGAGCCAAGGACGAGCCGGCAGCGGTGCGGGCCGAGTGCCTCGACGATCCCCTCGCGGGAGTAGCGGGACACGTCGGCCGCGGGCAGGTCCAGGATCACCTCGCCGCTACAGGGCCAGTCGCCCGAGCCGTCGGAGCCCTGGAACCTGCCGGCGACGAAGGCGGCCACATCGCCGCCGGGCACATCGCGCGGGCTGAAGCGAGGCCCGGTCGGCGTACGCGGGGTGATCCGGTCCGCGCGGAACGTGCGCCAGTCCTCGCGGTCGAGGTCCCATGCGACGAGATACCAGCGCCCGCCCCAGGTGACGAGGTGGTGGGGCTGCACCCGGCGCGGTGGGAGACCGGCGCGGTCGCCGTCGTCGGCGTCCGGCGGGGAGACGGGTGCGTAGTCGAAGCGCAGCTCCTCGCAGGCGTGCACGGCGGCGCCGAGCGCCAGGAGCACGCGGCTGTCGACCTGCGGGTTCGGCCGGGTCGTCGGCCGCTCGACGGCGGTCACCTGGAGGGTGTCGACACGGCGGCGCAGCCGGGCGGGCATGACCTGCCGGACGGTGGCCAGCGCACGCGCCGCGGCTTCCTCGATGCCCGCGCCGGTGGTGGTGGCGATCTGGAGTGCGACGGCCAGGGCGATGGCCTGCTCGTCGTCGAACAGCAACGGGGGCAGTTCCGCGCCCGCGTCCAGCCGGTAGCCCCCGTCGGGCCCCTTGACCGCCGCGACGGGATAGCCGAGCTCGCGCAGGCGGTCGACGTCACGGCGCACGGTGCGCGGGCTGACGGCCAGCCGCTCGGCCAGCAGCGCCCCCGGCCACTCCCGGCGCGCCTGGAGCAGGGAGAGCAGCGAGAGCAGGCGCCCTGAGGTTTTCGGCATGACTTCATGGTCCCCCGAGAAGCGGCCACAACCTGGCCGCTTCTCTTGCGAGAGTCGGTCGTGCCAGACAACGAGCACGACCGGAAGGCCCGATCACTGTGACCACCACGACCACGCACCCCACGCACTCCACGCACTCCGGGCCCCTCGATGCCGAGCGCGCCGGCCTGCTCGCCGCGCTCGCCACCGCGCGATCGGCCCTGACCAACTCGGTGCGCGGACTCGGCGACGAGCAGGTGGGCGAGCACCCGACGGCCAGCGCACTGTGCCTGGGCGGCCTGATCAAGCACGTCGCGTCCATCGAGGAAGGCTGGCTGCGCTTTGTCGTCGACGGTCCGTCGGCGATGCGCTACGACCTGCCGGACGGTGTCAGCTGGGAGGAGCTCGCTGCTGGTACCGCCCGCGAGTTCCCGCAGTGGGCGATCGACCACCAGAACGACTTTCGGATGCTGCCCGGCGAGACGCTGACCGGGATCGTCACGCGCTACGAGGAGGTCGCCGCCCGCAGCGAGCGGATCATCACCTCCGTACCCGACCTGTCGGCCACGCACCCGCTGCCGGAGGCGCCCTGGCACGAGCGGGGCGCAGTACGCAGCGTGCGCGGGGTGCTGATGCACGTCATCGCCGAGACCGCGCAGCACGCAGGCCACGCGGACATCCTGCGCGAGACGCTCGACGGCCAGAAGTCGAGTTGAGCGTGGAGCGAAGGGGGCCGGTCGGGCGGTGGCAGCGTGTCGCCGCCCGACCGGGCCGGTTCCGCGGCATTACTGCTCGCAGCGCCAGAGACTGCTCGAAGCGCCCGAGGCTCACCGACCAGCACACCGCAGGAGTATCCCGATGACCGTTCTCGACAACCGGGCGCTCAACCGCGCGACGCTCGCCCGGCAGCTGCTGCTCGATCGCGCCGGCGTACCGGTCGTCGACGCCGTCGCCCACCTCGGGGGTCTGCAGGCGCAGGAACCGCAGGAGCCGTTCGTCGGCCTCTGGTCGCGCCTTGACGGCTTCGACCCGGCGGAGCTCTCGGACCACCTGGTCCAGCGGCGCGTGGTGCGCACCCACCTCATGCGCCGCACCGTCCACCTCGTCACCGCCGACGACGCTCTGGCCTGGCGCGCCCGCCACGACGCGATGCTGCGCCAACGGGTGCTCGGGGTCTACCGCAGCGAGCTCGACGGGACGGACCTCGACGAGCTCGCGGCAGCGGGCCGGGCGGTCATGGCCGACGGTGAACCGCGCTCGATGACCGAACTCGCGCGGGCGCTCGCCGGGCGCTGGCCGACGCCGGGGCCGCGCGCACTGGGGGAGATGCTGATGGCCCTGGTCCCGATGGCGCAGCTGCCGCCGCGCGGGCTCTGGCGGACGAAGGCAGGAGTGCGCAACGCCCCGCTGTCGTCCCTGCTGGGGCGCGAGGTCGACCCGCTGTCCGCGGACGGCGCCGATCCCGTGGGGCAGGCGATGCTCCGGCGCTACCTGGCCGCGTTCGGCCCCGCCGCCTCGGCCGACCTGCGCGCCTGGTGCGGACTTGCCGGACTGCCGGCCGCCGTCGCCGCGCTGCGCGAGGAGCTGATCACCTTCAGGGACGAGCGGGGCAGGGAACTCCTCGATCTGCCCGACGCGCCACGACCGGACCCCGACACCCCCGCCCCGGTGCGGTTCCTGCCGGCATTCGACAACGCGATCCTCGGCTTCCAGGACCGCACCCGGATCATCGACGACGCCCACCGCGGCCTGTCGGTCTCCGGCGCCCGCGTCGTCCTGGTCGACGGCCGGGTCGCCGCGACGTGGACCGTGGAGGACGGCACCGTGACGGTCGCACCGCTGGGCCGCTTCTCCCGCGCCGAACGGACCGCGGTCGCGGAGGAGGGGCGGGCGCTGGCGGAGTTCCTTTCCGACAAGGAGAACCGCAGCGTGCAGATCTCGGGGTCCTCGCGCTGAACTTGCCGCCGGGAAGACCTCGGACCGACCGTGCGTCATGCCGTACGGGGGCCCACCGTCTCGGACGGGCCGGTGAGATAGCGGTGGAGCATGGCCACGAGTTCGTCCTCGAACCGGCGCACGTCGATGGGGTCGGGGGCCGCGATGACCTTGTGGACCACCAACTCGACCGTCGTCACGAGAAGCCGGGTGGCGGTATAGGTGTCGGTCACCCGGACCTCCGGGTGTTTCGCCAGCAACTCCTCGATGTACGCGAAGCGTTCCGTCTCGTGGGCCTCCACCTTCGCCAGCAACTCGGCGGACCGCGGGGCCTGTTCCGCCATGACGCGCAGCAGCCGCGGATCGTCGAGGTGGTTGTCGATCGCGGTCCGGACGAAGAGGCGGAGCACCCCCTCCAGGGTGTCGGGCAACTCCTGCGCCTGGGAGCGCGCGACGGCGGCTCCGCCGGAATCGAGGTGCCGGGTCACCAGCTCGACGAGGATCGCGTCCTTGTTCGGGTAGTACTGATACAGCGAACCGATGGAGACCCGCGCCCGCTCGGCGATCCGGTTGGTGGTCCCCGCGGCATAGCCGTACTCGCCGAAAACGTGAGCAGCCGCGTCGAGGATGCGCTCACGGGTCAGCTCGGCCCGGATCTGCCGGGGCTGTTTACGTGGGGCGAGTCCGCGTCGGTCGGACGGCATGGAACCTCCTGGTCAGCACCGCAAAAGCGAGTAGCGAACGACCTGAGTAATTGCTCACAATAGTGCCATGAACTGCGGCGGAGCCGTCAGTGACGGTCGCTGGTGGGCGAGGTGTGCGCAGTGCGCCGACCTACGCGATCGCCGGCCCGCCCCTCCTGCCGAACCACCGGAAGGACCCCTTCATGACGTACGCCGCCACCCGCCCCCGGTGGGTCGCCCCGGACGAGGTCCGGGCCCGCCTGGGTGAGCCCGACGCCATGACCGCGTCGAAGAAGACCGACCGCCTGGACAAGCACTTCCGCCGGTTCATCGCCCACTCGCCGTTCCTGACGATGGCGACAGCGGATGCCGATGGGCGTGCCGACTGCTCGCCCCGGGGCGACTACCCGGGCTTCGTGAAAGTCCTCGACGACCACACCCTCGCCATCCCCGACCGGCCCGGCAACAAGATCGCCGACTCCTTCGGCAACCTCGCCGAGAACGACGGCATCGGACTGCTGTTCCTGATCCCCGGCATGCGCGAGACCTTGCGGGTCAACGGCCGCGCCTACGCCACCGACGACCCCGATGTCCTCGCCCGGATGGAGACGGAGGGCAGGCGACCGGTCCTGGCCGTCGTGGTCGACGTGGCCGAGGCGTACTTCCACTGCGGCCGCGCCCTCATCCGGTCCCGGCTGTGGGACCCCGAAAGCCAGTCGCTCGCCGACGAGATGCCGTCGGCCGGAGAGGTAGCCGTCGAGCAATTCGGCCTGGACATCCCCCCGGAGGCGATCGAGCGCAAGTTCCAGGACGGCTACCGCAAGCTCTACTGACCAGACCCGAAGGACAACCAACGATGACATCACCGACGCAAGCGACCGTCGTCGACCGCATCGACCGCGTCGCGCAGGACGTCGTCTCCCTGACCCTGCGGGGCACCGAGGGCCCGCTCGCGCCCTGGGAGCCCGGCGCCCACATCGACCTCCGCCTGCCCAACTGGCTCACCCGGCAGTACTCCCTGTGCGGCGACCCCGCCGAGCGGGACACCTACCGCGTCGCCGTACGCCACGACCGCCTCAGCCGGGGCGGCTCGGAGTACATCCACCGCTACCTGCGCCGGGGCCGCCCCCTCACCCTCTCGACTCCGCGCAACCACTTCCCGCTGCTGCCCGCGCCGCGGTACCTGTTCCTCGCAGGCGGGATCGGCATCACCCCCGTCGTGCCGATGCTGCGGGCGGCCCGGCGTGCGGGCGTGCCCGCCGAACTCGTGTACGTGGGACCGTCGCTCGACGCCATGCCCTTCGCCGCCGAACTGCTCGCCGAACACCGGGACTCGGTGCGTGCCGTCGCCACCCGGAGCGAGGGCAGACCGGACCTGGGGGCGCTGGCCGCAGGCCTGGACGAGGACACCCTGGTCTACTGCTGCGGTCCTGCGCCTCTGCTGGCCGCGGCGCAGGAGGTGTTCCCCGCGGGACGGCTGCACGCGGAGCGTTTCCGTCCGACGCCCAGGACGTTCGGCCCCGACACCGCCTTCGAGGCCGTGTGCCGCAGGTCGGGCCGGACGGTGCCGGTGCCCGCCGACGAGTCGCTGCTCGACGCCCTGACCCACGCCGGTCACCCGCTGCCCGCCGGATGCCGGGAAGGCGTCTGCGGCAGCTGCGAACTCGCCGTCGTCGAGGGCGAGATCGACCACCGCGACGACATCGGAGCTGCCGCGGGCCGCATGTACCCCTGCGTGTCCCGTGCGCGTTCCCCTCGTATCGTCGTGGACCTGTGATCCGTACGGAGAAGACCGCACCACCCGGAAGTGGAAGCATCACGATTGCAGGATGAGGGGACCGACGAGACGCGAGGGGCAGAGCAGTGGCAATCGGAACGGTGGCCATCACGGGCGCGGCAGGGAACATCGGATCGGTGGCGCGTGAGGCGCTGCGGCACGAGGCGAGCCGGTTGGTGCTGCTCGACCGCGTCCCGATCGCCCCGGTGGCCGACAACGAACAAGCGCACACGGTCGACCTGCGGGACGCGCAGGCCGTGGAGTCGGCGCTCTCGGGAGTCGATTGCGTGCTGCACCTGGGCGGCGTGCCGGACGAGGCACCTCTTCCCGACCTGTTGGAAGCCAACGTGCTCGGCACCCACCACGTCCTGGAAGCCGCGAGGCGCCACGGAATCGAACGGGTGGTGCTGGCCAGCAGCAACCGGCTGACCGGCTTCTACCCCACCGGACACCTCACCGGCCCCCGGGAGCCCGCCCGCCCCGATGGCCTGTACGGGGTGAGCAAGGTGGCGCTCGAGGCCCTGGGTCAGCTGTACGCGGACAAGTTCGGTCTCTCGGTGATCTGCCTGCGCATCGGCAGCTTCGAGCAGACGCCCACCGAGCCACGTCACCTGGCGACCTGGCTGAGCCCCCGCGACGCCGTCGGCTACATCCGGGCCGCGCTGACCGCCCCGCCCACCACGCGCTTCACCGCCGTGTACGCGGTCTCCGCCAACACCCGGCGCTTCTGGGAGCTTCCGGCCAGGGCGGAGCTCGACTACACCCCCCTCGACGACGCCGAATCGTACGCGGCACACATCCCGGGCGCAGACATTCCGGCCGACCCCGCATCGCCGCAAGCCGGCGCCTACGCCACGCCCGAGTTCACGTTGAAGCACCTTCGGCCTTGACGCACACCGCGCAGGGGTTGTGGTGGCCGGTCATGGGCTGTTGTCGGCAACCGTGGTGAACCGTGGATCGACGTGGCCCAGCCAAGCGTCCTGGCGGTCGGCCAGGGGTTGCCCGAGAGGGAGCGGGAGGAACCAGCAGGTGAAGGCGAGACCGGCGTCGTCTCCGTCGCCGTCGACGTGGTGTTCCCAGGCGTCGGAGGTGTCTGGCGGCACCTGTAGCAGGAAGAACGTGGTCCGGCGGGGCTGTCCCGTCTCGGGGTGAGGCTTGTCCTCCACGGCGATCTGCCGGACCACGGTGGCTGTCAGCAGCCCCGTCTCCTCGGAGACCTCGCGAAGGACGGCTTCTGCCAGCTCTTCGCCCGGTCTGACACCTCCCGCAGGGATCTGGGTGCCTGCATCGGGCATGTCGACGTGGTCGAACACCAAGATCTCGGGAACGGCGCGGTGCCGGATCACGTAGGCGGCGACACGCGTGCGAGGTCGGGCTCCGGGCGGCCGGGGGCGAGGGCGAGGTCGAGGCATCCTGACATCGTCGGCCATCGGAGCTTTCGGCGTCACCGCAGACGTGTTCGTCCGCGCGCACGCCCCTGAACTCCTTGGTCACCCTACGGTTACCCAGTCACCGGAAAGTGCGTTCTTCCAGGTCAACGGCCACTCTCCTAGGGTTTCCCAGTAACCGCCGGAGACCACGAGTGTCTCGGTTCGGTGGAAGCGAGCCCGCGGGCTCTCAGGACGAGGAGACAGGCAGCATGGCCATCACCCTGGTGAATCCCGACGGGTTGCCGAAGATCGATGCCTACCGGCAGGTGTCCATCGCGACCGGGTCGAAGCTGGTGTTCGTAGCCGGGCAGGTCGCCTGGGATGCCGAGGGGGTCACCGTCGGCGAAGGAGACCTCGCCGCCCAGGTCGAGCAGTGTTACCTCAATGTCGCCACCGCCCTGGCGGCGGCCGGGGGTTCCTTCGACGACGTGGCGAAGCTGACCGTGTACGTCGTCGACTGGACGCCCGACAAGATGCCTCTCTTCGGGGAGGGAGTCGCGCGGGCGGCCGCGAAACTGGGGGGCACTCCTGTGCCGCCCGGCACACTGGTGGGCGTGGCTGCGCTGGACGTGCCCGACCATCTCGTGGAGGTCGAAGCCACAGCGGTCATCGACTGAGCAAATGCTCGTCGTTCAGGGCGTGTTGCCCTGCTCGGGTGCCGGGACGTGGGTCGGGGTGGCGTAACGGAGTGATCTCGGGCCTTGGTACCGGGCGCGTACATCGGATCTAGTGGCCCCATGAAGTACGAGCGGGCAGAGGGCACTTGCAAGGGCTTGCGGCGGCGAGGGGGTCTTTGCCTCCTCGCCGCCGCACTGGTGATGGGCGCCGCCACGGGTGCGTACAACCACGAGGTCCGCCCGCCGATCCCGGACAGCGCCTGCCGCCCGTCGGCGCCCGACGGCACGTCCGGACCCGCGGGCCGGGTGGGCACACCCGCCCCCGACTTCGACGGCGACGGCCACCCCGACCTGGCAGCCGAGGTGCCGGCCAGTAATGGGGACGTCTCCGAGACCGGCCGCATCGCCCTGGTGTACGGCTCGGCGCACGGTCCGCGCCCCGGACACCGGACGGTGTTCACGCCCAAGGACTTCCGGCTGCCCGCACACGACGGCATGTCCTACGGACTGTCCGGTCCCACCGTCGCCGACCTGGACGGCGACGGCCACCTCGACCTCGTCGCGGGTGGCAGCGCCCATGTGCAGTGGGGCGACCCCGAAGGACCGGACCCCGCTCACCGGCCCGCCCGCGTCCGGCTGCCGCACGTCGGCAAGGGCGAGTCCGCGATCGACGGCAAGGGCCACGGCGTCTACGGCGACCAGCCGGTGGCCGGTGACTTCGACGGGGACGGCCACGCTGACCTGGCCACCTTCCGCACCGATACGGACAAGCGGCGCCTTGTGGTGCTGCACGGCCCGTTCACGCGTACGGGAGAGCCCGCACGGACCAGCGAGCGCGCCGACCCGGACCCACGCGGGGCCAACGCGGTGGTCGACCTCCAGCTCATCGCCGCGGAGGCCACCGGCGACCGCGCCACCGACCTCTTCGTCTACGAGCCCGCAGCGCCGGGCACGCCGCTGCTCCTGACCGGCGGAGCCGACACGGCGACCGGTCTCGGCAAGGAACCCGAACGGCTACCGAAGGGCGAAAGCATCGCCGTCGGTGACTTCGACGGTGACCGGCGGCCCGACATCGCCCTCGGCGACAGCGGCATTCCCGACGACGAGGAACTGGAACCGGCCGACCGCAAGGGCACGGTGACCATCCGCTACGGCAGGACGCCCGAAGCCCGCGTCGTCATCGAGGGCGGCGCCCGCAAGGGCGGCTTCGGCATCGGTCTGGTCGCCGGAGACGTGAACGGCGACGGCTGCGACGACCTCGCGGTGCACAGCGCGGGCGACCGCTGGGGCGAAAGCGGCAGCGTGGACATCCTGCGGGGCGGCTCCTCTCCCGGCCTCGGCTCCCAGCCATGGCGTCACGTGCCCCGCTCGCGCCACGTGCCCGACCCCGATCCCCTGAATTCACAGCACTGGGCGGGCAGTCCTGTGAGCGCGGCCGATTTCGACGGGGACACCCGCGACGAACTCGTCCTGGCCACCGCCTACCAGACCGACCTCGGGCGGGACTGGTGGATCATCAACGGCGCAGGCAAGGACATGGCATCCTTCGACGCCGCGGACCTGGCCCGCCACACGGCAGAGGAGAAGAGCCGTTGACGACATTCCGACGCCACATGGAGCAGATGGCGCTGCGCACCCTGGGCGAGTTCCCCGACGAGTTGATCTCCGACATCTACGTGGTCACGTTCCGTATCGACAGCGTCGACCAGGACCCCCGACACCCCTACGTGGCGATCGGCTACAACACCGAGACGGGGGTGGCCCGGCAGCTTGCGGAGACAGGCTCCTCGGAGCCGTGGGAGGCGCGCTGGAACTACGCCTACTTCCCGCCGTCAGGCCTTGAGGGCATCCGCATCGTCGGCCACCATCCCGAACACGATCCGGTCGGCGCCGACCTGTACCGGCGGGAAGCGGTGGTCCAAGACCTCTGGTACGAGGACGAGGACGACCTCTCCGAGCAGGAACAGGACGAGCGCGACGAACAGCTCGCGGAGCACTTCAACACGCTCTGCGTCGACCTGGCGCGCCAACTCCACGCGGACGGCCGCCTCGTCGGCGTCTTCGGGCGGCCCCTGCCGGTGATCCTCTACAACATGTTCGACCCCGACGAGATGTTCGCGCTGACCGCGGCCGCCAACCCGCCCGAGCTGGTCACGGAGTTCATGAGCGAGGACCCGGGAGCGCAGCCGCAGGCCTGAACAGCGGTCAGGGCGTGGGCGTCCGGCGCAGGAGCAGGGTGACGAATCCGAGTGTGCCCCGGTAGCCGTGGAGCCAGGCGTCGCGGTGTGCGGCGGCGGCTTCGAGGGCCTGGCCGGTGTCGGGGTGCTCGGGGTGGTCGAGGGCCCATCGGGAGAGGTCGCCCGTCCAGGACCATTCGTAGGCGTCCCACTCCTGGAGGGTGCTGACGTGTCCGTAGACAGGGGTCCATCCCTCGGCCATGACGTGGTCGACGGTCGTGGCCAGGTCGACGTACTCATCAGCGGTGAAACCGGCGTCGAGGGTCGCCCGGTCGGGCTCGCGTTCCCAGAAGCCGTCGCCGACGAGGACGCTCCCGCCGGGGGAGAGGTGACGGCCGGCGGCCTTCAAGGTGGGCAGCAGGCCGCCGAAGGCGTGTGTGGCACCGACGCTGACCACCACGTCGTAGAGGTGCGGGGAAGTGAACTCCGCGGCGTCCTGGGTGTGGAACGCGACCCGGTCACCGAGACCCGCTTCGTCGGCGGCACGCCTGGCAGCGGCGATGGCCCCCGCGTCGATGTCCACACCATCGGCACGGAGGCTGGGGCGCATGGCCTGTGCGCGCGCCGGCCACGTGCCCGATCCGCAGCCGAGATCGAGGAGCCGTGCCTCGCCGTGCGGAAGGGCGCGGTCGAGGAGCGCGTGCACGGAATCGTCGCTCAGCGGAGCGGCGATGGGGTGGCCGGAGTGGGCGATGGAGCTGATCTGTTGACGATGCATGGTCATATCCTGCCTGGCACCTGCGTGGCGCTTGCCGGGTGAGTGCCCGGTCGCCCTGAAGTCGCCGGGCGGCGATGGCGTGAGCCACTGATGCGCGGAGGGCGGGCCACTTGGCCCGCCCCTCCGCGCATCAGGCGTACCCACTCACGTCACGTCACGTCACGGCGCCGTGTCCAGGTCCACCCCGAGATCGTCCGTCTCCGTCCAGAAGCCCTCGTCCGCGTCCTGCAACCGGGACGCGGCGTGCTTCATGTGACGGCGTACGGCGCTGCGGGCCGCCGCCGCGTCGCCCGACTCGACGGCCGCCAGGATCGCGTGGTGCTCGACCCGCACCGCCTCGATGAAGTCGTCGCGCCGCGCCTCGTTGGCACGCGTGACGCGGATGCCGCCGCGCATGACCTCACCCAAGTACCGCACGGTGGAGACCATCACCGCGTTCCCGGTCGACTCGGCGATCGACTGATGGAACGCCAGGTCCTCCTCCACACCGTCACCGCCGGCCGCGACCGCCTCGTCGATCGCGGCCAGGGACCGGCGCATCCGGGCGACGTCGTCCGGTGTCGCCCGGGTCGCCGCCAGCGAGGCCGCCTCGCCCTCCATGGCGCGGCGGACCTCGACGATCTGCATGACCTTGGACTTGGTGCCGGAGGCCTCGGCCTCCAGGTCGAGCGGCCGGGTGCGCCGGGGCATGACGAACACGCCCCGGCCCTGGCGCGGTTCGACCAGGCCCGCGTTGCGCAGCCGCGAGACGGCCTCGCGGATCACGGTGCGGCTGACGCCCAGTTGCTTGACCAACTCGACCTCGGTCGGCAGCTTGTCGCCCTCGGCCAGACGTCCGGACTCGATCTCCTCCGAGAGGATCGCGGCGACCCGGTCCGCGAGCCGAATGGGGCCACTCACCTTGGAGAACATGCTCGTCAGTCTATCCGTCAGGGCCTGATCGCCCCGGCTGCGGGCAGCGCCGCGGCCGTGACAGCCTCGGGGTGGTCCTCGGCATAGGCCCGCACCACCGACTCGAAGCTCTCGTCGGGCCGCAGGCCCAGAGCCGTGGCGCGCGCGTTGTCGAAGGAGGCGGGCCAGGAGCCGACGATGGCCTCGACGGCGGGGTCGGGCGCGACCGTCACCAGGTCGGCGACGGCGTCACCGGCCACCCGGCGCAGGGTGTCGAGCATCTCGGCGACCGTGACCGTGAGCGCCGGCAGATTGACCGGAAGCCCTCCGTCGAGCTCGCCGGGCCCGCTGCCGCGCCGGGCCTCGGTGATGCGCAGGATGCCCTCGACGGTGCGCCGCGGCGAGGCCAGGGCGACCCGCAGATCAGGGCTGACCGGGCAGGTGGCGGGCAGACCGGAGAGGGGCTCGCGGACGATGCCGGACAGGAAGCTGGACGCGGCCGCGTTGGGCTTGCCCGGCCGCACCGAGACGGTCATCAGGCGCGCCACGCGCCCGTCGACGAAGCCCCGGCGGGTGTACTCGGCGACCAGTTGCTCGCAGATGCGCTTCTGCGTCCCGTAGCTGGACTGCGGCGTGGGCAGTGTGGACTCGCCGACCACCTCCGGCAGGGGCAGCGCGGCGTCGGAACCGTAGACCGCGACGCTGCTGGAGAACACCACCCGGGGCGTGGGACCGCCGGTGGCCGCCTGCGCGCGGGCGGCGTCGAGCAGCGCGCGGGTGGTGTCCAGGTTGGCGCTCATGCCGAGGTCGAAGTCGGCCTCGCACTCGGAGGAGACCGCCGCCGCCAGGTGGATCAGGACGTCCACCGGCTGCGCGAAGATCTCGTCGAGGCGCTCGCTCAGGTCGCCCTGGACGACGTCCACCAGCGGGTCGGCCGCCGGCGGCGCCCCGGTCGGTACGAACCGGTCGGCGAGCACAAGGCGGTCGATGGGCGCTCCGCACAGGGTCCGCCGCTGCAGCAGGGCTTCGGCGACCTGCCGGCCCAGGAAGCCGAAGCCACCGGTGATGACGATCCTCATGCGCGTTCTCCTCGGTAGTTCTTGAGCCAGCCGAGCCCCTCGCTCGTACCGGCCCGGGGGTTGTACTCGCAGCCGATCCACCCGTCGAAGCCAAGATCGTCGACGACGTCGAACAGATGGCGGACGTCGAGTTCGCCCTGGTCGGGCTCGTGGCGGTCGGGGACGCCCGCGATCTGCAGATGGCCGACGCGACCGGTGGGAAGGTCGCGGCGCAGGGTCGTGGTGAGGTCGCCCTCCACGATCTGGCAGTGGTAGAGGTCGAGCTGCACCTTGAGATTCGGCGCGCCCACCTCCTGCACGATCGCGTGCGCCTCGGCCTGCCGGTGCAGGAAGTAGCCCGGCATGTCACGGCCGTTGATCGGCTCGATCAGGAGGTCGACCTCCGTGGCGGCGGCCTGCTCGGCGGCCCAGGCCAAGTTGGTCAGGTAGGTGGCGCGGTGCGCGGCCCGCTCGGCGGTCGTCGCGTCCGGCGGCAGGAGACCGGCCATCACGTGCACCTGGCCGCAGCCGAGCGCGGCGGCGTACTCAAGGGCCCGCTCGATCCCGGAGCGGAGTTCGGCCTCGCGGCCGGGCAGCGCGGCGATGCCCCGCTCGCCGGACTCCCAGGCTCCGGGAGGCGCGTTGAACAGCACCTGCCGCAGGCCGTGGTCGTCGAGCCTGCTGCGCAGCTCGGCGGGTTCGTGGGCGTAGGGGAAGAGGTACTCGACGCCCTCGAAGCCGTCGGCCGAGGCCGCGGCGAAGCGGTCGAGGAAGTCGACTTCCGTGTACATCATGGACAGGTTCGCGGCGAACCTCGGCATGCGTGCTCCTGTGGTGGGGTCGGGACCGGACCCGGTCATCGGTTGACGACGTCCTTCTTGGTGCTCAGCACGGCGACCGCGCCGACGACGAGGCTCAGGGCAAGGACGTACATCGGGATGGAGGTCGAGCCGGTGGCGTCCTTGAGCCCGCCGATCATGTACGGGCTGACGAAGCCGGCCAGGTTGCCCACCGAGTTGATCAGAGCGAGCCCGGCCGCGGCGGCGGTGCCGCCGAGGAACGCGGTGGGCAGCGACCAGAACAGCGGGGCGCAGGTGAGCACGCCGGCCGCGGCGAAGGACAGGGCGATCAGGGACAGCACCGTCGACCCGCTCCAACTGGCGGCCAGCGAGAAGCCGACGGCACCCATGAGGCTGGGGACGACCAGGTGCCAGCGGCGCTCGCGGCGCTTGTCCGCGGAGCGTCCGAACAGGTTCATCGCGATCAGCGCGGCGACGAACGGCACGGCGCTGAGCACGCCGATGGTGAAGTTGTCGTCGATGCCGGTGGACTTGACGAAGGTGGGCATCCAGAACGTCAGGGCGTACTGGCCCATCACGAAGCAGAAGTAGATGAGGCACATCAGCCACACCTTGGGGTCGCGGAAGCCGTCCCAGACCCGGCTGTGCTTCTGGTGCGCGGTGTCCTTGGCGATCGCCGCCTCCACGATGTCCTTCTCCTCGTCGGAGAGCCACTTGGCGCTGCGCACGCCATTGTCGAGGTAGAACACCGTCGCGACGCCGATGAGGAGCGCCGGAATCGCCTCGAGCAGGAACATCCACTGCCAGCCGTGCCATCCGCTGACCCCGTCGAACGTGTCCATGATCCAGCCGGAGAGCGGGTTGCCGAAGATCCCGGCCACGGGGATCGCCGACATGAACATCGCGATCACGCGGGCCCGGCGGTGGGAGGGGAACCAGTAGGTGCAGTAGAGGATGACACCGGGGTAGAACCCGGCCTCCGCGGCGCCGAGCAGGAAGCGCAGCACGTAGAACATCGTCTCGTTGGTGACGAGCGCGAAGGCCCCCGAGATGAGACCCCAGGTGATCATGATCCGGGCGATCCAGGTGCGTGCGCCCACACGCTGCAGCATGAGGTTCGAGGGGACCTCGAAGATGAAGTAGCCGATGAAGAACAGTCCTGCGCCGAGGCCGTACGCCGCTTCGCTCAGACCCAGGTCGTCGGACATCTGCAGCTTCGCGAAGCCGACGTTGACGCGGTCCAGGTACGAGAAGACGTAACAGAGGATCAGGAAGGGGACGATGCGGAGAACGACCTTGCGGAACACGGCGTTCTCACGGGCGAGGTCGGGGGCCTCCGCCGTGGTGGTGGACGTGGACATGCGGAATCCTTACTGCGGCTCAGGGGATTCTCCGACGGGCGGTGCGCGATCACCAAGAGGCGCCGAACACGGCCTTGAGTTCGTCGAGAGCGGGGGAGGGGAGCGGCTCGGGGCGACGGTCGGTCAGGAGCCAGAGGCGTGCCGTTTCCTCGAGTTCTTCGAGGACGGCGAGAGCGGATGCGGCGTCCGGGCCCCAGACCACCGGGCCCAGACGGTCGAGCAGGACGGCCCTGATCGGGGTGCCTCCAGCGGCATGATCAGCGATGTGGCCGGTCACCAGGTCGGCCACGCGGGGATCGCCGGGCCGGTGGTAGGGGATGAGCGGGACGTGCCCGACCTTCATGACGTAGTACGGCGTGAGGGGCGGAAGCACGTCGTCCGTGCTCCACACGCCGGCCAGGGTGAGCGCGACCAGATGCGTGGAGTGGGTGTGGACGACGAACCGTGCCGTGGGGTCGGCGGCACAGATGCGCCGGTGCAGGGTGAGGGTCTTGCTGGCACGGTCGCCCGCGATCTGCTCGCCTCCGGCGTCGACCAGGGCCAGGCGCTCGGGGCCGAGGAAGCCCAGGGCGGCGTCGGTGGGCGTGATCAGGTGGGAGTCGCCGAGCCGCGCGCTGATGTTGCCGGCGCTGGCATGGACGTAGCCCCGGGCGAAGAGACTCGTGCCCACCCGGACGATCTCGGCGCGCGCCGCGTCCACGTCGCTCTCGGCCGGGCTCGGGAGCCGCGTCATGCGGTCTCCCGGGCGAGGTGGGCGAAGGACGAGGCGAAGAAGTCGGGGCCGCCGAAGTTGCCGGACTTCAGCGCGATGTGGAGCGTGTCCCCGCCGGGCAGGGCCGCCGCGCACCACGGCACACCGGGGTCGATCTGCGGTCCGATGCGCAGACCCGTCAGGCCGAGCGCCTGGACGACCGCGCCCGAGGTCTCGCCGCCGGCGACGACGAGCTGACGGACACCGAGTCCCACGAGCCCCTGGGCGACGCGGGCCAGGGTCTGCTCGACGAGCTCACCGGCCTCGGCGACACCGAGGCGGCCCTGGACGCTCTTGACCGCGTCGGGCGCCTCGGTGGAGTAGACGAGCACCGGCCCGTCGGCCAGCCGCGCGGCGGCGAAGGCCAGGGCCTGCCCGGCCACGTCCTCGCCGTCGGCGATCCGCAGCGGGTCCACGCTGAACGCGGGCCCGCCACTTCGCAGGAACTCCCGGACCTGACCATTGGTGGCACTGGAAACCGACCCGGAGACGACCGCTTGATGCCCTGTGGGCCGGGGCAGCCGGGCCGCGCCGGGGGACGGCTCGAAGCCCCAGTTCGCGGGCAGGCCGATCGCCAGACCCGACCCCGCGGTCACCAGCGGCAGCCCCTTGACCGCCGCGCCAAGCCGTACGAGATCGTCGTTCGAGACGGCGTCGACGATCGCGGCGCCGATGCCCTCCTCGCGCAGCGCGACGACCCGCTCTCCGATCGCATCGGCACCGGCGGCGACCACGGTGTGGTCGATGAGTCCGACCGGGCGGGCGGTCTGCGCGCCGAGCACGGACACCAGGTTGGAGTCGGTCATCGGCGTCAGCGGGTGATGGCGCATGCCGCTCTCGCTGAGCAGGACGTCGCCGACGAAGAGATGGCCCTTGAAGACGGTGCGCCCGTTGTCGGGGAAGGCCGGGGTCGCGACCGTGAAATCGGTGCCGAGTGTGTCCATCAGGGCCTCGGTGACGGGCCCGATGTTGCCGGCCCGCGTCGAGTCGAAGGTCGAGCAGTACTTGAAGTAGATCTGTTCCGCGCCCGCCGACCGCAGCCACTGAAGCGCCCGCAGCGAGGCCTCGACGGCGTCGGAGGCCGGGCTGGTCCGTGACTTGAGCGCGATGACGACCGCGTCCGCGTCGAGCGGGGCTTCGGCTCCGGCCTGCGGTACGTCGATCAGCTGGATCACGCGCATGCCCGCGCGCACCAGGTTGTTGGCCAGGTCCGTGGCGCCGGTGAAGTCGTCGGCGATGCAACCGAGTCGGATTCCCATGTCAGCCCTCCGACTTCTCGGTCCGTCCGGGCAGCTCGATGCCCGGGAAAATCTTGATCACCGCGCTGTCGTCCTCGCCGCCGAGACCGGAGGCCGACGCCTGAAGGAACATCTGATGGGCGGTGGCCGCCAGGGGGAGGGGGAACTTCTCCGGCCGGGCCGCGTCGAGCACGAGACCCAGGTCCTTGACGAAGATGTCGACCGCGGACAGCGGCGTGTAGTCCCCGGCGAGCACGTGCGCCATACGGTTCTCGAACATCCACGAGTTGCCCGCGCTGTGCGTGATGACCTCGTAGAGCGCATCGGCGGGCACGCCCGCCTTGATGCCGAGCGCCATCGCCTCGGCCGCCGCGGCGATGTGCACACCGGCGAGGAGTTGATTGACGATCTTGACCTTGGAGCCGATCCCGGCCGCGTGGCCCAGGCGGTAGACCGTGCTGCTCATGGCTTCGAGCACCGGATCGGCGATCGCGTACGCGGTGGGCGCGCCCGACGTCATCATGGTGAGCTCGCCGCGCGCGGCCCGTGCGGCGCCGCCGGAGATGGGGGCGTCCAGGTAGAGCACGCCGCGCTCGGCCAGACGCCGTTCGAGCTCGGCGGACCAGGTGGGGTCGGCCGTGGAGCACATGACGTAGACGGAACCCGGATGCAGCCGCTCGGCCGCGCCGCCGGCGCCGAACAGGACCGACTCGACCTGCGCCGCGTTGACCACGACGCCGACCAGGACGTCGACCGAGGCCGCGAGTTCACCGGCGGAGGCGAAGGCGGTACCGCCGTCCTCGGCGAAGGCCGAGGCCACATCGGGGCGCAGGTCATGAACACCCACATCGAAGCCCGCGTCCCGCAGGCTGCGTGCCATGCCGAGCCCCATGGCCCCCAGCCCCACCACGCCTACGCGTGGCAGTGCCGTTCTGTCCTGGTCGTTCATGCCCGTCCTCGTCTCGCTGTGCTGTGCCGTCCGGGGTGCGGCCCGGCTCTGATCCGTGCGGCGATCGGGTCATATGATGACCTGAGGATGTGGGATGGCGCACTGTGATGCCGGTCACATGTTGGGTGGCGTACGACGGATGGGACTGCCCTGGCGTACGTGCGCGTGCGGTCGGGGCCTGACCGGCAGGCCCTCAGAGGTGTGTCTGTCCCATTCCTGCGAACCATCGGGCCGCCACGGCGGCGACCTCGTCCAGCGCCTGCGGTTCCTGGAACAGGTCCGTGGCGTCGGGGATCACGCGCAGTCGGTTGAGGGGACGCAGGCGATTGGCCGTTTGCCGGGTGAGCCGCAGCGCCTCGGTGTCGCGGCCTCCTGCGAGCAGCAGGACCGGCGCGCGCACCTGGCCGAGCACGTCGTCTCCCGCCAGATCGGGGCGGCCGTCGGGGCAGACGACGGTGTCCACGATGCCTGGCCGGGCGGCCGCGGCGCCGAGCGCGGCCGCCCCGCCCGTGCTCGCCCCGAACAGGCCGAGCGGCAGATCCGTGGTACAGGCGGCGAGCCAGTCCACGGAGGCGATCAGACGGTGCGTCAGCAGGCCGATGCCGCAGTGATGCCGGCCGGTCGCCCAGTCTGCGGCCTCCTCGTCGGCGGTGAGCAGGTCGATGAGCAGTGTCCCGAGTGCGGCGTCCTGCAGCGCGTCGGCCACGGCCCGGTCGCGAGGGCTGTGCCGGGAGCTGTCGCTGCCGTGGGCGATGATCGCGACTCCGAACACCGTGTCCGGCACGGTCAGTTCACCGATGAGTACCCCCTCGCCGTTGGGCACGGTGACGGTCTCGGACAGCATGGGACCTCCGGATTCCGGGTACGCGTGCGGGCCGGGTACCCCGCGTGATCCGCACTACGCGGCGACACCTAGGGGTGCCGCCCCGGCCTTGCCGTGGCCGCGTCGAGAGCGCGCCGGGCCCGGACGAGGGCACGGCCCCCGGCCGCGTACCACTGGTGCCCGAGCAGCACGGCAAGGGCGATGCCGACCACGTCCCCGCCGTAGTACATGACGTACGACGCGAGGTGCAGGTCGGACGCGGCATAGGAGGTGCCGGGCGGGCCCGTGGCGTACAGCGACTTGGCCAGGATGCCGTGGGCCGCCGCCGCGGCCAGCAGGGCTCCGCCCCGCAGCGCGAACCCTGCCCGGTGGCGCAGCGGGTCCAGGGCAAGGACGGCGAAGGCGAACAGCACGCCGGAGGCCAGCAGATGAGCGCTGACGAGTGCGTGCAGCCAGGGCCGGTGGTGGCCGGCGGCAAGGAGCGGCGTGCGGTAGATCGCCCACAGCCCCGCGCTGTGCAGGAGCGCGGCCAGTGGCGGCCACACGAGCAGGGCCGCGGGCCGGGACCGTACGCAGCACAGAAGCCGCCGCCGAGGCCCCACCGGCAGGGCGCGCAGCGCCAGCGTCACGGGCCGGCCGAGCACGAGGAGCAGCGGCGCGATCATGCCGATGCCCAGATGGGTGGCCATGTGCCCGGTGAACGGCGGCCACCCGCCCCACGGAGCGGCCAGCGAGACGACGAGCACCGCGCCGCCCGCGCAGAACGCCGCGTCACGCCGGTGCGGCCAGCGGTCGCCGCGCCGGCGCAGGTGCCGGGCCGCTGTCACCTGGCCGAGACAGCCCAGGACCACGACCAGCACCAAGGCCGTCACCGGCGGGCCCGGACCAGCAGCAGGGCGCCGACGAGCAGGAGCAGCACGGCGATCACGTTCCAGGTCCAGTCGTACGGTGCCAGGTCCACGCCGTAGCGGATCTGGTGCAGCTCGAGTGCCTTGTGCTGGAACGTGCCGTCGTACAGCTGAAAGCCGCCGAGGCCCAGGCACAGGCCCGACCACCAGGCGGTGAGGTGCCGGGCACTTCGGCGCCACAGATCCGCGTACAGGAACAGGCCCGCCACCATGGCCAGCCAGCCGAAGGCATGGAAGATCCCGTCGGACACCAGACCGGCCTCGCTCGATGCCTTGTCGTAGAAGTGGTGCCAGTGCAGCAGCTGATGGAACACCATCTCGTCGACGAACGCCGCGATCCCGACGCCGACCAGCGCCCCGGAGAGCAGGGACCGCCCCCTCACCGGTCCGCGCCCCTGTGCACGGCGCGCTTGACGAGTTGCTGCTCACGAGGATGGAACGTCATGCGGGTCTCCTCGGCGTCCGGCGTCCGGCGGGAAAGCGAGGCGCCGAGTACCCGGAAGCGGAAGGAGAGACCGTCGCATTCGCGCCGATGTGCCGCTCAGTGACGCCGGTGGGCGTTGAGCCGGGCGGCCTGGCGCGTGAGGTGGTCGCGTTCGGCGAGGTTGGGCGCCTGCTGGGCCGCCTCGGCGTACAGCTGCGCCGCCGTCGCCAGGTCGCCGTCACGCTCGTGGAGGTACGCGGCGACCGCTGCGTACCGGGGCAGTGAGTCGTCCAGCGTCGCGAGCGCCGACAGACCGGCGCGTGCTCCGTCCGCCTCGCCGACGGCCACCGCGCGGTTGAGCCGGACGACCGGGCTGTCGGTGAGGCGTGCGAGCTCGTCGTACCACTCCACGATCTGCGCCCAGTCGGTCTCCTCGGCGGTGGGCGCGTCGGCGTGGAGTGCCGCGATGGCGGCCTGGGCCTGGAACTCGGCAAGGCGGTCGCGTGCGAGCGCCGCCTGGAGGATGCCGATGCCCTCGGCGATCGCCTCCGTGTCCCACCGGCCGCGGTCCTGCTCGGCGAGCGGCACCAGGCTGCCGTCGGGCGCGGTCCGGGCGGCGCGCCGTGCGTGGTGGAGCAGCATGAGGGCGAGCAGCCCCGCCACCTCGGGGTGGTCGATCGCGGCCGCGAGCTGCCGGGTGAGCCGGATGGCCTCGGCGGCGAGGTCGACGTCTCCGGAGTAGCCCTCGTTGAAGACCAGGTAGAGGACGCGCAGCACGGTGGCGACGTCGCCGGTCCGGCCGAACCGCACGCCGGAGACGGTGCGCTTGGCCCGGCTGATGCGCTGCGCCATCGTCGCCTCGGGCACCAGGTAGGCCTGGGCGATCTGGCGGGTGGTGAGCCCGCCGACGGCGCGCAGCGTGAGCGCGACCGCCGACGACGGGGTCAACGACGGGTGGGCGCACAGGAAGTAGAGCTGGAGCGTGTCGTCCACCGTGGGCGCTGGCCCCGGTGCCGGCTCCTCCTCGACGAGGTCCTCACGCCGGCGGCGGGCGGTGTCCGCCCGCGTCGCGTCGAGGAACTTGCGCCAGGCCACGGTGACCAGCCAGCCCTTGGGGTCGCGCGGCGGGTCGGCCGGCCAGACGCGGACAGCCTCGACCAGCGCGTCCTGCACGGCGTCCTCGGCCGCCGCGAAGTCGGCTCCGCGGCGGCCGAGGATTCCGAGCACGCCCGGTGTGAGGCTCCGGAGCAAGGCCTCGTCCACGTCGGAGGTCACTCCGTGACGGTGGGGTGCGCGCCCATGAACGGACGCAGCTCCAGCCACTCGTGGATCGGCTTCCCGCCCGCGCCGGGGGCGGCCGACAGCTCCCCGGCCAGCTCGACGGCGCGCTCGTAACTGTCGACGTCGATCACCATCCACCCGGCGATGACGTCCTTGGTCTCGGCGAACGGTCCGTCGGTGACCGGCGGGCGTCCTTCACCGTCGAACCGGACGAACGTCCCGCCGGGCGCGAGCGCCTGACTGTCGACGAACTCACCGGTCCCCTCGATCCGCGCCGCGAAGTCCCTCATGTACTGCACGTGGGCCGAGATCTCCTCGGGCGTCCACTGATCCATGGGCACGTCGTTGACCGAAGCCGGAGCGCCGCGGTAGTGCTTGAGCAGCAGGTACTTGGGCATGGTGTTTCTCCTCGGTACTGGTGCGACCCATTGTGGTCGCATGCACCACGGGGACGGAGCAGGCCATGGATTCTCGACATCGGCGGCCGAATCTTTCTGGCTCACGCAGCGTGCAGTACCTCGCCGGACTCTCGTCAGACCTTCCAGGACCTGATCTGATCGGCGACCGCGTAGACGCTGATGCGGCTCTCGCGGATCTTTCGTACGAGGTCGGACAGTGCTCCGTAGGGCGGGTCTATGCCCTCGCCGGACTGGTCCATGTACTGGGCAGCGACGAACGCCGCGTACAGGCTGTTGCGGTACGGCAGTGGTTCCAGGCGCACGATGGTGTGCAGCAGGGCGGCGGCGCGCCAGGCGGCGTCAGGGTCGGCCGCTTCCAGGGTCGGCAGTTTCGTCTTGTGGCGGGCGACCGCGGCGACCAGCGCGGAGTAGTCCGACACGGACATGTCCTCGGGGGAGACGGCGAACTCCTGGACGTCCAAGAGCCAGGCGACGTCTACGAACAGAACCATCAGGCGGCCGCGGACCCCTCGTGACGCGCGGAGGGTGGGATCTCCTCGGGGTTGGCCGCGTCGAACTCGGCACGCAGTCTGTCGGCCCACAGGGAGGCGCCCGCGACGAACTTCTGGCGCTCCATCTCACGGATTCCGAGGTCGTGCAGGTACTGCTTGAGGCTCTTGCCCTCGGCTGCCGCGGCCGCGCGGACACCCTTGAGCTCCTCGTCGGTGAAAGTCACGTTCAGAGACGGCATGTCTCCAAGGTACCAACTAGGTACCTGTCCGGGGAGTGTCTCCCCCGTCCGCACCTGAATCGGGCTGTGACAGCAACGGAAAGAGCCTGGTGATGAGGGCCACCGGGCGGGCGCCGTCCGGCCGGGCCAGGGGGCGTTGTTCGCGGGCCTGGTAGGGGGCCAGTGCCCGGCGGACAGTGTCCGCGACTCGGTTCATCTCCTCGGGCGTCAGGTAGGCGATGGCGCTGAAGGCCTCGTCGCGGCGCCATTCGGCCGGCGCCTGGTCGCGCTGGGCGAGCCACCGCTGCCAGCTCTCGTCCTCAAGGCCGCGCGCCAAGTCGCCGAACTGTTCCTCGGTGGGTGCACCGGCGTCGGGGTGGTGCCGCCTCAGGCGCCAGGGCCGTGCGCGTCCCCCGTGGTGAGGAGCTTCCTCGATGTGTCCGTGCCGTGCGAGCTGCCGCAGGTGAAACGAACAGAGCCCCGAGCTGTGGCCGAGCCGGGCGGCGGCTTCGGTCGCCGTGACCGTGCCGACTTCGGCCAGCAGGCCCAGCAGGGCCGTACGCACCTCGTGCTCGCGCAGTTCGTCGCCGGTGTCCCGCATCGGGCCGGGGGTGGGGGTGAGGTCATCTTCAGTCACTTTGCAAAGTCTGGTACTTTGCAAAGCCCTTGGCAAGGGGGTAGGCCGCGGTGTCGTCCGTCGTCCGCGGCATGTGGCGTACGCAGAAGGGGAGGCAGCCATGTCTGTTCGTCACCACCCGTCCCGTCCCGCGGACCGTCCCGTGGACCGGCGGGTCCGTGTGCAAGGCCGGCCCGTCGACACGTACCCCGCCCTGGCGCCGGAGGCGGCACGGGGTTCGGTGCGCAGGGTCACGGTGGTGGGGGAGGAGGTCCTGAGCCGTCCGTGCCTGGAGGTGACCGAGTTCAAAACCGCGGAGCTGTCGGCGCTCATCGACGACATGTTCCTGACGATGTACGTGGCCGACGGCGCAGGCCTCGCCGCCAACCAGGTGGGCGTCGCCCTGCGGCTTTTCGTCTACGACTGCCCGGACGACGACGGGGTCCGGCACGTCGGCCACATCGTCAACCCCGTCCTGGACCTGCCCGATCCGGGCAGCCGCCGACTCGTCGACGAGTTCGAGGGCTGCCTGTCGGTGCCCGGTGCCACCATGGCGGTTGCCCGCCCCGATCGGTCCGTTGTTCGCGGGTGGGACAAGGACGGCAACCCTCTCGTCATCGAGGGGATGGGCTACTTCGCCCGGTGCCTGCAGCACGAGACCGACCACCTCGTCGGCCACACGTACCTTGACCGGCTCTCCAAGCGGGACCGCAAGGACGCCCTTCGGCAGATGGAGGACCGCCGTGATGAGGTCTTCGCGCAACGGGCCGTCAAGGCCGACACTTTGGGGACCTGAGGACGTCACACCGCCCTCTCGTGTTCTGCGTCTCAGAGCCCTGCGCAGGCTTCGCCGATCGCCTGGTCCAGCATCGTCAGACCGAGCGAGAGCTCGCCCTCGGTGGCCGTCAGCGGCGGCGCCATCCGCAAGACCCCGCCCATGCCCGCGAGTTGGACGATGTTCATGTGCAGGCCCAGTTCGAGGCAGCGCCGCGTGACCCGCGCCCCCAGCTCGTTCGAATGCTGCTTCGTCTCGCGGTCGACGACGAGTTCCAGGCCTGCCAGCAGGCCCCTGCCGCGGATGTCGCCGACGACGGCGTGCCGCGCGGCGATGTCCGTCAGGCCCTGGTGGAGGAACGCGCCCAGCGACCGGGCGCGTTCGTCGAGCTTCTCGCCGGTCAGGACGTCGAGGACGGTGTTGCCGACCGCGGCGACCAGCGGGTCGGCGACGTGCGTGGTGAAGAACAGGAACCCGCGCTCGTACGCCTCCTGCTCGATCTCCGCGCTGGTCACCACGGCCGCCAGGGGCAGGCCCGCACCCAGCGTCTTGGAGAGCGTGAGGATGTCGGGGACGACGCCGTCGCGCTCGAACGCGTACCAGGTCCCGGTACGGCACAGGCCGGTCTGGGCCTCGTCGAGGATCAGGAGCATGCCGCGTTCCCTGCACTTGGCGTGCAGCGCCGCGAAGTATCCGGCCGGGGGCTCGATGATTCCGCCCGAGCTGAGAATCGGTTCGACGAGGCACGCGGCCAGGCTGCCGGTCGACTGGGCGTCGATCAGGTCGAAGGCGAAGTCCAGCTGACGGCGCCAGTCCAGCGAGCCGTCGTCCGTCGTGAAGTCGGGTCGGTACGCGTTCGGTACGGGGATGGCGAAGTTGCCCGGTGCGCCCGGTCCGTAGCCCTTGCGCCCCGCGCTGTACGTGGCGGACGCGGCGGCCTGCGTCATGCCGTGCCAGGACCGCGCGAAGGAGACGATCTCGTGCTTGCCCGTGACGAGTTTGGCCATCCGGATCGCGGCCTCGTTGGACTCGGCGCCGGTCGTCAGGAGCAGCGCCTTCTCCAGGGGCGCGGGCAGCGTGTCGGCAAGCCGCCGGGCGAGGTCGACGACCGGGCGGCTGAGCATGCCGCTGAACAGGTGGTCGAGGGACGCGACCTGCCGCTGGACCGTCGCGACGATCTCCGGGTGCGAGTGACCCAGGATCGCGCTCATCTGGCCGGAGGTGAAGTCGAGGATCCTCCGGCCGTCCGCGGCGAACAGGAAGCTCCCGGCAGCGCGTTCGATGATCTCGTGGGTGAACTCGCCGCCGTAGCGGACGAGATGCCGATCGGCATCGGCCCAGAAGGTGTCGGTGGACGCGGGAGCGGTGGTCGAAGCGGTCATGTCACCGACGGTAGGCGGCAGCCGAGCGACACGTCCATCTCACGATTCCGGCTTTCCTGTTCGGCAGAACCGCACAACAATGGGGGCATGATGAACCCCTGGAGGCTCCGGCTCCTGAGCCAGCTCGACATGCTCGGAACCGTCAGAGCGGTCGCCCAAGCCGCCAACCTGAGCCCGTCGAGCGTGTCTCAGCAGCTCGCCGTGCTGGAGGCCGAGACGCGCACGCAGCTCCTCGAACGCACAGGGCGCCGGGTCCGGCTGACCCCGGCCGGACTGATCCTCGCGCGGCGGGCGCGGGCGATCCTCGATCACATGGGCAGCGTGGAGGCGGAGCTGCGCGGGTTCGGCGAGGAACCCGCCGGTCTGGTGCGACTGGGGGCCTTCCAGAGCGCGATTCACACCATGGCCGTGCCGGCGGTGAGCCGGCTGGCGCGCGAGCATCCGCACCTCGACGTCGAGCTGCTCGAGCTGGAGCCGCACGCGAGCATGCCCGCGCTGCGGGGCGGCGACGCGGACATCATCATCACGACCACGGACTTCGACGAGCTGCCCCTGGGGCCGGACCTGGACATCGTGCCGCTGGCCACGGACCCGGTCCTCCTCGTGGTCCCGCCCGAGCACCCCGCGGCCGGGCGCGGCGCCGTGGACCTGGCGGCCTACGCGGACGAGCCCTGGGCGTTCGACATCCCGCAGTCGTACATGGCCAATCTCGCGCTGCGCCTGTGCCGTCAAGCGAGCTTCGAGCCGCGCGTGGTCTGCCGGTTCAGCAACTACATGATGACCCTTCAGCACGTCGAGGCCGGCCTTTCCATCGCGCTGTTGCCCGGCCTGGCGGTCGACCGCCGCTACGACGTCGCCACCAGGGAACTCGCCACTCCGGTGACCCGCACGATCACGGCGGCGATCCGCCGGGGCTCACCGCCCCGCGCTGCGGTGCGCGCCGTGCTGGAGGCGCTGCGTCACCACCCGGAGCTGCCGTTGCCAGGTCGGGAGTGAGGGGCTGCGTCAGCGGCGATGGTCTTCGTGGCTCGCGGTGGGGCACCGAGTCCTTCGGCGAGTTCGTCACCCATCTCGCCGATGTCGAGGCGCCGAGGGGGCGCAGCCGCTTCCCGCGGCTCGGGCACCGCGGCTCGGGCACGCCGAGATCGCAGATCGCCCCGGCGCAAGACTCCTCCGTCCGATGACGGCCACGCGCGCGGGCCTATCCGAAGATGTCGTAACTCCGCCGGTAGATCGCGTCCGTGTGGCCTCGTACGTCCCGGTGGACCTCCTCCAGGCGACGGTAGAGCTGGTGGTGGGCCTCGTCGGGCAGGAAGATCTCGCCGGGGCGGACCATCGCGGCCACCGCTTCGTCGAAGTCCGCGTACGCACCCAGGCCCACCGCCGCGCAGATCGCGGCCCCGAGCCCGGCGGTGCTCGATGCCTCGGCGCGGCGGGCCGGGACACCGTGGACATCGGCGTGGATCTGCATCATCAGGTCGGAGCGGGAGCCGCCGCCGGAGACGATGACCTCGCGGTACTCGGCGCCCAGTTCCGCCGCCATCCGGGCGCCGGTGTCATGGACGGTCATGGCGAGGGCCTCGAGGATCGAGCGGTAGATGTGGAAGCGGCCCTGGCGGCCGTCGAAGCCGAGGATGGACCCCTTGCGGAAGGGGGCGTCGCCGGGGGCGAGCCAGTCCAGGACCGTCATCAGGCCGTCGGAGCCCGCGGGGACCTTCGCCGCCTCGGAGTTGAGGTACTCCTCGACGGAGAGTCCCGCCGCACGCGCGTGTGCTGCCGCCTCCTCGCCGAGCAGGTCGCGGTACCAGCTGACCGTCCACATGCCGCGCCGTACGCCGTGGGACTCGTAGAGGTAACGGTGCGGCTCGGAGGCGTAGTTGGTCCAGAAGTCGGTCGCGTCCCGGACGTTGCGCGGGCCTGTCGTCATGCCCGCGACGTACGTGCCCAGGGAGACGAGGAATGTGTCGGGGGTGCGCAGGCCGCAGCCGAGGGCCTCGACCGCCTTGTCGTTGGCGGTGGCGACGACGGGGATGCCGACCGGGATGCCGGTGTGGGCGGCGGCGGCCTCGGTGACCGTGCCGAGCGTGTCACCGGGCCGGACCAGCTCGACGAGCATGTCGCGCGGGATGCCGTACTTGGCCAGTTCCGCTTCGTCGTCCGTCCACTGCCAGGTGTCGGGGTCCAGCGGCCACATGCCGGCGCAATTGGCCGCCGTGTCACGGAAGGCGCCCGTCAGGCGGTGGCTGATGTAGCCGGACGAGGTGGTGACGTAGGCCGCCTCGGGGTTCGTGCGCGTGTAGGGCAGGGAGACCCGCTCGTCCATCCAGCTCATCACCGGCTGGGCGAGGGTGCCGTCCGCCGTGAGGATCGCGCGGCAGAACCGGATCGTGCACAGGCCCACTCCCGCGATGTCCGCCACGCTCCCGCCGAAGGCCGCCATGGCCGCACGGCTCGCCTCGCCGATCGATGTCCACAGGTCGTCGTCCGGGTGCTCGACGACACCGGGGCGCGGGGTGTCGTAGGGCCGCAGCGCGGCCCGGCCCTCGCTGACGGCACGGCCATGGGCGTCGAAGACGGTCACCTTGGACGACTGGGAGCCGTTGTCGATGCCGATGAAGTAGCGGGGACGGGTGCTGTTCATGCCCACTCCGGTCAGGTCGTACGGGGAAGGGGGACGGGGAGGAGAAGGGCGCGGGCCCGGTCGCCGGGGGCGCGACCGGGCCCGCGGGCAAGGGACTTCAGGCGTCCGTCGGGAAGATGGTGCCCTTGTTCATGATCCCGTTCGGGTCGAAGGTCTCCTTGAGCTTGGCGAGGATCGCGTACGCGCTGCCGTGCTCCTGTGTGGTCCAGGGCGCGCGGTACTTGCCGATGCCGTGGTGGTGGACGATCGAGCCGCCGACCCTCAGGGCCTCCTCGACGATGATCGCGTTGAGCGGGATGTGGTACTTGTTGATCTCTTCCCGCGGCTCGCAGTTGATCTTGTAGTCGTAGACGAAGTAGAGGTTCGTGCCCGTCTGGTAGCTGTGCGAGGAGTGGGCGCCCAGCATGACCAGGTCGTCGGCCGCGGGGAACTCGGTGCGGATGCGGTGCATGACGTTGTCGTACAGCTCGACGGTGCGCGACCAGTCGACCGAGACCTCGGTGGTGTAGCCGAGTTCAGCCTGCTTGAGCATGACCTGCTGCTCGGCCTCGATCTTGTCGACGCCCCAGTTGAGGTTGTCGAACCAGTTCTCGATGAGGGCCGGGTCGACCTTCTGGTGCGCGTACTGGCCGATGACGCGCTCGATCTCCTCGCTGGTGGCGCGGACGATGCCCCGGGGGCCCTCGGCGACGAAGACCACGACGACCTTGCCGTCGTAGAAGTGCGCGAAGTGCTGGCGGGCGTCCTCCGGCGAGTACACGCGCACCACGGACGGCTTGAAGCCGTTCGTCACGACCTCGCGGATCACCTTCACGCCGGTGGCGATGTCGTCGACGAGGAAGCCGTGGAACTCGTTGTTCTCCGGCTGGTACTTGAAGATCTTGACGGTGACCTCGGTGATGTAGCACAGCGCGCCCTCGTTGCCGATGACGATGTGCCGGATGTCCGGGCCCGCCGAGCGGCGCGGCACGTTCTTGATGCGGGTGACGGTGCCGTCGGGGAAGACCGCCTCCAGGCCGACGACCATGTCCTCGATCGCCCCGTAGAGGGTGGAGAACTGGCCGATGGAGCGGGTGGAGACCAGGCCGCCGTACTGGGCCAGGGGCTTGGACTGCGGGGAGTGGCCGGTGGTCAGGCCCTGCGCGCGCAGCGTGTCCTCCAGGAGCTGAAGCGGAACGCCGCACTGGACGGTGGCCTGCATGTTCTCCGGGTCGATCCTGATGATCTCGTCGAGGCCCGAGCCGTCGAGTACGAGGGTGTCCTCGACCGCGGTCTCCAGGCCGCCCTCGGTGCCGGTGCGGCCGGTGCGGGCGACGACGTTGATCTTGTTGTCGTCGGCGAAGGCGAGGACCTTGGCGATGTCCTCGGTGGAGCGGGCGTTGACGATCGCGGCCGGGATCGGGCCGTCGAAGATGCCGTGCACGGACTGGTACTTCTTGAACCGGTCGACGCTCGCGAGCTTGAGCTGCTCCTCGTCCGTGACGATCTGCTCGGCGGTGAGCAGGTCGGTGAGGCGGGCGACGATGTCCTCGCGGGTGAGCTTGGAGAGCGACTGGGTCATGGTGATCTACCTCGTTCGGTGCGGTGTGAGGGGTGTGCCGTAGGGGTTCGGGGCGGGCGAGGGCGGCGGGCTCAGCGGACCAGGTAGCCCCCGTCGACGGGGAGGACGTGGCCGTTGACGTAGTCCGAGGCGCGCGACGCGAGGAAGACCGTCGTCCCCATCAGGTCGGCGACGTCGCCCCAGCGGCCGGCCGGGATGTGGTCAAGGACGCGCTGGTTGGTCTCGGCGTCCGCCCGCGTCGCCTCGGTGATCTTCGTGGCGAAGTAGCCGGGCGCGATCGCGTTGACCTGGATGTTGTGCTGGGCGACTTCGTCGCAGTAGGCCTTGGTGAAGCCGGCGATGCCGTGCTTGGTGGCGGCGTAGGCCGGGGAGAACTGGCCGCCGAGGAACGAGAACATCGACGCGATGTTGATGATCTTGCCGGAGCGCTGCGGGATCATGAATCGGATGGCCTCGTGGCTCAGCTCGAACGGCGCCGTGAGGTTCACGCTGATCATCGGGTCCCATTCGGACCGCCCGAACTTCTCCACGTCGGCGAGATTGCAGATGCCCGCCGAGTTGACCACGATGTCGACCGATCCGAAGGCGTCCGCGCACCCCTCGACGATCTGCCGCGGCACACCGGGCTCGGTGAGGTCGGCCGCGAGGAACTCCATGCGGCGCCCTTCGGCCTCGATGAGCTTGCGGGTCGTGCCGTCGTCGTCGGCGACGGACGGCACGAAGACGTTCGCCCCCGCCTTGGCCAGGGCCAGCGAAAAGGCCTGGCCGAGGCCGGTGTTGCCGCCGGTGACGATGGCGTTCTTGCCGTCGAGGGAGAAGAAGTCGCGGTGGAACTCGGTGATGTCCATGGGGAGTTCGCTCTTTCGTGGTGCTGCGGGCAAGTGGTGGGCTGCGGGCAGGGGGCCCGGCGGGTGGTTCAGGCGCTCACGGTCACCGCCTCGGGGGTGAACGGCTCGGTGCGTGCGGCCAGTTCGCGGCGCCGGACGCGGGTGGTGAGGGTGGTGAGCCCCAGGCCGAGCAGCGCCATGGCCAGGAGGAACAGGAAGAGGGTGGTGTAGCCGCCGCCGTGCTCGGGAACGGCCGGCGTGGCGGCCGGGTCGCCGATCCACCAGGCGCACACGGTGGGCAAGAAGGCGTCGGGCAGATAGGCGATCCCCGATGCGAGGCCGATGACGCCGCCGCGCTCGTTCTCCGGGATCTCGACCTCGCCGACCTGTGCCCAGTAGACGCCCCGGCTGGCGAACACCAGCAGGCACAGCGCGAACATCAGAGCCAGGGCGACCCACTTGAAGGCCGAGGCGCGCGGCAGGACGAGGAAGACCAGGGCGATGGCGGCGCAGCCCGCGAACATCAAGCGCAGAAAGCGGGGCGTGGAGCGGGTGACCTTGTCCACCACGACTCCGCCGGCCGGACCGGCGACGAACTGGAAGACGTAGGTGCGTACGACGCCGATGACGCCGATCAGCGCGGCGGCCATCCCGTACTGGTGCTCCAGGAGCGGCGAGAAGTAGCCGAGCGTGGTGTAGAAGCAGTACATCAGCATGACCGTGCCGCCGATCAGCCACGTGTACTTGTTGCGCGCGGCACGCCACAGCTGGTGCAGGGTGACGGTGCTGGAGCCGAGGCCGGCCAGACGCTCCTCGTCGCCCTTGACGAACAGCCAGACGAGCGCGGCATAGACGAAGCACAGGACGCCGTAGATGCGGATGAGCCACAGCACGCCCGCCGCCTCGGCGACGCTCGCCGCGACGACGGCCGTCCCCACGAAGCCGACGATCGTCGACGTGACACCCCGCACGCCCTCCAGGAAACCGAACAGGCGGCCCTGCTCGGAGGAATCGCCCAGCATTCCGATGGCTTTCACCAGAGCGGCCCAGTAGAGCCCCATTCCCATGACGGCCATGAGGACGTGCGCGGCGAGAATTCCCCAGTATCCCGGGACGGTCCCCAGATAGAGGTCGGCCACGCCGGTGCCGACGAGTGCGGTCACGATGAGGGCCTTGGGCCGGAACCTGTCGGCGAACCATCCGCCGAAGAAGTACATCACCATGGCGACGATGCCGAAGATCGAGATGATGTTGGCGTAGTCCTGCGCGGACAGATCGAGGGCTCGTGCCGTGGGTCCCAGGAACACGAACCGTATGTACGCGACCTGATAGACGATTCCGCAGGTCATCGACAGGATCAGAAAACTGATCCACCTCTGGGACTTGGTCACGGCGCTCACCACCTCTTTGTGGAAATGCAGGGCAGGACGGGGCAGGAAGGTGTGCCGCAAAAGGGCACAAAAAAAGAACAGCAACTCTCCCGGTGTCGGGTGGAGTTACTGTTCTCTGGTCTCTAGTAACTGCCCCGGAGCAGAGGTCCATTGACCTGTGTTCCGGAAGCCGATATGTGATTGTGGTGCAGCATGGGGCGGCGCCTTCTGCGGGCCGCTCCGCAAAAGTAAATCGGGGGTGTCGGCAGTGTCAACCCCCGATTTCACATCGCCCAGACCTCTCGGTTCGACGAGGCGATCGCGCTCGCTCCCGCCTTCAGCGCCGCGAACACGTCGTCCCGGTCGCAGACCAGACCGCCCGCGATGAGCGGCACGTCGATGTCCGCCACGACCCAGGAGATGACCCTCGGCATGCAGCCCGGCAGGATCTCCACGCAGTCGGCCTTCGACATGCGTACCTGCGGGGCGAGGTTGCGGTACGAGAGCGAGTCGATGAGGAAGAAGCGGTGCACCGTGTACAGGCCGAGCTCGCGGGCGGCGCGCAGCATGAAGGCCTTGGAGCTGAGGATCCCGTCGGCGGCCGTCTTCTCCTTGACGTAGCGCACCACGATCTCCTTGGCGGCGAAGCCTTCGAGCAGGTCCACGTTGACGAGCACGACCCGGCCGTCGTCCTTGAGGCGCTGCACGATCGCGGGCAGATCGAGGACGGTGCCGTAGAGCAGGAAGACGATGCGGCAGTCGGAGCGCAGCACGGCGTCGAGATCATCCGCGTCCTTGACGCTGGCGACGACCGGGTACTCCTCCAGGAGCGACGGGAGCGGCGTGGTCATCAAAGTGGTCTCCTGGAGTGCGGCGCGGCGACAAGACCCCTCAGGGTACGGCCGTGACCTGGCCCGACGAACGCCAGGCGCCTCTCGCGCGGTGGGCGGACGAGGGCCGGCTACACCTGCTCCTCATGGACGTCGACGCTGCTCGGCCCCAGCTCACGCAGCAGCGCCCACATCGGCCTCGATTCCCGGATGGCGGCCCATGGGGCGAGGTCATCACCGGCGTCGTGAAAGAACCAGGCCTCGAAGGAACCGAGGCTCCGAAGGGCCGGGGTGGGCATGTAGCTGATGACGCAATGGACCTGTACGTAGTGAGCGTGCTCGCCCGCGGCGTCGATGATGTCGAACTGACGGGTCAAGTCCAGCGAGAACATCGGGGGTCCGTCGAAGGAGTACGTGCCGTACTGGAAGAGCAGGCCGTCCGCTCGATCTTCCTCGGCAGAGTAGGACGGCCGAGCTGGAGTCGGCCAGTTCTCTGGCGGGACGAGCCTGGGCAGGGCGGATTGTCAGTGGTGGCTGGGAGTGTGGGATGTATGGACAGGGATGAGGAGTTGCTGCGCGGCCGGATCTACGGTCAGGATCATGACGACCCCCGGCAGGGCCCACAGCCGGGGCGGGACTATGCCGAGCTGGTCGGCGGGCCGCTGGACGGTCTGCTGCTCGACATCACCGGCTGGACGAAGGGCGAGATCGACACCGGTGTCGCCCTGCCCACGGAGCTCGGGCAGTTCGGTGCCGGTGGGCGCGCGATGTACGACCCGCGTCCGGGCGATCCGCGCCCCTGCGACCGCCGCCGCTGGGACTGGTCCGGCGACACCCCCTGACAACTGCCGGGATCCGGAGCCTGTGGGCAGTGATTGCGGGTGGTTGCGGCTTCGCACCGCCGTTTACCGCTCCTGGCCGGGGGAGACGTCGATCTCATGGTCCACCGCCCACTTCCAGTACTCCCTGATCGTCCGGCCGTCGGACGCGGCGACCGCGGTGATCGTCCGGGCCGGAGCGTTGAGGTCGGCCACCGGGGCCGGGATGGTCTCAAGGAGGACGGCGTGGCTCTGTCCGTCCGGTACACGTCCGGTCGCGAAGACGTAGGAGGCGCCGTCCGTCAACGGCTCTTCGCCCTGGTAGTAGCTGACCGTGGTGGTGTCGCGAACGGTCCCCTTGAAGACCTGGCCGACGCGGACGGCGTACAGGTCGGAGAAGACGCCGTAGATGTCGCGCTCGCCCGTCCGGCTCACCACCGTGCCGAGGAACACGTCGTCGGCGGTGCCGGCCACCTGCCGGGCATCCTGCGGGTCGTAGAGAGCGACCGCCTCCGTGGGGCCGCTGTTCTCCCTGGGCCCGGTGAGGCTGTACAGGCTCCAGAGGGCACCTCCCAGTACCGTCAGTGCTGCCGCGGCGACGGCCAGACGGCGGCGAACCTCGCTCATTGCTCTGCCTTTCAGCCCCACAGCGTGTGGTAGTTCCGCCGGTCTCGTGACGTCGGCGTTCCGTTGGAGGACATGTCGTAGATGTGTGGAGCCATCAACGAGCTGTAGGACGAGGGGTTCTTGTGGCAGAACCCCAGGGCATGGCCGAGCTCGTGCGCGGCGATCGTCCGCCGGGACCTGGTGTCCCCGTACTGCTTGCCGGGCCCCAGGTATGCCTTGTTCAGCCGCAGACTGTCGGTGCCCTGAAGCCCTTTCCAGAGCCCGAGGATGTTCTTCCACGGAGGCCTGGAGGTGTTGACGTCCGACCATTCCAGGTCGGCGTAGCGCGTCGCGTCGTCGGCGGGGAACTTCACCCGATCGAGCCCGTTTCTCGTCCAGGCCTGCTGGGCGTGCCGTCGTGCGCCGTCGAACCGCGTCGAGTCCTCCCAGGCGATCTCACCGCCGTCGACGGACGACCGTCCTCGCGAGTCCTTCAGGCCGTTCATGCACGTGGCAGGGGCCGCGGCATGGGCGGAGGAGGGCTGGGCGGTGACCATGACCAGAGCCAGTGCTGTGGCGGACAGCAGGGCGCTTCGAGGCCCCGGGCACACGGCCGGCGGGTGCGGGTGCGGGTGCGGGTGCGGAACTCGCCTGGTGTCAGAGCTGATTGCAGGCGTACGGGCGGCGACTTGGGCGGGGTGGGCAAGCAGCAGACGGCGTGAGGGCACAGGACTCCGTTCGAAGGGCACGCTGTGGATCTTCGTAGGCCGACGGCCGAAGCCGGGCGCGGACAGGCTGCACCTCACCCATATGAGAGTTACTGCACGGCCGGTAGCCCGCCAGGTGGAGACAGTCGCTGGTCGTGGCGGAGCTGCTGTTCGCACGGGGACCGCACCCGCACCTGCCCCGACATCACCCCCGTACGCACACAACTCGTAGAGTCGCAACGGTGAACGGAAACAACACCTTTGACACGTCGGGCGCTCCCGACCGCGACCTGCCGATGCTGACCGCCGCCCAGGCCGCCCGTCTGCGCGCACTCACCGCCCCTTACGCGCAGGTCGGCCACAGCTACCCCCTGCACAACCTGGCGCAGAAGTGCCGCCAGGCGCCGGAGGAGCGCTGGCCCGAAGTCGTCGCCGACCACTTCTCCGCCCTGCAGGCGGGCAGCCAGGGCGGCGAGAGCGCTACGGAGCTCCTTCGCGGCGTGCACGCGCGGCTGTTGCCCACGGATTCGCTCACCCCGGACATCGCAGGTGCCATGCGCTACGCGCGCGTGGTGGCCGAGGGGCTCGTCTTCGCCTACGCCCTGGACCTGCCCACCAGCGTGCGGATGCTCACCGACCCCGACGTGGAGCGAGCCGGGATCGAGGAGTTGGGGCAGGCGGCCTACGCGAACCTGATGCGGGTGCCCGTCGAGCACGAGGAAGTGCCCATCCAGGGAGGGGCGTTGCTGCACTCCGTGTACGGCGACTCCCCGTTCGTCGCGAGCAAGGCGCTGTTCCTGTCCGAGGTGGCCCGGCAGGTCACCGGCGAGCCGCTCCCGGACGCCGGGGCTCTCGTCGTGGTGCCCACCCGGCATCTGCTGGCGTACCACCCGATCGTCGACGGCTCCGTGGTCGACGCCGTCAACGGCCTTGCCGCGTATGCCCTCGGTGCCCACGAGGACGGTCCGGGTGAGCTGTCTCCGCGGGTCTACTGGTGGCACCGGGGCGGCCTGACCTCGCTCACGGTCATCGACCACGACACCCGTTCCTTCTCCTTGCAGCCACCGCCGGAACTCCTCGCCCTGATGAAGGGCCTGGTCCGTCTCGACCGTGCCGGGCGCATCGACACTCCCACGGCTGCCAAGGCGCCCGACGTCGCCGCACTCACCCACACCACGGCCGAGGCGATGGCCCGTCTCGCCGAGGACCCGTCCGCACTTGGCGACGCCTTCGCCTCGGCTCTCACGCTCAGCCACGCCCACTGCGCCACCGACCCCGAAGCGGCTCACGTCGACACCTGGGATGCCTGGGCCACCGCCGTGCAGCTCGGCTCGGCCCTGTTCACCGGCGCGCAGGCGCAGGAGTGCCGTCTGGGTGAGGATCGCGTGCGCCAGCTGCCCGCCACCCCCGCCGCGCCGCCCGCGGACGCGCGGGCCTGGCTCGACGCCTTCTACGTTGCCGTCGTGTGCCGTCAGAAGCACCGGGCCGACCGGCTGTGCGAGGTACCGCTGGAGGTCCTGCGGCAGGACGACTCCGTCGACGCGTACGTACTGCACTGGATCGACACGCTCCGGACCTATTGGGCCGAGCGCTCGATGGACGACGTCGTGGGCAAGCTGATCACCACCATGGAGACGTCCCAGCCCGCGTCCCTGACCCACACACCGAAGGACTTCGCTGACCTGATCGACTACCAGCCGGTCGCCCTCTTCCACCGCCTGGTCACCCGCGACCACGACGCCTTCGCCGAGGCCCTGGCCGAAGCCCTCGCGCACCACGGCACCTACTGGGGCGACTCGGCGGCGCCGCGCGCCCGGGTGGCGCTGGGGCCGCTGGCCATGGCCGGCCTGGCGTACGACCACGGGTTCCCCGTCGCCCTCAAGCAGCCCTACCTGCCCACGTATCTGCTCAACGGCGAACGGATCGAGGAGATGCCGGGCTGCTGAGTCCCTGAGTCCCTGAGTCCCTGAGTTCCTGCCCGGCGGCCGAGCCACCCCCGGTTCCAGGGCGCTGAAACCGTCGTGAAACCCCGCTGAATGCGCCCTGCCGCAATCTCAGCGGCATGACGACAACGACATCTCCCTACCTCGCCATCGCGGCCACGGGGCTGCGCAAGGCGTACGGGGACAAGACGGTCCTCGACGGCATCGACCTGGAGGTGCCGGCCGGGACCGTCTTCTCCCTGCTCGGCCCGAACGGCGCGGGCAAGACCACCGCCGTGAAGGTCCTCTCCACTCTCATCGGCGCCGATGCCGGGGAACTGCGGGTCGGCGGCCACGACCTGGCCGCCGACCCGCAGGCGGTGCGGGCCGCGATCGGTGTCACCGGGCAGTTCTCCGCGGTCGACGGCCTGATCACCGGCGAGGAGAACATGCTCCTCATGGCGGACCTGCACCACCTCTCCCGGCGCGAAGGGCGGCTGGCCGCAGCCGAGTTGCTGGAACGCTTCGACCTCACCGAAGCTGCGAAGAAGCCGGCTTCCACCTACTCCGGCGGCATGAGGCGCCGCCTCGACCTCGCCATGACGCTGGTCGGAGCGCCGCGCATCATCTTCCTCGACGAGCCCACCACCGGGCTCGACCCGCGCTCCCGCCACAACATGTGGGCCATCATCCGCGAGCTGGTATCCGGGGGCGTCACCGCCTTTCTGACCACGCAGTACCTGGAGGAGGCCGACGAACTCGCCGACCGCATCGCGGTGTTGAACGACGGCACGATCGCAGCCGAGGGCACGGCCGATGAGCTCAAGCGGCTCATCCCGGGCGGACATGTCCGCCTCCGCTTCACCGACCCGGCCGCCTACGAATCCGCCGCCTCCGCACTGCGCGAAGTGACCACGGACGACGACACCCTCACCCTGCGGATCCCCAGCGACGGCAGCCAGCGCGAGCTGCGCTCCCTCCTCGACCGGCTGGACTCCGCCGGCATCGAGGCCGACGAACTGACCGTGCACACCCCCGACCTCGACGACGTGTTCTTCGCCCTGACCGGCGGCACCGACGCCCCCAGCAAGACCAGCAAGACCAGCAAGACCAGCAAGACCAACAAGACCAAGGAGACCGTCCGATGAGCACCCTCTCCCTGGCCGCACAGGACTCGTCCACGATGCTGCGCCGCAACCTCCTGCACGCCCGGCGCTACCCCTCCCTCACCCTGAACGTCCTGCTGACGCCGATCGTCCTGCTGCTGCTCTTCGTCTACGTCTTCGGCGACGTGATGAGCGCGGGCATCGGGGGCGGCGGCGCCGACCGCTCCGAGTACGTCGCCTATCTCGTCCCGGGCATCCTGCTGATGACCATCGGCGCCACCCCGGCGGGAACCGCGGTGTCCGTCTCCATGGACATGACCGAGGGGATCATCGCCCGCTTCCGCACGATGGCCATCCACCGCGGCTCGGTGCTCATCGGGCATGTCGTCGGCAGCGTGCTGCAGGGGATCATGAGCGTGGTCCTCGTGGGTGCCGTCGCCGTGGCCATAGGATTCCGCTCCACGGATGCCACGGCCCTGGAGTGGCTCGCGGCGTTCGCGCTCCTCGTGCTGGTCGCCACGGCGTTCACCTGGATCGCGGTCGGGATGGGGATGGCCAGCCCGAACCCCGAGGCGGCCAGCAACAACGCGCTGCCGCTCATGATCCTGCCGCTCATCTCCAGCGCCTTCGTCCCCGTCGACGCGATGCCGGGCTGGTTCCGGCCGATCGCCGAGTACCAGCCCTTCACACCCGCCATCGAGACCCTGCGCGGCCTGCTGCTCGGCAGCGAGATCGGCAACAGCGGCTGGATCACGATCGTCTGGTGCCTGGGCCTTGCCGCACTCGGTTACCGCTGGTCGACGTCACTGTTCAACCGCGACCCGAAGTAAGCGCGCGGGCCGCCTCCCACAGCTCGTCCCGCTCCAGGGCGGCGTACTCCGACACGGCGTCGGCGTACGCCGCCCGGTCCGCGTCCTCGGCGGCCCGCCGGGCACGCGCCGCCGACATCGTCGGCTGGAACTCGCGCTGCACCCGCAGCCGTTCGGCCAGCGCGATCATCCTGACGGCGGACACGTCACCGGACGCGAGCCCGGCCATGCCGAGCGCGTGAAGGACCGTCCCGAACACAGGAAGCTCCATGGGCGAACGGAGCGGGCCGTCAAGGAGGGTCCGCAGCCGCCGTCGCAGCCGGTCGACCGGCTCTGCGACGAGGTCGAGACGGCCGGCGTACGCGTGCGCCGTCACCGCCGCCGACTGGATCTGCAGCGCCCACGGGTCGAGCCAGGGGTCACCGGCGTACATCGACCCGGCCTCGGGCATCCGCTCCACGGCGCCGCGCCACAGGCCGAGCCCGGCCTCCGTCAGCCCGCGGGCCAGCGCGATCTCGGCGCGGCCGCCGAGGTCGGGGCTGTAGAAGGCGTCCTCCTGCGGGGTGCCGTCTCCCTCCGCCTGCCGCAGCCAGTACTCGGCCTCATCGGGGTCGCCGCGCTGCAGGCAGGCGAGGACCAGGGCCGAGCGGATGCCGATGTAGTCGTGCTCGCCGCCGAGCCGCGGCAGCACCTTCAGCGCCGCCCTGAGGTGCTCGTGGGCGGTCTCGCCCTGCCCGGTCCGCAGGCTCAGCTCGCTCAGCCGGGAATGGCCCATGAGCCGCAGGGACGGGCTGTCCACCGGCTCCAGAGCGGCGACCATCCGGCGAGCCGAGGCCAGCGCGCGGTCGATGTCGTGCTCGTACTCCCAGACGTAGGTGGCCACGCACTCGGCGATGGCGGCGACGAGCGGCTGCTCGCTGCCGTCGTCGCCGTGGCCCTCGCAGAGCCGGTGCAGCACGGCGTAGTCGGGAGGCCGCATCTCGGGCACCGCGCGGAGCACCGCCGCTGTGGCGCGCGGCAGCGTGTCCGGCGGGGCCGCGGGCAGCCGCCGGAGGGTGACGAGCTGGCGTACGGCATGCGGGCCGTAGTTCATGAACAGGCCCGCCGTGCACAACACCGCGGCGGAACGGGCGACTTCGACGTACTCGGGCGTGGGGTGGTAGTGCGAAAGCGGCGGTCCGGTGTCCGCGGCGAGGGCGGCGAGGCGCGGGTAGTTGGAGTCGGTGGACCACAGAGCGGCCAGGACGGCGGTGAGGGCGGCGATCGTGGGACCGTCCGCGCGGGCCAGGGCGTGCCGCAGGGCCGGTACGAGGTTGTCCTGCTCGACCCTGATCCGTTCCCTGGCGGCGATGGGGTCTTCCCTGCCCGGGCGAGGCCGGGAGGTCGAGGAGGGTTCCGGGCCGAAGAGCACGTCGTGGTACGCGACCCCGAAGTCCCGGGCCCAGGCGAGGAACCGGCCGACGGCCTCGCCCTCCTCGCCGGCCTCCACGCGGCGCGCCGCGCTGAACTCCCGTACGGTCTCCAGCATCCGAAACCGCACGCCGACCGGCGTCTCGGCGACGGTGAGCAGCGACTGACCGGTCAACTGCTCCAGCAGGAACAGCGCATCCCCGCCCAGCACCTGCTCCGCCGCGTCGCCGCGGAAGCCGCCGGGGAAGACGGACAGCGTGCGCAGCGCCGCTCTGGCGTCCTGCGCGAGCAGGTTCCAGCTCCACTCCACGACCGCGTGCAGCGTGCGGTGGCGCTCCGGCACGTCCCGTGCCCCGCCGCGCAGCAGCGCGAACCGGTCGCCGAGACGGCGGGCGATCTCCGGCACCGAGAGCACCCGCACCCGCGCCGCGGCCAACTCCACGGCCAGCGGCAGTCCGTCAAGGTGCCGGCACAGCTCGGCCACCGCGTCCGGCGGCAGCTCCACGCCGCTCCTGGCAGCCCGTGCCCGCTGCGTGAACAGCTCGACCGAGGTGTCGAGACCGAGCTCCGGGAGCGCGTACACCGCCTCCGACGTGAGGTCCAGCGGCGCCCGGCTCGTGGCGAGCACCCGCAGCTCCTGCGAGGACGCGACCAGGTCCTGTACGAGGCCGGCGGCGCCCCGGACGACCTGCTCGCAGTTGTCGAGCACCAGCAGAGCGGGCCCCGATCCCAGCACGCCCAGGATGCCGGACACCGGGTCGGCCGCGGCGTGGCCGCTCACGACGCCGTGCCGCCCCTCGCCCGCGCCGAGCGCGGCGGCCACCTCCCGAGCCACCTCCAGCGTCACGTCCTGGTCCGCGGTCAGCCCGGCGAGCGGCACGAAATGCACCACGCACTGCTCCGCCCGGCGGCTGACCGCGTGAGCGAGCCGGGTCTTGCCGAGGCCGCCGGGGCCGACGACGGTGACGGCACGCGAGTCGCGCAACAGTCCCTCCACCGCGGCGATGTCCTCGTCACGGCCGAGCAGCGGGTTCGGCTCGTGCGGCACACCGTGCCTGACCACAGGCGTCTCGCCGTGCAGCAACTCCCGCTGCACGGCCTTGAGTCCGGCGCCCGGATCCGTGCCGAGCGCCTCGCGCAGCTCACGGCGGTAGGCCTCGTAGCGCGTCAGCGCGGCGGACGGACCCGCCGTCGCCGCCTGACCGCGCAACAACTCGGCCAGCACCTCCTCGTCGTGCGGATGCTCCGAGGCGGCCACGGCCAGCGGCCCGGCCGCCTCCGCATGCCGGCCGAGGCGGGCGAGCGCGAGCGCCTGTGCGCGTACGAGGGTGCCGTGGACGGGGGCGCGGTCGGCACGCAAGGCGCCCACCGGGTCGTCGGCGTCGCCCGTCCCCTCAGTGGCGCCGTCCCACAACGCGAGCCCGGCGTCGGCCGCGGCCAGCGCTCCCGCGTGATCCCCGGCCCTGGCCCGCTCCGCGCACAGGGCGGCGTGCAGCAGCAGGGCGGAGCTGTCGACCTGATCCTCGGCGAGGGCGAGCCGGTATCCGGTAGGCGTGCTCGCGATGACATCGGCGCCCAGCTGCGCCCGCGCCCTGGACACGAGAACCTGCAGCGCCTTCCCCGGCCGCTCCGGCAACGCGTCCGGCCACAGCCCCGCCACCAGCCGCTCGGTGCTGCAACCGGTGCGCACGTCGCCCGCGAGCAGCGCGAGCAGGCCGCGGAGCCGGGGCGCGGTGACCTCCTGCCCGCGATGGGCGACACGCGGCAGCAGGGTCAGGGCGGTGGTCACCCGTGCAGATTAGCCAAGGCGCAGGCCGGCCCGATCCTGCGAGGGGCTCACGCGACCGGACGCAGCGCGACATTCCGCGACATCCGCGGGAACGTATCCCGCACTCGCCTCCTCTGCTGGGTGTCGATTCCCAACGCAGGACGCATCATGTCCGACCGAACGGCACAGCGAGCAGCCGCAGTCATCGCCTCGGTGCTCACCGTGGACGCCCTGTTCCACCTCTCCTGGGCCACCGATGCCCCCTTCACCCCGCCCGTCACAAGGCACCCAACGCCCGCCAGGACACCGCCCATTGGGAAGATGCCGTACGTGTCCGATGACGAAACGGCGCGCCGGGTGCGCGCGGCGCCGGACTGCGACGGCACGCGGGTGGCGTTCACCGGCGGGGTGCGGGTGCCGGGACGCGCCGCTTGGCAGGTGGCGATTTCTACGGAGTAGCGCTCGATGGGGGAAGTGGAAAGATGGCACATGTCGATGAGAGGAGACGGTGTGACGTCGCGCGACAAGGACGCGGAAGGCTTGCTGGACGGCTTGTCGGTGGACGAGGCCCGGCCCGAGCGTCCGGTGCTGCTCGACGGGCAGGGGGAGCCGTTGCAGACCTGGCGGGAGAACTATCCCTACGCGGAGAAGCTGAGGCGGAAGGCCTACGAGCGCCAGAAGCGGATCCTGCAGATCGAGCTCCTGAAACTGCAGAGATCGGTGCGCGAGCAGGGCCAGCGTGTCGTGGTCGTCTGCGAGGGGCGGGACGCCGCGGGCAAGGGCGGCACGATCAAACGCTTCACCGAGCGCCTCAACCCCCGAGGGGCCCGCATCGTGGCGCTGGACAAGCCCACGGAACGGGAAGCGGGGGAGTGGTACTTCCAGCGCTACGTCGCACAGCTGCCGGCCGCGGGGGAGATCGTCTTCTTCGACCGCTCCTGGTACAACCGGGCCGGCGTCGAGCCCGTCATGGGTTTCTGCACCCCGCGACAGCACGAGGACTTTCTCCGGCAGGTCCCCTCGTTCGAGAAAATGATCACCGATGACGGCATCGTGCTGGTCAAGTTCTGGTTCTCCGTCTCCCGCGCGGAGCAGCGCACCCGCTTCGCGATCCGCCAGGTGGACCCCGTACGTCAGTGGAAGCTCTCGCCCACGGACCTCGCGTCGCTGGATCTGTGGGACGCCTACACCCACGCCAAGGTGGAGATGTTCCGTGCCACGGACACCGTCCACGCACCGTGGTCGGTCATCAAGTTCAACGACAAGCGCCGCGGACGCCTGGAGGCCATCCGGCACCTGCTGCTGCGTGTCGACTACGCGTCCATGGACAAGGACGCGGTGGGGGAGGCGGACCCGCTCATCATCGGCCCGGCCGACACGCTCCTGGAGGCGGACGAGGATCCGACGGACCTCTCACCCAGCAGACTCGCCGAGCACGACCGGGGGCCCGGTCAGCATCCGTGACGACGGCAGGTTAGCCATGTTCCGGCAGCCCGTACCGAGCCTGCTCGCCGTCTTCGCCCACCCGGACGACGAGTCCCTGTCTGCCGGCGGAGTGCTCACCCGTCATGCAACTGCCGGAGCGCGCACCGCGGTTGTCACGGCGACCTGGGCCACAGGCACCACACGCGCCACCGAGCTGGCCCGGGCGCTCCAGATCCTTGGTGCCGGCGAACCGAGGCTGCTCGGTCATGCCGACGCGCACGTACCGCATTCGGCTCCGGGCAGGGCGAGGTTCTGCGATGTGTCGATCGACGAGACGGTCCGCGAACTGGTCGCGCACCTAAGGGAGTTCCGACCGGAGGCCGTGATCACCCATGATGCCTACGGCGGACTGACCGGCCACCCGGACCACGTCCACACACACCGGGTGACCCTGCTTGCGTTCCACGCGGCGGGACTTGAGCGCCTCTACCCGGATGCCGGTCCGCCCTGGCGGCCGAGTGCCCTGTATCTGGCCACGCACCCACACTCGGCCGTGCGCGTGTGGGGCGCCTACCTGGCCGCGACAGGCAAAGCGATGCACAGCGTTCCGGACGAGTGGATCGCGGCGGCCGTGGATGTCAGGCCCTGGCTGGACCAGAAGGTCGCCGCGGTGCTGGCTCACCGCAGCGAGGTGGAGCGGGGAGCCGCCCCGGCGCTGATCGCCGGCCTCCCGGCAGCCGATCGGGAACGGCTGCTCTCCACCGAGTGGTACATCCGGCACGACCCCGTCCTCGCCGGGACGGCGGGGGATGAGCTGACGGCCTGAGGAACAAGGGAAACGAGAGAACGAGAGTAGGGAGAGCGCACGATGACCGCGATACACGTGACGACGTGGGACGAGACCGGTGGCGACGGAGCAGCCCCCGCGGTCTTAGCCCACAACATTTTCACGTGGGGCAGCGACGAGGCGTACGGGTTCGCGGCCCAGCGGCCCCTGGCCGACCGCCATCGGCTGCTCCTTGTGGACCGCCGTGGATACGGCCGCAGCCCCGACACCGACCGCAGTGACTTCGACACCGACGCCGACGACCTGGTGGAACTCCTTGAACAGCAGGACACCGGCGCGCACTTGGTCGGTCACGGCAACGGTGGCCTGGCAGCCATGCTCGCTGCCGGGCGCCGCCCCGACCTCGTACGGTCCCTGACGCTGATCCAGCCCGCGGCGTTCTCCGCTGCCGCCGGTCACCCGGTCGTCGAGGCCATGCTGGAACGGGTGCGGGGCGGTGCCGCGCTGCCGGAATCGGTGACACCGGAGCAGTACTTGCGCGCCTCCACGGAAGGCCTGGGCATGGCCATGCCGGAGCCCACCCCGCAGCGCCTGCGTGCCGTGGCCACCTCGATGCGCGAACGTCCGGTCTGGGAAGCGACCGTGCCCCTGAAGCCGTTGCGGGCCGCCTCGTGGCCCACGCTCGTGATCTGCGGGACCTGGCAGGACGCCCCGGAGATGTACCGCACATACGCCGGTGAACCGCTGATCGCCTGCGCCGAAGCCGTGGCCGACGCCGTCGGGGCCCGGCTGCTGCGCGTGGACGGCTACTACCCGCACACCCAGCAACCCGCCGCCGTCAACGCCGCCTTGCGCGAACTGTGGGGTTAGGGGAAGCGGGGACCCGGCGCAATCACCGCGCCGGGCCGCATCGCATCACGTACCGCGATGGCCAGAAGTGAACCGTCAGCGCGCCGCGAGGTCCGCGAGCAGCCTGGCCGCGGGCTTGGGGTGGACGAGCCAGCTCAGGTGGCTCGACTCGACGGTCCCGACATCGAAGGGGTTGTCGGGGGTGAGCGCGTCGGCCTCGCGGATCATGCGGTCCTGCATGGCGAGCGGGATGCAGGCGTCGTCGGCCAGGCGTACGTACGACTTGGGAATCCGACCCCACGTCGCGGCCTGCGTCCGGTCGGCCGACGTGCCGACATCGAGGTTCTCGTCGGGCTGGAAGGTGTTCAGGAACGTACGGAACTCGTCATCGGTGAGGTCGGCGGCGAAAGCCTGCTTCATCGCGGCGAGCGGCTCCGGCGCCGCGGTACGGAAGTTGACCCGCAGCAGACCGAGCTCGGGCGGGTTCCCGACGAGAGCGGCTGCGAAGGCACCCGGGTCGACGTCGGCCATCTCCGGCTCGGCGTAGTAGTCACCGACGTTCAGGTCGACGGGGCACCAGGCAGCGACGTAAACGATCCGGTCGATGAGATCGGGCCGGGCGTTGCCGGCCGCGGTGATCGTGGCGCCACCCCTGCTGTGGCCGACGAGGATGGTCGGCCCGTTCTGCTTCGCGCGCTCGAGGACCTCGATCACGCGGGCGACGTTGTCGGCAAGCGTGACCCCCTTGATTCTCCCTGGTTCCGCTGCGAGCGCGTCCAGATCCTGAGGTGCTTGGTAGGACGAGGCGAAGGTCGCGTCGAACCACCATGGACAAGTACGAAGGTCGGCAGATTTTGCATCCCCGTAGCCTCTGACGGAGCGATTTTCGGCACAAGCCCGCATTGGATCCATCCGTGCCAAGACGCAACCCGCGGAGTGACCTTCGCTCGCAGTCATGGCCCTGCCGGAGAGCGGCGGAAGCCGGTCATTAATCTGTGCCCATGAGTGACGACACCTGGGAAGCTCTGAAGGCGACCCCGATCGCGGAGATGCGGCGACGTGCCGCGATCATCCACACCCTTGTCGACGTCTCGCCGACGGCGGTCGAGGGCGCGGAGAGGTTCGCCTGGAACGACAGCGGCGGGCAGTCGGCCGTGTGGTATTTCGCGCCGGACGGCCGCGCGATGCTGCTGACCTTCGATCACGAGTCGGACCTGAACCTCTACGCCGAAGGCACCTACGCCCTCCAGGAGTCGCTCTACGGCGGAGTTCCGGCGGACCTCGTCCAGCTGGTGCGCAACCGCCCGGAGAACTACGAATCCCTGAACCTCACCGAGGCGGGGACGGACGAGACGATCCACTACGCCGGCGGTGTGTTCTGGTTCGACGGCAAGCAGTGGCGGGCCGCCGAGGGATTCCTGGACCACTGCGAGCAGGAGGGTCTGGACGCCATGGCCGAGTCAGGATTCGGCTACTGCCTCGACGACTACCTGCTCGGCCAGGAGTTCACTCCCGAGGCATTCGTCGCGTACCGGGACGCCGACAACTGGTACGACAGCGCCGAGGAGAAGGACCAGGCACTGGCCGCGACCCGGGAGATCTTCATCCGGCACGGATGACGTGGGGATCCCCTCCCCAGGCGCACGGCGTGCTTAGCATGGCCGCATGACCGTAGACCTGTTCGCGGGAATTCCTGTCAGCGACTACACCGTGGCGGTGGCCTGGTACGAGCGACTCCTCGGCAAGCCACCGTCCTTCCTGCCCAACGACACCGAGGCGGTGTGGGAGCTCGCCGAGCACCGGTACGTGTTCATCGAGGTGCGGCCCGAGCACGCGGGGCACGCCCTGCACACCGTCTTCGTGGAGGATTTCGACACCCGCATCGCGCAGATCGCCGAGCGCGGTCTGAAGCCGGACACGCGCGAGACGTATGCCAACGGCGTCCGCAAGGCCACCTTCCGCGATCCGGACGGCAACGAGATCGGATTCGGCGGCGGCGCGGAGGACTGAGCGGAGGACTGAAGGGACTTACGGACGGTGGACGTGGAACGATCGGAGAAGCCTGCCGTGCGGATGCGGGAGGCGGTGCGTGCGTTGCTGTCCGTCCTTGAGCCGGAGCAGGTGCGCGAGCTGCGCGCGGGGCCCGCCCGCCTTGATGCGCCCGAGCTGCGGGAGTGGACGTATCTGCCGGGCTCGCGCCCCGGGTTGTCCACCGAGGGGCTGGGCGGCGAGCAGCGCGAGGCCGTCGACGCGCTGCTGGCGGCGGCGCACAGTGCGGCGGGAGCGAAGCTGGCGCGCGGGGCGATCGAGGTGGAGCGGCACCGCCGCGCCATGGTCGGCGCCACGGGGGCCGACCGCTACTGGGTGCGGCTGCTGGGCGACCCGGACGGCTACGGCCCCTGGGGCTGGCGGATGAACGGGCACCATCTCGCCGTACACGTACTGATCACGGCGGCCGGGATGCGGGTGACGCCGCACTTCATCGGTGCGGAGCCGGCGCGCATCGCGGACGGCCCGCAGGCCGGCCGCCGACTGCTGGGCCCGGAGGAGGACTTGGCCCGGGAGCTGGTCACGGACCTGGACGTGGGCCGGCGGGCGGCGGCCGTCTTCTCCGCCGCGCCGCCGGACGACATCCTGACCCGCGCCGACCCGTTCGCCGATCCGGACCTGCTGCCTGCTGGCCTTCCGTACGGCGAGATGACCCCCGGTCAGCAGCCGCTGCTCGAGCGCCTGGTGCGCCGCTACCTGGACCGCGCGCCCGCCGCGTACGCGCAGGAGTGCTGGTCCGAGACCGTGGCGCGTGGGCTGGACGCCCTTTCCTTCGCCTGGGCCGGTGGCCGCGAACCCGGGGACCGGCACTATTACTGCGTTCGGGCCCCGGACTCGCTCATGGAGTACGACAACACCCAGGACGGCGGCAATCACGCCCACTCGGTCTGGCGGCACGTGCGCCACGACTGGGGGGCCGACTTGCTTCGCGCGCACTACACGGACCAGCACAGGTAGAAGAGGGTTTTGACCTGGGCCGACATTGAACTGTCAGCTCTCGGTGAGAGTGACTTCCTGCTGCTGCGTGGCGTGGAAGCTCGGCAGCGGGAGGCCGCCTTGAGCGGCCAGCTCCATCACGGTGGCTTCGACGTGGGCGGTGCCGGGCTTGAGGGTGGAGGGGGAGGGGCGCCCCGAGTTGGTCCAGGCGTGCTCCATGCCGTCACAGACCGCGCGGGTGCCGCCGATGCCGTGACGGACACGGCGATCCTTCTGTGCCAGGGAAGAGGACACGAAGACGCCGCCCGTCCCGCCGGTGCAGCGATAGGTGCCCGAGAGGGTGACGGTGCCGTCCGGGGCGAGGCGGCCGGTGGGGTTGACGGTCACCGTCTCACCCGGTGCGGCGAACGCGTTGGCAGCCGCGGCAGCAGGTGCGGTGAACAGGAACAGCGAGGCGGCGATGGCCGTGGCGGCCTGGCGCAGTGACATGGGGCCTCTTGGGGCAGGAGGAACACGGAGTTCCATCTATAGCGGGCCTCGTGCACGGGGCCGGGCCGACACGGCGCGAGGACGCTCATCTTGATCCTGCCGGTGCCTTGGCGCGGGGGTGAGGGATCGGATGCGGCCGTGGTCGAGGGTGAGGATCTGGTCGGCGCTGGTGAGGCCGGAGGCGTCGTGGGTGATCAGGAGGGTGGTGCGGCCGTCGGTGGCTCGGAGGATGTCGGCGAGTACGGCAGTGGAGGTCTCGGGGTCCAGGCCCTCCGTCGGTTCGTCCAGGACCAGGACCGGCGGGTCGGCCAGCAGGGCTCGGGCCAGGAGCAGGCGCCGGCGCTGACCGCCGGACATGGTGGAGCCGTTCTCGCCGACGAGGGTGTTCCAGCGGTCGGGAAGGGACTCGATCCAGTCCAGGAGCTGGGCTCTGCGGGCTGCTTCGTGCAGGTCGCCGCCGGTGGCATCGGGGCGCGCCAGGAGGAGGTTGGCCCGGATGGTCGTGTGGAAGACATGGGCGTCCTGGGTCATGCCGGTGATCGCGCGGCGGACGTCGGCGCCCGCACAGTCGCGCAGTTCGCGTCCGCCGATACGGATGCTTCCGGCCTCGTAAGGGACGAATCGCATGAGCGCGGCGATCAGCGTCGACTTGCCGGAGCCGCTGGCGCCCAGGAGCACGGTCAGGCGGCCGGGCGGCAGGCGCAGGCTCACGCCGTCGAGGGCCGGGGGGCCTTCGGGGCGGTGGCGTACGCGCAGGTCGGTGATGTCCACACCGAGTGGTCCGTGGGCGGGGAGTGGGCGTGGTGCGGGCGGGTCGGTGACGGGGGGCGGGGTGTCGAGCAGATCGGCCAACCTCCGTGCGCTGACCCGTACTTGGGCGAGGTGGCGGGCGGCAGCGGGCAGCGGTGTCAGGGCCTCGAAGGAGACCAGTGCGAGGACCGCGAGGACGGTGAGGTGCACGGCGGGCAGCTCCCCCGCCGCGTGGGCGCGCAGCGCGAGCCAGGTGACGCCGACCGTCGCCGCGGCCTGGAGGAGCAGGACCGAGGTCGAGGCGAGCGAGGTGGTCCAGGCCGCCCGGCGCTCCAGCGCGGCGATCTGGGCCGAGGCGCGGCTGGTGCGCTCGTGGGCGCGGCCCCGGGCGCCACAGGCGGCGAGGTCCGCCGCGCCCTGCGTCAAGTCCAGTGTGAGTGCGGCGAGTTCGGCACGTGCTGTGCTTTCCGCGCGGCTTGTACGGCGGGACAGCGTCAGCACCAGGGCGGGCACGAGGAGTCCCGCCACGGCCAGCAGCAGCCCCAGCAGCAGGCCCGCCTGCGGCAGCAGCGCCGCGGTCAAGGTGGTGGCCGACACGGCGACCGTGCAGGCGGCCGCGGCCGGGATCAGGACCCGCAGCAGGAGGTTCTGCGCGGCGTCGACGTCGTCGACCAGACGGGTGAGCAGGTCGCCGCTGCGGAAGGCGGGGGTGCCCGCGGGAGCGAGGGGCACGAGCGCCTCGTACACCTGGGTGCGGAAGCCCGCGACGGCTCGCAGCACGCCGTCGTGGCCCAGGAGCCGGTCGGCGTAGCGCAGTGCTCCGCGCCCCAGCGCAAGAGCGCGGACTGCGACGATGGCCAGGCTCACCGAGGCGAGCGGGGGCTGTTCGGCGGCGCGGGTGATCAGCCAGGCGGCGGTGGCCATCAGCGCGGCGGCGGCCAGCTCGCTGCCTGCCGAGGCGAGCGCGCCGGGCAGCAGTCGGCGCCAGTACGGCAGGAGATGGCGCAGGAGGCGCAGGGTGGGACGTGGTGTCCGCACCGGGGCGGAGGCGGCGACGCCGGCGTCGGCGTGGAGGGTCATGGGGCCATCAGCCGTTCTACGACGGCCAGTTGGGCAGGTGGGGTCGGTTGGGCCGGGGCGATGCTGCCCGCCTCTAGCGTGACGATCCGGTCCACGTGCGGCAGCAGGCTCGTTCGGTGGGCGACCACGATCGAGGTCCTGCCGCGCATGAGGCGGACCGTGGCGCGCGTGACGGTGGCCTCGCTCTGCGGGTCGAGGTGGGCGGTCGGCTCGTCCAGGAGCAGTACGGGGGCGTCCTTGAGGAAGGCGCGAGCCAGGGCGATCCGTTGGCGTTGCCCCGCGGAGAGCCCGGCGCCGTGCTCGCCGAGCACCGTGTCGTACGCCTGGGGCAGTTCCTCGATGAAGAGGTCGGCGAAGGCGGCGCGTGCAGCCCTGCGGACCTCGGCGTCGCTCGCGTCGGGGCGTGCGAGGCGGATGTTGTCCGCGATGCCGGCGGCGAACAGGTGCGGGCGCTGGGGCACCCACGCCACTTGGGCGCGCCATGGGCCGGGGTCGAGGTCGGCGAGGTCCGTGCCGTCGACCGTGACCCGGCCCGAGGCGGGGGTCGTGAAGCCGAGGAGCAGCGCAAGGAGCGTGGACTTGCCCGCGCCGCTCGGGCCGACGAGGGCCACGTGTTCGCCGGGGCGCAGCGAGAGGGAGACGTCGCGCAGGGCGGGCCCAAAGCGGCCCGGGTAGTGAACCGTGACCTCCTCCAGGCGCAGGTGAGCCGCACCGGCATCGGGCACCGTGGAGCGGTCGGCGGCGCCCTCAGCGGGTGAGTCCCGGTCGTCCGGGTCGTCCCGGTCGTCCGGGTCGTCGAGGATGGCGAAGACACGTTCGGCCACCGCGATGCCCTCGGCGCTGTCGTGGAAGGCCGCGCCCGCCGCACGCAGCGGCAGATAGGCCTCGGGGGCCAGGAATAGGACGATCAAGGCCGTACGAAGGGCCAACTCGCCGTCGAGCAAACGTAGTCCGACCGGCACGGCGACCAGCGCCACGGAGAGAGTGGCGACCGTCTCCAGGACGAAGGAGGAGAGGAACGCCACGCGCAGCGTGCGCATGGTGGCCCGCCGGTGGGCGTCGGCCATCTCCTGCACCACCCGGGCCTGGTGCCGCTCGCGGCCGAACGCGCGCAGCGTCGGCAGCCCGGCCACCACGTCGAGGAAGTGACCGCCGAGCCGGGACAGCAGGTGCCATTGCCGGGCGGTGCGCCGGGCGGTGTGGGCGCCGACCAGAGCGCCGAACACGGGGATCAGCGGCAGCGTCACGACGATGATCAGTGCCGATGTCCAGTCCGTCCACGCCAGCCACGCGACGACCGTGAAGGGGACCACCGCGGTGGCCGTCATCGTGGGCAGGTAGCCGACGACGTACGCGTCCAGGGCGTCGAGGCCACGCGTGAGCAGGGTGGCCGTCTCGCCGTGACGCCGGGCCGTCAGCCGCAGAGGGTTGGTGTGCCGCAGCCGGTCGGTGACGCTCTCGCGCAGGGTGCGTTTGGCTTCGGCCGCGGTGCGCTGCGCGAGCACTCCGCGGGCCCAGGTCAGCAGCGCGCGCAGCACCATGACGGCGGCCAGTGTGGCCAGCGGCATGATGCGGAACGGGTGCCCGCCGAAGCCGTCCGCGAGGACCGTGGCCAGCAGGACCGCCTGGGCGACGATGAGCCCGGCGCCAAGGAGCGCAAGAGCCGAGGAGTACGTCATGTGGCGGCGCACCACCGGGAGTTCGCGCATTAGACGGCGTTCGACGGGCTTCATCCGGGGGTCCCTCTCTCGTCGCGTTCCGGGGCTCAGAAGTAGCTGGGGTGACGGAGGCCGGTCCGTCCTCGGAAGGCCCACCAGCTCCATGTCTGGTACGCGAGGATCACCGGGATCACCAGGACCCCGAACGCGCTGAGGATCTTCAACGTGGCGCCGTCAGTGACGGCGTGGCCGACGGTCAGCCCCGCGCCCGCCGAGCTGATCAGGAGGTAGGGGTAGTGCCCGGCTCCCACGAGCAGCACGGGCAGCGCGGTGGCGCAGCAAGTGGCCGCGAATGCACGGGCGTTGTGTCCGCGGGAGAAGTGCCACCAGGCACTGGCGAGTGCCGCCGCGAACAGGGCGGCGATGACCGACGATGTGGAGCGGTTCGTCATCGAGGCGCCCGCTCCGAAGAGCGTGAGGAGCAGCGCGAGGGAGCCCATGGCGGCTGCCCAACGGAGTAGCAAGGCGCCCAAGTGCCGTGCTTTGAGGCCGAGTTCGGGATCTGAGCGCAGTGCCACGAAGGCCGCTCCGTGCGCCGCGAAGAGCAGCGCGGTCGTGACACCGCAGGCCAGCGTGAACGGCGAGAACACGTCGCCGAATCCGACGTGGAAGCTCCCGTCTGCCCGGCGGGGCACGCCGTGGAGCAGCAGGCCCACGACGATTCCCCAGCACACAGCGGGCAGTGCCCCTCCGAACACGATCAGGATGTCCCACCGTCGGCGCCCGCGAGGGCTGTGGGCGCGGCGGCGCAGTTGGATCGCGGCGTTGCCGAGGACCAGACCGACGAGGATGGCCACGACCAGGGGGTACAGGCCGGACAGGAGGGTGCCCTCCAGGTGCGGGAAGGCGCCGAACAGGACGCCTGCGAAGGCGACCAGCCAGACCTCGTTTCCCAGGAAGAAGGGTGCGATGGCGTCGAGGGCGGCGCTCCGGCCGACGCGGTCGCCCTCCTGGCCTTGTCCGTCGCCCCGGTCGCTCCGGTCGCCTCGGTCGCCGAGGAAGGGATGCAGCATCTGTACGCCGTAGTCGTAGCCGCCGAGCACAAAGTACCCGGCGAGGAGCAGGCCGAGGAGGGCCAGCCAGGCGGTCTCCAGACTCATCTCGCTCAACTTTCCGTTGTGGCAGGGGAGGTACAGCAGGGGAGGTCGTGCCGGTGCCGGTGCCGGGGTTGGTGTCGCGTATGCCGGAGGGGAATTGGTTTCGCGTGTGCCGGTCGTCGGCCCGCATCAGAAGGCCGGAAGCGGCTGTTTCTCCTCGGCGTCGCCCCCTGGCCCGTCGGGCGCGTCGTCGGGGAGCGGTTCGGTGGAGCCGAGCTGCGTGGCGTCCGGGCCGCGGAGGGCGAAGCGCGTGATCAGCGTCCAGTTCGTCACCGCCAGGGCGAGGAAGACGGCGATGAACACGGTGCAGGACACGGCCAGCGCGGCCGTACCGACGTGGGAGAGCGCGTCCTCCACCGTCAACTCTCCGTAGACGAGCCAGGGTTGCCGACCGACCTCGCGCACGACCCAGCCGCCCACGGAGGCGATGAAGGGGAACGGCACTGACGCCACCAGCACCCACAGCGCCGGGCGCCAGCGCATCAGCCGGTTCCTCCACAGCAGGATGACGGCGATGAACGTGATGGTGGAGACGGTGTTGCCGATGATCGTCATCGCGTCCATGGAGATCCGCAGCGTGTCCTGCCAGGGCACGTAGTCGCCGGGCCCGTGCTCCTTGACGAGCTGTGCCTGCACCTCGGCGACGCCGCTGTTCTCCAGGACCGCGTCCTTCATGGGCTGGGTCCGCTCGATCACGGGCCGCTGCATCTCGCCGACGATGACGACGAAGAAGGAGGTGACCATGGCGACCCACAGCCCAAGGAGCATGGAGCCGCGGAAGAGTTCGGTCTCCGTGGTGCGCCGGAGGAAGTGGTAGGCGCTGACCCCGGCGATGAAGACGCCGCCCGTCGTCAGCGCGGCCAGTGCGATGTGGAGGAGTGCGACCAGCGCGCTGGAGTTGGTGAGCAGCGCCCCGAAGTCGGTCAAGTAGGCGGCGCCGTCGCGTACTTCGTAACCCACGGGGTGCTGCATGAAGCCGTTGGCGACCATGATCCAGTATCCGGAGGCGTACGCGGTCAGGGCGACCAGCCAGATGAGCGTGACGTGTACGCCCCTGCGCATGCGCCCCCAGCCGAAGATCCACATGCCGAGGAAGGTGGACTCGGCGAAGAAGGCGATGAGGGTCTCGAGTGCCAGCGGGGCGCCGAAGACGTTGCCCGCGAACTTGCTCAGGCCGCTCCAACTGAGCCCGAACTGGAACTCCATGACCAGGCCGGTGACGATGCCGACCGCGTAGTTGATGACGTAGAGCTGGCCCCAGAACCGGGTCATGCGCTCCCGGACGGCTCTCTTGACGGGATCTCGGGTGTACGCGGCCCGGGTGTGCATGATCGCCACGAGGGGGACGAGCCCCATGGTGAGGATCACGAACAGCCAGTGGATGCCGGTCGTGGCCGCGAACTGGAGTCGGGCCAGATCCGCAGCGCTCATGGGGGGACCTTCCTACGGGGATGGGCGGCCGGTCGGACGGCCGTTCGTAAGAGCTTCGCGGGAACTTCGCGGGCCCTCGCGAGGCCTTGATGAAGACCGTAGGGAGGATCGCTTATGCATTCCAAGACCTGTTTTGCCATGTGAAGATGGCACGGAAGGCATAAGTGAAGGTGGATCATGGATCTTCTGCAGTTGCGCTACTTCCAGGCCGTCGCCCGTTACGAGCACATCAGCCGCGCCGCGCAGGAACTGCGCGTCGCCCAGCCCTCGCTGAGCCGCACCATCGCTCGCCTGGAATCGGAGCTCGGCTCCCCGCTCTTCGACCGGCAGGGCCGCCGCATCCGGCTCAATCCGTACGGCGCGATGTTCCTGCGGCATGTCGAGCGCGCCCTGAGCGAGCTCGACGACGGCCGCAGGGCGGTGCGCGAGGCCCGTGACACCGGCCTCGGCCGCGTCAGTGTGGCCTCGGAGACGCTCCTGACGGTCACTCATCTCATGGGTAGTTTCCGGGCGGACCACCCCCGGGCCGACGTGCGGCTCTTCCAGTCGACCGTGCAGGAGATGGACCGCCGGCTGCGCACCAGAGAGGTCGACTTCTGCGTGGCGTCGCAGCCGCTGACCGGCACGAACCTCGACTCGGTCGAGCTCGCCCGCGAGGAGGTGCTGCTCGCGGTGCCGCCAGGCCACTGGCTCGACGGGCGGGAGAGCGTGACGATCCCCGAGATCGCCGACGAACCCTTCGTCACCACGCGTCCGGGCCACTGGCAACGTGCCCTCCTGGACCGGCTGTTCGCCGCCGAGGGGCTCACGCCGCTGCTGTCCTGCGAGGGCGACGAGCCGGGCGCGAGCCAGGACATGATCAGCGCGGGGCTGGGCATCGGTCTCATCCCGGCGATGTCCCGCGAGGTCGGAACGGAGACGCGCGTTCCGGTGGCCTGGGTCGAGGTGGAGGCACCCGACTGCGAACGGGTGCTGACCCTGGTGTGGAGCCGCGACAGCTACCTGTCCGAAGCCGCCCTGAAGTTCCGGGAGTTCATCACGGGCACCCCCTTCATGGCCCACCGCCTGGGCCTGCCCGACGCGCGCCGCGAGGCGGGTGAGGCGGGTGAGGCGGTCGCCACGTGACCGGCCGGAGCACTCCCGGCGCGCGTAAGGGGGCAGCCGTCGGCCCGTGAGACTCAGCCGATGGGCTGGGGCAGGGGTGCCACCTCGTAGGCGAGCCGGATCGTGTTGCCGGTGGCGGGGTCACCCAGCTCCACACGCCAGCCGTCGGCGAACTGGTCCACGCCGTCGGCCATGGGGATGGTCCCCGAGATCAGGACGGTGCCGGACTTCAGGGCGCCGCGTTCGCGCAGCACGCCGGCCCAGTAGCCGGGGGTGAGCAGTTCGGCGAGTGTGCCGTCCTGGATCTCGGTCTCCCCGCCGTCGTGGGTGACCCAGGCGCGCAGGGTCAGCTCGTCGATGCGCGACTCGACGTCGGCCAGGAGCCAGGCCTGCCGGGCCAGGACGTCCGGTGCCGCGTTCTTGCTCCAGGCCACGCCGTGCACCTCGAGGTCGCGGTCGGTGTGGTCGCAGGCGGCCGTGAGGAGTAGCTCCCCGCCGTCCGCGACGACCAGCGCCCATTCGGCCTCACCCGATGTGCGGGCGTGCGGGGCGGCGACCCGGTCGGTCTGCTGGGCCAGGTAGGGGGAGACGGGGTAGAGCGCCGGGGTCACCGACGGCGCGGGCACCCCGAGCTGGGCGAGCTCCGCGACGTGCGCGGCGACGTCGGCCTGCTCGCGTCCGGCGTATCCGGCGTTGAGCAGTTGCACGACGTCGACGGCGCGGGTGGAGCCGTCGGGGAGTTCGAAGGTCAGCACAGTCATGGGGCACTCCAAAAGACGGGCGGGTCTCGACACGGTCAACTTCCGGCGAGGGGGTTGCGCATACGACCTGTATACAAGAAGTATGCCGGAAGGTCGATGTCCAGGTCGATGTCCCTCGACGCAAGGATCGGGAAGCATGCAGCACACCCCAAAGGGCCCACCGGCGGTTTCGCCGGACCGCTCCGGCATCCGCCGGGCCTTCTTCGCCAGCCTCACCGGGACCGCTCTGGAGTGGTACGACTTCGCGGTCTACTCCGCCGCCGCGGCGCTCGTCTTCGGTGATCTCTTCTTCCCCTCGGAGGACCCCCTCACCGGCACCCTCCTGGCGTTCTCCACCTACGCCGTCGGCTACGTCTCGCGCCCGCTCGGCGGGTTCGTCTTCGGGCGCCTGGGTGATGTGATCGGCCGCAAGAAGGTGCTCATCGCCACCCTGGTCCTGATCGGCGCGGCCACGTTCCTGATCGGGGTCCTGCCCACGCACGCCACCGCGGGCGCCGCCGCCCCCATCGCCCTGGTCGTGCTGCGGTTCGCGCAGGGTGTCGGGGTCGGCGGCGAGTGGGGCGGCGCGGTCCTGCTGTCCAGCGAGTTCGGCGACCCGCGCCGCCGCGGCTTCTACGCCTCGGCCGCACAGGTCGGACCGCCCGCCGGAAACCTCCTGGCCAACGGAGTACTGGCGGCTCTGGGCGTGCTGCTCACCGAGGAGCAGTTCCTCTCCTGGGGCTGGCGCGTGGCCTTCCTGCTCTCGGGGGTCCTGGTCGCCTTCGGGCTGTGGATCAGGGCGAAGCTGGAGGAGACCCCCGTCTTCAAGGCCATGGAAGCCGAGGAATCCCGGCCCGAGGCGCCCATCCGGGAGGTCTTCACCACCCAGCCCCGCGCCCTGTGTGCCGCGATCCTCAGCCGGGTGGCCCCCGATGTGCTCTACGCGATGTTCACCGTGTTCGTCCTCACCTACGCCACCGACGAACTGGGCATGAGCCGGGGCTCCGCACTGACGGCCGTCCTGCTCGGCTCCTTCCTCCAGATCTTCCTCATCCCGCTGGCCAGCGCCCTGTCCGACCGGGTCAACCGCCGCCTGCTGTACGGCTGTTCCGCCGTCGCCGCCGGGGCGTGGCCCTTCGTGTTCTTCCTCGTGGTCGACGGCAGCAGCTGGATCCTGCTGGTGTGCGGCGTCGTGGTGGCCCTGGCCATCCACTCCTTCATGTACGGCCCCCAGGCGGCCTTCGTCGCCGAGCAGTTCTCGCCCCGCCTGCGCTACACCGGGTCTTCACTCGCCTACACCCTGGCGGGTCTCATCGGCGGAGCGGTCGCCCCGCTGCTGTTCACCGCCCTGCTCAGCTCGTACGACAGCTGGGTCCCGCTGGCGCTCTACCTCGCCGCCGCGGCGGCCGTGACCCTCATCGGCCTCTGCCTGGGCAGGGACTCGGCCCACGCCGAGAAGGAGGACGCGCTGCTCGCAGGCGCAGGCGCAGGCGCGGGCGCGGGCGCAGGCGCGACGGAGGCTGCCGTGCCCGCCACCCGAGTGCCGTGACCGGCCGCACCGCCCGCCCCCTGGCTTCCACCTCACCCACCCGCCCCGACGCCGAAAGGCGGTCCACCGTGCGCATCGCACTGAGCCAGCTCACCACCGGCCCCGAGCCCAGCAAGAACCTCGCCCTCATCGAGGAATGGACCGCACGCGCGGCGGACGCGGGCGCGGACGTCGTCGTGTTCCCCGAGGCGTCGATGGCCTGCTTCGGCACGCCCCTGGCGCCGCTCGCCGAACCCCTGGACGGCCCCTGGGCCACCGGGGTCCGTGCTGTCGCGGAGGCGGCGGGCGTCACCGTCGTGGCGGGCATGTTCACGCCCGCGCCCGGCGGCCGGGTGGCCAACACCCTGCTGGCCACGGGCCGCGGCGCCGAAGCGTCGTACGACAAGATCCATCTCTACGACGCGTTCGGCTATGCGGAGTCCGACTCCGTGGCTGCCGGATCGCGGGTCGTCACGATCGACGTGGACGGTGTCCGCCTGGGCCTGGCCACGTGCTACGACGTGCGCTTCCCGGAGCTGTTCCGGGCCCATGCCGACGCGGGGGCCACCGCGACCCTGCTGGCGGCGTCCTGGGGTGCGGGACCCGGCAAGCTCGATCAGTGGGAGCTGCTGGTGCGGGCCCGTGCCCTGGACGCCACGCTGTGGGTCGCGGCCGTCGGCCAGGCCGATCCGGCCGCCGGGGGAGTCGCGGCCCAGGGAACGGCGCCCACCGGAGTGGGGCACAGCATGGTCGTCGGCCCGGACGGGACCGTGCGCGACCGCCTGGGGGCCGGGCCGGAGCTCGTGGTCACGGAGGTGGACGCGGACGAGGTCGCGGCGGTCCGCAAGAAGATCCCGGTACTGGCCAACCGCCGCCTGGGGGAGCAGGTCTGACCGACCGGCCCCGCAACTCCCTCTCCCCGCCGGGCCGGAGGGCTCCCGCCAGAGCCCTCCGGCCCGACGGCATGCCGAAGAACTCGGAGGCTGCGCCCGCCTACCCGGCGAGCAATACCTTCAGCGTCGACTCCAGATGGCTGTCGATCGCGGAGCACGCGGCCTGCGCGTCACCGGCCGCGAGGGCGTCCACGATCGCCTGGTGCTCGTCCAGCACCGCTTCCTGACGGCCCTGCTGGTTGTACAGGGCCACGACACCGGCCCGCACCTGACGGCTGCGCAGCCCCTCGTAATGGCGGTCGAGCAGGGCGTTGCCCACGGCCGACACGAGTGTCGAGTGGAACAGGTGGTCCACGTCGATGAACTCCTTGGCCTGGTCGGGCCCGCTCAGCACGCGCTGGCGCCGAAGGAGTTCCCCCAACTCCCGGGCCGGAGCCCGGCCCGCGCCGATGACGTGCTGGGCCGCGTACCGCTCGACGATCCCGCGCAGCTGCATCAGCTCGGTGATCTCACGCCCCGACAAGGGCGCGACCCGCGCACCGCGCTTGGGCACCAACTCGACGAGATCCTCGGCGGCCAGGAGGAGCAGCGCCTCGCGGATCGGGGTGCGCGAGACACCGATCCGATCGGCGATGTCCTGCTCCGAGAGGTACTCACCCTGCATCGCCGGGTCCGTCAGCACCGTGTCCTTGAGATACGCGTACGCCTTCTCCCGACCGGACGCCACCACTACCCCCAGAGATCGCATACACCTTGTATACGGAAGTTACCACGCGGTCCCGAGCACCGCGTGGCCTTGCGTCAAGGCGAGGGATGTCTACCGTGCAGGCATGGACGAGGGCGTCATCCCAGACGATCTGATCGACCGCATTCGCGCAGCCGCCCGTGAGTGGGCCCGGCCTTGGGGCGAGGACGCACCGCGGAACATTCGGGCCGTGGCGACGACTCAGGACGCTGCGATGAAGCACCTTCACGAGAGTGACCGAGTGAGCGCTCCCCAAGTACCGGTCTACCTCGTCACGATGGACGGTTCCTTCACGAGAAGGCCTGGCGTGCCCGGGGCCTGGGGCGTCTGGGCCGCCGTCTGCGTGTTCCGCTCGCCCTTTCGCGTCGGGTCCTACACGGTGAGGCCGCCCGGGTACGTTCCGCGCGGCCCGCTGGAACGGTTGGGGCGCGTGTACGAAGTCGGGGACGGCGGCAGCCGCTACGCCTCTGACCGGTAGCGAACCTCCTCGAACGGCCAGTCGGATGCCAGCCAGGTCGCCACTGCTCGGTGCAGTGGGCCGTCCAGTGCACCGTGGTCCGCGCTCACCCATGAGCGGACATCCGTCACGTGCTCGTCCGTGTGCGACGGGTAGATGTAGACGCAGCCGATCACCTTTCCGGTGTCGTCGAGAACCGTGTAGGTGAAGCCGGTTCGTTTGTCGAAGTCGCTCGCATGGCTTTGCAGGTCACGGAGGTTGTGGGCCAGGCTCATTCCCGCCGGGGGCGGCCAGCTCCGTTCTTGGAAACCGGGGGTGGCACGGATGTGCTCGATGCTCGATATCCAGGCGGCATGATCGGCGTCGTTGTGCTGCGGCCCGAGCGGTTCCAGGCGGAATCCGTCGGCAGCAAGACTCAGGGGAACGACGAAGTCGTCGGGGACACATGGCTTCTCAGGCATGCGGGGAGGCTATCGAACGCCGGGCTCGCCGCCCAGGACGTACAGCTCCGGCAGGTTCACCACGATCGCCTCCTGCGTGCTGCGGGCGATGACCACGACGGCCTCCTCGTCGGGGCTCGGGTTCTCCTCGCGGTGCGGGACGTACGGGGGGACGAAGATGTAGTCGCCCGGGGCCGTGCGGATCCGGATCTCCTCGGGCGTTCCGCTGGAGTCGTCCAGGAAGACGAACTCCGGGTGCCCCTTGATGACATGGATGGCTGTCTCGGACGCCCCGTGGTGGTGGTTGGAGGACGCGGTGTCGGGCGCGACGTGGGTCTGGCCCATCCAGATGCGCTCCGAACCGACGCTCCCGCCGCTGATCGCGGCGAAGCGCCGCATGCCGCCCGTCTGCGCGGTGTCGCCGTCGAGGGCGTCGGCGCGGATGTGGTGAAGGCGGGCGTTCAGGGGCGGTGAACCGGCGTCATGGCCGGGAAGGTCCGGGTGGAACGCGTCGCGATGGGCGGCCGCGGCCGACTCGTCGTCGGAAGGCGTGGACGCGGTGTTCGGGGCCATGGGAATCCTGCTCGTCGGGGCGGGCGCTCGGCGGTGTGGGGCACCGGAAACGGCGGTGAGCCGTGGCGGGTGCTCGGCCGACGGACGGCGTACTCAAGATCATTGGCGACGTTAGAGAGCCGGACGAACGGCCGTCAAGGTGTGCGCCCGCCCGAAGCATCCGCCGTAGGTGTGCGCGATGTGCCGGGCCCGTGGCGGCGCTTATTGCTCCGCCGGGCCCGGCACCTGGTGTGGCCGCTCGTCGCGAGGCGGCCTGATCCGGTCCGTCGGCGCGACGGAGGACGGGCCGGACATCGAGGGTGCGCAGGGGCGCCGGGGTGCCGGGGGGGGGCAGGTCAGGCGCCGAGTGCGTCGATCAGGGCCTTGGTGACGTCCTCGGTGGAAGCGGTGCCCGCGACGTCACGGGTGAGGACACCGGCCGCGGTGGTGGCCTCGATCGCCCTCTGCAGGCGGGCCGCCTCGTCGGCCAGGCCGAAGTGCTCCAGCATCAGCGCGGCGCTGCCGACCGCCCCGATCGGGTTGGCCAGACCCTGCCCGGCGATGTCGGGAGCCGAACCGTGCACGGGCTCGAACATGCTCGGGAAGCGGCGCTCGGGATTGAGGTTGGCGCTGGCCGCGAGGCCCAGGCTGCCGGCCAGGGCGCTGCCGAGGTCGGAGAGGATGTCGGCGTTGAGGTCGGAGGCGACGACGACGGAGAGCTCCTCGGGGCGCAGGACGAACTTCGCGGCCATGGCGTCGACCAGGACGCTCTCGGTCTCCACGTCCGGGTAGTCGGCGGCGACCCGCTTGAACACGTCGTCCCACAGCACCATGCCGTACTGCTGGGCGTTGCTCTTGGTGACGGACGAGACCTTGCGGTGCGTACGGGTGCGGGCCAGGTCGAAGGCGTAGCGCATGATCCGCTCGCAGCCCACCTCGGTGAACAGGGCCGACTGGAGGGCGACTTCACCGCCGGGTCCGCGGCCGGAGAGATTGCGTCCACCTAGGCCCGCGTACTCGCCCTCGCTGTTCTCGCGGACGACGACCCAGTCCAGGTCGGTGTCGTCCGCCTTGCGCAGCGGGCTGGTGATGCCGGGCAGGAAGTGCACGGGGCGGACGTTGGCCCACTGGTCGAAGCTCTGGCAGATCTTCAGGCGCAGGCCCCAGAGGCAGCCGCAGCCCCAGGGGAACTCCTGCCACTCGAAGGCGAAGGCGCCCTGCGAGGCGGCCGCGAGGGCGTCGAGGACGGCGCGGCCCGCGGCGACGACCTCGGTGCCGACACCGTCGGCGGGGATGGCGGCGATGCGGAAGGTGCGGGGTGCGGTCACGGGAGCCTCCGTTCATGTGGGTCACCCGGCGCGGAGTGAGACGGGGGACCGACGAGTGGATCGACGTCTTCGGTCGACGCACATGAGTCAACCCAGCGGGGCCGTGCCCCGTCCAAGACGAGGTTCCGATACAACCCATAGGCCCGGACGATCAGTTCGCCGGTCGCGGCTATGGCGGCTATGGCGCGCAGGGCGCGGGAACCTGCTTGTGCCCGGCGTACGAGCGGGTCAGCTCCAGGAAGGCGCGGGCGCCCGGGGTGAGATGGGCGGGCAGGCTGATCATCGCGACGTGCAGGTGCGCGGTCGGCTCGATGGCGGCGACCGACGCACCGCAGCGGCGGGCGAGCCGCGTCCAGGAAGCGGGCAGGACCGCGATGCCCACCCCGGCCAGGACCAGGGGCAGGACGGAGGTGCGGTGGTCGACGACCGCGACGATGTCGGTGCCGTCCGTCTGCGCGGTGATGTCGTCGACGATGGAGCGCATCAGACTGCCGCCCCGGGCGGCGATCAGCTTGCGCCCGCCGAGGTCTTCGGGGCGCAGGGTGGCCCCGTCCGGCACGTCACCGTCGGGACCGGCCACCACGACGAACGGCTGCTCCTCCAGGGGCAGGACATCGACACCGGAGAGCGCCACGGGCTTGGCCGCGCCGAGCAGGCCGAGCTCGCACGCACCGCTGCGTACGAGGCCGACGACGTCTTCGGGAGTGAATGCGGCGCGGCTGCTGATCGTGACGGACGGGTGCAGTTCGGTGAAGCGGTGGGTCAGCGTGGTCAGGGGCTCGATGCCGGGCGAGGGCATGGCGACGATCTCGACGGTGCCGCCGTGCAGCCCGGAAAGCGCCTCCGCCTTGTCGCGCACGGCGGTCAGGTCGCGCAGGACGCGGCGGCTGGGTTCGAGGAGCTCGGCACCGGCCTCGCTGAGGACCACGCCGCGGCCCATGCGGTGGAAGAGCGAGACGCCCAGGTCGGATTCGAGGTTGGCCATCGCCTGCGACAACGACGGCTGCGCCACGTGGAGCGCGGCGGCCGCCTTTCGGGGCATGCGTCATTGCAACCTCCATCCAGGCACGGGCGGGGTCCACCGGCGCGCTGCACGCAGAGGCGGCACCCCCAGGGGCAGGAGTGCCGTCGCGTACCGAGAGCCGACTGTGAAGCCCCGTGCGACACCGGGTCCCGACCGGTCGTCGCACCAACTACCGGGTCAGTGAAGCCGGTCACAGAGGAGGAGGTACACGACCAAAAACCGATGCCCCGTATAGGGCGTGCCTATACGGGGCTCGGTCACGGTGAACGGGCCTGCCGTCGCGACAGGGGCCCGGCCGCTCAGCTGGTGGTCGGGACGGCGTAGGGGGTGACTTCGCAGCGGTCGACCGAGTCGACCAGGCCCTCGCCACCGATCTCGATCCGGGCGGTCTTCTTGCCCTTCCCGGGCACCTTGATCTCTTCGCTCTCCTCGATGATGGTGATGCCGTCGGCGTCCAGGAAGGTGACCGACACCCAGAAGCGGCCCGACTTCTCGTTGCCGTTCGTGACCTTGACCGTCGCGTACGGAGCCGCCTTGGTCGCGCAGCTCACCAACTTGGCCTTCGCGTCCTCCATCCGTTCGCCGCCCGGGGAACTGGAGGAGGTGGAATTCTGGGTCGGCCTCCGGTTGTAGGAGCCGCCGCTGGTGCCGCTGCTTCCGTCGCCGCTGCTGCCGTACGCATCGTCATCGTCGTCGTCATCCGAACCCGATGTCGTCGACCCGGATGACCCATAACTGCCGGAGCTGCCGGAGCTGTTCGACGACGAACTGTCGTGGTTCTGACTCGAACTGCTGCAGCCGCCTCCGCCGCCACCGCTGCTGTGGCGACTGCCACCGCCGTGGCCCCGGCCTGTCGTGAAGCCGGTCAGGGCGAGCGCCGATAGCACCAGTGTTGCTGTGACCTTGAGTGTGCGCCCCCGATTTCTCATTGGATCATCCTAGTCACCGCTGCCGGTGCGACGGGCCGGGCCGTGTGCTGCTGGTGGGTGCCAACTCCGGGCGCAGCGGCAGTGGTTCAGGGCGTCCGCCGGGGGAGGGTCGGCGCGCGTCTCCCCCGGCCCTCGGACCGCCGGGCCGGGAGCCGACGACTGATCGGCCTTGCGTAAATGAAATCCATGGTCAACGGCGCGTCGGCGGTGTTGGTGCCGGCGGGCGGCTCCTCCAGTGGCGGGTGGAAAGAAGCGTGCTTAAAACGGGAGACACGTACACACGTGGGACGAGGACGTCCCGCTGAAATGGAGAAGTGAAATGGCCGCTGAGTCATTCTCTGCCGCGGGGGAAACTTCCGGGACCGGCGAACCTCTGGTTTCGACGTCGGTTCACTGGGGGACCGCGCAGCTCGGCGCCCCGACGCGCGACAAGACCGCCCCGTGGCCGCAGGAAGCCGACCACGACACCGACGGCGTTCCCCCGGAAGCGACCGCGTACGACGCCGACGGTGGCCCCTCGGAACAAGCACCGCCCGACACCGACGACGGAGCCCCGGAAGAGGCGCCGTCCGACACCGACGACGATGCGGTGGAAGAGCTCATACGCGTCGCCGTGGTGTCCCGGCCCCTGGACGACGTCGTCGACCTCGTCACCCTCCTGGAGCAGTCGCCTGACGGTGTGACCACCGCAGCCTCGGTACTGCGTCTGGCGGCCGTGGCCCGCTCCGTCGACGACGTCACCCGGCTGGTGGAACTGCTGGGCCCGCCGGAACACCCCGCCGAGCACATGGACGAGGCCATCCGGCACGCCGCCGAGGAGCGGCCCATTCCGGAGGTGAGCCGTCTCGTCCACCTGCTGTCCCGGCCTCCGCACGATCCGCACAGCGGCGCCGAGGCGGTGCACGCCGCGGGGACGACCAGGTCTGTCGAGGACCTGATGCAGCTGATCGGCAGCCTGAGAGAACAGCAGGGCGCCGACAGCGTCGAGACCGAAGCTCCGGACAACACTGCGGACAGCACTAGGGACAGCACCCGGGACAACTCCGGGGCCAAGGACCCGGAAGCGCCGAGCGCGGCGTCCGCCGAGACCGTACGCCCCGCATCCGTCCCGGCGGCCGAGGCCGCGCCCGCACAGAGCGCACCACTTCTGGTCTGGCTGCGTCGCGTGGCAGGCGTACTGCTTCTGCTCTGTGCGGCGGCTCACTTCCCGGTGAACTGGTCGGACGCCTCCGCCCTCGGCCTCTCCGTCGCGCTCGGGGTCTCCGTCCTGTGCGCTCTGGCGGGTGTGGCGCTGATCCTGAGCGGGTCACCGGTCGTGGCCGTGGCGAGCACCTTGGTGGCCGGTGCGCTGGCCGTCAGCCACCTCGTGGACGATCGGGTCGACTCCAAGACGCTCGCCTACGTGCTGCGGCCCGACGGGGTGGCAGCTCCCCTTCCGGCCCTGTCCGCGGTGGTGGCTGCGCTGGCCGCACTGCTGGTCGTGGCGCTCACGGTCGCCGGCCTCAGGGCCGCGGCCAACCGCGACCCCGCCGCGCGTAGTTAGGCGTACACGAGGGGACGCTCGCGCCCATCGGCGACGACATCGCCGATGGGCGCGAGCGCGTGTCCGTCAGCCGTCGGAGCCGTTCGCCGCGTCGAGCCACGTACCGATGCTCGGCAGAGCCTCGGGCCCGCTGTCCTGCTCCACCGAGCCGACCAGATCCGCGATGGAGACGGCCTGCAGCGACGCGCGCCAGGCGGCATCGGCCGCACTCATCGCGCGGGCGATGGGGCACTGCTTGGTGCAGTCCTGGGGTGGTGTGCCGAAGGGGCCCCGCTGGCGGATCTCGGTGCACGTGAAGGCCGGGCTCGCCCCGTCGACGGCCAGTACGACGTCCAGGACCGCGATGTCGGCGGCCGGCCTGGTCAGGACGTATCCGCCTGTCTTGCCCTGAATGGACTTCACGAGGTCGGCGCGGGACAGGGCCTGCATCTGTTTGGCCAGGTAGCTGGGCGAGACGTCGTGCAGCTGCGCCAGTCGCGCGGCCGGGACCGGCTCGGTTGCCGCGGTCAGCACGACACAGCAGTGCAGTGCCCACTCCACGCCGCCGGACAGTTTCATGCGTCCTCCCAGTTGACTCGGACACAGGCTATCCGAGTATTATCTCGGACATCAGATATCCGAGTTTGTGGCAGCAGTGGGACTCGGTTCACAGAAGGGCACGATCATGAACATCACGGTCATCGGCGGCACCGGACTGATCGGTTCCCAACTCGTCTCCCGGCTCCGTGAGGCAGGCCACGAGGTGGTCGCCTCATCCCTGTCGACCGGAGTCGACCTGCTCACCGGCGCGGGCCTCGACCAGGCGCTGAAGGGCGCGGACACGGTCGTCAACGTGTCGAACTCGCCGACGTTCGACGAAGCCTCCCCGGACTTCTTCCGCACCACCACGGGACAGCTGCTCGCCGCGGGGGAGCGCGCCGGCGTCCGCCATCAGGTCATCCTCTCCATCGTGGGCGTCGACCAGGTGCCGCAGCTGGACTACTACCGCGCGAAGACGCTCCAGGAGGATCTGCTGCGGCAGGGGCCCACCCCGTACTCGATCGTGCGCGCCACCCAGTTCTTCGAGTTCATGGACGCGGTCCTGTCCTGGACCGCCGACGAAGAGACCGTCCGGCTGCCCGCCACGCGCGTCCAGCCCATCTCGACGGCCGATGTGGTCCAGGCCCTCGCCGATGTCGCCACCGCCCCGCCGCTCAACGGCACGCTCGACGTCGCGGGCCCCGATGTCTTCCCGCTCGACGAGCTCGGCCGCCGCACGCTGTCGGCCCGCAAGGACCCCCGCAGCGTCACCACCGACGAGACGGCGGGCATGTTCGCCGCCGTCGAAGGCGACGTCCTTGTCGCGGGCCCGGGCGCGCGCCTGGCCGCCACCCACTACGAGGACTGGCTCGGCACCACCCGCTAGCCGACGCGCCCTGGGCTCGCTCCCGCTCCCGGCACGAACCGTGTCGGGGAGCCTCCCGTCAGGCCAAGAAGAGCATCGCCACCGTCACCACGCCGAGCAGCCCGACGTAGGCCCAGGCGTGCACGCGGTCGGGGATGCGCGGCGGGCGGCGTCTCAGCACCGCGATGACCGGCAGAGCTCCCAGAAGGAGCGCGCCGGCGGCCCGGACGTCGATGAGACCCACCAGGTGCACCCGCGCGTCCGTGGCCGCGGGGACCGCCGCCACGCCCAGGGACACCGCGGTGGCGGGGAGCGCGATGGCCAGGGTGAGGGGGTTGGCCAGGGCGGTCGCCACCCGCATCGTGTGCCCGGCCCGCCGCATCGCGGGGACGGTCATGACGCTGCCTCCCACACCGAGAAAGGCAGCCACCGCACCGATCGGTGCGCCGAGGAAGGCCGACAGCGGACGTGGAGCGTCATCCGATGCCGCTTCGACCGGGGCGTAAGGGCGGAGGAAGCCGGGGCGCAGGAGCAGGTCGGTGATGGTGAGGCCGACGTACGCGATGAAGGCCCAGCTCGCCACATCGGCCGGAGCCAGGCGCGTGGCGAGCGCGCCGACCGAGGCCCCCGCCGCCAGCAGGACCAGCAGCCTGCCGCTGCCGCGGAGCGCGAGAAGCACCCGCCGCGGCGTGACAGCCGTCGCGAACGCCGCGTTCACCACCATCACCAGGGCCGAGGTCGCCGTCGCCACCCGCATCGCGTCGCCGCCGAGCGCGGCGTCGGCCCCCACCACGACCGGCACCGCGACGAACCCTCCACCGAAGCCGAACAGAACGGTCGTCACTCCGGTGAGGAGCCCCACCCCGGTCAACATCACGAAGTCCATGGGGCCCACCCCACCAGCCGCAACGGCCGTCCCGCATGCGATGGTCGGCCCTCTTCTTTCGCGTGTCAGCCATTAGCATGGGCGGGTGAAGAACGTCCCGCTGGCCGATGTCGACCACGTCGACCGGGCAGTCCTGCCGATCGGCACCGACTACCCGCCCGGCCACGTACTGGACTGGCACGAACACCGGCGCGCCCAGTTCCTCCACGGCGCCACCGGCGTCATGGTCGTCGACACCGCCGAGGGGACGTGGACCGTTCCGCCCGAGCGCGCCGTGCTGATCCCGCCCGCCACGCGGCACCACGTCCGCATGCTGGGGGTGAGCACCCGGAGCCTCTACATCGAGCCGCATGCCGTGCCCTGGTGGCCGGCCACCTGCACGGTCGTGGACGTTCCGCCGCTGCTGCGCGAGCTGCTCCTGGCCGCTGTCGAATTCGACGCCGACTACAGCCTCTCCGGCCGTGCGGGAAGCATCGCGGCGCTCCTCCTCTACGAGATCGCCGAGCGCGCCCCGCTCCCGTTCCACGTGGGGATCCCGGCCTCCGCCGACCTCGCGCACCTCTGCCGCGCGTACCTGTCCGCCCCGGACCCCGACGCCACCAACGCCGCATGGGCCGCGAGCACGGCCATGAGCGAACGGGCCTTCACCCGGCGCTTCCGCTCCGAGACCGGTGACAGTCCCGCCGTCTGGCGGGGCCGCGCACGCCTGCTCGCTGCCGTCCCGCTGCTGCGCACCGCGTCGGTCAGCGAGGTCGGCGCCCGCATCGGCTACGCATCTCCCGCAGCGTTCACCGCCGCCTTCACCCGCGCCTTCGGTATGCCCCCTTCGCGCTTCACCGCGCGGTCGACGGCCACCTGACCTGCGCATTTGCAGCGAAATCAGGCTGGATCGGCCTTGAGCGGGGCCGCGTACCCAGCAGGAGCCGTTCTCAAGCCCCGCGGACCCGTAAAAAGTCGCTGTGGCTGTGAGCCCACCCATAGGAGCCACGTCACATGCTAACGACGGTAGTAGAACCGCCGAGGCGCCCACGGACGGCCGCGAGTCCCCTGTGGGGCCTCTGACCAGGGCGTCCTGCGTACCGGGGTAGTACGTCACATCATTGCGTCCCGCTCCGGCCACCGCTAACCCTTGCTGAAGTTCCGGGGAGCCGGGATCGCACCGGGCGAATCCGCTCGGGTCGACCGAGCCCCCCTCACAGACTTCGCATTGGAGAGTTACCCCCGCATGGCCACTACCGACACGAAGACCCGCACCGGCCGCATCACCCGACTGCGCAAGATCTCCGTCGCCGGCATCGCCACCGCTGGTGCCGCGGCCGCGGCCCTCACGCTGGTCCCCTCGACCGCCCAGGCCGCCGAGCCGACCGCCGCGAGCACCAAGGCAGCCCAGGCCGTCAAGGCCGACAAGCCCTACGCTGACAACCTCGACGGCTGGATCAAGGAATCCCTCGGCATCATGAAGGCCAAGGGCATCCCCGGCTCCTACGAGGGCCTGCACCGCAACATCATGCGCGAGTCCGCCGGTGACCCGAACGCCCAGAACGGCTGGGACGTGAACGCGCAGAACGGCACCCCGTCCAAGGGCCTGCTGCAGGTCATCCAGCCGACCTTCGACGCGTACCACGTCGCGGGCACGCCCAACAACCTGACCGACCCGGTCGCCAACATCACCGCGGCCGCGAACTACGCCGCCGACAAGTACGGCTCGATCGACAACGTCGACTCCGCCTACTGAGCAACCGGTCAACGAAACAACCGGTCAACGAAAAGGGGCAGCGCATGCCGCACGAGAGCGGTGACGAGCAGCAGGCGCACATGGCCGACGGCCCCGCAGCGCCCGCCTACGGGCCCGCGCGTGTAAGGCGCTCCCGGCGCAAGCCGCGGAAGAAGACTCTGCGCTACGTCGCATGGGGCGCCCTGGGAGTGGTCCTGATCGGCGGAGGCGGTGTGGCCTACGCCTGGCAGCACCTCAACGGCAACATCCAGGGCACGGACGTGAACGCCGCCCTCGGGCACGACCGGCCGAGCCAGCAGAAGAACGGCTCGATGAACATCCTCCTGCTCGGGTCCGACTCCCGGGCGGGAACCCACGGCAAGTTCGGCAGCGGCGTCAGTGGAGCGCGCGCCGACACGGCGATGGTCCTGCACGTCGACAAGACCCACAAGAGGGCTTCGGTCGTCAGCATCCCGCGCGACACGATGGTCGAGCGGCCCCAGTGCGCGAAGCCGCACGGCGGCGAGGCGGCCGGCGCGCAGCAGGCCATGTTCAACTCGTCCTACCAAGTGGGCGGACCGGCGTGCACCGTGAAGACGGTCGAGAAGATGTCGGGCGTCCGCATGGACCACTACCTCGAAGTCGACTTCAAGGGATTCCAGAAGCTCATCGACGAGCTCGGCGGCGTGGACATCACCACCCGCAAGGCGATACACGACCCCAACAGCGGCCTCGCCCTGAGCGCGGGCAAGCACACGCTCAAGGGCAAGCAGGCACTTGAGCTCGTGCGCACCCGGCACGGCGTGGGCGACGGCAGCGACCTGGGCCGCATCCAGCTCCAGCAGGCGTTCATCAAGGCGCTGATCCACCGCGCCGACACCGTGGACCCGCTGGGCAGCCCCGCCAAGTCCTACGACCTGGCGGACACCGCGACCAAGACCATCAGCGCGGACTCCGAACTGGCCTCCGCGGACAAGCTCCTCGGTCTGGCCAAGGAGCTGAAGGGCATCAGCCCCGACCGCACCAACATGGTCACCATGCCGGTCACCTACGACGCCCAGGACTCGGGACGGGTTCTGCCGCTGGACAAGGCATCGCACAAGGTGTGGTCCGCGCTGCGCCATGACCGGCCCATCCCGAAGTCCGCGACGCAGGATTCGGTGGGTGACAGGACCGACTCGCCGGTGACGGCGGGCACCTGACCCGATGCGGCCTGCCCAGGTTCCTCAGCCGGCCGCTGACTGCCCCGGCTGCGGGGAGTCGGGGCCGCGGCTGAGGACACCCGGCCACCACGCCGCCGGGCCGATGTCGCGCACCAGGGCCGGCACCAGGAGCGACCGTACGACCAGGGTGTCCAGCAGGACGCCGAAGGCGACGATGAACGCGATCTGGACGAGGAAGGCCAGCGGGATGATGCCGAGCGCCGCGAAGGTCGCCGCGAGGACGACCCCGGCCGAGGTGATGACGCCTCCGGTCGCGGTCAGCCCGCGCAACACCCCTTCGCGCGGCCCGTGGCGCAGTGATTCCTCGCGGACCCGGGACATCAGGAAGATGTTGTAGTCCACGCCGAGGGCCACCAGGAAGACGAATCCGTAGAGCGGTACGGAGGAGTCCGTGCCGCTGAATCCCAGTACGTGCTGGAAGACCAGGGCTGAAACCCCCAGAGTGGCAAGGAAGTTGAGCGCGACCGTCGCGACCAGCAGGACCGGCATGAGCAGCGACCTGAGCAGTCCGATCAGGATGACCAGGATGATCGCGAGGACCACCGGGACGATGAGCAGGCGGTCGTCCTCGGCGGTCCGCTGCGTGTCGTACTGCTGCGCGGTGTAGCCGCCGACCAGCCCGTCGGCCCCGTTCACGGCGTGGACGGCGTCGCGCAGCCGCGCCACGGTGTCCTTCGCCGCGTCACTGTCGGCGGCGTCCCGCAGGGTGGCGTCGATGCGTACGCGGCCGTCGACGACCAGCAGTTCACCCGCGCCCGCCCCGCCCGCAACCGGCCGGCCGGACGCGCTCACGGCCGCGGCGGCGGACAGCCCGTCGGTGCGTTCGACGGCGGCCGTGACCTGCTCGGCCCGGTCCGCATCCGCGATCACGACGGCAGGATTGCCCGAGCCTCCGGGGAAGTGCCTGCCGAGCGTCTGCTGTGCGGCCACCGAGGGAGCGTCGTTGACGAAGATCTCGTCCAGGGGCACGCCCTTGGAGCTGAGCGTGGGGGCGAAGGCAGTGCAGATGAGCAGGCCCAGGAGAGTGCTCGCCCAGACCTTGCGCGGCGCCCGGTCGACGAGCGAGGCGATCTTGGTCCACACGCCCTGCCCCGCGGATTTCTCCGTGGCCGGCTTGGGCTTGGCGGGCCAGTACGCCGTACGCCCCAGGAGGATCAGGACCGCGGGCAGGAAGGTCAGCGTGCTCAGGACGGCGCAGGCGATGCCGATGGCGCCGACGGGCCCGAGCGCGCGGTTGTTGGTGAGGTCGCTCAGGAGCAGGGCGAGCAGGCCGAGCGCGACCGTGGCGCCGCTTGCGACGATGGGGCCGAGTGAACGGCGCAGAGCCGCCCGCATGGCGGTGACCCTGTCGCGGCCGGCGGCCAGTTCCTCACGGAAGCGCGCGGTGAGCAGCAGCGCGTAGTCGGTCGCGGCGCCGATGACCAGGATGGACAGGATGCCCTGGACCTGGCCGTCGACCCGGACGATGTCGTGGTCGGCCAGTACGTAGACGATTCCGCAGGCGAGTCCCAGGGAGAAGACGACTCCGAGGATGATGACCAGCGGAAGCAGCAGGCTGCGGTAGACGAGCAGCAGAATCACCAGGACGGTGATCAGGGCAACCCCGAGGAGCAGGCCGTCGATGCCCCCGAAGGCGTCCGACAGGTCGGCCTGACTGGCCGCGGGACCGGCCACCTGGGCATCCGTCCCTGGCACCCGGGCCGCGGCGTCCCTGACCTCTGCCAGGGTGCCTTCCAGTTCCTCGCCGAGGTCGGGCCGCAGTTGGACGACACCTTGCAACGCCTTGCCGTCCTTGGACGGCAAGGCCGGGGATGCCGGACCGGCGACCCCTGACACGTCACTCAGGGAAGCCAGCGCCCGGGTGGCGGCGCTCTTCTGGGCCTGGTCGATCCCGTCGGCCCCCGTGTCGCCGTCCGCGGTCCAGACGACGATCGCGGGGAGGGTCTCCTCCTGCCGGAACTTCCGCTGTGCGTCGATGACTTGCGTGGACTCGGCGTTCTGCGGGAGGAAGGCGGACTGATCGTTGGTGGCGACCTCGCCGAGCTTCCCGGCGTACGGCCCGAGCGTTCCGCCGATGCCGAGCCAGGCGACGAGCAGGACGACGGGGGCAAGCCAGCGTGCCACGCGCGTACCTGTGGACATGGATCTCCTTGCGGACTCGATACCTCAATGGATAAGCATCTCAATGATTGAAGCATCTCGTCCGTCACGGGTGCCCGGCGGGGCGTACCTAGCGCTGACGCCCTCGCAGCTCGGAGAGCTCCTCGTTCATGGCCGCCAAGAAGCGCACCACCACGCCTAGTTCGTCCTCGCTGAACCGCACGCGAGCGTTCTCCGTCGCGGCGGCCAGGGGCTGGAAGAAGGTGCGTGCGGCCGACTTGGCTCCGGGTGCGTAGTGCAGATGCACCACCCGGCGGTCCTCGCTGTCCCGCGACCGGCGGATGTGTCCGGCCCGTTCAAGGCGGTCCAGGCAGGCGGTGACGGCACCCGAGGTCAGCCCCAGATGGTCGCGCAGCCGCCCGGGAGTGAGCGGACTGTCCGAGTCCAGAATGGCCGCCAGGGCCTGGACATCGGTCGCGTGCAGGTCGTGACCGGCGGCGAAGCCGTGGATCAGCCGGTTGATCTCGCCGTTCATGCGCCGCAGCTGCACCGCGAACGACTGCAGATCTGTCGACGCCGGGGCCGGAGCCGATGCCGCGCTGCCGCTGGACGCTGAATCCTCTGTACTGGCCACACGCGCAGCTTATAGATCGCGGACCGGTGCACTCCCGCCACCCGCCTCCCGCCTCCCGCCTCCCGCCTCCCGCCTCCCGCCACCCGTCACCCGCAGGTCGCAGTGGCTCCGGCGTCATGAGGAGGCGGCTCATAGCTCACCCCGTACACGCGGGCGAACCGGTTGGCGGGCGCCGCCGAGCCGCCGAGCCGCTCCAGGAAGAACGCGCGCGCCATCGACTCCATCTGCTCACCGCTCACGTACACGACCCATCGGTTGGACGCCGCGTTGAAGCGGGCCGCGTCCACAGCCGACTCCAGACCCGGCGCGGGGGCGTGCCGGAGGCGTCCGCGCAGCGCGAGGAACCGCCTGAGGGTGTCCAGCTCCGAGCGGCGCAGGCCCACCTGCTGCAGTCCGGGCGAGGGGGCCTCGGCGGTCGGCGGAGCAGCCCGCACCTGTGCGTAGAGGAGCGCATCCCACCCGTCGTCCGTCAATTGCACCGCCCACGCGGCCGTCCGACCGGCCTTCGCGGGCAGTCCAGCCTGATCCTCGCAGGGTGCCGCCCGGAGCAGCCCGAGCCTCACCAGGGGGCCCGTGGCGCGTTCATCAAGTCCGGGCCCTGCCGTGGCCCATCCATCAGTTGTGCGCTGCATGTCAGCCACGTGTCGCAGCAGCGCGTAATGCCCGGCCGAGCGCCGCATCCCTGCCCCTCCCGCCAAACAGTGCGTTGCCGCGACGCTAGCGTGCACCCCTGGCCGTAGGGGTGCTGTTGAGGTGGTCTACGCCCGAAATCGGTGCGGCACCAGGGGTAGTCGAACACGCGAACAAGCGGACAAGCAGTGCCCGTTCGAGTGGCCAATGGGCACTGCACCTGTTTGAGATCAACGGAGATGGCTACTCGATCACAGCGAAGGCACAGCGCTGTGCGACGTAGGCGCCGGTCGGTTGGGACAGACAGCCACCGGCGCTGCCGCGTGCACGGAAACAACAAACTCTGGCCACGAATGTGTGGGATCTGCGATGCTCACCTCATCAGCGGTCCTGCCGGCCCGACAGAGGCGGCGTGAGTAGACGAGAGGCAGAGCAGGTGGCTTCCTCATCGGACTCCCTCAACACACCGGCACTGAGCCCCCATCGCGCGCTCGGGCAACAGGCTCCCGATGATAATTGCGCGGAAGAGGTTGCCGAGATCAAGGCGTTGCGCACCGAGGTGAACGACCTGCATCGCGCCTTGGAGTCCCATCCCGCCATAGATCAGGCGCGGGGCATGCTGATGTCGCTGGGCCCGTGTACCGCGGATGAGGCGTGGGGGATTCTGGTCGAGGTGTCGCAGAACTCCAACACCAAACTGCGGGCAGTGGCCGAAGAGCTGATCGCCACGACGGAGGGCGAGCCGCTGCCCGGCGCGATCCGCGCGGCGCTCGCCGAGGCGCTGAGAAAGCGGCAGGAAGCTGCGGGGTGATTCCCCGTGCCTGCACAAGCGCTAGCCGGTGACCTCGCCGTGAGTCGACAGGCCACCGGCCGCAGCGCTCCGTAAACACTTCAGTCGGTCAGTCGGTCAGCCGGTCAGTTCTGCGAGGTCGGCGGCGTCCAGACGCAGTCCGGCCGCGGCGAGGTTCTCGGCGAGGTGGTCGGGTGAGCCGGTGCCGGGGATGGCCAGCATGTTCGGTGAGTTCGCGAGCAACCAGGCGAGGGCCACCTGTGCGGTGGTCGCCTCGTGCCTCTTGGCCACCTGCGCGAGGCGGCCGTGCTCGATCGGGTCGAAGCCGCCGCCGAGAGGAAAGAACGGCACGTAGGCGATGCCGTGCTCCTCGCAGCGCGCCAGCACGGCGGCGTCATCGGGATGGTGCACGTGGTACTGGTTCTGCACCGCGACGACCGGTGCGATGCCCCGCGCCTCGTCCAGCTGCGCCGCATCGACGTTGCTGACGCCCAGGTGGCGGATCAGACCCTCGTCGCGCAGTTCCGCCAGGGCCGCGAACCGGTCGGCCACGCTCTCGCCGCCCGGCTCGCTCATGCCCCCGACCCGCAGGTAGACGAGGTCGAGGCGGTCGAGACCGAGAGCGCGCAGATCCTCGGTCACCAGACCGCGCAGCTGCTCGGGGCCGGCCTGGCCGGTGGGCATGCCGTCCGCGCCACGCAGCGGGCCGACCTTGGTGGCGATCAACAGCTCGGCCGAGTAGGGCGCGAGAGCCGTACGGATCAGGTCGTTGGCGCTCACCTCGCCCCGGGCGTAGAAACCGGCCGTGTCGATGTGGTCGACGCCTGCCTCGACCGCCTGCCGCAGGACCGCGACACCGGTCTGCGGGTCGCGTGCCGGCCCGGTGAACGTGCCTGCCGCCAGGCGCATCGCGCCGAAGCCCAGGCGGTTGACGCGGCGGTCGCCGCCCAGCATGAACTGGCCGCTCGCTGCGGCCGTGATCTGTGTGGTCATGTCCCCACCCTCGCCCCGTGAGGCCCGATCGCAGACCGGATGGCAACGTTTTGCCACGAGCGTGAGCAAGACTGGGAGGGTGACCGACCACACCACGCAGACAGTGCACGGCGAGAGGCAGCTGGCCGCGCTGACCGCCCAGCTCTTCGGCGAGACGACGCGGGAGTTCTTCTGCGCCGCCAACGACCTGCACACCTGGACGCGTCCCGAGGCCAGGGAGACGATCGTGCGTCGCCTGCGCCCCCGGGCCGCCGACGGCATGGTCGTACGCAAGCTCTACACACCTGCCGTACTGGCCGACGAGGGACAGCGGTTGCACCTGTTCGACATCGAGGCCGCCGGCGGCCAGGTGCGCGTCCGGGCCGCGACACTGCCGCACGAGACGATCATCATCGACCGCCGGGTGATGATCCTCGCCGGGCGCAGTGGCGCCCGAGGCCGCGAGTTCACGATCACGACCGCACCGGCCCTCGTCGCCGGCGTCCACGCCCTGATGTGCGCCACGTGGGACGCAGGCACCCCTCTCGCGGACTACCTGCGGCGCGAGACCGAGGGCCTGGACGCCGACTCGTTCGCCGTGCTCCAGGCGCTCGCGGCCGGTCTCACCGATGCCGTGGGCGCGCGCAGAGTCGGCATGTCCGTGCGGACCTACCGCAGGCGGGTCGCCGAACTGATGACGGCTCTGGCGGCCGACTCGCGCTTCCAGGCCGGCGTCAACGCAGGCCGGCTGGGCCTCGCCGGAAGCTGAGCCGCCGCCCGTGCGCCGCCTCTGCGGGCTGTCGGCCTCGCAGCATGGCTCGGCGCGCGACCGGCGGCGTCCGGTCGCGACCGGGACCGTCCCCCGGCCACCCGGCTCCTCTGTGAGCATCGAGCTCCCAGCGGTGGCGCGCGGCTCGGGAGGCCGGAATGCGTACGTGGCAGGAATGGACGGCAGCAGTGCGGCTGCTGTGGCGAGCCGGGCCCCGGCACACTGTCGCACTCGCCGTGACCGTGGTCTGCGGGGCGCTCACCGGCCCGCTCATCGTGGTCGCGACCGGGCAGCTGGTGGGCGAGCTGCCCGGCGCCGTCGATGCGGGCGCCGGGTCGGCCGCCGCCCGGCGCGCACTGGTCGCCCTGATCGCCTTCGGCGCGCTGACCCTCGTACGCACGGGACTGCGCGCCTTGGACAGCGGGCTCGCGGCGGTACTGCGGCTGCGTGCCGCCGGCGTGGTGGAGGACCGGGCCATCGCGGCCGGGACCGGCCCGGACGGCATCGGACACCTCGAAGAGCCGGGCTACGCCGACACCCTGCGCCTGGCCACCGAGCAAGGCACCCGGCCGGACCAACTCGCGTCCCTGCTGCCCGAGATCGTGCGCCCGAGGCTCGAAGGGATCGGTCTGCTCGTCCTGTTGGCGCCGCTCGCCTGGTGGGCGCCTGTGCTGCTCGGGCTCGCGGCGGTGCTGACCTACCGCTCCTACCTGCGTCTGTCGCGCCAGGTGCACGGCAGCATGGAGTCGGCGAGCGCCGTGATCCGAAGGGCGGGCTATCTGCGGTCGCTTGCCGTGGATCCCGAGCCCGCCAAGGAGATACGCGTCTTCGGGCTCGGTGACTGGCTCGCCGACCGGATGACGGCCGTCTGGCAGTCGGGCATGGCCACGGTCTGGGCCACCCGAGGGAAGGCCGCGCGGCGCGCCTACGGGGCCGTCGCGTTCGTGGTCCTCGCGGAAGGCGTGGTCCTGGGGTACGCGGCCTTCGCCGCCGCGCGCGGCGACCTCGGGCTCACCCAGCTCGTGATCAGCGCCCAGGCGGCGCTCGCGCTGCCCGCGCTCGGCTGGGTCGGCGACGACGACCTCATGGTGCGTGACGCGCTGCTGGGGCTGAGGTCGCTCGTCGCGCTGGAGTTGCGGGGGATGGCCGACAGCAGGGGTCGGGGCGACGTGCAGAGCCCTGCTGGCGGTGACCAGGGCGGAGATCGGGAGGGCGACCGGGGCGGTTCGCGCGCCGACGGACAGAGGCTGCCCCGCAACGGTCACAGCAACGGCCGGGCTCCGGCAGCCCACGGCCGCATCGCCTTCGAATCCGTGGACTTCACCTATCCCGGCACGGACAAGCCCGTCCTGCGCGGGCTCGATCTGGAGATCCCGGCCGGGGCCTCCGTGGCGATCGTCGGGGCGAACGGCTGCGGCAAGACGACGCTGATCAAGCTTCTCGCGCGGCTGTACGAGCCGGATGCCGGGCGCATCACGGCGGACGGCGCGGACGTGCGGGAGTACGGAGTGCGGCAGTGGCGCCGAGGAATCTCCGTCGTCTTCCAGGACTTCGTGAAGTATCCGCTGACGCTGCGCGACAACGTGGCGATGGGCGCCCCGGACATCGGGGGTGACCCGGGCGCCCTGGAGCGCGCCCTGGAACTTGCCGACGGCGGTGAGCTGCCCCGCGGTCTCAGGGCGGGCTGGGACACCGTGCTCTCCCGGCAGTTCGCGGGCGGTGCCGACCTGTCCGCCGGTCAGTGGCAGCGGGTCGCGATCGCCCGTGCGCTCCTGGCCGCACGCTCGGGCGCCGTGCTCGTCCTCGACGAGCCCACCGCACATCTCGACGCGCGGGCGGAGGCCGACTTCTTCGACCGGTTCCTCACGGTCAGCGGGGGAGCCACCACGGTCCTGGTCTCGCACCGCTTCTCAGGCGTACGCAGGGTCGGCCTCATCCACGTCATGGACGGCGGGCGGATCGTGGAGAGCGGCACGCACGACGCGTTGATGGCGCTCGGCGGCAAGTACGCCCGGATGTACCGGTTGCAGGCGGAGCGATTCGTCGACGATGACGCGGAATCCGGTGATGGAGACGGGGCGGGTGCCGGGGCTGGTGCCGGCGCCCGGGACGATCGTGGTCCTGCCTGCCCACCCGTGGGGTTGCCGCCGGTGGCATCGGTGGCGTCGCCCCGGCCGGAGGACGAGCTGCCGGACGACCCAGGCGGCGGCGACCCTCCTCAGCTGTCCGAACGCGGTGGGCGCAGCGTGCTCGACGCGTTGCGCACCCTGGTCGCCGAGTCCTTCCGGGAGTCGTGGAAACTCGCCGTGCTAGGGCTGCTGCTCGTGCCCGCCGCGGCCGGACTCGCGGCCCTCCAGGCCCTGTGGCTGCGGTCCATGGCCGAAGGTGCACAACAGGAGCTGCTGGAGTCCACGTTGACGGCGGCGCTCCTGCTGGTGGTGAGCCTCGGGGTGTGGGAGGCGGTCGAACTGGCGGCCATCGGGGCCAGGATCGGGCTCAGCGAGCGCGTGGGCTTCGCCTTCGACCGGTTGCTGGCCCGCATCGCCGCGGGTATCCCCGGGCTCCGCCACCAGGAGTCGCCCGCGTTCCAGGACCGGCTCCACCTGCTGCGTGACCGCACCCTGGCCATGGGAGCGCTGCTCAACTGGGTGCTCAACCTGCTCGAACAGCTCGGCGGCTTCCTGGTCACCGCCGCGCTCCTGGCCACCGTCCACCCCGCCCTGCTGGTGCTGCCGCTCATCGGGGCACTCGCCCTGCGCCTGCAGATCTCCGCGCGCGGCGTCATCGCCCGCGCCCAAGAGGCGACGGCGGCCGACTACCGGCTCGCCGCGCGCCTCGCCCGCCTTGCCACCTCACCGGAGGCGGGCAAGGAACTGCGCATCTTCGAGGCGGGGCCCGAACTGTGGTCCAGGGTGGGCGAGTTGCGCGGCCGCGCGGACGGCGTCGCGAGCCGGGCACAGTGGCGGTTCGCCGCGGTCGGCTGCGCGGCGGGACTGCTCAACTCGCTCGGCCTGATCGGCGCGGTCGCCTTCGTCGTGCATCTCGCGGTGACCGGTCACACCAGCCTGGGCGCGGTACTGCTCACCGTCGTCCTGGCCGGGCGGTTCACCGGTCATGTCGGCGGACTCGTGCAGGCCACGGGGGCCGTCGTCGAACTCCTGCAGAGCGCCGAGCGGTTGCGCTGGCTGCGGACCTACGCGGAACGGGCGAATCCGGCGCCCGCCGTGACCGCAGCTTCCCCCACCACGGCCTCGGGCACCGCTCGGGCTGCCGTGCCGTCGATGCTGCGGCAGGGCATCGCCGTGGAGGGGCTGACCTTCCGCTATCCCGGCACGTCGGCGACCGCGCTGCGAGACGTCGATCTGCGGCTCCCGGCCGGGGGAGTGGTGGCCCTGGTCGGCGAGAACGGCTCCGGAAAGACCACCCTGGTCAAGCTGTTGTGCCGGATGTACGAGCCGACGCTGGGCCGGATCACGGTCGACGGGGTGAGTCTCGACGCCCTGGGCCCGGAGCAGTGGCGCGAGCGTCTCGGCGCCGCCTTCGAGGACTTCGTACGCTTCGAGTTCGTCCTCCGCGAGACGGTCGGCGTCGGGGAGCTGTCGCGGATCGCCGACCCGTGGGCGGTCGTCGGCGCTCTCGGCCGGGCCGGGGCCACCGACCTGCCCGGCACGCTGCCGAACGGTCTGGAATCCCAGCTGGGCAGCCGCTGGGAGCACGGGACCGACCTGTCGACGGGCCAGTGGCAGAAGCTGGCGCTCGCACGTGCCCTGATGCGGCAGGACCCGCTCCTGCGCATCCTGGACGAGCCGACCGCGTCCCTGGACGCGGAGACCGAGCACGTCATCTTCGAGCGCTACATCGAGGCCGCGCGCCGACCCCGGCCGGACGGCGGCCGTCCGGACACGGTCACGCTGCTGGTCTCACACCGCTTCTCGACCGTGCGCGGCGCCGACCTCATCGTCGTACTCGACCACGGACGGGTCGCCGAGACGGGCACTCACGAGGAATTGCTGGCGCGGGGCAGCCTCTACGCGCAGATGTACGGGCTCCAGGCGCGCGCTTATCTGTGAGGCCGACGGGACCGCGCGCCTACCTGTGAGGCGGACGGGACCTGCGCCGGAGGCCCCGCCCGCCTCACCGAGTGGCCTCCGGCGCCCTGCCGCTCAGTCCAGTCCGGGCAGGATTCCCTCCGGGCCGCCGGCGTCCATGATTCCGCGAAGGGAAGCCATCATCGCGTCGACCCCTCCGGTCGGGACGATGACGAGGTCGGGGCACTGGAAGAACGCGCCGCCCGCGCATTCGCCCGTCTGCTTCCAGCGGTCCATGACCTCGGCGATCTCGCGGAGCGTCATGAAGGTGGCACTCCACCTCGTTCCGTCGGGCAGGCGGAGCTCGACGTCGACGTTCTCGACGTCCTCGGCGCGGTCGTCGGCCCCCAGCATGAAGAGAGCCGAGAACCGGTCGTCCTCGACGACGTACTGCGGGTCACTTTCCATAGAGCTGCTTCAGCCTCGCAATCACCTTGGACTCGTTGCCCTTGTCGGCCTTGCCGACGATCTCGACGCCGCCGTCCACGTTCCGGAAGAAGAGGCGCCCGCCGTTCCGGCCGCGGGCGTACGTGATGTCGGTTCCCGCCAGAGCCTTGCTGCCGAGTCCCGGGTTCATGTTTCCACGGGACAGCTGCTCGAAGAGCCCGTCCAGGTCACGCTGGACCGCTTGGTTCCTGCCGGCCTGGTGCGCCGCCTTCGCCAGGAGCGAGTCCTTGCCGATCGCTGACGTGATGAGCCGGCACGGGGCGGCGTTGTGCACCAGGACAGGGGTGCCGCCCGCCAGCACGTAGTACGTGTGCGTGCCGGCCACGGTGAGGTTGCGGACCTCCTGGGGCCGGGCCCTCCACGAGGTGACCGCGTCGACTCGGGCGGGTACGCCCGATGCGGTCCGCAGCGTCATCCCGGGCGCGAGGTCGGCCGCGTTGGTCCACTGGTCGAGGCTGCCGGTCCAGAAGGGGTGCTGGTCCGTCGCGGTGACCGAGGCGGTCCGGTCCCCGCTGTCGCCGTCGACGTCCACGCCGACCTTGACGAGGTTCTTCTCGCCGCTGCCGACGATGAGGTCGGTGACGGGCTGTCCCTCGGTGTGTCCGGTGCCCGGGTCGGTGGACAGGACCTCGTCGCCCTCCCTTACCTGCTCGATGGGGACGGCGGTACCGCCGGCCATGAGCACGGGAGTGCCGGGCAGGAAGCTGTTGCCCGCGCAGGTGGCGCCGATGCTCCCGCCCTTACGGGCCTTGCGGACGTCGTCCGCGGTCAGGGCCTTGGCGCCGACCTTGCCGCCGACCTTGAGCCAGCGAAGGACGGCGAGCGAACCGGACGCCCGCTCAAGGCCGCTGAGCTTCTCACCGGTGGCCAGGTCCTTGCCGGTCAGCGCCTCCACGATGCCCTTGCCGTCGCCGATGCCAGGCACCAGGTCCAGGAAGAGGGACATCCGGCGCTGCTGTGCGGCCTCGTCCAGGCCGGAGGAGCCCGATCCCCAGGAGTCGCCGACGTGGGAGAAGTCGAAGCCGATGTCGGGGAGTTCGCTGAGCCTCTCGGCGCCCTTCTTGATCCCCGGGACGTGTTTGTTCGCGGCCTTCATGCCCTTGTTGGCCTGGGCGATGCCGGTGTTCATCTCCTTCATGCCCTTATTGGCCTTGGTGATCCCCTTGTTGGCCTTGGCCAGCCCCTGATTGACCTCGGTGACGCCTGTGTTCATCGTCTTGAGGCCGCGGTCCATCTGGGCGAAGCCCTTGTTCATCTGGTCGAACGCCGCGTTGAGCTCCCTGAGCTCCTTGCCCCAGTCGGTGGTGTCCTTGACGGGCTTGACATCCCTCGACGGCGGGAAGCCGTAGTCGCCGACGACGACGGTGAGAATGCTGAGGACATAGAGCGAGTCGCTCGTCGTGCCCATCATCTCGTCGGCCTTGGCCACGTTCGACGCGAGCTTGGTCAGATGCGGCTTCGCGGCCTTGGCGGTCTTGACCGCCTGGGTCAGGATTTGTTCTTGTTCTTTGGGATCAGCCGTTGTCGAGGGATCCTTGAGCTCAGCGAGCTTCAGCTTCCCCAGTGCGTCCAGCTCTGTGTCGAGCGTCTTGAACCGTGCGCCGTGGTCCTTCATCACTGACTGTGTCCCGTAGAGGAACAGCGCGGTGCCCGCACCGGCGATGAGCGCCTTGCGCGTGAACTCCCTGAGGCAGCCGGCCTTCTCGACGAGACCCAGATCGTCGCACTTCGCATAGTGGGAGACCCGCTCGGCGATCTCTATGAGACTCGGCGGCTCCTTCTCGGCGGCGAACGCCGGGGCGCCGGCCGCGACGGCCGAAGTGAGCGGGAGCGACAGAGCGGTCAGCGTCGTGAGCAGCCTGGTGGTGATTCTGTGGTGCATGTGTTCCTTGGTCATGGGGGCACGGCGCCCATGACGAAGTGACCCCCCGAGTCCATTCTGACGAGTACCCGCCAGAGTTACCGGCACGTACAGTAACACCGGGGCATCACGGAATATCCGATTTTCAATCACTAAGTCGCCACTTGGCCCGCACTACCGCCAACTGCACCCGTGGGCCTGTCTTTCGAGGGTGGGGCATGGTACTCCGCCTGCTGATGGCCGAAGTTGACCCCTGTGCGACCATGGATTCTGAGTGGCATGTTTGCATGTGTCCATGATCATTACCGCACAGCAAACATCCGAGCAGTCGACGTACGTGGACCGCATCCTGGAGCACTGGAACAAGGACGAGGACGCCGAAGCGCTCGTCCAGGGTGCGCAGCGGCTGACCCGGGGTGAGGCTCGGCGGCGGCTGTTCGGTCTGGGGCAGGCGCTGCGCCGGCAGGGTCTCGAACCCGGCGACGGAGTGGGACTGTTCCTGGCCAATCGCGTGGACTCCGTCCTGGTGCAACTCGCGGTCCATCTCATCGGCTGCCGCGTCGTGTTCCTGCCGCCTGAACCGGGCCCCGGCGAGCTCGCCGCACTCGTCGAGCAGTCCCGGGCGCGCGCCGTGGTCACCGACCCGGTCTTCGCCGAGCGGGCCGCCGACGCCGCAGGACGCAGCGTCCACGCGCCTGTACTACTGAGCCTCGGGCCCTGCGAACTGCCGTGCACGGACCTGCTCGCCCTGGCGGCCGAGTGCCCCGCGGTGCGCCCCGAGGGCGTGCCCGCCCCGGGAGCGGACGAGGCCGTCACCGTTCTCTATACCGGCGGCACCCTGGGCCATCCCAAGCTCGCCGCGCACACCCACCGGCTCTACGACACGGTGGTGGACCTCGCGGACGGCGCCCCGGGGGACTCCGGATCCGCCTTCTTCCCGACCATGGACGCGGACACGGACCGGGTGCTCGCCGCCACACTGCTCACGCACGGCAGCGGTCATCTCACCTCGATCCAGGCGCTGGTGACAGGGTCCGTCCTCGTCGTGCTGCCCGAGTTCGAGGCGGGCGCGGCGCTGACGGTACTGCGCGAGGAGCGGATCACCGCCACCATGTTCGTACCGCCCATGCTGTACGCGCTTCTCGACCATCCGGAGTGTGTGCCGGGCGTCCTCCCCGCGCTGCGGCGCATCGTCGTCGGCGGCGCGGCTTCGTCGCCCAGCCGACTGCAGCAGACGGTCGAGGTCTTCGGACCCGTGCTCAGCCAGGGCTACGGGCAGTCGGAGGCGCTCGGCATCGCCGCCTTCGGCGCGGATGATCTCGCCTCGGAAGGAGCCCGTCGCCCCGAGCTCTGGCGCAGCTGCGGTCGCGCGATATCCGACACCGAGATCGAGATCCGTGCGGAGGACGGCGTGACCGCGCTGCCCGTCCGGCAGGTCGGCGAGGTGTGTGTCCGAGGCAAGGCCGTGATGCTCGGCTACTACGAGGACCCGGAGCGCACCGCGGAGGCGCTGCGCGACGGCTGGCTGCGCACCGGGGACATGGGCTATCTCGACGCCGAGGGATACCTCTACCTCGTCGACCGGGCCAAGGACATCATCGTCACCGGCAGCACCAGCGACAACGTCTACTCCCGAGTCCTCGAGGACTTCCTGCTCACCATCCCCGGGGTGCGCAACGCGGCGGCGCTCGGCGTGCCGGACGAGGAGTTCGGGGAGGCCGTGCAGATCTTCCTGGCCACGGCCGATGGCGCCGACGTCGACCCGATCACGGTCGGCGCGGCGGTGACCGCCGAGTTGGGAGACCTGTACACGCCACGGAAGACGGTCCTGTTGGACCGGCTGCCGACGACCAAGGTCGGCAAGGTGGACAAGAAGGCGCTGCGTGCCGAGTGGGCGAGCGCAGCCTTGATGACGCCGTAGGCGCCGCTGTCGCCGAACGTCGGGGACCCGCTCCGGGACGAAGGGTGCACCTGGCCGTCCCGCGGTCCTCGGCGATCACGGCGCTGGGGTGCGGACGTATGACCGATCGTGTTCCGGAGCTCTTGCGAACCAGGGCCGACCTGGCCGAACTGGCCGCGTTCCCCGTCAACTTCGACGTGAGCCGTGCTTACCACGTCGAGGACGTGCACCTGGCCTCCGGTGCGTCGTTGGAGCCGATCGCCGGCGACGACACCGGCGGCACGTACTTTCTCTGCGCGGGATCGGCCGCGCTCCACGCGTCGTCCGAAGCACGTGGCAGCAACACACGACTGCTGGATGGCCCGTCGGCACGCTATCCGGAAGCGCGGTTCCATCGGCCCTGATGCGAGCCGTAGCCTCAGTGCCCGGTGTTCACGCGGAGGTCCGCTCAGGTGCGCGCGAGGCCGACGTGACCGCCTGCGGGGCGGGTACGGGTGCGGGTGCTGGCCCGGCTGCGGCGGCCCGGCGCCGGCGTCCTACCGACGCGATGACGCTGGTGAGCACGCCCGCGAGCAGCCCCCAGAACGCGGACCCGATGCCGAGCAGCGTCACACCGGAGGCCGTCGCGAGGAAGGTGACCACGGCCGCCTCCCTGGACGTGGGGTCCGACAGGGCACTGGCCAGGGACGCCTCGATCGTGGCGAGCAGCCCGACCCCGGCGACGGCCAGGACGAGCGCGTGCGGCATCGCGGTGAGCAGCGAGGCGACGGTCGCGCCGAGCAGGCCCACACACAGGTAGAAGACGCCCGCCCACACGGCCGCGAGGTAGCGCCGCTGCCGGTCGGGGTGGGCCGATTCGCCGGTGCAGATCGCGGCGGTCATCGCCGCCAGGTTGATGCCGAACGCCCCGAACGGCGCGAGCACGGCCTGCACGGCGCCGGTCCACGTCAGGACGGGCGAGACGGGCACCTCGTAGCCGGACCCTCGCAGCACGGCGACCCCCGGCAGATTCTGCGAGGCCATGGTGACGACGAACAGCGGCACGCCGACGCTGATCAGTACCTTCCAGTCGAACTCGGGAGCCGTGAACACCGGATGCGCGAGCGAAAGACGGACCCGTTCCAGATGCCAGCCCCCGGTGAGGACCGAGGCGACGACCCCGCCGCCGAGCGCGATGAGGACGGCGTAGCGGGGGAGCAGCCGGCGCGCGAGGAGGTAGAGCACGAACACCGGAAACGCGATCGCGAAACTGCCGCCCATCTGGGAGAACAGCCCCGTCCCGAAATCGAGCAGCACACCGCCGAGCAGCGCAGATGCGAGCGGTACCGGGATCCGGTCCATGATCCGCGCGAACCATCCCGTCAGACCGCTCACCGCGATCAGCGCGCCACTGAACACGAACGCGCCCACGGCCTTGCCCATGGACACCCCGCTCAGGCTCGTGGCGAGAAGCGCGGCGCCAGGCGTCGACCAGGACGTGACGATCGGGGCCTTGTACCGCAGCGAAAGACCCACGCAGGTCACGGCGATCCCGATGCCGAGCGCCAGCATCCACGAAGAGACCTCCCGCGCATCCGCCCCCGCGGCCCGCGCCGCGGTGAACACGAGGGCAGCGGCACTGGTCACCCCGACGGTGACCGCGATGAGCGCCGCCGCCACGGCCGAGGGTGGTGCGATGGCGCGTATGCGGGCGAGCGGGGACATGCGGGCATCACTTCCGGAGGGGGGCAGGAGAACGGGTCCAGACGTTCCTTATACGGAACGTTCTGTTTGTGGAACACTAAGGATGTGGGTGGCGGCACGTCAAAGCGCCGGTGGGCTTGGAAACGGACGGAACTGGACGGATGGGTCTGAACGACGAGGTGGGGCGCAGGCTGAAACGGCTGCGGCAGGACGACGGCCTGTCCCTGTCGGAGCTCTCGCGCCGCTCGGGCGTCGGCAAGGGCACGCTCTCGGAACTCGAGACGGGCCGGCGCAACCCCACGCTGGAAACGCTCTACGCCCTGACGACCGCGCTCGGCCGCCCGGTCAGCGCCGTGCTCGACGACCCGGCGCCAGGCGTCGCGGCGGGCGAGGGAGGAGTCTCCGGCAGCGCCGTCACCGCGGTCCTCCTGGAGCGGTACGAGGACGAGGACGCGGCCACGGACGTCTTCCGCGTCACCGTCGCCGAGGGCGCGACCCAGGAGTCGGCCGCGCATGTCCCGCTCACCACGGAGAGCCTGATGGTGCTCTCCGGAACGGCGGTCGTCGGCCTGCCGGACGCGCCGCAGACGGCCGGGCCCGGCGGCCACGCCCACTGGCCGGCCGACGTCCCGCACTTCTACAGCGCACCGGACGGCGAGGTCCAGGGCATTCTCTTCGTCCGTTATCCGAAGACGCGTTGATGATGTTGATGATGCGGGCGTCCTCATCCAGTGCCGTCTGCTGACCCCAGCTGATGGCGCACAGAAGGAGCGCCGGCACTGGCCGGCGCTCCCCTGTCGTGCGTACGGACGGCTACGCCGCGGCGTCCCGCGCCACCACCCATGCCGGGTCCCGCGGCTCCACCTTGTTGGCGAAGGCGACAAGCTGCGTGTACGCGGCCAGGTCGGCCATCGCGGACTGGATCCGCGGCAGCGCGGTGTCCGCAGCCGGGGCGTCGATCCGCTCCAGCCACTCGCCGATGAGGGCGGCCACGGCGAGAGTGCGGTCGCGCATGTCGTGGCAGATGCCGAGCGGGCCACCGGTCAGGGCCTGCCGGGTGTACGCCTGCCACAGCTCGGCCGCGTGCGGCACCGCGCCCAGGCTGATGCCCGAGCGGTAGAGCCGGTCGTAGTCGAGCCTGCTGTACCACGCGGCCGACTCCGGGCTGAGGCTGCCCTTCGCGAGGATGTCGGCCACCTGGGCCAGCATCCGGGCGGCACCGTCGAGCCGGTCCCGTGCCGCCGCGGCGTACACCGCGGCACCGGCCACCCCGTCACCGTGCTCGGCGAGTTCCAGGGCCCGGCACAACTCACTGGTGGCCGCGGTCACTTCGGTGCCCGCTGCCTGCGCGAGCTGCTTCTTGCTGCGCAGGTCCTCCTCGCCGAGGCTGAGGAGCTTGTTGCAGACTGCGCTCATATCCTGGTGCTCCTTTCCTGCCCGGCGCCGTCGACGGCGACGGCGCCGGGGGTCATGCCGAGGATGTTGACGACGGCCAGTGCCTGACCGTAGATCCGGATGCGGTCGAACCCGGTGAGCAACTGCCAGGCCAGGCGCTGCCAGTCGGCAGGACCGGCTTCGGTGGCCTGTGCCGCGAAGCCCTCGAGCTCAGCCGAGAAGCCGGTCAGCTCGGTCACGAAGTGGCCGAACGCCGCCTCGTCCCCGCCCTCTTCGTAGCGCCGCGCAATGGCCTCGACGGCTCCCCGGTCCAGCTGGACCAGGTCCGCTTCGCGGGCGGCGCCGAGCGTCTCGCGCACCGGGGCGGTCCCGCCGCCCGCGACCCGCAGCCGCTCGTCGTGGACCGGGTAGAAGCCCAGCTCCTGGGCGACGCGGTGCGAGGTGCGGTACTCCACCAGTGCGGCCCGGACGGCGGCGGCAGCGCAGCGCACCCGCAGGGCGGCCTGGCGCACGTCGTTGAGCTCCAGGTCGGAATGCATCAGGTGCAGCTCACTGCCCGCCCGCATGAAGTGGGCCGAGCCGGTGGCGATGGGGCCGTCCACGCGCTCGTACAGAGACTGTTCGGCCACGCTGCCGTCAGGCAGGCCGGGGGCTTTGTTGCAGACCCTACTCATATAGGTCGTGCCTCCTTGGTTGTCCGATGTCGGTTGTCCGATGTCGGTCGTGCGGTGTTGCGACGCTCGGCCCGTGGCGTTTGCCGGGAAGCCGCACCAAACCGGAGGGCGATAATCCACGAATGCCGTAGTGACAGCCGGTGCGGTGCCCGGTCGCCGATACGCGGGATCCGAGCGGTAGACGGATGCTCGCAGCGCGTCCCGGGGGGAGATCCCCGAAATCGGGCACCACCGGACAGGTCCGGATGGCCTCGGCCAGGCGACGGTCACACGAGGTCGCCCGGCGCGAGCCGGTGCGGAGGATGCCAACCATGTCAACGGGGGCGGCGGGACACCCGCCGGACGGGGGAGCGCGGGATGCGGCGGCGGACGTCGGCCCGGTCGAATCCGTGCACACGGCCGACGCGTTGGCCGCGCTGCTGCGGCAGCTGCGCAGACGCGCCGCGCGCAGGGACGGGGGCGCCCAGCTCACCTACCGTCAGTTGGCGGCGCGGACGGGCTGGGCGCACGGGGTGATCGGCGACTACTTCGCGGGCAAGACCCTGCCGCCGACCGACCGCTTCGACACCCTGGTCCAACTGCTCGGGGCGACCGGCCGCGAGCTGCGGCTGCTTGCGACGGCCCGCGACCGGGTGGAGGAGACGCGCCGCTCGCGCACGGCTGCCAACGGCCGCGCGGGCCCGCCCGGCAGGGACAACGCCGGTTGCCCGCCGGCCGTGCCCCGCCAGTTGCCCGCGGATATCCCGGAACTCCCCGGCAGGGGAGGGGAGTTGGATGTACTCGATGCGCTCCGCCCGATGCCGCGGGGCAGCGGCCCCCTGGTGGTCGCGCTCGACGGCCCCGGCGGTGTCGGCAAGTCGGCGCTCGCCGTGCACGCGGCCCACCGGCTCGCCGAGCGGTACCCCGACGGCCAGCTCTATGCCGACTTACGGGGCTCACGCCACGACGAGCATCCCGTCCCGCCCGCTGTCGTCCTCCGGCGTTTTCTCTGCGCGCTGGGCGCGCCCATGCCGACTCCTGGCAGTGAGGCGGACGCGGCGGCCGCCTACCGCACCCGGCTCACCGAGCGACGGGTGCTCATCGTCCTCGACAACGCCCTGGACGCAGCGCAGGTGCGCCCCCTGCTGCCCGCGGCGCACGGCTGCGCGGTGCTCGTCACCAGCCGCGGGGTCCTCGCCGCCCTGAACGGCGCCGCCCACCTCCACCTGACGCCTCTGCCGCCCCCGGCCTCCGTCGAGGTGCTCGGCCTCTGGGCGGGACCGGGGAGACTGACCGCGGAACCCGGCGCCGCCGATGCGATCGCGCACCACTGCGGTCACCTCCCGCTGGCCCTGCGCATCGCGGGAGCCCGCCTGGCGGCACGGCCCCGGTGGCCGGTGCGGGAACTCGCCGACCGGCTGGCCGACCCCGCGCGGCGTCTGGCGGAGCTGTCCTTCGCGGATCTGGACATGCGCGCGGCCCTGGAGGTGGGCCACCGCGAGCTCCTGGCCCGGGGCGCCACCGGACGGACCGCGGCGCTCGCGCTCCCCCTGCTGGCGGCGGGGCAGGGCGAGTTGACGGTGGCGCGGGCGGCGGCGACGACCGGCGAGGCGCCCTCGGCGACCGAGGTGATCCTGGAGCAGCTGGTCGACGTCCAGTTCCTGGAGTCCCCGGCTCCCGGCCGCTACCGCTTCCACCCGCTCACCCGGCTGTTCGCCCTGCGACCGGCGAGCCGGAGCACCGCAGGCCCAAACACCCTTACGCGTCCCAGTAGTTGAGCGGCGCCGACCCCATGCTGTGCCCTCTGCGGTCGAGCACCCGCCCCACGTGCTTGACCGTACGCAGCACCACGGCGCGCTCCGTGATCCGCAGATCCAGGTGCGCGAGGCGGCTGTTGAGCAGCGCCTCGGTGGTGTGGACCTCGGACAGGGCAGGCAGCCAGATGTCGAGCATCAGATTGTGCGCGCCCGCCGTGATGCTGCACATGCGCAGGCCCGGCAGGGTGCGCAGCGCGCTCACCGTCTCGTCGAGATGCTGGGCGGGCACCGAGCCGAAGTAGACGACCGAGACCGGAAATCCGGTCAGCGGCCTGGCAAGCGCGCAGCGCAGCGAGAGCCGCCCGGTGCCGGTCAGGACGCGCAGCCTGCGCCGGACGGTCGCGGCGGAGGCGCCGACGGTCTCCGCGAGCTCCGTCAGCGGCATCCGGCCGTCGGTGCCGAGCGCGAGGGCGATGCGGCGGTCGAGGGGCCGCAGCGGTTCGTCGGGCAGCGCGGGCCTCTCCACGGTGAGCGCGGTGCGCTGCTGCCGGGTGAGGATGCGCAGCCGCCACGAGGCCCCCTCGAAGGGAGCCGCCGTGATGACATGGCTGCGTACGGCGCGTACTCCCGGCAGTTGCGACACCCGGTCGCCGGAGAGCCTGGCGAGCCCGTCGAGGTCGGCGGCGGCGACGATCGCGAGCAGATCACGCCCGCCCGAGGTCTGCTTGAGGCTCAACACGTGTGGATCACGGGCGAGTTGCCCGATGGTGTCCTCGCTCAGGCGGCCGTCCATGTCGATCTCGATCTGGGCGTAGACGCCCTCGTCGTGGCCGGTCGACAGATAGCCGTCCACCCAGGCCACGCCCGCGCGCACCATGCGCTCCCAGCGGCGGGCGACCGTCACCGCGTCGACCTCCAGGACCTCGCCCATCCGTACCCAGGGGACCCTGGGCTGGATCTGGAGGGCGTGCACGATCGACAGATCCAGTTCGTCCAGGGTGTGCGTCCGCTGCGTGTCCATGAGAGGTGCCGAATCCTGCGTCGAAGGCATCGAGGTGAAGGATTCCGGCGATTTTACACAGTCGTGATCCCTGATACCGAGGATCGTCGGCCATGAGCCACGCACTGTTCTCCTCCTTGCGCATCATCCGGGCCCGACTCGTCGACGGCACCGGTGCGGCCCCCGTCACGGACGCCGTCATCGACATCGACGAGGACGGCACGATCGTCCACGCAGGACCGGCCGCCACCGCGCCCGAGGCCCCCGCCAGGGCCAGGACCGTGGACGCGGCAGGACGCACGGTCCTGCCGGGCTTCATCGACACCCACGTCCACCTCGCCATCGAATCGCCCCGGCAGATGGTCCGCCGGCACGAGAGCGACCAGACCCTGGAGACGTTCCGCACCGCCGAGCGCCTGCGCATCACCCTGGAAGCGGGCATCACCACCGCCCGCGACCTGGGCGGCCTGCCCGCGGGGTACCGGGACGCGGTCGCCGCGGGCCTCACCGCAGGACCCCGCCTGCACACGGCGGTCCGCATCCTCAGCCACACCGGCGGCCACGCCGACTTCCGCTCGGAGTGCGGCTTCGACCCCAGCGCCGGGGTGGGCGAGATCGCCGACACCCCGGACGAGGTACGGGTCGCGGTGCGCCGCCTGCTCCGCTCGGGCGCCGACGTGATCAAGGTCTGCGCGACCGGCGGAATGAGCAGCCCCTACGACCAGCCCGACGACGAAGGCCTGACCGTCGAGGAGATCCGCACGGTCGTCGACGAGGTGGCCCGGCACGGCGGCCGCCCCGTGGCGGCCCACGCACAGGGCACCGCGGGCATCGTCAACGCGATCCGCAGCGGCGTGAGCAGCGTCGAGCACGGCTACGGCCTCACCGCGCAGGCACGCGAACTGGCGGGCGAGCACGGCACGTTCGTGGTGCCGACCCTGTCAACGGTGTTCGACGGCATCGACCGTTCGACCATGCAGCCCTTCCACTACGAGAAGAAGGTCCGCTGGTCCGGCATCACCCGGGAGAACATCGCCGCGGCCATCGCCGACGGCGTACGCATCGCGATGGGCACCGACGCGGCGATGGTGCCCCACGGCCGCAACCTGCGCGAGCTCTCCCACCTCGTGGCCCTCGGCATGACGCCGCAACGGGCCATTGAGGCGGGCACCCGCAGCGCCGCCGAACTCCTCGGTCTCTCCGCGGAGATCGGCACGCTCGAAGCGGGCAAGCACGGAGACCTGGTGATGTGCGACGGCGATCCGCTCGCGGACATCTCGGTCCTGTCCGACCCGGCGCGCATCGTGTTCGTCGCCCAGCGCGGCGCCGTACGCAAGGACACGCTCGGCCTGGCACGGACCGCCCCGGCGGCGAGCGGCGCGCCATCGGAAGGAGCCGCCGGATGAGCACCTCGGTCACCTCCGCGAAGACGCCGACGGGCGGCCCGCCGAAGCGGTCCGTGCTCGACAAGGTCCTGAACGGCATCGAGCGTGCGGGCAACAAGCTCCCGCACCCGGTGCTGCTCTTCCTCGGCCTCTTCCTGATCATCGGCACGGTCTCGACGGTCCTCGCCGCCACCGGCACCACCGTCACGGTGCCCGGCGAGGACAAGACACTCGCGGTCAAGGGCCTGTTCAGCGGCGAGGGCGTGCGCTGGCTGCTCGAGAACTTCATCCCGAACTTCACCGGCTTCCCCTCGCTCGGCACCGTCCTGCTGATGATGGCCGCGGTCGGCGTCGCCGAGAAGACGGGCCTGCTCGAAACAGCCGTACGCGCCTCCATCGCGCGGGCGCCCAGGCGCCTGCTGCCCTACCTGGTCGCCTTCGTGTCCTGCCAGGCGCACCTGATGAGCGACGTCGCGATCCTGGTGATCCCGCCGCTGGCCGCACTCGCCTTCAAGAACGCGGGCCGCAATCCGATCGCGGGCCTGATAGGCGGCTTCGCCTGCGTCTGCGCCGGCTACGCGGCGGGCTTCTCGATCGGCGCGCTCGACGCGCTCTACACGGGCATCACGCAGCAGGCCGCCGCGGTCGTGCCCGGCGGCGAGAGCGCCCCCACGCACATCCTCATCAACTACTTCTTCACAGCCGCCGCCAGCTGCGTGCTCGCCCTGATCGGCGGCTTCCTGATCTCCCGCGTCCTGGAACCCCGGCTGCCCCAGCCGGATCCGACCGCAGATGGCGAGGCAGATGGCGAGGCAGATGGCGAGGCAGATGGCGAGGCAGATGGGGACGGCGCGGGCTCCGCCGTCACGGTCACCGTGACCGCAAGGCAGCGCACGGGCCTGCTGCGTTCGGGCCTGGCCGTCCTGCTCTATGCGGCCGTCGTGGTCACCTGCTGGCTGCTGCCGGGCTCCCCGCTGCGAGGCGAGGGCGGTGCCCTGGTCCCCTCACCGGTCCTCAACGGCATCGTGCCGCTCTTGTTCGTCGCCTTCGTCCTGGCGGGCATCGTGTACGGCCGCACCGTCGGCACCCTCAAGCGCGCCGACGACGCCCCGCGCATGATGGCCGAGTCGATCACCGGCATGTCCGGCTACATCGTCCTGATCCTGGTGATCTCACAGGTCATCGGTGTCTTCGACTGGTCCAACGTCGGCACGCTGCTCGCGGTGAAGGGCGCGAACCTCCTGGAGTCCGCAGGCCTGACGGGTTTCACGGGCCTGGTCCTCTTCGTCTTCCTGGTCTGTGTCCTGAATCTCTTCGTCACTTCGGGCTCGGCCCTGTGGTCCCTGGTCGCGCCGGTCTTCGTCCCGGCGTTCATGCTCCTCGGCATGGAACCGGCCGTCACCCAGGCCGCGTTCCGGATCGGCGACTCCGCGACCCAGATGATCACGCCGCTCAATCCGTACGTCTTCCTGATGCTGACGATCCTGCGCCGCTACGAACCCGGCGCGCAGCTCGGCACGGTCATGGCCCGGCTCTCGGTGTTCGTGGTGCCGTTCCTGATCGCCTGGCTCGTGGTCCTCGGCCTCTTCTACGGCCTGGGCCTGCCACTTGGTCCCGGCGCGGACATCCACCGCTGACCGTGGGAGGCGCGACGGGCCGCGGCCAGGAGCCCCCGGATCTGAGGTCCTGCCTGGTCGATGTCGCTGACGGGAGTGGCGAACGGCAGCCGGACGTCGAGATGCGTGGTGGGGTACTCCAGACGCAACGTCACGCCGTAGCGGTCCATGGCCAGCGGGACCGCGCGCAACATGCCCTTCTCCGGCTGCGGTTGCACCAGACGGACCAGGAGCGGGACGAGCTCCTGGTGACTGTCCACGAGATGGGTCAGCATCTCCGCCTCGCTGCCGGTGATCGGATCCGGGGGGACCGAGCAGAGCTCGTCGAGGGAGACGAAGTGGCGGCCCTGATCGTCTTCGAGGAGCGCCTGACCGAACTCCATGCAGGTGCTCTGGTCCGACTCATCGCTGTACGGGGCCGTCAGGAGCCCCGTGACGGTGACGCGGGCACGCAGGCGGTCGCGTACGGCGGTCGGTGCGATGTCGGTGAACTCCAGGCGGACCGGGCGGCGTTCCTGCGGCGACGCCGGGGTGTCCTGGCCCGGGGCGTGCAGGTGGATGTGCCCCGCACCCGCGCCGTCGAGCCGGTGGACCTCGGTGTGACTCCCGTCGCTGATCACTGTCATCGACTGTGCCGCGTGCAGGATCGCGTGCACGCGTTCGGCGGGGGTCGGCTGCGTGATGCGGGTGCTGTGTGGGCGCATCCAAATGCTCCATGCCGTTGAAGAGACCCAAGCCTCTACCTTAGGTATGCCTAACCTAACCCATGGAGGGAATGGGGAACACCTGGCGGTACGGGGTGGATTGCCTGCGGCCGATGTATCGCTGGAGGTTAATTTTGCGCACTCTGCATCTTTGCGTAGTCTGCAAGATGTGACGAGCAAAGACGCTGCGCCCGGACTCCGTGAGCGCAAGAAGCGGGCCACGCGGGCGGCGTTGTCCGATGCAGCGGTGCGGCTGGCCGCCGAGCACGGGGCGGAGAACGTCACCGTCGAGGCGATCAGCAGCGCGGCGGGAGTCTCTCCGCGCACGTTCTTCAACTACTTCGACAGTCACGACGACGCCTTCCTGATGATCGACGAGGAGGTCGGCGAGCGGCTCCGGCGCACGGTGCGCCAGGCGCCCGCCGATCTGGCCGTACTCGACGTGCTGCGGGACGCGTTCGCCGCGGAACTGGTGGACATCGAGGAGCGCCACGAGATCTGGAGCCTGCGGGCCAAGGTCTTCCAGCGCTCGCCGCACCTCCTCGTCCGTGGCCTGGGGGCCCACATGGCCGAGGAGTCGGAGTTGGCGCAGGCGATCGCCGAGCGGCTGGGGGGAGCGCCGGGCGAGGCGGTCGGGCTCTACCCCCGGCTGGTCGCCGCCGTCTCCACGACCGCCATCCGGGTCGCCATCGAGGACTGGTGCGGGCGGACGGCCGACATCGCCTTCGTCGAGGTCTTCCGCCTCACCTTCGAGCACCTGGCCGCAGGCCTGGCCGCCCCCGCGGCCGGCTCCTGAGCCCGCGTCACCCTTGAATCCCGTTCCTGCCCGATCCACGGATCGACTTCCGAGAAGGACACCTTGAGCACAGCAGAGGCGCCCGATCAGGCGCCCACCTCCATGAGCAACAAGCAGATACTCCAGGCCATGTCCGGGCTGATGGCGGGCATGTTCGTCGCCATCCTGGCCGGTACGGTCGTGGCCAACGCCCTGCCGCGCATCATCGCCGACCTCGGCGCCAGCCAGTCGTCCTACACCTGGGTCGTCACCTCCGAGCTGCTCGCCATGACGGCGACCGTCCCTCTGTGGGGCAAGCTCTCGGACCTCTACAACAAGAAGCTGCTCCTGCAGCTGTCCCTCGCCATGTTCATCGTCGGCTCCCTGCTCGCCGGGTTCTCGCAGGGCGTGGGGCTGCTCATCTTCAGCCGCGTCGTGCAGGGCATCGGTGCCGGTGGCCTCACCGCGCTTGCGCAGGTGGTGATGGCGGCCGTCATCCCGCCGCGCAGGCTCGGCAAGTACGCGGGCATCTTCGGCGCCGTGTTCGCCGTGGGCACGGTGGCGGGACCGCTGGTCGGAGGTGTCCTGGTGGACACGTCCTGGCTGGGCTGGCGCTGGTGCTTCTTCATCGGCGTGCCGTTCGCGCTCCTTGCCATCCTGATCCTTCAGCGCACACTGCGACTGCCGACCGTGCGCCGTGACGTGAAGATCGACTTCCTGGGCGCCTTCCTGATCGTGGCGGGCGTCTGCGCGCTGCTGATCTGGACCTCGCTGGCGGGCCAGCAGTTCGACTGGGCGTCCTGGCAGACCGCGGCGCTCACCTCAACTGGTGTGATCCTGTTGGTTGCTGCGGTGTTCGTGGAGTCCCGGGTGCCGGAGCCGATCATTCCGCTCGCCATCTTCCGCAACAGGACCGTCACGCTGACGACCGTCGCGAGCCTGCTGGTGGGTGTGGCCATGTTCGGCGGCACCGTATTCCTCTCGCAGTACTTCCAGATCGCGCTCGGCAAGTCGCCCACGGTGGCGGGCATGATGAGTCTGCCGATGATCCTGGGACTGCTGGTCTCCTCCACCGTCGCCGGCCAGTTCATCAGCAGGACCGGCAAGTGGAAGGCCTACCTGGTCTCGGGCGCCGTCATCATGACCGCAGGTCTGGGGCTGCTCGCCACCATCGACGCGAACACCGGCTTCGGACTGCTCAGCCTGTACATGGCCGTGCTCGGCATCGGTGTCGGCATGCTGATGCAGAACCTCGTCCTTGCCGCGCAGAACGATGTACCGGCAACCGAGTTGGGTGCGGCGACATCCGTCCTGTCGTTCTTCCGCAGCATGGGCGGCACGATCGGCACCAGTGTCCTTGGCGCCGTCCTGGCCAACCGCGTGGCTTCGGAGATCTCCAAGAGCGTGGGCGCGGCGGGCGGTACGGCCGCCGAAGGTGCCGGCGGCGGCGAAGGCGCCGTACCCGACATGACGAAGCTCCCCGCGCCGATGCGGGAGATCGTGGAGAACGCCTACGGCCTGGCGACCGCCGACCTCTTCCTGCTGGCGGCTCCCTTCGCGGCGCTGGCACTGGTCGCGGTGATCTTCATCAAGGAGAAGCCGCTGAAGACGACGAGCGGCATGGAACGGCTCGCACAGGAGAACGGCGCGCAGCCGGACGGCGACGGCAAGAAAACCGAGCCGATGCCGGCCAGTTGAGCCGCCTCCCCGGCGCAGCCGCCTTTCGAGGAACGGCCCCGGTCACCCCGCAAGGGCTGACCGGGGCCGCTCCCTTTGCGGGGAGGACGCCAGTGTGATCGGAGTGGAACAGCCGGTCAGGAGGTCGGCGGTACCTGTAGCGCGAGGGCGAGGCCCTGTTCGGCGTCGTCGTTGACAGCGTTGTGGAAAGCCTTGTCGTAGGCGTTGGCACCGGCCGCTTCACGGGCCTGCTGCTCCCATTGCTCGCGGATCTCGGAGAGTTCGGGCGTGCCGCGATTCGGGTGGCCGAGCATGCGCCAGTACGTCAGTCCGGTGCCGGAGGTGCAGGCGGCTCGGATGCCGTTGCCCTGGGCCGCGTTCGCGCCGGTGAGCAGGTCGAGGGCCAGGGCGATTCCGAGGTTGTCGTTGAGGTGGTGCTTGCTGGTGAGCATGGCTCGCGCATGGCGCTCCGCGGCCTGCGGGCGGCCTCGGCGCAGGTCGATGAAGGCGAGCTGGTGGAACGCGTACGACCGTGCCCAGTGCTCGCCGTACTGGTGGCTGAGAGCGCGCAGGGCGGTGGCCCCTTCGTAGGCCTCGTCCAGCCGGCCGAGCGCAGATTGGGCGAAGATCCTGATCACCATGCAGCAGAGCTGTGGCGCGCCCGCCGGGGGAGAGCTTGCGTGGGTGACCAGGGCATGGTCACTCACCTCGTATGCGGCCTGCGGGCGGCCGGCCATGAGGTGGGTCAGGCCAAGGGTGTGCGCGGCGAAGAGCGCGGACTGGGGTGTGCGGTCCTGGTCCTGTTGTGCGGCGACGGCGCACTCCTCCCCGACGCGCAGGGCGCTGTGGTGGTCGCCCTGGAGGGTGAGGGTGATGCCAAGGGCCCACAGCGCGCGCGTGCGGGGCGGACCGTCGGGAGTGTCGAGAGCGAGGGCGCGTTCGAGGTAATCGCGTGATTCGTGAAGGTGTCCGCAACAGGGCCAGAACAGGCCCGTTCGCCCGGCCATCTCGATGGCGGCGTCCGGGTCCTCGGCGATGAGGTGGTCGAGCGCGGCGCGTACGTCGGCGTGGCTGTCGGAGATTCTGGCGTACCAGGCGACCTGCCGGTCGCTGAGCCAGCCCGCCTCGGCGCTCGCGATCACGGTGGCGAAGTGCGCGGCATGGAGCTGGGTGAGGGCGTGCGTCTCACCGAGTTCGTCGAGCCACATCGCTCCGTACTCGCGCAGGGTGTCGAGCATGCGGTAGCGGGTGCCGTCCCGTTGGAGGACGGACTGGTCCGCGAGCCGCTCCAGGATCCGAGGGATCTCGTGCGTGCCGAGAGGGCCGCCGGCGCAGACGGACTGGGCGTCCGCCGTTTCCACGGGGCCGTGGAAGACGGAGAGCCTGGCCCACACTAGGCGTTCGAGCGGGGCGCACAGTTCGTGGCTCCAGCCGATCGCGGTGCGCAGGGCTCGGTGGCGCATGGGCCACACGGACTCGTCGATCAGGGTGTCGAGCCGCGAACTCAGACGCTCGGCGATCTCGACGAGGCTGTTCTCACCCAGCCGCGCGCAGGCGAGCTCGACAGCGAGGGGGATTCCCTCCAAGCGGTTGCAGATGCCGGAGATGACCTCGGCGTCGGCGGGGGAGTCGAGTGACAACCCGGGGGCGGCCGTGGCGCACCGCTCACGGAAGAGGCGCATCGCCTCTCCGCCGTCCTCCGTGGAGAGCGGAGCGACCTCGATGCAGTGCTCGCAGTGGGTGGCAAGGGGTTCCCTGCTGGTGGCGAGGACGGTCAGCTGAGGGGCGGCGGCGAGGAGTTCGCTGACGAGGTGCAGACAGGAGGAAAGGACCCGCTCGCAGCAGTCGAGGACGAGCAGGACCTGCCGTCCGGTCAGCCACTCGCACAGCCCTTCTATGGGCGCGCGCGGGTTGTGGTCCAGGAGACCGACGGCGTCGCAGACCGTGGCGGTGAACAACCGGTCGTCGTTGAGGGTGGACAGGTCGGCCCACCAGACCCCGTCGGCGTACGCGCCGCGTACCTGCTCGGCGACGCGCAGCGCCAAGCGGCTCTTGCCGACACCGCCGCCACCGGTGAGGGTGACCAGCCGGTGTTCCGTCAACGCCGTAGCGATGACGTCCAGTTCGCTGCTGCGGCCGACGAAAGTGGTCATCACAGCTGGAAGGTTGCCTACCACGGTCCTATCTTGCAGTGCCGCGGCGCGTGGCCACATCCCCTTGCGGGAATCGGTCACAAAGGATGACGTTTTCCGTACACGGCCCGCGCGCTGTACTACGTCGGTGACGCGGAGCACGAGGCGGCCCTGGCCGAGGAGCGCGCCTCTCGTTCACGCGGAGCCGAACACGGCCTGCCCCAGAGCCTGTGCGCGGAACGCGGCCGGCGTCGTGCCCGTCCGCAGCCGGAAGAACTTCGTGAAGTCGCTCGCGTCCGCGAACCCCAGCTTCCCCGCGATCTCCTTCGCCGGGAGGCTGGTGTGCTGGAGGAGGCGTTTGGCCTCCAGAAGCACCCGCTCGTCGACGAACTTCTTCGCACTCGCGCCGGTGACGGCCGACGTCGCCCGCGACAGCGTGCGCGGGCTGTAGCCGAGCGCCGCCGCGTAGTCCTCGACCCGCCGTGTCACCGCGTGGTCGCGCTCCACCGCGTCGTGAAAGCGCCGGAACACCTCGCTCACCGGGCCCGGCAGGGGCGCCGTTCCCCGCACCGCCGCCAGGCGCAGCACCAGGACGGACACCAGGTGCCTCACCACCTCGACGTGCGCCTCGAGCGGAAGGGAGGCCAGCGCGTCGTACTCGTACGTGAGATGGTCCAGCGCCCGCCGCAACGCCCCCGCCTGCTCGCCCTCGGGCACCAGCGGCCGCTGCTCGTAGGGCGGATCCATGTGCGCGGCCGCCACCGTCGCGGGCGGCAGGAACCCGGGCTGGAACAGGACGATCACTCCGTCCGCCGCGACGAGGTCCCGGCTGAACCGCTGCACCTGCCCCGGCCGGATCCACAGCCAGGATCCGGGCGGCAGGTCGTGCTCGACGAAATCCACCGCGATGCGCAGCGGGCGCGCGCGGACCACGATCAGCTGGTGGAAGGCGGGGCGCAAGGGCGCGTACGGATCGTTGCCGTGCCGCCGCGAGCGTTCGTAGAGGCCGCCGAGCTCCACCACCTCGACGCCTGTGGGAGCGCCGACCGCCGCGGTGTAATCCAGGTCCCTGACATCAGGGTGTCCGTTTTTCCCCATCGTGAGTCCCGAGCGTACCGCTGCCACGCACCAGCGGCCTCCTAGCGTGGAAACAACGGCGCGCAGGAGTAAAAGCGCAGGTCATCTTGGTGCAAGGAGCGGGCGAGTGCGGCTGATCGTGGGAATGACCGGGGCGACGGGAGCGGCCATCGGCGTGCGGCTCCTGGAGAATTTGGCCCAGCTGCCGGACGTGGAGACCCATCTCGTCCTGTCCCGCTGGGCACGCACCACCATCGAGCTGGAGACCGGTCTCCCGGTCTCCGCGGTGAGCGAGCTCGCCGACGTCACGCACCATCCCGACGACCAGGGCGCCACCATCTCCTCCGGCTCGTTCCGCACCGACGGCATGGTGATCGTGCCCTGCTCGATGAAGACGCTGGCCGGGATCCGCGCCGGCTACGCGGAGGGTCTCGTGGCCCGCGCCGCCGATGTCGTCCTCAAGGAGCGGCGCAGGCTCGTCCTCGTACCCCGCGAGACACCGCTGAGCGAGATCCACCTGGAGAACATGCTTGCCCTGGCCCGGCAGGGCGTGCGGATGGTGCCGCCGATGCCGGCCTTCTACAACCACCCGGCGACCGTCGACGACATCGTCGACCACATCACCGCCCGCGTGCTCGACCAGTTCGACCTGCCCGCGCCCGCCGCCAAGCGCTGGGAAGGCATGCGCGCCGCCCGCGCGGCAGCCCTGCGGCCCGCTTCCTGAAGCGCCAGGACCCTCAAACCGCCCTTCCCCACACAGGAGTTATCCATGGCCCACGACGACCTGCGCAGTTTCCTCGACACCCTGGAGCAGGAGGGGCAGCTGCTGCGCCTCACCGAGGAGGTCCTGCCCGAGCCCGACCTGGCCGCGGCCGCCAACGCCACGGGCCGCATCGGCGAGAACGCGCCGGCTCTGTACTTCGACAACGTCAAGGGCTTCACCGACGCCCGCATCGCCATGAACGTGCACGGCTCCTGGGCCAATCACGCCCTCGCTCTCGGCCTGCCCAGGAACACCCCGGTCAAGGAGCAGGTGGAGGCCTTCGCGGCCCGCTGGGACGTCTTCCCCGTCGCCCCCGAACGCCGCGAGGACGCCCCCTGGCGCGAGAACACCCAGGAGGGTGCGGACGTCGACCTCTTCTCCGTCCTGCCCCTCTTCCGCCTGAACGACGGCGACGGCGGCTTCTACCTCGACAAGGCCGCCGTCGTCTCCCGCGATCCCGAGGACCCGCGGAACTTCGGCAAGCAGAACGTCGGCACGTACCGCATCGAGGTGATCGGCACCGACCGACTCGCCTTCCAGCCCGTCCCCATGCACGACATCGCCCACCACCTGCGCAAGGCCGAGGAGGCGGGAGAGGACCTGCCCGTCGCCATCACCCTCGGCAACGACCCGGTGATCACGATCGTGGCCGGGATGCCGATGGCGTACGACCAGAGCGAGTACGAGATGGCCGGCGCCCTGCGTGGCGCGCCCGCCCCCATCGCGACCGCACCGCTGACCGGCTTCGACGTGCCCTGGGGCAGCGAGGTCGTCATCGAGGGTGTCATCGAGTCCCGCAAGCGCCAGATCGAGGGCCCCTTCGGCGAGTTCACCGGCCATTACTCCGGCGGCCGCCGCATGCCCGTGATCCGCGTCGACCGCGTCTCCCACCGCACGAACCCCGTCTTCGAGTCCCTCTACCTGGGCATGCCGTGGACCGAGGTCGACTACCTCGTCGGCCCCAACACCTGTGTCCCGCTCCTCAAGCAACTGCGCGCCGAATACCCCGAGGTGCAGGCGGTCAACGCCATGTACACGCACGGCCTGATGGTCATCATCTCGACCGCCAAGCGGTACGGCGGCTTCGCCAAGGCCGTCGGCATGCGCGCGATGACCACACCCCACGGCCTCGGCTACGTGGCCCAGGTGATCCTGGTCGACGAGGACGTCGACCCCTTCAACCTGCCGCAGGTCATGTGGGCCATGTCCGCCAAGGTCAACCCCGCCGACGACGTCGTCGTCATCCCCAACCTGTCCGTCCTGGAGCTGGCACCCGCCGCCCAGCCGGCCGGCATCACCAGCAAGATGATCATTGACGCGACGACCCCGGTCGCCCCCGACGTACGCGGCAACTTCTCCACCCCGGCCAAGGACCTGCCCGAGGCGAAGGAGTGGGCGGCAAAGCTCCAGCGGCTCATCGCGGCCCGCTCCTGACCTCCTGGCTCCCCTCCAGCCGCCCTCAGCTCCCCTTCCGGAAGGAACCCGGCCATGCCCCTGCCCGACGACCCCACCATCTGCCCGCGCTGCGCCTTCGAGACCATCGACCGGCTCGCGACCTCGCCGGTTCCCGGCGTCTGGGACGTCCTGCAGTGCCGTCAGTGCCTCTACACCTGGCGCACCACTGAACCCGCCCGCCGCACGCGACGCGACGCCTATCCCGACCAGTTCAAGATGACGGTCGCGGACATCGAGAACGCGATCGAGGTCCCGGCCGTCCCGCCGCTGCGCCGCGCGGGCTGATCAGGCGCGGCCGGAACCCGCGAGGTCGTACCCTGATGTGACATCAGATGAGCCCCGTGGTCACGCATGCCGCTAATCGGTTGCCGGGCTCAGTGCCGTGCCGCAGGATGCGGAGATGCGCTTCTCGGTCAACATTCCGAACTTCGGCGACTTCGCCGATCCCAGGACCGTGGCGAAGGTGGCCGTGGCGGCGGAACAGGCAGGGTGGGACGGGCTGTTCGTCTGGGACCACGTGCTGCATCGCAAGCACGGGGACAGGCCCTTCGGGGACCCCTGGATGCTGCTGACCGCCGCCGCGCTGGCGACCTCCCGGATCAGACTGGGGACACTGGTCACCCCCGTCGCCCGCAGGCGCCCACAGCAACTCGCCCGCCAGGTGGCGACCCTGGATTCCCTCAGCGGGGGCCGGGTCACCTTCGGGGCGGGGCTCGGCGGACCCGTCGAGGACGAGTACGCGAGCTTCGGCGACACCACGGATCCGAAGGTGCTGGCCGAGCGGCTGGACGAGGGACTGGACCTGCTCCAGCGCTACTGGTCGGGCGAGCCGGTGAACCATGACGGACGGCACTACCAGGCACGGGACGTGACGCTGCTGCCCGCCACGGTGCAACGACCTCGGCCGCCCGTCTGGGTCGCCGGCTTCTGGCCGAACCGCCCGCCCATGCGCCGGGCCGCCCGCTGGGACGGCGCGGTCCCGCTGTTCGCCGACGCCAAACACGGCCATGTGCCGCCGATCGACCAGGTGCGCGACCTGGTGGCGTACGTGCGACGGCAGCGCGAGGACGTGGGCCTGTCCGGTACCCCCTTCGACATCATCCTCGGCGGTGCCACGCCGGGCGACGACGCCGCCAAGTCCCGTGATCTGATCGGCCCGTTGGCCGACGCGGGAGCCACCTGGTGGGACGAACGCCAGATCCAGACCGACGACGGCCTCGACCGGCTCACCCCGGTGCTGCGGCGTGTCGAACAGGGGCCGCCGGTCTTGTGACCCGCGTCGCGTTGTTCGTGATGAAGGGCGCGAGGGTCTCCTTCGAGCACCTCGTCAAGCCAAGCTCCCGGTGAAGAGACTGAGTTGCCGTGCGGCGTGCTCGTAACGTCGGATCTCGGTGGTGGTGCCGCAGGTGCCCTCCGTGCCGCAGGGGTCCTCCGGGAGCAGGTCGCGGAGGTGCTCGCTGGTCGTGACGAGACGGAAGACGACCGCGCGGACGACGTACTGCACGAAGTCGGGTCCATGCGCGGAAGCAGCCTCGTGGAGCAGCTCGGGGCCGGCGCCATGCCAGATCAGGGCGTCGCCCACGACGACGGCCTCGCCGAAGGCCGGCGGGCGCCAATAGGGCGAGAAGTCGATGACGGCCGGGGGCAGCCCCGGTGCGAACAGGACGTTGCCTGTGAGATCGCCGTGGATGAGCTGGGGCCGCTCCTGCGGCTTCGGGCCGAGCAGCGCGGTCAACTCGTCGTAGGGCCGGCGCAAAGCGGGGAGCAGACCGACCTCCTTCTCCTGCCAGGCGACTCGGTCGCCGGTCGCCCACCAGTCGCGGCGCCGGTCGAGCAGGGCGGGGCGGGGGACGTCGGCCAGGGCGCGGTGGAAGGCGCGCCCTGCCGCCACGATCTCAAGCCAGCGGGGTGCCGCAGAGTGGTCGGGTTCGGTGCCGGGGACGAAGCGCGAGGCGGTCCAGCCGTCGTGGCTCCAGGCTCCGGTGGTGGCCCGCAGGGGGCGCGCGACGCGGAAGCCGTCTTCCTGGACCGAGGTCATGATGTCGGCAAGCCACTCGGCGAACTCGGTGTCCGGACCGGCGGGCTTGAGCACCACGTCTTCCACGCGGACACTTCGGCCTTCCCCTCCCGGCAGGCGAAGGGGGCTTCCGCTTCCGGTGAGTTGGAAGGCGTCGAGTACAGCGCGTCCAGGGATGGTCATGACTGCTCTTTGCTGTCGGGGGTTGATCTGGACTTGGCCGGGTGCCGGGTGCCGGGTGCCGGGTGATGGCTGATGGCCGACGGGCAGGTCTTTCGTCAGGAAGCCCCCCTCAGTGTGTCGACCCCCGGGCCGTCAAGCTCGTCCAGCGCTTCTTGCCGCCCGGAGATGGCCAGCAGCAGGGAAAGCGCGGTTCCGCGCACTTGCGGGCCTTCGCCGATGCGCAAGTCGGCGTCGGTCGGGGCCAGTTGGACGCCGGACACGCGCTCCTTGGCTCCGCCGAAGGACGCTGACGTACGAGCCTGTAGGCGCAGCGACCTGACGACAGCCTCCGGCAGGTACGAGTGGGTGAGTCCCAAGGGGCGACGGATGTCCTCACCATGGACGACTTCCTCGATGAGCCGGGTGTCGAGCGGTGCGGGAGGGCCCGATCTGCGGGAGGCCACCTGACGCAGCCGCTCCAGCGTCTTTTGTGGGGAGGCGCCACGCTCGCGATCCACACCGCGTGCGTTCTGCCGGTCGAAGTCGAAACGTGCCCGGACCATGCCACTCACGAAACCGATGCGCGTCGTGCGAGCCGTGTCGACCAGGTGGGCGACCACGTCGTGCACGGTCCACCCGTCACACATGGACGGGAGATCCCACTGCTTGTCATCGAGGCCAGTGAGGTCCTCGATCAGCGCCGCACGCTCGGCGTGTACCAGCGACCAGACATCATCTTTCACGGCTGTTCCTTTGCTCGACTCGGGTGTCTGTCAGGTGTCTGTCAGGGGAGACCCGAAGCGTGGGAGGAACTCATCGCCGGGTTGGGGCCAAGTCCTTCAGGAGCTGCGGGCCGGGTGCAGGAGTTGGTGGATGAGGGGTGCGATGCCGTCGGCGGGGCGGACGAAGTCGACCTGGCCGGTCTGGACGGCGGATTGGGGCATCCCTTGGAATGCGGCCGTCGCGGGGTCTTCCACGATGACGACGCCCCCGCGCGACTTGACCGCTTTCACTCCCCGGGCGCCGTCGCCGTCGGATCCGGTGAGCACGCAAGCGATGACCAGCGGCCCATAGGCCTTCGAGGCCGACTCGAAGAGCGGATCGGCGGCCGGGCGCGCGTAGTTGACCGGGCCCTCGCGGGACAGGGACAGCGCGCCGTGTGTCTCCACGCACAGATGGTGGTCGGGCGGTGCGATGCAGACGCTTCCCGCTCTCGGGTGCTCGCCGTCTTCGGCCAGTTTGACGCGGAGACCGGTGGCGCGGGACAGGATCGGGACGATGTGCGTCACGCGGTCGCGGCGCAGGTGTTGGGTCACCAGCACGGATGCCGGGAGCCCGGGGTCCAGGCCGCCCAGCAGCGTCTGCAAGCCCTGGATACCCCCGGCGGAGGAGGCCACCAGCACGATCGCGCAGCGGTCGGGGGACGTCTCCGGCTGCCGACTGTTCACGCGTGGACCCTAGCCCGGCCACCGGCCCTTCGCGAGTCATCGCGGCCGAGGGGCGAACACGGCCTGTAGTGCCGAGCGGGCCTGGGTGCGCAGCCACGCGTGGGCTCGATCGTTGTCGTGGCGTTGGTGCCAGACCAGGTGCAAGGGGACCGGCGGCATCACGAGGGGCAGGGGCAGCGTCCGCAGACCGAGGCCGCGCAGGGCGGAGTCGGTGACGGCTCGGGGGACGGTGACGACGAGGTCGGTGTCGAGGACGAGGGGGAGGGCTGTCGCCGTGCTCGGTGCCGCGGCGACGACCTGGCGTTCGAGTCCGAGGGTGGCGAGGGCGTCATCGACGGGGTCGCGCAGTCGTCCGCGCCGGGAGACGGTGACGTGTCCGGCCGCGGCGTAGCGCTCGGGAGTGAGGGGCCCGTCGGTCAGCGGGTGACCGGGGCGGACCGCGACGACGAGGTGGTCCTCCCCGATGAGTTGGTGGCGGATGTCGGGCACCGAAGGCTCGGCGGAACTTGATTCGAGGTCGACCTCGCCGCGCCGCAATTCCGGGGTGTCGGAGTTCGATTCGGCCACCATGCGCAGCCGTACGCCTGGGGCCTGACGGTGGACCGCGGCGAGCAGGGCGGGGCCGCATGCCGGAGCTCGATGCCAAGATGGTCCGGCGGGAGGTGCGGGTGATGAGTTTCAGGCTGGCGGCATACGCCGTGTGCGTAGAGGAAGGGCGGGTCCTCCTCGCCCGACACGTCTCCCCCCGGAGCGAGTCCAACTGGACGCTTCCGAGTGGCCGAGTCGAGCACGGGGAGGATCCGTACGAGACGGTGATCAGGGAGGTCGCCGAGGAGACCGGCTGCTCGGCGCTGGTGGAACGTCTCCTGGGCGTGGACTCAAGGGTCATCCCCGCGGCCGAACGCACCGTCCCCGGCGGGCCGGAGCACCAGAACGTCGGCATCTTCTACCAGGTGCGCATCACCGGTGGCCAACTCCGGCCTGAGCCGGGCGGGGAAATCGCCGAGTCGGTCTGGACCCCGATCTCCGACGTCAACGGCCTGCGCCGGTCATCGCTGGTCGACATCGGCCTCGACCTGGCGCGAACCCGTCCGGCAACCGGCCACGTCGCTCCAGTTCCGGTCGGTGGCCTGATCCAGCACTGATGCCCCCGAGGGCGTCCAGCCGCGTCGGATGGCCTGCCTGCTCACGCACCGAACAGCACTGCGGGGCCGGGACAAACCCGCTGGTGGGGCAGGTCTAGGCTCGTGCCTGCCGAGTGCTCACCGAGCGAGGGGGAAGCGCGATGAAGGTAGTGCTTGCAGGAGGCACCGGGCAGGTCGGAGCCGTGCTGGACCGGGCGTTGACCGCCGCCGGGCACGATGTCGTCGTCCTGACCCGGAATCCCGTGCGTGCGCGCCAAGTCGCCTGGGACGGACGGACATCGGGCCCCTGGGCGGCGGAGATCGACGGCAGTGATGTCGTGGTCAACCTCGCGGGGCGCAGCGTGAGTTGCCGCTACACCGAGGCCAACCTGCGGGGCATGATGGACTCCCGGGTGCGGTCCGCCGAGGCCGTCGGCGCGGCGATCGCCTCCGCGGCGAAACCGCCGGCGCTCTGGCTCCAGATGAGCACCGTCACGATCTACGCGCACCGCTTCGACGCACCTCACGACGAGGCGACGGGTGTCATCGGCGGTACGGAAGCCGGGGTGCCGGAGTACTGGGAGTACAGCGTACGAATCGCGAAGAACTGGGAGCGCGCCCAGCAGGAGGCCGCCACTCCACACACCCGCAAAGTCGCCCTGCGCGCCGCCATGGTGATGAGCCCCGACCGGGGCGGGGTCTTCGACGTCCTGCTGCGGATGACCCGGCTGGGCCTGGGCGGGCCGGTCGCGGGCGGAGGCCAGTACCTGTCCTGGATCCATGACCGGGACTTCGTGCGCGCGGTGGAGTTCCTGATCACCCGCGACGACATCGAGGGCCCGGTGAACCTGGCCGCCCCCGGCCCGCTCCCGCACCGGGCGTTCATGCGGGACCTGCGGGCGGCGGCAGGCGCGCGGGTGGGGCTCCCCGCGACCAAGTGGATGGCGGAGATCGGCGCCTTCGTCCTGCGCACGGACACCGAACTGCTCCTCAAGAGCCGCCGCGTGGTCCCGGGCCGACTGCTCGACGAGGGCTTCGCCTTCGAGTATGCCGACTGGCCGGACGCGGCGGCCGATCTCGTACGGCGCACGCGGGACCGCCGCTGAGCCGCGGCTTGGCCTACCGGTGAGTCAGACGACCGCCGAGGCCATCCGCCGGACCGCCTCGGTGATCACTTCCGGTGAGGCGGCCAGGTTGAGACGTACGAAGCCCTCGCCGCCGGTGCCAAAGGCTCTCCCCGAGCTCAGAGCGACGCGGCCGCGCTTCAGGAAGGCCTCGGCCGGGTCGCTGCCCAGGCCCAGGTCCCGGCAGTCCAGCCAGGCCAGGAAGGTGCCCTGCGCGGGCGCATAGCCGATGGAGGGAAGGTGCTCGGCCAGCAGAGAGGCCAGCAGCCGCCGGTTGTCGTCGAGGCCACGGAGCAGCGCGTCGAGCCAGTCGCCTCCGTCCCGCAGGGCCGCCGTGTGGGCGATGACGCCGACATGACTGGGGCCGTGACTGACCTCTTCCGGGATGCGGGCGAGGTCGTCGGCGGCTTCAGGTCCCGCGATGGCGAGGGCGGCCTTGAGCCCGGCCAGGTTCCAGGCCTTCGACGCCGACATCAGCGACAGCCCGTTCTCCGCTCCGGGCACGCTCAGGAAGGGGACGAATGAGGCGCCCGCCGCCACGATGGGGGCGTGGATCTCGTCCACCACCACGCGTACGCCGTACTCCCGCGCCAGGTGCGCGATCCGCGTCAACTCGGCGGCGGTGTGCACGGTCCCGGTCGGATTGTGCGGGCTGCACAGCAGATACACCGGACGGTTCGCACCCCGTGCCGCGCCCAGTGCCGCACCCCGCGCCGAGCCCCGCCCCGCGCTCCGGAACGCGTTCTCCAGCGCGGCGAACTCGATCCGCAGGTCCGGGCCCAGGGGTGCCTCGACGACGGGTCGGTCAAGGTTCCCGACGAACTGGTAGAAGGGCGGGTACACGGGACAGTTGACGATGACGGGGTCGCCGGGTGAGGAGACCAGCTTGAGCATCTCCACGATGCCGAGCATCACGTCGGGCACGATCGCCGTGCGCCCGACGGCGAGGCCGCCCCAGCCCCACCACTTGTGGGCGAACTCGGCCAGCGCCTCCGCGTAGGCCGTCCCGGCGGGATAGCCGGTGTCACCGAGCGCCACGGCGTCGGTGATCGCCTCGGCCACGGGCTCGGCCAGTGGGACATCCATCTCGGCCACCCACAGCGGCAGCACGTCGTGCGGGTAGGTCCGCCACTTCATGCTCGTACGCCGCCGCAGTTGCTCCAGGGAGAGGCGGCGCAGCGGATTCGAGTCATCCGGCATGTCGAGATCTCGCGACACAGATTCCATACGTCAAAAGTAGGCAGGCCCACGCGGATTCCTAACCCCTTTGACGCGATCAGGGCCCACGCTCATCAGCCGTTTCACACTCCAGTAAGGTGAGCCTAACTTGCGCAGTCGTCAGTCTGTTCGCCTGCTCGCCGACCTTTGAGGAACCCCGTGCCCGACGCCGCGACACCCATGACCGTCCCGTCCTCCGGCGGTAACGCCACGGCGCCGCACACCTGGCAAGAACTCCGCTCGGGCGAAGAGCTGACCGAACTGCTCGGCGAGCCGCACCCGATCGTCATCGACAAGGTCCACGACGAACTGACCTCGGACGACCTGGGGATATTGGCCCGCTCGCCGTTCTGCGTCGTCTCCACCTCGGATGCGGAAGGTAACTGCGACACCTCCCCGCGAGGCGACGCACCAGGTTTTGTCCACCCCCTGGACGCGCGCACCGTCGTCCTGCCCGACCGCCCGGGCAACCGGCGAGGCGACAGCTTCCGCAACATCCTCGTCAACCCGCACGTGGGGCTGCTCCACCTGGTGCCGGGCAGTGCCGACATCCTGCGCATCAACGGCCGAGCACGGATCCTGACGGACGCCCCGTTCTTCGACTCGATGACCGTCAAGGGCAAGCGCCCCCAACTGGCGCTCGTCGTCGAGATAGACGAGATCTTCCTGCACTGCTCGCAGTCACTGCGGCGTGCCGGGATCTGGCACCCGGAGACATGGCCCCAGGACACACCCCGCGCTTGATCGCATACGAACCGCGGTCCCGGTGCCGCAGGGCAGAGGCCACCCTGCGGGCACCCGGGACGGCCTGGGGTCGCTCTTCACCCCTCTGCCGCACCGCGTGAGCCGTCAGACACGGTCAGACGCCGTCAGGCAATGTCCCGGCAGAGCTCGGCAGAACCCCGGCCGACCTCCTGTCAGCTGGTGGAGGTCGTCTCCGGCTGCGGTGCGGCGGGCTCTTCCGCCGGGGTGACCGAGGTGTAGAAGACGGAGGAGCCCTGCTTGGTGCGGTGAGCCCGGCCCTTGGCGACCAGTCCCTCCACCGTGGTGCGCACCACGGTGGTCTTGATGCTGCGGTCGGGGAGGTCCTGGGCGAGCGCGCTGGTGATCTCGGCGGCGGAGCGCGGCTCGCTCTGCCGGCCGAGGTGGTTGTCGATCAGCTCGACCAGGGTCGGCCCTGCCGCCGGCGCGGAAGGCTTCTTCGCGACGGCCTTGGGTGCACTCTTGGCCGCCTTGCCCTGGTCCTTGTCTTTGTCCTTGGACTTGGTGGCAGTGGGCTTCTTTGTTCGGGCCGCGCTGGAGTTGTTCGCACTTGCCCGGGGGGCGGGCACCGCCTTCTTGCGGGTTGACGTCTTCTTGGCGGCTGCCGCCGGGGTGCTGGGCGAGCCCAGTGCCTGCTGCATGCTCAACAACAACGCGTGGTCCTTCTCCAGTGACTGCAACTGCTCCTGAAGCGCTGCCACTTCAGCTCCGATGCGCTCCTGTTCCGTGCGGTTGGTCTCCAGGTCCGTGGCTACGCGGGCGGCGTACTGGGCCTGCACTCCGGCAGTTTCCGGCTGAACGTCTGACATGGCAGTGACCTTTCGTGAGCGCACGCGGTCGTGCGGGGGCGGGTCGTGCCCACGACTGAGCACTCCTGATGGGGGCATCTGAGCGCACCCTGCATGTTGGCTGCCCAACCTGCACCAGCAGTAACTCATGTGCGGTTAGCGAAGGCTACGTGCTTGTGGCCGCGCGCGGGACGCACTGGGCGCAGACTCACCCTCATCTCGGGCGGGGACAGGGGAGTTTGCCGCCGTCACTGTGCGCGATCGGTGATGCCGCCCGGGAGTTGGGAGTTGCCATCGCGACGATCGATGGGGCTGTCGGATGGATGAGTGGGGGCAGCTGCCGCGGCCCGTCCTGGTGCGGATCGCGGAACGCGTGACACATACGAGTGGAGACGAGACGCATCGTCTTGTATGGTGGGGTCATGGCTTTCTACTACTACGTCTGAGTCCGGGCACGGCCGCCGCCGCCGTTTCTGCTGCCCGTAGACCCTTTCGCATTCCCAGGGAAGCCTCATGCCCGAACGCGCCCATACCGCTGTGCCCGCTGCCGTGGCGCAGCTGTCCGTCAAAGACGTCACCAAGTCCTACGGCACCCGAATCGTCCTCGATCAGGTCTCCTTCACCGTCCGCCCCGGGGAGAAGGCCGCCGTCATCGGCGAGAACGGCTCCGGCAAGTCCACCTTGCTGCGGCTGCTCGCCGCAGTCGAGGCACCGGACACGGGCGAGATCACTGTCAGCTTCCCCGGTGGCACCGGCCACCTGGCCCAGACCCTCGACCTCGACCCGGACTGCACCGTGCAGGATGCCGTCGACCTCGCGCTGGCCGAACTGCGCGGCATGGAGTGCCGGTTGCGCACGGCGGAGGAACACCTCGGCGAGGCGTCGCAGGAGGAACTCGACGCGTATGGCGAGCTGCTGATCGCGTACGAGGAACGGGGCGGATACGAGGCGGACGCCCGCGTCGATGCCGCCCTGCACGGGCTCGGTCTTGCCGGGATCACCCGCGATCGTGTGCTCGGTTCGCTCTCCGGCGGCGAGCAGTCGCGGCTCGCGCTCGCCTGTGTGCTGGCCGCCGCCCCCGAGCTGCTGCTCCTGGACGAGCCGACGAACCATCTTGACGCGGCCGCCGTGCGCTGGCTGGAGGAGCACCTGCGCGCACACCGCGGCACCGTCGTCGCTGTCACCCACGACCGGGGTTTCCTGGAGCGCATCACCACCACGATCCTCGAGGTCGACCGGGACGCGCGCACGGTGCACCGGTACGGCGACGGCTGGGCCGGATACCGCGCGGCGAAGGCGGGCGCCCGGCGCAGCGCGGAGCAGGCGCACGCCACCTGGCGTGAGGAGGTGGCCCATGCCGAGGAGCTGCTGGAGGCAGCCGGGAGGCGTCTTGCCACTACCGGCGGGGACCCGCGGCAGGGCTTCGGCAAGCATCGCCGCTCGCACGAGGCGAAGCTCGGCGGGCAGGTGCGATCCGTGCGGGAGCGTCTTGCCCACCTGCGGCGCAACCCGGTGGCTCCGCCGCCCGAACCGCTGCGGTTCACCGCGGCCCTGTCCGCGGCGGGCGGCGCGCATCCCGGAGGGTCCCCTGCGCCCGGCTCGGGCAGGCAATTCCCCCTGGCCGAGCTCGACGGAGTGCGCGTCGGCGAGCGGCTGCGCGTGGAGGGACGCCTGGCGATCGCGCCCGGACAGAGGCTGCTGGTCGGCGGCGAGAACGGGGCAGGCAAGACCACGCTCCTGCGTGTCCTTGCGGGCGACCTGGAGCCGGATGCGGGGACGGTGCGCCGACCGGCCCGGATCGGGTACCTCGCGCAGGAACTGCCCGCACGCTCCACGCGGCTCCCGCTGCTCGGCGCTTTCGCCGCGGGTCGGGCCGGCCTGCCGGAGCAGTACGCCGATGAGCTGCTGGCACTGGGGCTGTTCCGTGAGCAGGATCTGGACGTCCCGGTGGCGGCGCTGTCCGCGGGGCAGCAGCGGCGCCTGCAGATCGCGAGGCTGGTGACCCGGTCGGCGGACCTCCTCGTACTCGACGAGCCGACGAACCACATCGCGCTCGACCTGGTCGAGGACCTGGAGGAGGCGCTCGCGGCGTACCCAGGAGCGGTGGTCGCGGTCTCACACGACCACGGCTTCCGCGAGCGTTTCCCGGGGGAGCGGTTGGAGCTGCGCGACGGCCGCAGATGTTGACCCTCGCCCAAGGGTCGGCAATTCACCTGGCACGAGGGAGCCACTAGCTGGAAAGCCTTGTTCTGCTCGACAAGTTGCCCGGCCTCCTGGTCGCCACGGAACTGGACCGCGCACGCAGTCGCCGTGGAAGGCGATCTGACATCCTGTCAAAGTGCGTGTACTGATCGTGACAGCAGGCAGCTGGGGCGATGTCGCCCCCTACACAGGGCTGGGCGTGCGGCTGCGCGCCGCGGGGCATGAGGTCGCCCTCGCCACCCATGAGCGCTTCGAGCAGGCGGTGACCGCGCACGGACTCGGCTTCCGGGCCTTGCCGGTCGACCCGCGCCAGGAGCTGGCCTCACAGGTCGGCCAAGGGCTGGCCAGAGCGGTCAGTCCACCCGTGGCCATGGCGCGAGTGGCGCGGATGGCGAGGGCGTTCATGCCCCGGCTGAGCCGCGGCGTCGCAGACGCCGTACGGGAAGGCACCGACGTCGTGCTGAGCTCCACGGTCACCGACCCGATGTGCGCGACGCTCGGTGAGGCGCTGCGGCTGCCGAGCATCGGGGTCTACCTCCAGCCGGTCCAGCCCACAGGCGCCTTTCCGCCGATGATCACCGGTGCTCGCTCGTTCGGATCGCACGGCAACCGCCTGGCCGCCCATGCCCTGTGGGCCGGCACCGACCGGATCTTCGCCCCCGCCGTCGGTGCGCTGCGCCGCGAACTGGGGCTGCCGCGAAGGAGGTTGGGCGGCATGCTGGGCCTGCCGCGCGGGCGCACCGTCCTGCACGGCTTCAGCCCTCGGGTCGTCCCTCGCCCGGCGGACTGGCCCCAAGGGCACGAGGTCGGCGGCTACTGGTGGCCCCAACTCCCGCCCTCCTGGGAGCCCGACCCGCGGCTGCTGGACTTCCTGGATGCGGGCCCGCCGCCGGTCGTCGCCGGCTTCGGCAGCTTCGTCACCGCCGACGCCGAGCGCCTGAGCACCCTGCTCGCCGCCGCCATGCGCCGCGCGAAGGTACGGGGCATCATCCAGGCCGGCTGGAGCGGCCTGCACGCCGAGAACGACGACCTGATCACCGTGCAAGAAGTGCCCCACGCCTGGCTGTTCCCCCAGACCGCTGCCGTCGTCCACCACGCAGGGGCGGGCACCACCGCGGCCGCACTGCGTGCGGGAGTCCCGTCTGTCCCCGTCCCGGTCCAGCTGGACCAGCACTTCTGGGCCGCCCGCCTCCACACCCTGGGCGCCGCACCACGCCCCCAGCGCTACCAGCACCTGACCGCGCAACACCTCTCCCAGGCGATCACCACAGCCGTGCACAGCCCTGCCTTCCGCGCACGCGCCCGCGACATCGCCGCCGCGCTCGCCCAGGAGGACGGCGCGAGCCAGGTGCTCACGGCCATCGAGCGCCTTGCGAGCCCGGGCGGCATACTCTGAGCCGCGTCGACCGGAGCGAGGGCAAGGCCGTGAAGAACCGGCTTCACCTGTCAGCGGACGTCGATGACGGCTTTGCCCGGCACGCGGCGGTCGACCAGTTCGGTGGCCGCCCGTGCCACCTGCGTCCAGTCGGTGCGCAGGGCGACTTGCGGATCCAGTTCGCCGCGGGCGGTGAGCGCGGCGAGCCAGGTGAGATCGGCCCCGAGACCCGCTGAGTCGTCCAGCAGGTAGAACGTGGCGATCTGACGGTTGTGGCGATGGGCGTTGCCGAAGAGGGCCCCGAAGGGGAACTGCTCCCCCTCACCGGATATGTGCCCCGCGGCGACCAGCACCCCGTGCTCGGCGAGGGCGCCGTGCGCGGCGACCATGTGTGCGCCGCCGACGAGTTCGACCACGCCGTGTACCGGTTCGATGTGCTGAAGTGCGGCCAGGTCGGTGACGATCTCGTGGGCCCCGAGCTCACGCAGTGAGTCGGCCTTCGCCGGGTCGCTGGTCACCGCGGTGACATGCGCGCCGCCCCGGGCCGCGAGTTGCAGGGTGAAGCGGCCGACGCCGCCGCCCGCGCCGGTCACCAGCACCCGCCGTCCCAGGATCGGGCCGATGCGGTGCAGCGCACGCAGCGCACTGCCCGCCGCGACGGGCAGTGCACTGATCGGGCCCAGGTCGGCTCCCTCGGGCACCGTCCCGATCAACTCAGTGTCCACGGCGCGCAGTTCGGCCCATGCGCCGTCGGGTCCCAAGGTGACGACGGGGGTGCCGACCGGAGGGCCGGAACCGTCGGCGGCCGCCCGGACCACCACACCTGCGGCGTCCCAGCCGGGCACCGTGCCGGCCGCGCCGTCGGGGACGACGTGATGGACCTCGCCGGAGTTGAGGGAGAACGAGTGGACCTCCACCAGGGCCTGGTGGGCGGTGGGTTCGGGGTCGGCCACCGCGGTGAGAGCGAGGTGTCCGGGTGACGTGTGATCGATCGTCAGTGCCTTCATGGTGAGAGATAGTGCCACTGAGTGGCATAAGCCTACAAGGGGCAATAGCTGCTGATAGGCTGCGCCCGTGGAGAACGCCCCGAAGGACCTACCGCTGCGTGAGCGCAAGAAGCTGCGGACGCGCCAGGCCCTGGTCGACGCGGCCCTGGAGCTGTTCGCCGAGCGGGACTTCGCCGCCGTCACGCTGGACGAGATCGTCGATGCGGTGGAGGTCTCCAAGCGCACCTTCTTCCGTACGTTCCCCTCGAAGGAAGACGTGGCGCTGGCTCCGGAGAAGGAACTGTGGGCGGCATACACCGCGGACATCGAGTCGCGGCCCCTGTCCGGCGAGCACTTGCTGAGTGCCTACGAAGGTGCGCTGTTCGCTGCGGTCGAGCAGATGGCCGACGGGTGGGAACGGCGCTTCCTGGTCAGCCGAAGCCTCGCCGACCGCACTCCGGCGCTGACCGCACACAGCCTGCGCCACTGCTCCGAGGTGTCCGAGCAGGTCGTCCGGATCGTGGCGGACCGACTCGCACCGCACCCCCTGGGCCGCACCGAACTGCGCCTGCTGCTCGACCTCATGCTCGCCGCCTGGCGTTGTGCGCTGGAGACCTGGACTGCGTCGGACGCCGCGCGCCAGGACCGCGCGGCACTCATCCGGAACGTGCGCGACGCCTTCGGGGCGATCCCCGCGGTTGCGGCCTTGGCGTCAGGGGGAGCAGTTCCTCACGCGCGGTGAGGCAGGTGGGTGACCTCCCAGGCCGCTTCGATCATCCGGAAGATCTCGTCCACGGCGGCCTCCGGGTCGGCCGCCTCGCGGGCCAGTGAATGGGCGTCGATCGCGAACCTCGCGATCGTCCGGCAGGCCGTCGTGGTCCGTGACAGGCCGGGATCGGCGGCGATGGCCGTGGCCAGCGACTCCGCATGGCGCAGCCTCATCGACTCCTCGTACTCCCGCAGGGCGGGCGATGCGTCGATCATGCGCCAGATCGGGGCGGCGCCGTCCGCCGTGCAATGGCGTACCAGGGCATGGACCTCGCGGCGCAGCGCGGGGATGAGCGGTTCGTGCGGAGCCCGGTCGGTGACCGCCCGTGTGAGGCGTTGCTCGAAGTCGTCGTCCTGCTCGAACACCAGGGCCTCTTTCGAGGCGAAGTGGGAGAAGAGCGTGGTCACGGCCACATCGGCCTCGGCGGCCACGTCACGGATGCCCACCGCTTCGTATCCACGTTCCAGGAAGAGCCGCAGGGCGCTGTCAGCGATCTTCTGACGGGTCGCCGCTTTCTTGCGTTCGCGGCGTCCGGGCGGCTCGGTCATGATCTGACGCTATCAGATACAAAGCCCTAACAACTACAAAACGCTAACCGTTAGTGCTACGGTCGGTCGCATGAAGAGAGTGAGCTTCGCCGAGTTCGGCGGTCCGGACGTTCTGCAACTCATAGACGCCGAGGAGCCCCACGCGGGCCCCGGCCAGGTACGCATAGCCGTGCGGGCGGCGGGCGTGAACCCCGTCGACTGGAGGATCCGTGAAGGCCAGTTCCTCAAGGCCCACCCGATCGAGCTGCCTTCCGGCGTCGGGCTGGACGCCTCCGGGGTGGTGGACGAGATAGGGGAGGGCGTCGAAGGAATCGAGGTCGGCGACCCTGTGTTCGGCGAAGGGGCCAGCACCTACGCCGAGTTCGCCGTGCTGTCCGCCTGGGCCCGTATGCCCGAGGGCCTGACGTTCGAAGAGGCGGCCGGCTACCCCTCCGTGGTGGAGACCGCGCTGCGCATCATCCGCGAGGTCGGTGTGCGGCCCGGCCAGACGCTGCTGGTCAGCGGTGCGTCCGGGGGAGTCGGATCGGCGGTGCTGCAGGTCGCCCGCGACCGAGGCATCCCGGTGATCGGCACGGGTGGGGCCGCGAACCAGGACTATCTGCGCAGCCTGGGTGCTGTCGCGACGACGTACGGCGATGGCTGGGTCGAGCGGGTGCGGCGGCTCGGTCAGGTCGACGCGGCTCTCGACCTGGCCGGGTCGGGTGTGATCCACGAGCTCGTCCAGCTGACCGGGGATCCGCAGAAGGTGATCTCCATCGCCGACCTCGCTGCGCCGGAACTCGGTGTCCGATTCTCCGGCGTGGCCGGGAGCGTGCCGGAAGCGCTCGCCGAGGCCGCCGACCTCATCGCGCGCGGAAAGCTCCACATCCCGGTCGAGAAGTCGTACACGCTCGCCGAGGCCGCGGCGGCGCACATCGACAGCCGTGCGGGCCACACGCGCGGGCGCCGGGTCATCGTCGTCTGAGCCGTTGACCACCCGCAGCACAAGGGTTGGGGCCACGGGACGTACTCCAGCGGCCCCTGCGCACAGCAGACGATCGACGGCTACCTGATATCGGCGACGGCCCCGCCCCGCGGCGCGACGTGCCCGGCCGTCGGCAGGTAGCGCGGTGCTCGCCAGGCCTTCAACCGGTGTTCCACTGCGGCGCCCAGAGACAGGAGCTTGGCGTCCTGGTGGTCGCCGGCCATCAGGAGCAGGCCGACCGGCAGTTCGTTCACGGACCCGGCGGGTACGGAGAGGGACGGATATCCGGCGACGGCCGCAGGCGTGGAGGAGGGGATGACGTCGTTGTCGCCGCGGGCGCAGTCGGTCGTCCAGGCGGGCGGGTTCGTGGGCGCGGTGATGGCGTCCAGGTGGTGGGCAGCCATGGTCTCGTCGATGGAGCGACGGGAGAGGTCCTTCAACTCGGCGCGCATCGCCCGGTACGTGGGGTCGGTGGTGGGCGGCGCGGCGAGTGCCTGCTCGAACAGCTCCTGGCCGGCGAAACAGGTCTGTTCCTCGGGGCTGCTGCGGTTGAACTCGATCAGCTCGGCGAGATTCCGGGGGCCTTCACGCGTGCCGAGGTAGGCGTCGATGTCCCGGTGAAACTCGCTGAGCAGCGCCGGGAATTCGAGTTCGGCGAGCCGAGCCTGGTAGGGGGGTGTCACCTCGACGACCACCGCTCCGGCCTTGCGCAGCTTCTTCGCCGTACGGGTCATCACCGCGTCGACGTCGGCTCCGAGCGAGGGCAGGCGCCACAGGCCGATCCGCTTGCCGCGGAGGCTGGTTCCGTGGTCCGCCGCCGCGTCGTCCTCGGTCGGGAGGCCGGACGACGGGCCCGGGTTGCTCTGGAGAACCGGGAGACCCCGAAGGGCGCCTGAGCGGGCGCCGTCACCACGCGAGCTCTCGCCACCGCTCAGCACCGAGAGCGTGAGCGCGGTGTCGATCACGTTGCGTGCCATGGGCCCGGCCGTGTCCTGCTCGGCCGAGATCGGCACCACCCCCGACTGGCTGACCAGGCCGAGGCTGGGCTTGTGGCCGACGACGCCGTTCATCCCGGCCGGGCACACGATGGAGCCGTCCGTCTCGGTGCCGATCGCCACCTGCGACAACGACGCGGCGAGCGCCGCCGCCGAGCCGGAGGAGGAACCGCACGGGTTGCGGTCGAGGACGTAGGGGTTGTTGGTCTGCCCGCCCACGGCCGACCAGCCCGATGTCGGCTTCGCCGCACGGAAGTTGGCCCACTCCGACAGGTTGGTCTTGCCGAGGATCACCGCCCCCGCCTTCCGCAGCCGGGTCACCAGCGCGGCATCGGTGCCGGGCGGGCTCCCGGCGAGCGCGAGCGATCCGGCGGTCGTCGGCATGTCACGGGTGTTCACGTTGTCCTTGAGCAGAACGGGGATGCCGTCCAGCGGCCCAAGGGTCTTGCCGTGCCGGTGTCTTGCGTCGCTGGCGGCCGCCTGGCGCAGGGCCGTCGGGCTGGTGCGCAGCACCGCGTGAATCCTGGGATCGACGTTCTCGATCCGCCGCAGATAGGCCCGCGTCAGCGTCGACGAGGTCAGCGAACCGGCCGCCATGCGTGCCTGTAACTGCGGAATCGTCACGGTGTCCAGGTCGACTCCAGGTGCGAGAGGCGCCCCGGTCGGCGTCGACGAGCTGTTGGTGCCGTGCTCGGCGTCCTGCGCACCGGCATTCGGTACGCTCGTCAGAAGGGACCCCGCGACGAGGGCGGCGGTCATTGCGGCAATGCTCCTCTTCCCCATGCGCATCAGCGGACCACTCGGGCAGCGTCCGGCGCAAGGGTGCGGGGTTTCTACGGATCCCTCCCTTGCTGCCGCGGGCCGCGGGTGTCCGGAGCTGCCGGTGGCCGGACTGCACGTGCAGCGCCGTAGGGTGGCTTGCCGGGGCGTCCACCGGTGTGAACTGGGGGTCCAGCGTGATCGACATGAAGAGATCGCCCTTGTACATGGGCGTCGCGCTGACCCGCCCCATCCGGGGATCGATCCACACGACCTTGCCCTGGTAGTTGACGCCGGCGACGGCGTGTACGTGCCCCCTCTCCGCATGCCTGAACACGATCATGCTCGCGGAGCCGTGCCCCGCACTCTTCAGCCGGCTCGCCGCCGTCCGCTTCGAGTTCCATGTCCCCCCGAGTTGTGGACACCGGCGGCCACCGTGGGGTCACGGAGTTGCCGACGTCCTGCTGGAGCGCCAGCATCCGGGCCCCGTCCATCGAACGGCCGGGGATCGCCGGAGCCGCCTCGTGCGCGCCCGACGCGGTGATTCCTGACGCGGGCTCCTTCTGTGAAGCGGGCATCCGGGCAACGGAGTCGGGCCGTTCTTCCCGCTCACTTGCACGCACGACGGGCCACCTCTCTGTTGACATCACACGAGAGGAGCGTCCTTTCGGGCATGACGCCGAGCGCGTCCACGAGGTCCGGTACGAAGGCACTTCGCCGCTGACCGGTTCACCGCCCCGCCCGGCTCACCAGGTCTTGCCTGCCTGCTCCCGGACCGTGCGGTTGAGCCGGTTGAAGAAGTTGGTCAGTGCGATCTCCAGGGTGATCGCGCCGAGTTGCCGCTCGTTGAAGTGGTCGGCCGCGGCGTCCCAGATCTCGTCGGTCACGCCCGGTGCGCCGTCCTGGATACGGGTGGCGGCCTCGGTCAGGGCGAGGGCAGCGCGCTCCTGCTCGGTGTAGAAGGGCGTCTCGCGCCACGCGACCACGTTGTGCAGCCGCTCGGCTGTCTCACCGGCCTTTGTCGCCGCCTCGGTCGAGGCGAAGACGCACGGGCCGCAGGCGTTGATCTGGCTGGTGCGCAGATGGACCAGGGACAGCAGCCGCCCGTCCACGCCCCCGGCGTGAATCGCCTTGTAGAGGTGCTGAATTGCTGTCATCACGTCGGGATCGGCCGGGCTCTTCAAACGTGCTTCCATCGGTCCTGCTCCTTCATCGCTGGGTTCATCGGTTACCTGCGCCCCTTGGGGCCCGTCATCACCCATGACGGAGCAGCGCCGAGGAAGGTAACAACATGACTGACACCAGGCCGACGGACCCGATGGCCGAGACGTTCGAGGCCCAGCGCGACCGGCTGCGCGCGGTCGCCTACCGCATGCTCGGATCGCACGCCGACGCCGAGGACGCGGTCCAGGAGGCCTGGCTTCGCCTTTCCCGCCAGGACGCGACGGCCATCCACAACCTCGCCGGCTGGCTGACCACGGTCGTCGGCCGGATCAGCCTCGACGTCCTGCGCTCGCGCCAGGCCCGCCCGGAGGCGTCGTACGACGACCGCCTCTCCGAGCTCGTGGTGACGCTCGACGACAGTCCTGCTCCCGAGGACGACGCGGTGCTCGCCGACTCGGTCGGGCTCGCGCTGCTCGTCGTCCTGGAGTCCCTCAAGCCGAGCGAGCGGCTGGCGTTCGTGCTGCACGACCTGTTCGCGGTGCCCTTCGACGAGATCGGCCAGATCCTCGGCAAGTCCACCGCCGCCACCAAGATGCTCGCCAGCCGCGCCCGCAGGAAGGTGCAGACGATCGAGCGGCCGACGAGCGCCGGACGGGAGCAGCGCGAGGTGGTCCAGGCCTTCCTGTCGGCGGCCCGAAGCGGCGATTTCGAGGAGTTGCTGCGGGTGCTCGACCCCGAGGTGCAACTGACCCTCGACACCCCGTCCGGAGAAGTCGTCGTCCTTGGTGCCACCCAGGTCGCGGCCGGCGCGCAACTGTCCGCGAGCGCGGCCGCATCGGGGCGGTCGGTGCTCGTCAACGGCCTCCCGGGGATCATCTCCTGGCGCGAGGACGGTGTCCCCGCGTCGGTCCTCGCATTCACCGTCGTCGACGGCCGGATCACCGGCATCAGGGCCATGGTCGACCCGGACAAGCTCAAGCTGATGGACCTGCCGCGTCCTGCGTGAGGCCCTGCCGGGGCGGGTCCGCGACCTGACCCGGCCCTTCTGCGCTGTTCGTGGCCCCCGATGAGTGTCCGGCCCCACGTTGTCCGCCACGACGAAGCCGCGGTCGGGCCCGCTGCCCTAGCTTCCGGTCATCCGGTTCAGGAACCGGCAACCGCTGTGCCGCGCGGTACGGCCGTTGCCACTGATCGCAGCGACCGAAGGGGTCAGCAGATGGTAGGGCACACAGCACGGATGGGAGCGGTGGGGCTGGCGGCTGCGGCGGCTCTGACCGCCGCTTCGTTCACCTCGCCTGCGGCGGCCGACGCCGGCGTGGGACATGCGCGGACTCAGGAGGCCTTGGACGCCGCGGTCAAGGACGGGGTGCCCGGGGCCACCGGGCAGGTCGATGACCGGTACTCGATCTGGACCGGCACGTCGGGCGTCGGGGACCTCAAGACGGGCGCGCCGCGCTCGGCGGTCGACCGCTACCGGATCGGCAGCATGACCAAGACCTTCGTCGCCACCGTGCTCCTCCAGTTGGAGGCGGAGGGCAGACTCGACCTCGACGACAAGGTCGACAAGTGGCTGCCCGGCGTGGTCGAGGGCAACGGTCACGACGGCCGCCGGATATCGGTGCGGCAGCTGCTCAACCACACCAGCGGGATCTTCAGCTACACCGCCGACCCGGACTTCCTGGAGCGGGGCTTCACCGAGAAGTTCCTGGAGCACCGCTACGACACCTATACCCCCGCTCAGTTGGTGGGTATCGCCATGCGCCACGAACCGCTCTTCGAGCCGGGCGCGGGCTGGAGCTACTCGAACACCAACTACACACTGGCCGGAATGATCGTCGAGAAGGTCTCGGGCCACTCGTACGAGGACGAGATCGGGCGGCGCATCGTCAAGCCGCTTGGCCTGTACGCCACTTCCGTACCCCGCACTGCCTCGTCGATGCCGAAGCCGAGCTCCCGCGCGTACTCCAAGCTCTCCCTGGCGCCGAAGCCGACGGACCCGACCCATGACGTCACCGAGCTCAATCCGTCGGCCGCGGGTTCGGCGGGTGCGATGGTCTCCGGCTCCGGTGACCTGAACCGCTTCTACTCGGCCCTGCTGGGCGGGAAGCTGCTGCCTGCCCAGCAGCTCAAGGAGATGAAGACCACCGTCCCGGTCAGCGGGGCCGGTCTGATCACGGGCTACGGTCTTGGGCTGATGAAGTTCGAGCCGTCCTGCGGCGTTTCGGTCTGGGGGCACGGCGGCAACATCCAGGGATCGGCGTCCCAAGCTGTGACCACACCGGACGGCAAGCACTCGCTCGCCTTCAACTTCAACGGCGACTGGGCGGGGAACAGCCAGGCGGTGATCGAGGCGGAGTACTGCCCGGAGTGAATGGTGTCGGGGGGCGGCACCCGGCCTCGGGGTGTGTGGCCCGTTCAGCTCTCTAGTCGTGAAAAGCCGTGGTCGCATGGAGCGCGGCGCGGTCGGTCGTGACCCGGTTCACCGGTGCGGTCTCATGGCCATAACCGAAGGAGACGCCCACGAGCAGTTTTCCTCCGGTGACGCCGAGTTCGGCTCGGACGGTGTCGGCGTAGAAGCTCAGCAATCCCTGCGGGCAGCTGTCCACGCCGTACGCGGTCATCGCCAGGAGCAGTGTCTGCATGTAGGCGCCGACGTCCGCCGCCAGCCGGGCCCCGCCGTCGCCGGTGACGAACAGGAACGCGGCGTGGGGCGCGCCGTAGAAGCGCAGGCTCTCCGCGTCGTACGCCGCACGTGCTGCGTGGTCGTCGCGGCCGATGCCCAGCGCTCCGTACAACTCGGCGCCGAACGCGGCCTGTCGGTCCCTGTGCACCGGTGCGTACATGTCCGCGGAGTACGGAAAGTCGACCGAGGTGGTCTGGGCGGCGTGGGCCGCCTGAAGGGAATCCGCCAGGCGTGCGCGCCTCGCGCCGCTCACCACCTCCACCTGCCACGGCTGCGCGTTGGAATTGGACGGTGCGGCGCCGGCCAGCGAGAAGATCGTGCGCATGGTGTCCTCGGGCACCGGGTCCGGACGGAACGCACGCGTCGCGTGACGGCCGCGTATCAGCTTGTCCGCACTGCCGCTCAACTCGGTGGAAACCAGCCGGCTCATGGGGCACCCCTCAATCGATGGATGTAAACGTATGCGTTTACTTACGAGGTCGACGCTAGCAGGTAACTCTCAGCTAAGTAAACGAGTGCGTATACTTCCGCCATGAGTGCGGCGACGACGACATCTCAACGGCGGGGCCGCGGCGGACGGGAGCGGATCCTGGTCGCCGCCGCCCATCTGTTCGCGACCCAGGGGATCAACGCGACCGGCATGGAGCAGGTCGCCGAGGAAGCGCCGGTGTCCAAGCGCACGCTCTACGCGCACTTCCGGACCAAGAGCGACCTGGTGGTCGCCCACCTCCAGGACCTCGCGACCTCGGGAGTCACCCTGGAGAGCGTGCTGACCCGCGAGGACATCCCGCCGCGAGAACGGATCCTCGGACTCTTCGGCCCGCTCGCGACGGACGCGGCTCCGGTGCGCGGGTGCCCGTTCATCGATGCCGCGGCGGAGTTCCCCGACCCGGCGAGCGCGGTGCACTCCTACGCCCGCGAACAGAAGCTCCGGATGGTAGGGCTGGTCACCGCCCTGGTGGCGGGACTGGGCTGCCGCGAACCCGCCGCACTCGCCGAGCAGTTGGTCACCCTCGCGGACGGCGCGGCCAGCCGGGCCATGGTCCTCGACGAAGCCGACTACGGCCGGCACGCACGGGCAGCAGCGGAGATCCTCCTCGAACACGCCCTGCCCGAAGCGAGTTGACCGGGAAGCCGCCTCAGCCGAACCGCAGGATGCGCGGGGCGAAGGTGCCCTCGGGACCGGCGGCGCGGCCGACCGACCACACCGTCGCGGCGCCCGGCACGGGCGCAGGCCGCAGGTCCGAGGAGTCGCCCTCCCCGGCCACCGCCGGTTCGCTGTACTCGGTGAACGACTGACCGTCCCAGGCAAGGAAGTCCGGCCCGGGGACAAGCGGGGTCTGCGGCAGCGGGACGGTACTCCACCCTTCCGCCGACCGGCGCAGGATCTCCCCCGCGCCCCCGCGGTTGTGGAAGATCCACACCTCCTCGCCGACGAACTGCACCTTGCCGAGCCAGCCGGGCTCACCGGCGCCGGGGGAGCCGGTGTCCCGGCTCCACGCCCTGCCGTCCCACCGGTACAGCATCGGCCGCAGTCCATCGGCGGCGTGCTCGTAACCGGTCGCCCACGCCTCGCCCGGACCCCAGGAGGCTAGGTCGGACACGGTCACCGGCGGGGCCGCGGCCGGCACCGGCAGCGCCGACCAGTCCGGCCGCGCGGTAGCGGCCGGCGTCACAGCGGCGGCCGGCGACACGGCTGCGGCCCACGCGATCACCAGGCAGACGACGACCGCACGGAGACCGTTCACGAGCCCCCCAGGGCACACGAAGGTCGCAGAGCCTAGGGGCGTCCACCCACCCGTGAACAGACCGCATCCGGCCGACTGATCGCCGAAGGAACAGCCTCGTCCGCGTCTTCAGACCAGTTCGGGTTGCGGCTCCGGTCGGAGCGCTGGTGCGGCCTTCGGCTCCCACAGCCTGGTGGTCCGTACGTAGGCGTAGATCACCGAAGTCATGGCCAGAACGAGAAGTGGTCCGGACACCTCAGGATGCCTGGCCATCTCCACCGGCAGATAGCGGTAGGACACCAGGAGCGCGGCGAAGACCGTCGTGCCGTAGAGGACCAGCTGAACGCCTTGCCGGTCCCAGCCGCGGTCGAGCGCGCGCAGACCGGCCTCGACCGTGAGGGCGAACACCACGCCGACAAGGAGATCCACGCCGTAGTGGTAGCCGAAGCCCAGCGTCGCCCCGAGCGTGGCCATCAGCCAGAACGTGCCCGCGTACCGCAGAAGTCGTGGGCCCTTGCGGGAGTGGATGAAGATGGCGGTGGCCCACGCCGTGTGCAGGCTGGGCACGCAGTTGCGGGGCGTGATCCCGTCGTACGTCACCGGGTGCGGAATGCCGACCGCCGGTGGTGTGTGCGGCCACAGATCGGCCACCGCCCACTGCACGCCGCCGGTGCCCGAGGTGCCCGGGCCGTAGGCGAAGATCGGTCCGACCACCGGGAAGATCATGTAGATGGCCGGTCCGAGGAGGCCGATGACCAGGAAGGTGCGCACCAGATGGTGGCGCGGGAAGCGCCGCTCCGCTGCCACGTTGCGCAGCTGGTACAGGGCGACGACGATCGCTGCCACCGCGAGCTGGGCGTAGACCAGGTCGAGGACATGCGTGCTGACCGGTCCCGAGGCCTTGAGTATCCGGCCTGCAAGCCATGAGGGATTGCCCAGCGCGTGATCGGCGGTGGCCACGTACTGGTCGAGCACGGTCGGGCGGGTCTTCGCGGTGATGAGCAGCCACGTGTCACCGGTCTTGCGGCCGGCCACCAGGAGCAGGCCGAGGCCGACACCCTTGAGGAGCAGGACACGCTCCTGGCCGGTGCGGCGCGTGATCGCGATGACCCCACACCCCAGCATCACCCACAACGCGCCATTGCCGAAGAAATGGCCGTCCGGCACCTCGGCGTCGACCGCCCACCGCGCCAGGACGAAGACGGCGTCGATGCCGATCGCGGCACCGGCGGCGATGAAGCGCTGCCGCCAGGTGAGCACCACCATCATCAGGGCCAGACCGCCGTACAGCGGACCCGGTTTGGGGGCGAAGATCACCTCTCGCACCTGGTTGGTGATCGGCCCGGGTACGCCGCCGTAGCGACGCGCGGCGATCTCCAGCGCGACGAGGAATCCGAGGGCCACCACGCACGCCGTGGTCCACAGGATCGTCCGTGATGGGCGCCACGGGGTGACCTTGATCTTGCGGCGTATTCGTGAAGAAGCCCGCGCAACTATAGGTAGCAATTATTTGACCGATTTATTCAGAAGACCTACGAAGGGCGAGCTGCCGGACGGGCGGGCTCAGGGGGCGATGGGCAGTTGGCGCTTGTGCTCGGTGAGACGGTAGCGGCCGGTGATCGTTTCGAAGGCCCGCTCGTCCACCGGCTTGCCCTCCAGGAAGTCGTCGATGTCGTCGTAGGTGACCCCGAGCGCGTCCTCGTCGGCCTTGCCCGGGTCGAGGGTCTCCAGGTCGGCCGTCGGTGACTTCCACACCAGCTCGGCGGGCGCACCCAGCGTCTCCGCGACGGCGCGCACCCGGCGCTTGGTCAGGCCGGTCAGCGGGACCAGGTCGGCGGCGCCGTCGCCGAACTTGGTGAAGAAGCCGGAGACCGCCTCCGCGGCGTGGTCTGTGCCGACGACCAGGCCGCTGTGCGCACCGGCCACCGCGTACTGGGCGATCATGCGCTGCCGGGCCTTGATGTTGCCGTGCACGAAGTCCTGGTGGTGGGCGTCGCGGAAGCTCACACCGGCGGCCAGCGCGGCCTCGAGCGCGGCGTCGCTCGCGGGCTTGATGTCCACGGTCAGCACGTGGTCGGCCTGGATGAAGGAGAGCGCGAGCTGCGCGTCGTGCTCGTCGGCCTGGGTCCCGTAGGGCAGCCGCATCGCATAGAACCGCGCCTCGTGTCCGGCGGCCCGCGCCCGCTCGACGGCGAGCTGGCACAGTCGGCCCGCGGTGGTGGAGTCGACGCCGCCACTGATGCCGAGCACGAGGGAGCGCAGACCCGACGAGGTCAGCCGCTCGGCCAGGAAAGCTGCCCGGCGCTCGATCTCCCGCTCGGCCTCGAAGGTCTCGGCGACCTGAAGTGCCTGGGCGATCTCCTGCTGCAGGGCGATGGACGCCGACTCGCTCACGTCTGCTCCTTGTTCCGGTTCACGATGTGCTCTCGCGGAACCCTAGCCTGGGGCGCTGCCGCGGGCGCCGTCGGCCGTGTCCGGGGGCTGGCCGAGAGCCTCAGGACGGCCCCGGGCCGTAGCGTGCGGCGATGTCCTCGGAGCCGGCCCACCGGCTGTAGGTGGGGGACTTCGGCCAGCCATCGGGCGAGTCCTGCCACTCCTCCTGCCGTCCGTACGGCAAGAGGTCGATCAGCGCGAAGGTGTGACTGAGCTGCTCGGTTCCCCGGCCGCTGGTGTGCCACGTCCGGTAGACGGTGTCGCCGTCACGCAGGAAGACGTTGACCGCGAATCCGCCGCCGGGAGGCGCTCCGACGTCGGTGCCGAAGGAGCTGTTCGCGGTGGAGTACCAGGCCATCTTGTTCCCGACCTGCCGTTTGTACGCCAGGGCCTCGTCGATCGGCCCCTGGGTGACGACGACGAACCTCGCGTCGTAGTCCTCCAGGAACTCCAGCCGGGTGAACTGCGAGGTGAACCCCGTGCAGCCCGGGCACTGCCACTTCTCGCCGGGGAACCACATGTGGTTGTAGACGATCAGCTGCGGCTTGCCGTCGAAGATGTCGGCCAGCCGGGCCGGCCCTTCCTCGCCCTCAATGGTGTAGTCGGGCATCTCGACCATCGGCATCCGGCGACGCTGGGCGGCGATCGCGTCGAGCTCCCGGGTCGCGGCCTTCTCCCGAAGACGCACATCGTCCAGTTGGCTCTGCCACGTCTTGGCGTCGACGACGGGCGGCAGTGCTTGTGCGGTCATGAGTGCCTCCGGTTCGCGGTCTGTACGTACAGCGCGGTGTGTACGTACAGACCGCTCCCGTTCGCCGAACTCATCGACCTCCCGCCATTTCAGGGCAGGATCTCGACGTACCCCTCGGTTCCGTGCACGCGGATGCGCTGCCCGTCCCGGATCAGCCGGGTGGCCTGATCCACGCCCACGACGGCCGGCAAGCCGTACTCCCGGGCGATCACCGCGCCATGGGTCATCAGACCGCCCACCTCCGTCACCAGGCCCGCGATCCCGACGAACAGCGGCGACCAGCTGGGGTCCGTGAAGGTCGTGACCAGGATGTCGCCCGCTTCGAGATCGGCCTCCGCCATGTCGAGGATGACGCGGGCCCGCCCCTCGATGGTCCCGGCGGAGACAGGGACGCCGATCAGGGCGCCGGCCGGTGCGTCGTCGCGCCGGTACGCCCCGGTGACGGCCTCGCCGTCCGACGTGAGCACGCGCGGCGGGGTGAGCGCGTGGTACGACCGGAACGCCTCCTTGCGCCGCTGGATGAGCTGTTCGTCCACCTGATGCGAGCGCACGACGTCGTGGAGTTCCTGGAACGTGAGGTAGAAGATGTCCTCCTGCTCGGGAAGCACGCCGGCCTGCACGAGACGCCCGGCTTCTTCCAGCAGGGCCTGCTTGTAGAGGAACGTGCGGCTGACGATGCCGTACTTCGGGTACTCCCGGTAGCCGACGAAGGCTCTGACCTGGTCGATCATCCGCTTGGTCTCGTCGGCCTTCTGTTCTCCGTCCGGCAGTTCCCGCAGGCGGGACAGCACCTCCTGCTCCTTCTTCCGTGCCTTCTGCCGCCCTTGCTCGAAGTGCCGCTCGGCGGCGCCCGGTTCGAAGATCCTTACATTGTCGAGGATCACGGGCACGAGCGTGGTGGGACGCTCGCGCCACCGTGGCCTCGTGATGTCGATCTCGCCTGCGCAGCGCATGCCGTACCGGTCGAGATAGGCCTCGATGGCGTCGCGTGCCTCGGCCCCGCCCGTGAGCTTCGCCAGCTCGTCCAGGAAGCCCTCATCCTCGACGCCCTGCAGGAACACCACCACCTCCGGCCGCGGGCGGATCACGTCCGCGACGTCGAGCAGTGCGAGTCCCATCTCCGAGGTGACGTTGTCGGGGGCGGACAGCGTGAGCGTGTCCGCCGCGTTCTTCTCGCCCAGCCACTCCCGCAGCTTGTCGTTGAGCCACCACGTGGCCTCCATGCCCGCCATGATCGCCCGGAAGTTCAGCGGATCGCTGAGGACCCGCTTGTGCTCCTCGAAGGCCTCCAGCAGGAAGTCGAACAGCGCCGGCCCGGTCTTCGTACGGATGTCGCGTTCCAGGGCGGCGATGGATGCCTGGCTGCGCTCGATCAGCTCGGTGATGACGGCCGGGTCGGTCGCGGTGGGGGTGGGCGCTCCGCCGGGCGGCGGCCCGGCAGGACTCGCGTCGGGGGCGTCGGGGAGCAGCGGGACGAAATCGTCGCGGTCCAGGACGGTCTCCAGAGCGTCCCTGATCAGCGGGTCGCCCTTCCCCATGACGTCCAGGAGGGCGGCCCGGCTCGCGGGGGAGGACAGACGCGCGGTGACGTCGACGAACAGCCTCCCGGCGGCCGCGTGCATCGGAACCAAGGCGGTCAGCTGCCACATGGAGAGCCCCAGGGGCTTCATGGGGTCGGTCATCATCTGCTGGTGGCCGACGGAGACGTAGACGTGACTCTCCTGGTCGCCGGTCTCGGGGACGGGGAACAGCGTCGTGATCGGCCGGCTCTGTACGATCTGGAAGCCGTCGTCGACCAGGCACCATTCGATGTCCTGCGGGCGGCCGAAGTGCGCTTCGATCCGCCGCCCGAGCTGCACGAGCCGCACGGCCTGCGCATCCGTCAGCGCCGGCTGCTCCTGCTGCTGCGGGTCGATCGCCACTTCCTGCGTACCGCCGCTCGGCAGGGCGTGAACGGCACGCTGTTTGGCGGCGATCGTCTTCGCGACGACTTCGCCGTGGCGCACCTTGAAGACGTCCGGGTTCACCAGGCCGGAGACCAGGGCCTCGCCGAGGCCGAACCCGGCGTCCACGGTGGCGACCTTCCGGTTGCCCGTGACGGGGTCGGCCGTGAACAGGATGCCGGACGCGTGCGGGAAGACCATCTGCTGCACGACCACGGCCATGTGGACCGTACGGTGGTCGACGCCGTTGCGCTGGCGGTAGGTCACGGCCCGCTCGGTGAACAGCGAGGCCCAGCACCGGCTGACGTGCCGGAGGATCGCCGTCGTCCCCACGACGTTCAGGTACGTGTCCTGCTGGCCGGCGAAGGAGGCCGTCGGCAGGTCCTCCGCCGTCGCGCTGGAACGGACGGCGTAGGCGGCCTGCTCGCCGGACCGGGCGAGCGCACGCGTGATCGCCGCCGCGAGATCGTCCGGGACGGCGATCCCTTCGATGGTCCCGCGGATCTCCGCGCTGAGCGTGCGGAGCGCGTCGCGGTCGTCCGGGTCCAGGCGCGCAAGCCGATCGAGCTGATCGTCCATCGACGGCGCTGCCGCCAGGATCCGCCGGAAGGCGTCGGTCGTCACGCAGAAGCCGGCCGGCACGCGGATGCCTTCGATCCTCGAAAGACCGCCCAGATGCGCGCCCTTGCCGCCCACGACGGCGACCTGCATCTCGTCGGCCTCTTGAAGATCCACCACGTAACGCTCGATCACTGCGACACCTCCGGGGCAGCCGTGCTTCGTTGCACTGGTCCGGCTGATCGAATCACAGAAGCCCGCGGCTCCGCCGCCCCGGTCGCCCGCCAGGGGCGGCGCTTGGGGCTACGGAGTGAGTGCGGCGGCGAGTTGTGTCCGGGAGCGGATGCCCAGCTTGCGGTAGATGCGGCTCAGCACGGTCTCCACGGTCTTGACGGAGATGAACATCTGCTGGGCCGCTTCCTGGTTGGTCGCACCGGTGCGCACGAGCTCGGCCAGGCGTACCTCGTGTGCGGTCAGGCGCCGCCCCTGCGGCCCCGCCGAGCCGCCGGGCGCGGAGGGCTGGCCCGTCAGGTGTGCCAGATGGTCGTTCGCGAGCGCTGTCCAGGGCCGCGCCTCGGCGTCTTCGAAGAGCGTGCGGGCCCTCTCCCACGCGGTGCGCGCGGCGGCGGCCCGCCGGCGGCGGCGCTCGACACGGCCGCGCAGCAGCTCGGTGCGGCCCTCCTCGACCGGCAGGCCGAGCCCGGCGAAGACGCATGCCGTGTCCGCCAGGAGCTCCGCCGCCTCTTCCCCGGAGCCGTCGAGGTAGCGGCAGAGCGCGCGGGCCCGGGTGAGCGTGGCCCGCAGAGCGGCGTGTGCGGGGTGCGGGCCCACCCGCTCCTGCATCCGCTCCAGCAGGCCGCGGGCCTCGTCCATGCGTCCGCAGAGCGCGAACGCCTCCACCGCGTCGCCCTGCCAGCGCAGTACGCCCGGATCGGCAGCCCCGGAGCGGGACTCGAGCTCCGCGACCTCCGCCAGCGTCGCGGCGGCCCTCTCGGCCCGGCCGGTGTGCAGGAGGGCGGCTCCCAGGGCCCACAGGCCACGTGTCGTGTGGAGCGCGTCCTGCTCCTCACGGGAGGCGCGCACACCGTGGGCGGCATGGCGAAGTGCGTGGGCGAAACTGCCGCCGCAGGTCTCGGCCGTGGCGGCGGTGTACCAGGCGGGGCCGGGGGACAGACCGGCGGCCGCGGTGAGATCGACGGCGCGGGCCGACCAGTGCAGGGCCTGGCCGCACGCACCGCGTCCCGCGTCGACCTCGGCGAGGCTGCGCCAGAGGTCCACCAGGTCCTCGGGCTCCCCGGACTCCTGGGCCGCGGGCAGCAGTTGGAGCAGGAGAGCGCGGGCCTCGGGCAGACGGGCGTCGAACACCGCGTGGCGGGCGGCGAGGTACTGCGGGCTGTTGCGGATCCCCAGCCGAGTCGGCGGCACGGCGAGGTGGAGGGCGCGGTCCAAGGTGGCCGCGGCGGTGTCGAGACGGCCAAGGACGCGCTGCATGCGGGCGGTCATCGTCAGCGCGGCAGCCTCCAGGGGCACCGCGCGAGCTGCTTCGGCCAGGGTGGTGGCCGCCTCTGCGTGGTGCAGGGCACGGGCGAAGTCCTCGCCGGAGATGTTCGCCTGCACCGCGGAGCGCAGCTCGACCGCGGCGAGCAGCGCGGGGTCCTCGGCGGCGGTCCTGCGCGCGGTGGCGAGCAACGGCCGTGTACCGGCGGTGTCCTGGCCGTGCGCGTCGACGACGGCCAGCAGGGCGTGCACCTGTTGTGCGGGAGTGCCGTGCTCGGCCACGATCCGGTCCGCCGCCAGGCGGGTCAGGGCGGCCGAGCCGGCGGCCGCGGCTTCCTGCGCGGCATCGGCGAGCCGTTCAAGGCGCAGGCGGGGCCGGTTGGCAGGGGTGAGGCGGGCCGCGAGGAACAACAGCTCGGCCGCGCACAGGCGTTCGCCCGCCGCGCGGGCCGCGGCGGCCGCGTGCGCGGTGTCACCGGCTACGGCCAGGTCCGGGGACTCCTGGGCCAGCGCGGTGTGCAGGGCGGGTGCGACGGGCCCGTGGGAGCAGGCGGCGAGGGCGTGGTGGATCGCGGTGCGCCGCTCCCGGGTCACCGTGGCGGCCGCGGCGTCGGCCAGGGCCGTCGCGGAGAATCGGTGCGACGCGGCCACACCGGCCGGGACGGATCCCGTGACGCCGTCCGCGGTGACCAGACCGGCGTCGACGGCATGGGCGAGATGGTCCTCGGCGTTGCGGCGCCCACTGCCGCGCAGCAGGTCCGCGTCGCACCTGCCCGCGAGCGCCGCGACCCGGAGCGTGGCACGGACGTCGGCAGGGACGGAGGCGAGCCACGTGGCGGCGAGGTCGCGCACCTGCCGCGGCGGTTCGGGCGGCCCGGTGCAGCCGTCCCCGTCGCCGGACCGCGCGGCGGCGGGGTGGAACCGGACCCAGGCGTCGAGCAGTCCCCGGTGGCCCCCGCAGTAGCGGTGAACGGGCGCCGCCCAGCGCGCGGGCAGCCCAAGGCGCGCGCAGGCGGCTGCCGTCTCGGTGAGATCGGCGGGAGGCACGGGCAGCACCGCCGGATGGCCGCCGAGCAGTGCGGCCGCGGCGGCCGGGTGGCCAGTGGTGCGTTCGGCTGCCACGGCGGTCAGCTGCGCGGGGCCGAAGGTGCGGACGGCGTACCCGATCAGGTCCGCGCTGGCCGGGTCGAGCCACTGCGCACCGTCGATCAGGAGCAGGACCGGAGGCCCATCGGTGAGCAGCCGTATCAGGGCCACGCGCAGCCTCAGCGGGTCGTCGGCGGCGCCCGAGAGCCAGGCGGCGCTCCACGCGCTGTCCCGCGCAACGGCCTCTGCTTCTACGGCTGATGGCGGCGACGCGGTGTGCGCGGGTGCCACGGCACAGGGGAGCAGCACGGCCGCGGCGGGCTCCGAGGACGAGAGAGGGGACGGCGCCGACGACGAGAGAGGGGACGGCTCCGAGGACGCGGCAGGGGATCGGGGAGGGGCGCCCACCGCGCCTGCACGGTCAGCGCCGTGCCCAGGGACCTGCGGTCCACGACAATCCGTTCCGGCACCCTGCGTCCGCGCCGCGCCGAGCAGTTGGACCAGCGCACCGTAGCGAACCCCGGCCCCGCCTTCCTGCGTGCACACCCGCAGGCAGCGCCGCACCACCCCGGTGCCCTGCACGGCTGACGACTGCTCGGCCAGCGCGTCCAGCAGGGTGGTCTTGCCCGCGCCCCACGGACCACTGACCGCCAACCGGCCGTGGCGCTCCAACAGGGCGGCGGCATCGCGGACCACGGTGGCCCAGCCGTCCTTCGCCGCCCACGCCTCGCCGTCCACGCCCGTACGTCCTTGCACACCGGGCACCGTAGGCGCCCGCCTGTCCTCCCACAACGCCCGCGGACGGTCCGCGTACCGGACGAGGGAGATCCCTGACATGCCCGCACTCCCGGCGAGGGAGGCCGTACCCGAGGTCCCGGTCCGTCCGGGTTCCCGGACGTACGCGACAGGGGGCTTCCCGGATACCGCCGACGCCCCGGCACCAGGACGCTGTGGCCGTCCCGGGCGGCACGCCCTGCGGTCTGCCCACACCCACCCCGGACGCACCACATCGCTGCTGATGCCCCGTCACCGGCGACGCCTCCCGGAAAGGAACAACCCCCATGCGAACCCCCTCCCAACGGCCGCTCCTGGCAGGCCTCGTGGCCGCAGCGGCCCTCGCCGGCCTCGCCGCCCTGCCCGCCCACGCGGACACCCCCGCTGATCCTTCCCCCGGAACGACGGCCGAGCCGCGACTGCCGGACGAGCTCCGCGCCGCCCTGGCGCGGGACCTCGGAGTGAGCCCCGCGGGGGTGGCCGAGCGCCTGGCCGACGAATCCCGTGCCCAGCGCGCGGCGACCGCGATCCGTGCCGAGGTCGGCGACCGGGCCACCGCCCTCTGGTTCGACGCGGCCGACGGGCGTCTCCACGCCGCCGTCACCACACCCGGGGCAGCCGACGCCGTGCGGGCCGCCGGAGCGGTGCCGCACGAAGCACGCCGTACACGCGCCGAGTTGGAGGCGGCGGCGCAGGCCGTCGGCGCGTGGAGCCGGGGGGTGCCCGGCGTGCGCTCGTGGGGTCCGGACGCCCGTGCGGGACGGGTCGACGTGGTCGTCGACCCCGCCGCTTCGACCGCGGCGGCCAAGGTCCTGCGGGCCAGGCTCGCCTCCCTCGGCGGGCTCATACGGGTGGTCGAGTCCCGCGACGTACCCCGCCAGCAGGGCGGCGATGTGGTGGGCGGTGAGAAGTGGACCCCCGGCAGCGAGTCGCCCTGCTCGATCGGCTTTCCCGTGACGCGCACGAGCGGCGCCGGCAAGGCGTTCCTCACCGCCGGGCACTGCACGAACGACGTCAGCCAGCCCGCGTACGGAAAGGACGGCACGCGCGTCGGCACGTCGAACAAGAACGGCACCGGGTCGGTCAACGCCCGCGAGGGCGACATGGGCATCGTCGACGTCGACCAGGCAGGCTGGTCGCTGGCGCCCAAGGTGGCGGGCTGGGGCGAGGGAGACGTCGCAGTGACGGGCTCCGCCGAAGCGGTCGTGGGAACGGCCGTGTGCCACTCGGGCCAGACGACCGGATACCGATGCGGCGAGGTCACCAAGGTCGACCAGAGTGTCGACTACGGCAACGTGGTGATCGACGGGCTGTCCTACTCCAGTGCCTGTTCCGCAGGGGGTGACTCGGGCGGCAGCTACGTCACGCCGGCCGGGGGCCGGGCCGTGGGTCTGCACTCGGGTGGCGGCAGCGCGACGTGCAGCGGCGGAAGCGGAGAGAAGTACACCATCTTCCAGCCGGTCAACGAAGCCCTCTCCAAGTTCGGTGCGCAGCTGGCCACTTCGAACCCCCAGCCCGGCGAGGTGACGGTCTCGGCGGTGTCCGCGCAGACCACCGCCACCGGCGGCCGGGTGGAGCTGCGCAACAGCGCGGAGGGCGGCACGGCCCCCTACACATGGACCGCGACCGGCCTGCCCGCGGGGCTGTCCGTCGACGCGTCCACCGGCACCGTATCGGGCAGCCCGACGGCCGCCGGTACGCACCAGGTGACGCTGACCGCGACGGACACGGTCGGCAAGAAGGGGTCCACGTCGTTCGCGTGGACGGTGACGGCCCCCGGTTCAGGCGCACCGAAGCTCGCCGATCCCGGCAGCCAGAACGGCTACGTGGGGCGCCTGGTGAGCGTGCCGCTGAAGGCGACCGGAGGCACGGCCCCCTACACCTTCACCGCGACAAACCTGCCCGCAGGGCTGGCTGTTCACCCGACCACGGGCCTGATCTCGGGCACCCCGACGAGCTGGGGATTCCGCAACGCGACGATGACCGTCACCGACGCGACGGGCAGGAAGGCCTCCGTCGCCGTCACCTTCACGATCTGGTCCTGACCAGGTGAACCGCCGCCCCCGGGCCACGTTTTCCGGGGGCGGCGGCCTCCGGGCCGGTCAGGCGCCCTCGAGCGCCTCTTCGCCGGGCTTGCATTCGGGGCCCCACTTCAGGGACGTCACGGTGTAGCCGTAGCTGTTCGTCGGCTTGAGTTCGACCTTGTACTGACCGCCCGACCCGTTCGGAGTCGCATAGTGCAGGCAGCCCTTGGCCTTGTGCACCCTGCCCGTGGTGGGCGAGTACTTCTCCGCGGTGAAGCGGATGTGGTCCACACCCGCCTGCTGCGTCCCATTGTTGACGATCCGAGTGCTGGACTTCCTGCCGCTCCAGTTCCCCTCCGTGGAGAAGGAGGGGGAGGAGAGGTCGCTGTAGTACAGGCACACATGGCCGGGCTTGCACCCGTAGGCGGACGGATAGATGGCGGCCGACGCGGTGCCGGTGGAGCCGACCGCGGCGAACAGTGCGAAGGTGGCGCTTGTGGCCAGGAGACTGGCCGTACGACGCATGCGCATGGTGTGGGTGAACCTTCCCCGTTGGATGCGGCGGGCGGTCTGCCCGCCCGTTGAACGGGACCCAACGTAGGGACACTTCGCTGTCGGGGCCTCCTGGAAAGTCAGAGGTTGACAGCCCGGCCGAGCAGGGGTGAACGAGCACGGCGCGGCCGTCGCTACTCCACGTTCCGCGCCAGGATCCCGAGGGTCGCGCGCAGGCCCGCCTCAGGGATGACGGGAAAGATGCCCGCGTCCCGGTACCGTTCCTCGATCTCGCTCCAGTCGTAGTACGAGGTGGCCAGAGTGCCGCCCTCGTGGGCCTTGAGCCGGTAGCCGTAGAGGTGCCGGATGGGAGGCTGCACCTGGCCGGAGATCGTCCATTCGATCAGGGCGTCCTGCTCGAACTTCGTGATGATCACGGTGACGTCGTACTTGCCCAACGGATAGTCGTTCAGCGCCTCGCGGTCCATGTGGACGACGAATTCGTCGCCGGCACCGCGCGCGGGCTCTCCCTCGGCGGACTGCAGCATTCCTGAACTGTCGATCGCCACATGCCCGGCCGGGTCGCACAACAAGGCGAAGATCTTCTCCGGGGACGCGGCAATCTGACGCTGCACTTCGAATCGCTCTGTCGTCATGAGGGCCACCCTCGCACGATCACGGAACCGGGGGAGGGGCCGCCTACGACCCCGTGCGCCCGTCCGTCACGGACGTGGTCGTTCCGCTCGGGTCCTGGTAGACCCGGTCGATGGACAGGTAGGCGCCGCCGCGTGCCGCGGCGCTGAATCCCAAGGACGACAGCATGATCTCGCAGCCGCCGGCCTCGGGGGCCATGACCCGGGCGGCGAACTCATCGCGTACGCGATCGATCAGGTAGTCGCCGAAGTGGGTGAAGTAGCCGCCCAGGACGACGGCCCGGGGGTTGAGCACATCGGCCAGCAGCGCCACGCCCAGTGCCAGGCCGTCGGCGATCTGTTCCAGTGCGGCGAGGGTGGCTGCGTCGCCCGTGTCGGCGCGGCGGCGCAGCTCAGTCAGCCGTTGCTCCAGGTCGACGGTGGGGTCGTGGACCGGGTCGTGCGGCGGTGCTGCCCGGCGGAGCAGGGCCGTCAGGCCCACCATGGTCTCCCAGCAGCCGACCCGGCCGCAGACGCAGGGCAGTCCGCCCGGGTCCAGGGGCATGTGGCCGATCTCGCCGGCGAATCCGGCCGAACCCTGCAACAGGCGGCCGTCGGAGATGATGCCGCCGCCGACGCCCGTCTCGCCGGTCACGTAGATCAGGTCGTGGATGTCGGCCGACGCGGCGAGGAGATACTCGGCGATGGCGCCCAGCTTGGCGTCGTTCTCCAGATCGACCGGCGGTGCTCCGGGACCGAGCCGGGCGCGCAGTCCTTCGGCGACGGCGACGTCCTGCCAGCCGATGTTGGGGGCGTAGGAGACGACGCCGGTACCGGTCTTGATCACGCCGGGCGCCGCGACGGTCACCGCCACGGGGGTCACGCCCCGCGCGTGCAGGGCCGCGCGCGTCTCGTTGATGGCCTGGGCCATCTGGTCGAGGACGGCGGCCGGGTCGCTGCCGCGGGTGTCCAGCGGGACGCGATGCCGGGCGGTGACCTCGCCGCGCAGGTCGAGGGCGACCAGGCTCAGGTAGGCGACGTTGATCTCGACGCCGATGCCGCAGAAGCCACGGCCGTCGATCTCCACGGTGCGGCTGGGGCGGCCGACGGAGCCATGGCGCTCGGTCTCCCCTTCGCGCACCAGACCGCTCTCCATCAGCTCCGCGACCAGGTTGGTGATGGTGGCCTTGGGCAGGCCGGTGTCGGCGGCGATCTGGGTGCGGGGACGTGGTCCGGCGTCGCGCAGCAGGCGCAGCACCAGGCTGAGGTTGGACCGGCGCAGGGAGGCGCGATCGCCGGCCCGCGATGGTCCCGCCCTGCCCAAGTCGCGTACGCCCGTGCCGCGTAGGTCTGCCTTCACCAGGTCCGCTCCTTGTCCGTGCTGATCGTCGCGTATCGCGGTGCCCGCCAAATTACGTGGTGGCCGGGGTGTGGGGGAGGAGGGGGCGGAGTTCCGGGCCGGAGTGCTTGTCGTGAACCTGTTGACGAGCCTCTACTTATTTTGGATCCTAGCCGAACTAATTATGACCGACCCGCGACAGAGGTACGACCGAGGCACGCCTGACGTACGCCTGAGGGAACGTCTGGTTTCGGCGAGGGGGCCGCACACATGGACACCGGCACGGAGCATCGCCCGACGGCGCCTCGGCCCACCCGGCGGGCCCGCTATCACCTGCGGTTCCAACTGCGGCCCGGCGACGACCTCGCGGACCGCGCCCGCGCGCTGGCCAAGGTGTGCGGCGAGAACGGCGTCGAGGAGGTGGTCCTGCTGCTCGGAGCCGAGCAGCAGCACACCGGGCACCTCGCCGGGGCGGACGAGGCGCGCTGGTTCGCGGCCGCGGGCGAGGCCCGTGACGTGCTCGGCGCCGCCGGCCTGGACGTCAGCCTCAACCCCTGGGTCACCGTCGGCCACGCGGACCGGGGCCGCGTCGGCACGCTCGGGTTCGCCCCCATGGTCTCGCCCACCGGGCGCCACGCCACCGCCCAGGCGTCCTTCGCCTGCCCCCTCTGGCGTCGCTGGCTCTACGCGCACTACGGACTCTTCGCCGAACTGGGTTTCCGTGTGCTGTGGGTCGAGGACGACTTCCGCTTCCACAACCACGCCCCGCTCGACTGGGGCGGCGGCTTCGAACCGCTCATGCTGGAGCGGTTGGCCGCACTCGTGGGCGAGCCGGTCGGCCGGGAGCAGGTGGTCGCGGCCGTCACCGCGCCCGGCCCGCCCCACCCCTGGCGCGCCCTGTTGCAACAGGTGTGGCGCACGGCCCAGCTCGAGGTCGCCGAGGGGCTGGCCGAGGTGGTGAGGCGGCGCTCCGGCGGCCGCTCACACCTGGGGTTGATGAGTTCGCTGCCCGCGACGCACTCCGTGGAGGGCCGCGACTGGGAGGCGCTGTTCGGTGCCCTGTCCGTGGGGAACAAGGTGACCCACCGGCCGCACTTCGCTCCGTACTCCGACACCCCTGCCCGCGGCCTCGCCTCCGCGGTCTGGTCCCTGGAGGCGCAGCGCGCCCTGCGCCCGCGCCGCGCGGCCTGCGAGCCGGAGATCGAGAACTGGCCGCACACCACGTGGTCGAAGTCGGACACCCAGACCTGGTCGGAGATGGTGACCGCCCAGCTCTTCGGAGCCGACGCACTGCTCCTGAACCTCCACCCCACCCACGGCGAGCGCGCGGAGAACTTCCCGCGCGTCGACCGGCTGCTGCGCCGCTCCCGGCCCGCCCTCGACTGGCTGGCCGCACGCCACACGGGCGAGGAGGTCCCGCTCGGCGTCGGACTGCCCTGGCGGCAGGACACCGCCGCGCGGCTGCCCACCGAGACGGGCCGGATGCAGGAACTGGTGGCAGACCCCGCGCAGACCGCGGAGTTCCTGCTCGGCTACGGGGTCCCTGTCACCTCGCGACCGGCCCCGGTCCAGGCCCTGTTCGGCGATCTGGTCCACACCCTCGACGACGCCGAGATACGCGAACTGCTCCACGGCGGGCTGCTGTTGGACGGCGTGGCCGCACACGCCCTGACCCGGCGGGGGTTCGCCGACCTCCTGGGTCTGCGGGCGAGTGAGCTGGTCGGCCGCGAAGAGCGGGCGCTGCCCGGCCCGTACGCGGTCGAACAGATCACGGGTGAGTACGGAACGGACGGCGGGGCGCTCCTGAGCGTCGACGTCCAGCCTGCGTTGGCCCGCATCGAACCGCTGCCCGGTGCCCACGTCCTGACCCGGATCCAGACGCCCGACGGCCGCCCCTGGGGCGCGGGCCGCTGCCACTTCGGCAACGCTCTGGGCGGGCGCGTGGCGGTCCTGCCCGCGACGGCGCCGGCCGGCCTGGCCCGCAGCGACGAAGGCCGAAGCCTTGTCCACTCCACGATCCGCTTTCTGGAGGGCGAGCAGCCCCAACTCCCGTTGGTGAGCGGCGCTCCGCACCTGATCCCGTACGCGACGCGCTCCGGCGACGGCCACCGGCTCGCGGTGGCCAACGGCAGTGCCGACCCGGCCCACCCCATCATTCACCTGCCGGGGGACGGCCACGACGTGCGGTGCACGCTGCTCGCACCGCTGGCCGATCCCGCCGAGGCCGCCACCGAAGCGGCTGACCCTGAGGCGGCTGGCCCTCAGGCGGTCGACCCTGAGGCGGCCGGTACCGCCCTGGAACTGGGGGCCCCGCTGCCGCACCGCGGCTGGGCGGTCCTCGCATGGTGAACCACCGCCCCGCGGGCACGCCGCCCGCGAGGTGTCCGGCCCCGAGAGGAGTACCCGTGTCACTCCGTTCCCGAGCAAGAACCCTCGCCGCCTTCGCGGCGGGCGCCACCGTCCTGCTCAGCGCGGCAGCCCCCGCACCGGCAGCCCCCGACGCACCCACGTACCAGGTCGCCGTCGGGCAGAAGGGCGCGTGGACCCACCCCGACGACACACCCGCCGCCACCTACATCGACAAGGACGGGACGTTCCACTACCAGTCCGCCCACGCCCTGTACGGCGCCGACGACCCGCGCAAGTGGACGTTCTACACGGGCAAGGACTTCGACTCCGCGACCCGTGATGGCAAGCTGAGTGACGCGGTCAACCCCGCCAACACCAAGGACCGCAACAACGACACCACTTGGCGGTGCGACAACAGCCCCACCGGCCGCGAGGCCACCCAGGCCCAGGACACCTCGCACTACGCGCAGAAGAACTACTGCGACCTCATGGGCGTGTGGGTCGACCCGGACACCGGCCATTGGTACGGCCTGGTCCACAACGAATTCACCCCGCAGCCCTTCGGCGACGGCCTGCACTACGACGCGATCGACTACGCCGTCTCCAAGGACCAGGGCAAGACCTGGGACATCAAGGACCACGTCCTCACCTCGCCCTACAGCACGAAGCGAGGGGACAACGAGGCGTTCCCGCACGACACTTACCACTACGGGAATGGTGACGCGCGCCTGTTCGTGGACACCGCCTCCGGCTACTTCTACGTCTACTACAACTCCCGCGTCATCCCCAAGGGCGGCGTCCCTGGCGCGTGGACGGACGGCAGCCGGGCGCACGTGGCCCGTGCTCCCATGTCCGCCAAGCTGGCCCCCGGCTCCTGGAAGAAGTGGTACGACGGCGCCTGGTCGCAGCCCGGTGTCGGCGGCCTGGAGAGCAACATGGAACCGGTCGGCGCCGACAACCCCACGGGCTACACCCCCGTGGAGCACGACTACGACCCGTCCAACGAAGGCTCGGTGCAGGAGCAGCAGGCCGCCGGTGAACTGCCCGCCAAGTCCGACCTGTTGACGATGAACATCGCCTACGACGCCTACCTGGGCAAGTACATCGGCCAGCCCGAGGCCATCGTCCAGGACAGCACCCAACCGCAGCGCTTCTACGCCACCGACGACCTCTCCACCCAGAAGTGGGAGCTGATCGGAGACACCGGTGACTACCGCTCAGGGTCCTGGTACCGCTGGATGCTGGACTCGGTGAACAAGACCGGATCCACCATCGTCGGAAAGAAGTTCCGCAGCTACTGCTCGTTCTCCTGCTCGGGCGGTGCCGACGGCGAGTACTACGACACCACCATCGAGACCAGCAGCCCGGCCGCCCCCGTCGACACGGGCTCCGCCCACACCATCAGCAGCGGCACGGGCCGTTTCCTCGCCCAGTCCGCCAACGGCAGCGGCACGACCTCACGGCCCTCCGGCGATGACTCCACACGCGGGCACTGGGTCTTCACCTCCAACGCCGACGGCTCGTACCGCATCGCCAACGCCGCCACCGGCCGGCTCCTGGGCGTCGACTCCACCACCAAGGACGGCCGCGCCTGGGGCGCCGAGCCGACCGTGACCTCGGCCCCCAAGGCCGGACCCACCGTCGGCCAGCAGTGGTTCGTCGTCCCCGGCCGGGACGCCGACGGACGCGCCACGGACACCGTGCGCCTGGTCAACCGCTACAGCGGTCTGGTCATCGGCCTGTCGGACACCGAGGGCAGGCTGGCCGAGACCACGCCGACCCGCGCGTGGACCGGCACCTCCGGCGGCATCGGCGGCGCGAGGACCGCGGCCGAGCAGACGCTTGACCTCAAGCCCGTGGATTGAGCTGACTCCAGGGCGTTCGGGTCAGTTCGCCCCGCCCTGGCCTGCGCTGCCGATCGGGAAGACCTTGACCGGGGAGCCGGAGCCGTCGGTGACGGGCAGGGTGGCGGCGCCCGGCCATTCGAGGGAGTACGACTTCGTCTCGCCGGGCGGGGTCACGACCAGGCCGGTGACGCCGACGCCGGAGCCGCCCGAGTCGTTGACCGGGTAACTGATGCTGAAGGAGACCGACTTGCCGTCCTTGAGGGTCATCGGGCTGGCTCCCTGGCCACTGCGCTCGGCGGACAGCTCCCCCTCGCTGGTCTTCAGGTCGACGCCCGCGAAACCGGAGAGGACGCAGTCACGGCCGCCGCCGTTCTGGAACGTCACCGCGACCGAGCCGTCGGTGTCGCCGTCGATGGTGCTGTCCGTCGCGGTGATCTCCAGATCGTCGGTGCGGCACTTGCCTGCCTTGCTGTCCGCGTCGGAGCCGCTTCCGGCGGCCGTACCCTGCCCGCCGGAGTCCTTCGCAGTGTCCTGCCCCGCATCGCCCGAGCCCGCTTCGCCCGAGTCGGAGCCGCCGCCCGAGGAAGACTCGGTGGACGCGGACGACGGGTCGCTCTGTGCCGTGTCGTCGCCGTTGCAGGCCGTCAGCGAGAGACCCGCGGCAACGGCCAGGGCGGCGAAGGTGAGCTTGTGAACGCGCATCGTTTCTTCCTCAGTGTCAGTCGGGGTGGTGCGGTGCCATCTGGTGCGGGCTGCTCGGTACGCGGGGGTACGAGCGAGCGTTTCTGATCACCAGGACCGCACAAGACCGATCAGGCGTTCCCCCCAACTTCCCCCTAAGACATTCCTGTTACATGCACGTACCGCCACCGCGAGCGCCAACACCGGTCACACCCCGCCGTCAGCAGCCTCCCGCCGCCATGGCGCACCAGTTCGAGGCCTCCGCCCGTTGGGACAGACCCGTGACCCGGGCAATCTTGACCCCAGCCGTGTCGTTGTCGTGCCCAGCCGAGGGCGGCTGCGAGGTGGGGGCGCGGCTGTGGGTCCGCAGGCCGGTGTCGCTTCCCGGTCGTAGCGTGGCCCCAGCGCAAACATCTTGGAGATCTGGTGACATCACGCCTGAACACATTCGACCAGCCCGTCGGCGAGCCCCTTCCCGACTGGACACCCCGCCCGGCCCCCGCGAGGGCCGACCTGGACGGCGCGTACTGCCGCCTCGAGCCGCTCGACGCCGGGCGTCACGCGGACGACCTCTTCGCGGCGTACGCGACCGAGACCGACGGCCGGAACTGGACCTATCTGCCCGACGAGCCCTTCGACACCGCCGACGGATACCGCCGCTGGGCCGAGTCCGCGGCCCGCAGCGCCGATCCGCTGCACTACGCGGTGATCGACCGCAGGACGGACAGGGCGGTGGGCACCATGGCGCTGATGCGGCACGACCCGGCCAACGGCGTCGTCGAGGTCGGCTACGTGGTGTTCTCACCGCTGCTGCAGCGCACCCCGGTCTCGACGGAGGCGCAGTACCTCCTGATGGCCTACGCCTTCGACGGGCTGGGCTATCGCCGCTACGAGTGGAAGTGCGACGCCCTCAACGCGCCGTCGCGCAAGGCGGCCGAGCGACTCGGCTTCACCTTCGAGGGCGTGTTCCGCCAGGCGGTCGTCTACAAGGGGCGCAACCGCGACACGGCCTGGTACTCGATCGTCGACGGTGAATGGCCGCTGCTCCGCAAGGCGTTCCGTGTCTGGCTGGCGCCGGAGAACTTCCTCGATGACGGGCGACAACGGCGCTCACTCGGCGGGATCTTGGGCGGTTGAGTCAGTTGCCGGTGGCCGGGCGGAGGATGACCGGAAGTTCCCGGTGCCCGTTGGAGATGAACGACTCCGCGGGACGCAGCGCGGATACGGGGACGGCGAGGGCGAGATCCGGGAAACGGGTGAACAGCGCCCGGAGCGCGGTCTCGGCCTCCATCCGGGCCAGGGCGGCGCCGAGGCAGACGTGGACGCCGTGGCCGAAGGCGAGATGGGTCTTGCCGGCTCGGGTCACGTTGAAGGAGCCGGCGCTCGGGCCGTGGAGGTCGGGGTGGCGGCCTGCCGCGGCGTAGGAGGCGAGGATCGCCTCTCCCTGACGGATCGTGAGTCCCTGCCCCAGCGTGATGTCCTCGACCGCGAACCGCATCGGCAGGTGCGCGACCGGTGCCTCGTAGCGCAGTGTCTCTTCGACGACGTCGGACCACGCACTCTTGCCCTCGCGCACCAGGGCGAGCTGTTCGGGATGGGTGAGCAGGGCGGCGATGGCCTGGTCCAGCAGGTTGACAGTGGTCTCGTAGCCCGCGCTGATCACGAGGAGGAGGGTGTCGAGCAGCTCCTGCTCGGTCAGCGCGGAGCCGTCGTCGTCCCGGGTGGCGATGAGCACGGAGGTCATGTCCGCACCGGGATCGGCGCGCTTGGCCGCGACGAGGTCGGCCAGGATCGCGTACAGCTCCTGGGTGTTCGCGGCGGCTTGCTCAGGGCTGAGCGTGGTGTCGAAGACGCCGTCGACGGTACGGCGGAAGCTGCGCTGGGAGTGGTCGGGAAGCCCCATGAGTTCGCTGATGACCCGGATCGGAAGCGGGTAGGCGAACCGCTCGCGCAGGTCGGTGGGTTCTCCCGGAGGAAGGGCGGCGAGCTCCTCGACCAGGGCGTGCGCAATCTCCTCGATGCGCGGCTGAAGCGCGGCGGTACGCCGCGAGGTGAAGGCCGGGCTGACCAGACGCCGCAGCCGCCGGTGGTCGCCGCCGAAGGCGGTGAACATGTTGTCGACGGCCACCCACAGCGCCAGGGGCCAGATGCCGACGATCTTGTCGGGGAACAGCGGCCAGTGCCGCCGAGGATCCTTGGAGACCCGCGGGTCGGTGAGGAGTTGCTTGAGCAGAGCAGGGTCGGTCACCGCCCACGCTTCGACGCCCAGGACGTCGACACGGGCAGCCGGACCGCGCGAGCGCAGCTCGGCGTCCTCGGCGTGCCGGTCGCTCCCGGCGGCGTCCAGGACAAGTAACTGCGGCTGGTGCATGCGAGAGCTCCTCGAGGCAGGGGAGTGGGCTGCGTCCAGGACAGCACGTCCAGCTGTCGTGCGGTGGCCGTCCGCACAATCAGGCGCGACCGCAAGGGGGCGGTCGGTCGGACTGCCGGTCGGTTCAACTCGGCAGCGCGCCGTCAAGTTCCGCCAACTCCGCCGAGCTCAGACTGACTTCGGTGGCCCGGGCCGAGTCCTGGACGGATGCCGGGCGGCTGGCTCCCGGTACCGGGATCATGGCCGGGGAGCGGGTGAGCAGCCATGCCAGGGCGATCTGTTGCGGGCTGACTCCGTGCCCGGCCGCGACGCGGTGGAAGGCGGTGCCCGCGGAGGTCGGGCCTGACGGGCCGTCGAGGGAGCTGCGGGCGATGCCGCCCAGTGGACTCCAGGGCAGGAAGGCCAGGCCCAGCTCCGCGGTCAGCCGCAGTTCGGGCTCGCTGTCGCGCACGGCGGGGGAGTACTGGTTCTGGACGGAGACGAGCCGGTCGCCGAGGATCGCGTGCGCCTCGCGGATCTGGTCGGTGTTCACGTTGGAGATCCCGGCGGCGCGGATCGTGCCGGCGTCCAGGAGTTCGAGCAACGCGCCGACGGAGTCGGACCAGGGCACCGCCGGATCCGGCTTGTGCAGCTGGTAGAGACCGATGGCCTCGACACCCAGCCGCTTCAGTGATGCCTCGGCGGCGCGCCTGAGGTGTCCGGGGGTGCCGGTGACCGTCCAGCTGCCGTCACCGGGCCGTCCGCGGCCGCCCTTGGTGGCGACGAGGACGCCGGAGGTGTCGCTGCCGTAGCGGGCCAGGGCGCGGGCGATGAGGCGCTCGTTGTGGCCGCTCTCTCCGGCGTGCCAGTGGTAACTGTCGGCCGTGTCGATGAGCGTGACGCCCGCGTCGAGGGCGGCGTGGAGGGTGGCGACGGCCCGCTCCTCGTCCGGTCGCTCCTCGATGGACAGCGGCATGGCACCCAGGCCGACGGCGCTGACGGTGGTGTTCCCGATGGTGCGGTACTGCATGGCGGGTCTGCTCCTCAGGTGGCTCGGGCGGCGGATGCGGCGAGGGCTTCGGCGACGGCGGCGGGCAGCCAGTCGGTGGTGCGGGAGAAGGAGAAGCCCAGTTCCTTCGCACGCCTGTTGCTCATCGCGTAGTGGCGGTCGAAGGAGAAGGGCGAGGCCGCGGCTCCCGCGGCGACGGTCCGGAACACGGGCTCCTGGCCGGTCTGCGCCGCGATGACGGCGGACAGAGCGCGTACGTCGAGCGGTTCGTCGGAGCAGGCGTTCACCGGGCCGGTGAAGTCGGTGGCCGTGGTCGCCCACAGGAGCAGGTCCGCCAGCTCCTCGTAGTGGATGAACACGGTGGGCAGCACCTCGGCGTGCACGGCGATCTCCGTGCCCTGGCCGATGCGCTCGATGTAGTGCGCGAGCCGCCCCGTGAACTCCCGCACGCCGCCGCCGAGTACGTGGGCGCTGCGCACGGAGGCGAAGGCGAACCCGCCGTCGCGGGTGAAGACGGCCTCCGCCTGGCGCTTGCCCTCGGCGTAGTGGGCTTCGAGGTACGCCGTGTCGTGCCAGGGCAGGTCGGTCCGCACCTGCCAGGCGGCCGGGTCCACGACGTCTTCCGGCACGGGGGTGCCGTGCGGGACGGTGGACAGTGCGGCCGTCGCCGGGTCGTACACCTCGATCGTGGACGTCATCACGTACCGAGTGGTGCGACCGTGGAAGGCGCGGGCGGCGATGGCGGCCTGCACGGGGGTGTAGCAGACCTGGTCGACGACCACGTCGAAGGTGCGGGAGCCGAGCGCGGTGGTCAGGGCGGTCTCGTCGTCGCGGTCGACGACGAGGTGCTCGACGCCGGGGGGTGGCGGTGTGGAGCCGCGGTTGATCACGGTGACGTGGTGCCCTGCGGTCAACAGCTGCTGGACCAGGAGCTTTCCGAAGTACCGACTGCCTCCGATGACACAGATTCTTTGCATGCCCCCACCCTGAAGGTCTAGCGTCACCAGAGGAAGTGCTCACTTACTGGACGAGTATTAAGGAATACTGTTGATCGACGTGCAGCGGCTTCGCGTCCTGCGGGCAGTGGCGGAGCACGGCAGCTTCAACCGGGCGGCGGCGGCCCTGCGCCTCACCCCCTCGGCCGTCTCCCAGCACATGGCTGTCCTGGAGCGCAGCCTCGGCACGCAGGTCGTGGCGCGCAGCACGCGCGGGGTCACCCTCACCCAGGCCGGTCGGATCATGGTCCAGGCCGCCGAGTCGGTCACCGCCGAACTCGCGCACGCGCAACAGCAGGTCGAGCGGCTCGGTACGGGCCGCACGCAGCTCACCGTCGCCACGTTCACCAGCGGCGGCAGGTTTCTGCTGCCCGGCGCCCTCGCCCGGCTGACGGAGGCCCATCCCGACACCGTGCTCCACGTCAGGGAGGGCGAGCCCGAAGACAGCCTGGCTCTGGTCCGCCAGGGCGCCGTGGACCTCGCGCTCGCGTATCACTTCGACGGTCCGCTGCCCGGCCGGGTGAGCCGGAATTCAGGGATGGAGTGGACCGAACTCTTGAGTGACCCCTTGCACGTCGTGCTGCCCGAGGGCCATCGACTGGCCGGCCGCGCCGCGCTCGACATCGCCGAGCTGGAGACCGAGTCCTGGGTGCTCGGCTGCCTCAAGACAGAGGCATATCTGAGGCGTTACGCCGAGCGCGCCGGTTTCAGCCCGCAGCTGCGCGGCACGACGACCGACTACTACTTCGCGCGCTCGCTCGTCGCCGCGGGCATGGGGATCTCGCTGATCCCCTCCATCGCGCTGTCTCCGGAGGTGCCTGGTGTGCGCGCCGTCCCGGTCAAGGAGCCGGTTCCGACGCGGCACATCGGCGTTGCCACGATCAGCCGCCGCCGCGAGGACCCCCAGCTCGCGACCCTGATCAGTGCCCTCCAGGAGCAGGCGGCAGCCGTGGACGGCAGGTGACCGCCGGGTGCCGCCCGTCCGGCCGCATGCCCCGCTCACGCGGACCGCGCGGCAGTGGAGCAGAGTTCTCCGTATGACGACACCGGCAGAGCTGCTCCGCTCCTTCGCCCGCACCCGGGCCTCGCTCGACGGCGGCGAGGTCACGTACTGGTGGTCCGGAGACGTGTACTCCTGGGCCCCCGACGAGCCCTACCAGCGCGTCTTCGGTTTCGAGGGGCTCAACGTCGCCCGCCTCCTCCAGGACCCCGAAGGCGGTCCGGACGCCTACCAACTGCTCACGCGCGAGGCCGCCTTCTACCTGGACCCCGTGACGCGCGAGATCCTGCAGACCTGGCGGGACCTGCCGGTGGTGCACATATGGAATGACCCGGCGAACCAGAAGTGGCGCCCCTTCCCGATCCCGACGACCGATCTCGGTGGGCAGGTCTGCTTCAGCCTGGAGATCCCGCTGGCCTACCCCTCGCCGCTGCCGGTGGCCGAGTACCCCGTCCACTCGGCCGGCGACACGTACAAGGCTCTGGAGCTCTTCCAGTTCTTCGCCGACCGGGCCGACCTGGCAGGGCCGGCCCTCAGCGTTCCGGCCACCATGTCGTGGACCCGGATGTCCCAGTGGCTCCCGTGGATGGCCCGCGGTCGGCGGCCCGGCGGCCTGACCTACCACTGCCGCGGCCGCAAGCTCGGCTCGTACGCCGAGGTTCCCGAGCGCACGCGTGCCTATGTCGCCGACCACCACCCGGAGTTCGCCCAGGCCCCGGAGAAGTGGAGCGAGCCCAACGAGACCAGCTGGACGTACTTCCGCAAGCTCAACCCGCCGAAGTAGCCGTTCAGGCCGGCTCAGCCGCCTTCACCGGGCGGCGTGCCGCAGCTCTGACCACCCGGCCCGTCGAACTGCACCGAACTCAGGAAGTCGCGGTAGGCGGGGAAGAAGTTGCCTTTGCCGGTCGGCCCGGCAGAGGTGACGACCGTACAGCCGGAGTAATTCGCGTCGGACCAGAGGTAGATGGTGGAGGGCGTGCGGTTCCAGTCCGACTTGGCCCGGTCGGACATGCCGAGCGCCGCGAGGTCCGGGGTGTTTCCCTTCAGAGCGATCATGTCGCCGGTTCCGTCGAGGCCCGAGAACATGCAGTAGGAGCCGTCCGGGCACCGGTCGTACCCATCGGCCGCGTGGGCCGTGGAGAGCGGTACAGCGGTGGCGGTGGCCGCGGCCACCGCCACGAGCAGCACGGAGAGCTTGTTCCTCTTTGCCATGGCCTTGCGCATACGTGTCCGCCTCAGTCATCAGGGCCCGCGAGTCCGTGAGGTGCGGGCCGTTGTCACCTCAGGCTCGTCGCCCTGTTCGGTGATCCGCCATCCCCCGCAGGGGTGAGACGTGCGCGCTCCGGGCCGCCACTCGGCGGCCCGGAGCGCGCACGGCCTTGCCGACGGTCAGTCGACCGGTTCGATCCAGACGTTGCGGAAGCGGACCTTGTTGCCGTGGTCCTGGAGCCGGATCGCGCCCAACGCCGCGGATTCGGGATCGCCCGCCCCCGTCGGGCCGTCGACGGCCACGTTGTCGTGGACCTTCTTGCCGTTCCACACCACGCTGACCCTGGCGTCCGCCGTCTTCTTGCCGTCCGCGTCGTAGCGGGCGGCGCGGAAGACGATGTCGTACGTCTGCCAAGTCTCCGGCGCCGTGGAGGCGTTGAGGTCGGCGGCCTTCTTGGTGTAGATGGCCGCGGCTTCGTTCGCGGCGAGTTTCTCCACTCCGAACGAGTCCAGGATCTGGATCTCGTACCGCTCCTGAAGGTAGATCCCGCTGTTGCCGCGATCCTGTCCTGTCACGTCGTCGGGCAGCTTCGGCACGCGGAACTCCGCGTGCAGCTTGAAGTCGCCGAAGGCCTGCTTGGTGCGGATGTCCCCGCAGCACACCTCGATCGACTTGTCGGCGGTGTGCGGCCACTCGACGCTGCGGCCGTCGGTGTGCTGCCAGGCGGTGGAGGCGCTGCCACCGGAGAACAGATCGATGCGGCCGCCCGGCTTGCGCACCTCGATCATGTCGAGGTTGACGTGTCCGGTGTCCTCGGGCCGGACGGCGTACGTGATGGTGTTGCGGCCTTTGCGCAGGGCGAGTTGCTCGGTCTTGGTCGACCAGCGCTTCCACGTCTCGGTCGAGGGGAGCTTCGTCTGGTGCGCCGTTCCGCCGTTCACGCTGACCCCGAGGGTCTTGGTTCCGGCGGCGGGGTTGGGTCCGTTGGAGTAGCGCAGGCCCACGGAGTAGGTGCCCTTGGCCGGAGCCTGGACGTCGAAGGTGGCGGAGGCGCCCGGGTCGACGAAGCCGTCGACGAAGCCGCCCCCGGTGTAGCCGGCGTGCTCGGTGTCGATGTCCGCGCCGCCCGAAAGGCGGGCCGACTCGGCGTCGTAGGAGGTGACCGGATCGTCCTGGCCGGGGCGCGCGTTGAGCGTGTACCAGGCCTCGGTGGACCACAGCTGCTCGTCGTCGGTCGAGGAGAACGGGCGCGGTGAGCGCACATGCACCACGCGGTCGCTCTTGAGACCGGGGATGGTCAGCTGGACGGTGCGGCGGTCATCCGAGACGCGGGCGCCGGTGACGGGCAGGGACTCCTCGTCGACCTTGGGGCCGCCGTAGGCGGGGGTGGGGGCGTAGCGCCACTGCTCGACGGAGTAGGCGCCGCTGGTCAGCTTCTCGATGGTCTTGTCCGACAGCGGCTTGGTGTAGGTGAGTTTGAAGCCGTCGCGGGTGGCACGCATGGTCTTGATGTCGAAGGCGGTCTTGCCGTTCGGGGTGAGCTTTTGCAGGCCGAAGCGGAGTTTGCCCTCCTGGCCCCAGTTGCCGTCCGCGCCGAGCCCGCCGGTGTAGATGGCCCCGTCAGGACCGGTGGAGATGCGGGTGATGCCGGACTCAAGGCCCTGGGTGTGGCGGAAGACCGCGCCCTGGAACTCGCCGTTGACCTTCTCCAGGTCGGCGCGCTGCAGGCCGCCGTAGGTGACGTCACCGAACATCAGCTGCCCGGCGAAGGTCCCCTTCTTCACCGTCATGGGGGTGCTGGGCGAGTTGGCTATCTCGTTCTGCGGCAGCCACAGCACCGGCTTGCTGACGCTCTTGTCGTCGAACGGGCCCTCGGGGTTGGTGTAGTGGTTGAAGAACCGGTCCTGCTTGACGTGCATCAGTTTCGACGCGGGCAGCCATCCGCCCTGGTTGTCGGTGACGAACAGCTCGTTGTCCGGGCCGCGGCCTATGCCGTTGGGGGTGCGCAGACCACCGGCCAGGTAGCTGACCTTGCCGCTCGCCCTGTTCACCTTGATGGTGGTGCCTCGGTTGGCGGCGGGCTGCGGATCGGTCGTCGCGCCGCCGTAGTTGATGGCGACGGAGAGGTTCAGATAGAAGTCGCCCTTCTCGTAGAGCAGCCCGAACGCGAACTCGTGGAAGTTCCCGCCGTAGGGCCACTCGGCGATCTTCCGTCGCTCGCCCGCGCCGTTGTCGCCGTCGATGTCGGCGAGCTCGGTCAGCTGGTGCTTCTCGGAGACGTACAGCTTCCCGTCCACGTACTTGATGCCCATCGGCTCCTTGAGCCCGTCGGCGATCTTCTCGTACGTGACCTTGTCGGGACCGGTGTCGCCGGTGACGTTGTCCAGGACGTACACCTCGCCCTTGGTCTCCTGGCTGCCGCCCCAGGTGGTCACCGCGAGCCGGCCGTCGGGCAGCCAGTCCATGGCGGACACCTGCGGCTCGAATCCCTTGGGGCGCAGGTCGGTCAGCGTGTAGCCGGGGTTGACCGACTTGAGCGGGAGGCCGTCGCCGGGGGTGTCGTAACTGCCCTCGCACTCCTTGCGGCCCGGCGCGGTGACCCGCACCACGTCGGCGTCCGTGCTGAGCACGGAGTTGGGCACGAGCGCGAAGGAGTCGGCGCCCGGAGGCTTCCACTGCAGGGTGACCTGCTGGTCGTTGCTCCGGTCGAAGTGGTCGATGCGCAGCGGGTGGTAGCCGGGGGTGAGGGTGATCTCGCCGTCCTTCGGCTCGGCGCCGTGCAGTCCGTCGTGGTCGATGACCTTCTTGTCGCCGAGGAACAGACGGGAACCGTCGTCACTGATCAGACGGAAGGAGTACGCGCCGTCGGAAGGGACGTTGATGTTGCCGATGATCTGCGAGACGAAGTTGTCGTTGAACCCGAAGCCTTCGGTGGAGGACCAGTCGACGGTGGGGATCAGCTTGTCGACGTTGGGGGTCTGGGCGGGCTTGAGGTCACAGAGCTTGCTGAGCGGCGACTGGACGTCGAAGACCCGCAGCGTGACGCCGGGTTCCTGCGGCGGCAGATCGGCGAAGGGCTTCTTCTCGGCGCCGACGGCCGGCGCGGTGAGCCCGGCGGCCAACAGCAGTCCCAGGAGTATCCCGGTGGCTCTGCGCGGTCTCAGACGCGTGCGTCGGCTGATGCGGGGTGGGCGCGTGGGGTTCTCGTGTGGCGTCACTCTGTCTCCTGCTGGGGCGCTGCGAGGCGGCCCGGGCCGCCTCGGCCCGCGTCCGCGGAGTGGAGTTCGTGCACATAGCGGTGGTGCGGGCCGCGGCATTTCGGCCGCGCCTTGCGCAGACTTCCGTACGAGAGCGACGCCCAGAGTACGAAGAGTGCCTCGCAACGTCCATACTTTGTCCTCAACAAGGAGAAACTGGCGGGGGGTTACTGGCGGCACCGGTGAGGCCCGGCGCCACCCGCTGCAACGGGGAAAGCCGCGGGAATGGTCCCGCGGCATCCGTCATTCGCTGAGGTAGGTCGTAGTGGCGAAGCGTGTGTCTACGGCTGAGGCCCGCCGTCAGCGCGCAGCGGTGATCCTGATCGCGGCCACCGCGCCCTCGCCCCGCAGGGTGAGCGTCCCCGGGCCTTCGTGACGTACGCAGTCGAGACGGCCGAGCGCGGTCTCCCGCCCGTCCGGTCCGCCGACGGCGACACCCTCGGTGGCGGCCATGACGAGGAGCGTCTCGCCCGCGGCGCACGCCATCGCCGCCCCTTGTGCGGCGGCGACGGTGACCATCCGTACCTGCGCCGTCGCCCGGCCCCTGCGGGTCATCACATTCATGTCGCGTACCGCGCCCGCCTCCAGCCGGCAGTCCGTCACTGCGTCGCCGGAGAAGGCAAAGGGGCTCAACGGCTCGACCGGCCGCGGGGTCCCGTCCACGGTCAGCACCATGCCTTCGCCCTCGACCAGGGTGATCACACGGTCGATCCCGGGAAAGGAGGAGAAGGGGCCTCCCGCGTCCACGTCCGCGACACTCACCCGCCAGTCGAAGCCGTCCGCGGGCCCCGCGGAGGCCACGGGTGTTTGCACGGCGCCGGACGCGACCTCGCGGGTCGTACCGCCGCCGTTCTTCCACGGCATGCTGCGATATTCGCTCCAGCGCAGAACGTCTCCGCCCACCCGAAACCGCCTCCTTCTTCCGTCGTCCCGCAGGCCCGCCGGGCCCAGCCTACGGTGGCGCGGCACAGGACTCGCCGCAGGCAGGGGGGAGTGGCCGCACGCCCCAAGCACCTCCTGGAGCGCAGCTGGCTCGGCCAGTTCGCCATCTGAGCGCGAGTCCGACCTGCTCCGGACTTCTCAGCGCCGAAGATGTGCAGGCAACTCCACCCAGCGGCGCGGCGTGCGGCGATCCAGTGCGTCCTGGGCGTCACTGACACGCAGACCGGCCGCCGCGGCGGCGTAGGCGAGGGTGTTGGCGTCGTGCGGGAACGTGTGCTGTCGCTGCCAGAAGCGAAAATGCCAGTAGGCGGGCGGGTCCGACTCGTCCGGGCACAGGCCGATCTCCTCGTGCGCAACAGTCTCGCCGTTCTGGGCCAGGGTCCCGAAGGTGCCCCCCTTGGGGTTGAAGTAGATGCCGTACGCGGCGGTGCCCGCCGATATCGCCCGCAGCACGGCGTCGTCGCTCGGCATGTATCCCTCTTGCGTGATCACACAGCCGCCGGGTGCGCCGGGCACGGTGGTGACGCCCACATAGCTGAGGGATTCGTCGGCGTCGGTCAGGTCGAAGGGGGCGTGCTCAAGGTCGGCCGTCGGGCAGGACGCGGGGTCAGCGCTCAGGCGCCGGATCACCTCTTCCTCGCTCAGCCCCCGCACGAAGCAGAGCCCGAGTCCTTCGGTCCACAGCTCTCGTCCGCTGAACGCCGTGATGAGCGCGTCCGCCTCCCGGAAGGCGGTGGCTTCGTCGGCGGGCAGCTCCACCGCCCCGGGCAGTTGCCTGACGTGGGACGCGAGCGACGTCGACAGCAGCAGCCGGCCCGGCGACCAGGTGCCTGACTGTGGCGTCCATACATCGGCCCCGGCGGCGATCAGTGCACGGACGCTGTCCTCGTCCACAGTGCAGGCGGCATACCACAACGGCGTGTGCTCATCGGCGTCGTGTGCGTCGGCCTCCGCACCATGGGACAGGAGCGCGGCGACCGCTTCCGCTGCCCCGTGCTCCGCTGCCAGGTGCAACGGGGTCGACCCATACCCTTCGATGCGGGCGCCGGGCGGCGCGCCCCCGTCGAGCCGGGCCCCGATCACCGCCGCGTTCCCCCAGTCCCCGTAGGCCATCCGTTTCCAGTCGGCCCGCGGCACCAAACGCAGCCGTTCCTCTTCCTGGCGGCGCAGCATCGTGCGCTGGCGCCCCGTCAGAGGCCGAGCCAGGAAGCTGGGCGGTCCGCCCCTCTCGAAGGTCGCGAAAGAGCCCGGCTGCTCCGTCGGCTCGGGTGGTTCGAGGCCCGGCCAGACCTCGAGCACCCGCGCCGACGCGGCGTGCAACGCAGCTGTGTCGATCGACGTACGCGTCTCGTCGATGCCCTCGTCCGGCCACTCGACGACCAGATGTGCTTCGCCCGGCGGGGGAAGCTCGGCCAGATACAGGTCGACGTCGGACTTGAAGAGGGAGCGGTGGGACTGATGCAGTCCGAGGTCCTGCGGGATCAGCCCGACGGCCTGGTCCGTGATGGCCGTGCTCTCTTCTCCATCTGGCCTCGTCCACTGCACGGCTCGTTGCACCGTGGCATCCAGTGAAGTCACCCGGCGGCCGTCGGAGAACAACAGGCCGATCCTGAGCCCGGACTGCCGTCCCGCCTCCGCGCCGGACCATCGGGCCTTGCGGAAGACGGAGAGATGCAGGGTCGCCGCCTGCGGCCACAGAGACCATCCCGTCAACACCACCCGGGCGTGCGCCCCGGCACCGACCATCTCCAACTGCGAGTGCAGCACCGGTGCGAACCAGTCGACGGGCGGCGCGTGACGCCCGGCGTCCGTTCCCGGCGGGCTCAACTGGACCAGCACGGTCCGTTCCGCGGCCGGTTCTTCCGGTAAGACCAGATCGTCGAAGAATCCCATGCGCCGATCGTGGCAGAGGGGTCTGACATCGCCGGCCGTCGAGCGCCAGCTCCAAGTGCTCACCTCGGCCTGCACCCTCGGCAGCTCTCAGGCCTCCGTACTCCTCCGCACGCGTGGTGAGTCTGTGCGGTCACAGTGCTGGATGTCTTCGTCACCGCTGGGGAGTTCGTTGTGGCCTTCGCTCCAGTTGTTGACCCATCCGCATACTCCGCACGCGTAGCGGCCGTTGACGCCTGATACCTGGGTGCCGCACTGGCGACAGTCCGTCGTGGTGATTTCCTGTGATTCCAGGAAGGCCATGGCCGGTGTCGGGGGCCGATCAGATGTCATGGCCTTGACTCTATGTGCGGGGGCCGGAATCAAACACCGCCGGGTCGGCGCGAGGCACCGCACCTGGCCTGTCCTGAACCGTCACTCGCCGAAAACCCCCAACCGGTGCGCGATCGCCGCAGCCTCCCCCCGGCCTGAAGCGTTCAGCTTGGCCAGGATGTTGGAGACATGCACGCTCGCCGTCTTCGGCGAGATGAACAGCTCCTCCGCGATCCTGCGGTTGCTCCGTCCGGCGGCGACCAGCCGCAGCACGTCCCGCTCCCGGGCGGTGAGCCCCAGCGCCCGAGCCGGCTCCGGGGGCGGGGTCGCATCCCCGTCGGCCCGGTGCAGCGGGATCCTGGCGCGGCCTGCCAGCGTGGTGATCTCCGCCGTGAGCGGCACCGCGCCCAGCTCGCGCGCCACCGCCTCGGCCTGCCGCAGCAGCTCACCGGCTGCTTCGCGGGACGCGGCGCCGCCCTCGGCGATCAGTGCCTGTGCGAGCCGCAGCCGGGCGGTGGCCGCCGGCACCGGGGCCTGAAGGCTCTCCGCGGCGGCGACGGCCCGCGTCCAGTGGGCGGTTGCGTCGCGCCCCTCGGCGGTGAGCAGCTCGGCCTCGGTCATTAGTGCCTGCGCGTCCCACAGCGGTACGAACCGGGGCTGGCCCCGCATCGCCTCGCGGATCCGCTCCACCGCCGCCTTGCGCCCCGGCTCGGCCGCCGCGTGGCCGCGGGCCCGCGCCTCCTCCGCAGCGGCCTCGTACAAGAGCGGCCAGCCGTAGCGCTGATGGCCGAGTGGGACGGCCTCGCCGATCGCGGCCTCAAGGAGGGAGCGGACATCCAGGATCCGGCCGTCGGCGGCCGCCAGCGCGATGGCGACCCGGGCCACGGCCAGGGTGTGCTGCGGCTCCGGGTAGGAGCCGGTGGTCCAGGTGTCGGACTCTTCCAGATGATGACGCGCTTCGTCGTACGCGCCCCGGGCCAGGGCCAGTTCGGCCCTCAGCTCGGCGATCTGCCCCCGGGTGCGGATGCTCGCCCCACGGCGGCCGAGGGCCCGCGCGAGCACGTCGTCGGCATCGTCCCAGCGGCCGAGCTGGATGAGGGACTCGGCGAGGTTGCTGTCGATGAACGAGGCGGTGTCGGGAAGGCCGTGCCGGTCGGCAAGGCCGCTGCCCTCCTCACCGGTCTCGACGGCCTCGGTGTAGCGGCCGATGCCGTGCAGCGCGGTGGACAGGTTGCCGTACCCGCGCAGCAGTCTCTGGGCGTTGCCCGGCTCCAGGTCCCGGTCGCATGCGGCACGGGCCAGTTCGAGCCCGGCCTCGATGTCGCCCGAGTCCATGATCCGCCAGGCCAGGGTCTGCTGAGCGGTGATGCCGCTGATCTCGGCGCCCGTGATCCGGCAGAGCTCCACGGCCTGCTTGGCGGTCTCGGTGGCCGTCAGGTCGGGCCGGTGCACCGCGTGCCAGTGAGCCGCCTGCGTCAGCACATCGGCGTGCACGACGGACGGCGGCAGGCCCTGCATCAGTTTCTGGGCGTTGCTGATCTCCTCCCAGCCGTCGGAACGGCAGAGGTCACGCATCAGCTGGTAGCGCTCCAGCCAGAACCACGCCGCCCACGAAGGAGCGCCCTCCAGCATGCGCAGCGCGCGCTTGCAGAGGGCGAGAGCCCGCTCCCGCTCCGTCGCGAGGCGCGCGGCGACAGTGATCGCGGCGAGCAGGCCCACGAAGTCCCCGGGCATGTCGGGGGAGACGGCAGGACACAAGCCGTCCTCGATGCCACGACGTATCGCCTGGCCGCGCAGCTCCTCGGGGGCGTCGTCCCACAATTCGAGCGCCCGCTCCAGGAGTTGGTGCTGCTCGGCGAACGCGTGCCGAAGGCGGGCGGTGGCCGCCGCGGCGATCACGGCGGGCAGCGCCCTTGCGGGGTCACGGGCGCCGAACCAGTAGCCGGCAAGTCGCCCGGCCCGCTCCTCGGCCCGTACGAGCGTGGGGTCGGCCTCCAGCGCCTCGGCGTAGCGGCGGTTGAGGCGGGAGCGTTCACCGGGCAGCAGGTCGCCTGCCACGGCCTCGCGCATCAGGGCGTGCCTGAAGCGGAAGGACTCGCCCTCGTCGCAGGGCTGGAGGACGGCGGCGCCGACAGCGGTGCGCAGGGTCTCGATCAGCGCGTCCTCGGTGAGGCCCGTGACGGTGGCAAGGAGCGCGAACTCCACCTCGGAACCGCCCTCGGCGGCGATCCGCACCACGCGTTGCACCTCGTCCGGCAGTGTCTCGACCCGGACCAGCAGAAGGTCGCGCAGGGAGTCGCTGATGCCGCCCGGGGAGCCTTCGAGGATGCTGCAGGCCAGCTCCTCGACGAAGAACGCGTTGCCCTCGGAGCGTTCGAAGACCCGGTCGAGGATCTGCTCGGCCGGGGCCTCGCCGCGGATGGCGGCGAGCTGGCTGCGGACCTCGGTGCGGTCGAAGCGGGGCAGTTCGACGCGGGTGACGGTGCGCAGTCGCTCGTACTCGGCGAGGGCGGGGCGCAGTGGGTGGCGGCGGTGCAGGTCGTCGGCTCGGTAGGTGGCGACGATGAGCAGGCGGCTGTCGGTGAGGGCACGCAGCAGATAGCTGAGCAGCTCGCGGGTGGAGCGGTCGGCCCAGTGCAGATCCTCCAGGACCAGGACGAGGGTCCGGTCGGCGGCGAGGCGCTCGAGGAGGCGGACGGTGAGCTCGAACAGCCGGGCACGGCCGTCGGCCTCGGAGCGGCCCGGGTCCATCTCGCCGAGCTCGGGCAGCAGCCGGGCGAGCTCGCCCTCCTGGCCGGCGACGGCGGCGTCTAGCTCCGCGCCGAGCTGGCGGCGCAGTGAGCGCAGTGCGGTCGAGACAGGGTGGTAGGGCAGGGCGTCGGCGCCGATCTCGACGCAGCCGCCGAGGGCGACGACGGCCCCCTCCGTGGTGGCCCGGCCGAGGAACTCCCGAATCAGCCGGGTCTTGCCGACGCCGGCCTCGCCGCCGACGACAAGGGCACCGGGCTCCCCGGCGTTCGCCCTGGACAGCCCCTGGCCGAGGGCGGCCAGTTCGGCGCTGCGACCCACGAAGACGGGGCTTGTATGACTGCTGTGCACGGTGCCGAGCATCGCACGTCGTACGCACGGGAGCTGCCTCAGGGCCGGGCCGTACGACATCGCTTCAGGTGATGCGGCGCAGCAAGTGGTCTCGGTTGATCAGTTGATGCTTGAGCACCAACCCGACGTGGACCGCCAGAGCCGCGAAGAAGACGACATGCGCGGCGATGTGGACGACGAGCAGATCGTCGCCCGACAGCAGCAGTGCGATACCGGTGGCCGGAACGGCGAACATGGACACGTACAAGGCGGTCTCGGTGCCGTGCGCGAGGCGTCGCTCGCGGTGGGTGAGGGTCGGCGCCCACGGGGGCAACGGCGTGGCCAGCCGCCAGGCGAGCCGCACGACACCGAGCAGCAGCACCGCCGCGCCGAGCACGACGTGCAGGGTGAGCAGCGCGTCATCGCCGAACGGGTCGTACCCGTCCTCCGCGCCCCCGCCACGGCCTCGTCCCCGGCCCGAGCCCTCACCACGCCCACGCCCGCGGCCCCGCCCATGACCGCTGTCGTCCGCGTCGAGCAGGTATCCCACGACGAACTGCGCGGCCATGGTCACGAAGACCACCCAGTGGAGCGTCTTCGTGACCATGCCATAGCCGTGCGGGCCGTTGCGCAGGTGAGAGCTCATCCCTCCAACGTGCCCTCTCGCGGAGGTCGCCAGTCTGCCTACCGCTTGCGCAACAGCGAGCAGACGAAGTTCTCCTCCACGGTCCGCAGGCGCTCCAGCAGCTCCGGCTTGTTCGTCTTGTTGATCTGAGTGGTGAGGGAGACGGTCAGCGACCGCTTGCCGTCCGGGGTGGCCGCGATCAGCTGGGTGTAGCCGGGGAAATTGCCCGTGTGGCCGTACACCACGCCGCAGCGAGTGGTGTACCGGAAGATGGCCAGACCGGCCTTGTTCTTGCCGGGGCCCGCGGGTTCGGATGCGCCGTTCACCCAGTTCAGCTGCTGACGGCGGGTCCGGTCGGAGATCAGCTTTCCGCCGGCGTAGCCGCGGATGAAGGCCGTCATGTCCTTCGGCGTCGAGATGATCCCGCCCGAAGCCCACACGCCCGACGCGCTCAGCACCTCGCTGACGTCCTCGGGCGGATTCGGCGGGGTGACGTCGTAGCCGTGCATGTACGGATCGGGCATCCGGTAGCCCTGCGGCAGGCTGGTGCGGCGCAGACCCAGCGGTTGGTGGACGAGCTGGGCGAGCAGGTCTTCGTAGCGGCAGTCCGTCGCCGCCTCCGCCATCAGGGCCACGGCGATGTTGTCGGAGTTGGAGTAGGCGTACCGGGCCCCCGGACGGAACCCCAGCGGCTCGTCGGCCACGAAGTCGAGCAGTCGGCGCGAGTCGAAACGGCGGCGCGGGTCCTCGGTCACCAGAGCCAGGAACTCGGGGTCGTCGCTGAAGTCCGGCATCCCGCTGGTGTGGTTCAGGAGCTGCCGCAGCGTCACCCGGTGCCATGCACGCGGCAGGTGGGGGAGCACCTTGCCGATGGTGTCGTTCAGACGCAGCTCCCCACGGTCGACGAGCTGGAGGGCGACCGCGCCGCTGTACGCCTTGGCCGTACTGGCGATGCGCATGTGGTCGTCGACGTCGACCGGACGGTCGGAGCCGGTCTCGGCGACGCCGGCCCGGTAGACCTCGGTACGGGACCCGCGTTTGAGGACCGCCATCGCTCCGGGCGGCCCGCCGGGCGCGGTGGTCAGCTCCTGCAACTGCCGCCGCAGTGAGCGGTGGTCGTCGGCAGGGGCATCCGCGGCTCGGGCCGGGGCCTGCACAAGACCGGCCAGGCAGGCGGCGGCCAGCAGAGCGACAAGGGGCAGGCGGACCTGCGCGGAGCGGGGAACTGGCACGGAGTACTCCCGGGACGTGAGCGCGGTGGGACGTCCAGCTTCACCCGCCGGTCAGGAACCCGCGCGCGGCTCTGCTCCAACCAGCCCACAGCGGCATCCGAACGCCACTGAGGCTCAGGCCGAATCCCGTATCACCAGCCGCGTAGGGGTGACCACGGACGGCAGGCGGTGGGCACCGTCCTTGCGGAGGGGCTGGTGCGATGTGCGGTCGCAGAGCAGCCGGGCCATCAGCCGTCCCATCCCCTCGATGTCCTGACGCACCGTCGTGAGCGGCGGCTCCGTGGCCTCGGCGATGGGGGTGAGGTCGTCGAAGCCGACGACGGCGACGTCCCCCGGCACGGTGCGCCCCCGCTCCCGCAGGATCCGCAGGGCGCCGGAGGCCATCAGGTCCGAGGCGACGAACACCGCGTCCAGATCCGGTGCCTGATCGAGAAGCAGAGCCATGGCATCAGCGCCGCCCTGCAGCGTGAAGTCGGCCTCGGCGACGAGCCGGGGTGGGGTGTCCAGGAGTACGTCGCGGTAGCCGTCGAGCCGGTCCATCGCGGAAGCCTGGTCGAGGGGCCCGGTGATCGTCGCGATGCGCCGGCGCCCCAGCGAGACGAGGTGGCGCACGGCTTCGCGGGCACCGCCGCGGTTGTCGGCGTCGACGTACGTGTAGACATCGCTGCGCTGTCCGGAGCCAGGCCCTGGACGCCCACCGAAGACAGCGGGCAGCCCCATCTGTTCGACCAGGTCCGGCAACGGGTCGTCGGCGCGCAGGGAGAACAGCAGGGCGCCGTCGACGTGACCGCCGCCCAGGAAGTTGCAGACGCGCGGATAGTCCTCCTGCTCCTCGATGAACAGGAGCACCGGCTGGGCGCCGTGCTGAACGAGTTCGTGTCGGATGCCGCGCAGGAGGCAGTCGAAGTACGGGTCGACGAACAGCCGGTTCTGCGGTTCGGTGACCACCACGGCGACGGCGTCGTTGCGGCGGGTGACCAGACTTCTGGCGGCCTGGTTCGGTACGTAGCCGAGCTCCGCCACCGCTTCCCGGATGCGTTCGGCCACCGCCGCGCGCACCCTGGGCTCGCCGTTGATCACACGCGACACCGTGGATTTCGACACCTCCGCCCTGCGCGCGACGTCCTCGAGCGTGGGGCGTTGTCCGATCAGCCGTTCAGCCAACTCGATCTCCGATGCCGTGCGGTTCACGTGCCGTGGACACGTTAGCCGTCCGCCGCCCCATCGTCCCCGACCAATAATTCAGGTGCTGGCCACGAGTCCGACGACTACGGTGATGACTGTTCAGGTGCGCAGGTGGCGGCTACTTCTCCTGTCAAGAGAGCAACGCGGGTTCGAATCCCGTCGCCGACCCCTGGTCGGTGTCGTCCAGCGGCCGAGGACGCTTACGTCGCCGCCGCCGAGTCCGATCTCTGAACATCCGACGCGAGCCGTCCGCCACGGGGGACCAGGCGGACGGCTTCGTCGTGTCCTGTATGCGGCCCGGTCCGGCCGTGCTGCTCACTCACCTACCCTGAGCGTCATGAGTCGTTGGGAAGAGCTGACCGGTGGGACGTCCGGAGAGGACTACGCCGCCCGGTTCGCGGCGCTGGCCGGCAGTGGCAAGGACATGCACGGCGAGGCACAGTTGTGCGCAGCGCTGGTGCCTGCCGGGGCGCGGGTGCTGGACGCCGGGTGCGGTACGGGCCGGGTCATGATCCGGTTGGCGGAGCTCGGCTATGCCTGTGTCGGGATCGACCTGGACGCGTCCATGCTTGCCGTGGCGCGCAGGCAGGCGCCCGAACTGCCCTGGATCCAGGCCGACCTGGCCACGTTCGACCCGGCTGAGCTTCATGGCGGCGCGGACTTCGACCTCGTGGTCGCCGCCGGAAACATCTTCCCGCTCCTTGCTGCGGGTACAGAGGCCTCGGTGGTCGGCCGCCTGGCCGCGAGCCTGCGGCCGGGCGGCCTCATGGTCGCCGGGTTCGGTCTGGATGAAGCCCATCTGCCGGTGGCGCCGGCCATCACACTGCCGGAGTACGACGCCTACTGCGCTGCGGCAGGTCTCACTCTCGTCGACCGCTTCGCGACGTGGGACGCCCACCCCTACGAGGGCGGCGGCTATGCCGTGAGTGTCCATCGGGTGCCGCAGCGCGCAGGCTCCTGATACGGCGGCACTGTTCGGCACGAACCTGAGCGGTGACAACGGCTCCGGAGCGCTGATCCCCCAGAGCCCTGGATCGCCGTGACCCTCTCAGCTCATGGGGTCACGACGATCTTGCCCCGGGGATGTCCCGTCTCCAGGTGCTTGATCGCGGCGACGGCTTCGGAGAGCGGGTAGGTGCGGTCGATGGCCGGTGTGATCGTGCCTGCCTCGGCGAGCCTCTTGAGGGTCAGCAGGTCCTTGTGGCGCACGGTCGCGATCAGGCTGCTCAGCGTCTGGCCGAGGAACGGTGAGAGCGCGTAGCCGCGGAGCTGGCGCCCCAGGCCGCCCACCCAGTCCCCGCCGCCTTCGCCTCCGGCCATCACCAGTACGCCCTTGGGGGCGAGTGCGCGGCGCAGCAGGGACAGCGGGCGGTTGCCGGCGGCGTCGAGGATGATGTCGAACAGGTGCTTGCCGTCGGTGATCTCCTGGCGCGTGTAGTCGATGACGTCGGTGGCGCCCAGGGCCCGGACGAAGTCCGCCCTGCCAGGGCCGCAGACGGCTGTGACCTCGGCTCCGTACGAGACGGCGAGTTGGACGGCGTAGGTTCCGATGCCGCCGGAGGCGCCGATGACCAGGACCTTCTGCTCCGGTGTCGGGCGCGCCTTGCCGCTGAGGGCCTGGCAGGCGGTGACGCCGGATACGGGGAGAGCCGCGGCTTGTTCGAAGGTGAGGTTGCCGGGCCTGGGTGCGAGCTTGTCGGCCCTGGCGCAGGTGTACTCGGCCAGCGAGCCGTCGCCGCTGCCGAAGACCTCGTCACCCGGCTTGAAACGTGCCACCTTCGCACCGACCGTTTCGACCACTCCGGCGACGTCCCAGCCGCGAACCGGGTTCTTGGGCTTGCGAAGTCCCCATGCGAGGCGGGCGATGTAGGGCTTGCCCGTCATGAGGTGCAGGACGCTCGGGTCCACCCCGGCGGCGCGCACCTGGACCAGCACTTCGTTGTCGTGGGGAACGGGGCGGTCGATGTCGCGTAGTTCCAGGACGTCGGCGGTGCCGTACGGGCCTTGGGCGATGGCCTTCATGAGTCCCCCTGGTCGGCGATGCTGCCCCTGAGCATCGCGCCAGTTCGAACCGCTGACCAGCCTTCGAGTCCCCCGTATGCCAACTGCCAACGCGGGCAGCCCTCATGGCCTGTGCTGCGCCGCGGCGGTTGGCGTCGGGCTCACGGTGGGCGAGCGCGACCCGCAGTGCTGCGGGTCGCGCTCGGCCGCAGCCCCGGTCACATCGCGGGGTGCCCGTTCGGCTCCTCGGTGGGCTCTCGGCCGGTGATCAGCGCGCTGACCTCGGCCGCGGTCGGGTGCACGTACAGTTCGCGCAGGGACACCGGGGGCAGTCCGGCCCTGCGCAGCGCACCGGACAGCCGTACCGCGAGCAGCGAGTTGCCGCCGAAGGCGAAGAAGTCGTCATCCGGGCCCACGTGTTGGCCGAGAATCTCCCGCCACACCCGCAGCACCGGGTCGTCCGTCGGCTGCCCGGCCTCGGTGACCGGCGCTGTCCTTGCGGCATCGGTGACCGGGGGGAGCTTGCTCACGTCGACCTTGCCGTTGACGGTCAGCGGCAGCTCGGGCAGCAGCGTGAAGGTGGTCGGCACCATGTACTCCGGCAGATAGCGCGCCGCCCGCCGTCGGACGTCCTCCACGGACACGCCGTCGTGCTTCGGCACCAGGTACGCATCCAGGCGGACGTCAGCCGCATCACCGGCGTCGCCGCCCAGGACAACCGCTGCCGCGGTGACATCCTGATCCTCCATCAGGACCGAGCGGATCTCCCCGAGTTCGATGCGGAAGCCGCGCACCTTGACCTGGCCGTCGATCCTGCCGAGATGGTCCAGGCGCCCGTCCGGGCGCAGCCTGCCCAGGTCACCGCTGCGGTAGACACGCTCCCCGGTGACGGCGTCGGACACGAACCGGTCGGCGGTCAGCTCCTCCTGGTTGAGGTAGTGGTCGGCCACACCTGCGCCACCGACGTAGATCTCACCTGGCACCCCGAACGGCTGGACACGGCCCGCGGTATCCCGTACGGACACCGACCAGCCGGGCAGCGCCCGGCCGACCGACCGGGATCCGGCGCCGACGTCCTGCGGTGTGACGGTCTGGCTGGTGACGTGCACGGTGGTCTCGGTGATGCCGAACATGTTGACCACCCGGCACCGGGTGTGCGGGTGCCCGCGGAACCAGTCCTGCAGCATCCGCACGTCCAGCGGCTCACCACCGAAGATCACCAATCGCACCGCGAGCTCGGCGGAGCGCTGAAGGTCGACCTCCTTGAGCGTGGCGAACGCGGACGGAGTCTGGTTCAGGACGGTGACCCGGTGCCGTACCAGGAGGTCGTGGAAGTCCTCCGGGTTCCTGGAGACGAAGTACGGCACCACGACCAGGTGCCCCCCGGTCAGCAGCGCGCCCCAGATCTCCCACACCGAGAAGTCGAACGCACTGGAGTGGAACAGCGTCCAGGTGTCCGCCGGCCCGAGTCGCAGATCGGTGGTGGTCGCCGCGAGCAGCGCGCCGACGTTGCGGTGGGGTACCGCGACCCCCTTGGGCCGCCCGGTGGAGCCGGACGTGTAGATCACGTAGGCGATGTCGTCCGCGCTGACGCCCGGGTCCATGAGCGGCTCACTGCCCGTACCGGACACCTCGCTCGGGTGCAGCACGCTCACTCCGTCGACCGCGGGAAAGTCCGCCGGACGGGAGAGCACCACCCGCGCGCCGGAGTCGGTCACCGTGTGGACCAGCCGTTCCGCCGGATAGGTCACATCCATCGGGACATAGGCGGCACCGGCCTTGAGCACGCCGAGCAGCGCGATCACCAGATCGGCGTCACGGTCGAGGCACACACCGACCCGGCTCCCCGGTGTCACCCCGTGGCCGCGCAGCGCACCGGCCACCTCGTCGGACCGGGCGTCCAACTCGGCATAACTCAGCGTGCGTTCCGGATCGGACAGCGCGGGGGCGTCCGGCTGGCCGGCGGCCACCTTGCGGAACAGCTCGTGGACGGGTGCGACCACCGCGTCACCCACGGCCGGGGTGCGCCCGGCGGCGACGATGGCGGCGGCCTCCCCGGTGTCCACCAGCTCGATCCCACCGACCCGGGCTCCGGCCGGAGCCTGTGCCAGCGCCCCTACGAGGCGGTCGACGTGCCCGGCGAACTGCCCGGCGATCACCGGGTCCAGTACACCCTCGTCGTAGTGCAGGACGCCGCTCTGGGTACCGTCCGCGTCGTACTGCCACTCCAGCGTCACCGGAAAGACCGGCGCGAGGGCGGGTCGGTAGACGTCACCGGTGCGGTTCTCGGCCAGCAGGACCCCGACCGCCGGCATACCGGACGGCGGCTCGCCGTCGGTGGCGCCGACGCGTGCCGCTGCGTCGAGCAGGTCGGTGAGAGGTGCCGCATCCTCGATCGGGAGTGCGACCGTCCGCTGCGCGTCCGCGGCCGACGAACCCCCGGTGATCAGCGCGAACTCCGCGCGCTCCGTCCCGCCGTAACGGGCCAGCGCAAGCGCGGTGGCCGCCACCCACACCGCCGGTGCCGCGTCGCCCGTGACCGCCGTGGCGGTCAGCGCGACGCTGCCGGCCCGGCCCGCATCGGCCGGGTCGCCGAGGCCCCACGGCAGATCGGGCGGGCCGTCGTGCCGAGGGCTCGCGTCGGCCGTCGATTCGGGCAGTGCCACCGGCTGTGCCGGGTCGGCCAGTGCCGTGGCCAGCTGGTCCAGGGCGCGTCGGTCCACGGCCCGGCGGTGTGCCACCAGCACCAGGTCGACCGTGCCGTCGGCGTAGCCGAGCACGACGGCCCGCGCGATGACCGGGGCGCCGTTGACCGCGCGGCCGGCCTCGCGGGTGCGGCGCCTGTGCGCGGCCCTGTCACCCGCGTCGACGTCCAGTGTCTCGTCGAACAACTGCATGTCGCGGAGGGGCGGGTGACGCTCCGTCAGGATGGCCAGGTTCGCACGCACCGCCGCCGCGTCGGTCCCGGCGGGCAGGCGTCTGATGAGGCTGTGGCAGGCACGGGCCGGGTCGGCGCCGAACTCGGCGCGGGCGAAGAGCCGACCGCTCGGGTGATCGGCCGCGGGAACCTCCGCGGCCGCTTCGCTGGAGACGGACACACGCACTCCTTTGGGTGAGGCCGGGAGAAGGGTCAGCGGGCGGAGAAGCCGGCGTCCACGGGGACAACCGTTCCGGTGACCTTGAGGGAGTCGTCGCCGGCGAGCCACATCGCGGCACCGGCGACGTCGGCCGGGTCGACGAGCGAACTGGTCGCCACCGACTCCAGATAGACGGCTTCCTGCTCCTCGTAGCTGATGCCGAGCGCATCGGCGACGACCGCGGTCATCTGGCCGTCCACGGCCGGGTCGTCGCGCACCGGACCCGGGCACAGCGCGTTGACCCGGATGTTCAGCGGTGCGTAGTCCAGTGCGGCAGCCTTGGTCAGGCCGACCAGCCCGTGCTTGGAGGCGACGTATCCGGCGAAGTGGCGGTAGCCGACGAGGCCGGCCGTCGATGCGACATTGACGATGCTGCCCGACCTCTGGGCGACCATGACCGGCGCGACCGCCGTGATCAGGTGCCACGGCCCGGAGAGGTTCACGTCCAGCATGACCTGCCACTCGTCCTCGGTGACGTCGTGCGCGGCCTTCCCCGACGGCGCCCCCACCCCCGCGTTGTTGATCAGGGCGTCGATCCGCCCGAACCGGTCCACCGCGGCCGTGACGGCCGATGTCACGGCGGACCGCGAGCGCACGTCCGCCGTGGTGACGAGCACGGCCGCGCCGTTCTTGCGGCACAGATGAGCGGTCTGCTCCAACTGGTCGGCGGAGCCCAGGGCGTAAGGGATCTCCGGCACATCAACGGCGATGTCCATGAGGACGACGTCCGCGCCCTCCTCAGCGGCCCGCACGGCACATGCCCGGCCGATTCCCCGGGCCGCGCCCGTGATCACGACGGTCTTGTCATGCAGTCCCATGGGTGAGCCTCCTCCCGGAACCGGCGCGGCCGGCAGCGATGGTCTCGGAGATCAGTGCGAGCAACGGGGCGGGATCGTCCGCCGGATACATATGCCCTCCGGGCAGCTCGGTGAGGGAGAAGGGTGCGGTGGTCACGTCCTGCCACTTGGCCACGTCGTCACGGGAGACGAACGTGTCGTCCGCGGCGTACACCCCGGTCATCGGGACGTCGAACGCCGCGGCGCCGCTGGGCCGGTAGCTCTCGTCCATCGCGTAATCGGCACGCAGTGTCGGTATCAGGAGCTCGCGTATCTCCGGTACGTCGAAAGCGTCGTACCGGCGCCCCGTGGTTTCCTCGACATGTTTGAGGAATGCGTCGTCGGTCAGTGCGGCCACGTCGCTGACCGGTCCTGCGGACGGCGGGCGTGCCGCGCTGACGAACAGGTGCACCACCTCGTTGCGCCCGGTCTCGGTGATGCGGCGGGTGAGTTCATAGGCCAGCACCGCGCCGAGGAAGCAGTGCCCGAGCAGGGCGACGGGGCCCTCGTCCGCCGCCTTGAGCGCGGCCGGGAGCAACGCGTCCGCGGCGACGTGCACGTCGCGGAACGGCTCCTCGTCCAATTGGCGTTCGCGGCCGGGCAGTTGGAGCGGTGTGACCACCACCCCGGGCAGGCCCAACTTGTTCCACGGGCGGAAGAAGTTTGCTCCGCCCCCGGCGAACGGAAGGCACAGCAACGGCACGCTGTCGCGCTCCGAAGTCGTCGGCTTGGTCACGGCATTGCCTCCAGGCGAGACTCCCGGACAGCTCGGATGTGCCGTCCGGGACAGATGGATGGTGGATGTCCGCTTGTTGTCGTGCCCGGCGGAACCACTCAGGAATAGCGGAACCACTCAGGAATAGGAGTAGAAGCCGCGGCCGGACTTCTTGCCCAGCAGTCGGGCCTCCACCATCCGGAGCAGCAGGGTGGGCGGGGCGAACTGCGGTTCGCGGAACTCCCGGTGCAGGGACTCCGCTATCGCGGTGACGACGTCCAGGCCGATCATGTCGGTCAGCCGCAGCGGCCCCATGGGGTGCGAGCAGCCGAGCGTCATGCCCTGGTCGATCACTTCGGCCGTGGCGACATCGGACTCGACCATCCTGATCGCGCTCAGCAGGTAGGGGATGAGCAGGGCGTTGACCACGAAGCCGGACCGGTCCCGCGTGCGGATCGCCGTCTTTCCGAGGGCGACCTCGACGAATTCGGTCATACGCTGGAGGGCGCGTTCCCCGGTGAGCAGCGAACCGATCAGCTCCACCAGCGGCAGGACCGTCACCGGGTTGAAGAAGTGAGCGCCGACCACCCGCTCCGGCCTGCTGGTGACCGCGGCCAGGCGTGTGATCGGGATGGACGAGGTGTTCGACGCGAGGATGGCCTCGGGGGACTCGACGACCTTGTCCAAGGCCACGAACAGCTCGGACTTCTCGTCCTCGTCCTCCCGGATCGCCTCCACCACGAGGTCACGTTCGGCCAGTTCGTCGAGGTCGGCGGTGAACGCGATGCGCGCCAGCGCGGCGTCCCGGTCGGCTCCGGACACCTTGCCGCGGGTCACGGCCCGGTCCAGCGATGCCGTCAGCCGCCCGCGCCCGGCGGACACGGCCGCAGGCCCGGACACCACGACGACGACGTCCAGCCCGGCCCGGCCGCATATCTCGGCGATGCCGGAACCCATCGTGCCGCAGCCGACGATTCCCACGCGGTGGATGCCACCCGGCGGGGCGGTGGCGGTGGTCGCGGTCATGCGGGCACCTCCCACCGCGGCAGACAAGCGCCGAAGGACTCGGTCACGGTCAGATCCCTCCTGGTCAGCCGGTGGGCCCGGCGACGACCGGCGTCGGGCGTGCGGACGGGGCCGGCAGGGCCGGGTCCCGCAGCGGGTTGAGCCGGTCCGCGCCGAACCGGGCGCGCAACACGGGGTCGGTGACCCCAAGCCCGGTGTGCGGGGCGAGGCACAGCACACCGACCTTGCCGATGTGCCGGTTGTTCTGCACCAGCCGGGCGGCCTCGCCGATCTCGTCGAGCGGGTACACCGTCGAGAGCGCGGGTACGAGCTTGCCCAGCTGCACCAGTCGGTTGCACTCCTGGAGCTCCTGCCAGTTGGCCGCGTGACTGCCGATGATCCGCTTGAGGTTCATCCACAGGTAGCGGTTGTCGTACTGGTGCTGGTAACCGGTGCTGGATCCGCAGGTGACGACCGTGCCGCCCTTGCGCACCACGAACACCGAGATGCCGAAGGTGGCGGCGCCGATGTAGTCGAACACCACATGCGGGTCCTCGCCCACCTCGTCCCTGATCCGCCTGCCGAGTTGCTTGCCCAGAGCGATGGCTTCGTCCGGACTCGGGACGCGATCGCCCAGGCCGATGTCGTTGCGGTTGATGACCACGTCACAGCCCAGCCGGCGCAGCGCGCGTGCCTTGTCCTCCGAGCCGACCACACCGACCGGGATGCCGCCGCCCGCCTTCACCAGTTGCACCGCGTAGGAGCCCAGGCCGCCGGTCGCCCCCCAGATGAGCACGACGTCGCCCTGCTTGATGCGTGCGCCGCGGTCGCTGACCAGCATCCGGTAGGCGGTGCTGGCGCACAGCGGTACGGACGCGGCCTCCTCCCACGTCAGGTGCGTGGGCTTGGGCACGAGCTGGTTGACCCGCACCACCGCGTAGTGGGCCAGGCCTCCGAAGTTGGTCTCGAAGCCCCACACGCGCTGTTCCCTGCCGAGCATCCCGTCGGCGTGGGTCGCGGGCTCCTGGTCGTCCACGTAGGACGGTGAGATAACCACGTGGTCGCCGAGCCGCCAGTGCCGCACGCCTGTGCCGACGCGCACGATCACGCCGGCGCCGTCCGAGCCGAGCACATGGTGCGGCCGGTCGTGCCGGGCGGCGTACCCGCCCTGACGGCTGAACCTGCGCAGGAAGTCGAAAGTCGGCAGCGGTTCGAATGTCGCCGACCAGACGGTGTTGTAGTTGACGGAGCTGGCCATGACCGCGACCAGCGCCTCGTCCGGCGCCAGTTCCGGCATCGGCACCCGGCCGATCCGGAGCGAACGGCGCACATCCTTGTCCGGGGCGTCGCCGAACATACCGGCGTCCTCCGCGTGCAGGTACGCGGCCAGGTATTCGCCCGGCACATCCTCCCGGATCAGTTCGTCAGGCGAAGCACCCGCGAGCGCGGCTTCGGCCAATGCGTCCATCTGGAATTCCTTTGCCCTCGTTGCGGCGCAAGCGCGGTCGCCGCTGCGCGACGGAGTTCGGCAGGGATGGGGCTCTTCCGACATCTCTCCACTCGACGCTTTGGTGGAGGGAGATTGGTCGAATCCGAATTCAACTGGGCCCGGCTACGGGGCCACTGCTCGGCCATCGTGGCACAGAACCTCAGAGGGACACAGGTTCGGGCGGACGGCCGGGAGCCAGCAATTCAGCGGTCCTTGCGGCGTTGGCGGTCGAGTCTTAGCGTGGCGTCAGCATTCCAGGGCGGATGCGGATGCCGGGTGTCCTGTCGACAGGACGACGCCCATCTGCGAACCGGTGCTCGGCCCTGTTGATTTCCCCTTTCGATTGAGGATGGTGGCAATGAGCACGAACCCTTTCGATGACGAGAACGGCCAGTTCTACGTCCTGGTCAACGATGAGGACCAGCACTCCCTGTGGCCGGCGTTCGCCGAGGTGCCCGCAGGCTGGCGGGTGGTCTTCGGCGAGGCGGCAAGGGCCGAGTGCCTGGAGTACGTCGAGCGGCACTGGACCGACCTGCGCCCGAGGAGCCTTCAGGAGGCCATGGCGGCGGACTGACCGGGCCGGTGGGCGCGGGCGGTGAGCTCGCCCACCACGCCGATGTGACCCGCCTGGCGCCGCAGGCGCCGACAGCCGCCTGCGGGAGGCCGCCACGCTCACCATCGAACTGTCCGCAGGCCGGCCGGCCTGCTCCTGGCGAAAGTGGCCACCGTCCGAGTGCCGGACAAGCCCCGTTCCCCGTGGCGCGCCGACGGCTCGCCCGGCCGGCCACCTCCACATCGGAGTCAGTTGATGATCCTTCAGGGAAAGCGGGTCGCCCTGCCCTCGGCGCCCGTCGTCCACCAGCAGTTCGAGGCGCACGCGGAGAACACCCCCGACGCCGTTGCCGTCTTCTGTGCGGGACAGCAGGTGACGTACGCGGAACTGAACGCGAAGGCGAACCGGTTCGCGCACTTCCTCACCGCCCGCGGAATCAGGCGGGGCGCGAAGGTCGGGGTCTGTCTCGACTACTCGATCGACATGCTCGTCGCCATCCTCGGCACGCTGAAGTCGGGCGCGGCCTACGTACCGTTCGACCCCTCCTACCCCGCGGCCAGACTCCAACTGCTGCTGGGGCAGGTCCCCGATCTCGCACTGATCGTGGCCTCCCCGGCGACGACCGACCTGGTCGAGTCGTCGGCCGCCGAGACCGTCGGTCTCGAGCAGCTCTCCGATCACCTGGCAGGGCTCCCGGAAACCAATCCTGACGTCACGGTCACCGGGGACGACGTGTGCTACGCGGTCTTCACCTCCGGGTCGACCGGTACGCCGAAGGTGGCCTCGGTGCGGCACGAGGGCTGGTTCAACCTGCTGAACTGGCTGATGCTCGAGTACGGCCTGCACCGCGGATCGAGCAACTTGGTCGTCAGCGCATTCGGGTTCGACCTCTCCCAACGCGCCCTGATGATGCCGCTGTTCTGCGGCGCCACCCAACACCTGATGGCCAGCCGGAACTTCGACGCCGCGATGGCCTACCGCATGGTGGCCCAGCACGGCATACGCGTGGTGCACTGTGCTTCCAGCACGCTGTACCTGCTGGTGGACTGGGAGACCGCACGTGGCGGTGACGTGCTCACCAGGCTGGACTACGTGCTCTTCGGCGGGGAGCCGCTGCGTCTCGAACGGATCGTGGACTGGGCCCGGCGCGAGGACAACAGGTGCACCCTCCTGCACCAGTACGGCGTCGCCGAGTGCACGGACGTCGCGACGTCGTACGACCTCGCAGGCCACCCACCCGGCGAACACGACATCGCACCCGTCGGCACGCCGGCCTACAACACCGACATCCACATCGTCGACGAGCGGATGCGCGGTGTCGCGGTGGGGGAGTACGGCGAGATCTGCATCTCCGGGAGCAGCGTCGGCGCGGGCTACCTCAACGGCACGGGCCCCGAATCCGAGCGGTTCACGACGGTCGTGATCGACGGCGCGCCGCGCAGGCTCTACCGCACGGGTGACCGCGGCCGTGTGAACGAGGCCGGGCAACTCGTCGTCGCCGGGCGGATGGACGCGCAGGTGAAGGTGCGGGGCATGCGCATCGACCCCACCGACATCGAGCGGGCCCTCGGCAGGCTGGACGGCGTCCGGGAGGCCGCCGTGGTGGTCGGGTACACGGACTCGGGCGAGGCCGAACTGCTCGCGTTCGTCGTCCCGGCGGGAGAGGGACCGGCCGGGGACGACGTGCGTAGCCGCCTCCTCGAGACGCTGCCGCGCAACATGGTTCCCGCCAGGTTCCTCACCATCCCGCGGCTTCCGCTGAACCCGCACGGGAAAGTGGACCGCGTCGCATTGGCCGATGAATTCAAGAACAAGTACGCAGGCAGCGGCATGACGGCATAGTCGACGGACCTTGCTGACGAACGAGAGGGCTGTGTGATGATTGCCGACACGGTGCGCAGCATCTGGTGCCGGGAACTCAAGCGCGACGACATATCGGTCGACGACAATTTCTTTGCCCTGGGTGGCCAGTCCCTGATCATGGCCAAAATCCAGATGGCTTTCATCGAAGAGCTGGGCGTCGAGGTTCCGGTGGACCAGATGTTTCTCAACTCGACGGTGGCTTCGATTTCCGCGTACATCGAATCCATGGGTGCGGAAACCTCATAGTCTTTGGGATCCAAAAAACCACTTGGCAAGAGAGGTGCGATGTACGACGTCATTGTCATAGGTGCCCGTTGTGCGGGTTCGCCGGCGGCCATGTTGTTCGCTCAGCAGGGGTACCGAGTCCTGCTCCTGGAGAAGGCACGGTTTCCGCAGGACACGCTCTCCTCGCACTACATCCACCAGCCGGGCATCTCGCTGCTCGGCCGGTGGGGGCTGCTCGACGAGCTCCGTGCGGCGGGCTGCCCGCCGATCGACCGCGAGAGCTACGAGGGCCCCGGTGTCCGCCTCGACGGCTTCTCCCTGCCGGTCGACGGCCATCGGACGACCTATGCGCCGCGGCGGTTCGTACTCGACCCGATCCTTGCCGCCGGCGCTGTGGCGGCCGGCGTGGAGTTCCGGGAGTCCTGCGCGGTGACCGATCTGGTCTTTGACGACGACCGGGTCGTCGGCGTGCGCTACACGACGCCCGGCGGCGCCGAGGCGACGGACCGGGCCCGACTGGTCGTCGGCGCGGACGGCATGCGATCGCTGGTGGCCCGCAAGGTCGGTGCGGGAAACGTCGTCGAGCACCCGCGGATGAGCTGCGTCTACTACAGCTACTGGGCCGGGGTCCCCGCGGGCTTCGAGGTGTACGAGCGACCGGGGCGCTGGATGGTTGCCGCTCCCACCAACGACGACCTCACGCTGATCATGACCTACTTCCCGCAGGACGAGTTCTCCGAGGTCCGCAAGGAGGTGGAACCCGCCTACCTCGAAGCCGTCCGCTCGACGAGCCCCGAGTTGTACGAGCGGATGTCGGCGGGCGAGCGCGTGGAGCAGATGTACGGCACGGGCCACCAGGAGAACTACTTCCGCAAGGCCTACGGCCCCGGGTGGGTGCTGCTGGGCGACGCGGTGCACCACAAGGACTCCATCACCGCCCGCGGCATCACCGATGCCTTCATCCAGGCCCGGTCGCTCACCGAACACATCGGGGAGCGGCTGCACGACCCGGCGGCGCTCGATGAGGCTCTGAAGCGCTACGAGGAAGACCTCGAGGACACCTTCTCCGACGTGTACCAGGGCGCTCTCAACGTGGCCGAGCTCAAGCCGGAGGGGCGTACGGAGATGCTGCGGAAACTGGTCGGTCACCAGGAACTGATCGACCGGTTCTTCTCGACGGTGTCGGGCGCGTGTTCCTTCGACGACTTCTACAACGCCGAGCTTCTGGCAGTACTCGATCAGAACTGAGCTGCGGATTGCTCCTGGTAGCTCTATCGATGTGGAGGAACAATGATCCCGTTGTCGTTCGCGCAGCGCCGACTGTGGTTCGTGGACCGGTTTGAAGGCCCTTCGCCGACGTACAACGGCGCTTTCGCCCTGCGGCTGACCGGTGAACTGGACGTGGGAGCGCTGGAGTCGGCGCTCCGCGACGTCATCGACCGGCACGAGGTCCTCCGCACGATGATCGTCGAGGACGACGACGGCGTCCCGCACCAGCAGGTGCTGCCGTCCGGTCAAAAGCCGTTCGACCTGCCGCTCGTGGAGATCGCGAAGGAAGAGGAGTCGGCGGCCGTCGACGAGGCGGCCACCGCCACCTTCGACCTCGCCGCCGACGTGCCGATCCGCGCCGTCCTGATGCGGTGCGGACCGCGCGAGCACACGCTGGTCCTCGTGATGCATCACATCGCCGTGGACGGGGAGTCCTTCGGGCCGCTGTTCAGCGATCTCCTCATGGCCTACGCGGCCCGCACGGAGGGCAGGGCCCCTGAGTGGGAGCCACTCCCGGTGCAGTACGCGGACTACACGCTGTGGCAGAGGGACATGCTCGGTGACGAGTCCGACCCGCACAGCCTGGCGGCCGGGCAACTGGAGTACTGGCGGCAGACTCTGGCCGATCTGGCACAGCCGCTGGCCATACCCACCGACCGCCAGCGACCGAAGGCGATGAGCCGCCGCGGCGACATGGTCCCGTTCGCGATCGACCCCGATCTGCTCCGGGCCGTCGAGAAGCTGGCCGCGCAGGCGGACACCACGACGTCCATGGTCATGCACTCCGCGCTCGCGGTCCTCCTGCACCACCTGGGCTGCGGTGACGACGTGCCCATCGGCGCACCGATCGCGGGACGCACCGACGAGGAACTGCGGGACCTCGTCGGCTTCTTCGTCAACACCTGGGTGCTGCGCGTCGACCTCTCCGGGAACCCGACCTTCCGCGAGCTGCTCCAGCGCGTGCGGGAGCGAGCCCTGGCCGCGTACGACAACCAGGACATGCCGTTCGAGCGGTTGGTCGAGCTCCTTAACCCGGACCGGTCCACCGCCTACAACCCGTTCTTCCAGGTGATGCTGGCCTGGCAGCCGCCCGTGCCGGAGATGGAGTTTCCCGGCCTCGCGGCGCAGGCCGAGAGGCTGGAGACCAGGACGGCGAAGTTCGACCTCTTCTTCGACATGGTCCCGATCGCATCGGGCGGCGCGCGATGCCGACTGGAGTACGCCACCGACCTGTTCGACAGGGCCACGGCCGAAGACATCGCGGACCGGTTCGTGCGCGTGCTGGGTCGGCTCGTGGCCGCTTCGGGGAACGGGATCGGCGGCATCGACGTGCTCGACGCAGCCGAGCGGGACCAGGTGCTCACCCGGTTCAACGACACCGGCACGGACGTGCCCGAGCTGACGATCCCGGAGCTGTTCGAAAGCCAGGTCGCCAGGACGCCGGACGCCCCGGCGGTCGTGTGTGCCGACCGGACGCTGACCTACCGGGAGCTCGACGACCGGGCGAACGGCCTTGCGCGGGAGCTGGTTCGGCGGGGCGCGGGGCCGGAGGACCTGGTGGTGCTGGCGTTGCCGCGCACGGAGGACCTGGTGGTCGGCCTGCTCGGCATCCTCAAGTCCCGTGCCGCATACCTGCCGATGGACCCGCAGTACCTCGGTGGGCGAGCGGAGACGGTGCTCGCCGAAGCGGCTCCGCGGTTCGTGGTCACCGACACCGAGACGTGGCGGGACCTGCCACGCAACGACATGTCGGCCGTCCACCTCGACCAGCACGCCCAGTGGGCCACGCCTGGGGCGCCGTTGGACGACGCGGGCCGGGGCACGTCGTGGGGTCCCGACAGTCTGGCGTACGTCATGTACACCTCGGGCTCCACGGGCAAGCCCAAGGGCGCGGCGATCACCCACCGCAACGTCGTCAACGGCGTGCGGGAGCTGGTGCGCGTCCTGGACGCGCCGCCCGGGTGGCGGATGCTGGCCGGCACCTCGGTGAACTTCGACGTCTCGGTCTTCGAGCTGCTGACCACCCTGTCCACGGGCGGCACGGCCGAGATGGTGCCGAACGCGCTGGCGCTCGCCGAGCGGGACTCCTGGGACGGGCACGTGATCAGCGCGGTCCCCTCGGTGATGGGGGAGCTGGTCGGCCACCTGGAGAAGGCGACGGACGTGCGCACGGTCGTCTTCGCGGGCGACGTGCTCCCGGCCCGCCTGGTGCGGGAGGTACGCGAGGCTCTGCCCGGGGTGCAGATCGTGAACTCCTACGGGCAGAGCGAGAGTTTCTACGCCACCACGTACTCCCTCACGGCGTCCGAGGAAGGGGCGGGGAGCGAGGTCGCACCGATCGGTACCCCGCTGGGGAACATGCGGTCCTACGTGCTGGGTCCGGGACTCGCCCCGGTGCCGCAGGGCGTGGTCGGTGAGCTGTACGTGGCCGGGACCTGCCTCGGCCGCGGTTACCACGGCCGCCCGGACCTGACCGCCGAACGCTATGTGGCGAACCCGTTCGGCCCGGCGGGTGAGCGGATGTACCGCACGGGTGACCTGGCCCGCTGGAACGCGCGCGGTCAACTGGAGTGCGTGGGCAGGGCCGACGGCCAGGTGAAGGTGCGCGGATTCCGCATCGAGACCGCCGAGGTCGAGGCCGCGTGCATGCTGCACCCCGGGATCAGCCAGGCGGTGGTGATCAGCCGGGAGGCGCCCTCGGGCGGGCGGCGGCTCGTCGCGTACGTGGTGCACGCGGGCGAGGGCGGCGTCGGTGACGACGGCGCCGGCGGGATCGGCGACGTGGATGTGCTCGCCGGTGCATCGGCCGCCGAGCTGCGCAAGTTCGTCGCGGCACGGCTGCCCGACTACATGGTGCCATCGGCCTTCGTGGCCCTGGGCCGGATGCCGCTCGGTCCGACCGGCAAGCTGGACCGCACGGCGCTGCCCGAACCGGAGTTCACGGGCGAGACCTACCGGGCGCCGCGCACCGAGGCCGAGGCGATCATCACCGCGGCGTACGCGGACGTTCTGGGCGTGGACCTGGTCGGCGCCGACGACGACTTCTTCGCCGTGGGCGGTGACAGCCTGCGGTCCCTCCAGGTGGTCGCACGGGCCCGGGCCCGGGGACTGGAGGTCACCACGCGGGAGGTCTTCGAGTGCCGCACGGCGGCCCGCCTCGCCGAGGTGGCCGCCGCCCGCCGGGAGCGGGTGCCCGTGCTCGCGGAGGACGAGGGCGGCGGCGTCGGCCCGATGCCGCTGCAGCCGGTGGCGCGGCAGGTGTTCGAGCACGGCGGCGGGACGAACCGGTTCGCCATGGCGATGGCGCTGGAGCTGCCGGTCGGCATCGACGCGAGCGGGCTGGCCGCGACGCTGGACGCCGTGCTCGACCGGCACGACCTCCTGCGCGCGCAGCTGGTGCGCGGTGACGAGCCCTCCCTGGTCGTGCGTCCGCACGGCACGGTACGGGCGGCGGACCTCATCCACCGGATCGACTGCGACGGCCGGTGGGAGGAGCCGGCCTTGCTGGAGGCCGGGAAGGCGGAGCTGGACGCGGCGGTCGGGCGACTCGATCCGGCAGCCGGAACCATGGCGGACTTCGTGTGGTTCGCCGCCGAACGGGGTGCGGGCCGGCTGCTCGTCGTACTGCACCACCTGGTGGCCGACGGCGTCTCCTGGCGCATCCTCATGTCGGACCTCGCCGAGGCGTGGCAACAGGTCAGGTCCGGCCGGACGCCCGAGCTGCCCGAGGTCGGGACGTCGGCCCGCCGCTGGGCGTCGGCGCTGGAGACCGAGGCGCTCTCCCCGGAGCGGGAAGCGGAACTGGCGTACTGGCGGGACATGCTCCAGGCGCCGAACCCCCCGCTGGGCACGCGGGCGTTCGACCCGGCGGTGGATCTCATGTCCACGGTCGACACCGTCCGGGTGCAACTGTCCGCCGTGGTCACCGAGGCGGTGCTGACCCGGCTTCCCGCAGCCTTCAGGGGCACCGGGACCGATGTGCTGCTCGCCGCGCTCGCCCTGGCGGTGAACCGGTGGCGCGGCGCGGACCGTTCGACCCTGGTCAGGCTGGAGGGCCACGGCCGCGAGGAGGACGTCGTCCCCGGGGCCGACCTCTCCCGGACCATCGGGTGGTTCACCAGCATGTACCCGGCCCGGGTCGACGTGGCCGGAGTGGACCTGGCCGACGTGCTGGCCGGCGGCCCCGCGGCCGGTGAGGCGATCAAGCTGGTCAAGGAGCAGCTGCGCGGGGTCCCCGACAAGGGCGTGGGCTACGGACTGCTGCGCTACCTGAACCCGGAGACCGCCCCGCGACTCGCCGAGTACCCGGCGCCGCAGATCGGGTTCAACTACCTCGGCCGGATCTCCGGCGCCGACGTGCCCGAGCACCTGCGCGCGGACGGCTGGGGACCGGCGTCCTGGTCCGCCGATCTGCTCCCGTTGCCCGACCCGGACCTCCCCGCGCTGTCCGCGCTGGAGGTCAACTCGGTCGCCACGGACACCGCCGACGGCACCCGACTGCAGACCGTCTTCATGTTCCCCACCGGGGTGCTCTCCCGCGAGCGGACCGCCGAACTGGCCGAGCTGTGGGTCGAAGTGCTGCACGGCATGGCCGCGCACGCCGCACACCCGGAGGCCGGCGGACTCACGCCGTCGGACGCCTCGCTGGTCTCCGTGCGGCAGGACGAGATCGAGAACTGGGAGAAGCGCTACGGACGGCTGGTCGAGGTGTGGCCGCAGTCACCGGGGCAGTCCGGGATCCAGTTCCAGGCCGCGCTCGCCGACGGCTCCTTCGACGTCTACCACATGCAGTTCGTGCTGCATCTGTCCGGACACGTGGACCCGGCGCGCATGCGGGCGGCCGGGCAGGCGCTCCTCGAGCGGTATCCGAACCTGCGCTCCGCGTTCTTCACCGCGGCCGGCGGCGATCCGGTGCAGGTCGTGCCGGAGCACGTCACCGTGCCCTGGCGGCACGTCGACCTGACCGGTCACAGCGACGCCGAGCAGGACGCGGCGCTCGACAAGGCCCTCGCCGACGACCGGGCCGAACGGCTCGACCCCGCAAGGCCGCCGCTGTTCCGCCTGGCTCTGCTCACCTGTGGGCCGCAGCAGGCCAAACTCCTCATCACCGCGCATCACACCGTGTTCGACGGCTGGTCGTCGCCGCTGGTGTTCAAGGACCTGATCCAGCTGTACTCCGGAACCGGTGAGCTTGCTCCGGTCCGAAGCTACGGCGACTACCTGGCCTGGCTGTCCACGCGGGACCGGGAGGCGTCGACCGCCCGGTGGGCCGCCGAGCTCGCCGGATTCGACCAGCCGACCCTCGTGGCTCCCCACGCTCCCCTCCAGGAAGCGGCGACCGCTCTCGGGCGGGTCGAAGTACCGCTGAGCATCGACAAGGGGCGTGAACTCGCCCGGCGTGCCGCGGAACTCGGCGTCACACTGAACACGCTTCTCCAGGGCGCGTGGGGCATTCTGCTCTCCAAGCTGACCGGGCAGCAGGACGTGGTGTTCGGGGCCGCCGTCAACGGCCGCCCGGCGGAGCTGCCCGGCTCGGACGAGATGGTCGGCCTGTTCGTCAGTTCCCTTCCGATCAGGGTGTTCTGCCGAACGGACCGCAGCGCGGCCGACGTCATCACCGAGTTGCAGGACCGGCAGACCACGCTGCTCGACCACCACTACTACGGCCTTGCCGACATCCAGCGCGACGTCGGACTGCCCGCACTGTTCGACACGATGATCGCGTTCGAGAACTACCCGGTCGACCGCGAGGGCATCGTCGACGCGAACACCTCGGCGGGCTTCACGATCGACGGCATCCGGCCGTTCGCGGGCTCGCACTACCCGATCAGTCTCAACTCCGCCGATCCCTACCTGCGGCTCTCCCTCGACTACCAGAACAACCTCTACGATCGCGAAGCGGCCGAGGTGATCGCCGCGCGGCTCGTCCGGGTCCTCGAGCAGGTGCTCGCCGACCCGACGGTCCCCGTCGGAGCCATCGGGGTGCTCAGCGACCAGGAGCGGGAATGGTCGGTTTCGCAGGTCAATGACACGGCGCACACCGTGGCCGATGACACCCTGCCGGGCGCGTTCGAGACCCAGGTCGAGCGTGCCCCAGACCGTGTCGCACTGATCGGTGAGCGGGAAACGCTGACCTACGGTGAGTTCGACCGGCGTGCCAACCAGTTGGCGCACTGGCTGATCGAGCGCGGAGCGGGCCCCGAGCAGGTCGTCGCGGTGCGCGTCCCCCGTTCCGTGGACCTGATGGTGGCGCTGTACGCGGTGGTCAAGACGGGAGCCGCTTATCTGCCGGTGGGCACCGATCTGCCCGACGACCGGGTGCGGCACATGCTGGAGAGCGCGCAGCCGCTGCTGGTGCTCGACGAACAGCTCCCGGACGTATCCGGGTACCCGCTCGTGAACCCGGATCGCACGCTCTCGCCGGACAACACCGCGTACGTCATCTACACCTCCGGCTCCACCGGCCGCCCCAAGGGCGTGCAGGTGTCACACCGGTCGATCGTCAACCGGCTGCGCTGGATGCAGCACACGTACCAGCTCACCCCTGAGGACCGGGTGTTGCAGAAGACGCCGTCGTCGTTCGACGTGTCGGTGTGGGAGTTCTTCTGGCCGCTGCACGAGGGCGCGGCGCTGGTGATCGCCGAGCCCAACGGGCACAAGGATCCGGCGTATCTGGCCCGGCTGATCCGCGAGCAGTCCGTCACCACCTGCCATTTCGTGCCCTCGATGCTTGAGGCGTTCCTGACCGAACCGGCCGCCGCCCGGTGCGCCGAGCAGCTCCGCCGGGTGTTCTGCAGCGGTGAGGCCCTGTCCCGGGAGAACGCGAACGCCTTCGCGCGCACGCTGCCGGCCGTCGAGTTGCACAACCTGTACGGCCCGACCGAGGCCGCCGTCGACGTGACGTACCACGCCTGTGTCCCTGAGGGCTCCGGCCCCGTGCCGATCGGCGCGCCGATCTGGAACACCCAGGTGTACGTGCTGGACGCGGCGTTGCGCCCGGTGCCGCCCGGAGTCGACGGTGAGCTGTACCTCGCCGGGACCGGGCTTGCGAGGGGCTACCTCGGCCAGGCCACGCTGACCGCGGACCGGTTCGTGGCCTGCCCCTACGGGGAGCCGGGAGCCCGGATGTACCGCACCGGCGACGTCGTGCGGTGGAACCGGGACGGCGAACTGGACTACATCGGCCGCAGCGACTTCCAGGTGAAGATCCGCGGCTTCCGCATCGAGCTCGGCGAGATCGAAAGCCAACTGGTCCGCCACACGGCCGTGCGGCAGGCCACGGTGATCGCCCGCGAGGACGCCACCGGCGGTCGGCAGCTGGCCGGTTACGTGGTGGTGGACTCCGACACGGCGCCGGGCGTGGCCGCCTACCGCGAGCTGGAGGAGGCCGGGCGTCTGGCCGGGGTCGAATGGCATGAGTTGCCAGGCGGCATGCTGGTGGCCGGACGCAACAAGTCGAACATGGCCTACCTGTACGACGAGATCTTCCAGCGCGGCGAGTACGCGCGCGGAGGCGTGAGCGTCGACGACGGCGCGTGTGTCGTCGACGTGGGCGGCCACGTCGGAATGTTCGGTCTGTGGGCCGGGTCGGTGGCACGCGGCGTGCGCGTGTACGCGGTCGAGCCGATGCCGGAGTCGGCCGAGTTCTACCGGATCAACGCACAACTGCACGGCCTGGACGCGGTGGTGACCGAATGCGGCATATCCGATGCCGCGGGGCGCGCGGAGTTCACCTACTACCCCGAGATGTCGCTGATGTCGGGGCAGTTCGCGGACGAGGCGACGGAGCAGGAGACGCTGCGCAGGGTCATCGCCAACGAGCGTGGCGCGAACGCCGCCGAGGACGACCAGCTGACCGACCTGCTGACCGACCGGCTGGCGAGCACTCGGGTCGATGTGGAACTGCGCACCGTGTCGCAGGTGATCCGGGACAACGGGCTCACCGCGGTGGATCTGCTGAAGGTCGACGCGGAGAAGAGCGAACTGGCCGCCCTGCGGGGGATCGAGCCAGAGCACTGGCCGATCATCCGCCAGGTCGTCGCGGAGGTGCACGACGTCGACGACCGGGTCGCGGTCGTGACGAAGATGTTGGAGACCAAGGGTTTCCACGTCATCGTGGAGACCCCGCAAGGGCTTGAAGGAACCGGGATGTGTCAGCTGTACGCAACCCGCGAAGCCCCGGGCCGGCCCCCGGCCTCAACCACCCCGGCGGCGGCTGCCAAGTGGTACAGCCCGGCCCAGCTCACCCGCGATGTGCGCGCACACCTGGAACGGCACCTGCCCGACTACATGGTGCCCGCCCACCTGATGATCCTCGACCGCATTCCGGTGACGTCGAACGGCAAGGTCGACCGCAACGCGCTGCCCGCACCCGACCAGCCCGAGGTCGCCGTCGGACGAGGGCCGCGCAACCACGACGAGGAGGTCCTCTGCCGGCTGTTCGCGGAACTGCTCGGCGTGGAGGAGGTCGGCATCGACATCGACTTCTTCGACCACGGCGGGCATTCGCTGCTGGCCACCCGGCTGATCGGCCGGATCCGCAATGAGCTCAACGTCGACGTGAAAGTCACGACGGTGTTCCGCAATCCGACCGTGGCCAAGCTCTCGGAGCAGATCAAGAAGCTGGCCACGTCGAAGCGTCCCCAGCTGCGACAGATGACCGTACAGGAGTAGCGTCGATGATCCCGTTGTCCTTTGCCCAGCGTCGGATGTGGTTCCTCCACCGCCTGGAGGGCCCGTCCGCGACCTACAGCATCCCGTTCGCGCTGCGCCTGGACGGGACGTTGGACACGGCAGCCCTGGCCGCGGCGGTCACGGATGTCGTCACCCGGCACGAGAGCCTGCGCACCCTGGTCGTCGAGAGCGCGGACGGCACGCCGGAGCAGCGGGTCCTGCCCCCGGACGAGGCCGACCTCCACTTCCGGGTGGTCGACGTGGCCCCGGAATCGCTGGACGACGCGATGCAGGAGGCCGTGAGCGAGAGCTTCGACCTGGAGACGGAACTCCCCCTGCGGACCTTCGTCTTCCGCCTCTCGCCGCGTGAGCACGTCCTGACGTTCGTGTTCCATCACATCGCCGCGGACGGAGCGTCGATGGCGCCGTTCCTGCGGGACCTGGTGTCGGCGTACACGGCCCGCCACCGTGGGGGAGCACCGCAGTGGACGCCCCTGCCGGTGCAGTACAAGGACTACACGCTGTGGCAGCGGCAACTGCTGGGCGAGGACGGGGACAAGGAAAGCGTCGCCGCACCGCAACTCGCCTACTGGCGCCAGGAGTTGGCGGAAGTTCCACAGCCGGTGCAGCTGCCGCTCGACCGGCCGCGGCCGCCGACGGCCAGCTACCGGGGCGGCCACGTCGACTTCCTCCTGGAACCCGACCTGGTCGCCGGACTCGGGAAGATCGCCGCGGAGCGCGGTGCCACGGCCCCGATGGTGGTCCAGGCCGCACTGGCGGTTCTGCTGCAGAAGCTGGGCGCCGGCGAGGACGTGACGATCGGCAGCCCGATCGAGGGCCGCACCGACGAGGCCCTGGCCGACCTGGTCGGGTTCTTCGTCAACACCTGGGTGCTGCGCGCCGACCTCTCGAAGGCCCCCTCGTTCAGCGATCTGGTGGAGCAGGTACGGGACAAGGCGCTCGCCGCGTACGACAACCAGGACGTTCCGTTCGAACGGCTGGTGGAACTGCTCAACCTGGAGCGTTCCACCTCCTACCAGCCGCTGTTCCAAGTGATGCTGGCGTGGCAGTTCGTGTGGCCGGAGATCGAGATGCCGGACCTGCGGGCCTCCCTCGCCCCTGCGGGCACCGACACCGCGAAGTTCGACCTGTTCTTCAACATCGTCCCGGAGGCGTCCGGACGCGCCTACGGGCGACTTGAGTACGCCACGGAGCTGTTCGACCACACCACGGCCGTCGACATCGTCGACCGGCTCGTGCGCATCCTGGGACAGGCGGTCGCCGACCCGGGCGTGCGTCTGGGGGACGTCGACGTGCTGTCGGCGGGGGAGCGGGAGTGGCTGGTAGGGGAGGTCAACGACACCGCGCACCCGGTGGCCGTGGACACGCTGCCTGGCGCGTTCGAGGCGCAGGTGGAGCGAGATCCTGATCGCCTGGCGCTGATCGGGGAGCAGGAGAGGCTGTCGTACGCGGAGTTCAACCGGCGCGCCAACCAACTGGCGCACTGGCTGGTCGAGCAGGGCGCGGGCCCCGAGCAACTGGTCGCGGTACGTGTCCCGCGTTCCGTCGACCTGATGGTGGCGGTCTACGCGGTGGTCAAGGCGGGCGCGGCCTACCTGCCGATCGACCCCGATCTGCCCGAGGACCGGGTGCGGCATGTGCTGGAGAGCGCGAACCCGCTCGTGGTGCTCGACGAAACACTTCCCGATGTGTCCGGCCACCCGACGGCGAACCCCAGGCGTGCGCTGTCGCCGGACAACGCCGCCTATGTCATCTACACCTCCGGTTCCACGGGCGGGCCGAAGGGCGTGCAGGTGTCGCACCGGTCGATCATGAACCGCCTTGCGTGGGGCCTGGCGCACTTCGATGTCACGGCCGAGGACCGGGTGCTGCTCAGCACGTCCGCGAGCTTCGACGTGTCGGTGCCGGAGCTGTTCGCGCCCTTGCAGGTGGGCGCGGCCGTGGTGATCGCGCGTCCGGACGGCCGCCGGGACCCGGCGTATCTGGCGGAGCTGATCCAGCGGGAGCAGGTGACGGGAGCGGACTTCGTGCCGTCCTTGCTGGAGGTGTTCATCACCGAGCCGGCGGCCAGGGAGTGCACCAGCCTGCGCTGGGCTGAGGTCGCGGGCGAAGCGTTCCCGGCCGCGCTGGCCAACAAGGCCGTCGCTGTGCTGCCCGGCTGCGGGGTGCACAACCTCTACGGACCGACCGAGGCGGCGGTGGAGGTCACCGCGTGGCAGCACGTGCCGGGCGCGGACCGGGTGCCCATCGGCGCGCCGGTGTGGAACACCCAGGTGTACGTGCTGGACGCGGCGCTGCGTCCGGTGGCGCCGGGGGTGGCCGGTGAGCTGTACCTGGCCGGTGCCGGGTTGGCGAGGGGCTATGTGGAGCAGAGTGCGCTGACCGCGCACCGGTTCGTCGCCTGCCCCTACGGCGCGCCGGGGACCCGGATGTACCGCACCGGCGATGTGGTGCGGTGGAACAGGGACGGCCAGGTCGAGTACCTCGGGCGGACCGACTTCCAGGTCAAGATCCGCGGATTCCGCATCGAGCTCGGCGAGATCGAGCAGGCGCTCGCCGGGCATCCCGGTGTGGCGCAGGCGACGGTCGTGGTGCAGGAGGACGAGCAGGGCGACAAGCGCCTCGTGGGATATGTGGTGCCCGACCCGGATGCCGCGGCAGTGGACGCCGATGACCAGACGGACGAGTGGCGCCAGGTCTACGACGACACCTACCGGGAGTCCGAGGACCAGGCGTGGGGCGAGGACTTCCAGATGTGGACGTCCGCGTACGACGGCGAACCGATCCCGCGCGAGCAGATGCAGGAGTGGCGGGACGCGGCTGTGGCCCAGGTGCTGCGGTTCGCGCCGCGGCGTGTGCTGGACATCGGCGTGGGTGCCGGACTCCTGCTCGCGAAGATCGTCGGAGAGGTCGACGAGTACTGGGGCACCGACATCTCGGCCCCGGTCGTGGACCGCATCCGGGCGCAGGCCGAGCGGGCAGGGCACGGCGACCGGGTCCGGCTGAGCGCCCAGGCCGCCGACGACCTGTCCGGGTTGCCCCGCGGCCATTTCGACACCGTGGTGCTCAACTCCGTGACGCAGTACTTCCCGAGCGCCGATTACCTGGACCGGGTCCTGTGCAACGCCATGGAGCTGCTCGCGCCGGGCGGCCGGGTCATCGTCGGTGACGTCCGCAACGCCACGACGCTCCGGCTTCTGCTCACCGCGGTGCAGCGTGCGGCGCACCCGCACGCCTCGTACGAGGAGCTGCGGACGCTGGTGGAGAAGGAGCTGCTGGCCGAGCGTGAGCTGGTGGTGGCCCCCGAGTGGTTCATCGAGTGGGCGGCGGAACGTTCGGTCGGGGTCGACATCCGGACGAAGCCCGGGCAGGCGCACAACGAACTGACCCGGCACCGCTACGAGGTGGTCCTGCACAAGGAGCCGACCGACGTCCTCGACCTGGCCGACGTGCCGTCGGTGCCATGGGGCGGGCAACTGTCCGACCTGCCCGACCTCGGCACTCTCGAGGATCGGGTGGGACACGGCCCGGTGCGGGTGACCGGCGTACCCAACGCGCGGCTCGTCGAGGAGGCCACCGTGACCGTCGCGGCAGGTCTCCTCGACCCGGCGCGCATGTCCGGGAAACCGGTCGATCCGCAGGAACTGATCGCGTGGGCAGGCGAGAACGGCCGTGACGCGGTCCTCACCTTGTCGGGCGAGGACGTGCGCTGCTTCGACGCGGTGCTGCTGCCCCAGCGGCGGACCGGACAGCCCCGTGTCTCGGGCACGTTCGTCCCCGGCGCCGTGGGCAGGCGGGTCCTGGCGAACGCCCCCGTGGTCGCCAAGTCGATCGGTCCGCTGCTCGCCGGTCTGCGCGAGTACCTGCACGGGCGCCTTCCGGACTACATGGTGCCCAGCGCGGTCGTACCGCTGACGGAGATACCACTGACTCCGAGCGGGAAGCTCAACCGGAGGGCGCTGCCGCCGCCGGACTATGCGCAGGGGTCGACCGGCCGGGCGCCGCGCAATCAGCGCGAGGAGACCTTCAGCGCACTGTTCGCCGAAGTGCTCGGCCTGGAGCGGGTCGGCGTCGACGACGACTTCTTCGCCACCGGCGGCGACAGCATCCGTTCCATCCAGGTCGTCGCGCGGGCCAGGTCGCGTGGCGTGACCGTCAGCACGCGGGAGGTCTTCGAGCACCGCACGGCCGCCCGGCTCGCGGAACTGGTCGAAGGCCGGGAAGAAGAGGAACTCCCGACCCTGGCCGAGCTGCCCGGTGGCGGCGTCGGCTGGGCCCCGCTGCCTCCGATGGCGGCACACGTCCTCGCGCTGGACGGTCCCGTCGGCCGCTTCTCCATGTCCGGGATGCTGGCCCTGCCCGAGAGCATCGACCGCGCGGGTCTTGTCACCACGTTGCAGGCCGTGCTGGATCGGCACGATGTGCTGCGGTCCCGGCTCGACCGGGCCGAGCCGGGCCTGTCGATACGGGCGCCGGGCAGTGTGGACGCCGGCGCGCTGCTGCGCGAGATCCCCTACGAACACGCCGATGTGAACGCCGAACTGGACGCGGCCACGGGCCGGCTCGACCCGGACGCGGGCGTCATGGCGCAGTTCGTGTGGTTCGCCTCTGCCACGGGGGCGGGTCGGCTGCTGATCGTGCTGCACCACCTGGTCGTCGACGGGGTGTCGTGGCGCATCCTGATACCGGACCTGATCGCGACGTGGCAGCAGGTCCGGGACGGCCACACCCCCAGAGCGGCGAAGGGCGGCACCTCGTTGCGCCGGTGGGCGCATGCCCTGGTCGACGAGGCGGCCAGGCCGGAACGGGTGGCGGAACTGCCCCTGTGGCAGCAGATCCTGCGTTCGGACGAGCCCGTCCTTGGCGCGCGTCAGCTGGACCGCACGCGTGATGTCACGGCCACCGTCGACACGGTGACCGTCCGGGTCCCCGCAGACGTCACCAAGACCCTGCTGACCACGGTGCCCGCGGTGTTCCGCGGCGGGCCCGACGACGGGCTGCTGGCCGGGCTCGCGCTGGCGCTGGCCCACTGGCGCCGGACACGCGGGGTGTCCGGATCCTCGACGCTGGTCCGGATGGAAGGGCACGGCCGGGAAGAGCACGTGGTGCCGGGCACGGACCTGTCGAGCACGGTCGGATGGTTCACCTCGCTGTACCCCGTGTGTCTCGACGTGGCAGGCATCGACGTGGCGGACGCCATCGCCGGCGGTCCGGCCGCCGGCCGGGCGATCAAGGCCGTCAAGGAGCAGTTGCGGACGGTGCCGGACAACGGCATCGGCTACGGCCTGCTGCGTCACCTCAATCCCGGCACCGCCGCCGCGCTGGCCGCGGAGCCGGAACCGCAGATCGGGTTCAACTACCTCGGCCGCACATCCGGCGCGGACATCCCCGAGGAGCTGCGCGACCTGGGCTGGGCACCGGACACCACGCACCAGGACCTGATCGCGGCCCCGGACGCCGACATGCCCGTTCTGTCGGCGCTGGAGATCAACGCGGTGGCCGTCGACACCGTCGGCGGCGAGGAACTGACCGCCTACTTCGGCTTCCCGACCGGAGTGCTCTCCCGCGAGGAGGTGACCGAGCTGGCCGGACTGTGGGTCCGGGCGCTGACTGCCCTGGCCCAGCACGCCACGGCCCCCGACGCCGGCGGGCTGACCCCGAGCGACGCCCCCCTGGTCGCGGTGGGCCAGGAGGAGATCGACACCTGGGAGAGCCGCCTCGGCCCGCTGACCGAGATATGGCCGACCACCCCGACACAGTCCGGGATCCTCTTCCACTCGATGCTGGCCGGGACGTCGTTCGACCCCTACCACATCCAGCTGGTGTTCCAGCTGTCCGGCGAGGTCGACCCCGAGCGGATGCGCCGGGCCGGGCAGGCACTCCTGGAGCGCTACCCCAACCTCCGTGCCGCGTTCGTGAACCGGGCCGACGGCGATGTCGTACAAGTCGTGCCTGCGCAAGGCGTGACCCTGCCGTGGCAGTACCTCGACCTGACCGCGGCCGACGAGGCGGAGCGAACCGCGACGTTCGAGGGGTTCCTCACCCAGGACCGGACGGCCCACTTCGACGTGGACACCCCGCCGCTGCTGCGGCTGGCGCTCGCCGTCCTGGAGCCCGGCCGGGCCGAGCTCGTGATGACCGTCCACCACGTGCTGTCCGACGGCTGGTCCGCGCCCCTGCTGATGCGGGACCTGCTGCTCCTCTACGCCTCTCACGGCGATGGATCGGCTCTGCCCGGCACGCGCAGCTTCGGTGAGTACCTGGCCTGGCGCGCCGGGCAGGACCAGGACGAGGCGGCACGGGCCTGGGCGGCCGAACTGGCCGGCGTCGACGAGCCGACCCTGCTCGCCCCGGGAGCCGCGGACGGCGACGGCCTTGACCAGGTCGAGTTCAGCGTCCCGCATGACATGTCAAGTCAACTCAACAGCCGTGCGGCCGAGTTGGGCGTCACCATCAACACCCTGGTCCAGGGCGCCTGGGCGCTCCTGCTCGGTCAGCTCACCGGTCGCCAGGACCTGATGTTCGGCGCCACGGTCTCCGGGCGTCCGCCCGCCGTGACCGGCGTCGAGTCGATGGTCGGGATGTTCATCAACACGCTGCCCGTACGCGTGGAGTACGCGCCCGGCGACACCCTCGCCGAGGTCGTGACCAGGCTTCAGCGCGGGCAGGCCGGCCTGATGGAGCACCACCACTACAGCCTCACGCAGATCCAGCAGTCCGTCGGCCTGCAGACCCTCTTCGACACCCTGGTGGTCTTCGAGTCCTACCCGGTCGACCGGGAAGGCATCGGCGCCGCCACCGAAGCCGCGGACGGGATCGCCTTCACCGGCCTGCGCCCGACCAACGGCACCCACTACCCGCTGGCCCTGATGGCGGCGGCCGAGACGCACCTGGAGTTCCTCCTCCAGTACGCGCCCGGCGTCTTCGACCGGGACACGGTGCTGGCGTACGCGGCCCGGTTCGTACGTGTCCTGGAGCAGCTGGCGGCCACTCCCGAACTGAAGGTCGCGCAGCTCGACGTCCTGGAGCCGGCCGAACGCGACCGACTCCTCGTCGAGTTCAACGACACGGCCGTCCCGACCCCGGACGTCACGATCACCGGGCTCGTCGAGGCCCAGGCGGAGCGGACACCGGACGAGGTCGCCGTGATCTCCGAGGGCGCGTCACTCACGTACCGCGAGGTGACAGCCCGTGCCGACCGCCTGGCGCGCGAACTGGCCGGACGTGGCGTGGGCCCGGAGTCGGTGGTCGCGGTCTCGCTGCCACGGTCGGTGGACCTGGTGGTCGCACTGCTCGCCGTCCTGAAGGCCGGTGGAGCGTATCTGCCGGTCGATTCCAGGTACCCGAGCCACCGCCTGGTGCCCATCTTCGACGAGGCGCGTCCGCACCTCATCCTGACGGACACCGCGACGGCCGGGTTGCTGCCGGAGCACGACGCCCCGGACGTCTTCCTCGACACGCTCGACCTGTCCGCGCAGGCTCCTGGCCCCGACCGTCCGCTCCACGCAGGCCAGTTGGCCTACGTGATGTACACCTCCGGATCCACGGGCAAGCCCAAGGGCGTCGCCATCACCCACGCGAACGTGGTCAACGGCGTGCTGCGGCTGGCCTCGCGCATCGGGATGGAACCGGGCAAGCGCCTCCTCGCGGGCACGTCGGTCAACTTCGACGTCTCGGTGTTCGAGATCTTCACGACGCTCGCCGTCGGCGGCGTCGTCGAAGTCGTCCCGGACGTGCTGGTCCTGGGCGACCGCAAGGGCTGGAGCGGCAGCGTCATCTCCACCGTGCCCTCCGTCTTCGCCGAACTCGTCGACGAGATCTCCGGCCGCACCAGCGTGGACACGATCGTCTTCGCCGGCGAGGCCCTGCCCTCGTCGCTCGTCGACAGGACGCGGGACGCCTTCCCCGGCGTACGGATCGTCAACGCCTACGGGCAGAGCGAGTCGTTCTACGCCACCACCTTCACCGTCGACGGCGATACGCACGGATGGACGGGCAGCGCACCCGTCGGCACCCCGCTCGGCAACATGCGGGCCTACGTCCTTGGTCCCGGCCTTGCCCCGGTGCCGCCTGGCGCGGTCGGCGAGCTCTACGTCGGCGGGAACGTGGGCCGTGGCTACCACGGCCGTGCCGCACTGACCGCCGAGCGCTTCGTCGCCGACCCGTTCGGCCCGCCCGGCGCGCCCATGTACCGCACCGGTGACCTGGCCCGCGTCAACGGCGAAGGCCAGCTGGAGTACGTGGGCCGAGGGGACGCGCAGGTCAAGGTGCGCGGCTTCCGCATCGAGCCCGCCGAGGTCGAGGCCGCGCTCACCGCGCACCCCGGCGTCGCGCAGGCCGCCGTCATCGCCCGCGACGGGCGGGCCGACACCACGGTCAAGCAACTGGTCGCGTATGTCGTGCCCGCCGTCACCGTCACCGGCGCAAGGACGACCACGACCACGACCGACGACGACCGCGGCCCGCGGACGAAGGAGCTGCACGCCTTCGTCTCGGAGCGGCTGCCGGACTTCATGGTGCCGTCCGCCTTCGTGGTTCTCGACCGGCTGCCACTGGCCCCGAACGGCAAGCTGGACCGGGCGGCCCTGCCAGAGCCCGAGTTCACCACCGCCCCCTACCGGGCCCCCCGCATCCCCCGTGAGGAGACCCTGGCCGCGTTGTTCGCCGAGGTGCTCGGCGTGGACCGGGTCGGAATTGACGACGGCTTCTTCGAGCTCGGCGGGCACTCCCTGCTCGCCACCCGGCTGATCAGCCGCGTCCGCTCCGAAATGGAGATCGAGATACCGATCCGCAAGATCTTCGACCTGCCGACAGTGGCCGCGCTCGCCGCGTGGACGGAGGAATCGACTGCTCCCCGTCGCCCCGGCCTGCGCAAGATGTTCACAGAGGAGTAAGAGCAATGATTCCGCTTGCATTCGCGCAACGCCGCATGTGGGTTCTGCACCAGATGGAGGGCGGGTCGGAGAACTGGAACATGCCGGCGGCCATTCGGCTGACCGGATCCCTGGACCAGGCCGCCCTCGCCGCGGCGATCGGCGACGTGATCGACCGGCACGAGATCCTGCGCACCGTATACGCGACCAACGACGACGGTGAGCTCCACCAGCGCATCCTCCCGACAGCGGAGGCCATACCGGAGGTGCCGGTCATCGACGTGGCGCCCGAGGGTGTGTCCGGCGCGGTCGACGAGGCCATCGCCTACCGCTTCGATCTGGCGACCGAGATTCCGGTGCGGGTGCGCCTGTTCCGCTGTTCGCCCGAGGAACACGTCCTCGTCCTGGTCATCCACCACATCGCCACCGACGGCAGCTCGGGCGCTCCGTTGGCACGGGACCTGGCCACGGCCTACACCGCGCGCCGGGACGGCGGGGCCCCGCAGTGGGAGCCGCTGCCCGTGCAGTACAAGGACTACACGATGTGGCAGCGGGAGGTGCTCGGTGATGTCGCCGACCCGCGGAGTCTCGCGGCGCAGCAGATCGAGTACTGGCGCAAGGAACTGGCCGGAGTGCCGCAGCCGTTGAACTTGCCGCTGGACCGCCCGCGTCCCCCGGAGGCGAGTGGGCGGGGCGCCACGGTCGGTCTCATGGTGCCGCCGGAGGTGGTGAGCGGGCTGCAGAAGGTGGCCGACGAGCGCGGGTCGACCATGTCGATGGTCCTGCACGCCGCGCTGGCGGTGCTGCTGGGCAAGCTGGGCGGCGGGCCGGACGTGACCATCGGCAGCTCGATCGCCGGGCGGACCGACGAGGCGCTGGCCGATCTGGTCGGCTTCTTCGTCAACACCCAGGTGCTGCGAGTGGCCCTGTCCGACGACGCCTCGTTCACCGATCTGCTCGGACAGGTGCGGAACAAGGCGCTGGCGGCCTACGAGCACCAGGACGTCCCGTTCGACATGCTGGTCGAGTCGATCAACCCCGTACGCTCCGCCGCCTATCAGCCGCTGTTCCAGGTGATGCTCGGCCTGCAGAACTACGAGCGGCCGGAGCTCGAACTGGCCGGGCTCACCTTGGAGGTCGAGCAGGTCACCACATCGACTTCCAAGGTCGACCTGTTCTTCAACGTGGTCGCCGACGAATCGGGGGCGCTGCGGGGCGACATCCTGTACGCGACCGACCTGTTCGACCGGGAGACGGTCGAGGCCGTCGCCGAACGGTTCGTGCGTGTTCTGGAGCAGTTGGCCGCCGACCCTGGCATGTGCGTCGAGGACGTCGACGTCCTGCTGGCGGGGGAGCGGCAGCGGCTGTTGGTGGAGGTGAACGACACCGCGGAGCCCGCCCCGGAGCGAGACGTGGCCGCGGCGCTCGCCAGGCAGGCACAGGCGACCCCGGAGGCACTCGCCGTCATCGGCGAGGACGAGTCGGTCACCTATCAGGACCTGGACGCGCGGTCGAGCAGGCTGGCGCACTGGCTGGTCGAGCGCGGCGTGCGGGCGGAGTCCCGGGTCGCCGTGTGCCTGCCCCGGTCGGTGAACCAGGTGGTGGCGCTGCTGGCGGTGCTGAAGGCCGGCGGAGCCTGCGTTCCGATCGATCCGGGCCACCCACGTTCCCGGATCGACGCCGTCATCGAGCACGCGGAGCCGGCGCTCGTGCTGGACGCAGACGTGCTGGCCGGCGTGGATCGGTCGAAGTACCCGGACTCGGCACCGGAGGTGGCCGTCCGGCCCGAGAACACCCAGTACGTGATCTACACCTCGGAGTCGACGGGGAAGCCGCGGGGTGTGGCGGTCCCGCGCGGCGCTGTGGCCAACTACCTGGCCACGATGCAGCGCCGGTTCCCGCTGTCGTCCGCGGACCGGATGCTCTTCAGCACGACCGTGGCGCTCGACCTGGCCAACACCGAGCTGTACCTCCCGCTCATCACCGGCGCGACCATGGTGGTGGCAGGGGAGGAGACCGTCGACGACATGTCGGCCGTGGCGGAGTTGATGCGCCGTCACGAGGTCACCGTGGTGCAGGCCACGCCCGCTTTCTGGCAGACGCTGGCGATGCGCGAGCCGCACGCCGCGAACGGCCTGCGGATCATCATCGGCGGGGAGACCGTACCGGTACGGCTGGCCAAGCTCCTGGCGAAGCAGGCCGCCGAGGTGTTCCACATGTACGGCCCGACCGAGACGGCGACGTGGTGCACCGAGGCACGCGTGAGGGTGGGGGCGGGGGCGCCGATCGGGCTGCCCGTCGGGAACACCCAGGTGTACGTGCTCGACTCGCGGTTGCGCCCGGTTCCGCGCGGAGTGCCGGGCGAGCTGTACATCGCCGGTGCCGGGGTGGCCCGCGGGTACCAGGGGCGGCCGGAGCTGACCGCGGAGCGCTTCGTGGCATGCCCGTTCGGCCCTGCCGACGGCGGGGCAGGACGGCGGATGTACCGCACCGGGGACCTGGTGCGCTGGGACAGCAACGGTCAGCTGGAGTACCTCGAGCGGACCGACAGCCAGGTGCAGATCCGGGGCTTCAGGGTCGAGCTGGGGGAGATCGAGCATGTGCTGACCGGGCATCCTGACGTGGCGCGGGCGGCGGCCGTGCTGCGTGAGAACCAGGACGGCGGCAAGCGCCTCGTGGGCTATGTGACGCCCGAGCCCGAGGCCGCACAGGACGATGCCGGCGTTCAGACGCTGCTCAAGGAACTGCCCGAGTATCTGCGTGGGCATCTCCCGCTCCACATGGTGCCCTCCGCGGTGGTCTCGCTCCCGGAGATCCCGCTGACTCCGGACGGAAGGACCGACCGGGACGCACTGCCGTCCGAGGACACGAGCACCGCGGTCAGCCGGGAGCCGCGCAACTCCCACGAGGAGAGGATGTGTGTCCTCTTCAGCGAGTTGCTCGAACTCGAGACGGTCGGCATCGACGACGACTTTTTCGAACTCGGTGGGCACTCGCTCCTGGCCACCCGGCTCAGCGCCCGGATCCGCGACGAGTTCGACATCGAGATGCCTCTCAGGACCATCATCAAGTACCCCACGGTGGCCGAGTTGGCCGCGCTGCTGCTCGTCGCCTCATCCGAGGACCTCGACGATCCGTTCGCCGTCGTGCTGCCGCTGAACAACGATCCCGGCACGGGCAAGCTGCCGCTGTGGTTCCTCCACGGGGGAGGCGGGCTCGGCTGGGCGTTCTTCAGCTTCGTGCTGCACGCACAGGACCGGCCGTCCTACGCCCTGCAGTCCCGCGGCTGGAACGGCGTGGACAAGCTGGCCGGTTCGGTGCACGAGATGGTCGAGGACTACGTCGACGAGATGGTGCGGGTCCAGCCGGAAGGCCCCTTCCACCTGATCGGCTGGTCCTACGGCGGGACTGTCGTGCAGGCCGTCGCGGAGGCGATCGACCGACGCGGGCGCGAGATCGAGTTCGTGGCCGTCCTGGACTCCCAGCCGGGTGGCGGCTATTTCAGGGAGCTGCATACCGGCAGGACACTGGCCGACTACCGGAAGGAACTGGTGGAGCACTTCAGCGAGTACTTCGGGGACACCGACAACCAGCAGCAGCTCGTGGAAACCATGTCGAGGATTCTGGCCAACAACGCGGCCATCATGATGGATTTCGAATCGCCGGTCTACCGCGGCGATGTGCTGTTCTTCAACGCGACGCTCGAAGAAAACTCGTACGCGCACCTGTGGCGGCCGTACATCCAGGGCTCCATTGAGGTGCACGATGTGCGCGCCGTGCATCACGAATTGCACATGCCAGGGCCCGTGGCCGAAATCATGGAGGTCATCAACCGGAAGCTCGCGGCATGACCGGGCATCGCATTCCCGGCGCGTCCGCGGGACACGAGGGCCCGACCTCGCTGCTGTGCGTGCCCTTCGCGGGAGCGGGGGCGTCGTTCTTCCACCCGTGGCGGGCACTCGCCGCCGACCGGTGGTCCGTGGTCGCCTTCGAACTGCCCGGCAGGGAGCGGCGGATGCTGGAGACGCCGTACCGCAGTGTCGTCGAGGCGGCCAGGGACGAGGTCGACGGCATCGCCGCGACGCTCGGCGAGGGCGCGCGGGTGGTGCTGTTCGGGCACAGCCTGGGCGCGGTGCTCGCCTACGAACTGGTGCACCTGCTGACCAAGCGCGACGTGCAGGTGGAGCGGCTGGTCGTCAGCGGTTCGCCGGGACCGTGGACGCAACGCGAGAGGCGGGCTGCGGGCCTCCCCGACGAGGAATTCCTCGCTCGCGTCGAGGAGTTCGCGGGGTTCCGGCACGAGGCTCTCGATCACCCGGAAATGCGTGAGCTGATTCTTCCGGTGCTGCAGGCCGACTGCGAAATGCACGAGAACTACTTCCCGAGCACCGACGAACCGCTGTCGGTGCCGATCTGCTCACTGCGCGGTGATTCCGACGGCCTGGTCACCGCGGACGAGGCACAGCAGTGGCGGGATGCGACCACGGGTGGATTCAGCTATGTGGAGCTCCCGGGCGATCACATGTACCTGGTCGACCTCGGCCGTGAGGTGCTGGACGTGATCGGGACGGAGTCCGCCCGTGGTTGCTAGCGTCGCGGCGGGTGCTCGCCTGCGGGCCGCACACCGCCGCTACCGGGGACGATGTGGTGGAGCCCTGTGTCAGAGGCCGTGTCAGGGGCGTGACAGATCGGTGTCAGGCCCGGCGAGGACGGTGGACACATGACAAGTTCGGCGATCGCAGTCTCTGGACTGCGCAAGGCATATGGCGACAAAGTCGTGCTCGACGGCATCGACTTCGAGGTGGCCGAGGGATCGGTGTTCTCCATGCTCGGCCCGAACGGGGCGGGCAAGACAACCACGGTGAACGTCCTGGCGACGCTCCTGAAGGCCGACGCCGGCACGGTGCGCGTCGCCGGGCACGACGTGGCGACCGCGACCAAGCAGGTGCGCGCGTCCATCGGCGTGACCGGACAGTTCGCCGCACTGGACGATCTGCTCACCGGCCGGGAGAACCTGCAGCTGATGGCGGACCTGAAGCGCACGCCCTCCGGCGACCGGACGGTCAGTCAGCTCCTGGAACGGTTCGACCTCGGGGAGTCCGCGGACAAGATGGCGGCGACCTACTCCGGCGGCATGCGCCGGAAGCTGGACCTGGCGATGACGCTGGTCGGCAGGCCGCAGATCATCTTCCTGGACGAGCCGACCACCGGCCTCGACCCCCGAAGCAGGCGCACGATGTGGGGGATCGTCCGCGATCTGGTGGTCAACGGCACCACCATCTTCCTCACCACCCAGTACCTCGACGAGGCCGACGAGCTCTCCGACCGGATCGTGGTGCTCGACCAGGGCCACCTGGTCGCCCAGGGAGCCCCCGAGGAACTCAAGCGCCAGGTCCCCGGCACCCACGTCCGGCTCCGCTTCGCCGACCTCGACGACCTCGACACGGCTGCACGGATCCTGCCCGGTGCCACTCGCGACGACCAGGAACTGGCCCTGCGGGTGCCCGGCGAAGGCGACTCGAAGTCGCTGCGGGCCATCCTTGACCGGCTCGACGAGCACATGATCAACGCCCAGGAGTTCTCCGTGCACACGCCGGACCTCGACGACGTCTTCCTCGCCCTGACCGGGCACGCGAGCACGAAGGAGGAGGCGAAGTGAGCTCCCTCTCCGCGGCCTGGACCGATTCGTCGATCATGTTGCGCCGCAACCTGAAGCACACCCTGCGGAACCCGATCACGGTGTTCAACGCGGCTCTGGTGCCCATCCTGATCATGCTGATGTTCGTCAAGGTGTTCGGTGGCGCCTTCAGCGTCGGTGAGGACTACGTCGACTACGCGACGCCGGGGATGCTCGTGATGGCGGTCAGCTACGGCCTGAGCGCCACCGCGGTGGCCGTGAACGACGACATGACGAAGGGCATCATCAACCGGTTCAAGGCCATGGACGTCTCGCGCGGTGCCGTGCTGACCGGGCAGGTCGTCGTCACCATCGTGCGCTGCCTGGTGGCCAACGCGGCCATCATCGGGGTGGCCTTCGCCATGGGGTTCGACCCGGCGGCGAGCGCCCTCGACTGGCTCGGCGTGGTCGGTCTCATCCTGCTGCTCAGCGTCGCGGCCAGCTGGCTCACCGTCGCCCTGGGGCTCGCAGCGAAGACCGCGGAGTCGGCGGGCCTGGCCGCAGTGCCACTGATCATGCTGCCGTTCCTGAGCACCGCTTTCGTGCCCTCGGAATCGATGGGGGCCGGCGTGCGGCAGTTCGCGGAGTACCAGCCCTTCACCCCGATCATCGAGACGCTGCGCGGGCTGCTGCTGGAGGGCGGCCCGTCGAGCGGCGACGCGATGGCGGCCGTCGCCTGGTGCGTCGGGCTCGCCGTCCTCGGCTACGTATGGGCGCTCTCCACGTTCAAGAAGCGAGCGTGACCTCCACCAGCTGAGACCAGCTGGTCCGTGTCCCCTCCCGAGCCGCCTCGGCGAACCGCGCGTCGCCGAGGCGGTGCCGCGCGGTCCGCTCGATCCGGGCCACGTCCGGGTGGGAGAGGTCCTGGAGCCCGCGTATGCCCACGCTCGCCGCGAGCAGCCGCGCGGCCTGCTCGTGCTCCTCGCAGCGCAGTGCCAGGTCCGCGACCCCGACGAGCACCTGAGCGATCAGGGGTGCGTGTCCCCCCTCGGACGCCGCAGCGCAGGCTGCCGCACGGTGCGCCCGGGACTCGCCGATGTCGTCGGCGAGATAGCCGAGCAGATCGTGGGTCACCGCGCGGATGTTCGCCCGCTCCGCTTCTTCGCCCAACATGGCCACAGCGATGCCGAGTTGCCTGTGTGCCTCCTCGGCGTCGCCGCCCCACCGGGCGATTTCCGCCTCCGAGAGGGCAAGCTCGGCCAGCGCGTCCGGCCAGGTGACCCGCTCCGCGCTCCGCCGTGCCGCGGCGATGGCGGCCGCGCCGGCGTCCTCGTCGCCCAGCAGCCAGTACAGCTGCGCCTGGCGCGACCGCATCCGGACGACGTCCTCACGGGCGCCGACCTCGGCGCCGACTTCGGTGACGACCTCGGTGACGGCCGCGATCGCCTGCTCGTAGTGCTCGCACGCGGCGGCGAACTCGCCGCGCACAGCGACCCGGTCCGCCAGCTCGGTCAGGGCGAACGAGATCCCGAACCGCTCGCCGAGCGCTCCGAACTCGGCGAGCGCCCCTTCCAGGTACGCGTCCGCTTCCCATCCGTCCCGGCCGAGCACGATCCGCATCTTGCCCAGGTGCAGCCGCGCCATCGCACGCACCCAGGGATCCTCGTCGTCCAGCAGCGACTCGAACGCGGGCAGGAACGTGTCGGGCGCCTGGAGCATGCGCTCCAACGGGGCGATGAACCCCAGCGCCGGGTGGCGGCGACTGCTGAGCTTGCTGAACCGGTGGGCCTTGAGGATCCACTCCGCGGCCTCGTGCTCGTCGCCGCCCCGCCCCGTGCTCACGAACATCGCGATGAGGGCGTACACCAGGGCGCGGACCTCGTCGGTCACCTCGCCGGGCGTCCTGGTGGCCGCGGTGAGCAGCTCCATGCCTTCGGTCTTGTGGCCGCCGAGCCACCAGAACCAGCCCGCGCTCGCAGCCAGCCGCATCGCCGACTGCGCCTCGCCCGCCGCGAGCGCGCCGCGCATCGCCGCACCGATGTTGTCGTGCTCGGTCTCGAGCGTGGCCAGCCAGTCCAGTTGCTCGGCGCGGCGCAGGTGCGGCTCCGCGATCTCGGTGAGCTCGGTGAAGCAGGCCAGGTGTGCGTGGCGCGCCCGGTCGGTCTCTCCCGCTTCTGTGAGCCGGTGCCGGGCGTACTCCTTGATCGTGCCGATCATGCGATAGCGCGGGGCGCTGCCGCCCTCGGCGAGCAGCAGCGACTTCTCGGTCAGCGCGGTGAGCAGTTCGAGCACCTGCTCGGCCTCGACCGCATCTCCCGCGCACACCCGCTCGGCCGCTTCCAGACTCGCGCCGTCGGAGAACACCGACAGCCGTCGCAGGACCATCCGCTCGGCGTCGCTCAGCAGATCCCAGCTCCAGTCGACCGACGCGCGCAGTGTCTTGTGGCGCGGCAGCGCGGTCCGGCTGCCGCTGGTCAGCAGACGGAACCGGTTGTCGAGCCGATGGGCGAGCTGGTCGACGGACATGGTGCGCAAGCGGGCCGCTGCCAGCTCGATCGCGAGCGGTATCCCGTCCAGCGCCCGGCAGACCCGCGCGGTGGTCGCCAGCGTGTGCGCGTCGGCCCCGAGATCCCGGCGCACCGCCCTGGCCCGGTCCCGCAGCAGCCGGACGGCGGGTGAGGCCTTGATCTCGTCCGGTCCCGCGTCGCCGTGCGGCAGGGCCAGCGGCTCGACAAGCCACAGGGCCTCCCCGGTGATGCCGAGGGGTTCGCGACTCGTCGCCAGTATCCGCAGCCGCCGGCACTCGCCGAGCACCCGGTGGGCGAACACCGCCACGGACTCGATGACATGCTCGCAGTTGTCCAGGATCAGCAGCGCCTCCCGCTCGCGCATCGCGACCACGAGCCGGTCCACCAGTTCCGCGTTCGGGGCTCCGCCGAGCAGGGAGTCCCGCAGGCCGAGCCCGGCGAGCATGGCCTGCGCCACGTCGGTCAAGCCGCCATTGACGCGGACGGCGGCGAGCTCCACCAGCCAGACCCCGTCCGGCAAGTCGCCGACGAGGGTACGTGCGGTCTCCGTGGCCAGTCTGGTCTTCCCCGAGCCGGCCGGACCGATCAGCGTGGTGAGCCGGTGCTCGGCGACGAGTTCGCGGACCGCGGCGACATCGGAGCCCCTGCCGACCAGGGTGGTCAGCTCCGCGCGCAGGTTGGTCCTGCGGCTCGCTTCCCCCTGCCGCAGAGCCTGCCCGAGCTCACCCCGCAGCAGCGCGACGTGCAACGCCGCCAGCTCGGGGGAGGGGTCGGTGCCCAGCGTGTCGGCCAGGGCCTCCCTCGCGCGCTGGTACACCAGCAGAGCTTCGCTGTCCCGCCCGGCCGCGACGAGGGCGCGCATCAGCGCGGCGACGAACCGTTCCCGTACCGGATGTGCGGCGACCAGGTCGGTCAGGTCCGCGACCATCTCCGCACCGCGCCCCAGCGCGATCTCCGCGCTGATCCGCTCCTCCATGGCGGTCAGGCGCAACGCGTCAAGCCGGACGACCGCGGCGTCGAAGGCGGCGCTGTCCTGCAGGCCGACGTCCTGCATGGCCGCACCGCGCCACACACCGAGGGCCTCGCCGAGCAGCCGCTCGCGGCCGGGACTGTTCTCGGCACGGGCCCGGCCCGCGACGACGAGGCGTTCGAACCGGACGGCGTCGACGGCGTCGGGCTCCAGCGTCAGCCGGTAACCGTCGGTCTGCCCCTCGATCAATCCGTCCGGAAGTGCCTTGCGCAGCCGGGAGACCAGACGCTGAAGGGCGTTCGTCGCATCGGCAGGTGTGTGCTCGCCCCAGATCCAGTCGACGAGTGACGCCTTGGGGACCGCGTGACCCGTCCTGAGGGCGAGGGCGATCAGTAGTCCGCGCAGTCGCGCTCCCGGCACATCGACCAAGTCGCCGTCGTCTGTGCGTACTTCAAACGGACCCAGCATCCCGATCTGCACGCGCTGATTCTGTCATGAGCATTTGGCAGGCAGCGACCTGGTCGGCGTGTTCCCCGGGGCCATGAAGCGGAACGTCCGTGGGGCCAACTGCCGCTCTCGCCAGCAGGGTTGTAAACGGTGTTGTGGCGGTGTCCGCGGTCCGTGCGGTTGTCCCGTGGACGGGACAACCGCACGGACCGCTGGATGGACCCTGCGGACCGCGCCGTCCTCACACGCTCCCGCGCCTCATTCCCGCAGTTCGAGCGTGCAGCACTTGACGCTGCCCCCGGCCTTCAGCAACTCGGCAAGGTCGGCGCCGAGAGGGTGGTAGCCGCGCTCGCGCAACCGCTCCGCGAGGCCGACGGCCGCACGGGGCAGGACGACGTTGCGGCCGTCCGACAGCGCGTTGAGGCCGAACACGGCGGCGTCGGCCTCATCGGCGAGGACAGCGTCCGGGAACCGCTCGGCCAGCACCGCCTGGCTCTGCGGGGAGAACGCACCCGGGTAGTACATGATCTCCGCGTCCCCGAGCACCGCCAGGGCCGTGTCGAGGTGGTAGAAGCGCGGATCGACGAGGGTCAGGCTGATCACCGGGCGCCCGAAGAACTCGCGCACCTCGTCGTGGGATCGCGGTTCGGAGCGGAAGCCGGTGCCGGCCAGGATCTCCCTGCCGGTGAAGAGGAAGTCGCCCTCGCCCTCGTTGACGTACTCGGCCTGCCGGACCTCGGACCAGCCGCCGCGGCCGAACCACTCCAGGTACGCTGCGGACTCGTCCCTGCGCTGGGTGTGCCGGAAGCGCGCGACGAGCACCTTGCGGTCCACGACCAGGGCGCCGTTCGCGGCGAAGACCATGTCGGGAAGACCCGGTACGGGCTCGATGAGCCGTACGTCGTGGCCCAGGTCGGCGAAGGTGTCGCACAGCCACTTCCACTGGGACAGCCCGGTCTGTATCGAGGTGGGCCGGGCCGGATCCATCCATGGATTGATCGAGTACGTGACGTCGAAGTACGTGGGACGGCACATCAGATATTGCCTGGGCGACGCCATTCGCTGTTCGTGCGGCACCTTCATTCCCTTCTGCAGGTGAAACTTCGAAATTTCCGGAGCAGTTCCCGGATGAAAAGGAATAACGTGGCGCGGGGAAAGTCAATGCGACTGCGCACAGTGCTGCGTTGTCCTGTCGGCGGGACAACGGCGCCCGGACTGGGGCTGTACGGCCATCTCTTGCCCTGCCTTTCCCCGGCCATTTACGTTGACCTGGCGATGTCCCCCCTCCGTGCACTGTCGGCGAACACTTCCGCTCAACGGACTTGTCTCGCCAGCGGGACAGTGGAAAGGAAAAGGCTGGCCATGGAGTCAGAAGCGCAAGCCGTGCCTTCGAGTTCACCCGAGTCGCTCGTGCGGGAGGTCTCGGCGCTGTGGGGGGAATACCTCGACTCCCTAGAAGTCGGGGCGGACGACGACTTCTTCGCCCTCGGCGGCAATTCACTGATCGGCATCAAGATCATCGACCGAGTGGCCCAGGACTACGACGTCGCGCTGTCCGTACGCGACTTCTACCTGGCGCAGACACCGGCCCGGGTCGCCGCACTGATCGAGCAGGGGAGGGCACAGACGTGAGGCTGACGCCGGGGCCCGCACGCGACGTCGACCTCGACCGCGTCGACCTGTTCGACCTGGACCTCTACACCTCGGGCGATCCCCACCCGATCTGGGACGTGATGCGGGCGAAGGCACCCCTGCACCGCCAAGTCCTGCCGGACGGCCGGGAGTTCTGGTCGGTGACCCGCTACGACGACGTCTGCCGGGTGCTCGGCGACCATCGGGAGTTCACGTCGGAACGCGGCACGGTGGTGACCCATCTCGGGGTGGACGACGTCGCGGCGGGCAAGCTGATGACGTCCACCGACCCGCCACGGCACACCCAGGTCCGCAGAGCGATCGGCGCCAAGCTCACCGCGCGGGCGGTGGCCTCCTGGGAGGACAGGATCCGGCAGACGATCGTGCGCTTTCTCCAGCCGGCGCTCGAAGGCGGCACCTTCGACCTGGCCGAGCAGGCGCTGCGACTGCCGGCGATGGTCACGGGCCCGCTCCTCGGGATCCCGGAGCGGGACTGGGACGAGCTCGTACAGCTGACCGCCATGGTGACGGCGCCTTCGGACCCGCACTTCCAGCACGGCAGCGAAGCCGCGACGCTGGCCATCTCCCACCACGAACTCGTCACCTACGTCACCGAGTGGGTCAAACGGCGGCGGGCGACCGGAGACGAGGACGGGAGTCTGCTCGACCAGCTCATGAGCGTCCGCGCTGGAGACATGCCACTGACCGACGAGGAGATCGCCCTCGACGGCTACAGCATCCTTCTGGGCGCCAACGTGACGACGCCGCACACCGTCTCGGGCACGGTGCACGCGCTCATCGAGCGGCCCGAGCAGTTCGCGAAGGCGCAGGCCGACCCGTCGCTGGTCCCGAACCTGGCCGAGGAAGGGCTGCGCTGGACGTCGGCCGCCTGTAACTTCATGCGGTACGCGGTGAGCGACACCCAGGTCGGCGGGGGCACCATCCCGGCCCGTGCGGCCGTCGTCGCGTGGATCGGATCGGCCAACCGGGACGCCTCCCAGTTCACCGATCCGCACGAGTTCGACATCACGCGGAGCAACGCCAAGCGCCAGGTCGCGTTCGGGTTCGGGCCGCACTTCTGCATCGGGGCACCGCTGGCCCGGTTGACGCTGCGCATCTTCTTCGAGGAACTGCTCCAGCGGTTCGGATCGATCGCCCTCGACGGCGAGCCGCAGCATCTGCGGTCGTACTTCATCGCCGGGATGACCCACCTCCCCATCGTCGCCAAGAAACGAATGACGCCATGACATCCGGCTCCACCACCGCCACGTCACCGTGGTTCGTCCGGCCGCCGTCCACCGACCATCCCGCCCGGATCTTCTGCTTCCCCTATGCGGGGTCCGGGGCATCGGCCTTCAGCGCCTGGCCGGCCGAGATCGACGACGTCGAGGTCTGCCCGGTGCAGTTCCCCGGCCGCGAGAACCGGCTGGCCGAACCCCACTACGACACCTACGAGAACCTCGCCGCCAGCCTGACCGGACCGTTGGCTCCCCGACTCGACCGGCCGTTCGCGTTCTTCGGGCACTGCGCGGGTGCGCTGCCCGCCTTCGAGACCGTGGTCCGGCTCGCCGCACTGGGCCTGCCCCTTCCGGCTTGTCTCTTCGTGTCGGGCCAGCCGGCACCGCACGACGCCGCGAGCGACCGGATGCTCACCATGACCGAGGACGACCTGCGCGCCGAGCTCGAATCGGTCATCCGCGGACGTGGGATCGAGCCGCGGCCCGACATGGTCGATCTGGGCATGGTGGTACTGCTCCGCGATCTGGCCGCCGCGCGCGAGTACCGGCGGGCGGAGCCGGTCAAGGTGCCCTGCCCCATCGTCGTACTGCACTGGCGGGACGACCCCGACGTGAGCATCGACCAGCTCGCGGGATGGCGTCGGTACGCGGACTCGGTCGACACGCACGTCGTCGACGGCAGTCACCACGACTTCATGAACGCACCCGACGAGCTGCGGAAGTTGCTGACCTCTTGGCGATGAAGGCAGCGCGGCCCATGAGCGCCGCACGCCGAGGCAACCGGAAGGAACGCGCATGAGTGGCACAGCCACCGATATTGCGGTCATCGGCATGTCGTGCCGCTTCCCGGGCGTGCACGACCCGGAGGAGTTCTGGCGTCTGCTGTCCGACGGGAAGTCGACCGTCGGAACGTTCCCCGAGCACCGGGTGGTCACCCCGACGCACCCGTCCCACCCCGACGCCGCCACCGTGAACGCGGGTTCGTTCCTGGACGCCATCGCCGGGTTCGACGCGGAGTTCTTCGGAACGGATCCGGCGGAGGCGGCCGCCATGGACCCCGTACAGAGACTGGGGCTCGAACTCTCCTGGGAGGCCGTCGAAGACGCCCGGGTCGCGGCGGGCGCGCTCGCCGGCCGCGAGGTCGATGTCCTCGTCGGTGCCGCGTCCTCCGGGTATGACGTGCTGCGCACGTTGTCCGGCAGTGACCGGGACGACCACTATGCCGCGCTCGGTTCGAGCGGCGCACTGATCGCCAACCGGATATCGAGCCTGTTCGACGTCCGCGGCATGAGTTTCTGCGCGGATTCGGGCCAGTCCTCTTCCCTCGTGGCGCTGGCGCTGGCGTGTGAACGCATCCGCAGCGGCGCGGTCGACATGGCGATCGCAGGCGGCGTGAACCTGATCGTCGACCCGGAAGCGGGACTCGGCATGGCGAATTTGGGTGCCCTGTCGCCCGACGGCCGTTGCTTCACCTTCGACGAACGGGCCAGCGGTTTCGTCCGGGGAGAGGGCGGGGGCTTCGTCCTGCTGAAGCGGCTTGACCTCGCCGTCGCCGACCGTGACCACATCTACGCGGTGGTCCGCGGCTGGAGCGTCGGCAGCGGTGGCGCGACCTCCCGCATGCCGGACCCCAGCCCAGGCGCGCAGACGGCGACCACACTGTCCGCTCTGCGACGCGCGGGTGTTCCGTTCGACGAAATCGACTACGTCGAGGCCCACGGCACCGGTACCCGACTGGGCGATCCCGCCGAGATATCCGCTCTGCGCGAGGTGTTCAGGGAAACCGGCCGCAGCCGCCCCCTGGTGATCGGTTCGGTGAAGACGAACGTCGGGCACCTGGAGCCGGCCGCGGGAATCGTCGGCTTCATCAAGGCGGTGCTCTGCATGGAGCGCGCCCAGCTGGTTCCGAGCCTGAACTTCCGGGCCCCGAACCCCGCCATCGCCGACTTTCAGGAGGACTTCGAAGTCCTCCGCACCGCCCGGCCCTGGCCGAGCGTGCCGGACCGGCCGCGACGGGCAGGGGTGTCGTCCTTCGGAATGGGCGGCACGAACGCGCACGTGATCCTGGAGCAGGCGCCCGAAGAGCAGACAGGGCCCCGTGCCGCGGGTGAGGGATTGGCCTCCGCGGGCGCATTCGGAGTGGTGCCATGGGTGCTGTCGGCGCGGTCGGAGCCGGCCTTGCGGGAGCAGGCGACGCGGTTGCGGGAACTCGTGGCCGCGGACACCTCTCTCCCGGCGGTCGACGTGGGGCATTCGCTGGTGTCGACGCGGTCCCTGTTCGAGCACCGGGCGGTGGTCCTTGCCAGTGGCCGTGAGGATTCGCTGGCCGGCCTGGACGTGGTCGCGGCGGGCGGAAGCTCGGCCCGGGTGGTTCGGGGGACAGCCGCGCGGCAGGCGGGCCCCGTCGTCTTCGTGTTCCCCGGCCAGGGGTCGCAGTGGACGGGAATGGGAAAGCGGCTGTACGCGGAGTCGGACGTTTTCGCGCGCGGGATCGATGAGTGCGCGCGTGCGCTGGCCCCGTGGGTGGACTGGTCACTCGTGGACGTGGTGACCGGCGTGGAGTCGGCGCCGTCGCTGGCGCGGGGCGACGACGTGGTGCAGCCCGCGTTGTTCGCGATGATGGTGTCCCTTGCGCGGGTGTGGCGGTCGCTGGGAGTGGTCCCCGACGTGGTGGTGGGGCACTCGCAGGGAGAGATCGCAGCGGCCTGCGTGGCGGGCGCGCTCCCGCTGGAGGAAGCGGCGCGGATCGTCGCCCTGCGCAGTCGTGCATTGACCGACCTGGCCGGCCTGGGCGGGTTGAACGCCGTGTCCGCACCCCTCGCATGGGTTGAGGACCGGTTGCGGCAATGGTCCGGGCGGCTCTGCGTGGGCGCGGTCAACGGACCGGGCTCCGTGGTGATCTCCGGAGATCTTGAGGCACTGGAGCAGTTCGCCGCGATGGCGGCCGCGGACGGTGTCCGGGTGCGCCGGGTCAGAATCGAGTACGCGTCACACTCCCACCAGGTCGAACGCATCCGGGATCGTGTGCTTGAGGCCGCCGCGGGTCTTTCCCCGAAGGGGTCGGCGGTGGAGTTCCACTCCACGGTCACCGGCGGGTTGCTCGACACGCGCAGGCTCGACGGCTCGTACTGGTACGACAACCTGCGCTCGCCGGTGCGCTTCGGCGAGGTGGTCGAACACCTGATGCGTGACCGCGGCGGGGTGTTCGTGGAAGTCAGCCCGCATCCGGTGCTCACGGTGGCGATGGAGGAGACCGCCGATGCGCTGGCTGCCTCGCCGCTGGTGACGGGCACCCTGCACAAGGACGACGGGAGTGCGAGCAAGCTCGTCACCTCGCTGGCCGAGCTGCACGTACAGGGTGTGCCGGTGAACTGGGACGCGGTGTTCGCGGACGCGGACCCGCCGCGCCGGATCGGCTTGCCGACCTACGCGTTCCAGCGCAGGCAGTACTGGCTGACGGCGCCCGATGACACGGACAGGCTTGCCATGGCCGGGAGCTCGGACATCACCGAGCGCTCGGCCGTCACGAACACGGGCTCCTTCGCGCACGCGAGCGGAACGGCCCTGCACCGGCCCGGCGCTGCCGATACCAGGGCGGCGCACCTGAGTTCGGAACCATCGGTCCTGAGCCTGGTGTGCGCCGAAACAGCAGCGGTGCTGAGCAGGCAGGACGCGGATCTGACGGGCGCCGATCTCGCGGCGAGGTCGACCGAGACCTTCAAGGATCTGGGCTTCGACTCCTCGATGGCAGTGCGGCTCCGCAACCGGCTTGCCGCGGCCGCCGGTGTGCGACTCCCGGCCACCGTCGCGTTCTCGTACCCCACCCCGCGATCGCTCGGCAGCCACATCTTTTCCCTCATCGAGCCGGCGGCGTCCGACGTCCCGGCAACGGTGGAGGAACGGGAACGGGAACGGGAACCGGAATCGGAATCGGTGGAGGACGCGGGACCGGAAAGCCGGAGCGATGACGATTTGTACGAATTGATCGACCGCGGATACGTGTAACACCACCTGTCCGTCCGAGCAACAACTCTTGGGGGAGGCTTCGGTGAACGACGTCGACAAGCTCCGGTCCTACTTGCGACGCGCCGTCGACGACGCGCAGGCGCTGCGCGAGCGGGTCAGCGAGCTGGAGGAGTCCGCTCGCGAGCCCATCGCGATCGTGGGCATGGCCTGCCGCTATCCAGGAGGCGTCCGCGCCCCTGAGGACCTGTGGCGCCTCGTCAGCGAAGGCGTCGACGCCATCACCGACTTCCCCGCCGACCGGGGCTGGGACACCGAGAAGCTCCTCGACTCCGACCCGGACCGACCCGGTGCGTCCTACGTCGCCAAGGGCGGATTCCTCTCAGACGCGGCCGAGTTCGACTCCGCGTTCTTCGGGATCAGTCCGCGTGAGGCGACGGCGATGGACCCGCAGCAGCGGCTGCTCCTTGAGACCGCCTGGGAGGCGTTCGAGCGGGCGGGCATCGACGCGACCGCGCTGAGCGGCAGCCAGACCGGTGTGTTCGTCGGCGCCATGACCCAGGAGTACGGTCCTCAACTGCACGACGGTGCGGCCGGGTTCGACGGGTACCTGCTGACCGGCAACACCGCCAGCGTCGCCTCCGGCCGCCTCGCCTACACCTTCGGCTTCGAGGGCCCGGCGGTGACGGTCGACACCGCATGCTCCTCCTCGCTGGTCTCGATGCACCTGGCGGCCCAGGCACTGCGCAACGGCGAGTGCTCGCTGGCCCTGGCGGGCGGTGTCGCTGTCATGGCGACGCCAGGCATGTTCGTGGAGTTCAGCCGACAGCGCGGTCTTGCTGCGGACGGGCGGTGCAAGGCGTTCGCCGAGGCGGCGGACGGCACGGCCTGGGCGGAGGGTGTGGGTCTGCTGCTGCTGGAACGCCTCTCGGATGCACGGAGGCATGGTCACCAGGTGCTGGCGGTCGTGCGTGGTTCGGCCGTCAACCAGGACGGCGCGAGCAACGGCCTGACGGCACCCAACGGCCTCTCCCAGGAACGCGTGATACGCCAGGCCCTTGCCGGCGCGGGGCTGTCGTCGCAGGACGTCGACGTTGTCGAGGCACATGGCACGGGTACGACGCTGGGTGACCCGATCGAGGCAGAGGCGCTGCTTGCCACCTATGGTCAGGACCGGCCGGAGGACCGGCCGTTGTGGCTGGGTTCGCTGAAGTCGAACGTCGGTCACGCCCAGGCCGCGGCGGGCGTGGGTGGCGTGATCAAGATGGTGATGGCCCTGCAGCACGGGGTGCTGCCGAAGACGCTGCATGTGGACGAGCCGACTCCCCACGTCGACTGGGCCGGGGGCGCGGTGGAGTTGCTGACGGAGGAGCGGCCCTGGCCGGACGCGGGTCGTCCGCGTCGCGCCGGTATCTCGTCGTTCGGTGTCAGTGGCACCAATGCCCATCTCATCGTCGAGCAGGCTCCGGAGGATGGGGACGTCGTCGGTGAGGGTGTGCCGGGGCCGGTGGTGGTGACGGATGGGACGTTGCCGTGGGTGATGTCGGCGAAGTCGGAGGCGGCGCTGAAGGATCAGGCGCGGCAGTTGCTGGATCACCTGGACCGTCATCCGCAGGTGATGCCTGCTGAGGTTGGTCATGCGTTGGCCGCGGGGCGTTCTGTGTTCGATCATCGGGCGGTGGTGGTCGGCCGTGAACTGGCTGACTTCAGGGGCGGTTTGGCGGCGTTGGCCGCGGGTGAGCCTTCTCCGCGTGTGCTGGCCGGTACGGCGGCTGCTCGGTCTGGGAAGACGGTGTTTGTGTTTCCGGGGCAGGGTTCGCAGTGGGTTGGCATGGGTGTGGAGTTGATGCGTACTTCACCGGTGTTTGCCGAGCATTTGACGGCGTGTGCGGAGGCGCTTGAGCTGTTCACGGGCTGGAGTCTTATCGATGTCCTGACTCAGGTGCCTGGTGCTCCGGGTCTGGATCGGGTGGATGTGGTTCAGCCTGCGTTGTGGGCGGTGATGGTTTCTCTGGCTCGGTTGTGGGAGCACCTGGGTGTGGTTCCGGATGCGGTGGTGGGTCACTCGCAGGGTGAGATTGCGGCTGCTCATGTTGCTGGTGTGCTGTCGTTGGAGGACTCGGCGCGGATTGTGGCGTTGCGTTCGCAGGCCATTACGGGCATTGCGGGTCGGGGCGGGATGGTCTCAGTGCCTCTGTCCGCGGCTGAGGTCTTGGAGTTGATTGCCCGGTGGGATCGGCGGGTGGTGGTGGCTGCGGTGAACGGGCCGTCGGCCACGGTGGTGGCTGGTGATGCCGACGCGCTGAGCGAGCTGCTGGCCCACTGTGAGAGCGAGGGCATCAGGGCCCGGAAGATTCCGGTGGACTACGCCTCGCACTCCTCGCATGTGGAGGCGTTGCGGGACCAGTTGTTGGAGGTGTTGGAGCCTGTTGAGCCGCGGGAGTCCGCGGTGGCGTTCTATTCGACGGTGGCTGGTCATGTCGGTGGCGCGATGGCGGATACGACGGTGATGAACGCCCAGTACTGGTACGACAACCTGGCCTCCACCGTCGACTTCCAGGCAGCCACCCACACCCTCCTCGATGACGGGCACACCCTGTTCATCGAGGCCAGCCCCCACCCCGTCCTCACCCACCCCCTGCAGGAGAGCACCGAGGAATACGCGAGCCGAGGAGAGGTCGCCCTCACCGGCACCCTGCGCCGCGACGACGACACCTGGCAGCGCGTGCTGACCTCCCTCGCCGTCGCCCACACGCACACCCACGCCACCGCCGACTGGGCGGGTTTCTACCCCGCCACCCGGCCGACCCACCTCGACCTGCCCACCTACCCCTTCCAACACCAGCGTTACTGGATGGAGGCGTCCGGGGGCACGGGCGACGCCGCCGCGACGGGACAGGCGGCGGTCGAACACCCGCTGCTCGGTGCGGCGGTGGAGCTGGCGGGGACGGATGTCACCGTGCTGACCGGCCGGTTGTCGTTGCAGACGCATGGCTGGCTGGTCGACCACGCGGTCTCCGACACCGTCCTGCTGCCCGGAACGGCCTTCGTCGAGATGGCACTCCGCGCGGGTGACGAGGTGGGAGCTGACCACCTCGAGGAACTCACCTTGCAGGCACCGCTCGTTCTCTCCGCGACCGGCGGTGTCCAGTTGCGGGTGGAGGTGGGTGAGGCGGACGATGCGGGACGGCGATCCGTGAACGTTCACTCCCGACCTGACGGCGAGGGGACGAGTGTGCCCTGGACCTGCCATGCCACGGGCGTACTCGCCTCGGGCGGTCCGGTGCAGTCCTCGTGGGATCCCCAGGTGTGGCCGCCGGCCGGGGCGGTGCCGGTGGAAACCGATGAGCTGTACCCGTCGCTGGCCGCCCTCGGCTATCGATACGGCCCCGACTTCCAGGGGGTGCGGGCGATGTGGAAGCGGGGAGAGGAGGTGTACGCCGAGGTGGTGCTGCCGGAGGAGCGGCACGCCGAGGCGACCGCCTTCGGCATCCACCCCGCGCTGCTGGACGCGGCCCTGCACTCCGGGCTCATGCCGAACGAGTCGGGGACCGCGCAGGAAGCGGGGGCGCCGAGGCTGCCGTTCGTGTGGTCCGATGTGCGGCTGCACGCGACCGGCGCCACGAACGTGCGGGTGCGGCTGAGCCCGGCGGGCCACGACGCCCTGGTGGTGGAAGTCGCCGACACTGAGGGCGCGCTGGTCGCGTCGGTCGGTTCGCTTGCGCTGCGTCCCGTTGATCCCGGGAAGCTGGGCGGGGCAAGGGACGGGCGCCACGACGCGTTGTTCCGCATGGAATGGGTGCCCCGGCCGGTGGCGGATGTCGACGGGACCTCGGTCGGTCCGTGGGCGCTGGTGGGCGACGACGTACTCGGCCTGGGCACCGTTGTGGACGGTGCAGGGGTGCGGCGGTACGCGGACCTGTCCGTACTCAGTGGCGAGTTCACGGAGCTGGCCACCACCGTCTCTGCTTCCCGACCCGAACTCGTCCTGGCCTGCCATCTGCCCCGCCCAGAAGTCGCCTCTGGCGCAGACACCACCGCAGACACCACCTCTGCCGCAGACGTCATCTCTGCCGCGGGTGCTACCCCCGGCGATCCCGCCGCCGTCCGCGCCCAGTTGCTCAAGGCCCTGTCCCTGGTGCAGTCATGGCTGGCCGACGAGCGGTTCGCCGACACACGGCTGGTCGTGGTCACCCGCGGTGCGGTGGTGGTCGGCCACGCGGAGCAGCCGGATCTTGCCTCAGCGCCGGTGTGGGGTCTGCTGCGCACAGCACAGACGGAGAACCCGGACCGTTTTGTTCTCGTCGACGTCGATGAGGACGAGCGTTCCCTGCACGCACTGCCTGCCGCGCTCGCCTGCGGGGAGCCTCAGCTGGCGGTGCGCGGGGGAGAGGTCCTGGTGCCCCGGCTGGTCCGGGCAGCGGCCGATGGCGCGCTGACACCCTCGCGGGAGCAGCAGGCGCGGCGGCTTGAGGTGACCGGCCGCGGAACCATGCCACCGGTGTGGGATCCCGAAGGTACGGTGCTGCTCACCGGCGGCACCGGAACGCTGGGCGGACTCCTCGCCGGGCACCTGGTCACCGAGTACGGGCTGCGGCACCTGCTGCTGGTCAGCCGCCGCGGACCCGGTGCCGAGGGCGCCGGCGAGCTGGTGGACCGGCTGGCCGGGCTCGGGGCGACGGCCACGGTGGTGGCGTGTGACGTCTCCGACCCCGAGGCGCTGTCAGCTGTGCTGGAGGCGATACCGGTCGAGCACCCGCTGACCGCCGTCGTGCACACGGCAGGCGTACTGGACGACGGTCTGGTCTCCGCGCTGACGCCCGAGAGCCTTGACGCCGTGCTGCGGCCGAAGGCGGACGCGGCATGGCATCTGCACCAGCTCACCCAGGACCGGGATCTGGCGGCGTTCGTCCTGTTCTCCTCGGTGATGGGCGCGCTCGGCGGTGCGGGGCAGGGCAACTACGCGGCGGCGAACGTCTACCTCGACGCGCTGGCCGCGCACCGCCGGGCCCAGGGACTTCCGGCCACGTCGCTGGCCTGGGGTCTGTGGGACCAGCGCAGTGACATGACGGGGGACCTGGACCAGGCGGATCTGGCCCGGATGGCCAGGGTCGGCCTGACGCCCTTGCGGGCACAGGAAGGGCTCGCCCTGTTCGACGCGGCCCTCACCCTCCACGAGCCGATGCTCGTACCCGCGCGGCTGGACACCGCGCGGCTCGCCCAGGGCGGGAACGGGGCGCTGCCCGCGGTGCTCGGCGCCCTGGTGCGTCCCCGTGCCGCCCGGCGCACCGCCGCGACCGGTTCGACGGGCGGTGCCAGGGGTGGGCAGCGGTTCGCCGGGATGTCCGCGGCCGAGGCCGAGCGCGAGTTGATGGAGGTGGTGCGTGCCCACGCCGCGACCGTGCTGGGGCACGATTCACCGGAGGCTGTCCGGCCGGACAGCAAGTTCAAGCAACTCGGCTTCGACTCACTGTCCTCGGTCGAGCTTCGTAACCAGCTCAACACCGCCACCGGTCTGCGCCTGTCACCGACGGCCGTCTTCGACTACCCGACGCCGGCTGCGATGGCCCGTTATCTGCGCGGTGCTTTGTTCGGGGAGTCGGTCTCCGGGGCCGAACCCGTGGGTGTGGCGGCCGTGTTGGACGAGCCGGTGGCTGTGGTGGGTATCGGTTGCAGGCTTCCCGGGGGTGTGGGGTCGCCGGAGGAGCTGTGGGACCTGGTCACGTCTGGCAGTGAGGCGTTCTCGGGGTTGCCGACTGATCGTGGTTGGGATGTCGAGGGGTTGTATGACCCCGATCCGGACCGGTCGGGCAAGAGCTATGTCCGCGAGGCGGGCTTCCTCTCCGACCCGGCTGCCTTCGACGCCTCCTTCTTCGAGATCGGCCCCCGTGAGGCGACGGCGATGGACCCGCAGCAGCGGCTGCTCCTTGAGACCGCCTGGGAGGCGATCGAGCGCGCCGGCATCGACCCGACCACGCTGCGCGGCAGCCAGACCGGCGTCTTCGTCGGCGCCATGACCCAGGAGTACGGCCCGCTGCTCCATGAGGCCGCGGAGGGAATGGACGGCCTGCTGCTGACCGGCAAGATAGCCAGTGTGATCTCTGGTCGGCTGGCCTATTTCCTGGGTCTTGAGGGTCCGGCGATCACGGTTGACACGGCGTGTTCGTCGTCGTTGGTGGCGTTGCACCAGGCGTCGCAGGCGCTGCGTCAGGGGGAGTGCACTCTTGCGGTGGCCGCCGGTGTGTCAGTGATGACCACCCCGGGTTTGTTCACCGAGTTCAGCAGGCAGCGTGGGCTGGCGGCGGACGGGCGGATCAAGGCGTTCGCGGCTGCGGCTGACGGTACGAACTGGGGTGAGGGCGCTGGTGTGCTGATCCTGGAACGGCTCTTCGACGCGCGGCGCAACGGGCACCCTGTGCTCGCCGTCATCCGGGGCTCAGCGGTCAACCAGGACGGCGCGTCCAACGGCCTGACGGCGCCCAATGGGCCTTCGCAGGAGCGTGTCATCCGCCAGGCCCTGGTCAACGCCCGCCTCACTCCGGACGAGGTCGACGCGGTCGAGGGACACGGCACGGGTACGGCGCTGGGTGACCCGATCGAGGCGCAGGCGTTGATCGCCACCTACGGTCAGGACCGGCCCGCGGACCGGCCGCTGTGGCTGGGTTCGCTGAAGTCCAACATCGGCCACACCATGGCGGCCTCCGGCGCAGCCGGCGTGATCAAGATGGTGATGTCCCTACGCAACGGGGTGCTGCCGAAGACGCTGCATGTGGACGAGCCGACCCCGCACGTCGACTGGACTGCGGGCGCGGTGGAATTGCTGACGGAGGAGCGGTCCTGGCCGGACGCGGGACGTCCGCGCCGCGCAGGCATCTCGTCGTTCGGCATCAGCGGCACCAACGCACACCTGGTGCTGGAGCAGGCCCCGGAAGGTGAGGACACGGCCGACGAGGATGTGCCGGGGCCGGTGGTGACAACGGATGGGCCGATGCCGTGGGTGGTGTCCGGCAAGAGCGCGGCGGCACTGGCGGTGCAGGCGGGGCGGTTGCGAGATTTCATTGCCGCGGATGCCGAAGTGCCGGTGGCCGACGTGGGGTTGTCGCTGGCGGTGTCGCGATCGGCGTTCGATCATCGGGCGGTGGTGGTCGGCCGTGAACTGGCTGACTACCGGGGCGCTTTAGCGGCGTTGGCCGCGGGTGAGCCCTCCCCGCATGTGGTTACGGGCGCCGTGGCTGCTCAGTCCGGGAAGACGGTGTTCGTGTTTCCTGGGCAGGGTTCGCAGTGGGTCGGCATGGGTGTGGAGTTGATGCGTACTTCACCGGTCTTTGCCGAGCATTTGACGGCGTGTGCGGAGGCGCTTGAGCCGTTCACCGGCTGGAGTCTCATCGATGTCCTCAATGAGGAACCCGCTGCCCCCGGTCTGGACCGGGTGGATGTGGTCCAGCCTGCGTTGTGGGCGGTGATGATTTCTCTGGCCCGGCTGTGGGAGCACCTGGGCGTGGTTCCGGATGCGGTGGTGGGCCATTCGCAGGGTGAGATTGCTGCTGCTCATGTTGCTGGTGTGTTGTCGTTGGAGGACTCGGCGCGGATTGTGGCGTTGCGTTCGCAGGCCATTACGGGCATTGCGGGGCGGGGCGGGATGGTCTCGGTGCCTCTGTCCGCGCCCGAGGTCTCGGAGTTGATTGCCCGGTGGGATCGGCGGGTGGTGGTGGCTGCGGTGAACGGGCCGTCGGCCACTGTGGTGGCCGGTGACGCCGACGCGCTGACCGAGCTGCTGGCCCACTGTGAGAGCGAGGGGATCAGGGCCCGGAAGATTCCGGTGGACTACGCCTCGCACTCCTCGCATGTGGAGGCGTTGCGGGACCAGTTGTTGGAGGTGCTGGCGCCTGTTGAGCCGCGGGAGTCCGCGGTGGCGTTCTATTCGACGGTGGCCGGTCATGTCGGTGGCGCGATGGCGGATACGACGGTGATGAATGCCCAGTACTGGTACGACAACCTGGCCTCCACCGTCGATTTCCAGGCAGCCACCCGCACCCTCCTCGATGACGGGCACACTCTGTTCATCGAGGCCAGCCCCCACCCGGTCCTCATCCACCCCCTGCAGGAGACCGCCGAAGAGCACACAGGCAGCGGCGAAGTCGCCCTGACCGGCACCCTGCGCCGCGACGAGGGTGGGCTGAAGCGATTCTGCGCCTCTTTGGGTGAGGCATGGGTCCGGGGGGTGAACGTTGACTGGCCGGCGGTGTTCGCGGGCCGGGGAGCGGGTGTCATCGACCTGCCGACGTACGCATTCCAACACCAGCGGTACTGGATGCAGACGTCCGGGAGCGCAAGCAACGTGATCGCAGGCGGACAGGACCAGACCGGACAGACGGCGGACGACTCGGCGGGTGGGGAGCGGTTCGCCGGGATGTCCGTGGCCGAGGCGGAGCGCGAGTTGGTGGGAGTGGTGCGTGCCCACGCCGCGACGGTGCTGGGGCACGATTCACCGGAAGTGGTCCAGCCGGACAGCAAGTTCAAGGACGTCGGCTTCCACTCGCTGGCCGCAGTGGAACTGAGCAACCGTCTCACCGCGGCCATTGGCCTGCGGGTGCCACCGACGGCGGTGTTTGACCACCCGACGCCGGCTGCGATGGCCCGGTATCTGCGCGGTGCTTTGTTCGGGGAGTCGGTCTCCGGGGCCGAACCCGTGGGTTTGGCAGCCGTGTTGGACGAGCCGGTGGCCGTTGTCGGTATCGGTTGCAGGCTTCCCGGGGATGTGGGGTCGCCGGAGGAGCTGTGGGACCTGGTCACGTCTGGCAGTGAGGCGTTCTCGGGGTTGCCGACGGATCGTGGTTGGGATGTCGAGGGGTTGTATGACCCCGATCCGGACCGGTCGGGCAAGAGCTATGTCCGCGAGGCGGGCTTCCTCTCCGACGCGGCCGAGTTCGACGCCGCCTTCTTCGGGATCAGTCCTCGCGAAGCCCTCGCCATGGATCCCCAGCAACGCCTTCTGCTGGAGACCGCCTGGGAGGCGTTCGAGCGGGCGGGCATCCGCCCGGAGTCGGTGCACGGCAGCCGCACAGGCGTCTTCGTCGGCGCCGTGGGACTGGAGTACGGCCCGCGGTTGCATGAGGCAGCGGACGGGATGGAAGGCCTGATGGTGACCGGCAAGATGACCAGTGTGATCTCTGGTCGGCTGGCCTATTTCCTGGGTCTTGAGGGTCCGGCGATCACGGTTGACACGGCGTGTTCGTCGTCGTTGGTGGCGTTGCACCAGGCGTCGCAGGCGCTGCGTCAGGGGGAGTGCACTCTTGCGGTGGCCGCCGGTGTGTCAGTGATCGCCACCCCGGGTTTGTTCACCGAGTTCAGCAGGCAGCGTGGGCTGGCGGCGGACGGGCGGATCAAAGCATTCGCGGCTGCGGCTGACGGCACGAACTGGGGTGAGGGCGCAGGTGTGCTGATCCTGGAACGGCTCTCCGACGCGCGGCGCAACGGGCACCCTGTGCTCGCCGTCATTCGGGGCTCAGCGGTCAACCAGGACGGCGCCAGTAATGGCCTCGCCGCCCCGAACGGGCCTTCGCAGGAGCGTGTCATCCGCCAGGCCCTGGCCAACTCCCGGGTCCAGGCCGACGAGATCGACGTGGTCGAGGCGCACGGGACCGGAACCACGCTCGGCGACCCGATCGAGGCGCAGGCGTTGATCGCCACCTACGGTCAGGACCGGCCCGCGGACCGGCCGCTGTGGCTGGGTTCGCTCAAGCCCAACATCGGCCATCTGGGAGCTGCGGCGGGCGTGAGCAGCGTAATCAAGATGGTGATGGCCCTACGCAACGGGGTGCTGCCGAAGACGCTGCATGTGGACGAGCCGACCCCGCATGTGGACTGGAGCGCGGGCGCGGTGGAGTTGCTGACGGAGGAGCGGTCCTGGCCGGACGCGGGTCGTCCGCGTCGCGCAGGGGTGTCTTCTTTCGGTGTCAGTGGGACCAACGTGCACCTGGTGTTGGAGCAGGCTCCAGAAGGTGGGGATACAGAGGTCGAAGATGTGCCGGGGCCGGTGGTGGTGACGGATGGGACGTTGCCGTGGGTGATGTCGGCGAAGTCGGAGGCAGCGCTGAAGGATCAGGCGCGGCAGTTGCTGGATCACCTGGATCTTCATCCGCAGGTGACGGCGGTTCAGGTCGGTCACGCGCTGGTGGCGGGGCGTTCTGTGTTCGATCATCGGGCGGTGGTGGTCGGCCGTGAACTGGCCGATTACCGGGGTGCTTTGGCGGCGTTGGCGGCGGGTGAGCCCTCCCCGCATGTGGTTACGGGCGCCGTGGCTGCTCAGTCCGGGAAGACGGTGTTCGTGTTTCCGGGGCAGGGTTCGCAGTGGGTTGGCATGGGTGTGGAGTTGATGGCCACCAGCCCTGTCTTCGCCGAGCATTTGACGGCGTGTGCGGCGGCTCTTGAGCCGTTCACCGGCTGGAGTCTCATCGATGTCCTCAATGAGGAACCCGCTGCCCCCGGTCTGGACCGGGTGGATGTGGTTCAGCCTGCGTTGTGGGCGGTGATGGTTTCTCTGGCCCGGCTGTGGGAGCACCTGGGCGTCACCCCGGATGCGGTGGTGGGTCATTCGCAGGGTGAGATTGCGGCTGCTCATGTTGCTGGTGTGTTGTCGTTGGAGGACTCGGCGCGGATTGTGGCGTTGCGTTCGCAGGCCATTACGGGCATTGCGGGTCGGGGCGGGATGGTCTCGGTGCCGCTTGCCGTGTCCGGTGTCTCGGAGTTGATTGCCCGGTGGGATCGGCGGGTGGTGGTGGCTGCGGTGAATGGGCCGTCGGCCACGGTGGTGGCTGGTGATGCCGACGCTCTGACCGAGTTGCTGGCCCACTGTGAGAGCGAGGGCATCAGGGCCCGGAAGATTCCGGTGGACTACGCCTCGCACTCCTCGCATGTGGAGGCGTTGCGGGACCAGTTGTTGGAGGTGTTGGAGCCTGTTGAGCCGCGGGAGTCCGCGGTGGCGTTCTATTCGACGGTGGCCGGTCATGTCGGTGGCGCGATGGCGGATACGACGGTGATGAATGCCCAGTACTGGTACGACAACCTGGCCTCCACCGTCGATTTCCAGGCAGCCACCCGCACCCTCCTTGATGACGGGCACACTCTGTTCATCGAGGCCAGCCCCCACCCCGTCCTCATCCACCCCCTGCAGGAGAGTGCCGAAGAGCACACAGGCAGCGGCGAAGTCGCCCTGACCGGCACCCTGCGCCGCGACGACGACACCTGGCAGCGGGTGCTGACCTCTCTCGCCGTCGCCCACACGCACACCCGCACCGCCGCCGACTGGGCGGGCTTCTACCCCGCCACCCGGCCCACCCACCTCGACCTGCCCACCTACCCCTTCCAACACCAGCACTACTGGCTCCTGGACACCACCACTGCCACCGACCCCCACACTCTCGGCCTACGGGCCACCGACCACGGTCTGCTCTCTGCCGCCGTCGCGCTCGCGGACGGCGACGGCCACGTGTTCACCGGAAGCCTGTCGCTGCGCAGCCACCCCTGGCTGGCCGACCATGCCGTTCACGACACGCCCCTCGTGCCCGGCACCGCGTTCGTCGAACTCGCCCTCCACGTCGGCCAGGCAACCGACACTCCCCACCTGGAAGACCTGGCCCTCGAAGCACCCCTGACGCTCACGGGCGTCGGCGGTTTTCACCTGCAGGTGCACGTGACGGCGCCCGACGCCGACGGCCGCCGGGCCCTCACCGTTCACTCCCGACCCGATGACGCCGCACCCGACCGGCCCTGGACCCGCCACGCCACCGGCACCCTCAGTCCTCAGCCGCCTGCCACACCGGACACGGCAGAGTGGGCGGAGTCGACGGCCTGGCCGCCGGCCGGGGCCACTCCCTTGCCCTCCGACACTCTCTACGACCTCATCGCCGGTTTCGGTTACCACTACGGCCCCACCTTCCAGGGCGTGACCGCTGCCTGGCGCCATGGCGACACCCTCTACGCCGAGGTGACCCTCCCCACTGACGACACCACAGACGCCGACCACTACGGCATCCATCCCGCCCTCTTCGACGCCGCTCTCCACCCGACGATCTTCGACCGTGCCGAGCAGGGCTCGGACGAGGTGCCGCTGTTGTTCGCCTGGTCGAACGTCCGGCTTCACGCCGTGGGGGCCCGGGCGCTGCGCGTCCAGATCACCACTTCTGAGGCGGGGGCGCTGCGCGTCAGGCTGGCCGACCCCGCCGGGCAGCCGGTCGCCGACGTGGAGTCGCTGTCCATGCGGTCGATCACCGCCGAGCAACTGGCGAAGGCGGTCGCGACGGGCGGGAGCGGGAACGACCTCCTGTTCCGCCTGGACTGGGCCGCCATGCCCGTCTCGGAGGGCTTCAGGGCCGACCGGGTGGCGTTCCTGGGCGCCGACGTTCCCGAGGGGCTGGCCACGTCGCTCCCCGACGGTGTTGTGGTCGAGCGTCATGCGGAGCTGGCGACGCTACTGGCTGACGACACCGCTGCCCTCCCAGATCTGGTCATCGCCACCGGCCTGCTGGGGCGTTCAGGCCCGGCCGAGGGCGTCCCCGGCGCCGCGCGCGAGGCCGTGCAGTACGCCTTGGGCACGATCCAGACGTGGCTGGCTGAGGAGCGTCTGTCCGGCAGCCGGCTGGTGTTCGTCACGAGGCGAGCCGTCGCGGTCCACGCCGAGACCGAGTCGCCCAGCCCCGCGGACGCCGCCGCGTGGGGGCTGATCCGTACGGCTCAGACCGAGAACCCGGGCCGTTTCACCGTGATCGATCTTGCGGACGAGAACACTGTCTCCGTCGAGTCGTTCCGTGCGGCCCTGGGAGGCGGCGAGCCGCAGGTGGCCATCCGTGACGGCGATCAGCAGACGCTGTACGTCCCCCGGCTCGTGCGGGAGATCCTCCCCGACGGCGACGGCGACGGCGACGGCGACGGCGACGGCGACGGCCACGGCCACGGCCACGGCGACAGCGACTACGCAGCCGTACCGGAGCCGACCGTAGGCGGCACAGTCCTGATCACCGGCGGCACGGGCACCCTCGGCTTGCTGTTCGCCCGCCGCTATGCCACGGCTGGGCAGGCGGCGCACCTGCTGCTGACCAGCCGACGCGGCCCGGAGGCTCCGGGCGCGACCGAACTCGCTGCCGAACTGCGAGAGTTGGGGGTCAAGGTCACCATCGCGGCTTGCGACACCGCCGACCGTGGCGCGCTCGCCGCACTCCTGGACGGCATCCCCGACGAACACCCCCTCACCGCCGTCGTGCACAGCGCCGGTGTCCTCGACGACGGCATCGTCACATCCTTGACGGCGGAGCGCGTCGACGGCGTGTTCCGCCCCAAGGTCGACGGCGCCTGGCACCTGCACGAACTCACCCGCGAGTTGGACCTCACTGAGTTCATCCTCTTTTCCTCCATGGCGGGGGTTCTGGGTACTCCGGGGCAGGGCAACTACGCCGCGGCGAACACCTTCCTCGACGCGCTGGCCCAGCGCCGTCGCGCCGAGGGCCTGCCCGCCACCTCGCTGGCCTGGGGCTTCTGGGAACAGCGGAGTGACATGACCAGCCACCTGGACGACGCGGACCTGGTCCGAGCGGCCCGCCTCGGGATCGAGCCCATCACGGCAGAGGAAGGGCTGGCGTTGTTCGATGCCGCCCGTGCCACGCGGAGCGCCTGCCTGGTCCCTGCCAAGATCGTTCCTGCCCTGCTCCGTCCGCACCTGAAGACCGGCACTGTTCCCGCCGTCCTTCAGGGCCTGGTGCGCGTTCCCGTCCGCAGGGCCACCGCCGCCACGGCGAGCAATGCCGCCGGCCTCCGCGATCGCCTGGCCCGCCTCTCGCCCGAAGATGCCGAGGACACCCTCGCGACCCTCGTCCGTACCGAGGTCGCCCTCGTCCTGGGCCATGCCACGCCCGACACCATCAACCTCACCCAGGCGTTCAAGGACCTCGGTTTCGACTCGCTGACCGCGGTCGAGTTCCGCAACCGGCTCAACGCCGCCACCGGCCTCCGCCTCCCCGCCAGCCTCGTCTTCGACCACCCGACCCCGCGCCGCCTGGTCGCCCACCTCCACGCCACTCTCGCCCCGACCGCCCACACGCCCACCGTCGCCACGGCCACAGTGGCCGCCGTCGCCACCGACGAGCCCATCGCCATCGTGGCCATCGGCTGCCGGTACCCGGGCGGCGTGCAATCCGCGGACGACCTGTGGTCCTTGGTGGCGAGCGAGTCGGATGCCGTCGCGGAGTTTCCGGCCACCCGTGGCTGGGACGTCGAGACGCTGTACGACCCCGATCCCGACCGGCCCGGCAAGACCTACGTCCGCGAGGGCGGTTTCCTCTACGACGCCGGCGCCTTCGATCCCGCATTCTTCGGAATCAGCCCCCGCGAAGCCCTCGCCATGGACCCCCAGCAACGCCTCCTGCTGGAGGTCGCCTGGGAAACCGTCGAACGGGCCGGGATCGACCCCACCTCCCTCCAGGCCACTCCCACCGGCGTCTTCACCGGCGTGATGTACGGCGACTACGGCAGCCGCCTCAGCTCCGTCCCCGAAGGCCTGGAGGGCTACCTGCTCAACGGCAGCGCGGGCAGCGTGGCCTCCGGCCGCGTCGCCTACACCTTCGGCTTCGAGGGTTCGGCGGTGTCGGTCGACACCGCCTGCTCCTCCTCACTGGTTGCCATCCACCTCGCCGCGCAGGCCCTGCGCAACGGCGAGTGCTCGCTGGCCCTGGCGGGCGGTGTCACCGTCATGGCAAAGCCTGATGTCTTCACCGAGTTCAGCAAGCAGCGCGGCCTGTCCGCCGATGGGCGGTGCAAGTCCTTCGCTGCTTCCGCCGACGGCGCGGGCTGGGCGGAGGGTGTGGGCCTGCTGCTGCTGGAACGCCTCTCGGACGCACGGAGGCATGGTCACCAGGTGCTGGCGGTCGTGCGTGGTTCGGCCGTCAACCAGGACGGCGCGAGCAACGGCCTGACGGCACCCAACGGGCCTTCGCAGGAGCGTGTGATCCGGCAGGCCCTGGCCAACGCCCGCCTCACGTCCGACGAGATCGACACGGTCGAGGCACATGGCACGGGTACGACGCTGGGCGACCCGATCGAGGCGCAGGCGCTCCTTGCCACCTATGGTCAGGACCGGCCGGAGGACCGGCCGTTGTGGCTGGGTTCGCTGAAGTCGAACATTGGCCACACCCAGGCCGCGGCGGGCGTGGGCGGCGTGATCAAGATGGTGATGGCCCTACGCAACGGGGTGCTGCCGAAGACGCTGCACGTGGACGAGCCGACCCCGCATGTGGACTGGAGCGCGGGAGCAGTCGAACTGCTGACGGAGGCACGGTCATGGCCGGAGACAGGCCGCCCGCGTCGTGCCGGCGTGTCGTCGTTCGGCGTCAGCGGCACCAATGCCCATCTCATCGTCGAGCAGGCTCCGGAGGATGGGGATACAGAGGTCGAAGATGTGCCGGGGCCGGTGGTGGTGACGGATGGGACGTTGCCGTGGGTGATGTCGGCGAAGTCGGAGGCCGCGCTGAAGGATCAGGCGCGGCAGTTGCTGGATCACCTGGATCGTCATCCGCAGGTGACGGCGGATCAGGTCGGTCACGCGCTGGTGGCGGGGCGTTCTGTGTTCGATCATCGGGCGGTGGTGGTCGGCCGTGAACTGGCCGATTACCGGGGTGCTTTGGCGGCGTTGGCTGCCGGTGAGCCTTCCTCTCGTGTGGTCACGGGCACGGTGGCTGCTCAGTCCGGGAAGACGGTGTTCGTGTTTCCCGGGCAGGGTTCGCAGTGGGTTGGCATGGGTGTGGAGTTGATGCGTACTTCACCGGTCTTCGCCGAGCATTTGACGGCATGCGCGGAGGCGCTTGAGCCGTTCACCGGCTGGAATCTCATCGATGTCCTCAATGAGGAACCCGCTGCCCCCGGTCTGGACCGGGTGGATGTGGTGCAGCCCGCGTTGTGGGCGGTGATGATTTCTCTGGCCCGGCTGTGGGAGCACCTTGGTGTCACTCCGGATGCGGTGGTGGGCCACTCCCAAGGGGAGATTGCGGCTGCTTATGTTGCCGGTGTGCTGTCGTTGGAGGACTCGGCCCGGATCGTGGCGTTGCGTTCGCAGGCCATCACGGGCATTGCCGGTCGGGGCGGGATGGTCTCAGTGCCGCTGTCCGCGCCCAACGTCTTGGAGCTGATTGCCCGGTGGGAGCAGCGGGTGGTGGTGGCTGCGGTGAACGGGCCGTCGGCCACCGTGGTAGCTGGTGATGCCGACGCGCTGACCGAGTTGCTGGCCCACTGTGAGAGCGAGGGCATCCGAGCTCGCCGTATCCCCGTCGACTACGCCTCCCACACCTCCCACGTTCACGCTCTCCACGCCCGGCTGCTGGAGGTGCTGGCTCCGGTGCGTGCGCAGGAGTCGACGGTGGCGTTCTATTCGACGGTGGCCGGTCATGTCGGTGGCGCGATGGCGGATACGACGGTGATGAACGCCCAGTACTGGTACGACAACCTGGCCTCCACCGTCGATTTCCAGGCAGCAACCCACACCCTCCTCGATGACGGGCACACCTTGTTCATCGAGGCCAGCCCCCACCCGGTCCTCATCCACCCCCTGCAGGAGACCGCCGAAGACCACACAGGCAGCGGCGAAGTCGCCCTGACCGGCACCCTGCGCCGCGACGACGACACCTGGCAGCGGGTGCTGACCTCCCTCGCCGTCGCCCACACGCACACCCGCACCACCGCCGACTGGGCTGGCTTCTACCCCGCCACCCGGCCCACCCACCTCGACCTGCCCACCTACCCCTTCCAACACCAGCACTACTGGCTCCTGGATGCCGAGAATGCCGACACCAGCCGTGCGACCGGTGCCTCCGCGGACCCGGTCGAGGACGAGTTCTGGGACGCGGTCGACCGGGAGGACCTGGACGCGCTGATCAGCACGCTGGGGCTGGGCGACGCGGAGGGGGAGCGCGACGGTGTGAGCACCGCCCTTCCCGCCGTGCTGTCCGCCATGGCGTCATGGCGACGACGCCGACAGGACCGGTCGGTACTGGAGAGCTGGCGCTACCGCGCCACATGGAAGCCGCTGCTCGGCATCGGGGCCGGGGCGACGCCGGGATTGGAGGGGGGCGCCTGGCTGGTGGCCGTCCCCGAGGAAGCCGCCCAGGACCCTGCGGTGGAGACGGTGCTCGACGCGCTGCGGCAACACCGCGCCCAGGTGATCCGATGGGACATCGCGTCGACCGACCTGCGGGACCGCACCGCGCTCGGCCGCCGACTCGCCGACACCCTCGCAGAGGAGGACGTACCGGGCGGCCTCTCCGGTGTCCTGTCGCTCGCCGCGCTTGTCGACGACGGCCTGGGCGCCGCGCACGAGCCGGTCTCCGGCGGCCTCGCGGGCACGGTTGCCCTGGTGCAGGCAATGGATGACGTGGGCGTCGAGGCCCGGCTGTGGTGCCTCACGCGCGAGGCGGTGTCCACGGGGAGCGCCGACATCGTCACCAACCCGCTGCAGGCCCAGATCTGGGGCCTGGGCCGGGTGGTGGCGCTGGAGCGACCGGAACGCTGGGGCGGGCTCGTGGACGTGCCCGCCCGGCTGGACGGGCGGACCGCGCAACTGCTGTGCGCGGTCATCCACGGCGTCGACACCGTGGACGGAGTCCATGGTGAGGACGAGGTGGCGGTGCGCCCTTCGGGAGCGTTCGGCCGACGGCTGGCGCGGGCACCGCTGGGTGATGCGCCGGCGGAGGACTGGCGCCCACAGGGCACCGTGCTGGTGACGGGCGGCGCGGGCGCGGTCGGATCGCACGTCTGCCGCTGGCTGGCCCGGGCCGGCGCGCCACACCTCCTGCTGGTCGGCAGGCGCGGCAAGGACACGCCCGGCATCGCGGAGTTGGAGGCGGAGCTGACGGAGTTGGGGTCGCGCGTGACGGTGGCCGCGGTGGATGTCACCGACCGGGATGGGCTGCGGAAGGTGCTGGCGTCGATTCCGGAGGAGCTCCCGCTGACCGCGGTGATCCACGGCGCCGCGGTGCTGGCGGACGGGCTGGTGGAGTCCCTCACGGCGGAGCAGCTGGAGCGGGTTCTCAGGCCCAAGGTGGCGGCCGCCACAGTGCTGCACGAACTCACCGCTGATCTGAAGTTGGACGCGTTCGTGCTGTTCTCCTCGGCCGTCGGCGGCGTCTGGGGCAGCGGCGGGCAGGGCGGGTACGCCGCGGCGAACGCCTTCCTCGACGCGCTGGCCCAGGTGCGGCGGGCGGCCGGGCTGCCCGCGACCTCCGTGGCCTGGGGGTCCTGGGGCGGCGGCGGAATGGTGACCGGCGAGGTGGAGGAACGACTGCGCCGGCAGGGGTTGCCGCCGATGGTTCCCGCGACGGCGATGGCGGCGCTGGCCGCCTCATTGGGCCGGGAGGAGACACAGGTGATGGTGGCCCAGGTCGAGTGGGCGGATTACGCGCCCGCCCTTGAGGCGATCCGTCCCAGCCGGCTCATCGCCGATCTCCCCGACGTCGCCGTACTCACCGCGGCGCACCCCGGCGATCAAGCGGGTGAGGAGTCGGAGGGTGACCTGATGGCCCGGCTGAAGGGGCTGCCGGACGGCAAGGTGGACGACGCCCTGCTGGAGATCGTCCGTGCGCACGCCGCGGCGGTCCTCGGCCTGAGCGGGCCCGATGCGATCGGTGCCGAGCGGGCATTCAGCCTGGTCGGTTTCGACTCGCTGACCTCAGTGGAGCTGCGGAACCGGCTGCGGCGCGTGACCGGTTTGCAGCTGCCGAGCACGCTCCTGTTCGACTATCCGACGCCGGTCGTCGCGGCGCGGTACCTGCGGGAGGAACTGTTCCCGGAGCGAACGGCCGACGGCGGCGACGCGGAGGCGGACGCTGCGAACACCCCGAACAACGCCAACAGCGCGAACGGCACGAACGGCGCGAACGGCGAGGGTCACGCACCTGAGAACGGCGACGGGCCGTCGCTGGACGAGATGGGTGTGGACGACCTGGTGCGCATGGCGATGAAGAACGACGTTCCCGACGAGATGCGGAGGTCATGATGGCCGAGTCGAAGGATGCCGTCGTCGAGGCATTGAGAGCATCTCTCAAGGAGACGGAACACCTGCGCCGCGCGAACGCCGAGCTGTCGGCGGCGTCGCACGAGCCGATCGCGATCGTGGGTATGAGCTGCCGCTATCCGGGCGGAGTCCGCTCACCGGAGGACCTGTGGGATCTGGTCGCCGCCGGGCGGGACGCCATCTCCGGCTTTCCGCAGAACCGTGGCTGGGATCTCGACGGGCTGTACGCACCGGAGCCGGGCACCCCTGGCAAGTCGTATGCCCGCGAGGGCGGTTTCCTGTACGACGCGGACGAGTTCGACCCGGCCTTCTTCGAGATCAGCCCGCGCGAGGCGATGGCGATCGACCCGCAGCAGCGTCTCCTGCTGCAGTCCTCGTGGGAGGCGGTCGAGCGGGCCGGCATCGACCCGACGACGCTGCGCGGAAGCCGGACCGGGGTGTACGTGGGGATCGCGCGCCAGGAGTACGGGCCGCCGCTGCACAAGTCGCCGGAAGAGCTTGAGGGCTACCTGATGACGGGCACGTCGGTCGCGGTCGCCTCGGGGCGCATCTCCTACCTGTGGGGGTTCGAGGGGCCGGCCGTCACGATCGACACGGCGTGCTCGTCGTCGCTGGTGACGCTGCACATGGCGGCCCAGGCGCTGCGGAACGCCGAATGCTCGCTGGCCCTGGCCGGCGGCGTGACGGTCATGGCGATGCCCGGCGTGTTCACCGAGTTCAGCCGACAGCGCGGGCTGGCTCCGGACGGGCGGATCAAGGCGTTCGCGGCCGCCGCCGACGGCACGGCCTGGGGCGAGGGCGTGGGCCTGCTGCTGCTGGAACGCCTCTCCGACGCGCGCAGGCACGGCCATCCGGTCCTGGCGGTCGTCCGTGGCTCTGCCGTCAACCAGGACGGCGCAAGCAACGGCCTCACCGCACCCAACGGCCCCTCCCAACAACGCGTCATCCGCCAGGCATTGGCGAACGCGCGGCTGACGGCGGACCAGGTGGACGCCGTCGAGGCGCACGGCACGGGCACCAAGCTGGGCGACCCGATCGAGGCGCAGGCCCTGCTGGCCACCTACGGCAAGAACCGGCCCGGGGACCGGCCCCTGTTGCTGGGGTCGGTGAAGTCGAACATCGGTCACCCGCAGTGCGCGGCGGGCGCGGCGGGTGTCATGAAAATGGTCATGGCCATGCGGCACGGCACCCTGCCGAAGACACTGCACATGGATGAGCCGACGCCGCATGTGAACTGGTCGGCAGGCGCGGTGGAACTGCTCGCGGAGGCGCGGCCATGGCCGGAGACCGACGGGCGGCCGCGGCGGGCCGCGGTGTCGGCGTTCGGCGTGAGCGGTACGAACGCGCACCTGATCCTTGAGCAGGCTCCCGAGGAGGAGACGACGCCCGGCACCGCCGGTCATGTCCCGGGCGTCGCCGCCGGATCGGTCGTCCCGTGGGCCGTGTCGGCGCGGTCGGAGCAGGGCTTGCGGGCGCAGGCGGACGAGCTGCGCGACTTCGCTTCCTCCGATGCGGGCCTGGACATCGCTGATGTCGGCTGGTCGCTGGCGTCGAGCCGGGCAGGGCTCGAGCATCGCGCGGTGGTACTGGGGCGTGACCGGGACGAGTTGCTCGACGGTCTGGTGTCGTTGAGCGACGGTGCGGAGTCCGCCCGGGTGGTGCGTGGTGTCGTGGGCAGGCTCGGTGGCTCCGCCTTCATGCTCCCGGGGCAGGGGGCGCGGTGGGTCGGTGTGGCGCGGCAGCTGTACGACGCGTTCCCCGTCTTCGCGCAGAGCCTCGACGAGGTCTGCGAACGCTTCGGCGAACATCTTCCCTACGCGCTGAAGCCCCTGCTCCTCGCCGACGCGCTGGAGGAGGCTCGGGCCCAGCGAACCGACATCGCGCAGCCGGCGCTGTTCGCGCTGCAGGTCAGCCTGTACCGGCTGATGACGCGGTACTGCCCGCAGCCCGACCACCTGATCGGTCACTCGGTCGGCGAGATCACAGCCGCCCATGTGTCCGGCGCCATCGACCTGGACAGTGCGACCAGGCTCGTGGCCGCTCGCGGACGGGTCATGCAGACGGTCACCGAGCGAGGCGCCATGGTGGCGGTGCGCGCCTCGGAGGACGACGTGCGCGCCCTGCTCAGCCCGTATCACCGCACTGGCGTCGCCGCTGTCAACGGCCCGGAATCGGTGGTGGTCTCGGGCGACCGCGACGAGGTCCTCGACCTCCGGGATCAGCTCGTCGCCGACGGAAAGCAGGCGAAACTGCTGAAGGTGGACCACGCGTTCCACTCCCCGCTCATGGACCCGATCCTGGAAGCGTTCGCCGGATCGATCGAAGCGATTCCCGCGGGCGAGCAGGCGATCCCGGTCGTCTCGACCAGGCTGGGCCGCGTGGCCACGCTCGAGGAGCTGACGTCCGTCGAGCACTGGGTGAACCACGTCCGCGAACCCGTCCGCTTCTTCGACGCGGTGGAGCACACGCGTGCGGCAGGTGCGCAGGTCTTCCTCGAAGTGGGCCCGGGGTCGACGCTCGCGAGCAGCACCAAGGAAGCCTTCGCCGGTGAGGGCGTGGACGACGCGGTGGTCCTTTCGTCGTCACGCCGGGACCGCGGGGCGGTGGAGGCGTTGGTCGCCGCGCTGGCCCAACTGCACGTCAGGGGCGGGTCCGTCGACTGGGACGCGCTGTTGGGGGCGCGCCGACGGGTGGATCTTCCGACGTACGCGTTCGAGCGCCGGAGTTTCTGGCTGGACCCCTCGGCAGGGACGGGCGCGGCGGACGTGGCCTCCGCCGGTCTCTTCGCTCCGGAACACCCGCTGCTCGGCGCTGTGGTGGACCATCCCGGCACCGGCGAGGTGGTGTTCACCGACCGGTGGTCCCAGCACACCCACGACTGGCTGGCCGACCACACCGTGTTCGGCGCGGTCGTGGTACCGGGAACGGCCTATCTGGACCTGGCGCTGTGGGTGGGCGACTCCGTCGGATGTGCGGTGATCGACGAACTCTCCTTGGAAGTTCCCCTGATCCTTCCCGGCTCGGGTGACGTGCAGGTGCGGGTCGTCGTCGGAGCGGTGGGCGAGACGGGGCACCGCTCCCTGGACGTGTACTCGCGCCCCGGCGACGACGGCCGGACGATGGGTGGCTGGACCCGCCACGCGACGGGAAGCCTGTCATCGAGTTCGCCGAGTTCATCGCGTTCACCGCGGGCGGCCGGGCGGACCGGTGACGCGTCCTCACTCGCCGTGTGGCCGCCGGTCGGGGCGCGCCGGCTCGCCATCGACGGTTTCTACGAATCCCTCGCGGACAAGGGGTTCGACTACGGTCCTGCCTTCCGCGGGCTGCGAGAGGTGTGGCAGCACGGTGATGACCTCTACGTGCTGGCCACCCTGCCGTCGACCGACGAAGGCGCGGACGGCGGCGGGTTCGCGCTGCATCCCGCGCTGATCGACTCGGTGCTCCACGCGGTGGCGGTCGGCGGTGTCATCGACGTGGACGGCGGCCAGGGATGGATGCCCTTCTCCTGGTCAGGGGTGGAACAGACCGGGGACTGCGGCTCGAGCGCAAGGGTCCGGATGACCCCGGCCGGCGATGGCGTCGTGTCCTTGGCGATCGCCGACGAGCACGGCCGCGACATCGCGCACGTCGCGGCACTGACGTTCCGACCGGCCGGCCCCGAGCAACTGCGCTCGGCACGAGGCGGACACGAGCAGTCGCTGTTCGAACTGCAATGGCGACCGTTCCAGCAGAGCAAGCAGGCAACCCACGCAACCCACCCCGGGCAGTGGGGTGTTCTCGGTACGGAGAACGGCCTGGCCTCGCGGCTCGTAGCGGCAGGCGACGGGAACACCCTGTCCTACGCGTCCATGGACGATGTCCTCATGGGGGACGCACCCCGGCATGTCGTCCTCTGCCTGGACGACTTCGTCACCCCCGGCCCCGACCTGCTCGCCGAGGTCGCCGGCGCGGACACTCGCGTCCTCGACTGGATCCAGCGGTTCCTGGCCGATGAGCGGCTCGCCGGATCCGTGCTGGTGGTGCTCACCCGCCTGGCCATCGACACCGGTGGCGGGGGGAGCGTCGAAAGCCTCCCCGGCGTGTCCGTGTGGGGCCTGATCCGGTCCGCCCAGACGGAGCACCCCGGCAGGTTCCGGCTGGTGGACGTCGACGACGAGGAGGCGTCCTGGGCGCGCTTCCCGGACGTACTCGCTCTCGGCGAAGACCAGCTGGCACTGCGCGGCGGTGCCTACCTCACGCCGCGCATGATCCCGGCCGCACCCGCGGACCACCAGATCGAGCCGCCTCCGGCCGGCGCCCACCGGCTGGGAATCCCGACCAAGGGGACGCTGGAGAACCTGACATGGGTTCCGTGCCCCGAGGTGGAGGCGCCCCTGACGAGCGGGCAGGTCCGCGTCGCCGTGCAGGCCGCGGGGCTCAACTTCCGGGACGTCACGATCGCCCTGGGACTGGTGGACAGAACAGCCTTCGGCGCCGGGCTCGGCAGTGAGGGCGCCGGAACAGTGCTCGAGGTGGCGGGCGACGTCACCGCTCTCGCGCCGGGTGACCGGGTGATGGGCGCGTTCTCCGGGGCGTTCGGGCGCGTGGCCGTGACGGATCAGCGCCTGATCATGCCCATCCCCGAGGGGTGGAGCCACGCCGAGGCGGCGTCCGTACCGAGTGCCTTCCTCACCGCCTACCACGCGCTCTTCCACGTGATGAAGCTCGAAAAGGGGCAGCGGATCCTCATCCACGCCGCAGCGGGCGGCGTCGGGATGGCCGCGGTGCAACTGGCGAAGCACGTCGGCGCCGAGATCTACGCGACCGCGAGCCCGGCCAAGTGGCCCGTCCTGCGCGGTCTTGGACTGGATGACGAGCACCTGGCGTCGTCACGGGACCTGGAGTTCGCGGACAAGTTCCTGGACTCCACGGACGGCCGAGGGGTGGATGTCGTCCTGAACTCCCTTGCGCACAAGTTCGTCGACGCCTCGCTGAGGCTGCTCCCCAAGGGCGGGAACTTCATCGAGATGGGGAAGACGGACATCCGTGACCCCCACCAAGTGGCGGCCGATCACCCCGGAGTCGACTACCGGGCCTTCGACCTCTACGAGGAAGGCACGGACGCGACCCACGAGATGTTCCGGGCCGTCATGCGGCTGTTCGCCGACGGGCGGGTGCACCTGAACCCCATCTCCCTGCGGAACATCCGCGACGCGCGCCAGGCCTTCCGCGAGATGAGCCAGGGCCGCCACGTCGGCAAACTGGTCCTTGAAGTGGGCGACGGCTTCGGCGGCGGGACCGTGCTGGTCACCGGCGGGACCGGGGGAGTGGGCTCGCTGGTGGCGCGCCACCTCGTCGCCGAGCACGGGGTGCGGAGCCTGGTCCTGGCAAGTCGTCGGGGAACGGCGGCCGACGGAGTGCCCGAGCTGGTCTCGGACCTGGAGAAGGCAGGCGCGACGGTCGCAGTCCGGGCATGTGATGTCGGGGACCGGGCCGCCGTGGCGGACCTGCTCGCGGACATGCCGGGCAAGTACCCCCTGACGGCGGTCGTCCACGCGGCAGGTGCGCTGGCGGACGGCACCGTCGAGTCGCTGACCGCGCAGAGCGTCGAAAGCGTGCTGCGGGCCAAAGCCGGCGGCGCGGTCAACCTGCACGAGCTGACCCGGAGTCACACCCTGTCGGCGTTTGTCCAGTTCTCCGCCCTCGCGGGGATGCTCGGCAGCGCAGGACAGGCGAACTACGCAGCGGCGAACACGTTCCTGGACGGTCTGGCGGCGCAGCGCAGGGCATCCGGTCTGGTCGGCACGTCGCTGTGCTGGGGCTGGTGGGAGCAGCGCAGCGGCATGACCGCGGACCTGGACCAGGCCGACCTCGTCCGGACCCGGCGCCTCGGCGTCGCCGCGATGCCGACACCCGAGGCGCTGGCCCTGTTCGACGCGGCGTGCGCGATCGACAGACCCGTCCTCATCCCGGCCCGGATGGACCTCTCCGCGCTGCGGCACAAGACCGGTGACGAACTGCCGCTCCTCCTGCGCGACCTCGCCGACGCCAGCCGTCCACTCCGGAAACGGACAGGCACGACCAGGGACAGCGCTCCCCTCGGCCTGACCGACAGGCTGGCCACCCTGCCGCAGGACGAGGCGGAGGCAGCCGTCCTGGACTGGGTCCGCGAGCAGGCCGCCATCGTGCTCGGGCACCCCTCGGGTGCGTCCGTCGACGCCGACCAGGCCTTCACCCACATCGGATTCGACTCGCTGACCGCGGTCGAACTGTGCAACCGCCTGGCTTCCTCGACGGGGCTGCGCCTGCCGTCCACCCTCGTGTTCAGCTACCCGACACCACGCGAGCTGAGCCGGCACATCTTCGGTCTGCTGCGTCCGGCACCCGACACCGGCTCGGCCGAGGACGCGCAGATCCGCGACGTGCTGCGGACCGTATCGATCGACGGTCTGCGGAGCGCGGGCATCTTGGAACTGGTCCTGGCGTGCGCCGAACCGTCTGAAGCGGGCGCCGACGCGGCGGTGCCGGACGCGGGCGTCGCCGCCGGTGAACTGGCGGTCATGGATTTGGAAGCACTGGTCGACCTGGCTCTGGACGAGAGGGACAAGTGACATGACCAACCTGCCGGACAGCTCAGCGCAAGGCGCAGACCGGGTCCAGAGGGCGCTGCGCACATTGTTGGAGGAGCGCGATCGCCTCCGGCAGGAGAACGACGCCCTGAAGGCCGACCGCAGCGCCCCGATCGCCGTGGTGGCCATGGCGTGCCGCTACCCGGGAGGTGTGTCGTCGCCCGAGGATCTGTGGGACGTGATCCGCAGCGGCCGGGACGTCGTGGACGAGTTCCCGCAGGACCGCGGGTGGCGGGATGTGTACGACGCGGATCCCGACACCGCAGGCAGCGCGTACGTACGTCACGGAGGTTTCCTGACGGACGTGGCCGGCTTTGACGCGAACTTCTTCGGCATCAGTCCCCGTGAGGCGCTGGCGACCGACCCGCAGCAGCGCTTGCTGTTGGAGACGTCGTGGGAGGTCTTCGAACGGGCAGGCATCGTTCCCGCCGATGTGCGCGGCGCCGATGTCGGCGTCTTCACCGGGGTGAGCTCGCCCGAGTACGGGGCGCGTTTCCTGGAGGCGGACCAGCAGGAGCTGGAGGGCTACCTGCTGCACGGCAGCACGTTGAGCGTCGCCTCCGGCCGGGTGGCGTACGAGATGGGGTTCACCGGCCCAGCGATGTCGGTGGACACGGCGTGTTCGTCGTCGCTGGTGGCCATGCACCTGGCGGCCCAGTCACTGCGTTCGGGCGAGTGCTCACTCGCGCTGGCGGGCGGGGCATCGGTGATGTCGACGCCCGTGACCCTCGTGGAATTCTCCCGGCAGCGCGCGCTGTCGGCAGACGGCCGCTGCAAGGCCTTCGCGGACGGAGCCGATGGAACCGGCTGGGCCGAGGGAGTGGGCGTGCTGCTCCTTGAGCGGTTGTCCGATGCCCGCCGCAACGGCCACCCGGTGCTGGCCGTACTGCGCGGTTCCGCGGTGAACCAGGACGGCGCGAGCAACGGACTGACCGCCCCCAACGGCCTCGCCCAGGAGAAGGTGATCCGTAAGGCACTGGAGAACGCGGGGGTCGCGGCCCGCGAGGTGGACGTGGTCGAAGCGCATGGCACCGGGACCGCGCTGGGGGATCCCATCGAGGCAGGTGCGCTGCTGGCGGCCTACGGGGAGGACCGGGCCGAGGACAGGCCGCTCTGGCTGGGGTCAGTGAAGTCGAACATGGGTCACGCCCAGGCCGCCGCGGGGGTCGCCGGGGTGATCAAGACGGTGATGGCCATGCGCCACGCGTTCCTGCCGCGGACCTTGCATGCGGAGACGCCGTCCCAGCACGTGGACTGGTCGTCCGGCGCGGTCGAACTGCTGGTGGAGGGGCGTGAGTGGACCCGGGCGGACGGTCCGCGGCGGGCCGCGGTGTCGTCCTTCGGAGTCAGCGGCACCAACGCGCACGTGATTCTGGAGGAGGAACCGCCGCTGGAGCGGGCGGACCGGCCCGGCCCGGACCCGGAGCTTGCGGGCGGACCGGTGCCGTGGGTGGTGTCGGGCAAGAGCGCGGCTGCGCTGGAGGCGCAGGCGGGGCGCTTGGCGGACTTCGTCGCCGAGCGTGCCGATGTGCCGGTGGCCGATGTGGGGTTGTCGCTCGCGGTGTCGCGGTCGGCGTTCCAGCACCGGGCGGTCGTGGTCGGCGGGGACCGGGAACAACTCCTGAAGCAGCTCGCTGAGCCGGTCGTGCGCGGCACGGCCGACATCGACGGCAAGACCGTGTTCGTGTTCCCCGGCCAGGGGTCGCAGTGGGTGGGGATGGCGGTGGAGTTGCTGGACTCCTCGCCGGTGTTCGCGGCGCGGCTGGCGGAGTGCGCGGGGGCGATCGAGCCACACGTGGGCTGGCGGGTGCTCGATGTGCTGCGGGAGGTGGAGGGGGCGCCGTCGCTGGAGCGGATCGAGGTCGTGCAGCCGGTGCTGTTTGCGGTGATGGTGTCGTTGGCGGAGTTGTGGCGGGCGTGCGGGGTGGTGCCCGCGGCCGTGGTGGGTAGTTCGCAGGGGGAGATCGCTGCCGCATGTGTGTCGGGGGCATTGTCGTTGCAGGACGCGGCCCGGGTGGTGGTTCTGCGGTCGCAGTTGTTCGCGGATGAGCTGGTGGGGCGGGGTGCGGTGGCGTCGGTGGCGTTGCCGCTCGCGGAGGTCGAGGCGCGGCTTGAGCCGTGGGGGGAGCGGTTGTCGATCGCTGGGGTCAACGGGCCCCGGGCGGTGGCGGTGGCCGGTGAGGTCGCGGCCTTGGAGGAGTTGGTCGCGTCCTTGGATGCGGAGGGTGTGCGGGCGCGGGTGGTGCCGGCGACCGTGGCCTCGCACTGTGCCCAGGTGGACCGGCTGCGAGAGCGGATTCTTGACCTGCTGGGCTTTGTGCAGCCCCGGGCAGGGGCGGTGCCGATGTACTCCACGGTGACCGGGGAGGTGCTGAACGGGGCCGAGTTGGATGCCGGGTACTGGTTCGACAACTGCCGCCGCCCGGTGGCTTTCGAGCCGGTGGTGCGGTCGTTGCTCGCTGACGGCTTCCGGGCCTTCGTGGAGTCCAGCGCGCATCCGGTGCTGACGTCGGGGGTGGTGGAGACCGCCGAGGAGGCCGGGAGCGAGGTCATGGCGGTGGGTTCGCTGCGCCGGGGCGAGGGCGGACTTGAGCGGTTCTGCACCTCTCTGGGTGAGGCGTGGGTGCGCGGGGTGAACGTTGACTGGCCTGCGGTGTTCGCGGACCGGGCAGCGCGTGTCGTCGACCTGCCGACCTACGCGTTCCAGCGGCGGAGGTACTGGCTGAACGCCCCCTCGCACGCAGGGGCGACAGTGGAGATGCCCCCGGCGGAGCTCCCCGCGAGCGATGACGACCTCGTCCCTCTGTTGGACAAGCTCGCCACGCTCCCCGACGGCGACGCGGAGGCACTCGTGCTGGATCTGGTCCGCGAGAAGGTCGCCGTCGTGCTCGGGCACCCCTCCGCCGAGACCATCGACCCCGACCAGAAATTCGGGGAAATCGGATTCGACTCGATGCTCTCTGTGGAGCTGAGCAAACGCCTTGCCATAATGACCGGGGTCAAGTTGAGGGCGAATGTGGTGCTGCGGTTCCCGACACCGAAACTGATCACCGGGCACATCATGTCCTCGATGGCCGGCCGCGATCCGCGGTAATCTCCCCCGCATTCCGGGCCTTTCCGCCTCACGGTTCGTCCCGCCGACGGGACACCGCACGGTTGACTGCCGCTTGTCCTGCCCCGGCACCTGATTGTCTTGACCGGCTGCGCCGCCTCCGTGAAGGTGGAGGAGATCTGCGATTTCCTCCGCTCCGGGCCTATATGTTGAGGGGTTGATCCGTTTGCGTTCATTCGATGCACCGGCTGCGCATAAAGGGATGTGGCTGGCGCAGAAAATGACTCCCGATTCGCTGAACCACGCGATGATCATGTGGGATGTGGACGGTGAGCTGAACCCCGCGGTCATGGAATCCGCGTTTCTGCACGTGATGGGCGAGGCGGAAGTCCTGCGCGTCAACTTCGTCGACGACGGCAGCGGGCTGCGGCTCGTGCCCCGGGAGTTGGGCGACTGGCGGCCGTTCTTCCTGGATCTCAGTGCCGAGGCCGACCCCGAGCAGGCTGCGCGCGAAACGCTGGCCGACATGGTGCGCCAGCCGTTCGATCTGGAGCAGGATCTGCTGTTCCGGCTGGGCGTGGTCAAACTGGCGGCAACCCGCTCGCTCGTGGTGATCGCCTACCACCACCTCATATCGGACGGGTACGGGGCGGCCGGCCTGCTGTCGCGGCGCCTCGCCGAGGTGTACACGGCGCTGGCGCAGGGGGCGAAGGCGCCGGAGCTGCCCCACCCGTGGGATGCCGAGTCGTTCACCACCGAGGCAGCGGATTACCAGGCCTCGCAGAAATTCGCCGACGACACGGAGTTCTGGCGCGACTACCTCAAGGACGCGCCCCCGCCCGCGCAGGTACCGCGCGTCGCCCTGTCCGAGTCGATGCGCTCCGCGCTCTCAGAACCGATGAGCAGCGCCGACCGCTGGTCGGAGGTGGCCGGTTCCATCGGCATGGTGAGCCGGACGCTGACCGTCCCGCGCGCCGAGGCGGACGCGTGGACCGAGGCCGCGAAGTCCATGGGCGTATGGATGTCGTCGATGCTGACCGCGGCCGCGGCGGCGTACTTCCGGCACCGCTGCGAACGTCCGGAGTTCCTTCTCTCGCTGGCCGTGGGCAACCGGTCCGGGGCGGCGAGCAGGACACCCGGTCTGGCCGTGAACGTGGTGCCGGTGCGGGCGAGTGTTCCGCTCGGTGCGACCCTCATGGAGATCACCGACGCGCTGGGCGACGAGACGTACGAGATCTTTGATCACATCGCCTGCCACTATTCCGAGATCCAGCGGGCGAGCGGAGCCGCCCTGAGCGGCCGCGGCACGTTCGGCGCCGTCATGAACGTCACCCAGTTCGCGGAGCAGCTCCACTTCGCCGACCACCCGGCACGCTACCTCTGCGCGACGACCGGGACGTTCGACGAACTGTCGATCGCCGTCGGCACCGACGGGAGCCCCGACAGCGACCTGTGCTTCCGGCTCGACGCCCCCGCGGGCCTGTACTCCCGCGAGGAGCTGAGCTTCATCGGCGCGGAGCTGATCGCCTACGTCCGTGCCGTGACGGCCGCCGACGCGCAGGCGCCGATCGGCGCCCTGGACGTACTGAGCGGTGCCGAGCGGGACCGGGTGGTGACGGCACCGAACGCCACGGACGTGCCGGTGCCGGGGCTGACGGTTCCCGAGCTCTTCGCCCGCCAGGTGGACCGGGCTCCCGACGCGGTCGCGGTGGTGTCCGGGGACGCGGCCGTCTCGTACCGGGAGTTGGACGAGCGGTCGAGCCGCGTCGCCGAGGCGCTGCGGCGTCGGGATGTCGGCCCGGAGGTGGTCGTGGCGGTGGCGATGCCGCGATCGGCGGACCTGGCCGTCGCCCTGCTGGGAGTGGCGAAGGCGGGCGGAGCGTACCTGCCGATCGACCCCACGTTCCCGGCGGAGCGGGTCACGCCGGTGGTCAGGGACTCCTCGGCGCGCGTACTGCTCACCGATGCGACGACAGCCGAAGCGCTCTCCGCCGATCTGGGCGTTCAGGCGATCCTGTTCGACGACATCTGCTCGGACCCCGCCGACGGTGACGGTGACGGTGTGCGGGAGGTTCCGGTCCCGGTGCACCGGGACAACCTGCTGGCCGTGATGTACGGCTCCGAGCCGACCGGCTCGGCCACAGGAATCGCCGTGACGCACCGGAACATGGAGCGGTTCGTCCTGGACAGCCTCTGGCAAGAAGGCGGCCGCAGCACCGTCCTGTGGCATGCGCCGTACACCTGCGACGGGCTCGCCCTCGAATTGTGGGTGCCTCTGCTGAACGGCGGCCAGGTGGTCGTGGCTCCTGCGGGAGGACTGGACATCGAGGCGCTGCCCGAGTTGCGGACAGCGAACCAGATTTCCACGCTGTGGCTGCCCGCGGCCCAGTTCTCGGCGATCGCGGCACAACGCCCCGAGTGCCTCGCCGGGTTGAGCGAGGTGTGGACCGGTGGTGACCGAGTGCCCGCGGCCGCGCTGCGACGGGTACGCGAGGCCTGCCCCGAGCTGACGATCGTCAACGGCCACGGCCCGACGGAAACGGCGGTGTTCACCGCATGCCACCGCCTGGCCGCGAACGAACCGGTGCACCACACGGGCGCCGCGGTCGGCCGCCCGACGGACAACACCGCCCTCTACGTGCTGGGCCCGGGGCTGGCGCCCGTCCCCGTGGGCGTGACCGGAGAGCTGTACGTCGCCGGGCCCGGTGTGACACGTGGCTGTGCCGGGCGCCCCGGGCAGACCGCGGAGCGGTTCGTGCCCTGCCCGTTCGGTCCGTCCGGCGGGCTCATGTACCGCACCGGGGACCGCGTGCGGTGGGCGGCCGAAGGGCAACTCGAGTACGTGGGCCGGGCCGACGCCCAGGCGGAGATCCGTGGAATCCGGGTCGAAGTGGCCGAGGTCGAGGAGGCGCTGTCCGAGCACACCCAACTGGCGCAGTCGGTCGTGGTCGCAGGCACGGACGACTCCGGCCAGCAGCGACTGGTGGCCTACGTGGTCCCGGTGGGCGGCCCCGAGGCCGGACCTTCGGCCGAGGAACTGCGTCGGTTCGCCTTGGGACGGTTGCCGGAATACGTGGTGCCGTCGGTGTTCGTGCCGCTGGAACACCTGCCGGTGACGGCCGGCGGACGGCTGGCCCTGGCGTCGCTGCCGGACCCGGCGTTCGACGACGAGAAGTACCGGGCACCGCGCAACCACACCGAGCGGCTTCTGACCAAGGCATTCGCGGACGCCCTCGAGTTGGACCGGGTGGGCATCGACGACGACTTCTTCGACCTCGGCGGCAACTCGCTGCGGGCCATCAGACTCGTCGGGCTGATCCGGGCGGAGCTGAGCCAAGAGGTCTCCATCCGCACGCTGTTCGCCGTACGCACCGTCGCGGGTCTGTCCGACACGTGGAAGGACCTCACCCAGTCCAGCAGGCCCACGCTGCGCAGGAGGACGAAGGACGGCGAAGTCCTCTGAGCGGGCCGTGGCCGATGAGGAGGACTGCGCGGGCCGCGAGCAGGTACGTGCAGGCGCGTTGACGGCGTCACAGGTGCAGGGCAACGAGGAGGAGATCAAGGTGGGGCACACCGGCATGGACACGGATGTGGTGATCGCGGGCGCCGGACCGACGGGCTTGATGCTCGCCTGCGAGCTGCGCCTTGCGGGCGTCGACGTGGTGGTGGTCGATCGGCTCGCGGAGCCGACGGGCGAATCGAGGGCGGGCGGGATGCACTCGCGCACCCTGGAGGTGCTCGACCAGCGTGGAGTCCTGGACCGCTTCCTGGCGGTCGGCGAACTGCAGGGGGTCGGTCACTTCTCCGGCCTCCGGCTGGAATTCGACGAGTCCGAGTCCCGCCACCCCTACCCGCTGATGATCCTTCAGTCCACCATCGAACGGCTCCTGGAGGAGTGGGCCGCCGAGCTCGACGTACGAGTGCGCCGGTCGTCCGAGGTGTGCGGGATCCGCCAGGACGAGTTCGGCGTGGCGGTCGAGCTGCGTACGGATCAGACGGCACCGGAGACGCTGCGCGCCCGCTACCTCGTGGGCTGCGACGGCGGGCGCAGCACGGTGCGCAAACTGACGGGCATCGACTTCCCCGGAACCCCGGCGACGATGACCTCGCTGATCGGCGACGTCGAACTCCCCGATCTGCCCGAGGACTACATCTGGGGGCGGCGCTGTCCGGGCGGGGACTACTCGGTGATCGCCTTCGAGCCGGGCTGGTACCGGGTGATCACAACCGAGCACGGCGGCGTCGCGGACCGCGACGAACCCACGACGTTCGAACAGCTCCGGGAGTCGCTGGTCAGAATCGCGGGCACGGACTACGGCATGCACAGCCCGCGGTGGGTCTCCCGGTTCAGCGACGCCGCACGGCAGGCCGCCCGGTACAGGAAGGGCCGCGTGCTGCTCGCCGGCGACGCGGCACACATCCACTTCCCGGCCGGCGGGCAAGGGCTGAACATGGGCGTGCAGGACGCGGTCAACCTCGGCTGGAAGCTCGCCTCGACGGTGCGCGGCCAGGCACCCGTGAGCCTCCTGGACAGCTACCACACCGAACGCCACCCCGTCGGGGAGCGCGTGCTGCACAACACCCGGGCCCAGGCGGCCCTGGCCCGCCCCGGCGCCCATACGGACGCGCTGCGCGACGTGTTCGCCGCGCTCATCGTGTCCGATGACGTCAACCAGTATCTGCGCGGCATGCTCACGGCACTGGACATCCGCTACCCGGCCGACGGCGACCACCTGCTGGCGGGCCGCCGGGTCCCCGACGCCGACCTCAAGACGGCTGACGGCGCCACCCGCGTCTACGAGCTGCTGCACGCCGCCCGCCCCGTACTGCTCGATCTGCGCGGCAGCGCCCAAGTGGCGTCCGCCGCCGAGGGCTGGGCCGATCGCGTCGACCTCGTCGAGGCGCGGAGCGAGGACGACCACTGGCCCGTCCCGGCCGTCGGCGAGATCCCCGCTCCCACCGCGCTCCTCATCCGCCCCGACGGCCATGTCGCCTGGGCAGCCGTCGGCGCGCCCGATGTCAACGCGCTCCGGACGGCCCTCGCCACCTGGTTCGGACCGGCTGCATCGGCACCCGCAAGACGGGCATAGCGGGCATCCGGAGCGAGGCAGAAGCCGTCAGGCAGGAAGGGACGGACCTTGTACGTATGCGTGTCCCGCCGACGGGACACGCATGGCCGGGCCCCGAAGATGCGCAGATACAAGGCGTGCGTCGGCTGAGGCCGAATTACTTGAATGGTTCATCGAGATGCGAACAACGCATCGCACATCCACGCCATCTGGAGAATTCAATGAGTGATCGTGCACACGAGACCTACGACGTGGTCGGTATCGGCTTCGGTCCTTCCAACCTGTCACTCGCCATCGCCCTGGAAGAACACCGGGCGAAAAGTCCGGAGAATGAGATCAGCTCCCTCTTCTTGGAGCGTCAGTCGTCGTTCGGCTGGCACCGAAACATGCTGCTGCCGTCGGCGACCATGCAGATATCCTTTCTCAAGGACCTGGTCACCTTCCGCAATCCGACGTCGAGTTTCAGCTTCATCGCGTATCTGCACGCGTCGGGCCGGCTCCCGCAGTTCGTCAACAACCAGGACTTCTTCCCCACGCGCCAGGAGTTCCACCAGTACCTCGAGTGGGCGCAGTCACGAGTGGCCGATCGCATCGCGTACAACTCGGAGGTGACGTCGGTCCGGCTGCCGCCCGGCGGCGTTGCGGAGGCGTCGGACCGGCTGCGCCTCGAGGTGGCGGACGCCACCGGCCGGACCAGCCGCGTGGTCGAGGCACGCAACGTAGTGATCTCGACGGGCCTCGTCCCGAACATGCCCGAGGGAGCCGAGCGCGACGACCGCGTATGGCACAGCTCCGAGTTCCTCGCGAAATACCGCCGCACGGACCCCGGGGAGCTGCGTCGGGTGGCGGTGGTCGGAGCGGGCCAGAGCGCTGCCGAGATCACCAGGTTCCTGTACGACGAGCTTCCGCACGCCGAGGTGTCGGCGATCATCCCGTCCTACGGCTACTCCGTCGCGGACGACACCCCCTTCGCCAATCAGATCTTCGACCCCGGGGCAGTCGACGACTACTACTTCGGCACCGAGCAGACGCGCGAGGCGTTCTGGCGCTACCACCGCAACACGAATTACTCCGTCGTTGACGACGACGTCATCAGGGACCTGTACCGCAGGTCGTACGACGAGGAGGTACGCAGTGTCCGGCGCCTTCAGTTCCTCAACCTGACGAGGGTCACCGGCGTGAAGCGCGTCGGCGAAGAGACCCGTGTCTCCCTGCAGGTGGGCCCCGACGCCGAGGTGCGCGAACTCGACTTCGACGTACTCGTCTGCGCGACCGGCTACAACACGATGCAACCCACGGGCCTGCTCGGTGAGCTCGACCGTCACTGCCTGCGCGACGAGGCGGGCCGATACCGGGTGGAGCGGGACTACCGCATCGTCACCGCTCCAGAAATGCCGTGCGGCATCTATGTCCAGGGCGGCACCGAACACACCCACGGCCTGACCTCCTCCCTGCTGTCGAACATCGCTGTACGAAGCGGCGAGATCGCCGATTCGCTCGTCGCCCGGTGTGCGGGGCGCAACGCCGAACACGCCGTCCTCGCCGAGGTCGGAGGGGACATTCGCTGAAGGCGACGCCATCCCGGTGGGCCGGGATGGCGTAGACCCGTGGATCGCCGATCGTGCTGATCCCTACCTGCCTCCAGCATGCGGAAAGGGAGTTCGGATGAGCAGTCCGGTGCAAGAGCGGTGGATACGCCGCTTCCGTGATGACGACGCGTGCGGGACGAAACTCGTCTGCTTCCCCCATGCCGGCGGCTGGGCGAGTGCGTACCGCACCTGGCCCCTTGGGCTGCCGTCGGACACCGGCGTACTCGCCGTCCGGTACCCGGGCCGGGAGGACCGGCACGGCGATCCGTTCGCGTCGGGCCTCGAGGCCCTCGCGGACGACATCGCCGATGCGCTCGGCGAGCTGACACGGCACCGGTTGGTGCTCTTCGGTCACAGCATGGGGGCTTCGGTGGCGCATGAGGTGGCGCTGCGCCTCCAGCAGCGGGGGTGTCCGCCGGCCGCCTTGTGCGTGTCCGGCAGACGTCCGCCGCATGCGCTGGAGGGCATGCGGAAGCTCAGCGGCACGGACGAGGAGATCATCGCCGACGTCCTGCGCTTCGACGAGAGCCGTGCCCCGGTCTTCGAGGACCCTGAGTTGCGGGACATCGTGCTCCCCGCGGTGCGCGCGGACTACGGGCTGGTCGACGACTATCGCGGTGGCCGCCGCCCTCCGCTCGACTGCCCCGTGTACGGCTACACCGGTGACGACGATCCCGAAGTGACCCCGGAGCAGATGCGCGACTGGGCGGACACGACGCATGACGACTTCCGGCTCCGGGTGCTGCCCGGTGGGCATTTCTACCTCATAGCCGAGGAGGCTGCCCTGCTCGCGGACATGAGTGACGTCCTGAGTCGTCTCAAATCCCGTACGCAGGCCGCCTCTTGAGGTGATTGACGCGGGGCCGAGAATGTCTGGTGCACGCGCGGTGCACGGCTGAGGCCGGTTTCATTCCGCGCCGGAACGCTCCACCACGACGTCGCCGATCACGGTCCGGGCCTGGACGAACACGACCTGGGCGGACTGCTCGTGCGTTGCCAGGAGCGAGAGGGCCGTGGAGACCGTGCCCGCGGCGGAGTCGAGCAACAAGCGGGCGCCGCTGGTCTCGGCCACACCGACCCGGATGCTGCCGAACGTAGTGGCGCCGATCATGGACCCTTGCCTCATCTCCCCGACGTCGATGTCCCCGTGGATCGTCCGGACCTCCACGTCGTCATGCGCCCGCCCGATCCAGATGGCCCCTTGCTCGGCGTACAGGCAGGCGATGCCACGCACTTCTTCCACAGTCGCGTCGCCCTCGCCCTTCGCGCTGATCGTGGCGCTGCCCTCGACCAGCCCCAGACGAACGTCGCCATGGTCCGCCGTGGCCTCGACGGTGCCGACCGCACGGTCGACCGTGATGTCACCGAGCGCGGCGACGAGTTGCAGGCTGCCGGTACGGTGGAGCCTGATGTGCCCCAGGCCCGTGTTGAGTCGGCACTCGCCCAGTTCTCCCGCACCGAGGAAGTCAGCCGCCATGCCCCGGCCGTGCAGGCTCGATCCGGTCGGCACGGCCAACACCACGATGACCGCGCCGCCGCCACCGCTGCCGCCCGGCTCCGGCACGTTCACGAGCAGTCGGCCGTCGGCATAGTCGATGCGCACCTGCTGCGCGGTCTGCACGTCGTCCGGGTCGTCGCCGTCGCACGGATACGCCTCGACCGTCGTGTCGGCGCGGTCGCTCGCCACGATCCGGACCTGGCCGCACACCAGGCTGAGCACCACCTGGACAGGTGAGGGCGTCGCGAACGTCGGCATGTCGGGCCGCCTTCGGGATGTCTGCGGCCGCCGGCCTGATGACGGCAGCCCGATTGACGCAAGGTCATGTTTCGTCGCGGGAGCTCTGTTTCGGTACCCCGGGGGCCACTGGGCACGGTCCCGTACCGCTGGGGAACTCGCTGGATCCTGGTCCGTCCGCACCACGTTTGACACCTGGCCCCTCGCCGTGCGCGCTTCGCATCGGACAGCGCGCGCCTTTTGCTGTCTGCTTCTTGGCGTTCAGGGTGCGTGCTTCTTCCGGCACTAGCCGGGCGAGAACCGGTGGGGCGGCCTGCGGTTCGGAGCGGAATTCTCCACTGACGCCATGTGGTGCCACATTAGCGCCATAACGGGATGTCCGCGCCCATGAGTTCGTGGAACTCCCTCTGGTAGCGAGCGGAATCGGTCACGGACGCTTGGTCGAGTCCCGGGAGCTGAGCCGATAGCAGGTCTCTGAAGGCGCGTCAGGCGATGAGATGACGCCAATATCAACTCACCTGGACCTCGCGGTCTCGACCGCTCGAAGGCCTCCAACGCACAATAAAATGGCGCGGGTTGGCGGTGGCGGTGGGGCCAGAGTGGTGTCAGTGTGGCGTGCTGCGGGATGGTGCATCGATGAGACCGTGCAGGCGCCGAAAGGTGTACGCGGCCGAGACGAGGGCCATGTGGTGATACCAGCCGGGGAACGAGCGCCCCTCGAAGTCGAGGAGCCCGAAGTGCTGCTCCATGGAATTGATGGCGTCCGCCGTCCCGGCGTGCAGCGCTGCGATCGAGCCGAGCTCCGCCAGGGTGTGGTGGGTGAGGTTGGTGAGCCACAGTGGGCCCGGATTGCCGGCGGGGTCCGTCTCGCTGAAGAGCCGGTAGGGAGCGCCTGGGGGGCCGCCTGCCAGACGGACGAGCGACGTCTGGAGGTGTGTGATGCGCTGCTGCTTGTCGGTCCGCCGGACGACGGCCGTCTCCGAGCTCTGGGCGGAGACCAGGGCCTTCGCGTCCGCCGGCGTGGAGGCGCCCTCGCCGATGGGCAGCACGGCGAGGTAAGGCGGCACGGCGACGACGAAGTCGCGGTGCCGCTTGGCGAGTCCGCGCAGCAGGTGCACCACGTCGGGTTCGTCACTCATGTCGACGAGGACGACGGAGGACGGAGAGTCCGAACGGGCCGCGAGCCGGTCGACGAGCCGGAGTGTGTCCGCCCACAGCGGCCGGTACTGCTCGCAGTCCGGTATCCGCGCGTCCCAGCGCCGTTCGGGGTCCTGCGTCCAGGTCGTCGACAGGTGCAGCCGCCAGTCGACGGGAAACTGGGCGTCGCCTATGCACAGGAACGAGCCCAGTCCCAGCTGGCAGTTGAGCGTACGGCCCGAGGCCAGGTCGAAGTGGCGGTGCACGCCCACCGACCGGTCACCGCGCTTGGGCAGGACGGCCCGGCCTATGGGCCAGACGGGCCCGGGGCGGCGGTCCGTCACCCAGTGGGTGAGTTCCTCCATGACCTCGTCGAAGCCCCACGGGCTGAGGCTGACGAACTGGCGCAGTGACTGCACGACGGACGGGTCGCGGGAGACCGCGGTGGCGAGCCGACGCACCGACTTCTTGCCCGATGTGACGAGCAGGGCCTTCAGATAGGCGTGGGCCCACTTGCGTTGATCAGTTCGGCGCAAACTCTTGAAGATTGTGCTGCTGAAACAATCCAGGGGCAGGTCCGAATTGATCGCATACGTCGCGCCCTCTGACGTCGACGAGGTGCCTGCTTGGGTCGTCTCCATGCCGCGATAACTCCCCCGACGTTACTGAGTGCTGTGGGGCGAGAGTGTAAATCGCACCTCAGGGTGGTGCCAACGGCCGAGAGATGGCTGACTCGTTATGGCTCCTCGGGTGACGCGTGGTCGCGGGGCGCTCGGCGGCAGGGTGACGGAGAGATTCCGCTTATCCTTTCAAGAGGTTGGCCGTTCGTTCACGCTGTAGGCGTGGGCAGGTGGATGTCACGTCGCAGGATCACGGCCTCGGCGCGCGCGGAGTGCGCGCGTCCGGCCGGTGGGGGTGGCGACTGAGGCGGGGCGTGGAACGTCCCGCGGACACCACGTAGTCGCAGTCCTGTACGCGTGCTCAAATCGCGCCAATCGGCGGACCTGAGCCACTCGGTAAGAGAAGCGCTCGAGCCCGGTATGAGTAGCGCTTGAGCCCAGTAAGAGTAGCGCTTGAGCTCGGTAAGAGAATCGCTCGAACTCTGTAAAGTAGTGCTCGGTGCCGCCCAGATGCTTGAACTGGCATCGATGTCAGGATCTACTCGGGAGAGCGGGAGTTGGCCTTCCCAGCCTCAACTGGGAATCGCGCAATGCCCGGTTCATTCAGGTTGTCAGTACTCAACTGCGAGTGGTGACAGCCGTATGGAAAGCGTTAAAAAACGGGGTGAACGCTTGCGTTGTTTGATGGGGGTCCACCTCGAAACCGCTCGGTCGTACGCGCGTTGAAACGGAGCCGTAATGACACAGCAGGTCGAGGAATGCAATGACTCCAAGGCAACCATGTTCGGTAGAACAGCAGAGACAGGGGAGAAGACCCGAAGGGCCGGCGGGGTGCAGTCGCGAGGTGATCAGGTACTCACCACAAAGGTGGGGCTGCACATACCCATAGGACTGGCCTTCGAGGAGTGGGAACGTGCCGGACGTCAGCTCTCCGGGCTGCTCAACTCGTCGTCCTGGTGGCTCGGGGACTGGCTCGTATACGGCAAGGACCACTATGCCGACCGCTATGAGCTGGGCATCCGTGCGGCTGGGCTCCAGTACCAGACGCTGCGCAACTACGCCTGGGTCTCCCGGCGGTTCGAAGTGCAACGGCGGCGGCAGGCGCTCAGCTTCCAGCACCATGCCGAGCTGGCGTCGCTGCACGTCGATGAGCAGGAGACCTGGCTCGATCGTGCCGAGCTGTTGAAGTGGAGCACCAAACAACTGCGCAATGCCATCAGGGCCCAGCGCGAGGGCGCCACGCAACAGACGGATGCGGTGGCGGCCACACGCCGGCTCGCCGTGCCCGACAGCCGGCTTCAGTGGTGGCATCAGGCGGCGGCCTTGGCCGGCGCCGAGTTGGGGGAGTGGGTGACGGCCACGCTCGACGCCGCCGCCGACCAGGTCCTGAAGGAGGTGGAGCAGCCGTTACCCCTCGAATGACGGGCTCATGGGCTCCGACCTGCACCACCCTCGCGTCGGAGGCGGGCAGGGGTGTCCGTCCGGAACGATGAAAGCCGTGGGTCCGCACACGCCAAGGGGTGCGGACCCGACGTCGTGGAGAGGACTGCTACGGCAGGCGGGTCATGAGCTCCGCGGTCTGTGCGTGCCGGGTGCAGCCGCGTCCGGCGAACGACTGAACCACCCGCTCACGAACGTCGGCACGCTGCTCCTGGCTGAGTTTGAACATTCCCTCGGCCTTGGTCACCCGGACCCGGAAAGCGCCGACGCCCGGCACTATCTTGCGGAAATAGCCGATGGATTCGGCCATGTCCCAGCTGTCGCCGAGCTCCTTCTCGAAGGCACGCACCGTCGCCTGGACGACGCCCAGCGTCTCCTCCGTCGACTCGATCTTCTCCACCACTCCATGCACATGCACCGAGGTGAAGTTCCATGTCGGTGCGGCCGGTGTGACGTCGTAGACGGTGGGTGAGACATAGGCGTGCGGACCGGTGAACGTCAGCAGGATCACCGTCCCTGTTTCCAGCGCCTTCCAGTGGGGATTGGCCCGGTTCATGTGACCCAGCAGAGGCAGGTCGGCCAGGTCGGAATTAGGCTCTCCCGTCCACTGGGGGTCGGTGATGACGGGAAGGTGGGTGGCAAATGGACCGTCAGCGGGATTTCCATTGCTGGCCATCAACGCCAGCGGGTTCTCGCGCATCAGGTCGAGCATCCACGAGACGTCCGGTTCTCGGTAGTGGCTGGGGACGAACATGCGGCACTCACCTTTCGGGGTACGAAGTGAACAGTGACGCTGCGGCGTCGAGGCCGCGAGGCGCGAATGCTGATGGGGCGAATAGTCGACGAAACCGCCGTACTGTCCTGTTGGCAGGACAACGGGGAAAGACTCGCCGGGGCCGGAAAGAGCAATACCGGGCGCATTGATTCGTGGTGAGTTTCCGTGCGACTCCAGAAAGAATTAGTGGAACGCGGGCGTGTGGTCAACCCGTGCGACGCGATATCTATGAGCCACTGCATGTGACGTTCGGCTTGAGTCGTACGTCTGGCTGGTGTCTGGTCGCGAGAAAGCGACAGTCTGGGTTGTGGGCTGTGTCGGACGAAATTCTGAGACCCCGCCTACGCATGAGCTGATGCTTTCCCCGTACGCGTGGCACTCTGAACCTGGCGTCAGCGAGGGATATCGGCCGCTGGGATCGATGGCCATGCCCCGCACGGTCGGCACCAGTTGGGCGCGTGCGGAAGTCGGGATTGAGGTGACCCGCGGCGGACGGTAGGGGGCCTCGCCCGCCGCGGCATTGCGATGGTCAAAGATCTCCGCGGAACAGTTCCACGATGACGGCCCACAGAGCGCGAACGCTCAGTGCGACTGCCACACGCGAAGCCACCTCACGTGCGAACTTTGACCGCTTGGTCGACGACTGGTCGGCCATATCTCCTCCTCCGGTGTAGGTGGGGCCGGGCCCGCCCGCCAATTGGCGTCGGACCCGGCCCCCTCCCCCCGATGCAGAGGTGAAGACCGCTTCAACTTACCTAGTGGCAACATGAGTTGGTAAGACGTGTGCCATGTGACGGAGGCCGCCCTGCCGCTTCGCGGTCCGGTCGCTGCGTCCGAAGCCTTGACAACTCCATTGGTCTGGACCAACTATGCGCACAGCAGCGGTGGCCACCGTCGTTCACTTCCGTCCTTCACCTCTCCCTGGAGGCATTCCGTGGACCGTGTACGGCAGGGCAGACCCGGCGTTCGCCGGAGATTCGGCGCAGCGATCGCCGTCGGTGCGGCCGCCGCACTCACCGTCACCGCACTCGCCGCGCCCGCGCAGTCGGCGGACGTCAAAGCGGCGTATACCAAGGCGGCCGACACCAACGCAGCGGACGTCAACGTTGCCAAGAACGCCGGGTTCGAGGCGGACCTGAGCAACTGGACCTGCGCCGCGAACAGCGGTGCCGCCGTGACCTCCCCCGTGCACGGCGGCACGAAGGCGCTCAGAGCCACCCCGTCGGGCCAGGGCACCGCCGAGTGTTCCCAGATCGTCTCGGTCAAGCCCAACTCAACGTACAAGCTGAGCAGTTGGGTGCAGGGTAGTTACGCCTACCTCGGTGCCCGTGGCACCGGCACCACCGACGTGTCGACCTGGACGCCGGGCAACTCGTCCTGGCAGCAGCTCTCCACCAGCTTCACGACCGGCGCGAACACCACATCGGTCACCGTGTACACGCACGGCTGGTACGGGCAGAGCGCGTACTACGTGGACGACGTGAGCGTCCTTGGGCCCGACGGGGGCGGCGGCACCGACCCGGTGGAGATACCGTCCGTGCCGGCCGGGCTCGCGGCGGGTACGGCGACGTCCACGTCCGTGGACCTGTCCTGGACCCCGGTGTCCACGGCCACCGGATACACCGTCTACCGCGACGGCACCAAGGTGGCCTCCGTCGGCGGCGCCTCCACGACCGTCACCGGTCTCACGCCGGACACCGCCTACAGCTTCCAGGTGAGCGCCTCGAACGGGGCGGGTGAGTCCGCGAAGTCGACGGCGGTGTCCGCTCGGACCGCCAAGGGCGGCGGCGGAGGCGGCGGCACCGTGCCCAAGCACGCGCTGACCGGCTACTGGCAGAACTTCGACAACGGCGCGACCGTGCAGAAGCTGCGGGACGTGTCGTCGCAGTACGACATCATCGCCGTCTCCTTCGCCGACGCCACCACCACGCCGGGCCAGATCACCTTCAACCTGGACCCCGCCGTCGGCTACTCCTCCACGGCGGACTTCAAGGCGGACATCGCCGCGAAGCGCGCGGCGGGCAAGTCCGTGATCCTCTCGGTCGGTGGAGAGAAGGGCACCATCTCGGTCAACAGCGACGCCTCCGCGACCGCTTTTGCGAACAGCGCCTACGCGCTGATGCAGGAGTACGGGTTCGACGGCGTCGACATCGACCTGGAGAACGGACTCAACCCCACCTACATGACCAAGGCGCTGCGCCAGCTCTCCGCGAAGGCGGGCTCGAAGATGGTGCTCACGATGGCGCCGCAGACCATCGACATGCAGTCCACGTCCGGCGGGTACTTCCAGACGGCGCTGAACGTGAAGGACATCCTCACGGTCGTCAACATGCAGTACTACAACAGCGGTTCGATGCTCGGCTGTGACGGCAAGGTCTACAGCCAGGGCAGCGTGGACTTCCTGACCGCGCTCGCCTGCATCCAGCTGGAGGGCGGCCTCGACCCGTCGCAGGTCGGGCTCGGCGTCCCGGCATCCACGCGCGCTGCCGGCAGCGGCTACGTGGCCCCGTCGGTCGTGAACAACGCCCTGGACTGCCTGACCCGGGGCACCGGTTGCGGTTCCTTCAAGCCGTCGAAGACGTACCCGGGGCTGCGGGGCGCCATGACGTGGTCCACGAACTGGGACGCGACGGCGGGCAGTACGTGGTCGAACTCCGTCGGCCCGAAGGTGCACGGCCTTCCGTAGCGTCCTTCGCGAATGTACGACCTGGCGGGGCGGGCAGACCGAACCACGGTCGGTCCCGTCCCGCCCAGGGTACTCATCGGCAAGGCCGCAGCATGTCAGGGCGTGAGGGGCCGCTGCGGGGAGCGGAGTACGAGCAAGGTGATCTCGCTGGGGGCGAAGATGCGGAACGGCGGGCCCCAGAAGCCGGTGCCGCGGCTGGTGTAGAGGAGGGTCCGGGTGCCGTGGCGGCTGAGGCCGGCCAGGGCGGGCTGGTCGATGCGGACGAGGTGGTGGAAGGGCCAGATCTGGCCGCCGTGGGTGTGGCCGGAGAGCTGGAGGTCGATGCCCTCTGCCGCGGCCCGGTCGACGAACTTGGGCTGGTGGGCCAGGAGCAGGACCGGCAGGTCGGGGTCGGCGCCGTTCAGGGCTCCGGCGAGGTGGGCGCGGTGGCCGGCCAGGCCCGAGGACTCGGCGGTGACGTCATCCACGCCGGCGACCACGAGGGTGTCGCCGCCGCGTTCGAGCAGCAGATGACGGTTGCGCAGCGGCTCCCAGCCCAACTCGTCCATCAGGTCGACCCAGCCCTGGGCCTCGCTGTAGTACTCGTGGTTTCCGGTGACGTAGACCCGGGCCCGGGTGGCGCGCACGGTGCCGAGCGGCGCGGCCTGGGCGCGGCGGCGTTCGGCCGTGCCGTCGGCGATGTCGCCGGTGTGGCAGACCAGATCGGCCTCCAGGGTGTTGACCGTCGCGCAGACCCGCTCCGACCAGCGGGCGCGGTCGAGCGGGCCGTAGTGGGTGTCGGTGATGAGCGCGACGCGGATGCCGTCCAATCCGGTGCCCAGACGCGGGAGTTGTACGTCGAGCTGGCGCACCCGTGGCACCCGGCGGGCCTCGGCGTACCCCCAGGCGAGCAGGACGGCGGCTGTGCCGAGGACCGCCCAGGTGACGATCCGGGCCCGGTACTGCCCGTCGCCTGCGCCGGCCAGGGTCAGGGCGAGGCGCAGCAGGACGCCGAGCAGGACGGACCAGGTGAACAGCACCCAGCTGACCCCGAGGAGGGTGTCCCCGACGATCGCCGCCCGGTCCTGCTGGCGCCTGCCGTGGCCGCGCATCATCGCGAGCGGCATGCCGATCAGACCGAGGACGAACAGGGCGGTGCCGCCAAGCGCCACGGGGAGCGGCCAGTGCTGTCCTGCGTGCAGCAGCACCCAGCAAGGCACGGTCCACAGCAGGAGGGGAGCGACCAAAGGGATGAGGCGCATCAGGCGGCGCAGTCGGCTCTGCTGGGTCGCATGCGCCGAACCGTCCGCGGATCGGGCCTCGCTGGTCTCGGTCACGCTTCGCCTCTTCAAGTAGTCGGACTGTCGACGCGCGCAATCTATCCGGTTGCCTCAGGAGACGTCTTGCCGGTCATGGAGCGAGCCCGCCGGCTGGAAGCCAAGCACCTCGCGCCCGCTGGGCGAACGCCGGGTGCCGACGTGCCGGAGCCCGGTCCTCGGCATGCGAGGACCGGGCTCCGGAGTCGGCCCCGAGGGCTCAGTCGCCCCGTGTCGGTATCGCCGCCGTCAACTCGGCAGCCATGGCGAGCGGGTTCTCCATGGGGGCCGAGTGGTTGCCCGGGATGGTGCGGTGCAGGAAACGATCCCGGGTCAGCTCCTGCCAGCCCTGCAGCGTTCCCTCCGGCAGGACTGGATCACCGGCCGCGGCGACGGCGACGACCGGCACGTCGAGCGGCGCACGCCGGTCGAGACGCAGCTTCTCCCGGTGGTCCTTGGCGAGTTCGACGTCGGCCCAGAGATTGCCGATGTACGCCTTCAGGATCTCGTCGTCCGCCAGCAACGCCTCGGGGAGCAGCCCGCGCAGTGCCTGCGCGGCCTCCCGGATGCCGCCCGTCCTGAGCACCTCGCCCACCTGCTCCAGGTCCTGCAGCACGGAGGGAACCTCGCTGTAGGGGGCGGGCGCGCAGGCGGGGACGAGCACCAGGGGCATGCCGTCCTGCGGCGCACCGATCCGGTGGGCGACCTCCCAGGCCAGCGAGGCGCCGTTGCTGTGCCCGTACAAAACGGTCGGCATGCCGGGCAGTTCGGCCAGCGCCCGCACGACGCCGTCGGCCACGGTGTCGACGTCTGCAAGCGGCGGCTCGTCGAAACGGTCCTCACGGCCGGCCATCTGGACGGCCAGCAGCTCGACGTCGTCCGGCAGATGACGGATCAGCGGGACGTGGGAGTCGGTGGTTCCGCCCAGGCCTGCGAACGCCACGATCCTGGCCCGGGCGGACGGGGCCGGCTTGAGGACACGGAGCCAGGGGGAGTCGGACAGATACGGGGACGCGCCGTTCGACGGGCGCCCGGACACACTCCGGGCCCCTGCCTCCACCGGAGCGGGCCGCCCCGTCATCTCCCGGAGGAGAGCCGCGGCCACTCCCAGGCTGCCGCCCTTGCCGAGGATGATCCGGGGCTCGAGCGCCACCCCCGTACGCCGGTCGAGTTCGGCCCGCAGCCGCACCGCCGCCAGCGAGTCCATGCCCAGCTGCTGAAGGGGCTGCTCCGCCGGGATGTCGGTGGTCCCGCAGGCGAGGACGGCTGCGGCCTCACCGCGCACCAGGCCGAGCAGGGTATGCACCCCCTCGTCTGCACCGAGCCCGGCCAGACGGCGCCGCAGCGCGGCAGGGCCCTGGTCGGCTCCACCGTCCTGCGCCTCCTGCCGCGACCCGCCCGGAGGTGTTACCGAGCCCTCGGCGGGCCGTACCGCGGCGAGCGCGGGCAGCAACTCGGACAGCCCCGCGAGCACCTGGTCGGAGGCCAGAGCCCCCAACGCGTCGACGACCTGCCGTGCATCGCCGCTGTGGACCGCGTCCCAGAACGCCTCCTCCGGCCGTGACACGCGCGCCGCGGACGGGGTGTCCAGCCAGTAGCGCTCGCGCTGGAAGGCGTACCCCGGAAGGGGCGCGACCTGTGCGGGCAGTTCCCCGAAGGCACGTGTCCAGTCCACCGGGTATCCGTGGGTGTGCAGGGCGCCGAGGCTGTGCAGCAGTGCGGACAGGCCGCCGCGTCCCCGTTGCAGGCTGCCGACCACCACGGCCCGGTCGCTGCCGGCGGCCAGTGGCATCGCGAGGACGGGGTGCGGGCCGACCTCGACGAACACGTCGTTGCCGTCCGCGAGGAGCCGCTGCTGCGCGAGATCGAGCCGGACCGGCTCCCGCAGGTTGCGGCACCAGTACTCCGCGTCGAGGCAACCGCCGTCCAGCAGGGTGCCGGTGACGGTGGAGTAGAAGGGGATCGAGGTGCCGCGCGGCCGGAGCGCGGAGAGTTCGGCCCGCAGCGTCGGCAGCAGGGCATCCATGTGGCGGCTGTGCGAGGCCACCGGCGCATCGAGGCCGCCGCAGACGACGTCTTCGTCGTCGAGCGCGCGTAGCAGTTCCGCCACGGCGTCCGCGTCCCCCGACACCGCCACCGACCCGGGGGTGTTCACGGCCGCCACGGAGATCGCACCGCCGAAGGGCGCGATCCGCTCGGCCACCTCGTCGAGGGGCAGTTCGATCACTGCCATGGCGCCCGTGCCGGCCACGTCGGCAAGCGCCCGGCTCCGCAGACGGACGACGCGGGCCCCCTCTTCGAGGGTGAGTGCGCCCGCGACGACCGCCGCGGCGATCTCGCCCTGGCTGTGCCCGACCACCGCGTCGGGTTCCACACCCAGCTCGCCCCAGGCCGCCGCCAGCGACACGTACAGGGTGAACATCACCGGCTGAAGGACGTCCAGTCGGTCCGCGGAGAGCTCCGGCGCACCGCGGCCGTGCAGCACATCGAGGACCGACCAGCCGGTCAGTGGCCGCAGAGCCGCGTCGCACCGGCGTGCCGCGTCGGCGAACGCAGGTGACTGGCCCAGGAGTTCACGTCCCATTCCCTCCCAGTCGCCGCCCTGGCCGGGGAACACGAACACGGTCCGGCCGCGGGCCGCCGCCGTGCCGCGCACCAAGCCGTGGTGCGAGCGACCCTCGGCGAGCGCCGCGAGTCCGTCGATCAGCTCGGCGGTGCTCGTGGCGGTCACGCTCGCCCGCTCGGCGAAGTGGGTACGGCGTTCGGCCGCCGTACGCGCCAGAGTCGGCAGCGGCAGCGTCGGATGCTCGCGCAGCCAGGACGCCCAGCGCCCCGCCTGCTCGGCGAGCGCCGCCCCGTCACGGGCGGAGACGACCACGGGCAGCGCGTCGGGCTCCACGGACTCCGGGCGCCTCGCGGGTGCTTCGACCGATGCGGGTGCTTCTTCGAGGATGAGGTGGGCGTTGGTGCCGCCGATGCCGAAGGCGGAGACGCCTGCGCGGCGGGGTGTGGTGGTGGTTGGCCAGGGGGTGAGGTGGGTGTTGATGTGGAAGAGGTGGGGGTTGAGGTTCATGTGGGGGTTGGGGTTTTGGTAGTGGAGGGTGGGGACGAGTTCGCGGTGGTGGAGGCTGAGGGTGGTTTTGATGAGTCCGGCGATTCCGGCGGTGGTGTCGGTGTGGCCGATGTTGGTTTTTACGGAGCCGATGGCGCAGGGTTGGGTGCGGGGGTGGGGGGCGAAGGTTTCTTGGAGGGCTTGGATTTCGATGGGGTCGCCGAGGGGGGTGGCGGTGCCGTGGGCTTCGATGAGGGTGATGGTGTCGGGGGTGGTGTGGGCGTTGTGGTGTGCGGCGGTGATGACGCGTGCTTGGCCGGTGGTGCTGGGGGCCATGAAGGCGACTTTGTCGGCGCCGTCGTTGTTGATGGCGCTGCCGCGGATGACGGCGTAGATGGTGTCGCCTGCGGCGAGGGCGTCGGAGAGCCTGCGCAGCACCACCACCCCCACACCGTCACTGCCCACGGTGCCGTCGCCTTCCGCGTCGAAGGCGCGGCAGACTCCGTCCCTGGACACCACGAGTCCCTCCTGGTGGAGATAGCCCTGCTTCAGAGGCAGGGCCAGCGAGGAGGCCCCGGCGAGTGCGATGTCGCACTCGCCGCTCAGCAGGCTCATCCGGGCCAGGTGGGTGGCGACGAGCCCGGTGGAGCAGGCGGTCTGGACGGTCAGCGCGGGGCCGGTCAGATTCAGCTTGTGCGCCGCACGCGTGGCCAGGAAGTCGTTCCTGCCGCCGATCATCGACCGGTAGAACGACGACAGATCGGTCACCTCGCCCTGGTCGTACCCGCCGTTGCCCGACCCGCCGAAGATGCCGATGTCCCCGGGGAACGTACGCGGCACGATCCCGGCGTTCTCCAGGCCTTCCCAGGCGCATTCGAGGAAGAGGCGGTGCTGCGGGTCGATGGTCTCGGCCTCGGCGCGTGAGTAGCCGAAGAACGCGGCGTCGAAGTGGTCGGCGTCCTCGATGTACCCCTTGGCCTTGACGTACGAGGGATCGGCGAGCAGCGCCTCGGGTATGCCCGCCTCGCGCAACTCCGTCTCGGTGAAGCGGCGGATGGAATCGGTGCCCTTGCGCAGGCCGTCCCAGAACGTGTCGACGTCGGGGGCGCCCGGCAGTCGGCAGGCCATGCCGACGATGGCGATGGGCTCGTCGGGGCCGGAACCGTCACCGGAGTTGCCCGCCGGCCTGCCGCCCGCCCTGTCGGGGTGTGCGATGGCGGCCGAAGGCCGGGGCGAACCGAGCCGCTCCAGGTGGGCGGCGAGTTTGCCGACCGTGGGGTGCCGGAAGATGTCGGCCAGCGGGAAGTCGAGCCCGAGCGCCTCGCGTACGAGGTGGTGGGCGCGTGTGGCGGTCATCGACGTGGCACCCAGCTCGAAGAAGCCGCTGTCCGGGTCGATGTCGGGCCGGTCGAGAAGGGTGCACCAGACCCGGGTGATGACCTCCGCGGCCGAACTCGCATGAGGAGCCGGGGCGGTGGGAGCCTCCGGAACCGAACCGGCCGGCTCGGGAAGCGCGACGAGTGCGTTGCGGTCGATCTTCTCGTTGGGAGTGTGCGGCAGCTCCGGCAGGAGCACGATCCAGGCCGGGACCATGAACGACGGGAGCCGGTCGGCGAGTTCCCCGCGGATGCCCGTCTCCGCGTCGGCGCCGGAGCCCGGCCGGGACACCCAGTACAAGTACAGCGCCGGGTCCCCGGGGACGTCCTGCCGGACGACGGCCGCGCACTCCAGCACGGCCGGGTGACCGGCTGCCACCGCCTCGATCTCACCGAGCTCGATGCGGTGGCCGCGGATCTTCACCTGGTTGTCGGCGCGCCCGTGGTACTGGAGGCTTCCGTCGGGGCGGTACCTGACGACATCGCCCGTGCGGTACATACGGGCGCCGGGCGTGCCGGCGTACGGGTCGGGCACGAAACGCTCGGCGGTGAGGTCGGGGCGGTTCGCATAGCCGCGGGCCACGCCCTGGCCACCGATCCACAACTCGCCCCGGACACCGCGCGGTACCCTGCGCCGCTGCTCGTCGAGCACATAGAGATACGCGTGGTCGACGGCGTGCCCCAGCGACACCTCGCCCGGCTCCACGTCCCATGTCGTCGACCACACCGTGGTCTCCGTCGGCCCGTAGATGTTGGTGACCCTGCCGCAGCGACCGAGGAGATCGTGGGCCAGTGGTGAATCGAGTGCCTCACCGCCGACGATCATGTGGCGAAGGCTGGAGAGGAGCGACCGGCCATCTGTGTCGGCGAGCAGCATGCGGGCCAGTGACGGCGTGCACTGCAGATGAGTGGGGGCGTACGGGAGGCTGTCGGCCCAGTCGGCGACGGAGCCGTCGGCCATGACGACGCGGTAGCCGCGGGTCAGGGTCCACAGCAGTTCGACGGTGGAGATGTCGAACGATGGACTCGTCACCGCGAGCCAAGTGTCGCCCGAGCCGCCGCCGATCCGCTCGTCCACGGTGCCGCAGAAGGTGGCGAACTGGGAGTGCTCGATCTGAACGCCCTTCGGAGTGCCCGTCGACCCCGACGTGTAGATCACGAACGCCAGATCGGTGAGCGAGGGCGCGGTGACATGAGCGTCGGGCTCATCGGCATCGTCGGCGGGCAGGTGGCCGTCGGCGGGGAGGTCGTCGACAGCGATGGTGGCCACGCCGGTGTCGTGGAACGCCCCGGAGATGTCCGTACGTGTGATGACGGTACGGAGCCGGCTGTCGTCGACGACGTGCCGGAGCCGGCCGGCGGGGTAGCCGGGGTCGAGGGAGACGTAGGCACTGCCGGTCCGCCATACCGCGAGCATGGCGACGACCGTGTCGGCGGACCTGGGCAGATGGATGCCGATGAGCGTGTCGGGCCCGGTGGGAAGGGCGCGCAGCCGGTCGGCGAGCCGTGCCGCCGCGGTCCACAGCCCGCGGTAGGTGAGGTCCTTGCCTCGGTCGGTGAGGGCCACGGCATCAGGAGTGCGCAGGACCTGGGTGTGGATGAGGTCGAGGGCCGTGGCGGCGGGTGCCACCGGCGGAAGGGTGTGTCCGCCGCGCTCCGCGAGCCATGCCTGTTCCTGGTCTCCGAGCAGGTCGAGGCCGGTCACCGGGCGGTCGGGGTCCTGGACGAGGGCGCCGAGCATGTCGTGGAAGGTGGCCGCCATGCGCGCGGCGGCGGCGTGGTCGAGGACGTGTGACTGGAACTCCAGCTCGCCCAGGAGACGGCCGTCCGCACCGCCCTCCGCGATCAGGGTCAGCCCCAGTTCGAACTTGGCCGCACCCCGGACGTTGCCCGTGTGGCCGTCCTCGTCCCACGGCTGTGCTCCCGCCGAGGTGTCCGGTCCGCCGGCCTCGCCCGTCCGCTCGGCACCGTCGGCGAAGCCTGCGCCCAGGTAGTTGAAGACGGTGCGGAAGAGAGGGTTCTCACCCCCGGCGCGGTCGGTGACCGCCGCACCGCGCACGATCTCGGTGAGAGGTACCGCCTGGTGCTCGAGCGCGGCGCGGACGCGAGGCTGCAGCGAGGCGAGGAGTTCCCGGAACGTGGGGTCGCCGGTGAGCGTGCAGCGCAGCGGAAGCGTGTTGGCGAAGAAGCCGACGGACTCGTCGGCGGCGTGCTGCCGGTTGGCCCAGATGGTGCCGACGGCGAAGTCCTGCTGGTGGGTGTAGCGGGACAGGAGGAGGGCGTACGCGGCCAGGAGCACCGTGTACGGGGTGACGGACGAGTCCGCGGCGACGTGTTCGAGGTCGCGGCGCAGACCGGCGGGAAGGGTGAAGGCGTGAGTGCCGCTGTAGTGGTCGGGGTGGTCGGGGGTGGTGTGGTCGGTGAGGGCGGGCAGTTCGGGGCGGGGCAGGCCGGCGAGCTCGGTGCCGAAGTGGTCGAGCGCATCGGCGAAGGCGCCGGTGGCGAGGGCCTGCTGCTCCCAGCGGGCGTAGTCACCGAGGTGGTGGTCTTGACGGGGCGCGACGGGTTCGTGGCCTGCGGCGAACACCTCGCAGGCGGTGAACAGTTCACGGAAGAACACACCGGCCGACCAGCCGTCGGTGATGGCGTGATGCATCGCCACCGACAGGACCTGTTCGCCGGGCGCCGTGTCCAGGAGCAGGCACCGCAGCAGTGATCCGCCCTCCAGCGCGAACGGCGTGAGCTCGTCCTGCCGCAGACGCGCGGCCACCGCTTCCTGGCCGTCCTGCGAGAGGTCGACGTGGTGGAACGGGATGTCCGGTGCCTCGTCGACGACCTGCGTCAGTTCACCGTCGCGCAGCTCGAACCGGGTACGGAGCGCCTCGTGCCGGTCCGCCACCCAGGCCAGGGAACGCTCCAGCAGGGCCGGGTCGATCGCGCGGGGCAGCCGGACCCGGTGCACCGCGCTGTACTGCACCGTCCCCGGCCTCAACTGCTCCAGGAACCACAGCCGTCGCTGTCCCTCGGTGGCGGGGTGGGCACCACGTTCGGCGGACCGTACGAGAGCGGGGACAGCCGCGGCCGGGACAGCGCCCTGGTTCGCCCACGCCGCGGCCAGCAGGCCGAGAAGGTGGTCGGTGAGCGCCTGCGGCGTCGCGTGGTCGAACGCCACGTCGCCGGGCAGGGCACAGTCCGTCAGTTGCGTCAGCCGTCGGCTCAGCTCCATCGACATCAGCGAATCCACGCCGAGGTCACGGAACGGCCGGTCGGCGTGTACCGACGCGTCGTGTTCGTCGTCCACCATGCCCAGGACCACGGACACCTCGTGGCGCACCAGCGCACCGAGGATCTCGCCGCGCCGTTCCTCCGGCGCTCCGAGCAGCCGTTCGCGCAGCGGCGCCGCCGTGCCCGCGGCGACACCCGACGGCAGCCCCGGGCGTGGCTCGCCCTGCGTGCCCACCAGCGTCCTGAGCACGGCGGGCAGTTCGGAGCCGCTGCGTACCGCGCGCCCTATCGCCGGCACGTCGAGCACGAGGGGAACGAGGTGCGGCTCGGGACGCGCAAGAGCCCGGTCGAGGAGCCGCAGCCCCTCCTCGTGGGTGAGGGCACCGATGCCCTGACGCTCCATCCGGGCCAGATCGGCCTTGCCGAGGCCGGCGGTCAGCCCGCCGCCTGCCGGCTCCCACAGACCCCAGGACAGGCTTGTCGCGGCCAGGCCCTCGGCGTGGCGGTGCGCGGCCAGCGCGTCCAGGAAGACGTTGGCCGCCGCATAGGTGCTCTGGCCCGCACTGCCCAGTACACCGGCGGCCGATGAGAACAGCACGAACGCGGAGAGGTCCAGTTCCCGCTCACGCGACAGCTCGTGCAGATGCAACGCCCCGGCCGCCTTCGGCGCGAGCACCCGGCGCAGCCGCTGCGCGTCCTGCGTGTCCAGGAGCCCGTCGTCGAGAACGGCGGCCAGATGGAACACCCCCGTCCACGGATGTGCGGGGTCGACGTCCGCAAGGAGCGCGGCCACCTCGTCGCGTTGACCGGTGTCGCAGGACAGCACGCGGACACTCGTGGCGCCCGCCGCGGTGAGCTCGGCCACGAGGTCGTCGGCGCCGGGTGCGTCCGGGCCCCGCCGCGAGGTCAGGGTCAGGTGCCGTACGCCGTGGGCCGTCACCAGGTGCCGGGCCAGAGCACTGCCGAGTTCCCCCGGCGCGCCGGTGACCAGGACCGTCCCCTGAGGGTCGAGGACTCGGCCGACGGCGCCCCGTTCAGGGGTCGCCGGTACGCGCGTGAGCCGGGCGACCGACGGCTTCCCGCCCCGTACCGCCATCTCGGGTTCACCGACGACCGCAAGGGCATGCTCCAGGACTGCGGCGTCGTCGATTCCGGTGTCGATGTCGATCAGCCGGACGACCCGGTCGGAGTGTTCGTTGCGTGCGGCCCGGACCAGGCCCCACACCGGGGCGTGTGCCAGGTCCCGGACACCGTCCCCCGCGTCCACCGCTCCGCACGTCACCCAGACCAGCTCGGTGTCCCGCAGCAACGGTTCCGCCAACAGGGCCCGCAGCGTGCGCAGGTGCTCCTCGACGGGCGCCCAGGCGTCGGTCGCCGAACCGGCGGTGGCGTCCACGACCAGCAGGCCGGGGGCCGGTGTCCCCCGGTCGATGAGGTCTCGCAGGGCGTCGACGTCGGGGAGGTCGCTCCCGCCGAGTATCCGCAGAGGGCGGCACGGGGCCGCTGCGGCCGCGGGCAGCGGCGTGAACTCCAGGCGGTACAGCGGCTCCACGACAAGCGCGGCCCGCAGCTGGGCGGCGGTCACCTCGCGCAGCCGCAGCCGCGCCGAGAGGACAGGGAGTCCCGCGGGATCCGAGAGCCGCACCCGTGCGGTGGCGGTGGCGGCGTCCCAGCTGACACGGACCCGTACTTCGGTCGCCTCCGTGGTGTGCAGGTGTACGTCGTGCCAGGAGTACGGCACGCGTACTGCGGCGTCGTGATCCGCGCTCCCGGTCAGTGCCGCCACGCAGTGCAGGGCGGTGTCCAACAGGGCGGGATGCAGCGTGTGGCCCCGGGGCGAGAGCTCCTCCGGAAGGTGGACCAGGCCGTACGCCTCGTTGCCGCGCAGCCACAGCTCCGAGAGACCCCGGAAGGCGGGGCCGTAGTCCACCCCGCGGGCGTCGAACTGCTCGTACACCGCACCGAGTTCGACCGGCTCGCCGGTGGGCACCGCATCGTCGGCCGACGACCACGTGGCTACCTCTGAGTCCGCAGCTCCTGTCTCGACCGGCTCTGTGGCCAGCTCTCCCTCGGCGTGCAGACTCCAGACCGCCGGCCCGGAACTCTCCGGGCAGCTGTGCACGGTGACGCGGCGGCGCCCGTCGGTGGGTGGACCTACCCGCACCTGGAGGCGTACCGCCTCTGTGAGCACCAGCGGGTGCGTGAGCGTGATCCCGGCGACGCCCGGCCTCTCGCCGCCCTCGGCGGCCGCGACCGCGCCTGCCGCGGCGGTCACCAGGTCCAAAAGGGCCGTCCCCGGCAGGACGACGGAACCGAACAGCCGGTGGTCCGCGAGCCAGGCGTGCCGCAGCGGGTCGAGCCGCCCGGTCAGCAAGTGCCCCTCACCGCCCGCGATGTCGGTCCTCGCATCGAGCCAGGCATGGGCCGGTACGCCGTCGAAGCCGGCGGAGCGGTGGCCTCCGGGGGCGGTCCCGGGCATCAGCCAGTACGGCCGGCGCTGGAAGGCGTACGACGGCAGCGGCACGAGCCCGCCCCGGTCGTGGCCCGGTATCCGGCTCCACTCCACCGGTTGTCCCGCTGCGTACAGCCGGGCGAGCGCGGTCAGGAGCGTCCGGGGTTCGCCGGCGGAGTCGCCGTGCCGCATGCTGGGAACGAAGCGCGCCGCCTGGAGCGTCTGGGCACCCATGGCGGTCAGGACGGCGCCGGGGCCGCACTCCAGGAAGCGCGAGATCCCGCGCTGGTGCAGGGTCTCCAGGGACTGCCCGAAACGTACGGCGTCGCGGGCCTGGCGCACCCAGTGGCGTGCGGAGCGGATGCCCTCGCCCGCGGGGGTGTCGCTGCCGGACCAGGTCCCCGTCAGGGCGTCCACCACCGGAATCCGGGGAGCGTGGAATTCGCAGCTTTCCGCCACGGCGGCGAACTCGTCGAGCACGGGGTCCATGTGAGGGCTGTGGAAGGCGTGCGAGACACGCAGGCCGCGGGTGCGCCGGCCGAGGTCGGCGAAGCGCTGCGCGAGTGCCTGCACCGGCTCCCGGTCCCCGCTGATCACCGTCATGCCCGGGGAGTTGAGCGCGGCCACGGACACCGAATCCCCGAACCCGGCCAAGGCGTCGAGAACTTCGGCCTCCGCCGCCTCGACGGAGGCCATGGCGCCGTCGGTCCGGCAGGACTGCATGAGACGGCCGCGGGCGACCACCAGGCGTGCCGCGTCCGCAAGCCCCAGGACGCCGGAGACATGTGCGGCGGCGAGCTCTCCGACGGAGTGCCCGCAGACCGCGTGGGCGGTGACGCCCCAGGACTCCCACAGCCGGTACAGGGCCACTTCGAGGGCGAACAGCGCGGGCTGCGCGAACTCCGTCATGCCGAGCGTGTCGCCGTCCGCGGCGAACACCACCTCGGCGAGCGAGCCGTCCAGGTGCGCGTCGACCGCCGCGCACACCTCGGCGAATGCCGTGCGGTAGGCGTCGAAACGTTCGTACAGGCCGAGTCCCATGGTGGCGAACTGGCTGCCCTGGCCGGTGAACAGGACGCCGAGACCGCCCTCGACCGCTTCGTCACGCACAGCCGCCGGGTGGGAAGCGCCTGCTGCCACGGCGCGCAGGGATTCCGCGGCTTCCCGTGTGCCGGTGGCGAGGACGGCGGCACGGACGTCGAACCGCGCGCGCCGGGACGCGGTCGTCGCCACGTCGGCGAGCGGCGTCGCGGGATGGCGATCGAGCCAGTCGGCCCATCGTCCGGCCTGCTCGCGCAGGGCGTCGTCGTCCTGGGCCGAGAGCACGACCGGGCGCAGCTCGGCGGGCTCTGTGGGGGTGGAGGCCGTGGGTGAGAGTTGGGGGGCTTCTTCGATGATGACGTGGGCGTTGGTGCCGCTGATGCCGAAGGAGGAGATGCCGGCGCGGCGGGGGCGCTCTGTGCGTGGCCAGGGCTGGTGGTGGTGCAGGAGTTGTAGGCCGCTGTTCTCCCAGGTGATGTGGGGGCTGGGTGACTGGGCGTGGAGGGTGGAGGGGAGGGTTTCGTGCTGGAGGGCGAGGACCATTTTGATGATGCCTGCGATGCCCGCGGCGGCCTGGGTGTGCCCGATGTTGGACTTCGACGAGCCGAGGTACAGCGGCCTGTCGTCCTCGCGGCCGGGGCCGAAGACCTCGGCCAGTGCGCCGGCTTCGATGGGGTCGCCGAGTGGGGTGCCGGTGCCGTGGGCTTCGATGGCGTCGATGTCGGTGGGGGTGAGGTGGGCGTGGGTGAGTGCTTGGTGGATGACGCGTTGTTGTGCGGGTCCGTTGGGGGCGGTGAGGCCGTTGCTTGCGCCGTCCTGGTTGATGGCGGAGCCGCGGACGAGGGCGAGGATGTGGTGGTTGTTGCGGCGGGCGGTGGAGAGGCGTTCGACGAGCAGTACGCCCACTCCCTCGGACAGCGCGGTGCCGTCGGCCCCGGCTCCGAAAGCCTTGCAACGAGCGTCTGATGCCAGGCCGCCCTGCACGCCGAACTCCTCGAACAGGGCCGAGGTGGCCATCACCGTGATCCCGCCGACGAGTGCTTGTTCGCATTCGCCGGTGCGCAGGGCCTGGCCTGCCTGGTGGAGGGCGACGAGTGAGGAGGAGCAGGCGGTGTCGACGGTGACGGCGGGCCCTTGCAGGCCGAGGGTGTAGGCGATGCGGCCGGAGAGCACGCTCGGCGACACCCCGGTCATCAGGTGCCCGCGAACCCCCTCCGTGTCGCTCTGCGAGCCGTACCCGGTGGGCATGGCCCCGATGTAGACGCCGGTGTGGGTGTTGCGCAGGGTGTGGGGGTTGATGCCGGCGTGTTCGATGGCTTCCCAGGTGACTTCGAGGAGGAGTCGTTGTTGGGGGTCCATGGCGAGGGCTTCGCGGGGGCTGATGCCGAAGAAGGCGGGGTCGAAGGTGGTGGCGGTGTCGAGGAAGCCGCCGGAGCGGTTGTAGTGGTGGGTGGTGTCGGTGGTCCAGCCGCGGTCGGTGGGGAAGGGGGTGATGGCGTCGGTGCCGTGGGCGAGGAGGTTCCAGAGGGCGTCGGGTCCTTCGGGGGCGCCGGGGAAGCGGCAGCCGATGCCTACGATCGCGAGCGGTTCCTGCGCGGCGGCCGACACCTCGTCGGGATGCGAGGCCGTGCGCACCGGAGCGGCCGGGGCCGGCACTCCGGACGGAGCAGCCTCGGGCAGCGCACACTCCTGCCGTAGGTAACGGGCCACGGCCCGCGGCGTCGGGTGGTCGAAGACCAGCGTCGACGGCAGCCGCAGACCGGAGGCCGTGCCGAGTCGGTTGCGCAGCTCCACCGAGAGGAGCGAGTCGAACCCGAGGGACTTGAAGTCCGTGTCGGGGGCCACCTCGTCCGCACCCTCGTGTCCCAGTACGGCGGCCACGTGCCCGCGCACCAGACGCAGCGTCACCTCGTCCCGCTCCTCCTCGGGCACGCCCGCCAGGCGCGCGGCGAGCGAGGAACCCGCGGCGGACGAACTCCCCGCGGTCGGCGTGGGCCGAGGCCCCCGCCGGGTCACCGGTCCGGCGAGGCCGCGCAGCGGCGCGGGCACGGCGTCGGCGATGCGCCGCAGAGCGGGCAGGTCGAAGCGGGCTGGAACCGCCACGGCGTCGGGGAGTGCCATGGCGGCATCGAAGAGGGCGAGGGCCCTGTCGGTGCTGATCGGCAGTACACCGGACCGTGCCATGCGGTGGTGGTCGGTGTGGGTGAGTTGGGCGGTGAGGGTGCTTTGTCTGGCCCAGAGGCTCCAGGCGAGGGAGTGGGCGGGTTGTGCGTGGGTGTGGCGGTGGTGGGCGAGGGCGTCGAGGAAGGTGTTGGCGGCGGCGTAGTTGGCTTGTCCGGGTGCTCCGAGGGTGCCGGACATGGAGGAGAAGAGGATGAAGTGGTGGAGGTGGTGGTGGCGGGTGAGGTGGTGGAGGTTCCAGGCGCCGTCGGCTTTGGGTTGCAGGACGGTGTTGAGGCGTTGGGGGGTGAGGGTGTGGAGGGGGGTGTCGTCGAGGGTGGCGGCGGTGTGGATGACGGTGGTGAGGGGGTGGTTGGTGGGGATGGTGTCGAGGAGGTTTTGGAGTGCGTGGGGGTTGGTGATGTCGCAGGGGGTGATGGTGACGGTGTGGGCGCCGAGTTGGGTGAGTTCGGTGTGGAGTTGGGGTGCTCCGGGTGCGGTGTCTCCTTGGCGGCTGGTGAGGAGCAGATGGCGTACGCCGTGCTTCTCCACCAGATGACGCGCCAGTACGGATCCGAGTGTGCCGGTGCCACCGGTGATCAGCACCGTGCCGCCCGCGTCTCCGATGCGCACGGGCTCCACCGGAGCATCCGCGGGCACCAGACGGGGCACGAGGACTTGCGCGTCGCGCACCGCCAGCTGCGGTTCCTCCTCGTACGGCAGGGATTCCGGCGAGGTCCTGCCGTCTGAGGCGCCGTCCAGGTCGACCAGCGCGACGCGACCGGGGTACTCGTTCTGCGCCGACCGGACGAGCCCCCACAGGGCCGCTCCCGCCAGATCGTCCACTCTGTCACTCGGCGCGGCGGCAAGCGCGCCCCGGGTCAGCAGGACCAGGCGGGAAGCGTCGAAGCGGTGGTCGTCGAGCCAAGCGTGCAACAGCGCGAGCACCTGCTGGGTGCGCTGCCGCACCGCCTGGGGCACGGCGGCGGCGAGCTCCGTGTCGGCCGGGGGAGGGCACGGCACGAACACGAGGTCCGGGGCCGCACCCCGCTCTTCGACCTGCTCGGCGAGGGCGGCCAGGCCCGCATGACGCTCGTACCGATCGGACGGTACGTACTCCTCGAACCACGCGCTCCGCTCCGCGCCGTCCGCCGCCGGGGCGAACAACTCGGTGAGCACCGCGCACCGCTCGGGCGCGACCGTGCTCCCGGCCGCAGGCAGCGGGTTCCACGCCAGACGGTGCAGGCGTCCGGCAGCGTCCGCCCCCTCGGCGGCCAGCGCGCCGGAGGGGACGGGACGCAGGACGAGACGGCCCACCGAGGCCACAGGCTCGCCGTGCTCGTCGCTCATCTCCAGGCAGTAGCCGCCGCCTTCGGGCGAGGGCGAGACACGCACCCGCAGCACCTCCGCACCCGCCGCGTGCACCGCGACGCGCTGCCACAGGAACGGCAGCCGGACACCCTCCTGGCCGTCCTGGCCGTCCTGGCCGTTCTGGCCGTCCTGGTCCGACAGCAGTCCGACCGTCTGGAGCGCCGCGTCCATCAGCGCCGGATGCGCCACGAACCCCCCGCCGCCCGCGAGGTCCGCGGCGGACGGGTCGAGACGGATCTCGGCGAAGGCCTCGCCGTCGTGGAGCCAGGCCGATCGCAGCCCCTGGAAGGCCGGGCCGTAGCCGTAACCGAACGCGGCCGCCCGGGCGTAGTGGTGGTCGAGGTCCACGGGAACGGCGCCCGCGGGCGGCCACACCGCCGCACCATCGGCCGGCTCCGGTGCGCCACGGGTCAGCACGCCCGAGGCGTGGCGCGTCCACTCCGCGTCGGCCGGTGCGCCCTGCTCCTGGGAGAAGACCTCGACGGGACGGCGCCCGCAGTCGTCCGTCGCCCCCACACAGACCTGCAGGTGCCTCGGGTCGTCGTCGAGCAACAGAGGTGTGTGCAGCGTCAGTTCGTCGACCAGGTCGCAGCCCGTCCGGGCGGCGGCGTGCAGCACGAGCTCGAGGAAACCCGTACCCGGCAGCAGGACGGTGTCCAGGGCGGCATGGTCGGCGAGCCAGGGGTGGCTGCGCAGGGACACCTCGCCGGTCAGGACGGTCTCGCCCGTGCCGGACGACGTCACCGCGCTGGGCAGGAAGGGGTGCGCGGCGCTGTCGGGGCGCTTTGGGGAGGTCCCCGCGGCGGCGCCCGGCGGCAGCCAGAAGTGCTGGTGCCGGAAGGCGTAGGTGGGCAGCGCGACGGTTCGTGCGCCGCCGAACAGCGGCCGCCAGTCCACCTCGACACCCTGGGTGTACGACTCGGCCAGCGCCTGCACGAGACGGCCGGGTCCGCCCTGGCCGCGACGCAGGGTGCCGGAGGCCGCCGCCTGCGCCCCGTTCTCGGCCAGCGTGTCGAGGCCCCCTACGGAGAGGACGGGATGCGGAGACACTTCGAGGAACCAGGCGTGGCCCGCTTCGAGAAGGGCCTGGGTGGCCCGGTGGAACTGCACGGTCTGGCGCAGGTTGCGGCTCCAGTACGCGGCGTCGAGCTCCCGCCCGTCGACGTACGTGCCGGTGACGGTCGAGTAGAAGGGGACCTCACCGCTGCGGGGCCGCACGTCGGCCAGGGCCTCGGTGAGGCGGGGCAGGAGACGGTCCATGTGCGGACTGTGCGAGGCGCAGGCGGCGTGCAGCCTGCCGCACACGATGTCCTCGTCGTCCAGCTCCATCAACAGGTTCACGATCGCGTCCGTGTCGCCGGACACCACCACGGACCGGGCCGAGTTCACCCCCGCCAGGCTCACGGCACCGCCGAGTCCCGCGATCCGTTCCCGTACGGCCTCCTCGGGCAGCTCGATGAACGCCATCTCGCCGCCGCGTCCCTCCTCGTGGAGCATCCGGCTGCGCAACGCCACGACACGGGCGCCCTCTTCGAGGGTCAGGATCCCGGCGACCACGGCCGCGGCCACTTCGCCCTGGCTGTGCCCGACCACGGCGTCCGGCCGCACCCCGAGCGAGCGCCATGCGGCGGCCAGTCCCACGTACATGGTGAACAGAGCCGGCTGGGCGATGTCCAGGCGGTCCAACGGGTAGGTGTCCGCCGGCAGTTCGCCGCGCAGCAGCGCCGTCATCGACCAGCCGGTCAGCGGTCCGAACGCGGTGTCGCAGGCGTACACGGCTTCGGCGAACGCCGGGGAGCCCTCCAGCAGTTCCCGGCCCATGCCCTCCCACTGGCTGCCTTGACCGGGGAAGACGAACACAGTGGCGCCGGACGCCGACCCCGCGCCGGTCACGGTCCGCGCGGCAGGTTCCCCCTGCGCCAGGGCGGCGAACCCGGAGAGCAGCTCCTCGCGGTCCGACCCGAGGACCACGCCCCGGTGTTCGAGCGCCGACCGGGTCGTCGCCAGGGCCAACCCGACATCGCTGGGCGAGAGTTCGGGACGGGCCTTCAGATGGTCAAGGAGCCGCTGTGCCTGGGCGCGCAGCGCCTCCTCGGTGTGGCCGGAGACCACCCACGGGACGGTTGTGATGCCCGGTGCGGCCGGCGGTTCCGGGGCTGGGGTGGAGGCCGTGGGTGAGAGTTGGGGGGCTTCTTCGATGATGACGTGGGCGTTGGTGCCGCTGATGCCGAAGGAGGAGATGCCGGCGCGGCGGGGGCGCTCTGTGCGTGGCCAGGGCTGGTGGTGGTGCAGGAGTTGCAGGCCGCTGTTCTCCCAGGTGATGTGGGGGCTGGGTGATTGGGCGTGGAGGGTGGAGGGGAGGGTTTCGTGCTGGAGGGCGAGGACCATCTTGATGATGCCTGCGATGCCCGCGGCGGCCTGGGTGTGCCCGATGTTGGACTTGATGGAGCCGAGCGCGAGAGGCCGTTCCTCGGTCCGTCCGGGTCCGTACACGGCGATGAGTGCGCCGGCTTCGATGGGGTCGCCGAGTGGGGTGCCGGTGCCGTGGGCTTCGATGGCGTCGATGTCGGTGGGGGTGAGGTGGGCGTGGGTGAGTGCTTGGTGGATGACGCGTTGTTGGGCGGGTCCGTTGGGGGCGGTGAGGCCGTTGCTTGCGCCGTCCTGGTTGATGGCGGAGCCGCGGACGAGGGCGAGGATGTGGTGGTTGTTGCGGCGGGCGGTGGAGAGGCGTTCGACGAGCAGTACGCCCACTCCCTCGGAGAACGCGGTGCCGTCGGCCCCGGCTCCGAAAGCCTTGCAACGAGCGTCGGACGCGAGCCCTCCGTGCATGCTGAACTCGTCGAAGAGACCGGGCGACGCGGTGATGGCGACACCGCCGACGAGTGCTTGTTCGCATTCGCCGGTGCGCAGGGCCTGGCCTGCCTGGTGGAGGGCGACGAGCGAGGAGGAGCAGGCGGTGTCGACGGTGACGGCGGGTCCCTGCAGGCCGAGGGTGTAGGCGATGCGGCCGGAGAGCACGCTCGGCGAGACTCCGGTCATCAGATGGCCCCCGACGCCGGCGCCTGTCGCATCGGTGTTCATGCCGTATCCCGACGGCGAAGCCCCGATGTAGACGCCGGTGTGGGTGTTGCGCAGGGTGTGGGGGTTGATGCCGGCGTGTTCGATGGCTTCCCAGGTGACTTCGAGGAGGAGTCGTTGCTGGGGGTCCATGGCGAGGGCTTCGCGGGGGCTGATGCCGAAGAAGGCGGGGTCGAAGGTGGTGGCGGTGTCGAGGAAGCCGCCGGATCGGTTGTAGTGGTGGGTGGTTTCGGTGGGCCAGCCGCGGTCGGTGGGGAAGGGGGTGATGGCGTCGGTGCCGTGGGCGAGGAGGTTCCAGAGGGCGTCGGGTCCTTCGGGGGCGCCGGGGAAGCGGCAGCCGATGCCGACGATCGCGAGCGGTTCCAGCGCGGCGGCCGACACCTCATCGAGACGCCGCTGGGTGTCCCGGAGCTCGCCGGTGACGCGCTTGAGGTAACCCAGGAGCTTGTCCTGTTCCCCCGCCGACCGCGAGCTCTGCGCGTCGGAGTCGTTGGCCCTGGTCATCGGCTCATCCTCAGGTCGTTGTCAATGAAGTCGAAGAGTTCGTCGGCCGTGGCCGCGTCGAGGTCGTGCTCCGCCAGCTCCGCCTCCGGGGCGCGGACGGCACCCTCCGCGGCGGTCTCCTGCCATGCCGTCAGCAGAGCACCGAGCCGTTGCGCGACCGCCGTACGCTCCTCCGCGTCGGTCACGGCCCCCGCGTCGGCGGTGAGCGACGCGAACAGTGACTCGAGGTGGTCCAGTCGGCCGAGGAGCGTTGCGCCGTCACCCTCCGCGGAGTCCGGCTGAGGCGGCAGCAGCTCCCCGCGGATGCAGCGTGCGGCCGCCTGCGGCGTCGGATGATCGAAGACCAGCGTCGACGGCAGCCGCAGACCGGTCGCCGTGTTCAGCCGGTTGCGCAGCTCCACGGCGAGCAGTGAGTCGAACCCGAAGTCCTTGAACGCCGTGGCCGCCTGCACTTCCCCGGGCGATCCAAGGCCGAGCACGGCAGCCACGTGCGACCGCACCACGTCCAGGACGATCCTGTCCCGCTCGGGATCCGTCGCCGCCGCAGCGAGGCGGCCCGGCAGATCCGGCTCAGCCCCGGCCACGGGCCGCGGACCGTCCGGCACCGCGGCACGACGCATCCCGCCCGCCCCCGTCACACCGCGCAGCACGGCGGGCAGTCGGTCCGCGTGTCGCCGCAGCAGCGATACGTCCCAACGGGCCGGGAGCAAGAAGGGCTCCGAAGAGCTCGTCGCGGCGTCCAGCAGCGCGAGCCCCTCCTCCGAGGAGAGCGGAGTCAGACCTGCCGACGCCATGCGGTGGTGGTCGGTGTGGGTGAGTTGGGCGGTGAGGGTGCTTTGTCTGGCCCAGAGGCTCCAGGCGAGGGAGTGGGCGGGTTGTGCGTGGGTGTGGCGGTGGTGGGCGAGGGCGTCGAGGAAGGTGTTGGCGGCGGCGTAGTTGGCTTGTCCGGGTGCTCCGAGGGTGCCGGACATGGAGGAGAAGAGGATGAAGTGGTGGAGGTGGTGGTGGCGGGTGAGGTGGTGGAGGTTCCAGGCGCCGTCGGCTTTGGGTTGCAGGACGGTGTTGAGGCGTTGGGGGGTGAGGGTGTGGAGGGGGGTGTCGTCGAGGGTGGCGGCGGTGTGGATGACGGTGGTGAGGGGGTGGTTGGTGGGGATGGTGTCGAGGAGGTTTTGGAGTGCGTGGGGGTTGGTGATGTCGCAGGGGGTGATGGTGACGGTGTGGGCGCCGAGTTGGGTGAGTTCGGTGTGGAGTTGGGGTGCTCCGGGTGCGGTGTCTCCTTGGCGGCTGGTGAGGAGCAGATGGCGTACGCCGTGCTTCTCCACCAGATGACGCGCCACCAGCCCGCCCAGAGTGCCTGTCCCGCCCGTGATCAGTACGGTGCCTTCCGGATCCGCCGCCGGGGGCACCGTCAGCACTACCTTGCCGACATGCTTGGCCTGGCTGACGAACCGGAAGGCATCGGCCGCCCTGCGGACGTCCCACACCCGCACCGGATGAGGCCGCAGCACGCCCCTCTCGAACAGCTCGACGATCTCCTTGAGCATCTCCTGCATGCGCTCGGGGCCGGCTTCGGGCATGTCGAACGCCCGGTACGAAACCCCGGGACGCTCCTCTTGTACCGCTGCGGCATCCCGGATGTCCGTCTTGCCCATCTCGACGAACCGGCCGCCGTCCGCGAGGAGCCGCAGTGACGCGTCCACGTACGCCCCGGTCAGGGAGTTCAGGACCACATCGACGCCACGGCCCTGCGTACGCAGCCGGAACTCCTCCTCGAATGCCGGTGTCCGTGACGACGCCAGGTGCTCCGCGTCCAGACCGAACTCGCGCAGCGCATCCCACTTGCCCTCGCTCGCCGTGCCCAGGACCTTCGCGCCCAGATGACGCCCCAGCTGCACGGCGGCCATGCCCACACCGCCGGCCGCGGCGTGCACGAGCAGCGTCTCGCCCGGCTGGAGTCGCGCGAGGTCCACCAGGGCGTAGTAGGCGGTGAGATGGACGATGGGCACCGTGGCGGCGCGGGCGAACGTCCAGTCGTCGGGGAAGCGCACCACCATCCGGTGGTCGGTGACGGCCACGGGCCCGAACGAGCCCTTGAACACGCCCATCACCCGGTCTCCCGGCGCGAGACCGTGGACCCCCGGGCCGACCTCCGTGACGACCCCCGCCCCCTCGCTGCCCAGGACCTCCTGGTCGGGAACCATCCCGAGGGACAGCAGCACATCGCGGAAGTTCATCCCGGCCGCCCGCACCGATACCCTGACCTGCCCCTCCGCCAGCGGCGCCAAGGCCTCCGGGCACGGTTCAAGAACCAGCTCGTCGAACGTGTTCCCGGACGTTCCCAGCCGCCACGCGGAGCAGTCCGCCGGCAGCGCGAGATCCTCCGCGGCCGATACCTCCCGCAGCGTCGGTACGTACAACGTGCCGCCGCGCAGGGCCAGTTGCTCGTCATTCTGCGTCGCGGAAAGCAGGGCGTCCGTCGAGGTCCGGCTGCCGTCGAGATCGACGAGCGCGAAACGGCCGGGGTGCTCCGACAGTGCCGTACGCACCAGGCCCCACACCGTGGCCCCGGGCAGATCGACGTCCGAGGCACCGGGACCGACATCGACGGCCCTGCGGGTGACAAGGACCAGGCGGGAGTCCTCGCACCACGGTGTGGCGAGCCACTCCTGGAGGATGCCCAGGGCCTGTCCGGTGGCCTCCCGCACGGCGTCGGGCACGGCCGCGGCGGGGTCCGCCGCACACGCGGAAAACACCGCGTCCGGCACGGACGCACCGTCCGCGACCGCCGATGTCAGGGCTTCCAGATCCGGATAGTTCGCGGCGATCCCGTCCAGCGACGGCGGACGGAGCTCCTGAGGGCCGACGAACACGGCCCTCCCATCGGGAACTTCGGCCGCATCCGACATCGATCCCGCACGGTCGGCGGGCCGCTCGGTCCACTCCAGCCGGTAAAGGCCCTCGTTCCGTGTGCCGTCCGCTCGGGGAACACTGCCCGGCGGCAGCGGCCGTGAGACGAGCGTGTCCACCGACGCCACGGCGGCCCCGCTGGGGTCGTAGAGCCGTATCGCCACACCGTCTCCGTCGGTCGAGGGACGGACGTGCACCCGCAGATCCGTGGCCCCCACCGCGTGCAGCGTGACGCCCTGCCACGAGAACGGCAGCCGGACCTCGGCGTCCCGTGCGTCGCGCACACCCGCCTCCGCGGCGTGCAGCGCGGCGTCCAACAGTGCGGGATGCAGCCCGTACCCTTCCGCCGCGGCCCGCTGCTCCCCGTCCAGAGCGACCTCGGCGAAGGCTTCGTCGCCACGCCGCCACAGGGCGCGCAGCCCTTGGAACTCGGGCCCGTAGTGGTAGCCGCTGTCGGCCACCCGCTCGTAGAAACCGGTGAGGTCGACGGCCTGCGCGTCACGCGGTGGCCATACGTCCGGCCACTCCGCGTCCACCGCCGTCCCTTCGGGGGCGAGGACACCCGAGGCATGCCGGGTCCACACACCGTCGGGCGACGATTCCGGGCGGGAGTAGACCGTCACCTCGCGCCCGCCCCCGTCGTCGGGTCCGCCCACGAGCACCTGCGCCTGGACACCGCCTCGTTCGGGAAGGGCCAGCGGAGCATGCAGGGTCAGTTCATCGACGACGGCGCACCCGGCCTCGCGGCCGGCCCTGAGCGCGAGCTCGACGAAGGCCGTGCCCGGCAGCAGGGCGGTGCCCACCACGGCGTGGTCGGCCAGCCAGGGGTGGCTCTCCAAGGACAGCCGTGCCGTGGACACATGGCCCCCGGAACCCGGCAGATCCGTCGAAGCGCCCAGGAGCGGATGGTCCGCGGGCCGCAGTCCCGCGGCGGTGACGTCCGCCGGACTCCCGGCACCTGCGGTGCTCGCGCGGCCGTGCGGGAGCTGTTCACGCTGGAAGGCGTACGTCGGAAGCGGCACCCGGACGGCACCCGAGGGGAAGGCACCGGACCACTCCACGGGAGCCCCGGCGGCATACGTCTCTCCCAAGGACCTGAGGAACCGCCCGAGGCTGCCCTCATCGCGGCGCAGCGTGCCCACGAACCGGCCCGCCACGCCCTCCGCCTCGAGCGTCTCCTGCACTCCGACGGCCAGCACCGGGTGAGCGGACACCTCCACGAACAGCTGCGCACCGTCGGCGGCCGCGGCCCGCAGCGCCCGGTCGAACAGCACGGTCTGCCGGAGGTTCGTGTACCAGTAGCCCGCGTCGAGAAGCCCCGTGTCGATCGACTCCCCGCTCACGCACGAGTACATGGGGATCGCGGCCGGACGCGGCACGATGCCGTCGAGGACGTCCACGATCTCCTCCCGCAGACGTTCCATCTGCGGGGAGTGCGAGGCGTAGTCGACCGCTATCTCACGGACGCGCACACCATCGACCCTGCACCGCCCCAGCAGACCCGCCAGCGCGGAGGGGGTGCCGGAGACGACGGTGGACGAAGGACCGTTGACGGCCGCGACGGACAGGTCGCCGTGCGCGGCGACCAGATCGCGCACCTCGGCCTCCGGCAGGGCCACGGAGACCATGCCGCCCTCGCCCGCCACGGCCCGCAGCGCCCGGCTCCGCAGACAGACGACGCGGGCCCCCTCTTCGAGGGTGAGTGCGCCCGCGACGACCGCCGCGGCGATCTCGCCCTGGCTGTGCCCGACCACCGCCGATGGCCGGACCCCGTAGGCCTGCCAGAGAGCGGCGAGCGACACCATCATCGCGAAGCACGCGGGCTGCACCACGTCCACCCGCTCCCACAGCTCCGCCGCGGTCCCGCGCACCACGTCCCGCACGGACCAGTCGACGTACGGGGCGAAAGCCTGCTCGCACTCCTCCATCCGGCGTGCGAACGCCGGTGCGGAGTCGAGCAGTTCACGGCCCATGCCCATCCACTGCGAGCCTTGGCCGGGGAAGACGAACACCGCTTCCTCCGCCCGGTCGGCCCGGCCGGTGATGACCCGCGCATCGGGCGTCCCGCTCGCCAGGGCGTCGAGCCCGGCGAGCAGCTCCTGCGGCTGCGCTCCGATCACCACGGCCCGGTGGTCGAAGGCGGTGCGGGTGGTGGCCAACGACAGGCCCACGTCGCCAGGGGCGAGGCCGGGCCGCTCTCGTACGTACGAAGCCAGCCGCTCGGCCTGCCCGCGAAGCGCGGCGTCGCTGCGCGCGGAGAGCAGCCACGGGACCGGAACCTCGGTCGCCGCCGACTGTTCCTGCTCGTCGTGCACTTCGGGAGCCGGAGGGGCTTCGGGTGCTTCTTCGAGGATGAGGTGGGCGTTGGTGCCGCCGATGCCGAAGGCGGAGACGCCTGCGCGGCGGGGTGTGGTGGTGGTTGGCCAGGGGGTGAGGTGGGTGTTGATGTGGAAGAGGTGGGGGTTGAGGTTCATGTGGGGGTTGGGGTTTTGGTAGTGGAGGGTGGGGACGAGTTCGCGGTGGTGGAGGCTGAGGGTGGTTTTGATGAGTCCGGCGATTCCGGCGGTGGTGTCGGTGTGGCCGATGTTGGTTTTTACGGAGCCGATGGCGCAGGGTTGGGTGCGGGGGTGGGGGGCGAAGGTTTCTTGGAGGGCTTGGATTTCGATGGGGTCGCCGAGGGGGGTGGCGGTGCCGTGGGCTTCGATGAGGGTGATGGTGTCGGGGGTGGTGTGGGCGTTGTGGTGTGCGGCGGTGATGACGCGTGCTTGGCCGGTGGTGCTGGGGGCCATGAAGGCGACTTTGTCGGCGCCGTCGTTGTTGATGGCGCTGCCGCGGATGACGGCGTAGATGGTGTCGCCTGCGGCGAGGGCGTCGGAGAGCCTGCGCAGCACCACCACACCGGCGCCGTTGGAGAAGACGGTGCCGTCGCCTTCGGCGTCGAAGGCGCGGCAGACTCCGTCCCTGGACACCACGAGTCCCTCCTGGTGGAGATAACCGTGTTCCAGCGGGAAGGTGAGGGAGACACCACCGGCGAGTGCGACGTCGGACTCGCCGCTCAGCAGGCTCATCCGGGCCAGGTGGGTGGCGACGAGCCCGGTGGAGCAGGCGGTCTGCACGGTCAGTGCGGGGCCGGTCAGATTCAGTTTGTGCGCCGCACGCGTGGCCAGATAGTCGGACTTGCCCCCGATCATCGACCGGTAGAAGGCTGCCAGATCACTGGCGTCGGTCGATGCGAACGACTCCAGGCCGGCCCCGCCGAAGATGCCGATGTCCCCGGTGAAGGTGCCGGGCACGATCCCTGCCGACTCCAGTCCCTCCCAGGCGCATTCGAGGAAGAGGCGGTGCTGCGGGTCGATGGTCTCGGCCTCGGCGCGTGAGTAGCCGAAGAACGCGGCGTCGAAGTGGTCGGCGTCCGCGACGTACCCCTTGGCCTTGACGTACGAGGGATCGGCGAGCTGAGCGTCGGGCACCCCCGCCTCGCGGAGTTCGGCGTCGGTGAAGCGGCGGATGAAGTCGCGGCCCTCGCGCAGTCCTTGCCAGAAGGTCTCGACGTCGGGGGCGCCCGGCAGTCGGCAGGCCATGCCGACGATGGCGACGGCCTCGTCGGCGTCGCCCGGCCGATGGCGCCGGGTGTGGATGCTGGGGGCGGTGTCGCCGCTGAGGTGGGCGGCCAGCCTGCGCACGGTGGTGTGCCGGAAGAGGGTGGCCAGAGGGAACTCGCGGCCCAGTTCGGCGCAGATGGCCTGGTGGGCGACCAGTGCCGTCATCGAGCTTGCACCGAGGTCGAAGAAGCCCGTGTCGCGATCGACGCGGGGCAGGCGCAGGACGGTCTGCCAGACGCGGGCGACGATCTCCTCGACCGCGGAGTCCTGCCCGTGGGAGCCCCGCGGGCTGCCGGCGCCGGAGTCCGCGTCGGGAAGGGGCAGGGCAGCGAGGGCGCCGCGGTCGGTCTTCTTGTTGGGGGTACGGGGGAGTTCGGCCAGCCGCACGAAACGGTCCGGCAGCATGAACGCCGGGAGCAGGTCGGCGAGCCGGGCGAGGATGTCGGTCTCGTCGGCGGCATCGGTGCCGGGCGTCCAGTAGAGGAAGAGGGCAGGATTGCCCGGGGAGTCCTCGCGGATGACCGCGGCGCATTCCGCAACGTGGGGATGGGCGCCGGCGACGGCTTCGATCTCTCCGAGTTCGACGCGGTGTCCCCGGAGTTTGATCTGGCTGTCGGTCCGCCCGCAGAACTCCAGAGAGTCGTCGTGGCGGTGGCGGACAACGTCGCCGGTGCGGTACATACGGGCGCCGGGAACGGTGCTGAACGGGTCGGGCCGGAAACGTTCGGCGGTCAGGTCGGGGCGGTGCAGATATCCGCGGGCCACGCCGTGGCCGCCGATCCACAGCTCTCCGCGGCTGCCGCGGGGAACACGCTGCTGGTGGCTGTCGAGGACGTGGAGGCTGTTGCCGTGCAGCGGCAGGCCCAGGGAGACCTCACCGGGGCGAAGGGGCCAGGCCGAGGACCAGACGGTGGTCTCGGTGGGCCCGTACATATTGGTGATCGTGCCGGTGCAGTGCTGCAGGAGCCGTGTGGCCAGCGTGCGGTCGAGTGCTTCGCCGCCGACCAGGAGCCGGTCGAGGCCGCCCAGCAGGGTGCGGCCGTCGTGGTCGGCCAGGAGCATGCGGGCCAGGGAAGGGGTGCACTGCAGGTGTGTGGGGGACTGGTCGCGGTGCCGGCCCCAGTCGGCGACGGTGCCCTCGGCCACGACGACGCGGTATCCGCGGGTCAGGGTCCACAGCAGTTCGACGGTGGAGATGTCGAAGGAGGGGCTGGTGACGGCGAGCCAGGTGTCGCCCGTGCCGCCGCCGACACGGTGGTCCATCGCGGTGCAGAAGTTGGCGAACTGGGAGTGCTCGAGCAGGACACCCTTGGGCTTCCCGGTGGAGCCCGACGTGTAGATCGAGTAGGCGAGGTCGGACGGAGCGGGCAGGGCGTCCGGTGCTGGCAGATCGTCCGGGGCTGCCGCGTATGCGCCGGGCGTGCCGGGAGCGGAGTCGTCGAGGCCGAGGAGGTCGGGAGCGAAAACGTCGACGGTCAGGACGTCGATGTCCTCGCCCGTCACGGCGAGTGCCTCCTCGGGTGTGGTCAGCACCGTGCGCATGCCGCTGTCACGCACCACGTGCTCGGTGCGTGAGGCGGGATAGGCGGGATCCAGCGGCACGTAGGCGCCGCCCGCCAGCCATACGCCCAGAGCCAGCACCACGAACGCGGCCGAGCGCGGCGCGTGCACCCCCACCAGCACGTCCGGGCCGACCCCGGCGGCACGCAGCCGAGCGGCGACCGCGCGGGCCGCGGTGGTCAACTCCCGGTAGGTGAGGCGGTTCTCACCGTGAACGAGGGCCACCTCGTCGGGTGTGGTCGACGCTTGCGCCAGGATGCGTTCCACCGCGGTGCGCGGGTCTTCCTGATCCGCCGGGATGCACCCGGCGCGCTCCTGCAGCCAGGCCCGTTCGCTCTCGCCGAGGAGGTCGAGACGGCTGACGCGAGTGTCGGGATCGTGGGCCACGGAGGCGAGCAGGGTGGTGAAGCCCTCCGCCATCCGCTCGGCCGCGGCCCGGTCCAGGACGTGCGCCTGGAACTCCAGGTCCCCGCGCAGTCCGTCGCCGTCGGGAGCCAGGACCAGCCCCAGTTCGAACTTCGCTGCGCCGTTCACGGCGCCACCGGAGGACTGGTCCGCGTAAGGCGTCCAGGCGTCGCCGGGGTGGGCGGAGGTGGGCAGGGAAATGTAGTTGAAGACGGTCCTGAAGAAGGGGTTCTCCTCGCCCATGCGGTCCCGCGCCGCGACCCGGACGACCTCGTTCAACGGCACGGACTGGTGCTGCATGAGGTTCAGCACGCGTGCCTGCACGGTGGCGAGGAACTCACGGAAGGTGGGGTCGCCGGTGAGCGTGCAGCGCAGCGGAAGGGTGTTGGCGAAGAAGCCGACGCTCTCGTCGCCGGTGTGGTGCCGGTTGGCCCAGATGGTGCCGACGGCGAAGTCGTCCTGGTCGCAGTACCGCCCGAGCAGCGCCGCGTAGGCCGCGACGAGCACCGTGTACGGAGTGACGGACGCGGCGCCCGCGAGGTCTTCGAGACGGCCGCGCAGGGCGGCGGGCACGGTGAAGGAGACGGAGCTCCCGCCCGGGCCGCCGGAGGCTCCGGCGGCCCGGGCGGGAGCTCCGTGCGGGGGACGTCGGCCAGTTCCTTCTCGAAGAACTCCAGGGCCGGATCGAAGCGGCCCTCCCGCACCCAGCGGTCCTCCCACTGTGCGTAGTCCCCCAACTGGTGCTCCACGGGAGGAAGGTCGGGCTGCCGTGCGGCACGCAGCGCGTGATACGTCTCGTGCAGATCACGCAGCAGGACCCCGGCCGACCAGGCGTCCGTGACCGCGTGGTGCATGGTCAGGCACAGCGCCTGCTCGGTCCCGGTGTCCACCACCAGGACGCGGAACAGCGGCGCGGCGCTCAGGTCGAACGGCGTCCGCTCCTCGCCGCGCAGCAACGCGGCCGCCTGCTCCGCGTCCGACGCACGCGCGAAGCGCAGCGGCGCATCGAGGGAACCCGGCTCGGCGACGACCTGCACCAGCTCGCCGTCGCGCGGTTCGAGGCCGGTGCGCAGCGCCTCGTGCCGGTCCATCACCAGGACCAGGGCGCGGGTGAGCACCGCCTGGTCGAGAGGCTGCGACACACGCAGCGCCACGCGGGTGTTGTACTCGAGCGTGCCCGGACGCAACTGCTCCAGGAACCACAGGCGGCGCTGACCCCCGGTGGTCGGACGGACCCCGTGCCCGGCTGTCGGGCGGGGTGCGACGAGAGCCGGTTGTGCCGCGGACTCATCCGTCAGCAGGTCACGCACGTGGTCCGCGACCGCCGCGGGCGTCGCGTGGTCGAACGCAAGGGTGGGCGACAGCTCCACACCCGTGTAGGTCTCCAGGCGCTTGCGCAGCTCGGCGGCCATCAGCGAGTCGAGACCCCGGTCACGGAACGAGCTGTCCGCCGCGAGTACCTCCGCCGAACCCAGCAACGCCGTGGCCTCGTACCGCACGAACTCCGTGAGCTCCCCGACCTGTTCCGCCGCGGTCAGGGACAGGAGCCGGGCCGTGGAACCGGTGGCCGCGGCAGGCTCGTTGACGGCCTTCCGCAGCGGTACGCGCGCTTCGCCGGACACCGCCGAAGAACGCTGCCGGCCGACTGCGGCGGCAATCTCCCCGACCGGCTCGGCGGCAACCTCCCCCACCGGCTCGGCAGCGCCCGTACCGACGGCGGAGAGGACCGGCGCTCCCACGGCGTCCGCGGCCCACACGCGAAGGGGAGCATCCTCCGGGCCGCTCGACGCTCCGGCGACACGCACCCGCAGCACCCTGCTGCCCGTCGCGTGCAGCGCGACGTTCGCCCACACCGACGGCACGCGCGCGCCGGCCGCGCGCAACACCCGGTCCAGGAGCACGGGGTGCACGGCGTGTCCCTGGTCCGGCACATCCTCGGAAAGCCGGACCAGGAGGTACAGCTCCCCGTCCCGCCGCCACACCTCGGTGCCGTCGTCCTGTGCCCCGTCCTCCGACGTGTCCCGCACCGCGTCCGGCACAGGCCACTGCCGCAGGGCGTCGAACGCCTCGCTGTCCCCCTCGGTGTCCGGGGCGCCGTCCCCGGCCAGCACACCGGAGGCGTGCAGGACCCAGGCCGCTGGCCCGTCCGAGGTGTCCCGCTCCCGTTCGCTGTAGACCTCCACCGTCCGGCGGCCCGCTCCGTCCGGCGCCCCCACCTTCGCCCGCAGGGGCAGGGCGGACGCACTCGGCACGAGCGGCTGCTCGAGCGCGAGGTGGTCAAGGCGTGCCGCCTCGCCCACCGCACACGCGGCGTGCAGCGCCAGTTCGAGCGGGGCAGTGCCCGGCAGGGCGGCGCCGCCCTGCCGACTCTCCCCGGCGGAGGGGAGATGCCCGGACAGCACATCCGTCCCGTCCGGCAGGCGCAGTGCCATGGAGAGCCACGGATGCCCGGTGGGCCGAAGCCCTGTGCCTTCGGGGCTCCGGGAGTCCGGAGCGGCGGCCCGGTGCCAGTAGTGGTCGCGCTGGAAGGCGTACGTGGGCAGGCCGACGGGGGTCTTCGTACGGCGCGGGTGGGCGCGCTCGACGTCGACGTCCTGGCCGGAGGCCCGCAGATGGCCCAGGGCCTGGGCGAGCGAGAGGTTCTGGTCCGGGTTCTTGCGGGGCTGCTGGGACGGTATGCGCATCAGGCCGGGCGCGGCATGCGAGGCGCCGAGAGCGGTGAGGGCGGCGGTGGGGCCGATCTCCAGATGCCGGTTGACGCCGCGGTCGGTGAGCGCCGTGAGCGCCTGGTGGAAGCGGACGGTGCCCCGGGCCTGCCGCACCCAGTACTCCGGTGTGCGCATGCCGTCCCCGGGCAGGGAGTCAGGGGTGATCCACTCGCCCGTGACCGTGGAGACCAGCGGTGTGTGGGGCGCGTGGAAGGTGAGACCGGCCAGGACCTCCCGGAACCCGTCGAGCATGCCGTCCATGTGGGGCGAGTGGAAGGCATGCGAAACGCTCAGGGAGCGAGTGCGCCGCCCCAGGCCGTCGAAGTGCGCGGTGACGGCGGCGACAGCGGCGGCGTCACCGCTGATCACCGTGTGGCGGGGCCCGTTGACGGCGGCGACGCCGACACCGGTGTGACCTGTGAGGTGCGTGCGCACCTCGTCCTCGGAGGCGTCGAGCTGCGTCATGGCGCCGCCCGCCGGGCAGGCCTGCATGAGACGGGCGCGGGCGGCCACGAGGACGCAGGCCTCTTCGAGCCCGATGATCCCGGCGAGGTGGGCGGCCGTGATCTCGCCGAGAGAGTGTCCGGCGAGGGCGTCGGGAGCAACTCCCCAGTGCCGCCACTGGTGGTGGAGGGCCACCTGGTAGGCGAAGAGCGCCGGCTGGGCGTACTGGGTGTCGTGGACGAGCAGCGATTCGGCCGAGTCCTCGGGGGCGAAGAGGATGTCGGCCAGGGGGCGGGGCAGGTGCGCGTCGAGGGCCGCCGTGACGGAGTCCAGCGCGTCGGCGAAGCACGGGTGGGCGCTCCGCAGGGCATGGCCCATGCGGGGTTGCTGACTGCCCTGCCCGCTGAACAGGAACGCGGTGCGGGTCGTGGCAGTGGTGCAGACGGAGGAATGGGCAGGAGTGTGCCCGGCCGCCAGCGTGCGGAGCTGTTCCACCAGGGCGCCGGTGCTGCGGGCGGCGAGGGAGGCGCGGCGCGGCAGCAGGGCCCGGTGATGAGCGGCGGTGGACGCGACATCGGCGAGCGGAACGGTCGGACGGTCCGCGAGCCAGTCGGCCCAACGGCCCGCCTGGGCGCGCAGTGCGTCGTCGTCGCGCGCCGACAGGAGCACCACGCTCGGGCGCTCCTGCTGCCCTGTCTCCGTCTCCGTCTCCGTCTCGGTCTCGGTCTCCGCCTTCGTGGTTCGGTCGTCACCGCTTCCGGTTCCGGGCGCCACTGCCGCAGGCGGCGCCTCCTCCAGGACCAGATGGGCGTTCGTGCCGCTCAGGCCGAAGGAGGAGACACCGGCGCGCCGGATCCGGGAGGGGGCGCGGTTCCAGGGGCGCGCATCGGTGAGCAGGGCGAGACCGCTGTCGTCCCAGTCGATGTGCGCAGTAGGTTCGCCGACGTGCAGGGTCTTCGGCAGGCGCTCGTTGCGCAGCGCGAGCACCATCTTCATGACACCGGCGACACCGGCCGCCGCCTGCGCGTGGCCGATGTTGGACTTGACCGAACCGAGCCACAGCGGGTGGTCAGGTCGCCGCCCGGGCCCGAACACGGCTGCCAGGGCGCCTGCTTCGATCGGGTCGCCGAGAGAGGTACCGGTGCCGTGAGCCTCGACGGCGTCGATGTCGGCGGGTGTGAGGCCGGCGGCCGCGAGGGCCTCGCCGAGCACCCGTTGCTGCGAGGGCCCGTTGGGCGCGGTGAGGCCCTGGCTGCGGCCGTCGTGATTCACCGCCGTACCGCGGATCACGGCAAGCACCTGATCGCCGTCCCGCTCGGCAACCGACAGCCGCTTCAGTACGAGGACACCCGCACCCTCCGCCCAGCCGGCACCGTCGGCAGCCGCGGAGAAGCTCTTGCAGCGTCCGTCCGCGGCCATTCCCTTCAGCCGGGAGAACTCCACGAACACGGCAGGCGTACTCATCACCGTCACGCCGCCCGCAAGCGCCAGATCACATTCCCCCAGACGCAGCGCCTGCACCGCCAGATGGAGGGATACCAAGGAGGACGCACAGGCGGCGTCCACCGTCATGGCCGGCCCCTGCAGACCGAGGGTGTACGAGACGCGGCCGGACAGCACGCTGGCCGCGGTCCCCGTGCCCCTGTAGCCGTCGAACGAGTCGAGGCCGGCGCTCGGGTTCGCGTAGTCCGAGCCCATCGCACCCAGATACACGCCGGTCCGGCTCTCGCCGAGCGTGTCGGGCCGTATCCCGGCCCGCTCCAGGGCCTCCCACGCGACCTCGAGCACGAGGCGCTGCTGCGGGTCCATCGACAGTGCCTCACGGGGTGAGACTCCGAAGAACTCCGCGTCGAAACGCTCGGCGCCCTCGATGAAACCGCCCTCGCGGGCAGAGCTCTTGCCTGCCGCGTCGGGATCGGGATCGTACAGATCGAGACCGTCCCAGCGCGTGGGCATTCCCGCGACCGCGTCGCCGCCCGAGGACAACAGCTCCCACAGCCCTTCGGGCGTGTCGATCCCGCCGGGCAGTCTGCACCCCATGGACACGATGGCGATGGGCTCGGTGCGGGCGGCCTGCTCGGCGGAGAGCTGCTGCTCCGACTTCAGGAGCGCGCTCGTGGTGCGCCGCAGATGGGCCTCGAGCCTGTCGACATCAGACGAGGGCATGTACTCACTCCAGACGTTGCGGGACGGCCCGATGACGGACGCGGGGGTGGTCGTTCCCACCGTCGTACATCTCGTGGATCCGCGCTTCGGCTGTTGAGCGCCGGTGGACCTCTTCTCGAGCGAATGTCGAACGACGGTCGACGGCAGGGTGATTGGCCCCTGCCGTCGTACGTTCCTGTTGGGTCTGCGACCCGGTGGGACGTGATCGTCGGGTACTCCCGTCGTAGTTGAGAGGAGAGGATCGGGCCTCGAATCGTCGATCTCACGCTGGAATCAGTTGCGTTGGGAGGCAGAGCCAAGGTCCGGCTGCTCACCCCGGACACCCGGTCAGGCCGCGTGTACGCAGGCCTGCTAGAGGGTGCCCTTGGCCCAGTACGCGGCCCGCACTTCCCCCTCCGCGAAGTCCCGGCGCGCCAGACGCAGGCCCAGGGACTCCTCCAAGGCGTGGAAGTACAGCTCGAACGTGCTGGTGAGTTCGGGGTGGTCCAGCTCGGCACGGCGCACGGCACGGTTGAGGAAGTCCAGCTCGCCGCCCCTCAGATAGGGGGCATATCCACGCTCGTACCAGATGAGCTCCAGCGCGCCCCAGTCATCGTCGACGCGGCGACCGTCCCTCACGTAGTCGAACGTGTAGATGGCCTTCGCGGAGGTGGCGGTCAGCCACACGCTTTCCTCAATCCCGAGCGCCGCGTACGCCTCCTTGTCGGCGAAGGCCCCCGGCGGTGTGTCGTGGTGGAGCAGGAACGTCCACCCGCCTGCCTGCCCGAAACAGCAGCTCTGCCACTGGCGGTCCCAGTGGGCCCGGCCGCCGTCCACGGACCGCAGGTCCTTCAGGCGTGTGCCGGCCGCGACCTGTGCGGGATCAGCCCCGTACAGCAGGGCCAGGCGCTCGGCGTCGACGGTTCGCCCGTCCGCCGCGCGGAAGAAGGCAAGCGTTGTGTACGGGGCTTGCTCACGCCAGGACCCCGCTATCCAGGCGAGCCCCTCCAGCGGGTCGCGCCCGCATGCCTCGACCGTCCCTGTGTCGCCTAGGCCGCCACTGCGGAACCGTCTGCCCCACATCGGATCGATCCGCTCCAGCGCGGCGGCCACCTCCTCGAGGCTGCCGACGTGGCGACGCATCGCGGCCTCGGCGATCAGGTAAAGCACCTGTTCGAGGTCGCGGGTGGCAAAGACCTCCCGATAGGGGCCGTGCTGGCCCCGCACCGTGCCGTCCTCGTCCAGCAGCAGGCACAGGCCACCGTCCTCCGCCCCCTCAGCGCTCTCGGCCCACTCGTCGAGCTCATCGTCCGAGAGGGCCATACGCGGCAGCCCGACCTCCTGAAGCAGGGCGTGTCCGGCGGCCATTCGCTGCCAGGCCTCCACAAGTGTCCGCTTGGTGATCTCCATGACGTCAGCATAGGAAGCGTCACTGACAACTGGCCGGTCCTCGCGGCCGGTTGGCAATCGCCCGCTCCACTTCGGTACTTACTGGCCCCCCCGAACACGCCAATCCGTAGAGCGTTGCGGCATCGAGCTGCGGGGTGAGCAGGTCGCCGGTGGCCATGGAGGTCTGAGAGGGCGTTAAGTCCGTTTCTAGTTGCGTGAGGGCTGGCTCGGGGTCGGATATTCGGTGTTCTGCCCGCCCCGTGAGGACGCAGATGGTGCGCATGACTTTGGCCACCCCCGTACTGCACACCGCGCGCTTGCGACTGCGGCCCTTCACCGACGCTGACGCGGACGTTCTCTTCGTGCTGCACAGCAGCACCTACGTGATGCGCTACTGGGACTCCCCGCCGTGGACCGGACCTGCCCGCGCCGAGCGTTTCATCGCGATGTGCCGGAAGTTGGCGGACGAAGGCACCGGGGCGCGGCTGGCCATCGAACGTGCTTCCGACGGGGCCTTCGTCGGCTGGTGCGGTCTGACCGAATGGGACCCGGACTACCGCAGTGCGTCGTTGGGATACGTCCTTGACGAGGCGATGTGGGGCCACGGCTATGCGACGGAGGCCGCGCACGCCGTGCTGCAGTGGGCATTCGACATGCTGGACCTGAATCGAGTTCAGGCCGAGGCCGATACGCGCAACGTGGCATCTGCCCGGGTCCTGGAGAAGATCGGTTTCGTGCGGGAAGGCACGTTGCGGGAAGACTGCGTGGTGAACGGCGAGGTCTCCGACTCGTGGGTGTTCGGGTTGCTCAGGCGAGAGTGGCGGCCGTCGGCCGTGCCGATTCCAGCCCGTGAAGTGCGGCGTTAAGTCCGGTTCTGGTAGCGGCCTCGTCCGGGTTGGGTGAGGAGGCCTTGGCGGGTGAGGCGTCCGAGGGGGCTGCGGGTGATGTTGACGGATGCCTCGTCGGTGGGCATGCCGAGGAGTCCGTGCAGTTCACCGACCCGGTAATCGGCCGGCTTCCTCCCGCACCGGGCAGTGCAAGAGTTTCTGGATCCGCTTGTCGAGACCGTCCTGACGCCAGGGAGTGAAGTAGTAGAACACCGCCGACCAGGCCGGCAGATCATGAGGCAGGTAGCGCCACTGACAGCCGGTCCGATTCTGATAGAAGATCGCGTTCACGACCTCCCGCAGATCGCAGCACCCGGGGTCCCCGGTCGCCGACCGTGCCACCCGGTCCTGCTTCCACGCCGCGATCATCGGCTCGATCAACGCCCACTGCTCATCCAACAGATCGCGTGGATACGGTCTTCGCCCCATGCCCTGCATCTCAGCATGAGCATGTCGAAATGCAGGCCCGTACGGAGATCAGTAACTCGAACGAGCGATCACTAACCGAGGAAGATCGGACTTAACGGCCTCTGGGCGGGCTCTGGTTCTCGTTCAGTGGAGACGTCACCGTGAGCGATCCCCGCGATTCCAGCGCGCCGACCTCAGACGAAGCTACGCTATGAATTCAACGGACTCAGCAGCACCCATGAGTCATTTACCCACGTATATGCCTGCCCGCAGGAAAGCGCTAACCAAACGTCACCTATCGAGAACCAGTGAATCTCGAATACCCCCGGAAGTGTGTCGAACTTCAATTCACCCAAGGTGTCAAATCCGCGCAGTGATGCACCTCTATCCAGGTGGATTTTGGATCCATCTTGATCCGTGAGCGTGACGCTCGACAGGGTCCAGGCCGGGGCGCTGCCAGGTAGTTGGATCTTCTTCTTCAGAATTGATTCGCATTTTGCGAAGGGGTCGGAGCCCGGGATCCAGGCGCGTCCTTTCACGGCGTGAAAGCAATCTCTTGCCGCCTCTTCAATGAACGCCCCACTGAACTTGACTGCGGCGCTGCCAAGGATAGCGCCAACTACCACCATGGCAGGATCTAATTGAACTGCCCCGAGCGTGAAGGCAATTGACAGAGGTGCGCCACCGACTGAAAGGTACTTATTCCGTGAGAGGTTGCTTATTCGGTCAAACCTCTCACGAAGTTCTCGGGCGTCTATGGATTCGATTCCGTATGACTGCTCTGAATGAAGGCGCCAGGCGGCCGCCTCGGGATTTGTTATACGGAATACGGATCCTGTTTCACCGACCCTTTCTAAAGATGGCGGAGAAAAGTATTCGACCTTGGATTCCTTGTGCTTCCATGTCGAATTTAGGAGGATTCTACTGATCGCCTCCTTCTCTGTCGCGTCGCTATTGACAAATTTCTTCTCATTTGTCATGGGGGGAGTGTCGGATGTTCTCGGGTTCTCTATATTTTTGTTCTTCTTCTCGAACTCTTTCGACATAAGTGGCACCCAAGTTTCGGCGAATCGCCCCTTGCGGCAAATGCATCTTCATCAGTCGACCCGTCGCCTCGACTGTGCTGTAGATCGGTGTACCGCGAGGATCACCGTTTGTCATCTGCTGCGACACCCCGAGCTCAGGCCTAGTCGATGATTCTTCAGCTGACCTCTTCCTGGATGCCTGGAGGATGCGGTCGCGCTGGCGGAGCGGTGGCGTGCGGCCGGATCTCACGACTGGTTCCGCGGTCAAGCTCAGCTGTGGCCGCTCGTGAGTTCGCTGGGCAGGAAGTTCGAAGCGGGGGTGTCGGCGCTGTGAATGCCTGCACCGAGCCCGATGTCGCCAGTTTTTTCGCTGCGCACGACACCGGCAGAGCGGATCTTCCCAGATCGCAAGAGCGGAATCGAAATAGTCCTCGACGAGTTCTTCTCTGAAGAACTGATGTGCAACAACCAGGCCTACATGAGCACGGTGGTCGAGCAGTGGAGGCAGCGGGAATCGCAACGGAACACGCCTGTACCGAGGCTCCCGACCGGGCTGCCCACCTGCGTCCCGGCGCGCGGCCACATCCATCCTGGGCGGCCGTTGCTCCTGCCTCGTATGACGCACCCGAGGAGCCAAGGCCTTGCGCTGGACTGTCTTCTGCAACGGAGAAGCCGAGCGGAACTGGGGTGCGTGCTTGGAGCGGGTCTGGGATGGAATGCGCCATCTCCCATACAGCGACGAGCAGATGGCGACAGCCTTGGCCGCCACCGTCGCTAGGAGCGTGTGCTGTGATCCTGCCGGGGACTGCACCACATTGGAGCTTGCCACATTTCGCGGAGTTACGTCGCGGGCGCGGATCGACACAGCGCGGCTACGGCATGCCTACAGAGAGGATCTCGTCAACGTACTCCGTGACTCGAGCATGATGGACAAACCAAAGCTCCTGTTACAGGTGCAGCACAGCCCGCGTTTCGCGTTCAACTTCGCCAAACTCGGCGACTTGTTTGCCACCGAGATCATCCCCGCCCAAGTCATGCATGATCGTAGTGATTTGGTCGTCTTCTACTCGCCAGCGATCGTGCCGATCATCGGTCTGGCCTGACTGGCTCTGACCACGCGGTTGCTCTCGTGACTGGGGCCCGCACCGCCCGCTCGCTGTACCGAAACACTGGGTCGGCCAGTGTTTTGTACTGCCCCGAGGTGTTGTTCCTCGTCAGCCACCCTCGCTAGTGCCGGATCAGGGAACGTTTGCCCTGTTGTGATTGCGACTGAGCAACACAGTGGCCAGTAAGCGCGCGATTCGTTCAGCCTGAGCGTTCGCGGTCCCACTGCGCTCGAGCAGCCCTGGCGGCCCCGACTCCGGCGCTCAGCTGCGAACAGGTAGCTGCCAGGCAAAGCGGCGGACGGCATCGGTGAAGGCGTCTGGATCGTCGAAGTTCGCGAGATGTCTTGCCCGCGGGATCAATTCGATGCGGGCGTGCGGATGCGCGCGGGCGAAGTCCATCTCGCCGGACCGGAAGACGGTGTCCTTCTCGCCGTTCAGGATGAGCACGGGAGCCGCCACATGACGCATCGCACCCGCGTCGAAGCGGCCCAGCACCTCGCCCCAGGCTGCTGGCAGGGTGTGGAAGGCGTAGCCAGAGAGGATGGTCGCCTCCACCACCTCGGGAGGATAGAGCCGCCGCAGCAACCGGTCGTTCCACCGGGTCAACCGGTCCGCCGGTATGCGAGGGACGAGCCCGGCGGCCCACCGGTACGGCGTTGCCCATGGACCACAAGTTGAGGCGCTGGCCCCCGCCAGGACCAGCCCCCGCAGCTGTTCCGGGCAGCGCCGCGCGAACTCCAGCGAGGCGTATCCGCCGAGTGAGTGCCCGACGATCAGAGCTGGCCCGCGGTCGAGGGAGTCCACCGCGGAAGCGATGATCTCCGTCGCCGCGTTCAGACTCCAGGGTTGAGCAGAGCGGGCGCCGTGGCCAGGTAGGTCAACAGCGCCTACCCGGAAGTCCTCTCGGAGTGCTGCGAGCTGTGGGCTCCACTGTCCCGCACTGAGCCGCGTCCCGTGTACGAAGATGATGGGCGGTGCATCCGCTGCCGTCATGAGTCCCCCAGATCAGTACTCTCCTCGGACCGACTCTACCGGCGGGCATCCCCGGCGCTGCGACGCGGAGTTGCTGGCCAGCGAGGACGCTCGGACTGGCCAACGGTGGCGCGAGCCGCAGCGATGTGACGCGCCGTTCGGATGCTGTGCCGGGCGGTGTGTGTCCGCCACCCTGTCCGGGTGGCAGAGCGAGTACGTGTGCGTGAGATCGATGACCATGAGGGGCGGCTGCTGCTGCGGATTATCCGCAGGGGGACCGGGTCGGTGGTGACCTGGCGGAGGGCCCAGATGGTGCTGCTGTCCGCCCAGGGCATGCCGGTGGCGAAGATCGCCGAGGTGTCGTTCACCAGCGACGACCGGGTCCGCGATGTGATCCACAACTTCAACGCCGACAGCTCCGCCTCGCTCTACCCGAAATACAAGGGCGTCCGGCCCAAGACGTTCACGCTGCCCAAGCGCCGCGGGATCAAGAAGATCGCCAAGTCCAAACCCACCGAGCACGACCTGCCGTTTTCCACCTGGAGCCTGACCAAGCTGGCGGACTTCCTGGTCGCCGAGGGGGTGGTCGACGACATCAGTCACGACGGCCTGCGCATCCTGCTCCGCGAGGAAGGCGTCTCCTTTCAACGCCTGAAGACCTGGAAGACCTCCCGCGATCCGGACTACGCAGCCAAGAAGGTCTGCGTCGAACACCTCTACGCGCTCGCCGACGGTGAGGTCATACCCGAGGCCGGCGCACCCGAAGTCATCTTCTGCATGGACGAGTTCGGCCCCCTCAATCTGATGCCACACTTGGGCCGACAGTGGGCCGAACGCGGAGGCAAGCATAAGGATCCCGACCGTGAGCCCCGCCGACGGCGCCGGGCGACCTACAACCGCTACGGCGGAGTGCGACACCTGTTCGCCGCCCTCGACCTGGCCAAGGACAAGCTCTACGGCCACATCAAGCCGATCAAGAGGCGGGGCGGACGCAATTCCTGGAGTTCTGCTGCTACCTGCGCACGCTCTACCCGCGAGAGGCCCGGATCGCGATCGTGGTCGACAACTTCTCCCCGCACCTGACCACGAAGAAGTGCCAGCGCGTCGACACCTGGGCTGCGGCGAACAACGTCGAGATGGCCTACACCCCGACCAACAGCTCTTGGCTCAACCGCATCGAGGCCCAGTTCACGGCCCTGCGCTACTTCACCCTCGACGGCACGGACCACGCCACCCACAAAGAACAGGGCAGCATGATCCGCCGCTACATCATCCGGCGAAACCGCCACGCCGACGACCGGCGCCTACGCGCCATCGTCGACAGGGCAAACGTTGCCTGATCCGGCACTAGGACCGGGCGGGGTGCCCGGGGGCGGGGCGGGATCCTTCAGGACTGTTCGGTGAGGAAGGCGACCACGGTGTTGAGGAACTGCGTCTGTCCTTCGATGTTCGCCATGTGCACCGTGGGCAGGAGGGTGAAGCGCGCGCCGGGGACAGTCGCGGCGAGTTGTCTGCCGTGGTCGGCGGAGGTGACGGTGTCGTGTTCGCCTGCGATGACCAGTGTCGGGTTGGGGATGAGTGTGGCCGTGCGGCGCAGGTCGTAGTCGCGTACCGCAGCCCAGCTCCCGGCCACGCCCTGGCGTTGGGTGGCGAGCAGGGTGCGGCGGAAGCCCTCGACGATCTCGTTGTCGCCTTGCAGCATGCTGGCCGGGAACCAGTTGTGCAGGAACATCTCCGCGGTGGCCCGCATGTCGGGGGCTTGCAGCAGTTCGGCGATCGGCTGATCCCATTGATCGGCCGGGCCGAGGTGGGCGGCGGTGTTGGAGAGAACCAGGCGGTCGACGCGTTCGGGAACGTGGATGCCCAGCCATTGCGCGACGATGCCGCCCAGGGACAGGCCCAGCACGTGCACCCGCTGCAGGTCCAGGGCGTCCAGCAGCTCCACCACGTCGCGCCCCAGCCGGTCCAGGGAGTACGCGCCTTCGGGGACGTCGGAGGCGCCGTGGCCGCGTGCGTCGTAGCGCAGCAGCCGGAAGTGCTCGGTCAGAGCCGGCACCTGGCCGTCCCACATGTGCAGGTCGGTTCCGATGGAGTTCGAGAGCAGTAGTACCGGCTTGTTCTGGTCACCGTCGAAGCGGTAGGCGATGCGGACGCCGTCGCCGGTGGTGACGGCGGCAAGGGTCTGGGAAGTCATGTCAGCTCCAATGATCGAGTGGCAGCGGCTGTGTGCTGAGCCTATGAACACGACCTGTCGGAGTGCTATTACAAAGATCGGATGCTCCCTGTAGGTTGCCTTGACAATGTCGAACTTCACGCTCCATGAGTTGCAGTGCTTTGACGCGGTGGTGCTCGGCGGCGGCTTCCAGGCTGCGGCCGAGCGGCTGCACCGCTCGCACCCTTCTGTGTTCGCGGCAGTCGCCAAGCTGGAGCGCCAGCTGGGTCTGGACCTGCTGGACCGCTCGGGCTACCGGGTCCGGCTCACCGAGGCGGGGCACGCCTTCCACCGCAAGGTGCGCTTCCTGCTGCACGAGGCCGGGGAACTTCAGACCTTTGCCGCGCAGTTGGCGATGGGCGAAGAGGCCGAACTGCGCGTGGTGCTCGGGGACCTGTGCCCGCTTCCGCCGGTCCTGGAGATGTTCAGCGGCTTCTTCGCGCAGTGCCCGCAGACACGACTGCACCTGCAGTTCGAGACGGTCACAGGCCCCTGGGAGCGGCTCCTGGAGGACGAAGCCGACCTCATGGTGCACCGCGTCCCCCAGAGCGACGTGCGGATGGAGTCGATCGATCTGGGCCGCGTCGCGCTGGTGCCCGTCGTGGCGCCGGGTTTCCTGCCTTTTCCACCGGACAGCGACATCACACCGCAGCGGATGCAGGCCTTCACCCAGTGCGTGGTCCGGGATTCGGCGCGCCATCCGTCCGAACCGGGCCATTTCCTGGTCGACGGCGCGTCCCAGTGCTCCGTTCCTGACCACCTCATGAAGAAGGAGCTGATCTTGCACGGCATGGCGTGGGGGCACGTGCCGCGGTTCATGATCGAGACCGAGTTGCGTGACGGACAGCTGATTTCCATCGCCGGGCGGCACTTTCCCGGTGTGGTCGAGGAACTCTCGGCGGCGCGACGGCGCGACCGGCCGCACGGGCCGGTCGCCGACCGGCTGTGGGGCTTCCTGGAGGGCCGTGCGCCGGTTCTGCGGCCGGCGCTGGGCCGTGTGCCCGGGGCGGGGAAGCCGCCGGAACATTCACCCCGGAGCTGACTGCGGCCTGGTGACTCTGACGTGTTTCGGCTCGTGCGACCCGCTGGGCCCGCTTGTGGAGAGCAACGCGGGTTCGAATCCGGTCGTTCGTCGACTATGTCGCTGTCGGGCAGGACGTGTCTTAGATGTCAGCCTCGTGAGGCAGATGGGGATCTCTGGTTCGTCCAGCGCCGTCGATGAGTAGTGTCGCAGTGTGATGAATACCGAGCTGCGTGGCGATCTGCGACCGCCGAGTCTCAACGCCGATGAGAAGACGACGCTGTTGTCCTTCCTCAACTATCTGAGGGAAGCGGTCGCAGCCAAGGCGTCGGGTGCATCCGACAAGGCAATCAGGACAGCTGGGGTGTCATCAGGGACCAGCATCCTCGGCCTCATCAAGCATCTGACCGCAGTTGAGCTCAATTGGTTTGCTTGGGCCTATGCCGGCGCTGACGTCGAGCAATGGGACGACGAGTCCCCACCTGCCGACAACGAGACAACTGAGAGCCTGCTCGCGGCTTACGATCAGGCGATCGGGAGGTGCAATGAGATCATCCACGCCTGCGACGACTTGGATCGGCCAGGCGCCCGTTCGCTCCGCGAGACGCCTCCGCCGACGATGCGCTGGGTCTTGGTGCACATGATCGAGGAGACTGCTCGGCACGCCGGCCACGCCGACATCCTCCGAGAGCAGATGGACGGTTCGGTCGGCCGGTGAGCCCACACGGTGGGCAAGCTGGACGACCTTGAATTCGGGCCACCTGGACACGAGTCGTCCATCAGGGGGATCCAGGCGGACGCCTTGGGCATGCCGCCCATCGTCCTTGGATGCCTGGCCTCGCCCTGAGCGGTGGCGGGGTGGTGGTCCCGGCCACGCCGTGAGTGGTCTCGCGGCGGGCGCGGAGAGGGGCGAGGGCGGTGACCCGCACGTGGCCACTGCCTTCGCCCCATGAGCGGCGGGTCAGGCGGTGGTCCTGTCGCCCACCACACCGGAGAAGCCGAGCTTGTCGACGGCCTGGTAGTAGGTCCAGGCCGTCCCATTGCACGTGGTCTTGGTCGCGCCGGTGTATCTCGCGCACACTCTCTTCAGGTCTTCGTAGAAGGCGCTGTCGATGCGGGCTTTGTTGGCGTTGAAGGTGCCCGCTTCCTTGTAGTTGCGGTACCCGAAGTCGTGTCGGGCGCAGGCTGTCTTGAAGGGGAAGCCGAGGGGGTTGTCGGGCGAGCTGGAGCAGTAGTCGGTGGACCAGTTGAACTGGTACGCGCTCCAGGCTCCTTGGTTCCCGTTGGCCGACACCCAGGCGTTGTAACTGCCCGCGTCGGTCTGGGTCCATTGGCTGAGCACTTGCGGCTTGTCGGCGGGCACGGCGTGCGCAGGGGCGGCGGCCACTCCTAATCCCAGAGTGAGGCAGGCCGTGCTCACGGCGAGAGCGGTCAGTCGAGGGCGCATGAGGTCTCCTTCGGGTGATGACACTTCCGTCTCAACAAGCGCTTTCATGCCCACAGTTGGCCCTTCAATAAACGAGACGCTCGCGTGAACTCCCTTTGAACGTGCGGGAGTTACGTCAACACCACCGCAAGCTGGGCTCTACCGGCGGATGGAGGACATGGTCATCCCGTGGCACGGAGGGAGCGGGTCGGCCGCCCTCGGTGCAGGTGGGTGCCGAAGCCGAAGTGTTCGGTGATGCGGTTGATGTGCTCCGCGAGGAGGAAGGTGCTGGCCTTCAGGGGATTCATCTCCGCCTGAGTCGAGTCTCCGTGCCGTTTGCGCCACAGGTTGGGACTCAGGGGCTCAGGGGCTCAGGGGCCCAGGGAGGCGGTGAACTGACCGGTCAGTACTTGCTGTCCGACGCACCTTGGCAGCCTCCGCCCGCGGCCTCCGCGTCTAGGCAGGCCAAGCCGCGCCGAGGGCCGGTGCGTGGTCACAAGGAGGGCGGCCTGACTCCTTCACGCCTTGCGGCGCTCCCCGCAGGGCGGGTGATCAGCGAGCGGAGCGGTGGCATCACGGACCTGAGCCAGTCCCGCCGGGGCCTGTCCTTTACGTGGGTGTCAGAGCATGATGAGCAGACGCGTGTTCGGCTTGAGTTTCCTGTTCACCGAACGGCTCTGCACGTAGACCTCCAGCTTGGGGTTGTTCCCCGCCTTCACCGAGACGGTTGTCCGGATGCCTGATCCGAACAGGAGAGTGCGGGCCGCGTCGCCGGTGTAGGCGCGGTCGGTGTCCTTCTCGACCACGATGACCTCCTTGTCCGGCTGGACCTGGGCCCGGGCGCCCAGCTGGTAGAAACACGCACCGCGTTGGTAGGTCACGCCGGGGTGTGAATCGACGAACGGGCGGATCTCGATCTCCTGGTCGACTTTCAGGAGCCGGTACGTGGCAGCCGGCACCGGCTCGAGCTGCGCCCGCACCTGATCTACCGATATGTCCTGGCCGACGGCGAACAGGTTCTTCGTGCCGCGTACGCCCTGCTCACGGGCCCGCAGGAAGCTGGTGGCAGCAGCGCGCACGGTGCCGATGGCCTCTTCGACGCCTTCCTGGGAATCCGCATCCCAGATGGCGATGTTTCCGGCGGGGAAGCCGTAGTTCTGGGCGGTCCGTTTGGCCAGGGAGTTGGGAACCAGGATCGCGGACGTCCAGTGATCGGCAAGCCCGCCCATCCTCGCCGTGATCCTGTCGAGCCAGGGGCCGAGGATCGTCATGTCGCCGTCGTGCCGCCTGTCACCCCCGGAAGCGTTCTCCTCGCCATCGGTCACCACGATCTGGAGGAAGCTGTGCTCACCGTATTCCTCCCAGATGTGCCCCAGGTCCTCCAGAGACTTCAGCGAAGCCTCGATGAGCGCCGTGGCACCGTTGTTGACCCGGTAGAGACCTCGCATGGACGGCAGATGCTTCACGTCCATGTCCCACACCAGGTTCTCCACCCGGTGGTCGAAGGAGTAGAGACTGATGCGGGTCTCGTGGCCCAGGCTGTCCGACTCGGCCTTCAGCCCTGCCACGAACTCGTCCACCACGCGCACGAGCTGACTCTGATGGGGACGCATGGATCCCGAACAGTCCACTACCAGCGCGACGTGATTCACCTTGTGCTGGATCCTGTTGGCAGACATAGTTCTGCTCCCCCTTTTTTTTGAAGCTTCCCGAGTGATTTCACTCTATGGGCAGGCACTGACAACGCCGTTTGATGGCCCATCACCCGCACGCTCCTCGCGCCGTACCCAGCCCCCCGGCACCCACAAGGCAACCGGACCGGTGGCAGCTGACCGCTGGCCATCGAGGGAGAGGCAGGCGGTACCAGCCCGGAGTCGTCGCGTGTGCGAACCCTGTGTGTGGCCTTCGCTGCTGCCGACTGCTACGCCTGTGCCGCCGGATGGCCCCGTGCTGTCGCGCCAAGGAGTGGCGGCTGATGGCCACATCGAGTGACCCGCCGTAGAAGTCTCAACCTCAACCTCAACGTCAACCTCAAGCGCAGCTCCAGCTCTGCTCGCTGCTTGTGCGCACTCCTGCCCGCGGTCAGCGAGACCCGGAAGGGGACATCGCGGGCAACCGGCCTGGGGGCGCCAAGCGCCGCCGGACCTGTGCGCACCCCGGAGCGTCTTCCCAGGGTGCTGGTTGCGGAGGGGGTAGAGGCAGCCGTGCCATCACCGGGAGTGAGGAGAGTGCCCCCTGCGGGCTGATGGTGACGCGGGCTGTGGGAAGGGGGGAGTCGGCCGACGGCGAGCCGGTCCTGACGGATGCCGGAAGCGGTCCAGGAGGCGCACCGTGGCGGACTCATCCTGGCAAGAAGTTCACCAACGCCCGGTGGGAAGCGATCGAGCGTCCCGGGCGGTTGGGACACTCTGCGGGACACTCACCCGCCCCCGTGCGACGGCTGCCAGCAGCACGCGGTCACCAAGCCGACGAGGCTGCGCCGGAACACCAGGAGCTGGAGCTGGACCAAGGGGTGCCCGAGCCGAGGCCCGAGGGCGTTCGGCTCTCGCGTTTCTGTCCTGGGTTCGTCGCACGGTCAACGCTTTTGGTCTGTACGGGGATCATCGTCACCGCCAGCTCCTGAACCTCTGCGTGCGCGACATCCCCCGGATCAGGCGTCTCCAACAGGTCGAGCCGGGCACGTGATACGGCAAGTGCCCTATGGCGTATACCAGTTGATGCTCTGTCGCTATCACCGAATGGTATCGGTACGAACGCGCCCCGCCTTCCCGATACTCGTCCCGACCGGAGGCGGCACCCCGCAGGCCCCCGGTCCCGGGATCCAGGGCACCCGCGTGCCCCAAAGCTCCCGGCCACCCTCGGCCAACCAGGCCACCGGCCGCCCCGGCCACCGGACATCCGGAAGGGACACACCCCCCGTGAACAGATCCCGCACCAGCCTCCTCGCCATCCTCGGCGCCGCCGCTCTGGTCAGCTCGCTCGCCGTCGCCCCCGCGGCGTTCGCGGCGCCCACGCCCGACACGGCCAAGTCCGCCTCCACGAAGGCCACATCGGCGTACGCAGGATCCGCCGAGGACGAGGCCGCCAACCGGCAGTTCTTCGACGCCGTCATGAAGTCGGCGCTGAAGAAGCAGGCGGCGCAGCCGGGCATCCAGGTCGTCACCGTTCGCTACCGCACGACCCGTGCGCCGAGCTTCCGCAGCCAGATATCGCAGAGCACGCAGATCTGGAACTCCTCCGTCAGCAACGTGAAGCTCCAGGAGTCCAGCTCGGGCGCCGACTTCGAGTACCGCGAGGGCAACGACTCGCGCGGCTCGTACGCCTCCACCGACGGGCGCGGCCACGGCTACATCTTCCTGGACTACCGGCAGAACCAGCAGTACAACTCCACCCGGGTGACGGCTCACGAGACGGGCCACGTGCTCGGTCTGCCCGACCACTACTCGGGCCCGTGCAGCGAGCTGATGTCCGGCGGCGGTCCCGGCACGTCCTGCACCAACGCCTACCCGAACGCGCAGGAGCGCCAGCGCGTCAACAGCCTCTGGGCCAGGGGGATCGCCGCCCTCCAGGACAAGGGCGAGCTGACGAAGATCCGCTGACCCTGCGCGCCACTTGCCGGGCGCAGGGTTGCTTACCGCGATCAGCCGCCGTGCTGACCCGGCCGCCTGCGGCGCGCGTTCTTCCAACAGGGGTCCTCATACTCCGAGGAGGACGTTGCGCTGCAGCGGCCGGCGAAGGTTCGTGGATGAGTAGTCCGGTCAACAGGCGCCAAGCCCGTGGGCTGCTCAACCAGCTGCAGTTCGACCAGGCTGAACCTGTCGAAGAAGGCGACAGGGCTGACGCTGCGACCTCGGTTTACGGCGTGATCGGGGGCGTTCCTGGGTGCGGGTCAGATGGTGGGGCGGGGCCAGGGGATGTTGGGTTCGGCGGCGACGGTGTAGTCGATGCCGGGGACTGAGAAGCCATACAGCCGTCGGACTTCGTCGCTGAACCAGTCGACGTCGGCGAGTTCGGTGATGGTGTCGCTGGTGGCGGTGTTCCAGCGTTCGGTGACGGCATTCTGCACGGCGGGGTCGAGTTCCCAGGTGTCGAGGCGGATGCGTCCTTCGTCGTCGAGGTCGAGGGGGCGGGCGCCGGTCAGCTGGTCCCACAGCTCGACCAGTTGGCCGATCGGGGTCACCATCGCGTCGCCGAGGACGCCGCGCAGCAGTCCGACGTACAGGGCGATGCCGGGGATGGCGGTGGAGGACTGGGTGACGGCAGCGGCGTTGACCGAGGTGACGGCCCTGCCGCCCAGGCTCTTGTTGAGACGCTCGTTCAACGTGCGTGCGGTGGCTTCGAGATGGGACTTGGCGGCGCCGATGGTGCCCTCTCGGTAGATCGCTGCGGTGAGCGGCGAGCCGATGTAGGACAGGGCGGCGGTGGCGAAGCCGTCGGCGAGCAGGGACCGGTCGGCCAGGAAGGTGATCCACCGTTCCCAGTCGGTGCCGCCCATGACCGCGACGGTCTGATCGATGTCGTCGCCGTCGGCCGGCGCGGTGGTGACCTCCTTGACCTCCGGGGAACCGGATTCGTCGAAGACGAGGGTCTTGGTGGTGTGCGGCGAGCCGACCGGTTTGAGGACCGAGGCATATACGTTGCCGGTGTCCGGGTCGGTGCGGCGCGGCGCGGCCACCGAGTAGATCAGGAAGTCGAGGCGTCCTGCGAACCGCTCGGCGATCAGGTCGGCAACCTGCTCCTTCATGGCATCGCTGAAGGCATCGCCGTTGAGGAAGACCATGTCCCGCCTGTGCTGTTGGGCGAGTCGGGCCGTGGCGGCGGTGCGATACCAGCCGGCTGTGCCGGTGCGTCGCGCGGGAGCCTTCTCGAAGCACACGCCGATGCCACGGATACCGACCCGGGCCAGGCCAGCGATCGTGGCGGCGAGGCCGTACCCGGCGGAGGAGCCGATGACCAGAGCCACCGGCCCTTCGCTCCCGACGGTGACTGGGTCGGGGACGGCTTGCCACATCTCGTCCACCAGCTGTCGGCAGCCGCCAGGATGGGAGTCGAGGAAAAGGAAGCCCCGGCTCTTGGGCGCAATGACGCGTTCGCTCACGGTGTGGTGTCCCAGGTGTCGTCACGGACAAGGACGAGGCGGCCGTGTGGGCCACCTCGTCCTGCCAGTCTGTGGCCGTGCGGAGAACCACGGTGATCTTGACCGGCACAACGATGCCCAGCCCTGCTTGGAGGGTTCCCCACTAGCTCCAGCGGGACTGCTGGCCGCATCGCGCGGGCATCGGACGCGCGATGCACTCGGGGCCCTCTTGGACATGTGTGCCTGGCTGCTCAGTGTGAGGAGACAGGCACCCGCGCTTTCAGCAAGCCTTCGTCCCCCAGAACGTCGACAAGCCGGTGAGGCGCTTGCGCTCTCGCCGCTGGTCACCAACGAACTTCAGACAGTCGCTGTCAGGCCCACAGGACCAGACGAACTTGTGGTAGACGGTGTATCCGCACCGATTGGTTGCCTGAGCCCAACCGCCGCTGAGCGAGTACGACTTCACGCACGAAGCCGCGGAAACCGGCGTAGCAGTCCCCAGCCCCAGACCCACGCTGGACAGCATCAACACCACGCCAATGGCTGCCCGTTCAGCCTGGCGCCGGTGCAGAAACGCGGGACCGCCGCTGCGAATCTGCAGCTCGATGACCGGGTCGGACGCTCCGCCCGGCAGCGCTACCTGGATCGTTTCCCAAGCTCGATCGCCGCTTACCGGAGAGTCATATTCGGCGCGGTTCGGCTCCGTCCTGCCAGTGGTAGAGGTCGCGCAGCAGGGAGATCTCGGCGCCGTGATGGATCAGCTCCCTGTTGACGTGCAGGACGATGCCCTCCATGGGGAACTGCTCGGGACCCACCTCGGGCGGATTCTCCAGGTCAGCGTCCGAGAGCTCCCGGACCCCCGCGTTCCATCTTCCATACATCTCATCGAGCTGTTTCAGCGCCTCGTCAGCGGTCCCCGCGTAGGCGAATGTCTCGGATTCGACGTCCTCGCCGCCGAAGTGCCATCCGACCCGATAGCCCAGGACGGAGACAATGACGTGCGCCAGCCGCCAGGCGATCGTGGTCACCGGCGCCGGCACCGGACCGGGCCACGCGAAGTCCATCGTCCATTCCCCCAAACCTTGCGACATCGGTGCGGCCGACGTGCCACGTGGGCGGATGCTCCAGCAGCCACGCACCGGCTCCCAGAAGTACTCCTCGTCGGCAAGACCATGCAGCCGCGGTCGCAGGTTCTTTTCCCAGTGCCGGTTTAGCTGGTCCGCAATGCGCTCACTTCTTGTCATGTCCGCACGCTACATATAACGGAGACTTTGCTGCGATCCTCGCGGACGCCGTCGCCGGCCGTGGACCGTGGGTGCGTGGCGCGCCGGGAGATGGTGCCGGGGCTGAGAGGACCGGCAGCCGAGCACGTCGAGCTCGGTGTCGGGCTGGCCCTGCGGGCAGGCGTCGACCTGTTCGTACAGGGCGCGGCGCGCCTGCTCCTTGGTAATGCCGCGTGGCCGCTTGCCTGCCATGTGGCAGTCGCCGTGGTGCACGTGTCCCGCTAGCCGCCCGCTGAGGGCTCTGCTCGATGAGCCAGTTCGAGCCGGCGGCCGGGCCTGCTCGCCGCGGGTGTGCCAGTCTCACGCCGATCCTGGGGAGTTCCACCGCTGGCTCGCGTCTGGGAGGTCATACGGGGCGGGAGCCGGGTGCCGGGCTCTCACCCGATATACGTGCGCTATGACCAGCGGCGTAGTGCTCCTCGTGCCGGGATCGTGACGGCGAGCAGCGTCAGCCCGCCGGCGGCGGCTGCGAAGCATCCGTACACGAGCGGGGGGACGTACGGTGCCTCGCCGGTCATGCCGTGCATCATCGGGATCAGCGTGGCCGCGGCGATCGCGGAGCCGAGGATGACGCCCGCGGCGGAGACCAGCAGGCCTTCCCAGCGGAGCATCTGCATGACCTGGCTCCGGGTGGAGCCGATGAGGCGCAGGGTACCGAGCTCGCGGCGGCGGTCGAGCACGGTCATCACCAGGGTGTTGAGGGCGGCGATGGCGGCGAAGCCACCGAGGACCGCGGCCATGGTGTTGTTCATCCAGGCGCCGGTCTTGGCGTCGAGGCTCTGCTGGGTGGCGTAGCCGGAGGCGTCGGTGACCGTGCCCAGGGCGGACAGAGACTGCCGCGAGCCGCCGCTTACGAGCAGCGTGCTGGCGAAGCCTGAGGTGGTGTGCCCGTCCAGGGATGCGCGGTCCATGGTCACTGCCGCGAGTCCGAGGCCGCGGCCGTAGATCGCGTTGATCTCGGGGCTGGCCTTGGTGCCGTCGGGGAGGTTGAGCGGGAGCCGGTCGCCGACGCCGACGTCCGCTGTGGCGGCCAGGGTTTTGTCTATGGCGATACGGCCGGTGCCTATCCGGTCGAGGCTGCCTTCCCTCACGTCCAGGTCCTGCACCTTCGCGAGCTCGGCGCCTGAGCCGGTGATGCCCTGGGTCGCCGCGCCCCGCAACGCCTTGAATTCGCCGGAACCGGTGGGCACCAGCACCTGCGTGTTCAGCACGCCGACTGCCGCGTCCACGCCCGGCGCCCGGGCTGCGCGCTGCGCCGTGTCGACGGGGAGCCGGCCGGGTCGGTGACCACGTGGTCCGCGGTGATGCCCGCGCGCAGCTGGGTGTCGGCGACGTGGCGCTCGCTCGTATTCATGAAGACGAGCGTCGAGGCGAAGGCCATGGCCAGCACGATCGGGGTGATCGCGGAGGCGAGGCGACGGGAGTTGGTACGGGAATTGGCGGCCGCAAGCGAAGCGGCAGGCCCCGCACCACGCAGCGGCAGGCCGAACAGGCCCGCGCACAGCCGCGCCACCAGCGGGCCGAGCAGCCCGACACCGAGCATGAAGCACATGACGACGCCGAGGGCGGCACCAGCGGCGTTGTCACCGGTGGAGCCGGCGGCGACGCCGGTGAGAGTGGCACCGCCGACGCCGGTGAGAGTCGCACCGCCGACCAGGGCGGCCAGGCCAAGTCCGGTACGGATCACGCCGGGCCGCAGTCGCTCCACCGAGGCTTCCGACAGCGCTTGTCCGGGCTTGATCTTCGCGGGCCGACGCCCTGCGATCCAGCCGGCGGCCAGCGCGGTGAGCAGCCCGGTGCCGACGGCGATGAGGAGGGGGATGCCGGAGACGTGTACCTGGACGGCTTCGGGGATCGCGCCGCGGCCCTGCAACTGTCCCAACCACCAGTGTGCGAGGCCGATGCCGGGCAGGGTGCCGAGGATTCCGGCGAGTGGGGCGACGAGCAGAGCTTCGGAGGCGACTGCGCGGCGGATCTGCCGGGGGGGGGGCGCCGATGGCGCGCAGCAGCGCGTATTCGCGGGCCCGCTGGGAGACTGACAGCGCGACGGTTCCGGCTGCGGTGAAGACGGCGACGATGGCGGCGATGCCGCCGAAGGGTCCGCCGATTCCGAAGAGGGTGTCCTTGGCGTAGGCGAGGCCCGGGTCCTCGACGGCGCCGCGGTCGTCGCCGGTATGCACCTGGGCGCCGGTGCCGGCCAGGGCCCGCTTCACCGAGTCGGCGAGGGTGTCGGCATGCGTGCCGTCCTGGGCCAGTACGGCGATGGCGTCCGCCTTGCCGGGGTGGCCGGCGAGGGCGGGGGCCTGGGCGTCGGCGAACCAGGCAATGGCGCTCGCGGCGCCGGTGCTTCGGGCGCCATCCGCGGGTGTGGCCTTGGCGATGCCTGCGACGCGGAAGTCTCGCTGCCCGGCGGCGGTCTGCAGCGCGACGGTGTCGCCGACATGGGCCTTCGCGGCGCGTGCGGTGCCGGAGTCGAGTACGACCTCGCCCGCGCCTGGCGCGGAGCCGTCGGTCAGCGTGGTGCCGGTGAAAGCGTGCGAGCCCCAGCGCCGTGAGCCGCACTGACACAGATCGTCAACTCATTGATCCTCACAGGTCTGGTCGCTGTCCCGGTCCTGCGAAAGGGTTCCGTGAAGGCGGCAGTGCGGCATGTGCGCACTCGATCCGATGCCGCGCCGAGTGTTCAGGCACATCCACGAGAGAAGGAAACACACCCCCTATGCGCGCCCTTGTGGTCGATCACAGTGAGGCCGGACCCGTCCGGTTCGCCGATGTCGATGAGCCCGTACCGTCCGCCGGTGAGGCGTTGGTGGAGATACGTCATATCTGTCTCAACTTCGGAGAGCTGAACTACGTGCACCAGTGGCCGGCTGGCGCTGTGCACGGTCACGACGCGGCCGGCGTCGTGGTGCGCGCCGCATCCGACGGCTCGGGGCCGCCCGAAGGTACGCGCGTCGCTGTGGGAATGGCTCCCCACGCGTGGGCGGAGCGGGTGGCAGTCAGCCCCGCCTCGCTCGGCACCGTCCCCGAGGGCGTGGACCTGGCCGACGCCGCCGCGTTGGGAATCGCGGGAGTCACCGCGCTGCGGGTGCTGCGCAAGCGTTCTCTGCTGGCGCGCAACGTTCTGATCACCGGCGCCAGCGGGGGAGTGGGGCACTTCGCCGTCCAGTTGGCGGCGCTGGCGGGCGCGCGGGTGACGGCGCTCGTCGGTTCGCCGGAGCGGGCGGCCGGACTGCGTGAACTCGGCGCCGACAGGGTCCTGACCGACCTGGCCGGGACCGGTGAGCGGTTCGACCTCGTCCTGGACACGGTCGGCGGGCCGCTGACGGCCCAGGCGTGGAGTTCTCTCGCCGAGGGCGGCACCATCCACGTGGTTGGTTACTCCTCGGGGCAGGAAACCACGTTCCCGTCAGGGGCCTTGTTCGGCTTCGGTGAGCCCCGCAGCATCGCCACGTACGGCGATATGACGCCGACCAGCAGGGAGTTGACGGACCTGCTGGGTCTCATGGCCGCCGGGAGGCTCTCGGCACCGGTCGGACGGCGAGGCAGCTGGCAGGACGTGGACGACGCCGTCCAGGCGCTGTTCGCGCGGAAGGTGCACGGAAAGGTCGTTCTTGACGTGGCCTGAAGCTGTGGACGAGAACACATGCGTCGTCGGCCGACGGCCGACGGCCGTCGGCCGTCGGCTGGCGGTGGGCGGTTCGCGGCAGTGGACGAGAATGGACCCATGGATGTGCTGGCGGAGGTGCTGCGTGTTTCGGGTGCGCGAGGGGCGCTCGGGGTCATGCTGAAGGCCGGAGGAACCTGGGGCCTGTGGCTGGACTCCTTTCCAGGAGCAGCACTGCACGTGGTGTCCCGCGGCACCTTGTGGCTCCACGTCCCAGGCGAGAAACCTCTGCAGGTGCAGGCCGGAGACGCCGTCCTGGTGTCGCCGGGCACCGCACACGGGATAGCCGGAGGCGCCAGCGTGACGATGGGTTCCTGCGACCGTGAGGCGGCGGCCCGGTCTTTCGGCGACGGCCGGGCCCTGCGTCTGGGCTCGGCGCCGGTGCAGACGGAAGTGATCGTGCTGCACTACGAGCAGGATCCGGAGGTGCGCACACCGGTACTCACCTCCCTCGCTCGGCCGATGCATGTCACAGCCCGGGAGAACGCGCAGCTCAGAAGGACCGTCGAACTTCTCGCAGCGGAGATCGCACAGCCGCAGATCGGCACCACTGCCGCGATCAACAGCATCGTCGACCTTCTGCTCGTCCAGTTCGTACGCGCCTGGCTGGCCCGCCACCCGCAGGAGCAGTCCGGCTCATGGCTGGGAGCGATGCGTGATCCGGTCGTGCGCGACGCTCTGGCATGTGTCCACGCCCAACCGGGACACCCCTGGACCACGGAGACCCTGGCCGCCGCGACGCGCGTCTCCCGGGCGACGCTGTCCAGGCGTTTCCGGTCCGCCCTCGGGCAGACGCCGGGCGCGTACGTGACGCAGTGGCGCATCGACCTGGCGTCCGTCCGGCTCCGCGACACCGACGAGCCGGTCGAGTCGATCTCCGGCGCAGTCGGCTACAGCTCTCCGCACGCTTTCAGCCGTGCCTTCCGACGTGCCCGAGGCACGGCCCCGGGCGAGTACCGTTCTCGGCTTCGCAAGTGATCCGGGCTCGGGAGAGGTCAGCACCAGTCGGGTGCGCAACCTCCAGTCGCCTCGGCAGTCTTACTTCCGGGGTGCACATGACGACAGAACATCAGGTCTCCTTCTTCTTGAGGGAGTTGGAGACGGGCGACACCTGGCGGCGGGCAGCGGCGGCGAAGGGGCTCGGCAGACTCGGCGGCACCGAGCACGCCGCGGTGCTCGTCCGGGCAGCCGCCGACCCCGCGCCCGAGGTGCGGGAAGGCGCGGCAGTGGGCCTCGGCAGGCTGGGGGTCCCCGAGGCCGGGGCGAAGGCCCTGCCCGCGCTGATGGACGACGACGATCCGTGGGTGCGCAGGCGGGCCTCTCTGGCGTCGATCCGGCTCGAGCTGCGTGATCGCGAGGTCGTGGACGCCTACGGGCGACTGCTCGGCGATCCTGACCACCACCTGCGGATCAACGCCTTGGAGGCATTGCGGGAGCTGGGCGTACCCGGTGATGTTCCCGCGCTCATCCGGCTGTTGGGTGATCCGGCCCACGGCGTCTGGGGTCGGGCGCGGGCCATGGTCTTCATGTTCGAGAAGGACCCGGACGTCGAGGCGGAGCTGGTCCGTACGGCCCAGTGGGGCGCGGACGCCGCCCGCGTGCACGCCCTGTGGATGTTGCCGGACCAGCACGCCGACCGGCTGTTGCCGTCGCTGCTGAGAGATCTGACCGACGCCCCTTCCACCGAGGTGCGCTGCGCCGTGGCTTTCCGACTGGCGCGCGTGGACCGCCCAGAGACGCAGGACGCGTTGTTCGCGGTTCTGGAGGCGGATCGGGACCCGGAGATGGCGAGACAACTGCTGTTCCAGCTCGGGAGATCGGGTGACGAACGGCTGCTGGGTCCGGCCTCGCGCTGGCTGAGCGACGAGCTGGCGGGGCCATCGGCCGCCACTGCCCTGGGGTACGTCGGCGGCAGGCCCGCCACGAGGCTTCTGCGGGCTCTCCTCACCGACCCGACAACGTCCGCCCCCACGCTCGCGGCAGCAGCAAGGGCCTACGGCGATATGGGGAGATGGGACGCCGTGTGGCTGCTGGTACCCCTGCTGGGCCATTCAGCGCCCGGGGTGTACGAAGGTGCGCTGCGCGGGCTGGACGCCATGGCGGACACGGGGTTCAGGCCGTGGGAACGCGCGGCGGTCGCCCGGGCGCTGGTGGCCCGTCTCGGCGTCGACGCCACTCTGGTCGGGGTCGCGGAGAGGGTCCTCACGGGCCTGGCGGAAGCCCTGCCCGGTCTGCGGGAACTGGTGGACCGGACCACCTCCCCCCTTGTCCGAGCCGCCGCACTGTCGCTCCTGGACCCGCACAATGCGATGGACACGGGCACCCCGCACGATCTGCCGCTCTTCGTGCGGCACTTGGACGACGTGGATATGTGGGTGCGCCAGGCCGCCGTGGAGGGGATCGCCCACTGGGCGGAGGTGACGGGCACGCTCCCTCCGGGCGAGGAGCGGCTGCGCGACCAGCTCACCGCCCTGGACTCAGACCCGTCCGATTCCGTACGCGGGGCAGCGGCCGAAGCGCTGCGTGCCCTGGACGGCTGCCGGAACAACTGACGCGGCAGGGGCGACAACGGCAACACCAGTGTCACCCTCACCCTTCACTCCGGAACCGCCCAGCTCAGCACAGCGGGGGCTCGTACACGTGAGTGGGCGAGGAGACCCACCGTGTTGGTAGGCAGGGCCCGGACCTCAGGGCCCGGGGCGCCCGCCGGTGCGTTCAGATGCCGCAGGCCGACGCCGACCAGAAGCGGCTAGTGCGGTGATCGAGGTGGGTGTGGTCGCTGTGGCCCGGGTAGCCAGGGCCGAGGATTCCGTTGAAGCCGTGGTTGCGGGCCTGCTGGGCGAGGCGGCACAGCGAGTGCGGGCCCGCGCCGAGGTCCGCCGCATCGCCGTACAAGTGGCGGCTGCCGGCTGCTCCGCCGACCGCGTCGTTGCAGGCATGCGAGCGGAAGCCGCTGGTCACGCGGAGGGGTTGGTCGCCGAGGGCATGTCGCAATGCCTCGAGCTTCCACATGGTGCGCAACGCGTTTGCTTTGGCGGTGTTTGCGCTCACAGCGCCTCCCGCCCAGGTGGAGTTGCAGGTGTTGAGCTCGGCGTAACTGAAGTGGATCGGTGTGCAGTCGTTGTCCTGGAGGGCGTAGATCTTGCTGAATGTCGCCGGGCCGGCAACGCCGTCGGCGGCCAGTCCGTAAGCCGTCTGGAACCCCTTGACCGCGGCAGTCGTCGCAGGCCCGTAGGCACCGTCGATTGCGAGCGGGCCGCCGCTGCCGGCGTGGCCTGCTACTCGTATCTGCAAGTGCGTTACGTCGGCACCCGAGGCCCCTTGGGACAGGGTGCGCGACCAGGTGTAGCAGCTGTCGGCCTGAGCAGTTCCCGTGGTTGCCACGAGACCGCCCAAGGTGGCGGCAATGAGCATGACAATCGATAGGGCGAGTCGTGCGGTGCGTCTGGTCATCAGAAGACTCCATGAGAAGCGGGGGATGGAGATACGCACGTGCATTCCGAGCCTGGCGGGATGGGCGGCACACGTCAACGGGATCTGAACAGCCATCATTTGTCGGACCATTGGCGATCGATGGACGGCCTGGATGGCGGAGTGCCAGATCGAGTGTGCACCGGGCTGCTCATGGACCTGCGGGTCTCCAAGGCCGCGCCCCGCACGGTGCAGGTGAAGTACGGGCAGTGCCCCTTCACCGAACGGTGGTCGGGCAGCGGGGAATGCAGGGCGTAGGCGCCTGCGAAGGCACGGTTGGTTGAGCGTCACACCCGGATCGTCAGGCGCGTCAGGCGCGTCAGACGCGCCAGGTTCAGGCAGAGCCGGTCGCGCCGGGCCGCGCTGCGGCGGTCCCGTCCACGACCGAAAGCAGGTCCACGATGAAGATCAGCGTCGAGCCCGCCGGGATCAGCGCAGAGGGTGACTGCTTGCCGTAACCGAGACGCGGGGGAACGATGATCTCGCGCCGGCCGCCGACCTTCATTCCCCGCACACCCCGGTCCCAGCCCTTGATGGCCCTGCCACCGCCCACGGCGAACTTGAACGGCCGGTCCTGCTCCCAGGAGGAGTCGAACTCCCTTCCGGACGCGAATGTGACTCCTACGTAGTGAACTCGGACGACCCTGCCCGGCTGAGCCTCGGGTCCGTCCCCCATCACGAGGTCCCGGGTCGTCAGCTCGGTGGGCGCGTCCCCCTCCGGGACCTTGATTGTGGGCTTCGTCAGTTCGCTCATCACGGTCCCATCGTTCGCCGCCGGAGTCCTTTTCACGGACCGGTCGGCCACATGGACATTCCATGCGCCATGTGATCACGCTACCGCCGTGCCCGTGCTCCGATTGGAATCCCGAGTCTGTGAGCACGTACTCGATCTCCAGCTGTACTGGGCGCCTGCGTGGCACACCTGCGTCCCTTCCCGTGGAGGATGGGGAGTGCAAGGTCCTTGACGTGGGTGTCGCGCGAGCCAAGCACCGCTCAAGCACGCCAGCCTCAACTGCCCGTCAAGCACGCCAGCCTCAATGGCCCGGCCCGGTCCGCCACAGCTTCGCGGGCCGCCCGCCGCACGAAGTGCTGCGGACCCTGCGCGACCTGGCAGTCGTCCAACTCGGGGAGGACGAGGGCACGGAGGACCGAACGGCCATGCGTCAGGCGATGTGGGGAGGCAACGCTCCGAGAACTGCCGCGAGGCTGTGCGGGTCGCGGCGGGCAATGTTGTGACCAACGGGAATCTCGTGAACCCGCCAGCCTGAGTCGTTGCGCAACCGTTCGGCCAGGTTCACGAACGGGCTACCCGTCCACGCGCCACCACTGATGAACGTTCGGCCGAGCGCACGGCTGGGTTTGCCTCCCAGCCTGATCGACTGGACGAAGCTCGCCATGGGGTGCGGTCGCGCGCGCGGGTCGAGCCCATCAGGAACTGCGACCCATCGACCGTCGGCGCGGGCGCCGGCCACGAACAGCTCCCGGAAGCTGTCGCTGGTCAAAGACCAACACGAATCCCCATCGTCCGGGACGTAGGCATCGATGAAGACGAGCTGATCGAGGCGGTCGCCGAGCCGATCGGCAACACCGGCGATCACCATTCCGCCATAACTGTGCCCGCACAGCGCGAGGGGTGCTTCGTCGCAACGGTCGATGATCTCGGCTACCTGGTCAATATGGGTGTCGAGGTTCGGCGGACGCTCTACATCGACTGGGGCGTCCACCTCCAACCCGGACAGGGTCACCGCCTCGACGTGGTGACCTGCTCGGTGCAGCTCGGCGCCCACCGAGTCGAACACCCAACCACCTTGCCAGCCACCCGGCACCATCACGAACTTCACCGCGTCAGGGTAGGCCACGCAGAGCCCGGGAGTACGACTGCTGACATCTTCCTCGCCCTGGAGGACGGAGCCCGTGCGGCGTTCCCGTAGGCGGCTTTCATTCACCGATGGGCGCCTTGTCGGGCTTGGAATCATGCTGGTCTCATGATGACTGTGCTGCTCGTAGCCGATGACGACATGATCAGGTCCTTGCGCCCACTGATCCACCATGGTCCGCATTACCGTGTCATCTCCCACGCCGCCAGCCCAGCTGTCGCTCTGGCGCAGGCAAGGGTTCTGCTCCCGGACATCGTCGTCATCGACACCGCTGTACCCGGGGCCCCAGCGGAGCTTTCCGCGCTGTTCCAGGAGCTACGCGGCTTGGACCCTCCCAGCGGGGTCATCTGGCACGTTTCGGCAGAACCCCCTGTCCCGTCTCGTCTGCTCGAAGAAGCCGAAGGCGGCGTGCACACCGTCCATCACGGCGATCAGACCGCCATGCACGCCGCCCTGCGCACCATCGGCCTGCGGCGCGCCAGCTGCGACCCGGATCAACCTGGCTAGCGTGTGTGGGCCAGGCCCCATTTGGGCAACTCCCTCAGCCGCTCAGGTACACCTCGGATGAGCACCAGGTGCGCCGCCACAGCCCTCGGGCGAGAAGCGCCTCAGGCCGCCGTTAGGGCCGCCAGGGCGCGGTCCATCGCGGCGTTGAACTCTTCGGGCGTCAGCGGCAGCCGGGACTTGACGTCTCGACTCCACTGGTCGGCGAGGACCTCGGCGGAGCCCGCCTCGACACCGTCGAGCGCCGCGTCGGCCAGGTCCGACGGCGCGATCTTGTCCACGGGCCAGCCCGCAGCCATGTCGGTGTCGGTCAGGCCGAGGTGCACCGCTGTCACGAGCGTGCCCTGTTCGGCGAGCTCCAGGCGGACGCCATTGGTCATGGCCCAGGCGGCGGCCTTGGTCAGGTGGTAGGCATTGGCGCCCTTGCCGCCGAACCACGACATGGCGGAGAGCACGTCGACGATCGCGCCCCCGCCGTTCCTGGCGAGCGCCGGCGCGAACTCCCGGATCATTCCGAGGTGGCCGAACACGTTGGTCTCCAGCTCGTGCCGCACCGCGTCCAGCGAACCGGTCACCAGGTCGGTTCCCGTCTGGATCCCCGCGTTGTTGATGAGCAGCGAGACGTCCGGGGCGGCCTCGGCGGCGGTCCTCACCGATGCGGGATCGGTGATGTCGAGGGGCAGCACCTCGACCCCGGGCACGTCCACGGTCTCCGGCCGGCGGGCCGTCGCGTAGACCTTGCGGGCGCCCCGTTCGAGCAGGCGCTGGGCGAAGGCGCGGCCCAGGCCGCGGTTGGCTCCAGTGACAAGGGCAACTGAGTCGTTGATATCCATGCCCGGTACGCTAAAACCTGACGTTGACGTCAGAGGCAAGCGTTGGTCATCAGGGCCGGGGTGAGAGGAATCACCATGACTGTCACAGAGGCCGCGGACGAGCGGCTGATCCGCATCGGCGAGGTGGCACGGGGTGCTGGCGTCTCGGTACGCGCCGTGCGCTACTACGAGCAGCAGGGGCTGCTCATCGCGGCGCGCAGCCCATCCGGCCAGCGCCTCTACCGACAGGACGCCATCGCCCTGGTCCGCTTCTTCCAACAGATGTTCGCCGCCGGCCTGACCAGCCGAAGGATCACGGAACTCCTGCCGTGCTGGGACTCCGGGCACACCGACGCCGGGCAACGAGCCATGCTGCGTGCCGAGCGCGACCGGATCCAGGCCAAGGTCGACGACCTGCAGGCTGCCCTGGACCGTCTCGACGAGGTCATCGCGATCACGGACATGCACCCGTAGGCGCGGCCGGTCGGACGTCGCGCCGGCGACCAACGGCTGGAGTGGACCCGCAGCACTGCCTGATGCCGTGCCGAAGATCCACGCGGGGGTTTTCATCGGTTTCTCATCCCCGGAGGCCGACAGAGACAGAGGCGAAATGTGCTGGCTGTGAGGATCGAAGGGCAGGCAAAGCAGCCCCCACGATCACGGAGACTCCACATGAAGAAGTCCATAGCGATCGCCACGTTCGCCGTCATCACGCTCGGCACGCTCGGTTCGACCGCCGTCGTCGCGAATGCGTCCACCGCCGCACCGAGTAAGGGACACAGCCGGACCGTCGAGCGCCCGGCAGGCACCGACTCCAAGCCCGCCAAGCGGACCGGTGAGGGGTCGTTCTCCCACGCGGTCAAGGTTCCGGCCGGTACGGACTCCAAGCCCGGGATGAAGGCCGAGAGCGCCACGCCGAACTACAGCAAGACGGTGGAGAGGCCGGCCGGGACCGACTCGATCCCCGGACACAAGCGGTAGCCTTCGCACCTCTCGGCTACCTCTCAGCCACCTCTCAGCCATCTCCGGCCCCTCGGCTCACCCTTGTGTGGGCCGAGGGGCCGGACGCGTGGCACATCGGCAGGTCAACTATCGGGTTTCCTCGGTGCTCGCGGGCGCTGGGAGTGGCCGCCTGGTCAAAAGGGGCAGGGTAATGCCGTCGACGATCCGGGTGATGGCCTCTTCGGACACGGGTTTCAGCGTCATCAGGACCTCATGGCGAAAGAGGTCGAACGGCAGCGAGATCAGGCGTGGCTCCAGGACGGAGACATCGACCTCACCCCAGTCCACGGCCTGTTGGACGATGGACTCGGCCACCGAGCGACGGCTGCCCAGGATCTGCTCACGCAGCTGCTCCGGGTTCGACCCCCTCTCCGCGAAGTAGCCGTCGAGGAGGACCGCGGTCGCCACGAGAAGATCGACGCGCTCCGTGTTGGCCGCCCGCATGACCGCGATGAGGTCACCGCGGAGTGTTCCCGTATCAGGGATCTCGATGACCCGTACAGAACTGGCGTGTGTGAGGGCGGCCTCCACCATCAGGGCCTTGTTGACCCAGCGGCGGTAGATCACCGGCGTGCTCGTGCCGGCCCGCTTGGCAACCGACTCCAGCGTGAACGCCGCGTACCCGCGCTCGGTCAGTTCAGCCCAGGCGGCATCGAGCAGGGCCTCCTCGAGCTCTTTGCCTCGTCTGCGCTGCATGCGACAACCCCCATCAAGATGTGTATGTGCTTCTTATTTTGACCGCCGGGCCTTCTCCGGCCCGAACGAAGCCAATGACAGGTGAGCGGCTATGAGCAGCCAAGACGCAGTGACCGTCCTCATCGAGATCCACGCCAAGGACGGGCAGGAGAAGGACGCCCGCGACAACCTGCTCCACGCGATCGAGACGTCCGAGAAGCCCGGTCTCGTCAGTTCCACGGAGTATGAGGATCTCAACGACCCAGGCACCTTCTACGCCGTCCAGGTGTGGGAAAACGTGGAGGCGTTCCACGCACACATGCAGGACGCCGCGGAGGCCGGCATGAGCGAGGCGGTCCAGGTCCTGCGCGAGCACCCGAAGACGGCGGTACTGCGCACCATCGGCTGAGGCGGCGCCGATGATCACAGGGACCCGTGGCTGTCGGCGGCAGTGAATGAGCCCGGCCTCGATGACGAGGCGGTGGCGACCGTGTAAGCGTCTGGCTGGATCAGGTGGCGAGCGGGTCAGCGCGACGCGGGCCGTGTCGTCGCCATGGGCTCCAGCGGTGGCCAGGTCTGCGTGAGCCGAAGCGCCGCGGTTCGTGCATCGAAAGATGTATCGGCATCTCATCCGCCGCTACGACCCTGGTGATCGCGTGGGCGCCGAGAATGGTGAACACCCCTAGTGCAGGCGGGTGTTCAGCAAGGAGAGAGCATTGACCGACCCTCGTCCCGACTCGTCCGTTCACTCGCTCCCGCCCCCTTCCCTCTCCGGGGTCCTGGGTCGGGCCCTGGGTGGCGGTCTCATCATGGCCGTGGCACTGGGGGCCGGCACCGCGGTGGGCCCGGTGGTTGCCGATGCCGTCGGAGTGAGCGGGTTCGCGGCCCGCCTGGTGCCTGCCGCGTTCGTCAGCGCGGTGGCCATGCCGCTCGTCGTGTTCGCGCTGCGTCGGCGGCGCGGCTCGCTCACTGACATCGGGTTCGGCGGTGCGGGCCCGAGTCTGCGGGCCCTGCTCGTCGGGGTGGGTGTGACGGCGGGGGCCGCGGCGCTGGTGCTCGGTGCGGGGACAGCCGCCGGGATGCTGCACTGGTCACGCCCTGATCTGCCCACGCTCGGCGGATACATCGTGACGAACGCCGTCATCGCTCTGCTCCTTGAGGCGCTGCCCGAGGAGACGACGCTGCGCGGCCATACGTGGACGTCGCTGAGGAGCCGGTTCGGCGGGGCAGCATCGGCGCTCGGGACGACGGCCGTGTTCCTGGTCGTGCCCGGTGTCTCGACGGTGGTGGAGGCAGGCGTGGCGCGCCTTGTCGGTGGCGAGGGCGGGACCGTCGGCCTCGCGCCCGGAGGGCAGAATCCGGTCGACTACCTGATTCTCCTGACCGTCTTCGGCCTGATGCTCGTCGCGGCCCGCACGGCGGTGCGGCACGCTCCGCTGTGGGTCGGCATCGGCGCGCATCTGACCTTCCTCACCGTCAACCGGGTTGTGTTCGAGGGCGATCGGCGAGGTGCGGGGTGGTCCGTGCAAACGACGCCGGGTGCGGAGCTCCTCGTACCCGTGTATCTCCTGGTCGCCACGGCTGTGTTCGCGCTGTGGCGACGGCGTGCGGCGGACCCGGTCGGCACCGGCCGGAAGGTCGCGACCGTGTCCGGCCGGCTCGGCCAGGAGGTCCAACCTCCGGTGCGCTGAACCTGGATGGCGAGGTCCACCCCTGTCCACCCCAGCCCGATCCGCGGTGACGGCCTGCCCGCCCGCGGTGAGCGCACCACGGATGAGCGCATCTCCCACCGCATGTCCGACCTCGCCAGCGCTGCCGTCCGGGCTCGCGACGCGGGCAAGCACACCACAGTGATCGGCCCCGGCGCCTCGCGCGAGTGTTGCGCCGTGCCAGGCCGGTGCTGGGGGTTCTGGTCGTAGTGGCCTTGCTGGCCGGGGTGCCGCGGCTGATCGCTCGCGTCCTCTACTGGATGGACTCCAACATCGAGGAGGTCACGGTCGGTTCCGAGACCGGACCCGCCGCGCTCGTCACCGTTCTGCCTACCGCCCTGGCTGCCGCCGTCGCGGGGCAGGGTGCGGCTTCGCACTGCCCGCCTTGCCGATCGCGCGGTGCGCGAGGTCCTGGTGGCGGTTCATCGGCCCTGGCGGATTTGTCATCCGACCGCGGCCCATGGTGCCGGGCGGCGTACAGGTACAGGTCACGCCAATGGCACCTCGGTGCGGGCTTTAACCACCGTCGCCTGGGCACTGACGCTGGATCAGGTCGGCCACGGCGGCCGGGCGGCCCAGGTAGGGCGAGTGGCTGGTGTCCCACGTTTCCGCATGAGAGCAACGCCCGGCGAAGCGGTCCGGAAGTGGAGTCGCGATGGTCCGGTCTCGCTGCCCGCGGAGGTAGAACGACGGGGTGTCCCGCCAACTCACGCGAGTTGGTGTGGCGTCGAAGATCGACGGAGGTTCCGGACGCAGCAACTCCACCGCACGCGTGGCCGCCGGTTCGTCGATGTCGCCGTAGAGTTTCGCCCGGGCGTCGTCCGGGTCCAGGCGGAGCCGCCCGTCCGCGTCCGGCAGCGCGATCAGGCCCTCGCCGGGCTCGCCAGGGGTCTCCGCGAGCACTGTGGCCGGGGATTCATCGACATCGAGAATCCAGCTGTTGAGGAAGATCAACGCGGCAGCGCCACGCACCGTCCCGGCGGTGACACCCCCGAACGAATGCCCCACTACCACCGACGGCTCCGACGACCCCGAGACGATGGCCTCGACCTTCGCGGTGCCCTCGGCGAGCGGCAGCTCGTAGAGGTCGGGCACCTCCACGGACAGATCCCGGGCGCGCAGCAGAGCGGCAAGTTCGGCGTAGTGAGCGGGCTGGTGCCAGGCTCCGTGAAGGATGATCACGTCAGTCACCTGTGCACATTAACGCTCTTTACGTGGCCGCGGTGAGGACCCCCAGGGCAGCCATTCGGGCAGGTTGGTGAGGACTTTGGCCACCAACCAGGTCGTATTCCGGGCCGTGTGCTGGAGCGCGCGGTCCCCTTGGCAGCCCCATGGGCTGTCGCGGCGGCCAGGACCGCACCGACAGCGGGCTGCCGCGGGATGGGCAGGCCGGAATGGATGTCATTTACGGTCTGCGTGGCGAAGGCGTTGGCCGCGACTGCCGACGCTCCTTGGAGAGCGGGGATGCGGGCGCCGCAGTCGACCCGAGCGCGGCGGTCACGAACGACGCGACGAGCGGGCGGCGGCCCTGCTCGTTCCAGGCGAGGACGAGGCGGCTGGGTGGCGCGTCGGTCGTCGGGACGCAGGCCAGGCCGTGCGGGACCGGTGCGACCAGCGAGCGGGGCAGCACCCCGATCATGCGGCTCACTGTGATCATGCGGATCATCTGCACCACGTCATCGACCTCGGGGCCGGTGCCATCACGCCCGGGGACCCCCTTCCAGCTTCCAGCGTGGCAGCGTTTCGCCCTCCGGGTCGAACATGTGCACCGAAGAGGGCCCGGCCAGGCGGTGCCCGGGCGGGACAACGATCGCGCGGTCCTCGGTCTGCAGGCTTCCGTCTTGAGGTGATCCTGGTCAAGGCGGAGGGGAAGGTCCCTCAAACCTCCTCAGGCATCACAGCCCTCTCCCTCCAGCTGCTGCCCGGTACCCCTCCACGGCGGACCTATGTCCCAACGTGCCGGTGCACCTTTGGCCGCTACCGCGAGAGCGTCAACGCCCTGGAACGAGCGGTCTACCAACTGGGTTCGTTGACCCGCAGCCTTGGGCAGTGGCTAGTTGGTGGTCATCAGGTCGGTGCGCAGCTTGGCGACGACGCGGGTGAGCAGCCGGGAGACGTGCATCTGCGAGACACCGAGTGCTTCGCCGATCTGCGCCTGCGTCTTTTCCTCGACGAAGCGGAGATGGATCAGCGTGCGCTCGCGGTCGTCGAGGTCGGCGATGAGCGGGGCCAGGGAGTGGAAGTTGTCGATGAGTTCGTAGGCGTCCTCTTCGAAGCCGATGAAGTCGGCCAGCGCGGCGTCGGACTCGTCGTTGCTGCCCATCACTGAGGCGTCCAGCGAGGCGGCGTTGTAGCCATTGGACGCCATCTGAGCCTGGGCGACCTCGGACGGCTCCAGCTGCATCAGCTCTGCCAGCTCGGCAGTGGAGGGGTTGCGGTCCAGGCGGGTGCGCAGTTCCTCGGTGGCCTTGGACAGTTCGATGCGGGCTTCCTGCAGACGCCGCGGCACATGTACGGCCCAGCTGGTGTCGCGGAAGAAGCGCTTGATCTCACCGGTGATGTAGGGGACGGCGAACGTGGCGAACTCGACCTCACGGGTCAGTTCAAACCGGTCGATCGCCTTGATCAGGCCGATCGTGCCGACCTGGACGATGTCTTCCATCTCCCCCTGGCCGCGATGGCGGAACCGGGACGCCGCGTACTGCACGAGGGAGAGGTTCATCTCGATCAGGCAGTTACGCACGTATTGGTACTCGTGCGTGCCCTCCTCCAGATGCCCGAGCCGGTCGAAGAACCGCTTGCAGATCTCCCGCGCATCCTTCGGCGCAAGGGAGGAGGGGCTGGCGTAGGCTCGCTCGACGAGGTCCTTCTCAGCCTGAGCGGCCCGGGTCTTCCCCTGCGTCGTCACGGTCATCATGCGCCCCGCCTTTGGTTGTTCCGAGCTTGCGTGCGGCCTTCCGTGCCGACGCGGATACCCGGCAGGGCGGCAAGTATGCAGGCAGAACACCGGTGATTGTTTTCAAGTAGTCCGTGACAGGTGATGGGCTCACTCAGGGCATAGCCAATGCGGCGGTGATGGTCTTGCCGTCGGGCTGTATGTCGACGGAGACGTGCGAGGCGAGTCGCTGCGTGATCATCCACCCGAAGCCGCCGGGCCGTCCGGGGTCGGGGCGTACGAGGTGAGGCGCCCTCGTGCTGCGGTCACTCACCTGCATCAGCAAGGATTCACCCTCGATCTGAGCGTGGAACTGGGTGAGGCCGCCGCCATGCAGGAGCGCGTTGGACGTCAACTCGCTGGCCACGAGCAGGGCATCCTCACGAAAACGCCTGGCCTGACTTGAGGGCAAAGACTGGCACGCTGGTTCCATGACGGCCCTGACCGCGGCGCGCGCGTCGTGACAGGCGATGTCCTGGATCTTGGGCGCCGCGGGAGCGGTCATGAAGACCTCAGCCCCTCTCTGCATCATTCTGCGAACTCGTCAATCGGCTGGTGCACCGTCGCGTTATCCCATCTGCCCGACCCGCCGCACGGCATTCCTCTCGTCCACCCAAAAGAAGCGTGCCGACCTTACCGAGTGCGAAGACGCCATCGGAGGCTCTGCCAAATACTGATCTGAGTTCCCGTGATCGCACTGGCCACGCTTCGGATGCTGTGGACCCGGGAAATTCGCTGCGGTGATGTTTGCGATATTGATCAGTGGCTACACGTGCCCACAGCGCAAGACGTCGTAGCCAAAGGAGCGTGATCGGACATGACTGCCAACGAGAAGGCCAAGGCGAAAACCGAGCAGGCCACCGGTGCCACCAAGGAGGCGGCGGGACGCGCTGTCGGCAACGAACGCCTGACCGTCGAGGGGCGCGCCGAGCGAAAGCAGGGCGACGCCCGACAGGCCAAGGAAAAGATCAAGGATGTCGGCAAGCACTAGCGGCCGAACGTCGCAGCGGTGGGGCGGACTTGCTCAGCAAGTCCGCCCCACCGCTGTTGGATGATCGGCCCTCGCTGTCTGCTGCGACATGAACGGGGAGTGCTGGTGCTGTCTGGAGCACTTGTGGGGTTGTCACCCGTTGTCGGCAGCAGTCCCGGGGTCAGAGGAAACGCCGGATGGGCACGACAGCTGCTTCTCTGGCGCGCTGGAAAGTCGAGCGGCGCTTCCAGCGTCCGGGTCTGATGAGCTCGCTGTGCTCAAGATCTTCGGTGAAATGCCTGTCTAGAGCAGCGGTGAACGTCTGGTCCAGGACGGCGAGCATGACCTCTTCGTAGTAGCGCTGGCCGGCCAGCCGGCAGACCCTCTTGTCGGTGTGCGGGCCAGGCAACAGGATCTCGACTGCGACCCCGCGGCGCGCGGCGGCGCACAGCAGCTTGCACTACGGCGTCCCCGTGCGGGGCGTGGTTGATGAACCGGTCGCGTCCATCGAAGAGTTCATCGTGACACTCGGCCCAGGTCTGGGCGAACGCGGCGGCCAGCCCGTCCACGGCGGGCCCACGTACCTGCACGTGGGTGTCGCGCCACTCGCCCGGATTGCGGGCATCGCCGCACCACTCCTCGGCGATACCGAACCCGCCGGTAAACCCGGTCTCCTCATCGATGACGAGGACCTTGCGGTGACAGCGGTGGTTCTGCTTCAAAGGTGAGAGATAGAGCGGTTTGCGAAACCAGGCCACCTGCACACCGGCCCGCTGCATCACCTCCAGCTGCTCCTTCTCGATGAGCCGGCTGCCAAAACCGTCCAGCATGAGGCGCACCCGCACCCCCTGGCGCGCCCGTTCGGCCAGTGCATCGGCGAACCGCTGGGCGACCTAGCCCTTCCAGTACACGAACGTCATCATGTCCACGGTGTGCCGGGCGGAGCGGATCCCCTCCAGCATCGCCCCGAAAATCTCGTCCCCGTTGCGCAGCGGGACCAGGGCGTTGCCTTCGGTCGCGGCGACCTCTATGAGTCTCTCCAGGCGACGTCTGGCACGCCGTGCCCGTTCATCAAGGTCGACGCTGACGTTCCCCTCTGCCCCCTCACCGGAGGGTGAAGGCTTGAGGGCTGCGGCCGTTTTGGTGGGCCCTGCGGGAGCACGTTGCGTGTGTGTCATGGGTGCACCTTCCTGGACGATGGGCACGAACAAAAGAAGCGGAGGGTTCGATCCAGGGATCGCACACCGGCCTGGGGGCGGCCAGGTATGGCAACTGGATCAGCAACAACACGCGGACGCAGGCAGGCCCAGCGTGCGGCGAACAGCACAGCAGTCTCGGGCGCGGCCCGAGCGGGCTTCGTGGCCCGTGGGGTCATCTACCTGCTCATCGGAGTGCTCTCACTCAGGATCGCCTTCTCGGACGGAGGCGGTGAACAGGCAGACCGGGGCGGTGCCATCGCCGAGATCGCTGAGAAGCCCTTTGGCGCCGTTCTGCTGTGGCTGCTGGGCATAGCGTTGGTGGGGATGGCCGTGTGGCGGCTGACCGAAGCGGCCTTCGGGCAAGCGGGGCCCGACGGCAAGAAGGCAAGCAAGAGGGCAATGGCCGCAGGCCGTTGCGTCTTCTACGGGTTCGTCGCCTACTCCGTGCTGTCGTATGCGGCGGGGGAGAAGGGCAGCGGCAGCGGGAGCTCCGACAAGGAGTCCCAGGACATCACGGCGAAGGTTCTGGACTGGCCTGGCGGGCAGTGGCTCGTCGGTATCGCCGGTGCGGTGGTGGCCGGCGCCGGCGTATGGATCACCGTCAGGACAGTCATGCGCAAGTTCAAGAAGCATCTGAAGATGTCCGAGATGGCACCGAAGGCCCGCACAGCGGTCATGTTCCTCGGGGTGTTCGGCGGCGCGTGCCGGGGCGCGGTCTTCGCCGTCGCGGGCGGCTTCGCCATCGCGGCAGCCCTTAAGCACAAGCCCGGCAAGGCCAAAGGCATGGACGACACCCTGCGCGCCTTCACCGACACCGCCGCCGGTCCCTGGCTGCTGGCCCTCATCGCACTCGGCTTCGCGGCCTTCGGTCTCTTCTCCTGGGCCAACGCGCGCTGGCGCAAGGTCTGAAGCCTTCACCTCTTGAGGCTCCACCCCGCTGACCTGAACCAGGCGAACCAGGAAAGCCGCCCTGCCGTGGGCTGCGCAAGCTCTGCACCGGTTGGTGTGGCCGTGGCCTCGGGCGTGCAGCCCGTAGTAGGCACCTACGTGTGGTTGTTGGGGCTGATGGGAAACTGGCGAGTATGGGTATCCGTCGTAGGAACAACGTCACCGTCACCGGTCGTGCGGAGGGGCCGGTGCTTGTGCTGGCGCACGGGTTCGGGTGTGACCAGAACATGTGGCGCCTGATCGTCCCCGCGCTTGCCCAGGACTACCGCGTGGTGCTCTTCGACTACGTGGGCTCGGGTGGGGCGGATGCTTCGGCCTGGGACGAGCGGCGCTACAGCTCGCTTGAGGGGTACGCGCTCGATGTGCTGGAGGTATGTGAGGAGCTGGACCTGCGGGATGCGACCTTCGTGGGCCATTCGGTCAGCGCGATGGTCGGAGTGCTCGCGGCTGCGCAGGCGCCACAGCGCATCTCCCGGCTGGTGATGGTCGCCCCCTCACCTCGCTACATCGACGACGCCGGCTACCGGGGCGGTTTCAGTGCCGAGGACATCGAGGAGCTGCTGGAGTCGCTGGAGTCGAACTATCTGGGCTGGTCGGCGGCGATGGCCCCGGCCATCATGGGCAACGCGGACCGTCCGGAACTCGGCCAGGAGCTGACCAACTCGTTTTGCGCGACTGACCCGGACATGGCGCGGGTGTTCGCTCGCACGACGTTCCTGTCCGACAGCCGGGACGACCTCAAGACGGTCGAGGTGCCGACGCTGATCCTGGACTGCACACAGGACGTGATCGCCCCCCCCCGCGAAGTCGGCGCCTACGTCCATGCCGTGATTCCCGGCAGCCGTCTGGTGACGCTGGAGGCGACGGGGCACTGCCCTCACCTGAGTGCCCCGCAGGCCACCGCTGAGGCGATCACCGAATTCCTCGGAGCGGCCTAGTGATGTGCCGCACCGACCAGACGTCCGAGCCGGGCGGGGAGCACGATGCGCACGCCACCGACGCGGTGTTCACCTCGCTGCTGGAGGACAGCGCCGAGGAGCTGTACGAGCAGGCCCCGTGCGGATACCTGTCGACGCTGATGGACGGCACCATCGCGAAGATCAACGCCACTCTGCTGCACTGGCTGGGTCTGGAAAGGGCGCAGGTGGTGGGCCGGATGCGGTTCACCGATCTGCTGACCGTGGGCGGCAAGCTCTACCACGAGACGCACTTCGCTCCTCTGCTGCAGATGAAGGGTGAGGTCAGCGGCATCGCCCTCGACATCAAAGCCGCCGCCGGCCGGATGCCGGCACTGGTCACCTCGAAGGTGAAGGAGAGCCAGGACGGTGAGCCGCTGCTGATCCGCACGGTCTTCGACGCACGAGACCGCCGCGCCTACGAAGCCGAACTGTTGCGCGGCCGCCAGGCAGCGGAAGAAGCACGCCGACAGGCCGAGGCCGATCGCGAACGGCTCCAGGAGGCCCTGGCCGTCCTTCAGTAGAGCCTGCTGCCCTCTGCACTGCCGGCAATACCGGGTCTGGAGGCCGCTTCCTACTACCACACGGCCTCCCCAGATCTGCTGGGCGGAGACTTCTACGACCTCTTCGCCCTGGGCACCGACCGGTGGGCGTTCTTCCTCGGCGACGTGTGCGGCAAGGGCCCCCAGGCCGCAGCCATCACCTCACTGACCCGCTACACCCTGCGCGCCGCCGCCCTGCACGACCCCGATCCGGCCACCATGCTGACCACCTTGAACAAGGTGCTCCACGAGCGGTATACCAGCGGCGACGCGCGCTACTGCACCGCCATATTCGGCACCCTGGAGCCCGGCGACGACCACGTCAGCGTGCACCTGGCCTCCGGCGGACACCCCTCGGCGCTGATCCAGCGCACCGACGGCACCGCCGATTACCTCCCCACCCCGGGAGGCATGCTCATCGGCGTCATGCCCCAAGCCGAGTTCGCCGCCACCTGCACCCGACTGTGGCCCGGAGACACCCTGCTCCTCTACACCGACGGCCTGACCGAAGCCCGCACCGGACCCGGCCGCGAACTGTATGGAGAGGAAGCCCTGCATGCCTTCACCACTGCCCAGCCCCCAGCGGGCCCGCAGGCCCTGATCACCGCCCTGACCGGGCTCCTCGCCGGCTTCGGCGACGGCCTGGACGACGACACCGCGCTGCTCGCCCTGGGAATGCCGGTCCCGCTTCCGTTCTCTGTTCCCGCCCCCGTGAGTGAAACCTGAGATGACCCCACTGACGATCACCTCCCGCGATGCCGCCACCGGTCCCGTACTGGAGATCACCGGTGACCTCGACTACACGACAGAACTCGAACTCCGCCAAGCCCTGCACAAGCTCACCCTGGACGCGGGACAGCTCTTGGTCCTGGACCTGTCCGGCCTGGAATTCTGCGACTCGAGCGGCATCAGCGTCTTCCTGGCGGCCCGGAACCTGGCCATCGAAGGAGGCACCGTAGCCGAGCGAGTCGGGCCGGGAGCCGCCGGGACGGGCCCGGGACAGCTCTCGGTGTCCGTCGGGCCGGTGCACGGCCATACGGCGCGGTTGGTGGCCAGCAGCCACGGACCGACGAACTGCGCATGGAGGCTGTCGTGTCCTCGAAGCTGCGTTTGCTGAGTCTGCTGCCCCGGCGGATGCGAGTGTGAGGGCCCAGGCGATGGCGGTGAGGGGGAGAAGGCCCAGGTGGTGCAGGCGGTCGGGTGTCGGCGTAATACCTCAAGCGCGGCCCCGAACGCATAGTTGCTGAGCGTCCGCGTCAGTCCCCTGACGCGAGCGCTTGCTCCTGCGGCGCACGGCGGCAGGTGAGCAGTACGCATCGGACTCACCGCGGACCTTGTCCGTGCTGAGTCCGGCGGTCAGCAACGGCCTACCCACTCGGCCGCCCCCGCGATCGGGAGGCGAGGCTGCGACAGGAAGGAGGAGCTACGACGGGGCCGCCGCGCCCGGGTGCGGGTCCTCGGTCTCCGGTTCTTGCGGCGGGTCGCTGAGCTGCTCGCGCAGATAGTTCCAGACCACCGCGATCAGGGCGGCTGCCGGTACCGCCAGCAGGCTGCCCACGACGCCGGCCAGGTTCGCGCCCAGTGTGACTGCCAGCAGGACCACCGCCGCGTGCAGACCCAGCCCGCGACTTTGGATGATCGGCTGGAACACGTTGCCCTCGAGTTGCTGCACCACGAGGATGATCGCCAGCACGATCAGCGCGTCTGTCAGGCCGTTGGACACCAACGCGATGAGCACCGCTACCAAACCGGCGAACAGGGCACCCACGATCGGCACGAATGCCGATACGAAGGTCAGCACCGCCAGCGGGAGCACGAGGGGCACACCCAGGATCCACAGGCCCAGACCGATGAAGACCGCGTCGAGCAGGCCGACGAAGGCCTGGGAACGGATGAAGGCGCCCAGAGTGTCCCAGCCCCGCGCTGCCACGATCGGGACGTCGTCGGCGAGCCTGCCGGGGAGCTGACGTGCGAGCCACGGAAGGAACCGCGGGCCGTCCTTGAGGAAGAAGAACATCAGGAAGAGCGACAGGAACGCGGTGACCACACCGTTCAACACGGTGCTCACTCCTGTGAAGAGAGTGGTGACCATGCTGCCGAGGCTGTCCTTGATCCGGGCGATCGCGGAGTCGACTCCGCCTGAGATCTGGGCGTCGTTGATGTTCAGGGGCGGCCCGGCGGCCCACTCGCGCAGTTTCTCGATGCCTTCGGCCACGCCGTCGGACAGTTCACCGGACTGGGACGCCACCGGCACTGCGATCAGCGCCACGATGCCCGCAACGAACAGAAGGAACAGAACGGTCACCACCGAGGCGGCCAGGGCGGGGGGCCACCCGCGCCGGCGTAGGAAGCGGGCCAGAGGCCAGGTCAGTGTGGTGAGCAAGAGGCCTACGATGAGTGGCCAGACGACCGACCACATCCGACCCAGAATCCACAGCGCTACCGCAGCGGCCACAAGAACCAGCAGCAACTCGACGGAGACCCGCGCAGATCTGCGGAGCGCGGCGGCGGTTTTCGTGGAACTCAGCGTGGCAGACATGGGGGACACCCTATTGATGCTTCAGTCATACTTCGGCACCGCGTTCGGCCGACACTGGTCCGGCAAGCTTTCTGCTGCTCGACCGGACGACCAGTACCCGGAGCAGGCTGCCCTGCTCGCGGCTCGGTCGAGGAGATGTGCGGCTGTGGTTGGGGGCGTGGCATCCCCTACGCAGCCCTGCTCCGAGGCCCGTTGGCTGTTGGGCAGGCGCGGTTGCTGGGCGGCTTCAGGGACGGGGGCGTTGGGCGCCGCCGATCGCCGGGCAGAGGATCCAGCATCGCCCGCGTAGTGCCGCGTCAGCGACGGGCATTGGCCCCGTGCTGTGTTCGCACGCGTCGGCGATGTCGTCGATGAGCCTGAGTATCTCCTCCGGCGCGGCGCCAGCGAGGCCACCTTCGGATGCCCTGACAACGGCCGCGGGACCGGGCGGAGTTCGATTGTGCCGGTGCGGATGCTGTCCTGGTGGAGGCGGGCAACCATGCGGTGGCCGGTCCAGGTTCGTCTCGGGTCTCGTCCGGAGCCGGTCAGCGGCCCTGCTCTGAGGTGAGCTGTATGAAGGAGGCCCGGCACCCCGCTCGCCGATGTCGTGAACGTGTCGGGCCGAGGCGCCCAACTCGTGCCCGCGATACCGGTCAGCGAGGTGGCGGCCGTCTTCGTATGTGTGGGTCTGCGGCGGAGCCGACGCACATGGGCGGCCATCGGGTCCGGTGAAACGGCCGCGCCGGACCCGAGCGCACGAACCACTGGCGCTCGCGGCAACCGAGCCGGCCAGCCAATGCCGCCCCTCCACGCCGCCGCGATCCACCCAGTGCACCTCCGCTGCCCGTCCAGAGGACACCTGCGTAACGAGACGCAGGTGCGCGAGCCTCTCAAGATGTCGCCTCGTCCGCGCAGCCGCCGGACGATTGTGGAGTCAGGTCGCCTTTGCACGCAGCCGCACTCCACAAGCGCCACTGGAACCGGCTCGCCCCGTGATACCCCCGTCCTTGACGGGGGTATCTGCCTGGGCTCCGGACGTCACAGGTCTGCCGAGACCACCGTGCGTGGAGCGCTGTGCCCTTCGGGCGGGGCCACGGTCACCGTCGCGTCCGTCGCCTCGCGCGTCACCTGGTAAGTGGCGGCAGGGCGGCCGGCGTGGTCGGGGACGGTGACCGTCACCTCTTGTGCGTCGGGGGTGACGAGCAGGGTGAGGCCATCGAGCCAGTCCCCGTCGGGTCGCTGTGTGTCGGAGCCCAGCGGGAGGACCGCTCCTGGGCGGACGTACAGGGGCAGGCTGTCGAAGCCGTGCCTTTCGCGGCGCCAGACCGGGCCCTGTACGTGTTCGCCGGTCAGGAGGTGGGTCCAGGTGCCCTCGGGCAGGTAGTACTCGACGTCGCCGTCGGCCGAGAAGACGGGGGCGACGAGCAGGTCGGGGCCGAGCATGTACTGCCGGTCCAGGCCGCGGGCGGTGGGGTTCTCGGGGAACTCGAGGAGCATGGGCCGCATCAGCGGCATGCCGGTGTGGTGCGCTTCGGCCGTGGCGCCGTACAGATAGGGCATGAGTCGGTGCTTGAGCCGTGTGAACTTCCGTGTCACGTCTACGGCTTCGTCACCGAACTCCCACGGCACCCGGTAGGAGCTGGAGCCGTGCAGTCGGCTGTGGGAAGAGAGCAGGCCGAAGGCGAGCCAGCGTTTGAAGACCGCCGGGTCCGGGGTGCCTTCGAAGCCGCCGATGTCGTGGCTCCAGAAGCCGAAGCCCGACAGCGACAGCGACAGACCGCCGCGCAGCGACTCTGCCATCGCACCGAACGACGACCAGCAGTCGCCGCCCCAGTGCACCGGGTACTGCTGGCCGCCGGCCGTCGCCGAACGCGCGAACAGGACGGCTTCGCCCGTGCCGCGTTCCTTTTCCAGGAGCTCGAAGACGGTGCGGTTGTACAGGTGTGTGTAGTAGTTGTGCATGCGCTCCGGGTCGGAGCCGTCGTGCCACACCACGTCGGTGGGGATGCGCTCACCGAAGTCGGTCTTGAAGCAGTCGACGCCCTGGTCGAGCAGCACCTTCAGCTTCGCCTGGAACCAGGCGCAGGCCTCGGGGTTCGTGAAGTCGACGAGCGCCATGCCCGCCTGCCACAGGTCCCATTGCCAGATGTCACCGTTCGCCCGCTTCACCAGATGTCCCGCGGCGGCGGCCTCGTCGAACAGGGCGGACTTCTGTGCGATGTACGGGTTGATCCATACGGAGAGCTTCAGCCCCCGTCCCTTGAGCCGGGCCAGCATGCCCTGGGGGTCGGGGAAGACATCCGGGTCCCACTCGAAGTCCGACCACTGGTACTCGCGCATCCAGAAGCAGTCGAAGTGGAAGACGCTCAGCGGGATGTCCCGCTGAGCCATGCCGTCGACGAACGACGTCACCGTCTCTTCGTCGTACTGCGTGGTGAAGGACGTGGTGAGCCACAGTCCGAACGACCACGCCGGCGGCAGCGCCGGGCGGCCGGTGAGCGCGGTGTAGCGGCGCAGGACGTCTTTCGGTGTCGGGCCCGCGACGATGTAGTACTCCAGCGTCTGGTCCTCGACGCTGAACTGCATCTGGCCGACCGCCTCCGAGCCGATCTCGTAGCTCACCTTGCCGGGGTGATTGACGAACACGCCGTACGCCCCGGCGGGGGAGACGTGCAGGCTGAAGGGGATGTTTTTGTAGGCCTGTTCGCTGCTCGTGCCGCCGTCGGCCTGCCACATGTCCACGACCTGGCCGTTCTTGATGAACGGCGTGAAGCGCTCACCCAGGCCGTAGACCTGTTCGCCGACGCCGAGCGCCAACTGCCCGGCCATGTGGTGCGCGCCGTCGCTGGTGGTGAAGAAGGCCGTGCCCTTGCGGCCCGCCGATGTCACCTCCCGGCAGTCCGCGTCACGGAACGACAGCGCCCAGGGCGAGGCTTGGTCCAGGCGTGCGGTCAGGGGGCCGCTGGTCAGCTCGATCATGTCGCCGTCGCGGCGCACCTGGCCGGCCCCGGTGTCGGCGCCCGGCAGTGCGAAGTCCGGGCCGGGGTGGAGCTTGCCCGCCAGGTGTGTGGTGCGGACGCCGATGATGCCCTCGGCGGGGGAGAAGCAGTCGACGGTCAGCAGAGGGGAGTTGAGGGTGTCGCCGCGGCGCTCGACGCGCTTGGTCGCTGCGTGGGCGGTGAAGCGGTCGGCGTCGGCTCGGACGCTGCGGACCTCGGTCGCGTACGAGGCCTGAACCCCGTCGCGCATGAGCCAGAAGCCGTCGGTGAACTTCATGATCTTCCTCAGGGTGGTGCGGGGTGGCAGTTCGGGTCGCAGGAGCCGTCGGACTTCCCTTGCCGGTGACGACGTCGGGCGGTGGCGTGGAGCGCCTCAACTGGCTTGCGATCTTGAGGGGGAAGTAGCTGCGCGGGCCATTTGATCGTACAGAAAACAAAACGGCAAGGGTCCTTCTTCGGTGTGGATGCGGAAGCGCTTCGATTCCTGGCAGCGCCAGGTAGCCAAGGTTTTGCAGGGCTTGAAGTTGACTCCGGGGTCTAGCGTCGAAGCGCTTCGTCGCGTATTAGTCATGTCAGAAAACAAACTCGCAGCAAAGGGCCGCACCATGTCCGACTGCTTCACCCCCACCCCCGAAGACACCTTCACGTTCGGTCTGTGGACCGTCGGTTGGCGGGGCAACGACCCCTTCGGCAACGCCACCCGCCCCGCCCTTGACCCTGTCGACGCCGTACACCGGCTCGCCGAACTGGGTGCGTGCGGCGTGACGTTCCACGACGATTTCAAGCCGGCGCGCACCGACGGTGTCGAGGGCGTGGGGGACTCCGCGAAGAACCGCATGCGCAACTCCCTGATTCTCAAGGAGCGTTCGGCCGGGTTCCGGACCGATCCCCAGGCGCGACAGGCGCTGCGCGACTCCCGACTCGACCAGCTCGCACGGCCCACCGCCGCCGAGGGCCTGGCCGAGCTCCTGGGCGACAAGGGCGCGTACGAGGACCACGACGTGAACGCCGCCGCCCAGCGCTCCATGGCCTTCGAGCGCCTCGACCAGCTCGCCATGGAGCACCTGCTCGGCGCGCGCTGATCCCGCACCCCGCGATCGAGCCCGTACGGCCGTGGCCGGAGCCGTACCGGGATCTGCGAACACCCCCGGCGGGACACGGGCGTCCCGCCGGGCCAGCCACCCCTCCCAGGCAAGGGCAACCACCGTGACAGCAGCACACATACCGGAGCGCGCGCGTGGCAGGCGTCGCCGCGCCGGTCGGCGGGCGACGGTCCCGCTCACCGTTGTCTCCGCGCTCGTGGCCACCGCGGCGCTCGCCGGCTGCGGCCAGCAACGCGACGACGACGTCTACACCGTCCTCAACTCGTCGACCGACGACTCGTATCACGGCTGGGACGCCGCCACCCTGTCCCGCTGCAGCAAGCGGCTCGGCATCACCATCGAGCAGCAGAGCGTGCCGGCCGCACAGGTCATGACGAAGTCACTGCGCATGGCGTCGTCGAAGTCCCTGCCGGACGTCATCCAGTTCGACGCCTCCGAGATGCCCACGTTCGCCGAGGCCGGCGGCCTGATCGACCTGCGCACGCTGGGCCTGTCCACCCAGGACATACCGCGGGGCATCGTCGACTTCGGCTCCTACAAGGGCACGTACTACGGGGCCGCGCGCACGGTGAACACCCTCGCCCTGTTCTACAACAAGGACACCTTGAAGAAGGCGGGTCTCGAAGTGCCCACCACCTGGGCCGAGATGCGGCAGAGCGCCAAGAAGCTCACCAAGGGCAAGCAGTACGGCATCGCCCTGAGCGCGGGCGGCGCGGAGGACGGCGTCTTCCAGTTCACGCCGTTCATGTGGTCCAACGGCGGCGACGAGTCGCACCTCGCGAGCAAGCAGGTCGCCCAGGCGCTCGACTACTGGAAGAGCCTCATCAAGGACGGCTCACTGTCCAAGTCGACCGTCAACTGGACCCAGGCCGACGTCAACGACCAGTTCATGGCAGGCAACGCCGCAATGATGATCAACGGTCCGTGGCAGGTCGAGACCCTCAACACCAAGAAGAACCTGGACTGGGGCATCGCCCGGATCCCCGTGCCGAAGGCGGGCGATGACTCCGTCGGCCCGCTCGGCGGCGCCGTGCTGACCGTGCCCAAGACCGGTGACACCGCGCGCGAGAAGACCGCCGCGAAGATCATCGACTGCATGGCAGGCGAGAAGGAGCAGATCACCTACGCGCGCAACAGCTGGATGGTCCCGGCCAACGAGAAGGCTGCCGCCGTCTGGCGCAAGGAAGTGCCCGAACTCGACGCCCTCGCCGACCAAGTGGCCACCGCGCGCTCGCGCACGGCCAAGGTCGGCGCGCGCTGGTCGTCGGTGTCGCTCGCCCTGCAGAGCGCCTTCCAGTCCGCCCTCACCGGGCAGTCCAGCGAGGCCGCGCTCCAGCGCGCCCAGCAGCGCGCCACGAGCGGGAAGTGACGTGACGAACATGTCGACCACCACAGCCTCCGCGACCGCACCCGCCGCCGATCACCCGACGACCACCGTCAAGAAGCCCGACCCGGCACGCGCCCGGCGCCGCCGCAGGCTCTCCCAGTGGGGCTTCATCGCGCCCGCGGTCCTCTTCATGGTGCTCTTCTTCGGCTACCCGCTCGTACGCAACGTCCTGATGAGCTTCCAGGATTACTCGCCCTCCACCTTCTTCGACGGCAAGGCCCCGTTCAACGGCACCGACAACTGGAGCAAGGTCTTCCAGGACGACCTGTTCGGCAAGGCGCTGTGGCACACCGTCGTCTTCACCATCGGGTCCCTGATCGGCCAGTTCGGCATCGGCCTCGCGCTCGCCGTCTTCTTCACCAAGAGATTCCCGCTGAACGGCGTGCTGCGCTCGCTGATCCTGCTGCCCTGGCTCGTCCCGATGGTCGTCTCCGGCATCGTGTGGCGCCGCATCCTGGACCAGGACACCGGCGTCCTCAACTCCTTCCTCGACACCTTCGGCCTGGGCGGCGCGACCCCTTGGCTGACCAGCCCCGGCATGGCCCTGTTCTCCGTCATCCTGGTGAACATCTGGATCGGCATCCCCTTCAACATGGTGATCCTCTACGGAGGCCTCCAAGAGGTCCCCAAGGAGCTGTACGAGGCCGCGTCCCTGGACGGCGCGTCCGCCTGGCGCACGTTCCGGTCGATCACACTGCCGCTGCTGAAGCCGGTCATCACCGTGGTGCTGGTTCTCGGCTTCATGTCGACGGTCAAGATCCTCGACCTGATCCTCGCCCTGACCGACGGCGGCCCCGCCGACTCCACCCAGACCCTGGGCACCCTCACGTACCAGAACTCCTTCGTGCAGCTGGACTTCGGCGCGGGCGCCGTCGTCGGCAACGTCCTGATTCTGATCTCCGCCGTCTTCGCGGTGTTCTACCTGCGGGCCAACCGCTCCGAGGGGAAGTGACCGCCATGGCGACCACCACCGTCACCCAGACACCCACGGCTCAGCGGCCTGCCACCAGGGCGAAGCGCCGCTGGGGCGCCACCGTCGTCGGCGTACTCATCCTGGGCGTGATGCTCTTCCCGCTCTACTGGATGCTCAACACGGCCCTGCAGCCCGAAGCTGGCCTCCTGGAGGTCTCGCCCATCCCGCACGGGGTGGACATGTCCGGGTTCACCTCCGCGATCCGCGAGCAGGGCGGCCACCTGCTGACCTCGCTCGCCGTCGCCTTCGGCGCCGTCACCATCTGCCTCGCGATCGCCGCTCCCGCCGCCTACGGGCTCGCCCAGTTCCGCCTCCGCGGCACCCGCACCATCGTCTTCGGCACGCTCATCACCCAGATGGTGCCGGGCATCGTCATCGCCAACGCGCTCTACAGTGCGTACGTCGATCTCGGCCTGGTCAACTCCTACTTCGGCCTCATGCTCGCCGACGCCTCGCTCGGCATCCCCTTCGCCATCGTTTTGATGCGCTCCTTCATGGTGGCCATCCCCAGGGAGGTCATCGAGGCCGCAGAGGTCGACGGCGCGGGCCGACTGCGCACCTTCGTGCAGGTGGTGCTCCCGATGAGCCGCAACTCCCTGATCACCGCGGGCCTGTTCTCCTTCCTGTACGCGTGGAGCGACTTCATGTTCGCGCTCACGCTCAACACCACCGACGACGTCAAGCCGGTCACCCTCGGCATCTACCAGTACATCGGCGCGCACGTCGGCGACTGGGGCTCCGTCATGGCCGCATCCGTCCTGTCCGCGATCCCGGCAGCGGTGCTGCTCGTCCTCGCCCAGAAGTACATCGCCGCCGGCATCACCGGCGGGTCCGTCAAGTAAGCCACGTAAGCCAAGTAAGGCCATCCATGAGTGACTTGCCCGTCTTTCCCTCCGGCTTCGTCTTCGGCGCGGCCACCGCCTCGTACCAGATCGAGGGCGCCGCGCAGGAGGACGGCCGCGGCCCCTCCATCTGGGACACCTACTGCCACACCCCGGGGCGCGTCGATGGCGGCGACACCGGCGACGTGGCCTGCGACCACTACCACCGCTACCCCGAGGACGTGGCCCTGCTGCGCGGCCTGGGGGTCGACTCCTACCGTTTCTCCATCGCCTGGCCCCGTATCCAGCCCACCGGATCCGGTCCCGCCAACGCCAAGGGCCTGGACTTCTACTCGCGGCTCGTCGACGAACTCCTCGAAGCCGGCATCGAACCGGCCGCCACCCTCTACCACTGGGACCTGCCGCAGGCCCTGGAAGACCAGGGCGGCTGGCGCGTGCGTGAGACCGCCGAACGCTTCGGCGAGTACGCGCACATCGTCGCCGAGCACCTCGCCGACCGCGTACCCCGCTGGATCACCCTCAACGAGCCGTGGTGCAGCGCCTTCCTCGGCTACTCCGTCGGCCGTCACGCCCCTGGCGCCCAGGAGGGCACCGGCGCCCTGGCCTCCGCACACCACCTGCTCGTCGGCCACGGCCTGGCGATGAAGGCGCTGCGCGCGACCGGCGTCCGGGAAGCCGGCATCACCCTCAACCTCGATCGCAACGTGCCCGCGAACGACACGCCCGCCGACCGCGCGGCCACCGTACGCGCCGACACCCAGCACAACCTGGTGTGGACGGAGCCGATCCTCGCGGGCCGCTATCCCGCGACCGAGCAGGACACCTGGGGAGAGCTGATCACCCGCCAGGACTTCCGCCGCGATGGGGACCTCGATCTGATCGCCCAGCCGCTGGACTTTCTCGGCGTCAACTACTACCGGCCGATCGTGGTCGCCGACGCCCCCTACCGCGAGCCCGACCCCGCCCATCGCGTCGCCACGGACAACCGCTATCAGGAGACGGCCTACCCGGACGTGCGGCGCACGGCCATGAACTGGCCCGTGGTGCCCGAGTCCTTCACCGACCTGCTGACCGCGCTGAAGGGCACCTACGGCGAGGCCCTGCCGCCGATCCACATCACCGAGAACGGCTCGGCCGAGTACGATGTCGTGGACCAGGACGGTGGCGTCCACGACACGGACCGCGTCGCCTATCTGCACAGCCACCTGACGGCCCTGTGCGCCGCCATGGAAGCGGGCGTCGACGTATGCGGCTACTACGTGTGGTCGCTGCTCGACAACTTCGAGTGGGCACTGGGCTACGCCAAGCGGTTCGGGATCGTACGCGTCGACTACGACACCCAGCAGCGCACCCCGAAGGACAGCTACCACTGGTACCGGCAGTTGATCGCGGCACACCGGGGCTGACACCCTCCCGGAGCGCGCGGCTGACCGGCACCGCCAGGCCCCCACCCCACCCCGGGCCGAGATGTCAGTCCGCCACGCGCTCCACGTACGCCGCCGGATCCGCAAGGACCTCGCGCACCACGCGCGCGGCCGCGCCCCGCGCCGCATCACCGGACAAGGAGGAGGCCCGCAGCCGCTTGCTGCCCGGCGTCCACAGACCCGACACCACACGGGCGGTCAGCTCCTCGTCGGCGGCGGGGGCCAGCCACGGCATGAGGTCGCGGAAGACACCGCCCAGAATCACCGCGTCCGGGTCGATCAGATTCACCGCGCCCGACAGCACCCGGCCCAGCCGGCGCCCGGCCGCGTCGATCGCGTTCCGGGCCTGCGGCTCGCCCTCGCGCGCCCGGCGCTCCAGCTCCGCGAGCCCGGTCAGGCCCGCGCTCTCGTCGAGACCCGCCGTCCTCAACAGCGCTGCCTGTCCCGCGTACTGCTCCAGACAGCCCCGCGCACCGCAGCGGCACTCGGGACCGTCCGGCTCCACCACCACGTGCCCGATCTCACCAGCGAACCCGTGGGCGCCGCGGAGGAGTTGACCGTTCAGCACCAGGGCGCCGCCGATACCGATCTCGCCGGTCAGGTAGATGAAGCTGGTCACGCGGTCGTCGCTGTCGCCGAACCACAGCTCGGCCATGGCAGCCAGGTTCGCCTCGTTGTCGGCGCTGACCGGCAGCGCGCGGTGCGTGGGATGCAGCGCCGTCAACGCCTGCGCGAACAGCCCCTCCACGGCCACCCGGTTCCAGCCCAGGTTCGGCGCCTGCCGCACCGAACCACCGGAGACCAGGGCGGGCAGGGCCAGTTCGGCACCGACGGGGCGAAGCCTCTGCTCCGTGGCGGACTCGATGGCCCGCGACGCGAGCCGCGCCGCCCGGGCCAGGACCGTGGCGGGCGGGGCGCCCCGGTTGTCGGTGCGCTCCACCAGGCGTACGCGCTCGGTGCCGGCGAGGTCGATGACGCACACCGTCACGTAGTCGATGTTGATCTCGACCCCGAGCCCGGCGGGCCCGGTCCGCGCCACCTGCAGCGCCGTACCCGGCCGCCCCGCCTGTCCGCTGAACGTCTTGCCCCACTCGGTGAGGAACCCCTCGGTGAGGAGCTGATCCACGAGCGAGGACACCGCGGCCCGGGTCAGCCCCACCCGCGCGGCAACCCCGGCGCGCGTCGCCTCACCCGCGTCATGGACCGTACGCAACACCAGGCTCAGATTGTGCCGCCGTACGGTCGCCTTGTCGGCCTTGGACGGCGCGGCGGACGGATCGTTGCTGTTCATCGTGGGTCCGACCCTATGCGAAGGGCCGCGACGACCTGCATGGCTGTGGCTGTGCCTCGGGGGTTCCCGAGGCGACACTCCTGCCAGCCGCTACAAGCAGCGAACAGCACCGGGGCCCAGCCGCCCCGGAAGGGCAACTGCCCGCCCGAGGGCGGCGGTGCAGGTGACTGGAGATCATCCACCCTCTGTGTGCTGTGCGTCTTCGGTGGCGGCCCAGGCCGAAAGCAGCCGCAGGGCGTCGCGGTCGCGGGTGTTCGGCTCGGCGCTGTATGCGGTGAGGGTCAGCCCGGGCTGGGCGGGCAGTGCCATGGCGTCGAAGTCCAGGGTGAGCTCACCGACCTCGGGGTGGCGGAAGGGCTTGCGGCCGGTGTGGTGCAGACGCACGTTGTGCTTGGCCCAGACGAGGCGGAAGGCGTCGCTGCGGGTGACCAGCTCACCGATCAGGTTGGTGAGGTCGGAGTCGTGCGGGGCGCGTCCGACTTCGGTGCGCAGCAACGAGACCGTGGTGTTGAGGGCCGCGTCCCAGTCGGGGAAGAAGTCCTGCCCGGCAGGGTCCAGGACCTGGAAGCGGGCGATGTTGACCGGCTGTGGTGCCGCGTCGGTGAACAGCGGGGCATACAGGGCGCGGCCTAGCCGGTTGATGGCCAGGATGTCCAGGCGCCCGTTGCGCACGAAGGCCGGGCTGTCGGTCATGGAGTCCAGGACCCGCTGGATGCTGGCCGGTACGGGAGTACGTGACCTCCTGGCGCGGCGGGCGGGCCTGCTGCGCTGCGCAGCAGCCAGGTCGAAGAGGTGGGCACGTTCGGCCTCGTCGAGCTGGAGCGCGTTGCAGAGGGCGTCGAGGACCTCCTCGGAGGCGCCGGCGAGGTGGCCGCGCTCGAGGCGGACGTAGTAGTCGATGCTGACACCGGCGAGCAGGGCGACTTCCTCGCGACGCAGTCCCGGCACGCGGCGGTTGCTGCCGAAGGCGGGCAGTCCGGCCTGCTGCGGGGTGATCTTGGCGCGGCGGCTGGCGAGGAATTCGCGGATGTCGTGGGCGGTGTCCATACCGTCAGGCTAGGGCTGACAGGTCTGACCTGGGGGGTTCTGCCAGTACCTGCAACAACAGTGCCTTCCGTGCGCTGGTGACCTGCGGTTTCGTCGATATCGGTAGGACTGCGCGTTTGCGGAACCGCTCAACCGCCGCCCTCTGGGGCTGCCGGTGGGGCAGCTTCCGCAGACAGTGGTCCTACCGGAAGGCACTCGACCTATTCCAGGGAGTCATCACATGGCGAAGCAGTCCGCGCCCAAGGAGCTGGCGCCGATCGCGCCGAAGCTGGTCCAGATCACCGACGACGTGCTCTTCGGAGACGTGTGGGAGCGTAGCGAGCTCTCCCCACGGGACCGGAGCCTGGTGACGGTGAGCGTGCTGGCCGCTCTGTACCGCAGCGAGCAGTTGCCCTACCACCTGGGCAAGGCCCTGGAGAACGGGCTGGCCGTGGAGGAGTTGTCCGAGGCCATCACCCACCTGGCGTTCTACGCGGGCTGGCCCAACGCGATGACCGCGATCAACCAGCTGAAGAAGATCGCCGACGAAATTGCGGCCTGACGCCGCCGCACGCATCACCGGGCCGGGCGAAGCCGTCCTCGCCCCCGGACGAGACGCCCTAGGAGCCAGCCCGGTTGGCCTCCGCACTGGTCCGCTTCACGCCCGGTGCCCGCATGAACTGGCATTCGCACGCCAACGGTCAGGTCCTCTACATCACCGACGGTGCCGGCCTGGTCGGTACCCGCGACAGCCGGTTCGCGGCCCCCACCGGCGATTTCACGGTCACCATCAACTCCGCCAGCTGAAACGCTCACCCAGTCCGGCCTCCCCGACACGCTCGGCCGGCCGTACTGTCAGCACCCCAACGACGAAGGAGACGCACTCCATGCACACACGCACACTCGGTCAGGGCCTCGAGGTCTCGGCGCTCGGCCTGGGATGCATGGGCATGTCGCAGAGCTATGGCCCCAATCCCGGCAGCCGTCAGGACATGATCCAGGTCCTGCGCTCCGCAGCCGACTCGGGTATCACCTTCTTCGACACCGCCGAGGTCTACGGCCCCTACGTCAACGAAGAGCTTGTCGGTGAGGCCCTCGCACCCGTACGGGACCAGGTGGTTTTGGCGACGAAGTTCGGCTGGCGCATCGAGAACGGCGCCTCCGCCGGACTCGACAGCCGCCCCGAGCAGATCAGGCGCGTCGCCGACGCCTCCCTGCGCCGCCTGCGCAGCGACACCATCGACCTCTTCTACCAACACCGCGTCGACCCCGAGGTGCCCATCGAAGAAGTGGCCGGTGCGGTAGGGGAACTGGTCCAAGCCGGCAAGGTCCGCCACTTCGGGCTCTCCGAGGCATCCGCCGTCACGATCCGCCGGGCCCACGCGGTCCACCCGGTGACCGCCGTGCAGAGCGAATACTCCCTGTGGACCCGCGACCCCGAGCCCGAGGTCCTGCCGGCCCTGGCCGAACTTGGCATCGGCTTCGTCCCGTTCAGCCCGCTCGGCAAAGGCTTCCTGACCGGCACGGTCGATGCAACGACACCCTTCGCCAAGGACGACATCCGCACCTCGATCCCGCGCTTCACCCAGGAAAACCGGGCGGCCAACCAGACCCTGGTCGACCACGTCGCCACCCTCGCCAAGAACAAGAACGCCACCTCCGGACAGATCGCCCTGGCCTGGCTCCTGGCCCAGAACCCGTGGATCGTCCCGATTCCCGGCACCCGCCGGATTCAGCGCCTGGAGGAGAACGCCGGGGCGAGCCAGGTCGCCTTGTCGGCGGATGAGATCGCCGACCTGGACGGCGTAGCGACCCGCCTGCGCATCCACGGCGACCGCTACAACGCCTTGCACATGGGCTTCGTCGGCCGCTGAACCGGAACTCGCCGGCACGTCGTCACCGAACCGACGCGGCCGACCGGGCTCGCCGGCGAACAAGGGCGATGCGCAGAGCGGGGCCGCGGGCGGGCAGAACCCTCGCCTGCCGCTGCATTCGATGCGCCGAGACCGCCGGGGAGAGGGCAGCGTGCGCCGTGCCAACGCCCCGACGCACAAGTGTGTCCTTGGCCGACCGACGGGCTCAGGCGTTGCGTACTGTCTTGCTCACCTGGTCGAGCAGCATCCGCAGCTGCGTGCTCTGGTCCGCTCCCAGGCCCCCGGTGATGTGACGCTCTATGTCGGCGATCACCTGGTCGGCGGCGCGCAGCGCTTCGCGTCCGACGTCGGTGAGGTGCAGCTCCTGCACGTGGCGGTGTCGCGGATGCTCGCGCCTCTCCAACTGCCCGCGGCCTTCCAGGCGCGCCACCAGCGAGGCGATGGCCTGGGGGGTCACGTTGAGGCGGCGGGCCAACTCGGCGCCGGCCAGGCCTGGTTCGCTGTGCACCGACATCAGCAGGGTGTAGTGCGCGGCGGCCATGCCCAGCGGGCGCAGCCGCTGTTCCTTGAGTGTCTGCACCGCCAGTTCCGCGCGGCGCAAGGCCCAGGTCACCCGGTCAAGTGCGCCGAGCCCGACAGGCTCCTCGTCATCGCGTATCACTCGCCAAGGATACGACACTTCATAAGCATCAAGCGTTTGACGGCCAGCTAACACTTGAGGCACGCTCAGGGTATGACTCGTACTACCGCGCTCATCACTGGCGCTTCCTCCGGCATCGGTGCCGAATACGCCCGTCTCCTGGCGGACGACCACGACCTCGTCCTGGTGGCGCGCCGCGCGGACCGGCTCGGCGACCTCGCCGGGCAGCTCCGCGCCCGGGGCGCAGCCGTGGAGGTGCTGCCCGCCGATCTCGGCACCCACGAGGGCATCACCGCTGTCGCCGGTCGCCTCGCCGCGGGGGACGTGCGCCTGCTGGTCAGCAACGCCGGCGCCGGCGGCTACGCCCCGCTCGTCGATGTCGACGCCGCCGACATCGACCGCCTGCTCACCCTCAACGCCGTGGCCCCCGTTCAGCTGGTCCGCGCCGCGCTTCCCGGAATGCTCGCCGCCGGAGAAGGCTCGATCATCACGGTGGCCTCTCTGCTGGCCTTCAGCGGGGGCCTCAATGATCCCCGCGCACCACGACGCACTCTCTACGCGGCGGCGAAGGCCGCCACCGTCGCCTTCACCCGGACCCTCGCAGGTGAGCTCGCCGAGACGCCCATCCGTACACAGCTGCTGTTGCCCGGTGTCGTGGCCACGGAGTGGAACGAAGGCGCCGGCCGTGACATCCCCTGGGCGATGACCCCGCAGGACGTCGCATCGGCCAGCCTGGGCGGCCTGCGCCTGGGGGAGACCGTGTGCACACCTGGTCTGGAGGACCAGGACGCAGCTCTTGACGCCCTGCTGGCCGCGGAGTCCGCTCTGCTCACCGGCGGCAACAAGCCCACCCCCGCAACTCGCTACCGCGGCGCGCAGGCGTAGCAGCGGGCGCATCCTCGGCGCTGCCCGCGACCCGGCCGTGGGGGGGCCTTCCAACGGCCGCGCCACGTCCGCCCGCCGAGGGCGCTTCCCGATCCGCGGCCACACTTGTTCGCCAAGCATCTGGTGCGGCACACGCTCCCCATGACCGCGACCACGCAGTTCTTCACGTCGGCCCTGCGCCGACTGCCGCCCCGTGTGTGCGGGAGGTTCGGCAACGACGCGCGTCTCTACGGATCGGGGAAGAAGCGCGCGAGCCCCTGCCGATTCGAGAAGAAGGAGTCACGATCGGTACATGACGACGAGAGATGAAACGGGCGGAGTCGGCTCGCATGGCCCGCTGCCGCCGCTTCCGGAGGACTGGCAGCGATGTCTGGCCGTGGCGGCGCATCCGGACGACATCGAGTACGGTGCGGCCTCGGCCGTCGCACGCTGGACTGCTCAGGGCAAGCAGGTGACGTATCTGCTTGCCACCCGCGGTGAAGCGGGCATCGACGGTCTGCACCCCACCGAGGCCGGACCGCTGCGCGAGGCCGAGGAGCGGGCCGGGGCCCGCGAGGTCGGTGTGGACACGGTGGAGTTCCTCGACCATCGCGACGGCGTGGTGGAGTACGGCTACGCACTGCGCCGCGACATCGTGCGTGCGATGCGCCGGTACCGGCCTGAGGTGGTGGTGACGGGCGCGTTCACCGTGCGGATGATCGCCGGTGTCACCAACCAGGCCGATCACCGCGTGGTAGGCCTCGCGGCCCTGGATGCCGCGAGGGATGCGGGCAACCGCTGGATCTTCCCGGAGTTGGCCGACGAAGGCCTCGAGCCCTGGGGTGGCGTCCGCCTCGTGTGCATGGCCGGCCCCGAGCACCCCACCCACGCCGTGGATGTCACTGGAGAACCCTTGGAACGCGGCATCGCCTCGCTGTCCGCCCACGTGGAGTACACCAGGGGGCTGGGGGAGCAAAGCTTCGAACCCCGTCCATTCCTGACCTGGGCGGCGCGGATGGGCGGCCCCGCGCTCGGGGTCGAGGCGGCGGTCCTCTTCGACGTACACCATCTGGCGTTCGAGGGGAAGCCGCCCTGGGACGAGTAGGCTCCACGCCCGCAGCCCGCGCCGGCCGCCGGGGGACAGGAAGGTGGCCAGCCGGGCGGCGAACTGTGCGAAGACGGACGGCGTCGCGACCTCCGACGACCGACCGCGAAGGGCGTCGTCGTGGGCGTGCGGGTGAGGCCGTCGTGTCGGCACTCGTTGCGTGGAGACACGCACAGCGGGTGCCCCCGCTCGACTGGAGTTCCCCCTTGAATACCCCTGCCCCCTCCGGCTCCGTTCCGCAGGACGTCGTCCAGTCCTTCCTCGAGGCCTTCTGGGTCGGCGACTTCGATACCGCCGCGAGCCTGGTCGCCGAGGAGGCCGTTTGGCACGTCGACGGCGACCCCGGGGTCCCGCCCACAGGGCTGCGTCACGGCCGGCACCGTGTGAGGCAGTGGACGGACGTCTTTCCTGGCGCGTTCGAACCGCGCGGCGGCTCCGTCCTCACCACGGTGGCGCAGGGCGAGGACGTGATCGTGTGCGGCCGCTTCCACTTCCTGATACGGCCGACCGGCAAGGTGATCCAGGGCGATTACGTGATGCGGTTCACGGTCCGTGACGGGCACATCGCCCGCTACCAGATGTTCGAAGACTCCCTCGCTCTCGCCAACGCCTTCGACGTCGCCTCGCAGCCTTGCCGGCCCTACGCGCAGCGCATCCGGGTGAACGACACCATCTACGGCTACGACGACACTGGCGACGGTCCGACCGTCATGTTCCTGCACGGCCTGTTCGGCGACCGAACCATGTTCCAACACCAGGTCGAGGCGCTCCATCCGCAGCACCGGTGCGTCGTGCTGGACATGCCGGGGCACGGCGCCTCGGCCGTCACCGCGCAGCGCTGGACCCTCAAGGACATCGCCGATGACCTTGCCCTGCTGATCGAGCAGAAGAACTGGGGTCCGCTGGCGCTCGTGGGCCACTCCCAAGGCGGCATGGTCGCCATGCTGCTGGCCGCGCGTCGCCCTGACCTGGTGAACAACGTGGCCCTGCTCAACACCGGTGCACGTCCCGTGAAGCGCAGCAGACCATGATGCGCGAGGTGCAGGGCAGCGTGACGAGCGCTCAATGGCGCAGCAACAGCCCCGAACCCGCAGCGGCCGAACTCCGCGTGATGACCAGTCAGGATCCTCTGGCCATGCGCCGCGCCCTGGACGCAGCCGTGCTGGAACGCTCCGACATGCGGCACCTGCTGCCCGGGATCCAGGCCCGCACCCTGGTCCTGGCCGGTGCGGACGACCGCGCCGTGCCACCTGTGCTGTCAGAGGAGATCGCCACCCTGGTCGAAGACGCACACCTCACCGTGCTTTCGACTGTCGCCCACCACGCTCCGGTCGAAGCACCCGAAGAGTCGCCCGTTGCCTCCAACAGTTCCTTGCCGAAGAGACCGCAGAGTAAGTGACCTGACCACAGGCTCCTGGGTTACAGACCGCGAAGTGCAGCTACGCCCGAGGGGCCTGAGGTTATGTGCTGAGCTCCAGGCGCAGCGCAGCCGGACACCGGCCGCCCCGGATCCCGTGCCGTACGGTCTGACGTCGCGGTCGCCCACCGTCCGCAACGGATCCCACCGAGCCCGGCGCTGCCGCCGGTAGGCCGAGAGATCCGAACCCATACCGGGAATCAGGCAGCGACGAGCTCCTGCTCGCGGTCCGGCGTTTCGACCTTGGGCTTCTTGTTCGGCAGCGAGAGCCGGAAGACCTTGTGCCACGCGGAGAACACCTGCTTGGGCAGCGGTCCGGTGACGTACTCCAGCTCGTACTTCTCGAACAGCGCGCGCACCTTCACCGCGACCTCGGCGTACCGGTTGCTCGGCAGGTCCGGGAACAGGTGGTGCTCGATCTGGTGCGACAGGTTGCCGGTCATGAAGTGCATGGCCTTGCTGCCGCTGATGTTCGCCGAGCCCATCATCTGGCGCAGGTACCACTGTCCGCGCGTCTCGCCCTTGATCGACCGGCGCTCGAAGACCTGTACGCCCTCGGGGAAGTGCCCGCACATGATCACCGAGTGGGTCCAGAGGTTGCGGACCAGGTTCGCGGTGAACGTGGCGCCGAGCGTGGGCAGGAACGACGGGCCCGAAAGCAGCGGGTGGATCACGTAGTCCTTGAGCACCTGCTTGCGGATCTTGCGGCCCACGGCCTTGGCCCGCGCGCGGAACTCCGGGCTCTTGCGGCGGCGCTTGTTCAGGTTCTTGCCGAGCTCCAGGTCGTACGCCGCGATGCCGTACTCGAAGAAGCAGGCGTTGATGAAGTTCCACAGCGGCTGGCCGAGGTGGAACGGGTGCCACTTCTGGTCCTCGTCGACGCGCATGATGCCGTAGCCGAGGTCGTTGTCCTTGCCGATCACGTTGGTGTACGTGTGGTGCAGCTCGTTGTGCGAGTGCTTCCACTGCTCGGACGGCGAGACGTGATCCCACTCCCAGGTGGTGGAGTGGATCTTCGGGTCCCGCATCCAGTCCCACTGGCCGTGCAGGATGTTGTGGCCGATCTCCATGTTGTCCATGATCTTCGCCACGGACAGGCCGGCGGTGCCGATCAGCCACGCGGGCGGGAAGATCGAGAACAGCAGCACACCGCGGCTGACCAGCTCGAGCTTGCGCTGCGCCGAGATGACCTTGCGGATGTAGGCGGCGTCCTTCTCGCCACGGTCGGCGATCACCTCGTCGCGGATCGCGTCCAGCTCGCGGCCCAGCTCCTCGATCTGCTCCGAGGTCAGGTGGGCGGTGGGGTCGATGGCGGTCAAGGTGCTCCTACCGTTCGATGTCGCAGGGGCCCGCCGCGGCGGACACGCAGGTCTGGATGAGGACGCCCGGCTCGGCCTCGGTGATCTCGCCGGTGCGCAGGTCGCGGACGGCGCCCGCCTTGAGCGGCGTGACGCAGCCGAAGCAGATGCCCATGCGGCACCCGGAGGGCATGAGCACGCCGGCCTCCTCGCCGATGTCCAGCAACGGTGTGGCGCCGTCCGCGTCGACGGTCTTGCCGGTGGTGCTGAACGTGACGTCGCCGCCGTCGCCGGCGACGACGATGCTGGGGCGGAAGCGTTCGGTGTGCAGGCGCTCTTGTACGCCGTGCTCACTCCAGTGCTCTTCGGCGGCGTCGAGCAGGCCCGCGGGCCCGCAGGCCCAGGTCTCGCGCTCGGTCCAGTCGGGCACGAGTTCGTCGAGACGGGCGATGTCGAGCATGCCGTCGGTGTCGGTGTGCACCTCGGTGAGACGCAGCTTCTTGTCCGCGACCAGGCCGTGCAGTTCGTTGCGGAAGATCACATCTTGCGGCTGTGGCGCGCAGTGGATCATGACGACGTCGTCGAACGCGATGTCGCGCAGCATGCCCATCACGGGCGTGATGCCGCTGCCGGCCGTCAGGTAGAGCACCTTGGCGGGCTTGGCCTGCGGCAGCACGAAGTCACCGGTCGGCTGGTCGAGCTGGATCAGCGTGCCCGGTTTCGCCCTGCGGACCAGGTGGTTGCTGACCTTGCCGTCCGGGATGGCCTTCACGGTGATCGTGATGCGGCCGTCCAGGCGGTTTGTCGGCGAGGTGAGGGAGTAGGCACGCCACAGGCGCACCCCGTCGATGTCGACGCCGATCCGTACGTACTGACCGGCTGTGTGGCCGCGCCAGCCCCGTCCCGGCCTGATCACGATGGTCGCGGCGTCGCCCGTCTCGGGGTGCACAGCCTCGATGCGCCCACGCAGGTCAGCGCCCGCACGCAGCGGGCTGACCAGGTCGAGGTAGTCCGACGGCAGCAGCGGCGTCGTGACCATCTCCAGCAGTTTCCACGCCCTGCTGCGGAGGGCTGTACTCGTCATGACCCCAGCTTGGTGCGCCTCAGGGCGTAAAGTCCTGACCACAGGACGTAAATCTGGTCGACTGAATTGTTCGCAGGGAACAAAAACGTGAGCCATGCACTCCGGAGGGCCAGCGAACTGGCCCTGGACGAGACAACGGTCACCGCACTTCGGGCCGTGCTGAAGACCACCGCCGACGAGGTTGTCCAGGCGATCATCGACGAGGTCCCTTCCTACGCGAACGCCCTTTCGGGCCGCATGGGCGGCACCATCCGCCGAGCCGTCCGCACCGCCCTGGGGCACTACCTGGACCTCGCGAGCGGGAACGCCACGGGCGGCGACGCCGGTGACGCAGCCTACGAGCTGGGCCGCGGCGAGGTGCGCGACGGCCGTTCGATGGACGCCCTGCTCAGCGCCTACCGCGTCGGCGCCCGCGTGGCCTGGCGATGCCTGGCAGCGGGTGCCGTACCCGCAGGTCTGCCCGCCGCCGAGGTCGCCAAGTTCGCCGAGCTGACCTTCGCCTACATCGACGAGCTCTCCGCCGCGAGCGCGGCGGGCCACGCCGACGAACTGGCCGCCCGGGGCAGGGCCCACGAGCGCCACCTGGAACAGCTGGCCCGCGACCTCCTCGCCGACGCGAGCCAGGACGTGCTCCTTGCCTCTGTTCGACGGGCCGGTTGGCAGCCTCCGGTTTCGCTGACCGCGGTCCTGCTGCCCGCCGCCCAGGCCCGGCCTGCCTACCGTGCGCTCGACCCGAGCACCCTCATCCTCGACGATCTGCCGGACGCCACCGGTGTGCTGCTCGTCCCCGATGCCGACCGATCACGTCTCTTGCGGCAGCTGACCGACCGCACAGCCGTGGTCGGCCCGGCCCGGCCGTGGACTCGCGCGTCCGCCTCGTACGCACGAGCCGTACGAGCGCGCTCCCTCTCCTCTGATATTCGCGACACCGAGGACCACCTGCCCGAGCTGGTGCTGAGCGCGGACGTGGACGCGTTCGCAGACCTGCGTGCCCGAGCCCTCGCACCATTGCAGACCTTGCCTGTCGCGACCGCACGGCGGCTGGAGGAGACCTTGCGGGCGTGGCTGCTGCACCAGGGCAGACGGGAGGAGGTGGCGGCGGCGTTGTTCGTCCATCCCCAGACAGTCCGGTACCGGATGTCACAGTTGCGGGAGCTGTTTCCGGATCTCGCATCGCCGCACCGGGTCCTTGAACTGACGCTGGCGGTCGGTCTTGGGGCCGGGGGGACGTGAAGACCAGATAAGGCCTCAGGTAGCCCGTCGGGGTCGCTGTCTCTGAGAACAGGTCAACCGGACGGCCGACCAGGTCGGCCTGCCACACCGCGCGAGGGATGATGGGGATGGAATGACGCAACGTGAGGTCAGGAGCTGAAATGGCGAAGCGGGTTCACCGACCCCGTGAGGACGCGGAGTTCAATTTCATCCTCGGGATGGGCGGAGTTCCGGTCCTCGCATACTTCACCGGGACATGGCCCAAGGCAATCGAGCCCTGCCGGGTGATGGACCTGGTCGTGGGTGGCATCGCCGACGACTACACGGGCCGCCTGACGGTCGTCCGCACCGACATCACGCGTTGTCCGGCCGCAACCGAGCGATACGGGATCACCGGAGCCCCGTCCTACGTCCTGCTGAAGGAGGGAGAGGCGGTGGCGCAGGGCACCGGGCCTATGACCAGCGCCGAGGTACGGAAGTTCCTGGACGGCCACCTCTGAGCGGCCGCTGAGGCACGTGGCCGCGACGCCCGTCACATCTCGTCCATGGGAGCTGCGCCGCCTGAGACACCTTGGGGCTGAGAGCCCCCCACAGGTCACATAACGCAGTCGAACGCGGACGCGTCCGGCAGTCACCCGGCCGACGTCGACGGACAAGCCGACTCGAAAACGAAGCCTTCCTCGGCCTCGCGGTCTGCCTGATCACCCACCGCCACGCACAACGCTTTGTTAGTGCCTTTAAGGCCGGATGGTGCCCGGCCGAGTGGTGTAGAGAGCCGGACTGGCCGCGGAGCTGCAGGAGGCCTACCTGTAGCCGCTTGACAGCGGGGAGGTGTTGACGTGGTCGGGGCGGGGCGTTGGCGTTGTGCTCGGTTTCGTCGGTCCGGCCCGCCGTCGTGATCAGCCTTCGGCGGGTGCGGGTTCGGCGTGGACCGACACGGCGGTGAGGTAGGGGCCGTTGCCGCTGAGCCGGAGCGTGGGGGGCAGGCCCTCGCCGAGGGCATCGGAAACCTCTGTGGTCGGGTAGCCGAAGAGGTCGATGCCGCGCAGGACGACCGGGCAGGCCGACGGCCCGGTGTGGGTGGAGGGGTGGCGGGTGAGACTGATGCCGGCCAGGCCGGGGGTGTCTGGGTGGCGGCCGCGGGGGTCGGTGGTGTCGCCGTGTGCGTCGATGGTCAGGCCCCGGTAGTGCGCGCCGAAGGCCCAACGGGCGCCGCAGACCCAACCATCGCGAACGTCCGCGACAGTGGCGAGGGCCCACCGGGCAGTTTGCTCGTCCGTGCCGAAGCGCAGGGTGCCGGCACGGCCGGGGAGCCGGAGACCGGCTCCGGGGAGCAACTCGAACATACGAGGGATGGTCCCAACCCATGGCACTGCGCCACAAGCCGGAAATGACGCTCACCCACTGCCGGAGTGCCGGGGGCGTCTTGTATCAGGCCGGGCCGGGCCATCGGAACATGGGTGCAGTTACTTCGTCGTGGGTGCCCACGTGGCATTCGTCGCAGGCGGCTCCGTGGCAGGAGTTGCCTGGTCCATCTCGGCCGCGTCCATGTCGACTGCGCAGCCTTCGGGGATCTTCTCGCTGGAAGTCGCGCAGGCCGAGGGATCGGCATCGGGGCCGGTCTGGCTGGCCTGGCGCTGGCTCTTGCCCTGTTCGTCCGGGGCCGAGGTGCCCGAAGACGGGTTGACCTCCGGGGGCGACGAGCAGGCCGCCGAGCCCATCATCGTGCACAGGATCAAAACAGCCGAAGCTGCAGCAGTACGAGTACGCATGGAAGTCCCCCCGATGCAGACGCGGAGTGTCCGGCCCGCCAGCCGATCAACGATGCCATCCTGAGTCGTGCAGCTGGCGTGGGAAGTGTGAAGAAAATGCAGGCCTGCTTGACGAGTTCGCGGCTGAATCCGGCATTCGGCTTCCCCGAGCCAGCGGGGATGGTCCCGACGGCGGCGCGTGCTGTCTCCGTGAGGTCGTGTCCCGCAGAGTGGTCCAGAGATGCGGAGTTGAGAACTCCGCAGGCCATGGCGGCGGGTGGGACTGAAGCGTCGCCACGCCCCGGCCCCAACCGTGGCTAGCAGAGTTGAGAGCAGGACATGCCGCTCGAGTTGCTGCTCACCACGCGCTGCATCCGGAGCCAAACAGGTCGGCTCTCTCCACCACTTTGCGGGGCACGACCCCGGGAGCGGTCCGGTGCCCTTCCTGCGGGGAGGAGTGGGAAGGCCGCTGGAGGGAGGGAGGCAGCCGCTGCTCCGGCTGCAGGTGCTCTACGGGGCGATAGGTCTGGGTGTCTCGTCTGGTGGGGAGTAGGCGGGTGTAGGTGACGTGTTGTTGCTCGGGCTGGCGGGTGGGGGAGTGTCGGCGGGGGCCGACGGGTCGTCCCGGGAGAGGAGCCGTGGCAGCACCGGGAGGGCTGCTGCCAGGGCCGCGGTCAGGAGGACTATCGCAGCCTTGCGCAGTGCCGGGTGCGTGATGGTCCGTACGCGGGTCGATGGCGGGAGCGCCGGGGGGGGCCGGGGTTGACACGTCCTTGCGGGTGGTGGGCCTGTTGATGATGTCCTCGCCTGCCCGGTGCCTCGGGGCGGACGGTGTGGCGGCGGTGAGGAAGCTGAGTATTCCGACGCTTCTCGTGGTGTCGCCCGGTGACATGCAGGGCGCGGTGGAGAAGCAGGTCCGTGAGGTCTATGTGGCCTCCGTAGGCCGCAAGAAGCAACTGGTCATCGACAAGAGCGGCTTCCACGGAACGGACATGATCAAGCGGGCAGGTGTTTCGGGGGCCGCGTTGTAGGACCAGGTCATCCGGTTCGTGGTGGATTCCTACGCCGCCGCCCGCTGAGGACGGCCTTCACCTGTACCCCGGGCAACGGCCATGAGCGGGACCGGACGCTCCGGGCCGGTCCTGTACTCACCGAGGGAGACATGATGAAGAGACATAAACGCGCCGGCGCCTGTAGCCCACGGCGAGGGTGGTGAGGGCAGCTACCGCGAAGGAGAGCAGGGAGGCGCTCATCCACGGCTGGACGGTGAAGCCCACGGCGTCCTGCAGCGAGGTCCAGAAGTCGGACCAGCCTGCGATGTTCGTCGGTGCGATCAGCTGGTAGGTGGCGAAGCCGAGCGCCCAGGGCAGCAGCATGACCCAGCGGGTGGGCGCCTGTTCGGAGACGTCCCAGGTGCGGTGGCCGCCGAGTACGAAGAAGTCCACGACGAGGACGGCGAACATCGGGATGAACACCGCGCCGATCAGGTAGAGGAAGCTGGCGTAGCTGTCCATGTTCACCAGAAGCGCCAGGGCGGTGGCCAGGGTGCCGCTGATCAGGCACAGGACGCGGCGGTCGGCCCGAGGCAGCAGGTTCTGGGCGGAGACGGCGGTGGAGTAGACGTTGGCGAAGGACTGGTCGACCTCGCGCAGGACCAGGACACCGAAGCAGATCACGCCGACGCTGGTGGCGGTGAAAGGGTCGAAGACCTTGTACGGGTCGGTGGTGTCGAACGCGATCATGGCGAGGGCGGCCACGCCGAGGACCGAGCCCGCGACGCCCGCGAGGGTCTGGCCGATGACCAGGCCGCCGAATGCCTCCTTCTCGCTGCGGGAGTGCCGCGAGTAGTCGGCGACCAGCGGCAGCCAGGAGATCGACACGGCGATCACGCTGTCGGCGGCGAACCAGAAGTCCTTCCAGGAGCCGCCCTCCATCGGAATGCCGCGGCCGGCCAGGTCCCAGCCCAGGTAGCAGATGGCCAGGACGACGGCGATGGTGACGTAGCGGCGGATGATGCGCAGCGCGCCGAGCGGACGCAGCGTGAGCGCTGTCGTCACCGCGCCCGCGACGAGTACGTACAGCCAGCCGGGTCCCGGGTCGCCGAAGGCCTGGCGGGCCAGGATCTTCAGGCCGGTCGAGATGACCACCAGCTCGAAGACGGCCCAGCCGACCATCTGCAGCACGTTGAGGACGGTGGGGAGGTAGGACGCCTTCGCGCCGAACAGGCCGCGCAGCAGGACCATCGAGGGCGCGCCGGTGCGGGCCCCGGTGATGGCGGCGAGGCCGAGGGCGACGGTGCCGATCAGGGTGCCGACGACGGACGCGGTGACGGCCGCTGCGAACGACAGGGTCGGACTGCCGGTGCCAAGGGGGTCGAGGACGACCAGCATGCCGCTGAAGCCGAGCAGGCTGACGCCCAGGTTGGCCCAGAAGGTGCCTTGGTCCAGGCCGCTCAGGACCTTGGGTGTGGGCTGGTCGAGGGTGAGCGGCGCCTCGTTCGCCGGGGCCGGTCCCGGGGTGGTGGGTTCGGTGGTGGTCGTCACTTCGCGGGCTCCGAAACCTGGACGGGAGCGGCGCCGACGGGCCAGGACTCCATACGCCAGGCGGCGTCCCAGAACATCCACTCCCAGGTGGACGCGGTGGTGAAGGCCGTACGCATCCGTGCGCGGGTGGCCGGGTCGGCCTGGTCCGCAAGCCGGTTGACGATCTGCCGGGCGTGTTCGGTGGCGGCTTCGAACTCCTCGTCGGCGTACGTGCCGATCCAGTCGCCGTAGGGGTGGGTGGTGAGGTCGCCGGCCAGCTCGAGGAGCGCCCGGCCCACCTCGGCGTAGATCCAGAAGCAGGGCAGGACCGCGGCGGTCAGCTCCGGGTAGCCCTGGGTGTGAGCCACGGAGAGCAGGTAGGAGGTGTATCCGGTGCCGGTGGGGGAGGGCGTCCAGGCGTCGACGTCGACGACGTTGCTCTCGTGCAGGGAGCTCTCGACGACCACGGCGTCGTGGGCGGACTTCGCGAAGAACGCGATGTCCTGCGGCCGGTCCGCCTTCGCGGCGGCGCTGGCCAGCGCGCGGGCGTAACCGCGCAGGTAGTGGGCGTCCTGGGCCAGGTAGTAGACGAACTTCTCCCGGTCCAGAGTGCCGTCGCCGAGGGCGATGACGAACGGCAGCTTGTCGATGGCCGCACGTATCTCGGCCGTGGCCGTCCACAGCTCGTCGCAGAACGTGGTGGTCATGGGGCTCAGCTCCAGTACTGGTGGAAGTGGTGGACGGGTCCGTGGCCGCGGCCGATGTGCAGGGTGTCGGCCGCGCGCAGGGCCCCGGTCAGGTACGCCTTTGCGGCACTGACGGTGGTGTGCCAGTCGTCGTGCTGCGGGCGCAGGGCGGCGATCGCGGCGGAGAGGGTGCAGCCGGTGCCATGGGTGTTGCGCGTGTTCACGCGAGGTGCGGACAGCTCGGTGAAGCCCGAGTCGGAGGCGTCCGTGGCGTCGACGAGGATGTCTACGGACTCGGCGTCGTGTGTGTGGTGGCCGCCCTTGAGGAGGACGCGCCTGGCGCCGGTATCGAGGAGTGCGTGGGCCTGCTCGATGGCTTCGGCGCGGTTCTTCGCGGCGGCGGTGCCCAGCAGGTCGCCGGCCTCGGGGAGGTTGGGGGTGATGAGGTCGGCGAGCGGCAGCAGACGGTCGCGCAGCACCGTCACCGCATCGGCCTCGAGGAGGCGATGGCCGCTGGTCGAGACCATGACGGGGTCGAGGACGACGTACCGGGGGCGGTGCCGCTCCAGGGCTTCTGCGACGGCGGTGGCGATGGCGGCGTCGGCCAGCATTCCGATCTTGACGGCGTCCACCGGGACGTCGGCGAACAGAGTGTCGAGCTGCTCGGTGACGAACGCCGGGGGGACGGCATGGATGCCGGTGACACCTTGAGTGTTCTGTGCGGTCAGGGCGGTCAGAACCGCTGTTCCGTAGGCGCCGTTGGCGGAGAACGCCTTCAAGTCGGCTTGTATCCCGGCGCCGCCGGAGGGGTCGCTGGCGGCGATGCTGAGGGCGATGGGTGGACTGGTCATGCGGGGATCTCCTGCCGCAGAGTGCGAACGAGGGAATGGGCTGCGGCCTCGGGGTCGGGCTGCCCGCAGACCGCGCTGACGACAGCGATCCCGGCCGCGCCCGTTCCCATGACCGCGGCGGCCTCGGACACGCCGATCCCGCCGATGGCCACGCAGGGCAGCGGGCTCTCCCGGACGATCTGGGCCAGGCCGCCCAGACCGAGCGGGGCGTCCGCGTCTGGCTTGGTGGACTGCGGGAAAACCGGACCGACACCTAGGTGGTCGACGGTGTCCGGTACGTGCGCCAGCTGCTCGGGACGGCTGACGGACAGGCCGATGTACGCATGGTGACCGAGCTGGCGCCGGGCGGTCTCGGGTGAGACGTCCCGCTGCCCGAGGTGGACGCCGTCCGCGTCCAACCAGACCGCCACGTCCAGGCGATCGTTGACGATCAAGGGGACACCAGTGCCCGCGAGTTCGGCCTGGATCACCCGGCCGAGCGAGAACAGCGTGCGGGCGTCCGCGTCCGGATCGCGCAACTGGACGGCGGTGACGCCGCCCTTGACGGCCGCTGCAACGGTAGGGGCGACACCGCGGTGGCCGCAGAGTCCGGTGTCGGTCACGAGATACAGGGACAGGTCGAGAGGAGGTCGCACGGGTTACTCCTTGGGGTCTCCCGGCCGGGGAAAGGCGTGGGAAACGCATCGGGAGGTACGGGGGAAGGCAGGCCCTGAGGTGCAGGGACTTGAGTTGTTCACAGGGGCGAGATGGGGAACAGGGCAGCCGGACTCGGTGCTACGGCGCCAGGGCGGGCACTGTGCAGCGGGTGGCGTCCAGGCCACTGCTCACACGCAGGACCTCCGCAGTACGCGCATGCTCAGCGCAGGTCGAGAGCCTCGGCGAGCCGCTCAGGGCTGAGCTCGTACAGCGCGTCGATCAGGGCGACCGCGAACGTGCCGGGCCCCGCGGAGCGGGTGGCGGCGTTCTCCGCGGCCACGGTGAGCAGGCCGGTCGCGGCAGTGGCAGCCAGCAGCGCGTCGCCGGTGACGGCTGTGCAGGCGGCCACCAGGGCGCCGAGTGAGCAGCCCGTTCCCGTCACCAGGGCCAGCAGCGGATGCCCGTTGGCCAGGCGCACCACTCGCGTCCCGTCCGTGAGAACGTCCTGTGGACCGCTCACCGCGACCGCGCAGCCGTAGCGCCGGGCCAGCGAGCCCGCCGCGGCCAGCGCCGCCTCGGGGGCGTCCGTGCTGTCCACGCCGCGCCCGCCCGTGCCGCCGTCCAGTGCCAGGATCTCGGAAGCATTGCCGCGAACGGCCGCTGGGGGTGCGCTCTCCAGCAGTTCGTGGGCGAGCTCGGTGCGCCAGGGCAGCGGGCCGACCGCCACCGGATCGAGCACCCACGGCCGCCCGGCCCCGGCCGCTTCGGTGACCGCGACGCGCATCGCCGGCGCCGTCACGGACGTCACCGTTCCCAGGTTGACCAGGACACCCCCGGCCATCCGGGCCAGCGCTCCGGCCTCCTCCACGCTGTGCACCATCGCCGGGGCAGCCCCCGCCGCGAGCAGCACATTCGCGGTGAACTGCGACACCACGACGTTGGTCAGGCAGTGCACAAGGGGTGCGGAGGTCCGCAGGGACGCGATCACATCCGCCACGGCTTCACGGGAAACGGCAGTGCCGTGCCGGGCAGGTACGGAGGCAGTATCCATCGTCAACACCCTTCCTACGCCGGCATTACCCGGTCCAGGTTCATGCGGTCGGCGGAAAGGGGATCAAGTCCCGTCCGCCCTCTCAGCCCGGCTACTCCCGAGCTCCCGCGGTGGTCGCTACGCAATGTACCTCCTTCAGGAACAGGAGTTCGCACTCGGGTACCTCACGAAACGACAGGGATCTGTTGGCGGAACTGAGGGGGGATCCTTTGGCCACCAGGGCCCGCCGGACTGGTGCGTCAGGCCGACGGCGGCCACGCCGAGCCCGACCGCTATGCCTGCCAACTGCCAACTGCCAACTGCCGACGGCCGACGGCCGATCTGGCCTGGCCCCGCTTCAATGCGACCGCCACGGCCGCCTTCGCCGATGAGTACGGCCCCAGGAATGCGTCATCGACCGCACGGTGCGCACCTGCGAGCCATCGGCCCGAGGCCTTCAGCGGATGCGGGCACCTGGCTGGAGGCATGCTGGCCGGCTGTCATCTGCCGCGAGCAGGAACGGATGACGCAGCTGTGCGAGATCCCGGTCGAGCGCTGGCGCGCTCCGAAAGGCCGGCAACGACAGTGAAGCTCTAAAGCTCTCCTTCGAACGAGCCGACAGCGCGCCCCGGTGTTGCATGAGAGAAGCCGCGTCGAGAGCGAAGCCGCCCTGGAGATCTACCGGTTGCTGGACGGGGTCACCATGTCAGGACGGACCGTCACTGGCTATACATTCCAGGGTCGCTGCCAGGTGTCGTCGGCTGATTTCGGTCTTGGGATGCTCAGGCCCCAGGGCCCTGATTCGCATCTCCAGGACGGCCCGGTGTTTCCTGGCGGTCCCGCCCCGGCAGCCGCCGTACCCAGGCGAAACGGCGGGCTAGCTCCGGGCATGCAAGGCATGTGAGAGCGCACTCATGCTGATGTCGATGACCGTGCGGAGCTGCTTCTGGCTCGCCCTGGCCCTGCTCATCACGGCCAGCGATTGGTTGACCGCCGTGAGGTGAACCGCGAAGTCGTCGGCATCGCCCTCGGCCAACTGCGCGGCGTTCAAAGCGGTCCGCAGCCGCGCATGCTGAAGGCCTAGAGCTTCGTCCGCGCGTGCGGCGATGGTGGGGCTGAGCACCGGTGTCGCCATCGCGGTCTGGGCGATCAGGCATCCATCAGGTACGTCAGGGTCGGCGATGCGCTGCAGGGTGACATCGAAGAACGCCCGAACCGCCTGGAGCGGTTCCTCGGACGCACGTGAAAGCGCCTGGTCGTACCTGTTTCCGTACCGCGCGGCGTAGCGGTCCAGGCAGCGCAGGTAGAGCGAGTCTTTGTCGCCGAACGAGGAGTAGATGGAACTGCGGTTCAATCCGGTCGTCCTGGAGAGGTCGTCGAGAGACGTGTCGGCGTATCCGACCCGCCAGAACTGGACCATCGCCGCGTCGAGCGCGATGCCCACGTCGAACTGCTTCTTCCCGGCCATCACGCATGCACCTCGCTCTTGGACCAGCCGTTGTGGCTCTGCCATCCTATCTTGAACTAACCAGTTCAAGATGCAGTAGGCTCAGGACATGACTGACGACGCCATAGCCCCGAAACGCTCCTGCGACCAGGACCAGGACCAGGACCAGAACCCGGTCCCCGGGTTGCCGCTGCACGACCTTGCGGGTTTCACTCACCGCTGGGTCGATGCGGAAGGAATCCGACTTCACGCCGTGGAAGGCGGCCAACCGGCCGGGCCCACTGTCGTGCTCCTCGCCGGATTCCCGCAGACCTGGTGGGCTTGGCGAGAGGTGATGCCAGGCCTTGCCGAGCGATTTCACGTGATCGCGATCGACCTGCCGGGTCAGGGCCACTCCGACCGCCCTCAAGGGGGCTACGACACGCACACCGTCGCTTCGCGTGTCCAGGCCGCGCTGACCGCGCTCAACGTGCCGAAGTACTGGCTCGTCGCCCACGACATCGGCGCCTGGGTCGCCTTCTCGCTGGCCCTGAAGTACGAAGAGCGCCTGCATGGCGTCGCTCTGCTTGACGCCGGCATTCCCGGAATCACCCTCCCGGACTCCATCCCGACGGATCCCGACCGGGCCTGGAAGACCTGGCACTTCGCCTTCCACCTGGTGCCCGAACTGCCCGAGACTCTGCTCGCCGGCCGCGAACGTGACTACGTGGGCTGGTTCTTGAAGGTCAAGGCTCTGTCCCCGAACACCTTCGACGACGCCGAGATCGACCATTACGCCGCCGCCATCGCGGCCGAGGGAGGTCTTTCAGCGTCTCTCGCCTACTACCGCGACGCCGCGGAATCAGCACGCAAGAATCATGACGCTCTCGAACGAGGGCACTTGACCGTCCCGGTCCTGGGAGTCTCCAGCTCCCATGGCTCGATCCCCGACATGGCCGCCTCCATCAGCCCGTGGGCAGAGAACGCGACCGGCGTCCTCATCCCACAGGCCGGACACTTCATTCCCGACGAGCAACCCGACGCAACTGTGGACGTGTTGACCGCGTTCATCGATCACGAGCGTGTCGAGTAGTTCGCGACGCGCAGTTCGCGACGCGCTGGTCGGTCCGGTGACGTCGGCGGATCAGCCAGTAGCCGTGCCCCCGCAGCAAATTCCGTTGCACTGTGCCGGCAGCGGCCCGACTGTGCTTCTACGGCTGCAGCCACAGCCTGAACAGTCGTTGGCCTACCGAAGAGGACCTCATGTCAGCCGTTGTTGTTGTCGGTGCGGGAATCGTCGGCTCCTCAGTGGCCTATCACCTGGCACGTCGGGGCGTCCCGGTCACTTTGCTTGACCAAGGACCTGCACCGGCCACCGGGGTCACCGGAGACTCCTTCGCCTGGGTACGCGGTGCGGGAGGCCACTGGCCCGGCGGAGCACAAGACCTTCGCGAACACGTCCTGGCGGACTACCGACGCCTGGAGAACGAACTGCCCCACATCGCCGTCCGCCGGACCGGCTCGCTGACCTGGACCGGCACACCGGCGCAGGACTCACGGCCGGGACCAGGCCAGTTCCGCATCGGACGAAGCGACATCGCAGCCCTGGAGCCCAACCTCCGACACCCACCTGACCAGGCCATCCACACCCCGAACGACGCAGGCGTCGACCCAACGGCCCTGACCCACGCACTCGTAGTAGCAGCCGGCGCCCACGGAGCAACCGTGCTCCACAACACCGCGGTCAACTCCTTGCAGGTGACAGGCGGACGCGTCGGGGGAGTGCTGACCTCGACCGGACTCCACGCCGCCACAACCGTCGTACTCGCTGCCGGGACAGGGGTCCCCAAGCTCTGCGAACCGCTCTCGGCCAACCTGGCCATTGCTGCCTCCCCGGCCACTCTTGCGCGGGTCACAGCACCGCCTGGACTGGTCAGGACCATCGTGGCCAGTCCGGATTTCGAGGTCCGAGAGGTACGGGACGGTGACCTCTTGCTGGTCGTGCCGCACGTTGAAGGCACAGCAGCGTTGGAGCAGGCGCAAGACGCGCTCCAACAGCTGAAGACGACCTTCCAAGGAAGCGACCAGTGCCGCCTGCTGGGCTACCGCACGGGCCAACGCCCCATGCCCGAGCACGGACCCGTTATTGGATTTGTGACGAACGATCGATCCGTCTACGTCGCCGCCATGCACTCCGCCATCTCCCTGGCGCCCACCGCCGGACGACTCATCGCGGACGAACTCGTGACCGGCAGTCCAGCCCACGAACTACGACGGTGCCGCCCGCACGCCCACTGACATCACTTCTCAACGAAATTGATCAAGAAGGTCGGAGTTCAGCGACCCCACGTGCTCGACGCGAGCGCGAACCTGCTTTCGGGATTTGTTGTGGGCCTGCTCCCAGCACCCGGCGGACGATGCGACCTCAAGCCCCTCGCGGCCCTTCTCGAACGCTGCCGCCGCGGTCCTTCTTCGGGTAGAAACCGGTGCGGGTCACTTCGGCCTCTGCGGCATCGGCGCCTGCAGCTGACAGCCAGACGTAAAGGGACACAGACCACTGAAACCGCCCGATCTCCTCCTTCACCGGAGCGACGCGGTCGGATGGTCCGCCGGGACTCAATGCTTCACGTCTTCACGTCTTACTTCTTCGTATACGTGAGGAAGATGGTGCCGCTCTCCAGGATCTTGCTGTCGGTCAGGGTGAAGAACGCCGGGTCGAACGAGGTCTTCCGCCCGAAAAGCGGCGTTCCCGACCCGACCGTCATTGGCGCCAGCTTGACGATCAGCTGGTCGATCTCCGAGTAGAGTGCCCCGGCCAGCTCGCCGCCCCCGCACAGCCAGATGCCCTTGCCGCCCTCCTGCTTGAGCTCGCGCACCTTGGCCACGGGGTCCGTGGAGACGATCTCGATGGCGGGATCGGGCGCTTCGGTGAGGGGCCGGGAGAAGACGAGGTGCCTCAAGTGCGGGTAGGCGTTGTCGATTCCGGCGTCCACGCCGTTCTGATACGTCCGGCGCCCCTCGAGGACGGTGTCGAAGTGCGCGCCCTCCCCGCTGATCCCGAATGCGTCCCGCGCAGGGCCAGGCAGTGTCTCCGGGTATTCGGCGGCGAGGTGCTGCACATAGTCCTCGCTGATGGGCCAGAAGGCGTCCGGCCCGCTGGTGGGGTCGGCCCCGTCGGGGCCCGCGATGCATCCGTCGAGGCTTACGGCGATGTAGTACACGAGCTTTCGCATGCGATCTCCTGGTGACGTCAACCGATGTACTCTGTATGAAGTGGTGAGAACATAGTACTGCACTTGCAGTGATGTCAACGGTCTCTAAAGGTCTTCCGGAAGGAAAATGTCATGCGCCAAAACCCGGCACGAAGGGCCGCCCTCTTGGATGGCGCGATCGAGGTCCTTGCCCGCGAAGGCTCGCGCGGCCTTACTCTGCGCGCGGTCGACGCCCAGGCCGAGGTCCCCAAGGGCACCACGACCAACTACTTCGCCAACCGCGCAGACTTGCTGGCCCAGGTAATGCAGCGCATCCAGGAGCGTCTCACCCCAGAGGAGGCTCAAGTGGCAGGCGCCTTGCGGGAGAAGCCGTCCGACGAGGTCGTCGCCACCCTCCTCAAGCAGCTGCTCGGCCGCATGCGCGTCGACCGCAGCAGCTGGCTCGCCCTGATGGAGCTGCGCCTGGAGGCCACCCGCCGCCCCGAACTGCACGCAGAGCTCACCCGGTTCTTCACCGCTCAGCTCGATGGGAACATCGCCTTCCACCTGGATGCGGGCCTGCCGGGCGACCGCACCGCCGTCATCCTGCTGTATCTGTCGATGCTCGGAATGATCTTGGACGACCTGACGGTGCCGGAGCTTCTAGCGCCGTATGCGGCCGACGAGTTGATCGACGAACTGGCACGGCGGATCCTGCGAGTGGCGGACTGAGTCCGCGACGTCATCTCGACAGAGCGACTGCTCTCTGATGTGGATGGTCATGCTCGAGGGGTTTTCCCATCGATGGCTTCGGCTGCAGCGGAGGTCGCATCGTGGAGGAGCCGGCGGACAGCCTCGAGCCAGCCGCGCGCAGAGGGGGGCGTGGGTTGAGAAGCTTGCTTGCGAGGCACCAGGGCGATCGCCGAATCGAAGCGTTCCTGGCAGAGAGGGCGCCACTCATCACGGCGAGCGTTTGAAACGGATTTACGCGTGGCGAGACCGGTGTCTATCCTGGTGAGCGGTCCTGTTGTCGCCGATTGTGGTGGATTTTGCGCATCTGAGGTACGTGCTCCTGCTGTCAGCACGGCGTTCGCCCGTGCGGCCCTGCCGCGGTCGGTCACGCCGACGGTGGCGGATGTGCATGTCACCTCGGCACCTCCCCGGACCGCCCAGCCGGTGAACCCCTGTCCGAGCTGCCTTCCCTACCCGGGTGTCCTGCGCACTTCCGCCTGCCGTCGTGACTACCGAGCGCGTGCTGCCCCAGACACCCGTGCACCGCGGCGACTTCACCCTGGGGCCTGTCTCGCTGCAGATCGACCGGGCCGACCGCGTTGCGATCACCGGCGCGAACGGATCAGGCAAGTCGACGCTGCTGTCCGCGCTGCTCGGCCGTATCCCGCTGGACACCGGCCATCAGGCGCTGGGCTCCGGCGTGGTGATCGGCGAGATCGACCACCCGCGAGCTGTTCCACGGACGTGAATCGCTGCTGGACGCCTTCCGCGCCGCCACGCCCACGATGGAACCCGCCGAGGTGCGCACCCTGCTGGCCAAGTTCGGCCTGGGCACCGAGCATGTGCTGCGCGAGGCAACCACCCTCTCACCAGGCGAACGCACCCGCGCCGCACTCGCCCTGCTCCAAGGCCGCGGGGTGAACCTGCTGGTCCTGGACGAGCCCACCAACCACCTCGACCTGCAAGCCATCGAACAACTGGTGTCCGCCCTGGACACCTACGACGGCACGCTCCTGCTCGTCTCCCACGACCGCCGCCTGCTGGAAGCAGTACGGGTCACCCGACGGCTGGGAGTATCGGACGGCGCCGTCACCGACACCCTGGGGGCCTCCTTGCCTCCAGTCCATTGAGGCTGTGACTACTGGGGTGACGGTTGTTGTGAACGACGATGCTGCAGATCCCAGCGACGAGGGCGTGCCGGAGCGGCGCTGGGCGAGCAGCTGCTCGTTGCACCATTTGATCACCAGGTTCACCTGCTCGACAGTGACGCCTGACTCGGCCCGCGTGGAGCAGCTGACGGCCGAACGGCAGAAGCCATCGGCTCGATGCAGGCTCTCGACGACGCGGACGCGGACGCGGGAGGGGAGGGGAGGGGAGGATGGGGCGGGGCGGCGGATCGCAGAGCGGTACGAGGCGAGCTCGAGGGGGCTGGCTGGCGACCAGAGCGGCCCGGCCAGGCGCGTGGGCAGAGCCGCGACGGGTGCGGGGGCCGTCAGTCGTTGGGGCTGCAGTGCGGTGGGCATCAACGGCCGGGCCAGCATCCCGGTCGACCGTGACCGCGCCGCCGCGGCCGTTCAGCACCAGATGCAGCACGTTGGCCAGCCGGGTCTTGCCCGCGCCGGGCTGCCCGGCGACGAACACCACCACCGGCCTGTCCTGCGGCGCCGCGTTGCGGCGTCGCCGCGGCGTACGACTCGGATCGGACCCGGGGCCATCATCGGATGCTGATCGGCCGGCGTAGCGGGGTCGTGTCGGACGCTTGACCTCTTGCGCGTCAGTCCGGCAGCCAGTGCAGCTCATGCGCCAGGGCTTTGGCGACGGCACGGATGCGGCGGTGCAGCGGCGACTGCTCGCGGGGGAGGACCAGGTGGATCGTCAGGCTGGGCGCGCCCCGCAGCGGTCTCCAGGTGAGACCCGCCGGTTGTGCCGTGGCCGCGGCTTCTCCGGCCGGGGCGAGGGTGGCCCCGTCGCGCAGGTCGCGCTGAGACATGTCGAAAGAGACTGCGGGTGTGTGGAAGCGGGGGTGTGGTCGGGTGTCTCGGAACAGCGCGGACAGTTGATCGTGGATCACGGGGTTGGCCGCACGGTCCGGGAGTCGCAGCGGATACGCGGCCGCGTCGGCGATCTCGATCTCCGGGTGTTCGGCCAGCGGATGGTGCTGCGCCAGCTGTACCCCGATGCGCGCACGCCGCAGCAGGAACCGGCGCACGCCACGGTCCGGCTGTTCACCGCGGGTGATCCCGGCATCGATGCGGCCGTCGGCGACCGCGGGGGAGATCTCCGGTGTCGCCATAGGGACCGCGCCGACCTCGAGTCCGCTGTTGTCGCGCATCAGCCTGTCCACCAGGGCCGGTGCCGTCTCGGCCCCGGCGCTGAGGCTGTATCCGATGCGCAGCGTGCCCAGTTCACCGGCCGCCGCGCTCCGGGCGGTGTCCCATGCCCGGTCCAGCGCCGCCAGCGCGGGCGGCGCGGACTCCGCCAAAGCCGCACCGGCCGTGGTCAATACGACGCTTCGCGTGTTGCGGACCAGCAGGGCCGTACCGAGTTCCGTTTCCAATCGGCGCATCCGGGCGCTGAGTGCGGGCTGTGCGATACCGATCCGTGCGGCCGCGCGGGTGAAGTTCAACTCCTGCGCCAGCACCAGGAAGTACCGCAGGCTGACCGTGTCCGGCGCCACCGTGGCCTCCCTGCCGATTGATAACGATCCGTTCTGAGTCTATCCCGTACCGGTCTTTCCCTAGACCGCACATCAAGCCCTAGCCTGCGCGTATGTCGATCCAACTGACCGCAGAACCCGTCGCCGGGATCGATCGATCTGAGTGTCAATTCGAAGTCGGACGTGTCCGGCCCAACACAGGAGGTTTCCATGGCTAAGGGCTACTGGGTCAGTGTCTACCCCGCCATTTCCGACCCCGCGAGGCTGACTGCCTACGACAAGCTGGCCGGTCCGGCTGTCCAGGCCGGGGGCGGGCGCGTTCTGTCCCGGATCCCGTCCCGTGGCGGTCGAGTCGTCGCCCACGAGGCCGGAATCACGCAACGCGTCGTTCTGATCGAGTTCGACAGCTTTGAACAGGCCGTCGCGGCATACGAGAGCGAGGCATACCAGAAGGCGCTGGTGGCCCTCCCCGACGGTGTCGAGCGCGACTTCCGCATCATCGACGGCATCGACGGCATCGACTGACCGGCGGGCCCAGCCATCGCTGAGCCGACCTGCCCCCGGACGTCGGCGCCATCCTCGCCGCATTGCCCCAGGAGGAATCCGTGGTGGCCCTTGCATGACCCAGTGCCGCATCAGGCGACGTTCGCCCTGTCGACGAGGCACTCTCCGGTCGAACGTCGTGGCCAGCGATGAGTTTCCCCGCCTGCCTCCGTCTTACCTGGTGAACATCAAGGAAGCGGAGGCCAGGGGATGGACAAGATCACCCACATCACACAGGTGGCCACGGTCGGGATTCGCGTCACCGACCAGCAGAAGGCAATGGAGTTCTACGTCGGTGAGCTCGGTTTCGAAGTGCGCCGGGACGTACCCTTCGGCGACGGGCGCTGGATCGAGGTGGCACCGCCTGGGGCGACGACGACTGTCGCGCTCGTTCCCGAAGGGGCCCCGGCTGGCATCCGTCTTACGACCCGGGATGCCGACGCCGACCACGCGGACCTGCGCGCACACGGCGTCGATACGGACGCAGAGGTCGTGCGGATGGGGCCCGCAGTACCGCCCATGTTCGCTCTGCGTGACCCGGACGGCAACAACCTCATTCTCATCGAAAGCTCCTGAACAGGCGGAATCCGTGATGGACAAGCAGTTCACTGCGACCCTGCAGAAGAGCCCGAACAAGGGCGGCTGGACCTACGTCGTGTGGCCCGAGTCGGCCGATTTCTTCGGTACCCGCGGCCTGGTGAAGGTCCGGGGCACCATCGACGGGCACCCTTTCAACAGCTCGTTCATGGCCCTGGGGGACGGCACGCACAAGCTGCCTGTGAAGGCGGACGTGCGCAAGGCGATCGGCAAGGAGGAAGGGGACACTGTGACCGTCCGCCTGGAGGAGCGGGTGGATGCCTGACATCCGGCACGATTGCCCTTGCCATGAGCAGACGCCCGCCCCATGCACCACACCGCCTGTCGCGGCACTCTCAGTCAGCCCGGCAGCCACGCCAGTACCAGATCCCCGAGCAGGAGGAACACGGCTCTATCGCTGCGCGATAGAGGAAATCGACCTCTGAGGACCATCTTCAAACGGGTGAAAGGCCTGACCCGGATACGGGTCAAAGGGGCAACGGGATGGATAGCTGCCGTGGGGGCGAGGTTTGTGACCGTTCTTGTGAGCCCTCGCCGTAGTTTATGGGGATGCCCGTGCTGCTCTGCCAGCGGCAGAACAGCGGCCGGACCGGGCTCGACGATCACTACAGTCCGGTCTCATGACGACGATGACGACGCGTGCGGTCGAGTACCCGGCCGACGGTCTGACGATGATCGGGCACCTCGCGCTCCCGGCCGGTGTCGACCGCCGGCCCGCGGTGCTGCTCGGACCAGAGGGCACAGGGCTCAGCGACGTCGAGCGCCGCCGGGCCGATGCTCTCGCCGAGCTGGGATATATAGCGCTGGCCTTCGACCTTCACGGCGGGCGCTATTTGAGCGACCCCGAGGAGATGCTGGCCCGTTGCATGCCACTGCTCGCTGATCCCGACCGGCTGCGAGGCATCGGCCATGCAGCGCTCGACGTGTTGCACACCGAACCGCGGACCGACCCCGACCGGATCGCCGTCGTCGGTTACGGCACCGGGGGAGCCGTGGGGCTGGAACTGGGGCGCGACGGCGTCAACTTGCGCGCGATCGGCACAGTCAACGCACTGACCACGGGTCGACCGGGCGAGGCAGCACGCATTCACTGTCCGGTGTGGGCCGGGGTCGGGTCGGAAGACCCGATCATGCCGCCCGCACAACGGAACGCGTTCACCGCTGAGATGCAGGACGCGGGCGTCGACTGGCGCCTGGCGGTCTACGGTGGCGCCTTGCACGCCTTCCATCACCCGCCGGTCGATCACCCCACTGTCCCCGGCGTCGGCCACCACCCACAGCACGCGCAGCGAGCCTGGCGCGACGTCGTCGACCTGCTCGCCGAGTGCCTGCCCGTGACGGAGGATCTGGGGGCATGACCCTGGCAAGGCCGGGCGCGGGTCTCGGCCGCCGCCGTTGTTCTTCGCGGCCACGACCCGGGCGAGGTCGGCCTCTTTCGGTCGATCGCGCTGTTCCCCAGGGGTAAGTTCACGTAAGTCCCCAGGTTCTGGCCTGAGAGGGCTAGGAGGTTGCGCGGGGTAGCCCAAGAGCAACCATGAGGGCTGAGGAGAGCTCTTCCGCGAACAGCGCGGACCCGGTGAGCGTGTGCCGGATGGCTTCCTCATCGGGCGTCAGTCCGGCAGCGGCCGACCAGGCAAGGGCGTCGGCTACGGCGGATTCGATGGGGAAGTGCTCCAGAGGTATCTCGTAGCTCTCTGCCATCTCGCGGTTGAGCAGGCCCTCCCAGCCGATGCCGTCCGGCGTGAGGGCCTCGATGAACCCCACATCGCTGTCGTGGAAGGACACCAGGACCGCCGGTGTCCCGGTTCTCTGGACGAGGGCCGACAGGCTGCGCTGTCCGGCGTCGGAGAAGTCCGTCACCTGCCAGTCCTCTGCCAATGCCTCCGTGTCGTCGATGCCCGTGAGCCCGGCTTCCCGCATGAGGCCGTGCAGTTCCCGTGTGGCTCGGGTCGTCAACGATCCGCCTGAGTTTCCCATGGTTCGCAAGCTAACGGATGCCTCTGACAAGCCAGCTCGTGCCGCTCAGACGCCGGCAAGGGAAGCCGCGGCGACGGACTCTGGCGGCCTTTGTCGGTCGAGTTCCTGGGGCGCTCGTTGGGGGGGGCAGCTGGGCCCGTGGGGCCGGTCCGTTCCGGATGCGCTGGAGCACCTGATAGGCAGCCGCCGGGTGCCGGGTGCCGGGTGCCGGGTGCCGGGTGCCGGGTGCCGGGTGCCGGGTGCCGGAGCCGCTGGGCACGCGCTATGCGGGCGGGAGCGGCTGGTTGGCGCCGTCCACCCTCGCCTGGTCCGTCCTCGCGGTCCTCGCCGGGACGGGAGCGGTCGGCGCGCTCCTCCTATGGCCACGCCACGACGGCCGAGAAGCCACGACCAACTCCGTGGCACTTGCCCAGCACGCGCCCAGCAAGGAGCGGTCAACCCTGTCCAAGGCCGCGTGAACCGCCGCGCACAGCGCTTCGCCTGTGCGCGGCAGGTCGGCGCGTCCAGCCGCAACTTCGGCCTGCGGATCCGGTCCCACACTGTCGTGGCGAGCGTGTAGTACGTGTAGTAGGCGAACTGGTCGAAGCAGATGCTGAACTTCACCGCGTCGAAGTGCCCGGTGCCGTCGGCCGACCAGCGCGCGGGGATGGCGAATGCCCGCTGCCTGTGAGTGGCTGCCCGCCCGTCTCGCCGGCTCCAGTCAGGCGCGCCTGGAAAGCTCGTGATTACAGCCCCAGCCGGACTTCTCGGGCCTCGGCGATGACGTCGAGCGCCTCGACGTGCCACCCGTAGAGGTGCGCGGCCGTGAGGCAGTGGGCCAGCACGCGCTCGTGTGCCTCGTCGGTGTTGATCCGCAGCAGGCCGCGCACGGCAGCCTCCCGCGTATGCGGGTGCACGTCGGCATCGAGCAGCGCAGCCAGGGGCTCGACGCAGTCGGGTGTGCCCCGTTCACTCAGCGCGGCGGACGCGGCCCCCTGGGTCGGGGGCGCCGCCGCCGCAAGCCGCCCCAGGGCAGCCGTCGCCTCGGTCTCGGGGCGGGCGGCGAGCGCCGCGACAAGCTGGTCTGCCACATCCTTGCTTACGTCGTCCGCGAGCCGGACGAGGATGGGCAGGCCCGGGGCGCCGATCCGGCCCAGGGCGCGCACGGCGGCCCGTGCGACGTCGGGCTCGGAGCCGTGCGCGACGACCTCCTCGAGGGCCCGGGCCGCCGCCAACACCGGGAACCCGCCCAGCGCCGTCACCGCACGCCCCCGTATCGCCTCGTGCGGGGAGCGGGCGCAGGCCAGCACCACCGGCAGCGTGTCCGGTGCGCCGATCAGGCCGAGGGCCCGCACGGCACGGGCGCGTACGGTGCCGGGCTGCTCCTCGTCCTTGGCCAGGGCCGCGAGCGGCGCGGCTCCCGCCAGGAGCCGAAGGGCGCCGAGCGCGTCCGCGACGGAGGTGCGCACCGCCGTCGGGGCTGTGTCGTCCGCCAGGGCGGCCAGGAGCGACGGTACGGCGGCCGCGTACCGGGCCGCCCCCAATGCCCGGGCTGCGTTGCCCCGTTGACTCGGTGGCCGGTCCGTGTCGGCGAGCAGGGCCAGGACCTCCCGCAGCGGTGGCTTGTGCAGGCCGGCGAGCAGGTCCGGCACCGCGTCGCCGATCCGCGCGTCGCCCAAGGCCTCAAGCAAGGCCGCCTTCGCCCCGGCCTCCGCGCAGGCGGCGAGGGCCCGGGCGGCAGCCCGGCGCACGGTCGGTGCTGCCGCTTCCCGTAGGTGGTGCCGGAGCAGGGCAACGTACGCGTCCTGGCCGGGCGCGTCTACGCCGAAGAGGCCGGGGGCCTCCGCGACGCGGTCGCAGACGGCGGCCACGGCGTGCGGCGGGCACGCTGCATCGTGCGGTGAGTGTGCCGCCGCGCGGAGCACACCCCACAGATGCTCCCGGCCTTCCTCGGTCCTGGAGAGCAGGGCGGTCGCGAGGCGGCCCGTCTCGGGGTCGGGTCGCGCTGCGTCTCGCGCAGGACCTCTTCGGCGGACGGGTAGCGGCGTCCGGGCGGCCAGGCGGCGGGGCGCAGCGCGTGCAGCGCCCTGACCGCGGCCCGGCGCAGGTGTGTGTCCGAGGCGGATGAGTGTGCGAGGACAAGGAGCGCGGAGGCCGCGCGCGGGTCGCCGATCGCGCCGAGCGTCCGCACTATGTGTTCGGCGTGGTTGGGCAGGTAGTGCCAGAGCGAGGCGAGGAGCGGTGTCACCGCCTCGCGCGGGCGCAGCTGGGCCAGCGCGTCGAGCACCAGCACGGCCGTGTACCCGTAGCCGTCCATCGCCACTTGGTCGAGTACGTCGAGCAGTCCGCGCACGGCCTCCGGCCCGCCGATGGCGGCCAGTGCCCCGCACGTGGGCCGGTCCAGTTGTGCGCTGCCGTGCCGCTCCTCGGCCAGCAGCCGCAGCAGTTCCGGCACCGCACGTTGCTCCCGCAGCCGCCCCAGTGCCGCGGCGGCCTGCCACCGCAGCCCGGGATACGGCTCGTCCTTCCGTCGCAGACAGGCGAAGAGCGCCTCGACGGCCTCCGGTGACCCCGTGCTGCTGCCCAGCATTTCAGTGGCCGTCACCGCGACGTGATGGTCAGTGGACCGTGTGGCGCGGCACAGGCCCGTGACATCGCCCTCCATGCGCATCCGTACCAGCTCGGCCTGCGACGCCGCCTGCCTCACTCACGCCTCCCCGTCGTCCCCGGGCTTCCGGTCCGACATCGCCACATACATGGGTGTCCCGATGACGACCGCCAGCTCCCGCCCGTCCTCCCGCATCACGGTGCCGCGCATCAACTGCCGGGCCAGGAACTCGCAGTGGACCGGCGGCACCGTCAACGCCTCGGCGCACTGGGCGACTTCGCGCATGATGGAGGGGCTGTCCGTGCGGAACCCACGGCTCCGCCAGCGCACATTCATCTGGGGCTCCCACTCGGGCGGGAAGTCCCGCAGCAGTCCGAACATGGATGGCAGCCCCGAGAAGCCGACCTTGGGCATGTCGGGCGCGACCTGGTAGCCGATCAGGTGGTGGGCCGACCCGATGAGTGCGACCAGCGTGTCACCGTCCGCGCCCATCATCAGCGTCGGACCGTTCGCGTCGCCATACCCCGCGATCCGCAACGCAAGGTCGCCACGGAACCAGGCAGTCGGTTCCGACATCCAGCTGACGTCGAACTCCCGCTCCAGGTAGGTCTCTACGAGGTCCAGCCGGTCGTACGCACTCGTGTCGGTACGCGACGACTGCACAGCCACGCTCACGACCTTCAGGTCGACCTTCGCCTCGACTGCGAGCCGCCGCAGGAGCTTCGGCGGGATCTGCCCGTACAACATGTCCACCTTGGCGGTGGAGACGTAGATGTAGTACCGCACGTGTCAGCTGCCCTCAGGGGTGGCGATGCGGGGCGGGGAGAGGAAGGCGGACCATGTCGTCGGGGTGACGGTGAGGCGCCCTCGACCGAGGGCCTTGGAGTCGCGGATGTGGCTGGTGGTGGGCTTGGGTGCCATTTCGCGGTAGTTGCCGTCGTCGCTGCCGTTGTAGCTGGACTTGAACCACTCAAGTCCGGTGCTTTCGCTCATCGCTCTCCTAGCGGCCGGCGCAACAGGCGCTTTGTGGCGTGCAGTTGAGGGTTTCGGTCCGCAGCATTCCATACTTGCGGGCCAAGACCGCCGCTTCGCCCAGGGGTGGTGATCAGGCGAGTGGAACATACCGGGCACCAGGCGCGTCGTGTGCAGTGAACACGTGCTCCCGATCCTCTCTCACGGCCCCCTCTGAGGCTCCACCGTCCCCTCGGTGATCGAGAGCGCACGGCAATGAGCCTGGAACAGCGGCGAGTTGCAGCGCAGGGTGTGGTGGGTGCGGGGGATGACAGCGACGGAGCAAGGTCGGCTGCGGGCGAACCACAGTGCATATCGTTTCCGCACCGGCTCCGTGTAACTCAAAGGCGATTACCCGGAGCCAAGACCGACCGCTCCCAACACGGCCCCCGCATTAACACTCCAGCCCGCTGACCCCCTCCCTCGCCTGCTCATCCGCGTGGATGCCCGGTTCGGTAAGCGTGTTCTGGGCGTCGGCGAGGTAGGCCTCGTACGCCCGGAAGGGTTCGATGAGCTGCCTCAGTTCGGCATCCTGCGCCGCGGTACGCCGCAGATCCGTCAGGACCGCAGCAGCTGCGGAAGAGCCATCGCGAGAGACGGACAGACGGGCGAGATCCACGACAGCCGCACGTGTCTTCAGCGATTCTTCTGCGCGTGCACTGAACTCCGGTACCAGCGGCGCAGCCAGACGAGCGTAGGCGGTATCCAAGTCGTCCAAAGCGGCTTGCAGCGTCTCTTGCGACACGTCTGCGCGGTGGAAACTGCGGTCGAGCACGAAGCCCTGAACACCTGCCGCATCGAGGTGGAATATCGCGCCGGTCATATCCATCGCCACTGCGTATAAGTCCTCGCCAGCCGTGGTGACTTCGTCGGGGCCGTGGAGTGCGACGGCTGGCATCGCGTTGTGCATGCTCCGCATCGCCTCGCGCAGCGGCTCGTACAGGGCCGGGTCGAGGCGCTTGCGGGATTCGATGTCGCCGCGCCGGGTGCGCGCGTATTCGGGGCGGGCGACCGCTTCCCATGCCTGCCCTGGCCGTCCGGCGCGGCGGCCGTTGATGGAAGGAACTGCGGCGTGCTGCGGTTCGGCGAGGAGGGCGCGGCCCGTGGCTTGCTCTCGTACATGGCGGCATCGGCGGTGCGCTGGAGCAGCTCCAGGTCGTGGGTGCCGATCGCGTCGGGAGAGGCGGCCCCGAGCGACGCGGCGACCTCGGCCAGGGCGCCGTCGTCGACCTCGACCGGCTGTGAAAGCAGGGTGGTGAGCTGGGCGAGTCGCAGTTGGCGTCGGGCGGGTGCGGTCCGTACGGCGATGGCGAACTCTTCTCTGAACTAACGAGAGCGTCCCGTGATCAGGTGACGGGACGATCAGCCCTGAGGGAACCGGTGTGGGGCCGGAGAACGGCTGCGAACGGCGCGGGTGTTAGTTTCCTTCCCGTGTTAGGACACCAGGACGAGACGAGGGCGGCCTACGACGGGGTCGTCGATCTGTACGCGTCGATGTTCGCCAATGGGCTGGAGACGCATCCGTTCGCGCGGAACATGATCGGCACTTTCGCCGAGCTCGTGCGTGGCACGGAGAACCTGCGGGTAGCCGACGTCGGGTGCGGCCCCGGTCATGTGACGGCGATGCTGCATGACTTGGGGCTGGACGCCTTCGGGCTCGACCTCTCCCCAGCCATGGTCGCCCACGCCCGGCGGGCCCATCCGGCGCTGCGGTTCGACGAAGCGCGGATGGAAGCCCTGCCGGTCGAGGACGGTGCGCTGGGCGGAGTGCTGTCCCACTACTCGATGATCCATACCCCACCTGGAGAATTGCCCGCGCTTCTCGCCGAGCAGGTGCGTGCCTTGGCCCCAGGGGGCCTGCTCTTGGTGTCCTTCTTCGGGACCGAGGGACCGGAGCCGGTTCGCTTCGACCACAAGGTGACGCCCGCCTATAGCTGGCCGGCGGAGCAGTTTGCCGAGTTGCTGGCCGGTGCCGGCCTCGTCACGGTGGCTCGGTTGCTCCACGACCCAGCGTCCGAGCGGGGCTTCCTCGACACCCACTTGCTGGCCCGCCGCCCGTAGAGCGTGGCCCGTGGCCTGGGTCAGGGTGGTGTAGATCATCCGCGTGGATGAAGCTCGTCTAATTTGAAGATCCTCTTGCCGTACTGATTCGTGTCGCGATCTGGCTGAAGTGGGGCATGCCTAGATCGATCACTTGGCGTTGACGGACTTGCTCTGCATCGAGCTGGATGAGCTTCTCCTCTGCGCTGGCGAGGCTGACTTGGAGTCCTTCGATCTCACCGAGCCATCCCTCCTGTTCTGCTTCGGTGATTCGGGCGATCAGGTTGTCGCGGATCTCGACGAGGCGGTGTCTCTGATCCGGGTCCGGCCGGAGCATGGAGCATCGAATACACGCGTGTTCGTGGATGCAGGGCGTTCCGAATGCGCGAGCGCAGATTCCGATGGACAGTTTGCGTCGCTCGAAGTGCCCGAGGAAGGCAACCCATTCTTCGTTGGTGGGGGTTCGGTACTCCTCGCTGGGCCGGAGTGTTCGGCGCCGCGCGATGAATGCGCGATGGGCTTCGATGGCCTCGCCGGGGTAGATGGCGTTGTATCCCATGGTCGTGTTGATGCTGGTGTGCCCGGCGATGACCTGCGCGATGTGCGGGGGAAGGCCGCTGCGGATGGCGTCGGTGATGAAGATTCGCCGAAAGTCATGGGGCGAGAAGTCCAAAGGCCGTCCGGCTGAATCGGTCAGATTCGTGGAGGCCAGCACCTCTTGGAGTGCTTCGCGCAGGAGCTTCGGGGAGAGGCGGGAGCTCTCGCCGCTGCGGCACCACTGGAAAAGCAGTGGCATCTGCGGATTCCAGGTCTTCTCTGCCATGTCATAGCTGGAGACGTAGGGGACGGCACCGGTGCGAGGGTCGCGGATGCGGGCGATGATCGCGCTGAGCACGTCGGCGAGCTCCGGGCTGACCAGGATGACTCGTTCCTCATCGGTTCTGGAGGGCGCGATCTGCAGGAGGGGGACAATCTCGCCGGTCGTGGGCAGTCTGTACTGGATCAGGCTGTGATGGCTGGCCTCCAGCATCTCCTCGATGCGGACACCAGTGTGCTGAAGGAACTCGACCATCGCCCAGGCCCAGAACGCTCGGCTCTCCGCGAGGGCCAGATCGACGCGCCGGCCGGTGGCAATGTTCACCGCCCAGGTCGTTCCGTCCTTCGCTGCCCGCATGAAGGTGTCACCCGCGAAAGCGAACTGACCGCCTGGCCGGGTGTCCATCAGTGCCTGTAGTCGGGCTTTGGCCGCGTGGAGGCACGATGAAGCCGCTCGGGCAACAGCAGGCAGAGCCGGAAGTCGTTCCCGCGTCCGGTGGTCCATCCGAGCTTTGCGCCGCTTGTTGTCTTTCACCACAGCGACATCCGCGTCCTTGATCGGACTCGGCACCGCCCAAGGCCCCCAGCGTGCCGGCTCGTCGATGGCCCACTGACCGATGTCGAGATAGAACGCCCGGACGGAGATCATGATGCTGGCGACGTTGGCGCGTCCGGTCACCACTTCACGCACTTCGCCGTCCGGCTGGCGGCGCCGTTCGATGCGGGTCCGGCATCTCTGTTTCCAGGCCGCGCTCACCTCGGGCGCCAGGTGGAGAGAGTCGATCCCGAGATGATGCTGTTCCAGGTCACCCCAGAAGTTGCTGGCCAGGTGCCGGGACAAATTGTTCAGGGACGTGTAGTCGAGACCCGGCTGCCGCTCTTTGAGATAGTCCACCAAGAGATCTCGGACAGGGCGGCAGCGGACACCGAACCGGTCGACGAGCTGCTCCATCGACACCTGGCCACTGGTGTTGGCCAGGTAGCGCAAGGAACTGGGTGCTTCTGCGGGCAGGGTGCCCAACTCTCGAAGCCAGGCGTAGAAGAGGGTGTTGCCGCGCGCTTTGACGTTCGCGGCTTTGTTCGCCGCTTTGAGTGCGGCGAGATACTCCACGGCGTCGCCGACGGTGATGTCCGCCAAGGTGCCGCCCTTGGCGGCCACGATCTTGACCAGGGAGTGCAGGGCGTGACGCCCGACTTTGGAGGACCACGTGGCAGATTCGATCATCGCTTCAAGCTGGGCGAAACCTTCCAGGTCACGGGCAGGGATCAGCCCGATACGCAGGCTCGTCATGTTGGCCGAGGCCCGTGACAGCAGCCAGGGGAGGGCGGGCCTGACAACGTCGGCGCAGATCAGACTCAGCAGCCCTCCCGACAGTGCCTGCCGTTGCGAGGGACCAGCAGCCGTTCCGATCCAACCGGGTGCCAACCGGGCCCAGTCGTTGCCAGGGCGCGTGCTCGCGGGACTGGTATTCCAGCGCTGCTGCCAGGTGACCCCCGGGAAGGTCTCCAGCCACTGCAAGGTCTGGCGAGCTCCGCGGATCCTGGCTCGGTGCTGCCTCACGTCCGCCGGCCGCAGAGGAGGCTGCTCCAGACAACTCAGGATGTCGGCCTGCGTGCCTGCCGTGGCCGCCCAGTGATCCTCAGCAGGTCTGGGAGGGAAGCGCAAAGCGACGGCTTTCAATGCCTCCCCGGCCAGGCGCCGGGACGTGGGAGGTGCGACATGCGTCGCGACGGACATGGTCTCCGTAGGTGTCACCAGGCAGTCCCGAAAAGGTTGTTGAGGGATTCAGGGTTGTAGCCGGCTGCCGGAGGCGCGGGAGTCCGCTCGGCGGACTTGGTCCGGCGGGCATGGTGTGCCCGAACGTGTTCGATCACCTCGTCCCGGTCGGCCGGAAGATAGAGCTGTGTCGTCGAGAGGTGTGCATGACCGAGCACCCACTGCACGTCGGTCAGGGGCATCTTCGGATCCCTCGCCAGCCGATAGGCGGCGGTGTGTCGAAGATCGTGGAGAGTCCAGTTCGTACCGAGCAAACTGTTGGCCCGGTTGAACATCGCTCGGGCCGCCGGATAGTTCAGGGGACGCCATGGGCGGCGCAACGTCCACCACAACCCCTCGTTCTGTCCGCGGGGTACCCCAGCCCGCCAGGCATTCTCCTGATAGAGCCGTAGCCAGACGAAAGCATCCGCTGAGCAGGGGAGTTGTTGATAGGCCCGGCTCCCCTTGCGGACAACCCCCAGGACCTGTTGGCCGGGCAGCGCGTCGCGTTGCCGACTCGTGAGCAGTTCCTCAGCACGAGCCCCGTTGGAAACCCAGAACGCCAGCAGAGCTCGATCACGGTCGTGCTTCAGCGCGGCGAAGAGCGCGTTGAACATCGCATCGGAGATCCGCCGAGGCGCTCGTTTGGGGATGACCGGCCGGTAGCGGCCCTGCCGTTCGTGGCGAAACCGCTCGTCAGGATTGTGGTGAGCGTGTGCCCTGCCATGGCGCCGGGAGCGATCCAGCGGAAACGGGTTCAGGATCGGCCCTGTTCCCTCGGAGAGGTGGAAGTCGTAGAAGACCCGCAGGACGGTCTCGCAGTGCGCTCGCGTTGTCGGCGCATATCTCGGCCCTGGTGACGACTTTCCCGTGATCGGATTGGGGGCTCCGGGCGGCAGCTTCTCTGGTACCGGCTTTGGTGCTGTCTCCGTCTGGATGTCTTGTTGGTGGCGCCAGTGCAGCGGTGCGGGCTTGTTCACGATCTGCATCCAGCGCGAGAAGTCCCGAGCGTCCGACCGGACTGCACGATCCCAGGCGATTCCCCAGCCCCGCAGGAAGCGCCACCAACGCAGCAGATCCATTCCGTACGACCGGATCGTGGCTGCTGACCTGTCACAAGCCAGCAGCTCCGCGAAGAAGGCGGCCACGGGTTCGATCTCAACGCCGTCCGCGTCCAGGAGGACAAACGGCCTCCATCGGTCTCCTGTCTCCGTCAACTGTCCGGCCTCGGGCAGCACGAAGCTTGCTAACTCCCTCTCGGGATCACGTCCAAGCATCCACGGAAGCTAGCAGAAAGGCTATCTGACCTGCGAAAATGCTGGATCTAGTTCAGTCAACGGATCATCGCCGCCCAGGCGGCCGACCACCCCGCGGCTGCGCGCCCAGGCGGTGAGCCGCTGCGCGGTCATGGCCAGGACGCGGTCGCCCGCGGCGTGGCCGCCGGGGCCGTCATTGACCTGCTTGAAGTGGTCCGGGTCCACGATGACCAGCCGCGCGCTGTCGCCATACCGGGTGGTGATCTGCCGGGCCTTGGTGGTGTAGCCGTCACGTCCGAGCAACCCTGTCAGAGGGTCGCGCCGGACCGCGTCCACCACCGACCCCACGTACCACGGCCGCCTAGCCGCCTAGCGGAAGGCGCAACCCACGTGCGGACAAGCTCAGTTGCAGAGCCCGCTGCATGGAGCCAGCCACAGTGGGCCGCAGCCGTAGTCCGTCCAGGTGCACCCGCCGTAGCACACCGAGGAGCAGCTTCCGGTCCCCACCCCGCACCGGGAATTGCAGTCCTGGGCCTGGATACCTTGGTCGCGCCGAGGTGCCGCGCTGTGCGTGCCGGCGGGGCCGAGCGTCCTGAGCACCGCGCGGGCGCCGCTCTCGCCGAACGCCGACACGACCGCCGTCTCCAGATCGGCGGCGGCCGCTCCCTTCCCGCGTCCTGCGATGATCTGCGGTGCCAGCCGCGTCGCGTCGTCCAGGACGGCGGACTGCCCGGCCGACAGACCCGGGTGCGTCTTCCGGTAGTGCGCGAAGTGCGCGACCCACAGATCGCTCCGGGCCGAGGCGGACAGCGCTCCGTAGACGGCGCGCCGGTAGTCCGCGGGATAGGAGACGAACTCGGTGTAGCCGGTGGGCAGTCGGTCGGGGTTTGCCTGCACCCAGCGTGACGCCTTGCTCCCCTTGACGCGGGACACCGCCTGCGCGGGTGAGGCCGCCAGACCGCCGGTGACCAGGAACGTCCCCAGGGCCAGCCCCGGCACGGCCTTGAGGATTCCCCGACGGCCCGGTGACCGCAGCGCGTCGAGGCCACGGAGCGCGCGCACCACCCGAAGCGAGTCCGCCGGTCCCAGCAGCCGCGCCAGGCGGAGGGACAGTGCGGTTCCGGTCCAGGCCCGCACCTGGTCGCCGTCGACCGCCAGCAGGGTCGGGGCCCACTTGGCCCCTTCCCCCAGAGCACGCACGCGCAGCGCACGGACCCTGGGTTCCGTGAGGCCCGCGGTGGTTAACGTTCCATCGACGGAGTTCCCCACCCGATCGACGACTTCTTCACAGAATCCGCAGTCGGCGTCGAATGCCAGAATCCACTCGGTCATGAACTTCTCCTCACGTTTGTGTGGCGAACCGTTCCATGGAGCCCGTCCGGTGAGCGTTCGCACGCCTTTCGCGGCTTGCGCGGCAATTCGGCACTGGAGCGCGCTCCGGAGACAACCGAGGAGAAAGCCTTCTCCGGGGCGTCGGTGAGTGTCAATCATTTCGATGAGATAAAGCTTCGTGCTGGTCGGGGGCTTCAGCGTCCAAGGGGCCGGCGCTGCGAGGCTGACGGTCGGCTCGTAGACGGCGAAGACCGTATCGAGGCCAGCAGATCCCTGGCCGGGCTTGGCGGTGACGCTGTGGGTGTAGGACTTGGCGAGTTGGGCCTCGCCGAAGGTCTTGGTGCCGGGCATGGTGCCGCTGTAGGTGTAGCGGGCGGCCGAGGGCCAGCTGGTCTTGATCTCCGGCTTCACAGTGATCTTCAGTCCGGCCGCGGGAACATCGGGGCTGCTGGACATCTCACTGAAGTGGAACGTGTAGTCGATCTTCCTGCTGTTCTTGGGGACGGTGCCCACGACCCGCAAGTTGAACATGCTCTGCCCGATCACCTGGTGGTCGCGGATCCAGGTCTGGTCCAGGTCTGGATGAAGGAGGTGCCGGTGCACACGGCGAACCGGGACTTCACATGAAACTTCTTGGTGCTGCCCAGGCCCTTGCGGCACTCATCGAGCGTCATCTTGCGCGGCGGCTCCGGGTAGACAGCATCTCCCGGGGCCAGCGCCGACCGGTGCTGCCGGACAGCAGCGGTCGGCGGGGGCAGGGTAGCCGAGCGTTCCTGATCGAGGTGCGCATATGCCGCGGCGGGGCCCAGTGTCTCGGCCGCGGCGAGCGAAGCCTGCGCCTGCTTTTCCCGGGCCCGAGCGTGCAACCGCGTCATTGCCCCCTCGTCCTCAAGCTGTTCGTCGCTGCGGCGGGCAGGAGGGTGGCGGCGAGTAACGCCGCCAGGGCGCCACGGCAGGCCGTGCCCAGTCATGGGTGATCTCTCTCCTCTGGTCTCACAGGTAGTGGGTTGCCGCGGCGTCGCCGATTTCCACGAGCAGCAGGCTCCACGCGGCGGCCGGGCTTGCGCTGAGCAGTACGGCGCGCTGCCCGTCCTGGAGACCGCCGCGTTCGAGCTCCGTGTGGAGGTTCAACAGGACGTCGTTCGGGCCGAGATGCCCGTAGCGCCGGAGGTTGTCGAAGCACGTCGTGCTGATCTTGATGTCGAGTGCCTCCTCGGTGAACCGGAAGCCCCCCGTGGACAGGTTGTGGCTCAGGTAGCAGTCGATGTCCGCCGTCGTGAGGCCGTTGCGTTCCAGGAGGCGCTGATGCAGGGCGTGCAGACGGTTGCGGGTCTCCACCGCGAGCTTGAAGGAGTACGCGGGCAGGTCGCCGCACTCCTCGCGCCATTGGCCGGTGGGCCGGTCCCGGAAGTCGACGTGGAAGAGGTCCCAGTACTCGCCGTTGGTCTCCTGGACGATGTCGAGGATGCGGACCGGGCCGCTGCGGGAGATCACCGCGGCAGCGCCGCCGTCGCCGCTGACGGTCACCGGGTGCCGGTAGCGCTGCGGCGTGGGCGGCTTGCTGCCGTGTGCCACCAGGACGTACTCCAGGTCCGGGTCTGCGGCGAGCAGTCCGCGGGCCGTGAGCAGGGCCGGCGTGAGGGAGACGCAGCCGAGGCCACCGACGGAGAACGTCGCTGCCCGACGGGCGCCGAGCAGTGCCTGCAGCCGGGTGGCCGAGGAGCTCATCAGTGTTTCGGGGGCACGCGAGTCGATCAGGATCAGTGCGCCCAGGTCGTCCGCCGCGAGCCCGGCCTCCACCAGAGCCCGCTGCGCGGCCTGGGCGGCGAGGTCGAACGCGGACAGCGAGTCGTCCGCGCGGACCTCGTCGATGCCGAGCTGAGCGCAGGTCTCCCGCTCGACCTCGCCGAGCTGGTCGAGGCCGGGCAGCTGCGCGACGGGCAGCACGCCGTCCGGCTGGTGCAGAGCCAGCGCGTTCAGGGCAGTCGCCGGGGCCATTCAGCGGCCCCCGTCCGTGTCGACCGCGCCTTCCGCGGCGGCGAGCTCGGTGAACGCCTCGACCAAGTGGTCGGCGAAGTTCTCCATGTCGGCGTCGGCCACCGATCCCCGGGACACCACACCGATCTCGAGTGCTCCGTCGATCACATGGCTCTCGACCACGATCGGCACCTGGGCGAGGAGCGACTCCGGCAGGGTGGACAGTGCCATCGACCGCATCCGGATCGATGCGCCGGCCAGCTTGGCGAGCCCGTTGTTGGCGTTGGCCAGGTGCTCGACGAGGAGCTGCGGCTCTGCCAGCTCGCGCAGCCGTGCGACCTCGGAAGTGTGCGGGCTGAGGTGGCGCAGGACGCCGTACCCGATGCCGTCGTTGGGAACGGCGAGTGCGGCGCCGGCCGCCGAAAGGATCTCGGCGGGTCCGGCCTCGGGCGCGACTCGCAGGAAGGCCGGGAACAGATGGGTGAACCAGCCGAAGGACACGCTCCGGTCGCCGTGCCACAACGCGTTCGGCGCGGCCCCCATGCCCAGCGCGCTCAGGAAGGCATCGGGCGTGCCGCGCCACCGGGACCAGGCCACGGCGACCGCGGCCAGCGCGGCCTGCTGGCCGGCGGGCCCACTGTCGGAGAGCTGGGACGCGACCTTGCCCTCGACGGTACGGCGGATCAGGCTGGGCGGCTCGTCGGCCGTGCCGTTCTCGGGCGCGGGTTCCGTCCCGGAGCCGGCGCTCAGGATGCCCTTCCAGTACGGGAGTTCACCGGCCACCTCGTCGGACGCGGCCATCGAACGCAGCTGGCGCGTCCACTGCCGCCAGGCGGCGGGGCGCGCGACGGCCGGCGCCTGTTCATCGAACGCCGCGTTCAAGTCGTCGATCAGCGGCACGAACGAAAGGGCGTCGTAGACGAAGTGGTGGATGACGAAGAGGATCACACCCGGCAGGTCGGCACCGCGGTCGTAGAACCTGGCCCGCAGCAGCGGACCCCGGCCGAGGTCCACGCCCGCGAGGAGCTCGTCCAGGTCGGCCTCCAGATAGGCGTCGAGCTGCTCTTCGTCCAGCGGCGGGAGCACCCTGACGTCGACGACCGGGGAGGTCTCTCGGTCGGCACATTCGATGCGCCAGCCGAGGCTGTTGTGGCGGAACCGGTAGCGCAGGGGCTCCTGGACCTCGACCAGGCGCTCGAAGGCCGCGCGCACCATTTCACCCCGGATGCCCGCGGCGGTCTCCAGGATCACGGGCCGGATGAAGTCCTGTGCCGCGTAGCCCGACTTGGCGAGCATGGCCTGCACCAGCGGGCTCGGCGGTACCGGCTCCGTCACAGGTGCGAGGGCGGCGGCCGGCGCGGCCGGCTGTGGTGCGGCAGCGGGCGCGGAGACCTTCCCGGCGAAGGCGGCGAGCCCGCGCAGCGTCGGGTGCTCGAGCACGTTGTGCGGTGTGAGGCGCAGTCCGGCGCGCGTGGCGCGCGAGGCGATGGCCACGCTGAGCAGCGAGTCGCCGCCGATCTTGAAGAAGTTGTCGCCGGGCTCCACCCGGTCGATGCCGAGCAGATCGGTCCAGATGTCACCGAGGATCCGCTCGGCCTCGCGCCCGGCCGCGCCGAGGACCGCCCCTGGGGTCGCGGTCGTGGTCACGGAGGTCAGCTCGTCGATCGTGTCGTGGTCGAGCACTTTGGTCTCCTTCATCCTTTTGCGGTCGAGCTTTCCGTTGCTGGTCTTGGGCAGGTCGGTATGGCGCTCGACGTGGCCGGGCACCATGTACTCCGGCAGCGCGCGAGCCACCCACTGGGTCAGCTCGGCCTCCTCGGGTACGTTCTCGCCTGCGACGTGGGCGACAAGGAGTAGGGCGCCGGAGCGCTGCCGCTCGGCGTGGACGACCGCTTCGTGGACCCGCGGATGGTCCATCAGGACCCGCTCGATCTCGGCGGGCTCCACGCGCTGGCCGCGCAGTTCGAGCTGGTGGTCCTGGCGCCCCTGGAATGCGAGGGTCCCGTCGTCGCGGATCAGCGCCAGGTCGCCGGTGCGGTACATCCGGGCGCCGGGCTGGTCCGTGAAGGGGTCGGCCACGAACCGGACCGCGGTCACGCCAGGCTTGCCGTGGTAGCCGCGGCCGACGTTGACGCCGCCGAGATAGACCTCGCCCCGCTCACCCCGCTGCACCGGCCGCCCCCGGGAGTCCAGGAGGTACACCTGGGCGCCCGGCAGTGTCCGCCCGATGTCCGGCAGCCCCTGGGCCCCGGCCTCGGCGACGGTCACACGGCCTGCGGTCGCGCAGAGCCCGCACTCGGTCGGCCCGTAGACGTTGAGCAGCGTGAACGGAGTCCGGCGCGGCGGACGCAGCCGGAGTGCGTCGCCGCCGGTGAGCATGAAGCGCAGCTTGAGGCCCGGCACATCGGGGAGTTCGGTGAGGATCAGCTCGGCGAGCGGGGTCGGCACGCCGGCCACGGTGACGCCGAGCCGGGCGAAGTCGGCGAGGAGGTTCTCCGGAGTCTGCAGCCGGTCCTGCACGAAGCACAGGGTCACCCCGTGGTACAGGGCGCACAGGACTTCGAACGCGGCCAGGTCGAAACCGGCGGCGGCGAGCTGCACCATCCGGTCATCGGTGGTGAGTCCCGCCTCCTCGCCGAACCAGCGCAGCAGGTTGATCAGAACGCGGTGCTCGACCTCGCAGCCCTGCGGGTGGCCGGTGGAGCCCGAAGTGTGCACGACATAGGCCAGGTTGGCCGTCCCCGCTCGCTGGGGCGGCGCGGCGTCGTGGTCCGTGCCCGCGTCCGCGGTGTCCAGGTCGGCGATCCGCAGCACCGGGAATCCGGCGTCCTCGTAGCCCTCCATGCCCGCGCCCACGAGCAGTACGGGGGCGGTGATCCCGGCCAGGACGGAGCGCACCCGCTGCTCCGGCACGCTCGGGTCGACCGACGCGAAGGCGCCGGCCGCCTTGAGGACGGCGAGCCAGCCGACGACCAGGTCCGCGCCACGGTCCGCGATCACGGGGACGGCGACGTCCGGGCCGACGCCGTGCTCGACGAGGCGCCGTGCCACCCGGTTCGCCCGCCGGTCGAGCTCCGCGAAGGTGTGCTCGCCCGCCGCGTCGACGACGGCGGTCTCGTCCGGGCGCAGCGCGGCGTGCTCCGCGAACACGTCGCTGATCAGGCGCTCGTCGGGCGACGCGAAGGGCTCCCCGGCCAGGAGCGAGGGCCCACGGTCCGTCAGGAGTTCGGCCAGGGGCCGGTCGGGCTCGCGCATCGCCGCCGCGGCGATCTTCTGGAAGAGGTCGACCAGGCGGCGCGCGGTGGCGGGATCGAACAGGTCGACCGCGTACTCCAGGTAGCCGTCCATCGGGCCGCCGTCCTGGTCGTACAGGCCGAAGGTGAGGTCGAACTTGGATGTCCCGGGCGCGACTCCGGAGACCGTGGAGAGCTCTTCCCCGACTCGCTCGGCGGTGAGGTCCGCCAGGTCGAAGGGGGCCGTGGCGGTGTTCTGGTGGGTGTAGCAGACGGTGAACACCGGGTGCCGCGACGGATCGCGGTGGTCCGTGTCGGCGACGATCTTCGCGAAGGGGATCTCCTCGTGGTCCAGGACGCCGGTCGCCGTGGTCGCGCAGCGGGCCACCAGCTCGCGGAAGCTCAGGCCGTCGTCGACCCGCGTACGGAACGGCAGGAGGTTGTTGAAGTAGCCGATCAGGTCGTGCGTGGCGGCGTTGAAGCGGCCCGTGGTCGCCGCACCCACCACCACGTCCCGGTGGCCCGCCCACAGGTGCAGGACCGCGTCGATCACGGCGAGCATGGTGACGAAGCTCGTGGTGCTCTCGCTGACGCTGAAGGCGCGCAGCTGCCGGGCGAGTTCATCGTCGAGGCAGAACCTCACGCTGTCGCCCGCGAAGGACTGCACGGCCGGGCGCGGGCGATCGATCGGCAGCTCGGGGGCGTCCAGGCCGCGTAGCTGTGTACGCCAGTACTCAAGGCCGCGCTCCATGCGCTCCGCGTCCAGCCACTGGCGCTGCCAGGCCGCGAAGTCCGCGTACTGGACAAGCAGTTCGGGCAGCTCGGGCCCCGGGACGCCACGACGGGCCGCGTAGCAGGCCGCCAGCTCCCGGTAGAAGACGGCGGGGGCCCAGCCGTCGAAGGCGATGTGGTGCCAGGTGTGCGCCACCACATGGTCCTGCTCACTGAACTTGATCACCACGGTGCGGAACAGCGGTCCACGCGCCATGTCGAACGGCTCCGTCGCCTCTGCCGTCATCGCCCGCGTCACCTCCGCGCGGCGCTCCGCGTCCGGCAGCGCCGTCAGGTCGCGGAAGGCCAGCTGCGGCTCGGGCAGGTCGGCGAGCGCGTACGGCCTGCCGTCCTCGTCCAGGATGCGCGTGCGCAGGACCTCCTGCCGGGCCACGACGTCACGCAGCGCGCCCTGGAACGCGTCGAGGTCGAAGGGGCCGATGTAGCGCAGGTTGACGGGGATGTTGTAGAGCGCCGTGCCGGGCTTCAGCTGGTCGAGGTACCACAGCTGCTCCTGGTTGTACGAGAGCGGCAGCCGGCCGGGGCGCGCTATGGGAGTGATCGTCCAGTCGTCCCGGTCCGGACCCGCCGCGCGCAGCACGTCGATGCGCGTGGCCAGTTCACGCAGCGTGGGGTACGCGTGCAGATCGGCGAAGGTGAGGCGCACGCCGAAGAGGTCCTGCGCCTTGCGCAGCACCATGATGCCCGCGATCGACGTGCCCCCGAGCTCGAAGTAGTTGGAGTCCGCTGTGACCTCGTCGGCCTTGAGGACGCTCGCCCAGATGTCCGCCAACTCCGGCTCGGTGTCCGCCGGTTCGCCGCTACCGGGCTGAGGGGCGGGCCGCTCGGCGACGGCTGCCCCGCTCGTGCGCGCGGGCAGCGCCGGGGCGCCCGGCGGACGGCACCAGCAGGCCACCTCGTCGACGTCGAAGGGGTAGGTCGGCACCTCGATGCGGTGCGCCTCGGTGCTCTCGTAGTAGCGGTTCCAGTCGAGGTCCGCGCCGAGCGAGTACAGCGCGCCGAGCGCGGAGAGCACGCCCTCACGTGTGGGATCCGCGAAGAGACGTACGACCGGCAGCTCCGGCGCGATTCGTGCGATCTCGCGCGACAGCGCGCCGTCCGCGGCCAGTTCGACCAGGACGGCGCCCTCGTCGGCGAGGCTGCGCACCGCGCGGCGAAGCCCTTCTTCGTTGACCTGGCTGGTGAGCGGGGCATTCATGGCCTTGCTCCGTGCCTCCGCCGCCGTCGCGGGGTCCTGAACGGAGCGCACCACGAGGTTGCCGATGCCGTTGCCGACCAGGCGTGACTCGGTCAGCCCGAGGGAGCGCGCCAGTCGGTACGCCGCGTGCAGCCGGGCGAGCAGCAGGGCGCCGGGCGAGGCGTCGTCGGCGGCGTCTTCCTCGTCGGCGAGCCCGGGGAAGGCCGCGCGCAGGCGCGTCCATGTCTCCTCGCCGAGCTCGGCGTCACCGGAGAAGAGCAGCACCACCGGTGCCTGGGCGGCCTGCTCGCGCTCGCCGGGGTGCGGCGCGCGCAGCCGGTCGGCCAGCTCCTTGTTGTTGTGGGCGGTCGCGGCCAAGCGGTAGGGGTGGTCGTCGCGGCCCCGGTTCAACGCGTGTGCGACATGGGGCAGGTGCTGCCCGGTCCGGTCGAGGAAGTCGGCGACACGCTGGGCATAGGCGTCCAGGGCGTGAGGCGACTTGGCGGAGAGGGTGACCAGTTCGGCCACGGTGTTGCGCTGCGCCGTGGCCTGGGCCACGGCGGGCGGCTCCTCGACGACGGCGTGCACATTGGTGCCGGTGAGGCCGAAGGAGCTCAGGCCCGCCCGGCGGGTGCTGTCCGTCGTGCGCTCCCAGGGCATGGCCTGCGTGTCGACCTGGACCGGACCCGTGAAGTCGATCAGCGGGTTGGGCGTCTCGAAGTTGGGGTTCTTGTACCGGGTGGCGTGCCGCAGTCCGGCGAGGACCTTGAAGAGCCCGGCGATGCCGGCGGCGTGGTTGAGGTGGCCGATGTTGCCCTTGACCCCGCTGATCCCGCACGGGCTGTCCGAGGCCACCTCCGCGAAGGCCTGCCGCAGCCCTTCGGCCTCGATCACGTCGCCGAGCCGGGTGCCCGATCCGTGGCACTCGATGTAGTCCAGCGTCCCGGGCCCGGCCTGCTGCCAGGCCTCGACGAGTACCTGGGCCTGACCGCGGGCGCTCGGCGCGCTCATGCTCGTGGCGCGGAAACCGTTGTGGTTGACGGCTATGCCGCGCAGCACACCGTGAATGTGGTCCTCGTCGGCGATCGCGTCGTCCAGCCGCTTGAGGAGGACGAGCCCGCCGCCCTCACCTCCGGTGGCGCCGTCCGCCCGTGCGTCGAAGGGGCGGCACACCCCCTCGAGGGACTCCAGGCCGGGCGTGGGTACGCGCTCGTGCTCGGGCGCGATGACGGGGAAGACGCTGACCCCGCCCGCGAGCGCCAGGTCCGCGTGGCCGTTGCGGAGCTGGTCCATGGCGACCGCGATGGCGGTGAGGCTGCCGCTGCACGCGGTGTCCAGGACCAGCGTGGGCCCGGCCAGGTCGAGGAGGTAGGCGATGCGCCCGGCTGCCGCGGACGGGTGCGAGGCGAGGATCTGCTGCGGGTCGTCTTCGGTGTAGAGGCTCGCGTAGTGGGGTTCGGGCGCGCTGAGGACGACCGCGGTGTTGGAGCCCTTCAGGTCGCCGGGTGCATAGCAGGCGTTCTCGATCGCCTGGTGGGCGAGCTGGGCGGCCAGGCGCTGATGCGGGTCCATCAACTCCGCTTCACGCCGGGAGAGTCCGAAGAACCGGTGGTCGAAGAGATCGATCCGGTTGAGGTAGCCCATCTTCACGTAGTCGGCATCGGTGCGCGCCCCGGCGAAGTGGATCCGGTCCTTGCTCGGCGCCCGTACGCTGATCCGCCCGTCGAGCAGGTTCTGGTGCAGGGTGTCCAGATCGTCGGCCTCGGGCAGGGCCATGGCGACACCGATGATCGCCACGGCCTCCGGGCCCAGGGGAGTGCCTCCGGACGGAGTCGGGGTCGGGCTCGGGTGCGTCATAGTTCATACCCCAATTCGTCAGTGGTTTCGCGGGCGGTCGTGCCGTCGGCTTCGTCGAGCAGGCCGGCCATCGCCTCGATCGTGGTGTGCTCGAAATAGGCGCTCAACGGCACGTTGTTCAGGGTCAGTTTGGCCAGGCGGCTGCTCAGCGCGAGGAGGGAGAGGGAGGATCCGCCGGCCTCGAAGAACTTCTCGTGCACGCCGATCTCGTCCCTGTCGAGCAGGTCGGCCCAGATCGCGGCGACCGCGTGCTCGGTGGGCGTGCGCGGCCGGACCACGGCGGCCTGGGGCCGGGCCTCGGGACTTCGGGGGCTCGGCAGGGCGTGACGGTCCACTTTGCCGTGCCGGGTGAGCGGCAGGGTGTCGAGCTCGACGAAGGCGGACGGCACCATGTATTCGGGCAGGCTGCGCGCCAGATGCCCGCGCAGTTCCTCGGGCCGGACGGGCAGATCCGCGGCGTCGGCCGGCACGACGTAGGCGATCAGTTGCCGCCCCCCGGTGCCGCCAGGGGCCGGCCGCGCGATCACGGCCGCCCCGGCCACGGCCGGATGGGCCACCAGCGCGGACTCCACCTCGCCGGGCTCGACCCGGAAGCCGCGTATCTTCACCTGGTCGTCTGCGCGCGCCTTGAACACCAGATCACCGTCCGTCGTCCACACCACCACGTCCCCGGTCCGGTACATGCGCTCACCCGCGCCGCCGAACGGGCAGGCCACGAAGCGCCCGGCCGTGAGCCCCGGCCGGTGCGCATAGCCCCGCGCCAGGCCCGAACCCGCGAGGTACAACTCGCCCTCGACACCCGGTGCGACGGGCCGCAGGCGTTCGTCCAGGACGTAGGCGCGCGTGTTGTCCATGGGCCGCCCCACCGGGAAGGACGTACCGACCCGGTCGGCGGCGGTGACGCTGTGCGTGGTGGCGAATATCGTCGACTCGGTCGGGCCGTAGGCGTTGGTGACCGTGATGGCGGGGCAGGCCCCAAGGATCCGCGTCACCGCATGCGCGGGCACGGCCTCGCCGCAAGGCAGCACCTCTCGCACTCCGGCGAAGCTGTCCGGGCGCTCGTTCGCGATCACCGAGAAGAGCCCGGCGGACATGGTCAGTGCGGTCACCCGCTGCTCGGCGATGACCGTGGCGAGCGCGTCCACGTCCAGCCTCCCGGGCGGGGCCACCACGATCCGGCCGCCGTTCAGGAGCGGCACCCACATCTCGTAGCCGGAGATGTCGAACGTCGTCGCCGCGTGCATCAGCACCCGGTCCTGGGCGCCGCCGCGCCAGCGCCGGTCCACCGCGAGGTCCACCGCGGCGCGATGGCTGACCCCGGTGCCCTTGGGCACCCCGGTCGACCCCGAGGTGTAGATGACGTACGCCAGCCGGTCCGGGCCGCCCGCGTCGGGCAGGTCGTCGCCCGGCTGGGCGGACATGGCAGCGGCCGTGTCCGGGTCGTCGACGACCAGCCGGGGGCAGGCGCCCTGCGGCAGGGCGTCAGCCACCGCGGAGGTGGTGAGCAGCAGTGCCGGGGAGGCGTCCCGGAGCATGAACTCCAGCCGCTGGGCGGGGTGATCGTGCGCCAGGGGGACGTAGGCGCCGCCGGCCTTCAGGGCGGCGAGGACGGCCACCACGTACTGGGCCGACCGGGGCACCGCCACGGCCACCGCGGCCTCGGGGCCCACGCCTCGCCGGACCAGCTCCCGGGCGAGCCGGTTGGCACGCTCGTTCAGTTCCCGGTAGGTCAGTGTCTCTGTCCCGCTCACGACCGCGAGCGTGTCCGGTGTGGCCCTGGCCCGCTGCTCGAAGAGCGCGGGGAGCGTCATGCGCGGTGTGTCCACGGCCGTGTCGTTGACCTCGCGCAGCAGGTCCCGCTCGGCGGGCACCAGGGCGTCCACCGCGTCGAGCCGCGTCTGCGGATCGGCCGCCAACTCCCCGACGAGGCGCACGAAACGCGCGGCCAAGGCGTCCGCCGTGCCGCGGTCGAACAGGTCGGTGGCGTACTCGACGAGCCCGCGCAGCCCGTGACCCGGCTGCCCGTCGGAGCTGTCCGGCGCGGCCGGCTCCTCGATCTGGAACAGCAGGTCGAACTTCGCCGTACCGGTCACGACCGGCTCGGGGACGGCCCGCAGACCGGGCAGTTCGAGACCGGCCAATTCGCTCTGCCAGAAGAGCGCCACCTGGAACAGCGGGTGGTGGGCGGTGGACCGCTCGGGATTCAGCGACTCCACGAGCCGCTCGAACGGCACATCCTGGTGGTCGTACGCGTTCACGGCCTTGTCCCGCACCTGCCGCACCACGGACTCGAACGACGCGTCGCCCGCCAGTGTCACCCGCAGCACCCACGTATTGACGAAGAACCCCACCAGATCGGCCAGCCCCTCATCGGTGCGCCCGGCGATCGGCGCACCGAGGGTCACGTCATCGCCGCCGCCCATCAGATGCAACAGCACCGCGAGGGCCGACTGCAGCACCATCGGCACCGTGGCGCCCTGCGTCCGCGCCAACTCCCCGATCCGGGCGTGCACGTCGGGTTCGATGGTGAAGGAGACCGTGTCCCCTCGATGGCTCGCCACCGGCGGCCGTGGCCGGTCGAGAGGAAGCTGGAGCAGTTGCGGAGCCCCGGCGAGCTCCTTGTGCCAGTAGGCCAGTTGACCCGCGAGGCGACTGTGGGGGTCATCCGCGTCTCCCAGTAGCTGCCGCTGCCACAGGGTGTAGTCCGCGTACTGCACCGGCAGGTCCGCCCACCGCGGCGCCGCGCCGCGCAGGCGGGCCGCGTACGCGGCCGCGAAGTCCCGTGCCAGCGGGGCCATCGACTCCCCGTCGGCCGCGATGTGGTGCATCGACAGGACGAATACGTGCTCCTGGGCGCCGCACCGCAGCACACTCGCCCGCACGGGTATCTCCGCCGCCAGATCGAAGGGGCGGCCGACTTCCCGGGACACCGCGGCGCTCATCGCATCCGATGCCACGTCCCGCACCGGAACGTCGAGCACGATCTCGTCCGCCGGCACCACCACCTGGGCCGTGACGCCCCTGGCGTCCGCCACGAAGAGCGTCCGCAGGCTCTCGTGCCGCGCGACCACGTCATGGACCGCCGACGCCAGGGCTCGTGCGTCCAGGGGGCCGCTCAAGCGCACCACGAGCGGCAGGTGGTAGGTCGACAGAGGTTCGAGTTCGTCGAGGAACCTCAGGCGGCGCTGCGCGAACGACAGCGGCACCTGCTCCGGCCGCGGCGTGGCCCGCCGCAGCACCGGCCGCGACGACCGCACCCCGGCGCCCAGGTGCTGCACCAGCTGCGCCACGGTCGGCGACTCGAACACTGCCCGGACGGAGACCTCGGCACCGAGCACCGAACGCATCCGGTTGACCAAGCGCGTGATCAGCAGCGAATGCCCGCCCAACTCGAAGAAGTTGTCGTCGATCCCGGCCTTCTCGACGCCGAGGACCTGCGCGAACAGCTCGCACAGGAGCTCCTCCCGCGGGGTGCGCGGCGCCCGGTAGGGGACCGTGCCGGTCAGATCGGGGGCGGGCAGTGCCTGGCGATCGAGTTTGCCGTTGGGGGCGAGAGGGAGGCGGTCGAGAGTGACGAAGGCGGCGGGGACCATGTACGCGGGAACGCGCTCGGCGACGAAGGCCCGCAGCTCCGCCGGGGTCGGCTCCCTCATGCCCTCGCAGACCACGACGTAGCCGACCAACAGGCGTGCGCCAGCAGTCTCTTGAGGGTCATGGGCCAGTACGACAGCCTGGTCGACGCCCTCGTGGGCGGCCAGGACGGCCTCGATCTCGCCGGGCTCGACCCGGAAGCCGCGGATCTTCAACTGGGAGTCCGCGCGGCCCGCGTACTCCAGCAGACCCCCCTCGTTCCAGCGCGCGAGGTCGCCGGTGCGGTACATGCGCGCGCCCGGCTCGGCAGCGTAGGGGTCGGCCACGAACCGCTCGGCCGTCAGGCCCGCCCGCCCGTGGTAGCCGCGGCTGACGCTGCCCCCGACATACAGCTCGCCGACCACGCCCACCGGCACCGGTTCAAGGCCTGACCCAAGGACGTAGGTGCGCATGTTGCCGAGGGGGGAGCCGATCGGCGCGGCGGCCGACGGCTCGTCACCGGGTTCCAGGCAGTGGGTCGTGGCGTAGAATGACTCGGTCTGGCCATAGGCGTTGACGACGCGGGTACCGGGAAGCGCCTCGCGCACCCGTCGCACCAGGGACGCGGGCAGCGCCTCGCCGGCGAACACCACCGTGTCGGCGGTGACCGGGCCCTCGGCCGTCTCGAGCAGCTCGGCGAAGACCGAGGGCACGGTGGAGAGCACACCGCCGCTCCATCCACCGCCCTGGCCGATGGCGAGCACGTCGCGGACGACCTCGACGGTGCCGCCGTGGGCGAGGGTGGTGACGGTCTCGTACACGGAGACATCGAAGTTGACAGACGTGCCCGCCAGGGTGCGGGTGCCCGCTGTGATGCCGGTGCGCTCGGCGAGCCGGAGCACGCCGTTGACGATGTTGGCGTGGGTGACCGCAACGCCCTTGGGGGTGCCGGTCGAGCCGGAGGTGTACATCACGTACGCCGTGTTGTCGCCGTGCAGCGCAACGTGGGGCTGTGTGGCATCGCCTGTGGTCAGCGTCAGCTCGTCGAGCAGGAGGTGCGGTACGTCGATGTCGCCCCGCGGAAGCGTCTCGCGGGTCCCGGCGTCGGTGAGCAGCAGCACCGGGTGCGCGTCGGCCAGGATGTGCGCCAGGCGCGCGCTCGGGTAGCGCGGGTCGATCGGCAGGTAGGCGCCGCCCGCCGTGAGGACCGCCAGCAGGGCGACCCACAGGTCCGCGGACCGTGGCAGGGACAGGGCCACGACGGTCTCCGGGCCGACCCCGCGCGCGATCAGTTCGTGGGCGAGCCGGTTGGTGCGCGACTCCAGCTCCCGGTAGGACAGCGTGAGGTCGCCGTGCTCGACGGCCGGTGCGTCCGGGGTGCGCTGCGCCTGCCGCGCGATGAGGTCGGGGACCGTCGCGTCGGGGGTGGGCGCCTGGGTGTCGTTGAAGCCGTGCAGGACCCGCTCCCGCTCGTCCCGGTCGAGGATGTCCAGCTGCCCGGTCAACAGGGCTGGATCTGCGGCGAGTTGTGCGAGCACCCGCTGGAACCGGTCCGCGATCCGTCGCACGGCTTCGCGGTCGAGGACGTCCGGCCGGTGCTGCAGCGTCAGCCGCAGGTAGGGATCGACGACGGCGTTCACGGTCAGCGGGTAGTGCGTGCTGGACAGCGGGCGCAGGCCGGTGACCTCGATGCCCGAGGCGGCGTGCGCCTCGCTGAGGCCGAGGCTGTCCACGGGGTAGGAGTCGAACACCACGAGCGTGTCGAACAGGACGCTCGTGCCGGTGGCCCGGTGGATCCCGCTCAGGCCGTAGTGGTGGTGGTCGAGCACCGCGGCCTGGCGCTGTTGCAGGTCGGTGAGGAGCTGGGCGAGGGGAGTTCCGGGGGCACATCGCACCCGTACGGGAAGGGTGTTGGCGAAGAGGCCCACCATCGTGTCCACGTCAGGCACCTCGGCCGGGCGGCCGGACACCGTCGCGCCGAACACCACGTCCTGGCGCCCCGTGAGACCGGCTAGCAGCACGGCCCAGGCGCCCTGCACCACGGTGTTGAGGGTGATCCCGAGGCCGGCCGCCCGCCGGGACAGCTCCCGGGCGGTGTCCGCGGGCAGCGGCACCTCCACCTGTCCATAGCGGGCTCCTGCTGCCGCGGACTCTCCCGGCGGCTCGGGGGCGGCAGCGCCCGGTGCCACCAGCAGGGTCGGGCCGTCCACGCCGTCGAGTTCCCGGGCCCAGGCGCGCGCGGCCGCCTCCTGGTCCTGCCGGGAGAGCCACCGCAAGAAGTCCCGGTACTCGGGAGCCCGCGGCAACACCGAGACGTCCCCCGCGGAGGCGTACAACCGCAGCAGATCCTCGATCAGCAGCGGGAACGACCAGCCGTCGAACAGCAGATGGTGCGCCGTGAGGATCAGTTCGGAGCGGTCCGCGCCCAGGCTCACCAGACCGATCCGCAGCAGCGGCGGCGCGGTCACATCGAAGCGGCGGCTCAGGTCCTCGGCCAGGAAACGCTCGACGGCCGCGTCGCGCCCCGCCTCGTCCAGGCCGCTCGCGTCGATGTGGCGCCATGGCAGCGACACGTCCTTGACGACCAGCTGCACCGGATCCCCGCTCTCGCCCGGCACGAAGGCCGCCCGCAGACTGGCGTACCGGTCGAGAAGAGCCTGTCCGGCCGTGCGCATCCGCTCCGGGTCCACGTGCCCGCTCAGGTGGAACACCAACTGCATGTGGTAGGCGTCGAACGACGCGTCGGCGAGGAGCGCGTGGAACACGAAGCCGGACTGCAGGGGCGTCAGTGGCCACACCTCCGCAAGGCCGGGGTAGGCGCCTTCCCACTGCTCGATCTCGCGCTGCCCCACCGCCACCAACGGCACGTCCGAGGGCGTGAGCCCGCCCGCGCCGGGCGCGGCGGCATGCCGGGCCAGTCCTTCCAGGGCCGCCCGCCACTGCTCCGCCAGCTCCTGGGCTTCCTCGCGCGGCAGCGCTCCGGCGGCGAAGGCGAACTCGGCCTCCAGGCAGGGTCCTTGAGCGGTGTCGGTGGCGAGCGCCTCGATGTGCAGGGCGGCGAGGGCGGGCATGCCGGTGTCCGGTGTGGCGACCGGCTCGGCGGCTCCGGTGACCTGGTGGAAGCCGAGGCCCTGCAGGTCCTGCGGCATGTCGGCGTCGGAGAAGCGGCCCAGGTAGTTGAGTTCGATCTGCGGTGCGGGGTACTGCCGCAGCTCCGCGGCGGTCCGCGGGTTCAGGTGACGCAGCAGTCCGAAGCCGAGGCCGTGGTCGGGGATCGACAGGAGGTGTTCCTTGACGGTCTTGAGGAGTGCTCCGGCGGCCGGTCCGCCTGCGACCACCTCGTCGAGATCGCATTCGGTGAGGTCGATGCGGATCGGGAACAGGCTGGTGAACCAGCCGATCGTGCGTGTCAGGTCCGCGCCGGGGACGGCGCTTTCCTCGCGGCCGTGGCCTTCCACGCCGATCAGGACGGAGGGGGCGGACCGTGTGGATGAACCCGTCGGCTCTGCCGTATTGGATGGACCGGCCGGCTGTGTCGTATCGGATGGACCGGGCGGCACGCGGTCGCGGCGTGCCGCTTCTCTGCGGGCGATGGCCACGGCGAGGGCCGCGAGCAGCCCGTCCTGGACTCCGCAGCCGAACGCGGCGGGCAGCGCGGTGAGGAGTGCCTCGGTGACCGGAGCCGAAAGCCGCATCTGCACGGTGTCCACCGTGTCCGCGCGGTCCAGTTCGGTGTCGAGCCGCCTGGAGCCGATGACCGGGTCGGGGGCTGAGTCCGGTCCATCCAGGATGGACCGCCACAGCTCCAGCTCGGCGACCCTGTCCTGGGCGGTCGCCTCCGCCGCGAGCGCGTGTTTCCAGCGCCGCGCGGACGTGGCCACCTGGGGCAGGGCCGGGGCCCGGCCCGCGCGGATCTGGGACCACGCAGCGGCGAGGTCCGGCAGCAGAATTCTCCACGACACCCCGTCCACCACCAGGTGGTGCAGGACAAGGACGAGTCGGCCCGTGCCGCCGCCGGGCGCCGGGTCGAACCAGACGGCCTGGACCATCACTCCTGACTCGGGATCCAACCGCTCTGTTGCGGTGTCGAGTTCGGCCTGCGCGTCCCGCTGCCAGTCCTGGCTCCAGCGGCCGTCGCAGGTCACACGGTGGATCAGCGCCGCCGCGTCGACTGACCCCGGCGGCGCGACGTGCAGGCTTCCGTCACCGGCGGACTCCAGGCTTGACCGCAGTATGTCGTGGTGGTCGATGACCGCGCCCAGGGTGGCCGCAAGGCCTGCGAGGTCGATGCCTTGGGGGAGCTGGAGCAGTGCGGACATGGTGAACCGGTTCCAGCTGCCGCCGAGTTCGCGGATGTGCCGGGCGATCGGCGGCAGCGGCATCGGGCCGACACCGCCGCCGTCGAACTCCTCCAGCGCCGCGTCCGACGCGTGCTGGCGTTGCGTCGAGGCGAGCCGGGCGAGAGCGGCCACCGTGCGGGCCTCGAAGATCTGGCGTGGGGTGACCTCGACGCCGCGGGTCCGGGCCCGGGACACCACCTGGATGGAGCGGATGCTGTCCCCGCCCACGGTGAAGAAGTCGTCGTCGGCGCCGACCCGGTCCACGCCGAGCACCTCGGCGTACACCGAGGCCAGGATCTCCTCCACTGGTGACTGCGGCGCCCGATAGCTGCCGCCGCCGAACTCGGGGTCGGGCAGGGCAGCCCGGTCCAGCTTTCCGTTGGGTGTCAGCGGCAGCCGGTCGAGGACCACGAACGCGGCCGGGACCATGAACTCCGGCAGCCGCTGTGCCGTGAACCGGCGTACCTCGCCGACCGGCACGCCGGGGGTGAGGGCGATGTCGTCGCCGCCCCCGCTCCCGACGGCGCCGGGTGTGGGCACCAGGTACGCGACGAGCTGGCGACCGGCCCCACGGCCCTCGCGCGCGGCCACCGCCGCCTGCGCGACATCGGGGTGCGCGGTCAGGGCGGCCTCGACCTCGCCGGGTTCGATGCGCAACCCGCGGATCTTCAGCTGGGCGTCGGCGCGGCCCGCGTACTGCAGCTGCCCCTGCTCGTTCCAGCGCGCCAGATCCCCGGTGCGGTACATCCGCGCGCCCGGCCGGGGAGCGTAGGGGTCGGCAAGGAACCGCTCGGCGGTGAGCGCGGGCCGCCCGTGATAGCCGCGGCCCACGGCGCCCGCGACATACAGCTCGCCGACCACGCCCACCGGCACCGGCTCGAGGCCGGGCCCGAGGACGTAGGTGCGCATGTTCCCCAAGGGCCGGCCGATCGGCGCGCTGCCGGTGCCACCGCACGCGTCCGGTCCCCCCGCGTCGTGCCCGGCCGGGAGCTCGGCCACGGTGGCGTAGAAACTCTCGCTCTGCCCATAGGAGTTGACCACGCGCACCCCGGGCAGGGCGGCCTGCACCCGTGCCACCAGCGCGTCGGGCAGTGCCTCGCCGGCGAAGACAAGGGTGGCCACGTCGATGCGGTCGGCGATGTCATCGAGGAGCTCCGCGAAAACCGAGGGCACGGTGCTGATCACCGCGCCGGTCCAGCCGGTCCGCTCGGCGAGTTCCAGGACGTCCCGGACCACTTCGACCGAGCCGCCGGCCGACAGTGCGGTCAGGATCTCGAACACCGACACGTCGAAGGCGACCGATGTCGCGGCGAGGATCCGCGACCCCTTTGAGACACCGGCCGGCCCTGCGAGGCGCAGTACGCCGTTCACGACGCCGTGCTGGGTGATCGAGACGCCCTTGGGGGTGCCGGTGGAGCCGGAGGTGTACATCACGTAGGCGAGGTTGTGCGGAGCCAGCGGAGCCGTCCGTTCGTCGTCTCGCAGGTCCGCGCCGTCACCGTCGTCGAGGTCCAGCTCGTCCACGAGCAGCCGGACGGGTCCGTCGTCGCCGTTGCCGCCCTGCGGCAGGATGCCCTGCGTCGAGGAGTCGGTCAGGAGGCACCGGGGGCGTGCGTCGGCCAGGACGTGGCCGAGCCGGCGGCTGGGATAGCGGGGGTCGACGGGCAGGTGCCCCGCGCCGGACTTCCAGATGCCGAGCAGCCCCACGATCAGGTCGGCCGAGCGTGGCAGGGCGAGTGCCACCAGCTGCTCCGGCCCTGCACCGTGGCGTACGAGTGCCCGTGCGAGCCGGTTCGCGCGGGCGTTCAACTCCGCGTAGGTCAAGGTCACTTCGCCGCACACGACTGCGGGGGCGTCCGGTGTGGCGCTCGCCTGCCGTTCGAAGAGCCCGGGAACGGTGAGGGCGGCGTATCGGCGGCCGTGTCGTTGAACTCGTGCAGCAGCCGCTCGCGCTCGCCGGCCTCCAGGACGTCAACGGCCCCGATCCGCAGCCCGGGTTCGGCGGCCAGCTGCCGTACGATCCGCACGAGCCGCGCGGCGAGCGCCTCGACGGTGCTCGGGTCGAAGAGGTCGGTGGCGTACTCGATCTCGCCCGAGATCTCATGGCCGGATCCCTCGGACATGCTGAAAAGGAGGTCGAACTTGGCGGTTGGGGTCGCGACGGGTGTGAACTGGGCCTGGTGGCCGCGCAGTTCGATGTTCTCGCGGCCGTTTCCCTGCCAGGCGAACATGACTTGGAACAGCGGGTGACAGGCCGTGGAGCGCTCGGGGTTGAGGGCCTCGACGAGCCGCTCGAAGGGCACGTCCTGGTGGTCGTACGCGCTGACGGCCTTGTCCCGCACCTGCCGCACCAGGGACTCGAACGAGGGGTTGTCCGAAAGGTCGGCCCGCAGTACCCACGTATTGACGAAGAACCCCACCAGATCGGCGAGTTGCTCATCGGTGCGCCCGGCGATCGGTGCGCCGATCGTCAGGTCGTCACCCCCGCCCATCAGGTGCAGCAGCACCGCGAGCGCGGACTGCAGCACCATGGGTACGGTGGCCCCTTGAGCGCTGGCCAACTCCTGGAGCCGGGCGTGGACGTCGGGTTCCAGGGTGAATTCGACCGTGTCGCCCCGGTGGCTTGCCGCCGGTGGCCGCGGCCGGTCGAGCGGAAGCCGCAGTGGTTGCGGCACCCCCGCGAGTTCTGTGCGCCAGTACTCCAGTTGGGCGGTCGCGAGGCTCTTGGGATCTTCCTCTTGCCCCAGCAGTTCCCGCTGCCACAGGGCGTAGTCCGTGTACTGCACCGGCAGGTCTGCCCATGCGGGCTCCTCTCCGCGCTGACGCGCGTCGTACGCCGTGGCCAGATCGCGGGCCAGTGGAGCCATCGACGCGCCGTCGGCAGCGATGTGGTGCATCACAAGGACGAGTACGTACTCATCGGCCCCGCGCCGCAGCACACACGCCCGCACGGGTATCTCGGCCGACAGATCGAATCGGTGGGCGACTTCCTTTGCCACCGCGGCGGTCACGGCATCCGGCGTCACCTCGCGCACGGGCACATCGAGGACGACATCGCCTTCCTCCACGACCGCCTGCGACGCGACACCCTGGCCGTCCGCCACGAACAGTGTCCGCAGGCTCTCGTGCCGCACGACCACGTCCCGCATCGCCAACGCGAGTGCTTCCGGGTCAAGTTGGCCGCTCAGCTGCAGCGTGTAGGACAAGTTGTACGTTGCCGAAGGGCCCTCATAGCGGTCCAGGAACCACAGCCGGCTCTGTGCGTAGGACAACGGCACCCGCTGCGGCCTCACCGGAGCCCGCCGCAGCACCGGACGCGAGGACGGCTTGCCCGCATCCAGGTGCGCCGCGAGCAACGCCACGGTCGCCGACTCGAACACCACCCGAAGCGGCAGCTCCACCCCGAGGGTCGTGCGCATCCGGTTGGCCAGCTGCGTGGCAAGGATCGAGTGCCCGCCCAGGTCGAAGAAGTTGTCGTCGATCCCGACCCGCTCGACCCCGAGGATGTCCCCGAACAGTGCGCACAGGGCCTGCTCCTGGGGTGTGCGAGGTGCGCGCCCGCTCGTCCCGCCCGTGTAGTCGGGTACGGGCAGGGCGCGCCGGTCCAGCTTCCCGTTCGGATTCAGCGGCACCTCGGCGAGGGCCACGACGGTCGAGGGCACCATGTACTCGGGCAGCCGCTCGGCTACGTGGGCGCGCAGCTCGGCGGAGGTCGGCAGGGTGGCGCCCGGGGCGGGCACCGCATAGCCCACCAGGCGCCGGTCGCCGCCCTGCTCGAGGCAGACGACCACGGCCCGGGCCACGCCCGGGTGTGTGCCCAGCACGGCTTGGACCTCGCCGAGTTCGATGCGGAAGCCGCGGATCTTGACCTGGTTGTCCGCGCGCCCGTGGAAGACCAGCTGGCCGTCGGGGGCCCGGGTGACGATGTCGCCGGTGCGGTACATCCGGCGGCCGGGTGCGCCGAAGGGGCAGGCCACGAAGCGTTCGGCGGTCAGGCCCGGCCGGCCGAGGTAGCCGCGGGCGAGCGCCTCACCCGCCACATACATCTCACCTGCCACTCCGGTCGGCACCGGGCGCAGCGCGTCATCAAGGACGTACAGCTGGGTGTTGGCGATCGGCCGGCCGATGGGCGGAGTGCGGTCGTCGGCGACCAGGGGATCGCTGAAGGTCACGATCGCCGTGGTCTCGGTCGGCCCGTAGGCGTTGACCAGGTCCCGGCCCTCTGACCATCCGGTCACCAGCTCGGGCGTGGCCGCGTCACCGCCCACGGCGAGGGAGGCCACGCCCGGCAGTGTGCCGGGCGGCAGCGCCGCGAGGACGGCAGGCGGCAGGAAGACATGGGTCACCCGCCGCACGGCGAGGGTGTCGATCAGCGGGCTGCCCGGGGCGAGTTGCTCCTGGGCGGCGAGCACCAGGGTGGCGTCCGTGAAGAGCGCCATGCACACCTCGTAGACCGAGACGTCGAAGCTCGGCGAAGCGAACTGCAGCACCCGGCTCGCGGCCGTCAGGTCGAGGCGCGCTTGCTGCGTCGCGATCAGACTGGCCACCCCGCGATGAGTGACGGCCACACCCTTCGGCCGCCCGGTCGAACCCGACGTATAGATCACATACGCGGTGTTCGCGACGGACACCGGCCCACCGGGCCGCTCCTGGTCGGTCACCGGAGTGCCGTCGTGCCGCGCCACCGCTGCGGCGGTCGCGGGGTCGTCCAACCGCAGGACCGGCACGGCGAGGTCGGGCAGTGCGTCCGCCGTGGTGGTGTCCGCCAGGATCAGCAGGGTGCGGGAGTCCTCCAGCATGTAGGCGATCCGGTCCGCGGGGTATGCGGAGTCCACCGGCAGGTAGGTGCCGCCGGCCTTCATCACGGCGAGGAGAGCGACCACCAGGTCGGGGGAGCGCGGCAGCGATACCGCCACCACGGTCTCCGCCGCCACGCGGTGCCGGATCAGTTCACGCGCCAGCCGGTTGGCGCGCGCGTCCAGTTCCCGGTACGTCAGCGACCTGTCTGCGCACTCGACCGTCACCGCGTCGGGTGTCGCGGCGGCACGCTGCTCGAAGAGGCCGGGGAGGGTGGCGGCCTCGACGGGCACGGCGGTGTCGTTGTGCCCGTGCAGCAGCAGGTCCCGCTCGGCGGGTCCGAGCAGATCGAGGCGGGCGACGGGCAGTTCGGGGTCGGCGGCGATCTGTTGGAGGAGACGGGTCAGCCGTTTGGTGACGGCTTCGACGGCGGGGCTCTCGAAGAGGTGACGCTGGTACTGCACGGTCACCTGGAGGTGGGGCTCGGCGTTGACGGTGACCGTCAGCGGGTAGTGGGTGCCGGCGGACGAACGAACCCCGGTGACCTCGAAGCCCACGTCGGCACCGCCTGGGCGGTCCACACGGTGGTTGCCCAAAGTGTACGACTCGGACGTCACCAGGGTGTCGAACAGGACGCTCGTGCCGGTGGCCCGGTGGATGTCGGCCAGGCCGCAGTGGTGGCCGGAGAGCGCCTGATGCCGCTCCCGCATCCCGCGCAGCAGATCAGCCGCAGTGTCCGTGGGCGCGAGCCTGACCCGCACCGGGAGCGTGTTGACGAACAGCCCGGCCATCGAGGCCACGCCGGGCACCGCCTTCGGGCGTCCGGGCACGGTCGCCCCGAACACCACGTCCTGCTGCCCGGTCAGCGCGGCGAGCAGCAGCGCCCAGGCGCCCTGCACCACGGCGTCCAGGGGGACATCCAACTCGGCGGCCCGCCCGGCCAGTTCACGCACCACGCCTGCGGTCAGGGCCACCTTGACCTCGCCGATCCCTGCTGACGCGTCGCCGCCCGCCCCGGATCCGATGACGGGGGCCAGCAATGTCGGGTCCTCCACCCCCGCCAGCTCCTCGGCCCACACACGAGCCGCCGCATCCCGGTCGTGCCCCGCCGACCACGCCAGGAAGTCCCGGTACTCGGCCACGCGCGGCAGCACGGAAGCGTCCCCGTCGGCCGTATAGAGGTGCAGCAGATCCTGCATCAGCACGGGCAACGACGCGCCGTCGAACAGCAGATGATGTGCCGTCAGTACCAGCTCGAACCGCTCGGCACCCACCTTCACCAGCGCCATCCGCAGCAACGGCGGCACCGTCACATCGAAGTGGCTCCGCAAGTCCTGCGCGAGGAAGGCTTCGAAGGCCGTACCCGGCTCGAGCTTCGTCTGCGTCTCTTCGTTCAGGTCCACTTCACGCCACGGAAGCTCCACCCCGTCGACGACGACCTGCACCGATTGCCCGTCGGCTCCCGCCACGAAGGCCGTCCGAAGATTCGCGTACCGGTCGAGCAGGGCCTGACCTGCCGCCCGCATCCGGGTCCCCGCCACCGGCCCGCGCAGTGTGATGACGAACTGCATCTGGTAGGTCCCCCGCGAGGCATCGTCCAGGAGCGTGTGGAAGAGCAGCCCCGACTGCAGCGCCGTCAGCGGCCACACCTCGGCGAGTCCCGGATAACGGCGCTCCCACGTTTCGATCTCGCGCCGGCTCACCGGTGCCAGTGACACCCCGACCGCCCCGATCCGCAGGTGGGGCTGGGCCACCACCTGGCGAACGACCTGCACGAACCGCTCTGCGAGTGACTGCGCGGCTTGCGGCCCGTGCACGTCACCGTCGCACCGGAGCGTGCAGACCAGCCCTTCCCCGGCGGAGCGGGGGAGGGGACTGAGCAGCCCGCAGGGGACGTCCTCAGAGGCCATCGGGCTCTTGGCCCGGTCCCGTAATCGCGTCACCAGCGCGGTGAACGACGGCTCCTCGCCCCCCGGATCCCCCTGCGCCACCGACGTGTCGGCGCCGAGCCACACCAGCCGTGCCGCACCCTCGTCGGGCGACCCGGCCACGGACAGTCCCACCGTGAGGCCGTCGCCCCCGCCGAGGCGGTGCAGCAGCACCGTGAACGCCGCTTGCAGCACCACGGGCGCCGTGGTGTCGCACTCCTCGGCCAACTCCGAGACTCTGCAAAGGAGTTCGCGGTCGAGCTGGAACTCCACCGAGACACCGCCAAACTGGATATCGCCCGGCTCACCCGAGCCGGACCAGTGGGACGAGGCGAAGCGGCCGAATTCGTTCAGCGAGGTAGCCACGGAGAACCGCACTCCCATCAGTGGGGGCAAGACCAGTACGCCCCCTGCGCGGTAGCACAGCCGGGACTGGCGGCGGGAACATCCACTGACGATGCCGGACAGAGCGCCCTACGGGTCGATTTCTCCGGTCGCTCGGAAGCCCGCCTCAAGCTGGAGTCAAGTTCCGCTTATTGCCGGGATGGATCGAGACTCCCGTACGACGCGCTCTGCCGGGGAATCGCCCCCGACTTCGTCGGTCCCACCGATCTGGACCGTGCGCGTCGCGAGTGGCAGGTCCTGGATGGGCGCCGCTGTCTTCTGCCGATGGCGCGGCCGCGTCAGATGACCGGTGACGATCCCTCGCCGCGCACCAGGCCGGGTCGAGGGTCGGGCATCAGCCATGGCGAATGCCCTCGCGGGACCGGTCAGGAGGGCATTGCCGATGCGGTAGCGCCGTGCTCGTTCGTCCCGCTGGAGCAGAGGACCCGCGCCTTGCGGCCCAAGACGGCGCTGCACCGCCTTGATGCTGGTCAGCGTCCCGCCGGTGCGGGACGGCGGAATCGGGAGGGATGGGTGCTCGGCGAAGTGCTGCGGGATGGCGTCGTGCGACGCCGCGCCGCCCGGGTCGGTGATCCGGTGCAGCCCGACCGGGGATCGAATCGAGCGCGACAGGTGGGCGGCGGGTGGGCAGACCACCGAGGTTCAAACAAGCGTATTAAACGAATGTCTTGTACGTGTGTATAGATCTGCTCTACGGTGAAGCCATGGATACCGACATCGCCAAGCGATCCGCGCTCACCATCGACGGCCGCACACTTTCCTACATGGACTTCGGCGGCACCGGCCGCCCGCTGCTGGCCCTGCACGGGCACATGTCCGAGGGCCTGTCGTACGCCGGTCTCGCCGCACGTCTCGCCCCAAAGTGGCGGGTCATAGCCCCCGATCAGCGCGGCCACGGCGAGTCCGGGCGGGCGGCCGACTACAGCCGGGAGGGCTACCTCGCCGACCTGAAGGCCCTCATGGATCACCTGGGTCTGGACCGGGCGGCGCTCCTTGGCCACTCGCTCGGCGCGATCAACGCCTACCAGTTCGCAGCCCGCCACCCCGAGCGCGTCACCGCGCTGATCAATGCCGAGGGATGCGCCGAACTCGGCCTGGACGGCAGCAATCCGCTGGCGTTCGTCCTGAGTCTGCCGGAGGGCGGCGCCCCTGACCGGGAGACGTTCGTCGCGCAACTCGGCCCGTTCGCACCGCACTTCGAGTCAGCCGTGCGTGAGCGGCCGGAGGGCGTCTGGGGCCTGCACTTCCACCCCCAGGACATCTACGACTCCGAGGACCAGGTGCACGGCGACCACTGGGCCGACTGGACCGGCTCCGCCTGTCCGGCGCTGCTGCTACGTGGCGCCAAGGGCGGCGTCCTGCCGGCGGAGCAGGCAGAGCAGATGGTCACCCGGCGCCCCGGCACCCACCTCGTCGAGCTGGAGACCGACCACTTCGTCTACGCCAACGACCCGGCCGCCTTCGCTACTGCGGTCCGCGGCTTCCTCGACGCGGTCTGACACAGGCCCGCAGCCGTCCCCGAGACCAAAGGCCAGCGGATGGTGGGCGGCCTCTGGTTGAGCGCTTTACGTCCTGAGTGCTGTAGTTGGCGAATCCCGCCAACTACAGCGCTCGGTCACAGTGTGTGACTGAGCGTTTCAGTTGGCCCCTGAGCGTTGCACTCGGCCCGGCTGAGAGTGACGGTCGGCCTGGGCCGTTCGAGGGTGGGCTGAGCTGGGGCTGTGGCAGGGCTCAAGCCCGCCGTCCCCACTCCATAGCGCGGCCGATGAGTTTGGATGTCGCGGCCGGTCCAAGCTTGTGACGCCTCAGGAAGGGAACCGCCATGCCGGAGCTTCTCGTCGACTTCATCACGTCCCTCGACGGCCATGCCTCGGGAGAGGGGTGGCCCGGGTTCTGGGGCCTGGAGGGCCCGGAGTACCTTGCGTGGCTCGGTGAGCAGCCCGAGGTCACCTACCTGATGGGAGCAAACACCTACCGTCTGATGTCGGGTTTCGCCGCAGGCGAGGTCCCACATGGCCAAGACGAGTTCAGGCCCGAGGAAGAGGCGTCCGTCGACGAGCTCACGCAAGCGTCCAAGGTGGTGTTCTCCTCCTCGCTCGAGGAGGAACTGAAGTGGGCCAACTCCACGCTCGTCCGTGACGATGCCGTCGAGGCGGTCCGGGCCATGAAGTCCAGTGGCTCGGGGCTCCTCAGTACGATCGGCAGTCTTAGCCTGTGCCGGTCCCTGCTGCGAGCCGGACTCGTCGACCGCTTCCGGGTCGTGATGTTCCCGGTGATCACCGGGGCCACGGGTGAGGAACGCATCTACGACGGCTATCCGGACGTTGCCCTGGAGATGATCGGGCACCGCACCTTCGACGGCCGCATCCAGCTGGTCGAGTACAAGCCTCGCGTGCTTGAGCACCCCCCGCTCGACGTCCCCGCGTGACCTTGCCTTGTCCGCCGTTCGACTGCCCGCCAGGCCGGCGCTGGCGGGCGCGAAGCAAGACCTAGGAGTGCAGTAGGCGAGGTAATGCCCTGTTTCGGGCTCGGAGTTGGGTGAGGGGACCTGGCCAGTGGGGTGGATCGTCGATCAGGTGCGGGGCTGTGCGAACAGGCCGGGTTCGGGTTCGGTGAGGACGCCTCGTGTGACCAGGCGCTTGAGCTTGGACCGGATGCCTTCGGTGTTCTTCGGGATGGTCGGCAGGTCGAGGGCCCCGCACAGGTCGCGGGCCCGCAACGGGTGACCCGCGACAGGGGCAGCCATCATCGCGGCGCCGAGGAAGGCACCAGCCCCATCCAGCTGGCCTCCGCATACATTTCATGCCCCGACAGGCGGTAACTGGGCCCCGCACTCACCTGCAACCGGACCCCGTTCTCGCTTACGAAGCCACTTGTCGGACCTGCGAGTTCGGGCCACGGTCCGGACGCATCGGCAGAGGTTCACGTCAGGTCGTCGCCGAGGGTCGGTCAGGAACCTGCTGGTCAGTACAGGGCGATCACGTCGACGACGATGGCCCGCCTGGAGATGTAGGCGTGCACGTCCCGGGCGGGCAGGTCGAGTCCGACTCGAACCGCCCGAGCCAGGTTGGTGTGGGAAGGAGGTGGGCAGCGCGCGCCCGTACGTCGCGCGTAAGGGCGCTGCCCATGGATATGCCAGGTCAGGAGGTGTACAGGTACACCTTGGCCTGGCTGCCCTTGCCGAGGTTCCAGTCGAAGGACTTGTCGGTGCCCACTCCGCAGGCCGACTTCTTCCTCTTCTCGTCGTTGCGGGGGTTCGTCGCCTTCACCCGGGCACACTTGCCGTCCATCCTGGTGTCCTTGACGTGGCCCCGAACGTGGACCTTGCCCCTCTCACAGGTGATATCCCACTCGGCCTTGCCGCCGGGGACGGTGACCTCGTTGCCGGTGTCCGGGCATGCACCCATGACCGACGAGCCGCCATGGGGTGTACTGCTGGTGGCCGTGGCGGTCCCGGCGCTCACGCCGCCGGCCAGGAGCAAGGCGGCCGTCATGGACGTGACGAGTCGTTTGGTTCGCATCTGAGCTTCCCCCGTTGTGTGCCGTCTGGTCAGTTTGGGGCGGCACATCTCCCCGGTGGCATCGGCTGATGCACGTGGCTGACTTTTCCACCGTGCCCCGGCGGAGGTCATCGTGTTTCGGGCGTGCCCGAAACACTCAGAGTGCAGTACCTGATCTTCCGTCCGGCTTGTCATCGCTCACTGGTCGAACCCGTGATCACAGCACGGAAGGTCGCGCATCCGTCGGTCAGCGGCCACCAGGGCAGATACGCGATGCGCAAGACCGTGAACGCGATCTTGTACCAGAACCGCAGCGGCTGCCAGTGGGACCTGCTGCCCCACGACCTGCCGCCTGCCGGGGCAGTGAAGTACTACTTCTACAAGTGGCGCGACAACGGCACCGACCAGACCATCCACGGCCTGCTGCGGTGGCAACTACGGGAGAAGAAGCAGCGATTGGCCGCCCCGAGCCTCAGTCGCCGAATCGAACCGGGCGGCACCAAAGCGGCTGTGTGCTGTGGCAGAGTCGCGGAGAGCTGTGAGAAGGGCGTCGAGTAGGGATTCAGTGAAGGTGGTGCCGCGATGGTCGATGTCGGTGCCGGGGGCCAGGCCGGCCAGGTGGGCCAAGCAGGCATCGCGGTCGACGTCGGCCAGGTGGGCCAGGCAGGAGGCGTGGTCTGGGACGTGGATGCCGCGGCAGCCGACGGGGTCCTCCGCGATGGCGCCCTGGCCACAATGAGCCAGGCAGGCGGAGTTTGGGACGGTTGGGACCTTGGGTGTGCCACGCCCAGAAGGCGATCCGTCACGGCCGGGTAGCTGCCGCCTTCGCTGCCGTGGCTGCAGCACTGGAATCCTCGCTGCAGCACTGAAGGACGCACTGAAATGAATCGTGCGCTCCCGCGAGGGGGGCATGCCCAGGAGCATCACGCACGCGGGCGGACAGTTCGCGCCCCTGACCGTCGACACCGGTGCGCGGGACGGTCGTTGCGCGCAACTGTCCGCAACGCGCTCGAGGGGTCAAGGGCCGCTAGGACGTGCATCAAAGCGGATCTTGGTGATGGGCTTGCCTTACTCCAGAGGTAATCGCCTCGACCGACTTGCGCTGGCAATGTCGGTGATCTCACCACGTCGACAGGGCGTGGACCTGGAGGGGAGAGGTCTGCCATGCCTATAGCCGCACCTACAAACACGCGCACGGTGGTTGAGGAACTGCTGCGCAGGATCGGCGAGGGCGACCCCGAGCGCATCTCCGAGCTGTATGCGGAGCGGGGCGATTGGAAGCTTGACTGGCCGGAGGCCGAGCACGGCCGCACTGCCACGCCGTGGATCCGTCACCGGTCCACCCGAGCCGACGCAGCCGCCCACTATCGCGAGCTCGCCGAATGCCACATCCCGGAACACGTGGCGACCGAGGTCGAGTGCATCCTCATCGACGGAAATGAGGCGGTCGTGCTCGGCGAGATCCGCCAGACCGCCCGGCCGACCGGACGTGCCTATCGCGCGCGGTTCGCCCTGCACCTCACCGTCGAAGACGGCCTTGTCACTCGGCACCATGTCTACGAGGACAGCCTTGCTGTCGCCCAGGCGTTCGAGGCGGAGAGTCAGTAAACGGCCGTAGGGACGATCGCGTATGGCTGCCGGGCCGGCACCACCTTGAGGGCGACGATCCGGCCCCGGCCCCGGCCCTGGTCAGGAGGGCTCGGTGAGAACCCACAACTCCCAGACTCCGGCGGCTCGGCACTCGTAGGCGCGTACGCCGTTCTCCAAGTACCACCGGCCGCGCTCATGACAGCGGTTCTCCTCGGTCGGAGGAAAATCCGCCACGTGGTGCCAGCCCGGCCCTGCTGCCGGCGTGGACTGTGCAGGCGTGGGTGCGGGCGCGGAGGCCACGGCCGCTGCGCCGTGGCTCGCCACCAGCAGCGATGCGGCCGCAGCCGCGAGGAGAACGCGTTTCATGGTTCGCATGGAACGCATCCTTCCGCAGCCGGCGGGCCCACATCGATGGAGACCGCTCCGCCTTCCCCCGATTGGCCTAAAGGGTGATGCGGGCAGTCAGGGCAGCCAGGGCGCCCAGGTGTGCAACGTCGGCTGCGAAGGCAGCCAAGCGCCCCCTCATACCCAGCGGATACGAAGTGACCTGGCACCGCGCCGCAGCGCCGACCGCGCCGCGGCCGGTTCATGCCCGAGGAGCGGGCGTGCGACGTGCTGGGGCTTAGCTGGCCCTGAGTCATCAATCAAGGCAGCCTTAAGGATCACAGTTCGGGGCCGGCAGCGGGGGAGTGGCGCCGCACGGACGTCTACGTTCGATCTTGTGAGTTACCAAGCAGCCGCCCCGGACCCGTCCACGTACCCCGCGCTCTCCTCCTACCTGACGCAGACTTCGACGCGCGCGTCGCAACGACGTTCGCGTACGGCGTTGGGAGTGCCGCGCCCGATGGACGGGCTGACACACGTGGCATCCACCCCGGGCAGAAAGGGAAAGGGACACCACCGCGCGACCGCCTCCAAAGGCAGACAGCCTCGGTCCCGCCCCCATGCCCGCCATGGCGCGATCAAGCCCAAACGGGGCTTCCCGCCGCTCTCCTACGGCTATGCGTCCGCGGCGCTGCTCGCTCTCACCGCCGGGCTCCTAGCCCAGTCCCACGGCCACCCGGCCCCCGCCAGTCCGCACGCCGCGCCTCCCGCTCGGCAACCGCACGCTCCCGGTCACGGGTCTTCGCCCGTACCCGACAAGGCACCCACCGCGCCCACCCCGCCCAGCAAGCCCGCACCACACCCAAGACTCCCGGGGAGCGCCGAGCACGACGCCCCGCCTGCCCGCTCGCATCAGGCAGCCGGCAGCGCAGCCGCGTCGAGCGTGCTGCACGTGGGCAGCACAGGCACCTCGGTTCGGCAGTTGCAGGAGCAGTTGGGCCGACTACGTCTCTACACCGGTCCCGTGGACGGCTACTACAGCCACGACGTCGCGACCGCGGTCGCGCGCATGCAACAGGCACGCGCCATCAACGAACCCCTCGGCGTCTACGGCCCGGGCACCCGCAACGCCATCAGCACCGCGGCGATGTAATTCTGGCTCCCCTGTGCCAGGGCTGCTGAGCAGAGGATCGGCGATGAGCCCCGGGCCTCGTCAGCCGCCGTCGCCGACGCACTGGAGACGCGAGCGCGGGAAGTGGACCGCCGGATGCCCCGCTGAGCGGCACCGAACCGCAGAGCTTCGTCCGACGACGCCGCCGACCCTCAACCCCCGCAGCGCCCAAGCATTCCCGCGGCACCGGCGCCCACGGTTGAGGCGGGCCCGGCCAGGGAGGGGAGCCCTCGCGGCCGGTACTGCCCACCCCCAGCCTCCTCGGAGCCGTCACCCGGCTTCTTCCACGAGCCGTTCGCGAACTGCTCCGCGCTGATCCAAAGCCTGGTGGTGCTGGGAGACCAACTCCTCGCGGCCTGCGCCCAAGACCTCGCGCTCAAGGGTGCGCTCACCGATTCCTGTCGGGCCTCACCCATGCACCACCTGGGCCTCAACTCCTACCGGCCCGGGCACGGCGCCGACATCGCCAACAACGTCGACTACGCGATGTCCCCGCACATCGACCACGCCTACTTCACCGTCGAGCTCCAGGACACGCCGGGCCTGCAGGTGCAGGACGAGGACGGCACCTGGCTCTCGGTTCCCCTGGTCCCTGACGCGGTGTTCGTCTCCCTTCCCGACTACCTGCAGCGGGCCACGAACGGCGTCTACCGTCGGGCGACGCACCGGGTCGGCACGGTGAGAGCCGGCCGCATCTCCATCCAGTACAAACACCGCCCCGACTACAGCACCGTCGTCGCACCGCTGGCGCCGTGCACCAGCGCGGACACCCCGGCCCGCTACGCGCCGTTCGACACGGGCACCCGGTACGCAGCCCTACTCCAATCCCTCCTGAACCGGTACAACCGGTAGAACCCGCCCCCGCGCTCTCGGCGTGCAGTGTTGCTGACACACCGCGGCGAGGAGGAAGTCACCGCGGAGCGGCATTCCGGCGCCCGGGAAGCCTCCCACCGGATTGGGGGCGCTGTGGTTGCGGCGATGCACTGCCGCAGGCCCCGCAGATGATGGTCCTTGAGCTCGACGCCGAAGGCCCGGGACGGGACACCGCCGTACTCGGCCATGCCGTCGCCGATCACGCCTCCGAGGTGATCGGCGACGGCCACAACGCCCTTGGCCAGCCCCCCCGAATCCCCGGATCGGCGGTGTAGCGGTGATGCCGATCAGGCTCGCGAGCCCGGCGTAACTGATGCTGCCAAGGGAGCCACCGAACACCTCGTCAAGCCGACGTGAGCCAAAGGCCATACACACACTGCAGAGGGCTGCCCCGACTTCGAAAGGAGCTTCAGCGAACGGCTGGGGGACGACGCCCGTGCCCTGACGGCACAGGTTCGCGGGGTTGCTGGTCGTGGCGGTTGGATCTGCGGCGGTGCAAGGATGACCACCAACCGCGCCGGGGCCGGAAAGCCATCAACCCATTGCCGAGAGCCCTGGCTTCATGGCCCCAGAGCGCAGACGGGAGCTCCCATGTCCGGACGGCCCGATGACGAAGTCCCGCGCATACCCATGACCGCCGAGGAGATCGAGACAGCCCACCTTGTCGCTCCGCCCAAGCTCAACGGCCAGGTCACGCTGCGGGAGTACGACCCGCGGTGGCCCGCGGTCTTCGAGCAGGAGGCCGTCCCCATGAGTGAGCGCCTCGGCCACGTCGACCACCGGATCGAGCACGTCGGCTCCACCTCCGTGCCGGACCTGCCCGCCAAGCCGGTCATCGACATGCTCCTGACCGTCCCCGATCCCGGCGACGAGGCGTGCTACGTACCGGCCCTGGAAAACCTTGGCTTCACGCTCGTCATCCGAGAGCCCGAATGGTACGAGCACCGCGTTCTGCGCAAATACCACCTCGCCCCAGGCGTCGAATCGGCCAACCTGCACGTCCTGCCCGAAGGCTGCCAAGAAGCCGTCCGTATGCTGCGCTTCCGCGACCGGCTGCGCACCGTCAGCAGCGACCGCAAGCTATACGCCGACGCCAAACGGTCACTTTCCCTGCAGTCCTGGGAATACATGCAGAACTACGCCGACGCCAAGTCCGAAGTCGTTGCGGAAATCCTGGAACGGGCGATGGCGGGTGAGAGTTCCAGGCCGGACGCGTAGCGAGTCGGATTCGGCCTCAGCCATGACTCCAGGAGATCAGCGTTCAGGACGGCATGATGATCTACCGCATAGAGTGACCCTGCACCTGGCTGGTCTGTATGAGGGCTTCCGGCGGCGAACGAATGAGGCTGCAATGAGTGAACTGACGAAGCCCGAGATCGACCTTCCGGAGGGTGACGCTCCCACCGAACTGACAATCCGCGACCTTGTCGTCGGGGACGGGCTTGAGGCGAAGCCGGGCAGGGTTGTCCGGGTTCACTACGTCGGGGTCACCCTCGAGTCCGGAAAAGAGTTCGACACCTCCTGGGGCCGGGGCCAGACGTTCAAGTTCGCCGTGGGCGGTGGCAAGGTCATCAAGGGCTGGGACCGCGGTGTCAGAGGGATGAAGGTCGGCGGCCGGCGCGAGATCATCGTTCCGCCGCGCCTCGGTTACGGCAACCAGTCACCCTCGCCGTTGATCCCGGCGGGCTCGACACTCGTCTTCGTGGTGGATCTGTTCTCCGTCGCAGTCTGAGGCCTTCTGCTACCCGGCTCTCCGTCCGGAACCAAGGCCGGGAAACACTCGCCGGCCGACGCCCTCCGCCGGGATCGACTGCGGGGCGCTGCTGACCGCGGGTTCAGCCTGGAGGGGGCTCACGAGATCAGCCTCACGGCCCAGCCCGCGCTGCACCGGGCGAGGTCGGCAGCACAGTCGCCTTGGTGCACGACGTCGCCCGGCTCGGTCGGCAGAGGCCGGCCGGCCTCCAGGTGGAGCAGGACGAGGTGGAAGGCACGCTGCCACTCCACCCGCCAGGACGCGTCGATGTCCTCCAGCTGCTCGCGCCGCTCGTCCGACATCGCCCCCGCCGACGACTTCACCGGCAGGCTCTCGGCCCGCCGCTGCTCGATCTCCTGCGCCTTGCGGGCGGCGGCCCGCGCGTTCTTCAGCCAAATCCCCACCCGATAGCCCTGATGCGCGGCGTCCAGCGGGGCCAGCAGGTGCCCGTTCACCTCGGCCCATCCACGCGCCGCCGCGAGACCTTCCTCCCACGCGACGTCGAAGTGCGACCACACCATGCCTAGCTTGTCCAGCTGCTAGATGCGGTCCTCGTTCATGTCTCCGCGGGCGTAGAAGCGCCGGTTGTCGGCGATCCACTGCCCGAGGGGGAACGCGGCGAGCGAGGCCAGCCACCCGCCTGGTCCTCGCCACCGGGCACACGGTAGGTGAAGGGCACCTTCAGGTCGCCGTGCTCGCGGGCGTAGATGACGGCGGCCTCGACGCCGCGCCGCCAGTGCTCGTGGTCGGGGTTGAGGACTCGCAGGTTGATGAACGCTGCCAGCTGCGCCGGGTCGCGCGGCACGGAGAACTTCAGCAGCTCTCGCGCGGACGCCGACGGGCCGCCGGACCCGTTCCCCTCGCCCGGCTCTCCTGGCCCTGCGCGGCCTTCTGGACGGGCTTGTAGTGGCTTGGGACCTGCTGTTCGGCGAGCTGTTCCACTACGCGTGCGTCGTGCGCCCAGAGCGCTTCCAGCAGCTTCGCCAACCCGCCGCATGCCCGGGAGGTGAGCATGTTGTCCGCTGTCTCGCCCGGCCCGAGCAGCACTGGCACCATGAACAAGGCGACCTTCCCCTCGCCTGGCTGCATCCGCAGTGCCCGTCCCACGGCCGGGACGAGGCCGGGCATGGAGCCGCGTACGTCGGCGAAGTAGACGGAGTCGCAGTTCTTGGTGTCGACGCCCTCGCGCAAGACCTTCACCGAGCTGAGGAAGCCCTTCTCCACGACTGTGCCGTCCGTGGCGATCCCGGCCGCGAACGCCTCGTCTTCCTTCACCACGTGATGGAAGACGAACGTGCGTCAGAAGCCTTCCTCGGACGACGCCTTGAGCAGCGCGGGCTGCAATCCGGGCCCCACGGACCTCGTCCGAGCGTCCCTCAGCACCCAGGAGCTGCGCAGCCTGGAGCTGGGTGTCGGTGATGTCCACGCACACCACCTGGTACGGCGCGCAGATCCCCCGGCCGATGGCCTCCGACAGCATCAGCGTGTAGCAGCGCGCGCCGAACTGCCCGTCCGGGCTGTCCTCCATGCTTGCGACCAACTCGCCCGGCGCCCCTCGGTATCCTCGTCCCCGAGCTGCCACAGTCGGGGCGTGGCCGTCATGTAGAGGCGACGCAGGGACGGGATGCGGGTGTGTCGTGGACGACAGCCCAGGGCTTGCCCAGCCGACCCGACGTTCGGTGCGCCTCATCGACCACGATCAGCTCCCAGCCCGGGAGGCCTGCCTTGTGCGCGCTCCAGGGTGCCGAGCCCGAGGGACGCGTACGTGGCGAACACGGTGACCTTGTCGAACAGCCGGGCCCAGTCGACCAGTTCCTTCACGTCAGTGGTGTTGGGGAAGGTCACGTCCTCGCCCTGGAGGGACGAGACCCCGATCATCGGGCCCGTGTGGCCGCTCTCACGCCACGCGGCCTCGGTCTGGGCGAGCAGGTCCAGCGAGGGGGACGAGTACCAGCACACGGCCTGCGTGGAGCTTCTCTGCGCTGCGGGCCGCGACCCGGGTCTTCCCGGACCCGGTGGCCATGACACCTGAGTCCGGAGTCCTCGCTCAGGCACAAGCGATCTTGCAGGCAGTTCGAGGGCGCGCACGACCGCGTCAATGGTCTCTCGCTGGGCTGCCTCGCGTTGGTCAGCGTGGCCTGTGATGGACATGCTTCGCCTGCCTTCTGCTGGGGTGTATCCGGTTTAAGAGGGGCCGTGAGGGTTGTGGTTGGACTGACGTGGCTGGCTGCTCTGCCCGTCATGGTCATCGGTACGGCTGTGGGATGGATCTCGATAATCCTTCGGAGCGGGCCTGGCGGATAGGCTCTGATTCCAGAGTCTATCCGATACTGAAAATGAAGCATGCTACCCTCATCTGATCGACACTGTTTCCTGGGAAGCACCCCGGGCACTCGGAGAAGCATGAATCGCGACGCAGTCATTCAAGCCGCTTCCGACGGCGACAGCAGTCCAGTCCTCATCCCGCTCCTGTGCCTCTTCCTGATCATGGGGCTTGTGCAGGTCATACGGCCTCAACTGCTTTGGAGGATGAACAGAAACATGCAGAGAGGGTGGGTGAAGGATCCGGATGCGACCGAACCCACTAGTAAGGGGTACGCGATGAAACGAGCGAGCGGGGTGCTGGTCCTGGGATTCGCCATATGGATGCTGGTGCAGCAGATCTGACTGGAACTCACGAACCCCCCAGCCCCTTCTGCTGCTAGGCCGTTAGGCCTGTGAACACCCGTCAAGGTCCGCCAACTAAAGCGGGTCGGGTGGGTGCTAGATCGGAGGCCCTGGAGGCGAAGCCGGAGGGGCCGTTGGGTGGGGAGCGAAGCGGACCCACTGGGCCAGAGCGCAGCGAGGCCTGCACTCCGGAGCTGCAGCGGTGCACTCCGGGAGCGCAGCGGACGGAGTGTCACCCGCCTTGCGCAGCAAGGCGGGTGAGCGTGGGGCGCAGCCCCACGCCAGCGCTCCCGCGGGC